>CAWFYF010000001.1:0-229221 GCA_963819935.1 uncultured Alphaproteobacteria bacterium
CTGGCGCGAAGCGGTCGTCCACTTTGGATAGGATTTTACACCTATCAACAGCCCCTACGGTAGGCGGTCGTTGCTTGACTGGCTTTTGCCGAGGTACCACGGTTGCGAGGCAGCTATGGGCCGCGGGCTCGACGAGTTCGTCGCCGGTCGACAGAACACCGACCCGAAGCCGCCGCGCGCATTCACAATCGCCCCGCCTACAATTCGGAAGTTCATGGCTCGCGCGGCGTCAAGCGCGTCATCGTCCCTTCCGCGCTCATCGGGGCTTCCAACTTCTTCGAACTGGCTGTCGCGGCTGCGATCAGTTTGTTCGGATTTCAATCGGGCGCCGCTCTCGCAACGGTCGTCGGCGTGCTCATCGAAGTTCCGGTGATGCTTACGGTCGTTTGGATCGTTAACCGGTCTGAGGGGTGGTATGAGGGGCAGTCGACGGAGCGAGGCATTGCTCGGGGGGGCGCGATAGATCACCGCGAGGTTCAGAGGGCCGCTTTTGGCCGCGCAAAGCGGATGTCGCCGCCTATTAGGAGAAGTCACGTTTTGCGCTAGTTAGAAATGTCACCCGGAGGCAGGATCTTTGGACGGCGCTGGTCAGTTCTGCCGCTCGACATCAGACCAAAATGCTGTGGCAAATATCAGTGAGCAGGTGAGCGGAGGTTTCGTGCTGCACTGGCCGGGCGTGCCCGACCCTGATGCGGTAGTGACGACAGTCGGCTTGGGAGTGGTAAAGAACACAAGGAAGAACACTCCCCGATTCCGAACAAAAAGAGGCTGAGAAATTACTTCATTTTCGCTCCTACGCATTTTCCAGTACGCGCCGGGGGGACGCATCAGTTGAAGAGACGGCTTGCATTTCGGGAGCAAGCGGATTTTCGTGAGTGTTGTCCGTTGCGGGCGCCGGCTCCTTGACCCGGAACCAGGCGACGTATAGCGCTGGCAGGAACAACAGCGTCAGCACCGTGCCAACGATGATGCCTCCCATCATCGCGTAGGCCATTGGACCCCAGAAGATCTCGCGAGCGATCGGAATGAGGGCGAGACTTGCGGCGGCCGCGGTCAGCATGATCGGCCGCATGCGATGCTCGGTCGCTTCCACCACTGCGTCCCACCCTGGCCGTCCTTCCTCCTTCAGCTGTTCAATCTGAACAATCAGGATCACCGAGTTCCGGATCAGAATGCCGATCAACGCCAGCACACCGAGGATCGCAACGAAGCCGAGCGGGGCTCCGCTTGGCAGCAGGGCCATGACCACACCGATCAGGGCGAGCGGCGCCACCGCAAACACCAGGAATAGCCGATGAAAGCTTTGCAGCTGGATCATCAAGATGGTTGCCATGATGAAAAGCATGAGCGGAACGACCGCCGCGATCGGGGCCTGGCTCTTCGCGCTTTCCTCGACCGAGCCTCCGATCGTGACTGAGTATCCGGCCGGAAGTCCTTTTGCGAACTCGCGCACCTTCGGCGAGAGCTGATCCACAACGGTCTTCGGTTGCGCGCTGTCGAGGATGCTTGCCTTGAGCGTTATCGTAGGGATACGTGATCGCCGCCAGATTGTCGGCTGCTCGATTTCGTAGCGCAACGTGGCCACCGCGCCGAGCGGAACCGATTGACCACCCGAGCCGATCAGTTGCAGGTCGCGCAGCGTATCGATCGATGCGCGCTCCGGTGCGGTCGCGCGGCCCATTACATTCACCAGGTAAATGCTGTCGCGTACCTGAGTGATCGAGGAGCCGGTAAGGACGCCATTCAACGTCGTCGCAATGTCCTCCGAGCTCACGCCAAGCTGGCGCGCCTTGTCCTGCAGCACATCAACCTTGACGACACGCGCAGGCTCCATCCAGTCGAACACGACATGATCGAGGTGCGGACTGGCGCGTACGATGCCGGCGAGGCTTTGAGAGAATTCTCTCACTTTGGCGATGTCGGGCCCGGTCAGCCGATACTGCACGGGACGTCCGACCGGCGGTCCGACCTCGAGCAGTTTGACGAAGGTATCCGTGCCGGGAAATGTCTTCTTGAGATAGGATTTCGAATTGCGCCTTGACACGATCGCGAGCGGCAATGCCGCCCTTGGTGACGACGACCATCTGGCCGAACCAGGCGTTCGCCGTCTGCACGTCGAACGACAGCACAAACCGCGGAGCGCCGGTTCCCACGTAAGTCGACCAATGGTCGACTGCCGGATTGCCCTGCAGCTGTTCACGTTCGAAGTGGGCGATCTGCGCATCGGTCTCGGTTATCGAGGCGTTCTGAGGCAGGTTCCAGTCGATGACTAATTCGGCGCGGTCCGAGGAGGGAAAGAACTGCTGCTGCACGAAATTCATACCGAGCAAAGCAAGCGCGAAGGCCGCGCCCGTCACCCCGACGGTGATCCAGCGATGACGCATGCAAACCAGAAGCAGGCGGGCGAACGTCTGCCCGACCCGGCCTTTGGATTCATGATGCCCTTTGATCCTGGCGGGCAGGATCGCGACGCCAAGCAAGGGCGTGAAAAGAACTGCGACTATCCACGATACGAGCAACGAGACAGCGATGACCACGAACAGGGTGTAAGTGAATTCACCGGCATTGCTGGTGTTGAGGCCAATTGGGATGAAGCCCGCTACGGTGACCAGGGTCCCCGTCAGCATCGGAAACGCCGTGGAGGTATAAACGTGTGTTGCGGCCTTCTCCAGGGGATCGCCCACTTCCAGTCGCGCTACCATCATTTCGACGGCGATCATGGCGTCGTCGACCAGAAGGCCGAGCGCGATGATCAGGGCGCCGAGGGAAATGCGCTGCAGCGATATTCCGGCATATGCCATCACCACGAATGTGATCGCGAGAACCAGGGGGATTGCGATCGCGACGACTAGGCCGGCGCGAAGGCCAAGGCTCAAGAAGCTGATCCCGAGCACGATGACTACCGCTTCGAACAGAGCCTCCGTGAAGCCGGACACAGCGTGCTCGACAACGACCGGCTGGTCGGCGACGAGATGAACTCCGAGGCCAATCGGCTGCTCAGCCAGGATCTTCGACATTTCCTCCTTCAGCGCCTCGCCGAATTTCAGCAAGTTCGCGCCTGACTTCATCCCGATCGCGAGTGCGATGGCGGGCTGACCGTTGAAACGAAACAGCGTCGTCGGCGGATCGGCGTAGCCGCGCGTGATGGTTGCCACGTCTGTCAGCGGGAAGAACCGGTCGTTGACCCTGAGATTGATCGCCTTCAGGCTTTCTTCAGATGCGAAATGGCCGTTGACCCGCACGCTGATACGCTCCGGTCCCTCCTGGAATACGCCCGAGGGCGCGACGGCGTTTTGCGCCTGCAGCGAGGAGACGATAGAACGAATGTCGAGTCCGAGGGCAGCGATTTTTCGGGTCGAAAATTCCAGAAAAATCATTTCGTCCTGCGCGCCGAGAATGTCGACTTTGCCGACATTCGGGACGGTCAGGACTTTTGCGCGAATGTCCTCGACACGATCGCGCAATTGCCGCTGGCTCAGGCCGTCGCTGGTGAAAGCATAGATGTTGCCGAAGACGTCGCCGAATCGGTCGTTGAAGCCCGGCCCGATTACGCCTTGCGGGAAATCGCCCTTGATGTCGGCGATCATGTTGCGCACACGCGCCCAGGTCGGGGCAACGTCGGCGGCCTTCGTTGTGTCGCGCAGATAGACGAAAACTGTGGTTTGCCCCGCAACAGTGACGCTCTTGGTAAAGTCGAGCGATTCCAGTTCTTCGAGCTTCTTCTCGATCCGGTCGGTAACCTGGCGCGTCATTTCCTCGGGCGACGCGCCCGGCCATTGTGCCCCGATCACCATGGTCTTGATGGTGAAATCGGGATCTTCCTGCCGCCCAAGCTGCAGATATGCAAAGAGACCCGCCGCCATGAAGGCAATCATGAAATACCAGACAAGCGAACGATGCCCGAGTGCCCAGTCGGAAAGGTTGAAGGTTTTCATGGCGTGGCGTCCCGTTCGATGCGGATCTGCTGTCCTTGTTTGAGGCTATGGATTCCAGCAGTGACGATGCGTGCTCCGGCGGCGAGACCGCCGGTGACCCGGATGCCTCTCTCGTCCTCGGAGAGGTCGACCTTTTGCAGCGAAACCCTGCTCGTCGGATCGTCGATGACCCAGACAGAAGTCTCGGCGCCGTCTTTGAGGACGGCGGACGCGGGCACGCGGAGAACCGGGTTCGGATTGTTGCTCAGCCTCGCCGTAATGGTGCTTCCGAGCCGTAAGCTTTCGGGCGGATCATTCAAGGCGATGCGAACGCGGCGCATGCGGGTCGTCTGATCGGCCTCCGGCGCAATTTCACGAATTTGGCCATGGACTTGAACGGCAGGAAGCAGCTGCGGGCTAACGGTGAACCCTAAGCCGACGGTTAAAGGCACGGGGAAATCCGGGCCGAGATCGATCACGGCCTCCCGGACGTCCGGTCGCGCCACGGTCACAACACTCTGACCCGGCGAGACGACTTGTCCCACCTCGGCGCTCACCGCGGTGACGACGCCCGCGAAGTCGGCCTTGACCTGGGCATAACCCAGCTGCTCGATCGCCTTGGCCAGGTTCGCACGAGCGCGGGCGCTCGATGCTTGTGCGCCGGCGCGTATCTGCTCTGCATCATCAAGCGTCTGCCTCGTCGTGGCGTCGGTTTTGATCAGGATCCTTTTCCGCTCCTCGGCCCCGATTGCATTTTCAAGGAGGGCCTCGGCTTTCGAAAGATCCGCTTTCGCTGACCGCACCGCGAGCTCAAGGGCAGTGGGATCGATAGCCGCAATGGTCTGCCCCTCGGCAACCGGATCTCCCACATTGACCGGACGCGCGATGAGGCGTCCCAGCAGGCGGAAGCCAAGATTTGTTTCATAGCGCGGCTGGACAGTTCCGACCGCCATCGTGCTGTCGGTTGAGGCCGGTTGCAGGACAGCCGACAGCACGGGCCGCACGGGCTCCGGATCCTTCGCCTCCTGCTTGCATCCGGCTATCGTCAATGCCAATGCGATGGTGCCTGCAGCAAAAAGAACGCGCGATTTCATGATCGGTCCTCGCCATATGCCACCGGCTGGCCGGAGCTCAGCAGCTTGCCTCCGTCGACAACCACGCGATCTCCGGGCTCCAACCCTTCCTTGATCAGCACCGCTCCGGCTTCGTAAGCGCCGACAGTCACCGGCTTCAGCGACGCTGTCTTTGTCTTGGGGTCGACGATCCAGACCGCGGGCTTTGACCCCACTGCCGTCAGCGCGGTCCACGGCAACGTGATCTCGGTCGCTGGTTTGGTCCCGGCGGTCCCCGCGATGGCGCTTCCGAGCGTCATCGCAGGGGGCGGGTTTTGGATCGCGACTTTCACGCGAACCGTGGAGCTCTTGGGATCGACGGCAGGCGATATCTCCCTGACGTAGCCGACCCCGGTGACGTCAGGACCCGAAACCAGCGCCAGCGAAACGCTGCCTCCCTCCATATCGCCCAAGAACATGGATTCAGGGACATCGAAGACGGCGTCACGCTCGCCATCTTGCGCCAGCGTAAAAACCGATTGGGCCACCTGCACGACTTGCCCCACCTCGAGGCTTCGCGCGGTAATCACGCCCGCGGCGCGGGCGTGCAGTTCGGTATCGCCGAGCGCCTCGCGGGTCCTTCCCAGTTCCGCTTTCGCCGATTCAAGCGTGCTCTGTGCGGTTCGCAATTGCTCCTGCGCGTGGTCGTAGGCGACGCGCGTCGTGAAGCCGCTCGACAGGAGGTTGCTCTGCCGGTCAAAGGTCGCCTGCGCCACGCGCAGCTGGGCCTCCGCCGCGGCCACAGCTGCGGTCGCGGCGTCAAAATCGGCCTGCTGCTCTGCCGGATCGAGCCGGGCCAGAAGGTCGCCGGCATTGACGTGGGCGCCGACATCCACCAGGCGCTCAAGGATGCGGCCGCTGACACGAAAGGAGAGGTCGGTGCGGCAACGGGCCTGGACTTCGCCAGTCAGCGTCGTGGCCGCCTGTCCCTGGCGCGGCTGCACAAGTTCGGTCCGCACCAGTACGGGGTGCTCGGCCGGAGCGGCGGAGCGCTCATTGCAGGCACCCAATGGCGCAGCCAGCAGCGCGAGCGCGACTGCGGCAATCATAGGCCGCGGAACGGCTTGCGAATGAGAGACGGAACGACGCACGGCGGGTTTCCTTTTATGGTTCTGGCTGGACGGCGGTGGCCATCACCCGCTCGCCTTGCATGGGCACGCAAGGCCGCAGCGTGGTCTTTAATCGATGACCGGTTCTGGGGCGGCGGGCGGCGATCGCGCGATTGGCCTGCCGCTCGCATTGCGTTAAGGGAAAATCGAGCGAAAACGAGTTTCGCAAGGAGCCCGAGCTACGATCGATCCGGCCACCCAAGCTGGCCGCCAGATCGCTGACGATCCGCAGGCCACGACCAGGCTTGATCCTTCCGAGCCGCGAGCCGTTGTCGGTCACTCGGCAGTTCAGCCAGGAGCCGGTCCGCAGCAGCTCGATCCTGATTTCGCCTTCGCGACCGTCGAAGCTGGCATGACGGACCGCGTTGGTCACCAGCTCGTAGACGGCCAGCGTCAGGCGCCAGCAGCGGTCCGACTGAAGCGGCAGCGTTTCGACCGACAGAACGAGGTGGATATTCATGCGATCCAGTTTGCATTGGCTCATCGCCAGACCGAGCTTTCGAAGCTGTTCGCCGGCGTCCACAAGCCCGTCGCGATCCGGCCTCGCCAGAATGCTGTGGACTTGGACATGCTGGTGCAGCAAATCCAGCACGTTGCTGAGCTCTTCCTTGGCGTCGACATTGTCGGTCCAGACAGCCTTGAAGGTGACAAGGTTGATGATCGAGCAGAGGTCGTTCTTGATCCGGTGGTTCAACTCATCCAAAAGGGTTCGTTCTTCCGGGGTGGGCAAACAGGGCAGCGAAACGGGCACAACGGCCTCCCGATTTATATAAACTAAACCGTATAGTTTATTTTACTTGCGCTTTGAAGGGCGGCATGTCAAGCCCGAATTGTCCTGCGAGCTTGGGCGCTCGCAGCATCGTGAACGCAGGAGTGAAGCCGATGGCGAACAAGAACGCTGATTCGAAACGACCCCGTCCGGGAAGACCGTCCAAAGACCAGGCCGGCGACGTCAAAGCGCGGATCCTCGATGCGGCCCAGCGGATATTCCTCAAGAGAGGTTATCAAAGCGCAAGTCTCGACGAGATCGCCGAAGCGGCGCCGGCGAGCAAGCCGACCATCTATGCTCACTTCCCCGGGAAGGAGGCGCTGTTCGAGGCGGTGGTCGCCCGTGTCATCGAGGGATTGACGGATTTCGAGGGCTTTGCGCCCAAGGGGCGCTCGGTGCAGGACAGGCTCGCGAGCCTCGGCATCGAGGTCGTGCAACGATTTATCGACGAAACGATCGGCATCACGCGCGCAACAATCGCCGAGGCGGACAGATTTCCGGCCCTGAGCCGCCAGGTCCATGAACACGGGCGGGACCGCGCCGCGGCTGCCGTGTCCCATGTCCTGAATGATGCCACCCACACGCTTTCGCGTGGCGTCAGGGGACCCTTCGGCCCGAAACGAAGCGTCTCCACGGCGCAGATCTTCATGGATCTCATTCTGCTGCCGATGATCATGCGGGCTTTGATGGGGGAGGGCGCCAAAGAGCTGCGCAGCGAACTACCCGCTTTCGTGCGCGAACGCGTCAACTTCTTCCTAGCAGCTTGTGAAGCCGACTGGGCAAAGTGAAGCTCTTGCGCGCCATCCTCGACAAGCGCGAGCGATTTCGGGGCCGCGCGTCTTTTACAATCGGCGAGTTCGACTGCTCGGTGCCCTGGGTGCAGCGCTGCGGTCGAAAACACCGCCTTGCGGGGGGCGCCATCTCGGCGAACGCTTCGAGGGGCCGGGGTTCCGGCAGCATGGCAGTCCCGCTTTCGGCAACATCGGTCTCGCCGTCGGCTTTCGCATCGTGCGCCCGCGTCGAACCCGTCGTGTCCAACACCACGCGTTCGGGCCATTTTTGATCCGTGTCGATCCGGATGTGGATCTTCTGATCGAGCGGAACGCCGGCCTGTGAAGCAATCGTTGCGGGGAGGCACCAGTTCGCGGCAAGAAGCGTCGCGAGCAAAAAGCTTCCTACCCACCCGAAATACTGCAACAGCGGCATGATCGGAGCTCAGCGCCCACGAGAGGATTGCAGTTCGCAGCGGCATGCCTCGCTGAAATCGCGCAATGGATCCATCTCGCTTATCAGGTCGGGCAAATCGACGAACGTCCGGTTCGGCGAAAGGTAGGTGTTCAGGATCAATCGAGCCGCCCTTTCGGCAGCTTCAATGACTGCATCGCTCGAAAGGATCTTCATCCGCGCGATGAGGGCGTAGATGTCGACGAGCTTCGAGACCTCGGACTTGTCGTTGACGAGGGCGTCGGCGTACAGCCTCGATGCTTCTTCAATGAAGTTCCTGTAGATTTCTTCACGCTGGGACGTGGCCCGCAGTGAATGACGGAAACGGTCCTTGCGACGCTGAGTCACCCAGTTGGTGACGATCGACGCCAGCGTTCCCGTAGCCGAGCCCGAAAACGACGCAAGCGCGGGGATGTAGAACATATTCATTTTTGCTGTCTCCTTATTGCAGGCTCACTCGGCCTCTCCGCAGATCGCGGGTTGAGTTGGTCGTCGCGGTTCCCTGGGCGGCTTTGCCGGCCTGGAGGCCGGCGCTTTGTTATACCGATCGGCATGCGTTGCTGAGATCCGACATGTTCAGTCTCAGGCAGTATTCGACTCTCGTGGGGTCGGGAATGTAGCCGACGCAGAATCGGAAGGCGTCCGGAGCGCACGCCGCCCTCTGCTCGGGGGTGCCGCTGTTCTGCTGCGCAGAGGCGGCTGTCGCGCAAAGCAGGACTGCCAGCGCGTGGACAGGACTTTCAAAATCATGTCGGGTCACTCCTCTGATTGGTCTCTGCGCAAGAAGGCTGGATTTTCATCGACTCGCCGCGCTCACGAAAAGCTGAACGGGTCGCTTGAACGCATCTCCTTGACAGGTCCGCTGGTTCATGGCTTATATAAACTATACGGTTTAGTTTAGTTCTTCGGTAGGGTATGTCAATGTCTTTTTGCGGTCGGCAAAACGCGAGCGCAGGGTCGGAGATCGACAATTCCGAGGGTGGTCCGAAAATCGTCAAACCAAGGGCACACAATGAATTTTCAGCTTCAACCACACCTCATGGCGGCGAAGAGAGAGCTGCCGTTCGAATGCGTCGCGCTGCTCTTGCAGGGCGGCGGCGCGCTGGGGGCATACCAGGGCGGCGTCTATGAGGCGCTGGCGGAGGCTGATATCCATCCGAACTGGATCGCGGGCATCTCGATCGGGGCGATCAACGCCGCCATTATCGCAGGCAACCCGCCGAATTCCCGCATCGACCGCTTGCGCGAGTTCTGGACGCAGGTGACTTCGAGCGCGCCCTGGGATTGGTCAGGCAATCCATTCGTTGATCTCGCCCGAAGCGACGACGCGCGCAATCTGCTCAATCAAATGAGCGCCGGTCTGGCTGCAGCTTTCGGCGCAACCGGCTTTTTCTCTGCGCGGACCGTTATGCCCTGGCTGCAACCGGGCGGCACGACGGCTGCGACCAGCTTCTACGATACCAGGCACCTCAGGCAGACTCTCGAGCGGCTGGTGGATTTTGATCGTCTCAATGCTGGAATGACGCGCTTCAGCGCGGGCGCAGTCAACGTCAGGACCGGCAATTTTGTCTATTTCGATACCAGCACGCACAAGATCATCCCCGAACATGTCATGGCGAGCGGGGCGCTGCCGCCCGGCTTTCCGGCCGTCGAAATCGACGGCGAGCAATATTGGGACGGCGGCCTTGTATCGAACACGCCGCTGCAATGGGTAATCGAGAGCAACCCGCGTCGCAAGGACACGCTCGCATTTCAGGTCGACCTCTGGAGTTCGCAAGGTGCGCTTCCGCGCAACCTGGCGGAAGTCGCCACACGTCACAAGGAGATTCAGTTCTCAAGCCGCACGCGCGCGAGCACCGGACAATTCAAAGACGTGCACCGTGTGCAACGCGCTCTTGCGGCTCTTCTCCGCAGGCTCCCCGGCGACCTTGAGGAGAACGATGATCTGAAGATCCTGAAGTCGGTCGCCAGCGACAAGGTCTACAACATCGTTCACCTGATCTACCGGGCTCGAAATTACGAAGGTCACTCAAAGGATTACGAGTTTTCCCGGCTGTCCATGCAGGATCACTGGCGTGCGGGCTATCACGATGCCGCACGCACACTCCGCCATCCCGAGGTTTTTGCGCGCCCGGCGAGCCTGGACGGCGTGTTCACGTTCGATCTCGAACGCGACGGCCGTGAATGATCAGGAACCACCGCTGAACATAGAGAAGGATTTGAAGATGCGCGAAGAGGAAATATTGGAGCGGGCGTTCGCTATGCCGCTGACCAGCCCGTCATACCCGCCGGGTCCGTACCGTTTCGTCAACCGCGAATACCTGATCATTACTTACCGCACGGATCCGGTGAAGCTTCGCGCCGTGGTGCCCGACCCCCTCGACATAGACAGCCGCGAGCCGCTGGTCAAATACGAATTCATCCGCATGCCGGACTCGAACGGTTTTGGCGATTACACGGAAAGTGGGCAGGTGATCCCGGTCTCTTTCCGCGGCCGGAAGGGCAACTACACCCACTGCATGTTCCTCAATGATGAGGGACCGATCGCCGGCGGTCGCGAACTCTGGGGCTTTCCAAAGAAGCTGGCGCAACCGACGCTGCGGACTGAAGTCGACACGCTGGTCGGCACCCTGGATTACGGACCCCTTCGGGTTGCCACCGGCACGATGGGCTACAAACACAGCCAAGCCAATCTGTCGCAGGTCAGAGCGTCGCTGGCGGCGCCGAACTTCCTGCTCAAGATCATTCCGCATGTCGACGGCACGCCACGCATCTGCGAACTGGTCGAGTTTCATCTCGAGGAGGTCACGATCAAGGGCGCGTGGACCGGACCTGCGGCGCTGCATCTGTCGCCCCATGCGTTGGCGCCTGTAGCTGACCTGCCGGTTCTCGAGGTGGTGTCCGCGATTCACATAGTGGCCGACCTGACGCTCGGGCTGGGCAAGGTCGTGCACGACTATCTCCAACAGCGAGGCCCACGCCTCGTGCCGGCCCGCGAGATGAGTCAGGCCGGCTGAGCATGAAAGCAGGCAAACAATAAGGAAGGAGATCGAAGTGGGTATTCTGAACGGCAAGACGGCCGTTGTGACCGGCTCGACAAGCGGAATAGGCCTTGGGTGCGCACGGGCGTTCGCAGGTGCCGGCGCAAACATTGTGCTCAACGGAATCGAGGCACCGGCCGATGTCGAAAAGACGCGGACTGCAATCGAGAGCGATTTCGGGGCCAGGGCGATCTATTCGCCCGCGAACATGGCCGAGCCGATGGAAATCGCCAGCATGATCGCGCTTGCCGAGAAAACGTTTGGCCCTGTTGATGTGCTCGTCAACAATGCCGGCGTCCAGCATGTCTCGCCAATCGAGGACTTTCCGATCGAAAAGTGGGACGCGGTCATCGCAATCAACCTCTCATCCGCATTCCATGCGATCCGTGCCGTTACTCCCGGCATGAAGCAACGCGGCTGGGGCCGAATCATCAATACGGCGTCGGCGCATTCGGTGGTCGCATCGCCATTTAAATCCGCCTACGTCGCAGCCAAACACGGCATCGCGGGTCTTACGAAGACAGTGGCGCTGGAGCTCGCGCAATCGAGGATCACATGCAACAGCATCAGCCCCGGCTATGTCTGGACTCCGCTGGTGGAGAAGCAAATTCCGGAAACGATGAAGGCACGCAACATGAGCGAGGACCAGGTGATCAAGGATGTCCTGCTCGCGGCCCAACCGACGAAGGAATTCGTTACGGTCGAGCAGGTTGCTTCGCTGGCGCTGTTCCTGTGCAGCCAAGACGCCGAGCAGATCACCGGCGCCAACCTCTCAATCGACGGCGGCTGGACGGCCGCGTAGGGCCCGCCGAATTGCACACTAGCTCTTAAAGCGCGCCGTGAAAGGAGATGGTCGACGAACAGCTGCGATAAACCAAGAGAAGACAACAATCCCCGACACCTACGACTGTTTTACTGAACATCAACCAATTCCTCTGGAGAGAAGATCATGAACAAGCGACTGATCGCGAATGTCATTTGCTGCGCCTGCCTTATTGTGACGACGGCTGCCGAAGCCCGGACCTCTTACGACGGTCCGTGGAATCTCGTCTTCGTTACACAACGCGGAAGCTGCGATCCGACCTACAACTTTTCCGTGAACATAAACGACGGCGTCGTAACGCATCCCAATTTGGTGAAGTTTAGAGGACATGTCGAAAGATCGGGCACGGTTCGCGCGTCGGTGACGGTCCAAGACAAATACGCATCAGGGTCGGGGAGGTTGACGCGTGACGACGGTCGCGGAATCTGGACCGGCCACGCAGGAGGCGGGCGGTGCTCGGGATATTGGACCGCGCAACGAAACAACTAGGCGATGTCCTTCTCAAGCTTTCGCAACTTCGTCTGATCGGTCTCTTCATAGGGCTTAATCTGATTTTTTACGGTCGCGCGCGCGTGGATCGCGCTGGCCGCTCGGTCGAGCCTAATGATTAGTGTTGATCTCGATCAATGCGAAAGCCAGCCATGGTGGTAGTGAATAAAAGGGGCGCGCCTATCTTTGGTAACTTATGGAGATGAGCAATGCCTACGCAAACCAGTATTCACTTCTATGTGAATTGGGCCAAAGAACGGTTCGATGAAATGGAGGCCGCACTGGCCTCGCTTGAGGGCAAGGTCGGCGAGGTCCAGGCCGATGTCCGTGACAAGGCCAAGAAAGTTCTCGTTGACCTGCGCAAGCAGCGGGATGACTTCCGGGACACCGTCAAGGAGCAGTCGCAAGCCAATGAAGCGGCCTGGATCAGCGCAAAGGCAAAACTGGAGCCCGAGTGGAGCTCGTTCGAGGCCGAGGTCAAGAAATATGTCGAAAGCTTCGGGAAGGAAGTTGCGCAACAGCAGGCGACCTTCAAGCTTCAGGCTGCTGCCCAGCTGAAGGCGTGGCGCGAAGCTGCCGACAAACTTAGCGGCGAAGCCAAAGAATTCGCAACCGAGCGTCGTGTCGAAATCGACGCCGCCGTGAAGCGGATGAAGGCCGACGCCGCCGCGGCGGAGGAAAAGATCCAGAAGGACCTGAACCAGGCGGGCGCACAATCATGGTCCGCATTTATGGCCACCTTGACCGAAACGCGCGCTGCCTTCGATCGTGCAAATCAGGCGGCTCGGGAGGCGTTCAAGCGAGCTGCCTGATTAAAGCAGCAGTCGATTGAATTCGGAGAGACCGCCGCGAGGCGGTCTTTCTCTTTGAAGGATCAAGAAAGGCCGATGACCGGTATTGGCGGATTGTGTTGAAGAAGCGGGCGAAATGATCGTTCGGGATCGATCGAGGAGACAAGCGTGCTCGGGCCTCTCTGGTGCTCAAGCGGGCTTCAAAGCAGGCGGCAGGATCAGCTTTGCCGGTTTTCGGAGGTTCTGAGCGGTCGCCGCCAGTAGGAACTCGTCCCGAGCACCAAAGGGGCCTCTCAGCCTGAGGCGATCGAGGCGCAGGATGCGCTTGAGGTGCGCGAACAGCATTTCGATCTTCTTCCGTTCACGCCGCGACCTGACATAGGCATCGGTCTTTGCGATGTCGCGCGCAACGTCTCGGGCCTGTTCGTGGATTGAACGCGGGACCTTGCGGGCAGGCATTTTCGGACAGCACCGCGGCTTCAGCTCGCAAGCATCGCAGTCATGCTTGCTGGCGCGGTAGAGCAGTGTTGCCCCGTCATTCACCAGGGTGCCGGTAGAACTCAGCACCTTGCCGGCTGGACAGACGTAGAGATCGTGTTCCTGATCGTAGGCGAAGTCTTCGCGGGAGAACGTCCCATCGTCGCGGGCCGACTTGTCGAACACCGGAATGTGCGGTTCGATCGCGTGCTCGTTAACGAGCCACCCGAGCATCTCGGCTGAGCCGTAAGCACTGTCGGCAGCCAAGCGCTCGGGACAGAGACCGAGACGGTCGTCGGTGCGCTCAATCATCGTGCGTGCCGCACCGACCTCGGCCTGCCGGATAGCTCGCGTCGCCTCGACATCGACGATGATCGCCGCCTTCAGGTCGATCAGGTAGTTATCGGCGTAGGCAAAGAAGGCATGCCCTTTGTGAGCGCCGGTCCATTGTGCGGCCGGATCCGACCTGGAGATGAACTTCGGTACCGTCTCGCTGGCTGCACCCCAGGCGGCCTCATCCAGGGTATCAGATATTCCCGGACGGATCGGCGCGTCCTGGCGATGGCCTCCCAGTCAACATCATCAGACCCGGCCGCAGAGCGCTGCTTGTTGGCATCGGCAGCAATCAGGCTGGCATCGACCGCAAAGGCAGCCCCGTCGACTAGCCCCTCGGCCATGCAGCGCCGGACCACGGTCTCATACAGCTTCCGCAGCAGATCGCAGTCACGGAAGCGGCCATGCCTGTTCTTGGAGAACGTCGAGTGGTCCGGCACCTCGCCCTCGAGCCCGAGCCGACAGAACCAGCGGTAGGCAAGGTTCAGGTGAACCTCCTCGCACAACCGCCGTTCGGAACGAATGCCGTAGCGCATCCGGACCAGCAGTTCGGGATCAATCGAAGGCCGGCCCGTGGAGCTATAAAATGGCGCCAGATGGCTCCGAATCTCTGACAAATCGACGAACCCGTCGATCGCCCTCAGCAAGTGGGCGGCCGGAACATGCCGCTCAAGCGAGAACTCGTAGAACAGCGGTGCCTGATCAACCTGCCGCGGACCCATCATCGATTCGATCTCCCGTCCCGACGGGACGGAAATGAATCAGCGATCACGGCCGACTTCAACACCGAGTTTTTCAACACAATCGGGGGCGGAACGGACATGCCGCGACGGTGGGCAAATGTCGCAGTTTGACCCAACTGAGACATCGCGCCTGAGGAAGTTCTGAAGGCGAGGAGCAACTTCTCGTTCGCGGAGCAATGGCAAGGTGCTATGCTGCAGTGCAGAGCCTGACGTGTTCTTTGAGGTGACACATGCACCGTCGCAAGTTCATCACGCTTGTTGGCAGCACGGCAGCGATATGGCCGCTTGCCACATTTGCGCAACAGCGCGCAGGGCGGACTTATCAGGTGGGATATCTCTCAATAGCGTCCCGAGATCACACGCTCGACCTTATCAATGCGTTTGAAGAAGGCATGAGGGACCTCGGCTACCGCATCGGCGAAAATGTCGTCATCGAATACCGCTTCGCTAAGGGGGAGATCGAACAACTGCCCGTGCTTGCTGCGGACCTTGTTCGTCGCAGCGTGGACGTCATTATCGTTGCCGGGGTCACTCCAGTTGTCGTTGCGGCCATGAAAGCGACCACAACCATCCCGATCGTCACGACCGTTGTTGTTGAGCCAGTTCGAGCCGGGCTTGTCGCCAGCCTTGCGCGCCCTGGTGGAAATGTCACTGGGCTTACCGCAGATACGGGTGACGAGATTGTGGGCAAGCGGTTTGAGTTACTGAAGGAAGCACTGCCGAACCTTTCGCGTGTCGGCGTTCTTTGGAACCCGGACGTTGCACTCAATCGGAACCGATTGATTCCGATGGGAGAGACGGCTCGGTCCCTCGGACTGACGATTGTCCCAGTCGAAGCCCGTAAGTTGGATGAAGTTGACCAAGCATTTGCGACGATGAGTAAAGAGCGTGTGCAGGGGTTCATCGTGCAGGGAGATAGCGTGCTGTACAACTATCGTGGTCAGATCGCGGAAGCGGCCTTAAGGACCAGGCTACCAGGCACCGCTGGCCAGAAGGAGTTTGCTGACGTGGGCTTCCTGTTGACCTACGGTGCTGATCTTCAAGACCTATGGCGCCGGGCCGCTACTTACGTCGACAAGATTTTCAAGGGTGCGAAGCCCGCCGATTTGCCGGTCGAAGAGCCAATCAAATTCGAACTAGTGATAAATCTCAAGACTGCCAAGCAACTTGGCTTGGTCGTTCCTCCAACGTTGCTCGCTCGCGCTGATGAGGTGATCGAATAGCCTGACGTTCGCTGCGCTGCATGAGTCCGGAATTGGCACGAAACGGACGAGCCGACTGCGCCGCACCACTTCTGCTATCAGGGGCAAAGCAGAAAAGCTCGACGCGGGTATTTCTCAGTTTGACCCACAACGGACTTCGCGCATCATTGGTCAAGTGTCAAAAAATCAAGGCTTCGCCTCGTCAGATCGCTCCTTCCTAAACAACTCTGAACTTCACCGGCCCCGCTGTGTCCGCTATCCTATGCGGCATGGAACAACGGGCGTTTGTAATTCGGCCGGCACAGGCTGACGATGGCGCGGCGGTAGCAGCCGTTTATGGCCCATATGTGCGGGACACGGCCGTGTCGTTTGAGGTTGAGCCGCCTACTGGTGTGGTGATGGCAGAAAGGATCATCGGCACGCTCGGCACCCATCCTTGGTTGGTTGCCGAGCGAGAGGGAGTTGTTGTCGGCTTTGCCTACGCAGGCAAGCACAGCCAGCGGGCGGCATACCGTTGGACGGTAGACGTGACGGTTTATGTTCGAGACACCGAGCGCCGCTCCGGGGTCGGCCGCCGGCTATATCAAGTCCTGCTGGGGACCTTACGGCTACAAGGCTTTCGTTCCGCCTTTGCCGAGATCGTTCTGCCAAATCCCGGCAGCGTTCGACTACATGAGTCCATGGGCTTCAAGCACGTCGGTATCCACAATGACATCGGCCACAAGCTAGGACGCTGGCACGACATAGGCTACTGGCGCTTGGCCTTAGCCGACGGCCCCGAGCCTCCAAGTGAGCCGGTACCCTTCGCTACGCTATTGCATACGCCCACGTTTGACGACGTGCTTACCCTAATCAGCTAGTAGAGCGACCGGAGCCAAGCTACGGTTCAAAATCGACGTTCGAGTGAATGTCCTCGCGGTCCACACGACGCAAGTTAGGTGTCGCTTCATGGCACGAAACGGACGAGTCGACTGCGCCACATCATGTCTGGTATCAGGGGCAAACCGGAAGACATTTGCTCGAGGCGAGTATTTCGCCTTTTGACGCGAAGCGGACTTTCGGCCCAATCCCAGGCACGCTCATCAACCGCTCGCAACCGGCATCCTGGCGCGCGATGGCTTCGATCTCGTTCGATAAACCCTCGACCCGCTCGTCGAGCCGGCGCCAGTCGCCGGCCAGATCTTCGATAATGCGCACCATGCGAGGCGACAGGACATCTGGTGGCGTGGCCAGGATGCGCGGCAGTTCGGCGCGCAGGAACCGCTGTCCTTGCCGCACCGCAATGCCGCGCTCCAGCAGGAAGGCGCGGATCTGATTGATAATGCCGGTGCGCTGGCTGACCAGGCGCTCCCGTACCCGGTGCAGTGCCTGCAGGTCGAGCTGATCCGCGGTCTTCGTCGCCACGAACTTCATTGTCGGTCGCTGCACCGCCTCGGCGATTGCCTCGGCATCGCGGAAGTCATTCTTCTGCCCCTTCGAGTAGGGGCGAACATACTTCGCCGGCATCAGCCGGGCATCGTGGCCCAGTGCCCTAAGTTTGCGACTGAGATGATGCGCGCCGACGCAAGCTTCCATGCCGACCAGGCACGGCGGCATGTTGGCAAAGCGCGCTTCTACCTGGCCACGTGACCACTTCTGCCGTAGCACGATGGCACCCCGCTCGTCGTGGCCGACAATGTGGAACGAGTTCTTGCCGATATCGATACCAACCACGGCAATATTGCAGCGTTGAGTGTTTGGGACATGGCGTGCTCCTTGTCTTTGGCGCCCCTTCCCAGCATCCTATTGCTGGTGGGGTAGGAGCACGGCCGGACCATCCCATTAAGGGACATCGGGCGTTCCGCCTTATAGCATTTTGCAGAGCACCACATTGACGTGGCCCTCGGGCCAACCCTCAAACTCGGCCATACGCTTGAAGCCAGCTTTTTCGTACATGACCGGAGCTTGGAAGTTATAGCTGGCTACCCAAATCTGGCGCGTATCCGCGCCCTCGAAATGCCTTATCGACCCAGATTTGCTTGAGTTCAGAAGTGCCTGCCCACGTATAGCCAGCCGCGACGCCGATCATTTGTCCCGCCTCATCGCGGATTACGAAGCCCAAGCCTTTGCCATCATGGCGTCCGGTTACATGACTATTGTGCTCGTAGAGGCGATCTTCAATCGCGTCGATGTCACCCGGCGAGAGGTCGTGCCGGGGTTCTATTTGAAGGGTCATATCGTTCGTCCAACGTTATGGCCTTAGGACTCGGCGCCGTAGTCTGGTGGGAGGGTAGCATGTCAGCTTCGAGGTCCGCTGGGGGGCGGCCGACGCGGCCCGCATCGACGCCTATGAGGCGGAACTGGTGATGGTAAAGCCGGATGTGATTCGCCCCACTAACTGGTCGCGAGTTTTCGATTGACGACAGGATCTGGGACGGCGAGAGGAATGTCTGTAACTGCCACCGTCCGTCGGATGCTTGGTGCAAGCCGGAAGCCCCGACCGGTTCGCATGTGCGAGGGGCCGTTGTGGGTGAAGTCATAGCGGCACCTCCTGAAAGACACTTTTGGGTTCGAAATGCACCTTAAGGTTTGACAAACCTTGGTAACTCGTTGATATCGCAATAAATGCGACCGCCCTCCGAGCGCACCAGAGAATCCTGTGATGTGGCGGTTGCTCCGTGCCCGTTCCAAAGGCGCATCTCCAACGATGGGCGTTGGCGATTCGAGGCCGGATGCGTTCGAAACGCGGAATGGGACCTCGATGGTGCGGTCGGCACCCATCCGCGCCGGCACCGAATCTTAACCCCAAATCGCGTGCATGGCGGGGAAGGCCCGGACGGTAGCCTTACCGTAACCCCCTTGGCTTAGATTTGAGGCCCGTATGCAGGCTGGCGGTTCCGGCTTGCCGCCGCCAGACAGCTTGTTGCAATTGCGCCCGATCAAAGAGACGACCCGGCCTACTCTCGATAGGAACCTACGCATGAGAATCCTTAACCACGCCTATCGGTTCATCTCCAACTTCCTGTTTCTGGCGCTGGTCTATTACAGCCTGAATTTCATGGAGAAATACCCGCAGCGCGCGACGCTTGCGCTCCTCGTGCTGGTCTATGCGGGGATGCGTGCGGCAACGGTGCTGCGTTCGTTCTATTTCTTCCAGCGTATCGAGCGGCTTGAGTTCGAGGCGCGGCGTCTGGCGGGCTTGACCGGGGACGGGCCCGCCGCACTGTCCCAGCGCAAGCAGATCGTCACCGACGTTACCGGCTTGCGTCGGGTCGGCGAGATCAATTCCTATATCGACCTGTTGTTTCTGGCGATGATCGTGCTGCTGTGCATCTCGAAGATCGTGACGAACTGACGCTTTGTAGCGTATTCGCGAGGCCGGTTTGAGGACGCGCGTCAAACCGGGTTCGAGCGTCAGGCGCTTCTTTTCCTGACCTGCACCAGATGCTTCAGCGCGCCGCCGCGGCCATGCGCGGCGTTGCGGTTGCCGCGGCCGGCCGTCTGGCGGACGCTTCCGGGATGCGGTTTGCCGCGCAGCGTCCGTGGGGAACCGCCCGTAACGGCTGAAATCGCGTCACGATCGGCGGGGCCGCTGGCTTGCTCCGCGCGGCGCGCCAGGCCCCGGGTCGCGGCGCGCAAGCCCTCCTTGATCTCGAAAACGCTGAGCGCCGGCACCGGCAGTGTCTTTGCGGCGGCCTCGGTCTCTGCCGGCAGCGGCGATTGCCCTGGCCAGGGCGCCGGCCGGGGCAAAGGCACGCCGTGCCCGATCCGTCCGGCGCGGTCCTCGGCCAGCGTCATCGATCGTCCGTCGCCCCAGTCGAGGTCCGACAGCGCGGGAGCCGGAAGCGTGCCCGCGTCGGCGAACACGAAATTGGGGATCTTGGGCCAGTGCGAAGTCGCCACGTTTTCCGACGGCGGATGCAACTGCCAGTCCTGCGGCTCGGTCGGCGTCGGCGGATTTTGCGGTGTCGCCGGCACGACGTGGACGATGTTGAAGCCACGCGCCTTCAGCTCATGCAGGATCCTCGGCAGCGCCGCGACCGTCCGCGCCTGGATATCGTGCAGCAAAAGGATGCCCTTTCCCTTTTCCTCGAGCCGTTTGATCGCGAGGTCATAGACCCGCCCGGAGGAAATATGCCGCCAGTCGTCGGCCAGAAAATCGGCGCTCCAGACCTGGATGCCCTGCGAGGCGAGATAGTCCTCGACGGCTTCGGCGCGCAGCAGGCCCGGAATGCGGAAGAATGGCGCAAGCGCGGCCGCGTCGTCGCCAAGAGCTGCTTTCACCGATGCGATACCGTCGTCGATCTCGCCCTTGGCGCGGTCGACCGGCATGTGGTTCATCGTGAGCGGATGAGTCTGGCTATGGGTGCCGACGCTGTGGCCGGCCGCGATCAGCTTGCGGACGCCTTCCGGATAGGCCTGCGCCATCCGGCCGATCTCGAAGAAGGTTGCCTTCACGCATTGCGAGGCGAGGATGTCGAGAACCTGGTTGCTGTTGCGCGGCAGCGGGCCGTCGTCGAAGGTCAGCACCACCTCGTGATCCCGCAGCGGCAGCGTCTCGGCATACTGCATGGTGCCGATGCGCGGATGCTCGCGCGGATCGACCACCAGCGTGCGCGAAGTCCCGATCGCGTCGGGATGGCCGGGACAATCGGCCGCCTCGGCCCCATAGGCGGTGGTGCAGGTCAATAATCCCAGACATGCGGCGGCCCAGAGCCGCCTGCCGACCAAACCCAACGCATTACCTTTCATGACGCACCGTCTGCATTCCGCCTTCAGCGGCTGATCATTCGCGCCCGGTCATGAACGGCAGCTTAATGCTTCAGTTCCGCAGACGATTTTGAGACTTCCGTCGCCCCGTCAACATGTGCCGCAGGTTCCGCGGGCACCACTTGAACCACGCGATAGTGATTGTCACGCAGATAACGCAGGAAGGCCGGCAGCATGGCCGCGGTCTGTGCCCTCGGGTCGTGAAACAGGATGATTCCCCGGCCGGCTTTCTTCAGTCGATCGGTGATCAGCTTGAGCTCCTGACGGGGGGTCATCAGCCGCCAGTCGCTGGCCCAAAGATCGGCGCCGAACACCACGATGCCGCGCGATTGCAGCAGGGCAGTGGCCGCCGGAGTCGAATCGAAGTTGGGAAAGCGAAAGAACGGCGTGCTCGGTACGTCGGTCGCGGTACCGTGCAGCGCCGTTTCGACCGCCTCGATGCCGCGGTCGATCTCCTCTACGGCCTGGTCGGGCGGGATCTGGTTCAGGCTGCGGTGGCTCCAGGTGTGATGCCCGATGGTGTGGCCCGCCGCCGCGATCCTGCGCACCAGCGTGGGATGTTCCTGGGCCGGCTTGCCGACCAGGAAGAACGTTGCCTGCACGCACTGGGCAGCCAGCGCCGCAAGCACTTTCTGCGTCGACGCAGGCGAGGGGCCGTCATCGAATGTCAGCACCACCTCATGATCGCCGAGCGGCAGGGTCTGCGGGTACTGTTTGAGGCCGACCCGCGGCGTGGCGGCGGCATCGACGGCAAGCTGGCGGGAGGTGCCGAGCACCGCCTCGCGCGGGCACGTCGCGGCGCGGGCGGCGGCGGTGCACGAAACGCAGGCGACAAGGGCCGTGGCCAGTAGTGTCTTCAATTTCCCGACCCGCATGTGCCCTTCATATTTGTCATTGCGCTTGGTGTTGCCCATTGGGTAATGCGTGAAGCCATAGCTCAGACGAGTTTACCATCCTGTCAAACGGCGAGGCGCGGCATGGCCGAAGATCTGGACGTTGCCCCAACCGCCGCGGCCGTGCTCGACCGCCTCCCGATGCGCGCAGAAGATGGCGAAATTCGCCCCCAATTCGTCGAGGAAATCGCCCGCGCGATCCATGCCGCCGATACGCCGTTTCTGCGCGCTGTGGTTGCGGAACTCCACGAGGCCGACCTCGGCGATCTGATCGCGGCGCTGGAGCCCGACGACCGCGTCAGCCTGGTCGAATTGACCGGCACCGATTTCGACTTCTCGGCGCTGAACGAAGTCGACGATTCCGTCCGCGAGGAAATCCTCGAGGAACTCGAACCCGAGACGGTTGCGGAGGGTGTGCGCGAACTGCAATCCGATGACGCCGTCGAATTGCTCGAGGGCCTCGACGAGGAGGACAAGGAGGAAATCCTCGAAAAGCTGCTGCCATCGGAGCGCGATGCGCTGGAGCGCAGCCTCGAATATCCGGAAAACTCCGCCGGCCGGCGGATGCAGACCGAGTTCATCACGGTGCCGCCGGAATGGACCGTCGGGCAGGCGATCGACTACATGCGCGAGACGGCGAACCTGCCGGACCGGTTTTACGAGATCTACCCTGTCGACAAGGCGCAGCACTGGCACGGCGCGGTGGCGCTGGATGCGCTGTTGCGTTCGCGCCGGATGGTGCCGCTGGCCGATCTGATCGACGAAGATCGCCGCCGCATTTCCGTACTGGACGATCAGGAGGAGGTGGCGCGGCTGTTCGGCAAGTATAATCTGGTCGCAGCCCCTGTGGTCGATATCGAGAACCGGCTGGTCGGCGTCATCACCGTCGACGACGTGGTCGACGTGATCGAGGAGGAGGCGGACGAGGATTTGAAAGCGCTGGGCGGCGTCACCAGCGACGAAGAATTGTCCGACAACGTCTGGACCATCGCCAAGGCGCGCTTCAACTGGCTCCTGGTCAATCTCGCCACCGCCTTTCTGGCGTCCTCGGTGCTCGGCCTGTTCGAGGGGCAATTGGAGCAAATGGTGGCGCTTGCGGTGCTGGCCCCGATCGTTGCCAGCCAGGGCGGCAATGCCGCCACCCAGACCATGACGGTCGCGGTGCGCGCGCTGGCGACGCGCGAACTCGGCTCCAGCAACGCGTTTCGTGTCGTCATCCGCGAGGGCCTGGTTGGCCTGGTCAACGGGCTTGCCTTCGCCGTCATCACCGGCGTTGCCGCGGTGCTGTGGTTCAGGATCCCGGGGCTCGGGGTGGTGATCGGACTTGCGATCGTCTGCAATCTGGTTGCCGGCGCGCTCGGCGGCATCCTGATTCCGATGGTGCTGGAACGCGTGCGGGCCGATCCCGCGGTGGCGTCCGGCACCTTTGTCACCACCATCACCGACGTGGTCGGATTCTTCTCGTTTCTCGGCATCGCCACGCTCTGGTTCGGGCTGAAATAGAAGCGTTTTCGAAAACCTCGCGGACGCTTCCAAAGCGGCCGCGCCGAGCCATGCAAAAGCGGGCACCCGGTGCCCGCCTACCGCGGTTCCACGTCGTGTATGTGCCCCATTTTGGCCACAGGTGGTTCCTTAAACGCAGGAAGCGGATGGCAATTCCGCTTATTCATCCAGCCACTTGGCGCCCTTTCGGTGCCTCCCATTGGTGGCTTTCCGTGATCGCGTAGCGCGATCTCCCCCCTCAGTAAGGAACATCCATGAAGCGTATTCTCATGGCTGCAACGGCAGTGCTTTGTTTGATCGGATCGAGTGCCCAGGCTCGATCGTACCATCACCACCATGCGGGTGGTCGCCATCACTATGCGGGCCGGCCCGCGGCATGGTGCGGGTGGTACATGCGGTCCCAAGTCGGCAGCGATCCCGGTCCCTCGTTCAATCTCGCCCGGTCCTGGGCCCGCTATGGATCAAACGCCGGCGGCCCATCGGTCGGCGCCATCGTCGTCTGGCGCCACCACGTCGGCAAAATCGTCGGCCAGCAGAACGGTCAGTGGATCGTGCAGAGCGGCAATGACGGCCATGCCGTTCGGACCCGTCCGCGATCGATGGCCGGTGCCATCGCGTTCCGGTGGGGCTGACAGTCGGACGGAATCGCCGACGTCCCAGGCGAGCGTGAAGTCGGCCCGTGCCACAGGCGCGGGCCGTTTTCGTTAGCCGGATGAAGACAAGCAGATAAAGGCCTCACCCGCGAAGGCTAGAGGCGTGTTGCCAGACGCCGGCCTTCCCGTGAGCGTTTTCCGATCATTTAATAAACGGGTAACCAAGCCTTAACGCGCATCGCCGAGAGTCTTCCCCGGAGCAGACCATGCAGCGCTTGCGGCTGAAAGCGGACGGACGGATCGTGGAATTGCGGGACGGGCAGGAGTTTCCGCTCGCCCCGGTAACGCCTTTCGTCCCGCCCGCGACGATTGCCGCCGTGCCGCTGGAAACGGCGGCGCTGCCGGCGGTGCGCGATCTCCGCCGCCGTACGCGCCTGACCCAGCAGCAGTTCGCCGCGCGGTTGGGGGTGCCGGTCGAGACCATCCGGAACTGGGAACAGGGCAAACGCATGCCGCGCGGGCCGGCGAGGGCGCTTCTCGCCGTCATCGCCCACGCCCCCGACACGGTGTTTGCCGCGCTGGCGCGAGCCTGATCTCCAAAACAGCGCCGACTTCCATATCATGCCTGACCCGTCGCGGGCCTTGTTGGCAGCGCGGCGCTGGCGGGACATAATGGGTGCTGGTTGGTACGGATGCATCCCATGCTGTTTGTCGAAGCCAATGGCGCTAAAATTCCCTCGATCGGGCTGGGTACCTGGGAACTGCGTGGGCGAACCTGCGCGCGTCTGGTCGAGCAGGCGCTGAGATTGGGTTACCGGCACATCGACACCGCCCAGGTCTACGAGAACGAGCGCGAAGTCGGCGAAGGGTTGCGCGCCGCGCACGTCAGGCGCGAGGACGTGTTCGTGACCACCAAGGTCTGGACCACGCATTTTGCGCCGAATGACCTCGAACGATCCACCAAGGAAAGCCTGACAAAGCTGCGCATGTCCGAAGTCGACCTGCTGCTGCTGCACTGGCCGAATCCGCACGTGCCGCTGGCGGAAACGCTGGGCGCGCTGGCGCATGCCAAGAAACTCGGCATGGCCAAGCATATCGGGGTTTCCAACTTCACCGTGGCATTGCTCGACGAGGCGGTGGCGGCCTGTTCGGAGCCCCTGGTGTGCGATCAGGTCGAATACCACCCCTATCTCGACCAGACCCGGGTCAGGGAAGCCTGCGCGCGCCACGGCATGGCGGTGGTCGCCTATAGTCCGGTGGCCAAGGGCCGTATCAAGGGTGACGAGACGCTGGTGGGCATAGGCAAGGCCCACGGCAAGACGCCGGCCCAGGTCTGCCTGCGCTGGCTGGTGCAGCAGAACGCGGCGGCGATACCGCGGACATCGAAGATCGAGCGGCTGTCGGAAAACATCGACATCTTCGATTTTACGCTGACCGACGACGAGATGCAGCAGATATTCGCGATGGGCAGCGCCAAGGGCCGGCTCACCGATTTCGGTTTCGCGCCGAAATGGGATTGAGGCCTTCGTTTGGGCCGCTATGCTATGGGCGGCGGCGGAATTTTGAATACCTACGATGAACCCAGGTCGGATTTTGCGTGCGGGCATCACGGGATCGGCGATCGCTCACCTGTCGGTCCTGATGCTGGTACTGTTCTTCACCGAGGTGCACCCCTATGGCTCGGTCACGGCCGAGCCGATCACGGTCGATATCGTAACGTCTGCCGAGGCGCCGCCGGCCCCGAAGAAGGAAGAGCCGCTTCCGGAACCCCAAGCGAAGCCTTCCGACACCTTCGATCTTTCTTCGAAACCGGAAGCCGCGCCGGCGCCCGCGGCGTCACCGGCGCCCGCGGCCCAGCAGCCGCCGGCCGCGCGGCCCAACAAACAAACAAAGCAACAGCAACAGCAACAGCAACAGCAACAGCAACAGCAACAGCAGGCAGCGCTGGCAACTCCGTCTCCCGCCCCGCAGCAACCACCTGGCGCCCGGCCGCAATCGCCGGCGGCATCGCCAACGCCGGCCTACACGCCCCCCGAGCCCGATATTTCCATCAAGTATCACGTGATGCTCGGCCTGCCGCCGGATCTTCCCGTGGAGTCGGCCAAGGGCGGGAAGGACGATTACGACGCGCAGGCGTCGAAGAAGGCCGACATCGACTCCGGTCCGGTCGCCGAATTTCGGCGTCACTTGAAGACCTGCTCGAAATTGCCGCCATCAATCGCGCCGTCGGATAGCGTGATGATCAAGCTGCGGGTGTTCATGACGCCCGACGGCAAGCTCTCCGCCGAGCCCGTGGTGCTGGAAGGCAGCGGCAATTTGAAGGGCCTCGATCTCAGGCAAAGCGCGGTTGACGCGCTGCAGGCCTGTCAGCCCTATACGATGCTGCCCGCGGACCGGTATGGCGAATGGAGCGTGCTCGACCTGACCTTCACGCCGCAGGATTTCTCTGGTCCGTCCTAGTTGGAAGCCGCTTTTTTCCAATCGTCCCGTGACGGCTCTGAAAACCCGCTAACTCCCCATCGCGCGCCAGGCGCTCGAGGCGAACTGCCGGCGCCAGGTGACGATCACGACTGCGGCCGTCGATACGAACAGAACCCAGGGGCTGACGAACCAGCCGAGATAGCCGAGCGCGAAGAAGAACGCGCGCTGGCCGCGATTGAAGTGCCTTCCTGCGGTCTCGAACATCCTGGTCGTCCGGATGACATGCGCTTCCGCGCCCGGCGTGTCGCGCTCCTGTACCGGCGGCATCGCCCCGAGCAGGATCGCGACATAATTGAACAGCCGGTACGACCAGGCGAATTTGAAGAATGCGTAGATGAAGATCAGGATCAGCCCGACGCATTTGATCTCCCACAGCGCCGGCGACGGGGAAAGATCGATCGGCAGGACGGCAAAGACCGCCAGCGCCTCGTTGGTCGATCGCAGCAGGGCCAGCGCGCCGCCGACCGCGATCAGGCTGGTGGAGGCGAAAAACGCCGTGCCGTTCTGCAGCGAACCCATGATCTGCATGTCGACCATGCGGCTGTCGCGATCGAGCAGGCGCCGGATCCAGGTCTCGCGGTAGGCATGCATGCGGGAAGACAGGCTGTCCTGTCCGTAGGCGCTGTGTTCGAGCGTAACCGCGTACACCGTCCATTCCAGCGCGAAGAAGCCGACCGCCAGAATATCGACCCAATATCCGCTCATCTCGCATCCCCCACGGCGGCGAATGCTGCCATGTGCGTTGACCAGCGGCAACCGGCTTCGAGCCGGGCGGGTTGAACGTCCGCCGCGCGCCATGGCAAGGTGGCGCGCAACAGAGGACTCCTGCGCATGGCCTTGAAGCTCGTGATCGGTAACAGGAACTACTCATCGTGGTCGATGCGGCCGTGGCTGGCGCTGCGCGCCAACGACATCGCCTTCGAGGAAATCTTCGTTCCGCTCTATACCGGTGCTGCCGATAAACGGCGCCTCTTGGATTTCACCCGTTCCGGCAAGGTGCCGGCGCTGATCGATGGCGACGTCACGATCTGGGATTCGCTTGCCATCATTGAATATGTCGCCGAGCGGTTTCCGGATGCCCGGCTTTGGCCGGAGGACCGCGCCTCGCGCGCCCAAGCGCGTTCGATTTCGGCCGAGATGCATTCGGGTTTCATGGCGCTGCGCAACGAATGCGGCATGAACCTGCACCGTCCGATCCGCGCGATCGCGCTGTCGGCGGATGCGCGCGCCAACGTCGCCCGGATCCAGGAGATCTGGACCGATTGCCGCGAGCGCTACGGAAAACTCGGACCGTTCCTGTTCGGCAGGTTTGGCGCCGCAGATGCGATGTTCGCACCGGTGGTGCACCGCTTGCGCACCTATGCGATTGCGGTCGGGCCCGCGGCACAGGCCTATGCGGAAACGATGATGGCGTTGCCGGCCTTCCAGGAGTGGACGCGCGCGGGCCTCGCCGAAACCCTTGTCATCGAGCAATTCGAGAACGTGTGAAACGGCAGCGGCCACTGCTGGGGTTCCACCTGAACCATCGTCGGGTTTCCAGAGGCGACTTAAGTTCACCTTTGTACATTTTGCGGAACGAATTCGCCTCCCGTGCGTGATGTCCCCGGCTGGATGTCTTGGGGGTCTTGTCCGTGATCGGTAGGCAATATTTCGCGCGTCAGGCGAAGACGCTTCTCAAATTCGCCAACTCAACCACAAACCCGCAGCTTGCTGCGGTGCTGGTCGAAAAGGCCGCCCATCTCAAATCGCGCGTCGATGAGACGGAACCGCCGCCGGACCAAAGTCCCAGGCCTCCGGACGTCGAGACGCCACGCTCGGATGGCGGGCTGGAGCGCTAGCGAAGCGTTGACGGGTTCGCAAGGCTTGACCCAACCTCGCAAAAGGTTCTGAGTCGGGAACCGACGCAGCGCAGTCAGCGAAAGGATTTGGCCATGGGAATTCTCGATTTACTGGAAAACTCACCGGCGTTCAAGGGCGCCCTCGGCCAGCTTGAGGCGGCTGTGGTCCCGGTGGTGTTGGGCGAAGTGCTTGGCAATGGCGGGCAGGGCGGGCTGAACGCGATTGTCGCCAAATTGCAGCAGGCCGGGTTCGGCGACCAGGTCAAATCCTGGATCGGAAATGGTCAGAACCTTCCGATCACCGCCGAGCAGTTGCAGCAGGTGCTTGGCAGCGACACCGTCAAGCAGCTGGCCGCGCGGTTCAATATCCCGGTCGATCAACTCGCCAAGGTTCTGGCGCAGCAACTGCCCACGGCGGTGGATCATGCGAGCCCCGACGGCAAGCTGCCGCATACGGCCTGAAGGCCCGGCGCGGGCTCCCGTTGACGGCGAGCGCGATTTGCCCCACAACCCCTCGGAACTGGTGTTATCATACTGAAAAACCTGTCAAATCTGCGCATTTGCTATGTCCGGATGTAACTGGCCAACGGGATTGGCGCCGTGCTATATAGCCGCAGGTTCTTCAGTCGGCCGAAGCAAGCGGGACCGTGGGCACGGCCGACGTTTTTTGCGTATGGAGAGGGCGTTGAAGCACAAATACAACGTTGGTGAGACCGTCTATTTCACTGCCAGCAACGTCGCGCGTCCGGCCGCCAGCGGTACCTATGAGGTGATCCGGCTGCTTCCGACCGACGGCGACGACTGCCAGTACCGGATCAAGAGCTCGACCGAGGCGTTCGAGCGGGTGGCCAAGGAAAGCCAGCTCGACGTTTCCTGATAGGCCGCGCGCGGCCGGGTGATGCGGGTTCCACTTCGTCGCTCGCCGTCAAAAGGCCCGCGTTCGCCGCAACATTCTGTGCGTACGAATCTGTGCATATGAGTGCGAAGGCATTGGCATTCCCGTTCGTGGAATGCGTTCTATGCTGCGCTGAGGGACATCGCGCATGAACTGGGCCTGGGCCACATCGCTCGACCAAATCTGGCGTTCGCCGTCGTTCCCGATGTGGCTGACTTTGGCCGCGGCGGGATTCTTCGGGATCATCGTGCTGATCACGCTGTTGCGTGCGGAGAAATCGGTCGCCAACGGAGCGCTGACCGTCATCACGCTGCTGGCTGTCGGCATCGCGGTGGCCGCGACGATTCGCGAGTTCGGTCCTGCCGGCCGGCCGGCGTCCGCCGAGACGGCCGGATCCCCGCAACCGATGTATGCCGCGCTGCCGGCCTTGTCCTGCATCGACGACATCGCCGGCGACACCGTCCTGGCGGCTTGCGAAAAGGCCTTGTTCGGTTCCGCCGAAAGCGCGGCGGCGGCGGTCTCCTATGCGGCTTCCCAGATCACGCGGCTCACCGCCTCCGGTGACGTTGCCTCGGCCAACGGGAGCGTGACCCCGGAACTGCAGATGCTGCGCGCTTCAGTGGAGCGCGATCGCTACGGCCTGATGGCGCAGGTGCTGCTGGCGCGCGATCATTGTACGCCGTCGAACTGCAGGGCGTTCCGGGCGCTGACCGACAGCCGCCAGATCGTCGCCAACATGGAACAACGGCCCTATGACGCCCTGATCGCGCGGTATGCGCCGCTGTGGAACTTGCCGGCAGCCGCAGCGCCGGGGGCGGTTGCCGCACTCGCGCCGACGATGCCGACGGGCAAACCCACCAATGCCGATTTTCCCTCGGCGGCATCGACCCCGCCGGTCAGTATCATGACCCCGGAGCCAGCGGCGCCGCGGGCGCCGGCGTCGCCGCCCGCCGCGAGTGCGTCGCCACCGCGTCCGGCCGCCGCTGCAAGCAACGCGCTGGCGGCAGCCAAGAAGCCCGCCGCGCCCAAGCATACGTCGGCGCCGGTCCAGCTCGCGCCGCCTCCCGGCGCGCCCGTGCCGGCGGCGTCGAACGATTGATGCAACATCTTTTTGTGCGAGCCTGACCTGTCGGGAAACCGGGGAAAACCGGTTTCCACTTTCCGGACCATGCTCTAAACCTCGCCCCATGCCACTTCATCTCATCAAGCTTGCCGTCGGCTGCGAGTTGGTCAAGGAGCTCAAGGGCTGGGTCGCCGAGCGCATGCAGGCCGCGAAGAAAAAGGGCCTGCCGCTGCATCATGTCCATATCACCCGGATGACGCCGAAGCGGGTCGACGAGGTGCTGGACGGCGGGTCGCTGTACTGGGTGATCCGCGGCGAAATCGCCGCGCGGGAAAAAATCATCGCCATCGAGCCGTTCCGCGATCGCGACGGGATCGGACGATGCCGGCTGGTGATGCAGCCCAAGGTGATCCCGGTGCTGCCGCGGCCGATGCGCCCGTTCCAGGGCTGGCGCTATTATTCCGACGGCGACGCGCCGCCGGACCTCAAATCCGCCGGGGCCGGCGTCGCCGCGATGCCCGAGCCGTTGCGCCGCGAATTGCGCGAACTAGGGCTGCTCTAGCGCTTTCTAGACCCCGACATTGTCGATCAACCGGGTTTTTCCCAGCCTTGCCGCGACCAGGATGCGCACCGGGCCGTCCTTCACCGACGATATCGGCGCCAGCGTCTCGGCGTGACGCGCCTCGAAATAGTCGAGCACGAAACCGGCGTTGGTGATCATCTCGGCGCCGCCGGCCATCGCGGCCTCGAACGCCTCGCCGGCCCGCAGGCGCTTGGCGCTCTCCTTCATGGCGCGGTACAGCGTCGGCGCGGTGCGGCGTTCGTCCGGCGACAGATAGACGTTGCGTGACGACATCGCGAGGCCGTCGGGTTCCCGCACCGTGCGCGAGCCGATCACCTTGACGCCAAGGTCGAGATCCCCGGCCATCCGCGTCACCACCCGCAGCTGCTGGAAATCCTTTTCGCCGAAGATCGCAAAATCCGGGCGGACTTGCGTAAACAGCTTGCCGACGACGGTTGCGACCCCGCCGAAGAAATGCGGCCGGAACCGGTCTTCCAGACCTGCGATGGCCGGGCCTTCGGGCACGATTCGGGTGGCGAACCCATCCGGATACATCGCCTTGACGTCCGGATTCCAGATCGCGTCGACGTCTTCCGCGGCGAGCCTTGCGACGTCGGCCTTCCAGGTGCGCGGGTAGGAACCAAAATCCTCGGTGGGGGCGAACTGGGTCGGGTTGACGAAGATCGAGACGATTACCCGTTTGGCGCGGCGCTTCGCGAGCCGGACCAGCGACACATGGCCGTCATGGAGCGCTCCCATGGTCGGCACCAGCGCGATGGTGGCCTTTTTCGCGCGCAGGCCGTCGACGGCGCGACGCAATGCAGGGACCGTGCGGACGATCATGGGACTTCGCGACATCTGGGCTCGATCTCTGGAGGGCAGGGAGGTGGCGGGAAGCGGACCATATCAAGCTCAAGGCCTGCCCGCCAAGCCGACCGCACGCAACCGGGCATTCGCCGATTGCGCCGACGTCATGTCGAGCGCAAAAAAAATCGGCAGCTCTGCCGCGAAGCGATTCCGATTCATGATTAAGGCGGACGACGAACGATTTAACGACGTCGTTGCGCATTTCGCTTGACCGCGGACGCGCGGAATTTGAAGATATCCCAGGGATCAAATCACATGCTGGTGCAGGCTAGTCAGGGGCAATCGGGCTCGGCGCACGTCGTTGTGCTGGGCAACGAGAAGGGCGGCTCGGGCAAATCCACCACCGCCCTGCATATCGCGGTCGCGCTGATGAAGGCCGGCCAGCGCGTCGCCACCATCGACCTCGATTGCCGCCAGCAAAGTTTCACCCGTTACATCAACAACCGCGGCGCTTGGGCGCGGCGCACCGGCCTCGATCTCGAAATCCCCGTGCATTGCTGCATCAGGCTCGGCGAGACCATGCAGATCGCCGACAATGAAAACTCCGAGTTCCAGCAGTTCATGGACGCCGTCAGCGCGGTCGAGCGCAGCTTCGACTTCATCGTGATCGATACCCCGGGATCGGACAGCTACCTGATGCGCCTCGCGCATTCGATGGCCGACACCCTGGTGACACCGATCAACGACAGCTTCCTCGATTTCGACGTGCTGGGAACCGTCGACCCCGCGACCTATTCGGTGACCGGCGAAAGCCATTACGCGGAGATGGTGCGCGATACGCGGCGCAAGCGCCGCCAGCTCGACGGCGCTTCCACCGACTGGATCGTGGTCCGCAACCGCCTGTCGATGCTTGGATCCCGTAACAAGCAACTCGTTGCCGACAGCCTCAACGATCTGGCGTTCCGGCTCGGTTTCCGTTCGATCGACGGTTTTGCCGAGCGCGTGGTCTATCGCGAGTTCTTTCCGCGCGGCTTGACCGCGCTCGACGACATCGACGAGGCGACGCTCGGCACCCGCCCGAGCCTCGGCCATGTCACCGCGCGCGAGGAGGTCACAAGCCTGTTGCGCCAGCTGAAACTGCCGCTCGACGAGCGCGGGCGCCGCCGTGCCGCCAACCGTGCCGAATGGTTCAGCCAGATCGACAAGCCGCTCGACGTCCACGACATCATCGGCGCCTAGAGGTTGTGGTAAGGCGATACTGCTAGCAGGCCGCGTCCCCGTAAAAACCCGGCGCTGGTCGCCTGCGGACCTACTTTTGCGACCGATTTTCACCTCGGCTTTACCGAAAATTTGAACCTGTCTTTCACTTGCCGCGCCCGACAAGGGAAGCGCGTCTCGGCGCCTGCGAATGCACAGAGGGTGCGCCGCACAACGAACAGGCGGTCAATTCACAATATTTAGCCTTCCTGTCACGCCGCCGTGACATATATTAGCCAACAAGGGACGGCGGAGTTTGAGCGCAGGAAGTGGGCTCTGACGTCGGTGGACGGGGATAGACATGAAACGTGGAATTGCAATTCTGCTTTCGCTGACCGTACTGGTGGCGGTCGGATACTTCACGATCAGCAAATGGGCGATCCGCCACGAAACGATCACCTTCTACGATGCATCTCGCAACAACCGTCCGGTTGCGGTCGACGTCGCCGTACGGCGCGACAAGGAAATGCAGGCCAACGCCGGCATGATCACGCTGCCGGTGGCAATCCTCAACCACGGCAATACCGTCAAATTCACCGAGTACTCTTTCCTGGCCAACGTGTTCGCTGCGCGCGGCTATATCGCGATCAGCATCCAGCACGATCTGCCGACCGATCCGCCCATGGTGACGAAGGTCGGCGAGCTCTATGTCGGCCGGCAGCCGCAGTACCTGCGTGGCGTTGCCAATATCCGCTTTGCGGTCGCGGAAATGCAGAAAGTGCAGCCGAATGCGGATTACGACCATCTGACCATAGTCGGACATTCCGCTGGCGCCGACATCTCGATGTATTTCGCCAAGCTGCATCCGGAACTGGTCAAGCGGGTCGTGACCCTCGACAATCTGCGCGTGCCGTTCATTACCGACGGCCGCTTCAAGATCCTTTCGTTCCGTTCCAAGGATCCGGTATTCAAGACCGATCCCGGCGTCGTTCCATCCGAAGAGATCTGTGAGCAGGCCGGCATTACCGTGGTCCGCACCGATTTCCAGCACAACGACATGCGCGATACCGGTCCGGATACCGCCAAGGAATCGATCGAGGGCATGCTCGACAAATTCATCGAGGACGACAGCCCGCTCAAGCCGGTCGTGACAAAGACGGCGTCGCCACTCATGACCGATGCCGGGCCGGTGGCGCCGTTCGTGCCGGTCACTCCTCCGGTTACCCCGGCCGCGCCGCTTCAGAACTGACGACGGTACCGGCGTTCGGCGTCTGGATTGCCTCCGTCGCGTTCGGCCGAAGGCGGCTGACGCATTGACCCGTCGTTGATCGCGGCCCACATAGAGCTTGCTGCAATCTGCGAGCGCCGATGTCACGCGAACCGACAGGGCCGAAATCCCCAACCGAGATTTCCTCGACACACGAGGCACGTCCGCCAAGACGTCTGGCAAGGGCGGTTCGCTGCCCGACGCGAAATCCGCTTCCGACGATATTGCCGCCTTCGTCGCCAAGGCCAAGGCGATGTCGCCGCATGCGCCGGGGGCGCGCGGCCGGCTGGTATTCGCGCTCGACGCCACCATGAGCCGGCAGCCGACCTGGGATATGGCGTGCGCGCTGCAGGCCGACATGTTTCGCGAGGCGGCGGCCGTCGGCAGTCTCGATATCCGCCTGGTCTATTATCGCGGCGAAGGTGAGTGCCGCGCCACCCGGTGGATTTCCGACAGCGCGCAGCTGGCGAAATTGATGAGCAAGATCGATTGCCGCGGCGGCAATACCCAGATCGGCAAGGTGCTGTCGGAAACGCGACGCGAGGCGGTCGCATCCGCGGTGCGCGCATTGGTCTTTGTCGGCGACGCCATGGAAGAGAAGATCGACGATCTCTGCGCCAAGGCGGGCGAACTCGGCCTGCTCAAGGTGCCGGTGTTCATGTTCCAGGAAGGGCATGACGCCGACGCCGAGCGGGCGTTCAAGGAGGTCGCGCGTCTGACCGGCGGGGCGTGGTGCAGGTTCGATCCCGGTGCGGCGGCGCAGTTGCGCGAGTTGCTGCGGGCCGCCGCCGCCTATGCCGCCGGTGGTCGCGAGGCGCTATTGCGGCTGTCGAAGTCCGCGAGCGGCGCCGCCAGGCTGCTTGGCCAGATGAAGTGATTCCCACTGCCGCTTCGGCGTTGTACGAAGGCGGCGGAATGATCGGCGGTTAAAGCGCGTTGTCAGCGAGTCACCCCGTCGTCGCCGCTTTTGCCAGCGCTGCCAGCGCCCCGGTCAGAACATCGACAGCGCCCTCGGTCTCGGCGCCCAGTCCGTGCCGTCTCGCGAGCCAATCGGGGTCATTGTAGGAAAGCCAAGTGTCGCCCGCCGCATCCTGCCAGACCAGCGCCTTCAACGGCAGGTCGATGCCGATGGTCTGAACCGATTGCATCAGCGGCGTGCCGCCTTTGGCATTGCCGAAGATCAGGACCTCGGTCGGCCGCAGCGGCAGCCCGACCGCGGTTGCGCCGGCGGCATGATCGATCCGGGCAAACACCGTCATGCCCTTGGCCTTCACGGCGGCTTCGAGCCGGTTCATCGTGTCCTGCGCCCCGAAACTGCTCCGTATCGTCGTCAATCCGTCTGCCGCCATCGCGCCCCTCCTTGGGATCCTGCCGTGGTCATCCCGACAGAAAACTAGCACCATTGGCGCCGGAGGGCTTTTCGGTTCGACCTTTCCCGGAGGCGGACAGACCCGGCATGCTTTTTGTCGCCGATCTCACTATATTGGGCGGATGCCAACCCTGATCGCCGGCGCCGTCGCCGTTCTCGTTCTCTATTCGCTGCTGCAGATGTTTCGTGCGGCCAATCCGGTCGTGCTTGCGCGTGCGATCAAGATCGGAGGCGGTATCGTGTTGCTCGCGGTCGCCGCTTTTACTGGCGTTAGGGGCGAACTCGCGGTCGCCATCCCGATCGGTATCTTCGGGGCAGGTTTGCTCGGCTGGTCGCCGTTCGGGACTTCGGGTTTTCCCAATATCGGCGGCATGTTCGCGGGCCTGGGCTCACAACGTTCTTCGGGGCAGGCCTCGCGGGTCCGCTCTCAATATCTCGATATGAGCCTCGATCACGATAGCGGTGAACTGTCGGGCCAGATCGTGGCCGGACCTTATGCCGGGCGCAACCTGGGCGAATTCGATCTGCCGCAGCTGTCGGCGATGATCTCCGGTTTCGACGCCGAGAGCGTGGCGTTACTTGAAAGCTATCTGGACCGCAGGTTTCCCGCCTGGCGTGAGAACGCGCAGGGAAATGCGGCAGGAGGGCAGAGCCGCGCGGCGTCGAGCGGCAAAATGACGGACGAGGAGGCCTACCAGATCCTTGGCCTGCAGCCGGGGGCGGGGCGTGACGAGATCGGCCGGGCGCACCGCGCGCTCATGAAGAAACTGCATCCCGACCAAGGGGGGTCGACGTATCTCGCCGCCCGTGTAAACGAGGCCAAGGATACTTTGCTTCGAACGCATCACAGCTAACTCCAGACAACGCTACCGACGCCACAAACCGATGACTTTCGTTCCTTGCTCCGGCTGACGCCCCGTTGCCGCCCGCCGTTATCCGGCGTGGTCGATCTTTCGTGCCTGCAGTATTAACCGCTAAATCTTGACGAGAAGTTTGCAGCGGTGGGGTTGCTGCGTGATCGAATTGACGCAGGACCTGCCGCAAACCGGATTCGAGGCCGGCATCTCCGCCGTTTATCCGAGGTGCGTCCGGAAATCGGCGGGAAAAGCCTGGGATTGGCGCGAGCACACGCGCCCGGTTACAAAATTCCGCGAAGCCGCGCCGGCGCAAACGCGCGCCTGCATTCCTTATGATTTGTTAACCGATACCGGTCAGTTGCGGACGGTGATGCAGGAGATGTCGGAGCGCTTCAGCGTCCGGCATACGGCCTCGGCCTGATCGCGGTCGAGACCGGCGAAACGGGCCCGGTAGAGCTTCTTGTCACCCTTGGCGACGACCGGCTCGGTGAACGGATCGGCCTTCGCGAGCAGGCCGCGGGCCTGATTGCGGGCCGCGTCGAGGCGCTGCTGCGCTTCGTTTTCGCTCTCGAGCGCGCCGACCTGAACGATCCAGCCGGTATGGACCGCGACCGGCTTGTCGGCGTTGTTTGGCAGGACGGCCTGCGGCCGGGAGCGGGTAGCCGGATCCGCGTAGGCCAATGCCTGGGAAGAGGAGGCCTGCGACGTGGAAGAGGCGGAAAGGCTGGAGGCGGGAAGCACGCCGAGCAAACCGTTACCGGTACCGTGGCCGGCCGGCTGCGGCGGCAGTTCGGTTTTGGCGGTCTCAAACCTGCTGGTTTCGGCCTTGTTGCCTTCCGCCTTGGCCATGACCGCGCTCGATGTCTCCGGCACTTCGGGGCGCGGCGCCGGGACGGCGCTGGTGATCGGCGGGGCCGGCTGGGACGGAGCGGCAGAGGCCAGCTTCACGTTTCCGGCCTTGACCTGAACGGTCTTGACCTTGACCGGCTTCATCGGTTCGGACGAACCGGGAATGATTGCAAGCGCCTGCGCCTGGATCACCCCATTGGTCAGCGGAGCGGGCTCGGTCTTGGCTGGCGGCACGGCCGCAGCGGCGGCGGCGAAAATCGATCGGGTCACTGATCCGGTCGAGTGGACCGCGGCGGCGGCGGCCGGTTCAGCCGCGGCAGAGACGACCTGAACCGTGTCCTGCGCTGGCGCCGTAGTCTCCGGTCGCTGCTCGGTCTCGGCCTGCGCGACGTCGGTGGCGGCTTCGGACGAGTTGCGCTCTGTGATCGCGGCAACGGTGCGCTTGCTGGCGGCCTTTTCGAGATTTTCGGCGAGCAGGTTACGCATGATGGCGTCGCGCGAGCTGCCGCTGCGGCCTCCGAGGACCACGCCGACCAGGAAGCGATTGCCGCGATGCATCGAGGTCACGAGATTGAATCCCGAGGCGCGCGTGTAGCCGGTCTTGATGCCGTCCACGCCTTCGACGCTGCCGATCAGGTGGTTGTGATTGCGGATCGTCTGGCCATGATAGTTGAACGCTTCCGTGGAGAAGTAACGGTAGTAGCGCGGAAACCGGTCCTGGATGGCGCGGCCGAGCATTGCCTGATCGCGGGCCGTCGTGACCTGTTCGTCGTTGGGCAGGCCCGAGGCATTGCGATAGGTCGTCCGGCTCATGCCGAGCGCACGCGCCTTGCGGGTCATCATCTTGGCGAAATCGTCTTCATCGCCGCCGATGGCTTCCGCGATCACGACGGCAGCGTCATTGGCTGAGCGCGTCACCAGTCCCTTGATGGCGTCCTCGACGCGGATCGTCTGGCCCGGGCGCAGCCCGAGCTTGGTGGGAGCTTGCTCGGAGGCGTGTTCGGAAACCGACATTTCGCTGTCGAGCTTCATCTTGCCGGCGTCGAGGCGCTCGAACAGCAGATACAGCGTCATGATCTTGGTCAGCGAAGCCGGATGACGGCTGGCGTCGGGATTGTTGGAGGAGAGGGTGGCGCCGGAATTGCCGTCGACGATGATCGAGGAGAACGCCGGGCTGTAGCTCTCGCTTGCTTCCTGATGGTGGCGGGCGTGGGCGTAGTGACGGGTGTGCCGGTGATGCCGCGCTTCGGCGTTGGCGGTTGTGAAGAGGACTGCTGTGGAGACCGTGACCAGCCCGAAAACGCAAACCCGCAAAACACGCGAGGAGCCCAAGGTTGTGCGAAGCATGAACTTCCCCGTCCCAATTTCTGTCTTGATCACCGGTTCGTGAGGCCAAATTATGCCCAACCGCTGGCGAGGTTTCCCTGCTCAAACCGCTCGATTGCGGCAGGCTTTTCCCGCGGCACTGCGGTGGACGCCGCCATTCGAGCTAAGAGTCTGTGCGAAAACGCCTTTCGGCTGCCTGCCCGGACCCGGACAAGTCTGGGAATCAGGTTAGGGGGCCTGAGTTTCCAAAAGATTAATTATCCCTTGCATAATCGCCCGGCATTCGCTGCTAATTGCCGTATTTGTGCGTCGCACAAATATTCTTGACTTTATTGTGCGCTGCACTATATTAACAGGGTGTCAAGGGAGCCGGGACCTCCCGGCAGGTTGCACATCAGTCTGGGAAGGACTCTCCATCATGATCAAAGTTGAAGACATTCAGCAGTACGGCAAAGAGCACCTCGATACGGTGGTGGCCTCGGCGGCCAGCGTCCAGAACGGGCTTCAGGCCATCGCCAGCGCCTATGGCGACTACACCAAGAAGTCGTTTGAAGACACCAAGTCGTTCGTCGAGAAACTGTCCGGCGTGAAGTCGCTGGACAAGGCGCTCGAAGTGCAGACCGAGTTCGCGAAGTCCGCTTACGAGACGTTCGTTGCGGAGTTGCAGAAGATCGCGGGTCTCTATACCGATCTCGCCAAGACCACCTACAAACCGCTCGAAGGCCTGGTCGCGAAGTTCACGCCGGCCGCCGCCTGATAAGTTCGGCACCATTGCGAAGACCAAAAAGCCCGGCCATATGGCCGGGCTTTTTCTTGTTCCGGATTTGCCGGAATCATTTCGCGGCTCCCGGCAATGGCGGCAGCGATGCGTCGATCGAAGTGGATGCCGTGATCGCCATGTTCCGGGGAGGAGCGTCGCGATCGCCGGCAAGGGCCGAATTGGCCGCGAAACGCGGCCGGCCATCGTCAAGAGGCGCTAAACCGCGGGCAGAGTTTTTTTGTCAAATCGGACAGGATTGATTAGTCTTGTCGGGATCGCCGGGCTTGGAATCGGGCTCGTCGCAGGTCGCATCGGCCCTCTAATTTGCGCGCTTGCGGCGAACCCAAGGCAGTCCCATATTGCTGTTATCGATCCAGCGGATGGGTAGGCCGGCCGGGAACGGCGATCTGGAAAGCGCGTCCGGGAACTGGTTAAGATGCCGTCCGGCAGGAAGGCAGGGTCCGGTCGCTGTCCGGTTTCCAAGAGGATTTCGAACGCCTGTGCCATGCTGCAATTAGCTTCCAGAAATGACCCGTCCGCGCCAGCCGCCGTCGCCGCATCTGCTCCCCGAATGAGCAATGATGAGAACCGCAGCGGAGGTGCCGGCGGTCCGGCCACGTCGGTGATCGCCAAGGTTAAGCCGAAGACCAAGCGTCCGAATCTCTATCGCGTCCTGATCCTGAACGACGACTACACGCCGATGGAGTTTGTCGTTCATGTACTGGAGAAGTTCTTCCAGAAGGACGTCGAGGCCGCGACCAAGATCATGCTCCACGTCCATCATCATGGGATCGGGGAGTGCGGGGTGTTTACCTACGAGATCGCCGAGACCAAAGTCACGCAGGTGATGGATTTCGCACGCAAGCACCAGCATCCCCTGCAATGCGTGATGGAAAAAAAATAGCGCCGCGCGAAATCCGCCGGAAACGGGAACGGGTTTTGCATCAAAAGGCGAGGGATCTGTCCAGCCTGCGCCTTTGTCCGGGGCTTCGCCCGGGTTTTGGATGTAGGCTTGCGATCCCAGCGTAAACGAGTCGCGGAAACCGCTCTTTTGCCGCGATCTTGGGTGACTATATGACAAAGGTTGTTGTTGCCTGAGCGGGCGACGGCGATCATGATGATGGCGGGGGCCACAGAGGACGCGATGCCGACTTTTTCCCAAAGCCTTGAACAATCCCTGCATCGTGCGCTGGCGATTGCAAACGAGCGTCACCACCAATATGCGACGCTCGAACACCTTCTGCTCTCGCTGATCGATGACTCGGATGCGGCGGCCGTCATGCGCGCCTGCAGCGTCGATCTCGACAAGCTGCGCACCAGTCTCGTCAACTATCTCGAGACCGAGTTCGAAAATCTGGTCACCGACGGCGCCGACGATGCCAAGCCGACCGCGGGCTTTCAGCGCGTGATCCAGCGCGCGGTGATCCATGTTCAGTCGTCCGGCCGCGAGGAAGTCACCGGCGCCAACGTGCTGATCGCGATCTTCGCCGAACGCGAGAGCCACGCCGCGTATTTCCTGCAGGAGCAGGACATGACCCGCTACGACGCGGTCAATTACATCAGCCATGGCATCGCCAAGCGGCCCGGGGTTTCCGAGGCGCGTCCCGTCCGCGGGGTCGACGAGGAAACCGAGACCAAGGGCAACGAGGATTCCAAGAAGAAGGGCGAGGCGCTGGAGACCTACTGCGTCAACCTCAACAAGAAGGCGCGCGACGGCAAGATCGACCCGGTGATCGGACGCAACTCCGAGATCAACCGCGCCATCCAGGTGCTGTGCCGCCGGCAGAAGAACAATCCGCTGTTCGTCGGCGAAGCCGGCGTCGGCAAGACCGCCATCGCCGAGGGACTCGCCAAGCGCATCGTCGACAGCGAGGTGCCGGAAGTGCTGGCGGCGGCCACCGTGTTCTCGCTCGACATGGGTACTTTGCTCGCCGGTACCCGCTACCGCGGCGATTTCGAGGAGCGGCTGAAACAGGTCCTGAAGGAGCTGGAGGCGCACCCGAACGCCATCCTGTTCATCGATGAAATTCACACCGTGATCGGCGCCGGCGCCACCTCCGGCGGCGCCATGGATGCGTCCAATCTGTTGAAGCCGGCGCTGGCGTCGGGCACCATCCGCTGCATGGGCTCGACCACCTACAAGGAATACCGCCAGCACTTCGAGAAGGATCGCGCGCTGGTGCGCCGGTTCCAGAAGATCGACATCAACGAGCCGACGGTGGAAGACGCGATTGCGATCCTCAAGGGCCTGAAACCCTATTTCGAGGATTATCACCGGCTGAAATACACCAACGAGGCGATCGAGGCGGCGGTGCAGCTGTCGTCGCGCTACATCCACGACCGCAAGCTGCCGGACAAGGCGATCGACGTGATCGACGAATCGGGCGCGGCGCAGATGCTGGTCGCGGAGAACAAGCGCAAGAAGACCATCGGCATCAAGGAAATCGAGACCACGATCGCGACCATGGCGCGGATTCCGCCCAAGAGCGTGTCGAAGGACGATGCCGAGGTGCTGAAGCATCTCGAAACGACGCTCAAGCGCGTGGTATTCGGCCAGGACAAGGCGATCGAGGCGCTGTCGGCCTCGATCAAGCTGTCGCGGGCGGGCCTGCGCGAGCCGGAGAAGCCGATCGGCTGCTATCTGTTCTCGGGACCCACCGGCGTCGGCAAGACCGAAGTGGCAAAGCAGCTCGCGGCCTCGCTCGGCGTCGAGCTGATCCGCTTCGACATGTCCGAATACATGGAGCGTCACACGGTATCGCGCCTGATCGGCGCACCTCCCGGTTATGTCGGCTTCGACCAGGGCGGCCTTCTGACCGACGGCGTCGACCAGCATCCGCATTGCGTGGTGCTGCTCGACGAAATCGAGAAGGCGCATCCGGATCTCTACAACGTGCTGCTGCAGATCATGGATCATGGCAGGCTGACCGACCATAACGGCAAGCAGGTCAATTTCCGCAACGTGATCCTGATCATGACCACCAATGCGGGCGCCGCCGATCTGGCGCGGCAGGCCTTCGGCTTCACGCGCAACAGGCGGGAAGGCGACGACCACGAAGCCATCAATCGGCAGTTCGCGCCCGAGTTCCGCAACCGGCTCGATGCCATCGTGTCGTTCGCGCATCTCAATCCCGACGTGATCGGCATGGTGGTCGAGAAGTTCGTGCTGCAGCTCGAGGCCCAGCTCGCCGACCGCGACGTCACCATCGAATTGTCGGAGCCGGCGAAGGCTTGGCTGATCCAGCATGGCTATGATGAGCAGATGGGCGCACGGCCGATGGCGCGCGTGATCCAGGAGCACATCAAGAAGCCGCTGGCCGACGAGGTGCTGTTCGGCAAGCTGAAGGGCGGCGGCCACGTCCGCGTCGTGCTGGTCAAGGACGAAGCGGGCGCGGAAGGGGCGGAGAAGATCGGCTTCGAGTTCGTCGAAGGGCCGGTCACGCCGAAGCCGGAAAAGCTGCCCGGCACGCGTAAGCGCACCGCGCCGCGCAAGCCGAAATCTGGCGGGCCCGGCGGACCGGGCGGTGGCTCGAAGGGCCCGGCCTCGCGAGGTCCGCTGGTCAAGGTTTGAGCGGCCATTACTACTAATCAAAGAAGCCGGCGCGTCGCGAGACCGCCGGCTTCTTGCTGGGCCGATGTCAGCGAGGATTACGAAACCCCGGCGGCGGCCGTCGCCAGTTTGGCCGTTTGTGCACTTGAATGGACTTGAGGTAATTGACCGCGGCCTCGGCGTCTTCGCGGCTGAACCGGAACGTCGGCATGTCCGGGTGGATGGTGCTCAAGCCCTCCTGCAGCCGTGCCGCAAAGTCGGTGTCGTAGAGCTTGCTGTCTCCGAGCGTGCGAAAGGCCGGGGCATCGGCGTGCTGGCTCTCGCCCCGCTGGCCGACGGCGTGACAGCGTCCGCAGAGGGTTCCGAGCAGTGCCTTTCCGCGCTGCTGCTCGGAATCGAGGGCATGACCGGCATTGCCCCAAACGCAAACCAACAAAACCGTGAGGCAGATTTTCTTCATGGCCGTTCCCTGCGATACCGCACCTCTGCCCTGGTAGAGCGGAAGACATCCGCCGTATTGACCTCTGTCAAACCGGCCTGAGGCCGCGTGCATCAGGCGCGACGGATCAACGGCTGGCGGTTCACTTGCGCGGATAAACCGCGGCTACGGAGGCGGCGGCTTGTTGGTGGCCGCGAGCTTCTGCGCCTCGACAAATTCGGTCGTGGTCATCTGGCGGGCGGCGATGCTGCGGTTGCCTTCGGCGCGTTGACCTGTTTGGCCGCCGCTGCGCGAAATGGGTCGCCGGAGCGCGGGCCGAGGTTCATGCGGGATCTCGGGAATCGGCAAGGCCGGCAGCGGCCAGCCTGGGCGAGGGGGTCCGTTACGTTTCGGCTACCAGCGCGCGGTGGCCTTGCCGTATGCGTAAAGGGCGGCAAGCCCGATCGTGACGGAGGTCGAGACGATCAGGATGACGCGGTCCCAATCGGGCCGCTTTCGCTCCGCCCGGTTGAGAGTGAGCATCGCGAAGATGGCCTTGAATGCAAACCTTCGCATCGGGACGTCCTGAAGCCATGATCCAGAAATCTATCCTGATGTCCATCAGGCGGCTTGAGGCACATCAATCGGCGCTCCGGCCGATTTCGCCTGGGGGAACGGTCGTACGGCGTCAGCCTTCGCCCAGCAATTCGTTGATGCGGCGCTGCAGCTGGCGCTTCTTCTTCTCGCTCTTGCGCAGGCGTTCCTCGATATCGGAGACCGGCAGTTCGTAGGGGCGGTCCGAACTGAAGGCGATGCCGACGAAATTGTCGCGCCACCAGACGACCTTGGCGAGGAAAGAACGGCCCTTGCGGGCGATCGTCAGCGAAATCTTCGCTTTCGGGAGCCTGGCGAGGTTGCTGAACTCGACGCGGGCGCCGTGATCGGAGATGTTGCGCACGACGCATTCCCGCGTTGTGCCGCTCTCGTCGACCTCGGCGACGCCGCCATAGATCACCTTGTCGCGCGCGCTCTGGCGTCGGTCCAGCATGGTATTCCTCCCGGCAAAGACGGGCGACCTTACCCACCTTCACCGCGCGTAAAAGGGAGCGGCGCACAAAATGCGGCATTAACGTAAATCGATGATGGCGGAAAAAGCATGGTTTTCGGCTGGCCGGACCGCGCTTTCACCCAATCCTCCGGCGCTCGCCACGGCGATAGTGCCGGTATCGCGTTTGAAAGCGGCGTCCCGCGCGCCTTCTTGCGCTGAGCCAAGCAGGCCACCATTGTTTGGAGGCTGGACAGCCGGGTCCATGTGTCAGCGCGGTTTGCCGGAACCCAGATATGGCGGTGCAAACGGTTATCGGTCGGCGTGCAGCGGTTTGTGTTGCTGTCGCGCTGCTGTTGCTGGCGGCGCAGGCGCGCGCCGAGGATAGCGCTCCGGCCAGGACGGATGTCGCGATACCGAGCGTCGAGGAATTGGCGACGCAGAACCCAGCGCCCAATGCGCGCGAAACCGATACCCGCGAGGCGATGTGCCTGATGATCGAATCGGCGGCGCGGTCGAACGGCCTGCCGCTGGAATTCTTCGCGCGCGTGATCTGGCAGGAGAGCCGGTTTCAGGCCGATGCGGTCGGCCCCGTCACCCGCAACGGCCAGCGCGCCGAAGGCATCGCGCAATTCATGCCGGGAACCGCCAGCGAGCGCCGGCTGCTCGACCCCTTCGATCCCGTGCAGGCGCTGCCGAAATCGGCTGAATTCCTCAGCGAGTTGCGCGACCAGTTCGGCAATCTCGGGCTGGCCGCCGCCGCCTACAATGCCGGCCCGCGCCGGGTGCAGGAATGGCTCGCCGGAACCGGTGCGATGCCGCAGGAGACGCGCAATTACGTTTCCGCCATCACCGGCGCCTCCGTCGACGACTGGGCCGCCACCGGCAAGAACGGCAAGGTGGCCGACCGTGCGCCGAACACCACTTGCCGGGAGTTGATGGCGCTGCTCCGACGCGCGCCCAATTCCTTCGTCACCGAGTTGGAACAGCACATCAAGCTTGCCGCGGCGAAAGCGTGGGGCGTTCAGCTCGCCGCCGGCTTCGACCGCAACAAGGCGCTCACCATGTACGCCCGCGCCATCAAGCGGCTGAGCGCCGTCATCGGCGATCAGGACCCGAGCCTGTTGAGCACGATGATGCGCACGCGGGGTACCCGTCTATTCTACCAGGTCCGGATCGGCACCGACACGCGGGGAGCGGCGGACGATCTTTGCCGCCGCATCGAACGTGCCGGAGGGGCCTGTTTCGTGCTGCGGAACATGGGTGTCAGGGGCTGAGCTGGGCGGTTGCATGACAGCCCTGAGACGGCGTTTGCTTGACGCCGGCCGCTTTGGCCCGCGTTATGCGCGCCACGACTCAAAACCACTGCCTGGTTGCCCTTGGCCCTTCCTGCGCTTGACTCGCCTACGTGGCACAGCTCGCTCCACGCTTTCGCATGGGGAATGCGGTCGGTCGCGTCGACGATCCTCACTCTGGTGCTGTTTGCGACCTATCTCGGCATCGGCGCGCTCGCGCACGACACCCATTTCAGCCTGGGATGGGCGCTGGCGAGCACGCTGTTCGTTTGGGCCGGCCCTGCGCAGATCATCCTGATCTCCACGCTCGGTTCCGGAGCGACCGTCATCCAGGCCGCGATCGCGGTGACCGTCAGCGCCATCCGGCTGTTTCCAATGGTGGTGTCGGTGATGCCGATGATGCGGACGCCGGAGACAAAACGGCGGCAGCTGGTGCTGGTGGCCCATCTCACCGCGGTCACCCTGTGGGTCGAGTGTTTCCGCTTCCTGCCGCACGTGCCGCGCGAGCGGCGGATCGCGTTCATCCATGGACTGGGCAGCGGTCTCGTCTGCGTCTGCCTGGTCGCAACCTCGGTCGGCTATGCGCTGGCCGCCAATCTCTCGCCGCTCTTGGGCGCCGCGATCCTGATGCTGACGCCGCTGGCGTTCCTGTTCTCCACCGCCCGCAACTGCCGGGAGCCCGCGGATTTCGCGGCGCTGGCGCTGGGGCTGGCGCTGTTTCCGCTCGCGTCCGTGCTGAACAGCGGTTTCGATATCCTGCTCAGCGGCGTGTCGGCAGGCACCATCGCCTACGGCGTTCACTGGTGGCGGGAGCAGCAATGAGCGATTTCATCGGCGACTGGCATGCGCTGCTGATCCTGCTGATCGCCGGCGTCATTCCCAACCAGATCTGGCGCATGCTCGGATTGATGGTCGGCGGCGACATCGACGAAGGCTCGGAATTGCTGGTCTGGGTGAGGGCGGTGGCGACCGCGATCCTGGCCGGCGTCATCGCGCAGATCCTGGTGCAGCCGCCGGGCGCGTTGGCGAGCGTCCCCGGCTGGCTGCGCTATGCCGCGGTGGCCGCTGGGTTTGCAGCTTTTCTCGTGGCCCGGCGTTCGACGCTGGCCGGCGTGATCTGCGGGGAGTTCGTGATGCTGGCTGGCAAATGGTGGATCGGGTAATTAGCTTCTGGAGCAGATGAGAGGCAAAAATGGCTCGGGACAAGGCACTGCGCGAAGGCGAAGTCGTCGTCGATACGCCGAAGGCAAACGACGCCGGGCTTGTCTTCATCGGCCGGATCCGTACGCCCTGGACCTCGCGCGAGGACACGCCGCGGCAGGGCCGTCACGACGGCCCGGTCTGCCGGCTCGAGATTTTCGAGCCCTGGGTGCCGGCGCTGAAGGGCGTCGATTTCTACAGCAATCTGGAAGTGATCTACTGGCTGCACCGGTCGCGCCGCGATCTCGTGCTGCAAAGCCCGAAAGACAACCGCTCGACCCGCGGCACGTTCTCGCTGCGCTCCCCGGTGCGGCCGAACCCGATCGGCACCTCGATCGTCAAGCTGGTCAAGCTCGAGGGCAACATCGTATTCGTGCGTGGGCTGGATTGCCTCGACGAGACGCCGCTGCTCGACCTCAAGCCCGACCGTTGCGAGTTCTCGCCGCTGGCGGCGGGCAAGGGCGGGGATGTCGAGGCGGGATAACTAGAGCGTTTCATGTTTTGATGGAAGCGTATCCGGCGTTTTGGAAGTAGTTGTTGCATTCTGTTGGCTGGATGGCGGTGACGAGGGTTCCGATATGCCGCCAAACGTCTTCGACGGTGCGTTTCTGGGCGATGCGCATTGCATGCTTGATCTTGGCAAAGGCCTGTTCGATCGGATTGAGGTCTGGCGAGTAGGGCGGCAGGTACCAGAGCCTTGCGCCGGCGGCCCTGATGATGCGGCGGAGTTCAGCCGACTTGTGGCTGCCGAGATTGTCCATGATGACGATGTCGCCCTGCTTTAGGACCGGAACGAGTTGCTGTTCGACATAGGCTCGGAAGCATTCGCCATTGATCGGGCCATCGAAGACGCAAGGGGCCGTGAGCTGGTTGCAGCGCAGGGCGCCGAGGAAGGTAAGCGTACGCCAGTGGCCATGCGGCGCGAAGCCCCGCAGGCGCGCGCCCTTCGGTCCCCATCCGCGCAGCGGAGCCATGCTGGTTTTAATCCAGGTTTCATCGATGAAGACCAGGCGGCGGGGATCGAGGCTGGCCTGCCATGATCGCCAGCGTCGCCGTCGGCGGGCGATGTCGGAGCGGCCCTGCTCAAGGGCGAACAGCGTTTTTTTTGAACCGAAGTCCTTCGCGGCGCAGGAACAGCCAAACCGTATTGTGCGAGACTTTGACCCCGCGCACAGCCAGTTCGTCCTTCAGGGCGTGGAGTGTCAAATGTGGCGTCTGGCTGAGCCGCTTCACGATGAACGCTCGATGCGGATCAAGCACTGGCTTGCGGTGTCCGCCCATCTTGCCGGGCGCGACCGAGCCGGTGGAGCGGTAACGCTGCGACCACTTCACAACCGAAGAAACCGCAACGCCAAACCGCACAGCAGCCGACCGGCAGCTCTCGCCCTTCGAAACTGCCGTAACCACCCGCCTACGCAGATCGTTGGAAAGGGGTTTCACCATCAGATGCTGGCCTCCCTACCCAGCCAGCATCTTAAATCATATTCGCTTCAGAACCGGAATCCCTTTCAATTCAATTTATACATGAAACGCTCTAGAGCGGGATGGGTCTAGTTTAAATCGATTGAGGATCCAAATCAGAAGGCTTCTGATTAACATGCTGGCTGGGAAGGAGGCCAGCATGGATGGGACGAGCCTATTCGAACGACTCGAGAGCGGGTGGTGAGAGCTGTCGTCAAAGGCGGCCTGTCGCGGCATCAGGCGGCGGCCCAATTAGGGGTGGGCATCAGCACGGCGATCAACTGGGCGCAGCGCTTCCACGAGACCGGCAGCGTCAAGCCGGGCCAGATCGGCGGCTATAGGCCAAAGAAGATTACCGGGCCGCACCGCGAATGGCTGATCCAACGGTGCCGGAAGGATTTTACCGTGCGCGGGTTAGTGGCCGAGCTGGCTGAGCGTGGCCTCAAGGTCGATTACCGCACGATGTGGGAGTTCGTCCACGCTGAGAAGCTCAGTTACAAAAAAAGACGCTGATTGCCGCCGAGCAGGACGTCCCGATGTCGCCCGTCGGCGGGCACAGTGGACCAGTATCGGGATCGGATCGATCCCGCCCGGCTGGTGTTCATCGATGAGACCTGGACCAAAACCAACATGGCGCCGCTGCGAGGCTGGGCGCCGCGCGGTCAACGCATCAAAGCCAAGGTGCCGCACGGCCGCTGGCAGACCATGACCTTCATGGCCGCTTGCGTCACGATCGCATCACCGCTCCGTGGTTCATCGAGGGGCCGATAACGGCGAAGCCTTCCTTCTCTACATCGAGAAGGTTCTGGTCCCGACCCTGCGGCACGGCGACATCGTCATCATGGACAATCTTGGCTCGCACAAGGCCAGCGCCGTGCGGCGCGCCATCCGTGCCGCCGGCGCCCGGCTCTTCTACCTGCCGAAATACTCGCCCGATCTGAACCCGATCGAACAGTTCTTCTCCAAGCTCAAACACTGGCTGCGCAAAGCCGCTCAGCGAACAACCGAGGCCGTCTACGATGCTATCGCTCCGATCCTCAGCGCCGTCTCACCGACCGAATGCGCCAACTACTTCGCCAACGCAGGATATGACCAAACCTAAACCCATCCCGCTCTAATCTCTCCGTCATTCCGGGGCGCGACGAAGTCGCGAGCCCGGAATCCATAACCACCATCGGGAGTATGGATTCCGGGCCTGCGCCAAGAGGCGCATCCCGAAATGACGACGGTGGATGGACGGCGCAACTCCGGCAACAAGCGCAACGATTCTACTTCAGCGCCGCCTTCAGCTTCGCTGCGTTTTCCTCCAGCACCTTGCCGTCTTCCTTCTTGCTCGCGGGCGGCAACAGCGCCACGCCGTCATGGCGGGGCATCACATGCATGTGCAAATGAAACACCACCTGTCCGCCGGCGGGTTCGTTGAACTGCTGCACGGTGATGCCGTCGGCCTTGAAGGCCTTCATGGCGGCCGCCGCAATTCTGTGCGCGGCGCGGGCGACGTGGGCGTAATCCTCGCGTGAAATATCGAGGATGTTGCGGGCCGGTGCCTTCGGAATCACCAGCGTGTGGCCGGGAGAGCGCGGCATGATGTCGAGAAATGCCAGCACGTGGTCGTCCTCATAGACCTTGTAGCTCGGGAATTCGCCGCGCAGGATCTTTGCGAAGGGGTTTTGGGGGTCGTAGGTGGTCATGGCGTCTCCCGGTATTGCTTTTATTCAGACGGTTCATCGGTCTTGCGAAACGGTCCGGCCTCGCTGAGCTCGCGGCCGGCTGCCGCGACATAGGCGCGCTCGCGCTTGAGATAGTCCGCGATCGCGTGGCGCAGGCCGGGGTCGGCGATGTAGTGCGCGGAGTAGGTGGTTTGCGGCAGATAGCCGCGCGCGATCTTGTGCTCGCCCTGCGCGCCGGCCTCGACGACCTTCAGGCCGCGCTGAATTGCAAAATCGATCGCCTGATAATAGCAGACCTCGAAATGCAGGAACGGGTGATGCTCGATCGCGCCCCAGTTGCGGCCGAACAGCGTATCGGAGCCGATGAAGTTGATGGCGCCGGCGATCCAGCGCCCATTGCGCCGCGCCATCACCAGCAGCACGTCATCGGCCATGCTCTCGCCGATCAGCGAGAAGAACGCGCGGTTCAGGTAGGGCCGGCCCCATTTGCGCGAACCGGTCTCCATGTAGAAATCGAAGAACGCGTCCCACGCATCCTCGGTGATGTCCTGGCCGGTGAGCGCGTGGATGGTGATGCCGTTTGCCACCGCGTCGCGCCGCTCGCGCTTGATCGCCTTGCGATGCCGCGAATTGAGGGTGGCCAGGAAATCGTCGAAACCGGCAAAACCCTGGTTGTGCCAGTGAAACTGCTGGTCGGTCCGCTGCAAGAAGCCGTGCTTGGCGAGAAATTTCCACTCCGCCTCGCGTGCGAAGGTGACATGAGCCGAAGAGGCCTTGGTTGCGTCGCATAGCGCGGCCAGTCCGCGCGCCAACGCGGTGCCGATCTCATCGGTGTCGACGCCGTCGCGGATCAACAGGCGAGGGCCGGTGGCGGGGGTAAAGGGAACCGAGACCTGCAGCTTCGGATAGTAACGCCCGCCGGCGCGTTCATAGGCGTCGGCCCAGCCGCGGTCGAACACGTATTCGCCTTGCGAATGCGATTTCAGATAGCAGGGCACGATGCCCGCGATCTCGCCGTCGAGCCGGGCCAAGAGATGCCGTGGCCCCCAGCCGGTCCGCGCCGACGCCGAGCCCGAGGTCTCCAAAGCGGAGAAAAATGCATGTGAAACAAATGGGTTATAGGGAGATTTGCAACCGGTACCCGAATTGGTCGCGGTCTCTGACGAAGCCAGGCTGTCGAAACCAGCGAGGCTGTCTGGAGTTGCGGTCGGATTGGCGCAGGCATTCCATTCCTCGGCCGGAATCTGGCTGACGGAGGAGACGGCCTCTAACGTTATTTCGGATGAATCCATCGGCGATTTGAACCGGTCACGCGTTACGATCAGCCATCGCTCATGGTGTCGCACCTGATGACCAATGCAAAGATCGTGCATTGCACTGGCGACTTCAAGGCCATCTGAGGCCGCCTCAAGTTGGGGGCATGATCCCCGAAAAGTGGGAACCGGTTTTAAAGATGGACGGGTCTGATCCAGCAAGCTGGATCAGACCCTATGGCACAAACCCCTCGAAGATCATCTGATCCGCGTAGCGGGCGGCGTGCTGGCGCTGTTCGGGGGTGCGCACGGTCCAGGTCAATAGCGGCAGGCCAAACAGGTTGCGGGCGATCCAGGGTGCCGGCGCCGGCAACTGGTTGACCCAGTAGGCGACGAAATGCGGCCGGGTGCGGAACGCGTGGCGCAAATACAGCATGCTCTGGCGCTGCTCGGACGTGAGCCCTTTCCAGTAGTCGTCGTCATAACTGCGCTGGGCAATGATGCCGCGCGGCAGCGCCGGCATGGTTTCGCGCAAAGCCAGCACCTGGTCCGGGTCGAACGACATGCCGACCGCGGGGCCGGAATAGGAGGCGAGCACCTGCGCCATCCGCCTGACGAGTTTGCGGTCGCCGTCGAAATGGCTCTTCACCTCGATCACCAGCGGCACCCGGCCATTGACCAGCGCGCAGAGATCGCCGAGCGACATCATGCGCTCGGGCGTATCCTTGAACTTGACCGACTTGAGTTCGGCGGCTGTCTTTTCGAGCAGCGCGCCGCTGCCTTCGGTGAGGCGGCCGAGCGCATCGTCATGATGCACCATCGCCTCGCCGTCAGCGGTGAGCTGGATGTCGCATTCGATGCTGAAATTGCCCGCGACCGCGGCTTGCGCCGCCGCCGGCATATTCTCGACGATGCCGCGCGCGGCATCGTGCAGGCCGCGATGGGCGACCGGCCGCGCCGTCAGCCAGGCTGGGGCGTGCATCTGGTGTCTCCGCTACGAGACCTCGAACACCCCATCGACCTCGACCGCCGCATCGGCCGGCAGCGAGGATACGCCCACGGTGGTGCGGGCATGGCGGCCCTTGTCGCCGAAGGCCAGCACCATCAGGTCGGAGGCGCCGTTCAAGCACCTTCGGCCCGTCGAGAAAATCCGGCGCCGAATTGACGAAGCCGCCGAGCCTGACCACGCGGACCACCTTGTCGAGGTCGCCGAGCGCGGCCTTGACCTGCGCCAGAAGATTGATGCCGCAGCCGCGCGCGGCGGCGTTGCCCTGTTCAACGGTGACAGCCGGCGCCAAGCTTGCCCTTGGCGATCAGCTTGCCCTGCGCGTCGAAACAGACCTGCCCGGAGACGAACAGCAGATTTCCGGTCCGGACAAAGCCGACGTAATTTGCCACCGGGCTCGCCGGCGCAGGCAAGACCACGCCCTGTACCGCAAGTTTCTGCTCGACCGTACCCGCCATGTTTCGTCCTCGCTTGATAATGACTTGCGCCCGAAAGACAGCTGATCGGGCCGCTTTGTTTCGCGCATCGCGCCTTGACTTGCAAGGGAGCGCGGATCGGCGCGGATATGCCGAAAAACCAGGCGTTTCGGAGGGCCAATTCCTACATTTTCGTGAAGCAGCCCTAGTTGCGGCACAATGGCGCGGTCAATAATGTGCCGATTCACGGCGCATTCCCCAAGGAAACACACATGGCCTGCTGGCTCCGTATTCCGCATACCCCTTCGCTGCTGGCGGTTGCCGCCATCGCCATCGGGGCGGGTGTCAGCGACGGGCAGGCCGCCAACGCGGCCAACGCCGCCTTTCTTCCGCATCAGGCGCTATACGAGCTCAGCCTGGTCAAGTCGCGCGGCTCGGCCTCGATCGACAATGCGCGCGGGCGCATCCTGTACAATTTCTCCGGCAGTGCCTGCGAGGGCTACACGTCGGAATTCCGCCAGGTCTCGGAGCTGAACAGCGGCGAGGGCAAGGTGACGCTGAGCGATCTGCGCTCGACCTCGTGGGAGGATGCCGGCGGCAAGAGCTACAAGTTCAAGATCGATACCCGCATGAACGATACCGACTCGAGCCCGGTCGACGGGGTCGCCGAGCGGACCGGCGACCACATCATCGTCAAGCTGACGCAGCCGGAAGCCAAGACGTTCACGCTCGACGGCTCGACGGTGTTTCCGACCGAACAGATCCGCCGCATCATCGCCGCCGCGAAAGACGGAAAATCTCTGCTCGAGCTCACGGTCTACGACGGCTCCGACAACGGCGAGAAGGTCTACAACACGCTGACCGTGATCGGGGCTGCAATATCGGGAGACCGCACCGTTGCGTCTCCCGATCCCGCCACCAGCAGCGATGCGATGAAATCGCTGACGCGATGGCCGGTGACGGTAAGCTATTACGACCGCGACGCCAAGGCCAAGGAAGGCGAGCAGACGCCGGTTTATGCGATGTCGTTCGAACTGTTCGAGAACGGCGTCTCGCGCGCGCTCGTGCTCGACTACAATGACTTTGTGATTTCCGGCGTGCTCGGCAAGTTCGACGTCAAGGACTCCAAGCCCTGTCAGCAGGCCGAAGCGCCGAAATAGCGGCGCACGCCGGTCGCGGGCTTTCACAGCTTCAGCGTTTCGAATCCCGCGAGCCGAGGCTGGTTTTCTTGGGGGCCGAGTCGTACGGGCCTTGAATGTCGTGCTCGAACGTCATTCGTATCCGCGCAAGGTCATGATTGAAGGCGGCGTCCTCCAGCATTTTCGCCGCGGCCAAGTGACTGGCGGCGGAGACAGGCGCAAGCAACGCGACAAGGAGGAGCGAACAAATGACAGGGATCCTCATTCGGGATAGGTAGTCTTTAATTGAGGCGAAAATTCACCTGACGACGCTGCGCCGGGGATGAAGCGGTCACCTCGTTGTGATGCTACTCCGCCTTTTCCGGCCCGTCATAGGCGATGCCCCGGATCACGGCGGTGCTGCCGAACTTCTTGCGCAGATCGTCGATGGCGCGTTCGGCGTGGGCGGAGCGGCGGTCGAGCATGTCGGTGTCGTCTTCCGGCGACCCCGGCCGCAGCGCGCTGACGCCGGCGCCCATCAGGCGGAACGCGGTGCCGTCGATCTCCTTTGCCAGCATTTCCCGGGTGAGCGCAAAGATCTTCGCTGCCAGCTGGGTCGGGGCGTGAATAGATTGCGAGCGGGTGCGCTGCCGGAAATCGGCGGTCTTTAGTTTCAGGGTGATGGTGGATCCCGCAAGCTCGCTGTTCTTGAGGCGCGAGGACACCTTTTCGCACAGCCGCCACAGCGTTTTTTCCAGCGTGGCGAAATCGCGAATGTCGTTTTCGAACGTGGTCTCGTTGGAAATGGTCTTGGCGCCCCTCTCTGCCTCCACGTGGCGGTCGTCGACGCCGCGCGCCAGCCGCCACAGCCTGCGGCCTTCGCCGCCGAATTGCTTCATCATTTCGGTTTCATCGGCGCGCTGCAGGTCGGCGATGATGCGAAAGCCGCGCTGGACCAGCCGTTCCTGGGTCGCAGGCCCGACACCGAAAATGAACCCGACCGGCTTTTCGGCCAGCATGGCGCGGGCCTCGTCCTGATCGAGCGTGGCAAAACCTCTGGGCTTGTCGAGGTCGGACGCGATCTTGGCGAGGAATTTGTTGCAGGACAGTCCGACCGAAACGGTGATGCCGATGTCGCGCTCGACCTCGCGGGCGAACCGCGCCAGCACCTTGGCGGGGATCATTCCGTGCACGCGCTGGGTACCGGCGAGGTCGAGAAACGCCTCGTCGATCGACAGCGGCTCCACCAGCGGGGTCAGCGCCTGCATGGCATGGCGCACCTCGCGGCCGACCCGCACATATTTTGCCATGTCCGGCCGGATCACAATCGCGGACGGACACAGTGCCAGCGCCTTGAACATCGGCATCGCCGAACGCACGCCGAAGGTGCGGGCGATGTAGCAGGCGGCCGAGACCACGCCGCGCTTGCCGCCGCCGATGATCACGGGCTTGTCGGCGATGTCGGGATTGTCGCGCTTCTCGACGGTGGCATAGAACGCGTCGCAGTCGATATGGGCCAGCGTCAGCGCCGGCAACGCGTGGTGCCGCACCAGGCGAGGCGAGCCGCATTCGCCGCATCGGCGGGCCGCGATGTCCAGATCATGCAGACAGTCCCGGCAAAAGCAGGTCGGCCCTTGCATTGCCGGCGCGGTCGACGTCACGGCACGTCGCGCTCCCAGTCGGGATCGGTCAGCGCCTGGTGGGCGGCGGCGATGTTGGTGGGGTGAAGCTCGGAGACCTTCGCGAACGCCTTCACGGTGGCATCGTCGCGCATCACGAAATCGAGCACGGAGGCCAGAAATCGCGGGTCGGCGGCGGAGGTACGCAGCGTCTCCGGGCCGATTCCGCTCTCCGCCAGGAACAAGCCCAGCCGCTCAGGCTCGCCGGCAATGAAGGAAAGTGCCTGAATCGCAACGATTTCAGCCACTTCGCGCGGATTTTTAACTGGCTTTTTCAACCGGTATATTTGCCTTTCGCTAACTTATGGTCTCTATTTTGGAACCATCATGCCCGAGTCTGCGGAATGTGTTCAAGCAACGGGAAACCACTTCGCATAAAGAAGGCAGGGGAGCTTAACGGGTTAGAGCGAATCTGGCGCTAGTTTGAATTCACTTTTTGGCACGTCCGGCGGCGGTGTCCGTTGCACCGCGACCCGGATCCGCTTCTCGGGGATTGGAGGGACGGGATGGCAAAAACCGTCCTGATCGTGGAGGACAACGAGCTCAATATGAAGCTCTTTCGCGATCTGTTGGAAGCGCACGGCTATCAGACCTCGGGCACGTCAAATGGTTTCGAGGCGCTCGATCTCGTGCGCAAGCTTCATCCCGATCTCGTCCTGATGGATATCCAGCTTCCGCAGGTTTCGGGCCTCGAAGTCACGCGGTGGATCAAGGACGATCCAGAACTGCGTTCGATTCCCGTCGTCGCAGTTACCGCCTTTGCCATGAAGGGCGACGAAGAACGCATCCGCGAGGGCGGCTGCGAAGCTTATTTGTCAAAGCCGATCTCGGTCGGCAAATTCATTGAAACGGTTCGACGGTTTATCGGGTAGGGGAAAATTGGATGTCTGCGCGTGTTCTGGTCGTCGATGACGTCCCCGCCAACGTCAAGCTGTTGGAAGCGCGGCTGTCGGCCGAATATTTCGATGTGATGACCGCGTCCAGCGGCGCGGAGGCGCTGGCGGTCTGCACGCGCGCCGAATGCGACATCATCCTGCTCGACGTGATGATGCCCGACATGGACGGCTTCGAGGTCTGCCGCCGGCTGAAATCCAATCCGGCCACGCATTACGTCCCGGTCGTCATGGTCACGGCGCTGGACAGCCCGGCCGACCGCGTGCGCGGGCTGGAGGCCGGCGCCGACGACTTTCTCACGAAGCCGGTCTCCGACATCGTGCTGATCGCGCGGGTGCGTTCGCTCACCCGGCTCAAGATGATGACCGACGAGCTGCGCATGCGCGCCATCACCTCGCTCGAGATCGGCGTTCAGGCGCCGGAGCGCAGCGCGGTGGCCGATACCGGCAAGGGCGGGCGCGTGCTGCTGGTCGACGACCGGCCGTCGTCCTATGAACGGCTGGCGCCGGTGCTTTCCACCGAACACAGCGTCGACGTCGAGACCAATCCGGCCGAGGCGCTGTTTCACGCGGCCGACGGCAATTACGATCTCCTGATCGTCTCGCTCGGACTGGACAATTTCGACGGCTTGCGGCTGTGCAGCCAGGTGCGTTCGCTGGAACGCACCCGGCATGTGCCCATTCTCGCCATCGCCGACGCCGACAACAATGCGCGGCTGCTGCGCGGGCTCGAGATCGGCGTCAACGATTACCTGCTGCGCCCGGTCGACAAGAACGAATTGCTGGCGCGGGCGCGCACCCAGATCCGCAAGCGCCGCTACACCGACGACCTGCGCGACAACATGCAGAACTCGATCGAGATGGCGATCACCGATGCGCTGACCGGCCTGCATAACCGCCGTTACATGGAAAGCCATCTGGGCACGCTGGCCGAACAGGCCTCGAGCCGCGGCAAGCCGCTGGCTTTGATGATGCTCGACATCGATTTCTTCAAGGCGATCAACGACACTTACGGCCACGACGCCGGCGACGACGTGCTGCGCGAATTCGCGGTCAGGATACGCAAGTCGATCCGCGGCATCGATCTCGCCTGCCGCTATGGCGGCGAGGAATTCGTCATCGTGATGCCGGAAACCGACCTGCATGTCGCGGGCATGGTGGCCGAACGGCTGCGCCGTTCGATCGCGGGCGAGCCGTTCGCGGTGAACAAGGGAACCAAGCGCATCGAGGTCACGATCTCGATCGGGCTGTCGACGCTGGAGCTGAAGGGCGAAGCCGTCGCCGACGTGCTCAAGCGCGCCGACACCGCCCTCTACCGCGCCAAGCATGACGGCCGCAACCGTGTGGTGGCGCAGGCGGCCTGAGCGCGCTTCAATTGGATTAAATCATACGCGTGGCGCGTTGCCTCAGCGTGCGCGCCTTACCGCTTCATACGCCAGCCGTTTGAACTCGAAGGCAAAGGGATGCATGAACGACATCTGTCGTTGCGTCATCATCAGGCCCGCGACATTCGCCTTCGGTGAAATCCACCATTGCGTGCCTGCAATTCCACCCCAATAGAATTCTCCGGCCGAATCCGCATGATCGAATGGCGAGGGTTTTACGATCAGCCCGCCGGCGAGCCCATATGCCCTGCCGGGAAGTTCGCCCGTCATCGGAAACCGCATCCACACACCACTGGCCAACTGGTTGGTCATCATCAGCGCAATCGTTTCCGGCTTGAGCAAAGTGGGGCCGCCCGGAAGCAGGCTTCGGATCAGCGCCACCATGTCTGGCAAGGTCGAGACCAGCCCGCCGCCGCCATTGAGCCGTGGGACAGGACGCAGATAAGCATCCGGATAGGGCGAATTATCGGTCCGCGTCAGCCCGGGCTTCATAGGATCCATCAGGTCGGCACCGGCGTAGTAGGCCGTAAGCCGGCCTCGATCCTTCTCCGGCACCACGAAGGCGGTGTCCACCATGCCGAGGGGTGCGAGAATCCGCGCCTGGATGAATTGATCGAACGGCTGGCCGCCGACGATTTCCACGAGGCGAGCCGTCACGTCGGTCGCGACCGAGTATTCCCACGACGTTCCCGGATGATAGAGCAGCGGCAGGTCCGCCAGCTGCTCGATCATGTCCGACAGCGGCGTGGCGGGGTTGAGCATCTTGCGCTCATTGTAGGCCTTGAAGATGGCCGTGCCGGGATCGAAAATGCCGTAGCTCAGCCCCGAACTGTGGCTTAGCAAGTGTCGGATGGTGATCGGCCCCTTGGCCGGCTCCGTCTCGTCCAGCGAGGTTGCGCCGGGGCGCAGCACCCTTCGGTTCGCAAGCTGCGGAATGAACTTCTCGATCGGGTCGTCGAGATGCAACCGGCCTTGTTCGAACAGCAGCAGCGCCGCGCAGGAGGTGATCAGCTTGGTATTGGAAAAGACGCGGAAGATGTGGTCGACCCGCAACGGGGTCTGCGCTTCCTTGTCGGCCCATCCAGCGCAATTCACATCCACCAGATCCCTGCCGACCAGTACCGCGGACGAAACGCCCGACAGGATGTTGCCGTCAACGAGGCGCTGCATGGCGGCGTGGGCCGGCTTGAAATCGTAGCCGGAGGCGGTCACTTTCATGTCTTCCATTGTCGTTCCTCTTGCCGCAGCCGGATGACGCGTGGTGTTGGCCTTCACCATCTCGCCGGACGGAATTTGTCTTGTTGGATTGCACTCGGTTACTGACGCTAGCAGCTCAGCGCGGTTTCAGGAAGCAGCAGGCGGGCGCCTGTGCGTTGCGGGTTGCGGCTTCCCCGCGGCATCAGCGCCAATCTCGACTCCCGCATTGGCCAGCAACACCGTCGCGGCTTGTTTCGCCGCGCGCGCCATCGAGGGATCGTCGCGCACCAGGTCCTGCGCGATCGAGCCGTCGACGAGCAGCGTGAGCTGGGTTGCAAGGCCTTCCGGATCGGGGACGTCGAGCTGCAGCAGCAGGTCGCGGAACCAGAGGCGGCGGCTTTCCTTGAAGGCGATCGCGATCTTCTTGACCGCCCGGTCTTCCGTGCCGAGTTCGGCGACCGCATTGACGAACGGGCAGCCGCGAAAGCCCTTGCTGGCGAACCCGCGCTCCAGCCGATCGAACGTCCCGAGGATTTGTTCGACGGGCGGCTTGTCGGAGGCGGGAGCCCGCGTGAAGCGCCGCTCCAGGTAGGCCCTGATCAGCGCGTCTTTCGAAGGGAAGTGGTTGTAGAGCGTGCGCTTGGAGATGCCGATTTCGGCGGCAACGGTATCGACGCCGACCGCGCGGATGCCGCGCAGATAGAACAGGCGGTCGGCGGTTTCCAGAATCCGCTCCTTCATGTCGGTTTTGTCGGAGCGGGACATCTGTACACAGACCTGTGTTGTTTGGCCCTTGACAGGAGCAGCCGGCTGCAGCTTAGTTACACAGATCGGTGTAATCAAGCCCGGCGCGATGGCAGGACGCGGTTTTCGGACCGGCGGCCACGAGGGAGAACAAGAAAAATGCCCCTGCTGCAACTGCTCCGTCCCACGCTTCCCATCCTGATCGGCGCCTCGCTGATGCTCTCACTGAGCATGGGCCTGCGCCAGAGCCTCGGCATCTTCCTGCAGCCGCTGACCCATGACGTCGGCATCTCGGTATCGGATTTTACGCTGGCGATCGCGGTACAGAATCTCGCCTGGGGATTCCTGCAGCCGCTCGCGGGTGCCTTCACGGTGCGCTACGGCTTTCGCGCCATCATGATGGCCGGCGCGGTATTCTACATTGCGGGCCTCGCGCTGATGGCGGGCGCGCAGGGTTTCGTCGGTATCATGCTTGGAGCGGGCGTGCTGATCGGGATGTCGCTGGCGTGCACCGCCGCTGCGATCGCGATGTCGGTGGCGGCGCGCGCGGTGCCGGCGAGTGTGCGGAGCACGGTGCTCGGCATGGTCTCGGCGGCGGGTTCACTGGGGGCGCTGCTGTCGGCGCCGCTCGGGCAACTCCTGAATGAGGGTTATGGCTGGCGCATCGGCCTGACCGGTTTTGTCATCCTGTCGCTGGCGCTGCTGCCGGCGGCGTGGGTCGCCGGCCGGGTGGACAAAATTCCGCTGCCGCCGCGGACGCATGACGACATCGCCGACACCTCGGCCGCGGTGGCGGTGAAGGTCGCATTCGGCAATGCGTCCTTCGTGGTGATGACATTGGCCTATTTCGTCTGCGGCATGCAGCTCGTCTTCATCACCACGCATCTGCCGTCCTATCTGGCGATCTGCGGCATGGACCCGATGCTGAGCGCGGAGACGCTCGGGGTCATCGGCGGCTTCAACGTGCTCGGCAGCCTGTTCTTCGGCTGGGCCGGCGAGCGCTGGAACAAGCTGGCGCTGCTCGGCGGAATCTATATTGCGAGATCGCTGGTGCTGGCCTGGTATTTCATGCTGCCGCCGTCGGAGGTGACGACGCTGGTGTTCGGCGCGATGATGGGATTTTTGTGGCTCGGCGTCGGGCCGCTGGTGGCGGGCGCGGTCGCCGAATTGTTCGGGCTGCAGTGGCAGGCAATGATCCAGGGGCTCGCCTTCATGAGCCACCAGCTCGGCAGTTTCCTCGGCGCCTACGGGGGAGGGCTGATCTACGACCAGCTCGGCTCCTACACCTTGGCGTGGCGGATCGGCGTCGCGGTGGGCCTGGCGGCCGGCATCGTCCAGGTGGCGTTCGCGCTGATCCGGCCGACGCGGCCGCCTCTGGCGGCCACGGCTTAAGGCAAAATAAAAACGGGGCCGTAAGGCCCCGTCGAAGTCACCAGTGTCCCGCGATTTTTTACTTGATCTTGGACTCGCGGAATTCGACGTGCTTGCGCGCGACCGGGTCGTACTTCTTCTTGACCAACTTGTCGGTCATGGTGCGCGAATTCTTCTTGGCGACGTAATAGAAGCCGGTGTCCGCCGAGGAAACGAGCTTGACCTTGATGGTGACCGCTTTGGCCATGTTCAGGACCTCAAATATCAGGGGAATTGGGAGCCGGCCAAGCGGCCTGCATTTGCCGGGCAACCTAGCTTCAAACTACCCAAAGTCAAGGTTTTGCTGGCGAAAACCGGTCCAATTCCGGGCGGAATCGATGTTTTTGCGGCTATTCCGATCGCAAAACCGGTGCCCACTTTTGCGGAATACGCGCTAGCCCTCGAAGAACCGGTTTTTCGGCCTCGGCAGCCCCAGATTCTCCCGCAGGGTCCGGCCTTCATACTCGGTCCGGAAAATCCCGCGCTTCTGCAGTTCTGGCACCACCTTGTCGACGAAATCGTCGAGGCCGGCGGGAAGGAACGGGAACATGATGTTGAAGCCGTCGCAGCCGAAACTGGTCAGCCATTCCTCCATCTGGTCGGCGATCGTCGCCGGCGTGCCGACAAAGGACAGTCCGCCATAGCCGCCGACGCGCTGCGCGAGCTGGCGCACGGTGAGCTTGTCGCGGGCGGCGGCATCCACCAGCCGCTGACGGCCGCTCTTGGAGGCGTTGGTTTCGGGAATCGGCGGCAACTGCCCATCGGGATCGAAGCCGGAGGCGTCGGTGCCCAGCTGAACCGAGAGCGAGGCGATCGCGCTCTCGTAATGCACCTTGCTGTCCAGCAAAGTGCGCTTCTCGCGTGCTTCCTCGACGCTGTCGCCGACCACGACGAAGGCGCCCGGCAGGATCTTGAGGTGGTCGCGGTTGCGGCCGAACTTGTCCATGCGGCCCTTGACGTCGGCATAGAGCTTTTGCCCGTCGGCAAGGCTGCCGCCGCCGGTGAACACGGCCTCCGCGGTTTCCGCCGCCAGCTGCTTGCCGTCTTCGGACGCGCCGGCCTGCACGATCACCGGCCAGCCCTGCACCGGGCGGGCGATGTTGAGCGGCCCGCGCACCGACAAATATTTTCCCTTGTGGTTGAGGACGTGCATTTTGGCGGGATCGAAATAAAGGCCCGCCTCGACGTCCCGGACAAAGGCGTCGTCGGCGAAGGAATCCCACAACCCCGTCACGACATCGTAGAATTCGCGCGCACGCCTGTAGCGCTCGGCGTGCTCCATGTGGTCGTCCAGCCCGAAATTCAGCGCCGCGTCGGGATTTGATGTCGTGACGATATTCCAGCCGGCGCGGCCGCCCGAGATGTGATCGAGCGAAGCAAAACGGCGGGCCACATGATAGGGCTCGTCGAAGGTGGTCGAGCCCGTCGCGATCAGCCCGATCCGTTCGGTGGCGCCCGCCAGCGCCGACAATAGCGTGAACGGTTCGAACGAGGTCACGGTGTGGCTGCGCTTGAGCGCATTGATGGGCATGTTGAGCACGGCCAGATGGTCGGCCATGAAGAAGGCGTCGAATTTTCCGGCCTCGAGCTTCCGGATCATCTGCTTGAGATGTTGAAAGTTGAAATTAGCATCCGGCCAGGCGCCGGGATAGCGCCACGCCCCGGTATGAATGCTGACCGGACGCATGAACGCGCCGAGCTTGAGTTGACGTGGTGCCATTGCCCGAATTCCGTCGTGGTTGTGTTTGGGAACAGATAGGCATGGCCCTCGGTAGCGCCATCACGCGGGGGCAGAAGATTTTTTTGTTTTTGGCAACATACGCGAAACCGGTGTGGTCCCGCGCCCGTGCGGGCCCGTGAAAAGTCGCTGCTGACCCGCGGACCGTCTAACGGGCGGCCGCCGGAGGGGGTGGGGCGATGGGTAGCCAGACGCCGAGCACGCCGACCGGATTGTAAACGATCTGCCGGCGCCGAAGCACGACGGCTTTGGTGGCGTCGGCGACCAATCTGGCCACGTTGGTCGCGCCGACGCCATCGGCGTCGCTGAAATAGTCGACGCCCGCGCCGTTGTTGGTTGCGCTCGAATCGGTATCGGCATCGGCGTCTTCGCCCTGGATCGCATAACCGCCGCCTTTCAACGCGTCCCGCGCCAGCTTGACGAAGGCCTCGGGCCGCCCGGCGGTGTGGAGATAGAGGCGATATCGCTTGGGATCGTCGGTGTTCGGTCGGGCGTCGCTGCCGGTAGGTTGAGTGGCATTGATGGCCGGTGGCGGCGTGCTTCCGAGCGCGGCGCGACAATCCCTGTTGGGATTTTCGCTTTTTGCGTCATCAAGGCAGGACTGCAGCTTGCTGGGACTGGTAGCGCCTGTTGTCCGGACGATGTCTTCCTTCGCAATTCGCTTGACCGCGCGGTATCCGATGACGAGGGGACGCAGGAAAGTCTGCTTGACGCTCTGACCATCATCCTTGCTGAACACAAGGGCCGCTCCGTTGTCCACGCTGCCGGCCTGCTGCTTCTGATCGGGCGTGGACGGCTTTTCGGCGGGCTGGCTGGCCTGTTTTGCCGGGCCGATCGAGGTTTTCGCGGATCGTAAATCCTGCACGCGCTGATCGATGTAGCGCGCCAGATAGACGCGATTGACCAGCACGACTTCAAGTGGATATTTGTAGCGGCGGGAGGACGGCGCCTGCAGCTTGGTGTCCTTCACGGTGTCGGCCGATGCAGGCGTGGCTTCGGCGGCAACATCGGTGTAATTCGAATTCAGTTCGAACGCGTGCGGGGTCACAAACGCCAGATGCCGTCGCAACGTCTGGTCGCTGCATCGATTTGGATAATCCTTGTCGGAACAGAACTGTTCGAGCTCGCCGACAGCAATGATGCTTGGGATGCCGTAGGTCTCGGCAACGGGGATGTTCAGTTCGACGCCCTGATCGGACTGGAAGCCGAAGGCCGTCGACAGCCAGCCGAGCAGGCCACCATGGACGGCGCGCTGCTGACGGATCGTGAAGCCCGGGAATGCGGCCAGTGGCAACGTCGTGAGTTTGGCGGGATGACTTAAAATTCCGTCGGCATTGGGCTGCTGTTCCCACGGCTTGTTCTCATCGTCGGGCCGGGGCGCGGTGTCCGGAAAATGATAGGATTCCCTTTGAACCAGTTCGATGTCCTTGGTCAGATCCTTGTGGTCGAGCTTGATCGACCTCAGCGCCAGCGCGGTGCCCGACGAGGCTTGTCCCTGACGGTCGTCGAGAACAGCATAAATGTCGCCGACGGCGACGTCCTCCTCTGGAGGGAAGACGGGATCGATACCAAGCTTGCTGATCGTGGCATTCCATTGCTCGATCACCTGGGTGTCGCTCGAAGTCCGGTCCGAGCCAGAGCGTCGCTATGACGGACGCGACCACGAATATGCCAACAGTGGCGACGATGCCCCAGATGACGCGCCAGGTCTTCTTTGGAGGCTGCGGGTCGGTCAAGCTCACGGTGACCTCCATAAATTGCGAAATATGAAAAAGGCCCGCCACGACACCGTGGCATAAAATACATCTATAGGTAGAATGTTTGGTCCCAAAACGCAATCATCTGCCGCGCCGGCGGCCGGACGCGTGGAAAAATGGGGTGCTAAGCCCCCAAAACGTCCTTCTGCATCTTGCCGCCGTAGAAATGAAAGAACGGCACCGGTGCGTCATGGCCGAGCGGCCCGGTGGCGAGGCGCTTTTCGAGTTCGCCCAGGACATTTCTGGTCATGGGATGCAGGTCGGCGAGCGGCTTTGAGCCAAGCTCGACCCAGACCAGTTCCACCAGTTCGGCATCGGCATGGATCACGCCGTTGACGCGATGGGCGATGGCGGAGGCGTCCGCGGTGAAGAAGCGGGTGTCGAAGCGCCTGATACGGCCGGGCGGGGTGATGGCGCGCGCGATCAGGAACAGTCCGGACGGATCGGGCAGCAGGCCCGCCTCGGTAAACGGCTTCCACGGGCCTTCCAGCGCGGGCGCCGCGCCATCGCTCTTGCGTCCCAGGCAAAGCCCAGTTTCCTCGCAGGCCTCGCGGATCGCGGCGACGGTCAGCGAGCGCGCGCGGGACGCCGTGATCTTCGGGCTGCCTTTGAGGAGATTTTCCTCCAGCGCCTTCGGAATGGGAGCGGCGACCGGAACGCGGTTATCGGTCTTGTCGACGCGGCCGCCGGGAAAGACGAATTTGCCGGGCATGAACACCACCTTGTCGTGGCGCTTGCCGACCAGGACTTTCGGTGTTGTGACGGTGCGGTCGACGAGGATCAGCGTGGCGGCGTCGACCGGGCGGCGATAGGGGTGATGATCGGCTTCTTTCTCTTCCTTGACCGTCTCGCTTTTTACCGTCTCGTTCATTTTGCTCCCGCCAGCCGTTTCGTTTCTTGTCGTTATCGTCCAGCTATTCTGTCGGATTTAGCTCGTCAAATCCATGCATGCGCAAGGCCCATTGTATCGCGACCACGGCGCCCTTCACGGGCTGCAGGAGTGTCAGCGACGCAAATAGCGTCAGCGGCAGGTAGATCGCCAGTTGCAGCGCCACCGGCGGCGAATAATTGGTTTCGATCATCAGCGCCAGCGGTACCACGATGTGGCCGACGATGACGATGACGAGATAGGCGGGAAGGTCGTCGGCGCGGTGTGGCGAGAAATCGAGGCCGCAGGCCGAACAATGGTCGTCGACCTTCAGGAAGGCACGAAACAGTTTACCTTGGCCGCAGCGCGGGCAACGACCGCGAAAGCCGCGCTTCAGCGCGGTCCAGACGTCACGCTTTTCGACCGTACCGGTTTCCCGGGTCCAGACGGCCGGACGTGCGCTCAGGTTTTCCATGACTTGCCCTTCTTCGATTTGCCCGACTTGGCTTTGCCAGGCTTGCGGTCCTTTTTGCGCGGAGCACGGCCCGGATGCGCTTTCGCCTGCGGCCCGGAAACGTGCTGCCGACCGCGGCCGCGCGGGGCGACATTGCCTTCCGACAGCAGTTCGAACCGCAACGCGCCCGCGACCGGCGCTGCTTCTACCAGACGCACGTCGACCACGTCCCCCAACCGGTGCATGGCTCCGCTGCGCGAGCCGACCAGCGCGTGCCGCGTCTCGTCATAGTTGAAATACTCGGTGCCCAGGGTGCGGATCGGGATCAGGCCATCCGCGCCGGTGTCGGCCAGCTTGACGAACAGGCCGGCGCGGGTGACGCCGGAGATGCGGCCCTGAAAGGTCGCGCCGATGCGGTCGGCCAGGAAATGCGCGATCAGGCGGTCGGCGGTTTCGCGCTCCGCCTTCATGGCGCGGCGTTCGGTCAGCGAAATCTGGGCCGCGACCTCGGTCAGCGTCTCCACCGTCTCGGTTTCCGGCAGCGCGCCTTCGCCAAGCCCGAGCCCGCGGACCAAGGCGCGGTGCACGACCAAATCGGCGTAACGGCGGATAGGCGAGGTGAAATGCGCATAGCGCCGCAGGTTAAGACCAAAATGGCCGTAATTTTCGGCGGCGTACTCGGCCTGGGCCTGCGAGCGCAATACCACTTCGTTCACCAACGGCTCGGAATCATGTCCCTTGACCTGCGCCAGCACGCGATTGAACAGAGAGGGACGCAACGCGCCGCTCTTCGCAAACGGCAGATCGAGGGTCTTCAAAAATTCCTGCAAATTATGAACCTTCTCGAGTGTCGGTTCATCGTGCACGCGGTAGATAAGCGGCAGCGACTTCTTTTCAAGCATCTCGGCCGCCGCGACGTTGGCCAGGATCATGAATTCCTCGATCAGCTTGTGCGCATCCAGTCGCTCCGGCACGACGACGCGATCCACCGTGCCGTCCGGCTTCAGCAGGATCTTGCGTTCGGGAATATCGAGGTCGAGCGGGTCGCGCTCGTCGCGTGCGCGCTTTACGACCGCATAGGCGTCATAAAGCGGTTTCAGGACGGAAGCGAGCAGGGGGCCTGTCGTATCGTCGGGCCGCCCGTCGATCGCGGCTTGCGCCTGCGCGTAATTGAGCTTGGCGGCGGAGCGCATCAGGACGCGGTGAAAACTGTGCGAGCGCTTGCGGCCGTCGTTGCCGATCACCATCCGCACCGCGACCGCGCCGCGCGGTTGACCCGGTACCAGCGAACAGAGATCGTTGGAGATGCGCTCGGGCAGCATCGGCACCACGCGATCGGGGAAATACACCGAATTGCCGCGCGTCAGCGCATCGCGGTCGAGCGCCGAGCCCGGTCGCACATAGAAGGCGACGTCGGCGATCGCGACATCGACGATGTAGCCGCCCCTGTTGTTCGGGTCGGGATCGGGCTGGGCGTGCACCGCGTCGTCATGGTCCTTGGCGTCGGGCGGATCGATCGTCACCAGCGGCACGTCGCGCCAGTCCTCGCGGCCCTTCAGCGTGGCGGGCTTGGCGTCTTCGGCCTCGCGCAACGCGGCAGGCGAGAAGGCTTGCGGAATTTCGTGGGAGTGGATCGCGATCAGGCTGACCGCCTTTTCGCTCGCCAAGGAGCCGAGCCGCTCCTTGACCTTGCCGGAGGCAAGGCCAAAGCCGCGCGAGCGCACCAGATCGACGCTGACGAGATCGCCGTCCTCGGCGCCGCCGGTATCGGCTTTCGCAATGTTCAGTTCGCGGCCGGCCTGCTTCTTGTCGACCGGGATCAGCCGTCCGGCGCCGTCCGGGGCTCGGCGAAAAATGCCGAGCACGCGGGTCCTGGCATGATCGATGACCTTGATGACACGGCCGCGATAGACGGTGCCGTCGCGGTCGCGCTCCTCGATCCGCAGCAGCGCGCGGTCGCCGACACCCGGCGTCGTGCCCGGTTGTGCGCGCCTTGGAACATGGATGCGGATCTTCGGCGGTTCACCGCTTTCAACCTCATCCCATTCGGCCGGTGTGGCGACCAGCTCGCCGTCGCTGTCGCGGCCGGTGACGTCGGCCATGACCGTTGCCGGCAGCGCGGCCGGCTCCCTGATCTTCTTGCCCTTCTTCTCGATGGCGCCTTCGTCGGCGAGTTCGCGCAGGATCCGCTTCAGCTCGGCGCGGTCGGCGTTCTTCAGGCCGAACTCGCGCGCGATCTCGCGGGTGCCGACTTCTCCCGGCTGCGCGCGAATGAAGGCGACGATGGCGTCCCGGGCCGGAAAGCCAGTGTCGCGCTGTTTTGCCACTTTATCCCCGGGCCTTGCCGGCGCTTTTCTTCGCGGGCGGCTTGGCGGCCGGCGCGGGTTTTGCCGGCGTGGTCTTGGCCGTCACCGGTGCGCGCGCCTTGCTGACGGCTTCCGCTTTCGGTTTGGCGGCAGCTTTCTTCGCTGCCGCCTTTTTGGCGGGCTTTGCAATCGTTGCGTCGGCCTCCGCTTTGGCGGGTTTTGCGGCCTTTGCTTTCTTGGCGCCGCGCTTGGGCTTGCCGCCGCCCTTCGCCACGCGCTCGTCGATCAGCGCGATCGCTTCCGGCAGCGTGATGGTTTCCGGCGTCTTGTCGCTCGGGATCGTCGCATTGACGCCGCCGGCCGTGACATAGGCGCCGTAACGTCCGTTCTTCACCGCGACGCCGCCAAGGCTCGGGTGCTCGCCGAGCGGCTTGCCGGGATCGGCGCCGAAGCGGCGGCCGCTCGGGCCTTTGGCGATTTTCTCGGCGATCAGCGTGACCGCCCGGTTGAGGCCAATGTCGAACACCTCGTCGCCGGCCTCCAGGCTGGCATAGGTCTTCTCATGTTTGACGAACGGCCCGAAACGGCCGAGCCCCGCGGTGATCGGCTCGCCGGTCTCGGGATGCCTGCCGATTTCGCGCGGCAGGGACAGTAGCTTTAAGGCCAGATCGAGTTCGATGTCGGAGGGCGAGGTGTTTTTCGGAATACCCGCGCGCTTGGGCTTTTCACCCTCGGCATAATCCTTCGGCTCGCCGAGCTGGATATAGGGACCGAACCGTCCCGCCTTCACGACGACGTCGCGATCGGTTTCGGGATCCTTGCCCAGGATGCGATCGGCGCTGGCCTCGCTGTCGGCTGCGAGCGGGCGGGTGTAGCGGCACTCCGGATAGTTGGAGCAGCCGACAAAGGCGCCGAATTTGCCGGCCTTGAGATTGAGCTTGCCGTCGCCGCAGCTCGGGCACTGCCGGGGATCGCCGCCATCCTCGCGCGGTGCGTAGATGTGCGGCCCCAGCATGTCGTCGAGCGCATCCAGCACCTGGGCAACCCGCAGATCCTTGATGTCGTTGACGGCGCCGATGAAGTCGACCCAGAAATCCTTCAGCACCTGCTGCCAGGAAATCTCGTTGTTGGAGATGCGGTCGAGCTGTTCCTCGAGGTTGGCGGTGAAATCATATTCGACGTAGCGCGCGAAGAAATTCTCCAGGAACGCGACCACGACGCGGCCCTTGTCCTCGCCGTGCAGGCGCTTCTTTTCGAGCCGGACATAGCCGCGGTCCTTCAGCACCTGCAGGATGGAAGCGTAGGTGGACGGACGGCCGATGCCGAGTTCCTCCATCCGCTTGACCAGCGAGGCCTCGGAAAAACGCGGCGGCGGTTCGGTGAAATGCTGGGTGACGGCAAGCGCTTGCCGCTTCAGCGCCTCGCCTTCGCTCATCGCGGGCAGGCGGCGTGAATCCTCGTCGTCGCCGTCGTCGTCGCGGCCTTCCTGATAGAGCGCCAGGAAACCGTCGAATTTGATCACCTGGCCGGTAGCCCGCAATTCCAGCACGCGGGAGCCGGCCTTGGCCGCGATATCGACCGTGGTGCGCTCCAGTTCGGCCAATTCCATCTGGCTGGCGATGGTGCGGATCCAGATCAGCTCATAGAGCCTCGCCTGATCGGTATCGAGGCGGTGGCGCATCTCGGCAGGCCGGCGCGACAGGTCGGTCGGGCGGATCGCTTCGTGCGCTTCCTGCGCGTTCTTGGCCTTGGTCTGATACTGGCGCGGGGCGTCCGGCACATAGGCATTGCCGTAATCCTCGCCGATCACCTTGCGCGCCTGGGTGATCGCCGAACCGTCGATCTGCACGCCGTCGGTACGCATATAGGTAATGAGACCGGTGGTCTCGCCGCCGATATCGATGCCCTCATAGAGCCGCTGCGCGATCCGCATCGTGTGCGCGGGCGCAAAGCCGAGCTTGCGGCTCGCTTCCTGCTGCAAAGTGGAGGTGGTGAACGGCGCCTGCGGATTGCGCCGCGCCGGTTTGGCCTCGACCGTGGTGACGGTGAAATTCGCCGCTTCGATCGCCTTCTTGAAATCCTCGGCTTCCGCGCCGGTGCCGATATCGAGCCGCTGGATCTTCTTGCCGTCGGCGCCGATCAGCCGCGCCTCGAACGCTTCGCCGCGCGGCGTGGTCAGGGTCGCAACCAGCGACCAGTATTCGCGGGGAACGAATTTCTCGATTTCGAGTTCGCGGTCGCAGACCAGCCGCAGCGCCACCGACTGCACGCGGCCTGCCGAGCGCGCGCCCGGCAGCTTCCGCCACAGCACCGGCGAGAGCGTAAAGCCGACCAGGTAGTCCAGCGCGCGGCGCGCCATATAGGCGTCGACCAGCGCGCCATCGATCTGGCGCGGGTTCTTCATCGCCTCCGTCACCGCCTGCTTGGTGATGGCGTTGAACACCACGCGCTCGATCTTCTGGTCCTTCAGCGCGCGCTTCTCTTTCAACACCTCCAGCACATGCCAGGAGATCGCTTCGCCCTCGCGATCAGGGTCGGTGGCGAGGATCAGCCGGTCGGCGCCTTTCAGCGCCTTGGCGATGTCGTTGAGCCTGCCGGCCGCCTTGGGATCGATCTCCCAGATCATCTGGAAATTGGCGTCCGGATCGACCGATCCATTCTTGGCCGGGAGGTCGCGGACATGGCCGAAGGAGGCCAGAACCTCATAGGAGGCGCCCAGATATTTGTTGATCGTCTTGGCTTTGGCCGGCAACTCGACAATGACGATATTCATGTCATTCCAATGGCTTACGGGAAAAATAAAGGCCGGTTCCGCGAGATTCGCGTCGGCCGTTTCGACCCGAACATGGGAGCAGCGGAGGCCCCTGTCAAATGGACAGATGTTGATTAGGCGCCAGATGCCCCCCGCTTACTATCCAAAAAGTTGTGATTTGCTCCCTAGAGTTGCGCACTTAAAAGGCGTATTTGTCGATCATTCGCGGCATTGGATGTTATTTTTGAAGAAGACCGGCGGCCGGCGGACGCGCGCGCATCAGGGCAGGGCGCGGCATCCGGGAACTGACGAAACATCGGGCGATGGCGGGCCGGACGAGGCTGCCACCCTCATTGCCGAGGCCGCCGCGGAACTCGCGACGCTGGCGCGGCGACACAAGCTCGACATGCTCAATTTCCTGCTCCGGATGGCGCAGCTCGAAGCCGAGGAACGCCTGCGGCTCCGCAGCAGACGGAACCTGTCGTGACTGCCGTCAGGCCGGGGCAGGCCCGCGGGGTTTCAGGCCGCGGTTCGCCTTTACTTTGGTATCGCCGGCGCCGAGCAGCCGCCCATCCTGGGCCCGCAGTTCGAGCTTGCGCACCGGCTGACCCTTGTCGCGATCGACCAGACGACCGTCGAACCCGCCGCCATCGCGGGAAAACTCCTCGCTCCATTGCCGCAGCGCCACCAGGATCGGAAACACGCCGCGCCCCTTAGGCGTCAGCACATAGTCCTGGTAGGCGCTGCCGTCGGAGGCGGGCACCGTCTTCAGGATGCCCTGTTCCAGCAGCGCGCGCAGCCGCACGGTCAGGATGTTCTTCGCGCAGCCGAGGTGCTTCTGGAATTCGCTGAAGCGGCGCAGCCCCAGAAAGGCGTCGCGGATGATCAGCAGCGACCACCAGTCGCCGAGCGCATCCAGCGACCGCGCGATCGGGCAGGGTGCCGTTTCGAAACTCGTCCGTTTCACCATCGTTATTTCCTGCAGGCCGGATTGTCCGCCGATCACGGCGTTGTGTAGTTGCATTATAAAACCAGATCGCTTAATTGGCAATTCGGTTTAATAATGCAACCATGTCCCACCGAGAGATCAACAGGAGATTGCGATGCGACTTGCGAACAAGACGGCGTTCATTACCGGCGGCAACAGCGGCATCGGGCTCGCGACGGCGCGGCTGTTCGTGGCCGAGGGCGCGCGGGTCGCCATCACCGGCCGCAATCGGGCGACGCTGGAGGCGGCGGCGGCAGAACTGGGGCCAAATGCGCTCGCGATCGCGGCCGACGCCACCGATATCCTGGCGACCGAAACGGCGATCCAGCAGGCGGTCGACAAATTCGGCAAGCTCGACATCGTGTTCGCTAATGCCGGCATCCCCGGCCACACGCCGATCGGCGGAACCACGCTGGCGGCATTCGAGCAGGTGATCCGGACCAACATCACGTCGGTGTTTTTCACCGTGCAGGCGGCATCGCCGCACCTCAACAACGGCGCCTCGATCATCCTGAACGGATCGGTGATCTCCGTGCTCGGCAATCCCGGCTACGCCGCCTATGCGGCGAGCAAGGCCGGCGTTCGCGCGATGGCGCGGGTGATGGCGTCGGAACTCTCGCCGCGCGGGATCAGGGTCAACGTGGTCGCACCGGGCGCGGCGCGCACCCCGATCTGGAACGGTGCAGCGCCTACCGCCGAAGCGTTTGCCGCGCTCAACAAGCGGATTTCGCGCACCATTCCGCTCGGGCGGCTTGGCGAGGCCGAGGAGGTCGCCAAGACGGTCCTGTTCCTTGCTTCCGACGATTCGTCCAACGTTCAGGGCGCTGAAATCTTCGTCGATGGCGGCGCGACCGGTTCGCCCGCGGGCGCGCCGATCTATCGCGCATAGAGACGCCCGGGATTTTCGAATTAGCTCAGCACGATCCGGCGAAAATTCGGCGCGGTCGTGCTGTTCGGTTCCAGGCGGCGCATTTTTTCCGATGCTTGCGTTGAACCTTCGTCGCGGCAAGCCAGACATCTCCAAGGGGCTGGGATTTCTGATTGTTTATGAATTGGAGAGCCTGTCATGCCGAAAGCCGCTCGTGTCGCCGCATCGATTCCCGTCTCAGCGGAAGCTGCTTCCGGGAAATCCGATAGCGGCCAGTTTTTCGCGGTCGCGTTGTTTTCCGGAATTGGCCTTTTGATATCGCTGGTCGCCATCATCGTCGGCGTGCCCGGCGCCTGGTATTGACGTTTGCTTGATGACATCTGCCGAGGCCATCCTGCCGCCGCGATTTGGCGACGGCAGGATGGCCTTACCGTCTCATCTTACGCCGCGTGGAGGTCGGTTGCGGCTTGCAGGGCATTTGCCAGCGCCTTTTCGCGATGTTCGGGGCCGACCTGGATACCATCGGCGGAAATGAATTCGGGGTTCTGGATCCCGACGAACCCGAATACCCAGCGCAGATATGTTTCCAGATGCTCGCCGACCGCCGCCGGCGTGCCGGGACCGTAGAAGCCGCCACGCGAGATCGCGACGATGACGCGCTTGTTGCCGGCCAGTCCCTCCGCACCTTGCGCCCCGTATTTGAAGGTTTTTCCCGCCACCAGGATGCGGTCGATCCAGGCCTTGAGTTGGCTCGGTATCGTGAAATTATACATGGGCGCGCCGAGCACGATGATGTCGGCGGCGAGAAACTCGTCGAGGACCGCCTGGCCGGCGGCGAGGTCGTCCCGCAGGGCGGCGTCGGGCGCCGCACCTTGCGCGGCCGCCAGATGCGACCCCGACAGATGCGCCAGCGGAGTTGAAGACAAGTCGCGATAGACGATTTCCAGGCCAGGCGTGGCCTTGCGAAGACGGTCCGTGATCGCCGCGGAAACCTGGCGGCTGACGGAATGGGGGCCCAGCACGCTGGAATCGATGTGCAGAAGTTTCATCAGTGTCACCCTTGGTATAAGTTTGTAACTGAGACTATATGAGTGACCGTGCGCAAACCCCGCAAGAACGCACATTTTTGAAACCCGAGCACAGTTTTGAAACCCGAGCACACCGATGTGACTGTCCTGCCGCCCCATGCGCATGAGAGCAGCGACTGCCGCGGCGTCGCCTCGATCCTGGCCCGGGTCGGCGACAAATGGAGCGTGTTCGTCATCATGCTGCTCGGCGGCGGCCCGCGGCGTTTCAACGAGATCAAGCGCATGGTCGGCGGCATCTCGCAGCGGATGCTGACCTTGACGCTGCGTGGACTGGAGCGCGACGGCCTGGTAACCCGCACGGTGTTCCCGACCATTCCGCCGCGCGTCGATTACGAACTGACCGATCTCGGACGCGGGCTGTGGCAGCCGGTCGAAGCGCTGGGCAAATGGGCCAGCGACCATCAAACGGAAATCGAAGCCGCGCGCGCGAAATTCGACGGGCGCAACGAGGCCTGATCTAGATCATCGACACCAGGCCGCCGCCATGGCGTTCGAGCCGGCCGGCGAGCTCGAGTTCGAGCAGCACGGTGCGCACGATGGCGGGCGAGGTGCCGGCCATCCGGATGAGATCGTCGAGCAAAACGGGCGTTGGTCCGAGCAGGTCGATGATGCGGGCGCGATCGCCTGAATCGGGTTCGGAGGCGAGCGGCTCGTCGTCGGGCTCGCGCAGCGAAAGCGGGCGCCCCATGATCGGCTCGACGGCGTTGATGACGTCGGATGCCTCGGTGGTCAGTGTCGCGCCCTGCTTGATCAGATCGTTGGTGCCGGCCGCGCGCGGATCGAGCGGCGAGCCCGGCACTGCGAACACTTCGCGGCCCTGTTCGGCAGCGATGCGCGCGGTGATGAGCGAGCCGGAGCGGTGCGCAGCCTCGACCACGACGACGCCGAGCGCCACGCCCGAGATCAGGCGGTTGCGCCGCGGAAAGTCGTGGGCGCGCGGAACGTGTCCAAGCGGCATTTCGGATATTGCCGCACCCCCGGCGGCGATCAACGCCTCCAGCAACTCCTGATGTTCGGGCGGATAGATCCGGTCATGGCCGCCGGCCAGCACCGCCACCGTGCCGCTTTCGACGCTGGCGCGATGCGCCGCCGCATCGATGCCGCGCGCCAGCCCCGAAGCGATGACGAAGCCGGCCTCGCCGAGGTCGCGGGCGAGAGAGCCTGCGAACTTCAGGCCGGCGCCGGAGGCGTTGCGCGAACCGACGATGGCGATGATCGGCCGCATCAGCACATCGCGCACCCCGCGCACACCGAGCAGCGGCGGCGCATCTTCGAGCTCCGATAGCCGCGGCGGATAACCGTCTTCGCCCGGCGTCAGCAGATGGACGCCGAGCCGCTCGCAGGCCGCAAGCTCGGCGCGCGCATCTTCCTCGCTGCAGATCCGCCCGGGCCGCGCTGCGCCGCCGCGCCGGGCTAAGTCCGGCAGTCGTTCCAGCGCCTTCCGTGCGCTGCCGAAATGACGGACCAGCGAACGGAAGGTGCGCGGCCCGACATTGTCGCTGCGGATCAGCCGCAGGCAGTCGACCCGCTGTGCGTCGGTCAATGTGGTACCGGGTGATTTGCTGTCCATGCGGCCTCCGGGTGGCGACAGTGTGGATCAACTGGAGGGCGTGGGGAAGGGGGCGTCCCTTGCCCGATCGGGGCGCGCTCCGTAAAAGCGTTTCGGCCTCTCACTGGGAAAATTGCCGATGATCTCGCTCGCCGACCTCCAGCGCCGCATCGCGACCGGTGAGCTTTCGGCCGATGCCGCGATCGCGCAGTCGCTTGCGGCGATCGACACGCATGAAAAAGCCATCGGCGCCTTCGTCTGCCGGGCCGACAACGTCCGCGCCGCCGGCTCCGGCCCGCTGCGCGGTATCGCCGTCGGCATCAAGGACATCATCGACACCGCCGATCTTCCGACCGAAATGGGATCGAAGATCTACCGGGGCTGGCGGCCGCGCGCGGATGCGGGGGTGGTGATGATGCTGAAGCAGGCCGGCGCCAGCGTCGTCGGCAAGACCACGACGACGGCATTCGCCTCGCGCGATCCGACCGCGACCCTCAATCCGCACAATCACGCCCACACGCCGGGCGGATCGTCCTCGGGCTCGGCGGCAGCGGTCGCGGCCGGCATGATTCCGCTTGCCGTGGGAACGCAGACCGGCGGCTCGGTGATCCGGCCGGCCTCGTATTGCGGCGTGGCCGCGATAAAGCCGTCGTTCCGGATCCTGCCGACGGTCGGCGTGAAGTGTTTTTCGTGGACGCTGGATACCGTCGGGTTGTTCGCGGCGGGCGTCGAGGATCTGGCGCTCGGCCTTTCGGCCGTCACCAGTCGACCGGAACTGCTGCCGGGTGCCGCGATCGAGCGGCCGCGCATCGGGATCGTGACGCAGGAGTTTGCCGGCCAGCCGGAAGCCGCCAGCGCCGAGGCGCTGCGGATCGCCAGCGCCGCGGTCGAACGCGCCGGCGCAACCGTTCGCGCGCTGACGCTGCCCGAGATCGTGGCGGCTGCGTGGAACGCGCACGAAACCGTGCAGGAATTCGAGGCCCATCGCGCGCTCGCCTGGGAATATCAGACGCAATACGAATCCATGCCGCCCTTGCTGCGTGCCAGGCTCGACCAGACCAGGGGAATTCTGCCGGCCGACTACGACGAGGCGCGCCGGACCGCGAACCGGGGCCGCAAGGCGCTGGCGAAAGTCTTCGACGATGTCGACGCCTTGCTGACATTTTCCGCGCCGGGCGCGGCGCCGAAGGGGCTCGCCTCGACCGGCGACACAAGCTTCAACAAGCTGTGGACGTTGATGGGCGTGCCCTGCGTCAACATTCCGGCCTATGTCGCCGACGGCGGCTTGCCGGTGGGTGTGCAGGTGATCGCCCGATTTGGCAACGACGCCGGGGCGCTCAAGGTGGCGCGTTTTGTCGAAGGGGCGTTGGGGCGGCGGTGATCAGGCCGCCCGGCCCGCGAACGTATCGGAAGTGTTGTTGAGACAAGCCGGTGCTTGGTCGAAACGGACCGCTCATTTCAATTGGCTGTTGATCGAGGCGAGCTCGCCGGCGATGTTGATGCCGAGCGCGTTGACCAGTGCGATGATGGCGAGCGCGATGGCCGCTGCGATCAGACAATATTCGATGGCGGTAGCGCCGGATTCATTCGCCAGGAATTTAATAAAAATTCGCTTCAAAGCCGCATCCTTTTCGAATTGCACGGGATAATCTCCCGAAGCGAAACTATGCGTGATTGAATCCTAAGGTTGTGTAAATCTGTGTCGGCAATTTTTGTGACAGGCGAATGTGCTGACGCGACGCGGAAGAGATAAAATAACAGACGCATTGTCTGGAGGGAGGCTTCTTACTTCTTCGCCCCGATCTTGCCCTCGGTGCCCGCCTGCAACCGCCTGATGTTTTCGCCGTGCTTGTAGAACAGCAACAGCGTCAGCACGGCGAACAGCGACGCGAGCGCGAGGTGGCCGAACCACCACAGGAAGATCGGCGTGACGACGCTGGCGACCAGCGCCGCAACCGAGGAGTAGCGGGTGACGATGGCGGTCGTGAGCCAGATCGCGCAAAACACGATCGCGGCCGGCCAGAACAATCCGATCAGCACGCCAATATAGACCGCGACGCCTTTGCCGCCCCTGAATTTCAGCCACACCGGGAAGAGGTGACCGAGGAACGCGCCGAGCGCGCCCAGCATCGCGGCATCGGGACCGCCGTAGTAGCCGGCGATGATCACCGCAAGCGTGCCCTTCAGCGCGTCGCCGAGCAGGGTCGCCGCGGCGAGGCCCTTGCGCCCGGTGCGCAGCACGTTGGTGGCGCCGATATTGCCGGAGCCGATCGAACGGAGGTCCTCGGTGCCGGCGAGCTTTGTCAGCACCAGCCCGAACGGAATCGAGCCCAGAAGATAGCCGAGGATCAACGCCACCGGCAGAAAGGCATCAGCAGACATTGGCGTCGCTCCCTGGTGCTATCGCCCGCGCGTATCAGACGTGCTCATAGACGGTCCGTCCGCCGACGATCGTGCGCACCACGCGGCCCGAGAACCGCGCTTCGTCGAATGGTGTATTCTTGCATTGTGACTTGATATCGACGGGATCGAGCACCCAGGGCGTGTCGGCATCGATCACGATGATATCGGCCGGCGAACCCGCGCGCAACGTTCCGCCGGGCAGGCCCAGCAGTTCGGCGGGGCGCGTCGACATCGCGCGGATCAGCGTCTTGAAATCCACGTTGCCGTTGTGCATCAGCCGCAGCGCCGCCGGCAGCATGGTCTGCAGGCCGATGGCGCCGGAGGCCGCCTCCGCGAACGGCAGCCGCTTCACCTCGACGTCCTGCGGATTGTGATCGGACATGATGACGTCGATCAGACCGGAGGCGACGGCCTCGACCAGCGCCAACCGGTCGTCCTCGGTCCGCAGTGGCGGCGACAGTTTTAGAAATGTCCGGTAGGGGCCGATGTCGTTTTCGTTGAGCGTGACATGATTGATCGACACCGAAGCGCTGACCGGGAGCCCGGCATCGCGCGCGCGCTTGAGGATCTCCAGCGACTCGATGCAGCTCAACGAGGCAGCGTGATAACGGCCGCCGGTCAGCGCCACGAGGCGCATGTCGCGCTCCAGCATGATCGTCTCGGCCGCGTTGGGAATGCCGACCAGCCCCAGCCGTGCCGCGAACTCGCCCTCGTTCATGACGCCTTCGCCGACCAGATCGGGATCTTCGGTATGATGCACGATCAGGGCGTCGAAGTCGCGGGCGTAGGTCAGCGCCCGGCGCATCACCTGCGCATTGGTGACGCTCCGGTCGCCGTCGGTGAACGCCACCGCGCCCGCGGCCTTCAACAGGCCGATCTCGGTCATCTCCTCGCCGCCCATGCCCTTGGTCAGCGCCGCCATCGGGTGGATGTTGACGATCGCGGTATCGCGGGCGCGGCGCAGGATGAAATCGACTGTGGCCGAATTGTCGATCACGGGCGAGGTATCGGGCTGGCAGATGATGGTGGTGATGCCGCCGGTGGCGGCGGCCTGGCTCGCGGACGCGAAGGTTTCGCGGTGGCTGGCGCCGGGCTCACCGACAAAGGCGCGCATGTCGATCAGCCCGGGGGCTATGATCTTGCCGGCGCAGTTGATGATGTCGGTGCCTTCAGGCACCCCGGCCGCGCCGATGCCGCGACGGCTTTCGCGGATGGTGCCGTCGGCGATCAGCACGTCGCCGATGCCGTCGAAATCCCGCGAGGGATCGATCAGGCGGGCGTTGGCAAGCAGTATCGGGCGGCGGTCGGTCAACATGTCATGCGTTCGGCAGGTTGCGGGCGAGCGCTTCGAGCACCGCCATCCGCACCGCCACTCCCATTTCCACCTGTTCGCGGATCAGCGATTGCGCGCCGTCCGCCACGATCGAATCGATTTCGACACCGCGGTTCATCGGTCCGGGATGCATCACCAGCGCGTCCGGCTTGGCATACGCCAGTTTCTTCTGGTCGAGGCCGAAATAGTGAAAGTATTCCTGGGTTGAGGGCACGAACGAGCCGTTCATGCGTTCGCGCTGCAGCCGCAGCATCATCACGATATCGGCCCCGTTGAGGCCCTCGCGCATGTCGCGGGCGACCTCGACCCCCATTCGCTCGATGCCACGCGGCAACAGGGTGGAGGGCGCCACCACGCGGACGCGGGCGCCCATGGTGTTGAGCAGGAGGATATTGGAGCGCGCCACCCGCGAATGCATCACATCGCCGCAGATCGCGATGACCAGTCCCTCGAGCCGGCCCTTGTTGCGGCGGATGGTCAGCGCATCGAGCAGCGCCTGGGTCGGATGCTCATGGGCGCCGTCGCCGGCATTGATGACGGAACCGTCGACCTTGCGGGCCAGCAGTTCCACCGCGCCCGACGCGTGGTGCCGTACCACCAGGATGTCCGGGTGCATGGCGTTCAGCGTCACCGCCGTGTCCATCAGCGTCTCGCCCTTGCGGATGGAGGAGGAGGACACCGACATGTTCATGACGTCGGCGCCGAGCCTTTTTCCGGCGAGCTCGAACGAGGATTGGGTGCGGGTCGAGGCCTCGAAGAACAGGTTGATCTGGGTGCGGCCGCGTAAGGAAGTGCGCTTCTTGTCGACCTGGCGGTTGAGCTCGACATATTCCTCGGAGAGGTCGAGCAGGCCGGCAATATCGGCAGCGGAAAGTCCCTCGATTCCCAGCAGGTGCCGGTGACCGAGGACGAAGGTCGATTTCGATGCAGGGTTCATTAAAACGAGAGCTATAGGCAGAGATTCCACGGGGGGCAAGGGCCAATAGGGCGCTTCCGAGTTATCCCCCGATCTGTCCCTTTTCGTCATGTCCGGCTTTATGCCGGGCAGCCACCTTCCTTAAAATTTACCGTAAAAAAGGCGTCGATAGCCGGAACATCTGGCGTGAAGATGCAGTTCGCGCTTTTGTCCGGCCATGACGATTAAGGGGCCGGCCTTCGTGCGCATATCTGTGATCGCCCTCGCCATCGTGGCCTCCGTTTCCACCGCCGGCGCGCAGACGCTGCCCGGCGGGTTCGTCTTCCTGCGCGACATCGATCCCTCGATCATCCAGGACATCCGCTATGCCGGGGCCAACAATTTCGTCGGCCGGAGGCTTTCCGGCTATGAGGCTGCCGAATGCGTGGTGAAACGCGGGGTAGGGCTGGCGCTGCAGCGCGTCCAGCGGGAACTCACGGCTCAAAAACTGTCGTTGAAGATGCTGGATTGCTACCGCCCGGAGCGCGCGGTGCACGACATGGTGGTGTGGGCGCAGAACGGCCGGGAGACGCCGGCCGAACGGCGGTATAATCCGGTGTTCAGCAAGAAGGATCTGTTTCGTCTGGGCTATATCGCCGAGCATTCCGGCCATTCCACCGGCGCCGCCGTGGACCTGACGCTGGTGGACCTGACCGCCGACAATTCGGCGGCGTTCGATCCCGGCAAGGCCTATGCCGACTGCACGGCGCCGGCCGAGGCCCGTTCCCCCGAAGGCAGCGTCGACATGGGCACCGGCTACGACTGTTCCGACCTCAAGGCGCACACCGCCGCAAGCTCCATCACACCGGCCCAGCGCCGCTGGCGCAAGGCGCTGGTTGCGGTGATGGCGAAGCAAGGTTTTGTAAATTATTCCAAGGAGTGGTGGCATTTTTCGCTGCCGGGCGCGGGCGGGCCCGCGTATGATTTTCCGATCACGGGGCGGTTGAGATAGAACAAAGCGTGCGATCGGGGTGAGGGGTTACAGGCGGTGGCTCGACCCCCATTCCTCACTTATTCGGAAGCCGGAAGCAGACCATGACCCAAGCCCCATTCGCGACCCACGAAGTGTTCAACCAGTCGCCGCCGTTCGAAGATGTCGATCTGTTCGCGGTCGACCGGCCGCTGGTGGAAGCGGTCGCGGCCAATGGCGGGGCTTCTGCCGAAAAGGAACTTTCCGAGTTCGGACAACACTGGGGCTCGGCGGCCATGGCGGCGCGCGGCCGCATCGCCAACGAGAACACTCCAAAACTGCGCACCTTCGATTCCCGCGGCAACCGGCGCGACGAGGTCGAGTTTCACCCGGCCTATCATGAAGTGATGGCGCGCAGCGCGCACGCCGGCATCCACAATTCGACCTGGACCGTGGACGGCAAGCCCGCCGGCGGGGCGGCCGAAGTGGTGCGGGCGGCGAAATTCTACATGGCTTCGCAGGTCGAGACCGGTCATCTCTGTCCGATCACCATGACGCGCGCCTCGGTTGCGGCGCTGGCGGCGCAGCCGGACCTGCTGGCAAAGGTGATGCCTGTGATCTCGACCCGCGCCTACGATCCGACGTTTGCGCCGTGGCCGACCAAACGCGGCATGACGCTCGGCATGGGCATGACCGAGAAGCAGGGCGGCACCGACGTGCGCTCCAACATGACGCGCGCCGAGCGCGACGGCGATGCCTATCGCATCACCGGGCACAAATGGTTCATGTCGGCGCCGATGTGCGACGCCTTCCTGGTGCTGGCGCAGGCCGACGAAGGCCTGACCTGCTTCTTCATGCCGCGGTTCCGGCCCGACGGGTCGATCAATGCGATCCAGTTCCAGCGCCTCAAGGACAAGCTCGGCAACCGCTCCAATGCCTCGTCCGAAGTGGAGTTCGTCGGCGCTCATGGCGTGCGCGTCGGCGACGAGGGCAAGGGCATCCGCACCATCATCCAGATGGTGCAGCTGACGCGGCAGGATTGCGCGATTGCGTCCGCCGGCCTGATGCGGTCGGGCCTGGCCCATGCGCTGCATCATTCAAGGCATCGCAGCGTGTTCCAGAAGCATCTCGCCGACCAGCCGCTGATGCAGGCGGTGCTGTCGGACATGGCGCTGCATGTCGAGGCTTCGATTGCACTTGTCATGCGGCTGTGCCGTTCGTTCGACCAGGCGCCGCATGAGGCAGGCGAGGCGGCCTACATGCGGCTGCTGACGCCGGCGATCAAATACTGGGTCTGCAAGAGCGCGCCGGGATTTCTCTACGAGGCGATGGAATGCCTCGGCGGCAACGGCTATGTCGAGGAGGGCATTTTGGCGCGGCATTACCGGGAGTCGCCGGTCAATGCGATCTGGGAAGGCTCCGGCAATGTGATGTGCCTGGACGTGCTGCGGGCGCTGTCGCGCGAGGTCGAGGCGGCGAGCGCGGTCCTGCAGCAACTCGCGAGCGAAACCGGCGGCCTGTCCGGCGCCGGCGACGCCGTGACGTTCATCGGCAAGGCCTTCCGCAGGCCGGACAGCGAGCGCGTGGCGCGGCTGGCGGTAGAAAAGCTGGCGCTGCTCGCCGCGTCAGCGGCGTTGAACAAGGTGTCGCCGCATCACGCCGAATTGTTCGCGCGGACGCGGCTTGCCCAGACCCACGGCAGCATGTACGGCGCCGTCGATCTCGCCACCGGCGATATCAGGAGCCTACTGGACCGGACGCTGCCGTGAAGATCCATCACTTCGTCGTGCCCCGCGTCGTGCCTGCATGACGCCAATCGAAACGAAAGCCAGTTGATGGATTCCCTCGATCCCGCAAGCCCCGCCGCTGCCGCGATCCCCGGCCAGCGCCCGCCGCGCATCTGGGGCTTCTGGGGCACCGCGCTGTGGGGCCTTGCGATCTTTGCCGCGATGTTTGCGGGGCAGATGGCGGTCGTACTCTGGTTCGTGCTGCGGCGGGACGGGCCGATCGATGTGGCCGCGGCGATCCATGTCGTCGGCGGCGGCTTGACGATTTCGCTCTCGGTGATTGCAGGATTGCCCGCCGTGCTCGCCGCGCTGTGGCTTGCGACCCGCCTGTCGGGCACGCCATTTGCCGACTACCTCGCGCTGCGCGGGACCTCCTGGATCAATTTCGTGATCGGCGCGGTCGCGCTCGGCGTTCTCGTGATGGCATGGGACGCGGTGTCGCGCGCGACGGGACGCGAGGTCTCGCCGGGGTTCATGGGAGAGGTGCTGCAATCGGCCCGCGCCGACGGCGCGTTGTGGCTCCTGGTGATCGCGTTTTGCATCGCTGCCCCCGTCTCGGAGGAACTGTTCTCGCGCGGCTTCCTCTATCGCGGCTGGTCGGAAACCTTTCTCGGCGTCCCCGGCGCCATCCTGCTGTCGTCGATCGTGTGGACCGCGCTGCATCTGCAATATGACTGGTTCTTCTTCGGCGAGGTGTTCTCGATCGGCCTCTTGCTCGGGTTTCTGCGCTACCGCTTCAAATCGACCTGGCTGACGATCTTCGTGCACGCCCTCAACAATCTCGCCGCGGTGATCCAGACGATCATGCTCGCCAGAAACAGCTAGGGCCTTCTCATCAGCGCGTTTCGCGCAAATTTCCCAGCCGGTCCAGCGCACCCTGCAGGATGAAGATCGCGGCGTGCTCGTCGATCACCTCCGCGCGACGGGCGCGGCTCATGTCCATGCCGATCAGTTCGCGCTCGACCGCGGCGGTGGACAGCCGCTCGTCCCACAGCGCGATGGGCAGATCGGTGAGTTTCGAAAAATTGCGGGCGAAGGCGCGGGTGGATTGGGCGCGCGGTCCCTCGCTGGCGTCCATGTTGATGGGCAAGCCGAGCACGAATCCGACCGCGTTGCGCGCCGCGGCGATGGCGATCAGGCGCGCGGCATCGGCCTTGAAGGCCTTGCGCTGGATGGTCTCGACGCCGGTCGCCAGCCGGCGATCGGGATCGGACACCGCGACCCCGACGGTCTTGGTGCCCAAATCGAGGCCGACCAGCGCGCCGCGTTCAGGCCAGTGCGCGGCGGCTTCGATCAGCGGGAGAATGAGAGCAGGCATCGCGCTCGCATACCACGCAGCGTGCGATCTGTGCAAAGCAGGAGGCTGGATTGCGCGGCTGCGCCCGAATGCATAGCTAGTCCGGTCCGTGAAGTGTTAATCTTGGCGAGGCCGCCGGCAACGATGTCCGTGCCAATCCCCAACCAACCGGAATCGACAGATCATGTGGCCAGACCGCCGAGTTATCGAGCTATTCAAGACTGAGTTTCCTATCGTTCTCGCGCCAATGGCGGGCATCATGGATGCCGATCTCGTGATCGCGGCAGCCCAGGGCGGGGCGCTCGGCTCGCTGCCTTGCGCGATGCTGTCGGCGGAGAAAGCGCGCGAGCAGGTCAACATCATCCGCCAGCGGGTCTCGGCGCCGGTCAACATGAACTTCTTCTGTCACGAAGCGGTCGATGCCGATCCGGAACGCGAGGCCCAATGGCGGCAGCGGCTTGCACCCTATTATGAAGAACTCGGGGTCGATCCGGCAGCACCGGTCAACGCCGCCAATCGCGCGCCGTTCGATGCCGCGATGTGCGAACTCGTCGAGGAGCTCAAGCCCGAAGTGGTCAGCTTCCATTTTGGGCTGCCGGATCCGGCGCTGTTGAAGCGCGTCAAGGCGGCGGGCTGCATCGTGATGTCGTCGGCGACCATCGTGAGGGAGGCCATCTGGCTCGAGGAAAACGGCGCCGACGTCATCATCGCGCAAGGCGCGGAGGCCGGCGGCCACCGCGGCATGTTCCTGACCGAAAATATCGGCGAACAGCCCGGCACCTTCGCGCTGGTGCCGCAGGTGGTCGATGCGGTGAAAGTCCCGGTGATCGCCGCAGGCGGCATCGCTGACGGGCGGGGGATCGCGGCGGCGTTCGCGCTGGGGGCGGCCGGCGTGCAGATCGGCACCGCCTATCTGCGCTGTCCGGAATCGAAGGTGACGGCGCAGGGGCGAGTGGCGCTGGCCCAGGCGCTGGACGATTCCACCGTGATCACCAACGTCATGACCGGCCGTCCGGCGCGCGGGGTCGCCAACCGGGCAATGCGCGAGGTCGGGCCGATTTCGCCCCATGCGCCGGCCTTTCCCCATGCCGCGACCGGTCTGGCGCCGCTGAAGGCGGCTGCCGAAAAGCTCGGCCGGGTCGATTTCACCAACCTTTGGGCCGGACAGGCGGTGCGGCTCGGGCGCGAAATGCCCGCCGCCGAGCTGACCCGGGCGCTGGCCGGGGCGGCCCTGGCGCGGATGAGCCAGATGGCGGGCCGATAGGGGCCGGGGCGCGGTTGCGGCGCAAAAGCCCCCTCTGCTATACGGCGGACTGAATTTTGCTTTCAGAGGCCATATATAATGTCCGTCGATGCCGCCACCGTTCGCCGTATTGCGCATCTTGCGCGGATTGCGGTCACCGAGGCCGAGGTTCCCCATCTGCAGGGCGAGCTGAACGCCATGCTGGCGTTCGTCGAGCAGCTGTCGGAAGTCAATGTCGAGGGCGTCGAGCCGATGACCTCGGTGACCCCGATGGAAATGAAGAAGCGTCCCGACGTGGTCGATGACGGCGAGATCGCCGACGACATCGTCCGGAACGCGCCGGCTACCGAGGATCATTTCTTTCTGGTGCCGAAAGTTGTTGAGTGAATCCTTGCTGTTGAGACGGGAAATCCGATGTGTCTGCTCTGCGACGATGAAAAGGCCTATGCGGCCTACATGAATTATCTCGACGCGATGGAGCGGCAGGGCAAGGCCGCCGATCCGGACAAGGCCGTCGACGCCGTGCTGGATGCGCTCGAAGCCGCCGACAAGGCCCGCGTCAAGCCGGACGATCCGGCCAACGACAAGACGCTGTCTCCGTTCTTCTGCAGTCCGGTTGATAAATGACCGATTTGACATCGCTGACGCTCGCCGAGGCCAGGGACGGCCTCGCGAACAAATCCTTTACGTCGCTCGAACTGACGAACGCGCATCTTTCCGCGATCGAGGCCGCGCGCGTGCTCAATGCGTTCGTGCTGGAAACGCCAGACCGGGCGCGCGCCATGGCGCGCGAGATCGATGCGAAAATCGCACGAAGCGAGGGCGGTCCGCTCGCCGGCATTCCGCTCGGGATCAAGGATCTGTTCGCGACCAGGGACGTGCGCACCACCGCATGCTCGAAGATCCTCGGCAATTTCGTGCCGCCTTACGAATCCACCGTCACCTCGCAGCTCTGGCGCGACGGCGCCGTCATGCTCGGCAAGCTCAATAATGACGAGTTCGCGATGGGCTCGTCGAACGAGACGTCATGCTTCGGCCCCGTGGTCAATCCGTGGCGGCGCGACGGCGCCAACACTACCCTGGTGCCGGGCGGCTCGTCCGGCGGTTCGGCCTCAGCGGTGGCGGCCTTGTTGTGCATGGGCGCGACCGCGACCGACACCGGTGGCTCGATCCGCCAGCCGGCGGCGTTCACCGCGACCGTCGGCCTGAAGCCGACCTATGGCCGCTGCTCGCGCTGGGGCATCGTTGCGTTTGCGTCCTCGCTCGACCAGGCCGGACCGATCGCGCGCACCGTGCGCGATACCGCGATCCTGCTGCGCTCGATGGCCGGCCACGATCCGAAGGACACCACCTCGGTCGATCGCCCGGTGCCGGATTACGAGGCCGCGATCGGCAAGTCGGTCAAGGGCATGAAGATCGGCATACCCAAGGAATACCGCCTCGACGGCATGCCGGCGGAGATCGAAAAGCTGTGGAGCGAGGGCGCGGAATGGCTGAAGGCGGCCGGCGCCGAACTGGTCGAGGTGTCGCTGCCGCATACCAAATACGCGCTGCCGGCCTATTACATCGTCGCGCCGGCGGAAGCCTCGTCGAATCTCGCGCGCTACGACGGCGTGCGCTACGGCCTGCGCGTGCCCGGCCGCAGCATCGGCGAGTTGTACGAGGCCACCCGCGCCGAGGGTTTTGGCGCCGAAGTCCGGCGCCGCGTCATGATCGGCACCTATGTGCTCTCGGCCGGCTATTACGACGCCTATTACCTGCGTGCGCAAAAGGTCCGGACCCTGATCAAGAGGGATTTCGAGGACTGCTTTGCGAAGGGGGTGAACGCGATCCTGACGCCGGCGACGCCGTCGGCGGCGTTCGGCATCGGCGAGAAGGGCGGCGCCGACCCCGTCGAGATGTATCTCAACGACATCTTCACGGTGACCGTGAACATGGCGGGGCTGCCCGGCATCGCGGTTCCCGCCGGCAAGGATGCGCAGGGCCTGCCGCTCGGGCTGCAGCTGATCGGCCGTCCGTTCGACGAGGAGACGCTGTTCTCGCTCGGCGAAGTGGTGGAGCGGGCGGCGGGCCGGTTCACGCCGGCGAGGTGGTGGTGACCATGGCCGACTTCAAAGCGAGCCTGTCGGGCGCAGCACCGGCGCCACACTTGGACGCGCCGCTGGCGGCGCTATGGTGGGCGGCCAACGGCGATTGGGATCGGGCGCACAAGATCGTGCAGGGCGAACCGACCCCTGAGGCGGCCTGGGTTCATGCCTATCTGCATCGGGTCGAAGGCGATTCCGGCAATGCCGGCTATTGGTACCGTCGCGCGGCCAGGCCGGTGGCGGCCGGTTCGCTTGAGACCGAATGGGAGCGGATGCTTTCCGCGCTGCTTGGGGCTGGAAGCGCATGAGCAAGACGAACGCAAAACTGATCAAGGGCTCAACCGGCGACTGGGAAATGGTGATCGGGCTGGAAGTCCATGCCCAGGTCACCTCGAAGTCAAAACTGTTCTCCGGCGCCTCGACGGAATTCGGCGGCGAGCCGAACAGCCATGTCTCGCTGGTCGACGCGGCGATGCCGGGCATGCTGCCCGTCATCAACGAGGAATGCGTGCGGCAGGCGGTGCGGACCGGCCTCGGGCTCAACGCGCAGATCAACCGGCGCTCGGTGTTCGACCGCAAGAACTATTTCTATCCGGATCTGCCGCAGGGCTACCAGATCAGCCAGTACAAGTCGCCGATCGTGGGCGAGGGCGAGGTGGTCATCGAACTGGCGGACGGCGACACCGCCAACGTCGGCATCGAGCGGCTGCACCTGGAGCAGGACGCCGGCAAGTTGCTGCACGACCGCAGCCCGAGCCTAACCTGTGTCGACCTCAACCGTTCCGGCGTCGCGCTGATGGAGATCGTCTCCAAGCCCGACATCCGCTCGTCGGAGCAGGCGAAGGCCTATGTGACCAAGCTGCGCTCGATCCTGCGCTATCTCGGCACCTGCGATGGCGACATGGAGAAGGGTTCCCTGCGCGCCGACGTCAACGTCTCCGTGCGCAAGCCGGGAGGGCCGCTCGGCACCCGCTGCGAAATCAAGAACATGAACTCGATCAACTTTATCGGCCAGGCGATCGAGTACGAGGCGCGGCGCCAGATCGGGATCATCGAGGACGGTGGCGCCATCGACCAGGAAACCCGGCTGTTCGACCCCAACAAGGGCGAAACCCGCTCGATGCGTTCCAAGGAAGAGGCGCACGATTATCGCTACTTCCCGGATCCCGACCTGCTGCCGCTGGAGTTCAGCGAGGCCTATGTCGCCGAGCTGAAGGCGGGCTTGCCGGAACTGCCGGACCAGAAGAAGGCGCGTTTCATCGTCGATCTCGGCCTCTCGCCCTACGACGCCGGCGTGCTGGTGGCGGAGCGTGAAAGCGCAGGCTTCTATGAAACCGTGCTGGCGAAGCTTGCGGACAAGGCCCGCGACGGCAAGCTCGCCGCCAACTGGGTCATCAATGAACTGTTCGGGCGGCTCAACAAGGAAGGCCGGGACATTTCCGGCTCGCCGGTGTCGGCCGAGCAGCTCGGAAGCATCGTCGACCTGATCGGCGAGGGCACCATCTCCGGCAAGATCGCAAAGGACCTGTTCGAGATCGTCTGGCAGGAGGGCGGCGATCCCCGCGCGCTGGTCGAAGCGCGGGGCATGAAGCAGGTCACCGACCTCGGCGCGATCGAGAAGGTGGTCGACGACATCATTGCGGCCAATCCCGAGAAGGTCGCGCAGGCGCAAGCCAAGCCGCAACTCGTCGGCTGGTTCGTCGGCCAGGTGATGAAGTCATCCGGCGGCAAGGCCAACCCGCAGGCCGTCAACGACCTGCTCAAATCCAAACTCGGCATCTGAAGCAGGCGGCTCGTGACGCCGGCATCGTCGCCGGCGCATCGCCGCGATGCGTGTCGCGGATGCGCGCGTGCACCGATCGTTCACCATAAATCGCAAAGCTCGCACGCGAGACCAACATTTCAACTCCCGAATTGGTCAGCGGGGATTCGCTCAAGAATCCGGTTTTGGCGAGCGACGATGAGACGCGAAGCCGGTGAGCGTGAAAATTTTTTTGTTGCCAAACTTCGCGACTCAGAGTCCGCGCGGAGCGCCTTTCACCGGTCCCGACGCCGTGCGGCGAGGTCGCGCACGCATCGCCCGTCGAGTGCGCGATTGACGAAAACACTTAAAGCACAGGCGAATCTTGCAAAATCTACAATCGATGCGCGCGGTTTTTCGCGGGCAATGGGCGCCGTCATGCGAATGCTTTATCGCGTTGTCGAACGGCTTGCGTCGTTCGCTCTCGTCTCGCGCGTCAACACTTCCTTAAGCCGGACGCTGTTTTTTTCAATGTGTTGGTGTATTCGGGATGAGTGCATTTCAATTCCCGAGTGCACGCAGCGATTAAGTCATCTCATTTAGGAGGGCAACATGGCCAAGAAAGCTAAGAAGGCGAAGAAGGCGAAGAGCGCAGTGAAGAAGACTGCGAAGAAGACCCGCAAGGTCGCCAAGAAGAAGAAGTAACTTTTGCTTCTTTGAAACATTGCCGGCGACTTGATGCCGGCACGTCACACGAGCCTCCAGGACGGTCTGCTTCCCGAAGCAGATTTTAGATAGGCGGCTCTGGTCGACGAAAGAGGGTGTCGGCGAGACATCAGGTCAAACGGCTGGATCGACCTTTCGAAGAGCTCAGGCGCTCGATCGGAAACCGGTCCGGCAGAAGAAACAGGTTTTCTTCGTTCGGTGCGGATCTCCTCGAGCTCCGCAATTTCACCGGGCCTCCAGGCCCAACGTGAAATCTGGTCCTGACGTGTTCGCCGACGCCCTCGTTCCCAAAGCCGGTGCATCCGCCGCCTGGCGCTTTCGATTTCCCCAACCCCAAATTTTGATCTGGTCATCCACGGCGCGCGGGCTCCGCGGCGGTCGTGTCCTGCCAGCCTCCAGCGTCGCTCGTCATGCTTCGCCACCGCATCCCGGTTTCGGCGAGCCCATGACAAGGTTGCAGCGGCGTACCCGGTTCGCCCCGGCTTTTTCCTTTCCTCGCGTGCCGAGCAGTGCCGGATCGCCCGTTCCGCGCGGGATGACGGCCGAATTCCCCGGTGCCGTGCCGGAATGGTTATCGTTTCGCGAAGATCGCAGCGTAAACCAAATCCCGCGAACGCGTAAAACCCCGATGAAATAAGCATTTCTGCCATTTTTGCCGGCGAGGGCGGGACAATGCGTTTACGCCCGATTCATCGCGATGTTTAAACTGCCCTTCAAATTTGATCGTCCATGATCATCCTAACAAGCCGGCAAACGGCAAGCGCATGATCCGCCAAAGTGTGGGCGGTTTGGCGATCAGATCATGCGCTCTTTGATAATTGGCGCGCGATCGGACGCAAAACCGGGTTCCACTTTTGCTGATCGCGCGCCGGGAATAACGGGACATTTTGCAGTTGGACAGGAGCCGCGCTCGGAAAGGGACGCGGCAACAATAACAAAAAGGAGACGGCGTATGTTTCAGGGGCACATCGATCAGGATACGGCAATACCGGTGGAAGCAAGCGCGGTCCCCGACGTATTGTTCGAGCGGGGTCTGTACTGGGCGAGCGGACGCTCCGGCGTCGTCAATCTGGTCGCGGCCCACAAGTGGTTCAACCTCGCAGCCCTGAAGGGCCGCGCCGATGCCATCCGGCTCCGCCGCGAAGTGGCCGAGCTGATGTCCGAGGCCGAGATCGCCGCGGCGCAGCGCGAAGCCCGGGCCTGGATGACGGCGCACTAGCTTCGCGGTGGAACAAACGCCGGGCCGAAGCTCTTCACTTGGGCCGCGGGTCCTGACAAGATCATCCGCGCAGTCTGTCAGACGCGGGCATCAGGTGTTGGGTTCCAATCCTGGGCGCGAGCCAAATTCGGCGGCTTCTTTCTCGCACCGAGGCCGAGGCAATCAATCCGCCGATATCCGTATCTGGGGCAGGGGGCACTGGAGCGAGGTTTGAAGTGATTTCCATTTGGGTTCGCCAAGCCGCGCTGATTGCCATTCTTGTTCTTGTTGGCTCGGCACCTGGAAGGATTCTTGCCGGAGAGCCGCCCGGACAAATGACTCCCAATCGCGCCTTGTGGCCGGATTCCATCAGTTCCGCCGCGGAGTTCGATCGTGCGTCGCGCGCCGAGATCCTGGCTTTTGCCCACGCGCTCGCCGAAAGCGAGAAGCTTGGCGATGACGCCTTGAAAGACCGGCTGCGGGTCAATGGCGCAATGGACATCGCCTCGATCCAGCGTCTGCGGAGCAAATTGTGGAAGATCCTGGCCGGAAACTATGTGATCGCTTCCGCCGCTTGCGCTGCCCATGAAACGTTTTGCCCAGCAGATTCCCATCCGAACGACCTGCGAGACGAGGCGGAGGCGTTTTCCGCTTCCAGCATCGAACCGCGCTACCGGCCGTGGTTCGACGACGCGACGGAATTTCAGCGTTCCTACCTGGGCGAACTGCTCAGGCTGGCGGCCGTGTTCCCGCGCTTCAACAGCGAGGTCGAGACCCTCAATGACAATGAATTCGCGGGTTGGGGATTGCGGGACCGCCATTTCCTGCTTTCGTTCGACGACGGTCCAACGCGTGGTCCGGGACACCCCGAGGCAAATGCCGAGGACACTGACCGCACGATCGAGATGGTCCGCAGCAATCGGGTGAATGCGGTATTCTTCGTGATGGGGAAGACATTCCAGGCGCGCTTGCAGGAGTCGTCCGCCGGCGCGATGAAAGCGCTTTATTCCGGCTTGTGCGTCGGCGCTCATGGATGGGTGCACAAATCCCACGCTTTGTGGCCGCAATGGCAAGACTCGATCTCGTCCACCGCGAGTCTCATCAAGGAGACGCTGCCGGAATCCTACGTTCCGGCGTTTCGTCCGCCATACGGCCAGCGTCCGTCCGATAGCGGGCCATTTTTCCAGCGCCTTGGATTGAAGGTCGTGCTTTGGAACATCGAATCGCACGATTGGAATAACGATTTGACGGCGGACGACGTCAGGCAGCGAGTCATGTCATTGATGCTGCTTTGGCGCCGCGGCTTTGTTCTTTTTCACGATGTCCATCCAAGAGCCCGAGTGGTGGTGCCGCAGCTGATCTCGTGGTTGGCGCACGACGGAATCACGTGGACCGATTGTCACGTGATTAACGATCCCGGCAGTGACCTCGCCGCGGCCCCTTCCGGACCCGAAAAAATGCATCCGGGCATTGATCGGTTTCCGCTGGATGCGCAACGCCCGTGAAGCCGGCAAGGCTGAAAGGTGGCGGAGCCGGAGGGATTCGAACCCTCGATAGGGCTTTACAACCCTATAACGGTTTAGCAAACCGCCGCCTTCAGCCACTCGGCCACAGCTCCGTTAGGGCGGATATGCCCGACGCAGGGGCGAGCCGCAAGCGGCAGATTCGCCGCGGCTGAATTCGCGGGCCATTTTGGGACTCCCGGCGACACCGCAGCGTGCACCCGCCGCTCGACGAGATTGAGGCTCACGCACGCGCTGCGACGATGTCGGCTGTTCTTCCTGAATGGAAATGCGTTCCACAGCGAGACACAAGAAACAGCACAAGAATGCTGAGTTTTCGATCATGCCGCCGAACTCGATGGCGGCGATCGAAATCCGTATCTCCGTCACTTTTTATGTCCGCTTATGTCGGCGCGACGCCGGCAGGATATGCACGATCGGGTGCGAATGCGCCGGTTCCGATCGCGGATCTCGTGGTGCGTGCGGGGCAGACTCACGTCACTCGATTCGGCCGCGAGTCGATGCTTGAGGCGGGGAATCGCCTGGCCGGGACGACGAAGCGGCAAATCAAGCGCTAAATGGAACTAATCGAAAACAGTCATGTAGAACAATGACTTGCGGGGAAAGTTTGATAGCGGTTGCGTGTTATTTGTGCAACACCCTTTCAAAAACGGCCTGTTCGAACCCCTTCCGAGCGGTTCCTTTATTGCTTGTGCAGGTCCCTTCGGTAATTGTGATGTTGCGACGGAGGGGGGCATCCCGAGGTCGTCCCGTTCTAGGTGGTTCGCTTAAGTCCCTCGCGTTCATGCGGGAGTGTCCGAAGGCGCGAAGCGGCTAAGCGGGTTTCAAGGGATTAAGGGAACCAACCTCAAGGGTGTTGCACCCAGCGGATCCGGAACCTTCCCTACAGAGCAACTTGGAGGTTTAACATGAAGATGGTTAAGAGCCTAATCCTCGGCTCAGCGGCGGGTCTCGTCGCCATGAGTGGGGCTCAGGCAGCTGATCTTCCCGTAAAGGCCAAAGCGGTCGAGTACGTGAGGATCTGCTCCCTGTATGGTGCCGGTTTCTACTACATCCCGGGCACTGACACCTGCATCAAGCTGGGTGGTTATCTGCGTGCCGACACCACGTTCAATGGTTCGGGCGCCTACGACTCACCGGCGTGGGCCGGTGCTGCCGGCCAGATCAACCGGAACCGTAACTTGTACGTCGCCCGTGCCCGTCAGGACATCAACATCGATACCCGTACGGCCACCGAATACGGTGTCGTTCGTACCTTCTTCGATGCGACGTTCAACTGGACGACCGGTACCGACGCGATCGCCGGTGGCGGTTCCTCGGTCGGCGTCTACTACGCCTTCATCCAGTTCGCTGGGTTCACCATCGGTAAGGCTGTCTCCCAGTACAGCACGCCCTGGACCGGTTATCCCGGCAACAACAGCTCGTTCCTGATCGGTGGTCAGGACGACGTCACGGGCATCAACCAGTTGGCCTATACCGCTTCGTTCGGTAACGGCGTGACGGGTTCGATCTCGTTGGAAGACGCGGCGGGTTATGACCAGTCGCAGTTGCTCGCGACGTCGGCGGGCAACGGCACGGCGGCAACCTGGTTGGCCGGCACCGGAGCGGGTGTCGCTGGCGGGTCCACCTACGGCAGCTTCTATGGTGGCGCGGCAGCCCCCGACGTCGTCGGTCAGTTGCGCGTCGATCAGGCTTGGGGTCTGTTCCAGGCGTCGGCTGCGGCGCATGACGTTCGTGCGAATTACTATATTCCGACCAACGAAACCTCGGGTCATCCGTCGGATGTTTGGGGCTTCGCCGGCATGCTGGCGTTGTCGATCAAGAACATCCCGACCGGAGCTGGCGACAGCATCAACATGGACGTCTCCTATGCTAACGGTGCGTCTCGTTACGTGATCGGCGGCGTCAGCCCGAATTCCTTCGCGATGTACGGCAACACCGGCGCTGCTGGTGCCTACCAGAGCGTTGGGTTCGGGGCTTCTGCCGACGGTATCTTCGGACCCGGCGGTTCGATCCAGAAGACGGACGCTTGGGGCATCCGTGGTGCATTTAACCACAACTGGAGTCCCACTTGGTCGTCGTCCCTGTTCGGCGCATATGCTGCCCTCAGGTACAACGGCGCCGGCAAGACCATCTACTGCGCCGGCATGGGTGCGGCGATTGCAGGCCAGGGCGTGACCTATACCTGCAACCCGGACTTCAACATCGCCCAGGTTGGTGTCGTGACCCGGTGGACCCCGGTCAAGAACCTGACGTTCTCGGGCGAAGTCATGTGGACGGCCCTCGACCAGAAGATGTCGGGCGTGACCGGTGCTGCCGTGTCACCGGCAGCGACCAAGCCGACCGCGTTCTACGAGTTCAAGGACCAGAACACGGTTACCTTCAACGTTCGCGCCCAGCGCGTCTTCTGATCTGACAACTCTCCAAGAGACCCCCGGCAGGCAACTGCCGGGGGTTTTTCTTTGCTTGAGATCAAGCCGCGCGGCGATACTTGGGCTAGGTTGCGTCGCCGGTCCGATTTGACGTGGAAACGTTTCCGAAAAATCGCCGGCCTTCTCCAAGGCGGCTCTTCAGGGAGGTCAACGATGCGTAATCTTTTGCTGGCAGCAGCCGCCCTTGGCGCTTTGGCTTCGGCCGGCATGACGCCTTCGTTGGCGCAGGCCCGAGACTATCCGTTCTGCATCAAGGGCGCCGATTACGACAGTTCGCTCGGGGATTGCAGCTTCGACAGCTATCAGCAGTGTCTGGCGACAGCCTCGGGCCGCCGCGCCTATTGCGACACCAATCCCTTCTACCTCGACCCGGAAAGGCAGAGCTTCGTTCCTTTGAAGAAGCGCCGCCGGCACGACTAGGGCGCTATGATTCCATAAAAATTGGCATCATCTCGACCGCGCCGGATCCAGCCTTAGCGGCAAAAAGCGTCGCCGGGCTGCTGAAAATCATATAGATCAAAAGCAGAACCGCTTCTGCTTTTGGAGAAGAGATGAGCCGCTCCCGCCAAGAAGGCCCTGAGCAAATCCTCCAACGAGCGGTTGCGGATCATCAGTCGGGAAATTTGCTAGCTGCAGAAGCTGGATACAAACTCGTACTTGCTTTCAACAAGAACCAACCTGATGCGCTGCATCTTCTTGGTGTCCTCAATGGTCAGCGAGGCAATTTTGACGAGGCTTCGCGACTTCTTCGTAAGGCCGTTCGACTAAACCCGAAGAATGCAGCCTGCGCCTTCAATTACGGTAATGTGCTTCTTGCCCTGGGACTGCAAGACGATGCGCTCGCGAACTTCGACAAGGCGATTGCGCTAAACCCCGGATACGTCGAAGCTTACCTCAACCGGGGAAGCATCCTGCTTCAACATGCTCAATTCGTCGGTGCGCTCGCCAGTTTTGACAATGCCTTGAAGATTAACCCTGACTATTCCGAAGCCCATTCGAACCGGGGTAACGCACTCCAAAAACTCGGCCAACTTGAGGAAGCGATTGTCAGCCACAAGAATGCGTTGCGGATAAATTCGAATAATCCGGAGTATTACTATAATCTCGCCAACACGCTCAGGGAACTTGGGGATTACGACGGCGTAAAGGATGCGCTCGGCAAAGCGCTCTCGATTTCGCCGAACATGCCATTCGGGGCAGGTGACTATCTCGATGCCAAAATCCGCCTCTGCGACTGGAGTGACCTGGAAGGGTTAACGGCCCAACTGTTTTCTGCGGTTCGCAGGGGGATCCTGGCAAATCCATTCCCTGCCGTAGCTAAATCCCCATCCGATGAGTTGATATGCGCCAGGAATTTCGTGATGAACAAATGCCCGCCCAACGGCAGTTTCCACCCCCGGAGAAGGCCCAGCCATCGGAAACCCCTGCGGATCGCATATTGTTCGTCCGACTTCCATAATCATGCCACGGCCCACCTGACCGCCGGCCTATTTGAAGCCCATGACCGCTCTCAATTCGAAACGACGGCGATATCGCTCGGTCCTGACCAAGCCGGCGAAATGCGTGAACGGCTGAAAGGTTCGTTTGATCGTTTCGTGGATGTCCGCTTGCAGAGCGATCAGGGAGTAGTCAACCTTCTCCAAAAGCTGGAGACTGATATCGCCATCGATTTGAACGGATTTACTCAAAGAGGCCGTCCGAAGATCTTCGCGCGAAGGCCCGCGCCGATTCAAGTCAACTATCTCGGCTATCCCGGCACTATGGGAGCCGAGTACATCGATTATATCCTGGCCGATCGTATCGTGATCCCAGAAGATCAGCACGAGTTTTACGCTGAAAAAGTCGTGTATCTGCCAGACTGCTATCAGCCAAACGATAACAAGCGGCAGATATCGCAGAACCTGCCGACGCGCCAGCAGGCGGGTTTGCCGCAGGAAGGTTTTGTCTTCTGTTCGTTCAATAATGCTTTCAAGATATTGCCCGATGTATTTGACGTTTGGATGCGTCTCTTGCAGGCAATTGATGGCAGCGTTCTTTGGTTGCTCGACCCAGGCGAAACCGCTAGGAAGAACTTGTGTCTGGAAGCGGAAAAGCGTCGAGTTTCTGCCAACAGGCTGGTGTTTGCACCTCGCGCGGCACCGGCGGATCACCTAGAGCGCCATCGCCTCGCTGACCTCTTCATCGACACACTGCCCTACAACGCGCATACGACCGCAAGCGATGCGCTGTGGGCCGGCTTGCCCGTATTGACATGCTCGGGACCGACTTTCGCGAGCCGCGTGGCCGCCAGCCTCCTAAATGCGGTCGGGTTGTCGGACCTGACCACTCATTCGCTCGATGAATACGAGGCGCTGGCATTGAAATTGGCTCGGGAGAGGGATTTCCTCGCCGCGCTAAAGGCGAGGCTATCGGTCAACCGGAAGGCTTATCCGCTCTTCGACACGAAGGGTTTCGCGCGGCACATCGAGGCAGCTTTTATCGGAATGTGGGAACGATATTGTGCGGGCCAGCACCCGGAAAGCTTCGCAGTGGAGTCGATCAAAGCACCTTGCACGATATCTCCCTAAGCGTCCATCTCACGTTGTGGGAGTTTAAGAGCCGCCATATAATCATATACCGACTGATCCGAGATCGCCTTCCGTGCGCTCAGATGGTGCATGCAGTTCACCGCAAGGTCGAACGAGTTGTAGCAATGGTGGGCGATCATCGCGAGATGCTTCAGTTGCTCATCCGTCATTTCGGAAGACCGCATAAAGTTTCGCACGTAGACGATGTCGGCCTCCAAGAGCTGGTTCATGGCTGCATACGGATTGGATGGGTCATTCAGCGGGGCAATCATGCGCTTGTTGACGGCCGCAAGGGCATGCGGGATGAAGCCCTGCTTGCGCAGCTCGGCGTCAATGTCCCCGAATGTCGGCTGCTCCTTGTACAGACAGAGAAACGAAACCTCGGTATGGATCGCGACCGCTTGCTTCAGTTTCTTCCGTCCGCTTCCGAAGATAGCAAGTTCTGAGCCCTGCACGTCGATTTTCAGGAAATCCAGATCTTCGATCTCCGATATGTCGTCGAGGCGACGAGTCTGGACGGAATGTTCGCCGATTACGGTGCCCCATTCGGCGAATTTTTCAAAATGAGAAAGCGCAGTCTGATCCGGCAACAGCAGACTTGTCATTCCCGGCGTGCTGCAAACGCGCAGCTTTCCTTTATGACCGCTCCCGACAACATGGTGGAAATAGGTTTCCAGATCGCTCTTCCGCGCATTCAGCGCTGCAAGCGCGCTTTCCTGTGGCTCAAAGCCGATGACGCGACAAAGCCGCCGCTCAAGCATCATTTTATAAGGGGGATAGCCGTCGATTGGATTTGCTCCGATATCAACGACCGAGGTCAGGCGCGTTGCGCGAAGAAGGTCGCTTAGAAGATCGCTCTCATGGTCATTCATCTGCCGCAGCCCTAGATATCAAAATCATCAGGGCCGATTTTGGACCATAAACGCGGTTATGCCAATTCGACCTGGGGATCAATGGTCTTTCTAGACAGCCACCATGAGTCGGATGCCGCCGGACCGCGCGGCGTATCAGCAAACTGTCGGAGGCCGAACACGGTGCGCCGAAGTCAGAAGCCCCAAATCGGGCCTCTGGCGTTGCTGAAACCAGTGGAGCGATAAATGCGTCCCGACGAAGCCAAAAATTGATGAGCTGTCGGCCGATTCCCGTGGGCGTTGTCTCGTATTGACAGCCGTTTCGGATAGCACCTAGAGTCGTGCGTATTCTTCCAAATTCAGCAATTAAGCGGCCGCCGATGAACGTGATTAGCAGCAGTCCTGACAGCTTGCAACTCATGAAGCTATTTGCCGAGAGGAACTGGCCGCTCCTCGCGCGGACCGCGGCCAATCTCGCTGCCAGGCAACCCAACAACGGGGAGGCCTTTCGCTATTGGGGCATAGGCGAGTTTATGCAGGTGCCCACCCAGGTTCATATCGACAAATTGCGACGGGCGTCGCAGCTGAACGACCAGGAAGCCAATCTCTGGGTCACGATCCTGCAGGAATTCTCCGCGCGCCCGTACGGTCGCGTGGGAACCGAGGACATTCTGGCGCAGGTCAACATTGCCCATTTCAGACGCAGCCCGTATGTCGACTTTCCGTATGAAGTGCACATTGAAACGCTCGCTCTATGTAACGCGGCCTGCACGTTCTGCCCATATCCGAAGATGGATCGCCAGGGCGACAGGATGTCGGACGAGTTGATCGACAAGATAATCACAGATTTAAAGAAGGTTCCGGCTGATGTTCCTTTCTTCATCGCTCCGTTCAAGGTGAACGAGCCATTCCTGGACAAGCGCATATTTTCCGTCTGTGCCAAGATCAACGAACAACTGCCCAATGCCCAACTTCGCTTGTTCTCAAATGGTTCACCCCTCACGAAGGAGAATCTGGAGAAAGTCAGCGCCATCGGTAAAGTTGCGCATTTGTGGATTTCGTTGAACGAAATCGAGGCGCGCGCATATGAAAATCTTATGCAGCTGCCACTCGACCGGACCCTAGCAAACCTCGACACTCTGCATGAAATGGTCGCCGGGGGCCGGTTTTCGCATCCGGTGATGATATCGCGCGTGACGGATGGCACGCCTCGTGACCGTGAGTTCGTCAGTTTCGTCAGGCAGCGTTATCCGCGGTTCAATCCCTTTCTGATCGGCGCCAATAACTGGACTGGCCAGGTCGAGGCCGGTGCCGACCGGCCCGTTCCTCCGAGCGGGTGTGTCCGCTGGTTTGAGCTGTCGATCATGGCGAGTGGCAAAGTCGCATTGTGCTGCATGGACGGTGAAGGCAAGCACGTTATCGGCGACGTCAGCACGCACGCGGTGCTCGATGTCTACAACGATCCGGAATACCGCAAGATGAGGCAGTCCACTTTTTCTCGCAAGGATGCGGCTGCGCCCTGTAACAAATGTGCCTACTGAAGCATCTGCGGCGCCGGTGAGCGCTTTCGAGCGAGGGCGGGTCGGGCCGTGCCTTACTCGACCGTCGCGCCGCGGTGCAGGTCGGCCTCGATCTGCAACCGCGTGCCGCCGCCGAATCGCGCGCGATAGACCTGCAAATTCTCCATGATCCGCTGCACATAGTTGCGGGTCTCGGAGAACGGGATGAGTTCGACCCAGTCGACCGCGTCAACCCTGGGATCGCGCGGGTCGCCGTAGCGATCGACCCATTTTTTGACGCTGCCGCGGCCGGCATTGTAGGCCGCAAACGTCATGATGTAGGAGCCGCGATAGTCCTCGATCAACCCGCCGAGTTCGGCGGCCCCGAGGGCTGCGTTATACATCGGATCGTTCTTCATCCGGCCGAGGTCGAAACTGGCGCCGTATTTCTTGCAGACATAGCGGCCCGCATCCGGCGTCACCTGCATCAGCCCGTAGGCCTGCGCCGGCGACACCACGGCCGGATTGAAGGCGCTTTCCTGCCGCGCGATGGCGAACACGATGCTCTGCTCGACGTCCGGCCCGATCGATTTGAAAGGCGGAATGCCCGTCACCGGATAAGCGTAGAAATCGAACGGCAGTCCGCGATTGAGCGCGGCCTTGCCGACCAGCAGCATGTTGCGCGCGTCGCCGTAGCGGGAGGCCAGTTCGCCGAGGCCCACCAGCGCGTCGGAATCGCCGTTCTCTCCCATGTCGGCGAAAATCGGCACCGCGATTTCACGCTCGTCCAGATTGTAGAGCAGTTGCGCGGCGCGAACGATCTCCAGCCGCTCGATTCCGCGGCCCCGGCCGGCCGGGGCGGCATTCAGTTCGATCTGGGGAAGGCCGAGTTTTGCCCGCGCCAATTGGCCGTAATAGCTGGTCGATTGCGCCGACGCCGCCGTATAGGCGGCGCGCGCTTCCTGGGTGTGGCCCGCAGCTTCCGCGGCGCGGCCCTGCCAGTAGCCGGCGCGCGCCAGCGTGGTCGGGTTGACGCTGCCCACCCCGATGCGGGCGAAATGCTGCGCGGCCAGTGCCGGGTCGGTCAGGAAGCGCAGCGCGATCCAGCCCGCGGTGAATTCCTGCTCGGTCTTGTAGACATCGCGCGCGGGCAGCGCCGCGTCGCGCGCGATCAGATAGGCGGTGCGGCGTTCGCCGATGTCGAGCATCTTGCGCGACAGCAGGCGCCGCTCGATCCACCATTCGTCGACATTGTAGAGGCGCGCCGGGTCTTTTGGCGCGCCGAGCATGAGCTGGGCGGCTTCCGCGAATTTCTCTTCACGGCGGAGCAGCTGGATCCGGCTGAAGATGTAGCCGGGATCGCCATGCAGTTCGCGCGGAACCGCGTCCAGCAGTGCCCTGGCGTTGGAGGCCTTGCGATAGGAGGCGATCCGCGCTTTGGCCAGCGCGACCTCGGCGGCTCCCAGCCGCCTGGCGGCGCGCAACGCCGCCTCGTGCTCGCTGCCGTAGAGCATCAGGTCCATCCGGGCCTTCTGGTCGCCCGGCGTCAGCAGCGCGCCGAACAGGTCGAGCGCCGTGCTCTCGGTATCCTCGGACATCGCATCGTTGCGCCAGGCGTCGCGCACCAGTCGCTCGGCGTTGGCGCGGTCGCCGCGCGAGAGCATCACCCGCGCCAGCGCGAACTTGCCCTTGGCCGATAGCGGCGATTCGTTCTCGAACCAAGCCCATACCGTGGCGTCGTCGCGATGATCGTCCCACAGCGCCGCCTCGAGGCGGCGGCGCAGGAAGGTCTGCGACGGCCAGCTCGGGTTGCCGGCGATGAAGGCGCGATAGCGCTCGACCGACGCCCCGTTGTCGTCGCTGCGCAGGATGATCCATTCGGCGAGTTTCCGCGCCACCGGATCGGCGATGGTGGCTTCGACCTGGCTCGCGTCCGCCGGCCTGTGCTTGCGCACGAGGTCGATGACGTTCTCCAGCGCATCGGTATCGGCCTGAGAGGTCGACGATGTCGCGGCCATGGCGGCTGGAGGCGGCGGCGGCTTGCGCGGCGGCGGCAAGGCCGCATGCTGGCGCGTCGCGGGAGGGAGCGCCGTAGCCGCGGGAGTCCGCGCCGCAGCGGGAGCGGTATTCTTGGCCGCGGTCTTTGCCGCGTTCTTGCCTGGGGGCTCGGTCTTGGGGTTTGTCTTGGAGGTTGTCTTGGCGTCTGTCTTGGGCACGACGTTGCGCGCGATCGGCCGCGGCTTCGGCAAGGGAACTTTTTTGGGTTTCGCCCAGGCGTCCCCGGTCAACGCCGACAATCCGACGGCGAGCGCCAGGCAAGTTGCCAAGGTTGTCGATCGCAACGCGGCTGGGCGGCGGGATGGGGTCACGGCCTTCTTTCGCGGCGAATCATTCAATCGCTGAGCCCTAGCTCTATTTGATTGAATATGTGGACAAAATACTAAAATACGCGGGGGACAAGACGATCTGTGCGCCACCACCGCGGCAAAATCGCGGCCAGCCTCGGGCGGACATCGGACCGGCGCGGGCCTTTCGCCGCGCCGTCAGACCCGATATGAATGACCACTTGCAGTACGGCAAGGCCGCAAAACGAGCGTTCGGAGGAAGTCCATGGCAGCCAAGACGAATTTCAGGGGATCGTTCACCGCCTTGGTCACGCCCTTCAAGAACGGTTCGCTCGACGAGGCGGCGTTCCGCGCGCTGGTGAGCTGGCAGATCGCCGAGGGAACCCACGGCCTGGTGCCGGTCGGCACCACGGGCGAAAGCCCGACCGTCAGCCATGACGAGCACAAGCGCGTCGTCGAATGGTGCATCGACGAGGCGAAGGGCCGCGTTCCCGTCGTTGCCGGCGCCGGCTCCAATTCGACCAGGGAGGCGGTCGAACTTGCCCAGCATGCGGAAAAGGCCGGTGCCAACGCGGTGCTGGTGGTGACGCCGTACTACAACAAGCCGACCCAGGAGGGCATGTATCAGCACTTCAAGGCGATCAACGACGCGATCGGCATTCCCATCATCATCTACAACATCCCGCCGCGATCGGTGATCGACATGAGCGTGGACACCATGGCGCGGCTGTTCGAACTGAAGAACATCGCCGGCGTCAAGGACGCGACCGCGAGCATGGTGCGGGTTTCGCAGCAGCGCGCCAAGATGGGCGAGGATTTCAACCAGCTGTCGGGCGAAGACGCCACCGTGCTCGGTTACATGGCCCATGGCGGCCACGGCTGCATCTCCGTCACGTCAAACGTGGCGCCGCGGCTGTGCTCCGAATTTCACCTGGCCTGGCAGAAGGGCGATCTTGCGACCGCGCTCAAGCTGCACGACAAGCTGATGCCGCTGCACACCAACCTCTTCATCGAGTCCAACCCGGCGCCGGTGAAATACGCGCTGTCGCTGCTCGGCAAGATGGACGAGACGCTGCGGTTGCCGATGGTGCCGGTGACCGAACCCACCCGGGTGGCGGTGCGCAGCGCGATGGTGCATGCGGGCCTGATCAACTAAGGCCTTTCGATATTGCCGCCATAAGTCTTCCGGTTCGTGACGTTGAAGAGAAGGGGCTGCGGATGCTGAAGGAATTTCGCGAATTCGCCATGAAGGGCAACGTCGTCGACCTCGCGGTCGGCGTCGTCATCGGCGTGGCCTTCGGCGCCATCGTGAACTCGCTGGTCAACGACATCATCATGCCGATCATCGGCGCGATCACCGGCGGGCTCGATTTCTCCAATTACTACATACCGCTGTCGAAGGCGGTCACCGCCGGCAATCTGGCCGATGCCAGGAAGCAGGGCGCGGTGCTGGCCTGGGGCAATTTCCTCACGCTGACGCTGAATTTTATCATCATTGCGTTCGTGCTGTTCATCGTCATCCGCGCCATGAATACCCTGAAGCGCAAGGACGAAGCCGCGCCGGCGAAACCGACCCCCGAGGTCGAGCTTCTCACCGAGATCCGCGACCTGCTCAAAAAGTCTTGACGTGCACGCGTGCGGACAGAGTGCTATCCCTTTCGTTTTCCTGAGATAATTCCATCATGGCCGAAAAGAACCAGCGCGCGATCAAGGTCGTCGCGGAGAACCGCAAGGCCCGGTTCAACTATGCCGTCGAGGACACGCTGGAGGCGGGAATCGCGCTGACCGGCACCGAGGTCAAGTCGCTGCGCAGCGGCAAGTCCACCATCGCGGAATCCTATGCCGATACCAAGGACGGCGAGGTCTGGCTGATCAACGCCAATATCCCGGAATATCTGCAGGCCAACCGCTTCAACCACGAGCCGAAGCGGCCGCGCAAGCTGTTGCTGCACCGCAAGCAGATCAACAAACTGATGGGCGCGGTCGAGCGCGAGGGCATGACGCTGATACCGCTAAAGCTTTATTTCAACGAGCGCGGCCGCGCCAAGCTGCTGCTGGCGGTGGCCAAGGGCAAGAAGCTGCACGACAAGCGCGAGAGCGAAAAGAAGCGCGACTGGGGCAGGGAGAAGGGCCGCCTGCTGCGGGCGCGGGGATAATGGCCATCAATATGTCTATCCGTCATTGCGAGCGAAGCGAAGCAATCCAGTTCTGGCGGACACAAGGGTGGATTGCTTCGTCGCAAGGGGTCCTCGCAACGACGACCGATGGAGAATTGTGAGATGAACCAGAGAAATCTGCTTGAAGTCGACTGGAGCAAGATTCCGGCGCCGGCCGATGACGGCGCGGCAGCGCATCTTGTGGGCATGACCCTTCCGCCGATCGGCCTGGTCGCCACCGACGATACTTCGGTAACGTTGTCGGCGCTGCCGGGACGCACGGTGGTGTTCGCTTATCCCAGGACCGGCGAGCCCGGCAAGATCGCGCTGGTCGACGACTGGGACATGATCCCGGGCGCGCGCGGCTGCACGCCGCAGACCTGCGCGTTCCGCGACCTGTTCGCGGAACTGAAGACCGCCGGCGCCGCGCAGGTGTTCGGCCTGTCGACGCAGAGCAACGCCTACCAGACCGAGATGGCCTCGCGGCTGCATCTGCCGTTCCCGGTGCTGTCCGACGAAAAGCTGCAGCTGACGCGTGCGCTCGATTTACCGACCATGGAGGTGGCGGGCCTGACGCTGATCAAGCGGCTGGCGCTGATCGTCGATGACGGCCGCATTGCCCACGTGTTCTATCCAGTGTTTCCGCCCGACCGGAACGCGGGGGATGTGCTGGCGTGGCTGAAGGAAAACCGGGTTTAGTCTGCAGGGTGGGCAAAGGCGCGTCAGCGTCATGCCCACCATTCCCGAGACACTGCGCGAAGATGTGGGCACGCTTCGCAATGCCCACCCTACGGATCGCCTTAATCCAGATCCGCTTTGATCCTCGCGAACACGCTGCGGAACATGTCGGGGGTCAGTACCCGGGTGTTGGTATTGTAGCGCGAGCAATGATAGCTGTCGTAAAGTTTCACGTTGCCGGCCTGGTGGATTGCGCCGTGTGCGAACGGCGCCGCTGCGCTGCGCAGGCCGAGCGCCTTCAGCGTCGATTCGTGCGCAATGCGGCCGAGCGCCACGATCGCGCGCAGCCTTGGCATCGAGGCCAGTGTGGCGACGAGGAATGGCCGGCAGGTGTTGATCTCCGCCGGCAGCGGCTTGTTCTGCGGCGGCACGCAGTGCACCGCGTTGCCGATCCGGCAGTCGACCAGCCTCAGCCCGTCGTCGGGCCGGGCCTGATAGACGCCCTTGGCGAAGCCGTATTCGAGTAAGGTGGCATAGAGCAGGTCGCCGGCAAAATCGCCGGTGAAGGGACGCCCGGTGCGGTTGGCGCCCTGCAACCCCGGCGCGAGGCCGACGATCAGGAGCCGGCCGTTGGGATCGCCGAACGCGGGCACCGGCGAATTGAACCAGGCTGGTTCACGCGCGCGCGTTGCCTCGCGGAAGCTGACGAGCCTCGGACAGAGCGGACAATTGCGATCGGGTTCGGCGGGAAGCGAAGCGAGCCGCGTCGGGCGGCCGGCCTTGTTTTTCTCAGTCGTCGAAATCGTCGTCATCGCCCCTCGGCGCCATCGTGGTCGCACGCTGCAGGAATTGCGGCGCGTGGTGGCGTGGCTCGCGCGGGGCGGGACGCTCGGACGGATCGCGGCCGAGCTTGGATTGCAGCTCCACCAGATCGGTGAAGACGTCGGCCTGGCGCCGCAACTCGTCGGCGATCATCGGCGGCTGGCTCGAAATCGTCGAGATCACGGTGACCCGCACGCCGCGGCGCTGCACCGCCTCGACCAGCGAGCGGAAATCGCCGTCGCCGGAAAACAGCACGATCTGGTCGACATGCTCGGCGAGCTCCATGGCGTCGACCGCGAGCTCGATATCCATGTTGCCCTTGACCTTGCGGCGGCCGCTGGCGTCGATGAATTCCTTGGTCGCCTTGGTGACGACGGTATAGCCGTTGTAATCGAGCCAATCGATCAGCGGACGGATCGACGAGTATTCCTGATCCTCGATGATCGCCGTGTAGTAGAACGCGCGCAACAGCGTCCCGCGGCTCTGGAATTCCTTCAGCAGGCGTTTGTAGTCGATGTCGAAACCGAGTGTCTTGGCGGTCGCGTAGAGGTTGGCGCCGTCGATAAAGAGCGCGATCTTGTTGGTGGACGAAGGGGACATTCAGTTTCTCGCGTTGTTGTTAACGTTTTTGGCGCAGCGGCAACCGGCCGCGCATTTCCAGGATTTGCTGCCCAAAGTTCGGTGAGTTTGGCCCCGACCAACACCACTCCAAATATGGTATGGCAAGGGCGAAAAGGCCAATACTTTTGACGTGGCAATGAAGCGAATTCTTGTCCTGGGCAGCGCCGCCGCAGGTCCGGGCGCTTCGCTTTCGGGGCCCTCGGCACGGGTTACCAGAGCCGTTTGGGAAGGCAAATCACAAAATGGTCTTGCGCAAAGGCGCCGGCCCCTATAACTACCGGGCATAATCAACATATTCGGTCCCATTAGCGAAGGCGACAGTCGATGGCGCGCGTCACCGTAGAAGATTGCATTGATAAGGTCGACAACCGGTTCGATCTGGTCCTGTTGGCGGCGCACCGCGCCCGCATGATCTCATCCGGCTCCCAACTTACGGTTGATCGGGATAATGACAAAAACCCGGTCGTCTCGCTGCGCGAAATTGCAGATTCCACCATTTCTCCAGAGGATTTGCGCGAGGAATTGGTGCATTCGCTGCAGAAATTCGTCGAAGTGGACGAGCCCGAGCCCGATACCGTGCCCTTGATCGGCTCGGCTGGCGCCAGCGTCGACGCCGACGACACCGAAGTTGCTGTCGAGCGCATGACCGAAGAGGAACTGCTGAAGGGCCTCGAGGGCCTGGCGCCGCCGGAAGAGCAGCCCGAAGAAGACGAGTAGTAAATCTGCAGGCTTGCAATCCGGGGATGTATCAACCCCGCCGATCTGACCCAAGGCCCGGACATTGATCCGGGCCTTTGCTTTTGTTGACGTTTTCGTGGTTACCATGGGCCTATCACGGGCACGGATGGATTCCGGTACGGCTGACCCCGATTTGATCGAGGGAATGCCGGATTGGCGTCATACTGCGCCCCGGTCGGTCCCGAACGAGCATTTTGGCGGCGCAACAGAGGTGCTGCCTGGCGCGGGAGGGACTAGGTTAGGTCACCTCAAAGCGCGAGCTTGAAGCCCGCATGTGAAGGCAGGGATTTGATGGCGTATTGGCGCCGCAGTGCACCCCAGATGCAGGCCGCGACCGAATCGGTCGCCGTGGCGCCGCCTGCGCCTGCGCCTGCGCCGGCGAAACCGGCCAAGGCGCCGCGTTCTCGGATGATGCGGCAATACGACCTGGTTGAACGCGTCCGGTCCTACAACCCGGATACCGACGAAGACCTTTTGAACCGCGCCTATGTCTACGCCATGAAGGCGCACGGCACGCAGACCCGCGCCTCCGGCGATCCCTATTTCTCGCATCCGCTCGAGGTCGCGGCGATCCTCACCGATCTCAAGCTCGACGATGCCACCATCGTCGCTGCCCTGCTGCACGACACCATCGAGGATACCGAGGCGACCCGCGCCGAAATCGACAAGCTGTTCGGCCCGGAGATCGGCGCGCTGGTCGAGGGGCTGACCAAGCTGAAGCGGCTGGAGCTCGTCTCGCGCGAGGCCAAGCAGGCCGAGAACCTGCGCAAGCTCCTGCTGGCGATCTCCGACGACGTCCGCGTGCTGCTGATCAAGCTCGCCGACCGTCTGCACAACATGCGGACGCTGGAATTCGTGCCGCCCGCCTCGCGCCACCGGATCGCCGAGGAGACGCTCGACATCTATGCGCCGCTCGCCGGCCGCATGGGCATGCAGGAGATGCGGGAGGAGCTCGAGGACCTGTCGTTCCACTCGCTCGATCCGGAAGCCTATTCGGTGGTGATGCAGCGGCTGGATTCGCTGGCCGAGCGCAACCGCAACCTGATCGGCGAAATCGAAAGCCAGCTCTCCAAGAACCTGCAGAAGAACGGGGTGACCGCGCATGTCTATGGCCGGCGCAAGCGGCCGTTTTCGATCTGGACCAAGATGGAGCGCAAGTCGGTCGGCTTCGAGCAATTGTCCGACATCTTCGGCTTCCGCGTGGTGCTTGATGACGTCGAATCCTGCTACCGCGCGCTCGGTGTCGTGCACACCACCTGGCCCGTGGTGCCGGGCCGGTTCAAGGACTACATCTCGACGCCGAAGCAGAACGATTATCGCTCGATCCACACCACCGTGATCGGCCCCGGTAACCAGCGCGTCGAACTGCAGATCCGCACCGAGGAGATGGACCAGATCGCCGAATTCGGCATCGCCGCGCACGCCTTCTACAAGGACGGCGTGGGCTCGCCGACCGAACTGTTGAAGCGCGAATCCAACGCCTTCGCCTGGCTGCGTCACACCATCGCGATCCTGTCGGACAGCGCCAATCCGGAAGAATTTCTGGAGCACACCAAGCTCGAGCTGTTCCACGACCAGGTGTTCTGCTTCACGCCGAAGGGCAAGCTGATCGCGCTGCCGAGGCAGGCCAACGTGATCGATTTCGCCTATGCCGTGCATACCGATGTCGGCAACTCGGCGGTGGGCTGCAAGATCAACGGCAAGTTCGCGCCCCTGTCATCGGAGCTGCAGAACGGCGACGAGGTCGAGGTTCTGACCTCGGAGGCGCAGTCGGCGCCGCCCTCGGCGTGGGAATCGCTGGCCGTGACCGGCAAGGCGCGCGCGGCGATCCGGCGGGCGACCCGCACCGCGGTGCGGGATCAATATGCCGGCCTCGGCCGCCGCATCGTCGAGCGGCTGTTCGTGCGCGCCAAGATCGAATACGCCGACGACAAGCTCAAGGGCGCCTTGCCGCGGCTGGCGCGCGCCTCGATCGACGATGTGATGGCGGCGGTCGGGCGCGGCGAGATGAAGGCCTCCGACGTCGCCCGGGCGATGTATCCCGACTACAAGGAAGAGCGGGTCGCGCGCTTTGGCGCCAAGAAGAGCCTTGCGGTCAAGCTGAAGCTGAAATCGCCGCCGGATCCTTCGCGCAGCCCCTCGGCGATCCCGGTGCGCGGCATCAATTCCGATCTGCCGGTCAAGTTCGCGCCGAACGGCGGTGCGGTGCCGGGCGACCGCATCGTCGGCATCGTCACGCCGGGGGAGGGCATCACGATCTATCCGATCCAGTCACCGGCGCTGAAGGATTTCGAGGAAGAGCCGGAGCGCTGGCTCGATGTGCGCTGGGATGTCGACGAATCGACGCCGCAGCGCTTTCCGGCGCGGATCATGGTCGACAACGTCAACGAGCCCGGAAGCCTCGCCCAGGTCGCGACCGTGATCGCCGAGCATGACGGCAATATCGACAACATCAGCATGTTCCGCCGCTCGCCCGATTTTACGGAGCTGACCATCGATCTTGAGGTCTATGACCTCAAGCATCTCAGCGCTATTATCGCCCAGTTGCGCGCCAAGGCCGTGGTCGCCCGGGTCGAGCGCGTCAATGGATAGCTTCACTGTCTAGTTTCCCGCGAGTCCTTCAATGCCCCATCCTCCGCTGCGCCTCGGAGTCAATGTCGATCACGTCGCCACCCTTCGCAACGCACGCGGCGGGCGCAATCCCGATCCGGTGCGCGCGGCGCTGCTGGCGATCGAGGCCGGCGCCGACGGCATCACCGCGCATTTGCGCGAGGATCGCCGCCACATCCGCGACGACGACATGGCGCGGCTGAAGGCCGAAATCTCGAAGCCGCTGAATTTCGAGATGGCGGCGACGTCCGACATGCTGGGCATCGCGCTGGCGACAAAACCCCACGCGGTGTGCCTGGTGCCCGAGCGCCGCGAGGAACTCACCACCGAGGGCGGCCTCGACGTGGTCGGACAGCACAACGCGCTGGCCCCGTTCATCGCGCGGCTGAACGAGGCCGGCATCCGGGTGTCGCTGTTCATCTCCGCCGATCCGCACCAGATCGAAATGGCGGCACGGCTGCGCGCGCCGGTGATCGAAATCCACACCGGCGCCTGGTGCGACGCCGTGACCGACGGCCATGCGGCCAAAGCGGACGCGGAATGGCAGCGCATCGTGGCGGGCGCGCGGCTGGCGCGCTCGGCAGGTCTCGAAGTCCACGCCGGCCACGGCCTCGATTACCAGACCGCCGAGCAGATCGCGGGCGTGGGCGAGATCGTCGAACTCAATATCGGCTACTACATGATCGGGGAGGCGCTGTTCGTTGGTCTCGCCGAGACGGTGCGCGCGATGCGGGCCGCGATGGACCGCGGCCGCCACGCCGCCGGTGCGAATCAGGCGGGCCAGCCGCCCATGAGCCAGAATCCTGCGAGCAAAGCATGATCATCGGCATCGGCTCCGACCTGATCGACATCCGCCGGGTCGCCAAGGTGATCGAGCGTCACGGCGACCGCTTTCTCGACCGCATTTTCACCGAGGCCGAGCGGGCCAAGGCCGGGCGCCGCGCCAAGAACGAGAACATGGTGGTGGCGACCTACGCCAAGCGGTTCGCGGCCAAAGAGGCTTGCTCCAAGGCGCTCGGCACGGGTATCCGGCGGGGCGTCTGGTGGCGGGACATGGGGGTGGTGAACCTGCCGAGCGGCCGTCCGACCATGCTGCTGACGGGCGGGGCGCTGACCCGGCTCGAGGCGCTGACGCCGGAGGGATATGAGGCGCGGATCGACCTTTCCATCACCGATGACTGGCCGCTGGCGCAGGCCTTCGTCATAATTTCGGCGGTCGCCCCGGGCAAACCGTGACGCGTTCGGGGCGGTTCAGCCGGCGGTTTGTCGCAAAACTAAAAATCCAAGGTTTTTCAATGGATTGGCAAGTTTTGATGCGGCCGTTGATTGCGCGGCTGCGAACAACGGTCTAAAACGCCGCAGGTTGGATCGAGGCCAGAGCGAATTCGGGTTTGCGCCAGGATTGGCTTTCAACAGCAGCATCAGGGGCACTTTCTCGACGCGAAGCGACCAGCTTTCCGCGTGAGGAAAATGCTCTGCCACCGCGCGGACGAATCGCAGCGGGGAATTGGGAAAGCGATGAGCGTGACATCCGGAACAAAAACTGAAAGCGGCGTGGGCGAAACCATCCGTGTCGTGATCCACGCTCTGCTGATTGCGCTGGTGATCCGCACCTTCCTGTTCCAGCCCTTCAACATTCCGTCCGGCTCGATGAAGGCCACGCTCTTGGTCGGCGACTATCTGTTCGTTTCGAAATATTCCTACGGCTACAGCCATTACTCGATCCCGCTGTCGCCGCCGCTGTTTTCGGGGCGCATTTTCGGCTCCGAGCCGAACCGGGGCGACGTCGTGGTATTCCGCCTGCCCAAGGACGACACCACCGACTACATCAAGCGCGTGATCGGGCTGCCGGGCGACCGCATCCAGATGAAGGAAGGGCTGCTCTACATCAACGACGTGCCGGTAAAACGCGAGCGGCTCAGCGACTTCATCGGCGAGGACCCCTGCGGCTCCGCCGACGCCACCGCGCGGGTAAAGCGCTGGAAGGAAACGCTGCCGAACGGCGTCAGCTATGAATCGCTGGATTGCGTCGACAACGGCTTCTACGACAACACCAACGTCTACAACGTCCCGGCCGGCCACTTCTTCATGATGGGCGACAACCGCGACAACTCGACCGACAGCCGGGTGCTGTCGGCGGTCGGCTACGTGCCGTTCGAGAACATCGTCGGCCGGGCGCAGATGATTTTCTTCTCGATTGCCGAGGGCGAACACGCCTGGATGTTCTGGCGCTGGCCCACCGCGGTGCGCTGGAATCGCATATTCAAAATCGTGCGATGAACGACGAAAAGCCTGAAATCCAGACCGCGCCGTCATCGGGCGAAGCAAACCCCGAGCCCGACGTTGGCCACGAGCCGGTGGCTGCGAAAAAGAAGCGCAGGAAAATCAGCGCCAAGGCGGCAACTGCTGCGATCGAGGAGCGGATCGGACACAAATTCGCCGATCCCGCTTTGCTGACCACCGCCTTCACCCACGTTTCCGCGCTGAAATCGGCGCGCAAGCGCGCCGACAGCTACCAGCGTCTGGAATTCCTCGGCGATCACGTGCTCGGGCTGATCGTGTCCGACATGCTGTACCGCGCCTTTCCGAGCGCCGACGAGGGCGAGCTGTCGAAGCGGCTGGCCGATCTCGTGCGCAAGGAGAGCTGCGCGGATGTCGCGAAGTCGCTGGGACTGTTCGACGACATCAAGCTCGGCGCGGTCGGCGCCAGCGCCAGCGCCCGCCTGCGCAAATCCGTGCTCGGCGACATCTGCGAGGCGGTGATCGGGGCGGTGTTCCTCGATGGCGGTTACGCCGCCGCGGCGCAGTTCGTCGAGCGCAACTGGACCGAGCGGATGCGGAAGCCGCGGCGGCCGCTGCGCGATCCCAAGACGGTGCTGCAGGAATGGGCGCAGGGCAAGGGATTGCCGACGCCTGTGTACCGCGAGATCGAGCGCACCGGGCCGCATCACGATCCGCAGTTTCGCGTCGCGGTGGATTTGCCGGGACTGGAGCCGGCCGAAGGCATCGGCGGCAGCAAGCGCGCCGCGGAAAAGGTCGCGGCGTCCGCGATGATCGCGCGCGAAGGCGTCGCCGGCGGCAGCAATGACGGATAGCCCCGAAGACGGCGCCGTGCCCGCCACCGCTTGCGGCTTTGTCGCGCTGATCGGCGCCCCCAATGTCGGCAAGTCCACGCTGGTCAACGCGCTGGTCGGCTCCAAGGTCACGATTGTCTCGCGCAAGGTGCAGACCACCCGCGCGCTGATTCGCGGCATCGTGATCGAAAACAACGCACAGATCATCCTGGTCGATACGCCCGGGATATTTTCGCCCAAACGAAGGCTCGACCGCGCCATGGTGTCGACCGCCTGGAGCGGGGCGCACGATGCCGACCTCGTCTGCGTGCTGCTCGACGCCAAGGCGGGCATCGACGAGGAGGCCGAGGCGATCCTGGCCAAGCTCGCCACCGTCAAGCACGAGAAGATCCTGGTGCTGAACAAGATCGATCTGGTGCCGCACGAGAAGCTTCTGGCGCTCGCCAAGGCCGCCAATGAGCGCCTGGGCTTTGCGCATACATTCATGGTCTCGGCGCTGTCGGGCGACGGCGTCGACGATTTGCGCCGGACCCTTTCCGAGATGGTGCCGCCGGGACCGTTCCATTATCCCGAGGACCAGATGTCGGACGCGCCGATGCGGCATCTGGCGGCCGAGATCACCCGGGAAAAGATCTATCGCAAGCTGCACCAGGAACTGCCGTATCAGTCCACCGTCGAGACCGACAGCTGGACCGAGCGCAAGGACAAGTCGGTTCGCATCGAGCAGACCATCTTTGTCGAGCGCGAAAGCCAGCGCAAGATCGTGCTCGGCAAGGGCGGCGCCACCATCAAGGCGATCGGCGCGGAGTCGCGCAAGGAGATCGCCGAGATCCTGGGCCAGCCCGTGCATCTGTTCCTGTTCGTCAAGGTGCGCGAAAACTGGGGCGACGATCCCGACCGCTACCGCGAAATGGGACTGGAATTCCCCAGGGAATGATCGAGACACGAAGAAATAATAAGAAATGACCGGCTGGCGATGAACGTACCCAAGAACGTGCTGTGGTTTGAAGTGCTGCTGTATCTGTCGCTGATGCTGGATGCGCTGTCAGTCGCGTTCCAGGACCGCACGCCGAGCGGCGGCACGACCGAATCCATGATCATGGTCCAGACCGTGATGAATGGCGGGATGATCCTGCTGCTGGTGTTCTTCGTCTGGCTCGCGGCGCAGAAGCGCAAGAACTGGCCACGCTGGGTGCTGGCGGCAGCGCTTCTGCTGTCCCTGATCTCGCTGGTGCAGGTCATCGGCGACAACGGCGTGCAGCTCGACAGCGCCATCGAGGTCATCTCCTGCGCGCTGACGGCGGCGGGGCTGTATTTTTCCTTCACCGGCGATGCCGTGGGCTGGTTCAACGCGTAGCGATAGAGGCGGCGTAGGGCGGGTTAGGCGCGGCCGTAACCCGCCGCTTCTGGGTTCAAGGGCGGATTACGCTCACGCTAATCCGCCCTACAAAGGCGCCAGAATCCTGTAAACTCTTCCCCATGGAATGGACCGACGAAGGCATCGTGCTCGGGGTGCGGCGGCATGGCGAATCCTCCGCCATTGTCGAGCTCTTGACCCGCAGCCATGGCCGGCACCTCGGCCTGGTGCGGGGCGGGGCGGGCTCGCGGATGCGGCCCTTGCTGCAGCCCGGCAACAGCGTCACCGCGGTGTGGCGCGCGCGGCTCGACGAGCATCTCGGCTATTACCAGATCGAAGGCACGCGGCTCCGCGCCGCGACCGTGCTGGCCTCCTCGCATGCAGTCTATGGCGTGACGCATCTGGCCTCGCTGGCGCGGCTGTTGCCGGAGCGCGATCCGCATGAGGACATCTACGAGATGCTGGACCGCACGCTGGACGATTTCGACGACGTCGGCGAGGCGGCGGCGCACCTGATTCGGTTCGAGCTCGCCATGCTGGCCGAACTCGGTTTCGGGCTCGACCTGGAGACTTGTGCTGCGACCGGGGCGACCAGCGAGCTGATCTACGTGTCGCCGAAATCCGGCGGCGCGGTGTCGCGCGCGGCCGGCGATCCCTGGCGCGACCGGCTGCTGCGGCTCCCGGCGTTCCTGCGCGGCGAGGGCGGCACCAATGGCTGGTCGGACCAGGACCTGAGCGATGGTTTTGCCCTTACCGGATTATTCCTGCTGCGCCATGTGCTGGAACCGCGCGGGCAGGGCCATTCCGACGCCCGCGACGGGTTTATCAACGCGGTGACCAAATATCGGGCCAAAGCGGCGGTTCCGTAGCGGCGCCGCACAGCCTAAATTGCCGCTGATTCGCGACCTCATTAGCGGTCTTGCCCGATTCACCGCCAGGGTTTAACGCCTCCCCATGGGAAAACGACAGCTACCGCCGGAAGAGCCGGCCGAAGTTCACGAGGTCATGCTGCGGGATGCGCTCGAAGAGCGCTATCTCGCCTATGCCCTCTCGACCATCATGCATCGCGCCTTGCCGGACGCCCGCGACGGGCTGAAACCGGTGCACCGCCGCATTCTTTACGGCATGCGGCTGTTGCGCCTCGACCCCGGCACCCCGTTCAAGAAGTCGGCAAAAATCGTCGGCGACGTGATGGGCTCGTTCCATCCGCACGGCGACCAGGCGATCTACGACGCCATGGTGCGGCTGGCCCAGGATTTCTCCGCCCGCTATCCGCTGGTCGACGGCCAGGGCAATTTCGGCAATATCGACGGTGATAACGCCGCCGCCTACCGCTACACCGAAGCGCGCATGACCGATGTCGCGCGGCTATTGCTCGACGGTATCGATGAGGACGGTGTCGAATTCCGCCCCAATTACGACGGCCAGTCGAAAGAGCCAGTCGTGCTGCCCGGCGGCTTTCCGAACCTGCTCGCCAACGGCGCACAGGGCATCGCCGTCGGCATGGCGACCTCGATCCCGCCGCACAATGCCGCCGAACTGTGCGACGCGGCGCTGCACCTGATCGACAAGCCCGAAGCGAAGTCGAAGGCGCTCCTGAAATGGGTCAAGGGCCCGGATTTTCCGACCGGCGGCATCATCGTCGATTCCAAGGAAGCGATTGCCGAAGCCTACATGACCGGACGCGGCTCGTTCCGCACCCGCGCCAAGTGGGTGCAGGAAGAGGGCGCGCGCGGCACCTGGGTGATCGTCATCACCGAGATTCCATGGCTGGTGCAGAAGTCGCGGCTGGTCGAGAAGATCTCCGAGTTGATCGACCAGAAGAAGCTGCCGCTGGTCGGTGAAGTTCGCGACGAATCCGCCGAGGACATCCGCCTCGTGATCGAGCCGAAGTCGCGCGCCGTCGATCCGGAACTCTTGATGGAATCGCTGTTCCGGTTGACCGAGCTGGAAAGCCGGATACCGCTGAACCTCAACGTGCTGGTAAAGGGCCGCGTTCCGAAGGTGCTGGGGCTCGCCGAGTGCCTGCGCGAATGGCTCGACCATCTGCGCGACGTGCTGGTACGCCGGACCAACTACCGCAAAGTCCAGATCGAGAACCGGCTGGAAGTGTTGGGCGGCTATCTGATCGCCTATCTCAACATCGACAAGGTGATCAAGATCATCCGCACCGAGGACGAGCCGAAGCCGGCGTTGATGAAAGCGTTCAAGCTGACGGAAGTTCAGGCCGACGCCATCCTCAACATGCGGCTGCGCAGCTTGCGCAAGCTCGAGGAATTCGAAATCCGCACCGAGGACAAGAACCTTCGCAACGAGTTGAAGGGCGTCAAGGCCATTCTCGCCTCCGAGACCGAGCAATGGGCCAAGGTCGGCGAGCAGGTGCGCAAGGTCCGCGACATGTTCGGGCCGAAGACGCCGCTCGGCAAGCGCCGCACCCAATTCGCCGACGCGCCGGAGCATGATCTCGCCGCGATCGAGGAAGCCTTTGTCGAGCGCGAGCCCTGCACCGTGGTCGTCTCCGAGAAGGGCTGGGTGCGGACGCTGAAGGGGCATGTCGCGGATCTCGCGGGGCTCACTTTCAAGACCGACGACAAGATCGACCAGGCGTTCTTCGCCGAGACCACCTCGAAGCTCCTGCTGTTCGCCACCAACGGAAAATTCTATTCGCTCGACGTCGCCAAACTGCCGGGCGGGCGCGGCCATGGCGAGCCGATCCGGATGTTCATCGACATGGATCAGGATGCGGCGATCGTCTCGCTGTTCGTCAACAAGGGCGGCCGCAAATTCCTGGTCGCGAGCCATGAGGGCCAGGGCTTCATCGTCAACGAGGACGATTGCGTCGGCAACACCCGCAAGGGCAAGCAGGTCCTCAACGTCGAGATGCCGAACGAGGCCCGCGCCATCGCGACCGTGTCGGGCGACACCGTCGCGGTCATCGGCACCAACCACAAGATGGTGATCTTCCCGATCGATCAGGTGCCCGAGATGGCGCGCGGCCGCGGCGTGCGGCTGCAGAAATACACCAGCGCGGCGCTGTCGGATGTCGCCACCTTCGATTCCAAGGCGGGCTTGACCTGGAAGGATTCGTCGGGACGCGAGCAGGGCATGAGCTGGAAGGAATTGTCGGACTGGCGCGGCAACCGCGCCGACGCCGGCCGTCTCGCCCACGGCCTGCCGAAATCAAACAAGTTCCGCAGGGGCGTGGAATAGCCACGTCGTGATGCCCGGCCTCGTGCCGGGCATCCACGTCTTTCTTCAAGGGCCGATGCGGAGCAGAGGCGTAATAGTATTCGGCTTTTGGTGCGCGCTATAATCGCAAGCGGTCGACCCCGCAACGATTGTCCCGCGCACCCATGGCCCATTCGCACGCTCATCACGACCATTCCCACGCGCACGGCCATGCCGGGCACAGCCCTGCGCCCGACAGTTTTGGCTTCGCCTTTGCCGTCGGCGTCGCGCTCAACACGGCGTTCGTCGTGGCGGAGCTGGCCTTCGGCTATGCCGCAAACTCGCTGGCGCTGATCTCGGATGCGGTTCACAATTTTTCCGACGTGATCGCCTTGCTGCTGGCATGGGCGGCGAGCTGGCTGGCGCAGAAGCAGCCGACCGACCAGCACACCTATGGCTACCGGAGGGCGTCGATCCTGGCGGCGCTAGTCAATGCGGGGCTTCTGCTGATCGCGGTCGGCGGCATCGCGGTGGAGGCCATCCAGCGGATCGAGGCGCCCGCCGCGGTCGCGGGTGGGACGGTCGTCGTGGTCGCGGCGCTCGGCATTATCGTGAACGGCGGCACCGCGCTGTTGTTCATGCGCGGCCGGCACGGCGACCTCAACATCCGAGGCGCCTTCCTTCATATGGCGGCGGATGCGGCCGTGTCGCTCGGCGTCGTCGTCGCGGCCGGCGTGATCATGTGGACGGGATGGCAATGGGTCGATCCGGCGATCAGCCTCGGCATCGCCGCCATCGTGCTCGCCAGCGGCTGGGGCCTGGCGCGGGACAGCGTCAATCTCGCGCTCGATGGCGTGCCGAGAGGCATCGAACTCGCCGGCGTCAGGGATTATCTCGGCCGGCTCGAAGGCGTCATCGAAGTGCACGATCTGCACGTCTGGGCGATGAGCACCAACGAAACCGCGCTGACCGTGCACCTGGTGCGCCCCGGTGGTTTCGACGATGCGTTCCTCCACGACGTCTGCGCCGAGCTTTCGCACCGGTTCAACATTCACCACGCGACGCTCCAGATCGAGGCCGGCAGCGACGTCTGCCGGCTCGCGCCGGCCGAGGTGGTGTAGACCGAAAGGGTAGGGTGGGTTAGCGAAGCGTAACCCACCGATGCGTCAAGAAAGATGGTGGGTTGCGCCGGGGCCTGTCATCGAGCCGCGCCTTGCGCGGACCCGTTGGGCTAAGCCACCCTGCAAATTTCTCAAATCACTCCCGCCAGCCTCAACAGCACCCCCACCACACACGATCCCGCCAGCACCGTCAGCATGCCCAGCTTGAAGCTGAAGATCGCGGCGGCCGCCGCGATCGCCAGCGCCAGCGCCGGCAAATCGATGCTCGACAGCACCGGCATGTCGAACGACAGCCCGAACGAGCGCACCGGCGCGGTCTCCCGGAACACGGTGTGCAGCGCGAACCAGATCGACAGATTGAGGATCACGCCGACCACGGCGGCGGTGATCGCCGTCAGCGCGCCGGCGAGCCCCTTGTTGCCGCGCAGGGTTTCGATGAAGGGGGCGCCGAGGAAGATCCAGAGGAAGCAGGGCGTGAAGGTGACCCAGGTCGCGAGCAGTCCGCCGAGCGTGGCCGCCAGCATCGGCGGCAGCGTGCCGGGATCGCGAAAGGCGGCCATGAAGCCGACGAATTGCAGCACCATGATCAGCGGGCCTGGCGTGGTCTCGGCCATGCCGAGGCCGTCCAGCATCTCGCGCGGCTGCACCCAGTGATAATGCTCGACCGCTTGCTGCGCGACATAGGCCAGCACCGCATAGGCGCCGCCGAACGTCACCAGTGCCATCTTGCTGAAGAACAGCGCGATCTGGCTGAATACATTGGCTTGGCCGAGGCCGATCAGGAGGGCCGCAACCGGCACCAGCCACAGCAGAAGCCAGACGGCGCTGACCTTGAGTGCGCGGGGAATGCTGGGGCGGACGTGGTCGGGCAATTCCTCGCCTAGCATGCTGTCGACCGCGGCGGTGTTCTTGCCGCCGCCATGCGGCACGGCCGCGAATTCCGGCCGGCCGCTTCTGGCGCCGACATAGCCGATCGCGCCGGCGGCGATGATGATGACCGGGAAGGGCACGCTGAAAAAGAAGATCGCGACGAAGGCGATGCCGGCCAGTGCGATCATGAGGCGATTGCGCAGCGCGCGGCTGCCGACGCGGACCACAGCCTGGATCACGATCGCGAGCACGGCGGCCTTCAGCCCGAAGAACAGCGCCTCGACGAATCCGACATGGCCGAAAGCCGCGTAGATATAGCTCAGGCCCATGATGGCGATGACGCCCGGCAGGATGAAGAGGCCGCCGGCCATGATGCCGCCGGCGGTCCGGTGCAACAGCCAGCCGATATAGGTGGCGAGCTGCTGCGCCTCCGGGCCCGGCAGCAGCATGCAGTAGTTCAGCGCATGCAGAAAACGGCTTTCCGAAATCCAGTTCTTCTCCTCGACCAGGATGCGGTGCATCACCGCGATCTGCCCCGCGGGGCCGCCGAAGCTCAACAGCGCCACCCGCAGCCAGACCCGGAAAGCCTCGCCAAAGCTGATGCCGTGGCCGGCATCAGCTTTGTTGTTCGTCGTCTCGCTGGCAGCGACATCCATCACGGCTTCGCCTTGTTGGTGGGCCAGTTATGGGTTTCGCCGGTGGCGTCGCGGCACCAGCGGTAGAACGCATCGTACAGTGCGATGCCGGCCTCGAGCTGTTCGAGATCGTCGTCATACATCCGCGACAGGCCGAGCGACGCCGCGAGCAGTCCGGCCGCCTCGGGACAGAGATCGAGCCGCGCGGTATCCGCTGCCCGCACCATGGTTGCCAGCCGCAACATCGCCGGCGTCGCGAGCCCAAACTCCTCGACCATCACGTCGAAGGTGCAGAGTTCGCCGCGGTGGCTCCAGAACACGTTTTCGATGTCGAAGGCAGCCGCGCCAAATCGCTCGCCGACGGCGACGACTTCGGCCGGTGCGACGAACAGGAACACCGCATCGGGATCGACGAAGCGCCGGATCAGCCAGGGGCAGGCGATGCGGTCGATCTTGGGCCGGGCGCGGGTGACCCAGACGGTGCGGCCCTGCGCGTCCCGCTTCGGCAATTTCGCAGTTGGCACCAGCGGCAGCTTGGCCGCCTTCCAGCCCTCGAAGCCGCCTTCGAGCGCTTCGGCTTCGACGTGGAGATGCCGCAGCCACGCCGCCGTGCCCTGCGCAAGCTTCTGGCCGCGCAGGCAGATGACGATGGCCGAGCGCCCGGAAAACTCCTCGCCCCAGTCGGGGGCGTCCTCGTGGCGGCGTCTGACCGCGCCGGGAATGAGCCGCGGGTCGGCGGCGAAATCCTCGTCGGTACGGACGTCGATCAGCGCCGGCCGGTTGGCCGTACCGATCAGGCGGGAAAGTTTCTCGGACGATATCGTGGTGGGGGATGACATGGTTGCGCCCTCGCAAAGAGATACGGGACGCGATACTTGGGCATGTCGCCTCGTGGGGGGATCGCAAAACCCCCATGGCCGTATTACAGCCGAAACCGGCGCAGGCTGTCAATCTCCTTCACGCGGGACAGGCCATCGTGACGGAGGGAGTCCAACATGCACACATTCGCCGCCGCGGGCGCCGGTTTCCTACTCGCCGTGTTGTGGTTCGACCTGATGTTCGACGTGCAGACGCGCAAGCACTCCGGCGACGTGCTGCCGCCGGAAGTGCTGGGTTCGATTTCGGCCTATTACCGCCGCGTCACCACGGAGGCCTATCCGATGAACCGGCTGGTGGCCCTGGTGATGCTGCTGACACTTGCCGCCATCTGCGCGGAGATCGTGCAAGGCGAACATCCGTGGTGGATCGGCTGGGGTTCACTGCTGTTGGCGGCAAGCGGTTTCGTGCCTACGATGCTGCGCACCGTGCCCAACGCGCGCCGGTTGGGAAGCGGGAAAGACACGGCGGAGGAACAGTCGCGGCTGGCGCGTGCGGTGTGTCGCGATCACATGATGAGCTTCGCGCGGATGGGCTGCGTGCTCATCCTGCAGCTGATCGCATCATGACGCGGGCGGCGGAGGGGAGGCCGGGGTGGGCGAGTGGATCGGAGTGGCGATCGCTTTGGTGTCGAGCTGCCTCGGCGGCTCGGCGGCGGCGATCACGCGGTATCTCGTCGGCAATGCCGATCCGATCACGCTCGCCATTCTGCGCTGGGGCATCGGCTTTGCCTGCCTATTGCCGGTAGCGCTTTGCTTGCGCGTGCGCTGGCCGCCGCGCCGCGACTGGCCGGCGGTCACTCTCCTGGGGCTGTGCTTCTTCGGCTTGTTCTTCGTCCTCTACAACATCGCGATCGGCTTCACCACCGCGGCCCGCGCCAGCCTCGCGCTCGCGACCTTGCCGCTGCACACCATGGTGGTCGGCGCGCTGCTCGGCGTCGAGCCGCTGACGATGCGCAAGACGCTCGGCGTCTGCGTCGCCATGCTCGGCGTGGTCGCAGCCCTGGCGTCGGGGCTGTCGGCGGCGCCACAAGGCGCGTGGCGCGGCGAGCTGATCATGACCGGCGCGGTGTTTTGCATGGCCTTCTATAACGTCTGGTCCCGTCCGTTCATCCAGCGATCGAGCGCGCTCGGCTTCCTCACGGTGGGCATGGGGGCGGGCGCCGCCGCGCTGATCGTGGTGGGGCTGGCGACCGGCAGCGTCGCGATCTTGGGCAGCTTCAATACGCCGCAATGGGTCGCCGGCATCTATCTCGGCGTCGGCGGCGGCGCGCTGGCGTTCATCCTGTGGGTCATGGCGCTCGAGCGCGCCACGCCGACGCGCGTCGCCTCCACCATGACCGTCAACCCGATCGCGGCGGGATTGCTGGCGACGCAACTCGTCGGCGAACCGATCACGCCCAATCTCGTGATCGGGCTGGTCGCGGTGTTCGCCGGAATCTGGATCGCGACGACGGACGCAAGGAAGCCCAAGGCGCTCCTTCGCGGGGATGCCGGTTGATCTGCATCAACGCGCCTTGCCGGAAGAGCGCGTCAGACTGCTGTCGCCAAATCTCGATGACGGGAGAGTGCCATGTGGTGGAATCACTATTCGTGGTCCGGCGAGTACTGGCCCATGCCCTGGATGTTTTTCGGGCCGGTGATGATGATCATCTTTTTTGTGGCCTGTGCCGCGGTACTGTTTTTCATGATGCGCGGCGCCATGTTTCATAGCGGCCACGCGGGTGCGGCTGGAATGATGTCGTGTTGCGAAACCGGGCTGGGGCCTTCGCTCGAGCGAGCGACCGCGCAGGATGCAAGGAACGGGAATCGGGAGCGCACGAATGGATTGCCGGCCTTCGACGAATATCGGGCGGAGACGCTTCGGCGCCTGGAACGCGAACAGGACGAGTTCCAGGAATTTGTCGACCATCTACGCCTGGCGAAGGACAAGGCCGAGTTCGACGAATTCATCGCCCAGCGTCGCGCCCCGCCGCCGCAGGCGTAATACCGTTCTGCGATGCTCCCGGGAATCTGCGAGGACCGCGGCAACGCGCGTCATACCGCTGCGATGCTCCGAATCCTGCTTGCCTCGTTACGTGAACCGGGCGTCCCCTTGGAGCGCGGCGGCTCGGCGAAGCTCGCCGCAAAATCCCGGAGATATTCCGGTATTTCTTCTCCCTCGATATCGCAGCGAACCCGGATTTCGGCGGCGATCTCCGCCGAGATGTCCTTTGCCCAATGTTCGAGGGTATTGAACGCAATGACGCGCAGGGGATCGTTGAACCGCCCCGACATCAGTTCGGTCAGGATGGTTTCGATGTCCGGCCGCTCCACCTCGGTTTCGCGGTCGGCTCCGTCCCGCTGGCCCGAGCGATCGACGACCACGTAGATGGTTTCGTCCGCGCCGTAAGGCACGCTTATCTGCTTCCTGGCAGGCGGTGTCGGCATGGCGAACCCCGTTGTGGGACTCCTGTTCAATTGCGTCGTCGCGGATTGGTTCCGATCATTGAACGAAGGCGTGATCCGCGGTTGAGCGATCGGTCTCTAAACACCATTCGGGTATTTCGGCGTGATCCGGTCTGTTCCGGGAGGCCCGATCTCACCTAGCCCTGCACAAGCTTGACCGTGGAGATCGGCCATTTGCCGTCATGACCCCGGATCGAAATTCTCAACCCGTGCAGTTCATCAAGCCAGATTCCGTCCACGGTGCCGGCCTTGCCGTCGCTCAGGATTACGGCCTTGCCGACGAGCTCAGCCTGGGCCTGCTCGAATTCGCCGAGAATGGTGGACGCGCGCAGCTTCGCAGTTGGCATGGACAATCCGGGTCGGGGGGTGGAGGTGGTCTAGCCCATCAAAGGTGGGCAAGTCGTGACCGCCGTGCGGCGAACGGTTGTCTTTACGAAATCGTGTCGTGGCCCGAAGCCCGCCGCGGCCGGGACATCACGCCGCCGCGATCGCCTCGATCTCGATCATGAAATCCGCGCCGTAGAGTTTCGACACCTCGACCAGCGTCACCGCGGGCGCGGCCGGAGGAGTCACCGAGCCAAAGAAGCGGTTGCGCGCCTCACGATAGGGCCCGAGATTTCTCATGTCGGTGAGGAACACCGTCAGCTTCACCAGATTGGCCGCGGTGCATCCGCTTGCCTCCAGCGCAATGCCGAGGTTGCAAAACACCTGCGTCGCCTGCGCCGGGAAGTCGTTCCTGCCGACCACGTTGCCGTCGCGGTCGAGCGCGGTCTGGCCGGATATGAAAACGAAGCGGCGGGCGGTGACGTCGACGATTTGCGAATAGCCGGGTGGGATGCCGAGTTCGGGCGGGTCGATGCGAACGATCGCAGGCGTTGTCTCGCGGGTCATCGGGACGTCCTGTTTGACTGGTCACGACCGGGCATGACGTCGCGTCAGTTGCGCGGCGCGGACACCGGCGGAGGCGCCATGCCGGCGGGCTTCTTCGGGCTCAGCGTGCCTGCGTAGAACGACATTCCCAGCACCAGCACGAGGACGACGAAATAGACCGCGACAGATTGCGGCGGGGTCATCGCCCAGCGCACGAGCCCCTTGAATCCCTCTGCCGGTTCGGACTGCTTTTCCATGGCGTGGTTTTGCTTTAAATGCCGCGGAATTGGAAGGGCAAATCCGCCCGGGCGTCGTCACATCACCGCGCCGCGGGCGGCTGCCGCAACAGTAGCAACGCCGCCAGCGCCGCAAGGCTGAGCGCGGAGGAGACGATCAGGATGCGGCTTCCCATGATGTCGATCAGGAGGCCGAACGCCAGGGGAGCGGCGGCCTGCGCCATTCGCGCGGGGGCGCCGATGATACCGAGCCGATAGCCATAATTTTCCGGTCCGAAGATCGCCAGCGGCAGCGTGCCGCGCGCGATGGTGAGAATGCCGTTGCCTGCGCCGTGGAAGACCGCGAACACGCCCGCCGCGCCGCCGCCCATCAGCGCGACAATGGCGGCGCCGATCGGGTGGGTGAGGCAGGCTAGCCTCGTCGAGACCAGCGGATGATAGCGGCTGAGCAGGCTCGCTTCGACGATGCGCGCTGCCACCTGCGCAGGTCCAATCAGGGCTCCGGCCGTCACCGCCTGCAGCGTGGTGGCGCCGGCCGCCTCAAGGATGCGCGGCAGATGCGCCGCCATCGCGCCGGTGACGCTCCAGGCCGCGGCGAAGGCAAACGCCAGCAGGACCATGGTCCGGTCGATCGGGATATGCGGCTTGACCGCGGTGGCGACAGCCGCCTTGGCGCCCTTCACCGCTGGTAGCATGAAGAAATTGAGCGGCAGGCCGATCAGGATATGGGCGGCGGCCCAGGCAAAACAGGTGTCGCGCCAGCCGATGCGCTCGAGGCCCAATGCCGTCAGCGGCCATCCGACGGTCGAGGCAAAACCCGCCAGCAGCGTGATGCCGGTGATCGAACGGCGCGCGGCGTCGCCATGGAGGCGTCCGAGCGCGGCGAAGGCGGCGTCGTAAAGGCCAAGGGCCATGCCGATGCCCAGCAGCAGCCAGGCGACGACCAGCACGGGAATGGAATAAGTCGCGCCGAGCAGCGCCAGACCGGCGGCCAGCGTCAGGTTGGAAATCGACAGCACCTGCCGGCCACCCACGAGGTCGATCTGCCGGCCGACGCGCGGGCCGAGCAGTGCCGAGATCACCAGCGAGGCCGAGAACGCCGCAAAGATCCAGTTCGAGGAAACGCCGAGGTCGCGCGCGATCGGATCGGCCAGGATAGCGGGCAGGTAATAGCTCGACGCCCACGCCAGCGTCTGTGTGGTGCCGAGCGCCAGGATGATTGGAAGCTGGCGCCCGCTCATGTCTGCAGCGCCGTCCGTCTCGACCAATAGAGCGCCACCGGACCGACCAGAATCCCCGCCGCCAGCACCGTGAACGCCGCCATCCAGGCCGATGGGTTTTGCGGACCGCCGGCGGTGTCCAGCGCGACGCCGACGACCCAGGCGCCGAGCGCCGAGAGGCTGAAGCCGATGGTCGAATGCATCGCCATGGTGGCGCCGCGGTAGCGGGGCTCGGCGGCCATCGCCATGCCCGAGGTCAGCGCGCCGGAATCGGCCGGCACGGTGATGGCGTAGGCCATGATCAGCGGCAGCAGGAACCACGGCGACTTGTCGGCGAATATCCCGATCAGGAGCGCCACCACGGCGGACGCGAACATCACGGCGGTGATGGCGCGATGCCGGCCGATCCGCAGCGCGAATTCGTTGCCGAGGATGCTCGCGGGCATCGCGAGCACGGAAAACAGCACGCTGACGACAATGGGCGTCAGGATCGAGGCGCCCGAGTTCCTCATGGTTACGAAGGTCCAGAACGCGACGATCCAGGTCCGGATGCCGTAGAGCTCGAAGCAATGCGCGCCATAGCCGAGCACGAAACCCATGGCTTGCGTGTTCTGGAATACCGGCGCGAAATCCAGCAGGCGGCCTTGGACGGGCTTTGGATCGACCGGCCGCAGCAGCAGGCAGACCGTCAGCATCACCAGCGGGCCGAAGGCCGTCACCATGAATGCGGCTCGCCAGCCCCAGCCTTCGGCGACCAGTTGGGAAATCAGGAAGGACAGGCCGACGCCGAACGAAAAGCTCGACGTGTAGAAGGTGATCGCGCGCGAGGAATCTCCGGGCGCCAGTCGGTCGGTCAGCGCCTTGAGCCCGGGCATGTAGGCTCCGGCGAAGCCGACCCCGGCGATGGCATTGAAGAATGCGCCCGACCACAGTCCCGACGCGTAAAGACCGAACAACAGGGTGCCGAGCGCGCTGACCGCTGAACCGGCGATCAGGATCTTGCGGGCATCGATGCGGTCGGTCAGCGTCGCCAGCACCGGCACGGCGCACATGTAACCCGCGGCGCCGGAACCGGCCAAAAGCCCGGCCTGCGCGCCGCTCAAATGCCATTCCGGAATCAGGAACGCGGCCAGAATGGACGGCACGACCACGTGGGGAAGCAGGCTGCCGAGCTGCCCCACGCACATGGCGACGATAACGGACCGACCTTCCAACCTAATGCCGCTCACCTTGTGCGCTCTTAGGACGCGCACCCGCACCCCGTCTTGCCCTGTTGTTTGGCATTTGCATCCGCGGCGCAACAGGCGTCAACAGCCGATAATGCCGGTCCACCGCAACAGTCATTCGCGTCCGGCGCGGCTGACCGATTGCAGACGCCGGTCTCGGGCAGCACCAGTTCGACGCGCTCGGCCGCCACGTGGTCGCCGGCGAGTTCGGCCGCGATCGAGCGCACCTGCTCGTACCCTGTCAGCATCAGGAAAGTCGGCGCGCGGCCGTAGGATTTCATGCCGGCGAAATAGAAGCCCGGCTCGGCCTGCGCCAGTTCGCGCGCGCCATGCGGCCGAACCGTGCCGCAGCTGTGTTCGTTCGGGTCGATCAGCGGCGCCAGCGCCACCGGGCATTCGATTGCGGGATCGAGCTGGATGCGAAGTTCGCGCACGAAATCGAGATCTGGACGGAAACCCGTCGCCACGATGAGCTCGTCAACAACGATTTGCCGCCCGCAACAGGCGCTGCCGGCGCCGACGACGAGGTGAGGGCCGTCCACGTTAAGATGCGAAACCCGGAATTCGCTTTCCAGCCTGATGCGGTCGGCTGCGACCAGCGCGGCGAAGGCGGCGCCGAGTTCGCCGCGCGCGGCGAGCTTGTCGTTGGCGCCGCCGCCGAACGCCTTTGCCGGATCGTTGCCGCGCAACAGCCAGACCGGTCTGGTTTCCGGCGCCTGCTCCGCCAGTTTGGCGAGGTCGATGAGGGTGCCGATCGCCGAATGTCCGGCGCCCAGTACCGCGACGGTCTTGCCGGCATAGCGCGCGCGGTCCCTGCCGAGCACGTCCGGCATCCCGTAGACGATCTTGCCGGCGGCTTGTGTTTCGCCGATGGCGGAGAGCCCGTTGGCGCCGGCCGGATTGGGCGAGTGCCAGGTGCCGGAGGCATCGATCACCGCATCCGCCCGGATGACCTTGGGGCCCTGGCCGTTCTGATAACGGATTTCGAATGGCGCTGCTTCGCGGCCCCTGGTCTTGAGCTTGTCGAAGCCAGCGCGGCTGATATCTGTGACACGGCTGTTGGTATGAATGTGGCTGGCGAGAACGGTCCTGGTGGCGAGCGGTTCGAGGTATCGCTCAACCAACTCGGCGCCGGTCGGATATTTATCCGGCTCCGGAGAATTCCACCCCGTCGGCGCCAAGAGGCGCGCCGCCGCGCGGTCGATATTGTATTCCCAGGGCGAGAACAGCTGAACGTGGCCCCATTGCCGCACCGAATGCCCGGCGCTGTCGCCGGCCTCCAGCACGATCGGCCGCAGCCCTCGCTCCAGCACATGCGCGCCCGCGGCGAGCCCGACCGGGCCGGCGCCGATGATCGCCACCGTCTTTGCCTCGCTCATGATTCCTCCCATCAAACTGGAAATATCGAAATTAACGGCGTGCGAAAAATTACGCCGCGCTCTTGGTGTCCTTGCTCTCGGCGTCCGCGCAGCATTCGGCGACCAGGAAATCCACCAGCCCCTGCATCACCTCGTAATTGGCGTGACAGACCAGCGTGGTCGCTTCGCGCACCTGCGTGACCAGGCCCACCACCACCAGTGCCTTGATGTGGTGTGACAGCGTTGAGGGTGCGATCTTCAACTTGTCCTGCAGGCGGCCGACCGGCAGCCCGGCCGCGCCGGCGCGGATCAGGGTGCGGTAGATCTTCAGCCGCGTCGGATTACCGAGGGCTTCGAGATGGGCGGCGGCGTCGTCGAGTTTCATGGCGGTAATCTTTCATCGTCTGGCGGTGTTGTCAATTGATATTTCCAGAACAATGGAAATAGTAGGCTCGGCAGGCGGTTCGCTGTTGCTCTGAATCTGATACACCGGGTTGGCAGAGGGTATCTCGATCCCGGCGATTTCGGTGGTTCCATCGCCCATGTGATTTCTCCGCTCTCTTGCGGCGAGATATCCGGCTACGCTGGAAGCCCGCCATCAGGTGAGACGCTCATGCAGTTGGAATCAACGCTGACTTGCCCGAAATGCGGCCATCAATCGGTTGAGACCATGCCTACCGACGCCTGCCAGTTCTTCTATGACTGCAAAGGCTGCGGCGAAAGACTGAAACCCCTCGCGGGCGATTGCTGCGTGTTCTGCTCTTATGGCTCGGTTCCCTGTCCGCCGATCCAGGAGAGCAAGAAATGCTGCTAGGGCGCTTCCTGGCCGAGACCCCGTCTATTGATCCATCGCAACAAAGCCCTCTGGCGTTGTTATTAAACTATTGTGCCGCCGCGCGAGGGGTGGAACTTCATATGAGGCCGTGGCGAAGCGCACCGACGCGCAACACTCGGAAAACGAGGAGATAACCCATGGCCAATAAAGAAGTTGTCATCTGTTCCCCCGTGCGCACTGCCATCGGCACATACGGCGGCACGTTGAAGGATATGCCAGCGGTCGATCTTGGCGCGGTAGTAATCCGTGCGACGCTTGAGCGCGCGAAACTGCCACCGGGCGATGTCGGCACGGTCGTCATGGGCAACGTAATCCAGGCCGGCAATAAAATGAACCCGGCCCGGCAAGCGTCCATCCATGGCGGCGTCCCGGTCAATGTTCCTGCCCTGACGGTCAACCGCGTCTGCGGCTCGGGTGCGCAGGCGATTGCTAGCGCGGCTCAAGAGGTCATGCTCGGGTTCATCGACAGCGCGGTTGCCGGCGGCATGGAGAACATGGACCGTGCCCCCTATCTCATGGGGTCCGGGCGCTGGGGCTATCGTATGGGCGACGCCCAAATCTTCGATTCGATGCTGATGGACGGCCTCAACGACGCCTTCTCCGGCCAACATTCGGGATGGCACACTGAAGACCTCGCAAGCTCGCACCAGATCACCCGCGAACAGCAGGACCGTTGGGCCGAACGCTCGCAGAAGCGCTTTTCCGCGGCTCAGGCTGGAGGCAAGTTCGCCTCGGAAATCACAGCCGTCGAAATTGCCTCGCGCAAGGGTCCGACAAAATTCGACAAGGACGAGCACAACCGGCCAGATACCACGATGGAGACTCTTGCAAAGTTGAAGCCGGCGTTCCGCAAGGACGGCAGCATCACGGCTGGCAACGCGCCGGGCCTCAATACCGCTGCTTCGGCGATGATCGTCGCCGACCGAGCCTGGGCCGACAAGAAGGGCCTCAAACCAATGGCGCGGCTCGTCGCCTACGGTATAGGCGCTGTCGAGCCGGGCATGTTCGGATTGGGTCCGGTGCCGGCAGTGAAGCAGGCCCTGGATCGTGCCGGCTGGAAGACCTCGGACATCCAGCGCATCGAGATCAATGAGGCCTTCGCGGCGATAGCCATTGCAGTCGCGAAGGACCTCGGTCTGAACGCGGACATCGTCAACGTCGAGGGCGGCGCAATCGCGCACGGCCACCCAATCGGCGCATCCGGCGCGGTGCTCACGACCCGTTTGTTGCATTCGATGCAACGCGATGGCCTCAAAAAGGGTATCGTAACGCTCTGCATCGGCGGCGGTCAGGGAATTGCCCTAGCGCTCGAAACCGTCAACTGAGCCGATCTTTACGTCGCGGCTGAGGGTACGAGCCACCGCCGGCGAATGATCTGGGGCTGGGTCCGGAGATCGGCCATATCCGGACTGTGCGGCAGTGCCGCCCACGGGTTTCTGATGTATTTGGGCTGGAGCCCTGCCATCGTTCCGGCCTCACGGGAATTTTTCAGGCCGCGCTTGGCCATCTGATTAGTCACGACGTTCATCCGCGCCTGCCTTGGCTGCTGATCACCGGGGCAGGGGAGATGCAATCCATTTCCGGATCAGACCGGGGCCTGTTTCGCGGTCGACAAACCCGTATTTAGCGGAAGCAGGAACGTGATGAGGCAACAGAGCAGCAGCATGACCGCCGAGCCGATCAGGCAACCCGTGATTCCTCCGATCTGATAGAGCATGCCCGACAGGGTGATGCCGAGCAGACGCCCCGCGGCATTGGCCGCATAGTAGAAGCCGACATCTTCGGCGGCCTTTTCAGATCCGGCGTAGGCCAGAATGAGATACGAATGCAGGGAGGAATTCACGGCGAACGGGAGACCAAAAAGCGCCAGCCCGATCACCAGGACGAGGTCGGGACGTGCGACGTCGGTTGAATTCATGATAACCGCAAGGGCAATTGGAACGGCGGCAAGCGCGGCCGCCCATAGCCGGGCCGATGGCACCTCACGGCTCAGGCCGTCCGTGCTGCGTGTAACGAGCGACGGCGCGATGGCCTGAACTCCGCCGTAGGCAATGGTCCAGGCCGCAAGAAATCCGCCGACCTGTAGAAACTTCCAACCGTATCCGTAGAGAAACACGGGCAATCCAACGACAAACCAGACATCCCTCGCGCCGAACATGAAGATACGTGCCGCAGCCAGGAGATTGACGCCGCGCGACTTGCCAAACAGCTCACGGATGGTTTTCGACGTTTTCGCCTTGCCGAGCTGGGTCGGCAGCAGAACCAGTCCCGCGACGAAGATGGCGCCCAGGAGCGCGGCCATCATCCAGAGCGCATGCGTGAATCCAACCAGATCCAGCAGAAGACCTCCGACGAAGAAGCCGATGCCCTTCATCGCGTTCTTCGAGCCCGTGAACCAGGCAACCCATCGGAACAACTGCCCGCTGCCTTCGGCGGAGGTCGCCTTGATCGCGGATTTTGACGCAGTCTTGGTCAGGTCCTTGGCGACGCCAGCAACGCCTTGCGCGATCACGACCCAGGCGACCGACGCCGCTGCCCCCCATCCCGGGTTGAGCGCAGACAGCATCAACAAGCCCGCGATCTGGAGCATCTGGCCGATCGCGAGCATGCGGGGAATGCCGAAGCGTGAGGCGAAGTAGCCGCCCGCGAGGTTGGCGGCAATCCCGGCCGCCTCATAGAGAAGAAAGAGGAACGCCAGAGTGAACGGCGTATATCCCAGCCGGAAAAAGTGGAACAGGACGAGCATGCGCAACGCGCCGTCGACCAGCGTGAAGCCCCAATAGGATGCGGTGACGATGATGTAGTTTCGGACCATGGCTACACGCCCGCGCGTTGAACAATATTGGCGAGATCGACCATTCGGCAAGCGTACCCGACCTCGTTGTCGTACCAGGCGTAGATCTTCAGCAGTGTCTCGTCCGTGACCATCGTACTCAAGGCATCGACGATCGAGCTGCGCGGATCGTTGTTGTAGTCGGCCGAGACCAGTGCCCGGCTCTCAAGGCCGAGGATGCCTGCCAATACGTTTTCCGATGCCGATTTGAAGAGTTGGTTGACTTCCTGTGTCGTGGTCGGGCGCTTCAGTTCGAAAACACAGTCCGTCAGGCTGGCGTTCAGGACGGGAACGCGCACGGCGTGGCCGTTCAGCTTGCCCTTGAGCTCCGGATAGATCAGCGCGATGGCGGTGGCGCTTCCGGTCGTCGTCGGCTGCATCGACAGCATGGACGATCTTGCGCGGCGGAGGTCCTTGTGCGGGGCATCGACAACAACGTTGGTGTTGGTCGGATCGTGAATCGTCGTGATCTGCCCGTGACGGATTCCAATCGCTTCGTGGATGACCTTGACGACCGGCGCCAGACAGTTCGTCGTACAGGATGCTGCCGTCAGCAGCCGATGCCGGGCGGGATCGTAGAGGTGGTCGTTGACGCCGACCACGATGTTGAGCGCCGCTTCATCCTTGACGGGCGCCGCAACGATCACGCGTTTGACGCCTCGGTCGAAATAGGCCTGAAGCTGATCCGGCTTCAGGAATTTTCCGGTGCATTCCAGCACGACGTCGCAGCCGAGATCGCCCCAGGCGACGTCGCCGGGCGCAGCATGTTCGCTGAAGCCAATGCTCTTCTCGCCCAGCGCAATGGAGCTGCCGGTTTCCACCCCGATGGATTCGTGCCAGCGTCCGTGGATGCTATCGAATTCAAGAAGATGGGCCGTAGCCGCGATGCCGCCTTTGAGCTCGTTGATGTGGACGACATCCAGACGGTTGTTCGCGCGAGGATCGCTCTCCGGACGCCGAATGCCGCCGAATGCCGAGCGCAGCACGAGCCTTCCGATACGGCCCATGCCATTGATGCCAACTTTCATATGGGTTCCTCTTAGGGGGACAGGCGTGTCGTGTCGCCGATCTCATCGAGGCGCGCTTTGACGGCCATGCGATCGAGCGAGTGAAATGGCAGGCTGGTAAAGATCTCGATCCGGCGCCGGATCATCGCGTAGAGTTCGTTGAGAAGCGTGGTCCGCTCGGTCGCCGAACCCGTGAACTGTGCGGGGTCGGGGAGAGGCCACGCGCCGGTGACGTATTGGCCACCGAGGTCCGGACAAACCTGTCCACTGGGAGCATCGCAAAGCGCGATGATGAAATCCATTCGGGGAGCGTCCGGCCCTTTGAATTCATCCCAGGACTTGCAATGGAGGCGGGAAATATCGTGGCCGAGAACCTTCAAACGATCCAACACCTCCGGCAGGGGCGCCTTTGCAGGCTCCGATCCTGCCGAATATGCCCGAAATCGTCCTTTGCCGATCTTCCCGAGCAATGCCTCTGCGATGATGGAGCGAGCGGAGTTGTGAGTGCATAGAAACAGAACGTTGAACGCGGGTGTCATGAACTTCTCCGTCGACTCTTCGATGGCTTTAGAGGTCAGATCGAAAGCGTCCCCACACAGTTCCGGATGGCCATTGCAGCAGTCGTGCGAGAGAAATTTGAGCAGCCCACGGAAGCCGGAAACGTCCGCCCGGTAGTTCATCGAGCGGCCGTCTTTCTCGGCTGCAATGAGGCCGGCGCGGCTTAAGACGCCGAGATGCGTCGACATCGTGTTGTGCGGGACGTCGCAGCGTCTGGCGATTTCGCCGGCAGATAGACTTTCCGGGTGCACCGACAGCAGGTGACGAACCGCGGCGAGGCGCGTCGGCTGCGCGAGCGACCCAAAACCCTCGATGGCGGTTGCTTCACGCAAACTTTGGTTCATTTTGGCTTCCCGCAAGGCTGGGATCCGCATCATGTCCACAAATATCGACAGATGAGATGACGTTGGGATGACATTTCCTGCTAATTAGCAGCATTTTTGGCCGATACCGCACGAATTTGCAATACAATATATCGAGACGTATCGACATGTTGCTTGCGAGGGTAGGAGGCTCGGACTATCGATAAGGTTGGATCCAGGCTGGGTGATATCGGCCGGGAAGGGCGCCGCGCTGCGCCAGATGTGGTGTGTCACCGATGAGTCTTTTTGAACGCTATCTCTCGCTGTGGGTGGCCCTGTGCATCGTCGCGGGCCTCGCGCTCGGGCATCTCATGCCCGGACTGTTCGCAACCATTGCCAGCGCGGAGATCGCGCGGGTCAATCTGCCGGTGGCAGGATTGGTCTGGCTGATGATCATCCCGATGCTGCTGAAGATCGACTTCGGCGCGCTCGGCGAGGTGCGCCAGCACTGGCGCGGCGTCGGCGTCACCCTGTTCATCAACTGGGCGGTAAAACCGTTCTCGATGGCGCTCCTGGGTTCGCTGTTCATCGGCCATCTGTTCGCGCCATGGCTGCCGTCGGCGCAAATTCCGTCCTATATCGCCGGCCTCATTCTGCTGGCGGCCGCACCCTGCACGGCGATGGTGTTCGTGTGGTCGAACCTGTGCGAGGGCGAGCCGCATTACACCCTGAGCCAGGTCGCGCTCAACGACGTCATCATGGTGTTCGCGTTCGCGCCGCTGGTCGGGCTCTTGCTCGGCGTTGCCTCGATCGCGGTGCCATGGGCCACGCTGCTGATCTCGGTCGTCCTGTATATCGTGGTGCCCGTCATCGTGGCGCAAGCGTGGCGGCGGGCGCTGCTGGCCAGCGGGCCGGCGGCGCTGCCGCGGACCCTGCAGGTTCTGCAACCGGTGTCGCTGGTCGCGCTCTTGTCCACGCTGGTGATGCTGTTCGGCTTTCAGGGCGAACAGATCATCGCCCAGCCGCTGGTGATCGTGCTCCTGGCAGTGCCTATTCTGATCCAGGTCTATTTCAACGCGGGGCTGGCCTATTGGCTGAGCCGGCGCTTCGGCGTGGCCTGGTGTGTCGCAGCACCCGCGGCACTGATTGGCGCCAGCAATTTTTTCGAGTTGGCGGTCGCCGCCGCCATCAGCCTGTTCGGCCTCAACTCCGGCGCAGCGCTGGCGACCGTTGTCGGCGTGCTGGTCGAGGTGCCCGTGATGCTCTCGGTGGTCCATCTGGTGAAGCTATCGCGCGGCTGGTACGAGGCGGGTGCCGAGGCTGGCGTGGCTGTCAAGAAGGAAGCGCCGACGTGAGCGTCAGGATCTATCATAATCCTGCCTGCGGCACCTCGCGCAACACGCTGGCGATGATCCGGCAGAGCGGCGAGGAACCCGAGATCATCGAATATCTGAAGACGCCGCCGAGCCGGGCGCGGCTTGTCGAATTGATCAAGGCGATGGGAATGCCGGTTCGCGCGCTGCTGCGCGAAAAGGATACGCCCTATGCAGAACTCGGACTTGCCGATCGCAAATGGAGCGACGAGGAGTTGATCGACTTCATGCTTGATCATCCGATCCTGATCAACCGGCCCATCGTCGTGACGCCGAAGGGTGTAAGATTATGCCGGCCATCGGAGGCCGTGCTCGATATTCTTCCCAATCCGCATATCGGCCGCTTCACGAAAGAGGGCGGCCAGATCATCGAAGCTCCCTGAAGCCAGACGCGGGCTCATCCGGGCGAGATCAGGCGCCGGAAGCGCGTGCCCTGGGCGGGCGTCATGAAAGCGCCCGGACGGCGTGGCCGCCTGGGCGCGTTTCGATGCAAACCGCCTTTAGCTTCAGGCGGTGTATTCGATCGACTTGAAGCTCAAATGTTTGACGCCTTCGGGCGCATCGGCGAGTTTGCGGATGGCGCCCCATGTCTGTTTGTAATTCGGGATGATGAACTCGTTTACGCCCGGCGAAACCACGTTGCCCTGCACGCCGGTCGGCGACGCGAACAGCATGAAGGTCTGCTTTCGCCTGGCGGTCGGGGTCGGATAGACCATCGCCTGGGTCGAGCCGTTGTCGTTGTAGACTTCGACGAGATCGCCCTGCCCGAGCTTCAGCTCGGCCATGTCGTCGGGGTTCATCTGGATGAACGGGTAGGGGAAACGGTCCATGACGAACTCATTGTCCTGATCGAGATAAGCGTTCTGCCAGACGATGTTGGTGCGGCCATTGTTGACGAGAAACGGCCACTTTTTGCGCTCCTCTTCCTTGCCCGGCGCCTGGAGGCCGCGCCATTGGGTTTCCATGAACGTCGCCTTGCTGTCCTTGGAATTGAACTTGCCGTCGGCAAACAGCCGCTTGGTGCCGATGACCTTGCCGTCCGTGAAGGCGGTCGCAGGTTCCTGAAAGCCGTTGGTTCCCATCGCCCGCAGCCGTTCATAGGTGACGAACTCGCCGCCCTTTTCATGGCCGTGATAGCCGTCCATGAACGCGTCTTCTTCGGTCTTCCAGTCGAAGCCCTTGAACTGGTCCGCGTATTTCGCGTTGCCCTGTTCACGCAGAACGCGCTCCATGTTGTTGGCGATACGTGCGGCGATCAGGCTGTCGGGCATGGCCTGGCCCGGCGGGTCCATGTATTTCTCGGTCAGCCGCATGCGGCGTTCGCCGTTCATGGAGGTGAGATTGGCTTCCCCCGAGGTCGCGGCAGGAAGCCAGACATGACAGGCTTCGCCGATCTTGGTAGGCACGATGTCGACATCGACCGCGAACAGGCCGCCCTTCTTGATCGCGCCGACGATGGCATTCACCATGGCGGTGCGGTCGCCGTAATTGACCGACATCATCGCGTCCTTCACCATGTCGGTGCGCTTCTTGTAGGCCTGCTTGAACTTGAAGGCATTGAGCGTGGTCTTGTAGTGATCGCATCCCCAGATGTGATGCACGCCGCCTCGGCCCTCGATCAGGAGCTTGTCGATGTACGCGGCGGGCCGTCCGACATGCGAATCGGAAGGACGCGAATAACCCTCCTGGTGACCGCCCATGCGGACGCAGCCGCCGCCCGGCCGTCCGATGTTGCCGGTTGCCAGCGCCACATTCACAAGCGCGCCGTTGGTGCGGTAGTTATCGTTCCCCCAGATCAGACCCTTCTCATAGGCGAACATCGTTCGCCGCCGTGCGTTGCCTTCCTTGGGCTGGGCGATCCATTCGGCAGACTGGCGGATTTGATCTGCCGTCAGGCCGGTGATCCGTGCTGCCTCGTCAAGGCTGACATTATTGGCGGTGCGTGCCTTGTCGAAATTTTTGGTCGAGCCATCGATGAAGGCCTCGTCGGTCCAGCCCTTGCCGGCGATGTAGGTGAGCCACGCGTTGAAGAGTGCGAGATCAGAGCCCGAGTTGATGGCAAGGTGCATCACGTTCTCTTTGCCGGCCTCGACTTCGCATGCGTTGACGGTGACGGTGCGGCGGGGATCGACGATGATGATCCGTCCGCGCGCAACCGGCTCCGAGCCGAATTCCGCCTTCTTCTTGTCCATCGAGGTGCCGCGCAGGTTCGGCACCCAATGATTCAGGAAATAGTTGGTCTGCGTTTCCAGCGCGTTGGTTCCAACGGCCACGATGGTGTCGGCAAGTTCAGCGTCCTCGTAGCAGTTGTTGAGTTCGCCCACGCCCATGTCGCGCGTGGCGTGAACCTCCGAATTGTAGGCAGGGCGGTTATGGATGCGGATGTTCTTGATCTTCATCGCTCCGAAATAGAGTTTGCCGGTGCCCCAGGTGTTCTCGTAGCCGCCGCCTGCGCCGCCGTGATCGTAGGCTGAAACGAACAGGCCGTCCTCGCCCTTGTCATTGATGACCGCGACCGTCACGCGCGCAACGAGGTCGAGGGCGTCGTCCCAGCCGGTCGGCTGCATTTGCCCGTAGCGCCACACCATCGGGGCGGTCAGGCGTTGCAGTTGGGTGTTGCGCTGCTGCGAATAGCTCATCTCGGCGATGCGCGCGCCGCGCACCGAGCCGAGCCCGGAATTCACGACGCAGTCCTTGTCGGGCTTGATCACGATGTGGACGTCGCTGCCGTTCTGGCGGACGATATTGTACATCGAGGGGGCGTACCACGCGGCCGTCTCGGCCGGTTGTTGTTTGCCGAGATCAACGCCGAACCTGTTCTGGTCCGCGGCTGTTCCGCCCTGCTTGTTGGTCGGCCACGTATAGGCCTTGTAGCCACAGCCGACGATGCAGTAGTGGCAGGTGACGTTGAATTCCTTCGCATCCTTGGGGACGATCGGAAGGCGGTCGATCTGACGCTTGTAAGCCATGACGGTTTCTCCTCACAACACGTTGGAAAGACGGCCGTACAGAAGCTCGTCCACGCCTTCGGCATAGATGTCGCCTTTGTCGTCGACGCGCAGCGCGTATTGCGGAAGATTTTGCGTGGCCTGCCCCCAGATCTGCAGGCCGCCGGACTCACAGTCGAACCGCGAATAGTGGCCGGGGCAATTCATGGTTTTGTCCGCAGCTTTGTAGTTGAGCGGAAAGCCCTTGTGAGGACAAGTGGTCGAAAAGCCGACGATGTCGCCGTCGGCGCCGACGCCGCCAGCGACGCGTTTGCCGAGCTTGAGCAGCACGCCTGGCGCGTATGCATCGGGATAAGCGACGGCGAAAGGTTCGTTCGGTTTGAGATCAGAGGTATTGGCAAGGCGGTTGGACGGATAGTCAACGCGCGCTGCTCCGGGCGAAGCCTTGACCTCGGCTGGCACCATCGTTGCCACCGCCGCCCCGGCGGCGGCGAAACCGGCGCCACCCAGAAATCGGCGGCGCCCGGCATCGACCATCTTTTCGCAATGGCTCATGGAAGTTCTCCTCGGACGCGCCGGTACGCCTACCGGCGGGGTTTCCTCAAAGATACGGCCGGTACGCCTACCGGCCGGGCGTCCCTGTCCAAACGACCGGCTTCGGATTCGCACGATCCTTCCGGACGAGATGTCGAGACGTCTCGACATATTAAGTAATGGAAGCGGACGGGTTTGTCACCTAGATCGTCGTATCTGGGTCGGCTAAAAGAACCAATGCTGGAGGAATCACATCGATGCGAAAAGGCATGCTAGCCGTCGCCAGTCACGCTGGCGTCGTTCATTCCGGGGAGGCGCGAACGGAAGCTGAAGCAATCTCGGCACTTGCCGCACTTGCACAGCCGACGCGGCTTGCGATCTTTCGCCTTCTCGTCAAGCATGAGCCGATCGGAATTACGGCGGGGGTCATCGCCGATACGGTTGGCGCGCCGCACAATACACTTTCGTCGCATCTCGCCATTTTGGTGCGCGCCGGTCTCTTGCGCAGCGCCCGGGACGGCCGGACGATCGTTTACCGCTCTGACGTCAGAGGTATGCAGTCGCTGATTTCGTTTTTGATCAGGGATTGCTGCGACGGGCAACCCGAACTCTGCGGGCTTTTGGGTGTCGAAATTGGTGCAGCATGCGGATGCGGACCAGTGACGAAGAAAGCCGCCTCAAAGAAGCCCACCGCGCGGAAGAGAAAACTCGTTCGCGCTCGATAGTCCATCGTCGTACCCGCGCATTCTGTACACAAGTGCCGCTGCTGGCTTTCCGGCACGCCAGATGTGACCGTTCGGCGCAGCCGGGGCCTGCGCTTGATTCAAGTCAATGCGTCTCGCCCCGATCCCGTCCCAGCATGGCGGCAGGAGAGGACCCATGTACAAGCATATTCTGCTGCCCACGGATGGATCGGAGCTGTCGAAGGCAGCGGTGAAGCATGGCGTTACCCTGGCCAAGGCCATCGGCGCCAAGGTGACCGCGCTGGTGGTATCGACGCCGCTGAATTCCCTCGTGGTCGATCCCGGCATCGTCTCGGGCGCACTCGATCAGTACAAGGCGCTGGTCGCCGAGCAGACCGCGAAATACCTCGACAATATCAGCCGCAACGCGCGCGAGGCCGGCGTCGATTGCCTCACGCTGTGCATCGAACACGACAAGCCCTATGCGGCGATCGTCGACACCGCCAAAAGACAGGGCTGCGACCTCGTCGTGATGGCGTCTCACGGCCTGCGCGGTGTGTCGGCGATCCTCGGCAGCGAGACGCTGAAGGTTCTGACGCATACGTCAGTGCCGATCCTGGTCTATCGCTGAGCCCTCAGCCGGTTCGGGTGCGTCGCGTATAAAGGGCGGCTGCCAGCAGCGAAGCAATGCTCAGCACGATGCCGAGCGCGAACATCGCCTCGTGCGACACCGTCGCCGCCAGATAAACCCCGATCGCCGCCCCCATCATTTGCCAGAAGCCGATCAGTGCCGACGCAGCCCCCGCCTTTTCGCCGAACGGGGACAGCGCCTGTGCGGTGCCGAGCGGATTGACGATGCCCATGCCGAGCAGAAAGACGCACATGGCGCCCAGGAACGGCAGGAACGTCGCGTGGAAGCTCGCGACCAGCAGGATGGCGATTCCGCCGGCGGCGGCGGCCACCAGGCCGCCGCGGATCGAGCGGTCGAGCCCGAAACGCGGCGCCAGCCGCGTGGCCAGCATGCCGGCGCCAAATACGATCATGACGGTGCCCGCGAAGAACAGCCCGAGCTGGATCGGCGTGAAGCCCAGCCCTTCGATCAAGATGCGCGGCGCCGCCGAAAATATCGCGAACAGCCCGCCCATGATCAGACTAACGGTGGCGGCCGGTATCAGGAAGCGACGGTCGGTCGATAGTCCAAGGTAGGTTCGCGCAATTGCCAGGGGATCGAGCGGGATCCGTGTCGAGCGGTGGGTTTCGCCGAGCACCAAGCCGTAGGCGATGGCGCCAAGCGCGGCGAACAGCCCGACGAAGGCGAATCCCGAGCGCCAGCCGAAATAATGATCCAGCGTGCCGCCAAGCAGCGGCGAGAAGCCCGGTGCTGCCGCCATCGCAATCATGATCAGCGCCATGGCGCGCGCCAGCGCAGCACCCGAGAACAGGTCGCGGGCGATCGCGCGCGACAGCACCGAGGTGGCGCAGGCGCCGGCGGCCTGGACGACGCGGCCGGTCAGGAGGCTCGGCAGATCCTGGGCGAGGGCGCACCAGAGGCTGCCGGCGAGGAATACCGCAAAGCCCGTCAGCACCGGCCAGCGCCTTCCGTAGCGATCCGAAACCGGCCCGACCACGAGCTGGCCGAGCGCGAACACCGCGAGGAAGATGGTGATGGCCGAGGTGACGGATGCCGTCGAGACCTTCAGGGAAGCGGCCATCTCCGGCAGCGAGGGCAGCAGGATATTGGTGGCAAGCGTTCCGGTTGCCGCCAGCGCGGCGAGCACGGCGATCTGCAGGAAGGTGGAGGCAGCATCGGGGCGAGGGGCTGCGGCGATAGCGGTGATCGTCTCGTCGGCCATGGCGGTTCCCGGTTGAATGACATGATAGATATCATACCACGCCGGGAAAGGAACGGCCAATATTCCACTCCGTCATGCCCGCACTGGATCAGGCCATCCGTCGCCTGCGAGAATGAGCCGGTCGGCCAGTCCGCAGCGTGAGGCCCGATCGCGGGCAGCGACACAGGCAGTCCCGGAAGTTGAATTGAGAAAAAGGCGCTGGCGTGGTACCCGGCAGAATGTTAGCTAACTGGCAGTTCAATGATGTGCCCGGATGTTGCGGTGCCGGCCGTTTCTTTGTCGATCCATATTTTTGGTTTGCTTCCGTTACCCAGCGCGGCCTGCGCCTTGTTTTCTGCGGATAGCCGGGGATTTTCGTGGCAAGAGCAACGACGGGTATCAGCTATTGGTGGGTCATTTATCTTGCTTTGGTTGTCGCGTGCGGCATCATTGAATATCCAGGTCAGCTAAATCCCGACTCGCTCGATCAGATGGCCCAAGGGCTGCATCGCGAGTTTCTCAATGACTGGCACTCGCCCGCTGTCACGTTACTATGGTCATTGGCGACGCCGGTTTTCGGCCAGCCGACCGGCGCCCTGATGATCCAGAGCGCGCTGATCATGCTTTTCCCCGCAGTCGTCATTCACCGATCGCTGCGTCAAAGAAGAGCTGGGATCAAAATCGTCCTGTTATCCGCTTTATACTGCCTGTTCTTCGTTTCGTGGATAGCGATTGCGGGCCTGATATTGAAAGATGCGACATTTCTTGGATTTGTCAGCGCAATATTGGCTTTGGGGTACGACTTTCAAAGTCGATCCGCCGCGTCCAACCTGTTGCTCGCTGCAGCCGCGATCCTGGCTTGTCTGCTGATAAGACCGACCAATTTTGTTATCATAGGATTACGCTGCTCACAATTGGCATCCTGTTTGCGAAGGCCCGACGCTCGCGGGTGGCTGCCATCTGGGTGTCGGAGTAGATTACCTTTGGGGCGCGAGTAAATGTCATCAATTAGAACCGTCATTGCGCGCCAACGGGTCACGCGAATGCGCGCCAATCGATGAGAGGCTTTCCGCGAAGCAATCCACGGTTCGAGGCAAAAATGGATTGCTTTAGAAATTGTCAAGGCCGTGGGCCTGCTACACTCCAACCCAATGGGATCCGTTCGCCTGGGGTGATTGCAAGGAATATTTGCCGGAAATGATGACCGTGCAGTCGAAGATGGGTGATTCTCCAGTTTACAGATGGTGGATGTCCTCGGTCTTAAGTCATCCGCTCGGCTATCTCCAGCATCGAATCAACCACGCGACAGCCCTGCTGACAAACGGAAAATTCTTCACCGGGTTACATCCGATGCCGGAAAATGACGGCACTGGCGGGAAATGGTTTGGACGAACGTATGGTTTGGACATGACCAGGGAAATTCAGATCTGGGTCAACTCGCCGGCAAAGATGGCTGTGAACGCTGTCGCAACGGCCTTTTTGCGATGGAGGGCGCTTCAGGCTCTCAGCCTGATCGCATGCTGTTCGGCATTGATCTGGCTTTCGGTCGCCCGTTTGAGACCGACGGTTCGCTCCGGTCGCAATCGCGGCAGCGATAGGCCTGGGAAACGTTCTCATGTTGACATTTTTCGGCGTGTCGGACGATGACCGCATCTCATACCCACCCTTTGCTGCGGCTACGTGGTCGTATTCGAGTTCTGGCTTCGGTACTTTTCGAACGAGCCGGTGAATTCGTTCCAGGAAGAAATTGGCGTGGCAAAGTGAGGGGCTAGCGGCAACGGTGCGCGATCAGGTCTCACGCCGCCTCGCAAACCATCTCCGGCTGTCGTGCCAGCGAGACCGCGGGCGACATCAGGATCACCAACGCCTGCGCGCCGAAGATCGCGGCCGCGAGATACAGGCACGTTTCCGCGCCGTAGAGCCCGCCGACGATGGCGCCGAGCGCGGAGCCGACCGGGCGGGCGCCGTAGCTCATGATGTTGATCGCGGAGACCCGGCCCAGCAGCCGCGGCGGCGTCACCGATTGCCGCAGCGTCGTGGTCGAGATCACCCACAGGATCGGACCGACGCCGAGCAGGAAGAAGCTCAACCCCGCCAGCGCCGGCGAGGGAACGACCGTCGTCAGCGCCATCACGCCTGCGGCGACAAAGCCGGTCACCGGCCCAAGCCCGATCACGACGCCGAAGGGCAGGCGCCGCATCACCCGTGTTGCCGCCAGTGCGCCCACCACCATGCCGACGCCGTACATCGCAAGCGTGGTGCCGACCCCGGTGGCGGACAGGCCGAGACGGCGCACCGCATAGGGCACGAACACCGCGAGCAGCAGGAAGGAGGCGGTGTTGAAGATGAACTGGGTGATGAAGACCGGCCGCAGCAGCGGATGATGCAGCACGAAGGCGGCGCCTTCCCTGATTTCCTGCAGCGGATGGCGGCGCGGCGCCGGTTGCCGGGCCGGCTCGTAGATCCCCGACAGCAGCACCACCGCGACCACCGACAGCGCCGCGGCGAATCCGAAGGCGGGCGCCGCACCGACCCATCCCACCAGCACGCCGCCGAGCGCCGGGCCTGACGCGAACGCAATCGTGCGCGCCAGTTCGATCCGTGCATTGGCCGCCGGCAGCGATTGCGGCGCCACCAGCGAGGGCACCAGCGCGGGTGCTGCGACGCTGTAGACCACGGTGCCGCAGACTGCGACGAAGCCCGCGAGCGCGAGCCAGGGCAGGGTCAGAAGATTCAGCCCGATCAGCGCGAGGATCGCGAGCAGCGCCAGTGCGCGCAGCGCTTCCGCGCCCGCCATCAGCCGCCGCCGCGAGATGCGGTCGGCCAACAACCCTGCGGGAATCGCGAACAGGATGAACGGCAGCGTCAGCGCGGTCTGCAACAGGCCGGTCTGGCCCTCGCCGACGCCGAGCAGGAGCACTGCGACGATGGGCGCGGCCGCCAGCGCGACCTGCTCGGCCGATTGCGCGGCGAGATTGGACCAGGCCAGCCGGTTGAAGGTCGGGGGCAGAGGGGGCGTCTGGTTGATCGCGATCATGGCGGGGTCCCGTGCATTGGCGGTAGGCTGGCATTGTCCGGCCCTGAGGATGGCCAAGCCACCCGCTTCCCGACAACCAAAGCCGTGCGTTGATTCGCGGATCGCGGCGGGCCGGCCCCCTGAGCCGTGGCGAGGCGGTTCTTGCGTTTTGACCTCACATTGGGCCATCATCCAGACGATGCGCTACGCGAGAAGCCCGGGGATTTCATGGTCGTCTCACAGGACGCCGGCCAGCCGTCACACGCATCCGGCGGTGCCGACCCAGATGATCTTCATGCATCCTGATGCGGATCGCTGACGTGTCCGTCACCGCGCCGTACGATACGGAAAGCCGCATTTCCGGGATCGGAGCGGCGCTGTTATGCGTCGCCTTGATCGTGCTTCTCGACGGGCCGGTCTGGCTCGTCAAGCTCGTACCTACCCAGGATGCGCCGTTTCATCTCGCACTGGCCGATATGATCGCTCGTTTCGGCTGGGGCGGTACGCTGCAGGAGCCGGCAGCGTCATTCTATCATTGGAATCCCCGCATCGAGCCGAACTCCACGATCTATCTCCTGCTGGCAGGCTTGATCCGGCTGACGGGCGACGCGCTGACGGCCAACACGCTGTTCCTCAGCCTCTACGGGCTGCTCTGGATCGCGTCGGCTTTTGCCGTTTGCCGAATGGAGACGGAGCGGCCGCTATTGCCGTTCCTGCTGCTGTTGCCGTTGGCGTTCGGCGTCGCCATCCATTGGGGATTCTACAACTACTCCCTCAGCGTGCCGCTGTTTCTGCTGTTCGCGAGCTTCTGGCACAAGGCGAGAGAGCGACGCAGCGCAATCAGCTTCGCCGCTACCGCGCTATTCCTGGCTGGTCTCTATCTGACCCATATTTCCTCCCTCGCGGTGGCCTGCCTGCTGCTTGCGGCCGATGGGCTTGCCCGCGCCATTCGTGCGCTCGAGGGTTCCGGCATTCGCGCGGCTGTCAGGCAGTTGCTCGTCGACGGTGTCTGGGCGCTCGCCGCGGCGCTGCCCGTCCTGCTGCTGGCCGCAGGTTTTCTGGTCGCCTATCGCGATGTTCCAACTGGAGCCGTGGTCCCCGAGGGCGAACTGGTGCTGAATATGCGCCGGCTTGCCGCGGCAACCTATCTGTTCAGCTTCACCTTGTGGGAAATCGTCGCGCTTGCCCCCGTGCTGATCGCGGTGGCGGTCGCCGGCGTCGCGGCGTTGCGGCGGATCACATCCGGCGATCTGATGTGGCCGGTGTTCTTTGTCATCGTCATCCTGGTGTCGTTGCTCAACTTCAAGCAAGGTGTCTCATCGCTTTCGGAACGCCTCGCGCCCTATAGCTGGATCGCCGCCGTGATGACGATCGCCGGGCGACAGCCCCGACCGGCGCTAGTTCGTGCGCTTTGTCTCGCCGCACTCCTGGGCCTGATCGGCCAGAGCGCCGTTCGCGCCGTGGTCTACGAAAACTGGTCGGCCACGCTGGAACGCGAGATCGCGGCCGGCCGGGAAAATCCCGGCCAAACCTTCGTCAACGCCGACCTGACCCCGGTGAAGAGCAACGCCCTGTTCGCCTTGCGCGTTCGCCCAACCCTGCATGCGGCCGAACTTGCGGCGCTCGCCGGCCATGGCGTCGGACTGTCGACGCCGATGCCGTCGACCAGATATTTCGGCTACTTCCCGCTGCAATACATCGAAGCGCGGGATTTCATGCGCGCGATGTCCGATTGGGAGACCCAACCGGACGATGTTGCGTCAATGGCCAAATTCCGGGATTCCAACCATGGCGAGCCGCAGGTGCTGATCGTATCGTCGCTCGGTCCGGAGGGATCCGCGCTGGCGCGCAGGCTCGGTTACGGCGATTGCAAGACGAGCAAAAGCGGCGGGGTGGAACAGGCGGTATGCAAGGCTTCAACGCCGCCGGGTACGAGATCCCAGAAGTAAATGAAGCAGTTGTTCGAACGAGGGAATATAGACCCAGATGCAGTTGCAAATGAGTTGCAATAAAAGCTCAAATCCGGCATCCTGCTGATATGGATGCACGCGCCTCCCGTTTGGTTCCGGATGCTTCGCCCGAGGCGGTGAGCGCCGGTGGCTGGCGCGCCGACGCCGAGGCCGACGTCCAGCGCAGCCTTCCCGAGGTCTATGGCAGCGTCTCGGTTCCGAAGGGTGGCCACTGGTCGCGCCGGCTGCTGGCCTTTGCCGGCCCCGGCTACCTGGTTTCGGTCGGCTACATGGATCCGGGCAACTGGGCGACGGACCTCGCGGGCGGGTCGAGGTTTGGCTACACGCTGCTGTCGGTCATCCTGCTCTCGAACCTGATGGCGATCCTTTTGCAGGCGCTGGCGGCGCGGCTCGGCATCGTCACCGACCGCGATCTCGCGCAGGCCTGTCGCGCCACTTATTCCCGGCCGGTCAATCTGCTGCTGTGGCTCGCCTGCGAGGCGGCGATCGTCGCGTGCGATCTCGCCGAGGTGATCGGCACCGCGATTGCGCTGAAGCTTTTGTTCGGCATTCCCCTGGTCGGCGGGGCGCTCATCGCGGCGCTGGACGCGTTCCTGCTGCTGATCCTGATGAACCGGGGCTTTCGCTTTCTCGAAGCGTTCGTCATCGCGCTCCTGATCGTCATCGCCGTCTGCTTTGCCGTCCAGATCGCCGCCGCCGCGCCGCCGGTGGCCGCGATGCTGCGCGGTTTCGTACCGTCGAGCGAGACCTTTACCAATCCCGAGATGCTCTACGTTGCCATCGGCATCATCGGGGCAACGGTGATGCCGCATAATCTCTATCTGCATTCCTCGATCGTCCAGACCCGCGCCTACCCCCGCACCGACGACGGCCGCCGCGATGCGATCAAATGGGCAACGGCGGACTCCACCATCGCGCTGACGCTGGCCTTGTTCATCAATGCCGCGATCCTGATCGTCGCGGCCGCGACGTTCCATACCAGCGGCCATGCCGACGTGGCTGAAATCGACCGGGCCTTCGAGCTGCTGTCGCCGCTGCTCGGTCTTGGAATGGCCTCGACGCTGTTTGCGGTGGCGCTGCTCGCATCCGGCCTCAACTCCACCGTGACGGCGACGCTGGCGGGCCAGATCGTGATGGAAGGGTTTCCTTCATTTGCGTCTGCCGAGCTGGGCGCGGCGGCTGGTGACGCGCGGCATCGCCATCGTGCCGGTCATCGCCGTCACCGCCCTCTATGGCGAACGCGGCACCGGAGAGCTTCTGGTCTTCAGTCAGGTGCTCTTGTCGATGCAGCTTCCGTTCGCGGTCATTCCGCTGGTGCGGTTCGTGTCCGACCGGCGAAAGATGGGCGAGTTTGCCATATCCCGCCCGCTCGCCGCCGCGGCATGGATCGTGGCCGGCATCATCGTCGTGCTGAACGTCAAGCTATTGTGGGATTATTTCGGCGGGTGAAGCGCAGTGGCGCCGCCACACCAACGGATGTCGTCGCCCGGCTTGACCGGGCGATCCAGTATCCCGGAGACGTCGGAGATCAATCGTGAAGCCACGGCTTACTGGGTCACCCGGTCAAGCCGGGTGACGACAGCAGGGGCTAATCCTGCGGCTCGCTCGAGACGTCGCCTGACGCGTCGATGCGCAGCCACCCGGAGGGGGCAAGCCGCTGCTGCGGCAGGAAGCGGCCCTTGTAGTCCATCTTCTTGGAGCCTTCGATCCAGTAGCCGAGATAGACGTAAGGCAGGCCCTGCCGCCGGGCGCGCGCCAGGTGGTCGAGGATCATGAAGGTGCCGAGCGAACGGCTGACTTCCGAGGGTTCGAAGAACGAATAGACCATCGACAGGCCGTCGCTGAGCACGTCGGTCAGGGCCACCGCCAGCAGTTCCTCGCCGCGGCCGGCCAGGCCTGAGCCTTCGCCGCGGCGGCGGTATTCGATGATGCGGGTCTCGACATGGCTGTCCTCCACCATCATCGCGTAATCCAGCACGGTCATGTCGGCCATGCCGCCATGGCGATGGCGCTGGTCGAGATAGGCGCGGAACACCGAATATTGCTCCGAAGTCGGCACCGCGTTGCGCTGCTCGCCGATGATATCGGCGTTGCGGGCCAGCACCTTGCGCAGGTTGCGCGAGGGGCGGAACTCGTTGGCGATGACGCGGATGGAAACGCAGGCCCGGCACTGGTCGCAGGCCGGCCGATAGGCGATCGACTGGCTGCGCCGGAATCCGCCATGGGTCAAAAGGTCGTTGAGATCGCCCGCCTTGTCGCCGACGAGGTGGGTGAACACCTTGCGCTCGTGCCGGCCCGGCAGATAGGGGCAGGGCGAGGGCGCCGTCAGGTAGAATTGCGGGGTATCACGCGAGTGCTGGGTCACGGGATGTCGTCGGTCTCCGAAAGGCGAAGTAAAACGTCAGCATCGCGCCCCGGAGGCTGACCGTCAATTGGTTTGGGTTCAGAACGACCGCGCCGACTGTACCACGGGGGTGCGGACCGAACTGTTAATGAGCACGGTTCCCAGCACGATATCGTGCAGCAGCCGGCGGCGGCGGTTGAACAGCCCGACCAGCAGCACGAACGGCGACAGGAACGAGATCGAAACCCAGAACAGCACCGCGTGCATGGCGCCGAGCACGAAATAGCCCGGTGCGCCGTACCAGGTGCGCAGTTCCAGATCCATCACGCGCATGCCGAGCGTCGCCGAATGGGGGCCGCCGATCGAGGCGCCGTAGTAGACCACCGCCCAGATCACGGTCGCCGGCCACGCCAGCCAGAACAGCGCCCAGCCGAGCCCGAGCGTGATCAGTCCGAACACGGCGATGAAGAGGTAACCCAGAATTACCGGGACCGAGAGCACGACCAGGTCGATCAGGAATGCGAACACCCGCCGCGTCAGCACGCCGCGAAACAATTCCGGCTGCAGATAGGGATCAAACGCGTGCGGCTGTGTCCCGCCGCCGTTGCGCCAGGTGCTCCCGGAATACCCCGAACCGCTGTCAGACATGATCGCTCCTCCCGGCTGTGCCGTCACCCCGCAGGACATGGGAACCGGCCGCGCGCCCGCAAGGCCCCGCGAAAATTACCTAACCGCAATATTCGGGCAATTCGGCGGCTGAGTCAGATGACAATCCCCGTCGTCGCTGCGAAAGCAGGGACGACCAGTTAAGGAATCCCTCAGCGCTCCGCCTTGAGCTTCTCCGCCGCCTGCGGCGCGAAATAGGTCAAAATCCCGTCGGCGCCGGCGCGCTTGAAGCCCAGCAGGCTTTCCATCATCGCCCGCTCGCCGTCGATCCAGCCATTGGCGGCGGCGCCCGCGATCATCGCGTATTCGCCGGACACCTGGTAGACGAAGGTCGGCATCCCGAAGGTGTCCTTGACCCGCCGCAGCACGTCGAGATAGGGCATGCCCGGCTTCACCATCACCATGTCGGCGCCTTCGGCGATGTCGAGTTCGACCTCGCGCAGCGCCTCGTCCGAATTGGCGCTGTCCATCTGGTAGGTGCGCTTGTCGCCGGTCAGCGTCTTGGCCGAGCCGATGGCGTCGCGGAACGGCCCGTAAAAGGCGGAGGCATATTTCGCCGCATAGGCCATGATCTGGACGTCGAGGAAGCCGCTGGCATCCAACCCCTGGCGGATGGCGCCGACCCGGCCGTCCATCATGTCCGAGGGCGCGATGATGTCGCAGCCGGCTTCGGCTTGCACCAGCGCCTGCCGCACCAGAACCGCCACGGTCTCGTCGTTGAGGATCCGGCCGTCGTCGATCAGTCCGTCATGGCCGTGGCTGGTGAAGGGGTCGAGCGCGACGTCGCAGAGCACGCCGATGTCGGGGAATTCCTTCTTGATCGCGCGCACCGTCTTGCAGACGAGATTGTCGGGGTTGGTGGCTTCCGAGCCGTGCTCGTCGCGCAAGGAGGGCTCGGTATAGGGAAACAGCGCGATGCAGGGGATGTTGAGCCTGGCCGCGCGCTCGGCATCGCGCACCGCCTGGTCCACGGAGAGCCGCTCCACGCCCGGCATCGAGGCGACCTGCGCGCGCACATTGTGGCCGTCGACCACGAACAGCGGCCAGATCAAATCGTCCGTGGTGAGGACGTTTTCCCGGACCAGCCGGCGCGCCCATTCGGCTTTTCGGTTGCGGCGCGGGCGAACCACGAGGTCGAGGGCAGGGGCGGCCTGCGCGGCCGGGTGCCGCGGCGCGTCGCGCATTTCGATCGGTCGCCCGAATTTGATCGCCATTGTGTCATCTCTCCTGGGAGCCGGTCCAACCCTAGCACCTTGCACGGCTCCCGTCACCGCGGCCTTGACCTGCCGCAAGGGCCGATGGATCAAGGGGTCGATTGATTTTGCGGCCCCAACGGGCCAAGAGTCTGAACAAGAGTCCGAACGAGAGTCTCTCTTCAAATTGAGGTGAATTCACAGCTCATGGGCGGTCCTGATGTCTGAAATCCCTTCGCGCGACAATTCGCGGGACAAAGCCATGTCGGTGGCCGCGATATCGTCGGAGCGGATCGAATCCGACGACAATGTCTGGACCCGCCGTCTGGTGCTGTTCCTGCGCATCATGGCCGTCGTCTCCGTGCTCAAGGGGCTCTACCACTGGGCGCAGGTGACCGGTTTCGTCGGCGGCGAGGAAGACGCCTTCGAGAACCAGCCGATGGCGTGGCAGACCGCAACCGTCTATTTCGCGGTGATCGAACTGGTCGCCGCGGTGGGGCTTTGGCTGGCGACGCCGTGGGGCGCGGTGGTGTGGCTGACCACCGTGGTGTCGATGGCGGTGATCGAGCTGATGTTTCCGGGAATCTATGGCGGCAGCCTCACGGTGGTGGGTGTAGAAGCCCTGATGCTCGGCGCCTATCTTGCGCTGGCCTGGATGGCCGCGCGCGAACGGCCGCCATAGCTGTCCCGCGCGCGGGCGCTCGCGCATAAAGGCGCGCAACGCTTTACACGATGGCGGGCTTGGAAAAGGTGTACGCGATCTCCGAAAGACCGGGGGTAGGCTATACAAATTGTTTCCAGGATTTGCCCGGTAACTTTTCGCTCACCCTGACGTCCTGCCACACCCGTTACGCAGGTCTTTCCAATTTGAAGGATGCTGTTCCCATATGCGACAGGGTGCGCCAACGAAGCGTGAACAGGGCGGTCTCACCCTCAATGAAAGGTTGCCAAAAGTCCTTTATCCATGGGCTTAATCCACAATTCACTGTCTTAAATTCATGATCTCTTTATTGTCTTATTTAAGCGGATCTTCAAACGCCCCCCTTAAGTTGCAGCTATCAGACGGGACCAAAGTTTCGTCGAATAAGTCGATAAAAACGACAACAGGGGAAGTGTCATGATGAAAGCCGTTGCAACGGCGGTGGAGTCCGCCGAGCGCGCTCCCGGAGCTCCGGTACAGCCGCTCTATCTCGAAGCATTGACCTTGGTGGAGCGGCTGCATCGCCGCCTGCTCGACGTGATCAAGGACGAATTCGATCGTCGCGGTCGCGCCGACATCAATTCGGTGCAGGCGCTCCTGCTCTATAACATCGGCGACAAGGAGCTGACCGCGGGCGAACTGCGCACGCGCGGTTACTACCTCGGCTCCAACGTCTCCTACAATCTGAAGAAGCTGGTCGAACTCGGCTTCCTGGATCATCAGCGCTCGCGCGTCGATCGCCGCTCGGTGCGCATCCGCCTGACCACGCAGGGCCAGGAAATCCGCAAGATCGTCGACGCGCTCTACCAGAAGCACGTCAAGACGGTGGAGCAGGTCGGCGGCATCTCGAACGAGGAGTTCGCGACCCTGAACAAGTCGCTGCACCGGCTCGAGCGGTTCTGGACCGACCAGATCCTGTACCGGCTCTGAGATTTCTTTCGGCCAAGCCGGCGTTCTCAAGAAGACCGGCAGCCATTCGATAAAGCAAAAACAAGAAAAAAAGACACTTCCCCCAAGCGCATCGGCCCGGTTTCCCCGGACCGGTGCGTTTTTGTTTTCATGAAAGCGTTTTCGAGCGAGGAGCATCGTGCGTCTCGCGTGATGAAATGCGCCAAACCGAAATCCCCGCCGAATTTCGGTTTTCCGGAATGGAACCTTTGCCCGCTGTCGTGCTTATCCCGCCATGCCGGAGGAGAGGACCATGCTGGTCGAGCGCGGATTGCGGGTCATGAACGTCGAAGTGGTCGGCGATGCCTATGCCATCGCCTCGAATTATCTGCGCCGCACCGGCGCCATCCCCGACAGCTTTGCCACCGACGAGCGGCTGCTTGCGATCATCGTCGACATGTTTCAGCGCGGCGAAATGAACCGGCTCCGGCTCGCCAACAAGGCGATCGCAAGGTTCGAGGCCTGCGAACTGGTCTAGATCCCCAAGCCGAACCATTCCCGACAGCGAAGAGGATGCCATGGAAGCCGCCATCGACCGTATCATGATGACCTACGATCTCCTGGTGAACCGCTCCGCCGCCGCCAGCGCCGAGGCGCGGGTCAAGGTGACCGATTATCTCGCCAAGCTGATGGAGGCCGGCGAAAAGGATACCCATCGGCTGACCGTGTGCGGGCTGACTTACTTGCGCGAACTCGATGGATCGAGCGATCCGGTGAAGGCGGGATTTACCGGGCTTTGAGTGGGGGATAGTGCGGGCTGCACTTTCCGCTCGTCATGGCTGGATTTGATTCAGCTATTTCCGTCCCGCACCTCGCTAACCGTCCGCCAAGAAATCTGATACACCTCGGCGTTCAACAAACGCCCGAGGAAGCCCATGCTCACCTTGCATCATCTCAACGATTCCCGCTCGCAACGGATCCTCTGGCTGCTGGAAGAGCTGGGGGTGCCCTACGAAATGACGCGCTATCAGCGCAATGCCGCCACCAGGCTCGCTCCACCGGAGCTGACCGCAGTGCATCCGCTCGGCAAGTCGCCCGTCATCGTCGACGGCGAGGTCAGGATCGCGGAGTCCGGTGCGATCGTCGATTACATCATCCGCCGCTACGGCAAGGGGGCGATGATGCCTGCACTCGGCAGCCCCGACTATGAGACCTATAACGAGTGGCTGCATTATGCCGAAGGCTCGGCGATGCTGCCGCTGATGCTGAATCTCTATGTCTCGAGGTTGAAGGAGGCGGGCGCGCCGCTGCACCCGCGCATCGACAGCGAAATCGCCAACCATCTCGGCTATATCGACGGCGCACTCGACGGACGCGAATTCTTTGTCGGGACGTCGCTCACCGGCGCCGATATCCAGATGAGCTTTGTCGGCGAGATGGCAAAGGTGTTCGACAGGCTCGGGCCGTATCCTGACTTGAGCGCGTGGCTGTCGCGCATGCATGCGCGGCCGGCGTTCCAGCGCTCGGTCGAGCAGGGCGGGGCGTACCGGTTCGCGAAGTAGCGCGGCTGGCGATACGGGAGTTCGGGTATATCGATTGTCATTCCGGGCTCATCGCGGAGCCTGTCATCGGGCGCGCATCCGCGCGACCCGTTGGCGATGCCCCGGAATGACGGAGAGAAAGTTCTTCCGTCGGCTTGATCCAACAACCCGACGGGCAAAACACCAAAATCCTGTCAAGTCCCCTTTGCAAAAATATTCTGGTTTTCCGAAGAGGCAAATCACTTTCCTATTTCCGCCGTCCGGTCCCGGAGGAGGGGCGTTGGCCATCGTCACGAACGTTGGGACGGGATGCGGTGGACGCGGCGGCGCTTTTGACGAACAGCGCTGATGCGGACGGAGAAGTCGTGTGGTCCTGACGCCTCGACGCTGGCGTCAAGTTTGCAGTGAAGGCGCTGCAAGCGACGGTGGCAAAAGAGCCGATCGCCGGGGAGATCACGAAGGAAGCCGTTAAAACCATTGCGTGCGGGGATGCCGGGTGATTTCCGGTGCGACCGCTGTGAATACTCGTGTGCATTTTTCACTACCCCAGCGCACACGAGGCTGCGGGTGCACTGGGCACCCGGCATTCCCGCGCGCCCTCTGTTTCGGGGGCGGAGGGTTCTTTGCACAACTCGGGCGCATCCGCGCCGCGGGAAGAAGTCGCCCGAGTCGCAGTCGGGATCCCCACTCCGCGCGCGGCGTGGCGAGAGCGGGGGTTCATCCTGTCCGCGGGCAGCCGTGGTAATGGACCCCGGCTCAACGCCGGGGCGACGGTGGCGCGGAGGGCTGGGCCCCGCCCTGGAACCACCCCGTACCGCCACCATATCTTGCATAAATAGCAGCTACCTACCGCAAGTGCTTGGCCGTCGCCGTCCAATATGGTATCTCGCCAAACGCCGCTTTCGATCGCCACACATGACCGGCCGCAACGCCCCTAACAGGTTGCGGCGGTGGAGATATTTCGCCGATGACCCCTCCGCCTTCCAGCGCCAGCCCGTCCAATATCAAGGCCGCTTCCGCGCCCGACTCGTTCTTTACCGCCACCCTCGAGCAGGCCGATCCCGAGATCGCCGCCGCGATCCGGGGCGAACTCGGCCGCCAGCGCCACGAGATCGAGCTGATCGCGTCGGAAAACATCGTCAGCCGCGCGGTGCTGGAAGCGCAGGGCTCGGTGATGACCAACAAATATGCCGAAGGTTATCCGGGCAATCGTTATTACGGCGGCTGCGAATGGGTCGACGTCGCCGAGACCTTGGCGATCGAGCGCGCCAAGAAACTGTTCGGCGCGGGCTTTGCCAACGTGCAGCCGAACTCCGGCAGCCAGATGAACCAGGCGGTGTTCCTGGCGCTGCTGCAGCCCGGCGACACCTTCATGGGGCTCGATCTCGCCGCCGGCGGCCATCTCACCCACGGCTCGCCCGTCAACATGTCCGGCAAATGGTTCAAGGCCGCGCATTACACGGTGCGGCGCGAGGACCAGATCATCGACATGGATGCGGTGGCCAATCAGGCCGAAGAGGTGCGGCCGAAGCTGATCATCGCCGGCGGCTCGGCCTATTCGCGCGCCTGGGACTTCAAGCGCTTCCGCGAGATCGCCGACAGCGTCGGCGCCTATCTGATGGTCGACATGGCGCATTTCGCCGGCCTCGTCGCCGGCGGCGTGCATGCCTCGCCGGTGCCGCATGCCCACGTCACCACCACCACCACGCACAAATCGCTGCGCGGCCCGCGCGGCGGCCTGATCCTCTGCAACGACGAGGCGCTCGCCAAGAAACTCAACTCGGCGATCTTCCCGGGCCTGCAGGGCGGCCCGCTGATGCATGTGATCGCGGCCAAGGCGGTCGCGTTCGGCGAAGCGCTGCGCCCGGACTTCAAGATCTACGCCAAGAACGTGGTCGAGAACGCGAAAGCGCTGGCGGAAGCGATGCGCAGCCACGGTTTCGACATCGTCTCCGGCGGCACCGACAACCATCTGATGCTGGTCGACCTCAGGCCGAAGGGCCTGAAGGGCAACGTCTCGGAAAAGGCGTTGGTGCGCGCGGCCATCACCTGCAACAAGAACGGCATCCCCTTCGACCCGGAAAAGCCGTTCGTCACCTCGGGCCTTCGTCTGGGCACGCCGGCGGCGACCACGCGCGGTTTCGGGGTCGGCGAATTCAAGCAGGTCGCGGGCTTCATCGCCGAGGTCCTGAATGCCATCGCGCAGTCGCAGGACGGCAAGGCACCGCTGGTGGAATCCGCCATCAAGGAAAAGGTGAAGGCGCTGACCGACCGCTTTCCGATCTATCAGTAAAGAGGTTCTAGCCGGATGCGTTGCCCCAGCTGCAACAGTCTCGATACCCAGGTGAAGGACTCGCGTCCGACCGAGGATTCCGCCGTGATCCGGCGGCGGCGGGTGTGCGTCGCCTGCAATTTCCGCTTCACCACCTTCGAGCGGGTGCAGCTGCGCGAACTCACGGTGATCAAGCGCAACGGCCGCAGGGTGCCGTTCGACCGCGACAAGCTGGTGCGCTCGGTGCAGATCTCCTTGCGCAAGCGCCCGGTGGACCCCGAGCGGGTCGAGAAAATGGTCTCGGCGATCGTGCGCGAACTCGAAAGCGGCGGCGAAGCCGAGATTTCGTCGGAGGCGATCGGCGAGATCGTGATGGAGCATCTGCGCCAGCTCGACGACGTCGCCTATGTCCGCTTCGCCTCGGTCTACCGCAATTTCCGCGAGGCCAAGGATTTTGAGACCGTGCTCGGCGAATTGTCCGGCGAGGACGATGCGCGGATCGCCCTGTTACGCAAATGATCTTCCGCATCCTGGAAGACCAGTACGCGCAGAAATCCAGGGACGCCAAGGCCGCCGACCAGCGCTTCATGCAGCTTGCGCTGACGCTCGGCCGGCGCGGGCTGGGGCGCACCTGGCCCAATCCCGCCGTCGGCGCCGTCGTGGTCAAGGACGGCATCATCGTCGGCCGCGGCTGGACGCAAGCAGGCGGCCGTCCCCATGCCGAGCCGGAGGCGCTCAAGCGTGCTGGCGAAGCGGCGAGGGGCGCAACGCTCTATGTGACGCTGGAGCCGTGCTCGCATGTCGGCAAGTCGCCGCCCTGCGCCGATGCGATCATCGCGGCCGGCATTGCGCGTGTGGTGTCGGCGATCGAGGATCCCAATCCCGAGGTGGCCGGGCAGGGCCATGCCCGCCTGCGCGCCGCCGGAATCACCGTCGATATCGGGCTCGGTGCTGCGGAAGCGGCGCGCGACCATGCCGGACACTTCCGGCGCGTCCGCGACAAGCGTCCACATGTCATTCTCAAGCTCGCGGTATCCTCCGACGACAAGATCGCGGCGGCCGGCCGCACGCCGGTGGCGATAACGGGCGAGGCTGCCAAAGCGCGGGTGCATCTGTTGCGCGCGCAATGCGACGCCATCCTGGTCGGCATCGGCACGGTGCTGGCGGACGATCCGCTGCTGACCTGCCGGCTGCCGGGCATGGAAGCGCGCTCGCCGGTCCGGGTGGTGCTGGATTCGCGCTTGCGGGTATCAGGCACCAGCCGGCTGGTTCATTCCGCCCGCGAGACGCCGCTATGGGTGATGGCGTCGGAGCTGGCGGAAGCGCCGGCCGCCATGAAGCTCGGCGCCGCGGGGGCGCAGGTGATGCGGCTGGCGCCGCCAAAAACCTCATCCGGGCTTGATCTGCCGGCCGTGCTGCATGCGCTGGCCGAAAAGGGCATTACGCGGCTTCTCGTCGAAGGCGGCGCGCGGGTCGCGTCGTCCTTTGTCGCCGCCGGCCTCGTCGACGAGGTCTGGCTGCTGCGCGGTCCCGATCCGATCGGCGCCGACGGCATCGCCGCGCTGGACGCATTGCCGCTCACCGCAATCACGCAGTCGCCCGCCTTGAAGGTCCGTGCTAGCGAAACGCTGCAGAAGGATACCCTCACCATTTGCGAGCGCGCCTGATGTTCACTGGAATTGTCACTGATGTCGGCGAGATCGTCAGCCTGACGCCGACGGCGCAGGGCCAGCTGCATCGCTTGCGCATCGCCTGCCGCTATGACCGCGCGACCATCGCCGACGGCGCCTCGATCGCCTGCAACGGCGTTTGTCTCACGGTCGTTGCCTCCGGCGTTGCGGGTGACAAGACCTGGTTCGACGTCGATGCCGCCGCTGAAACGCTGGGCATGACGACGGCCAAGCACTGGAGCGTGGGAACACGGCTCAATCTCGAGCGCGCGCTCAAGATCGGCGACGAACTCGGCGGCCACATCGTCGCCGGCCATGCCGACGGGATCGCGACCATCATCAGGCGCGACGACCTGCCCGACATGGCAAGGTTCGAACTCTCAACCACGCGCGAACTGGCCCGCTTCATCGCCGCCAAGGGCTCCGTGACCCTGGATGGCGTGTCGCTGACGGTGAATACCGTTGAAGACGTCGCCTTTTCGGTGCTGATCATTCCCCATACGCTCACTGTCACCACGCTCAGCGGCTGGCGGCAGGGCAGCGAGGTCAATATCGAGGTCGATCTGATGGCGCGCTACGCTGCGCGGCTTTCGGAAATGAAATAGGCGCAGCCCTTGGCTTTGGACGCCCGTGCGCCTAAAACGCGCACGAATAGCTCAATATTGACGGGATCGAGATGGCAGACGCGCGGCGCGCACCTTTGAAGGATCAGACCGATATTTCCGGCGCGCGCGCGCTGATCGTGGAAGCGCGCTTCTATGACGACATCCAGGATGCGCTGATGGAAGGCGCGGTCGCCGAGCTGAAGGCCGCCGGGCTCACGCATGACGTCATCACGGTGCCCGGCGCGCTGGAGATTCCGGCCGCGATCGCGATTGCGCTCGATGCCGCCGAAAGCACCGGAAAACCCTACGATGCGGCGATTGCGCTCGGCTGCGTGATCCGCGGCGACACCATCCATTTCGAAATCGTCTCGATGGAATCCTCACGCGCGCTGATGGACCTGGCGGTGGCGAGACGCATGCCGCTCGGCAACGGCATCATCACCGTCAATACCGAAGCACAGGCCTGGGCGCGGGCCAGAGCCGGCGAGCTCAACAAGGGCGGCGACGCTGCGCGCGCGGCACTGGCGATGCTGCGGATCAAGCGCCGGCTGACGCGGATCTGAGCATGGTGGAGAACAAGAAAGCCAAGCCAGCCAAGGGTCCGGACCGCAAAGCCAACCGGCGCGGCGCGGCGCGGCTCGCGGCGGTGCAGGCGCTCTACCAGATGGACATCGGCGGCGCCGGGATCAACGACATCTTCGCCGAGTTCGAGAGCCACTGGCTCGGCAACGAGGTCGAGGGCGACAAATATCTGCCGGCCGAGGCCGCGTTCTTCAAGGATATCGTCGCCGGCGTGGTCCGCGACCAGGCGAAGCTCGATCCGCTGATCGACGATGCGCTCTCGAAGGGCTGGCCGCTGAAGCGGATCGACGCCATTTTGCGCGCGGTGTTGCGGGCCGGCTCCTACGAACTGGAGCACCGCAAGGACGTGCCCGGCCGCGTCGTGGTGTCGGAATATGTCGACGTCGCGAACGCCTTCGTCGAGGCCGAGGAGACCGGCATGGTGAACGCTGTGCTCGACCAGATCGCCCGCCAGTTCCGCGCCGACGAGTTTTCGAGGGGCGGCGGCTGAGATGACCGCCCCCGGTGCAGGTGCATCCGGCGAGGACGCGCTGATCGCGCGTTATTTCAAGCCGCTCGCGACCGATCCCGGCGCGTTCGCTCTCGTCGATGATGCGGCGATCCTCAAGGCCACGGGCGAAGACCTCGTGGTGAAGACCGACGCCATCGTCGAGGGCGTGCATTTTCTCCCCGACGATCCGCCGGACACGGTGGCGCGCAAGGCGCTGCGGGTGAACCTGTCCGATCTGGCCTCCAAGGGCGCCATGCCCTGCGGTTTCCTGCTGACCCTGGCGTTGCGCAAGGCCGACGACGCCTGGCTTGCGCCGTTCGCGCGCGGGCTCGGCGAGGACGCCGCGCACTATGGCTGTCCGCTGCTCGGCGGCGATACCGTCTCGACGCCGGGCCCCCTGATGATTTCGATCGCGGCGTTCGGACGCGTTCCCTCCGGCAAGATGGTGCATCGCTTCGGCGCGCAGCCCGGCGACCGCGTGGTAGTGACGGGGACGATCGGCGACGCCTCGCTCGGTCTCGATATCTTGAAGGGCGGTACGACCGCCGTGGCACTGGCCGATGATCCCGCAGCCAAGGACCTGCTGGTCGGACGTTACCGCGTGCCGCAGCCGCGCAACGCGCTGGCGCAAGTCATTCGCGATTACGCCAGTGCCTCGATGGACGTATCAGACGGCCTCGCGGGCGACCTCGCCAAGCTCTGCGCGGCCTCCGGCGTCTCGGCCGCGATCGACGCACCAAGCATTCCCTTGTCAGCGCCGGCGGCAGCCCTGGTGGCGCGCGGAACCGTCGGCATCGGAACCCTCGTTTCCGCCGGCGACGACTACGAGATCCTGTGCACAGTATCGGAGAATCGGTTTGAGGCCTTTGCCCGAGCCTCAGGGCTCGCCGGGGTAGCGATAACCCCGATCGGAACGGTTATCGCGGGCAAGGGTGCCCCAAGCTTTCTGGACGCGCAGGGCAGGGAACTAGCGCTGTCGCGCCCGTCCTACAGCCATTTCTAGATTTTTGGAGCAAAGCCCGCGCAAATACCTGCCGAAATCGGCGTTTTAGCCTCTCCGCGGCGTTGCACCCGGCATATGATTTTGGCATGGTCCGGCCCGATTTAAGGCCGACCTTTTGGGCAGGGATGGCCTTCTTTTTATGCGCCGGCCGCTCCCGCGGTAACAGGCGTGGGGTGAAACAATCTGAGGCAGATTCAATGACAGCATTATGGGCGATTGTGCTCTGCGGGGCGCTTTCCATCGTTTACGCCATCTGGGCGACGACCTCGGTTTTGAAAGCCGATGCCGGCAATCCGCGGATGCAGGAGATCGCGGCCGCGGTGCGCGAAGGCGCGCAGGCCTATCTGCGCCGCCAATACACCACGATCGGCATCGTCGGCATCGTGATCTTTGCGCTCCTGGCCTACTTCCTCGGCATGCTGGTGGCGGTCGGCTTTGCCGTCGGCGCCATCCTGTCGGGCGCCGCAGGCTTCATCGGCATGAACGTCTCGGTGCGCGCCAACGTACGCACCGCGCAGGCTGCGACCATCTCGCTGGCCGGCGGACTTGAACTCGCGTTCAAGGCCGGCGCCATCACCGGTATGCTGGTTGCCGGTCTGGCGCTCCTGGGCGTAACGATCTACTTCGCCTACCTGACGCACTTCCTGGGTCTTGCAGCCAACAGCCGCACCGTCGTCGATGCGATGGTGGCGCTCGGCTTCGGCGCCTCGCTGATCTCGATCTTCGCGCGTCTCGGCGGCGGCATCTTCACCAAGGGCGCCGACGTCGGCGGCGATCTCGTCGGCAAGGTCGAAGCCGGCATTCCCGAGGACGATCCGCGCAACCCCGCCACCATCGCCGACAACGTCGGCGACAATGTCGGTGACTGCGCCGGCATGGCCGCCGACCTGTTCGAGACCTATGCGGTGACCGCGGTCGCCACCATGGTGCTGGCCGCGATCTTCTTCGCGACCTCGCCGCTTTTGGTGAACATGATGACGCTGCCGCTCGCCATCGGCGGCATCTGCATCATCACCTCGATCATCGGCACCTTCTTCGTCAAGCTCGGCGCCAGCCAGTCGATCATGGGTGCGCTGTACAAGGGCCTGATCGCCACCGGCGTCCTGTCGCTGATCGGCGTCGCCGTCGTGATCAACTGGCTGGTCGGCTTCGGTCCGCTGGAGGGCGTGAAGTTCACCGGCATGGCGCTGTTCGAGTGCGGCGTCGTCGGCCTCGTCGTCACCGGCCTGATCATCTGGATCACCGAATACTACACCGGCACCGACTATCGCCCGGTGAAGTCGATCGCGGCCGCGTCCGTCACCGGCCACGGCACCAACGTGATCCAGGGGCTGGCGATCTCGATGGAATCCACCGCGGCTCCCGCCATGGTGATCATCGCCGGCATTCTCGTCACCTACAGCCTTGCCGGCCTGTTCGGCATCGCGATCGCCACTACCACGATGCTGGCTTTAGCCGGCATGATCGTGGCGCTCGACGCCTTCGGCCCGGTCACCGACAATGCCGGCGGCATTGCCGAAATGGCGGGCCTGCCCAAGGAAGTCCGCAAGGCCACCGACGCGCTCGACGCCGTCGGCAACACCACCAAGGCGGTCACCAAGGGCTACGCGATCGGCTCGGCCGGTCTCGGCGCGCTGGTGCTGTTTGCCGCCTACAATGAAGACCTCAAATTCTTCATCGGCAACGGCGCGAAGTTTCCGTACTTCCAGGGCGTGGTGCCCGACTTCTCGCTGAACAACCCCTACGTCGTGGTCGGCCTCCTGTTCGGCGGCCTGCTGCCGTTCCTGTTCGGCGCGATGGGCATGACGGCGGTCGGCCGCGCGGCCGGCGCCATCGTCGAGGAAGTGCGGCGCCAGTTCCGCGAAAAGCCCGGCATCATGCAGGGCACCGACAAGCCGGACTACGGCAAGGCGGTCGACATTCTGACCAAGGCGGCGATCAAGGAAATGATCATTCCGTCGCTGTTGCCGGTGCTGTCGCCGATCTTCGTCTACTTCGTGATCTTCGCGATCGCGGGCGGCGGTGCCGCCGGCAAGTCGGCGGCGTTCTCGGCCGTCGGCGCCATGCTGCTGGGCGTGATCGTGACCGGCCTGTTCGTCGCGATCTCCATGACCTCGGGCGGCGGCGCCTGGGACAACGCCAAGAAGTACATCGAGGATGGCCATTACGGCGGCAAGGGCTCCGACGCCCACAAGGCCGCTGTCACCGGCGACACCGTCGGCGATCCCTACAAGGATACGGCCGGCCCCGCGGTGAACCCGATGATCAAGATCACCAACATCGTGGCCCTGCTGCTGCTGGCGATCCTCGCGCACTAAGCGGCACTACGAACCAAGACAAAAACCCCGCGGTGCGAGCCGCGGGGTTTTTCGTTGGGACGGATCGTCTGTCCATTGCGAGCGAAGCAATCCGCCGCGCCGGCAGCGCGGAAGGCGGTCGCTTGCGCATCTCGCGATGACGGCAGTTACCGGGGGTACGTTCGCCTAATTGAAGCTGAGCAGCTTGAACAGCGGCGCGAGGTAGCTGAGCTCCTGGCCCGAGGTCGCCGTGGTGCGGCTGATGAAGTCGAAGATCTTGCCGTCCTTCAGCCCGTAATTGGCGAGCCGCTGCACCTGGCGATTCTTGTCGAAATAGATCGCGATGACACGCTGGTCGACCACCTTCTGATTCATGAAGGCGACCGGGCGTTCGGAGCGCTGCGAGATGTAATAGAACACCTCGCCGTTGAGGGTGGCGACCGTGGACGGGGTTCCCATCACGATCAGCACCTGATCCTGGCTTGCCCCGATCGGGATCTGCTCGAGCGCGCCGGGGGGAAGGATATAGCCCTTCTGGAACTCCTCGCCGGTGAGGCAGCCGCCCAACGTCGCGCAGAGCAGCGCGATGCCGGCGGCCGCGCGCAGGCGGCGCCAGCGCGCGGGCAGGCCGCGCGAAGAACAGGCGCGTGGAGGTCTCTGGCTCGTCTCGGTCATTCCGGAACTGGTCCCGTCCCCTTGCATCCCGCGAGGCGTTGACGTACCGGGCAGCACGCTGGATTGCAACAGGCGCGGGCACCCAATACGGAAACCGTTGGGGCTCGCTTGCGGAACCCACAATGCTTTGGCCGTTCAATCACTTCAGAAAATCCCGGGTGCCCGTGCGGGCCACCATTGAAGCCATCTATGGCATGATCGTGACGCAAGCGCGAGAACCGTTGTTTTACCGGGACTTGGGCGTGCCCGACACCGTTGAGGGGCGTTTTGACCTGCTGCTGCTGCATTTGTGGATGGTTTTGCGGCGGCTGAGGGCGGTCGAGGGGGGCGCGGGGCTTTGCCAGGCGCTGTTCGACCGCTTCTGCGAGGATATGGATGCCAATTTGCGCGAAATGGGGGTCGGTGACCTGACTGTGCCAAAACGCATGCAGGCCTTCGGCGAAGCGTTCTACGGCCGTACAGCGGCTTATGATCTGGCCGTCGCCGATAGCCGGGAGGCGCTGGCGCAGGCGCTGTGCAAGAATATCCTCAACGGCGGCCAAATCGAAAACGCGCGGCGGCTTGCTTATTATGCCGAGGCCGCCAACGAGGCACTGGCGGGGCTGGACGAGGGTACGCTCCAGCGGGCATCGTGGCGGTTTCCTTCGCCGGCGCGAGTGGGCGTAGCGCAATGAACCGACCGAACAGCACCGTCGACCAGCCCGATCCCTGGCGCGTTCCCGTCACGGTGGCGCAGATCCCGGAGACGGGATTACATCTCGATATCGAAGCAAGCCCGGTCGAACGCGCGGCCATGGCCGAGGTTGGGGGCTTACGCGAGATTCTGTCGGCCAATGCCTCGCTCGATGTCACGCCAAAGGGCGGGGGCCGATTTCATGTCGGGGGCCGCGTGTGGGCACGGATCGGACAGATTTGCGTGGTAACGCTGGATCCGATCGAGAACGACATCGACGAAGAAATCGATCTGATCTTCGCGCCGCCGGAGCAAATTCCGGAACTCTCCGATCTCGTCGATGAGTCCGCCGAAAGCGATGTCGAAATCCCCGATCCGCCGGAGCCGATCGTCAACGGCGTGATCGATCTCGGCCGGCTCGCGACGGATGCGCTGTTCCTGGCCGTCGATCCCTATCCGCGCCGGCTGGACGCGGTTTTCGAGCCGCCGGTGGAAGCCGCCGATCCCGATGCCCATCCGTTTGCCGGGCTGAAAGCGCTCAAGCTCGAGCCCAAAACACCCGGCGCGAAGAAGCCGAAGGGACGCTGACGGCCGCCGGCGCGGGCGCGGACCGTGCATTCCATGGCCGTGAGATACCGTCTTCCGTCAAAAATATGGTCTAATTCGTTGAATTATCTCGATTTACTCCCATGTATCGATTCCGCAACGCGGCGACTCCTCCATCAAAAGAGGGAGGTCAAGAGGTTGTGTCGGGGCTGGGACACGCTATTGTCGCGGCCCGGCCGGGTGCAGCGTTGCGCTTCGCCGATCGCTGCCATCCGCAGCGATTTCAGAGTTGGCGGCGAAGCGCTTCTTGTCCGCAAGAGATCAGGTTTCCGGGACGTTCATGCCTCAGAAGGTTCGAATCGCGCTTGACGCCATGGGTGGCGATGTCGGCGCATCGGTCGTCATTCCCGGCGCCGCGATTTCGTTGACCCGGCATCCCGACACCGAATTCCTGCTGTTCGGCGACCGCGCGCTGATCGATCCGCAGCTCGAAAAGCATCCGGCGATGAAGGCGGCTTCCCGCGTCATTCATACCGACGTCGCCGTCAGCATGCACGACAAGCCGAGCCAGGCGCTGCGCCGCGGCCGCAAATCGTCGTCGATGTGGCTCGCCATCGATGCGGTCAAGAAGGGGGAGGCCGATGTCGCGGTATCGGCCGGCAATACCGGCGCGCTGGCGGCGATGGCGCGGTTTTGCCTGCGCATGCTGCCCGGGATCGACCGGCCGGCGCTTGCGGCGATATGGCCCACGGCCCGCGGCGATTCGGTCGTGCTCGACCTCGGCGCCACCATCGGCGGAGATGCCCACCATCTGGTGGCGCTGGCGGTGATGGGCAGCGCCATGGCGAGCGTGCTGTTCGATCTCGAACGGCCCACGGTAGGCCTGCTCAACATCGGGGTCGAGGAAATCAAGGGCCGCGAGGAAATCCGGGAAGCCGCCGAGCTGCTGCGGGCGATGAACCTTCCCCAGCTCGAATATATCGGTTTCGTAGAGGGCGACGGCATCGGCAAGGGCGCCGCCGACGTCATTGTCGCCGAGGGATTCAGCGGCAATATCGCGCTGAAGGCCGCCGAAGGTACCGCGCGGCAGATCACCGAATTCCTGCGCGGCGCCATGTCCCGCACCTGGCGCTCGCGGATCGGCTATTTGTTCGCGAAAAATGCATTCAAGGCGCTGCGCGACAAACTCGATCCAAGCAAATCGAACGGTAGCTTGGTGCTCGGCCTGAACGGCATTGTCGTCAAAAGCCATGGCGGATCCGACGCCGAAGGCTTTGCCTATGCGGTCGATGTTGGCTATGAGATGGTCCGCTACGATCTCCTCAACAAGATCAATCAAATGCTCAATCGCGACGGCAGCGCGCTCGGATCTGCGCCGACCGCGCAGGAGGCTGTCTCGTGACTGCATTACGTTCGGTCGTGCTCGGCTGCGGTTCCTATCTGCCGCAGCAGGTCTTGACCAATGCCGAACTGGCGGCGCGGATCGAGACCTCCGACGAGTGGATCGTACAACGTACCGGCATCAAGCAGCGCCATATTGCCGCCGAGGGCGAGTTCACCTCGCATTTGGCGGTTCATGCCGCGCGCGCGGCCCTCGCCAATGCCGGGGTTGACGCCGAATCGATCGACCTGATCGTGCTGGCGACCTCGACCCCGGACAACACCTTTCCGGCGACCGCGGTCGCCGTGCAGAACGAACTCGGCATCCACCACGGCGCGGCGTTCGACCTGCAGGCGGTGTGCTCGGGATTCGTCTTCGCGCTCGCCACCGCGGACAGTTTCCTGCGTTCAGGCTCGTTCAAGCGCGCGCTGGTGATCGGCGCGGAGACCTTTTCGCGCATCCTGGACTGGAACGACCGCGGCACCTGCGTGCTGTTCGGCGACGGGGCGGGAGCGGTGGTGCTGGACGCGCAGCAGGAACCCGGCAAAACCTCCGACCGCGGCATCCTGACCACGCATCTGCGCTCGGACGGCCGGCACAAGTCGAAATTATACGTCGATGGCGGCCCGTCCTCGACCCGGACGGTGGGCTATCTGCGGATGGAAGGCCGTGAGGTGTTCAAGCATGCGGTGGGCATGATCACCGACGTGATCGTGGACGCCTTCGAGGCTACCGGTACCTCGGCGGCGGATATCGACTGGTTTGTTCCACACCAGGCCAACAAGCGAATCATCGATGCTTCGGCGCACAAGCTTCATATTGCGCCGCAGAAGGTGGTGCTGACGGTGGACCTGCACGGCAACACCTCGGCGGCCTCCATCCCCCTGGCGCTGTCGGTCGCGGTGGCCGACGGGCGCATCAAAAAGGGCGACCTGGTGCTGCTGGAGGCCATGGGCGGCGGCTTTACCTGGGGCTCGGCCTTATTGCGCTGGTAAGCGCAACCTTAAAAAGTCCGTGTACTTTGTTGTGTTCTTTCATGCTATTGCATTGATGAGCACTGTTGACCATCGAGCGTTAACCTCATAATTTCAGACAATAAATTTTCGCCGTGAGTGCGGGGCAGGCGATGACCGGGACCGGAAAGACAGTTACACGCGTCGATTTGTGCGAGGCCGTCTACCAGAAGGTAGGCCTCTCGCGCACGGAATCATCGGCCTTCGTCGAGCTGGTGCTGAAAGAGATCACCGACTGCCTGGAGAAGGGCGAGACGGTGAAACTGTCGTCTTTCGGCTCGTTCATGGTGCGCAAGAAAGGCCAGCGTATCGGCCGTAACCCGAAGACGGGCACCGAAGTTCCGATTTCGCCGCGTCGCGTGATGGTGTTCAAGCCGTCGGCCATTCTGAAACAGCGGATCAACGGCCAGAACACCGGCAACGGCCAAGGCAAGGCCGAATAGACAGGATCGTCCGGCCGGGCGATCGAAAGAGGAGCGGGCATTTGGACAAAGCGCCGGATGCGTTCCGGACCATCAGCGAGGTCGCCACTGACCTCGACATTCCCCAGCACGTTCTGCGGTTCTGGGAGACGCGGTTCGCCCAGATCAAGCCGATGAAGCGGAGCGGCGGTCGCCGCTATTACCGCCCCGACGACATCGACCTGCTCAAGGGTATCCGCCGCCTGCTGTATGGCGAGGGCTATACCATCCGCGGGGTGCAGCGCATCCTGAAGGAACACGGCATCGGCTCGGTCCAGCGTCTGGCCGACAGCTCGGCGGTGGCCTCGTTCGGCGCGATCGAAGAGGCGGTCGGCCAGAGCGTCATGGAGCCGGACGACGACGTCGTGACGGGCATCGATGACGATGACGACGATTACGAGGGGAGCACCGACGGGATCGATTTCCGCCTGCTGGAAACCGACGAGGAAGGGATGCCGGCCGCGTACGATGACGGCCCGATCCCGGGCATCGGCGAGGAGGGGCGGCCGCTCGACATCACGCGGCTGGAAAGCGTGCTGCAGGACCTGATCGCCTGCCGGCAATTGCTCGACCAGGCGCTGAAGGGCTAGTGGTCCCCCGGAACCCGGCTTTATCGCGCCTTATTCACCCCGATCGCCGGCCCTATCGGCTGCCTTGCGCGCGGGCCTGATCGCAGCTAATGGAACGGCATCGGAGCGTGGCGCAGCCCGGTTAGCGCACTAGTCTGGGAGACTAGGGGTCGGAGGTTCAAATCCTCTCGCTCCGACCATTTAATAAATCCCCAAAAACAAAAGAAGAAAACTAAAGCGCATTGGCGCGAAAATCGAGGCCCCTCACGGTGGGTTCAAATTGGGGGCAGTGGGTGGTACCTCGCGAACGGGCCAGAGAACGATCCGGTTCAAACCTCTCAGGCAATTCCGATGGACCGAGATCGATTTCAAGTGAAGCGATCAGCGACCGCGCCGAAATATACTATCGGGAAGGGAGAGCCGTTGCCCCCTCAGGCTGAAACGCGGGTTCAAGTCACGTAGGGAGCGCCTGCGAGCATGATAAATTCATCGAGATATTTTTTACTCACGTTGCTTCCCGCCGAGATTTTCCAACAGTTTTGTTCCACAGAGCGGGTGCTGTTGTCGCGCGAATGACCGATTGTGGCGCGCTCGAATGGGCTTGGGTGAATTGAGGGTTCTCACGGAGGTTCTCACCCTTGATCCGCCCCTGCCACGACATGAAGTGCGGTCGCGGGCGCAACCTTCTCCGACAAAGTTTTCGCCAGCATCACTGGCGTTTCGGCGAATGTCCCGCTGCCTGCCAATCAGGCGGACAGTGAAAGGTGTTTTCGCACCTGCTGCTTTTATTTCAAAACCTTTGATCTAGCGCAAGCATGCCGCTGCTCGGCTGAGTCCATGTAGTCGCCCCCGACTTCATTTGTGGAGAACATCATGAAGACGACATTTGCAAAGAAGATCGCCATTGCGATCTCCGCTTTCGCGTGTGCGGCTATGTTTTCCTTTGGTTGGTCCGAGCAAGGGGGAATATCGCTATCGATCCATAAGGCGCAGGCGGCAACGCGGTTGGTGGTCCGGCCCTACTATCATGGGCACTATGGGTACTACTATCATGGGCCCTACGTACCGGAAGCCTCGGATTACACTTGGTACGCAGTGCGTGCCTACTACGCGGGTGGGCCTTGGACCTATGGCTACGCCGACTGGCATGACTATGCGAGCCGCAACGGCATTGGTTGTGAGCCTGGAACATTGGTGAAAGGCGGGGATGCCATAAACTACGTATGCCAATAAGCCTCAGAATGACGCGTGGGCGGCAGTTATCAAGCCGCCCACCGCTCTAAACCGGGCTTCAAGCGTTCTACGATATGCCGCCTTACTCCTAAAGCTGTCACCAAATAGAGCTGTCACCAAACTCCCCAACTACCTCGCAAACCATGGGAGAAAGCCGATGATCAGGTTGATCGCTTTTGCTGCCTTCGCCTTAGTCGTGACAACGTCAGCACAGGCAATGACAGTTGCGCCCGTTCACGAGCCGGACAGCATGATCACGCAAGTCGCCTGGGCATGCGGACCAGGCAGGACACGAGTTAATGGTGTCTGCGTGGCGAGGACCACCATCCGCCATGCGCGCCGAGAAGTCCGCAGGTGTGTGCTCTGGCACGGAGGCGCTTGCGCTCGGTGGGCTTACTGAAGCGCTACCGAACGGGCTGGGAGGAACAGGCAATAGCGGCCCGGCGTAACGCGGCGGAAGGCGGCACTGCTAAATCCCTCGATACCGAGGTTGATCAGGAACCGGGTGCCGAACACGTCTGTCGGCGCCGTATGCAGCCGGCCGCGGTATGGTCGAGTTCGTCGAACCGCTTCCAGTCGCGCGCGTTCCTAGGCCTCGCTCCTGATGCGCGCAAGATAATCGCGACTGCCCGGCCGCTTTCCCCGGCCGGTCCTTTGTGCCAGCATTTTCAAGTTGATCCTGAGGACCAGGCCGACCGACCACCAACGGCATCTATGAAACCTGGTCTCCGGAGGCGATAGCCATGCACCACGCGGTTGGCTACGACGTCCGCGGCGATCGGCGACCGCAACGCCTCGAAATATTCCAGCAGATCCATTTTCCCATTGCTAAGGACGACGGGTGTTGCTTTTTTGTCGGTCTGGCTCATTGCAACGGAAAGCGCGTGGTTTCTCATGAAGGATTTTGCTGGAAAGATTGCTGTGATCACCGGGGGCGGCACGGGCATGGGCCGCGAACTGGCGCGGCAACTGGTGGCCGAGGGCTGCAATGTCGCGATGTGCGATATTTCCGCCGACGCGATGGCCGAGACCAAGCGGCTCTGCGAGGTCGAAAAGCTGCCGCAGGGGCTGCGCGTCACCACGCATGTCGCCGACGTCTCGATCGAGGACCAGCTCAAGCGCTTCCGCGACGAGATCAGCGAGCAGCAGGCCACCGACAGGATCCATCTGTTGTTCAACAATGCAGGAATCGGCGGCGGCGGCAGCCTGTTCACCAATTCACGGGAGCAGTGGGAACGGACGTTCAATATCTGCTGGGGCGGGGTCTATCTCGGCGTTCGCACCTTCCTGCCGATGCTGATGAAGGCCGACGAGGGCCACATCGTCAATACTTCCAGCGTCAACGGCTTCTGGGCCTCGGTCGGCATGGGTGTGTCGCACACCGCCTACAGCGCCGCCAAATTCGCTGTGAAGGGGTTTTCCGAAGCCCTGATCAATGATCTCCGGCTCAACGCGCCGCACATCAAATGCTCCGTGGTGATGCCCGGGCATATCGGCACGTCCATTGTTTCCAATTCGCGCAAGATCCAGAGCGGCACCGAATCCGAGCGGCTGAGCGACAATGAAGTTCTTTCGGCGCGCCAACGCCTAAAGGGCATGGGTATGGACACGGCGGCAATGTCGGATGAAGACATCCAGAAAATCGCACTCGATCGCGCCCGAAGCTTTCGCGACGAGGCGCCGACGTCGGCCGCCGCCGCGGCTAGAATCATCCTCGACGGGGTCAAGGCCGAGCGCTGGCGAATCCTGGTCGGCGACGACGCCGAGCGTCTCGACGAGCGGGTGCGGCAGACGCCGGAAAAGGCCTACACGCCGGAATTTTATCAGAGCTTTGCCCAAGAGGTCGGCTGGCGGCTGGGCTAGAGCAGCGCGCTGGCATGAACCGCGTTGCGTCAGGTCTCGACTTCGATCTTGACCGGAAATCTTCTTCAGCAGCCGCTCGGCCGTCACCGCGTTGTCGGGTGAGGCCTTGACGCGCAGGAAGAGTCCGCGCGAGGGATCGGTGATCGCCTCGACGCTGACCTCGTTCGCCAGACCCTCCGCCGCCAGCAGTTCGCGCGCGGCCTCGCCCGCCGCGATCTCGCGGAGTTTGGGTTTGAATATCTTCCCGACCGGCGTGACCGGCATCTCGCCGATGACGGATACGGCCCGCGGCCGCGCCGGCGGCTCCGGGATATTGTCCTGCACGAAGGCGGCGAGCGCCTGGGAATCGATGACGATACCGGGCTGCGCCGAGACGAACAGCATCGGTACCTCGCCGGCATAGGCGTCGGGACGGCCCACGGCCGCGGCGAGCGCGATACCCGGAAATCGCAGCGCGGCGTCCTCGATCGCCCGCGGGTCGATGTTGTGGCCGCCCCGGATGATCACGTCCTTGGCGCGGCCCATGATGTAGACGAAACCGTCGGCATCGATGCGGCAGATATCGCCGGTGCGCAGCCATTCCCGATAGAACGCGTCCTCGGTCTGCTTCTTGTCGACATAGCCCGGAAATACCTGCGGACCCCTTGTGAGCAATTCGCCGACCGGGGAGGGCCACGGTCCCGTATGCAATGTATCTCCCGCGAGGATGGCGAGTTCGACCAGCGCGTTTTGAAGGCCGACGCTTTCCGGTCGCGGCTTGACGCCGGCGACGTCGTGGGTGATCGCGCCGGCAAGCTCGGTCATGCCGTAGACTTGCTGGACGCAGGGGCCGCCCCATCTGCGCGAGATAGCGCCGTTCGATTTCCGGCGGGCAGATCGAGGCGCCCGTCGGCGTGACGCGCAGGCTCGAAATATCACAATCGCCAACGGGGATGTCGGCGAGCGCGCCCAGCGTCGTCGGCACGTTGCCGGCATGCGTCAGGCGATATTTCTCGATCACGTTCCAGAAATTCTGCACCAGCGCCGGATCGCGCGCCCCGGCGGGTCCGGGAATCACGACCGTGACCCCGGCCGAAAGGCAGGCGCCGACGCCGACGAACAGGCCGCCGACGTGAAACAGCGGCAGCGAGATCATGGCGCGGTCGCCCTTGCGATAGTCCAGCGCCATGCGCGAGGCGACGCTGGAGGCGACCATGGAGCGGTTGGTGAGGCGGGCAACCTTGGGGTGGCCGGTAGTGCCGCCGGTCGGCAGCATAACCGCGACACGTTCGGCTTCGGAGGCGTCGCGGCATTTGCCGTAATCGTCGCGCCAGGCCGGATCGGGTTTCAGCACCTCGCCATCGAATGCAATGGTCCCGTCGAGCGGAACGACCACGATCCGCTGCAGCGATGGCACGTCTTTCTGCAATCCCTCGATCTTCTCATAGAGGCCGCCCGGCATCCCCGGCGGCGGCGCCAGCAACAATTTTGCCTTCACCGCGTTCAACTGGGCGATGATGGCCTCGCGCGTGAACAGGAGATTGACCGGCTCGGCGATGCCGCAGGCGGCCGCGCCCCAGACCGCGGCGATGGTCGCGGGGCAGATCGGCAGCAAGATCGCGACCGGATCGTTCTTGCCGACGCCCTGCGCGCGAAAGAAGTTCTCGGCCGCCTTGGTGCAACCCATCAGCCGATCGTTCGAGACAGTGACCGGATTGGGGTCGAGCGGCGAGCGCAGATACACCACTGCTTCGGCATCGGGATCGGCAAGCGGCCCGCGCGCCACGAGATCGAGAATGCGTGGACAGGCCGCGAGCGCTTCCTGCATTTCCTTTTTGCGCCCGGCGACGTCTTCCGGCGACAGCTTGTCCTTCAGCATGTCTCTCCCTGTCTTTGTTCGTTGGTTCTGCCGATAGTAGCGAGCGCGGCCCGCGAAACACAAGAGTGCCTTCGTTACGGACGTAACCTGGGGGATCAGCGCCCGGCGGTCCGAAGATCAGCCGTGCACGACTGCCTTTGCGATCATGCAGTGGATGCCTTTGGAGCCGTTGACGGTCTGCGTCACCCGCAGATCAGCAGCCAGGCTGCACAGCGTGTAGGCGTCCTCGCGCGACAAATTGCGTTTCTCGCCGAGCAGCACGATCATGTCGCGCAGCGCGCGGACCACGCATTGGTCGAGGTCGGGGTCCATCGCCATGGTCATGTAATGGGTTGGCGTCTCGGCGCGGGGATAGTCGAGCCGCAGATCCTTGCGCAGCGTCAGCCGGAACCGGCCCCGCAGCGCGGTCTCGATCGCGGTGACGCAGACCTCACCGTCACCCTGCACGCCATGGCCGTCGCCGCAGGAGAACAGCGCGCCCGGCACGAACACCGGCAAAAAGAGTTTCGCGCCCGGCACCAACTCCTTGTTGTCGAGATTGCCGCCCATGGCGCGCGGGATCAGCGAGGTGATACGGCCCCAGGCCGGCGGCGGCGCCACCCCCATCACGCCGAAAAACGGTTTTAGCGGCAGATCCAACCCCCAGGGCAGCCGGCCGACCATCCGCTCCCGGTCGAGCGGGATGTTCAAAAGGCGCGTTTGATGGAAATCGTCGGGCAGGGTGCCGGCCAGCGGCCGGATCAGGTTGTAGCCCCAGTCCTGCCGCAGGCTGACGTCGAGGATTTCGACCTCCAGCACGTCGCCGGGCGCCGCTCCCTCGACCGCGACCGGCCCGGTGAGGATATGCCCGGGCACCATCCGCTCGCTTTTGGCGTGAACCTCGTCGAGTTCGGGCGGGACATGAAACTGCTTCCGGTCCGGCACCACATCCGGGCCGCCGCTGATGGTGTCGATGGTCACTTCATCGCCGCTCTTGACGGTGAGGGCCGGCTTCAGTTTCGCCTCGAAAAACCCCCAATGGCAGGTCTCGGGGCTGGAATGCAGGTGATGATGCGTCATGACGGGGCTTCTGGTTGGGACCGCGGTCGCGTATGACGCTGTACCAGACATTCGAAGAGGCCTGTCTTGTTTTTTGTCCTTTCCAAAACCATCGGCATCGCGCTGTTGCCGGCGAACTTCCTGATCGGCATCGGGCTTCTCGGCGCGATACTGCTTGCCACACGATTGGCAAGCGTCGGCCGCAAGCTCCTGATCGGCGCCGTCGTGCTGCTCGCCGTCTGCGGGTTTTCGCCGCTCGGAGATGTCTTGCTCCATCCCCTGGAAGCGCGTTTTCCGCCGTGGGACCCGGCGCGCGGCGCGCCTGACGGCATCGTCGTGCTCGGCGGCGCGATCGATGCCGATCTTTCCGCCGATCATGGCACGCTGGTGTTTACGCGCGCTGCCGATCGTGTGGTCGAAGCGGCGGCACTTGCCCATCAGTACCCGAAGGCGCGCATCATCTTTTCGGGGGGAAGCGCGAATTTGACCGATGGTCCGCGGGAAGCCGATTATGCCGCCGCCATATTCGAGCGCCTCGGTGTTGCCAAGGACCGGCTGATCATGGAACGGCGTTCGCGCAACACCATGGAGAACGCCGAGTTCTCCAAAGAGCTGGCGGCGCCAAAAAGCGGCGAGCGGTGGCTGTTGGTGACGTCGGCCTTTCACATGCCGCGCTCGATCGGCATCTTCAGAAAGGTCGGGTTTCCGGTTGAACCCTATCCGGTCGACTGGCGTACCGGTAGATCCGTCGACTTGCTGGAATTGTCGCCGTTCGTGCTTGACGGGCTGGAACGCACGGAAATCGCCGTGCGCGAATATCTGGGGCTCGTGGCCTACCGGATATCGGGCAGGACCAGCGAGCTTTTTCCGGGACCAAATCCGCAGTAGCGCGCGGGTCGCGGTTGACGGATAAACCGGCTAGGATGAGATCTCAACACGCGTGCAGCGGCCAGCCTGCCATCGAGGGAGTGAAATTCATGCAGCAAGCGGCATCGGTGGAAGAACAATTCGATCCGGCAGCCATGGTCGCCGATCTGAACAACCTGCTTCGCCTGAAGACCACCGTGATCGGCATGAAGATGTTCGCAACCGTCGAGGAGATGACGGCGATCCCGAAAATCCGCCGGCCGACAGCGGTCCACACCACCGACCAGATCGTCAGCATGGCCTCGCGGCTGGGCTGGACGGTGGGCATCACGTCGGACGATCTCGTCGGCGCGCAGTGCCGGGCGGTGATCGGGCTCGCGCCGCAAGACGAGAAATGGCTTGCCGGCGAATCCTATGTCGGGGTCTGGCATGGCACCGCGGAAGACGCCCGCAAGCGCCAGGAAGCGCTGGATGTCGTTGCCTTCGGCAAGTACCAGGCGCTCGCGGTCAGCCCCTTGTCGAGCGGCCGGCTCAATCCGCCGGATATTTGCCTGGTCTACGCGACGCCGGGCCAGATGATCATCCTGATCAACGGGCTGCAATATACCGGCTACAGGAAGTTCGAGTGGGGCGTGGTCGGCGAGACCGCCTGCGCCGATTCCTGGGGAAGGGCGCTCAAGACCGGCGAGCCGAGCCTGTCGCTGCCGTGCTTTGCCGAGCGCCGCTATGGTGGCGTGCCGGATGAGGAGATGCTAATGGCACTCTCTCCAGCGCACCTTGCGAAAGCGATCGCCGGCATGAAGCAGCTCGCCAAGAACGGCCTGCGCTATCCGATCGCGCCTTACGGAATCCAGGCCGACGTACGCGCCGGAATGGGCGTTTCCTACGCCAGGAAGTAAGCCGGTCCATCACCTCAGGGAATCGATATGAAGTCTGCGAAGAAATTCGACATCGTCGTCTATGGCGCGACCGGATTCACCGGTCAGCTCGTCGCCGAATATCTCGCCACGCGGTACAACAACGACGCGGAGCTGAAATGGGCGATGGCCGGGCGCAGTCTCGACAAGCTCAAATCGGTTCGCGACGCGATCAAGGCGCCCGCCGATACGCCGTTGATCGTGGCCGATGCCTCCGATGCCGCGTCGTTGAAGGCGATGGTCGAAGACACCAAATCCGTCATCACCACGGTCGGGCCCTACCAGCTCTATGGCAACGAACTGATCGCGGCCTGCGCGGCCTCCGGCACCGACTATTTCGATCTCTGCGGCGAGCCGGTCTGGATGCGGCAGATGATCGACAAGCACGAGGCCGCGGCGAAAGCCAGCGGCGCGCGCATCCTGTTTTCCTGCGGCTACGATTCGATCCCGTTCGAACTCGGCGTGTTCTTTTGTGAGGAAACCGCGAGGAAGACTCTCGGTGCGACTGTCAGCCGCGTCAAGGGTCGGGTCCGCGTGATGAAGGGCACGCTGTCGGGCGGCACAGCGGCAAGCATGAAGGCGACTTTTTCCGCAGCGGCAAGCGACCAACGACTGGTGGGGCTGTTGCGAAGCCCGTTCGCGTTGACGCCGGGCTTTGAAGGCCCGAAACAGCCTCCCGGCAACAGGCCGCAATATGACGAGGACCTGCAATCCTGGACCACGCCGTTCGTGATGGCGAGCATCAATACCCGCAACGTGCACCGCTCCAACATGCTGATGGGTTTTCCCTATGGCCGGGACTTTGTTTACGACGAGATGATGTTGACCGGCCCGGGTGAGCAGGGCGAAGAGCGGGCGCGGCGCATCCTCGCCGCCAACACATCGGAGAAGATGGGAGGCAAAGTACCGCTACCGGGCGAAGGGCCGTCGAAGCAGGAGCGCGAATCCGGCCACTATGATCTGCTGTTTGTCGGCCTCGCGCCTGATGGCCGTCAGGTACGCGCCGCTGTGACGGGCGATCGAGATCCCGGCTACGGTTCGACCTCGAAAATGATCTCCGAATGCGCGATCTGCCTGCTGCGCGACGTACCGGATGTGCCGGCCGGCATCTGGACGCCGGGCGCGGCCATGCAGCACAAGCTGATCAACCGGCTGGTCGACCACGCCGGCCTCACCTTCGACGTCGAGAAGTAAAAGCCTGCGGCTAAGCCAGGCGCGTGTCGGCGGGCGTCGTGCGCGCGTCGTACGCCGTCGCCTTGTAAGGCTGCGCCGCGACGAACATGCCCCACATCGCGCCCAGCATCATCCAGAAATGCCGCCAGTGGTCGGTATCGATGATGAAGCTTTCGCCGACCGTGCCGAGGAATGCCGAAAAGATCGCGAGATAGGCGCGCTGCCAGGGTACGCGGACGAAGACGTGGCGAAAGCCCATGATCACGGTGATGAACACCAGCGCCGGATAGCAGATGCCGGAGATCCAGCCGCCGGACATGAAGGCGTTCAGATAGGAATTGTGGGTGTCCTCGGGGAAGTAGTTGTGGAACTGCAGCGGCCCGATGCCGAAGGGAAGATCGAGCGCCATTTGCGCGCCGAGGATGTGCCGTCCGAACCGGCCGAAGCGGCCCTCGTCATAGCTTTGATCGAAGCTCGCGCGCTGCTTGAACATTTCGCTGATCGAATTGAACGACAGCAGCACCGCCAGCAGCAATGCTACGACGATGACGGCAACGACCGCCATCACGATGATGCGCGAGCGCCGCGGGCGCGACGGGCTGGTCAACACCATCAGCGCCAGCATGAAGGCCGAGGTGAGGATGAGCCCGCCCCATGCCGCGCGGGAAAACGCCAGCAGGATCGCGAGCGACATGACGCCGAGCGCGACCGCACTGCGGAACGACTTGCCAAGCTGGTCGGACACGACGCTTTGCAGCACGAACAGCGCGGGAAGGATCAGGAACGCGCCCAGCACGTTCGGATCCTTGAAGGTGCCGCGTGCGCGCTCATACAGGGTCAGCAGGTCATGGCCGCCGGGGACGAGGTTGAAGTAGCCGGCGATGGCCGCGGTCGATGCGATCACGGCGCCGACGATCAGACCGCGGCGAAGCATGTCCAGCCGGGCCTCGGTGTCTTCGGAGATGACCATGGCCAGGAACATCACCGTGACCGCCATGTACCAGGATGTCGCAATCCAGTTGGCGACTTCGGGCTTGTCCAGGAACGGGATGGCGCCGATGGAATAGCCGACGTTGATGAGGAAGAGCAGCAGCAACAGCGGGATGAACACCAGCCGCAGCCGCAAGCCAGTGGCCACGAAGACCACAGCGGCGGTGACCGTCATCAGCTCGTAGGGACTGGGCTCGATGAAGACGATGGCAACGCTGGCGCCGATAAGCCACACTAACGCCCGCTGTAGCGCCAACAACCGCGGCGCGGATGTCGCCGCCGAAGCAATGCCTCCGGCCGTCGCCGCATACGCCATTACACACTCGCAAACTTACGCAACCCGTACTCGAGACCGGGGCGAAACGCCCAGAGCCCTTTCATTTTGAACACGACCCTGTCGGAAAACCGGATCTCCGCGCTTTTTGGATCATGCTCAGTAAGCGTTCTCGCTCTTCGACATCAGCGCCAGCGGCGTCTTGAGAAGAATGTAGAAATCGAACAGCACCGACCAGTTCTCGATGTAATAGAGATCGAACTCGACGCGCTTCTGGATCTTTTCCTCATTGTCGATTTCGCCGCGCCAGCCGTTGATTTGCGCCCAGCCGGTGATGCCGGGCTTGACGCGGTGACGAGCGAAATATCCGTCCACCGCCTCGTCGAACAGCCGGCTCAGCAACCTGCCCTGCACGGCGTGCGGACGGGGCCCGACCAGCGACAGATTGCCCTTGAACACGACGTTGAAGAGCTGCGGCAGCTCGTCGAGGCTGGTCTTGCGGATGAAGCGGCCGACCCGGGTGACGCGGGGGTCGTTCTTGGTCACGACCTTCGCGGCGGTGGGATCGGCCTGATGATGATACAGCGAGCGGAACTTGAAGACGTCGATGCGCTCATTGTTGAAGCCGAACCGCTTCTGGCGGAACAGCACCGGCCCCGGACTGTCGAGTTTTATGGCAAGGGCCACCAACGCCATCACCGGCAGTGCGAACAATAGAGCGATCCCGCCGACGATGCGATCGAACAGCCACTTCATCACCAGATCCCAGTCGGTGATCGGCGCCTCGAACACGTCCAGCGTCGGAACCTTGCCCAGATAGGAATAGGAGCGGGGGCGGAAGCGCAGCTTGTTGGTGTGGGCCGAGAGCCGGATGTCCACCGGCAGCACCCACAATTTCTTCAGCATTTCCAGGATCCGCGTCTCCGCGGAAATCGGCAGTGCGAACAGCACGAGGTCGACCCGGGTACGGCGGGCGAACTCGACGATGTCGTCCACCTTGCCGAGTTTCGGACTGCCGGCGCAACTCTCCAGCGCGCGGGCGTCGTTGCGGTCGTCGAATACGCCGAGGATATCGATGTCCGAATCGTCCTGGCCCTTGAGCGCCTCGACCAGTTGCTCCCCGTTCTGGTCCGAACCGACGATGATGGTGCGGCGGTCAAGCCGGCCCTGGCGCGCCCAGCTTCGTACCATCGAACGGAGCAGCATTCGCCCGGCAATCAGCCCGGCCAGACCGACGAAGAAGAATGCCGACAGCCACAGCCGCGACACTTCGTTGCCGAACTTGGCGAAAAACGAGGCGCCGATGAACAGCAAAAACACGAAGGCCCAGGATGAAATCATTCGCGTCATCTGCCGCAGCCGGCCGCGAAACACCTGGACATCGTAGATGTCCGCGGCCTGGAAGCAGATCACCGCGGCCGCGGTCATGCCGAAAATGGCAGCGATGTATCCCCAATTGAAACCGGCGAGCGGCGTCACATATCCGAAATACAGCGCGATACCGACCAAGCTGAGCAAAACGAAATCGGCGACGCGCACCGCGCCCGCGATGACGATCGGCGAATAAGCCCGCCGCACCTTCTGGTTGGCGACGGCAAGTGCGGCCTGCGATAGCCGCCGGCGCCGCTCGAGCGGAGCGTGATCCGCCGCGGGTGCGGCCGCAGCGGCCGAAGCCGCGGCATCTAACATCGAGCGTGCGTTGATCGGTTCCACTGTTCCCAAGTCCGTATGTCGCACAAGCGGCCGGGCATGCGCGCGCCGAGGCGGAAATCCCTGGCTCCCGGCTTAACGCACAAATCGGAAGAAACGGTTATCGGTGGTAAAGAACGGTTAACGATCTGCAAATGCGTCGCGGTAGCCGGCCAGCACGCCTTCGACCATCGCGTTCTGTGAGAAATGAACGAGGACTTTTTCGCGCAGCGCTTCTGCGCGATCTTGGGCGGCAGCGGGATTGGCGAGCGCGGTTTTGATCGCCTCCGCCATCGCGTCGGCGTTGCTGGGAGCAAACAGCGCGTCGGTATGGGGGCCGAAGATTTCCGGAATGCCGCCGACCTTGGCGGCCACCATCGGGATGCCTGCCGCGGCCGCCTCGATCACGACATAGGGCATCGAATCCCCGCGCGAGGGAACCACCAGCAGGCCGCCCTTGGAAAAACCGTATCGCGCCTTGACGTGGCCGATGAAGCGCACCGCCTCGGTGAGGCCGAGCTTTTGAACCTGGGCCTTGAGCACGTCCATTTCCTCGCCGTCGCCGCCTAGCGTCAGCGTGACCGGCTTGCCACCGGCGCGCAGCCGCGCCACGGCATCGATCAGGAGGTCGGCGCCCTTGATGTGCCTGAACTCGCCGACATAGGCGACATCGGTGGCATCAGCCGCCATGACGATCGGATCGAATTCGTCGGCGGTGACGCCGTTGAACACGCAGCGCACCAGCCCCTTCGGTATGCCGATGGTGCGCTGATAGGTGTCGCGCGCGAATGCGCTCTCGAACAGGAACAGCTCGGTGTTGTTCATCAGCGCGCGTTCCAGCAGGCTGTAGAAGGCGCCCTTGAACGTATCCAGCGGATAATGCAGCGAGCCGCCGTGCGGGGTGTAGATACGGATCTTGTTCCTGGATCGGCGTCTCAGGCGGATGAAGGCGCCCGCCTTGGCGCCATGGCCATGCAGCACGTCCGGCTTCAGCCGCCAGATCAGGAACATGAAGCGGAGCCATACCAGCAGGTCCGTGGGATGAGGTTCGCGGTGAATGGCGAGGCGCTGAACGCCGAGCTTGAGGCGGGGGGCGATTTCCTGCAGTGCCGCCTCGGCGCGTTCGCCGCCGGTCAGGCTGTCGGCGATAATGCCGACATGGTGGCCGCGCTCGGCCTGCCCATTGGCAAGGTCCAGGATGTGGCGGATGATTCCGCCGACTGGCGCGCGCACCGCGTGCAGGATACGAAGCGGCTGGTCCGGGTTGGCGGCCATGATCAGAACCAGCGTTCGCCGACAAGGATGGTGTCGCCGGGGCCGACGGGCGTGCCGAGCGGCACCACCACGCGCATCGGGCCCGACGCGTCGGCGTGAGTGAGCGTGACGGTGTCGCGCCGGGCGCGCGGCGAGAAGCCGCCGGCGATTGCTACCGCGCTCTCGACGCTCATGCTGGGAACGTAGGGATATTGTCCGGGGGCCGCGACCTCACCGAGAATGAAGAACGGGCGATAGGATTCGATCTCCACCGCCACCGAGGGATCCCTGATATAGCCGTTGCGTAGCTTGGCGGAGATTTCGGAGGCGAGGCCCGCCGGCGTCCGTCCGCGCGCCGGCACCGCGCCGATCAACGGCATGGTGATCGAGCCGCCGGCATCGATCGCGTAAGTGTTGGTAAGGCCGTCCTGGCCATAGACCACGACCCGCAACTTGTCGCCGGCATCGAGCCTGTAGGATGTGTCATAGGCCGCAGGCATCGGCGGGGCTGTGTACACAGCAGGAGTAGGCGTCATGGCGTAGGACGAGCCATAGGCCATCGCGTCGAGATCGCCCTGCGGCTGCGTCGTCGCGACCGGGCCGGTCGTGCGGATGCAGCCCGGCAGAACCAGCGCGGCGACCAGACAGACCATGACGGCGGGCACGCCTCGCATCGGAAAACCCTGAGGAAATTGTTGATTCCGATTAAGGGCTTTCATGGTTAACAAAGCATGACCTTGTCGGGAAGGGGTCACCTTCGGCGGCGACAAATCCGCGCGATTAACCCAGCGGCAACCTTAATGGAGTGTAATCGCGCCCAGTCGGGTGGTGTCGTGGCGTCTGCGGGAGTGTGCGATGCGTTTAGCGTTCTGGCGTGTGGGCGAGGACCGCGCGGGCGTGGAAAAGCCCGAGGTCCGGCAGGCCATCGCCGAGCCCGCGCCCGTCGCCAATCCGGCCCCCGCGACCGTGGCCGGCGATCTGGATTTCGGCGCCCTCGGCCAGGCCCTGGTACGCAAGCGGGGCTGGATCATCTTCCCGACGCTGCTCGCCGCCGTGTTGTCGATCACCGCCGTCAATCTGGTGACGCCGCGATACAAATCCGAAGCGCGCATCCTGGTCGACGGGCGCGAGAACGTGTTCCTGCGGCCGACCGGCGAACGCAACGAGGAGCGCACCGCGCTCGATGCCGAGGCCGTCACCAGTCAGGTCCAGCTGTTGCTGTCGCGGGATCTCGCCCGCCAGGTCATCAAGAAGAACAAGCTCGCCGAACTGCCGGAATTCGATCCGGTGCTGCAGGGCATGTCGCCCCTGAAGTCGCTGCTGGCGCTGTTCGGGATCGGCCGCGATCCGTTCTCGCTGACGCCGGAAGAACGCGTGCTGGATGCCTATTACGATCGTTTCACCGCCTATGCGGTCGATAAATCGCGGGTCATCGTCATCGAGTTCCAGTCGCGCGATCCGGACCTCGCGGCGCGGGTCGCCAACTCGATCGCGGAAGGCTATCTGGTGCTGCAGCAGAATGCCCGCCAGGATCAGGCCAAGGCGGCCAGTCAGTGGTTGTCGGGCGAGATCGACAGTCTGCGCAAGAAGGTCGCGGATGCCGAATCCCGCGTCGAGGATTTCCGCTCGAAGTCGAGCCTGTTCGTCGGCACCAACAATACCACGCTGTCGAATCAGCAGATGGGCGAACTGAACACGCAGCTGAACAACGCGCGCGCGCTGAAATCGGACGCGGAATCGAAGGCGCGGCTGATCCGCGAAATGCTCCAGAGCGGCAAGCCGATCGAGGCCTCCGAAGTGCTCAATTCGGAACTGATCCGCAGGCTGTCCGAGCAGCGCGTCACGCTGCGCGGCCAGCTCGCCGAACAGTCCTCGACGCTGCTCGACAACCATCCGCGCATCAAGGAGCTGAAGGCGCAGCTCGCCGATCTCGACCGCCAGATTCGCGACGAAGCCGGCAAGCTGTCGCGCTCGCTCGACAATGATGCGCGCATCGCCAGCGGCCGGGTCGATGGTCTCAGCGCCAGCCTCGAGCAGTTGAAGAAGCAGGCGACATCGACCAACGGCAACGACGTCCAGCTTCGCGCGCTCGAGCGGGAAGCCAAGGCGCAGCGCGACCTGCTGGAGTCCTATCTGGCGAAATACCGCGAGGCCAACACGCGCGAGAACATAGACGCCGCTCCCGCCGACAGCCGCATCATTTCTCGCGCCAGCGTGTCCAACGCGCCGGCATATCCGAAGAAGCTGCCGATCGTGCTGATCGCTACACTGGCGACCCTGATGCTGAGCGCGGGCGCGATCGTGACCGGAGAACTCCTGCGCATGACCGCACCGCGCGCGGTCGCCGTCTTCGTTTCATCTCCGGCCAGGGTCCGCGTTCCGCCGGCGGCCGAGGAGGTCGCGATGGCCGATCGCGAGCCGGTATTCGACGATGTCCGTTCGGAAAGTCGGGCCGAACCCGCCGCCGATATCGCTCCGGAGATGTCTCCTTCTATCGCGTCCGAACTCACTGAGATCGAAACTTTGGCTGAGGATCTGCGCGGTGCCGGCGAGACCGCCCGCAAGGTCACGATCCTCGGTACCGCATCGCCCGAGAGCATCACGCTGACGGCGCTGGCGCTGGCCCGCCTGCTCGGGCGCGAGGCAAGGGTCGTGGTGGTTGATCTGTCGGCATCGTCGCCGACGATCGCGGCCGCATCGGTCGATCCGGTGGCGCCGGGATTGGCGGAATTGATGCTGGGCGAGGCGTCGTTTTCGCAAGTGATCACCAGGGACCGGCTGTCACGCGTCCATCTCGTCAGCGCCGGACGTCCGGGCTTCGACCGCGCATTGCTGCAGTCGCCGCGGCTCACGCTGGCGATCGATGCCCTGCTGCGGGTCTACGACCACGTGCTGCTGGATGCAGGTGCTGCGTCCGAATTGCCGGCGGAGTTGCTGACAACGCAGGCGCGCGCCGTGGTGGTGCCGGACGCTTCGATGGTCGCGGACGCCCGCGCGCTGATGTGCGATCAACTCAAGGCCGTGGGCTTTTCCGAGGTGGCGATGCTGAGCAAGCCGGCGCAGCCCGAGGACGCAGTCGAGCCGGCTCCGCGCGTAGTGGCCGCCTGACGGCGGCATTCGCCGGCGCCTTCGGGAAGGCACCGCCTGTGCCCACGCGATAGGCATCCAAGAGCGTTGGCTGATTTCGCCGTTTCGACCCTGGCTTGTATCGTCTATCATCCTGCCGCGGGGAAGCGTTCGGGGGCGGACGATGGCGATCGAGTGGTATCTGCAGGATTTGCGGGATCAGCATGGTCCGCTCGGAATCGGTGAACTGAGGAAGAAACTCGCAAGTTACGCCAGCCTCGAGAACATCCTGGTGTGGCGAGAAGGTTTTCAGGACTGGAAACCGGTTGCCGCGGTTTTCGAGCCTTTCGGCGCTCCCGCAGAATTGAATCAGCGCCGGCGCGTAAAGGGGCGTTGGGCGCTCTACGGCTTGATCCTGGGCATCCTGTTCCACGCGTCGGACATCGCTTTCGAGTGGCGCGGAGAGCCGTTTCATTCCTGGAACGGTCACGAGTTCGAAAATATCGATCGTGCAGCCGCTTCTCTCCTCATTCCAGCGTTTCTGTTTTTTCTGGCGGGGACGATCAAAGACATTTTCTTTTCGCGCTGGAAGATTCAGGCCGCCATTGCGGAGGCCGCGCAGCCCGTCGCGCCCGGGCGGACGGCGCCTGGATACACCAATTTCATCGCCAGGAATTGGCGCGGAGAATATTCGCTGCCGGTCTCCTATTGGGTATTCGGCCTGATCGGCAATTTCGCCGTCGCGCTGATTCCTATCGGCCTTGCCGCCCTTTACGATGCCAAAATGGGTTTCCAGCCCGTCTACCTCTTTGTGTTCATCCTGAGCGTTTGGCTCCTGTCCTTTGGGGTATCGCTCTGGCAGTGGGTCGGAATCTGGCGATCGGCAAACCGCTACATCGAGCGCAGATCGCTGAAACTCGAGCGCGCGCCCTGGGCCGGTGTCGCCAAGCTGATGACTTTCATCGCATTCCTTCAACTCGCGGTAGCCGTCGTTACCTCGGCGATTCCGCAGGTCAAAGAGGCATCACGCATGGCCTTCCTGCACGATCCCGATATTCCCGAATATTCCATACGGGTAATGAGGGATGGAACCGAGGCGGAGATAACCGGGGGTATCAAATACGGACTTGCGAATGATTTCGAGAAAATCCTCAGCGCATCGCGTCGGATCAGGGTTGTGCATCTCAACAGCATCGGCGGCCGCGTCGGCGAGGGGGAACGGTTATACGACCTCATCCGAAGCGGGAAGCTGACGACATATGTCTCGTCAAAATGCCTTTCCGCCTGCACCCTGGTATTTTCCGGGGGAGCCGAACGGGTTCTTCTTCATGGCGCGGTGCTGGGATTTCATCGTGGAAAATTTGCCGGCGAAGATCAGAAGGACTCGCCGGAACTGGAGGGGCAACGGAGGATCTTCACCGAAGCCGGGTATGATGCTTCCTTTATCGCCCATGCGCTTGCGACGCCGAGTTCGAACATGTGGACGCCGTCCGAGGCCGAACTCCTGAAATCCGGCGTCGTCACCAAGGTATCCGACGGGACCGATTATGCGATGTCGGGACTTCCGACGGATACCTCCAGGGACTCGGTTTCGAAGGACCTGAAAGGAGAGGCGGGCATCTATGCCGCGCTCAGTGCACGTTTCCCGAAAGAATACGACGAACTGGCGAACTCATACTATGATGCATTCGTCGCCGGAAAGACCGATGTCGAAGCGGGCACAATCCTGCGTGAAAAGCTCGCAAGCATGATCCTGGCCAAGCGGCCTTTAGCCGATGATGACGTTCTCATCGACTACGGAAATCTGATGGCGGATGAACTGGCCGCCTTGCAGAGCCGTCCGGCAACTTGCTACCAGTATGGGTCGAGCGGGGTATTCGACGCCAACTCGATGTCGCAGGTGCTTTCGAAGCGCGAAATCGAGGTCGCCGAACGGGTGATCCAAACCGCCGCGAGCAGGCCGGATGCCGCTGCGGCGGCCCAGACACTCTGGCCGAAGCTTTCCGGCAGGCTCGCCGCAAAGGGGGTGACCAAACGAGACCTCGACCTGATACGGGGTTCGAAGGTCGCAGACGATCAACAGGCGAGATATTGCTCGGTGTTGACTGCGCTTTACCGGGAAGCTGCGGCGATGCCGCAGAAGGACGGAGCGACAATTCTGCGCTCGATGCTTTCCGCGAACTAGAGATTTATTTATCTTTTCTGGTTTTAATCCAGGTTTCATCGATGAAGACCAGGCGGCGGGGATCGAGGCTGGCCTGCCATGATCGCCAGCGTCGCCGTCGGCGGGCGATGTCGGAGCGGCCCTGCTCAAGGGCGAACAGCGTTTTTTTTGAACCGAAGTCCTTCGCGGCGCAGGAACAGCCAAACCGTATTGTGCGAGACTTTGACCCCGCGCACAGCCAGTTCGTCCTTCAGGGCGTGGAGTGTCAAATGTGGCGTCTGGCTGAGCCGCTTCACGATGAACGCTCGATGCGGATCAAGCACTGGCTTGCGGTGTCCGCCCATCTTGCCGGGCGCGACCGAGCCGGTGGAGCGGTAACGCTGCGACCACTTCACAACCGAAGAAACCGCAACGCCAAACCGCACAGCAGCCGACCGGCAGCTCTCGCCCTTCGAAACTGCCGTAACCACCCGCCTACGCAGATCGTTGGAAAGGGGTTTCACCATCAGATGCTGGCCTCCCTGCCCAGCCAGCATCTTACTAGGGTGGCGCGCCGTCAGGCCGCATTCAGCGGTGCAGCGCGCTTCGCAGTCTTTGCGCGACGTGCAGCAGTGCCTGGTTGTGCTTCACCAGATGCTTGGCGCGGTTGAGGCCCGACATCGCGCCGGCCGCTATCCGGCCGCGCGGGCTGAGCGGGATGAAGCTGTCGAAAATCGGCTCGTCGCTCTTGCAGAATAGCCTCTTGTAGTCGTCGGACCCGATGCCGAGATCGAGCGCGCGGTAGCCGCGCCCGGCATAGTGGTCGATGATGTTGCGCATCAGGATCAGGCCGGGGCTGTAGCGCGAACTGTCCGACATGGTGTAGGTATTGAACATCATCGAAAAGCGATGGCCGTCGGCAACGCCGGCGAAGATCGCGATCACCTCGTCGTCGCATTCGAGCGCGTGGATGTCGACGGCCCGGCCGCTGCCCGCGAGCCGCGTCATGCAGGCATCCCGGATGAAATCCTCCACTCCCGGGTCTGCGAACACGTTGGGCAGTTTCTGTTCCGCCATCCGCAGCGGCTTGACGCTGAAGAACCAGTCGAGGAGTCGCTTGGTGTCGGCATCCGACGTCGCGACGTGATAGCGATATCCCGCAAGCGCCTGCAGCTTGCGCTCCTTGCCCTTCAGGCGTCGGCGGAACGAATTGCTGATCAACTCCGACGGAGCCGCACCCGGCGCCATCGTCAGGACAGGGCAATCGTTGACCGAGGGCTGCTGCGGCAGCAACGCCATCGGATTCGGCATATCCTGCCAGTGCCGGGGCTGCTGGGTGAGCGCCAGAACGTCGGCCTCGGCGCGTTCGCGTAGTCCCGCAAGCAGCGTATCGAGGTCGGCGCGCGATGCGCCGGCGGCAAAATCGCCGTCCCACAACGCCATGTTGAAGGTGGCATGCTTGCCGCCCATGAAAGAGGCGGCACGAATGCCGTGCTGGCGGCGGAGTGCCAGCGGCAACAACAACAGCGGCCGGCGCTCGGAATCATGGGCGATCACGATAAAGGGCGACAGGTTCTCGCGCGCTCCGACCTGGCGCTGCCAGGGACTGAGAAAATCGAAGCGCTGATATGGGGTGGAAAATTTCCCTTCGAGGCCGCGCCAGATCGTCTCTGCCTGGCCGATGTCATGGACGATATCGATGCTGGCGATGCGGCTTGATCTCGACCACGCTTTCGCTTCCGCCGTTCGGCTTTCGATCGCGGCAGCCATGGTCATTGCGAAACCTGTCCATAGGGAATTATTGAGAGTTTTCGGCTTCTGCCGACCTTTGCAAAGAAGTGTCAACAAAGAGTAATGAGAAGGGGAACGGGGCCACGCGGACGTCACGGCGCCGGAGCACCTTCCGGCCGCGTGTCATCCGGCGAGCCCTGAGAAAAATGCGCCCGGCTGCGAAGTTGCGCGTATTTTGTCCGCAAAACCGGTATCCACTTTTGGGCGAATCCGCGCTGGGGACCAGAAGTTGCCATCCGAACTCCTTTTCCTGAAAAGCCTGCGGCTGGAACTTGCCTATTTCGGCGGTGTGCCGTGGTTGAGGGGACGGCGGACCGGCGGCGCCGGGGTCATCCTGCGGTTTGAACGCGTGCGCCCACCGCGCAGCGCGCGTTTTCAGCCACTTCGGCCTGCGGAAATCACCCCCGAATTTCTCGATCGAACGATCCGGGCTCTGAAGCGCTGGAAATACGACATCGTCTCGCTGGACGAGGTGTGCCGCAGGGCGGTCACGCTCGCCGAGCCGAGGCGGTTCGTCTGCCTGACATTCGACGGCGCCTACAAGGATCTGATCGCATCGGCCTATCCCGTGCTTTCGAAACATGGCGTTCCCTTCGCGGTCTATGTGCCGACCGCGTTTCCGGATGGCCTGGGCGAGGCGTGGTGGCTCGCGCTCGAGCAGGTGATTGCGCAGGAGCAGCGCATCAGCCTCGTGATGGATCGCAACGAGCAGCGTTTCGATATCGCGACCAGTTCCGAAAAATACCAGCTCTACGCATTTCTGGAGGGCTGGATGCGCACGCTCGCGCCTCCGGATCTGGCCTTCGCGATCAAGGATCTCTGCACCCGTTACTCGGTCGACCTTGCTGGCCTGTCGCGCCAGGCCTCGATGGACTGGGACGATCTGGGAAAGCTAGCCGCCGATCCCAACGTGACGATTGGAAGCGCGACGGTGAACTATCCGGTGCTGTCCAACCTGAAGGAGGCCGGTGCGTCGCGCGAGATCACCATGGGCCGCGCGGTGGCGCAGGCCGCGTTCCGCCGCGATGTCCGGCATTTCGCCTATCCGTTCGGCGACCGCGCCTCCTTTCGCCGGCAGCATGTCGCCATGGCCGAGGAGGCCGGCTTCGCAAGCGCTGCTTCGGCAATACCGGGCGTGGTTCAAATCGAGGGCCGGACCAATCTGCAGGCGCTGCCGCGGATTGCCTGGGACGGACGGCGGCATTCGCTTCGCGCCATGCGCGTGATCTTGTCGGGCGCACTCTTTCCGCCGGTTCGGGGCGCCCGCAGCGGCGGCATCTAGGTCTATGCGTCCGGCCGCGCCATCCAGCTGATGATCGGCATTGCCGGCAGCACCCAGCCGATGCCGGCAACGACGTAGAAGATGGCTTGCGCCAGGCCGGACGCCGCAAGCCAGGGCATCTGAGCCGCGGCCATTCCCATCAGCGACCACACCACCACCAGCACGAGAAGGGCGATGGTTCCGAGGAACTTGCGGGTGCGTATGGTCATGACGGAAATGTGCAACTCGTAAGGTGGGCGCGCCTTGCGCGCGGGGAGGGGCGGACTATAAGGGGCACGCAAATTCATTCAAGCGCAGCTTCGATGACCGCCGTTTCCTCACGCCAGGCCCCCCAAATCCGCGCCGTCCAATGGTGGCTCGTCTCGATCGCGGCCCTGATCGCGCTCATGGTGGTGGTCGGCGGCGCCACACGCCTCACCGAGGCCGGGCTGTCGATCGTCGAGTGGAAACCCGTTACCGGCGCGCTGCCGCCGCTCGACCAGGAGCAGTGGACGCAGGCGTTCGAGGCCTACAAGAAGATCCCGCAATACCGCGAAATGAATGCCGGCATGAACCTCGCCGAATTCAAGACGATCTTCTGGTGGGAATTCAGCCACCGGCTGCTCGGGCGCGTGATCGGCATTGCTTATCTGCTGCCGTTTCTCTGGTTCATGTGGCGCGGCTTTCTCGGCGCCGACCTGAAGCGCCGGCTGTGGCTGATCTTCGGTCTCGGCGCGTTGCAGGGCGCGGTCGGCTGGTGGATGGTCGCCTCAGGGCTTTCGCAGCGGGTGGAAGTCTCGCACACCCGTCTGGCCGTGCATTTGATCCTGGCGCTGTTGATCTTTGCCGCGATCGTCTGGACGCTGCGCCGGCTGGCGGACCGGCCGCCGCTTGCGGTCTCCTCGCGGCTGAAACTCACCAGCATGGCACTGGTGGCGCTGACCTTCGTGCAGCTTTTTCTGGGCGCATTGGTTGCGGGCCTGCGCGCCGGCAAGATCTACAACACCTGGCCGGCCATCGACGGAAGTTTTATTCCGTCGCCGTCGCGACTGTTCTTCGATGCGCCGTGGTGGCGCAATCTGTTCGACAATGCGCTCACGGTGCAGTTCGAACATCGCATGATCGCTTATTTGCTGTTCGTGCTGGCCGTGCTGCATGCGTTCGATGCCGTCCGGTCGCGCGCCGGAGCCGCCGCGGTCAACGGCGCCATGTGGCTCGCGGCCGTCATCGCCCTGCAGGCGACGCTGGGTATTCTCACGCTGCTCAATCAGGTTCCGATCGGGCTTGCGCTCGCCCACCAGGCCGTCGCCATTGCGGTGCTGACGTTGGCGATCTTTCAGGCCGAGCGGCTGGCCGGGCGGCAGGCCGCACCGCAGCCGCAGGAACTCGGGCGGCCGGCCACTCAAACCGGCTGACTTGAACGCTGCGCTAGCAGTAGCCGTAAACGCCGCAGGCGTAGGGCAGGCGGTCCCAATAGGGCACGTACGGACCGGCAAGCGGCGCGAGCAGCAGCGGCTCGACATAGACGACCGGTGCGTACAGCACCGCCGGCGCCTCGTAGACCGAAAGCCGCGGCCAGGGGCGGCGATAGGTGTAGGGCGCGGCATAGGTGATCGTGGTTCTGAAATGGTAGTGCGGCCTCGGCAGGCCCGCCGGCAATCCGATCGCGGCGCGATGTACACGGGGATGGACCAGCGCCTGGTCGGCACTCTCGGCGGTTCCGCAAGCGGCGACGGCGGCAAATAATGCGATGGCAAAACGCAACATCGGCGGCTCCGAAGGAGGGGTTCGATAGCCTGCAATATATCGGAGGCTGCATGGATTGGCAGCCATCGGTGGCAACCATTTTTGGAATATGGCTAAAGCTCCGGCGGCGTCATTCGGGGCCCGCGCTTGCGAGCGTGCCCCGAATGAAAAGACCTCACGCGCTCAGCGCCTGCTCCAGATCGGCGATCAGATCTTCCTTGTCCTCGATGCCGATCGACAGCCGCACCACATCTGGGCCCGCGCCCGACTGGATCTTGGCGGCATCGTCGAGCTGGCTGTGCGTGGTCGAGGCCGGGTGGATCACCAGCGATCGGGTGTCGCCGACATTGGCGAGATGCGAGAACAGTTTCAGGCTCGACACCAGCTTGACGCCGGCGTCGTAGCCGCCCTTGAGGCTGAAGGTGAAGACGGCGCCCGCGCCCTTCGGCGCATATTTGCGCGCGAGGTTGTTGTACTTGTTCCCCGCGAGGCCCGAGTAATTGACCGACGCCACCGCCGAATGGCCCGAGAGGAATTCCGCCACCGCCTTGGCGTTGTCGCAGTGCTTCTGCATGCGCAACGGCAGCGTCTCGATTCCGGTCAGGATCAGGAATGCGTTGAACGGCGACAACGCCGGGCCAAGATCGCGCAGGCCCAGCACGCGGCAGGCGATCGCGAAGGCAAAATTGCCGAACGTCTCCTGCAGCTTGATGCCGTGATATTCGGGACGCGGCTCGCTCAGCATCGGGTACTTGTTGTCCTTTGACCAGTCGAAGGTACCGGCGTCGACGATGATGCCGCCGATCGAGTTGCCGTGACCAGCGAGGAACTTGGTCAGCGAGTGCACGACGATGTCGGCGCCGTGATCGATGGGGCGGATCAGGTAGGGCGTCGCGAGCGTATTGTCGACGATCAGCGGCACGCCGGCGTCGTGGGCCACGGCCGAGATCGCCTCGATATCGGTGATGCTGCCGGCGGGGTTGGCGATCGATTCGATGAAGACCGCCTTGGTGTTCGGCGTCACCGCGCGCCTGAAGCTGTCGATGTCATCGGGGTCGGCCCAGACGACGTTCCAGCCGAAGCTCTTGAAGGCATGGGTGAACTGATTGATCGATCCGCCATAGAGCTTGCGCGCGGCGATGAATTCGTCGCCGGGCCGCAGCAACTGGTGAAGGGCGACGACCTGCGCGGCATGTCCTGACGCCACGGCCAGCGCGGCGGTGCCGCCTTCGAGCGCGGCGACGCGCTCCTCGAGCACCGCGTTGGTCGGATTTCCAATTCGGGTATAGATGTTTCCGAATGCCTGCAACCCGAACAGCGAGGCGGCATGGTCGGCGTCGTTGAACACGAAAGACGTGGTCTGATAAATCGGCGTCACCCGCGCGCCGGTAGTGGGATCGGGCTGCGCGCCGGCATGAACGGCAAGGGTTGAAAATCCGGGAAGGCGATCGGTCATATGATTTCCTTTTTGAAGGTCTCATCCCTTAAGGGCGGCCAGGCGGCCGCATCGCGAAAGATGAGCGGGGCGAATATAGTTCGAGACGGCGCAGGCCCGCCTCCTCCTTTTGGAGGACAATCGCGTCAGCAGCGTCCGCCGTCAAGGCGGCGTGACGCGCCAGTCATCTGTTCGCAACGGCCGTGCTTTGTTTCGCCGCGCCCGCAGAACGATCGTTTCGCATTTGCGTCACGAAAGCTCGCTCTTGTTTTTCGCAGCGCGATCGGATGCGGCGGTTTCGCCGCCGCCGAGGCTCGTCCGGTTCAACGAAAGCCGCATCCCCTGGGTCGGTATCGGCGCGCGCTTGGAACTCAGCGTGCGCGAATTGACGCCCATCCATGAAATCTCCGAGGACAGCCGGCCATATTCGATCTTGGGGCAGCGGTTCATCACGACCTTAAGGCCAGCCGCTTCCGCTTTGGCCGCGGCGGCATCGTCGCGCGCGCCGAGCTGCATCCAGATCACCTTCGGCAATGGCGACATTTTCAAGGCTTCCTCTACCACCGGCATGATGTGGCTGGAATTGCGGAAGATGTCGATCATGTCGACCGGACGATCGATATCGGCAAGCGAGGCCACGAACGGCTTTCCGAGCAGGCTCTTGCCGACGTGACCGGGATTGACGGGGATCATGTCGTAGCCGCGCTGCGCCAGATATTTGAAGGCGAAGTAGCTCGGCCGCACGTTGACCGGCGATGCGCCGACCATCGCAATCGTCTTCACGCCGTTGAGAATCTCGCGGATGTAATCGTCGGAATAGGAATCATGGTTCATTCGTGAACTGTCCGATCGGAAAAGAGCCGTCATTGCGAGGAGCGAAGCGACGAAGCGGTCCATTCTCTCTTTGTGGGACGATGGATTGCTTCGCGGAGCTTGGCATCGGGCGGCGCTGCGCGCCGACCCGTTGGCTCGCAATGACGGTATCGGTTACTGGTCCTGCCATTTCGGCTCGCGCTTCTCGATGAAGGCGCCGATACCTTCCTCGGCGTCGCGTGCCATCATGTTCTCGGTCATCACTTCCGCCGCATAATGGTAGGCGTCGGCGAGGCTCATTTCGGCCTGGCGGTAGAACGCAGCCTTGCCTAGCTTGATCGTATAGGCGGATTTGAGCGCGACCTTTTGCGCCAGCGCGATCGCCGCATCCCGCTCGGTGCCGGCGGCGACGACGCGGTTGACGAGGCCGATGTCGCGCGCCTGCGCGGCTGGAACCGGCTCGCCGGTAAGCAGCATTTCCATCGCCAGCTTGCGCGGCACGTTCCGCGACAGCGCCACCATCGGGGTCGAGCAGAACAGCCCGATGTCGACCCCCGGCGTGGCGAAGGCCGCCGCTTCCGAGGCGACCGCGAGGTCGCAGCTTGCCACCAACTGGCAGCCCGCGGCGGTGGCGATGCCCTGGACCGCGGCTACGACCGGCTTCGGCAAATGCACGATCGCCTGCATCATCGCGCTGCAGGCATTCATGATTTGCGCGAAATAGGCCCGCCCGCGATCGGCGTCGGTGCGCCGTGCGGTCAGTTCCTTCATGTCGTGGCCGGCGGAGAAGGCCGGGCCGTTGGCCGCGATCACCACCGCACGCACGCTCTTGTCGTCGTGAATTTCCCGCAGCGCCGCGTGCAGTTCGGCGATCAGGCCCTCCGACAGGCTATTGCGCGCTTCGGGCCGGTTGAGCGTCAGCACCGCGATGCTGCCGAGCGTCTCGTGCAGGAGAACGGGAGATTGCGGCGTGGCGGCGCGTGCGGTCTGGCTCATGATCGAAATATCCGCTCGATATTCACTTGTTATTCGCTTGGGCAGATGCGTCACCTTAATGTAACAAGCGCGACGAGGCGAGGGCAGGCGAAGCAGATGGCAATTGCGAAAATGAGCGTGGCCGAGTTGGAGGCGTTCCTCCGTGCCGAATTCCCGCAATCCTTCGGCAGCGGCGATACGGCCATCGAACACGCCGACGGCGAAACCTGCCTGTTACGGCAGCGCTACAGCGAGCGCATGCTGCGCCCGGGAGGCACGGTCTCGGGACCCACGCTGATGGCACTGGCAGATTGCGCCATGTATGTGGTGCTGCTCTCGGCGATCGGCCCGGTAGGGCTTGCGGTAACGACCAACCTCAACATCAATTTTCTGCGCAAGGGCGCGCCCGGGCAGGATGTGCTGGCGGCGGCGCGGCTTTTGAAGCTGGGCAAGCGGCTGGCTGTCGGCGAGGTCAGTCTGCTGTCGGGCACCTCGCCCGATCCGATCGCCCATGCGACCTCGACCTATTCCATTCCAAAGACTTGAAGATTCACACGGTAATATAGCACCATATTTATAAGCTGTTGTTTTTGCTTGATTAATTATCTCGTGCGGGCATTGACGCGCGCGGCGTGCTTATCTAGAAACGCCGCAGTTCGGGCACGCACGCGTCCGATATCCCCCATTCACGGATTTCCCCAAATGAAAACGTTTTCGGCAAAGCCCGCCGAGGTGACGAAGAAGTGGGTGCTGATCGACGCCAAAGGTCTGGTGGTCGGCCGGCTCGCTTCCCTGGTCGCGATGCGCCTTCGCGGCAAACACCTCCCGACCTACACGCCTCACGTCGATTGCGGCGACCATGTCATCATCATCAACGCGGCGCACGCGGTGCTCACCGGGCGCAAGCGCGAGAACAAGGTCTATTACAATCACACCGGCTTCATCGGCGGCATCAAGGAACGCACTGCCAAGTCGATCCTCGAGGGCCGTTTCCCCGAGCGCGTGGTCGAGAAGGCCATCGAGCGCATGATTCCGCGCGGGCCGCTTGGCCGTGTGCAACTCGGCAATCTCCGCGTCTATCCCGGCCCCGAGCATCCGCACGAGGCTCAGCAACCCGAGAAGATCGATATCGCTTCGATAAATCGCAAGAACATGAGGGCCGCATAAGATGTCCGACACCATGCAGTCTCTCGATCAGCTGTCGCAGTTGAAGCCGGCAGCGCCCGAAGCGCCGAAATACGTCAAGAAGGTCGACAAATACGGCCGCGCCTACGCCACCGGCAAGCGCAAGGACGCGGTCGCCCGCGTCTGGATCAAGCCCGGCGCCGGCAAGATCCTCGTCAACACCCGCGAGGTCGAAGTCTATTTCGCCCGTCCGGTGCTGCGCATGATGATCCAGCAGCCGTTGGTTGCGGCTGCCCGCGCGGGCCAATACGACGTGATCTGCACCGTGACCGGTGGCGGCCTGTCGGGCCAGGCCGGCGCGGTCCGTCACGGCATCTCGAAGGCACTGACCTATTTCGAGCCGGATTTGCGGGGCGTCCTGAAAAAGGGCGGTTTCCTCACCCGCGACTCCCGCACCGTCGAGCGCAAGAAGTACGGCCGCGCCAAGGCGCGCAAGTCGTTCCAGTTCTCGAAGCGCTAAGAATTTGCAGCGAATGCTGCATATTCGGAACCAGCAAGGGCGCCTTCGGGCGCCCTTTTCTTTGCGACTTTCTGTTACCAATTTTCCAAACAGTTAACGCAGTTTTTCGCGAAAACTTGTCTGTGCGCGCAAACGGAATTCGAACAGAGCGGTCCTAGGTTATGCCTCGGTGATAGCGTGCGCTCTGCCTCAGCTGCGCTTCATCCGCTGCATCACAAACGCTGGCTGGCCCATGTCGCTCGATACGCCCACGCTTTACATCATCGCCACCATGATCGCGGCGATGCTGGGAGCCATGTTGCTGCTGTTCGGCAACCAAGAGAAGATTCGGGCCCTGAAATGGTGGGGCACCGCCTATCTGCTCGGGGCGAGCTCGGTCGGGCTCTGGACGGTCACCGGCGGCACGCTCGGCGAGATGCCGTCGCTGGTGCTGAACGCCGTCGGCTTTATCGCCTGCGGCATCGTCTGGAACGCGGCCCGCGTGTTTCGTGGCCGCAAGCCCAATCTGCCGGGGCTGGTTCTCGGCGCCATCGCCTGGATCGCCGCCGCCCTCACGGTAGCGCCGCAGGGCTCCATGATGCGCGTGATCATCGGCGCCGGCATTGTCACGATCTACGCGGCGCTGACGGCCACCGAATTGTGGACCGAGCGCCGCCGCTCCCTGCAGCGGCGCTGGCCCCTGATCGTCGTGCCGGCCATGCACGGTTTCGTGCTGATGCTGCCGATCCTGCTGGGCAGCCTGCTGCAGCCGTATGACCCCAAATTCGCCTCCAGCGTCTGGGTGACCGGATTCTCCGTCGAACTCGTGCTCTATGCCATCGGCACCGTGTTCGTCATCTTCATCCTGGTCTCCGAGCGCGCGGTGATCGCGCACAAGACGGCGGCGTCGACGGACCCGCTGACCGGCATGTTCAATCGTCGCGGCTTCGCAGAAGCCTCGTCGCGCCTGATCGACCGCGAAGCCCATGCCGGCCGTCCGGTGACGGCGCTGATTTTCGACATCGACCATTTCAAGACGATCAACGATCGCTTCGGCCACGCTGCGGGCGACGAGGTACTGAAACTGTTCTCCATCGTCGTGATCAACACGCTGCGGCTGTCGGACCTGTCGGGACGCGTCGGCGGCGAGGAATTCGCGGCCTTGCTGCCGTGTTCTCTGGAAGAGGGCGTGATTGCCGCCGAAAGGGTGCGCACGGCTTTCGCGAACTCCGGAATCGTGGTCGAGACCGGCCCGGTCGATACCACCGTCAGCATCGGCGTTGCGGGCGGGCCGGCGGGCACCGAACTCGAGGTGCTGCTGGCGGCGGCCGATACCGCGCTTTACCAGGCCAAGCGCACCGGCCGCAACCGCGTCGAGGCGGCCGAGGAGCTGCCGCTGTCGCTGGAAAACCAGCGCCGCAAGACCGTGGGTGTCGCGCGCCCGCCGCCGACGGGCGCCGTCAAGCTGGCATGAGGGGTGGCGGCAGGCGGCGGTAACCTGCCGTTTACCATTCGCTCCCTATCATTCCGATTATGTACACGCCCCGTAACCACAATGTCCGCTCTGCCCTGATGTCGCTCGAAGCGGCAGCCGCATCGGCCCGTGGTGGCTTCGCCTGCATGTTCTCGACGTCCGACGAATACGAGACGGCGCTGATCACCGAACGCCGCGCGCAGGGCCGCTACGACCAGCCGCGCAGCCGCTGGCCGGCCGTGATGCTCGTCGGGTGCACGCTCATGGTGATCGGCGCTGTGCTGTTGTTGAATTGAATCGCCGTTGCAGAAGATGACGCCAACGGCGCCGAGAGGCGCCTTTCTCTTTTCCGGGGTTCGGTGATAGAGACGTACGGGTTCTCAACGAGAGGCCGTAAACGCCATGATTACCGAAATCGCACAAATCGACGTCAAGCCCGGCAGCGAAAAGGACTTCGAAGCCGCGGTCGCAAAGGCCCGTCCGCTGTTCCTGCGTGCCAAGGGCGGCAAGGGTTTTGAACTGCACAAGTCGATCGAAAAGCCGTCACGCTACCGGCTGGTGGCGAAATGGGAGACGCTGGAAAACCACACCGTCGATTTCCGCGGCTCGGAGGATTTCGCCGCGTGGCGCGGGCTGGTCGGCCAGTATTTCGCCGCGCCGCCCGAGGTCGAACACACCGAGACGGTGCTGACCTCGGCGGGCTGAACGTCCGCCGCATCCCGCGATGCCTCACGCCGGGACCGGCTCGGCTGAGGCTTCGTTAGACTTGAAATAGTCGATCATGACTTTTACGATCGCCATCAGGGGTAGCGCCAGCGCCAGTCCCCAGATTCCGAACACCACGCCGAGCAGGATCTGGAACGCAAACAGCGTCGCTGGGGGAATCTCCAGCGCCTGGCGTTGCAGGATCGGCGTGAGGATATAGCTTTCCAGCGCGTGAACGCCGAGGAACAGCACGAGGGAACTCGCCGCTGCGACCCAGCCGGACGCAAGGCTAGCAAGCACCACGATCAGCCCGCCGATCAGCGCGCCGATAGTCGGAATGAACGTCAGCAATCCCGCCTGGATACCCAGGATGAACGAGCCGGGGATGCCGATGATGGAGAGGCCGATCCAGGTCACCACGAAGACCACGAACATGGTGATGATCTGCGCGATCAGCCATCGCTCCAGCGTCTCGCTGATGCGATCGACGATCACGGTGGCGCGGGCGCGATGCCGCGCGGGGGCCATAAACAACAGTCCGTTGCGATAGACGCTTGGCTGCGCCGCGAAGGTCAGTCCGAGAAACAGCACGATGAAGAAATTGCCGACGGCGCTCACCGTACCCAGCAGCAATTTGAGGGTCTGGCTGACGATCGCGCCACCGCTGGAAGCGATCGCGCCAGCACTCGGCAGGTTATGCGTCGGTGCGGGAGCCGCCGTTGCCGGGGTCGACGAGGTCGCCGGTGTTGCCGGTGTCGCACTGGAGTTACCGAGTTCGAAATAGCTGGTGTCGAAGCCGTTCCGCTCCAGGAAGGCTTTGACGCCGACCAGCTGTCCCTTGATCGTATCGCTCAGCGCGGTCGCCTGTTGCGCGATGGTGGTGCCGCCGAGAAACACCACGCCCGACAACAGGGCCGCCAGCACCAGGCAGACGATGGTCAGGCGCAACGCATGCGGCAACCTGACGACGCGGCCGAGCATCGTGGTCAGGGCGTTGAGCGCAACCCCGAGCAGCATTCCGGCGAAAATCAGAAACAGCGTCGCGGCATAGTACCAGGTGAAGAGCAGCAAGGTGGCAAAGCCGACGATGCCGATGCCGCCGACCGATATTGCCCAGGCCAGGTCGCTGCGGGATGGGCGAGGTTCGTGAACCGATACTGCCACCTTGATTCCTTCTTTGAAGCCGTTTGCAGCGGTACTCTTTCGTCAATTGCGCCCGGGATCAAGCTCGACGGGCTTCCCGGTTTGACGCTGGCGCCTGCCTTGTGCCAAGCGATCTGCGGAAACGGGAAGGCGAGGGGCGATCGGCATGAACTTGAAATGGCTCGGGCCGTTGGCTCTATTGGCCGCGCTCTTCATCGGCGACCAGATCAGGATCAACCGGCCCGGTCACAAATACCGCCTGACGGTCGAGGTGGACACGCCCGAGGGCACGAAATCGGCCTCCGGCGTCCTGTCGGTTCATCCCGATCGGGGCTACAGCCGCCGCGGCCAAACCGCTGCGAAGGGCGATGCCGTCTTCGTCGATCTCGGCGGCGGCAAGAACCTGGTTGCCCTGCTGGCGCACATCGACAAGACGGTCGATCTCGACGGAATCAATTATTTGGCGTTGCGCGCCTACAAAGCCGCTGGCCGCAATCCCTCCTTCAATGACATGAGCCGGATGACCGGCGTGATGCCCGTAACCGGCGCATTGATTCCGGTCCTCGTGACGTTCGCCGACCCGAGCAATCCGGCAACCGCGCGCAACGTAGCGCCGGACGATCTCGAAGCGGCGTTCGGAAAGGGATATCGCCTGCACGGCGTGACCGCGGAGGTGGTGCCGAACGGCTTCTGGCCGCTCGATTTTGGCAGCCCCCTCGGCGAGCCCGTGACGCGCGGGATCGAGGCGAAGTTGAAGTGGCTGAACGGGGCAGACAATCCGGCTGCGGTCGCGGTCAGGGCGGCCGGATTGCCGGTCGCGGAACCCTTTGACGCCAAAGCGGCATTCACACGGAAATAGCATCGCCGCATTGCGGCCTAACCTGTTGATCCCCCGGCGCTCGGCAGGCATGATCCGATCCGGAACGCCGCAAGGCGAGATCGGGATTGAAGACGATGAAAAGACCGGTGGTCGGCGTGATCGGAAACGCCTACCGCATCGAAAATCGATTTGCGACCCAGATGGTCGGAGAGCGAAATCTCCGCGCCGTGGCCGAGGTTTCGGGCGCGCTGCCGCTGATGTTCGCGGGCTGCCCGGACATCACCGATATCGGGGCGTTGCTCGATGCGGTCGACGGCGTCGTGCTGACCGGCGCCCGCGCCAATGTGCACCCGACCCGTTTCGGCACTGAAGCGGATCCCCGGCACGAACCCTACGACATCAAGCGTGACGATCTGGCTCTGGCGCTGTCGGAAGCCTGTGTCGCCCGCGGCGTGCCGCTGTTCGGCATCTGCCGCGGCCTGCAGGAGATGAACGTCGCCTTCGGCGGCTCGCTGCATCCGGAAATCCGCGAATTGCCCGGCCGCATGAACCACCGGATGCCGCGGCTGGAGAACGGCGAAATCCATCCCGACCCCAACGTCATCTTCGCCGATCGCCACGAGGTCGCCCTCGTCCCCGGCGGCGCGTTCGCGCAAATCCTCAAATGCGAGTCCATCCGCGTCAACTCGCTGCACGGCCAGGGCATCCTCGAGCCGGGCAAGCGGGTGGTGATCGAGGGCGTGGCCGAGGACGGCACCATCGAGGCGATCCGGATCGCGGACGCGCCCGGCTTTGCGCTCGGTGTGCAGTGGCATGCTGAATACGATCCGCAGCGCAACCCGATCAATCGTGCGCTGTTCCAGGCCTTCGGCGAGGCCCTGGTCGCAGACAGGCGGCAGGGATAGAAGGCGCTTCCTCCGGCCGGCCCCAGTCATGGCAGGCTGCAGGGATCGTTTCAAATATAAGTTGTGACTGCGGAACTTGCGGTCGTGGGGGTTGTTGTCCACCGATCCCCGATCGTGGCGGGATGGTCTACCAGCCAAAGTCAGCAGCCCCCCAATGATCAAATCTCTTGCCGCCCTGGCGATATTCGCGGTTCTGGGAGCGTCGGTCGTGGCATTGCCCGGCTTTGCCCCGCGCGTTGAAGCCCGTGAGACGATGGCCTTGGGCAAGGCAGACCGGCTCGATGTCCGGCCGGTGGCCCGCAATTGCTCTCAACAGGTCTGGCCCAACTTCGATGGGACTTGTTTGCGGTACGGTAAGTCCGGGGTGACCGTGCGTGAAGTTCGCCTGGTGACCGCGCGTCGCTAGGTGCTGCTGCTGAATTACCTTCGTGTTTGATTGCTGAACCGTTCGGAGCCATGAGTGAGCAACTGGCGCGGGCTAATTCCATCGGCTCCACATGAAAGTGCCAGACATGGTTGCGAACGAGTTTGCAGTTCCCCCCGCCGTTTCCCCTGCCATCCTGATCGTCGAAGACGAGATGCTGCTGCGCATGCGCGCGGTGGATATGGTCGAGGACGCGGGGTTCACCCCGATTGAAGCCGTAAATGCCGACGATGCTCTCGCGATCCTGGAATCGCGCCCGGACGTCGAACTTCTCTTCACCGACATCCAGATGCCGGGGAGCATGGACGGGCTCAAGCTCGCCTACGCCGTCCATGAACGATGGCCCTTGATCAAGATTATCCTGGTGTCCGGTCAGCTGAATCTGACCGACGAAGACAAGCCTGCCGACAGCCGTTTCTTCGGAAAACCGCTCGACGGAAAGCGAATGATCGGGGAAATGCAGGACATGATGGGCAAGGGCGCGCTGAAAATCGTGCCGGACGATATTTCCGTGCTGATCGCCAAAGCATCGCACAGCGAGGCAAGCGGCAAAACCGCCCGACCGGCATTGGCAAGTGCAACATCACAGGAGTTCCTGACCGCGGAAAATGACAGTCTTCGTCTGTTGCTCGAGCAGGCCGGGATCGACGCCAAGGTTCTGCTTGCCCAGGCGGGCATCGACGCGAAGGAACGTGAAGCTGCCGACAAACTGCAGAAGCTTATCCTGGAAGAACTGCATCATCGCATCAAGAATACGCTCGCGACTGTTAGCGCCATTGCCTCGCAAAGCCTGCGGACGGCAACAAGCATCGCGCACGGTCAGCATGCCATCGAAGGGCGGCTCGTTGCGCTGGGGCGGGCGCATGATCTGCTGTTGCAGGCGCGATGGGCCAATGCGAGTCTCGAACATACCATCCGCGGCGCGACCGAGCCATATATCAGCATAGGTTCGGGCCGTATCTCCATACAGGGACCCGAGATAAGGATCACATCGGGGGCCGTGATCGCACTGGCCATGACGCTCAATGAGCTTTGCACCAACACCACGAAATTCGGCGCGCTGTCGGTGCCGGCAGGCCGCATCGAGATCGTCTGGAAGATCGAAGACGGGATGCAGCGCTTGCATCTGACGTGGTCCGAGAAGAACGGCCCGACGGTCCATGCGCCGTCCCGTCAGAGTTTCGGCACGCGGCTAATAGGCTCGCTCGGACAGCAATTGAAAGGCGAGGTCAAGCTGACCTACGATCCGACGGGGTTCGTCTACGTCCTGAACGTGCCGATGGCTTCGCTGGTTGCGCCGGCCTGAGGAGATCCGCGGTTCAGGAATCCATAACTCCCGAATGGGTTATGGATACCGGGCGTCGAAGGTCGGCCGCTCTTCTGCGCGAGAAAGAAAAGGCGCTTCCACCGGAAGCGCCTTTTGCATTGTCAGATCGTGAGGCGCGCGGATGCGCGGGCGATCACAGCGAGTAGTACATTTCGAATTCGACCGGATGCGGGGTCATCTCGTAGCGCGCGACTTCGGTCATCTTCAGCTCGATATAGGCGTCGATGAAGTCGTCGTCGAACACGCCGCCGTTCTTGAGGAAGGCGCGGTCCTTGTCGAGATTTTCCAGCGCCTCGCGCAGCGAACCGCACACCGTCGGGATCGCCTTCAGCTCTTCCTTCGGCAGATCGTAAAGATCCTTATCCATCGCCGGTCCCGGATCGAGCTTGTTCTTGACGCCGTCGAGTCCGGCCATCAGCATCGCGGCAAAGCCGAGATAGGGATTGGCCATCGGATCGGGGAAACGCACCTCGACGCGCTTGGCCTTCGGGTTCGAGGTGTAGGGGATGCGGCAGGAGGCCGAGCGGTTGCGCGCGGAGTAGGCGAGCAGCACCGGAGCCTCATAGCCCGGGACCAGACGCTTGTAGGAATTGGTCGACGGGTTGGTGAAGGCATTGATCGCCTTGGCGTGCTTGATGATGCCGGCGATGTAGGACAGGCAGGTCTCCGAGAGGTCGGCGTATTTGTTGCCGGCGAACACCGGCTTGCCGTCCTTCCAGATCGACTGGTGGCAGTGCATGCCCGAGCCGTTGTCGCCATAGACCGGCTTCGGCATGAAGGTGGCGGTCTTGCCGTAGATGTGGGCGACCTGATGGATGCAATATTTGTAGATCTGCATCTGGTCGGCCATCAGCGTCAGGGTGTCGAACTTCATGCCGAGTTCGTGCTGGGCGGAAGCGACTTCGTGGTGATGCTTCTCGACCTTGACGCCCATCTTGGCCATGGCGCCGAGCATTTCCGAGCGCATGTCCTGCACCGAATCCTGCGGCGGAACCGGGAAGTAGCCGGCCTTGGTGCGGATGCGGTGACCGAGGTTGCCGCCCTCATATTCGGTGTCCGAGTTGATCGGCAATTCCACCGAATCCAGCTTGAAGCCGGTGTTGTAGGGGGTGGTCTGGAAGCGGACGTCGTCGAAAACGAAGAATTCGGCTTCGGGTCCGAAGAACACGGTGTCGCCGACGCCCATCGACTTGACCATCGCCTCGGCCTTCTTGGCCATGCCGCGCGGGTCGCGGTTGTAGGGCTCGCCGGTGGTCGGCTCCAGCACGTCGCAGGTGATGACCATGGTGGTCTCGGCGAAGAACGGATCGATCGTCGCGGTGACCGGATCGGGCATCAGGCACATGTCGGATTCGTTGATCGCCTTCCAGCCGGCGATCGAGGAGCCGTCGAACATCGTGCCCTCGGAGAAAACTTCTTCGTCGATCATGCCGATGTCGAAGGTCACATGCTGCCACTTGCCGCGCGGATCGGTGAAACGCAGGTCGACGTATTTGACGTCGTTGTCCTTGATCGATTTCAGGACGTCTTTGGCGGTCTTCATGAGTACCCCTTTTGGCTTACAGGTGGTCGCGATCTGGCCGCAGCCGCGACCGTCGGTAGGCCTCAATACAATCGGGGGAAGCTCAATACAATATCAGACTATCGGGTGATCCGGTCACAAATGCGGTTGGTTCGCAACTCCGGCTCAGATGGCATCCAGTCCGGATTCTCCGGTTCGGATGCGGATCGCCTCTTCGATATTGGACACGAAGATCTTGCCGTCGCCGATGCGCCCGGTCTGGGCGGCGCGGCGGATGGCGTCGATCGCCCGCTCGACCAGGTCGTCCCCGATCACGATCTCGATCTTCACCTTGGGTAGAAAGTCCACGATATATTCGGCGCCGCGATACAGTTCGGCGTGCCCCTTCTGCCGGCCGAATCCCTTGGCCTCGGTCACGGTGATGCCCTGGAGTCCGACTTCCTGGAGCGCTTCCTTAACCTCGTCGAGCTTGAATGGCTTGATGATGGCTTCGATCTTCTTCACTGAGCGCCTCCCGGGCATTTCCTAAATTCAGACAGACTTGTTTCGCGGTTGCGCCGATCTCGCGCAGGTTGTTCGATCGTTCGTCCTGACGCGCCGCCGGGGGAATACCAACAATTGCCGTTGAGCACGATCATCCAGAGCCGGCTTCCTCAAAAGCAGGGTCTATGCCAAGTTGTTAAGACGCCTGATTTCGAAATGTTATCAGCCTTTTATCAGGCATTTGCCTGACGTCAGGTTGAAAGGTTCACCATACTCTAGCCTACCAAATAGGCAAACAGGTCAATCGGCATGCAGTCGCTAGCGGCTGGGCTTCGCCTGGCATAGGAAATGCCTCAGGATAAGGCGCTTGTACCAGGGATTTGGCATGGAAGTTCTCACCACGGCTGAAATGGAGCGCGCCGACCGGCTCACCATCGCCGCCGGCACGCCGGGCTTCGCCCTGATGCTGAGTGCCGGTCAGGCCGTGGCCGAGGCAGCGATGGAGCTGGTCGAGGAGGGACCAATCCTCGTCGTCGCCGGGCCCGGCAATAATGGCGGCGATGGTTTCGTGGCCGCGGCGGAGCTTTCGGCGCGCGGCCGCGAGGTTTCGGTGATGCTGGCGTGCGAGCGGGACAGCCTGCAGGGCGACGCGGCGTCCGCGGCCAAGGGATGGAAACATCCGCTGTTGCCGTTCAATCCGCAGGCGATCGGCAAACCGTCGCTGATCATCGATGCGCTGTTCGGCGCCGGCCTCAACCGGCCGGTGGGGGGCGAGCCACATGAGGTGATCGAGGCGATCAATGCCAACGGCGCGCCGGTGCTTGCCGTCGACCTGCCGAGCGGCATCAACGGCACCAGCGGATCGGTCATGGGCACCGCGGTCCGCGCCACCGAGACCGTCACCTTCTTCCGGCGCAAGCCGGCGCATTTGCTGTTACCCGGGCGCATGCATTGCGGCCGCGTCCGCGTCGCCGATATCGGCATCGATCCGGGTGTGCTGGCGGAAATTCAACCGCGGACGTTCGAGAACGTCCCCGACACCTGGCATGCGGCTTTCCCGGTGCCGAAGATCGACGGGCATAAATACGCGCGTGGCCACGCCATCGTCGTTTCCGGCGACATCGCGGCGACGGGGGCGGCGCGGATGTCGGCGCGCGGCGCATTGCGGGCCGGCGCCGGCCTCGTCACGCTGGCTTCGCCGCGCGACGCGCTCGCGGTCAACGCAGCGGCGCTGACCGCGGTGATGGTTCGCCCCATCGACACCGCGATCGAGTTCGGCGAATTGTTGACGGACAAGCGCTTCAACACCTGCGTGATCGGACCGGGCGCGGGTCTCGGCGGTCGGACCCGTGATTTCGTGCTGACGGCACTGAGCGCGCAGCGCGGCCTGGTGCTGGATGCGGACGCGCTGACAAGCTTTGCCGACGCGCCTGATCATCTGTTCGAAGCCATTAAAGCATCCCATGATCCGCAGGTCGTGCTGACCCCGCATGAAGGAGAATTTCCGAGGCTGTTCAGCGATATCAGCAACAAACATCCGCTTCGCTCGAAACTCGAAAGGGTACGTGCAGCCGCCGAGCGCTGCGGCGGCGTCGTCCTGCTCAAGGGGCCGGACACGGTGGTCGCGTCGCCCGACGGACGCGCCACCATCGCCGCCAACGCGCCGGCTTGGCTCGCCACCGCCGGCGCCGGCGATGTGCTGTCGGGAATGATCGCGGGACTGCTGGCGCAGGGCGTGCCGGCGTTCGAGGCCGCCTCGATCGGGGTCTGGATGCATGGCGAGGCCGCGCGGGAAGCGGGTCCCGGCCTGATCGCGGAAGATCTACCGGAGACGCTGCCCGCCGTGTTCCGCAGGCTCTATGACGCGTTCGGCATCGAATATTGAGCGCGCTGCCGCTGGACGCTCACACCAGATATTTCTCGACCGCCGCTTCGTCCCACGCCAGACCAAGGCCCTGACCACGGGCGGTAATGGTGCCGTCCACGATCTCGATCGGCTCGGCGAGGATTGCCCGCGCCAGGTCGAGATATTCGATCCAGTGCGCGGTCGGCGTTACCGCCAGCATGTGGGCGCTGGCCTCGGCGAACAAATGGCTCGACATCGGAATCGAGGCCGCCTCCGCCTGTCCGGCAACGCGGAGCCAGCCGGTGATGCCGCCGACCTTCATCAGGTCCGGCATGATGAAGTCGCTCGCGCCGGCCGCGATCGCTTCGGCAAAGCCGCGCGGAAACCACCAGTTCTCGCCGGCCTGGATCGATATCGGAGATGTCGCGCGTACTCTTGCGTGGCCCTGGAGATTCTCGGCCGGCACCGGCTCCTCGATCCAGTGCAGATCGTAAGGCGCCAGCCGCTCGATGCGGCGGCTCGCCTCGGCGGGATCGAGCGACTGGTTGAAATCCAGCATCAGCGCCACGTCGGGACCGATCATGTCGCGCACCGCCTTGACGACGCGCTCGTCATTGGCGAGATCGCCGTCGCCGCCCTTGATCTTGATGCCGCGAAAACCCTGATCCAGCGAGCGGCGCAAGGCGGCCTGATCGGCGACGGGATCGACCGCGCCATAGCTGTCATAGGCCCGGATCGGCCGCGGCGATCCGCCAAGCAATGTCGCCAGCGGCTTGTCCGCCGCCCGTCCGAGCACGTCCCAGAACGCCATGTCGAGGCCGGACACGGCCATGCCGACCAGCCCCTGCCAGCCGAGCAACCTGAATCGCGCGTCCATCGCCGCCATCAGATCGAACGGCGCAACCGGCTTGCCCTTGAGTTCGCCGCCGATGTCTTCGATCAACTGCACCAGCGGCTTCAGCGTCAGCCCGGTGTAGGCAAAGATGTAGGAGCGGCCCGTGACGCCCTGATCGGTCGCAACGTCGATCAGCACCAGCGGCGCCGAGCGGATCACGCCGAAGGCGTTCTTCACCGGGCGCGAGATCGGCGCGTCGACGGCGCGGGCCTTCACGTCGCGGATGGTAGGGGCGCTTGCGCTCATGTTGGTCTCCTCACTCGACACTGTACCACCGCAGCAAACGCGACGCTGCCCAGTCGGTTGCGGCCGCCTCCAGCAGCCAGCGGCCGGCGGAGGTGGCGGCAAAGGCGACCCGCTGGGTCTGTCCGGAATCGATCGCCAGCGTGTCCAGCCAAAAAGGCTTCCAGCCGTCGTCGAGCCGGTCGAGCAGCCGGAAATGATGTCCGTGGAGGTGGAACACGACGGGACGATCAGCGCGATTGGTCAGGGCCAGCACCACGGTGCGGCCGGCCCTGGCGCGGAACGCGGGGGCGGTCGAGTGCCCGAAATCGACCGGCCGTACCCAGTCGACGGAGGAAACGCCAAGCGTGAGCTCGGAGCGCAGAGCGCCCTTCAGGTCGAGCTGGGCCGGCAGGCCGTTGGATGGAAGCGGTGGCGCGGCGGGCAGGGCTGCGTCCCGCAGCGGCGGCTCCTTCGAGACGACCAGCTGGGCGACCGGCCGGGCCTCCTTGCCGTCATGTAGCAAAATGGGCGTGGCGGAGCCGGGCGCGGCGTCTGCGTCGATGAAGGCGTCCGCCCGGCCTCCCGGCGCGAGCACGATGGCGCTGTTGCGGGCGGGGAATGGCTCGGCCGGCTGGCTGTCGAGGGCCATCACCCGGACCTCGTAGCCCTCGATTTTCACTGCAATGACAGCCCGTTGGCAGCCATTGATGAAGCGAAATCGAAGGCGTTCATGGGTGCGCGCGGTGATCTCCGGCATCGTCAGCCCGTTGACCGTGTAAAGCGGGATCGTGTCCCCGGGATCGACACCCCCGGCGATCGCGGTTCCGTCCGGGCGGAGCCGCCAATCCTCGATCAGAAACAGCTCGTCGCGGTCGACGGCAACCGGCTCGCTTTCCGCAACGATCAGAGGGAGCCCCCGTGCCGGCGGCACCGCACCATCGCCGGGAACGGTGAGGTCGCACAGCAAGGTGCCGGCATGACGCAACGGAATTGCCAGGTTTTCGTTGCCGCCAGGGGCGAGCGGGGATCGCGCCGCCAGTGGCTCGGCCGCCGGGACCCCATCAAGGCCGCGCCAGTTCATAAGCGTGGGTATCGGAAGCTCGTTCTGGAGCGCGATTTGGAGTTCGTCGCCGCGCCGGAAGCGCAAGCCGGGATCGGGCGGTGAGCTTCGCAGCGACCATATCGGGGTCTCCGCCTGTCCCGGACGCAGCGCGATGCTGCCGGCCTTGGCTTGCAGCTTCAGGGACGGGCGGCTTTGGGCGGATGCGATACCGGCCATGGCCGCGCTTAGGGCGGTGGCGCCCAATCCGGCCAAAAGCTCGCGGCGGTGCAACCGGAAAATTCGATCTGCCATGAGGTCGATGCGGACCATTTTCCGCTGGATATGTCCAGTTCGTACGGGTACCTCCCGGGAGGAATGAATCGGCCATTTTTTTGCTGCGAACCGGTAGGCTCATGTTATAAGCCCGCCGCAACGATCACGCTTATGATTGGGATGCGGGCGTCCGGGTCATAAACGTCATCGATTCCATTAACTTGGAACATGATGGCCGCCCGAAAACCGCTTCACACTTTTCGGCATCATGCTCGGGCATCGCGGCCGGACATGATGCTGCCAGCGGGCGTGGCGGAATTGGTAGACGCGCTGGATTTAGGTTCCAGTGACGAAAGTTGTGGGGGTTCGAGTCCCTCCGCCCGCACCAAGCGCTGACAGCGTTTGCATGACGATTGCTGGAGGGCCTGTTTTTCGAAGGGGCAGCCTGCCCGAAGAAAAATGGGTCCCGCCGAACCACTGACGCGAGGCTCTAACGTCGCGCGTCGACCAGATTGACAGATGTCCGCGCCGAAAGGCGCGGACGAAAGCGGAAGAAGATTGACGCCATGCAGGTCACAGAAACCCTCGCCGAGGGATTGAAGCACGAATTCCAGATCAGCGTTCCCGCATCGGACCTCGATGCCAAGGCGGACGCCCGTCTGGTGGATCTCAAGGACAAGGTCCGTCTCAACGGCTTCCGTCCGGGCAAGGTGCCGGTGAGCCACCTTAAGAAGGTCTATGGCCGCTCGGTGATGGCGGAGACCATCGATCAGACCATCCGCGACACCAATTCGCAGCTCTTCACCGAGCGCGGCTTCCGCCTGGCGACCGAACCCAAGATCACGATGCCGACGGAGGAAAAAGCCGTTGAGGATATCCTCTCCGGAAAATCCGATCTCACCTATACGGTTTCGATCGAGGTCGTGCCCGCGATCGCACTGGCCGATTTCAAGAGCTTTACCGTCGAGAAGCCGGTCGCCGAAGTGACCGAAGCCGATGTCGATGACGCCATCAAGCGGATCGCCGACAGCAACCGGCCCTATGCCGCGAAGGGCGAGGGCGCCAAGGCGGAGAGCGGGGACCGGGTCACGATCTCGTTCAAGGGCACCATCGACGGTGTGCCGTTCGACGGCGGCACCGGCGAGAACATCCAGGTCACGATCGGCTCCAACAGCTTCATCCCCGGCTTCGAGGAGCAGCTGATCGGCATCGCCCAGGGCGAAACCCGCACCCTGAAGGTTTCATTCCCGAAGAACTACGCGAGCGAGAAGCTGGCCGGCCAGCCGGCCGAATTCGAAACCACGGCGACCCTGGTCGAAGCGCCGCAGGACACCAAGATCGACGACGAGTTCGCCAAGGCGCTCGGACTGGAATTGCTCGACAAGCTGAAGGAAGCCGCGCGCGAGCGGCTGTCGGCGGAATACGCCGGCACGACGCGCCAGCGCGTCAAGCGCAAGCTCCTCGATCGCCTCGACGAGGCCCACCGCTTCGAGGCGCCGCCGTCGTTGGTCGAGGAAGAGTTCAATCTGATGTGGAACTCGATCAAGGCCGAGATGGAATCGAGCGGCAAGACCTTTGCCGATGAAGACACCACGGAAGAGGCGGCCAAGGAAGAGTACCACAAGATCGCCGATCGGCGGGTGCGGCTCGGCCTTGTGCTGTCGGAGATCGGCGAGAAGAACAAGATCACCGTCACCGACGACGAAGTCAGCCGCGCGGTGATCGAACGCGCGCGCCAGATGCCCGGCCGCGAGAAAGAGGTCTGGGACTACTATCGCAGCAACGCCAACGCGCTGGCCCAGCTTCGTGCGCCGATCTATGAGGACAAGGTGGTCGATTTCATCCTCGAACTCGCCAACGTGACCGAGAAGAAGGTGACGCGCGAGGACCTCTTCAAGGACGACGAGGCGGAGAAAAGCGCAGCCTGACGCGCGTCAGGGTGGCGTTAAGGTTGAGAAGCGAAAGCGGCTGGGCGGCGGTATCCGTTGCTATGCCCGGCCGCCCGAATCGGCTTCAACTGCGGCAGATCAACCCCGCTATTTGCCCGGGCTTGCCCCCGGGGAATTGGGTCATATCTTGGGGATCTGTCTTTGAAGTCCCGCATCACGGGACGTTCGTCCGTGGCTGGCAATTCCAGCCGCTCCTGCCTCGCCCGCGGATGCTCGTCTCCGCTAATTCCTCTACTAACCTGTCTATCAACCCTTGGGTGACTAATGCGCGATCCGGTCGAAACCTACATGCAACTCGTGCCGATGGTGGTCGAGCAGACCAATCGCGGCGAACGCGCTTACGATATTTTCTCGCGGCTGCTGAAAGAGCGCATCATCTTCGTGACCGGACCGGTCGAGGACGGCATGTCGACGCTGACGGTGGCGCAGCTGTTGTTTCTCGAAGCCGAGAACCCGAAGAAGGAAATCTCGATGTACATCAACTCGCCCGGCGGCGTGGTGACATCGGGCCTTGCGATCTACGACACCATGCAATTCATCCGTCCGCCGGTCTCGACGCTGTGCACCGGACAGGCGGCCTCGATGGGCTCGCTGCTGCTGGCCGCCGGCCATAAGGACATGCGTTTCTCGCTGCCGAACTCGCGCATCATGGTGCACCAGCCCTCCGGCGGCTTTCAGGGCCAGGCCACCGACATCATGCTGCACGCCCAGGAAATCCTGAACCTCAAGAAGCGGCTCAATGAGATCTACGTGAAGCACACCGGCCAGACCTACAAGGCGATCGAGGATGCGTTGGAACGCGACAAGTTCCTGACCGCCGAGATGGCCCGTGACTTCGGGATCGTCGACAAGGTGATCGACAAGCGCCTGGAAGATCCGGCCCCCGTGAAGACGTCGTAGGATCACGGCTCGCAACCAGGGCGGCAGCGTTAACGGATTGCTACATCCGGCAATATGGCCGATACGGCACTATTATGCCCTCCCACAGGCATAAGGTTCCGCTTTCGTGCTCATTTGGCAGCGTGACAATCGCGCAACGCTTGGCTGATTTCCGCAGGTTTGGCTCGTGCGAACGCCGCAAATCACGGTATTGTCACGGGTATCGGCCGGTGGGCCGATTAGCGAATTCTTGATAGTCGGGTGCGACCATGGTTGGCTAGCTGAGATCGGCTAAGGTCGCGGGAGATTCGAGCAAGCCGCGGTTTAGGTGTGGCATCGGGAGTGTAGGGTCTTTTTTGGTACGGAATTTGCTCTATCTAGAACTATGCGCCGGTATGTACCGGCATAGGTCGATCGAGCGGACGGGATCGAACGGCGGACGGAGAAGAGAATGAGTAAAGTCGGCACGAGCGACTCCAAGAACACGCTTTATTGCTCGTTCTGCGGCAAGAGCCAGCACGAAGTCCGCAAGCTTATCGCGGGACCCACGGTATTCATCTGCGACGAATGCGTCGAACTGTGCATGGATATCATCCGCGAAGAGAACAAATCCTCGCTGGTGAAGTCGCGCGACGGGATTCCGACTCCGAAGGAAATCTGCAAGGTCCTCGACGACTATGTGATCGGCCAGAGCCACGCCAAGAAGGTGCTCTCGGTCGCCGTGCACAATCACTATAAGCGTCTCAATCACCAGACCAAGCACAACGACGTCGAACTCGCGAAGTCGAACATCCTGCTGATCGGTCCGACCGGTTCGGGCAAGACGCTGCTGGCGCAGACGCTGGCGCGGATTCTCGACGTGCCGTTCACGATGGCGGATGCGACGACGCTGACCGAAGCCGGCTACGTCGGCGAGGACGTCGAGAACATCATCCTGAAGCTGTTGCAGTCGGCCGACTATAACGTCGAGCGGGCCCAGCGCGGCATCGTCTATATCGACGAAATCGACAAGATCAGCCGCAAGTCGGACAATCCCTCGATCACCCGCGACGTGTCGGGCGAGGGCGTGCAGCAGGCGCTGTTGAAGATCATGGAAGGCACGGTGGCCTCGGTTCCCCCGCAGGGCGGCCGCAAGCATCCGCAGCAGGAGTTCCTGCAGGTCGACACCACCAACATCCTGTTCATCTGCGGCGGCGCCTTCTCGGGCCTCGAGAAGATCATCTCCGCACGCGGACGCTCGACCTCGATCGGCTTCGCAGCCCAGGTGCTGGCGCCGGAAGACCGCCGCACCGGGGAAATCTTCCGCCACGTCGAGCCCGAGGATCTCCTGAAGTACGGGCTGATCCCCGAATTCGTCGGCCGCCTGCCGGTGGTCGCGACCCTCGAGGATCTCGACGAGGCTTCGCTGAAGAAGATTCTGACCGATCCGAAGAACGCGCTGGTGAAACAGTACCAGCGGTTGTTCGAGATGGAGAATATCGAGCTGACCTTCGCCGACGAGGCGCTTGGCGCGGTCGCCCGCAAGGCGATCGAGCGCAAGACCGGTGCGCGTGGCCTGCGGTCGATCCTCGAAAGCATCCTGCTCGAGACCATGTTCGATCTTCCGGGCCTGGAAGGCGTCGAAGAGGTCGTGATCTCGCGCGAAGTGGTGGAGGGCACGGCTCGTCCGCTCTACATCTACGCCGATCGTTCCGATCGCGCGGTCGAGAGCAGCGCCAGCGCGTGATCGCGCCGGCCGCACGTGAGTTGTGGTGTGCAAAAAGAGACGGCTGCCGAGACTTTCGGCGGCCGGGTTTGCGTAGCATTACCTCCTCGAGTTCGGCCCGTTTGACGGGCGTTTTTCAATCCTTGACACCCCTATGGTCGATAGCCACCTAATGCTGTCGGCGATGCAAGGGCACCCCTGAGATTCGTCGCCGTAACGATCCGGGAATGTCGGCCGCTGGCGGCCATCAATCCCGGCACATCCCGGCACCTTGTGGCGGTTGCGCAAACGAGCGGACTGCGTGCAAGGGGGCACAACAAAAGGAATAGGCCATGACGACCCCCAAACCCCGGCCATCTATCGTCCACGGCGAAAGCCACGCTTACCCGGTGCTGCCGCTTCGCGACATCGTCGTCTTCCCGCACATGATCGTGCCGCTGTTCGTCGGCCGCGAGAAATCGATCCGCGCGCTCGAAGAAGTGATGAAGAACGATGCGCTGATCATGCTCGCGACGCAGAAGAACGCGTCGGACGATGATCCGAGCCCGGATTCGATCTATGAAACCGGCACGCTTGCCAGCGTCCTGCAGCTGCTCAAATTGCCCGACGGTACCGTCAAGGTGCTGGTAGAAGGGCTCGAGCGCGCGCGCGTGCAGAAATACACCGACCGGTCGGAATATTACGAAGCGACCGCGACCGCGCTCGCCGATACCGATGCCAAGTCCGTCGAGGCGGAAGCCCTGGCGCGCTCGGTGGTGTCGGACTTCGAAAGCTATGTGAAGCTGAACAAGAAGATCTCCGCCGAAGTCGTCGGCGTGGTTCAGGCCATCACCGATTTCGCCAAGCTCGGCGACACCGTTGCTTCGCATCTTGCCGTCAAGATCGCCGATCGCCAGGGCATCCTGGAGACGCTGTCGGTGACCGCGCGCCTCGAGAAGGTGCTTGGGCTGATGGAGAGCGAGATCTCGGTGCTGCAGGTCGAGAAGCGCATCCGCTCGCGCGTCAAGCGCCAGATGGAGAAGACCCAGCGCGAATATTATCTCAACGAGCAGATGAAGGCGATCCAGAAGGAGCTCGGCGACGACGAAGGCCGCGACGAGCTGGCCGATCTGGAAGAGAAGATCGCCAAGACCAAGCTCTCGAAGGAAGCCCGCGAGAAGGCGCAGCACGAGCTGAAGAAGCTGCGCCAGATGTCGCCGATGTCCGCGGAAGCGACCGTCGTGCGCAATTATCTCGACTGGCTGCTGTCGATCCCGTGGAACAAGAAGTCCAAGGTCAAGAAGGATCTGGTCGCAGCCCAGGCGGTGCTCGACAACGATCATTACGGGCTGGAGAAGGTCAAGGACCGCATCGTCGAGTATCTCGCCGTGCAGTCGCGCGCCAACAAGCTGACCGGACCGATCCTGTGCCTGGTCGGACCTCCCGGCGTCGGCAAGACCTCGCTCGGCAAGTCGATCGCGAAGGCGACCGGCCGTGAGTTCGTGCGCGTCTCGCTCGGCGGCGTGCGCGATGAAGCGGAGATCCGCGGCCACCGCCGCACCTATATCGGCTCGATGCCCGGCAAGATCATTCAGTCGATGCGCAAGGCCAAGACCTCGAACCCGCTGTTCCTGCTGGACGAGATCGACAAGATGGGCGCCGATTTCCGCGGCGATCCGTCCTCGGCGCTGCTCGAGGTCCTGGACCCCGAGCAGAACTCGACCTTCAACGACCACTATCTGGAGGTCGATTACGATCTCTCCAACGTGATGTTCATCACGACCGCGAATACGCTGAATATTCCCGGGCCGCTGATGGACCGCATGGAGATCATCCGGATCGCCGGCTACACCGAGAACGAGAAGGTCGAGATCGCGCGCAAGCATCTGATCCCGAACGCGATCGCCAAGCACGGCCTGGATTCCAAGGAATGGTCGATCGACGACGACGCGCTGCTACTGATGATCCGCCGCTACACCCGCGAAGCGGGCGTGCGTAATCTGGAGCGTGAGCTTTCGACACTCGCCCGCAAGGCGGTGAAGGAGCTGATGATCTCCAAGAAGAAGTCGGTGAAGGTGACCGAGAAGTCGCTCGAGGAATTCCTCGGCGTGCCGAAATATCGCTACGGCGAGATCGAGAGCGAGCCTCAGGTAGGCATTGTCACAGGCCTGGCCTGGACCGATGTCGGCGGCGAGCTGCTCACCATCGAAGGCGTCATGATGCCCGGCAAGGGCAAGATGACGGTCACGGGCAATCTGCGCGACGTGATGAAGGAGTCGATTTCGGCGGCGGCATCCTATGTCCGCTCGCGCGCCGTCGGCTTCGGCATCGAACCGCCGCTGTTCGACAGGCGCGACATCCACGTCCACGTGCCGGAGGGGGCGACCCCGAAGGACGGACCGTCGGCGGGTGTTGCGATGGCGACTGCGATCGTTTCGATCATGACCGGGATCCCGGTCAAGCATGATGTCGCCATGACCGGCGAGATCACGCTGCGCGGGCGGGTGCTGCCGATCGGCGGCTTGAAGGAGAAGCTGCTGGCGGCCGCGCGCGGCGGCATCAAGACGGTGCTGATCCCCGAAGACAACGCCAAGGATCTCACGGAGATTTCCGATGCGATCAAGGGTGGGATGACCATCATCCCGGTGGCTCGCCTCGACGACGTCGTCGCCAAGGCGCTGGTGCGCCCGCCGGTGCCGATCGTCTGGGAAGAGGACACCAAGGTTCCGGTCAAGCCGGATGCCGGCGACGAAGCCGCCGGTGGCCTGACCGCCCACTGAACGCAACAAATATAACAAGAGCGGCGTCCCTTCCGGGGGCGCCGCTTTTTTTATGGACCAATGCACGGCTTGCGCCGGAGGCTCAGGCAGCGCTAAACAGGCGCTGACGGGCGGCTAGCTCAGCTGGTTAGAGCATCTCGTTTACACCGAGAGGGTCGGCGGTTCGAATCCGTCGCCGCCTACCAGCCTTCGCTCTTGACGAGCCTCGGCTCGGCAAGCCAAGGCTCGGCAAGCCAAGGCTCTACGAGCCAAGGCTCGACGCAAAGCGGCGAAGGCGGACTGGCAACGAGTTTACACAATGGAAGCACCTGTCGGCCACGACCTCAACGCGGATCAGATCGCGTATTGGAACGGACCGGGCGGCCAGCGCTGGGCCGACCGGCAGCAGTCGCAGGACATTCTGCTGGCGCCGGTCGCCGATCTCCTGATCGCGCGCGCGCGGCCCGTGGCCGGCGAACGGATCGTCGATGTCGGCTGCGGCAGCGGCGCCGTCTCGATCGCGCTGGCGCAGAAGGTTGGCCCCGGCGGACATGTGCTGGGTATCGACATTTCGGGTCCGATGCTGGCGCGCGCCCGCCAGGTCGCGCCGGCAGGCCTGCCGGTCGAATTCGTGCTGGCGGATGCGACGGTTTATCCGTTTGCGCCGGCGGGCTTCGATCTGCTGGCCTCCCGCTTCGGCGTGATGTTCTTTGCCGAGCCGGCGCGCTCCTTTGCCAATCTGCGCCGGGGAATGAAGCCGTCGGGCCGGCTCGCCTTCGCCTGCTGGCGCGAGCCGCGCGAGAACCCGTTCTTCATGGCGCCGCTGCAGGCCGTCTACAAGCATGTGCCCAGGCTGCCGCCGCAGGGGCCCGAAGACCCCGGGCCGTTCGCCTTCGCCTCCGAAGCCCGCGTGCAGCGCATCCTGGGCGAAGCCGGCTTCACCGGGATAGCCATGGAGCCCTGCGACCTTTCGCTCGATGTCGCGATCGGTCGCGGCCTCGATGCGGCGGTTCAGGGTGCGCTGGAAATCGGACCGGCCGCCCGCGCGCTGTCCGAACAGCCGCCCGAGGTGGTCGCCGCGGCCACGAACTCGATCCGTGAAGCGCTGGCGCCTTTTGTCAGGGGGCAGACTGTGCCGCTTCCCGCCGCGATCTGGATCGTGACGGCAAAGGCCTCGTAGCTTTCAATCGTTATTCCGGGGCGACGCGAGGCATCGAGCCCGGAATCTCGAGATTCCCCGATGTGCAATTGCACGTCTGAGGTCTGGTCCTTCGGCCCATCCCGGAATGACGGGATTCTTAAGCCTTCTCTTCCCAGATCATGGCGAGATGGACGATGGTCTGCACGGCCTTCTCCATGTCCTGAACGCTGACCCATTCCAGCCGCGAATGGAACGCGTGCTCGCCGGCGAAGATGTTGGGGCAGGGCAGCCCCATGAACGACAGCCGCGAACCATCGGTGCCGCCGCGGATGGAGGTCTTTTTCGGCGTAAGACCAGCGCGGCGGATTGCTTCCATCGCGTGCTCGACGATCTCGGGGTGACGGTCGATCACCTGCTTCATGTTGCGGTATTGCGGCTTGATCTCGAGCCGGTAGCTTGAGCGCGGAAAGTCCTTCATCACGTCCTTGACGATGCCTTCCAGCAGCGCTTCTTTTTCCTTCAGGCCTTGGTTGGTGAAATCGCGCACGATGAAACTAATCGTGGCTTTCTCCAGCGCACCCGAGATGCCGATCGGATGCAGGAAACCTTCCTGGCCCTCGGTGGTTTCCGGCGAGCAGGTGTCTTTCGGCAGCCGGTCGACAATGGCGGCTGCTATCTTGATCGCGTGCTCCATCTTGCCCTTGGCGAAGCCGGGATGGACGCTGACGCCTTCGATGGTGACGGTGGCGCCATCGGCGGAAAACGTCTCGTCCTCGATATTGCCCGCGGTCTCGCCGTCGATCGTGTAGGCGAAATCGGCGGCGAGCTTCTTCAGGTCGGCCTTGTCGACGCCGCGGCCGATTTCCTCGTCGGGCGTGAACAGGATCTTGATGGCGCCGTGCTTGATCTGTGGATTTTGAATCAGGAAATGCGCGGCATCCATGATCTCGGCAAGGCCGGCCTTGTTGTCGGCGCCCAGCAGCGTGGTGCCGTCCGAGGTGACGATGTCGCTGCCGATCTGGTCTTTCAGCGCCGGATGTTCGGCGGCGCGGATCACTTGCGTGGGGTCGCCCGGCAGCGCGATGTCGCCGCCGCGATAATTCCGCACGATCTGCGGCTTGACGTCCTTGCCGCTGCAATCGGGCGAGGTGTCCATATGCGAGCAGAAGCAGATCGCCGGCACATGCTTGCCGGTATTGGCCGGAATGGTCGCGTAGACATAGCCATAGTCGTCGAGATGGGCGTCGGACAGCCCCATCGCCTTGAGTTCGGCGGCGAGGAGGCGGCCCAAATTTTTCTGTTTTTCGGTGGAGGGGCAGGTCGGGGAGGCGGGGTCCGACTGGGTGTCGATCACCACGTAGCGCAGAAAGCGCTCGGTCACGGTGTGCGTAAACTTCAGCGACGAACTCACCATCGAAACCGCACGTCAATAAGAGAAATCTGTACGCCGGGAAGCAGCGTCATTCCGGGGGCGCGTACGCCAAGCCGGAATGACGCTAGAGGACGAAAGCGGTCCTGTCAGACGGCTTCCTTGAGCTCCTTGGCCGCGCGGAAGGCAACCTTCTTGCTGGCCTTGATGTGGATCGCTTCGCCGGTGGCGGGGTTGCGGCCCATGCGGGCGGCGCGCTTGCGTACCTGGAGGATGCCGAGGCCGACGATGCGGATCCGCTCGCCCTTCTTCAGGTGCTTGGTGATCCGGCCGACCAGGTCGGTCAGGATCTCTTCGGCCTTCTTCTTCGACAATTCCTGGTCGTCGGCGATCGCCGCCGCGAGATGCTTCAGCGTGACGGTGGTCGGGGTCGCTGCTTTCTTCGCCATATTTGGCCCTCCTCGTTGTTTGATGACTCAAGAAACTAAGACGTAGCAGGCCTTAAACGATTTGGGGACCGGCTGCCTATGCTGTTTTGCCTGTAAATAGGCCATTATTTGCATCGGCATCCAAGAAAGGCCCGAGAAATGGGAGGATTTGCAACGACCTTGACTAAACAGAGGCACGCCTTTAAGCCCTCACTTCTGTGCGGATCGGTCAGTGATTACGGCATCCGCGGGAGTAGCTCAGTTGGTTAGAGCGCCGCCCTGTCACGGCGGAGGCCGCGGGTTCGAGTCCCGTCTCTCGCGCCATCTTTTCAAGCACTTAAGCCGCTTTTTGGGCGGGCGATCCCAATAGCCGCGATTTGGCTGGCCGCAATCTGGCCCTTCGATCCTCTCTCCACCGCCAGCGCGTCAGGCCGCGTCCGAAGCCGGTTGAATTGGCACTGTTTGGCGTTGCGCGCATGTTTTAGCCGGTTCGTTGGCGACCCCGCGCTTTTTCGGGAACACAAAAAGCAAAAGGCCGCCCGAAGGCGGCCGCTCTGTTGTTTGCAATCAATTGGTGTTGAAATGGGTGTTGCCCTAGCGAACGAGCATCGTATCCGAGCTCGTCAACGCGACCGGCTTGCCGGCTTTGACGACATGGGCGGTTTGGCTGTAATCCGCATTGCTGCGGGCCGAGATGCCCAGACCAGTCACCACGATCCCAGCGAGCAACGCTACGACCACGATCTTGAGGTGGGTACTGCGATCCGCCGAGTGAATTGAGTGGTTCATGTGAGCCTCCGGGGCGAACTTTGCCGCCGCTTTGTTGTCCGTAGAAATACGCCCCGTTTGTTTCAGGGTGGTTTCGTGGTTTCCCCAAAATGGTTTCGTCGGCGGGGCAGGAGCCCGTGATCTTCGCGCCCGGTACCGGCACCTTGCGGGCGGCGGCGGTTCGAAGGAAACTGGTTCCAGGCGCGATAATGCGCTCGGGAGCGAAGAAAAATGACAATAACCCGCAGGGGTTTGCTGGGCGCAGCGTCAGCCGCCTGGGCAACCAGTGTTTTGACCAAACCCGCCGGTGCCGCTGCAGAGTTCGAATTCAAGCTTGGCGTCAACACGCCGGACACCCACCCGCTCACGGTGCGGCTCACGGAAGCTGCGCACGCGATCGGCAGCCAGTCGTCGGGCCGGCTGAACGTCACGGTCTTCCCCAACAGCCAGCTCGGCGGCGACCCCGAGATGCTCTCGCAGCTTCGTGCGGGCGGTATCGAACTGCTGGCGGCGCCCAGCATGACCCTGTCGACGCTGGTGCCGCTGTCGGGCCTGCCGAGCGTCGGTTTCGCCTTCCAGTCTTACGATCAGGTCTGGGCCGCGATGGATGGCGGCGTCGGCGATGTCGTCCGCGACGCCATCGGCAAGGCGGGGATCGTGCCGATGAAGAAGATGTGGGACAACGGATTCCGGCAGATCACCTCGTCCTCGAGCCGGCAATTGAACGGCGTCGAAGACCTGAAGGGATTCAAGATCCGCGTTCCCGTCACGGCCTTGCTGACTTCCCTGTTCAGCGGGCTTGGGGCACTGCCCTCGAGCATCAGCTACAGCGAGCTCTACTCGGCCCTGCAGACCCATATCGTGGAGGGCCAGGAAAACCCGCTGGCGCAGGTATCGACCGGCAAGCTGTACGAGGTGCAGAAATACTGCGCGCTGTCGAACCATTGCTGGAGCGGCTACTGGGTCGTCGCCAACCGTCGCGCGCTGGCCGCTCTGCCCGCCGACCTCCTGGAAATCCTCAACGGCAACTTCGATGCCGCGGCAGTCAAGGAGCGGGCCGATCTGTTGGCGATGGATCACTCGCTGCAGGCCGAGCTCACGGCCAAGGGCATGATCTTCAACACGTCGGACCCCGTGCAGTTCAGGGCGGCGCTGGTGAAAGCCGGCTTCTACACGCAGTGGCAGAAGACCTATGGCGCCGACGCCTGGGCGCAGCTGGAGAAATATACCGGCCCGCTGACCTGAGAAGAACTCGCATCGCCCGTCCTGATGCGGGGGCGGTGCCCGGCAGGCGAGGACGGCCTCGGTCGGCGCCGAGCGCCCTGAGATCGGCGGCGCCGCTTCTCAGGCCGCCGGGCCATTCGTTTTTCGCGGTCCACAGATATTCGGGCCGATCTTGATCCAGCTCAAGGTGAAGTTCAGGCGGAAAGCGGCTTATCCGTTCGGGAGCGGGCTCGACCCCGGGTCATGTTCCCAAGTTTTCCCGCCACATCCGGAGGCCGCAGACCCCGTCAAAATTGCTTGTCTTGCGCCCCTTGTTGCGCTGCGCTAAGCCTCAGAACAATTCCAATCAACGAATCTGCGGCCGTCAGCACCGCAGGAAAAGGCCCCGCCGATGACCGGCATCCTGCAGAATTATCTTCCACTTGTCGTGTTTATAGGCGTCGCCGCCCTGATTGGGCTGGTGCTCCTGATCGCCCCCTTCCTCGTCGCCTTCCAGCAGCCGGATCCGGAAAAGCTCTCGGCGTATGAATGCGGGTTCAACGCCTTCGACGATGCCCGGATGAAGTTCGACGTCCGGTTCTACCTGGTGGCCATCCTCTTCATCATCTTCGACCTCGAAGTGGCATTCCTGTTCCCGTGGGCGGTGGCGTTCGGGAAGCTCGGCGCAACCGGCTTCTGGTCGATGGTGGTTTTCCTGGCCGTCCTGACCGTCGGCTTCGCCTACGAATGGAAGAAAGGCGCGCTCGAATGGGATTGAGCCCCTCTGCCGCGAGCCCCGGATTTGCCCCGGCGGTAGCTCCCGCCGCGACCGGCATCCTCGATCCCTCGACCGGCAAGCCGGTCGGAGCCAATGACCCGTATTTCCTCGAGGTCAATCACGAACTGTCCGACAAGGGCTTCTTCATCACCACCGCCGACAACCTGATCGTCTGGGCGCGGACGGGATCGCTGATGTGGATGACCTTCGGGCTCGCCTGCTGCGCGGTCGAGATGATGCAGGTGTCGATGCCGCGTTACGACGTCGAGCGCTTCGGCTTCGCGCCCCGCGCCTCGCCGCGGCAGTCGGACGTGATGATCGTCGCGGGGACCCTGACCAACAAGATGGCGCCGGCGCTGCGCAAGGTCTACGACCAGATGCCGGAGCCGCGCTACGTGATCTCGATGGGGTCGTGCGCCAATGGCGGCGGCTACTATCACTATTCCTATTCGGTGGTGCGCGGCTGCGACCGCATCGTGCCCGTCGATATCTACGTGCCCGGATGCCCGCCGACGGCGGAAGCGCTGCTCTACGGCGTGCTGTTGCTGCAGAAGAAGATCCGGCGCACTGGAACCATCGAACGCTAAGGGTTTTGGAATGGATGACGGCAGGCTCGATGCTCTGGGGCAGACGATTGTTAGCGCGCTTCCGGGCGCCGCGACCGGTCACGCGATCGCGTTCGGGCAGCTCACGGTAGGTGTGCAGGCCGGCAAGATCGTCGACGTCGTCAAGTTCCTGCGCGACGATCCCGGTTGCCGTTTCGTCAACTTCACCGACGTCACCGCGGTCGATTATCCCGGCCGCGAAAAACGCTTCGACGTCATCTATCATCTGCTGTCGCCGACACTGAACGCGCGCATCCGCCTGCGCGTGGCGGCGGACGAGACCACCCAGGTGCCGTCGATCATCGATGTGTTTCCCGGCGCCGACTGGTTCGAGCGTGAAGCCTACGATCTCTACGGCGTGATCTTCACCGGTCATCCGGACATGCGGCGGCTGTTGACCGACTACGGCTTCGACGGCCATCCGCTGCGCAAGGATTTCCCGACCACCGGCTTCGTCGAGGTGCGTTACGACGACCAGGAGAAGCGGGTGCTCTACGAGCCCGTCCGCCTCAATCAGGAATTCCGCAAGTTCGATTTTCTCTCGCCATGGGAGGGCGCCGATTATCCGGTGCTGCCGGGCGATGAGAAAGCGGAGCCGAAAGTCTGATCATGAACGAAGCACCAGCACTGCGCAATTTTACGATCAATTTCGGGCCGCAGCATCCGGCCGCGCACGGGGTTCTCCGCCTGGTGCTCGAGCTTGACGGCGAAGTGGTCGCCCGCGTCGATCCGCATATCGGCCTGCTTCATCGCGGTACCGAAAAGCTGATCGAGACCAAGACCTACCTGCAGGCGATCCCGTATTTCGACCGGCTCGATTACGTCGCGCCGATGAACCAGGAGCACGCCTTCTGCCTCGCGGCGGAAAAGCTGCTCGGCATCGAGGTGCCGCGCCGCGGGCAGTTGATCCGGGTGCTCTACTGCGAGATCGGCCGCATCCTGTCGCATCTGCTCAACGTCACCACGCAGGCGATGGACGTCGGCGCGCTGACGCCGCCGCTCTGGGGTTTCGAAGAGCGCGAAAAACTGATGGTGTTTTATGAGCGCGCCTCCGGCTCGCGCATGCACGCGGCCTATTTCCGTATCGGCGGCGTGCACCAGGACCTGCCGCCGAAGCTGATCGACGATATCGAGGCCTGGTGCGATCCGTTCCTGGGCGTGGTCGACGATCTCGACCGGCTCCTGACCGGCAACCGCATCTTCAAACAGCGCAACGTCGACATCGGCGTGGTGTCGCTGAAGCAGGCCTGGGAGTGGGGTTTTTCCGGCGTGATGGTGCGCGGCTCGGGCGCTGCATGGGACCTGCGCAAGGCGCAGCCCTACGAATGCTATGCCGAGATGGATTTCGACATTCCGATCGGCAAGAACGGAGACTGCTTCGACCGCTACCTGCTCCGCATGGAAGAAATGCGCCAGTCCGTGCGCATCATGAAGCAGTGCATCGCCAAGCTGCGCGCCGCCGACGGGCAGGGGCCCGTGGTGGTGGACGATCACAAGATTTCCCCGCCGCGCCGGGGCGAGATGAAGCGCTCGATGGAAGCGCTGATCCATCACTTCAAGCTCTATACCGAGGGCTTCCACGTGCCGGAAGGCGAAGTCTACGCCGCGGTCGAGGCGCCGAAGGGCGAGTTCGGCGTCTATCTGGTCTCCGACGGCAGCAACAAGCCCTACAAGTGCAAGATCCGCGCGCCGGGATTTGCGCATCTGCAGGCAATGGATTTCATCTGCAAGGGTCACCTCCTGGCCGACGTTTCGGCGATCCTCGGCTCGCTCGACATCGTGTTCGGAGAGGTCGATCGGTGATCGCGCTCCCGCCCATCCATTTTGACCGGGCCTCGGGGGCTCTTGAGGGCGCGAATCTGTGGGAGCGGACGGCGGCGCTCGCGTTCGCGACGGGCTCGAAAATATCGTCGCACTTTTCCCACCGAGGCTACAACCACTGCGCCAACCTGCTGCGCAAGGCGTTGCCCGAACGCGACATCGCGATCAAGCTCAATACCGATGCGACGTTCGAATTTCCCTATGGCGATGGTTACTGGAGCAAGCTGCTCAACCGCTCGTTTTCTTATGAGGACGAGCTGGAACTGCTGTTTCGGGATTCCGTCGACGTCGATTACACGCTGCTCGATTGCGGCGCCAATTTCGGCTACTGGTCGGTGCTGGTCTCGAGCGCGCCTTACGGCTCGCACAAGGCGATCGCGATCGAGCCGTCGTCGCAGAATTTCGCCAAGCTGGCGAACAACGGCAAGATCAACCGCAACCGCTTCGAGGTGATGAAGTGCGCGATTGGCTCCGCGCGCGGCACCGCCCGGCTGTCGGGCACCAAGCACGAGGCGTTCAGCATCGCCGGCGGCACCGATAGGGGCGGCGAGGACGTGCCGGTGATCGCGCTCGACAATCTCATCGACGACGGCAAGATTTCCCCCGATGGAAAGTACCTGATCAAGCTCGACGTCGAAGGCGTCGAGGTCGAGGCGATCAAGGGCGGCGCGCGGCTGTTGCAGGGTGACAGCGTGTTGCTGTGCGAGGAACATGGCAGCGACCGCAACCACACGGTGTCGCGCTATATCCTCGACCAGACCCCGCTGCAGCTCATCGTCCACGATCCCCGCTCCAATCGTCTGGAAACCGTGACCGAGCTTTCGATCCTCGACCGCATCAAGGTTTCCACTCACGTCGGCTACAACGTGTTCGGCACCGCAAGCGCCTTCTGGCAGAACCGGATCAGCGCCCTGAACGCCAACGCCGCGCGCCGCATGCAATGAGAGACTGAACCGCAATGTCCGTCCGCCGCCTCGCCCCGAAAGAACTGCAGCCCGCGAACTTCACGTTCACGCCGGAAAACCTCGCCTGGGCCAAGGAGCAGATCGCCAAATACCCGGAAGGCCGCCAGGCCTCCGCCGTGATCGCGATCCTGTGGCGGGTGCAGGAACAGCATGAGGGGTGGGTTTCGGAAGTCGCGATCCGCGCGGTCGCCGATCTGCTCGACATGCCCTATATCCGCGTGCTCGAAGTCGCGACCTTCTACACAATGTTCCAGTTGCAGCCGGTCGGCAAGAAGGCGCACGTCCAGGTCTGCGGCACCACACCCTGCCGGCTGCGCGGCGCCGGCGACATCATCGACGTGTGCCAGAGCCGCATCCATCACGAGCCCTTCCATCTGTCCAAGGACGGCAATTTCAGCTGGGAGGAGGTCGAGTGTCTCGGCGCCTGCGTGAATGCGCCGATGGTGCTGATCTGGAAGGATACCTACGAGGACCTGACCAAGGAAAGCTTCGGCAAGGTGCTGGACGGCTTTGCCTCCGGCAAGCCGCCGAAGCCGGGACCGCAGATCGACCGTCAGTTCTCGGCGCCGGTGGGCGGGCCGACCACGCTGAAGGAAACCACATGAAGCGCGAGCGCATAGTGCAGGCGATAGAAGCGGGGAGTGTCGGTGCGATGAAGAACTGGCGCTATATCGGTTTGCATACCGCAGCCGCCGCGACATTCATTTTCCTTTTGCAGCGCTACGTGCTGCACGCCTCGCTTGAATCATGCCTGTTATGGGCGGTCGTTATCGGCGGATGCGCTGCCGGTCTCGCCTATTCGCAGTCCAACCGCTGACCTTTAGGAAGCTTCACGTCATGCTCGCTGACAAGGACCGCATCTTCAAGAACCTCTACGGCCTCCACGACTGGGGCCTCGAGGGTGCGCGCCGCCGCGGCGCCTGGGATGGCACCAAGGCGATCATCGACAAGGGCCGCGACTGGATAATCAACGAAATGAAGGCCTCCGGCCTGCGCGGCCGCGGCGGGGCGGGTTTCCCGACCGGCTTGAAATGGTCATTCATGCCGAAGGAATCGACCGATGGCCGGCCGAGCTATCTCGTGGTCAATGCCGACGAGTCCGAGCCTGGTACCTGCAAGGACCGCGAGATCATGCGGCACGACCCGCATCTCTTGGTCGAGGGCTGCCTGCTCGCGAGCTTCGCGATGGGCGCCCACGTCTGCTACATCTATGTGCGCGGTGAGTTCATCCGGGAGCGCGAACACCTGCAGGCCGCGGTCGATCAGGCCTATGCTGCAAAACTGATCGGCAAGGACAATGTCAACGGCTGGCCGTTCGACCTCTACGTTGCGCACGGCGCCGGCGCCTATATCTGCGGCGAAGAGACCGCGCTCCTGGAAAGCCTCGAAGGCAAAAAAGGCCAGCCGCGGCTGAAGCCGCCATTCCCGGCGAATGTCGGCCTCTACGGCTGCCCGACCACCGTCAACAATGTCGAATCGATCGCGGTCGCGCCGGACATCCTGCGGCGCGGCGCGGCGTGGTTTGCCGCCATCGGCAAGCCCAACAATGTCGGCACCAAGCTGTTTTGCATCTCCGGCCATGTCGAACGTCCTTGCAACGTCGAAGAGGCGATGGGGATTCCGTTCCGCGAACTGATCGAGCGGCATTGTGGCGGCGTCCGCGGCGGCTGGGACAATCTCAAGGCGGTGATCCCCGGCGGCTCCTCGGTGCGCATGGTGCCGGCAGAGCAGATCATCGATACGCCGATGGATTTCGATTCCCTGGGCAAGCTGCGCTCCGGCCTCGGCACCGCCGCGGTCATCGTGATGGACAAGTCGACCGACCTGATCCGGGCGATCGCGCGGATTTCCTATTTCTACAAGCATGAGAGCTGCGGCCAGTGCACGCCGTGCCGCGAAGGCACCGGCTGGATGTGGCGGGTCTTGACGCGCATGGCCGAAGGCCGCGCCCACAAGCGCGAGATCGATATGCTGCTGGAGGTGACAAAACAGGTCGAGGGCCACACCATCTGCGCGCTCGGCGACGCTGCGGCGTGGCCGATCCAGGGCCTGATCGCGCATTTCCGCCACGAGATCGAGGAGCGCATCAGCGAGTATTCGCACAAGGCCGATATCGACGACGCCGGCATTTTCGATCCCGCGCACATGGTGGCTGCGGAGTGATGTCGATGTCGCAACCGGGCATTCTATGGTGGCAGAAATACGGGACGCTGGCGCAGATGGCGCAGGCGACCGTGGCGCTGCTCGGCTTTGTTGCGATCCTGTTCCAGATCAACGAGATCCGTTCCAGCAACCGCGCCGTCACCGCGCGGCAGGCGTTTCTGGGGTACACCGATCTGGCGTTCAAGAATCCGAAATTCTCTTCACCGGATTACGCTGCGATCAAGGCGGCCGGCCGCGACGAGCAGGCCCAGTATGAAAGTTTCGTCTCATACTTCCTCTATGCCTGCGAGGAGGCGACCGCCGCTTTCGCCGACAAGCGGGAGTGGGTCGCTTCCTGCGACTACGACCTGAAGCCGCATCTGCCGTTCCTGTGCGAGAAGTCGCGCGCCGAGCCGGCCTACCTCGAAACCTACTCCACCGATACCCAGCAATGGGTGAAGGCGTCCCTGAAGACCGCCAGCGTCACACCACCCGACTGCAAGCTCGGAAAGACTTGAGCCTATGACCAAACTCATCATCGATGGCAAAGAGATCGATGTCCCCGCCGAATACACGCTGCTGCAGGCGTGTGAGGCGGCGGGCGCCGAAATCCCGCGCTTCTGCTACCACGAGCGGCTGTCGATCGCCGGCAATTGCCGGATGTGCCTGGTCGAGATCAAGGGCGGCCCGAAGCCGGTCGCAAGCTGCGCCTGGGGCGTGCGCGATTGCCGTCCGGGCCCCAAGGGCGAGCCGCCGGAAATCTCCACCCGCTCGCCGATGGTGAAGAAGGCGCGCGAAGGCGTGATGGAATTCCTGCTGATCAACCACCCGCTGGATTGCCCGATCTGCGATCAGGGCGGGGAGTGCGACCTGCAGGACCAGGCGATGGGCTATGGCGTCGACACCTCGCGCTTCGCCGAGAACAAGCGCGCGGTCGAGGACAAATATCTGGGCGCGCTGGTCAAGACCTCGATGAACCGCTGCATCCAGTGCACCCGCTGCGTCCGCTTCTCCGCTGAAGTCTGCGGCGCGCCCGAAATGGGGGCGACCGGCCGCGGCGAGGACATGGAAATCACCACCTATCTTAAATCGGCGCTGACCTCGGAATTGCAGGGCAATCTGGTCGACATCTGCCCGGTGGGCGCGCTGACCTCGAAGCCCTATGCCTTCGCGGCGCGGCCCTGGGAGCTCGGCAAGACCCAGTCGGTCGACGTGATGGACGGCGTCGGCTCGGCGATCCGGGTCGATACCCGCGGCCGCGAGGTGATGCGGATCCTGCCGCGCGTCAACGAGGCGGTGAACGAGGAGTGGATTTCCGACAAGACCCGCCATGTTGTCGATGGCCTGCGCACGCAGCGGCTCGACCGTCCCTATATCAGGCAGGACGGCAAGCTCCGCGCGGCGACATGGCCGGAAGCCTTCGCCGCCATCGCCGCCAAAATCAAGATGAGCGACGGCAAGCGGATCGGCGCCATCGCCGGCGACGTTGCCGCGGTGGACGAGATGTTCGCGCTCAGGGATCTCCTGGCGAAATACGGCTCGGTCAATCTCGCGGTGCAGGGCGGCGACGCCTTCGATCCGAAGAACGGCCGCGGCTCCTACATCTTCAATCCCACCATCGCCGGCATCGAGCAGGCCGACGCGCTTCTGATCATCGGCTCGAACCCACGCCGGGAAGCGGCCGTGCTCAACGCGCGCATCCGCAAGCGCTGGCGCACCGGCCAGCTCAAGGTCGGCGTGATCGGCGTCAAGGCTGATCTTACTTACGGCTACGATTATATCGGCGGCGGCGCGGATTCCCTTGCCGATCTCGCCGCCGGCAAGCATTCCTTCGCCGAGGTGCTGAAGGGCGCCAAGAATCCGATCGTGCTGGTCGGCGCCGGGGCTGCCGGGCGGCATGATGGGCCTGCGATCCTCGCCGCTGCCGCAAAGCTTGCCGCTGACATCGGCGCGGTCAAGGACGGCTGGAACGGCTTTGCCGTGCTGCACGACACGGCCTCGCGGGTCGGTGCGCTCGACATCGGCTTCGCCGCGAGCGCGGGCGGCGGACTG
>CAWFYF010000002.1:0-1043389 GCA_963819935.1 uncultured Alphaproteobacteria bacterium
GAGCGCGGCGCAGATGACGACGTTCGGCACGCTGGACGTGCTGTTTCTGCTGGGCGCCGACGAGGCCAAGGCGCCGGACGGCACCTTCGTGGTCTACATCGGCACCCATGGCGACCGCGGCGCGCACCGCGCCGACGTGATCCTGCCGGGGGCGGCTTATACGGAAAAATCCGGCATCTACGTCAACACCGAAGGCCGGGTGCAGATGGCCAACCGTGCGGCGTTTCCCCCGGGGGAGGCGCGCGAGGACTGGGCGATCATCCGCGCGCTGTCCGAAGCGCTCGGCAAGAAGCTCGGCTACGATTCGCTTGCCGCGCTGCGGCAGGCGCTGTTCAAGGCCGTGCCGCATTTGATGCGCGTCGACCAGATCGAGGCCGGCAAGGCCGCCGACATCAAGGCGGCGGCGGGCAAGGGCGGCAGCATCGAGAAGACGCCGTTCAAGTCTTCCGTGGAGGATTTCTATTTGACCAACCCGATCGCGCGCGCGTCGGCGGTAATGGCGGAATGTTCCCGGCTGGCGTCCGGGAAGATGCTGACGGCAGCGGAGTGAGCGTGACCTGATGGCTGATTTCTTCGCAAGCGCATTCTGGACCGCCTTCCTCTGGCCATTGATCATCATGGCCGCGGAGAGCGTGCTGCTGCTGGTCGTGCTGTTGGTCGCTATCGCCTTCATCCTGCTCGCCGACCGCAAGATCTGGGCGGCGGTGCAGATCCGGCGCGGACCCAACGTGGTCGGCCCCTTTGGCCTGTTCCAGTCCTTCGCCGATCTCCTGAAATTCGTGTTCAAGGAGCCGATCATTCCCTCCGGCTCCAACAAGGGTGTGTTCCTGCTGGCGCCGCTGGTCTCCTGCGTGCTGGCGCTGGCGGCCTGGGCGGTGATCCCGATGGATCTCGGCTGGGTGATCTCCGACATCAATGTCGGTATCCTCTACATCTTCGCGATCTCGTCGCTGTCGATCTACGGCATCATCATGGCCGGCTGGTCGTCGAACTCGAAATACCCGTTCCTGGCGGCGCTGCGCTCGGCGGCGCAGATGGTGAGCTACGAAGTCTCGATCGGCTTCGTCATCATCACCGTGTTGCTGTGCGTGGGCTCGCTGAACCTCTCGGCCGTGGTCGAGGCCCAGAACACCCGCGGGCTCGCCAGCCTGATCGGGCTGCCCAGGCTGACCATCCTGAACTGGTACTTCATCCCGCTGTTTCCGATGTTCGTGGTGTTCTACGTCTCGGCACTGGCGGAAACCAACCGTCCGCCGTTCGATCTGGTGGAGGCCGAGTCCGAACTGGTGGCGGGCTTCATGGTCGAATACGGCTCGACGCCCTATCTGTTGTTCATGCTCGGCGAGTATGTCGCGATCTGCACGATGTGCGCGATGGCCACGATCCTGTTCCTGGGAGGCTGGCTGCCGCCGATCGCGGTGGCGCCGTTCACCTGGGTACCCGGCGTGATCTGGTTCGCGCTCAAACTATTCTTCATGTTCTTCATGTTTGCGATGGCGAAGGCGATCGTGCCGCGCTACCGCTACGATCAACTGATGCGGCTCGGCTGGAAGGTGTTCCTGCCGCTGTCGCTGGCGATGGTGGTCATCGTCGCCGGCGTGCTGCACTTCGCGGGGATCGCCCCGCAATGAGGTTGCCATGAGTGTCAATATCAACGCCACGGCCCGCTCGCTGCTGCTGTCGGAATTCGTATCGGCGTTTTTCCTCGCCATGCGCTATTTCTTCCAGCCGAAGCCGACGCTGAACTATCCGTTCGAGAAGGGGCCGATCTCGCCGCGCTTCCGCGGCGAGCATGCGCTGCGCCGCTACCCCAACGGCGAGGAACGCTGCATCGCCTGCAAGCTGTGCGAGGCGATCTGCCCGGCGCAGGCGATCACCATCGAGGCCGGCCCGCGCCGCAACGACGGCACCCGCCGCACCGTGCGCTACGACATCGACATGGTGAAATGCATCTATTGCGGGCTGTGCCAGGAGGCCTGTCCGGTCGATGCCATCGTCGAGGGACCGAATTTCGAATTCGCGACCGAGACCCGCGAGGAACTCTATTATGACAAGGCGAAACTGCTCGCCAATGGCGACCGCTGGGAGCGCGAGATTGCGAAATCGATCGAACTCGACGCGCCGTACCGGTGAGGTGAGGGCATGATCCTTCCAGCGCTGTTCTTCTATCTGTTCGCCGGCATCTGCGTGGCTTCGGCAGTAATGGTGATTGTCTCGCGCAATCCCGTACACTCCGTGCTGTTTTTGATCCTGGCCTTCGTCAACGCCTCCGGCCTGTTCGTGCTGATGGGCGCCGAATTCCTGGCGATGATCCTGGTCGTGGTCTATGTCGGCGCGGTCGCGGTGCTGTTTCTGTTCGTGATCATGATGCTCGACGTGGACTTCGCCGAGCTACGCGAGGGTTTTCTCGAATACCTGCCGATCGGGCTTGTGATCGGCGCGATCTTCCTCGCCGAACTGCTGCTGGTCGGCGGCGGCTGGGTGATCAACGCCGGTACCGCCAAGTCGATCACGGCGGCGATCCCCAACAACGTGAGCAACACCGAGGCGCTCGGCCTCGTGCTCTATACCAAGTACATCCATTACTTCCAATTGGCCGGCATGGTGCTGCTGGTCGCGATGATCGGCGCCATCGTGCTGACGCTGCGCCACAAGGTGAGCGTCAAGCGGCAGGACATCAACGTGCAGAACGCGCGGACGCCGGCAATCGCGATGGCCGTGCGCAAGGTGGCCTCGGGCCAGGGCCTGCAAGACGCGGACGCGGCGGAGTGGGTGCAATGACGATCGGTCTTGGACATTACCTTGCGGTCGGCGCGATCCTGTTCACGCTCGGCATCCTCGGCATCTTCCTCAACCGCAAGAACATCATCGTCATCCTGATGTCGATCGAGCTGATACTGCTCGCCGTCAATATCAACCTGGTGGCGTTCTCGACCTTCCTCGGCGACATCGTCGGGCAGGTGTTCGCGCTTCTGGTGCTGACGGTGGCGGCGGCGGAGGCGGCGATCGGTCTTGCGGTGCTGGTGGTGTACTTCCGCAATCGCGGTTCGATCGCGGTTGAAGACGTCAATTTGATGAAGGGTTAACCCGCCAATGATCCAGGCAATTGTCTTTCTGCCGCTGATCGGCGCGGTTCTTGCCGGACTGATCTCGATCTTCGGTGCGCATGCGCGCAACCCGAGCGGCGATGAGGTCGAACATCACGGCGACGCCCATGGCGCCGATGCCCACGCATCGGATGCCCATGCCGACGACCACGGTCACGACGGTCATCACGCGGTCGAGCCGCCGGCGGCGGGTTCGCGGGCGGCGGAGCTGATCACCACGGGGCTGTTGCTGGTGTCGGCGGCGTTGTCCTGGGTGGCGCTGGTCGATGTCGGTTTCATGCATCATGACGCGCGGATCGCGCTGTTTCCCTGGATCGATTCGGGCGATCTGCAGGTGGCGTGGTCGCTGCGGGTCGATACGCTGACCGCCGTGATGCTGGTGGTGGTCAACACCGTGTCCTCGCTCGTGCACCTCTATTCGATCGGCTACATGGACGAGGACCCGTACCGGCCGCGCTTCTTCGCCTATCTCAGTCTGTTCACCTTCGCGATGCTGATGCTGGTGACCGCTGACAATCTGGTGCAGCTGTTCTTCGGCTGGGAGGGCGTCGGTCTGGCGAGCTACCTGCTGATCGGGTTCTGGTACCAGAAGCCGTCGGCGAACGCCGCGGCGATCAAGGCCTTTGTGGTCAACCGGGTCGGCGATTTCGGCTTTGCGCTCGGCATCTTCGCCATTTTCGCGCTGATCGGCTCGACCGATTTCGAGACCATCTTCGCCGGCGCCCCGGGCCTGACCGGCAAGACCATCGATTTCTTCGGCTGGCACGCCGACGCGCTGACGCTGATCTGCCTGCTGCTATTCATGGGCGCGATGGGCAAATCCGCCCAGTTCCTGCTGCACACCTGGTTGCCGGACGCCATGGAAGGCCCGACGCCGGTCTCGGCGCTGATCCACGCCGCGACCATGGTCACCGCCGGCGTGTTCATGGTGGCGCGGCTGTCGCCGCTGTTCGAGCTGGCGCCGAACGCGCAGGCCGTGGTGATGTTCTTTGGCGCCACCACCGCCTTTTTCGCGGCGACCGTCGGCCTCGTCCAGAACGACATCAAGCGCATCGTCGCGTATTCGACCTGTTCGCAGCTCGGCTACATGTTCGTGGCGATGGGGGCGGGGGCCTATTCCGTCGGCATGTTCCATCTCTTCACCCATGCCTTCTTCAAGGCGCTCTTGTTCCTGGGCTCGGGCTCGGTGATCTATGCGATGCATCACGAGCAGGACATCCGCAACATGGGCGGGCTGTGGCGCAAGATCCCGTATACCTTCGCGGTGATGTGCATCGGCACCCTGGCGCTGACCGGCTTTCCGATGTTCGCGGGCTATTTCTCGAAGGATGCGATCATCGAATCCGCCTACGCCTCGCACAATCCGTTCGCGCTCTACGGCTTCCTGATGACGGTGGTCGCGGCGGGCCTGACCTCGTTCTACTCCTGGCGGCTGATCTTCAAGACCTTCTTCGGCGAACCGCATGACCAGGAACACTACGAGGCGGCGCACGAAAGCCCGCTCTGGATGCTGATCCCGATCGGCGTTCTCGCCGCCGGATCGATCCTTTCGGGTTTCCCGTTCAAGGAGCTGTTCGCCGGCCACGGCGTCGAGGAATTCTTCCGCGACTCGGTCAAGATGAACCCGCACATCATCGAGGACATGCATCATATCCCCGAGACCGTCGCCTATCTGCCGACGGTCATGATGGTGATCGGGGCCTATATCTCCTACGTCTTCTATATCCGCCGGCCCTATATGCCGGTCGAACTCGCCCGCAGCCAGCCGCTGCTGTACCAGTTCCTGCTCAACAAGTGGTATTTCGACGAGCTGTACGATCTGATCTTCGTGCGCCCGGCCAAGTGGGTCGGCCGTTTCCTGTGGAAGGTCGGCGACGGCAAGATCATCGACGGCTTCGGCCCCGACGGCGTGTCGGCGTGGGTGCTTGACGTCACCCGCAACGTCGTGAAGCTGCAGACCGGCTATCTCTATCACTACGCCTTCGCCATGCTGATCGGCGTCGCGGGATTGATCACCTGGTTCATGTTCGGCTTGGGAGGCCAGTGATGACAACCTGGCCCATTCTTTCCGTCGTTACCTTCCTGCCGACGTTCGGCGCGCTGCTGGTTTATCTCAGCCGCGGCGATGACGAGGCCGCGCGGCGCAATTCGCGCTGGATCGCGTTGTGGACCACGCTGATCACCTTTGCGGTGTCGCTGATCCTCGTCTGGCGCTTCGATCCGGCGCAAGCGGACTTCCAGTTCGTCGAGAAGACCTCGTGGCTTGCCAGCGGCATCACCTACCACATGGGCGTCGACGGCATCTCGCTGCCGTTCGTGATCCTGACCACCGCCTTGATGCCGTTCTGCATCCTTGCGAGCTGGAAGTCGGTCCAGGTGCGTGTGCGCGAATACATGATGGCGTTCCTGATCCTGGAAACGCTGATGGTCGGCACCTTCTCGGCGCTCGACCTCGTGCTGTTCTACCTGTTCTTCGAGGGCGGCCTGATCCCGATGTTCCTGATCATCGGGGTGTGGGGCGGCCCGCGCCGGGTCTATGCCTCCTTCAAGTTCTTCCTCTACACGCTGCTCGGCTCGGTCCTGATGCTGCTGGCGATCATGGCGCTGTACTGGAACGCCGGCACCACCGACATCCCGAGCCTGATGCACACCGCCGTGCCGCGCTCGTTGCAGACCTGGGCGTGGCTGGCGTTCTTCGCCTCCTTCGCGGTGAAGATGCCGATGTGGCCGGTGCACACCTGGCTGCCTGACGCGCACGTGGAGGCGCCGACCGCGGGCTCGGTGATCCTGGCGGCGATCCTCCTGAAGATGGGCGGTTACGGCTTCCTGCGCTTCTCGCTGCCGATGTTCCCGCTGGCCTCGCATGACTTCGCACCGCTGGTGTTCACGCTCTCGGTCATCGCCATCATCTACACCTCGCTGGTGGCCCTGATGCAGGAAGACATCAAGAAGCTGATTGCCTACTCGTCGGTGGCCCATATGGGCTTCGTGACCATGGGGATCTTCGCGGCCACCACGCAGGGCGTCGCCGGCGGCGTGTTCCAGATGGTCTCGCACGGCATCGTCTCGGGCGCGCTGTTCCTCTGCGTCGGCATCATCTACGACCGCATGCATACCCGCGAGATCGTTGCCTATGGAGGGCTGGTCAACCGCATGCCGCTCTACGCGCTGGTGTTCATGGTCTTCACCATGGCCAATGTCGGTCTGCCCGGAACGTCCGGCTTCGTCGGCGAGTTCATGACCCTGATCGGCACCTTCAAGGTCTCGATCCCGACCGCGACCTTCGCCACCACCGGCGTGATCCTGTCGGCGGCCTATGCGCTGTGGCTCTATCGCAAGGTCGTGTTCGGCACCCTGACGAAGCCCTCGCTCGCCAGCATCAAGGACCTCACCTTCCGCGAGGGCCTCATCATGGTGCCACTGGTGGCGCTCACGCTCCTGTTCGGATTCTATCCGAAGCCGGTGCTCGATATGTCCGCGTCGTCGGTGCAGCAACTCGTCAACAACTACAACACCGCAGTGACGGCCGTGAAAGCGGCCGCGCTCATGCAGTGATCGGGATAACGCCATGAGCTTTGAGAGTGCAGGTTATCAGTTGCTGCCCGTGCTGCCGGAGCTCGTGCTGGCGCTGGGTGCGATGGCGCTGCTGATGCTGGGCGCCTATCGCGGGCCGCAGACCACGAGCCTCGTCACCGGGCTGGCGGTCTGCCTGCTGGTCCTGACCGGCTTGCTGGAGCTGTGGGTGCCGGTCGGCAAGACCTTCGGCGGCAGCTTTATCGTCGACGACTTCGCCAAATTCCTGAAGATCCTGGCACTGACCGGCTCGGTGGCGACGCTGGTGCTTTCGATCGAATATCTGGCCGACCAGTCGCGGCGAATCTTCGAATATTCCATCCTGGTGCTGCTCTCCACCGTCGGCATGATGGTGCTGATCTCGGCCGGCGACCTCATCATGCTCTATCTCGGGCTCGAGCTGATGTCGCTTGCGCTCTACGTGGTCGCCGCGAGCAACCGCGACAACGCCAAGTCAACCGAGGCCGGCCTGAAATATTTCGTTCTCGGCGCGCTGTCGTCGGGCATGCTGTTGTACGGCGCTTCGCTGATCTACGGCTTCACCGGCACCGTCGCCTTCGCCGGGATCGCGGCAGTCGTGAAGACCGGCAGCATCGGCATCGTGTTTGGCCTCGTATTCCTGCTCGCCGGGCTTTGCTTCAAGATCTCGGCGGTGCCGTTCCACATGTGGACACCCGACGTCTACGAGGGCGCGCCGACGCCGGTCACCGCGTTCTTCGCTTCCGCGCCGAAGGTGGCGGCGCTGGCCGTGTTCACCCGTGTGGCGCTGACCGCGTTTCCGGGCATCGTGCCGCAATGGCAGCAGATCGTGGTGTTCGTCTCGATTGCCTCGATGGCGCTGGGATCGTTCGCCGCCATCGGACAAAAAAACATCAAGCGGCTGATGGCCTATTCCTCGATCGGCCATATGGGATTTGCGCTGGTCGGGCTCGCCGCCGGCACCGCGGAAGGCGCGCAGGGCGTGCTGGTCTATATCTCGATCTATGTGGCGATGACGCTCGGCAGCTTCGCGGTCATCCTGACGATGAAGCGCAATGGCCAGCATTTCGAGAATATCAGCGACTTCTCGGGACTTTCGCGCACCAATCCGCTTCTGGCCTTCTTCTTCGCGATGCTGCTGTTTTCGCTGGCCGGCGTGCCGCCGCTCGCGGGCTTCTTCGCCAAATGGTACGTGTTCGTTGCGGCGATCAAGGCCGGGCTGTTTACGCTGTCTGTGATCGGTGTGCTCACCAGCGTGGTGGGGGCCTACTACTATCTCTCCATCGTCAAGGTGATGTATTTCGACGAGCCGCTTGCCAAGCTCGATCCCATGCGCGTGGAGCTGCGTACCGTGCTGGCGGTGGCGGGCCTCTTCAACATCTTCTTCTTCGTCTATCCGGGCCCGCTGGTCAGCGTCGCGACGGCCGCGGCGAAGTCACTTTTTTAGATGGCAATCACGCTCGGTCCACGAGCCATATCGGCGGGCTACCGGCTCGCCGTCTTCGACCAGATCGGCTCGACCAACGCGGAAGCGATGGAGCGCGCCCGCGAGGGCGAGCGCGGGCCGACCTGGTTCGTGACGACGGAACAGACTGCGGGACGGGGCCGGCGGCATCGCCCCTGGATCGCGCCGCGTGGTAATCTCGCCAGCAGCATCCTGGAGGTGCTCGACGTCCCGCCCGCGATTGCCGCGACGCTGGGCTTTGCCGCCGGGCTGGCGCTGGAGGCGGCGCTGCGCAGGGTCAGCATCGAAGCATCGCTGAGGTCAGCGGGATCGGACGATATGAAATTTTCGCTGAAATGGCCTAACGACGTGCTGGCGGGGCGGCAGAAGCTGGCCGGCATCCTGCTGGAGGCGGAGGCCGTGACCAATGGTGGCCTGGCCGTCGTGGTCGGCATCGGCACCAATGTCGTTGCCGCACCCGAGGGCACGCCGACGCCTGCGACCTCGCTGGCAGCACTGGGTATCCAGATTGGCGCCGAGGAACTGTTTTCCGAACTGTCTGACGCCTGGGCCGAATTTCGGGGTATCTGGGACAGGGGGCGCGGTTTTGGCGACATCCGCAAGCTGTGGCTGGAGCGGGCCGCGGGACTTGGGCAGCCGGTTTCGATCCATACCGGGGCTACGACCGTGGAGGGAACCTTCGACAGCATCGATGAGGCCGGCTGCATGATCGTCCGGACGGTTGCCGGCAAGCGGGTTCCGATCTCGGCGGGCGACGTCCATTTCGGCTCGGCCAGGTCGGCGGGGACCGCCTGATGGCGCGCCCGGACGAACTGACCTTTGCGCCGCTCGGCGGCGTCGGCGAGATCGGCATGAACCTGTCGATCTACGGCCTCGGCAACCGCCACCAGCGCTCCTGGCTGGCGGTCGATCTCGGCGTGTCCTTCGGCGACGAGGAGCATCTGCCCGGCATCGACCTGATCATGCCCGACATCCGCTTTCTCGAGAAAGAGCGCAAGAACCTGGTCGCGCTGGTACTGACCCACGCCCATGAAGACCACTTCGGCGCCATTATCGACCTGTGGCCGAGGCTGAAATGCCCGATCTACGCCACCCAGTTCTCAGCCGCGCTGTTCGAGGCCAAATGCGCCTCCGAGCGCAATCCGCCGAAGATTCCGGTCACGGTGGTTCCGTCCGGTGGACGTATCGATCTCGGCCCGTTCAACGTCGAGTTCATTCCGGTCGCGCATTCGATTCCGGAATCGCACGCGCTGGCGATCCACACCTCCGCAGGCACGGTGCTGCACACTGGCGACTGGAAGATCGACCCGACGCCGATCATAGGCAAGCCGACCGACGAGCGGCGTCTGCGCGAACTCGGCGATGCCGGCGTGCTGGCGCTGATCGGCGATTCCACCAATGCGGTGCGGGAAGGGCGCTCGCCCTCGGAAATGGAGGTCGCCAGGACCATCGCCGAGCTGGTCAAGGGCGCAAAGGGCCGCGTCGCCGTGACCACGTTCGCTTCCAACGTCGCCCGCCTGCGCGCGGTGGCGGATGCCGCGAAGGCAGCGGGACGCGAGGTCGTGGTGGTCGGCCGCGCCATGGAGCGCGTGGTTCAGGTGGCGCGGGAGACCGGCTTTCTCGATGGCGTGCAGAATTTCCGCGGCGCCGATCTCTACGGCCATTTCCCCCCCGACAAGGTGCTGGCGCTGTGCACGGGAAGCCAGGGCGAACCGCGCGCGGCGCTGTCGCGCATCGCCAATGACGACCATCCGCAGGTGACGCTGAACAAGGGCGACTGCGTGATCTTTTCCTCGCGCACCATTCCCGGCAACGAGCGGGCGGTGGGCGCCATCATCAACGGCCTGGTGACGCAGGGCATCGAGGTCATCACCGACCGCACCCATCTCGTCCATGTCTCCGGCCATCCGCGCCGCGACGAGCTGCGTGACATGATTTCGTGGGTGCGACCGCAACTGCTGATTCCCGTGCACGGCGAGGCCCTGCATTTGTTCGAGCACGCCAAGCTGGCGCGCGCCGCCGGCGTGCCGAAGACGCTGATCTGCCGCGACGGCGATCTGGTGAAGCTCGGGCCGGGCGAACCCGGTATCATCGAGGAACTGCCCTCGGGACGCCTCTACAAGGATGGCTCTATCCTGGAGGACGCCAAGTCACGCGCCGTGGTCGAGCGGAAGAAACTGGCCTTCGCCGGCTGCGCATTTGTCGCGGTCGCCATGACCGAAAAAGGCGAGCTGGCCGACGACCCCGAGGTTGATCTGATCGGCATCCCCGAGAAGAATACCGCCGGTGAGGTCATCGACGAGATCGTGTTCGACGTCGTGGTCTCGACGGTGGAGGGCCTGCCGCGGGCGCGGCGGCGCGATCCCGACGCCACGGCGGAATCGGTGCGGCGGGCGGTTCGCGCCACCATCAACGAGCATTGGGGCAAGAAGCCGTTGTGCTACGTTCACGTTCTGACGGTCTGATCTGGTTTCGTGGGAGGAGTATCATGCTGGGCCGGCTCAATCATGTGGCGATCGCGGTCAAGGACGCCGAGAAGGCCGCCAGGATCTATGGCGTAGCGTTCGGCGCCGACATCTCGGCGGCGGTACCGCTGCCCGACCACGGCGTCATCACCGTGTTCGTGACGCTGCCCAACACCAAGATCGAATTCATCCAGCCGCTCGGCGATGCTTCGCCGATCGCGAAATTTCTCGAGCGCAATGCCGACGGCGGCATTCATCACATCTGCTACGACGTGCCCGACATCATCGCGGCGCGCGATACGCTGGTCAGGGAAGGCGCGCGGGTGCTCGGCGACGGCATCCCGAGGATCGGCGCCCACGGCAAGCCGGTGCTGTTTCTGCACCCGAAGGATTTTTCAGGCGCCTTGGTCGAAATCGAACAGGCCTGACGCAGATGGCCTACATAATCTCAACGGCGTTTGCGATCTACTTCGTGATGTGGTGGGTCACCTTGTTCCTGACGCTGCCGTTCGGCGTGCGCAGCCAGCACGAGGACGGCGAAGGCGCCCCCGGCACCGATCCCGGCGCACCGATCGCGCCGGGACTCGGCCGCAAGCTGATCTGGACCACGGTAATCTCCGCCGTCATTTTCGCGATCTCGTGGTGGGCCTACAGCGCCGGCCTTCTCAATGTCGAGCGGTTGTCCAGGCTGATGGGGTTTCCGTACTGATCGTTCAGAGGCTTTTGGGGGAAAGCGCAAATGACGTTTCAACGAAGCATTGTCGGGCTCTTGATTTTGACGATCGCCGGCCTCGCGGGGGCCTTCTATATCGACTGGAGACTGGCGACCCAGCTGCGGACCGTAAAAGCCTTTGTTGAGGGCTATGTCTTTGCAGACGCGGTTGCGGCCTGCGAGAAAGCGCCGAGCTCGACCCCGTTCAGATGGAATGGCGGCACCAAAACCGCGGTCATCGGCTTGAACGGCGTCAAGCTTGACAAGTACACGGTCAGCGCGAGCTATACGCTGGTCGCCGACAGCGTCTATTGCGACTACGATCCGATCAAGAAGAAAGCTGACATCGGCTCGAATTTTCTCGACCGGGATTGAAATCAGCCTTCGATTGCGAGGTCGGTTTGCGTGATGAGCCGATCGATCTCAACGAGCAGCTTCCGCCACGCCTCGTCCATCTCCGGTGACCAGTCGCTGCCCAGAAGCTCGCGCAGGGTGTCGGCGATCACGCCGAAAAACTCGCCGAACAGTTTTCGCGGCGTGCCGTAGCCGTCGTGCGAGATAACCTCGCATTCAATCAGGCGAAAGTGTCCGCTGCGTTCGCCCGCGAAATCCAGCATCGCGTCGATGGCGAGCGCCAGCATCGAGCCCTTGACGAGGTCGCTTCCCTCGCTGCGGAACATCGCTTCGGCCTCGGGATGGGCGCCGAACAGGCGGCGATACACCAGCGGCGTCAGGTCGTCACAAAGCTCGGCGGCGAGTTCGAAGCTGTGCTCGATCGGATTGGTTGGCGCCATCGCATCCGCCGCGTCGTCAGGCAGGTCGGTGAAAGTTTTGTGGCGAGATCTCGGACGAAAACGACTTCGTCAAAAACGTATGGCGCGAGAAACCTGATTCCAAGAAACCCGCTTCCAAGAAAAAAGAGCAGGGCGGTGAGGCCCTGCTCTGAAAATTGTGTCGACCCTTTTGTATCCCCGAAAATTGGATTTGATCTTGATTGACGGGGCGACGCTGCTTGTGCGCGCCAGGGCTCCTCCCGAGACTTGGACCACCAGACTTGAGCCTTTCAGCCAGCCTGAGCCCAAACTCGTAGACCACTTTTTTCTTCTTGTCATCATTTTCAGCAACGATTGTTCAAAATTCGAGCAATCTGCGAAATGATTGGGATTTCGCCACTGCGGGTTGCACTTGGCCGGCGCGATTAACCTTGGCACGCCGAATTTGGAACCGAAAACCGCGGGAATATGCAGGTATACCCTGGCATGCCAGCAGGACAGCGCCCGGCATGGATCTGGAGAGATTTTCTGGGGGTCTCACCGCGGCGAATCTCGCCGCGGTCCGGATTGAATCAGGTCGGGATTTTCGGCATCCAAAGGTTGACGCTGGAAAGATCGCCCGTCGGTGAGGCGTGGGCGTAATTCTCCGACGGGGTAGCAGCGGCGTGTCCAGCCCGCTTCTGCACCATCCTACCGGTTTGCGTCAGCCGGAGCGGCACCACGCCAGGAAATTAGTCGGCGTCACGCCGGCGCTGACGATGCCCACCATGATGATGGCAACTCCGACCGCGTTGCGCAGCCACACCGAGGTTGCCCGGCGGCGGAGCAGCGGAAATCCGAGACCCGTGGCGATCAGCACCGGCAAGGTGCCGAGGCCGAAGCCGGCCATCACGACGGCGCCGCCGACCCCGGAACCGGAAAGCATCGCATAGAACAGGGCGGCATAGACCATGGCGCAGGGCAGAAAGCCCCAGACCGTCCCGCTCAGGAACAGCCCCATCGATGCCGGCAACCGTGCCGCGCGTGCGACGCTGTCCATGAAGTGGCTGACGTGGGAGGCGACCCGGTAGAGCACGGCCGGGAGCGGCACGATCTCGAGCATGGAAAGACCGATCCATCCGAGCGCCACGGCCGCTGCCCAGCGAAGCACCGCGTGACTGGTCGAATGATCGAACGCGCCGAAGATGCCCGATCCCGCGGCGCCGACGAGGGTGCCTGCGACGACGTAGCCGGTGATCCGCCCGGCATTGATCAGCAGGGTCGTCGCCACCAGATCGCGCGCCGGCCGCTTGGGGTCGAGGCCGGCGGCGAAATGCAGGCTCGCGGCGATGCCGGAACACATGCCGAAACAGTGCAGGCTCGACGACAGCCCGAGCAGCAATCCGGCAATCACCAGCGGTTGATCGAAGTCGAACATCGGAAAATCCGTGAATGGCCGCAAACGCTATCCGACCTAACCGCGGGCACCTTGCGCTGTATCAAGCTGCCTTTGGGAGGCAATCTCGACAGACCGGGGAACGGGTGGTAGGAGAATTGTGGTGTTTTAGGGATAAACATGCGACGGCGGCTGGAACTGCTCATTCCGATCGTGCTGCTTGCGATCGCGGTGCAATTGTTTGCGCCGATCGCGGCGTTCCGCGCGTTCGCTTATGCCGTCAACGATCCCCTCTATATGGCATCGATCTGCACCGACATGGGCGCCGCCGCTGACGATGCGCAGTCGGCCCCGGCCGGGACCAAGCACCATCACGGCGACTGCTGCGCGTTTTGCGCCGGCGGTCATGGCGGCGGCACGGCGCTGCAATTCCGCCACCGCCGGTTTTTGTCGATCCTGCAGCGGCAATACCAGCGCCTTTCCTGGCTGGAAGCCGCCGAGGCCGATGCCGACGATACGCGTCGGCTCCAACGCCCAGGCCCGCGCACCGCCGCTGTCCCTGTGAACTTGACGGCCCAGGGCCGTTTTTGACGCGTTCACAATTCGGTACAAGCGGAGAATTTCATGTCTATCCGTCTCGCGCGTGCGGGCCTGTCGGGGTTCGCGATCGCGCTCATTCCCATCAGCGAAAGCACGGCCCACGAAATCGTCGGCAATCGGTTTTTTCCGGCCACGCTCGGCATCGACGACCCCGGGGTCAACGACGAACTGGCGTTTCCGACCGTCTCCAGTTTCAAGACCGGCGACGATCCCTCTTTCCGCGAGCGCGATCTTTCCGCTGAATTTTCCAAACGGATCACCGAGGATTTCGCGGTTTCGATCGCCCCGACCTACAGCTTTCTCGGCCGGCTGGGTGGCCCGACGGGGACGGGCGCCAACGGATTCCAGAACTGGGAAACCACGTTCAAATACCGCGTCTACAAAAATCCGGAGCACGAGTTCGTGATGTCGGTCGGTCTCTCCGTCGAGTGGGGCGGAAGCGGCGTGGCAAGCGTCGGGGCCGATCCCTTCAACACCTACACGCCGACGATCTATTTCGGCAAAGGGCTCGGCGATCTTCCCGACACGTTTTCCTGGATCCGGCCGGTCGCGATCACCGGCCAGTTCGGCTACGCGCTTCCCGGCCATAACTCGACCACCAGATTCGGCGTCGATCCCGATAGCGGCGATGCGACGGTCGATACCGAATTCCATCCGCGCGTTCTGAACTGGGGTGGAACCATTCAATACAGCATGCCTTACCTGAAATCCGCCGTGGTGGATCTCGGTCTGCCGGATTTTATCAATCATCTGATCCCGCTGGTCGAAGCCAATTTGCAGACGCCGGTGGGCAATACGCTCACCTCGGGGACCACGACGACGGGCACCATCAATCCCGGCGTGATCTGGGTCGGGAACACTTTTCAGGTCGGGATCGAGGCGCTGATCCCGATCAACCGGCAAAGCGGCACTAATGTCGGCGTGATCGCGCAGCTGCACTTCTTCCTCGACGACATCGACCCACGCGGCATCGGCAAGCCGATCTTCGGCAATGCGGTGCAGCCCACGAAACTCTTTGCGGGGAATTGATCATGCGACGCTCATCTCTGTTTGGAATAATCCCGCTGCTGCTGGTGCTCGCCACCGGTCAAGCGTCCGCCCATGCCACGCTCGACCATGCCGAACCCCGCGTCGGCAACAAGGTCGCGGCGTTGCCGCCCGAAGTGACGCTCTGGTTCACCCAGAAACTGGAGCCGGCGTTCAGCAGCGTCACCGTGACCGACGCCGCAGGCAAGCGTGTCGACACCGGCAAAACCCGTGTTGACGGCAGCCAGATGGCGGTCTCGCTGCGCGCGGGCGGCAGCGGGATTTATCACGTGAAATGGCACGTGCTTTCGGTGGACACGCACACGACCGAAGGCAATTTTACCTTTCAGGTCGGCCAGTAGGCGCATTCGATGGACTGGTTCGCAGCAGGAGGTCTCCTGATCGCAGTTCGCGGGATACATTTCGCTGCGACCGCGGTAGTCGCGGGGATCCTCGTTTTCCAGACCGTGGTGGCGAAGCCCGCTTTGTCGGCGGAGGTCGCCAAAAAATGGCAGACGCAAAGCAGGCGCCTGGCCTGGATCGCGCTCGTCATCGCGCTGTTGTCGGGGGTGATCTGGCTTTTGCTTCAGGCTATCTCGATGAGCGGCCTGCCGCCGGATGAAGCCATGACGTCGCAGGTGCTGTGGACCGTATTGAACCAGACGCAATTCGGGGTGGTGACGGAAAGTCGCGGCGTGCTCGCGGTTATTCTGGCCGCGTGCCTGGCGTTCGACCGTTTTCGGCTGGCGCACTGGCTCGCGCTCGCTGCGGCTCTCGGCCTCACCGCCGCGATCGCCTGGACCGGCCATGCCGCCTCGACACCAGGCGAACTCGGCAACCTGCATCTCGCCGCCGATGCGCTGCATTTCGTTGCCGCGGCAAGCTGGATCGGCGGCCTGGTGCCGCTGGCGCTGTTGCTCGCTGCGGCGAGAAGGGATGATGTCGCCCCATCGTTGGCGAGCGAGGCAACCCGGCGGTTTTCGATAGTGGGCATCGTTGCTGTCGCGACGCTGGTGGCGACTGGCCTCGTCAATAGCTGGATTCTGGTCGGTTCGTTTCACGCGCTGCTAGCCGCCGAATACGGGCAGGTCCTGATTCTCAAGCTTGCCGTTTTCGCCGTCATGCTGGCGCTCGCGGCTGTGAACCGCCTTTCCCTGACGCCACAGCTCGCGGTCGCGTTCGGGAAGCAACGCGAAGCCGTTCGCCGGCTTACGCGCAACAGCGTCATAGAGATCATTCTCGGCTTCTGCATTTTCGCGATCGTCGGGACGCTCGGCACCCTGCATCCCGCCATCCACTTTTCGTAACTACGCGGAGAGCCAAACGGGCTCCAACAAGAGAGGACCATGAAAATGCGAATGAAAAAAGCAACGAGAAGAGCGGCACTGCTGTCGATGAGCGGCGCACTCGCCGCAGTCGCCATGTTATCTTTCGCGGCGCCTGTCCGCGCCGAGGAGGTCAGGGCCGGCGACCTCGTGATTACGCAGGCCTGGAGCCGCGCCACGCCGGGCGGCGCGAAGATCGGCGGCGCCTATCTGACCATCGAGAACAAGGGCACCACGGCGGACCGGCTGATCGGCGGCTCGGCCGATATCGCCGGCAAGATCGAGGTCCACGAGATGGCCATGACCAACGGCGTGATGACCATGCGTCCGCTCGAAAAGGGCCTTTCGATCGAGCCGGGCAAAACGGTAAAACTGGCGCCGGGCGGCTATCATCTGATGATGTTCGATCTCAAGGGCCCGCTCAAGCAGGGCGAAAAACTGGCGGTCACGCTGGAGTTCGAAAAGGCCGGCAAGGTGCAGGTCCCGTTCGACGTGGCGGGCGTCGGCGCGCAGGCGCCCGGAAACGCTGCCGGCGGTCACATGGAGATGAAGAAGATGCCCGATCATTCCGGCATGAAGATGTGAGAGAGACCGCACCGGAAGACGATTTCGAGGTGCCGGCCCCTGAGGGGTCGTTTCGCCGGTCGCCCTCCGCATTGTGACCGTTCGTGCCTTATTCGCGCCTTCAAACTCGTCCGTAAAACGGCAGGAAATCCGCGCGCTTAGCGGGTTTTCCTCATCCCCGCCCTTGTGTTTTCGTACCCGATCCGGTTTCACTGCTGGCTTCCCGTGCCCGACCGATTCTACTGGTGTGCCCATGCGATTATCGCGGTTCTTTCTGCCCATCCTCAAAGAGAATCCGAAAGAGGCCGAGATCGTCTCGCATCGCCTGATGCTGCGCGCGGGCATGATGCGGCAGGAAGCGGCGGGCATCTATGCCTGGCTGCCGCTGGGCTTTCGGGTGCTGAAGAAGATCGAGCAGATCGTCCGCGAGGAGCAGGACCGCGCCGGGGCGCTGGAACTCTTGATGCCGACCTTGCAGCTTGCCGATCTCTGGCGCGAGAGCGGCCGTTACGATGCCTATGGTCCGGAAATGCTGCGCATCACCGACCGGCACAAGCGCGAGCTGCTGTATGGCCCGACCAACGAGGAAATGATCACCGAGATTTTTCGCGCTTACGTCAAATCCTACAAGAGCCTGCCGCTCAATCTCTATCACATCCAGTGGAAATTCCGCGACGAGCAGCGTCCGCGCTTCGGCGTCATGCGCGGCCGCGAATTCCTGATGAAGGACGCCTATTCCTTCGACATCGACGAGGGCGCCGCGCGGCGGTCCTACAACAGGATGTTCGTCGCTTATCTGCGCACGTTTGCGCGGATGGGATTGAAGGCGATCCCGATGCGCGCCGAGACCGGGCCGATCGGCGGCGATCTCAGCCACGAATTCATCGTACTGGCGGAGACCGGCGAGTCCGCGGTCTATTGCGACAGTGACGTGCTCAATCTCCCGGTGCCCGGCGATGACATCGACTATGAGGGCGACCTGACCCCGATCATCAAGCAATGGACCTCGGTCTATGCCGCGACCGAGGACGTCCACGACGCCGCGCGCTTCGACCGCGAAGTGCCTGCCGAGAAGAAGGTCCATACCCGCGGGATCGAGGTCGGCCAGATCTTCTACTTCGGCACCAAATATTCCGACACGATGAAAGCCATGGTGGCGGGCGCCGACGGCGTCGACGTGCCGATCCATGGCGGCTCCTACGGGGTCGGCGTCTCGCGCCTGGTCGGCGCCATCATCGAGGCCTGCCATGACGACGCCGGCATCAAATGGCCGGAGGCGGTGGCGCCGTTCAAGGCGGTCATCCTGAACTTGAAGCAGGGCGACCAGGCCACTGATGCGGCCTGTGAAAAGCTCTACAACGAGCTTTCGGCCAGGGGCGTCGAGGTGCTCTATGACGACACCGACCAGCGCGCCGGCGCCAAGTTCGCCGCCGCCGACCTGATCGGCGTCCCCTGGCAGGTTCTGGTGGGGCCGAAGGGGCTCGCCGAAGGCAAGCTCGAACTGAAGCGGCGCGGCGACGGCTCGCGCGAGAATCTGAGCCCGGCGGATGTCATGGCGCGGCTGACCGCGTGAAGAATTATCCACCACGCGCCTGCGGATATCGAACGCCGCGGCCACAATTGGCCCGAATCGTGTGAAAATCGGGCTATGGATGAAGCTATGAGCGAGCCAGTTCGAACCCCACCTTTCGCGCCATTCGAATGGCTGCTGTCGGGACGCTATCTGCGGGCACGTCGCAAGGAAGGCTTCATCTCCGTCATCGCCGGATTTTCCTTCCTCGGCATCATGCTCGGCGTCGCCACGCTGATCATCGTGATGGCCGTAATGAACGGCTTCCGCAAGGAACTGCTGGACAAGATCCTCGGCCTCAACGGCCACCTCCTGGTGCAGCCGCTGGAATCCCCGCTGACCGACTGGAAGGACGTCGCCGACCGGATATCTCAGGTCAAGGGCATCCGGCTCGCCGCCCCCGTCGTGGACGGCCAGGGGCTGGGATCCTCGCCGTTCAACGCGGCCGGCGTCTTCATTCGCGGCATCCGCGCCGACGACCTCAACAACCTCACCTCGATCGCCAAGAACATCAAGCAGGGCTCGCTCGAGGGCTTCGACGAGGGCCAGGGCGTCGCCATCGGCCGCCGGCTCGCCGATACGCTGTCGCTGCACGCCGGCGACATGATCACGCTGGTTTCGCCGAAGGGCGCGGTGACGCCAATGGGTACGACGCCGCGCATAAAGCCCTACAGGATCGCCGCGGTGTTCGAGATCGGCATGTCGGAATATGACGCGAGCTTCGTGTTCATGCCGCTTTCGGAAGCGCAGGCCTATTTCAACCGCAATAACGACGTCACCGCGATCGAGGTCTTCACCACCAATCCCGACCGCATCGACACTTTCCGCAAGAGCGTCACGGAAGCGGCGGGGCGGCCGATATTCCTGGTCGACTGGCGGCAGCGCAACTCGACCTTCTTCAATGCGCTTCAGGTCGAGCGCAACGTGATGTTCTTGATCCTCACCATGATCGTGCTGGTGGCGGCGCTGAACATCGTCTCGGGCCTGATCATGCTGGTGAAGGACAAGGGCAGCGATATCGCGATCCTGCGCACCATGGGCGCCTCGCAAGGCTCGATCATGCGGATATTCCTGATCACGGGAGCCGCGATCGGCGTGGTCGGCACCCTCACCGGGCTGTTCGTGGGTCTGCTGATCTGCCTGAACATCGAATCGATCCGGCAATTCTTGTCCTGGCTCACCAACACCGAATTGTTCTCGCCGGAGCTCTATTTCCTGTCCAAGCTGCCGGCCGAGATCGATTTCGGCGAGACCACCGCGGTCGTGATCATGGCGCTGACGTTGTCCTTCCTCGCCACGCTGTATCCGTCGTGGCGTGCCGCGCGCCTCGATCCCGTCGATGCGCTCCGGTACGAGTGAGGGAACAGATGGGGCAGGGGGCGGAAGATGTACCGGTCATTTATCTCCACGAGATAAAGCGCCAGTACATGCAGGGGGAGACGACGCTGACGATCCTCGACGGCGCCAAGCTCGCGCTGTGGGCGGGGCAGTCGGTCGCGCTGGTGGCGCCTTCGGGCGCCGGCAAATCGACGCTGCTGCACATCGCGGGCCTGCTGGAGAGCCCCGACGAAGGCGAGGTCTATGTCGGTGGTACGGCGACGTCCGGCCTGTCCGACATCGAGCGAACCCAGATCCGCCGCACCGATATCGGCTTCGTCTATCAGTCCCACCGGCTGTTGCCGGAATTCACCGCGCTGGAAAACGTCATGCTGCCGCAGATGATCCGCGGGCTGAGACGGTCCGAGACGGTCAAGCGGGCCACGGAAATCCTGGCCTATCTGGGCCTGGGCGAGCGCATCAAACACCGGCCGGCGGAACTGTCCGGCGGCGAGCAGCAGCGGGTCGCTATCGCGCGCGCGGTCGCCAATGCCCCGCGGGCGCTGCTGGCGGATGAGCCGACCGGAAATCTCGACCCGCATACCGCCGATCACGTGTTCGGCGCGCTGATGCAACTCGTCAAGGCGACGCGGGTGGCGATGCTGATCGCGACCCACAACATGGACCTGGCGGGCCGCATGGACCGCCGGGTGTCGCTGGTGAACGGCCGGGTCGTCGAGCTGGATTGATCCAAAATCTAATAGGCGCGACGGTGCCGCCGCTCGTACCGTCGAGGCAACGGGTTTGCGCCCCTATAAAACGGATTGACGCTGCACATGGCCGCGCGGCCGGAGGCCGACGCCCTGCATTGGTCCAACGTATAGAAGGTACAGTCCTCGTAAGAGGTCTCGAACTGGACGACATGCATGCAAATCGGATAAGCGGGGTCATAGGTCTGCGCCTGGGCCGGCGCGGCCGCCGAAACCGCGCCGATCGCCAAAATCGCCAAAGCCGGAATGCGCATCATAATCCCCTCATGGCGTTTTCGAGCGAAGTCGACGCCGGCTCGCGTGCGACCGACCGAGGTCGCGGGCGGACGGTTAGTTAGTTCGTCGAGATCGATCTAATAAGCGGGGCGGTAGCGCCGGTCGCTGCGTGCGAAGGCGTTGGTCCCGCCCGCGTAAAATGGGTTGGCGCTGCACTGGGCCGAGCGGCCCGAAGCCGACGCCGCGCACTGGGCCAGCGTCGTGAAGTTGCAGTCGTAATACGAGGATCCGAGGCCGACGACGTGCATGCAAACCGGATAGTGCGGATCATACGTCTGGGCCTGGGCCGGCGCGGCCGCCCAAACCATCCCCATCGTGGCAATTATCAAAACTGGAATGCGCATCGGAACCTCCTTGCGGATCGACGGGGAAGCATCAGGGCACGAAACCAGACAATCCATATTGATCCCGGTCAACTCACGTTCCCGCGCAAGTCGAAAGCGCGGGCGCATCGCGTTCAATTCAGACGCCAGACGCGGCGTTAGCGCGGGAGGGGGTAGAGCGATCGCGCGCGCGGGGCGGGATAGCCGCGCGGACCGGCATCGTCGCCGGGGTTGTAATAGGGATTCTCGATGCACCACAGCCGCCGTCCCGAAGCGGTCGCCTGGCATTGCTCGTAGCTGGTGAAGCTGCAGTTGCTCAGACCCGGATATTCGTCGCCCTGGATGCAGAAGGGATAGCGGGTGCCGACCGCTTCGGCCGGCGCAGTGCCGGCGAAAGCCAGTCCGCCCACGGCGACTACTGCGAGAATGAGGTGACGCATCAAGATCTCCCTTCGGCCGCAGCCGTCTTTCGTCGATTCCCTTGGACGATTCCTTTGGACCCCCTAACCCAAGCCGCAGCGGCGGGTTTGCGTCAACTCACTTTCGACGAGGCGGGCATTGCAGATGCGCAGCCCACGGAAAGCGCCGATTCGGCGTTCTTTTTGATTCTTGGCGACGGCGGCTGATCGGTTTGTGCCAATGAGGCTGGGATGGGGTGGAAAATTACGCCGATGGGGCGCATGCTTGCGAGATGGCCCAGGAAAAGATTGACCGTCGCAAGGCGGCAAACATCGCCGTGGTAGTCGGAACCGTCTTGTTCTGCGTTGTTCTGTTGGTTTTCGTCGGGAAGTAGCAGCGTCGTCGGGGCGCGTTCCGCCTGACCCGTTAACCAAGCGATTTATTTTGGGGTCTTTCTTCAAAAACGACCGACCGTCGAGACTTGACTGAAGGAACAAAATAAGAACAATGTTCCGCATATGTTCACGTATCGTGGGAGGCGGACATGTTGAAGATCTTTGTCGAGGAAGCGGCCGCACTGGCGTCGATTGCGCTGTTTGTGGGGATGATCGCGGTCTGGGCGCAGCTCATTCCCCAACTCTAGAACAGGGCCCTGACACCGGTCCTGGGCGCGCGGGACGCCCCCTGGGGAAAAGCCGGATGGCGGCCGCAAATCGCGCCTCGGACATGGACACCGCTGGCTCCAGGCACCACCATTGAGGGGCGAGTCGGCCGCACCGGCGGCTACGCGTCCCCTCAAGCCTGATCGACCGAGTTCATGACCTCCAAACCTGCGGCAGCCATGTCCAATGCCGGATTTGTCCATCTCCACGTCCATTCGGCCTATTCGCTGCTGAAGGGGTCGATCAAGATCGCCAAGCTCGGCGAACTCGCAAAGGCCGACCGCCAGCCGGCGCTGGCGCTGACCGATACCGACAACATGTTCGGAGCGCTGGAATTCTCCGACAAGATGGCCGGCTACGGCATCCAGCCGATCACCGGCCTCGAGCTGGCGGTCGATTTCGGCGACCACGACCCCAACGCGCGCAATGCCCAGGCCTCGGCCGCCCCGTCGCGGATCGTGCTGCTGGCGGCGCGCGAGCGCGGCTATCGCAGCCTGATGCGGCTGAACTCCCGGGCATTTCTGGAAACGCCGGTCCACCAGGCGCCGCATATCAAATTCGAATGGCTGGAGGGCTGCGCCGAGGACGTGATCGCGCTGACCGGTGGCCCCGACGGTCCGATCTCGCTGGCGCTCGCCGCCGATCATGCAGGCCTTGCCGCATCGCGCTGCGACCGGCTGGCGAGCCTGTTCGGCGACCGGCTCTATGTCGAGCTGCAGCGCCACGGCATCGACAAGGAGCGCCGCGTCGAGGCCGGTCTGATCGATCTCGCCTACACCAAGGGCCTGCCGCTGGTGGCGACCAACGAGCCGTATTTCGCGGCGACCGACGATTACGAAGCCCATGACGCGCTGCTGTGCATCGCCGGCGGGCGCCTGATCGCCGAGACCGAGCGCGAGCAGCTGACGCCCGACCATCGCTTCAAGAGCCGCGCCGAAATGGCGGTGCTGTTCGCCGACGTGCCGGAGGCGCTGGCGTCCACGGTCGAGATCGCCGAGCGCTGCTCGTTCCGCCCGCTGACCCGCAAGCCGATCCTGCCGCGCTTCACCGTGGGTGCCTCCGCCAACAGCGCCGACGCGGTCAGCGAAGAAGCGGCGGAGTTGCGCCGGCAGGCCGAGGAGGGGTTGACCAACCGGCTCAAGGTTCACGGCGTGTCTCAGGGAACCACCGACGAAGATTACCGCGCGCGGCTCGCCTTCGAGCTCGATGTCATCACCCGCATGCAGTATCCCGGCTACTTCCTGATCGTCGCCGACTTCATCAAATGGGCGAAGGCGCAGGGCATTCCGGTCGGACCGGGCCGCGGCTCCGGCGCGGGCTCGCTGGTCGCCTATGCGCTGACCATCACCGATCTCGATCCGATCCGCTTCGGCCTCTTGTTCGAGCGCTTCCTCAATCCGGAACGCGTGTCGATGCCGGACTTCGACATCGACTTCTGCCAGGACCGGCGCGGCGAGGTGATCGACTACGTGCAGCAGCGCTACGGCCGCGACCAGGTGGCGCAGATCATCACCTTCGGCACCCTGCAGGCGCGTGGCGTGCTGCGCGACGTCGGGCGCGTGCTGCAGATGCCCTATGGCCAGGTCGACAAGCTGACCAAGCTGGTGCCGCAAAATCCGGCGGCGCCGGTGACGCTCGCGGCCGCGATCGAGAGCGAACCCAAGCTGCAGGCGTTCCGCGATGAGGACCCGGTGGTGGCGCGCGCCTTCGACATCGCCCAGCGCCTGGAGGGCCTGACCCGGCACGCCTCCACTCACGCCGCCGGCATCGTGATCGGCGACCGGCCCTTGAGCGAACTGGTGCCGCTCTATCGCGACCCCAAATCCGACATGCCGGTGACCCAGTTCAACATGAAATGGGTCGAGCCCGCGGGCCTCGTCAAATTCGACTTCCTCGGACTGAAGACGCTGACGGTGCTCGACGTCGCCGTCAAACTGCTCAGGCAGCGCGGGATCGAGGTCGATCTGACGACGCTGCCGCTCGACGATGCCAAGAGCTACCAGATGCTCGCCAGGGGCGACGTCGTCGGCGTGTTCCAGGTTGAAAGTCAGGGCATGCGGCGCGCGCTGGTCGACATGCGGCCCGACCGCTTCGAGGACATCATCGCGCTGGTGGCGCTGTATCGGCCGGGCCCGATGGCGAACATTCCGACCTATTGCGCCCGCAAGCATGGCGACGAGGAGCCGGAATATCTCCATCCCATCCTCGAGTCGATCCTGAAGGAGACCTTCGGCGTCATCATCTACCAGGAACAGGTGATGCAGATCGCCCAGGTGATGGCCGGCTATTCGCTCGGCGACGCCGACCTGTTGCGGCGCGCGATGGGCAAGAAGATCCGCTCGGAGATGGAGAAGCAGCGCGCGATCTTCGTCGCCGGCGCGGTGAAGAACAACGTGCCGAAAGGGCAGGCCGAAACCATCTTCGAACTTTTGGCGAAATTCGCCGATTACGGCTTTAACAAGAGCCATGCCGCGGCTTACGCGCTGGTGTCGTATCACACCGCCTACATGAAGGCGCATTACCCGGTCGAGTTCATCGCGGCCTCGATGACGCTCGACCTTAACAATACCGACAAGCTCTCGGAATTCCGCGCCGAGGCGCAGCGGCTCGGCATCAAGGTCGAGGCGCCCTCGGTCAATCGCTCCGGTCCCACCTTCGAGGTTGCCGACGGCACCATCTATTACGCGCTTGCCGCGCTGAAGGGCGTCGGCCAGCAGGCGGTCGAACTGATCGTCGAGGCGCGCAAGGACGGTGTTTTTACCTCGCTCGCCGACTTCGCAGCGCGCGTCAATCCGCGCGCGATCAACAAGCGCGTCATCGAGAGCCTCGCCGCGGCCGGCGCCTTCGACTGCCTGGATTCCAATCGAGCGCGGGTGTTCGCCGGCGCCGAGGCGATCCTGGCGGCCTGCCAGCGCAGCCACGAAGCCGCGACCATCGGGCAGAACGACATGTTCGGCGGCGCCGTCGACGCTCCCACCATCATGCTGCCGCAGATCGAGCCATGGTTGCCGGCGGAGCGGCTGCGGCGCGAATACGATGCCATCGGCTTCTTCCTGTCGGGCCACCCGCTCGACGACTACGCCACGGTGCTCAAGCGCCTGCGCGTGCAGTCCTGGGCGGAATTTTCCCGCGCGGTGAAAACCGGCGCCACTGCCGGCAAGGTTGCCGCTACCGTGGTGTCGCGGATGGAGCGGCGCACCAAGACCGGCAACAAGATGGGCATCATGGGCCTGTCCGACCCGACCGGCCATTTCGAAGCGGTGCTGTTTTCCGAAGGGCTCGCGCAATATCGCGACGTGCTGGAACCGGGGGCCGCGGTGCTGCTGCAACTCGGCGCCGAACTGCAGGGCGAGGACGTCCGCGCCCGCGTGCTGCACGCCGAGCCGCTCGATGCCGCTGCCGCCAAGACTTAAAAGGGGCTTCGGATTTTCGTCCGCGATACCAGGCCGCTCGAATCCATCGCCAAGCGGTTGCAGATGCCCGAGCCGGGGCAGGGCGCGCCGCCCCGCGGCGTTCCGGCAAAACCTTCTCCCGCGCCCGTAGGCGGCGCCGACGGCGACGTGTCGCTGGTGATGATGCTCGATCTCGAAACCGAGGTCGAAATGAAGCTGCCCGGCCGCTTCAAGGTCTCGCCGCAGATCGCCGGCGCGATCAAGGCGGTGTCGGGGGTTGTGGACGTTCAAACACTGTAACGACGCAAAGGAGCCTTCCGATGTGCGTGACTTGCCGCCAGAATTCTTTCCAGCCTTCACGCCGCGGCCTCGTCGTTGGCGCAGCCGTGGCACTGCTTTTCGGGGGAACGGCCAGCGCCAAGGAAAACAAGCCGCCGCCGAAACCGCAGAACGTTCTATCGCCGGAGGCTTCGCTCGAACGCCTGCTGAAAGGAAATGCGCGCTACGTCGAAGGCGTGTCGCTGCGGCACGATTTCAAGCACGAGCGGGAAGCGTTGGCCGGCGGTCAGAACCCGTTCGCCGCGATCCTGAGCTGCGCCGATTTGCGCATCGCCCCCGAATACGCCTTCGACAGCGGCCGGGGCGATCTCTTCGTATGCCGGGTCGCCGGCAATTTTGCCAACGGCGACACCATCGCCAGCATGGAATACGCCGTCGCGGTCCTGGGCGTGCCGTTGCTTCTGGTGCTGGGCCACGATGCCTGCGGCGCGGTCGACGCGACCATCAAGTCCCTCAAGGACGACAAGCCTCTGCCCGGACACATGCCCTCGCTCGTCGAAGCCATCGCGCCTTCGGTAAAGGCGGTATCGCAGCAGGGTGGCGACACCCTCGGCAAGGCGATCCGGCAGAACGTGATCGACAACGTCGCCAAGCTCTCCTCCGCGACCCCGATCCTGAGCGCCGCGGTCGAGCAGCGCAAATTGAAGGTGGTCGGTGGCATCTACCGGTTGCGCGACGGCAAAGTGGATATGGTCGCCTGACCAACGGCTGAGGAAGCGGCTGGATCGGGCCGCCGGATGGACACGCTGGACGTCCCCGCGGGCCCGAAAGCGGGTATAATCAGCCTCCAGGCAGGCCGGTGGGGCGATTTCGGGCAAACCGGCCAGAACCGGCCCAATTTCCTTGCTTCCTGGGGAAATACCGCTATATAGCGGCCCATCTCACACGGAAACATGGCTCAAAAGGCCGTCCGGTGGCAGCCGGGCCATAAGGCTCGTCTGCTCACACGTTTCCGGAGGAACCAACCGGAGAACTCATACGATGTCGCTACCCGATTTTTCTATGCGCCAGCTGCTTGAGGCTGGCGTGCACTTTGGCCACCAGTCGCACCGCTGGAATCCGAAAATGGCGGATTTCATCTTCGGGGCGCGCAACAACATCCACATCATCGATCTCGCCCAGACGGTGCCGCTGTTCCATCGCGCGCTGCAGGCTGTCAGCGACACCGTCGCCAAGGGCGGCCGTATCCTGTTCGTCGGCACCAAGCGCCAGGCGCAGGACGGTGTCGCCGAGGCCGCCAAGCGCTCGGCGCAGTATTTCGTCAATTCGCGCTGGCTCGGCGGCACGCTGACCAACTGGAAGACGATCTCCGGTTCGATCAAGCGGTTGCGGCACCTCGAGGAGGTGCTCAATTCCGGCGACGCCAGCGCCTACACCAAGAAGGAGCGGCTGACTCTGCAGCGCGAGCGCGACAAGCTCGACCGTTCGCTCGGCGGCATCAAGGACATGGGCGGTCTCCCCGACATGATCTTCGTGATCGACACCAACAAGGAAGACATCGCGATCCAGGAAGCCCAGCGGCTGAACATTCCGGTTGCCGCGATCGTCGATACCAACTCCGATCCCAAGGGCATCACCTATGTGATTCCCGGCAATGACGACGCCGGCCGCGCCATTGCGCTGTATTGCGATCTGGTGGCCCGCGCGGCCATCGACGGCATCTCGCGTGCGCAGGGCGATTCCGGGATCGACGTCGGCGCTTCCGTCCAGCCGGTCCGCGAGGAAATTCCGGCGGCGCAGCCTGCGGGCTTCCAGGGTCTGGCCGGGCCGCGCGGTGCGGCCGACAATCTCAAGAAGCTCACCGGCGTGTCCGGCGCGATCGAGAAGAAGTTCAACGATCTCGGCATCTTCCACTACTGGCAGCTCGCCGAGCTTGATCACGACACCGCCCACAAGATCGGCGAAGAAGTCGGACTGCCGTCTCGCGCCGATGGCTGGGTGGCCCAGGCCAAGGCTTTGACCGCGGAAGCGGAATAACGTCAAACGCGCTGGCCGGGACCTTCCGGCCAGCCGGTTCTCAATCTCCATGATTGCTGACGGTAGATGGCGGCGAGGCGGCACAGGCCGCGCCGCGGTCGCCCTGACAGGCAAAGGATTGCAACGATGGCAACAATCACAGCGGCGATGGTCAAGGACCTTCGCGAGACCACTGGCGTCGGCATGATGGACTGCAAGCAGGCGCTCGCCGAGAACGACGGCGACATGCAGGCGGCGATCGACTGGCTGCGCAAGAAGGGCCTCTCGAAGGCCGCGAAGAAGGCCGGCCGCGTCGCCGCAGAAGGCCTGATCGGCGCGCTGACCTCGGGCAACAAGGGCGTCGTGGTCGAGGTCAATTCCGAGACCGACTTCGTGGCCCGCAATGAGCAGTTCCAGGGCCTGGTCAAGATGATCGCGCAGGTCGCGCTCGCCGTCGGCGCCGACGTCGAGAAGATCAAGGCCGCCAAGGCCGGCAGCGTCACGGTCGAGACCGCGATTGCGGATGCGATTGCGACCATCGGCGAGAACATGACGCTGCGCCGCGCGGCTTCGCTCGAAGTCGGCAAGGGCGTGGTGTCGAGCTACGTGCACAACGCGGTGATCGACGGCGCCGGAAAGATGGGCGTGATCGTGGCGCTGGAATCCGCCGGCAAGACCGACGAGCTCTCGGTCCTCGGCCGCCAGCTCGCCATGCACGTCGCCGCCGCCAATCCGCAGGCGCTCGATCCGGCAGGCCTCGATCCCGCCGTCGTCAAGCGCGAAAAGGACGTGCTGGCCGACAAGTACCGCCAGCAGGGCAAGCCGGAGAACGTGATCGAGAAGATCGTCGAGTCCGGCCTGAAGACCTATTACAAGGAAGTCTGCCTGCTCGAGCAGGCCTTCATCCACGACAACGCCAAATCGGTCGCCCAGGCGGTGAAGGAAGCTGAGGGCAAGATCGGCGGGCCTGTGAAGATTACCGGTTTTGTGCGCTATGCTCTCGGCGAGGGAATCGACAAGCAGGAATCCGATTTCGCCGCCGAGGTTGCGGCCGCCAGCGGCAAGAAGTAACCGCGCCAACGGTGCCTCCGGCCCGTTTGCGCCGGGGGCCGCCCGCGCCGGGAAGGAAAGCGATTCGCAATGGCTGAGCCGGTCTATCGTCGTGTGGTGATCAAGCTCTCCGGCGAATATTTGGCCGGCTCGCAGTCGTCCGGCATGGACCAGCCGACCATCGATCGGGTCGCCGCCGACCTGATCGCGGCCAAGCAATTGGGCGTCGAAATCGCCGTCGTTATCGGCGGCGGCAATCTGGTCCGTGGCGTCGAAGTATCGTCGCGCGGCGTGTCGAGGCCGACCGGCGACACCATGGGCATGCTCGCCACCGTCATGAACTGCCTGGCGCTGGAGGCCGCGATCGAGCGGCGAGGGACACCGGCGCGGGCGCTTTCCGCCTTCGTGATGCCGCAGGTCTGCGAACTCTACACCCGCACTGCAACGCACAAATATCTCGCCGAGGGCCGCATCGTGCTGCTCGGCGGCGGAACCGGCAATCCGTTCTTCACCACCGACACCACAGCGGTGTTGCGGGCAGCGGAAATCGGCGCGCAGGCGGTGCTGAAGGCCACCAATGTCGATGGCGTCTACAGCGCCGACCCCAAGAAGGACAAGGCCGCCAAGCGGTTCGACCGCTTGACCCATTCACAGGCAATTGAAGGCGGCTACAAGGTCATGGACGCGACCGCATTCGCGCTTGCCCGCGAGACGTCGCTGCCTATCATCGTGTTCTCGATCGCCGAACCGGGGTCGATCGGCGCGATCCTGCGCGGCACCGGCCACGGCACCATCGTCGCCGGCTGAGGCGTGTGAAGCATGGGACGTCCGGGGCCTTTCGGATTGCGGCTGGCGGCCTCGGCCAAGTGCTTTGCGGCCCAGTGCTTTTCGGCCGGATGCTTTTCGGCCAGGTGTTTTCAGGAGGGAGAGCGTTATGCCCACGGGTAAGTTCGACATCAACGACATGAAGCGCCGCATGCAGGGCGCAACGCAGGCCCTCAAGCACGAACTGGGCGGTTTGCGAACCGGCCGCGCCGCTGCCTCGATGCTGGAACCGGTGCAGGTCGACGCCTACGGCACGCATATGCCGCTGAACCAGGTTGCGACCATCAGCGTGCCGGAGCCGCGGCTGCTCTCCGTGCAGGTGTGGGACAAGTCGATGGTCAAGGCGGTGGAAAAGGCGATCGTCGATTCCAATCTGGGCCTGAGCCCGGCCACCGAAGGCCAGGTGCTGCGCCTGAGGATTCCCGAACTCAACGAAGAGCGCCGCAAGGAGCTCGTGAAGGTCGCGCACAAATATGCCGAAGCGGCCAAGGTCGCGGTCCGGCATGTCCGCCGCGACGGGCTCGATACCGTGAAGAAAATGGAGAAGAACCACGAGATTTCCGAGGACGATCAGGAGCGCCTGGCCAATGACGTGCAGAAGGCGACCGACGGAATCATCTCGGAGATCGATCAGTTGCTGGCGGCCAAGGAAAGAGAAATTCTCACCGTCTAGCGCAGCTTTTTTGTCTGACGCGTTTTCGCTCGAGAACGCTTGCTGGGATTGACCGATGTCGAATGCCGCAGCCCCTGCGACCGAAGGACCGGCGGATGGTCCCTCGCATGTGGCGATCATCATGGACGGTAACGGACGCTGGGCGGCGGCGCGCGGTCTGCCGCGTGCCGAAGGCCATCGCCGCGGCGTCGAAGCGTTGCGCCGGGTCGTTCGCGCCGCGCACGAACTCGGCATTCGCTATCTCACGATCTTCTCCTTCAGCTCGGAAAACTGGTCGCGGCCGGCGACCGAGATCGGCGATCTGTTCGGCCTGTTGCGGCGGTTCATCCGCAACGACCTCGCCTCGTTGCATCGCGACGGCGTCCGGGTGCGCGTCATCGGCCAGCGTGACGGGTTGGAGGGCGACATCTGCGCGCTCTTGAACGAGGCCGAGGAGCTCACCAGTAACAACAGCAAGCTCACGCTCGTGGTCGCGTTCAACTACGGATCGCGGCAGGAAATTGCTCATGCCGCGCAGCGTCTCGCGCGCGAGGTCGCCGAGGGAAAGCGTGACGCCGGCTCGATCGACGCCGATACGCTCGGCCGATATCTCGATGCGCCGGATATTCCCGATCCCGACCTGATCATCCGCACCAGCGGCGAGCAGCGGCTGTCGAATTTCCTGATGTGGCAGGCGGCCTACAGCGAACTCGTGTTCGTGCCGGTGCACTGGCCCGATTTCGACAAGGCCGCGCTCGCCGACGCGATCGCCGAATATGCCAGACGGGAGCGCCGTTTCGGCGGTCTGGCCGCGAAAACCGGATCGTGAGCGAAGACCAAGCCGCGCCCGCGGCGAGCGCCGAGCAGGGTTCGCGCAATCTGCTTTTGCGTGTCGCCGTCGCCGTGGTGCTGGCGCCTGCGACGCTTGCGATTGCCTATGCCGGCGGATGGCTGTGGACGGCGCTGGTGACGGCGGCTTCGATCGGCCTCTATGTGGAATGGCTGACGATCGTGGGCGCAGCGCGCGAACGGCGGGTGGCGGTCGCGGGCGGCGTCGCGCTGGCCATCTCGGGGCTCTGTCTCGCCGCGGGCCGGATCGATGCTTCGGTCGCGGTGCTGGCGTTCGGCTGCGCCGCCGTGGCGTGGTTCTCGCCGGCGCAGCGGTTATGGGCCGTGGCCGGTTTCTTCTATGCGTCTGCTGCCGAGGTCGCATCGGTCCTGGTGCGTCTCGATCAGGTCTGGGGCTTCGTTGCGCTGATCCTGATTTTGCTGGTGGTATGGGTGACCGATATCGGCGGCTATTTCGCGGGCCGCGGTATCGGAGGACCGAAACTCTGGCCGCGGGTCAGTCCGAAGAAAACATGGGCGGGAGCGGCCGGCGGCTTCGCGGCGAGCCTCATGGTGGCCGCGGGGTTTGTCGCGGTTGGCTTCGCGAAGGTGGAACCGCCTTTGACGCTCAAGATCGGGCCGATTCTGCTGGTCGGTGCGGCGCTTTCGATTGTTTCGCAGCTCGGCGACCTCTTCGAGTCCGCGGTGAAGCGGCGGTTCGGTGTTAAGGATTCCAGCCATCTGATTCCCGGTCATGGCGGGCTGATGGATCGTCTCGACGGCTTCGTCGCCGCGGTCGTTGTGGCCGCGATTTTTGGTCTTTTGCGGGGCGGCGCGGATGGCGTCGGCCGCAGTCTTATGGTTTGGTGAAGACATGAGCGCAGTTCCCTTGCGTAACAACAAAGCCGCGGCAACGGCCGTGCGTTCGGTGACCGTTCTCGGCGCCACCGGCTCGATCGGCGACAGCACCATGGATTTGCTGCGGGCCTCGCGCGACCGCTATCGGGTCGAGGCGTTGACGGCGAATGCCAACGTGCAGGGGCTAGCGAAGCTCGCCAGGGAATTCAGCGCGCGATTCGTTGCCATCGCCGATCCGGCGCGTCTGTCAGAGCTGAAAGAGGCGCTGGCCGGTACCCGCACCGAATGCGGCGCCGGCGAAAGCGCGGTGATCGAGGCGGCGGCACGGCCTGCGGATTGGGTGATGGCGGCCGTCAGCGGCGCGGCCGGCCTGAAGCCCGCGCTCGCGGCGGTGGATCGTGGCGCGACGGTTGCGCTTGCCAACAAGGAATGCCTGGTTTGCGCCGGCGATTTCTTCATGCAGCGCGCGGCGAAAGCCGGCGCCTGCATCCTGCCCGCCGATAGCGAACACAATGCGCTGTTTCAGGCGCTGGGCTCGGGAAACCGCGAGGAGCTGGTCCGCGTCATCATCACCGCTTCCGGCGGACCGTTCCGCACCTGGTCCTCAACCGACATCGAACAGGCGACGCTGGCACAGGCGCTGAAACATCCGAACTGGAGCATGGGGCAGAAGATCACCATCGATTCGGCGTCGATGATGAACAAGGGGCTCGAGGTCATCGAGGCTTCCTATCTGTTCGCGCTGGCGCCCGACGAGATCGACGTTCTCGTGCATCCGCAGTCGATCATCCACGGCATGGTCGAATTCTCCGATCGTTCGGTGGTGGCGCAATTGGGCTCTCCCGACATGCGCACGCCGATCGCCCATTGCCTGGGATGGCCGGATCGAATCGTCGGGCCCGCGGCCAAGCTCGATCTCGCCAAGATCGGGCAACTGACCTTCGAGGCGCCGGATTTCGAACGGTTCCCGGGGCTGCGGCTGGCTTACGATGCGCTGCGGACCGGCCGCGGCGCCACGACGGTATTCAATGCCGCCAACGAGGTGGCGGTGGCCGCCTTCATCGCCGGCCAGATCAGATTCGGCGCCATCGCGCGCCTCGTCGAGGCCACGATAGAGGACTGGATTCGCTCCGGTAATCTCGCGCCTTTGACGTCCGCCGACGACGCCATCGCCGTTGACCATGGCGCGCGAAATAGAGCTGCCACCCTCTTGCCTCAAATTGCCTTAAAGGCATCCTAGATGGTGGGCGACAGGGCTTCCGGCTCTGCTTAAGGGGAATTGGATGTCTGAGTTTTTCCTGCATAGTTTCAATACGTTGGGCCATGGGCTCATCGGCTACGTGATCCCTTTCCTGTTCGTCCTGACCATCGTCGTGTTCTTCCACGAACTCGGGCATTTCCTAGTTGCCCGCTGGGCTGGCGTGAAGGTGCTGACGTTCTCGCTCGGCTTCGGGCCGGAGCTGGCCGGTTTCAACGACCGCCATGGCACCCGCTGGAAGATTTCGGCCGTACCGCTCGGCGGCTACGTCAAGTTCTTCGGCGACGACACCGAGGCGTCCACGCCCTCGTCCGAAGCGCTCGCCGGCATGACCGAAGAAGAGCGGCAGGGCAGTTTCCACCACAAGAAAGTCGGGCCCCGCGCGGCGATCGTCGCCGCCGGTCCGATCGCCAATTTCATCCTGGCCATCGTGATCTTCACCTGCCTGTTCACCTTCCTCGGCAAACCGAGCACGAGCGCGCGCGTCGATCAGGTGGAGGCGGGCAGCGCCGCGGCGACCGCCGGCTTCCAGGTCGGCGATATCGTGACCGCGATTGACGGCTCCAAGATCGACAGTTTCTCTGACATGCAGCGAATCGTCAGCATTCGCGCCGGCGAGCCGATGGTTTTCACGGTCAAGCGCGGCGACGCCACGGTGGAATTGCACGGCACCCCGCAGCTGAAGGAAGTGAAGGACCCGTTCGGAAACGCCCATCGGCAGGGCGTGCTGGGAATCACCCGCAAGACGGCGGCCGGCGATATCACGACCGAGCGGGTCGATCCCGCCACCGCGCTGTGGCTCGGCGTCAAGGAAACCTGGTTCGTGGTCGATCGGACGCTCGCCTATATCGGCGGCGTATTCACCGGGCGGGAAGCGGCCGACCAGGTCGGCGGCCCGTTACGAATCGCCCAGATCTCGGGGCAGGTGGCCACCATCGGCCTTGCCGCGCTGGTGCATCTGGCGGCCGTGCTGTCGATATCGATCGGGCTGTTGAACCTGTTCCCGGTACCGCTGCTCGATGGCGGTCATCTTTTGTTCTATGCGGTGGAAGCCGCCCGGGGGCGCCCTTTGTCGGACCGGGCGCAGGAAATGGGGTTCCGAATCGGCCTCGGTTTGGTTCTGATGCTGATGGTGTTTGCGACCTACAACGACATCCTGCACCTGGCGGCATCCTGAAACGGCTTTTTTGTGACGTGGCCAATAGGCAACGTCTTGGAATGAAAATGAAATTGCACCGCGATCTGACGTTTGCCGGCCCGGCAAAGTTGGCTACAAGCAGTGCAAGAGATGGGAATCTGCCGGTTCGTGGGGTTCGGTCCGGCACTGGAATGACAAGGGCGCATTGCGCATGAATTTTGGAATGCGAGTCCGGGGGGGCTTGTTCGCTGCCCTGATCATGTTCGCTGTGCCGGCCGCCGCCACGCTGGCCGGCGTGTTTGCGTCGTCGCCTGCCGCTGCCCAGACCGTGGATACGATCCAGGTCGAGGGCAATCGCCGGGTCGAGATCGAAACCGTCCGTTCCTATTTCAAGCCGGGTCCCGGCGGACGGCTGGATCAGGCGCAGATCGATGACGGCCTGAAAGCGCTGATCGAGACCGGCCTGTTCCAGGATGTGAGAATCAGCCACGCCGGCAACCACCTGCTGGTGACCGTGGTCGAAAACCCGGTGATCGGGCGCGTTGCCTTCGAAGGCAACAAGAAGATCAAGGACGACCAGCTTTCGGGTGAAATCCAGTCCAAGCCGCGTGGCACCCTGTCGCGTCCCATGGTGCAGTCCGATGCCCAGCGCATCGCCGACATCTACCGCCATTCCGGCCGCTATGACGTGAGCGTCAATCCGCAAATCATCGAACAGCCGAACAACCGCGTCGATCTCGTTTTCGAGATCAACGAAGGCGCGAAAACCGGGGTCAGGTCGGTCGAGTTCGTCGGCAACAACGCCTATTCGTCGTACCGCCTGAAAGACATCATCAAGACCCACGAATCCAATCTGTTGAGCTTCCTCGGTGGCGGCGACGTCTATGATCCGGACCGGGTCGAAGCTGACCGCGACTTGATTCGGCGCTTCTACCTGAAGCACGGTTTTGCCGACGTGCAGGTGGTCGCCGCGCTGACGGAATACGATCCGCAGCAAAAGGGCTTCCTGGTGACCTTCAAGATCGAGGAGGGCCAGCAGTACCGGGTGGCGGCGGTCAATTTCGAATCCAGCATCCCGAACTTCGACGGAAATTCGCTTCGCGGCTACTCCCGCGTCAGCGTCGGGTCGACCTACAACGCCGAGGCGCTGGAGAAGTCGGTCGAAGAGATGCAGATCGAAGCATCGCGGCGCGGCTACGCCTTCGCGGTCGTGCGCCCGCGCGGCGACCGCAATTTCGAGAGCCATACCGTCTCCATCACCTACGCCATCGACGAGGGTCCGCGGACCTACATCGAACGCATCAATGTGCGCGGCAATACCCGCACGCGGGAATACGTGATCCGCCGCGAATTCGATATTTCGGAAGGCGACGCCTACAACCGCGCATTGGTCGATCGTGCCGAGCGTCGCCTGAAGAACCTCGATTACTTCAAGACGGTGAAGATCACGACCGAGCCGGGCTCGTCGAGCGACCGGGTCATCCTCAATGTCGATCTCGAGGAGAAATCCACCGGCGACTTCTCGGTATCGGGCGGTTATTCGACCACCGACGGCGCCATGGCCGAGGTCAGTATTTCCGAGCGCAACTTCCTCGGACGCGGTCTGTTCGCGAAGGCGTCGGTGACCTATGGCCAGTACGCGCGCGGTTACGCGCTGTCGTTCGTCGAACCCTATCTGCTGGACTATCGCGTCGCGCTCGGTCTCGATTTCTACCAGCGCCAGCAGCTACCGAACAATTTCATCTCCTACGGCACCCAGACGCTGGGCTTCAGCCCGCGGCTCGGATTCGCGCTCCGCGAAGATCTTTCGTTGCAGCTGCGATATTCGATCTATCAGCAGAAGATCTCGCTGCCGAACTATCTGTCGAATTGTAACAACAATTCAGCAAACGGCCTGCTCGCCTTCAACCCGTCGCCCGCATTTGCGAATCAGACCGGCGTCGGTCCCGGCGGATCGATAACGTCCGGGGGCCAGACCGCCACCGACACCTCGGGAACGGGTCTGTGGTGCTACAGCGACGGCGAAGCCTCGCTGCCGGTCCGCAAGGAACTGGCGAGCGGCAGCTCTCTGACCTCCGCGATCGGCTACTCGCTGGACTACAACACGCTCGACAACAACAAGAACCCGACCGACGGCCTGCTGATCGACTTCAAACAGGACTTCGCCGGCGTCGGCGGCGACGTGAGCTATCTGAAGAGCGCGTTCGACGCGAAATACTACAGCCCGCTGGTCTCCGATATCGTAGGCCTGATCCACGTCCAGGGCGGCATCCTCAACAAGGTCGGCAACACCGATCTTCGCATGCTCGATCAGTTCCAGATGGGGCCGAACCTCGTCCGCGGTTTCGCACCCAACGGCATCGGTCCGCGCGACCTCAATCCCTTCGGCACGCAGGATGCGCTCGGCGGCACCAAATATTGGGGCGCCTCGATGGAGTTGCAGATGCCGTTCTGGTTCCTGCCCAAGGAAGTGGGCTTGAAGGGCGCGGTCTATGCCGATGCCGGCGGCCTCTACGACTATCAGGGGCCGACGACTTGGGCCGCGACGGGTGAGTTGACCACGCCGGCCAATTCCAATTGCATCAAGCCGACGCAATTCCCCAATGCCGGTGCTGGTACCTGTACCGGATTGGTATACGACAGCGGCAATCAGGTCCGCTCGTCGGTGGGCGTGGGCCTGATCTGGGCCTCGCCGTTCGGGCCGCTGCGCTTCGACTACGCGGTTCCGATCACGAAGGGTCCGTTCGACCGGGTGCAGCAGTTCAAGTTTGGTGGCGGGACGACGTTCTAACAACGTTCTCCGACGAAGTGGATATTGGTGCGCGTGAAGACGACGCGTCATAACAGGCAAGAAGTACGGTTCTGATTGATCAGGACCGAAGCTCTGGTTCGATCACCGGCCGGACCGCGACGGGTGGAATGGCGCAGCCGACTTTCTTCGAGCAACCACCTGTGTCGACGCTGGCCGAAATCGCCGCGTTGACGAACGCGCATTTGGCCGATGCGTCGCGCGGCGGACAGCCGGTGCGGGGCCTCGCTTCGCTCGACGAAGCCGGCCCGATGCACCTGACGTTTTTCGACAATCTGAAATATGCCGACCAGCTTGCCTCGACCAAGGCCGGCGCCTGCATGGTCAGCGCGCGTTTCGAGGCCAAGGTGCCGCCGCACGTCGCGGTGCTGCGGGCCGCTCAGCCGTTCCGCGCCTTTGTAAAGGTCGCGCGCGAACTCTACGCCGGTGCGCTCCGCCCGCAATCCTGGTTCGGCTGTACCGGCATTGCACCGTCCGCCATCATTGATGCGACCGCGCATCTGGAGGACGGCGTGACCGTCGATCCGCTGGCGGTGATCGGCTCCAACGTCGAAATCGGCGCCGGGACGGTGATCGGGGCGGGCGCGGTGATCGGGGCCGATGTCAGGATCGGCCGGGATTGCAATGTCGGCGCCCGGACAGCCATTCAGTGCGCGCTGATCGGCAACAACGTCCTGATCCATCCCGGCTGCAGCATCGGTCAGGACGGCTATGGTTTTGTCTTCTTTGGGCCGGACGGCCATCTGAAAGTGCCGCAGACCGGACGCGTGCTGATCCAGAACGATGTCGAGATCGGCGCGGGAACGACCATCGATCGCGGCAGCCTGCGTGACACCGTGATCGGCGAGGGCACCAAAATCGACAATCAGGTCCAGATCGGTCACAATGTGACGATCGGCAGGCATTGCCTGCTGGCCGCCCAGATCGGATTGGCCGGCAGCCTGACGATCGGCGACAACGTGGCGCTGGGAGCCAAGGTGGGGATCAACAACCATCTCCACATCGGCGACGGCGCCCAGGTGACGGCGATGAGCGGCGTCAAGGATGACATTCCGGCAGGCGGGCGCTGGGGCGGCTTTTTTGCCAAGCCGACCCGGCAGTGGTTCAAGGAGATCGTTGCGGTGGAGCGTCTGGTGCGCGATAGCTCGACTGATCCGAAGGGCGAAGGACGGGAGTGATGGAGGAGGCATCGGTCAAATTCGCGCTGGTGGATATCAACGAGATCCTCAAGACGCTGCCGCACCGCTATCCGATGTTGCTGATCGACCGGGTGCTCAATATCCGGACCGACTACAGCGGCATCGGCATCAAGAACGTCACCTTCAACGAGCCGCCGTTTCTCGGGCATTTTCCCGACCGCCCGGTCTATCCCGGCGTCATGATGATCGAAGCCATGGCGCAGACCGCGGGCGTGATCGGAATCAAGTCCGTCGAGGGTACCGAGAAGCCGCGCGCGGTTTATTTTCTCACCATCGACAAATGCAAATTCCGCAAGCCCGTAATGCCCGGCGATACCATCGAATATCACATGCGCTCGATCGGCCGGCGCAAGACCATGTGGTGGTTTCACGGCGACGCCAGGGTTAACGGCGCGACGGTGGCCGAGGCCGATGTCGGCGCCATGCTGACCGACTGAGGCAGGCGGCGTCCATTTCGGTGCCGGGCCCGTCGTCCGATCGCCTCCGGGAATCGACGCAACACGGCGTAACCATACGTCACTGGACAGTGCCGGAACGCCGCGCTAACCACCGAAAACCTAACACCAACGGCAATTTCGGCGAATAGCGGACCATGAGCAGGATCGATCCCACCGCGCGGATTGAAGACAGCGCTGTGATCGGCGAGGGCACCACCATCGGTCCCTACTGCATCATCGGCCCCAATGTCGTCATCGGCGCCAATTGCAAGCTGATCGCGCATGTGCATATCACCGCGCAGACCACCATCGGCGACGATTGCACGATCTACCCGTTCGTCTCGCTGGGCACCCCGCCGCAATCGCTGAGCTACCGCGGCGAACTCACGCGGCTCGAGATCGGCCATGGCTGCACCATCCGGGAGCAGTCCACCATGAACGCCGGCACCGTTGCCGGCGGCGGCATCACCCGCGTCGGCGACCGCGGTTACTTCATGAACTGCAGCCATGTCGGTCACGACTGCCAGGTCGGCAACGACGTGATCTTCGCGACGTCAGCCACGCTCGGCGGCCACTGCGAGATCGGCGATTTCGTGTTCATCGGCGGGCTGTCGGCGGTGCATCAGTTCACGCGGATCGGATCGCAGGTGATGGTCGGCGGCGTCTGCGGCGTGCGCGGCGACGTCATTCCGTTCGGGCTCGTCAACGGCCAGTATGCGAGCCTCGAGGGGCTCAACATCATCGGCATGAAGCGCCGCAAGTTCACCAAGGAGCGGCTGGCGACCGTGCGGTCGTTCTATCAAGAACTGTTTCACGGTCCGGGCGTTTTCGCCGAACGGCTGAGCGCGGTGCAGCCGCTGGCCGCGAAGGATCCGGCGATCGCGGAAATCCTCGCCTTCATCGACGCCGGCAAGCACCGCGCGCTGTGTCTTCCGGCCGACGACGGCAACAGCTGATGACGGGATCGCCGCAGCCATGATGACAGCGGCCTTGCAAACTTCCCCAGCCGTCGGCGTGATCGCGGGCGGCGGAGCCATGCCGTTCGCGGTCGCGGATTCCCTGCTCGCGCGCGGCGGCCATCCCGTGCTGTTCGCGTTGAAGGGCGCCTGCGATCCGGAACAGGTGGAGCGTTTTCGCCACCACTGGATTTCGGTCGGCCAGCTCGGCCGGGCGACCAGGCTGTTTCGCGCCGAGGGTTGCCGCGATCTGATTTTCATCGGCGCCCTGATGCGGCCTGCGCTCTCCGAGGTCAGGCTGGACTGGGGCACGCTGCGCGTGCTGGGACGGGTGTGGGCCGCCTTCCGCGGCGGCGACGATCATCTGCTGTCCGGGATCGGCCGCATTCTCGAACGGGACGGCTTTCGCATGGTGGGAATCAAGGACGTCGCCCCGGACCTGTTGGTGCCGGAGGGATGTCTCGCCGGCGCGAGGCCCGATGATGACGCCACAGCCGACATCGCCAGGGGGCGTGAGGTGCTGCGCGCGCTCAGCCCGTTCGACATCGGCCAGGCCGTGATCGTGATCGACGGTCATGTCGTCGCCGTGGAGGATATCGAAGGCACCGACGGCCTCCTGGCGCGCGTGGCGCGGCTGCGACAGGAGGGCCGCATTCGCGCCAAGGCCGGCCGCGGCGTGCTGGTGAAGGCGCCGAAGAGCAGCCAGGATCTGCGGTTCGATCTGCCGGCGGTCGGGCCACGAACCATCGAGGGCGCAGCCGCCGCCCAGCTAGCAGGCATCGCCGTCGTCGCCGGCAATACCATCGTCGTCGAGCCGCAGGCCGTGATCGAGGCTGCCGACGCTGCCGGTCTTTTCGTGACGGGTCTGCCGGCGTGATGACTGCGCGCGCACCCGCAACCATCGGGCGACGGATTTTCCTGATCGCGACCGAGGAATCCGGCGACCGGCTCGGCGCCAATTTGATGAAGGTGCTGCGCCAGCGCCTCGGCGATGCCGTGCGCTTCGAAGGCGTCGGCGGCCAGGCGATGGCTCGCGAAGGGCTCAATTCGCTGTTTCCGATCGAGGAGCTGTCGATCATCGGGCTCGCCGCGGTCGTGCGGCAGCTGCCGAAGATCCTGGGCCTGATCCGGATGACCGCCACCGCGGTCACGGCGGCCGCCCCCGACGTGCTCGTCATCATCGACAGTCCCGATTTCACCCACCGGGTGGCGCGGCGCGTGCGGGCGCGCGATCCCTCGATTCCGATCGTCGACTATGTCTCTCCCTCGGTCTGGGCATGGCGGCCGGGCCGGGCGCGGGCGATGCGCGCCTATGTCGATCACGTGCTGGCGCTGCTGCCGTTCGAGCCGGAGGAATATCGCCGGCTGCGCGGGCCGCCCTGCAGCTATGTCGGCCATCCCCTGACCGAGCAGATCGGAACCTTGCGGCCCTCCGTCGATGAGCGGAAACGCCGCGACGACGCGCCGCCGGTGCTGCTGGTGCTGCCGGGAAGCCGCCGCGGCGAGATCCGTCACCATTTGGCGGTGTTCGGCGAAACGCTGGAGCGGCTCGGCGCCGAGGGCGCGGCGTTCGAAGCCGTGCTTCCCACCATGCCGCATCTGCAGGAAGCGGTCGCTGAGGGGGTGCGGAGCTGGAAGATCGCGCCCAGGATCGTGATCGGCGAGCAGGAAAAGCGCTCGGCGTTCCGGATCGCGCGCGCGGCCCTCGCCAAGTCCGGGACGGTGACGCTGGAGCTTGCCATCGCCGGCGTGCCGATGGTCACGGCCTACCGGGTCGGCGCGGCGGAGGCCTGGATCATGCGGCGCCTGATCGCGGTGAAGTCGGTCATTCTGGCGAACCTCGTCGTCGGCGAGAACGTCGTGCCGGAATATCTGCAACAGGATTGCACGCCGGAGAAATTATCGCGGGCCCTGCATGAGGTGCTCGACGATACGCCGATGCGCCGGCGTCAGCTCGAGGCGTTTGCGCGGATCGACGGCATCCTGTCGACCGGCAACCAGCCACCGAGCGTCCGCGCCGCCGACATCGTGCTGGCAACGATGCGCAAGGCGCGGCGGCCGGGTTAGAATTGCAGGATGGGCAAAGCGAAGCGTGCCCACCATTCCAGACGACGGTTTGGCGCGATGGTGGGCACGGCGCAAAACGCGCCTTTGCCTACCCTACGGTCAAAAAATTGCGGCCGGACGCGTGAGCATCCGGCCGCAAATGGCGGTGAGTTGTTCGCGCGCCTTACTTGCGCTTGGCAATCTCGACGTAGTCGCGGCGGGTCACGCCGGTATAGAGCTGGCGCGGACGGCCGATCTTCTGCTGCGGGTCCTCGATCATCTCGCTCCACTGGCTGATCCAGCCGACGGTGCGCGCGACCGCGAACAGCACGGTGAACATCGAGGTCGGGAAGCCCATCGCCTTCAGCGTGATGCCCGAATAGAAGTCGACATTCGGATAGAGCTTGCGGTCGATGAAATACTGATCGCTGAGCGCGATCTTTTCCAGTTCCAGCGCGACCTTCAGCATCGGATCGTCGCCGTGCCCGGTTTCCTTCAGCACCGCGTGACACATCTTCTGCATGATCTTGGCGCGCGGATCGTAGTTCTTGTAGACGCGGTGCCCAAAGCCCATCAGGCGGACTTCGCTGTTCTTGTCCTTCACCCGCCTGATGAAATCCGGGATCTTGTCGACCGAGCCGATGTCGGCGAGCATTGCCAGTGCTGCCTCATTGGCGCCGCCATGAGCCGGCCCCCACAGGCAAGCGATGCCGGCGGCGATACAGGCGAACGGGTTGGCGCCGGAGGAGCCGGCGATGCGCACCGTCGAGGTCGAGGCGTTCTGCTCGTGGTCGGCGTGCAGGATGAAGATCTTGTCGAGCGCATCCGCCAGCACCGGATTGATCTTGTATTCCTCGCACGGCACGGCGAAGCACATGTGCAGGAAATTCTCGGCGAAGGAGAGCGAGTTCTTCGGATACATGAATGGCTGGCCGATGGTGTATTTGAACGCCATCGCCGCCAAAGTGGGGATCTTCGCGATCATGCGCATCGAGGCGATCATGCGCTGCTGCGGATCGTTGATGTCGGTGGAGTCGTGGTAGAACGCGGCCAGCGCGCCGACCGCCGCCACCATTATTGCCATTGGGTGGGCGTCGCGGCGAAAACCCTGGAAGAACCGCGCCATCTGCTCGTGAACCATCGTGTGATGGATCACGCGGTTGTCGAAATCGGCCTTCTGCACCTTGGTCGGCAGCTCGCCGTACAGCAGCAGATAACAGGTTTCGAGGAAGTCGCCTTTTTCCGCCAGCTGCTCGATCGGATAGCCGCGGTATTCGAGAATGCCGGCGTCGCCGTCGATGTAGGTGATCTTGGACTGGCAGCTGCCGGTGGAGGTGAAGCCGGGATCGTAGGTGAACATTCCGGCCTGGGCGTAGAGCTTGGCGATGTCGATGACATCGGGCCCGACGGTGCCGCTCAATATCGGGAAATCGTAGGTCTTGTTGCCGACCGTTAGGGTTGCGGTTTTGGTTTTGGAGTTTGCGTCCATCGTGAAGTCCCCGATGAGATCGTTGTAAAAGGAGGCGGCCGCGGGCGCCATGGTTAGCAAATGGCGTGGGAGGCCGGGTATTCTAGAAGCACCTGATAGATGGGTATCTTATTGCTGTTTGCACTGCAAGATGGGCGGTGCGACGCGGTAAATACCACCTTATGATAGGGCCCGATCGCCGAGCCGGGCGAGGCATTCCTGGCGTCCCAGTACCGCCAGGACGTCGAAGATCCCGGGCGAGGTGGTCCGGCCCGTCAGTGCGGCGCGCAGCGGCTGGGCCACCGAGCCGAGCTTGAGGTTGTTCGCCTCCGCGAAGGCCCGCATCGCGGCTTCCGTGGTCGCTGCCGTCCACGGGGTCACCGCTTCCAGCGCCAGCCGAAGCCGGCCGATCAGTTCGCGGTTTTCCGGGGTCAGCACGGCCTGCGCCTTTGGCTCGATCTCGAGCGGCCGGTCGGCGAAGATGAAATACGCGCCGTCGATCAGCTCGATCAGCGTCTTGGCGCGCTCCTTCAGGCTCGGCATCGCCTGCAGCAATTGCGCGCGGGTGGTGTCGTTGAGTTTTGCCTTCAAATCGGTACCGCCCGGGACATAGTCCAGCACGCCCTCGAACATTTTCACGAGGGATTGATCGTCGGAGTGGCGGATGTAGTGACCGTTGAGGTTTTCCAGCTTGGCGAAATCGAAGCGGGCGGCCGAGCGGCCGACACCCGACAGGTCGAACGCGGCAATCATTTCCTCGGTCGAAAAGATCTCCTGGTCGCCATGGCTCCATCCGAGCCGCACCAAATAATTGCGCAGCGCCGCCGGCAAGTATCCCATGGCGCGGTAGGCGTCGACGCCGAGCGCGCCATGGCGCTTGGAGAGCTTCGAGCCGTCGGGCCCATGGATCAGGGGGATGTGCGACATCGAGGGTACGTCCCACGAAAGCGCATCGTAGATCTGCTTCTGGCGCGCGGCGTTGATGAGGTGGTCGTCGCCGCGGATGACGTGGGTGACGCCCATGTCGTGATCGTCGACCACCACCGCGAGCATGTAGGTCGGATTGCCATCGCCTCGCAACAGCACGAGGTCGTCGAGGTTCTCGTTCTGCCAGACCACGCGCCCCTGCACCTGGTCCTCGATCACGGTCTCGCCGGTCTGGACCGCCTTGAGCCTGATCGTGGGCTTCATGCCCGCGGGCGCCTCGGCAGGGTCGCGATCCCGCCATAGCCCGTCATAGAGGCGGGTGCGGCCCTCGGCGCGGGCCTTTTCCCGCATCGCCGTGAGCTGTTCCGCCGTGGCGTAGCAGCGGTAGGCCTTGCCGGTGGCCAATAATTGTTCGGCGACCTCGCGGTGGCGGGCGGCGCGGCTGAACTGGTAGATGACGTCGCCGTCCCAATCGAGTTCGAGCCACTTCAATCCGTCGAGAATTGCCGCGATCGCCGCCTCGGTCGATCGTTCCCGGTCTGTGTCCTCGATGCGCAACAGCATCTTGCCGCCGGTCTTCCGGGCGTAGAGCCAGTTGAACAGCGCGGTGCGGGCTCCCCCGATATGGAGAAAGCCGGTCGGCGAGGGGGCAAAGCGGGTGACGACGGAATTGGTCATTACAAGAGCAGGTTGCGAACAAAGGGGGCATGCGGCAGGCGCGGTGGTGTATAGCAGGAACCGTTAATAACTAAAGCCTTCCGTGGAGCCGGCCGATTTGGCAGAAGGTCGGCAGATTCCCGAACAGGAACCCCTAAATGACAGCAGAAACGGTGGCGGCAGAGGCGGGGCGCGATTTCATTCGCGACATCGTCCAGGCCGACCTGGACGCCAAGCGGCAGACGACGATCGTGACCCGGTTCCCGCCAGAGCCGAACGGCTATCTGCATATCGGGCACGCCAAGTCGATCGCGCTCAATTTCGGCATCGCGCAGGAATTCGGCGGCCGCTGCCATTTGCGCTTCGACGACACCAATCCGACCAGGGAGGAGCAGGAATATATCGACTCGATCCAGGCCGACGTGCACTGGCTCGGCTACGACTGGGGCAAATTCCTGTTCTATGCCTCGGATTATTTCGACAAGCTCTATGACTGGGCCGAAGGCCTGATCCGCGCCGGCCTCGCCTATGTCGACGACCAGACCCAGGACGAGATCCGGCTGGCGCGCGGCACGCTGACCGAGCCCGGCAAGAACAGCCCGTTCCGCGACCGCACGGTGGAGGAAAACCTCGATCTGTTCCGGCGCATGAAGGCCGGCGAGTTCAAGAACGGCGCGCGGGTGCTGCGCGCCAAGATCGACATGGCTTCCGGCAACATCAATCTGCGCGACCCCGTGCTGTACCGGATCCTGCACGCCACCCATCCGCGCACCGGCGACAAATGGTCGATCTATCCGAGCTACGACTACGCTCACGGGCAGTCGGACGCGATCGAGGGCGTCACGCATTCGATCTGCACGCTGGAATTCGAGGATCACCGGCCGCTCTATGACTGGTTCCTGGCCAAGCTTCCGGTGCCCTCGACGCCGCACCAGTACGAATTCGCGCGGCTCAATCTGACCTATACGCTTCTGTCGAAACGGGTGCTCACCCAGCTGGTGCGCGACGGCCATGTCGCGGGGTGGGACGATCCGCGCATGCCGACGATGGCGGGCCTGAAGCGGCGCGGCGTGCCGCCGGCGGCGATCCGCGAATTCGTCAAGCGCATCGGGGTTGCCAAGGCCAACAGCGTCGTCGATGTCGGCATGCTCGAGTTCTGCATTCGCGAGGAGCTCAACCGGACGTCACAGCGCCGCATGGCGGTGCTGCGGCCGCTGAAAGTCGTGATCGAGAACTACCCGGAAGGGAAGAGCGAGGAGCTCGAGGCCATCAACCATCCGGACGATCCCGCCGCCGGCACCCGCCGGATCGCGTTCGGCCGCGAGCTCTATATCGAGCGCGACGATTTCATGGAGAATCCGCCGAAGAAGTTTTTCCGGCTGTCGCCGGGCACCGAAGTGCGGCTGCGCTACGCCTATTTCATCAAGTGCAACGATGTCATCAAGGACGCGAGCGGCGAAGTGGTCGAACTGCGCTGCACCTACGATCCCGCGACCAAAGGCGGCAATGCGCCCGACGGCCGCAAGGTCAAGGCCACCATGCATTGGCTGCCGGCCGCGCAGTCCAAGCCCGCCGAGATCCGCATCTACAACCAGCTGTTTGCAAAGCCCTCGCCGGACGCCGGCAACTTCGCCGCCGACCTCAATCCGCAGTCGCTGGAAATACTGAAGGACGCCCGGATCGAGGCCTCCGTCGCGGCAAGCCATTCGAACGACGTCGTGCAGTTCGAACGCCAGGGCTATTTCGTCCGCGACCGGGACTCGACGCCGGACCGTCCGGTGTTCAACCGCACCATCGGCCTGCGCGATACGTTTGCGAAGGAAGTCGGCGGCGGGAAGGGCTGAGGCCGTGGCGAGCGCTGCCGACGAAACAGTATCCGGCATCATCGGAAAATGGTCGGCCGCGTTCAACCGGCTCGACGCCGCAACGCTCGCATCGCTCTACTCGAAGAACGTCTTCTTCTTCGGATCGAAATCTCAGCTCTACCGCGGCCGCGAAGGTGTCGCAGCCTATTTCAACGCGCTGCCGCGCTGGGCTTCGCCGACGGTTCAATTCACCGACCGGGCAACCGCGCAGGTCAATGCCGATCTGATCAACTTTGCCGGGATTGCGACCTTCGTCGTCGAGGCAGGTGCTGCGCCGCTGTCGGTCAAGATCACCTGGGTGATCACGCGCGAGGACGGCGATTGGAAAATCGCCAGCCATCACGTCTCGTCGCAGACGCCGCTGCTGTAGAGCGTTTTCGAGCGAAGTGGATACCGGTTCGCGTGAAGAAAACGCGTCAAAACAAGAATCCGGAGCTTCGGTTCTGATTTAATCAGAACCGATCATGCTCTAGAAGCAGTAGCCCAGGAGGCCACAGACATAGGGCAGGCGGACGAAGCTCGGCGTGTAAGGCCCGCCGTAATAGGGCCCGCCATCGTAATAGGACCAGGACGAGCCGTAATTGTAGACGCCGCGATTCCAGACGGGGTTGGGCAGATTGGTGTAGGGGATGATGGGTCCGGAATATTCGCGTTGCCGAACCACCACGACCCTCTTCCCCGTCACCGCAGGTTCGGCGAAGATTCGGCCGAGCGGACTCTGCGCCGGCAGATCGGCGGCGCCGGCACTGATGGCGCTGACGCAGATGGCAAACGCGGACAGCACGATCCTGCGCAGCATGGGCGAATCCTTGATGGCGAAGGCCCCGGTTGATTCGCAAAGCCTAGCGGTACTGCGTTAGCAAAGGTTAACGACCGGAAGCCGGCGGCCAGGAAATCGCTCTTGCGATTTCTGCTTGTAGGCGGCCTCGTCGTCGCGCCGGATCGGTTTGCCGTCAATCGATCGCAGCGTGACCGGTATTGGTGAGCACCGGGACATCGTCGCGCATCTCAATCAGGCCGAGCTCGGTCAGGATGTTCAGATCGATCGTGCTGACCGGCGACAGTTTCAGGCGCTTGGCCTTGATGTCGCGAAGCACCCAGCGAAGCGCGATGGCTCGCTCGAGTCCGAGATCGGATAATGGCATCTTGTCGTTGGTCATGGAACTCTGGCAAGCGCAGTGGACGCGAATGGTTCCCGACGCGCATATCTTTCCCGGCCATTCTGCTCAAAGCTGGATCGGCGCGGACGCAGCCGCGCATTGTCTTTATCGCAAAGGGACCTCGAGGTGCCCCGCCAAAAAAATCCCGCCCCATCGGTTCAGTGGTTGAGGTTGAAATCGCGATGAGGCGGAAGTCTCTGGAGCCATCGACGCCGCCGCGTCGATGAAGCCAGCTGCGATTGCGATTCGGGCGGCTTGAGGGCGCGTCGCAGACCGGGTTACCGCTCGTTGTTGCGACGTGAATTTTATTCAGGCTGGTGGGAATCAGAGCGTACGCCGTAAAATCACAGGGGGCCCCGGGCTGGTTATTAGGGGATGATCCATTCATGAACAAGGAACTCAGAACTGCTGCACAGCTGTCTGACATGATCGTTTCTGCGCTTGGTGTAAGAGATTTGGGTATCGAGATACGCAGGGACCACGCTTACGGCTGGCAGCCGACGGTCGTTTCGTCTCCGGGCGATTTGATCGGATATCAACGGCGCGTCGAGGAAATCGCCAATCGATTGCGCTTTCAGTTCGCGCTTCGGGAGTGACGTCGCAGCTTTGAGGCCGGCCAGATCGCGAGGAGGATCGCCCCGGTTCAGATCCGCGGGAGGATCCGCCTGCGCCATGGGTTTGCGATTTTCTTCATGCCACGAGCGCCACCTTCCGGAACGCCTTGACAAGCGATCGTTCCAGTTTTCCTTCCATGCCGCACAGGATTTTGTAGGCGTTCTCGCGGGGCATTGCCGGTCTGTACGGCCTCAACTCGATAAGCGCGGCAAAGATATCGGAGATCGTCAGCAATCTTACCAGATCGGAAATCTCCGGCGCCGTCAGCGCGTCAGGATAACCGGAACCATCAAGATATTCGTGGTGGTGCCTTACGCCGTCGAGAATCTCCGGGCCGACCTCGGGGATATCCTTCAATAACTCGTACCCGATCACCGGGTGACGTCTCATGACCTCGTCTTCAGCCGGGTCAAGGCTTCCGGGCTTGTCGAGAATCGACAGGGGAATGTGGGCTTTCCCGATGTCATGGAGCGTAGCCGCCATTCCCAGTCGTTTTACATCCGCAGCCGCGAACCCGATATCGAATGCAAAGCCCACTGCCACTCCCGTGACCAGCAGACAATGCTGGAACGTTCCTTCATGATAGAGGCGTACCTCGTCAAGCCACGCGCTAAGGCCGTTTCGCGCGATGCTGTCGATGATTTGTGCAGTAGCGTATTCTGCATCCGAAAGGCGTATCGCCTTGCCGGCTTGCAGGGCAGAAAACATGGCCGCAAAGACGGTCGCGCTATTCGTGATTTCGGGTGAGACAGTGGCAACGCCACCCTGTGCGGCTTTCGCCGCGATCTGCGCCAGTTTGGGCATGATTTCGCGTGGGCGCGAAACCACCGCGGTCGCTCCGAGCGCGTAGGCCTGCGCAACGAGGGACCGAACGTGGTTCTGGACGACAAACAGCTTTTCCGGAATGGAGCCAAGCTCGCGCAAGACTATTTTGATCTGTTCGACTCGCGCCGTCTTGCGCAGGTCAGCGTCGACCATCAGCACGCCGTGTGATGCGATTTGCGGGTCACCCCCTCCCAGCAGGCGGGGGACGATGTGATACCGCGGCTCCAGCATCGCGCGGACGGCCGGTATCTTGTTGGGCTCATCGGTGACGAAATGAACAAGCATTTCAAACCCAGAGTTAAAAAAGCGGCTGGGACCTCTTAATTTCAAAACAGCGCGTCGCAACAACGGGGCAGCCTAGCGGGACTTCCCTAACCGGATGCTAACGCCCTTTTTCCCGGTGATTCCGCATTCGTTCCGCTATCCGCACCGTCGCAGCTTTCGATAGCATCGGGCTCCGGACGGGATCGGTGGGTGTACCGGGATGGCTGAGGGTAGCAGGGCCCGGACGCGGGGGATTGCGGGAACGTGGCCGCCGGGCGAGGCGGTGCGGGCCGGCGGCTTCGCTCCTTCCGGGTTTTCTACCTGGTCGTCGTTTGCCGCAAAGCTGCGGGAATGGATCCGCGCCGAGGCGGGCGCCGGGCGGCTGTTGCCCTGGGTGCCCGTCGCGTTCGGCACCGGTATCGCGTTCTATTTTGCCGCCGATCACGAACCGGTCCTGCCGGTTGCCGCCGTGACGGCGGCGGGGCTTTGCCTGGCGGCGTTCTTGATGCGGCGGCAGAAGCTGTTTCCCGTCGCGGTGATGATCGCCGCAGTCGCCGCGGGCTTTGCTACCGCGACCTGGAGGACGGCGCATATCGCCCATGGCGTGCTGGCGCGGCCGATGTTCGGCGTGTCGCTGTCCGGTTTCGTCGAGGCCCGCGACATCCGCGAGCGCACCGATCGTTTTGTGCTGCGCGTGGCGTCGATGGAAAGCCCGCGCTCGCAGATAAAGCTGGAGCGCGTCCGGCTGTCGGTGCGCAAGGGCACCGCGCCCGCGGTCGGCAGTTTCGTCGAATTGAAGGCGCGGCTGCAGCCGCCGCTGTCGCCGATGCGGCCGGGCAGCTACGATTTCGGCCGCGACATGTATTTTCAGGGCATCGGCGCCTCTGGTTTTGTCACAGGCTCGATCAAGACCACCGAGCCGCCTGCGAGCGGCGGGCTGGCGCTGCGTTACGCCGCCTTCATGCAAAATCTGCGCGACGCGATCGATGCGCGGATCAGGATGACGCTCGATGGCGACAAGCGCGCGATCGCGACCGCGCTTCTGACCGGCCGCCGCGACGCCATCACCACGCCGGTCAACGACGCCATGTTCATCTCCGGCCTCGGCCACGTGCTGTCGATATCGGGCTATCACATGGCGGTGGTCGCCGGCGTGGTGTTCTTCGCGGTGCGGGCGCTGCTGGCGCTGATCCCCGCGCTCGCATCCGGCTTTCCGATCAAGAAATGGTCGGCGGCGGCAGCGCTCGCCGCGGCGCTGTTTTATCTGCTGCTGTCGGGCGCCGAGGTCGCCACCCAGCGCTCGTTCTTCATGACGGCGGTGGTGCTGATCGCCGTCATGGTCGACCGCCGCGCGATCACCTTCCGCACGCTCGCGGTCGCAGCGTTGATCGTGCTGGCGATCGCGCCGGAAGCGCTGGTGCATCCGAGCTTCCAGATGTCGTTTGCCGCCACGCTCGGCCTGGTGGCGCTGGTGCAGATCGGCATGCCCAGGCTGTTCGCCTCGCCCGACAACTCCGCGACCGCGAAGGTGGCGCTGTGGGGCGGGCGCGAGATCATGACGCTGGCGCTGGCCTCGCTGGTGGCGGGGTTTGCGACCACGCCCTATGCCGCCTTTCACTTTCATCGCGTCACGCCCTATGGCGTGCTCGCCAATTTGGCCGCGATGCCCGTGGTGTCGGCGCTGGTAATGCCGGCGGGCTTGCTGGGTCTCGCCGCAATGCCCTTCGGCTTCGATGGCGTGTTCTGGTGGCTGATGGGGCTCGGCATCGACTGGATGATCGCGGTAACGGAGTGGGTCGCGAACCTTCCCGGCGCGATCGGCCGCATGGCCGCGTTCGGGATCGGGCCGCTGATTGCGGCCAGCGTCGGCATCGTCCTGCTCGGCCTGTTGCGGACGCCCTTGCGCTGGTCGGGCGCGATCGTGCTGGCGCTGTCGGTGATCTGGGCGGTTATCGTGCCGCAGCCGGATGTCCTGATCTCCGCTGACGGCCATAATGTCGGCGTCCGTGGCCCGGACGGGCGGCTGCACCTGATGCGGACCGCCAAGGATGCGTTTCTCTTGAAGGAGTGGCTCGCCGCCGACGCCGATCCGAGGGCACCCACCGATGCCTCGCTCGCCGACGGCGTCTCCTGCGACCAGGCCGGCTGCGTGACGCCGCTTGCCGGCGGCGGCCTGGTCGCGCTGGCGCTCAAGCCGGAGGCTCTCACCGACGATTGCGAACGCGCGGCGCTGGTGGTGACGGTGCGGCAGGCATCGCCGGCCTGTGCCTCCGCCGTGATGTCAGGCGATCGTCTGCGCGGGCAGGGCGCAACCGTGCTGCGGCGCAAGGGAACTGGTTTTGACGTCGATGCCGTCAAGCCGCGTGGCGTCGACCGGCCATGGTCGCCCGCGGTCGCGGGCGCTGCGGAGACCGAGACAACGCTGGCGCCGCCTCCACGCGCTGCGCGGCCGGTGGACGCGACACCGGCGGAAGCCGATCAGCAGGGAGAAGACTGAGGGCGGTTAGCCGCCTCCGTCATTCCTGGGCGCGCGCAAGCGCGAACCCGGAATCCCGAGATTGCAGGTTCGCGTCGGAGCCTGTCAGCGGGCCGCGTTTCGCGCAGACCCGTTGGGCGCGCCCGGCAATTTGTCACTTCTCCTCGAGCGAATGATTGTCGCGCAGCTCGAACGCGCCGAGGTGAAATTCCTCGTTTTCGTCGGTGGCGGTTGCGGAGGCCGTCTTGACCAGCGCGAACACCGCGTCCGGGAATTGCTCCCAGACCGCAATATCCTCCGGCACGATCGTCAGCCAGCCGAACCGGAACATGTAGCGGCCGGGCGCGGTGACGTGGCCGACTTGCTGCCAGCTGACCTTGTTGACGCTCAATCACTTCCCCCCTTCGGAATCCCGCGCGCCATCGCGCCGCGCGGCAGCGATTGAAGCCTCCCGGCGGGCCGCGAGCAAGGCGCCGCTCGCCCGCATTTCGAAGGCGTCGAGCTGCAGGGCGAACGTCGCCAGCGCGAGCCTCAGGTTATGCAGTTCCTCGGCGCGCGGGTCTTGCCGGTTACTCATGATCAACCCTGCCTTGCCTTGTCGGTCCAGCCCTTGCCGGCCGCTGCGGTCACGCGCATACCAAGCGCCGCCGGCCGAAACCGGCGGGCATCCGCGCGAAGCGTTCAATCCAATTCAACCGGCCGATAATGGCGTCCGGGTGGCCGTGCCGGAAACAGCCGGATGGGCGCGTTCGCTCGCAGGCTGCGCCAGCACCGGCAATTGCAACACGGTCGCGCGCTGGCCTTCGCAAAGCAGCGTCACCAGCACACGGCTGCCGTCCGGAAATTCGATCGCATCATGGTGACGGTCCGGCACGTGGCGGTCGATCTCGCCGAACTTGCCGACGCGGAAATTGACCTCGCGCGTCCAGATCCAGCGGTTGTCGTATCTGACGTTCTGGGCGAAGGCGAGCTCCGTTCCCGGCAGCATGCAGACAGCAACGTTGGGATCGCTCTCGCTGGCGAAGCCGCGGGTCGAGGTGCCGGGGAAGGTCGTGGTGATCAGCGTCTCTCCGACCTTGGCCGGACGCGTCGCCAGAGCGTGCATACTATAGTCACACATCGGGAAAGCTCCTCGTTCGAGATAGCCGACCCGCGTCGCTGAGGAGGCGCAGGCCTCTATCAGAGTGGACAGTGAGCCGAGGAGCTTTTGCCCGCTTGTGGGCAATTGTGCGGCTTGGGCCAAAAGGCCCAAATCACAAATCCGTTTTTGAGATGGCTTATCTTGCAGCGGGCGCCGCTTCGCGCGGGCCCGCCGGATACGCCGGGGAACGACGTCGCTCAGTACTTCCGGTACAGGCCGATCAGCTTGCCCTGAATCTTCACCCGGTTCGGCGGCAGGATGCGGACTTCATAGGAGGCGTTGGCCGGCTCCAGCGCGATCGAGGCGCCACGGCGGCGGAAACGCTTCAGGGTTGCTTCCTCGTCGTCGATCAGCGCCACCACGATGTCGCCGGTATCGGCGGTCTCGTTGCGCTGGATCAGCGCCATATCGCCGTCCAGGATACCGGCGTCCACCATGGAATCGCCGCGTACCTCGAGTGCGTAATGTTCGCCTGTCCCGAGCATGTCCGGCGGCACGCTGATGGTGTGGCTGCGGGTCTGCAGCGCCTCGATCGGCGTGCCGGCGGCGATCCGGCCCATGACCGGCACGGCGACCGGACGCTCACCATCGTTCTCCGAACCGCCGCTGGAGGTGCGCACCTTGCCGAGGGTGCCCTCGATGACGCTGGGCGTGAAGCCACGGCGGCTGTTGGCGCCGCCGGACAGCTCCGGCAGCTTGATCACCTCGATGGCGCGGGCGCGGTTGGGCAGGCGGCGGATGAAACCGCGCTCTTCCAGGGCCGTGATCAGGCGGTGGATGCCCGACTTCGAGCGCAGATCGAGCGCGTCCTTCATCTCGTCGAAGGACGGCGGCACGCCGCTTTCCTTCAGGCGCTCGCTGATGAATCGCAGCAGTTCATATTGTTTGCGCGTGAGCATCTCGACCAATCCCCGGTTTGCTTATCCTCGGACCTGACAGGCGTTGCTCAATTTCGATGCTCGAAATCGGCAACCCTAAGTCAGGCGACTTCCACTCATAGACACAACAACTCGAAACAAATCATGAACGGACACTATATGTTCCATATGTGTTCCGCAACCACTTAATTTCCGGTCAACGCGATCGAGAATTTGCTGGCAGCTTTCGATTGCCTGAAGGGCTCAGGCCGGCAGCCGGAGGATGTCGCACACCGAGCCTGCGAGCGCCTTCGGCGCGAACGGCGGACGGACCACCAAGGCCCGTGCCGCAGCGAGATTTCCCAACAGCGAGGAATCCTGATGATCGACGGGAATGGCGATCAGCGCGCCGTCGCTGCGCGTCTCCAACCGCGCGCGCAGATAGTCTTCGCGCACGTCATTGGCGCCGACGTCGCGGCCCAATAGCGCGGTCTCGTGGGCGTGCCGAACCGCCGATCGGCCGGACAAAGCGCGAATCAAGGGCACCAGGAACAGGAAACCGCAGACATAGGACGACACGGGATTGCCGGGCAGTCCGATCACCCGCATCGCGCCGAGCCGCCCGTGCATCATCGGCTTGCCCGGCCGCATCGCGATCTTCCAGAACGCCATGGTGACGCCCTCGGCCTCCAGCGACCGCTTGACGAGGTCGTGGTCGCCGACCGAGGCCCCGCCGGTCGTGACCAGGATATCGGCGCCGGCGTCGCGGGCGCGGCGGATGCCGGCCACGGTGGCTTCCATTGTATCGGCGGCAATGCCGAGATCGATGACGTCGGCGCCCTCGTGGCGGGCCAGCGCCCGCAGCGCGTAGCCGTTGGAATAGACGATCTGCCCGGGGCCGGGATTTGTGCCCGGCATCACCAGCTCGTCGCCGGTGGCGAGCAGCGCGACCCTGGGCCGGCGGCGCACCGGCAACGCCGGATGGTTCATGCCCGCGGCCAGTGACAGATCGCGGTCGGTGAGGCGGATACCGCCCGCCAGCAGCACGTCGCCCTCGCGGAAGTCGATGCCGGCGGGCCGGATATGCCGGCCCAGCCGCGCGGCCTCGGTGACGGTGACGCTACTACCATCGGCCACGGTATCTTCCTGGATCACGACGGCGTCGGCGCCGTCGGGGATCACGCCGCCGGTAAATATCCGCACCGCCTCGCGGGCGCCCAGCGTTTGGCCGAACGGCCGGCCGGCCGGGACCTCGCCGATCACCTTCAGACGCGTCCCCGCGGCCGAGGCATCCGCCGCACGGACCGCATAGCCGTCCATCGCCGACATCGCTTCTGGCGGCTGGGTGCGCAGGGCCGGCACGTCGCGCGCCAGCACGCGGTGAAAGGCTGCGTCCAGCGCGGCCATTTCCTCAGGCAACGGCTCGGCGTCCGCGAGAACGGCTGCAAGCGCCTCGGTAACCGGCATTAGGGCCACGGCGTGTCTCCTCGCTCCGGGCCGGCCGGACCTGGCGGACGGGATCGTGGCGTGCCTTCTAACGGAGAGCACGCACGGAGGCAAAAGGCTTGGCCGGTGGGTCGGCGAGAAGAATCGAACGTTGCGACGGCTTCTCACTTCTGGAGCAAGAGACGCACCAGTTCGGCTTGGCGGGTCACGCCGAAACCGCCCGGCATTCCGGCCCGATCGCTAGGCGAGCAGCCGGAATTCCAGCTTTGCCAGGCTGTCGCCGACTTCTTCCACCGGCGCAGGGCGGAAGCGGAGCCGGTCGGACATCATGTCCAGATAGTGACGCAGCTCGAACTCGCTGTCCCTGAGATGATATCGGATTTCACGGCGTTCAATTATCGTCAGCAGAGGGTCGGCAATCCGCTGCCAGGCTGCAGTCTGCCAGTCCTTCAGCTCACGGATCTTGCGGCTTAAGATATCAGGCTCATTCATGCGTATCGGTCCGCTCTCGAGAAAGTAGCGGTCCGATCCTTATGACTGATTCCTAAACAATCCTTAACCATGTCGGGTGCCGTCCGCGGCTCGCCCGTTACGGCGGGGCACCGGGAGGTATCCGGATGCGCACCGTTATCTGTTCGGACCTCTAGATCCCGAGCGCGGCCAGCGCCTCGGCGACGTCGGCGGGCGAGGTCACGTGAACCGCGGTGAGGCCGCGGGCGCGGGCGCCCTCGACGTTTTCGGCGAGGTCGTCGAAGAAAACGATGCGACCGGCCGGCACACCGATCGCTTTCACCACGTGATCGAATGCCTCGGCGTCGGGCTTCCGCAGCCCGATGTTTGACGAGAGGAACAGTTCGCGGAAATGGCCGAGCACATCGGCATAGGCGGCCGAGAAATGGTCGACATGGGCGCTGTTGGTGTTGGAGAAGGCATAAAGCGGCAGGTGTTTGGCCGCCCGCGCGAGCTGCCCGGCGATGCCAGGCATTTCGCCGGCGAAGATCGCGTTCCATCCCTCCAGGAACTGGGCGTCGGAGATGCCGATGCCGAGCGCGGCGCGCAGGCTCGCGAAGAATTCGGCGTCGCTGATCTCGCCGGTCTCATGGCGCAGATAGATCTGGTCGCGCGACGAAAATCGCCCGGCGAAATCGGCGGGATCGCAGCCGGCATGGCCGGCCCAGCAGGAAAGCGTCTTGCTGAAGTCGATATCGAGCACCACGCGGCCGAGATCGAACAGCAGCGCGTCGGCGGAGCCGGGGGAGAGCAGGGGCTTTGTCATCGCGGCGGTGTACGAAAAACGAAGGAGGCCGGCAACGGCGACCCGATGCCGCTCCGCCGCAACGGCGACCCGGGCCGGGCGGCTCTTCTTCAATCAACGCCGATAGCGCAGCGCCTCGACCAACACGGTAAAAGCCGGCGCCGGCTGGCGGCGGCTCGGATAATAGAGGTGGTAGCCTGAAAACGGCGGGCACCAGTCGGCGAGTACGCGGATGAGTCGGCCGTCGGCGATGGGTTTCTCCACCTGGTCCTCGGGCAAATAGGCGAGGCCCAGCCCGGCCAGCGCCGCCTTCAGTCTCAGCGCGATGTTGTTGAACACCAGCTGTCCTTCCACCCGAACCTTCAGGCCGCGCCCGCGCTTCTCGAATTCCCAGGCATAGATCCCGCCATAGGTCGGCAGGCGGATGTTGATGCAGTCGTGGGCCGTGAGGTCCTGCGGCGTCTTCGGCTTCGGCCGTTTGGCACCCTCCGCATCACGGCAGGCGAGCACTGGGCATCGGCTTTGTGCCCTTCAGCCCCTTGGGCAAGGGATTCCTCACCGGCGCCATCAGCGCCAACACCAAATTCGACAGCACCGATTTTCGCAACATCGTTCCGCGCTTCACACCGGAGGCACGAGAAGCCAACCAGGCGTTGGTCGATCTGCTCGGCGGGATCGCGGCCCGGAAGAAAGCAACGCCGGCCCAGATCGCGCTCGCCTGGCTCCTGGCGCAAAAGCCGTGGATCGTCCCGATCCCGGGCACCACGAAGCTCAGCCGCCTGGAAGAGAACATCGGAGCGGCGGCCGTCGAACTGACGTCCGGCGATCTCGGCGAAATCGAGGCCGTCTTGTCGAGGGTGACGGTGCAGAGGGACCGCTATCCCGCGCACCTTCAGGCGAGGGTCGGCCGTTGAGCGGCGGATCAGACGCCAAATTTGCCGACCGTCTCAAACCCTGAGATCGCGTAAAATGTCGGTGACTGCATCCAGGAATTGAGTGTTAGACTTCGACCGGGAGCCAAATCGAAAACGAAGGAGGATTTCTTGTACAGGAAAGTTCTTCTCGCCTATGACGGCTCGGTCGAGGGGCGGCGGGCCCTGCGGGAGGGCGCAAGAATTGCGCAGCTCTGCGGCGCCCAGGTGTTCCTGCTGGCCGTCGTGGAAGTTTCGGCCGGCACCGGAACCCTGGAGGGCGGGCTTGCCATCCCGATCAGCGAACAGGCCGAAATCTACAACCGGATCCTGGCCGAAGGCGTGGAGCGGCTCAAGGGCATGGGCTTCTCGCCGACGGCGCGGCTCGGCATGGGAGAAGCCGGACGCGAGATCGCCGCGGTCGCGAGGGAGATCGGCGCCAACCTCGTGGTCGTCGGCCATCGTCCCGACGGGCCGCTGGCGCGATGGTGGTTCGGCTCGGTGGGAACCTACCTGGTGAAGCATGTTCGATGCAGTGTCCTGATCGCGCAGACCGAGATCGGCGACGAGGAATTTTCCCGGCTCCTGACCGGGTCTGCCGTCGAGGCATGAGGCGAAATGGAGCAGCGCTTCACATTCGATCAGGTCGCAAGCGTTTACAGGGCCTCACGCCCCGACTACCCCGAAGCTCTCGTCGACGATGTTCTCGCCTACGCCGGGCTGAAGCCGACCGATGCCATTCTCGAAGTCGGCTGCGGAACGGGCCAGGCGACCAAAAGCTTCGCGACGCGCGGTTTTCGGATCGTCGCGATTGATCCCGGACCGGAAATGCTCCGCACGGCACGCGAGGCGTTGGCGAATTTTGCCAACGTTGAACTGATCGAGGCAACGTTCGAGGCGTGGCCCGCCGACAAGGCGGCGTTTGGGCTGATCATCGCCGCTCAGTCGTGGCACTGGGTCGCCCCGGAGGTGCGGTTCGTCAAAGCCGCTGAGCTGCTTTCGTCCGAGGGATCGTTGGCCGTCTTCGGACATGTCCCGGTGGGGCTGCCTGCAGGCTTGCTCGAAGAGTTCAAGCAAATATCCCTGCGTCACACCGGTGCCTGGGGGCCGCCGCCCGAAGCCTGGTATCTGCCCGGCGGTCCCTTCAAGGGTTGGTTTGACGAGTCGGGATTGTTCGGGCCTGTGGAGCACCGCTGCTATCCGTGGAAGTGGCAGCACACGACAGCGAGCTATATCAATTTTTTGCGCACGCGATCGGATGTCCGGATGCTCGCGCCGGCAACGCGCGACGAGTTGCTTGGTGACATCGCAAAAGCGATCGACGATTGGGGAGCGGATTTCGACGTCGATTACGAAACCCACCTCTACATCGCCCGCCGGATCGATCGCGGCAACTAGCGGCCGCAACCAAATCTCGACGGATCAGGTCACGACGAGCCGGATCCGCCCGCCACGATCCGTTCATTCAGTTTTTGATCGACGATCTCGACCGTCCGGTCGATCTCGGCATTCCCCATGCCGAGCTGATGCGAGATCAGTTTCACCAATAGGTCGACCCGCTCGATGAACGGCGCGCCACTGGCCACTGCGCGTGCCGCCGAGGAGGGCTTGAGAAGGCTTTGCGCCGCTTTGGCATATTTCTCGAACGGCACCTGATCCGCCGGGTCGGCGCCCAGACGCCGGGCGATGGCGTCGACATGGTCGTAGATCGACTGCGAGAGCTTGAGATCGCCGTGCACGGCGTCGCGGATCGACTGCGGCTCGTGCAGCGTGATGCAGCGGTAATTCCCCGTCAGCAGCATCGACCATTTGGCGAGAGGGACGAACAGCGAATCGAACACCTTGAGCTTCACCGGAACGTCATGGCCGTCCAGCGTCACCGCGTCGATGTCAGCTTCCAGTTCCCGAAGCACCTTGTTGTGCTGCTCATCGGCGAAGATCGACGCCTTGAAGTTCGTCGGCAGGCCGACATGAAGCACGTTCGCCGCCTCTTCCGGCGGACGGAAGGCTTGCGGATCGGGCGAGCACAGCGTCACCAGTCCCGGCTTGAACCGCTCCCATACCTGCGCATTGGTATAGGCCTCCTCGAGATCCATGTCCGCCAGTGCCGGGATCCGCTTGAGATAGGGCAAGGGTGGCATGTTCATGATCGACAGACACGGCAGCCTCGCCTCGGCGATTTTGACCATGAGAACCCGGACCGTATGGTTGGCGTATTGCGGCTCCTGCATGGCAAGGCCAACCATATCGTAACGGGAAACGTCGACGTTGCCGGGCGTGACCGCGTCCAGTTTTCCGGACAGGTCGCGCGAGAAGATCGCGCGGTGTACCGCCTCGTCGCGCAGCTTGATGCGAACTTCGGTGCCGTCGCGATTGATGAGTTCTGCGGTCTTGTTCCGGCACACCAGGGTCACGTTGTGACCCGCCATCAAAAGCTTTGTCCCCAGCAAGGAGCCGTAGGAAGCTCCGAGGATCAGAATGTTGCGCGCCATGCTCTCTCTTTCACTGACTATGCCAGAATTTTCTTTGACGCCTCCGACCCAACCGCGCCGGGCGGAAAAACGGCGCAGCCCAGGCCTTGCATCAGATGGGAATTGCCCATTCCGGCGAAGAGCGCCGTGTCTATCGCAAATGGGTAGGCGTTACAATCACACGGGGGGTCTCGAAACGCATCCAGTCCGTCGCGGCATCGCTCTCGATGGCATCGCGGAGGATATCTCATGAACACGGACGGTTCTGATGGGCGGCTCTCGACACGCCGCCGCGTGACGTTCGCTCGGCCTGTCCACTACCCGGTTGCCGCTGCCATGCTGCATGTCCGCCGATGGCGCGACTTCTGGTTCCCGAATTAACCCGCAGCGCGGACATAAAGCTTAACTAACAAGCTTAACCCGCGAAATCCCTTGCGCGGTTGCAGAGAGCAAATCATCGATTCAGGATCAGTATTTCGGAAATGGCTAATCGCTTCTACGTAACCCATTTCAATTCAGGAGCATTGGATCATGAGCGAGTCAAAAAGGCCGCCAATATTCAGCACGATGAATCTCGAGCGCGAGATCGAGGCGGAAATTCGAAGTCGTCCGCCGGTTCGCAGCCAGGCGGCCGACTTTGCACCACCGGCGGTACGTGCCCCGTCGCTCTCGATGCCGGACTATGTCGAGCATCGTGATGGCGCCACGGAGATCGGCAAGCTGTCGGCGGAGGCCGTTGTCCGCGAATACGAGTCCGCGGCAAAGGAAATCGAGGCCATGGGCGCGGAGCTGATCGAGCGCGTCAGGCAATGCGAAGCGATGGTGCGCGATGCGCTCTCCGTGACCGAAGAAATGAAGGAAACCGCTGCGCGTTACCGCGTCGAGGCCAAGCGCATCTTCCTCGAGATCGAGGATTGTTCGCTGGTGACGGCGGAGGTGCGCAAGACCTGCAACGAACTGATCGAAAAGATCACGATAGACAGCACACAGAAGGCGAAAAGGGCGAAACGCGCGCCGCCCGCGGACAACGGGTCCTAGTTGCCAATCGTTTTTCGTAGCCGGCTTCGCTACGACGCGCCAACGGCGCGCCGCCGAAACAGGGTGGCGCTGAGGGAGCACACCTTCGGCGACCCGTGCAAGGAGACGGCTCGATGAAGATCACCGAGCGTGCCATCAACGCCCCGCAAGGCATCAACGCGCGTCGCGTCGAGGCCACCATCCTGGAGAAGATGCCGGCGGACACATGGCTGACCGTGACGCAGACGTCGCGGCTGATCGGCACCGATGAAGGCCGGACCCGTGCCCGGCTGAACCGGCTGATGCGCGAAGGCAAGATCGAACGCAAGCGCGACCTGGGCAATCAGGGCGAAGTCTATCGGTTCAGGAAGCTTTTGTGAGTGGTGGCCGCCCGGCGCCATGCGAGAAATTAGTTGGAGTTTTGCCCCGCAGAGAAGCTAAACGGCACGACACACGAAAGCATCTGTGGTGACCGTGTACGCTACGAACAACGAAGGTGGCCAACCGAAGCAGCTACTTTCACGCCGACGCGTTGGCAATTTCTGCTCTTGGCAGCACCGACGGACATGCTGACGCTATTGAGCGATGTCTGGTATCGGGGGCAGAGCAGAAAACATCTGCTCGCAGCGAGCATTTCGCCTTTTGACCCGAGCAGACCTCTCATGGGGGCGAATCCATTTTGGGGCACATAAGATCATGGCGCCTTCTGTCAGCACCGGCGACCGCGGCAGAAACGTACATCCATCGAAACGGAAGGGCAGCGGCTTCGAGTTGGAAGTGGTGAAGGTGCTGCAGGGCTACGCCATCGAGGCGGTGAAAATCCCGCTGTCGGGATCGGTGGCGGGCTTCGCCAGCGACATCGGTGCGGTGCTGACAAGGCAAGATCTTTCGACTAACCTTCAATGCGGGCCATCAAGGCTGGGCAGGACAGGGCCCACGGGAGGAGATCGATGAGCACAGTAAAAAGCGCTCTGGCCCAGAAGCGTGGCGCCCTGATCCATGTTCGTTCCGGCGACATGGTCGTCGAAGCCTTGCGCCAGATGCGCGAAAACCGGGTCCGGTCGGTGCTGGTCATCGACGACGACGTGCTGGTCGGTATCGTGACCCAGGGTGACTGCGCCATCAAAGTGCTGCTGCCCGGGCTCGATGCGAAGCAGACGCCGGTGGGCCGAGTAATGACGGGCAACCCGGTGACGGTCAAGCCGGACGATCGGCTGGAAGGCTGTATGGCAATGATGGCTGCGCGCGGTTTTCGCCATCTGCCAGTGCTGGACGCGGGCAAGGTCGTGGGCGTGATCTCGATCGGAGACGTCGTCAAGGACATCATCCGGGATTTGGAGCACAACGTGGGCGACCTGATGGGCTACATCATGAGGGACGGCCCCGGGGGCTGACAGACGAACCGCGGTGCCGTCGCCCCCCGTCCTCGATCCTGCGGCGGGCCTAGTTCTTGTGCGATTGAAAACCGCTCGCCGAGGTCGTCTATCCGCCGCCACGCGAAAGGTAGTTTTCTCCTCTCGCGCAACAGACTTTGGTTAACCCCCGGCCCCTGCGGCCGGTTTTTTAAGTCAGCAATGCGTCAGGCGGTCGCCGCGAATCGCCCGCTTCACCGTCATCGGATGCCACCGCTTAATTTGAATGACCTGCTGAGAAATGACCGCTTGTGGGCACTTTTCAGACCTGATGTTCGTACATCGGCGATGTCGGTTCTTCGGGGTAACGCGGACATCGTTCAGGCTCGGGCCGAGGTAGGAAAAGCCGGGGCGGGGTCGACAAAAGAGAGTTCTCCGCCCTCTCAATACCGATACGGCTCGATGTCCAGCAGCGGAAACGCGCCGAACACATGCGGCAGGTTGGTCGGCGCCGCCTGGTGCAGATAGGCCTTGTCGAGCTCGCCGAAATTCCTGACGCCGAGCAGGCCGAGGCAGCGGATCACTTCGTCTTCGAGCAGTTCCAGCATGCGCCGCACGCCTTCCTCGCCCTTGGCCGCCAGCGCAAAGCACTGCAGGCGGCCGATGCCGACGAGATCGGCGCCCATCGCGATCGCCTTGACGATGTCGCTGCCGCGGCTAAAGCCGCCATCGACCATGATTTTGGCGCGGCCGGCCACCGCCTCGACGATCTCGGGCAGCACATGCATGGCGCCGCGGCCGTGGTCGAGCTGGCGGCCGCCATGGTTCGACACGTAGATCCAGTCGACGCCGTGATCGAGCGCGATCTGCGCGTCCTCCGCAGTGGCAATGCCCTTGATGACCAGCGGTATCTTGAACTTGTCCTTGATCAGTTTCACCGTGCGCCATTCCAGCCCCTTCTGGAAATCGCCGCCGGTGGCGCGCACGCGGCTGGCGCGGACGTAACGCTTGGCGATGTCGCGTTCCCGGCGGCTGTAATGGGCGGTGTCGACCGTCAGGCAGAACGCGCTGTAGCCGTTGGCGACCGCGCGGCCGACCACATCCTCGACGAAGGCGTCGCCGCCGCGGACATAGAGCTGATACATCCGCAGCGCATCGGGGGCTGCCTCGGCGGTGTTTTCCAGGCCGGGCTCGGACACAGAGCTCAGCATATGGGCGGCGCCGAAGTGGCCGGCGGCGCGTGCGACGCTTGCCGCAGCACCGGGCTCGAACAGTTCGAGCGCGCCGACTGGAGCGATCACCACGGGCAGGCGCATCCGGCGGCCGAATTGTTCGACCGAAGCGTCGACCTCTACGACGTTGCGCAGCACCCGGGGCCGGAACGCGATCTCGTCGAGCGCCATGCGGTTGCGGCGCATGGTGGTCTCGGTCTCGGCGGCGCCGACGATGTAATCCCAGGAATTCTGGTTGAGGTTGGCGCGGGCCTTGACGATCAGCTCGTGCAGGTTCTGGAACTCCTCGCCGCTGGCGCCAAGTTCGACCGATTGCGGCGGGATGCGGGTCGCTTCGTTCATCGTGTCCTCCCCGGGGATGCTTTTGTCCTTCGCTATCGCGTCCCGGGCCATAGCGCTATCCCGAAATTGGCCATGGCAGGTATCGATGAGGTGAAGGATGGGATGGCCGGCTTCGCTCGGACCTCGCCCGGGCAGGCCAGCGGTCAGCTGGCCGGAGACAATGCCTCGATGATGCTGCTCAGCACCGAAAGTGCGTCTCGGGTGCCGTCGGCCTCGCCCTTCTCGAAGTCGGCGCCGTCCTGACCCATGGTGTTGGTGACGTGGGCGAGGCAAAGAAGTCCTACGCCGGCTGAGCGTGCAAAGGCGTAGAGCGCCGCCGCTTCCATCTCGACGCCCAGAATTCCCCTGGTTCGCGCGGCTTCGATGGCTTCGGCCGTTTCGCGGAAGGGCGCATCTGTTGTCCAGGTCGAGCCCACGATGACGCGCGGCCGCGTTTTCGAGGTGGCACTCGACGCAGCCCGAACGAGTTGCGGATCCGCCTCGGCGAATTCGGAGGCAGGCATATAGTGATAGCTGGTCCCTTCGTCGCGCAGCGCGCGGTCGATGATGACAAAGTAGGGTGGCGGCCCGGACGGAACGATCTGACCTGCGGATGTCAAGCTGATCAGAAGCCGGCATCCGCTTGCGAACAGCTCTTCGGCCACCAAAACGGCGAACGATGCCCCAACCACGCGTCCGACGATCCCTAGTTCCTGCCCAGCGAGGGAGAATGTGTCCAGCTCGGTGTGGTAACATGGCCATCCCGCGAAAGGTTTGGTATTCCCGGAGCCGCGCAATGCGCGTACCAGATCGCCATCCGGATCGAGCAGACAAACGGAAGGCACCTGCTCCGCCGGAATATTCTTCTGGCGCCTTGCCTCGCGCAGCAGAGCCGATGGCACGAAGACCGAAGGAGCCGACGTGTTCTTGTTCTCAAGTATGGGAGGCGTAATCATTTTCTAACCCACCTGGCGCCATCTGCATTGGAGGACTTCGTTCATGAGCGATATCGACCGGCAAGCCCATTGGGAAAATGTCTATACTACCAAGGGGGAGAAGGAGGTGAGCTGGTTTCAGGGAAATCCTGCGCCATCTCTCGACTTGATTGCGTTGACTGGTCTATCCGAAGATGCAGCCATAATCGATATCGGCGGCGGAGCGTCACGTCTTGTCGACGATCTGATCACCCGAAAGTTCAGCCGGCTCACCGTCCTCGATCTTTCCGAAGCCGCCCTTGCCGCCGCGAGGAAACGTCTGGGCGACCGCGGCGCTGATGTCCACTGGGTGACCGCTGACGTCACCAGATGGGAGCCGATACAGACGTACGATTTGTGGCATGACCGCGCCGCATTCCACTTCTTGACCCATCACGCTGATCAATCGGCTTACGTCGATCGACTAAAAAAGGCTCTCAAGCCGGGGGGATACGTCATCATCGGGACGTTCGCTCCGGACGGTCCGGATCGATGCAGCGGTCTACCGATCGTGCGTCATGACGCGACCACTCTGACCGCGATCCTCAGAAACGACTTCATCCTGATCGATACCCGACGCCACGACCATGCGACACCTTGGGGCGCCGTTCAACGATTCCAATTCAGCACCTTTCGTCGCGCTGAAAAGGGCTGACTTCCAAGGAGAAGGCGAGCGGACAAAGGCGGATTGATCCGTAAACACTAGTTCCGGAAGCGCGAGGCTAATGCCAGCGGAGATCCCCAGGGGTTGGAACAAGTCAGTACGCAAGGACTGCTTTCCGGGATGAGCCTGTTTCCGGGATGAGCTTGAAGATTTTTGCCGATGGATAGTCGCAGCACGGCGTCAGCACGCACGCCGCCGAGCGCATGACAGTCTGCTTGCGCGCTCTCGGAATTGGCCATTCGCAGCAGTTTATGTAAGCATGCGTCATGGTTGTCGACGATCGGATACGCCTGTTCTTCCCGAGACTCCTGAGTTTCGTCGTGATGGGCGCGGCGATCGGAGCTGGTTACGGATATGAAACGTCAATTGCCGATGCCGCCGGGCTGCGCGGCCTGATCCGCGGCGCTATGACAGGCGTGCTCATCGGCGCCGCCGTGAGTTCTCTCGGCGCCTTTGTCCTGCAAGCACCCGGTACACGGCTTGCCAGGGCATCGTTCATGGTGACCGTCGCCGCGCGATCTCTCGTCTATCTCGTGGTTTTCCTGGCGGCCATCGCCGTCGGGCAGCTGCTCGTGCCCAACCATCCGCCGGTCCGGCCCGTGAGCATCTCGCGCGACGACGTCCTGTTCTGCTTCGGCGCCACCTTCGTGGTCAGCTTTCTGTTCGAGATGAACAGTCTTCTGGGTCGGAACGTGCTGCTGTCCTTTATGACCGGACGTTATCACCGGCCGAAGATCGAACAGCGCGTCTTCCTGATCATGGACATGAAGAACTCGACCGCGGCCGCCGAGCGACTTGGCGAGGTCGATTTTCATCGGCTGCTCAACCGCCTGGTGACCGATCTCAGCGGGCAGATCGTGCTGCGCGACGGGCAGATACATAAATATGTCGGCGACGAGTTGATCGCGACCTGGCCGCTTGCACGGGGATTGAAGGATGCGACCTGCGTGCGCGCCTGCTTTGCCGCGCTCGCTCGGCTCGCCGCGCACGGTGCGGACTACGAGCGCGAGTTCGGCACGATGGCGCAGGTTCGCGCCGGCCTGCATTGCGGACCGGTGGTGGTCGGCGAAATGGGATCTGTCAAGAAGGAGATCGCGCTGTTGGGCGACACGCTCAACGCAGCCGCGCGCCTGGTCGATGTCTGCCGTGACAGCGGCGAATCTGTCGTCGCCTCGGCTGACCTTCTCGACCGGCTCGTGCTTCCTCCAGGCGTTGCAGCGCGATCGCTGGGCTTAGTCCGGCTGCGTGGCAAGCAACGGGCGATCGCGCTCTGCGCGCTCGCCCAGGCAGTGCCCGATACACGCTTCGCGGCGTTATGAGAAGGCCGCTTCGGTTGACGCGCTCAAGCACGGAACTTTTTTCCGTTCCGCGTATTTCCCATCATCCAAGCGCTTGTGCGCTCGATTAGCTCCAAAAGGATAGTTCATGAACGCCCTCAAGGCCGTTGCAGCAATGGCGATTGGCGCTGTCGTCGTTCTGGGTATCGTATATTGGGAGTGGGACAACCTGGTCCCCATCGCCGGGCTCGGCGTAAACTATGTGCGCTTCTTCGATGCGCCGAAGGGCACGCTGACTACAGAGCGAAACGAGCAGAATGAGCAGCCCGATGCCGTCCGTGCGGCTCCCGTTGCCGCTCAAGCAAAGATTGTCCAGGCCGCGGAGGGTTCAAAGGACTGGCCGAGTTACAACAAGACCCTTACCTCCGAGCGGTTCAGCGAACTTGATCAGATCACCAAGCAGAACGCCCGCGAGTTGTCGGTTCTGTGCACGTATGACACGGGACAGTACACGGGCTTCAACTCTGGTCTCCTGGAGATCGAAGGGGCGCTCGTGTTCTCGACCGAGTACGATATCTTTTCGCTCGATCCCAATACCTGCAAGGAGAATTGGCGCGTCCACGAGACTTACACGCCGGCGTCGCCCCAGGGAGTGAGTCGGGGCCCCGCATTTTATGACAATATGCTGTTCCGGGGAACGCAGGATGGGCGCGTACTCGCCTATGATTTCAAGACCGGAAAAAGGTTGTGGGAGACCCGTATCGCCGACCCGAAAAGAGGTGAGAGTGCGCCAGCCGCGCCAATCGCCTGGAACGGACTCATTTTCATCGGCAATGCGGGTGGCGATGTGAAGGGCGTGAAAGGCCGGATGTATGCGCTTGATGCCAAGTCGGGGAAGATCGTCTGGGAGTTCTACCTTGTCCCGAAATCGCCGGGAGACATCGAGCGTGGGCCGGAGGCCCCATCGACGCTCACCGGCGCGACCTGGCCTACGCCGTCGGGCCAACCGATTACGGGTGGGGCAACCTGGACCTCCTACACGCTCGATCCGACCAACGGCGTCCTTTACGTGCCGGGAGGCAATCCGGCGCCAGATTTCGCGCTAGGCGAGCGGGACGGGGAAAATCTGTATTCCGGCTCCATCGTCGAACTCGACGCCAAGACTGGCGCCTACAAAGGCCATTTCAAGATTGTTCCCAAGGATTGGCATGATTGGGACGTTTCCGCCGCCCCGGTGGTCGCGTCCACCGCCTCAGGCAGAAAGGTCCTTTTTGAAGCGCCTAAGGACGGGCATCTGTATGCCTTCGACCTTGCTTCGCAAAAGCAGATTTATCGCGTTCCCGTCACCAAGATCGATAATGCCGACGCGCCATTCGAGCCGGGGAAAGCCGTGCATTTCTGCCCGGGCTCTACGGGCGGCGCGGAGTGGAATGGCCCCGCCTTCGACCCGAAGAACAATCTTGTCATGATCGGCGAAGTGCAGTGGTGCACGACAGTCACCGTCCAGCCGAAGGAGCAGGTGGAGAAGACCGCGGATGGGAAGCCATGGTCGGGAATGGATTCGATGAACCCCTATAATGTGTGGGGAAAATCTGATCCGGTTTTCGATTGGGCAGGGTGGGTTTACGCCCTTGACGCCGATACAGGCGCCTGGCGCTGGCGCGTCAAGTCCAATTATCCGGTTCAGAGCGGCGTAACGCCGACAGGTGGCGGCGTTGTGTTTTTCGGCGATATGGGCGGCAACTTCTACGCGCTCGACGCCGACACCGGCAACGAATTGTGGGGGCAAAAAATCGGGGGCGCCATTGGCGGGGGTGTTATCACGTACGAAACCAATGGACAGCAGCGAGTAGCTGTCGCCACCGGCCTGACCGAAGTCATCTGGCCCTCAGAACAAACGACGGCGAAAGTATCCGTGCTCGGCGTCAAGCCGCGATAGTGGTTATCCCAAACACCCTCTGTTAATCCTCTCGTGATCTGGTGAGGCTTTGGCGATGTGATCCGGCCGCTTCTGCCGGCCGTAGCTGCCCCGGAGCCTCGACCATGGAACCCACGCCGCTCGCCCCTGGACAGTTCGACAAGATCACGCTTTCTGAACTGCTCAGCGCACTGAGCCACGCCCTCGATCTCACGGAGGGACAGCCGGCCGGACATTGCGTACGATGCAGCCGTATCGGCGTCGAAATCGGCAGGGAAATCGGCCTCAGCGAGGACGAGATCGCCGAACTCTATTACGCGCTGCTGCTGAAGGATCTTGGCTGCAGCAGCAATGCGGCGCGCATCTGCGAGCTGTATCTGACTGATGATCTCTCCTTCAAGCAGGACTTCAAGTTCATCGACGGCAGCCTGCCGCAGGCGCTGCGCTTCGTGCTAGGCCATACTGGCTTGAAAGCGGGCCTCGCCGAACGGTTTCGCGCAATCGTCAACATCTTCCAGAATGGCGGCGAGATCGCTCGCGAGCTGATAGAGACGCGCTGCCATCGCGGTGCGGACATTGCCCGCAAAATGCGTTTCGCCGAGCCGGTCGCCGACGGCATCAAAAATCTCGATGAGCATTGGGACGGCGGCGGCAAGCCTCTGGGCCTGTGCGGCTCGGCTATCCCGATTTACTCCCGCATCGCGCTGATGGCACAGGTGATCGACGTGTTCCATGTCGCAAACGGCCCAGAGGCGGCGCTGCGCGAAGCCCGGAACCGGTCGGGGGCCTGGTTCGACCCGCAACTGGTAGCCGCCTTTGAGCGCATAGCGGCGCGGCCGGGGTTCTGGGATATGCTTCGCACTGACGATGGGCACGAGGCGGTTTTGCCTCGACCGCCGGAGCAGGCGAGCATTCCGATAGACGACGACTATCTCGACGACATCGCTGCCGCCTTCGCCCAGGTGGTGGATTCCAAAAGTCCTTACACCAGCGGCCACAGCGAGCGCGTCACGCTTTTTACAGACATGATCGCGGAGCAGTTGGAGTTCAGTGCCGAGCAGCGACGCTGGCTCAAGCGTGCCGCGCTGCTGCACGATATCGGCAAGCTCGGCGTCAGCAACGCAATCCTCGACAAGCCGGGCAAGTTGGACGACAACGAATGGGCAATCATGCGCATGCATTCAGCGCATTCGGAAGCAATCCTGTCGCGCATCGGTGCGTTCCGCGAACTCGCGCCGATCGCTGGTGCGCATCACGAGCGGCTGGACGGCGAGGGCTATCCGCGCGGTCTCTCGGGAGACCAGATCTGCCTAGAAACCCGGATCATCACCACCGCAGATATCTTCGATGCGCTCACCGCCGAGCGCCCTTATCGCGCGGCGATGCCGATCACAAAGGCCCTGGCGGTCATGTCCGGGATGGTCGGAACCCAGATCGACGCGGACTGCTTTGGAGCGCTCGGTCGCGCGCTCGGACGCATCGACGCGACGCTGGCGGCTTGATGAGCGCGCGAGACGTCGCTTCTCTTGGGTAACGTTCGAGCGCGCCTCCACGATTGAATTGCCGAATCCCCGCGCCTGTTGAAGCAATTTGATGATCGGCGGATTTTTCCAGGCCGGGCTCGGACACCGAGCTCAGCATCGGGATGCCTGACCCGGCCAGGCAAATCACCTGCGCGATTTTCGGCCCCCCTGTGTCAAGCCCCTTTTGCAAAAATATTCTGGTTTTCCGAAATGGCAAATCAGTTCTCTGTCGTGCCGTCCCGCTCCTTTGGAGGGGCGTTGCGCAACGTCACGAAACGCGGAGTGGGATGCGGTGGCCGCGGGAGCGCTGGAGACGAGAGCGCTTTCCTGCGGACGGCAAAATCGTATGGTCCTGACGCCTCGACGCTGGCGTCAAGTTCCTGGGAAGCAAGCTTCTCGGGGGCGACGGTGGCAAGAAAGCCGATCGCCGGGGAGGGTACGACATAAGCCGTAAAACCATCGCGTGGGGAGTGCCGGGTGATTCCGGTGTGACCTGACTAACGCGTGTGCGTTCTACTAATAACATTGCACACGCGGCTATCGGGCGCATCGGGCGCCCGGCATTCCCTGCGCCCTCTGACCGGAGGGTAAGGAATTTGACAGCAAAGCTCGGGCGTATCGCGCCGCGAGAATGCAAGTCGTGTTCGGCCGTCAGTGCGGGCCGGCTTCGACTGCCTCCCATTACGAATTTGACATCTGATCGGCAGCATTCCGGCTTTGCCGCCGCACCCGCGCGCGTATATCGTTGCGCAAGAAGACCGCGCGCCCCCCGCGGAATGCCGGGACTACGCCGTCCGCCGAACGAGGAAATCACCCATGTCGGGAATGCTGCTGTTTTCGCCGCTGACCATCCGGGGCGTGGAGCTGAAGAACCGCATCGTGGTGCCGCCGATGCATCAATATTCCGCGATCAAGGGATTTCCGACCGACTGGCATCTGATGAATGCAGGGAAATTCGCCGCCGGCGGCGCCGGCCTCGTGGTGGTCGAATCGACCAAGGTCGAGCGGCGCGGCTGCGGCACGGTCGGTGATCTCGGCATCTGGGACGATGGTTTCGTCGAGCCGCTCAAGCGGCTGGTCAGGTTCATCAAGCAGCAGAATGCGGTCGCCGGAATCCAGCTCGGCCATTCAGGCCGCAAGGCGCGCGCCAACCGGCCCTGGGAAGGCGACGGGCCGTTGAAGCAGACGCCCGAGATCGAGGACTGGGACGCCTGGCAGCCGGTGGCGCCGAGCGCGATCGCGCACAGCGAGAAATGGCCGGTGCCGCAGGCGCTGCAGCGCCAGGAGGTCAAGGACCTCGTGCAGGCCTGGGGCGATGCGGCGCGGCGCGCCCGCGAGGCCGGCTTCGACGTGCTGGAACTGCACGGCGCGCACGGCTATCTCGTGCATCAGTTCCTGTCGGAGCGCTCCAACCAGCGCACCGACGAATATGGCGGTTCCGAACCGAATCGGATGCGCTTCATCACCGAGATCACCGAAGCGGTGCGCGCGCAATGGCCGGACGACAAGCCGCTGTTCGTGCGGCTGTCGGTGGAGGACAACGCCGGATGGGGACCGGAGCAGAGCGCGCGGCTGGCGAAGATCCTCAAACCCAAGGGGGTCGACGTCATCGACTGTTCCTCCGGCGGCATCACCGACCAGGCCCCGATTCTCGGCAAGGAGATCAAATACAGCTATCAGGTCCCGCTGTCGGAATATGTCCGCCGGCATGCCGATATCATGACCATGGCGGTCGGCCTGATCATCCATGGCGACCAGGCCGAGCAGATCCTGCAGGACGGACAAGCCGATTTGATCGCGGTCGGGCGCGAAATCCTCAACAATCCGAACTGGCCGCTGGATGCTGCCTTGAAACTGGGCATCGAGGGGCCATTTCGAACGGTACCGCCGCAATTCGGCTGGTGGCTCGGCACCCGCGCCAAGCGTGGTTTCGGCACAAAACCGTCAACATGGCAAAACGGCCTCAAAGATACCGGAAAGGTGTTGTGAATCGGCCGGGTTCAGCGGAGGGCGAGACGCTGAAATACCGGTCCATGGCGGCGGCAACTGACAGCGAGAAGGTTCTTCGAACAATGCGCAAGAATATCCTGTTTTTCCTCGGTGCGGCGGCGGGCGCTTGCCTGACCTTGCTGGTCACGACGCCCCAGGGCGCGCTGTCGATGAGTATCGCCAAGGCCGCCGTGGGCACCGACGCCTATTCACAGCTCAACCTGTTCGGCGAGGTGTTCGAGCGCGTGAAGGCCGACTATGTCGAGAAGCCCGACGACAGCAAGCTGATCGAAGGTGCCATCAACGGCATGGTCAATTCGCTCGACCCTCATTCGCGTTACATGAATGACAAGGCCTGGAAGGACATGCAGGAGACGACCCAGGGCGAGTTCGGCGGGCTGGGCATCGAGGTCATGATGGAGAACGGCCTGGTCAAGGTCGTCGCGCCGATGGACGACACGCCCGCGGCAAAAGCCGGCATTCTGTCCGGCGACCTCATCACCCAGATCGACGACGACCAGGTTCAGGGGCTGACGCTCGAGCAGGCCGTCAACAAGATGAAGGGTCCGGTCGATACCCAGACCCGGCTCAAGATCCAGCGCAAGGGCGCGGACAAGCCGATCGACGTCACCGTCAAGCGCGAGATCATCCGCGTGCGCCCGGTCACCTTCCGCACCGAAGGCGGCGACATCGGCTATATCCGGATCACCTCGTTCAACGAGCAGACCACCGACGGCCTGCATAAGGCGATCGCCGATATCTCGAAGCAGATTCCGCAGGACAAGCTCGCCGGCTATGTCGTCGATCTCCGCAATAACCCCGGCGGATTGCTCGATCAGGCCGTCTCGGTGTCCTCGACCTTCATGGCGCGCGGCGAGGTGGTCTCGACGCGCGGCCGAACGCCGGAAGAAACCCAGCGCTTCACCGCGCGGGGAGGCGATCTCACCAAGGGCAAGCCGCTGGTGCTCCTGATCAATGGTGGCTCGGCCTCGGCTTCCGAGATCGTGGCCGGCGCGTTGCATGATCACAAGCGCGCGACGCTGATCGGCACCCGTTCGTTCGGCAAGGGCTCGGTGCAGACCATCATTCCGCTCGGCAGCGGCAATGGTGCGCTGGCGCTGACGACGGCGCGGTACTTCACGCCATCAGGTCATTCGATCCAGGCGCAGGGCGTCAAGCCCGATATCGAGGTGCTGCAGACGGTGCCCGACGAACTGAAGGACCGTGCCGAACTGAAGGGCGAGGCCTCGATGCGCGGGCACCTTGCCGCGGAAGGCACGGAGGCGACAGGCTCGCAGTCCTACGTTCCGCCCAACGAGAAGGACGACAAGGCGCTCGCCGCGGCCTACAACTTCCTGCACGGCGTCATGGTCAATGCGGATGTGCCCCCGGCGCCGAAGGCGGCGGTTCCGAACTAGGGCTTTTCGAAAGGCGTTAGGCGGTAGAGGGAAGCCGCCGGCGCCTGCGTGCCGGGCTCGGCGGCTGTTCCGCCGACCGCCGTTCGCGGCGTGAGAGCAACAATTGCCTGAGATCCGCGGCCGGCTTCGGCGGGCTGAACAGATAGCCCTGCATTTCCGAGCAGCCGAGCGCACGAAGCAATTCGAGCTGCTGCTGCGTCTCGACGCCCTCCGCGGTCGTCGTCATGTGGCGTTCGGCGGCGATATTCACCACGGCCCGCACGATGCCGGACGATCCGTTCGCCTCGGCGATGTCGTTGACGAAGCAGCGGTCGATCTTGATCTTGTCGAACGGAAACCGCTGCAGATAGCTCAGCGAGGAATAGCCGGTGCCGAAATCGTCGAGCGCGATTCTGACGCCGATGCGGCGAAGCTGATGCAGAATGGCGAGCGCCGCTTCGTCGTCGCGAATGAGCACGGCCTCCGTGATCTCCAGTTCGAGCCGGCTCGCCGGCAGGCCGGACGCCGATAAGGCCGCGACGATCTTCAGCGCCAGCGTGCCGCTCCTGAATTGCACCGGGGAGACGTTGACCGCGAGGTTGATGTCGTCGGGCCATGTCGCGGCCTCCGCGCAGGCCGTCGTCAGCACCCATTCGCCGAGCTGGTTGATCAGGCCGGTCTCTTCCGCGATCGGAATGAATTCGGCGGGCGAGATCATGCCGCGTTCGGGGTGGCGCCAGCGCACCAGCGCCTCGCAGCCGGTGATGGCGTTGTTGGCGAGGCTGACGCAGGGCTGGTAATAGACCTCCAGCGCCTCGTCGGCGATGGCCTGGCGCAGATCCAGCTCCAGCTTGCGGCGCGCCTTGACCCGCGCGTCCATGTCGGGCTCGAAGAAACGATAGGTGCGTCGGCCTGCCGATTTGGCGGCGTACATCGCCAGATCCGCGTTCTTGAGGATCTGGTCGAGATCGACGCCGTGCTCGGGAGCCAGCGCGATGCCGATGCTGGCGTCCGCGGTCAACTGGTGACCGAGACATTCGAACGGCTCGCGGATCGCATCGAAAACCCGGTCGACGAGGTCGGTGACGTCGGCGGTGGATTTGACCGCGCTCTGGACGATGGCGAATTCGTCGCCGCCGAGCCGGGCGACAAAGTCGGGCGCCGCGACGCACCGGCTGAGGCTTGCCGCGACCGATTTCAGCAGTTCATCGCCGATCAGGTGGCCGAGCGAGTCATTGACGCTCTTGAATTCGTCGATGTCGATGTAATGCACCGCCAATTGCTTGCCCGGGACGATGTCCGCAAGCTCCGCCTTCAGCCGTTCATGGAACAGCGCGCGGTTCGGCAGATCGGTCAGCGCATCGTAATGCGCAAGATGGGTGATGCGCTGTTCGGCGAGGGTGCGCTCGGTGATATCCTCGTGGGTTGCGACCCATCCGCCGTCATCCAGGGGTTCGTTGACCACCTGGATCGAGCGCCCGTCGGGCGTCTCGATGGTCATGGCTTGCCGCAGCGCGATGTCGCGGAGCACGCGGGAACAGTACAGATCGACGTCGCCCACGAAAGATCCGGTGGCCTTGCGGTGCGCGATGACCTCGCGGAAGGTGGCGCCCGGCCTCACGGCCTTCGCCGACAGGCCGTACATCTCGATGTAGCGCTGGTTGCAGATGACGAGCCGCTGCGACGAATCGAACAGCAACAGGCCCTGCGTCATGTTGTTGACGGCGGTATCCAGCCGAAGCTTCTCTAGCCGCAGCCGTTGTTCCGACAAACGGTGCTGACGCGACAGCTTGCGCACGACGAGATAGAGCATCACCGTGATCACCAGCATCGCCAGACCGGCCGCAGCAATCAGAAACCGGATTTGGGCGCGCCAGTCGGTCAGTGCGGCCGAAGCCGTCGTCGTCGCAGCTACAATGATCGGAAATTGGCTCAGCGCGCGAACCGCGCCCAGCCGGTCCTGTCCATCAACGGGACTGACCGAACGCACGGTTCCGTGATCGGATTTCGAAAAGACGTTCTGGAAGAACGGCCCGTCGGCGAAATTCTGTCCGATCATCGAATCCACGTGGGGATAGCGGGCAATGAGCGTGCCGTCGCGATGGAACATCGCGATCGCAGCGCCGTCGCCGAGCGCGAGGCTGGCGAAGAATTTCTCGAAATTGGCCGGTTCGATACCCCGTCCGATGGCGCCGAGGAATTCGCCGCGCGGCCCGGTGATCTTGCGCGCGATCACGGTGGTCCAGGCGCCGGTGATCCGGCTGTAGACCGGTTCGATCAGCATGTCCGGCGATTTCGGGTCGTTCCTGAAGGTCTTGAAATAGGGCCGGTCCGCGACGTTGACCGCCGGGACGGGCCAGGCCGACGAGGAGTTGATCAGCACGCCCTCGGAATCGAATATGTTGACGCTGCCGACATAGGACAACGCGCTCAACTTGGCTCGGAGCATCAGATGGATGTCCGGGCTGGCCATCCGGCGTTCGAAACGTTCGATGCTGTCGATTCCGTTCGCGCGCATATATGCGATCAGATCGTCCTGAACGGCGCCGAAGTCTTCGAGCTGCTGATCGAAATGGCGGGAAAGCAGCAGCACGGTGTTCTCCAGCTCGCGCTTGCTGTTGTCCAGCGCGCGCTCGCGGAAATTTCCAACCATGACCGTAGCGCTAATGGCGATTGTCGCGATCAGCAGCCCGCCGCCGGCAATGAGCCAGCGGATCGGATTGTCGCTGACGGAAGCCTTGACGTTAAAGGTACCGTTTGCCGTCATTGATCTTGATCGCCCAGAGCCGGATGCCGGGCGCAGTTTCTCAATGCCCAGGCCCAACACATAGCTACGATGTGCAAATGGAAGTCGGGTTAGGAAGTTGGGTTAACAGGCGTTTAACCGGACCGCGCTCGCTTGTGAGAAAGCGCGCCATGCCTATGCCGGGGCGCCAGTTTTCGCTGGAGGGAGCGCTACCCTCGACGTCGACGCCACGATCGGATGTCCAGGTCGCCGCGCAGAAATCACATCGCGTTCAGCCGGTCACGCCGGCCCGGCCACTTGGTTCGGGGAAATCAATCCGCGGCGCGATAATGTCCGGACTTGCCGCCGTTTTTTTCCACGAGATGAATGGCTTCGATGCGCACGCCGCGTTCCGCCGCCTTGACCATGTCGTAGATCGTAAGGCACGCCACCGCCACCGCGGTCAGCGCTTCCATCTCGACCCCGGTAGGGCCAGTGACCTTCACGGTGGCGCGCACGATGCAGCCGGGCAGCTTCTCATCGGGCACGATATCCACGATGACTTTCGACAACGCCAGCGGATGGCACAGCGGGATCAGATCCGGGGTGCGCTTCGCCGCCATGATGCCGGCGACGCGCGCGGTGCCCAGCACGTCGCCCTTCTTGGCATTGCCGGAAACGATCAGATCGAGCGTCGCCTTGCTCATGACGACGCGGCCTTCCGCGACCGCTATGCGCTCGGTGGCCGCTTTTGCGGATACATCGACCATCCGCGCTTCGCCCTTGGCGTCGATATGGGTGAGGGCGGATGTTTCCTTTGAAGAATTTCGCGCCATGGTCAGCGCGTGCCCGTCGCGCGCGGCGCGGCGCCGCGTTCGAGCAGTGCGCGGGTTGCCGCTGTGACGTCGGCCTGCCGCATCAGGCTTTCCCCGACCAGGAATGTCGATATGCCCACGCGTGCCAGCCGCGCCAGGTCGGCGGGTGCAAGGATGCCGCTTTCGCCGACCATCAGGCGATCCCCGGGAATCAGCGGCGCCAGTGCCTCGCTGGTCGCCAGCGTGGTCTCGAACGTCCGCAGGTTTCGATTGTTGATGCCGATCATCGGCGAGCGAAGTTTCAGGGCGCGGTCGAGTTCTGTGCGATCGTGGATCTCGATCAGCACGTCCATGCCGTGGGCAAGGGCTGCGTCCTCGATGTCTCTCGCCGCGCCGTCGTCGAGCGCTGCCATGATGATCAGGATGCAGTCGGCGCCGTGGGCGCGCGCCTCGGCCACCTGGTAGGTGTCGAACATGAAATCCTTGCGCAGCACCGGCAGTTTGGTGGCTGCGCGCGCCGCCACCATGAAATCGAGATGGCCCTGAAACGACGGCTGATCGGTCAGCACCGAGAGGCAGGCCGCGCCGCCGGCTTCATAGGCTTTCGCGAGCGCCGGCGGATCAAAATCGGCGCGGATCAGTCCCTTGGAGGGCGAGGCCTTTTTCACTTCGGCGATCAGCGCGTATTCGCCTTGCGCGAGCTTGTGCCGGATCGCGCTGACAAAGCCGCGCGGCGGGGGTGCCGCCTTCGCCAGCGCCTCGACGCTCGCCAGCGGATGGGCGCGCTTGGCCGAAGCGATCTCCTCGCGCTTGTAAGCTTCGATCCTGGTCAGGATATCGGACATCGCGAGACCTCCGCGGTCAGCTGTTGGAGACCGCGATCAGGCGTTTCAGCCGCTCCAGCGCCGCGCCCGAGTTCGAGCGACTTGGTGCCGAGCGCCACGCCATCTTTCAGATTTGTAGCGCATCCGGCCACGATCAAGGCCGCCGCAGCGTTCAACAATGCGACATCGCGAAAAGGGCTCGGCATGCCGTCGAGCACGCTTTGCAGCGCGACCGCATTGGCATCGGCGTCGCCGCCCTTCAGAGCCTCGCCGCCGACGCGTTTAAGGCCCGCTTCCTCTGGCGTCACCTCGAAGGTGCGGATATTGCCGTTCTCGAGCGCGGCCACGAAGGTCGGGCCGGTGAGGGTGATCTCGTCGAGGCCGTCGGAGCCGTGAACCACCCAGACCGATTTGGAGCCGAGGTTCTTCAGCACCTGCGCCAGCGGCTGCACCCACTGCCTCGAAAATACCCCGACCATTTGCCGGGTCACGCCGGCCGGGTTGGATAGTGGCCCCAGCAGGTTGAAGATCGTGCGCGTCGCCAGTTCGACGCGGGTCGGGCCGACGTTCTTCATGGCGGGGTGGTGCGAGGGCGCGAACATGAAGCCGATACCGGCCTCCTGGACGCAGCGGCCGACCTGCTCGGGCCTGAGGTCGATCTTCACCCCGAGCGAAGCCAGCACGTCGGCGGCGCCCGATCGAGACGACAATGCGCGATTGCCATGCTTGGCGACGGGCACGCCGGTTCCCGCGACGATGAAGGAGGCGCAGGTCGAGACGTTGACCGAACCCGAGCCGTCGCCGCCGGTGCCGACCACGTCGACGGCGTCAGCCGGAGCCTCGACCCGCAGCATCTTGGCACGCATCGCCGAGACCGCGCCGGTGATCTCGTCGACGGTTTCGCCGCGGACCCGCAACGCCATCAAAAGTCCGCCCATCTGCGAGGGCGTGGCCTCGCCTGACATCATGCTGTCGAACGTGGATGCCGCTTCCTCGCGCGACAAGGTCGCGCCGGTGGCGACTTTTCCGATGATGGATTTGAGGTCGTGCATCGCGAGCCTTCGAAAGTTAGTTATTTGCGCCCGTCACCTGCGCGAAGGCGGCCTGATTGATCGTGGTGCCGATATCGGTTTCAAGCTTGGTGACGTATTGCGCAACCACTTCATCGGTCAGGCTGCGCTGAACGCTTTCCTTCAACTTCTTGATGTCGTCCGAGGCAAAGTCGACCGGCGGCACGGTGACGTCGGTGACGCGGAAGACGATCCACTCGTTGCTGGCGGCGCCGGGGGTCTGCCCGACGCCATCCTTGGCGGTACGGAACGCCGCCGCGATCACACCGGCGGGAACGCCGGGCAGCGAGGCGTCGCGCTTGAATCCGCTCGCGGCTTCTACCTTCAGTCCCGCGGTTGCCGCCTCGTCCGCAAGCTTGCCGCCCTGGTCGAGCTTCTGCACCATATCGGTCGCCTTGGTCTTGAGCCGGCTCATGATCTGGTCGTCGTGCCAGCGGGCTTCGACCTGGTCCTTGACCTCGTCGAGGTTACGCTCGCGCGAGGGGGTGATGCCGAGCACGTCGTACCAGACATAGCCGCCCTTGAACGAGATCGGATCGTTGTCGACGCCGACGTCGCTGTTGAAGGCCTGCGAGACGATATCGAGACCAACGGGAATGCCGGCGGCCGGCTGGCCGGTAGGCGTGCGGCCGGAGCGATCAACGGCGTCGATGGTGACGGCGGCAAGGCCAAGTTTCTGTGCGGCTTCGGTGACGCTGGCGCCGCCGCCGCGCTCGTCCTCCATCTTGTCGCGTAACTCGGCGACCTTGGTGCGGGCGCGTTCGACGGCGATTTCCGTCTTCAGGTCGGTGGCGAAGTCTTCGTATTTCGGTTCCGCGCCGGCCTCGATCTTGCCAACCTTGACCAGGGCAACGCCGAACTTGCCTTGCACGGGCTGGCTTACGTCGCCGGTGGGCAGGGAGAAGGCTGCGCTCGCCACCGCCGGATCGATGATTTCCGATTTGGAGACCATGCCGATATCGACGTCCGCAGGCTTGAGTCCGCGCTCCTTGGCGAGATCGTCGAATGATAGGCCGGAGGCAATCCGGCTGCGCGCTGCGGCGGCTTCCCCCTCATTCGGGAAAACCATCTGCGAGACTTCGCGTTTTTCCGGCGCGCCCAGCCGGCCGCGGCGTTGTTCGAACAGTTTTTTGGCGTCGTCATCCGACACATCGGTCCATTTGCCGATCTCGTCCGGCGTGATCGCGACAAAGGCGATCTTGCGATATTCGGGCGCGCGGAACTGGGCCTTGTGGTCGTCGAAATAGGCGGCCAGCGCTTCGGGCGACGGCGGATCGATGGTTCCGGCCTGCGCGGCGTTGAGTTTGACGTATTCGATATTGCGCTGTTCGTTCTGGAAGCGGCTGAGCGCCTCGATCATCGCTTTTGACGGCTCGAGCCCGGCGGAAATGGTGCCGGCGATCTGACGTCGCAGCGATACCTTGCGCTGGTCGGCGATATAGCGCTGTTCGGTGAAGCCGAACTGCCGGATCACGGCCTGGAAGCGCTGCGGATCGAAATTGCCGTTGACCCCCTTGAAGTTGGGATCGCTGAAGATCACGCGCATGGTCTCGGCGTCGGACTGTCCAAGCCCGAGCCGGCGCGCCTGCTCGTCGAGGGCGGCTTCCGCGATGGTCTGCTGCAGCACCTGACGGTCGATGCCGAAGGCACGGGCCTGATCCGTCGTCAGCGGACGGCCATACTGGCGGCCGATCTGCTGCAGCTTGTCGGTGTAGAGCTGGCGGAACTCATTGATCGAGATTTCGGTGTGGCCGATCGTGGCCAGCGTTGATTGGCCAAATCCCCTGAAAATGTCGGCGATGCCCCAGATGCCGAAGCTGACTATCAATACGCCCATCACCACGGCCATAATCGTCTTGCCGAGCCAGTTTGATGAGGCTTTCCGCATTCCTCGAAGCATGGGTCCAACTTGTTTGCAGGAGGGAACCGGGTCGCGCCCAAGGGGAATTCGGGATCGAGTTCCGCGAACGGGCATCACCGGGTTGATAAAGCATCATAAAGTGGCAGCGGCGGCGTCGCAACCATGGCGGGGAGGGCCAATTGAAGCGGTTAACGGCCGTGTCCGGTTGGGACGCTCTCTGGCACTGGCCGCCATGCTCTGCTAGCGCATTTGTGACCCAAATATTTCCTCAGGGAATTCCGCCATGACCGATGCCATCCGGCCGCTGATCGCCGGCAACTGGAAAATGAACGGACTTAAGTCCTCGCTGGCCGAATTCGAGGCCATGCTGGCAGGCGCCCCCGATGTCGCAGCCAAGGCCGACCTGCTGGTCTGCCCGCCCGCGACGCTGATTGCGGAATTTGCCCAAAGGGCTCGCGGCGTCCCGACGCTGGCGGTCGGCGCGCAGGATTGCCACACCAAGCCGTCGGGCGCCCATACCGGCGATCTTTCAGCCGAAATGCTGGCGGACGCCGGGGCCCGGGCCATCATCGTCGGCCATTCGGAGCGACGTGCCGATCACGGCGAGACCGACATTGAGGTCCGCCACAAGGCGGAAGCGGCCTGGCGCGCCGGGTTGACCGCGATCGTCTGCGTCGGCGAGACCCAGCACCAGCGCGATCAGGGGCAAACGCTGGATATCTGCCGCGGCCAGCTCAATATCTCGCTGCCGGATGGGTCGCGCGCGGACAATCTGGTGGTGGCCTACGAGCCGGTCTGGGCGATCGGCACCGGCCTCACCCCGACAACCCAGGATGTTGAGCAAATTCATCAGTTTATCCGGGAACTCCTGATTGCCCGATTTAAGGGGGAGGGGGCCAAAACCCGAATCCTCTATGGCGGCTCGGTAAAACCCTCCAACGCGGCGGAATTGATGGCAGTTTCGAACGTCAACGGCGCGCTGGTCGGTGGCGCCAGCCTGAAAGCGGCCGATTTCCTTGCGATTGCGCGCGGTTGCCCCTAACTAACGCCAAGGCGGTGCCGGGGCGTAATCCCCGGGGATGCCAATCCCCGGGGTGACAATGCCCCTCCCGATCGTGTAACACCGCGCCAACTTCAAACCCCGCAAACCCCTCGAGCAGCCGGATCGCGGCGCTTTTGGTTTGTGACGGAAGGCAGAAGATGCAGACTGTCGCTATCGTAATTCACCTGATGATCGTCGCGACCCTGATCGCGACCGTGTTGTTGCAGAAATCCGAAGGCGGCGGCCTCGGCGTCGGCGGTGGCGCCGGCTTCATGTCGAGCCGCGGCACCGCCAATTTGCTGACGCGCACGACCGCGATTCTGGCGTTCGGCTTTTTCCTCACCAGCCTGTTCCTGTCCTGGTACGCAAGCTACGACCGCAAGCCGAGTTCGATCATCGGCACGCCGGCCTCGCAATCGCAGCCGGCAGGTGGCGCGGTGCCGGTCGCCCCGCCGACCTCGGGCGGCGTGCTCGATACGCTGAAGAAAGCGGACGAGCAGCAACAGCAGAATCAGCCGGCGCCCTCGGGTCCGCAGGCGCCGCGTTCGCAATAAAGCAGGGGGGCCATGCAGGACGCGATCTGGCATCCGGCATCGGGAATCCCCATCAAGTTGCTGATAACGCTTTAAATTCCAAGTCACCCACAGCTCAACAAATTGTTCGCTGCGGCGTGCGATTCGTTTTGGCGAATCGAGCCGGTAGCCTTAAAGGTTAAGTCCCATGGCGCGGTACATCTTCATCACCGGCGGCGTGGTTTCTTCGCTCGGAAAGGGTCTGGCTTCAGCGGCACTCGGTGCGCTGCTGCAGGCCCGTGGCTACAAGGTCCGGCTTCGCAAGCTCGACCCCTATCTCAATCTCGACCCCGGAACGATGTCGCCGTACCAGCACGGCGAAGTGTTCGTGACCGACGATGGCGCCGAGACCGACCTCGACCTCGGCCATTACGAGCGCTTCACCGGGCGTCCGGCCACCAAGGCCGACAACATCACCACCGGGCGCATCTATCAGGACATCCTGACCAAGGAGCGGCGCGGCGATTATCTCGGCGCCACCATCCAGGTGATCCCGCACGTCACCAACGCGATCAAGGACTTCATCCTCGACAGCAATGACGAGTTCGACTTCGTGCTGTGCGAGATCGGCGGCACCGTCGGCGACATCGAGGGCCTGCCGTTCTTCGAGGCGATCCGCCAGATCAAGAACGATCTGCCACGCGACCATGCCATCTATATTCACCTGACGCTGTTGCCGTTCATTCCGAGCGCCGGCGAACTCAAGACGAAGCCGACCCAGCACTCGGTCAAGGAACTGCGCTCGATCGGCATCCAGCCGGATATCCTGTTGTGCCGCACCGACCGGCCGATCCCCAAGGAGGAGCGGCGCAAGCTCGGCCTGTTCTGCAACGTGCGCGAAAGCGCCGTGATCGAGGCGCGCGACGTCGACAACATCTACGCGGTGCCCGAGGCGTATCACGCCGCCGGTCTCGACGACGAGGTGCTGGCGGCGTTCGGCATCCCGCCCAAAACACCACCGGCGCTGCAAGGCTGGCACGAGATCAACGAGCGGGTCCGCAATCCTGAAGGCGACGTCACCATCGCCATCGTCGGCAAATATACCGGCATGAAGGACGCCTATAAGTCGCTGATCGAGGCGCTGTCGCATGGCGGCATCGCTAACAAGGTGAAGGTCAATCTCGACTGGATCGAGAGCGAAGTATTCGAAAACGAGGACCCGGCGCCGTTCCTCGAGCACGTCAACGGCATCCTGGTTCCCGGCGGTTTCGGCCAGCGTGGCGCCGAGGGCAAGATCCGCGCGGCGCAATTCGCCAGGGAACGCGACGTGCCCTATTTCGGCATCTGCTTCGGCATGCAGATGGCGGTGATCGAGGCCGCGCGCAATCTGGTCGGCATCGAGCAGGCCAATTCCACCGAGTTCGGCCCGACGCCTGAACCCCTGGTCGGCCTGATGACGGAATGGCTGCGCGGCAACGAATTGGAGAAGCGGTCGAAATCAGGCGACCTCGGCGGCACTATGCGGCTCGGCGCCTATCCCGCGGTGCTCAGGCGCGGCAGCCGGGTGTCGGAGGTCTATGGCGGCGCCACCGAGATCTCGGAGCGCCACCGCCACCGTTACGAAGTGAACACCGCCTACAAGGACCGACTGGAGCAGCATGGCCTGAAGTTCTCAGGCCTTTCGCCGGATGGCGTGCTGCCCGAGATCGTCGAATATGAGGACCATCCCTGGTTCATCGGGGTGCAATTCCATCCCGAACTGAAATCGCGGCCCTTTGAACCGCATCCACTGTTTGCGTCGTTCATTCAGGCGGCGATGGTGCAGTCGCGGCTGGTTTAAAAGCTTCGTCAGCCTTTGACGAACGCGCGGATTGTTGCGACAAATTGCTCCCGATATCGCAAGAACAACAGAATAGGGAGCAACGCCGATGATCTACGAAATGCGCGTCTATCGCTGTGTGCCGGGCCGGTTGCCGGCGCTGTTGAAGCGCTTCGAGAACACCACGCTGAAACTTTGGGAAAAGCACGGAATCAGGCCGGTCGGGTTCTTCACGACGCTGGTCGGCGAATCCAATCAGGAACTGACCTATTTCCTGGCGTGGGAATCGCTCGCCGAGCGTGAGAAAAAGTGGAATGCGTTCGCGGCCGATCCCGACTGGATCACCGCGCGCGCCAAGACCGAGGAAGACGGCCAGATTGTCGGCAACATCGTCAATCAGATGCTGGCGCCGACCGCGTTCTCGGCGATGAAGTGATCGATATCCCGTGGCGGCAGCGGACATCGCCCGTGGCGCAACCCTGAGATTCGGGGCCGCTGGAGGGTTGATCCGCCTGCCGCCGCCCGGCATGGTCCGCCTGCAAGAAGGATGATGCGTTGAACGCCAATATCGCAGCCGCGCCGGTCGTCAGCGCTGGTTCGGTCAAATTCGGCAATGACTTGCCGATCTCGATCATCGCCGGCCCGTGCCAGCTCGAGAGCCGCGCGCACGCGCTCGAGGTGGCGGCTGCGCTGAAGGAGATCGCCGGGCGGCTCGGCGTGGGGCTCGTCTACAAGACCTCGTTCGACAAGGCCAACCGCACCAGCGCAACGGCGGCACGCGGGATCGGCCTGCAGCAGGCGCTGCCGATCTTTGCCGAGATTCGCGCCTCGCTCGGCATGCCCGTGCTCACGGATGTTCACGAGGCCGCCCAATGCGCCGAGGTCGCGCAGGCCGTCGATGTTCTGCAGATCCCGGCGTTCCTGTGCCGGCAGACCGATCTGTTGCAGGCGGCGGCGGCGACCGGCAAGGTCGTCAACGTCAAGAAGGGCCAGTTCCTGGCACCCTGGGACATGGCCAATGTCGTCGCCAAGATCACCGGCGCCGGCAACCGCAACGTGCTGGTGACCGAGCGCGGGGCCTCCTTCGGCTACAACACGCTGGTGTCGGATATGCGCGCGCTGCCGATCCTGGCGCGCACCACCGGCGCGCCCGTGGTCTTCGACGCTACCCATTCGGTGCAGCAGCCGGGCGGTAAGGGCGCATCATCGGGCGGTGAACGCGAATTCGTGCCCGTGCTGGCGCGCGCCGCGGTCGCCGTCGGCGTCGCCGGCGTGTTCATCGAAACCCATCCCGATCCCGACCATGCGCCATCGGACGGTCCCAACATGGTGCCGCTGCGCGAGTTCGAGGGCCTGGTGCGGATGCTGATGGCATTCGATGCCATCGCCAAGAATCCTCAGAATGTAGCGCGTTGATGCCGCACACGGGATTGCGGCCGCAAGAGCAGCGCCTGCCGCCGGCCCTCAACATCATTGCGCTAGCGACCTTCGCGGCGAGCCTCTCGGCCCGCGCGCTCGATCCGGTCCTGCCGCACGTCGCCGACGATTTCGGGGTGAGCATTACGACGGCCGCCGGTTTCGCGGCCGGCTTCGCGTTCACCTTTGCGGTCGTGCAGCCGGTGATCGGCGCCGCGGCCGACCTGTTCGGCAAGGCGCGGTTGATGATCGGCTGCCTGGTGCTGCTCGGCATCGCCAACATCCTGGGCGCGATGACCACCTCGTTCTCGCTGTTGTTCGCAACGCGCATTCTCGCCGGTGTCGGTTCAGGTGGTGTGTTTCCGGTCGCGCTTGGGCTGACCAGCGATCTCGTCGGTCCCGAGAAGCGCCAGGTCGCGATCGGGCGAACGCTGGCGGGCTCGATGACCGGTAACCTCCTCGGCGCCTCCTTTTCCGGCGTTATCGGTGAATTTCTCGGCTGGCGTGGTGTGCTGGCGGTGCTCGGCGGTCTGGTCGTTATCGCCTCGGTTGCGGTCGCGGTCGGCTTTCATGGTGCCGAACTGGCGCGGCCGCCGCGCACGAACCTGACCGCGCTTCGGCAAGGCTACCGTACGATCTTCACCAATCCGAACGCGATCTGTTTTGCCGCGGTCTTCATTGAGGGGTGCTGCGTGCTGGGATTGTTTCCTTATCTGGCGGCATTCCTGTTTGAACTCGGCGAAACCAGCCTCTCCATCGCCGGCATCGTCATCGCGGGGTTCGCGGTCGGCGGCCTGTTCTATACGCTGTCGGTGTCGCGCTTCCTGCCGCGGCTAGGCGTCAACGGCATGATGATCGCGGGCGCCTCGCTGGTCGGCCTGCAACTCGCGGTCATCGCGTTCGGGCCCGGCTGGAAGTTCCAGTTTCTCAGCCTCGTCTTCATGGGCTGGGGCTTCTACATGATCCACGGCTGCATGCAGGTGTTCGCCAGCGAACTCTCGGTGGAAGCACGCGCCACCGCGCTGTCGCTGCATTCGTTCTTCTTCTTCATGGGACAGACAGTCGGTCCAATCGCCTACGGCTTCGGTATCCAGAATCTTGGGAAGATACCGACGCTGCTGGCCGCCGCGGTGACGATGGTCGCCCTCGGTATCGCCTGCACGCGGTTACTGCGACCGAGGCTACCGGCCGACGCAGATGCGCGGCCGGACGTGCAACCTTAGCCCGTCGATGACGAACGGTGGCCGGCGCGGGCTAATTGCCCGCGCCGCAAAACACCGGGCCTAGAAGGCGGCGGGCACCACCTTGATCCTCGCCATCATGCCCCCGTCCTCATGTTCGAGGATGTGGCAGTGGTAGACGAATTCCCCGAGCTCCGCGAACGGGATGTCGAAGGCCTTCGGGGGCGATACGCAATGGCCGTTGCGCCATTGCGCGATGGTGCAGACGCCGTTCTGGTTGTTCGCTACCTGGTCCGAGATGGAGCGATCGGGCGCCGCCACGCCGAGCGGGAAGTTGTCCTGCAACACCCCGCCATTGCTGCCGGTCATCGCGAACCTGGTCTGGTGGATGTGGAAATTGTGGTTCTCGGTCGACAGCTGGACCAGCTCCCACGTCTCGGTGACCGGAGTTTGCCCCGGTCCAAGCGGCAGACAGACCGTCGTATGCGCGGGATCGAACTGTTCCAGCCGGTCGGGCCCGGGTTTTTGCGATCCGGGGACGACCCTTCCGTGCTGATCGACCTCCTCGTAGCCGAGCGCGAAGGTGTTGTTGACGGTGACGTCGGAGAAACCAAAGAAGATGCGCCGGCGATGGCCCTTGGGCAGCGGTGCGCAGGCCGCTGCCGTTGCGCTCGTCTCTGCCGCCGACATGGTTGCTGCCGCGGCGTGAGCATCGGGGACCTGCGCCCTGAAGATGCCGTTTGGCTGGTGGAGGCCTGCGGCGTCCGTGGAGCCGCCGACCATGACTTGCCTGCTGGTGAATTCACGCCCGCCGGGCTGGTCGAACAGCACCTTGGCGAGATCGACCGCCGGCCATGAATCTCCACTGCCCATGGTCAGTCCGGCCATCTTGAGGGTGGCGGAGGCGCCATGCCGGGGCGGCGTGATTCTGCCGGCGGCATCGCGATAGGTGACCCAGAATTCAGTGCGCGCGCTCGGCATCATGACGATTTCATTGACGCACACCGGCAGCGTCGAGCCGACCGCGGAGACGTCCGGGCAGGGCACCACCTTGAAGCGGCCGCCTGCCATTTCGACCATGGCTCCCGGCGTGGTGTCTTGCGGCAGATGGACCGAAACGCCGTCGATCGCGAGGAGCTGCACCGTCATCGGACGGTGCGTTTCGTCATCGACGAGTTTGAGGTCCCAGCTCAGGCTGCCGGCGCCGGTCGCGACGCGCCAGATTTCGCCGTCCGGCGACGTGATCGGCACGGTCGGGAATTGCTGGCCGTTGACGGTCATGTACCATTTTCCGCCGGTGTAGTTGTTGCCGTCGTCCGCCGTGTTGTCCTGGCCAGGACATGACCCCAAACGTGTTTCACCGTTCGCCGGAGTTTGCGCGCAGAAGTCCGGGTCTTCCTGGTTCAGCACTTCGCCGTTGACGACCGGCTGCGGGCCGCTGTCGAAACCGATGGTGCCACCGGCGAGAACCTGGGTTTCCTTGAGCATCAGGTGCCGGACGCGGGTGTCCGGCCAGGACGTCACGGCCGCATCGCCGCGGACGTTGTCGCCGACGCGGCCGATGGTGATGATTCCGGACAAGCCTTCGACCAACTGGTTGAGCGCGATGCCGTGCACATGCGGGTGAAACCAGAACAGGCCGGAAGGATGATTCGGCGGAATGGCGATCTTGTAATCGACTGTATCCATCACGATCGGCCCGTGCTGGTGCGTCGCCTGCGGCGTCGGAATGCCGTTGGCCGAGTTGAAGACGGTCACAAAAACGAAATCGCCGAAGGTGGGATCGCTGACCGTCGGGGTCCGCGCCGGCGTGATCAGGCCGTGCGTATGCAGGTTGCTGGGATTGAGGAAGAGATTGGCTTCGCCCGGATCGGTCACGTGCCGCAGCTTCAGGGGATCGACCTTCGGCAGCCTGTTGACGTAACGTATTTTCAGCGTGTCGCCCGGCTGCATGGCGAGCCGCACGCCGCCATAGGGCGCCACCGTGCGGCTGTTCGACGGGCAACTCAATCCGGAAGCGGGTCGCGGGCAGACCTGATAGACCCATCCGGTCGGATGGATGACCGCGCTGCTGTGCGGTGGCGTAAACGAAATGCCGGCAATGGGTTGCGGCATCGCGACCATCATGATGTCCAGCACACCGTTCTGGCTAGCGAACACGGGAGGATCGACCAGATTGTCGGCTGCGGCCGTTCCGCCGCTCACACACAAGGTCGCGAATAAACCGGCTGCGGCGATCCATCGCCGCATCGAGACTTCACGCAAAATGGGATTGCTGGACACGGGGTGCCTCCTTCTTGAATTATTTTGCCACCGCGGAAAAAACGATCGCGAAAAACGTATTGCTGTTCGACTGTATTGGAACCGTATTACAGGTGTGCGAAGACAGGATCGTAAAGTCTTTTGCCCGCCAAAATGGATGTGCCGCAGCGGACTCCGGCAATTTATTGGGGGCGAAACGTAACAGTCAAGTGTAACAGCGGAGAGTCGGGATGTGGCAAGTCGCCGGATGGCTATGCGCTGTTGTCGCGATGTCCTGCGTGACGGTGCCCGATATCGCGGTCATCCAGTCCGCTTACGAGCGTGAGGCCTCCGCGGGCAGCACGCTGCACGACAAGGGGCTGCAGGTCCTGCAGGCCAAATGCCACGACACCGGCAATGGCTTTCTCTGCGAGGTCACCTTTACATCGAAGGGCGATCCGTCCGAGCATTTGTATTTCGACATCGTCGCGGTCGCCCGGGCAGGCGACGGCTGGGAGCTCAAGAGCGGGCTGTGCAAGCGCTGAGATTGTGAGTTGCGCGGCGCTCGGGATGTCGAAGCTAGCCGCGCCCGCGATAGGGCGCGACGCCCTGATCGGGAATCCACATGCCCTTGGGCAATCGGCCGGTCTGCCAGAACACGTCGATCGGAATGCCGCCGCGCGGGTACCAGTAGCCGCCGATCCGGAGGAATTTCGGCTTGATCTCGGCCGCGATCCGCTTGCCGATCATGACGGTGCAATCCTCGTGGAACGCGCCGTGGTTGCGAAAGCTCGCGACATAGAGTTTCAGGGATTTTGACTCCAACAGCCATTGCCCCGGGACATAGTCGATGACCAGATGGGCGAAGTCGGGCTGGCCGGTGACCGGGCAGAGCGAGGTGAATTCCGGCGCGGTGAACCGCACCAGGTAATTCGTGTCCTTTTGCGGATTGGGCACCCGGTCGAGTTTTGCCTCCTCCGGGGTGTGCGGCCATTCCACGGCGCGGCCAAGCTGCAGGGGCTGGGATTTCGAGGCTTTGCCGGGCTTTTTCGACATGATGCGGTCTCCGTTGCCTGCGTAATAGACAATCGCCACGTCGAGGTCACGCGTGAGGCGGCCTTTTCGGGTCTAAATCCTTGCTGTAGAAGCAGCGCCAACCATCCGTATACGGCTTGCCAAAGAGGTTCCCATGACCGCCATCGTCGACATCATCGGCCGCGAAATTCTCGATAGCCGCGGCAATCCCACCGTCGAGGTCGATGTAGTGCTGGAAGACGGCTCGATGGGCCGCGCGGCGGTGCCGTCGGGCGCCTCCACCGGCGCGCACGAGGCGGTCGAGCTGCGCGATGGCGACAAGGGGCGCTATCTCGGCAAAGGCGTCAGCAAGGCCGTGGATGCGGTGAACGGCGAAATCTATGACGCCGTCGGCGGCATGGATGCCGAGCAGCAGGTCCAGATCGACGAGACCATGATCGGGCTCGACGGCACCCCCAACAAGAGCCGGCTCGGCGCCAACGCCATTCTGGGCGTATCGCTGGCGGTCGCCAAGGCCGCCGCGGAGTCCTGCGACCTGCCGCTTTATCGTTATGTCGGCGGCACCTCGGCGCGGACCCTGCCGGTGCCGATGATGAACATCATCAATGGCGGCGTGCACGCCGACAATCCGATCGACTTCCAGGAATTCATGATCATGCCGGTCGGCGCCAAGACCTTTGCGGAAGCGCTGCGCTGCGGCTCGGAGATCTTCCACACCTTGCGAGCGGAGTTGAAGAAGGCCGGCCACAACACCAATGTCGGTGACGAAGGCGGCTTCGCGCCGAACCTGCCGTCGGCGGACGCAGCGCTGGAATTCGTCATGGCGGCGATTGGCAAGGCCGGCTACAAGGCCGGTGGCGACGTCATGCTGGCGTTGGATCCCGCCGCAACTGAGTTCTTCAAAAACGGCAAATATGTCTACGCAGCTGAAGGCAAAAGCCTCAGCCCGTCCGAGCAGGCGAAATATCTCGCCGATTTGGCCTCGCGTTATCCGATCGTCTCGATCGAGGACGGGATGGCGGAAGACGACATGGACGGCTGGAAGGAACTGACCGACCTGATCGGCCATAAATGCCAACTGGTCGGCGACGATTTGTTCGTCACCAACGTGACGCGGCTGGCCGACGGCATCAAACACGGCCGCGCCAACTCCATCCTGGTGAAGGTCAACCAGATCGGCACGCTGACGGAGACGCTCGCTGCGGTCGAGATGGCCTACAAGGCCGGTTACACCGCCGTGATGTCGCACCGCTCCGGCGAGACCGAGGATTCCACTATCGCCGATCTCGCGGTCGCCACCAATTGCGGCCAGATCAAAACCGGCTCGCTGGCGCGCTCCGACCGCACTGCCAAGTACAATCAGCTGCTGCGGATCGAACAGGAGCTGGGCACGCAGGCGAAATATGCGGGCAGGGCGGCGCTGAAGGCGCTGCGATAGGCCCGCCGTCAAACCTTGAACAGGTGGCGGCGAACAAACTCGCCGGCGCGCGCAAGCGCCTGGCGTCCCGGCTCCAGATGGGCGTTCCACATCGGCCAGGCATGGATCATGTCCGGCCATATTTCGAGCGTAACGTCGACATTGGCGCTGCCTGCCGCCGCTGCAAAACGGGTGGAATCCTCAAGCAACGTTTCGCAGGCGCCGACCTGGATCAGAGTCGGCGGAAAGCTCTTGAGATCGGCATAGAGCGGCGAAACATTCGGGTCCTTCCGGTCGACGCCGGCGGGAAGATAGGCTTCGATCAGCTCGGCCAGATACGCCCGGTGAATGATGGGGTCGACGGCATCCTTGGTGACAAGCGTCGAGCCGGACAGTGTGAGATCGGTCCATGGCGAGAGAAGCCACGCGCAGCCGGGGGTAAATTCTCCTGCTTTCCGCAGACGGTTTATCAGAGCGATGGTCAGGCCGCCGCCCGCGCTATCGCCGCCGACCACAATATGGCCGGCTGCGATGCCGGCTTGGCGCAGAAAACTCCATGCCGCCAGGGTATCGTCCAGCGCGGCCGGGAAGGGATGTTCGGGCGCGAGCCGATACTCGATCGCGAGCGTCCGTGCCCTGGCGGCGCGGCCGGCCTCGGTGACCAATCTGCGATGGCTGAGGATCGAGCCGGAGCAATACCCGCCACCGTGAAAATATAACAAGACGCGCGACGCGTCGCTGCCGGGTGCCATCGACCACTCGCCCCGCAGTCCCGCAATGTCCACTTGCTCGAGTTTGATATCGTTGGCAGCCGGCCATACGGCCCCGACCTCCTCGATCCGCTGACGGCGTTGACGCCAGCCGACGGGGCGAGGCTTCGAGCCCAGCAGCGCACGGACCGCATCGATCTCGCTTTGGCTCATCTGCAATTTCCTTCAGGCATGCATGTAGACCCGAGTGTCGAGCCTCGCAAAGTACCGCAGAGCGAAAACAAACGAAATTGTGTAAGCCCCCAAGGCTTGCGTTTCCCTGTCAACGTGAGAACACTCCCGGCCGAATTCGGCCGGGCCGAAAACAGGGAGGTTTCCGATGAGCGCCGACACCAAGACCGGGTTGCAACTTCGTTCGCTGATCAAAAAGAGCGGCGAGCTCGAGATATCCCTGGCCAGTGTGCCGACGCCCGAGCCTGCTCCCGATGAGGTCGTGGTCCGTGTCGAGGCTTCGCCGATCAATCCGTCGGACCTGGGTCTTTTGGTCGGCGCCGCCGACATGACCACCGCCAAGGCGTCCGGCACGAAGGAATCGCCGGTTATCACCGCGAAAATTTCGGAAGCCGGCATGAAGGCCATGGCCGGCCGGCTCGATGAATCCATGCCGGTCGGCAATGAGGGCGCCGGCGTCGTGATCAGGACCGGGTCCTCGGACGCGGCCAAGGCGCTGATGGGCAAGACGGTCGCCATGATCGGCGGGGCGATGTATGCGCAATATCGCTGCCTGAAAGTGAATGAATGCCTGCCGCTGCCGGCCGGCACCGCGCCGGCCGAGGGCGCTTCCTGCTTCGTCAATCCGCTGACGGCGCTCGGCATGACCGAAACCATGCGGCGCGAGGGTCACAAGGCGCTGGTGCATACGGCCGCCGCCTCCAATCTCGGGCAGATGCTCAACAAGATCTGCCTCAAGGACGGCATCGGGCTGGTCAATATCGTGCGCAGCAAGGAGCAGGCCGATATCCTGCGCAAGATCGGCGCGAAACACGTCGTCGATTCCACCGCGGCAACGTTCATGGACGATCTGACCAACGCGCTGGTCGAGACCGGCGCGACGCTGGCGTTCGACGCCATCGGTGGCGGCAAGCTGGCGGGCCAGATCCTCACCTGCATGGAGACTGCCGTCAACAAGACCGCAAAAGTCTACAGCCGTTACGGATCGAACGTGCACAAGCAGGTCTATATCTATGGCGGGCTCGATACACGTCCGACCGAGTTGAACCGCGCATTCGGCATGGCTTGGGGTATCGGCGGCTGGCTGCTGTTTCCGTTCCTGATGAAGATTGGGGCGGCTGAAGGAGCAAAACTGCGCCAGCGCGTGGTCGACGAACTCAAGACGACCTTCGCCAGCCATTACACCCAGGTGGTGTCCCTGCAGGAAGCGCTGCAGCTCACTCACATCGCCGTCTACGCCAAGCGTGCGACCGGCGAGAAGTACCTTATCAATCCGAACAAGGGCTGACGCCAACCCGTCCGTGCCGGGCGCTTAACGCGCCCGTGCACGTCCATTGTTTCAAAGCTGCAGGAGTTGTTGCGATCGGTTTTTGAAAAAAGGGGGAAATTCAATGTCGATAGATCTGAAATATCTCGCCTTTACCGCCATTCTCACGGCATCGCTGTGGATCCCCTATGTGGTCTGTGAGGTGATGACCAACGGACCGCTTGCACCTCCGAATTATATCGATCCCACGCCCCCACGCCGCGGCCGCTGCCGCTGTGGGGCAGGCGGGCCGACCGCACCTATGTCAACGCGGTCGAGACCTTCGCGCCGTTTGCGGCGCTGGTGATCGCGGTTCATCTTGCCGGCAAGGCCAACGCGACGACGGCCTTCTGGGCCATGAGCTTCTTCTGGCTGCGGCTGGCCCACGCCGTGGTTTACCTGCTCGGGCTCCCCTATCTGCGCACACTGATCTTCACGCTGGGCTATGCGGCGGTCGTCGGGCTGTTCTGGCAATTAATCAAATAATTGCAACCAAAGAGGGTCTTGCCTTCCTCCGGCAACGGACGAACATTCGCGCGCAATTTGCAGCGCAAAAGCGCTGTTCACACGAGGGGAGAAACAACCATGATCGATCTGAACCGCCGTCAACTCCTGGCAGGAGCCGCTGTCGCGGGCGCCGCGACCGCCTTGACCTCCTCATTCGGCGCATCGCCGGCGCGCGCTGCGGTGACGCCGGCGGGTGCCCAGGCGCCCGGTTTCTATCGCTACAAGGTAGGCAGTTACGAATGCACCTCGATCAACGACGGGGCGCGCTCGTTCCCGATGCCCGATACCTTCGTGACCAACGTCAAGAAGGAAGAGGCGCTGGCCGCTGCGGAGGCCGCCTACATGCCACAGGGCATGGTGACGGTGCCGTTCAATCCCCAGCTCATCAATACCGGCAGCAAGCTGGTGCTGATCGACAGCGGCAATGGAATCGCCACTTTCGAGCCCACCAAGGGCGCGGTCGGCCGCACCCTGCAAAACCTTGCCGCGGCCGGTGTCGATTCGAAGAGCATCGACATCGTCCTGATGTCGCATCTGCATCCCGACCATACCAACGGCATTCGTGCCGCCGACGGCTCGATGGCGTTCCCGAACGCCGAGATCATGGTTCCGGCGGTCGACTGGAAATTCTGGATGAGCGACGAGAACGCCGCCAAGGCCGAGTCCAACACGATGATGAAAAACTACTTCGCCAATGTGAAGAAGATCTATGCCGGAATCGAATCCAAGGTGACGCAGTATGAATGGGGCAAGGAGGTTGCGCCCGGCATCACCTCGATCGCGACCCCCGGCCATACGCCCGGGCATACGTCCTTCGCGGTCGCCTCGGGCAACTCGAAAATCCTCATCCAGTCCGACGTCACCAATATCCCCGAATTCTTCCTGCGCAATCCGGACTGGCACGTCGCTTACGACGTGGATGGCGATTTGGCACAACAGACCCGTCACAAGTTCTACGACATGGCCGCGGCCGAAAAGGCGACGGTGGTGGGCTTCCACTTCACCTTCCCCTCGATCGGCCATGTCGAGAAGGACGGCGCCGGGTACCGCCTGATCCCGAGCGCCTGGAATCCGACGATCTGACGGATACGCCTGTTTGACGAGCGGGCCGCCGGCCATTGGGTCGGCGGCCCGATTGTTTTGCCCTCTCGTCAACGCAAACACAGCGTTTCCGAAATTGTGTGGTTCATGCACTTGCATGCTTCTGCCGATGCTGCTTAAGGTGCGCCTCAGCAGCTCCAACCGGCAGAAGGACATTTCATGGCCACCCCGCATCACATCGTCGTCATCGTCGGCAGCATTCGCAAGGAGAGCTTTTCGCTCAAGATCGCCAACGCCCTCGCCAGGCTGGCGCCGGCTTCGCTCAAGCTCGATGTGACGACGTTGAACGGGATCTCGTTCTTCAATCAGGACCTGGAGGCGACGCCGCCGGCCGATTGGGTGGCGTTCCGCGAGAAGTTGCAGAAGTCGGACGGGGTGCTGTTCGTCACGCCCGAATACAACCGCGCGATCCCCGGGGTGCTGAAGAACGCCATCGACGTCGGATCGCGGCCCTACGGCAAGAGCTCGTTCCTCGGCAAGCCGGTCGGCATTGTTTCCAACTCACCCGGACCGCTCGGCGGCGTCAGCGCCGCCAAGACATTGCAGAATATCCTGCCGGGCATCTCCGGCCCGATCATGGGGCAGCCCGAAATCTACCTGAACGGCGTCGGCGACGCCTTCGACGACAAGGGGAGCCTCACCAAGGAATCCCTGCAGAAGGTGCTGCAGCAATATCTCGAGGCTTTTGCCGCCTTCGTCGAAAAGCAAAACAAATAGGCAAGTTCGCGCCGGGCGCCCCGGCCGGGCCTTAGGATTCCGTTAACCCGGCCGCCGCATCCTTGCGGCCATGGTTTCCCGCGCCCGACTCAAATCCTTTCTGACCGGCCTTGCCCTCTACACGATAGCGGCGGCGATGATCGGTTATTTCGGAGTCAACGCCTACACGGGCAAATATGGGCTGAATGCGCGGCAGGAACTCGACCAGGAGATCATCGCGCTGACGTCTGAACTGGCACGGCTGAAGCGGGAGCGCGCCGAGGGCGAGCAGCGCGTCTCGCTGTTGCGGTCGGACCGGGTCGACCCGGACATGCTGGACGAGCGGGCGCGCTATCAGCTCGACTATGTCAATCCGCACGATCTGGTTCGGATCAATACTCCGAACTGATCGTCAAAATTACAAAATCGCTCGAAATCAATTTCGAAAATGTCGCGTTGCATTGCACTGCGGCATAGCAAGATTTCCGCGGCGTCACGCAATCCTTTCACGTCGGTTTGAGTTGGGATAGAGAGGGCTATTCGCTCTCTCATCCGGATCAGCCATGGCCGCACCGAAGAAAACCGCCACCAGGGAAACAGGTCAGGGCAATGGCGCCGACCATCCCCTTGAATTCACCCGGGAACAGGAACTGAGCGCGCTGCGCGACATGCTGTTGATCCGGCGGTTCGAGGAAAAGGCCGGCCAGCTCTACGGCATGGGCGCGATCGGCGGTTTCTGCCATCTCTATATCGGTCAGGAAGCCATTGTCGTCGGCATGCAGATGGCCCTGAAACAGGGCGATCAGGTGATAACGGGTTACCGCGACCACGGTCACATGCTGGCCTGCGGAATGGACGCCAAGGGCGTGATGGCCGAACTGACCGGACGCCATGGCGGCTATTCCAAGGGCAAGGGCGGCTCCATGCACATGTTCAGCAAGGAGAAGAACTTCTTTGGCGGGCACGGCATCGTCGGCGCGCAGGTGTCGCTCGGCACCGGGCTTGCCTTCGCCAACCGCTACCGCGGCAACGATTTCGTCAGCCTGGCCTATTTCGGCGACGGCGCGTCGAACCAGGGCCAGGTCTATGAAAGTTTCAACATGGCGGAGCTGTGGAAGCTCCCGGTGATCTACATCATCGAGAACAACCGTTACGCGATGGGCACCTCGGTGACGCGTTCCTCGGCCCAGACCGATTTTTCCAAGCGCGGCATCTCCTTCAACATTCCCGGCGAGCAGGTTGACGGCATGGACGTCCGCGCGGTGAAGGCCGCCGGCGACAAGGCGGTCGCATGGTGCCGTGCCGGCAAGGGACCCTACATTCTGGAAATGCAGACCTACCGCTACCGCGGCCATTCGATGTCGGACCCGGCGAAATATCGTACCCGCGAGGAAGTCGACAAGGTGCGCAACGACCAGGACCCGATCGAGCAGGTCCGCAACCGCCTGCTGGCGGCCAAGGTCAGCGAACAGGAACTGAAGGCCATCGATGCCGAGGTGCGGGAAATCGTCAATGCCGCCGCTGATTTCGCGCAACATGATCCCGAGCCCGAGATTTCCGAACTTTATACCGATGTCTACCGCTGAGCGCTGTCAGCGCATTCCAGCCTGAAGAGATTTTTCCGGAGCTACCATGCCAATCCAAGTGCTGATGCCCGCGCTGTCGCCGACCATGGAGAAGGGCAACCTTTCGAAATGGCTGAAAAAGGAGGGCGAAGCAATCAAGTCGGGCGACGTCATCGCCGAGATCGAAACCGACAAGGCGACGATGGAAGTCGAGGCCACCGATGAGGGAACCCTTGGCAAGATCCTGATCCCGGAAGGCACCGCCGACGTCGCGGTCAATACCCCGATCGCGACCATCCTGGCCGACGGCGAGAGCGCCTCTGATCTAGGCAAGGCACCGGCCCCAAGGGCTGCGCCGGCTACGCCTGACGTCACACAAGAGGTCGCGGAGTCGCGTTCACCGGTCGGTGAAGGCAAGCCGATGATCCATACGCCACAGGCGCCTACGGCCCCAAAGGCTGCGGCCGAGCCCGATCCCGAAGTACCAGCGGGTACCGAAATGGTGACCATGACCATCCGCGAAGCGCTCCGTGATGCCATGGCCGAGGAAATGCGCAGGGATCCCGACGTGTTCGTGATGGGCGAAGAGGTCGCCGAATATCAGGGCGCCTACAAGGTCACCCAGGGGCTGCTGCAGGAGTTCGGCGCCAGACGCGTGATCGACACGCCGATCACTGAGCATGGCTTTGCCGGCGTCGGCGTTGGTGCTGCGATGGCCGGCCTGAAGCCGATCGTCGAATTCATGACTTTCAACTTCGCTATGCAGGCGATCGACCAGATCATCAACTCCGCCGCCAAGACGCTATACATGTCCGGCGGCCAGATGGGCTGCTCGATCGTGTTCCGCGGCCCGAACGGGGCGGCCGCCCGCGTCGCCGCCCAGCACAGCCAGGATTATTCGGCCTGGTACTCGCAGGTCCCCGGGCTGAAGGTGATCGCGCCGTTTTCGGCTGCCGACTACAAAGGCCTGTTGAAGGCCGCGATCCGCGATCCCAATCCGGTGATCTTCCTCGAAAACGAAATGCTGTACGGCCATACCGGCGAAGTACCGAAACTCGACGATTACGTGATTCCGATCGGCAAGGCCCGGATCGTGCGCTCCGGCGGCCACGTCACGATCATCTCCTGGTCGAACGGCATGTCCTACGCGCTGAAGGCCGCCGACGAACTGGCGAAGGAAGGCATCGAAGCCGAGGTGATCGACTTGCGCACGCTGCGGCCGATGGACACCGACACCATCGTCGCCTCCGTGAAGAAGACCGGCCGTGCGGTCACGGTGGAGGAGGGCTGGCAGCAGAACGGCGTCGGCGCCGAAATCTGTGCCCGCATCATGGAGCACGCCTTCGACTATCTCGATGCGCCGGTGCTGCGGGTATCGGGCAAGGATGTGCCGATGCCCTATGCGGCGAATCTCGAAAAGCTTGCATTGCCCTCGGTGGCCGAGGTGGTCGAAGCCGCCAAAGCCGTTTGCTATCGGTGACGCATGGCCGGTCCCAAGGAGCAGCCCTTGCCGCCCGATGTCATGGGCCGCGACGATGCCGTCGAGGTGTTGCGCGCGTTCGTGCTCGATGGCGGACTTTCCATCGCGTTCACGCGCGCTTTCGAAGAGCCTGACATGTGGGGCCTGCTGCTGGTCGATATCGCGCGCCACGCTTCGCGCGCCTATGCACGCGAGAGCGAGTACACCGAGGAAGAAGCGCTGGCGCGCATCATCGACATGTTCGAAGCCGAAATCGCGCGGCCGACCGACATGGGCTCTACCACGCCGCGGTCGCAACAGGGTCACTGACAATGCCAATCAACATTCTGATGCCTGCGCTGTCGCCGACGATGGAAAAGGGCAACCTTGCCAAGTGGCTCAAGAAAGAGGGCGACAAGGTCAAATCCGGCGACGTCATCGCGGAGATCGAGACCGACAAGGCCACGATGGAAGTGGAGGCCGTCGACGAGGGCACGATCGCCAGGATCGTGGTGCCCGAGGGGACGCAGGACGTGGCGGTCAACGACGTCATCGCAGTACTTGCCGGCGACGGCGAGGATGTCAAAGCGGCCGGAGCCGGGGCTGCGCCGCCCAAAGCCGCTGAAGCGCCGGCGCCCAAACCTGCCGCGGCGGCAACTCCGGCTGCCGCGCCTGCGCCGCGAGCCGCAGCGCCTGCTGCCGCTCCGGCGCCCGCGCCGCAGGCCCCGGCGCTAGCTCCGCAGGCCAACGGGCACGCCCGCATGTTCTCGTCGCCGCTTGCCCGACGGCTGGCAAAAGAAGCCGGTATTGAGCTTACGCGCATCAACGGGTCCGGCCCGCACGGACGGATCGTCGCCCGCGACGTCGAGGGCGCGAAATCCGGCAAGGGGCTGAAGGCCCCGGCGGCTGCGCCATCAGGCGCCCCTGCGCTGACGCCGTCGATGTCGGACCAGCAGATCCGGGCGTTGTTCGAAGAGGGCAGCTACGAAGTGGTGCCGCACGACGGCATGCGGCGCACTATTGCGCAAAGGTTGACGGCCTCGGTGCAGACTGTCCCGCATTTCTATCTGACGATGGACTGCGACATCGGCAAGCTGCTCGAGGCGCGCGAGGAGATCAACGCGGCGGCGCCGAAGGACAAGGAGAAGAAACCGCTCTACAAGCTCTCGGTCAATGATTTCGTCATCAAGGCGATGGCGATCGCCTTGCAGCGGATTCCCAACACGAATGTGAGCTGGACTGAAGGCGGCATGCTCAAGCACAAGCATTCCGATATTGGAGTGGCGGTAGCGATGCCGGGCGGCCTGATCACGCCGATCATCCGCAAGGCCGAGACCAAATCGCTGTCGACGATTTCGGGCGAGATGAAGGATTTTGCCGCCCGCGCGCGGGCGCGGAAGCTCAAGCCGGAGGAATATCAGGGCGGCACCACGGCGGTTTCCAATCTCGGCATGTACGGGATCAAGGATTTTACCGCGGTGATCAACCCGCCGCATGCGACCATTCTTGCGGTCGGTGCCAGCGAGGAACGTCCCGTCGTGCGCAATGGCAGGATCGAGCCGGCACATATCATGAGCGTCACGTTGTCGTGCGACCATCGCGCGGTCGACGGTGCCCTCGGCGCCGAACTGATCGGCGAGTTCAAGAGGTTGATTGAAAATCCCGTCATGATGATGGTGTGACGCTGGCGGCGGCGAGGTCGCAACATTGACTATTCGAACGCAATGGCCCTGGATTTCTATGATGCTCGCAGCCGCCATTGCCCTCAACCCGCTCGGTATCGACATGATCCGCGCCGCGTTCTTTTCCAATGAAGCCCTCTCGCGAAACATCTGGGGTCCGATAGCGATGACCGGCATGGCGATCGCGGCTTTGATCGTCCTGCTGGAATGGGGAATAAGAAAGTTTATCATCAGCCGCCGTGCGCGCGGCACCGCGACCTTGAGCTAGACGGGAACCTCCATGGCCGACACCTCCTTCGACGTTATCATCATCGGCTCCGGTCCCGGCGGCTATGTCGCGGCAATCCGCGCGGCGCAACTCGGCTTCAAGACCGCGATCGTCGAAAAATCCTATCTCGGCGGCATCTGCCTGAACTGGGGCTGCATTCCGACCAAGGCGCTGCTGCGTTCGGCCGAGATCTATCACTACATGCAGCACGCCAAGGATTACGGGCTTTCCGCGGATAACGTTTCCTACGATCCGAAGGCCGTGGTGCAGCGCTCGCGTGGCGTCTCAAAGCGCCTCAACGACGGCGTCGGCTTCCTGATGAAGAAGAACAAGGTGTCTGTGATCTGGGGCAACGCCGCAATCGACGCGCCCGGCAAGATCACGGTGACAAAATCCAACGTGGAGGCGCCGAAGGGAGCGCTGGGCGAGGGCGCCTACACGGCAAAACACATCATCCTCGCCTCCGGCGCGCGGCCGCGGGTGTTGCCGGGGCTTGAGCCCGACAAGAAACTGGTCTGGACCTATTTTGAGGCAATGGTGCCGGAAAAGATGCCGAAGTCGCTGCTGGTGGTCGGCTCCGGGGCGATCGGCATCGAGTTCGCGTCCTTCTTCCACACCATGGGCGCGGATGTCACCGTCGTCGAGGTATTGCCGCAGATCCTTCCCGTCGAGGACGCCGAGATCGCCGGCCTTGCCCGCAAACGGTTCGAGAAGCAGGGCATCAAGATCCTCAGCAGCACGAAAGTGACAAAACTCGAGAAAAAGAGCGACAGCGTGGTCGCCACCATCGACGACGGCAAGAAACCGCAGACGGTCGAATTCGATCGGGTGATCTCGGCCGTCGGCGTGGTCGGCAATATCGAGAATCTCGGTCTGGAAAAGCTCGGCGTCAAAACCGACCGCGGCTGCGTGGTGATCGATGGCTATGGCAAGACCAGCGTGCCCGGCATCTATGCCATCGGCGACGTCGCGGGGCCGCCGATGCTGGCGCACAAGGCCGAGCACGAGGGCGTGGTATGCGTCGAGGCGATCAAGGGCCTGCATCCGCATCCCACGGACAAGAACCTCATCCCCGGCTGTACCTATTGCAACCCGCAAATCGCCTCAGTCGGTCTCACCGAGGCCAAAGCGAAGGAAGGCGGACGCGAGATCCGCGTCGGCCGCTTCCCGTTCGTCGGCAACGGCAAGGCGATCGCGCTCGGCGAGGACCAGGGATTGGTAAAGGTGATCTTCGACAAGAAGACCGGGCAGCTACTCGGCGCGCACATGATCGGCGCGGAAGTGACCGAACTGATCCAGGGTTACGTGGTGGCCATGAATCTCGAAACCACGGAAGAAGAGCTGATGCACACCGTATTCCCGCATCCGACGCTTTCGGAGATGATGAAGGAAGCGGTGCTCGACGCCTATGGCCGCGTGCTGAACATATAAGAACACCAAAAGGAAGGTCTGAAAATCCGTGAAAGATAACGACAACCTAACCATCGAACGGCCGACGTTCGTGACCCACCTCGAATGCGCGATGGAGGGCGATCGCTATCCCGCCGACCAGATTCATAACCTCTCCAAGGCAGGCAAGCCGCTCCTGGTGCGCTATGATCTCGCGGGCGTGAAGAAGGCTCTGACGAAGGATGCGCTTAAGGAACGTCCCGCCGATCTCTGGCGCTACCGCGAGATGCTGCCGGTACGGAAAGTGACCGACATCGTCAGCCTCGGCGAGGTGACGACTCCGCTGATCCGCCTCCCGAAGCTTGCGAAGAAGCTCGGCGGCGGCGAAATCATCGTCAAGGACGAAGGGCGCCTTCCCACCGGCTCGTTCAAGGCGCGCGGGCTGGTGATGGCGGTGTCGATGGGCAAGGCGCTCGGCATCAAACACATGGCGATGCCGACCAACGGCAATGCCGGCGCGGCGCTCGCGGCCTACGCGACCAGTTGCGGCATCAAGACCACGATTTTCTGCCCCGCCGATACGCCGGAGGTGAATGTCAGCGAGATCGAACTGCAGGGCGCCACGGTCTATCGCGTTAACGGCCTGATCGACGACTGCGGCAAGATCGTCGGCGAGGGCAAGGCCAAGGCCGGCTGGTTCGATACCTCGACGCTGAAGGAGCCCTATCGGATCGAGGGCAAGAAGACGATGGGGCTGGAGCTTGCCGAGCAGCTCGGCTGGGATGTGCCGGATGTGATCTTCTATCCCACCGGCGGCGGCACCGGCCTGATCGGCATGTGGAAGGCATTCGCCGAACTCGAGGCCATCGGCTTCATCGGTTCGAAACGGCCGCGGATGGTCGCGGTGCAGGCGGCAGGCTGCGCGCCGATGGTGCGCGCGTTCGAGAACGGTACTGAACACGCCACCCGCTGGGAGGATGCCCACACCATCGCCTCCGGCATCCGCGTGCCGCAGGCGGTCGGGGATTTTCTGATCCTGCGCGCTGTGCGCGAGAGCAAGGGCTTTGCGATTGCGGTGTCTGACGAGAAGATCTCCGCGGCTCTGAACGAAGTGGCGCGCGAGGAGGGCTTGTTGCTGTGTCCGGAGGGCGCGGCCACCTATGCGGCCTACCAGCAGAGCCTCGCCGACGGTCGGGTAGCGAAAAGCGACCGGGTGATGCTGTTCAATTGCGCAACCGGGTTGAAATATCCGCTGCCGCCGGTCACGCGTACGCTCGATCGTCACGCGCCGATCGACTACGCCAGGCTTTAGCTGTCGGCGACGTGAAGCCGCATTCATTACAAAGATAATGTTGCGTTGAGGGGAGGATGTGATGCGAAGGACGGTTCTGGCTGCGCTGATCGCGCTGACGGCGTTGCTGATGTTCGGCGGCAATGCGCGGGCCGACAATTTCCCGGCGCATCCCATCACCCTGGTGGTGCCGTTTTCGGCCGGCGGGCCGACGGATGCGATGGCGCGGATTCTCGCCGACCATATGCGGACGACGCTCGGCCAGAATATCGTGATCGAGAACGTCACCGGTGCCGCCGGCTCACTCGGCGTCGGGCGCGTGGTGCGTGCGGCGCCCGACGGCTACACCGTGAGCATCGGCCATCTCGGCACCCACGTCGCCAACGGCGCGATCTACAAGCTCGGCTATGACCTCGTGGCCGACCTCGAGCCGGTGGTGCTGTTGCCGAGCAATCCCATGATCATCGTCAGCAACAATGCGGTCCCGGCCAAATCGCTGAAGGAGCTGATCGCGTGGCTGAAGGCGAAGCCGACCCCGGCCACGGCAGGCACCGCGGGTGCCGGTTCGGGCAGCCACATCGCCGGGCTCTATTTTGAAAACGTCACCGGCATCAAGCTGCAATATGTGCCCTATCGCGGCACGGCGCCGGCGCTGACCGATCTCGTCGCGGGCCAGATCGACATCATCATCGACCAGACCTCCAATTCGATCGCGCAGGTGCGCGCGGGCACCATCCGAGCCTATGCCGTCACCGACGACAAGCGCGTCGAGTCGGCGGCGGATGTTCCCACCACCGACGAAGCCGGATTGAGCGGCTTTCACATGACCCTGTGGTCGGGGCTCTGGGTGCCGAAAAACACCCCGAAGGACATCGTCGTCAAACTCAATGCCGCCGCCGTCGACGCCATGAGCGATCCGGCGGTGCGCAAGAAGTTCGAGGACCTGGGGTTGCAGATGCCGCCAAAGGACAAGCTGTCGCCGGAGGCGCTCGGCGCCCGGCAGAAGGCGGAAATCGACAAATGGTGGCCGATGATCAAGGCCGCCAACGTCAAGGTCGAATAGTTCCCCAGAACGCCCCCTTGAAAAGCCACGATGGGCTCCGCAGCTTTCGACGAGGGAGGCGCTGATGACCCTCGCTGCAGACTTCTCGAGCCCAGCCTATTTTCGCGATACCGCGACCGCGATGGAAAAGCTTCGTGCCGCGGGCCCGGTCGTGCAAGTGCATTTCCCGATCGTCGGCGAGGTCTGGGCGCCGACGACGCAGGCACTTGCCGACCAGGTGCTCAAGGACACCGAAACCTTCACCATTCGTGGCGACGACGGCACGGTCGCCGGATTCCGTTGGTGGATACCTCGCATCGTTCGCACGCTGTCCAAGCACATGTTGTCGATGGACGAGCCCGACCACAAGAGGTTGCGCGATATCGTCGACGAGGCGTTTCGCCGCCGCGCCGTGCTCGGCATGGAGCCGCATATCCGGGCTATCGGCGATGAGCTCGCCGATCAACTGTTTGCCGAGGGCGACCCGGCCGATCTCGTCGCGCGCTTTGCGCGCCAGTTGCCGCTGTCGGTGATCTCAGAACTACTCGGGCTGCCGTCGGCCGATCGGCCGAAATTCGCAGCCTGGGCCGGCGCCTTCACGCGCTTCACCGGCGCGCTCGGTTTCCTGGTCGCGATCCCAAATCTCTTTGCGATGAGGCGCTATCTCGAAAGACACATCGAGACCGTTCGCCGGCGCGGCGGGGAGGGGTTGATCGCCGAGATCGTGCGCCTCGAGAAGGATGGCCGAAAGATCAGCCGCGATGAAATCGTGGCCATGGTTTTCCTGCTGCTGTTCGCCGGGCACGAGACCACCACCCACCTCATCAGCGGATCGGCGTACGAGCTCTTGAAAAATCCCGATCTGCGTGACTGGCTGGAAGAGGACTGGAGCCGCGTCGATCTCGCGGTGGAGGAATTTCTGCGCTTCATTTCGCCGGTACAATTCACCAAGCCGCGCTACGTGCGCAGGGATATTGAGCTCGGCGGCGTCAAACTGAGGAAGGGCGAGAAGGTCATGGTCATGCTGGCCGCCGCCAACATGGATCCTCAGGCCAATCCGCACCCGGAGCGGCTCGACCTGCAGCGTAGGCCCAACCGCCACATCGCCTTCGGGACCGGGATCCACTTCTGCCTTGGCCACCAGCTTGCGCGTATCGAAGGCCAATGCGCGCTCAAATCCCTGTTCGGGCGCTGGCCGAAATTGGCGCTGGCCGTGGATGAGTCGGAGATCAAATGGCGAAGGCGACCCGGGCTAAAGGCGATCGAGCGCCTTCCGGTCGTGCCCGATCGGCACCAGCAGCCGCTTTGGGGCTGAAAATGGTTGCTGCCGCGCCACCATTGTTGCTTGGTCGCAACACTCAGGGAAGATTTAACCCTCATCACAGGTACCTCCTGTCCACGCCGCTTTTTGGCCACACCCCTCGATGAAATCATCGTTCGAAGGCTGACAACCACGGCGCTCGCGAAGGCGAAGGAAAATCCATTTTCCGGGACCCGAAAGAGAGGGCTGGGGAAACAGGGTCGCGATGGACGCCAAGACCAGCATCAAGAAGAGGCTGCCGAGCCGTCACGTGACGGAGGGCCCGGAACGGGCGCCCCATCGCTCGTACCTCTATGCCATGGGGCTGACCACCGAACAGATCCATCAGCCGTTCGTCGGCGTGGCCTCCTGCTGGAACGAAGCCGCGCCCTGCAATATCTCGCTGATGCGTCAGGCCCAGGCGGTCAAGAAGGGCGTCGCCTCCGCCGGCGGTACCCCGCGCGAATTCTGCACCATCACCGTCACCGACGGTATCGCCATGGGCCATGACGGCATGCGCTCATCGCTGCCGTCGCGCGAATGCATCGCCGATTCGGTCGAACTGACCATGCGCGGCCATGCTTACGACGCGCTGGTGGGTCTGGCCGGCTGCGACAAGTCGCTGCCGGGCATGATGATGGCGATGGTCCGGCTCAACGTGCCCTCGATCTTCATCTATGGCGGTTCGATCCTGCCGGGCAATTTCCGTGGCCAGCAGGTCACCGTTCAGGACATGTTCGAGGCGGTCGGCAAGCATTCGGTTGGCGACATGTCGGACGAGGATCTCGACGAAATCGAGCGGGTGGCTTGTCCGTCGGCCGGCGCGTGCGGCGCACAATTCACCGCCAACACCATGGCGACAGTATCGGAAGCGATCGGCCTGGCACTGCCTTATTCGGCGGGCGCGCCGGCGCCGTACGAAATCCGCGACTCGTTCTGCATGACTGCGGGCGAGCAGGTGATGGAGCTGATTGCCTCCAACATCCGCCCACGCGACATCGTCACCCGGCGCGCCCTGGAGAACGCCGCGGCGGTGGTGGCCGCCTCCGGTGGCTCGACCAATGCTGCGCTGCACTTGCCAGCGATCGCGCATGAATGCGGCATCAAGTTCGACCTGTTCGACGTCGCCGAAATCTTCAAAAAGACACCTTATGTCGCGGATTTGAAACCGGGCGGTCGTTATGTCGCCAAAGACATGTTCGAGGTTGGCGGCATACCGCTTCTGATGAAGACGTTGCTCGATAACGGCCATTTGCATGGCGACTGCATTACAGTCACAGGCCGGACGATCGCCGAAAACCTCAAGAGCGTGAAATGGAATCCGCACCAGGATGTGGTGCGGCCTGCCGACAAGCCGATCACCGTCACTGGCGGCGTGGTCGGCCTGAAGGGCAATCTCGCGCCCGAGGGCGCGATCGTGAAGGTCGCGGGCATGTCGAACTTGAAATTCACCGGACCGGCCCGCTGCTTCGACCGCGAAGAAGACGCCTTCGAGGCCGTCCAGAAGAAAACCTACAAAGAGGGCGAGGTCCTCGTGATCCGCTACGAGGGGCCGCGCGGCGGCCCTGGGATGCGCGAGATGCTCTCGACCACGGCAGCGCTGACCGGTCAGGGCATGGGCGGCAAGATCGCCCTCATCACCGACGGCCGGTTCTCGGGTGCCACCCGCGGCTTCTGCATCGGCCATGTCGGGCCGGAAGCGGCCATCGGCGGGCCGATCGCCCTGCTGCGCGACGGCGATATCATCGAAATCGACGCTGTGGTCGGGACTCTTAACGTAAAGTTGACCGATGCCGAGCTCGCTGAACGCAAGACCAAATGGAAGCCTCGGGAGACCAATCATACATCAGGCGTGCTGTGGAAATACGCCCAGCAGGTGGGGCCGGCGGTGGATGGCGCGGTCACCCATCCCGGCGGCGCGCACGAGAAACAGTGTTATGCGGATATTTAAGCGTACCATTTTTGCGTTGATTTTAGGGGCCATACCGGTGGCGACGCCCGGATTCGCCTTCGATGGGGCGCCGGCTAATTCGGATTCGGCCATTCCCGTGGGTGCGGCCCAGCCAGGGGCCGCCGCCGCGCTGAAGAAGGCGATACCGTCGACCACCCCGGACACCTCGCTGACCTCGCTGCAATACGCCGCGGAGGGCGGTCATCCCATCGCGCAGTGGAAGCTGGGGCGGATGTATGCCAGCGGCGACGGCGTCACCCAGGACGATTTGCGCGCCTTTGAATATTTCAGCCGTATCGCCAATGCGCATGCCGAGGACAGCCCGTCGGCGCCGCAGGCCGCGATCGTCGCCAATGCCTTCGTCGCGCTGGGCCGGTATTACCTGAACGGCATTCCCAATTCCAAGATCAAGTCGGATCCGGATCGGGCGCGCGAGATGTTCTCCTACGCGGCGTCGTATTTCGGCAATGCGGATGCGCAGTACGATCTGGCCCGGCTCTATCTCAAGAGCGCCGGCACCTCGCGCGACGATTTCCGTTATGCCGCCCGCTGGCTCGGCCTTGCCGCCCAGAAGGGGCAGCATGAGGCGCAGGCCTTGCTCGGCCAGATGCTGTTCAACGGCGACCAGCTGCCGCGGCAGGCCGCGCGCGGCCTGATGTGGCTGACGCTGGCGCGCGACAGCGCCGCGCCCGAGGAGGTCTGGATCAAGGAAAGCTACAACAAGGCCATCGCCAGGGCGTCCGACGACGACCGCGCGATGGCGCTGCAGATGCTCGAGCATTGGGTGCAGGGCCGCAAGGACTGATACCGACAGCGATAGGGTGGGCGAAGCGAAGCGTGCCCACCCTTCTTCATCAGCCTCAATTGTAGGTTGGCGGGCAGGGCGCGAGATGCGCGTTTGCCTAGCCTGCGCGATCCTCACACCGCATCGAGATCGAGGTCCGCCCACACCGGGACGTGGTCCGACGGTTTTTCCCAGGCCCGCACGTAGCTGTCGATTCCGACGTCGATCAGCCGGTCGCTGGCCTGCGGCGACAGCAACAGATGGTCGATGCGCAAACCCTGGTTCTTCTGCCAGGCGCCAGCCTGATAATCCCAGAAAGTGTACTGGCCGGGCGCGTCGGTGACCGCGCGCAGCGCGTCCGTGAGCCCAAGGCCGAGCAGCGACTGGAAGCTTTCGCGGGTTTGCGGGCGAAACAGGGCGTCGTTGACCCAGGCTGGCGGATTATGGACGTCTGCAGGTCCGGGGATGACATTGAAATCGCCCGCCAGCACCAGCGGTTCCTCCGCCTTGAGTCGTTGCTTCGAATACTCAAGAAGCCGCGACATCCATTTGAGCTTATAGGGATATTTTTCAGTCTCGGGCGGATTGCCGTTGGGCAGGTAAAGGCAGGCGACTCGCAGCACGCCACGCTTCAGAGGCACGACGCCTTCCAGAAACCGGGCGTGAGCGTCCTCATCGTCTCCCGCAAGGCCTGACCTGGTTTCGTCGAACGGCAGCTTCGAGAGGAGGGCGACGCCGTTGAACGTCTTCTGGCCGTGGGTGACCACATTGTAGCCCAGCGCCTCGAGCGGCTCCCGCGGGAAGGCCTCGTCGAGACATTTGATTTCCTGCAGGCAGACGATGTCGGGCGCGCAATCCTTCAACCAGGTTACGAGGTGGTCGATACGTTGCCTGATCGAATTAACGTTCCACGTAGCAATACGCATGAAAAAGGTCCCGGTCGCAGCCCCACATTTCGGCTGTATGGCATACCACGGGCGAAAATGGCGCAAATATCGCCAGGGGCAGGGAGATTGGGTCGTGCAGGTCGTTTCCGGACCGGCGGGCCCGTGAATGCGATGAAAAAGCGCAATCTGATTATTTTTCGCGGGCGCGCTTGGCGTTGCCGCGCTTCCGCCCAATCATGATGACGACTTTCTCGGCGACTTTCGGTACGCTGCGGATTGCGATCGGGGCAGGTGCCAGTGCCGAATTGCGCCAGCCGCTGGGCGCCACCGTGGTAGCGCCCGCACGTCGTTGCGGCGGAGTAACGATGCGCCGGCCGGTATTAATACGGGCTCGAAATTAACGCCGTTGAAGCCATGGCGGCCCCATTCCTTCATGCTGCACAGAGGTTCGCGCAGCATGAAATGGCCGGGTGATTTGTCGACCGCGAAGCGGACCGCGCGCAATGGCCCGTTGGGCGCTTTTCTCCATTGGCTGGTAGGCTTTTCCGCGAGCGGATTTGACGGGGACGTGAGCGAGCGCGAGATGCGCCGCATCCGCGCCAAGCAGATCGGGGCGGTGACGCGGCTCGTTCCGGTTACCATGACCGTCAATCTTGCCAACGTCACGATCATCCTTTTCGTATTCTGGAATTCGGGTTCGAACGTCTTTCTCGGCGCCTGGGCGTCGGCGATCGCCGCGGCCGCGGTGATGGCGACGCGGTCGTGGGCACGGTCGCGGCGCAAGCAGCCCGAAGAGGCTTCGCGCAATGCCACCAGACGGATGACGATCCAGGCCTGCGTCCTGGCACTGAGCTGGGGCGCAATGCCGGTGGTGCTGCTGCCGCTGGTCGGGCCGCAACATCAATTGATCATCGCCTGCCTGATGGCGGGAATGATCTCGGCTGGCGGCTTCGCGCTCGCAAGCGTGCCGAGCGCGGCACTCGCTTACACCTGGACCATGACCTGCGCTTCCGTACTGGCCCTGTTGCTGTGCCGGGACCAGACCTTCGCGGTCACCGCGGTTTTCCTGCTGATCTACGCAGTCTTCATTTCGCGCAACGTGGTGTCGAACGGAGATCTGTTCTTCGACAATCTTCGGGCGCAGTTGCAGCTCGAGCGCCAGACCGAGACCATCTCGCTCTTGCTCAAGGAATTTCAGGAAAATGCCAGCGACTGGCTTTGGCAGACCGATGCCGAAGGCAGGCTGAACCATGTACCCGAACGTTTCGTCGAAGTGGCGCAGATACCGCCTCAATTGCTGCTCGGCGCGAGATTCGTCGAAGCCCTGGAGATGCTTTGCCCTTCCGATGTCGCGGCCGTCGCCGGCCTTGCCGGGCTGATGGAAAAGCACGAACCGCTGCACGATGTCATCGTTCATGTCGTCGCAGGCGGGCAAGCGCGGATGTGGTCGTTGTCGGCAAAGCCAACGGTTGACCACAACGGCGTTTTCGTCGGGTATCGCGGCGTCGGTCACGACGTCACCGAACGCTGGAGGGCCGAGCAGGCTGAAGCGGAGAACCGGGCGAAATCGAGCTTCCTCGCCATGATGAGCCACGAGATCCGCACCCCGATGAACGGCGTGCTCGGCCTCGCAAGCATGCTGCTCGAGACCAAGCTCGATCCGGAGCAGCATCACGCGGTAGCGACCATCAAGGAATCCGGCGACAATCTGCAGCGTATCCTCAATGACATTCTCGACCTCTCGAAACTCGAGGCCGGGCGGTTCGAATTCGAGTCGATCGATTTTTCACCCGCGACGCTGGTGGACGCGGTTGCCTCGATCATCGGAACCAGCGCCAAAACCAAGGGACTGACGGTCAAGGTCGAGGTCGATCCGATACTGCCCGCGACGCTGCGCGGTGACGTCGCCAGGATCCGTCAGGTTCTGCTCAATCTTGCGTCCAATGCGGTCAAATTCACTGAGCTCGGCGGCGTGACCATCGCGGTCGCCTGCACATCGCGGGATGATGGCCGAGCCACCGTGGAATGGCGGGTGACCGATAGCGGGATCGGCATCGCGCCGGACCGCGTCGGCCGCCTGTTTGCGGATTTTTCTCAGGCCGACGCCTCGATCAATCGCCGCTTCGGCGGCACCGGGCTCGGGCTTGCCATCAGCCGGCGCATCGTAGAGCAAATGGGCGGTACCATCGCCGTCAGTTCCATTCCCCAGGTTGGCGCGACGTTCCGGGTCAGCCTGACGCTGCCATGGAGCGACAAATTGGTGTCCGACCAGCGCGCCGACCGGGCCGGGGCCGACGACCTCAAGGCCAGCATCGCCGCGCTCGGCCGGCCCTTGCGCGTGCTGATAGCAGAGGACGACGCGACCAACCGGATGGTCGTCGTGAAGATGTTGCAGGAGTTCAACGCGGAGACGCGGATCGTGACCGACGGCGTCCAGGTGGTGAGGGCGGCATCCGAAGCCGACTATGATCTGATCCTGATGGATGTCCGAATGCCGGAGATGGACGGGCTTGCGGCGACGCGAGCGATCCGCGCCCGCGGCGGCCGTCTCGCCACACTGCCCATCATTGCGCTGACCGCGAATGCATTCCCGGAGGACATCAAGAACTGCCGCGAGGCCGGCATGTCCGATTTCCTTGCCAAGCCGTTGCGCAAGCAGGCGATGGTGGCCGCGATCCTGCGGGCCGTAGGTCCGGTCGGCGCGCCGGCCACTTCACCGCCGGTGCTTGCGGCTCCATCGACGGGATCCGTGCCGCTTGACCGCATGGCGCTGGCCCAACTCACCGAGGCGATCGGCGAAGACGGCGTGCGGCAGACATTCGCGGTCTTTGCGCGCGAGACTGAAGCCCGGCTTGCACTGTTCCAGGAGTTCAGGGAAGGCGACGATCGGGAATTGATCGAGATCGAGGCGCATGCGCTGAAGGGAGCGGCCAGAACGTTCGGCGCCGGAGAGATGTCGGACATCGCAAGGTTGATCGAATATCGGGCGGCCAAGATCAGCGCCGACGAATTGCGGAATGCGGTTTTGCAGCTCGACGACGCCTATCGCAAGATGCGCCGGGAGTTCGAGGCGGATATCTCGCAGGTTGCCTAGAAGGCCGGGCTGGTCGACTGAAACATCCGACCGAACGCGTTCGACGGTCTCAGATCGAAAAACTGGTGCCGCAGCCGCAGGACGCGGTGGCGTTGGGGTTGACCACCCGGAACGAGGCGCCAATCAGGTCGTCGACGAAATCGACCTCGGAGCCGGCCAGAAACGGCACCGAGGCGGGATCGACCAGCACAACGGCGCTGTCGCGCGCGATCACCATGTCGTCTTCGGCCTTGGCGCGTTCGATATCGAATTTGTATTGGAAGCCGGAGCAGCCACCGCCCTCGACGCTGATGCGCAGCATGGCGCCTTCGCCCTCAGTCTTGAGGATTTCCCCGATCCGGCGGGCCGCCCGCTCGCTGATGGCGACACTGGCTGTTGACATAACCTCTGCTGTCATGACCTCGCTCCGATAGCCCGACCATACCCAAATTGTTTTGGTATCCGGCGCCCAACTCTAGTTAAGTGCGCTCGCTGCCGGAATCAAACCCCTCAAGGAGACTATTACACCGTGTCGGTCGGAATGGCTGCTCCCCGTTCGGTCTTTGCCTGCGATCCCGACCGCAGCCGCGGGCGGCTGTTCCAGGAGCCGCCGAGCAAGAACCGAAGCCCGTTCCGGCGCGATTGCGACCGGGTGATCCATTCCACCGCCTTTCGCCGCCTCAAGTACAAGACCCAGGTGTTCGTGTTCCACGAAGGCGATCACTACCGTACCCGGCTGACCCATTCGCTCGAGGTGGCGCAGATTGCCCGTGCGCTGGCGCGGCAGCTCGGTCTGGACGAGGATCTCACGGAAGCGCTGGCGCTCGCCCACGACCTCGGCCACCCCCCGTTCGGCCACGCCGGCGAGCGAGCACTGGATGCCTGCCTGCAGGCCCATGGCGGGTTCGATCACAACGCCCAGACCCTGCGCGTCGTCACCTCGCTGGAACATCGTTATCCGCAGTTCGACGGACTCAACCTGACCTGGGAATCGCTGGAGGGCATCGTCAAGCACAATGGTCCGCTGACGGAGCGAAGTGGGCTCGCGGCCGGGCGCTACCGCGACCGCGGCATTCCCCCGGGCATTTCCGAATACAACGCCAAATACGACCTGGAATTGTGGAGCTTTGCCTCGCTGGAAGCGCAGGTCGCCGCGATCGCCGATGACATCGCCTACGACGCACACGATATCGACGACGGCCTACGGGCCGGTCTGTTCACCGTCGACGATCTCAAGATCATGCCGCTGACGGCGCAGATGATCGCCGAAATCGACCGGCAATATCCGGCGCTCGATAACGACCGGCGCGGCGCCGAGCTGGTGCGCGAGCTGATTTCCTGCCTGATCGGCGCGGTCGTCTCCGAGGCGCGCCGGCGCCTGCAGGCGGCAAATCCGCAATCGGCCGATGAGGTCCGCAACCTTGGCGAGGTGCTGATCGCGTTTCCGGCTGATGTCGCGCAGGCCGAGGCCGATATCAAGGCTTTCCTCAAGCTCCATATGTACCGGCATGAGCGGGTGATGCGGGTGATGCGCGAGGCCGAACAAATCCTGTTCGACCTGTTCGCGCGCTACCAGGAAACCCCCGGCGATCTGCCGGCCGAATGGCTGCCGCCGGACGGCGGCGACAACGAAACCGAACGTGCCCGGCGGATCGGCAACTTCATTGCCGGGATGACCGACCGTTTCGCGCTGACCGAGCACCAGAGGCTTTTTGACTCGACCCCGGATTTGCGTTAGGCGGCGGCCTCAAGGCCGCATGCGCGGCGCAATCCCGGGTCAGTTTCCCTCCATGGCCGATAAAGCTCCACATCCGCATCTTTTCGCCGACGTGCTGGCGCGCGTGCACGCGGTTTGCGGCGTGCTCGCGGCCGAAGGCGGATGGCCCGCCGGCATCGACCTGTCGCGGGTCGTGGTCGAGCCGCCGCGCGATGCCGCGCACGGCGATATGGCGACCAATGCCGCAATGGTGCTGGCCAAGGAGGCCAAGCTAAAACCGCGCGATCTGGCGGAAGCGATCGCGGCCAAATTGCGCGCGGACGATCTGATCGCGTCCGTCGATGTCGCCGGTCCGGGCTTCATCAATCTCACGCTCAAGCCGAAGGCCTGGTCGGACGCGCTGCGCACCGTGCTGCGCGAGGGCGACGCCTACGGGCGAAGCGCGATGGGCGCGAGCGAGAAGGTCAACGTCGAATATGTCTCGGCTAATCCGACCGGGCCGATGCATGTCGGGCATTGCCGCGGCGCGGTGTTCGGCGACGCGCTGTGCAGCCTGCTGGCTTTCGCGGGCTACGACGTCACCCGTGAATATTACATCAACGACGCCGGGGCGCAGGTCGATGTGCTGGCGCGCTCGGCCTATCTCAGATATCGCGAGGCGCTAGGCGAGAACATCGGCGCCATCCCGGAAGGGCTTTATCCCGGCGATTATCTGAAGCCGGTCGGGCAGGTGCTGGCTGCCGAATACGGCGACAAGCTATTGGCGATGCCGGAAGGCCGGTGGCTCCCGATCGTGCGCGACAAATCGATCGAGATGATGATGGAGGAGATCAAGGGCGATCTCGCAGCCCTCAACATCCGGCACGATGTGTTCTTTTCCGAGCGTTCGCTGACACAAACCGGCAACAACAAGGTGACCGAGACCATCGATTTCCTGCGCTCGCGGGGCGACGTGTATGAAGGCCGCCTGCCGCCGCCGAAAGGCGGACCGGTCGAGGATTACGAGGACCGCGTCCAGACACTGTTCCGCGCCACCGCCTATGGCGACGATGTCGATCGTCCGCTGATGAAGTCCGACGGCTCCTATACCTATTTCGCCTCCGACATTGCCAACCACAAGAACAAGTTCGACCGCGGCTTCACCAATCTCATCGACGTGTTCGGCGCCGATCACGGCGGCTACATCAAGCGCATGCAGGCGGCGGTCAAGGCCGTCACGTCTGGCAAGGCGACGCTCGACGTGAAGATCGTTCAACTCGTCAAGCTCTTGCGCAATGGCGAGCCGGTCAAGATGTCGAAACGCTCCGGCGATTTCGTCACCTTGCGAGAGGTGGTCGACGAGGTCGGCAAGGACGCCGTCAGGTTCATGATGCTCTACCGCAAGAATGACGCAGTGCTGGATTTCGACTTGGCCAAGGTGATCGAGCAGTCGCGAGAGAATCCGGTGTTCTATGTGCAATACGGCCACGCCAGGGGCCACTCGGTGTTCCGCAATGCCCGGGAGGTAATTCCGGACCTGCCTGAGGAGGCGGCCGCCCGCTCGGCGTTCCTGGGGGATGCGGCGGTGGAGCGGCTGACCGACCCTGCCGAACTGGATCTGCTGCGGCGGCTCGCGCTCTACCCCCGGATGATCGAGGCGGCCTCGGCGGCGCATGAGCCTCACCGAATCGCTTTTTATCTGTATGATCTTGCCAGCGAATTTCACGGGCTGTGGACCAGGGGGCGCGATTTGCCCTATTTACGCTTCATTATCAATAATGATGCAGAGATTACCAAGGCGCGACTGGCCTTGGTCCAGGGGGTAGTCTCGGTTCTGGCATCGGGCTTGGCCGTTCTAGGCGTTCACGCCCCGGACGAGATGCGGTAATTTCAGGGCGAGCGTCGTTCATACGGGGACCGTGGGCGACATCTGGCAGGGGCTTGTTCGTCACAGTAGAGGCGGGGTTGGCGACTTTCCCGAAGGGGACGCATCATCACGATGGCTGATCGATATCGCGACAGACCTTTTCCCGCTGACAACGACTATGATCGCGGCGGCGATCCGCAGGCGTCGGCAAGGGGCGAGAGCGATCCTTTGGCCGAACTGGCCCGCCTGATCGGTCAGACCGATCCTTTCGGCACCACGGGCCGGACCAACCAGCAGGTCCCGCCGCGCACGAACGTACGCGACCCCTATCAGCAACGCCCGGCCGAACCTGTCTATCAACGCCCGGCCGAGCCTTCCTACGAGCATCCGGCCGAGCCGGACGTCAGCCCTCCTGCGGGCCCGCCGCCGTGGATGCAGCGCGCCAACAGGCAGGAGCTTCCGCAGCAAGAACCGCCGCCGGACTACCCGGACCCAGTACACCCGCTGCAGCGTTATGCCGCCGCGCGTCCCGCGCCCGAACCCGAGTATCAGGAGGAGCCGCAATACGCCGACGAGCCGGAGCCCGATCCATCGCGTTATGACGACGCGCTGTACGGACAGCCCGACGCTGGCGTACAGCCTTTCTCGCGTGACCCGGCCTATGCGGATGACGCCTACGCCTATCGGGACGGCTACGACGACGGTGCCGAAGAGCCCGAGCCGAAGCGGCGCGGCGGGATGGTCACCGTGATCGTCGTGCTCGCGCTGGCGGTGATCGGGACCGGTGCGGCGTTCGCCTATCGTACCTATGTCGGAGCGCCGCGCACCGGCGAACCACCAATCATCAAGGCTGATACCAGCCCGACCAAGATCGTGCCGGCGCCATCGGACGGCTCCGCCAAGCTGCCGGATCGCATGGCGATCGGCGATGGCACCGAGAAGATCGTCCCGCGCGAGGAAGCGCCGGTTGACGTCAACGCCAAGGCCGGCCCCCGCGTGGTGTTTCCGCCGCTGAATCCGAACGGCAATCCGCCGTCGGCAGCAAGCGTGGCGCCAGGCAATCTGCCGCCGCCCAACTCGGGAAATGGCACGCTGCCCAACACCGAACCGCGCAGGGTCAGGACCATGACCGTGAAGGGCGACCAGCCTGACGGCACGACACTGCCGGTTGGCGCGGCGCCGCCAGCGGGCGCGAGACCGGTCCCGGGTGCGCGAACCGCGGCTGCACCCCCGGCGGCGACCGGGCACAACCCGCCAACATCCGCCAACGCCAGCGCCAATGCGCCGATGTCGCTGGTTCCGCAAGGGAACCAGCCGGCACCTGCCGCCGAACCCCAGACCCGGGTGGCCAACACCAACCCGGTCCAGGCAGCCCCGGCGTCCGCACCAGCCGCCGGCGGCTACATGGTCCAGGTCTCCTCGCAGCGCAGCGAGGCTGACGCCCAGGCCTCTTTCCGTGCCCTGCAGGGCAAGTTCCCCGCGGTACTGGGAGCCCATTCGCCGTCGATCAAGCGGGCCGACCTCGGCGAAAAGGGCGTGTATTATCGCGCCATGGTTGGCCCGTTCGGGACGTCCGAGGAGGCGTCGCAGTTCTGCGGAAACCTGAAGTCGGCCGGCGGGCAGTGCATCATCCAAAGGAATTAGCAGCCGTTTCCTTGACCCCCGAGCTGGCAGCGGGCTAATCGGCCCGGATGACCACGCGGGCTTTCATCACGGGCGTATCCGGAACGGAATTGAACGCCGCCGAGCGTGAATTTATTCGCGCGCAACGGCCCTGGGGCTTCATCCTGTTCAAACGGAATATCGGGACGCCCGCGCAAGTCACTCGGCTTGTTGGCGAATTGCGCGGGGAGCTCGGCGAGCCCGACGCGCCGGTGCTGATCGACCAGGAGGGCGGCCGGGTGGCGCGCCTCGGTCCGCCGCATTGGCCGGCTTATCCGGCGGGAGCGGTGTTCGGGCGGCTTTACGATATCGACCGGGCGCTTGGCCTTGCCGCGGCGCGGCTGAGCGCCCGCCTGATCGCGGCCGATCTGGGTGCCCTCGGCGTTACCGTGGATTGCCTGCCGCTGGCGGACGTGCCGGTAGCCGGTGCCGACGCGGTCATTGGCGACCGGGCCTATGGAACCGAGCCGGGCAAGGTCGCGGCGATCGCGCGCGCGGTAACCGAGGGGCTGGAGCAGGGTGGCATTTTACCTGTCCTCAAACACATTCCCGGGCATGGACGGGCGACCGCCGATACCCATTTCAGGCTTCCGGTGGTCGATACGCCCCGGGCTGAGCTGGAACGGACCGATTTCGCCGCGTTCCAACCGCTGGCGGACCTGCCGATGGCCATGACCGCACATGTTGTGTTTAGTGCACTCGACCCCGCCCATCCCGCGACGACTTCTGCGACAATGATCAACCAAGTGATTCGCGGCGTGATCGGGTTCCAGGGTTTGTTGATGAGTGATGACGTGTCCATGAATGCCTTGGCTGGATCGATCGCCGAGCGGACCCGAGCCATCTTTGCCGCCGGCTGCGATATTGTTTTGCATTGCAACGGCAAACTCGACGAAATGCGCGACGTTGCCAGCGAGACGCCGGAATTGTCAGGCAAGGCGCTGCAGCGCGCGAGAACGGCGCTGGCGTCCCGTAAGGCGCAGCAACCCTTCGATCGGCTGAAGGCACGGGCTGAACTGGATGCGTTGATCGAACGGGCAGGAACGGCAGGCGCATGAGCGCGGAAATTCTATCCTTCGAAACCGGTCGGCCGGCTGAAATCTCCGACGACGAGCCTTCGCTCGTCGTCGACGTCGAGGGCTATGAGGGCCCGCTCGATCTGTTGCTCGCGCTGGCGCGGCAGCAGAAAGTCGATCTCGCCAAGATTTCCATCCTGGCGCTCGCCAACCAGTACCTCGTCTTCATCGAGGCGGCGCGGAAGATCAGGCTGGAGCTCGCCGCCGACTACCTGGTGATGGCGGCGTGGCTGGCGTACCTCAAATCCCGCCTGTTGCTGCCGGAAGCGCCTACCGCGGACGGACCGAGCGCCGAGGAGATGGCGACTGCGCTCGCCAACCGGCTGCGCCGGCTGGAGGCCATTCGCGAGGCGGCAAACCGGCTGATGAACCGTCCGCAATTGCAGCGCGACATTTTTCCGCGCGGCAATCCCGAAGCCATCGCGGAGATCAAGCACCCGAGATTCACCGCGACCCTGTTCGATCTGCTCACCGCCTATGCCGCGCAGCGCCAGCAGCGGGTACTGGCAAGCGTGCATCTGGCGAAACGCACGGTGTGGTCGCTGGCGGAGGCGAGGGCCTCGCTGGAGCGGCTGGTGGGGATCGCCGAGGACTGGAGCTGCCTCGACGAATACCTGCTCAGCTACGTCGTCGATCCCACGCAAAAAGCCACGGTTTTCGCGTCAAGTTTTGCCGCCGCCCTGGAGCTGGTTCGGGAAGGCGAAATGGAACTGCACCAGCAAGAGGCGTTCGCGCCACTTTATTTTCGAAAGCGTCCGCCGCAACCCGTACCCGACGCGATGGCCGCGCCGGATCTGTCGGCCGAGTAAGTGGAAGAAGGAGACCGAGCCATGGCGAGCCTGGCGGAAAAGCGCAAAGCCGATCCCGAGGAGGGTTCTGTCGATCCGCAGGCGCGGCCCGAGGAATTGCGCCTTCTCGAAGCGTTGCTGTTTGCCTCCACCGAACCGCTCGACCAGGCCACCCTCGCCAAGCGGATGCCCGAGGGCGTCGACATCAAGGTGGCGCTGGCGCAATTGCAGGCGGACTACGCCTCGCGCGGCGTCAATCTGGTGCGCGTCGCCAATAAGTGGACCTTCCGCACCGCCGGCGATCTCGCCTGGCTGATGACGCGGGAGAGCACCGAAACCCGCCGCCTGTCGCGCGCGGCGATCGAGATGCTGGCGATCATCGCCTATCACCAGCCGGTGACGCGCGCGGAAATCGAGGACATCCGCGGCGTGATCACCTCCAAGGGAACGCTCGACGTGCTGCTCGAAACCGGATGGATCCGTCCGCGTGGCCGCCGCAAGACGCCGGGCCGGCCGCTCACTTTTGGAACCACGGAAGCCTTTTTGTCGCAGTTCAGCCTCGAGGCGCTCGGCGATCTGCCGGGCCTTGAGGAGCTGAAAGGCACCGGTCTGCTGGATTCGCGGCTGCCCTCCGGCTTCAGCGTTCCGACGCCATCGGACGATCCAACGTTGCGCGACGACGAGGATCCGCTGGAAATCGGCGATTTGGAACTCGCGCTGGCGCCCGCGGTCGAACCGGAAGAAGGCAACGAAGGCTGATTCCGCAGGCTTCCGCCGGCGGGCGGGCGCGTCCGACGCCGGTTAACGGTAGCGCGTTAACACAGCGTTTTGACGCGGCTTAAGTCCTTGTTTTTGACACCCCTTGAGCCTACTTTCCCCCTCAGATTGGCCGGGTCGCCGGCTTGCGTGTTTGGAGGGTTGCAGGATGGGTTCGCTTAGCATTTGGCACTGGATCGTCGTGATCGCAGTCGTCCTGCTGTTGTTCGGTCGCGGCAAGATTTCCGACCTGATGGGCGATGTCGCGCAGGGCATCAAAGCGTTCAAGAAGGGCATGCAGGACGATGAAAAGACTGCGGAAAAGCCCGAGCCCGTGAAGACCATCGATCACAACGCCACGTCTTCGGCGGCGGCGCGATCGGATGTCGGCAGCAAGGCTGTCTGAACAGCCGCTTGCGGCATGACGCGCGGCAAGACCGGTTGGGGAGACGCGGGCGGCCCAAATCTTGTTCGGCAAGTATTGGGGTAAAATCGCCTCGCGTGAGCGGAATTTTTCATGTTCGATATCGGGTGGAGTGAAATTGCGGTCATCGCGGTCGTCGCGCTGATTGCCATCGGCCCGAAAGAACTGCCGGGCGTGCTGCGCATGGTCGGGCAATGGATGGGCAAGGCGCGCAAGATGGCCGCCGAATTCCAGGGCCAGTTCCAGGAAGCCATGCGCGAGGCCGAGATGGCCGACCTCAAGAAGAGCTTTGACGAGGTCAAGGAAGCCGCATCCGGCTTCACCAGCGGCAACCTGATGACCTCGCTGGAAAAGGACGTCAGCAAGGCGCTCGACATCGACGTCCTCGACAAGCCGGCGGCGTCCGCAACCGATACGCCCGCGGTCGAGCCGCCGGTCACGCTGGTGACGTCGGAGATCGACGCGCCGGAAGCCCCGATCCCGGAAAGCTTCACGGAGGCCGATGCGCATGCCGCGGCATCGCAGCCGCTGGCGATCGTCCAGGAAGCGCAAGCGCAATCCGCACTGCAGGACACAACGCCTGCCGAGCCCGACGTCCTTAAGGACGCCAAAGCGTCATGAGCGACGATGATATCGAGGCCAGTAAGGCGCCGCTGATGGATCACTTGATCGAGCTGCGCTCGCGGCTGATCAAGGCGCTGCTCGGCTTCGGCGTGGCCTTCATCTTCTGTTTCTTCTTCGCCAAGCAGATCTACAACGTGCTGGTATGGCCGTTCGTCTGGGTCGCAGGCGCCGAGAATTCGAAATTCATCTACACGGCGCTGCTCGAATATTTCATCACCCAGTTGAAGCTGGCGCTGTTCGGCGCCGGCTTCATCTCGTTCCCGATCATCGCCACCCAGATCTACAAATTCGTGGCGCCGGGCCTCTACAAGCACGAGCGCGGTGCCTTCCTGCCATATCTGATCGCCACGCCGTTCTTTTTCGTGATGGGATCGATGCTGGTCTATTTCGTGGTGCTGCCGATGCTGGTGCGGTTCTCGCTCGGCATGCAGCAACTGGGCGGTCCCGAGACCGCGCAAATCCAGCTGTTGCCGAAGGTCGGCGAATATCTGTCGCTGATGATGTCGCTGATCTTCGCCTTCGGCATCGCCTTCCAGCTGCCGGTGATCCTGACGCTGCTGGGGCGCGTCGGCATCATCACGTCGAAACAGCTGCGCGAAAAGCGCCGCTATTTCATCGTGGTCGCGTTCATCATCGCAGCCGTTCTGACGCCGCCCGACGTCCTCAGCCAGTCCTCGCTCGCGGTCCCCTTGTTGTTGCTCTACGAAGGCTCGATCATCGCGGTGCGCATAGTGGAGAAGAAAGCCGCCGCGGCTGCCGCCGCCACAACGCCGCCCCCCGCGACCCCGCCGCCGCCCGAAGCCAATCCCGCGGAGTAGGGCGGACCGTCTGGGTTTTCGCCTATCATTTCCGGGACATTGTCTATGATTCGTCATGCCCGGGCTTGACCCGGGCATCCACGACTTGATCTAAGGCAGCGAAGACGTGGATGGCCGGGATTTTGGGTGCAGACGCGCTTCGTGCTCTTGCCCGGCCGCGACCCAGGAATTTCCGTCATGCACGACATCAAATGGATCCGCGACAACCCACAGGCCTTCGACGCCGGACTGAAACGGCGCGGGCTCGCGTCGTTGTCGGCGGCGCTGCTTGCAATCGATGAAAGGCGCCGTGGTGCGATCCTGAAATCGGAGCAGGCGCAGGCCCGGCGCAATGCGGCGTCAAAGGAGATCGGCGACGCCAAGAAGGCCAGGGACGACGCGCGCGCCGCGGCGCTGATGACCGAGGTTGCCGAACTCAAGACCACCATGCCGCAGCTTGAGCTGGCAGCGAAGGCGGCCGACGAGGAGCTTGCGAAGGAACTGGCCGCGATTCCGAACCTGCCGCTGGACGAAGTTCCTGACGGTGTCGACGAGCACGGCAACGTGGTGCGCAGTCATTTCGGCGCAGTGCGTAATTATGCGTTCAAGCCGAAACCGCATGACGATCTCGGCGGCGCACTGGGCTACATGGATTTCGAAAGCGCCGCGAAACTTAGCGGCGCGCGGTTTGTGGTGCTGAAGAAGGGCCTCGCGCGGCTGGAGCGTGCGATCGGGCAGTTCATGCTCGACCTGCATACCAACGAGCACGGCTATGCCGAGATCAATCCGCCGCTCCTGGTGCGCAACGACGTGATGTTCGGCACCGGACAACTTCCAAAGTTCGAGGACGACCAGTTCTGGGCCATCAAGGGTGAATTGCTCGCCACGCCCGACGCCAATCTTAGAGGCGACCGCCTCGGCCTGATCCCTACCGCCGAAGTGCCACTGACAAACCTCGTGCGCGAATCCATCCGCGACGAGAAGGAATTGCCGATGCGTTTGACCGCGCTCACGCCATGCTTTCGCGCCGAAGCGGGCGCGGCCGGGCGCGACACCCGCGGCATGATCCGCCAGCATCAATTCACGAAGGTCGAACTGGTTTCGATCACCACGCCCGAGACCAGCAAGGACGAGCACGAGCGCATGCTGGCCTGCGCCGAGGAGGTGCTGCGGCAACTCGACCTGCATTATCGCGTGATGACGCTGTGTGCCGGCGACATGGGTTTTTCCGCGCAGAAGACCTACGACATCGAGGTCTGGATGCCGGGCCAGGGCGAGGGCGGCGCGTTTCGGGAAATCTCGAGCTGCTCGGTGTGCGGCGATTTCCAGGCCCGGCGGATGGATGCACGCTATCGCGGAAGCGACGGCAAGCCGCACTTCGTGCACACGCTGAACGGCTCCGGCACGGCCGTCGGCCGCGCGCTGATCGCGGTGATGGAGACTTATCAGCAGGAAGACGGCTCGATCGCCGTCCCCGACGTGCTGCAGCCCTATATGGGCGGGCTGAAGGCGATTACTGCCGACAAGTAATCCCGGCGCATTTTGTCCAGGGCGCCCGACTTCGAGGTTGCGAAGGCGGTCCATGACAGTATCTTCGGGTTCTGCTTGCGGCGACTGCCGCGTTCGGAGACGGGACCCATGGCCCTGCATCGCGACATCTTCTGGGTGGGCAGACAATGGGCCGTCACCGGCTCCGGCATCCAGGCGTGCAATCAGAAGCAGAAGGGTCAGTTCGATATCGAGGGCTCGCGCTTATGGGAGGAGGGCGTCCAGGAAAGCCTCCGCGCCGAGGCGTGGCTCAATATCGAGGATTTCGAAAAGGCGGTCGAGGTCGCCCGCAAATATTATCCCGAACCGCCGCGAAAGGCCGGGCCCGTTGCGCCCGAAATTCCTGATTTGAAGCAGGCAGACTCGAAGCCAGCTCCCGGCCAGGAAAATCGCGTCGAACCGCCGAAGCATATCGCAGCCCAAAAATTCGAACTGCACGTCGACGGCTGGCCAGCGAAGTTCGTGCGGGCGTGGCGCATCAATACTCGGCCGTGATCGCATCGGTCGCCGTCGCGAAACACACAGATAGCCGGTATTTGAATCGCAGTATCAGTGCACCGACCGGATTCATTCACCTTTCGTGGATGAAATTTTTCGATTTGAGCAATGTTGAACACGGCTCCTGACGTCGAAAGGGCCATGGTTGGATTCGATACGTTGGCCCTTTTGGGCGGCGAGCATCTAGGTCAGCCCGATAAACCATGCCCGAATTCAAACCGGTGTCGGCTACGCATATCGCCGCGATCGAGCGGCCGCGCTGTCCGAACTGTCCGCAACCACGCATGCTGTTGTCGAACCTCGGGTCGAAACCCTGCGGCTCGGCCAGCCGTACCTTCGAATGCCAGAGGTGCGGTCACACCAGCACTACCGTCATACCGAGTGACCCCATGAATTCGAACGTGCAGGGCTGGCTCGACAGCGAACTGAGGCGCCCGACCTGAGTTTCTCGCTGGCCCCGTGTCTCGATTTGAGTCGCCTTCCCGACATTACAGGATTATCGTAGGTTGTATCGGTTTGGCCCGTGGGCCGGACCGGCGACTGAGAGCGCTCCCGGCGGGATGACGGACCGACACCATGCCCAACGCGGTGCCACTTCAGCTAGAGCAAGCGTTCGATCCCCGGAACTTTCTGGGCCGGGTCGGTGCTGGCAAGACGGTCGAGCGCTACGCCAAGAACCAGCGGATATACAGCCAGGGTGACATCGCCGACGAGATATTCTTCATCCAGAAAGGCCGGGTGAAGATCACGGTGCTGTCCGAGCACGGCAAGGAAGCGGTGGTCGGTATCCTGGAGGAGGGCCAGTTCTTCGGCGAGACATGCATCGAAGGCGCGGAACGGCGCAACGCAGCCAGCCTGGCCCTGGAAGATTGCGTGATCACCTCGATGACGAGATCGGCGATGCTGGCGGCTCTCGATGCGGAGCCGGGTTTTTCCGCATTCTTCATCGCTTATCTGTTGTCCCGCAACAGCCGGATGGAAGACGACCTGATCGATCATCTGTTCAATTGCAGCGAGAAACGTCTCGCCCGCCTGCTGCTGCGCCTGGCGAATTCAGGCGTGGAAGGCGGCGGGCCGTCAATTCCGATCACGCTTAGTCAGGAAACACTGGCGGAAATGATCGGCACGACCCGGTCCCGCGTGAGTTTCTTCATGAACAGATTCAGGAAACTCGGATACGTCGACTACAACGGAAAGATCGAGGTCCGCGCGTCGCTGCAGGATGTCATGCTGCGCGAGAAGCCTCAATGCGAGGAAGACGAGTAGCCGCGGCTCAGCGTGAGCCATCGCCGGCACTGCAATCGAAACAAAGCCGCTGCAGCGGCTGAAATGCGGTCGTCGTCGTACTCCCACTTGCCTATTGAAAATCGAAATCGCCGGAACCGCCGCCGCCCCGCCATACGCGCAGCGGTCGGCATTCCGCCGATCGCGTCATGCGCGGCCGAACGGCCCCGAAAGCGGCTGGATTTTCATTGAATGCACCCGGTTTGCCTCGGCGGCGCCAGCGGGATATGACGGCGCTGGCGGCCCCGGAATCGATCGAAAAGGCAATTAACCGGATGCGAATTCTCTGCACCAATGACGATGGCATCCATGCTCCCGGCCTGAAGGTCGTCGAGGAGATCGCCCGCGCGCTGTCCGATGATGTCTGGGTGGTGGCGCCGGAGCTCGATCAGTCCGGCGTATCGCATTCGCTGTCGCTGAACGATCCCCTGCGGCTGCGTGAAGTCGGCCCGCGGCATTTCGCGGTGCGCGGCACGCCGACCGACTGCGTCATCATGGGCGCGCGCCACATCCTCGGGGAGACCATGCCGGATCTCGTGCTGTCCGGGGTCAACAAGGGCCGCAACGTCGCCGAGGACGTCGTCTATTCCGGCACCATCGCCGGCGCGCTGGAAGGGACCATTCTGGGAATTCCGTCGTTCGCGCTGTCGCAGGAATTCAGCATGGAGACGCGCAACGCGCCGTTGTGGGAGACGGCGCTGAAATTCGGGCCGCCGATCCTGCGCAAGGTGATCGACGCTGGTGTACCCAAGAACACCGTGATCAATGTCAATTTTCCCGCCTGTACGCCTGACGACGTCGTGGGCGTGCGCGTGACGCGGCAGGGCAAGCGCAATCTCGGTTTTCTCAAGGTCGACCAGCGCCGCGACGGCCGCGGCAATCCCTATTTCTGGATCGGGTTCGAACGGCTGGCGCAGGCCGAAGCGCCGGCGGAAGGCACCGACCTCGCGGCGCTGGCGGCGCGCTATGTTTCGGTGACGCCGCTGCGGCTCGACCGCACCGACGACGAGTTTTCGCAGGCGCTGACGGCGACGCTGAAATAGGTTCTTCCCGCACGCGCGGGAAAGACGACGGTCGTCCGCCTCAAACCGTCGCGCCCTTGAGCGTGGAGTCGATCATCCGCGCCAGGGTTTCGAGCTGGAAGGGCTTTTGCAGCGCGGGCCGGTCGCGGTATTCTTCCGGCAGGCCCGACGAGCCGTAGCCGGTGGCGAAGATGAAGGGGCGGTTGCGCGCGGCGATCAATTCGGCGACCGGAGAAATCACCTTGCCGTTGACGTTGACGTCGAGGATGGCGAGGTCGAACTCGGTGGATTGGGCGAGCCTGATCGCCTCGTTGATCTCGCCGGCCTCGGCCGCGATGCGAAATCCAAGCTCTTCCAGCATGTCGGCGACCATCATCCTGATCATCACTTCGTCTTCGACGAGGAAGACAGAAGCGCCCGGCGGCCGCGTCGCAGTCATGAAAATGTCCTTGCCCGTCCTACGTTTAAGGATCGCAAATAACGCTCAGCGGCGCAATGTCAACGTGCCCAGGCACGTCACCCCGCTCCCCGGCGGGCCTGGCGCGGGAGATCGATTGCCCGCTTCCCTAACGCCGGGGTACAAACCCGGTTCCCGCTCGGGAACAGTCATTTTTGGAGAGTTTTCCCGAGCCCGCGCTCTATCTGGCGTCAAACTGTTCGAGACGGCCCCGGCAGGCGCGTTTAAGAGATGGTCATGACCGCTGCGCCGAATCCGCCGGAAAAAATGATGTTTCAGCTTGGCCTGCGGCGACGCGGGATCAGCGATCAGGCGGTGCTGCGGGCCATGGAAGAGGTGCCGCGCGAGGTCTTCGTCGAGCCGGCCGATCGCGCCGATGCCTACCGGGACAGCGCGCTCGGCATTGCCTGCGGGCAGACCATCAGCCAGCCCTTCGTGGTGGCCTACATGACCGAACAGCTGCAGTTGCAGAAGGGGCAGCGCGTGCTCGAGATCGGCACCGGCTCCGGCTACCAGGCCGCCATCCTGTCGCGGCTTTGCCGGCAGGTTCTGACAATCGAGCGCTACCGGACGCTTGCCGACACCGCGCGGGCGCGGCTGGAGAAGCTCGGATATGACAATATCGAGGTGATGCTGGGGGACGGCTACGACATTCCGGCCAGCGCCGGCACGTTCGACCGGATCATCGTGACGGCGGCGATGGCGCAGATCCCCGAGGCGCTGTTGGCGCGGCTCGAGCCGGGCGGCATCCTGATCGCGCCCGTCGGCCCGCAGCATGGCACACAGACCCTGGTCCGCATCGTCAGGACCGACGCCGGATTCGATCGCCGGGAGCTGGTGGACGTCCGGTTCGTGCCGGCGTTGCCGGGCATCGCCCGCGAATTGTAGGGCCCGCCGTCATCGCAGGGAGAGTCCGCAAGGTGAAGCGGACCGGCCTGTCGCCGCGGCCCGACGATCTCCCGGTTTGGCCCGGAATGTAAGGAATTCGCAGGGTTAAGTGGTTGTTTACTGGCGGCGTGTTTACTCAAAAACGTAATTTGTTGCGTACGAGTGAGTAACCATGCCCCGTATCGTCGCGTTGCTTTGCTCGCGCCGCGTTCCGCATTTCGCGGCGCTGGCGCTGATGTCGTTCGGATTTGCGGGCTGCAGCGCCGACATGCAGACGCGGCTTTCGCAGAATTCCCTCTCTAACCCCTTTGCCTCGAAGCCTGAAGCCACCGGCTCGGTGCCGGCTCCCGCGGTCGAGCGCCGCGAACTTCCGCAATATTCCCGCCCGCAATCGCAATACCAGTCGCAGGCCCTGCCGCCGCCGATCGCGGCGCCGCAAAGCTATCCGTCGGCCCGCAGCGGCATGTCTGGAGGAGGGCGCGGCATTGCCTCTTACGCTCCGCCGGCTCGTCCGCTGGAGACGACCGGCACCGTTCCTCCTCGCTCGGTTGCGGCGGCTCGCGCGCCGGGCCAGGGCACCACGATCATCGTCGGCACCAGTGACACGCTGGATCTGTTGGCCCGCCGCTACCACGTGACGCCTGCGGCGATCCTGCAGGCCAATGGCTACCGGGGGCCGCGCGCGTTGTCGCCGGGCCAGCAGCTGATCATTCCGCGGGAATTGGCGACCGCCGTCGCGGCACCCGCACCCGTTCTTGCTCCGGCTGCTCCGGCGACCAGGCCCGTTGCCGCGGCCGGCGCGCCGGCGGCAATTCATTTCGTGAACCGCGGCGACACGCTGCTCAGCATCGCCCGTCATAATCACATACCGGTCGCCGAACTGGCGAGGGCCAACGGCCTCGATCCCCAGGCCAAGCTCAAGCTCGGCACCCGGCTGACCGTGCCGGCGAAAACGGCCGCAGTCGCACCAATTGTGCAGCCGGCGTCCGTCGCCGCCGCCCAACCTTTCACGGCGCTGGCGCCGCCCGCCACCAGGATGGCCGCTGTGACAGCCGGTCCGCCGCAGAGCGCGCGGCTGGCCCAGGCGACCACGAAGGTCGAGGAGCCCTCCGCCGAAAGCCCGGTCAAGGCGGCCGAGGCAACCGGCGCGCTGCCGACATTCCGTTGGCCGGTGCGCGGCAAGGTGATCACGAGCTACGGCGCCAAGACCAACGGCAAGTCGAACGACGGCATCAATCTGGCGGTGCCGGAGGGGACGCCGATCAAGGCGGCGGAAGACGGCGTCGTGGCCTATTCCGGCAACGAGCTCAAAGGTTATGGCAATTTGGTCCTGGTTCGGCACGCCAACGGGTACGTCACCGCATATGCCCATGCGAGTGAGCTCCTGGTGAAGCGCGGCGATACGATCAAGCGCGGCCAGGTCATTGCCAAGTCGGGTCAGTCGGGCGAGGTGGGGTCGCCGCAGCTCCACTTCGAGATCCGCAAAGGATCTACCCCGGTTGACCCGCTCCAATTCCTCAACGGGGCGTGAGCAGTCGCGCCTTTTGGCCGGACGCTCTGTTCGCACCCGCAACTGTCATCGCCCGGCTTGACCGGGCGACCCAGTATCCCAGAGACGGCTCATTGAACCGCGAAGCCACGGCGTACTGGATCCTCCGCTTTCGCGGAGGATGACCGCGGTGGAGCTACTTCGCGCTTAGCCTCACGCCGAGCCTTCCCGCCAGCTCCTGCGTGAACTGCCAGGCCACGCGTCCCGACCGCGAGCCGCGCGTGGTCGACCATTCCAGCGCCTCGCGTTCGAGTTCCTGTTCGGCGAGCTTGATGCCGAAATGGCTGCAGTAGCCTTTCACCATCGCCAGATATTCGTCCTGGCTGCAGCGGTGAAATCCGAGCCACAGGCCGAAACGGTCGGAGAGCGACACCTTCTCCTCCACCGCCTCGCCGGGATTGATCGCGGTCGAGCGTTCGTTCTCGATCATCTCGCGCGCCAGCAGATGCCGGCGGTTGGAGGTGGCATAGAGGATGACATTTTCCGGCCGGCCCTCGATGCCGCCTTCCAGTACCGCCTTGAGCGACTTGTAGGAGGCGTCGTTGCCGTCGAACGACAGGTCGTCGCAGAACACGATGAAATGGAAATCGGAGGCGCGCAGCAGGTCCATCAGCGCCGGCAGGCTCTCGATGTCCTCGCGGTGGATTTCGATCAGCTTGAGGCGGTCGACCGGCTCGCGGTCGATATTAATGCTGGCATGGGTCGCTTTCACCAGCGAGGATTTGCCCATGCCGCGCGCGCCCCACAACAGCGCATTGTTGGCCGGAAGCCCGTCGGCAAACCGTTCGGTATTCTCGATCAGGATGTCACGCATCCGGTCGATGCCCTTGAGCAGGCCGAGATCGACGCGGCTGACGCGCGGCACTGGCGCCAGCCGGCCATCGGGATGCCAGACGAAGGCGTCGGCGCTGGAAAACGTATGGGCCGCGTCGGCGGCCGGGGCGGAGGCGGACAGCCGCGCCGCGATCGTTTCGAGCGCGCGCGCAATCCTTTCCGTCGTGTCATGTTCGGGGGCGGTTGCCGGACGTTTTGTCGCGGTCGCCTGCGATTTTCGCGCCGCGCGAGGTCTTGTTTTTGGAGGCTTTTTCGACATCTTCTGGGGTTCCTGACCCCGCAGCCATATCGGGCCTTTGGGTAGCCTGCAAGCCACTCAAATGAGGGACAAATGAGGGGTTGGGCGGCGTTGCAATTGGGACCGCGGCCGCTATAGTCCGCGCGAATTTGACCCGAACCGGCCCGACGCGAACCGCGTTGCCGGCTCGTTCCCTGTTTCACTTGCCCGTTTCACAAGGATCGTCCGAATGCTGATTACACCTGCGTTTGCCCAGGCCGCGGGAGGCGGCGACACCAACAGCATGTTGATGTCGCTGCTGCCCTTCGCGCTGATCTTCGTGATCATGTATTTCCTGATTCTGCGGCCGCAGCAGAAGAAGGTGAAGGACCATGCCGAACTCGTGAAGAACATCCGCCGTGGCGACACCGTGGTGACGACGGGCGGCCTCGTCGGCAAGGTCACGAAGGTGGTCGATGACGACCAGATCGAATTCGAAATCTCCGATGGCGTCAGGGTGCGGCAAATGCGGCAGATGATTTCGGGCGTGCGCGCCAAGGGCGAGCCGGCGAAGGACAAGAGCGAGTCCGCCAAGGACGAGACGTCCGCGAGCTAGCTTCTCAAGGCGCCGCATTCTCCTGAATCTGACAGGTCAACTCGATGTTGTATTTCACGCGGTGGAAGGCGCTGGCGATCATCCTGACGGCGCTGGTGGTGTGCCTTTGCGCCGTTCCCAATTTCTTCCCCGAAGCGACCGTCAAGGGCTGGCCGGCGTGGGCGCAGCGGCGCCTGGTGCTCGGCCTCGACCTGCAAGGCGGCTCCTACCTGCTGCTGGAGGTCGACTCCAACTACGTCAAGAAAGAGAAGCTCGACCAGGTCCGCGACGACGTGCGCCGCACGCTGCGCGAGGCCAGGATCGGCTATACCGGGCTCGCCTCGCGTCCCGATAGCGTCGAGGTCCGCGTCAAGGATACCGATCTGCAGAACGCCCTGACCAAGCTGCGCGAGCTGTCGCAGCCGCTTGGCGGGCTGATGGGCACCAGCGGGCAGCGCAGCCTCGAAATCAGCGATGCCGGCGGCGGCCTGATCCGCCTCGGTGTCCCGCAAGCGGCCATCACCGAGCGGATCCGCCAGACCATCGAACAGTCGATCCAGATCGTCGAGCGCCGCGTCAACCAGCTGGGCACCGTCGAGCCGGTGATCCAGCGCCAGGGCACCGACCGTATCCTGGTCCAGGTGCCGGGACTGCAGGATCCGAGCCGCCTGAAGGAACTGCTGGGCAAGACCGCCAAGATGGAATTCCGCATGGTCGATCCGACCGTGTCACCGGATCAGGCGCAGGCGGGCAGGGTACCGCCCGATTCCGAAGTGCTGATGAGCTCGACCTCGCCGAAGATACCCTATGTCATCAAGAAGCAGGTTCTGGTCTCCGGTGGCGACCTGACTGACGCGCAGCCCGGCTTCGACCAGCGTTCGGGCGAGCCGATCGTCAGCTTCCGCTTCAACACCTCCGGCTCGCGCAAATTCGCGCAGGCAACATCGGAGAATGTCGGGCAGCCGTTTGCGATCGTGCTCGACAATGAGGTGATTTCCGCCCCCGTGATCCGCGAACCGATCACCGGCGGCTCCGGGCAGATCTCCGGCAATTTCACCGTGCAGCAGGCCAACGACCTGGCGATCCTGCTGCGCGCCGGCGCGCTGCCGGCGCCGCTGACGGTGATCGAAGAGCGCACCGTCGGTCCGGGGCTCGGTCAGGATTCGATCGAGAAGGGTGAACTCGCGGCCTATGTCGGTTCGATCCTGGTCATCGTGTTCATGCTCTTGACCTACCGGCTGTTCGGCGTGTTCGCCAACATCGCGGTCGCCATCAACGTCGCCATGATCTTCGGCGTGCTGTCGCTTCTGAACGCGACGCTGACGCTTCCGGGCATTGCCGGCATCGTGCTGACGGTCGGCATCGCGGTGGACTCCAACGTGCTGATCTATGAGCGCATCCGCGAGGAATTGCGCGGCGGGCGCAACGCGATTTCGGCGATCGACGCCGGCTTCAAGCGCGCGCTGTCGACGATCCTGGATTCCAACATCACTACCTTCATCGCCGCCGCCGTGCTGTTCTATATCGGCACCGGCCCGGTGCGCGGCTTTGCCGTGACGCTCGGCATCGGCATCATCACCACGGTGTTCACCGCGTTCACCCTGACCCGCCTGATCGTGGCGAGCTGGGTGCGGTGGAAGCGGCCGCACAGCGTGCCGATTTGATCATGCGGAGCCGGCTGTGACACATTTGGTTCTGATAGGCCTTGGCATCGTGATCGCCGTGCTGACCGTGGTCAGCATCTTCGGCTGGCTGCCGTCGCTGCGGATCGTGCCCGACAATACGCATTTCGATTTCACGCGCTTCCGCCGCATCAGTTTTCCGATCTCGGCGATGCTGTCGATTTTCGCGATCACGCTGTTCTTCACCCACGGGCTGAACTTCGGCATCGACTTCAAGGGCGGCACGCTGATGGAACTCCGGGCCAAGACAGGCACGGTCGACATCGCCGCGATGCGGGCCACCCTCGGCGGCCTCGGACTTGGCGATATCCAGCTGCAGCAGTTCGGCGGGCCTGATGAAGTCCTGATCCGGGTCGCCGAACAGCCCGGCGGCGACGCCGCCCAGCAGGAGGCCGTGCAGAAAGTCCGCGGCGCGCTCGGCGACTCCGTCGATTATCGTCGCGTCGAAGTGGTGGGACCGCGCGTTTCCGGTGAATTGCTGGCCTATGGCATGCTCGGGCTGATGCTCGCGATCCTTTCGATCCTGATCTATCTCTGGTTCCGGTTCGAGTGGCAGTTCGCGCTCGGCGCCATGATCGCCAACGTCCACGACATCGTGCTGACGATCGGCTTCATGTCGATCTCGCAGGTCGATTTCGACCTCACCAGCATCGCCGCACTTCTGACCATCCTCGGCTATTCGCTGAACGATACCGTCGTGATCTATGACCGGATCCGGGAAATGCTGCGGCGTTACAAGAAGATGCCGATGCCGGAACTGCTCAACGAGTTCATCAACTCGACTCTGTCGCGCTCGATCATCACCCACGTCACGGTGACGCTGGCGCTGCTGGCGCTGTTGCTGTTCGGCGGCCCCGCCATCCACAGCTTCACCGCGGTCATGATGTTCGGCGTGGTGCTGGTCGGCACCTATACGTCGATCTTCATCGCAGCCCCGATCCTGATCTATCTCGGCGTCGGCGACCACAGGGCCGACGCGCCGGCGAAGCCGGAAAAACCGGCGAAGCCGGAAAAACCATCAAAGAAGTAGTCATGGCGAGCCGCCCGGACGCGCCGCATCTGCCGAGATCCGCGCCGATCGAGGCCTACGGCAAGGGCGGGTTTGCCTTCGCCGAGATGTCGCATCGCGGCTCGCTGTTGTGCCTTCCCGATGCGATCTGGGCCTGGCCGGTCACGCGCCCCGAGGAGATCGACAAATACGCGCTGGAACAGGTGTTCGCCGCGGCGAATGCTATCGATACGCTGATCATCGGCACCGGTACCGGGGTTTGGTTACCGCCTGCCGATCTGCGCCAGGCCCTTCGGGCCGTCAGTATCGTGCTGGACGCGATGCAGACGGGACCTGCGATCCGCACCTACAACATCATGATGGGTGAGCGGCGGCGCGTCGCGGCCGCCCTGATCGCGGTGCCATGAGCGGAGCGGACGAGGACCGCCAGGCGGCCGAGTTCTGTGCCGAACTGGTCCGCAGCCATGATTTTTCCCGTTACGCATCGACGCTGTTCGTGCCGGCCGAGCAGCGTCGCGCCCTGCTCGCCATCTACGCCTTCAATGTCGAGATCTCTCGCGTCAGGGAGGTCGTGAGCCAGCCTCTGCCCGGTGAAATCCGCCTGCAATGGTGGACCGATATGCTGGCGGGCGAAGACCATGGCGGCGTCGAGGGCAATCCGGTCGCGGCCGAACTCAACCTCGCGATCCGGAATTGCGGCCTGCCGGTCGAGCGGCTGTCGCGGCTCGTCAATGAGCACCAGTTCGACCTCTACAACGATCCGATGCCGACCAAGGCGGCCCTCGAAGGATATCTCCAGGACACCTCGTCAGCATTGTTCTCGCTCGGTGCCGCGGTCGCCGGGTGGCAATCCCCCGACATCGAGCATCTCGCGCGCCATGCCGGGCTGGCGCAAGGCATTGCGCAGGTGATCGGGGCGCTGCCGCTGGACGCCGCGCGGCGTCAGCTGTTCGTGCCGCTGCAATTGCTGGAGAGCTATGGCAGCGGCATGGAAGAGGCGTTTGCGGGCAAGGAAACGCCAAAGCTGCGGGCGACGCTCGACCAGCTGATTGTGGAAGGCCGCGGGCACCTCGACACCGCCTTGAAGCTGCTGCCGGGCGCACCTCCGGAGGTGAGACCCGTATTTCTGCCGCTGGCGGGGGTAGCGCGCGAGCTCGAACGGATGTCGCGCGCGGACACGGCTCTCTTCATGCCGCAACCCACGTCGAGGCTGCGGACGCTATGGACCTTGTGGCGGGCGTCGCGGTCGCGGCACTTTCGGGCCTGAGCGTGTGATATCATTGCAAAATGAAGTGGCCCCACTGGAATGCGAGCCGGGCGGACCTGCTGGGCGTTTTGATCGCGCTCGTCCTGATAGGCATCGTTGCCGTGGTGCTGACGCGCTCGACGGATACGCGGCAAAGGGCAAATGCTGGCTTTGGACCTGATTGGGAATGTACCCCTCAGGCTCAGGGCGGTCCGACCTGTATCAGGAAGCCGGGCAAGTGACTGCCGGATTACCCGCCTTCGCGGGTTACGACGCCTGTAGTTGAAGTCGCAGCCAAATCCGCCGCTTCGAAATTGAACCGGTCGCGCAGATTCTTGCGTGATTCCAGAATATCCTTCAGGAACGCGCGGTCGGTCTCGCTGTTCATCATCGGCTCGATCAGGTCGAGCTGGTTCATGGCGACGAGTTGCAGGATCTCGGTGCGGGGCTTGCCGGCGGCATCGCGCGGCAGGGCATGCACCACCTGGATATGCTCCGGCGGTTTTGGGCCCTTCGCCGCCGCGAGTTCGTTGCGCAATTGCGCCTCCAGCGCGGTCCGGTCGGCCTCGACGAAAGCATAGAGCCCGACGCCGGTGCGGCGGTCGGCGAAGGCGACGATGGCGGTATCGCGGACGTCGGGATTCTTCCGGATAAGGTCGAGCAATACCGGCGCGTCATTGACCAGCCGCCGCCCGCCGCCTTCGCGGTCGGTGAAATTGAACAGGCCGCGGGTGATGGCGCGGTAGACCTTCTTGCCGGTCATCAGCCAGAGGCTTGCGACAAAGGATTTGCGCGCCAGTATCTTGCGCTCCTTCGGCGTCAGCGCGTCGGGCGCGTAACTGCGCTTGTGCTTCAGCAGATGCCGCAGATCCTCGTAGGCGGCGATCCGGAACAACCGGCTCCGCGTCCTGAAGCAGGCGGCGAGCTGGAAGTCGGTGAGATAGGCGCGGCCGTTGCTGCCGCGCAGCCAGTTTTGTTCCTTGGCGAGATCGTTATGGCAGATGCCGGCTCGATGCAGCCTGCGCAGCGCCGCTTTGGCGGAACGGAAATAGCCGACGTCGCCGAACGGTTTTGCCAGATGCAATGCGACCCCGTCGATGAAGCCGCGCACCAGCGCCCGGCGGCCGGCCCACAGCAACTCCGGTCCGACCTCGAGACCGCGCGCCAGCGCCAGCGCGCGGCGCTCGCGGCCGAACAGGTGTCGCGCCGGCAGATAGGACCACCACGGCACCTGGTCGAGCCGGCGCAGCACCGCGTCGACTTCGCCGCGATCGCCGCGAAAGCGGCCGCGCTCGACCGTGGAAAACACGTCGCGCTTCAACAGCACGCCTTCGATCCAGCGCGCCGACAGCACAGCGGCGTCGTCTTTTGGCAAACTCATGAGGCGCTCACGCTGCCGCAGCAATATGCAGATTGTCGGCAATCCAGCGATCGAGATCGACCAGTGCGCGGGCGCTGATCGCCTGTTTCTTGGCGACCGTCTTCTCGTTGCCGCGCAGCCGCGAGCCGTCAGGCTTTTTGGTCGGGGGGCTGGCGAGCGGCGGAAACAGCCCGAAATTGATGTTCATCGGCTGGAACGAGCGCGTGCCCGGTTCGATGGTTTCGATATGGCCGCCGGTGATATGGCCGAGCAGCGATCCCAGCGCCGACGTCGCCGGCGGCGGGGCCAGCGATGTCGCGCGGGCATCCGCCGCGGCATAAAGGCCGGCGATCAGTCCGATACTGGCGGACTCCACATAGCCCTCGCAGCCCGTCATCTGGCCCGCGAAGCGCAACCGCGGCTCCGCGCGGAGCCGCAACTGGCCGTCCAGGAGCTTCGGCGAATTCAGGAAGGTGTTGCGGTGCAGGCCCCCGAGCCGGGCGAATTCGGCGTTCTCGAGCCCGGGAATGGTCCGGAAGACGCGCTGCTGCGCGCCATGCTTCAGCTTGGTCTGGAAGCCGACCATGTTGTAGAGCGTGCCGAGCTTGTTGTCCTGGCGCAGCTGCACGATGGCGTAGGCCTTCACGGCCGGATCGTGCGGATTGGTCAGGCCGACCGGCTTCATCGGACCGTAGCGCAGCGTCTCGGCGCCACGCTCGGCCATCACCTCGATCGGCAGGCAGCCGTCGAAATAAGGGGTGTTGGTTTCCCACTGCTTGAAGTCGGTCTTCTCGCCGGCAATCAGCGCGTCGACGAAGGCGTCGTACTGGTCTTTGGTCAGGGGACAGTTGATGTAATCGGCGCCGGTTCCGCCCGGGCCGACCTTGTCGTAGCGCGACTGGAACCAGGCCTTCGACATATCGATGGAATCGCGGTGCACGATCGGGGCGATCGCATCGAAGAACGCCAGCGCGTTCTCGCCCGAGAGCTGGCGGATGGCATCCGCCAGCGGCGCCGAGGTCAAAGGTCCGGTCGCGACAATGACATTGCGCCAGTCCGCAGGTGGCAGGCCGTCAACCTCCGTGCGGCGGATGTCGATCAAGGGGTGTTCGTCGAGCGCCTTGGTGACCGCCGCCGAGAATCCATCGCGGTCCACCGCCAGCGCGCCGCCGGCGGGGACCTGATTGGCATCGGCCGCGCGCATGATCAGCGAGCCCAGCCGCCGCATTTCGGCGTGCAGCAGGCCGACCGCGTTATTGGCGGCGTCGTCGGATCTGAATGAATTGGAGCACACGAGTTCGGCGAGGCCGTCGGTGCGATGCGCTTCCGTCATCCTGACCGGGCGCATCTCATGCAGCACCACGGGGACACCGGACTGGGCGACCTGCCAGGCCGCTTCCGAACCGGCGAGGCCAGCGCCGACGATATGCACGGACTCAGTGTGGGATTTGGTGCCTGTCATGGGCACAGAGGTAGCGCGTAGCGGCAGATACGACAACGCCCGCAGCAGCGGCGGGCGTTATCCGTTCGACAATTGGCTGGTGAGCATCAGCCGTTATAGGTGCCGGCGGCAACGCGCGGAATGTCCGAGCGATCGAGGCCGATATCGGCCAATTCGCGATCACTGAGCTGGGACAGTTCGCTGACATTGCGCTGATAGTCCCGGAACGCCTGGATCATGCGAATGAGCGAGAGCAACATGGTAGTCTCCTTGAAGTTCCGATTCAGCTCTTGGAGGCAGCCTCATCGTTGAAGTGAATATAGGCCCATATTTCTCGTTTCAGAAGGCCAAATGGTGCGGTGCAGCTAAGCATAAAACGCATGGCAATGGTAAGAAGCGATTAACCCTTCAGCATAGCTGCCCAAAGAAGCCGCCAGATCTGCCTGAAGACGACCAATTAGCCTTTAGAAATCCCGTGCAATCACGAAATCTCGCATTGGAAACCGAGGGAGCGATGCCGAATAACATGGTTGCGGGTTAAGGAAAAACAAGCCATGGGAGAGTGAATTGGGATCTTTCGCCGAGATAAACTGCCCATAGGGGCGTTTCCGCATGCGTGATTCGCATGCAGTCAAACGATTATGAACCGTAAATCATTATTTATGTCGCATTGCGGTATCAAAAAATCCAACTCCGCCGAGTGGCATCATCCATCGCAGTGACCTGGCTGGAGGACAATCGGGGGCATCCAGAGGCGCCGTCCTTGGCGAGACCCACCTAGAAAGCTGCCGAATTCGATTCCCGGCGGAGTGCGCGACGTCACGCGAGAAATCGACCTGTCGAGACGGCGCCAATTCCATCGGAGCGTCATCTCATAGCCGGTGACCTACAGCGACGCCGCTCAGACGGAATCCTTACCGATGCGTAATGCAAAAGCGTCCTTGCGCATGAGGCCTTGCAGCGCGCGCGCATCACATTTTCATCGCGCAAAATTCATTCCGAAACCCGGCGCCGGTCAGCGATCAATTGTCGCACAGACTCAGGCAATGATGCCGAGTCTGATTTAAGAAGAAAAGGAAAGTAACATGATCAATAAGTTACTCGGAGCAGCCGCAATGACTGCCGTTTTGTACGCGACCGTTCCCGCTTATGCTGCCGGCATGGGCGGCTGCAGTGGCGAAAACATGACCAAGTCCGAGTCTGCGGTGGAAGCCATGGCCGACGGCGAGGGCAAGGCGACCGCGCAGAAGGAAGTGGCGATGGCGCAGGCTGCGATGCTCGACGGCAAGATGGGCGCATGCGCCGCTCATCTGAGCAAGGTCATGCATATGGGCATGATGAAGTAAACCAGCCACAAAGGGGCCGGTTGCGCCGGGCGATCGGCCCTTTAGGCGCCAGGATGCGGCAGATTAAACAATCAGGGTGCGTGCGCGAGCTGGGTCGCGAAATAGGCGACGGTCTTGGCATAGACCTCGCTCTTGTTCCATTGCTGGATCACGTTGAAATTGGCGCTGCCGGGCTCCCAGTCCTTGCCGCGCTGCCAGCCATAGCTGGCGAGATAGTTCGCGGTCGATGCCAGCACGTCGGGCGCGCTATGCAGGAGATCGCGGCGGCCATTGCCGTCGAAATCCACGGCGTATTTCAGATAGGAGGAGGGCATGAACTGGGTCTGGCCGATTTCGCCGGCCCAGGCGCCGCGCATTTCCGACGGCGCCAGATCGCCGCGCTCGAGGATGCGCAGCGCGTCCATCAACTCGGCCCGGAAAGTATCGGCGCGGCGGCAATCATAGGCCAGCGTCGCCAGTGAGCGGATGGTCGGAAATTTCCCGGTGTTGACGCCGAAATCCGTCTCCAGCCCCCAGATCGCCACCAGCACTTCGCCGGGCACGCCGTAGGTTTGCTCAATACGTCCGAGCACCGACCCGTATTGCTTCATCATGTTGGAACCCCGGGTGAGACGGGGAGGCACCATCCGGCCCGAGAACTCCTCGAAAGTCTGGCTAAAAACCTTCTGCGAGCGATCCCGCGAGAGTACCGCCTGGTCCGGCGTCACCCCATTCAGTCCGGCGGCAATCGCGGATTGAGAGATCCCCTTGCCGGTGGCTTCGGTTTTGAAGTCGTCGAGCCAGCTCGCAAACGTGCCGGTGCCGCAGGTCGCGGCCAGCGTCGGCGCGGCCGATATCGTCAGCACGACGGCCGTCAGCAGGGCCCGGCTGACCAGGAAGGCTCTGATTGGCAAATGAGGGGTCATCGGGACCACTGCTCCGAAATGATTTTGGAATGAAGTGAACGTTTCCCCGACAATTCGAAATGTCCTTGGCAACCGCGGCCAAAACAAGGCCCGCGGGGAACCGCGTTTCCGCCGCCCTTTGGTATGACGAAACAAGCCGCCGGTCGAGATCGAGCGGCGGCTTGTTTTGTTTGCACCTGCAGGCGCTATGTGTGGTCCTTGCGGCGCCAGGGAAACAGGTTGGCCGGGAAGTCGGCCGCGGGGCGCCTCTCGCGCTGCGGGCGGGGCGGAATCGGCCGGGGATTGGGATCCGGCGCGATTACCTTGCGATAGAGGTGCCAGGTGGCGTGGCCGAGCAGCGGGATGACAACGGCAAGCCCGAGGAACAGCGGCAGCGATCCCACGACCAGGAGCAGGGCGACGATCAATCCCCACGCTGCCATCGGAACGGGATTTCGCGCTACCGCCCGCAGCGACGTCACCATGGCGTCACCGACACCGGCATGACGGTCGAGCATCAAGGGGAACGAAACCACGCTGACGCACAGCGCCACCAGCGCAAACAGAAAGCCGACGCCACAGCCGACCACGATCAGCCACCAGCCCTGCGATGTCGTCAGCACGCGGTTGGCAAAGTCCGGAATATCCGCCGCGGATTGATAGCCGAATGCCGCCACGTAGATTGCCTGCGCGGTGGCGACCCAGGTAACGAACAGCGCGAGCAGCAGCGTGCCGAGTGCCAGCATGGCGCCGAATGAGGGTGAGCGCAGCACCTCGACCGCATTCCAGGCGGAAGCGGGTTCGCCAGCCTCGCGGCGGCGGCTGAGTTCATAGAGGCCGAGTGCCGCGAACGGGCCGAGCAGGGCAAAGCCCGCGGCCAGCGGGAACAGTAGCGGCAGCACCGAATAGCCGAGCACCGTACGCGCCAGCACCAGCCCGAGTACCGGATAGATCACGCAGAGGATGATGGCGTGGCTGGGCACGGCTTTGAAGTCTTCCCAGCCGAGCCGTAGCGCCTCGTGCAGGTCGGACAGGTTGATGGTTCGGATGATGGGCGCAGTCGCGCTGTCCTGCGCAGGCTGGGCGATTGGGCTTACATTGCCGGAGGGGGTCGCCATGGTCGTTATCTCCCTTGCCGCCGGCTTGCTTGGGCGCTGGCGGGCGTCTTTGGAAACGATCACGATCAGCCAGACGCGAAGACAGGAAACCGAAGCTGGCCATGTCGCGAACTGAACGACCAGAGTACTCTCATTCATCCGCGCCGTCGCTCACGCTTCAGTGATGCTGCATCGTGTTAGCGAAAGCACCCGCGTCATTTCGCCTTCATTCGGCCGCGCCTCCTGCATAGCCAAGCTTGTCCGTGCGGAATAGACTTCGGCAACCCGGTCGTGCCGCCGCCGGCAGCAAAGCAACGTGCAGCCTTTACAGTATCTTCAAAATTCATAGGGAGCGAACGATGAGCATTTTCGGCAAGATCATGAGCGCAATCTTTGGCAGCACGGCCGCTGCAACGCCGGCAGGTCCGATCATCGTCGGCAGCGGCGGACCTGCTGCCTCGCCCGCTCCAGGTGCAAGCGGAGGCTCGCCGTCCGGAGCTGCGCCGGCGCAATCCGTTGATGTGGCCGCGATCGTCGACAAGGCGGCCGCCGCCAAGGGCGAAAAGCTGGCATGGCGCACCTCGATCGTCGATCTGATGAAGGCGCTCGATATCGACTCCAGCTTCTCGGCGCGCAAGGAGCTGGCGAAGGAGCTTGGCTACACCGGCGACAGCAACGATTCCGCCAGCATGAACATCTGGCTGCACAAGCAGGTGATGGCGAAACTGGCTGCGAACGGCGGCAAGCTGCCGCCCGAGATCAAGCACTGACGTCGCGTTCGCAAGCGAAGATCAAGGCCCGCGTTCGCGCGGGCCTTTTTTTGCAAGCGCAAGAGCGTCCGTCGATTAGCGCTGTGCCCAGCGTGTGGCCGTCTGCCAGGCCGCTGTTCTCAGTTCGCTGCGGTTGAGGCCGATGTCGCTCAGGGTACGGTCGTCCAACTCGGCCACGCTGGCGAGTTGCGAACGATAGCGAAGATAGCGGCCGACCGTGTCGTACAGAAATGCGATCAGTATGGTGAGGTCCCCCCAGGCGGGATGCGGATTTGAGGATGTACTTTGGTCGCATTGCCCGGTTAACGGGGAATTGCTTTGCCTCAGGAAGGCAGGCGCTTCCGTAGTCTTGCGGTCGCATTAAGGATGCGGGCCCGGATCGCCTTGCCGGGGACGACGTGCGCGGCTAGATACGCGCCCGACCCCGAGAAAAGCGCGAAAAACAGGGAGTATGACCATGAATACCGTCGATCGCCGGACCATCCTCGCATCGGGCGCGCTGGCGCTGGCGGGCGCGGCGACGCAAAGCGCGCCAGCCCAGGCGCAGGCCGGCGCCAGGCCAATCTTTTCGGTGCCTGCGACCACGATCCCGATCGTCGGCGAGGACGGGGTGTTTCCGGTCCGCCGCATCTACTGCATCGGGCGCAATTATGCCGCGCACGCGATCGAGCGCGGGTCGGATCCGACGCGGGAGCCGCCGTTCTTTTTCCAGAAGCCGACCGACGCGATCCAGAATGTCGCGATCGGAACCGTCGCCGATCATCCCTATCCGTCGCTGACCAAGAATTATCACCACGAGGTCGAACTGGTGGCGGCGCTGAAATCGGGCGGCTCCAATATTTCCTCCGAACAGGCGCTCGACCACGTCTACGGCTACGCGCTCGGCCTCGACATGACCCGGCGCGACCTGCAGAACGGCATGGCGGCGGAGAAGAAGCCGTGGGAAATCGGCAAGAGCTTCGACCATGCCGCGGTGCTCGGCCCGATCCATCCGGTTTCCAAAACCGGACACTTCACCAAGGGCGCGATCTCGCTCGCGGTCAACGGCACGGTGCGGCAGCACTCCGATCTGGACAAGATGATCTGGAGCGTCGCCGAGCAGATCGCAAAACTGTCGGAGGCGTTCGAGCTGAAGGCCGGCGACATCATCTATTCCGGCACGCCGGAAAATGTCGGCCCGGTCGTGAAGGGCGACGTGCTGCTGTGCAAGCTGGACGGTCTGCCGGACATGTCGATCCGGATCGTGTGAGGCATTCGCGTCATCCCGCGATATCCGCGAATTCCGGGTGCTTGTGCAGATAATCGACCACGAAACCGCAGCCGGCGATCACCTTCAATCCGTCGGCGCGGATCAGCTCCAGCGCGCCCTTGACCAGCTCCGAGGCGATGCCGCGGCCGCGCAGGTTATGCGGCGTCTCGGTGTGGGTGATGATGACGGCCGAGGGCGTCAGGCGATAATTCGCGAACGCCAGCCCGCCCTCGGCGGCGAGCTCGAAGCGGGAGAGGGCCTTGTTGTTGACGATCTGGCTCATCGTTCCGGCTCAGCTTTTCAGGGAATCGGCGAGCATGCCGCGGATCGACCACGGCTCGCCGTCGCTGGCGCCGGAAATATCGTCGATCTTCCATTGTCCGCCGTCGCGCACGAAATCGTAACGGATGGTGTTGTCGGCGGCCTTTTCGCGCGGTTTACCGTGCCCGGAAATGGTGACGGCGATGACGGCCTTGTCGGCCTCGAGCTTGTCTGCGGCCAGGCTGAATGATTTTACGTCCGGCTCCTGCGAATTGGTGACGGGGTCGAAATCGACCGGCCCGACGTCGCCCTTCGGCGTATGGGCGTCGGCCTTCGCCCACAGCGTCACCAGCGCTTTCGACAGGTATTTTGCCTTTGCCGCCTTGCTTTCGATGATGAACGCACCGCCGCCGTCCCCTTTGCGCTTCGCGGCTCGGCCATAGATGGCATTGACAATGCCAACGGGATCGTTCGCCACTGGTGGGGCGGCAAGCGCGAAGGGCGATACGGCAATGGCAGCCAGGCCAGCTAGAGTTAGCGCTCGGCGGGTAATCATCGGAGGTCCTCAAATCAGTTATGGCGTGCTTATAGACGAGAATATGTGCTTGGATCACGGTCACGAGCGCGAAATCGTCGCCGGGAGGCTAGCATGGCCAATGACAAGGGCCCCAACATCAAGAAAAAGCAGAAGTGCAAGAATTGCGAAGGCAAGGGCCTGCTGAAGAAGGGCGACAAGGTCGTCAAATGCCAGCGCTGCGGCGGCACGGGGTTTCGCTGATGCCGCGATGATGTTGCCTTTCCGGCGCGCTTGCAGGGTGCCGCTGGATGGCGATAAACAAGGCCCGAAGCGGTTAAGGGGCCAGTTAAGGCTCCCTGCCGTGTGCCCACGAGGAAACCTCCATGAAGCTTGTGCTGACCTTGCTCGGCGTCGTCCTGCTGGTGATTGCCGCGGTCTATTTCCTGCTGCCGGCGGATCAGCTGCCGGGCTTCTTCCCGGGGCATGAGACCGGCGTGGCGCGGATGCACTACAAGCACGGCATCGCCTCCGGCGTCGTCGGCATTGTGCTGCTGGCGGCCGGCGTCTGGATGGGACGGCGGTGAGCGGAGAGAGCGCCGCTGCGCCCACGGGCGGCGTGAGCCGGATGTCGCGCCGGGTGATGAATCTGGCGCATCTGCTTGACCCAGAACGCCCGCCGGCACCGCGACCGCAGTGGCTTCATCTGGGGCGAACGCACCTGGAGCTGGCGCGAGATCGACGCCAAGGTCTCGGCGCTTGCGGCGGCGCTGGCCGCGCGCGGCATCAGCAAGGGCGACCGCATCCTCGTCCATTCCAAGAACGGCGACGAGATGTTCTGGTCGATGTTTGCCGCGTTCCGGCTGGGCGCGGTCTGGGTGCCGACCAATTTCCGGCTGATGCCGGACGAGGTGGCCTATCTCGCCACCGCCTCCGGCGCCAGGGCGTTTCTCTGTCACGGCGATTTTCCCGACCATGCGGCGGCGGTGAAAGCGGCGAGCCCGGCGCTCGATTTCACCTGGCGAATCGGCGAGGGAACGCTCGGCGAGAAATCCGTGACTGAGGCGATCGCGCCTCATGCCGGCACAAGCGTCGAGAACGTCGCGGTCGAGTACGACGATCCCTGCTGGTTCTTCTTCACCTCGGGCACCACCGGCCGCTCCAAGGCGGCGGTCTTGACCCATGGCCAGATGGCCTTTGTCGTCACCAATCATCTCGCCGACCTCATGCCCGGCACCACGGAGAACGACGCCTCGCTCGTGGTCGCGCCCTTGTCGCACGGCGCCGGCGTGCATCAGCTGGTGCAGGCCGCGCGCGGCGTGCCGACCATCCTGCTGTCGACCGAGCGCTTCGATATTGACGAGGCATTCCGGCTGATCGAGCGGCACCGTGTCTCCAACATCTTCACCGTGCCGACCATTCTGAAAATGATGGTCGAGCATCCCGCGGCCGAACGCTACGACCATTCCTCGCTGCGCTATGTCATCTATGCCGGCGCGCCGATGTACCGGGAGGACCAGAAGACCGCGCTGAAAACACTCGGCGGCGTGCTGGTGCAGTATTTCGGGCTCGGCGAGGTCACGGGCAACATCACCGTGCTGCCGCCGGCGCTGCACGATCCCGAGGATGGCCCGCACGCCCGCATCGGCACTTGCGGCTTCGAGCGCACGGGCATGCAGGTCTCGATCCAGGGCGATGACGGGCGCGAACTGAAACCGCTCGAGACCGGCGAGATCTGCGTCATCGGCCCCGCCGTGTTCGCGGGCTACTACGACAACCCTGAGGCCAATGCAAAAGCGTTTCGCGACGGCTGGTTTCGCACCGGCGATCTCGGCCACATGGACGAGGAAGGTTTTGTCTATATCACCGGCCGCGCCTCCGACATGTACATCTCGGGCGGGTCGAACATCTATCCGCGCGAGGTCGAGGAGAAGATCCTGACCCATCCCGCGATCGGCGAGGTCGCGGTGCTGGGCGTGCCCGATCCCGTGTGGGGCGAGGTCGGCGTCGCCGTCTGCGTCGCGCGGGAAGGCGCGGGCGCGGTGACCGAGGCCGAGATGGCGGGGTTCCTTGCGCCCAAGGTGCCGCGCTACAAGATGCCGAAGCGGTTTTTCTTCTGGGACGCGCTGCCGAAGTCGGGCTACGGCAAGGTGCCGAAGCGGCTGGTGCGCGACGAGCTGGAAGCGCGCGGGCTGCTCGATCTCAACCCCAAGCAAAGCTGATGCGCAGCATCGCCCAGCCCGGCGCGCCCGCGCCCGAGCGCATCCAGTGGGTGGAAGCGCGCGGCCGCGCTTTTGCGTTCACGCTGCAGGCCGGCGTGCCGCTCCTGGAAGCCGCGCATCGCGGGTTCGCGCGCGAAGGATTTGCCGGCGGCGTGCTGAACATCAGGGGCGGGGCGCTTGGCCCGTTCGCCTATGTCATGCCGGCGCTGTCGAAGACCGGCGAGAACGCCGCGTTCTACAGCGACATTTTTCGTCCCCCGGGCGTGACGCGGCTCAAGCTGGGCGCGATGACGCTGGGCGTGCGCGACGGCGCGCCGTTCTTCCATTGCCACGCGCTATGGCGCGAGGCCGACGGCAGCAACAGTGGCGGCCATATCCTGCCCGAGGAAACCGTGGTCGCCGAGCCGTTCGAGGTCGAAGCCTTCGGGCTCGATGGCGCCGAGTTCACAGCGGAGATGGACCCCGAGACCCGGTTCAAGCTGTTCGGGCCGGTACCTTGCGCGCTTAACGACGCGAAGACGACCAGCCGCGCGTTCGCGCTGCGGCTGCGGCCGAACCAGGATTTTGCCGGCGCGCTGGAAGCGTTCTGCCGGCAGCACGGCATCTTGCGCGCCCGGCTGCGCGGGGGCGTCGGCTCGACCATCGGCGCCCGCTTCACCGACGGAAGCAGCGTCGTTCCGTTCGCGACCGAGCTTGCGGTCCGCTCCGGCAGCGTCGCGCCCCATCCGGACGGCACGCTGGTGGCGGAGCTCGATATCGCGCTGGTCGATTACCTCGGCGGCCTCGCCGAGGGCAGGCTGGTGCGCGGCGACAATCCGGTGCTGATGACGATGGAGCTGGTGCTGGAAGTGCTCTAGCACCGCTCAACCAAACAGCGCGTGACGATATATTTACAATCTATTTGGGAGTGCTAACATGGACCGTGCAGCGGGGAGAAAGCTGCACCATCGTCCGTCGTGCAGCGTTGGGGGACAACGTCATGTCGCTTGCATCAAGGACCGCCGCGGTCGTCGCCTTCGTCTGGCTGACCGCCTGCGCCATTCATCCGCTGCCCGACGATGTAACGGGAGTTCCGACCTACAACATCGTGCGGCAGATCCGTTGCGAGGCAAGACAAGCAGCTTTCGATTTTGCGACCACTTGGCTAGCGAAGCAAAACTACGACCAGGACGCCAAGCAGATAGGCATCGAATTCAGGGAGGGCCGAAGGCGGATCCATACGTTAAGCCCTGCTCTCTTCAAGGGACAAATCCGTCAATTGATGCAACCGTTCTTCACCACCGGCATTGCCTATAATTTTCAGCTCCAGATGTCGGAGATGAACAATATCGAGCCGACGACCGATATCCTGACGCTTTCTGGCAAGAACCTGTTTTCATCGCCGGTGAATGGCGTGGCGGATCGCATCCGGCAGAATATCCGGACTTTCACGGTGACCGACACGTTCAGCTTTCTGCTGCGCGACATACCCGACGATCCTGAAAACAATAACGACTACTGCGAGGGCCAAATCGTCGGGCCCAATTATATATATCCGGTCTCCGGCAAGATCGGCATCGATCGCATGATTGCCGATTTCGTCAATTTGACCTTGTTCGGCGGCCTAAGCGCGCCTCCCTCGAGCGCCGGTAACCCAACCACTGCGAATTCGAAGGGACCACCCACCATGGTCGATCAGCTTCAGTTCACGACCACGGTCAGCCTCGCCGCGACGCCCAAGGTCGTATTCGCGCCAATCAAGACCTTCATGGATGCCTCTCTCGGGCTCAAGGCTCAACGCCAGGACATTCACACCGTCACGATAGGGCTCGCCATCGTGGACAAGACGGGCCTCGGCGAAGTCGTAAGCTTGCGCGCCGCCGTCTTCGTCCCGGCCCGCTCGGTCCTCTGCTTAGGGCCAAACCCACTACAGCGCCGAACTTGCCGCCGTGTAGGCCGTGAACCAGGTTCTGACGCAACAGGTGTTCAAGCCGGTGATTACCGTGACTACCACCCCATGATGGAGAACAAGCGCATGGCAAAGAAACGAAAGGCAGCAAAGAAGCAAACCAAACCGGCGCCGAAGCCGACCTATTTGCAGGGAACGAAGTCGGTCAATATTCCCGCGCACCGCATTTCGGATGTCCTGGGCCTGATCCACAAACATGGCCATGGCGCGAAATTCAAACGGCAAGCAAAAGCCGCCGGTGTCGCCATGACGCTGGATCCCAAAACCGTCAATTTCGTGAAGGATTTTCTGGCGAAGAACGAAATGCACACCACTTCGGTCGGCAAGCAGGCAATCAATTCCGGCGGAAGCTTCGACTGCACCAAGCCTTGAAATCCTGCCGACTGCCGGACCGACGCCCCGCTCGTTCGCGGGGCGACGGATGGTCGTTCCGCCGTCTCTCACGTTTCCGATTCAAGATGTCAAACAGCCAAGTCCATCATTGCGAGCGAATGGGTCGTACGAATGCGCCCGGTTGGTGACGCAGTCCATGTGACGGAAGTACAAAACTGGATTGTTTCCGCCGTCGCCTGTTGCCAGGGCTGACAAGTCACTGCGCCGGGACGACGAAAATTAGTGGATCTCGCGGCGCAATGCGTCCGAGTTTTGCAAAACCTTCCGCCCAAAGAGGGCGTGGGGGATGCCGGATGCCCAGTGCATCCGCAGCCTCGTGTGCCAAGTGGTAGTTTCAGAATGCACACGAGTATTCACAGCGGTCGCACCGGAAATCACCCGGCATCCCCGCACGCAATGGTTTTAACGGCTTCCTTCGTGATCTCCCCGGCGATCGGCTTTCTTGCCACCGTCGCTTGCAGCGCCTTGACCGCAAACTTGACGCCAGCGTCGAGGCGTCAGGACCACACGACTTCTCCGTCCGCAAGTTAGGCGCTCTCGTCAGAAGCACCACTCGCGTCCATCGCATCCCGCCCCGCGTCCGTGACGATGGCGAGCGCCCCTCGAGTGGGACGGGACGGCGGGACTAGGAAAGTGATTTGCGGCTTCTGAAAATCAGAATATTTTTGCAAAAGGGGCTGGACATGACGGGCAAATCAGTTGGCGGCCCGGGCCGCCTGTCGTAGTGTCCGGGCAAGAATGCCGACGAGTTGCGACACGGGTATCGTGCGAAGCGCTGATCGCTCAGTCCGCGGAGACCATCATGGGCCTGGCACTACCGGCTGAAAGCGCTTCGCTCTGGAATACCATCCGCCATGAGGCGGTCGCGGTCGCCGCCGCTGAACCGGCTCTGGCCGCGTGGCTGCAGGAGACGGTCGTAGGCCAGAGCAACCTGGCCGGCACGCTGGCGCAATTGATTGCCGTGGCGGTCAGCGGCAGCCGCGACGAGAAAGGCCGTTTACCCGGCGAATTGCCGAACGCGCCTATCGTGACGATCCCGTTTTGATCGAGATCGCGACCCTCGATCTGCGGGCACCAATTGACCGCGATCCCGCGTGTCCCGGCCCTCTTCACGTGCTGCTGCATTTCAAGGGCTACATCGCGCTGCAGGCTTATCGCGTCTCGCATCGGCTCTGGGAAAACGGCCGAACCGAGTCCGCCCGCGAACTTCACGCCCGTATCGCCCAGGCATTGCATGTCAGCATCCATCCGTCCGTGACGATCGGAAGCGGCCTGTTTATCGACCATGGCACCGGGATCACCATCGGCGAGGGTGTGGTCATCGGTGACGACGTATCGATGCTGCAGGAGGTGACGCTCGGCAGTTCGCCGGAAGGCCAGGCCGGCGCGCCACGGATCGGCCGCGGCGTGCTGCTATCGGCCGGGGCGACCGTGCTGGGCAACGTGGACATCGGCGACTTTGCCAAGATCGGCGCCGGCTCGCTGGTGCTTGCGTCGGTGCCGTCGGGGTACACCGCGGTCGGCGTGCCGGCTCGGCTGGTTCGCCGCGCATCCGACGCGCGGCCCGCGTTGGACATGGATCAGTCTCTGCCGTGAACCTGCGGCAAGCGAGGTTCGAGCCCGGCCCGCGCGCCGAAGAAAGCGCTTCCCTGACGGTAAAGTTCCCGTTATGTTCTAGTGAGGTCGTCGCGTTTGACGGCCTCAACTTGGCGGGCAGGGGAGCCGGGGCGCATGGCCTCAAGACGCAATCGAACCATCAACATGCCCGCGCCATACCTCCGGCAGGTCCGGCTCGATCGGTCCCTCGTCACCGATCCCGCGGCCTATCCGTTCTGCCTGCCGTTCCTGCGCCACGAGTTCGAGGTGAGTTTCGACCGGCCGATCACCATCATCGCCGGCGAAAACGGCGCCGGCAAATCCACTCTGCTCGAAGGCATCGCCGTGTTGGCCGGCTATGACGAAGCCGGCGGCGGCAAGGGCCACCGGCCGGTCGATCATTCCGACGCGATCGAGGAGATGGGCGGGCAGCTTTCGACGGCGTTGCGCGCGAGCTGGCTGCCGAAGGTCACCAATGGCTGGTTCTTCCGCGCCGAGAGCTTTTTCTCGGTGGCACGATATCTCGACTCCGTCGGCAGCTCGGCGGATTTCCTGTCGCACTCGCACGGCGAAGGTTTCATGCGCTTCTTCCAGGAGCGCTGCCAGCGCCAGGGCATCTACATCTTCGACGAGCCGGAAGCCGCGCTGTCACCGGCGCGGCAGATGGAATTTCTGAAGCTGATGCGGCGGATGGAGGACTCCACGATCTGCCAGGTCGTGATGGCCACGCATTCGCCGATGCTGATGGCCTATCCCGGCGCGCGCCTGCTGCAGATGTCCAAATATGGCCTGGAGCCCGTGACCGTCGACCAGACGGATCACTACAAGGTCATGCGGGAATTCTGCGCCGATCCGATCGGATTCGTGGAAGCGGTGGTCGAGGAATGGAAACCTCAGCGCCGGGACGCCGATCGGTTCTGATGCGGCCAGAGTCCGACGGAGTACGGTGCTGGCGGAACCATCCTGGGGGAGCGGGGACATGGCCTCAAGACGCGATCGAACCATCGACATGCCGGCGCCATATCTCCGGCGCGTCTGGCTCGACCCCTCGCGCGTCGCCGATCGCGCCGCCTATCCGTTCTGCCTGCCGTTCCTGCGCGATGATTTCGAGCTGAGTTTCGACCGGCCCATCACCATCATCGTCGGCGAAAACGGCACCGGCAAATCCACCTTCCTGGAAGCGATCGCCGTGCTCGCCGGCTATGACGAAGCCGGCGGCGGCAAGGGTTACATGCCGGTCGATCATTCCGACGCGATCGAGAAGATGGGCGGCGAGCTCTCCAAGGCGCTGCGCGCCGGCTGGCTGCCGCGGATCACCAACGGATGGTTCTTTCGCGCGGAGAGCTTTTTCTCCGTCGCGCGATATCAGGACAAGGTCAACACCGAGATCATCCCCGGCGTCCCCAGGGGCATCCCGCCCGACTACCTCTCGCACTCCCACGGCGAGGGTTTTTTGCGATTTTTCGAAGACCGCTGCCGGAAGCAGGGCATCTTCATCTTCGACGAGCCGGAATCGGCGCTGTCGCCCGCGCGCCAGATGGAATTTCTAAAACTGATGCGGCGGATGGAGCAGTCGAGGATCTGCCAGGTCGTGATGGCCACGCATTCGCCGGTCCTGATGGCCTATCCCGGCGCGCGGCTGCTGCGGCTGTCGAAGGATGGGCTGGAGCCCGTGACCGTCGAGGAGACGGATCACTACAGGATCATGCGGGAGTTTTGTGCCGATCCGGCGGGGTTTGTGGAGGGGGTGATGGCGGAATGATCGCTTTGAAGGTCGCTGACAACCACCGTGTTCTATGATACCTTGAGGTTGAATTTGATCAAAGAGAAACCCATGCAACAATACGAGCGGATCGAGATAAATCCGGACATCATGTACGGCAAACCGGTCATTCGTGGCACGCGTGTGCCCGTAGAGCTGGTCTTGCGCAAACTCGGCGCCGGTATCCCCCCCGAAGCAATCCTCACGGACCACCCACGGTTGACGTTCGACGATATCCGCGCCGCGCAGGCATTTGCGGCCGACTATCTCGCCGACGAAGAAATCGTCAACGGTTGAAGCGTGCGATGGCTCGCTGATGAATGCGTCGCGGCCCACTTGGTTGGGATTCTGCGCGCTGCGGGTCATGATGTGCTCTATGTCGCCGAAGCTGCAGCGGGTCTGAGCGACTCGGATGTCATTGCGCTTGCGTCGCGCGAGATGAGACTACTCCTTACCGAGGACAAAGATTTTGGCGATCTCGTCTTTCGCCGGGACCGCGCGATACCTGGCGTTGTATTGTTGCGCGTCGGCCGTGAACATCCGGCACTGAAGGCGATACGGCTATCAGCGGCGATCGATCGATATGGCGACGAGCTTTTCGGCCGGTACACCGTGATCGAGGGAAGCCGTTTCCGGTCCCGCCGATTGTGGAGCGGGCCGTAGGGCCGTAGAACGCAACAGCGAAGCGTATTGTGTCGCATGTTTAGGCTACGAAAGAGGCGAAATACGATTCGCTGTTGCCAACGGGTTAACACGTTAGCTTTTCGGAAAATCCCTTCGATACTTAGCAAGAGCATTGCGAAAGTCGCGCCGGGATGTCCAATGCATCCGTCCAAATCCATCAGCGACGCCGACCTGCGAAAAATTATCTTTCAGAAAAAACTCAGTGTCGTAAGGAAATACGAAGTTGGCTTGGTCTCCAACTTCGAGACGCGTTGAAGCTCTGGTTGTCGCCCAATGATGATAGTCGGGGTAAACCATTGCGGTACTATTCTTGCGGTCCAGCAGACGTCGTTTGATCCAATTCTTGCGAAGGAAGGTGAGGCCAATTCTGTTTGGAATTGGCCCCATATTTAGCGCCTCTACGAATACGTACGGGCCGTCTGGTGGATGCCCTTCTCGGACAATTTTCTTTACTGCTATATCGACTTGAAATTTCGGCTTTCTAATAGCGTCGCGATAGATCGTCCATCCGAGTGTCAGGGACGATATTGCTATCGCTAAAGTGCTCGTAATCGTCGGAATGTAACTTTGCAATCCAACGAAATCAGACATCTATTCACTCCGCCGCCTCGCTCGCCCCGCTCTTCCTCGGCTTGCCCGCCTTCGCCAGCACCGGCGCCAGGAACTTGCCGGTATAGCTCCGCGGCGCCTTGACGATGTCCTCCGGCGGGCCCCAGGCGACGATTTCGCCGCCGCCGTCGCCGCCTTCGGGGCCGAGGTCGATCACCCAGTCAGCGGTTTTTATCACCTCGAGATTGTGCTCGATGACGACGACCGTGTTGCCCTGCGACACCAGCTCGTGCAGCACCTCCAGAAGTTTTGCGACGTCGTGGAAATGCAGGCCCGTCGTCGGCTCGTCCAGGATGTAGAGCGTGCGCCCCGTGGCGCGCTTTGACAGTTCCTTTGCCAGCTTTACCCGTTGCGCTTCGCCGCCGGACAGGGTCGTCGCCTGCTGGCCGACGTGGATGTAGTCCAGCCCGACGCGGTGCAGTGTCTTGAAAGTTTCGCGGACGCGCGGGACCGCCTTGAAGAATTCGGCGGCTTCCTCGACCGTCATGTCCAGCACGTCGGCGATCGACTTGCCCTTGAACAGCACTTCCAGCGTCTCGCGGTTGTAGCGTTTTCCTTTGCAAACATCGCAGGTGACGTAGACGTCGGGCAAAAAGTGCATCTCGATCTTGATGACGCCGTCGCCCTGGCAGGCCTCGCAGCGGCCGCCCTTGACGTTGAACGAGAACCGGCCGGGCTCGTAGCCGCGCGCCTTGGCTTCGGGCAGGCCCGCGAACCATTCGCGGATCGGCGTGAACGCGCCGGTATAGGTCGCGGGATTCGAGCGCGGGGTGCGGCCGATCGGCGACTGGTCGATGTCGATGATCTTGTCGATATGCTCCAGCCCCTCGATGCGGTCGTGCGGGGCGGCGCCTTCGCTGGCATTGTTGAGTTTTCGCGCGATGGCGCGATAGAGCGTGTCGATCAGCAGCGTCGACTTGCCGCCGCCGGACACGCCGGTGACGCAGGTGAACAGCCCCAGCGGAATCTCCGCCGAGACGTTCTTCAGATTGTTGCCGCGGGCGTTGATCACCTTGATGGTGCGGCGATGGTTCGGCGGCCGCCGCTCGGGGATCGCCACCGACAATTCGCCGGTGAGGTATTTGCCGGTCAGCGAGTTCGGATTGTTCATGATATCGGCGGGCGTGCCCTGCGCGACGATGTTGCCGCCATGGACGCCGGCGCCGGGACCGACGTCGACGACATAATCGGCCAGCCGAATGGCGTCCTCGTCATGCTCGACCACGATCACGGTATTGCCGAGGTCGCGCAGCCGCTTCAGCGTCTCCAGCAGCCGGGCATTGTCGCGCTGGTGCAGGCCGATCGAGGGCTCGTCCAGCACATAGAGCACGCCGGTCAGCCCGGAGCCGATCTGCGAGGCCAGCCGGATGCGCTGGCTTTCGCCGCCGGACAGGGTGCCGGAGGCGCGCGCCAGCGTCAGGTAGTTCAGGCCGACATCGAGCAGGAACGACAGCCGCTCGCGGATCTCTTTGAGGATGCGCGCGGCGATCTCGTTCTGCTGCTTGTTGAGGACACCAGGTACGGTCTCGAACCATTCGCCGGCGCGGCGCACCGAAAGCTCCGAGATTTCGCCGATATGCTTGCCGCCGATCTTGACGCACAGGGCCTCCGGCTTGAGCCGGTAGCCGTGACAGGCCTCGCAGGGAATGTCGGAGAAATATTTCGCCAGTTCCTCGCGCGCCCACTCGCTCTCGGTCTCGCGATACCGGCGGTTGATGTTGGTGATGACCCCCTCGAACGGCTTTTTGGTATCGTAGGAGCGCACGCCGTCTTCGTAGGAGAATTTGATCTCGTCTTCTCCCGAACCATGCAGGATGGCGCTCTGCGTCTTCTTCGGCAGGTCCTTCCACTTGGTGTCGAGCGTGAACTTGTAGAACTTCGCCAGCGCGGTCAGCGTCTGGACGTAATAGGGCGAGGACGATTTCGCCCACGGTGCGATCGCGCCCTTGCGCAAGGTCAGCTCCTTGTCGGGAATGACCAAATCTTCGTCGATATGCTGCTCGATGCCGAGGCCACCGCAGGCCGGGCAGGCACCATAGGGGTTGTTGAAGGAAAAAAGTCGCGGCTCGATCTCCGGAATCGTGAAGCCGGAAACCGGGCAGGCGAATTTTTCCGAGAACAGAATCCGCTCCGGCCCGCTCTTGTCGTGGATTTTTGCGGTCTTCTTGTCGGATTTCTTTTCGTCGGCCTTTTTGTCGCCGCCCGCGGCCGCCGGTGCATCGGCGTATTCGATCACCGCAAGCCCCTCGGCGAGCTTCAGCGCCGTCTCAAAACTTTCCGCCAGCCGCTGGCCGATGTCCGGCCGCACCACGATGCGGTCGACCACGACGTCGATGTCGTGCGGGAATTTCTTGTCGAGCGTCGGCGCTTCCGCCAGTTCGATGAAAAGTGCCGTCGATCTTGACCCGCTGGAATCCCTTCTTGAGGTATTCGGCGAGTTCCTTGCGGTATTCGCCCTTGCGGCCGCGCACGACCGGCGCCAGCAGATAGAGCCTGGTGCCCTCGGGCAGCGCCAGCACGCGGTCGACCATCTGCGAGACGATCTGGCTTTCGATCGGCAGGCCGGTGGCCGGCGAATAGGGCACGCCGACGCGCGCCCACAACAGCCGCATGTAGTCGTAGATCTCGGTGACGGTGCCGACCGTCGAGCGCGGATTCTTCGAGGTGGTCTTCTGCTCGATGGAAATCGCCGGCGACAGACCGTCGATCTGGTCGACGTCGGGCTTCTGCATCATCTCCAGGAACTGGCGCGCATAGGCCGACAACGACTCGACATAGCGCCGTTGTCCCTCGGCGTAGATGGTGTCGAAGGCGAGCGAGGATTTGCCCGAGCCGGACAGGCCCGTGAACACGACCAGCCTGTCGCGCGGGATTTCGAGATCGACGTTCTTGAGATTGTGCTCGCGCGCGCCGCGAATGGTAATGGCGCGCGTGCCGGAGCCGGCGTTGTGTTGGCGCTTCGCCCTGATCACTTCATCCATATCGGCATTTCCAGGCGCTTGGGACGCGCCGCGTTTTCAGGCGCGCATCTCCTCACGGCGCAAGGCCTTGGGATCGGACGCCAATGGGTGAACTCGGAACATAGGAAGAACGGTCCGCGATTTCCAGTGCCGCGTTCAAACCATCAACGGTTTGTTGGATCGCGCCGCGTTTTTACGCCAGGCCCGTCACGCGATGGCGGCAGCAGGCAGCAGGCAGCAGGCAGCGGCAGCGGAGATTGAGGCAGGCCGCGAACGCAAACAAAAAGGCCGGCGCGAGGCCGGCCTTTCAAAGTTCTCTCGGGTTGGCGCGAGGATCAGTACTTCGCGATGATCGGGCCGCCGAAGCGGTAGTTCAGGCGAACGAGGCCCATATCGACGTCCTGGCGGATGCTTTCCGTCGTGCTGAACACGCCGGCGGGCGTCGTGAAGTTGACGTTCTTCCTGCCCAGGAACATGTGGTCGTATTCGACGCCAACCGACCAGTTCGGCGCGAAGCCAAATTCGAGACCGGCGCCGACCGTGCCACCCCAGCGGGTTTGGTTGGCGCTGTCGTTCAGCGCACTGTTCGCAATGACCGTCGTGTTGTACTTGTCGCCGACGACCGCGCCGCCGCCCTTGACGTAGAACAGCGCGCTGTTCCAGGCGTAGCCGACCTGACCGGTGATCAGACCGAACGCGTCGATCTTCGAGGTGTCGCGCAGCAGCGTGTTGGTCAGGTTGGTGTTCGATCCCTTGAAGTCGGCCCAGTTGCCCTGGCCTTCGATACCGAACACCCAGCTGCTCGACTGCCAGCGATAGCCGATCTGACCACCGACCGTGCCGCCGGTGGCGTCATGGCAACCCTCGGCCGTAGCAAGGGTCCCAGTCATGAGATCCCAGCACTTGTGGCTGGTACCGCCGCCGCCGTTGATACCGATGTAGAAGCCGCTCCAGTCATATATCGGCTGGACCATGGGGGGAGGCGCCTTGGTGTAGGGGCGGGCGGCCAGATCGGCCGCCGAAGCGGGAGCTGCGGCCATCCCCAGCGCAGCGAGAGCAACCGTACCTAACAAAATCTTCTTCATTCTATCTCTCCGGCCTTGTTCGCTTCAGCTTGCTGCTGAAGCGTTTTCGTTGTCCCCAGGACCGCCGAGGCGATCCAAATGATGGCGAGAACATAACTGATTCAACCGAAAATACCGTCGCCGAAAAGCAACACTCAAAAGCCAACTGAGAGCGCCGGAAGCTCATGATTTAATGGAACTTTTGGAACTTTTTGGAACCCAAAAAAGTTCCAATTTTGCCGCAATTCGGGTTCCGGATTGAGGTGCCGTCTACAACCCCTGGGATACAATTGGTCTTCGCTTATTTCGTCGGAACAAAACTGGAACATCGTCCGGCGGAATGCTATATGTGGATAACCGGGGAATGAGCCCGGGATGAGCCCGCGTGGCGGACCGGTGAGCGTATAGGGTCACTTTCAACGTGGTCGAGGTGGCGGCGCGCCAGGCCGAGGAGGCAAGCGTCCGGCCGGTTCAGTAATTTTCGAGAGTGGAGAGCGGCGATGGCGGGAAGCGTGAACAAGGTGATTCTGGTCGGCAACCTCGGCAAGGATCCCGAGATCCGGCGGACGCAGGATGGGCGGCCGATCGCCAATCTGAGCGTGGCGACGTCCGATACCTGGCGCGACAAGGCGACCGGCGAGCGCAAGGAAAAGACCGAGTGGCATCGGGTGGTGATTTTCTCCGAGCCACTCTGCAAGATCGTCGAGCAATACCTGAAGAAGGGCGCCAAGGTTTACATTGAAGGCGCGCTGCAGACCCGCAAATGGACCGACCAGGCCGGTGTCGAGAAATACTCGACCGAAGTGGTGCTGCAGGGCTTCAACTCGGTGCTGACCATGCTCGACGGCCGCAGCGGTGCCGGTGGCGGCAGTTTCGGCCCCGACGATCAAGGCGGCGATTTCGGCTCCGGCGGCCCATCAGTGGCGGCCCCGCGCCGTGCGGTCGCAGCCGGCGGCGGCGGCCGCAACAGCGACATGGACGACGACATTCCGTTCTGAGCGCAGGGATCTCCAGGGTAGGCCTCTCGAGGACAAGACTCTCGCGGACCAACGGCGCTGAAGACTATGCTTTAAGTTTCTGTCGAATGACTTGATGTTCATGCGGATGGGCGGCCCGGATCGGGCCGCCCGTTTTGCGTTTTATGCGCCGGGGTTGATAATCGACATCAGCTCGTCAACCCAAAGGATTATCTTGGGGATCATCTGGCCATGGTCCGCGCAGCGAGCCGGGGAGGGTCCTGATGAGCCTTGCGCCGCTGCTCGATGCCGCCCCCGCCATTCCCCTGCACGCCTTTGCCGCGATGTCCGCCTTCGTGCTGGGCCTGGTCCAGCTTGCGGCACCCAAGGGAACGTTGCCCCATCGCACCCTCGGCTGGATCTGGGTGCTGCTGATGGCCGCCGTGGCCGCCAGCTCGTTCTGGATCCACCAGATCACGCTGGTCGGCCCCTGGAGCCCGATCCATCTGTTGTCGATCTTCACGCTCGCCATGCTGCCGCTGGCCGTCTGGCGCGCGCATCAGCACCGCGTCGTCGATCATCGCCGCGCCATGATCGCCATCTTCTCCGGCGCCCTTGTCGTTGCCGGGCTGTTCACGCTGCTGCCGGGGCGGATCATGCACACGGTCGTGTTCGGGCCTTAACGCCCGGTTCGGAGCCGCTGCCGATAGGGTGTTTTCGCAGGGCCAAAACGCCCTCCCGGGAGGCCTTTCCGGGGCCCGGTTCCGGGGCGGCGCCGGGCGAGTCGGGGGATGCCGTAAGTATCTGGAAAAACGAAGGTAAAAACCGCTTGCGCGGGGTCAGTTAGGGGTGGTTTGGGAGGCCCCGATACGCTATATGATTCGTGACAAGAACTGACCGGATTCCCCCTTTGTCTGAGCCTGAAGATAAGCCCCCCGGAGAGCCGCCGGCTCCTTCCGATATTCGTCCCGTATCCATCCTCGACGAGATGAAACGCTCCTACCTCGATTACGCCATGAGCGTGATCGTGGCGCGGGCGCTGCCGGATGCGCGCGACGGTTTGAAGCCGGTGCATCGGCGCATTCTGTATTCGATGTACGAGCAGGGCCACACGCCGGACAAGAAATACGTCAAGTCCGCGCGCGTCGTCGGCGACGTGATCGGTAAATATCATCCGCACGGCGACCAGTCGATTTACGACGCGATGGTCCGGATGGCGCAGGATTTTTCCATGCGCGTGCCGCTGATCGACGGCCAGGGCAATTTCGGCTCCGTCGACGGCGATCCGCCGGCGGCCTATCGATACACCGAAGCGCGTCTGACGCGTTCCGCGCTCGAGGTGCTCGGGGACATCGACAAGGACACCGTCGATTTCCAGGCGAACTACGACAATTCCGAAAGTGAACCGTCGGTCCTGCCGGCGAAGTTCCCGAACCTCCTGGTCAACGGCGCCGGCGGCATCGCGGTCGGCATGGCGACCAACATTCCCCCGCACAATCTCGGCGAAGTCATCGACGCCTGCATAGCCCTGATCGAAAATCCGGGCCTTGGTATCGACGACCTCATCAACATCATTCCCGGACCGGATTTCCCGACCGGCGGCATCATCCTCGGCCGCCAGGGCATCCGCTCGGCCTATCACCTCGGGCGCGGCTCGATCGTGATGCGCGGCAAGGTCGAGATTCAAACCATCCGCAAGGACCGCGAAGCCATCATCATCTCGGAAATTCCCTACCAGGTGAACAAGGCCACCATGGTGGAGCGCATTTCCGAACTGCATCGCGAGAAGAAGATCGAAGGCATCGCCGACCTGCGCGACGAATCCGACCGCGACGGTTACCGCGTGGTGGTCGAACTCAAGCGCGACGCCATGGCGGACGTGGTGCTGAACCAGCTCTATCGCTTCACGCCGCTGCAGTCGAATTTTCCCGCCAACATGCTGGCGCTGGATTCCGGCCGTCCGCAGACGATGAACCTGAAGGACCTGCTGACGCTGTTCGTTGCCTTCCGCGAACAGGTCATCACCCGGCGCACCAAGTTCCAGCTCAACAAGGCCCGCGACCGCGCCCACATCCTGGTCGGGCTTGCGATCGCAGTCGCCAATATCGACGAAATCATCCGGGTGATCCGCACCTCGCCGGATCCGAATGCCGCGCGCGAAACCCTGATGTCGCGCGACTGGGCGGCCCGCGATGTCGAGGCGATGATCACGCTGATCGACGATCCCCGCCACCGGATCAACGAGGACGGCACCGCGCGGCTGTCGATGGAGCAGGCCAAGGCCATCCTCGATCTGCGGCTGCAGCGGCTGACCGCGCTCGGGCGCGAGGAAATCTCCGAGGAACTCGACAAGCTGGCGGTGGAAATCGCCGACTATCTCGACATCCTGCGTTCGCGCGCGCGCGTACAGGCAATCGTCAAGACCGAACTGGGTGAGGTGAAGACGGCCTTCGCCACCCCGCGCAGGACCGTCATCATCGACCAGGAAAACGAGGTCGAGGACGAGGACCTGATCCAGCGCGAGGACATGGTGGTCACGGTCTCGCATGCCGGCTACGTCAAGCGCGTGCCGCTGTCGGCCTATCGGGCGCAGCGCCGCGGCGGCAAGGGCAGGGCGGGGATGCAGACCCGCGACGAGGATTTCGTCAGCCGGCTGTTCGTGGCCTCCACCCACACGCCGGTGCTGTTCTTCTCCTCGCGCGGACAGGTCTACAAGGAAAAGGTCTGGCGGCTGCCGATGGCGGCGCCGAACGCCCGCGGCAAGGCCATGATCAACATCCTGCCGCTGGAGCAGGGCGAGCGCATCACCACCATCATGCCGCTGCCGGAGGATGAATCCTCCTGGGCCAATCTCGACGTGATGTTCGCCACTACCGGCGGCAATGTCCGCCGCAACAAGCTGTCGGACTTCGTCGACGTGCGCCGCTCCGGCATCATCGCCATGAAGCTCGACGACAACGAGGCGATCGTCGACGTGCAGATCTGCACCGAACTCGACGACGTGCTTCTGACCGCCGCCGGCGGCCAGTGCATCCGCTTCCCCGTCACCGACGTGCGGGTATTCACCGGCCGAACCTCCATGGGCGTGCGCGGCATCGCGCTGCCTGGGAGCGACAAGGTGATCTCGCTGTCGATCCTGCGTCACGTCGAGGCGACCTCGGACGAACGCTCGGCGTACTTGAAGATGCGCCGCGCGGTGGCCGGCGAGGCCGCGGCCGAGGAGGGCGTGGAGGCCGAGGCCGAGGAGACGGCGGGCGCGATCCAGCTCAGTTCCGAACGCTATGTGGAAATGTCGGCGCAGGAACAGGTCGTGCTGACGGTTTCCGTCAACGGCTACGGCAAGCGCACCTCGTCGTACGAATACCGGACCACCGGCCGCGGCGGCAAAGGCATCGTGGCGATGTCCGTCAATGACCGCAACGGCGTGCTGGTGGCGTCGTTCCCGGTCGAGGAAAGCGACCAGATCATGCTGGTGACCGACAAGGGTCAGCTGATCCGCTGTCCGGTCGAGGGTATCCGGATCGCCGGCCGCTCGACCCAGGGCGTCATCGTGTTCGACACCGCCGAGGACGAGCATGTGGTCTCGGTCGAGCATATCGGCGAGGACGCCGAAAACGGCAACGGAAATGGAGGCTAGGGCGCCCGCCCAGCCTCCATTTAATCAGACCAAACGATGAATTGCTGCGGCGCTCGGGCTACGGCGTGCGGTCGGCGGTAACCAGCCGGGCTTCCCGGATGGCCTTGGACTTGGTGCCGGCAACGCGCAGGCAGGAAGCTTCGAAATTCGGCCAGGCTTGCTGCGAACAGTCGCGGCCGATCGGGCGGATATCCAGCCGGTCGGCCTTGGCGAGCGCCTGCGGGACGCTGGCTTCGACCTGGGGGGCAAAGCCCGGCAGAATGGTGAGGGCGGCAGCAACAAGCGCAGCAATAGCGATCGCGGAAAATGCCTTGATCATGACGGTCCCCTGTCACTGGGCCTTGGCGGCCCCGTCGTTTCGTTAACCAAGCGATACAGAGCGCCCGTTTCCGGATGTCTTCGCCGGCTCGGAAAATGGTTTCGTGCCGACCGGGGTTTGTTTCGTCGCAGCCTCGGGGACGAAACATGGCCGGCTTGCCGAGAAGACGCGGCGAGCCCCGATATGGTTCACGGCGGGGTTTTAAATAAATCGGCGGTATCGGGAGGAACCGTCCGGCTTGCCGGGCCGCGCGGGGCGGGGTAGACGAGTTTATGCCCCGTATCGCGCTTTATCCCGGTTCCTTCGACCCCGTCACCAACGGCCACCTGGACGTGTTCAGCCGCGCCGTGGGGCTGTGTGACCGGCTGATCGTGGCGATCGGGGTCCATCCGGGCAAAAAGCCGCTGTTTACGGTCGAAGAGCGCTTCAAGATGGTGCGCGACGTGTTCGGGCCGATCGCCGCCAAGGCCAGCTGCGCCTTCGACTGCACCACCTACGACAACCTGACCGTGACCGCGGCGCGGGACGCCGGCGCCACCATCATGATTCGCGGTCTGCGCGACGGTACCGACCTCGACTACGAGATGCAGATCGCAGGCATGAACGAGACCATGGCGCCCGAAGTTCAGACGGTATTCCTGCCGGCCTCGGTGGCCGCCCGCCCGATCACCGCCACACTGGTGCGCCAAATCGCCGGCATGGGCGGCGACGTATCGGCGTTCGTGCCGCCGGTGGTAGCGGCCAGCCTGAAGACCAAATTCGGCGGCTAGCTGCGAATTTTCGCAAAACCGGCAACCGGTTCTGCGATAAGACGGCGCGCAATTTCGAAACGTTCTCGCCCCTTCATCTGATCCGGAGTTTTCATGATCCGAGCTCTCGCCTTCATCGTCGCCCTGATTTGCGCCGCACCCGCGATCGCGCAGCCGCTTCCTGCCGGTCTGGACAAGCAGAACGCGATCGTCATCGACACCACCAAGGGCCGCATCGTCATCAAGCTGCGGCCCGACCTCGCGCCGCAGCACGCCGCGCGGATCAAGCAGCTGGCGCGCGACGGCTATTACAACAACGTGCCGTTCCACCGCGTGATCGACGGCTTCATGGCGCAGACCGGCGACGGCAAGAATTTCGACGGCACCGGCGGATCGAAATACCCGAACCTCAAGGCGGAGTTTTCCAACGTGCCGTTCAAGCGCGGCGTTGTGGGAATGGCACGCGCGGGCTCGCCGGATTCGGCGAACTCGCAGTTCTTCATCATGTACGCCGACGGCTCGTTCCTGAACGGCAAATATACCGTGATCGGCGAGGTCGTCTCCGGGATGGACGTGGTCGACAAGCTCAAGCGCGGCGAGCCGGTGCCCGATCCCGACAAGATGGTGAAGGTGCAAGTCGCCTCCGACATCAAGTGAGCTGCGGTGGCGCGGCGTCGCAATCAGCTCGTCTGGTTCGTCGCGGCGCTTCTGCTCGCGCCCTCGGCCTGCGCGCAAGCGCAGGCGGGACAGGTCAATACCATCCGCGAGGCGATTGCGAGGATCGGAAGCTGCTGGAAGCCGCCGCCGCTCTCGCGCGCCAACCCCATCGACATCACCGTGATCGTGAGCTTCAACCGCTCGGGCGAGATCATGGGTCATCCCCGGATCACCTATGAATCGGAACAGGCCACCGACAACGACCGGCTCGAGTACCGCCTCGCGGTGATGGAGGCGTTGCAACGCTGCTCGCCGATGCCATTTACCGAGAGCATGGGCGGCGCGGTTGCCGGCCACCCGTTCGCGGTCAAGTTCCACAACCGGAAACCTTCACCCCAACCGATAGAGAAAAGAGCATGGCTGACACCGAAAATACTTTGATCCTTGAAACCACGCAGGGGCCGGTCACGATCGAGATGCGGCCCGATCTGGCTCCCAACCATGTCGCGCGGATCAAGGAACTGGTGCGCGATGGATTTTACGACGGCATCGTCTTCCATCGCGTCATCGACGGTTTCATGGCGCAGACCGGCTGTCCGCAGGGCACCGGCACCGGCGGCTCGGGCCAGAAGCTGAAGGCCGAGTTCAACAACGAGCCGCATGTGCGCGGCACCACATCGATGGCGCGCGCGGCGAGCCCCGATTCAGGCGACAGCCAGTTCTTCATCTGCTTCGACGATGCGTCCTTCCTCAACAAGCAGTACACGGTGTGGGGCAAGGTGACGTCGGGCATGGAGAACGTCGACAAGATCAAGCGCGGCGAGCCGGTCAAGGATCCCGACAAGATCGTCAAGGCGCGCATGGCGCTGGACGAGGCGTAAAGCCGAGCCGTCATTCCGGGGCGGCCCGCAGGGCCGAACCTGGAATCTGGAGATTCCGGGTTCACGCCTCGCGTGCCCGGGAATGACGTTGCAAGACAAATGTGGGAGCGCATCGGCACCTTGCGCACCGATCTCTTCGACTTCGAACTCCCTGCGGAAAACATCGCGCTGCGGCCCGCGAGCCCGCGGGATTCCGCGCGCCTCCTGGTGGTGCAGCCCGATGGCGTGTTGCGCGACCGCCTGATCTCTGACCTTCCGGACTGGCTCGAGCCCGGCGACCAGCTGGTGGTGAACGACACCAAGGTCATTTCAGCGCAACTGAAGGGCCGCCGCATCGGCCGCGACACCGAGCCGAAGATCGAGGCGACACTGATCAAACGCCTCGATGGTTCGCGCTGGCAAGCGCTGGTGAGGCCTGCGAAGAAACTCGCGCCGGGCGACGTGGTCCGCTTCGGCAATGAGGGCAGGGTCTGCCTGCTCGGCCATCTCGACGCCGAGGTCGAGCACAAGGGCGAGGACGGCGAGGTCACGCTGTCGTTTTCGTTCCACGGGCCGGCGCTGGACCAGGCCATTGCCGATCTCGGCAGCCCGCCGCTGCCGCCCTACATCGCCTCGAAGCGCGCCCCGGACGAGCAAGACGCCGCCGATTACCAGACCATGTTCGCCGCCAGCGAGGGAGCGGTCGCGGCGCCGACTGCCGGACTGCATTTCACGCCGGCGCTGGAGGCGCGGCTGCGCGCGCGCGGCATCGGCTTGCACCGGCTGACTTTGCATGTGGGGGCAGGGACCTTCCTGCCGGTCAAGGTGGACGACACCGAGGGGCACAGGATGCACGCCGAATGGGGTAGCCTCTCCGCCGCGACGGCGCAGGCGCTGAATGCGGCGCGGGTGGCAGGTGGCCGCATCGTTGCGGTCGGCACCACCTCGCTGCGGCTCCTGGAAAGCGCTGCGGCGGAAGACGGCACGATCGAACCGTTCCACGGCGAGACCGCGATCTTCATCACGCCCGGTTACCGGTTTCGCACGGTCGATATACTTCTGACCAATTTCCATCTGCCGCGGTCGACGCTGTTCATGCTGGTCTCGGCCTTCAGCGGCCTTCAGACCATGCAGCGGGCCTATGCCCACGCCATCGAGAGCGGCTACCGGTTCTATTCCTACGGCGATGCCTGCCTGCTGTTTCCTGGTAAGCCGACACCATGACCGCAGCCAATCATTTCGAACTGCTCCGAGCCGACGGTGCGGCGCGCACCGGCAGGCTGACCACGCCGCACGGCGTGGTGCGGACACCCGCTTTCATGCCGGTCGGTACCGCCGGCGCCATGAAGGGCATGCACTGGCGCGAGGTGCGCGATGCCGGCGCCGATATCGTGCTCGGCAATACCTATCACCTGATGCTGCGGCCGGGCGCCGAGCGCATCGCGGCGCTCGGGGGCCTGCAAAACTTCACCGGCTGGAACGGGCCGATGCTGACGGATTCCGGCGGCTTCCAGGTGATGTCGCTGTCGGAACTGCGCAAGGTGAGCGAAAACGCCGTGACCTTTCGCTCCCACATCGACGGCGCCATGGTCGAATTGTCGCCGGAACGTTCGATCGAGGTGCAGCGGTTGCTCGGGTCCGACATCGCGATGCAGATGGACGAATGCGTCCGACTGCCGGCGGAGCGCGGCGACATCGAGCGCGCGATGCAGCTGTCGCTGCGCTGGGCGGAGCGCAGCAAGCGCGCCTTCGAGACCGCGCCGGACGGATACATGCTGTTCGGCATCGCGCAAGGCGGCGACGTGCCGGCGCTCCGGCAGGCCAGCGCGCGGGGGCTGGTCGAGATCGGTTTTCACGGCTATGCGATCGGCGGCCTCGCGGTTGGCGAGCCGCAGGCGGTGATGCTGGCGATGATCGAGGAGGTCGCCCCGATCCTGCCCGCGGATCGCCCGCGCTATCTGATGGGCGTCGGCACGCCCGAAGATCTGCTGGAAGCGATCGCGCGCGGCATCGACATGTTCGACTGCGTGATGCCGACCCGCAACGGCCGTCACGGCATGGCGTTCACCCGCTTCGGCCAGATCAATCTGCGCAACGCCCGCCACGCCGACGACCCGCGACCGCTCGACGAGGAAAGCCTGTGGCCCGCCTCGCGCGATTATTCCCGCGCCTATCTGCATCACCTCGTGAGGTCGGGCGAGACGCTGGGCGCGATGCTGCTGTCGGAAATCAACGTCGCCTATTACCAGCGCCTGATGGCGGACATCCGGGACGCGATTTCACAGCGAAGCTTTGTGGATTTCCGCGAGCGCACGCGCGCCGGCTGGGCGAGGGGCGATATCCCGCCGCGCTGACCGGAGCGCGTCGTCAATAATCGCGATTGATTGGTGCTGCCATGGGGACAAGAATTCGTAGCGTTACAGCCCCGGCAGCTTTTGCTCTCGGCCTCCTCTGCGCGCCGCCGATTTCCATCGCGATCGGCGCGATCACCAACACGGTCGCGCCGCTCGTTTCGGCGGCCATCGGCAATCTCAGCTTCATTTCCCCTGCAATGGCTCAGCCGGGCGCACTCACGAAAAAACAGCTGGACGCGCTCGATAAATACAACACTGCGGTGAAAACCTTCGAGTTCGATCCTCGCCCAGCGGCGCACACAGATCGACTCGAACGAGCCGCAACCGAACCTGCCGGGACAAGCGCTCTACCTTGCACGCATCAACATGATGAGCGCATACAAGGACCTTACCGACGCTCTCCCGTCTAAAATCGGAAGGTCCAATAAATTCGGTATCCCTCCGGCGTACTTTGATGCTGACAATGAGCCGCTGCTCGATGAGTACAGGAAACTTTTCGATCTCATGGAGGCGCCGCCCGTCAACGCGCAAAAATCGGATACGCCGTTCAAGGACGTTGTTGATCTCGGAATTGCCATTGCGCGCGCCAAGGGCCTAGATGCGATGAATGCCGAAGCGGCAGGTCGTATCAGCCTGGGGCTCTTCTTTGCCGAGACAAATGGCAATCAAAACGTAGGGAATGCGCGCTCGAACAAATACAAGGGAAGTTTGCAGACGGGCGTATCCGAAGATCAAAATGGCCGTAAGAAGTGGGCAGCGATAAAAAAGTCGATAGCAACCTTTGATCCTGCACTGAGCCTTCGCGACGACAGGGAAGAGGCGCGGGTTGGCAATCTGGATCATCGGTTCAACCACTGGACCGCCGTTCGCGATGCCCTTGCGAACGCGCAGGCGGATATTTTCCCGCAGGTAACGGCGATCGCGAAAACGCTGCCAGATCCGATCGATCAGATGAAGCTGTTTGAACTCATCCAGATCGTTCCTGCTCCAACCAGGGCCGCGCTCCAGTCAGGCAACCTGCTCAGCTACAGGATTTCCGACCCGACGATCATGGGATATCTGCGAAACAACAGCATCTTCGCCTTTGGCCAGGCAGACAGGGCAAGAACATCCGCAACCTTCCGCGAGATTCTTGATGCCATGTGGCTCTTCAATTCCAAATTTGAACGAGCACTTTCCAAATTCGACGAGATCAAGGCGCGGTAAAGGGTTGAGGCCAGCGGATGGGGCCGTCGCCAAGTCATCAAAGCGGACCGAGCATGGCCCATCGGGGATCACAGAATTCCCTTACGGCCGCCGTGACACCGCTGCTGATGATGTCGCGGCGCTCGGGCGAATCCATCTTGAGCTCTTCGTCCCGATTGATGATCGAGCCCGCCTCCAGAAGGACGGCAGGCATGCGGGTCGTCTTGAGCACAATCAGCTTATCGTAGCTGTAGACACCGGTTTCCTTGTCCAGCAGCGGGTGCTGGTACCGACCCATGATGGCCTGGGTATATTGCCGGGCATATTGCAGGCCCTGAGCCTTCATTTCCTTGCCGACCAGTTCGGCGAACAAGAGGCTCGTCTGGAAGTCCGGATTGTTGCGGGAGACGAAGACGGAATAACCGCTGAAGCGGTCGCTGAAATGGCTTTTCTTGCCCTCGAATTCCCAGTTCTCGAGGAAAGAGTTGGGCACGGAGTCATGGTGGATCGACAGGAAGAGACTAGCGTGCAGATTGTTGGCGGCGGCAACTCGCTTGGCGAGGCTGGGCCTGGCCTTGCCCTCGGTCAGCAGCAGCCTGGTCTCGGCAAAGCCTTCGGTCTTCAAGTCTTCCTCGATGCGCCGCGCAAGGCGCAGATTGAAGACGAACTCGGCGACGTTGCGGGCGCTGATCGCGCCTTCCGATTCGGCGGTGTGTCCCACATCCAGAACGATCCGGAATTTCGGGGGATCGCACATTGTTGCGGCCGGTTTTAGACGGGAAGGGTTCAGGGCGATCGGCCCCAGGGCCGCAAGCTTTACAGTGCGGGGCTTTGGCGATGTGAGGTGCTTTGACGAGCCTTTTGAGATATGCGGCAGCCGGCCGGCATCGCTGACCTCGATCGGCAGAAGCGCCATGGCGGCCATCGTGGCGATGATGGAGCGGCGGTGCGGCCAAAATCCCGCAGCGCTACCGGCGAGAACACGGATAAACCCGCGGCGCTTCATACCCCGTCCCTCCTGAACGCCATGACCCATTATAGCGGCTTAGATGGCGTTACTGGAAGAGGTCGGTGATATCCGTTCAGGGTCAATCGCGTCGGTTTGGCAGTGTCCGAGCCGCCGCTACCGGGCCGCTCCGTCACTCCGGCCAGGGCATCCACTTATTCCTTGGGGCCCCGCTGGAGGCCGGCGGGTCCCTTCTCGGTCGGGAATATGCCTTCATAGATCGCGCGGGCCTCTTGAATGAGACGCGCGCGATCGAGGTCGCGCTTCGGAATGAATTGTACAACTTCGCCCATTTTGCTCACCACAGCCGGAAATTCCGAGGAAGCCTTTGATCAATGATGGCCCTCACCCGTTAACACGTGGTTCCGGGCCTGCTGCGTTGAAATACCTGCGCCAATCACAAGTAGTTTTTTCCGGATGGCGCGGTGCTTATAGAAAGTCCGCCTCCGGGCGGGGGCAGAGAGAGGCTTTTGATGCCGTGCTTTTTCTGCATCACCGGGCGAACCCGGGGGACAAGTGTGGGGCGATACCGGTGCGGCGGTTCAGGCCTGTGGCCTCACATGCCACCCCCAACCGCCGCCGCCTCCACCAGCCTGCCTGGACATTTCCAGATCCCTGTCCACACCGGGTTCAGCAGGCACGTAACCGAAAGCGCCCGGATAGCTTTTCTTCGAGCCCCTGGCCTGCATCTCGCGCGGTGCAGTGGTGCCGGAGCTCGCGTGATGTTTCCTGGAGACCTTATGCTGCAAACCCGGTGTCTTGCCTTGCACACCCTGCGCAAGCGCCGGTGCGGCGACGATGAGAGCGGCGACAGAAAGTGCGATGATCGTTGTCTTCACTTTTCGGTCCTCCCTCCTTGGATGGATACTTGCGCAGCGATCTGAAATTAGACCCGCTCCGTGAACGGCCGCATCACGCTACGGTGAAGGCGCAGCATTTCTTCACGGCAAGGCCTCGGTCGGCGTCAAACGACCCGGTGATTTTCGTTGCGCGATGCGAGCACCACCACGGGCAAAATCGCATCACGGTGTTGGGTACGAGTCCGAACCGCGACCGACCAATTGGGGTACCTCGTCAGGTGGACTTGATGACCGTGCTAAATCGGTGCACAGGCAGGCTGCGGAATGCTCACGAGTCAACAAGCTGGCCAACGGTCGATTTCAATGGCTGTTACATCGATAGGCCGAATAGTTGCGCCGTCTCTGGCGGTTGTCGCCACCTGCGGTGCCGCGCTTTTCTTCGGCATCACCCTTCTGCGGAGCGAGTCGCCGGTTGAAACCAGAGCCGCAATCGCCGCGGCAGCGGCCTTGCCGCCTGCATCGGGCGACAGAGACGGCGGCTCGGCTGCGCCCGCAGCGGCACAAGCCGAAGTCAAACGCCGCAGTGGCCGCACTTGCGGTATCGCCGCGCTCGCCGAACGATGAGGCTGCGCCCGCCTTCGACATTGCGCGCATCGAGCCAACGGGCGATGCGGTTATCGCGGGCAGGGCGGCGCCAGGCGCGATCGTGGAATTGCTGGGCAACGGCGAGCGCCATGATCGCGTGGTCGCCGATCAATCCGGGCAATTCGTCATGGTTCCACCCCGGCTTCCGCCCGGGAACTACGAGCTGACGTTGAGGTCGAGCCAGCCCAACGGCAAGCAGGCCACATCCGAACAGAGCGTTATGGTCGCGTTAGACAAGGCAGAGCCGGGATCCAGCACGGTCGGCTCGCGCGCCGCCGTGAAGTTCGTTGTTCCCGAGACCGCGGTGGCAAACGGACAGCCGCGCCGCGTGGCGGCTGTCAGCAATGCCGCGTTTCTGCCGGACCGTGGGGCGTCGCCCGCCGTGGCCGCGTCCGGGATCGCGACCGCGATCGTTTCCCGCGGCGACAGCCTGTGGCGCATCAGCCGCGTCACTTACGGCGCGGGCATGCGATACGCCGTCGTTTACAGAGCCAACCGGACCCATATCCGAAACCCGGATCTGATTTATCCCGGCCAGGTCTTTGTGCTTCCCGGCAAGGCGCGCTGAACCGGGCAGGGCCCGGCCTGCTTACCTCTTCGGGTACGCCGTGAAAATGTAATCCTTTGCCGCCACGATCGTATGGCAGCTGTACCCGCAATTGGCGCCGCTGCCTTCGGGCGTGAACGCTTCGGCGGCGTCGTCGTAGTTGAATTGGGCGTATCCCCATCCGCCGCTGTCCGGAAATCTCTTGCTGTCCCTCTCGATGAAATCGACGTCATGCAGGGCGTCCGGCACCGTCGTCGGCGCGGGTGCATCCGCACTCGTTTTCGGTTTCCAGTGGATCTTTGCAATCTTCGAGCCGTCGGGGAAAGGCTTGCCGTTGCCGGGAACGCCGTCCCGGTAGGCGGCGATCATCACGGGATTGGCGAGGATCGCAGCCATCAGTTCGTCGGTCTTGCTGACGGCGACGACCTGCCAGTCTTCGTATCCCCTGAAATCGGAGAATGCGAGCCCATTCGGCACCTGCACGCTGTACCTGTCCTGCGCGGAAATCGCCTTGCCGCCCAGAACGGCGAGCCCGGCCGCAACCATCACCCTCAGCCGGGATGCAATCATCGTCATGCTTACGCCTCCGCCGCGATTTGCTAATGAAGTCGACCCTTTCAATCGAAGTTAACCCGCCATGCGCGACGCAATCGTCCAAAATAGGCAACGCGAAACCTTCAAATCGTGCGATTGAGAGAAATCCGCCGGACGCCGTATCTCCGGCCGGTCATCACGGGTCGAACAGGGCAAACCGATAAACTTCAAGGCAATTTCCTAAGCAGAGTTTTACAAAGCAGGCCGCATTGTGGGGCTTGTCTTGACGGTCGCGGCCGATCGCAACCAAGTCCAACGATGGATGGTCTTCATGATTGTCGACAAGCCCAGGGCGAAGGTGGCGCGCGAACCGCGAAGACAACTCAACAAGCGGCCGACCTGGATCACGGTGGACGAAGGCATGACGAAGAGCGAGTGCTTCGTGCTGGACGTCTCGCCGGGCGGCGCCAAGATCATGACCGACGCCGAGATCAAAGTCAGGGACAGATTCGGACTGGCACTCGTGCCCGATCGTCCGAAGCGCCAGCCGTGCGAAGTCGTCTGGCGTCGCGGCAATATCTACGGCGTCAAATTCCTGGCCTGATATCGGCAAACGCCTGACCGGCGGTTCGAATCCAGCAAATCAATAAAATCGAAGCGTTTCCGATAATCGGACTTTAAAGCGCAGCCGCTTATCTGGTTGATGTCTGTGAGCGCGTTACCGGAGGCCGAGCCATCATGTCAGCTCAGATTGACTGGGATTTTACGGTCGACGACGACGCAAAGGCGCAGATCGGGGCGGCCGTGAGACACCTGCTCAAGGATGCAACCGGCGGCGCGCGCGGCGATATCGTCCGGGAGATCATCGAGATCGTCCACGATGTCGCATCCGGGCATGCGCTGGACCCTCGCGCGGTAAAGCCGCCGGCCATGAGCGGCATCACCTACAAGGACTACGTGATCGATGCTTTCCAGCGCGATACCGACAGATGGCGCGCGAACATCCGCAAATTGAACGGCAAGAAGATCAGGGTTGCCGTGCCGCCTTCGGTGCTGGACCAAGCCACCACCACCGCCGATGCGCCCACGGCGGAGAAGGCCGTCGAGCTTGCAAAGAAAGCCATCGACGCCGGCGGCCTGAGCTAATCCGCAAATTGGTCGGCCTGTTGCGCGCGCCGCCAAGCGCGTTGGCGTTTGTACGGCGCTGCGCACCGGCGGCAGCCGCGAACGCGAGGCAAACTGCCTGCTATCGTTTGAGCTAGGTGTTTGTCAGCCCAGAAATGCCAACCCGGAACTCACCAACAGGTTCAGTTGCAGGCAAACCGCTGCAGCGCGTGCTTGGTCACGAAGCCGTAACCGCAGGTGTCGCACGTCCAGAGATAGCTGATGATGTTGTCGGCGACATAGGCGGACGCTTCCGCGGCCACCATTGAATCGGCACAGACAGGGCAGGTCGGCAAATCACATCCCCGCGGGTCGGGATTGGGCGCGACGGTCGGCAGGACTTCAGCGACTGCTGGCATCGTGACCTCCTTGCGATTTGAGCCTTGAACGTGATGCTACCATAGTCTGATTTCTTTGACGATGTCGCAACACAAATACGTTGGTTTTACGTTATTTGGCCGTTTGAAGATTTTACTTCGCTGCCTGGAGATTTTGCAGCGCAGCGAATTTGTTCCGGAGGATTCCGACTTGCAGGCGGGCGCAAGCTGCCTCTAATGAGAGAAGCGCCCGATTTCCACGCATATTGCGATCACAGGAGTTCGTCATGGATGCATCTTCGACTGCGAGTGCAGTGCACCGTCCCGGCCGCGGCCGCGTCTTCGACAGCATCGTTGACGCGGTCGGCGACACGCCGATCGTCCGGCTGCGCAATTTGCCGCAGGCCAGCGGCGCCCACGCCACCATTCTCGCCAAGCTGGAATATTTCAATCCCGCGGCCAGCGTGAAGGACCGCATCGGTGCGGCGATGGTCATCGCGATGGAGAAGGCCGGGCTGATCAATGCCGACACCGTGCTGATCGAGCCGACGTCGGGCAATACCGGTATTGCGCTCGCCTTCGTCGCCGCCTCACGCGGTTACCGGCTAAAGCTGGTGATGCCGGAATCGATGTCGATCGAACGCCGCAAGATGCTGGCGTTCCTCGGTGCCGAGATCGTCCTGACGCCGGCCGCGCAGGGCATGAAGGGCTCGATCGCAACCGCCGAGGAACTGGTGCGCACCACCCCGAACGCGGTCATGCCGCAGCAGTTCAAGAACCTCGCCAATCCGGAAATTCACCGCCGCACCACAGCGGAGGAAATCTGGAACGATACCGGCGGCAATATCGACTATTTCGTCGCCGGCGTCGGTACCGGCGGAACCATTACCGGCGTCGGCCAGGTGCTCAAGCCCCGCAAGGCTTCGCTGCGGGTGGTCGCCGTCGAACCCGAGGAAAGCCCGGTGCTGTCGGGCGGGCAGCATTCGCCGCACAAGATCCAGGGCATCGGCGCGGGTTTCATTCCCGACATTCTCGATCGCTCGGTCATCGACGAGATCGTCAAGGTCAACAGCGCCACCGCGATCGAAACCTCGCGCGCACTGGCCCGCCATGAAGGCATTCCCGGCGGGATCTCCTCGGGCGCCGCGATCGCTGCCGCCCTTCAAATCGGCAAGCGGCCGGAAGCCAAAGGCAAGACCATTCTGGCGATCGTGCCGTCATTCTCGGAGCGCTATCTGTCGACGGCGCTGTTCGAGGGGATCTGATTTAACCGCGTTGGGCTTTGCACCAGAGGGAAGTATTTCGATGTCTCAACCACCACGGCGGCCGCGGACGCTCAACGATGCGCGCACCGAAGCCGAAGCGGCGTTCAAGCGGACCACGACCAAGGTGCCGGAGGCGCCGCCGAAACCGGCCACACTTCCCGGCGTGAAGGAACTGGTGTCGCTGCGGATCGATCAGGACGTGCTTGAACACTTCCAGGAGGGCGGACCGGGCTGGCAGGATCGCATCAACGACGCGCTGCGGAAGGCGGCCGGCAAATAGAAGGCCGGAATCGACGCCTGAATGGAAAAAGCCCGGGATGACCCGGGCTTTTTGCTGGTCGCGGCCAGATTGGGGCCGCTCCATCAGTGCCGGAACAGGCCGCCCATCATGCCGCCCACCACGCCGCCGACGAAGGCGGCGCCAGGATCCCCGCCGCTGCGATGCCCGCCACCACCGCCGCCGCTCTGGCGGACCCGGCGAGCCGGATGATCGTCGGTGTCGCCGGAACTCGTTTGCGTGCTCGCAACGATCTCGGTCAACAGCGCCTTGTGCTGCAGCTTGTTGAGGAACCCGGAGGAGGGATAGCCGCGCGCGGCCTGCCAGCGCGTGATCACGGCGCGGGTGCCGTCATCGAACTTGCCCGTCACCTTGGTGTCGAAGCCAAGCCCGTTCAGGCGGCGCTGCACGTCGCGGCGCTGGCCCTTGTCGAGGCCGATCTGGTCTTCGGTGGTCTGGTTCGCTTCCTGGGTGAAGGTCGCGGGATCGACGCCGGTGGTCAGGTTGCGGGTGGCGGTCGACGCCCCGTTCTCCAGCGCGGCGATGCGGGCCAGCGCCAGCGACTTGAACTGGCCGTTGGGATAGCTGGACAGATAGGCGTTGAGCTCTTCCGGCTTGTTGGATTCCTTCACCGAGCGCCAGAACTCGAGTTCCACATCCGAAGCGCCGGAGGTGGGAGCAACGCCGGCAAGGGCCGGGGAGGCGGCGGCGCCGGCGGCCGGAACTGCCGCCGGATTGAGGTAGACCGAACCGATCAGGTTGGTGTGGCCCCAAGGCAACTGGCCCTTGTTGGTCTCTTCGTTGACCTGGGCGCGGACCTCGGTCATCGCCTGCTGGATCTCGACGCCCGGCGTCGTGATGTGGGCGATCAAGGCGCGCGTGAACGGGCTGTTGGTGCCTTCCTGGCCGTCGAGCGCGGTCTGCCCGGGGCCGGTCGCAAACGCGATCAGCGTGCCTTCACCGGACTTCATCTCCGCAAGGCCGCTCTGCACCGAGACGCTGCGCGTCGCCGAATTCGATTTGATCTTCGCGGCGAACGGATTGTCGCGGCAGGCATCGAGGAACACCAGCTTGACCTTGGCGTCGCTCATGGTCTGGTCGAGCGTGAGATCGATATTGATCGCCGCCCCCAGCTTGACGTCCATTTCCGATTTGATGTCGGCATCGATCGGCAACAGGTAATTGGTGCCGCTGATGGCGATGCCGTGGCCGGCATAGAAGAACACCGCGACGTCGGCTCCCTGCGCTTTCTTGCCGAAGTCGAGCAGCTTCTCCGTCATCGTGTCGCGGGTGAGGTTGGTGCCTTCGACGACGTCGAAGCCGACATTGCGGAGCACGGCCGCCATCGCCTTGGCGTCGATCGGGGGGTTGGGCAGCTGCGCCACGTTCTTGTAGGCGCCGTTGCCGACGACGAAGGCGACGCGCTTGTCGGCCTTGGCCGCGTGCGCCGAAAACAGCATGCAAATCAGGGAAAGAATGACGGTGAGATGGCGCATCTGAAATCCCCCGATGGAATCAAACAATTTGGACGGCAACGCGTTCGACGCAGGCTACACGAGAATGCCGCGCTTCGTGTTGGAAAAATCCGCTGGGTGCCCAGGTTTGGCGAGCGCGCCGCTGACCCCAGATGCTACTGAAACACCGCATAGTCTTGCGTGATTTAGATCACAATCAGCGAAATACCCACGAAAAAATCGCGCGTTGCGAGCACTCGGCTCAAGCCCCAACGCGCGCGGGAACCGGTTGGGCCGATCGCAGGTTCAACAGATTGCCGGTCAGGATCAGCGCGGCGCCGAGCACGGTGAACATGTCCAGTCGCTCGGAATAGATCAGCCAGCCCATGGTCGCCGTCAGCGGAACCCTCAGGAAATCCATCGGAAGCACCACGGTGGCATCCGCATACAGCATCGCGCGCGCCATGCAGTAATGCGTGAAGGTGCCGCAGAACGCGAGCACCACCATCCAGCCCCAGGCATAGGCCGACGGCCATTGCCAGACGTAGAGCGCGGGAAAGAATCCGGCCGCCGACTGGATCACCAGCATCCAGAAGATGATCGCCAGCGTCTTTTCGGTGCGGGTCAGGGACTTCATCATGGCGACGGAGATGCCGAAACCGACCGCCGCACCGAGCGCGATCAGCTGGCCCGGATTGATCTCGCCGGCCGCAGGGCGGACAATGACGATCACGCCGATGATGCCGAGCACGATGGCCGCGACCTTGCCGAATGTCATGCGCTCGCCGAGAAAACTGGCGGCCAGGATCGCGGTCCAGATCGGCATCGTGAACTCGATCGAGACCACCTGGCCCAGCGGAATCAGCGTAAGCGAGAAGAACCAGCCGATCTGCGCGGCATAGTGAACGAGGTTGCGCCCGATGTGCTGAAGCGGCCGCGACGTTCGCATCGCCGCGAAGCCGCCCTGGCGGCGGATCATGGGGTACAGGATCAAGAGGCCGATGAGCGAGCGCGCCTCCATGACCTGAAACACATTCAGCTCGCGCAGCGTCTCGCGGCCGGCGATCGTCACGATCAGCATCAGGGCAAGCCAGCCCGCCATCCATAGCGCGGCTCTCGGTATGGAAGGGGTCTTGTCCATCAGCGGGAAGCGCCTGGCAGGCCCGCTTTCGCGGGGCGCGGGGGTTGAGGTGGGTCTGCCGGTATCGGCGACCTGATGAGAATTTGCAACGCGTAAATGGGCTGATGGAGTGATGCACGGGCCGGGCGATCGGTGCTATGGGATCTGGCTTGTCATTCCGGGGCGCGTCGAAGACGCGAACCCGGAATCTCGAGATTCCGGGTCTGCGTTTCGCGCATCCCGGAATGATGTCGCTACAAAATCCGGAGATCCTGCCATGCGTGTCCTGCAACCTGCCGAATGGTCGAAGCCGCGCGGCTTCTCGCATGGCGTCGAGATCGACGGCCCCGGCCGATGGATCGTGCTGGCCGGCCAGACCGGCGACGACAAGGGTGAATATCCCTCCGACATGGCCGGCCAGGTCGGGGGCGCCTTGCGGAAGATCATCAAGCTGTTGGCAGAGGCTGGCGCGGGGCCCCAGAATATCGTTCGGCTGACGTGGTATTTAACCAGCCGCAGCGAGTACGAAGCCGACGGCGCCGGCATCGGCGCGGCCTGGCGCGAAACGCTGGGCAAGAACTTTCCGCCTTCGACGCTGCTCTACATTGCGGGCCTGGTCGACGAGCGCGCGAAGGTCGAGATCGAAGTCACGGCCTTCGTGCCAGGCGCTTGAGCGCCGACCCGCACCACCGTCGCGCGCACGGTGCTCGTTCGCCTAAACCATCGTTCGTTGCCTGAACCGCAACGCCGGAATTTTTGCAAAAGGGAAGCCTGCATGACCAGTCGATCCATCGCGGCGAATTTCGCCACCGCCTTCAACCGGCTGGCCCGAGAACCAGCCTAACATCATGATACTTTCGCTGACCACGGATTAAGGCCGCGCAGGATTTCGCGCTCAGCAAGGAACAGGCGCTGCTGGTCGCGAAAACCATCAAACAGACCGCGGCCCGGCTGGCGGCGCCCAAGCTGGGCAGCTAGGGCGTCTTCGGCGAAGCGGATCCGGCGGTGTTACTGAGGGGAAGCGGTCAGTTCTGGCGGCGGTTCAGCGCGATCGAGGCGCCCCGGAAACCGCTTTGGGCCCTGATGGCCACGGTTTGGTGGTTGCCGCGGGTCGCCACAGAAAGGCTTGCGGTAAATCCGGCGGCGTTGGCGACCACTTCGAAATTGCCGTTGCCGCCGCGCCCCTCGAGGGAGCCGGTGATGCCGCGGCTGCTTTCGCTCCACGTTCCCGAGAGCACGCCGCGGTCGGAAACCACGTTGCCGCGGAGATCGAATTTGTAGCTGTCGCTGGCGCAGGTCAGGCCGAGATTGAGGCCGGCGCCGCGATCCCCGACGGCGGCGGTTTCGCGGCAGCGGATGCGCTCGGTCGATCCGTCGTCGAGGGCGACGGTGCCGCCGCCGGACCACACACCCGCCATACCGGCGAACGGTCCCGCCTGGGCGTGGCTTGCGGTGGCAGACAAAGTCGCCACGACCAGGGTGACGACGGCGAGGATCAGACGTCTGACGGTCGCAGAACCGTCAGCGGATCGGCTCGCCTTACTGGCGCGAAGCTTCCCAACGGCCGCTGCACGGGATGCCTGCGGAGGCACCGTTCCATTTTCCCGATCCGGAATTACCGCTGAGCTGGCCATTGGCATACGCACCACCGATTGAAACCCGGACGACACCTTCGCGTCCGATGCTGCCGGTCACGTCCGCGCCGGCCGCAGAAACTTTACCGTCGCTGATGGTGAGCGTCGAGCGCGTCTGCGGTTCGCAGCTGCCGCTTTTGGTTACAACCGTAACACTCCAGAGCCCGTCATAAGGGGTCTGCGCCATTGCAGGTGCGCTGGCGGCGGCGGCGGTGACGGCGGAAGCAAACAATGCAAAACAAATGCGATTGAAGCGCATGAATTAAATCCCCGATGTGTGTGATGAGGCGGTTTATCCCGGCAGATTGTGTCCAAAATTTGCTGCGTCGCGGTAACCATAAAAGTTCCCGTCAGAATCAAACATTTGACCTGGGGATAGGTTCCGCCGGGGGAACAGAAATTTACCGATTTCGAACCCTTGGGACGTGCAAGGTGCCGATTCGCGCGCTATGGTATTATGTTACTCTGAAAAACTCGGCGCCAAGGTGGCGAACTGTTCGTCCTGAGCTTTCGCCGGCAGGCTGTTATGGGCCTTGGCGTAGTCGATGACCTCGCCGAGCAGCTTCTGGCCGAGCGGAGCCAGCGCGCGCTCCCACAACTCGCGCGCGGTTTCGCCCTTTTTGACGAAACACCATTCCTGGGCGGCGATCGCGCCGGCGTCCATGCGGTCGGCAAGGTGATAAATGGTGCCGCCGGCGATCGGATCCCCTTCCTTGATGGTCCATTCCACCGCCGCAATGCCGCGGTGGCGGGGCAGCAGCGAGGGGTGATAGCCGATGCCGCCAAGCTTTGCGGCGGCCAGCGCCTCCTTGGCGATGCGGGCGTGGCTGTGCGCCGTCACGATCAGGTCGGTGCCTTCGGCGATCTCCCTGGCCACCACGAGCCTGGGCTTGGCCTGCACCACGACCTCGATCCCGGCGGCCCTGGCGGCCGCCGCCAGGCGGTCTTCGGCATCGGCCACGACGACCCTGATAATGTCGACCCCATGCTGGCGCAGCATGTTGAACGTGGTCACGCCGAAATGGCGGGAGCCGACGAGGGTAATCCGCATGGTGGTTGGTTCCGTCCGTCTTGAGCCCAAGGGGTATCGCTGGGGGTATCTGGCCCGTCGATAACACGTGGCTGGCTTCTGTCACGCCACTGGTGCGGGGGTCGAGGGGTTTATCAACAGGGCGGGCGCCCGGCTGGATGCCCGCGCCAAGCCGGTTCCGGCCGCACCGACAGGCTTCTGGCCGAAGGCGTTCGCCGAGATCCCGGCGGAGCTGTTTTAGGTTCGAAGCTCCGACATCCGGGCGTGGTCCGTCGTCAAAGACGGACCGTCAGGGGCATGGAAAATTGGCGAAGGCGAAGTTCGCGGCGCGCCCCGGCAAGCGACGTTAACGGGCGCGGCGGTTCGGCACGAGGCCGGTCAGCGCGACCAGTAGCCGTCGACGGCGTGGGCGACGAAAATTCCGACGCTGATGACGCCGAAGAGTGCGGTAACTGCATCCAACATGGCAACGATCCTTAGGCCCAGCGTCCGTGACCTAACGGTACAGATCGCTACACAGTCAAAAGAATTCCCGGAAGAATTGAATTTTGAAAGCTTGATGATGATTTTATGCAACAGGCGGCGTCACATGGCGGCAATCCAGGAGTGGCAAAACCGGGCGGCCATGGCCCGCAAACGAAGCCACAAGCTGTTCACGTTCGATGACCTGCCTTGTGCTTTGCGCTCGACAGAAAACCTATCCGGGCCGACAATCTGCGCGGCGCCGGAACCGCCGGGAGTGAGCCCATGAGAAACATCATGAGAAACGTATTGGCTTCCGTGACCGCGGCAGCGCTGATGGCCGCAGCCTTGGCCGCCGGAGTCTTAGCCTTCGCAGCCATGGCCGCGCCGGCCCAGGCCGACGAAGGCTGGCCGGCCATTCCCGCCGAGGTCGGCGTCGCACCGCTGATCGCGGGAGCAGGTTGGGCTCCCTACCGCTGCGCCTTCGGGCCGGTCTACAATTTCTATCATAACGCCTATTACGGCGGAGAGCCGCCGGCGCTCCATCGCGGCTACGCTTACCGGCCATACTATCGATACGCGGCTTATCGCACCGTACCGCGAACCTATTTCTGCGACGCGCCATCGTATCGTTAGGATCCGCTGGCTTCCGATGCCCGCATTTGTCGATCGCGGTGTTAGCGGCGCGTTAACCGCGCCGCACGGGATCGCGCAACCATGGATCATCGAACCCGTTGGCCCAACAACCAGAGGATTCAACGATGATGACATGGACCAGGGCGAAATCGCCAGCAAGCTTTAGCCAGCGCTGCCGTAGCCTGAGCGTCGCGGCGCGTGCCGTTCGCGAACGGGCCGTCAAGCATGGCTACGATCTCGATGGCTGGCGTCTCTCCCGTCTAATGCGAGAGGCCAACACCGACGCGCAAGTCAATGTCGCCGAGCGCGAATTCAGCGCGTGGCTGCGGGCAAACCCGCTCACCGGCGCGTTTCGGGAGAACGGAGTGCGCGGACAGCCGGCTGCAGCGCTGTTCCCAAATGAACTTGCGCCGAACGCGTGACCGCGCGTGCGCGTGCCGGGTTCCATTCGCGGCATCAACACCCTGTCGAATTGTCGCAGGGCAACCAGCACATTAAATTTCGCCGCTACTCCCCGAGCTTTCTACAAAATTAAACGATCGGTGTTTCCCTGATAGGGCCGCAACCGCCGCGCGGCCAAGTAGCCGGGCGCCACCCTTTTCCACCTACCCCAGAGGCGTAAGCGTCCGGCTACTTTGAAGTAAGGCCGGTGCAGCCTCTGATTCAGATGTGCGCTTCAGCGGTCGGTAACGTGGCACCGCATCGGTAGCCGGCGACCGACAATCATTCAAACCTCGCGCGTACGTCGCTCACCCCCTCAATGGGCGAGACCGAACTTCCGCATCTCGGACAGGCGCGCGCGGCAATAAGCACGGTAAAATAAATTGATGAGCGTCCACATGAGCAAACTCCTCGCTTGATGCAGGCGACGGTAGTGGGCGTTGGTTTCGGCAGTTCTTCGCGCAGTCCGGAAAATGGTTTCGTCGCGAGGCGGGATTGTTTCTTCGGGAACGCCCAAGGCCGTGGCGGCGCCGCGGATGCCGGCCTGGCCATTGTCGCGCGGCTATCACGTATCGCGGGTTCCGCTGTTATGCTCGTGCCGCGGTTGATTCAATGGATCATGCCGCGAAACGGCGGGAGGAGGGTATCGATGTCGATTTCTCGCAAGCACGTGGTCTGCCTGGTGGCGCTGCTCGTCGTCGTGCTCGGCGCGACCAATGCGAACGCAATTCCCTTGACCCCGTTCCGCTACGAGGCGCAGGCGCAGCGGCATTGCCCCGCTGACACGGTGGTCTGGCTCGATTTTCGGAAGGAGATTTATTACCGCAAGCATCAGAGGCACTACGCGCAGGGCAATACCGGAAGCTTCGTGTGCCTGGGGGAGGCCCGCAGTGGCGGCTATCGCCGCTCGCTGCTTGGACTTCGCTAGGTCGCTTCGAACAAGTCAGGCATCAGCTTTTGCCTGGCTTTGATATCTTTCGTCATCGGCACAAGCGTTGATGAAGGCCGCGATCAGGCCGAGGCGGCGGGAAAAGATGATGAGCGTCGCGATATTAGCCAGACTTGAAACAGTCCGCCCCAGGCGCGCGGCCTTCTATGCCGCGCGCCTGAGAGGCATCAAATTTCAATAGCAGGCCGGATAGGGGTAGTATCCGCATTGGGCGGGAGCGCGATATGCTCCGTAAGCACCGGCGGCAGCGGCGCCAACGCCCACGGCGACACCCGCCCGCACTCCGCGGCGCACCGGTGCGCGATAAACACCGGCGTGATGAACACCGACGCGGCCAACGCCAACCCGTCCTCCCCGATACGCGAGGGCGTCGGTAGAGAAGGTCGCGACGCAGCCAATGCCGATGATGATCGACGCGGCAATGGAGATAAGGCTTCGATGTGACATGATTGATCTCCTTTCTCAGGTTGATCAATTTCTTGCTAGGCGTGGTTCTCCCCATGCGCGTTGACCTGAGTCAATTTGCGGCATTGTGGCACCATTTCGCGCAAATCATGGCTCGTGTGGCCCACCGAGAGGGTCAAGCCCGCTGCCGCATCCCTGACGCCTGCGCGGCTTGGGGCTTCACGCCACGAAGCGTCACCGCCGAGGAGTTGGACCGGTGAGGCGCCGGCGAGTACCGCTTCGTCGCCACTCGCTTGAGGCAAATCAATTGGGCGTCGCAGACCCCGGCATAACAAGAATCCGCATCAAAGCCGTAAAATAGCGGGGTGAGTTTCATGAGAACGATTTCACTGGCTATCGGCGTGCTGGCCGCCGTCGTCGCAAGCTCAGCATCGGCGCAGCCGGTCAATCTGACCGGCGCATACAAATGCGTCCAAACCTGCCGGATGGGCTTGGTCGGGAATCCTGCCTTTGTCACCCAGAACGGACCTGACTTGAATCTCCTGAATGAAGCCGGCGAATCTTCACGCGCATGGCCCGACTGGTTCGCACCGGCAAGCCGGATCTGGATCGACGCCTGGAACGAGGGCGCCGTCTATTCGCCGGACGGCATGCTCATTCAGTTCGATAACGGTACGATATGGCAGCGCGATCTCGGACCGCCGCCGGCACCACCGGTGATCAGGCGCCGCAACTAGGGCGCGTCCCGGCGAAACGCACCGGCTCTATTTGCTTTGGCCTTGCCGCAATTGAGCTAATGTCCACCGGGCTTCACCCCAGCGATTGGAGACGGCTATGCCATCGTTCCAACTGAGCCTCGTGTCACCCGAGAAACTATTATTTGCAGGCCCGGTCGATCAGGTCGATTTGCCTGGCGTCGAAGGTGATTTCGGCGTCCTTGCCGGACATGCGCCGATCGTCGCCATGCTTCGTCCCGGAATCGTGGTTGCGATCGCCGGGAGCACGCACGAGAAGTTCGTGCTGTTGGGAGGCTTGGCCGAGTTCTCGCACGAGGAACTCACGATTCTGGCGGACACTGCGGAAACCGTCGAGGATTTCGATCTGGCCGGGCTCAGGGCGCAAATCGAAGAGATGCAGGAAACCGTCGCAAAAGAACCGGCGGGCGACGAACTTGATCGCGCCATTGCACGGCTCGATCATTACAAATCCATTCACATGGCGCTGGTCCCGACAACTGCCTTCTAGTCGGCTCGCGGAGCAAACAGGTGCTACCATGACGACCTTCGACAAGCGCGAACAGGCCTTTGAGGCCAAGTTTATCCACGACGAAGAATTGAGATTCAAGGCGATGGCGAGATGCAACAAGATGCTGGGCAACTGGGCTGCCGCGCAGCTTGGCCTGACGGGAGATGCCGCGGTCGCCTACGCGAACGAACTCGTCGTCGCGGATTTGCAAAATCAAAGCGCCGAAGACACCCTGCTCAGGGTATCCAGGGACCTCGCGCCAAAGGGTGTCGCGCCGGAGCAGATCGCCCAGAGGATGAAGGAGTTTCTTCACATCGCGCTGCAGCAGATCGAGGCCGGAAATTAGCCCGAGCGAAACTGTCGATGCGGTTTTTTGGCTTCCGTGGCGCTCGCTTCCTTGGCTGTTTCCTCGGCGAGCAGCGTGAGCAGCATCTTGTGGCGGTCCTCGTCGCGAGAGGGAGAAATCTCACTCTCGGATATCAGTCGTCGATAGAGCGCGATGTTTTCCTTGTGCAGAAAACTGTCCATTTTTTGTCCTCCCAAATCCGCGTCGATTAAGCGGTGCGGGACATGTTCGAAATGCTGGCCGCGCCGGCAGGATGAACCGCGTGTCTCACCATGAACTCTGGTGAAGTCTTTGCCTGCTCAATATTGCGCAGTGGATCGAAATGTTTAAGCGAAAGATGGACAACGTAGCTGACCTATCAACCCAGGGTAGCTGCGGCAAACTCAGCGCCCCTCTATCGTCTTCGCAAATTATCCGTCAGGACATATGCGCTGATCAGGAACACCCAAACGGGCAGTACCGCGAAGCTCCAACTGATGTAGTAGCTGCCGAACAAGAGAAGCAACGCCAGCAGATATCCGACATAGGCAACCCAGCGCGGCGCGATGTCGGTATAGATCACGACGGTGCACGTCGAAAACATGAATACGGCGGCCATCTTGATGGCGTAAACGTTCATGATCACGTAGGTGGCTGCGCGCGCAAAACGGAATGTCGTTGAATTGGCGAATTCGTTCGGATCGACGGTAGAGGCGACGAGCATTGCGGCGCCTATTACTGCAGCGGCCGCAAACAGCATGGCCAGGAACAACAAGCCGCTGCCGAAAAATACGGTGGCAAAAAAGCGATCTTCCTGCGGGCCGAGCCGATCGCGCAACACGCCGATGAACCACAGGAAGGCAACGCCGGCGAGCGGGACCAGATTCAGCGCCAGCGCGATGGCCTTCGTATTGGTCGTCAGCCAGGTGGCGGACCCCAGCGGGTCGGCCGGAATGGACCGCCGCAGCAGCCAGAAGATCACGAACATCGCAAGCGAGAAGACTATCCCCGCGATGGCCGCGGCTTTCGGGGTCCTCAGCCGCGCGCGGGTCAGTACGCCATTTTCCGGCATTGCCTCAAATCCTCATTGCTTCAGCACGGCCAACGGCTCGAAGCGCAAGCTGGACCGGTAAGCGCGTTCAGCGTTTGATCGCTCCGGAGTGACCTCCGAGGCCCTGGGCGTCCGCGATGCGGGCGAGTGCCAGGTCCTCGGGGTAAATGAAAGCTCTCTCGATTTCCCGGTTCAGTAATCCCAACTCCCCGAGGAGCGCCGCATGGCGGTGCGCCGGCAGCGTCTGGACCAGGTTTTCGATCATCGCCCGTAACCGCCTTGCGATCTGCAGGTTGTTCGAACCGCAGGCGCGGATCTCGCTGAACGCGAGATGCACGAAATCCTCCCAATTGGGGGTGCGGAATATCACGCGCAATTGTCCGGACCTGTCCAGGATTTCGTCGGTGCGCAGATGGCGCTTGCCAACCATTCGAAGCATGCGGTGGAGCTGGTCGATCGCGAGCACCCCCGTGGTCGGATCGTTAATGGCCGGCGACAGCCCCTTCAGCGCAATGTCGACGACGATACGAAACGCGAAAGTCGGATCCTGGTCTATCGTTCGTTCCGACCCGAACGCGACCAGCGCCCGCAGCGTGTCCGCGTGGATTGAATGAGCGCCGCCATACAGGTTGAACAGGGGTTCGTCGACCGCAACAAAATCGCCGACTTCGGGCACGAATTCGATGATCCCGCCGGAGTTTTCGGCCTCGGCCACGAGCCGTGCGAGATTGGCGGCCAGAACGATGGCCGATGTTCCCTGATGCCTGATGACGGCGCGTGGGGCACCAAGGCCGTCGCTTGCGGCGTTCTGGAGAGTGGGGCCGAGACTCGGATCGGGGTATACGCCTTCGATGACCGCCAGCCCGTCGCTGCCCACCTGGGTCAGGATGCTGATGGGCCGCAATAGTCGCGCAGCGTAGTCGATCAGGTAGAAGAACGCCGCGAAGGAAAGGATCCCCAGCACGGTGGCGAGGAGCACCACAAGCTGGTGGACATCCTTCTCCATCCTGTTTTGCGCGCCGAGCGAAAACATCAGGGTGAAGATGAAAAGGCCAACGGCGTATCTGACCACATCGTTCCGCAGCAAGGTCGTAGCGATGATCCGTGGCGTCATTTGCGCGCTGGCGACCTGAATCGCGACCAGCAGGGAACCGAAGGTGAAGACCACGAAGGAGAGCGTTGCCGTGACGAAGGCCTCGAGCAATACCTGAGCGCCTGTCGCCGTGAAGCCCAGAAGACTCCATCCGAGCCAGGCGTCGAGCCGATGCAGCAATCGGATGACGAGAAGTGCAAGTGGGATGGCAACAAATGGGACGATCCAAAGCGACGATTTGAGATAGCTCTTGAGGCCGTACGATCGGGTCCAGTTCATCGTGCTGTTCTCTTCGACACTGGCATTAGCCACACGGTCAGAACAATTGGATTCGTCGGCACGCGGCGAATGGGATGAGTGAAGGTGGGAATCCTATATTCTGTTTCGCGGTTCGGTCTCCGGCGGCGATGATATCGGCATTCCCAAGGGGAGCCGGTGCCTGCATGCGGTTCTGGCGCGGTTCATGTCAGCAACCGTAGCGATTCCACTGTCGGATCAAATAGTCGGCACGTATTGATGTGTATCAAGAGACCCGGTCGGCTCGTTCGATATCGAACGTCAAGCAGTTGATGGCGCGCGGCACCACACATGGCAAACTCGACGCAACAGCAGAATAGGATAGCTTGGCTTTGGTGGTTTCCTCCAGCCCGTTGGCTTGCTGAATACAGCGCAGCCTGGCTTCCAGGCGACATCGTCGCCGGTATCACTTTGGCGGCTTACGCGATTCCGGTTTCCCTGGCCTATGCGGGGCTTGCCGGCTTACCGCCGCAGGCCGGCATTTATGGCTATTTGCTTGGCGGTCTCGGTTACGCCCTTCTGGGATCCTCGCGTCAACTCGCGATCGGTCCGACTTCCGCGATCGCGCTGATGATTGCCGGGACGGTTGGAGCCATGGCGGAAGGGGATGCTCAACGCTATGCGCAGATCGCCAGCCTCGCGGCTTTCACGGTAGCGGCGCTCAGCCTGATCGCGTGGCTGTTGCGGCTGAGCGTGCTGGTAAAGCTGATCAGCGATAGCGTTCTGGTGGGGTTCAAGGCCGGCGCCGGCCTGACGATTGCCATGACGCAGCTGCCGAGCCTGTTCGGCGTGAAGGGCGGGGGCCACAATTTCTTCGAACGGGCGTTCACACTTGTCGGGCAGCTGGGGCAAACGCAATACCTCGTTCTCGCCGTGGGGGTCATCGCTGTGCTGTTGCTGGTACTTGGCGACCGGCTGTTTCCGGGAAAACCGGTCGCGCTTGGCGTTGTCGCGCTGTCGATCGCGGCTGCAACGCTGTTGGGGCTGCCGGCGCGTGGGCTGCCTACGACGGGAGAAATACCGGCAGGCTTGCCCAGCCTGGCAGGCCCGGCCCTGAGGTTGCGCGATGTCGAGGGGATCATTCCGCTGGCCGCGGGTTGTCTGCTGCTGGCCTATATCGAGGGCGTGTCTGCGGCTCGCACCTTTGCTGCGAAGCATGGATACCCGCTGGATGCCAGACAGGAACTACTGGGCATTGCCGCGGCCAATCTCGCAGCGGCGATGGGACAGGGCTTTCCGGTTGCCGGCGGCCTCTCGCAATCGGCCGTGAACGACAAGGCCGGCGCACGAACGCCGCTGGCGCTGGTTTTTGCCTCGGTCACCCTGGCGCTTTGCCTGCTGTTTCTGACGGGCTTGCTTCAGAACCTCCCAAAGGCGGTGCTGGCCGCGGTGGTGTTGACGGCGGTGTACGGTTTGCTGGATTTTCCGGCACTGCTCCACATGGGGCGAGTGAGCCGGCTTGATTTTGTGGCCGCGACCGTCGCGCTGGTCGGCGTGCTGCTTCTTGGAATACTTCAGGGTATCCTGCTGGCCGCACTGGCCTCGATATTGTTGCTGCTCGCGCGCGTGACGCGCCCTCATGTTGCATTTCTTGGCCGCGTGCCCGGCACCAACAGCTATTCCGACTTTGACCGCCATCCCGAGAACGAGCAGCTGCCGGGCGTCATCGCCTTTCGCCCGGAAGCATCGCTGATTTACGCCAATGCCGATGCCGTCCTGGAAGCGGTCGTAAATCGTCTTCGCGAGGCGGGTCCTTCGGTCCGTCTGACCGTCTGCGATCTCTCCGCCGCTCCCTACCTCGACCTTGCCGGCTCACGCATGCTGCACGAGTTGAATGCCGAACTTGCCGGCCGTGGTATTGCTCTGCGCATCGTCGGCGCCCATGGCTCGGCGCGCGATTTGCTGCGTGCCGAGGGGCTGGAGGAAAAAGTCGGCGGGCTCGACCGTACCGCAACACTCGACAGCGTGCTGCGCGCCGGTAGGGTGTAAGAGTGCTCTCTGGGAGGTCGATCGACCCCGCAACGCAATCGAGGAAAGTTTACAGACAGGTCAATCGCGCTTCGCCGGCTGGCCCCGCTTAAGGCGGGCTCTGGCTGCTCTCAAACGCTGTATCTCTTCGTCGGTCGTCTTGATTTTCTCGTCGAGCTGCTCAATCCTCGAGTTGCTGGACGCATCGTTGCTGCGCAGTTTGTTGAGCACTTTCTCGACCGAGAGTTTGTTGATTTCAGCCATCAGAAACTCCTCCGCGCGTTGAAATATCCATTTCCTAGTACCGCTCTGGCACGAATTTCATTCGCCGCAAGGTGGCCAGGTCGTTGTACCGGTTCTTTTCCGATCTCTTCGGCAATTTGACCTGTTCCGGCGACAGGCGCTTGTAGGGGATCGTCTTCAACAGGTGCGAGATGCAGTTCAGCCGCGCGCGCTTTTTGTCCTCGGAGCGAACGACGTACCATGGCGCATGTTTCGAATCGGTGGCTTTCAGCATCATATCGCGCGCTTTGGAATAGTCGTACCAGCGCCGATAGGATTCGAGATCCATCGGACTCAATTTCCATTGCCGAAGCGGATCGTCGATCCGGGCCGCGAAACGCTTCTCCTGCTCCTCCATGCCGGCTTCCAGCCAGAGCTTGATCAGGAGGATACCGCCGTCGACGATATATTTTTCAGCTTCCGGACAAAGCGCAAGGAAGCGCTCGTGCTCCTGCTTGGTGCAGAAGCCCATGACGTATTCGACGCCGGCGCGGTTGTACCAGCTGCGGTCGAAGATGACGATCTCTCCCGCGGCGGGAAAATGTTGTATGTATCGCTGGAAAAACATTTGGCTCTTTTCCCGGTCCGAAGGAGCGGGCAGCGCCACCACCCGAAATACGCGTGGGCTCACTTTCTCGGTGAGAGCCCTGATTGTTCCGCCCTTGCCGGCGGCATCGCGTCCTTCGAACACGATGACGACCCGTAGCCCCTTAGTGGTCACCCATCGTTGCAGATGGCAAAGCTCGACCTGCAGCTTGCGCAGCTCCTTTTCATAGGGTTTGCGCTTCATCTTTGAATCCGGCTCGTCCGTTGCCATCGTCGTTTGCCCCGTTTGGATCTACTCGATCACTCGAATGGCGAAGAGCAGGGATCCTGCGTTACCAGCTCAGCGTGATGCCGATATCTCCGGGCACCCCGCCCGGGAAATCGATGATCTGATACGCAATCTTGTAACCGCGCGGCTGGAGATAGTCCTTCCAGAGGTGAAAGATCTCCTTGGGCATTCCGGTCAGCGTGTTTTCCCAGCCGGGCTCCATCTGGTTGATCGCCCGGCCTCGGTCCGTGCAGAGCACGTTGGGGAACCGATAGACCTGGACCTCGTGGAGGCCGTTTCGCACCGCGCGCTGGATCACTGTGGAAGCACGCTTGACCTTCTCGTCCTCCGAAAGGCCCGACGGTTTGCTGAGTTCGTCGACCAACGCCTGCTTTTCGGCTTCGGCCGCAGCCATCAGGCGCATGTGCTCGTCGGCCTTCTCGGCCTCCTTGAGCGCGGACTGTTTGCGAATGTCTATTGCGGTGGGCAGCAGTTCATCGATGTTCAACATGATTTGAATCTCCGGAAGGTTAAACTCGTTACGTCAGCATCTCTGTCGCGTCTTGACATACCCATGTACCGAATTTCCCAGCGTACAAATAACGCCACTAAGTTATGTTTTGTTTGAGCAAGATCAATCAAAAGCTGCGCAACGTGGAATAATGAGAAGGAAGTTGGACGCCTCGAAAAGATGGAGCTGAACAATGTCGACAGACAGCCAGCATGTATCGGGCAACACGCACACGCCCTTCGGTCTTTTCGGTCCCGCCTTCGAATACATGATAGATGCGACGCAGCGCGGCGTCTTGTTCTGCGATGTGATGCGCCAGCGCAGCAGCCAGTATCGCGACCATCTCGCCGAGAAGGTTCCGCACGTTCTCGATTATGCAGCCGAACTGGTGATGGATGGACGGACGCTGAAACGGCCGGTCAATTACCTGCTGGTGCGCATCGTCCCGCCTGCAGGAGTTGAGACCGATCCCGCTCGCCGGCCGTTCGTGGTCGTGGATCCGCGCGCCGGACATGGCCCGGGCATCGGCGGCTTCAAGGCAGACAGCGAGATCGGCGTCGCCATGAAAGCAGGGCATCCCTGCTATTTCGTCGGCTTCACGCCCGACCCCATGCCGGGGCAAACCATCGAAGATATCGCCCGGGCCGAAGCGGTATTCCTGGAAAAGGTTATTTCACTTCATCCCCAGGCGGACGGTAAGCCATGCGTCATCGGCAACTGCCAGGCTGGCTGGGCCGTGATGATTTTGGCTGCGACCAGGCCGGAGCTGTTTGGCCCGATTATCCTGGCGGGATCGCCGCTGTCCTACTGGGCTGGTATTCGCGGACAGAATCCCATGCGCTATTCCGGCGGTCTGCTGGGCGGCAGCTGGCTGACGGCGCTCACTGGCGATATGGGCGCGGGGAGATTCGATGGCGGCTGGCTGGTGCAGAACTTCGAGAGCCAGAATCCGGCCAACACGTTGTGGAGCAAGCAGTATAACGTCTACTCCAAGGTCGATACTGAAGGGCCTCGCTATCTCGAGTTCGAGCGCTGGTGGGGCGGGCACGTCAACCTCAACGCCGAGGAGATGCAGTTCATCGTCGACGAGCTGTTCGTCGGCAATAAGCTGGCCGCGGGCCTTATCGAGACGTCGGACGGCACCGCCGTCGATCTTCGCGCCATACGCTCGCCGATTGTGGTGTTTTGCTCGAAGGGGGACAACATCACCCCGCCGCAGCAGGCGCTCGACTGGATTCTCGATCTCTATGACGATGTCGACGAGATCAGGTCGTTCGGCCAGACCATCGTCTACACGGTGCATGAAACTGTCGGTCACCTCGGAATCTTCGTCTCTGGTGGCGTGGCCAGGAAAGAGCACAACGAGTTCTCCAGCAATATCGACCTGATCGATATACTACCTCCCGGCCTTTATGAGGCGAAATTCGAACGCAAGGCCGCCGACACCACCAACGCCGATCTTGTGTCGGGTGAATGGGTCATGCGCTGCGAGCAGCGGACGCTGGACGATATCCGCGCCATGGGCGGCAACTCGCCGGAGGACGAGCGGCGGTTTGCGACCGCCGCGCGCGTTTCGGAAATCAATCTGTCGCTCTACCGCGCGTTCATGCAGCCAATGGTCAAGGCGATGGTCACGCCGCAGGTGGCGGAATGGCTGAAGCGCATGCACCCGGTCCGGATGTCCTACGAGGCGTTCACCGACGCCAATCCGTTCATGCCTGCGTTAGCGAGCGCCGCGGAAACGGTCCGTGCCGAACGCAAGCCAGTGGCGTCAGACAATCCGTTCGTCGCTGCCCAGGAAAAGGTATCGGAGCAGATCGTCGGAATGCTCGATGCCTGGCGGATAAGCCAGGAAAAACTCTGCGAGTCGCTGTTCCTCAATATCTATGGTTCGCCAGTGCTTCAGGCTGCCGTCGGAGTCAATCCGAAGGCCGCCCGGCAGCGAAGGCCGGCGAAGTCTCTTCTGCACAATGAGCTTCGGGACAAACGCATTGCAGAACTGAAATCGCAGATCACCAAAGGCGGGCTCCAGGAGTGCACCATTCGCGGCCTGGTCTATGTCGGCATGGCGCGAGGGTTCGTCGACGAGCGCGGCATTGCGGCCTTGCGCCGGATTCGTCTGACCGACGAGGCTTCGCGGATGACGCTCCCTCAATTCAAACAAATGGCGCGCGAGCAGTTCTACCTCCTGCTGCTCGAGCCGGAAGCAACGCTTGCGGCGATCCCGAAGCTGCTGCCGGCCGACGTCGCTGAGCGTCGCAAAGGCCTCGCTGCCATTCGCAACGTCCTGAGTGCCGCCGGTGAAGTCTCCGGGGAGGCCGCGGATCGCCTGAAAAAAGTTACGGAGCTTTTCGAGACCGATGAGGCCGGGCCTTCAGAAACGGGCGCCGAAAGTGTGCCTTTCGTTCGGAAAAAAGACAGAGCCAAGGCATCGTAGCCGCCGCCGAGTGAATTGGGAGTCGAGCCATGAGCGTAGTTCCGATCGAAACTGGCGATGGCCAGGCCCAAGTCCAAACCCATGTAAAGTACGAACGCCTGATCGCGGCCGCCAAGCAGGTGGCGTCGGCCGTGACTATCGTCGCCCATCCCTGCGACGAGTCCTCGTTGCGGGGCGTCTGCGAAGCCGCAGCCGCCGGCATCATCAAGCCGGTGCTGGTGGGCCCGGCGGCCAGGATCAAGGCGGTGGCGGCGCAGTTCAATTTCGACATCTCGCGGTTCCGGATCGTCGATGCCCCCCACAGCGCCGCCTCCGCGGCAAAGGCCGTGGAGCTGATCCATGAGGCCAAGGGCGAGCTGTTGATGAAGGGCAGCCTTCACACCGACGAGCTGATGCGCAGCGTCACCGCGAAGGCGACCGGGCTGCGCACGGACCGGCGGATCAGCCATGTGTTTGCGATCGATGTGCCCGGTTATGCCGACACGTTGTTCATCACGGACGCGGCGATCAATATTTTCCCGGATCTCGATTGCAAGCGCGACATCGTGCAGAATGCGATCGATCTCTTTGCCGGGATCGGCCTTGGCGTGCCGAAGGTCGCGATATTGTCCGCGGTCGAGACGGTAACTGCCAAGATCCCATCGACCATCGACGCCGCGGCGCTGTGCAAGATGGCGGACCGCGGCCAGATCACGGGTGGCCTGCTTGACGGGCCGCTCGCGTTCGACAATGCCATCGACAAGGAAGCCGCCAGGATCAAGGGCATCAAATCGGCGGTCGCCGGCCAGGCGCAGATCCTGGTCGTGCCGGATCTCGAGGCCGGCAACATGCTGGCGAAGAATTTCACTTTCATGGCGAAGGCCGACTCGGCCGGCATCGTGCTCGGCGCGCGCGTTCCCATCGTTCTCACCTCGCGCGCCAACTCGCTTCGGGGCCGCATGGCCTCCTGCGCGATCGCAGTGCTCAACGCCGACGCCCGCCGGCGCGCTTCAACCGTAGCGGCGGCGTGAATGTCATGGATACGATCCTCGTCGCCAATGCCGGCTCGTCGAGCGTAAAGTTCCAGGTCTTCGGGATCGGTGCCGACGGCGGCCTTACGCGCCAGATCAAGGGCCTGATGGACGGAGTGGGAAGCCGCCCGCGGTTGCGCGTCACGGCTGCCGATGGCGCCGTGCTGGTCGACCGCAGCTACGAAAGCGGAGCCGTGCCTGATGTTTCGGTCGCGCTCGCCACAGCGGGCGGATGGTTGCGGGAAGAACTGAAGGTCAATCCGATTGCGATCGGACATCGCGTCGTCCATGGCGGCCCGGATTACGACAGGCCGGTGCGGGTCGATCAGGACGTGCTGGCGAGACTGGAACGTTACGTTTCGCTGGCGCCGCTTCACCAGCCGTACAATCTCGCGCCGATCCGCTCGATCATGAGCCGTTTCCCTGAGTTGCCGCAGATTGCCTGTTTCGATACCGCGTTCCATCGCGGCCACGGCGCGCTGGCCGATCATTTCGCGATTCCCCTGGCGCTGCATGCCGAAGGCATCCGGCGGTACGGTTTCCACGGTCTCTCCTACGAGTATATCGCCAGCATCCTTCCCGAAATAGCGCCGGCCGTGGCATCCAAGCGGGTGATCGTTGCCCATCTGGGTAGCGGCGCCTCGATGTGCGCCATCAGCGGTGGCCGCAGCATCGAGAGCAGCCTTGGCTTTACCGCTTTGGACGGGCTGCCGATGGGCACGCGATGCGGCCAGATCGATCCCGGTGTCGTGCTCTACCTGATCTCCGAGAAGGGGATGTCGGCTGCCGAGGTCCAGGACCTCCTTTACAAGGAGTGCGGCCTCAAGGGCCTGTCGGGCATCAGCAACGACATGCGGCAGCTCGAAGCCAGCGGCGACCCGCGCGCTGCCTTTGCGATCGACTATTTTGTTTACCGCGCCAGCCTGTTCGCCGGCATGCTGGCGGCAGCCCTGCAAGGGGTGGATGCCCTGGTGTTCACCGCCGGGGTCGGTGAAAATTCCGTACGTATCCGTCGGGCGATCGCCGCGAAGCTGGCCTGGCTGGGCGTCTCACTCGATACCGACGCCAACGCAAAACACGCCCGCCTCATCTCGCGGCCTGAAAGCCGGGTCGCGGTCTATGTCCTGCCCACCGATGAAGAGCTGATGATTGCCCGACATACCTGGTCGCTGCTGTCGCAGCCGACAAGTTCTCCAAAATACGCGAGGGTGTCATGACATTAGCCATACCGGTTTACCCCGAAACCAAAATAGCGCTCAAAGGGCGCAAAGGACTGATCGTCGGTATCGCCAATGAGCAGTCGATCGCTTGGGGCTGCGCCAAGGCGTTCCGAGCGCTGGGAGCCGATCTGGCCGTCACCTACCTGAATGAAAAGGCAAAGAAGCACGTCGAGCCGCTCGCGCAGGCGCTTGAATCGTCGATCTTCCTGCCAATGGATGTCAGCGTTGCCGGGCAAACGGAGGCCGTGTTCGAGCAAATCGAAAAGGAGTGGGGGCAACTCGACTTTCTCGTTCACTCCATCGCATTCTCGCCCAAGGAAGCCCTGCACGGACGGGTGATCGACGTAAAGCGTGACGGCTTCCTGGCGACCATGGATGTCTCATGCTGGTCGTTCCTCCGCATGGCGCATCTGGCGGAGCCGCTGATGAAGAAGGGCGGCACGATGTTCACCATGACCTATTACGGCAGCCAGATGGTGGTGGAGAACTACAACATCATGGGCGTCGCCAAGGCAGCGTTGGAATGCGCCGTGCGATACGTCGCATCCGAGGTCGGTCCCAAGGGTATCCGGGTACACGCCATTTCACCGGGCCCGCTGGCGACGCGCGCAGCCTCCGGAATTCCCGAGTTCGACGATCTGATGGCGAAGGCGCAGGCCAAGGCACCTGCGCGAAGCCTTGTCAGCATCGACGACGTTGGAAAGGCAGTGGCTTTTCTCGCGCTCGACGGCGCGAAGCTGATGACGGGTGACACGATCTACATCGACGGCGGCTATCACATCATCGATTGAACAGAGCCGCCGATTGACGGCTGCGCGGTTCGATGTAGCTTGATCGAAAATGCACCGTCACGCCAACTGGCTACGAAGCCGTTAGCGGCGCACGACCGGTAAATGGGAGGTTGCGATGCGCGTGATAGCCTGCATCTTGTTGGCGTTGTGGGGGATTTCATCTGCCGCGAATGCGCAATCGGCCGGGACGCCGGCGGCTATTCCCGTTGGAGTGATTATAGCCGAACGCAAGCCCGTCACCAAGACACTCGACTTTGTCGGGCGCGTCGAGGCAACCCAACGGGTCGAGGTCAAAGCCCGCATCACCGGGTATCTCGAAGACGTCGCGTTCAAGGAGGGCGAGTTCGTCAAGGAAGGGGCGCCGCTCTACGGTATCGAGAAAGGACTTTTCCAGGCAGCCGTCGAACAGGCCCAGGGTGAATTGACGAAGAGCAAGGCCGCCAAGGTACTCACCGAGGTCCAGCTGCAGCGCGCGGAAGAGCTGCTGGCCAAGGGGTCGGGTACGACGGTTGCCCGCGATCAGGCGCTCGCCGCCGATCAATCGGCGCAGGGTGCTATTCTCGTCGACGAAGCCAATCTTCAGACGGCGAAGATCAACCTCGGCTATGCCAGCATCGCTTCTCCGATTGCCGGCAAGGTCGGCAAGACCAATATTACCAAAGGGAACGTCGTTACCCCGCAGAGCGGGCCGCTCACCGTCATCGTCAGTCAGGATCCGATGTATGTGACGTTTCCGGTCAGCCAGCGCGAGTTTCTCAGCGCCCAGCAGGCCGGCCACAGCGTCGATATCACCGGCATCAAGGTAGCGCTGCGGTATGCCGACGGCAGCGTGTACAAGTATCCAGGCAAGATCAACTTCGTCGACGTCTCCGTCGATCGTGCCACCGACACGGTGCTGGCACGCGCCAGTTTTCCGAATCCGGACGCGGGACTGATCGACGGGCAATTGGTCAGCGTGGTGCTGGAAAGCGGAACCGCGGAGCAGAAGATCGTCATACCGCAGGCAGCCCTGATTTCCGATCAGGAGGGCGTCTACGTCTTCATCGTCGGCGACGGCAAGGCGGTGGTCCGCAGGGTCAAGACCGCCGGTCCGAGCGGGACCGGTGTCGTCGTGGAGCAGGGCCTGACCGGCGGCGAACAGGTGATCGTCGAGGGCATTCAGGGACTGCGCCGCGACGTGGCGGTTCAGGCGACGCCGTTACCGCCAGCGCCCGACAGGAGCTGAAGCGATGTTCTCCGCGATTTTTGTCGACCGTCCGCGCCTGGCGATCGTCATCGCCGTCGTCACCACGATCGCCGGCGCCCTGGCCTATCTGGCGATGCCGGTTGCCCAGTATCCCGACATCGTGCCGCCGCAGGTCTCGGTCACGACGATGTATCCCGGCGCCAATTCCGCCGTGGTCGACGCCACCGTCGCCCAGCCGATCGAGGCACAGGTCGTCGGCGTCGACAAGATGATCTACATGAAGAGCACGAGCGGTGACGACGGCAGCTATACGCTCACCGCGTCCTTCGAGCTCGGGACCGATCCCGATATCAACACGGTCAACGTCAACAACCGGGTTCAAACGGCGCTCTCGCTATTGCCGCCGGAAGTCCAGCGGCAGGGGATCAACGTCAAGAAGAAATCGACCGCGATCCTTGCCTTCGTCACCGTCTATTCGCCGAACAAGACCCACGATCCGCTATTCCTGTCGAACTACGTCACCATCAATCTTCTGGATTCGATCAAGAGCACGCCCGGCGTCGGCGATGCGTTCCTGTTCGCGGCCCAGGACTATGCCATGCGCGCCTGGGTCAAGACCGAGCGTCTGACCGGGCTCAATCTGACCGTCACCGACATCATCAATGCCATTCAATCGCAGAACGTCCAGGCGGCGGTCGGCCGCATCGGGGCGCGGCCGATCTTCAACGATCAGCAGTTGCAGCTCAATATCCAGACCAAGGGGCGTTTGAGCTCGGTCGGAGATTTCGAGAACATCGTCATCAGGACAAATCCGGATGGCTCGGTATTGCGGCTGCGCGACGTTGCCAAGCTCGAGCTGGGTGCCGCCAATCTCGATCGCGACACCCGGTTCAACGGACAGGACGCCGCGGCGATCGTGATCTACCAGTCGCCGGGCGGCAACGCGATCGCTACCGTGAACGCCGTGCGGAAGAAGCTTTCCGAATTTGAAAAGCGCTTTCCCGAGGATCTGGCCTGGAAGATCACCTACGATCCCACGATCTTCGTGACCGATACCATGCACGAAGTGAAGAAGACGCTGTTTGAGGCCTTCGTCCTCGTGGTGCTGGTGGTCTTTCTGTTCCTCGGCAATGTCCGCGCCACTCTGATTCCGACCCTGGCGGTCCCGGTGAGCCTGATCGGAACCTTCATCGCACTCAAAGCGGTGGGCTATTCGGCCAATACCGTGTCGCTGCTCGCCATCGTGCTGGCGATCGGCATCGTCGTCGACGACGCCATCGTGGTCGTCGAGAACGTCGAGCGGGTGATGGAGGAGAATCCCGAGCTCACGCCCGCCGAGGCGAGCAAGCGCGCCATGGCGGAGATTACCGCGCCGATCATCGCGATCACGCTGGTGCTGCTCTCGGTGTTCGTGCCGATCGCTTTCATCCCCGGTATTTCCGGCGAACTGTTCCGCCAGTTCGCGGTGACGGTCTCCGTCGCGATGCTGCTGTCCGCCATCAACGCGCTCACGCTTTCTCCAGCGCTTTGCGCCGTTCTGCTGAAGCCCCACCATGGACCGAAGCGCGGCCTTATCGGCTGGATGATGCGCTCGATCGATTGGGTCCGCGACCAGTATGGCGCCGTCGTTGCACGGATGGTCCGTTTTTCGATCATTGGCCTCGTGATGGTCGTGGTGGCGGGGGCAGGGACCGTTGCCCTTTCCAGGGTGACGCCGACGGGCTTTGTGCCGGAGGACGACCAGGGCGCGATCTTCGTCGTCGTTCAGCTGCCGGGCGGCGCCTCCGTCGGACGAACGTCGGAAGTGATGCGCCAGGCCGAGGCAATGGTGAAGGAGGATCCGGCCGTTGCCGAATACACCTCGATCATCGGGCTGAACTTCATCGACAATTATTCGCAGCCCAATGCCGGCTTCATGGTCGTGACCTTCAAGCCGTTCGAGGAACGCAGGAGCGCCGAGCTCGGCGTTCGCGAAGTGATCGCGAGGCTGCGGACGAAATTCCGCGGGATCCAGGGTGGCACGGTGGTGCCGCTGGCGCCGCCGCCGATCGTCGGTCTCGGCACGGGCGGTGGCTTCACCTATGTGCTCGAGGATTTGCGGGGCGGCGATCCCAAGGAACTCGCTCAGGTCCTGCGCGGGGTAATCGTGGCGGCCAACCAGGATCCGCAATTGCGCGGGGTATTCTCGACGTTCTCGGCCACCAATCCGTCGATCTATCTCGATATCGACCGCGACAAGGTGCAGATTCTCGGCGTCCAGCTCAAGGATGTGTTCCAGGCGCTGCAGGCCTCGCTCGGCGGCTACTTCATCAACAACCTGAATCTGTTCGGCCGCACCTGGCAGGTGCAGGTTCAGGCCGAAGCCGCCGACAGGTCGGGCATCGACGACATCTACCGCATCAACGTGCGCAATGCCGAAGGCAAGATGATTCCGCTGCGAAGCCTTGCCGAAACGCGCATTGTCGTCGGCCCGCCGGCATTGATCCGCTACAATAACCTCCGCGCCGTAACCATCCAGGGCGGCCCGGCGTCCGGCATATCGTCCGGTCAGGCGCTAAAAGCGTTCGAGCAGATCGCGGCGAAGACGCTGCCGCCGGGGTACGCCGGCGAGTGGACGGACACGGCCTTTCAGGAGAAGCGCGCCGAAGGCAAGACCGCGATCATTCTCGGTTTTGCCGTGCTGTTCGCCTATCTGTTCCTGGTCGCGCTCTATGAAAGCTGGACCATTCCGGTGCCGGTTTTGCTGTCGGTCACGATCGGCATTCTCGGATCGTTCGGCGCCATCGTGCTGACCGGGCTCACGCTCGATCTCTATGGCCAGATCGGCATGGTCGTGCTGATTGGCCTTGCGGCCAAGAACGGCATCCTGATCGTCGAATTCGCCAAGGAAAAGCGCGAGCATGGCGTTCCCTTGCTCGAAGCCGCGTCGGAGGGTGCCCGTCTGCGTTTCCGTCCGGTGATGATGACGTCGTTCGCCTTCATCCTGGGGCTCTATCCTCTGGTCGTGGCACAGGGCGCTTCCGAGCTCGCGCGACGCGGCGTCGGCACGCCGGTGTTCGGCGGCATGATCCTGGCATCGTTCGTCGGCATCTTCGCGATCCCGCCGCTCTACGTGATGTTCCAGGCAATTCGCGAACGGCTGCGGCCCGGGTCACGTCCCGCGACCGAGCAGCCGCCTGCCGCAACGCCAGCGCCACCGAAGCCGCCCGAAAATATTGCCGCGGAATAGCCGTCACCATTTCAGGGAGAATAAAATGTTTTGTTTTCGTCGTTTGGCAATCCTCGGTGCCGTCCTGTCCGGGGCCGCACCGATGCTGCCGGTCCGGGCCGACGCCATCGAGCTCTCGGGCGCCTGGGCTACGGAAGCGGATCTGTGCAGCCGCGTGTTCAGCAAGAAGGGCAACCAGGTCGTGTTCGCCGAGCTGTCGGACCTGTTTGGCTCGGGCTTCATCATCGAGGGGAACAAGATCAGGGGCAAAAGCGCGAAGTGCACGATCACGTCGCGAAAGCAGGACGGCGATAATATGGATTTAGGCGCGGCCTGCGCCACCAGCATCATGAACCAGAACGTTCATTTCAGCCTGAAGGTGATCGACGACAACAATTTGAACAGGCTGTTTCCGGATATCCCGGGAATGTCGCTCAAATATACCAGGTGCGCGCTTTAGCACTCATCGTGGTAGCGGCTCTGAAAGAGGGCGCGACCGCCATGTCCGAAGTTTCCCAATATTCGGCAGTTGGGGCCTTGCGAGACGGGCGCCGGGTGGAAATCCGCGCGCTTCGGCCGGATGACCGCAACGATCTCATCGCGGCGGTCCGCCGTATCGGCACGGATTCGCTCTACCGGCGTTTCTTCGCGGTCAAACGTGAGTTCAGTGAGAAGGAGACTGCCTTTTTCGTCAACGTGGATTTTGTCGATCACGTCGCCCTGATCGCGGTGGTGGACGAGGACGGTAAGCCGACGATTGCCGGCGGCGGGCGCTTTATCGTTGTCAGCCCGGGACAGGCCGAGGTCGCGTTCGCTGTGGTCGACGAATACCAGGGGCAGGGTATCGGCACGACGCTGATGCGCCATCTGGTTGCGGTTGCGCGTCGGGCGGGGCTGCGGGAATTGATTGCGGATGTACTGCCCGACAACAGGCAGATGTTGAACGTTTTCCAGAACAGCGGCCTGCCGGTCAGCACCAGACGCGACGCCGGAAACCTGCACGTTACGCTTCGGCTCACCTAGCTGCCGTCGCCGCGAAAAATGCTGGCGGTGAAGACAGCCAAGGCGCCCGGTACGCATCGTGTGCTCACTTTCGGGGTCGGCTCGCAAACGAGCCGGGATGCCGGCTCAAATCGCCATTTCCGGCACCTTGGCGGGGAGGACAAGTTCGGCCTCGGTGTTGGCGATCACGTCCGCCGCGCTGACGCCCGGCGCGGTCTCCATCAGGGTCGCGCGGCCATCCGGGGAATCCAATCACCGCCATATCGGTCACGACAAGGTCAACGGCCCTGATCGATGTCAGCGGCAGATTGCACTTCTTGACGATCTTCGATTTTCCCTTGGCGGTGTGCTGCATGGCGACGATCACGCGCCTGGCGCCGGTCACCAGGTCCATCGCCCCGCCCATCCCCGGGACCATCTTGCCCGGGATCGTCCAGTTGGCGAGTTGGCCCCCGCTATCCACCTGGAGCCCGCCCAGCACCGTCATATCGACATGGCCGCCGCGGATCAGGCCGAACGACAAGGCGCTGTCGAAGCAGCATGCGCCGGGGAGCGCGCTGATCGGGCGCCCGCCGGCATCAGTCAGCAGCGGATGTTCCATGCCCTGTTCAGGAATAGGACCGGTGCCGATCAAGCCATTCTCCGACTGGAAGAAAACCTTGAGATCGGCAGGAACATAGTTCGCAGTCAGGGTCGGAATGCCGATACCGAGATTAACGAGCATTCCCGAGCGCAATTCGAGGGCGACGCGTCTGGCGATGATCGTTTGTGCGTCCATGATCTCACCCATTGGCAACGAGATAATCGACCAGCGGACCGGGAGTGACGACATGGTCCGGCGCAATGACGCCGACCGGCACGATGTTCTCCGCGGTGACCAAGACGGTGTCCGCCGCCATCGCCATCACCGGATTGAAGTTGCGGGCCGTCAGCGCATATTGAAGATTGCCGAGATAATCGGCCAGGAACGAATGGACTAAAGCAAAGTCGGCATGGAGGGCCGTCTCCAGCAAATAGGTCTTTCCGCCGACGTCTATCTTCTGCTTGCCCTGTTCGACCGACGTGCCGACGCCGGTCGGCGTCAGGATACCGCCCAGTCCGCAGCCGCCGGCGCGGATCCGCTCGACGAGCGTTCCCTGCGGCACCAGATCGATCGCCATCTTCTGGGCCATCATTTGCTGCTGCGCTTTGGGATTGAGACCGATGTGGCTTGCGATCATGCGGGTGACGAGCCCGGCATCAACCAGCTTGCCGATTCCCTTTCCCGGTAGGGCAGCATCGTTGGCGATCACGAACAGATTGGTTTTGCGCTGTCGCACCAACTCGTCGAGCAGGCGCTCCGGTGTTCCGACCCCCATGAATCCGCCGATCATGACGCTGGCGCCGTCGGGGATCCTGGCGACTGCTTCTTCCACGGAAACGACCTTCATGATCTGCTTCTCCGTCAGGCTGGAAGCCGAAGACAAGCGAACACCTATGCGGAACCTGCACGTTGATGCAAATCAAACAACCTGAGATGAGATGGGGGCTAACTAGTCGCTGCTCAGAAGCTCGCAGTAGTGCCGTCGACGAGGCAGCTTCCCATGACTTGAAATGCGTTAAAACCTCGATGGAGGAAAGTTACCAGCGGCCGTATCCTTTCCACGGCTACTACTTCAAGATATCGACGCGCCAGGACCGATGGAAGACCTTTGGGAACCCACAGAAGGACTCGCCGAGCGCATGACATCGTTCAACCCGGATCAAACCTGGAAGCAGGTGGGAGGTCACACCTCCTGAGCGATAACGATTCTGCTTGAGTTGGAACAATCGAAGAGGAGATTGAGATGAAGAAAAATCAAAGCCGAATCTTTCGAGCACTCATTAGTGGAGCAATGCTGGGTCTGGTGGGCCTGGCAAGCCTTTCGACGACGTCGCGAGCGGAGACCGGTTCAGTTCGCGTCGTGTTCACCAAGGCGGGATTTATTGTCGGTGTTGGCGGAGGACGCGGGATCCTCACCTTTCGCGGTCACAACTATCCATTCAGGGTTTCTGGCATGAGCCTGGGCGCCACAATCGGGGCATCGACCAACAAGATGATCGGGCAGGCATTGAACATGCACGCTCCCGGCGATATCGCCGGCAGCTACAGCGCGATCGGCGCCGGCGGAGCGCTGGCCGGTGGCGCCGGCGGCGTGCAACTCCAGAACGCACAGGGTGTGATTCTCCAATTGCACGGCGTCAAGGCCGGGCTGGAATTATCGGCCGCCGTTGGCGGTGTCACGATTACAATGGAGTGATTCCAGTCGGTGCTGGACCATCGCCGTTTACAGTCGGAATCGAACACCCGCTCCACATGACGGTTCAGCGCCCGCGCTGCGTCAGCCGCAGTCGGCTGTCTCAGGTCGCAGCCGCCCGCTGCTGTCTAGCGTTCTCCCGCATCCAAAATCCAGGTCCGGTCGGCGAAGGCGACGTAAATCCGCTCCTGCCCCAGTGCCGCGCCAAGCTCGACCGACAGTTCGTTCAGCATCGCCTCGATCGTCTCGTCGGACAGATGTCCGAGATAGGCGTGAACCGCTTCGCCGGTGAACAGCGCCACCGGCTCGCGGTCCGAGCCAACCGTGCCATCCGGACGCGGCCATGCGTAGGTGACTTCCGCGCGGGTGAACATGCCGGACAATGCGGGCTGGCCCGCTTCCACGCGGCGTTTCATCCAGGCGCGGGCCGTGCGGACGGCTTCCGAAACGTCGAAGACGCGGCCATCCGCGTCCCAACCCTCGCGCAAACCCACGCTGATGCGAAAATCACGGCGAGGACCCCGTGATCCCGGAACAACCGAATAATCTTCAGCCTTGGGTGCAGCGGGCCGGGCGGTCATTTTGTTTTCGCCTTAAATCCCATTTGTTATCTCGACGCCCGCGATCCCAGCCACAATCCAACGAAGGCGCCGACACCACTGAGCAGCACGCCCGAATAGGAGATCATGTCGCCGCCCCAGAGTTCCGGAATAAATCCACCGATCGTGGAGCCGACAAAAATTCCGATCCAGATGGCTGATGGCATGTGTGCAGGATAGCACAGCCGGAAGACGGTGGCGCGAAAGGCCGGCAGACCTTTGGACTACGATCCCGGGCGCGAGAGGATGGCGCGGTCGACAGCGCGTTGGTCACCTCGGCTGGCAGCGGTTGTCGCGGCCATATTATCCAGCCGCCCGATACCGAGGGCGAGCCCTGCGCGGCGTCGGCCGGCCAAAAAACGCAGCCGGCAGCGGCTGGCGCCAAGCCGCCGCTGCGGCGATAACGTGGAATTAATCTCATCAGCCCATACTCCAGGCCAGTTAGATGAGTGCCGCGTAGAGGAGCCGTCGCGAGGACGATCCAGCGACGGCTCCGTTTTTTGTTCACTCATTTGAGGTCGACGCACGTGACCACGACATCGGAAACGCAGAACCAAACCGAACAACCCGAAACCACGACACCGAGCAAATCCAGCCGGAAATCGATCCTGGCGCTGTCGGTGTTCGCGCTTGGCCTGAACGCCAGTGCGGCCGTCTATACAATGTCGCCTTCCGATTTTGCCCTGCCGAATGTCAGCTATCTGGCCGAACTGCTTCCGCACCAGAAAGCTTCCGATCCAATGCCGGATCCGGTTCTTGCCGCCTTGAAGGATATTCAGTCGGCTCAGCAACAACACGTTGCCTCGCTGCAAGAGAATAGCTCCTCATTGCAACAGAACACGGCGCTGCTTCACCAGGATTCAACGACGCTTGCTTCTCTCAGACAGAGCATCACGGATGAGCATGTCGACGTGAAGAAGATATCTGCTCAGCTTTCCACGCTCATCGCGAAGGTCGACTCGCTGCAAAATGCGATCGCACCGGAAATAACTTCCTCCATTCCAAGAGGGCGCGCTCGCAACCGGCTATCCGCAGCGGTGCGCAAAAGGATGACTGCGCACCCCAAACCTGTAGGGGCTGTCTCGGTTAGAGGAGCGCCCCTAAGTATTCCAGCCATCCCCCAGGGTTGAGACAGTTCAGCCGGACCTGCACCGGCGGCCGATAAGCCCGGATGGCCGGAGTTCGCGCTCCGGCCTTCTGCTTTTTACCGAGCGGTTCGGACGGTAGAGCTTGCCGGGCTCACGCACAGCGTCGACTGGGCTTTTTCCCGATTCACACATTCCGGCGCGCTGAAAGCCGACCAGGCTGCACATTGCTGCCTGACGACTTTCCGGGAGTAACCCGCAGCGCGCGGCATCACACGGGCGGTTTCTGAGGTTCGGCGATTTCTGGCTAAGTGCTTGATCTATTTGGTGAGCGCGGAGGGACTCGAACCCTCGACCCCATGATTAAAAGTCACGTGCTCTACCGCCTGAGCTACGCGCTCACGTGAGGCGCTGTGTAGGGGTCCGCTTGGTGCGGGTCAATAGCGCGGCGACCGGCGAACGGGGGGCGGGACAAGTCGGATTATCGTGGCGGCCCCGTCCGTTAGCCGGATGTCCTCAGGCGGACGAGCGCCTCGAAAATCGACCTGCTTCAGCTCGCCTCGGTATGAATCTTGGACGCCACCGGCTGCGAGGAGCCGACCACCGTCGGCAGGCTCACCGGGCGCAGCCCGATCAGCTCAGCGGTCCGGATCCCGGTATTGCGCCAGAATTCGAACGAGTTGATCCGTGAATTCTCCAGGATCGCAATCGCCACCGCCGCCAAAAACGGCAGGCTCTGCAGCACCAGTACGCCTGCGAAGATATAGATCTCGCGCACTTCCTTGAAGCTGTTGGTGGCCACCAAAACCGCCGCGCCAACCAGCAGCAGCACGCCGATCACGGCCTCCCAGAACGCCTGGAACTCGATCGACATCCGCGACAGGCCGCCCTTGGAGGTGCGGGCGAAAGCGAGGTGCTCGGTGATCAGCCCGTTGGCGACCGCGCGCGACACCGTCCACTGCACCGACATCGCGGCGACCATTGCGCCCAGCATCTGCCCCCATTTCACCGGCACGCGCAGGCGATACAGCACCGTGAAATGCACCAGCGACACTACGAAGGAGGCGATGATCGGCAGCGTCAGGATCTTGTCGGGAATGGCGATGTCGGCGAAGGCGACGATCGGAACCCAGATCAAATTGAGGATCGCGACCAGCACGCCGATGCTTTCGGCCCCGAGCCAGTTCAGCCAGCCCAGCGAAAATTCGCGCCGCTGCTGCGGCGACAGCCGGCTGGCGCCGGGCAGGAACCGCCGCCAGTGTTTTTTGACGATCTGGAAGCCGCCATAGGCCCAGCGGTGGCGCTGCTTCTTGAAGGCCTCGTAGGTGTCGGGCAGCAGGCCGAAGCCGTAGCGATGGTTGGTGTAGTGCGTCAGCCAGCCCTGCTCGATGATGGCAAGGCCGAGGTCGGTGTCCTCGCAGATGGTGTCGCCGGCCCAGCCGCCGGCCATGTCCATCGCCGCGCGCCGGATCAGGCACATGGTGCCGTGAACGATGATGGCGTTTTCCTCGTTGCGCTGGACCATGCCGATGTCGAAGAACCCGGCATATTCGCCGTTCATGATGTAGTGCATCAGCGAGGTGTTGCCGTCGCGATGGTCCTGCGGCGCCTGCACGAGGCCAACACGGGGATCGGCGAACACCGGCACCAGGTCCTTCAGCCAGTCCGGCTCGACCATGTAGTCGGCGTCGATGATGCCGATGATCTCGGCATCGACGGCGGTGCGTTCCATGGCGATGCGCAGCGCGCCGGCCTTGAAGCCCTGCACCTTCTCGACGTTGATGAACTTGAAGCGCTCGCCGAGCGCGCGGCAATGATCCTGGATCGGTTGCCAGAACGCAGGGTCAGGCGTGTTGTTGATGATCACCACGCATTCGAAGTTCGGATAGTCCAGCCGCGAGACCGCATCGAGGGTTTGCTTGAGCATCTCGACCGGCTCGAAATAGGCCGGGATGTGGATCGAGACCTTCGGGAAGGTCACGCCTTCACCCATGGTGGCGGGCGCTACCGGCGCACCCTTGACGATCAGCCGGTGCGGCTTTTGACCAAAGGCAATCGCGGCGATTTCCTCGATCCTCGCCATCGCGATCAAGACCAGCGGCACCAGCAGGATCAGACCGAGCGTGAGCGCAAAGGCCGAGCCGAACACGAAGTAGTGCCCGTTCCAATAGGCGAACACGGTAGCCGCCCAGGCCCCGACGCCGTTCGCCGCCGCCGACAGCATCACCGCCTGCAGCACGGTCGGCTGCGCCAGCTTGAAGATCGGCAGCGACATCAGGATGCCGACGAGGAGGGCGATGGTTGCGAGCTTCCAGTAGTCCGGATTGACGATCGGCCCTACCCACGAAAATTTCGGCTCGCGCGCCGCGTTCAGGATACCCCAATAGGGACCGACGCCACCCTCGAAGAATTTCCAGGGCTGATCGATCGCCTCGACGATGTTGTATTCCATGCCGATGGCTTCGGCGCGGGTGACGAAGTTGCGCAGCACCACGGCCTGCTCGAACGGGCCGGGAACGGCATTGCGCAGATTGTAGCCGGCGCTCGGCCAGCCGAACTCGGCGATCACGATCCGCTTGCCCGGGAACTGGTCGCGCAGCAGCTGGTACATCGCAACCGCCTGGTCGACCGCCTGGCTGGCGGTGAAGTTTTCCCAGTAGGGCAGGACGTGGGCGGCGATGAAATCGACGGAGTAGCCGAGCTGCGGATTGTCGCGCCAGATGTTCCAGATTTCGCCGGTCGTGACCGGCACGTTGACGGATTTCTTGACCCGCTTGATCAGCTCGATCAGGTCTTCGACCTTCTGCTCGCCACGATAGATCGTCTCGTTGCCGACGACGACGCCGATCACGTTGCTGTTGCGCTTGGCAAGCTCGATCGCGGAGAGTATTTCGCGTTCGTTGCGGTCGGTATTCTTGTCGATCCAGGCGCCGACCATGACCTTGAGGCCGAACTCCGCGGCAACCGGCGGCACCAGTTCGTTGCCTTCCGTCGACGAGTACAGGCGGACCGCTCGCGTCAGGGTAGAGAGTTTCTTCAGGTCGGCACGGATCTTCTCGGAGTCGGCGATGCTGTCTGCGACGGTGTGACCCCGTTCAAACGGCGCGTAGGATACGCTCGGCAAAATGCCCCGGAAATCGGGGGCTTGCTGCTTCTCCCAGAATACCCCCCACATCGCAGCGTGAACCGCGGTCACAAGCAGCACAACGGCGACGACGGCGCGCATCGCAACTAAACCATCTGGGGTGAACATGGCAGGGAAGCGGACCCGACCCCGAGATCCGACCGAGTCAGCGGCAAATCAAACATATCTCTGCCACGCGATTTAACAACTCTTATGACGCCGTGGCGTTTTCAGGGCGCGAACTCTGCCAACCGTGAAAATTTGGGATCGTTCCGGCCGCCGTTCGGATAATTGCGGATTATTTGGCGGGCGCCGGAGCGGGGGTCGCCGCCGGGGCCGGCGGGGCTCCCGGAGCGGGGGCGGCCGCGGCGCTGCCGGCGGTCGCCGGGGCGGCGGGCGCGGCAGCCGCAGCCGCCTGCGGCTGGGCGTTGGGATTGATCCAGCAGGCGTGAACCCGGCTGTTGAGCGTCTCGGCCACCTTGGGATCGATCTGGGCGCCAAACCGGGTCAGGCAGCGGAAGGTCGCCTGGACGTGCCCGCCAGGGCAGCCGAAGCGGTCGTAGAGATCGAGGTGGCGGAGCGCGGTGTCGATGTCGTCGAGCCACATCAGGCGCACCACGCGGCGGCCGAACCAGACGCATTCGGGGTTTCCGGCCGGGCCGTTGATGGCCTGCGCCGCTTCGGCGAATTCGTCGGTCTTGCGCTGATTGTCCTTGGCCACGTCGGCCGGGGCGGCGGCCGCCGGCTTGCCGGACTGGTCCTGGGCCTTGGAATCGCCGCTCTGGGCGGCGGCGGCGCCGATACCGATCAGTAGTGCAAACCCGGGGGCGGCGAGGTGACGCAGAACCGCATTTCGAAGCTTGAACACCCGTCGACGCATAAATTCCCCGATTAGTTCCCGATGGCGCCCGGCAGGGCGCGGCTCGCGTTGATGCCGTCCAAATAGGTCCCCAATGCGGCGGGGACATCTGGCGGTTACCTCGTGGATTCCCATGCCGGACATTTCGGATTTTGTCCAGTAAAGTCACAACTTTATCGCGTTGTGGTAAAGCCTCGGGCGCATGCAGGCTTGGGATTGCATCTCACCTGCTCTTGGCAGACGGCCGGTGACCGGCTAATCGACGATCCCCGCCCGATAAGGATGGAACCGATTTCTCTTCGTACGCCGCTGGCGCTTCTCCTTCTGTCTCTCGGTGCGATTGCCGCGGTGTGGTGGTGGCTGGCCACGCCCATCACGCTGTCGCGCGCGCCGATCGATCCCAACGCCAAGTTGATGTGCGTGTCCTATGCGCCGTTCCGCGGCGCCCAGACGCCGCTGTCGCCGACCACCCATGTGGAGGCGGAACAGATCACCCAGGATCTCGAACAGCTCGTCAAGATCACCGATTGCGTGCGGACCTATTCGATCGAAAACGGGCTCGATCAGGTCCCGGCCATTGCCGCCAAGGTCGGGCTGAAAGTCATCCAGGGGATCTGGCTCGGCGGCAACCGGCTGAAGAACCTCGCCCAGATCGCCACCGCCGTGCGGCTTACCAAGGAGTTTCCCGGCACCATTACCTCGGTAGTGGTCGGCAACGAGGTATTGCTGCGGGGGGAAATGACCACCGCCGACCTCGCCGCCACCATCCGCTCGGTCAAGGCGCAGGTCGACGTTCCCGTCACCTATGCCGATGTCTGGGAATACTGGCTGCGCAACCGCGAGGTCTATGACGCGGTCGACTTCGTCACCATCCATATCCTGCCGTATTGGGAAGACCTTCCGATCCGCGCCAAATATGCCTCGGCCCATGTCGATGCCATCCGCCGGCGGATGGCGGTGGCGTTCCCCGGCAAGGAGATCCTGATCGGCGAAACCGGCTGGCCGAGCGAGGGACGGATGCGCGAGGGCGCGCTGCCGTCACGCACCAACCAGGCCCGCGTGGTCTCGGAAATCCTCGACCTCGCCAAGCGGGAGAATTTTCGGGTCAACCTGATCGAGGCCTACGACCAGCCCTGGAAGCGCCAGCTCGAGGGCACGGTCGGCGGCTATTGGGGCCTCTTCGATTCGGTGCAGCGGGCGGTGAAATACCCGCCGGGCACCGCCATCAGCAACTTTCCGTTCTGGAAAGTGCAGATGGGATGCGGAATGGCGCTGTCCTTCCTCGTGTTCGGCGCGGCCTGGCTGGCGCTGCGGCGCCGGCCATGGAAGCCCCGGCTGGCCTCCTGGATCGCAGTCTCGCTGTCGGCGACCACGGCCGGCATTCTGCTCGGCGTCGCCGCCGACAAGATGATCTATGAAAGCTACGGTTTTGGAGGCTGGCTCGGCTGGGGCGCGCTGCTCGCCGCCGGCATTGTCGCGCCGCTGCTTGCCGCCAACGCCTTGATGTCGGGGCGGGCGCTGCCGACGTTCCTGGAACTCCTGGGGCCCCGCGAGTGGCGTAACCGGTCGGCGCTGACGGTGATGCTGGGGCTCGCCCTCGCCGTAACCACGTTGATCGGCGCCGAGACCGCGCTCGGCTTTGTGTTCGATCCGCGCTACCGCGACTTTCCGTTTGCCTCGCTGACCATGGCGGTGGTGCCGTTCTTTCTGCTGGCGCTGCTCAACCGGCCGCAGCAAGGCGTGCGCCCGATCACGGAAGCGGTGTTTGCCGGGCTTTTGACCGTGGCGGCGCTCTACACGATCTTCAACGAAGGATCGAACAACTGGCAGTCGCTGTGGACCTGCGCGATCTATTTCGTGCTCGCCGTTACGCTGTGGCAGGCGCGGGCCGCGCAAAACCCAGAATGAGCAGGCCGATCGCCAGGCCCGACAGCGCGATATTGTAAAGCACGATCCCGAATCCGGCGGCGATCAGCCCGCCCGTCAGCAAGACGATCGAGGGGCGGATGACGTGCAGCGCCGCGATGATCAACGCGACAATGCCGAACACCTGATTGCGAAACAGCGAAGTCGCGAGAATCCGGGTCTTGCACAGCATGGTCTGCAGACCGGCGTCGCAGGCCAGCGCAACGGTCGAGAACTCGATCGCGAGATAGCGCAGATAGAGCGCGTAGCCGACGGTCAGAAAGCCGACCACCAGCAGCCATTGCACCTGATAGGGCGTGAGCCGGAACGGAGTTTTTTTCATTTCGCGAATATGATCGGGAATGGCCGGTGGGACAAGGCGGGCGGTGGCCGCCGGTCGCCAAAAAGGATGAGAAATCGATCCCAAGGCATTGGAATCGGAAAGTTTTACTGCGTATTCTGCCGGTGGAAGAACGACGACAGGGTCGATGACGGCGGCGGATCGGGCTTTTTCGCCGGCTCCTCGACCGCCACCCGCTTGGGCGCGCCGTGCCGGCGGACGAAATACCGGACGGTTGGCGGCTTGGTGGCGGACGGCTTGTCGGAAACGACCGGTTTGTCGGAAACAGCCGCCTCGTCGGCATTCATGACCAGCCGCTGACCGTCGAACACCGTGGTCGCGCAGGGCCGGTTGTTTTCGGTCAGGCCGGCACAGATCTTTGCCGCCGCCGCAGCGTCATCGAGCGGGCCGGCGACCAGCCGCAGCTGCATGCCGAGACCGTTGCTGGCTTCCTTGATGACGATGATCGGACGCAGGGTCGTCAGCGCCGCGTTCGATCTCGACTTTAGAAGACCGCGCCACAGTGCGCGCAAGCCGCCTACCGAATTCGCGCCACCGACGTCGACGCCGAATTCAGTGCGCTGGACGGGCAGTTTGGGCAGGGATTTCGCCGCGTCCTGCTCGGCATCATCGGTCGGCGGGGCCGAGGCCACGACTTCCGGCATCGGTGCCGCGGTGACGAGCTTCGCCGGCTTATCCGGTTTTTCCGGCTTATCCGACTTCTCGGCTTTATCCGATTTCTCGATCGTCGGTTTCTCGATCGTCGCTTGCTTTTCGGGTGTGGCCGGTTTGTCGGGGGTAACCGGCTTTTCCGGCTCGATCAGTTTCGTTGCGGCTGGATCGGGCGGGCCCATCATCGATTTCGCGGCCACCAGGGGAGGAGCGGGCGTGACGGCCGGCGTGGTCATGGTGGCCGGCGAGGCTACCGGCGTGGTCGCTGGCAAGGCCGCTGGCGCGGTCGCGCTTGCCGGTGGATTTGACGTTTTCTGGGAGAGCGAGGCCACCGTCGCAGGAGCAGGTTCAGGGGCGGCGGCGGCCGTCGGGGCGGGCTTATCCATGGTTTTTTCCGTGGGCTTCGGCACTGTCGTCGCCACCGCGGACAAGGCGGGGGCGGGGGACGGGCTCTGAGCCTGCGGTTGCTTCGGGGCCGGCGGCGGCGGATCGTTTGCCGAGGCAGCGGCGGGGGCGGCGGCCGTTGACGCGGGCGGCGGCGGCGCGGGCGAGGGTGACGCCGCGACCTGTTGTTTCGTAATCGCGCCGGTCATGGTTTCGATACCCTGTTCCAGCACCGTAACGCGGGAAAACAACCGGTCGCGATCGCCGTTGAGGGTCTCTATGGCGGAGGCGAGCCGCCGGGCCTCGCTTTGGCTTTCCTTGGCGACGAGCCGGATTTGCTCTTCCTGCTGCGCCACCGCGAGCTGGTCCCGGCGCGCGGTAGTAGACGATTGATTGGCATAGACAGCGAGGATCACCGCGCCGACCGAAGCCACGCCCCAGGCGCCGAGCCGCCAGAGCGCGCGGCGATCGAAAACGTCCTCCTCGGCCAAGAATCCCGACAGCATGCCGCCGGTATTTTCGGTCTCGAAGCTGGTCGCCCGCTTGTCGGTGTCCCTCGCCATGCGACGCTTGGGCCCCCCGCGCCCCTCGAATCACGCCGAAACATTAACAGGAAAAACGCCTTGCGCTGGAATCCGGGGCATCCTGCCGGTTTCCACTCCAACGAAAAACGCTTTATTACGGCAACGGCGGATGCACCGTCGCTTTCCACAGCTTTAAGGGTTCAGATGACCGTTCGATCCAGCCTCACGATCGTGCTCGCGGCCGGCGAGGGCACGCGGATGCGCTCTTCGATGCCGAAAGTGCTGCATCCGGTGGCAGGCCAGTCGCTGCTGGCGCATGTGCTCGCCGCCGCCCCCAGCGGCTCGGGCGCGGCCCTTGCCGTGGTCGCCGGACCCGATCACGGGGCGGTCGAGGAGGAGACCCGGCGGCTCCGTCCGGATGCGGCCACCTACGTTCAGCGCGAACGGCTCGGCACCGCGCATGCGGTGCTGGCGGCGCGCGAGGCCATCGCCCGCGGGGCGGACGATCTATTGGTGGCGTTCGGCGACACCCCGCTGATTTCGGCCGCGACCTTTGCCCGCTTGCGCGCGCCGCTGCAGAACGGCGCGGCACTGGCGGTGCTCGGCTTCCGGGCCGCCGATCCCGCCGGCTACGGCCGGCTCCTGGTCGAGGGCGACCGGCTGGTGGCGATCCGCGAACAGGCCGACGCCAGCCCCGCCGAGCGCGCCATCAAGCTTTGCAACGCCGGCGTGATGGCGTTCGACGGCCGGCGGGCGCTTCAAATCATCGAAAAAATCGGCAAGGCCAACAGCAAGGGCGAGTATTATCTGACCGACGCCGTTGCCATCGTGCGGGACCTGGGATTGGAGGCGGTCGTGATCGAAACCAGCGAGGATGAAGTGCGCGGCATCAACACCAAGGCCCAACTCGCCGAAGCCGAAGCCGTGATGCAGGCGCGGCTGCGCAAGGCGGCGCTGGAGGCCGGCGTCACCCTGATCGCGCCCGAAACGGTCTACCTCGCCGCCGACACCAGTTTCGGCAGCGATGTCACCATCGAGCCCTTCGTGGTGATCGGCCCCGGCGTCTCGATCGCTGACGGCGCGGTGATCCATTCCTTTTCCCACATCGTGCAGGCCTCGATCGGCAAGAATGCGTCGGTTGGCCCCTATGCGCGGCTGCGCCCGGGCACTTCGCTCGGCGACGGCGCCAGGGTCGGCAATTTCGTCGAGACCAAGGCCGCGACGCTGGAGGCGGGCGTCAAGGTCAACCATCTCAGCTATATCGGCGACGCCCATGTCGGCGCGGGCGCCAATATCGGCGCCGGCACCATCACCTGCAACTATGACGGCTTTTCCAAGCACAGGACCGAGATCGGCAAGGCGGCCTTCGTCGGCACCAACTCCTCGCTGGTGGCGCCGGTGAAAATCGGCAACGGCGCCTATATCGGCTCGGGCTCGGTGATCACCAAGGACGTGCCCGACGATGCGATGGCGGTCGAGCGCAGCCAGCAGAGCATCCGCGAAGGGGGTGCTGCGCGGTATCGCGAGCTGAAGACCAGGGACAAGAAGCCCAAATCTTGAGGAGGCCGAAGCCTTGAAGAAGGCGAAGGCCTAAACCTTCCGCGACCCGATCGGAAATGCCGATTGCGCGACCGCGCTACTCTTCATCGTCCTTGAAGATCGAGCGCGTCAGACCCAAACCATGCGGTTTGGCGTGCGGTTCTGGTTCGCCGGGGTGATGCGGGTGCGTCACCGGCGCCGGCTTGACTTCTCGCCCGCGCTGCGGCGGCGGCCAATGGGCCAGGTGGCTGCCACCGGTCTCGCTGGCATGTGAATGCGCCGAGGCGTGGCCCCGGTCGCCAGATGGATGGTCGTGTGTGTCCGTCACGAGACTGTCTCCGAATGACCCATCCTTCCCGAAAAACAGTTGACCGCGCGTTAAGTCGCGCGCTCAATCCGGAGGGGGCAGGTATGCCTGGAAGCTTCGGAGAGGCTCGTTAAGCCTGACGCTTTACCCTGACTCAATTGGCAATAATTATTGAGTACCTCGATCGCTTTGAATCTCGTTAAGAGTTTCCAGCGGTTTTTAAAGTTCTTTCGACAGCCTGGGAAATTGGATCCGTATGTGCGGCATTGTCGGCATTTTGGGGCGTGGTCCGGTCGCCGATCAGATCGTGGATTCGCTCAAGCGGCTCGAATATCGCGGCTACAACTCCGCAGGCGTCGCCACGCTGGAAGGCGACCATCTCGAGCGCCGCCGCGCCGAAGGCAAACTCAGGAATCTCGAGACGCGACTGCGCTCCGAGCCGCTGGCCGGCCATACCGGCATCGGGCACACGCGCTGGGCCACCCATGGCAAGCCGACCGAGACCAACGCGCATCCGCACGCGACCGACAACGTCGCCGTGGTCCACAACGGCATCATCGAGAATTTCCGCGAACTGCGGCAGATGCTGGAGAAGCAGGGCGCGAAATTCCAGAGCGACACCGATACCGAAGTCGTGGTGCATCTGGTCAATTCCTATCTGCTCAAGGGAATGTCGCCGCAGGAGGCGGTGAAGGCGTCGCTGCCGCAGCTGCGCGGCGCGTTCGCGCTGGCGTTCGTCTTCAAGGGCTTTGGCAATCTGATGATCGGCGCCCGCAAGGGCTCGCCGCTGGCGATCGGCCATGGCGATGGCGAGATGTATCTGGGATCGGACGCGATCGCGCTTGCGCCCTTCACCGACACTATCAGCTATCTCGAGGATGGCGACTGGGTGGTCCTGACGCGCGAAGTCGGCGTGATCTACGACGAGCACGGCGCGGTGGTGAACCGCGAGGTGCTGAAATCCGGCGCGTCGTCGTTCCTGGTCGACAAGGCGAATTACCGCCACTTCATGGCCAAGGAGATTCACGAGCAGCCGGAAGTGGTCGGTCACACGCTGGCGCGCTGCGTCGACATGGCGGCCGAGCGGGTATCGCTGCCGGTCAAGCTGCCGTTCGACTTCAAGGACATCCAGCGCATTTCGATCACGGCCTGCGGCACCGCAAGCTATGCCGGCTATATCGCCAAATACTGGTTCGAGCGGCTGGCGCGCGTCCCGGTCGAGCTCGATGTGGCATCCGAATTCCGCTACCGCGAAGCGCCGTTGCGCCAGGGCGATCTGGCGATCTTCATCTCGCAATCCGGCGAGACCGCCGATACGCTGGCGGCGCTGCGTTATGCGAAGTCGCAGGGGCTGCACACGCTGTCGGTGGTCAACGTCCCGACGTCGACCATCGCGCGCGAAAGCGAGACCGTGCTGCAGACGTTGGCCGGCCCGGAAATCGGGGTCGCCTCGACCAAGGCGTTCACCTGCCAGCTGATGGTGCTGGCCGCGACCGCGATCGCCGCCGGCAAGGCACGTGGCGAATTGTCCGATACCGACGAGGCTGGCCTCGTCCATGCCCTGATCGAAATTCCGCGGCTGATGGCGGCGGCGCTCGGCACCGAGCCGCAGATCGAGAAGCTCGCCCGCGACATCGCCAAATGCAAGGACGTGCTCTATCTCGGCCGTGGCACGAGTTATCCGCTGGCGCTGGAAGGCGCCCTGAAGCTGAAGGAAATTTCCTACATCCACGCCGAAGGCTATGCCGCCGGCGAGCTCAAGCACGGACCGATCGCGCTGATCGACGAAAACATGCCGATCGTGGTGATCGCGCCGCACGACGGGGTATTCGAGAAAACCGTCTCCAACATGCAGGAGGTCGCCGCTCGCGGCGGCAACATTATCCTGATGACCGACGCCAAGGGGGCGGCGGAAGCGACCGTTGAATCGATGGTGACGATCGTGCTGCCGGACATGGCTTCGATCTTCACGCCGATCGTTTATGCCGTCCCGGTGCAGCTTCTGGCCTACCACACCGCCGTCGTCATGGGCACCGACGTCGACCAGCCGCGCAATCTCGCGAAATCCGTCACCGTCGAATAGGCCGCGTCAAGGGGTCGCTTCGGCGCTTCCGGTCTTCAAAAATCTGCTAGAAGACCCTAGCTGACATCCTGCGATGCCCGCTCCCGACCGATTTGGAACCCCCATGAACCGCGACGACCTGCCACCGCCCGTGCCCCCGGCCGAACTTCCGCCGGACGTCCACAGCGGCTTGATGGCCCGCTTCCGGAACTATTTTCTCACCGGCCTGATCGTCGCCGGCCCGATCGCCATCACGTTCTATTTGACCTGGTGGTTCGTGACCTGGGTCGACGGGATCGTCCGGCCGTTCGTGCCGATCGCCTACCGCCCCGAGACCTATCTGCCGTTCGGGCTGCCCGGTTCCGGGCTGATCGTCGCCGTGGTCGCGCTGACGCTGCTCGGCTTCCTCGCCGCCAATCTGATCGGGCGCACGCTGGTCGATCTCGGCGAACGGCTGCTGGGGCGGATGCCGGTGGTGCGCGCGATCTACCGCAGCCTGAAGCAGGTGTTCGAAACGCTGTTCTCGGGCAAGGGATCGAGCTTTCGCCGCGTCGGCCTGGTCGAATTCCCGTCGCCCGGCATGTGGTCGATCGTGCTGATCTCGCAATCGCCGAGCGAGGCGGTCGCCAGCAATCTTCCCGGCGAGGAAGAGCACATTTCGGTGTTCCTGCCGTGCGCCCCGAACCCGACCACGGGCTTCTTCTTCTATGTGCCAAAGAGCAAGATCATCGAAGTCGAGATGAGCACCGAGGACGCCGCCACCCTGATCATGTCCTGCGGCGTGGTGCAGCCCGGCTCCGACGGCCAGAAGAAGATCGCAGCCCTCGCGGGCATGGCCAACGCCGCGCGCGTCGCAAATGCAGCCTCGCTGCAGCCGGAAGCCGCGAAGGTGGAGTGAAGGACGCACTCTCTCCACGTCATTGCGAGGAGCGAAGCGACGAAGCAATCCATTCTTCCTTTTTCGCGGCGAGATGGATTGCTTCGCTGCGCTCGCAATGACGGGGGTCACCCCGCTCCGATCAGCGGTATCGCCTCATCCCGCTCGAACAGATACAGCAGGCAGCGCAGCGCGTCGCCGCGCTCGCCCTTCAGCTTCGGATCGTCCTTCATGATGCGGAGCGCCTCGTCGCGCGCTTGCGTGATGAGCTGGCCGTGGACCTCGGAGCGGGCGATGCGGTAGCCGGGCAGGCCGCTCTGGCGGACGCCGAGCACGTCGCCTTCGCCGCGCAGCCGCAGGTCCTCCTCGGCGATGCGGAAACCGTCGGTGGTTTCGCGGATCACCTTCAGCCGCGCCTTGGACATCTCGTTCAGCGGCTCCTTGTAGAGCAAAAGACAGGTCGAAGCCTCCGAGCCGCGGCCGATCCGGCCACGCAGCTGGTGCAGCTGCGCGAGCCCGAACCGCTCGGCGTTCTCGATCACCATGATGGAGGCGGCGGGAACGTCGACGCCGACCTCGACCACGGTGGTCGCGACCAACAACCCGATCTCGCCGGCGGCGAACTGCGCCATTACGCGATCCTTTTCGGTGCCCTTCATCTGGCCGTGCACCAGACCGACCTTGTCGCCAAAACGCTTTTGCAGGGCCTCGAAACGCTCGGTCGCGTTGGTGAGATGTTCGATGCCCTCGGCTTCGGATTCCTCGACCAGCGGGCAGATCCAGTACACTTGCTTGCCGGCCTGCAGCGCGCGGCCGACGCCGTCGATCACCTCATCAAGCCTGCTGTTCGGCATAGCCCGGGTGTCGATCGGCTGGCGGCCCGCCGGCTTTTCGCGCAATTCCGAGACGTCCATGTCGCCGAAATAGGTCAGCACCAGCGTGCGCGGGATGGGCGTGGCGCTGAGCACCAGCACATCGACGGCTTCGCCCTTATTGGTCAGCGCGAGGCGTTCGCGGACGCCGAAGCGGTGTTGTTCATCGACCACGGCGAGTGCGAGCGCCTTGAAGGCCACGTCGTCCTGGATCAGCGCGTGGGTGCCGACCAGGAAATCGATGTCGCCGTCCGCCAGCCGCGCCAGCAATTCGCGGCGCTCCTTGCCCTTCTCGCGGCCGGTGAGGATCGCCACCCGCATGCCGGCCCGTTCGGCGAGCGGGGTGATGGTCTTGATGTGCTGGCGCGCCAGGATTTCCGTCGGCGCCATCAGGGCGGCCTGCTTTCCCACTTCGGCAACCGCCGCGGCCGCCAAGAGTGCGACCACGGTCTTGCCGGAGCCGACGTCGCCCTGCAGCAGCCGCAGCATGCGCTCCGGCTGGCGCAGATCCTCGGTAATCGCCGCGGCGGCCTCGCGCTGCGAGCCCGTCAGCGCATAAGGCAGCGCGTCGATGATCCTGTTGCGCAAATGGCCGTCGCCGGCATGACGGTCGCCGGCCGGACGTCGCAGTTGCGCGCGCACCAGCGCCAGCGCGAGTTGACCGGCCAGCAGTTCGTCGAAGGCAAGCCGCGACCAGTAGGAGCCGTCGGGCAGGATATCCGTGAGTTCCACCGGCAGATGCACACGGTTCAGCGCTTCGGCTACGTTCGGAAACTTGCAGCGGCGGATGACTTCCGGGCTGATCCATTCCGGCAAGTGCGGCAGCTTCTGCAGCGCCTGCGTCACCGCGCGCCGCACCGAGCCGATCGCGAGACCTTCCGTGAGGGGATAGACGGGATCGATGCCCGAGAGTTTTGCAAAACCCTCTTCATCCACCACGCGGTCGGGATGGGTGATTTGCAGCGTGCCGTCGTACATCTGCACAGTGCCCGAGACGTAGCGCTTGGCGCCGACCGGTAGCAGTTTTTCGACGTAACCGGGTGGGCTGCGGAAATAGGTCAGGACGACATCGCCGGTGTCGTCGCTGGCATAGACCAGATGCGGCGCGCGCGCGTTGCGCGAGGGCGTCGGGCGATGCCGGTCGACCGTCACCTCCAGGGTGACCACGGTTCCCGGCACCGCGTCACGGATTTTCGGTCGTGCCCGGCGATCAATCACGCTGGCCGGCAGATGCAGCAGGAGATCGACCAGCCGCGGCGTCTCGCTGCGGCCGAGCAGATAGCGGAACAATTTGTCCTGCTTCGGCCCGACCCCGGCAAGGCTCGTAATCGGCGCGAACAGAGGATTGAGCAGAGCAGGGCGCATCACAAAAACCTATGGCCGTTCGCGCTCTCATGCCCGGCTTTAGGCCGGGCATCCACGGTTTTTTTTGCCGGCAGTCCGACTCAATCGTGAATGACCCACAACGGACTTAGGATTGCTCGGCGGCTTAACCCCAAATCGCAACCCAAATGCTGCTACTCGTAGGGAGTAATGCTGATGCTCGGATTTTCGAGACCGCCTGATCTCACTATCTTTTTGATCGAACGGGCGGCCTGAGACTCGGTGAAGTCCGGAGTCGCTGGTGTCTGAGCCTGCCATGGGAAACCTGTCCCGCATTGGTGTACTGACCATACTGTTGATTGGCGCGTCACCACTCGCCGCTGAGCCATTTGGCGTCGCCACGGTTCCAGCAGCACCAGACAGCCGGATCTCGGCGATCTGGCGCGACCTGCAGCTGGCCATGCGGGCGGATGAGCAGACCATCGTTGTATGCCGTGCCAATCCGGCCTGCGGCTCTCCCGCGGCCCTTCGGTTCATCGCGATAGTCGACGAGGCGCGTCGGTATCAAGGGCGCGCGCTGCTCGGCCACATCAACCGCGCAGTTAACCTCGCGATCCCGACGACGCGCGGCGGTGTATCATGGCAGTCGCCCCTCAAAGCGTTGGCGTCGTTCGGCGACTGCAAGAGCTATGCGGTGACGAAATACGCGGCCCTGGGTGCCGCGGGCATCGCGCCGGAGGATCGACAACTCGTGATGGTTTGGGACAACGCGCACCCGCAGGAAACCCATCTAGTCGTAGTGGCGCGCGTTGCACGGCGATGGCTAATCCTCGATAACCGAACCCTGACCTTGACCGACAGCACCGACCAACAAGCCTACCGGCCGTTACATGTGTTCGACCATTCCGGAGTGCGGGACTTCCCGCCGTTGGCCCCGGCCGGCGCGCCGCTCTAAGAACCCAAACCGCAACAATAGTCCCGAGTACGGCTAGGCCGGAGATGGTCCAACTTGTGAGCGGTGATCGAATGGAGCTGTTGTTTGTAGCGGCGCATGACTCCGCTTGTGGCAGATAGCTTCACTTTGATGCGGTGCATAGACATGTCCGGAGTTGGGTAGACCGGAAGCGACCGGCGTACAGCCAAAGTGATGCGATTGACCTTCGACAGAAATCGGGCGGGCGCGTTTGGGCTTCTTGGCTCTCTTGGACAACCCCATGACGTCAACTGATTTGCCCGTCGGGTCGTTTGCTGATTTGCCCGTCCTGTCCAGTCCCTTTTAAAAAAATATTCTGATTTTCCGAAGGCGCAAATCACTTTAATAGCCTGGATCGTCTCGTCCCACCCGAGGGGCGTATCGCGATCGTCACGGACGCGGGGCGGGATGCGGTGGACGCGGACGGTGCTAAAGACGAGAGCACTGGATGCGGACGGCGAAGTCGTGTGGTTCTGACGCCTCGACGCTGGCGTCAAGTTCCTGGGAAGCAAGCTTCTCAGGAGCGACGGTGGCAAAAGAGCCGATCGCCGGGAAGAGCACGAAGTAAGCCGTAAACCATTGCGCGGGGAATGCCGGGTGATTCCGGTGTGACCTGACTAACGCGTGTGCGCATCTCACTACTAACATTGCACACGCGGCTATCGGGCGCATCGGGCGCCCGGCATTCCCTGCGCCCTCCAACTGCAGAGGGCGGAACGAGCCGGCCAAATCTCGCGCGAAACCCGCGGCGAGACCGCGGAGGTGTGTCTGTTGATGCCGTCATTGCGAGGAGCGAAGCGACGAAGCAATCCATTCTTTTCTTTGTGTTGCCCGATGGATTGCTTCGCTGCGCTCGCAATGACAGAGGAAAAAGCCGGATTGCAATCCACCGCTCCATTTTCGCATGGATATCGACGGATAACGCTACTGACATTTCCCGGTCCCGACGCTATATCAACCCCGCCCGGCAGCATGTCCGGGCTTTTGGCGTTTGCATTGGAATCGCAAGAATGACGGGCACGACACGGTCGAGCGATGGCCTCGACGAGCGCCGCAAGCGGCTTTTGTTCCGCTGCTGGCATCGCGGCACCCGCGAGATGGATCTGATCCTCGGGCGCTTTGCCGACGCCGAGATCGCAAGCCTCAGCGACGATGAACTCTCCCAGCTCGAGCATCTGATCGACGTGCCCGACCAGGATCTCTACGCCGCCGTGAGCGGCCAAGCCGCCCTGCCGGCGGAGTACGCCACCGGGCTGTTCGACCGCATCAGGTCGTTCCGGCAGGAATCCGGCGCATGAAGGCACCGACACGATCTCCCGCCGAATTGCTGGCGCCCGGCCGCCCGCTGACTTTTGCGAATGTCGCGGAGGGGGCGGAAGGTCTTGTCGTGTCGGATCTTGCACGCGCGGTCGCGGCGCGTCCAAAAAGGCCGGCGGTCAGCCTCGCCGTGGTCTGCCGCGACGGTCCGCGCATGCAGCAATTGGCCCGCGCGCTGGAATTCTTCGCGCCCGATCTGCCGGTGCTGCAGTTTCCGGCCTGGGATTGCCAGCCCTACGACCGGGTGTCGCCGCATGGCGGCATCCTGGCGCAGCGCATGACCACGCTGGCGCGGCTGTCACGGCTCGCCGGAAGCGAGAAACCGCTGATCGTGCTCACCACGGTCAACGCCATCGTGCAGCGGGTGCCCGCGCGCGAGACCGTCGCGGCGCAGGCGCTGTCGGTCGCGCCCGGCCATGTCGTGCCGATGGACTCGATCGTGGCCTGGCTCGAGCATAACGGCTACGGCCGCTCCTCGACGGTACGCGAACCCGGCGAATATGCCGTGCGCGGCGGCATCCTCGATCTGTTCCCGGCCGGGCTCGATCAGCCCGTCCGTTTTGATTTCTTCGGCGACAGCCTGGAATCGATCCGCTCCTTCGATGCCGAAACCCAGCGCACGCTTTTGGACATGCGCTCGCTCGATCTGGTTCCGATTTCCGAATTCCAGCTCGTGACCGAGACCATTCGACGTTTCCGCATGGGCTATGTCGCAGCCTTCGGCGCGCCGGAGCGCGACGATCCGCTGTACGAGGCGGTCAGCGAGGGCCGCCGCCATCCCGGCATGGAGCACTGGCTGCCGCTGTTTCACGAGCGGATGGACACGCTGTTCGATTATCTCGACGGCACGCCGGTTGCGATCGAGCCGCAAAGCGAGGACGCTTCACGCGAGCGCTTCAAGCAGATCGCCGATTATTACGACGCGCGGCGCGAGGCGCTGGAGCATCCCGGCGGCGGCGCGACCTACAAGCCGTTGCCGCCCGACCGGCTATACCTCAGCGAAGACGAATGGAGCAGGCGGCTGGAGGAGACCGCGCTGGCGCGGCTGACGCCGTTCGCCGTGCCGGACGGCAGCAGCAACGTGATCGACGCCGGCGCGCGGGCCGGCCGCAATTTTGCGCCGGAGCGCACCGACGGTGCGGTCAACGTGTTCGAAGCCGTGGTCGCCCATGTCGGCGCCTTGCAGGCGGAACGCAAGAAGGTGGTGATCGCGCTGTGGAGCGAGGGCTCGCGCGACCGGATGGCGAGCATGCTGCGGGATCACAAGCTCGCCCATGTCACCAGCGTCAACACCTGGCGCACGGTGCAGGCAACGCCGCGCAACGAGGCGATGCTGGCCGTGGTCGGCATGGAATCCGGCTTCGAGACCGAGCATGTCGCCGTCATCAGCGAGCAGGATATTCTGGGCGACCGCCTGGTGCGGCCGCGCAAGGCCAGCCGCAAGCTCGACAATTTCATCTCGGAAGTCACGAGCCTCGCGAGCGGCGACCTCGTGGTTCACGTCGAACACGGCATCGGCCGCTTCGTCGGCCTGCAGACCCTCGAGGTGGCGGGCGCGCCCCATGACTGTCTGGAATTGCACTATGCCGCCGAGACAAAATTGTTTCTGCCGGTCGAGAACATCGAGCTGCTGTCACGCTACGGTTCCGACCACGCCAATGTCGAACTGGACCGGCTCGGCGGCAGCGGCTGGCAGGCGCGCAAGGCAAAACTCAAGAACCGCATCCGCGAGATCGCGGGCGAACTGATCAAGATCGCCGCCGAGCGGCATCTGCACGAGGCGCCGAAACTGCCGGTGCAGCCGCACGTCTATGACGAGTTCTGCGCGCGTTTCCCTTACGAGGAAACCGAGGATCAGCTCGGTGCGATCCAGGCAACCCTGAAGGATCTAGAAAGCGGCCGGCCGATGGACCGGTTGATCTGTGGCGACGTCGGCTTCGGCAAGACCGAGGTGGCGCTACGCGCGGCGTTCGCGGTCGCGCTTGACGGCAAGCAGGTCGCCGTCGTGGTGCCGACGACGCTGCTGGCGCGGCAGCACACCAGGAATTTCACGGAACGTTTCCGCGGCTTTCCCGTCAACGTCGCGCAAGCCTCGCGCCTGATCCCGACCAAGGAACTGAACCAGGTCAAGAAGGGGCTTACCGACGGCAGCATCGATATCGTGGTCGGCACCCATGCGCTGCTCGGCAAATCGATCAAGTTCCGGGATCTCGGCCTGCTGATCGTCGACGAGGAGCAGCATTTCGGCGTCAGCCACAAGGAACGGCTGAAGCAGCTGCGCGCGGAGGTGCACGTGCTGACGCTGTCGGCGACCCCGATCCCGCGCACGCTTCAGCTCGCGTTGACCGGCGTACGCGAACTCTCGATCATCGCCTCGCCTCCGGTCGATCGCCTCGCGGTCCGTACCTTCGTGGCACCCCACGATACCCAGATGATCCGCGAGGCGCTGTTGCGCGAGCGCTATCGCGGCGGACAGGCCTTCTACGTCGTACCGCGGATCGAGGATCTCGCCGGGGTCAAGGATTTCCTCGACAAGAACGTGCCGGAGATGAAAGTCGCGGTCGCGAATGGCCAGATGGCGCCGACCGCCATCGAGGACATCATGTCGGCGTTCTATGACGGTAAATACGACATCCTGCTGTCGACCACGATCATCGAGTCCGGCCTCGATATCCCTAACGCCAATACGCTGATCGTGCACCGCGCCGACATGTTCGGGCTGGCGCAACTCTATCAGTTGCGCGGCCGGGTGGGGCGCTCGAAATTGCGGGCGTATGCGCTGTTCACGCTGCCGGCGCAGCAGAAGATCACCGCGCAGGCCGAGCGCCGGCTGAAGGTGCTGCAATCGCTGGAAACGCTCGGCGCCGGCTTCCAGCTCGCCTCGCACGATCTCGACATCCGCGGCGCCGGCAATCTGCTCGGTGAGGAGCAATCCGGCCATATCAAGGAAGTCGGATTCGAGCTTTACCAGTCGATGCTGGAGGAGGCGATCCTCAACCTCAAGGCCGGCGTGGTCGAACCGGCCGCCGACCGCTGGTCGCCGCAGATCACCGTCGGCATGCCCGTGCTGATCCCGGAAGACTATGTCGCCGACCTCTCGGTGCGGCTGTCGCTGTACCGGCGGCTGGCCGATCTCGAAACCGACGACGAAATCGACAATTTCGGCGCCGAACTGCGCGACCGTTTCGGCGTGCTGCCGGACGAGGTGCGCTATCTCTTCAAGATCGCCGCGATCAAGAACTATTGCCGCAGGGCCAATGTCGAGAAGGTCGACGCCGGGCCGAAGGGCGCGGTCATCACCTTCCGCGACAACAAGTTCGCGCAGCCGGATCGCCTCGTCTACTTCATCAGGCAGCACGGGCAGGCGGCACGGGTGCGGCCGGACATGAAGGTGGTGTTCTTCCAGGACTGGCAGACGCCGGAGGAGCGGCTGGCCGGCACCACGGAAATCATGCGCCAGCTCGCCAACCTCGCCGAGGACCGCAAGGCGGCGTGAAGCGCGTGCTGAACCCTCAACGTCATTGCGAGCGAAGCGAAGCAATCCAGAACACGGCAAACTGAACGATGGATTGCTTCGTCGCTAACGCTCCTCGTAATGACGGGTTCACGACGCGGCGCGGCGGGCTTCCTCGGTAAGCCGCACCAGCAGCGATTTTGCGGTGTCCGATGGCGACAGCGTGGCGACCGTCACTGTCGGGTCCGACCGCGCGTCGCGATTGCCGTGACTGGTGTGGCGCATCACGCTGGAAAGGCGCCTGGCAATCGCATGCGCGGTCCGCAGGTCGGTTTCGGCGAACACCACGATGACGGAGCCGTCATTCTGGGCCACGCCGAAATCCATTTGCCGCATCAGCCGGCTGAGAATCCGCCCGCCGTCGAGTTGCGCGCGCGGATGGTCCGGATCGAAGGCAAAGCGCGCCACCGACAGGCCGCCGCCACGCGACAGCGTCTGGGAAACCGCGGTGACGAAATCGATCTTGAACGCGGCCGGCGCCAGGAGCCCGGTTCGGGAATCCAGCAGGCCGCCGGCCTCGATCGATTTGAGCATGCGGCCGAGATGGGTCTCGAAGGCATGCTGGCGGATCAGCGGAAGCGCATTGGCGGCGACAGCCGCGGCCTCGCCGGAGATGATTTCGAGATTCGGCAGATCGTACGCCGGCGCCAGCGCACCCGACGTCAGCACGATCGGCAGATTGCGGAAGCGCGCGTCTTCGGCCAGCACGGTGAGGAACGCATCCTCCACGCGCGGCGAAAAACCCTGGCCAAGCACGATGCCGTCGATGTCGCGGACGTTGAGGTGTTTCGCCGCCGCTTCGAGCGAAAGCGCGCCGACCACGCCCATCCGCTCGCCGAGCGCGACCGAGAGCGCGGGATAGCCTGCGCCGCGGCCGATCAGCAGCACGGTGGCGTCGCGCGCGGGATCGGTATCGTCGAGCGCCGCGCGCGCGGCCGGATCGCTGTCCAGCCGGCGCAGCACCGTCGAATGCAGCGTCCGCACCCGCAGTGCGGCGCGCAGCCGTGCCAGCAGACGATCGAAATTGCCGCCGCTTTGGGTGAAAGGGATGGCGTTTGCCGGCAGCGGGCCCGCGGGGTCGACGGCGATCAGCGGAAGATAGGGCTTTATCGCCGCGACCTGTTCGGCGAGCGCGTCGAGACCGGGCTCGGCGGCTTCGGTTGAAGCGACCAGAACCGCGGCCGGCGCCATTTGCATAACCGCGCGCGAGGCGTCGGCCCAACTGGTGTCGATGACCGGAAACAGCTTGGCATCGTCGAGCGCGCCGGCGAACGGCGGCCGGTTTGCGCGCGATACGACGATGATCGGGCCTTGCTGGGACATCTGGAAACTCGGATCGGCACAATCGCTTGGAGCGCGGGATCCTAGTTTGCCGGCCTTAATGGCCCGTCAACGCGAAGCTTCGACTTGAATTAGGCCTGGCCGGTCCGCTCGCGAAAGGCTTCCACCATCAGCGGGTTAAGGCCGAGCTCGCTCAGCGCATCGCGGGCGCGGGCATTGTCCTGGGCGCGCCCGGCGAGCCTGTGGCCGCTGAGGCGGTCGGGCAGCGCCGTCAACAGCGCCCCCTGTCCGAGCCTTCGCGCCCATTCCTGCAGGTCCTGTGACAGGAACCGGTAGCCGCCGACGGCCATGATGCCCGAGGGCGGCGCGGTAATGCAGATCGCGCCGGTCGTTCGATCGATCCGCGCCGCATATTCGGTGTCGACGAAATCGCGCGGCGGCTCCGCCGCCACCAGCGAGTCGCTGGTTGGCCGGGGAGGGGCATAAGCCGCGGGCGTCACCATCGGTCCGCGCAAGGCCAGCGTTCCCCTCGGCGTCAGAAAGATCTCGCCCCCAATCGACGAGCCCAGGCTCTCGCGCGGCGCGCCCTGCGCTCCCGGCATGATCGGGGCCGGCGCGCCGTCGCCCTTGCGGCGGGCGCCGAACAGGCCGGCCTCACCGAACAGGTAGATATCCGTCAGGGCAACTTTCTCCGTCGTCCAGGCCGGGCTCGACGCGACCTGTTCGGGCGCACGCCAAAGGCCGATCACGTTGCGCAAGCTCGGCAGCCGCGCGGCCATGTCGGTTTCGCCCAGCCGCATCGCCAGTTGTGCCGGCGCGATCAGCGTATCGCAGAACTGCTCGTTGATCTGTTGCTCGAGCACCTCGCCGTCGAACGGATGGTGCAGCGCCAGCGTTCCTCCCGTCAGCAGCCAGACCGCCAGCGAGGATGCCAGCCCCGCGAACGAGGTCGGCGCGAACGCCGACATCACCGTCCCGCCCTGCGGCAGGTCGCTTTCGAGCGACAAGGCCAGCGCGCCCGCCATCAGATGCAGATGCGTTCGCGGCACCGGACGGAAGCCCTCAGCCGTCACGTCGAATGAGATGATCGCGGCCTTGCGGCCATCCTCCACGACGGGGCGGGTGGTGGTGGATTGATTTTCGATGGCCATGTCGAGCGAGGCCATGCCTTCAGGGAGCTCGGTGCCGAAGCCGCAGACATGGCGGATCGAAAACGCTTCGGCCGCGGCGTTCATCGCGAGATCGGCATGATTGACGCCGTCGATCCTGCTCAACGTCACGATCGCACGTGCCCCGGTGCGATTGAGGGCGACCGTCAACTCGGCCTGCCGCCACAAAAGCGGAAACAGCGCGACAACCAACCCGGCTCGGTGCGCGGCAAGCACCGTCAACGCGAGTTCGACCGTGTTGGGCAGCTGGACCGCGATCACGGAATTGTTCGGCAAGCCAGCCTCGATGAAGTGCGCCGCGAGCGCCGAGATCGCCCGGTCGGCGCCCGCAAAGGTCAGGCGCTTGGCCGGCTGCCCGGTGACGCGCGCCTTGTTGAGGGGATCGAGCAACGCCAACGCGTCCGGCTTTCGCGCCCGGATCCGTCGAAACAATACATCAAGCGTCGGCGATACGGTATTCTGGATCACGGGATCACTTTGGTTGCCGCTCGGGCTTCTGCCACCAGGTTTCCGGGAGATAGCCGGTCAAAGCGACCGCCTTGGGCCGTTCTATCATATTCCACCGTGCGATCCATTGCTCCTGCACGTTAAACACAGGGATAGCGTAGAAGCCGGACATCAGCGCCCGGTCCAGCGCCCGTACCGCCGAGACGAAAGCGGGGTGCTCCCGTGCCTCCAGTATGGCCGCGATCATGGCGTCGATGGCGGGGTCCTTTGCCCCCATGTAGTTTCTCGTGCCCTGGATGCCGGCGGCCTCGCTGCCCCAGTAGAACGACTGCTCGTTGCCGGGCGACAGCGATTGATCCCAGCGGTTCTGGATCATGTCGAAGTCGAAGGCGAGCCGGCGCTGGTCGAATTGAACCGGGTCGACCGCGCGCACCGTGGCCTCGATGCCCGCGCGTTTCAGGTCGCGCAGATATGCCAGCGCGATCCGCTCCTGGTCGCGCGTCGTCACCAGGATCTCGAAGCTGAGGGGGGCTCTGGTCGCGCGCTGCCGCAGCACCGTGCCGTCGAGATCGTAGCCGGCCTGCGATAACAGCGTCAGCGCGCGGCGCAGCGTGGCGCGGTCGCGCCCCGAGCCGTCGCTGACGGGAAGGCGGTAACTGCCGTCGATAATATCGGCGCGCATCTGGGATGCGTAGGGCTTCAGCAACTCGCGCTCGCGATCGTCGGCGGGCCGGCCATAGGCTGACAGTTCGGAGCCTGCGAAGTAGCTCGCCGAGCGGCCGTAGAGCCCGAAGAAGTAGTTCTGGTTGATCCATTCGAAATCGAACAGCAGCGTCAGTGCCTGGCGCACGCGGACATCGGAGAACATCGGACGGCGGGTATTGAAGACCAGGAAATCCGACGGCTGCGGCATTCCGGTCTTGATGGTATCGCGGATCACTTCGCCATCGCGGGCGGCCGGAAAATCATAGCCGTCATGCCAGCGCAGCGGTTCGGTCTCGACCCGGAAATCATAAAGGCCGCGTTTGAACGCCTCGAAATGGCCGTTCGCCTCGCGATAGAAATCGAGCCTGATCTCGTCGAAGTTCCAGAGGCCGCGATTGACCGGCAGGTCGCGGCCCCAATAGTCGGGGTTGCGCGTCAGCGTTACGCTCGCGCCGGGCTTCACCGCGCTGACGCGATAGGGGCCGGAGCCGATCGGCGCCGTCATCGTGGTGTCCTCGAAGGTCGCGACATCGACGGCATGCTTGGGCAAGACCGGCATCAGGCCGAGGATCAGCGGCAGTTCGCGGTCGCCGGCGGTTCCGAAGTCGAACCTGACCGTGAGCGGATCGATCGCTTCGGCCTTTACGACTTTGGAATAATACTGGCGATGGTTGGGGCGGCCATGATCGCGCAGCAAGGCCCAGGAAAACACCACGTCCTCAGCGGTCACCGGTTGCCCGTCGGAGAAGCGCGCTTTGGGATCGAGACGAAACGTAACGTAGTTTCTGGCGTCATCCGTCTCCACGCTCCTGGCCAGCAGGCCGTAGAGAGTGAAAGCCTCGTCATTGCCGCGCGCCATAAGGCTCTCGACGACAAAACCCCTGATCTGCTGCACGGCGAGGCCCCTGACAATGAGGGGATTGAGGCTGTCGAACGTGCCGAGAATGCCCTGCACCAGTCGGCCACCCTTGGGCGCATCGGGATTGGCATAGGGCATGTGGGCGAAGTCAGCCGGCAGAGCCGGCGCGCCGTGCATGGCGATGGCGTAGCTCTCTTTCGCCAACACCTTGCCGGGGTTCAACGCCAGCGAGAAGGCGAGCGCCAGGACGCCGCCGAAACAAGCCCGAACGCATGTGCGGATTGCAACTTTCCACGCGGTACGCTGGTTTGATTCGACGTTGTTCACGGAGTAATTTTAGCATAGCCGCCGGTGTCCGGCCCGGCATCCGCCAAATATGAAATATGCTTGTCGGCATTGATCTTTTCGCCTGCCGCTGTAAGAAGGCGTGCCATTGACCAAGACCGCAGGGACTGTCACGTATCCGCCTCATTTGGCAAGGAGACAGCCGCCCAAGCGGCCGGGTGTCGGTGCCTAAAAACGGTTTCGGGCGCTTCCGTTCAGAAAGGGTTTTCCGCAATGAATTTCCGTATCTTGGCCGCGTCGGTTCGGCCGCGTGGGCGGGTTTTGGCCCTGTTGGCGGCAACGGCACTGACCGCCACCTTGCTGGCCCCCAGCGTCCAAGCGCAAACGCCCGCGCCGGCCCCCGGCGCGCCGAAAGGGAGGGCGGCGCCCAAGGCTGCCCCGAAAGCCGCCCCGGCAGCACCCGCGCCGACCGCGCAGCAGGCGCCGCCGCCGGCGGCCGGAGCTCCTGCCGCGGGTGCCCAGCCCCCGGACCAGCAGGTTCAGCTGATCTACGCGCCCTGGACCAAATTCTGCCTGAAGGGCCAGGATGCCAACGCCAAGCAGGTCTGCTTCACCGGCAAGGATGGCCGCATCGAGTCCGGCCAGCCCGTGATCGCCGCCGTCATCATCGAACCCGAAGGCGAGCCGAAGAAGATCCTGCGCGTCACGCTGCCGCTCGGCATGCAACTGGTTCACGGCACCCGCGTCATCGTCGACGGCAACCCGCCGATGCAGAGCCCCTATGTGATCTGCTTTGCCAATGGCTGCATGTCGGACTACGAGGTGACCCCGGAACTGCTCGCCAACATGAAGAAGGGCCAGAACCTGGTGGTGCAGGCCATCAACTCCAACGGCGCGCCGCTGACGCTGCCGCTGCCGCTGGCCGAATTCGCCAAGGCCTATGACGGTCCCCCGACTGACCCGAAGGTATTCGAGGAGACCCAGAAGAAGCTGCAGGAAGAATTGCAGAAGCGCGCCGAAGAGGCGCGCAAGAAGCTCGAGGCCAATCCGCCCGCCGGCGCGGCCGCCGCCAACCCAGCTGCGAAGTAACCAGCGATCGCTCTCTATCCACAAACAAAAGGCGCCCAAATCGGGCGCCTTTTTCATTTAACGAAGCGATCTGTTCGAATGGGTCAAAATGGGTTGTGATCGCTGGATCAATTCAGCGAGGGATTGCGCGGGCGGTAGCCACCCGCTTTGTCCTTGACGAAAATCTCGGCAACTTGCGAATGCCGGATCGGCTCGCCGGAATCGTCAGGCAGAAGATTCTGCTCGGAGACGTAGGCGACGTATTCCGAATCCGAATTTTCGGCGAGCAAATGATAGAACGGCTGATCCTTGTGGGGCCGGACGTCCTCTGGAATCGACAGCCACCATTCCTCGGTATTGTTGAATTCCGGATCGATATCAAAGATCACGCCCCGGAACGAAAAGATCCGGTGCCGGACGATCTGTCCGATCTGAAATTTGGCGGTCCGCGCTTTTATCATGTCTCGTCGAATAGACCATGATTGTGGCCGATGCTAGAGGCAAAGCGGCGAATTAACCTTTGCCTGGCTGGTCCGTCCCACGCGCCGATCGGGGCCATAACTTTGAAAAAGACACTTCTCCATGGTCGATATCCTCAACCTGGCACTACCGTATTTCGGTCTGATCTTCATCGGCTTCGCCTGTGGCAAGGCCAAGGCCCTGCCGGAGCAGGGTCTCGCCTGGATGAATTTTTTCCTGCTCTATGTTTCGCTGCCGGCCCTGCTGTTCGGCATCATGTCGAAGACGCCGTTTGAGGAGCTCAACAATCCGCCGTTCCTGATCGCGACGACGCTGGGCACGATCACCGCCTTTTTCCTCGCGCTGTTCACGGGCCGCTTGGGCGGCCTGCCGTTGCGCGAGGCGACGCTCGCGGGCCTGTCCGGAGCCTATGGCAATATCGGCTATATGGGCCCCGGCCTGGCGCTGGCCGTACTCGGCTCCAAGGCGGCGGCACCGACCGCGCTGATCTTCTGCTGCGACAGCATTTTCCTGTTCACGATCGTGCCGCTCTTGATCGCGCTCACCGACAGCAAGCATCCGACGCTGTGGCATACGCTCGGCGTCGTGGTGCGCCAGATCGTGCTCAACCCGCTGATCATGTCGGCTTGCCTCGGAGCGCTGGCCGCGGCACTGCACTTGCACCTGCCGGTTGCCGTCGACCGGACCGTGTTGTTCCTGCAGAACGCCGCGGCCCCGACGGCGCTGTTCGTGCTCGGCGTGACGGTGGCGCTGCGCCCGTTCGGCCGGGTGCCCTGGGAGGTGCCCGGCGTCATCGCCATAAAACTCCTGATCCATCCGCTTGTCGTGTTTGGGTTGATGCTGCTCTTGGGACCGTTCGCGCAGCCGTGGGCAGCGACCGCGGTATTGATGGCGTCGTTGCCGCCGGCGCTGAACGTGTTCGTAATCGCCCGGCAAAACGACAGCTGGATCGAGCCGGCCTCCGTCGCGGTGCTGATCGGTACCTTTGCCTCCGTCGTCACGCTCACCAGCGTGATGTGGGCGCTGCAGACCGGCCGAATCGTGTTCCCTTAGATCGCGCCCTTCAGGCGAAGCGGGCGCCAGCTCATGTGAGGATGACGCGGCAAATATCAGCTAACCCGCCGCGTCGGCCGCCACGACGGCGCCAGCCCCTCGCGCATGGCGATGCGCCGAAGCGGTCCGAACGAACCGATCAGATGCAGGCCGGCCGCGCGCAGCGACTGCATGGGCAAGAAATCGCTGAGCAGCGACCGGTTGGCGATGTCGATGGCGAAGGTGCGGCTCAGCACATCGGCGCGCCGCGTCGAATCGTAGCGTATCATCGCCTGCGGCGAGCCGGGATCTTCACCCAAGGCCATGGCGTCGCGCACGAGGTCGGCCAGATCGGCTGCGTCCCGCAGCCCCATGTTCAGCCCCTGCGCGCCGATCGGCGGGATAACATGCGCGGCCTCGCCAACCAGCGCGACGCGCGCCTTCGCGAATTGCCTCGGCCGTTCGATCGCCAGCGGAAACACATGGCGCCCCAGTTCGACCTGGAGGCGCCCGAGAATCGAATGAGATTGTGTTTCGGCAGCTTGCGACAACTCATCGTCGGACAGCGACTTCAGCCGCTCGGCTTCCTTTGGCGCTGCGACCCACACGATGCTGGAGCGGTCGCCGGGCAGCGGCACGAACACACACGGCCCCTGCGGCGTGTGGAATTCGGTCGAGATATTTCGATGCGGCCGCGAATGGCTGACGTTGAATGTGAGCGCCGCCTGCTTGAGGTCGCGGCGCGTAACCGCGATGCCGGCGGCTTCGCGGCAGAGCGATTGCCGGCCATCGGCGCCGGCCACCAGCCGCGCGCAAAGGGACTTTCCTTCGTGCGTGCGGATCGTCACTTCGGCCTCAGCGGGGCTGACCGTATCGGCCTCGTCGTCGAACCGCGTCAGCGCGGCAAGTTCGGCCGCGCGCTCTTCCAGCGCGGCCATCAGCAGGCGATTTTCGATGTTGTAGCCGAATTCGTCGAGGCCGATTTCGTCGGCCGAAAATCGCACCTCGGGGGCGCGGATCAGCCGGCCGGTATCGTCGACCAGGCGTATCGCCTGCAACGCCGCCGCATTGTCCCTGCAGCGCGGCCACACATCCAGCGACTGCAGGAAATCGACCGAGCCGCCCAACAACGCCGTGGTGCGATTGTCGGCATAGGGCGCATGGCGGGCGATCAGGGCCGTCTTGGCGCCGGCCTGGGCCAGGGCGAGCGCCGCGCTAAGTCCGGCGGGACCGCCGCCGACCACGGCGACGTCGTAGGTGGCTGATGTATCGTTCATATCTCAACAATTGACGTTCCCGGCGGCATTTTCAAGCCCGCATCGGCCTGCCATGGTTCCGGCGGCTTACGCGGCGGATCGCCGCAACGGCGAATGTGCAAATCGGGACGATTCCTGATAGTCCTGCCGGGCAAATGAACGAGATGAGCCGCCAGGATTCGTCCACGCCGCCGCGAATGCGGGCCGCCGCATTTTCCGTGCATATCTTTACCGCGCTCGGCGCGGGCATCGCGTTGCTCGCGCTGCTCGAGGCCGTGCGCGAGCACTGGTCGGCGATGTTTGCCTGGCTTGGGGTGGCGCTGGTGGTCGACGCCGTCGACGGCCCGATCGCGCGCCGGCTGGATGTCGTGCGCGTGCTGCCGAACTGGTCGGGCGACGTGCTCGACCTCGTGGTCGATTTCGTCACCTATGTCTTCGTGCCGGCCTATGCCATTACCGCCAGCGGACTCTTGCTGCCACTGGCGGCGCCGCTGCTTGGGATGGGAATTGCCGTGTCCGGAGCGCTCTATTTCGCAGACCGCCGCATGAAGGCCGCCGACAATCATTTTCGCGGGTTTCCTGGATTGTGGAATGCGGCAGCGTTCTATCTGTTCCTGCTGCATTTGCCGCCGGTGCCGTCGAGCCTTGGGATCGCCATTCTGATCGTTCTGACGTTCGTTCCGTTCCACGTGCTGCATCCGATCCGCGTCGTGCGGCTGCGTCCCATCACGCTCTCGCTGCTCGGAGCCTGGGCGGTGCTCGCCATTGTCACGCTGGCAAGCGATTTCGACGTGTCGCCGCCCGTCACCGTCGGATTGTGCTTCATTGCCGCCTGGATGGTCGGAAGCGACGCCATGTTCCGGCTGGCGAAATCGTTTCACGCATGATCGAATTGTGGACCAGCCCGGAGGCCTGGGCCGCCTTGTTGACGCTGACGGCGCTGGAGATCGTTCTCGGCATCGACAACGTGATTTTCCTGTCGGTGATCGTCTCGCGCATACCCGCGCGGCAGGCAAAGCGCGCGCGACAGATTGGCCTCACGCTGGCGCTGGTGTTTCGAATTGTGCTGCTCAGCCTGCTGGTGTGGCTGATCGGGCTGACGCAGGACATCCTCACCATAAAGGGCATAGGCTTTTCCTGGCGCGACCTCATCCTGATCGGCGGTGGGCTGTTCCTGATTGCCAAGGCCACCCATGAAATTCACAGCGAAGTGGAAGCGCGCGACGAAGACGACGATGCGGCCCCCCGGAGCAGGGCGTTCTTCTGGATCATCGTCCAGATCGTGATCATCGACATGGTGTTCTCGCTGGATTCCATCATCACCGCGATCGGCATGGCGCAGGATCTCGAGATCATGATCGCTGCCGTCGTCATCGCCTGTTTCATCATGTATGTCTCGTCCGGCCCGGTCGCGCGATTCGTGGCCGAGCATCCGACCACCAAGATGCTGGCGCTGGCATTCCTGGTACTGATCGGCGTCGCGCTGGTGGCGGACGGATTCAAGTTTCACATCCCGCGCGGCTACATCTATTTCGCGATCGCGTTTTCGGTGGCGGTCGAGTTTTTCAACGTGCTGGCCAAGCGCAACCGCAGGAAGCCCGTTAACCCGTCGGGCACGCGTTCGCGCGGCCATTGAGTTGACAAGGCTGCCTCGATGGCATTCGGTTGATTGCAAATGAATTGCCCAGGGAGACCCTGAAATGACCAAGGCCGTGCGGGTGCACAAGGTGGGGGGGCCCGAAGCCCTGGTTTACGAGGCCGTGGACGTGCCCGCGCCGGGGCAGGGCGAGGTCCACATCCGCCAGCATGCCGTCGGCCTGAACTTCATCGACGTCTATTTCCGTACCGGTCTCTACAAGGCGCCGGGACTGCCATTCGTGGTCGGCAATGAAGCGGCGGGAGAGGTGTTGTCAGTTGGCCCGGGCGTGACCAATTTTCATCCCGGCGACCGCGTCGCCTATTATGCGAACCTCGGCGGCTACGCCAGCGAACGCAACATCCCCGCGGAGAGGCTAGTCAAATTGCCCGACCACATCACCTACGAGCAGGGCGCGGTGCTGATGCTGAAGGGGCTGACGGTCTGGTATCTGCTGCACAAGACCTTCAAGGTCGAGCCGCATCATCGGGTGCTGATCCATGCCGCCGCCGGCGGTATTGGCTTGCTGGCGTGCCAGTGGGCAAGGGCGCTCGGCGCGCATGTCATCGGCACGGTCGGCTCCAAGGCAAAGGCGGATCTCGCGCTCGCCAATGGCTGCGACCACGTCATCCTCTACAACGAGGAAGACTTCGTGGCGCGCGTCAAGCAGATCAGCCGCAACGAACTTTGCGACGTCGTCTATGACGGCGTCGGCAAGACCACGTTTCCGGGCTCGCTGTCCTGCCTGAAACCGCGCGGGCTGTTCGTGAGTTTCGGCAACGCCTCAGGTCCGGTGCCGCCGTTCTCGATCGCCGAACTCAACAATCATGGCTCGCTGTTTGCGACGCGCCCGAAACTCAACGACTACATCGGCAAGCGTTCGGAGTTGCTCGAAGGCGCCGATACACTGTTCGCCGCCGTCATCAACGGCAAGCTGCACGTGCCGATCAACCACGCCTACGCGCTGAAGGATGCGGCAAAAGCCCATACCGATCTGGAAAGCCGGGCCACCACGGGCGCCTCGATTTTGAAGCCGTAGGCGGCCACCACCGTCCCGTTTCTCTCTCGTCATTGCGAGGAGCGCACCGACGAAGCAATCCAGTTTTCTGGCTGCTATGGATTGCTTCGCTTCGCTCGCAATGACGGCTGTGATGCGGCTACGCCACCAGCCTCGCGGCGCCGATCTTGGCGAGGATCGCGTCCAGACACTCGATCATGAGCGCGATTTCCGCGCGCGTGACATTCAGCGCCGGCATGAAACGCAGCGCGTCCGGCCGCGGCGCGTTGAGCAGCACGCCATCCTCAAAGGCCTGCGCGACGATCGATGCCGCGATCGGGATTTTCAGGTCGAGAGCGAGCAAGAGGCCCCGGCCGCGGACCTCGCCGAGACCGTGGCGCGCCGAGATTCGCTGCAGTTCGCTCTCCAGATAGAGGCCGGCGTCGGTGACCGATTTCAGGAAGGCGGGCTCGGCAACATGCTGCAGCACCGCAAGCCCCGCCGCGCACATCAGCGGGTTGCCGTTGAAGGTGCCGCCCTGGTCGCCATGCTCGAAGCAGGAAGCCGCCTGCGTCGCCAGCAGGGCCGCGAGCGGCACGCCGCCGCCGATGCCTTTGCCGAGCGTCATGATGTCAGGCTCGATGCCGGCATTTTCGTAGTCGAACAGCTTTCCGGTGCGGCCCATGCCGGTCTGGATCTCGTCGACGATCAGCAACAGGCCGTGCGCCTTGGTCAGCTCGCGCAGATTGCGCAGGAACGGAATGGTCGCGGGCCACACGCCGGCCTCGCCCTGGATCGGCTCCAGCATCACGGCGACCGTTTTGTCCGTGATCAGGCGCTGCACGGAGGCGAGGTCGTTCAGCTGTGCCTTGGGAAAGCCGGAGACCTTGGGCTCGAACAGCGGTTCAAACGCCTTCTTGCCGGAGGCCGACATCGTCGCCAGCGTCCGGCCGTGGAAGCCGCCCTCGAAGGTGATGATCTCGTAGGCGCCGTTCTTGTGCAGCGCGCCGTATTTGCGCGCAAGCTTGATCGCCCCTTCATTGGCTTCCGCTCCCGAATTGGCGAAGAACACCTGATCGAAGCAACTGTGATCGGCGAGCGCCTTCGCAAGCTTGAGGCTGGGACCGTTGTAGAAGGCCGGGCTTGGCGTCAGCAGCAGCCTGGCCTGCGCGGCCAGCGCGTCGGCAACGATGGCCGGGGAGTGGCCGAGGCAATTGACCGCCCAGCCCTGCATGAAATCGAGATAGCGCTTGCCATGGTCATCCCACAGAAACGCGCCTTCGCCACGGACGAACACGACCGGCGGGCGGGCGGTGATGTTCATCAGCGCGTCGAACGGATGGGTGGCGATGTTCATGGCAAACTCCTCGGGTTGAAATGGAAAGGCGGGCCAAAACGCGAGAAGGCCGCACTTTTCAGGGTGCGGCCTTCTCGAAAACGTTGCTGATTTCAGTTGTTCAGCGTTGTCGTCGGACACGGCGCGCACGATCATCGTCACGGACGTGACGACGGCGGGTGGCGCGGAGTTGGGTCCGGTTGAAATTCATGGGACAGGCCCATACAGCCGAACGGCCTGCGCTGTCAAGCGGGCCTAGAACCCCGCGACGCTGCCGTGCAGGTCGTATTCGTCGGATCGCTCGATTTTCGCGGTGACGATCTCGCCGACCTTCAGCGGGCGGCGGCTGGAGAGATACACCGCGCCGTCGATTTCCGGCGCGTCCGCTTTCGAGCGGCCCCTTGAGACGGTCGGGCCGACTTCGTCGATGATGACCTGCTGCCGCATGCCGACCTTGCGCTTCAGCCGGCGAGCGGAAATCTTCTGCTGCCGTGCCATCAGCGCGTTCCAGCGCTCCTGCTTGATCTCGTCGGATACGGCATCGGGAAGCGCGTTCGATGAAGCCCCCGCGACCGGTTCGTATTTGAAGCAGCCGACGCGGTCGATCTCGGCCTCATCGAGCCAGTCGAGCAGATAGGCGAAATCGGAATCGGTCTCGCCGGGGAAACCGACGATGAAGGTGGAGCGCAAGGTCAGCTCGGGACATTGCTCGCGCCACTTTTGGATCCGCCCGAGCGTCTTGTCCTGCGCCGCCGGACGCTTCATGGCTTTCAGGATTTCCGGGCTGGCGTGCTGGAAGGGGATGTCGAGATAGGGCAGGATCTTGCCTTCGGTCATCAGGCCGATGACCTCGTCGACATGCGGGTAGGGGTAGACATATTGCAGCCGCACCCAGGCGCCGAATTCGCCGAGCTCTTTTGCGAGATCGAAGAATTTGGCGCGGACCGCGCGGTCCTTCCACGGGCTTTCGGCGTATTTCAGATCGACGCCATAGGCTGAGGTGTCCTGCGAGATGACCAGCAATTCCTTGACACCGGCGGTGACCAGTTTTTCCGCCTCGCGCAGCACGTCATTGGCCTGACGCGACACCAGGTCGCCGCGTAGCTTCGGGATGATGCAGAAGCTGCAGCGGTTGTTGCAGCCTTCGGAAATCTTCAGATAGGCGTAGTGCCGCGGCGTCAGCTTGATTCCCTGCGGCGGCACCAGATCGAGGTGCGGATTATGCACCGGCGGCAGCGCGCGGTGCACGGCATCGAGCACGCTTTCATATTGCTGCGGCCCGGTAATCGACAGCACACCGGGATACGCGGCCTCGATCTGCTCGGGCTCCGCGCCCATGCAGCCGGTGACGATGACCTTGCCGTTCTCGGCCATCGCCTCGCCGATGGCGCCGAGCGATTCCTGCTTGGCACTGTCGAGAAAGCCGCAGGTGTTGACGATGACGAGGTCAGCGCCATCGTGCTTGCGCGCCAGTTCATATCCCTCGGCACGCAGCCGGGTGATGATGCGCTCGGAATCCACCAGCGCCTTGGGGCACCCCAGGGAAACAAAGCTGACTTTGGGCGCGGCGGCCTGTTGCATATTTTGATTTGTCCGATTGGTGCGCAGGAGCTAGTCCTATTTTCTCATAATTACAAGGCTTTGAGCGGGCTTGCGGCGTGCTATTGATGTACTGCCGGAACGCGAGTCACCGATGGGCGCCGACCAGTTACCAAAAATCGTCATTGTCGACGAAAGCCCTATCCGCGCAGCGATCCTCGAGGAGGGGCTGCGGGAAGCGGGTTTTACCGGCGTGGTCCACATCAGCGAAATGCAGAGCCTTTTGGCTCGGATCTATGCGCTCGATCCCGACGTCATCCTGATCGATCTGGAAAATCCCAGCCGCGACGTGCTGGAGCAGATGTTCCAGGTCAGCCGTGCGGTGCGCCGGCCGATCGCGATGTTCGTCGACCAGAGCGATGCGGCCTCGATCCAGGCCTCCGTCGATGCCGGCGTTTCCGCCTATATCGTCGACGGCCTGAAAAAGGAGCGCATCAAGCCGATCCTCGACCTCTGCATCTCCCGCTTCAACGCCTTCGCGAAGCTGCAGGGCGAACTCGATCGCGCCAAATCCGCGCTGGAAGACCGCAAGGTGATCGACCGCGCCAAGGGAATCCTGATGAAGCTGAAGGGTCTCACCGAAGACGAGGCCTATGTGCTGCTGCGCTCGACCGCGATGCGCGAGAAAAAGAAGATCGGCGAGATCGCACAGTCGATCCTGACCGCGTCGGAGTTGCTGAAATGACCCACCCGCTTCACATCGGCTTCATTCCGCTGGTCGACGCCGCGGCGCTGATCGTCGCCGTCGACAAGGGATTTACCGCGGCGGAAGGGCTCGACGTCACGCTGGTGCGGGAAGTGTCGTGGTCCAATGTCCGCGACAAGCTCAACATCGGCCTGTTCGATGCCGCGCATCTGTTGGCACCCGTCGCGATCGCCTCCAGCCTCGGACTGGGTCACGTCAAGGTGCCGATCTCCGCCCCGTTCAATCTCGGCCTCAACGGCAACGCCATCACAGTCTCGCCGGCACTGCATGCGGCGATCCTCAGTGAAATCGACGGCGACCGGTTCGATCCGATGGCGACCGCGCTGGCGCTGGCGCGCGTGGTCGCCGCGCGGCGCAAGAGCGGCGCGGAGCCGCTGACGTTCGGAATGACGTTTCCGTTCTCGACCCACAATTACCAATTGCGGTTCTGGATGGCCGCGGGCGGCGTCGACCCCGACGAGGACGTTCGTCTCGTCGTGCTGCCGCCGCCTTATATGGTGGACAGCCTCGCTAACGGCCACGTCGATGCGTTCTGCGTTGGCGCTCCCTGGAATTCCATCGCCGTCGACAGCGGCGTCGGCCATATCCTGCATTTCGTCTCGGACATTCTGGTGCGCGCCGCGGAAAAGGTGCTCGCGGTCCGGCAGAACTGGTCGGAAAAGAATCCGCAAGTCGTTGCCGCGCTGGTCCGGGCCGCGTTCCGCGCCGCCGAATTCATCGAGCAGCCGCAAAACCGCGCCGAGGCCGCGCGCATTCTCAGCGCACCGGAGCGGATCGGCGTCGACGCCGACGTGATCCAGCGGACCCTCGACGGCCGGCTGAAGATATCGCCGGACGGAACCATGCGTGAAAGCGGCCGCTATCTGCTGGTTGCACGGCAAGGCGCCGCGCGGCCCGATCCCGTGCAGGCCGCATGGCTCTACGCGCAGATGGTGCGCTGGGGACAGACTTCCTTCAGCCCGCAGGCGCTCAAGACCGCCGAGGCTGTGTTCAGGCCGGACCTCTACGACGCGGCGCTGGGACGCGAAGGGAAGGGCGCTGACGCCTCTGAGACGATCGGCGCCTTCGCCGGTCCACCGTTCGATGCCAACGATATCGGCGCCCATCTGGCCGCCTTCGCGATCGGACGCCGGATATCCTGAGCTGGGCAAGGCTTGAAGCAATGTTGGGCAGTGGCCTCGGCAGGCTAAAATTTAGGCTGGCTGCCCGAATTTCGCTGTGTCGCCAGGTCCCGGCCTCCAGTATTTTCACGTAACATATTGATTTACCTATATCTTTCTTGCGTGCCCGGCTGGCACGCAACTTGAATGTTGCAGTGCAGCCAGCCGTCGCCGATGTCCGCTGGCCACCGTCAAAGATGGATTTCCGCAGCAACGAGGCTGGCCGGACCGCTGTTCGATCTGAGCGCGGTCGCGTTTCCTTTTCCCGTTGAAGCCACCAAGCGTGGCCGCAGGAGCTTCGTCGCCCGTCATGAAACTCGAACCCCTCTCTGTCGACTTTACCGACGAGCAGAAACGCTACCTCGAAGGTTTTGCGACCGGACTTCAAATCAGCAAGGTCGGGCGCGGCCTCGGCGGCGCCAGCGCCGGCAAGGCGAATACCGAGCCGAGCGGCCCCGATGCCGCGCATATCAGGGCGCAGGACAAGGTCACCGCGTCCGGCAAGAAACTCGCCGACCAGGAAAAATTCAAACGCGAGGAACATCCGTTCGACGCCTATCCGCGGCTGAAGGAGCAGGCGCACAACAATTCAGCCCCGTCGCCGGCGGATAATTTTCGCTGGCGCTATTACGGCCTGTTCTATGTCGCGCCGGCACAGGATTCCTACATGTGCCGACTGCGGATCCCTAACGGCATCCTGAAGCACTGGCAGTTGTCGGGCATGGCCGATCTCGCCGAGCGGCTATGCGGGCCGTTTGCCCATGTCACCACCCGCGCCAATCTGCAGGTGCGCGAAATTCCCCCGAAGCACGCGGTAGACCTGATCGAGGGCATTCAGGACCTCGGCCTGTGTTCGCGCGGCTCTGGCGCCGACAACATCCGCAACGTCACGGGCACGCCCACCGCCGGGATCGATCCGCAGGAACTGCTCGACACCCGCGAATATGCCAGGGAGTGGCACTATCACATCCTCAACGACCGCTCGCTGACGGGATTGCCGCGCAAGTTCAACGTCGCGTTTGACGGCGCCGGCAGGATCGCCGTGCTCGAAGACACCAACGACATCGCCTTTGCTGCGATCGAGGTGAAGGACGGCTTCGGCGTGGAGCCCGGCATCTGGTTCCGGCTGGGGATCGGCGGCATCACCGGCCACAAGGATTTTGCCAAGGCGACCGGCATCATCGTCAAGCCGGCGGACGCGACCAGGACCGCCGACGCCATTGTCCGCGTGTTCATCGACCTCGGCGACCGCACCAACCGGCTTAAGGCGCGCCTGAAATATGTCATCGACGGCATGGGCATGGAGAAATTCATCACCCTGGTCGAGGAAAAACTCGGCCATGCCCTGACCCGGGTGCCGGGCGAAGCGCTTGCGTCGCGGCCGGCCTTCGACCGCATGGCGCATATCGGCGTGCACCAGCAAAAGCAGGAAGGCGTGAGCTGGATCGGCGTTTCGCTGCCGCTCGGCAAGGTCACCTGCGAGCAGATGCGCGGGCTGGCAAAGATCGCGCACGATCTCGGCGACGGCGATATCCGGCTGACGGTCTGGCAGAACCTCCTGATATCGGGCGTGCGGGACGAGAATGTGCGGCTGGCGGTTGCGGCCATCGACGCAACCGGCCTCTCGACCAGCGCATCGCAGATCCGCGCCGGCCTGATCGCCTGCACCGGCAACGCCGGCTGCAAGTTCGCGGCCTCCGACACCAAGCGCCACGCGGCCGCCATTGGCGACTGGTGCGAGCCTCGCGTCGACATCGACACGCCGCTCAACATCCATCTCACCGGCTGTCACCATTCCTGCGCGCAGCACTACATCAGCGATATCGGGCTGATCGGCGCCAAGGTCCCGGTCGGCGAGGAGGACGATACCGTGGAGGGCTATCATCTGTTCGCCGGCGGCGGCTTCGGTCCAAATGCCGATATCGGGCAAGAGGTTTATCACGACCTCAAGGCCGAAGACGCGCCGAGGACGGTGGAGAAATTATTAAAGGCCTATCTGGCCCACCGATCCTCACCGGAAGAAACGTTCCTGACATTCGCGCGCCGCCACGACGGCGAAACCTTGCGCGAGCTTGCTGAAGCAGAGGCTTCCACATGAACCAGATGTCGCCTCCGCCCAAAATCGAAATCATTCCCGCAAGCGCCCCGTTTTCGGAAGCGCAGCGCTCCTGGCTCAACGGGTTCTTTGCCGGGCTCCTGACGACCGACGGACCGACGCCGCTTTCAGCCGAGCAGGGCGCCGCTGCGTTGCAGGGTCTCGGCGGCGATGGCGACGACGGCGAAGCGCCCTGGCACGACCAGACCATGCCGATCGCCGACCGCATGAAACTCGCCGAAGGCCGCCCGATGCGACGGCGGATGATGGCCGCGATGGCGCAGCAGGATTGCGGCCAATGTGGCTACAATTGCAACGACTATTCCGAGGCGATCGCCGGCAAGGCGGAGCCGCGGCTCAATCTCTGCGTCCCCGGCGGCAAGGAAACCGCGCGGATGCTGAAGGCGCTGCATGAGGAACTGGAGAAGGCCCCAGCGGCATCGCCCGGACCGGCGCCTGCGCCTGTCGCAGCGGCGTCTGCACCGACCGCGGAGCCCGGCCGATCGCGAGACAATCCGGTGGCGGCCACGTTCCTGTCGCGTCGCCTACTGAACAAGCCTGGTTCGGAAAAGGAAACCTGGCACGTCGATTTCGACCTCTCGGGCTGCGGCCTCGATTATGTCGTCGGCGATTCCTTCGGCATTTTCGCCCGCAACGAGCTCGGCCATGTCGACCAGATCATTGCCCTGCTTGGCGCATCGCACACCACCGAAGTCAGAGGCAAGACGCTGCGCGAAGTGCTGACGTCGGAGGTGTCGCTGGCGCCGGCGCCGGATTCGCTGTTCGAACTGCTCTCCTTCATCACCGGCGGCGCGCAGCGCGAGAAGGCGCGCGCGCTGGCGCAGGGAGAAGATCCCGACGGCGATGCCGAGACGCTCGACGTGATGGCGGCCTTGCAGAAATTCTCCGGCGTTCGCCCGCATCCCGAAGCTTTTGTCGAGGCGCTGGAGCCGCTGCAACCGCGGCTTTATTCGATCTCGTCGTCGCACAACGCTACGCCGGGCAAGCTGTCGCTGACGGTTGACTGCGTGCGTTACGTGGTCGGCAAGCGCAAGCGCCTGGGCGTGGCTTCGACCTTCCTCGCCGAGCGCATCAACCCCGGCGACGCGGTCAAGGTCTATGTGCAGAAGGCCCACGGCTTCGCGCTGCCGCAGGATCCGAAGGTCCCGATCATCATGATCGGACCCGGCACCGGCGTCGCGCCGTTCCGCGCGTTCCTGCTCGACCGCAAGGCCACCGGCGCGCAGGGGAAGAACTGGCTGTTCTTCGGCCATCAGCGCAGCGACTGCGACTTCTTCTATTCCGACGAACTGAATGCGTTGAAGACCGCAGGGCTCCTGACACGAATGTCGCTGGCGTGGTCGCGCGACGGCGACAAGAAATTCTACGTGCAGGACCGCATGCGTGAGGTCGGCCGCGAATTGTGGAACTGGCTGGCCGAAGGCGCCAATATCTACGTCTGCGGCGACGCCAAGCGGATGGCGAAGGATGTCGAGCGTGCGCTGGTCGATATCGTCGCACAATTCGGCGCGCGGACGACCGACGAAGCGGTACTCTTTGTCGGGGAACTCAAGAAAAAGGGGCGGTTCCAATTGGACGTCTATTGATCGGGTTCCAATTCGCTCAAATCGGGCCGAATAATATTCTCGTGCGAATCCCTTCCGGAGAAAGTTTGACTCCGATCGGGGCCTCACGAAGCTTTCATATCGCTATTTGCAGGGTTGTCTTGCGCGGCGCCGCGAAGCGTATTTCAATGCGCGCGATGGGGCGTTGGAGATCCACCATGCGCGAACTATCGGCGGAAGCCCGCCTGCATTTTTATGCGCGCTCCCTCTCTCGACGAACCGGAAACGGGTTCCATGCGGCGGCGCTCTACGGCGCCTTCGCCCTGATCGCGGCCGTGGTATTCGGCTCGCTCTCGATCCACCCGTTCTGATTCGCCCGGTGATCAGCGCGCTAAATCGTCTTCTTGAACGGCGCTACATCGATACCGGCGTCCTTCAATGCCTGCCGCACTCCGCGCGCGATATCGACGGCGCCGGGCGTGTCGCCGTGGATGCACACGGTATCCGTCCGCATCTTGATCACCTTGCCCGTGACTGAAACCACCGCGCCATCCTGCACCATCCGCGCCACCCGGTCCGCGATTTCCTTTGCGCCATGCAGCACCGCACCGGGTTTGCGGCGCGACACCAGCGAGCCGTCATCTTCATAAGCGCGGTCGGCGAACACTTCGTGCACCATCGGCAAATTGGCGGCTTCGCCGGCTTGCACCAGCTTCGAGTTCGCGAGCACCACGAAAACCAGATTGGGGTCGACCGCCTTGATCGCCGAGGCAATGGCCTTGGCGGTCATGTCGTCCTCGCAGGCGACATTCGACAGCGCGCCGTGCGCCTTGACATGGGTGACCTTGTGGCCGGCCGCGATTGCGATCGCCTGCAGCGCGCCGATCTGGTAGGCGACGAGGTTTTCGATCTCCGACGCCTTCATGCCGGGGAAGGGACGGCGGCCGAAGCCGTGCAGATCGCGGTAGCCGGGATGCGCGCCGATTGAGACGCCACGCGCTTTCGCCAGTTCCACGGTCTTGCGCATGATGTCGGCATCGCCGGCGTGATAGCCGCAGGCGATGTTGACCGAAGTCGCAAGCTCGATCATGGCCGCGTCGTTGCCCATCTCCCATGGCCCGAAGCTTTCGCCGAGATCGCAGTTGAGATCGATGGTGGTCATGTCTGTCCCCTAGCGCGAGTGGATCTTCGTCAGTCTCGTCGGTCAGTCCTGCGCCAAAGCATCCGCGGAGGGCGCCTGCCATGTTCTGGCATCGACGGCGCTGACGGCACTGCCCGCGACATTAGCATCCCTGAGCGCTTCGATGTTGAGATCAAAATTCTCAATGGCGCGGAGCAAGTCGGGCAGGGTACGGAGCAGCTTGGCGAATTTCCTGGCCTCAGCTTGGGCTTCCGCCATGCTGACGGCCTTGAACCGGAAGGCTTTGCCGGCCGGAGTCTGCGCGAACCGCCCGAGATCGGCGGTGATCAAGGTTGCGATCTTGGGATAACCGCCGCTGGTGCCGCGGTCCGGCATCAACACGATCGGCGCGCCGTTGCCGGGCACCTGGATGCTGCCGTTCACGGTGCCGTCGGAGACGATGTTGTGGCCGTGCAGATGCGTTATCACGGGACCTTCGAGCCGGTAGCCCATGCGATCGCTGGTCGCCGAGATCTTCCACTCGCTGTCGAAAAACAGGGCTTTGGCTTCCTCGCCGAACTCGTCGTCCTGCGGCCCCATCACCACCCGGATCGGCCCCTCGGCGACGGCGGGAAGCTCGATCCGGCGCTCGGCGACACCGCTGGCGGCGCGCGTCTGCAATTCGTCGCCGGCCTGCAGCGGACGCGGATAGGGGCTGCCGAGGCCGGCGCGGGCATTGACCGCGAGGCTACCGAACACGGGCTCGCCTGCGATCCCGCCCTCGATCGCGAGATAGCTGAACGCGCCGCCCCGGGCAAAGCCGAGCGTCAGGGTTTCGCCGTCCGCCAGCGTCGTCGAACTATCCCACGCAACAGCGCGACCGGCGATATCGGCGCTGCGCGGCGCTCCCGAGAGCGCCACGCGCACCGTGCCTTCGCGGGCGGTAAAGGCCGCGCCGAACGGGCCGATCTCGATCGCAGCGTCGAAGGCGCCGTTTCCGGCCAGCGTATTCGCCGCCGCGAGCGCGAGTGGGTCCATCGCGCCGCTCGGCGTCAGGCCGTAGCGCTGCGCGCCGTGGCGGCCGCCGTCCTGCACCGAACTTGCCGGCCCGATGGTGGAAACGACGAGCTTGCTCATGACGCCATCAACTCGGCGACGAGCTCGCCGCCGGCCGCGGCGCGGTCCTGCTCGGCAAAGGTCTTGGCATCGACTGGCGAAAATTTCACGCGGTCGCCGGGCTCCAGCAGAAAGGTGGGGTCGCGGTGCAACTGATAGGTTCTCACCGCGGTCCGCCCTAACAGATGCCAGCCGCTCGGACCGGCCAGGCACTGCACGCCGGTCTGCACCCCGCCGATCGAAATCGTGCCGGCCGGCGTCAACAGCCGCGGATTTTGCCGCCGGGGCATGTGCAGGAATTTCTCGAGCCCGCTGAGGTAGGACCATCCCGGCGTAAAGCCGATCATGGCCACCCGGTAGTCGCCGGCGACATGGCGCGCCACGATGTCATCGGGCGTGGTCTTGAGCGTCCTGGCGACATCCTCGAGATCGATGCCGTGCTCGCCGCCATAGACCACCGGGATGCGCCAGCGTCGCGTCTTTGCGGCTGGCGGAACCGGCCGTTGCGCAAGCGTGACAAGCTTCTCGCCGAGCGTCTCGAAATCGACCCGCGCGGGATCATAATGCACCAGGAGGGATCGATAGGTCGGAACCGTCTCGGTGACACCCTCGACCGGCTCATTCGCCAGCGTACCGTCGAGCGCCAGAACCCGCTGGTTTGCGGCATCGTCGATGTTGCGGCTGAATTCGACCGTGATGGCGCTGTCGCCACTTGGCAGAATACGGGGCGGGGAGAGCGTCACGGCCATGCCGGGCTACACTAGCCGATCTTGTTGCCGAGTGGAATTCACCTCAGAGCAAATGGGCCTGCAAGTTCAATAAATTAATCGGCATAGCGGCGATAAACTGGGCTGATCGCGCGTTTGGGCAGCTCCGTCAGCCAAGCCCGGCAACGCCACTTGACGCGATGCCTGCGCCCCGCAAGATGCGCCGGCCAATCAATCCCTTAGCGGAGCTCTGTTTTCGATGTCCCTGACCCCCGAAGCAATCAAGACGCTGTCCGGCGTGACCACCGCGACCATCACCACGGTCCTGCTCAAGAAGGGCTTGCGAAACGTCTGGATGCGCGGCGCGCGGCCGTTGCGGCCGGGACAGAAACGGCTGGTCGGGTCGGCCTTCACCCTGCGCTTCGTGCCCGCGCGCGAGGATCTGGCAACGCCGGAATCCTGGTCGTCGCCGATTTCGACCCGGACCGCGATCGAGGCCATGCCGGAAGGCTGCATCGCCGTGGTCGACGCCATGGGCATCACCGACGCCGGCATCTTCGGCGATATTCTGTGCGCGCGCATGGTCAAGCGCGGGGTGGCTGCACTGGTCACCGACGGCGTGGTGCGCGATCTCGAGGGTGTGCTCGGCACCAATCTGCCGGTGTGGTGCGATGGTTACGCGGCGCCCCCTTCGGTCGCCGGGCTGACCTTCGTCGGCTGGGGCGAGCCGATCGGTTGCGGCGGCGTGGCGATCTTCCCGAACGACGTCATCGTCGCCGATCAGGACGGTGCCGTGGTGATCCCGCAGGCCTTCCTCGATCTGGTTCTCGCCGAAGGCGCCGAGCAGGAGCGCATGGAAGCCTGGATCGTCGACGAAGTGAAGGCCGGCGCGGTGCTGCCGGGTCTCTATCCCATGAACGCCGAAACCAAGGCGCGTTATGCGGCATCGAAAAAATAACCAGGATGCAGGTTGATAACGTCTGTCATCGCAGGAGGAACGCCATGGACATCCATCTCGCCGGCTCGCGGCCGACCCGCCGGGCGCCAAAGGAATATTTCACCGGCACGGTCTGGCAGGATCCGATCATCGCCACTGAGGCCCCGGCGCGCGTTGCCTCGAACCGCGTCTCCTTCGAGCCTGGCGCACGGACGAACTGGCATACCCATCCGCTCGGCCAGACGCTCTACGTCGTCGCGGGCGTCGGCCGGGTCCAGACCAAGGGCGGTCCGATACTCGAGATACGGCCCGGCGATGTCGTGTGGATTCCGCCGGGCGAAAAGCACTGGCATGGTGCCTCACCGGCCAACGGCATGACCCACATCGCGATGCAGGAAGCACTGGACGGAAGTTTCGTGACCTGGATGGAGCCGGTGACCGACGCCGAATACTCGGCGAAGGTCGGATAACGCCGCCTCGCGGTAGCTAAATCCGCCGGCGAAATCTGAAATCACAGCAACTCGCGCCCTCCATGATGGTCTGGCTTCGGGACAATTCGAGTTCGTCGTTGAAGCCGACCACCATGGCGTGGTCGCGATTGCAGTGGATGCGCAAGCCGAGGTCTGACAGCCCCAACTCCTTGTAGAACTCCGCATATTGACAGCGTGTTACGTTGAAATCGAGATGGTCGTTGAACTCACTGAGCACTTCGACATCCATGCCTCCGCCGCCCGCCCAAAGCTCCTCCGCCACCTTTCGCAGCGACGCCGTCGTTTGCCCGAAGGTCGCGGCCCATCGCGCACCTTCTTCGCCGGCGAGCCGGCGAATGGTCTCGTCAACGACGTCGGCCGCTGATTTCTCGCCGAATTTGTCCCGCAAAACCTGAATGAACGGGATGAGCACGCGGCCTTCGATCTTGCGGCGCTGCAAATGGCTGATGGCAACTTCCTTGGTGTCGAGCATGTGTGTCACCTGTTTTGCGTTCGGTCGCTCTGCAGTGCAGCCATTGCCATCCTGAAATCAAACCAGATCTTCTGTCCGGATACATCAGTTTTTCTAGGCCATCATGCCGCGTGTGACCGACGCAAAGAGGTTCTTCGCGCAATGAGCTATCGGCGTCGTCCTCTCAACGGCCGCCGCGAGTTCGGGGCGTGGGCAGCCCTAGTTCACGCGGCTCCAGGTCTGGCCGCCGCAGAACATGCCGCCGAAGGCGCAACCCTGAACGCGAAGCGTATCCGGCCCCTTCAGCGCGATCGTCGAGTCATAGGTGCTGCCGCTGTTGGGATCGAGGATTCGCCCACTCCATTTGGAGTCCTTGCCGGGCTTCATGTTGATCAGAACCTGTTCGCCGTTCTGGTTCGATTTCGAGTCCACGGAATAGCCGCAGAGGTTGGCGCCGCATTGCTCGATTCTGACCTTGCCTTCCTTCTCCTCGGTCAGCCACACGCCAAGCGGCGAATTGGCCTGCTGAACCGCGGGAGCAGGGGGGATTGGAGCCGGCGCGGTCGTCGCGACCATCTCGGGAGCGGCAGGCTTGGACAGGGGAACGGCGGCATCCTGCTGAACTTGCGGCGCGGGTGCGCCAGCCGCCGGCTGCGCGGCGGGAGCTTGGGTCGAAGCCGCGGTATCCGCGGGCGCGACGGTTGCAGTGGCGGTTGAAGGCGGAGCTTGTGTGTTCGCGGGGGCCTGTTCGGTCGCCGATGGTTCCGCGGCGGGGGCTCGCGGATCGACCTTGGCCTGCTGCGGCGTTTGCTTGCGGGAGCGGTCGCTATCCTGATCGCCATGCGAGCGCTTGGTCCGCCGCCCGGTGTTGTCGTAGACGCCCGGGATCGACACCGTGCCGCGATCCGGATCGATGCGGATGGTACGCCCGCCATATTCGAAGGTGTACTGGGCCTGCGCAGCGGTGCTCGCCAGCAGAAAAGCGGCGACGGCAAGAAGCTTCTTCATCATGACCTCCTGAGCAGGTGGAATCCCAATTCCGACCCTACGCTTCGGCAATCCACTGTAACGTGACCTACATCACTTTCAGAATATGAGTCGGGGATTGGCGATTTTGGTTCAATGGCTTCGCAACGCAGTCCAATTGAGGACCCTAAACGCGGCCAATTGCTGGAAAATACCCGATTTATTCAAACCAGGCGGCGTAAATCTTCCGGAAGCTGCCATCCTCTTGCGCGAGGTGCAGCCATTGATCGACGAACGCCTTCAGCGCCGGGTCGCGCTGCATCCAGTAGGCCTTCTCGGCGAAGTCGAATGGCTTGTCCGGATGCACCGCGCACAGCACGCCGGGGTGAAGTTTCTGCTGGTACCGCGTCTCAGAGGCATCCGTCATCATCAGATCGGCGTCTCCCTTGGCGATCTCGTCGAAGATCGTGACGTTGTCGTTCCAGGTCTTGATCTCGGCGCTCTTGATGTTGGCCTTCGCAAATCGCTCATTGGTGCCGCCGGGATTGACGATGACGCGCGTGCCGGGCCTGTCGATATCGGCGAGGGTCTGGTATTTGCTTGTGTCCCCGCATCGCGCGATCGGCGTCTTGCCCTCGCGCATGATGGGTGTCGAGAACAGGCCCTTCTTCTGCCGGTCCAGCGTGATCGAAACGCCGCCCATCGCGATGTCGAAATTGTCGGCTTCGAAATCCTGCATCAGCCTGGGCCACGCGGTGTGGACATAGTCGACCTTGACACCGAGCACCTTGCCCAGCGCCTCCGCCATGTCGACGTCGAATCCCCGGAATTTCGAGGTCTCCTTGTCGAGCGAGCTGAACGGCAGATAGTCGCCGGTCAGACCGACGCGCAGGCTGCCGCGTTTGACGATCTCGTCGAGCCGGGAGGCCTGCTGGGCATGGGCCGAAGCCGCCACCAGCAAAAAGGCGACGGTGAGAGACCACAGAACTCGAACCATTTATTCCTCCGGGACGCAGAACCGGCCACTCCTTGAACCCGGTGACCATGCTGCGCCTCGCAGCATATCGTGGTACGGCCGGTTTCAAAACCAGGCGGTCGACCGGGACGCAACGGTGATTGCGAAAGTTGGGGATAGACTGCTAACGAGACCGCCGGAATTCGCTGCGAGGAAAGAGGATAACAACGGTGACGATTTCAATGCATCAGATGTCGGTCGAGGTCTTCACGCATTTTCTCGGCAACATGTCCGACCTTCTCGACCGTGCCGCCGCTTACGCCGAGGCGAAAAAGATCGATCCCTCTGTTCTGCTCAATGCGCGGCTCTATCCCAATATGTACAACCTGACGCGGCAGGTCGGGGAGGCCAACCGGCATGCGCTTCTCGCCTGCGCTTTGTTGGCCGGCGTTGAGGCACCGGTATTTCCGGAAGCCGAGCCGGATCTTCCCGAACTGAAGGCGCGCATCGCTACCGTGGTCGCCTTCATGCGGAACCTGCAGCCGGCTACGATCAACGGCACCGAAAGCAAGCAAGTGATTTTCACGTTCAGAAACGGCTCGACGCGGGAGTTCACCGGCCTGTCGCTGTTGCTGACGTTCAGCGTGCCGCAGTTCTTTTTTCACGTCACGACGGCCTACGACATCCTGCGCCATTGCGGCGTCGATCTCGTCAAGAAGGATTTTCTGGGAGCGCCAAGCCGATCCCTGGCGTAAGCACGCTAGATATCGCTGTCCCTGCGGACCAAACTCGCGGCCGCGCTGCGTCCGGCCATTTCGCTTCTGAGCGCCTCGAAGCGCCGCCGCGCTTCATCCTCGCGCTCGTCCACGAACCTCACCGCAGCATCCCCCGACATCGGACCGGTGACCACGGGCGCGATGGTTTCGCCGATCGTCTCGTCGACATAGTAATGGCCATCGTCCGCGCGGCGGACAGTCCATTTGAAACGAATGGCGGCGATTGGACCGGGACCAATCCTGGAATAGCCATCCGCTGCGCCCGGCTCGGGGGCGATCGACACGTCGTCCGCCGCCGGCTCGTCCGGCCCACGCTGGGATTCCGGATGATCGAGGATGCTGGCGATCGCCGCCAGCGCATTATCGGTCGGGTCGTTTTGAGTCAAAATGCCTGTCCCCAAAATTTATGCAACAAACGGCAAAGGCAACCCGGTTGCCAAGCCCCGGGTTCCATCCCTCGCTCCCGAATAAGGCTGAGTTTTGTCGGTTCAGGCGCAAATCGGCGGCAATTTGCCCTTCCACGGGCGTTCCGTTTCGAGCTGGGCCGCGAGGCGCAGCAAGGCGGCCTCATCGCCGAAGCGCGCCGAGAACATCATGCCGAGCGGCAATCCCGCCTTGTTCCATGCCAGCGGTACCGACATCGCCGGCTGTCCGGACATGTTGAACATGGAGGTCGCCGGCATATAGCGCCTCAAGATGGGCACGATATGCGACAGGTCCTGCGCCATGGTGTTGAGCTCGCCGATCCCGAGCGGAGGCGAGCACAGCGTCGGACACAGCAGCACGTCGCAGGTTTCGAAGAACGCCGCGAGAGCGCGTGAAATCTGGAAGGCGGCGAGCTGCGCGGCCACATAGTCGGTCGAGGTCGCCTTCCGCGCGTTGTGGGCGCTGGCCAGCGTCAATATCTCGAAATCGCGCTCCGTCATGGCGCGGCCGAAGCGCTGTTCAGCCTGCCTGACACTGAGCGCGGTGTTGGCGGCGACGACCGTCGACATCACCACGGCCGGGTCGGCGGCCAAGGAAGGCGCGCATTCCTCGACATGATGGCCGAGCCCCGAAAGCAGAGTTGCGATCTCCCGCGTCGCGGCCGCGATTTCGGGATCGATGGCATCGCCATAGGGCGAGCGGTCGGTAAAGGCGATGCGCAGCCGGCCGGGATCGCGGCCGACTTCCTCCAGGAACGGCCGCGCCGGCGGCGGCGCAACATACGGGCTCGACGGCTCCGGACCATGGAGCGCGTCGAGCATCGCCGCGCTGTCGCGCACGCTGATGCTCACGACATGCCCGCAGGAGAATCCACCCCAGCCTTCGCCGCGATCCGGACCGAGCGGGTTGCGGGCACGCGTCGGTTTCAATCCGAACACGCCGCAGGCGGACGCCGGAATCCGGATCGAGCCGCCGCCGTCGCTGGCATGCGCGACGGGAAGAATGCGCGCCGCCACCGCCGCAGCCGCGCCACCGGACGAACCGCCCGAGGAATGCGCGAGGTTCCAGGGATTGCGGGTCGGACCATGCAGCCGCAACTCCGTGGTCGGCATCAGGCCGAATTCGGGGCTGGCGCTCTTGCCGAAGATCGCGACGCCGGCCCTGAGGAAGCGCTGGGCGAGGGTGCCGGTGTGATCGGCGACGTCATCCCTGTAGACGCTCGCGCCGAAGGTCGTCCGCGTGCCCTCGAGGAGGTCGAGATCCTTGAGCAGGAACGGCACGCCCGTGAAGGGCCCATCCGGAAGTCCCTGGTCGATCTGCCGCTGGGCATAGTCGTAGTGCTTTACCACCACCGCATTGATCTGCGGATCTACCTTGGCGGTACGGACGATCGCCTCGTCCAGCAGCTCCGTGGGCGTGACCTGCTTCTTGCGAACGAGCTCGGCTAGCCCGAGCCCGTCATAGCTGCCGTATTCCTTGAAAGCCATATCGGTACCTGCTGCTGAAACCGCGAGGCCGGCAAAATCAACGGCGAGAGCGTAAAGCAATCAGCCGAGCACGTCCTGATTGATAACGTTCTGCCGGATCGGCTCGCCGTCGAGCGCGCTCAGGATGTTGCGCGCGGTCTGCACACTCATCCTGTCCACCGCCTCTCGCGTGACACCGGCGACATGCGGGGCCATGATGACATTGGGAAGCTCGAACAGCGAATGGCCGGAGGGCGGCGGCTCCTGCTCGAACACGTCGAGGCCGGCGCCGGCGAGCTTGCCGGATGACAGCGCCTCATAGAGCGCCTTCTCGTCGACGATCCCGCCGCGCGCGGTGTTGATCAGATAAGCGGTCGGCTTCATGCGCTGCAGCCGCGCCGCATTGAACATCCCGACGGATTCCGGCGTCTTCGGACAATGGATGCTGACGAAGTCGGCACGTGGCAGCGCCGCGTCGAGATCGCCGACCGGCTCGCAACCGGCGGCCTTGACCTCGGCGGCAGGTTTGTAGGGATCGTAGACGAGGACGTTCATTTCCATCGCAAGGCAGCGCTTGGCGGTACGGGTACCGATCCGGCCGAAGCCGACGATCAGCACCGTCTTGCCAAAGAGATCGTAGGGCAGCATGCCGAGACGAGCAGCCCATTTGCCGTCCTTGACGATGGAATGCATTTCCACCGCGCGCTTGGCCAGCGTCAGCATCATGAACAGCGCCTGCTCGGCGACCGAGGGCGAATTGGCGGTGCCCGCCACCATCAGCGGAATCTTGCGGCGGCTGAGGGCAGGGACGTCGACAGCGTCGTAGCCGACGCCGATCCGGGTTACCACCTTCATGTCCCCGGAGGCCTCGAGCTCGGGCTCGCCGAAGCGGGTGGCGCCGAGCGCCACACCGTGCACCGGCGCCTGCTGGCGCAGCATAGCCTCGAAATCCCGCGCAGAGATCATGTTGGGGAATTCGACGACTTCGATGTCGTCCCGCTCCTTCAACAGAGCCCGTCCTTGCTGCGACATCGATTCAGTGACGAAAATTTTCTTCTTGTTGGTCGCCATTCCCCGTCCTGCCCAGCCCGCGGCTTTTCTTGTTGTGCACCGTCAAAGGACGACGCCGGTGCCCTCATTTAGCAGGTGCATATTGTTGAGGTCTACTGCCAATCGAAGCGGCCCGCCGTCGCGCGCACCGGCATTGGGATTGACCCGCCCGCAGACTTCCACCCCGTCGAGCACGAAGTAGATCAGCGTCTCCATCCCCATCGGCTCGGTGACGTCCAGCACCGTGTCGAAGGCTTCGACCCCCGGCTCCTTATGCTGCTTGGCTTCGGTGATGTGTTCCGGCCGGATGCCGAGCAGCAATTTTTCGTCTCGCGGGACATTCCGATACCGCGCCGCGCGAGCGGGCGGCAGCGGGAAGGCGAGACGGTCGGTCAGGCGTATATTCAAGCCGCCGCCGGCTTCCTCCAGCCGGCAGGGCAGGAAATTCATCGCGGGCGAGCCGATAAAACCGGCGACAAAGCGGGTCGCCGGGTTGTGATAGAGATCGTTGGGCGTACCGATCTGTTCGATGCGGCCGTGGTTCATCACCACGACCCGGTCGGCGAGCGTCATCGCCTCGACCTGGTCGTGGGTGACGTAGACCGTGGTGGTACGCACTTTCTGGTGCACTTTCTTGATCTCGATCCGCATCTGCACCCGCAGCTTGGCATCGAGGTTGGAGAGCGGCTCATCGAACAGGAACACTTTAGGGTTCCGCACGATGGCGCGACCCATCGCGACGCGCTGGCGCTGTCCCCCCGAAAGCTGTTTCGGCTTGCGGTCGATCAGGTCGGTGATGTCGAGCATGCGGGCGGCTTCGGTGACCCGGCTCTTGATCTCGGCCTTCGGATAGTGCTTCAGCCGCAGGCCGAACGACATGTTCTCCGCCACCGTCATGTGCGGATACAGCGCGTAGTTCTGGAACACCATCGCGATGTCGCGGTCCTTTGGCGGCACGTCGTTGACGACGTCGCCCCCGATCATGATGTCGCCGCCGCTGATGTCCTCCAGCCCCGCGATCATCCGCAGCGTGGTCGACTTGCCGCAGCCCGACGGGCCCACCAGCACGACGAACTCATGGTCGGCGATATCGAGATCGATGCCGCGCACCGCCTCGACCTCGTCATAACGCTTGATAACCTTGCGCAACGTCACGTCAGCCATGAGCATCAACCCTTTGTCGCGCCGGCGGTCAGCCCGGCGATGTAGTAGTCCATCAGGAACGCGTAGATGATGAGCGGCGGGGCGGCGCCGAGCAGGGCGCCGGTCATGATCTGTCCCCAGTTGAAGACGTCCCCCTTGATCAGGGTGGTGATGATGCCGACCGGCAGTACCTGTTGGTCGGTCGACGTCGTGAACACCAGCGGATACAGGAATTGCGCCCATGACACCGTGAAGGCGAAGATGGTGGCGGCAATCAGGCCGGGAAGCGCCACCGGAATGAAGATCCGCGTCAAGGTCTGGAACCAGGACGCGCCGTCGATGATGGCGGCCTCGTCCAGTTCCTTCGGGATCGAGGCGAAATAGCCGATCATGATCCAGGTGCAGAACGGCACCGTGAGCGTGGGATAGATGAACAACAGGACGTACCACCGGTTGATCAGCTGGATCCCGGTCCAGTCGCCGATAACGGCAAACATCTTGAACAGCGGAATGAACAGCAGGCTGTCGGGAATGAGGTAGGTCAGGAAGACGCCGGTCGCGAGCGTCGCCGAGCCCCAGAACCGCATGCGCGCCAGCGCGAAGGCGGCCGGCACGCTGATCAGCATCGTGATGGTCACCACGAAGATCGAAACCATCGCGGAGTTCAGGAAGAACCTGAGATACTGGTTCGAGGTCAGCAACTCGACATAGTTGGACAGCGTCGGATGAAACACCCACCATGGATTGGTCGCCGCCGAAATCTCCGCGCTGCCCTTGAGCGAGGTGATCAGCATATAGAGCGGCGGCACCAGCGAGAAGATCGCGAACAAGGTGAGAAAGAAGTACGACCATCGCAGCGCCCAGGTGCGGTCGCGGCTCATGCTGCCATATTTGACCTTGCGGGTCGGCGCGGCCTTGTCGATCACGATTGCGCTTGTCATCAGGCTTCGTTCCCGCGTTTGTTGACATCGCGGAGGATGAAGATCGCCGCGACGGCGAGGATCGGCACCATGAACAGCGAGACGCTGGCGCCGAGCGGAATATCGCTGCCCTCGATGCCTACCCGGAACGCCCAGGTTGCGAAGATATGGGTATGGTCCAGCGGCCCGCCGGCGGTGAGAATCCGCACGATGTCGAAATTCGCAAAGGTCACGATCAGGGAGAACAGCGTAGTGATGGCGATGATGTTGCGCATCATCGGCAGCGTCACGTACCAGATGCGTTGCCACCAGTTGGCGCCGTCGATGGCGGCGGCCTCATAGAGTTGCTCCGGCACCGATTTCAGCGAGGCCAGGTACATGATCATGAAGAACGGTGCGCCATACCAGATGTTGACCAGAATGACCGAGAAGCGGGCCCAGCCGGGGTCACCGGTCCAGGGGATCGGGCCGATGCCAAAAAACGACAGGGTATAGTTGAAGGCGCTGTAGGAGGGATCGAACAGCCACAGCCACGCCAGCGTGCTCATCGCCGGGGGAATTACCCACGGCACCAGCAGCATGCCGCGCCACTTACGCTGGCCCTTGGCCGGGATGTTGTGGACGAAATGCGCAACGATGAAGCCGATCAGCGCTTTGAAAACGACCGCTGTGATGGCGAAGATACACGATTGCTTCACCACCAGCCAGAAAGTCTCGCGCTTGAACAGGAACTCGAAATTGCCGAGGCCGACGAAGCGCTGCATCGACTTGTTGAGCGTCGCCAGGTGCACCGAATAGAGGGCCGGATAGAGCACCAGAATCGCAATCAGAAGAATCAGCGGCAGCGTCATCAGAAACGCCGCGGTCGATTTCCGCTTTAGCGCGCGCCGTAAGCTGGAGCGTTTGCGCACGCCCCCAGCGCGGGTAACGCCATTCGGCGGAAACGCGACGTCGACCATGATGCATTTTCCTTACGAGGTTCACCGGTGCTCGAGACCGGCGGCAACGCCGGCCCGCGATCATGTCGAGAGATGCGGACGGGGCGCCGCAGCGGCCGCGGAAGGGCCGTTGCGACCTACCCCTCGAGCTTCAGCTACGCATGAAGCCTTCGCACTCGCCCTCGGCCCAGGCGAGCGTATTTTCCATCGATTCACCTTGATGGTATTTCAGGCACATCTTGGTGAGCGTGGCTTGCGCATAAATTTGCTGGGCAATCTTCGGTGGCGCCGGCGAAGCCGCGATCGACAAGGTCTGGTGGTTGTAAGGATTCGGGTAGTGGAAAAGCGTGCCCTTGGGCGGCTCTGCCTCGGCCCACGTCTTCAGCGTGGTCATATTGGCATAGGCTGGCAGGTCATACCCGCCACTCGCCTCGACCAGTTTCTCGATCGACGCGGGCTGCGAAAGGTGGACCAGGAGGCTCTTCACCGCTTCCTTGTTCTTGGAGAAATTCCAGGAACTCCAGAAGTAGGGCAAGTATGGGGCGAAACGGCCCTTGGGTCCGGATGGGAAGCCGTGGGTCCAGCACTGTTCGGCTACCTGCGGAGCATCGCGCTTGGCGACCGCCCAGGCGCTTGGCGGATTCATGATCATCGCGCCCCTGCCGGAAACCAGCCATTTGTTATTCGAGGCGTCGTCCCAAGCCGCGACATCCGGCGGCAGGAAGGAGATCAGCTTTTTGTAGAACTCGAGGGCTTGCCGCACGGCATCAGTCTTTACGGTGATGTCACCCTTGGCGTTGACGAGTTCCGCGCCAAATGCCTGGAAGAACGCACCGGCCGAATCGACGCTGTCGGTCGTCTCGCCGAGACCGATGCCGAAGGGGACGCCTCCCTTGTGGCAAGCTTCGGCCGCCTTCAGGAAAGTATCGAGGGTCCAATTCTCTGCTTTTGGCGGAGAGCCTGCCGGATACATCGCCTGCACGTCGATGTTGGCGTATTTCTTCATGAGGTCGATACGCGAGCACGGCCCTTTGATCTGGCTGCCGACGCAGGCGGGAACGCCGAGCCATTTACCGTTGGCCTGGCCCAGATACTTCACGGTACCGTTGACGTCGCCGTTCTGCTTGATCAGCGGCTCCATGATATCGTTCATCGGCTCAAGTAGTTCGGCATTCGCCTGCGGCCACCACGTAGGCATCGCAAGGATGTCGTGGCCGGATTTGGCTTGGCCTTCCGCTGCGATGGTCAAGAGGATCTTGTTACCCTGGCTCGTGATGTAGTCGATGGAAACTTCGACCTTCTCCTTGGCGGCCCACTCATTGACCAGGTCGGTGGAGGCTTTGTTGGCGCCCGGCACCCAGTGGTCCCAGAAGCCCATCGTCAGTTTGCCGGCTGCATACGCGCCCCGGACATAGGGCGCGGTGATCATCGCCGCGGACGTTAGTGCGGTAGCAGCTACGAATTGTCGTCGAGACAGCTTTTTCCGTGACATGGAGTTCCCTCTCTGCTGTGCCAATATGTTTTGGTTTTTCCCCCGTCTTGCGACCCGCTGCACGAAGCTGCGTGGTGGCGCGGAAGTTATGTGTCGCAAGATCAGAGCAGAATTGCCGGCATCTGTCGAGAAACCAGCGGACTCCAAACCCTAGAACTAACGTTGTGTGCCAACGAGTTGCGGCGCCGGTTCCGCGTGTAACCGCTGGTGAGCTGCCTGAATATTGCGGCGCACACATCGATCACGGGTATCGATCCTGGCGGTGAGCCATGCCGCGGCCCCGGCAATCCGCTTCATGTAAGCGGCTCGCGCTGCAACACTTTCTCGATGGGGCGAAAGCGGTGGACGGTAGACTTGCGCGGTGCGAGAACGATATTGTCGGGATATGGCGGCGGGATTCCGCCCGCCGTTCAAGACTGACCATGGAGACCAGTAAATGATCAGCCCGACATCGACAGCGCGAGCGCATCTGACAACGCGTCTTGCGTTCGGCGCCGCTGTCGTCCTGCTTCTCGGCGCACCTTCCGTGGCGGATGCGCAGGTTGTTCAAGGCGTTCAGCAGGGCGCGCAGGCCGGCAACAAGGCAGCCGGGCCGGTGGGCGGGGTTCTCGGCGGCGCGATCGGCGGCGTGGTCGGCGTGTTCACCGGCGTGCTCGGCGTCGGCAAGAACGAACAGGCCGCGCCTGCGGCAAACAGCGCAGGGAGCACCAAGCAGGGCGGCACCTCGAAGTCGGCGAAGGCCGGCAAGGGCACCAAGTCGACCAAGCAGGCGGCCGTGCTTACCCAGGAGCAGGGCCAGCCGCAACTGACGGCCGAACAGATCGTCGCCAACAGCGATGGGAATATCGACCGGATCAAGGCCGAACTTAATCTCACGGCCGAGCAGGAGAAGAACTGGGCTGGCTTCAGCAGCGCGATGCACTATCTCGGCCACAATGGCGCCGACCGTCTCAACCTGCGAATTGCACGCGCCAAGCGCGACCCGCCCGACGACATCATCGAGCAGATGCGCAACGAAGCGCAGTTTCTCAACGACCGCGCGGTGGATCAGCGCAACGTCGCCGACGCGGCCGAGCCGCTCTTCGCCAGCCTCAACGACAAGCAAAAGCAGACCTTTATCGAGGAAATGGTGCGCTTAAGTCACGAGCGCGGGCTCGACTAGAGCCCGTCGACGACCGAGGAATCATGCGTGCGCCGGTCGCGGCGGCAGCGGATAGCCGGGTACGTGGGCCCTGGGGTAGGTGGAAGGCACAGCACCCGGCTATCCTGCCGCAGCGGCGCGGCTCCTCTATTCCTCACGCAAAATTGAGGAAACGCTGGCCGCTTCGTGCCCGAGTGATGGCAGGCTGATGGCCTCTTCGGGAATTGGGGCCGTTGCACGTAAAATCCAGAACAAGCTTCGCCACTGTGTTCTTTGGAGCACAATCCGGACGAAGGTCAGGCGTCGCGGGCGGCTACGGTAGGCCGTCAGACGAGAATTACTTCGGGACTTCCAACGTCCGCGCTTCGAGGCCACACGTGTTGGGCCGGCGGTTCGCCGGCCGATTTGACGCCCGAGACATCGGGACGAGGCTTTACGCCTTGGGGAAGTTCAGCTCCACGCCGACACCGTCGGGATCGTAGAGAAAGAACTGGGTATCGCCGGTGCGCGGCACGATGCTCTCGCGGAATTTCACGCCTCTCGTTTGCAGGCGCTTGCGCACGCCTTCGACGTCGGTCGCCGCAAAGGCGATATGGTCGAGGCGGCCGGTATCGTCGTATTTCTTCTCGGTGCCGCGTACCACGATGCCGTCGCGCGGCTTGCGCGTGCCCATCAGGTGTACCGTCGCGACGCCGCCGGAATAAAGCCAGTAGCCCGGGAAATCGAGCGGCGGACGTTCGCCGTTCTCCAAGCCCAGCACATCGCAGTAGAAATCCTTGGTCCTCTCCAGATCGGAGGGCTCGATGGTGAAATGTTGCAGAACGCCGAGCGGCATGGATCTTCTCCTTAGACGAAGGTGAGGTCGGCATCGGCGCCCATCATCCAGGCACCGACGGTTTCAAAATGGCTGAGCCGGCCCTGCAGTTGCTGGGTCACGGTGTGGATATCGCGGAAGCGGCGCTCCAGCGGGTGGTTCTCGAAGATCGCGGTGGCGCCGGCCGCGTTGTAGGCAAAGTCGACCGCCTCGCGCGCCTTGTGGATGGCATGGGTGGCCGCCATGCGCACCGTGATGCGGTGTTCGACGGTGATGATGGCGCCGGCGCTGAGATCTTTCCAGACGTCCGCCATCGACTGTAGCACGAAGCCGCGCGCGGCGCGCAGATTGACTTCGGCCTGCGCCAGATTGGACTGGACCACCGCGTTATCGCGCAGCGGGCTCTTGAAGCCGCGCGGCACCTTGTTGCGCGCCACATCGACGAAACTATCGAGCGCCCCGCGGGCGATGCCGCAGGCGACGCCGGCGAAACCGACCTGGTAGCAGGTGCCGGAGCCCATGCGGTAGAGCGGCCCGCCCTCGCGGCACTCCTGGTCGAATTCGCGGGTGATCGAGTGGTCTGATCGAACAAAGAAATCCTCGAGTGCGAACTGATCGCTGGCGGTGCCGCGCAGGCCGACTGTGTTCCAGATGTCGGTCCACGCCACATCCTGGTTGCGTACCAGCATGGTGCGTTCCTGCTGGACTCCGTTGGCGTCCAACCTCGGCGAGCCGTCGGCCTGATAGATCGGACAATGGGCGCCGAGCCAGGTCGCATGCCGTCCGCCCGAGGCAAAGGACCACACGCCCGTGACCTTGTAGCCGCCTTCGCACTCGACTGCCCTGACCTTCGGCCCGGGCCCCCAGGCCAGAACCGCGCGCGGGTCGCTGCCGAAGATCGCATGCGCCACCGGCAAATCGAGATAGGCCGCCGACATGGCGCAGCCGCCGGCCTGACTGAGGCACCACGCGGTCGAGGCATCGGCCCGCGCGATTGTCTCGATGACGTGAAAGAAGGTGAGGGGATCGGTCTCGATCCCGTTCGACGAACGCGGCAGCAGGAGGCGGAACAAACCCGCCTCGTGCAACTGTTCGAGCAACGCCGGCGGGAGCCGGCGCGTGCTCTCGATCTCGTTGGAAGCCGCCGCCACCGCGGCGCGCACCGCCTCGGCGCGCGCAATGACGGCCTGGTCGCCCGCAAGATCAGCGGAGGTTGCGATCAGCGTCTCCAAGGTTACGCCTGTCGCATCGAGGCTGCGGTCGCGGGCAGATCGGCTGCGACGGCCAATTCGCGGTCGATCTGCTCGATCGATTTGCCCTTGGTTTCCAACCCGAAGAAATAATACACCGCCCCGGCCATCAGGAACCAACAGCCCAGATAAACAAAGGCAGTCGGAATCTGCGGTAACGGCACATCAGGCTTGAGATAATTGCCCGAACCCACGATCAAGGCGAGGCCGACCGGCCCGATAATCTTTCCGATGCCGCCGAAACCATAGGCCGATCCCATGCCCGACGTCCGCAGGTGCGACGGCCAGACTTCCGCGGCATAAGGCCCGACGATGGCAAAGCCGCCATCGGCAAAAAAGAACGTCAAGGCCAGCAGCAGCCAGAATGCCGACACGCCCATGATCGTCGCGTCGTAATTATACCCGGCCACGATGGTCATGACCCCGGCGCCGAAGCCGAGCAGGCCGCCCGCATTGCGCCGTCCCATCATTTCCGAGAAGAATGAGAACGATAGCCGTCCGATAAAGCCGAACACCGAAAGCAGGATCATCATCTTGGAGGCTTCTTGCGGCGTCACTTTCAGCAGCAGCACGAACAGCGACGGAGCCCATAGCGTAAGCCCGTAGACGCCGGTCTGCGCGCCGGCATTGCCGAGCCAGGAAACAACCAGGCTGCGCGGATACTTGAAGAGGTCGAGCCAGTTGCTCTTGATGATCGGACCCGCGTCGGCGGCCGTCGGCAGCGGCAGTGCGGACGGTTCCATCTGGAGCGCCCAGGCGAGCGATTGGCGCGCTTCCTCGTAGCGGCCTTGGCGGCATAGCCACCGCGGCGACTCCGGCACCCAGAGGCGGACCAAGAGCACGAGGAGCGCCGGCAGCACGCCGATGGCGAACAACAGCCGCCAGTCGCCGCTGCCTATCAGCGCGCCCATGACCGCGCCGAGCCCGACGCCGAGCGGGATCACGCAAGTCACGAGGCCGCCAACCCAGCCGCGCTTGGAGGAAGGCATGAACTCCTGCACCAGCGGCAGGTCGACGCAATAGAGCCCGCCGACACCGAGGCCGACGAAGAAGCGCATCACGGAGAGATAGATCCAGCCATTGTCCGGCGTGAAATACAGAAAACCGGTGGCGATGGAGAAATTGAGCACGGTGCCAATGAAGACCTTGCGGCGGCCGATGCGGTCGGCAAGCCAGCCCCAGGCATAGGCGCCCATGATGGCGCCGATGCCGGAACTCATCAGCACGGTAGCCGATTGGCCGAAGGTGAGTTTCCATGGCCCGATCAGGAAGGCGAGCACGAAGCCGATCAGGAAGTAATCGAAGAATTCAAGCGCGTCGCCGATGATGGCCGCGGCAAGGATCTTGATCTGGTTGCCGGACAAACTCGTACGTCGATCGAGTATCTCGAACATGGCGTTTTTCCCCACGGCGCATGTTCGTTGTTTCTGCAGCGAGCGTCGCGCCCACACATCGCTGGTGTCAGGATGCTACGCCGTCGACGCCGCGAACGGAAGAGCGTGAATTTCAAATCGCGAGGAATGCGAAAAGCGACCGACCGCAGATTGTGAGAGGGATGGTTCGCGCTGAATTGGTGCACCCGCCGTCGCCTGCCAATGTAAATGGTGCAAAGCGGCAAGACAGAATCCAATTTGTTTAGGGTTTTGGGCTAGGCTAGCCGCCTGCACGGCGCCAGCAAGACCGAAGCCTATGGAAGAACGACGAAAACATCCGCGAACTGAAATCAACGAGCGCGCCTATGTCTCGTCGGGCGGTTCCGTCATCAGTTGCATGGTCCGCAATATCTCGGCCGAAGGCGCCGCCATCGAGGTTCCGAACCCGGCCTTTGTTCCCACGTGCTTCCGCCTGGTGATGGCACGGGACTCCTCCGTGCGTGAATGCAGGATCGCGTGGATCCAGAAGGACCGTATCGGCGTCAGTTTCGTTGCAATGCCTCAAGAGCTGGGTCAGCCCGCGATGGATGACGAGCTTTTGGCTGACGCAGCGATCTGAGCGGCATCGGCTGGCTTGAAAAAGACTTCAAACGGCGATGGCGGGCCGCTGGGCCCGCCACGCAAGAAAGTCAGGCAAGCGCTGTGTGGTTAGACCCACCCGGCACTCAGGTCCACGCCGGACGCCATCAGGCAGAGCGACACCACCAGCCCAACGCAGCAGAACAACGCCACCGACTTGAGTGAGTGATCGTCGGCGCGAACTGCACCAGTCGAACGCATCGAAACGACGGAAATCATGCTCATGGAATCCCTCCCGTTTGTTGGCCCTGAAATACTCGGGCCCGCGAGGTTTTAGTCGCAAAGACTTTATGGCTGATTGAGAGGGATCGTTAATTGAATCGGAATAAGGTGGGTCTGATCGGCCAGCCGGAGCGGCGATCGGCCAAAGATCAGCCCCTTGAAGCGCCAAGCACGCCGGCAATGACCGAGGCTGTCATGGCGGCCCGGTCGGTGGCGCGTTGTGCTTCGAGCCTTTCCCTGGCCCGCTCCTCGATCAGCACGTAGATCAGTTCCAGCCGCTTCTTCTCATCGACCGCTTCGGCGAGCAACTGCCGGTAACGGTGATAGTCGAACGCCCCATCCTGCTTACGCATCTCACGCCCCCGCGCGCAACGCCACGATGCCTACTGTTTCGCAACGGGCGGTCGCGGGCAACTGAGCCGCGTGAGTCGTGCACAGGAAAGGTGATTGGCAATCGCGTTTGCGAGGATAAGAGGCGAGGCCGCAAAGGTTATCTTGCCTGATCGGTCTTCGATGGATCGGTCTGGATGGATCAGTCTTGGTCTGACCGTTCTTCGGCCGCGCCGCTTCCTGCGCGCGGGCGGCCATCCAGGCATCATATTCGGGTGTGCCAGGCCGCGGCGGCACGCCTTCGGGCTCGCCACCCATCCAGTGCGGCATGTCGGCGATGTGCTCACCGGCGGTCCTGCCGGCGCAGGACGACAGCAAGACGCAGGCGAGGCAAAGCAGGACTGTTGTGAGTTTTGGGGAGAATCAATTCACCGGGACGTGATGCCCCGGCATTGTGGCAATCACGATACGCAATCGTGGCGGGGATGCGGTAACGGCGCCTTTCGAAACGGGCAGGCCGATGCCAACCACTGCGATCTCATCTTTCAGGTGGCGAGCTGCTACGGGATAACCGGATGATAAATCTGGCAGGCAAACGTGCATTGCCAGATATCTCCTTGCGACCAGCACCCGGCTTCCGACCGACCGCTGGCGGGCCCGAGTTCCGTCTTGCAGAGGTTGGTCATGCAGTCCCAACCGGCATTGCTGCAGCCATGCGGGTTGTCGTGGCCGATCACGTGAGGGATCGTGAGAAGATATTGGCCTTTGCCCAGTTCAGAGGGGGCAATGGGTTTTTGAGGAGCCACCGCGGGGCCGGATTGAACTACAAGCCCGTTTTGCGCCACTGCCCACGAGCTAAATGTTAGTAGCAGGCCAACGATGCCCGGGATAGCCGGTCTGAGACCCATGTCGTTGCTCCACGATTTGCCGCTTCCCCCAAAACTGGCGGCAATCTTCAGTTCGATCCGCAGACGCCTGGGGCGCGACCTCCGGAATCGCCGTCAGCCTTATCATGTAGATCGATCCCGGGTGGGCCGGTCTCGGAAATGTAAACTTGGCGGAAGGGGTGGGATTCGAACCCACGGTGCCCTTGCAGGCACGCCGGTTTTCAAGACCGGTGCCTTAAACCACTCGGCCACCCTTCCTCATGCGCCCCTCATGAGGGAACGCGGGGCGGATTGCAAGGCAGCTCCGCGCTGAAATCTCCGCAATTCGACGGCCCGCAATCGCAACCATTGATTTACTACGCCGAGCCTCTCCCCATTTCCGCCGCGTTCGCGATGCGATATCGTCATGGCTTGATGCGGAGGTGGGCTGCATCGGGGCTTAAGCGGCTGGGTGCCCCAAAGTGGGCGTGCAGCGCGGTGGAATGGTAATTGGGGCGGATGGGGATTCGACGGCCAGATCAGATATTCCTGATGGCGCGAGGCGCCGTTGCCGTGGCGGCTTGCCTGGTCCTTGCCAACTGCGCCTCATCGGGCAAGTTCGCGGGCCGCGTCGATCCCAAATACGGCGTTTCCTCAAGCCCGCGTGTGGTGGAATTTGGCGAACCTGTGCCGAAGGGCGGTGGCACCTACCGCGTCGGCAAGCCTTATACCGTGGCCGGCCGGATTTATGTGCCGGAGGAAGATGTCAATTATCGCGAGGAGGGGCTGGCCTCCTGGTATGGCGATGATTTTCACGGCCGCTTGACGGCCAATGGCGAAATTTTCGACATGGATTCGCTGACGGCCGCGCATCCGACCTTGCCGATGCCGTGCTACGCGCGGGTCACCAATCTCTCCAACGGCAAATCGCTGATCGTCCGGGTCAATGACCGCGGGCCCTACCACGGCAACAGGCTCATCGACGTCTCCAACAAAGCCGCCGAACTGCTCGACTTCAAAGGCAATGGCGTCGCTCGGGTCCGGGTCGAATATGTCGGTCGGGCCCCGCTGGAAGGTTCCGACGACGCACAGTTGATGGCAACTTTGCGCACCGGCATACCGGCGCCGTCCCCCTCGCTGGTCCGGGTGGCGTCGGCCCGTCCGTTCGTTCCGGAAGTCTCTTCCCATGGCCGCCCGATCCGCGGCGAGGTTCCGATGCCCGAAGAGCGGCCCTATAGTCTCGGCAACACCTCGGCGGACATGGCCTCGATTGCCGCGACCTCGGAACTATCGGCTTCGGCCCGTCCGCGTTCGGCTGGCCGCATCCTCGAAAATCCCCGCACCGTTGCTTACGAGAATGACGGCAGCTACACGCCGTCTGTCGGTCGGGTTTCCGCCTATGCGCCGGTCGACCCGCGCGGCCCGAGCGAATTACTGGCCGGGCGCGGCCTTTACTAAATCTCGTTCAGAAAACCGATCAAGGCCGCGTTGACTTCGGCGGCGCGCTCCTGCTGGACCCAGTGACCGGCGCCGTCGATGATCAGCTTCTGCCTCAGGTTCGGCAGCACCCGATCCAGCTCGGTGACGCGCTTGGCACCGATCAGGCCGGTGATGACGGAATCCTTCGACCCCGCGATGAACAGCGAAGGCTGATGGATCCGTGCGCTCTGCCACGGCGCGGTCAGGTCCCAGTTGCGGTCGAGGTTGCGGTACCAGTTCAGCCCGCCACGGAATCCGGACTTCCGGTAGGCCTCGGTGAAATGAGCGAGGTCGGCTTCGCTGAGCCAATCCGGCAGCGGCCGGTCGGGCTGCGCATCGCCCAAAAATCCCTTGCCGTCCTGGACGAACAGCGAGGCCGAAGGATCGGAAAATCCGCGCCCCAGCAAGGTCCGCATCGTCAGGCCGATGTCACGCTCGAATTCGGCCTCGGCGACCCCCGGCGTCTGGAAATATTGCCAATAGAAATTGGTGATCCCATTTTCGTGCAGACTGTCGAGCGGGCGGGCGCGCCCGCGGAACGGCGGTGGAACGCTCAAACCCGCCACGGCCGTGAAAACGTCCGGCCTGAACAGCGCCGCATGCCAGGCGACCGGCGCGCCCCAATCATGGCCGATGATGACGGCCCGCTGCTCCCCCAGCGCCGCGACCAGCGCCACCATATCGCCGACCGTGTCGAAGATGCTGTAGGCACCAATATCGGCGGGTGCGCTGGTCCGGCCGAAGCCGCGCATATCCGGCGCCACGACACGGAAACCTGCCGCCGCGATCGCCGGGATTTGATGCCGCCAGGAATAGGACAGTTCCGGCCAGCCGTGGCAAAGCACCACCAGCGGACCTTCGCCCTGTTCGAGCAGGAAAATGTCGATCCCGTTGGCGGAGATGGTCCGGGAAGATGGCATCGCTATTTCTGCCTTGTTTGCCAGATTTTGTTTGAAGGATCGGCCGCGGGTCACGATAGGATCGATTGACAAACGCCGCAATCGAATCGACCCGCAGCCAGACAAGACCCGTGTTGTTTGCGGTACTTCCAACTGTTAGAACGCCGGCTTCAAGGCACCGCCGATGGCACGCGAAATATCAAGTTCCCGAAAGCCTCAGCCCAGGCCTGCCCTGTACTGGCGCGGCCTGATCGCGGCTGTCGTCGCAGCTTCCGTCGGATGGGCCGGCCTGGTCCACGCCGCCAACCAGAGCGTGCAGGGGGCCAAGAAAGAAGAGGGCGGTTTCGACGGCGACGCACCGACCGCGATCCTGATCGAAGCCACCAGCGGCAGCGTGCTGTTCGAGAAGAACGCCGACGAGTTGCGGGCGCCATCCAGCATGATGAAGCTGATGACGGTCGAAACCATCTTCCACGCCATCAAGCAGGGCGATATCAAACTCACCGATGAATATCACGTCAGCGAAAACGCCTGGCGCAAGGGCGGGGCGCCCTCGGGCACATCGACCATGTTCGCGGCCATCCACAGCAAGATTGCCATCGACGACCTCCTGCATGGCGCCATCATTCCGAGCGGCAACGATGCCTGCATCGTGCTGGCGGAGGGCATGGCCGGCAACGAGCGCGCCTTTGCCGACATGCTGATCAAGCGGGCGCGCGAACTCGGCATGCCGCGGTCGACCTTTGCCAACTCCAACGGTCTGCCCGATCCCGGCAACAAGATGACGGTGCGCGAACTCTCGATGCTCGCGCGCTACATCATTCAGACCTATCCCGAATACTACAAATTGTTCGGCGAGAAGGAATTCACCTGGAACAAGATCCGGCAGCAGAACCGCAATCCGCTGTTGAATTCGCTCGAGGGCGCCGACGGGCTAAAGACCGGCTACACCAAGGAAGGCGGCTACGGCATGGTCGGCTCGGCCGTGCAGAACGGAATACGGCTGATCGTCGTCGTCAATGGCCTGGAGGACCCCGAGGACCGGGCGACCGAGGCCAAGAAAATGCTGGAATGGGGATTCCGCAATTTCGAGGAGCGGCCACTGTTCGCGGCGCAGCAGCCGATCGGCTATGCCAAGGTGTTCGGCGGCGACAGCCGCTCGGTCAAGCTGGTCAGCCCCAAGCCCGTCGAGGTGATGGTTCAGAAGAACGGCAATGACAAGCTGATCGCGCGGGTGGTGTATAACGGACCCGTTCGCGCGCCGATCACGGCCGGCCAGCAGATCGGCGTGGTCCGGGTGTGGCGCGGTGCCAATATCGCCATGGAAGCGCCGGTCTATGCGGCGGATGCCGTCGGCGTGGGATCGACGATGCGCCGGGCAATCGACGGTGCGAGCGAACTCGTCATCGGAATGTTTCGCCTCGGCGTCGAGAAACTTTAGCAATGGCCGAGACCGCGGTTAAAAGAGCGCCGGGACGTGGACGATTCATCACCTTCGAAGGCGGTGAGGGATCGGGCAAATCCACGCAGATCAAGATGCTGGCGGAACGCCTGAACACCGCCAAGCTGCGCACCATCGTCACCCGCGAGCCCGGCGGATCGCCGGGCGCCGAAATCATGCGGCATCTCGTGTTGTCGGGCATGGGCAAGCTGTTGGGCCCGGATGCCGAGACGCTGTTGTTCGCGGCCGCGCGCGATGACCACGTTCGCGGGGTCATCGAGCCTGCGCTCAGCCAGGGAACATGGGTCTTATGCGACCGGTTTTCGGATTCGACGCGCGCCTATCAGGGCAGCCTCGGCAAGGTCTCGCCGGCCGTGCTCAACGCGATGGAACGGGTCACCATCGGCGACCTCAAGCCGGACATGACCGTCATCCTCGACGTTCCCGTCGAAGTCGGCATGACGCGCGCGGCCGCCCGGCGCGGCAGCAGCGCGCCCGACCGGTTCGAGGCGGAAGACGTCAAATTTCATCAGCAATTGCGCGAAGCATACTGGAAGATCGCAGCCAGCGAGCCGCAACGCTGCGTCTTGATCGACGCCACCGCCGAGCCCGGTGCCGTCGCCGCCCACATCTGGGCCGCCTTGCGCGAACGTTTCTTTGCTGCCTGCGCGGACAATCTGGCCAGTTCAGCATGAGCGCGCGCCAGGTCGAAAACCAGATATCGGCGGTTCAACCGCGCGAGACGACTTCGCTGTTCGGACATCGCGACGCCGAACTCGCGCTATTGAATGCCTATCGCAGCGGCCGCATTCCACACGCCTGGCTGATCGGGGGAGCCGCAGGCATCGGCAAGGCTACACTGGCCTATCGGATGGCGCGGTTCGTGCTCGCGCATCGAAATCCCCGTCGGCGCCGACGTGCAGCGTGCCGACACGCTGTGGGTCGATCCGGCCGATTCCGTTGCACGCCAGATCGCGGCGGGCGCCCATGGCGGCCTCCTGACGCTGGAACGGAGCCTCAACGACAAGGGCGTGATGCGGACCGTGATCACGGTCGACGAAACGCGCGAGACGATTTCGTTCTTCGGCTCGACCGCGGCGGTCGAGGGTTGGCGGGTCTGCATCGTCGATACCGTCGACGAGCTCAATCCGAATGCCGCCAACGCGCTTCTCAAGGTGCTCGAGGAGCCGCCGCAGCAATCGCTGTTTCTTCTGGTCAGTCACGCGCCGGCACGGGTGCTGCCGACCATCCTGTCGCGCTGCCGGAAGCTATTGTTGCGGCCGCTGTCCACCGAAGACGTCATCCGCGCTGCGGCGGGGGCCGCAGGCATCGCGGCCGACGATCCCGCGCTGGCCGAGGCCGCGGAAGCGTCGGAGGGAAGCGTGGCGCGCGCGCTGACGCTGCTCGGCGGCGACGCCCTGAAACTGCAGCAGCGGACCGCGGCGCTGCTTTCGACGCTGCCGCGGGTCGATCCGCGCGAACTGCATGCGCTTGGCGATGCGCTCGGCGGCAGCGACCGGGTTGCGCTCGCGGCCTTCATCGACAGCGTGGATCGATGGGTCAGCGACCGCCTGCACGCCGACGAGGCCAATGCCAATGCGAACCTGCCCCGCCTTGCGCGGCTGGCGGAGGTGTGGGAAAAGATCAACCGCGCCGCGCGCGACACCGCGGATTACAATCTCGAGCGAAAACCGCTGGTTTTCTCGGTGTTCGGGCTGCTAGCGGAAGCGACGCGCTAGGCGTCCCCGGCTGGCGGTCATTCCCAACAATCTGGTTTGAGCAACAAAAGGAATTTGGTGTGGCCAAGGCCAAGAAGAAAGTTGCCAAGAAGAAAGGCCGCCAGCAAGCCGGCAAATCGAAGCGCAGCGCCAAGGCATCGGCCGCGAAAAAGCGTGTGAAGAAGGCCGCGCGCGCGCCGAAGAAGGCAAAGAAGACCAGAAAGGTTGCGCAGAAGAAATCAGCGAAAAAGTCGACGACGAAGAAAACGGCAAGGAAGCCGTTGAAAAAAACCGCGAAGAAAGCGAAATCGCCTAAGCCCGGCGCGACACCGAGCAAGGCCCCGGTTGCGGTCGAGTCGCCGCCGGTTCGCAAGCGCGCCAAAGTAACGGCCAGCAAAGCTACCGAGGCCGGCGCCACCGCCAATGAGACCCCGCGTGTTGCAAAACCGTCGACCCCGGCGGCGAAGAACTCCTTCTACATCACAACCGCGATCTCGTATCCGAACGGAGCGCCGCACATCGGGCACGCCTATGAGGCGATCGCAACCGATGCGCTGGCTCGGTTTCAGCGACTCGACGGCAAGGATGTGTTCTTCCTTACCGGCACCGACGAGCACGGCCTGAAGATGATCCAGACCGCGCAGAAGGAGAACATGACGCCCGCGCAGCTCGCCGCGCGCAATGCCGCCCAGTTCCGGGAGATGGATGAACGCCTGAACGTCTCGTTCGATCGCTTCATCCGCACCTCCGAGGAGCAGCACCATCGCTCGGTCCAGGAAATCTGGAAGCGCATGGAAGCGAACGGCGACATCTATCTCGACAGCTACGCCGGCTGGTATTCGGTACGCGACGAGGCCTATTACGCCGAGGACGAAACCGCCGTCGGCGAGGACAATGTGCGGCGCGGGCCGCAGGGCACGCCGGTCGAGTGGGTCGAGGAACGGAGCTATTTTTTCAGGCTTTCCGCCTATCAGGACAAGCTTTTGGCGCTCTATGAGAACCAGCCGGATTTCATCGGTCCGGACTCGCGCCGGAACGAAGTGATCAGCTTCGTCAAGAGCGGGCTGCGGGACCTGTCGATTTCACGCACCACCTTCGACTGGGGCGTTCGGGTTCCCGCCGATCCCGAGCACGTCATGTATGTCTGGGTCGACGCGCTCACCAACTACATCACCGGCGTCGGCTTCCCCGACGAGAACGATCCGAACTGGCGCTACTGGCCGGCCGACGTGCACATCATCGGCAAGGACATCATCCGCTTTCACGCCGTGTACTGGCCGGCCTTCCTGATGTCGGCGGGCATTCCGGTGCAAAAGCGCGTCTACGCCCACGGCTTCCTGTTCAACAGGGGCGAGAAGATGTCGAAATCGGTCGGCAACGTGGTCGATCCCTTCAATCTCGCCGACCAGTACGGCGTCGACCAGATGCGCTACTTCTTCCTGCGCGAGGTGCCGTTCGGGCAGGACGGCAGCTATAATCACGAGGCCATCGTCGCGCGTATCAATGCCGATCTCGCCAACGATCTCGGCAATCTCGCGCAGCGCTCGCTGTCGATGATCGGCAAGCAGTATGCCGGCCTGCTGCCGGAGCCGGGCGAATTCAGCGACAGCGACAAAGCGATCCTGGCGCAGGCCGACGGCATGATCGCGCTGGCAAGGACCGCGATGGCGACCCAGCAGATTCATCAGGCGCTCAATGCGGTGTGGGCCGTGGTGGCGGAAGCCAACCGCTATTTCGCGGGCGAAGCGCCGTGGGCGCTGGCGAAGACCGATCCGAAGCGCCAGGCCACCGTGCTCTACGTGACGGCCGAAGTCGTCCGCCAGATCGCCATCCTGGCGCAATTCGTCATGCCGGCGGCGTCGGCACAGATGCTCGACATTCTCGGCATTCCCGACGATACCGAGTCGCGCAATTTCGCGGCGCTCGGCGCGCGCATGCTGCCGGGCACGGTGCTTCCTCCGCCGGCGCCGGTATTTCCGCGCTACATCGAACCGGCGGCGTAAACGGGCCACACCGATGCTGGTCGACAGCCACTGCCATCTCGATTTTCCCGATTTCGCCGATGACCTCGACGGGATCGTGGCGCGTGCCGCCGCTGCCGGCATCGGACGCATGGTCACGATTTCGACCCGGGTGAGACGGCTCGGCGGATTGCTGGGGATCGCGGAGCGGTTTCCGGATGTGTATTGTTCGGTCGGAACCCACCCCCACCACGCCGACGAAGAGGACGGCATTCCCGCAAGCGAGCTGATCGAGCTGACGCGCCATCCCAAGGTGGTGGCGCTGGGCGAGGCGGGGCTGGACAATTTCTATGACAACGGCTCGCCCGACGCCCAGGAGCGCGGTTTTCGTGCCCATATCGCGGCGGCCCGCGCCACCGGGCTGCCGCTGGTCATCCATACCCGCGACGCCGATGAGGCCTGCGGGCGCATCCTCGAAGATGAGATGGCAAAGGGATCGTTTCACGCCGTGCTGCATTGCTACACCGGCGGGCGGGAGCTGGCGATGAAGGCGATCTCCCTGGGATTGTCGATTTCATTCACGGGTATCCTCACCTTCAAGAAATCGCAGGCCTTGCGCGATCTCGCCGCCGAGCTGCCGGCCGACCGCATCATGGTGGAGACCGACGCACCTTATCTGGCGCCGGGCAAATTCCGCGGCAAGCGCAACGAGCCGGCCTACGTCGTCGAAATTGCAAAGGTATTGGCCGAGACGCGCGGCGTCTCGCTCGAGGAAATTTCGCGCCAGACCACGGAGAACTTCTTCCGCCTGTTCTCCAAGGTGCCGCCTGCGAAAGCCGCGGCATGACGCTCACGCTCACGATTCTGGGCTGCGGATCCTCGGCGGGCGTTCCCCGTCCCGCCCTCGGTTGGGGCGCCTGCGATCCCAAAAATCCGAAGAACCGCCGCCGCCGTTGCTCGCTGATGGCCGAGCGGACTTCCGATCGCGGCGTGACGCGGGTCGTGATCGACACCTCCCCCGATTTGCGCGAGCAGTTGATTGACGCCAATGTCGACCATCTCGACGCGGTGTTCCTGACCCATGAGCACGCCGATCAGACCCACGGCATCGACGATCTCCGTTCCGTGGTGATGCATCAGCGCCGCCGCATCCCGGTCTATTTCAATCGCTCGACCGGCAAGGACATCATGCAACGGTTTTCCTACTGTTTCGTGTCGCCGCCGGGCAGCGATTATCCGCCGATCCTCGACCATCATGCGATCGAGGCCGGCGAAGCCCGCGCGATCGAAGGGAAGGGCGGCCCGCTCTCGCTTTCGGCCTTCATCATGCAGCACGGCAATATCCCGGCGCTCGGCTACCGCATCGGGGATGCCGCCTACACGCCCGATGTCAGCGACATCCCGCCGGAGAGCTGGCCACTTCTGGAAAACCTCGATCTCTGGATCATTGACGGGCTGCGCTATGCTGCTCATCCCAGCCATTTCAGCGTCAACGACGCGCTGTCCTGGATCGACCGCTTCAAGCCGCGCCGCGCCGTCATCACCAACATGCATTCGGACCTGGATTACGAGGTGCTGCGCCAGAGCCTGCCGCCGAACGTCATTCCGGCCTATGACGGGATGCGGCTGACACCGGGGCAGGCGGGCTGACGATCCACGTCAAGAAATCAGCCGGCGCTTTGGGCGCCGGCTGACCCGTCATTGAACGGCCTAAAGGCAGGATGGCCTAGTGATGATCGTCGTCGCGGTGGTCGTCGGCGTCGACGAGCCGGTCGCGATCGGTCCCCGGCGTGAACGACACGCCGCGAAGAACTTCGCCGAATCGCGCGGTCCGGATTGACGCAAAGCTCTCGCCCGCGGGCGCGCTGGTCGCCGCGAGATTGTCGGTGATCATGACCAACTGGTTCGGGTCGGCGCCCTGGTCGCCGCCTCCGCTGACGGTCGAGGTGATGGCCCAGATGGTCGCAGTGCCATCGCGATTGACGCGACCGACGATGTTGCGAAGGCCGTCGGCGGCGGGCGCCCAGGGCAGGCTGGTTTTGGGATTTTGCCCGGTCGGATAACCGGCGACCGTATAGGGTACGCCGAGGTTCAGCCCGGCCTGCAGCACGTAGGCCAGCTTCCAGGCGCCGAGCGTGGAGTCGAACACCCATTTCTGCAATCCCGCGCCGGTCTGCGCGGCGGCGGTCGTGTATTTTCCGGAGATCGAGTCGAAGGTGTTGGTACCGTCGCCTTCGTCGGCGACGTAAAGCGTCTTGGCGTCTGCGAACCAGACCCCGAACGGGAACGACGTCGCCGTCTTGGCCGGTGTCGTCGGGAAACCCTTCAGGATACACATGTTGTAGGGAGTTATCCCCAAGGTCTGCAGCTTAGTTGCGTCGTAGGAAATGGGTGCGGCGGGAAGCGTCGCAGTTGCGCCGGGCAGACCGACGCCGGTCGGACATGCCAGCGGCTTACCATTGCCGTCGAACCCGGTCGCGTCGATGAAATACACGGTGTTGATGCCGTTGCCGCCGCTGCCCTTGGTGACATAGATCACGTTGTTGAAGACGCTGAGGCCGCGGAAGTTGGTGTCCTTGCCGGTCTTGTCGGCCTTGAGCCCAAGTTGCGTGACATTGAAGCTGCCCACCGGTGTCGGCAAGCCGGGCGTCTGCGCGGCCAGCGGCGTCCGCTCGGCCGTCAGGATTTGCGCGCCTGCGCCCACGATGATTCCGTTCGGCTGGGGATTTGCGCCGTTGCCGGCATTGCCGACGGTATAAACAAGGTTGGCGCCGTTCTTGTTGTTCAGGATCGCGGCACGGCCGTTGTTGCCGCTATAGGCATTGGTCTTCGTGAAGTGAAAGTTGCCGAACGCATCAACTTCCGCGACCACGCGGTAATAGCTGCCGGGAACGGGATCGGTTGGATCAATCACGGCCGGTGTATTCGAATTCGAGACATCGAGCGCGTTGAGGGGCGCGAGGTAACCCATGAAGGTCACGGCGCGGCCATCGGTCGACAGATTAAGCGCGATCTCGGATTTGGATGGAAAGCTGGTGACGACTTGGTCGCCGGTCGGCCGATCGCGGTGATCCTCGGCATGGGGTACTCTCACCTCGAGCGAGTTGATCAGCTTGCCGGACGGCCTGAGCTGATCCAGCACGATCTTTGCCGTGATGCCGAAACTGCTATCGACGACATCGTTATTGAAAACAAACGGATAGGTACCGGAATCCGTCGCGGTGACGCAATTGGGAGCGACGCAATTGGGCGGCAGCAAGGTCGAGCCGGCCACGACATTCGTCGGGTTATTGTCGTACACCGAGCGACTGATCAGCAGATTGCCCGGTGCGAAGCTATTTCCCGGCCTGAAACCGAAGTCGTCGTCATCTGCAAAGGCACCCGTGGTGCCCGCCGCACCAGACAAGAAGAGGGTGACGGCCAAACCCATGCGAAAAGCCGATGGCCGACCGTACACGCGCAAAACATTCATTGAGGAAACCTCCCAGTTTTTCGCCTGCCAAATGCGGCATGCAGCGATCGCCGGCAGATTTGCCCCGGTTATGTTACAGGGATAAGAATGGCGTGCGACCAAGCACCGAAAGTCGAGAGCGGGACGCCGGTCTCGATCGAGTCAGACAGTTGTGACGCATGCGGCGTGTTCGGCGCGGGGTTCAAGGAAGGTCCGCGGCGCGCGCTTCCGCTTCCGTGCACCTTTCGATCGAGCCTAGCGTTCGTCGCGCATATACGGGCTGTGCTCGGAGACCAATCTCAGATTGGGGTCGGCCGAGAGCGACGAATCTGGCGATACCCGCGTCTCGGAAAGTCGCTCGACACCTGCGGTAATTTGATAATCCTCAATGGCGAGCACGAGGGTCGTGATGAAAAAACCGGCACACAGGATCAGAAATGTCCACCTCATGGGTCTTCTCCATGTGATTTCCGCCTCAATACCTTTCCTAATGCATAATCGAGGCCAAAATTCCAGCGGATGCGGCTAGCGGCACGGGCCTGCACCAGCGACAGTGTCGTGGAGCCGCTGCCCCGATGGCGCCGAACCGCAGGCCTGAAAAATCCCATCAGGCCGAAATCGCCTTGGCCGAATCCACCTGGTTGCGCAGGATGAATTTTTGGATCTTGCCGGTCGATGTCTTGGGGATCGAGCAGAACACCACCGCCTTCGGCGTCTTGAAGCCCGACATCTGGCTGCGGCAGAAGGCGATGATCTCGGCTTCGGTCGCGCGCGCGCCTTCCTTCAACTCGACGAATGCGCAGGGCACCTCGCCCCATTTGCCATCGGGCTTTGCCACCACGGCGGCGAACAGCACGGCGGGATGCTTGTAGAGCACGTCCTCGACCTCGACCGACGAGATGTTCTCGCCGCCGGAGATAATGATGTCCTTGGAGCGGTCCTTGATAATGACATAGCCATGCTCGTCGAGCACGCCGAGGTCGCCGGTATGAAACCAGCCGCCGGCGAAGGCTTCCTTCGTGGCCTTCTCGTTCTTCAGGTAGCCCTTCATCACGATATTGCCGCGGAACATCACCTCGCCGATGGTCTCGCCATCGCGCGGCACCTCCTGCATGGTTTCGGAATCCATCACCGTGACGGCTTCCTCCAGAGGATAGGGCACGCCCTGCCGCCGCTTCAGCCGCGCGCGCTGGTCGGCCGGTAGCTCGTCCCAGCCCGGCTGCTCCGCGCAGACCGAGGCCGGGCCGTAGACTTCGGTCAGGCCGTAGACATGCGTGAGCTTGATGCCGATGCTCTCGGCGCCTTCGAGCACGGCGACCGGCGGTGCCGCGCCCGCGATCAATCCGACGACGCACTTGGCGGCTGCGCCCTTCGGCGCATCCGGCGCATTGATCAGGGTGTTGTAGACGATTGGCGCGCCCGCCATATGGGTGACGCCGTGCCTCTTGATCAACTCGAAGATCTTGCTGGGGTCGACCTTGCGCAGGCAGACATTGATGCCTGTCGAGGCCGCGATGGTCCAGGGAAAGCACCAGCCGTTGCAATGAAACATCGGCAGGGTCCAGAGATAGACCGGATGCTGGCCGAGATTGGCGGCAAGGATGTTGCTGACCGCGTTGAGATAGGCGCCGCGATGGTGGGTCACCACGCCCTTGGGATTGCCTGTTGTCCCCGAGGTGTAGCTGAGCGCGATCGCGTCCCATTCGTCTTCCGGACGTCTTGCAACGAAGCCGGGATCGCCCAACGACAGCGCGTCCTCATATTCGATTTCGCCGATCCGCCTGCCGCCCGGGAAAGCCGCATCGTCGACATCGATGACGAACGGCTTTGAACCCTTCATCAGCGCCAGCGCTTCAGAGATGACGCCGGTGAATTCGGGATCGACCAGAATGATTCCGGCCCCGCCGTGATCGAGCTGAAAGGCGATAGAGGGCGCATCGAGCCGGATGTTGAGCGCATTGAGCACGGCCCCCGCCATCGGCACCGCGAAATGCACCTCGTTCATCGCGGGGATGTTCGGCAGCATCGCCGCCACCGTGTCGCCGGTGCCGATGCCGCGGCCGGCGAGATAGGACGCGAAGCGCCGGCAGCGGGCATAGGTCTGCGACCACGTGAAACTGCGGCCCTCGTAGACGGTGCTGACATGGTCGGGATAGACGGCGGCGCTGCGGGCCAGAAAACTCAGCGGCGTCAGCGGCACGTAGTTGGCGGGCGTCTTGTCCAATCCGATATCGTATTGGTTCTGTTTCCCACTCATCGGCCACCTCCCATTTGATATTGCTTACAGGAATCCGATCGATATCCACGGAAAGATCGCTACCACGATCAGGCCCGCCAACAGCGCCAGCAGGTAACCCCATATCGGCCTGATGCCATCGGCGGGATCGACCCGCCCAATGGCGCAGGCGGCATAATAACCTACTCCGAACGGCGGCGCGAACAATCCGATTCCCATCGCCAGGATGATGATCATGGCGTAATGGACCTCGTGCACGCCGACGGCCCGCGCAATCGGAAACAATAGCGGACCGAACAGCACGATCGCAGGAATCCCTTCGAGCACGCTGCCCAGGATCGTGAACGCCACGATCGATACCGCGATGAAGGCTGCGGAACCGCCGGGCAGGCCGGTCATGGCGGCGGCCAGCGCGCGCGAAAAACCCGATTGGGTCAGGCCCCATGCCATGCCGGTCGCGGTGCCGATGATCAACAGGATCGCCCCCGACAGGCACGCGGTCTCCACCAGCATGGGCGCGAGCCGCCGCCAGTCGAACTGGCGATAGACCACAAGCCCGATGACCAGGCCGTAGACAATGCCGATGGTGGACACCTCGGTCGCGGTAGCGACGCCTTCGACCACGGCGGCGCGGATCACGAAGGGGAGTGCCAGCGCGGGGAGGGCGACGACGAAGGAACGAACCACCTCGCCGGCGCGGGCGCGCTTGACGTGGCTCAAGTCCTCGCCGCGGTAACGCCACCACACCAGCGCCGACAGCGTGATCGCCAGCACGACGCCCGGCAGCAGGCCGCCGGTGAACAGCGCCGAGATCGAAACGCCGGTCACCGAACCGATGGTGATCAGCACCAGACTCGGCGGAATGGTTTCGGTCTGCGCGCCGGTGGCGGCGAGCAGGGCCACGAGATCGCCGGGCTTGGCGCCGCGTGCCTTCATTTCCGGAAACAGCACCGGCGCGACGGCGGCCATGTCGGCGGCCTTGGAGCCCGAAATGCCCGAGACCAGATACATCGCGCCGACCAGCACGTAGTGCAAGCCGCCGCGGACATGGCCGAGCAGGCTCGCCAGAAAGGCCACCATGGCTCGCGCCATGCCGGTCATCTCGATCAAGAGACCGAGGAACACGAACAGCGGCACCGACAGCAGGATCAAATGGCTCATGCCTTCATCCATGCGGCCGACCAGCACCATCAGCGGCGTCCGCGTCGTCAGCGCCAGATAGCCGAAGATCGCGAGCCCGAAGCCAAAGGCGATCGGCACCCCGGCGAACACGCAGAAGCCGGCAACGCCGACAAAGAAGATGATCAGGTTGATGTTGCCGAGCGGGCGCAGCCAGGGCTGCGCCAGCCAGAACACCGCAATCAGCAAACCAACGGACAGCGCGGCGGCCAGCATGACCTTGGGATCGCCGGCCCGTGCCAGCCGCAGCAGCGCAAACATCGCCATCAGGGCAATCCCGACCGGCAGCGCCGCGGCTCGCCAGACGTTGGCAATCTGCAGCGCAGGCGTGGTGATGAAACTCTCCTCATAGGCGTATTGGTAGGACGGCCAGGCGATCATGAGCAGAAAGGCAAGCGCGGCGCAGGTCGCGACCACGTCGAGATAAGCGCGCATCGCCGGACCGGCGCCGGCGACGATGGCCGTCATGCGCATGTGCTCGGAACGGCGGAACGCCACCGCCGCGCCCAGCATCGCGAGCCAAAGGAACAAGATCGAGGCCAGTTCGTCCGACCAGATCAGCGGGCTGCGCAGGCCGTAACGCGCCACCACGCCGGTAAACAGGATGACGATCTCCGCGACGACCAGAAGCGCCGCCGGGATCTCGACAACCTTCGCCAGCGCCGATTCCACCGACGCTGCGCGCGAACGGCGGCGAGGGGACATCGCCTCGCCGGCCGCCGCGATGGAGCCTTCGGCGTGAGCAGCCATGACGGTCCCTTGACGGAAAGCGTTACGACAGCTTGCCGACGGCCTTCTCCAGCAGCGCCCACGCCTGTTCGCCGTATTTGCCCTTCCACTCGGCATAGAACCCGGCCGAGCGAAGCTTGTCGCGGAACGGCGCGGCATCCGGCTTGTTGAATACGAGGCCCTTGCCCGCGAGCTCCTGCTGCAGGCCGGCATTCAGCTTGGCGACATCCTCACGCTCCTTGACCGCAGCCGCATTGATGTTCTTGGCGACGATCGCGCGCAGGTCCGCCGGCAGCGCTTCCCAGGCCCGGCGGTTGGCGAGGAACCAGAAGCCGTCCCACATGTGGTTGGTCAGCGAGCAGTATTTCTGAACTTCATAGAGCTTCGCGGTCGAGATGATCGCCAGCGGATTTTCCTGCCCCTCGACGATCTTGGTCTGCAGCGCGGAGTAGACCTCGCTGAAATTGATCGAGGCGGGCGCCGCATCGAAGGCCTTGAACATCGAGGTCCAGAGCGGAGACACCGGAACTCGGATCTTGAAACCCTTGAAATCGTCGGGGCCGGTGATCGGCTTGGTCGAGGACGTGGTCTGGCGGAAGCCGTTGTCCCAGATCTTGTCCATGACGACGAGACCGGCCTTGTTGATCTCGCCGCGCACGTAAGCGCCGAGATCGCCGTCCATCGCCTTCCAGACCCTATCGTAATCCGGGAATGCGAAGCCGATGCCGTTGATCGAGGCGGCCGGAACCAGCGTGGCCAGGATCAGGCCCGACAGCGTGAAGAACTCGACTCCGCCGGAGCGGATCTGGCTCAGCATGTCGGTGTCGGAACCGAGCTGGTTGTTCGGGAAAATCTGCAGATCGACCTTGCCGTTGGTCTCCGTCTTGATCGCCGCCGCCATCTCCTTGGCGCGGACGTTCATCGGATGGGCGTCAGGAAGATTGTTGGCATATTTGTAGGTGAATTCGGCCGTCTGCGCGCGCGCCACCAACGGTGCGCCGATGCCGCCCAGAACCGCCGAGGCAGCGGAAGCCTTGAGCAGCGCGCGTCGTGAAAAGCTCATCTCGATCTCCCTTGAGATTATTGTTCTTGTGCAAACACCTTACGGACCTGATGCCGCCGGGTCATCTGCCTTCTCGCGAAGCGGCTTTTGCAGCATCTCGCCGACGACGGCAACAGCGGGAAGGCCGCTCCTGACCCCGTGCCCGGGTGATCCGGCTGACCGCACCCGCCAGCGCCGCCAGCGAAGGTTAGAAGGCCGATAATTTCTATTATTTTCAATCAGATAGTGGACCCATTTGGGAAAGCAGACGAAAAGAACGGGACACCCGCCGACCCCGCCGGAGAGGACCGTGGGTTCGCAAACACGGCCTTCCGCGTGGTGCCCTATGCTAGCATCCGCGGCGGCTTGCTGGATGGGGAAGCCTGCGGTCTCCACGACCGAAATGGCGGTCGCGGTGCGCTGTGCGCTTGGCGGCGTCGACGTGCTCATCAACAACGCCGCGATCTACGCCGGGCTCCGGCAACGTCGCTTCGAGGAGATCCCGGAAAGCAAATGGGACCGCGTGATGAGCGTTAACGTCAAGGGCGTCTGGATGGCCACCAGGGCGATCGTACCGCTGCTGCGCGAGGCGCGCGGCGGTGCGATCGTCAACGTGTCGTCCGCCACCGCCATGAGCGGCCCGCCAAACTGGCTGCATTACGTTGCCTCCAAAGGCAGCATCATCGCCATGACCCGAGCGATCGCGCGCGAACTTGGCAGCGACAAGATCACCGTCAACGCCCTGGCTCCGGGGTTCACGCTGACCGAAGCCAGCCTTGCCCTGATCGTCGATGGCGGCCGGCAGTTCATCTAGCCCGGCACGGCGATCGTGGCGCCACGGGATCAGTCCGTTCTTTCCGCCGGTCTCGCGAGCCTTTGCTCACACCATTTGCGATGATTTTTAGATAAGTGACTGATCTAATTAGATATAATATATTCCATAATATACCTTATGCGAATCGGTGATATGCTTGGGCAGATATGGCTACCGCTGGACGCTAAACCCCAGCCCGGGCTGCCTGCCCTCGGCCCTTGGAGAGCCCTGGCACCAACCATCCCGGTGACTGTAGTCAGCGGCAACCGATTTGGTCTCCAGCACGATCGGCAAACCGGGTACTGCCTGATGCAACGCCGCCGCGAGGTCGAGCGACGTTTTAACCGAGCCGAAATGAGCAACGAGCGGGATAACTGCTTCTCGAATTGCATTGATTTCTCCCAAGAGCTGTTGGCTCGGGAGACTCTGCCGAGGGCATGTTGCGGCATCATTCCAGCGCGCGAAATTAGTTGCGCCGGCTCGCTGTTTCGGGAATTGGAACCCTTCGCGGAGCACAGGATTCGCCGGGATGCCGCGTGCTGTTCCGCCAGACTAGCCCTCATCAAAGCATTTCGACGGGCAACGCAAAGACATAGCCGACCCCGCGTTCGGTCAGGATGACCCGCGGTGCGCTCGGGTCGGTCTCCAGTTTGCGCCGCAGGCGTAACACCTGCACGTCGATACTGCGGTCGAAGACATCCTCGTGAATGCGGGTCGCCTGCAGAAGGTGCTCGCGGGAAAGCGGCCGCTGCGGCGCATCGAGAAAGGCCACCAGCAGCGCATATTCGCCCTTCGTCAGCGAGACCGGAACCCCGCTGGAATCGCTGAGGCGCCGGTTGCGCCGATCGAGCTGCCAGTTGCCAAACCGGCTGCGGCCTCTTTCGGGAACGCGCTGGACTGTCGTCCGTCCAGTCTCCCTTCGGCGCAGCACGGCCCGGATGCGTGCCAGAAGTTCCCTCAAACCGAAAGGCTTGGTGATGTAATCGTCGGCGCCCAGTTCGAGGCCAACGACCCTGTCGATTTCGTCGCGGCGATGGCCCGTGGTGATGATCACGGGAACGTCGGAATGCGACCGGATTTCACGCAGCAGGTCGAGACCGTCTTCCTGGCCCAGCCGCAGATCGAGGATCACGACGCTGGGATCCTCATTGGCGAGCAGGCCTGCCACCTCCCCTCGCCCGGTGGCCGAGATGGCCCTGATGTCGTGTTCCTCCAGATAATTGACGACCAGATGTCGCATCGTGCGATCGTCTTCGATGACGAGACAGGTGGGTTGGCTGCGTTCGAGGGCGACGTTCTCGGACCGGCCTAACGTCTCGATGCGGTTTCCATCGAACCCATTTGCCTCGCCCCGCGCAGGTTGGCCACCACGGTTCGTCGCACCAGCCGGCCTTTCAGTCATCTTCCAGGTTCTCCGAACCCCACTTGGGATATAGAGCACCGGGTTTCGCGCTGCAGCACACATGTCCGCGAGCGCAACGTGTCGACCATGATCCGGGCGATTTCGAAATCGCACGATCATTCCCTTGGCGCCAGCAGCGGGTGCCGGCTAGACGACCCTCTCGATTTGCACGCTGCGGCAATCCATCTCGTAATCGAGGCCGACGACCGGCGGCCGGTTGAAATGCCAGGTCAGGCCGTTGCGGAATACACCGCGCCGGCCGAGTTCGCTTTCGAGGATCGAATAGACATCCCTCACGGTGTAGAGCTGCACGGCCGTGGTCTGGCGCCAGCTGCCGTCGAACGCGCTCATGCGTCGTTCCATTTCGTCGAGAACCCACTTTGCCTTGGCCAGCATGCCCGCCGGACTGGTATCGCCGGGGCTAACGATATAGTCGCGATAGTTCGCCTTGCCCTCGACGGACTCGCCGCTGCCGGCAATAACGAAGGATGGCGGCGCCTGCCGGGCCGGCACCGCGAACGAGAAGGCGTGAAAACAGGGTTCGCCGGGCGGATCGATTTTCGGGCAGACATTGCTGCGCGCCACCGGATTGACGCCATCCTTCATCACGCCCCACTCGATCAGGGTCTTGATGTAGATCTCGTTGAAAACCTGAAACCCCTCCTCCGTGAACGGCGCCGGCGAGCGCAATTCGCAGGCGCCGAAGGCCGTGAGCGGCCGGCCGGCCTCCTTGAGGATTTTGGCGATCCGCTCGAAGCCGGCCTTCAGCGGCACCGGATCGGCAAAGCGCAGCCGCTCAATGGTGAAGCCGGGCAAGGCGGCGATGCCGCAGGAATACTGGCTGACGCCCGGCATGAAACGGTAGCCGCTGTTGGGAGCTTCGACAGTCTTGATCATGACGCCTCTTTGGATTGCGGGGATCTTGGATTGCAGGATCGACGAACGGGATAGACGGAGCTCATTCCTGGAGAACACCGAGATAGGCGTCGCGGACGATCGGATCTGCCAACAGCTCTGGGCCGGAGCCCGACCGGACGATGCGCCCCATGTCCATGACGAACGCCTGATCGCAGAGATCGAGCGCGGTCGTGACATCCTGCTCCACCAGAAGGATCGACGTACCCGTCGCATTCAGCGCGCGAAGCGCGGCCACCAGCTGCTCGACGAGCAAGGGCGACAGGCCGAGCGACAATTCGTCGATCATCAAGAGCAGCGGCGCAGCCATCAGCCCGCGGCCGATCGCGCACATCTGCTGCTCGCCGCCCGACAACGTCGCCGCCGCCTGCCGGCGCCGCTCCCGAAGCTTTGGGAACGTCGCATAGACCCGTTCGAGATCGCGATTGATCTCGCCGCGGCCAGCCTTCCGGGAATAGGCGCCCATCAACAGGTTCTCCTCGACGCTCATGGCGCCGAACAGCCGCCTGCCCTCCGGCACATGCACGATGCCGTGCCTGAGGATCTCGGCGGCGCTGTCCCCCGTGAGGTCCCTTCCTTCGGAGAAATAGCGGCCGGCCCCCGTCGGGATCAGGCCCGACAGCGCGCGCATCAGCGTGGTCTTGCCGGCACCGTTGGAGCCGATCAGGGCGGTGATTTCGCCGCGGCGGACGTCAAGGTCGATGCCCCACAGCACCTGGATCTCGCCATAGCCGGCGCACAATCCTTTCAGTTCGATGATGAGCGAACTAGCCACGGGCGGCATTCCGTTTGGCATATTGCTGGCCAAGATAGGCCTCGACAACGGCGGGATTCTCGATCACCTCGCGCGGCGCGCCATCGGCGATCAGCGCGCCATTGTGCAGGACGGCGATGCGCGTGCAGACGTTGAGCACCACCTTCATCAGGTGCTCGATCATCACAATGGTGATGCCTTGAGCCGCGAGCTCATGAATGAGCGCGGTCGCGCGGTCGACCTCGGCGCTGTTGAGGCCGGCGTTGACCTCATCGAGAAACAACAGCTTCGGTTTCATCGCCAGCGCCTTGGCGAGTTCGAGCCGCTTGCGCATCGCGAGCGTCAGCGTCGCGGCCGGCTGCCTGGCTTGCGCGGCGAGGCCGACGAAGTCGAGATGCGCCCTCGCCTCCTCGCGCGCGGACTTCAGGCTCTCGCCGGGCTGCGAGAACAGCGCGGCGGCTGCGACATTATCGAGCGCGGTGAATTCGGCGAACGGCTGCACGATCTGGAATGTGCGCGACAGGCCGAGCCGGGCTGCCTGATAGGTTTTGATGCGGGTGATGTCGGCGCCGTCGAAGGTGACCGTGCCGGAATTGGCCGGTGTGACGCCGCAGACGGTATTGACCAGCGTCGTCTTGCCCGCGCCGTTCGGTCCGATCAGGCCGAGCACCTCGCCTTTGCTGACGCCGATCGTCACCTCGCGCAGGGCCTGCAGGCCGCTGAAATGCCGGGACACGTTCTGGAGACGCAGGATCTCAGACATGCTTTGTCCCTCGGCTGAACATGCCCGCACGCAGCGAAATCAACCCGTGCGGCAGGAACAGGAGCAGCAGCACGATCAGCAGGCCGAGTACGCCGGTGTGGATCTGGATGTAGTTGCGCCAGACCACCTCTTCGAGGCCGAGGTACAGGAGCGCCCCGCAGGCGACGCCGAGCGGCGAGCCGAGGCCGCCCATCAGCGCCATCACGATCGGCTTTACCGAGTAGAGAATGTCGAAGACGTCGGAAGGATCGATGTAGTGCACCCACGCGGCGTAGACCCCGCCCGCCGCACCGACGAAACAGGCCGAGAGCCCGAAAGCCAAACTCTTGTAGAGCGTCGTATTCAGGCCGACCATGCCGGACGCGGTCTCGTTCTGGCGAATGCAGGCCAGCCCGAAGCCGAGTTTTGAACCGGCGACCGCCATGACCATCAACGCTGTGGCCAGCCAAAGTCCCCACATCGCATAGAAGAAGAACGCAGCTTCCGCCATCACGCCCGCACCCGAGGCCAGCGGGATGTTCAAGCCCATGCCGCCGCCGGTGAGGTCGGTGGCATTGTTGACGAGCTCACGCAGCACCTCCACCAGCGACAGGCTCGCGATGGCAAAGTAGTGGCCGCGCAGGCGAAGCAGCACGGCGCCGAGCGCCGCGGCGAGCAGCAGTGCGCCAGTGGCGGCGACCAGCACCGCGAGCCATAGCGGCAATCCATCGTTGACCAATACGCCCGCGGTGTAGGCGCCGAAGCCGAAGAAGGCCGCGGTCGCGAACGACGGATAGCCGGCGAAGCCGCCGACCACGTTCCACGACAGCGCAAGGATCGAATACATGCAGGCGATGGTGCCAAGCCTCAGCGCATAGGCGCCGCCGAACAGCGGCAGCGTCGCCACGCAGGCGATCAGGATCAGAAGTGCGATATTGGACCGGGTCATTCGAACCCCTTCCGGCCGACCAGCCCCTGCGGCCGCAGGATCAGGAAGACGATCAGGAGCACGAAGGACAATGTGGTCGCATGCGAGGGGCCGAAGAACGTCGATCCGACGCTTTCGACCAGCGCCAGCAACAATCCGCCGGCCAGCGCGCCAGACACGCTGCCGAGGCCGCCGAGAACGCAAACGACAAAGGCCTTGCCGAGATAGCCAGATGACGTCAACGGCGAGATCGGAAAGATCAGCGCCATCACCACCCCGGCACAGCCCGCCAACGCGGCCCCAAGGCCGAAAGCAATGGCATAGATCGACTTGACGTCGACGCCCATCAGGATGGCCGCGTCGCGATCGAGCCGCACCGCGACGATGGCGCGGCCGATACGGGAGCGCCGCAGCAACAGGTAAAGAAGCCCGGTGAGCGCCAGCGCCGACGCGGTCGCGATCAGGCGATCGACCGGCACCACCACGCCGGCGATCGAGACCGATCCCAGCGGCGGACTGAGGGTCAGCTTCCGGTAGTCCGCCTTGAAGAAATAGATCATCGCGTTGTTCAGGATCAGGTCGAGCCCAAAGGTCATGGTCAGGGTGACCAGCACCGGCGCGGCGATGACCCGGTTCAGCAGCAGCCGCTGCAAGAGATAGCCGAGCACGAAGAACAGCGGCGCGGCCACGACGACCGCGTACCACGGCGACAGGTGAAGGGAATAATACAGCCCGAATGCCAGATAGGCACCGAGCACGATGAAGGAGCCGTGGATCAGGTTGATGACGTTGAGAACGCCCCATACCAGCGAAAAGCCGATCGCGATACAAGCGTAGAGGCACCCCAGAACCAGCGCGTTGACCAGAATCTGGGCTGCATACATGTGAATGTCCGGCCGAACCGATCGGTCAGTTGACGCCGACCTTGAGATCGCCCTGCTTGATCGCCTGCGGGAACAGCACCACCGGCTTGGCGCCCTGGATCTGGAAAACCGGCGGGTCGAGCGAATTGATCTGGCCATTGGGGCCGAATTTCACCGGCCCGAAGAACGTCACGACGTCGAGCTTGGCAAGTTCGTCGCGCACCTTGTCGCGGTCGAGGGAGTCGGCCTTTTCGATCGCCATCTGGAACAGCGCCCCGCACAGCGCCGCCGACGCCTGACCGTAATCCGGTTCGCTGTTATACTTCGCCTTGAACAGTTTCACGAAATTGGCGGTCGAGCCGAAGATGTCCTTGCCGTCATATTGTTCGGCCGGATGCCACCACGAGGCGCTGGTGATGTTTTCGGCGCTTTGCCCCGCGGATTCGATGAAGTCCTGGTAGGCGGGGCCGGCGATCATCGTCAGCACCGCTTCCTTCATCTCCTGATCGACCATCTGCTTGCGCACCAGCAGCAAATCGTTGATGTAGCCGGTGACGAAGACCCATTGCGGCGCGAGCGACTTGATCTGGGACAGCGCCGCCGAGTGATCCAGCGTCCCGATGGCATATTTCTCGAAGTAGACGACTTCCATCCCGTTGGCCTTCGCCGACTTCTCCATCTCCTGCGCGATCGCCAGCGGGAACAGGTCGTTGCGCGCGAGAATGGCGACCTTCTTCACGTCGGGCAGCTTCGCCTTGATGATCTGCGTCAGCGGCGTCGTCAGCGTGTCGTTGGGCGTGAAGGTGCCGAACAGGTATTTGTAGCCCTGGTCATAGACCTGCGACGAGGAGGCAGCGGCGGCCAGCGTCGGAACCTTGTACTTCTCGGAAATCGTGCTCGCCGCCTTGGCGGCGCCGGAGCCGAACGCGCCGAACATGAAATTGATGTTGTCCTGGGTGATCATCTGTTCGGTGGCCTGCACCGCGCGCGGCGTATTGGACTGGTAGTCGGCGTAGACGATCTCGACCTTGTACTTCTTGCCGCCGACTGAAATGCCGCCGGCCTTGTTGGCCTCCTCGGCCCAGAGATTGTAGCCCTGCTGCTGCTTGATCGCCTCCGGCGCCAGCGGCCCGGTAATCGGCAGCGGCGCACCAAAGCGGATGACGTCTTCCGCAGAGGCCGCGGGCATCTGCGCGCCCCATCCCGCCGCCACGAGCCACATCGGGAGCGAAAGACGAGCGACGCGAGCAACCCAAGGCTTGATCATCGAAAATCTCCATGGCGGTCCGGGCGGGGCGGCAAAATCATGGCAAATCCGGCATTCGAATAAAAGCATTGAAATTAGAGCCTTCAGGTCTAATAGTTAGAACGCTAGACAGGACTTGCTGCGTTCTTGAGCGAACATTCCGGGCAAGCCGGTTGCAGGAATTTTTGCGCATGATCGAGTCGACCGCCGTCAGATATTTCCGGGAAGTGACCGAATGCGGCTCGATCAAGCAGGCCGCCGCTTCGCTTCGGATCGCCCCCAGCGCCATCAGTCGGCAGGTGCAGGCCATCGAGGAAGAACTGTCGGTCAAGCTGTTCGACCGCGGCGCGCGCGGCATGGTCCTGACCGACGCCGGCCGCCTGCTCTACCGCTATGCGGTCGAAAACCGCAACCAGCTCGACGGCATCCGCGCCCGGGTTCAGGAGTTCGACACGCTGCGCCGCGGCCAGGTCAAGCTTGCGACCGTCGAGGGAATGCTGGCGAACTTCCTGTCGAATTTCGTCGTCGATCTCGCCGAAGACTATCCGGGCATCTCGATCTCCATCACGGTGATGGGCTCGCGCGACGTCGCCGAGATGGTGGGCCACAGCGACGTCGATCTTGGCCTGGTGTTCGGGCGCGCGCCGCGGCGCGATCTGATCGAGCTGGCGCGGATGCGCCAGTCGCTGTGCCTGATCGTGTCGCCGCGCCATCCCTTCGCCGGCAGAGATAGTTGCACGGTGAGAGACCTTGCCGGCCTGCGCGTCGTCGTGCCCGACCCGTCCTTCGGCATTCGGCAGGAGGTCGACCGCGCCTGCGCGCAGGCCAAGATAAGGCTCGAAATCTGCAACGAAACCAACTCGCTCGCCTTCGCGCAGACGCTTGCCGCCCGCGCCGATCTGGCGACCTTCCTTCCCCGCGACACCGCGATGCCGTCGCTGGATGCGGGCTTGCTGGTGGCCATTCCCCTGCGCGACAAGCGGCTCGAAGCAACCCAGGTCACGCTGGTCCAGCTCGCGGCCCGAAACCTGTCCCCCTCCTGCCGCCTCGTGGCCGAACTGCTGGTCGGCCGGATGCGGGAGATGCGGCGGTGAGGGGTTCAATCGCGCGCTCCCACGATGCTATGGCCCTGCGTGAGGCCGCACGCTGACCGGCTGCGATGCGGACCGTCCGAGCACATACAGGCCGGCGAAAATCGCCGCGATTCCGGCGAGGTGATACCAGGCCAATCGTTCGCCCAGCCACAGCATCGAGAGCCCCGCCGAAAACAGCGGGCTGAGATAGAGGAACGCGGCCGCCCGCGCCGGGCCAAGCGCCGCGACGCCATAGAGATAGAACAGGTTGCCGAGCATGGTCGGAACCAGTCCAATATAGGCGGTGGTCGCCAGCGCAAAGCCGATGTCGGCGTCGTGCCAGACCAGCCATGGTCCGCCGCCGGCGACCCAGACCAGATAGACCGGCAGCATCACGACGATCACGCCCGACCAGGCCGTCACCACCGTCAGCGGCAGCGGCGCGATCACGCGGGTCCAGTCGCGAACCCGGATCGAGAACCAGGCAAAGGCGATCGCGGCCAGCAGCGACCAGAAATTACCGAGACTGAACCGGAGTTCGGTAAAGGCCTGCAGCTGGCCCTTGCCGATGATGAGAAGCGTGCCGGCAAAGGCCAGCGCCAGGCCCCACAGCATGCCCGGCGCCAGCCGCCCTCCTCCCATCCACACGCCGAACAGCAAGACCCAGACCGGCGTCGTGGCGTTGATGAACCCGACCTCGATGGCGAGGCTCTGATAGGCGCCGCCCAGCAGCAAATAGGAAAACAGGCCGACGCCGACAGCGCCGCCCAAGACCAGGCCGCCGAGCCGCGGACGGATCATCGGCCAGGCGTCCCGCAGCGCCGGCAGTGCAACGATGGTGAGGATGGCGGCTGCCGGAAACCAGCGCCAGAACACCAGCGCCGGCAGCGGGATCGCATCCCGCGCGGCACGCGCCACCACATGATTGCTGCCCCAGAGGGCCGCGGTGGCAATCAACGCCAGCGTTCCCAGCGAAGTGGTATCGCCCTTCATGCGCGCTCGGCGGATCGTTCGTGGCGGGCGCGCTGCGAGACGTGCCACGGCAGACACAGCCGCTCGGCGTAATCGACCGCAAAGAACAACACCGTTCCGACCAGGCCGAGCAGCAACAGCGAGACGAACACCCTGACGGTGTCAAACTGTCCCTGCGCCACCAGGATCTGGAAGCCAATGCCGCGGCTGCCGGCGACGAACTCGCCGACGATGGCGCCGACCAGCGCAAAGGAGATCGCGACCTTCATGCCCGCGAACAGGCTCGGCAACGCGCAGGGAAACCGGATCTTGGTCAGCACCGCCCAGGGCGAGGCTTTCGACACCCGCGCCAGATGCAGCATGTCCGGATCGACCGAACGCAAGCCGAGCACGGTATCGATCACGATCGGGAAGATCGCAAGCATCAGCGCGATTGCCACCTTCGGCTCCGGCCCCGTCCCCATCCAGATCACGAACAGCGGCGCCAGCGCCACTTTCGGGATCGAATTCAGCGCCACCAGGAGCGTGTAGATGGTGCGCTCGAGAAATCGGGAATAGACGATGCCGACCGCGAGCGCGACGCCGAGCACGACGGCCAGCACGAAGCCGATGCAGGTCATGCCGAGGGTGAAGCCAAGATGCCGCAGGAACAGGCCGGGCGTCTCCATGAAGGCCGCGAAGATGGCGGACGGCGCCGGCAGGATCAGCGGCGAGGCGTGAAACAGCCGCACGCCGACTTCCCACAGCAGCAGCGCAGTCGCCAGCACCACGACGACGTCGCGCGTTTCGTTGTCGTCCGAAAACAGCCTGCGCACGAAACCCGTCATTCCTTGACGATCCCGAGTTCGGCGAAATGGTGACGAATGCGGTGCACATAGGCCGCGAATTCGGCGCTGTCGCGAACCGCGAGCCGGCGCGGCCGCGGCAGGTCGATGGTGATGGTATCGACGACCATTCCCGGCGCCTTGCTCATCATCACCACACGATCCGACAGGAACACGGCTTCCACGATCGAGTGGGTGATGAACAACAGCGTCTTGCGGGTGTCCTGCCAGATCTGCGCAAGCTCGACATTGAGATCGTCCCGCGTCATGGCGTCGAGCGCGCCGAACGGCTCGTCCATCAGCAGCAGTTCGGGATCGGCCAGCAGCGCGCGGCAGATCGAGGCACGCTGGCGCATACCGCCGGAGAGTTCCCAGGGATACCGATGTTCAAAGCTTTTGAGGCCGAACCGGTTGAGCAGCGCAAGCGCGCGCTCGCGCTCTTCCGTGCGCGGCTTGCGGGTGAATTCGATCGACAGCAGCACGTTGTCGAGGATGGTGCGCCAATCCAGCAGAACGTCGCGCTGGAACACGACGCCCAGCCGGTCGGGCGGGCCCTGCAACGGCCTTCCGTCGACCACCACATTGCCCGCCGTCACATTCTCCAGTCCGGCGACGAGCTTGAGCAGCGTGCTCTTGCCGCAGCCGGAGGGACCGACCACGCTGACGAATTCCTGCGGCTTGATATCGAGGTTGATATCGACCAGCGCCGGGACCGGGCCGCGCGGGGAAGCGTAGGTCTTCTCCACGCCGGCCAACGACACGTAGGGTGCCGTCGCGGTCGCTGGCGCTATCGTCGTCATCTCACTGAACAAGCGCGTTGGTGTAGTAGTCGTCGGCATTCCAGCCGGCATTCACGACGCCGGCGTCCTGCATCGACTTCAGCGCCGCCTGCCAGTCTTCCTTCGCCTGCCAGCCGATCGGCTTGCCCGTTGTCGCCGGCGTATCGAAATATTCCAGCGTGAGCTTGATCTGACTGAGCAGCACCTTCGGGTCGAGCTTGGCATCCGGCCGCTCCGCCAGCATCGCCTTGACGCCGTCTTCCGGGTTCTTCTGCAGCTGCGCCCAGGCGCGCTGCTCGACCTGGATCAGCCGGTGCAAGGCGGCGCCCTTGTTCGCGATGGTGTCTTCCCGCGCCACCAGCCCGTAGCTCGGAAAGGCGATGCCGGCGTCCGAGGCCAGCAGGCATTTCGAGGGCCGCGAGGCATCGGCGATCGGAAGTGCGGAACCAACCGTGGACATCAATCCATCCGCTCGCTTCGCGATATAGGTGCCCCACAGGGCCGCGGGATCGACGACATCGACCTTGAGATCGTCGCGGGTGAGACCGCCCGCCTTCAGATAGGTGTCGATGAAGGGCGCCCAAGGGCTTGCCGCGAACACCACCACGGTCTTGCCGCGAAGATCGGCGACCTTGCTTATCGGCGAATCCTTGTCGATGAGGATGCACAGATCGGTGCGGTGCTGGAACGTCGCGATCGAGCGGATGGTGGCGCCCTTGGCGCGCGCCGAGCCGACCAGCCCGACCTGGACCTGGCCGACATCGGCCTGGCCGGCATTGACGAGCTGGATGGTATTGCCGGAACCGCGGCCGTCCTGAATATCGACGTCGAGATTGGCTTCCTTGAACCAGCCCTGGTTCTGCGCCAAGTGCATCGCCGCCTGCACGCCCCATGGCGAGAAATCGAGCCGCACGGAGAGTTTGTCCTGCGCTGATGCGGGCGAAACCGCCACGCCGGCTGCCATACCAAGAAGCATCAGGGTCGAAAGTAAATTTCTTCTCATGTCCCAGTCTCCGGTTTGATCATTCTGTTTCGGCCTCAGTTGCCTCCGCGGGCGACGCCTGCGTCAGATAGCTCAGCACCATCTCGACGACGTGCTGGCGGCGCTTCAGCACCCGCCGGCGCGCCGCGAGATCGCGGTCGAGCAGCCAGGACAAGGTGTGCTGGTTGGACAGGAAAAAATACGCGAGCCCCGAGATCGACAGATACAGATCGACCGCGTCGACATCGGCACGAAAGGCGCCCTCCTCCTGCCCGCGCTTCAGCAGGATGCGGATGGTGTCGAGCAGGCCGCCATAGAGCATCTTGGTGGTACGCGAATTCTTCAGATGCTCGCCGTAATGAATGTTCTCGATGCTCATCAACCGGATCAGATCGGGCGTGGCGACGAAATGGTCGAAGGTATTGCTGACCAGCCGCTTCATGCCCTCGACCGGCGGCAGGCCACGCAGATCCTGGTCCTGCTGGCGAGCACGCAGATCGGCATAGATGCGCTCGAGCACGGCGAGATACAGCGCGTCCTTGGAGCCGAAATAATGATAGATCAGGTTCTTGTTGACGCCGCTCTGCTCGGCGATGCGATCCACCCGTCCGCCGCTCAGCCCATGGGTGACGAACTCGATCCGCGCTGCGTCCAGGATCTTGGCGCGGCTTGCCTCGGGATTGCGGACGATCTTGGTTGGCCGCGGCGCCACATCAAGCTCCATGACGCCTGCCCAATGGTTCCGGCGCGGCCAGGCGCTCGGAGCGTAGCCGCGCCGTCGCCTCGACGTCCAGCGCGCCGTGCGGACCGAACCTGACCGCGTAGTGACGTTCGGCAAAGCCTGCTGTGATCTTGCCGTCGATGAAATCCTCACGCACTTTTTCGGGCTCGCGCAGCAGCGGATTGCCGAAACCGCCCGCGCCGGCTTGTTCGTGGATGATCAGCGTATCGCGGGCGACCGTGGTGGTAATCTTGCCCGGCAGCGGGTTACGCTCGTTGCCGATCTCGATGAAATTGCGGGATGAGCCGCCGGGCTCGCCGCCGTTCAGGCCATAGGGCTGGAAGCTGACGCGGTCAGTGCGCAGTTGCAGCAGCGCCTCGGGCGCGAGAATGCGATAGCTGCGCCGAATGCCGGTCCCGCCGCGATATTGCCCGGCACCACAACTGTCCGGCACGAAGGAATAGTCCTCGATCCGCACGGGGTGCTCGGCCTCCATCACCTCGACCGGCATGTTGGAGAGATTTTGCGAGGCATTGGTCACCGCCTCCAGCCCGTCCTTGTCCGGGCGGCCGCCCCACGCGCCGCAGATCATGTCGACGATGATGAAGGGCTGCCGGTTTGGCCGCAGGCCGCTAATGCAGATGACACTGTTGCCGCCCTCACCCGCCGCCGGCACCTTGTCCGGCACGATCTGGGCCAGCGCACCGAGCATGGTGTCGAATACGCGGTAACCGGTCAGTGCGCGGGCGGCACACGGCGCAGGCATCACCGGATTGAGCACGGAGGCTTCCGGCGCCTTTACGGTGATACACCGGAACAGACCGACATTGTTGGGCACATCCTTCGCCAGCACGCAGCGGACGCTGAGATAAGTCAGCGAATGCGTGAAACTGAGCGTCGAATTCAACGCTCCCTTCACCTGCGGCGAGGAGCCGGTGTAGTCGACCAACAGCGTGCCGTCGCCATTGACCGTGATCGCGACCTTGATCGGAATCGGCGCATCCGAGAATCCGTCATTGTCGATGTAATCGACGAACCGATACGTGCCCTTGGGCCAGGTCTTGATTTCCTGCCGCGTCAGGCGCTCGGCATAATCGAGCAATTCCTGCATGTAGGCGTCGACCTCGTCGGCGCCGTAGCGCTGCAGCAGCTTCTCGAGACCGCGCTTGCCGACCTGGGCGGCGGCGAATTGCGCGGACAGATCGCCCCAGACGCGGTCCGGCACCCGCACATTGATCTTGATCAGCGTTTCCAGCGTGGTGTTGAGCACGCCGCGATCGTAGAGTTTCAACGGCGGAATCCGCAGGCCTTCCTGATAGATCTCGGTGGAATCCGAGGCGTTGGACCCGGGCACCCGACCGCCGACATCGGTATGGTGGCAGATCACCACGGCGAAGGCGCGCCGCCGGCCTTCGAAGAAGATCGGCACGAACATGAAGATATCGGGCAGATGCATGCCGCCGTGATAGGGGTCGTTCATGATGACGACGTCGCCCTCATGAAGATCGCCCTCGAATTTCGCCAGCACCGACGCCATGGCTTCGGGGATGGCGCCGAGATGCTGCGCGATGGTCTTGGCCTGCGCCACCATCTGCCCGTCGCCGGCGCAGAGCGCGGCGGAAAAATCCATCACGTCCTTGACGATCTCGGAGCGCGCGATCCGCACCACGGTATAGGCCATGTCGTCGGCAATCGAATCCAGTCCGCTCTTGATGACCGCAAAGGTGATCGGATCGACTTTCATGCTTCGAACTCCAGCACGATGCAGCCGATCGCATCCTTGTGCACGGTGGCGTCGGGCGGCACGACAATGGTGGCGTCGAATTCTTCGATGATCAGCGGCCCCTGGCGGGCCGAGCCTCCGATCGCGCCGCGATCGACGATCTGGACAGCAACGGCTGCCTCGCCCCGGGCAAAGGAAATCTGCCGGGTGCCGCCCTGCGACGAGCCGGCCCGGGGCGCGATCTTCATATGGCCGAAGTCGAGCCGGCTTTCGCGCAGGCCACGTCCGGTGACGCGCACTTTCATCAATTCGATAGGGGTTTCATCGCGATAGCCGTAGGTCTTGAAGTATTCGGCGATGAAGCGTTCGCGTATTTCGCCAAAATCCTCACCCTCGAACGGCACGGTGAGTTCGGTGGCCTGCCCCTCGTGGCGGAGATCCGCCTCCCAGCCGAACGCGGTACGGCCGGCCTGATAACCGTCCTTCGCAAGCTGCGCGGCGACCTGCGCCTGCAGTTCCGCCTTGATGGCGCTGAGATCGGAGACACTCATCCGGTCGAGCCGGCGGCTGACGGTCTTCAGCGCGGTATGTTCGATGTCGGAAGCCAGCATACCGAGCGCGCTGAAGATGCCCGACATCGGCGGTACCACGACGCGGGGGATGCCGAGTTGCCGCGCCAGATCTGGCGCGTGAACGCCGCCATTGCCGCCGAACGCCATCAGCGTGAGATCGCGGGGGTCGCGTCCGCGCTCGACGGTGACGGCGCGGACCGCGCGCGCCATCGCCGCATTGGCGACGGCGCGGATGCCGTGGGCGGCATCCTGCAGCGGCAGGCCTAAGGGATCGCCGACATGGCTGCGGATTGCGGTCTCGCTCAGCGCGCGGTCGATGGCGAGATTGCCGCCGGCCAGCGAGCTGTCATTGATGAAGCCGAGGACGACATTGGCGTCAGTGACGGTCGGCCGGTCGTTGCCGAGCCCGTAGCAGGCAGGTCCCGGTACCGCGCCGGCGGATTGCGGCCCGACCACCAGGAGGCCGCCCTTGTCGATGGCGGCGATCGAACCGCCGCCGGCGCCGACTTCGGCGATATCGATCGCGGGCACTTTCAGCATGTAGCCGCCCGCCTTGATGAAGCGGCTCGAGGTCGAGATGCCGTCGCGAAACTCGTACTCGCTGGTCATGGTGGGACGGCCGTCCTCGATGATCACGGCCTTGGCGGTGGTGCCGCCCATGTCGAACACAATGACATCGCGGTCACCACGCGCGACGCCGAGCCGGGCGGCGCCGATGACGCCGCCGGCGGGGCCCGAAGCCACAACCAGCACCGGCTTGTCGCAGGTAACGTTGGCAGCCAGCATGCCGCCGTTCGAGGTCATGACCAGGATCGGCGCGGCGACGCCGATGGAACGGAGCCCCGATTCCAGCCTCTGCAGATAGCTGCGCATCGCCGCCAGCAGATAGGCGTTCACCACCGTGGTAGAAGTGCGCTCGTACTCCTTCATTTCCGGCAGCACCGCGCAGGAAGTCGTGACAAGCAGTTGCGGAAAGTTGGCGCGCAGGATCGCTTCGGCCTGCAGTTCATGCGCCGGGTTGCGGTAGCTGTTGATGAAGGCGATGGCGACCGCCTCGATGTCCTCGGCCACAAGCATCTTCGCCGCGGTGATGACGCTCGCCTCCGACAACGGCTCGACCGGCGAACCATCGGCGGCCATGCGCTCGGTGACCTCGACACGGTGCCGCCGCGGCACCAGCGGTTTCGGCTTTTCCCAGGTCAGGTCGAACATGTCCGGCATGCGGATGCGGCCGATTTCCAGAACGTCGCGGAAGCCGCGGGTGGTAATCAGTCCGGTTCTGGCGCCCTTGCGCTGCAGGATGGTGTTGGAGCCCACGGTGGTGCCGTGCAGCACCTCGGCAATGGCACCCGGCGCGATCGACAACTCCGCCAGCAGCTGTCCGACGCCTTCGATCACGGCGATGCTGGGATCGGCCGGCGTCGAGGAGATCTTGCTCTGGTGGATCAGACCGGCGTCGGTCAACAACGCGATATCGGTGAAGGTGCCCCCGATATCCACCGCCACCCGGTATCTGTCCTCCGAAACCCCAGCCGCCATCCGGATCTGCTTCCTTACTAACCAGTTAGTCAATAACAGCAGCGGGTCCGAAAGCTGTCAAGCCGGCTTTTCAGGCGGAGCTGCCCGCGTCGCGGGCAAGTTCTGCACGATGAGGCGTCAGGTCAGGGAAGTAGCGGGACGTAAGGGCCGATGGAGCTGAGGATGTCAGGCAGCCGGGCCCCGCCTCTGGCGAGCTGCCGGTGCTCGATCGAGGCCGGCTAAGCCCCCGGCGCGTTTCGCGCGACGACATCCCGATAGAACGAAGCGCTCAGCTTCGGGGTCCGGCGCTGCGTCTTGAAATCCACGTGGTACAGGCCGAACCGCTTCTCGAGCCCATAGATCCATTCGAAATTATCCATCAGGCTCCACAAGAAATATCCGCGCACCGGGACGCCCTCTGCGGTCGCGCGCTGCAGCTGCGCCAGATAGTTGCGGAGGTACATGATACGGTCGAGATCGTAGACCTTGCCATCCGGGTTCAGTTGATCGGCCGCGGACGTGCCGTTCTCGCTGATGTAAATCGTATCGAGGTTCCAGACTTTCGCCGCGAGCCGCGGCACCCAATAGGCGGTCTCCGGCCCGATCCTCAGCCATTCCGAATTCATGTGGGGAAACGAGGCCGGGAACGGCAGGATATCGAAGCCCGGCGCGCGTTCCGCGGCAACCACGTAGAACTGCGGCGCGTAAATGTTGAGGCCGACGAAATCGATCGGAGACGAGATGATCCGTAATTCATCCGCGGTATATTTCGGAGCGTCCTTGCCGGCGTAGGCGAGAAACGCGTCGGTGTATTTGCCTTCCAGGATGACGTTCAGGAAGCCTCCGTTCATTTCACGCGTCGCGATCTCGGCGGCGCGCACGTTCTCCGGCGTATCGATCGCCGGTACGCAGGCTGCGATGTTCTCGGCCGGACCAACCTTGATGCCCGCGCGTCCCGTCGCGCGGATCGCCTGCACGGCAAGACCGTGGCCCAGTGCGGCGTTATGACGGACCTGGTTGACGACGGCCTGGGGTAATTTGAGTCCCGGCGCATCGATTCCGATGCCGTATCCGAAGTCCACGAATCTTCCGCATTCGTTCAGCGTGAAGATGGTGTTCACGCGATCGCCCAAGCGCTTGGCCACATATCCCGCGTAGTTCGCAAAGGCCCTGGAGGTCTCGCTGGATTGCCATCCGCCGTAACGGTCCTGCAGCGATTGCGGCAAATCCCAGTGGTACAGCGTCGGATAAGGCGCAATGCCGTTCGCCAGCAACTCGTCCAGCAGCCGATCGTAGAAGTCGAGGCCTTTCGGGTTCGGCGCGCCGTCTCCGTCCGGAAACACCCGCGGCCAAGCGATCGAGAAACGATAGGCCCTGACGCCGAGCTCCCGGATCAGACCAACGTCTTCCTTGTAGCGATGATAGTGATCGTTGGCCTGGTCGGCATTGCTGCCGTCTTCGATCTTGCCTGGCAGGTGCGCAAAAGTATCCCAGATCGAGCGGCCTCGCCCGTCTTCGAGAACGGCGCCCTCGATCTGATAGGCCGACGTGGCCGTGCCCCAGACAAAGCCGCTCGGAAAGCTCGCGGCGGCGCGGGGAGCCGTCTTTGGTTTGGCCTCACGCTTATGCGATTTTGCCGGCGTTGCGGACATGGCCACCGCGGACATACCCGCAAGCTTCGCAAAGCGGCGACGCGAAAACTTACCGGGCATCGGTTCCCCATCAGGTTCGTGGCTCAACTGCTTCGACAAGCGCAAGTCGGTCGGCATGGAACCCTAGCAGGAGATTTGGCCTCTACGAAGCCCGCTCCGTCGTGTTGAGTTGCTCCGAGGCACACGCGTATCCCTACCGCCCCTTGAACCTTGGCTTGCGCCGCTCGAGGAACGCCGTCACGCCCTCCTTGTGATCCTCGCTCATGCTGGCGAGCGCGAACTGGTCGACATCCATGTGGCTGGCGAGATCATCGAGCGCATGCGCCAGCCGGTTGACGGTCAATTTCGTCATGGCGACCGACAATGGCGGTTGAGCTGCTATTTTTGCGGCGAACGCCATGGCCGCATCGAAGGCGTGGCCGGGATCGGCGACCTCCTCCACCAGGCCCCATTCATAGGCTTCGTCGGCCGAAATGCGCTGGTCGGCCAGGATCAGCGCCTGCTTGGTGCGTGCCGGTCCGATCAGATGCAGCATGCGCGGAATGCTCTGCCAGCTCATGTTCATGCCGAGGCCGATCTCGGGCACCCGCAGATGGGCGTCACGGCCCATCACCCGGAAATCCAGCGCCACCGCCAGCGCCACCCCGCCGCCGATACAAAAGCCTTCGATGGCGCCGATCGTGATCTGCTCCATCTCGTGCCAGGCGTGGGTCAGCCGCGGCCCCAGCTTGAGATGCCGGCGCAACGCGCCGAGGTCCATGGTTCGCCGCGCGCGGCCTTCGGGATCCTTGAGGTCGAAGCCCGCGCTGAAGGCATCCTTGCCGCCGGTGAGCACCACGACCGAGGTTTGCGCATCATCCTCGAAGCTGCGCGCGGCATCGGTGAGCTGCCGCAGCGCTTCCGGCGACAGCGCATTAATGCCGTCGCCGCGGTCGAAGCGCACCACGGCAATGCGTCCCTCGGGCCCCAGGCCCTTTTCGATCGTCACAAAGTCCGCCACCGTCCGCTCCCTGACCGTTGTTTCCCGCAACGATACCTCACAAACGCGGTCTATCGCCCATCGGGAAGAAAGATTTCCACGACCTCATACATCCGCGGATCGAACGCCGCCATTGCTCGCCCATTGAGCATACATCGTCAATTTCCTGCCATCGAGGCCACGGTGCAGGCTTGCCGAGATAAAGCCCTCGTGATGGCGAACATTCTGCGCGGTAACATCAGTCAACAGCGCAATCAACTCATCCTGTTTTTCCGGCGTGGCTGTGAAAACATTGATCAGCGTCAGCGGGGTGCGACCCTTGGAAATGGTGGGCATGGGTTTTCCTGTTGCAGACTGTATCTCGACATATCCCGACTAATGCGCCTATCCTGAGACCATGACCGGCCATGACCATGATCATCATCACGACCACGACCATTCGGAATTGTCCGAGACCGAATTGCGGGTGCGCGCACTCGAAACCATCCTGACCGAGAAGGGTTATGTCGATCCGGCCGCGCTCGATCTTCTGATCGAAACCTACGAGACCAAGGTTGGGCCGCGCAACGGCGCGCGCGTAGTGGCCCGCGCCTGGGCCGATCCAGCCTATCGTGCCCGTCTCATCAAGGATGCGACGCCGGCGATATCGGAGCTCGGCTATGCCGGACGTCAGGGCGAGCACATCGTGGCCGTCGAAAACACGCCCCAACTCCACAACATGGTCGTTTGCACGCTGTGCTCCTGCTATCCCTGGCCGGTGCTCGGATTGCCGCCGGTCTGGTACAAATCGGCGCCCTATCGCTCCAAGGCGGTGAAGGATCCGCGCGGCGTGCTGCGCGATTTTGGCTTCGAGCTGCCTGACGGCACCGATATCCGCGTCTGGGATTCGACCGCGGAAATCCGCTATCTCGTGCTGCCCATGCGCCCCGCCGGCACCGAGGGCTGGAGCGAGGAACGCCTCGCCGAACTCGTCACCCGCGACAGCATGATCGGCACGGGATTGCCGAAGCAGCCGCACGAGGTCGGCTGATGGATGGCGCGCACGACATGGGCGGCGTGGCGTGGTCCGATCCGGTCGCGCCGGAACCGAACGAGCCGGTGTTTCACGCCGAATGGGAAAAGCGCGCCTTTGCGCTCACGCTGGCGATGGCGATGCCCGGCGGCTGGAACATCGACATGTCGCGGTTCGCCCGCGAGGACCGTCCGCCCGCGGATTATCTCGGCATGAGCTATTACCAGATCTGGCTCGCCGGTCTCGAGCGGCTGATGCTGGAGCGCGGCCTCGTCGCGGCGGATGAGATCGACGCCGCAAAGCCGTTGCATCCGGCAAAACAGGTAGCGAAGAAGCTGACGCGTGACGGCGTCGCGGCCATGCTGCATCGGGGCGGGCCGACCGAGCGCGCGGCGACGGGGCCCTGCCCGCTTCGCCGTTGGCGACCGCGTCCGTGCGAAAGATATCCATCCGCCGACCCATACGCGGCTGCCGCGCTATGTGCGCGGCCATGTCGGCACCGTCGAGATGCTGCATGGCGTTCACGTTTTTCCGGACACCAACTCCATGGGCCAGGAAAATCCGCAATGGCTCTACACCGTGACCTTCGACGGCCGGGAATTGTGGGGACCGGACGGCGACGCGTCGGTGAAGACGTCGGTCGATGCCTGGGAATCCTATCTGGAGAGCGCATGATGGCGCTTGATCCGCAAGCCGCCGACGCGGCGACCCGCGCCGTGCCCGGCATTCCCCGTGACGCCGACGGCCCGGTGTTTCGCGAACCCTGGGAAGCGCAGGCCTTTGCGATGGCGCTGGCGCTGCATGCGCGCGGATTGTTCACCTGGAACGAATGGGCGGCGGCGCTCGCCGATGAAATCAGGCGCGCCCAGGTGGCCGGCGACCCCGATCATGGCGAGACCTATTATCGGCATTGGCTGGCGACCCTGGAAAAGCTCGTCGCGGCGAAAGGCGTGGCGTCTTCCGAAACCCTGCACCGCTACCGCGATGCCTGGGACCATGCTGCCGACCGCACTCCGCACGGCTCGCCGATCGTGTTGCAGCCCGAGGATTTCGAATAGCTCGTTACCTGCTATTTCGGGTACGAACGCGCAGCTCCGCCCGACCACGGGCGACAACCTCGCCGCTGCTGTCAACGAGTTCAGCCTCGGCTTCCGCCGACCGTTCATCCTGTTTGACGAGGCGGGCCGTGGCGATCAGTGGTCCCATCACAGCCGGCCTGATGAACGTCGTATCGAGGCGCGTGGTAACCGCCGTTCGATCGGCTGGAAGGCTGGCCATGACGGCATTGCCGGTCGCAGAATCAAGCATGGCAGCAAGCATGCCGCCCTGGATGGTGCCGTGACGGTTGGCAAACTGCGGTTGGGCAAGAAATCGCAACCGCACTTCGCCCGAATGCGTGTCCACGGAAATGATCTCGCGCCCCAAGAGGAGCGCCGCCGGCGGGACTTCTTTCAGATGATCCGACATGCCTTGGTGACCTCAACAATTCCCGCGAACGAACGCGAATGGAGCCTCATCGTGCAAAGGACCACCTAGCTCGCGGCCGCCGTATATTCCCGCCAGCCCTTGGCGCGCAACGCGCAGGCCGGGCACTCGCCGCACCCATAACCCCACTCGTGGCGCGCGCCGCGCTTGCCGAGATAGCAGGTGTGGGAGTGTTCGCGGATCAGATCGACCAGCCCTGCCCCGCCGAGCTCGTGCGCGAGATTCCATGTCGAGGCCTTGTCCAGCCACATCAGCGGTGTGTGCAATTCGAACTGTTTGCTCATGCCGAGATTAAGTGCGGTCTGCAGCGCCTTGATGGTCTCGTCACGGCAGTCGGGATAGCCGGAATAATCGGTCTCGCACATGCCGCCGATGATGTGGCTGATGCCACGCCGGTAGGCCAGCGCCGCCGCGAACGTCAGAAACACCAGGTTGCGTCCGGGCACGAACGTGTTGGGCAGGCCGTCCGCCCCGATCGCGATGGCCACATCGCGCGTCAGCGCGGTGTCGGAGATTTCGGCCAGGGTCGGAATTTTCAAGGTGTGGCTTTCGCCCAGTTTCGCAGCCCAATCCGTGCGTAATGATCTGATGCCGTCGAGCAGACGCTCCCGGCATTCAAGCTCGACGGCGTGCCGCTGCCCGTAATCGAACCCGAGCATTTCGACACGGGCGAAGCGCTCGAGCGCCCATGCGAGACAGGTGGCGGAATCCTGTCCCCCGGAGAACAGCACCAGCGCGGTTTCGGACTGCGATCGATCGCCCATGGGCTGCCCCTCAGAGCGTTTTCGAGCGAAGTGGATGCCGGTTCGCGTGAAGAAAACGCGTCAAAACAAGAATCTAGAGCTTCGGTTCTGATTTTAATCAGAACCGAAGCTCTAGCATTCATCGAACGCGGGGCCAATCGGTGGAAATGCCGGCCTGTCCGGCTCGTTTTGCTGGGATTGGCGCGCGTCTTGCTGCATATAGGTCGGAAATCCCCTCAGGCCCGGTGCGCCATGACCCCTTCCCGCGATATTTCACGCCTGCTCGAAATCATGGCGGCGCTGCGGACGCCCGGTACCGGCTGCCCCTGGGACCTCGAACAGGATTTTGCGAGCATCGCCCCCTACACCATCGAGGAAGCCTACGAGGTCACCGATGCCATCGCGCGCGGCGACCTCGACGATCTCCGCGAGGAACTCGGCGATCTCCTGCTTCAGGTGGTGTTTCACGCCCGGATGGCCGAGGAGCGGAACGCATTTGCGTTCGGCGACGTCGTGGAAGCAATCACGCGCAAGATGATCCGGCGGCATCCGCATGTCTTCGCCGACAAGGACGGACGGCTGACGCCCGGCCACGTCACCGAAGCCTGGGACCGCATCAAGGCCGAGGAAAAGGCCGAACGCGCCGCGCGGCGTCCCGCAGGGGAAGCCGCGCCCAAATCGCTGCTGTCGGGCGTAAAAGCCGGGCAGCCCGCGCTGACGCGCGCCATGGCCCTGCAGCGCAAGGCCTCCAGCGTCGGCTTCGACTGGAACGATCCACGCGCGGTGCTGCACAAGATCCGCGAGGAAGCCGACGAGATCGAGGCCGCGCTCGACCGCGGCGACGGCCAGGAACTCGCCGCCGAAACCGGCGATCTCATGTTCGCGCTGGTCAATCTGGCGCGCCACGTCGGCGCCGATCCGGAGGCCGCGCTGGCCGGCACCAACGCCAAGTTCGAACGCCGGTTTGCCTATATCGAGCGCGCCCTGGCCGCGCAGGGCCGTTCGCCGGAAGACGCCTCGCTCGCCGAGATGGACGCACTGTGGAACGCGGCGAAGGCCGAAGAACCGCATCCGCCGTCGGTCGCAACCGGGACCGAAGGGAATCATCGCCGGTGAATCCAGCGGACATTCACGGCGTTCAAGGCATGGCGGTGAAGTAACGCCGCTGTACGCCGCTCACAACACCGCGTGCGGCACCGCGTCGAAGCGGTTGACGACGATATCGCGCTTGGTCTGGTCGACGCGGACGGTCATGTCGAACCGGCCGCCGTGGAGCTCCTTGTTCAGCACTTCCGAATTGCGATGCAGCCAACTGATGCCGGCGCCGTCAGCGGCGTCGATCGAAAGGTCCAGCGTGGTGCGCGTAGCCGCCAACCGCGCCTCGATCGCGGCGAGCAGCACGTCGATGCCTTCGCCGGTTTCGGCGGAAACGAGGAAACACGGGCGCTCCGGCGGACGACGCGCGGCAATATTCTTCAGGTTCTCGCGCCCATCGACATCGAAGCGATCGATCTTGTTCCAGACCTCGAGAATGCGCTGTCCGGCGTCGGGATCGATGCCGAGCTGGCGCAGCACGGTATCGACGTCGCGCTGCTGCGCCTCGGTGTCCTCATGCGAGATGTCGCGGACGTGGAGAATGACGTCGGCCTCCAGCACTTCCTCCAGCGTGGCGCGAAATGCCGCAACCAGTTGTGTCGGCAGATTGGAGATGAAGCCGACCGTGTCCGACAGCATCGCCTTGCCGCCGAGCGGGAGTTTCAGCGCACGCAGGGTCGGGTCCAGCGTCGCAAACAGCATGTCGGCGGCCTGCACGTCGGCGCGGGTCAAGCGGTTGAACAGCGTCGATTTGCCGGCGTTGGTGTAGCCGACCAGCGCCACCACACGGTACGGCACCCGCTGCCGGCCGGCGCGATGCAGCCGCCGCGTCGCCTGAACTTTCTTGATCTCGTTCTCGAGCCGGGTGATGCGCTCGCCGATCAGGCGGCGATCGGCCTCAATCTGGGTCTCGCCCGGCCCTCCCATGAAATCCGAAACCGCCGCGCTGGCGCTCCAGATGGGTCCATGACCGCACCAGGCGCGAGCGTTGATAATTCAGATGCGCCAATTCGACCTGCAGCGCGCCTTCCTTGGTCTTGGCGCGGCGGCCGAAGATCTCCAGGATCAGTCCGGTGCGGTCCAGCACCTTGGTGTTCCAGGCCTTCTCGAGATTGCGTTGCTGGATCGGCGACAGCGCGCAGTCCATCACCACCAGTTCGATGTCGTGGCCGGCGATGAGACCCGTAATCTCCTCGACCTTGCCCTTGCCGAGATAGGTCGCGGGCCTGATCTGGCTGACCGGCGCGATCAGCGCGTCCGCGATCGTCAGATCGATGGCGCGTGCCAATCCGACGGCCTCCTCGAGCCGAGCCTCGGTATTGCGCAGGACATGCTGATCCGCCTGCGCCTCGGGGTCGCCGCGGCGCATTCGCAAATAAGGGCCGATGACGATCACCCGCCCGCTGGCATTATCCCCTGCCGGCCGCGGACGGCCGGCACCCCCTTCGATCTCTCGGGGTTCCAATCAGGTCACTTTCAAGCCGGTGCGTCCTCACCGCCTTCGAACAGCTGGATCGGAGCGCCGGGCATGATGGTCGAAATCGCGTGCTTGTATACAAGCTGCGAATGACCGTCGCGCCGCAGCAGCAGACAGAAATTGTCGAACCAGGTGACAATCCCCTGCAGCTTCACTCCATTGACCAGAAAGATCGTCAGTGGCGTCTTGGTTTTGCGAACGTGATTAAGGAAGGTGTCCTGTAGGTTTTGTGCGCGGTCTGCCGCCATTGTTTTTATCCCGCATTCTTGTTGGTTTCTTTTTTATTGAACCGGTTGCTGCCCTCTTTCGGAACGTCTCCCAGTTGCCCGCACTCCCCTGAGATCCCCCTCCGGGAGGCGCGGCGGCATGATTAGAAGGCAGGCGCGGTTCTTAGGCAAGCCGGTTCACAGGCTTGACATGGAAACCGGTGCGCAATTCCCCGAAAATGCCTCAAAAGCGGGCAGGTTTCCCAAGCATCCGCAGGAACGACAGGCCCAGCTCAACCGACCCCAAGCGCCTTGAGCTTGCGATGCAGCGCCGAGCGCTCCATGCCGACGAACTCCGCCGTGCGCGAGATATTGCCTGAAAAGCGGCTGATCTGGGCAATCAGATAGTCGCGCTCGAACACTTCCCGCGCCTCGCGCAGCGGCAACCCCATAATATGCTCGCCATTGTTGCTGGTCGGCATCGCCGGCACCATGGAGCCGACGTCCTGCGGCAGCATATCGGCGGTGATGATCACCTCCGGACCGCCGCCGGCCAGAATCATCACGCGCTCGACGTTGTTGCGAAGCTGGCGGACGTTTCCCGGCCAGACATGGGACTGCAATACCGCCATCGCATCCTGGCCGATCTGGCGTCTCGGTAACCCGGTAGCGGTGGAAATCTGATCCATGAAATAGTCGATCAGTTCGGGAATGTCCTCGCGGCGCTCCGACAGCGGCGGGACGCGAATCGGCACCACCGAGAGCCGGTGATAGAGGTCCTCGCGGAACCGCCCTTCGGCAATCTCCTCTTCCAGGTTGCGCGCCGTCGAGGAGACAATGCGCACGTCGACATTGACCTTGGCGGTGCCGCCCGAGCGCTGGAAGGTCTGATCGACCAGCACCCGCAGGATTTTGTTCTGGGTTTCACGCGGCATGTCACCGATTTCGTCGATGAACAGGGTGCCGCCGTGCGCCTCTTCCAGCGCGCCGGCTTTGCGCTGCTGCTCGCCATTGGACTGCTCGACACCGAACAGTTCGACCTCCATGCGCTCCGGCGTGATCGCAGCGGCGTTGATGACGACGAAGGGTCCTTCTGCGCGGGTCGACAGATTATGCAGCGTTCGTGCCGCGAGTTCCTTGCCCGCCCCGGAAGGACCGACGATCAGGATGCGGCTGTTGGCCTTGGCGGCCCGCTCGATGGTCTGGCGCAGCTGATTCATGCAGGCGGACCGTCCGGTCAGAACGCTCGCCGCCGGAGCGAGTTGCTTGAGTTCCTTCACCTCACGCTTCAGCCGCGAGGTCTCCAGCGCCCGCGTCGCCACCAGAATCAGCCGATCGGCCTTGAACGGCTTCTCGATGAAGTCGTACGCGCCGCGCTTGATGGCGGCGACCGCGGTTTCGATATTGCCATGTCCGGAGATCATCACGACCGGTAGATCCGGGTGTTCGCGCTTGATCTGCTCCAGCAACTGGAGGCCGTCGAGCTTGCTGCCCTGCAACCAGATGTCGAGAAACACCAGATGCGGGCGGCGGTTGGCGATTTCCGCCAGCGCCGAATCGCTGTCGCGCGCGGTCCGGGTGGTGAATCCCTCGTCGTCGAGAATGCCGGCGACCAGATCGCGAATATCTGCTTCGTCATCGACTATCAGAATATCACTTGCCATGGGTCACGCCTGTCTCGTCAGTTGCCGGTTGCGGCTTCGGTTTTTGTTTCATCGGTGATTGCGCCTGAGGTCCCGTCTGTATTAGTCGCGTCAGGGGGGCTCGTGGTTTCGGAAGCCGGCGCTTTTGTTTCGGGCGCGGCCTCCTTGCTTTCGGCCTTCGCATGGCCCGATATCGCAAAGCGCAGCCGCATCCAGGCGCCGCGCTGGCCCGGCCTGATGTCGGCGGCATCGTGGAGCTCGATCCGGCCGCCATGGTCTTCCAGCACGCGGCCGACGATAGCCAGGCCCAGGCCCGTTCCCTTCTCACGCGTCGTGACATAGGGTTCGAGCAGTCGCGCGCGGCTCACCTTCGGCAGGCCGATCCCGTTGTCGACGACGTCGATCAGGATGTCATCGTCCTCGCGCGCGGCGATGACCTCGATACGTCCCTTCCCCAACTCCTCTGGCGGAACCGCTTCGATAGCCTCCGTGGCGTTCTTGATGATGTTGGTCAGCGCCTGCGAAATCAGCCGCCGGTCGAACTGCGCCCGCAACGGGTCCTGCTTGATATCGGCTTCGATATCGATGTCGGGATGTCCGACCCGCATCAGGAATACCGCCTGGCGGACGGTATCGGCGACGTCCTCGCCCTCGATCACGGGCTTGGGCATCCGCGCGAAGCGCGAGAATTCATCGACCATCCGCCTGATATCGTCGACCTGCCGCACGATTGTGTCGGTGCATTGCTCGAAAACGGCCTTGTCCTCGGTGATGACCTTGCCGAATTTGCGGCGGATGCGCTCGGCGGACAACTGGATCGGCGTCAGCGGATTCTTGATTTCGTGCGCAATGCGCCGGGCCACGTCGGCCCATGCAGAGGTGCGCTGCGCGGAAACCAGTTCGGTAATGTCGTCGAGCGTGATGATGTAACTGTCGCGCGACTGGCTGGTCTGCTCGGCGCTGACGCGAACCGACAGGTTTCGCTCATGGCCGTCGCGCAAAATCGTGATCTGGCCCTGCACCAGCCGTTGCGTGCCCTCGCGCGCGCTCTTCATCATGTCGTCGAGCTCGGGCAGCACGTCCGACAGCGGATGACCCAGCGTCTCCGATTCGGCGTGTCCGATCAGTTTTTCGGCGGAACGGTTGAGAATGCCGACGCTGCCCGAGGCATCGACGCCGATGATGCCTGCGCTCGCCGACGACAACACCGCCTCGATGAAGCGGCGGCGACTGTCGATCAGGTCGCTGGCATTGACCAGTTCGTCGCGCTGGGTGCGCAATTCCTGCGTCATTGTGTTGAAGGTCTCGCCGAGTTGGGCGAGATCGCCCTCCGACTTGTACACCGGGACCTGCACGTGAAGGTCGCCGGTGGAGACGATATTGGCGGCGCTCATCAGCCGGCGAATCGGCGTGACCAGCCAATTGGCGAAGTTCAGCCCGATCAGGACCGAAGCCATCAGGATGGTCAGCCCGATCACGGCAAACATCAGCGCCAGCGACACCTGCATGCCGAGCCGGCGCGATTCCAGCTCGGCATATTCGGCGACGCTCGCCTGCGTCTCGTTGACTTGGGCGACCACGTGCGGATCAAGCAGGCGGGCGACGTAGAGGAAGGTGTCGTTGAAGGCCCGCAGCCGGATCACCGCCGCGACATAATTGCCTTCGGGGAATACCGATATCTCGGGTTCGGTTTCCTTGACGTTGCTGAGAAATTCCGGCGGTGGCGCGGCAAAGGTCTGGCTTATTCCGGTCTGTGCCGTCTCCAGGATCTTGCTGTCCTTGTCGATCAGCATCGCGCCCGGCAAATTACGCGAGGCGGCACTTGCCGTCAGAAGCTCGCGAAACGTGCCGCGATCCTGATCATATAGTGGCCTGGCGTGCGAAATATCGTTGGCCATTCCGATGATATCGCCGCGAATGAGTTCCGCATGCTCGTACAGATAGGCCCGCGCGACGGTCAGCGAGTTCTGGATCACGCCACGCGTCGGCCCGGAAAACAGCCGGTCAAAGCCCCGGTCGATGGTCACATTGGCGACGATCGCCACCAATACGGCCGGCAGCACCGCAATCACGGAGAACAATCCGACGATCTGGACGTGCAGCCGTGCGGCCGCCCGGCCCCGGCGGCGAGCCTGCACCACCTGCCAGAGCTCGCGGACGATAATGCCGACCAGCAGCAGGATGATCCCCGCGTTGATCAGCATGAAGGAAATGACGACGTCACGAGTTCGGCTCAATCCGGGTCAGGCCCGTGAGCACCACGAAGGTCAGCAGCGCCGACAAAAGTGCGACGGCGACCACGAACGGTGCCACGAACCTCCAGAGGGATCGCCCCTTGGATTCGACAAACGACGGGGCGAAGGATGCGGCCGAGGTGTCTGCGCTGGTCATTCCGGCAATGGGTGTGAGCTGAAGGCCTGACGTCCGCCGCCAGCGGACTGATGCATTCATATCACAATGTTGCTAAATTACGACAATTCCGCGGCGCGTTGCGCTACGTCCACGCACGTTTATGCCGCGGCTTTGCGTCACGATGCACCTCGGGCCTTTGGGCGCCCGGGAACCCTCAGCTACCGCTGCGGTAGACCTGGATGTCCAGATCGCGGATCTTCTTGCGCAGGGTATTGCGATTGAGGCCGAGCAGGTCGGCGGCGCGGATCTGGTTGCCCCGTGTCGCCGCCAGTGCGGCGGTGAGCAGCGGCACCTCGATTTCCTTGAGGATTCGGTGGTAGAGGCCCGGCGGCGGCACGCCGTTGGGGAACCCCGAGAAGTGCGACGACAGATAGGCCTCGACCGCGCCGCCGAGATTATCGACGCCATGCTGGACGCTGCCGCCCGAGGTGACCGCCGGAGGCGCCAGTTCGCCGTCGATGACCGAGCCGGTGATCACGTCCTGCGGATAGAGCGCAGCCAGCCGGCGGGCGAGGTTTTCGAGCTCGCGCACGTTGCCCGGCCAGCGGTGCTGCTTCATGCGCTCCAGCGCCAGCGCATCGAGCTTCTTGGGCGGCAATCCATCCTTTTCGGCCAGCGCGAAGAAATGCCGGATCAAATCGGGCAAATCCTCGATCCGCTCGCGCAACGGAGGCAGGCGCAGCGGCACCACATTGAGGCGGAAGAACAGGTCCTCGCGGAACAGCCCCTGCTGGATCAGGATACGCAGATCCTTGTTGGAGGCGGCGACGATGCGCACGTCGGTCTTGATCGGGGTGCGGCCGCCGACGGTGGTGTATTCGCCCTGCTGCAGCACCCGCAGCAGGCGGGTCTGCGCCTCCATCGGCATGTCGCCGATTTCGTCGAGGAACAGCGTGCCGCCCTCGGCCTGCTCAAAGCGGCCGGAGGCACGGGTATTGGCGCCGGTGAATGCGCCGCGCTCGTGTCCGAACAGTTCCGATTCGATGAGATCGCGCGGGATCGCCGCCATGTTGACGGCGACGAAGGGGCCGTTGCGCCGCTTGCCGTAGTCGTGCAACGCGCGCGCCACCAGTTCCTTGCCGGTGCCGGACTCACCGGAGATCATCACGGTGAGATCGGTCTGCATCAGGCGCGCCAGCACCCGGTAGATTTCCTGCATCGCCGGCGACCGGCCGACCAGCGGGATCGAATCGAATTCGGATTCGTCGACCTGATTGGCGACCCGTTCCTTCGGCTCCGCCAGCGCGCGGCCGACGATGGCGATCAGTTCCTTGAGGTCGAACGGCTTGGGCAGATACTCGTAGGCGCCGCGTTCGGACGCGCGGATCGCCGTCATGAAGGTGTTCTGCGCGCTCATGACGATGACGGGAAGGTTCGGCCGCATCTTCTTGATGCGCGGCAACAGATCGAACGCGTTCTCGTCGGGCATCACCACGTCGGTGATGACCAGATCGCCCTCGCCCTGGCTGACCCAGCGCCACAGCGTGGCCGCGTTCCCTGTCAGCCGTACCTCGTAACCGGCGCGCGATAGAGCCTGGTTCAGAACCGTGCGGATCGCCGTGTCATCATCGGCGACGAGTATGCTACCTGCGGGCATAGTTCTTATTCCTCATCTTGCGTCCTGTGAGGCATGCAACGGCGTCCCCGAAACGTCGTCGCGATTGCTTTGGTCGAGATGTTTGGCGGTGTTGAACATGGGGAGCAGCACGCGGAAGATGGTTTTCCGCGGCTGGGATTCGCATTCGATGATGCCGCCGTGATCGCCGACGATCTTGGCGACCAGCGCAAGACCGAGCCCGCTGCCGGTCGGCTTGGTCGTGACGAACGGATCGAACAGATTTGGCAGCAGGTCTTCAGGCACGCCGGGCCCGTTGTCCTTGACGCAGAATTCGAGCGGCAGCGATACCCGCGATTTCTTGCCGGGCACCGAAAGGCGGACGCCGGGCCGGAACGCGGTGGTGAGCTGGATCTCCGCGTCAGTACCGAGATCGGCCACCGCTTCGGCGGCGTTCTTCACCAGATTGAGGAACACCTGAATCAGCTGATCCTGATTGGCCAGCACCGGCGGCAGCGACGGATCGTAATCTTCGACGAAGCGGATGTTGCGGGCAAAGCCGGACTGCGCGAGCCGCTTGACGTGATCGAGCACGCTGTGAATGTTGACCGGGCCGCGCGCCACCGGCCGGTCGTCGCCGAACACTTCCATACGGTCGACCAACGTGACGATGCGATCCGCCTCATCGCAGATCAGCCGGGTCAGCATGCGGTCTTCCGAGGAAGCCGCCTGCTCCAGGAGTTGCGCCGCGCCACGGATGCCCGACAGCGGGTTCTTGATTTCATGCGCCAGCATCGCGGCCAGCGCGATCACCGAACGCGCCGCGCTGCGATGCGTCAGTTGCCGGTCCATCTTGTCGGCGATGGTGCGCTCCTGCAGCATCACGACGATATGGCCGGGCCGCTCGGTCAGCGGCGCGACGTGCAGGTCGACCTGGCGGTCGCCGCCGATCCGGGGCGTGCCCAGATCGACCTTGTATTCGTTGACCGGCGAGCCGCTCGATCGCACCTGGTCGATCAGCGCCAGCAAAGGGCTGCCGAACGGGACCAGTTCCTTGAGGGACTGGCGCTGCAGGAACTGCGTCGAGATTTCGAAAAACGATTCCGCGGCCATATTGGCATCGACAATCCTGCCGTCCGGCGCCACCAGCAGCACCGGGTTGGGCAAGGCATTGAGGATGGCATCGCCATCGGACGGCATCGGCCTGCGATGTTCTGCGGCTAAAGTCATGCAGCAGCGCTCCATGCAAAGTCGTCAAACGCATCCTGAAGATATCTGTCCACACCGGCGGGATCTTCCGACGTCAGAATCCTCGCGCGCCAGGCCTTGAGCGTGGCCGCCGGCGTACGGCTGCATCGCGCCGCGGCCTCCAGCGCCCAGCCGAGATGCTTGCGGGCGTGACGAAGTCCGATCCGCAGGCCGTAGTGGCTGCAGATCTCCTCATACAGCGCACGGATATGGCCGAGCTGCTCGCCCAGCGACGGGGGAGCCTCGACCACACCGCTTTCGAGCCGGCGCGCGATCTGGCCGGGCAACCATGGCTGGCCCTGGGCGCCGCGGCCGACCATGACGGCGTCGGCGCCGGACTGCTCGAACGCGGACATCGCGTCCTCGAATGATCTGATATCGCCGTTGACGACGAGCGGAATGCCGATCGCAGCCTTGACGGCGGAGACCGCGCTCCAGTCGGCGACACCCTTGTAGAACTGGCAGCGCGTGCGGCCGTGTACCGTGATCATCTGCACGCCCGCGGCTTCCGCGCGGCGCGCCAATTCCGGCGCGTTGAGCGAGCGCTCGTCCCAGCCGAGCCGCATCTTCAATGTCACCGGCACTTTCACCGCCGATATCGTCGCCTCGATCAACCTCAGGGCATGATCGAGATCGCGCATCAACGCCGAACCGGACTGGCCGCCGGTCACATGGCGCGCGGGGCAACCCATATTGATATCGATGATTTCAGCGCCGCCGGCTTCGGCGATCCGCGCCCCCTCCGCCATCCATCGGGTCTCGCAACCTGCAAGCTGGACCGCATGGGGGCCTATTCCGGTTGCCTCGCATCGCAGCAGCGACATCGGCCGGCCATTGACGAGATCGTCGCTGGCTGTCATTTCGGAAACGACGAGTCCCGCCCCGAGGGCGGCCGCCTGGCGTCGAAAAGGCGCGTCGGTAATGCCCGACATGGGCGCGAGAAGGACCCGGTTGGCGATAGTAATATCGCCTATTTTCAACGGCTTAGAGTGAATTATTTCCGAGCCGGTCACGGACTTCTCGTTTCTTTGGCAGACGCCTCATCGCGGCTGTCGCGACGCATTTTGCGCACAAATCTTGTGCAGTCAAGTTCCATGCCTACAGTTTAGACACTTCTTGCAATTGTGCAAGTGCACTGCAGCAAAATATGCTTTTCCCACAGCCATGGGAATCACTCTGTTTTTGCGTCCTCGGCGTGATATGGGCTGTGCGCCGACCCAACCCAGGGCTCCTTCTCAAGCCGGAATCGCCATTAATTGAGTGAAATGCCGAAATCTGCGCGGACCGCCGCCATTCTTGTCGCCGCCGGGCGCGGCCTTCGGGCTGGCTCGGGCGGACCAAAACAATATCGCTCGATCGGTGGGCAGACCGTGATTTTCCGCGCGATGGAACCGTTCTGCCGCCATCCCCAGGTCTTTGCCGTGCAGCCGGTGCTCAATCCCGACGACACCGCCATGTTCAACGAGGCCGTCAGCACCTTGTCTCATCAGTCCCCAGCCAGCGGCGGCGCTACGCGGCAGGCCTCGGTGCATGCCGGGCTCGAGGCGCTCGCCGGCGAGCGGCCCGACATCGTCCTGATCCACGACGCGGCGCGGCCCTTTGTCTCGGCGGCGGTGATTTCGCGCGCGATCGAGGCTGCCGGCCGCACCGGCGCGGCGATCCCGGCGATTGCCGTCAACGATACCGTCAAGCTGATCAACGCCGACGGCAACGTCGAAGCCACCCCGGAACGGGCGCGGCTGCGCATCGCGCAAACGCCGCAGGCATTCCGGTTCGATGCGATTCTCGAGGCGCATCGCCGCGCGGCGCGCGAGGGCCGCAGCGATTTCACCGACGACGCCGCGCTCGCCGAATGGGCGGGATTGACGGTAGCGACCTTTGAAGGCGATCCTGCGAACATGAAGCTCACGACCCCGGAAGATTTTGTCCGCGAAGAAGCCCGCCTCGCCAGCCTGCTCGGCGATATCAGGACCGGGACCGGATACGACGTGCACGCCTTCGGCGACGGCGACCACGTCATGATCTGCGGCATCCGCGTGCCGCATACGCGCGGCTTCCTCGCCCATTCCGACGGCGACGTCGGCCTGCACGCGCTGGTCGACGCCATCCTCGGCGCGCTGGCGGACGGCGATATCGGCTCGCACTTCCCGCCGAGCGATATCAAATGGAAGGGCGCCTCCTCCGACCAGTTCCTGAAATACGCGGTCGACCGCGTCACCGCGCGCGGCGGGACGGATCGCCAATCTGGAAGTCACCCTGATCTGCGAGCGGCCCAAGATCGGGCCGCTGCGCGACTCCATGCGCGCGCGGATCGCCGAGATCACCGGCGTCAACGTCTCGCGCGTCGCGGTGAAGGCGACCACCAGCGAGCGGCTCGGCTTCACCGGCCGCGAGGAAGGCATCGCCGCGACCGCGAGCGCCACCATCCGCCTCCCCTGGAGCGATTAAAATGAGCGGCAGCGACGCCCGCGCCCTCTCCCGCTCGCTGCTCGATCTTTGCCGGATGCGCAAGCTGACCATCGCGACTGCGGAATCCTGCACCGGGGGCCTCGTCGCCGGCGCGCTCACCGACATTCCCGGCTCCTCCGACGTCATCGACCGCGGCTTTGTCACCTATTCCAACGAAGCCAAGCGGGCGATGCTCGGGGTCAAGGCCTCGACGCTCGAGAGTTTCGGCGCGGTGAGCAAGGAAACCGCGACCGCGATGGCCGTGGGCGCGCTGGAGCGCGCCGGCGTCGACCTCGCCGTGTCCATTACCGGCATCGCCGGTCCGGGAGGGGCGACCCCGGGCAAGCCGGTGGGTCTCGTGCACTTCGCGGTCGCCGCCCGCGACGGCCGCATTCTGCATCGCGAATGCCGTTTTGGCGCGATCGGCCGCAGCGCGGTGCGCGCCCGCTCCGTCGTCGAGGCGCTGCGGATGCTGATGGAGCTTGCGCGCGGACCGCAGGCGGCCCCAAAACCGCGCCGCGAAGCGGCCAGCCGGTTGCGTCTGCGCGTGGCGCGCTCGCCACGGCGCAGCGCCGTCAAGCGGCGGCAGGCCGCCGCGGACGTGAAGCTCGTCTCAGCTCCGGTTCGCAACGGCCGGCCTTCCATAGACCATGTCCGCACGCTTCTCGAACGCCGCCGCAAAGCGCTGGAACGCGGTGTCGAACATCGTGCCCATCAGCATCGCCAGCATCCGGCTCTTGAATTCGTAGGCCAGATAGAAGCCGACTTCGCAGGACGTGTCCGACTTCGGCTCGAAGGTCCAGCGGTTCTCCAGATTGGAGAACGGCCCCTGCAGATACTCGACCAGGATCTTGAGATTGGCGCGGTCCAGCGTCACCCGCGTCGTAAAGGTTTCGCGCACCAGCTTGAACGACACCGTCATCTCGCAGATCACGATCTCGGTGCCGTCGGGCTTCGGCGTGCGCTGGCGCACCTTCAGCGCGCTGCACAGCGGCACGAATTCCGGATAGCGCTCGACATCGGCGACCAGATCGAACATCTGTAGCGCGCTGTGCTTGACCAGGCGCCTGGAGTTGAATTTCGGCATCGAGCTAACGCTTCAGCGGATTTTTGCCGCGCGGGCCGCCCTGAGCCTGGCGAAATCTTCGCCGGCATGATGCGACGAGCGGGTCAGCGGGCTCGCCGATACCATCAGGAAGCCCTTGGTATAGGCGACCTTCTCATAGCCGGAAAATTCGTCCGGCGTCACATAGCGCATGACCGCGTGATGCTTGCGGGTCGGCTGCAGATACTGCCCGATGGTCAGGAAATCCACGTCCGCCGAGCGCAGATCGTCCATCACCTGCAGCACTTCGTGACGTTCCTCGCCGAGCCCGACCATGATGCCGGATTTGGTGAAGATGGTCGGATCGATTTCCTTGACCCGCTGCAATAGCCGGATCGAATGGAAATAGCGCGCGCCCGGGCGCACGCTGAGATAACGCGAGGGCACGGTTTCCAGATTGTGGTTGAACACGTCGGGTTTTGCGGCGACGACGACTTCCAGCGCGCCTTCCTTGCGCAGGAAGTCAGGCGTGAGGATCTCGATCGTGGTGGCCGGGCAGCGCGCGCGGATCGCGCGGATGGTCCTGCGCGAAATGTTCGGCGCCGCCATCGGCGAGATCGTCGCGGTCCACCGAGGTGACTACGAGATGGTTCAGGCCGAGCTTGAAGGTCGCTTCCGCCACATGCTCCGGCTCCGACGCATCGAGCGCGCCGGGCATGCCGGTCTTGACGTTGCAGAACGCGCAGGCGCGGGTGCAGGTGTCGCCCATGATCATGAAGGTGGCGTGCTTCTTGTCCCAGCACTCGCCGATATTCGGGCAGCCCGCCTCCTCGCACACGGTGACGAGGCCGTTTTCCTTGACGATGTTGCGGGTGTCGGCATAGCCGCGCGAGGTCGGCGCGCGCACGCGGATCCAGTCCGGCTTCGGCGGCGACAGCGAATCCGGCCGGTTCACCTTTTCCGGGTGGCGCGGGCGCAGCGGAGTTGCGGAAAGCGTATCGACGACGACAACCATGGAATATCCATATCCCTGAGAGGCTTAGCTAATCCGCCTGAAGGGGAATCGCAACCGCCCGGCTTGTTGGCCCACCTGCTTTAGCATATTGCCATTCCCGACGCATTTTCCGCCCTTCCAGCCCTGTTTTGAATGGCTCAAATCCGCCCATCCCCAGGCCCAACCGCCCCCGAACTGGGCAAGCCGCTCAAGCGAGCCTTCTTCGGCCGCAGCGTGCATTTGGTCGCGCCCGACCTGATCGGGACGACGCTGCTGGTGAACGGCGTCGGCGGCATCATTGTCGAGGTCGAGGCCTATCATCACACCGAGCCGGCCGCCCATTCCTATCGCGGCCCGACGCCGCGCAACCAGGTGATGTTCGGGCCGCCCGGCTTCGTCTATGTCTATCGCTCCTATGGCATCCACTGGTGCGTCAATTTCGTCTGCGAGAAAGCGGGCTCCGCCAGCGCCGTCCTGATCCGCGCGCTCGAGCCGACCCACGGCATTCCCGCGATGCGCCGCCGCCGCGGAGTGCATGACGAGCGCGCGCTGTGCTCGGGTCCGGGCAAACTGACGGAAGCGCTTGGCATCACGATCGCGCATAACGGACTGGTGCTCGATGCCCCGCCGTTCGCGCTGCATGCCCGCACGCAGAAGCCGGAGATCGTTGCTGGTGTGCGGATCGGGCTTACCAAAGCGGTCGAGTTGCCGTGGCGATATGGACTGAAAGGCTCAAAATTCTTGAGCAAGCCGTTTTGACGGCAAGATACACCTTCGCGATCCCGCGACGCGGATCGCGCCCGGGCTGTTGAGAAAACGTTCGCCCAAAAGTGAGGGCGTGGGGAATGCCGGGTGCCCAGTGCACCCGCAGCCTCGTGTGCGAAGTGGGTAGTTTTAGAATGCACACGAGTATTCACAGCGGTCGCACCGGAAATCACCCGGCATCCCCGCACGCAATGGTTTTAACGGCTTCCTTCGTGATCTCCCCGGCGATCGGCTCTTTTGCCACCGTCGCTTGCAGCGCCTTGACTGCAAACTTGACGCCAGCGTCGAGGCGTCAGGACCACACGACTTCTCCGTCCGCTTAAGCGCTGTTCGTCAAAAGCACCACTCGCGTCCATCGCATCCAACCCCGCGTCCGTGACGATCGCGATACGCCCCTGCAGTGGAGTGGACGAGAGGATTTAAAAGGTGATTTGCGGTTTCTGAAAACCAGAATATTTTTTGCGAAGGGGCTGGACACGACGGGCAAATCACTTGCGCTGATTTTCGGCGCAAGGTTCAGGTCCGGTCGGTCCACACTGCGGGTTTCACGAGCGATCGGCGCGCCCGAACCACATGCGCGCCGGGACCGGTCCTGGCGTGCTTTTTCAGCGCGCCATAAAAACGCTCGCTGAGCGCGGCCATGCCGAGATCTTCGATTTCCGCAAAACCCGCCTCTCGCAGCAGGTCCGACATCTCGTCCGGATCGAACTGACTGAGCCACGGCTCGCCGCGCGCCGCCGCGCTTTCGGCAACGGCCATCACGCTGGCACGGCGTTCCTCCGAATAGTTCTCGAACGGCTCGCCGTAGTCGAACACGACTTCGGATTCCGGAAAGCGCACGATGAAATCCAGCGTCTGCGAGATCGCCTCGCGCGTCAGATAGGGGATCACGCCGAGCCACTGGAAGAAGGCGGGGCGATCGGCCTGAAAGCCGGCGGCGGCCAGTCCATCGGCCAGGCTTTGCCGCTCGAAATCAACCGGCGCGAAGGTCAGCGTATCCGGCACGGCGAGGCCCGCCTGTTCCAGCCGCGCGCGCTTCCAGTCCTGCGTGGCGGGATAGTCGACCTCAAACACGCGGACACCAAGGCCGGCATGCGGGTTGCGCAGAGAAAACGTATCGAGGCCGGCGCCGAGCACGACCACCTGGCGCACGCCGCGTGCCACACAGGCCGCAAGCGTCTCCTCCGAAAACCGGCTGCGCGCGGCGATCATCAGCCGCATCGGCCGCCGCGACAGGTCGGCCGCCATCTCGTCGAGGCCGGCGCGGGTCTCGTCGTCGAGGATTCGCACCGCAAAGGGGTCGTGGAAGATCGCGCCACCTTCCAGCGTCTGATGGACGGCACGATAGGCGGCCGCGCCCAGCGCGGTCCGACTGGGTTGTCCTGCGCGCATCCTGCTTTCTCCTCACACCGGATGATGGCAGACGGCTTCGATCCGGTTGCCGTCGGGATCCCGCAGGAATGCAGCATAGTACGAGGCGTGGTAATTGCGCAGGCCCGGCGGGCCGTCATCGGTGCCGCCGGCGGCGATGCCGGCATCCCAGAAGGCATCGACCTGGGTCCGCCACTTCGCCTTGAAACACCAGTGGCGGCCGAAGGCCTCCTCAGGCCTGGCGCCCTTGCGGATCGAGATATAGACCCGATCGGGATGCGCCGGCCGCGCCCGCTCGCCATAGCCCAGCCAGTCATCGCGGCGGCCGACTTTTACGATGCCAAGCACGTTCATGATCGCATCATAGAAGCGCTCGGCGGCTGATATATCGGACACCGTGATGGAGACGTGGTCGAGCATCGATTACCCGTCAGGCCGCGTTCTTCAGCCGCTCCAGCGCTTCCAGAATTTTTGCTTTCCGCGCTTCGGCGGCCTCGCGTTTCTCTTTTTCCTCTTCGACGATCTCTTCCGGCGCGTTGGCGACGAACTTCTCGTTGGAAAGCTTGGCGTCGACGCGCTTGATGTCGGCTTCGGCCTTTGCCAGTTCCTTGTCGAGCCGCGCCTTTTCGGCGGACAGATCGATCACGCCCTTGAGCGGCAGCGCCGCGACTTCGCCACGCACCAGGAGCTGCACCGCGCCTTCCGGCGCGCGGTCGGCAAACGAGATATCGGCGAGCCGGGCCATCCGCTTGATCACGTCGCTCCAGCGCGGCACGCGTTCCCTGGTCTCGGCCGAGGCGCCGGCCAGCACCAGCGGCGTCAGCGTCGCCGGCGCGATGTTCATTTCGGCGCGCACCGAGCGGATCGCGGTGACGAGATCGACCACCCAGCCGATCTCGGCCTCGGCGGACGTATCGGTAAAGTCAGCGGCATCGAACGCCAGCAGCACCGGCGGAATCAAGGCATCGTTGGGTCCGACGGTCGACATCAGCACCATTTGCTCCGGCGTGAGGTCGCTGGCCTTGCGCGACCATGGCGCGAGCGCCAATAGCCCGTCACGGCTGGCCGTCACCGCCCACAGCTCCTCGGTGATGAAGGGCATGAAGGGGTGAAGCAGTTTCAAGATCTCGTCGCGCGCCCACGCCACCATGGCGCGGGTCTCGGCCTTGGCCGCGCCCTCCTCGCCCATCAGCACCGGCTTGGCGAGCTCGAGATACCAGTCGCAATAGACGTTCCAGACGAAGCGATAGATCGCGTTGGCGGCATCGTTGAAGCGATAGGCTTCGATCGCTTCGGAGACCTCGCGGGTGGCGCGCGCGGTCTCGTGCGCGATCCAGCGGTTCAAGGTATCCTTGGCCTTGGTCGGATCGAATCCGGGCGAAACCGCGCAATCGTTCATCTCGGCGAAGCGGCAGGCGTTCCACAGCTTGGTCGCAAAATTGCGGTTGGTCTCGACGAGTTGCGGCGAAAGCTTGATGTCGTGGCTGTGCGCGGCCCCGCGCGCCAGCGCGAAACGAAGCGCGTCGGCGCCGTAGTCGTCGATGACGCCGAGGGGGTCGATGACGTTGCCTTTCGACTTCGACATCTTCGCGCCCTTCTCGTCGCGAACCAGGCGGTGGATGTAGACGGTCGAGAACGGCGCCTCCTTCATGAAATGCAGGCCCATCATCATCATCCGCGCGACCCAGAAGAAGATGATGTCCCAGCCTGTCACCAGCACGTTGGTGGGATAATAGCGCTTCACCTCCGGCGTCTGGTCCGGCCAGCCCAGCGTCGAGAACGGCCACAGCGCCGAGGAGAACCAGGTGTCGAGCACGTCCTCGTCGCGGGTGATGAAATCGGCGCGCTTGTTGCGGTCGAGCGCCATCTCCCGCCCCTGCTCCGGCGTGATGACTTCCTGCTCGACGTAATAGCCGAGCGCGTTGCCGACCGCTTCCTCCTCGGTCTCGGCGACGAACACCTTGCCGTCAGGTCCGTACCACGCCGGAATCTGGTGACCCCACCAGAGCTGACGCGAGATGCACCAGGGCTGGATGTTCTCCATCCACTCGAAATAGGTCTTTTCCCAGTTCTTCGGCACGAAGACGGTCGCGCCCGAGCGCACCGCCGCGATCGCCGGCTGCGCCAGCGTCTTGGCGTCGACGTACCACTGATCGGTCAGATAGGGCTCGATGACGACGCCGGAGCGGTCGCCATGCGGCACCATGTGCGTGTTCGGCTCGGTCCGCTCCAGGAAACCGAAATCCTCCAGCCGCGCCAGGATCAGTTTGCGCGCGGCGAAGCGGTCCAGGCCCTGCAGCTCTTCCGCCAGCTGGTGGGCGCCTTCCGGCAATCCGCGCAAGTAATCCTCGTTGCCGACCAGATTGATGCGGGCTTCCTGATCGAGCACGCTGATCTGCGGCAGGCTGTGGCGGCGGCCGACCTCGAAATCGTTGAAGTCGTGCGCCGGCGTCACCTTCACCGCGCCGGAGCCTTTTTCGGGATCGGAATAGTCGTCCGCCACGATCGGAATCCGGCGGCCGACCAGCGGCAGGATCACGTGCTTGCCGACCAGATGGCTGTAGCGCTCGTCGTCCGGATGCACCGCGACCGCGCTGTCGCCGAGCATGGTTTCGGGCCGCGTGGTGGCGACGACGATATAGCTCAGGGGATCTTCGGGATTGAAGGTGATGCCAGCCAGGGGATAGCGCAGATACCAGAGGTGACCCTTGACCTCGATTTGCTGCACCTCGAGATCGGAGATCGCGGTCTGCAGCTTCGGATCCCAGTTCACCAGCCGCTTGTCTTTGTAGATCAGGCCTTCGCGGTGCAGCTCGACGAACACTTTTACGACGGCGCGCGAGAGGCCTTCGTCCATCGTGAAACGTTCGCGCGACCAGTCGCAGGAAGCCCCGAGCCGCTTGAGCTGATTGATGATGACGCCGCCGCTCTCGGCCTTCCATTGCCAGACGCGCTGGAGGAATTTTTCGCGCCCCATCTCGCGCCGGCCCGGCTGCTGCCGCTCCATCAATTGCCGCTCGACCACCATCTGGGTGGCGATGCCGGCGTGATCGGTGCCGGGCTGCCACAGCACGTCGCGGCCGCGCATCCGCTCGAAGCGGCAGAGAATGTCCTGCAGCGTGTTGTTGAGCGCGTGGCCCATATGCAGCGAGCCCGTCACGTTCGGCGGCGGGATCACGATCGTGAACGGCCGGGCGTCGCGGCGGTCCGGGCGCCCGGCGGAAAACGCGCGGCTATCCTCCCAGATCAGGGACATGCGGGCTTCGATGTCAGCGGGCTGGTAGTTCTTCTCGATCATGGCGGGGCAATCTGGCTATCGGACGCGCTGGAACGGTCAATTCCAACTCCAACGCTATCTTTTTGTTTAAGTTGATCTTTTCGAAAGAGTGGTGTCCGCCCGCCGGGTCGTGGCCGGAGGGCATGCTTTTTCCGGATCGGGCCCTAGAAACCCGCAGGCGCGCCCCAAGTCAACATAACACGTCAACGCGACAGATCGCGCGAGGGACCGCCCAAGGCCGGATGGGAGGACTGATTGCGGGCCGTCACGGCCCCGTTACCGTCCGCGGGAAACCCGCTCGATTTCCGCCTTGACGATGCGTTCCACCAGCCCCGGCAAATTGTCGTCGAGCCAGGATTTCAGCATCGGGCGCAGCATTTCCTTGACCAGATCTTCCAGCGTCCGTGCGTTGTTGCTGAGCACGGTATTGGCCAGGGAGTTGAACGCCAATTCGACCGCCGACACCGTCGAGCGCGACAGAATCGGATGAGACGGCGAACTGCTTTCCAGCGCCGGCGGCTCGAAGGCGGGCTGCCGGTGCCGCGCCGCGGCGGATTCGGCGAATTCGACATCGTCCTGCGGGTCGACCTTCCTGAACACAGGCTGCGGCGGTTCCGGCGCCGGCACCTCCACCGCCATCTCGTCGGTGAGTTCGAACACGTCGGCGTCGGGCAGCGGCGGCCGGATTTCCTCGGGCGTGGTCACCTCATCGAGGCCGTTCAGCAGCGCGTCGATATCGTCCTGGCTATTGCTCGCGGCGGCCGCCGGCGCGGGCGGCGGCGCAGGAGCCGGCGCGGGTTTCGGAGGGGGGGCGGGAGCTTTCGCCGCGGCAGGTGGCGGAGCGGGAGCCGGCGGCGGAGGAGCCTCTTTCATCGCAGGCTTCGCGGGCGGCGGCGCGGCCACGGGCTTCTCCGGCTTTGCCGGGGCGGCAGCGGCGGCCGGCTTTTCGGCAGCCGGCGGCTTGGCTTCGTCGTCGGCAATGATGCGACGGATCGACGCCAAAATCTCCTCCATCGAGGGTTCTTGGGCCTTTGCGGGCTGCGTCATTTCCAACTCCACATCATCAACGCCCTTGCATGCGTTTTACACCAAGCATGAGGGAATTTGCCGATTCCGGATATGCAGGCCGGGATTTTCATCACACAAGCCTGACTTGTCCCCAGATCAAGCGCCGCGCGACATCGCGCGGCATCCCGCCCCCGCCCAGGGCACCGAAGCGTCGCGGCCCAGGACCGCCGGATGCGGCGCGAATCGCTCAGCTGCCTGCGTCAAGGGTATGGCACGGCAACATTTGATTGCAAGCAACGCCGGCCACACGATCCCCAGAGCTCGTTCTCGAGGCCGAAGGCTTGCTTGGCTAAACGACCTGCGGGCGGCGCGGCGGCAGGATCATGCGCTCTTCGATGACGGCGGGCGCGAGGCGGAACGCAAACGGGGCTTCGCGGCAGCCGACCCGCGCGCCGAAATACGCGATCGCTCCACGCAAATGCCGACGGTTCGGGCGTTTAGCGGCCGTCGGGCGTACGGACACCGATCCAGCTGTCGCGGACCTGCTGGTAATGCACGCTCGGATCATAGACCGTGGTCGGCAGGTTCATCACCTGCGGCGACAGCCGTCCGACGGCGCTCAACACGGCATACGACGCGACGACGCGATCGTGCTGCGCGGTAACCAGCGCGACGCGCGCGTTGACCAGCGCCTGCTGGGCGTTCAGCACGTCGAGCGTGGTGCGCTGGCCGGCCTTGGCCTCTTCACGCACGCCGTTGAGCGCGATTTCGGAAGCGGTCACCTGCGCTTGGGCGGAGGCGACCTGCGCCTTGCCGGCCACCAGCTGGCCCCATGCCGTCACCGTGTTGGCGCGGGTCTGGTCGCGGGTCTGCTCGAGGACGAGGCGCTGCTGCGCCAGGTTTTCCTTCGACTGACGGATCAGCGAATATTCGGCGCCGCCCTGATAGATAGGTGCCGTAATCTGGGCGACCGCGGAAGCGCCGAACGACCGGTAGACCTGCATGGTCTGTTCGTAGGACTGCTGCACCGAGGCCTGCAGGCTGACGGTGGGCAGCAGCGCGCCCTCGTTGACCTTGACCTGAAGATAATTGACGTCGATGCCGAACATCGCCGCGGTCACGTTGGGATTTTCGATCAGGCTCAGCTCGACCGCGCCGGGCAACGTTCCCGGCAGGAAGCGATCGACCGGAGAGCCCGGCGCCAGCGCTTGCGGCTCATTGCCGATGATGCGGCGAAAATTCGCCCGCGTCGTGGTCAGCGTCGCCTGGGCGGCCAGCAACTGGGTATTGCCCGCGGCAAGCTGCGCTTCCGACTGCGCGACGTCGGTGCGCGTCACCTCGCCGACATTGAAGCGGTCGCGGGTCTGCTTCAAGGTCTGTTCGAGAACGCGAACGTTGCTCTTCTGCACCTCGACGATCGCCGAGTCGCGCAGATAGTCCATATAGATCGTGGCGGCCGAGAGCAGCACGCTCTCTTCGAGAAACCGCAAGGCTTCGCGCGCGCCGGAGACCTGGCTCTCCGCCGCGCGGGTCTTGTTGGCGGTCTGCTGGCCGTTGAACAGCGTCTGGGTGACGGTGAGCGCGGCGCTGCGCGGCGCGTTGGCGCCGTTAATCGGGGGGGTCCTGACCAATGTATTCGCATCGCCGCCAGCGGTGGACTGCACATCCGTATATTGGTAGCCGGCGCTGGCGGTGAGCGCGACCTTCGGGCGATAGCCCGACAGCGCCTGCGGCACGTTCTCGTCGGTGGAGCGAACCTGGGCGCGCTGCGCGTTGAGCTGCGGGTTGTTCTGATAGGCGCGCACCAGCGCAGCCTCGATCGTATCGGCGAGGGCAGGCAACGGACCCATATATGCCATCAGCAGGACCGCAGCCGCAGCTCCGGTAACCAACTTCACCCCACGCATTCTAGGTCATCCATCCATGACGTTCGCCGATTCGAGTATACTCAAGCCGGCTTACCGCTTCACTTCGAGTCAGTATCCCGCAGGCACCTTATTCCCCACGCAAGCGGGACGGAACCCCGCCCCGGCCAAAGCCGGTCGAAACTCTGCACGTGCAGCATCCGGGCCACACTTCTGATTCAGAACGGGATTTTAACAGCCGCGGACGGCCCGGCGGGCTAGAAAACGAATGCCGGGAGCCGTTCAAGGCCAGGCAGCACCGGAACCGACGCGTCGAAAAGCGCCCGGTTGCCGAAATCAGCGTGAGAGTGTGTCACGATCATGGCCCGCGGCGGCCTTGTCGTGGCGAACACCCCGACCAGCCTACCGCCGTTCCGGAGCTGGCCGTAAAGCCGGTCGGGCGTGACCTCGGTGGCGCCGTCGAGGACGATCACGTCATAGGGCGCGTTCGCCGGCTCGCCGTCGGCCGCCGCCGCGGCCTTGAACGTCACGTTTGCCAGCCCGAGTTCGGCCAGCACGGCTTTTGCTTTGGCCTGCCGTCCCGCGTCGCCTTCGGTCGCAACCACCTGTGCCGCAAGCCTCGCCACCACGGCCGCTGCATATCCGGGCGCCGTCCCCACCACCAGGACCTTGTCGGTTTCCTTGATCTCGGCGGCCTGCAGCATCTTTGCCAGCACCTGCGGCTTGATCAGGAAGCGCTTCGCTGAAGCGCCCTCGCTGATGTCCAGATCGCGGTCGAGATAGGCCATCGCGCTCTGGCTCGGCGGGACAAAGGCCTCGCGCGGCACCGCCAGCATGGCATCGATAATTCGGCTATCGGTGACGTCGTTGGGGCGCACCTGGCCATCGACCATTTTCTGGCGCGCGGTCGCAAATCCGGTCATGGGCGGACCCTGGAGTCGTTGCGGACGAAGCCCGCGGGAGGAAGTTTGAACCGCGTCATCTCTGGTACAAACTTCGTCAAAACGCAACGCCGTTTGCGCAGGTAACGCCTGCAATCCGCCGTCTTCCAAGCTGCTTCCGGTTCGCAAACTGATTTATTCGATCGTCACCGCGAGCCGGGCGATCAGCCTTGCGACCTCGTCCAGATGTTTGGAATCGTGTTCCTCGATGGCTTTTGCGAGCCGCATCAGGCATTCGTCGTCGCTCATCGCGGGTATATCGCTTGGGATGATCGAAGGCATCGGCCTCGAGAGATCGGTCTGAGAATCTCGCATCGAATCACCTCCATGGTGAAACTCGGCGCCCTCTCAACCGTCGCCGCGGAATGCGTCTTTTTGGTGCCAGGCAGGCGGTGCGGCGGGAGCGGAGGCGCGCCCGCAGGAGCGCCGATCCGCTGGTCCCGCCAAGCCGCCAGAGGCAACAAAGCCTTGCGGCACAATCGGTTCCCCTGCCCCCTCGATGTCGCACCGGAGCCGGATATTTCGTCCTTTGCAAGCCGTAACGGCTTTGTTATACGCTGCCGCGTGCGAACACGGTTTTCGCCCTATTCCTCGGTAGCTCAGCGGTAGAGCATTCGACTGTTAATCGAATGGTCGCTGGTTCGAAATCCAGCCCGGGGAGCCAATCACCAGCTTTTGCCACCCGATTCTCATTGGTTTTTCACCGTCTGCCGAGGCCGGCAAGAGCCGGACCAGGCGCGAATCCGCAGGCTTACCTGCTGGCGACGACGCGCAACTGCGGCCTCAAAGTCTCCAGCAGGGCGTGATTGATCTGCTGCAAGCGCGGATCGGTCGAGCGGCGCGCGCACACCGAAAACTGATGAACGGATTGCGCCAGCGCCCGGCGCTCCTCAATGGTCCTCGAGACCTCCGGGTTCGCCAGCCGAAGAACAAGGGCTCCGAGGTTGACCAGGAGGTCGTCGAGCGCCCCGTCAATTCTTGCAAGATCTTCCATCCTACCGCTCCGTGTCCGGGGAGTAGAACAGACAGCACCCAACGGCGTTCCGAACGCCGCGCGCACGCGGCTAACAGAACGTAAATGAAGTCGCGCAGCCTTTATTTCAAGCGCCGCCAACGTCATTGCGATGAGAGCGGCGTTTGCTTTTTGCAGGTCGGCAAGCGGCGCTTCTCTTCGAGCAGTTCCGCAGCCGACCGATCATACTTCGTTTGATTGATGTGATGGCCGAAAACAGGAACGTATCCCGGCGCCGGCTCCCGGCTCGTCAGTTCCGCGGTGAACGTGGAAGGTTGGCGCTCGCGGGATAGACCACGAGGCCCGGTGTGCCTAGGAGCCCGGGCCTCGTGACCAGTCCGCCCCCGCGGGGCTGGAAACGGGAGCACGCGTTTAGCGCGAGCGCGAATGGATGACTAAGCGAATCCCGGATTGCATCCTAGACCGTGTGACTACGGGTGCGACCCCACCTGATGGCGCGGCATGCGCGCCTTCACTGCTCGAACACCGCCCTGCAGGCGTCGCTCGATCTCGAGGAGTTACTGAAAAGAATCTTGGGCAAATGTGATTTTTCTCACATTTGACCGTAGAAGCACGGTCTACATGTTCGCCGGGATCAAGACTTCAGTAACCAACTCGGCCGCGATCGCTCGATTAAGTAAAATTTGAGCGACCGGTTCAATTTGGAAAAAGAAGACTTTTGCGATCCTGCGCCCTCGGAAAGTCCGGAGGGCGCGATGAGCGAAGCTGAATACGACCGGTTGCTGGAGGCCGTTAAAATGGCGATCGAACCCGTGCCGCAGGAACAATTTCTGGCCGACCTGCCGCGATTGGCCAATCTGCCTATGTTCGATGAGCCGGCGGACGCCGCCAACGACAACCAGCAGCAGGCCAGACGGCCGCATGTCGAGCAAATTTGGCCGCTCGTTCCGTTTCCGGAAGGCTGGTACGCAAGTTGCTGATGGGAATGCCCGACGCTCGTTCCGGTCTCACCCAATTATCCGCGAAAAGCCATTGATCGCATGATTGCCGGCGGGGGGCTGTCAGCCCTGCCCGTCGCCGAGCCCATACTCGAGATAGATCACCTCGGGATCGAGGTCCGGGAATAGCCGGCACTTGGCCTGGGCGAGATGCAGATTAACGCTCTCGGGCGCCGAGCCGGCCGCCAGCAGCTTCCTGATATCCTCCATATGCGTGCGCGGCTGATGTTTTGCGGGAAGCTGCTCCAGCGCCACCAGCGCGGTAGCCAGAGCTTCGGTGATGACCCATCCGTCATGACCGGTGATTCCCTTTTTCGGCATAGGTTACCCCATGTTCCGGCGATGCCGCTGAATTACCGGCCGAAGCCGTCAAGACCAAGGCGCTAAGGCGCGCGCGTTGCATCGTACAATCGCCGGTACGGCGATCCAAGCGGTGCAAACCAAGATTGTGACCTCGTGCGGCTCGACCGTCGCCGCCCCGGGCGCGGCGATGCTCCAACACCCGGAGGCGGAAAAACGATCCCGCGCAATTGTGCGGATGAGGCCCGCCGGCCGGTTTTGACCGAACCCGGCTCAAGCCAAATAATGCTGCGAAGTCAATGAAGTGGAGTTGGAGGCCACGACCAGAATTGAACTGGTGTACACGGTTTTGCAGACCGTTGCGTAACCACTCCGCCACGTGGCCCCATGGGGGCGAACTCTTATACGGCCTCCCGCGGATAGGCAACCAAGGGAGGGTGCGAGTCAGGCCCGCTTGCGGCGCCGATAGTCCCGCTTTGGCCGCGGTTTCGGCGCGAGTTCGGGCAGCGTGGCTTGCGCCTCGCGGTATCTGGCCAGCAGCCGCTCGAAACTGCCATGCAGCGTCTCGGCGATATCGGGGCGCTTTTCGAGGTGTGAGAGCAGCATCGCCGCCGCCTCGATGGTGGACAGGCCGTCGCGGCGCGGCTCACGGCGCAGCTTTCCGTAGCGCGAGGGAAGTTTCGGGCCGAGGATGATGCGCTGGCATTTCAGCATCCACGCATTGCGCCACCACAGCGCCTTGGCCTGGCTCCAGGTGCCGTCGAGCAGCACGATGCCTTCGATGTCTTTCAAAATGGCGCGCTGATGGTCCTCGATCTCGCCCTTGCGGTTGATGGCGACGATGTCGGCATCGGTGTCGAGATCGGCGACCTTGGCCGAGCCGAGATACAGCACCGCCCAGCGCGAGGGATCGTGGACCGGCCGTCCCAGCGCCTTGGACAGGCTCGGCCACGACAATCCGATTTTCAGCACCGCGTCCTTGAAATGCAGCGCGGTCAGCCGCGCGGTGCCGAGCGCCCGGTCCTGCTCCTGCGGATGCTGCAGGATCAGAAGCGAAATGCGATTCTCGATCGGCGTGATGCTGTCGCAGATGCACAGCGGCAACGGCTTGTGGCAGTGCGGACAGTCCGGCATCGGCTCGGCAATGGCGGCGCCCGTCGCCGGCTCGGCTTGTTTTGACATGCGCCCGCTATACGCCGCGCGAGCCTGCGGTTCAAAGCTATTCTGCGGGCGCGGCGATCGCGGCAGGCTCGGACCGGCCCCGCAGCCGGTCGATCAGGAGATAGATCACCGGCGTCGTGTACAGCGTCAGGATCTGCGAGACGAGCAGCCCGCCGATGATGGTGATGCCGAGCGGCCGGCGCAGTTCGGTGCCGGGGCCGGTGGCGATCACCAGCGGAATGCCGGCGAACAGCGCCGCCATCGTCGTCATCAGGATCGGGCGAAACCGGGCGCTGCAGGCCTCGAAGATGGCGTCGGCCGAGGACAGGCCGCGGTTGCGCTCGGCGTCGAGCGCGAAGTCGACCATCATGATGCCGTTCTTCTTGACGATGCCGATCAGGAGGATGATGCCGACGAACGCAATCACCGTCAGCGGCGTATTTGTCACTTGCAGCGCCAGCAACGCCCCCAACCCGGCCGACGGCAGCGTCGAGATGATCGTCAGGGGATGGGCGAGGCTCTCATAGAGCACGCCGAGCACGATATACATCGCCACCAGCGCGCCGAGGATCAGCAGCGGCATGTGCCCGCTGGACTTGTTGAAGTCGCCGGCATTGCCGTCGAAGCTGCCGCGAATGCCCTCGGGCATGTGCAGCTCTTCCACCGCGCGCTGGATATTGGCCGCCGCGACCGAGAGCGGCACGTTCGGCAACAGGTTGAACGACACCGTCGAGGACGGAAACGACTGCGAATGAAATACCGCGAGCGGCGACAGGCCGCGCTGGTAATGCACGACGGCGGAGAGCGGCACCTGCGTGCCGTTGGCACCGGCGACGTAAATATGTTCGAGATTGGCGGGATCGCTCTGGAATTTCGGATCGATCTCCAGCACCACCATATACTGGTTGCGCTGGGTGTAGACGATCGAGATCTGCCGCTGCGAGAACGCGTTGTTGAGCCCGTTATCGATATCCTGGACGCGAACGCCGAGCATCGACGCTTTCTGGCGGTCGATCGACAGCGTCAGCTGCAATCCGCCGGGATCGCGGTCGCTGGAAACATCGGTAATGCCCTCGACCGTTTCCATTCGCTTGGCGACGATCGGCGCCCATTTCTGCAGGAGATCGAGATCGGTGCTCGATAGCGTGTACTGGTAGTCGCCGGAATCGGTCGGCCGCCCCCCGGCGCGCACATCCTGCGCTGCGAACATGAACAGGCGGATTCCAGCAACCGGGTACAGATTTTTGCGCAGGCGATCGATCACCTGCGCCGTGGTCATGCCGTCGCGCTCGGCCGGCGGCTTGAGGCTGATGAACATGATGCCGCGATTGGAGCCTCCACCGAACGGGCCGCCAGCTCCGCTCAGGATCGAACCGATGCCCGCAACCGCCGGATCGGCCATCACGATGTCCGCCATCCGCTGCTGAAGCCCGAGCATCGACTGGAACGAGATATCGGCGGATGCCCGCGTCGCCCCGATCACGAAGCCGGAATCGTCGACCGGGAAATATCCCTTCGGGGTCTTGATGTAGAGCGTGACCGTCAACGCGATGGTGGCGAAGAAAACCAAAAGCGTCAAAAGCGGATAGCCCAGCACTACCCGCAGCGTCCGTGCATAGAACGCCACCATGCGCGACAGGCTGCCTTCGACCAGGCGGTCGAACCAGGTGGCGCTGCCGGAGGTGACCTCCTTGATGTAATGGGCGCAGATCATCGGCGTGATCGTGAGCGACACCACGGTGGAGACCACGATGGCGAAGGTCAGGGTCAGCGAAAATTCCCGCAGCAGCCGGCCGATGATCCCGTCCATGAAGATCAGCGGCGTAAAGGCCGCGATCAACGACAGGCTGATCGACAGCACCGTAAAGCCGATCTGCCGCGCGCCGTCCAACGCCGCCTGATAGGGCCGCATGCCATGTTCGAGGTTGCGGTACATGTTCTCGATCATGACGATGGCGTCGTCGACCACGAAGCCGACCGAGATCGCCAGCGCCATCAGCGACAGGTTGTCGATCGAAAACCCCGCCAGCCACATCCCCGCGCAGGTCCCGGCCAGCGCCAGCGGCACCGAGACGCCGGCCGCGATCGTCGGCGTGATCCGGCGCAGGAACACGAACACCACGACCATCACCAGAAGCGCGGTGGCCAGCAGCGTCAATTGCATGTCGCGGACGCTGGCGCGGATGGTGCTGGTGCGATCGACCAGGGTCGAAATCTCCACCCCGCCCGGAATCCATTGCTTCAGTTCCGGAAGCAGGGCCCGGACACGGTCGACGGTATCGATGACATTGGCGTCGCCCTGCTTGGTGATCTGGATCAGCACCGCCGGCTGCTTGTTGAACCATGCGATCGAGCGGGTGTTGCGCACGGAATCCTCGACCTCGGCGACATCGGCGAGCCGGACGAAGTTGCCGCTCGAGCTCTTGATCAGGATGTCGCGGAATTCGGCGGCGGTTCGCATCTGCCTGTTGATCGACAGCGTCTCGCTCTGGCGGCCGCCATTGAAGATGCCGACCGGACCGAGCGGATTGGCGTTGATGATCGCGAGCCTGACGTCGTCGGTCGCAATCCCGGCATTGGAGAGCGCGACCGGGTTGAGCGCGATGCGCACCGCGGGCTGGTCGGCGCCGCTGACGGTGACCTCGCCGACGCCGGGCACCTGCGAAATACGCTGCGCGATCACCGTATCCGCGACGTCATAGAGCGCGCTGGAGAGAATCGTCTTCGACGTCAGCGCCAGCACGAACACGGGAGCTGCCGCAGTATTGGCCTTGCGGAAATTCGGTAACGTCGGCAAGTCGGTCGGCAGGTCGGCGAGCGAGGCGTTGATCGCGGCCTGGACGTCGCGCGCGGCCCGGTCGATGTTGCGGCCGATCGCAAATTTCAGCTGGATGCTGGTGCTGCCGAGCCCGCTGGTCGAGGTGATCTGGTCGATGCCGGAGATTTCGCCGAGCCGCCGTTCCAGCGGCGCGGCGACGGTCGAGGCCATCACCGAAGGATCGGCGCCCGGACGCGTCGCGTTGACCCGGATCGATGGAAAGTCGACGTTGGGGACCGAGGCCACGGGGAGAAATTCGTAGGCAACGATCCCGATCAGAAACAGTCCGATCGCCAGCAGCGTGGTGCCGACCGGGCGGCGGATGAACGGCTCCGAGATCGATGCCATTACTGCATCCCCTCGGTGGCTCCCGCGATCGGCGGCGACGGCAGTTCGGGGCCGACCGGCGGCACCGCCTTCTCGATGCTGCGGTTGATCCGGTCGAGGGCGAGATAGATCACGGGCGTCGTATACAGCGTCAGCAACTGGCTCAGGAGCAGCCCGCCGATGATGGAGATGCCGAGCGGAAACCGCAGCTCCGCGCCGGTGCCGCTTTCCACCGCCAGCGGCAGCGCGCCGAACAGCGCGGCCAGCGTCGTCATCATGATCGGGCGGAAACGCAAGAGACACGCCTGCACGATGGCGTCCATCGCCGACATGCCCTGATGTCGCTCCGCTTCCAGCGCGAAGTCGATCATCATGATGGCGTTCTTCTTGACGATGCCCATCAACAGGATGATGCCGATCAGCCCGATCACCGACAAATCCTGCCCGAACAGCATCAACGCCAGGATGGCGCCGACGCCGGCCGAGGGCAGCGTCGAGAGGATGGTGATCGGGTGAATGTAACTTTCATAGAGCACGCCGAGCACGATGTAGATGGTGACGAGCGCGGCCAGGATCAGCCATGGTTGTCCGGCCAGCGATTTCGAGAATTCGGCGGCATCGCCGGCAAAGACACCGACGATACTGCCGGGCATGCCGATGCGGGTCTCGAGCGATTTGACTTCGTCGACGGCATCGCCGAGCGCGGCGCCGGGCGCGAGGTTGAAGCTGAGCGAGACCGCCGGAAACTGCGCCTGATGCGAAATCGCCAGCGGCGCCGTGGTCCGCGTCAGGGTCGCCACCGCCGACAGCGGCACCTGGGCGTCGAGCGCGCCGGGCAGATACAGCTTGGACAGGATCGAGGGATCGCGCTGATACATCGGCAGCGCCTCCAGCACCACGCGATACTGGTTGGCCTGGCCGTAGATGGTCGAAATCTGCCGCTGCGCGAAGGCGTCGTTGAGGGTATCGGTCACACCCTGCAGGCTGACGCCGAGCTGGCCGGCGCGCTGGCGATTGATGTCGAGCGCCGCGCGCAGGCCGCCCTCCTGGGCTTCCGAGGAGACGTCGCGGAACAAGGGGTCATGGCGCAGTTCGGCGACGAGCTTGTTGGCCCACTGGCCGACCAGCGCGGCATCGGTGCCGGTCAGGGTGTACTGATATTGCGACCGGCTGGACTGGGTCGAGATCTGCACGTCCTGCACGGGCTGGAAGTAGATGGTCATGCCCGGGATCGACGCCGTCAGCCGCTTGAGCCGGGCGATCACAGCGGAAACGTCGGCGCGCCGCTCGCCGCGCGGTTTCAATGTCATCACCAGCCGGCCGACATTGGTGGTCGGGTTGACGGACCCCGCGCCGATCACGGAGACGACGCCGGTGACATCGGGATCGGACTTGATCGCGTTCGCCGCCTGGGTCTGCCGGCTCTGCATTTCGGCAAAGGAAACGTCGGGACCGGCCTCGGTCACCGCGGTGATCGAGGCGGTGTCCTGCAGCGGCAGGAACCCCTTGGGCGCCACGACGTACAAGATCAGGGTTGCCGCCAGCGTTGCGAAGGTGACCACCAGGGTCGCGCGCTGGTGCCGAAGCACCCACAACAGCGTGCGGTGATAGAAATCGACCATGCGATCGATGGACCGGCTGATGGCGGCAAGGCCCGGGACCATCATCTCCTCGCCGGTATGCTTCAACAGCCGCGAGCACATCATCGGCGTCAAGGTCAACGATACGATCGCCGACGTCACGACCGCGATCGTCAAGGTCAGCGCGAACTCGCGGAACATGCGCCCCACCAGCCCCGACATGAACAGAAGCGGGATGAAGACGGCGATCAGGGACACCGTCAGCGAAATCACGGTGAAGCCGATTTCGCTGGCGCCCCGCAGCGAAGCACCCATCGCGGACTCGCCGTTTTCCATGTGGCGGACGATGTTCTCGATCATCACGATGGCGTCGTCGACCACGAAGCCGGTGCCGATCGTCAGCGCCATCAGCGACAGATTGTCGAGGCTGAAGCCGGAAAAATACATGATGCCGAACGAGGTGATCAGCGACAGCGGCAGGGCGACGCCTGCGATCAGGGTGGCGCGCAGCGAGCGCAGGAACAGCAGCACCACGAGCGTGACCAGCACCACGCTCAGAACCAGCGTGAACTGCACGTCATGGACGGAGGCGCGAATGGTGTCGGTGCGGTCGCTGACCACGTTGAGCTGCACGCCCGCCGGGATGGCGCGCTGCAGCTTGGGAATTTCCGCGCGGATCTGGCGAACCACTTCGATGACGTTGGCGCCGGGCTGCCGCTGGATGTCGATGATGACGGCCGGCGTGCCCTGGTACCAGCCTCCGGTGCGATCGTTCTCCAGCCCGTCCACGATCTGGGCGACGTCGCCGATGGTGACCGGTGCGCCGTTGCGGTAGGCGATGATGATCGGCTTGTAGGCGTCGGCGGCGGCGATCTGGTCGTTGGCGGCGATGGTGTAGGCCTGTTGCGCGCCGTCGAGCGAGCCCTTCGGTCCGGAGACATTGGCGCCCGCGATCGCGTTGCGCAGATCCTCCATCGCAATGCCATAGGCGGCGAGCCGCGCCAGATCGGCCTGCACCCGCACCGCCGGTTTCAGCCCGCCCAGCACCGAGACGCGCCCCACCCCGGAAATCTGGCTGAGCCGCTGCGCCAGAATGGTATCGGCGAGGTCGCTCATGGCGCGAAGCGATGTCGTCTCCGACGTCAGCGCCAGCGTCAGAACCGGCGCGTCGGCGGGATTGACCTTGGCGTAGGTCGGCGGATACGGCAGGGTTTTCGGCAGCACGCCGGCGGCGGCGTTGATCGCGGCCTGCACGTCCTGGGTGGCGCCGTCGATGTCGCGGTTGAGGTCGAACTGCAACGAAATCTGGCTGACGCCGAACGAACTCGTCGAGTTCATGGACGACAGCGATGGAATCTGCCCGAGCTGGCGTTCCAGCGGCGCGGTGATCAGCGAAGCGATCACGTCGGGGCTTGCGCCGGGCAACTGGGTCGTCACCTGCACGGTGGGAAAGTCGACTTGCGGCAGCGCCGAAACCGGCAGCGCCCAATAACCCAGCGCACCGCCGATCAGCAGCGCCACGCCCAGCAGCGAGGTCGCAATCGGCCGGCGAATGAACGGTTCAGAGACGCTCATGGCTCACGCGCTCACGCTGGTGAAGTCGGACATCAGGCGAAGTCGGTTGGGGTCATGGCTGCGACTTCGCTCCGCCGCCTGACTGCTCGCCTCCCTGCGCGGCTCCGCCTTCGGCTTGGCCGCCCTCCCCCTTCTTGCCGCGGTGCTCGCCCTTGCCGTCCTTGCCCTGGCCATCCTTGCCCTGACCATCCTTGGCCTGGCCGTCCTTGCCCTGCGGTCCCCGGCTGCCCTTCTTGCGCGGCGCGAGATCGGCCGTCGGCGTCTGGTCGTCCTTGCCGACGATGACCCTGGCGCCATCGGAAAGGTTGGCAAAGCCGGTCGTCACCACCCGATCGGAGGGCGTCACGCCACTCGCGATCACCGCCTCGGTTTCGTTCTGCTGCGTCACCACGACCGGTTTGGCCGTGACGATGTCGCCGTCGCCGATGACATAGCTGAACGTTCCCGCAGGCCCGCGCTGCACCGCGGAGGTCGGCACGACGATCGCCTTCGGAAGCGTGTCGACCTTGAGCCGCACATTGACGAACTGTCCCGGCCAGAGCTGGAAATTCGCATTCGGAAATTCGGCCTTCAGCTTCAGCGTGCCGGTGGTCGGATCGACCTGGTTGTCGATGCCCTTCAGCGTGCCGGTATCGACCACCGTGACCCCGTCATTGCCGAACACATCGACCGCCAGCGCATTCTTGTCCGAGGCGGCATTGACCCGCACGATCTGCTGCTGCGGCAGGCTGAACTGCACCGCGATCGGCTGCAACTGGGTGATGATGACCAGCCCGGTGACGTCGGCGGCGTGAACGATGTTGCCCTGATCGACCTGCCGCAGCCCGGTCCGGCCCGACAGCGGCGCGATGATCTTGGTATAGCCGAGGGTTGCCGCCGCGTTGTCGATCGCCGCCTGATCGGAATTCACCAGCGCTTCCTGCTGGGCGATGACGGCCTTCTGCGTATCGTATTGCTGCTTGGAGCCGGCGTTGGAGGCGGCCAACTGCTGATAGCGGACCAGATCGAGACGTTGATTGGCGAGTTGCGCCTCATCCTGGGCCTTCTTGGCGACCGCCTGATCGTACTGAGCCTTGTAGATCACGGGATCGATCTCGCCGAGCACGTCGCCCTTCTTGACGTCCTGTCCTTCGGTGAAATTGACCGCGATCAGCTTGCCGTCGACCTGTGAGCGCACGGTCACGGTGTTGAGCGCGCGCACGGCGCCGACGCCGTCGAGATAGACCGGCACGTCCTTGATTTGCGGCGTTGCCGCCAGCACCGGAACCGGCAGATCGGGACGCGCCGCCCGGTTCGCCGCCTGCTTCTGCTGCAGCGCGGTCCAGGCGATGTAGCCGAGGCCGCCGAGGATCAACAGCGTGATCGTAATCGAAACGAGGCGGCGGCGCGCACGCGAGGCGACGCTGCGGACGCGGCCGCCGGCCGGCTTCGCGGTCTTGTCATCCGGCTTAAAGAGCATCGACCGGCTTCTCCATTTTCGGCTCCCAGCCACCCCCCAGCGCCTGGTACAGGCTGACGAATGCCAACAGCCGCGCAAGCTGCGACTGCCACAGCACGTCTTCCGCCTGAAACAGCGTCAGTTGCGTATTTAGCACAGTTACGATGTCGGCGGTGCCTGCCCGAAGCTGCTGCTCGGACAATTGAAAAGCCCGCCGCGAGGCCGCCACCACCTCGCGCTGCAGCTGCAGCTTCACGGTGGTCTGCTTGATCGAATAAAGCGCATTGTCGACATCGGTAAACGCCGAAATCACCGCCTTGCGATAGGTCTGCAGCACTTCGTCCTGCTTGGCCTGGTTGAATTCGAAATTGCCCAGGATCTTGCCGCCATCGAAAATCGGCTGGGTCAGGCCGCCGACCATGCTGAAGAACGCCGCGTGCGGCTGGAACAGCGACACCAGCGCCGAACTCTGATAGCCGCCCTGCCCGGTGAGCTGGATCGTCGGGAAGAACTGCGCCCGCGCGCTGCCGACATTGGCGGTGGCGGACGCGAGCTGGGCTTCCTGGCGCCGGATATCCGGCCGCTGCGTCAACAGCTCGGACGGCAGGCCCGGCGTGACGCGGGGCAACGCAATCTGATTCATCGAACCGCCGGTGATGCGCACGCTTTCCCGCGGCCGCGAAACCAGAAGCGCCAGCGCGTTGATATTCTGGTCCAGCGTCTGCCGCAGCGGCGGCACCGCGGCGCGTTGATTGGCGAGCACGGCTTCCTGTTGCGCAACATCCAGGTCGGTCCCGGTGCCGGCCTTGAAACGCTGCTTGATCGCATCGAGGATGCGCGTCGCACTGGCGATGTTGCTTTCGGCGGTGCGGATGCGGTCCTGCGAGGCCAGCACCTGGAAATAGGCTGTCGCGACGCTGGTCAGCGTCGTGAGCGCCACCACTTCGCGATCGAAGCGGTTGGCGATGGCGGTTTCCTCGGCGGCCTGCAGCGCGTCGCGGTTCTGGCCCCAGAAATCGAGCTGGTAGCTGGCACTCAGCGAGGAAGAATAGTTGACCACCTCGCGTCCGCCGTTGGTCAGTCCGCTGGAGCTCGAGCCCGAGGTGCGGGAATAGGTCTCCTGACCTGAGCCGCTGAGGCTCGGCAGCAGCGCCGCGCCGGCCACGCGCGCCTGCGCGTCAGCCTGCTTGAATCGCGCCACCGCAGCGGCGATGTCCAGATTGACCGTCTGGGCTTCCTCCATCAGGTCGGTCAGTTCCCGCGAACGGAATCCACGCCACCAATCCAGCGTCGGCGGTGCATCGGAATCGGCCGCTCGTCCGGCTTTGTAGGCATTGGGAATGTCGAGCGCCGGATCCGGCACATCCTGGGTCAGCACGCAGCCGAAAGAGCTGGCCACGATGCAAAGCGCCACAAGCCATGCCGCCGCCCGACCCAGACCATGAGAGGCGACCGGCAGGCGCTCGGCGGCAACATCGGCAACTTCCCGGCTCACGTCAGCCCTCCGCCGGGCCTATGCCCGGCGCGCGGCATTGCGAAAACCGCCAGACTGATTCGCGGTTCATGCTGCGGGGGAATTGGTCGCCGTGCGTCCACGAGGGGTGATGCTTCCTTAGGAACCTGCTTGCCATTCTAGCTGGGGGATCATGGCCCGGACAGTCCTGTTCCGGCTCTGTCCCCTGTGGTGCCGATCAAGTGAGGGCAACGAATCAGCGACAGGAACTTCCGAGTTTTTCATGTTTTATGGGGCTTTTTGCAAATTGAGGCATCGCCGGCGATGCGGCAAGCTTACCAACATTTCATGTAGCTGGCCGCGCGTTGCGACGTTGCGGGCCACAGCTTTCTGGCACCGCTTCAACGTCCCCTCAACGTCGCCTGGCTCCGCTGAAACTTCCCTCCCCGCGCGCCGTATCTCGCTCATCAACGGATTGGGGGCGGGAATGCGGGTTGCGGTCATCGGAACGGGAATTGCCGGCAACGCCGCGGCCTGGACCTTGTCGAGACACTATCCGGTGACGGTCTACGACCGCGAGCTGCGGCCCGGCGGACACAGCCACACCGTCACCATCGACTACGATGGAACCCCGCTCGCGGTGGACATCGGCTTCATCGTCTACAACGAACTGAACTATCCCGACCTGACGGCGCTGTTTGCCCATCTCGAAATCGAGACCACCGAAAGCTGCATGAGCTTTGCGGTCACCGCCGATGCCGGCAAGTTCGAATGGAAGGGCGGCGGCGAAAACTGGATCCAGACCGCGATCGGCCTGTTTGCGCAGCCGAACAACGCGCTGTCCCCGTCTTACCTCTGGATGCTTCGCGACATCCTCACCTTCAACCAGCAAAGCGTCGCCGATCATGCGGCGGGACGGCTGACCGGGTTGACGCTCGGCGAGTATTTTCGCCGCAACCATTTCGCGCCGCGCCTGTTGACCGACTACCTCGCGCCGATGGGGGCCGCGATCTGGTCCGCGCCGGCCAGCGAGATGCTGGACTTCCCCGCGGAGAACTTCGTCGCTTTCTTCAATAACCATCGGCTGCTGCAATATGATCGCCCGGCCTGGCGCACCGTGAAGGGCGGCAGCGCCCGCTATGTCGAGAAAATGACCGCGGCCTTCCGCGATCGGCTGCGGCTCGGCTGCGCGGTGACATCGATCGAGCGCACGCCGCACGGCGTTGTCGTCCATGACAGCCACGGCGGACACGACCGCTACGATCACGTCGTGATCGCCTCGCACAGCGATCAGGCACTGGCGATGCTGTCCGACGCCGACGACCGCGAACGCGCCGTTCTCGGCGCCATCGGCTATTCCCCCAATCGGGTCTATTTGCATCGCGACGCCAGACTGATGCCGAAGCGCCGTCGCGCCTGGGCATCGTGGAATTTTCTCCGCTGGCAACGACAACGCACGGCCGAAAACCAGGGCACGGCCGAGAACGACGTCGCCGTGACCTACTGGATGAACCGGCTGCAGGGCATCGACGCCGACAAGCCGCTGTTCGTCAGTCTCAATCCGCCGTTCGAACCCGAACCCGCGCTCACTTTCGGAAAATATACTTGCGAACACCCGCAATACAACGCCGCCGCCTTCGCGGCCCAAAAACGCCTTGGCGACATTCAGGGGCGGCGCCATACCTGGTTCTGCGGCGCATGGACCGGATATGGCTTCCATGAGGACGGATTGCGCTCCGGGTTGGCCGTCGCCGAAGCGCTCGGCGCGGCCGTTCCGTGGCGCGAACCGCCGCCTGAGCTGGCACAAGCCGCGGAGTAGCCATGCCGGACCGGCCCGCCATAACCGAAACGCCGGAAGAAGCCGCGGCCGCCCTCTATGTCGGCGAGGTGATGCATGCCCGCCTCAAGCCAATCGGCCACCGCTTCAGCTACAGGGTGATGAGCCTCTTGATCGATCTCGACCGGCTCGACGCAGCGGACCGGCAATCCGCCCTGTTCGGCGTCAACCGGGCGGCGCTGTACAGCTTCCACGAGGCCGACCACGGCGCACGCGACGGGTCATCCTTGCGCCTTTATGCGCAGCGCCGCGCGGCGGAGCACGGCGTCGATCTGACCGGCGGGCGGGTATTGCTGTTGTGTTATCCCCGCCTGCTCGGCTTCACCTTCAATCCGCTGTCGGTCTATTTCTGCCATGGCGCCGGCGGTGAGCTCGCGCTCGTCGTCTACGAAGTCCGCAACACGTTCGGCGACATCCACGCCTACGTGCTCCCGGTGAGGCCCGGTGAACTGAGCGAGGCGGGCTTGCGGCAGCAGCAGGAAAAGCTGTTCCAGGTCTCGCCCTTCATCGAGATGGCGGCGCGATATCGTTTCCGCGTCTCGCCGCCGCGGGAGCGCGTCAAACTGCGCATTCTCGAGACCGACCGCGAGGGTCCCCTGCTCGCCGCGACCTTCATTGGCCACCGCCGCAGGCTGACCAATGCGACGTTGTCACGCGCGTTCCTGGCGCTGCCGCTCGTCACCTTCAAGATCGTCGCGGCGATCCATTGGGAAGCCTTGCGGCTGTGGCTCAAGGGCGCGCGATTGGTGCAACGCCCAAAGGCCGCAACCGCGAATACCATCTTGGCGGCTGGCAAAGGCAATGACTATACTGGAGCAGCATTGCCTGCGGCGGCCAGGAGGAAGCCGGATCCGCGGGGAAGCGCTCTGGTCCAATGACGGGCGGATCCAGCGTAAATCGGCCCACGCCAGGTTTCGGACACGGAGCCACATCCATTTGATGGGTCTGTACATGCCAGCGTTGATCTCTGTAACGCCTGAGAATGTGGAGACGGTGCTTTCCGATCTGCCGCGTGTCGTCCGGCTGGCACTCGGCTTCGGCTCGCGGCTCAAGCGCGGCACCCTCGACGTGACGCTGCCCGACGGCCGCATCATCAGGCTCGGCGGCCTGGAGCCCGGCCCGTCCGCGGCCATGACGCTCTACAATTTCGGCTTCGCAGCGCGACTTCTCAACGGGGGCGACATCGGAATAGCCGAGGCGTATCTCAACGGCGAATGGGACACCCCCGACCTGACGCAGTTCCTCTATCTGTTCTGCGTCAACCACGACCTGATCCAGGCCATGCTCGGCGACAAGCCGCTGATCCGCTTCGTTCAGATCGTCAGGCACTGGTTCAACCGCAACACCAGGCGCCAGGCGCGCCACAACATCCATGCCCATTACGACATCGGCAACGCGTTCTACTCGGCATGGCTCGATCCGAGCATGACCTACTCCTCGGCCTTGTTCGAGGCACACACCCCTGATCTCGCGGCCGCGCAGAACAACAAGTACCACCGGCTAGCGGAAGCGATCGACCTGCAACCCGGCCAGAAATTGCTGGAGATCGGCTGTGGCTGGGGCGGCTTTGCGGAATATGCGGCGAAGACCTTCGGCGCCAGGGTGGTCGGCCTCACCATCAGCAGGGAACAGCGCGACTTCGCACAGGCCCGCATCCGCAACGCCGGGCTTGCCGACAACGTCGAAATCCGGCTGCAGGACTACCGCGACGAGCGCGACCGCTATGACCGGATCGCCTCCATCGAGATGATCGAGGCCGTCGGCGAGCAGTTCTGGCCGAAATATTTTTCCCAGCTGCGCGACCGGCTGCTGCCCGGCGGGCTCGCCGGCATCCAGGCCATCACCATTCAGGACAGTCTGTTCCAGACTTATCGCCGCGAGGTCGATTTCATCCAGCGATACGTTTTTCCCGGCGGCATGCTGCCTTCGCCGCAGATCCTGAAATCGCTGGGCGAGCGGTTCGGTGTTCCCGTCATCCGCGAGCGCATTTTCGGGCAAGATTATGCCAAGACGCTGGCCATCTGGCGAAGCAATTTCCGCGCGGCCTGGCCCAATTTGAGGCCGTCAGGCTTCGACGACCGGTTCCGGCGGTTGTGGGAATACTACCTCGCTTATTGCGAGGCCGGATTCCTGTCGGGGAATATCGACGTGCGCCAGGTGGTGTTCGCGAAGTCGAAATAGCTGCACTGCGAAAAGCAACGCAAAAGCGGCTTCCACTTTCAACGTCCGCGCTCTAGGGTCGTCGTCAGATTTTGACAACGAACTGGCGCTTTTGCTGACATGAGAATCAACAACGACGTGGTCGAGGCGATCGGCAATACACCGCTCATCAAACTCGTACGGGCTTCCGAAGCGACCGGCTGCACCATCCTCGGCAAGGCCGAGTTCATGAATCCGGGCCAGTCGGTCAAGGACCGCGCCGGCAAATGGATGATTCTCGAAGCCGAGAAACGCGGCGATCTCAAGCCCGGCGGCCTCGTGGTCGAATCGACCGCGGGCAATACCGGCATCGGCCTTGCGGTCGTGGCGAGCGCGCGCGGTTACCGGACCTTGATCCTCATTCCGGAAACCCAGAGCCAGGAAAAGAAGGACGTGCTGCGGCTATGCGGCGCCGAATTGCTGGAAGTCCCGGCGCTGCCGTTTTCCAATCCGAACAATTACCAGCATGTCGGCAAGAGGCTCGCCGACCAGTTGCGCAAGACCGAGCCGAACGGCGTGCTGTTCGCCGACCAGTGGAACAACCTCGATAATGCCAAGGCCCATTACGAATCCACCGGCCCGGAGATTTGGCAGCAGACCGACGGCAAGGTCGACGGCTTCATCTGCGCGGTCGGCAGCGGCGGCACGCTGGCCGGCATCAGCCGCTACCTGAAGGAAAAGAACAAGGATATCGTCACCGCCTGCGCCGACCCGCGGGGCGCGGCGATGTACGAATGGTTCACGCGCGGCGAAGCCAAGGTGACGCCGGGCGGATCGATCACCGAAGGCATCGGACTTGCCCGCGTCACGAATATCATCGAGACCGCGAAAGTCGACACTGCGTTCCTGATACCCGACGATGAAGCCGTGCTCGTGATCTACGAACTGCTCCAGCATGAAGGCCTGTGCCTCGGCGGCTCCACCGGCATCAATGTCGCGGGCGCGATCCGGCTGGCGAGGCAGCTCGGGCCGGGCCATACCATCGTGACCATTCTCTGCGATTCCGGCTATCGCTATCAGTCGAAGCTGTTCAATCCGGAATTCATGCGCTCGAAAAACCTGCCGGTGCCGGAATGGCTCGAGAAGAAGAACAGCAAGATCGACGTGCCGTTCGAGAAGGTGTGACGGCCGCGAGGCGCTCGTTGTTGTTTTGACGCGTTTTCTTCACGTGAACCGGTATCCACCCCGCATCGAGTGCGGGACGGGCTTTCGCTCGAAAACGCTCTAATATTTCCGGTGGTCGACCTGGGCCCCGGAAACGCGCGCAAGTCGTGCCGCGGCGATCCCCCCGAGGTCAGGCTTTGGCGACGACCTGTCGGACTTGCCCTGCGTCCCGCCATAGGTCGGCGTTTCATAGCCGCCGCCGGGCCAGAACAGCAGCGCCAGAAACAGCCCCAGATTGACCAGCGCACCGACGACCGTGCCGTTGTGATCCTGCCCGATCGACCAGGCCGGGATCCTGCCCGCGACGACCTTGTCGACGATCGCGATCGCGATCCACACCGGGATCACGCAGACCGGGTCCCAGCCGATATCGCGGATGCGCATCGACTGCAGCGTGAAGCTCATCCAGACAAAGAACACCATCGCGGCGATCGTCGGCCAGGTCATCAGGCTCGCTGGCGAAATCAGGTCCCTAGGGGTGAATTGAGTGACATAGCTCGCGATCGCAAAGCAGATCGCGGTCATCACGATCGCCAGCGCAATCGTGGCCAGGAAATAGTGCATCCGGCCAAGGCGCGCATTGAAACCGAACAGAAAGCCCAGCATTGGTTCATCCATCCTTTTGGTGCCAAAAAGCCACACATTGCTTTCGGCTGGATGAACGGCGCCGGCGCTGGAAGCGCTATGGTTTCCAATAGTTTGCGGCGAAATCTAAAACTGGATTCACCGTCAGCGCAGGATCTGGCTGAGGAACAGCTTGGTCCGCGCGTGCTGCGGATGGGCGAAGAAATTTTCCGGCGTGTTCGATTCGATGATCTGGCCGGCGTCCATGAACACGATGCGGTTGGCGACTTCGCGGGCGAATCCCATTTCGTGGGTGACGACCAGCATGGTCATGCCTTCTTTGGCGAGGTCGACCATGGTGTCGAGCACTTCCTTGACCATTTCGGGATCGAGCGCGGACGTCGGCTCGTCGAACAGCATGACCTTCGGGTTCATGGTCAGCGCGCGCGCGATGGCGACTCGCTGCTGCTGGCCGCCGGACATCTGGCCCGGATATTTGTTGGCCTGATGCGGAATCTTCACCCGCTCCAGATATTTCATGGCGGCGGCTTCCGCATCCTTCTTCGGAATATTGCGCACCCAGATCGGCGCCAGCGTGCAGTTTTCCAGCACGGTCAGGTGCGGGAACAGATTGAAGCTCTGGAACACCATGCCGACCTCGCGCCGGACTTCGTCGACGCGGCGCAAATTCGGACCGAGTTTGATGCCGTCGACCACGATCTCGCCCTCCTGGAATTCCTCCAGCGCGTTGATGCAGCGGATCAGAGTGGACTTGCCCGAGCCGGACGGTCCGCAGATCACGATCCGTTCGCTCTTGGCGACATCGAGATTGATGTCGCGCAGCACGTGAAAATCGCCGTACCACTTGTTGAGGCCGATGATGTTGACGATCGAGGTTTCGGTCATGGTGAGCTACTCAATTACGCCGGTGTGCGTTCAGCCTGTTCTCGACGAACAGCGAGTAACGCGACATGCCGAAACAGAAGACGAAATAGATCATGCCGGTGAAGGCAAAGCCCGTGAACAGCGTGGTCGGCGTCGCCCAGACCGGATCGGAAAACGCGGCGCGCAGCGAGCCCAAAAGATCGAACAATGCGACGATCAGGACCAGCGAGGTGTCCTTGAACAGCGCGATGAAGCTGTTGACGAGGCCGGGGATGACGTGGCGCAGCGCCTGCGGCATCACGATCAGCGCCGTCGTCTTCCACCAGGACAGGCCAAGCGCGCTGGCCGCCTCGCTTTGCCCGCGCGGGATCGCCTGCAGGCCGCCCCGGATCACCTCGGCCTGATAGGCGCCGGCAAACAGCGCGATGCCGATCAGGGCCCGCACCAGCCCGTCGACGGTAAAACCCGTCGGCACGAACAGCGGCAGCATGTAGGTGGCGAAGAACAGCACGGTAATCAGCGGGACGCCGCGCCAGAATTCGATGAAGGTAATCGAGAAAAACCGGATCAGCGGGATCGTCGAGCGCCGGCCGAGCGCCAGCGCAATGCCGACCGGCATCGAGGCAACGATACCGGTGATGGACAACACCAGCGTCACCAGGAGACCGCCCCACAGCCGCGTATCGACCACAGCCAATCCGCCGCGATCCAGTCCCATCGCCGCGATCACGATGCCGATGCCGACAAAAGTCGCGAGGCTGCCGATCAGGGGACGCCAGCCGGACCGCGTGCCGCCGCCAAGCCAGAACAACAGGGCCGTGACGATCGCAGCCGTCGCCGCGAGGTCGAGCCACACCGGCCGGCCGGACAGCCTGATCTGATCGCGCATAAAGGTCAGCGGCCACAGCAGCCAGGAGATGGCTGTGCTGAGCAGGACGATCGACTTGCCGAGCCCCCACAGCAGCGGGCCAATCACGGCGACGGCCTGTCCGGCATTGGCGAGTTGGCCGCCGGCCTCGCCAAGGCTGTCGTTAATGCCTGAGAGGATTCCGGCCGTCCAGCTGACGCCGAAGCCCTGCAGCCCGCCGCCATGCAGCAGGAAAAACGCGACGACGGGAAACGCGAAGAAGAACAGCCCGGCGTTGAGGCCCTTGGCCGGCAACCGCGGAATCAACAAGGGCAGCAGCAAGCCCGCGGCGAGCAAGTAGGTCAGGTTGACCCGCCAGCGCTCAGGCTCCGGATAGAAGCCGTACATCAGCTGGTCGAACTTCGCCTTGATGAAGGGCCAGCACGCGCCGACCGGATGTCCGGCATTTTCGGCAAGGCATACGTTGCGGTCGGTGCCGGTCCAGACCGCATCGACCAGCAGGAATCTTATCGCGGGCACCGCGATGAACCACAGCAGCAGCGCGCTCACGATCGTGAGCAGGATATTGGTCGGCGAATTGAACAGCCGCGTGCGCAGGAAACCGACGAAGCCCGTGGTCTTGACCGGCGCCGGACGCTCGGAAAGGAGCGCGGCGCGGACGAAACCGGATGTCGTGATTTCGCTCATCCTTCCATGCTCCGGCCGATCCGCCAACCGTAGAAGCTCATGAGCGCGCTCGTCACCAGCGAGATCAGGAGATAGACGCCCATGGTGATGCCGATGATCTCGATCGCCTGCCCGGTCTGGCTCAGCGTGGTCCCGGCAAATACCGAGACCAGGTCGGGATAGCCGATCGCCACCGCCAGCGACGAGTTCTTGGTGAGGTTGAGGTACTGGTTGGTGAGCGGCGGCAGGATCACCCGCATCGCCTGCGGGATCACGATCAGCCGCAGCACCGAACCCCGCTGCAGCCCGAGCGACGATCCGGCCTCCATCTGCCCCTTGTGCACCGAGAGGATGCCGGCGCGCACGATCTCGGCGATGAAGGCGGCCGTGTAGGTCGACAGCGCCAGCGTCAGCGCGACGAACTCCGGCTTGACGGGCGAGCCGCCGGCAAAATTGAAGCCTTTGAGAACCGGCATTTCAAATGTCACCGGTGCGCCGAAGATCAGCGCGGACACGAGCGGCAGCCCGATCAACAGACCGAGCACGTAAGGCCAGATCGTGATGACCCTGCCGCTATCGAACAGCTGGCTGCGCGCATAACGCCAAAATCCGATGGCGGCAATGATCCCGACCAGAACGGCAACCGCAAAAGGCTCAAAACCGGGATTGCCGATCGGCTTTGGAATCAACAGTCCGCGATTGCTGAGAAAGAAGCTGCCGAACAGCGAGATGCTTTGCCTTGGACCGGGCAGCGCGCCGAGCACCGCGAGATACCAGAACAGGATCTGGAACAAGAGCGGCACATTGCGGATCGCTTCGACATAGCCGCCGGCGATCCGCGCCAGGAGCCAGTTCGGCGAAAGCCGACCCAGCGCGACCAGGAATCCGATCACGGTGGCAAAGAAAATGCCGATCACCGAGACCAGCAGCGTGTTGAGCAGACCCACGAAAAACACGCGGGTGTAGGTGTCGGATCCCGAATATGGAATCAGGCTCTGGCTGACGTCAAAACCCGCCGTGTTCCTCAGGAATCCAAAACCGGAGGTGATCCGCTGCGCCTCGAGATTGGCGCGGGCGTTGGCGACGATCTCGTAGCCGATCCAGACCAAAGCGGCGACGAACACGATCTGGACGAAAAACCCCTTCCAGCCCGAACGGCCGCCGAGGGCATGCCGCAGCTTGGCGGCAAACTGCGACGGCGGCTGTCGGGGCTCGATGCTCATCGCCGCGGCCAGGCCGGCCGGCGATCAGCGGATCGGCGGCGCGTACTGAATCCCGCCCTTGTTCCAGAGCTGGTTGAGGCCACGGGCGATACCGAGCTTGGAGCCGGCGCCGACGTTGCGATCGAACGCCTCGCCGTAATTGCCGACCGCCTTCACGATCCGCGCCACCCAGTCCTTGGTGACGCCGAGCGACTCGCCGAGATTGCCATCGGTGCCGAACACGCGCTTGAGCTCCGGCTTGTCGGATTTCGCCATGTCGTCGACGTTCTTCTGGGTAATGCCGAGCTCTTCGGCGTCGACCATGGCAAACAGCGTCCACTTCACGAGATCGAACCATTGATCGTCGCCATGGCGCACCATCGGGCCGAGCGGCTCCTTCGAGATCACCTCTGGAAGCACGGCATGATCGGCCGGGTTGGCAAGTTTCAGGCGCTCGGCATAGAGCTGCGATACGTCCGAAGTGAAGACGTCGCAACGCCCGGATTCATAGGCCTTGACGGTCTCGTCCGCGGTGCCGAATGCGATCACCTCATACTTCATGTTGTTGCTCTTGAAGTAGTCGGCGAGGTTCTGCTCGGTGGTGGTACCGGTCTGCACACAGACGGAAGCGCTGTTGAGCTCCAGCGCCGAATTCACCTTGAGCGATTTCTTCACCAGAAAGCCCTGGCCGTCGTAATAGGTCACGCCGGTGAAATTGGCGCCGAGCGAGGTGTCGCGGGAAAGTGTCCAGGTCGTATTGCGCGAAAGCACGTCGATTTCGCCCGATTGCAGGGCGGTGAAGCGATCCTTGGCCGACAACGGCACGAACTTCACCTTGGTGGGATCGTCGAAGATGACGGCGGCGATCGCGCGGCAGACATCGACGTCGAGGCCGGTCCAGTTACCCTTGTCGTCCGGCGAGGAAAAGCCCGGCAAGCCCTGGCTGACGCCGCAGGACAGCATGCCCCGGTCCTTGACCGTCTTGAGCGTTTGCGCTGTGGCAGCCTGGGTCGAGAAAGCTGCGGCGAAAGCAAGGGTGAACACCAGAGATACGCGTTTCATGGCAAAGCCTTTCAAGGGTCGTCCGGGAACGTTTACTCGTCGTCGTGCTCGCCGATAGGGCCAACCCTGTGATCCACCGTCGCAAATGCCATTTTGACAGGCAATTTAGCGTGCAGTCCGGCCAAACGATGGATCGAAGATCGCGGCAGGCCCCTCAACGTGCAGCGACTGAATAGCTCGGCCGCATCACAGAACGACTGGCGACCGGGGTCAAGGGGTTGACGGCCCTCTTCCGTGTCCTGTTATTAACAAACCCGCCCCGTATCCGCTGCCTGGCGGGTTTGCTCAGCAAAAGGGCGTCGTGGCTGCGGCAAACGGTCTTTGGTGACGAACGCATGAAATCTTCCGGAGATGATGGAGTATCGAAGGCGCTGAAGGCGGAAACCACGCTGGTGACCGCAGGGCGCGATACCAAGGCGCAAAAAGGATTCGTCAACCCACCGGTCGTCCACGGCTCGACCGTGCTTTATCCGACCGCGGACGATCTGCACGCCCACCGCGGCGAGTTCCAGTACGGCCGCCGCGGAACCCCGACCACGAAGGCATTGCAGCAGGCGCTGACGGCGCTTGAGGGCCCGCAATGCGCCGGCGTCGGTATTGCACCCTCGGGCCTGGCGGCGATCACCACGACGCTGCTCGCGGTGCTGAAAGCCGGCGACCATCTCCTGGTCTGCGACAATGCCTACCGCCCGACGCGAAACTTCTGCAACGGCCTGCTCGCCCGCTATGGCGTCGAAACCAGCTATTTCGATCCGCTGATCGGCGCCGGCATCGCCGGACTGTTCAAGCCGAACACCAAAGCCGTGCTGGTCGAGGCGCCGGGGTCGCAATCCTTCGAAATGCCCGATATCCCCGCGATCGCCTCGGTCGCGCACGCCCGCGGCGCGCTCGTGATCGACGACAACACCTGGGCTACCCCGCTGTTTCACCGCTCGCTGGAGCAAGGCGTCGACATCAGCATGCAGGCTGCGACCAAATATATCGGCGGTCACTCCGACATCATGTTCGGCACGATCTCGGCCAACGCCAAGGCCTGGCCGCTGGTGGCCGAAGCGATCCAGCAGCTCGGCGTTTGCGCCGGTCCGGATGACGTGTTCCTGGCGATCCGCGGTCTGCGCACGCTCGCGGTGCGGCTGGCGCAGCATCATCGCTCCGGGCTCGAGATGGCACGATGGCTGGCGGGCCGGCCGGAAGTCGCCAGGGTGTTGCACCCTGCGCTGGAAAGCGATCCGGGCCACGCGATCTGGAAACGGGATTTTACCGGCGCGTCCGGGCTCTTCAGCATCGTTCTCGCGCCAGCGCCGCAACAGGCCGTCGATGCCCTGCTCGACACCGTCGAACTGTTCGGCATGGGTTATTCGTGGGGCGGCTTCGAGAGCCTGGTCATTCCGTTCGACTGCGACGGCTATCGCACGGCCACCAAATGGGCGCCGGGCGGCCCGACCTTGAGACTCCATATCGGACTGGAGAACGTCGAGGACCTCAAGGCCGACCTTGCGCGCGGCTTCGAGGCTTTCAACGCGGCGCGAGGCGTCAACACGTAAGGCGCGCTCCCGCTCGAGTCTCCCTGCCCAAGTCTCCCTAGCCCAAGTCTCCCTGCCCAAGTCTCCGTTTGCGATCGACGGGGCACGGCCGCCGCCGCGCTGAGCGTTGCGGCAGCCGCTTCAAGCCGTGACGACGACGGTCCGCCCCGCGCTCGCGCGTCCCGCCAAAAACCCCCTGCCACGCCTGAAGCGGACGTCGACCATCGGGCGGCACCGGATATCTACGGATTCGTCCGGCGACGATAACCTTCCGTTCACCATGCCGACAAAACCCGTCCTTCGTTTCGGTAAACGCGCCCGCGCTGCAAGTTCACTTATACTTTTACCGCTTAGTCATCCCTGCAGGGAAAGCTGCTGCCAACCTCGCGTTCAAGTATCCCGGCGTAAGAGTAGCTAGTAAGCGTATGAATGTAGCGCGTATTGTCGTTCTGGCCATCGCTCTCAGTGCGGGCGGCGTCGCCGCCTATCTTGCGAGCGGGTCGGATAATAACAAGTCTGCCCCGGTCGAACCGGTTGCAAAACTGCAGACCGAGGAAGTGCTGGTCGCGAAGTCCGACATCGGCCTTGGCCAGACCGTCACCCCTGACAATCTCCAGTGGCAAACCTGGCCGACCGGAGCCGCCAGCAACAATTTTATCCGCCGCAGCGACCGTCCCGATGCGACGACCCAGATCGCCGGCTCCATCGCGCGCGCGCCGTTCATCACGGGCGAGCCGATCCGCGAACCGAAGCTGGTCAGGGCCAATGGCTCCGGTTTCATGGCTGCGATCCTGCCTGCCGGCATGCGCGCCGTCTCGACCGAAATTTCGCCGGAAACCGGCGCCGGCGGCTTCATCCTGCCGAACGACCGCGTCGACGTCATCCTCTCGAAGCGCGACAAGAATCCCGCCGTTGCGGCCTCGTCCGACGGCGTCAACTCCGAGATCATTTTGCCCAACATTCGCGTTCTCGCGATCGATCAGGCGCCGAAGGAAAAAGACGGCCAGAACAACGTGGTCGGCAAGACCGTCACGCTCGAGCTGAGGCCTGAACAGGCGGAAACCCTCGCCCGCGCGCGCCAGACCGGCACGCTGTCGCTGGCGCTGCGCAGCATCGCCGACATCAACATGGCCGAAAACAAGAACGAAACAGATCAGTCTCCGAAGCGAGGCGAAAGCGTCAACGTGGTTCGCTACGGCATCCAGAGTTCGACGACGACACAGAAGTGACCGAAAGGACGTCCGAGATGAAAAGCGGGGGAATTCAGCCGGCGATGCGGACCCTTCTGGTGCGTGCCCTGTCGTTTTCGGCTGTCGCCGCGCTGGCGCTCAGTCCGGCGCTGACACCGGTGATGGCTGCCGACTCCAAGGCTGTGCCGGCCGCCGCCGGCGGAACGGCGAAGACGCGTTTTCTTTCGCTGGGCATCGGCAAATCCGTGATCGTCGATATGCCGCGTGACATCAAGGACGTGCTGGTCGCCGATCCCAAGATCGCCAACGCCGTCGTCCGCTCGCCGCAACGCGCCTACATCATCGGCGAAACCGTCGGTCAGACCAATGTCGTGTTCTTCGATGCCGACGGCCAGCAGGTTGCGTCCTACGATATCGCGGTGAAGCGCGACCTCAACGGCGTGCGCACAGCCCTGCAGCAATCCCTGCCCGGCGTCCAGATCGAAGGCGTCGGCGATGGCGTGGTGCTGACCGGTTCGGTCGCGAGCCCGGTCGAGGCGCAGCAGGCGGGCGATATCGCGTCGCGGCTGGTGGGCGGCTCGGACAAGGTCGTCAACTCGATCGTCGTGCGGGGTCGCGACCAGGTGATGTTGAAGGTCACGGTCGCCGAAGTGCGGCGGGACATCATCAAGCAGCTCGGCGTCGATCTCTCGGCCAGCATGAATTACGGCACCGCAGTCGTGCAGTTCAACAACAACAACCCGTTCACCGCAAACAACGGGCCCCTGGTCCCCACCAACGGCTTGCTCGGGGCTGCCTTGAATAGCGCTGGCACGCCGTCGGTTCAGGCCACGCTGCGCGCGATGGAGAGCGCGGGCGTGGTGCGGACGCTGGCGGAGCCCAACCTGACGGCGATCTCCGGCGAGTCCGCGACGTTCATCTCGGGCGGCGAATTTCCGATCCCGACCGGCGTGACCTGCCAGACGTCGACGACGGGGACGATCGGAAATTGCGTCCAGACGGTCAGTTTCAAGAAATTCGGCATCTCGCTCAACTTCACGCCGGTGGTGCTGACGGAGGGCCGGATTTCCTTGCGGGTGATGACCGAAGTGTCGGAAGTCTCGGCCGAGAACGCCTTGACCGGCGGCGCCGGTGGAACGACGATTCCCTCGATCAAGACCCGTCGCGCGGAGACCACGCTGGAGATCCCGTCCGGCGGCTCGATCGCGATGGCCGGCCTGATCCAGGAGCAGACCAAGCAGGCCGTCAACGGACTGCCCGGGATCGACGAACTGCCGGTTCTTGGCGCGCTTTTCAGGAGCCAGGACTTCGTCAATCACCAGACCGAGCTGATGGTCATCGTCACGCCCTACATCGTTCGGGCGGTTGCCCAGAAGGAGCTGTCGCGCCCCGATGACGGATTCGCCCCGGCAACCGATTCCCAATCGACACTGCTGGCCCAGATCAATCGCATCTACGGCACCGCCGGCCACGTCGAACAGGTCGGAAACTATCAGCCCAATTTCGGTTTCATCATTGACTGAGACGGCACTGCCCTAGCGGGGACGAGGACAGAACGATGACAAACATGATAGCGGCCGATCGCCACCGACGCCTGCGCCTGCTTGGCGCCCTTGCCGGGCTTTCCGTCGTGCTGGGTGCGTGCAACTACACCGGCGGCGAAGCGGTGACGGCGAGCATTCCCGACGATTACCGCCTGCGTCACCCCATCTCGGTCCAGGAAGCCAACCGCTCGGTCGTGATCTTCGTCGGTCACGCCCGCGGCGGCCTGTCCGCTCCCCAGCGTGCGGACGTCCTCGGACTGGCGCAGACATGGGTTCGCGAAGGCACCGGCGCGATCGTCGCCGACGTGCCCGTCGATACACCGAACGCACGGGCCGCGGCGAGTGCCTACAGCGAAATACGATCGCTGCTGGCGGCGGGCGGCGTGCCTCCGCACGGAATTACGCTGCATCGTTACCATCCGGACGATCCGCTGACGCTCGCGACGATCCGGCTGAGTTATCCCAGAATGGCGGCCGTCGCAGGCCCCTGCGGCACGTGGCCGGACGATCTCGGCCCCTCGCTCCTGAACCGAGGCTATTCCGAAAACAAGTCCTACTACAATTTCGGCTGCGCCTATCAGCGCAACATGGCTGCGATGATCGACAATCCGGCCGACCTCGAGCAGCCCCGGTCCGAAACCGCCGCCTACACGGCGCGGCGCAACGAGGCGTTCGAGAAATATCGCAAGGGCGAGCCGACCGCGACCACCTACTCCGATGCCGAAAAAGCAAAACTCAGCGATACAGGCAAATGATCAGCGCCCGCCGAACCCCCGAAGAGCAGCCGGACACCGAGCCGGCCGCGAACGATTACATTTCTCCGGCACCTCGCGTGTCGGTGCAGGCCTTTTGCGCGACGGCGGAAACCGCCGCCGCGGTGCAGGCGGCGGGCGAAGACCGCCGCCTCGCCAAGACCAATCTCACCGTCAAGATGGGCGGCATCGTCACCGCCATCGACACCTATCACACGCAGCCTACGCCGAATGTGATCATCCTGGAAACCGAAGCCAACAGCGATATTCTCGCCGGCCTCGATGAACTCGCAACCGTGTGCGATCCCGGAACCCGCGTCGTCGTGATCGGCGGCGTCCACGATGTCGCGCCCTATCGCGAACTGGTGCGGCGCGGCGTCAACGACTACGTCATCGGACCGGTGGTTGCCCTCGATGTGGTGCGCTCGATTTGCAGCCTGTTCTCGGCATCGGAGGCCATCGCCGTCGGCCGGATCATCGCCGTGGTCGGCGCCAAGGGCGGCGTCGGCGCATCCACCGTCGCGCACAATGTGGCGTGGGCGATCGCCCGCGATCTGGCGCTGGATTCGGTCGTGATCGATCTCGACCTCGCCTTCGGCACCGCCAGTCTCGACTACAACAAGGATCCGGTACAGGGGATCGCCAATGCGGTGTTCTCGCCCGACCGGCCCGACACCGCGCTGATCGAACGGCTGATGGCGAAATGCACCGACCGTCTCAGCCTTCTGGCGGCGCCGGCGACGCTGGAGCGCGTCTACGACCTCGGCGAGCAGGCCTTCGATGCGGTCTTCGATACGCTGCGCATGACGACGCCCTGCATCGTGCTGGACGTTCCACATCAATGGTCAGGATGGGCGAGGCGCGCGCTGGTCAGCGCGGATGACATTCTCGTTGTGGCCGAGCCGGACCTTGCCAACCTGCGCAATGCCAAGAACATGATCAGCCTGCTGAAAGCGGCGCGTCCCAACGACCAGCCGCCGCTGTATTGTCTCAATCAGGTCGGCATGCCGAAGCGGCCGGAGATCGACGCCAAGGGTTTTGCCAAGACCATGGAAAGCAAGCCGATCGCTTGCATTCCATTCGACCCGAAATTGTTCGGCACGGCGGCCAATAACGGCCAGATGATCGCGGAAATCTCCGGGCGTCACCGCACCACCGGCATGTTCCTGCAGATCGCGCACCGGCTGACCGGCCGCAGCGATGCCAAGAAGCCGCGGTCGTCGTTCCTGGCGCCGATCCTCAGGAAGCTAAGGGCAGGCTAGGCTTTCGCCGGATTATCATTCAGGGTGGCCGGCAGCGGCCACCTTTTTGCTGTCTGCCTCCACGCGGGCACCCTCTTTGCGGGACAACAGCCGTTTCAGGTAAGCGACGCTCGCCGTCGCCTCCCCGGCCGGCTGATCGGTCTTCAAGATGCTTTCAGCCTCAGCCAGACGGCCCTGCAGCCCGACCACCAGCGCCAAATTCTGCCGCACCCGCGGGCTCGCGCCGGCGCGGCCATAGGCGCGGCGCAAGGTCTCCTCCGCTTTGGGGAGGTCCTTCGAAAGCATGTAGGACAGGCCGAGATTGGACAGCACGGAAGGGTCGTCGGGCGCGATTCTCAGCGCGCTCGCATAGTACTGCCGGGCTTCGTCGTATCGGCCAAGCTGATCGAGCACGGCGCCCTGGGCCGAGAGGATCCGCCAGTCCGGATTGTCGGGGCTATGGGCGCGGCCGAGGATGTCGAAGGCCTGCTCGAAATTTCCATTGTCCGCCAGCGCGCGCCCATATCCGGCCAGCAGCGCCTTGTTCTCGGGCTGGGCGATCGTGGCCTGTTCGAGCACGGCGACGGCCTGGGCGCGCTGCCCCGTGGCGCGCAGCGCCTTGGCGTATTGCAGCGCCGCCTCGGCGTCCTTGGGGTTCGTGCGATGGCGCTCGCCATAGGTATCCAGATCGCGTCGTGGATCCGTGGAATGGCTTGCCTCCGCGTTCTCGCCCAGCGAGCCCGTGATGTCGGACGCCCCATCGGTCTGGCAGCTGCAAAGCCCGAGCACCAGGATGGCGGAGGTTACGATGGATGCAAGACGTCTCGCGGAGCAGTATGAGAGGCGCGACTGCCGGAGCATTTACTTTGACCTATGGCGGCGACGGGCCATAGATGCACCGGTTAACCCTAACTTCCCGTTAACCGGGGCGCTCCCCGGTTGCGGTCATGGGCGTCCCGAACGAATTCGCCGGGGCCGGTTTCGTTGCGGCCGGCCGGGAAGCTTCAGCCGGCCTCGATGCCCTGCAGGGGCTTTTCGATCTAATCGACGAATTGCGCGCCGAATTCGCAACCGATCCGCCAGGCCAGCTTGCACTGACGCGGCCGGCCCTCGGACAGAATGATGGTGAACTCGGAGGGAATCTCGATGAATTCGGCAACCACCTTCACACCGCCGTCCGATATGTCCGTGATCGTGCAGTCGCGCGGCAGCGACCCCCCAAGTTGGATCTTCGCGAGCCGCCGGCACAAATGACGTTCGCTTTTACGACGGTTCATCAACATGTCGATCCTTCGCCTTGCTCTGCACCGGTGATCCGGCATCCCTTTGGCTTTTTTACCGAAGACTCGTTGGAAATTGCCTAGTGCGACCGCTTGCAATCTATCTGTTCTGTTTGAATTCCCTTTACCGAGCTTCTCCCGCTTGTCCCGAATCGCCGCGGGAAATGCCGGGAATCGCCACAAAACGCGCGAAAATCGGATTGCTGCCACCCCGCACGGCCGCCGCGCCGCCGCCGCCGGTAACCCTGAACGCACTTCGGTTTTTCCACCCCGCATCGAAACAGCGGACCGCGCCTGCGGCCCCTCCCGCGGCGCATGCCTCGGTCGCGTTCGCATCGCAGCGAGCGTCTAAAGTCGCCCGAAGAATTTGAGCAGCATCGCCCGTCGCGCCAACTCGCGCGTTACACAGGCGGCGTGCATGGTGATCGACATCGATCCCTGGATCTTGTCGTCATAGAACTGGCAAGTCGTGTCGCGATAGGCCGTCCAGGCGCGCTGCATGGCGCGCGCCTTGGCGGTCTGCTCGTCATCCAGCGTCTCGAGCAGGCTTTTGTAATTCTCGTTGAGCAGCGTGTCCCAGATCGAGTTCTCGACGAGATAGCACTCGACCACCAGCGCTTTCTGTGCGTCCTCCGGCTTGCCCATGCAGGGATCGGCGACGAGGTTGAACAGGCATTGCCGCTCGGCATCGTCCAGATTGTCCGCGTACTTCGCCGCGCAAGCGCGGATCCTGGTGATTTCGCTGGCGGTGGGCTTGCGCGTCTGGGCGTTGCCCGGCTGAACCGCAAGACCGGGAGCCGCGATGCAGATCAGGGCGGCGATAAGCAGGCGGAGCGAGGATCTCATTTGTCATTCTTCAATCGCTGGCGGAGGATTGCCGGCCGTTGACGATGATGAAGTAGAGATTGCGCGTGTAAACCACGAGCCCGAGCGCCTGGCCGGCGATGAATACGGGATCGCGGCGATACAGCGCATACATCAAGAGCAGGGCGCCGCCGCCGATCGAGAAGAACCAGAACGCCACCGGCATCACGCTCTTGCGTGCGCGTTCGGACGCGATCCACTGCACCACGAAGCGCATGGTGAACAGGCCTTGCGCAACGAAACCCAGAATCACCCAGGCATCGAATTTGATGACGAAGACATCGTGCAGGTAGCTGCCGAGGTTGTTGAACAGTTCGGTCATGAGGTCACCTCGGTCGCAACTGGTGTCGGCTTCTTGCGGCGGATCAGCCACCACACGCCGGCGAGATCCATGATTCCGATCCACAGCCGGTCGAAGAAACCATAATTCGACACGCCGGAACGGCGCGGCCGGTCGATCACGTCGACATAGGCGATGTCGTAGCCCTCGCGGCGCACCAGCGCCGGCAGGAAACGATGCAGCCCGTCGAAATAAGGCATCATCAGAAACACCTCGCGCCGGAAAGCCTTCAGCCCGCAGCCGGTGTCGCGGGTACCGTCGTGCAGGATGGCCTTGCGCACGCCGTTGGCGATGCGCGACTGGATCTTCTTGAAGCCGGTATCCTTGCGGCCGACCCTCTGGCCGGCGGCAAGGCCGGTGCGCGCCCCGCCATTGTCGATCGCCGCAATCAGGTCCGGCAGGAACGCCGGATCGTTCTGGCCGTCGCCGTCAAGCGTCGCCACGATGGCGCCGCGCGCGGCGCGCACGCCGCTGCGCACCGCCGCCGACTGACCGCCCGAAGCCGCGTGACGGATCTGGCGCAAATTGCCACGGCTCTTCATCTCGGCCGCAAGCCGCGCGGCGGTCGCATCCGTCGAGCCGTCATTGACGTAGATGATTTCGTAGGCCCATCGGCCATCGAGCGCGGCGGCGATTTCGGCGATCAGGGGGCCGATGTTCTCGGCCTCGTTGCGCACGGGAACGACGATGGAAACGGCCACCGCGGCTGGGTCGGAAAGAGGCAAATCAACGCTCGCCGTTGGAGTGGGCCGTGCGCCGGCGACGCTTGCCGTCCGGCGGGTTTAGCGTCCGCTTCTTATGGGGCCGGGGCGCTGCGGGCAACCCTTTTGCGAAGCCCGAAAACGCTCCGGAGCGGCACAATTCGGCCATCGGGACGGATCGCGAAGCCGAGGCGGCGCGCGGCGAACCAGTAGCGCACGGCCATGGCGCCGACCACGCCGATCAAGCCGCCCGCGACCACGTCGCTGGGATGATGGGCCAGCAACACCAGGCGGCTCGCGGCGATCAGGAGCGCATAGACGATCATCGCTGCCCGCGCGCGCGGCCAAACCGCGGATACCGCGAAGGCCAGCGCAAAGGCCGTGATGGCATGTGCGGACGGAAAGCTTGCATAGGCCTCGGTTCCGGCAAAGGGCACGAAGTTGAAGGCATTGGCGTGGCCGCCCACGAACGGCCGGCCGCGCCCGGCGACCCATTTTATCAATTCGCCGGCCAACAGCGGCATCAGCACCGCGAAAAACACAAACTGCAGCCGCAACCCAAAGCCGAGCCATAGCGCGCGCGAGGTTCCCCGCAAGGCCGTGGCGACAAATCCAGCGAGCAGCAGCATTGCAGCCAAAGCCGCCAGCACATAAGCGTCCTTGCCGAAATCGGTCAGGATGCGAACCGGCCAAAGGTCCGGCGTGCCGCGCGGCGGCATCAGGACGATCTCCCGCGCATCGAGCCACACCATCAGCGCGATGATTGCAGCGCTGACGATTGTCGTGATCAAGAGGCTGTGCCGCGCCAATCGGCGCGCCGCCTCGGGACGCCGCGAATGTGACGGCGGTCGCACGATTTGCCAAAGCGACATCCGCACCAGCGTGAACAGGCCGGCCAAATAGCTCGAGGGATGGCCGACGCCGGCCGGAGCGGACATCTTACTCCGTGCCTTCGGAACGGAAGATCGCAATCGAGATCGCGCGTCCTTGCGAGATGTTATAGCCGTCGATCCGGGTGGCGACGTTGTAGCGCAGGCCGATGGCTTCGGCGCGCGCGGCAAATGCGCGTTCCGAACGCTGCTCCACCAGCGCAAAGCGGCAGCTGCCCTGGCCAAGGAAGTCCGCGGCACCGGATCCGTCCGTCAGCACCGTCTCGGTGCCGGTCATGAACACCAGGCTCGGCTCATGAAAGCCCGCGGCCGCGGCTTTCGGCCCGACGCAGACCACGTTGCGCAGCGCATGCGCGATCTCCGCGCTCGGAAACACCGGCGTCAGCGCCGGCACCACGACGCCGTAAACGGCAAAGGCCAGAAACATCGCCGCGACCACGGCGTTCAGCAGCGAGCGTTCGGCGCGGTTGTCGTCGTAGAGCCACCAGGCGAACAAACCGAAGATCATCGCCGCCGCCACGAACGGCCACGCCAGAAACACCGGCTGGCGCGTCAGGGTGATGGCGCCAATGACGGCAATCACCGAGGTGGCCGCCGGTATCGCAAACCACCAGGCGGCGCCGCGCCGCAGCCACGACCGCGACAGCACCCGCCGCTCGAGCGCGCCGACGGTCAGGATCGCGATCGCCGGATAGAGCGGCAGCACATAATGCGGCAGCTTGGTCAGCACCAGTTCGAAAACGATCCAGGACGGGACCAGCCACGCCAGCAGGAACTGCGCGCCGGGCTCGCGCCGCGCCCGCCAGATTGCCGGCGCAGCCATGCCCGCCAGGGGCGCACCCGGCCAGAACGTCACCCAGAACAGCAGCAGATAAACTCCGGGCGGTGCGCCGTGGGATTCCTGCGCCGCGAGCTTGCTCAGCATGTCGCCGCCGATCGAGTCCGCGAAAAACGCATCGCCGGCGCGCCAGAAGATCGCGATGAACCACGGCAGCACCAGAACCAGCATCCACATCAGGCCCCATATGGGGCGCAGCCGCCACAGCCAGGCGGCCGACCGGTCCTGGATCGCCAGCGCGCCGATGGTAAGCACGACGAACATCAGGATCAGCGGCCCCTTGAGCAGGATGCCGCCGGCCAATGCGGTCCAGAAAATCAACGGCCACGACCACGGCGGATGCTCGGGATCCTCGCCGCGCTGCCAGGACAGATAGACCCGGGCCAGCGCGCCCATTGCCGCGACCACGGTCAAGAGCAGCATGGCGTCGGTCTTGGCGAGCCGCGCCTCGACCCCAAGCAGCACCGAACTCGCCATGATAAGACCGGCGAAGATGGCGCCACGTCGGGTCACGAACGCCAGCGCCGTCCAGTAGGTCAGGAGCACCGCGCCGATCGCGCCGATCAGCGAGGGAACGCGATAAAGCCAGATGCGGACCTGCGCGCGCGGCAGGCCGAGCGCGGAAGCGGCCTCGACGCTCGCCGCCTGCAGCCAGTATATGCCGACCGGCTTCTTGTAGCGGACCTCATCCTGGAAGCGGATATCGACGAAATCGCCCGTCTCGACCATTTGCTTGGTCGCCTGCGCGAACCGCGCTTCGTCGCGGTCGATCGGGGGGATGTTGAAGAATCCCGGCAGAAACAGCACGAGGCCGCACAGGAGGAGAAAGGCTACGGCGCGCAGATGGCTCGCCGAGACAAAGTCGATCGCGCCGACAAACCTGCTACCCGGATTTGCCCGGTTCTTCGGCTCGCGCGGCTCTCCAAATCGGGGGCGGGTATAGGTGTCGACCATTGGTTCCCGCATACGCCGAAACCACCATCCCGACAACCGCTTAGCGACCCTTTATTGAACTCTGATGACAACTGTGTCCGCAGCGCCCGTCGCGTCGATGACGGTCAATCTGGCGAACCCCGGGCCGGGCGGATCGACCAGGCGCTGGCGCCGGCCATCGATTTCGCCCACCGAGACACCGTTCACCAGCATGGTCATCGGAAGGACCCCGCCTGCGACCTTGACCGGCATCGCAGAAGCTTGTGTGCCGGAACCCGCGATTTCGATCCGCGACCCGTTGAGCGGGAACTGGATGTGGGGAGCCTGCTCGCCGCCGGTCCGGACCAGTTCCCCCACGGGGCGGAACCGGCGCAGCGGCAGCGGGAGCTTGGCGTTGCTCGCCACCAGCGTTCCCTTGGGCGGCTTCGGCAGCGGAACCGGCAGTTTGCCGGTACGGGCGAAGGCATCGAACAGGATCGGCGCCGCCACGGCGCGGCCGACCAAGCCGGGCACCGGCGCGCCGTCGGGACGGCCGACCCAGACCCCGATAGTCATGCGGCCGTCGAAACCGACCGACCAGGCGTCACGATAGCCATAGCTGGTACCGGTCTTGAATGCGATCCGGTTGTGGGGAGCGTTTTCCGGCGGCGGCGAGCCGATCAGCACGTTACCGACCTGCCAGGCCGCGACCTGATCCATCAGCCGCAGGGATTCGCGCCTGTCTTCGCCGGCGATCTCGCGCAGCGGCGTCGTATTGCCGAGCCGTGCCAGTCCGCAATAGAGCTGCACCAGGTCCTGCAGCGTGACGCCGACGCCGCCGAGCCCCATCGCGAGCCCCGGCGCCTCGTCCTTCGGCAACACCAGATTGGTGCCGGCCTGCTTCAGGCGCGACGTCAGCCGGCTGGCGCCGACGCGGTCGAGCAAGGCGATCGCCGGCACGTTCAGCGAGAGCTGCAGCGCCTTGCGCACGGGAACCGTGCCCTGAAAGGTCATGTCGAAATTTTCCGGCGCGTAGGAGCCGAATCGGATCGGCCGGTCGTCGATCAGGCTTTCCGGATGGACGAAACCATCCTCGAAGGCGAGCCCATAGATGAACGGTTTCAGCGTCGAGCCCGGCGAGCGTATCGCGCGGGTCATGTCGACCTGCCCTGCCCGCCGGTCGTCGAAATAATCCGGCGAGCCGACCCGCGCCAGCACCTCGCCGCTGGCATTGTCGACGGCGAGGATGCCGACGGAAACATTCGGACCCAACGCCTGGGCGCGGTCGCGCGCGAGCGTTTCGAGCACCTTCTGCAGGCTCGCATCCAGCGTCAGCCTGATGACGTCAGCGTCTTTCACGGTCGCCATCGCGGCATCGGCCGAATGCGGCGCGAGGATCGGCATCGGCTTGCGCAGCCGCGGCACCGGCGCCGCCTTGGCCTGCGCCGCGTCCTCCGGCGACACCTGATGCTCTTCGACCATGCGATCGAGCACGCGGTTGCGCGCCGCGCGCGCGGCGTCGGGATGGCGATCCAGCCTGCGGGTTTCCGGCGATTGCGGCAGCGCCACCAGCAGCGCCGCCTCCGCCAGCGATAACCGCTTCGGCTCCTTGCCGAGATAGGCGATCGAGGCGGCGCGGATGCCCTCGAGATTGCCGCCATAGGGCGCCATTGTCAGATAGAGATCGAGAATCTGGTCCTTGGTCAGTCGCCGCTCGAGTTCGATGGCGCGGACCATCTGGCGCAGCTTGAAGTGGAGCGATCGCTCCCGCCGCGGCTCCAGCAGCCGCGCCAGCTGCATGGTGATGGTCGAACCGCCGGACACGATGTGGCCGCGGGTGGCCAGCTGGAACGCGGCGCGCCCCAGCGCCAGCGGATCGACGCCGGCGTGGGAGCGGAAGCGACGGTCTTCATAGGCGAACAGCAGCTTGAGATAGCCGGGATCGACGCTGGTTCTGGCGTCGACCGGCAACCGCCAGCGGCCATCGGCCATGGCGTAAGCCCGCAACAGCTTGCCGTTGCGATCGACGATCGTGGTGGAGACTTGCCGCGTCTGCGCCAACGGCAACGGACCGAGCGAGACGACCCATGCCGCGAAGGCGACGACAACAAGAGTAACGACCGCAAAGGCAACGCCAGCGATGCGAACGGAGCGCGACCTCCGAAAGCCGTCATGGCCGGGCTTGACCCGGCCATCCACGTCTTTGGCCGCGGCAACAAAGTTCGTGGATGCCCGGCACATCTGCGCGAAGACGCGCTTCGCGCTTTTGGCCGGGCATGACGAAGAAGGTTGCTCGTGCGACTCCTCGCTCATTTCGCCGAGACCACCTCGACCGATCCAGTGCCGCTGCGGCCGTAGCGCGAGGGGTTGTACATGTCCTCGACATAGGCCTGCGGCAGCACATATTTGCCGGGCGAAACCGCGCGCACCACATAGGCTACCGTGAACACCGACTTGGCGTCGGCGGCACGGTCGATGGCGGCGGTGAAACGATCGTCGCGGAATTCGGTGTGCTCCGGCTCTTCGCCGTCCTCGATCCAGTCCAGCGTGCCGGTGTCACCCGACGACACGAGATGCGGATTGTCGATCTCGAGGCCGGCCGGGAGATAATCCGACACCATGATATGACCGTATTCCGGCTTGGGTTCGGTGATCTTCAGCACTACCGCGAAGCGGTCGTTCTGCCTGGCCTTCGAGATATCGACCGGCTTGCCGTCGAGCGTGAAGTAATTGCGCTCGATCTTGAAGCCATTCGATGCCGCGGGCTCCGGCGTGATCGGCGCGCCGCTGACCGAAACCACCGCCTGCACCGGCGCGTCCCCGGTGTTGGTGATCTTGATCGGCTTGCCGGCCATCTCGTCGGCCTTGTAGCTGCGGAAGAGCGCCGCCTTCACGGCCGAGCCGTTGAGATCGAGGCTCATGGTTTCCTTGGCCAGCGCACGTGCGGCCAGCACCAGCCAGGCATTTTCCTGGGTCGAAGTGTACGGCGTCAGCCCGCGTGCGACTTCGACGCGGGCGACCGCCTGCGTCAGCGTCGCCTTCGGGGCATTGCCTTCGCTCGCGAGGGAAACCAAAGCCGCGGCATCGCGGAGCGCGCTGCCATAATCGACCCGCCCGAACTCCAGCGCCGGTTTCGGCGCGAGGCTGTCGAGCGCGGCGGAATAAACCCGCTCCGCCCTCGCCTTGTCGCCGACCAGCGCCAGCGCCGCCGCCAATTGCGATTTTGCGATCGGCGTCGCCAGATTGTTCAATTTGGTGTCGGCGAGATAGCGCAGATCGCCGATCGGCGCGGCGCCGTTGCGGGCGAGCACGTAGAGCCCGTAGGCGAGATCGCGCCCGCCGTCCTTTTCCGGCTCGTTGGCGTTGACCACGGAGTTGCGGATGCGATCGAGCGCGTTCTTGAACAGCACGTCCGGAACCGCAAAGCCCTTTTCGCGGGCGCGGGTCAGGAAGTCCATCACGTAGGCGTCGAGCCAGGCATCGTCGCCGCCGGCCGACCACAGCCCGAACGAGCCGTTCGAGCCTTCTCGCGCCAGCAGCCGGTCGATCGCATCCTTGATGCGCTGATCGACCTCGGTATCCATGGCCAGATGGGCGCCGGCCGCCAGATCGTTGACATAAAGCAGCGGCATGGCGCGGCTGGTGATCTGCTCCGAACAACCGTGCGGATAACGATCCAGCGCCTTGAGGATGGTCGCCGCGTCGAGCGCCGTCGACATGCTGACCGACAGCGAGACGCCGCCGGTGCCCGAGACCAGATCCGAGAACATGTCGGAGGTCAGCGTCAGGCTTTCGCCTTTCGCCAGCGTCCGGATCGAACGGCGCGCCAGGATCTGCGTCGCCGGCTTGACGTCGAGCGCGTAATGCCGCGCCTGCGCCAGTCCGTTCGGCCCCTTGATGTCGACGTCGATATTCGCGGTGCCGGCGCCGCCGGCATCGAGCGCCAGCGACATCGAGCTGCGCTGCTTCGCGGCGAGCTTGACCGTCGTGGCGGGATTGCCGGAAACCTTTACCGGTCCCGACGTCTTCACATTGATTGTGTAGTCGCCGGGTGCGCCTTCGACGTTGTCGAGATCAAAGCTCATCGTGCCGTGATCGCCGTTGAGCAGGAAGCGCGGCAAGGTTGCGGTCAGCACCACGGGATCGCGCACGGTGACGTCCGTGGTGGCGCGGCCGAGTTTGGTCGCGGTCCAGGCCACGGCCATCACACGCGCGGTGCCGGCGAACTCGGGAATGTCGAAACTGATCTCGGCGGTGCCGTCGGCGGCGACGGTGACGATGCCGGAATAGAGCGCCAGCGGTTTTTGCGTGGGAGGGCTGCCCTGCAGTTCCGCGCCGGCGGCATCGCCACCGGTCCTGAGCTGGCCGCGCGTGCCCTGCATGCCGTCGATCAATTGCCCATAGAGGTCGCGGATTTCCGCGGTCATCTGGCGCTGGCCGAGATAATAATCGTCCGGCGCCGGCGGCTTGTAGTTGGTCAGATTGAGAATGCCGACATCGACGGCCGCGACCACGACCTTGGCGTCCTCGCCGGGGTTGAGGCCGCCGAGCTTGACCGGCAGCTTCAGCGTCGAGTTCGGACGGATGAGAGCCGGCGGCGACAAGCTCACCTGCAGCGTGCGGGTCTGCTTGTCGATGCCGAACCATTTCAGCCCGATGGCGCGGCTCGGCATCCGCTGGGCTGCCACATCGAGCGGGCGGCGCAATGTCGCCACCACATAGGCGCCGGTGCCCCAATCCTTGCCGACGGGAATTTTGACCTGGGCGGTGCCTTGCTTGACGTCGGTGGTTTGCGTCGTCAGCAGCCGGTCGCCGACCACATTGATGGTCAGCTTGCCCGCCGAGCGCGCGTTGACCGAGACCACCATGGTGTCGCCGGACTGGTATTGCGGTTTGTCGATCGAGGTTTCCAGAAGGTCGGGCGTATCGGCGCTGCCGTCGGAGTACCAGCCGACATCGAACTGCACGGATGTAATCGGTCCGTCGGCGTCGGCCGATTTGACGTCGAGCCGGTAGCGGCCCGGCTGCGGCGACAGCATGATCCGCGCCGGGTTGTTCGCGGTGACGGTGAGATCGCCGTCGGCGACGCGGCTGGTCGATTTGACCGGCTCGTATTCCCAGGAAGAGCTCTGGCGATACCATTGATAGCGGGATTCGATCTTCAACAGCTCGTAGCGCAGGCCGTCGCGCGCCAGCGGCTTGCCGTCGGGAGAAACGAACACGACGTCGAAGCCGGCCTTGTCGCCTTCGGCGATGCTTTTGCCAGAGAATAGCGGCTTGACGCCGATCATTGCCGACGCCGGCGCGACCGGCAGCACCAGCTTGCGCTCCACGGCGCGGCCACCGGCCTCCGCCATACGGATGAAGACCTGAGCCTCCTGCGGGCGCGTCGAGGATGGCGGCTTTGCGAGGCTGACCGGGAAGGTCGCCGCGCCATTGGCGTCGGTCTCGGGCAGGCCTTCGATCGGAGTCCGCTCGTTGCTGGTGGTCTGATCGTCGGCGACGCCGAACTGGTATCCGGCAAAGCCCGGCCGTTCCGAAGCCGGAGCGACCAGCATATCACCTTCCAGCTGCAGGCCGGAAGCAGGCGCGCCATAGAGGAAGTGGCCGTCGACCTTGAGCTCCACGGGAGCGTCAGCCTTGATCAGCTTGTCATTGGCGGACAAGTCGAATTCGAGCCGCTCGGGGATGTAATCCTCGACCATGAAGGTGGTTTGCCCGATCGCCACGCCCTTGGGATCGGTGAATGCCCGCACCCGCCAGGTGCCGGCCGGGACGGCCGGATTGAGGGTCAGGGCCATGCTGCGGCCGCCCGCGCCCTGGTCGGGCAGCATGGCGCGGCGGAACTCGACGCCGTCGGGACGCTCGATCACCAGGGTCAACGGGCCGCCGGTCACGGCATTACCCTGGCCGTCGCGCAACAGCGCCGTCAGGTACACCGTCTCGTTGGAGCGGTAGACGCCGCGCTCGGCATAGACAAAGGCGTCGGGGCCATCGGGAACTTCCCGCCCCTCGACGCCGCGGTCGGACAGGTCGAACGCGGTGGTCTTCAGGCTGAGGAAAGCATAGTCGGTCTTCTCGCCGCTCACGGTGACCATGGCCGGCGACAGCCCGCCCTCGCCGCGCGCCAGCCCCGCTTCGAACAGCACGTGGCCGGAATCGTCGGTCTTGCGGGTCGCCAGGATCTCGTTGTTGCGCGCGACCAGCCGCACTTCGGCTTTCGCCACCGCATCGGTCGTCGCCAGCGAATTGACGAAGACGTGGATGCCGTCATTGCCGGAGAACGCCGTGACGCCGAGATCGGACACGATGAACCATTGCGTCGCCAGCGAGGAATCGTCGTCGCTGCCCGGCGTCTTCGGCGCCGCCGTCATGACATAGACGCCCGGCTGCAGGTCGCCGAGTGCCTGATCGACCGGAAACGCGGTCGTGACATCCTGGTTGAGCGTGGTCGCGGTGGCGAGCTCACCCGACCAGACCTTGACGCCGCGCTCGTCGCCGAGGCTGGAAAGCTCATAGCGGCTGAGCGCCCGCTGGAAGTCGCTGTCGATCACCGTGTTGATCAGGTTGCGGTCGCCGATCCTGAACACGTCGACCTTCACCGCCGGGGTGTTGACGCTGACCACGGGAATGCCGCGCTGGCCGGTGCGCGGCAGCACATAGGCGCGCCCGGTAAAGCGCACGAACGGCTTGCGGTCGCGGACATAGATGTTGAATTCGGCAGATTTCGGCAGGCCTTCCTTGACCGAGGACGGCAGGCCGGCGCGCAGATTGATGTTGTAGCGCTCGCCATGCGTCAGCCCGTCGACGCAGAGCTGCTTGCCTTCCGAGGTCAGCGCCGGCTTGTCGTTGCCGGCGAGCGCCAGATAGGGCGCGAAGTCGGTACGCTTGGCCAGTTCCTCCGAGAACTGGAAGCAGGCGCGCGGCGAGGCCGAATCGGAATCGACGGTGTAATCGAGCAGCCTGAAACCGTGCTCGTCGCGCAGTTTTTCATATTGGCCGCGCACATCGGCGACCTCGCGCATATCGAGCGACAGCCGCAAGGCATCCAGCGCCGGCCGCCACAGCCTGCGCTCGGACATCGAGCGGCCGAGCACGGCGAGCGCGTCGGCCTCCTCACCGGCGTTGCCGGCGCGCTGATAGGCAATATAGGCGGCGGTCGAGGCGCGCTCCAAAAGGAAGGTCTGCTCGCTGGAGTCCTTCGGCACGATCTGGAAGATGACCCGCGCCAGCCGCAGCCAGTTGCCGCTGTCGTCTGGCGCAACAGCGGCGATCTGCCCGAGGATCTGCAGGCCCGAGCGGAAATCGCTGCGCTTGAAGGCTGCGTCGGCGTCGGTTTTCAGGGTGGCGGTGGTCTTGGCGACGGGCCCCGCCTCGCTCTTGATCTGGGCCTCCAGCTTGATCGCGGAATCCCCCAGATCGTCGCGCCTGAAGGCCTTATCCGCGGCCTGAGCGGAGGCCAGGCCAAGCGCCAGCGCTGCGCAAAGTGTTGCGGCGCGAACCAAACCGATCATGGGGAACTCCTGGGGCGGCGAACGACCGCCGCGTGTGGTGCAGAAGGGCGCTAAAAGGTGACGGACTCATGGCGATGGAACGGAGGTGCGAAAAGGTCGCATACAACATTTGTCGAAGCCGGCCATCGCCCGCGCCGACAGCCGGCGGCGTAGCATGGCCTCAGGGGCGGACCGACGGTCCACCTCCAAGCCTTTGTCGCCGGGTGCGGGAAAACGGTTCGGAACGGGCTTGGCGGGGAAGCGGATTTTTCATATTGGCAGTGGTATAAACCCGCCAACGGTCCCATAGCTCAACTGGATAGAGTAACGGATTTCTACTCCGTGGGTTGCAGGTTCGAATCCTGCTGGGATCGCCATCCACCCTATCGTCTCCGTGACTTTGTTACGAAGGAAACGCCGGAAAACCGGCTCTCTCGCTGGCAGGGAGAACCAAGTGATGGCTCGTCTGCTTTCCCTCAACGTCGGCATGCCGCGCGATATCGCCTGGCGAGGCAGGACGGTTCACACCGGTATCTGGAAGGCGCCCGTCCAGGGCCGGCGCATGGTGCGGCGCCTCAACATCGATGGGGACGGTCAAGGCGATCCGATCGGACACGGCGGCGAGCAGCGGGCTGTCTTTGTCTACCAGATCGACTCCTACGGCTATTGGCAAAGCCAACTCGGCCGTAGCGACTGCAGCTACGGGCAGTTCGGGGAGAATTTCACCGTCGACGGGCTGTCCGACAACGAAGTGTGCATCGGCGATCGCTATCGGATCGGGGGTGCGGTGTTTGAAGTGACGCAGCCGCGCGTCACCTGCTACCGGGTCGGCATCCGCATGAACGATCCGCAGATGGCAGCCCTGCTCGTCGCGCACGACAGGCCCGGCTTTTACTTTCGCGTCATCGAGGAGGGCGAGGTCGGGGCCGGCGACGAGATCGTGCAGGTCGTCGAGGGGCCCGAGCGCATGACCGTCGCGGAGGTCAGCGGGCTGTTGTACAAGCCCGGCCACCCCAGGAGCCGCCTGGAGCGGGCCTTGCGCATCCCGGCGCTGAGTGCCGGCTGGCGCAGATCTTTGCAGGCGCTGTTCGAACGCGCCGAAGGAAGCGGCGCTGCGACGGGCAATCCCGGCCTCGCACCGGCCGGTCCGCCGCCGGCGTGGCCGGGATTCCGCCCGCTGCGGGTGACGCGCAGGGATCGCGAGAGCCGGAGCGTGACCTCGCTGATGCTCGAGCCCACCGACGGGAAACCTCTGGCGGCCGCGCTGCCCGGCCAGTTCATCGTGCTTCGGCTAAAACCCGCGCCCACAGCGCCAGTTCTGCTGCGCAGCTATTCGCTGTCTGGCGAGCCGGGCGAAGCTTGCTATCGCATCAGCGTCAAGCGCGAAGCCCATGGTGCGGCCGGAGCTTACATCGAGACCGAGGTCCGGGTCGGGGATGTGCTCGAGGCGAGCGCGCCGCGCGGGAGTTTTACGCTTGGGTCAGGCGACGGCCCTGTCGTCCTTGTGGGCGCCGGCGTCGGAGCCACTCCCCTGCTCGCGATGCTCCATGCCTTGGCCGCTCGTGCGTCGACGCGAGAGATCTGGTGGATTTACGGCGCGCGCGATGGCGGCGAGCACCCTTTTGCCACGGAGACGCGAACGCTGCTTGGGGCTCTTCCGGGGAGCCACAGCCACATCCGCTACAGCGCACCGGCTCCCGCGGACCGGCCGGCTGTCGATTTCGATGCTTCCGGACACTTAAGCATCGATGTGCTCAGGGAATTGGGCGTGCCGCGCGATGCCGATTTCTATCTGTGCGGGCCGCCCGCCTTCTTGAGCGAGTTCACCACCGGGCTCAAAACCTGGGGTGTCGCCTATGCTCGCGTGCACAGCGAGATTTTCGGATCCGCTCCGTCCAGGACGCCGGGTGTGGCCGCGGCTCCACAGCGGCCTCCGCACCGGCCCGACGGGCCTGAAGGCGACGGGCCGCTGATATCGTTCGCGCGGAGTAACCTCAGTGTTCGCTGGGGTTCTTCATTTCAGAACCTCCTCGACCTCGCGGAGGCCTGCGATGTGCCCGTAAGATGGGCATGCCGGACCGGGGTCTGCCACACCTGCGAGACCGGGCTTATCGTCGGCGCGGTCGACTACCAGCCCGACCCGGTTGAACCGCCCGCCGAGGGCTCCGTGCTCATCTGCTGCAGCCAGCCGAGGGGCGACATCGTCATCGACCTGTGATGGTATTTTTGCCGGCGAATGTGAACCAGCCCACAGCGGCCGCAGGCTACCTGACCTAGCTTCCTCACATACTTTGAGCAGTATTGGAGGAAGCCATGAGAGCACTCAGGATTTCTTGTCTTGTTCTTGGAGTTGTCGCCTGCATTGCCTTTGCCGGGCCTGCCGCAAATGCCAAATCCAAGAGCATGGGGATCAAGACGAGCACGGTGACCAGCTATCAAATGAGCGGCGGCTCCGGAATCAATTGCCAGGGAACGTGCTATCCGGGCAATAAGACCCATAGTTGGAAGTGCCCGGCCGACAACAGCGGCGACATCCCGGTCTGCCACCTCAACTGCAATGCGCACCCGCCGCAGAAGGTGGAGGATTGCCTGTTCCAGTAATCCAGCAATCGAGCAAGGGCCCCGTGCACTAAACCCGCCCTGGTCGGCGGGTTTTCCTTTGAGCCTACGGACAGTCGATCCCTACCCGTTACAATGGGGGTACCGGCCGTTCCCGGCTGAGTCGAGCCCTTTGGACCGTTACCGGATTGGAGCGAGAGAGCGGAGCTGCGAGCCCTTATTCGGGGCGCGGCGGATCGGATTGACGCGCCGCCGCTTGAATTCCGCGGCCCGGCGCCTGCGCGGGCCCTCGATCTTCTGGAAAAACTCGAGCCAGACGTCAAGCAGGGCGTCGCGCTGTTCGTTCGCGATCGACGTTTTCATTCCGGCATGGCCTGGCCGATTTCCCATGCGGGACAGAATGCACCAAGATGGTTGAGAAACGGTTGCCATGGCGACGTTTTGCCATAGCTCCGCCCTTTTTCGCCTTGGCTTCGGTGCCGGCCCTCAAGGCGGTCGCGTGGCCGCCGGCTACGCGACCTTCCGTTTTTCCATGACTTGCCGGAAATCGGTTGCCAGTTCGCCATAGTAATTGGCAAGCACCTCGAAGAAGGTCCGCTGCGGCCCCTCATTGGCCTGCCGGGCCCATTCGACGCACTGGGCGGCCTTGGTCTCGTACTTCTCGAGTTTGGTTTGAAGATCCGTCCCCACGGCTTTACTCCACGCAACCTACACAACCCAAGATCGCAGGTTTGCATGCACCCCGTTCGAAAAGATGGCGGCGCCAAGGAGATTTCGCAGCGAGGGAACAAGGATACGCCGCGATCCGCTGCGGCCCGGGCTACCGCACTGCCATAAAAAAACGATCGAAGCGCGGATCGCGCTTCGATTTGCAGAACCTCATCAATCACCCGTGCCGGGACTGATCGCCCAGTCCCGGCGGGCACCGGCAACAAGCAGATGCCCTTCGCGCGCGCTTATGGCTTCTTCAGGCAAAGGCCGATGGTCGGCGTGGTGCCGCACTTCGCGCCGTCCGGCGCACCGCCGGCGGGGCAAAACACGGAGACCAGCGTCTCGTCGGCCTCACAACTGACCGCGCCATCCGCCTGCACCGACCGAAGGGCGGTGGATCCCGCCGGTCCGGTATCGCCTTTGGCCCCAGGCGCGCCTTGCGGCCCCTGTGGGCCCTGCGGACCGGCCTGTCCCTGCTGCCCGGGAACGCCCTGCACTCCCTGCGCGCCCTGCGGTCCGGCGGGCCCTTGGGGGCCGGCGTCGCCTTTCGGGCCCGCGGGGCCCGGTTCCTTTCCGCAGGCCGCCAATGTCAGGGCGATGCCGACCACAACAGCCACCGCAATCTTTTTCATTCAGGTTCCCTCCAGCCGAAATTCCTACCCTACGGTATTAAAGAGACGAAGTGACGGGCTCGCAACAAAAAACCCGCCGGCGTGAACCGGCGGGTTTTGACGTGGCGCGAAACGGCGCGTGGGAGTCTTTTCGAGTCAGTAGCAGGCGCGCGGATCGGCCTGCACATACTGCCCCGACGGATAGCGGTAGTAGCAATTGCCTTGCGTCAGATAATAACCGGGCCGCGACGCGGCCTGCGCGCCCACGATCGCGCCGGTCGCACCGCCGGCAATCGCACCGGCGGCCGCGCCGCTCGCATGTCCCGTCAGAAGGCCGCCGATCAGCCCGCCCACAATGGCGCCACCGACGGCGCTTGCGGCTGGGTCAGGCGGAGGTGACGGGGGCGGCGCATAGGCGCCGGGTGGCGGCGGGGCATAGCCGTCGGCGACGGGCGGCCCGTACGGACCGCCGACGTCGTCGGCAAAGTCTTCCGAGATGTAGGCTGGCGGACCTTCCATCGGCTGCGGGTAGTAATACCAGACGCCGCCGACATCCCACCACCAGCCGTCACGTCCATCGTGGACTTCGTGACGCCAGCGTCCGCCCTCCCAGGCGAACCGGCCGCGATAGGGGTGTCCGCCGAAATTGCGCGCCGGCATGGCGCCGTGGGCAACCCGGCCAGGCGGTGGCCCGCGATGGGCATCCTGCACCACCGGCCCGGGCGGATGTCCGGAGCCTGCCTTGGACGTTTGCGCCGAGCCTCCCGGCGGTGGCTTCGCGCCCTGAACCGCGCCCTTGTTCAGGGGATGCTGGACGGGTTCTTCGGCATGCGCCGAAAGCGCGAACAGCGCCAATGCGGATACCACGGGAAAAATGATCCTCGATCGGCTGAACGCGTTCATGTTCGCATACCCCCTCGTTCATGATGCAATTGCGGAAGCAGGGCCTCTGTCTGCGTTGCTTCACGCCGTCAGCGTTATTGCTGATCGGCCTTTCGCAATTTGTCCCGTTACAAATCAGTAAGATCGAGCCAATTTGTGTCGCCGCTTGGGCAGCCGCGACCATCATCCGGGCCCATCCGCAAGCAGATCCGTCAATGCTGGTGGTGATGCCGCGGTTTGTGATGAAGCGAAGCTGGTTGGACATCAGGCTGTGACACTTGCTGCCGCGATTCCTGAAGCCGCCGCTGATAGCCCGGCGAATTCATGATGCTCGCCGCGCCGCCGCGCGCAAGGACCGGCGCGCGTGAGCCGATGATCGCGGCCGCGATCGCTGCGACGATCAGGAAACAATTCAGGGATTTCTTCATGCCGGGTATCCTTCTGTGGCGTCGCCGGATCACCGGACGCGTCGAAAAACCATCTGCAAATCATGGCATGCCGCCGAGCGGCGCGCACCACCTTCCCCAATCCCATTTACGTGGCGGAACCGCCACCGTTACACAGATCAGGCGCGGCAAATCCGTGATGGCCACTCACTGCGCCGGGATGACGTTGCAATTGCTGCGTCCCGACATCAGGCAATCCTGCATCTTGCTGGTCGCCGTCAGCTCGCGGGCAAGCCATAGCCCAACCACCAGCAACACCACCGCGATCGCAAGACCCGCGATGGCGCCGCGCCGGTTGCCGCCTGGTTCGGTATCGGCCATCGCCAGAAAAATCCGGAAACAACAAAGTAAGGCAGCGGATCGCTGCGGCTCATTGCTATCATGATCGCGGCATCATGGCCCGTCCGATCAAGTAAATTTACCCGCACCGCGAAGCCAGAACCGCAATTGCATGGCCGCCCGCGACGGCGCGACACCAAACGCACACAGCCTGCCGTCGATCGAAAGCAATCGCGACCACAATGTGTTTGCGACTAGCGATAGTACGCCATCGCGTCCCTCGCGGCGCGCCCATGCGTGCGAGGCATCGTCAGGGGCAGGTTTAGCGCACCGACCGGAAAGGTCTGGGACTCGAGCCGGCCATCCCAGTCGGTCCACGAGCAACTCACCTGATCGCCCTGAACGCGTCACGGTCATCAACGGTCCTCCTGAACGCACCCTGACCAGATCGCCGGCGCGCAGCTCAGCAGCGGCCAGGCTCTGCGTCGCCGGGTTCGGTGTATCAGCGTCGGCGCGAGCCGCGATCGACAGCGACATGCTGAGTGCGATCCCAAGCGTTGCAGCGATTGCGATCGAACTGCGTTTCGTGAGCATCGACATCTTAAACTCCTTTTTGGAATCCGTCTGGATCGGCGCGGCCTGCAAGCGTCGGCTTGCGCCCGGTCCGGAGATGTTGGCGAACGGTCGAAGCAGAAGTAGCCATCAGCCAGTTGTGAAGGCCGTCGCCGCCATTGCGGATCGCTTCTTTCGAGAAACGTCATCCGGCAAATTCGAAACCCGGCATCCAAAGCACCGAAGCCTGTTTCAGCCGCAATACCGGGCCACCAGACTGCGGAAAAAATATCCGCTGACACACCCTCTTCGCCCCTATTTCGATGGCATCCCGACGCCGGCGGATGTACACCGCTCCCGGTCACGCAGGCGGGACTGTCCCTGCGATCAAGTGGTTCGGCGGAAAGCCGGTCACCTCACAACGAACGAGAAAGCGACAAGGCGATTTCAATGAGTGGATTCAAGGAACCGAGCTTTGCGGACCGCCAGAAGGCGGCGCAACAGGCGAAGCAGAACATTTTGAGCAAGTTCCGCAGCCAGCCGGGTCCCGACGATCCTGCGGTCAAGCAGCGGCAGGCCGAGCGCGAGGCGGCGGCCGCGGAGCGCGCCAAGGCCAAGCTCGTCCGCGAGGCCACCAAGGCCGAGCAGAAGCTCCGCGAGGCGGAAGCGGCGGCGGCCGCCGCAGCCCAGCTCGCGCGCGAAAAGGAAGAGGCCGTGGCACGCGAAGCCGCGCTCGAGGCCGAGCGCAAGGCCGCGCGCGATGCGCGCTATGCGGCCCGCAAGAAGAAGAAAAAATAACCGGCGCTTCCGGACGGCAGCGCAGAATGCTTCGCAGGCCCGCCGCGATCGGCGAGCCTGCGCGAAAACCGAGCGGGGCTGCTCAGTTCTTCTTCATCCCGTCGTCTTTCTTCATGCTGTCCTTCTTCATTCCGTCGTCTTTCTTCATCGAATCCTTCGACATCGTGTCCTTCTTCATCGAATCCTTGGACATCGAGTCCTTCTTCATGCCGTCATCCTTGCCCATTTTGTCCTGGGCGAAGGCGGCCGGCGCGAGCGCCAGGCTGAGCGAAAGAGCGGCGGCCGAAACTCCGAGCGCGATGCGGGTGCTGATGGTCATTGGTTGGTCTTCCCTTCGAAGGCGGTTGAAAGCGACTTATGCCGCTAAGTTCAGGACGGTCCCGCGGCCCCGTTTGTTACCCCCGGCCAGAAAAATTTTAAGGCAGCGCCTTTCGACGCGCCCCCGGCTTTGATGAATGAGTGCCGCAAAAAACGGCTATTCGGTCTTTTTTCCGTCGCATCTCTGGGCAAGTGTGCGCCGCAGCAAGAAAGCAAGACTTTCTTAACGCTCAGCTTCCTTAACGCTCAGCATCGGACTATCAAACTAGAGAAATTTCGGGCGAATGCAGGCTAATATGCCGCCAAGGCGCCCGGACCATTCCAATCAATATTCGCTCAGGGGGACTTCCATGCTCACACGACGCCACGTTCTCGCATCGACGCTTGCCGCGCCCGCCATCCTGCGCTTCGGCATCGGCACGGCCCACGCCGCAACCACGCTGAAGATCTCGCATCAGTTTCCCGGCGGCACCATCGACAAGGGCGATTTCCGCGACCGGCTGTGCCGGATGTTCGCCGCCGAGGTGACCAAACGCAGCGGCGGCGAGATCGCGGCCGAGATCTATCCGAACTCGTCCCTGATCAAGACCAACGCGCAATTCTCGGCGATGCGCAAAGGCGCGCTCGATATCAGCCTGTATCCCATGCCCTATGCGGGCGGCGAATTGCCGGAGACCAATATCGGCCTGATGCCCGGCCTGGTCGCGACCTATGATCAGGGCCTGGCCTGGAAGAAGAACCCGATCGGCAAGGCGCTGACAGATTTTCTGGCCGACAAGGGCATCATCCTCCTGACCTGGGTCTGGCAGGCCGGCGGCGTCGCCAGCCGCTCGCGGCCGATTGTCGCGCCCGAAGACGCCAAGGGCATGAAGGTCCGCGGCGGCTCGCGCGAGATGGACATGGTGCTGCAGACCGCGGGCGCCTCCGTGCTGTCGGTGCCGTCGAACGAAATCTACGCGGCGATGCAGACCGGCGCCTGCGACGCCGGCATCACCTCCTCCACCAGCCTGATCTCGTTCCGGCTCGAGGAAGTCTCGAAGGCGCTGACCTCAGGCGCCGGCGCCTCCTACTGGTTCATGCTGGAGCCGCTGATGATGTCGAAGTCGATCTTCGACGGCCTGCCGAAGAAACATCAGGACATCATCCTGGCGGTTGGCACGGAGCTCGAAGCCTTCGGCAAGAAGGGCGCGCAGGACGACGATATCGAGGTGGCCAAGGTCTATGAAAAGGCCGGCGCCAAGGTCAGCAAGCTTGACCTCGCCACCGTCGGCAAATGGCGCGATATCGCCCGCGATACCGCGTGGAAGGACTACGGCGCCAAGACCGCCACCGCGGCCAGCCTGCTGAAGCTCGCCTCCGACGTCGCCGCATGATGCATGGCCCGGTCGGGGATCAGCCTGACCGTTCGATAGCCGCCGCGAGCAATCCGCTCGTGGCGGCGGTCGAGCGCGGGCTTGACGTCTGCAATATCATCATCGTCGTCCTCGCGGCCCTGGCGCTGATCGCGGCCTGCGCAATTCTCAGCTACAGCGTGCTGAGCCGGGCATTGTTCCACAGCGCCAATTACTGGCAGGACGAGGCGGCGGTGTTTCTGCTGGTCGGTGCCACCTTCATGACGGCGGCCTATGTGCAGGGCCAGCGCGGCCATATCGGCATCGAGGCCTTCGTCGGGCTGTTGTCGCCGATGGCCAACCGTATCCGGCTGTGGCTGGTCGACCTCGCAAGCTTCCTGTTCTGCACGTTCTTCGCCTGGAAATCCTGGACGCTGACACATGAAGCCTGGACCGACGGCCAGGTCTCGAACTCGATGTGGTCGCCACCGCTCACGATCCCCTACGGCCTGATGGCGGTCGGCATGACGTTGTTGTGCGTGCAGATCCTGTTGCAGATCGTCATTCCCCTCACCGGTACGGCGCGCCGATGACCGTGGTTGGAATTGGCATCAGTTACGGGGTTGCCACCCTGGTTGCGATGTTCTCGGGCATGCCGATCGCATTCGCGCTGGGCGCGGTCGCGGTGGTGTTCATGGGCATCTACATGCCCGCGGCCTCGCTCGATACCGTCACGCAAAACGTCTACGAGGAAATGGCCTCGATCACGCTGCTGTCGATCCCGCTCTTCATCCTGAAGGGCGCGGCGATCGGCAAATCGCGGGCGGGGCAGGATCTGTATTCGGCGCTGCATGCCTGGCTGCATCGCGTGCCCGGCGGGCTGGGTGTCGCCAACGTATTTGCCTGCGCGCTGTTCGCGGCGATGGCCGGTTCCTCACCCGCCACCTGCTCGGCGATCGGCTCGGCCGGCATCCCCGAGATGCGCAAGCGCGGCTATTCCGGCGGTTTCGCCGCCGGCATCATCGCCGCCGGCGGCACGCTTGGCATCCTCCTGCCGCCCTCGATCACCATGATCCTGTTCGCGGTCGCCGCGGAAAAATCCCTCGGCCGCCTGTTCCTCGCGGGCATCGGACCGGGGCTGCTGCTGGTCACGCTGTTCGGGATCTACGCGGTGATCCGCTTCCGCAAAGAGTATGCCGCCGCCAGCGCGCTCTATGCCAAGACCGGCGCGTCCTCGGCGATCCTGCAGCGCGACGAGTTCACCATGGCCGAGCGCTTCAACGTGCTGCCGCGGGTGCTGCCCTTCGTGCTGTTGCTGACCGGCGTCATGATCGCGCTCTATGGCGGCTTTGCCACGCCGTCGGAAACCGCCGGCCTCGGCGGCCTGCTGGCGCTGGCGCTGATCGCGCTGATCTACAGCGTCTGGCGGCCTTCGGATCTCGCGCCGATCCTGAGATCGACCATCCGCGAATCCACCATGCTGATGATGATCATCGGCATGTCGCTGCTCTATTCCTACGTGATGAGCTATCTGCACATCTCGCAGTCGGTCGCGGAAGGAATCGTGGCGATGCAGCTGCCGCGCTGGGAATTGCTGGCGGCGATCCTGGTCATGGTGGTCGTGCTCGGCTTCTTCCTGCCGCCGGTGTCGATCATCCTGATGACCGCGCCGATCATCCTGCCTCCCTTACGCGCGGCCAATTTCGACATCATCTGGTTCGGCATCATCATGACCATCGTGATGGAGATGGGGCTGATTCACCCGCCGGTCGGCCTGAACATCTTCGTCATCCGAAACGTCGCGCCGGATATTCCCTTGAGCGAAGTAATCTGGGGCACGCTGCCCTTTGTGCTCCTGATGATGCTGGCGGTCGTGGTGCTGTGCTTCGTCCCGGGGATTTCGACGGCGCTGCCAGATCTGGTGATGGGGCCGGACGGGGGAAGGTAGAGCCGCTGATAATGTGCGTAGCTCGGATGGAGCGAAGCGATATCCGGGGATATCACGATGCCGCTTCCCGGATTTCGCTTCGCTCCGTCCCGGCTACGATGGTCGTTTCTTCGCGTTCAACGCCGATGCCACGCGGCTGACCGGCGGGCGTCCGATCAGTTTGCTCACCACATTGGTCGCCGCCACCAGCTTTGCCATATCGACCCCGGTCGCAATCCCCATGCCCTCGAGCATGTAGACCACGTCCTCGGTCGCGACATTGCCGGTGGCGCCGGGGGCGTAGGGGCAGCCGCCGAGACCGCCGGCGGCGGAATCGATGACGCGGACGCCCTCCTCCATGCCGGCATAGAGATTGGCCAGCGCCTGGCCGTAGGTGTCGTGAAAATGCATCGCCAAGCCACCGATCGGCACGGTGCCGGCCACCGCTCGCAAGAGCGCCCTGGCTTTGAGCGGCGTGCCGACGCCGATGGTGTCGCCGAGCGAGATTTCGTAGCAGCCGAGCTCCCACAGCATGTCCGCGACATTCGCCACCGCCGACGGCTTCACCTCGCCGTCGAAAGGACATCCGAGCACGCAGGAAATATAGCCGCGCACCTTGATGCCGTCGGCCTTGGCCCGCTCAACGACCGGCTTGAAGCGCTCGATGGATTCGGCGACGGAGCAGTTGATATTGGCGCGCGAAAAACCTTCCGACGCCGAGGCGAACACCGCGATCACTTTGGCGCCGGCGGCGCGCGCGGCCTCGTAGCCCTTCTCGTTGGGCACCAGCACATGGAATTCGCTGTCGGGATGGTGATCGATGCCGCGCAATACCTGGTCCGAATCCACCATCTGCGGGATCGCCTTCGGCGACACGAAGGCGCCGACCTCGACGGTATGCAGTCCCGCTCCCACCAGCGCCTCGATGAAGGCGATGCGGTCGGCGACACTGACCGGCGTCTTCTCGTTCTGCAGGCCGTCGCGCGGGCCGACTTCGACGATGCGCACGGAATCGCTCATGGCTGGCCTCACGCGACTACCGGCTCGACCTCGGCCAGTTCAACGCCTTCGCCGACGATATCGCCGACCTTGCATTTGATCGCTTTCAAGACGCCTGCGAACGGCGCGCGCAAGGTCTGCTCCATCTTCATCACTTCCAGCGTGAGGATCGGCGCACCCTTCTCCAGCGTCGCGCCGACCTCGGCCAATAGCGCCACCACGGTGCCGGGCAGCGGCGCCACGATCTTGTCTTCGCCGACCTGTTCCTCGGTCTCGCCGCCGAACGGATCGACCCAATGCAGGTCAAAGCGGCCGTTGCGCGTCCGCAAATAAAGCTCATGGCCTTCAAGGACGGAGACGACATGGGATTTGATGCCGTGGAGCGTGAGATCGAAACCGCCGGAGGCATTCGGTGCGGATTTGAAGGCGATTTCGCGCTCGCCGATCGACAGCATCGCAGGACCGTTGCCGTATTGCAGGCTGACCCCGTGCTCGCCCCGATGACCGTCCCGGAACGTGAACAGCCGTTGCCGGCGGCCCACCGGCATCCAGCCTGATGTCAGCCAAGGCGAGTGTGCGTCCGCGCGCGCTGTCTTGGCTTCCTCGCCGAGGATCGCGGCCACGGCCGCGCCGAGTTCGAGATCGTGCGGCACTGGCGCCGATGGCGTCAGGTTCGTCAATTCCCGTTCGATGAAACCGGTGTCGATCGTGTTGGCGCGGACGTCGGGATGCGTCACCAGCGCCGACAGGAACGGAATGTTGGTGACGATGCCGCGGACGTCGGCGGCCTCGAGCCCGCGATTGAGCCGGTCGATGGCTTCGTCCCGGGTCGGCGCCCACGCGATCATTTTGGCCAACATGGCGTCGTAATGCGGCGAGACCGCATCGCCCTCGCGGTAGCCGGCATCGATGCGCAGGCCGTCCAGCGCGTCCGGCATCCGCCAGGTCTTTATCTTGCCGACCGACGGCATGAAGTTCTTGTGCGGATTTTCCGCATAGACCCGCGCCTCAATGGCGTGGCCATTGAGCCTGATGTCGTCCTGCCTGAGCGGCAGCTTCTCGCCGAACGCAACCCGTAGCTGCCATTCCACGAGATCGATGCCCGTGATCAGTTCGGTCACGGGATGCTCGACCTGCAGGCGGGTGTTCATCTCGATGAAGAACACGTCCTTGCCGTCGGAGACGAATTCGATGGTGCCGGCGCCGACATAGGCGACCGCGGCAGCCGCCTTGCGGGCGGCGGCGCAGACCGTCTCGCGCTGGACGGGGTCGAGCGTCGGCGACGGCGCCTCCTCGATCACCTTCTGGTGCCGCCGCTGCAGGGTGCATTCGCGCTCGAACAGCGACAGCAGATTGCCATGGCTGTCGCCGATCACCTGCACCTCGATATGGCGCGGGTTCAGGACGAATTTTTCGATCAGCATGCGATCGTCGCCGAAGGCGGCTTTCGCCTCGCGCTTGGCGCTCGTGACGGCGGCGGCAAGTTCTGCAGCCGACCGCACGATGCGCATGCCGCGTCCGCCGCCGCCGGCGGAGGCCTTGACCAGCACGGGAAAGCCTATTCTGTCGGCGGCCTTCGCAAGGGTCGCCTCGTCCTGGGCCTCACCGTGATAGCCCGGCACCAGCGGCACGCCGGCCTGTTCCATCAGGAATTTCGAGCCGGACTTCGAGCCCATCGCCGTCATCATGGCCGCGGTCGGCCCGACGAAGACCAGTCCGGCATCGAGGCAGGCCTGCGCGAATTCGGCATTCTCCGACAGGAAGCCGTAACCGGGATGTACGGCCTCGGCGCCGGTCTTTTTTGCTGCTTCGATCACGCGCTCGATGTTGAGATAGCTGTCGCGCGCCCGCGCCGGCCCGAGCAGTACGGCCTCGTCGGCCATGGCGACGTGCATCGCGTCGCGGTCGGCTTCGGAATAGACCGCGATCGTGCGCAGCCCCATGGCGCGCGCGGTGCGGATGACGCGGCAGGCGATCTCGCCGCGGTTGGCGATCAGGAGGGTGCGGAACCGCCGATAGAGTTTTGCGCGATCCATCATCACATCCTGAACAGGCCGAATTTCGTCGGCTCGATCGGTGCATTCGAGGCCGCCGACAGTCCAAGCCCAAGCACCAGCCTGGTATCGGCGGGATCGATCACGCCGTCATCCCACAGCCGCGCGGTCGCGTAATAGGGACTGCCCTGACTCTCATATTGGGCGCGGATCGGCGCCCTGAACTTCTCTTCCTCCTCCGCCGACCAGGTCTCGCCCTTGGCCTCGATATTGTCGCGGCGGACCTGGCTCAGCACCATCGAGGCCTGCTCGCCGCCCATCACGGAGATCCGGGCGTTGGGCCACATCCAGAGGAACCGCGGGCTGTAGGCACGCCCGCACATGCCGTAATTGCCGGCGCCGTAGGAGCCGCCGATCACGACGGTGAATTTCGGCACGCTTGCGGTCGCCACCGCCGTCACCAGCTTGGCGCCGTCGCGCGCGATGCCGCCGGCCTCGTATTTCTTGCCGACCATGAAACCGGTGATGTTCTGCAGGAACACCAGCGGGATCTGGCGCTGGCAGCACAATTCGATGAAATGCGCGCCCTTCAGCGAGCTCTCGCTGAACAGGATGCCGTTATTGGCGATGATGCCGACCGGATAGCCCCAGATATGCGCGAACCCGCAGATCAGGGTCTGGCCGTAAAGCTTCTTGAATTCGTCGAATTCGGAACCGTCGACGAGGCGCGCGATGATGTCATGGACGTCGAACGGCTTGCGGCCGTCGGCGGAAACCACGCCATAGATCTCTTCCGGCGCAAACAACGGCTCGCGCGGTTCGCGCATGTTCAGGGCCGCGCGCGCGGGTGGCTTCAGCGTGGCGACGATGCGCCGCGCGATGCCGATCGCGTGGCTGTCGTTCTGGGCATAGTGATCGGTGACGCCGGATTGCCGGGAGTGCACGTCGGCGCCGCCGAGTTCTTCGGCCGTCACCACTTCCCCGGTCGCCGCCTTCACCAGCGGCGGTCCGCCGAGGAAGATCGTGCCCTGGTTGCGCACGATGATACTTTCGTCCGACATCGCCGGAACATAGGCGCCGCCGGCGGTGCAGGAGCCCATGACGATGGCAATCTGCGGAATGCCTTGCGCCGACATCTGCGCCTGATTGTAGAAGATGCGGCCGAAATGCCGCTCGTCCGGAAAGATCTCGTCCTGCTGCGGCAGGAAGGCGCCGCCGGAATCGACCATGTAGACGCAGGGCAGATTGTTCTGCCGGGCGATATCCTGGGCGCGAAGATGCTTCTTCACGGTCATCGGGTAATAAGTGCCGCCCTTGATGGTGGCGTCGTTGGCGACGATGACGCATTCGCGCCCCGATATCCGGCCCACCCCGGTGATGACGCTGGCCGAATGCACATCACCGCCATAGAGACCGTTGGCCGCCAGCGGCGACAGCTCGAGGAACGCCGTTCCCGGATCGATCAGGAGATCGACGCGCTGGCGCGCCAGCATCTTGCCACGCGAGGTATGCCTGACGCGCGAGGCCTCGCCGCCGCCGCCGGCAACCTGGTCGAGCTTCTGCCGGAGCTCGGCGACCAGCGCCCGCATGGCTTCCGCATTGCGGGCAAAATCGGACGATGTGGGATCGATCGTGGAATGTAGCGGCATGGCCTTCTGCTGTTTATGGTGCGCCGTAATTTGCGCATCGGGGCGGACGGCATGGTGTCATTGCGCCGCCACCAGACGCAACCCAGAACTTCCTGGCCCTGGGACCGGGATTGCCTTCGGGATCGTGACCCTAGTGGGTCCAGGGTTCGGCGCGCCGGAAGGCGAAATTGTCGGCATAGGCCGCCTGGCGGCGGGCCGGCGTCTTGGGCTCGATCACCTGGTAGGGGATGCCCTTGCCCTCGCAATAAGCCACCGCCTCCTCCTGGGTGTGGAAGCGGATGGTGAGCTGCTGCTTCATGTCGCCGGACGAGGTCCAGCCCATCAGCGGCTCGATGGAACGCGGCTGCTCGGGCTCGTAATCGAGCTGCCATTCCTTGGTCTTGGCGGTCCCCGATTGCATCGCGTTTTTGGCGGGCTTAAAGATGCGTGCGGTCATGGTTGATCGGGCCCCGTGAGATCTGCGGCATGGAAGCGCGTGGTGGAAACGGCCGGGATAGTATAGAGACACCTTTCGGAATTTTGATCGGTGATTCCCACCCCAGATGTTACATTTTCCCGTCCGGTATAGTCATTATGCTGCGGTGTGACAATCTTTGCAGCATGCGCAGCTGACACCCCTATCCTGCTCTGCCCGATCCTCCCGGAAGTATAATTCGAAACGGTCCCCATGAAGATCAACGCTACCCTCCCCGAAAAAGGCCGCGACCTCCGCCTCGACCTGTTTCGCGGGGTGGCGAATTGGGCGATTTTCCTGGACCACATCCCCGATAACGTCGTGAACTGGATCACCACGCGGAATTACGGATTCAGCGACGCCGCCGACCTGTTCGTCTTCATCTCGGGCTACACCGCCTCCTTCGTCTATGCCCGGATGATGCTCGAACGCGGCTTCATCGTCGGCGCCACCCGGCTGACCAAGCGGGTCTGGCAGCTCTACGTCGCCCATATCATCCTGTTCGTCATCTATATCGCCGCGATCAGCTATCTGGCGCTGCGGTTCGGCGATTCCGAGATCATCAACGAGTTCAATGTCGCAGGGCTCGTCGACAACGCCACCGAGACCCTGCGGCAGGGCCTCCTCCTCAAATTCAAGCCGGTTAATCTCGACGTGCTGCCGCTCTACATCGTCCTGATGGGGCTGTTCCCGCCGGTCCTGTGGCTGATGCTGCGCCAGCCCAATTGGACCATGCTGGCCTCCATCGTGCTGTGGCTCGCGGCCAGGCAATTCGACTGGAATTTCAAGGCCTATCCGGCCGGGACCTGGTACTTCAATCCGTATTGCTGGCAGGTGCTGTTCGTATTCGGCTCCTGGTGCGCGCTCGGGGGCGCCCGAAGGTCGATGGGAATCATCAATGCGCGGGCCACGCTGTGGTTCTGCATCGCCTATCTCATTCTCGGCCTTGTCATGACCATGGCCGGCAAATTTCCGGATTTCGCGGCGCTATTCCCGCACTGGCTCTATTCGACCTTCAACCCGAACGACAAGACCAACCTCGCGCCCTATCGCTTCATCCATTTCGTTGTCATCGTGATCATGGTGATCCGGTTCGTGCCGAAGGACTGGCCGGGGCTGGAATGGCGGGTGTTCGATCCCCTGATCGTCTGCGGCCAGCAGTCGCTCGCGGTGTTCTGCGTCGGCGTCTTCCTGTCCTTTGTCGGACATTTCGAATTGATGATGAGCTCGGGCTCGCTGTTTGCGCAGATCTTCGTCAGCATCACGGGCATCGCGATCATGACCGTCGTCGCCTACTACATCTCCTGGTCGAAACGGCAGGACAAGCCGCTGAAGGCGGCGCCGGCCAAGGCCAGCTAGCTCCGGCCTGATCGGGCGCCGGGCGGCCGCGCGGTTTTACCCCGGTCGCGCGCTCGCCATCACCATGGCGGCGACATCGCTGTAGACGCCGACCAGCGGCCCAATGAGCCGGTGCCACGCATTCTTCGAGATCAGCCTGTCGTGCAGGACCAGATGGTCGATCCCCGTGGTCAGGAAGCACACCACGGCATCGTCGGGCGTCTCGACGATCGGCTCGCCCTTGACGTTGAAGGAGGTGTTGATCAGGACGGGAACGCCGGTCAGCGCCTCGAAGTCCCGGAGCAGCCGATACAGCAAGGGATTGCCGGCTTCCGTCACGGTCTGAACGCGCGCGGTGCCGTCGACATGCACGACCGCCGGAATCCTGTCGCGCCATTCGGGACGGACGCGTTTTGCCAACAGCATGAACGGCAAATCCTCCTCACCTTCGAAAATCTCGCCGGCCCGCTCGGCCGGCACGATCGGCGCGAACGGACGGAATGCCTGCCGGTGCTTGACGCGGCGGTTCAGGATATCCTTCATGTCAGCCTTGCGGGGGTCGGCGAGCAGGCTGCGATTGCCGAGCGCGCGCGGTCCGAATTCCGATGACCCCTGAAACCAGCCAATCACGCGCTGGTCGGCCAAAAGCGTTGCGGTTTCGCGGCAGATATCCGCGCTTCGCGTGGCCGTGGTTTGAACGCGAACCAGAAACGGCGAAATGGCGTTTTCAATATCCGCATCGCTGTAGCGCCGGCCGACATAGGAATGATCCATGACGAAGGAGCGGCGCTGCTTGAGGACTTCCAGCCAGCCGTAATAGGCGCAGCCGATCGCGATGCCGTCGTCGCCGGCGGCGGGCTGAATCCAGACATTTTCGAATCCTGCCTCGCGTGCGATCCGGCCATTGGCGACGCAGTTCAGCGCGACCCCGCCGGCCATGCACAGATTTGCTGCGCCGGTGGCTTCGCGCAGCCAGCGGGCGCGGGCCAGCAAAACGTTCTCGGTGTCGTCCTGCACCCGCCAGGCGAGATCCTGCCAATGCGGCATCGCTGGACTTGCTTCCCAGCCGCCGCGATCGATCAGATACGGCTGCCTGAAGTCGCAGGTCCAGCGCGGCACCTGCAAGGTGCCGTCGGCGAGTTCGAGCAGATGTTTGACCTGATCGGGGCGGCCATAGGGCGCGAGCCCCATCAGCTCGCCGCATTTATTCCAATCGCCGAAGATGTAGGTCGAGGCGCGGCTGTAGAGCGCGCCAAGTCCGGGCATGTTGTAGAATTCGTCGCTCAGGAAACCGCGGTCGGGCTCCATCCAGACCTTCTTCGCGCACTCGATCTTCAAGCCGGAGAACTTGTAATAGCTCTCGGATTCGCGCGCGAGCGCGCTCGCGCTATCGCCGGACGGACAGGGCTCGATCACGTCGGAACGATAGCTGCCGACGCCGTCGACGATCATCACCACCCCTTCCTCGAACGGCGACACGGCGAAGGCGCTGTAGGCATGCGCCAGATGGTGTGAGATCGACACCACCTTTTCGGAGCGCGACAGAAACAACGGATGGTTGGCGGCCTCGGCCCGTTCATGGGCGGGAAGGAAGCCCGGCCGGTCCTGATAGACCAGCCGCTCTTCCATCTCGGCGACGGGAAGAAGGTAGCAGTTGCGCACGATCAGATCGACGTCATCGAGCGTGATGCCTTCGGCATCGAGGCAATAGTCGATCACCTCCTGGTAGAAGCCGCTGGCATGCTTCTCGCGCGTGATCCGTTCCTTTGCGATCGCGAACGCGATGGCCCCGTCGCGCAGCAGACAGGCGCTCACATCGTGGTCGTAGGTGTTGAGGCCGAGAACGTAGACGTGTTGCTTGGGCATCGGCCCTCCTGGGCGAGCAGGCCCGCCCCTACCCGCGCGGTTTGGTGACCAACCTGCCGCGCGACGAAATCCCCTGCCACTCGGTGGACCAGCCGAAACCATCCTGGCTTCGGCTTCCCTGCAGCGCGAACGCGCCGCCCTGGGGGTCCCTGCATCTGGCGATCCAGCTGCCGCTCGGCAGTTCGAGCGGGCCCTTGAAGACCTGGCCGCCGCCGCTCTTCACGCGCTCGGTGGCCGCATCGATGTCGCCGACATTGAAGTAGAATAGCCAGAACGGGACCGGATCCTCCGGACGCTTGGTGAACATGCCGCCGATGGTCTGCGCACCCGCGGAGAACAACTGATAGGTGTCGAGCGGATCGATATCCACGCCGGCTTTTTGCCAGCCAAAAAGTTCGCCGTAAAACGCAAACGCCTTCTTCCAATCCGCGGCGAGCAACTCGTGCCAGCCCACGCGCCCCGCTTTGTCCAGATCGGTGGACCGCATTTGGCCGGATTTCAACTCCTCGATCAAGCCGAGCGTTGTCGTTTGCGGATCTGCAACGACCGAAATGCGGCCGATGTTGCTGTCGGTGGGAGGAACGTACACAGCTCCGCCGAGACGCTTGATCCGGTCGGCAGTGGCGTCAATGTCGTTGACCTCCACGTAGCCCATCCACCTCGGCGTCGCGCCCATTTTCCTGGCGTCCTCCGGAAGATCCATGAGTCCGCCTACCGGGGTCCCTTCGGAGGCGAACAGCGTATAGGCGAGAGCCGATGTCGACGCGTCCTGCGCGTCCCAGCGCACGACGTCGGTGTAGAAGGCTTTGGCGCCCGCCACGTCCGTCGTTATCAGTTCGTACCAGGCGAAGCGTCCGGGGTGACGGACCATGTCGTTTTCTCCGCTCAAGCCAGCAGGCAATCGCAGCGCAGCATTGAGCCGCGTTGGCTTCCGTTTGCAAGTACGGACAGGTCCCTTTTATTCCGGATGAAGCGTCGTATTTTTGATTTATTTGAACGATGCGCGGCGGAACGCAGGCAGCGCCTGCGCGTTTTCCCAGCCTGCGCACTGAAGTTGTCGGAGGCTGCGAGCATGCATGTTGCGATTCGATCAAGCTGCGCTCTGCGCTTCATGAACGTCTCGTTCATGAACATGAAGAAAATTCGGCAAGCCACACCGTCACATCAACGTGTGTAACCAGCCTTGCATGGCGCATTTCCAAGGGGTACAATTTGGGCGCGGGACTCTGAGCATCGTCGACAAGGTATGGAGGAAGCAAGAATGGCACGGGTGAAGCAAGCTTCGACACGGAAGCGTGTGACGAAAACTGTACCGGTGTTAGGAGCCGCCGGATTGACCTTTTCACTGGTAGGAGGCGCATCCGCAGCGGTCGCTCCGGCGCAGGATCAGCCGCGGACGCCGAGCCTTGCACCGGGTCAGGCCATCACGCTCGGTGAAGAAGAAATCGCCGACGTCAGCCTGGCGACATTCTATGTGTTCGACAAAGAGAACACCGCGGCCGCCAAGAACGGCGTACAGGTCGCCTGGCGCGGATGCGGCGGCTGCCGTGGATGCAGGGGTTGCCGAGGCTGCAGAGCCTGCCGTGGTTGCGGCGGATGCGGATGCGGCGGAGGTTGTTGCCTGTCGTGGGGCGCTTGCCGCCTCTGCTGAGGTGGACCGCTTTCAGCTACATTGACCAACAGAGACCATCATGGCCGGGCTCGATACGATCGACCCGGCCAAGCTTTGCTGCCCGGCCAATCCACCCCGCCAATCCAGGTCTTCTCTGCTGTGCAGCGTGCCTCTGCGGGCGTACGCTTGACGGATCAGCGGATCCAGTATGATCGCGATATGCCGGCGCGTGAACTCGACGAGGAAATTCCAGTGGTCGAAGAATACGTCTTGCACCGGCGAGCCGGCGTGCGCGTGAAGTCATGACAGGTGGCCGCAAGACCAGCGCTTCGCGACAGACCGGCAATGACGTTCCGCAATTTGCGCCGAATTTCACCGTCTACGTGCTGCCGCCGGATGTCGTCTGTCTCTATTCCGAGGACCGGAAGTTCTTCCTTCACGGCGAACTCTATTGCGCCCTCGCCTCCGCGATAGCGAAGGGCGGCAAGAGCTTTCGGCAACTCGCCAGCGAACTGGCGCAGGATTTTCCATCCGACAAGATCGAGGAAGCCCTCAAGCGGCTGATGGAACGGCGCTATGTCGTCCCGGCGCCGCGCCCTCCGGCTGGCGCCGTGCAGGGTTACTGGGCGAGCCTCGGCCTGCCGCCTGGCATGGCGGAGCAGAATCTCGGGAATTGCCGGGTGCGCGTCGAATCGATCGATGTGCAGGGTGCTGCGGCGCTCAGCGCCGCGCTGAGTGAACTCGGCGTTCGCGTCGTCAAGCGCGAGCCCGACCTCACGGTCACGCTGGTGAACGATTATCTCGAACGACGGTTGGCCGAATTGAACCAGCAACGCGTGTCAGAGCGTTCGCGCTGGCTGCTGGTCCAGCCTTCCGGCGCCTTTCCGCTGGTCGGACCCGTGTTCAGCCCCGGTGAGAGCGCCTGCTGGACCTGCCTGTTCGATCGCATGATACGAAACCGGGAGGTCAAGGGGTTTCTCGACCGGGGACCCGCACGTCCCGTAGCCACCTCGCCTCTGGTGCGCAACGCGGTCGGACAAGGCGCGATCCAGTTTGCTGCGCTTGAAGTCGCCAAGGCCATCGCTACCGGCTTTCGCACCGAGTTGAACGATCACATCGTCAGTCACGATCTCCTGGGCTCGACCATCGCAAAGCATTACGTCGCGGCCCGCCCGCAATGTCCGACCTGCGGCCGCAAGAAGCTGCGGGACCCGCGCCGCGCGCCGCTGCCCATCGAGCTTGGCCCCGGCGCCAAGCTGGTCATGACCAGCGGCGGCTACCGGACGGTATCGTCGCGGGCCACGGTGGCGCGCTTCCGCAAACACGTGAGCCCCCTGACCGGCGTGGTCACGCGGCTCGAGCGGATCGAAGCCGATTTGCCGCTGAACACCAATTTTTACGCCGCGCACAATTTCTCGGCGCCGGCCCGGAACCTCAACGAACTCAGGGCGGGACTGACCGGCGGCAGCTTCGGCAAGGGCTCCAATGCCGAGCAGGCCGAAGCCAGCGCGCTGATGGAAGCGATCGAGCGCTATTCAGGGATTTTCCAGGGCGACGAAATCAGGGCCACGCGGCGGTTCACGGATTTCGCGCCGGGCGATGCCATTCTTGCCAATGACGTCCTGCTGTTCAGCGACGCGCAATCCCTGCCGGAGCGAACGGGCGAAGAGGATTCACACGAAACCCAGTTGGCCCCGGCTCCATTCGATCCGGCCGCCAAGATCGAGTGGTCGCCGGTCTGGTCCCTGCGCGACGGACGTTTCAAACATGTCCCGACCAGCCTGCTGTATTTCTTCTACAGCGGCCCAGCCGCCTTCCACGCTGATTCCAACGGCTGCGCAGCCGGCAACACTCGCGAGGAAGCCATCGTCCAGGGATTCCTCGAACTGGTGGAACGGGATGCCTACGCGATCTGGTGGTACAACCGGTTGCGGCGGCCCGCGGTGGACCTGAGCCATTTCAACAATTCCTATGTTCGCGACCTGCAAAGCCAGCTTGCCGAAACCGGACGAAAGCTCTGGGTGCTCGACGTCACCAGCGATCTTGGCATTCCAACCTATGTGGCGATATTGCACTGGATGCAAAATGGGCAGGAAAATATCGAGTTCGGGTCCGGCGCGCATTTCGATCCCCGCATCGCCATGCTGCGCACGTTGACGGAGCTGAACCAGTTCCTGTCGATCGGCCTGATGGGCGGAGGCACTGGCGAGAAGTCGAGTCTCGACGGCATCACTCCGTTGCGCCTTGCTGACTATCCCTTCCTGACACCGGACGGCACGGTGCAGCCAGGCACCGGCTGGCAGGCGGGTCTTCTCGATACGACCCGCCAGCAAGTTGACGCCTGCGTGGAAATCGCCGGCCGGGCGGGCCTCGATTTTCTCGTCCTCGATCAGACGCGGCCCGACGTCGAGGTGCCGGTCGTCCGGGTGATCGTTCCCGGCCTGCGGCATTTCTATCGGCGCTTCGGACCAGGCCGGCTTTACGATGTTCCGGTCAAGCTCGGATGGCTCGACCGGCCGCTGCCGGAAAGCGAACTGACGCCGTTCCTTCCGCACTCCTGAGGGGTCAACGGACTTGCGCGCTCCGGCGAAAAAAGAAAGGGCGGCGGATCTCGGAACCAGTGCATTTCCGCCCGGCTGAGCGGTCACTTCACGACTCGAAACCCAGCCGGACGGAACCATCCTCGCCTGCTTCGAAGACCATTCGCTTGCGCTGGGAAAGTTCAGCGCCGCCGCGGTGGAGCGCGCGCAGGATCTGCGCGACCGGCCTGCCGCTGGCTTCATTTGCGCGCCAGGGCAAGCGCCGTCGACCAGGAAATCGATCTGCTGGTGCGGCGGCTGGCACGGAGCGGCCTCCTGGAATACCGCCTCGGCGATCCCCGAACACGATAAGATCGTCATCGAGCCGCAGGTTCCGGATTATTGGCCGCGAACGCCAAAACTCGGCGCGGCCGAAACGATCGTGCTGTCGCGCTTTGCCTATCTGCGGCGGCGCGGCGACGAAATGGTGCTGGAATCGCCGCGCTCCGGCGCCTTGTTCAGGATCGGCGATCCGAAAGTTGCGGCCGCCCTCGCCAAGCCTCGCCTCTCCGCAGAAAATCAGCCGGTTGCGGCGACAGGACGGCTTTCCCGGCACGGAGCTGCTCGCGCTGCTGGTGGATTGCCAGATCCTGTTCAGGATCGAGGCGGGAAGCCCGCATGGCCTCCGTGCGGCCGAGGGCGACGACAACCTCGTGCTCTGGGACTTTCACGATCTGCTGTTTCACACCCACTCTACGGAAGGCCGACAGGCCAATCCGCTCGGCGGACTTTATCCATACGCCGGCCTGATCCCGCCGCCACCGGCGGTTCGGCCGCGCTGGCCGGGAAAGAAAATCGATCTGCACCAGCTTTCGGACGCGCCCCCCGAGGCGCCCTCGCCGTTCGCCAGGCTCTTGCATGAGCGTCATTCGACGCGCGACTTCGACGACCGGCAACCGATCACGCTCGCCGAACTGGCGCGGTTTCTCGATAACACCGCGCGGATCCGGTCGAAATGGAAAGAGCGGGCCGACCTCGGCGACGGCGGTCCCGTGGTCGAATACGCCGCACGGCCGTATCCGGCCGGAGGCGGCGCCTACGAGCTCGAGCTTTATCTGGCGGTTGCCAATTGCGAAGGACTTGCGCGCGGCTTCTACCATTACGACGCCGACCGGCACGCGCTGGTGCCGATCGACGTGCGCGCGCCGGAACTCGACGCGCTGCTGGCGGGCGCCGAATTCGCGATGGGCGCGCCTGCCGCGCCGCAGATCCTGATCACCATCGCCGCGCGCTTTGGCCGGGTTTCGTGGAAATACAGCTCGGTCGCCTATTCGCTGATCCTGAAGGACGTCGGCGTCTTGCTGCAGACACTTTATTTGATGGCAACCGATATGGGCCTCGGCGGATGCGCAATCGGCACCAACAATATCGACCTGTTCGAGAAGATGACCGGGATCGAATTCCACGTCGAGGGCCCGGTCGGTCAGTTTGCGCTCGGCCGCGGCGGCAAGCCGGAAACCTCCGGTTAGCGGTCGGATCGGGACTGGCGGCTCGATTGGAGCGGATTGCGGGACCTGAAGCGGCTGCAGCCGCTCGATCTCGCCGATCTCAGCGGTAAACTCTCCGTGTAGCGCGTCCGCGAGGACACCTTGCGGCAAAGCCTTTGCCTGCCTCCCCGGCGCGCATGGTTGACCCACAGTCAATCGGCCCATAGCTCTTTGCGGTAGCAAGGGGCTGCGCCATGTCGAGGCGCAGCCACGCCCAATCACCGACCGCCGCCTAAGGGGAACCGATATGCCTACCCATTTCCATGCCATCGTCTGGATCGACCATACCCAGGCCAAGGTTTTCCACATCGGCCTGAGCGGCGACGACGAGGTTATCCTGCATCCGCATTTGCAGACCCGGCACATTCATCACAAGGCCAATTCAATCGGCAGCGGTCATGCCGGGTTCGACAAGGAGTTCTTCGCGCAGGTGATGAACGCGATCAGCGACGCGGGCGAAATCCTGATCATCGGTCCGGCCAATGCCAAGACGGAACTTGCGAAATATCTCCGCGAGCAGCATTCGAAGACCGGCGAGCGCATCGTTGCGGTGGAAGCTGCCGACCATCCCAGCGACCGCGAAATCGTGGCCTATGCCAAGCAGCATTTTAAAATGGAAACTCTGCGGCGGCAGGCCTGACCGCCGGATCCGCCGCCAGCCAACGCGCCGCTAATGCATCGCGTTCGCGATTGATCCAGCTCAAAGACACCGATCTGGAATCAATCTTTTATCGAGACATGCGGATGTTCCTTCCCCGGATTCAACCGCTTCAACCCTTCGGATGCTCTTCGGTCTTCCCGGGAGCATCCGTTTTTTGTTCAGCGCTGTTTTCGGTCGGGGCAGCTCGATTCGAGCCGAGCGCATTTCCTTGATGTTGTTGAGGCGGGATCCGACGATCGCTTGAAGCGCCCGCGGAAACCCAGGCGGAAATTACCTTGCGCGCTTCGGCGACTTTGTTTTGGACCGCTTTGAGCATCACGCTCGCGGGTATCAGCCTAAATACGCCATTCGCCTTTTCAAGACAGGCCATTCCTTAAAACGCAATTTAATGGGTACCGGCGGATTGCGAACCTACATCGGAGTTGCGTACGTTCGCTATCGACAAGCGATGGCGGGTGATTTCAAACCGAAGAAATGGAGCAACTTGGTTGCAGCGCTTTGGCGGCGCGCCGCGACGCCAACCCGTTTGGACAAAAGTGTTATGCGGTAATCTATGAGTCCGGAACGGATCGGCAGTAGTTGGTCGGGGCAGCTGGATTCGAACCAACGACCTGCAGTACCCAAAACTGCCGCGCTACCAGGCTGCGCTATACCCCGGGGAAAACACGTCGATACACGCATAATCGGCTACCAGCAAGGCTGGCGCCGCGCCCTCACCGGCCGTTGAAGAGCGGATGCCCGACGCGGTCGCCGGGCTCGATCCCGTATTTCTTGGCGGTTCCCGCGACCACCTCGAGCACCCCCTTGGCCAGCCCCTGCGAGGAGATGATCTTGGTCGAGAATGGCTCGGTATTCTCGGCGATGCGCAGGATCCGGCCATCCGCCCGGATGAAGATCATGTCGAGCGAGACATAGGTATTCTTCATCCACATCGAGACTTCCTGCGGCGGCGAGAAGTCGAACAGCATGCCCTTCCCGTCCGGAACCTCCTTCCGGTACATCAGGCCGGTTTCCTTCTCCTGTTCGGTGGTCGCCATCTCGACCGAGAACACCTGCACGCCGTTCTTGGTGACGATCTCGAGCGGCTGGAAGCTTGCCGCCCGCGCCGCCGAACCCGAGAAGGCGCAAAGGACGACGATCGCCGCGACCGCGGGCAGCAGGAACCGCGCGCGCAGGCGACGCCAAACAGCATCTCGATTGATAGTCATGACTAACGCTTACCCCAGCCGGAAAGGATGATTGCGGCGGACCGTAACCCGAGGATCGTGGCAAATACCAGACCGGCGCAGCCTCACGCTGTCACTTTTGGTATTAGGCTAACGGGAGCTGTGCGGGCTGCGCACCCGCAGGGCTTAATGCGACGACAATCCGGGTGAGCCGTTTTCCGGCTGGATCTCGGCGGCCATCATGCCCTTGGAGCCGGGCCCGAACCGCACCAGCACATACTGGCCGGGACGCAGTTCGGTCATCCCGAAGCGGCGCAGGGTTTCCATGTGCACGAAGATGTCGGGGGTGCCCTCGCCGCAGGTCAGGAAGCCGAACCCGCGCAGCCGGTTGAACCACTTGACCTGCGCCCGCTCCAGTCCGGAGGTCGGAGTGACGCTGACATGGGTCCGTGGCGGCAGCATCTGCGCCGGATGGATCGCAGTCGAACTCGTCCATCGAGAGGATCCTGAACGCCTGATAGCCCTTGGCGCGCTGCACACATTCGACGACCAGCCGCGCGCCCTCATAGGCGGTTTGATAACCGTCGCGCCTGAGCACGGTGACGTGCAGAAGCACATCGGGCCAACCATTGTCGGGAACGATGAAGCCATATCCCTTGGATGCGTCGAACCATTTGATGACGCCGGAGATTTCGACGAGATTGGCGGCGCTATCGCCGAGCCCCGACAGCGCATCGATCGCCGGGTCTCGCTCGCCGCCGCCCGCGAATTCGCCAGGCCCTATTCTGTTCGGCCCAAGCCCAGTCGGTCCCGCCCCGCTTGGCGGCCCCCCGAGCTTCTTGGACTCAAATCCGTCCGACCCCATGACCCCGGACCCCACACATCAATTGCGGCCCGTCATTCATGCGACGGCGCCCGAACACGCGCCGATCCATGATTCTCGATCATGACGCCACGCGAATCTCTCGAATCAAAAGATAACACTCCCGCGTGCCGCGCATAGATAAAAAACAATTTCGCCGTGAACTATGAACAGTCTTGCACAGTCTCGAATCAATTCGGCCATCAATTACCCACGAACGGCCCGAGCGTCTCCCCGATATCGTGGCGGATCACCAGATCGGCGACATCGTCCTGGTCGGTGGGCTCGTTGTTGATGATAACCAGCTTGGCCCCGCAGTTCTTGGCCATCAGCGGAAAACCTGCGGCCGGCCAGACCACTAGCGACGATCCGATCGCAACGAACAGGTCGCAGTCGCGGGCCAGCTCGGTGGCGCGCCGCATCGCCTCTTCCGGCATCGCCTGGCCAAACGAGACGGTGGCGGTCTTGACCGGCTCGTCGCAGACCGTGCAGTCCGGCGCGCCGCCGATGGTCTCGAAGCTCTGCTTGACCCATGCAAGATCATAGCTGCGGCCGCAGCCGATGCAGCGGGCATAGGTGGTATTGCCATGCAATTCGACGACATGTTCGGCGGCGAACCCCGATAGCTGGTGCAGATTGTCGATGTTCTGGGTCACGATCGCCGGAATCTTGCCCGCCCGGTAGAGCGAGGCGAGCGCGCGGTGGCCGCGGCCCGGTCTTGCCGCCGCAAATGTCGGCTCCATCGCAAAGCGCCGCCGCCACGCTTCCGCCCGCGCCTCCGGGCTGGCGACGAATTCATCGAACGGAATCGGCCGGTTGCGGGTCCATAATCCGCCGGGCGAGCGGAAGTCCGGAATGCCGCACTCGGTCGAGATGCCGGCACCGGTAAAGGGAACGATGGTGGATGCCGCGGCGATCATATCGCCGAGCTGTTCCACGCCGCTGCGAAGATCCGGTGCAATCACGTGCGTTTCATCCGAGGGTCTGGCCACACTGAGCATAGCATGGCCGACCGGACGGCGGCGTCAATGCCCGGAGCGCGGTAGCCCACCCGGCGCTGGTCTCACGCCGGTTTCTTGATCAAGCAGCTCTTTTGCCAAGCCGCCTTCTGATCAAGCCGCCTTGTGATCAAGTCGCCTTATGATCAAGCCGCTTCGGCAATCGGTTCCTTGGCGTCGCCGCGCTTGTCGTCGCTCCTCCTGGGCTTGGCAACCGGAGCCGACTGGGGCTTCTTCGCCAGCCGGTCGTACTGCGACAGTTTTTCCAGCTCGGCCTCGAGTTCGGCACGGCGCGCGGCGACCTTTTCCAGCAATTTGTCGGTCGCGTTCTCGCGCAGCGCGGCGAGTTCTTCGATGCTCAGCGAGTCCATATCGTTCTTTGCCATCCCGGCCTCCCGTTTTCTTTTGGCTACCGGGAAGGCGTGAGAGCCACAAGCAGCGCAACGCGCTTATCCACCGCGAACGACGAATGCTTAAGAGAATTCGCGAGTGCCCATCTCCACAATCCTGCAACGCCGCGTCCGCATTCACGCCCCAATCGCGCTCCCCAATGTGCAGGAGACGAGAATCAAAAGGGATGGGCATGACCGAACGAGACAGCGCCGCTTCGGAGCGAGAAGAAATCGTGGCGCGCATCGCGCGCTTCAAGGCGACGCAGGAGAAGTTCAAGCGCGACCGCGACGAATTTTTCGTCGCCACGCTGGAAAATGCGCGGCACGCAAAAAATGTGCGTCAAGCGGAAGATACTCGTCGCGCATTCCAACGTCCGCCGTTCTGGTCCTGACGCCTCTCTCTTGCGTGCGGCCAGAGAAAAAGCCCGGAGCGGTGCTCCGGGCTTTTCGTTGAGCGCCTACCAGTGCCGCCAGTAGCGGTGCCGGTAGTACGGTCCGCCGTAATAGGCGTAAGGCCCGCCGTAATAGGCCGGCCCATAATAACGAGGACCGTAATAGCCGTGGTAGCCGGGACCGTAACCGTAATAAGGCCCGTACGCGCCGGCGGCGCCTGCAGCGATCGCGCCCGCGGCGAGGCCGAATGCCAGGCCCGGGCCGATGCCGCGTGCCTGCGCCGGTGCGGCCACGCTGGTCGCGGCAAGCGCGCCGACGGCGGCCAGGACAGCTAGGGTTTTCTTCATGCGCATCTCCTCCATCGAGTACCCATGCAATAACGCAGACGACTTTTATTGGTTTCGATGGAACCGGATTTCTTGTTCACCGTCAGCGTCTTGATCCCGATACGGGACGCGGAGCACCAAGCCCGGATCTCGAAGGCAAAGCGCATAAGGAAAGAGCGGCTCTTGCGAGCCGCTCTCCTATTTGCCGGTGTCGGCGATTACTGACCGCAGGGGTGGCGCAGACCATCGTAGCCGAGATAGGTGCCAGACGCCGGGTCGTATGACTTGTAGCGCTGGGCGCAATAGGTGGGATCGGCGGCGCCCGAAACGACGTAGCCGGGATCCCCGACATAGCCGGCCGGATATCCGTCGTCGTAGTAATCATTGTAGGCATAATCGTCGTAGTAATTGGGGTCGTAGTAGCCGCCGTAGCCGTAACCAAGCGCGCTACCGGCTGCGAGGCCCGCGGCAAAGCCGAAGCCCGGGCCAAAACGGCGACCGTGATCGTGATCCCGGAAGCCCCCGCGATATCCGCCTTGCGCGAACTGTGCGCCACCGCGGCCGGCGAAGTTACCGCCGCCTACGTTGACGGGATGACTTGGACCCGCCGCTGGACCCATGTTCGCCTGCGCGCCGCGGAACGCGGGGCTGCCGCCACCCACATGCATTCCGCCGCCGCCGCCAAAGTGCATTCCCCCACCCATGCCGCCGCCTGCGTGCATGCCACCTCCCATGCCACCGCCGCCGTGCATTCCTCCGCCGCTGCCATGCCCCCCGCCACCATGTCCGGCAGCAAACGCCGGTGCTGCAACTGCTAACGTAAGGGATAGGGCCGTTGCGCCTAGAATACCGAGTTTCGACATTTCATCTCTCCACAAAAGATATGAGGCAGAACCTCAGCGCAGGTCGATCGTTCCGATATTTTGCGATAATTTCAAAGTTGTGATGGCCCCATCGCTCTTGCGGCGTGCCGTGCTCCACAGGCAAACGCAGCAACTCGAACTTGACCGACGAAAAATTCCGCCGGCTTGGGAACGAACCGGCGGCCACGAAGTTGGAATAGCAGTGCAGCAACCTCGAAAGGGGTGAGAGCATGAAAGACCCCGTCAGTGTTCTCGGACGCTGGCGGGGTTTTCCGTTTCGAAGCGGTGAGCAGCCTCGGCCGGCAATTCAATCCGTCCACCGGCGTGTGAATACCGTAGCGTGCGAACTGCGCGCGGGTTCACGAATAATTTTTCCCGCGCTCGAGCCGCCCGATCTTGCGATCGAGATACCAGACTTCCACATCGCAGCCGTCGACGAACTGGCGCGCGGCCGTCAAGGCTTCCGCGTCGGTGTCGGCGTCGATCGCCCGGAACGAGGAAACGCGATTGTTTCCATTGATCAGGTAGGCCCGATAGGTCGGCATGGTCCTCTCCTTTCCGCGCGAGACAACGCGCGGCGGAGGAGCCAAAGCCGAGCAGGCAGCCATGCGGGAGCGGCATGGAACCCAGCCCGTGAGGTCAAAAATCGGCCGGAAACCTTTGACAGACAAAGGCATTGTCGAATCTGCAACAGCTGCGCCGGCCCGTGAAGCGATGGATCTAGCTACCTTAAAGGAACAGGCGGAGCGCTGCCGGCGTCTAGCCAAGCACGCCGACCCCTTCACCCAGAAGAGGCTGCTGGATCTGGCCGCCGAATACGAGGCGAGGATGGCGCAGATCGAGCCGAAGCCTTCGGCGGCGTCGCGCAGCTTGCGGAATGGGGAAACGTAGCTGGACGCTACCCGCCTACTTGTCCAATGCGAATCCCAGCACGATCGTATCGGGCGTCTGCTTGAACTCCCTGGCAACGACCTCGCGCACGGTGCCGGCCAGCTCATCGAGCGGCTTGCCTGTATAGATCTTCGGAAACATCACCGTTACCGACTGGAGATTGCCGTTGTGCCAGTTGAAGCCGACTTCCGGCTTCACGCCGGTGGTGCCCTCGAGATCGGTGGCGACGGCCTTCGAGTAGGTCATCCCCTTCGAAATCAAGTCGACCACGTCGCAGCCGGCAAGGCTAAAGGCGAGAACGAGGATGGTGATGGCTTTCCGAATGTTCATGACGCACCGACAACAGCAACTTCCGGATATGTTCGTCGGATCCAGCCCGGTTCGCGTTCATGTGGCCGGGCCCTGCCCTCACCCTTCTTTTGCTGCTATTGAACCTGCCGAAACCGACCGCCATCTCTGCAATATCTCAAGGGAGCCAGGAAACATGCGTTATCTCCACACCATGCTGCGCGTGCGCAATCTCGATACCGCGCTGAAATTCTATCAGGACGCGCTGGGATTGAAGGAAGTCCGCCGCGTCGACAACGACAAGGCCAAGTTCACGCTGGTGTTCCTGTGCGCGCCCGAGGACGAGGGCATCCTGAAGGCGTCGAAGGGGCGCGGCGCCCCGCTGGTCGAGCTCACCTATAATTGGGACGAGGAGAAATACGGCGAAGACCGCTATTTCGGCCACCTCGCCTACGAGGTCGACGACATCTACGCCACCTGCGACCGGCTGATGAAGCTGGGCATCACCATCAATCGCCCGCCGCGCGATGGCCAGATGGCGTTCGTCCGCTCGCCGGACCTGCACTCGATCGAGCTGCTGCAGAAGGGCGACGCGAAACCGCCGGCGGAGCCCTGGACCTCGATGCCGAACACCGGCCACTGGTAAGCCCTCTCGAGACCGGCATGCACAAATTCTTCGTGCATCGCCGCCATCTCGACTACCGGCTGGTGATATCAGCGGATGCGCCGTTTCCATCCGGCGCATCCGAGGGCGACTGGCGCCTCACCCGCGGCCGCGAGGCCTCCGACGTCAATTCGGAAGTGCGCGAGGCCGTCCAGCGCGACGGCTACTCCTTGTTCAGAATTGGCCTTTCGCTCTCCGAGATTCCCGACGACCCGCTGACTGGGTAACGGGGGCGAACGACATCCCGAAATTGTGTTCATGATCGGTGAACCTTTTGGCCTCAAACTCGACGGAAATTCTGAGGTGAGACATGAGCCAAAGCCAGCATTACAAATTCCAGGCCGAACAGGCCAAACGTCTGGCCCGCCAGGTCACGGACCTGGAAGTGCGCGAGAGGCTTTTGGAGATGGCCGGAGAATACAGCCGCTACGCCGAGCTGATGGAAGCCCGCGAACAGCCGCGCGAACCGGCCTTCAGCTGAGTTTTAGTTCCCCTCACGCGTAAAAAGTTTTCCGTTCCGGCAACAGGAACCCCACATCTGACTTCGCGTTCTCCCTTCGATTGAGGAATTCGAAGGAGGCGAACATGGGACGTGGAATTCTGCTCTGGCTGTTGGGCGTGCCGATACCGGTGATCATTCTGTTGTGGCTGTTCTTCGGCCGCTGAGATCGGGCAATACACACCCGCACGCGCAAATCAGGCTCCGCCTTGGGCGGGGCTTTTTTTGTGGCTCGGCGCTGTTGATACCAGCAGGTATTGCCTGCTTTTTCGTGCGTTTTCCGATATGACCCGTCCAAAGCGGATCATCGGGAGCGAAACAACGTGTCGAACGAAAATCAGGGACAGCTGACGGTTTGGGGCCGGGCCAATTCGGTCAATGTCCAGAAAGTGCTGTGGTGCCTGCGCGAGCTCGATCTTTCTTATCGGCGCATCGACGCCGGCATGGCTTTCGGCAGAAATCACGATCCCGATTATCTCGCGATAAATCCCAACGCGCGGGTGCCGACGCTGATGGACGGCGATTTCGTGCTTTGGGAATCCAATTCGGTCATGCGCTATCTCGTGCTCGCCTATGGCAAGGGATCGCCGATCTATCCCGAGGCTCCGAAGCTGCGCGCCGGCGTCGACCGCTGGCTGGACTGGACGCTATCGACAGTGCAGCCGGTCGATCGGCCGGTGTTCTGGGCCCTGGTGCGAACGCCCCCGGAAAAGCGCGACATGGCCGCGATCCAGAAGGACGCCGACGCCGAAGCCGAAGTTTGGCGCGTCGCCGAAGCGCAGCTTAAGTCGCGGCGCTTCATCGAAGGCGATGACTTTACCATTGCCGACATCGCGCTCGGCGCCTATGCGCGGCGCTGGTTCGGCGTCGAAGGCGTCGCCAAGCCGAGGCTTCCCCATCTGGAACGCTGGTTCGCGCAATTCGCGGGCCGGCCGGGATTCGCGCAGTTCATCGCGCCGCCGATGTCGTGAGCCCGATGTGCGGGCGGTTTGCCGCTCAGCGGCCGCCGCCGGAGGTACCGGCGCCGATGCTGGTCGCGCCGCCGATCCTGACGCAGCTGTCCGAGGCCTCGACCTTGACGAAACCCGGGCCGAAGGCCGCGCAGGAATTGCCGCCGGACGCGCCCTTCAGCGGCAGCAATTTGTCCGCGGGCGCGGGCTTTTCGGGCTTATGAGGGCTGACTTGCTGGGCCAGCGCCGCCGAGGCCGGCAGCGCCGCGATGGCAAGGGCAAAGAGGATCGTTCGCATCGCGCCTTTTATCGCGTGCAACCGCCTGGCGCTACCGGACGAATTTGACGCCGACCGACTTTCCGCGCCGCCAGACCACTTCGCAGCTTCTCCCGGTCCTGGTGTCGCGCGACAGCGCCAGCCGCAATTTGCCAGGCAGCGAATTGGGATCCTCGATCGTGATCTTGGCGCCGCCGGCGGACATGTCATGCACCACGCAGGGGCGCGCCGCGAAGCCGCCTTCGAAGCTGATCCAGCCGGGCTGCTGCAGCGATTTGCGCACTGCCCGTTTCTTGTTGTTGGTGGCGGCCATGCGGAGCTGCTCCTTGCCCTCCGCGGGTATCGCAACAGCCTTTAAAAACCATTGATAGGGCTCAGGAATCACGGAAGCGAGTGCCGGGCGGAATGCGGTCGAATGGACCCAAAAAACCGGTTTCCCGGTGGCTTGCCCGGCCGCGCAAACGCCACTATACGTTCGCCGGCCGCCTTTCGGACCGCTTCACTGAAGTCCGGGCGCGGCACGGCGCCATCCCTGCCCCAAAGCATTGATTTGCCGGAAGTTTGTGACCAAAGCGAAATGGCTATGCCGCGACTGGACTGTCGTGGCGGAACAGCACTTCGCTCCCTTCGTCTATCGGTTAGGACGCCACCCTTTCACGGTGGAGAGAGCGGTTCGATTCCGCTAGGGAGCGCCAGCCCATCAAATGGCCCCTGATTTCAAACGACTTTTCGGCCAAAAATGGCAAACTGCCAAGGCCAGTTTACCCCTCGGTGTTCCCACTCGGAGGACGGCGGTTATTTTTGACGCTTCCTCGATGTAAATCAATTTTCCAGTGCGTAAGTCTGCCACGATCAAACTAACCACTACCGAGGCGCCCTCGCCCCGGTCAAAATCACCGATCGTGTTTTGTAGCGTGGGGACATAGCCAATGGCGACGAGAGACCCCTTGATCCCAAGCAATCGGGCCAACCTGTTTGTGGCCGATCACACTGAGCAACCCCAGCAATCGATAATCGGAAAAGCCTGGAAAACAGTTGTTTCTTCGCGCGCTGCCAAGACGACTGTTTCTGTTTTCGCGGTTGCCGCGATCATATTTGCGATCGTAACTGTAGGAAATCCGATCGCGCTGTTCGTCTCGACTCCCCAGGTCAGCACATCGGCGCCTGAGGACAGCAAGGGGCAGTCAATGCCCGCAATTCAATCGACCGCCAGCGCTCAGGCTTTGCCGCCCGCCGCGGAAGAGCCGACAAAGGGCGGCGAATTGCTTGCGGCCTTCAGAACCGCCTTTGAGAGTAAGACCGAGGTCGACCAACCAAGAGCCGACGCCTTGTTCAATCAATTCCAGGCATGGGCGGCCGCGGAAGATGTTCCACCCCAGGTTCGGCCTTCCCAGCCCATTCAACCTTCCCAGCCCATTCAAGATGCCGCAGCACAAGTCGTGCAAAAAGCCCAAGCGCCGCCCTTGCCAAAGCGCCGACCTATCCAGACCGCGCACTCACAGGCCCCATCAGCGCAAAATGCTCAGTGGTCCATACAAAGCCTCGGTTGGCATAATTAAACGCCGCAAACCGTAGCCGATTGTTCTCGGGACGCGGTACTGCGCTTCAATCCTGCACGCCCGCTGTTAGCCGCTGTCGGCAGAAAATCACCCGCGCGAAAGTGCGAGGATCGGGAATTCGTCGGCTCCTGATCGCGCTGGCCATGCGAGTCATTGCCCGTTATGGACGTACGGGATGCCCGGTCCAGAGATATCTCGCCCATGAACCGAGAGACTGCGATTTCGAGAAACGTCGAATACCAGGCAATTGATCCGCCGGAAGGCGGCAGGGCGGGCCCCGTTGCGGCTCGCACCAAGATTCTCGAAATCGAGGTACTGCGCGCGGTCGCGATCCTGTTCGTCATAACAGCGCACTCCCATAACGGCCTGTGGTGGCGGCCTACGCCATTCGAGAACTCGTTGTCGTTCGCGTATGGCGTCGATCTGTTTTTCTGCGTGTCCGGGTTTGTCATCGCGCGATCGTTCTATGGGCCGCTTTCGGAAGCAGCCGCGACCGGCGGCCCGGTATACTGGAATGCGGTAGCGGCGTTCTGGATCAGGCGCGCCTACCGCATTATCCCCCTCGCGTGGCTCTGGCTTGCCATACCGCTGTTGATGTCGGTTTTCTTCAACCGTTCCGGCTACTCGAGCCATTTCCTCGGAAACGCCGGCGACAGTGTTTCGGCGGTTCTGAACGTCTACAATTTTCACGCGGCGCATTGCGTCGAGCAGAGTACGAGATGGTGCGGGCCGGACACGATCTACTGGTCGCTTTCGCTCGAAGAGCAGTTCTACCTGTTATTTCCGCTTCTCATGCTGCTACCCAAACGGATCATGATCGCAGTGCTGCTCGCAGCCATCGTCTGGATGATGACGCGTACCATGACCACCCTTGCATTCATGACCCGCATCGACGCGATTTGCCTCGGCGTGCTCATCGCGTTTTTCAAACAATCGTCGGCCTACAATTCCTTCACGCCGGTTTTCCTCAGCCATCCGATCAAGCGCGCGACAGTCGCCGCCATCCTGATCGCCGCTCTCGCCATCGTTCCGGCTCCCGGTGCCCTCGTGCCGGCCTATACGACGATGGTAACCGCCATATGCGGGGCCCTCGTTCTGATCGCCTCCTACGATCGGGGCTTCCTGATAAAGCCGGGTTTGCTGCGGACCGCCCTTGTCTGGATCGGCGGGCGGTCTTTCGCCTTGTACCTGATCCACAATCCGGTCGCCTGGTTTGTGCACGAACTGTTTGACCGGATATTTCCGGACCAAGTACCCACTGACACGGTGAAGGTGGCGATCATCCTGCTGCAGCTGACGCTGATGCTTTCGATCAGCGATCTGTCTTTTCGCTACTTCGAGACCCCGCTGCGCCGGCGCGGCAGCCGCATCGCGAAGGCATGGATGAACCGTTCTGGCGAGCCGGCCGTTCCAGCGACGGCTCCCACGGTAGGCGCCTGACTGAGCCAGGCTTAGTGACGCCGGCCCCAATGGATCGCCGCCCAGATCCGCTCGTGGAGATAATACCAGGCGATCTTGGTGACGATCTCGAGGCCGGCGATCGAGCCGGCGATCTCGACCCTGCCGGTCAGGAGCCAACTGATCGCGAACGTGTCGAGCGTCCCCAGGGTGCGCCAGCTCAGCGCCTTGAGAACCGACCGTGCATGTGTCTCTGCTCCGCGAAATAGAACCACCGGGCGTCTCTCCGTCTCGTCGACGATATAAAGTCTACCACGTAGCCGCCGGCCGCTTGCACCCGCAGCACGTCGCAGCCGGTAATACACGCCCTTTAGTTGCAGGCAATTTGCCCGAGGAAACACGGCAATCCGATTGATTTGCTTTAAAAATCGTAGAACGATGACATTACTCGCCGGGTTCCGCCGGCGAAAAAGGGGCTGAAATGAGGTTCTTCGCCGTACTCATCGCGGTTGGCGCGCTGTGCCAGACTGCGATCGCCCAGACGCCGGATTGCAAATCCATGACGAATCCGGCCGCAAGGCTCGCCTGCTATGACAAGGCCGCCGCGCCGGCCGCAGTGTCGGCAACGGCATCCGCAAAGCCGCGGCTGCGCGCGGTTCCGCCTTCGAAAGTCGACGGCGGAAAATACGTGGATTCGCTCGCCACCGAAGACGCGCGCGTGAATGCGCAGCTGAAAAACATCTGCCGCGGCTGTTGAGCCGCCCACCTCGCCGGGCTGATTCGGTCACACGACCCGCCCGCGACGACTTGCGACCGCACCACACCTTTGCAACAGTGGATAACCTGGAACAATGGCATATCTGCCGCCCCGATGAATCTTCTCGCATCCCTTCCGACCGCGATCGGAACGGCCGCGGTGGCACCCGCGCTGCTGATATTGTGGCTTGTGATCGCCGCGGGCGAGCGCCCGGGTCCGCCTGCCAAGGTCTGGACCGCGTTTTTTCTCGGCGCCGCCAGCATTTCGCTGCTGCGGTTTGCGCGCGCGCCGTTTGCCTCGATCCTGCAAACCCCCGGCAATCCCTGGCTCGGTCAGGTCCTGCATTCGGTATTCGGGGTCGCCCTCCCCGAGGAAGCCGTCAAGATCCTCGTCATCGTCGCGGTCTCGGCGCGGCGACGGCCGTTCGCCGATCCGATGGATACGGTGGTCTACGGAGCGGCGGCGGGGCTCGGCTTCGCGGCTTACGAGAACCTCGCTTATCTGGTGCAGCACGCGGAGATGTGGCGATCGCTGGCGGCGTTGCGCAGCGTGCTGACGGTGCCTTTCCATGGCGCGCTCGGGATCATCGCGGGCGCTTACCTTGCGCTCGGCCGATCCGGCACGGCGCTCGGCGCGCACCGGCACAACCGCGACTGGGCGCGGATCTCGAGCCGCATTCTGATGCTGTTTGCTCCGGTAGCGCTGCACGCCGGTTTTGATTTCCCGCTGCTGACGCTGCAGCAGAACGCCGATATCGCTCCAACCACCCGGCTGATGCTGGGAATGGCCAGCGTGCTGATCGGGTTTTCATCGATCGCCTTCGCGGTACGCCTGGTGCGGCGGGTCGGCCGCCACCAGACCGGGCGGACCGAAATCGCCCGCGCGCGGCTGAGCCAGTTGCGGCGGATGTGGGCGCTCCTGGTGGCGGGCGGCGGCGCCGGATTCATCGGCCTGACTTTCGTGTTGACCTCGATCCACCACTGGCTGGTCAATCCCGAACGCAATGTGGCGCTCGTTCTCATTCCGATCGGTCTCACCTCCATCCTGGTCGGCAGCGCGCTGCTGCTCGTGACGACGGCGATCTACATCCTCGGCCGAAACCGGATACGCACCACCGCCTCCGGCTTTTCCTCCGCGCCGGGTCAGGGCTAGTCTTTTCCGTTTCGATAGAACCGTAACGGAAAGGCTCAGATTGCCGATTTGAACTGATTTTTTTCAAAACGCTGCGGGACGCACACCACGCCTGCGAACAAAGTTACCCGTGCGGCGTCGGCGCACGCTATATTGACCGCGTTAGATCAGGGCGTCATGCCGCGTTACCGGCATCGGAGACTTTCAATGACCCTTCCCCAGGAAATCACCAAGCTACAAACCGAAATGAACGCCGCAGTGCACGAGCATTGGAAGGCGTTTTTGATCGAAGGCATCCTGCTCGCCGTGCTCGGCCTTGCGGCGATGATCGCGCCGCTGATCGCGAGCCTCGCCTTCACGATCTTCCTGGGCTGGATGTTCCTGATTTCGGGCATCGCGGGACTGGCGATGACGTTCTGGGCGCGGCAAATGCCGGGTTTCTGGTGGTCGCTGATCTCGGCCGCGCTCGCCATCGGCGCCGGCCTGATCCTTCTGACGAGGCCAGCACAGGGCGTCCTGACGCTCACGATCGTGATCGGCGCCTATTTCCTGGCCGAAGGCGTCGCCACCATCATGTATGCGCTGGAGCACCGCCGCGAACTGTCGGAGCGCTGGAACTGGATGCTGTTCTCCGGCGTCCTCGACATTCTGATATCGGCCATGATCATCACCGGGCTCCCGGGCTCGGCGGAATGGGCGATCGGCCTTCTGGTCGGCATCAACCTGTTGTTCGGCGGCGCGTCGCTGATCGGCGTGGCGCTCGCCGCGCGCAAGGCCTGAACCGGGCCGGCCGGCCCGATTTTTAGAGATGACAAGCCCGAATGCGTACGCTATAGAGCCGTCATGATCACCGTCGCCACCAGCTATTTTTGGTATTTTAGCAGCTCGCTGGCGGCGGGAGGATCGCGCTCAATCTGAAAAATTGCAGCAGCAAGTCCGAACAGCCGCCAAACCTGGCGGCTTTTTGTTTGGCCGGCGGGTTCTCAAAAACCAGGAGCCACCGCCGTGTTGAGCACCACAGACGATCTTCGAATAACAGAACTGAAAGAGCTGACGACCCCGGACGAGGTGATGGGGGAAATACCGCGCACCCTGACCGCGACGCGCGTGGTGATGGCGGCGCGTAACGCCATCAAATCGATCCTCAATGGAACGGACGATCGCCTTCTCGTCATCGTCGGTCCCTGCTCCGTCCACGATCCCGTTGCGGCCGTGGAATATGCCGAGCGCCTCGCCGCTTTGCGCGAAAGGCTGGCCGACCGGCTCGAGATCGTCATGCGCGTCTATTTCGAGAAGCCGCGCACGACGGTGGGATGGAAGGGCCTGATCAACGATCCCGACCTCGACGGCAGCTTCAACATCAACAAGGGCCTGCGTCTTGCGCGAAGCGTGCTTTCGGCCGTGAACAATCTCGGCCTGCCGGCGGGGACCGAGTTCCTCGATCTCACGACCCCGCAATACATCGCCGATCTGGTGGCGTGGGCGGCGATCGGCGCGCGGACGACGGAAAGCCAGATCCATCGCGAACTCGCTTCCGGACTGTCCTGCCCGGTGGGCTTCAAGAACGGTACCGACGGTAACGTGCGCATCGCCGCCGATGCGGTGAAGTCGGCATCGCATCCGCACCATTTCATGGCGGTCACCAAGGGCGGACGCTCGGCGATCGCGGCGACCGCGGGCAACGCGGATTGCCACATCATTCTGCGTGGCGGCAGCCAGCCGAATTATGACGCAGCCAGCGTCGCTGCCGCCGCGGCCGAACTTGCCCGTTCGGGCGTGAACCAGCGGATCATGATCGATACGAGCCACGCCAACAGCGGCAAAAGGCCGGAGAACCAGCCACAGGTCGTGGCCGATATCGCCCGCCAGGTATCCGGCGATGAGCAGCGCATCATGGGCGTCATGATCGAGAGCAATCTGGTCGCAGGCCGCCAGGATGTGCTGCCGGGCACGGCGCTGACCTACGGACAAAGCATCACCGATGGCTGCATCGACTGGGAGACGACCGTGCCGGCCCTGAACCTGCTTGCCGACGCCGTTGCGGCACGACGGGATAGCCAGCCCGGCAAATTCCGGGAACGTTCAGCCTAGCATGAGTGCCGCGCAGGGCGCGCCGTCTCGCGGCGCTCGCGCGGCCGGCGCTAGCAGCCGCGGCAGATGCTCTTGATCTTGCGGTCGAGAGCCTGGTCTTCCTTGTTCGCCGGATTGTTCGGATCGCTCAGGTTTTTCTCCGACGGCAACTGGTCGGCACGCGGTTGCCGGTGGCCAATCGGGGCCTCGCGACCCATCGCCCCCTGATTTGCGCCGCCCGGCGAGCCGGCGCCGCCTCCGGTCTGCGCGAATGCCAGGTGGCCGCCGATCAAGACCACCAACGCCAGTGCCGCCATCAACCTGACTGCGATCAATTCCGTTGTGACTTTTATTTTATTCATTTTTTTCATCTTGCCTCTCCCGTTTCAGAGAATGCGTCTATCGCGCCCAGTACCGCATTCTCGACAGCGCGATTGCCTTGCTTCTCCGGCGGCTGCGGCGCCCGTCCTCCTCGGCCATCACTTGATCATGGCTTCGGAGGATAGAGATGCACATCGCCGCAATAGTCGACGACACGATAGCGCGTTTCCGCCTCCTGTTCACGCTCTCCCGAAAAAGAATTTGCCGGCGCCAGATAGGAGGGACCGACCGGCGACTTGCCATGGCCACCGGGAATGTCGAGGACGTAATCCGGCTGGCACAGTCCGGAGACCCGCCCGCGCAGGCTTCGCATCAGTTCCTGACCGCGCTCGAGCGTGGTGCGCAGATGCGCGGTGCCGGGCGCGAGGTCGCCGTGATGAAGGTAATAGGGTTTGATGCGGCATTCGACGAAGGCGCGCATCAAGGCTTCCAGCGTCGCCTCATTGTCGTTGACACCGCGCAGCAGCACCGACTGGCTGACCATCGGGATGCCGGCGTCGACGATATCGGCGCAGGCGGCGCGGGCCTTGCCGGTCAATTCGCGGGCATGATTGGCGTGCAGCGCAACCCAGGTGGTCGCGCCCTTGACTTTCAATGCCGCGATCATCTCGGCGCTGATGCGCTGGGGTTCGGCGACCGGCACACGGGTATGAAGCCGGATGACCTTGACGTGGTCGATGCCGGCGAGGTCGGCCATGATCTCGGCGAGCCGCCGCGGCGACAGCATCAGCGGATCGCCGCCGGTCAGGATGACTTCCCAGATTTCAGGATGGGCGCGGATATAGGCCAGCGCGTTGTCGTAGGCGCCCTGCGAGAGCGCGGTTCCCTTGCCGGGGCCGACCATTTCGCGGCGGAAACAGAACCGGCAATAGACCGCGCAGACGTGCACCAGCTTGAACAGCACCCGGTCGGGATAGCGATGCACGATGCCGGAGACCGGCGAATGCGGGTAATCGCCGATCGGATCGGCGTCCTCGCTCTCTCCCGTCACCAATTCCTCGGCACGCGGAATGAACTGGCGCGCGATCGGATCGTCGGGATCGTCGGGATCGATCAGCGCGGCGATGGCCGGCGTCACCGCGACCGCATAGCGCGCCGCGACCTTTTCCAGATCGGGAAGATCCGCGACGGAAGCCAGGCCATGGGCAACCAGTTCGATGGGATCGCGCAACGCCGCGGTCGGCTTGAAACTGACAGGTCTCTTGTTGAAATCAGTATTGGTCATGCATCACCCGCGGGCGGCGTCCACACCACCTGATCGATCCTGATTGCGCCGCCGGCCAGCATCACCAACCGGTCGAAGCCGAGCGCGACGCCGCTTGCTTCCGGCATTGCCGCGACGGCGGCGAGAAACTCCTCGTCGAGCGGGTAGCGTTCGTCATAGCGCCGCTGCTTTTCGTCCATCGCCTCCGTGAAGCGAAGCCGCTGTTCGCGCGCGTCGGTCAGTTCGCCAAACCCGTTCGCAAGCTCAACTCCGCAGGCATAAATCTCGAAGCGCTCGGCGACGCGCGGATCGGACGGCTTCGCGCGCGCCAGCGCCGCCTCGGGAACCGGGTATTCGAACAAAATGGTCAAGCGCCCCTGCCCCAGCATGGGTTCGACATGCTCGACCAGCACCTTGCTGAAAATATCCGACCAGGTGTCGTCATCGCTGACCCGTACCTTCCGCCCTGCGGCTGAAGCCAGCCGCGCGCGGTCGCCTTTGCCATCGGCAACCGTGTCCAGCAAGTCAATTCCGGCGAAGCGCTCGAAAGCGGCTGCGACTGTCAACAGTTCCGGCTCGGCAAAGGGGTCGGCCGTCCGGCCGCGAAAGCAAAACTGCCCGATGCCGGTCGCCTGCGCGGCATGGGCAATGACGACCACGCTGTCGGCCATGACGGCGTCATACCCCGTATCGGCCCGGTACCATTCCAGCATGGTGAATTCGGGCAGGTGCAGATCGCCGCGCTCGCGGTCGCGAAACACCCGTGCGAACTCGAAAATCCTGGGCTCGCCGGCCGCCAGCAGTTTCTTGGCTGCGAATTCCGGCGAGGTCCGCAAATAGCGCGTCGCGCGGCTGCCGTCGGCGCGCCGGAGCTCGGTGCGCGGCGCATGCAGGTGAATCTCGTTTCCGGGCGAAACTTGCAGAATCCCGGTTTCGACCTCGACAAAACCCTGCTCGTCAAACCAGTCCCTGATGGCCCCGGTCACCGCCCGCCTCGCCATCAAAAACGGCCTGATATCGGCGTACCGCGCGGGCGCCCACCACGGCGACGGTGCGTCGGCAGTCTTGCCTGGGGGGCTTTCGGTCATCTCGGCCATTTCTGCTGCTGCGCCATCCGCCTGTTCGTCAGAACCGCCGGCACCGTTTCGATGACTAACCGTGAACCTGGAATCAAGCCATGTTTGACTACAAATCGCTTGGAATATGGATTCTGCTGATTCTTGGCATCGTCACGGCGGCGCCGGCGTTTGCCGATAGTCCCCGGGCCGGTTTCAAGCTCAGCGCCGAATACGCTGTCATATCGCCCGACCGAGCGGTGCAGGTGGAACAGTATTCCAGGAATCCGAAGGATGGGGGTTACCTTTACCATTCTGGACCTTCGACGGGAAACATCGGCATGGGTTTCTTCTGAATCCCGGTGAGGGTGACGATTTGGCAGGCTACGCGGCTGGATTTCGATCTAGCCCGGACGGCTTTCTGTATCGGAAGAAGGGGAATCAATTCCTGCGCGCGACCAAAAAACCGCTCGGCCACCTGGCCTGGGATCATTTCTTCGATTCGCCGGCATCCAAAGCGCTGCATCGGGACCCGAAGGACCGGGATTCGCTGGACCATGCGCAAGCCATCCTGCTCAAGGGGATGGAGGATAACTACGCCTGGCTGGGCGAAAATTGGCCCGATAGCCGCTACGTCGCGATCAGCCTGTCGTTTGACGCCCAAGGCGAAGAAAAACCGCTGCCGTGGATCGAAGGCTGGCGCTGCGTCTATGATCTGAAAACCGGGACGTTTTCCGTCCCTGCCGACTTCGCCGAGCACCACGCCGAGGTTGTCAAGATTCCCGGCACCCCATCGGAATGAGCGGCTTACCGCGCACGGCCGTCCGCGCCAGATCCGATCCTTTTCGGCCGTTGCGAGCCCTCCGCAAAGCCCGTAAAACGCTGGCATCCATCGGCAAAATCAGTATGTTGCAGCCCGAAACCGCTTCGCTGGCCTCGGGATGCCCATGTCCTGATCGGTCCCGGGCCAGAACACCAGGAAAAACAGCTTTGAAAGTCATCGCCAGTTCTATTCGCAAGGGCAACGTCATCGAGCAAGACGGCAAGCTTTACGTGGTCCTGACCGCCGAAAACATCCATCCCGGCAAGGGAACTCCGGTCAGCCAGATCGAAATGCGCCGGATCAGCGATGGGGTAAAGATTTCCGAGCGCTACAAGACCACCGACCAGGTCGAGAAGGCCACTATCGAAGATCACAATTTCAACTATCTCTACGAGGATGCCGACGGCTTCCATTTCATGAACACCGAAACCTACGATCAGGTGATGGTGGCGAAGGATGTCATCGGCTCGGCCGCGCCTTACTTGCAGGAAAATATGCAGGTGAAGCTGTCGCTTCACGGCGTTCTTCCCGTGGCGATCCAGATGCCGCAGCGCGCGACGCTGGAAGTCGTGGACACCGAACCGGTCACCAAGGGTCAGACTGCGTCGTCTTCCTACAAGCCTGCTATCCTCTCCAACGGCGTGCGTACCGCGGTGCCGCCACATATCGGCGTCGGGACACGAATCGTGATCATGACGGAAGACGGATCTTACGTCGAGCGCGCAAAGGACTAGGCGATATCCGGGCATGTTGCGGGGGCGGTTGAGAAACAACACTGTCTGCCGTTTCTTGCCCCGGCTGGCTTTCCCTACTCTGACATTGCTGGTGCTGCTGGCTGCGGGTAACGCCGCGCAGGCCGACGAATTCCGGACGCCCGCGATCTCGGCGGTCCACGTCGATTGGCGGGCCGCGCTCGACCAGTTCCGGTCCGAGATCAATACACGGCCGGCGGCGGCGGCCGCGTTCACCTTGACCCGCCGCTACCGGCTGCCCTTGTCCGACCCGCGTTCGATGCCGGCGCTGGTGCAGCTGAACGCGGTGACCTCGCCGGTCTTCGCCGGCATCGGGCGCAGTCCGGTGCCGGTGCTGCTGCCCTTCGACACCGCGGCGTACTTCGACGCGCGGTTGAATGGCGCGCCGACGAGCCTCTCGCTGTCGCGTTATCAGGCCGACTTCCGGACCGCCGATATGTTCGACGCCGGCCCCGCCGGCTACGACGCTGTGTTTTCGCTGGAGCCCGGCGCTGGCGACGGCATGCCGCAACGGACCTTTGCGAGGCCGGTCGAAGTCCAGATCACCGGATCGGTGCTGATCTACGGCATCGACGATCCCGCCGGCGGCAAGGGCGAGCCGGTCAAGGCAATGTCGGCGGAGTTTCCCGACCTGCGCCGCTTCATCCGGGAAGGTTATGTGCGCTATGCCTTCACCCGCTTTGGCGTTCCCTATGTGGTGTCGATCCAGTGCCTCGACTCGGCGCCGCGGGCGCGGCGGCTGGCCTGCCGCGAGGCTTATCCCGTCGCCGAGCGTTTCCTCAGAGCGTTGCATGTCGCCGGCGGCCAGCCCTCGCGGCCAGGAATGGATGTCGCGGCCGGAATTTCCGGCCGGCCGGCGGAACGTTCGCCCGATTTCACCTATCGCCCGAGCGGCGACATCATCGCCAGGTCAGGCTCGCGCAGGCAAGGCGGCCATGCCGACTTGATCGCCTACTCCCAAATCCGGTTTCCGCTGCAAAGACCGATCGCGTTCGTCCATTCGCAGGAATTCAGGAGCCGCAGATCGAGCGACCAGCCGCCGGACGAGCTGGCTGGCGGAACTACCAGCTACCCCTGGCGGGACAATTTTTGCGAAGCCCGCAGTTTCAATGTGGGCCAGTGCCCCGGCGGCTTTGGCCATCAGGGCGAGGACATCCGCCCCGCGCCGTGTCCGCCGAATATCGAAGGCGCCGAACGCTGCGACCGCAAGCAGCGGCCGGTGGTCGCCGTCCGCGACAGCGTCGTGATCCGCACGCCAAAGCAGCAGGCGGTCACGCTGCAGGTCAATACCAGCACCGAACACGTTCGCTTTCGCTATATGCACATGAACCCGGCCGCGCTCGATGCCGACGGCGTGCTGAACGGCCGCAGCGTGGGCGAAGGCGAGAAGATCGGCGTGGTTTCCAACTATCTCGACCACCCCAACGGCACCAGCCTGCATCTGCATTTCGACGTGCAGGTGTTCACGCGCGACGGCTGGATCTGGGTCAATCCCTACGTCACGCTGATCTCGGCCTATGAGCGTCTGATCCACGGGCGCGGCCGCGAAATCGGGCCCGAAGTCGCCGCCTCGCCGGCCGTGGCGCATGCGCTGCCGGAGGACGCCGTCTCCCACAGCGCGCCGGAACGCGGCGACAACTAACCGCGATCCACAACTATGACGCCGCCGCAGCAGCCGCCTTTTGCCGCGCCGCCGGGGTCCAGCGATAGGGAGCGCCGAACCTGTTCCAGACATTGATCGAGGCGATCGCCGAGGTGAGGTAGAGCAGTTCCTTCTCGGAAAACGCCGCGATCGCCTCCGCATAGACTTCGTCGCTGACGCCGCCCGGCAGCAAGGTCAGCGCCTCGGTCCACGCCAGCGCCGCGCGCTCGCGCGGCGAAAACAACGGCGCCTCGCGCCAGACCACGAGCAGGTTGAGCTTGTCGAGGGGAATGCCGAGGCTCTCGCTCAGCAGGATGTGATGCTGCACGCAGAACGCACAGCCGTTGATCTGCGAGGCGCGCAGCTTGATCAGCTCCAGCAGCTGCTTGTCGATGCCGGCCTTGGCGGCGATCTTGCCGAGCGCCAGAACGCTGTCATAAACGTCCGGCGCCAGCGCCTTGAAGTTTTCATATTCACTGCGGGCATGTGACATGTTCATCACCTCACGTTATAAGTACTCTGTCAGGTCATAAGAGCATTGATACCATGCGCGATCTGACATTGCTCGATCAATGCCGGCGACACGCGATGGCGCTGGAACGGCGGCTGACGGCGGGCCTGAGCCACTCGGCCCAGGCCACGGGGCGGCGCTGGTTGTCCGAGATTGCCGCAAAGCTGCAACAGGACGGCTAGTTGCCGCAGCGAGGGGCACTGCCGCCCCCTCGCCCGCGCCGCTAGACTGCCGCGATGAAACAGCCTGATTCCCCGAACCGGCCAACGCGCCGCGCCCTGCTGCGATCCGGCTTTGCGGCCGGCGCTCTGCTCGCCTCTCCGCTCAGCGCGTTTGCCGCGGCCCCGCCGGGCTTCGACCAATGGCGCGACCGCTTCCGCGCACGTGCGTTGGCCAAGGGCATTTCCGAGAGGACCTGGAACCGCGTCATGGGACGCATCGAACCGGACATGTCCGTATTCGATCAGATGCAGGACCAGCCGGAGTTCAGCGAGGAGACGTGGCAATACATCAATCGCCGCGTCTCGGACTGGCGCATCGCCGCCGGCAAGGAAGCGCTGCGGAAAAACGAGGCGCTGTTTGCGCGGATCGAGCATGATTACGGCGTCGAGCGCGGCACCCTGCTGGCGCTGTGGGGAGTCGAATCCGCCTTTGGCGATCCCCGGGTACAGCGCAACCACATGCGCCCCGTGTTTCCGTCGCTGGCGGCGCTCGCCTGGAATGCGCCGCGCCGCCAGGCCTATTGGCAAAGCGAGCTGATCAATGCCTTGCGGATCGTCGACAAAGGCTGGAGCACGCCGGAGGAAATGCGGGGTTCGTGGGCCGGCGCGATGGGACATACCCAGTGGATGCCGGAAGTCTGGCTCCATGTCGGCATCGATTACGACCATGACGGCCGCGTATCGCCATTCGGCAAGCCGGACGACGCGCTCGGTTCCACCGCGCGCTATTTGGTCGACCGCGGCAAATACCACCGCGGCGAACATTGGGGTCATGAAGTCCGCGTGCCGGGCCACGCCTCCGGCGGCAGCCGCAGCTACGCGGCATGGGCCGGCGCCGGCGTCTCCCGAGCCGACGGCCAGCCGTTTCCGCAACCGAATGCCTCCGCGAAGCTCTGGATACCCGAACCGGGCGGTCCGGCGTTTTTGCTGGGACCGAACTTCTACTCGGTGCGCAGCTACAACCCGTCGATGAACTACGCGCTGGCGATCTGCCATCTCGGCGACCGCATCCTGGGCGCGCCGCCCTTCCTTCAGCCGTTCCCAGGCTCCGAGCGCGCACTGACGCTCGCCGAAGTGCAGGAAATGCAAGTCCGCTTGACGAAAGCAGGTTTTGACACCGGCGGCACCGACGGCCGCGTCGGCAACGACACCATGAAGGCGGTCAAGGATTATCAGCTGAGGATGGGGCTGGAGCCCGCCGACGGCTATGGCGGGCTGAAGGTGCTGGCGCGGCTGCGGCAAGGCGGTTAGGTCCGCCGCACCCCGCCCGCGTTCATGCCACCGTCGATGACGAGTTCGGTCCCGGTGACCTTGCCCTGAACCTGCCCGGTCATTTCCGCGTCCGATCCGTTCTTGAAGATTTATCTGATGATCGCCGGCCCCTGGTCCGGCACTGCGACATCGATCACGCGCAACTGCACGCGCTCGTTGCCCTGCCAGCGATCGACCGCGAGCGATCCGGCGACATGCAGCGGCTGGCCGCGGTTCGCGACCAGCGCGTCGCCCAGTTTTTGCCCGATCGATCGAAACGCGATGCCGTTGACGATGGCGCCGTCGCCGGATTTGAAGCGGACGCGCAGATGCGCCTGGCCGACTTCATCGGCATAGACCAGCTGATGCGCCGGCAGCGCGATCACGGGCTCAGGATTACCGCTGCCGAAGGGCCCGGCGCGATTGAGCGTCGCCGCCAGTTCCGGCGTCACCGCACGCGCGCTGACGGCGCCGTCGATGAAGAGCTCGTTGACATGGCGCGAGGCCGCGACGTCGGCGGCCAGCGCGCTTTCCATATAGGCGCGGAACTCCGCCAGTTTCTCCTTGCGCAAGGTCACGCCCGCGGCCATGGCGTGGCCGCCGCCCTTCAGCAACAGGCCGTCTTTCACCGCCTGCCGCACCGCCTTGCCGAGGTCGACGCCGCCGATCGAGCGCCCCGAGCCGGTGCCGATGCCGCCGGGCTCCAGCGCGATGGCAAAGGCGGGCCGCGAGAATTTCTCTTTCAGCCTGGAGGCAACGAGGCCCACCACGCCGGGATGCCAGCCTTCCGACGCCGTGACGATCACTGACCCCTTGTCTTCCAGCCCGAGCGAGGCCAGCGCCTCGGCTTCGGCCTGCGCCTCCGCCATCTGCTCGATGACACGGCGCTCGGTGTTGAGGCGATCGAGTTCGGCGGCGATCCTTGCTGCCTCCGAGACATCGCCTTCCAACAGCAGCCGCACGCCGAGATCGGCGCGCCCGATCCGGCCGCCGGCGTTGATGCGAGGCCCCAACATGAAGCCGAGATGCCAGGCTTCCGGCGGGCCGTTCAGCCGCGACACGTCCATCAGCGCGGTGTGGCCGACATGATCGCGGCGCCGCATCGCGATCAGGCCTTTTGCCACAAAGGCCCTGTTGAGTCCGATCAGCGGCGCAACATCGGCGACGGTGCCAAGCGCGACGTGATGCAGCATGCCGAGCAGATCCGGTTCCGGCCGCTCTGGAGTCCAGAAGCCGCGGGCGCGCAGCTCGCGATTGACCGCGACCAGCGTGACCAGCACGAGACCGACCGCGGCGAGATGGCCGAGGCCGGAGAGGTCGTCAGGCCGGTTCGGATTCACCAGCGCCTCGACCTCCGGCAGTTCATCGCCGCATTGATGGTGATCGATCACGACGACCGACATCCCGAGCCGCCGCGCCTCCTTGAGCGGCTCCAGGCTGGTAGTGCCGCAATCGACCGTCACCAGCAGCGTCGCGCCCTTGCCGGCGAGCATGTTGATGGCCTCCACATTGGGGCCGTAGCCTTCAAAAATCCGGTCGGGAATGTGGATCAGGGGATCAAGTCCGCAATGGCGCAGGTGCCAGGCGAGCAGCGCCGCCGACGTCGCGCCGTCGACGTCGTAATCGCCGAAGATCGCGACTTTTTCGCCGCGCGCAGCCGCATCCGCGATCCGCTTTGCCGCGGCTTCCATCTGCGTCACGGTGTAGGGATCGGGCATCATCTTGCGGATGGTGGGATCGAGAAAGTCCTCGACCGCGTCGATCGCGACGTCGCGTCCGGCCAGCACCCGCGCCAGCATCTCCGGCAATTGGTAGCGCTGCGCGATCGCCAGCGCCCGTGCGGCACCCCGCGCATCGAGCCGGTCGCGCCACAATTTCCCGGTCACGGAATGCGACACGCCGAGAAACGCCGTGGGCGGTTCGACAGGCAATACGGATGCGGAGAGCGCCATGCTCCCAGCAGATAGGCCAGATCGTCCCGGGTTCAATGATTCTTGCGCGCCGGCGCCGACTTATACCCGTCTTCCCCCGCGCGATTCCTGAGGGCAATTGAGGTACGGCTTCGCGATCCCGCGGCGCCGGGCGCCCGAGTCTTGCTTAACTTTCACCCTCCTGAAAAGCAGAGAGGGCGCAGGGAAAGCCGGGTGCGCGCTGCACCCGCGGTCTCGCGTGCAATGGGGATAGAAGAGCGCACACGAGCATACAGGTTCAGCGGAAGCAGTCCGGCCTTCCCTGCGCAATGGTTTTACGGCTTATAACGTGCTCTCCCCGGTGACCGGGCTTTCTTGCCACCGTCATTGGCGGATGTTGCCGCCAACTTGATGCCAGCGTCGGGGCATCAGGACCACACGCCTTCGCCGTCCGCCTCAGGCGCTCTCGTCAAAAGCGCCGTCCGCGTCCACCGCATCCCGCCCCGCGTTCGTGACGTTGCGCAACGCCCCTCCGTGTGGGGCGGGATGGCGGGGATACAGAACTGATTTGCCATTTCGGAAAACCAGAATATTTTTTCGAAGGGGGCTTGACAGGCACCTCGGAGAACAGCGGGCTGATTTGCCCGTCGGGTTGTGTCCCGTCGCCGTCAGCCGCGCTGCCGGCCGAACAGCCTGGTTATTCTGGACAGCGTGAGACTGGACGCTCCCAAATGTCTGAAGTTGACAGCTGCGACCTTCCGCAGGAGTAAATTTCCCTTCTTCGTGAGGGTCGCCCGCACACGCCTGTTGTCACTCGCGTCAACTGTCCTCTGCAGAAGCCCAAGTCTTACCATGCGACCCACGAGTTCCACCGCGGTGTGATGCCGGATAAGCAGAAATCCGGCGAGCTCGCCGACAAACATTGGCTTCTCACCGGAAAGCCCCTTGATGGTAAGGAGCGCCTGATACTGTCGTGAAGTCAGCCCAACCTTTCTGGCGTTGGTATCGGCGAATTCGAGAAAAACCCTCAATCGATAGCGAAATTGGGCGAGGGCTTCGTAGTCGACGGATGCCTTCGCCTTGCCGCGCGTCCTTGTCGCGGCCAACGGCTTCCCTCCTTTCGACCGAACCATCCCACCGCCCCTTGCCCGTCAAACCGGGTTCCTCTGTACTGTCACATCGCAATCGAAATGACGATATCAGCGGCGAAATAACCGATGCTCCGCCGGCGGGACGGATGGAGGCATTACCTCGAAGGTCCGCAGACCTCCCGATCGTCTTTCAGGTCCGCGAAATTCATTCGTTCGGCGAACGGATGAATTGCAGAAGTACCTTCTGAAGCGCGACCGGAATTCGCGTGTTCTTGCGTCGAGTTCGAGGTCTCGAGCGCCTCGGCGATCTCGGCCTTTGAGACCTCGCCGGTCGAACATTTTGCAACGACGCGCTGCCAAACGGCGGCGAACGATTTTCCGGCATGGAAGGAACGCCGGATATCTGTCCCCCTTCCCTGCGCCCATTCAATGATCTCGGCGGTCGTTTGGGGACCGCAGTTCCGGGCGGTCGCGAGGTGCTTGTAACTCAACCTTTGCAACAGGAGTTCAGACGGCACCCATCGGCCCCGCGGAGGTTCTTCGCCCGTCAGTTCCACGGCCAGGATTTTAAGCACGTTTTCCGCGCGAATGCTGAGCTTTCGCCGCTCCTGTTTCTTGACCTGTTTCTTGGCCGAGACGCCCTGCGAAACCGCGGAGCCCGCGTGGGGTATGATGTTCAAGCGGGGAGAGCCTGCATGGCGGTCGTGGTCGCCGCTTGGAGTCGTTCCGGTGCCGATTGGGAGTTTTTCGTTTTCGTCGGCCGCTGGCGCGTCCCGGTTCCTCCACGATTGCGATTTCGCCTTCATTACTTTCATATATTGGCCCGTGGAATATCAGTGGAGACGTATACCGAGCATCCTAGAGTGGACGTATTTTCCTTAAAAGATGGAACCGACCCAATTCAAGATTAAAACGAAGGCATTATATCGTGGCACGATACGTTACTGGGTTCGATTAATTCAACCAAAGTCACATTGACCCGGAACTGCCTTGAATGAAACTCTCCCGTCAAAATAGTGCTGCCCGGCGGCAGGTCGCTCGCCGGTTCCATCATGCACGATAACGGAACACGTCCAGGGAGGATCAAGCAATGACCAAGAGATTATTCGAGCAAAGCATGAATTCGTTCGTGTCGCGGCGCACCCTGCTGCAGGGAGGCGCCGGCTTGATCGGCGGAACAATGCTGTCTGGCGGCATTTCCCGGCCGGCATTGGCCGTCGGCATGGCCCCGATGGGAACCTGGCCCGAAGGCTCGCAAGGCGACACGGTCTTCATCGGCGCATCCGTGCCACGTACCGGCACCTATGCCGTGCAGGGCGAAGACGAGCTGAAAGGCTATCAGCTCGCGGTCGAGCACATCAACGAAGGCAACGAACTGGTCCGGAAGATCTCGCCCAAGACCAAGAAGGGCGTGCTCGGCAAGCAGCTGAAGCTCGGCGTCGCCAATTCCGCCGCCAAGCCGAACGAGGCCGTGCAGGCGCAGCAGCGGTTCATCTCCGAGAACAAGGCGGTGATGATCACGGGCGGCACTTCCAGCGCGGTCGCGGTCGCGCTCAACAAGCTGGCGCAGCGGGAGAAAGTGCTGTTCGTCTGCGGCATCTCCGGTTCGAACGACACCACCGGCAAGGACTGCGTGCGCTACGGTTTCCGCCAGAACTTCTTCGGTCAGACCGCGGCGGCGGCCATCACTCCGGTTCTTGTCAAGGCGTTCGGCAAGAACAAAAAAGTGGCCTATATGACGCCGGATTATACCTATGGCCATACCGTCACGAAATCCATGCAGGACAATACCGCGGCCGACGGATGGACCACCGTGACCAACCAGGTTTCACCGCTCGGCGCGCCTGACTTCTCCTCCTACCTGCTCAATGTCGCCAACTCCGGCGCCGACATTCTCGTCAACGTCAACTGGGGGCATGACGCCGTGCTGTCGATTCAGCAAGCCAAGCAGTTCGGCGTACTCGACAAGATGAAGCTCGTGGTGCCTTACCAGGTGCCGTTCCTGGCGCGTGAAACCGGCGGGTTGATGCAGGGGGTCTATGCCGCCACCGACTACTGGTGGACGCTGGAGGACAAGTTCCCGCTTGCCAAGATGTTCAACGCCGCCTTCGAGAAGAAGTACGGCTACAAGCCGGAATGGGGCGCCGAAAACGCCTATATCAGCTTCGTGCACTGGGCCCGCATGGTCGAGGAGGCCGGCAGCTTCTATCCTCCGGATGTCATCAAGGTCTACGAAAAAGAAGAGACCATTCCGTCGCTCGTCGGCGATGTCCATTACCGCAAGGAGGACCACCAGTGCGTCCGCCCGGTGATCATCGTCAAGGGCAAGGCGCAGAAGGACATGAAGGGCAAGGAAGACTATTACGACATCGTCGAAATCGTCCCCGGCAAGGGCCTGATGCAGAAGCCGGACGCATTCGGTTGCCAGCTCGGCGACTATACCTGAGATCGACGGCACCAGGGCGCCGCGGGCGGACGATGACCGCCCGCGGCGCGTCGCTTATTGCTTTACGAACGTCATTATTTTCAAAGGCCACTGGTTCGCGCGACACAAGAAAATGGTCAATTGGGCTAATTTCGTTTCACAGGTGTTCAACGGGCTGGCGCTCGGCGCTTTGCTGGCGCTGATCTCATCCGGCCTGACCATCATATACGGCACCCTTGGAGTCCTGAATCTCGCGCATGGCGCTATGTTCATGCTCGGCGGGTACGCCGGCTTTGTCGCCTACGAGTACACCGGTTCGTTCGTCGCCGCAGTCCTCGCCGGATCGCTGTTCGTGGCGATCGTCGGCATTCTGATGGAACGCATCATCATCCGGCGTTTCTACGATCGGCCCCACGAGGATCAGCTTCTGGTTACCTTCGGCCTTGGCATCGTTTTCGTCGAACTCGTGCGTTTGATGTTTGGCAGTCAATCGCAAATGGTGCCCCCGCCGCCGTTGTTCGCGGGCATCACTTCGCTCGGTTTCATGTTCTATCCGACATACCGGCTGGCCGTGGTCGGGATCATCGCCGTTGCGCTGACCGCGCTGTTCGTCGTCCTCTACCGGACGCGGATCGGAATGATCGTGCGGGCCGGCATCGAGGACTCGGTGATGGTCGATGCGCTTGGCATCAACGTATATCGCGTCTTCATGATCGTGTTCGGTATCGGCGCGATGGCGGCGGGCTTTGCCGGAATAATCAATGCGCCGGTGGTGTCGCTCACGCCGGGCATCGGTGACGACATCCTGGTCCAGACCTTCGTCGTGGTGGTAATCGGCGGCGTCGGCTCATTTCCGGGGGCGATTCTCGGCGGCCTGATTGCGGGCGAGATCATCAGTATCACGTCCATGGTCAATCCCGGCTACGCCTACGTGATGCTGTTTGCCGCCATGGTTCTCGTCCTGGTCGTGCGTCCCTACGGACTGCTCGGCACCAGGGGGCGCGAATGAAGGTGGCCGGCTGATGCCCAAGCAACGGCGCTACCTCATCGAACTATTCACGGCGGCCGGTTTGATCGCGGCGCCGTTCATCCTGCCGCATCTCGGGTTTGCCCCGAACACCGTCAATCGCATCCTGGTCTGGGGACTGTTCGGGATCGGCTTCGATATTCTGTTCGGCTATACCGGCTTGCTGTCGTTCGGGCAGTCCGCGTTCTACGGCACCGGCGGCTTCGTCGCCGCCTATCTCCTGACCCGCGCGGGATTTCCGAACGTGTTGCTGGCGCTGGTCGTCGGCATGATCGCCGCCGCCGCGGTCGGCTATCTGGTCGGGCTGATCGCGCTGCGGCGTACCGGCATTTACTTTGCCATGATTACCGTGGCGATCGCGGAGGTGTTCTTCTTCGTCGAGTTCAATCCGCTGTCGGCCTTTACCGGCGGGGAGAACGGCCTGCCCGGGGTGCCGATGCCGAATTTCAACCTGGGATTTGCCACGCTTCGCTTCACCGACGGCTGGTCCCTCTATCGGTTTCTGGCGGTCTGCTACTTCGTGGGCATCGTGATCGCGCTGCGCATCGTGCGCTCGCCGGTCGGCGCGATCCTGAGCGCGATCCGGGAAAACCCGCTGCGCGCGCAGGCGGTCGGCCACAATGTCCACGGGTACAAGCTGGCCGCCTTCGTGATTGCCGCCGCTTACGCCGGTTTTGCCGGCGGCCTGCTCGGCGTCTTGCAGGCTTTCATGCCGCCGGACGCCTTCACCTTCGAAACCTCAGGTCAGTTGGTGATGCAGACCGCGATCGGCGGTATCGGTACCCTGTTCGGGCCGCTGCTGGGCGCTGCCGTCTGGCTGTTTCTTCAGGATTTCCTGCAATCCGCGCTCGGGCTCGGCGCGGCCTGGAAGCTGGTGCTCGGCACCGTGTTCGTGCTGCTGGTTACGTTCCTGCGGCGCGGCATCATTGGCGGCCTCAAGGACCTGTATGAATTTCTTGCTCGCCGCGAAAGACCGGCAGAGGCGACCGAGGCCGAGTCGCTTGCCGATTTCAGCGGGGCTCCCGACATTGGCGCGGCGGGGATGACGCCGCACAAGCGCGCGGGCGATCGCACCAGCGGGCCGATCCTGCAGGCGCGCGGGCTCAGCAAGCAGTATGGCGGGCTTCGCGCCAACAGTGACATCGACTTCACCGTGAATCACGGCGAATTGCGCGGCGTGATCGGGCCGAACGGCGCTGGAAAGTCGACCTTTTTCAAGATGCTGACCTGCGAGATTCCGCCGACCTCGGGCAAGATCCTGTTCGAGGGCCGCGACATCACCGGGAAGAGCGTGACTGACGTCTGCCAACTCGGCCTGACCAAGAGCTATCAGGTCAACCAGCTCTTCACCCAACTAACCGTGCGCCAGAATCTGACGGTCGCGGTGCTCGCTGATCTGCGCGGCAAGTTCAAGCTCGATCTGTTCAGGGACCCGGAATCGGTACCGGGTCTCAAGAAGCGGGTCGAACAGACGCTGCACCTGGTGCGTCTGGCCGGCCGGCCCGACACCAAAGTCTCCGATCTCGCCTATGGCGAGAAGCGGCGGTTGGAAATCGGTCTCGCGCTTGCTACCTCGCCAAGTCTCCTGCTGCTCGACGAGCCGCTCGCCGGCATGAGCCCGCAAGAACGCCAGGAGACCGTCAAGCTGCTGAAATCGATCAGCCAGGGTCGCACCATGATCGTGATCGATCATGACATGGACGCGCTGTTCGAACTGGCCGAGCGAGTCACGGTCCTGCAGGAAGGTCGCGTGCTGGTCGAAGGGACACCCGACGAAATCAAGGCCAATCCCGCGGTACAGGAAGCCTATCTTGGAGGGGTGCTCGAATGAGCCTGCTCGAGGTCTCGGGCCTGAACGCCTATTACGCCGATTCCCACATTTTGTTCGATGTCGCGATGCGCGTCGAGCGCAACGAGGTCGTGGCATTGCTCGGGCGCAACGGCGCCGGCAAGTCGACGACGCTCAAGAGCCTGATGGGTGTGGTGACGCCGAAGAGCGGCAAGGTGGTGCTCGACGGCGCCGATCTCGCCGGCAAGAAGAGCCACGTCATCGCCCAGGCCGGCATGCAACTGGTGCCGGAAGATCGCCGAATCTTCGGCAGCCTCAACGTCGAGGAGAACATCATCCTCGCCGGGCTGACGGCGTCGGCCAAATGGCCGCTCGAACGGATCTACGGCATGTTCCCACGCCTGAAAGAGCGTCGCGGCAGCAGCGGCACCGACCTGTCCGGCGGCGAGCAGCAGATGCTGGCGATCGCCCGCGCGCTGGTACGAGACCCCAAGATCATCCTGCTCGACGAGCCATTCGAGGGGCTGGCTCCCGTGATCGTGCGCGATCTGGTAAGCGCCTGCCGCAAGCTTGCCGCAGCGGGGCAGACCATCGTGCTGGTGGAACAGAATCTGGCGGCGACGCTGGCGCTGGCGAGCCGCGTCTACATCATCAACAACGGCCATATCGTTCATGAGGGGCCCGCGCAGGAAATCAAGGCAAAACCGGAAATGTTGCAGCGCTTTCTCGGCGTTTAACGCGCCGGGACTGCCGGCCCTATCCGACCAGATCGGGATCGACTTTTGTGGCCGGACCGGTCGGCCCCCTTCTCATCGCGCCGCGAACTTATACCTGAACCTGCAGGTCGCGGCGCCCTGCATGATCGTCTGGTCGCGCGTGAAGCTGACCTCGCTGCCGCCGGCCGCGGCGATATCGAAATCGGTCTCGCAGATCAAGAGCGCCCCGAGTTCCGGCTCGCCGAGCGCGCGAAAGAACTCCGCAAACCGGCAGTGCGTGACATCGAACTCCAGCGCTTCGCTGTCGTGGCGGCGCATCTCCACCGTTACCGCCTGCTCGGTGATTTCGGCCATGGCGGTGTGCATCGCCGCCCATTTGCGCCGCGGGCTGCCATCGACGCTGTCGCCCACCGCGGCGAACAACTGTTTCGACCAGTCGCGCAAGGCTTGCCTGACGATGCTGTCGGCTCTCTCCTGCCCCAGTTCCGAGCGCAGGGCCCGCAGCACCGGCACCAGGACCTGGGCCTGGATACGCGTCTTGTCCAGCAACGATAGCCTGGGATCGACCAGATAGTCGTCGAGTGCGCTCATCGCCGTTTTCCTCACCGATCGGCCGCCACGTCACGCGGCGGCGCGCCACGCCATTTCAATCGAATGATCATCGCAAACCTGGAGCAGGCTATTCCCTCATCTCGGTCATGAAGACCTTTTGCGCGATCTGCCAGCGGCCATCGATCTTGAGCAGGGACAACTGATCGGTGAAGAAACGCGGTGGGATGGCGCATTTGAGCCTCACATAGGCCATCGTCGGACTGATGAGGTCGATTGCCAGCACCTGATCGTGGCGGGACAGGCCCTGCTGCTTCGGCGATGGTCTGGCCCGAACCTTGTCCAGCCAGCTGTCTCGGGGCGTGATAACCAGTTCGCCCTCGCCCGTAACGCTGGTCAGCGCGCTCGTCGGATGAAATACGCCGGCGATCTTGTCGGCATCGCCCGCGTAAAGTCCGTCGAGGTAGCACTGGATCACGCCTTCGATGCTCTTGACATCGTCGGTGGCAGTCATGGAGATCGGGTCCTTCGACATTCGTCTCTCGGAGATCGAGCTGGCTTCGCGAGCACGGATATCGCAGCCCCCGGGCGAGGCGCAAACGAATTGAATTGAGCGATTGACGCAGAAAATCTGATGCATGACATTCTGCTCGTCCAGCAAGAGGATTTCGGGATGAGTCATCGGCTGCCACCCCTCAACGGTCTGCGCTCGTTTGAAGTGGCTGCGCGCCATCTCAGTTTCACGCGCGCCGCCGACGAGCTGTGTGTCACGCCAGGTGCCGTGAGCCAGCAGGTGAAATCGCTCGAGGAAGCTCTCGGCGTCACGCTGTTTCGGCGCCTGCCGCGCAGTCTCGTCCTGACCGATGAAGGAGAAGCGTATCTGCCGGCCATCCAGTCCGCGTTCGACATCATTTCGCGGGCGACGGAATTGACCGCACCGGCCCTGCGAGGACGAAAGCTTCGCCTGGGCGTCGCGCCTCAAATCATGAAAATGGCCGCGCCGGCGGTGCGCAACCTTCGTCAGGCTGCGACCGCCAAGGAAACGGTGACGCTGAAAGTCACCGACGACATTGCCGAACTTCTGAACGGCAAACTGGACGCGCTGCTTCGCGGGTCTGTCGGCTCCCACCCTGGACTGCACGTCGATCGCCTGGCCCTGGCCGGGGTCGATGGGACGCAAACGCCGGTCGTGCTGTTGACACATCCCGGCCTTGCCGGATGCCGCGAACATCGCGGGCTCATCAGGCGCCTGAAGCAAACGACGTGATTCTCCGGCCGGCGAAGCCGTGAGGAGATCGGGATGCGTCGCCTTGGTGCGGCGCTGCTCGTTCCGCTCCGGCAAGCTTGTCGGGCGAACCTTGGGCGGACGGACGGCGCCCGCTGGCGCAAGATCATCCTCGTACATATCTTCGCTTTTGCATCGTTCGGCCCCATAATGGGGCGATGACGGAGCTGCGGGAACGACCCTCGCGGCGAAACGTAGGAGGACAGACATGACGGTTGCAACGGAACGCGCAGTCCTTGCCGGCGGCTGCTTCTGGGGCGTGCAGGATCTCGTGCGCCGGTATCCGGGCGTGATTTCAACGAGGGTGGGCTATAGCGGCGGCGAGGTGCCGAACGCGACCTATCGCAACCACGGCAATCACGCCGAAGCCATCGAGATCATCTTCGACCCGAAGACCATCAGCTATCGCAAGCTGCTCGAATTCTTTTTCCAGATCCACGATCCCTCGACGTTGAACCGCCAGGGCAACGATCGGGGAGCAAGCTACCGGTCGGCCATCTTCTATACCAGCGACGAGCAGAAGCGGATCGCGGAAGACACCATTGCCGACGTCGATGCTTCCGGCCTTTGGCCGGGCAAGGTCGTCACCGAGGTGGCGCCCGCCGGACCGTTCTGGGAAGCCGAGCCCGAGCATCAGGATTATCTGGAGAAATATCCCGACGGCTACACCTGTCACTTCATTCGGCCGGACTGGGTCCTGCCGCACCGGGCGGAGAAGGCCGAAGCCGGCACCCGGGGCGTCTCGGCCGCCTGACGCGTATACCTGCATTGCCAAGGTGAGCGGACGCGTTCAGCGCTGCCGCTCACCCGTGACGCGCCAGATCACATTGCCGACATCGTCCGCCACCAGAAGCGATCCGTCGGGACCGAGGGTTACCCCGACCGGCCGGCCATAGGACTCCCGCTCATCCGGTGCGAGGAAGCCGGACAGGATATCTCGGGGCGGCCCGGCCGGGCGCCCGTTGGCGAAGGGCACGAACACGACCTTGTAGCCGCTTAGCGTGCTGCGGTTCCAGGAGCCATGCTGCCCGATTGCCATGCCGTCCGGGAATCCCGGGAGCGTACCGGCTGGCAGCCAGCACAGACCCAGCGACGCGGTGTGCCCGCCCAGCGCGTAGTCCGGCGTGATCGCCTTTGCGACCGCGGCCGGATCCTGCGGCACCCGATCGTCCACCGTCTGCCCCCAGTAACAATAGGGCCAGCCGTAGAAACCCCCGTCGCGGACCGAGGTCAAATAGTCGGGAGGCGTCTCGTCGCCAAGGCCGTCGCGCTCGTTGACGACGGTCCAGAGCACGCCGGTCGCTGGCTCCCACGCCAGGCCGACCGGGTTGCGCAGGCCGCCGGCAAAGATGCGGCTCGTACCAGCAGCCAGATCGAGCTCATAGACGGCAGCACGGCCCTCCTCCACTTCCATGCCGTCGTCGGCGATATTGGTGAGCGAGCCGACACCGACGTACAGCTTGCGGCCATCCCGGCTCGGCAGCAGGCTCCGCGTCCAATGGCCGCCGGGCTTGAAGCTGGCGAGTTTCCTTCCCTGCGCGGTGATGCGATCCGCACCCGCGACATACGGGAAGGCCACCACGCCGTCGGTATTGCCGACATAGAAGGTATCGCCCAGCAGCGCCATGCCGAACGGCTGGCTCAATCCTTCCATGAATATTCCGCGCTTTTCGGCAATGCCGTCGCCATCGACGTCGCGCAACAGCGTGATGCGGTTGGCGCTGACGCCGAGCGCGGCGGCACGCCGCATCGTCGCCTGCATCGCATAGCTGAACACGCTCCTGATGGGCCCCGCGACCTGTGTCGACTCGGCGATCAGCACATCGCCATTCGGCAGCACGTCGATCCAGCGCGGATGATCGAGACCGGTCGCAAACGCATTGACCTTGAGCCCGGGTGCTGCCACCGGCATTTGCCCATCGCTCCATCCCCTGGCCGTCGGCATCTTGAGCGTCGGGATGCTGCCCTGCGGTTTCGCCGTCGGGACCACCGGCGCGCTGCCCCAGGCCGGCGCATACGCCGCGCCTTGCCGCCGGCGCCACAACAACGCAGCGGCGCCGATCAGCGCCACTATTCGCGCGAAAATGCCGGACAAACTCATTTCATTCCCCTGTCGAGCGCATCAGCGCGCAGCCAACGCCAGCGTAGAGCGCGCGACGCCGGCCCTAGCAGCCCATCCGTTCGGCGATGCCGTTGAAATCCTTGGCTACGACATCCCAGTCGCCCTTGGCTTCGAAATCGTATTTCTGCAAGGGGCCGTATTCGGTCGGGCGCGCGACAAAGGCGGTTTTCAGTCCCAGTTTCTGGGCGGCCTTCAGGTCGTGGTTGTGCGCGGCCACCATCATCACCTCTTCCGGCGGCAGGCAGAGCAGTTTTGCCGCGCCGAGATAGGTTTCGGGGTCGGGCTTGTAGTGCTGGAACAGTTCCGCCGACATCACGAGATCCCATGGCAGGCCGGCGAACTTCGCCATGTTGGTCAACAGCGCGACATTGCCGTTCGAGAGCGGCGAGATGATGTATTTTGTCTTCAGCCGCGTCAGCCCGGAGACGCTGTCCGGCCAGGGATGCAGACGGTGCCAGCCCATCGTCAGATAATGCAGGTCGGAATCGCTCAGGCCGGAAATCCCGAGCTGCGCGACGAGCCTTTCGAGCGACTGCCGGTGCAAGGTGTCGAGGATCATGTAGCCGCGCTCGGGATGCTTGCGTACCTCGTCCATCGAGGCGGTGTAGACCGCGCGCCAGCCATCGACCAGCGCGGTCCAGTCGGCCTTGATGCCGCGTTTCTCGTTCCATCTGGTAAAATCCGAAATCAGGCTGCTGCGCCAGTCCACCACAGTGCCGAACACATCGAACACCAGCGCCTTAACCGCAGAAATATCGGACATTGCTTGCTCCCTCTATGATCGTCTTTCCGGGGCGCGCGTCAGCGCGAACCCGGAATCTCGCTTCGATAACTACTGGATTCCGGGTTCGATGCTTCGCATCGCCCCGGAATGACGATAGCTAGAATATCTTGCGGTACTGCATGAAGCCGGAATTGTCGGCGACCTGATCGTAGAGAATGCGCGCCTGCGTGTTGGTGGTCTGGGTCAGCCAGTGCACCCGGCTGGCGCCGGCTGCTTTTGCCTTCTCGTACACCGCCTCGATCAGCGCCCGCCCCACGCCTAACCCCCGCGCACTCTCGCTGACGAACAGGTCCTGCAGATAGCAGTAATTGCCGACCGTCCAGCTCGAGCGGTGAAACAGGTACTGCACGATGCCGGTCAGCTTGCCGTCGACATAGGCGCCCAGCAGGAACATCGGCTCGGCGGGATCGTGAAAGCGCTGCCACGCCACGTCGCTGGCGCCGGGCGCCAGCGTTGCCTTGTAGAAGGCAAGATAGCCGTTCCACAGCGGCTCCCACGCGGCGCGCTCGTCCTCGCCGACGGGGCGGATGACGACATTGCCAGCCATGTCAGTGACCTCGGGGTTTCAGCGGCCTCAGTCGAGGTGGAATTTTTCGAGCTGGCGGTGTTCGGCCTTGATGTAGCGCACCGTGCCGGTGACCGAACGCATCACCACGGTCTCGGTCTCGATCACATCCTTGCGGAACTTGACGCCCGACAGCAGTGAACCCGTGGTGACGCCCGTGGCGGCGAACAGGCAATCGCCTCGCGCCATGTCCTCGATGCCGTAGATCATTCGCGGGTCGCTGACGCCCATCTTGCGGGCGCGCTCGCGCTTCTCCTCGCTGTCGAGGATCAGCCGGCACTGCATCTGGCCGCCGATGCAGCGCAGCGCTGCCGCCGCCAGGACACCCTCGGGCGCGCCGCCGGTGCCGATATACATATCGACCCCGGTATTGTCGGGATCGGCGCAATGGATCACGCCGGCGACGTCGCCATCGGTGATGAGGCGGACCGCAGCTCCGGTCGAGCGCACGCCGTGGATGATATCGGAGTGGCGCGGACGATCGAGTACCAGCACCGTGATCGCGGAAGCGTCGACCCCCTTGGCCTTGGCCAGCCGCTTCACGTTGTCGGCCGGCGACGCGTCGAGTTCGACGACGCCCTTCTTGTAGCCGGGGCCGACGGCGATCTTCTGCATATAGACGTCGGGCGCGTGCAGCAGCGTGCCGCCATCCGCCATCGCCATGGTCGCGATCGCGCCCGGCATGTTCTTGGCGCATAACGTGGTGCCTTCGAGCGGATCGACGGCGATATCGACCTTCGGCCCGGCATTGAGCCCGACCTTCTCGCCGATGAACAGCATCGGCGCCTCGTCGCGTTCACCCTCGCCGATGACGATGGTGCCTTCGATCGGCAGCTTGTTGAGTTCGCGGCGCATGGCGTCGACCGCGGCCTGGTCGGCGGCCTTCTCGTTGCCGTGGCCGCGCAGGCGCGCCGACGACACCGCCGCGCGCTCCGTCACCCGCACGATTTCGAGCGTGAGAATGCGCTCCAGCAACAATTGCGGCGGTACGGAAATATGGGTCGACATCGGCAAACTCCTCAAAACTTCACGGCGGGTCTTTCAGCCCGCAACCAATCACTGGGCGCGCGATCCGTTCGGAGCGCGCGCTAGTTTTTTTCGATCCGTATCACCTGCGGCCGGCCAGAGATCACCTTGTCGCGTTGCACCGCCTGCAATGCCCGATAGACGGCGTCCTCGCTGGTGGCATAGGTAATCAGGATGACCGGCACCGGCGAAGCTTTGCCCTTCGCGTTGGCTGCGTCAACGCCGTCGGGGTGGCGCTGCACGATCGATTCGATGGAAATCTTCTGTTCCGCCAGGCGCGTGGCGATCGTAGCGGCAGTTCCTGCCAGATCCCGCGCCATCAGGCGGATATAATAGCCACCCTCATGACGCTCCATCGGCGCCTTGCGCGTGTCGCGCAGCTTGTCCACCGGGCGCCCGAACGGCTTGGCGCGGATGCCGCGCGCGACGTCGGCGATATCGGCGACCACGGCGGACGCCGTCGCAGCGCCTCCCGCGCCCGCGCCGACCAGGGTGATCGGCGGGATGCCGTCACCATCGATGGTCACCGCATTGGTGACGCCCATCACCTGCGCGATCGAGGACGATTTTGGCACCATGGTCGGGTGCACGCGTTGTTCGATGCCCTTGGCGGTCCGCACCGCGACGCCCAGCAGCTTGACGCGATAGCCGAGCTGTTCGGCGGCGCGCAGATCTTCCGGCGCGATGGACGAGATACCTTCGACATAGACGGCGCTCTGCGCGACCTTGGTGCCAAAGGCGAGGCTCGCCAGAATGGCGAGCTTTTGCGCGGTGTCATGACCGTCGACGTCGAACGACGGATTGGCCTCGGCATAGCCGAGGCGCTGGGCGTCCTTCAGGCATTCGGCGAACGACAGGCCTTCCTGTTCCATGCGGGTCAGGATGTAATTGCAGGTGCCGTTGAGGATGCCGTAGACGCGGTTGATGTCGGTGCCGGCCAGGCCCTCGCGCAGCGTCTTGACCACCGGGATCGCCGCGCCGACCGCCGCCTCGAAATTCAGCGCGCCCCCGTGTTTTTCCGCGAGCTTCGCCAGCCTGATGCCGTGCTTGGCGATCAACGCCTTGTTGGCGGTGACGACCGATTTGCCGGATTTCAGCGCCGCCTCGATCGCCGACAGCGCGGGTTCGCCGGATCCGCCCATCAGTTCGACGAAACAATCGATGCCGGGATCGCTGGCCAGCGCCAGCGGATTCTTCGCCCAGTCGATGCCGCGCAGGTCGAGACTGCGCTTCTTCACCTTCGATCGCGCGGTGACGGCGACGACCCGCACGCTGCGTCCGCAGCGCGCCGACAAGATGCGGCTCTGCTGCTCGATGACGCGGACCACCTCGGCGCCAACAGTGCCGAGCCCCGCAATACCCACTTTCAGGGGTGCGACCATGACGCAAATGACCTGCCGGAAAGATTTGAACTAGGCATGATCTGGTCCGAAAACCGGAAGTCCACTTTTCGGGACCATGCCTAACGCCGGTTGGCGAGAGGAACCACGTTGTGCAACGTTTCAATGCCGCTTTCAAGGAAGCGACGTACGCCGCGGGCGGCTTGGCGGATACGCTGCTCGTTTTCCACCATGGCGATGCGGACATAACCCTCGCCGTGCTCGCCGAAGGCGACCCCGGGCGAGACCACGACGCCGGACTTCTCGACCATCAGGGTCGCGAACTGCATGCTGCCGACGCCGCGGAAGGCCGGAGGCAGCGGCGCCCAGGCGAACATCGAGGCCTGCGGCGGCGGAATCTCCCACCCTGCCCGGCCAAACGATTCGACCAGCGCGTCACGACGCTTGCGGTAGGTATCGCGCATCTCGCGGATGCAGTCGTCCGGTCCGTTCAGCGCCGCGGTCGCCGCGACCTGAATCGGGGTGAACGCACCGTAATCGAGGTAGGACTTCACCCGCGCCAGTGCCGCGATGATGCGCTCGTTGCCGACGGCGAATCCCATGCGCCAGCCGGCCATCGAGAACGTCTTCGACATCGAGGTAAACTCCACCGCCACATCGATTGCGCCGGGAACCTGCAGCACCGAGGGCGGCGGGTTGTTGTCGTCGAAATAGACCTCCGCATAGGCGAGATCCGACAGGATGAAGATCTCGTGCTTCTTTGCGAACGCCACCAGATCCCGGTAGAAATCGAGGCTCGCGACATAGGCCGTCGGATTGGAGGGATAACAGACCACGAGCGCGATCGGCTTGGGGATCGAATGGATGATGGCGCGTTCCACCGCCTCGAAGAATTGCGGCGTCGGCTCCGAGGGGACCGAACGGATCACCCCGCCGGCCATCAGAAAGCCAAAGGCATGGATCGGGTAGCTGGGATTCGGGCACAGGATGACGTCGCCGGGCGCGGTGATCGCCTGGGCCACGTTGGCAAACCCCTCCTTCGAGCCCAGCGTCGCCACGATCTGGGTCTCCGGATTGAGCTTCACGCCGAAACGCCGGCCGTAATAGGCCGCCTGCGCCTTGCGCAGGCCGGTGATGCCGCGCGAGGCCGAGTAGCGGTCGGTCCGCGGCTTGCCGAGGGTTTCCTTGAGCTTTTCGATCACGTGGGGCGGCGTCGGCAGGTCGGGATTGCCCATGCCGAGATCGATGATGTCGGCACCGGCATTCCGCGCGGCCGCCTTGGCCCGGTTGACCTGCTCGAACACGTAAGGCGGCAAACGGCGGATGCGGTAGAATTCTTCCATGGGACCTTGCTCCGGCAACCGGCAGGGCAGAATCGCTGAACTCCTGCGTTTTCGAAACCAAACTCGGTCTCGTCCGGAAATCACGCTAAATCAATGACTTAGGGCGAATTCAGGCGCAAAATGAGTTTCTTCGCCCTGATTTGCGGTTGAATTGGGGTTCTTTTACCACGGACGCCCGGCTGCGCCAGTGTTGTCGGGTCACTTTGCCGCGGCGTCCTTGGCCGCGACCTGCTCCTGCCGGTCCCGCGCGGCAGCCAGTTCCTTCTCGATCTTGGCCCGCTCCGCCGGCGGGATCACCGCCTCTGCGCGATCCGGGGGCAAATCGTGCACCGGAAGGTAGGTACCGGCCTCGTTCGGACGCGCCGGCGCGTCCGCTGGCGTACCGACCAGGGGCAGGTCGGCGATCGAACTCGAGCAGCCGCCCAGCGCAAACGCCGACAGCAGCAGCGCTCCCAACACCAGCGCCCTCTGGTTTCGTTCGATCGGCATCGGTTTCAGGAAGTCCCCACTTCGCCGGTTCAACCTTGCAGCAGCCTGACACTTATTTCATCAACTATTGCTGCGGCTCAAACCATTGTCGCCCGAAACGATTAAAGCCCACACAGCAAAACCGAGCGCTGGGGCTTCAATATGGCCGAACCAAGAAACTTTGTCGCAGTGCAACACACTTGCACTCACGGTTAACTTCGAAGCCGCATCGTCGATCAACGCGGTGACGAACCGGAAATGAACCTATAGTGTTGCAGGCATGAGCGACGTCACGATCGAAACCCAGGCCGCAAAGAAGTTCGACCCCGAAGCCTTCGCGATGAATCTCGCGCGGGCGATGGAGACGAGCGGCCAGGCGCTCGCCGCCTATCTGAAGCCGCGCGAGAGCGGCGAGGTGCAGGACAAGCCACCCAGCGAACTCACCGAGGTGATCAAGACCTTCACTTCGGTGGCGGAATACTGGCTGTCGGACAATGATCGCTCGGCAGATCTGCAAAAGAAGCTGGCCAAGGGCTATCTCGATCTGTGGGGCTCGTCGATGCGCCGTCTGGCCGGCGAACAGGCGCCGCCGGCGATCGAACCCTCGCCGCGCGACAAGCGCTTCAGCGATCCCGAATGGAAGTCGAACCAGTTTTTCGATTTCCTGTTGCAGGCCTATCTGCTCACCACGCAATGGGCGCAGGAACTGGTGCGCAACGCCGACGGCCTCGATGCGCACACCCGCAAGAAGGCCGAATTCTACGTCCAGCAGATCACCAATGCGCTGGCGCCGTCGAATTTCGTTCTCACCAATCCCGAAGTCCTGCGCGAGACGCTGGCTTCGAACGGCGACAACCTCGTACGCGGCATGAAGATGCTGGCCGAGGACATCGAGGCCGGGCGCGGCACGCTGCGCATCCGCCAGTCGGACCCGTCCAACCTGGTCGTCGGCGTCAACATGGCGACGACGCCTGGCAAGGTGATCTTCCAGAACGATCTGATGCAACTGATCCAGTATACGCCGGCGACGGAGAACGTGCTGCGCACGCCGCTTCTGATCGTGCCGCCGTGGATCAACAAGTTCTACATCCTCGACCTCAAGCCGGAAAAATCCTTCATCAAATGGTGCGTCGACCAGGGCGTCACGGTGTTCGTGATCTCCTGGGTCAACCCGGACAAGAATCTCGGGACGAAAACCTGGGAAGACTACATGAAGGACGGCCCGCTGGCGGCGATGGATGCCATCGAGCGCGCCACCGGCGAGATGAAGGTCCACACCATGGGCTATTGCGTCGGCGGCACCCTGCTCGCCACCACGCTGGCCTGGCTCGCCGAAAAGCGCCGGGTGCGCGTGACCTCGGCGACCTTCCTGGCGGCGCAGGTCGATTTCACCCACGCCGGCGATCTCCTGGTGTTCGTCGACGAAGACCAGATCTCGGCGCTCGAACGCGACATGCAGGAATCCGGCATCCTCGAAGGCAGCAAGATGGCCATGGCCTTCAACATGCTGCGCTCGAACGACCTGATCTGGTCCTATGTCGTCAGCAACTACCTGAAGGGGCAGCCGCCCTCCTCGTTCGACCTGTTGCACTGGAATTCGGACGCGACGCGGATGCCGGCGGCGAACCATTCCTATTACCTGCGCAACTGCTACCTGGAGAACCGTCTCTCGGCGGGCAGCATGGTACTGGACAACACGTTGCTCGACCTCTCGAAGGTGAAGGTGCCGGTCTATAATCTGGCGACGCGCGAGGACCACATCGCGCCGGCCGATTCCGTGCTGTACGGCTCGCAGTTTTTCGGCGGGCCGGTGAAATATGTGCTGTCCGGGTCCGGGCATATCGCCGGCGTCGTCAACCCGCCGGCGTCGGGCAAGTACCAGTTCTGGACCAACGACAACATCCGCGACGTGACGCTTTCGGACTGGCTCAAGGCCGCGCAGGAGCACAAGGGATCGTGGTGGCCCGACTGGCGTGAATGGCTCGAAAGCATCGACGCCGAACAAGTGCCCGCGCGCGCGGTCGGCACCGAGGCGTTGCCGCCGATCGAAGAAGCCCCCGGCAGCTACGTCCGGGTCCGCGCGTAACGTTATCGCAGGGTCGGAACCAGTTTCCCTCCGGACAAACGCTGCGCGTTTGCCCAAAGATCACGCTCGGATAAAAAGGCAGCGTCGGCGTCTGATTCAACGCAGTTGGGCCAGACTCTGCGCTATAAACGGCCGTCCCGCCGGGACGAGATTCAAAAAACTCGAATTGAGGGGAAAAACCGATGACGCGCGAATTGTTCTGGCTGACGGCGACAGTCATTCTGACCGGCCTGCTGTGGATCCCCTACGTGCTCAACCGCTGTCAGGTTCGCGGCCTCTCCGGCGCGATGGCCAACCCGTCGCGGGGCGACAAGCCGCATGCGGAATGGGCGACGCGGCTGATGTTCGCGCATGACAACGCGGTCGAGAACCTCGTGATTTTCGCATCCCTGGTGCTGATCCTGGCGCAGCTTGACTATTCGACGAAATGGACGGCGCTGGCCTGCGCGGTCTATTTCTGGGCCCGCGTCGCGCATATCATCGTCTACACCCTCGGCCTGCCGGTGTTCCGCACCCTCGCCTTCACCGTCGGATTCCTCGCGCAGGCCGTGCTGGCGCTGGCGATCTTCGGGCTGGTTTGAGCCCGCCTTCGGAAACCGATCGTCCGGCTTGAAAACGATCGCAGGCGCACGCCCGCTATTTCGGCATCACGCCGGCGGCGGTCGCCTGCGCAGCCAGGGCCTGCGCCTGCGGCAGCGCGCTCCGGCATGACGGCGACAGTTTCCCGGCGTTGGCGCTGAGACATCCGAGAATGCGCCCGCCGCCCGGCTGGACATCGCGACAAAGCTGCTCGAAGTCGGTCATGCAGACCTTCGCCAGGCTTCGCGCCTGAGTCTGTATTTGCTGCGGTATCTGCGTCTGTGCTGCGGCGGGCGTTTCCCATGATGCCACGGCCAACATCGTTGCGGCTACCAGGATCGAAGTCGCCAACGGCTGGCGAAGCTGATCTGTCGGAGTTGATCTCATTGGAATGTCTCCTGGGTTGGGTTGGGTTGGACGAATCGAGCGACGTGTAAAAATCAAACCGGCGGCCCAAGCAGCGTCCTGAGCCGCTGGCGCAGATCCGGTGCGCGGACGAAATCGCGAAACAGGTTGCGCCATTCGCCAAGCGCAATGCGCACGGGGTTGTAGCTCCTTGTGCCGTGGACGAGACCGTAACGCAGCGCTTCGCCGGCAGGCGCCTCGGCGAACGTCCCGAATAACCGGTCGAACACGATCAGGATGCCGCCATAGTTCTTGTCGAGGCATGCCGGGTTCGACGCGTGGTGAACGCGGTGATGCGCGGGCGTGTTGAGAATCCACTCCAGCGCACCGAGCCGCGAGATGAGCTCGGTGTGGATGAAGAACTGGTAGAACAGGTTGACGCCGAGCATGCCGACCACGGCAAGCGGATGAAATCCGAGCCACATCAACGGCAGCAGGAACAGGAAATTTCCGGAAAGGTTGCCGGTCCAGCCGAGCCGGATCGCGGCGGTGAAATTCAGTTTCGTCGGCGAATGATGCACCGCGTGCGTCGCCCACATCCAGTTGATGCGGTGCGAGGCGCGATGCTGCCAGTAATAGGCGAACTCCGTCGCCAGGAACAGCGCGGCCAGCGCCAGCGGCGTGGTCGGCGTAAAATCGAAAAGCCGGTGCTGATAGACGAACGCAAAGGGAACCGCGAGCAGCGCAGCTTCGCCGGCGCGGACGACCGACTGTCCCGCCGCCACGCCCAGCGACGCCGCGCTTTCGAAGGCGTCATGGGTATCGTGCTGGGTCAGCCGGCCGAGCAGATACTCAAGACCCATGAAGCCCAGCGCGGTCGCCAGCAGCATCAGGCGGGTGCCGGTATCGAACAAGCCTGCAAGTTGACCCATGACCTTGACCCTCCGCAGAGGCGGGCAACTGGCGGGGCCGCAGCCTTCGCCAGTTGCCCCGCCTCATCAACGCGTGACCGTCCCGCTGTAGGATACGGCGCCGCCGCGCGGGCCGGTGATGGTGCCGCTGCCGGTGCAACTGCCGCCCGAACAGGTGCTCGTGCCCTGACGCGATATGGTGCCGCCGTAAGGCCCGGTGACGCTGCCCTGCGACGAGCAGACGCCGCCTGCGCAGGATCGCGACCCCGAAAACGTGCTGGTGCCGCGCGGACCCGAAATCGTTCCGCTGCGCGAACCGGCATTGGCGTCGGCGATCGCTGTCGCCGACAAGGCTCCGGTGATCGCGAGGATGGTGAGAAATTTCTTCATGGCATGGCTCTCCAGTTGTGGCGGTGGCGCTCGGGTGAGCCCGACCGTGTGGGAGATGCTGGCCGCTCCACGTCAGCGCCATTTCAACCGCGCAAGACATTTGTTGGCGATTTGTCGATGCTGCGTAACAGTTTGTAACAATGCGGCGTCCCGTCTTGCCCGCCCCGGTCGATTGTCCGACATTCGCCTTATGACGATGCCGAAGCCGACCATTTTGATCGTGGAAGACGACCCGGAAATCAGACGGTTGGTCGGCGATTTTTTGATTCACGAGGGATACGAGGTCGAGCTCGCCGAGGACGCCAGGGCCATGGACGCGGTCTTGCAGCGCGTCAGACCCGATCTCTTGATTCTCGATCTGATGCTGCCGGGCGAGGATGGTCTGGCGGTCTGCCGCCGGCTCAGGGGCAATGACCCGATTCCGATCCTGATGCTGACCGCCAAGAGCGACGAAATCGATCGCGTGGTCGGCCTCGAGATGGGCGCGGACGATTACCTCGCCAAACCCTTCAGTTCGCGCGAGCTGCTGGCCCGCGCCCGCGCGATCCTGCGCCGGACGCAGCCCGCCGTGCCGCAGGTGCAAAACCGCCGCTACCGCTTCGACGCTTTCGTCATCGATATCGACGCCCGCGGCCTCAGCGTCGGCGAGAACGGCGCGGTCACCCTGACAAGCGGCGAATTCGAACTTCTGGTCTGCTTCGTGCAGCGGCCGCGGCGGGTCCTGACACGCGATCAAATTCTGGACTGGACGCGCGGACGCTCCGCGGATCCTTTCGACCGCACCGTCGATATGCTGATCTCGCGGTTGCGCCGGAAGCTCGACGCCGCCAGCCCCGGCTCCAATCTGATCAACACCGTCCGCAACGGCGGTTACCTTTTCACCGCCCATGTGAGTCCGCTGACATGATTTTGCGGATGACGTTCGCGGCACGAATCGCACTGATCGTCATCGTCGGACTTGGCATGGCCTGGACGTCAGCCATCGCGCTCTATTACGTCGCGCGGCCGCATTCGGCGGAAATCAATGCCTTGCCGGTTGCCGATCATGTTGCCGCCCTTGTCGAACTGATCGAACGCACAAACGGCCCGGAGCGGCCGCTGGTGCTTCGGGCGGCGAGTTCGGACAGCTTCGCAGCCTATATCGACGATGCAGCGACAGTCGGCACGACCGCGCAGCGGCTTCTCCCCCGCCTCAACGAACGGGCGATCGAACAATCCCTGCAACGGCTCGGCGGCCGTCCCCTCAGCGTCAATTTCGCCGACGAGGGCAAGCCGAAGCGGCTGTTCTGGCGCCTCGCTCCGCCCCAGCTGGAGGTGCGGGTCGGGCTCAGGACCAAAGACACGCTGGTCGTCGAAGTCGGCAACACGCTTCTGGTCGGTCCGCTTGGCCTGCCAGTCGGGTTCGGCGCCGGCCTGTTCGGCTCGCTGATCGCCCTGCTCGCGCTGTTCGTCATGCACCGCGAGACCAAGCCGCTGGCGCGTCTTGCCGAGGCGGTCGACCGTCTCGACCTGTCGCTCGATCCGGTGGCTCTGCCGGAAGCCAGACGCAGCGCGCCGGAAATCCGGGCACTGATCGACGCCTTCAACCGTCTGCAAAACCGGCTGGGCGAATTGCTGCGCTCGCGCATGGTGATGCTCGGCGGAATCTCCCACGATGTGCGAACCTACGCGACGCGGCTGCGGCTGCGTGCCGAGAAAATCAGCGACGAAGCCGAGCGCGACCGCGCCATCGCCGACATCAACGACATGATTCTCCTGCTCGACGATGCGCTGCTGGCAAGCCGGGCCGGCGCCGGGGAACTGGCCGAAGAGATGGTCGAGATCGACGACATCGTCCGCGCAGAAGTCGCCGACCGCCGATCGGGTGGCGCGCGCATCGACTATCAGCCGGGTCAATGGCAGCACGCGCCGATCGTCCTCGGCGATCGGCTGGCGCTGCGGCGCGTCGTCGCCAATCTCGCGGACAATGCCATCAAATATGGCGGCCGCGCGCATCTTCGCAGCACGATCATCGGCAACGACATCGTGCTGACGGTCGACGACGAAGGCGCGGGAATTCCGCCGGAGCAGCGGCAGGCGATGCTCGAGCCGTTCAGCCGACTGGAGACGTCGCGCAGCCGCGGAACCGGCGGTGCCGGACTGGGTCTGGCGATCGCACGCGGCCTGATCGAGGCCCACGGAGGCCGCCTGACGATCGAAGATGCTCCTTCCGGAGGCGCCCGGATCGCTGTCCGGCTTCCGCTGTGGCCGCGCCGCTCGAGCTGACGGCGCGACCTCCTCACCTCAAATTCAGGTATCGGCAAAACCCAGCATCAGCCGCATGTTCTGGACCGCGGCGCCCGAGGCGCCCTTGCCCAGGTTGTCGAGACGCGCGACCAGAACCGCCTGCGGATATTTGGGGCTCGCAAAGACATAGAGCTCGAGCCTGTTGGTCTCGTTGAGCGCCTCGGGCTCGATGCGTCCGCTCTTGGTCGCTCCATTGTCGAGCGGCATGACCGAGACGTATTTACTGCCTGCGTAGCGCTTTTCCAACGCGGCGTGCAGGTCGGCGGCGGCGGGCTTGCCCGGCAGCGTGTCGAGATGCAGCGGTACCGATACCAGCATGCCCTGCCGGTAGTTCCCGACCGACGGAACAAAGATCGGCCGCCGCGCGAGCTTCGAGTAAAGCTGCGTCTCCGGCAGATGTTTGTGCTCGAAGCCAAGACCATAGAGTTCGAAGGCCGGCGCAGTGCCGTTTTCGAAACTGTCGATCATGGACTTGCCGCCGCCGGAATAGCCGCTCACCGCATTGATGGTGACGGGATAGTCCGCAGGGACCAGCCCGGCATCCACCAGCGGCCGCAGCAAGGCGACCGCGCCGGTCGGATAGCAGCCCGGATTCGAGACTTTCCGCGCCGCCCGTATCTTGTCGGCCTGATCTGCTGCGAGTTCCGGAAAGCCGTAGGTCCAGTCGCCGGCGACGCGAAACGCCGTCGAGGCGTCCAAAACCTTCGGTGCGGCCGCCCCCATGCCGTCGATCAGCGCAACGGTTTCGCGCGCGGCATCGTCCGGCAGGCAGAGGATGACGAGGTCCACCTCCTCCATCAGCGCCCGCTTGGCCTGCGCATCCTTGCGCTTGTCCTCGGCAATGCTCTTGAGCACGACATCGTTCTGCTGGGTCAGGCGCTCGCGAATGCCGAGGCCAGTCGTCCCTGCCGCGCCATCGACGAATACCGTGGGCCGCGCGGCGGCGCCGGTGGTCTGGGATTGGCCTTTCGGCCGCTTGGTGTCGGAGAGGGTCATGGCGTGCTCCTTCAATCCGCGGATACGCCGGCAAGCGCGGATGATTTGTAGTTCAACTGCGGCCGCAGCGCGACCATCTCTTTTCCGATGGTTTGTGTCGCTTCGTCCGGCCGCTGCAGCAGTGCCGAGGCGATCGCAGCATAATCGGCGTCGGATTTGTGCTGGTTGAGCTTGAAGCTGCCTTCGACCTCATCCACCGTCATCACCAATCCGACGATCGCCTTCTTCAACATATCGAGGCGTCCCGCCGTCACCTTCGAGACCGACCAGGGCGGCTTCGGCGCAAGCCAGTTCTCGAATTTGGCGCTCAGCGCGTCCAGATGCGGGCCGAGTTCGGAATCGGACAGCATCCGCACGGTGCCCACCAGATGCACGGCCTGGTAAAGCCAGGTCGGCACCTGATCGGGCGAGACGTACCAGTCGGCAGATACATAGGCATCGGCGCCGGTGACGGCCATCAGCCAGTGCGATTTTCCGTCCGCCAGTTTCAGCAGCGGATTGTTGCGGGCGACGTGAAACGCGGCGTGCGGCGTGCCGTCGTCGGCATAGGCGAGGTAAAACGGCAGCGACGAGGCGACCGGCTTCCGGCCGTCCCAGGCCGTGACCGTGCCAAATCCGCGCGCCTCTGCAAACGCAAGGCTTGCGGCGCGTTCGGGCTTGAACATGGGAGGCGTATACATGGCGGTCTCCTGCTTGCTCTGGTGAGCCGCCGGGTCAGATCGCGCTGCAGGGAAAGGAAAATGCCGCGGACCGGATCCGGCGGCAAAGGCTGTATCTTAAACGCAGATATCCGCCCATACCGCAGGTGTGCGGCGGCGGCGAGCGATGACAATGGTCGCGGCGTTCTTCATGGGCGGGGCTATAAGGCCGCGCCGGTCCGGCGTCAAGACCGCGCGACAGCGCGAATCCGCGATTTCAGGCGGCCCGCCACAGCCACTCGGCGATCTTCCCAAGCACGTCGCCGAACAGCAAAAGCACCGCCGACCAGACCAGCGCCGAGACGAAATTGGCGATCTGGAATTGCCAGTACGGCATCTCGAATATGCCGGCGGCGAGCGGCACCGAGGCCCGCAGCGGTCCGAAAAATCGCCCGATGAAGATGCTCGGCACGCCCCAGCTTTTCACAAAGGCTTCGCCGCGCTCCAGCAACCCCGGATAGCGCGACAGCGGCCACATCTGCGCGACGTGTTCCTTGTATCTGAAGCCGAACCAGTAGGAGACCCAGTCGCCAAGGGCGGCGCCCAGTCCGCCGGCGATCCAGACCGGCCAGAAGCTGATGCCGCTGACGCCGATCAGCGCGCCGATCGCCACCAGCGCCCCCCAGGCCGGGATCAGCAGCGAAATGAAGGCAAGCAACTCGCCGAACGCCAGCAGCAGTACGATCGGTGCAGCCCAAGCCTGATGGTCGCGCACGAAATCGGCCAAGGCGCGCCCAAAATCTTCCATTCCGAACGCCCTTCCCCGGCGATTGTCCCGTTTGAACCTTTTTTAGGGTTCGATACCTAAGAACAGGTAAGCGAGCCCCGTCGGCGACATCAAGTCACAAAGACGGGGGACCAGGCGCGAGCTCCCGCTCGCAAGTCCGCTTGCCACCCCACGGTAACCTGAGGAAGACGGATGATCGGATCGTTGATGATGTGCATGAGCGTTGTAATCCTGCTGATCGGGATGCTGGCCGGAATCGTGATGGGCATCGAGCAGAACTTCACGCTCGCTCCAGCCCACGCCCATCTCAATCTGATCGGCGGGGTGCTCCTGTTTCTGTTTGGGCTCTACTACCGACTGGTTCCGGCGGCTGGAACCACCACACTGGCGAAGGTACAGGGCTGGCTCCACATGATCGGCGCGATCCTGTTTCCGGTCGGTGTCGCCGTGGTGCTGCTGAAGGGTCCATCCTTCGAAGTCGCACCGATCGTGGGCTCGCTGATCGTCGTGGTGGCGATGGCGCTTTTCGTGGTCATCATGTTCCGGACGTCACGCGCGTAACCGGCCACGTCGCTTCAGCTCTGTGGCTGCGCCGCCGGAGGCTTTCTCGGCGCTTGCGGCCGTTCCGGCCGAGCGCAACCTTTGGGTGAAATCAAGGGGCGACCGGCGACCTCTGAAGTCGTCGTAAATCGGGGTGTGTCGGAGCTTCCCGGCGCGAGCCCCCCGCTGGGATTACCGATCCTCGCCCCCTGCCGTCACTTTTTAAGCTCAACCGTGGCATAGTCAGGGAAACCGATTCGCCGTGCCGGCCGGTGCGCACAACACATGAAAAAGTATGAACAAGCCATTGAAATCCCCTCCTAAAATAAAAAACGGCAACGACCTCTTCGGGGCCTCGGAACCGAAAGGCCGCAGCCCCCTCAAGGTCGCCTCGCGCGCTTCCAGCGCGGAAGCCGGCTACACCGCGGCCGATATCGAGGTGCTGGAAGGCCTCGAGCCGGTACGGCGCCGGCCCGGCATGTATATCGGCGGCACCGACGAAAAAGCGCTGCACCATCTGTTTGCCGAGGTCATCGACAATTCCATGGACGAAGCGCTGGCGGGCCATGCCACCTTCATCGAAGTGGAATTGAGCGCCGACGGATTCCTGACCGTGACCGACAACGGCCGCGGCATTCCAGTCGATCCGCATCCGAAATTCCCGAAAAAATCCGCGCTCGAAGTCATCATGTGCACGCTGCATTCCGGCGGCAAGTTCGATTCCAAGGTTTACGAGACCTCGGGCGGCCTGCACGGCGTCGGCGTGTCGGTGGTGAACGCGCTGTCCTCGCGGCTCGAGGTCGAGGTCGCGCGCGGCCAGAAGCTCTATCGCATGGCGTTCGAGCGCGGCCATCCCAAGGGCAAGCTCGAAGACCTCGGCAAGATCAACAACCGCCGCGGCACAAAGATCCGCTTCAAGCCGGACGCCGAGATTTTCGGCGCCAAGGCCGTCTTCAAGCCGCAGCGCCTGTTCAAGATGGCGCGCTCGAAAGCCTATCTGTTCGGCGGCGTGGAGATTCGCTGGCGCTGCGATCCGTCGCTGCTGAAGGGTCTCGAGGATGTGCCGGCCGAGGACAGCTTCCATTTCCCCGGCGGCCTGAAGGATTATCTCGCCGCAGCGATCCATGCCGACACCCTGGTGCATCCGGATATCTTTTCCGGCAAATCGGGCCGCACCGGCGGCCATGGCGCCTGCGAATGGGCGGTGGCCTGGACCGCCGACGCCGACGGCTTTCTGTCCTCTTATTGCAACACGGTGCCGACGCCCGATGGCGGCACCCACGAATCCGGCATGCGCAGCGCATTGCTGCGCGGCCTGAAGGATCACGCCGAGCGCGTCGGCCAGGGCAAGCGCGCCGCCAGCGTCACGTCCGAAGACGTCATGGTGGGCGCCGCGGTGATGCTCAGCGTGTTCGTGCGCGAGCCGGAATTCCAGGGCCAGACCAAGGATCGGCTTGCCACCGCCGAGGCCCAGCGCATCGTCGAACAGGCCATCAAGGACCCGTTCGACCACTGGCTGTCGGGCAATCCGCTGCAGGCCAACAAGCTCCTGGATTTCGTCGTCGAGCGCGCCGACGAGCGGCTGCGCCGCCGCGCCGAGAAGGAAATTTCCCGCAAGACCGCGGTCAAGAAACTGCGCCTGCCCGGCAAGCTCGCCGACTGCACCAACACGGCCGCCGAAGGAAGCGAGCTGTTCATCGTCGAGGGCGACTCGGCCGGTGGCAGCGCCAAGCAGGCACGCGACCGCAAGACCCAGGCCATCCTTCCCCTGCGCGGAAAAATCCTCAACGTGGCCTCCGCCACCAAGGACAAGCTGACGGCGAATGCCCAGCTCGGCGACCTGATGCAGGCGATCGGCTGCGGCAGCGGGACCCAGTACCGCGAGGAGGATCTGCGCTACGCCCGCATCATCATCATGACCGACGCCGACGTCGACGGCGCGCATATCGCCTCGCTTTTGATCACCTTCTTCTACCGCCAGATGCGCGGGCTGATCGATGAGGGTCACCTCTTTCTGGCGGTGCCGCCGCTCTACCGCCTCACTCATGGCAGCAAGACGGTCTACGCCCGCGACGAGGGCCACAGGGACGCGCTGTTGAAGAGCGAATTCAACGCCAACGCCAAGGTCGAAATCGGCCGCTTCAAGGGCCTGGGCGAAATGATGCCGGCGCAATTGAAGGAAACCACCATGGACCCGGCCAAGCGCACCCTGCTGCGGGTGGTGCTTCTGGCCGACGATCGCGAGGGCACCGCCGATTTGGTCGAGCGCCTGATGGGAACCAAGGCGGAGGCGCGATTCGCCTTCATTTCCGACAAAGCCGAATTTGCCAGCGACGACCTGCTGGACGTCTAGGCGCCAACGGGGGCTCCGGCGGGGCCGCGGAGGGCGAAATCCGCCCTTCCGGGGCCGATTTGGGGCCGTTTTGACCATTTTGGGGCTTCCTCCCCGGTTTTCCCCGGATCGTTTTCAGGCGGGTGTGCCCCCCCGGCAACAGCATTTTTGGTTGAACCGGCTATAGTCCGGCTATCAGGTTTTGAGATTCCACGCTCGGGCCACCGCAAAGCGATCCGGTTCGAACGCAAGCTACTGGGGAATATTAAGATGAAGAAGGTTGTGCTCACTCTGGCTGCGCTGGCGGCTTTCACCGGATCGGCGATGGCGGCGGATATGGCTCCCCGCTACACCAAGGCGCCGATGCCGATGTCGGTCGCGCCGAGCTGGACCGGCTTCTACATCTTCGGCGGCGCCGGCGGCGGATTGTGGGCCTCCGATGAACACACCCAGACGACCGCAGGCGCGCTTCCGCTGAGCATCGATCAGCGTCAGGGCGGCTCCGGCTGGTTCGGCACGGTCGGCGCCGGTTACGATTGGCAAGTCAACAGCGGCTGGGTTGCCGGTATCTTCGCCGACGGCCAGTTCGGCAGCATCAGGGGCAGCCTTGTGGATCCGACGCAAGTGGGAGGCTGGACTTCCACTGTGAAAATGCAGGACGCTTGGGCGGCCGGTGCGCGCGTCGGCTATCTCGTGGCGCCGAATGTCCTCTCCTACGTCAACGGCGGTTATTCCGGATCGCACTGGTCCGGCTCGACCTTCCTGAGCGCGGTCAGCGGCGCCCCGGTCGGAGATCACACCAATTCGTTCAACCGCAATGGCTGGTTCATCGGCGGCGGTGTCGAGAACAACCTAAACATCTTCGGCATCGCGGCTCCCGGCTGGTTCATGAAGACCGAGTATCGCTCGGCTTTCTACAACTCCAAGGCCGTCAACGAACTGGTCGATGGCACCAACGCCCTCGTCGGACGCGATATCAAGTTCAACACCTGGACCCAGACCATCTCGACCTCGCTGGTCTACCGCTTCAACTGGAGCGGCCCGGTGGTTGCCAAGTACTGATCTCTGCTGAACTCCAGCATCTCAAAGGCCCCGGCATCGTCCGGGGCTTTTTTGTGCCTTGCGTCAACGGTGCCGTGCGCCATGCTCCGCGGCGCCCAACCATCGAAACGCAAGGCCGGCCTTGCCCTCACCAAGCGAGCGCGCCACTGTGACCGCCTCACGCGCCGACGGAGCGCGATCACCGGGCTACAGGAAATGCCATGCGCCAATTGCTTCTGATTCTGGGCCTGCTCGCGCTCGCCATCGGCCTGCTATGGATCGGCCAGGGGCTAGGGGTGATCAACTGGCCGAAATCGAGCTTCATGATTCGACAGCTTCAGTGGGCCGGCTACGGCGCAGCGCTCGCCGCGCTCGGCCTGGTCCTGATCTGGCAAAGCAAGCGCTGACGATTTCAGGGGGAAATCAACCGTGAAGACAGCTCTGTTCGATCTCAGGGGCAAGGTAGCGATCGTCACCGGCGGCAATGGCGGCATTGGCCTCGGCATGGCGCAGGGATTGGCCGACGCTGGCGCCGATATCGCCGTCGTGGGACGCAATGAAGCGAAATCGCGGGCGGCGGTCGCAGAGCTCGAGGCGCGGGGCGTCAGGGCAATCTCTGTCGCCGCCGATGTCACCGACAAGGACGCCGTCGCCACCATGGCGGAGCGCACCGTGGGCGAACTCGGCCGGATCGACATTCTCGTCAACAACGCCGGCATCAATATCCGCAAGCCGCCGCAGGCGCTTGATATCGCGGAGTGGGACAGCGTGATCAGGACCAACCTCACCAGCGCGTTCCTGTGCTCGCAGGCGGCCTATCCGGTCATGAAGGCGGCCGGCGGCGGCAAGATCATCAACATCGGCTCGATGCTGTCGATCTTCGGCGCCAACTTCGCGCCCGCTTACGCCGCGAGCAAGGGCGGCATCGTGCAGTTCACCCGCTCCTGCGCGGTCGCGTGGGCCGCCGACAACATCCAGGCCAACGCGGTGCTGCCGGGCTGGATCGACACCGATCTGACCCGGCGCGCCCGCGAGCAGATCGACGGCCTGCACGACAAGGTTCTGGGGCGCACGCCAGCGGCGCGATGGGGTGCGCCGACCGATTTCGCAGGCATTGCCGTGTTTCTCGCCTCCCATGCATCCGACTTCGTCACCGGCACCGCGATTCCCGTCGACGGCGGATTCTCCGTCATGGGGTAGATGCGCCGGTGGATGGCTTGAAAAAAGAGCCCCGGACGATGCCGGAGCTCTTCAGTTCAAGTCTTGGGAGAACCAAATCTCTGGGAGAGAAAGAGACAAGTCCTGCGCGATCCGCGCCTCACGGCCGATTCGCATCTCGATACTTCATCAACTGGAGGGCGAGTTCTATCGGAAAAGCACTTGTTAGGCTTATTTTGCCGGGGCCAGTTGCACAACCGCAACAAGAACGGGCAGCCCACCACAGCCAAATACCGACTGACGTTGGAGTGTGCATGCTTGCGGTCATTGCATCCTGTCAGGCCAGTTTTACCGCTACCGGCGTGCCCGCTGCGCGAAGGCTTGGCGCGCAAAACAAAAGCCCCGGACGATGCCGGGGCTTTTTCTCCTGACGCTTCGCAACGATCAGTATCGCGCGACGAGCGGACCGTTGAATTTGTAGCTCACACGAGCGACGACGGACTGGATGTCGCCCGGCTTGGCGTCGAATTTATACGATCCGGGAGCGGTACCGGCGAGCTGATAGCCCTTGGTCTCGAAGGTCGCGTAATCGTATTCGAGGCCGAAAATCCAGTTCTGCGTAATGCCGTATTCCCAGCCCGCGCCGACCGTCCAGCCATTGTGCCATTGCGTATCCGAGCCTGAGCCGAAGACTGGCCCAACCGTATCGGAGACCGCCATGTGGCTGCTCGCGCCGGCATAACCGCCCTTCGCGTAAAACAGGTTGTTGTTGACGGCGATGCCGGCCCGGCCCGTGACGGTCGCCATCCAGTTGGTGCGCCAGCTGAACACGTCGTCCCGTGCACCGAAAACGGTGTTGGGCGCGGTGGCGTGGTTGTCCATTCCCGAGATCGTGCCTTCGAGGCCGAACACGTAGTTGCTGGCCTGCCAGTTGTAGCCGATCTGGCCGCCGCCAAAAACACCGGCGCTGCGCTGGCGGAAGCCCTGGCCCGGAGAGAGATCGCCGAACAGCGTGGTATCGGCGGTGTTCGTCCAGTTCTGGCTGGTCCACGACCCGCCGATATGACCGCCGACATAGAAGCCGGCCCAATTGTAGACCGCATAAGGCAGCGGCGGCGCCTTGGTGTAGGCATAAGGCGCGAGGTCCGCGGCGGAAGCAGCGCCTGCTCCGAGGGCGGCAGTGACCGCCAACGCGGCAACGAATTTCGTCCGGATCATCTTTCATCCCCTCAAGAGATATTTTCCCCACTAGCTGCCTAGCGCGGAGTCATTGCCAATTCGTCGACGAATGCGCGGCCGGCGACGGGATGCGCAGCTGCGGCGCGCCAATCGCGCCTTATAGTTAATTTGGGATCAGCTGCGGCGCGCGACGCAACGCCAGGCGAAGTGCGCCGTTGCGCATTGCGGGCCCGCACAGCGATCATCTATCGCATGCGAAGGGCAGCGCTGCAGGACTTATCGCCGGCTTGGACGAGCGAAGCTGAAAAGCTTGATCGGCGACACGACCGAAGGATCGCCCCCTCAGACCAACTACACACAAAAAGGGCCCTAGCGACGCCGGGCCCTTTCAGTAGCAACTGCGGCGATAGGCTCAGTACTTGGCGACGACCGGCCCGCCGAAGCTGTAATTGAGGCCTACACGCGCCATGCTGAATGTGTCGTGTACCGAACTCCTCAGGGTGCTCGTATCGGCACCATAGGTATACGTGATCAGGGAGCTATGGGTCCCGAGGTCAGCGTAGAGATATTCGGCCTTCACGCTCCAGGCAGGCGCAAATTTCCACTCGGCGCCGGCGCCCACGGTCCAGCCGACTGCCGTCGTCGTATTGGTGTTGGCGGTGCCGGGCTCGGTCGTGGAAGGAGGTGCGCAGGCCGGACAAATGAACTGATTGCCGACCTTGACCTGTCCGACTGCAAGGCCGCCGGTTCCGTATATGAGAATCGACGGCGCCACCGCAAAGCCAACTCGGCCCCGGAAGGTGCCGAGCCAGTCGAACTCCCGGCTATATGCCGAGGCGACCGGTATGAATGCGACGGTCCTGAAGCCCGTATTGAAGGAACGCTTCGCAGAAACCCAATCGATGTCGCCCTCCACGCCGACGACCCAATTCGGATTCACTTGCCAATTGTAGCCCGCAGTGCCGCCGACCATTCCGCCGCTCTCGCGAAAGCCGGTAAGACCGACCGGAATCAGACCGAGGTTGATCGCCGATCCCAGGCCGCCGACACCCGTGTCGGTGCCGACGTTGGTGAGAGCGTTACTGTTTGACGCCAGCCAGCCGCCGTTGATGCCGACGTAGAAACCAGTCCAGGTCGAGGCCGGCGCCGGCTCAACGATCGGACGCGCCTTTACGGCCAAATCGGCGGCCGTCGCTAGTCCACCCAAGCCAAAAGAAATAGCTGAGGCAAGAGCCATTCTAAGAAATCTGCCCATGAAGAGTCCCTTCGCAAAAACAACTACTCAAGCGTGTAATTTTCAAAGCGACACATATCGCGATCGCGAGCGTTGGCGAAGGGAAAAGCCTGTCACAAAGCCGCATCAGAGCAGTTTTCCGCCCACTTGTTGCGGCGCTACAACAACATGCCTCCGGCATGCAGCGCCAGCCGGAGCCGCAGGCATCTTACGCGAATGCAGCTTAGCGCCGGAAGCTCTTGATCTCGGACACGCTGCCGTCGCGATACGTCAATTCGACGGACACGAACTGGGTCGAGGGCGCGAGCTTCAGATAGGGCTGCGCATCGTGCGGGATGACGCTGGGATCCCTGGGATCGCAGGGCGGCATTTTCAGAACCTTGTCCGGCACCGCGCTGTCGATACCGACGCGTACTTCGCGGATCGCGCAGCGATACGACATCAGATGCGTGTAATAGACGAGCAGCCCGTTGAACTCGCGAAACGACAGCCAGCTGGTCGCGGTCATGTCGAGGATCTTGCGCTGATCGTGAATCAGCGCCGCTTCAGGATCGAATTTGATCGGGAACGGTCCCTGCAACTCGCCGGAGATGTCGACATAGCGGACTTGAATGGTCGCCGCGGGCGCGTCGGCGGCAAGCTCGATCGACGGATTGGGCATCCGCTTGCGGGTGCGCGGATCGAGCGTATCGAGAAAACCGGTCTCGCGGAATTCACCGGCCTCCCCCATCCGCCACGAAATCCCGAGCGTCGGATCGGCGATCGAGAACACCACGCTCCAGCCGCCATTGTGACGGGAGAACGCGGCGATCGGCGCATTGACGCTGTCGTTCGACGGCGCCATGCGCGGCACCGAAACCGGCGGAAGTGCTGCGATCTGCTGCGGCGGCTTGGCCGCTTTTTGCGAGTTTCCTTGGCGTTTCCTCGGGCGTTTCGGATTGGCCTTTGGCAACGCCGTTCAGGAACACGTCGTCGACCATCTGGTCGAAATAGACCGGGATCTGCTTGTGGCTGACGGTCTCGGCCATCTCGCTGACGATGCGGCGGGTGTGCTGGGCGACCTGAACCATGTTCTCGCCCGGCTGCAGCAGCTCCTTCGCAAATGTTCGCGTGAACACCGAATTGGGATTGTCGTCATTGTTCGAGAGACGATCGAGCGCGGTCTGCCGGGGACCGGCGGAGAACACCGAGAACACGCCTTCGGGCAATTGCGTCATCGGCGCGAGCCCGCCGCCGCCGGCGACCGCGCGCGTCCCTGCCCGCTCGAACGGATTGTTGCGGCAGGCATCGAACACCAGGATGGCGGTGCGCACCTTCTTGTTCTGCAGCCGCTCGATGACACGATCGGCAAGAACGGAGGCATCGCGCACCAGTTCTTCCTGGCCCTCGGTCGCGGCCGGCACGTCGGTCGGCAGCAGGAAATTCTGGCCCGCGATTTCAAAGCCATGGCCGGCGTAAAAGAAGAACGCGGTATCGCCGGGCTGGACCGCCTTGTCGAATGCCAGCAGCGTTTCGCTGAACGCCTGGCGGTTCTGGTTCTCCGCCACCATCACCGAAAAGCCGAGCTGCTTTAGGGTATCGCCCATGGTGCGGGCGTCATTGACTGCCTTCTGCAGTTTTGGAACGTTCTTGTAGTCATTGTTGCCGATCACCAGCGCGACGCGCTTTTCGGCATAGGCGGGCGCGGCAAGCGCCAGCAACGACGCAGCCAGACCCAATCTCAACGCGGCCCCGAACGACTGCCAGTTTCTCATCCCTGTTCCCCGCCTTGCACGACGTCGTCGGTGGCCCGTGCGAACCATTGGCTTGGTCGGCAAAGGCGCAGCCCCGGTTCAATCCAGCGCCGCCACCCGCTTGCTCCATACCCGGATCATCGGCCCGGCAAAATTCAGCGCCAGCGCCCATAGCGCGATCCGCACGTTCACGAAAGAGAGCGCAATCGCCAACAGCGACGAGACGATCAGCAGCACCGCCGAAAGCTGGCGGAATCGCAGACGGTCGCCGTGCTCCAGATACGGGGTGATGGCCACCAGCCGCAGGCCGACGGTGGCGATCAGCAGGGTGTGGCCGGCGTAGAGCCATACCGCCGGGGCGAAATGCCCGAAGCGGCCGACCACGATGGTCGTGAACGGCACGCAGGTGATCAGGAAGTGGTAGAGCAACCACCAGTTGACATATTCACGGCTGAAATACTCGGCGCGGCTACGGACCTCGATATTGGCCAGCCAGCGCAGGCCGAGCACGCCGAAACTCAGGACATAGGGCAGGAATTTGGGCCACAGGCCGGCAAGGCCACGCAGCAGTTCGGTACCGTCTGCGGGGTGGAAATCCTCCGGCAGGCGTACGTCGAGAATCAAAAGCGTCATGGCGACGCCAAAGATTCCGTCGCTCAGCGTATCGAGGCGGGCTTTTGAAAACATGGCATTTCCCGTCGGCTTGGGCCGCATTTGTGCAAAAACATTAAGCTTTTTCAACGCTTGGCGCGCCTCTTCCATTGACTTTGGCCAATTCGCCCCTATCTTCCGGTTCGACGCGGCCCGGTATCGAAACGCGATATCTTGATTAAGCCGCCTGTCTGCGTATCCGAAAATCCCGAGCAAATCTGCGTGCCGTTCCGGGGTTGAGCGCGACAGTTTTTTCCGGGATTCCAAGCGGCGGTTTCTACCAGAGGCTCAATGTCTTTTTCCCATCTCGGCTTGTCCGACAAGGTGCTCGCCGCCGTAGCGGCCACCGGTTACACCACCCCCACCCCCATTCAGGAACAGGCGATCCCCCACGTTCTGGCCCGCCGAGACGTTCTCGGCATCGCCCAGACCGGCACCGGCAAGACCGCTGCCTTCGTCCTTCCGATGCTCACCTTGCTGGAAAAGGGCCGCGCCAGGGCCCGAATGCCCCGCACCCTGATCCTGGAGCCGACGCGCGAACTCGCCGCCCAGGTCAAGGAACAGTTCGATAAATACGGCGCCGGCCAGAAACTCAACGTCGCGCTCCTGATCGGCGGCGTCTCGTTCGGCGACCAGGACGTCAAGTTGACGCGCGGCGTCGACGTCCTGATCGCAACTCCCGGCCGGCTGCTCGACCACACCGAACGCGGCGGGCTCCTGCTCACCGGCGTCGAATTGCTGGTGATCGACGAAGCCGACCGCATGCTGGACATGGGCTTCATCCCGGACATCGAGCGCATCTGCAAGATGATCCCGTTCACGCGGCAGACCCTGTTCTTCACCGCGACGATGCCGCCCGAAATCGCCCGCATCACCGAAACCTTCCTGCACAATCCCGTCAGAATAGAAGTTTCCAGGCCGGCGACGACGGCCGTCGGCGTTTCCCAGTTTCAGGTCCCCGTCGGCCGCGAGCCGCACGACAAGCGCGAGCTGCTCCGCCGCCTGTTGCGCGAGGCCAAGGATCTCAACAACGCGATCATCTTCTGCAACCGCAAGCGCGAGGTCGCGCTGCTGCACAAGTCGCTGCAGAAGCATGGCTTCAGCGTCGGCGCCCTGCACGGCGACATGGATCAGTCGGCGCGCACCGCCGCACTCGATCAATTCCGCAAGGGTGAAATTCCGCTGCTGGTCGCATCCGACGTCGCCGCCCGCGGTCTCGACATTCCGGCCGTGAGCCATGTCTTCAATTTCGACGTCCCGCACCATGCCGACGATTACGTCCATCGCATCGGCCGTACCGGCCGCGCCGGGCGCGCCGGCACCGCGATCTCGATCGTTTCTCCCCTCGATCACAAGTCGATCGCCGCGATCGAAAAGCTGATCGGACAAACCATTCCCCGCGTCGAAGGCCACGCCGAGAGTCCGGCGACGGACGGCCCGGAGGCGTCGCCGGGCGGCGAGACCGAACGGCCCCGGCATCAGCGTGGGCGCGAAGGCTCGCACGACGGAGCCAAGGAAGGATCGCGTGAGGGCTCACGCGGCGGCCGCAAGCCGCGGCGCGAACGCGAGCCCCGCCGCTCCGGTGGCGGCCGCCATTCGGGCCCGAAGCCGGCAACGGCACCGGCCGCGGCGTTCACCCCGCCTGCCGCGCCCGCGCCTTCGCGCGCGCCGTCGATCGGTCGCGCCGAGGCGCCGCAGCCGCCGCGCGAGCCGGCTTCCGAGCCCGCCGATCACTCGCATCTGCCGGCGTTCCTGCTGCGCCCCGTCCGTGCCCGGGTCTGAACCTTCGTTAAACGGCTGCAAGAACTCGTTTACCGGTCGTTCATTCTCCTCCCCTAACTTGGCGGCGATAATGACGAAATTATTGCTGCGTCAGGCGGGCAGTGCTGTCCGTTATTTTGGGGACGTGACCTGTGATCAAGATGCTCGACGACCACGAACGCACGTTGGCCTTCGCTGAAGTCGCGTTGGGCCAGATCAGGTCGCTTCGGCAAACCGCCATCCCCCGCAATTACGAGATCTGGTACGTCTACGCGACCGGATACAATTCGCCTCTCAACAAGGTCATCAACGAGACGCTGGCGCGCAACGGCAAGCTGAGCGAAGTCCGATCTCGAACAGATCTACGAGACCTATCTTTCGCAGATCAAGACCAGCGACCGCATCGACAAGGTCGGCGCGCGGGTGATCGGCGAAATCGACGACGTGATGGCGCTGATCACCGAAGCGCTGGGAGTGTCGGCGAGCTACGACGCCAGCCTGACCGGTGCTGCACAAAAACTATCCGACGCCGAGACCCGCGACCAGGTCAAGGCGATCGTCGAAACGCTGGTGAAATCCACCCGCGAAATGCGCGAAACCAACAAGGTGCTGGAAGACCGGCTGTCGCTGTCGAAGACCGAGATCAGCGACCTGCAGCACAGCCTCGAGGCCATCCGCGCCGAAAGCCTGACCGATCCCTTGACCGGCCTCGGCAATCGCAAATATTTCGACCGCTCGATCGATGCCGCCGTCCAGAATGCGCTCGCCGATGGCGAGCCGCTGTCGCTTCTGATGTTCGACATCGACCACTTCAAGTCGTTCAACAACTCCTACGGCCATCTCACCGGCGATCAGGTGCTGCGGCTGGTCGGCATGTCGCTGAAGCAGACCATCAAGGGCCAGGACATTACTGCCCGCTACGGCGGCGAGGAATTCGCGGTGGTGCTGCCCAACACCGCGCTGCGCCAGGCGCTGACGGTGGCCGATCACATCCGCCGCGCCGTGATGGCGAAGGAATTGAAGAAGAAATCCACCGGCGAAATCCTCGGCCGCGTCACCATCTCGGTCGGCGTTTCCATGCTGAAGCCGGGTGACGACACCAACTCGCTGATCGAGCGCGCCGACGCCTGCCTCTACGCCGCCAAGCGCAACGGCCGCAACCGCGTCATCTGCGAAGTCGACCCGGAATACGCCGCCGAAAGCCGCAGCCAGGTTGCCTGATTCAGGTCCCTCGTCGCCGTGAACGCATCCCATAGACCCTCATGGTGAGGAGACGCCAACGGGTCCGCGCAACGCGCGGCCCGATGACAAGCTCTGCACCGTCTCGAACCATGAGGCCCCAGTCTCGCCCGCGGCCATCCTTCGAGACGCGCGCGTTGCACGCTCCTCAGGATCAGGACCTTTTTCTGGGCGCGCTTTTTCTAGCTTTCTTTGTCGGCTTCTTCCTTGCGGCGGGCTTTTTCGGCGCGGCTTCTTTTGCAGCCGCCTTCGTTGTCTTCCGGGCCTTCGGCCGCTTGCGCAGTGCCGCGCGTTGCGCCGCCGCCAATGCCGCCCTCGCCCAATCCGTCAGGTCTTCCGGATCGTCGAACAGCCGGGCCGGCAATTGCCAATACGAGTTCACCGTGACGGTCTTGGCCCGGGTCTGATACTGGAACGGCGTCGACCCCTCCGCCTCGAACCGGGGAATGGTCTGTTCGTCGGCGCGGAAATACAGACCGGCCCGCAGCGCCAGCGCGAAGTTGATGCCGTCGGCCGAAATGCCGAAGCCCGAGAACATCGGGCGGATCGTCACCGGGCCGAAATCCGAAAACAGGTCGATCAGGAAATCACGGTCCATGGCGGGGCTCATCACGGGTGCAGCCAGTCGGCTCGTCCTGGTGATGATACCACTTGCGTCATTGCGAGCCAGCCGGGTCGCGCCAATGCGCAACCGATGCCAAGCTCCACAACGCAATCCAAGGAGCAACAAAGCTGGTTTGCTTCGTCGCTTGCGCTCCCTTGCGCAACCGTTCCGCGTTTGTCGCAGGCAATGACGGCGGTTAGAGCGGCGGGCGGCCTCTAGCCATCCACCTTCGCAGCCGTGAGCTGCACCAACTCGCCGCAGCCGCAGGCGCCGGTCTGGTTCGGGTTGTTGAAGATGAACTGCGACTGCATCTTGTCGGCCTTGTAGTCCATCTCGGTACCCAGCAGGAACAGCACCGCCTTGGGGTCGACCAGTATCTTGACGCCCTTGTCCTCGACGACTTCATCGGTCGGGCGGATATCATGGGCGTATTCGACCGTATAGGATTGCCCGGCGCAGCCGCCGTTCTTGATCCCGACGCGAAGGCCCACGATCTCGGAATCGGCGCGGGCCGTCAGTTCGGCAATGCGCTGCGCGGCGGCTTCCGTCAGTTTCATCACCTGAGGGCGCGGCCGCGGCTTCGGCTTGGCGGCGGGTGTTTGCGAGGCGGGTGTCATGTCAGTCATGTGGTCAATCCCAAGGGCAAATCAATGCCGGCTATTTCCCGTAAACAAGCAAAACCCACGCCACCCTCTAACACTCACCACATGTTGAGGACGAGGCGCGCCTCGTCGCTCATCCGGTCCGGCGTCCACGCCGGGTCCCAGACCAGATTGACATTGACCATGCCGACGCCGGGAACGCTGGCGACCGCGTTCTCCACCATCGTCGGCAATTCGCCGGCCGCCGGGCAATTCGGCGTCGTCAGCGTCATCACGACATCGACGCTGCGGTCGTCCTTGATGTCGACCTTGTAGATCAGCCCGAGCTCGTAGATGTCGGCCGGGATTTCCGGATCGAACACGGTCTTCAGCGCGGAGACGATTTCACCGCCGAGCCGCTCGGTTTCCTCCGGCGGCAACGCCGATTGCGTCTCCATGTTGGCGACTTTGACTTCCAGATTCTTGGCTTCGGCCGTGTCGGTCATGAAAACAATTCCCGCGCCTTGATCAGCGCCTGTGCCAGATGGTCGACTTCTTCGCGTGTATTATACATGCCGAACGAAGCGCGGCACGTCGCCGTCACGTTGAACCGTTCTAAAAGCGGCATCACACAATGGGTGCCGGCGCGTACCGCGATTCCCTGGCGGTCGATCACGGTCGCCACATCGTGGGGATGGGCGCCTTTCATCTCGAAGGAGATCACCGGTCCCTTGCTCCTGGCGGTGCCGATCAGGCGCAGCGAATTGATCTCGCGCAGTCGGTCCTGGGCGTAGGTCAGAAGATCGTGCTCGTGGGCGGCGATGCGCCCCTTGCCGATCGAATTGACGTAGTCGATCGCAGCCCCAAGCCCGATTGCCTGGACGATCGGAGGCGTGCCAGCCTCGAATTTGTGCGGCGGGTCGCCATAAGTGACCCAATCCTTCGCGACCTCGCGAATCATCTCGCCGCCGCCATTGAAGGGGCGCATCGCGACGAGATGCTCGTGTTTGGCATAGAGCACGCCGATACCGGTCGGGCCATACAGCTTGTGGCCCGTAAAGGCATAGAAGTCGGCGTCGATGTCCTGCACGTCGATCGCAAGATGAACGGCCGCCTGCGCGCCGTCGACCAGCACCGGAATGCCGCGGGCGTGGGCCAGCCTGACGACCTCCTTGACCGGCACGAGCGTGCCGAGCGCATTCGACATCTGCGTGATCGCGACCAGCTTGGTGCGTGGCGTCAGCAGCTTCTCGAACTCTTCGATCAGGAAATTGCCTTCGTCATCGACCGGCGCCCATTTGATCACGGCACCATGGCGTTCCCTGAGGAAATGCCAGGGCACGATGTTGGAATGGTGCTCCATGATCGAGAGCACGATCTCGTCACCCTCGCCGATATTCGGCTCGCCCCATGAGGACGCCACGAGGTTGATCGCCTCGGTGACGTTGCGGGTGAAGATGATCTCCTCGCTACGCCTGGCGTTGAGGAAGCTCGCCACCTTGCCGCGCGCGCCCTCGTAGGCCTCGGTGGCGGCGTTGGCGAGATAATGCAGCCCGCGATGCACGTTGGCGTATTCGGTCTTGTAGGCTTCCATCATGCGGTCCAGCACCGCATTCGGCTTCTGCGCCGACGCGGCGTTGTCGAGATAGACCAGCGGCTTGCCATAGACCTTGAGCGCCAGCGCGGGAAAATCCTCCCGCACCCGCGCTACGTCGTATGAACCGTTCAGGACTGCCGGATGCATGCTCATCCCCGTGCCGCCAGCCAGCGCTGCGCCGCCGAGATCGCAAGCTCGCGCAGCGAGTCGCTGGCGATGGATTCGATGGCCTCGCCGACGAAGGCCTGGATCAAGAGCGCCTGCGCTTCCTTCTCGGGAAGCCCGCGCGCCTGCAAATAGAACAGCAGGCTCTCGTCCAGCGCGCCCGTGGTCGCGCCATGCCCGCAGGTGACGTCGTCGGCAAAGATTTCAAGTTCCGGCTTGTTGTCGGCTTCCGCCTCGTCGGACAAGAGCAGCGCCCGCGTCATCATCTTGGCATCGGTCTTCTGCGCGTCCGGGCGGACGATGATACGGCCCTGGAACACCGAATGGCCGCGGTCGTCGACCACGGAGCGGAAGATCTCGCGGCTGTCGCAGTTCGGCACCGCGTGATCCATGAACAGCGTCGTGTCGCCGTGCTGGCGGCCGTTCAGGAGGTTAACGCCGTTGGTGGCGACATGCGCCCCCTCACCGGCAAAGGTGATGTAGCCCTGATAGCGGCTGACAAGGCCGCCGCTCGTCATGTTGAACGTGTTGAGGCGGGCGCGGGCGCCGATGGTGAAGACCGCAGTGGATACGTTGATCGCGTCCGATGCGTCGGCCATCAGCCGGACATGCTCCAGCTCGGCGCCCTCGCCGATGCAGACGATAACGGCATCGTTGGTCTGATAGGCCTTGGCGCCCTCGGCACCGACAAAATTTTCGATCAGGGTAGCGCGCGCCCGCTTGCCCAGTTGCAGGAACGAGCGACTGTAGGCCGCCGCCGACGCGCGCGTCGCGACATGAACGATCTGGATCGGCTTGCTCGCGACGGTTCCGTCGGCGACCGTGACCAGCACACCGTCCGTCATCATCGCCGCGTTGAGCGAAATCATGGCGTTGTCGGCGACATCGACGTTGAGCAGGTCGCCGCTCGCCTCGCTGTCCCCGTTCTGCAGCACCTCGCGCAGCGTCTGGACGCGAACGCCTGCCTCGAGGCCAACGACATCGGACAATTCAGCTGCGTAGACGCCATCGACGAGCACCAGCCGGGTGGCGCCTGCCACCGCATGCGGCTTCAGGGCCGCTGCCGCGCGCTTGAGCGCGGTCGCGTCGGGTGCGACCGCGAGCGGCAGCACTTCGCGCATCAGGACGCGCAGGTCGGTGTATTTCCAGTCCTCGATCCGGCGGTGCGGCAGGCCGGCGCGCTCGTAGGCGTCGAACGCCTGTTGGCGCGCTTCGGCGACCTTGCCCGCGCCCGGCAGGCGGTCCCGCACAAGCGCAAACGCATCGCTCAGCGCGCGTCCGGTTTCGGTCTTTGCCAGTGCAACATTCATCACAAAATCCGTTTCGCGGCTCAGGCCGCGTCTTCGAACTGGGCGTAGCCGGAAGCCTCGAGCTCCAGCGCCAGTTGCTTGTCGCCGCTCTTCACCACGCGGCCTTTCGACATCACGTGCACGAAGTCCGGCACGATGTAATTCAGCAGCCGCTGATAATGCGTGATCACCACCATGGCGCGATCCGGCGAGCGCAGCGCATTGACACCGTCGGCGGCAACCCGCAGCGCGTCGATGTCGAGGCCGGAATCCATTTCATCCAATATGCACAGGCTCGGCTCGAACAGCGCCATCTGCAGCACTTCGTTGCGCTTCTTCTCGCCGCCGGAGAAACCGACATTGACGCCACGGCGCAGCATTTCCTGGGGAATGTTGAGTTTCGCGGCGACCTCGCGCACCTTCTTCAGGAAATCCGGCGTGGAGTACTCGCCCTCGCCGCGCGCCTTGCGCTGCGCGTTCAGCGCGGTGCGCAGGAAGTTCATGGTGGCGACGCCGGGGATCTCCACCGGATACTGGAACGCCAGGAACACACCCTTGGCGGCGCGCTGGTCGGGCGACATTTCCAACAGGTTCTCGCCGTTGAACAGGATCTCGCCGCCAGTGACTTCATAGCCCGGCTTGCCCGCGATGACGTGGCTCAGCGTCGACTTGCCGGAGCCGTTCGGCCCCATGATGGCGTGCACCTCGCCCTTGTTCACGGTCAGCGAAAGGCCGTGGAGAATTTCACGCTCCTCGACGCGGACCTGCAGGTTTTTGACTTCGAGTAACGCGGTCATGTTGATCTTCCGTTTTTCCCTCATCCCGCCGAGCGCCAAGCGCGCGTCTTGCAAGGATGTGGCGACAATCTTTCCTCTCACCCTTCGAGACGGGCGCTCTCGCGCCTCCCTCAGGGTGAGGTCCTATCCAACCGAACCTTCCAGCGAGATCGAGATCAGCTTCTGCGCCTCAACCGCGAATTCCATCGGCAGTTGCTGCAGCACGTCCTTGACGAAACCGTTGACCACGAGGCCGACGGCTTCTTCCTGGGAGAGCCCGCGCTGCACGCAGTAGAACAGCACGTCCTCGGATATCTTCGAGGTGGTCGCCTCGTGCTCGAACAGCGCCGAGGAATTCTTCGCCTCGATATAGGGCACCGTGTGCGCGCCGCATTTGTCGCCGATCAGGAGCGAGTCGCAGGCGGTAAAGTTCCGGGCGCCGGTGGCCTTGCGGTGCGCGGTGACGAGGCCGCGATAGGTGTTTTGCGACACGCCGGCCGCGATGCCCTTCGAGATGATCCGGCTCGTGGTGTTCTTGCCGAGATGGATCATCTTGGTGCCGCTGTCGACCTGCTGGTGGCCGTTCGAGATCGCGATCGAATAGAACTCGCCGCGCGAATTGTCACCGCGCAGGATGCAGCTCGGATATTTCCAGGTGATGGCCGATCCCGTCTCGACCTGGGTCCAGGAGATCTTTGAGTTGTTGCCGCGGCAGTCGCCGCGCTTGGTGACGAAATTGTAGATGCCGCCGACGCCCTCGGAATTGCCGGGGTACCAGTTCTGCACCGTCGAATATTTGATTTCGGCATCGTCGAGCGTCACCAGTTCGACCACGGCGGCGTGCAACTGGTTCTCGTCGCGCTGCGGCGCGGTGCAGCCTTCGAGATAGCTGACATAGGCGCCCTTGTCGGCGATGATCAGCGTGCGCTCGAACTGCCCGGTGTTGCGCTCGTTGATGCGGAAATAGGTCGACAATTCCATCGGGCAGCGCACGCCCGGCGGCACGTAGACGAACGAGCCGTCGGAGAACACCGCCGAATTCAGGGTCGCAAAATAATTGTCCGAGGTCGGAACGACAGTGCCGAGATATTTCTTCACGAGTTCAGGATGCTCGCGGATCGCCTCCGAGATCGGCATGAAGATCACGCCGGCCTGCTTCAGCTCCTTCTGGAAGGTGGTGGCGACCGACACCGAATCGAACACCGCATCGACGGCGATACGGCGCTCGCCCTCGGGACGCACGACGCCCTCCAGCACCTCGACCTCGCGCAGGGGAATGCCGAGCTTCTCGTAGGTTTTCAGGATTTCCGGATCGATCTCGTCCAGCGACGAGACCTGCTTCTTCGGCTTCGGCGCCGAATAGTAATAGAGATCCTGGTAATCAATCTTGGGATAGTTGACGCGGGCCCATTTCGGCTCGGTCATGGTCAGCCAGCGGCGATAAGCCTCCAGCCGCCATTCCAGCATCCACGCCGGTTCGTTCTTTTTCGCCGAGATGAAGCGGACGGTATCTTCCGATAGCCCCTTTGGGGCCTTGTCGGACTCGATTACGGTCTCAAATCCATATCGATATTGATCGACGTCGATCCGGCGCACCCGATCGACGGTCTCTTGTACGGCCGCCATTCCATCCTCCGCTCGCGGTTTCAAGGACCGCGGTGGATCATTTCAGAAAGTCTATTACGATGTTTCCCGGAGGAAATCACCTGCTTAGAACCGTTCAAGCAGTGTTTCGTCGCTTCTCTTAGTTAAGGTCCCTGCGAGCTTTCGCCAAGCCTCAAGGCAGCGATCAATGTCCGCTTCGCACGAAGACCAGCCCAGACTGAGCCGCACCGCTCCCTGCGCCATTTCCCGGCCAAATCCCATGGCTTCCAGCACATGCGACGGCTGTACCTTGCCCGAGGAGCAGGCGGAGCCCGAGGAAACCGCTATTCCCCCCAGGTCGAAGCCGATCACGGCGGTTTCGGCCTTGAGACCGGGCGCCGTGAACAAAGTGGTATTCGGCAACCTTGCCGCGTCGTCCGAGAAGATCAGGACGCCCGGGGTCTGGCGGAGGCCGTTTTCCAGCCGATTCCGCAGGTTATCAAGGCGAATGGCGTCGTTTTCCAGCGCGCCCATGGCTACTTTCACCGCGGTGCCAAAACCGGCGATTCCCGCGACATTCTCGGTTCCCGCCCGATGGCCGCGCTCCTGACCGCCGCCGCGGAGCAGTGGCTCAAGCCCCTGCACGCCCTCGGCCCAAACCAAGGCGCCCACGCCCTTGGGGCCTCCGATCTTGTGCGCAGAAACGGTCAAAAGGTCAGCATTCAAAGTATTGAGATTAAACGGTATTTTTCCGAACGCCTGGATCGCATCGACATGCAGCAGGCCACCGGCTGCATGGACGATCTCGGCTAGCGCGCGAATGGGCTGTATCGCGCCGGTTTCGTTGTTCGCCAGCATGATCGACACCAGCGCCGGAGGGCCGCCAGCGAGCGCCTCGCGCAGGCGGTCCGGACGCACCAAGCCGGAACCCGACACGCCGACCGTGCTGATCGGCTCGGCCTTAAACCGCCCGCCCGCGAGCACCGAGGCGTGCTCGATGGCGGAAACCACCAGCCGCTGGACTGGCAATCCGGACGTCCGCCGCAGCCCTGGCGTCAGCGCCAGGGCGTTGGCCTCGGTTCCCCCCGAGGTGAAGACGACGTTCCGGGGCAGCGCGCCGACGGCGCCCGCGACCGCCGCCCGGGCATCCTCGACCAGCCGGCGGGCCTTGCGGCCCTCATCGTGGACCGAGGAGGGATTGCCCGGCAGATCCCATGCCGCGGCCATCGCCTCCCGCGCCTCTGGACGAAGCGGGGTGGTCGCATTCCAGTCGAGATAGACGCGGTCGGGCATGGGCCGTCTTAGCACTTTTCTTTGAACCGCATATCACGTGTCGGCGGCACCGGCGCCGAACGTGATATGATCGGCTATTCCAGCGTCGATCCCCGAAGGCGTGATGAACTGCATGAGTGATGTCAGAAACGCGCCCGAACGATCCGGCGTCGATCCGTTTTGGAATCAGAACCGGACCACTCAGGACAACGTGAGCCCCGCTCGGACGAACGGCAGGCTTGCCGGGATATCCGGCGCCGACTGGCTGTTCTACGGCGCGGTTGCCGCGATCTCGCTCGGGATCGGGGTAGTCAATGCTCTTTCGCGGGCGCAGGACGCCGCCTGGCGCGGCGGTGTTTACGATCTCCGCACACCGCTGTTCTGGGAGTTGTCGAGCATCGTCACGATCATCGCGGTCGCACCCGTGTTGTTCGTCGCGGTGCGGCGGATGCGCCATGTCCAGGGATGGCCGCTCCGCGTAGGCCTTGCGGTCGCCGCGATCATCGTCTTCTCGGGTCTGCACATCGCCGGCATGGTCGGCTTGCGCAAACTGGGGATGTTCCTTGCCGGCGGGGCCTACGATTTTCACTTCTCGGTCGCGACGCTGGTCTATGAATTCCGCAAGGACGTGATGACCTGCATCCTGATCGGCAGCACGCTGTGGCTGATCGATAGCCGCCGCGAAACCCGACAGGTCCGCTCGGACGCGACGACACCGCGCGCGAATCTGACCTCCGCGGCACCCGAAACGGTCTGGCTCCGCGACGGATCCTCGCGCATCCGCATCGAACCGCGCGATGTCCTCACCATCGGCTCGGCGGGAAACTATGTGGAATATTGCATGGCCGATGGCCGCACCCACCTCGTGCGGGGCACGCTGGCCGGCGAGGAAGCGCGGCTGACCAAATTCAACATCGTGCGCGTGCACCGGACGCGGCTGGTCAACCTTTCCCGCGTCACCGGGTTGAAGGCAGGTCCCAACGGAGATTTCGAGCTGACGCTCGATGCCGGCCAGGCCGTTTCCGGCAGCCGCCGCTACCGCGACGCCATAGCCTCGTTCGAGATGCTCGCCGGCGACCCGACGCCGCTCGCGGGCGATAAACTAGCGCGCCGCTAGCACCAAACGCCGCCAGACGCTGCGCGGCTGCAAGAAATTCCATCGATCTTACAAAGCCTTAATCCGGGGTCGCGATGCCGGCCGAAGGCCGCTCGGGTGCACAAAACCCTTGCTTTTTGCCCCTCGCCTCATGCTAGAACGCGGCCTCCAGTTCACCAGGCGCCGTTCGCGCATCGCCCCAACGACGTCTGATCAGCCCCTTATCTCCCGCGAGGCCTCGCCGATGAAGCCCGCGAAGAACCGGCTGATCCTGCCAAGGACCACCAATGCCCGAAGTCATTTTCACCGGCCCAGCCGGCCGCCTCGAAGGCCGCTACCACCCGGCGAAACAGAAGAACGCGCCGATCGCGATGATCCTGCATCCGCATCCGCAGTTTCACGGCACGATGAATCACCAGATCGTCTACCAGTGCTACTACGCCTTCGCGCATCGCGGCTTTTCGGTGCTGCGCTTCAATTTCCGCGGCGTCGGCCGCAGCCAGGGATCGTTCGATCACGGCACCGGCGAATTGTCGGATGCGGCCTCCGCGCTCGACTGGGCGCAGACCATCAATCCGGAAGCGCGCGCCTGCTGGGTCGCCGGCTTCTCGTTCGGCGCCTGGATCGGCATGCAGCTGCTGATGCGCCGGCCGGAGGTCGAAGGCTTCATCTCGATCGCACCGCCCGCCAATCTCTACGACTTCTCGTTCCTCGCGCCCTGCCCGTCCTCCGGGCTGATCGTGCATGGCGAGAAGGATGCCGTGGTGCCGCCGAAGGACGTCAACACCCTGGTCGAGAAGCTCAAGACCCAGAAGGGCATCGTGATCGATCAGCAGATCATTCCCGGCGCCAACCATTTCTTCGACGGCAAGCTGGAGCCGCTGATGGAAACGGTGACCGGCTATCTCGACATGCGGCTCGCCAACGTTCGCTGAGGCTCACGCCGCCGCGCGCGCCTGCAGCCCTGACAGCCATGAATTCCGCCGCTCGATGAAGGCGCGCAGCAGCGCCGGGTAATCCGCGCTGACGGCCGCCCGTACCGAAGGCCGCGCCGCGAGCGCTTGCCGCCAGCGCGCCAGCTTCGGCTTGTCGGCGAGAATGCCGAAATCGGCGATCTCGTCGAACACATCGAAATAGCGGAACACCGGGCCGAACACCGCGTCGACCGGCGAAAAATTCTCGCCGTCGAACCACGGCCCCGCCGTGACGCGCGCTTCCAGCCGCGCGAACCGCTGCTCGAGTTGCGACGTCCTGGCGTCGAACGTCGCCTGGTCCGGCGCGGCGTAGAAGCCCGCGATATCGCTCAGCACGGCCGATCCGAATTCGATCCAGCCGCGATGCTCGGCGCGCCGCAGCGGATCGGCCGGATGCAGCGGCCTGGGCTGGGTTTCCTCCAGATATTCCAGAATGACCGCGGACTCGAAAATCGGGACATCGCCGACGAGGAGCACCGGCGTCGTGCCGAACGGCGAGAGCGCCAGGAACCAGTCCGGCTTGTTGGCGAGATCGATGTCGACCCGCTCGAACGGGACGCCCTTCTCGGTCAGCGCGATTACGGCACGCTGCACATAGGGACAGAGCTTGTGGCTGATCAGTTTCAGCGGCGCGGCCATGGCGGATCTCTCTTTTTCATGCAGTTGCATTTAACTACATGCATATGCATGAAATCGTCAAGATCGAAGCTTGCCTTCAACGGCGATTGATCAAGGCCGTGCAATCACGCCGCCGGTCATCGGGATCGGCACGCCGGTGGTAGCGGGATAGCTCAGCGGCAGGCCCTTCAGGCCGCGCGCCGCCAGGAAGCCGAAGGCCTGCGCCTCGATGGCGTCGGCCGACCAGCCCAGCGTGTCCGCGGACTCGACGGTGGCAGGGTGAAGCCGCTCGCGCAGCATCCGCAGCATGGTGAGGTTGCGGGCGCCCCCGCCGGCGACGATCCAGCTGTTCGGCTCCTTCGGCAGCAGCGGCACGATGCGGGCGATGGCTTCGGCGCTCAGGGCCGTCAGCGTGGCCGCGCCGTCGGCCGGAGACGTCGCCGGCAGTTTCAGCGAGGCAAAATCGTTGCGGTCGAGCGATTTCGGCGGTGGCAGCGCGAAGAACGGGTGCTCCATGGCGCGAATGATCCAGGCCACGTCCACGACGCCTTGTGCGGCCGTGCGGCCGTCGCAATCGAACGGCTTGCTCATGGTGCGGAGCATGAAATCGTCGAGCAGCGCGTTGCCCGGGCCGGTATCGCAGGCGATCAGCGTATCGTTGCCGTCGATATAGGTGATGTTGGAAACGCCCCCGATATTGACCACGACCATCGGGCCCTCGCGCTCGAGCGATTGGGCCAGCGCGCGGTGATAGACCGGCACGAAGGGAGCGCCCTGCCCGCCGGCGGCGACGTCGGCGGCGCGGAAATCATGCATGACCGGGATATGGATGGCCTTGGCGAGCGCCGCGGCGTCGCCGATCTGCACGGTCATCTTCTGCTCAGGGCGGTGCAGCACGGTCTGGCCGTGAAAACCGACAATATCGATATCCCCCGAGGAGATCCGGTTCTGCGCCGTAAAAGCGGCGACGGCTTCGGCATGGGCAACGGTAACCGCACGCTCGGCCTCCCGCAGGATGCCCGGCCGCGCGTCGCGCCGGGGCAGGTCAACAGCCTCCGTCAGGGCCTGGCGCAGCAGGCTGCGTTCCTTGTCGGTATAAGGCCGGTAGCCGGAGGGGCCGAACGCCTTGACCAGCCTGCCGTCGGTCTCGATCAAGGCGACGTCGACCCCGTCGAGCGAGGTGCCGCTCATCAGACCGATTGCCGTCAACATTGTCGCCATGGTGCCTTCGCCAGCTTCCTGCTGCCCTGACGCCCTGCTTGTGTCAAACAAGCACATCTTATAATGCCACAGCGCGCCGGCCCGCGGCAGCCCATACCTTCAGGGTTCCGCAAATCCCTGAGAATACCGTAAAATTAGCATGATCAGAGTCGCACACAGATGACCGCATTTAAATCGGACTTTCTCAAGGTGCTGCAGGAACGCGGCTTCATTCACCAATGTTCCGATTTCGAAGGGCTCGACGCGCTGGCCGCCAAAGGCCAGGCGACCGCCTATGTCGGCTATGATTGCACCGCGCCGTCGCTGCACATCGGCAACTACCTGACGATGATGATGCTGTACTGGCTGCAGCAGAGCGGGAACAAGCCGATCACCCTGATGGGCGGCGGCACCACCATGGTCGGCGACCCCTCCGGCAAGGACGAATCGCGCGCGCTGCGCTCGGTCGAAGAGATCGAAGCCAACAAGACCAGCATCCGCGGCGTTTTTTCCAAGGTGCTGCGCTATGGCGCGGGCCACAGCGATGCGGTCATGCTCGACAATGCCGAATGGCTGACCAGGCTGAACTGGATCGAGATGCTGCGCGACATCGGCCGGCATTTCTCGGTCAATCGCATGTTGACGATGGATTCCGTGCGCCTGCGCCTCGAACGCGAGCAGGAGATGAGCTTCATCGAGTTCAACTACATGGTCTGCCAGGCCTACGATTTCGTCGAACTGTCGCGCCGGGTCGATTGCCGGTTGCAGATGGGCGGTTCGGATCAGTGGGGCAATATCGTCAACGGCGTTGATCTCGGCCGCCGCATGGGAACGCCGCAATTGTTCGCGCTGACGACCCCGCTGCTGACGACGGCATCCGGCGACAAGATGGGCAAGACCGCCAAAGGCGCGGTCTGGCTCAACGCCGACCGGTTCAGCCCCTATGATTTCTGGCAGTACTGGCGAAACGCCGAAGACGCCGACGTCGTCAAGTTTCTAAAGCTGTTCACGATCCTGCCGATGAGCGAGATTAACAAACTTGCGGCGCTCGGAGGCTCCGAGATCAACGAGGCCAAGAAGGTGCTGGCAACAGAGGCGACGGCGCTGCTGCACGGCCGCGACGCCGCCAACGCCGCGTCCGATACCGCCCGCCAGACTTTCGAAGAAGGCGTGGTCGCCGAAAATCTCCCCTCGGTGGAAATTCCCCGCGCCGAACTCGAGGCCGGAATTCGGCGTGCTGGCCTGCTTCGTCAAAGCCGGCCTGGTGGCATCGAACGGCGAGGCACGGCGGCAGATCAAGGGCGGCGGCCTGCGCGTCAACGACGACGCCGTCACCGACGAGAAGATGATCCTCCAGCCCGCCGATCTGACGCCCGAAGGCGTGATCAAACTATCGCTTGGCAAGAAGCGCCACGTCCTGCTCAAGCCTGCATAGGCGCATTCGTTTTTGACCCTTGCTCCCGGACGCGGAAACGCGCTCCCTGCGCTGCATGGACAAGAACACGCCACCGGAGGAAACCCTGGCGACACGGGCAAAGCCGGCGCGCGTGGCGCTCAACGTGCTGGCGCTGTGTTTTGTCCTGTCGGTGTTCGGCCGCGGCCTCGGCGAGAGTTTCACCGTCTTCTTAAAGCCGATCTCGGAGAGTTTCGGCTGGGACCGCGCCCAGGTCGTCTCGGTCTATTCGCTGACGGCGTTGGCCGGCGGCCTCGCCGCGCCGCTGATCGGCCGGCTGTTCGACCGCTCGGGGCCGCGAGCCGTCTACTCGCTCGGCCTGCTGCTGCTCGGCGGCGCCTTCCTGGTGGGGGCCCATTCGCAACATCTCTGGCAGTTCCAGCTCAGCCTTGGGCTTTGCGTCGGCACCGGCATCGCCTTCATCGGCAACGTGCCGAACTCGATCCTGCTCGGCCGCTGGTTCGGCCCGCGGTTGCCGACCGCGATGGCCGTGGTCTATTCCGCCACCGGCGCGGGCGTCCTGATCCTGCTGCCGGCATCGCAAATCCTGATCGACCATATCGGCTGGCGCGACGCCTATCAGGTTTTTGGCATCGCCTCGCTGCTCCTGCTGGTGCCGCTATTGCTGTTGCCGTGGCGCTTGTTCTCCACCGGCTCGCCGCATCTGGCCAGGAGTGCCACCGCCGATCTCGTCGACGAAGGCTGGACGCTCCTGAGCGCGATGCGCCACCACGCATTCTGGGCGCTGTTTGCGACCTTCTTCTTCACCGCCATCGGCATGTACTCGATTTCGCCGCAGGTCGTGGCCTATCTGATCGACGCCGGGTTCGAGCCGTTGCAGGCAGCGACCGCCTGGGGTTTTTCCGGCATCGTGCTGCTGTTCGGGATGCTCGGCGTCTCCTGGCTCGACGGCATCATCGGCCGCAGGCCGTCGGTGCTGTTCAGCTATGCCGTTTCGATCCTGGGCATCGTGATGCTGTGGCTGTTGCAGTGGTATCCGAACTTCTGGCTGCTGTCGGGCTTTGTCGTCTGTTTCGGCAGCATGATCGGCTCGCGCGGACCGTTATTGAGCGCAACCGCCATGAAGATCTTTCGCGGCAAACACATCGGCACGATTTACGGCGCCATCTCGTTCGGCAGCGGGCTGGGATCGGCGTTCGGCTCCTGGGGCGGCGGCCTGATCCACGACTGGACCCACAGCTACAATCCCTTGATCGCGTTTGCGCTGGTCAGCGTGGTCCTGGGGATGATCCCGTTCCTGGTGGTGCCGGCGCTGCGACGCTAACGCATGCGCTGCCAGGTCCGGCCGCAGCATCGCACCCATGCGCGAGCTGTAGTTCTACGTTCACGTTTGGTAAAAGAGTACCCGATATCTTCCCCGCAACCAGCTTACCGGGGACCGACAATGAATCTGCTCAGCCGATTGAAGATCCGGACCAAGCTGGCCAGCATGGTGGTCCTGGCGGCGCTTGCGGTTTGCGCGATCGTCGCCCTCGCGGCTTCGCTGAGCCAGAGCCGGATGCACGAGGACCGGATCGCACAGCTTCACACCGCCGTCGACATGCTGGTTGGCCTCGCCCAGTCGCTGCAGGACGAGGTGACCGCCGGAAAGATGACGCTCCCGGAGGCGCAGGCCCAGTTTCGCTCGCGCGCCCGCAAGATGATCTTCGGCAACGGGCAAGGCTATCCCATCGCTTACAATGCCGACACCTCGCTCATGCTGAACGGCGCCAATCCCCAGCTCGAAGGCAAGATCACCGGCGCGATCAATTCCAACGGCGTGGTGATCGCCAAGGCCCAGTTGGAGGCCGCCCGGGACAAACCCGAGGGCGGCATGACCTCCTATCTGTATCCCCGTCCCGGCCAGACCGTCCCGGTCCCGAAAACGGTCTTTGTCCGCAGCTTCGCGCCATGGAACGTGGTCATGAGCTATGGACTCTATGTCGATGATCTCGATGCCGACGTGAACGCTTTGCGCATCCGCCTCGGCGCGATCGGCGCCGTCGTGCTGGCGCTGATGGCGCTGCTGTCATGGCTGATCGCCCGGGACATCCTCGGAGCGCTCGACCGGCAAAAGAACCGGATGCAAAGCATTGCCGGCGGATCGCTGGACCAGCCGGTCCAGGAGACCGAGCGCGGCGACGAAATCGGACGCATGGCGGAAACGCTGGAGATGCTGCGGCAGACGGCGAGGACGGCGCGGGCGCTCGAAGCCGAGCAGGTCGCAAGCAAGCAGCAGGCCGAAAGCGAGAAGCGCGAAGCCCTCATTGGGCTCGCCAACCGGTTTGACGCTTCCGTGGGCCGGCTGGTCGGATTGATGGCGTCCGGATCGACCGAACTGGAATCGACCGCGCAATCCATGACCGGCACGGCGGAGCGCACCAACCAGCAGGCGACGATCGTCAGCACGGCGGCAACGGAAGCCAGCGACCGCGTGCAGACGGTTGCTTCAGCCGCGGAGGAATTGTCCTCGTCGATCTCCGAAATCAGCCGTCAGGTTGCGCAGTCCGCCGAGATCACCACCCGCGCTGTCGACAACGCGCGCCGCACCGACACCATCGTGCGGGCGCTCGCCGATGGTGCCAAACAAATCGAGGACGTGGCGGAACTGATCTCGAGTATCGCCGGACAAACCAACCTGCTCGCGCTCAACGCCACCATCGAAGCCGCGCGCGCCGGCGAGGCCGGACGGGGCTTCGCCGTGGTCGCGGCCGAGGTCAAGGACCTTGCAAGCCAGACCGCCGACGCCACCAAGGAGATCGGCACCCGTATCAGCCAGATCCAGAATGCGACCAAGGAAGCCGTCGAGGCGATCCAGGGCATCACCGCCACGATCGAGGAAGTCAGCGTGATCGCAACAGCGATCGGTTCGGCGATCGAGGAACAGGGCGCTGCGACCGCGGAGATCGCGCGCAACGTCACGCAGACGGCCAAGGCAACGCAGGATGTGACGACGAATATCGGCGGTGTCAGCGCTGCGGCCAATGAGACCGGTAGCGCCGCCAGCCTCGTTCTGTCCGCCGCCTCCAATCTCTCCAAGCAGGCCGAACAGCTGTCAGGCGAGGTCAACGAGTTCCTGGCGGGCGTGCGCGCGGCCTAGTCTTGGTCCAAAGATTACACCGCAGCGGGATAATCGCCATCGCGTGCCGGATTCAACGCAGTCGAATCCGGACGCTGGCAAGGTCTTCAGGCAAAGCTGAACGCTACAGAAGCGTGCGCGTTACCAGGGTATCCGGTCCACAATCAAGCCGAGCGTAATCAGGATCGCAAAAGGCAAATAATAGCCAAACCGCGAACCCTCGCGGGACGTGCCGATCGCGCCGACCGGATTATCGTTGAAACTGCGGCGCCGTCGCTCAATCAAAACAACCAATGCCACCGTGGCACATGCCATCGCCGTGAACATCCCTGATCCTTCCCCGATCTCGCTCGACCGTCTTGGCGCGGTCGATACGCCATACATCTTCCCACGGCGCTGCGCGGAAATGCAAGGCAAATGCAAGCAATAAGGATGGGGCCGTAACAGTGGACCGAATCGGCGGGATGTTTAACCATGGGCGGCTGGTTGCGTCCTTGAGTCCATCCAATGTCACAAGCTGAATACTTCTCCAAACCGTTCCCCCTTGTTGCGAAACTTGCGTCCCTGCTGCGCAATAATGCGGCAGTGCAGTTCGTATTCGCCAGATTTGCGGGATTGCTGCGCGGCAGCAAAAGCAGCGACGAACCGTTGGTCAGCCCGTTTCTTGGCGAAATGCCGAGTTCCGATGTAACACCGGGTGCTGGTGAAGGACCCGGTCTGGATGAAACGCCGGGCCTCGGCGAAATACCCGCTCTTGAACGACCCGATCCCGGCGAAATGCCCGGCGCAGCAAACGCCGAACCGCCCTTCACCGTTCCGGAAGTATTCGGCGAATCCACGACGGCGGCACAATCCGATCAGTCGGATCGAAAAAACCTCATTCGGCGGCGCTGGGCGGAAACCGGAATCAAGATGTGGAATGCCGATGTCCAGGGCGCCGGACAGATGGCGCTGACGATTCAGGGACGCGCCGATCTCTTGCCGGTGAAGCCCGGTGCGACACGGCGCGAATATGACCGGCTCGAATTCAAGCTGATCGCAGGACAAATCGTTTGCGAAGGCGTTGCCGTCGATCCGCCGAGCCGTCGGAAATAATCGCGGCTGCAGATCAGTTGTTGGGCGGAAATTCGGTCGGGGTGTTCTGCTTGCCGGGGTTGAACTGGAAGATTTTCCGGAGCACGCCGGGCGCCATCGCTGAAATCGGATTGACGTTCAGTACCGGCTGGCCGGGTGTACCGACGATCTCGTAGGTCACGCCGATCAGCCCCTCGTTGCTGCCGCCGCCGAGAAACAGACCGACGATGGGAATCTGGCCGAACATGTTGTTCAGGCCATACACCGGAACGAAGGTGCCGCTCATCCGCACCTGGTTGCCGGGGTAATCGATGCTGCCCTCGATGGTGCCGCCGACCATCGGCCCCTTGACGACGCCGTCCCGGATCGTGAGCTGGCCGTTTTGCCGGGTGAATTCCGCACGCAGCCGCGAGAAGGCGACGCCGTTCTGCAGGCCGGTCTGTCCGCCCGCCGCCACCCGATCGAGCGACGCCTCGCCTTTGACGGAGAAATCGCGGACGCTGATCAATCCCTCTTTCATGCTGGGATCGACGGTCGGAGGGTCCATGGCCAGTTGAAGCTGGCCGCCAATCGCCTTGGAATAGGTGTCGGTGAAGCGGAAGAACGCGCCGGCGTCGTTGGTCTCGACGTAGATCACGTCCTTCCCCTGCGGGCGGCTGCGCAAATCCGCCGTCAGCGGGGTATCGCGTCCAAGCTTCCCGGTAAGTGTGAAGCTCTTGATCGCGCCGTTGCGCCTCGACACCTTGCAGTCGACGCTGCGCAGCGCCTCGCCGAAGTAGCCGGCGACCGCGCCGAGCTTGAGGTCGACATCGAAATCGATGCTCTTGGTCTTGTTCTTGACGTCAGTCTCCTTGCCCGAAATGGCCGACTTGAGGAAACCGCGTCCGTCGAACACATCGCCGCGCATCGTCACCTTCACCACGCCGTCGGAGCCCCGCTCGGCCTTCAACGTGGTCTTGTCGCCTTCGGATGGCGAGTAGGTCGGGAAGTTGGCGTTGACGAGGTCGCCGTTCTGGTCGACCTCGAGCGCGCCCTTGATGGACACCCCGCCGCCGTCGATGACGATATCCTCGAAGCGGGTCGATTGCGGCTTCTGCACCACGTTGAAAACGGCACGGCTCGATTTGCCCGGCAGCTTGACCCAGCCCGGCAGGATATTGTCGAGCTTCAAGGCGGTCAGGTCGGCTTCGACGCCGAGGCGGCTGTCGGAGCCGATCTTGCCGGTCAGCTTGACCGGCAGCGCGCCGCTGACGGCGGGGCCCAGATCCAATCCAAGCTTGGCGCGGCTGGCGTCATCGAGCGTCGCCTGCAGCTTGATATCCGCATCGCCCTCGGCCGGCTTGCGGTAGTCCAGCGAGGCCGGCTGTCCGTTGATCTTGACGTCGCCCTTGACCTGATAGCCTGCATTGTTGGCGACGATCTTGAGCGCGTTGGCTTCCAGCTTCTGATTCATCACCAGCTTGTCGGCGGCAAATCCGTTGAGGTCGGCCGACACGGCATAGGTGGTGTCGGCCTTGGTCAGTTCGCCCTTGACCGGCAGGCCGAGGTTGATGACGGCCGAAAGCGTGCCCTTGCTTGAATTGGGATCGATCAGGGTCCCGGAAAGGTCGCTGAGACGGTCGGAGGCGAGAATTTCCGCCGCTGCCGGCACCGGACCATCGATGCGGAATTTTATCTTGGCCGGCGAAGGCTTCGGCGCCATGTCCGGCACCTCGAACACGAAATCCGAAATGTTGAGCTTGCGCCCCGCCGGCGTATCGGAAACGCCCTGCCCGATCGTGACGGTCGCGGTGCGGCCGGTCACGTGCGCTTTCAGGTCCGCGTCGTGCACCGATGGCATTTCGTCCACCGGGTGCACGGCGACACCGGTGGCAACGATGTTGACGGCAAGACCGTCATCGGGGATCGGCGGCCCGCGCCGCGAAAGGTTGCGCACCGGCGAGTTGACGCCGACCTCGATGCGCTGAAGCGAGCCGCGTTCGATGCGCTCGATGACCCATTGGCGCACCTCCGGGACGATCAGGATCGGCCACATCCGCTTCAGCGCGGATGCCGACATCGGCGTGCCCGCGAATCCAAGGGTCAGGCGCGGCTCGGCCGAATAATCGATGCTGCCGGTTCCGGCAATGCCGATCTCGCCGTTGCTGATGTCGGCCTGGGTCAGCACCACCCGCCGCTTGTCGGTGTCGAAGCGCAGGCCGATGGCGATGCGGTTGAAAATCAACGGCGGCTGGTCAGGATCGATTTCGGCGAGCACGATGGTGCCGCCGGAAAAACCAAGCTGCCAGTCGGTAATGCTGTCGTTGGGCGGCTCCAGATGAGCCAGCAGCGTGATCCGGTTGGCGCCGGAAATGATCTTGAACGGTGCCACCAGCACCCGCCGCCCGGCATCCCATTCGAGGCTGACTTCGGCCGAATCGATCGCCATCGGATAATCGGGCGTATCGCTGTCGATGATGGTACCGGCGCCCGCGGTGAGTTTGCCGCGGAAATAGGTCGGCAAGCCGTCGCGGCCCAGTTCACCCTTCAATTCCCCGCTGAGCGGCAAATCGGCATTGTACGTCAGGTCCTTCAGCCGCAGCGCCAGCAGGATATTGCTGGTCGAGACCTTGTCGGCGCGAATGTCGACCGATCGCACGCCGTTCTCGGGACGTCCGACCACGACGCGAAGCGACCAGGCTCGGCTGCCCTCTTCGCCGAGGCTCAGCGCCACGCCGCCGGCGCTTGGCCGGCGAAGGCTCAGGGAGATGTTTTCGAAATTCCATTTATTGCCGCGCTGCTGATCGTCGATGACCAGGCTGCCGTTCTTCAGGCCGATCTCGTTGAGGTTCTGTCCGTCGAGCCCGGTGAGGCTCAGGCTGTCGAGCCAATCGAGGCCGGCCAGCAATCCGCTTTGCGACGTGTCGGGGGTGCTCGCGGCTGGCGCCGATGGAGCGGCGGGTGAAGACGGAGCCGCGGCGGAAGGCGGCGCGGCGGGAGTTTGACGCGGAAAGGTGGGCGCAATGCCTGCCTGTTTTTTCGAGGTGACGCCGGTCGCGAGCGGCTTTGCGTTGTCGCCGGCGGAAACGGTGACATGGCCGTCCGGCGTGATGCGCACCGCGAGTTCGGCATCCACCAGATTCAGGCTTTCGGCGCGAAGCCGTCCCATCAACAGCGCGGCACCCGAGAGCCTCACCTCGGCTTTCGGCGCGCTCGCCACGATCGCATGATCGCGATCCCGGACGATGATGTCGCGGATGCGCACGGCGATGCGGATCCGACCCGCCCGCTCGATCTGCGTGCCGCCGACCTCGACGGTGTTGCCGTGGCCGATGTTTTCCTCGATCGCCGCCGCAAGCCACGGCGTGGCCATTTCAAGATTGATCGGGCCGGCGCCGAGCCGCCACCACAGCGCGCCAAAGGAACCGGCAAAGATCACCATCAGGGCCGCGATCACGATGGCGAGGCGCTTCACCCAGCGTTCGCCCGCGAGCCATCGCCGCGCGCCCGCGAGGCGGTCACCGAACCGATGCATACCGGAATTCGATCGCGACAGCAGCCGGCGAGCGCGATTGCGGGCCGCCTCGTCATGGTCGTGATCCCAATCGGCATCATCCCACTGCGAGCGCTGGACGTCAGCACGCGGACTTGACCCTTGGGGCGACGTATTCCTTGCCATTGCCTCTCGGTGCCGGCGCTGATCGTGAGATTGATCGCCGCCGAGGCTTCGCCCGTCGATACGTATCGAGCGCTCCTCTGCCGGCATCGCTGCCAATCCTCGATTAATACTGTTAGTCGTCATCCGGCCCAAGCGGCGCGGTCAACGAGCGGACGGGTGGTGCGTCGAGTTCCTTGTAAGCATACTCCGAGGCCATCAGACTTGCCCAGCAACCGGGTTGATTCCGGCCTTCCGGGACAGGACCCGCTACCGCCCATGATTGATCCGCCGAAAGCGACGAAAGGAAGGCGTATGTCCAAGAAAACGCGCAAGAAATCCCCCAAGGCGCCCTCAAAGCCGGCCTCTCGCAAACCGGCCCGCACGCAACCGGTGAAATCGGCGAAAACGCAACGGGCCGGGGCCCGCCCGGCCAAGGCGCGCGAATCGGCCAAAAGCACGACAAAGAACACAACAAAGAAAGCCGCCGCTATCGGCAAAGCATCGCAGAAGGCCCCCTCGAAAGCGTTAAAATCCACAGGCCCGAAGGCTCCCGCGCGATCCAAGACGGCGGCTGTCAAAATCGAGGCCGCCGATCCGGCCGCGAGCAAACCGACCATGCAAACGAGTAGCGCGCCGGCCGCCGGCAAATCCGGTTTGGCCGAGGGAGCCAAGGCGCCCGCTTTCCACCTGCCACGCGATGGCGGCGGCACGGTCTCGCTGTCCGACTATGCCGGCAAGAACCTCGTGCTGTTTTTCTATCCGCGCGCGGATACCCCGGGCTGCACCAAGGAGGCCATCGACTTCACGCGCCTGTCGGGCGCCTTTGCCGAGAGCGGTACCGCCCTCCTCGGTGTTTCCGCGGACCCGCCAAGGGCCCAGGAAGCCTTTCGGGACAAGCATGAGCTCGCCACACCTCTCGCCTCGGATGAACAACATCACATGCTGGAAGCTTATGGGGTTTGGGGCGAAAAATCCATGTATGGCAAGACCTTCCTGGGCATTGTTCGGACCACGGTTCTGGTCGGCGCCGATGGCCGGGTTCTCAGGATCTGGCGCAATGTCAGGGTGGACGGCCACGCCGACGAGGTCCTCGCGGTGGTGCGGGGATCGTAATTTGAAGAGGTCCATTCGCTAAAAATTAACCATGAGAAGGTCAAATCAGCCCCGGAAATCAGGCCGTACGGAACCCATGTCCGACGGGCGCGGGAGTGCTGATGTCGTACCGTTCCGGTCATTATTCCGAGTACCCCCACCACCATTCCCACGACCATGGCAGGGCATCCACGCGCAGGCATCCGGCAAGCCAGGCGGCAGCCCCTGCGGCCGCGCCCCGGGGGGATGGCTATACGTTGGTCCACGCCGGCAAACAGGTCCGGTTCGGCCCTGTCGTGTTCTGGATCGTGGTCGGCACCGTGACCGTGCTCGGCATGTGGTCGGCGGCGACCGCGACCTATTTTGCCTTTCGCGACGACGTTTTGACGCGGCTGATCGCCCGCCAGGCGGAGATGCAATACGCCTACGAGGACCGGATCGCCGAGCTGCGCGCCAAGGTCGATCGCACCACCAGCCGCCAGTTGCTCGACCAGGAACAGTTCGACCAGAAACTGGACCAGATCATGCGGCGCCAGACCGCGCTCGAATCGCGGGCGACGGCGCTCGGTACCATCCCCGACATGGGCGTGACCGGATCGATCCGGTCGTCGGCACGAGGTTCTGCGGCCAATGATTCGGCGCCTTCGGGCACGCCGAAACCATCGCCGATCTCGGATACCGTGATCTTCGTGGCGCCTCCGGACCGCGAGGCGCGGCTGGAATCGCGGGCGCCAATCGCGCCTGCCGTGCAGCCGAACCAGTTTGCCAAGGTTCAGGGTGTGGATAACGTCCTGGTTCGCCTGCAGAGCTCGCTCGACAAGATCGAGAGCCGCCAGATGGCGGCGCTCAACGCCGTCGAGGACAGCATGGATTCGCGGATGCGCCGGATGCGCGGTGTCTTCAGCGATCTCGGCCTCGACATGGCGCAACTGGAAGCCGCAACGCCGCGCGCGCCGATGGGCGGTCCGTTCATTCCGGTAAAACTTCCGCCCAATGCCGGCGCCTTCGAGCGCCAGCTCTCCCGGATCAACATCACCCGCGCCCAGGTCGAGCGCCTCAACCGGACACTCGCGCTGGTGCCCTATCGCAAGCCGGTAGTTGGCGAGGTCGAATTCACCAGCGGATTCGGGATCCGCAGCGATCCGTTCCTCGGTCGTCCGGCGATGCACACCGGTCTCGATTTTCGCGCCGCCATGGGAGACCCCGTACGCGCGACCGCGAACGGCAAAGTGGCATCGGCAGGATGGAGCGGCGGCTACGGCCGCATGGTGGAGATCGACCACGGCAACGGCCTGTCGACCCGCTACGGCCATCTCTCCGAAATCAATGTGAAGGTTGGCGACCCCATCAAGATCGGCCAGGTGATCGGCGAAGTCGGCTCGACCGGGCGGTCGACCGGTCCGCATCTGCATTATGAGACACGGATCGACGGCGAAGCGGTCGATCCGCAGAAATTCTTGCGCGCCGGCGTGCGGCTGGCCGCGGGCTGAAACGGGGCGCGCACCCAACCGGCTAGTGCCCAACCTCGCCGGTGATGACGTCGCCGAACAGCCGCCAGGCCTCGCCGTCGAACCTCATCAACTGCATCTGCTCGATCGGGAAGAAGTCGTCCGGGCCGGTGTTGACCTTGATGCCCGGCAGCATCACGTCGCTGGAGAAATTCTTGAGGCTGGCGGCCTGCTTCATGACGTTCTCGCGCGTCAGCTCGTCACCGCACTGCTTGAGCACCTGAACCATGGTCTGCGCCGCGGCATAGCCGTAGACATTGTTGTTGTTGGTCTTGTCGCCGTCCGGATAATACTTGTCCATGAACTCCCGCCACGTCTTCACGCCCGGATCGTCCTTCCAGGCCGGATCGGTAGGATCCTTCAGATAGGCCGTCGAGATGATGTCCTTGGCGAATTCGATGCCTGCCGGCTTCAACACGCCGGCCACCGAGGTCGAGACGTTGGCGAGGAAGAATTTCGGCTTCCAGCCGAGTTCGCCCACTTTTCGGATCGCCTGCGCCGATCCCTTCGGCGCGGCCCATGAGAAGAAGATATCGGCGCCGGAATCGTGCAGCGCGACGATCTGCGAATCGATCGAGGGATCGCTGACTTCATAGGATTTGTCGGCGATGATCATATTGGCCTTGTCGCCGAGCCCGTCGCGCAGCCCCTTGACCTGGTCGCGGCCGGCGTCGTCGTTCTGCCAGAACACGGCGATCTTGCTGCTGGGAAAGTGATCGAGGATATATTTGGCGTAGATGCGCCCCTCGCTCTGGTAGTTGGGCTGCCAGCCCATGGTCCACGGAAAATTCTTCGGATCGCCCCATTTGGTCGCGCCGGTGGCAACGAACAGCTGCGGCACCTTCTTGGCGTTCATGTATTTCTGGATCGCCGAGTTGGACGGCGTTCCCAGCGGCTGAAAGAGAAAGAGCACCTCGTCGCCTTCCACCAGCTTGCGGGCCTGCTCGATCGCCTTGGGCGGACTATAGGCATCGTCATAGCTGATGAAGTTGATCTTGCGGCCGTTGATGCCGCCTTCGGCATTGACCTTGTTGAAATAGGCGGCTTCGGTCTTGCCGATCACGCCATAGGAGGAGGCCGGCCCGCTATAGGGCATGGTATTGCCGATCTTGATCTCGGCATCGCTGGCGCCCGGATCGTATTTCTTTTCCGCATTCGCCGCGGTTGCGGTCATTGCAGCAGCGGCGGCAAACACCGCCATGGCCATCAGGCCTCGCACGCGAGCCGGCATCGTTTCCTCTCCTTGGCGTTTTATTTTTATTTTTCGCAAGTCTTATTTTCTGGAAGTCTCGCAAGTCGGGCGTTGCCTTGCAAGCGCCGGCTTATGCGGCGGCGCGAAATGGCATTGTTGCATCCGGCCAATTATGATTGATGCAGGGCAGCAACTGTCACTTTCAGGGCGCAAGGCTTGGCTCCGAACAGACGAATTGGCCCGCGACACCCGAGGCTCGGCGAAGCCGGATTTCGCGCGGCGCGATGGCTTGCGACGCGATTGATGGGGCTCGCAGGATTTCATCGGCTCGGCTCCGATTTTGCACAGGCGCGGATCGCGCATGTCCGCGACAAGCTCGATCGCGGCGAAACGGTTTATCTGGCGGGGCTGGCGCCACCCGGCACGCATAATTCGGGCGTCGCGCTGGTCGAGGTGACCAAGGCCCACGGACCGCGCCTGATCGTCAACAACGAGGAAGAGCGCTTTTCCGGCAACAAGCACACGACCGAATATCCCGGTAGCTCGATCGATGCGATGGTGGCGACGCTGCGCTGCATGGGGCGCGATATCGGGGATATCGACGCCTGGCTGACCAGCTGGGACTACCCGGATCTGGCCGGCACGATTGCTCGCTCGGTGCTGGAGGAAGTGCCGCAAAGCCTGAAACTGTTGCGCGCCACCGAAGCCGCCGGTTTTGACGGCCGCAGGCTCGATCAGATGACCCGAACGCCGAAGATCCTCGCCCGGCAGCTCGGCCTTGCCGAGCGGGTGCCGCTGATCTGCATGCCGCACCACGACAACCATGCCTGGTTTTCCTTTGCCGCCTCCCCGTTCGCCGACCATGACGAACCCACGGCCATCGCAGTGCTCGACGGCACCGGCGATACGGGATCGATCTCGCTCTACGTCGTCGAGAACGGCAAGATGCGGAAGCTTTATTGCAACGACAGCATGTTCGACTCGCTCGGCGCCTTCTACAGCGTGATTTCATCGACGCAAGGCGGCTGGACATGGCTGTCCAGCGAAGGCCGCTACATGGGCGCCGCCGCATGGGGCGACATGAACCGCGCCAGCAATCCCTATTACGCACGGTTGAGGAACGTCCTTGATTTCGGCACGCGTGGCGAGGTCCGGATCAACCGCGCGCTGGCCAACTGGTACTGCGACCCCTTCGATCATCCCTACAAGGACGCGCTGATCGACATCCTCGGCGAGCCGCTCAGGCCGGATCAGCTCTGGAATCCCGACGCGGTGCTGCGCGTCGAGGACATCCATCACCGCCCCGACACCCAGGACCGGCTCGACAAGGCCGCGGCGACGCAACTGGTCTTCGAGGATGCGATGATCCATGTCGTGGATCATCTCCTCCGCTCGACCGGCGCAAGCCGGCTGGTGCTGACGGGCGGCGTGGCGCTGAATGCGGTCGGCAACATGCGATTGCTCGAACATTTCGACGAGCCATGGTTTTCGAGCGCCCAACAGCGCAACGCCCGCCTGCATCTGTGGGTGCCGCCGACGCCCGGCGACCCCGGCGTTCCCATCGGCGCGGCCTGGCTGTTCGCGCATCTCGCAGGCAGTCCGCGCGGCGCGCCGATGACCCACGCCTTCTATTGCGGCCTGCCGCCATCGCAGGAGGACATCGCGGCGGCGCTTGCCGCCGACGACATCGCCTCGACGCGGATCGGAGATATCTCGACCGCCGAAGGCCGCGACGCCATCGCCGATCTGATGGCATTCATGGTTGCGCATAACGGCGTCATCGCGCTCTATCAGGGCGCGGCCGAAACCGGCCCTCGCGCACTCGGCCATCGCTCGATCCTGGCCAACCCCTGCGACCCCGACGCGCGCGAACTTCTCAACGAAAGGGTAAAATATCGCGAAGCGATCCGCCCGCTGGCCCCGATGGCGACGCTGGAGGCGGCGAAGGAATATTTTGAGCTGCTCGAAGGCGCATCCGACGCCGGCTACAACGCCTACAGCTACATGGTGCTCACAGCGCAATCGAAGCCGCATGCGCGCGACAAAATTCCGGCGGTGATCCATGCCGATGGCACCGGGCGAATCCAGATCGTGCGCGCGCAAGACGATCCCCTCACCTACGCGTATTTGAAGGCGCTGGGCCGCCGCGTCGGCGTGGAGATATCCGTCAACACCTCCTTCAATGTCGCAGGGCCCATCGCACAAACTCCGGCGCAAGCGATCGACACGTTGCGCCGCTCGAAGGGTCTCGACGTGGTACTGCTGGTGGCCGATGACGGCGCGGTCACCGCGGCCTGGCACGGGGGCGACCGCGACAGCGGGCGGTTTACCGGCTGGCTGAAGGAATGGGAAATGCGCCCGGAACGGGAGATCGGCCGGCGGTAAGGTTGACGGGTTAGCTTAATCAGCGACTTCAGTTGCACCGTGACCGCGACGCATTATCGTTCGCATACCGGATATTTTCATCGTTAAGACCGGTATCGGCAAAGTCGGCGGCCGACCAGAATTTGCCGAACACCCCGTTGGATCGTGAACGCTCGATGCGTGCGCAAAGCCAGGACCGGCTTCGAATATTGAACCTCAGTCCGAAGCCCGCCTGGACCGAGGTCTGGCATCTCTGGAAGATTATCATTCCGCGGCGATCGATCAGCGGACGATTGCTGACCGGCCAGGTTTGGCGGCGGTATGACGGCCGCCGATGGATCTACAAGAAATTTACTGAATACACCGACTGATCTCAGGGTTTGCACTCCCGCACAGCTTCCGCCATGCATACGCGAGCCTTCCGCTCCACAAGGTAGGTGGGCCCTCCTTCTTGCCGCAATCCTCGTGTGCTCTTCCATCCCTTGCAATGGGGTGGAGGGCGATGCCGTGAAATTATGCAGGACCGTGACGCTGACAAGCTGTGCCATCGGCGCAAGCTTGATCTCGGGGTTTCTCTCGCCGACGGCCCACGGCGCACAAGCGGAATGCTCGGCCGGAAAGCTTCAAGGCCGCTATGTTTTCACCGGTCAGGGTATCAATCTGCATTACGGCGCGCTCGACTTTGACGGTGCCGGAAAATTCCTCGGCAAGCAAACGTCGCTGCGCCACACCGTCGCGCAACGCGAAACGTTACGCGGAACGTATACGCTGGAAGCGGACTGCACGGGAACGCTGACCCTCGAAGGCCAGCCCGGCGGTACGGCGCATTGGGACGTCTTTGTGACCGCCGATGGCCGGAAGGGGCGCATGATCCGCAGCGATTCCGGCGCAGCGGGCGTGCGCACCTTCGAACAATGACGTGTCCGTCCGAATAGACGGGCCCGGTCGTTGACTAGGGTGTCCCGGCCTTCGAGCGCGACACGATCTCGATCATTTTTGCTTCGTCTTCGTGCGGCGCATGGGCTTTCGCGCGTGCGTAGGCCTCGACCGCCGCGCGCCCCATCAGAGGCGCGCCGGACAACAGGCTCTCGGCCAGCGCCACCGCGTAAGCGGCATCCTTGTGCCGCAGCGCCGCCGTGAAGGTCGCGCCCGAGAAATCGCGCGCCGCCATCCGCCTGGAGTGTCGGATCACCTGCGGACTGGCCGCGACGCCGGTTTCGACCGCCTCCAGCACCAGCTTCATGTCGAGACCGGCCTGCTCGGCGATCGCGAGGCCCTCGGCGATGCCGGCGATCTGGATCGCGCCCATCAGATTGTTGATCAACTTGTAGACGGTGCCGCTGCCGACCGCGCCGAAGTGCCGGATCGTGGTGGAGAGCGGCACCAGGAACGGCCGCGCGCGTTCGAGGTCCGCTGGCTCGGCGCCGACCAGCAGCGTCAGTTTGCCGCTCGCGGCCGCATCGGGCAGGCCGGTCACCGGACAATCGATATAGACCAGCCCGCGGCCGCGCAGTTCGCGGGCGAGATCGAGCGCATGTTGATACGATACGGTCGAACATTCGATCGCCAGCGCGCCGGCCTTCGCGGCCGAAGCCGCACCGTCCTTGCCGAGCCACACGGTGCGAGACGCCTCGTCATCGGCGACCATGGTCACGATGGCGTCGGCGCCATCGGCCGCGTCCGCAGGAGACGAAGCCCATCGCGCCCCGCGCGCAATCAGGTCCTCGGCCTTCGCCTTGCTGCGATTGAAGACCGCAACCTCAAAGCCGGCATCGAGATAGCGGCCGGCCATGCCATGGCCCATCCGCCCAAGCCCTATGAACGCGACCCTTGCCATGCGCTAATCCACATCCTCGACCGCGCCCGGCGAGGTGCCGAAGGCGCGCTGCGCCAAAGTCGCCGCCATGAATTCGTCGAGGTCGCCGTCGAGCACGCCGGAGGTGTCCGAGGTCTGCACGCCGGTGCGCAGGTCCTTCACCATCTGATAGGGCTGCAGCACATAAGAGCGGATCTGGTGGCCCCAGCCGATTTCGGTCTTGGCGGCCTGGTCGGCGGCGGCCTGCGCCTCGCGCTTCTTCAGCTCGATCTCGTAGAGCCGCGCGCGCAGCATGTCCCAGGCCTGCGCCCGGTTCTTGTGCTGGGAACGTCCGGCCTGGCAGACCACCGCGACGCCGGTCGGAATGTGCGTCAGCCGCACCGCCGATTCGGTCTTGTTGACGTGCTGGCCGCCGGCGCCGCCCGAGCGCATGGTGTCGGTGCGCACGTCGCTCTCCTTGATGTCGATCTTGATGCTGTCGTCGACCACCGGAAACACGGCCACGCTGGAGAACGAGGTGTGCCGGCGCGCGTTGGAATCGTACGGCGATATCCGCACCAGCCGGTGCACGCCGCCCTCGGTCTTCAGCCAGCCATAGGCGTTGTGACCGGAGATCTGGATGGTGGCGGACTTGATGCCGGCCTCTTCGCCCTGTGTCTCCTCGAGATATTCGACCTTGAAGCCGTGCTTTTCGGCCCAGCGCGTGTACATGCGCAGCAGCATCTCGGCCCAGTCCTGGCTTTCGGTGCCGCCGGCGCCGGCGTGAACCTCGAGATAGGAATCGAAGCGGTCGGCTTCGCCCGACAGCAGGGCTTCGAGCTCGCGGCGGGCAACTTCCTTTTTCAGGTTCTTCAGCGCGGTCTCGGCCTCGGTGACCACGCCGGCATCGTTCTCGGCTTCGCCGAGCTCGATCATGCCGACATTGTCCTCGAGTTCACGCTCGACCTTGCCGATGCCGTTGAGCGCATCCTCCAGCGAGGTTCGCTCCTGCATCAGCTTCTGCGCCTTCTGGGGATCGTTCCAGAGATCGGGGGCTTCGGCGAGCTTGTTCAGTTCCGCCAGACGCGCGGTGGATTGTTCGACGTCAAAGATGCCTCCTCAGCAGCCCGACTGACTGCTTGATCTCTTCGACTAGGCGTTCGACTTCGGCGCGCATGGGCTCTCTGATCTGCGGCGCTCGGGCCGCCTGCCTTTTGTCTGGACGCGTTTTCCTTACGCGAACCGGGATCCACTTCGCTCGAAAACGCTACCGTGGCGATGAGGGGGATGTAGCGGCGGACGCCGCAAAGCGCAATCGCTTCGCGAGTTTTCTTGGCCCGAACCGGGCCTGCCCGCCGGTTGCGGCTAATACAACCCGCCGGTCCCCGGACGGAACAGGCTGCGATCCCCATCGGGAGAAGGTTGCAGCGTGCGGCCATCGGCATCGGCGACGCCGATCGCCGCGTAATTATCCGGCGGCCCGGTACCCGGCTTGAAGGCTTCGAGAATGGTCTTGCCGCCGTCTCCCGGGCTGGCTCGCATGCCGGTCATGGAATCGACCCTGATCAGCTTGATACCCGCAGGTATCCGGAACGGCGTGGCCGGCTTGTCGGCGAGCGCAAGCTTCATGAAATCCCTGGCGATGGGTGCTGCGGTGTGACCCGCTTGCGCGGTTCGGCCCAGACTGCGCGGCTTGTCGTAGCCAAGATAGAGACCGACCACGAGATCCGGCGAGAAGCCGACGAACCAGAGATCTTTCGCTTCGTTGGAGGTTCCGGTCTTGCCGGCGATCGGCTTGCCCACGTCGCGCATCACCGTCGCCGTGCCGCCCTGGACAACGCCCTCCATCATCGAGGTGATCTGGTAGGCCGTCATCACATCCAGCACCTGTTCGCGGCGATCGACGAGCTGCGGTTCGCCCTGGTTCTTCCAGCCGTCGGGCGCGTCGCAGCCGCGGCATTCGCGCGCGTCATGCTTGAAGATGGTGTGGCCGTAGCGGTCCTGAATGCGATCGATCAACGTCGCCTTCACCCGCCGACCGCCATTGGCGAACATCGAATAGGCCGTGACCATCCGCATGACGGTGGTCTCGCCGGCGCCGAGCGCATAGGACAGATAATTCGGCAATTCGTCATAGACGCCGAAGCGCTTGGCGTATTCGCCGATCAGCGGCATGCCGATATCCTGCGCCAGCCGCACCGTCACGGTGTTCAAGGAGTGCTTTAGCGCGTTGCGCAGCGTCGTCGGTCCCAAATAATGACCGACTGAAAAGTTTTCCGGACGCCACACGCCGCCGCCCTGCCCCTGGTCGATCTCGATCGGAGCATCGGCCTCCATGGCCGACGGCGTATAGCCGTTGTCGAGCGCCGACGAATACACGATGGGTTTGATGGTGGATCCCGGCTGGCGGTAGGCTTGCGTGGCGCGATTGAACTGGCTTTGGTCGAACGAGAAGCCGCCGACCATCGCCAGCACGCGGCCGGTCCACGGATCCATCGCCACCATGGCGCCGGAAATCTCGGGCAATTGCCGCAACCGGTACTGGCCTTCGACGGGATTGCCGTCCTTGCCGATCAACGGATCGGCGTAGATGACGTCGCCCGGCGAAAGCACTTGTGAAACAGCGGTGGGTGCCTTGCCCCGTGTCGACGCGGCCTTGGCCCATCTGACGCCGTCGAGCGTAATGATGCCGGTTTGCCGGTCCCTTGCAACGGCGCCGCCCAGTTCGCGGCCCGGCTGGAAACCGATCCGCGCCGACTGGTCGCTGGTTTCCAGCACCACGGCCATCCGCCACGGCTGGATGTCTGACAGCGATTTGACGTCGGCGAGCTTGACGCCCCAATCGCCTGATATATCGAGCTTGCTCTGCGCGCCCCGCCAGCCCTGCGTCTCGTCGAAATTGACGAGGCCCGCAGCCATGGTCTTGCGCGCCATCACCTGCAGCTTCGGATCGAGCGTGGTGCGTATCGACAGGCCGCCTTCGTAGAGCTTCTTTTCGCCGTAGCGCTCGAAGATGTCGCGGCGAACCTCTTCGGCGAAGTATTCGCCGGCGAAGATGTGCGCGGCATTGCTGCGGTTGGTGACGACAAGCGGATCCTTGCGGGCGGTTTCGGCTTCGGCCGGCTTGATCCAGCCATTTTCCAAAAGGCGGTCGATCACGTAATTGCGGCGCTCGACCGCGCGGTCATGATTGCGTACCGGATGCAGCGCACCGGGCGCTTTCGGCATCGCCGCCAGGTAGGCCGCTTCGGCAACCGTGAGGTCGTTGACCGATTTGTCGAAATAGACCAGCGACGCCGCGGCAATGCCGTAGGCGCCGAGACCGAGATAGATTTCGTTGAGATAGAGTTCGAGAATCTTGTCCTTGGAGTACGCACGCTCGATCCGCATCGCCAGCAGCGCTTCCTTGATCTTGCGGGTGAACGACACTTCATTGGTCAGAAGGAAGTTCTTCGCGACCTGCTGGGTGATGGTGGAGGCGCCCTGTGGCCTGCGGTTGGAGCCAAAGTTCTGGACATACAGAAGTGCGGCGCGCGCCATGCCGGTGTAGTCGATGCCGCCATGCTCGTAGAAATTCTTGTCCTCGGCCGCCAGGAACGCGTTGATGACCAGCTTCGGAACCGCCTGGATCGGCAGATAAAGCCGGCGTTCCTTGGCATATTCACCGAGCAGCGCGCCGTCGGCCGCGTGGACACGCGTCATCACCGGCGGCTCGTAATCCTGAAGCTGGGAATAGTCCGGCAGGTCCTTGGAGTAATGCCAGATCAGCCCGGCCGCGGCGGCAACACCCACCAGGAACACCACCGTTCCGGCCGCGAACAGGAACCCCACGAACCGCACCAGCAGACGCATTCTCGACTATCCGTTCAGCCCGTGCGTCGTAACGACCGGCAGGTTCTTGTTATTCACGCGCCGTCCCCGGAAAGGCGGAACCGGTCCGTTCAAGGGACAACGCATCGTGGATGATCCGGGAGGGACTTTTGACAAGAATCCTCGGAGGTCTCCCGGGCCGTGTTTATAGAGCAACCGCTGTGGCCGAACTAGGGCCTCAGGCGCCGGTCTTCTTTTCGGTGACTCGCTTATCCCCGCGCTAATAAAGCCCGCCGGTGCCGGGACGGAACAGGCTGCGATCGGCATCGGGAGATGGCTGCAGTGTGCGGCCGTCGGCGTCGGCGACGCCAATGACCGAGTAATTATCCGGCGGCGCCGTTCCCGGCTTGAAGGCTTCCAGGATGGTCCGCCCGGTGTCTCCGGGGCCGGCGCGCATGCCGGTCTTGGAGTCGACGCGGATCAGCTTGATGCCGGCCGGGACCTTGAAGGGAATCGCCGGCTTGTCGGCGAGCGCAAGCTTGAGGAAGTCGCGCGCGATCGGCGCGGCCAGATGACCGCCGGTCATGCTGCGGCCGAGATTGCGCGGCTTGTCGTAGCCGACATAGACGCCGACCACGATGTCGGGCGAGAAGCCGACGAACCAGGCGTCCTTCTCGTCATTGGTGGTGCCGGTCTTGCCGGCGATCGGCTTGCCGACTTCCTTCACGACGGTTGCGGTACCGGCCTGCACCACGCCTTCCATCATCGAGGTGATCTGGTAGGCGGTCATCGGATCCAGCACCTGCTCGCGGCGATCGACGAGCTGCGGCTCGGGCTGGTTCTTCCAGCCGCCGGGCGCGTCGCAGCCGCGGCATTCGCGCTGGTCGTGCTTGAAGATGGTGTGGCCGTATCGATCCTGGATGCGATCGATCAGGGTGGCCTTCACCCGCCGCCCGCCATTGGCGAACATCGAATAGGCCGTGACCATGCGCATCACCGTGGTCTCGCCGGCGCCGAGCGCATAGGACAGATAATTCGGCAATTCATCATAGACGCCGAAACGCTTGGCATATTCGCCGATCAGTGGCATGCCGATGTCCTGCGCCAGCCGCACTGTCACCGTATTCTTGGACAATCGCAGCGCGTTGCGCAGCGTCATCGGGCCGAGATATTTGCCTGCCTCATAATTCTCTGGACGCCAGACGCCGGCGCCCTGGCCGAGATCAATCTCGATCGGCGCATCGACCACCACCGTCGAGGGCGTATAGCCATTGTCGAGCGCCGAGGAGTACACGATCGGTTTGAACGACGAGCCCGGTTGTCGGTAGGCTTGCGTGGCGCGATTGAACTGGCTCTGGTCGAACGAGAACCCGCCGACCATGGCGAGCACGCGGCCGGTCCAGGGATCCATCACCACCATCGCGCCGGAAACCTCGGGCAATTGCCGCAACCGGTACTGGCCTTCGACCGGATTGCCGTCCTTGCCGATCAACGGATCGGCGTAGATGACATCGCCCGGCGAAAGCACTTGTGAAACAGCGGTCGGGCGCCCTGCCTCGCGTCGGTCCTGACGCGGCCTTGGCCCATCTGACGCCGTCGAGCGTGATGATGCCGGTCTGCCGATCCTTCGCGATGGCACCGCCCAGTTCGCGCCCCGGCTGGAAGCCGATCCGCGCCGACTGGTCGCTGGTTTCCAGCACCACGGCCATCCGCCACGGCTGGATGTCCGACAGCGATTTGACGTCGGCGAGCTTGACGCCCCAATCGCCTGATAAATCGAGCTTGCTGATGGCGCCACGCCAGCCTTGCGCCTCGTCATAATTGACGAGGCCGGCGGCCATGGTCTTGCGCGCTTCCATCTGAATTTTCGGGTCGAGCGTGGTGCGCACCGACAGGCCGCCTTCGTACAGCTTCTTCTCGCCGTAGCGCTCGAAGATGTCGCGGCGGACTTCCTCGGCAAAATATTCGCCGGCGAAGATGTGCGCGCCGTTGGCGCGATTGGTCACGATCAGCGGATCCTTGCGCGCCTTGTCGGCGTCGGCCTGCTTGATCCAGCCGTTTTCCAGCAGGCGGTCGATCACATAGTTGCGGCGCTCGATCGCGCGGTCATGGTTGCGGACCGGATGCAGCGCTGCCGGCGCCTTCGGCAGCGAGGCCAGGTAGGAGGCTTCCGCGACCGTGAGTTCGTTGACCGACTTGTCGAAATAGACCAGCGAGGCCGCGGCGATGCCGTAGGCGCCGAGACCGAGATAGATTTCGTTGAGATACAGTTCGAGGATCTTGTCTTTCGAATACGTGCGCTCGATCCGCATCGCCAGCAAGGCTTCCTTGATCTTGCGCGAAAACGATACCTCGTTGGTCAGGAGGAAGTTCTTCGCCACCTGCTGGGTGATGGTGGAGGCGCCCTGCGGCCGGCGGTTGGAGCCGTAATTCTGTGCATAGAGGATCGCGGCGCGCGCCATGCCGGAATAGTCGATGCCGCCATGCTCGTAGAAGTTCTTGTCCTCGGCCGCCAGGAACGCGTTGATGACCAGCTTCGGAACCGCCTGGATCGGCAGATACAGCCGGCGTTCCTTGGAATATTCGCCGAGCAGCGAGCCGTCGGAAGCGTGCACGCGCGTCATCACCGGCGGCTCGTAATCCTGAAGCTGCGAATAGTCCGGCAGGTCCTTGGAGAAATGCCAGATCAGCCCGGCCGCGGCAGCGACGCCCACCAGGAACACCACGGTTCCGGCGGCGAACAGAAAACCCAAGAACCGCACCAGCAAGCGCATGATCGACTATCCGTTTCAGTCCGCGCGCCGTAACGACCGGCAACCCTTGCAGCCAGCCCCCGCCGGCGGAACAATCAGCCGTTCCGCAGGGAACTGCATCATACCTCGCCCGGGAGAGATTTTTGAGCGATTCCCGCGACGTGTCGGCATTTTTATAGGGCCGCCGCTGTGGCCAAACTAGGGCTTCCGCGACTGCCCTAACATCCCTTCAGTTCGTGGCCCCTGCCCGCGCCACGCGCTTGGCCATGAAGACGTCGACGGCCTGCGCCATCGCCCCGACGGTGCGGGAACGCCAGCTATCCGATACCAGATGTTCGAGGTCGCCCTTGTTCGAGACATAGCCGAGCTCGACCAGTACCGAGGGAACGTCGGGCGCCTTCAACACCCTGAAACCGGCCGATTTCAGCGGATGCTTGTACATCCGCACCGTGTTCTTCATCTCGCCCATCAACAGACGGGCGAACCGGTTTGAAAACGTGCGGGTTTCGCGCCGCGCCAGGTCGATCAGGATGTCGGCGACCTCGGTGGGTTCCTCGGTCAGATTGACACCGCCGATGGCGTCGGCCCGGTTTTCCGTCTCGGCCAGCCGCTCGGCTTCGGCGTCGGAGGCCTTGTCGGACAGCGTGTAGATGGTTGCGCCCTGGGCGTCGCCCTCGCCGCGCGGCAAGGCGTCGGCGTGGATGGAAACGAACAGCGAGGCCGATTGATTGCGCGCGATTTTGACCCGGTCGTCGAGCGGAATGAAGGTGTCGTCGGTGCGGGTCATCACGACCCGGTATTTGCCGTTCTTTTCGAGGCGGTCGCGCAATGCCAGCGCAAATCCGAGCACGAGGTTCTTCTCGCTTTCGCCCGAGTTCTGCGTGCCATTGTCGACACCGCCATGGCCGGCGTCGATCACGATCACGGGACGGGAATCCGGCGTCGCGGGCTTGAGCGGAACCGCGGTTTCCACGGGTGCGGCGACGGAAGCGACGGCGTCGGCAATGGCGGGTTTCAGCTGGGGCCGGCTCTCCGGCGCGAGCGACTGAACGAACGAGGTGCGATCGACTTCTTCGAACTCGAGCACCAGCCGCGGGGGCTGGCCGTTGGCCGCATCCAGGACATAGGACTTCGCGATCCTGGCCGGGCCGGTCAGATCGAACACGATCCGCGAACCGCCGGGCATGACCAGGCCGTAGCGGAACGCCTTGACCAGCCCGCGGCCGACGGTGCCGGCCCCGGCCGGAAGGCGAAAGCTGACCTCGGGAATATCCACGATCACCCGGTACGGATCGGCCAGCGTGAAGGCACGAAACTGGATGGTCTTGTCGAGATCGAGAACGAAACGGGTCTGTTTGGCATCGCCGGCCAGCCGGGCGTCCGAGGCGACCGGGAAATTCGCCGTCACGACCGGGGTCGGCGACGCCCCCTCGGCGGCGAGAATCGCGCTGCCGGAACGCAGCAATGCTGCGGTGCACAGTAGCGCGCACCCCAGCAAAATCACCTGATATGCGCGGCTCGCCAACGAATCCGTTCCTCCGAGCAGCCTCTTAGCGCATTAGAACCGCAGGGTTAATCCAAGCTTAATACAGATCTGTGGAATAGGGCAGATTGTTGCAGGCCAGCGACGCCCCGGAGAGGCTTCCCTTGCACGGCCGACCCAATCCACGTATGTAGGGGGTGCTGACGGCTAAAACTCCCGGTTGTGTCGCGTTCAGCCTCCCGGTGCAGCGCCGGAATTCTCGATTTCGGGAATTCCAGCGTCTTTCCGATCCCTCCACAGCCAGCGCAGCGCGCGGCTGACAAGGAGCGGCGGTTTCGAGCCCGAGCGGCGTCCGGTCCCAGGTTACCAGCTTGTTCCAGGGACGGCTTCGAAATGCGGCGGAACCGATTATCCGGGCCTGCAACGGCCCGATATGCGAACAGCCGGCGAGCGCTTCGGCGCCACGCCGGGCTTTCAGCGACAGAATAAGGCGGCGCTTTGCCGCCCACGTTTTTAGACGGGCCGACGCTTGATGCGCCAGACTGTATTACCGACCAAGATCCATGGAAGAACCGCGCCGACGCGGGGCGAAAGCTCCGCGCGTCGTTTAGCTCCGCAAGGATCCCGTTCGGATGGGCGCCCCGGGTTGCGTTTTGGCCTTCCCCTCACCCCCGAATCAGGTGGACCGTCGCGTCACCCGGCAGCGCGATACGCGCTTACCGTGATACGCGCCCGCCGCCGTCATGAGCTCCAAAATGCCCAACAAAATGTTGATCGATGCTACCCACCCGGAAGAGACCCGGGTTGTCGTGGTCCGCGGCAATCGCGTCGAGGAATTTGATTTCGAGACCGCCCAGCGCAAGCAACTGCGCGGCAATATCTACCTCGCCAAGGTCACGCGCGTAGAACCGTCGCTGCAGGCGGCCTTCATCGAATACGGCGGCAACCGTCACGGCTTCCTCGCCTTCAGCGAAATTCATCCCGACTACTACCAAATCCCGGTCGCCGATCGGCAGGCCCTGATCGAGGCCGACGAACGCGCCCACCGCGAGGCCGAAGAGGAGAGCGAGAACCGCTCCAGCCGGGGCCGGCGTCCGCGCCACCGCAATTCGCGCCGCCGCGGCCATGGTGAGCGCGTCCAGAGCGAAATCGTCGAGAACGCGAGCCTCGAACCCTCGCAGGCTGCTCCCTCGTATGAAGGCCAGGAAGCCGAGCACCACCACGACGCCGAAAACGGTCACGTCCACGACGCCGAGCCGCACCACGCCGATACCGGGCACCATGATGATGCCGGGCACCACGACCATGACGAGCACGACCACGCGGATGAGCACGGCACCGAGACGCACGCAAGCGAGACGCTGGCGGCGGTGACCCTGCCCGATACGGCCGCCGTCGAGGCGCTCGCGGCGGAAGCCCGCGAGGACGACGAAGAAGAGCATGCGCATCATGACCATGATGAGGCGCATGCGCTCGAGAACGCCGCGCATGCCGACGATGCCCACCACGCCGAACACGGCGAGCAAGCCGAACACGAGAACGGCGAAACCGCCGCCTCGGAACACGCCGAACATGCCGCGCCGCAGGGCGACGACAATCACGACGATGAAGACGACGGCGACGAGGCCGAGGAAGAAGTCGTCGAATCCGTCGGCGGCGACGACGTGCTGGAAGAAGTGCCGGAGCGCGCCTTCCGTCCGCGCCGTCAATACAAGATCCAGGAAGTCATCAAGCGCCGCCAGGTGATGCTGGTGCAGGTCGTCAAGGAAGAGCGCGGCAACAAGGGCGCCGCACTGACGACTTATCTGTCGCTGGCCGGCCGCTATGCAGTCCTGATGCCCAACACCGCGCGCGGCGGCGGCATCAGCCGCAAGATCACCTCGGCGCAGGACCGCTCGCGCCTGAAGGAAGTGGTGCAGGATCTCGACGTGCCCGAGGGCATGGGCATCATCCTGCGCACCGCGGGCGCCTCCCGCACCAAGCCCGAGATCAAGCGCGACTTCGAATATCTGATCCGCATGTGGGAAACCGTGCGCGACATGACCCTGAAGTCGCAGGCGCCGACGCTGGTCTACGAGGAAGGCTCGCTGATCAAGCGGTCGCTGCGCGATCTCTACAACAAGGAAATCGACGAGATCCTGGTCGCCGGCGAAGCCGGTTATCAGGAAGCCCGCGATTTCATGAAGATGCTGATGCCGTCCAACGTGCGCGCGGTGAAGCAGTATCGCGACGGCCAGCCTTTGTTCTCGCGGATGGGCGTCGAGAGCCAGCTCGATGCGATGTTCTCGCCGACCGTGCAATTGCGCTCCGGCGGCTACATCGTGATCAACCAGACCGAGGCGCTGGTGTCGATCGACGTCAACTCCGGCCGATCGACGAGGGAACATCATATCGAGGATACCGCGCTCAAGACCAACCTCGAGGCATCGGAGGAAGTCGCGCGGCAACTTCGCTTGCGCGACCTTGCGGGACTGATCGTCATCGACTTCATCGACATGGACGAGAAGCGCAACAACCGTTCGGTGGAGCGCAAGCTTTCCGATTGCCTGCGGCAGGACCGCGCGCGAATCCAGGTCGGGCGCATCTCGCATTTCGGCCTTCTGGAAATGTCGCGCCAGCGCATCCGCGCCAGCGTGCTGGAGAGCTCGACCGAGCCATGCCCGCAATGCGGCGGCAGCGGTCACGTGCGCTCGGTATCGTCGGTGGCGCTGCAGCTGCTGCGCGGTCTCGAAGAAATCCTGATGAAGGGCGCCACCCACAATCTCGTGGTGCGGACCCGGACCGACGTCGCGCTCTACGTCCTCAACCACAAGCGCGGCCATCTGCGCGATCTCGAAAGCAGCTTCAAGGTCACGCTCTCGGTGATCGCCGACCCGACCGTCAGCGGCCAGCAGTCGTTCATCATCGATCGCGGCGAACAGGTGCACACGCTGGAGGCGGCAAAGGCGCTGCTCGCGGCGCAGGTCGCGGCCTATCCGGCGCAGACCGAGGAAGCCTATGACGAGGAAGAGCCGTTCGACATCGAGGTCGAGTCGGAAGTGGAAACCGACGAGACCGAAGGCCTGACCGACGAAGCCGGTGCCGGCGAAGAGAGCGGCGGTGAAACCGAAGCCGATGGCAGTCCCCGGCGCAAGCGGCGCCGGCGGCGGCGCGGGCGTTCCGGCGAGCCACGCGAAGGCGCGCCCGCCCGCGACGACAATGAGGCCACGCGCGCGCCGTTTGAAGCGGCAGCCGCTCCCGGCATCGTCGCCGACGACGGCGAGATCGACGAAGATGAAACCGACGAGCAGCCGGGCCAGCCCCGTGCGGATCAGGCGCCGAACGGCGAACGGCGCCCCCGCCGTCGCGGACGCCGCGGCGGACGCCGCCGGCGCGGGGGCCCCGAGGATGGTCTCGCCGGATCGATCATGGACGAACTCGGGCCGGCAGCGGCTCCCGAAGTATCCAGCGCGGTGGCCGATTTCGACGGCAATCCTTCGCTGCCGGTGATGCAGCCCGAATCCGAAACCATCGCGCCGGCGTACGAGCAGCCGTCCGTGGATCGAGGTCAACCGGAGCCTGCCCGTGCGGCGATGGCCACCGAGGCGGAGACGGCCCAGGAAGCCGAAAGAGCCGCCGCGCGGCGACGTTCCACCGTGCGCGAGAAGGTGAGCTTCCTGGCAGATGCCCAGCCTGCCTCGCCTTCGCCCGTCAGCCACGGCCAGCCGACCGAGCCGGCCCCTGCCCCGGTCCCGCCGCCAGCCCAGCCGGCCGCCGAGACAACCACGGACACTCAGCCCCGGCGCGCCGGATGGTGGTCGCGGCGCTTTGGCAACGGCGAATAAGACAACCGGTTTCGAAAACGAAAAACCGCCCGGCCAAACCGGGCGGTTTTTGCTTGTCGCCTATTGAACCCGGAGGTGCCCCCACAAATCTAATCAACTGAAAACGCCGGGCCATGTCCGCGTCGGGGCGCATCGTATGGCGAAGTCGGTGACGGTCGGACTGAGCTACGGAGCTCTCCGAAAGGAGTGCCTGGAAGCCGTTAAACATTGGCCGGGCTGCGAGAGCATCGGCGGCATTCAAATCATCCGGGACAACATGCCGGGCAGTTTTTCAGTCCGGATCACGCTCTACGGACACGCCGACAAGAAAACCGCCGACCGCGCCATCAATTGCGTGCAGCGCGAGAAGCGGCGGCATTTCCATCTGAATGATTGACCCAGATCGGCGCCGACCAACCGGATTTATCACCGGAAATTCGCATGCCGGTCAGATCACGCCGGATCTGATCGAGGCCGTGCGCCGCTGCGGCACTGGCCTGCGAACCACGACAGGCGCAGCGTCCGGCTCGGAAACCGACACCCAGAAGTTCGGATTGCGGGGAGTCTGGACGCGGACCCATTGAAACGGCTTTTGAAACCACGGCATGATGACTTCGGTCAGATTGTCGAGCACCAAATCGCCGATGTTGGTACGGACGACGACGACGATGTGGTGTTCACCTGAGAAGGTCACAACCTCGCTCAACAAGACGGCGCGGGCCGGCCATCCGCTGGCGATCAGTTCGTGACGCTTGGTGACGGAGTAATCGTTGCAGTTTCCGACACCCGGACTGAGCAACCATTCGTGGTCGGCGACCTGCTTCGGCTCGGCACGGATCGACGAATTGACGGAGCTGTTGACGTTCGCAAGCTCGGTCCAGCGCAGATTGGTCAGCTTGATCCGGCCGCCTCTGAAAAACGGCCGCGGCGCTTTGCACTCGTCGGCAAATCTGACGCAAAACTGCGTGTACGCCATCGGAGCCAGGGTGGGTGCGTCAAACTTGATGGGCCGAAGCACATGCTCCGTTTGAGCCCAGCAGATTGTCTGAGCAAATATCGTCAATGCAGCAGCCAGCAATCCCGAGCGCATTTGGCGTCCTAGCTTTGCTAATGATCCGGCCTTCCCCTTCATATTGCGTTGCAACAATCTGCTCCGCGCCACACAGCTCTGACAAGGCTGGCGCCGCTCAAATTTTGGCCAAAGCCATACGCCGTGCGATCAAAAATTTTGCTTTCTGCTCAATATGATAGCTCGACACTACCCTAGTGCCGCAGCAGCGAAAGCAGGAGTGCCAGCGCCAGCAGTGCGGCGACGCCCTGCCAGAAGCGAAGCGGGTCGCGCTCGTAGAGCGTCCGCGGCCTTTGAATGACGAGCGGCGTGCGCGCCGGTCCCGCCTCCATCTCCACGGCGAATTTGGCCATGTCGCGAAAACGATCCGACGGATCGCCGGCGACCGCGCGGGCGAGCGCGGCCTGAAGCCAGGCCGGGAGGTCCGGGCGCAGGGCCGAGAGCAGTGTCGGCCGGTCGCGGCGCGGCGGGCTCGTGGCGTCGGCGTTGCCGTACGGAAATTCGCCGGTGAAGGCGCGGAACATGGTGACGCCGAGCGCGTAAATGTCGGTCGCCTCATTGCCGCCTCGCCCTCGAACATTTCAGGCGCCATGTAGGCGGGCGTACCCGGGATCTCCTGGGGCGGGGCGTCCTCCATTCCGGGCACGCGCACCACGCCGAGATCGATCAGCTTCAGCGATCCCTCGCACTCGAGGATGACGTTGTCCGGCTTGATGTCGCGATGGATGATGCCGGCGCGATGCAGCGCTGCGGCCGCGCGCGCCAGCTTGATCGCGACGTTGCGTCCTTCCTCCAGACCCAGCCCGGGCCGACGCGCGAGCCGGGTCTCCAGAAGCTCGCCCTGATAGAGCGGCATCGCCGTGTAGAGGCAGCTCTGCCGTCCCGGCGGCATCTCGATGACCTGGCCGAGCCAGGGACTGCCGACGCGTGCGCCCACCCAGGCCTCGCGGACGAAGGCAGCGCGGTAGGTGTCCACGGCCGCCGGTTACGTCGACGGCATGGGCGCGATCATCATCGGCATCATCGCCGGCATCATTCCCTGGCTCGCGATGAACAAGCTGCAAAAGACCCGCTTCATGATGAAGGTGGACGATACACTGAGCGTGTTCTCGACCGACGGCGTCGCCGGTCTCACCGGCGGCCTGCTCACCGGCATCTTCGCCAATCCCGATATGCTGATGTATATCGGCACCGACAAGGAAGCGCCCGGCGTCAACATCACGGGCCTGCTCTACGGCAACGCCCAGCAGCTCGTGCTGCAGGCGGAAGGCGCCGCGTTCATCATCGTCTACAACGTGATCGCGACCTTCATCATCCTCAAGGTGATCTCCCTCATCGTGCCGCTGCGGATGGATGAGGCGACGCTGAAGGTGGGTGACGACGCGGTGCACGGCGAAACCGCTTACGCGATCGGAACCGAGGGCGAATAATCGCTCTTGCTCTCGTCAAACGACAAAACCGCCCGGCAAACCGGGCGGTTTCCCGCCTTGAATGGCACTGCGAAGCGCAATGTCGTTCCGACGCTTGTTCCGTGCCCTGTTTCCTACCAATGACCTCTGCGGCGTCCCCAATATCCGCCGCCGCCGAACAACAGCACCAAAATAACGATAACGAGAATCAATTCCATGGCGACGTCCTCCTCTGAGTAATAGTCAGAGAGGGAACTGCCTGCCGCGAACTAAGTTCCGCCTCGTCGGCGCGGCATGAGTCTTTGTTCGACCTCGGGCGGTTGAGACCGCTTGCCGGCTTGACGTCAACGAAGGATTGTCCGCGAGCCCGGCACTCGAACTCTGTCTCGCAGCCGAGCGCCCGCCCGATCTGATCGCGCCTCACTTATCGGCGTGGGCGATCTTGTGCTCGAGATGGCCGGTCTCATGATCGCGGCGAAGCTGGCTCAGCGACGTCTCGTTCAACTGGACCAGCACCTCGCTCAACTTCTCGGTTTCAGGATAACCGGCTGCAAAGCCTTTTCCGTAAATCTTGCGCAGGGTGCGCACGAGGGTATTTCCATGCTTGTGGCTGATTTCGCCATCCTTGTCGCGGTGGCGATTGTCGAGACCCGGCTTGCTCATGACGCTCTCCGTTGTTTCCGCCGCCGACAGCATCCTCCCGCCGCGAGCAAATGGCAACCAAACGCGCGCCCAATGGCGCGAACTGCGCTCTCGCGGCGCAGCATGCTTACCGATCACTAGGCCTTACCGATCCCATGGCGGCACCGGCGCAAAACGGCTCGCGATGAAATCGATGAACGCGCGCACCCGTGCCGGTGGATGACGGTCCGGCAGGAAGACGGCGTAGATGCCGCCGAGTTCGACCGTCGGCTGGTCCAGAGGGAGCGCGACCAATCTGCCTTCGCGGATATCGTCGGCCACGATGAAGGTCGGCTGGTGAATGATACCCTGTCCCGCGATCGCGGCCGCGCGCAGGGCATCGCCGTTGTTGGCGCGCAGATTGCCCGAGATCTGAACGCCAACGTCGGCGCCGAACACCCATCGATCGATCGGGGTGCGCTGCGACAGCGTGTAGCCGAGGCAATTGTGATCCGCGAGGCTCGCCACCGTGCGCGGGGTGCCGCGTGCCCGGAGATAGGACGGCGCCGCGCAGACGACGATGCGACAGGGGGCGATGCGCCGCGCGATCAGGCTCGAATTGGTGAGATTGCCGATACGGATCGCAAGATCCCAGCCCTCCTCCACCAGGTCGACCAGCCGGTCATTGAGACCGAGTTCGACGGTGACGCGCGGATGGCGCTGCGTGAACTCGGCGAGCAGCGGGGCGATCTGCCGCGTGCCAAACGAGACCGGGGCGTTGAGCCGCAATAGTCCCCTCGGCTCGACCCGATCCGCCGCGACCGCCGCATCGGCGGCTTCGATTTCCGCCAGGATACGCCCGGAGGATTCCAGGTAGTTGCGTCCGGCCTCGGTGATCGAGAGCCGCCGCGTGGTGCGGTGGAACAGCTTGACGCCCAGCCGGCTCTCAAGGGCTGCAATGTGCTTGGTGACCATGGTCTGCGACATGCCGAGCGCCCGGGCGGCGGCGGAAAGGCTGCCGGCGCCGGCAACCTTGGCAAAAACCTCAAGGCCGGTCAGGCGGTCCAACATGGCTTATTTCACTCTATAGGTGCGATCTGTCATTCTATATTACCGGATTATCACCCTGTAAGGAATAGATCATATGGGTGGGACAAAACCCGGAGACCACCATGATCGATTCCCGAACCGCTCCCTACGCGGCGCTTCTGCTGCGCGTCAGCCTGGGGCTTCTCTTCCTGGCCCATGCCGGCCTGAAATTCTTCGTCTTCACCCCGGCGGGCACGGCGAAATTCTTCGACAGCGTCGGACTGCCGCCGGCGCTCGCCTATGTGACCATCGCGGTGGAGGTACTCGGCGCCGTCGCGCTGATCCTCGGTCTGTGGACCCGCATCGCTGCGATCGTCGTTCTGCCGATCCTGCTCGGCGCCATCTTCACGGTGCATGGGGCGGCCGGTTTCTTCTTCACCAACCCGCACGGCGGCTGGGAGTATCCGGCGTTCTGGAGCGTCGCCCTGATCGTACAGGCGTTGCTCGGTGACGGCGCCTATGCGCTGCGTGTCTCGAGTGATAATCCCGTCGGCAAGCTTACCGGCGCACACTCACATTGAACGAACCGCAAGGCCGGCACGCTTCAGGAGGGACTGTCATGACCATGCCAAGCCTGTTCCTGTCGCACGGCTCGCCGACCTTGCCGCTCACCGACACACCCGCGCGATCGTTCCTGAGCCAGTTCAGCGGCACGATCGCGCGGCCTTCGGCCATTCTGGTGATCTCGGCGCATTGGGAGACGTCGGTACCGACGGTGAGCGCCGTCGGCCGCAACGACACCATCCACGATTTCCGCGGCTTCCCGCAGGCTCTCTACGAGCTGCGCTATCCGGCCCCCGGCTCGCCGGCGGTCGCCGCGCGTACCGCCGACCTTTTGCGCACATCCGGGATCGACTGCAGGATCGATCCGAGCCGTGGCCTCGATCACGGCGCCTGGGTGCCGCTATTGCTGATGTATCCGCAGGCCGACATTCCCGTGTTGCAGCTTTCGCTGCAGCCGCACCTGGGGACCGCTCACCATCTTCGCATGGGGCGCGCTTTGGCGCCGCTGCGGCAGGAGGGCGTGCTGATCATCGGCAGCGGCAGCATGACCCACGATCTGTCGGAATTCCGCGGCCACGGACCGAACGATCCGGCGCCTGATTGGGTCAACGCCTTCGCCGACTGGTTCCATTCCGCGCTGACCACAGGCCGAACCGACGATCTGCTCGACTACCGGCGGCAGGCGCCGTTCGCGACCAAGAACCACCCGAGCGAAGAGCATCTTCTGCCATTCTACGCGGCGCTGGGGGCCGCCGGCGAGAACGCCCGCGCAATGCGCCTCCACGCGAGCGCTACCTACGGCGTCCTCCGGATGGACGTCTATGCCTTCAGTGCCGACCCCGAATCCGCGCGAAGCGGAAATCCGGAAGCCGCCCATGCCAACGACAGGCTGGTTCGAGCCCGTCGCTGAGGCCCGCCGCCAATGGCGCGGCGAGCCACCTTGATATCCCTCAAAGGCCTGCCCTGCTGCCGGGGTTAGAGATGCCGACGCTCGTCAAACGGGCCGAAGATATCTCTCCTCCTCAAGGGTTTTCATGACGATCGATCATTCGCGGGTGATGTCGGCAGCACTTCGCTCCAGGATCATGTCGGCTGACGAAGCCGCCGCACTGGTGCCGCATGGCGCGAATGTCGGCATGAGCGGCTTTACCGGGTCGGGATACCCGAAGGCCGTTCCGCTGGCGCTGGCGCGCCGTATCGAGGCGCAGCAGGCGCGCGGCGAACCGTTCCGGATCGGCGTCTGGACCGGCGCCTCGACCGCCCCCGAACTCGACGGCGCGCTGGCCAAGGTCAACGGCATCGAACTGCGGCTGCCCTACCAATCCGACCCGATCACGCGCGAGCGCATCAATGCAGGCTCGATGGAATATATCGACATCCACCTCAGCCATGTCGCGCAGTTCGTCTGGTTCGGTTTTCTGGGCCATCTGGATATCGCCCTCGTCGAAGTCACCGCCATCCTGCCCGACGGCAGCCTCGTGCCCTCGACGTCGATCGGCAACAACAAGACCTGGCTGGATCAGGCCGACAACATCATCCTCGAGGTCAATTCGGGGATGAACCCGGCGCTGCAGGGCATGCACGATATCTACTACGGCACCCGACTGCCGCCGCATCGTAAGCCTATCCCGATCCTCGCGGCCGGCGATCGGATCGGCGAGGCCAATTTTCGCTGCGATCCGGACAAGGTGATCGCGGTGGTCGAGACCAATGCGCCCGACCGTAACACCACCTTCTCCGCGCCGGACTCAACATCGAAGGCGATCGCCGGCCACATTCTCGAATTTCTCGGCCACGAGGTCCGCCGTGGCAGGCTGCCTCCGGAATTGCTGCCGATCCAGTCCGGGGTCGGCAATGTGGCCAATGCCGTGATGGCGGGGCTGGAAGACGGACCGTTCGAAGGCCTGACCGCCTACACCGAGGTGCTGCAGGACGGCATGCTGAACCTGATCCGGTCGGGACGGATGACGCTCGCCTCCGCCACCGCGCTGTCGCTCAGTGCCGACGCCGCCGTCCTGTTCAACCGCGAACTGGACAGTCTCAGGAACAAAATCGTGCTGCGCACGCAGGAAATCTCCAACCATCCCGAGGTGATCCGGCGGCTTGGCGTGATCGCCATGAACGGGCTGATCGAGGCCGACATCTACGGCAACGTCAACTCGACCCACATCCGCGGCACCGCCATCATGAACGGCATCGGCGGCTCCGGCGATTTCGCCCGCAACGCCTATCTCTCGATCTTCATGACGCCGTCGACGGCGAAGGGCGGATCGGTTTCAGCCATCGTGCCGATGGTGACCCATGTCGACCACACCGAGCACGACGTGCAGATCATCGTGACGGAACACGGCCTCGCCGATTTGCGCGGCCTGTCGCCGAAACAACGGGCCGCCGTCATCATCGACAACACGGCCGATCCATCGTTCCGGCCGGCGCTGAAGGATTACTTCGACCGCGCGTGCCGGCTTTCACCGGGAAAACATACCCCGCATCTGCTCGACGAAGCGTTCCGGCTGATTCAGCCGGGTTGAAGCGGGGTGACGACCCGCGCCCTTGAATTGGGACTCGAAGCCGCGAGCTGAAGCTCTCGACCTAGCGGCGCTAGGCCCATTTGCGCCAATGGGTCGGCTGAACGTCGATGAGCTGCTTATTTGAAGCATCGACCCACTCAGCTCCCTTCTTGTGACACGGGTACGGCAGCGCAAGGACTATCCCATCATAATCCATGACGCAGACTTCAAGGTCTTCGTCGTCGGCTGGCGCGATTGAAACGGGCAACCATTCTGCGGACAACGAACGAATATGGGTCATGATCAGCACTCCCCATACAAAAATTACAGAATTATCTTATAGCATATCATTGTAGCTCGTTTGATTTGCATCAAGGGACCGTCATGTTGACTGATCCCGGCTGCCCGATCTTGTTCGATCACTCGTCGGGATCGACGCGCTCGTCAAAGATCGTTCTTAGCAAGCGCCATAGCTCGCGATGGCCAGCAGTTTGGCCGCCCTGCTTCAAGTAATCCGAGATATCCAGCGTGTCTGTCCGATACTCGACCGCGCCTCCAATCTTCGCCTCTAGATGCGTGACCTCGCGCTCGACGTATAGACTTTTCTTGTCGGTGTCGAAGACAAGCATACAACGATCCGCGTGGGTAACCTCCGGGCCTCTCACCTGACGATACAATTCTCTTTTTAGGAGAGCCATTTTCCGCTCCCGATGATGATGGCTAACTCACCAATCCCAACAAGTTTCGGACCGCGTCACAGCTTTCATCGTGCCGTTCTTCACTCTACGCCCGCAGCTAACCGGTGGTGATGGCCGTCTCCACATCCGAAGGATCGATCTCCCTGTTGAGACGGGCGTGCAGCTTGGCGTGATCGAGTTCGCCCTCCCACCACGACACGAACACCGTGGCGACGCCGTTGCCGGTGATGTTGGTGAGCGCGCGGACCTCGCTCATGAACTTGTCCACCGAAAACACGATCGCCATCCCCGGCACCAGCGCCGGGTTCACCACCGTCAGCGTCGCCGCCAGCGTGATGAACCCCGCGCCGGTGACGCCGCTGGCGCCCTTCGAGGTCAGCATGGCGACGACCAGGATGGTCAGTTGCTGGGTAAAGCTGAGATCGACGCCGAGCGCCTGCGCGATGAACAGCGTCGCCAGCGTCATGTAGATGTTGGTGCCGTCCAGATTGAACGAGTAGCCGGTGGGCACCACGAGCCCCACCACCGGCTTGGAACAGCCGAGCCGTTCGAGCTTTTCCATCAGTTGCGGCAGCGCGCTTTCGGACGAGCTGGTGCCGAGCACGATCAGCAGTTCGTCCTTGATATAGCTGATGAACTTGAAAATGTTGAAGCCGACCATGCGCGCGATCAGCCCCAGCACGATGAACACGAACAGCGCCGCGGTGGCGTAGAACAGCGCGATCAGTCCGATCAGATTGGCCAGCGCGGCGGTGCCGAATTTGCCGACGGTATAGGCCATGGCGCCGAAGGCGCCGATCGGCGCCGCCTTCATGACGATGGCGATCACGCCGAACACCGCATGCGAGGCGTCGTCGATGACGTCACGCAGGCGGTGGCCGCGCTCGCCCATCGCCATCAGCGCAAAGCCGAACAGGATGGCAAACAGCAGCACCTGCAGGATATCGCCGCGGGCCAGCGCGCCGACCACGCTGTCCGGAATGATGTTGAGGACGAAATCGACCGACTTCTGCGCTTCCGCCTGCTTGACGTAGGTGGCGACCGCCGCCGCATCGGGCGACGCGCCGAGGCCGCGGCCGACCTGGATCAAATTGCCCATGATCAGGCCGAGGATCAGCGCGAACGACGACACGATCTCGAAATAGACCAGCGCCTTGACACCGACGCGGCCGACCTTCCGGGCGTCGTCGATATGCGAGATGCCCGAAACCACGGTGCAGAAGATGATCGGCGCGATCACCATCTTGATGAGCTTGATGAAGCCGTCGCCGAGCGCCTTGATCCAGTCGTTGGTGGCCAGATGAGGCCACTTCCAGCCGACGATGACCGCGATGACGATGGCGATCAGCACCTGCAGATACAGGATTTCGTACCAGACCTTTTTCGTGCGGCCCGGCGCCTTGGCCGGAGTTTTTGCCACCATGACGCTCACCCCCCCTTGCATATTCAGCGACCGGCCGCGCGCTGTTGCGCTGGCGGCCATCATTCATCCAGCTGAAATCAATTGGTCCGGCAGAGTCAATGACGCCGCTCAAGGTCGCCGATAATTTTATCCGCCGCGCCCGAGCCAGCGCGCGATGCGCGCAACCGCCTCCCGCATGTCCGAGGCCGAACGCGCGTAGGAAAAGCGGATGAACTGGTGGCCGTGGACCGGATCGAAGTCGATGCCCGGGGTTGCCGCGACATGCGCCTGTTCCAGCATTTGCTTGGCAAATTCGAAACTGTCCGAGGTGAACGCCGAGACGTCGGCGTAGAGGTAAAATGCGCCGTCGGCAGGCAGGAACTTGGCAAGGCCGGCCTGCGGCAGGCCCTCGATCAGGATGCGGCGGTTCTCCTGGTAGCCGTGTTTCACCGCTTCCATTTCTTCGCGGCCCTCGAACGCCGCCTCGGCGGCAATCTGCGACAGCGTCGGCACCGAAATCGCGAGATTCTGCTGCAGCCGTTCGATCGGCCGCACCAGTGCCTCCGGCACCACCATCCAGCCGACCCTCCAGCCGGTCATGCAGAAATATTTCGAGAACGAATTGATCACCACGGCATCCCCGGAGAGCTCGGCCGCCGTCACCGCGGGAAACGCGTAATCGAGGCCGTGGTAGATTTCATCCGAAATGAAACGGATGCCCGCGCTTTCCGCAGCATTGATCAGGCCGGTCAGTGCCTCCCTGGACATCATCGTGCCGGTGGGGTTGGCCGGACTTCCCACCAGCACGCCCTTCAGCGGCGCCTTGCGATGGGCGGCGAGCAGGGCCTCGCCGGTCAGCGCGTGACGGTTTTCGCTCGAGGTCTCGATCAGCACCGGCTCGCAGCCGAGCGCGGTGAGGATATGACGATACGGCGGATAGCCGGGCACGGTGACCGCAACCCGGTCGCCGGGCTCGAACATCGCCAGAAAGGCCAGGATGAACGCGCCGGATGATCCCGTGGTGACAATGATTCGCGCCGAATCCACCGCGCAGCCATAGGTGTCGCTGTAGTGCCGGGCGATCCGCTCGCGCAGCGTGGGAATACCGAGCGCGGAGGTATAGTCGATCCGTGCGCCATCGAGCGCGGCGTGGGCCGCCGCGATGGCGGTTTTCGGCGCCGGCGCCCAGGGCTGGCCGACTTCCATGTGAATGACGTGGCCGCCGGCGGCCTCGATACGCGCCGCCGCCGCCATCACGTCCATCACCATGAACGGCGGAACATCGCTGCGTCCGGACGCCGTCATCAGGTTCCTCGCGCGGTCTCTCAGTGTCGCTTCAAGCATCGATATCTGCTAATGAGCCCTGTGCCCCAGACTAGCCGCATTCCACGGATTGGTAGGGCATAACCCGTATCCGGGCCGCCGCCAATCGTTTAAAGACCGTCATGCTGTTCCGCCTCGCGTCACGCCAAAAAGCCTCGAAACTGACCGCGGTCGCGACCGCCGCGGCACTTGCGTTCGCGCCGATTTCCGCCGCCTTTGCGCAGGACAAGCAGCCGAGCGTGATCCGCGACACCGAGGCGGAGCAATTGCTGCGCGACTATACGAGGCCGATCCTGCGCGCCGCGGGGCTGGAAAAGCAGAACATCCAGATCGTGATCATCCACGACAGCACGTTCAACGCTTTCGTCGCCGACGGCCACCGCATTTTCGTCAATTACGGCGCGATCATGCAGTCCGAGACCCCCAACCAGCTGATCGGCGTGCTGGCGCACGAAACCGGCCATCTGGCCGGCGGTCATCTTGCCAAGATGCGCGAGCAGATGTCGCAGGCGCAGACCCAGATGATCATCGCCATGCTGCTCGGCGCCGGCGCCATGGTGGCGGGCGCCCGGAGCGGCAACAGCAATGGCGGTTTGTCCAATGCGGGGGCGGCCGCGGTCGCAGCACCTCAGGAAATGATCCGCCGCAACCTGATCTCCTATGTGCGCCAGCAGGAGGAGAACGCCGACCGCGCCGGGGTGAAATTCCTGACTGCGACCGGCCAATCCCCCAAGGGCATGTACGACACCTTCAAGCGCTTCACCAACGACAGCCTGTTCGCCTCTCACGGCGCCGATCCCTATTTGCAATCGCACCCGATGCCCGCCGACCGCGTCGCCGCGCTGGAGGACCTGGCGCGCTCGAGCCCCTATTGGGACAAGAAGGACGACCCGGCGCTGCAGATGCGCCACGACATGGTGCGGGCCAAGATCTCGGCCTTCATGGAACGGCCGGACACCGTCTACCGCCGCTATCCCTTGTCGAACGACAGCCTGCCCGCGCGCTACGCGCACGCGATCTCGACCTATCTGCACGGCGATCTGCGCACCGCGCTCGCCCAGATCGACGGGCTGATCCAGCTGCAGCCCAACAACCCCTATTTCTATGAATTGCGCGGCCAGGCGCTGCTGGAAGGCGGCAAGCCGGCCGAGGCGATCGCCCCCTTGAGGAAGGCCGTGGCACTCTCGAACCATTCACCGCTCATCGAGATGTTACTTGGGCAGGCGCTCGTGGGGACCGATAATAAGGCCTACACGGACGAAGCCATCGGGATTCTGCGTGCGGCGGTGGCACGCGAGACCGAGGCACCGATCGGCTACATGCAGCTCGCCATGGCCTACGGCCGAAAGGGAGATTACGCAGAGGCCGATCTCGCGTCGGCGCAGGCCGCCTTCCTGCGCGGCGACAACAAGACCGCGCGCGAGCTTGCCGCGCGCGCCAAGACCCGTTTCGCCGTCGGCACCCCCGGATGGGTCAAGGCCGACGACATCGTCGCCGCCAAGCCGATGAAGAGCAACTAGAGACAAATCGAGCCGCTACCCGATTTCGAAAACCGGCTTTCACCCGAAGAGGATTGTGCCAATGCCTTCGTTCCGCCTGCTCGTTCCCGCGCTAATCGCGCTCGCCCTCGCCGGCATGCCGCCGGCCGCTTCGGCGCAGAGTTTTTCCGATACCCAGCGCGGCGATATCGAGACCATCGTCCGCAACTATTTGATCGCCCATCCCGAGGTGCTGGAAGAGGCGATGGCCGAACTCAACAAGCGCCAGACCGCCGCCGAAAACGAGAAGCATGAGGCAAGCGTCGCCGCCAACGCCGACACGATCTTCAACTCCCCGCGCGGCGTCGTACTCGGCAACAAGGACGGCGACGTCACCTTCGTCGAATTCTTCGACTACAATTGCGGCTACTGCAAACGCGCCATGTCCGACATGCTCGATCTCATGAAGACCGATCCCAAGCTCAAGGTCGTGCTGAAGGAATTCCCGGTGCTGAGCGAAGGCTCGGTCGAAGCCGCCAAGGTCGCGGTCGCCGTGCGCATGCAGGATCCCTCCGGCAAGAAATATCTGGATTTCCACCAGAAGCTGCTCGGCGGCCGCGGTCCTGCCGACAAGGCGCGCGCGATGGCGGCCGCCAAGGACGCCGGGCTCGATACGGCCAGGATCGAGAAGGATATCGCAAGCCCCGAAGTGCGCGCCACCATCGAGGAAAACTTCAAGCTCGCCGAGGCGATGGGCATGAACGGCACGCCGAGCTACGTGATCGGCAAGCAGATCGTGGTCGGCGCGGTCGGCCTCGACGGCCTGAAGGAAAAGATCGGCATCGCCCGCTGCGGCAAGGCGACGTGCTGAGCGACCCTGATTGGCTGACGTCCCATCGAGAGGCCGCCACGGGTTGGCGGCCTCTTTGGTTTCTATCGCCAGAACACACCGGCGGTGATGGTCAATATTCGTTGGGGACCTGGCCAAATCGGCGAAGGACCCGGTCGCCATCGAACTCGCCAAGCGTGAAATCGCTCGTGCGGCTGATCGCGATCGCACCCGCATGGCCGAAGGTTTTCCAAAGCCCTTGCGCCCGCGAGATCGCAGCCGCCGGACTTGGGCATTTGATCGGCTCGCCGGCGACAATGCCGCCATCGACGTAGTCGAATGGCACCACCATGAAATAGGTGAGCTCGGCCATGGCTGCACTTCCTCCCTCACACGGCCGCCGCGTCAATCTGATCACCGGCGGATTATTTTTGGTGCAGTCTATGGCAGGCGCACGCCGCTCGTTTTGACGCAAATCAAGCAAAAGCCCGCTCACCCCAAATCGCCGCAATGACACCGCATGCAAGCGAAGCGAGGCCGCTCACAGCCTTCGCGTTCATCGCGCGTTCAAGAAACAAACCTGATGGAACCCGCCGAAGCGCGGAACCTCACGCATCCGCTTTCGTTGTCGGCGCGGGCAATGCAAAACATGTGAGGAGAAATTCCATGACTAATCGCTTTTTGATCTCGGTCGCCGCGGCGGCTCTGATCGCCGGTACCGGCTTCGCCAATGCGCAGGGAACCGGCATGAGCCGCGAGGGAGGATCGTCGGCCGGTTCGACCATGCAGGGCGCGCCGTCTTCCGCCGGATCTTCTGCGGGCCAGATGAGCCATGAATCCACGGAATCGAAATCCCCCGAAGCGCCCAAGCCCTCGTCCGGCATGAAGGCCACGCAGAGCGAGCAGAAATCGCCGTCTGCGGCCAAAAACGATCGCGCCGAGGACATGCAGAAGTCGAAGAGCATGAGCTCCGAGAACGGCACCAAGGGCGGCGCCAAGGACATGAAGGCCGAAGGTCGTGAAGATCGCGGCAACAACATGAAGGCCGAGGGACGCGAAGACCGCAACGGCAACATGAAGGCGGAAGGCCGCGAAGACAGCAGCAAGATGAAGGCTGAGGGCCGCGAGAACCGCAACGGCAGCATGAAGGCCGAAGGCAGGTCCAGCACCACCGTCGGCCAGGCCGGCGCCGGCGCCAAGCTCTCGACCGAGCAGCGCACCAAGATCACCACCGTGATCCGCGATCAGCACGTCGCGCCGGTCAACAACGTCAACTTCTCGATCTCGATCGGCACCCGCGTGCCACGCGAAGTGTCGTTCCACACGCTTCCGGCGCAAGTCGTGACAGTTTATCCGGAGTGGCGCGGGTATGAGTTCTTCTTGGTCCGCGACCAGATTGTCGTGGTGGACCCGCAGACGCTCGAGATCGTGGCCGTGCTGGAAGCCTAAACCAGACGCTGGCGACGGTTCGGGGCGGGCAGCGATGCCCGCCCCTTATCTTGTGTCGGCCGCGGCGGCCGCGCACTTACCCCCAACATTGGTTAATGAGCGATTTCCGTAGGTTCTGCACAGGTTTTTACGAACTGGATGAGGCATTTGGGGCGGGTCCAAGCTGGCCTAAAGGCTTCCCCTTGCGCCCGTTGTTACCTATAACCCCGGCCACCCACAGCCCATATTGCCGGGATTTGAATGGCCAAAAGCCTTGCCGACAAAAGTGCTGCCGAGACCATCTACGTGCTCAACGGCCCGAACCTCAATTTGCTGGGGACCCGCGAGCCCGAGACCTACGGCCATGCGACGCTCGCCGACGTCGAGAAGCTGTGCGCCGACACCTCGGCACAGTTCGGGCTGAAGGCCGATTGCCGGCAATCCAACCGCGAGGGCGAGCTGATCGACTACATCCACGAGGCCCACGCCAGGAAGGCCGCCGGGATCGTCATCAATGCCGGCGGCTATTCGCACACCTCGATCGCCCTGCACGACGCCTTGGCGGCAGTGAAGATTCCGACCGTCGAGGTGCACATCAGCAACATCTACGCCCGCGAGAGTTTCCGTCACCATTCCTTCACCGCCCGCGCCGCTTTCGCGACGCTTTGCGGCTTCGGCATCGACGGTTACCGCCTCGCGATCTCCGGTCTCGCCGCCAGGATCGGCGCCAAAGCAAAAGCCTGACTCAAAAGCCCGACATCACCGCCCGTCATCCCCTTTACGAAAGTTCCGGATCCAGATCATGGCGCGCCAGCCTGACGACAAGACAGCCGCAAAATCCAAGAGCGACGTCAAGAGTGACGATAGCGCACTCATCCGCGAACTCGCGCTGCTGCTGGACGAGACCAATCTCACCGAGATCGAGATCGAGCGCGCCGGCCTTCGGGTGAGGGTCGCGCGCAACGTCAGCATCGCAGCTTCAGTGCCCGCAGGCTATCAACCCGCCGCCACGCCGGCCGGCGCGGCTGTCACGCCGGCCGCCGTCGCCGATATGGCAAAACACCCGGGCGTGGTGCCCTCGCCGATGGTCGGCACCGCCTATTGGGCGTCAGAGCCCGGCGCCAAGCCGTTCATCGAAGTCGGCTCCAAGGTGTCGGTCGGACAGACGCTTCTGATCATCGAGGCGATGAAGACGATGAACCAGATTCCGTCGCCGCGCGCGGGCACCGTGACGCAAATTCTCGTCGAGGACGGCCAGCCGGTCGAATTCGGCGAGCCACTGGTCATCATTGAATAGAATTCCCAAAACGTCAGGCGCTGCGATGTTCGACAAGATCCTGATAGCCAATCGCGGCGAGATTGCCCTGCGGGTTCTGCGCGCGTGCAAGGAACTCGGTATCGCCACCGTCGCGGTGCATTCCACCGCCGACGCCGACGCCATGCATGTGCGGCTTGCCGACGAAAGCGTCTGTATCGGCCCGCCGCCGTCGAAGGACAGCTATCTCAACGTGCCGGCGCTGCTGGCGGCTTGCGAGATCACCGGCGCGGACGCCGTGCATCCCGGCTACGGCTTTCTGTCGGAAAACGCCCGCTTCGCCGAAATCCTCGCCGAGCACAATCTGCATTTCATCGGACCGAAGGCCGAGCACATTCGCCTGATGGGCGACAAGATCGAGGCCAAGAAGACGGCCAAGAAGCTCGGCATTCCCGTGGTGCCCGGCTCCGACGGCGCGGTCGGCCCCGACGATGACGCGATGGCGATCGCGCAGGCAATCGGCTTTCCGGTGCTGGTCAAGGCGGCGTCAGGCGGCGGCGGCCGCGGCATGAAGGTCGCGCAGAGCGCCGACGATTTGTTGCTGGCGCTGTCGACCGCATCCAACGAGGCCAAATCGGCCTTCGGCGACGCCTCGGTCTATCTGGAAAAATACCTGCAGAAGCCGCGCCACATCGAGATCCAGGTACTGGGCGACGGCCGCGGCGGGGCGATCCATCTCGGCGAGCGCGACTGCTCGCTGCAGCGGCGCCATCAGAAGGTCTGGGAGGAAGGCCCCTCCCCGGTGCTGTCGGCGGCCGCCCGCGCCAAGATCGGCGCGACCTGCGCCAAGGCCATGCAGGATATGAAGTATCTCGGCGTCGGCACCATCGAGTTCCTGTACGAGGACGGCGAGTTCTATTTCATCGAAATGAACACCCGCATCCAGGTCGAACATCCCGTCACCGAGATGATCACCGATATCGACCTTGTGCTGGAGCAGATCCGGATCGCGGCCGGCGGTGAACTGCCGGCAACACAGGACGAGGTCGCGATCATCGGCCATGCCATCGAGTGCCGCGTGAACGCGGAAAATCCGCAGACCTTCCGGCCCTCGCCCGGCAAGATACTGCAATACCACCCGCCGGGCGGCCTTGGCGTGCGGATCAATTCCGCAGTTTACCAGGGCTACGTCATCCCGCCTTATTACAACTCGCTGGTCGGCAAGCTGATCGTCCACGGCAAGACCCGCGGCGAGTGCCTGATGCGGCTGCGCCGGGCGCTTGACGAGATGGTGGTCGAGGGTATCGAGACCACGTTGCCGCTGTTTCGGGCGCTGGTCCGCGAACCCGAAATCATTGACGGCGACTATCACATCCATTGGCTCGAGCAGTACCTGAGCGGCCAGCCTGCCGGCTGAGACCGGCCTACCCTCGCCCCCAAAAAAAATTCCAACGCGCGGGAACCCTTTGGCCTGACGGAAGTTCTTGGCTTACCGGGAAATATACCCCGCGGGGGGACTGCCGAATTTCGCTACGTGAGACACTTGTGACGGTTGACGCCACGCGCCGGCGCGCGATTGGGCAGACCTTGCTGCTTGCGGCGGGATTTCTGGTGCTTGTCGCCATCAGCGCATCGTCCGTCCTCTTCGTCAACAAGGCTCGGGAAGACAGCGCCCTGGTGGTCCACACCGTCGAGGTCGAAAACCAGATCAACACCGTGCTGCTTGAAATCCGCCGGGCCGAGAGCGCCGCGCGGGGCTATCTGCTGACCCTCGGACCGGAATTCCTGAGCGACCAAAACGCTGCCGTGGCGACAATTCCGCCCGCGATCGAGAAACTCGCGCAATTAACGGCCGACAACCCGGTCCAGGTCGAAAACGCCAACAAATTGCGGGTAGCGGTCAAGCGGCGGCTCGACCAATTCACGCGGGAAATGGACTTCATCGCGCAAAACCAACCCGCCGGCGCGGTCGCGCTGGTGCGCGAGTCCGCTGCGGAAAACAGCAGCGGTGCGATTCGCGAGATAGCGCTGGCGATGCGCGCCGAGGAAGACCGCTTGTTCGCGGCTCGCAACCTGGCAGCCGATCTCAGCCAGCGCATCGCCTCGACCGTCACCATCGCCGGCTCGGCGCTGGTGATCGCTCTGGCCGCCATCTCGATCTTCCTGGTGCGGCGGTCGGCGAGCGCGCGCGACAGCGCCGAGGCGAAACTGCGCGACAATAACCTCAATCTCGAGGCGACCGTCGACGAGCGCACCGCCGACCTTCGCGAGGCCAACAACGAAATCCAGCGCTTCGCCTATATCGTCAGTCATGATCTGCGCTCGCCGCTGGTCAACATCATGGGCTTCACCAGCGAACTGGAGGAACTGCGCGCCGACATCTTCAGGCGGATCGCAGCGCTGGGCCGTGCCGTCGGCGCCGCTCCGGTGCCGGCGCTTGCAGGCGACCCCGAGCCTGACCTCAAGGGCGAAGACAAGCAGCTCTCGCAGGATTTCTCGGAAGCCTTGGGGTTCATCAAATCATCGATCGCCAAGATGGATCGACTGATCACGGCGATCCTCAACCTCACCCGCGAGGGACGGCGCGAGTTCGAGCCGGTGCGGATCGACACCCGCGAACTGATCGAAGCCATCGTCACGACGATGGCGCATCAGGCCGCCGAAGCGGACGCGCAAATTCGCATCGAGCCGCTGCCGGAGATCGTTTCGGATCGTCTCGCGCTGGAACAGATCTTCTCCAATCTGATCGATAACGCGCTGAAGTACCTCAAGCCGGGCGTGCCCGGCGACATCGCGATCCACGGCCGCACCAAATTGGGCTTTGCGATCTTCGAGGTCGCCGACAACGGGCGCGGTATCGCCCCCAAAGACCATCAGCGGATTTTCGACCTGTTTCGCCGCGCCGGGACCCAGGACAGGCCGGGACAGGGCATCGGATTGGCCCACGTCCGCGCCCTGGTGCGGCGCCTCGGTGGGACCATGTCGGTGCAATCGGAACTCAACAGCGGCAGTACCTTCACGATAACGCTGCCGATAAAATGGGCAGCCAGCAACCGGAATAGAGATACATGAGCAAACCTGTTACCATTATCATGATTGAGGACGACGAGGGCCACGCCCGGCTGATCGAGCGGAATATCCGCCGTTCCGGCGTCAACAATGACATCATGCCGTTCACCAACGGTACAGAGGCGGTAGACTACCTTTTCGGCAAGGATGGGTCCGGTCTCGACCACAAGGGCCAGGCGCTGCTGATCCTGCTCGACCTCAATTTGCCTGACATGACCGGCATAGACATCTTGCGGCGCGTCAAGGAGAACAAATATCTGAAATGCGCACCCGTCGTGGTGCTCACCACGACCGACGATTCCCAAGAGATCAAGCGCTGCTATGAACTCGGCTGCAACGTCTACATCACCAAGCCGGTGAACTACGAAAGCTTCGCCAACGCCATTCGCCAGCTCGGGCTGTTCTTCTCCGTCATTCAGGTCCCGCCGGCCGCCTTATGAGTCCCCCGATGCCCACGCTGCTGTACATCGACGACGACGAAGGCCTGGCCCGGCTGGTCGACCGCGGCCTGACGCGGCTCGGCCTCAAGGTGGTGCATGCCGCCGATGGCGCCGAGGGGCTTGAGCGCCTGCAGCAGGGCGGCATCGACGTCGTGGCCCTCGATCAATTCATGCCCGGCCTCGACGGTCTCGAAACGCTGGAACGGATCATGGCGATCCCGAACGCGCCGCCGGTGGTGTTCGTCAGCGCCGCGCAGGATTCCTCGATCGCCGTGACCGCATTGAAGGCCGGCGCGGCCGACTATCTGGTCAAGGACGTACAGGGCGAGTTCATCCCGCTGCTTCAGGTCGCGGTCGACGGCGCAGTGCGACAGGCGCAGATCCGGAAGGCCCGCGACGACGCCGAAGCGGAGGTCCATGCCTCGCGCGACCGCTACGCCGCGCTCGCCGCCGAGCGCGAGGTGCTGCTGCGCGAGGTCAACCACCGCGTCGGCAACTCGCTGCAGATCATCGCCTCGCTGTTGCATCTGCAGGCCAATTCGAGCGCCCAGGACGACGTCAAGGCCGCGCTGACCAACGCCATGGGGCGGGTCGCCGCCGTGGCGCAGGTTCATCGCCGGCTCTACACCTCGCACGACCTCAAAAGCGTGCTGTTGAACCAGTATCTCGATGCCCTGCTCGAGGATCTCCGGCGTTCGGCTGAAGGCAACCGGATGTCGCGGCTGACCCTGAAGGCCGAGCCGGTCGAGATCGACCCCGACCGCGCGGTCGCAATCGGTATCATCGTCAACGAACTGGTGATGAACGCCGTCAAATACGCCTATCCCGAAGGCGCGGGTCCGATCCACGTCGACCTCACCGCGCAGGGCGACGATGTCGTGATGTCGATCGCCGACAATGGCGTCGGCCTCAACGTCAAGACCGATCCGCGCTCCACCGGCATGGGCCAGCGCATCGTCACCGCCATGGCCTCGAAGCTTTCGGCCAGCGTCGAGCGCGATCCCGGCCATGCCGGCACCCGGATCGTGCTGCGGTTTTGCCGCCTCGACAAGCCCGCCGTAAAACCCGGCTGTGCAGTGGCGAGCTAGCCGCGGCGGCCTTCCTCCTGCTATTCTGGGCGGATGACCTCACGCGACTCCGCCTCCTCCGAGATCACGCCCGAAGTGCTGCTGCGCGCCTACGCCTGCGGCATCTTCCCGATGGCCGAGAGCGCCGACGATCCGACCCTGTTCTGGGTCGAGCCGGAGATGCGCGGCGTGATCCCGCTCGATGGTTTTCGCGTCGCTTCGCGGCTCAAGCGTACCGTGCGCTCCGATGCGTTCACCGTCACCGTCAACCAGGCCTTCAAGGCGGTGATCGCCGGCTGCGCCGCACCGCAAGCCGGCCGCGACGACACCTGGATCAACAAGCGCATCAAGGATCTCTATGAGGGACTGCACCAGCTCGGCCACGCCCACAGCGTCGAGGTCTGGCAGGATGACGATCTCGCCGGCGGGCTCTATGGCGTCAGCCTCGGTCGCGCCTTCTTCGGCGAGAGCATGTTTCACCGCGTTCGCGACGCCTCGAAGGTGGGGCTGGTACATCTGGTGGCGCGGCTGATTGCCGGCGGTTTTGAACTATTGGACACGCAATATGTGACCGAGCATCTGCGCAGCTTCGGCGCGGTCGAAATCCCGCGGCGGCGCTATACCGCGCTGCTCGACCGCGCGATAAGGGGAAACGCGGATTTTTGCAGGCTGCCGGTCGATCGCCCGATCGGCGGCGAACAGGCGCTGGAAATTATCGCCGCACGCGGGTGATCCAGCCAGCGCAACTTCACTTCAGGCGGCTTTCTTCTTGAAACGTCCGGGATCCAGCGGCGGCCTTGCCAACAGCCCGGGAAGCAGCGCTTCGGCGGCGTAGGCACCCGATATCAACGCCGCCTCGACGCCCGGACCATGGGTTGCGCTGCCTGCCACCACCAGCCCCGGGACCGGGCTCTTGGCGCCTTTCAGCCGCGCGTTGCGGCGAATGCCGTAGATCGCGCCGGTGCTCGACCAGTCGTAGCGCGTGAACGTGACCGGGCTCGCCTCGTCGCGATAGACGATGTGGCCGGATAGACCAGGAATGACCTTCTCGGCGGCCGCGATCATCTTGTCGCCGAGCGCATTCTTGCGCTCGCGATACTCCGGCGACTGGCGCCATTCTTTCCAGCCGGCGGCCTGTTCGCCGGGAAACCAGCTCCGCGCCTCCGCCTGGGGCAGCAGGGTGATCAAGGTCAGCGTCGAATGGCCCGCTGGCGCAGCCGAGGGGTCGAGCATCGACATTGCCGTGATGAAGATATTCTGCTCGCCCTTGACGCTCACGGTGGGGCGGATGTCAGGGACGAAATCGACCCCGAGATGGACCGTGAACGCCGACGAGGCCGGCTCGCTGGCGGCGATCTGCGCGCGAAAATCGTCCGGGACCTCGGCGGGCCCGAGCAATTCGAGAAACGTCCGCTTCAGATCGGAATTGGCTACAACGGCGCGCGCCGAAACCCGCCTGCCGTCCGCCAGCACGAGCCCCGCGGCGTTGCCGTTCTCGACGCAGATCTTCGCGACCGGGGAGTCGAGCCACAGCTGCCCATTGCGTTCGCGGATGGCATCGGCAAGCGCATCGGTAAACTTGCGCGAGCCGCCGACGGGATGAAAGCCGCCGTGAAAATAATAACCGAACAGCGGCACCATTTCCGCGCAGGTCAGCGTTTCGGAGCCGCCGCTGACATAGCCGGTCAACGCAGCGATCAGCGCGCGCGCCTGGGGATCGCCGATGTGCTGGGCGACGAGTTGATCGAACGGCTTGTCGAGCCACTGCACCGCGAGCGGATGCTGCCGCGGAAACTCCAGCAAGGTCTCGAGCGTCATGCCGAGCCCCGGGATGCCGCCGCGTCCGACCGACGGCGAATACATGCCCTCGTGAATGGCAAGGATGGTGGCAAACAGCGTCTCGAATCCGCTGCCCTCCGCCGGAAACAGCCGCCCGAGTTCGGCAACATAGGCTCGCCAATCGGCGGGCACGTCGATGACGAGATTCGAAAAGCGATAGCTGTGTTCGACGCGACGCCACTCGACCCGGTCGGCGACGTGCAATCGTTCCAGGATCGCGGTCACCGGACCGCCCATCCACACCCCGGAGAAATCGTGCGGCCCGGCGTCGAAGCGATAGGCGAGTGCTACACCGTCGTGATGCAGCTTGCGCTGAAAGGTCTGGCAGAATCCGCCCGGCTGAAAATGCTGTTCGGCGACCACCACCTTCAGTCCGGCGTCTGCGAGCAGCGCCGCGGCAGTGAGGCCGCCGATGCCGGCTCCGACCACCGCCACGTCGAAATCATGGTGGCCTTGCGCGCCGCCCAGTGCCGGCGCCGGCCAATGATAGGTTTCCAGCGCGCGCATTTGCCGCGCCAGCGCCATCCGCGCGAGGAAGCCCGGCCCGAGGATGGACGCCACGGCTCCCGCAACCACAATGCCGGTGGTGACGATGCCGCCTGCTTTCAAGGCGTGCGCCAGCGCGAGCAGCAGAAACAGCACGCCCCAGAGCGCGGAGAGGATCATGTTGACCAGCACGAAGACCGGGTTCTCGTCCGCCCCCGGATACGCGGCGCGGGAGAACTCGGCCGTCCAGGGCCTTCCCAAAAAGACCGTCCCAATCGAAAACAGGCCGAGCCCTATGAAGCCCAACGGCACCGCGTTGGGAACGACGACGTCCCGGGCGAGGAACATGCCGGCGGCCAATGCGCTGAAGATCACGAGCGCCGCAATCTCGAGCATCTTGATATCGCGCGCATAAAGCCGCCAGGCGCAGACGATGAGGGCGACGACAAATCCGCCGCCGATCGCCGCCGCCGGCATCCCTCGCACGATCAGAAACACGAAGATCGCGATCGGCAGCAGCGCGAATTTCACGGTGAAGAACGTCTTCATGCGCATCCCCATCGGCCGAGCGGATGGCGCATATCTAGGGCGGCCTTGCCAGACGCCGCGTTGATCTTCCTCAAGCACGGCCTGCGGCAATCCGGCGCGCCGGCCGTTCATCGGCGAACGCGCGCGGATCCTGGCCCTGCTACCTGAAAATCCCGAACAGGCCGCCGGGTCCGCCGGGTTGCTGCGGCGGTGGCTGCTGCTGCGGCGGTGGCTGCTGCTGGGTCTGCTGCTGCGGCAAGGGCGGCGGCGGACGCGGGGCCTGCCTCGGCGCGGCGCGCTTTTGCGCGGGCGGCGGAGGAGCCGGGGCCGGCTTCGGCGGCTCGGTCGGCGCCGCGGTGACGACGGTGGTGTCGGGGCCTTTGCAGTCGGTCAGCCAGATGTCGTAGATCGGGTGCTCGACGCCATGCAGGCCGGGGCTCGCCGCGAACATCCAGCCCGAAAAGATCCGCTTCACTTCGCCCTGCAGCGTGATCTCGTCGACCTCGACGAAGGCGTCGGTGTTGGCGGCCTCCGTCGCGGGGCGGGTGTAGCAGGCGTCGGTCTTCACCCGCAGCGCGCCGAACTGGACGGTCTCGCCGATATCCTCGTCGAAATTGATGATGCGGCCGGTGATCTTGTCCAGCCCCGAGAAGCTCGCCTTCTTGTTGACGATCTTCTGCGCCGGCGGCTCGGTGACGACCTCGTCGCCGGGCTGCAAGGTGGCCGGCGCCTGCGGCACGCCCTTGGGCTGCTTCTGGCCGGGCGCCAGTCCCGGCAGCGGATTGGCGCCGGGAGGCGCGGCCGCGACGCCCTGGCCGGGTTGCGGCGGCGTCACCGCGATGCCCGGCTGAGCGTTCTGCGGAACGATGGTGGTGCCGGGCGGCGGCGCCAGCGGTTGCGACTGCACCGATCCGGGCGGCGGAACGTTCTGCCCCGGCAGCGGACGGTTGGGCGCTGGCAACACCCTGCCCTGCGGCAGCTCCGGCACTTCCTCTTCGTCGTCGGGCGACTGCTGCTGCTGGTTGCCACGCGGAACATTGCCGGGCGGGCGCGGCGTCGGATCGGAAAAGATATTGCCGATCTGCGCGCGCGCCGGTGGCGCAAGCGAGATCGTGGTGGCGGCCAGAAGGGCCGCAAAACCGGCTAGCGTAATGGTTCGAAGCATCTCGCGGCTTTAAAAGGCGAATCGGGCTCGCGACATAGTACAGACTTATCCGCCGCTCGCAGGAGACCCGGTTAACACGGCGAATACGGCGGGGAAAGGGCGGCTTTTGCCCTCCTTGGGCCACTGGTCAGGCCGCGTTCCAGATGAAATAGTCGGTCCCGATCAAGGTTCGCGCGCCCCGCCGAGCCCCGCAAAATCCGGGATAACCGGATCCGCCAGGAGGAAATCAAATCCCCATGCCCGATCGAATTCGTCTGGATGGCAGGGTCGCCGTCGTCACCGGCGCGGCCGGCGTCATCGGAACCGCGACCCTTCGGCTGCTCGCCGAGCGCGGCGCGCGCATCGTCGCCGTCGACCGCAGGGAAAATGACCTGAAAACCGCGATCAAGGACTTGCCGACATCGGCGCAGGCACTGGCCATTGCGGCCGATGTCACCCGCGAGGACGAGGTCGCCGACTACGTCCGCGCGGCAATCGACAAATTCGGCACCATCGACGTCTTCTACAACAATGCCGGCATCGAGGGCGACATCGCCCCGATCACCCAATATCCGCTGGAAGCGTTTCGCCGCGTCCTCGACGTCAACGTGGTCGGCGTGTTCCTGGGGCTGAAGCATGTGCTGCCGGTGATGCTGAAGCAGAACAAGGGCTCCATCATCAACACCGCATCTATCGCGGGACTGATCGGCTCGCCCGACATCGCAGTCTACAGCGCCAGCAAGCATGCGGTGATCGGACTGACCAAGAGCGCCGCGCTGGAATGCGCGGGCACCGGCGTGCGCGTCAACTGCGTCTGCCCCGGCCTGATCGACAGCAGGATGCTGAGCTCGATCATCCAGGGACGCAATCCCGGCAACGCGCCGGTGCCGAACGAAAAGGTAGTGGAACGTATCCCGGCGCGCCGGCTCGGCCAGGCCTCCGAGGTCGCCTCCATCGTGGCCTTCCTCGCCTCCGACGACGCCAGTTATGTCTCGGGCTCGGCCTACACCGTCGATGGCGCGCGGACCGCCGGCTGACCGTTGATCCGGTGCAACAACACAAGAGCAACTCAAACAGGTCTTCCCATCATGCCCGTGACCCTCGATCCCGATGCCGCCGCCGTGTTCAAGGCGTTCCAGGAAGCCGGACGCCCGCCTTACGAGACGCTGACGCCGAAGGAGGCCCGCGAGTTCTACCTTGCCGGCCGCCCCGTCACCAACCCCGAGCCGCCCGAACTGAAATCCGTGGAGCCGCTTTCAATTCCTTCCCCGTACGGCTCGATTCCGGCGCGCATCTACACGCCGACAGCACCGAGGCTCGCAGGCGGCCTCGCGCCGTGCCTGGTGTTCTTTCACGGAGGCGGCTGGGTGATCGGCGATCTCGATTCCCATGACGTGGTGTGCCGCAAACTCGCCGACGAGGGCCGGCTCATCGTCATCTCGGTCGACTACCGGCTCGCGCCCGAGCACAAATTCCCCGCCGCCGTCGACGACGCCATCGCCGCGACGAAGTGGATCGCGGAGCATGCGAGCAAGCTCGGCATCGACTCCGAGCGCCTGTCGGTCGGCGGCGACAGCGCCGGCGGCAACCTCGCCGCCGTCGTCGCCATTGCCGCGCGCGACGGCAATGGGCCCGCGATCGCGGGACAGGTGCTGATCTATCCCGCGATCGATTTCGCGATGACGCATCCCTCGCACGCCGAGCCGGAGACCAGCATCCTGCTGACGCATACCGTGATCAAATGGTTCCGCGATCATTATCTCAACGGCGCCGCCGACGTGCACGACTGGCGCGCTTCTCCTGCGCGCGCGGCGACGCTGATCGGCCTGCCGCCGGCCTATGTGCTGACCGCGGGCGCCGATCCGCTGCGTGACGAAGGCGACGAATACGCCCAGCGGCTGAAGGAAGCCGGCGTCGCCGTGACCTGGCGGCACTATCCCGGCCAGTTCCACGGCTTCTTCACCATGGGCAAGCTGTTGCAGCAGGCCGATGTCGCCGCCAGCGAAATCGGCGGCTGGCTGAAGGCGCTGAACTAGTCCTTAAATCCGGATCGCAGAAGATTCCGAAATGGCCTCGATCTAGCCGCGCAAAACCGGAAACGGACTCATGGGCACGCCTGGTCGCGCCAGCCCGATTTCGTCGACTGAATCATCCGGTTCATCGCTCGCTGCGATCTCCTGGCAGCGAATGTTTCTGTTTGTGTCACGCAATCTGTAAATGACCGTCATCCTCGCAGATTAAGAACGCGCCTGTTGTCGTCACCTTCTTAATCCAACAGGAGAAGACTTATGCTGAAAACAGCGCTTCCGCGCAGGCTTGGCCTGCTCGGCGTGTCTCTGGCTGCGCTCGCGCTTTCGCCAGCTGTACACGCAGAGGACGCGATTACCCACATCAAGACCTCGTCGCCGATCAAGCATGTCATCATTATCGTCGGCGAGAACCGCAGCTTCGACCATTTGTTCGCCACCTATACGCCGAAGTCGCGCGACGAACGGGTTTTGAATCTCTTGTCCGAACACATCATCAAGGCCGACGGCTCGCCCGACGAGAACTTCAACAGGGCGCACCAGTTTCAGGTCACATCGGCGCCGAACGGCGCAAGTTTCTTCATCAACGCACCGTCTTCCAAGAAGTCATTGTATGCGACGCTGCCGGCGCCCGACCTCGGCGGTGTACAAAACCCGACAGGCGCGCCCATTCTCGGCATCCCCGGCGGCGATCCCGGTCTGCCCCCCGGCGACCAGTTCCTGTTTGGGACCGGCGGCACGGGTCTGTCAGTCAGCGTCGGCCCAGACACCCGTATCACCAACGTCAACAACCTGCCGCCCGGACCGTTCCAGTTGACCGGCCCGAACATGCCCTATGACGCCTATACCGCCGACACCATCCACCAGTTCTTCCAGATGTATCAGCAGGTGGACTGCGCGATCGACAGCGAGCACGTCTCCCGGCACAACCCGACCGGCTGCCTGCACGACCTGCAGTCGTTCGTCACCACGACCTATTCGACCGCGCCCGGCGGCACGCCGCACGATACCGGCCAGGTCATGGCGTTCTTCAACATGCAGAAGAACGACGTGCCCTATCTGAAATTGCTCGCCGACCAGTACACCATGAGCGACAACTATCATCAGCCTGTCATGGGCGGGACCGGACCGGACAGCGTTCCGCTGGGCTTTGCCGACCAGGTGTTCTTCAGCGACGGCCAGGGCCACGCCGTGACGCCGCCGGCCAGCAGCATTTACAATCCCGATCCGCTGCCTGGTACACTCAACCAGTACACCGCGCGGAAGCAGTGGTTCAACTGCTCCGACGCGACGCAGCACGGCATCAAGCCGATCCTGGATTACCTCAACAAGCTGCCCTACCCCGTGCAGACCAAATGCGATCCCGGCGCCTATTACAACGCCGTGAACATCAACCCGGCCTGGACGCCGCAAGGCACGCCAAGCCCGGCCGGCGCGATTCCGCCGGTCACCATGACGAGCATCGGCGACCTCCTGAGCGCCAAGCACATCCCCTGGAAGTATTATGGCGGCAGCTACAATGTTTCCGGGACCGGCGCGCCGCTCGACGGCATCTATTGCAACATCTGCAACCCGTTCGAGTATCAGGTGAACTATCCGGCGATGCGCGCCGACCACATGCGTGACATCACCGATCTCTTCAACGATCTCAAGAACGGCACGTTGCCGGCGGTGTCCTACGCCAAGCCGGACGGCGCCATGGACGGCCATCCGGCGTCATCGAAGTTCAATCTGTTCGAGGAATTCACCAAGAACATCATCGAGCTTGCCCAGAGCAACAAGGAGCAATGGGAAAGCACGGCAATTTTGGTCACGGTGGATGAGGGCGGCGGATTCTACGACTCCGGCTTCATCCAGCCCGTCGACTTCTTCGGCACCGGACCGCGCATTCCGATGATCGCGGTCTCGCCGTTCTCGCGGGGCGGTCACATCACCCACGTCTATGGTGAGCACTCGTCCTTCGTGAAGTTCGTGGAGCGCAATTGGTATCTCGGCAAGCTCAGTGCCCGCAGCCGCGATAACCTGCCCAATCCGCGCCTCGACGACGACAACATCTACGTTCCCGTCAACATGCCGGCGATCGGAGACCTGTTCGACATGTTCGATTTCGGCAGGGACCACGATCATGAGCACGATGATCATGGCCATGACGATGATCACGGTCACGATCGGGACAGCGACCGTCATTGATCGCAACCGGCATTCCCGGTAGTCGATCGAAGAGATAGAGCAAACGAGATTGGGGCCGGCAGGTCGACTGCCGGCCCCAAATAATTGAAGGGTGCGTCGCCGCTATTCGTGCCGAGAGACGGCGCGAGCCACGACCTGCAACGCTTCAGGCCGCGCGATCATGTCGGCGTGCTTCATGCCCGGCACGATCGTGACCGGGATCGTGACGCCGAGGCGCTGCAGCAGCGGCGCGAATTGATCCGCGACCACCTGCTCGTCGGCATCGCCGACCAGGATGGCGGCCGGCCGGCGAAGGTTTTTCAGGTAGGTCTCATACAGGCGGCCGGCGCCGAAATTCGTCGACAGCCGATAGGAATAGCTGGCGGTGGTGTCGCGCGACGGATCGGCTGATACCGCGTAGCTGATGACCGGCAGTCCATCGAACCAGTGAATGCCGGCGCGACCGAGATAGGCGATCGTGATCAGGCGCGGCAGCGCGATGTTGACCCAGCCGCCGGCGTTCGGACGCCAGGCCGCCGACCCCGGCAGAATGGGGGCAAGAAACACATAGCGATCGAACAGGCCGCCTGAGGGTCCGCCGGCGAAGCGGAGCGTGAAGCCGGCGCCTGCGGAGAATCCGACGAGCGTACGGGTCTCGCCGATTTTTGCGGGCCCCAGCTCGCCGACGAAGTCCACGAGATCGTCATCGATCTGCCCGATGTAATCGATGTCGCCGCGCCGGCCCGAGCCGCCATGACCCCTGATATCCAGCACGTAGGCGGTCACGCCGGCGGCGCGCAGGGACTCCGCAAGCGCATGCATGCTGGTCCCCGGGCCGGCCGAGCCGTGGACCAGGACCGCGACCTGGTCCGGCTCCGCGGGATAGGCGTAATATTGCAAGGACGTGCCGTCCCGCGCCTTGAATTGCCGGGGCGCCGGAAATTCGCGGGAGTCGATCCGCTTGAGGGATTCCGCCATCGAGGCCATCGGCGGCGGCGAGACCGGGGCGTCGAACGCAATCACGGCGACAGGGATGATCGCCGCAGGGATCAGGAGGCAGACCGCGACGAGCAGCATTTTGTACGTCATGCCCGTCCTCCTCCTCAGGCCGCACGCTGTTCCGGCTTGAGCAGCCGGTAATGCAGCCGCGCATAATTCCCCAGCATCTTCACCGCGCCGTTCAGCGCCAGCGCCAGCAGCGCGACACAGCCCATGCTGCCGGCAAGCAGTCCGACGCCCGCGCAGGCGCGCAGCACCATGGCGGCGATCGAGGCGAAGTGTCCGACCTTGAACAGGCTAAGCAACAATCCGATGCCGACGATCCCGAGCACGAAGATCACGAGGCCCATGACGAACATCGCCAGCATCACCGCGAACAACAGCGGCAGCAGCAACAGGATATCGACCGCCGCCAGGCCGCCGATCGCCAGCAGCACGGCGGCCGAATTGCCGAGGCTGCGGTGGTTTTCCCAGCGGCGCAGCCCGCTTTCGGCGCGCAATTCACGCGCCAGCCGCCCGGGATCGCCGAGGGCGGCCGCCACTTCCTGCTCGCTTCGCCCGGACGAACGCGCTTCGTCGAAATAGGCGACGTAATCGGCGAGGATGTCGTCGATCTCGTCGGGTGGAAGTCCCTCGAGACCATCGCTGAGGCTGCACAGGAAGGCGTCGCGGTTCATCAGCTTTCTCCCAGCAACGTGTTGACCGAATCCATGAACGCCCGCCACTCCCGCTTCTGCGCCACGAAAGCCGCGCGGCCGGCCGAGGTGAGACGGTAGTATTTTCGCGGCGGACCGCTGTTCGACTCTGCGAGGCGGGTATCGACCAGCCCGTCGTTCTGCATGCGCCGCATCAGCGGGTAGATCGTCCCCTCGCCCATGCCGACGCCGTCCGCCAGCGTGCTCGCGATCTCATAGGCGTAGCTTTCCCGCCGCGCCAACAGCGCCAGCACGCACAGTTCGAGCGCGCCTTTCTTGAGCTGGATCTGGATCGACTCGGTCATCGAAGCCACGCGGCAGTGGGCGTTGAGGAAAACATATAACAAGGTACATACTAATGCAAGGTACCAGTCAATGCAAGAGCCGAAAATCGTGCCGATGCTGTCCCGACGCCGGGCCGCATCGTCCCGGAGATTCACCTCGATCGCCGGCTCCGGTTGGCCGCGTCGCGGAAACAGACGGTAACGAGATTTTACTTCGTCCCGCGGCACCGCTGACGCATGGTTGCGCTCCGCAGAAACTTCGATCTCCCCGGCCAATCCTCTCGATGTGGCCTGCATTCGAAAGCCACATGCCCTCCCCTTTGCAGCGTGTTGCGGCCATTCCCGTGCAAGGGCTGGCATGGCTCGGCGGTCAGGGCACCCGCGCGATCGCCGCGCTGGTGTTCATCGGCGTCGCGGTGCCGCCGGCGGGCGAGCTGTTAAAACCTTTCGTCACCGAGGCGATCTTTCTGCTGCTCTGCATCTCCTTCATGCGCGTCGACATCGGCGCCCTGCGCGAGCTGCTGCGGCGGCCGGGCATCGTCGTGGCGGCGACGGCGTGGACCATGCTCGGCGTGCCCTTGATTTCAGGCGCAGGCTGTCTCGTGGCCGGCCTCGATACGCATTCGCCGGACCTCTTCCTGGCGCTGATGCTGCAGGCGGTCGCTTCGCCGATGATGGCGGCACCAGCGCTGGCCGCGGTGATGGGGCTGGACTCGACGCTGGCGCTGATCACGCTGGTCACCAGCACGGCGCTGGTGCCGTTCACCGCGCCTTTTTTCGCCTATGTTTTCTTCGGCGCCGCGCTGACGCTCTCGCCGCTCGGGCTCGGGCTGAAGCTGGTCGCGATCCTCGCGGGATCGCTGCTGGTCGCCGGCGTAATCCGCCGCAGCGCAGGCGGAGCCGCGATCGCACGGCACAAGGGTCCGATCGACGGGCTCAATATCCTGATCCTTTACGTGTTCGTCGCCGCGGTGATGGGCAACGTCGTCGGCGGGTTTTGGGCCGATCCGCTCAGGACGTTCGAACTGACGATGCTTGCCTTTGCGGTGTTCTTCGCCCTTGTCGGCGTCACCACGCTGGTGTTCCGAATGATCGGCCGCGAGCGCGCGCTGGCGCTCGGCCTGCTGGTGTCCCAGCGCAACATGGGCCTGATGGTGGCCGCCACCGACGGCGTGTTGCCGGGGACGACGTGGCTGTATTTCGCGCTGTCGCAGTTCCCGATCTATCTGTCGCCGCAACTGCTCAAGCCGCTGGTCGGCCGGTTGAGCGCAAGCAAGCCCCCGGCGGTCGCGTCCAACCCCCTCGACGCCTGAGGCGTGATCAGTTCCGGCGACGCCGCACGGAACCGGACCGGAGTTCTCGGTCCTGATGCGATCAGAACCCCGACGCTGTATCTTCTGCGTCGATGGCGGGGCTACGCCGCCCGGACTGTCGCCAGGAAGGTCTCGACCTCCTGCTTCAGGCGCTCGGACTGTTTTGCGAGCTCGCTGGCTGAACCGAGCACCAGTTCGGCTGCCGTTCCGACCTGGCCCGATGCCTGCGTCACGCCGGCAATGTTCTGCATAACCCCCTGCGTGCCCTGCGCAGCCTGCTGCACGCTGCGGGCAATTTCCTTGGTCGATCCGCCCTGCTCCTCCACCGCGGCGGCGATGGTCGTGGCGATCTCGTCGATCTGGGCGATGGTGGCGCCGATCTCGCGTATCGCGCCTGCCGTTGCGCCGGTGGCGTCCCGGATCGCCTGGATCTGATCGGCGATTTCCTCGGTTGCTTTCGCGGTCTGGGTCGAGAGCGCCTTCACTTCGCTCGCCACCACGGCAAAGCCCTTGCCGGCCTCGCCGGCTCGCGCGGCTTCGATCGTCGCGTTCAGGGCCAAAAGGTTGGTCTGTCCGGCGATGTTTTGAATGAGCCCCATCACCTCGCCGATCTTCTGCGTCGCCTCCAGCAACCCGTCCACCATGGCATTGGTGCGGCCGGCCTGGGCAACGGCGCTTTGCGCCATCGATGCCGATTGCGCGATCTGCCGGGAGATTTCCTGCCCCGACGTCGAAAGTTCTTCCGCCGCGGCAGCCACGGTCTGCACATTCGTCGTGGTCTGTTCCGCGGCTGCGGCGACGGTGGTGCTCTGCCGCGTCGTCTCCTGCGCGATGGCGGACAGCGATTGCGCCGAACGCTGCATTTCAGTGGCTGCCGAAGCGGCGCCGGCGACAATTCCGCCGACATTCTTCTCGAACTCGCCCGCGATCCGGTTCATGGCCGATTTCCGTTCGGCAACCGCGCGTGCTTCCGCCTCTTCCCGCTCCGCGCGGATGCGTTCGGCATCGATCAACCGGTCCTTGAAAACGGCGAGGCTGCGCGAGATATGGCCGATCTCGTTACGATACTCGACGAACGGAACCTCGACGTTCAGGTCGCCCTTGGCCAGCCCATCCATCACGCCGCAGATCACGCCGAGCGGACGAACCAGGCCGCGGCCGAGAGCGAATGCAGCCAGTCCCGCGACGAGCAATCCCAAGAGACCGCCCGCCACGATCCAGAGCGCGCGCTGGAACACCACCGCGTCGATATCGTCGGTATAGACGCCGGCCTGGATCGCGAGCAGCTTTTCACCCTCACCATAGCCGCCGGCGTAGCTGAGCTTCGGCAGTTCGGGACCGCCGGCCGCTTTCGGCACCTGGTATTCGAGGAAGCCGCCGCCGGTGCGGGCCTTGCCGACGATGTTCTGAATCAGCAGCTGGCCCTGATTGTCCTTGTAGTCCCAGCGATTGACATTGATGTATTTCGGGTTGGCGTGCACGTAGGTGACGCCGGCATTGCTGCTGCCGGCACCGTAAACGCCGAGATAGTCGTTGGATTGGCCCCAGCGCATGGCGCCGATGGCATCGAAGGCAAGCTGGCGCGCCTGCTCGGCCGACATCTTGCCGGCCTTGGCTTCCTGGTCGTATTTCGCCATGACCTTCTTGGCGGCGTCGACCATGTCGAACACCTTGGTCCGGCGTTCGTCGATGACGGTGCTGCGAAGGATCATCACCTGGGCGGCCAGCGCGGCGACGAAGACGACGGTCAGAACCGCGATGATCATCGCAAATCGGTTGTAGACGGTGAGATGTCGCATGACGGGTCCCTTCGCGTGACGGAAGCGGCCCGAAAGTATCTCTTTACCAGTTAAGGCTTTATTGAGAACGCCGTACAATCACGGGGGTGAGGCGTGAAGGCTGACCCGCAACGCTCCGAACTACCCGCCTGTGCCGCGCCTCAGGTCGATCAAGCCGCGCGCACCGTGCCCAGAAACTTGCCGACTTCAAGTTTGAGCCGGTTACTGTCGCGGGACAGCGATTGCGCCGCTGAAAGCACCTGCGACGAAGCCGAGCCGGTCTCGCCGGCGCCGCGCTGGACATCGGCGATGTTGGCTGAAACCTGCTCGGTTCCCTGGGCTGCCTGCTGCACGTTGCGGGAAATCTCCTGGGTCGCTGCGCCCTGTTCTTCGACGGCGGCGGCAATGGTCGACGAAATCTCGGACAACCTTTCTATGGTGCCGCTGATTTCCCTGATCGCCCCGACAGAATCCTGGGTCGCCGCTTGTATGCCGCTGATCTGCTGGCCGATCTCGCCGGTCGCTTTTGCGGTCTGTTCGGCCAGAGCTTTCACTTCGGACGCAACCACCGCAAACCCTCTCCCGGCTTCGCCGGCGCGGGCAGCCTCGATGGTCGCGTTGAGCGCCAGCAAATTGGTCTGTCCCGCAATGGTATTGATCAGTTCGACGACATCGCCGATGCGGGCCGCCGCCTTGGACAACTCCCCGACCCGGTCGTTGGTCTTGCGTGCCTGGTCGACGGCTTCATTGGCCATGCGGGCCGATTCCTGCACCTGGCGGCTGATCTCGTTGACCGAAGATGTCAACTCCTCGGTCGCCGACGCGACCGACTGAACGTTGGTGGACGCCTCTTCCGAAGCGGCCGCAACGGCTGTGGTGACTTCCTGCGCATGCTCCGCGCTCCTGGTCAGCGTTCCGGCCGAGGCTTCGAGTTCGGTCGAGGCTGACGATACCGTCTCGATAATCTCGCCGACGGCGCCTTCGAACTGGTCCGCCAGCTTCACCATGTCAGCCCTGCGCTGCTGGAGCTGCCGCTGTTCAACCTGTGCCTGCTCTGCTCGCAAGCGCTCGGCTTCCACCATGTTCTCCTTGAAAACCTGCACGGCCTGCGCCATTTCGCCGACTTCGTCCTTGCGGCCAAGACTCGGTATCTCCGTCGCCGCATCGCCTCCCGCGAGCCTGGTCATGGCACGCGCCATCGCCGAAATAGCCTTCGATATTGAACGGCCAATCAGGGACGAGAAGGCGCCGACGACGACCGTCATCAATGCAAGCGCGATCAGCATGGACTTCCTGACGGAGCCACGCGTTGCCTCCTCGTCGGCTCCGGCCTGCTTGTAGCGCCGCTCGACGGTCTGCTGGATTTCCTCGATAACCGGCTCGATCTCATGAAACGCCTTGGACATTGCGGCGCTATGGCGCGCCACTTCCTGGGCGCCCGCGGCCCACGCCGAAAAGTCGTTCTGATACTTCTTCAGCTTCTGGGCTATTTCCGCCCTCAGTTCCTGAGACAGATCGGCGGCGCCCAGCAATTTCGAAAATTCTGCAACCGCTCCGTTCAATTCGGCGACGTATTTGTCCTCGCGCCGCAACATGAAGTCCTTTTCGTGCCGACGCATCATGAGCATGCCGCTGGTCAGGCTCGGATTGTTCAGGCCCTTGAGCTTATCTTCGATATCGTGCACGGCATCCCGGAGCGAGCCTGACAATCCGAGTTTCTCGTTCAGGCCAAGCCTGGTCTCGGCCTCCGCGACAGCCCTGAACTCGTTCAGGTAATTGTCGAAGCCGCGGTGCACGACATTGATCTTTTCGGAGATGTCGTTGAAGCCGTTGGATCGCGCCACCTCTTTCAATTGATCAAGATCGCGATCGATCGCAGCGGACAGTTCAGCATGGCGCTTGGAGTAGGACAGCTCCCGGCGTATCGCAAAATCCTTCTCGGAACGGCGCGCCTCAAGCATTTTATTGGCAACGCTGTTGTTCAGATCAGAAATCGACCTCGCACTGCCGGCGATCGCGCGCGATCCATCCTCGGACCAGCTGCCGAATTGGTAGATCGTGCCAAATGCCAACAGGCCGGCAAGGCCGACAATTCCAATTGCCGCGATCTTGTGGGTTAATCGAAGAGAGAAGCCGGTCATCTCGCTGCCCGTGATGTGAGAGTGAACTCTGCCTGCACGGATGGGACGTGCAAAATCTGTGCAGGCCGTTTCGCATTTGACCGATTATGATACCTCCGTATTAACTCGGGTTTAGTCCACACAGCGCCCCCGATATCCAACGAGCGCCAGAGCACCGTATTAATACGGGAGGAAAGCTCGCTAGGTGCGAAGCGTCACGGTCGCCCGCGCCGCGCGGCGCAGCGATTGCGGCGGCTGGCCGAAGGCGCGGATGAAAGCGCGGCGCATCCGTTCCGGATCGCGAAAGCCGGTTTGCAGCGCCACCCGCTCGATCGCCTCGCCGGAGGATTGCACGCGCTGCCGCGCCACTTCGATCCGCAAACGCTCGACCGCCTTCGACGGCGTGGAACCGGTCTCGGCGATGAAGGCGCGGGTGAAATGCCGCGAGCTCATGCCCGCCCGCTCGGCGAGATCCTCCACGGTCAACGGCGCGTCGAGATGTTCGCGCGCCCAGGTCAGGAGTGATCCGAAGCGGCCCGAGGGCGCCTTCAGTTCCAACAGCGATGAGAATTGCGACTGGCCGCCGCCGCGGCGGTGATACAGCACGAGCTGGCGCGCGGTCTGGCGCGCGACCTCCTCGCCGAAATCCTCCGTTGCCATCGCGAGCGCCAGATCGATGCCCGCGGTGATCCCCGCCGAAGTCCAGATATCGCCGTCACGGACGAAAATCCGGTCGGGCTCCCACTTCACCCTGGGAAAAATGGCAAGGAACTGCCGCGTGCGCCGCCAATGCGTGGTGGCGCGACGGCCGTCGAGCAGGCCGGCCTCGGCGAGCACATAGGCGCCGGAGCAGACGCTGGCGACGCGCACGCCGCGCTTTGCCATCGTCCGCACGAAGGCCAGCGTCTTCGCGCTTTTCGCCGCCGCGTCCACGCCCTCCCCGCCCGCCACGATCAACGTCGTGATGGTGCCGGCCGCTTTCAGGCCGCGCGCTGACATCTCGACGCCGGAAGAACTGCGCACCGGACCCGGCGTCTCCGCCAGGACCCTGATCGATGGCGAGATGCCGGCAAAGCGCGCGGCGATCTCGAACACCGAAATCGGGCCGGCGGCATCCAGCAACTGGAAATCGGGAAAGACCAACACGCCGATCATTTTGGGCCTATGTCCTGAAATGAGGGAATTACGACATTTCGGACAAGAGCCGATCATGCGAGATTGCGCGCGTCAAGCAGAACCTCGAAAGGCCCGCCCATGTCCGCACCGCTGCAGATCGGTCTCGTGATTTTTCCCAAGGTGACCCAGCTCGACCTCACCGGCCCGGTGCAGGTGTTTTCCGGCGTGCCCGGCGCGAAGCTGCATCTGATCTGGAAACGCATCGAGCCGGTCGAAAGCGATTCCGTGCTGACGCTGACGCCGACGACCACGTTCGCGGATTGTCCGCAGCTGGACGTGATCTGCGTGCCCGGCGGCGGCGGCACCGACGACATGGTCAATGACGCTGACATGCTGGACTTCCTGCGCAGGCAGGCCGCGGGCGCCAGATACATCACCTCGGTATGCACGGGATCGCTGGTGCTGGGCGCGGCCGGATTGCTGCGCGGCTACCGCGCGGCAACGCATTGGACGGCGATGGATTTTCTGGAAGCCTTCGGCGCGATCCCGACCAGGACCCGCGTCTGCATCGACCGCAACCGCGTCACCGGCGGCGGCGTCACCGCCGGCATCGATTTCGCGCTGACGCTGGTCTCGATCCTGCTCGACCGCAAGACCGCCGAAGCAATCCAGCTCGGGCTCGAATACAATCCGGCGCCACCGTTCAACTCGGGTTCGCCCGACACGGCGCCCGCAGAAATCCTCGCGCTTGCGAAGGAGAGGATCGCGCCTCGGCAGGCGCGGCGCGCCGAAGCCGTTCATCGCGCGGCCGCGCGGCTGGATAGCGGCCTTGCGGCGGGATGATCGCGTTCGACAGAACATCCTCAACAGAAAAAGGCCGCCCGGTTTCCCGGACGGCCTTTCCTGTCTTACGGCAGCTCCACATTGACGAGCGATTTCAGGCGCTCAATGCCAGGGGCCTATCTCCCAGCCACATCCTGATCGGCAGCCGCTGCATTTCGGGGCAGTCGCGAACTGTTGCCCGAACCGTCGCGATGGTCTCCCATCTCCGTAAGATGATTGATTGAACATCGGCGCCGTTCGAAGCTCAAGGACGTCGCGGCCAATGTCCCCGCTGATCCCGCAATTCACAGGCTTTTGTCGTCATTCCGGCGCGCGACGAAGTCGCGAACCCGGAATCCAGAGGTTATCGCGCAAGATTCCGGGTTCGCGCTAACGCGCGCCCTCAGATGTGCAATTGCGCATCGGGGGAATGACGGCCGGGTGAAGGAAACCTTCAGCTTCCCGGCGTCCAGGGCTGGTAGTCGCCGGTGGCCGCAGGCCGGCGGCCGCTCGCCAGCGTCGAGCCGGACGGACGGTAGGCCAGGGGCGTGCCGGTCATGTTGGGGACATGCGGCTTCTGCCATTCGCGCGGGGTGTAGCTCTCCTCGGTCGGCGCGACGTCGACGGTGTGATGCATCCAGCCGTGCCATTCCGGCGGAATGCGCGAGGCCTCGGCCAGGCCGTTATAGACCACCCAGCGCCGCTCGAAGCCGAGCGTCGGATCGATCTTGCGCCCCTTGGTGCGGTAGTAGCGGTTGCCCTGCCCGTCGGTGCCGACGAACTCGCCGAATCGCCAGGTCCACAATTGCGTGCCGAAGGTCTCGCTGTTCCACCAGGTGAAGAGCTTGAGAAAAAACTGTTTCATGAGGCCTGGCCGGTTCGAGGACAGCTGCGCCGTCTGATGCCACCGGCAGGCCGGATTGTCCAGCAAAGTCGCCTCTTGCAGCCCATCGATCGGGGGATGGGAGCCACCGGCTTTTGGCGCGACCGTCGCGGAATCGGCGCAATCCGTTCATTCCGGGTACAGTTCCGGTCTGACAGGTTCAGGGCCAGCGCACGATTGAGTGCGAGGCTCGGGAACTGCCCGCCTGTGAAAGGGTTGGGCCGTGTCCCGCAGATGGAGCCGAAGATGAGCAAGTTGAGAGTGTTGAGTACCGCGGCCGTTATGGCCCTGGTCGCGGCCATGGCCGCGCCGACAGCGAGCTTTGCGCAAAGTCACCCGATTCACGGGGGTGGCGGCGGAGTTCACGTAGGCGGTGGCGGTGGTGGTTGGCACGGCGGCGGTGGCGGCTGGCACGGTGGCGGCGGCTGGCACGGCGGTGGCGGCGGCTGGCACGGCGGCGGCGGCTTCTTCCCCGGCGCGGTGGCCGGTGCGATCATCGGCGGCGCGATCGCGTCGGCGCCTTACGGCTATTATGGCGGCCCGGGCTATTACGCGCCGGGATATTACGACGACGATGACGCCCCGGTTGCGGTGGCGCCCGGCGGCGACGATGCGGTGGCCTACTGCATGCAGACCTATCGTTCCTACGATCCCAGGTCGGGCACCTATCTCGGCTATGACGGTTACCGGCACCCCTGCCCGTAAGCCGGCGTCCCCTGTCGATGCAAGAGGCGGCGCGCCGTTCGCGCCGCCTTTCCCATTTGCGTGATAACCGCGGCGTCGCCGCCAAAACGAGCCGGCTAAGCACCATCTCGTGCAGACACATTCCTCCGGCTCGGACCTAATGGCTCGTTACATCTGACGTGTGCCTCATTCCTGCTCTTGCGAAGATGGGGAATTTCATCTTGCCGCGTGTTCTGGTGGTTGATGACGACCCATTGGTTTGCGGAGCCATTGAGGCCTGCCTTCAACGTCAGGGTTTCGAGATCACCGTTGCGGACGGCGGCGAGGCCGGCCTGCACGCGCTCGAAACGGCGGCGTTCGACGTGATGCTGATCGATGTCTTCACGCCGCATATGCGCGGCTACGAATCCATTCGCGTCTTCCATGAACGGGCTCCGACCATTCCGCTGATCGCGATGTCGGGCTACGCCTTTGCCAACCTCGCAACGCCCACCCATGATTTCCTCGCGATGACGCTCCAATACGGCGCAACACGCTCGCTGCGAAAGCCGTTTACGCCGGGCAGGCTGGTCGCCGCCGTCACCGAATGTCTGATCAACCCGTCCAGGGCCGTCGGCCGCCCCTAGGCGGTTTCAGAACCGGTCATGGGCTAGGACCGGGTCGCCAGCACGACGCCGGCGAGCGTGAACACCAGCGCTGCGATCTGGCCGGGGCCGAGCGGCTCGTGCAGCGCCACCGCCGCGGTGACGACGCCGATCACCGGCACCGCCATGGTGCCGATCGCGGCCACCGACGCCGGCAGCCGGGCAAGGGCTGCGAACCAGCTGACATAGGCGACGCAGAACTGGATCACGGTGGAATAGACCAGCAGGATCCAGCCGAGCTGTGTAATGCGTGCGACATCGGCCTTCTCGATCAGGAGGCCGATGATCACGATCGGAAAGCAGCCGATCCCGATCTGCCAGGCGGCGGCGGAGAGCGGCGGCAGCGCCAGCGGCAGCTTCTTTGCGAGCACCGTGCCGACCGCAAAGCCGATCGCGCCGCCGAGCGCCATGATGATTCCCGGCAGTTTTGCCACGCTGGCCGCAAAACCATTGCCGCCCATGATGGCCGCGAGCCCCGCGAACGCCATGACCAGCGAGATCACCCGCAGCAGGTTCGGCCGCTCGCCGAGGATCGGCCAGGCCAGGATCGAGGCCCACACCGGCATGGTGTAGGCGATCAGCGCCGCCTCGCTCGCCGGCAGCCAGAGCAGCGCCAGCCCCATCAGCACCATCCAGCAGGCGACGTTGAGGAAGGCGGCGAGCACCAGCCGCGGCCATAATTCGCGCGGCACGCGCAGGCTTTGCCGGCTGAGCACGGCAAGCCCGGCCAACAGCGCCGCGCCGACCACGCCGGTTGCGCCGCGCAGGATCAAGGGCGGCAACTCGCCCAGCAGGAATTTGGTGACGGGCCAGTTGAATCCCCAGCCGACCGAGGTGATGGCGAGGAACATGAGACCCGCGGGCGTGATGCGGGCACGCGCGGGCGGTTTTGGGGGCGTCATGTCAGGAATCAACCGGTGGGAATCGGCGGCACCTTGCCGGTTATTGAGGCAGCCGGCCATGGCAGGGCGGGCATGCCTGCCCGGCCCCGTCCGTAACGCCCCGTGAGTCTCCCCGGGGCAACCCCTCGGCGGCAATAAATACTTGCCCTGTGAACAGCGGGTGGAAGCTCGAAAACCGCCGGCGTCGCAAATTTTTTTCCCTTGGGAATCCCTGAGGACTCACTGATACTTGCCTAAATAGGGAGCGCCTGAGCCCCCCTGTTTTTCCCGACTTTCCACCATATTTAGTATTTGATTCAGGAACTCATACTAATCCTTGACGGGCGCGAGGGAGTCGTCCTAGCTTTGATCCTGTTCGGCGCGAGTGTGTTTGGGTCCCGCCGGTCGCTCCCAGATGGGTTCCAAAATGACCACTCCGCCAGCCGATCGAGGCTGCGGTGGCGGGGTTGTCTGCCCTGAATTCGGAACGCTTCCGGAGCGCCAAAAACGAGCCAAAATGGCTCAAGTGACGAGTTGGGGCGTTGAGGTCATGACCTGAGAAACCGGAACGGGGGTGTTCCGTCAGGCCATGCGGCGGCGACGGCGGAGATGCACCGCTTTCGCCGGCAGAGAAAAAGGGCCGGATCCACCGGTAGAGCTTGCGGACCTGCAAGGCCGAAGTCGTCTCGACGTCGGTCCGGCCGGTTCGCTGATGAGATAAACAACCCGGCCTGCGGCAATGCGGGTCCGGTCAGATAGAGAACGGGGCACGACCAATGCGAATCGAACGGCGCAACACCACATCCGGCCAGTCACCCTATGCAGGGATTGATTTCAGATTGACGACATCTGAGATCCGAAACCCTGACGGATCGGTGGTTTTCCGGCTGGAAAACGTCGAAGTGCCGGAATTCTGGTCGCAGGTCGCCTCCGATGTTCTCGCGCAGAAGTATTTCCGTAAAGCGGGCGTTGCCGCGCGCCTGAAGAAGGTCGAGGAAGAGACCGTGCCGTCCTGGCTGTGGCGCTCGGTGCCGGACACCGCAGCACTCGCCGACCTGCCGGAAGCCCAGCGTTATGTCTCGGAACTCTCGGCCAAGCAGGTGTTCGATCGGCTGGCCGGCTGCTGGACCTATTGGGGCTGGAAGGGCGGCTATTTCGGCAATTCCGAGGAAGACGCGCAGCGCCTTCTATCGACGAGCTGCGCTTCATGCTCGCCAAGCAGATGGTCGCGCCGAACTCGCCGCAATGGTTCAACACCGGCCTGCACTGGGCCTACGGCGTCGACGGCCCCGGCCAGGGCCATTATTACGTCGATCCCTTCACCGGCAAGCTGACGAAGTCAAAGTCCTCCTACGAGCATCCGCAGCCGCACGCCTGCTTCATCCAGGGCGTCAATGACGACCTCGTCAACGAGGGCGGCATCATGGACCTGTGGGTGCGCGAGGCGCGCCTGTTCAAATACGGCTCCGGCACCGGCTCGAACTTCTCCCGCCTGCGCGGCGAAGGCGAAAAGCTGTCGGGCGGCGGCCGCTCGAGCGGCCTGATGAGCTTCCTCAAGATCGGCGACCGCGCCGCGGGCGCGATCAAGTCGGGCGGCACCACGCGCCGCGCCGCCAAGATGGTGGTGGTCGACGCCGATCACCCTGATATCGAGACCTATATCGACTGGAAGGTGAAGGAGGAGCAGAAGGTTGCAGCCCTGGTCACCGGCTCCAAGCTCAACCAGAAGCACCTCAAGGCCGTGCTGAAAGCCTGCGTCAACTGCGAAGGTTCGGGCGACGACTGCTTCGATCCCGAGAAGAACCCAGCGCTGCGCCGCGAAATCAAGCTCGCGCGCCGCGCTTTGGTGACGGACGCGATGATCAAGCGCGTCATCCAGTATGCGCGTCAGGGCTACAAGGACATCGATTTCCCGATCTACGACACCGACTGGGATTCGGAAGCCTATCTCACCGTCTCCGGCCAGAACTCCAACAACTCGGTCTCGCTGAAGGATGATTTCCTCCGCGCGGTCGAAACCGATGGCGACTGGAACCTGGTCGGCCGCACCAGCAAGAAGGTGACGAAGACGCTGAAGGCGCGCGAGCTCTGGGAGAAAATCGGCTACGCCGCCTGGGCCTCGGCCGATCCCGGCCTGCACTTCAACACCACCATGAACGACTGGCACACCTGCAAGTCGTCCGGCGACATCCGCGCGTCGAATCCGTGCTCGGAATACATGTTCCTGGACGACACCGCCTGCAACCTGGCGTCCGCCAACCTCATCACCTTCTACAACACGACGACAAAGCTGTTCGACGTCGATGCCTACGAGCATCTCTGCCGTCTGTGGACCATCGTGCTCGAAATCTCCGTGATGATGGCGCAGTTCCCCTCCAAGGCGATCGCGGAATTGTCCTACGAATTCCGCACGCTGGGCCTCGGCTTTGCCAATATCGGCGGCCTCTTGATGACCATGGGCTTGTCCTATGACAGCAAGGAAGGCCGCGCGCTGTGCGGCGCCCTGTCCGCCATCATGACCGGCGTTGCCTATGCGACCTCGGCCGAGATGGCCAAGGAACTCGGCCCGTTCCCCGGCTACAAGAAGAACGCCGCCCACATGCTGCGGGTGATCCGCAACCACCGCCGCGCCGCGCATGGCGAATCGCGCGGCTATGAGGCGCTGGCCGTCAGTCCGGTGCCGCTCGACCACGCCTCGTGCAAGCAGGCCGACATCATCGAGCGCGCCAAGGCCGCCTGGGACAAGGCGCTCGAACTCGGCGAGATCAGCGGTTACCGCAACGCGCAGACCACCGTGGTGGCGCCGACCGGCACCATCGGCCTCGTCATGGATTGCGACACCACCGGCATCGAGCCTGACTTTGCGCTGGTGAAGTTCAAGAAGCTCGCCGGCGGCGGCTACTGGAAGATCATCAACCGCGCCGTCCCTGAGGCACTGCGCGCGCTCGGCTACCGCGAAAGCGACATCGCGGAGATCGAGGCCTATGCCGTCGGCCACGGCTCGCTCTCCAACGCGCCGGCCATCAACGTGTCCACCCTGAAGGCCAAAGGCTTCACCGACGAAGCGCTTGCCAAGGTCGAGGCCGCGCTGCCGACCGCGTTCGACATCAAGTTCGCCTTCAACAAGTGGACCTTTGGCGAGGACTTCCTGCGCGATACCCTGAAGATCGACGCCGAAGCCATCGCCGCGCCGAATTTCGATCTGCTCACCGCGGTCGGATTCTCGAAGCGCGAGATCGAGGCCGCCAACGTGCACATCTGCGGCGCGATGACGGTGGAAGGCGCGCCGCACCTGAAGGCCGAACACTACAGCGTGTTCGACTGCGCCAATCCCTGCGGCAAGATCGGCAAGCGCTATCTGTCGGTGGAAAGCCACATCCGCATGATGGCGGCCTCGCAGCCGTTCATCTCGGGCGCGATCAGCAAAGACCATCAACATGCCGAACGACGCCACGGTGGACGACTGCAAGGAAGCCTATCTGCTCTCCTGGAAGCTCGCGCTGAAGGCCAACGCGCTCTACCGCGACGGCTCGAAACTGTCGCAGCCGCTCAACTCGCAGCTCATCAGCGACGAGGACGAGGAGGACGACGGCATCGACGCCTTCCTGGAGAAGCCGATGGCCGCGCGCACCGCGGCGCTTTCGGAAAAGGTCGTGGAACGGCTGGTCGAGCGCATCGTGGTGATGCGCGAACGCGAGAAGATGCCGGATCGCCGCAAGGGCTATACGCAAAAGGCCGTGGTCGGCGGGCACAAGGTCTATTTGCGCACCGGCGAATATGACGACGGCCGGATCGGCGAGATCTTCATCGACATGCACAAGGAAGGCGCGGCCCTTCGCTCCTTCATCAACAACTTTGCCATCGCCGTCTCGCTGGGTCTCCAGTACGGCGTGCCGCTGGAAGAATATGTCGACGCCTTCACCTTCACCCGCTTCGAGCCCGCCGGGCCCGTGCAGGGCAACGACTAGCATCAAGTATGCGACCTCGATCCTGGACTATGTGTTCCGCGAACTCGCGGTCAGCTACATGGGCCGGTTTGATCTGGCCCATGTCGACCCCAGCGAGTCGAACTTCGACGCGATGGGCCGGGGTGTCGAGGAAGGCAAGCAGCCGGAGCAGCCCAACAACAAGTACCTGTCGAAGGGCCTGACCCGCTCGCGCACCGACAATCTCGTCGTCATGCGCGGCGAGCCGCAGAGCGATGCGCGAAGCTCCGGCAACGTCACCTCGCTGTCCTCCCACGGCGCCACCGCGCGCGCCTCCGACGCCATCGAAGGCGCGGTCGCGCTGAAGCAGGAAGTGAGCCACGACCTCTCGCCGACCGAAAAGCTCGAAGCCCTGCAGTGGAGCAAGGCGGGAGCCGCGGCCCAGGCCGCGCCCTCAAAGGCCGAACGCCGGGCGGAAGCCAAGGCCAAGGGCTACGAAGGCGAGATGTGCGGCGAGTGCGGGAATTTTACGCTGGTGCGGAACGGCACGTGCATGAAGTGCGATACGTGTGGCAGCACGACGGGGTGTAGCTGAGCTATTACCGAACGTCATGCCCGGGCTTGACTCGGGCATCCACGACTAATGAGGGGCGGCCGGAGGGCCGCCTTTTTTCCATCAAGGTTCATTTGATGTTCGACAACATCGTGATTTTTCGCAATAGGCAGGATGGCGGCCCTCCCATCGACACGGGCATGTTGGCTGAAGCGCTGCTGTTCTACGGGAATGTCCATTTACTTATAAATCGCGGCACTCTCGGTGCCCTTTGGAATGACCTAGGCGCCGATGGGGTTGATCGATTACTCGACCGGCCGGAAATACGGCTATCCTATTTGAGACAAAATTTCGGAACGGTAGGTAGCGACCAAGGAGGATTGCGGAATTACAACTTTGCGATATTCGAGATCGGGGGTTTTGGAAAGCGGAAGCTCAGCAAGCAGGAGGACTTGGAGCAAGTTTTAGAAAGATCTTTGGGACGCTCAGTGATTACGAGGAAACGCATAAACCGCCTGATTTCCTCTATGTCATTTCCCCGGGTCGAAGACGACATGGCGCCTGATCAATTGACAGAAAGCGCCCGAGGGGATTTAGACGACCCCACGTTCGTTCAGGGCGCCGTTAGTCAAGCTCTAGAAGCACTCGCGCCAAATTATTCTCTGCCCCGGAATTGGCATTTCCGAATTTTGAAATTTAACGATGGCACGTTCGCGGTTGATACCAATTTGGACTTTGGTGCTTTAAATAGAGAGTACCACAAGACGATACCACCAGAACACAGCTCCATAACGACGGACTATCTTCTTAATTTCATCTACGACTCGCATGTCGGGACGTACCTCGCGAGCAGATATTCAGCCGAATTTGTCCATGACCCAGTTTGCTCGTCGATAATGAAGCTGAAATATCTGAATCTATTTCGAAGGCGGGAGCGTTCAATAAACGAAATTGATCTCTTTCAAAATCTGCATCTTGATGCCCGTAATATTCGCGGCGCCTTGAATAGTAAGGAACGTTCGTTTGATGAATTCCTGAAGTTGTTAGATCAAGCCGAAAGGTTCAAGAAATGGTTGCGTGAGACAAACCCGGACGAAAAACTCGCGAAAGAGTACTTCGATGCGGTGACGCGGCAGACTTGGATAGATAAGCTTCCTACCAAGGGAATGAGATGGGTCATAACGACCGGGTTAGCGGCGGCCGTCGAGACATTCTATCCAACAGGAATAGCGATGTTTACCGCGCAAGGACTTGGCTTAGCCGACGCAACTGTGCTGGACCGAATCTTAAAAGGTTGGAAGCCTGACCAATTCGTAGAGGGTCCGATGTCGAAGTTCGTTGGTAGTGAATAGCAAGTAGCCCGGATGAGCGCAGCGACATCCGGGACCACTCGAACATCGCCCCGGATATCGCTTTGCTCATCCGGGCTACGCTTGCTCAACTAACTCGTCGTGGCTTCTTGGCTTCTTAGGCCTGCGAACTAGGCGGACGCGAGAACTTTCGAATATATTGTGGGTCTTCGCGGAGAACCGCGATGTCCCGTTGAGAGCTTGGCATGATCACTTCCGCAACTAGCGTTCGCTTCGATGAGCATACGATGTGGGTCGAACTGACCGACGGGCGGACGCTCGGCGTGCCGCTCGCGTGGTTTCCACGGCTATTGCGCACAACACCGGCAGAACGCGAGCAGGTAGAGTTGAGCCATGTTGGCCTGCATTGGGAGGCGATCGATGAAGATATCTCCATCGCCGGCCTGCTCGCCGGGCGCGGAGACGTGACGCGATCGACGGATCATGCGGCTTAGCCCGCAAGGATGGGTTGAGCGAGCGATACCCATCGATTGCAGCGGAATAGCTGAGCTCGGGGTATGCGCAACTCGCGCTCACGTCATCGCGGTTCCGGCACCGCAGCATCGGTCGGAGTTTTTGCGCGGGGTACCCGTAGAATCAGCTAAAATCTTCACTGGGCGTTTTTTGTCGCTTGAGTATGGAAGCCTCGAAGCGTCTAATTTGATCCGCCTCGATAGGAACGTGAAGAAACGTCCTTGGTTGAAGGGGATATGGTGTGCATTCGTTTGTCGCAAACTGTGACAAAAAAGCAACACTTTTTCCCCGGTTTGGCCTAGGATGTGCGTAAAGATGGAGAATGCAAAGTCGTCCGTGTTTGACTCCGGTTTTCGAACCAAGGAGGATTGATCATTGATTCAACAACCACGGATTGAATTGTGCCTGGCCCTTTTCATCGGCTCGAGACCCCCACCCAGACAACCGCCGACGCTGACCAGCAACAGCTATCTGGTGAAATTATGGGAAAGGGAGCGCGTCCGAGCGGCTTACCATCCGTTAAGGCATATCGGAATACAATCCCAGCAGGCGCGCGCGGCGTTGAGTTTGACACCTCCGTCGCACCCACTGCCGGCAGTGGAACACCGTACGAAGCACGTTGGTACGAAGGAACCCTTGGCGTTCGGTCGGCGACAATCGGCGGGATCGACTATGCGGCCATCGGGTGGACGAGATTTGACCATCGGCAACATTAATGTCTCGGCGGAACGATTATGATCAAGCCAATCGCCAGCCTTAGTGTGGAAGTAATCCCTCAGGCTATCGTAAAGCGGCCCATTCGAGAGATTATCGGCGGGCGTGCCGACCTGGTAATGGACTCCGATGATCTGGATGATTTTGAGGGAGCATCATTCAAACTTGGCAATCTTGAAATTGCGGTCCGGCACTATCGAGGCTTCCCTGAGGACAGGGCGACAATTTACATCGATGAAAAGATACGAAAAGTAGAAGTCATCACGTCGCTCGTCCGCGAGATCTTAGGGGAGTTCGGCCTAACAGACGAAGCCCTTGAATGGGAGCGCGCCAAAAATCCCGACCTGTGACAAGGGGACGCCCGTCAGGTTTGCCGTGACGTCGTGTTTGCAACGTTGCGCTTCTTAACCGCCAGCGGACTTGCACAAAAGGTCGCCCCCAGTTTGCCACACTGCGAAAAACGTTCCGCTTAGTTGGCGGGCAAATCGGCGCGTAGATGGGTTGATTGAAGCGATACTCATGGGGGCTGGCGGATTAGATGAGTTTCGCGAAGAACTCAACTCATCCCACTGACCACAGGCTCCGCAAGGTTGAGCGGCAGCCTTGGCTTGAAGGCGGCGTTACCGTTCGCATCACTCCCACCGTAGCAAGTAGCCCGGATGAGCACAGCGGCATCCGGCACCACTCCAACACCGCCCCGGATATCGCTTCGCTCATCCGGGCTACGCTTGCCAGGGCGCAACTGATCCGGGGCCTCGGCAGGCTCGCGACCCGCCGCAAGACGCATCTCCATCAGGCCTCGGCCTCGGCGTCCGAACCGTGGGAGCGAGGGGTGCGGCTTCCGGCTGCGAAAACGTCGTGCACGAGCCCGAGTTTTTCGAGCCCGCGGATGATCAGGCCATTGATGTCGATTTCGTACCAGGCGTGCGAAATATAGGCGTCCCGGGGAAACCGGTGATGGTTGTTGTGCAGCCCTTCGCCGAGGGTGAGGATCGAGATCGCCAGCTCGTTGGTCGTGCCATCATTGAGCTCGAAGCGACGGTAGCCGTAGCGGCCGTCGCTGTGGCAGACCGAGTTGACCAGCGAGGTCGCCGTGGTCATGACGTAGCTGCGGAACAGGCCGGAGAACAGCACGCAGCCGATCATGGTGTGGATCCCCCCAGTTGCGTAGCCGATGGCGCCCGGAATGAGAACCGTCGACATCGCGTACCAGAACCAGCGTGTCTTGACGAAGAACATCGCGATCGGGTCGGCCAGGATATCCCTGGCGTAATATTCGCCCTGGGTCGTGGCATGGTCGAACGCCCAGCCGCCTTGCGCATGCATCATCCCCTTGACGAAGCTGAGATAGCGGTTGCCGACGCCGTCGTAATAGGGGCTGTGGACGTCGCCGGGCTTGTCGGCATAGAGATGGTGGCGGCGATGATTGGCGACCCATCTGAGCACCGAGCCCTGCACCGCCATCGTGCCGGCCGCACAGAAGAACGCCCTCATGACCGGACCGCAGCGAAAGCTGCGGTGCACGAGCAGGCGATGCATGCCCGTGCCCATCCCGAACATGGTCAGCCAGAACATGCCGGCGAACACCGCAATCTCCACCCAGCCGATGCCTTGCGTGAATACCCAGACCAGCGCGGCGATCGAACCGCCGTAAATAAAGCCGAACATGCCATAGATTTCGCGAACCTTGGCGTCCACCAGCGGGCCTTCGATAAGCACGCCCGGTGGTATTTTCTGGTCCGCATTTTCCTCCGGCACCACGCCCTGAATTGCGGTCATTTCAGCCAACCCTTCATGGGAAACCAGCTCTCCTGCGAGGCACCGTACAGACGCGGGTTATTTCCAGCAAGGACCCGATCGGCCGCGGCACGTAGCCCCGGATGAGCGCAGCGACATCCGGGACCACGCCAACGCCGCCCCCGGATATCGCGGAGCCCGTCATCGGGCGCGCATTCGCGCGACCCGTTGGCTCATCCGGGCGACGCTTGCCGCTTCGTCACGCGGCCTTGGCGACTTTTTCCGGGGCGGCCTGCTCCATGGCGCGCATATAGAGGTCGAGCATGCTCTCGCGCTCGTCGCGCTCCTCCTCGTCCTGCTTTCGAAGCTTGACGATCTCCCTGAGGATCTTCACGTCGAACCCTTCGCCCTTGGCCTCCGCAAATACTTCCTTCTTTTGCTCGTTCAACTCCTGGATCTCGCCGTCCAGATTTTCGATCCGTTCGACGAACGCGCGAATCTTGCCGCCGGGAATGGTGACGTCAGACATGGTGCCTCCCTGATTAGTGGAAACGCGAAAATGCCCGCAAGAGAATAACCAATGTGTTAACCTCCGACGCAGGACCGAAAGATGATTAACGCGCTCAGGTTCCGTATCGTGCCCCACGCATACCCGCAAAACGCATGTCGAGAAAAGCCAACAGCCTCCTCCTCCGCCTTCGCCGCTGGCGGCGGGCCGCACGGCGGGCGCGAGGCAAGCTTGCGAAAGCGCCGCGCGCGGTTCGGATCGCAGGAATCGTCGCGATCCTGCTTGCGACCTTCACGCTGACGAACTTCGTTTATCACGTGATCCACAAGCCGACCGAGCTGTTCTTCTTCGTCGGCCATCGGCTCGACAAGGAGCCGCCCGAGACGTGGCGGCAATACGGTGCGCTGTTCCGCTCCTTTTCGACCCGTTCGATCACGCCCGAGCTATTGGCCGCGCTGGCGCAGGTCGAGAGCTCGGGCAATCCGGTGGATCGCACCTACTGGCGCTGGCGATGGAGTTTCAATCCGTTCGCGATCTACCAGCCCGCCTCCAGCGCCGTCGGCCTCTACCAGACGACCGATCCGGCCTACGCCGAGGCGGCGCGGTTCTGCATCCGGGACAATGCGGTCACCGATACCGGCTGCGGCTTCACCAGCCTCTATTTCCGCGCGGTCCCGAGCCATGCCATCGAATTGGCATCCGTGTATCTCGACCGCCATGTGGCGGATGTTCTCAGCCTCGCGGGCGATGTGAAGCCAAACCCGCAGCAGAAGCAGGATCTGGCCGCCTTCATCCATCTCTGCGGCGCGGGTCCGGCCACCGCTTACGCACGCCGTCACTTTCAGATGATATCAGGCGAACGGTGCGGCGATCATCTCGTTGCGGCCTATATCTCCAGGGTCAACGCGATGAAGCGGCAGTTCCTGCGCCTCGCGGCCGATGGCGGCAATTAGCCCGGCTGGCCCAACCCCGATGAGCAAAGCGACATCCGGGTCGCTCCCGCGCCTCAACAAGATTTGAGAGCGTCGCGGTCGTGCGGAATGCGCGCCGCACCCCATCTTGGGTGGGGAAAGAGGACGTCGTCCCCTGTCTACGACGAGAGGACCGATCATGATGACGACCAGGCTAGCGATTGCGACGCTCGTGGCTGTGGGGTTGGCGGCTGCGCCCCTGGCCGCACAGGCGAAGAAGCACACGCACCTCAGGCACTACATCTCGACCACGCAATCCGAAAGTCCCGGGCCGGCGGGCACGCTGACAACGCCAAATTACGGAAGATCCGGATCTGCTGTCGGAACGGTCACCGCTCCGTCGGTGGGATCGTATAATTGGCCCTCGGTAGGCGTGACAAACGCAGTCCCCACCTGGAACAACACCAATCCCGGCGTTCGCAGGTAACGCTCGCAGCAAGTAGCCCGGATGAGCGCAGCGACATCCGGGACCACTCCGACACCGCCCCCGGAAATCGCGAAGGGCCAATTCATCGGGCGAGCACGCACCGGCTTAACGCGCGACCCGCTGGCTCGTCGCAGGGGCTACGTTCGCTAATCCAGCCCGACGCTCCTATGAGCACGACCACCCTTCGTGAAGCGCGCGGCATATCCTGGACAGGACGTCGGCGACATCGATTGCCGCTGTATTTGCCATCAGGATGCGGCGGGCCTGGGCCGCGTCGCCATCGTGCGGCGCCATCAGGAATTCCTCGATTCCTTGATGGCGGCGCTGCAGGCCAGTTCGGGGTCGCCATCGAGATATTTAGCGGGTCGCGGTCAGTTCGGAACTTGTCAGCACAGCGACCGGTCCCCGGCTAAGGTTTCGCATCACATCGATGGTTTTTGGATCTCCGGTCGCGTCCAACGGATCCCGCTCATTCTCCTTTCGAAACCGTTTTCCTCCCGCGCGGTGCGGCGTAGGGCCCTGGCAATATGGATGAAGGCACAGCACGAGGATGGCCGATGGCAGGATGGCCACACCAGCGAAGTCGGACTGGCTGCGCCGGCAGCAGGCCATCGGCCATGCCGTGAACAGGAACCTGCAGGCCATTATTTACGAGATCGTGGAGCAGCACCGACTCGGCGCGGGTTATCGCGTTGATATGCTCGTCATCAGCATAGACTTCCACGTCTGCGGCCAGGCTCATCTGGAGGGCTTTGTTGGCCGCCACCCAACCGCTGCCGTCGAAGGCCGCTTTGGTCCGACGAAGAAAAATCTCTCTGAGAACCGGATCCCGCGAAGGCCATCGAGGCGGCACAGAGGGAATCGGCCAGGTGCTCGTCGAAGGTGCTTTCGAACCAGCTGGTCCGGAATTGAGAGCCGTGCGCCCCCCAAGCTGCCAGGAAGGCCGCGCAGGCATACACACGATCATGAGAAAGAGCAGTCGCTTGTTCATCGAACCGGCAATCGATGTAATGACTCGGCGAAATAATCCCAGCTTGTTGAGTCAGGCAATCCGAGTCGGACAACACCTTACGGTTAACGCAAGGTTTGGCGCGCGGCGCAAGGCAAGCAATCAGCAAGTAGCCCGGATGAGCGCAGCGAAATCAGTGGACCATCAGGGCGCGCGAGGAACACCGATCCCGGATATCGCGGCGCCTGAGTGGCTACACGCAGGCGCGAAACATTCCGACGGCTCGCACATCGGACGAATTTGGCAATCATCGGGGCGTTCGATTACGCCGCCTTTGTCGTACTCGCAGGGCGATTAGCCCGACAGGTCTGCAAACCTCGTCCGGATGAAGTAGGCTAATGCGCCGTTTACGAGAGCCAAGGCGGAGGATTGCGCCTCGCCAATCCGCACCTCGGCTGCGAATTAGAACTCATGCATTGAAAGGATCACCATGAACGGCAACCGCTTCTACGGCGTTCGGGTCGAGGGCGCCAAATACGGCGTGGGTTTTGGCTCGGCGCTCGCCATTGCGATCTCCTATACCAACAATCATTCAATCCTATGGGCGATCATCCACGGCATCCTCGGCTGGCTCTACGTGATCTATGTCGCATTGTTCGGCTGACCGCAGGCCCGATACCCCATGACCGTCATCTCCATCCAGTCGCAGGTCGCCTATGGCCATGTCGGCAACAGCGCCGCGGTATTTCCGATGCAGATGCACGGCATCGACGTCATTGCCGTGCCGACCACGCTGTTGAGCAACCGGCCGGGTTACCCGACCATCCGCGGCCGGGTGCTCGATGCGCCGCTGGTCGCCGATCTCCTGCTCGGGGTCGAGGAGCGCGGCGCGCTCGACACCTGCCGGATGATCCTGTCGGGCTATCTCGGCTCGCCCGAAATCGCCGCCGTGGTCGCGGATTTCGTCGCGCGGGCCAGGGCACGCCATCCGAAGCTCATTTATTGCTGCGATCCCGTGCTCGGGGATCGCGACCGCGGCCTGTTCGTCCACGCCGACATCCCGCCGCTGGTGCGCGAGCGTCTCGTCCCGCTGGCCGATATCGTCTCCCCCAATCATTTCGAGTTCGAAGTTCTCTGCGGGGCGAAGGCCACGACGTCTGATGAAATGATCGAAGCGGCGCGAGCCCTGCTGGCGCGCGGTCCAACGACGATCGTCGTCACCAGCGCCGAACTTGAAGGTAAGCCAGACGCCGAGATCGAGACCCTCGCCATCGAACGCGCCAACGCCTGGCGCGTACGCACGCCGAAACTGCCCATCAACCCGAACGGGACCGGCGATTTGTTCGCCTCGCTGTTCGCATCCGCGCGCGTGCTGGGATCTGACACGCCGGCGGCGCTCGGCCATGCCGCCTCCGCCATCTTCGCCGTGCTGGAACGCACCGCTGCTGCCGGCGTCGAGGAAATGCGCATCGTCGAGAGCGGCGAACAGCTCGTCGGTCCAGGACGCCAGTTCGATGCCGTCGCTGTAGCTTGCTCCAGCCGTCCTGCTGGCTCCGTAACGATGCAGGGATGAACGGGAGCCTTGGTTGGCAGCCTTGGTTGGCAGCCTTGGCCTGAATGCGGCGTTACCGTTCGCATCACTCCCACCGTAGTTGTGGGAGCTTCGTCATGCCAAAGCTGCCGGATGCACCATAGCATTCCGGCGCCCCGTTTTCCAGCAAGTAGCCCGGATGAGCGCAGCGACATCCGGGACCACTCCAACGCCGCCCCGGATCGCCCATCCGGGCTACGCTTGCTGCGAAGCCGCAGCGGCCTCGCCATCGGTCGGATTGGAAAAAACACCGCGGATCCTGCCTGACGGGCAAATCAGCAAAAACCTGTCAATCCCTCCGTGCAAAAATATTCTGGTTTTCCGAAGAGGCAAATCACCTTCCTATTTCCGCCATCCCGTCCCGCAAGAGGGGCGTTGGCCATCGTCACGAACGTTGGGACGGGTTGCGGTGGACGCGGCGGCGCTTTTGACGAACAGCGCTGAAGCGGACGGAGAAGTCGTGTGGTCCTGACGCCTCGACGCTGGCGTCAAGTTCTCGGAAGCAAGCTTCTGCGAGCGACGGTGGCAAAAGAGCCGATCGCCGGGGAGATCACGAAGGAAGCCGTTAAAACCATTCGCGTGCGGGGATGCCGGGTGATTTCCGGTGCGACCGCTGTGAATACTCGTGTGCATTCTGCACTACCACTTGGCACACGAGGCTGCGGGTGCACTGGGCACCCGGCATTCCCGCGCGCCCTCTTTTCGAGGGGCGGAGAATTTTAGCAAACCTCGGGCGCAATCCGCGCCGCGGGAATACTCTTCGTCGTCCCGGCGAACGCCGGGACGACGGCGGTGGTAATGGTTGCGTTCGTCCGCCCCTATCTTATCGGCTTGAACACCGGCACCTCCAGGCTCGCCGGCAGCTTGCTGATTTCCGTCACATCCAGCGGCGGCATGGTCGTAATCCAAAGCACGCACGCCATGGCGATCAATGCGGCGGCTGCCATGGTGGTGAGCGCTTTGCTGGTGAACTCAGGGGGATCCATGGGTGCACTAGTTGCTGAGGATCACCCTGTGCCGGTGACGAGCCGGATCATCGGCGCCGACCAGCGCAAGCGCAATCAGCGCGACCCACAGGGCGCGCGAGGAATTGTTGACAACGTACATGTGCGACCCCTGAACGGCCGCACGCTAAACGGGAGCCGTTACCGAGGGCCCATGAGAATGCATAAAATTGTAACCACACGCGTTCCGCCAGGCATCGCCCGGCCAAAAATCGCCAAAATCCCCTTCTTGAAATCACCTTCGTTTCAAGAAAGGAGAGCCTCCCATGCGGATCAAACGCGCGATCTTCGCAAGCGTCGTCGCCGCCCTCGCCTCGTGGACGGCGCCGGCGCTGGCCAGCCATACCAAGACTCAACCGGTTGCCGAGCCAGCGCCGACCGCGCCATCGGCGTGCAGCGCGATGCAGCCGATGCCGGATGGAACGTGGCAGCGGCAGCCGTGTCAGGAAATGGGTTCCCCGCCGCCAGCCCCGCGCAAATCCGCCGCGCGAAGTTCCGAGCAGCAGACGCGCTGAAAGCCCAGTTTCCGTCATGGCCGGGCTCGTCCCGGCCATCCACGCCTTTCTTGCGTCGACGCAGCCAAGACGCGGATGCCCGGCACAAGGCCGGGCATGACGATACGCTGGATGAGCGGCCTTGGAGATGAGGCTACCGCCGGCTAACGCCTCGCCCCGGTCAGCTCTGATGCGGGCCGCGGATGATCTTCATGGCGTCCTCGATCCGGCGCCACACGCCGGCTTCCTCGCTCTCGCCCTGGCCCTCGCACTTCTGGGCGTTGCGCGCCGCTTCGGCGATCGCCTCAAAACCGTGCTGGTCGATCATCTGCCGCGCGATGGTGTGAACTTCCGTCTCGGATATCATGTGGCTCTCCCAAAGTTCCACGCCCGGAACCGCGGCGGCTGTCCGCCACGGAACTCTCCCCGTTACGCCTGCCCCCTCTACAACGCCGAGCTGCGCCTCCCGTTCAGGGTTCATTTACGCGGAATCGGGATTAGCAAAGCCAGCGGTTCCGCGAACTCCGTATTATCCCGTACGGAATCCATCGGAATTTCCAGCGCGCTGTCGCACTGCTATCAAGAGAACCTGCACTTCGCTTTTCGTGATTCGAAAAGAGGCGACATGGCTCAGGTCTATTTCCATTGTTCCAACAAGGTCGGCATCTCGGTCGATCGCTGCGGCAGCGCGGTTGCCGATCTGATCGAGGCGCGCGAGCACGCGGTGCTCGTGGTGCGCTCGCTCATCATGACGATCACCCTGGAAGACTGGCGCGCCTGGGTCCTGCACGTCACCGACGATGAAGGCGAAGAGATCTTCAGCGTGCCCTTCGCCTCCCAGCTCGGCAAGCCGCATTGAACCGCATCATGTGGATCGCGCAACCTTCATCGACACCGCTTCAGCAATGCCTGAATCTGATTCTGCGGTGGCACCGGCTGATCCGGATTGCCGGCAATCCCTACCGGCCCGAGCTTCATTACATGCGCGGGCCCGGCCCGAAATGGCATGCGAAGCATCAGGGCCGCGGCGAAGGCGGCGCGGTTTGAGGCGTCACTCGCGATTGCGGTAAATTCGTAGAGCGTACCTCGGTATCCACCAATTCCCGGCCCGCCTGAAGGGCCGGATTTTGCGAGTCGGTAGCGTCCGGCGTGATATCCGGGGAATTCCGGTGCGCCCCAATGCTGGCATGAACCCTGCATCGCCCTAAGCAACCGGGTCATTCATCATCATCGAAGGACGCCATGCTCGTTACTCTCGTCGCCGTTCTCTGCAACGGCCAGCTATGCCTGGAGAAAGTCGTCACCAACACTGAGCAGTCGGGAATCACCATGACCGCCTGCACGATCCACGGGCAGATCGGCATCGCCGACTGGCTCGCCAACGGCCCCTATCATGAGTGGAAGCTGCAAAGGTACAAATGCGTGATGGGCAATTACGTGCCCAAGCACGACATCTGAGACGCAGTTACTGCACGACGTCGAGCTTGACGTTCGCAACGCCCTTGCCGACCATTCCGAGCGACTGCGCCGCGGAATAGGAAACGTCGACGATGCGCCCGGGCACGTAGGGACCGCGGTCGTTGACGCGCACCGTGACGGAGCGGCCGGTGGCGACGTTGGTCACGCGCAACTTCGTGCCGAACGGCAGGGTCGGATGCGCGGCGGTGAGTTCATGCGCATCGAACTTCTCGCCGCTCGCGGTCTTCGTGCCTTCCGAGTAGAAACTGGCAAGGCCCGCCATCTTCGTGCTGGTTGTGTCAGTATGCGATGCGAACGGCGTATGTCGCGCCGTCGACGCGAGGCGCGGCGTCGTCGCAGATGTCTTGCGTTCGTGCTGCAATGAGGCCTGCCGGCTGGGGGCGAAGAACCCGGAATGTTGGCTGACGACGGAAGACTGGGCGCAGGCCGCCAGCAGCGAGCCTGCCAGTGCGACGGCCGACAGCCGGACGGCGGTCCGCACCGTAGCCGATACCCAAGCCGCGTCAGAATCACGGCGGCTCGTTTCAGTCTCGACGCACACAACTCCGGCACGATCGATGGAAGACATGTTGCATCCCCAATCCGCGCCCCCAAACCCGACTCCAGCCGGGACCCATGGCGGAACCCAATCCGGGCAGAACCGTGGCCGGCAGGGGCTAGTCGCCTGCAATTCCATCGGAGTGTGGTTATGGAGCAACAGCGGGCAAAGCCCGGTCCAGGCAGGCTGTGAGCACCCCGAGGGCCGATCCGCCCTACTCCGCCTTCACCCATCGTGCGGCGGCGTCGGCGGAGTCTTCCGGGCGCGTGTTGAACGCGATCCTGGTGCCCGGGCCGGCCTCGAGCACGGCGTTGACCAGCACCTCCAGCAGCCACAGGTTCTTCGACGGCAGCCGGACGCCCGCGCCGATCACGACGCAATCATAGACCTTGCTGGACAGTTGATGCGCGAAAATGGGGCCGGCGGTTTCGTCGGGCTGGATCAGGCAGAGATCGGCCTGCCAGCCGCGCGCCGCGATTTCCCGCATCGCGACCGCGATTCCGGCATGGATCTTTTCGGCGTTGAAGCCCGGCGGCAATTCCGGATCGGAGAAATCGACCGCCTCCGGCTGCAGGCCAACGAACAGGATCCAGGTCGTCATTCGCGTTCTCCATCCGATTACGCCGATCCGACTCCCTGGACGATGAGTGCGGGAGGGGAGCGATTATTCATCATGGCCGGGCTTGTCCCGGCCATCCACGTCTATCTTGCATATGGGTGCCAGAACGTGGATGCCCGGGACAAGCCCGGGCATGACGAAGTTTGCTGAAGGCCGACGTTGAATCAGATGCTCAGGCCACCTCGGCCTGGGCGCTCTCCGTTTCGCCCGCGGCGAGCGCATCGAGATCGACGAGCTGCGGATCGTCCGGAGAGATTTCGCTGTCCGCACGCACGCTGCCATGAACGTGCATCAGGGTCTGCACCCGCCGGGCGTTCAGATGGTCCACATGGTGATGCCGCAGCGCGGCTTGCAGCAGGCCTTTCGGCAGCCCCACCAGCGCAAACGCCGGAACCCGGCGCACCTCGCCGGCCTCCCGCCACAGCAGCGGATTGAGCGTGTAGATCAATTGCCGCTCGATCTCGGCGGATGGCGGCTGCTCGGGCTCGGGCACGACAGGTGAGGCAACATTGGCGTTGCCGGCGCGCGTGCGCACCGCGGCAGACCGCAGCTCCCAGCAGATCAAATCGGCAGCCGCGAGAATCTCCTGACGGATGGCATCGACGCTGCTCGAAAACCGCGCCGCCTCCGGCAGCGGCGCATCGCTCGTCGTGACGGCGCCGACCAGCGCGGCGGTGCCGGCGTCAAATCCGGGGATCGCGCGCTCGATCGCCGCCGCCATCGCCTCGATCCCATCGGCGGCCAGATTGCGGTCGCGCTGCGCGATGGCATCCGCAAGCGCGCGCTCGGTCGAGGCCACCTGTTCGTCGAATTCCGCCAGTGCGGCACGCAGCGTCTTGACGCGCTCCTCGACGCTGCGCATGTCGGCTTCCGCGCGTTCGAGCCTGGCATTGGCGGCGCCGGCCACCGCCAGCCGCTCGGCCGCGGCACGTTTTTCCGCAAGCAGCCCTTCGGCGAGGCTCAACCGGTCGGCCAGCTTCTGCCGTCCCGCCTGTTTTTCCCGCAGCGCACTCTCAAAACGCTCGACCGGGCTGAGTTCCCGCTTGAAAAATCCCATGGCAATGCCCCTTGCAACCAGCAATCCCGCAGCGAATCAGCCGGCGGATCCAATGGGCGAAAATTAGCCGGGAACTTGGCTAACATTGCGGTCGAAACCGTCTGGCACGGCTACGGCCGCTCACAGATCCTCCAGATCAGGCGGCTCGAACCAGTTCGTCAGCGACAGGCCGCCATCCACCACGATCGCAGCGCCCGTGACATAGGCCGACACCCGGTTCGACAGGACCGCCAGCGCCATCGGCGCGAGGTCTTCGGCTTGGCCGAGGCGGCCGAGCGGGATGTGCTTGGCCAGCGCCGGATCGGCAACGAAGCCGCCCGCCGCGATCGCGCCGGGCACCAGCGCATTGACCCGGATTCGATGGCGGCCAAGCGTCTTGGCGAGTTCCTTTACCAGCATCGCCATCGCCGCCTTGGCGGTGGAGTAATGCGGCAGATTGCGCGGCGTGCCGGCGTGCAGCGAGGTCAGGAACAAAAACGAACCGGGCTCGTGGGCCGCGACCAGTTTTCGCGCGAGTTCGCGCGCGAGGTGAAAGCCGGCATCGAGGTTGACCGCGCGCATTTGCTCCCAGGTCGCCGTGCTCACCGCGAAAGCGTGATCGGCCTCGCGCCGCGCGGGGGAAGCGCTGTGAACGAAATGCGTCACCCGCCCGAGGGCGGAGTGCGCCGCCGCCAGCAGCGCGTCGCACGCGGCGGGATCGGCGAGGTTGCCGACCCAGGGCACAGCGAGTTCCGGCCGGGGCGAGTTTTTGGCGGCAGCAGCGACCGTATCCGCATTCACGTCGGCGAACACCGTGCGCACGCCCTCGCCGACCAGAGCCTGGGCGATGGCGCGGCCGATGCCGTTTCCGGCGCCGGTGACCAAGGCTGTCTCGTGCGCCGGATCGAACGGATTGTTCAAGAGGCTCATGTCGTGTTCCCCGCAGGAAGCGTCGCGCGGGTGTGGCTGCCCCCCCAACGCGACCGGCAGCAACATAACATTGTTCGGGGACAGCGTCCGGGCATGATTGCGCCGTGCGAATCCGCAAACGCGTCACTGCCCCGGTGGTAGGGAAACAATGTTGCCTTCCCACGCGTAGCCTTCCGCCGTTAGTTGCCGGATATCCGCGATGTCCATCCCCGCCGCTTCTCCTCCCTCGAGGCACGCCGTTCTCGGCTTTCCCGCGCTTTCCGGCTGGACCAGCGCACAGCGGCACGTGGTGGCCGCGAGCTTCCTCGGATGGACGCTCGACGCGTTCGATTTCTTCCTGCTGGTGTTCGTGCTGAAAGACATCGCCGCGGAATTCCACACCGATATTTCGGATGTCACCTTCGCCATCCTGCTGACGCTGGCGATGCGTCCCATCGGGGCCTTCCTGTTCGGGCGGGCGGCGGATCGCTTCGGCCGCCGCCCGACCCTGATGGTGAACATCCTCCTGTATTCGATCCTGGAATTCGCCTCCGGTTTCGCGCCGAGCCTGACCGCGCTGTTGATCCTGCGCGCGCTCTATGGCGTCGCCATGGGTGGCGAATGGGGCGTCGGCGCCTCACTGACGATGGAAAGCATTCCGCCGCATGCCCGCGGCTTCGTCTCGGGCCTGCTGCAGTCGGGATATCCGACCGGCTATTTCCTGGCCTCGATCGTCTACGGGGTACTGTTCCAGTATATCGGCTGGCGCGGCATGTTCATGGTCGGCGTCATTCCCGCGCTGCTCGTCTTCTACATCCGGCGCACCGTGCCGGAGTCGCCGAGCTGGAGCGCGCAGGCCGCTTTCGAACGCGGCAGCACGTGGACGATCGTGAAGTCGCACTGGCGCCTCGGCATCTACGCCGTGATCCTGATGACCGCGTTCAACTTCTTCAGCCACGGCACCCAGGACCTCTACCCGACCTTCCTGCAGGTCGAGCACAAGCTGTCGCCGCATGCGGTGGGCACCATCGCGGTGATCTACAATATCGGCGCGATCTGTGGCGGCATCCTGTTCGGTTCGCTGTCTGAGCGCTTCGGCCGCCGCAGGTGCATCGTCATCGCGGCGCTGCTGAGCCTGCCGGTGATTCCGCTCTGGGCATTTTCGGCCACTCCCGCGTTGCTCGCCACCGGCGCGTTCCTGGTGCAGTTCTTCGTCCAGGGCGCCTGGGGTATCGTGCCGGTGCATCTCAACGAACTGTCGCCCGACACCGCGCGGGGCACATTTCCCGGCTTCGTCTACCAGCTCGGCAACCTGCTCGCCTCCGTCAACGCCACACTGCAGGCCGGCATTGCCACGGCATTCGGCGGCAATTACGGCCTCGCGCTCGCCGTCGTCGCCGGCACCGTCGCGATCATCATCGCCGTGCTGACGGCGATGGGCACCGAGGCGAAGGGCATCGCGTTCGCAAGGGCGGTGCCCGCTCCCGCGGAGTAGGAACGTAGCTCGTGAGAATGTGGCGGGGGCCGGCGCTTCTGTTCGCGCCGCCTTTGTAGCAGGCGAGTCCCGGACCTCGCGCCCTTCACCGAAAGTCGACTATCGGCGCATCCCGCCCGCGCCTAACTTTCGCATCTCAAGGCTCGCCCGCAGGGAACAAGAAGCCACACCAGCCATGGAGTGGATGACGATGATTACTTTGGTGGAAGGACACCCGAACATCGACGCGCTCGTATTTTACGTGCTGATGTCGACCATCCTCGCGGCGACCCTGTACTACTTTCATCGCCGGCAGACGGAATAACCCGGACGTCAGAGGTTAGGCCTCCGTGACCCGCGCAAGCGGGTATGACGGGTTGTTGCCTGCGTAACCCCGGTCAATATGGCGGCTTCTTGCGCTGCCGCTGGGCTTTCGCCGCTTCCATCCACCACGCAAGATCGTCCGCGAAGCGCGGAAACGCGTGCTCCAGCGCCTTGCCGCCCTCGCCGATCGGCTTGCCCTCCTCCGACAGGGTCTGCACGATCGGCCCGACCGCAATGGTGCTCGAAATCACCACCATGCCCATTTCGGAGAGCGTGCCGTGCCACGCCAGCGCGGCGCGCGCGCCTGAAAAGCGGCCGGCCGAATAGGACGCGATGGCGGCGGGACGCCAGAACCATTCCTCAAGAAAATGATCGGTGATGTTTTTCAGCCCCGGCTGTACGCCCCAATTATATTCACCGGTGACGAACACAAAACCGTCGGCGTCGCGGATCTGGCCGGCGAGCTTTTCCAGAGCGGCGGGCGCCTGCCCCTTCGGATATTCCTTGTACATGCGGTCCAGCATCGGCAGGCCGACCGCGCGAGCGTCGATCAGTTCGACCTCGTCGCCGCGGCCGCGCAGGCCATCGACGACGAACTGCGCCAGGCGGATGCCCAGGCGGTCCGACCGGTAGGAGCCATAGAACACGAGAATGCGGCTGCTCATGGGCCGCAACCATAGCACAGGGAGCCCCGCCCGCAGCCCCGATCCCGCCCTGCGGCTTTGAACTTACCGCCGCCGGCGAACGACTAGAGAAGGCAATCCAATGAAATGGGGGCCCCCAACACCATGATCGACCAGCCAACACCTGCCGCCACCAGTCGCAATCCCTGGATTGCGATGGTGCTGCCCTGGGTCCTGATCGGCCAATTGCTCTGGAACGTGCTGACGCCGGCGCGCGAATTCCCGATGCGCACCGAGCAGGTCATGACCATGACGATCGATGCCCTGATGCTGGCCGGCCTGATCGGGCTCAAGGGCGCGATGCCGAAGGCGCTGTTCTGGGTCGCGCTGGTGGCCGGCATCGGCCTGTTCGCGCTCCGCCTGAGTTCTGACGGCTGGTGGACCGGCCATCTCGTCTATTCGTTCCCGCCCCGCTGACGGCAGCGCATGACACGTACTGTCGACGACATTATCGGCGAGGCCTCCCGCCTGCCGGTGCGGGACGCGGCCTACCTGATCTGGCGCGAGAAGACCACGTTCGAGCGGCTGGAGGGCCGGCGCTGGCGGCCGCGCGATATGAGGACGCCTGCGGTCGCGGCGCGATCGATGCGCCGGATCAGCGCGCAGCTCAAACGCGAGCGTGACACCGCGCAGGACGGGCCGACCTTCGATCGGCTGAAACGGGCTCATCCGCGCGCCGACGACGACGAGCTGAAACAGGCGATCGTGGCGGCGGTCAAATTCGACGATGATTGCTTCAGGTATTTTTCCAGGGATGGCGGCGATTATTGGGACAATGTGGTCCGCGCCGTGGCCCGTGCCGGGAAGGACCATCCCTCCTATCTCGCGACCACCTACCGTGATGCCCGCAACTGGGTCGCCTACAACATGAAATGAAGGAGCCGCTGCGGCATGGCCGGAATGCGCAAAGCGCGGGCAGCCGCGCCGGTAGGCGTAAACCTGCGATTAATACCGGTAATCTACGGTGCAGGCCGATCCCGCCCTTGTCGTGAACGGCCCAAAACCCATGAAAATCGGTACCCTGCTGACCGCAGCCATCGTCTCGCTCTCCGCCGTCGGCGGCGGCCTCGCGGCCTATGTCGCCGTCACGAAATACCAGACGATGGACCAGGTTTCCGTCGCGCAAACCAGGCTGGAGATCGTCCGGGCGGTCGGCGACCTTCCCCGCTATATCAACCCCGAGCGCGGCTTTTCCACCAACATCCTGTTCGGGCCGCCCACCGTCGATCCGAAGCAGCTCGCGGAACTGAACGACAAATATCGCAAGCAGACCGATGCCGCGCGCAACAAGATGAACCAGGTCAGAAGTACGCTGCCCGGCGCGCTCGATGACGGTGCCGCCGTGGCAAGCGCCATCGATGCGCTGAATGTAAAGTTTGCGGCGTTGCGCGAGTCCATCGACAAGGCCATCGCGGGGCCGGTCGATGCCCGCCGCGATGCGGCCAAGAAGATCGTCGGCGACAACACGGCGTTCAACACAGCGGTCACCGCGCTTCTCGACGAGCAGGTCCGCAAGATGGCCCAGCTCGATGGCGACGCCTATCGCCAGGCGAGCTACGCCAATATTGCCTGGACCCTGCGCGACATCGGCGGCCTCAATGCCAGCCTCCACAAGAATCTCATCGGCGCCAAGCGCGCGGCCACCGATGCCGAAAAGATTGAACTGAGCCGCGTGCAGGGACGCACCGACCAGATCCTGTCCTCGCTCCAGGAATTGCGCGGCAATCCAGCGACGCCCGCCAACGTCGCGGCGGCGCTCAACCGGATGAACGAGGCCTATGTCGAGCGGTTCGGCAAGGAGCTGAAGATGGTCAAGGACGGCGCGATCAGCGGCCAATATGAGCACGACGCCGACGCCTACTTCGTGGAGTCGCAGCGCGGCCTTGGCTCGGTCATCGAGGTGCGCGATGCCTTCTATGACAACGCCGAGCAAATCCTCGGCGCGGCCTATTCCGCCGCGCGGCTCAGCTTCATGATCGCGCTGGCGGGCCTCGCCGCGGTCGCCATCGCAAGCGCCGCCCTGGTGGTGATGGTCCGTCGCCGCGTTTGCAGACCGATCGTCGACCTCACGGCTTCGATGTCCCGTCTCGCCGGCGGCGACGTATCGGGCGAAATCCCGGGCGCCGAACGCAGCGATGAGATCGGGGCGATGGCGGCTGCGGTCGGGGTATTCAAGGACAACAAGATCGCGGCGGATCGTCTGACCGCCGAGAAGGAAGCGGAGAACGACGTCAAGATGCGCCGCGCGCGCGTGCTCGACGACCTCACCCGCGCCTTTGAAGCCAAGGTGAGCGAACTGGTCGGCGGATTGTCGTCGGCCTCGGCCAAGATGGAAGATACCGCCCAGTCGATGTCCTCGACCGCGGCGGACACCAACCGCCAGGCTGCGATCGTGGCCGCGGCCTCGGCACAGACCTCGACCAACGTGCAGACGGTCGCCAGCGCCACCGAAGAGCTCACGTCCTCGATCACGGAAATCGGCCGCCAGGTCGCGCAATCCGCCGAGATCGCGGCGCGCGCCGTCGAGAATGCCCGCCGCACCGGCGATACCGCACGCTCGCTGGCCGACGGTGCGCAGAAGATCGGCGACGTCGTGACGCTGATCCAGAGCATCGCCGCGCAGACCAATTTGCTCGCGCTCAACGCGACCATCGAGGCAGCGCGCGCCGGCGATGCCGGGCGGGGATTTGCCGTCGTCGCATCCGAAGTCAAATCGCTGGCCGGCCAGACCGCGAAGGCCACGACCGAAATTTCGGAACAGATCGCGGCCATTCAGACCGCGAGCGACGAGACGGTAACGGCGATCAGGAACGTCGCCGACGTGATCGCCGAGATCGATCAGATCGGTGTCGCGATCGCCTCTGCCATCGAAGAGCAGGGCTCGGCGACCAAGGAGATTTCCCGCAGCGTCCAGGAAGCGGCGCGCGGCACGCAGGAGGTCAACTCGAACATCTCCGGCGTCCAGCAGGCGGCCAACCACACCGGCTCGGCCGCCAATCAGGTGCTGGGGGCCGCAGCCCAGCTATCGTCGCAATCCGGCGATCTCGCCGCGCAGGTCAACCGCTTCCTCTCCGAGGTCCGGGCCGCCTAGCCGGAGCGTTTCCGGCCTCCGTCTCGATTCCAACGAAACGGAAAAGGCCTAATGCCGCTTGAAATACTGCACGTCTCGCTCATGCTTTTCCGCGGCGGCGCGCGACTTGAAAGTGCCGAGATTGCGGCGCCTGCCGGTTTTCGGATTCGCTTTTCGGGAATAGAGCCGGTACTCGCCCGATCGCAATTTTCGGATCATGGAACGACGCCTCCTTCAGCTTACGCGTCGCAATAACCGCGAACGCCCCGGTCGCGTTCCGCCCTGGAGGCGCCCCGCCGCTATTTCCCCGCCTTCAGCGACATCATGAACGCTGCGATCTCGTCGATCTGATAGTCCACAAGGCGCGGATTTGGCATCGCCTCATGCGGACCCATGGCGGCGTGGTTGGAGGCGAGAAATTCCCGCAGCGCCTGTTCCGTCAGCAACGGCCGCTGCGCCAGCACCGCAAAGCTCGGCCCCGGCGGCGACAGCAGCGGCGTTTCCTTCGATTGTGCTGTTACGACATGACATGCTCCGCAGACGCGTTGGGCGAAGCTCCGCCCCGCCGCGACCAAATCGCTGTTCGGCTTCTCGGCTCGCGCCATGGACGCGAATGCCACCGACAGTATCAACGTCAGGAGCGCGGACTGGCGAAGCATCATGACGGCCCTTTCTGCCGGCCGCGACGCCCGAAAGCGGCGGGGCTTACGGCTTTTTCCGTGATGGCGCAAACGACTGATCGCTGAACGGCGACGTCGTCGGCATCTGGATGGCAACGAATCCACGCTGCATCGTTTGGTGACAGGAATTGCAGCCGTCGGTCAGTTCGCCGACCGCTTTCGTGAAGCCCTTGAAGTCCTTGCCGTCGATGGCATCGGAAATCGACTGGAGCGGCTTTGTCATCGTCGTGACGTTGCTGACGGGAATGCCCTCATACAGCACCGCCGCCTCCAACAAACCGGCCTTGAGCTGGCGGAGTTCATACGCCGCGAGGTCCCAGTTCTGGGCCTTGCCGGCGAACCACAGCTTGATGTGCCGTGTCTGCACCGCGTTCATGATGTCGCCGAGCCGCGGGACATATTGCTCGTTGGTCGGTGACGCGCTCAGATTGGACTGGCCGGACTGCGCAACGGCCAGCGGCGCCGACGAGCAAGCGATCAGCAACGCAACAATATATCCCCGTAATTTCATTCGAAGCTCCAAGCAAGTAGCATTTCTGCCGCCGTGTAGCATGGCCGGCCCCTGCGTGGTTGATATCCATCAAGGTGGGCGCCGGGGGGCTGCCATGTCGCCACCGCCGGCTTGACCGGCAGCACGAAGACTGGGAGCGCCGGACGAAGATCGCCTAAAAACAAAGATTCGTGACAAGATTCCCGCGCTTGTCCTTGATCGCGAGCGGGCATTCCATGTGCTTCAAGGCCTTCTTGGCGTCTTCGTCGCCAAGCGCTGCGGCGCGCTCGTAATAGGCCTTGGCGGCGGTGTTATCCTTCGAACCGCCGCGGCCTTCCTGGGCGAATGTCCCCATCTGGGTCAGCGCGCCCGGATGATTCTGCGCGGCGGCCTTCTCGAACAGGATTCGCGCGGCAGTATCGTCCTTCGGCCCGCCGGTGCCGTCCGACAGCATCAGCCCGAGCTGATATTGCGCCTCCGCATTGGTCTCAGCCGATTTCGCCAACAGCTCGCGCGCACGCGCCGGATCCGCCGCCACGCCGCTGCCGCCGAGCGCCGCAAGATTGCTGACGCCGCGGGGATTGCCGGCTTCTGCCGCGCGCTCGAACAGTTTTCGCGCCTGTGCCTCGTCCTTGGCGACGCCGGAGCCGGTGCCATAGAGCACGCCGAGTTCGACCATCGCCGAGGTCGAGCCCTTGTCGGCCGCCTTGCGCCAGGCGGCGATTGCTTCCGGCAACTGCCGGTTGGCGGCGTAGGCACGACCGAGCTGGTAGAGCGCGCGACGCGACGAACCGGCGGCGATCCTGCAGAATTTGATCGCGGTCGCGATATCCGGCGGCGCGACGTCAGGCGTGCCTTTCACGTCGGCCGGTTTGTCGGGATCGGCGGGGTCGGCGGCGAGTCGGTCGCACAGCACGAGATCGGCCGACTGCGCGCTCACCTGAGACGGGTCGACCGACCATGCAGCCGCCGCGATCGCCACGGCCGAAAGGACAATCCGGCCTGCTGTCCGGGAAAGCGCGCGCGACTGTTTCATCAGGACCCACCGATTGACGGCGGCAGGTTAGCTTCGAAGAACGGGCGGATTCAAGGCTCGAGCCCTGACTCGCGCAGCACTGGGGCGACCTCGGGCGAGGCCAGATATTTCAACAGCGCGTCGGCCTGCTCAGCCTTCGCCGACGCCGCCCAGCGGCCGGCGGAAAACACCGCCGCCGTCTGCAACGCGCGCGGGATCGGTCCGACCACTTCGGTACCCGCGACCTGCTTCAACTCGCTGATCTGCTGAACCGCCAGGTCGGCCTCGCCGTTGACCAGCAATGCCGCGGTCAGGCCCGACGGAATGACCCGGGCACGCGCGTTGATCTCGGACGCGATTCCCAGACGCTCGATCAGTTGCGCGAAGAAGATGCCGCTGGCGCCGATGCGCGAATAGGCGATCGAACACGCCCCGAGCAGGGCCGCGCGCAGCGCCGGTTCGGTCGCGATGTCTGGATGAGCAGCGCCGGCCTTGACCGCGATGCCCACATAGGAACGCGCGAGATCGACGCAGCTTGCCGCAACCACGCTTCCCTCTGTGGCGAGATCGTCGAGCGCCTGCTTGGTCAGGATGACGACGTCGGCGGTCTCGCCGCCGCGCAGCCGGTCCAGAAGCCCCAGCGTCGGCGCGAAATCGGCGTCGATGCGCGCGCCGCCCGCGGCCTGGTAGCGTCCGGCAAGGTCGTGCACCGCGCCCATCAGCGCAAGCGTCGAGAGCACGCGAACGACGTCTGCCATTTCACCCCTCAGTCCGACCGGGATCGCTTCTAGCAGCCCGCCGCGCCACACGTGAAGCCGGAAACCGCGCCGTGAGAAGAAAGCGGTATGGAGCCAAAGGCAACGCCAAAACGCAATGATCCGCCAAAGCGGCCAGCGCCTTGGCGGATCAGGTTGCGGTCCGGACCGCCCCGGGTCCGGAGCAGTATTTCCTCTCGTCTTAGGCCGCGGCCGCCTTGGCGGAAGTCGGCACCGACGCGATCGTCTTCAGGATCTGCGAAGCGATCTGGTAGGGGTCGCCCTGCGAGTTCGGACGGCGGTCTTCCAGATAGCCCTTGTAGCCGCTGTTGGCGAAGCTGTGGGGCACACGGATCGAGGCGCCGCGGTCGGCGATACCGTAGCTGAAGGTATCGATCGAAGCGGTTTCGTGCTTGCCGGTCAGGCGCATGTGGTTGTCGGGTCCGTAGACCGCGATGTGGTCGGCGCGGTTGACCTTGAACGCCTCCATCAGCTTCTCGAAGTAATCCTTGCCGCCGACTTCGCGCATATAGGTGGTGGAGAAGTTGGCATGCATGCCGGAGCCGTTCCAGTCGGTGTCACCGAGCGGCTTGCAGTGGAATTCGATGTCCACGCCGTACTTTTCGGTCAGGCGCAGCATCAGATAGCGGGCCATCCACATCTCATCGGCGGCGCGCTTGGAGCCCTTGCCGAAGATCTGGAATTCCCACTGGCCCTTCGCCACTTCGGCGTTGATGCCTTCGTGGTTGATGCCGGCGGCGAGGCAGAGGTCGAGATGCTCTTCCACCATCTTGCGGGCGACGTCGCCGACATTCTTGTAGCCGACGCCGGTGTAGTACGGGCCCTGCGGCGCCGGATAACCGCTGGACGGGAAGCCGAGCGGACGGCCGTCCTTGTAGAAGAAATATTCCTGCTCGAAGCCGAACCACGCGCCGGCGTCGTCGAGAATGGTGGCGCGCTTGTTGGTGGCATGCGGGGTCTTGCCATCGGGCATCATCACTTCGCACATCACCAGCGCACCGTTGGTGCGCGCGCCGTCCGGGTAAACGGCGACCGGCTTCAGCACGCAATCCGAGCTATGGCCCTCGGCCTGCATGGTCGAGCTTCCATCGAATCCCCACAGCGGAAGCTGTTCGAGCGTCGGAAATGCGTCGAATTCCTTGATCTGCGTTTTGCCGCGTAAATTCGGCACCGGCGTGTAGCCGTCGAGCCAGATATACTCGAGCTTATACTTGGTCATTGAGCCTCTCATTAGTTTGATGATGCAAAAGGTGGGGAACCGAAGGCTATTGGTCACCACAAGCATACCCGGCCACCATCGGCCAACGCTTACCAAGCAATAAAAGTGCCAAATTGCCGCAGTGCGGCACTTGGGCTGGACGCCCAGGCGATCCCCAGCTCCGGCCGCGGCACGCAAATTTCAGGTGCGGCAAAGGCGCGCGGGGTGCGCTTCGGAAAGGCAGCCATTCCCGGCAGCCGAGCCCCAAACGACGCCCGATTCTGCGGCATCCCGCCGATCAACCCCTCGGTGCGATTAAAGCCGCGGCAACTTCCGGCCGCCGTCCGAGGTTGGAGCGGCAGCTCCGGCAACCCTGCGAGCGGCTCAAGCGTTAGCCAGCCGACAAATGCCCTCCCGCAATCAAAATCGCTGAATGCCTATTATTTATACAGAAAATGACTTTCCCTTGATCAGGTTGCACCAACGACATGCAAGGACGATATCGAATTTCCGTAACCAATCGAGAACGAGTTCGGGCGCAGCATGGTTGATATGCGCCAACCGCTCGAAGCGAACCAGCGCAGCATCAATCAAGAGGAGAGATCAAAAGATGAATTCGAGTTTGAACCACGGGTCAGCCAAGATCTATCAATTCCCGGCCGGGGGCCGCGCTGCTCTCGGTGGACGTCGCAACGATGAGACCAATTCGGCTACCGAGCAGGCTTCGTCGCGCGTGAATGAAGCGGCCTGCAGCAGCAGCTGGTACCACGAAGCGGCAATCCAGGAATCCAAGCCGGCATGGGAGCGTTGATGCCAGTCGCAAGCCGGATACCGGTACGCGGGCCGTCTTTTCCGCGAAATCGAGTGGATTGAAAGGGTCGGAACGAAACGTTCCGGCCCTTTTGCTTTGGCTTCGCGCCGACACCCTTTCGCCGCGTCCCTTTTTGGTCGGGCCTCTTTAGTCCAGCCTCCTTAGTCAAGCTCGCATGCCGTCACCGGCCGCCTGGCGTGTTTGACCGTGGTGCCGGTCTTGCCGATCTTCAACGTGACCCCGCCGCCCGAATAGCGCGCACCGGAAAGGCCAAAGCGCCTTGCAAGTGTCACCGCCTTGCCGTCGATCTGCAGATGGGCGCGCTTGTCGTATTCAAAAAATCCGACGATGAATTTGGTGCCGTCGGCGCAGCGATAATTCTGGAAGGTCTGCGCCGTAGCCGGCGATGCGACGGCTGCCGCCAGCAACGCCATTGCACCAAGACTTGAATGCTTTCGCTTGCTCATGCTGGTCCCCTGATTCACGAGTATAGCCCAGCCGGGGTGTGCGATAGGCCTTGTCGGTCATTTCTCTGCCGCGGATGATGGCTTAGACTGAAGCGATGTCAGATACCCCTCCCCGCCATCTCAATCTCGCCGGCGCCAGCAATTTCCGCGATCTCGGCGGCTATCCCGGAATGGACGGCCGTTTTGTCCGCTGGCGGCAGATCTTCCGTTCCAACCATCTCGGACACCTGACGGAGACCGATGTCGAAGTGCTGCGTCCGCTCGGCCTGAAGAGTGCGTTTGATTTTCGCGGCGCCGAGGAGCGGGAGGCCGCGGCGTGCGGGTTGGCGGAGATCGCGGTTCATTCGCTGCCGATCGAGCCGACCGTGGTCGCCGCGTTGCGGGCGCGTGCGGCCAGAGGCGTCGCGCTTTCGTCGACCGACGCGCTGGACGTGATGCGCGATTCCTACCGCAACTATGTGCGTTACAACACGCCGAGTTTCCGGGCGCTTTTTGCCCATCTGCTTGAAGACCGCGCGCCGCTGGTCATTCATTGCACCGCCGGCAAGGATCGCACCGGTTTCGCCTGCGCGCTGATCCTGCACGCGCTCGGCGTGGCGGACGAGGTGATAGCCGAGGATTATCTGCTGACGAACCGTTTCTACCGCCGCGACCCCGGAGCCTCCAGCGACCTGCCCGAGAACGTCAAGCAGGTGCTCGGATCGGTGGAAGGCTCGTTCCTCGCCGCCGCGTTTGAGGCCATCAGCGCCGATTACGGCGATCTCGAAAGCTATTTCAGCGATGGCCTGGGGGTTGGTGCCGGGCAGCGTGTGGCGCTCCAGGACCGCTATTTGGAGCCCTGAGTTCAGCTCCGCCCGAGGCTGGCCGGAGCGACAAGACTGGTGTCAGGCCGCCGCTTCCAATTCCGCATCGAGGTCGGCGATGACGTCCTCGAAGGCCGAAATCGCCTGCTGAACGGCGGCGATCTGCAGCAATTCCCAGCTGCTGATCGGACCGTTGCGGTTCTGCAGCGCGACAATCAAATCCCGCCGCTGCTCCTTGAGCTGAACCAGCGGCAAACCGTGATCTGGCAGATATCCCATGACAACTTCCAACCCTCTTGGACGATTGACGCCAGCATAGCCGTATCGTTTTGCAATCCGCTTATGGAACTCCTGCAAATTTTAGCTAATAGCCGGGAATCGGGGACACCCGGATCTACGCCGCCGCGTCTGGCGCGCCCGTAATGGCGCCGAAAAGTGCCTGACTCATGCAGTTGGTGGCCCAATCGCTCATGTGAAGTCGGTCGCCGTCGGTCGGATCGATCAGTTCATCGATCGGGATGCCGCCCTGGACAATCCAGCGCTCCATCAGGGCGAAGCGGCGAAACAGATTGACACGCGCGGCGGTGGCCGCAGCCTCGATCCGCGACTGGATGTCCTGCGTCCGTTTGATCTTCTCAGGTTTGACGATGGCCGTTGTGTATTGCAGGTCCATCAACACGACGTCCATCGGAAGACCCGCAAGCCAGTCGAGCCCGGCCGCGATCGCCGCCCCGACTGCGTCGGGGCTATAGACTTCATCGTGAAACACCGCATTGGTGCCGACCTGCCAGATCACCAGCGCCGGCGCTTCGCCGATCACGTCGGGCTCGAAACGCGACAATTCCTCCGGAGCCTCCTGGCCACCGAACCCCCGGTTGAGAACGTCGACCATCCGGCCATAGGAGTGCCCCCTCAACGCGAGCTCAAGCCGGGCCGGATAGGGAATGATGTTCCCCTCGCCCGCCGTCGACGACGAGCCGATCGCCACGATCCGGGTCTTGCGCTGGCGCTTCAGACTCTGCGCCAAATGCGGCAGCGGAAATTTGAAACCGACGAGATCGAGGTGCGTGTTGCAAGGCCGCGGTGCATCAGCCATCTCAACCCCCAAAATTTCTGGTTGCGGGGCGGTCCTCTTGAAACCACCATTCAGCGCGGAAGCGCGCAGCATTGCAAATGAATTTGCCGTGGCCATAGTAATGGGTGCCTTCTCCTCTCGCCCGGAGTTACCCATGGACGGAAAAGTCGTTGTGATTACCGGCGCTTCGGGGGCGCTCGGAAAGGTGGTCGCGGAAATCGCGCTGGCGCGGGGCGCCCGCATTGCCGGGGTGGATCACGCGGCCTCCCAACTCGCGGCGACGGAGAAGCGGATCGAGCTTGGCGGCGTCGACCTTTCCGACGCGACCTCGGCCAAAAAGGCCATCGATGCGGCCGCGGCGCATTTCGGCAGGCTCGACGCACTGGTCAACATTGCAGGCGGTTTTGCCTTTGAAACGGTGGCCGATGGCGACCCCCGGACCTGGCAACGCATGTACGCCCTCAACGTGCTCACGGCGCTGAACGCATCGCGGTCGGCGATCCCGCATCTGGTTGCTTCCGGCGCGGGACGGATCGTCAATGTCGGCGCGATGGGCGCGCTGCAGGCGGGCCCCGGCATGGGCGCCTACGCCGCCTCCAAGGCCGGCGTACACCGGCTTACCGAGGCGTTGGCGGCCGAGTGGAAAGGCCGGATCACCGTCAACGCCGTGCTGCCCTCCACCATCGATACCCCGGCCAATCGCGCCAGCATGCCGCGGGCCGATTTCGCCAAATGGGTGGCGCCGCAAGAGCTGGCCGACGTAATCCTGTTTCTCGTCAGCGAGGCCGCCAGCGCCGTGACCGGCGCGCTGCTCCCGGTGAACGGGCGGGTATAGCGCCTTCAGGCGAAGTGATCCGGTTCGCCGCCGAAAACGTGTCAACGAAGACTTGTGCCTACGCCTCAGCGAGCTTCTTCAGGACTGCGCTGAAGCGAATGCTGCGCTTGCCGACGAGCGCGGTTGCTTCCGCGACCGCTCCCTCTTCGGTGTAGGTGCCGGAAAAACCGATGCCGACTTCATGGCCGCCGAATACCGGCCGTTCGCCCTGGCTTGGGGTGTGCTCATGGTTGACGAGTTCACCCTTCCATCTGCCGTTCGCGCTGGTATAGGCGCCGATATAATCGAAGAACGCATCGCCGCCGCGGATCCGGCGATCGTGCAGCATCATGACGCCGGTATTGCCGCCGTCGATGCCGTCAAGCATCCGGATGTGAATGGAATAGAGGCCGTTCCTGATGCCGCCTTCGCTGGCCTCTGGCGCGGGCGGCGCCGCCGCTTCGCTGATCGGGGTCATCACCGAGTTGAAGGCAATGCTGGGTACTTGCGTGGTGCCGCCTTCGAAAAAATATCGTTCGCCCTGCTGCCGGCCCTTGAGCGAAAGCGTGACCGTGTCGGCCTTCAGCAGCGGCTGAAAGTTTGGATCGTCGTTGTGCCGCATCGTCGATATGTCCACCGACACCTCGCCGTCCTCGGATTCCCGGTAGGTGCCAATGAAGGCGAACGCCGAATTGCCGCCCATCATCTTGCCGTCATAGGCATAGATGACGCCGCGGCGCGAACCATGCACCGTGCGCATTTCGACCCTGTAGAGTCCTTGCAGCATCGTCGCCTCGGCCTTCCTGGCCCGCAACCATTTGCACCCGGCCGCTATATGCCGGACCGGCGCGCCGTTCGCTTCAGTCCGGAATCAGCAAGCGCAGCTTCGACTTGAAGCGAATACCCTGTTTGCCGGCGAGCGCCATGCCGTCACCTTCGGCTGTTTCATCGGTATAGGTCCCGGTAAATCCGATGGTCACTACCTTGCGTTCCCAGACCGGCCGAGCCCCGAATGTCGGCAAATGTTCCTGGTTGGTCACTTCGCCCTTCCATTTGCCGTTCGGTGCCGTGTAGGTCCCGTAGGCGTAAAAGAACGAGGCACCCCCCGCGCAAGGTACCATCGCGCAATACCATGACGCCCTGATTGCCGCCCTCGATGCCGTCCAGAATCTCCACGGTGATGTGGTAGAGCCCATTCCTGATCATGACCCGCTTGGCGCCCGTCCAGTCCCGCGCCCACGATAGCCGTTCCGGGCTCGATTGATCAAATCCCGGGGTCCGCGCTTTCGGCGATCCGGGCTAAACTGACGACATTGAGTTGCGCGGGCGATACGCAGCCCACCCCGGAGCCGCTTTGGAAACTGCGCTTTACCTGCCCGTCAAACGGTTCCTCGAAAACCTCGGCTTCACCGTCAAGGGCGAAGTGGGCGGCTGCGATCTCGTGGCGCTGAGCGGTGACGATCCCCCGATCGTGGTGATCGGCGAATTGAAGCTCTCCTTCAATCTCGAATTGGTGTTGCAGGCGGTCGATCGTGCTGGCGCCTGCGACGAGGTCTGGCTCGCCGCCAAACTGTCCGCCCGCGGCAAGGGACGCGAGAACGACTCGCGCTATCGCAATCTCTGCCGCCGGCTCGGCTTCGGCATGCTCGCGGTAACCAACACCGGCGACGTCGAGGTGATCGTCAAGCCGCCGACGGCCAGTCCGCGCCGCGATCCGAAGAAGCGCTCCCGTCTCGTCGCCGAACACCGGCGACGCAAGGGCGATCCGGCGCTCGGCGGCAGCACGCGCGCTCCGATCATGACGGCCTACCGCCAGCAGGCGCTGGCCTGCGCGTCGGCGTTGTCGCAGGGGCCGCGGCGCGTGCGCGATCTCAAGCCGGAGATTCCCGACGCACCGAAAATTCTGCTGCACAATGTCTATGGCTGGTTCGATCGCGCCGAGCGCGGCGTCTACGTGCTGACCGAAGCCGGTCATGCCGCGCTCAAGCGCTGGCCGCAGCAACCGATCGATTTTACCGGGGCCGGCGATTCAGCTTCCTGAACCGTGGCAATCGGAAGTCGCGGCGGCTGAAAGAGTGGTAGTGACGCACGTGTGACAATGAGGCAAATCCACAGCTCTAGCGCATAGCTGGATTGCCGCACCAATTACATATTGCAATGCAACATAGGGAGTCCTAGGTAAGCAGACCAACTGCGAGGCCCCGATGAGCGAAGACTGGAATACCAAGTATGGAACGCGGCGCGTCCGGCGCGATCCGCCGACGCTGGATGAAGCGATTTTTGCCGCGATCGGAATTACCGACGACCAGGAAGCCCAGGCTGAAATCGCCGCTTCGCTGATGGGGCTGCCGATCGAATCCGTACTGGCCGAAGTCAAGAAAGTCGCGCGCACCACGGCGCGTTCGACGACCCGCGTCATCGCGGGCGAACAGGGCGCGCAGCGCTCGGTGGTGGTCGAACGCCGGGTCGTCAGGCGATTCGGTAACGACAAGCGTACCGGCACTTAAATCATCAGCCACCGTTGCATCCATTCGCCGGCTCATGAGCCGGCGAATTGCTGTTGGTAACGCCGTAAAGCCGTTGGCTCAGGCCGTCCGACCCCAGCCATATATTCCCAGCAAGGCCTTCCAGTAGGCGCGGTTGACCTGCACCATCGCGCGCGTCGCATCGGTCGGCGTCGCGATCGCGAGTTTGGCAAGTTCGAACTGCGGTTGCGGCTTCAGATCGATGGTGCCGGTCGATTCGCCATGGCGGAACGTCAGCTGCGCGCCGAATTTGTTGGCGAGCGCCCGCATCGCCTGGTTCTGCGCACCGGTGGTGATCCGCAGCGCGTGGTAGCCCTTCCATCGTGCTTCCTGGATCAGCCGCTTGAACAGGATGATACCGACGCCCTGGCGGCGCACCGACGCCTCGACGCTGAAGGCGATCTCCGGCAATGCTTCGGGGGATTGATCCGGCGGATGCAGTTCTGCCGCACCGCGCACTATGCCGTCCTCAATATAGGCGACAATGATGGTGCCATCATCGGCGCACTTCGCGGCGTAGCGCTCGATAAAGCCGTCATCCATGAAGCCATTGAAGCGGTCATGTCGGCTCTCCGAATCGAGCCGCAACAGATGGTCGCGCAGCAGCGGCAGTTCCTCTTGCTGATACAGCGTCCGGACGTAGCCGCTGGCGAACCTCGAACGGGTGGTGTCTTGGTTTAGCACGTCAAAAACTCCTCTTGGATGGCCCTCGAGGAGGCGTCGAATCCCTAGATCACAAATATTGTGCATCGCAACATGGAATTCAAGACCCGCATCCCGCCTCAAATAACGGCAGAATGTCGCGACCGAATGGTTAACGAAATCGAACACCCGTATTCATACGAGCACCATCTGGGTCTGGGTCACGAGCGCCACCAGTTTGCCATCCTCGGTCTCCAGCCGCGTCTGCCAGACCTGCGTGCGGCGGCCGCGATGCACCGGCGTGGCGGTCGCGATCAGGACGGTTCCCTCCCTGGCGCCGCCAATGAAATTGGTCTTGCTCTCGATGGTCGTGGTGCCCTTGGCGTCGGCCGGCAGGTTGACGACGGTGGCGGCGGCGCCGACCGAATCCGCAAAAGCCATGATCGCACCGCCGTGAATGGTATGGCCGAGCGTGCACAGATCCGGCCGAACCAGCATCTTCGCCACCACGCGATCCTTCTCGGCTTCGGTGAAGCTGACGCCCTTCAATTCGGCGAAAGGCATCTTCATTGAATTCACTTTTTCGAGCGGCGTCATGAGACCTCCCCGTTTTTCTTCAGGTCTTAAGAGGATGGATTGCTGTGTCGAACCAGGCAATGACGTTCCGGGTAATGGCCACGGTGACGTCGCCCAGGATGAGGTCGGAATCAGTTTCGTCTAGATTTTCTCCACGCCGCACCATTCCGCGATGAACAGCGCGATGGCCTTGGTGGATTTGCGCAGCGAGTTGAGATCGACATATTCGTTGAAGCCGTGCATCGCAGCGCCGCTGGCGCCGAAGCACAGGCTCGGGATGTTGCAATTCAGCCCGTAGAAACGGGTGTCGGTCAGCGCCGTAAAGGCGCCTTCGGGAACCGCGCCGCCATAGACCGCGTCATAGGCTTTGCCGAACGCGGCTTCCGGTTCCGCGGAATCCTTCAGCTCGTAGCCTTCCGACAGAAAGCCGGACCATTCCACCTCGGGCGGATTATTGGAAAGGAAGCGATGATCGCGCGCGGCGGCCGAGACGCAGGCCCGTATTTCATTCTGGCAGTCGGCGACCGACCAGCCCGGCAATATCGCGATCCGGCAATCGACGTCGCACCACGCCGGCACGCTGGAGGCCCAGTCGCCGCCCTTGATGATCCCCGGATTGAAGTTGATCGGATGCGTCACCGCCTTGAAATGGCGGTCGCCTTTCGCGCGCTCGTTCCATTCGTCCTCGAGCTTCTCCAATGCGTGAATCAAATGATAGGCCGCCATGATCGCATTGGAACCGGAGCCGGCCTCGAACACATGCACGGGAAGACCGCGCACTTTCAGCCGAAACCAGATCACGCCCACCTGCGAACGCACCAGCCTGCCGGACATCGGTTCGGGAATGAAACAGGCGTCCGCGCGATAACCGCGCTGCAGGGTCGAGAGCGCACCGACGCCGGTGCTTTCTTCCTCGATCACGGACTGGAAGTGAATCCGCGCCGTCGGCTTCAAACCGGCGGCCTTGATCGCATCGAGCGCATACAACGCACTGATGGTGCCGGACTTCATGTCGCAGGCGCCGCGGCCATACATCCTGCCGTCCCGGATCACGGGCGAAAACGGCGGCGTCTCCCACATCTCCAGCGGGCCGGTTGGCACCACGTCGCAATGGCCCTGCAGGATCAGCGATTTTCCCTTGCTGTTTTGGGGATGGTAGGTGCCGACCACCGTGCGCGCCTTGGAGAAATCATGTTCGATCGGGCCGAAGCCGCGCAAATCCTTCAGATCGTCGACATCGATATGCCAGTCGTCGACCTCATAGCCGCGCTGGCGCAGGAGGTCGCCGATCATGTCCTGGCACGGCCCCTCCGCGCCACGGGTCGAGGGTATCGCGACAAAATTACTTGTGGTTGCAAGCTGCGCCTCGAAATTGGCGTCGACGGCGTCGAGAATCCTTTGCTTGGCATCGATGGCGATCATTTCAGTCACTGTCCGTTGTCGCTTTCAGAATCGCAACCGCCCCCATACACTCGGATGGTCGCCGGCGAGATTTCGCGGCCCATGGAGACACGGATGCCCGCCAATCGCAATATCCTCTACCTCATCATCGGCGCACTGGTCGTCGCGGTAGGCGTGCTCGGCTACAATCTCTACCAGACCAAGAAGGAACCGGAGGGCCTGCAGATCAACGTCGGTCCGAACGGGCTGAAGATTCAGAACAAGTGAAACGAACCGCTGCGCCAGCCATGACGAACTTGCACATCAGGCTTCTCTCGATTTTGCTGCTTGGCGGTTTCGCGCTATTGCCGCGGCCCTCATCGGCGCTGGAAGGCCAGGTCGGGCGGGAACAGGACATCGTCAATCTGCAACTGGGCCAGCGCGTCAGGGTCGACGATGGCACCTGCCCTGCCGGCCAGATCAAGGAAGTTTCCGGCGCCAGGATGACCGCGAGCGGAATTCAGCGCACCGCGAAATGTATTCCACGAAAGAAATGATCGATCTCGGGGGCATCGGCGCAGCCGATGTGATGCTCGCATTTCCCCGCGAGCAGTCCGAGTGAATTGCTGGCCGAGAGCGTTTTTCCGGACGCGAACCGGTCACCACCGGGCTTGAATACGCCCTACTTCGCCGGCTCGAACATGCATTGCAGTGTGGGCTTGGCAATCTTGGTAAAGGTGGGGCCGATCTCGGATCGTTTTGATGCCGGCACCCAATCGGTCTCGATGGTGGGCACGCCGGTCTCGCCGATGCCGCGCAGCAGCGCTTCGCGCAGGTCGTCGTCCTCGACGGCAGCGGCGGCATGATCGTGCAGGCAGCCACAGACGGCTTCGGGATGCGCCCAGCGCCCGATCATGTGGGGCGCGCACTGGCGCACGAACTCAGCGCGCGGATCGGGAAGTTTCTGCCACGAACGGAATTGGACCCGCTGGATCCTGGCCGGCTCGACCTGATTCTGACCGGGCTTGACCTGCTCGCTTTGCGCCTCTGCCGAGCCGGCCAGAATGATGGAGGCGGCAATAGTTACGGCACGGATACGAAGATGCATGATGGCCTTACCGGCAACTTTCTTGGCGTTTCAGTTTAGCAGTATATCAACGGGCCGCGACGACGACGGTCTGCGGACCCGCAGCAACGACCGGCAATCCGGCATAGGCGAAAGTGCCGACACCGGGCAGGCTATTGTCGGTGGAACCTGCCATCGAAACGCCGGCGAGCACGAACGCGAAGGCTAGAATGACGCTGAAGGTTCGCATTTGACCGTCTCCGGATGTCGCCACCGGCGCTGTCCGCCGTTCTCGTTGTCCCCTTGATAACCATGCGGCGTTTCCGGGGTTCTGCGCCAAAAGCGAAAAATGGTTTCATCGCGCGGCGAATTGTTTCGTCGGAACCCGCCCGACGAAACACGATCGGGAAAAACCCAACGCACTCAGTCTGATGCCTCCCCACCCACCGGCCTGAATGGCATCATTGGTTGTGGCCGATCGGGATTCATCTCAGGCACCGAGGGTGGTGCTCGGCCGCCGAGAGCCGCTTCTTAATCTTTCCATGGTGGAGAAGCCTTGGAACGCCAAAGCGCATGAACCGAAGCGCCGCACCAGCCGTCTCAATCAGACGGACGTTGCAACTTTTCTAGGCAATTGCGCGTTGGGGTCTGGCTTCAACAGGAGGAAATCAAGTGGCGGGCAACGGCGTCAGCGGTGTTGGCACTAAAGCCCGGACCCGTGGACCGGGCCAGCCGACTGTCGAAAGTCCGGCCGAGACCAACGCATCCGGACTGCGGATCGCTGAAACCAATCTCCTCAGGAAACAACGCCTGAAGGTTTGCATCGCCATGACGCAGCAAAGCGGCGAGTTCAGTCGCGGCAACCAATCGGCGCCGCAAAAACTGCCGCAGCTGGTGGGTTGCCGCGATCCCAAGGCCCGGCTTGTACCCTGGGTGCGCCCGCGCCCGCTTCCGGCCAAGCAATAGGTCAAAGCCCCTTCACTGGATGAAGTCGCCGCATTTCTGGATCGCGCTGTCGGCGGCTCCCCAAGGCATGATTGGTACCGACGAGGTCGAGTTCTTCGGCGAACCTTCGATCAGCCGGTCCGAATAGACCATATAAACCAGCACGTTCCGCTTGGCATCGCAGCCGCGCACGATCTGCATCTTCTTGAAGAACATCGAGCGCCGCTTCCGGAACATGTCGTCGCCCTGCTCCATCTTGTCCTTGAAGTGAATCGGGCCGATCTGGCGGCAAGCCAGCGAAATATCCGAGACTTCCTCGGCAAGCCCGAGCCAGCCCTTGAAGCCGCCCCGCTCCGGCACCGTGAAGTGACAGGCGACCCCCTCGACCTCGGGATCGTCGACCCCATAGGTCGCGAGCTTGTCGTTCGGGCTGAGCAGTTTGAATACGGTCGAGCGGCGGAAGATCAGGTCCGGCTCGTCGGCGGCCAGGACCGCCGAACCCGGCCACAGCGCCAAAACCAGCACCAGCAAAGCCAGAGGTTTCCACCTCGTGTCACACAGTTTTAGGGCTTTGGGTGTCATGTCTTGCTCCATTGGGGCGGTTTCACCCATGTAGGCGCCGAAAGGCCCCGAAGGAAGGCCGCCGGTACCGGGGCGGGCCTGCCCGTTTAACGGAGTGTGAGGCTTTTTTGTTACGCTAAAGCCGAAAACCGCCGGCTATTGGAAGCCCTGCGCTGGTGAACGCGACTCTCGTCTGAGACACTAACGATCGATTGGACTTAAGGATTCAGGAATGGTGCGCGTGGGCGTGTATAGAGTTCGTGGTGCCGGGCGGCTTTGGCGAGTTGGGCTTTTGACGGCTGCAGGCGCGATCGGGGCCACTTCCCAGGCGGAAGCCGCGCTGTATTACTGGTCGGGTTCCGATGCCGGATATTATCGGCCCGGGCCAGTGGCCCGGCAAAAGCCCCGCAGCCATCAGGCCAAGAAGATCGAGCTGCCGCGGAAGGAAACGGCCAAGCCGGAAGGGCCGGTCATCATCGCGATCTCGATCGAAAAGCAAAACCTCAAAATCTACGACGCCAATGGCCTCTTCGCGGAAGCCCCGGTCTCGACCGGAATGAAGGGCCATTCGACGCCGATGGGCGTCTTCAGCGTCATTCAGAAACAGAAGCTGCACCATTCCAACATCTATAGCGGCGCGCCGATGCCGTATATGCAGCGGATCACCTGGTCGGGCATCGCGATCCACGCCGGCGTGCTGCCCGGCTATCCGGCGTCGCATGGCTGCATCCGGATGCCGATGGCGTTCGCCATGAAGATGTGGAACTGGACCAGGATGGGCGCGCGGGTCGTCGTCACTCCCGGCGAGATGAGCCCTGCCAACTTTTCGCATCCGCTGCTGGCAACGCTGAAGCTCGCACCGCAGCCCGCGGCCGAGCCGCAGGCCGATGCGCCGCTTGCGCCAAAATCCGACAAGGCATCCGAGGCCGACACGCCGATCAAGCCGGCGATTTCGGAAGCGAAACTCGAACTGAGATCAACCGTCGGCCACGCCGATCGCGCGCAGCCGATTATCGGCGAGCTGCCGGCATCGACGTCGTTGCGCGAACAGACCCACACCGCGGACGCGAGCGGCGGCGTGCCGATGAGCCAGCCCGCGGTCGCGATATCCGACGCAGTGGCCTCTGGCGGCCATGCGACGCCGCATGAGGAGTCCCGAGCCGACGGCACGCCGGCAAGCGCGAGCGACACTGCACCAGGTCAGGCGCCCGATGCATCGAGAACCGACGTGAAGTCCGAAGCCGCAAATCCGCAAACCCTGACGTCGGAGGTTGAGCCCGCCGCGGCGAAGCCGGCCGAGACCGCATCGTCCGACGCCGCAAAGACCGATGTTACCACCACCGGAAGCACGATCGTTGAAGACAGGCCCGCCGAGAAAAAGGCCGAAGCAAAGGCGGTTGACGTCAAGCCGGACTCGCCGAAACCGGAAGTGCCGCACTCGGGCGACAAGCCGGCCGACAAGACCGGCGATGCGGCGAAGGCAGCGACCGCTGTCAGCCCCGCCGTTCCCGATGCGAAGAAGGATCAGGCCCGCTTGAGCGACACGGCGAAAGCGGCCGCCGGGAAATCCGACCCGGCCGCATCGGTAGCGCCAAAGCGTAGCGGTCAGATCGCGGTGTTCATCAGCCGCAAGGATTCAAAGCTCTATGTGCGGCAGAATTTCGCGCCGCTGTTCGACGCTCCCGTGACGATCGCGCCAAGCGACCGGCCGCTGGGAACGCATGTGTTTACGGCAGAGATCGACAAGAACGACGCCAATATCGTGCATTGGTCGGTGGTCTCGCTGCCGTCACGGCACGCCGAGCGGCGCGACGAAGACCAGCGCGGCTCGCGCCGGCGGAAGACCGCCACTGTCGCCGTGGTCGAGCCGAAGCCGTCGTCAATGCCGGACAGCCCAGCAGAAGCACTGGACCGCATCGCGATCCCCGCCGATACGATGGCGCGCATCACGGACGCGCTGTCGACCGGCGCCTCGATCATCGTTTCCGATCAGGGCATCAGCGCCGGCGAAACCGGCGAAGGAACGGATTTCATCGTTTCGCTGCGCTAGAGAGTTTTCGAGCGAAAGCCTGCCTGCCGCAATTCTTCCATCACGGATTTCTTCGCCACCAGCGGAACAACGATGCATCGGCAGCGGCAAGGCCCGTGTTGGCAAACGAGCTGATCCGGCGTGCACCGAGCATCGATGCGACATCGGCCTCCGTGTCTTTGCCGGTAAGAACGAGTTCTTCCAGCTTGAACTCGTCGGCGACGAACGGTTTCCCGGCGAGCCTGCACACGACCTTGTTGGCGCAGGCCACGTCGCCGGGCATCGCAGCGACCTGCGCCGCTTCGTTCATGACATTGCGCTGGTTGACATAGATGGACGAGCGAAAATCGCCGCTCAAAATGAGCAAGGCGGTTTCCTGGCGGTCGGAAGCGAGGAGCCGGATCAGAAGGGCAGCAATCATCAAATCCCGGGAATGGCGCGCGCCAATCCGTTTGGCGACCCACGTTGTCTCGATCCGGGTAAACGCCACTCCGACGCCTATTCCGAGCGCGAAGAACAGATCGAACTCCGCATTGCCGGCGACGCCGTGCCCGAACCATTGCAGGATGCAGGCCGCCAGACTGAAACAGACATGAAGCGCCGTGAATTTTGCAGCGTCCGATGCCCGGTCGTCGAGGGCCCATCCACCCCAGATCAGGAGCGCCAGCGCCGGCCATTGCAGGCGGCCGATATTTCCGATGAGGTTGGATAGTGCGTACTGCCGGTTGGCAAGCAGGCTCGGGACGAAGTCAGGCCAGACCAGGACGCAGAGGGCGATTCCGGTCAGGCACGCCGCGCCGCTGATGATGGTTGCCCGAACCGCGTAGCGGCTCCGGCTCATGAACAGCCACGCGATCGCCGTGACCGGGATCGCAATCATGTTGTGCTTCCAAAACCCCGCAACCACCATCACGAGCAGCGCCGGAACAGGCGATCGCCCGGCGCGGCAGCGCAACAGGAACCACACGAGGCCAGCCCCCATGATGGCCTCACCCGCAAGCTGCGGATCGTTGGCTCCCACGTAAATTGTCTGATTGCGCGCCATGATGGCGACATACCAGAGCGCACCGATCGCAGCGCCGGCGCGGCCGCCGACGAGCACGCGAACGGCAAGGAATATCTCGATTGCGATCGCCAGCAGCGCGATCATCGACACGGCGCGGCCGACGAACAGATTATCGATCCCAAGCCCCTTGCCGAGCAACCCGATCGCGTAGAACGAGAGCGGCGGATAGTTGTTGCTAACCAGGCCGTCAACCGCTGGGTAGAGCGGTAATCCTCCGGCAGCCGCGTCCTGGAAGTAGCCGTTCCAGGCCTCGGTCGGCCAGATCTCGATCAAAAACTGCGCCCGCCAAATCGGCCACGCCAGAAACCAGGCGGCGGCGAGCCACAGCAGCGTCAGGTAGACAAAGGTTCGATATTCGGCCTTCGAAGCGGCCGAGCCAATCAACGGCGACGCCGGCGCCAGGATTGTCATTTGCGAGGCCCCCCAGCCCCATGCACATCCAACCGCGACCGGACCGGGTATGCAAGCTGATCTCTCGCGCTGCCACAGCTTTACCGGCAAGGCGGGGATCACGCACCGGTCGAGAGAGAAATCAGGCACTCCCGAAAACACAGCTATCAAAACGGCACAGTGTCGGGTTTGCGTTGGGTCAACTGCCGCGGCCGTTTTCCCCGCATCCGACCAGCGTCGCCCTCCCGCCGGAGTGCATCGATATCTATGCATCAACATCTATTGAGAGGCAGCTCGCTGCCTGCTGGTCTAACATTGAGGTATCCGGAGGAGCCCCATGATCGACCGCAGGACCATCCTCACCGCGGCGCTGGCCGCGGCCGCCGGGCCGCTCGCGACACGGGCAGCCCGCGCACAGGCCGCCATGAGCCGGATCACCGCCTATGCCTTTTCGTTCCGCGCCCTTGACGGCGGCGATATCAGCCTCGCCGAATACAGCGGCCGTCCGCTGCTGATCGTCAATACCGCTTCATTATGCGGCTACACGCCGCAATATGCCGGACTGCAAGAGTTGTGGACGGAATTCCATGGTCGCGGCCTGATGATCATCGGCGTGCCCTCGAACGACTTCGGCGGACAGGAGCCGGGCAGCTCAAGCGAGATCGCCGAGACTGCGCAGCACCAATACGGCGTTACCTTTCCAATCGCTGCCAAGGTCGCGGTGAACGGACCGGAGGCGCATCCGTTCTACAAATGGGCCGCGGCTGCCCGTCCGAAGGATGTTCCGCGCTGGAACTTCCACAAATATCTGATCGGGCACGACGGTTACATCGCGGACGTATTTCCCTCCGCCGTCGAGCCCTCGGATACCCGCGTCAAGACTGCGATCGCGCGGGTGATCGCCGAGTCCTGACGCACCCTCCCTCCCCCGCAATTAACCGGTCCACGCGGCGAATTGGCCTGTGGCCATAATAGCCTTGCCGTGGCGGCTCAGCTCCAACTAGGCTAGTATTATCAGGGCGGGAAGGCGCTTGGTCCATGGCAAAAAAGTCAGGGGCCGGCACGGGATCAGGTAAGGGACAACGAAGATGCGGATTGCGGCAGGATTGATCTTTGCGGGCGCGGTTTCGCTGTATGCGTCAGGCTTGGCCTGGTCGCAGACCCCTGCCACCAAGAGTGCGGCGGCCCCTCAGGCGGCGGTCCCGCAAGCGGCCCCCGCGGCGGCTCCCGCTCCAGCGCCCGCCCCAGCCAAAGCGACCTGCGCCAATCCCAATGCACTCGGCATCGCCCGCGTCGTCGAAATCGATACGACCGGCGGACCGGGCTTCGGTTTCGAGCACTTCAAGCAGCTGGACTTCCTGCGCGACCATGAAGTGGTGCTGACGTTCGACGATGGTCCGTGGCCGGTCAACACGCCCTCGGTGCTGAAGACACTGGCCGATGAGTGCACCACGGGCATCTTCTTCTCGATCGGCAAGCACGCGACCTATTATCCGGAAATCCTGAAAGAGGTTCTGGCGGCCGGCCACACCGTCGGCGCGCACACCTGGTCGCACGCCACGCTGACCAACAAGAAGCTGACCGAAGACCAGCGCAAGGAAGAGATCGAGAAAGGGTTCAGCGCGGTGAAATGGGCTCTCGGTGGCGTTTCGCCGGCGCCGTTCTTCCGCTTCCCGGCGCTGCAGCATCCGCCGGAAATGGTGACCTATCTCGGCACCCGAAACATCGCGATGTTCTCCTGCGATCTCGACTCCTTCGATTTCAAGGCGCGCAACGCCCAGCAGGTGATCGACGTCACCATGAAGAAGCTCGACAAGCTCGGCAAAGGCATCATCCTGATGCACGATTTCCACAAGCACACCGCCGAAGCGCTGCCCGAGTTGCTGCACCGGCTGAAGGCCGGCGGCTACAAGGTCGTCAAGATGATCCCGAAAGCCCCGGTGCAGACCCTGCCGCAGTATGACGAGGAACTTCTGAAAGACGTCAAACTGCCGACCGTGAGTTCGCGGCCAGTCTCCAGCGTGGTGCAGACGATTTCCGAATAGCATTGCTCCGCGCGCGAGATGCCGGATCTGCGCATTGAGGGTTATGTCATCGTCTCGGCGGACGGCATGCTGGCGAATGCCGCCGGCGTGATGCCGGACGAATTGAAATTCGAGGGCGACAAGCAATTCTTCAACGCCGCCCTCGATCGCGCCGAGCTGATCGTGCATGGCCGCAACTCCTACGAAGACCAGCCGAACTCGCCGCGGCGAAACCGGATCATCGTGACCCGCAAGATCGCCGCGATCGCGCCTGATCCGTCGAATGCAAGAGCCACACTCTGGAATCCGGCCGGCGCCTCGTTTGAAGCGGCCTGCGATTTTGCGCGAATGCGTTCCGGCACCGTCGCGATCATCGGCGGACCCGCGGTATTCGCGATGTTCCTGGATCGCTACGACACGTTCTGGCTCTCGCAAGCCCCGCGGGTGCGGCTGCCGGACGGCGAGCCCTGCTTCCCCGGCGTGCCCGCGAAGTCACCGCAAGAGATCCTGGCCGCGCACGGGCTCAAGGCCGGCGGAGGCCAAATTCTCGATAGCGGCGAGGATGTCAGCGTGACGCCATGGCGGCGGACGAATCAGAGCTCGCCATAGACGGGCTCCGACGAACGCGGCGTCCGGCCATAGCCTGCGATCATGAACAGCGCGCCGATGATCGAGAGGTTCTTCAGCGCATCGATCAGCGTCCTGGCGCTTTCAGGCGACGGCTGATTCCAGAAATCGTGGAAATAGAAGGTCGACGCGGCAACGAAGAAGATCTGTAGGATCGCGAAGAACCGCGCGCCGAAATTCAGCGCGATCATCAATCCGCTGACGACCTCGAAGGACCCGGCCGCAATGGCGAGCATTTGCGGCGTCGACATTCCCGTCATCGTTTCGAGCTGCGACGTATAGGGCGTCAGCAGCGCCGGAATGACCACCTTGGCCGAAATAAATTCCGCCGTGGCCGGTATCGCGAACAGCTTGGTTGCACCCGAATAGATGAACAGCACCGCGAACAGGATTTGCCCGAAAGTGATGAATGCTGGCATTTGGGTCGGCCTCACTGGATGCTGCAAATAAGCCGGAGTTGCAATATCCGTTGATTATGGGCGTTCCGCCCCGGCTTTTCAAACGATCAGATCAGACACTCCGAGCTCACGATTTCAGCCAAACAATGTCGGCTGCGGGCGGCCGGCGTGTTCCTGGGCTTCGACCGCGGCCACAGCGGTCATGTTGAGGATGCCCCGCGCGGTCACCGATGGCGTGAGAATATGTGCCGGCCGCGAGGGTCCGATCAGGATCGGGCCTACGGGAAGCGCATCCGCCAGCGCCTTGATCATCTGGTAGGCAACGTTGGCCGTATCGAGATTCGGCATGATCAGGATATTGGCCTCCCCTTCCAGCTTCGAGTGCGGCAGGATGAGCTTTCGCGCGGCTTCGGACAGCGCGGTGTCGCCCTGCATTTCGCCGTCCGCCTCCAGCTCGGGATGGTTCTGCTTCAGAAGCGCGGTGGCGCGGCGCATCTTGCGCGATGAGTTGGTATCATAACTGCCGAAGTCGGAATGTGACACGAACGCGATCTTGGGCTTGAGCGCGAAGCGCTGGACGTGCAGCGCTGCCAGCGCCGCCATTTCCGCGAGTTCCTCGGCGCTCGGGTTCGGCCGCACCTGGGTATCGGCGATGAAATAGGCGCCCTTGCTGGTGATCATCAGGGCAAGCGCTGCGAAATCGCTCACCCCCGGCAGGAAGCCGACGATTTCGCGCACATGGCGCAGATGGCTCATGTAACGACCCTCGACGCCGCAAATCATGGCGTCGGCCTCGCCGCGGATCACCGCAAGTGCTGCGATCACGGTGGCGTTGGTGCGGACCACCGTGCGCGCGGCATCGGGGGTAACGCCGTGACGGCCGGCGACGTCGATATAGGACTGCACATAGGAACGGTAGCGCGGGTCGTCCTCGGGGTTGACCAGGTCGAAATCCCGGCCGGCCTTGATGGCGAGGCCGAACCGCTTGATCCGCGCCTCGACCACGGAGGGACGACCGACCAGGATCGGCCGCGCCAGCTTTTCCTCGAGCACCACTTGCGTCGCATGCAGGACGCGCTCGTCCTCGCCCTCGGCATAGATTACGCGGACCGGCTGGGTTTTCGCTTTGGCGAAAACCGGCTTCATGACCAGGCCGGAGCGGAACGCGAAGCGCTCCAGTTGCGCGGCATAGTCCTCGAAACTCTTGATCGGACGGGAGGCGACGCCCGAATCCATCGCCGCCTTCGCCACCGCCGGCGCAATGCGCAGGATCAGCCGCGGATCGAACGGGCTCGGAATCAGCGAGCCCGGGCCGAACCCTTGGGCCTCGCCGCTGTCGAACCCCTGCGCGATCGCGTCCACCGGCGGATCGCGCGCCAGCTGCGCGATCGCGTCGACCGCGGCCTTCTTCATCTCCTCGTTGATCGCGGTGGCGCCGACATCGAGCGCGCCGCGGAAGATGAAGGGAAAGCACAGGACGTTGTTGACCTGGTTGGGAAAGTCGCTTCTCCCGGTGCAGATCATCGCATCGGGGCGGGCTTTACGCGCTTCATCCGGCATGATTTCCGGGTTCGGGTTGGCGAGCGCCATCACCAGCGGCTTGTCGGCCATCGCCTTGACCATGTCCGGCGTCAGCACATTGGGCGCCGACAGCCCGAGGAAAATGTCGGCGCCGCCGATCACTTCCGCCAGCTTTCGCTTGTCGGTCTTCTGGGCATAAACCGCCTTCCAGCGGTCCATCAGCGTGTTGCGGCCCTCGTGCACCACGCCGTCGATGTCGCAGACCCAGATATTCTTGCGCTGCGCGCCCATCACGACCAGAAGATTGAGGCACGCAATCGCCGCGGCACCCGCGCCGGAGGCCACGATCTTGACGTCGGAAAGCTTCTTGCCGTTCAGGAGCAGCGCGTTGGTGATGGCGGCGCCGACGATGATGGCGGTGCCATGCTGATCGTCGTGAAAGACCGGGATCTTCATGCGCGCCTTGAGCTGCGCCTCGATCTCGAAGCATTCCGGCCCCTTGATGTCCTCCAGATTGATGCCGCCGAAGGTCGGCTCCAGCGCGGCCACCGTCTCGACCACGCGCTCGATGGTGTCGGCGGCGATTTCGATGTCGAACACGTCGATGCCGGCGAACTTCTTGAACAGCACCGCCTTGCCTTCCATGACAGGCTTGGACGCCAGCGGGCCGATATTGCCAAGGCCAAGCACGGCCGTTCCGTTGGAGACGACGGCGACGAGGTTGGCGCGGGTGGTCAGGGAGGCAGCTTCCGCCGGATTCTCGGCAATAGCGGTGCAGGCGGCGGCCACGCCCGGCGAATAGGCCAGCGCGAGGTCGCGCTGGTTGGCGAGCGGTTTGGTCGGCTGGATCTCGAGCTTACCCGGCCGTGGCAAGCGATGGTAGGCAAGGGCTGCGGATTGGAGATCTTCAGAATGGGATGTCATCAATTCCCTCCGCGGGCGCCCTCACCCCGAATCCAGGCTTCGGTGCATGATTCATGGGAAGATCAGGTTTGCGGCAGATTGAGCCGGATGTGAAGCTCCCGCAACTGCTTCGCCGTCACCTCCGATGGCGCCCCCATCAGGAGGTCGACGGCCTGCTGGTTCATCGGGAACAGCGAGATTTCGCGCAAATTCGTGGTGCCGCAGAGAAGCATGACGATGCGATCGACGCCCGCCGCCATGCCGCCATGCGGCGGCGCGCCGTACTGGAACGCGCGGTACATGCCGCCGAAGCGCTCGACGACATCCTTCTCGCCATAGCCGGCGATCTCGAACGCCTTCACCATCGCCTCAGGCCGGTGATTACGGATACCGCCGGAAGCGATCTCGAAGCCGTTGCAGGTGATGTCGTACTGGAATGCCTTGATGGTCAGCGGATCCTGCGTCTGCAGCGCCTCCAGCCCGCCCTGCGGCATCGAGAACGGGTTGTGCGAGAAGTCGACCTTCTTGTCTTCCTCGTTGTATTCGTACATCGGGAAGTCGACGATCCAGGCGAGTTCGAACCGATCCTTGTCGATCAGGTTCAACTCCTCGCCGAGCTTGGTTCGCGCCAGGCCGGCGAACTTCCAGAATTTTTCCGGATCGCCGGCGACGAAAAACGCGGCATCGCCTTCCTTCAATCCGAGCTGCGCGCGGATCGCCGCCGTCCGCTCGGCGCCGATATTGTTGGCAAGCGGGCCTGCGCCCTCACCGCCCTCGCGCCACATGATGTAGCCGAGCCCGGGCTGGCCCTCGCCCTGCGCCCAGGAATTCATGCGGTCGCAGAACGCGCGCGAGCCGCCTGAGGGTCCGGGAATGGCCCAGACCTGGTTCTTCGGGTCTTCCAGCATCCGCGCGAACACCTTGAAGCCGGAGCCGCGGAAATGCTCGGAGACGTCCTGCATCACTAGCGGATTGCGCAGATCGGGCTTGTCGCTGCCGTATTTGCGCAGCGCTTCGGCAAAGGGAATCCGCGGCCATATTCCTGGTGACGGGCTTGCCCTTGGCAAACTCCTCGAACACGCCGGTGATGACCGGCTCGACGGCTGCGAAAACATCGTTTTGCTCGACAAAGCTCATCTCGAGATCGAGCTGATAGAATTCGCCGGGCAGCCGGTCGGCGCGCGGGTCCTCGTCGCGGAAACACGGCGCGATCTGGAAATAGCGGTCGAAGCCGCTCATCATCAAGAGCTGCTTGTACTGCTGCGGCGCCTGCGGCAGCGCGTAGAACTTGCCCGGATGGATCCGCGACGGCACCAGGAAGTCGCGCGCGCCTTCCGGCGACGAGGCCGTCAGGATCGGCGTCTGGAACTCGAAGAATCCCTGCTCTTTCATCCGCTTGCGCATGGAATTGACGATTGCGCCGCGGGTCATGATGTTCTGGTGCAGTTTCTCGCGGCGAAGGTCGAGGAAACGGTATTTAAGCCTGATGTCTTCAGGATATTCCTGCTCGCCGAACACGGGCAGCGGCAGTTCGGCTGCCGGCCCCAGTACCTCGATTTCGCTGACATAGAGTTCGACCGCGCCGGTCGGCAGTTCCGGATTTTCGGTTCCGGCCGGACGCCTTCGCACCTTGCCGTCGATCCGCACCACCCATTCCGAGCGCAGTTTCTCGGCATCCTTGAATGCCGGCGAATCCGGGTCGGCGACGCATTGGCTCAGGCCGTAATGGTCGCGCAGATCGATGAACAGCACGCCGCCATGGTCGCGAACACGATGGACCCAGCCCGACAGCCGGACCGTCTCGCCGATATGGCTGTCGCGGAGCGCGCCGCAGGTGTGTGACCGGTAACGATGCATGGAAATCCCGAAAATGGCTGTCAGAGGGCAGAATCGGCCCGGCAATGCCGGCCCCGAAGAGGGTCAGGGTTTACCCGAGCACGTCAGGCGCGGCAACCGAATGCGACCCCAAACCTGCCCCCTTAAGATGGCGGCAGCCCCACAAAAAAGAGACGGTAAAACAACATCCCCAAGGCACCGGTGCGGCCCCCAGCCAATTGTCAATTCCCACCACATGCCTATCTTGAGGCCATGACGGTGCATTTCCCCTTCCAGAACACCTATGCAGCGCTGCCGGCGAACTTTTTCGCCCGCGTGGCACCGACCCCGGTCACCTCGCCCCGGCTGATCAAGCTGAACCGGCCGCTGGCGCGCCAGCTCGGGCTCGATCCGGACCGGCTGGAAAGCCCGGAAGGCGCGGAAATCCTTGCCGGCAAGCGCCTCCCCGACGGTGCCGACCCGATCGCGATGGCCTATGCCGGCCACCAGTTCGGCCATTTCGTGCCGCAGCTCGGCGACGGACGCGCCATCCTGCTTGGCGAAGTGATCGACGCCGACGGCGTCCGCCGCGACATTCAGCTCAAGGGGTCGGGTCCGACGCCGTTTTCGCGCCGGGGCGACGGCCGCGCGGCGCTCGGTCCGGTGCTGCGCGAATACGTCGTCAGCGAGGCGATGGCGGTGCTGGGAATCCCGACCACCCGATCGCTCGCCGCCGTGTTGACCGGCGAAAGCGTGCTGCGCGAGACGGCGCTACCCGGCGCGGTCCTCACCCGGGTCGCCTCCAGCCACATCCGGGTCGGGACCTTCCAGTATTTCGCGGCGCGTCGGGACACCGAGGGCGTGCGGCGGCTGGCCGATCACGTCATCGCCCGGCACTACCCCGAGGTGGCGGACCGCGAGCGTCCCTACCTCGCGCTGCTGAGCGCGGTCATCGCGCGGCAGGCCGACCTCGTCGCGCGCTGGCTGCTGGTCGGCTTCATCCACGGCGTCATGAACACCGACAACACCTCGATTTCGGGCGAAACCATCGATTACGGCCCGTGCGCTTTCATGGACCATTACGATCCGGCGCAGGTGTTCAGTTCGATCGACGAGATGGGCCGTTATGCCTACGCCAACCAGCCACGAATCGCGCAGTGGAACCTGACGCGACTCGCCGAATGCCTGTTACCGCTGATTTCCGACGATCAGGACAAGGCCGTTGCGGAGGCACAGGCGGCGATCGGCGAATTCGTCGAGGTCTTCGACTCCGCCTATCAGGCGGGCCTGCGCCGCAAGCTCGGCCTGTTCACCGCACACGACGACGACCGGGCCCTGGCGCAGGACCTGCTGGATGCGATGGCCAGGAACCAGGCCGACTTTACGCTGGCCTTCCGGCGGCTCGGCGATGCGGCGCTCGGTCCCGACCATGACGGTCCGATCAGGGGATTGTTCGCCGACCCCACTGCCTATGACGAATGGGCGGCGCGCTGGCGGCAGCGGCTGGCCGACGAACCTCAGGATTCGACAACCAGGCGGACGGCGATGCGATCGGTCAATCCGGCCTTCATTCCCAGGAACCACCGGGTGGAAGCGGTGATCGAGGCCGCCGTGAACCGGGACGATTTCGCGCCCTTCGAAGAGCTTCTGGCGGTGCTGTCGAAGCCGTATGAGGACCAACCGGCGTTTTCGGCCTATGCCGAGCCGCCGGAACCGCACGAGCGCGTGCTTCAGACCTTCTGCGGCACTTAGAGCATGATCGGTTCTGATTAAATCAGAACTGAAGCTCCGGATTCCTGTTTTGACGCGTTTTCTTCGCGCGAACCGGTGCCCACTTCGCTCGAAAACGCTCTATGCGCCGCTAACGTTCCATTAAACATTCCGAGCGGCGCCGGCGGCCGTGCTGCAGGAATTAACAGAGGGTCAATGCGTTCCCGACAAGTCTAACGGCTTGACTTTGGGGGGAACTGTCGTGTTTGACGCGTTGGTATTTGAGTTCATTGGATTGGCGATACTCGGGCTTTGCGTCATCGTGCTTGCCGTGCCCTCGCAGCGACGACCGTCTGCCCGGCACATCAACGACTCCTGACATATCGCCGTTCGAAACGAACATCGGCTGCATCGGACCGTCCCGGGCCTACCCTCGCGGCCGAGTCCCCAGCGGAAAACCGTCGGAGTGCGGAAATGCAAGGCTCGAATTCGCCCCAAGACCCTTGACATATCAGCGCTTTCGGCAGAACGCCGTCTTTGGAAGCGTCATGGATTGTTCATGGATCTGATTACTACCACTTCGGACCTCGCGGCCGCCTGCACCCGCCTCGCCCGACACCCGGTCATCACCGTCGACACCGAATTCCTGCGCGAGACCACCTATTATCCGCTGCTCTGCGTCGTGCAGATGGCGAGCGCGGAGGAAGCGGTCGTGGTCGATACACTGGCCGCGGGGATCGACCTGAAGCCGTTCTTCGAACTGATGGCCGACGAGAAGGTGCTGAAGGTCTTCCACGCCGCACGTCAGGATATCGAAATCGTCTGGCACCAGTCCGGTACCATTCCGCACCCGATCTTCGACACCCAGGTCGCGGCCATGGTGCTCGGCTATGGCGACAGCATCGCCTACGACCAGCTGGTCGAGCGCATCACCGGTCACCGGCCCGACAAGACCCATCGTTTCACCGACTGGTCGCGCCGCCCGCTGACCGAAGACCAGATGCACTACGCGGTTTCCGACGTCACCCATTTGCGCGATGTGTTCGCAGCCCTTGACGCCGATCTGAAGAAGCGCGGCCGCAGCGACTGGGTCAGCGAGGAGATGGAGGTCCTTACCTCGCCGAAAACCTACGACTTTCACCCCGAGCGCGCCTGGGAACGGCTGAAGACGCGGGTGCGCAAGCCGAAGGAGCTTGCGGTATTGATGGAAGTCGCCGCTTGGCGCGAGCAGGAGGCGCAGAGCCGCGACGTTCCGCGCAGCCGCGTGCTGAAGGACGATGCGGTCGGCGACATCGCCACCCACGCACCGACCAGTCTCGAACGTCTTGCCAATTTGCGCTCGCTGCCGAAGGGATTCGACCGGTCGAAATGGGGCGCGGACATCGTGGCCGCCGTGCAGCGCGGCCTTGCGCGCGATCTGGCTTCCCTGCCGAAGATCGAGAAGCCGCGCGGCAATTCGAACGGGGCGGCGACCGTCGAGCTCCTGAAAGTCCTGCTGCGAATGACGTCGGAACGTCATGCCGTGGCCAGCAAGGTCATCGCCACCGTCGACGACCTCGAACAGATCGCCGCCGACGACAACGCCGCGGTCGCCGCGCTGCACGGCTGGCGCCGCGAACTGTTCGGCGAAGCGGCGCTGTCGCTGAAGCACGGCCGGCTGGCGCTCGCAATCGAAAAAGGCCGGGTTGTCAGGGTGGATCGAAACTAGATCCGCGTTTTGATGGAAGCTGAACGGCGATCTGATTCTTGATCCTGAAAACGCCTTAGCTGAAAACGCCTTAGCTGGAAACGCTATCCCGCCGCGTCGCCTTCCTCGTGTTCCTCCTCGTCCGCGGCGGCTTTCAGCGCTTCCGACACCTCGACCAGGACCATCGAGAGGATATAGGCGCTGGTCGGCAGATTGAGCCGACGCGCCTTTGTGATCGCCGTCGAAATGTCCTGCGCCAGTTCGTTGAGATCGTCCCCGCGGGTCGCCATTTTCACTCGCTTCCGAAACCTTTACCGTGCGCGCGGCCGAACGAATTCGCAGATCGGCCGCCAGCCCGGCGCGGCGCGATCGCTTATCGGTCACACCGCGATTTTGCCGCTTGCCTCGATCAGGTCGGCCGCGCCCAGAACGCCGGCGAAGTTGCTGATCACTTTCACGACCGCGAGCTTGTAAGACGCGGCATCGCCGACGCCGGGACGCCTGCAGGCCACCGCGTCACTGACGACCTGATAGCGATGGCTGCGGTGAAACCCGTCGACCACGGTCGACAGCACGGTCTCGTCGAGGGAAAATCCCATCAGCACGCAGCGAATGCTTCTCATGTTCGACATGTATTCGGCGAACCGCGCCGAACTGTAGGCCGAGGGCAGCGGATGCTCGAAGGTCAATTCCCCCGGCCTCGGTTTCAATTCCGCGATCCAGTCCGTCAGGTTCGACGCCGGATTGAACCACGCGGCCTGGGCGATCCGTTTCAGATGCATGACCGGCCAGAGATTGTCGCGCCAGAGCGTCATCAGTTCGAGACAGCGCGCCGTGATCGCCTCGGCGTCGGATATGACATGCCTGCGGCCCTCGGTGAGATACTCGGTCTGAAGATCGGCGCAAACCAGCAGCGGTGGATCGTCGTGGAGCGAAGCCGGCATTATCTTGCGATTGGAAATCATGTGTCAGCCAGGGCTGGAGTGCGAAGTGGAGAGGTCACCGCGCGACCGGCGGATAAGTCGAGGACGCCGGGCCTATCCCAATCGCCCTCGGGTCTGATCATCACATAAGGATCGCTGTCGAGCGTGATAGCATCGGGGCTCGGCTCGAGGTCAAGCACCATCTCGGTGTAGGAAAAATCGGAAAAGGTGATCTTCCGGTTGTGGCCGAGCGGCTTGGCGCCGAAATGCGCCCAGAAATTCACCAGCCGGTCTTGCGCGTGTCCGTAGACTTTCTTGAATCCCTTGCGCTTGATGTACTCGAAGCTCGCCTGCACCAGCTTGAACGATATGCGCGACCGTCGGAACTGATGCCGCACCGCGAGCCGCTCGATCTTGGCAAACTCGCCGAAAAACCGCACCCGAAGGCAGGCCGCCGGCTCATTGCCGATAAATCCGATGAAGTGCGCGGCGACCAGATCGTTGCCGTCGAATTCCTCCTCGATCGGGCAATCCTGCTCGGCGAGGTACACGGCGGCGCGGATGGCGGTCACCAGCATCAGGTCGTTGGGATCGCGCGCGATGCGGATTGAAATTGTCCGCGAGCCAGGCTTGGGCGATGGTGGAGGCTTAGTGCCGTGCATCTGCAAAACTCCCTGCTGATGTGACTGCCCGCGCGTTGGCCGAAATGCGATTCCATGGCCGCTGGTAACGCCAGAGTTCGCGCTGAAGGCTTGGGACCGGCTCAAAGCCAATTGCGATCATCAGGTCGCGCCCATCCTCGCTCGACGGTTGCGCGTAGAGATCGGCGGCCGCCAACCGCGTCTGGCAAAGATGCTTCGACACGTTGCCCAGTCCGGCCATCGCCTTGCCGCGCCCGGCAATCGCCCACACGTAGATCGCGGACGCCTCGTCGGAGCGACCGGCAAGCAGCGAGAAATCGGGATGCGTGAGATTCATTTCTGCGTGCATGAGAGCATCATGCCCTCGTCGGTTGAGATAGAGGAAGGCCACGGCGCCGAGTAGTTGTCCCTGTCGGCTGAACGTCAGGATGCTGCCCGGGTCGAACGCGAAGTACCTTTCGAGGTCCGGTTCCGCGATCTGGACGCCGGGCACCATCCGGTTGCCCATCTCGGCGACGGCGGAAAGCTCGTGGCGCCGCGCCGGCTGCACGTCGATTTCGGTGCTTCGGGGCAGCATGTCGAAATCGCGTTTTGCGGCCAAAGTGGCCCTTTCCTTAACGGGATCACGCATCTATCGTCACTCCTGCCTGCTATATTCACCATAGCGGGCAGGGAATTTGGGTATGCAGCAACTATTGCACCGGGGTGCTGCGGTGACGCAGCACCGAACCGACGAGATCCTGGATGCGTCCTGGGACGATCTGAAATCGTTCCTTGCGTGTGCACGGTACAAGAGTTTCCGCAATGCCGCCGACGTACTCGGTCTTACCAGCACCACTTTGATGCGCAGGATCGACCGGCTCGAAGAACGCATCGGCTGCAAGGTTTTCCTGCGCGACCAGAGCGGGCTGACGCTGAGCGAAGACGGCGCCGCGATGATCGGTGACGTGATGGAGATGGAGCGTCACGCCTTCAATGTGTTTCGCCGCGCGTCCCAATCGAGCGACACCGCGGGCACCGTTCGCGTCGCCGTGACCGAGGGGCCGGGCAATTTCTGGATCCTGCCGCGGCTGATCGATTTCCACAAAACCTACCGGAAGATCACCGTCGATCTGCGCTGCGCCATGGAGCAGGCCGACGTCGCAAGGCTGGAAGCCGATATCGCGATCCAGCTGGAGCCACCGACCAATCCCGATCTCATCGTCGCCAAGCTCGGCAGGCTCCACATCTACGCTTTCGTCTCGGAGGAATATCGCAAGCTCCATGGTGTCCCTTCGCTTGCCGACCTCAGGAACCACAGGCTGGTCATCCAGCACGCGCCCCAGGTCGACGATTCCGCCTATGCCCGGGTGCTGGGACTTACTTCACTGGAAGGCATCGTCGGAATAAAGACGAACTCCAGCATCGGCGTTCTCTACGCCATCGAGCGCGGCGCGGGCATGGGCTTTCTGCCGACGGCGCTGGTGGCGCTGGGAGCAAACCTCGTCGCCGTCGACCTCGGCGTCCACCATCACGCCGATCTGTGGCTCGCCTATCACAAGGAGTTCCGCCACTCCGACCGGCACAAGATCGTCATCGACTGGATCAAGAAGATATTCGATCCGAAAATCTACCCTTGCTTCCGGGATGAGTTCATCCACCCGAACGATCTCATCCCCCTGATGGCCGCATCGAAAGAAACCTACGGACTTGAAGGTTACGCAGCGGCCGCACCCTTCGCCTGAAGCTCCATAGCGTTTTCGAGCGAGGTGGATGCCGGTTCGCGCAAAGAAAGCGCGTCAAACCGAGAATCCAGAGGTTCTGATTTAATCAGAACCGGTCGGACTCTAGAACTTCAGCTCGAGGCCGAGCGTTCCCTGATGCGACTGCAGCGCCGCGCGGAACTTGGCGTCGTAATTAATATAGAGGCGCGCCGTATTGGTCAGGCTGAGGGAGGCCGATGCGCCGGTGTCCGCGCCGTACCGGCTTTCACCGATGCCCTGCACCGCGATGCTGTTGGCGCCGAGACTGACGACGATCGAACTGAAGTTCTGCGAGGTATTGTCGACGAACTTGCCGTAGGCGGACAGGTCGAAGATCTTCTGATCGAAGATCCAGTAGTGTCCGACCTCCGCGCCCAGCAGCACGCGCGAGCGCTCCACCGTCGCCCCGCTCGCCGTAAATGGGTCTAGCCCGCCGACCTCCTGAAACGATCCGGTCGTGGCACGCACATATTCGAGCGCGGCTTTCGGCACGATGCGGCTTTGATCGATGTTCCAGTAGTAGCTGAGTTCGGTGAGCGCGCCGTCGATCCGCGCATTGTAATTGGCGTTGGCGATGCCGAACCCGGTGTCGCGGCTTGAATTGATCTTGCCGAAACCATGGACCAGCGCGACCGCCCAGGTCCACGGGCCCTTGTCGACGGAAGCGTTGAATCCGAACTGAGTGAGATCGAGAGTGGCCGATTGCATCGCCAGCGGAACGTCAATGGAGGTGCGGCTCTGGTCCACCGAGACGCCGAGATTGATGCCGGGCGCGACCGTCGCGCCGAGGCCCGCGACGCCGCCCCAGGTCTTGCGGTGATCGCCGACGAAATCAGCCTGCGCGCCCGTGCTGGTCGAGATGCCGTAGGCCTCGCCCCAGGTCCGGAAGCGCGGCGCCTCAGTCGTCTCGGAAGCGCCGCCGCCGCCGGGATTGCTCCGCAACGCGCGCCCGGGCCCGGATGACGCCAGCCCTCCCAGCCGCTCCAGGAAAGTGCTGCCGAGATTGGTCACGGTGGCACCGGCGGAAACGTCGGAATTGATCAAGTTCGGGGTCGGGCTGGGGGTCGGCGTTGGCGTCGGAGATGGGCTTGGCGAGGGCGATTGCGCGTAAGCGGACGAAGACGCAGCGGCGACGGCCAGCATCAGGCCGAAGGCGATGGCGATAGCCCCTGGAAGCCTGCGCCCGGCGTCGCGCTGCTTTGCTCGGATAGGCCGCGGTGAGCCGCACATGGATGCCATTCCCAAAGAACGCCAATTCGAAAAAATAATTAAAATCGCCCGGGCCAGCGCTGATTTGCCCCCAGTTCGCCGGGAGGGTCAATCGGTCTTGGTCCTCGCCGAAGGGCATTCGCCGGCATTGTGGTTCCGCTGCCACAGAGGATCGGGGCGATCCCGCCGCTGCCCGATTTCCTGTGCCACGCCAAAAGCTTGCTAACGCGCAAATTTCGTGTTGCAATATCAGGCACAATCGGATTTAGGCCGATCGACTGTGCGTTTCGCTACTGAGAAATTGAGCAGACATCCGACAAGCCCGCTTGTGGCGCGGCACGCAAGAAGCGTGGCCGCGTCTTTTTTACGTCTAGACCAGGAGACAGGCGATGCAAAAAGGCACCGTCAAGTGGTTCAACCCGACAAAGGGTTATGGGTTCATCAAACCGATGGTCGGCGATAAGGACGTCTTCGTCCATATCTCGGCGGTCGAGCGCGCTGGGCTCTCCACCCTCAACGAAAACCAAGTTATCGAATACGACCTCGTGGAGAATCGCGGCAAGACTTCCGCGGAAAATCTGAAGGTCTCCTAAGCTTCGTCACGATGCGCGCAAGCAATCCTGATGCACCCCCGGCCTTTGCCGGGGGATTTTTATTTGTTCTGGGCTTGAGCGGCCCGAACCCGAATCATACCGGCCACCCCGCCCCGGCGCCCGAAGCATTGGCCTACCCCAGGGCGGGCGAAATCAGGCTCGCGCCGGAACCGCCGCCGCCAACCGTTCTGCAGACATCACCCTCGATCCGGATCTGGCCGCCGGCAACCAGCCGCAACGCGGCGGGATAGATACGGTGCTCGATCGCAAGGATCCGCTCGGCCAGCTTCTCGGGCGTATCGTCGTCGCGCACCGCGACCGCCCCCTGCATCAGGATCGGACCCGCATCGGTTTCGGCGATGACGAAATGCACCGTTGCGCCTGAAATCTTGACGCCAGCGCGCAGTGCCTGCGCCTGTGGCTCGAGCCCGGGAAACGACGGCAGCAGCGAGGGGTGAATATTGAGCATGCGGCCGTACCAGCGCTGCACGAAGTCGGCGGTGAACAGCCGCATGAAGCCGCCGAGACAAATCAGCTCGATCCCGTGCTGGTCCAGCGCCGCCTGCAGCACCGCCTCGAAGGCGGCGCGATCCCTGCCGAACGGCTTGCTTTCGATGACAAGCGTCGGGATGCCGCAGGCCGCCGCTTTTTCGAGCCCGCCGGCGTCGGCGCGGTTGGAAATCACGAGAACGATCTCGGCCGGAAAATCCGCCGCCGCCGCGGCCTCGATCAAGGCGGCCATGTTCGATCCACGCCCTGAAATCAGGATTGCGACCCGGCGCTTCATGGCTTCACCATGCAAGATCGAGATGACCGTTATAGACCACGCGGTGGTCGCCTTCGGCCGGGATCACCTCGCCCAACAGGGTGACAGTCTCGCCCGCCTCGGTAAGTATCCCAGTGACGTTTTCGATCGCATCCGGTCGGACGATCGCGATCATGCCGATGCCGCAGTTGAAGGTGCGCAACAGCTCGAGTTCGGCGATGCCGCCCTGCTCGGCCAGCCACTTGAACACCGGCAGCACCGGCAGCCGCTGAAGGTCGATGCCGACACCGAGATGCTTGGGCAGTACGCGCGGGATGTTGTCGGTGAAACCGCCGCCGGTGATGTGGGCGAGCCCCTTGACCGCCCCGGTCTCGCGGATCGCGCGCAGGCACGACTTGACATAGAGCCGCGTCGGCGCCAGCAGCGCCCCACCCAGCGTCATGACCGGCGAAAACGGCGCCGGCGCGTCGAACGGAAGATCCGAGGTTTCGACGATCTTTCGCACCAGCGAGAATCCGTTGGAATGGACGCCGGACGAAGCCAGACCGATCACCGCATCGCCCACCGCGATATCGGGTCGCGGCAGCAGCGTGCCGCGCTCGGCCGCGCCGACCGCAAAGCCCGCGAGGTCGTAGTCGCCGTCCTTGTAGAGACCGGGCATTTCGGCGGTCTCGCCCCCGATCAGCGCGCAGCCGGATTCGCGGCAACCTTCGGCAACGCCGGCGACGATCGCGGCAGTTGCCTCCGGGTCGAGTTTGCCGCAGGCGAAATAGTCGAGAAAGAACAGCGGCTCGGCCCCCTGCACGACGAGATCATTGACCGACATCGCCACCAGGTCGATGCCGATGCCGCCGTGCAGGCCGGTCTCGATCGCGATCTTGACCTTGGTGCCGACGCCGTCGGTGGCGGCGACCAGAACCGGGTCTTTGAAGCCCGCGGCCTTGAGATCGAACAGGCCGCCGAACCCGCCGATTTCGGCATCGGCGCCGGCGCGGGCGGTGGCGCGAACCATCGGTTTGATGAGATCGACCAGGCGGTTGCCCGCATCGATATCGACGCCTGAATCCGCGTAAGTGAGCCCGTTTTTGCGGTCGACCATGGCCTATTCCAGATGATGGCGGCTGGTTACGTCGGATTCCGCTCCCGTGCAATGGCTCGCAAGCGGTGCCCGCATATACTATGTAGACAGGAACCGGCTCCGCCCGCCAAGGGCCGGATCTTTCGTAAAATCAGGCCGGTAGCCGGGAAGCGCCGTGTGAGTATCCCAAATATCATTACCTTGGGCCGCATTCTGCTGGTGCCGATCATCGTTTGGGCGATCGCCTCCAGCCAGATGGAAATCGCATTTGCGATCTTCATCGTGGCCGGCGTCAGCGACGCGGTCGACGGCTTTCTGGCCAAGCGCTTCAACATGGCGAGCGAACTCGGAGCCCTGCTCGATCCCCTGGCCGACAAGGCGCTCCTGGTCTCGATCTACGTGGCGCTCGGCATCTGGGGCGCGGTGCCGCGCTGGATCGTCATCCTGGTGGTCTCGCGCGACATCATGATCGTCGCCGCCGTGATCGTGTCGTGGCTGTTCGGCAAGCCGATTCCGATGAAGCCGTTGATGGTGTCGAAGCTGAACACTGTGGCGCAGGTCGCGTTCGCCGCTTTGGTGCTGGCAGCGCTTGGATTTGGCTTTAATCCGACGCCGTATGATCTGATCCTGATGGGTTTTGTTACGGTCTTTACTTTGGCTTCCGTATCGCTCTATCTCGTCGAGTGGGTGCGCCACATGAGCACGATCGAAGCGAGCTAGAGCGTTTTCGAGCGGAGTGGGCACCGGTTCGCGTTGATTAAAACGCGTCAAGACCAGAGAGCCATGATGCGCCGACCGGTCTCGGCATGGAGTCATTGAGGTGCCAAGCCGCGTTGAACCCCGCCAGCTCGCATTTGCGCTGCCGCACGCGGAGAGCTTGACCCGGGACAATTTTCTCGAGGGACCGGCCAATGCTGCGGGCCTGGCGCTGATCGACCGCTGGCCGGAATGGCCCAACCCGATCATGCTGCTGGTCGGACCGGAAGGTTCCGGCAAGAGCCATCTCGCCGCGATCTGGGCCGAGCAAGCCGGCGCGCGCTCGACATCGGCACATACGCTGACCGCGGCCGCCGTACCGGCCGCGCTGGCGACCGGGGCCTTGGTGGTTGAGGACCTCAATCCGTTGGACATCGATGAACGCGCGCTGTTCCATCTGATGAACCTGGCGCGGGAGGACGAAGCGTTTGTCCTGATCACCGCGCGGGCGCCGCCATCGGCCTTTCAGATCGAGCTGCGCGACCTGCGGTCGCGCCTGCGCGCGGTGCCGACGGTATCGCTATTGCCGCCCGACGATGCGCTGTTTCGCGCGCTGATCGTGAAGTTCTGCGCCGACCGCCAAATGGCGATCGATGAGAGCGTGGTCAGCTACCTGGCAACCCGGATCGAGCGGTCCTATGCGGCCGCAAGGCAGGCTGTGGAGCTGCTGGACACCGAAGCCCTGCGGCAAGGCCGCCCCGTGACCCGGGCGCTGGCGGCCGAATTGTTACGCAATGCCTGATGGCCGCAGGGCCAATCCGCATCTTGACGGCGCGGCCTTGGGGGAGCGTCAATGTCATCGAAAGGTCATCGCGATAACACATGCTTCGCGCCGCCTAAGCGGGGAATCACGCGTACGTCAGCTCTGGATAGATTGAAATCTCATGGAACCCGCGCAAGCTATTGTTATCAAAGAAAAAGAGGCGGAATCCGAGGTCGGCCCGACGATCGCCCACAGCCCCGAACGTTTCATCAACCGTGAGCTTTCCTGGCTGCATTTCAATCGCCGTGTGCTGGAGGAATCCGTCAATCCCGGCCACCCCGCGCTGGAACGGGTGCGATTTCTGTCGATTTCCGCCAATAACCTTGATGAATTCTTCATGGTGCGCGTCGCCGGTATCAAGGCCCAGGTGCGGGAAGGTATCACCGAGCGCAGCCCAGACGGGCTCACGCCCGCCGAGCAGCTTGTCCTCATCAACGAGGCCGTCTCGAAACTCGCCAACGACCAGCAGGCGATCTGGCGTGACCTGCGCGGCGTGCTGGCCGAGGTCGGCGTCGTTCTCGTCGATGGCCGCGACGTCACCAAGACCGAGCGAAGCTGGATCGAGGATCATTTCCTCCACAACATCTTTCCGTTGCTGACGCCGCTGGCGATCGATCCGGCGCATCCCTTCCCGTTCATCCCGAGTTCTCGGTTTCACCATCGCGCTGCATCTGGCGCGGGTCTCCGATGGCAAGCCGATGAACGCGCTGATCCGCATGCCCGGCAAGATCGACCGTTTCATTCGCCTGCCCGCGGCCAAGGATGGCGCGGTGCGGCTGATCACGCTGGAACAGGCCACCGGCCTGTTCATCGGCCGGCTGTTCCCCGGCTATACCGTCAAGGGCCAGGGCGCCTTTCGCATCATCCGGGATTCCGAACTCGAAATCGAGGAAGAGGCGGAGGATCTGGTTCGCCTGTTCGAGACCGCGCTGAAGCGGCGGCGGCGCGGATCGGTGATCCGGCTCGAAATCGAAGCCAAGATGCCGGAAGAATTGCGCGCATTCGTGCAGCGCGCGCTGTCCACCACCGATGACGAGGTTCTGCTCGTCGACGGGGTGCTGGCGATGAACGAGCTGTCGCAGCTGACCCGGCTCGACCGCCCCGATCTCGAATTCGTGCCCTATGTACCCCGCCATCCCGAGCGCGTGCGCGATCATGGCGGCGACATCTTCGCTGCGATCCGGCAGAAGGACCTGATCGTCCATCACCCCTACGAATCCTTCGACGTCGTGGTGCAGTTCCTGCAACAGGCCGCCCGCGACCCCGACGTCGTCGCCATCAAGCAAACGCTCTATCGCACCTCGAACAACTCGCCGATCGTGCGCGCGCTGGCGGAAGCGGCCGAAGCCGGCAAGTCGGTGACGGCGCTGATCGAGCTCAAGGCGCGTTTCGACGAGGAAGCCAACATCCGCTGGGCGCGCGATCTCGAACGCGCCGGCGTACAGGTGGTGTACGGATTTCTCGAACTGAAAACCCATGCCAAGCTGTCGCTGATCGTGCGGCGCGAGGGCGGCAGCCTCACGACGTACGTCCATACCGGCACTGGAAATTATCATCCGGTGACCGCACGCATCTATACCGACCTGTCCTATTTCACCTCCGACCCGATCATCGGACGCGATGCGGCGCGGGTATTCAACTACATCACCGGGTATGCCGAGCCGAGCGACATCGAGAAGATGGCGGTATCGCCACTCACCCTGCGCAAGCGAATTATCGAACATATCCACGGCGAGACCAGCCATGCCCGTCACGGCCGGCCGGCCGCGATCTGGATGAAGATGAACTCGCTGGTCGATCCCGACATCATCGACGCCCTCTACGAGGCCTCGCAGGCCGGCGTGCCGATCGAGTTGGTAGTGCGAGGCATTTGCTGCCTGCGGCCGGGCATACCCGGTCTCTCGGACAACATCCGCGTCAAATCGATCATCGGCCGCTTCCTCGAACACGGGCGAATCTACTGTTTCGGCATGGGCCAGGGCCTGCCGAGCGCCAAAGCGGCTGTGTATATCTCGTCCGCCGACATGATGCCGCGCAACCTCGACCGGCGCGTCGAAGTGCTCTGCCCGCTGCAAAATCCCACGGTGCATCAGCAGGTTCTCGAACAGATCATGGTGGCGAACCTGAAGGATACCGAGCAGAGCTGGCAGTTGTTGCCGGATGGATCGTCAACGCGTATGAAGGCCGCGAAAGGCGAAGAGCCTTTCAACCTGCATAACTATTTCATGACAAATCCGAGTTTGTCAGGCCGTGGAAAGTCGCTCAAGGAATCTTCGCCGCGCCGCCTCACGCGCCGCAACGAGCGTCAGCATTCGTCATAAGGAACCCTCGCGGTGAAACGGCCGCGCAAGCGCGCATCCAGCGTCGCGGTCATCGACATCGGCTCCAACTCGGTGCGCCTCGTCGTCTATGAGGCGATGGCGCGCAGCCTGATCACGATTTTCAACGAGAAGGCGCTGTGCGGGCTCGGCCGCGAGGTCCAGACCACGGGCATCCTGGCGCCGGACGCCGTTGCCAAGGCGCTGACGGCGCTGCGGCGTTTTCGTGCGCTGTGCCGGGTGATGAAAGTCGGCCGCGTGCACGCGATCGCCACCGCCGCCTGCCGCGACGCCAGCAACGGACCGGATTTCATCGCCAAGGCCGAACGCATCTGCGGCGGCAAGATCGAAATCCTGTCCGGCCCGCGCGAAGCCAAGCTTTCCGCGCTCGGCGTCATCTCGGGCGTTCACAAGCCGGACGGCATCGTCGGCGACCTCGGCGGCGGTTCGCTGGAACTGATCGACGTGCGCGGCAACCGCGTTCGCAGCGGCGTGACGCTGCCGCTCGGGAGCCTGGCGCTGCAGGACCTGTCGCACAAATCGCTGAAGCGCGCCGAGCGTATCGTCAGGACCGAGCTTGCCGACGTTGCCCAGCTCAAGGCCGGACGCGGCCGGACCTTTTACGCGGTCGGCGGAACCTGGCGGGCGCTGGCGCGCATCCACATTATCCAGAGCGAATATCCGCTCGGGGTAATGCACGGCTATTCGATACCGGCGGCGGATGCGCTGGATTTTGCCCGGCGCCTGCGCCGGCTGGCGGCGACGAACATGCTTGCCAATATCGAAGTCGTCGCCGATGCGCGGCGGCCGTTGCTGGCCTATGCGGCGCTGGTCCTCGAATACATCGTCCGGGTCGCACAGCCCAAGACCATCGTGTTTTCCACCTTCGGCGTGCGCGAGGGCCTGCTGTACGAGAGGCTGCCCGAGAGTGAACGCGCCAAGGACGGATTGATCTGCGCCGCCCAGACGCTGAACGAGCTGTTGTCGCGATCGGCGCGCCATGCCCAGGAACTGATCGAATGGTCCGATCGGCTGGTGCGGGTGGTCAAGTTGCGGGAGACCGACGAAGACCGCCGCCTGCGCCACGCCGCCTGCCTGTTGTCGGACATCGGCTGGCGCGTGCATCCCGATCATCGCGGCGAGGAAACGCTTAATCTGATCACCAACGGCAATTTCGGCTCGATCAGCCATCAGGGACGGGCGTTCGTCGCGCTTTCGGTGTTTTATCGCTATGCGGGCCTGAGCGAACAGAACGAACCGCCGACGAGGATTTGCGAGCTGGTGCCGCCCGCGATGGTCGAGCGCGCGCGGCTGCTCGGCGCGGCATTCCGCGTCGCTCATCTGATATCGGCGGCGCGGCCGGGCGTGTTGCCGGCGACGCACTTTCGAAGCGACGGCCGCAAGCTGATGCTGGTGTTCGAGCACCGGCTGGTCGACCTGGTCGCCGATCGCGTCGGCAGCCGCTTCAAGCAATTAGCGCGGCTGGTCGGCCGCTCCGGATCGATCGTGCGGCGCTAACGCTTACGGCCGATCCGCCTCTGTGACATCCGGCAGCGCAAGATGCTCGAGCTGCCGCAACTTGCGCTTCCGCCAGATCGATCCGACGGCCAGGACCGCGATCGCGCCAAGGATCGAGCAGATGTATTCGACGAGATCCGTGTCGATGCTGATGTGCTGCGATACGCCGAAGACCGTCGAGGTCGCGTCCAGATTGAGCGCGATCTGGCCGTCGAGAAGCCGCTGCAGGAAGGGTTGGACCGCTGGATCGGTCTCGATCACATCGCCCGCGATCCAGCCGAGCAGCGTCGCGCCGAGCCAGACCAGCACGGGAAAACGATCCAGCACCATCATGATCAACGCAGCTCCTGCGATGATCATGGGAATACTGATGGCGAGCCCGAGAATTAGCAGCGGTAGCTGGCCGTTCGCGGCAGCGGCGACCGCGATGACGTTGTCGAGACTCATGACGATGTCGGCGATCACGACGATCCGGATCGCATGCCAGAGGCTGGTCCCTGCGGTGACTTCGTCGCCTTCATCCTCGGGGACCAGGAGCCTGGCCGCGATCACCATCAGCGCGATGCCGCCGACCAGCTTCAGATAGGGCAGCACCATCAGCCGGGCGACGACGCCGGTAAAGGCGATCAGCAGCACCACCGCGATGCCGGCGCCGATCACCATGCCCCACAGGCGCTGCCGAGGCGCCAGCCCGCGGCAGGCCATCGCGATCACGAGGGCGTTGTCGCCCGACAGCAGGACGTTGATCCAGATGATCTTGCCGACCGCCAGCCAGAACGCCGGTGTCTGGATGTCGGCATGAAGCTGCGCGAGAATCGCACCGATATTGGCGGGATCAACGACCTGCAACAGCCAGTTCACGGCCTACCCCTTTGGCGCGAGCGGCCGCCGCTTGGCTGTTGCCGGCCCGGCCGCGCACCCGCGCCGGTATCGGTCAGCCGACGATCTCGTTGCCCGCGAAGAACTGGGCGATCTCGATCGCGGCCGTCTCGGGGGCATCCGAACCGTGCACCGAGTTTTCACCGATCGACTTGGCGTGCACCTTGCGGATCGTGCCATCGGCTGCCTTGGAGGGATCGGTCGCGCCCATGACGTCGCGATATCTGAGCACGGCGTTCTCGCCTTCGAGAACCTGGACCACGACCGGTGCGGAAATCATGAAATCCACCAGTTCGCCGAAGAACGGACGCGCCTTGTGGACGGCATAGAAAGTCTCGGCCTGTTGGCGGGTCATCCGGATGCGTTTCTGGGCAACAATGCGCAGGCCGGCCTTCTCGATCAGCGCGTTGACCGCGCCGGTCAGATTGCGCTCGGTCGCGTCGGGCTTGATAATCGAAAAGGTGCGTTCAATCGCCATGATCTCGTCCTTGCAAAGCTGATGGGAGTTTCGGGCGGCTTATATCGGCGCCATCGGCGAACGGCAAGCGATCCGGTGAAACGCCCGCGTCGCCAGAACCCGCGCCCGACTGCTGAATTACAACAATTTCACGAAGATTAACCCTCCCTGCAAGCCGCGTCCCGGCCTCGTTCAGCTTGCCAAGCCTAGGCTGCAATCGACCGGACGCCCCTCTTCCAGGCGGCGTTAACGGGAAGAACCTCACCGATGGCGCCATCGGCGCCGAACCCGAGGAGATGACCATGTTACGCAAACTCTCGCTTGTTGCTGTTGCCGCCGCTTCGCTCGCGGCCGCGTTGGCGCCGACCTCCGCCTCTGCCTGGGGCGGCTGGCACGGTGGCTGGCATGGCGGCGGCTGGCATCGCGGCTGGGGCTATGCCGGTCCCCGCGTCTTTGCCGGAGGCCCCGCCTATGGCTACGGCGGCTGCTACGTCCGCCGACTGGTCCCGACGCCATGGGGGCCCCAATGGCGCGTGGTCAATCGCTGCTACTGAACCGCGATCGTTCGATCTCCAAAGCCCCGGCGCTGCTGCGCCGGGGCTTTTGCTTGCGCCGGGGCGGCCGGGGTTCCCGTTCATGCAATTTTTACTAAAGAGCATGCAATCGGCCCGAGTCGAGGAAACAATCCCTGTCTCCACGACTTGTTGAAACATCAATTGGTAGCGACAGACCGAAGCGGAACCCGTCATGAACGGCCGGACCACCGACAGCAGCGAAACGATCGACTACAAGACCAGCCGGTCGATCTGCGACGCCGTGGGCGAACGGCTGCAACAGAGCCTGCGCCTCGAAGATTCGCGCCTGTCCCCTCACCTGCAGCGCCTGATGGAAGAACTGCGCCGGCGCGACAGCGAGGAATTCCGCAAGCCATCGAACTAGCGCGCGGTTTCATCGACCCAACGCAATCCGGCGGATATCGCCGGCGAGTTCGTCGACCCGCTGCGGCGATGAATCCCAGGCGAACATGAAGCGCGCACCGCCTCCGATGAAGGTGTAGAACCGCCAGCCGCGGTCGCGAAGTGCAGCGAGTTTTGCGTCCGGCATGCGAACGAAGACCGCATTGGCCTGAACGGGAAACAGGATCTCGAGCCCGGGCAATCCGCCGATCTCCTTCGCCAGCCGCGCGGCGCAGGCATTGCCATGGGCGGCATTGCGCAGCCATGCGCCGCTTTCGAATAGGCCGACCCAGGGCGCCGACAGAAACCGCATCTTCGAGGCAAGCTGGCCGGCCTGCTTGCAGCGATAATCAAAGTCCTCCGCGAGCTTCGCATTGAAGAACAGGATCGCTTCGCCGGCGGCCATTCCGTTCTTGGTGCCGCCGAAGCACAGTACGTCGACGCCGGCGCGCCACGTCATGTCGGCGGGGCTGCAGCCGAGGCTGGCGCAGGCATTGGCAAAACGCGCGCCGTCCATGTGCAGGCTCAGGCCGAGTTCCCGGCAGCAGGCCGAGATCGCCCGCAACTCATCGAGGCTGTAGACCTGCCCGGTCTCGGTCGGCTGGGTAATCGTCACGACGCGCGGCTTGGGAAAATGGATGTCGTTGCGATTGGTCGCAATCGTGCGGATGGCGTCAGGCGTCAGCTTGCCGTCCGCCGATGGCGCAACCAGGAGCTTCGAGCCGTTGGAGAAGAATTCCGGCGCGCCGCATTCGTCGGTCTCGACATGCGCCGACGCCGTGCAGATGACGCTGTGGTAGGACTGGCAGAGCGAGGCCAGCGCCAGCGAATTGGCCGCGGTGCCGTTGAAGACGAAGAACACCTCGCAAGGGCTTTCGAACTGCACGCGAAAGGCATCCGCCGCCCTCGCCGTCCATTCGTCTTCGCCATAGGCCGGAGCCTGGCCCTGGTTCGCAGCTTCCATCGCCGCCCAGGCCTCCGGGCAAATTCCGGAATAATTGTCGCTGGCAAATTGCTGGAGATCGCTCATACCGCACCGCCTTTGTTCATCTCGCCGTGAGGGCAAAGCTGACGAAGGCTGCGCGCTGTCCCGTTTGTTGCCGGACCGGCCGCATCTCCCCGCATCGGGGATGCCACCTTGCTCGGGAGCAGGTTGGCGTCGAGCGTCAGCTCAACTCTGGATGTCGCGGATGGGAATATTCGGAAAAACCCGACGTGGCAAGGCAAAGCGTGCCTGGGTCGCGCGATGGAAGAAGCCCGGTTCATGGAATCGATGCTCAAGATACACCTCCGCGATCCCGCGGCGTGGCTTGCGCCCGGGTCATGCTGAGAACCTTCCGCCCAAAGAGGGCGTGGGGGATGCCGGATGCCCAGTGCACCCGCAGCCTCGTGTGCGCTGGGGTAGTAAAAAAATGCACACGAGTATTCACAGCGGTCGCACCGGAATCACCCGGCATCCCCGCACGCAATGGTTTTAACGGCTTCCTTCGTGATCTCCCCGGCGATCGGCTTTCTTGCCACCGTCGCTTGCAGCGCCTTCACTGCAAGCTTGACGCCAGCGTCGAGGCGTCAGGACCACACGACTTCTCCGTCCGCAAGTTGGGCGCTCTCGTCAGAAGCACCGCTCGCGTCCACCGCATCCCGCCCCGCGTCTGTGACGATGGCCAGCGCCCCTCGAGTGGGACGGGACGGCGGGACTAGGAAAGTGATTTGCGAATTCGGAAAACCAGAATATTTTTTCGCAAGGGACTGGACAGGTAGAAACAGCTTGATCCGGCTGGAGAAATTAGATTTTAGGCGCAAATCCACGGGCGCTCACGGGACGGCCCGCAGCCCGGAAAAGGCGACGGCGTGGCGCCGGCGGGATGCCGCGCGGCAATTTTCGGCGAGCAATTGAACTGTCGCCGTAATTCGTAATTCCGCGCTTCCGCATCCAAGATATCGCCGACTACTGCAAACCGGATTTGATCAACACCCACCGGCACCGCTGTTTCTCCGGAAGGTTGGATCAGAACTAGGCCGTGAACTCATAATCGTGAGTCCGCCACGCCCCGATAGCGACCAAATTCCGCAGCACAACAAATGACGCGATGTGCCAACAACGGAAGTCACCGCTTCACTCGATCAGCTCGTCGGCGCGGGCGAGGAGCGCCTGCGGCACGGTGATGCCCAGCGATTTCGCCGCCCTTGATTGAGCACCAATTCGAATTTCGTCGGCTGCGCAACTGGAATATCGCTGGGCTTCTTCCCGTGCAGAAGGGTGCCGACCGCACGTCGGGTATGGGCCGCCGGCCCAACTTGGGCGGTCAGCAGGATTCAAAAACCATGAAAATATATCGCTACGTTTCGCAAATGATTTTGAAGCTGGCCGAATTCGCCCAACGAACCTCGGCAAACTCAAACTCCAAATTGATCCAGATCAAGCCTCTACCTTGTTCAATATATAATTTATTCGATCTGGCCGTTCTGCATTCGAAGGTTCCAACCTTCGAACTCCGAACCAGACTAGCGGGTCGGGGCCCGACATTAAGCCCTCGCACATTCCCTTTCGGTCTACCCCGGACACGCCATAAAGACTGCCACGTCGAGAGGTCGCGTGAAGGTGCCGACGATAGAAGGACCTGACAACTCGAATAAGCCGACGCTTCACGCTGGCGGCAAGCGGAGCTTGGTCTGGCGACTCACCCCTATTCTGGCCGTCGCCGCAAGCGCGCTCCTTTGGCTTGGTTGGCAGTTCTGGGCTCTTAATGCAGAGGCCGAACGCATCCGCACTCACGATCTTCGTCTGGTGGTGCTTGCGGGAGAGATCATCCACCTCGACGAAATCCTTACCATGTCCGCCCGCATGGCCGCAGCCACTGTTGATCCAAGCTGGGAGGCCCGTTACCGGCAACATGTTACGCAGTTGGATGATGCCATCAAGGAATGCTCCCAGCTTGATCCGCAGGTCATGGGAGCGTTCGTCGCTCAGACCGATGTGGCCAACCAACAGCTGGAGGACATCGAGAACAAGGCATTCGAGCTTGTTCATCAGAACGATTTACACGCGGCCCGAGCCATCCTTTCCAGCCCCGAATATGTGCGCCAGAAGCAGATCTACGCTGACGGGATTCAGAAACTTAACGCGGCTCTCGTTGCCCGCGCGAACTTCTCGATCGAGGCCCAGCGCACACGAGTGTTGATTGTCTTTATAGCGCTTCTGTGTGTGATGGCGGTCCTTGTCCTATTTTCGGCGGTTCTATTGCGCTCAAGCAAACGGCAACTCGAAGCGGAGCGACAAGAAAGGGAAGGCCTGGCCGCCAAGGAAAGAGCCGAGGAGGCCACGCAGATGAAGTCCATGTTCCTCGCGAACATGAGTCACGAGATTCGCACGCCGATGAACGCCATCATCGGTCTCTCCCATTTGGCGTTGAAGACGTCACTCAGTCCCAAGCAGCGCGATTATATCGGCAAGGTTCACAACGCCGGCACGTCGCTGCTTGCAATCATCAATGATATTCTAGACTTCTCGAAAATAGAGGCAGGCAAGCTCAACATCGAGGCCACCGACTTCGATGTTGATGAGGTGATTGGCTCGGTCACCACGGTCACGGCTCAGAAGGCGCACGACAAAGGATTGGAGTTCCTTGTCCACGTGTCGCCGGTGATCCCGGAGCTGTTGCGCGGTGATCCGCTCCGCCTGGGCCAGATCCTGACCAATCTGGTCAACAACGCGGTCAAGTTCACCGAACGTGGCGAGGTCCGCCTCGAGATCGAACTTCTCGAACGAACTGGCGAGAAGGTACAACTGAAGTGCTCGGTCAGTGACACCGGCATCGGCATGACAAGGGAGCAGGCAGCACGGCTGTTTCAGCCGTTTTCACAGGCCGACACGTCCACGACGCGCAAGCACGGTGGCACCGGCCTTGGCCTGACAATCTGTCGCCGGCTCGCCGAATTGATGGGGGGACAAATTTGGCTGGAGAGCGAGCCAGGCGTGGGCAGCACCTTCATCTTCACGATTTGGCTGGAAGTGAGCCGTAACTCCGTGACAGGAAAAGTCGTTCCAGGCCAATTCCAGAATCTGCGCGTGCTCGTGGTGGACGACAATGCCGCGGCACGCGAAATCATAGCCGAATCCATGGGCTCCCTGGCGAAACAAGTCGATGCCGTCAGTTCCGGCCACGAGGCACTCGCAGCCATCAAGGAGCGAGATGCGGACACGCCCTATGACGTCATCTTCATGGATTGGCAAATGCCTGGGATGGACGGCCTGCAGTCCGCGCAACTCATCCGCAACACCAGCCTGCTTCACAAGCAACCCGCAATTATCATCGTCACCGCCTTCGATCGTGACAATGTGCGCGAGGAGGCGGAAAAGCTCGAGCTCGACGGTTTCATATTGAAGCCGATCACCAAATCCGTGCTCTTCGATTCGCTGGTAAACGTCTTCGCCGCGGATGCGGTCGAGACGGGTGAGCTGGTGGGCAGCACGGCCGAGCAGAGCACCGGACTGCTGGGCGTGCGCATTCTGTTGGCGGAGGACAACGAGATCAACCAGCAGATCGCGGTCGAGTTGCTCGAAGGCGTCGGCGCGAAGGTGGATGTGGCCGGCAATGGTCGCATAGCCGTTGACAGGCTCTTTCAAGCGGAGTTTCCGCCGCCCTACGATGTGATACTGATGGATCTGCAGATGCCTGAAATGGATGGACTTCAGGCCACGACGATTATCCGGGGCGATGCCCGCTTCGCCAAGCTGCCCATCATTGCGATGACCGCTCACGCGACCATGGAAGAGCGTCAACGCTGCCTCGATGCGGGCATGAACGACCACGTCTCCAAGCCCATCGATCCAGCGCTGCTCTTCAGGACGGTAGCGCGCTTCTATAAGCCTGCAGTAGATGCCGCGATGTTCGCGGTGGCCCAACACAAGCCGGGTGTGGCGAATACTCCGGTATCAGTCGATATTCCGTTTGTTGAAGGCCTCAACGTACAGGATGGCCTTAGTCGGGTCGCAGGTAACCGAAAGCTATATCTCAAATTGCTGCGCGAATTTGTGGATCAACAGGGCGTCGCACCTGCACGGGTTGCCGAAGCGCTGGCCCAGCAGGATATGCTGGTGGCTGAACGCCTCGCCCACACGGTTAAGGGAGTAGCCGGAAGCCTCGGCATGGACGCAGTGCAACAGGTGGCAGCCACGCTTGAGAAGGCTATCGCCGCGAAGACCGAATCCGCCGCGCTGGCACCCTTGGTTGGAAATTTCAACACTGTGCTGGGCGATCTCGTCAAGCGTCTCGACGCCGCGCTTCCGCGAAGGGAAACCGTATCCTCGCCCGCTGCCACGGACGCTGCGTTTGATCCGGACAAGGCAAAGGAGGTTGCGCTGGAGATGATCGGGCACTTGAACAACTTCGATCCCGCCGCAGCCGATTGCCTCGAAGCCCATCGGGATCTGTTCCGCGCATTGTTGCCAGGCGAAGGATTTTCCGCATTCGAGAAAGAGGTGAACGACTTCGCCTTCAGCGATGCGCTTGCGAGGCTGCAAAAAGCCGCCTCCGATAGACGATTGCTGCCCTTATGAGTATCACGCCCGCCGCACCGAGCAGTCGCATCCTGATCGTTGACGACACTCCGGCCAACATCCAGACGCTGACCGCCACCCTGAAGGAGAAGGGTTACCAGATCAGCGTCGCCCTGAACGGCAAGCAGGCGCTCGACGTCCTCGCCCGTGTGCAACCCGACCTTATTTTGCTTGATGTGATGATGCCGGAAATGGACGGCTTCGAAACCTGCGAGCGGATCAAGGCGTCTGAACGATGGAGTCAAATCCCGATCATTTTTCTGACGGCGAAGACCGAGACCGCTAATATTGTCCGAGGCTTCGAGTTAGGTGCCGTGGACTACGTCGCCAAACCCTTCAACGCCCACGAGCTGCTGGCGAGAGTTCACACTCACCTGACCATTGACCGTCTCCACCGCGAAAACGAACGCCTTCTGCTCAACATTCTGCCGGAAACCATTGCCGTGCGCTTGAAGGCGGGAGACGAGCATATCGCCGACAAATTTGCTGAGGCGACTGTTTTGTTCGCGGATATCGTGGATTTTACCCCGCTTGCTGCCGCCATGCCCGCGCACGTCGTGGTCGATTTGCTCAGCGATCTGTTTTCGCGCTTTGACCTGGCAGCCGACGAATTGAAAATTGAGAAGATTAAGACCATAGGCGACGCTTACATGGCGGTATGTGGCTTGCCGGTGATCTGTGCCGACCACTGTGAGCGGGTGTTGAAGATGGCGCAGCGAATGATGCAGATCGCGCGTGAGTTCAGCGCCGAGCGGGGCATAGCGGTGCATCTCCGAATCGGGATGAACACTGGCCCGGTTGTTGCGGGGATCATTGGGCGCAGGAAATTCATTTACGATCTTTGGGGCGACACGGTGAATCTGGCCAGCCGCATGGAGTCCCAAGGCATTCCCGACGCGATTCAGGTCACCCGTTCGGTGTTTGAGAAGCTTCAAGATCGCTACGCATTTGAAGCCCGCGGCTCCGTCGAAATCAAGGGAAAGGGCCAAATCGAGGCTTGGCTGAACAAACCCCTGTCAGAGGAATCGTCGGATAAGGGATAGTTTGTGGGAGGCTAAGAGTATGGCTTGGATGGTCTGAGGCGAGCTTTTTGGCGCGCTTCAATCAGCCGCCGCTATCATCGCCACTCAAGACATAGTCATTCTGCGCAGCATCGTTTCCCCTCCTGTTTAGGAGGCGGCTTCAAACGAGTGTTTTGATAGAGGCTGGAAGCGGCTTTGCTGCTGCAATGCTGGCTGATGTCCGAGTTGGGTCAATCGCGACCGGATCGAGCCTGTAACAAGTCTGGCCATGTCCGCTATGTCGCCGAAAGCAGAAGTAAATTCAGTGAGCTAGCAAAAGCGGCGGCGGCGCTGTCTTACGAACATTTCATGAAGCTTTTCCGTTGAAACAGATCGTCCCCGGTCCATCTAGCGGGAATGAGTTTAGCCGATCTTTATCGCGATAATGCTGCCGACTGCGCCTTCCTCGCTGAAAGAGCCGAAGACGAGGAAGCCAAGCGTGCCTTCATGCGAATGGAGGCCGCATGGCGTACTCTGGCCAACCAGCAAGAGCGGCTGGACACCAGGAGATGGCAGAGACCGCCCGGGTAAGGCGGCTGAGCAGGCTTGCCGCCGTTTCCGGCCGGGACGATATCACGCAGCAGGCTGCGACGGCGCCGTTATCGGTTTCACCGGCTGGCGCCGAAATCGCGGGCATGGCAATGTCGCTCTGCCGAAATCCGCAGGAGGTCAGCATGCGAACGATTATCGTGGGAGCACTCTGCGCCATCGCAATGGTCGCGAACGCAAACGCGGCGATCAGGGAAGAGCCGGTCACCTATACGGCCGGCGACACCACCATGAAGGGCTTCGTCGTCTACGACGATGCCGTCACGGCCAAGCGGCCCGGGATCGTCATGGTGCATGAATGGTGGGGCATTACCAAGCACATCCATGACGAGGCGCGGAAGTTCGCACAGCAGGGCTACACCGCCTTCATTGCCGACATGTACGGCGACGCCAAGACCGCCGACAACCCGAAGGACGCCGGCGCGCTCGCGTCTTCGGTGATGAAGGACCCGAAGGTGATGGAATCGCGCTTTAACGCAGCGCGGGACCAACTCGCCAAGCAAGCCTCGGTCGATCCCCAGCGGATCGGCGCCGTCGGTTACTGTTTTGGCGGCGCGGTCGTGCTGAACATGGCGCGGGCCGGCGCCGACCTCGCCGCCGTTGCGGGCTTTCACGCTTCGCTTGGTCTCAATACCCCGGCGCCGGCGCCGGGAACCGTCAAGGCGAAGATCCTCATCCTGAACGGCGCGGACGATCCCTTCGTGAAGCGCGAGCAATACGATGCGCTCAAGAAGGATTTCGACGCCGCGAAGGCCGATTACCGGATCATCGAGTATCCCGGCGCGGTGCACGCGTTCACGAACCCCGAAGCTACCGAGCTCGGCAAGAAGTTCAACCTGCCGCTCCGATACGACGCCAAGGTGGATCAGGAAGCGAAGGCCGAGGCAACCAAGTTCTTTGCGGCTGACCTCAAGAAATAAGCCGGAAAGCCTCCTCTGCGGGAAGTGTTGCGCCACGCTCGGATCGTCTGCATGGATATGCGGGGAACTTTCGGTTCCTCGCAGCATCAGCTGAAGTGGCGCGATGAGGCCTGGCGCCAGCTCCACGGGGCCGGCGTGCAGTCCTCGTTTACCGATGCTTGGACGTCAATGCGTTAGCACGATGAAATCCGTGCCTTTTCCCGTCTCGTGGCTAAATCCGTCGTCGGAAATAATCAGAGAAGAGGCCGGCGTCAGGAGTTCGGATATCCTCCCAATCGGTATCCTCGGGGATTTGGATACGGTCGAGGGCAGCGTTGGCTTGATCGGGCAACGGAGCCGATAAGGCAGTTTGCTGCGCGGACGCTTCACGCTCTTTCGGGGCAGCCTCGGACATGCGAGGAATTTCCTTCGGAATCGACACGACGGTCCAGCGAATGGCCGCTCCCTCGTTCTGGAATTCCATTGCGGTAAAGACGTGCGTTCCCAGCGGCGCCTCCGGATTTTCGATCTTGACCGGAACATCGAACAACGGCGAGAATCCCCGGCGCACGAAGAGCTTGCTCAACTTGCGACTGACGAAGACGGATACCGGAACGATCTTTTTGGGTGCTGTTCGCGCGGGAGCCGGGCCTGCGAATTTGAAGACTGGTGGCTTCCGGTGTTTCAGCGTTGGACGCGGGTGAAGCCTGCGTTGCCGCTTCTGTACCAATGCTGTTGCCCGCGGCTGCGCCAGCCTGAAAGTCCGGCGAACCGGATGCGGCTTTCGGCTTGAAAAGGTGCGGATTGGTTATCTCGACCGGCTGGACATCGCCGTGCGCAATGATCACGCGCGTGCCGCGCTTGGTGAGATGCCAGAGTCGCGCGGCAAAGGCATTTTTCAAACGGATGCAGCCGTGTGAGGCCGGATGCCCAGGCACGACACCGGCATGCAACGCTATCCCTGACCAGGTGATGCGCTGCATGTAGGGCATGGGCGCAGCGCTATAAATATTGGAACGGTGCCATCGTTGTTTGCCGATCACGCTGAACACACCGAGGGGCGTGGGATGTCCCTTAATTCCCGTGGACACGGAAGAACGCGCGATCAAGGTCCCGTTGTCGAAAAGCGAGATCCGTTGGTCCGCGATCGAGATGATGATCTGGAGCGGGCCCTTCGGGGCATCCTCGGGCTGTGCGTTCCTGGTCGACTCGGAATTTGTCTGCCGGTGGTGGTGGTGCCTGTGTTTGAACGGAGCGTAGTGGCTTGGCCAGAAACCGTGCCGGGACCAAAACGGAAATTGGGCGTGTGCGATCCCTGTAGGGAGCATGAAAATGGCGACTGCCATGGTTATCGCGCGGGTCGATCCGATGTTGATGCGTCCGGAAAGAAGTGCAGACATGAAGCGCTCACGGCACTGATCGGGCGTTTCCGCGCGCCGCAGTGCTGGCAATTCCCGCGCGGACATCGCCCGGTTCTATCGGCGCGATTTGGTCGTTTCGAGACGAACCGAGAGAAGCCGGCATCTAGAGCTTCGGCTCTGATTAAATCAGAACCGAAGCTCTAGATTCTTGTTTTTGACGCGTTTTCTTCACGCGAACCGGCATCCACTTCGCTCGAAAACGCGCTAGCGCGTCGTTCCGATCGCGCGCCACCGCGCTTCGAAAGTATCGGTATCGTCCGGCGCCCACGCGTGTAAATCCAATGGGTTGCCGGGATTGTCTGGCAGAACGCTTCCAAGTGCTCGATCGGGATTCGGTCGTGCCGAAGCCTGCGTGGGCCACTCCAGCGATGATTTCGAAAGCGTTGGCTTGCCTTCGTACCAGCATTTTCTTCCGTCAATCAGACGCCAGGACCAATATCCGTGCGGACTTGACGGCATCGCGGCACTGCATTTTTGCTTCGCTTGCGCCGTCGATATCTCGATCGACGAGAGCGTCGCGACGCAAGCGGCGAGAGCGACGAAGGGAGTCTGCTTCCTCATTCAGTACCTCCTGCAGTGACGTTGCATGCGAGGTCCAACCAGAATCGCGGGCGGTACGACTCGAGTTCAGTTTCTCTTTCAAATCTGGTCGTACTGGGTCGAAAATTGGGCAGCATTTACAATGCCGTAGCCCTAATTGAGCAATACGCGGCTACCGGCCGACGGCCGTTGCTCGCGCCCTTCCTCACCGTCAGAAGAAGGCCGTAGATTTCCCTACGGCCTTCTTCGGATCACGAGCAGGACAGTCAGGTTCAGCCCTTGATAGATCGGTCGGAACGGCTGCCACGGGTCCCGACGGACAGCACAGTCAGCGTGACCGGCGCGAGGCCGGAGGATCCGATCGCCCGGGCGCCGGCCGGCGTCAGGTCGATGACGCGACCCCGGATGTAGGGACCGCGATCGTTGATGCGGACGACGACGGAGCGGCCGGTCTGGATGTTGGTGACCTCGACCATGGTGCCGAACGGCAGCGTGCGATGGGCCGCGGTGAGTGCGGAAGCATGGGCGTACTCGCCGTTGGCGGTCGGCTCGCCACTGTATACCGATGCAATTCCTGTCTGCGTTGCCGCCATAAGCGAAGAAGAAAACGAAAGAGATGCGATTAGAATCCCCATTCCAAGTACTGTGATGCGCCGATGCTTCACTCTATAGCCTCATATGTTGTTGATATTGTCACCAACTCGAAACACGTTCGCAGTTGATGGAGGCCATTACCTTCTCAAATACGGTCATTGTGCGACGCAGCAAAATTTAATACGAAGTTGCGGAATCGCCACTTTGATGACGACAAATTGCCGAACGGGCAATTCCGTCCTTGGTCATTGCTCACCCGGACAGAACGGCGATACCGCGGATTACGCCTGCGGATGATCCGCCCTGCGGGCTGGAGAAATCAGATTTTGCGCGCAAATTCGCTGGGTGCGTGCGGGACGGCCCGCAGCCCTTGCTTCAGTCACGGTGACGCCCAGGCAATGGCGTGCGACGCAGACGGTTTGCTGAACAGCACAATGATCTGCGATGTCGACGTCCTGCAGCGCCCGTGTCAGGCCAGCTTGTTCACGGATGTCGAGGTACTCGGCGGGGTATATTTCTTCACGGCCACAGTCAGGGTTTTGCGACCGGCCTGGTAAGTGACCGTACCGGTGATGCCGTCATCCGATGAAAACTGCGCTTTGCCGAACATCACCGCGTTCTTGTAGACGGTGCCGATGCCCTGCTGGCTGTTGCCATTGATGTTGGTTTTGACCTGCGCATCCCCCCATCAGTTAACGAATACTGAACATCCGACGGCTTCGAGCGCCGATGCGCCGAAACAAGCTGCCCAGCGATGAAGTGCGACAATGGCCGCTGGTGTCGGCAATTCACATACGGGCGATTTATCGGGTGAGCTGCTCCGGCTGCAACAAAAGCAGCGAAGCAAAAGAAAACCCCGCCCGGCGTGGGGGCGCGCTCAGGGCGGGGTTCACTTGGGGCTGCCTATGAAGAGGCAAGTGCATAATCTCATCAGGTTAAATCACGTGCCAATCACGTGCCCGCGAGGGGCCAATTTGTCGCATGGCTTGCTGCCGCCCGGGTCGGAATGGCGCCAAGCGACCCAGCCCGACACGGCCGCGCCCGACGGTTTCGGATCGAGAAAAACAGGGTTGCGTTTGGCGCTCGCAGCGGTGACAACCCCGCATGCTTTCACTCACCGAAATATCGGTCCGGATCGCCGGACGGCTGCTGATTGACCATGGCACGGCGCAGATCGTGCCGGGCGCCCGCGTCGGCTTCGTCGGCCGCAACGGGGTCGGCAAATCGACGCTGTTTGCGGCGATCCGCGGCGAATTGCCGATCGAAAGCGGTTCCATCGCGATCCCGCCGCGCTGGCGGGTCGGCAGCCTCGCCCAGGAGGCCCCGAACGGGCCGGAAAGCCTGATCGAAGTGGTGCTCAAGGCGGACCTCGAGCGCGATGCGCTGCTGCGGGAGGCCGACACCGCCCACGATCCGCACCGGATCGCCGATATCCAGACGAGGCTCGTCGATATCGACGCCCATTCAGCGCCTGCGCGCGCCGCTGCGATCCTCAGCGGCCTCGGATTTTCGACCGCGGACCAGGCGCGGCCTTGCGAGGAATTTTCCGGCGGCTGGCGGATGCGCGTCGCGCTTGCCGCGACGCTGTTCGCCGCGCCCGATCTGCTTGCTATTGGACGAGCCGACCAACTATCTCGACCTCGAGGGCACGCTGTGGCTCGAGGACCATCTGGCGCATTATCCGCGCACCGTGATCGTCATCAGCCATGATCGCGACCTGCTCGACACCTCGGTCGATCAGATCCTGCATCTCGATCGCGGCAAGCTGACGCTCTACAAGGGAACCTACTCCTCGTTCGAAGAGCAGCGCGCGATGCGCGAAATGCTCGATGCCAAGCACGCCAAGCGCCAGGCCGACGAGCGCAAGCGCCTGCAGGCCTTCGTCGATCGCTTCAAGGCCAAGGCCTCGAAGGCCCGCCAGGCGCAGTCCCGCGTCAAAATGCTGGAGCGGATGAAGCCGGTCACCGCGCTGGTGACGCAGGACGTGCGCGAAATCTCGTTTCCGGTGCCGGAGAAGATGCTGTCGCCGCCGATCATCGCGGTCGACAATGTCTCGGTCGGCTACGATCCGAAAAAGCCGGTGCTGAACCGCGTCACGTTGCGGATCGATACCGACGACCGCATCGCGCTGCTCGGCTCCAACGGCAACGGCAAGTCGACGCTCGTGAAACTGCTGGCGGGCAAGCTGGCGCCGTTCTCCGGCCATGTCACCCGCGCCGACAAGCTCTCGATCGGATATTTCGCGCAGCATCAGGTCGACGAACTCGATCTCGACGCCTCGCCCTACGATCACGTCCGCCGGCTGATGCTGGATGCGCCGGAAACCAAGGTGCGCGGGCGGACCGGCGCGATCGGCTTCTCGGGGAAAGCCGGCGACACCCTGGTGCGGAGCCTGTCGGGCGGCGAAAAGGCCCGGCTGCTGCTGGGACTTGCGACCTTCTTCGGTCCCAACATGATCATCCTCGACGAGCCGACCAACCATCTCGACATCGACAGCCGCGCGGCGCTCGCGGAGGCCATCAACGATTTCCCCGGCGCGGTCATCATGGTCTCGCACGATCGCTATCTGATCGAGGCCTGCGCCGACCAGTTGTGGGTGGTCGCCGATCAGGCGGTGACGGATTTCGACGGCGACCTCGACGATTACCGGCGCATGGTGCTGTCGGCGCGCGGCATGCGCGCAAGCCCGCGCGACGCCGGCGGCAACGAGCGCGGCCGCGAAAAACCCGCGCGCGGCAAGAGTGAAAAGCGCGCCTCGCCGAGGCAGCGGATTTCGGACGCCGAGGCCGAGATCGCGCGCATCAACGGCATTATTGCGAAAATAGACACCGCGCTGGCGCTGCCGGACCTGTTCAAGCGCGATCCGAAGCAGGCCGCCCAGCTCGTCAAGGCCCGCGCCGGCGCCGAGAGCGCATTGCAGCGCGCCGAGGAAGACTGGCTGGCGGCGAGTTCGGAATATGACGAGGCTACGGGCTAGCGCAGATTGACGCGGAAGCCGCGCGAACAACACTGTCGATGTACGCTCGCTCTCTCCCCGTCATTGCGAGCGAAGCGAAGCAATCCATAGCCGACAAGGGAAGACAGAATGGATTGCTTCGTCGCTGCGCTCCTCGCAATGACGAAGTTGGATCAGGTCGCCGCCGGTTTCTTCTTCGTCTTGGATTTTGCCGTCTTCGGTGCCGGCGCCTCGGCCTGCGGCACACGCTCGATCGAGCTCAGGCGTCCTGCGGTGAAGGTATAGATTCCGGCGCGCTGCCCCTGCAGGTAGGTGACGACCGCCATCCGATCGCCGCGCGGACTGCTGGAGAGACTGACGCTGGCGGGCGCGCCGATGCCGCGCACGACGTCGCACTCGGTATGACCCAGCGCCACCGTGCCCGACGTCGATGGAACGACCGGCCCGCCGGCCGCAGCGTCGGCGGTCGCGGCATTGGCATCCGCGGGGCTTCCTGCGGGAGGCGCCATGCCCGGGCAATACCCTTCGGCGGTGACCAGATCATCCGCCGTGACCGGCTTGTCGGGCGACAGCGGCGGCGCCTGGATGTTTCGGATGAACAGCCGGCTCGGACCCGAGAACCATTCGGCATCCCGCGAGATCATGTCGGATGCGCCCGCGCAGCCCGCGACCAGTGGCGCGAAGGCCAGCAGTGCCAGCAGTCGTCCTCGCCTGATGTTGCGGTCTCGCACGATCAACTGGTTTCCCACCCCGATGGTATAAGCGCTTGTCCCACCATCACTTTGCGGCACGACCGTGGCCAGACTCAAGCGCTCCCGCCAAAACCGCAGATTATCATTAATTGGCCCCTGTCGCTATTCCCGCCGCTGCCACCGGCCGCGCTCATCGGCCTGCCAATAGGTGACCTCGAATCCGCGCGCCTTGCAATCGGTCCAGGCGCCGCGGGCGGCGGCGAGCGCATCGGTGTCGTCGCCGTTGAAAACCAGCACCATCCGCTCATAGGCATGGGAGTCGGCCGGCAGCGCGGCATTGTCGATCAGAAACCTGACATTGGCCCGGTTCGGATTGCCCTCTTCCACGGCGAGCACGATCGGCTGGTCGTCCGCATCGCCGGTTCGCCCCGCCTCGCCCGCGCGCCAGATGGCGTGCGGCAGGAACGAGTCATCGCGATAGGTCCACAAATGCGCATCGAGCGCGTCCGCGCGCTCCTGCGATGTCGACTGCACCACGACCCGCCATCCCCGCTCCAGCGATTTTTCGAGCAAGGGCGGCAGGACGCTTTCGAGCGACATGTTCTGCAGGTGGTAAAACAGCACTTCCGTCATCGGCGACCTGCTATTCCCGGCTATTTTTTGGCTTCGTAATACTCCGCGACCAGTTGGTTCAGGAGGCGAACGCCATAGCCCGAGCCCCAGCTCTGGTTGATTTCGGATTTCGGCGCGCCCATCGCCGTTCCCGCGATGTCGAGATGCGCCCATGGCGTGTCGTCGACGAAGCGCTGCAAGAACTGCGCGGCGGTGATCGAACCGCCATGACGGCCGCCGGTGTTCTTCATGTCGGCGAACTGCGAATCGATCTGCTTGTCGTATTCGGGACCGAGCGGCATGCGCCAGACGCGCTCGCCGGTCTCGAGGCCGACCTTGGTCAAGCGCTCGGCCAACTCGTCATTGTTGGAGAACAGCCCGGCATGTTCGGTGCCGAGCGCCACCATGATGGCGCCGGTCAGCGTCGCCAGATCGACCATGAATTTCGGCTTGAATTTCTTCGCCACGTACCAGAGCACGTCGGCCAGCACGAGCCGGCCTTCGGCGTCGGTGTTGATGATCTCGATGGTCTGGCCCGACATCGAGGTGACGATATCGCCTGGGCGTTGCGCGTTGCCGTCGGGCATGTTCTCGACGAGGCCGATGGCCCCGATCGCGTTGACCCTGGCCTTGCGCGCCGCCAGTGCCTGCATCAGTCCGACGACACAGGCCGCCCCTCCCATGTCGCCCTTCATGTCCTCCATGCTTCCCGCCGGCTTGATGGAAATGCCGCCGGTATCGAAGCAGACGCCCTTGCCGACAAAGGCCACCGGCCGATCGCCGCGCTTGCCGCCGTTCCAGCGCATGATCACGGTGCGGCCGGGCCGCGCCGAGCCCTGGGAAACACCGAGCAGCGCGCCCATGCCGAGCTTGGTCATCGCCTTGACGTCGAGAATCTCGACCTCGACGCCAAGCTTGCGCAGCTGGCTGGCGCGGCGCGCGAATTCCTCGGGGAATAATACGTTCGGCGGCTCGTTGACGAGGTCGCGCGCGGTGATGACGCCCTCGACGATATGGGCATCCGGCGCGAACGCCTTTTTGGCGGCGGCGACATCACCGACCGCGAGCGAAACGTCCGCCCGCAACGGCGGCGTCCTCGCCGTCCTTCTTCCTGGTCTTGTAGCGGTCGAATTTATAGGCGCGCAGCCGCAGGCCCGACGCGACCGCGGCCGCCTGCCCGGGCTTCATCGGTCCGTCCGGCAATTCCGCCACGATCGTGACGGCTTCCTTGCCGGCGAGCAGCTTGCCGGCGGCGGCGCCCCCAAGCTTGAAGAAGTCGTTGTCCTTGAGCCCTGCCAGCTTGCCGGCGCCGACCACGATCAGGCGGGCCACTTTGAGGCCCTCCGGGGCCAGAATATCGAGCGTGGCGCCGCTTTTGCCCTTGAACTGGTTGGTCGCGGCCGCCCGCGCGACCAGATCGGCGGCCGCCCCCAGCGTCTTGCCGGTCGCCGGACCGAATTTCAGCGAATCATCGCAGAAAACCACCAGAATGCCGCGCGGGGCGGCGGAAAACGGGACGAAGCCGACCTTGACGGCGTCGGGCATAGGAAAATCCTCCAAAATCGGGGCAGTCGCTGGTCGGGAACCCGCCGGGCGGCGTCCGGAATGTTCTCATCCGGCCACGTTTCACGGCCGTCAAGAGCGCGTCCCGCACACTATGACCTGCGCCCGCCCGCTGCCAAGCGCCAGGAGTGGCCGGGCGGCCACATCACACGAATTATTAACCGTATCCCGAGGGCGCCATGGCACAGCCATTTTGTTGACGGATCAAAGGGATGGTATGAGAGAGTAGCTGGCCGGATAAGGCGCGGCGCGACCCAGGGGATCCCGGCTCGGGATTGGTCGCGGAACCGCAGATCCGGTAAGCAGGGCGGGATCGTGCGGTGGCGATGGGGTCGATCGACAAGTACATTTTTCGCACGACCTTGGCGTCGTTTGCGCTCGTTCTGGTCAGCCTGACAGGGGTGATCTGGATTACGCAGGCGTTGCGCGGCATCGACCTGATGACGAGCCAGGGCCAGACCATCCTGACCTTCCTCGGCATCACCAGCCTCGTGATCCCGGCACTGGTGCTGATCATCTCGCCGATCGCGCTGATGATCGCGATCTCGCACACCCTCAACAAGCTCGCCACCGATTCGGAGATCATCGTGATGAACGCGGCCGGCTTTTCGCCGTTCCGGCTGTTCCGTCCGTTTCTCTATGCGACCATCGTGGTGGCGATCCTGGTTGCCTTCATCGCCGCTTATCTCGCGCCGGACGGCATGCGCCGGCTGAAGCAGTGGGATGCCGAAATCACCGCCGACGTCCTGACCAACATCCTGCAGCCCGGCCGCTTTGCCCAGCTCGACCAGAACCTGACCATCCGAATCCGCGAGCGGCAGCCCGGCGGCGTGCTCGCCGGCATTTTCGTCGACGACCGCCGCGATCCGAAGGAGCGCGTCAGCATCGTCGCCGACCACGGAACGGTCGTGAAGAACGGCACCGGGTCGTTTCTGATCCTCGAAGACGGGAATCTGGAGCGTTTCGAAGCCGGCAAACGCGATCCCGCGCTGGTCAAGTTCGAGCGCTACGGATTCGACATGTCGAAATTCTCCAATCAGGGCCACGACGCCACCTTGGGGATTCGCGAGCGCTATCTCTGGGAATTGCTGGCGCCGGCGGCCAACGATCCCGTCTACATGCAATTGCCCGGACAGTTCCGCGCCGAGCTGCATGACCGGTTCATGTCGCCGATCTACCCGTTCGCATTCGCAGCCCTCACCTTCGCGTTTCTCGGCGCGCCGCGCACGACGCGCCAGAGCCGCAACTTTTCGATCGGCAGTTCGATCCTCGCGGTGTTCGGGCTGCGGATGGCGGGATTTGCCTGCTCGGTCATGGCGGTGAAATCGCCGTTTGCGCCGGCCGTCCAATATCTGATGCTGGTGGCGGCGATCGCCGCCGGCTTCTGGATCATCGTCGCCGGCGTGGTGATCGAGCCGCCCGCAGCGCTGATCGAAGCCATCAACAGATCGAACGCGCGTCTTTTGCGGTTGATCGGGCGGCCCGTCACAGCATGAGCATGGTCACCAACACGCTCGGACGATATTTTGCCGGCCGCTTCGTGATCTCGGCGGTGGGCGTGTTCGCGTCGATCTTCGTGCTCTTGGTGCTGGTCGACTACATCGAAATGGTCAGGAAGACGTCGGGGCTGGTGTCGGCATCGGCGATCGTGGTCGCGGAAACGTCGCTGTTCCGGGTCCCGCAGCTGCTCGAGAAGATGATGCCGTTCTGCATCCTGATCGGCGCCATGACCTGCTATCTCGCGCTTTCGCGGCGGCTGGAACTGGTGGTCGCGCGCGCCGCCGGCGTCTCGGCCTGGCAATTCATCGCACCGGCGCTGGCCAGCGCGATCGCGCTCGGCGTTCTGGCCACCGTCGCCTACAATCCGATGTCCGCCAATTTGCGCGAGCGCTCCAAGCAGATGGAGGCGGAGCTGTTCGGCTCCGCGCCCGGCGGCGGCATCCAGGATGCCTCGGGCTTCTGGATCAATCAGGTCAACAGCGACGGCCAGGTCATCATCAACGCGGCGCGCAGCGAGCAGCAGGGCGTGCGGCTGACCGGACTGACGCTGTTCCGATTCGACAATGACTTCCAGTTCAAGGAGCGAATCGAAGCGCGCGAAGCAACCCTCGAGGACGGCTACTGGCTGTTCAAAGCCGTCCGCCGCTATTCCCTCGACTCACCTCCGCTCGAACAGGAGAGTTTTCGGCTTGCGACCAGCCTGACGCCGGCCCAGGTCCGCAACAGTTTCTCGACCCCGGAAACTGTGTCTTTTTGGCAACTCCCGAGCTATATCCGGTCTTCGGAAAGCTCGGGATTTGCGACCGCCGGCTACCGGCTGCAGTACCATAAGCTCATCGCACAGCCGTTTTTGCTGGCCGCAATGGTCATGCTGGCGGCATCCGTCTCGTTGCGCTTCTTCCGTTTCGGCGGCGTGCAAAAGATGGTTTTGAGTGGCGTGGGCGCAGGCTTTCTGCTCTACGTTCTGTCGAAAGTAACTGAGGATTTGAGCAAGGCTGAGTTGATGCATCCGATCGCTGCGGCGTGGCTGCCCGTGTTCGTGGGCGGCCTCACCGGCTTTTTGGCCTTGCTGTACCAGGAGGACGGGTAGTGGCTGTCGTCGCCGCCCGCCATAGCTTGCTGCCCGCAACCGAGCGGCGCGCACCGTTGCGCCGCTATCGCGGTCGCTTGACCGCCGCCGGCCGGACCGTTGGCTTGCTGGTTTTGGGCCTGGCGGTTGCCTGCGCGCTCGGACTTGCCGCCGCGACCCCGGCCGCCGCGCAGAGCTTCACCTACAATCCGCAGCCGCCTCGCGTGGTGCCGCCGCGTGTCGCCAATGACGGGCAGATGCTCGTCCAGGCGACCGAGGTCGACTACGACTACAACAACTCGCGGGTGTCGGCCGTCGGCAACGTGCAGATGTTCTACAACGGCACATCGGTCGAGGCCGACAAGGTCATCTACGACCAGAAGACCAAGCGGCTGCACGCCGAAGGCAACATCCGCATGACCGATGCGGAAGGCAAGATCACCTACGCCAACATCATGGATCTGAGCGACGATTACCGCGACGGTTTCGTCGATTCGCTGCGCGTCGACACTGCCGATGCGACGCGGATGGCCGCGACGCGCGCCGACCGCTCGAGCGGCAACTACACCGTGTTCGAAAACGGCGTCTATACCGCCTGCGCCCCCTGTAAGGACGATCCGAAGAAGCCGCCGCTGTGGCAGGTCAAGGGTGCGCGCATCATTCACGACCAGAATGAGAAGATGCTTTATTTCGAGAACGCGCAGCTCGAGTTCTTCGGCGTTCCGCTGGCGTATATGCCGTATTTCTCGACGCCCGACCCGACCGTGAAGCGCAAGACCGGGTTCCTGATGCCGGGCTTCTCGACAAATTCGACCTATGGCTTCGGCGTCGAAGTCCCGTTCTACTGGGCGATCGCCCCCGACTACGACGCAACGTTCAGCCCGCGCATCATGAGCCGGCAGGGCGTGCTGTTCCAGGGCGAATTCCGCCAGCGCCTTCTGGACGGCGCCTACCAGATCCGCGCCTATGGCATCGACCAGCTCGATCCGAAAGCCTTTGCCGGACAGCCCGGAGACCGCCAGTTCCGCGGCGGCATCGAGACCAAGGGTCAGTTCGCGCTGAGCGACAAATGGGTGTGGGGCTGGGACGGCGTGCTGCTCTCGGACTACTACTTCATGTCCGACTACCGGCTCTCCCAGTACAGGGATCCGCTGGCCTCCTTCCTCAGCCTGCCGACGGAAGCCGTTTCGCAGCTTTATCTGACCGGCGTCGGCAACCGCAGCTACTTCGACGCGCGCACCATCTACTATCTCAGCTTCTCCGGCTTCCAGCAGCAGGTCCCGGTCATTCATCCCGTCGTCGATTATTCGAACGTGCTGAACAACAATTGGTTCGGCGGCGAAGTCAGCTACAAGACCAACTTCACCAGCCTGACGCGCAACGACGCCGCCTTCGACCCGATCACGACGCTCGCCAACACCAATGCCCTGTGCACCACGGCCTCCGCCGATCCGATGGCGCGGCTGCCGACACAGTGCCTCTTGCGCGGCGTGCCCGGCACCTACACGCGGGCGACGGCCGAGGCGCAATGGCGGCGGTCGTTTACGGATTCCGCGGGCGAGATCTGGACGCCGTTCGCGAGCATCCGCGCCGACGCGATCGACGCCGAGATATCGAACCAGCCCGGCGTTTCGAACTTCCTGCCGGTCGGCAACACCCAGGCGTTGCGGGTGATGCCGACGATCGGCCTCGAATATCGCTATCCCTTCATCAACGTTCAGCCCTGGGGCACCACGACAATCGAACCGATCGCGCAGGTCATTGCGCGCCCCAACGAATCCTACGCCGGCAAGCTTCCCAACGAGGACGCCCAGAGCATGGTGTTCGACGCCAGCAATCTGTTCAGCGTCGACAAATTCTCCGGCTACGATCGGGTCGAAGGCGGCGGCCGCGCCAATGTCGGTGCGCAGGCGACCACGCAATTCGACCGCGGCGGCTCGGTCAACGTGCTGTTCGGGCAGTCCTACCAGCTGTTCGGCCTGAACTCGTACGCGGTGCAGGACGTGACCAATACCGGCGTCGATTCCGGCCTGCAGAATTCGAAGTCCGACTATGTCGCGCGCGTCAATTACTCGCCCAACCGCACCTACACTTTCAGTGTACGCACGCGCATGGACGAGGCGACGCTGAACATCAATCGCTTCGAGGCGGAAGGCCGTGCAGCCTTCGACCGCTGGTCGGTCAGCATGCTGTACGGCAACTATGCCCCGCAGCCGGAGTTGGGATACCTGACCCGCCGCGAGGGACTGCTTGGCAGCGCCTCGCTCAAGCTGGCCGCCAACTGGGTGGTGTCGGGAAGCGCCCGGTGGGATCTCGAAGCAAACAAGATCAACCAGTACGTCATCGGCGCCGGGTATGTGGACGACTGCTTCGTGCTGGGGGCCAACTACGTGACGTCCTACAGCTACTCCGCGGGCACCACGCCGCCCGTACTCAGTCACTCCTTCATGCTGCAGCTCGGCTTGCGGACCATCGCCAATTCGGCCGCGTCGGCGAGCGGAGCCAGTGGCCTTCAGTAGAACTGGCGTCAGGCGCGCGACCGCACGACTGGTTCCCACCGTCGCCAGTGCAAATCGAACCGGCTGATATTGCGAACATGACAATGACAACCACGTTCTTTCGCCGCCTCTCGTTCCTCATCCTCGGCTGCGCCGCGGGCCTCGTCGTGATGGCCGCCGCCGTGCCGTCGCACGCACAATCCGTCGCCGTCATGGTCAACGGCGACCCCATCACCAGTTACGACATCGAACAGCGCAGCAAGCTGATCCTCCTGACGACCCACAAGCCTTCCGACCGGCAACAGGTGGTCAATGAACTGATCGATGAAAAGCTGAAGATCAAGGAAGCCAAGAAATACGGCGTCGACCCCTCCGCTTCGGATATCGACCAGGCTTTCGCGACGATGAGCGGAAGGATGCGGATTTCGGCCGAACAACTGGCAAAATCGCTCGAAAGCCAGGGCGTTCGCCCGGACACGCTGAAGGCCCGCATCAGGGCCGACATGGTTTGGACCAGCCTGGTGCGCGGACGGTTCAAGGAGAGCCTCCAGGTCGGCGAGAAGGACGTCGCCGCCGCCGCCCAGGCCAATGGCGGCGATGAAAAACAGCAAGGGGATTCCTTCGAATACAAGATGCAGCCGATCGTTCTGGTCGTCCCACGCGGATCAGCCCCCGCGCTCGTCGAGGGACGGCAGAAGGAGGCCGAGACGTTGCGCAGCCGCGTGCAGAGCTGCGCCGAGGCCAACGCGCTCTTCAAGTCGATGCCCAATGCCGCAATACGCGACATCGTGGTCAAGACCTCGGCCGACATTCCGGAAGTGCTTCGTGACGTCCTCGACAAGACCCCGATCGGCCATTTGACCGCGCCCGAGATCACCAAACAGGGCATCGAAATGGTGGCGCTGTGCGCACGGGAACCCACCACCATCGACACCCCGAAAAAGAAGGAAATCCGGGACAAGATGTACGCGGAGAAATACGAGGCGAAGTCGAAATGGTATCTGCAGGAAATCCGCAAAGCCGCGATGATCGAATACCGTTGACGCATGGCAAAGCCCCTCGCGCTGACTTCAGGCGAACCCGCGGGTATCGGACCCGATATCAGCATCGCGGCGTGGCTGCGCCGCAATGAGCTGAAACTCCCCGCCTTCTACCTGCTCGGCGATCCCGACTTCCTCAGGCGCCGCGCGAAGCTGCTCGGGCTCGCCGTTGAGATCGCCGACATTCAGCCTGAGGACGCGGTTGCCGCCTTCGCCGATGCGTTGCCGGTCGTGGCCACGGGGCACCCCGCGGCGGCGCAGCCGGGCCGCCCCGACGGTACCAGCGCGGACGCCGCCATCGCCTCCATTCGCCAGGCAGTCGTCGACGTCGCCGGGGGGCGGGCCGGCGCGGTCGTCACCAATCCGATTGCCAAGAGCGTTCTCTACCGCGCCGGATTCCGGCATCCCGGCCACACCGAATTCCTCGCCGAACTGGCGGCGGCCGGCGGCCACACGCCGCAGCCGGTGATGATGCTGTGGTCCCCCGCCCTCGCCGTCGTTCCCGTAACCATCCATCTTTCGCTGCGGGAGGCGATCGCGCAGCTGTCGAGCGAACTGATCGTCACGACGGCCCGCATCGTGGTGGCGGATTTGCAAAGCCGCTTCGGCCTTGCCAATCCGCGGCTCGTGGTATCCGGCCTCAATCCCCACGCCGGTGAAGACGGCACGCTCGGCACCGAGGACGAGACCATCGTGGCGCCGGCTGTCGAGGTCCTGCGCCGCGAAGGCATCGCGGTCCGCGGTCCGCTGCCCGCCGACACCCTGTTCCATGACGCCGCGCGCAAGACCTATGACTGCGCGATCTGCATGTATCACGATCAGGCACTGATCCCGATCAAGACGCTGGCTTTCGACGATGCCGTCAACGTCACGCTCGGATTGCCGTTCATCCGCACTTCGCCCGATCACGGCACTGCCTTTGACATTGCCGGCACCGGCAAGGCCAATCCGTCCAGCCTGGTCGCAGCCTTGCATCTCGCCGACCGCATGGCGGCGATGCGGGGCGCATGAGCGCGATCGACGACCTTCCGCCGCTTCGCGAGGTCATTCGCCAGCATGCGCTGTCCGCCCGCAAATCGCTGGGTCAGAACTTCCTTTTGGACCTCAACCTCACCGCACGGATCGCGCGTGCTGCGGGCCCGCTGGAAGACGCCACGATCGTCGAGATCGGGCCGGGTCCCGGCGGGCTGACGCGGGCGCTATTGGCATTGGGCGCGCGGCACGTCATCGCGGTGGAGCGCGACCAGCGCGCCCTTCCGGCGCTGGAAGATATCTCCAGGCGATATCCGGGACGCCTCGAGATCGTGTGCGCCGACGCGCAGCATTTCGATCCTCGGCCGCTGATAGGTGCCACAAAAGCGAAAATCGTTGCCAACCTGCCCTACAACATTGCGACCGCGCTCTTGATCGACTGGCTGTCGATCGAACCGTGGCCGCCTTGGTACGACATGATGGTCCTGATGTTTCAGCGCGAGGTGGCCGAGCGCATCGTCGCGCGCGAGGATGACGAAGCCTATGGGCGGCTGGCGGTGCTCGCCAACTGGCGCGCCGAGACCAAGATCCTGTTCGATATTTCTCCGGCCGCCTTCGTGCCGCAACCCAAGGTGACCTCTTCGGTGGTGCGACTGGTGCCGCGCAACACGCCGGAGCCGTGCGACCGCAGGACGCTCGAACAGGTTGCCGCCGCCGCGTTCGGCCAGCGGCGGAAAATGCTGCGGCAAAGCCTCAAATCGCTGGCGGTCGATCCGGCCCGGCTGGCCGCGGCCGCCGGTGTCGATCCGACTCGGCGCGCCGAGACCATCCCGGTCTCCGGCTTTGTTGCCATGGCCCGCGAATTGACCAATATACGCAGCACAAAATCAAACGTGCCTTAAGGAGAGAAGCACCATGGCGCTGATGCGACGTCAATCACTGGTCAAATTCGATGCGCCGCTGTGCGAAACCATCGTCGACACGCCGAAGCCGGTGGCGAGCGAAGTCCTGGTCCGCATCGAGCGCTGCGGGCTCTGCCATTCCGACCTGCACATCCAGGACGGCTACGCCGACCTCGGCGGCGGCAAGCGGCTCGATACCACCCGCGGCATGACGCTGCCGTTCACGCTTGGACACGAGATCGCGGGCGTCGTCGAGGAAGTCGGGCCTGGCGCCTCGAAGGACCTGATCGGCAAGAAGAAGGCGGTATTTCCCTGGATCGGCTGCGGGCAATGCCGCGACTGCGCCAATGGCGACGAGAATCTCTGCCTCAAGCAGCGGTTTCTCGGCGTCTCCATCGACGGGGGTTTTGCCAGCCACGTGCTGGTGCCGGACGCGAAATACCTGCTGGACTACGACCCGCTGCCGGTCAATCAGGCGGCGACCCTGATGTGCTCGGGTGTGACCGCCTATGGCGCATTGAAGCGGCTGGTCGACCGGCCGCGGCAGCGCAATCTCCTGCTGATCGGGCTCGGCGGCGTCGGCATGATGGGCCTTTCCTTCGCGCAGGCCATGTTCAAGCAGAAGATCTCGGTCGCGGATTTGAGCGCCGCGGCGCGCGAGGCGGCGCTGCAGAACGGCGCCGCCGTCGCCTACGACCCGTCCGAAGCCGACGTGGTCAAACGCATCATCAAGGAAACCGAAGGCGGCTTCGACGAGATCGTCGACTTCGCCGGCAACGAGAAGTCGATGGCGTTCGCGGTCTCGGTGGTCGCGCGCGGCGGCAAGATCGTGGTGTCCGGATTGATGGGCGGCAATTTCAGCCTGCCCATGGTACAGTGGATCTACAAGCGCATGACGATCGAGGGTTTCATGGTCGGAACACTGGCCGAAGGGCATGAACTGATGGCGCTGGCGCGCGCCGGCAAGATCAAGCCGACGCCCATGAAAGAAGAGCCGATGGGCGAGGTCCAGAAATGGATCGAGGAATTGCGGGCCGGAAAAGTCGTCGGGCGTATCGTGCTGAAAAACTGAGGCACAGCATCTTATAAGCCTCGCCAAAAGAGGCGGAGTGCCATGTAGCCTCGCTGAACAGGGAGGACACCAATGGCTTGTTGGAGGAGAAGTTCTATTCTCGCCGCACTGGCGGCGCTCGCACTCGGCCTGGCTGCGACGCCGGCCCCGGCCCAGAAGCAATACAGCCCCGGCGCCAGCGACACCGAAATCAGGATCGGCACCACCACGCCCTATAGCGGCCCGGCGTCGGCCTATTCGGCCGGCGCGGTCTCCGCCACCGCCTACTTCGCCATGATCAACGACCAGGGCGGCGTCAACGGCCGCAAGATCAATTTCATCAGTCTCGACGACGCCTACAGCCCGCCCAAGACCGTGGAACAGATCCGGCGCCTGATCGAAAGCGACGAGGTGCTGTTTCTGGTCAATCCCGTCGGCACCGCGACCAACATGGCCGTGGTCAAATACATCAACCAGAAACAGGTGCCGCATCTGTTCATCGGCACCGGCGCAACCGTCTTCAACGACCCCGAGCACTATCCCTGGACGATGAGCTGGACGCCGCATTACGCGTCGGAAGGCGAGATCTACGCCAGGTACATTCTGTCGGTGAAACCCGATGCCAGGATCGGCATCCTCGCGCAGAATGACGATCTCGGCCGCGACTATCTGCTCGGCTTCAAACGCGGTCTCGGCGACAAGGCCTCGACGATGATCGTGTCGACGCAGACCTACAACACCACCGACCCGACCGTCGATTCCCAGGTGGTTTCGCTGAAGACGTCGGGCGCCGACGTTTTCTTCATCGTCACGATCCCGAAATTCTCCGCGCAAGCGATCCGCAAGGCCTATGACATCGACTGGCACCCGCAGGAATTCGTGGTCAGCATCGGTTCGTCGATCGCGGGCGCGATCAAGCCGGCCGGGTTCGAAGCGGCCAAGGGCATCATCTCGGCGGCCTACCAGAAGGATCCGGCCGATCCGCAGTGGCACGACGATCCGCAGATGCAGGCCTGGAACGTGTGGATGGACAAATACAACCCGCGCATCAGCAAGAGCGACTACTACGCGCCCTATGGCTACAACATCGGTTACGCGGTGGTGCAGCTGCTCAGGCAATGCGGCGACAATCTCACCCGCGAGAATATCATGAAGCAGGCCTCCCATCTCGACATGGAGCTGCCGCTGCTGCTGCCGGGAATCCGGCTGAGGACCAGCCCGACCGATCTGCGTCCGATCAAGCAGATGCGGCTGGTGCGCTTCGACGGCTCGCGCTACGTGCTGTTCAGCGACGTGCTCGCGAGCGACTGACCCTCCCTGGAAAGACGCGGGACGCCGCCTTTCGCGGCGCCCGCACACGTCAGCGCCCGGATCCCGCGCAACCGGCATCCGCTGCTCCCAAGACTTGCGGCGGCCTGATGGCTGCATCGGGGCGATGGCGCACGCCAAGACAATAACAAACAACCGCTCGATTTTCGGCGGAAATTGGGCATTTCTACCGCAAACGCGGGCCTAAATTAAACCCTACCCCTTCCGGAATTGCGGCTCATTGCCACCCAAGTCTTTGCGGAGACAGGGGCGTGAAGTGTTGCGTATCATCACCGGAGGGGCACATGCCCGACAGAGCTGCGAAATTCGTTTCCGCAATCGTCGCCAGTGTTCTCGCCGGCACCTCTCTTGCGGGCTCGTCGCTCGTCACCGCGGCGCGCGCGGCCGACGATTGCCTTGAGGCTCCAAACGCCGAAACACCCCAAGGCAGTCATTGGTATTACCGCATCGATCGCGCCACCAAGCGCCATTGCTGGTATCTCCGGGCGGAAGGCGAAACGCCCGCGCAAACCGCCGAGTCGAGTTCCGCCGCTCCGGCAAAGCCGGTTGCGCCGACGGCGGCGGCTCCCATGCAGCGCTCGGTCGCGGACGCCCATGCCGAACTGCCTCGGCAGACGAGTATCGATCCTGCCCAACGCAACGGCGGCCCTGCTCCGGCGATGCCGGCCAATGCGGCCATGGGTCAAGACAGCAGGGCGACCGCGCCGGGCGCCAACGCGCCGCAGTCGGTCGTCGCCTCCCGCTGGCTCGACCCGTCCGCCATGAGTTCAACGCTCGGTCTGCAACCGGCGCCAAGCCAGACGGCCGCGAATGCGCCGCCAGCCCCCCAGGCAAATTCGTCCCAATCGGATTCACCGCAATCAGATTCATCGCAATCCGATGCAGCGGCGGCGCCCCCGCCCGCGGCTGCGGGGGTTCCGCTCGCTGCGGCGGATTCATCGCAAGGCCTGCCTGCCTCGCTCCCGATGCTGCTCGCCGTAATGACCGGCGCGCTGGCGCTCGCCGGCCTCACGGCAAGCCTGGTCCTCAAATTCGGCGGCGCGGCGCGGCGTACGGCCCGCTTGCGCGTCCCCCGCGACCGGATCTGGGGGCTTGCAGAGGACGACCGGCCGCCGGCTCGCCCGGATGCCGATCTCATTCCGCGCCGGCCGCATTTTCCGCGTGACCTCGATCAACCCGGTGAGCCGAAAGACCGAGCCGCCAAATTTTACGCGCAGCTGTCGAAGCAGGCCCGAGCTGACGGCTGAAGTCCGATCGAAATCGCTTACGGCGATTTCTCGAGCTGCCGCTGCAGCTCGCGCACGAACGTCGTCAACCCGCTGCGGCGTTCGCGCTTCAGCCGCTCGGCCTTGAGGATCGACTGCACTTCGGCGAAGGCCTCGTCGATATCGTGATTGATCACGATGTAATCATATTCGGCCCAATGACTCATTTCGTGGCTGGCGCGGCTCATCCGCCCGCGGATCACCTCATTGGAGTCCTGGGCGCGGGAGTGCAGGCGCTTTTCGAGATCGGCGGCCGAGGGCGGCAGGATGAAGACGCTGACGACATCGGCCCGCGCCTTTTCCCGCAATTGCTGGGTGCCCTGCCAGTCGATGTCGAACAGCACGTCCTGTCCCGCCGACAGCACGGCCTCGACCGGGGCGCGCGGCGTGCCATAGCGGTTGTCGAACACGGTGGCCCATTCCAGGAGATCGCCGCGCTTGGCCATGGCCTCGAATTCGGTCTTGCCGATGAAGCGATAGTCGCGCCCGTCGACCTCGCCCGGCCGCTTCGGCCGCGTGGTCGCCGACACCGACATCTGCAGGCCGGGCGTCCGCTCGATCAGGAGGCGCGACAGCGTGGTCTTGCCGGCGCCCGACGGCGATGACAGCACGAACATCAGTCCGCGCCGCTCAACCCCGTCGAAGCCGTGACCGTCAGCCGTCATGCCTCACTCCAGATTCTGGACCTGTTCGCGGAATTGCTCGACCACGTTCTTCATCGCAAGCCCGATGTTGGTCAATTCCAGATCGTTCGACTTGGAGCAGCAGGTATTGACCTCGCGGTTGAATTCCTGCGCCAGGAAATCGAGCCTGCGTCCGATCGGGCCGCCCTTGCTGATCATCTCGCGGGTCTGCGAAACGTGGGAAGCAATGCGGTCGAGTTCTTCGCGAATATCGGCCTTGGCCGCGATCAGCAGCGCTTCCTGGTTGAGCCGGTCAGGATCGAAACGGTCGGAAGTTTCCAACAGGGCCGCGATCTGCTCGGCGAGCCGCGCTTTGATCGCCTCGGGCTTGCGGCCGGGAGCGGCTTCCGCCTTCTGCGCCAGGCGCTCGAGCTCATCCATCCGCTGAATCAGGATCTGTCCGAGCGTCGCGCCCTCGCGCTGACGCATCTCGACGAGGTCGAGCAGCGCCTGATCGAACGCGGCCGCGGCGGCCGCCTTCGCCGCCTTGTCCTCGGCCTCGCTGCTTTCGGGCTCGACGACCTCGATCACGCCCTTGATCCCCAGCAATCCGTCGATGCTCGGCGCCACCGCGTCGATCTTGCCGGCGAGCACGCCGGCAACCTTCACGATCGAGGACAGCACCTCTTCATTGATACGGATGGTCGCGGCCGCGCCGGTGCGCTTGACGCTTAGATTGGCATATACCGTGCCTCGCGACAGCACCTCGCCGGCACGCTTCTTGGCGAAGGCTTCGAGTTCGTCCCATCCGGGCGGCAGCCGTGTCCGCAGGTCGAAGCCCTTGGCGTTGACCGACTTCAACTCCCATTCGAAGGCATAGGGCCCGCTGGCGCCATGGCTGCGCGCAAAACCGGTCATGCTCGACAGCGCCATCGCGTGGATTTCTCCGGCAGTTGAAGGTGTGAGATTCGCTTTAATGTTTACGGCGCGACCTTATCGCGTCTTGCGCAAAAGTGGATACCGGTTTTGCAGGGCAAATACCTGCAAATCAACGGTCAGCGGCGTTTTCGCAGTTCCTTACTGCTGCACCACGTGTGGCGAGGTCGTCGATTGCGCGGCGCCCTGCCGGGCCGGGGCGCCGCGAGCCGGCTTTTTCGCCGGGACCGGCTTGGCCGTACCGGCGGTCGGGGCGGTATCGGCCGGAGCGCTCGCCGCGGACGGCGGCGGATCGTCAGACGGCTCCACGGTGTCGTTCTGGATCTGCTTCTCCATCGCGCGAAGCTTGGCGACGTTCTTCTGGTGCTGGTCGTAGGTGTCGCTGAAGGCGTGGCCGCCGGTGCCGTCGGCCACGAAGAACAGATCGCGGGTGCGGGCCGGATTGGCGGCGGCCTCCAGCGAGGCGCGGCCGGGATTGGCGATCGGCCCCGGCGGCAGGCCCTCGACCACGTAGGTGTTGTAGGGTGACGGCTGCTGGATTTCCGAGCGCTTGATCGGCCGCCCCAGCGTCCCCTTGCCGCCGACCAGCCCGTAGATGATGGTCGGGTCGGACTGCAGTTTTATTTTCTGCCGCAGCCGGTTGACGAATACCGCAGCGACCCGGCTGCGTTCGTCCGGCTTGCCGGTTTCCTTCTCGACGATCGAGGCCAGCGTGACCAGCTGCTCCGGCGACTTGATCGGGAGGTCCTGGGTGCGGCGCTCCCAGATTTCCGCCAGCACGCGCTTCTGCGCCTGCTGCATGCGCGTAATCACCTGCTCGCGGCTGGTGCCGCGCGGGAATTTGTAGGTTTCAGGCAACAAGGTGCCCTCGCGCGGTATCTCGCGGACCGTGCCTGAGAAGATATCGTTGTCCGACAGCCGGCCCACGATCTGTTCGGAGGTCAGGCCTTCCGGAATCGTGACGGCATGCTGCACCACCTTGCCCTCGACCATGGTGCCGATGACGTCGCGCAGGCTGGCGTTCTTCTGGAACAGATATTCGCCGGGCTTGAGCTCCGAGCGCGCCTTCAGCGCGAACACGGCGCCGATGAACGCCCAGCGATTATTATCGATGACGCCTTCGCGCTGCAGCGTATCGGCGATGTCGGCCATTCCCGCGCGCGAGGGAATGTTGACGACCTTGTCCTCCGGCAACGGGCCTGGCGCTTCGATCTTCTGCCTGCCGTAGAAATATCCGCCGCCGACGCCGATCATCAGTACCAGGATGATGGTGATGACGGCGTTGCCGACAATGACCAGAGGATTGCGGGCGCGCTCGGAGCGTCGCGGCGGCGGCGGAACCTGTTCGGGCTCCAGCGCGGCGCGCGGACTGCGTGGTGAAATGGGCGGCCTCTCACTCATCGATGCAACCTGAAATCCTGTCGGTTTGATCGTGGCCTCGCGAGATCGCCGCGAACTGCCGGTAGTCTACGCCCACATCTAGGATTTAGCACCGAATACGGCGAATCGGTGGATTCTACGGGAGCGCGCGTCAGTTGGCCACGCGCTGCAGGATCACGGAAGCGTTCGTGCCGCCGAAACCGAACGAATTCGACAGCGCCACATTGATCTCGCGCTTGCGCGGCGTCTGCGGCACGAGATCGATCGCGGTTTCCACCGACGGATTCTCGAGATTGATGGTCGGCGGCGCGATGTTGTCGCGAATCGCCAGGATGCTGAAGATCGTCTCTACCGCTCCTGCCGCGCCCAAGAGATGCCCGGTCGAGGATTTGGTCGACGACATCGACACCCGGGAAGCGGCGTTGCCGAGCAGCCGCTCGACCGCGCCGAGTTCGATCTCGTCGCCGACCTGCGTCGATGTTCCGTGCGCATTGATGTAGTCGACGTCGGACGAGCTGATTCCGGCGCGCTTCATCGCGGCGCTCATGCTGCGGAAGGCGCCGTCGCCATCGGGCGACGGTGAAGTGATGTGATAGGCGTCGCCGGACAGCCCGTAGCCGATCACCTCGGCGTAGATGCGGGCGCCGCGCGCCTTCGCGTGCTCGTATTCCTCGAGCACCACGATGCCCGCGCCTTCGCCCATGACGAAACCGTCACGGTCCCTGTCGTAAGGCCGCGAGGCTCTTTCCGGGGTTTCATTGAAGCCGGTCGACAGCGCGCGCGAGGCGCAAAATCCGGCCATCGCCAGCCGGCAGATCGGCGATTCCGTTCCGCCCGCCACCATCACATCCGCATCGCCGAGCGATATCAGCCGGCCGGCATCGCCGATCGCATGGGCGCCGGTCGAACAGGCCGTCACCACGGCATGGTTGGGGCCCTTGAGACCGTGCTCGATCGAGACGTAGCCGGAAGCAAGATTGATCAGGCGGCCGGGGATGAAGAACGGCGATACCTTGCGCGGCCCGCGCTCCTTGAGCAGCAGCGCGGTGTCGGCGATGCCTGACAGGCCGCCGATCCCGGAGCCGATCATGGTGCCGGTGGCGCAACGATCCTCTTCGGTGGACGGATGCCAATTGGCGTCGTCCAGCGCCTGCCGCGCCGCGCACATCGCGAAGATGATGAAATCGTCGACCTTGCGCTGGTCCTTCGGCTCCATCCACTGGTCGGGATTGAAGGTGCCGCCCGTGCCGTCGCCGCGCGGAATCACGCAGGCGATCCGGCTGGTCAGATCGGAAACGTCAAACGTGTCGATCTTCCTGGCGCCGCTCTCGCTGTTGAGGATGCGCTTCCAGGTCGGTTCGACGCCACAGCCCAGTGGCGACACCATGCCGAGGCCCGTGACGACAACCCGCCTCATATCCAGCACTCCAACCCTGAATTCGCGGCCCACAACAAGAAACCGGTGGACCGCACGACCACGGCCCGCCCGGTTCCGCCAGCACCGCGCAGGGCGTCAGCTCTTCGCGTTCTTTTCGAGAAATTTCGTGGCGTCGCCAACGGTCAAAATCGTTTCGGCGGCATCATCGGGAATCTCGCAGCCGAACTCTTCTTCAAACGCCATCACGAGCTCGACGGTATCGAGGCTGTCGGCGCCGAGGTCGTCAATGAAGCTCGCGTTGTCGACCACTTTTTCGGGTTCAACACCAAGGTGTTCGACCACGATCTTCTTAACCCGCTCGCCAATCTCACTCATCGTTCAACCTCGTGCTTGTTCCCATTAGACCCGTCCCCAAGACGATACGAGCCATCCTGGTCGGTAAACTTTCCTTCGCAATCGCGCATAGTCTTGATTTGGCCCCGTCATAGCCGACAAAGGCCCGGCGAACGACGCAGGCTCAACACCGCCAATATACAGGGTTTCAAATTCCTGCAAGGCGTTCTTTGCCCATCCATTGGGGGTTCGGTTATCATACTTCCCCAGCCTTGACTATAAGCCTCAATCGGCCTCCGAAGGGGCATTCCGCCCTGCGAAAGCCATTGTTAACCGGCTCAAAACATGGCCATTCCGCCGTTGACGTGAATGGTCTGCCCGGTGACATAGGCGGCCTCGTTCGAACTGAGATAGACCGCCGCCGCGGCGATGTCTTCGGGCGTTCCGAGCCGCGCGGCCGGAACCTTCGAAAGAATCGTTTCCCGCTGCTTGTCGTTCAGCGCGTCGGTCATCGCCGTCTTGATGAATCCCGGCGCGATGCAATTGGCGGTCACGTTGCGCTTGGCATATTCGGCGCCCAGCGTCTTGATCATGCCGATCAGTCCGGCCTTCGAGGCGGTGTAATTGCCCTGGCCCGGATTGCCGGTGACGCCGACCACGGAGGTGATGGCGATAATGCGGCCGAAACGCTTGCGCATCATCAGCTTGGTGGCGGCCCGGGCGAGGCGAAAGGTCGCGGTGAGATTGACCTTGATGACCTCGTCCCAATCCTCATCGCGCAACTGCACAAACAGATTGTCGCGGGTGATGCCGGCGTTGGCGACGAGAATGTCGACCTGGCCCATCGCCTGTTCGGCTGCGGGCACCAGCGCCTCGACCTCCGTGGCGTCGGAGAGATTGCAGGGCAACACATGAACCCGCTCACCGAGCTTGGCGGCGAGCGTGTCCAGCACCTCGCGCCGCGTCCCGGAAATGGCCACCGTCGCGCCCTGGCCGTGCAGGGCCTGCGCGATGGCGTTGCCGATGCCGCCGGTCGCGCCGGTGACGAGCGCCGTCCTGCCTGTCAGATCGAACATCCCTGTCTCCTTCTCGCTCAGGCCGTCTGCGCGGCGGCGAGCGCGTCTTTCGCGGCATTAAGATCGTTCGGGCCACCGACCGAAACGCCGACGGCGCCCTCGGCGATGCGCTTGACGAGCCCCGACAGCACCTTGCCGGCGCCGATTTCGAAGAACCGGGTGACGCCGTGGCTCGCCATGTAAGCCACCGATTCGCGCCAGCGCACGGTTCCCGTGACCTGTTCGATCAGGCGGCGGCGGATCTCGTCCGGATCGGTAATCGGCGCGGCCAGCACGTTCGACACCAAGGGCGAAGCCGGCGGCCTGATGGTGACATCGGCCAGCGCCTTGGCCATCACGTCGGCGGCAGGCTGCATCAGGCTGCAATGGAACGGCGCCGACACCGGAAGCAGCATGGCGCGCTTGGCACCTTTGGTCTTGGCGATCTCAAGCGCGCGTTCGACGGCGGCCTTGTCGCCGGAAACAACCACCTGCCCGCCGCCATTGTCGTTGGCCGCCTGGCAGACCTGGCCCTGCGCCGCCTCGCTCGCAACGCTGACCGCGGCCTCGTAATCGAGCCCGAGCAGCGCTGCCATGGCGCCGACGCCAACCGGCACCGCCTTCTGCATCGCGAGGCCCCGGGTGCGCAGCAGGCGCGCGGTATCGGAGATGCTGAGGCTGCCGGCGGCGGCCAGCGCCGAATATTCGCCGAGCGAATGGCCGGCCACGAAAGCAGCGTCGCGCCCGACCGAGAAACCGGCTTCGGTCTCCAAGACGCGCAAGGTCGCCAACGAGACTGCCATCAGCGCCGGCTGGGCGTTTTCGGTGAGCTGCAGGGTTTCGGCCGGGCCGTCCCAGATGATGGCCGTCAGCTTCTCCCCAAGCGCCGCGTCGACCTCGTCGAAGACGGCGCGCGCGGCGGGAAATGCCTCTGCAAGGGCCTTGCCCATACCGACCGCCTGGGAGCCTTGCCCGGGAAAAGTGAATGCTGCCGTCATTAATACCCCTGAATGGCCCGTTGGGGCCCTTGGGTGCCCTTTGGGGGCCGCCGGAAATCGCTAAAGTCGGGCCGAAAGACACCGCCAAAGCCGGTTATGTCAAGCCGCCGCCGGTTCCCGCCCAACCCGGCCGGGTTGGGCCAAAGGGCGTCGCTTTCCCTTGGCCTTCCCTTGGCCTTCCCTTGGCTTTCCCTTGGCTTTCCCTTGCCATTGCGCTCAAAATCCTTATAAACCGCGCATCCGTGGATCCCGGCCGGGAGCTGAACGGACGGTCTCAGCAATCTCACCTTTTTGGCGATGTTGATGTGGCAGGGCCAGTCGGCCCGTCGTCCCGTGCTTCCGCCTTCTGAGCTTTATCGTCGAGTCCTTTTCCGAAGGTCTCGAAGGGCTTGCCGCCGGGAACCGCGCCAACACTAGGAAAGGACACCCATGTCTCTTTATGAGCATGTTTTTCTCGCGCGTCAGGATGCGAGCACCCAACAGGTCGAAGAACTGACCGCCCAGATGACCGGCATCGTCGAACAGGCGGGCGGCAAGGTCACCAAGACCGAGAATTGGGGCGTACGCTCCCTCACCTACCGCATGAACAAGAATTGCAAGGCACATTTCGTGCTGATGAACATCGACGCCCCCTCGGCGGCGGTCAGCGAGATCGAGCGGCAGGAGCGGATCAGCGAAGACGTGATCCGCTATCTCACCGTTCGCGTCGAAGAGCACGAGGAAGGCCCCTCGGCGATGATGCGCAAGGCCGATCGCGACCGTGATCGCGACGACCGTGGCGGTGGCTTCCGCGGCGATCGCGAAGGCGGCTTCCGTGGCGACCGCGATGGCGGCGGCTACCGTGGCGACCGTGGTCCGCGCCGTCCACGCGACGATGATGCAGCGGTTGAGGAGTAAGAAATCATGGCTGAAGCTGGTGCACGCCGTCCGTTTTTCCGCCGCCGCAAGACCTGCCCGTTCACGGGTCCGAACGCGCCGAAGATCGACTACAAGGATTCCAAGCTGCTGATGCGCTACGTCTCCGAGCGCGGCAAGATCGTGCCGAGCCGCATCACCGCCGTCTCCGCCAAGAAGCAGCGTGAACTCGCGCGCGCCATCAAGCGCTCGCGTTTCCTCGGTCTCTTGCCCTACGTCATTCGCTGACACAGACCCGATCCGCGGCGCGCGCGCCGCGGATCTTCATTCTCATAAGGCTCCCGGGTCGTCCGGTTGCCGATGGTTGGGGCTCTTGAGGGAGCCTCTAACCGCTCGAAGGGAGCGGGACAGCTGATGATCGCGATCCTTCTCATTGCGCTTGCCGCCGGCGCCGCGTCGGCCCTGATGTTCGCCTCGATCATCTCGGGCGCGCTGGTCTCGCTGTTGCTGTTCTATCTGGCGCCGCTGCCGCTGATGGTGGCGGCCATGGGCTGGGGACCGCTCAGCGCCAGCATCGGGGGCATCGCGGCGGCGATCGGCTTGGGCGCGATCTTCAGCCTTCCCTATTGCATCGCCTTCGTCATCATGGTCGCGCTGCCCGCCTGGTGGCTCGGGCATCTGGCCCTGCTCGGACGGCCGATCGCCCCTGGCGCCCCCTCGGACAATGCTGCCGCGCCGGCCGCGCCGGCTGACCTGGAATGGTATCCGGTCGGGCGCATTCTGCTCTGGATATCGGCCTCGGTCGCGCTGACGACGATGGCCGCGCTGCTCACGCTCGGCAGCGATGCCGCTACCATCACCGAGACGCTGCGACACGGCTTGCTCCGGATTCTGGACCTGACCGATACCGCGCCCGCGCCTGCGGCCGAGACCGAGCAATGGATTGCCGCGCTGGTGGTGATCGCGCCGGCTGCAGCCGCGGCGGTCGAGATGACGACACTGACGCTCAGCCTCTGGCTCGCGGCAAAAATCACGGCGACCTCGGGGCGGCTGCATCGTCCCTGGCCCGACCTGAAAAGCGTCGAGCTGCCGCCGATGACGCTGGCGGCGTTGTGTGTCGCGATCGCGTTCAGCTTCGCCGGCGGAATGCCGGCGCTGCTGGCGCAGATCGTCACCACGGCCCTGATAATGGCCTATGCGCTCACCGGCTTTGCGGTTCTGCATACCCTGACGCTGGCCCTGAAGAGCCGGGCGTTCCTGCTCGGCTGCACCTACGCCATCGTCGCGATGTTCGTCTGGCCCGTGCTCCTGATGGCGATCGTCGGGCTCGCCGACGCCGCTTTCGGATTTCGCCGGCGCTACCTGCAACGCAAGCCGCCGCCCCTACCCGCGTCCTGAACGCCGATCCTAACACCGAAACTTCAACCTCTAACCACATTCGAAGGAGAACCAATATGGAAGTCATTTTGCTGGAACGCGTCGCCAAGCTCGGCCAGATGGGCGAAGTTGTCCGCGTCAAGGACGGGTTTGCGCGCAACTTTCTCCTGAAGCGCGGCAAGGCGCTGCGCGCCACCGCGGACAATCGCGCCAAGTTCGATGGCATGAAGGCCGAACTCGAAGCCCGTAACCTCAAGGCCAAGGGCGAGGCAACCACGGTCGCCGAGAAGATCGACGGCCGCAACGTCGTGGTGCTGCGTCAGGCTTCGGAAACCGGCCAGCTGTTCGGCTCGGTATCGGTTCGCGACATCCTCGCGTCGTTCGAAGCCGACGGCGTCACCATCAGCCGCAGCCAGGTCATGCTGGACGCGCCGATCAAGACCATCGGCAAACATAAAATCGCGATCGCCGTGCATCCGGAAGTCGAGGTCGGCGTCAGCGTAACGGTGGCGCGCAGTGCCGACGAGGCCGAACGCATCAATCGCGGCGAGGACATCTCGACCCGTCAGGAAGACCAGGATGCCGCCGCCGAAGCGCTGGCCGCGGCCGGCGAGTTCTTCGACCCCGAAGCCCGCCGCGACGAGGAGCCCGAGAGCGAAGCTGCCTCGGAAAAGTGACGCAGGCCCTTCGCGCCTGACTCAAGGCGCATTGCCCAAGCCGACCCCGGAGTCTGGTTCAACTTCAGTTGAATCGGATTCCGAGGTTGTTTTTTAGCGCGAACTTTTTTCAAAAGACGGTTTTCACTTTCCGGATCATGCGCGATTACTCGCGCGCGCCGGCGGCCATGCCGCCTCCCCATTCCCGATTAGAGTATCGCTCTGGCGTACCTCTCTCGGTCAAGGCGAGGCGCTGGCCGCAGTGCGGGTCCTATTATTGGGAGATCGGGGGTGCCGGCGGCCCTGCCGGGGCCACGGGTGGCGCCGAGGCAGCCGCGGCCGGCGGCGCAGACTGTGCGGGGGACGCGGCAGAGGGTTCCGCCGTGCCGCTGGCAGCGGCCGCGGAAACCGCAGGGGAAGCCGATGGCGCAGGGGTGACGGGGGGAACGGGATCCGCTCTCTGCGGATTCTGGCCGCCCGTTTCTTTCGACGTGTCGGTTTTGCCGGATTCGGATTTGGCCTCGGCGGGCGGCGTCATGCTGTCAGGCTTGGTGCCTTCCGGCTTGCCGCTCTCGACCTTGGCGGTATCGCTCTTGCCGGGCTCGGTGTTGCCGGGCTCGGTCTTGCCCGTCTCGCTCTTGCCCGTCTCGGTCTTGCCCGTCTCGGTTTTGGCACTTTCGCTTTTGGGCGTCTCTTCCTTTGCCGCCTCGCCCTTCGCAGGCTCTTCCTTGCCGGCTTCGGTCTTCGCGGGCTCGGTCTTGCCGGATTCGGATTTCGCGGAATCGGATTTGGGCGGCTCTTCGCCGCCAGGCTTGCCGCGCTTGCTCAGCTTCTGCTTGGCCGACAATCTGCGGCCATCGGGGCCGCGCTCGCTGGCCGCCTGCTCCGGAGTCTGTCCCTCCGCTGCAGGCGTCTCGCCCGGCCGCGCCAGGCGTCTGGCGTTGCGGCCGTGGTGCCCGGGCTCGATCCCTGCGGCCTCAGGCTTCGATGTCTCCGGCTTTGCGGCCTCAGGTTTTGCCGCCTCCTTCGGCTCGGCCTCGGGCTTTGCAGCCTCCTGCGCCGGCCCTTGGCGGAGTCTGCGACCGAACCGGTCGAGCTGCTCGACCAGCCCGCTGGGCTTGGCCTCGGATTTCTCATCCTTGCCGGGCTTCGCCTGGGTCCCGACATAGCGTGGATCGCTCGCCCCATTGGAGACCAGGAAGGCGGCGAGCAGCGAAGCCATCTCGGGACTGGTCGTGTAGTGCTGCTTCAGAAAGCCCTGCAGCGAGCCTGCGGGCACGGTCTTGAGCAGCCCGCGCGGGCTTTTGTGGCAGGCCGTGCAGGTGCCGGCGAAGATCTGGGAAGGACTCTTGCCGGCCTCGAGATTTGTCGCCTGCGCCAGCGCCGTGTCCGCCGCGAAACAGCCGATCAGAAGGGTCACCGTCGCTAAACTGAGCGCTCGGCTCAACATTCCCTATTCTCCAGATATGGAAATCGCTTCCAATGCCCCCAAATCGGGCACCGGCGGCGGTCACCTTTTAGCCGATTATCCCGCGAATGGAAGCGCACTTATGACGCAACCGGGTGAACGTGCCATTCCGGAATATCCGCTTTGTGTACAACGCACTAGCGCGCACGCTTCCTCATCCCTATCATGCGATAAATAGCATGTGGGACCATTCGGCCACACATGCGTCGAGTTTGACGGCCGGTGCGTTAGCCTCGTTGGGATCGCTGAAGTTTGGTGGTTTCGATGGACCGTTTGTTGCGTTACTGCCTGCAGCAGTTCATTCGCCGCGGCGCGATGAACTTTACCACTGCGAGCGGGGCAAAATTTAGTTGCGGCGATGGAACCGGCCAGCCGGTGTCCGTGCGATTTCTGACTGCCGAGGCCGAACGCAGGGTTCTTCTCAACCCGGAACTTGCGCTCGGCGAAGTCTACATGGAAGGCACCTTCGTCGTCGAGAACGGCACGATCGCCGATGCGCTGGCGATCCTGATGGATCAACCCGACATGGTGCCGCGCTGGGCCACGCTGCAGTGGTGGCTGCGCTACCTCGTCAGACATCTCAGGCAGATCAATCTGCGGAGCCGCTCGAAAGACAACGTCGCGCATCACTACGATCTCGACGGACGGCTGTATTCCCTTTTCCTCGACGCCGACAAGCAATACAGCTGCGCCTATTTCGAAACGCCGAACGCTACCCTCGACGATGCCCAACTCGCCAAGAAACGCCATCTTGCCGCAAAACTCCTGATCGAGCGCGGCAATCGCGTGCTCGACATCGGTTGCGGCTGGGGCGGACTGAGCCTCTATCTGGCGGAGATGACCGGCGCCAAGGTCACCGGCATCACGCTGTCGACCGAACAGTTGCAGGTGGCGAACGCGCGCGCGGCCGAGAAAGATCTGACGGCGAAATTCTTCCTCGAGGACTATCGCGACGTGACCGGGCCGTTCGACCGCATCGTGTCGGTGGGCATGTTCGAGCATGTCGGCGTCGACTTCTACGAAACCTATTTCAGGCGATGCGCCGAACTTCTCACCGAAGATGGCGTGATGCTGCTGCACTCGATCGGCCGGTCCGAGGGTCCCGACGCCACCAATCCCTGGATCGCGAAATATATCTTCCCGGGCGGCTACATCCCGGCGCTGTCCGAGGTGATGCCGGCGATCGAGCGCGCCGGCCTTCTGGTCTGCGACACCGAAATCCTGCGGCTGCATTACGCCGAAACGCTGAAAGCCTGGCGTCAGCGCTTCATGGCCCGGCGCGAGGAAGCGGTCCAGCTCTATGACGAGCGCTTTGCCCGGATGTGGGAGTTTTATCTCGCCTGCTCCGAGATGTCGTTCCGCAAGCAAAACATGATGAACTTCCAGATCCAGCTCACCAAACGCCAGGGCGTGGTGCCGATGACGCGGGACTATATCACCCGCGAAGAAGAGAAATTGCGTGGCATCGAGCGCGGCCAGCGGCCACGGTTGCAGATCGCCGGGGAATAGACCGGGCGCGGGGCCCCACGGATTTCAGTTCCGCAGGGAGTAAGTCGAGGCAGCGTAGGGATATGGCGAGACCGGGCGCGCGAGCTGGGCGCGGAGCGCGATCAGGACCTTTGGATCGCAGGGGATTTTGCGAACTTCCGGACGCGAGACATCTTCCATGGCCCGGACCAGCATCGAGAGCCACGACTTTTCGCCGTGCCCGGATCTCCAGGATCCCGTTGTCCAGGTCGCTGGTCGGCAAGTCTGAAGTCGCTGGCCCATTGCCTGTTCCTGCCTAAACCGCGCCAGTATCAATTCGGAAGCGGGCCGCCCGTTCCCCACCATCATGCCGGAAAGAAAACCGGCCATGTGTGAGGTGCTTCACAGAGGGTCTGGGGTGGCTTGTCCTAAAGCGTCACCCATGACCCAGAGAACCTACCCAACCTCTTTCGACCCGAACGCCGACCTCGGCACCGACTACGCCCTCATCGCCGGGAGCGTCGGGGCGGCCTTGATCGCGCTGATCTATCTCGTTCTGATCTGATCCAGCGCCGAGATCGCGGGATTACGAAACGTCTTAGCCTTTGGATGGGTATCCCGAGGCAGGGATAAGGTTCACCTCCCACCCGCTGTTTTCTTCCATTTCAAATCGGTTTTCTTCCATTTTCGAATGATCGCGGTGCCGGCGGGACGCAGAAACTGGTGCCGCGGCCGTGCGAAATCCCGTCAAGCGCCATGGCGCCACGGCGGCGCGAATTCCGCACGCGCATTGTGTGAATCGTGCATAAGGCGTCACGGCGCTTCCGCTTGCCGCAAGACGGGCGCTTTATCGCCGCCCCGTATCCGCCCAGGTTCCACGAACACTCGAGCACCATGGCCGCACTTGATTCGAACGTTCTAAAACTCGCTCCCGACGCCGGAACTCCGGCCTATCGGAGCGCACCGCACAATATCGAGGCGGAACAGGCGCTGCTTGGCGCCATACTCGTCAACAACGACGCATTCTACCGGGTGTCGGACTTTCTGGAACCGAAGCACTACTTCGAGCCGCTCCATCAGACGATCTACGAGACCGCGAGCAGCCTGATCCGGATGGGCAAGGTCGCCACTCCGGTCACCCTGAAGACCTTCCTGCCGGCCGATACCGATATCGGTGGCATGACGGTCGGCCAATACCTCGCCCGCCTCGCGGCTGAGGCCACCACCATCATCAACGCCCAGGATTACGGCCGCACCGTTTACGACATGGCATTGCGCCGCGACCTGATCGGGATCGGCGAGGACATGGTCAACGTCGCCTATGAGGCGCCGGTGGATTTCGCGCCGCGGGCCCAGATCGAGGACGCCGAGCGAAAGCTGTACGAACTGGCCGAGTCCGGCCGCTACGATGGCGGCTTCCAGCGCTTTTCCCAGGCGCTGACCGTTGCCGTCGACATGGCCGCCAAGGCGTTCCAGCGCGACGGCAAGCTCTCCGGCATTGCCACCGGCCTGCGCGACCTCGACACCAAGATGGGCGGCCTGCAGCCTTCCGACCTCATCGTGCTGGCCGGCCGCCCGGGCATGGGCAAGACGGCGCTCGCCACCAACATCGCCTTCAACGTCGCCCGGGCACACCGCGCCGAGGTTCAGCCGGACGGCACCATGAAATCCGTCAATGGCGGTGTCGTCGGCTTCTTCTCCTGCGAAATGTCGGCCGAACAGCTCGCCACCCGTATCATCGCCGAGCGCACAGGCATTCCCTCGAGCTCGATCCGCCGCGGCGGCATTACCGAAGCCGATTTCGAAAAGATCCGCGATTATTCGATCGAGCTGCAGTCGCTGCCGTTCTATGTCGACGAAACCGGTGGCCTGTCGATTTCGCAGCTCACCGCGCGGGCACGGCGGCTGAAGCGGCAGAAGGGGCTCGATCTCATCGTGATCGACTACATCCAGCTGCTTTCGGGCTCGGGAAAGCGCGGCAACGACAACCGTGTGCAGGAAGTCACTGAGATCACGACCAACCTGAAGGCGCTGGCGAAGGAGCTCAATGTTCCCGTGATCGCGCTGTCGCAGCTGTCGCGCCAGGTGGAAAACCGCGACGACAAGCGTCCGCAACTGTCGGACTTGCGTGAATCCGGCTCGATCGAACAGGACGCCGACGTCGTGATGTTCGTGTACCGCGAGGAGTATTACCTCGCCAACAAGGAACCTCGCGCCGGCACCGAGGAATACGCCAAGTGGCAGACCGAAATGGACCTCGCGCATGGCAAGGCCGAAGTCATCATCGGCAAGCAGCGCCACGGCCCGACCGGCACCGTCGAACTGCACTTCGAGGCCAACGTCACCCGGTTCGGCGATCTCGCCCCCGACGGCCAGCTTCCGGATCGGTCCTATTGACGCGGCTTGCCCGGTTGAACCGCCGCACGGTCGCGCGTAAAACGGCGGCATGAACATCGCCCCCGACCCGAAATCGGTCAGCGAGCTGCTGTCGCCCGAGGCCGTTCAAGCGGCGGCGCTCGCGCCCGCCACCGGCGTCCTGACCGTCGATCTCGACGCCGTCGTCGCCAACTGGCGCAAGCTCGAGAAGACCGCGGTGCCGGCCGAATGCGCCGGCGTGATCAAGGCGGACGCCTATGGCTGCGGCCTCGATCCGGTCGCCCGGGCCCTTGCCGCCGCCGGTTGCAAGACGTTCTTCGTCGCCACCGTGGACGAGGCCCGCACCGCTCGCGCCGCGGTACCGTCGGCCGCCATCTATGTGCTCGACGGCTTCTTCCAGAATTGCGGCGATGCCTATGCCGAGCTCAACGCCAGGCCCGTGATCGGCGATCTCAACGAACTCGCCGAATGGGACGTATTCTGCCGGCGCTCGGGCTGGGAAGGCGGCGCCGGCATTCATATCGACACCGGCATGAACCGGCTTGGTCTCACGATCTCGGAAGCGCAGGGCATCATTCCCCGGATCAATGCCGGCGACCACGGCATCACGCTGGTCATGAGCCACCTCGCCTGCGCCGAGTTGCTCAATCATCCGCAAAACGCCAGGCAGCTCGCCAGCTTCCGCGAAATCGCCAGCCTGTTCTCCGGCGTGCCGGCCTCGCTGGCAAATTCGTCCGGCGTATTCCTCAGCGCCCAGTTCCAGTTCGACCTGGTGCGGCCGGGGGCCGGCCTCTACGGCATCAATCCGACGCCGGAAGCCGACAATCCGATGCAGGCCGTGGTCGACCTCAAGGCGCGCATCGTGCATATCCGCTCGCTCGATAAAGGCGAGACCGTCGGCTATGGCGGAACCTGGACCGCGCGGCGGCCCACCAAACTCGCGATCGTCTCCGCCGGCTATGCCGACGGATATTTCCGCGCCGGCGGCAGCAATGACGGCACCCGCGGCGCCGAGGTGATCGTCGCCGGCAAGCGCTGCCCGATCGCGGGCCGCGTCTCGATGGACCTGATCGCCGTCGACATCACCGATCTCGAGAAGAACGCCGCGCGGCGCGGCCACATGGCGACGCTGATTGGCGAGGGCATCACGGTCGACGAACTCGCCCACCATTTCGGCACCATCGGCTACGAAGTCCTCACCAGCCTCGGCCGACGCTACGCGCGGGTCTACAAGGGCGGCGCGGCCGAGGCCGCAGCCGTTGCCGCCGCAAGCTAGCGCCTTTCGCTCGATCGTTCGCTATTTCTTCTGCGCGTCGAGCACCTTCTTGCAGGGTGCGGCGAGTTCGGCATACTGCTTGTTCAGACAGGCAACGATGCGGCCGCCGCCGGGCACGGTGCCCTTGCAGTATTTTTGAAAATCCTCCTTGCAGGCCGCCTGCTCTTCCGAGGTCAGCGTCTGCGCCAAAGCGGCGGTGGAAAATCCCAGCGCGATGGCGACAACGGCGAAACCAAGCTTTGGCATTTAATCCCTCCCTTTTCACCGAACGACATCCGCCACTCTGCCATGAAAATCGCCACCTTCAACGTCAACAATGTCAACCGCCGCCTGCCCAATCTGTTGCGCTGGCTGCGCGCGGCAAAGCCCGATGTCGTCGCGCTGCAGGAACTGAAAGCGACTGACGCCGAGTTTCCCCACGCCGCAATCGACAAGGCCGGCTACGGCGCGGTCTGGCGCGGGCAGAAGACCTGGAACGGCGTCGCGATCCTGGCGCGCAACGCCGATCCCGTGCTGATCCGCGACCAGTTGCCCGGCGATTCCAGCGACCGCGAGGCGCGCTATATCGAGGCCGCCGTCAACGGCGTCGTCGTCACCAGCATCTATTTGCCGAACGGCAATCCGCAGCCCGGACCGAAATTCGACTACAAGCTCGACTGGTTCCGCCGGCTGAGATCGCACGCCGCAAAATTCATCAAGCAGGAGATCCCGGCCGTGCTCGCCGGCGACTACAACGTCGCGCCGACGCCGCTCGATATCTATCCGACGAAATCATGGGATAAGGATGCGCTGATCCAGCCGAAAAGCCGCGCTGCGTTCAAATCGCTGATGGCGCAGGGCTGGTGCGACGCGATCCGCGAATTGCACCCGGAAAAGCCGATCTACACGTTCTGGGATTACAAGCGAAACCGCTGGCCGCGCGATGCCGGCCTGCGGCTCGATCATCTCTTGCTCAGCCCTGTCCTCAGCAGCCGCCTGGACAAGGCCGGTGTCGACCGCAAGGTGCGCGGCGAAGAAGGCGCCAGCGACCATGCGCCGGCGTGGATCATGCTCAAATAGCGGAAAGGCGCTTGGTATTCGCCGCGACATGCTGGCGATAGCGCTCGACGATGGAAGCAGGCGTTGCGCCGGCCATCAGGTTCGCCCCGGCTTCGAGCAAGGCATCGATCTTCTCGTTGACCATGAGGCGGGCCTCGCGATCCGCGGCATCGCCGCCGATCAGCAGTTTTTCCAGGCGAAGACGGATCACCTCGAAGGATTCGAATGCCAGCATGGTGGACGCGTACCACGGAAAGCTCAGCTGCTCCGGTGCCTCGTCGCGCGGCGCTATGTTGGCGATGGCCTCAAACGCGGTGACGGGCAGCGGCGGCGTGTTCTGGCTGTTCATGACGGATCCAAAGTCCTCGGCGATCTGAATTGAATACGCTTCAATTTTTAATGGTTCGGAGGCGGGATCGCCGGTCTTTTTGCCTTCGCGGTGAGGGCCGGTTAACCAAGCGTCGCGCGAGCAGAAAAATTGCAGGGACCCCGTCACAATCTGAGTAGTGATGTCGCTATCTGAGTATCGCTTGGCCAACGCCCCGGCCTCCGGACCACAGCGGCACAGACACTCAGCGGGCTGTATCGCCACGATCTGTCTTGCTCCGCAAGTTCCCGACGAAAATTCGTTGCGAATCGGAACTGCTCACAGAATAATTTGGGCATTGGTCATCAAGAGACGCGGATGACAGAACTCGAAGTGATTGCCAAAAACATTGTCGGGCTGAAACATTTGCTACGAGTGGCGTGGGAAGATTTGGGATCGACGCACTTCAGTCTGTCCGAACGCCATGAGATACGAAGCCGAATGCGCCAGGCCGCATCAGACCTGCATCACGCCCTTCAGGATTTCCAGGACGAACACGACCGCCTCCGAAAGCTTCGTATAGAGAAACTTGAAAGGGAAGGACTTGGTGGGACGAAATTAAGGTTGGTTGATTAGGGCGAGGTTGCAGGTTGCAAACATTGGCAAGCCGCCGAGTTGAATTAGATCGGTGACCAGCTAGCAATATTCATCACAATGCATAACCTGCGAGTGTTTTTTCAAGTTTGTTTTCATAACAGCTAGAGCGGCCCAATGGATGGTACCACGTCGCTTTTGCAGGAGCTTGAAGAGTCCATTTCGCGAGGCTCTGATGAAAGCCTGTTGCGGGCCTTGTGGCACACGACGGATGTTCTAATAACCGGTCACTATTCCGAGAACCACATCTGGGTCTTTGGACAGATAATTGAGAGGCTCGCGCGCGACCTCGAGATAGTGGCACGGGCGCAACTCGCAAGACAGCTTGCCTTTGCCGACAACGCCCCGGTCAGCTGCGTCAACAAGCTAGCCGCCGATAAATCGATCCTCGTTGCCGAACCCGTCCTCAGGCATTCAAAACGGGTCGACGTGCGAACCCTGGTTTCGGTTGCGAGCTCGGGGAGTCAGCAACACCTCCTCGCAATATCAAAGAGAGAGACCATCACCGAGCCGGTTACGGACGTGCTGGTAGAAGCCGGCAACAAGAAGGTCGTGAGCTCGGTGGCAGGAAATGCCGGGGCGCGTTTTTCGAATTTGGCGTTTCTGAAACTGGTGAAGCGATCCGATCGCGACTCGATCCTGATCGAAATTCTCGGTCAACGTAGCGACATTCCGCGACCTATTTTCCAGCAGTTGATTGCCAGGGCATCATACGAGGTGAGAAAGAAGCTGGAACGGGAGCGTCCGGACATGGCGGCCGAAGTTCAAGCTCTCGTCACCGATGTCACCAGCCAATTGCACTCGGTGTTCGGCCCCGCGTCAGCGGATTATTTTCGTGCCAAAAAAGCCATCTCCTCACTTCATCGATACGGCAATCTGCGTGAAGAGAATATTTTCGAATATGCCCAGTCGCATAAATTTCCGGAAGTGACGATAGGACTCTCATTGTTGTGCTTGCTGCCTGCAAACGTCATCGAGCGAGGATTGATCGATAGCACCGGCGAAATGCCCATCATTTTTGCCAAGTCTCTTGATTATTCGTGGGAGACCACGATGTCACTCCTCTTTCTTGGCGCACCGGATTTCAGACTTTCCGGGCAACGCCTTGACACGTTGAAAGCAAGATTTTCTCGCCTGACCGTCGAAACGGCGCGAAGCGTCGTTAAACTGTATCAGTCGCGTAAGGCACCTGACGGCCGCAAGTCGCTCGAACACTAATTCGCGCGCGCCCAAAAAATGCTTACGCGGCTTCCTCAAGGGATATGAACCGATCTCCGCCACGCCGACGGCTATTTCCCGATTCGTGGATGACCAATATTCATGATCGGTGCCAACGTTGCTGGCCAGATTCACGGGAGACACGCCGCCTTGAACTTCCTCTTCGTCCTCGCGGTCGGGCTCGTCGCCGGCACCCTCTCAGGCATCGTCGGCACCGGCTCCTCGATCATGCTGATGCCGGTCTTGGTCTACGCCTATGGGCCGAAGCAGGCGGTGCCGATCATGGCGGTCGCCGCCGTGCTCGCCAATCTGTCGCGGATCCTCGCCTGGTGGCGCGAGGTCGACTGGCGCGCCTGCGCCGCCTATTCCGTCACCGGCATTCCGGCCGCGGCGCTCGGCGCCCGCACCCTGCTGGCGCTGCCGTCGCGCGCGGTCGACATTTCGATCGGCTTGTTCCTGATCGCGATGGTGCCGGCGCGGCACTGGCTTGCGCGGCATCAACTGAAATTCTCGCTGTGGCATCTCGCGCTCGGCGGCGCCGTGATCGGCTATCTCACCGGCATCGTGGTATCGACCGGGCCCTTGAGCGTGCCGCTGTTTCTGTTCTACGGCCTCACCCGCGGCGCGTTCCTCGCCACCGAAGCGGCCAGTTCGCTCGGACTTTATTTCAGCAAATCGATCACCTTTCAGCGCTTCGGCGCGCTGACGGGCGATATCGCGCTGAAGGGCCTGATCGCCGGCTCCTCGCTGATGTTCGGCGCCTTCATCGCCAAGCGCTTTGTGCTTCGGCTCGAACCCGAGATGTTCCGGCTGGTGATGGACGGCATCATGGTCGTGGCCGGCCTGTCCATGCTGTGGAACGCGGGTTTCTCGCAAAATGCGTGATCGCGATATGATTCGAGGCGATTTTCTCGACAACCGTCATGTAGGCGGTGCCTCGAGGAAAGCTCATCAAGCTAAGATCACTCTTGCGCGAACGGTTCACACGACGAGCCACCGATCGTGTTCGATCGGTATTCGACACGCGTCATCGCCTTCTAAGTCATGGCCTTCTAAATAGGGTTTATGATCGGCCCGGCATTGCGAACGCAAAGGCAGTGCATCAGCCTAAATTTTTATTTAGCCGGATGCGGGCTTGCTGCCCAGGATGTCCGACAGGGCCGACAACAGCCGGTCAATCTGCCCGTCTGTGCCCACGGTTATCCGCAGATAGTCGGAGATGCGAGGAGCGGAAAAATGGCGGACGATCACCGCGCGTTGGCGCAGCGCTGAGGCCAGCGGCGCGCCCTCATGCGCCGGATGACACGCGAAGACGAAGTTGGCGGAGGACGGCAGCACGTCGAAGCCAAGCCGGACCAGTCCGCGGTTCAGCCGCTCCCGGCCTTCAATCACGCGAGCCCGGCTCTGTTGAAACCAGGCTTCGTCTTCCAGCGAGGCGATGGCGCCGGCCTGGGCGGGCCGGCCAAGAGGATAGGAGTTGAAGCTGTCCTTCACCCGGGTGAGCGCCTCGATCAGGTCGGCGTCGCCGATCGCATAGCCGACCCTTAAGCCGGCCAAGGCCCGGGATTTGGACATGGTCTGCACGACCAAGAGGTTCGGGTGGGAGGCGACCAGCGGTACAGCGGTCTCGGCGCCGAAATCGACATAGGCCTCGTCGATCACCACGGGAGCGTCGGGATGTTCCTCAAGCAGCGTCACGATCTCGGCCCGTGACAGCGCAACTCCCGTCGGCGCATTCGGATTGGGCAGGATGAGCGCGCCGGCCGGCCGGCGATAGTCGGCAACGCGGATTTGCATGGCCGGATCGAGCGGCACGGCCTCGTAGGCAATGCCGAACAGGCGGCAATAGACCGGGTAGAAACTGTAGGTGATGTCCGGGAAGAGCAACGGCGCATCATGCTTCAGCAAAGCGGAGAAGGCGTGCGCCAGCACCTCGTCCGAGCCGTTGCCGACGAACACCTGTTCGGGCCGCACCTGGTGGTAGGTGGCCAGGGCAGCCCGCAGCGCGGTGGCCTGCGGGTCCGGATATAGGCGCAAGCTATCCGTCGCCTCGCCGCGAATCGCTTCCAACGCGCGCGGCGAAGGACCAAGCGGACTTTCATTGGTGTTGAGCTTGACCAAGTCCGCCATGCGGGGCTGTTCGCCCGGCACATAGGGCCTCAGCTCTTGCGTCAGACTGCTCCAGAAACGGCTCATTCTGTTGTCCAAACCTCATCGAAACGGCCGCGCGGCCTTGCAGAAACACCCAACTACACGCGCGACAACCTAATCACCATCTCCTTCGGCGGGATGCACGACAACGAATTTGTTGAAACAGTGCGTACGATGAGTGGAGCGCAGCGATATCCATCGCGACGCTCAACGAGGCGATGGGTTTCGCAAGCGCTCAACCCCTTCTACGAGCTGTGGCCTTCCGAACATTGGAGGTCCGCATGAACTTGTGCGCAGAGCCGGATGCCGAGCGAGTTTTCTGTCGCGAACCAACCGCATATGAGCTATAGAACAAAATAGGAACAACAACGAGCCGACCCCTTCATGGCCAAATCCACCCTCTCCTTCGTCTGCCAGAACTGCGGCGCGGCGTATAACCGCTGGCAGGGCAAGTGCGAGTCCTGCGGCGAGTGGAATACGCTCTCCGAGGAGGACACCACCGGCGCGACCTCGATGCCGGTGTCGATCCGCAGCAAACGCAAAGGCCGGACGTTCGCGCTGGAAAGCCTGACCGGCAAGAGCCAGGACGCGCCTCGCCTGCCGTCGGGGATGGCCGAGCTCGACCGCGTTACCGGCGGCGGTTTTGTGCGCGGCTCGGTGCTTCTGGTTGGCGGCGACCCCGGCATCGGGAAATCGACGCTGCTGACCCAGGCTACCTCCCTGATGGCGCGGGCCGGGCACCGCGCGGTCTATATTTCCGGCGAAGAAGCCGTCGCCCAGGTGCGGCTGCGCGCCGAGCGGCTGGGGCTGGCGGACGCACCGGTGCAGCTAGCCGCGGAAACCTCGGTCGAGGACATCGTCTCCACGCTGTCGGAAGGCACGGTACCGCGGCTGATCGTGATCGATTCGATCCAGACCATGTGGACCGACACGGTGGAATCCGCGCCCGGCACGGTGACGCAGGTGCGCGCCTCGGCGCAGGCGCTGATTCGTTTTGCCAAGAAATCCGGCGCCGCCATCATCCTGGTCGGGCATGTGACCAAGGACGGCCAGATCGCCGGTCCCCGCGTGGTCGAGCACATGGTGGACGCGGTACTGTCGTTCGAGGGCGAAGGCTCGCAGCAGTTCCGGATTCTGCGTGCGGTGAAGAACCGGTTCGGGCCGACCGACGAGATCGGCGTATTCGAGATGACGGGACTTGGGCCTGCGCGAGGTCTCCAACCCGTCCGAGCTGTTCCTGTCGGAGCGCGACCTCGGCAGCCCGGGCACGGCGGTGTTCGCGGGCATCGAGGGCACCCGCCCGGTGCTGGTGGAATTGCAGGCGCTGGTGGCCCCGACCACGCTCGGCACCCCGCGCCGCGCCGTGGTGGGCTGGGACCCCAGCCGGCTGTCGATGGTGCTGGCGGTGCTGGAGGCCCATTGCGGCGTGAAACTCTCGGGCCACGACGTCTATCTGAATGTCGCGGGCGGCCTGCGCATCCAGGAACCGGCGGCGGATCTCGCGGCCGCCGCGGCGCTGGTGTCGTCGCTGGTCAATGCGCCGCTGCCGACGGACGCGGTCTATTTTGGCGAGATTTCGCTGTCGGGCGCGGTCCGCCCGGTGGCGCAGACCTCGGCACGGCTGAAGGAGGCGGCCAAACTCGGCTTCGGCCGCGCCGTGTTGCCCGAATCGGCCCGCGGCGAGGTCGGCGGCGACGCCGGGCTCTCTCTCAATACCGTGGGCGGATTGACCACCCTGGTTGCGGAGATCGCCGCGCGCGGAACCCCGAGAGGCAACCGGGACGGCAACCGCGAGCCCGCGGCAGTGGAGAAAAATGCCACACCTGCGAGATTCCGGCGTCAGGAAGGCTAGCCGCAGGTGACGCAACCCGCCCTCGCCGCTATACCACCCGCGCGCAAGGGTCGGGACAGAGCGATTTCCGGCCTTGCGAGAGGGGCCGTCTGCCCCTCACTTGAGGCACGGCATCGAGATGCCGATTCGCGGTTTGGAACTCACGGGCGGACCTGACTAGCCGATGCCAATCACGATACTCGATCTCGTCCTGCTCGGTGTGATGCTGATTTCCGGCCTGCTCGCGATGGTACGCGGCTTCATGCGCGAAATCCTGTCGATCGCGGCCTGGGGCGCGGCGGCGCTGGTCACCCTCTATGCCTTCGGCAGGCTGTTGCCGACCGCAAAAACCTATTTCAACAACGACACCGTCGCCAGCGTGGTGGTGGTGGCCGGTGTCTTCATTGGTACCCTGATCGTGGTTTCCATCATCACGGTGCGGATTTCCGACATGATCCTGGATTCCCGGATCGGCGCCCTGGACCGGACCCTGGGGTTCCTGTTCGGCCTCGCCAGGGGCCTCCTGATCGTGGTCGTCGCCTTCCTGTTCTTCTCCTGGCTGGTCCCGGACAAGCAGCGGCCCGACTGGGTTACCGGGGCCAAATCCCGGGTGGTCCTGCAGGGGACCGGGGATTGGTTAATGTCGCTCTTGCCGGACGACCCCGAGAACACCATCTTGAAGAAATTCAAGAAGAATAAACCAGACGATGAGCAGACTGACACCGAGCCGGCCCCGCCGGCGTCCGGCGACGGCTACACCAAGCCTGCGCGCGACAGCCTTAAAAAGCTGATCGAAAAGCCCGCAGCGAAGTGAAACCAGGCCAAAAGCGAGGCGCGATGGACCTTAAACCGAGCCCTTCCGAAGACGCCGCACAATACCAACTGGATCTCGGTCCAATCCATCTGACAGACGCCGATCTGGACGGCGACACGCTTCGCGAGGAATGCGGCGTTTTCGGCATCTTCGGCCATCCCGAGGCCGCCGCCATCACCGCGCTCGGGCTGCACGCCCTCCAGCACCGTGGCCAGGAGGCCGCCGGCATCGTCTCCTTCGATGGCACCCGTTTTCACAGCGAGCGGCGGCTCGGTCTCGTCGGTGACACCTTTTCCCGCCGCGAGGTGATCGAACGCCTCCCCGGCCCGGTCGCCATCGGCCATGTCCGCTACTCCACGACCGGCGCGACCATCCTGCGCAACGTGCAGCCGTTGTTCGCCGAGCTCAATGCCGGCGGCTTTGCGGTCGGCCATAACGGCAACCTTACCAACGGATTGACGCTGCGCCGCGAACTCGTGCGCAACGGCGCCATGATGCAGTCCACCACCGACACCGAAGTGATCCTGCATCTGGTCGCCCAGTCCAAGCGCAACCGCTTCATCGACCGCTTCATCGAATCGCTGCGCGCCATCGAGGGCGCCTATTCGCTGGTGTCGATGACCAACAAGAAGCTGATCGGCGCCCGCGACCCGCTCGGCATCCGCCCGCTGGTCCTGGGCGAACTCGACGGCTGCCCGATCCTGGCGTCGGAGACCTGCGCGCTCGACATCATCGGCGCGAAATATGTCAGGGATGTCGAACCCGGCGAAATCATCGTGTTCGACGAGCGCGGCGCCCAGAGCCACAAGCCGTTCCCGCCGAAACCGCCGCGGCCCTGCATCTTCGAATACATCTATTTCTCGCGGCCGGATTCCATCGTCGGCGGGCGCTCGGTCTATGACGTCCGCAAGGCCTTCGGCGCCCAGCTCGCGCGCGAAAGCCACGTTCCCGTCGACGTCGTGGTGCCGGTGCCGGATTCCGGCGTGCCCGCGGCGATCGGCTACAGCCAGCATTCCGGCGTGCCGTTCGAGCTCGGCATCATCCGCAACCATTATGTCGGCCGCACCTTCATCCAGCCGACCCAGAGCGTGCGCGAACTCGGCGTGCGCATGAAACATTCGGCCAACCGCGCCGCGATCGAAGGCAAGCGCATCATCCTGATCGACAATTCGCTGGTGCGCGGCACCACCTCGAAGAAGATCGTGCGCATGATGCGCGATGCCGGCGCGGCCGAGGTGCACTTCCGCCTCGCTTCGCCCCAGATCCTCTACCCCGATTATTACGGCATCGACCTGCCCGACCGCGGCGGCCTGTTGGCCGCGACCCACAGCCTGGAGGAAATGCGCGAGATCATCGGCGCGGATTCGCTGGCGTTCCTGTCGATCGACGGCATGTACCGCGCCATGGGCGAGCCCGGCCGCGATCCCGCCAATCCGAAATTCTCCGACCACTGCTTCACCGGCGCCTATCCCACCCACCTCACCGACCAGACCCAGGTCGAGCCGCAACCGCGGCAGCTTTCGCTGCTGGCGGAAGCGAGCTAATTGTCGTCCCCGCGAACGCGGGGACCCATAACCACCGGCCTTCATTGATGCGACGCGAAGGCAACTCGCGCCTTACGCCATCATAACCGTCACGGCGTATGGGTCCCCTGAGTTCGCGGGGACGACGCTGACAGAGTTGCTTCGATGACAACATCCCTCGCCTCCCGTATCGCTCTCGTCACCGGCGCCTCGCGCGGCATCGGCTATGCTGCCGCGCGCGCACTGGCAAAAGCCGGCGCGCATGTAGTGGCGGTGGCGCGGACGCAAGCGGGCTTGGAAGAACTCGACGACGAGATCCGCAACGACGGCGGCAGCGCCACGCTGGTGCCGCTCAACCTGACCGATTTCGATGGCATTGCCCGGCTCGGCGCCGCGCTCCACGAGCGTCATGGCAAGCTCGACATTCTCGTCGGCAATGCCGGCGTCGCCGGCCCCTCCTCGCCGCTCGGCCATATCGAATTAAAGCCGTGGAACGACGTCATGGCCGTCAACGCATCAGCGAATTTCCAGCTGATCCGCTGCATGGAGCCGCTGCTGCGGCAGTCCGATGCCGGCCGCGCCGTGTTCGTGACGTCGGCGGCCGCGAGCAAGGCGCTCGCCTATCTCGGCCCCTACGCGGCCTCCAAGGCCGCGCTGGAGGCGCTGGTGCGGGTGTGGGCCAACGAGACGGCCTCGACGCCGCTTCGCGTCAATCTGTTCAATCCCGGCCCGATCCGCACCCGGATGCGCGCCACGGTGTTTCCCGGCGAAGACCCGATGACGCTGGACACCCCGGAACAGGCCGCCGAATTCATCCTGCCGATGTGCGCGCCGGCGTGGGGCGAGACCGGCAAGCTTTATGATTATCCGACCCGCAAGCTGCTGAGTTTCCGCGCGCCGGCGTGAGCGCATATCGCTCGTCGTCCCTCGCGAAAGCGGGGATCCAGTATTCCAGAGACGGTTGTAAGCAGCCGATAGGCCGCGGCGTACTGGATCGCCCGCTTTCGCGGGCGATGACGGCATTTTTGTTGCAGCAGGTTTACCTGCCTCACGCAATTGACTCCCACACCTCCGCGCTATTCACTTGCCTCCCAAGCGGGAAAAACCCGCGCGAAAATCCCGGGAGGATGCCATGACGCCGATGCTCCATCGCGGCTATCAGGGACGTACCGCCGCGCGTCTTTACAGAACCGCTTCCCTCCTCCTCGCCTCCGCCCTCCTGATCTTAACGCCCGCGCTGACGCGCGCCGCTAACGCCACCGAGATTCCGACCTTTGCGGTCGAGGCATCCTGGCCGAAGCCGCTGCCGAACAACTGGATCCTCGGCCAGGTCGGCGGCATCACCGTCGACTGGCAGGGCCATATCTGGGTCATCCACCGGCCACGCTCGCTGACCGACGACGAGAAGGGTGCGGCGCTGACGCCGCCGCGCTCGAAATGCTGCGTCTCGGCGCCGCCGGTGCTGGAATTCGACACCGACGGCAACCTGCTGCGCTCCTGGGGCGGGCCCGGCGAAGGCTACCAGTGGGTAGGCCGCGAACACGGCATCGAGGTCGACGAACGCGGTTTCGTCTGGATCGGCGGCAACGCCGACAACGACAACGCCATCCTGAAATTCACCCTCGACGGCAAGTTCGTCTCGCAGATCGGACAGATCGCGCCGAGCAAGGGAAGCAACGACACCACGCAACTGGGAAAACCCGCCGAGACCGCGATCGACAAGGAGGCGAACGAAATCTATGTCGCCGACGGTTACGGCAATCACCGTGTCATTGTGTTCGACGCCACGACAGGCGCCTACAAGCGGCACTGGGGCGCCTATGGCAACAAGCCCGACGATGCGAAGCAGCCGGCCTACGATCCCGCGGCTCCCGTTTCGCAGCAATTCGCCAACCCCGTGCATTGCGTGAAGATCGCCAATGACGGGCTGGTCTATGTCTGCGACCGCATCAACAACCGCATCCAGGTGTTCAAGAAGGACGGCAGCTTCGTGAAAGAGTGGTTCTTCGAGAAGAACACGCTCGGCAACGGCGCGGTGTGGGACATCGCGATCTGGCCCGATCCGAAGCAGACTTATCTTTTGAGCGCCGACGGCGAGAACAACGAGATCCGGGTGCTGAAGCGCGACGACGGCACCGTGGTCGGCAGCTTCGGCCGCAACGGCCGCAATGCCGGGCAATTCCACTGGATCCACGCCATGGCGGTCGACAAAAAAGGCAACGTCTATACTGCGGAAGTCGACACCGGAAAGCGAATCCAGAAGTTCAGGCTGACCTCGGATGCGCTGCAATAGGGAACGCGCCGCTCGGGCAAGGCGCGATCGGGTCCGCCTTCATCAACTGCCCGCGCCCTTCGGGCCGAATGCGATGCCGCCGGTCGCCGGCGGGGGGCTGTCGCGCCACCGCCCTGGCGTGACGCCCGTTACCCGCTTGAAGGCACGGTTGAACGCCGCTTCGGAGTCATAGCCGACCTCGGCGGCAACGGCCGCAAGACCATCCCGGCCGGTTCTGATACGTTCGGCCGCGAGCTGCATCCGCCAGCTGGTGAGGTATTCGATCGGCGCCTGGCCGAGCACGGCCTGAAATCGCTCGGCGAGCACGGTGCGCGAGGAGCCGGCCTCGTGCGCCAGATCGTCCACCGTCCAGCGCCGCGCGGGATCGCGATGCATGGACTGCAGGGCGCGGCCGACCATCGGATCGTTGAGGGCTGCAAACCAGCCCTTGGCACTCGGCGGCAGGCTCATGGCGTAACGGCGCAATACTTCGACGAAAAGCAGCTCCATCAATCGGCCAAGCATGAGTTCGCTGCCGGCGGCCGCGCTTTCGGTCATCGCCAGTATCTGTTTCACGGTGGATGCGATGAGGGCGCTAACCTGATCATCCCCCGTCCGATCCACCAGCAACGGCGGCAGGGTGCGAAACACCGGAGTCAGCAAGAACTCCGAAGATTCGATGAACCCGCAGACCACTCGTGTTTCCTGGCCGCCGCCGCCGTGGTTGATGTTCCACATTCCCTTCATCGGTCCAGGGCGAACGACATCGTCCGCGACGGCGAGCTCCGCGGGACGGCCGCTCCAGAACTTGTGCGTGTCGGCAAACGGCATCAGCAGAATATCGCCGGCCGAGACGTTGCGTCGTTCGCCGGTCGCGAGTTCGACGCTGCACTCACCGGCGGAAATCAAATGAAAGATGCTGATGTGACGCAGATGCGCCATCGGCGTGTGCTCGTCGAAATGCTTGGGGCTCACGATTCCGAACGGCGCGGTGAAGCAGGCGTTGAGATACACCGATCCGGTCAGACGCACCGCGCGTAACATCTCCGCGAGCACATCATGACCGGCGCTTGCGCTTTCCGGCGTTGCTGCAAATGAAGGCGGCGTCCCGATCATTGAGAGAATAGCCCTTCGACAATATCCATCGGCCTCAGAGGCGCGGACCTTGGTCTGGCGCATTGCACCTTAGCCGACGGAGACTGTCATGATCAAGAAATGGGCTGCCAGAGCAGGCCACCGGATAACCGAGTTCATCGCGGCACTGCTGATGCGGTCGGCGATCAAGCCGCTGCTCCATATCGACGACCGCTCGCTCGCCGACATCGGATTGTCCCGCGCAGATGTGATCGAAAGCCTTTCAACTCCGCTCACTACCGATCCGGGCAGATTTCTGGCCTTGCGCGCCAAACGGCGCAGCCGTCGCGCATAACCACGGCAAACGACATCAATTTTTCAGCACTGACTTCACGGAGACTGACATGAACCGACTGCTCATTTTTCTGTACGGCATCGTATCCTATTTGCTGTCCTTCGGGACAATCCTTTACGCCATCGGTTTCGTCATCGGGCAGGTCGTGCCGAAGACCATCGACAGCGGCATGCCGGTTCCGCTGGCACAGGCCGTGCTCGTCGATCTCTGCCTGATGGCGTTGTTCGCAATTCAGCACAGCGTGATGGCGCGGCAGCCATTCAAGCGATGGCTGACGCGATACGTGCCCGCGTCGATGGAGCGCAGCACCTATGTGCTGTTTGCCAGCTTCACGCTGCTGCTGTTGTACTGGCAGTGGCGCCCGATACCCGCGGTGATCTGGCAGGTCGACAATCCCGCAATCGCGGTTGCCCTGACGGGAGTCTCCCTTGCCGGCTGGCTGATCATGTTGACGAGCACGTTCCTCATCAACCACTTCGAATTGTTCGGCATACAGCAGGTCGCCAGCAATCTCGTCGGCGGCAAGGTGCCGGCGCCGCGGTTCCGGAGCCCGCTGTTTTACAAATTCGTGCGGCACCCGATCTACCTCGGCCTCATCATCGCGTTCTGGGCCGCACCCACCATGACGGCCGGGCACCTGCTATTTGCCGCCGCGACCACCGGTTACATCCTGCTCGGCATCTCGCTGGAGGAACGCGACCTGGTCGCGCTGTTCGGCGACGACTACCGCCGCTACCGCGATCGCGTCTCGATGCTGTTGCCGTGGCGCAACCGCCTTCCGCAATCCCGAACACTGCGCGCCGATCCGGCTCGCAGCACCGAAGCACCGGCCGAATAGGCCGGTGCTCCACCCCGCCGCATCATCAATTTCAACCAGGAGAAACGCCACCATGACCGTTCAAGCCATCAATCCCGCCAGTTTCGATCTCACAGCGATCAAGAGCCGCCAGCAGAAGGCGTGGTCGTCCGGCGACTACGCTATCGTCGGCGTCACCTTGCAGATTGTGGGCGAAACGCTCTGCGAGGCCGTCGACCTGCGCAGCGGCCAGCGGGTGCTCGACGTCGCCGCCGGCAACGGCAACGCGACGCTCGCCGCAGCGCGCCGCTTCGCCGAGGTGACATCCACCGACTACGTCAGTTCGTTGCTGGAACGCGGCCGCGAGCGAGCCACGGCTGACCGGCTGCCGGTCGCGTTCCGCGAGGCCGACGCCGAAGCGCTGCCCTTTGCGGACGCGAGCTTCGACGTCGTGCTGTCGACGTTCGGCGTGATGTTTACGCCGAACCAGCATCGGGCTGCGGACGAACTGATCCGCGTGTGTCGTCCAGGCGGAAAGATCGGCCTCGCAAACTGGACACCGGAGGGTTTCATCGGGCAATTGTTCAAGACCATCGGCAAGCATTTGCCGCCGCCGTTCGGCGTGCAGTCTCCATCTCTATGGGGCGACATGTCGCACCTCAGGAGCTTGTTCGGCACGAAGGCCAGCGTCGCGGCGCAAAGCAGAAACTTCGTCTTCCGCTACAAATCGCCTGAGCACTGGGTCGAAATCTTCCGCAACTATTACGGCCCGGTCGTCAAGGCGTTCGAGGCGCTCGATGCAACGGCAGGCGCCGCGCTCGAATCCGACATCGAGGCTTTGCTGGAGAAATTCAACATTGCCGACGACGGCACGCTGGTGATTCCCGGTGAATATCTCGAGGTCGTCATTACCAGGAATGCCTGATCCGGGCCCTCCGACGGATCCAAGCAGATGATCTGAGCTGTTTCGAACCGCCCCCGGATTTGCTCGCGCCTATCCGGGGGCGTTCCTGCGCGCTCAGCGATAACGTGCATATCGCGGCAATTAATACCTGAGAGCGTGTCCAGTAGCCTTCAAACTTACGTCCGGCGCGCTGCGATAACGCATTGCAGCAGGGCCCGAGAACGTCTATCGGGAGGGCAGATCGCCCGTTCGATCGAACCCTGACGGGACAAGGCTCCGGCAAGAGAGCAGCCCGATTTCAAATTTGGAGGATTACTTGATGAAGACGACCCTCGCGCGGCACGCCGCCGCGCTTCTCGCCTGCGCCGCGCTTTCGTTCGCCGCACCGGCCTTTGCCCAGGACAAGACGGTCAAGATCGGCGTGCTCAACGACATGTCGAGCCTCTATGCCGACATCGGCGGCCCCAATTCGGTGGTCGCGATCAAGATGGCGGTCGAGGATTCCGGCCTGCTCAAGAAGGGCTGGAAGATCGACGTCGTCAGCGGCGATCACCAGAACAAGCCCGATGTCGGCGTCAACATCGCCCGGCAGTGGATCGACAGCGACAAGGTCGATGCGATCGCCGATACGCCGAATTCCGGCGTCGCACTTGCCGTGAGCAACCTCGTCAAGGAAAAGAACGCGGTGCTGCTCAACTCCGGCGCCGCCTCCGCCGACCTCACCGGCAAGGCCTGCACGCCGAACACGGTCTCGTTCACCTACGATACCTATATGCTCGCCAACGGCACCGGCAAGGCGCTGACCAAGGCCGGGGGCGACACCTGGTTCTTCCTGACTTCGGACTACGCGTTCGGCCACGCGCTCGAGCGGGACACTTCGGCCGTGGTCACCGCCAATGGCGGCAAGGTGCTCGGTGGCGTCAAGCATCCGATCAATTCGTCAGATTTCTCGTCGTTCCTGCTGCAGGCGCAGGCCTCGAAGGCAAAGGTCGTCGGCCTCGCCAACGCCGGCGGCGACACCACCAACGCGATCAAGCAGGCGGCCGAATTTGGCATCGTCGCTGGCGGCCAGAAGCTTGCCGCGCTCCTGCTCTTCATCAACGACGTGCATTCGCTCGGCCTGAAGACCGCGCAGGGCCTGACGTTCACTGAATCCTTCTACTGGGACCAGAACGACGCCACCCGCGCCTGGTCGAAGCGGTTCGCCGCATTGGCGAACAAGAATGCGATGCCGTCGATGACCCAGGCCGGCAACTACGCCATGGTGCTGCACTATCTGAAGGCGATGGAAGCGCTCGGCGGCAATCCGCATGACGGCGCCAAGGTCGTCGCCAAGATGAAGGAACTGCCGACCGACGATCCCTTGTTCGGCAAGGGCCCGCTGCGCGCCGACGGCCGCCGCCTCATCCCGGCCTATCTGTTCGAGGTGAAAAAGCCGGAAGAGTCGAAATATCCGTGGGACTATTACAAGCTGGTCGCCACGATCTCGCCGGAGGACGCTGCAAAACCGCTCAGCCAGAGTGACTGTCCGCTGGTCAAGAAATAGCCGGAAACGGGCCTCCGGCCGGATTTGCAAAAATCCGGCCGGCTGCCCATCTGAACGGACCGCCCAACAAGACGATCAAGACAACCAGCAGGGCAGCGGCCAAGACAACGAAATTTCGATCAGAGCCAACTGAGCCAGCCTGGAGAACGACGAAGGGGGCGTCTCATGTCCGCTATCCGATCGTTTCGCCTGTTCGAGCTCACCACGCTTCTTGCCTGCCTCCTTTGCGTCGGCCAATCGATCCCGTGCCGAGCCCAGCTCCCCTCCGTCCCTGCGGCCGAGCAGATCGAAATCTCGCTCAGCCCCTTGCCGTTCGACCTCAAGGGTTTCCTGCGGCGGCCCGAGGGCACCGGCCGTTTCCCCGCCGTCGTGCTGCTTCCCGCCTGCGGCGAGTACGCCAGACTGGTCGATGAAGACTGGGGAGCCAGGATTTCGTCCTGGGGTTACGTCGCGTTGACGATCGACGGTTTCGGTCCGCGCGGAATCACCCATTGCGGCCATGGCATCGGCGAGTACCCGGACCTCACCCTCGATGCGTATCGCGGCCTGAATTTCCTTGCTTCAAAAAAATTCGTCGATTCAAGACGCGTCGCCGTCGTGGGCTTTGCATGGGGCGCCATGCAGACGATTTCCGCGGTCGAACATGGGGAGATCGAACGGGCGTCCGAACACAAGTTCCGTGCGGCAGCGGCATTCTTTCCGCTTTGCGGCAGCTTCAAGGGAAACATGACGGTTCCCACCCTGATCCTGATCGGCGAGCACGACGATCTGCCGACGGCGGACGCCTGCCGCAAGATGGTTGCCGGCGAGGACGATATGGGAATTTCCCGCCAGAAGGGCCAGGGCGCCCCGGTTCGGCTTGTCGTCTATCCCGACGCCTACTTCGCCTTCGACCTCCCGGTCCTGAAGTCTCCGACCTGGTATCGCGGGCGTCATGCGGAATTCAACAAATCGGCCGCCGATCGATCCAGCCAGGCGCTGCGTGATTTTTTCCGCGACACCGTCGAGCCGAAATAGCCGATCGCCGCCGGCCGGATTCCCCACCTCCGTTCTCGAGCGTGCCGGCGGCACGGGGATTGTCAAAACGACTTCGGTCGATCAGATTGGCCCCGGCAGCAGCGCCTCCCAGGCGAAAAGAACAATCTGCGCCTGTTTCGCTCCGCGCCGGATGGCGCACGGAGCTGGAAGTGAGGAAATCCACATGAGACCGATAATCACCGCCTTGATGCTTTCGATGGCCTGCGTTCCCGGGATCGCCCGGGCGGCGGACACCGGCCAGCTACCTTGCGCGACCACGGCTGAATGCAAGCAGCAGGCCGCCAAGGTCGGCGCGTCCCCCGTGGCGCTCGGCAGCTCGGCGACCAGCAAGACCGATCAGGCGGAAGACCAGTTTTACTGGCTCAACAAGATCAACCGGGCCTCGGCCGTCATGCTGGTCGAGGAAAAGATCGTTGCTCCCGAACTCGGGCGAAAACTGGCGAGCGGCGTCAATTTCACCATCGAGCAGGCGGCCAAGCCTGATGGAAAAAGGCCGAGCGACGTGCTGCAGATCGAAAAGATCATCACCGATGCAATCGGTCCCGACGCGTCCTTCATTCATACCGGGCGAAGCCGCCAGGACATGTATGCCACCTACCGGATGGCGAAACTTCGCAACCAACTGCTCGATTTCTCCGACGCCCTGAACGGAATGCGCGCGCGCGTGCTGGCGGTCGCGGCGAAGAACGTCAATACGATCATGCCCGCCTATACCAACGGCGTGCAGGCGCAGCCCACCAGCTATGCGGATTATCTATTGGGCTATGAAGCCTCGTTCGCACGCGATGCGGAGCGCATTCACGAACTCTACAAGCGGCTCAATCGCTGCGCGATGGGCACCGCCGTGCTCGCCAATTCGAGCTGGCCGCTGAACCGCAAGCGCATGGCCGAGCTGCTCGGCTTCGATGGAATCATCGAGAACTCGATCGACGCCGGCCAGATCAGCCCGTCCGACATTTCGCTCGAGGCGGCGGCGATCGTCTCGTCCAACGCGATCCGCCTCGGCGCGGTGCTGAACGACATCCACACGCAATATCATCAGACCCGGCCCTGGATGCTGCTCGACGAGGGCTCGACCTATACCAGCAGCGCGATGCCTCAGAAGCGCAATCCCGGCGTCATCATGCGGGCGCGCGAGGAAGCCTCCGACGTCGTCGGGCTGGCCGACACGGTGACGTTCCGCGCGCACAATGTGACCACGGGAATGACCGACTACAAGGCGTCGTGGGCCGAGATCGGGCTGTTCGCCCACGCCGTCAACATGCTCGGGGATTTCGACATCGTGCTGGACGCGCTGACGATCAATCCGCAGCGTTCGCTCGAAGAGCTCGAGGACGACTGGACGACGTCGATGGAGCTGGCCGAAACGCTGCAGCGGGAACATCACATTCCCTTCCGCGTCGGTCACGGTTTTGCGTCTTCGATCGTGACGTTCGCGCGGGCCAACGGGTTCAAGCCGAAGACCTTCCCCTATGCCAAGGCCATCGAGTTGTATGCCGATGCCATCCATTCATTCCAGCTACCCGACGCAAAGCTGCCGATGGACGAGGCCGAGTTCCGCCAGGTGCTGTCGCCGGAGTTCATGGTGAAGACGCGCGTCGGCATCGGCGGGCCGCAGCCTGAGGAGGTCGAACGCCAGCTCGCCGAGGCGCGGAAGACACTGGACGCCGACAAGACCTGGATGGAGACCTCCAGAGGAAACATCAGGAGCGCCGACGCGCGACTCGATTCGAGCTTCCGCCAGTTGCTGGCACCGTGATCGGGCATCTGCGCCCCGGACCTCAACGCCCGCGCGCCTTCGCCAGCGTGCGGGCCGCAAGCAGAAGCGCCAGCAGCAACAGCGCCGATGCCAGCAGGAACGGCGCGCCCGGCAATTTGACCGGCGCCCGGGCGCCGATGAAATAGGCAAAGGTCAGCGTGAACAGGAACGGTCCCACCATCTGCGACACGCTCTGTACGCTCGACGTCGCGCCCTGCAGCTGGCCCTGCTGGTCGGGCGCGACCAGTTGCGTCGTCAGCGCTTGCGTCGCCGCGCCTGCCACGCCCCACAGCGACATCACGGGAATGCCGATCCAGAACAGCGGGCCAGTCGGCGCCGCGCCGTAGATCAAAAACCCGGCGGCGCCGGAGCCGAGCCCCAGCAACAGCGCCCGGCGTTCGCCGAAGTGCCTGACGATCGGCCCGATGGCGAGACCCTGCACCGCCATCGAGCAGACGCCGACCAGCGCCAGCGTCAGTCCGACCGTCGCCGCGTCCCAGCCGTAGCGATACGTCGCATAGAGCACGAAGGTCGAGGGCAGCACGACATGCGCGACCTGGGCGAGGAAGTTCACCACTGACAGCCCCGCAAGCACGCGGTCGGAGCCCAACAGGCGCAAAGCCCCCAGCGGATTGGCGCTCTTCCAGTGGAACGGCGAGCGGCGATCCTTCGGCAGCAACTCCGGCAGGATCAGCAAGCCATACAATGTGTTGGCAAAGCTCAGTGCAGCGGCGACCCAGAATGGCAGCCGCGGATCCATGCCGCCGAGCAAGCCCCCGACCGCCGGTCCCAGAATGAATCCGGCGCCGAAGGCGACGCCGATCTTGCCGAAAGTCGCCGCGCGCTGCTCCGGTGGCGTCAGGTCCGCGATGTAGGCGAATGCCGTGGAGACGCTGGCCGAAGTGATGCCTGAGATCACCCGGCCGATGAACAGCCAGGTCAGGGACGGCGCCAACGCCATCAGCACATAATCCAGCGCCAAGCCGAAATTCGACAACAGCACCACCGGACGCCGGCCGAACCGGTCCGACAGCCCGCCGAGCACCGGAGAAAACAGAAACTGCATCAGCGCCCATGCGGTGCCGAACAAGCCGAAAATCCGCGCCGCGCTTGCGGTATCGTCATCGACGAAACTTTCCACGAGCTTGGGCAGGATCGGCAGGATCAGGCCGAGCGCGAACATGTCGAGCAGAATGGTGACGAAGATGAAGGCCACCGCGCCACGGCGCGGGGCGCCTGGTAGTGGCGCCACGATGGTGCTCGCTGGCGGCTCGTCGGTCATGAGTCTCGCGTGGGCTTGCAGGCGGATGGCTTAAAGTGCCGGGAGACTAAGCCACGCGTTCGCGCCGATGGCAATCGGCGGTGCCAGATCGAAAGGACCAAAACGGCGTTCGATTGCGGCAGCTTCGCGAAAAAAAGAGCCCAGCGCGAAAAGCGCCGGGCTCAAGTCAGACACTTCGGAGGAAACTCGAAGTGTCCCGGCTTCCGACAGGAGTCAGAACTCGCAAGCTTCATTGATGGATGATTTCGGCGCCGGTCAGCCCTGCCCGGCCATTGTCGGCGGCAGCAGCGCGCCACCGATCGCGCGCGAGTGCGCGCGGAACTCCGCCACAACGGTGGTTTCCAGGGTGACGCGGACATCGTAGATGCCGGATCGCGCCGATCGCGCGACTTCGCTGGCGGTCGCTACCAGACGGTCGCCGAGCCTCGTCGGGCGCAGGAACGCGATGCTGCAATGGGACGCCACCGTCCGCTCGTTGTAGCTGTTGCAGGCCAGCGAAAACACCGCGTCCGCCAGCGTGAAGATCGCACCGCCATGGGTAATGCCGATGCCATTGACCATGGACGGGAGCACGGTCATCGCGACGCTGGCGCAGCCCGCCTCGATCGACAATTGTTCCAGGCCGAGGGTGCGCAACGTGGCGTCCTGCCGCCACAGAAAATCCGCGCAGGCCTGCGCCAGCTTGCGCGACGAAAGAAAGGCAACGCCGCTCACCGGCAAATCCCTGAACAAATACGGCAGGACCATAACGTCGGCCAACATGCGCCGCATCCTGCGGTCGGAGGAGACGCGGACGGGCAATTCGGAAATTTATCGGCCGATCGGGAGCTGATACGCCGTATCCAGCGGGCCGGCGCTAGCCGGATTCGACGAACCCAAATGCGCCGATCGAACATCATATTCGCCCGCGGCGGACGTGGCGGGTTTTTCCGCCATCGCCAGCGGGTTGGAAAATCCGGCGGCGAGCTTGACCAGATCCGCCTGACGGCTGGCGCCGGTCTTGGCGAACACGCGGTGCAGGTGGGTCTTGACCGTGGTCTCGGCGATGCCGAGATTTTCCGCGGTCTGCGGCACGCCCCCGACCTCGACGATACTACGCAGCACCCGCAGTTCGGCCGGCGTCAATTCGAAGGCGCGCGCGATGAGCTCGCCGTAGGATCCGGCGTCCAGCTCCACCCTCCTGACGAACAGCGCAGCCACGGCCTTCGAGCCAGCGCCGCTGCCGTTGCGCACCAGCGATTTCAGCGGCAGCACATGCGCGACGTAACGATGACCATCATGTGCCGTGAGCGGCAACGCCATCGTCGTGGCGGTGGATGAATGGTTGCCGCCGGCGGCGAAGGTTTCGCGCAAGGTCTGGTTGGCCTGCGCCTCGCGCGCGACGAGCAGTCCGCCGATGGCGCGCAGGAAATCGTCCGCGCCGAGGATCTCCCGAGCCGCAACGTTGGCGTGAACGATGCGGCAGTTGGCGTCGAGCAGGAATATTCCGGCGCTCAGCCCGTCCACGATCTCCGAAAACGCCATCGCCTCGGATTTTCGGGACTCGATCGCCCGGTTGATCATCAGGGCGCGGTGTGCGTGCGGCACGATCATCGCCACGCGCCGGCGCATCTCGTCATCGACCATGCGCTTCCCCGCGAGCACCGTCATGAGCACGGGGCAGCTTGACTTCGCATTCTCCAGCACGACGTTCGCAGCGTCGATACAGCCCTGCGGCCGCAGCCATTCCTGATAGAAGCGTCCCCGGCGGTATTCATCGAAGCGGACGAGATCCGGAATGCTCACGACATGCCCGAAGCGCGGCAGGATGGTCAGCGGATCGAATCTGGAATAGGTATCGGAGTAGAGCTGGATAAAATGAGGGTCGGCACCGCAGTAATAATGCGTCACCCCGAACTTGCTGATCGAATCCTTCGAGAACAATCCGCAGGCCCGGCCGCCGACGAATTCGTTGATGCGGACGACGACATCGTTCCACGACGCAGGCTGGAGCCCGGCATCGTAGATGGCCTCGACGAGGCCGGAAAACTCGCTGTCTCCGGGCATGGGCACTGGCCTGTTAATATCGGCAGCCGGTCAAATAGCACCGCCGCGAGATGCCATCGTCCTCCGATCGGAGGATGCCGCGGTGAACCCGCGGCACTCGTCGCTCGCGAATACCGCTCGACGTCCCGTATTACTACGACCCCCATCGTTAACGCTAATGAATGCCATGAGCCGCATCATTCAACCGGAGGAGCGCCAACGCGCGGTCTTCGAAGGCAAATTCCCCCCGCCGCGATGATTTTCGTATCACCGACCCGATCCCTCAGCGAGGCTTCTCCGATGTCGTTTCTCAATCTCCGAATCAGCGGCCGGCTCTATGCAGGCTTTGGCCTGCTGCTGCTGTTCTGCGCCGGCCTCGCCGGCTTCGCCGTGTGGCAACTGGGAGAGATTCGAGCGCAAGTCGACACCATGACGCGACAGTCAAACAACACGATTAGCGCAGGCGAGATCGCTACTGAACTTCAGGCGATCCGCCGCGCCATCCTTCGCTATGCCTTCGATCACGACGAAAAGTCCTTCGTGGAAGCCGATACACGGCTGAAAAAATCGACGGAGCTTCTGGATGCGGTAATGAAGGTGACCGCGTCGGAAGAACGGCGTGCCGCCTATAGGGACATCGCCAAGGATGTCGAAGAGCTGAAGGCAAAGCGTATCGCCCTCGGTGAAGCCGTCAATCAGATGGTTGCCGGTCGGGCTCTGTTGTTCACCGACGGCGACAAGATGGCGGCCGACGTCCAGAAATTCGTCGACGCAGCGGACAAGACGGATTTCGCTCGTGAAGCGGGCGCGCTCGAGGCCAAGGTGCTTCTGGTTCGTGTCGCCAACTGGCGGACGCTGGCGACCCGCGACGCCAAGGGTATCACCACCTTCAGGACTAATGTCGGGAAAGCCCAGCAGGAGATCGCGGAACTAGAAAAGGCCGCACTGCCGGCAAATCTTGCGGCATTGCTCGGGTCCGTCAAGGCGGGCGTCGCCAAATATTCCGAGGCGTTTGACAAGACTGCACCCAACCTTCTGCTCGGAGATGAACTCTACTACAAGGCAATCACTCCGCTTACCGTGAGTGCGATCGGAAAACTCGACGTCATGATCGATTCGATCGGGAAAGCCTTCAAGAAGACCACCGCCGATACCGAAGAGCGTATCAGCGGCACCATCACCATGCAGGAAATCGTGGCCGGCGCCGCCGTATTGCTGGGCCTGCTGATCGCGTTCCTGATCGCACGCGGCATCATCAAGCCGCTATCGGGCCTGACCGCCGGCATGAAGGAACTCGCCGGCGGCAATTTCGGCGTGGTGCTTCCCGGGCTCGACCGCAAGGACGAAGTCGGCGACATGGCGCAGGCGGTCGAGACCTTCAAGGTCAGGGCCGAGGAAAAGGCCCGCGAGGAAGCCGAAGCCAAGAACAGGCAGGATCAAATCGCCGCGCAGCAGCGCAGGAAGGACATGATCAAGCTCGCCGACGACTTCGAAGGCGCGGTCGGCGAGATCGTCGAAACCGTGTCGTCGGCTTCCACCGAACTTGAAGCTTCCGCCTCCACGCTCACCGCGACCGCGGCGCGGGCGCAGGAACTCACCACGATGGTCGCGACCGCGTCCGAGGAAGCCTCCACGAACGTGCAGTCGGTGGCGTCGGCCACCGAGGAAATGGCCTCCTCCGTCAACGAGATCAGCCGTCAGGTGCAGGAATCGGCACGGATGGCAGGCGAGGCCGTCGACCAGGCGCGCAAGACCAACGACCGCGTCGGCGAGTTGTCGAAGGCGGCGGCGCGGATCGGCGATGTCGTCGAGCTGATCAATACCATCGCGGGCCAGACCAACCTGCTGGCCCTGAATGCCACGATCGAGGCGGCCCGTGCAGGCGAGGCCGGTCGCGGCTTTGCGGTGGTGGCGTCGGAGGTGAAGGCGCTCGCAGAGCAGACAGCCAAGGCAACCGGCGAGATCGGCCAGCAGATCACCGGCATCCAGGCGGCGACGCAGGAGTCGGTCGGAGCGATCAAGGAGATCAGCGGCACCATCGAAAGATTGTCGGAAATTTCATCGACCATTGCGGCAGCGGTGGAAGAACAGGGCGCGGCGACGCAGGAAATTTCCCGCAATGTCCAGCAGGCCGCGCAAGGCACCCAGCAGGTCTCGTCGCACATCGTCGACGTGCAGCGCGGCGCCGGCGAGACCGGCTCGGCCTCCTCGCAGGTGCTGTCGGCAGCGCAGTCGCTGTCCGGCGACAGCAACCGGCTCAAGCTTGAAGTCGGAAAGTTCCTTAATACGGTGCGCGCCGCCTGAGCTCCGGCGAGACCAGGACCAACATCGCGACGCGAACCCGTCGAGCGCACTCGACGAGTGTCCTCATTTTTCGATCGGGACGCAAAGGCGAAGCCGCGATTGCTTCGCCTTGATCGCCATCACCCGCCGGAGCAGGGTGTTCCGGCCATCTGCCGGGCCCGGGTGCAGCGAGGCAAGTTTGCTTGCTTTGGTGCACCGGCAGTCTTTTTGCCCATCTTGGTCGAACCGTTAGTGGGTTGACCACCAGTCTGGGCCTGGAGGCTCGTTGTGTAGGAAAATGCGGCGATCGCAACAGCAGCCGCGAAAAGCAATTTCTTCATCTTCAAATTCTCCCTGCAGAAATTAAAATGCCGAGAGCAATATTATGGCGAAAGACTAGCGCTCGCACCTCGAGCTGTAAAGCACGGCGTTCTCCGGCGCTGCAGCCGTCGTCCCTATCGGGACACCGCGAGTACCGAGCCAGTCCCACTCACGTGCTACACGCCTAGGCGATCAGCGGTGATGCGTATCCCGCGACGATCTTGACCAGATCGGCCTGGCGAGCGGCGCCGGTTTTGAAGAACAGGCGGCCGAGATGGGTCTTGATGGTGGTTTCGGCGACGCCGAGCGCCATCGCTACTTCCGGAACACCGCCGACCTCGACGATGGCGAGCAGAACGCGCAACTCGGTCGGGGTCAATTTGTAGGTTCGGGCGATGACTTCCGGCGGCGCGGGAGATTCCAGCGCGGCCTTGCGAATGAACACGGCCGCGACCGCGGTATAGGCAAAGCCGGTCAGGCGCCGGGCGCCTGAGGTGAGCGGCAGTACGTGGGCGATGTAGCGCGCGCCGTCTTGTCCGGTCAGCGGCAAGGCAATGCCCTGGGTTCCCATCGCCGCGTCGCCCTCGCCCGCCGCCGCGAACATCGTCTGCAGGGTTTGGTCGACCTGCGCATCGCGCGCGACGAGCCGTCCGCCGGTCACGAAAAACGGATCGCCGGCGGCGAGAATGACATGGCAGGCGGCGTTGGCATGGACGATACGTCCGGATGCATCGGTCAGGCAGATCCCGGCGCTGAGGCCATCGAGCGTATCGGCGAAAGTCGCGGCCTGCGCGGATTTGAGATCGATCAGCCTGCCGACCAGTACCGCGCGGCGGATGTGCGGAACGATCAGCTGCATGCGCCGGCGCGCTTCGTCGTCGACCACCCCGTCGCGCTCGCTGCGGAATACCCCGAACAGCGCCGCGGACGTCACCGACTTGTCCAGCACGGCGGAAACGAAATCTACCAGGCCCTGCGGCTGGGCCCACTCCTTGTAGAACTGCGTTTCCAGAAATTCGTCATAGGGCATCAGATCCGCGGTCGCGATCGGCTGCCCGATATCGGCGAAGTAATGGCCGGTCGTGGAGGGATCGAGCTTTACGTATTTTTCGAAATAGAGATCCCGATAATACGGGTCGATGCCGAAATCGTAATAGACATTGCCGGTTCCGGCGATCGGGCTCTTGGAAAAGATCGCCGCCGCCTGACCCCCGACAAACCGTCCCGCCTTGCCGACGACGTCATGCCACAGCGTGAGGTCGAGCGCGGCGTCATAGATCTCGCCGATAAGCTCGAAGAGCTGCGCTTCGTGACCCATGGATCCATCCTCGAAGACCCGGGTCGGAAATCGTCGTCAACACGTAGCCGAATTGCCCAGAGCCGCTGGCGTCATCGGCGACACGCCGCGCTCGCCGATATCGGCATTATAGGTGCGACGGCGAACCAGGACTTGGACGGAAGCGACGGTGAAGCGGACGCAAGCGTGAAGTGAAGTGCAGGGCTTGCCTGCTTCAGGACGGCCGCCGGCGCTTGTGGGCGAACGGATTGGCCTTCTCGCGCAGCGAGATGCGCACCGGCGTGCCCGGCAGTTCGAAGAACTCGCGCAGCGAGTTGACGAGATAGCGCAAATAGGATTGCGGCACGGCGTCCGCGCGCGAGCAGAACAGGATGAAACTCGGCGGCCGCGCCTTGGCCTGGGTGATGTAGTTGAGCTTCAGCCGCCGGCCCGATACCGCCGGCGGCGGGTTATTGTCCACCGCCTGCTCGAACCAGCGATTGAGCGAGGCGGTCGGCACCCGCCGGTTCCACACCGCGTAGGCGCCTTCGATCGCGCTCATCAGCCGGTCGATGCCCTCGCCCATCAGCCCGGACACCGCGATGATCGGCACACCCTTGACCTGCGGCAGCGCGTGATCGGCCTCGGCGCGCAGCGCGGAGATGAGGTTCGACTTCTGCCCCATCAGGTCCCATTTGTTGACCGCGATCACCAGGGCGCGGCCCTCGCGCTCGATCAAATCGGCGATCCGCATATCCTGCTCTTCGAACTTGTGCTGCGCATCCATCATCAGCACCACGACTTCGGCGAAGCGGATGGCGCGCAGCGAGTCAGCCACCGAGAGCTTTTCAAGCTTCTCCTCGATGCGCGAACGTCGCCGGAGGCCCGCGGTATCGAACACGCGGAAATCGCGGCCCTGCCAGTTGACCTCGACCGAAATCGAATCGCGGGTGGTGCCGGCTTCCGCGCTGGTCAACAGCCGCTCCTCGCCGAGCAGATGGTTGATCAGCGTCGACTTGCCGGCATTGGGCCGGCCGACGATGGCGACGCGGATCGGCCGTTTGGCGATCTCCTCATCGGTCTCGATGATATCGTCGTCGTCGAACTCTTCCGTCTCCTCGGTGGGCTCCGGCATCAGCACGCGCAGCGCGTCGTAGAGATCGCTCAGGCCCTCGCCATGCTCGGCCGAAATCTGGATCGGATCGCCGAGCCCGAGCGCATAGGATTCCATCGCGCCAATTTCGCCGTGCTTGCCCTCGCTCTTGTTGGCGACCAGCACCACCGGCTTGTTGGCGCGGCGGGCGAAGTCGGCAAAGCTGCGGTCGGTCGGGGTCAGGCCTGCGCGCGCGTCGATCACGAACATCAGGGCATCGGCAAGCCCGATCGCGGTTTCGGTCTGCTCCTGCATGCGCGCGGTCAGCGAGCCCTTGGCGCCCTCGTCGAGGCCGGCGGTATCGATGATGGTGAATTCGAGATCGCCGAGCCGCGCCTGTCCCTCGCGGCGGTCGCGGGTGACGCCGGGCATGTCATCGACCAGGGCAAGCTTCTGCCCGACCAGCCGGTTGAACAGCGTCGATTTTCCGACATTGGGCCGGCCGATGATGGCAATCGTGAAAGACATAAGCGATCCGTGCGCCTGTTATGCGCATATTCTCAGAAGTAGCAGTGTTGCGCAGCAATCGGGTTTACGCAGATTGCGTACACTTATCTGGGGTGAAATACGCGCAGATTATTCAATCGATGCGCAAGTCGATCGATGAAGCAACGAGATCAGCGCGTGAACGTACCGCTCGGCAGCGGCGCCGGGAATGGCGCCCCCGACGGTTGCGGCTGCTGCGCGCTCTGCGCGGACCGGGCCGGCTGCACCGGTTGCGCGTCGGTTTGATCGGGCGGCGGCGCGGTGGTGCGCTTGCGGACGATCTTCTTCGGTTTCGGAGCCGGCGGCGCGGCGGCGGTCGAGCCGTCCTCCTCGGGTGCGGCGTCGGGATCGGGCGCCGCAGCCGGCTCTGTGGAGGCTGTGGCCGGCGGCTTGCCCTTGCCCCTGGATTTCGCGGCGTGCTTGGACTTCGGCTCTTCCGGCGGCGGTGTCGGCGCTGCGGCGGCCGCGGCCGCTTGGGCGGCCTGTTCCTGCTGCTGCTGCTCGACGTTGCCCTTGTAAAGCTCCTTCGGGACGCCCTGCTCGAGGCCGGGCACGCCGTCGGGGAATACCGGCTTGCGCTCGCCCGGCAGCTTCTTCTTGGTGTCGAGCCAATCGAAGATATCGCTGGGATCCCAGCTGTAGAGGCTGGAGCAGCCGGCCAGCGCGCTCGACAGCGCAATCAGGACGACAGCTGCGATCAGACGTTGCGAGGAGCGCATGGTCGGTTTCCCACTCAACTCATCTACCCGCGGTCAGCTTTTCGCGACTGGCGGAAGCAACGCCTGCAGGGCCTCGGCGCGCGAACGCAACGAGGGCGGCGTCTCGCCGTCATTGGCAATCAGATCGAGCCATTTGCGCGCCGCGGCCGTATCGTTGGCCCGCCAGGCCGATAATGCCAGCAACTCGCGCGCGGTGTGGCGAAAGGTCGCCTCCGGTCCGGTCGAGGATTCCAGCCGCTGCAGCATCTCGGAATAGGCAGCGCTGTCCACCAGCAGGCCAGCGGCGCGGATCCGCGCCAGATCCTGCTGTTCGGCGCCGACGCTGCGATCGGCGGCAATGTCGTCGTAGAGTTTCGCGGCCGCCTTGGGATCGCGGCTGGCGACTTCGGCCGCCGCGCGCAGCCGCGCCAGCATGCGGTAACCCGATGGCGCCTTCGCCGCGAGCTCGTTGAAGGCCGCTTCCGCCTCGGCATGCTTGTTGGCGTCGGAAAGCTCGACCGCCTTGTCGAAGGCACCCCCGGCCTCGGCCGCCTTCTTGGCCTCCAAATACTGATAGCCGCGCCAGCCGCCGACCCCGGCGATGATCAAGAGCGCGCCGGCGACGATGAAAATCGAATACTTGTCCCACAGCTTTTTGAGCTGCTCGCGACGTACTTCCTCGTCGACTTCATCAAATAATTCAGACACTTAAAGGTATCCCATGCCCGATCAATCGAGCCTCAGCCGAACACGCGCCGCGCGCCCGGTCCCCACGGTGCGGCGGCGATACCCTAGCGATATGGCGCTGGCAAGGCAAAACCAGCGGGATCAAAGCGTTAACCCCACCGGCCCCCTTGCCGGGGGGCCTCCCGAGGGCCCGGATGGCCGCAACAGCCCTTAGGCCTGCCCGGCCGCCCAAGCCTCGCGCAATTGCCGCTTCATGACCTTGCCGTTGGCGTTGCGGGGCAGCGGCTCCGCGGTGAGCGCCATCGTTTCCGGCACCTTGTAGTCGGAGAGCTGCTCGGCGCACCAGGCGCGCAAATCGGCCTCCGCTCACGTCGGCGGCGCGCGTCACGATCACCGCGTGCACCCGCTCGCCCAGCACCGGGCACGGCTTTGCAATGATCGCGCTCTCGACCACGCCGGGATGGCCGGCCAGCACCGATTCGACCTCGGCGGAATAGATCTTCAGGCCGCCGCGGTTGATCATGTCCTTCTGGCGGTCGAATACCCGCACGAAATCGTCCCTGTCGATCGAGCCGAGATCGCCGGAATGCCAGAAGCCCGCGGTAAAACTCTCGGCGGTGGCCTTCGGATTGTTCCAGTAGCCCTTGATGACCGAGCCCGAGCGGATCCAGATCTCGCCGATCTCGCCGCGCGGCAGTTCGCGGCCGCCGGCATCCATGACAAGGACTTCCGCGCCGGGACAGGGCAGACCGACGCTGTCGATATGGGCGGCGGTCAATTCCGGCGGCATGATCGTCGAGGGCGAGGTGGTTTCCGTCGAGCCATAGGCGTTGATCAGTTTCAGGCCGGGCACCTTGACGGCGAGCTTCTCGATGGTCGCGATCGGCATCGGCGCGCCGCCATAGCCGCCGATCCGCCACGCCGACAGGTCGTAATTGTCGAAATCCGCCTGCAGCAGGCAGAGATTATACATCGCCGGCACCATCACGGTCTGCGTGACGCGTTCGCGCGCGGCGACTTTCAGATAATCGGCGGCCTTGAATTCGGCAACGACGATCAGCGTGCCGGCGCAGCGCGCCATGCTCATGATGTTGGCGACGACGCCGGTGACATGCGCGAGCGGCACCGCCGCGATCGAACGGTCGGCCTCGGTCAGCTCCATGCAGGCCTGATAGATCATCGCGGAGTGGATGATATTGCAATGCGCAAGCATCGCGCCTTTCGGCCGGCCGGTGGTGCCGGACGTATAGAGGATCATCGCGGTGTCTTCCTCGCCGACCTCGGCGGGCGCCGAAGGCTCGTTTGCCAGCAACGTGGAAAATGGCGAGGCGCTTCCGTCGTCGACGACGACGCGATGCATCAGCTCGGGAACGTCGCGCGCGTCGGGCACGCGATCCCCCAGCGTCGCCTCGTGGATCAGCAGCTTCGCGCCGCAATCGGTCAGCACATAGGCGATCTCCGGCTTCTGCTGCCTCGTACTCAGCAGCACCGTCACCGCGCCGAGATGCGCCGCGCCGAACAGCGCCAGCACGAACTCGATGCGGTTGCCGAGCAGGAGCGCGATCCGGTCGCCGCTTTGCACGCCCAGCTTGCCCAGCCCGGCGGCGATCTGCGCCGATGCTTGCGCGACCTCACGCCAGCTCATGCGGCGCTCGCCGCAGACCAGCGCCTCGCCGTCCGGATTTCGTTCCACCGCCGCCGCGATCATCGCCCAGAGGCTATTTGGCCGCTCGCAAAATGCCGGCACCACGCGGTCGCCGAAGCGCGCCTTGAGCCGCATGGCTGGAATGGAATAATGCGACCAGTCCATTTCCTCGTCTCTAGCTCTTCGCTTTCATGCCGTAGACATGCTCTGGCCCTGGAAAAGCGCGCGAGCGCACGTCCCTGGCATAGCCTTCGATCGCGGCCTCGATCGCGGGTCCGAGATCGCCGTAACGTCGGACGAATTTCGGCGTGCGCGGCGACAGCCCGAGCATGTCCTCCAGCACCAGCACCTGGCCGTCGCAGGCCGCACTGGCGCCGATGCCGATGGTTGGAATATCGATGCTCTCGGTGATCTTGCGCGCCAGCGGCTCGGCGACCGCCTCGATCACCACCGAGAAGGCGCCAGCCTGCGCGATCGCGCGCGCGTCGTTCTCGATCGGCTCCCAGCTGCCCTCCTCGCGGCCCTGGGCGCGGAACGAGCCGAGCGTGTTGATCGATTGCGGCGTCAGCCCGATATGGCCCATCACGGGAATGCCGCGCTCGGAAAGGAACGCTACCGTCTCCGCCATCCGCGCGCCGCCCTCGAGTTTGATGGCGCCGCAATGGGTCTCCTTGAGGATCCGCACGGCGGAGTGAAACGCCTGCTCCTTCGAGGCCTCATAGGAGCCGAAGGGCATGTCGACCACGACCAGCGCGTGCTGCGAGCCGCGCATCACCGCATGGCCCTGCAGGATCATCATCTCGAGCGTCACCGGCACGGTGGTCTCGAACCCGTGCATGACGTTGCCGAGGGAATCGCCGACCAGAATGACGTCGCAATGGCGATCGACCAAGGCGGCGGTGTGGGCGTGATACGAGGTCAGCATCACGATCGGCTCGCCGTTCTTGCGGGCGCGGATGTCCGGCGCGGTCTTGCGCCTGATGGCGGATTGAATGGACATGTCAGACTCCGACGACGGGGATGCCGATCACGACGGGATGAAACGCGAATACCAGCGCCAGATAGGCGACGATCCCGACCGCCACCGCGATCAGATCGTTGCCCCAACCGCCCACGGGTATCGGCGGTGCGCCCGGGTCGGCGCGGCGTTTCAGCGAGATGCGATCGAACACCGCCCAGCCCAGGAACGAGCCGAACAGGATGATGCCGCCGAGATCGCCATTGGCGATGAGATGCGCCGCCGCCCACAATTTGACGCCCGACAGCATCGGGTGCTTGATCGTCGCATAGATGCGGCCGCGGATATAGGCGGCCACCACCAGGATGATGGACGGCAGCATCAGCGCCACCGTGAGGTGCTTCAGCGTCCTCGGCGGGGTCCAGAGTTCGATCATGCCGTCGCTGCGATAATGCGCAAAACCCCAGACGATCAGCACGAGCCCCGCGAGCGCGGCCAGCGCGTAGCCGATCTTGTAGCCGCCCTCGCCCCATGAGGCGATCAGGCCGGCGCGCGCCTCGCGCTGCGTCGTCAGCGTGTGGACGCCGAGGAACAGCACGAGCCCCAGGATCATGACTGCCAGTCCCATGATGTTCTCCCCCACTGCGCCCTTTTTGCCAGCTTCGGGTAGCACTTTAGGGGCGCAAACTGCAATGTGCGAAAACGCGCGGGACCGTTGTGATCGCGCACTCGTTCCGCATATTTGCCGCTACTTCGCCCCCTGCTGGCTACCCAACTCGCGATTGTCGACATAGCGGATCGCGATCGGCCGGCCGGCCAGCGCGCCGCCGAGATCGCCGGAAAATTTCAGGGGCATACAGGCGTCGAGCGAAGCGTTGATGGCCTTGAGGTACGTGGCGCGCAGGTCGGTCGGCGCACCGGCCGTCGCGAAGGTCATGCGCGGGGCGCCGATGATCCCGCCCGACCGGTTGAAGCTGAAGCGCACCGTCATCTGCATGTCCGCCCGTGCCGCGTCGGCCGGGGGCGGCGTCCAGCAGGAACGCAACGCCGCGAAGAGATCGCCGATGGTGTCGAGATCGTGGTCGGGCTTTTGATATTTCGCCGCGTCATCCTGCGGCGGCGCACTCTCGACCGTGAGCTGCAGATTTTCGCCGTAGGGATAGTCGATCTCGGGAATGCACGGGCCATGATTGAACACGCTGCAGGTGAACGGCGCGCACGGCCGCCGGCTCAGCACGCTGCAGGGCGCATGTGAAAACGGCGTGGCATCAATGTGCCGCGGCCGTGCCTCGGCGCCGCCGGCTGCGATCATGCAGGCAAAGGCAACAAACAGACCAAAAACAATGCGCCGGATCATGACGCGGGTCCTCGCAGGCAATACCCCTAAGGCATGCCCGTTCGAGATGATGTGCGCAACCGGCGGTATCAAGCCCCGGCTTCGTTCACATCCCCGCGTTCACAGCGGCCGGTCTCACGCTTTCTTCTTCACGTCCTTGACGCTGGAAAACGTGATGCCCTCGGCGCGTTCCTTGGTATAGCCGAGGTAGAATTCGTTCTTGGCCAGAAACACCGGATCGCCGTCGACGTCGTCGGCGACGCCGGAGCCGTTGGCGGCGACGAAGGCGTCGAGCTTCTTGCGGTCGTCGGACGAGATCCAGCGCGCCAGCTGGAACTCCGAGACTTCGAATTCCACCGGCAGCGAATATTCGGCATCGAGCCGTGCCTTCAGCACGTCGAGCTGCAGCGGGCCGACCACGCCGACCAGCGCGGGCGCGCCATCGCGCGGGCGGAACACCTGCACCACGCCCTCCTCCGACATCTGCTGCAGCGCCTCTTTCAGCTTCTTCGCCTTCATCGCATCCGTCAGCCGCACCCGGCGGACGATTTCCGGCGCGAATGAGGGCACGCCGACGAAGGTGAGGTCCTCGCCCTCGGTCAGGGTGTCGCCGATCCGCAGGGTTCCGTGGTTGGGGATGCCGACGACGTCGCCGGCAAAGGCCTCGTCCGCCAACGCGCGATCCTGGGCGAAGAAGAACTGCGGGCTGGACAGCGACATGTTCTTGCCGGTGCGCACCAGTTTTGCCTTCATGCCGCGGATCAGCTTGCCCGAGCACAGCCGCGCAAACGCGATGCGGTCGCGATGGTTCGGATCCATGTTAGCCTGGATCTTGAACACGAAAGCGCTCATGCGCGGCTCCGACGCCTCGACCCTGCGCAGATTGCTTTCCTGCGCCCGCGGCGGCGGCGCGAAACGCCCCAGCCCCTCCAGGAGATCGCCGACGCCGAAATTGCGCAGCGCGCTGCCGAAATAGACCGGTGTCAGATGGCCCTCGCGGAACGCCTCGAGATCGAACGGCTTGCAGGCCTCCGACACCAGCTCGAGCTCTTCCTTGATGGCGCCGACGTCGAGATTGGCGTTGCGGCCGGCGAGATCGGCGATGTCGATCTGCTCTGCCGCGCCGGTCTTGGCGCCGCCGCCTTCGAGCAGGCGCACGCCGCCGGTGGCGATATCGTAGGTGCCGAGGAAATCGCGGCCGCGCCCGACCGGCCAGGTCATCGGCGTGGTGTCGAGCGCCAGCGTCTTTTCGATCTCATCCAGGAGATCGAAGGTGTCGCGGCTCTCGCGGTCCATCTTGTTGATGAAGGTGATGATCGGGATGTCGCGGAGCCGGCAGACCTCGAACAGCTTTCGGGTGCGCGCCTCGATGCCCTTGGCGGCGTCGATCACCATGACCGCGGAATCGACCGCGGTCAGCGTGCGATAGGTGTCTTCCGAAAAATCCTCGTGGCCCGGCGTGTCCAGCAGGTTAAACACGAGCCCCTCGAATTCGAAAGTCATCACCGAGGTGACGACGGAGATGCCGCGTTCGCGCTCGATCTTCATCCAGTCCGAACGGGTGTTGCGCCGCTCGCCCTTGGCCTTGACCTGACCCGCGAGATTGATGGCACCGCCGAACAGCAGCAGCTTTTCGGTCAGCGTGGTCTTGCCCGCGTCGGGATGGGAGATGATGGCAAAGGTGCGCCGGCGCGCGACCTCGGCGGCAAGCGGGGTGCGGGACGGCGATTCGGCGGCTACGGCGAGGTCGGACATAAATCGAGCGTTTGGCAGGGAAACCGGGCTGGATCAAGCAGGATCGGCAGCGTTCATACAGCGATTGCCATATAGGGATTGCGCGGCCGATTCTCCAATCAGCGGTACCCCAGAAACGATACCGCCCAATAGGCCAGCGCGGCGACGCCCGCGGAAGCCGGGATGGTAATCACCCAGGCATAGACGATCGAGCTCGCCACGTTCCAGCGTACCGCCGAGACGCGCCGCGCCGCGCCGACGCCGACGATGGCGCCGGTGATGGTGTGGGTGGTGGAGACGGGAACTCCGAGGAAAGTCGCCATGAACAGCGTCGCGGCCCCCCCGGTCTCCGCGCAAAATCCCTGCATCGGCGTCAGCTTGGTGATCCGCAGGCCCATGGTGCGGACGATCCGCCAGCCGCCCATCAGGGTGCCCAGCGCCATCGCGGCCTGGCAGGCCAGCACCACCCAGAACGGAACGTAGAATTCCGTGCCGAGCTGGCCTTGCGAATAAAGCAGCACCGCGATGATGCCCATGGTCTTCTGCGCGTCGTTGCCGCCATGGCCGAGCGAGTACAGCGACGCCGAGGCGAATTGCAGGATGCGGAAGGCGCGGTCGACCGCAAACGGCGTCGAGCGCACCGACGCCCAGGACACCACCGCGACCAGCACCATCGCCAGCAGAAACCCGACCAGCGGCGACAGCACGATCGCGACCAGGGTCTTGGTCAGTCCGCTCCAGACCGCGGCCGAAAGTCCCGCCTTGGCCATGCCGCCCCCGACCAGTCCCCCGATCAAGGCGTGGGAGCTCGATGAGGGGATGCCCAGTCCCCACGTGATCAGGTTCCAGACGATGGCGCCGATCAAGGCGGCGAAAATCACCGGCGTGTCGATCACGCTGGGCTCGACGATGCCGGTGCCGATGGTGTGGGCCACGTTGAGCCCGAACACCAGGAAGGCGACGAAGTTGAAGAATGCCGCCCAGAACACCGCATAATGCGGCCGCAGCACGCGCGTGGAAACGATGGTCGCGATCGAGTTGGCGGCGTCGTGCAAACCGTTGAGGAAGTCGAACAGCAGCGCGACCGCGATCAATCCGACCAGGACAGGAAGACCAAGCGTGGCGTCCAATTGATGGCCCTGCCCTATACCTGTTCGATCACGATACTGTTGATCTCGTTAGCAACATCGTCGAACCGGTCGGCGACTTTCTCGAGGTGGTCGTAGATCTCCGCGCCGACGATGAAATCCATCGTGTTGGCGTTGCGGTGCTTGAGGAACAGTTCCTTCAGGCCGATGTCGTGGAGATCGTCGACGCGCCCTTCCAGCTTGGTCAGTTCCTCGGTGATCGCGGTCAGCATCGCGACATTGTCGCCGATCGACTGCAACAGCGGCAGCGCACGGCCGACCAGATTGGCGCATTCCACCAATAGCGTTCCCATTTCGCGCATCGGCGGTTCGAAGGTGCGGACCTCGAACAGGATGACGGCCTTGGCGGTCTGCTGCATCTGGTCGATGGCATCGTCCATCGCGGTGATGAGGTTCTTGATGTCGCCGCGGTCGAACGGGGTGATGAAGGTGCGGCGCACCGCGGTCAGCACTTCGCGGGTGATGTTGTCGGCGTCATTCTCGAACTGGTTGACGCGCTGGCAGTACACCGGGGTTTCCTCGCCGCCGCGCAACATGCCCTGGAGCGCCAGCGCGCCCTGCACGCAGGTCTGGGAGTGCCGGGCGAACAGCTCGAAAAACCGTTCCTCCTTGGGGAGAAAGGCGCGAAACCAACGCAACATCGAAAATGTCCCAATTTTACGGAAAAAGGCCGGCCAGGACGGCCTGTCACAGAACCGTCATAGAGCACTTTTCCGGCAAGGCGGGTAGCCGGTGGCGTGGTGGAACCCGGTCATCCACCGCTTTGTGGTACCGGAAACAGCGCGGAATTCAGCCTTTATCAGAGCGATCGGCGGAAATAATGCGCGATTTCCCCGATCACGCCCCGGCGGAAGGTCAGCACGCAGATCACGAAGATCGCACCCTGGATTACCGTCACCCACTGCCCGAAGCCCGCCAGATATTGCTGCATGGCGATGATCACGAAGGCCCCGACCACCGGGCCGAACACGGTGCCGAGGCCGCCGACCAGCGTCATCAGCACGATTTCACCCGACATGCTCCAGTGCACGTCGGTGAGCGAGGCGTTCTGCGCGACAAACACCTTCAGCGAGCCGGCAAGGCCCGCCAGCGTGCCGGAAAGGATATAGGCGAGCAGTTTGTACTGATCGGTCTTGTAGCCGAGCGAGATCGCCCGCGGTTCGTTCTCCCGGATCGCCTTCAGCACCTCGCCGAACGGCGAGTTGATGGTGCGGAAGATCACGAGAAAGCCGAACAGGAAACCGGCGAGAATGACGTAGTAAAGCACCGTCGGGTTGGCGAGATTGAAAATCCCGAACAGATGGCCCTGCGGAATGCCCTGGATGCCGTCCTCGCCATGGGTGAACGGCGTCTGCAGATAGATGAAATACAGCAGCTGCGACAACGCCAGCGTGATCATCGAGAAATAGATACCCTGGCGGCGGATCGCGATGAGCCCGGTGACGACGCCGAGCCCGGCGGCGCCGGCGGTGCCTACGAGAATTCCAAGTTCCGGCGGCAGGCCCCACACCTTCAGCGCATGCGCGGAGATGTAGCCCGCCGTTCCCAAGAACATCGCGTGGCCGAACGACAGCAAGCCGCCATAGCCGATCAGCAGATTGAAGGCGCAGGCGAGCAGCGCAAAGCACAGCGCCTGCATCACGAAGAACGGGTAAATGCCGGTCAGCGGCACGATCAGCAACAGCGCCGTCATGATGGCGAATGCGACCATCTCGTCGTGGATGGCGCGCGGCGTCACCGGTATCGTATCGTCGGTCATTGCGGTCATGTCAGTTCGCCCGTCCCGTCAGTCCCGAAGGCTTCACCAGCAGCACCAGCACCATGAGCACGAATACCACGGTGTTGGAGGCCTCGGGATAGAAGTATTTCGTCAGTCCCTCGACCACGCCGAGGGTAAAGCCGGTGATGATCGATCCCATGATGGAACCCATGCCGCCGATCACCACCACCGCGAACACCACGATGATGAGATCGGCGCCCATCAGCGGCCGCACCTGGTTGATCGGCGCCGACAACACCCCGGCGAGCGCCGCGAGGCCGACGCCGAGCCCGTAGGTCAGCGTGATCATCCTGGGAACGTTGATGCCGAAGGCGCGCACCAGCGTCGGGTTCTCGGTGGCGGCGCGCAAATTGGCGCCGAGCCGCGTCCGCTCGATCAGGTACCAGGTGGCGAAGCACACGATCAGCGAAAACACCACGACCCAGCCGCGATAGATCGGCAGGAACATGAAGCCGAGATTCATGCCGCCCTTCAACTCATCGGGGATCGAATAGGGCAGTCCGGAGGAGCCGAAGTAGTTCTGGAACACGCCCTGGATGATCAGCGCCAGGCCAAAGGTCAACAGCAGCCCGTAGAGATGGTCGAGGCCGGACAGCCATTGCAGCATGGTCCGCTCCAGGATCATGCCGAAAATGCCGACCACGATCGGCGCGATGATCAGCGCCGGCCAATAGCCGATGCCCGCGACGTTCAGCAGGAAATAGGCGACGAAGGCGCCCATCATGTAGACCGCGCCATGGGCGAAATTGATGATGTTGAGCATGCCGAAGATCACGGCGAGCCCGAGGCTGAGCAGCGCGTAAAACGAGCCGTTGATCAATCCCACCAGGAGCTGTGCGTAGAGAGCTTGCATCGATCAGGTCTTTCGTAACGAACTCTTCCGGACTGCCTTCAGACGCCGAGATAGGTGTGCAGCTTGTCCATATTGGCCTGCAGGTCGGCGTTGGCGAAGCCGTCGATCACCTTGCCGTGCTCGACGATGTAGTAGCGGTCGGCCACGGTGGCGGCGAAACGAAAATTCTGCTCGACCAGAAGGATCGTGAAACCTTCCTTCTTGAGCCGCGCGATGGTGTGGCCGATCTGCTGGATGATGACGGGCGCCAGCCCCTCGGTCGGCTCGTCCAGCATCAGGAAGCGCGCGCCGGTCCGCAGGATCCGCGCGATCGCCAGCATCTGCTGCTCGCCGCCCGACAATTTGGTGCCCTGGCTGTTGAGCCGTTCCTTCAGATTGGGGAATAGCTCGAAGATCTGCTCCAGCGACAGGCCGCCGGGGCGCACGATCGGCGGCAACAGCAGATTTTCGCGGACGTCCAGGCTGGCGAAAATCCCGCGCTCCTCCGGGCAGAATGCAACGCCCCTCCGCGCGATCTTGTCGGAGGACGCGCGGATGATCTCCTGGCCGTCGAACCGCACCGAGCCGGTGCGCTTGCCGATGATCCCCATCACCGATTTCAGCGTGGTGGTTTTGCCGGCGCCGTTGCGTCCGAGCAGGGTGACGACTTCGCCGGCATTCACGTTGAAATTGATGCCGTGAAGGATGTGGGATTCGCCGTACCAGGCCTGCAGGTCCTGCACCGCCAGCACCGGCAAAGCGCCGGCCGCGGTTGCGGGTCTGGGCGCGGTATCGGCCATTTTCAAATCAGTCATGACCCGCCCCCAGATAGGCTTCCTTGACGCGCTCGTCCTTGGTCAGTTCGGCATAGTTGCCTTCCGCCAGCACCTGGCCGCGCGTCAGCACGGTGATGATGTCGGACAGATCGGCCACGACGTTGAGATTATGTTCGACCATCAGGATGGTGTATTTGGCCGAGATGCGCTTGATCAGGGCGGCGATCTTGTCGATGTCCTCATGTCCCATGCCGGCCATCGGTTCGTCGAGCAGCATCATTTCCGGATCGAGCGCCAGCGTGGTCGCGATTTCGAGCGCGCGCTTGCGGCCATAGGGCATTTCGACCGCCGGTGTCTTTGCGAATTCGCTCAAGCCGACGTCGTTGAGCAGTTCGAGGGCGCGGCCGTTGAAGCGGTCGAGCACCGATTTGGAGCGCCAGAAATCGAAGGAATGTCCGTGCTGGCGCTGCAGCGCGACCCTGACATTTTCCAGCGCGGTCAGGTGCGGAAACACCGCCGAAATCTGGAACGAACGCACCAGGCCCAGGCGCGCTACGTCGGCCGGCGCCATCGCCGTGATGTCCTGTCCCTTGTAGAGGATCTGGCCGGCCGAGGGCTTCAGGAACTTGGTCAGAAGATTGAAGCACGTCGTCTTGCCGGCCCCGTTCGGACCGATCAACGCATGAATGCTGCCACGCCGGACCCGAAGATCGACATCGCGAACAGCGAAGAACCCCGCGAATTCCTTGGTTAATCCGCGGGTTTCGAGAATGAACTCATCGGCCAATCAAATTTCCCCCATCAACCATTGCCGCGAAGCCCCCGCGCATGGCCAATTTTCCCTAACCGGCAGGCTCTCTTTGAGGACGCCTCTTGGAAAGCGTCCCGGACCCTGCCCCTCCGGCCGGAATATGCCGTCAACGGCCCGCTTTACGCAAGGTGGAAAGCTGGGCATTCGGCCCCATGGCCGAGCCCGATGAATTCGCCATAAGTCCAATTGCTTGGGAGCCACAACCCAGACGCTTGCGCGCCGTGTTCGGCAGCCCTTCGGGCGATTGCGGAAAGTCCTCATTAACGGTGTTTAGATGCAATCTTATGGTTTCACGAAATATTTGCCGCCTCAGCCGATGGTTCGGTGTTTTGATTATTTCGGTATTGGGAACGGATCGCAGCGGTGGACTTCGAAAGCGCCAACCCATCGGTCGTCAAGTCGATCAAGCAGCGGGACCTGCTGAACACCTGGCTGCGGCTTTACGCCCGCGAGCAGAAAATGCCGCGCGTCGCGGAATACCAGCCCGAGCGCCTCGCCGACGAACTCGCGGAACTCGTCTATTACACCGTCGACGCCGCCGCGCAGCCTCCGCGCCTGACAATTCAGAGCGAAGGCACGCGAGCGTCGCACGCCTACGGACATACCGGCAAGGGCAAGTATCTCGACGAATATATCGGACCGCGACTCGTGCCCGTGGTGATGCCCGTCTACTATAAATGCATCGCCGTCGGCCTGCCGGTCTACACCATCGCCAACATCGACGACAGTTATGGCCGGATCGTCGCCTACGAGAGGCTGCTGCTGCCGTTCTCGGAAGGCACGGGCGTCGGCCACGTGATCGCCTCGCTCAAGACGATCAGCGAGGACGGCGGTTTCGAAATCAAGAACCTGATGCGGGGAAACGATGCACTGCCGACGCCGAAACTTCGCACGGTGATCGATCGCGATCTCTTCCACCGCACGCCCGGCCGCATTTCCTCCGGCGACCAGATCGAATTCGGCTAGCACTGGAATGCAATTCCAAAGCGCAAATCCCTCGGTTGTCCGATCCATCCGGCAGCGCGATCTCCTCAACACCTGGTTGCGCGCGGTAGTCAAGCCGCGCCCCCTGCCCATTCTTGCCGATTACCGGCCGGAGTGCATGGCCGACGAGCTTCCCGACATGATGGGATTTAACGTCGAGGGCCGTGGCGACGCGGCGCGCTTCCTGATCACCCAGGAAGGCGCCACGCTGACCAAGGTCTATGGCAACGAGCACATCGATCCCCTGCAGCGGACCAACCGTTATCTCGACGACGCGATCGGTCCGGAGCGATACGAACACGTCATCACCCTCTACCGCACCTGCCTTTCGTTCAAGCGGCCGGCCTATTCGATTTCCCTGGTGCAGGACCCCGACGGCAAGGAGGTCCAGTATGAGCGCCTGCTGCTGCCGTTCGGCCGAGCCGACCGCGTCGAGCAGATCGTCGGTTCCTACAAGGCCATCAGCACCGAGGGCCACTTCAAGATCAGGAACCTGATGGGAATGCGGCCCCGTGCCGTGCCGGCGATCATGGTGCGCGCCGTCATCGACCAGGACATCGTCCGCAGCCCCACGCACAGCCGCGCCTCGGAAGACATCATCGAGCTGAAGTAACCTTAGCGAGCTGAACCAGCCTTGCCGCGCGGCGCCACTTCCTTGGCGTAGATTTCCGGCTTGAAGCCGACCAGCACATTGCCGCCGAGTTCGAGCACCGGCCGCTTGATCATCGAGGGCTGCGCCATCATCAAGGCGAGCGCCTTGCGCTCGTTGAGGCCCTCTTTGTCGCTGTCCGGCAATTTGCGGAACGTGGTGCCGGCGCGGTTGAGCAGGATTTCCCAGCCGACCGCCTCGCTCCAGCCCTTCAGTCTGTCCCTGGCGATGCCTTCGCTCTTGTAGTCGTGGAAATGATAGGCGACGCCGTGGCTGTCGAGCCAGGCGCGCGCCTTCTTCATGGTGTCGCAGTTCTTGATGCCGTAGATCGTGATCGAACCCGTCAAATATTCCTCCCCAATACGGTCACATGCAGGCGCCGCCGGATTTCCATGCCCTGCCGCCGGTATAGCGCGATGGCGCCGTCATTGTCGGAAAAGACGTGCAGGAACGGGATCTCCCCGCGCGCTGCAATCTGCCGCGCGATGGCCGCAAGCAGCACCTGCGCGTAACCGCGGCCGCGATGATCCGGATGCACGCAGACGGCCGTGATCTCGGTGTAATCGGCCGGCTTCATGCGCTCACCAGCCATTGCCACCAGCCTTCCACCGACCTTGACGCCGAGAAACGTCCCCAACTCACGGGTTCGCGCGGCGAACGGGCCGGGATTGGTGAGTTTTGTCAACGTCATCATCTCATGCACGTCACCGGCGCCGAGCGTGACGATATCGGCCTCGCTGCCGTGGGGTTCGGCAGGCATCCCGATCATCTGCTCGCCGGTCTTGGCGAGCAGGATCTTGAACTCAGCCGGAGCGGTCACTGGATCGGGCGTGAACAGGACGGCATAATCGGATGGCGACATCAGCGCGGCGAGCGCGGCGAAACCTTGCGGAGACATCTCGCTTACCGCCGCGAACGGCCCGATATCGGGCGGAAAACGCCGCGCCAGCGCGCCGCCTTCCGCCACGGCAGCTTGCCTCGTGGTCAGCGCATGCCAGACGGGATGATCAAGTGGATGCATCGATCTGGTGGATGCTGATAGTCATGTTCAAATGCCTGCGGCGTCCCTTGTTCATACGTCACCATTGATATGGCCTAATGGAGGTTGCTGCAACGGCATGTCGTCGGCGCCGCTCGACCATCGGAGCGGCGCCTTGCATCGACAGGCCGCCTTCAGCCGGCGGACTTTTCCGTGACGCCCGGCGTGAAAAGGGCGCCGACCGGCAACTTTTCCTGCAGGGTGTACGGAACGGCCTTGTTCTCCTTGACCCAGCGTTTTTCGGCGTGGGATTCGAAGGGGGGGAGGAATTTCTCCCTGAAGCGACCAAAGATCGGCCGGTACCTCGTCGATGGTGACTTCCCAGTCATATCCGCGGTCCCTGACGTAGGGCGCAATCAGTTGGTCCACCGCCTTTACCCACCATTCCCTGACGACCGGGCCGGGCAAGGTCCGGGCCATGTGTTCGAGCTTGAAACGAACGAATTTGCCGTGCGATACGCCGCCGACATAGACGGAATCCGCGGCGACTTCCTCGAAGATCATCACGACGTAGAATTTCGGGATCGGAATCTTCGAATACATCGCGGTGACCTTCTCGGCGAATTCCTTTTTATCCTGAGCCGAGTAGGCGCCGGCGGGATGATAGACTTTCCATAGGGGCATAATGTTTCTCCAGGCAGATTGAATGACGATCATTTCGAGATCGGGATTTTCGAGCGCCGCCGAACCATATTTTCATATGATTTTCATCATTTAATACCTGCGTTTCATTTGAATTTCACGATCGAACGGTCTGGTTACCATTGAAACAAGGATAGTTGGCGAAACGGGATCGGTGCCGCCGAAGCTCTTCTCGCGATCGAAGCCCGCGGCCGTTCGGGCGGCGTCATAGTCCGGTGGTGCACCGGACCATGACGCCGTCTCCCTCTATTGCCGGAGGAAGTCGATGGCCTGCTGAACGAAGGCGGCATGGTACTGGAAGATGCCGCCGTGTCCGGCATCGGGAAAGATGCTCAGCTGCGCATTCGGCAGCCTGCGGGCGAGTTCGAACGAGTTGGACGACGGCACCATCACATCGTCATCGCCATTGGCGACCAGGACCGGGTGCTGCACCGTGGCAAGCTTCGCCGCGTCACCCTTCCCCCAGGCCTGGATCGCCGCAACCTGCGCCTGCACGGTCTCGTTGCTGACGGGTGCGTCGAGGTCCTTCGTGCGTTCTTTCAGGCGCCGCAGGAAGTCGCCGGCCGCCGCCTGGCCGTTGCCGGTCTGGGTAAAGAACAGAAACTGTTTCGGATGCTTGTTGCCGGCGCCGGCCTTGCCGAACGCGTCCTGCAGGATGGCGCCCACATTCGCAATGCCCTCGCCGCCGGCCGGCCCGGTGCCCGCGAGAATGATCTTGCGCACCAGATCGGGGTGTCGTTGTGCGACCACCTGGGAAACGAAGCCGCCGAGCGAGAATCCGAACAGATCGACCTTGCTGAAACCCAGGGCGCGAATGAACGCGACGGCATCGCCTGCCATCTCGTCGACCGTTTGGGGCGTAGAACCGCCGGATCCGCCGACCCCGCGATTGTCGAACGCGATGACGTGGTGCCGCGCCGCCAGGCCATCGACCACCCTCGGATCCCAGTCATCCAAAACCGCCGTCAGATGGTGAAGCATCACCACGGGAACGCCGCCCGGCTTGCCGAGTTCGCGGTATACGAATCTGGTGCCGTTCACATCGACCGATTTGGTCGCGGCATTTTCAAAGGTCGTGCTCATCGCTTTTCTCCGGATTATTCGCGAGGTCAGACAACGATCGCGAGGGTTGTTTTATGGAATAACGATCGTTATATGCTGGCCGTCATCTTATGGATCAAGCGCCATCAAGTTATTTTGAGAGGCCGGTGATGAGGTACAAATCGAACCAGAAGGCGAAGGCCAGGGAGGCGATCCTGCAGGCCGGGGCCAGGACCTTGAGAACGAACGGTTTCAACGGCATCGGCGTCGACGGCATCGCGGCGTCGGCCGGCGTCACGTCCGGCGCGTTCTACTCGAACTTTTCGAACAAGGAGGCGCTGCTGCAGCAGGTAATCGAGACCTGCCTCGGCGAACCCTTCATCGACCCGGACAGCGGATGCCTCGCCGAGCGGCAGGTGCGCCTGAAAGAATGGCTGGCGATGTATATCAGCCCCGAACATCGCAGGGACCCGGCATCCGGCTGCGTCATGCCCACCTTGAGCGCGGACGTCGCGCGGGCCAATCCGACAATACGCGCCACCTACAGGCGCAGGATGCTGGCGCTCGTCCGCAGAATGTCGAAGATCCTGGACGGGGCAGAACCGGACCGCGAGCAACGCGCCTGGAGCATCATCGCGCTCATGGTCGGCGCCATTGCGATCTCACGGGCCATGCCCGACGGCAAGCAGGCCGATCAGGCGATCGATGCGGCGCTGCAGACCGCTATTGCGCTGATCGCCGCGAAATAAATCGGGCGAGATGTTCCGCGGAAAACAAGCCGTAAGGGCTTGTCCTCAGCCCGGCGTTCCGTCGTCCAGGCTGACGATCACCGCGGCGTTGGCGATCAGGATGGAATCAGTGCCCTGCTCGGCCGGGATCTCGAGCCCGCCCCTGACCGCCGACACCGTCACCGTTCCGTAAGGCAGCTCCTTGGCGACCGCCGCGGTGTCGACGGCGCTCGGGTCGGGCACGGCGATCGTGACATCGACGAACATGTCCTTTGCGGTTTTGCCCAGCATCCGGAAGAAGCCGAGGCTGCTGTGGCGGATGGCGTCCGACACCGCGCGTTTGGCCGCCTTGGTGGCGTCCTTGCCGTGGACGTCGACGCCCATGCCCATTTCGGTGATACAACGCACGCGTGCCATTTGAATTCTGCTTTCGTCAGGATGGTTGCAGCAACCGCGGAAGATTTCGCGTGATGCCCGCCAATATGAGGGCGTTACGCGCCGGCGCGCAATCAGTTTTCTCCACAATTCAATTTTCGGGCCGCGCCTCACGCGCGGCCGTCATGCCCCGCGCATGCAGGGCATCAAAATCGGCCGACGCCGCTTCGCCGGCCGAAGATCAGCTTCAGCCAGGGCGACGAATGGAAGGCGCTCATCAGTACGTACATCGGCACCATCCCGCCCAGCGCTGACCCATGTTGCATGGCCGAGCAGAGCATGTCCGGCGCGTCACCGCCGGGAAGGGCCGTCAGCAACGCCATGATGGCGAAGGTCGGCGCGGCCGCGAGGCCCAGCCAGCCGGCCGCGCCGAGGGCGGCCGGGTGGCCATTTTCACCAGGGATCGCGCCGGAGGCGCATCCGCTGCGATGGGTCTCGCTCATGATTGGCCTCCTGCCGGTCGGGTTCAGCACTTGTCGTATTCGTCGTGCCGGCGCCACCAGGGGCCATTCTCGTTGCGGCCTTTGGGCGCGCGGTCGAGCCACGGGTACATGCCCCAGATGGCGTCCACGCCGCGCGCGTAGGTGGAATAGGTGTGGTAGACCACGCGGTCCTCGCGAACGAACGCGCTCAGCCCCGGCCGGTCGCGCCGGTACGTGCGCACGTCGGTTCCGCAGGTGGCCGCGAACTGAACGACGCGTTCCGGAACCTGGGCCGTGTCCATCGCATGGCCGCCGCGTCTGTAATTGTATTCGATTGCTCCCTCGCGCTGCTGCTCTTCGGTGAAAGAGACGTTGAAATCGAAATTGAACTCGCCGCCGGACGAGGACGCCCAGGGGAACGACCACCCCATTCGCCGCTTGTAGGTCTGCAGCTTCGGAAGCGGCGCCCGCGACACCGCCAAAAGCGTGACGTCATGGTTCGCGAGGTGGACGACAAAGCCGTCAAAGCCGTCCGCGATCGCCGAGCAAGACGGACATCCCGCGGTGTAATCGGGTCCGAACATGAAGTGGTAGACGAGAAGCTGCGAGCGCCCCGCGAAGAGATCCGCGAGCGAGGCGCTGCCGGCGTCAGTCTCGAACCGGTACTCCCTGTCGACCCGCACCCACGGCAACGCCTGACGCCGCTGCGCCACCTCGTCGCCGCGTCGGGTCAGATCCTTCTCCGCCTCGAGCAGTTCGAGCCGCGCCTTCAGCCACTGCTCGCGTGTTCCGGTCATGTGTTCCGTCATCGTTGTTCTCCGCTGGGTTCTCTGGTCGAATGGCCCGGGCCGACCGCGAGCACCGTCACAACGGCTCCAGCCCATTCGACCAGGGACGTGAAAAACGTTGGGGAAAGGATCGTCCAGTCAACCATGATGGCCTGCTCGCTCCGACGTACTGGTTTGTCGTCGTGTGGTAGATTAGGACCGCAGGACCGGACGGTGAGAGTGACAAGTGTGACGGGATTCCGATGGACTCGCTGATAACAGCTGCAGGCCGCGCGCTCGCGGCGGGCGACCCCCTCGGCGCATTGAAGCGGGTCGCGCTGCGCGACGATGCGCCGGCGCTGGCGCTGCGCGGCATCGCGATGGCGCAGCTCGGCGATCTCGTTCGCGCCAAGACACTGCTGAAAAGTGCCGCGCGCGCGTTCGGTCCGAAGGAGACGCTGGCACGCGCCAGGTGCGTCGTCGCCGAAGCCGAGATCGCGCTGGTCTCGCGCGACCTCACCTGGCCCGCGAAAGCGCTCGACGCGGCGCGGGCGACGCTCGAGACGCATGGCGACCGGGTCAACGCTGCGCATGCCCGCTATCTCGAGGTCCGCCGCCTGCTCCTGATCGGTCGCCTCGACGAGGCCGAGCGCACGCTTGCCGCGCTCGACCCGACGCCGTTCCCGCCGGCGTCGCGCGCCGCCCACGAATTGGTGGTGGCGGGGATCGCGATGCGGCGTCTCCGGGCGAGGATGGCCCGCTCCGCGCTTGCCCGGGCCGCGCACGCCGCGCAGCAGGCGGCCATCCCCGCGCTGACGGCGGAAGTGGAAGGCGCAGCCCTGATCCTGAATACGCCCGCCGCGCGCCTGATCGCGCGCGGCGAAGAGCGCCCTCTCCTGCTCGATGAGGTTGAAGCGCTGCTGGCATCCAAGGCGCTCGTCGTGGACGCCTGCCGTCATGCCGTGCGCGAGGCGAAAACAGCTAGTGTCGCTCGAAAGCCGCCCGGTGCTGTTCGCGCTCGCCCGCGCGCTGGGCGAAGCGTGGCCCGCGGATGTGCCGAGGAGCACGCTGCTGGCGCGGGCCTTCGGCGCGAAATTCGCCGATGAATCGCACCGCGCGCGGCTGCGGGTCGAAATCGGACGGCTCCGCAAGGCGCTTCGAACGCTGGCAAGCGTGAATGCGACAGCCCGCGGCTTTGCGCTGGTGCCGCGCCGAGGCCGCGAGGTCGTGGTGCTGGCCCGGCCCGTGGACGAGGAACATGCCGACGTGCTCGCCTTCCTCGCCGACGGCGAATCCTGGTCGAGTTCGGCGCTGGCGCTGGCACTCGGTGCCAGCCAGCGCACCGTGCAGCGGGCGCTCGACGGGCTTGCCGTGGCAGGCAAGGTGCAGGGGTTCGGCCGCGGCCGGGCCCGACGATGGATGACGCCGCCGGTGCCGGGATTCCCGACAACGTTGTTACTCCCCGCGCCCCTGCCGGGTGACTAGGATGAAGGCACGAACGGGCTGACCAGGATGGAACCATGAAACGATCGCCGGCTGAAATCGTCAGGGAGTATGGACCCTTCCCGGGTGTCGAACGGGTCAATGGCGTCAGCTATGACGGCCAGCAGGTCTGGATCGCCGCCGGCGACAAATTGGCTGCGATAGATCCTGGCAGTGGGAAGACGCTGCACGCGATCGAGGTCGCCGCGCATGCCGGCACGGCCTTCGACGGCGAGCATCTGTTTCAAATCGCCGAAGATCGCATCCAGAAGATCGATCCGAAGACGGGCCGTGTGCTCGCCACCATCCCCGCGCCCGGCGGCGGGAGCGATTCCGGGCTCGCCTGGGCCGAAGGGACGCTTTGGGTCGGGCAGTATCGCGAGCGCAAGATCCATCAGATCGATCCCGAAACCGGCGCCATCCTGCGCACCATCGAGTCCAACCGCTTCGTCACCGGGGTTACCTGGGTCGATGGCGAGCTCTGGCACGGCAGCTGGGAAAACGACCAGAGCGAACTGACCCGGATCGATCCACATACCGGAGAGGCCCTCGAGCGGCTCGACATGCCGCATGGCCTCGCCGTGTCGGGGCTCGAATCCGACGGCAAGGACCGGTTGTTCTGCGGCGGCGGCAACAGCGGCAAGGTACGGGCCGTGCGCCGGCCGAAGCGCGCCGCAACGGCAGGCCGTGGGGCTTGAATGATCGGCGGAGCGGTGCAGAGTCCGGCAATGGACCGCCGTCCGCTTGATGCGAGTCGCGCATGCCCCTGGATCTTCCGCTTCGGTGCCAATGCGGCCGGATGCGCGGCGTCGCAAGCCACGTCTCGCCGTCCTCCGGGTTCCGCTTCGTCTGCTATTGCGGGGATTGCCAGGCGTTCGCGCGTTTCCTCGATCGGGCTGACGTGCTCGACCACGCCGGCGGCACCGACATCTTCCACATGCCCCCGGCGCGCGTAAAACTCACCGCGGGCGCGGACGGCCTTCGATGCCTGTGCCTTTCCGGCAAGGTCTTGCGCTGGTACAGCGAATGTTGCCGGACGCCGATTGCCAACACGCCCGCGCGGCCGGGCTTCCCGGTCATCGGCGTGGTGCATTGCTTCATGGACCACGCGGCCGACGGCAGATCCCGGGACAAGGTGCTCGGTCCGCCGCTCTGCCGGATATTCGAACGCTCCGCCATCGGGGCGCTGCCGCCGAAGGCACCGCCTCCCCCGACCGTCGGGCTCTTCGCCCGCCGCGCATCGACGCTCGCCGCCTGGTGGGTGCGCGGGCTGGCTCGGCCGACGCCGTTCTTCGACGACCGCACCAAGGCTCCGCGCGCCGTGCCGCGCGCGCTCAGGGAGAGCGAGGGCGCAGCCCTTTGACGCGCGTTGGTCCGCGCCCCGCATGAACGACGCCGCGCCTCACTGGCCGTCGCGCTTGCGAAAGGCGGCCTCGCCGGCATCCGACACCTTGACCCATTTCGGGTCGGGCGCAGCGTCGGGGACGTAGCTGTCGTGCCAGTTCCACCATTTATACGGCCGGCTCTGCGGGGTGCCCTCCGGCGATTTCTCCCATTCCTCCTGGCGCCCGAGCGCCGTCATGTCGAGATAGCTCCAGATGGTGCCCATCGCCTCGTCGCCGCGGCTGTTGATGAAGTAGGTGCGGAACACGCGGTCGCCATCGCGGATGAAGGCGTTGTGGCCATGCCATTGATCGACCCCGAAGTCGGCATCGAAACTGTCGGTGATGGAAACCCAGGGCATTTCCCAGTCCATCCGCGCCTTCAGGCGCGCGATGTCCGCCTGCGGCGCGCGCGAGGCATAGACGAGCGTCGTGTCGCGCGCGTTCAAATGCGCGAGATGCCCGACCTGGTCGGCCCCGAGCGAACAGCCGATGCAGGCATGCTCCGGCCAGCCGTGTACGCCGGGCTCGAAGAAGGCGCGGTAGATGATCAGTTGACGGCGGCCCTCGAACAGGTCGAGCAGGCTCGCTTTGCCGTTGGGCCCGTCGAACACGTAGGCCTTTTCCACGGCCAACCACGGCATCCGGCGCCGCTCGGCGGCCAGCGCGTCACGAGCGCGGGTCATGGCCTTCTCCTTGACGAGAAGCTGCTCGCGCGCAGCCTCCCACTCCAGTTGCGACACGATCGGCCGCGTGTTCGTGGTGTCCTGTTTCCTGGGTGATGTCGTGGTCATCGCAAACCTCCTGACTGTAACGATCGCTGCTATCTTCGGGCGGAAGATCGCTCGCTGTTGGTCATGCGATAGTCTTGCCGCCACACGTCGAACGGTGGGAGTGACAAGTGTGGCGCGATTCATGGCTGGCGGCCGCTGTTCTTTGCTGCCTGTTGCTGACGGTGGCTATCATCACAACTGTGACAGGATCACTCGCCGCCGATGCGCGCGCCCTTCTCGGCCACCGAACGTTTCATCAGCAGCAGTATAGGCACGAGCACGAGCATCACCACGGCCAGCAGCCAAAAGACATCGAAATAGGCCAGCGCGGACGCTTGCTGCTGGCGCAGGTTCTCGAGTGCCTGCAACGCCAGTTGCTGCGCTGCAGCCGGATCTCCGGTCTGCTGCAGGAAACGCGCTTGAGCCTGATCAAAAAAGGATTGTGCTGCTGGATTGAATGAATCGAGGTACTCGCCGAGGCGCAGCGTATGGAATTGATCGCGCCTCTCGTGTAGGGTCTGCGCCAACGACGTTCCAACGCTGCCTCCCTCATTGCGCAGCAAACTCAACAAGCCTACAGCCGCTCCACGCAATGCGGTCGGCGTGTAGAGATAGGCGGCCACGTTTGCGGGCGCAAAACATATGGATAGTCCCAGGACCACGATGACCCGAGGCCAGACTACCTGGCCCGGACTTATAAGGAGGTTCATCTGGGACATCCAATAATTGCCGATGGCCATCAGCAATAATCCCGCGCCGATCAACCATCGAGCATCCGTCCTGCGGCCGAGCATGAAGCCAACGACCGGCATCGCAAGGACAGCGAAGAAGCCGGATGGCGACATGACCAGCCCCGCGTTCAACGCGTTGTACCCAAATAGCGATTGAAGCAAGCCGGGCAAAGAAGTGCTCGCAGCGTAGAGCACGGCATAGGCGCAAAAGATAATGATACAGCATGCGCTGAAATTGCGCTCGGCCAACGGTCGGAAATTGACCACCGGGTTGGGGCTGCGCAACTCCCAGAAGATCAACCCGACCAAACCGGCCGTAAAGAGAGTGGCCAGCGTCTGCACACGCCAGAATGGATCGCCCAGCCAGTCCCACTGCTGGCCCTTGCTGAGCATCACTTCCCAGCAGACCATGACGATAACCAGCAGCGACAGACCGATCGAGTCAAAATGGAATGGCTTCCTCCTCAACTCCATGCGCTCTTTGGTAAGATAATCCGGGTCACGGAGAAGGGCGTAACAGCCGGCAAATGCCAGCAGACCAATGGGCACATTGATCAAAAAGACCCACCGCCACTGGTACTCATCCGTCAGCCAGCCACCGAGAGTTGGACCGACGACCGGCGCGAGCAGAGCCGCGAGGCCGAACAGCGTCATGGCCACACCCTGCTTTTCCGGCGGGAAGGCGTCCAGCAGCACGGCCTGGCTGCTGGGCTGCAACCCGCCACCCGCCAAGCCCTGGATGACGCGGAACAGGATCAGCTGACCGAGGCTGCCGGCCAGTCCACACAATGCGGAGCTAAGGGTAAAGATCGCTATCGACGCCAGGAAGTAGTTGCGACGACCCAGATGCGCGCTCAACCAGCCGGTGATCGGCAGGATAATGGCGTTGGCCGCAAGGTAGCTGGTGAGAACCCATTCACCGTCATCCACCGTCGCCGACAGGCCGCCAGCGATATAGCGCAAGCGCTACCACCGCGATCGTCGTATCGAGCACCTCCATGAAAGTCGGCACCACAACCACGGCGGCCACCAACCACGGATTTCCCGCCACGGAGGATCTTTGCGGGTGAAAGTACCGCGTCCGTCATTTGCTCAAACCAGCCGAATTCCGGGACGGACCAGCGGTTTGCGACGGAGGCATCAGCGTTTGCAGAAACTTCCCGGCATCGGGTCCGGTAGCCGGCTTGTTGACATAGACGTACGGAACAACAGAAGTGCCGATGAATAACGGGTACTTATTCGGATCGTATCCCTCGAGTTCAATTCGGACCGGCAGCCGCTGTACCACTTTGACGAAATTGCCCGTGGCGTTCTCAGCCGGCAGCAACGCCAGGGTCGATCCGGTCCCCATTGTAAAACCGGAGACTCGCCCCTCGAATACCTGCCGGCCTCCGTACATGTCGACGTAGAGATCGACAGGCTGGCCGATACGCAAATCACGCAGCTGCGTCTCCTTGAAATTGGCATCGACCCAGATGTCCCTGAGCGATCGGATCGCCATCAGATTCTGCCCAGCTTGCACATTGTTGCCCGGATTGACATTTCGGCGCGTCACCACGCCGTCAATCTCGGAGACGATGTCACAGTAACGAAGGTCGAGTTCGGCCTGAATGAGATCGCGCTTGGCGGATTCGAGTTTCGCTTCCGCCTGCTTGACGGCCGGGGCATCCGCCGTCAGTCCAGCAAGCGTGCGGTCGACATCGCCGTGATCCAGCTTCTCGAACTGCTCCACCATCTGCTTCGGCAGCTGTTCATAGGAATGGACAACGCCAAGCTCCGCCGCCGTCTGGATCAGGGCGGCCTGCGCGTCTCGGACGGAAGAGAACGTCTGATCGAGATCGGATGGCACCTCGCTCAGATCCCCGCTTGGGGGCTGCGCCGGCAATCCCAGAGAGACACGGATCTGATGGACATCCGACATTGCCTGAACGACTTCCGCCTGCGCTACCGACTGGGCGGCTTGCCGTCGATCGTAGTCCTCCCGACTTATGGTTGCCTGCGGCAGCAGTTGCTCAGCCCGGGCGAATTCAACCTGCGCCAACTTGAGTGTGGCCTTGCTTTTATCGAGAGCGGCAACGCGGGAATGCAGCTGGGCCACCCGGTTATCGACGTCGTCCATGGCGTATTGCAATTTCCAGCGCAGGCTCACGGCTTGTGCTTCGATACCGCGTACCGCGGCCGTGGCCGCAACCAGATCCGCCTTTGCAACATCGACGGCGACACTTTTTTCGGCGACTATGTCCTGCAGCGGCTCCTTGTCCAACTGGGCGAGAATATCTCCCTTGTGAACGGGGTTGTTATCATCGACCAACACCCGGGCTATTTGCCCGCTTACGCGCGCGGCAACGAAGGTGACGTGGCCATTCACGAATGCGTCATCCGTCGAGACAGTATTGAGGGTCAATTGGATCCAGGGGATCCCGTAGATCCAAGCGGCTGCCACGACCAAGGCAGCCAGCACGCCTATTGATAGCGTTCGTTTCCATCGGGGCCGATGGTTCGCCGGCGGCCGCGGTGTGGAAGAAGCATCTCCCTGCGGAGATTTGCTTGCCTGCTCGGACGACGCGGCCTCCCCGGCTTCGGGGCCGGCATCGATCCGAGTTGACCCATCGCTATCCGCGCTTTGTTTCTCAACCATGACGGACCTTCGAAGTGACGCCATGCCACGTTTCCGCGACGTTGTTCATTCCAGGTCAGCGCGAAGCGGCGGCCCTGGCCATATTCGACGACCAAACCCGTGATGCTCTCGCCGGGACGTTCGGCAGCTCGTGCTGGCAGACGAGGGTCACTTCGGCCTTCCTTCGACCGATCCGCGAGGCGCTGCCGAACGGGAGAGCGGCGACCGGCAGCGAGCGGACGATGCGTTTCATGGCGCCCTATCCTTCGGTTGGCGGAGGCGGGATCAGGCTGCGGCCTGCGAGCGGCGGAGCCATTCGTCCAAAGCGATGCGGCCGAGACGCGCCTCGCCCAACGGCACGAGCGAGTGCTGCTCGACCCGGCCACCGAAATATAGGGCTTCGGGGTCGCGCACTACCTCGCGCGGGTCGCCGACGGCCTTCAAATAGCGGGCGACGAATTCGTTGAACGGCGCGCGTTCAGGGCCGGCGATCTCGACGATACCGTTTCGCGGCGCCGCGAGTGCCACATCGGCAACGAACGCGGCGACATCGTCCGCTGCAATGGGCTGGAACAGGCCGGGCGAAACCCTGATGACGTTTCCATCCGCGCTCGAAGCGGCGATGGCGCCGAGGAATTCCAGGAACTGGGTTGAGCGGATGATGGTATAGGGGATGCCGGAGCTTCCGATCAGTTTCTCCTGAGCGACCTTGGCGCGGAAATAGCCATTATCGCTCCGGTCGGTTCCGACGATGGATAGCGCGACATGGTGCCGGACGCCGGCTGCGGCCTCCGCCGCAAGAAGGTTGCGGCCGGAGGTCTCGAAGAATTCCAGCACCGCCTTGTCTTCAAACGAGGGCGAATTGGCGAGGTCGACCACCACCGTCGTGCCGGCCATGGCCTCCTTGAGGCCCTCGCCGGTGATGGTGTTGATGCCGCTTTTGGGTGCGGCGGCAACGACTTCGTGGCCACCCTTGCGCAAATTGGCGACCGTCTTCGAGCCGATCAGGCCGGTGCCGCCGATGACGACTATTTTCATGATTGACCTCCGTTGTCGACGACTGGAGATGGGTCGACCTCAACCCACGTGCATGATGCGGACCCGGAAGCGATGAACACGAAGGCATCGCCGTCGGACCACCAAACGCCGATATCGCGTATTTGTTCCTCCCCGCCAAGATGGCGGGGAGCTGATGATCGGGCAAATAAGCAACGCGTAGAAAACGCGAGAAGGACAAGCGTCCGCTTGCGTGGCTGTCAATTACCGCTGCCCAAAGGCGGCGGACCAATGGCCTTGGGCTGGCGGCGTGTCGATCCCCAGCATCAGGAAACACGCAGCCTGCAGGCGCGCGCGAATTTTTCGGTAAGTTATTCGTGATCAGCGGGAACGTTTCGGACACAACGCAGGAACTTTCAGGAACCTTTCACGGCGAACCGACTTGAAATCGCCGATGATTGCGGGCCCCCGCGCTGACCGGCCAGTCGCTCGTGGTGAGCGAACGCCGGGGACGAATCGCCGGCGGCACGTTGTCCCGCGGTTGATCGTTTAAATCCGAAAGCCATGGCCGATCGTTCGGTGCGAAGGTTTCAGTGACCGTCTTGGATTAGGAGGTTCGCAGTGACCGACAGACTTTCCGCGAGACGCGATACTCAGATGGAAATAGCGCCGAAGACCGGGGACGAGCCGGCGGCGCCCAAAAACTCGCTGGGCGAGATCTTGGGCAAATCTCGCCCGCTGAGCAAAACCCACATCCAGCCGAAACGGCCGGCGTTCGAGCGCGTTGTTCTGCTGCTCCAGGGTGGCGGGGCGCTTGGAGCCTATCAGGGCGGGGTCTACGAGGCGCTGGCGGAAGCAAACCTCCATCCCGATTGGGTCGCCGGCATTTCGATTGGCGCGATCAACGCCGCGATCGTCGCCGGCAACCCACCGAACCTGCGCGTCGAAAAACTAAGAGGGTTCTGGGAGGACATCACCAACTCATGGTTCGAGGTTGGTGCCGGCAACCTGGGCTCGCTGCTCGGGCGCGGAGATTCCGCACGCGGTTCAATCAATCAGATGAGCGCCAACGTGGCTCTCATGAGCGGTGCGCCAGGATTCTTCCAGCCACGAACCGTGAACCCATGGTTTCATCCCGCCGGTACGGTCGAGGCGACGAGTTACTACGATACGGCACCGCTCAAGGCGACGCTCGAATCGTTTATCGATTTCGACCGGGTCAACGCCGAGCACGCCGAAACCCGCCTCAGTCTCGGCGCCGTCAACGTGCGGAGCGGAAACCTGATCTATTTCGACTCCCCGAGCCATGTCATCAAGCCGGAACATGTGATGGCGAGCGGCGCGCTGCCACCCGGCTTTCCCGCGATCGAGATCGACGGCGAGCATTACTGGGACGGCGGGCTGGTCTCGAATACCCCGCTTCAATGGATCGCGATGACCCAGCAGCGGCCACCGGACTCGCTGGTTTTCCAGGTCGATCTCTGGAGCGCGCGGGGCGAGTTCCCGCGTAACCTTGCCGAGGTGGCGACCCGCCAGAAGGAAATCCAGTTCTCCAGCCGAACCCGAGCCTTCACCGATTACTTCAAGCATGTGACGAAGCTGCGAAATATGATCGCAGCGCTGCTCGAGGACCTGCCGGAGGAAATGCGGCTGCGCGAAGAGGTGAAATTCCTGAGCTCGACCGCGGACCGCCACGCCGCCAACATCGTGCAGCTGATCTATCGGGCAAAGGGTTACGAAGGCGATTCGAAGGACTACGAGTTCTCGCGCCGCTCGATGGAGGAGCACTGGCGGGCCGGCTACCACGACGCCGTGCACGCGCTCCGCCATCCCGAGATTTACGAGCCATCAAGCAGCCGGCACGAAAGGCTTGTCACCTTCGACTTCAGCCGCAACCGGGGCGGTTGAGACAGACGCCATCGGCCGGAACGTCAGGGCGATCAGGAAGGCGCCGAGGCCCATGATCCACGAACCGATATAGAGCCAGGCGTAGCTGGCAAAGGTGTCGTAGATCAGCCCTCCGGCAAGCGGTCCCGTCGCCATGCCAAGGCTTCCGGCCATCGCGGTTCCGCCGATCACTGTGCCCATCATGCGCAGCGGAAAGTTTTCGCGCGCCAGCGAGGCATAGAGCGGCATGGTGCCGGCATAGATGAAGCCGAACAGCGCCGCCACGGTGTAGAACGCGGCCAGCTCGCGGACGAACACGTAGCCGAGCGCACCGAACGCCTGCGCAAGCAGGCCGAGGACGAGCACTCGCTTGGCGCCGAAGCGGTCCCCCATCAGGCCGAACGCGATGCGGCCGCCCATCCCGGCGAAACCTTCCACGCTGTAGATGGTGACGGCCGCGATCAGCGGAATGCCGCAGCTGACGGCGTAGCTCACGGTGTGAATGATCGGCCCCGAATGGGTGGCGCAGCAGAAGAAATTCGTCGCGAGCAGGATGGTGAATTGCGGCGAGCGCAGCGCCTGCGACAGCGACATCTCCGCACCCGCCGGATCGCCGGATGGCGCGGACGGCCTGCCCTCAAGCGCCGGCGCGCGACGCACCAGGAGCGAAACCGGGATCATGAGCCCGGCGACGACGAGGGCCACGATCTGCATCGAGGTGCGCCAGTCGTGGTGCGAGACCAGCCAGGCGGCGAACGGCGCCATGGTCATCGGCGCCATGCCCATGCCGGCAGAGACCAGCGATACCGCCAGGCTCCGATGAGTATCGGACCAGCCGGTGACGCACGCCATCATCGGCGCGAAGATCGCAGCGCAGGCGGCGCCGACCATCAGCCCGAAGATGAACTGGAACGCGACCAGTGAGGTCGCCAGACTCGCGAGCCCCAGGCTCGCCGCCAGCACGACGGAGCCGGTGAGCACCACCGGCAGCGGCCCCAGCCGGTCGGACAAGGTCCCCCAGATCATGCTGGTGAAGGCCATCGCCAGGAAGCCGATGGTCATGGCGCTGGACACGCCGGTGACCGACCAGCCGGTATCCCGCGCGATCGGCTGCAGGAACACCGGCAACGAGAACATGCCGCCGATCGCGACGCAGCCGAGTAGGCCCCCGGCCGCGACGATCACCCAGCGATAGCGAGAATTTTCCATGTCCAGTCTCCAATGCGTCTTACCGAATGCAAGACGAACGGGATGGGGCGGAACCGACAGGTCGATGGGCCCCGCCCCATTATTTTTCCGGGTCGAGTCCGGCGCGACCCATGCGCACAACCTCACGGCAAATTGACGGGTCTTTCCCGATAAGCGCCAGAATCACGCCCGCAAAAACGTCCGTCGGCGTCAAGGTGACGATGGCTCACTATGGTGACAAGTTCTACGCGCCGGTGGCGACATCGTCGATCGACAGGCCCTATGATTTTTCCCATTCTGTTGCTCGCGCTGGCGCCGAGGTCGGTTGCGGATATTGGTGTGCCAAGGTTCAGCACATCGTTACGGCCGATCTGGCTCCGGAGACTGTGGGGAAAGCCGGCCGTCTTGCGGTGGCCGTCTACGCCGCGGGCTACACACAGTTTTTCAACATCGGCTTCGCCGACGGATCGACAAAGCGGCCAATCAGTTCAGGCACGTTGTTCAACGTGGCGTCGGTGCGCGAACCGTTCGAGCCGACCCTGGTCGCGCCGGGTACGCTTCGTGGCGAACTTGGTCTGGATGATCCAGTGAGCAGGCATGTCCCGAGCTGCGCGGCAACCACATCAAAAACGTGACGATCGGTGAATTGGCGCGAGACATTTCACGTCAGCGAAAAGTTCGGACAGGCAATGGCCTGGGAAACCGTTCATTTGAACGACGTGGACGTTGTTGACAAGCCGGGCGGACTTAACAACGCGTCAGCCTATGTCGGCCTCGTGCCGGCACACAAAGCCGGCATCGTCCTGCTCGCCAACAGCGGCAGTTTCCCGCATGAGATCGCCCGCTACCGCCTGCTTCCGGAATTGGCGCGAGAAGAATAGCCGTGAATGTGGATTGGTCCGCTCAGGTAAAACTGGTCATTCACCCTTGACCTCGTCTCCCCAATTCATCCGGCATCCCGCTTGCGCGCTAGCCAGAAGTTGCAGCTTCGGGCTCTGCTGCCGTCGCTTTTGCGAGCGCTTCGCGAAGCGCCTTTTCCTTGGAATCGTCGAGCGATGTCTTCAGGACGGTACCGCCGGCGTCCTGAATTCCCTTGAGCACCTTGTCCGCAGTCATTTCATGGATCAGCACGAAAAGCGCCGCGCTACCGGGCTTGAGGCTTTCCGAAAGCTCCTTCATGAAGGCATCATTGATGCCATAGTCCGTCAGCGCCCCGCTGAGAGCTCCGGACGCCGCACCCAGCGCAACGCCGATTATGGGATTGAGGAAGAGAACACCTATCAGAAGTCCCCAGAAGCTGCCGGACGCCGCGCCCACGGCCGCCGTGTTGACAAGCTGATTCAACTTAACAGGCCCAGCTTCAGTCTTAACGGCGATCACGGCGTCGCTGATCTTGATCAGATACTCCTTCTGCATTTTCAACAATCGTTGGCGGACATCCTCGGCTTTGGCTTCCGACGGATAGACGATCGCAACAAGATCAGACATACGATGCTCCTCGCGCGCTGAGATCGGAGTTGGCGTGCAATCAAAAAATGCGCTTTCAGAAACCTGCGCCATCGGGAAAAACCCTAGCAACGCCTTAAAAACCGTTCCGCCGGTCCATCGTGACGATCGGCCGTGCTGGAATATCAAGGCGATCAATCCGCACTCTACCATTGGTGCCTGCGTCGCAGCCGTGCGGTTTGAAATCGGCACTTGCAAGGGGGAGTGCGGACGACGCGTCAGCCGGTGATGGCAGCAATACCGGCACACCGATCAATGAGCGCTGCTCGAACGGCGCCCAGCGCCCGGCGCGCTCGGCGCCGCCGCCTCACACGGCTGTGTCATGTTCACGGTAACTGTGGAACTAATGATGCCGACGGAAACAACTGCCGGCTCTTCCGCTAACGGACGCGCGGCATTGGTCATGCGTCGCGTACATACAGCTAACTACCCCCCTGACGTTTGAGCACCATTGATGGCTCGCGGCGTTCCCTGGTGTAGCCAGGGCGGTCATGCCCAGCGTTGCCACAACTACTGTTGCCATCAAAATCAATTTTCGCATCTTAAATCCTCCCAGGTCAGGTGATTCAGTTGGAGCTTCGTCAGCAGGGCGACCGGAAAGATCGGCCTTTCAAGTCGTCCCTTGCGCTTGGGACAATGCGCGCAGGATATGACCTGGAATATCGGGGAGTTCCCTGAATCTAAGACGGTAAACCCCCTACCACGTTCGTCCGAGTTTTGAATGGGGCTTTTGCGCTCGCTTACCGAGATCGGGCAGTTCGTCACCACCGCCCGGCTTGGCCGCATCGCGCGTCGGACGAGAGCGCAGGCCGTCTTTCCTCGCTGTGCTACGTAGCGCTCCGCAAGGGCTGAAACGCGTAAAGCAGCCACGCTACGCCGTGCGAAAGTAAATCGACGCCAAGCAGGAAGCCGAGGGCCCAGAGGCTGATGCCTGCAATGCCGAACAGGATCAGCAGGCCGGCGAGCAGCCCGAAGGCGCCGGAGATCAGCATCATCCATCCGTTCTGTCGCCAATGGGCGAAACTCAGCACGCATCGAATAATGCCCGACGCCAACAGAAGCGCGCCCAGGAAATAGGTCAGGATCAGGGCGCCGGAAGCCGGCTGGGTGAGCAACACAAGCCCAAAACCCAGATAGATCGCACCAAGCAGAATCTGCCACAGGAACCCGCCCCATCCCTTGGTCCAATACGCATGAAGGATCTCGAACGCGCCGACAGCAATCACCGTGAGCCCTACCAGCTTGACGCTGATGAGCGTGGCGAAGACGACGTCACTGAGGGCCAAGACCCCCGCGGCGATCATCACGATGCCAAGGAGCATGCAGACCCACAACGGCTGAGGGCGCAAAGTCTCGATGTCCGACCTGCTGTCATAGACTGTCATGGCATCCTCCTGACCCGCGCGACAACCCATGAGAAGGTAACCTCCAACCCGCAACGCCGGCATCCGACGAAACCCTTAGCGGCAGGGTGGGAATATGGTTGCAGAATGAGAATTCGGCCAACGCTTGCGAGAAGCGCGCCGAGCCTCAGGAGCGTCAAGCGTGCCGGGCTCGCTGGCGACACGGGTCGACCCTCACGCGATCGAAAGCGCTGCTATCGGAAAGCTGGCGGTGTTGCTGCTTGAGTTTGCTGATATGGGCGGTCCCCAATCCGAGCAGCATCACCGCCAGCAGTAAGCCCATGACGAAAATCAGCATCGTTTTCCAGCTGAACCTGCGCATCAGATCATCGCGGATAGATTAGGGGTTCGCGCAAATCGTCGCGTTGTGCTTGGCGCCCCTTGATAAGGCGCCTCCACCACCGCCGGCGGTATCGGGCATTTACCCTGGTGCTCGGAGGGAAATCGCCGCAGCCGCATCCGATCCCGCAAGGGCCGCCCGCAGGCGGGCCAGCCTCGCGGCTTCCCGTGGAATAGGCCCTTCCGAGATGTCGCAATTCGCTCCTTCCAATAGACCGCGTATCAAGGTTTAGCCGGCCCGACCTAGGGTAAAACCTGATGTAGGCCGAGACTTTGCCCGGTTAGGGTTTTCGCTCCCGCGACAGTCAATGAGGGCGCGATGGAAACCGTACCTTCCGTTCATCCGGCCGACTCAGAGCGCGCGAGCGTTTTGGTCGATCTTGCCCTGCAAGGCGGTGGCTCCCACGGCGCCTTCACGTGGGGCGTGCTCGATCGGCTCCTCGAGGAATCATGGCTACGGATCGACGGCATATCAGGCACGTCTGCGGGCGCGATGAATGCCGTGGTGCTGGTCGACGGCTACGAAAAGGAAGGTCCCAAGGGTGCGCAGGCCGCGCTCGAAAAATTCTGGCGGCGCGTATCTTATTCCGCGCGGTTTAGCCCGATCCGGCGCAGCCCTCTGGATGTTCTGCTGGGCCGGTGGACGCTGGATTTATCGCCATTCTTCGTTGCTTTCGACCTGGCGGCGCGTTTGTTCTCGCCCTATGACCTGAACCCGCGAGGCGCCAATCCGTTACGCGATATACTTTCCGAATGCGTCGACTTTGGCCGGGTGGCTAAATCCAAAATTCACCTGTTCGTAACCGCGACGAATGTTCGCACCGGCAGGGGCCGCGTATTCCGAAACAGCGAACTTTCGCCGGACGTGCTGCTCGCGTCTGCCTGCCTGCCGACCTTGTTTCAGGCGATAGAAATCGACGGCGAAGCCTATTGGGATGGCGGCTACTCCGGCAATCCGACCATCACCCCGCTGGTGCGCGAGTGCACGTCGCACGATACGTTGCTCATCGCCGTCAATCCCGTCGAACGCGAGGGCACACCGCGTTCCGCACGCGAGATCCTCGACCGTTTGAATGAGGTCTCCTTCAATGCCACCCTGCTGAAGGAATTGCGCATGATCGCGCTGCTGCGCCAGGTTGCCGATGTCGGCACCGGCGAGGGAGCCCTGTGGGCGGGAATGCGTATTCATCTCCTCGCAAGTCCGGCCCTCGACAAGCTTGGGGCGTCATCCAAGTTCAATGCGGAATGGGACTTCCTCAGCATGCTGCGCGACGAGGGCCGCAATTGCGCGGAGTTTTTCCTGACGTCGCGTAGTGCGAGTGTTGGCAAGAGTTCCACGCTCGATCTGGACGTCCTCCTCGATCAGGTCTGATGCCATGGGTCTTCTGGGCATCCTCCTTGCGCTGGGTCTGCTCGTCTGGCTGGCATTTCGCGGCTGGAGCGTGCTTCTGCTGGCGCCAGCGGCAGCGCTTGTCGCCGCCGCCATTTCCCGAGAGCCGTTGCTCGCTCACTGGACTCAAACCTTCATGGGCAGCGCTGCGAATTTCCTCGCGCAATTCTTCCCCCTGTTCCTGCTCGGGGCGCTGTTCGGCAAGCTCATGGATGACAGCGGCTCGGTCACAGCCATCGCCCACTTCATGACGGAGCGCATGGGGGCTCGCCGGGCGATACTGGCGGTCGTGCTCGCCGGCGCGCTGGTGACATATGGCGGCGTAAGCCTGTTTGTCGCCTTTTTTGTGCTGGCTCCGATGGCGCAGGCACTTTTTCGAGCGGCCGATATTCCGAGGCGGCTGATGCCGGCGGCAATCGCACTGGGCACCTCCACATTCACGATGACGGCATTTCCTGGCACGCCCGCCATCCAGAACGCGATTCCGATGCCGTTCTTCGGTACCACGCCCTTTGCCGCGCCCGGCCTTGGCATCCTGGCCTCGGTCATCATGCTCGGATTTGGACTGTGGTGGCTCAGCCGTTGCGAAGCCGCCGCCCGGCGAGCCGGTGAAGGCTATGGCGGCGGCGCCGATATTGTTTCCGGCTCGGTTGCCGATGATCCGATTGTTCGAGAGCGGGCGACGGTTGCGCACGAATTCGATCCCGCGGAGATCGGCCATGGGCACCACAGCGAGGCGGCGGTGCCAATCGGCGTAGCGGTTCTCCCTCTCGTCGTCGTCGTGGGCGTCAATTTGATAATGTCGCTGGTCATTCTGCCGCGTCTCGACTTTTCGTTTCTGTCGGAGGCGCGTTGGGGCGCTACCTCCCTGTCGGCCGTCGCAGGCGTCTGGTCTGTGGTGGTGGCACTCGCGACCGCCATCCTCGTGCTGATCGTCGTCAATCTGCGGCGGTTACAGACGTTGCGCGCGAGTATGGATGCCGGCGCCAACGCTTCCGTCCTGCCAGCGTTCAGCGTCGCGAGCCTCGTGGGCTTCGGCGCCGTCGTCGCAATGCTGCCCGCCTTTGCGGCGGTGCGTGATTGGGTCCTCTCAATTGAGGGAGGGCCGCTGGTCTCGCTTGCAATAGCAACGAACCTGCTGGCAGCCCTGACTGGTTCAGCCTCTGGTGGCATGACGATCGCGCTGGATGCGCTCGGCGAAACCTATATGCGTATAGCTGCGGAGCAAGGTATCGACCCCGCATTGATGCACCGGGTTGCCGCAATTGGCTCCGGTACCCTCGACAGCCTGCCGCACAATGGCGCTGTCGTGACGCTGCTCGCGGTCTGTGGTTCGACGCATCGCGAAAGCTATCTGGATATCGTGATGGTCGGCATTGTAGGCGCGATCATCGCCCTCGCGGCAGTCATCGCGCTGGGTTCAACATTTGGCTCCTTCTAAGAAAATACGCGGATGCCGGACTAACACCGGTCCAATAATGGTTAACCGGTCGGTTGGTCTTCTGCGTCTGGAGCGACCATGTCCGAGCAGGACCGCGCACTACTTCCGCGGCGTTCGGTCGTTGTGCGCGGCGTCGTCGTACCCTCTACGGCTGCTGTGAAACATCAGAGCCATCAGCCCAACTCCGATCGCAATTGCCGCGATGGCGCCCAGTCCCATTGCCACATAACCGTAGGTCGGCATCGAAGGTGTCGCTGCCCAGACATTCACTCCATAGCAAACGACGATAGCCAGCAGACCGAGCAATACCGCGATGATAATCCAGTGGGAACTGCGCATGGTTCACCCCCGATGCAATTCGCCGAACGGAGATACAAGGATGCGGGCCGCATCGACTTGCCGTGGCTCGATCAGCGGAGAGTCAGATTCGTTACACCCAACGCCAGATTAAGTCCGATCTGGCCCTCGACCGACAGCGGCTGCAGGATTATGGAGCGACGGGACCCACCAATCAGCACCTTGGCACCCAGGCCCAGGCCAACGGCAACATTGCCGCTGGCGCCGACGTAACTCCCTCTGAGCGTAGGTCGGCCTATGTGACTGTTTCGCGCAAATACCCGCCAAAGCAGCGTTCCGCCCCGGGTGACGCCGATATCCAGACCAAGCCGTCGTATGAGGCCTGTGTAGGCATATCGCTGCCCGTCGTCGGTGTTGAAAACGCATCGCATATCCTGTCGCGAACCGAGGACAAGCCCTACCCTCGCGCTCGTATCGCATGTCAGTGTGCCGGCGCGGAACGGCGCTTGGGCATCGGCAGCCGCTGACGCCAAAATGGCGAACGAACATACGCAGACGATTGTCAAGATGCGACGAGGATACATTGAACACCATGCATGAGGTTAAGGAACACCTCAGGATCGCAGGGGGCGATTGTCTTTCACTTCAGCGCCTGCCCCCGACCAGCCGGAGCATCAGCATGAACAAGTTGATGAAGTTGAGATACAGAGACAGCGCGCCCATGACGGCCTTGCGACCCGCGATAGTTTCGTCATCGCCTGGGTCGTGCATCGCTTTGATCCGCTGGGTATCGTAGGCAGTAAGCCCCGCAAATACACCGACGCCGATGATGGAGATCATCCAGTCGAGTCCGCTGGATCTCAGGAACATGTTTACCAGGCTTGCGATCACGACACCGATCAAGCCCATGAACAGGAACGTGCCGAATCCCGACAGGTCCCGCCGCGTGGTATAGCCGAACAGGCTGAGGCCGCCGAAGGCCGCTGCCGAAATGAAGAACACGCGCGTGATCGAGGAGTTGGTATAGATATGAAATATCGATGAAAGCGACACCCCGACCAGCGCCGCATAAATGAAAAACAGGTACCGCGCCGTTTGCGCAGATAGCGTGTTGATGCGGGCGCTAATAAAGAACACCAGGGCGAGCGGACCCAGTATGAATACCCATATCAGCGGGCTTTGAAGCAGCTCCGGACCTGTAAGCCGATACGTCAGCATGGCGGCAAGGGCAGTCAGGCCAACGCCGGCAGCCATGTAATTGTATACGCGCAACATGTGATCGCGCAGGCCCGAGTCTACTCCCGCGATAGCCCCACCGAGGGGGCCGGGCGCCGCCGCGTTTTGATCGAAATTCGCCATGGCCCTTTTCCTCCTGGATTGGGAATCTCTTTATCGAGGCCAGGACTCGCCCGCGTTGCTGCCCTCTGGCTGCTACACCACCGCCAATTGGACCAGATCTCGAAAGCTGCCACCATCAGGCAAAACCCTTGGATCTTTTGGCACAGGCGCTGAACATCTTTGCCCAAGCGAGTCGATGCGAGTTTCCAAAAGAGCTTCTCTTTGGGTGGGCTTGCGATAAAAGAAGTCGGTAACGGCTGCCGTTTCGTACGAGGCGCATCTCGTCGTTGGTGCAGGCCGTTCCTTGCCAAGTCTTCCGACAAGGACAAAAGCAAGCACGACCGACGTCATGGAGCGAGGCCCCAACAGGATTACGTCGATTGGGCACTAACGTGGCAGGAGGATCATGATGAATTGCAAGACAACGTTCGGCGTCTTGACTATTGGTGGACTCGTTGGCCTGATAGCCGTGCCATCAGGCGCCGGGGCTTTCACGGCAGCCGAGGGGAACCGAATCCTGGTTTCGTCCGATAAAGCGGCCACCGAGGTAGCTCCGCCGCGTCCTCGTGCCCGGGCGGGTCATCACTGGCGTCATCAGGGTGGCCGGCATCCGTTCTACGGCAGTGGACATCGGCAAGGCGCCAACCGGTGAGCACCCGACTTCTCGAGATGAGATGTCGCCCCCTCATCCGGTATCGACCCAACGAGTAAACGGCCTTGGTACGGCTGGAGCCGCACCCATGTGCCCGCGCATCGCCAGTGATGGTCGCGGAGCAGCCTATTGACATGCCCTGCAACACGTTCGCCGTCTCAGTGAATCACCTGATAGCGGGACAGGCAGAACCAACGCAGGTTGACGAGTCGAGAGAGATGTGCGGTTGCGGACCGCGCCCCGGGCACGAGAGGCATGATGACCGCTCGTCCGCGCGTCACACGCGCCGTTGGGGAGACGCCAATTGGCCCGGAGTAAAGAGGTAGTTGGCTCGCCGGCGCAGAGCATCCTACAGTTCCCTCAGCCCGCTCTGCAGTTGATTTACGACACAGCGCCGATCGGCCTGGCATTCCTTTCGCCGGACTGTCGCTATGTGCACATAAACCAGCGTCTCACTGAAATCTGCGGTATCTCGGTTGATGACCATTTGGGTCGCACGGTCCGCGAATGCGTGCCGGCGCTCGCATCGTCGGTCGAGGAGATCGTTCGTTCGATTATGGAAACCGGAGAACCTGTGACCGGCGTCGAGGTCGCCGGACAGCGTGCCGACAGGCGCGAGGATCGATTCTGGGTAACCTATTGGCATCCGCTGCGCGGGCCGGCGGGCAATATCGTGGGCATCAACGTTGCAGCGGAAGAAATAACGGAGCGCAAGCGCGCGGAGGCTGCCCTGTTATTGAATGAACGTGAGCTCCGAAGGGCACGGGACACAGCAGAAGCGGCGCTGCAACGCCTGCGCAACACCCAGGAATCGCTTATCGAGGCCGAGAAGCTCGCCGCCCTCGGACGATTGGTGGCGGGCGTCGCCCATGAGATGAGTACTCCCGTGGGGACCGGTCTTACCGTCGCTTCCTCCTTCGAGCGGAAGACCGCATCGTTCGCGGCCGAAGTCGCGCATGGCGGCGCGCTCAAGCGATCCAGTCTGGACGAGTTTCTTCGCGCAGCCCACGAAGCAGCATTACAACTGGTCGGAAACCTCACGCGCGCGGCCGAGTTGGTCCGAACCTTCAAGGAGGTCGCAGTCGACCGAAGCTATCATGAGAGATCCAGCTTCGATGTCGGTGAGCTGACGACGCAGGTTATGGAGGGTTTGCGGCCGTGTCTGCAGCGGCGAATGGTCGAGCTGAGAGTAACTTGTCAACCCGATCTCCCGATGAACAGTTTTCCGGGACCTTATGGGCAGTTGCTGACCAACCTGTTCCTCAATGCCGTAACACACGCATTTCCGGATGGTGCAGGCACCATCGGCGTCGAGGTCCATGAATTCGGGAAGGAACATGTTGAAGTCAGGTTTTCCGACGACGGGTGTGGCATGACCGATGACATCCGCCGAAAGGCTTTCGACCCCTTCTTCACGACACGGCGCGATATGGGCTGCACCGGGCTTGGTCTGCACATCGTCCACAACATCGTAACCAATCGGCTGAATGGCCGGCTGTTTCTCGATAGTGAACCCGGTCGCGGCACGACAATTCAGGTCATCCTGCCGGTTTCAGCTGCTTCCGGGCCAGCTGCCGGACTTTGAAATGCCATCCAACCTGGTCGGCAGAGAAGTCTCGGTGGCGCTTGCCGCGGGACCGTCCTCGCCTCGATCATTCGTTGGAGGTCGCCTCCCTGCCCGGCTCCGGCGATCTCGAATATCGGGGGGAACTCTCCTCGGCTCTGCCGTGATGGGTCGAGACCCGACGCGACCAGAAGGCCAGAACGAGGCCTATCAAGCCTACCGCGGCCAAAACCAAAAACAGTGCGGACTGCTTAACCCATGAAATCGCCGGTACGGCCAAGGCCAACGCGAAGCCCAGAAAGCAGATTTGTACCGACGGCAGGTTGAGGCCAGCGAGAAAGGTGCCGAGCGCAAGCAATATCAGCAGCACCAGGCTGGTCGCCATCGGCGGAAAAAGCTGCTGAACTCCGGACAGGAGCAAGACATTCATCGCGACCAGGACGGCTACCCAGTGGACCGCCTGCGTCCATATCAGCCGCAGGCGGGCGTCTCTATCGTCAACTTCGCCCCAGACCGCGAGCACGCATGCGAGCCCGGTCAGGATCCCGAGGAATTCCCAATAGCCCACCAAAGGGCGATGCGAAATATTGGTATAAGCCACGCCAACAATTGCCAACGCGAGTATGGCCAGGAAAGGTAACTGAGAGCGGAGAAGCAGGCGTCTCCCGGCACCGCCATCGGAAGCACTTTGACCTGAAGGAGGATCGAGGTCGCTCATGGACGGACCATTCTATCTCTAACTGTCGCCTCTCTTGTCTTGCCGTGCCGCACTGGTTGGAGACGTAAGGCCCCCGACGGCCTGTGCAAGTTGCAGGCGCCAGGGATCTGCTTCCCGGGGCCGCAACACCCTGCCCTCTCAGCCGCACCTCCTGTAATCGGGTGATTCCCTGATCGAACAGGGCATCACCGTGGAGCGCGGACCGCCAACTGGTTCGGCGAGCGCGGGCCTCACGCCGCGTTCGCTTCGTTGCGTGAGGCGACTCCAGAGCCCTGGCCAGTTGGATAATCTTTCGCGGACTAGGGACTAACCCTGACTGACAGGCGGGCGCAACCACCCTAGAACCGGCTCCTCTGGCGTTTCTGCAGTTGCCAGAGACTCAACCGCGGCGTCATCGAACCGGGCTCCCACGGCATGGCGGAACCTCAATCGAAATCCTCCGAACAGAAGCTTTCTCTCGGTGCGCTTGTCGCTCTCGTTGTGGGATCGATGGTCGGCTCCGGAATCTTTGCCCTGCCGTCGTCGTTCGGCCGCGCCACCGGAGTGCTCGGTGGCTTGATCGCCTGGAGCATCGCGGGCGTCGGAATGCTGTTCCTGGCCTTCGTCTTTCAGACGCTGTCCCGACGCAAGCCAGAACTGGATTCGGGCATTTATGCCTATGCCAAAGCCGGGTTCGGAGAATATGCCGGTTTCGCTTCGGCGGTCGGATACTGGATGGGCTGCTGCTTGGCCGATGTCGCCTGCCTTGTCCTCATCAAGGCGACGATGGGACAGTTCTTTCCGGTCTTTGGAGACGGCACGACCCCCATCGCGATTGCCGCCGCGTCGGTGCTGCTCTGGAGTGTCCACGTCCTGATCCTGCGCGGCATCAAGGAAGCGGCCGCCCTCAATACCATCGCGACCTACGCCAAGATGGTGCCGATCCTGATTTTCATCATCATCGTCCTGTTTTCATTCAATACCGATGTCTTCGCGCAGAATTTCTGGGGCGAGGAAGATGCGACCGTCGCAAATGTGCTGCGTCAGGTTCGCAACACCATGCTCGTTACCGTGTTCGTTTTTGTCGGCATCGAAGGCGCCAGCGTCTACTCACGGTATGCAAAGAATCGAAACGACGTTGGAGTAGCAACCGTCACCGGCTTTCTTGGCGTGCTTTGTCTGCTTGTTCTCGTCACCATGCTCTCTTACGGAATCCTGCTGCGCCCGGAACTGGCGGCGCTCGGCAACCCGTCGATGGCGGGCGTGCTCGAGGCGATCGTCGGACACTGGGGGAAGGTCTTCATCAGCGTCGGCCTCCTCATTTCTGTTCTCGGCAACTACCTGTCATGGTCCTTGCTCGCTGCCGAGGTCGTCCACTCCGCCGCCGTAAATCATACGATGCCGTCCTTCCTTGCCCGCGAGAACCGCAGAAAGGTTCCCGTGGGCGCCCTTTGGCTGACAAACATCGTGATTCAGGCGTTCCTGCTGGTCACCTATTTCGCGGAGTACGCATTCACCCTGGCGCTGAAGATGACGAGCTCGATGACGCTCGTTCCATACCTGCTGGTCGCCGCGTATGCGCTCAAGCTCGCCTGGACTGCGGAGACCTACGGGGCCGATCGGCGGAGTCGCGCCGTCGACGGCATACGTGCGGCCATTGCGACGATCTACGCTGCCGGGATGATCTACGCTGGGGGCCGAACGCTCCTGCTGCTGGCCGCCATCCTGTATGGGCCCGGGACGATATTGTTCGTCATTGCCAGGCTCGAGCAGAAAAAAACCGCGTTTACGATCATCGAGGCGATTATGTTCGGCGCCATCCTCATCGCGGCCAGCATCGGCCTTTACAGCCTGGCGACCGGCATCATCTCCATATGATGAGTTGCAATCCCGGGACGGGGAATCCGACCGTTGCGAAGGCGCCGGCCGGAGACCGGTAAACGATGGCGGCGGCGAGGCGCCATTTACCTTGGCGAGGCTTCGCCGCCCACATTCACTCGCTCGGGGCGAAACATGGCCAGGGCGCCGTTTTCCTGCCGCGCCAAACAGTGGATGTAAAAATAAGTGCCGACGTCGTCGGTGGCGTCCATCACGGGGGATGGTGCCGAAATGATCGAAAGGCCCGCGCAATGTCCGATCCAGTCGATGTGCCGGTGACCGTGCATCAACACGGCGCGCCCTCCCAGGGGCTTCAGGCGCCGAATGAACCAGTTTCCGTTCACCAGGGCCGTACCGATCCGTTCAGATAGCAACTTTGCTCGTGTAGGGTATTCGACCACATGGTGGTGAAGTGCGACGATCCAGCATGCCCGGGGATACTGGGCCGCGGCAATGTGCACTCCCCTCACCTGTTCCACCGAAATCAGACCGAGGGCATTGGTGAACGAAAAATGCGTATCCGCATTCGAGTTCAAAAGGATGACGCCAAGGCCGTCGTCTTGCCTCGGCGGCAGCACCATTGGGAAAACCCTCGCCCAAAGCTCATCCAGGTTCCCCGATAGTCGCGGCTTTCCAAGATCGGCAAACCGCGCCATCTCGGGCCGGTACGGCTTCAACGCGGCTGAGAGAGTACCTGCCAGACATCGGCCGCGGTGGTCGATCAGGCGAACGCGCTCGCCGTGGAGGGCATCAACGACCGACAGAAAGCGCAGTCGACGAAGCTTCCTGTTGGGACTTGTCGGGAGGTCGAGGCGGGCCGGGTTCGCACGGTCGACGATATTGAGATCATGGTTTCCCGGCAAAATGAGCACCCGCTCGGCAAGCCGCGGATGAGAAGCCAGCGCGTCCAGCAATTCAGACCACTCCGAAGAGCGGCCCGCATCCGTCATATCACCGGTGATGAGAACGGTGTCGAGAGGATCGTTCTGGTGGATCAAGTCCATCAGGCCGAGCAGCCTTTTGAAGCGCTCATTCCCGCGCGGACCCGCCCGGCCACTTTCGATGCGAAAGCCGTAACGTTCGCCTACAACATGGATATCCGAAACATGGGCCACCCGCCATGTTCGCATTGCCTGTGGTGCCGCGGGGAGCTCGCCCAGGTCACGCGGCTGGGCCATGGTTGCGTCGGCCCAGGCCCAGATGATCGTGGCGCCGGCAAGATAGGCCGCCATGAGCGCAGTGCTGTTCGCCAGCGCGACGGTTATCAACTCGCGAGGCGAGGCAAGATCCGTGACCACGCCCACCCAGCGCGATGCCGGCCATACGACGAACAACAGCGTCGAAGCCAGGGCAAAGATGACAATGCCGGCGAGCCCGGCGGTTCCAGCGCGCAGCCTGGCGAGCTGAGATTCGCTTACGCGCGATTGCAGAAGCTTTTCGAGGAGATGTCTCAACCCCTCCCGACAAAACAAATACAGGGGTTCGACGGCCAGCGAATTCAGCGACCAGAAGCTGCTTTCGGCCATGCGCAGCAAGGTTCTGACGCCGAACAGTCCGATTGCGATGATCGTCAGAAGAACGAGCGCGGGCCAAATGCCGAGGAGAGGAGACACGATTTTGCGCGAGACCATTCCCACCCACGCCGAAGCGACGAGTGGCGTCAGGCCGAGGAGCACCCCCGGAAGGACGAACAGAGCCGTGCACGACCATATCAACTTCGGAAAACTGATCTCGGCCAACAGGCTGCCCAAAAGCGAGAACAGCGAACGCACCTTGGTGCTCGAGGCATCATCCTCGGCGTCTCCGAGGCGAGGATCGATGACGGGATTCATCATGGAATTCCGGCTATTGTCACGGCTTCGCTGCTTTCCGGCGCGGGTCGACGCTCCGTTTGCGCGCTTGTCCTTCAGACTTCGCGGACGTCGCATTGGTTGAGGTCATCTCCCAGCCAGTCCTCGACATAAAGCCGGAGAACCGCGACGCGGCCGACGGCAAACAGAGGCACCGCAAGAGCAATTCCCAGCACGCCAAACAGGGATCCGAACAAGACGATGGCAACCAATGTCCATCCGGGAGACAACTCCGCGGCTTGACGCTGGATCAAAGGGCCGATCACGTAGCCTTCGATGGACTGTATGGCGGTATAGATTCCAATCGCCCAGATCAGCTTCGAGAAACCGAGCTGCATGGCTACCAGTCCGACCGGGATACCCGCAACAATCGGGCCGAGATATGGAACGAAATTTGATGCACCGGCCTGCGCGCCAAGAAGAAAGGCGCCTGGAATGCCCAGCAAATAAAGCGCCAGCCACACACACGCGGCCATCAGCACGATTCGGATGAGCTGACCAATGAGCCAGGACCGAAGCACGCCGCCCATCTCATCCAGCACGGCGGTCGCCCGTTGCCGCGACGAAGGCCTCACCAACAGCACCACACTGTCGCGATATGCCGTGGGGTGAAACGAAAAGAGCAGGCCCAGGAACATCACGACAAGTGTGTTGGCCAGGACACTGGCCGTCGTTCCGACCGCTGATTGAGCGTGTCCAAAGAGCTTGTCATGATCGGGAAACCAGCGGGAAAGATCGCGGCTGCCCTCCGGGCCGAACAAATCGACACCAAAGGCCAGCAAATGCCGCTGCAGGACCTCGAGCTGCGTATCCATGACGCGAATCAAGAGACTTGCCTGTTCGGGAAGCTTTCGCGCACCCCATATGGCGCCGATGACCATCAGCCCGGTCAGGACGAGAATCACCAGGCTTAATCGCCAGACCCGGCCAATGGGTACGATCCGGCCGAGGGCGAGCGCACAGCTATCGAGAAAAGACGCAAGAAGGATGCCTGCGAATATGATCAGCAGGCTCGAAGATGTACGCCAGACGACGAAGATGCCGAGAGTGACGGCCAAGACTGCAAGAGCTTCGGCCAAGGTAAACCGCGGAATGGAATCCTGAAGCCTCGACGTGATCCCACCACCCGCAATGGGCTCGGCATCCCTGCCCTGCTCGATCCTTGGTTCGTTCACGGGGACCTCGAGGTCTGCTCCGGCGAAGCGGCTGATGGGACGAATGCATCCACCTCTCAGGGCCCTATCAATTTCGTACGGATCGCATACCGCACCAGTTCGGCGGTCGATGAAACGCCGAGCTTGCGCATCGCCGAGGCGCGATGGGTTTCAACCGTCTTCACGCTGAGCTCCAGGACGGCCCCTATCGATCTGTTGGTGTGTCCTTCCGCGACAAGTTGAACGACGTTCTGCTCCCGAGAGGATAATTCGATCGCCGGCTTGTCCCTCTTGCTGAGTTGATAATCCTGAAGAAGTTTTTCCAATACCAGGCTGGTAAAGTACGGGCGATGTTCCAGCAGCGCCTCGATGGCCGCGATAAGATGGCCCCTTGCGTCTGACTTGAGCAGAAAGCCGCGCACCCCGGCCATAAGGACCTCGGCGAGCAAGGCTTCGCTTTCGTGCATGGTGAGAATGAGCACTTCGGTACGGAGATGACTCGACTTAATTCGCCGGCTGACCTCCGCGCCCGTCATGAAGGGCATGGAGTAGTCGAAGATCGCCACGTCCGGCTTGGTTTCCAGAGTTTGCGCCAACGCGTCCTTACCGTTGACGGCTTCTCCGCTTACGGTCCAATCCGGGCGACTTTCGATGATCGCGCGAAGGCCCGATCTCACGACTTCATGGTCGTCTGCAATCAGTATTCGCTTCACAGTGCTGTTCCCGCGGAACCACTGGCCTCTGAGCAACAATAACACCGGATCGGTAGCAAGCTTATTATACGGATCTATCTCCGCCGGGCTGATCCCACAAAACCCTGAAGCTCCAGGGATGATTATCCCGAGCAACAGACGGCAGCTTGGCCGAGTAGTCCGTGAAGCCGCAAACCGATATCCATGAACAGGACGCGCCCATCATGGAGCCGCGATGAACGCTAGCCGAAGGTGGACCGAGCCCGGCTCATTGTCCAGATGACCTAGGTTTCATGCCTCCAGGAGCTTGTTCCGAACAGCAAATCGAACCAAACCGGCGGTCGACCTTACGTTGAGCTTGCGCATGGCGGTAGCCCTGTGTGTTTCAGTAGTCTTGATGCTGAGGCTCAACAGCGCGCTTACCTCCTTGTTGCTGTATCCTTCCGCGATCAATCTGACGACCGTCTCCTCACGAGGCGACAGCAGCCGATGTCGGCCGCCATTGCTGTCCGCGTTGACGTTAAATTCACTCGAAAGAGCGCCGGTGTAAAACGGCTTGTGCTGCATCAACAACTCGACGGCGGCCAACAGCAACTTGTTCGCATCGGATTTCAGCAAATAGGCGCAGGCGCCAGCCCGTACCGCCTCCGACGCCAGATCATGCGAGTCATGCATTGTGAAAATAAGGACTTCGGTCGCGAGTTGGCGTTCCCTGATGTGTCGCGCGACCTCAATGCCGCTCATGAAGGGCATCGAATAATCGACGATCGCCACGTCGGGCCGGGTTTCGATAGCGGCGGCCAGCGCCTGGCGGCCGTCATGCGCCTCGGCAACGACTTCCCAGCCCGGACGCGCTTCCAGCAGGGCCCGCAGCCCCGACCTCACCATTTCATGATCATCAGCTAGAAGAATCCGTTTCATGATCCAGTCAACTCCTGGCCGATAACCTTTCCGCAATCGTCTCCGGAGGCGGCTTCTCAATCGATTGGAGGACCTCGTCTAATGGCCTCGTGCGCTGGGCGAAAGGCGGTCCAAACTGTCACCGGGAGGATGCAGCATCGACACCTCTCTGGACCAACGGTAAGGAAGCAAAGCGCAGACCGTGGTACCTCCGCGTGTTCCTGTCGACGAATGGATTTCGAAGGTGCCTCCCAGCCGCTGCACCCTGCTTCTCATGCCCCGAATTCCAACACCAAGCGAAATCGCTTTAGGTCCTGATTTTGTCTGACCGGCCGGAATCCCGCAGCCATTGTCAATCACCCGAAGCCGCAGCGCATTCTTCCTGGCTTCAATCGCGATCTTGACCTCTGTCGCGTTGGCATGCCGAAACACGTTCGTGAGCGCTTCCTGAACAAGTCTGAGCAGCGAGCACTGGGTCTCGTACGTCAACTTGCAGACGTCAGGAGTGATATCAACGATACTTTTCAGCGAAGTGCGTGCCGAAAATCCGCTTACGTATTCTTCGATCGTGCTCTTCAGCCCGTCGTCGAGGATATCCTGGGGGTACAACAAATATGAATAGGCGCGAATCTCCCGCAGCGCCTGGTTGATCGACGCGTCGATTTCGTCACAGATTTTCTCTGTAGTTTCGGCATCGCTTGCCGACCGCCTCAGCCGCAGCAGGCTAAGGGTTGCAGCAATTAAGTGCTGGCATGTCGAATCGTGAAGGTCGGATGCAATCCGCTGCTGGATGTCTTCCTGAAGTGACAAGAGGTGGGCGGCAAGATTTGATTTGTCAGGGCTTTCCGCGCTCCTCTCTCTGCTTCCAGAGGAAGCACTATCCGCCCGAACGCAAACTCTACAAAACTCTTTCGAACTCAGCGTCTTTTTCTTCATTGTTTCCGCCCACGTGCGAGACGAGGAACGCGCTGGTAAATCTCCCTAAGGACAATTGCCCAAATGTTGCCTTGCCGACATATCTAGAAACCCTGCACGTTCGAGTCAAGCGAAAGAACTGTGTCAACTGTTGCGGGTGGTTTCAACTTAGCTGAACGGCAAAAACATTGTGGCAATTTAGCTGAACGAGAAAACATTGTGACGCCTCGCCGAAATCCGTCGCGCTGCGGAATGCAGTTGCGGTGACGTGCCGCTCGGGAGGAAAGCCCTACATAGTATTATCGCGGCGCTCAGTACATTTCCTGATAACGGCAGGCTTCTCCCAAGTCCAAACTACCGTCGGTGAATTGATGTTTTGCGCCATGCGATGGAACCACGTTTGCAAGCCGGCCGTGCTGGCCGACCCAGCGAACCTGCTGCAGCCCGAAACTTTCGGGACCCACCGAAGAGTAGAACCATGCCTGCAGGCCTCCGCCGACCAATTTTTTCTCGAATTATTACAACGAGGCTATTGGTCATTCATGCTGCCGCATTTCTCCTCGTGGCATGCGAGCAGAAGTCGGAAGCCGAAGTTCCGATAGCCCGTCCCGTCCGAACGGCGACGATCGAGCAGAGCACGGCTGGTGTGCCGCTTTCGTTTACGGGCCACGTTGAAGCGGAAGACGAAGTGGCACTGGCATTTCGGATACCAGGCCGCCTGCTGGAGAACAGCGGCAAACTCGGAGATCGGGTACAACCCGGACAGGTCGTCGCGAAACTCGAATCCCAGAACGAGCTGAACGCATTGCGGCAGGCGCAGGCGGGTCTTGCGGCCGCGCAAGGGCAATTGACCCAGGCGCGGAGTCATTTCGATCGTCAGGAGACGCTGCTGGGTCAGGGGTGGACCACCCGCGCCAATTTCGAGGTCGCTACGCAGGGGCAGCACACCGCCCAGGCGCAGGTCGATGCGGCCGAGGCACAATTGAAGATCGCACATGATCAGGTGAGTTTCACCGAACTCAAGGCGGACGCGCCGGGCGTCATAACGGCAATCGGTCCCGGCGCCGGGGAAGTCGTTCAAGCCGGGCAGATGATCGTCAGACTGGCACGCCATGACGGCCGCGACGCCGTCTTCGATGTGCCGGCTCAAGTGATCCGGTCGGCACCGAGTGATCCGCAAATCACGGTCAGCTTGACCGATGATTCAACAGTAACGGCAAGTGGCCGCATTCGCGAGGTTGCGGCGCAAGCCAACGCGGTAACGCGGACCTTTCAAGTCAAGGTCGGCTTGACCGATCCGCCGCCGGCAATGCGGCTCGGGGCGACGGTTACCGGACGCCTGGAAACCACTGCCTTGCCGATTATCGAAATTCCCGCAACGGCGCTGACCAAATCCAATCAGCAGCCCGCCGTCTGGATCGTCGATCCGTCGAACCAGACAGTTTCGATACGGAATGTCGACGTCTTGCGCTTCGAAGAGGCGCAGGTGGTCGTGTCACAGGGGCTCGATGCTGGCGAAATCGTCGTGACAGCGGGGGTGCAGGCCCTGCACCCCGGACAAAAGGTTCGGATCCTCGGGTCAGAGCAATGATCGGCTTCAATCTTTCGGAATGGGCGCTCAATCACCGTTCACTCGTGGCCTATGTGATGATTGTCGCGGTTATTGCCGGGGTGGTATCGTACACGCGGCTCGGTCGCAGTGAAGATCCGTCCTTCATCATCAAAACGATGGTGGTCCAGGCGAGTTGGCCCGGAGCAACCGTTGAGGAAACCCTCAAGCAAGTCACCGAACGGCTCGAACGCACGCTGGAGGAAACGCCTCACCTGGATTTCCTGCGCAGTTTCACGCGCGCCGGTGTCACGACGATCTTCGTCAATCTGCAAGGCAGCGCCAACGCGAAGCAGGTCTCCGACACCTGGTACCAGGTTCGCAAGAACATTGGCGATATGCGCCACACGCTGCCGGCGGGCGTCGTCGGCCCGGGCTTCAATGACGATTTCGGCGACACCTTCGGAATCATCTACGGCTTTACTAGCGACGGATTTACCCATCGCGAGCTAAGGGATCATGTCGAAGACATTCGTTCGAGGCTGCTGCTCGTTCCCGACGTATCGAAGATCGAACTGTTGGGAGCGCAGGACGAAAGGATTTTCGTCGAGTTTTCGATGAAGGAGCTGGCGAGCCTGGGTATCGACCGTTCGGCGCTGATTTCGGCGCTACAGGCGCAGAATGTGATACGGCCGTCGGGCACGATCCAAACAGGGCGCGAAGATCTCTCGGTGCGGGTATCGGGCGCTTTCCATTCCGAGCAGGATGTCGCCAATATCAACTTCGTCGTTGGCGGACGGATGCTTCGCCTCAGCGATATCGCACAGGTGCGGCGCGCCTACGCCGATCCTCCGCAACCCCAGTTTCGCGTTAATGGGCAACCCGCCATCGGCCTTGCCATCGCGATGCGGGACGGCGGCGATATTCTCGCGCTCGGCAGGAACCTGAAGCGCGCCATGGCGAAGATCACTGCGGATCTACCCATCGGCATCGAGCCGAAACTCGTCGCGGACCAGGCCGTCACGGTTGACGCAGCGATCTCCGAATTCATGACGTCGCTGTTGCAGGCAATCGGTATTATCCTGGTGGTGAGCTTCATCAGTCTTGGCGTCAGACCGGGATTGATCATCGCGCTTTCCATTCCCTTGACGCTCGCAATCGTCTTTCCAGTCATGAAGATGGCCGGGATCGATATGCAGCGCATATCGCTTGGGGCGCTCATCATAGCTCTCGCATTGCTGGTCGATGATGCGATGACCACCACGGATGCCACGCTCAACCGCCTCTCACAGGGCGACAGCAAGGTCGAGGCCGCGTCATTTGCGTTCCGCACCTATGCGTTAGCCATGCTGGCGGGAACGCTGGTGACGATTGCGGGCTTCGTGCCGGTCGGCTTTGCCGCAAGTTCCGCGGGGGAATATACTTTTTCGCTCTTCGCGGTGGTCAGTATCGCGCTGATCGTGTCCTGGTTCGTCGCGGTCGTGTTTGCCCCGCTGCTGGGTGTCGTCATCTTGAAGCCGCCAAAGACGGAGAATGCCGCCCCCGGCAGGGTATTCTTGCTTTATCGCGGCTTCCTGACATTTGCGTTGCGGGCAAAGTGGCTGACGATCGCACTCTCGCTGGCGCTGTTCGCAGGATCAATTCTGGCACTTCCGCTCATTCCCCGGCAATTCTTTCCGTCGTCGGACCGCCCGGAATTGTTGGCCGACATAAGCCTGCCGCAGAACGCGTCGATCTATGCCAGCGAAACCGCCGCGCAAAAATTTGACGGGTTTCTCAAAGGCGATCCGGACGTCGACCGCTGGAGCACCTATGTCGGACGCGGCGCTATTCGTTTCTACCTGCCGCTCGATGTACAATTGCCAAACTCCTTCTTCACGCAGGCGGTGATCGTTGCAAAAGACGTTCCGGCACGCGAACGACTGCGCGAAAAGCTGGTAAAGTTCCTGGCCAACGAATTTCCGAGTGCGATCACCCGCGTGTCTCCGCTCGAGCTTGGACCTCCGGTCGGCTGGCCGGTGCAGTATCGCGTCAGCGGTCCCGATATCAGCGCGGTTCGGGAGATTGCCTTCAACCTGGCGCGGGTCATCGCATCCAATCCAAAAATCGGAGACGTCGCCTACGACTGGATCGAGCCGGCACGCCAGGTGCGTATTCGTGTCGATCAGGATGAGGCGCGTTTGCTTGGCCTGAGCTCCCAGACATTGGCCAGCGTACTGAATACGGTCCTCTCGGGTACCTCGGTGACCCAGGTACGCGATGACATCTATCTGGTCGATGTCGTCGTGCGAGCGACCGACGAACAGCGCGTCTCGCTTTCGAACCTGCGCAGTCTGCAAGTGCCGGTGCCGGGCGGGCGGACGGTCCCGCTCAGCCAATTTGCGACCTTCGAATACGAGCAGGTGCAGCCCCTGGTGTGGCGGCGCGACCGCGTGCCCACCCTGACCGTGCTGGCCGACATCGTTCCGGGAACACTGCCGGAGACCGTGGTCACCGCCCTTTCGCCATCGGTGGAAACCCTGACAAAAACCCTTCCGGACTCCTACAACATCGTCGTCGGCGGAACGGTGGAAGAGAGCAAAAAGTCGCAAGCGTCCGTCATCGCGGTCGTGCCGCTGATGCTCCTCATCATGTTCACCATCCTGATGGTGCAGCTTCAGAGCTTTCACAGGCTGTTTCTGGTCCTCAGCGTCGCTCCGCTCGGGCTGATTGGCGTCGTCGCGGCACTGCTGATATCGGGCAGGCCGCTCGGGTTCGTTGCGATCCTCGGCATCCTGGCGCTGATAGGCATGATCACAAAGAACGCCGTGATCCTGATAGGGCAGATCGATGCGGAGCGGGAGCAAGGCAGAACCGTCTGGGACGCCGCGATTGATGCCAGCAGCTCCCGTTTCCGGCCTATCATGCTGACCGCGGTTTCCACAGTGCTTGGAATGATTCCGATCGCGCCAACCGTGTTCTGGGGACCGATGGCGTTTGCGATTATGGGCGGCCTGTTGGTTGCAACCATTCTGACGCTGATCTTTCTGCCGACGTTGTATGTTGTCTGGTTCAAGGGCTCCGAACACCCGTCAGAACCGCTCCTCAAGCCCGTCAATCCGCCGAAGCAGGCCGTTACCGGCGCGCATTCGGACCGGTAAACGACACGGCCAGGGCTTTTCTCATTGCCGAATGTTCGCTTCGCGAAAGCGCTATTAAGGTGATTTCCCATCTTTGACCGGGTGATTACCCGATACTCGTCCGCAACCCGAATGCGCAGGATGCGAGCGCCATTCGCGGAGGAGATGACCATCCTCCATCCCCGGGCCGGTATGGTTCTTCAGCAGATCGCGAGAGCGCAGGTCAGGTCAGAGCCCACCTATCGCGGCGTGGGAAACAGGGAAGTACCACGATGAGCAAGGATGCCGTCGAGCAAAAGCTACCGTTGACGACGCTGACTGCGATGGTGGTTGGCGGCATGGTCGGGGCCGGTGTGTTTTCGATCCCGCGCAACTTTGCACAGGCGACCGGCGTCTACGGGGCACTCATCGCCTGGGGTATCGCCGGGGCGGGCATGTTGATGCTGGGGCTGGTGTTTCAGACCCTTGCCAATCGAAAGCCCGATCTCGATGCGGGCGTCTATGCTTATGCCCGGGCCGGCTTCGGGCCTTACGTCGGCTTTTTCTCCGCCTTCGGCTATTGGGCGAGCGCCTGTGTCGGCAACGTTTCGTACTGGATCCTCATCAAGTCCACGCTCGGCGCGTTTCTTCCCGTACTGGGACAAGGCAACACGATCGTCGCAGTTGCACTCTCGTCCGTGGGAATCTGGGCCTTTCATTTCCTCGTGCTGCGTGGAGTCAAGGAAGCAGCAGCGATCAACACGATCGTGACGATCGCCAAGCTTGTTCCTCTGCTGTTGTTCCTTGTCCTGGCCATCTTTTACCTCAAGCCGGATGTGTTCGCGGCCAATCTCTGGGGAGGCGCGTCTGGAGATTACGGGAATCTTTTTGAGCAAATAAAGTCGACGATGCTCGTGACCGTTTTCGTGTTCCTGGGCATCGAGGGTGCAAGCAATTACTCGCGGCTCGCGGAAAAGCGCGAGGACGTAGGTATCGCCACGGTGAGCGGCTTCCTTGGTGTTCTTGCGTTGTTCGCGTCCGTGTCGATCCTGTCTTATGGCATTCTGCCGCGAACAGAACTCGCGCAACTCCGTCAGCCGTCGGTCGGTGGCGTCCTCGAGGCCGCCGTCGGCCATTGGGGTGCGGTGTTCATCGGCGCCGGCGTTATCGTTTCGGTATTGGGCGCCTACCTAGCCTGGACCCTAATGGCCGCCGAGGTGTTGTCCGTTGCCGCGAAGAGGCAGGACATGCCGGCTTTCCTGGCGCGCGAGAACGCCAACCAGGTGCCGTCGTCGGCGCTGCTGATGACCACCCTGCTGATTCAAGTAGTGCTCGTCGCCACCTTGTTCTCCGATGACGCCTTCACTTTTGCCTTGTCGCTATGCAGCCACCTGTCGCTCATTCCCTACTTCCTCTCCGCGGCATTTGCATTGATGCTTGTGTATCGGAAAGAGACTTACGAGAAGGATCCCCAGAACGTCGGCAAGGATACGATCATCGCAGTTCTGGCGACGGTCTACACCATCTTCCTGCTGTTTGCCGGCGGCACGAAGTTCCTGCTGCTGGGATTCATCATCTACGCCCCCGGCACGATACTCTACTACATCACCCGAAGAGAAATGAGCGAACGGGTCTTCAGCCCGGCGGAGTGGATATTGTTCGGCGTCGCGGTCCTCGGATGCGTTGTCGGGATTCACGGCCTTGTTACCGGGTACATCACCATTTAGAAAGCATGGGAGCCTATCATGGCGAAAGGAACAGACGCGCAATTCGGCGTGTACTCGGAGGTGGGGCAACTGCGCAAGGTCATGGTGTGCGCGCCAGGCCTCGCCCATACCCGGCTAACGCCTTCCAATTGCGATCAACTGCTGTTCGACGATGTGCTCTGGGTGGACAACGCCAAGCGCGATCATTTCGACTTCGTCACCAAGATGCGCGACAGGGGCATCGACGTGCTGGACATGCACAACCTGCTGTCGGAAACGGTGGCGGTGCCCGAAGGCAAGAAATGGATCCTCGATAACCAGGTCGTACCAAATCAGGTGGGATTGGGGTTCATCGACGAATTGAGGAGCTATCTTTCCGGTCTGGACAACCGGAAGCTCGCGGAAACGTTGATCGGCGGCCTTTCCACCCATGATTTTCCTGAAACGCACGGTGGCGCGGCACTGAAAATGGTCAAGGAGGCCGCTGGAGCCACCGAGTACTTGCTGCCGCCGCTGCCGAACACCTTGTACACCCGGGATACCACGTGCTGGATCTACGGCGGCGTGACGCTCAACGCCCTCTATTGGCCGGCCCGCCACGAGGAAACGATCCTCACCACGGCGATCTACAAATTCCATCCCGATTTCGCGGGCAAGGTCAACGTCTGGTGGGGTGACCCCACCGAGGATCACGGACTGGCCACGCTGGAGGGCGGCGACGTGATGCCGATCGGCAAAGGTGTCGTTCTCATCGGCATGAGCGAACGCACGTCTCGCCAGGCTATCAGCCAGCTCGCCGCGACGCTGTTCAAGAAGAAGGCGGCGGAACGCGTGATCGTCGCCGCGATGCCCAAGATACGCGCCGCCATGCACCTCGACACCGTTTTTACTTTCGCCGACCGCGATTGCGTGCTGCTCGCGCCCGATTTCATGAACAAGACCCGCACATTTTCGTATCGTCCGAGCAATGAGCCAAGCGGCGTCGAGTTGCGTCGGGAAGAAAAGCCGTTCGTCAATGTCGTCGAGGAAGCGCTCGGTCTCAAGAAACTTCGCGTTGTCGAGGCCGGCGGCTCCGATTATCAGCGCGAACGGACGCAATGGGACAGCGGCGCCAACCTCGTGTGCGCGTCGCCGGGCGTGGTGTACGCCTATGACCGCAACACCTATACCAATACGCTTCTGCGCAAGGAAGGCATCGAAGTCATCACGATCGTCGGCGCGGAGCTGGGCCGCGGGCGTGGTGGGGGGCACTGCATGACATGCCCGATCGGCCGCGATGCCGTGGATTACTAAGAGTGAGACCGCCGAGGAGCCGCAGATCCGCGAAGCTTGACGAAGTGGGTTAATAGCCCCGCGGACGAGGGTTCCGCCCAAAGGCAGCCGCGCGAGGATTTTGGGTGTGATTTGTCTGCCACGCAACTCGGAGAATCAGATTGGCAGTCCTGCGAATCGTTGACAAGCAACTCGCGGAGCGTAGCGTCAACGGGCCTTGGCAACCGCTGGTAATAACCACTGGAGATTCCAATGCGCGGATCTAGAGGCCTGCTGCCGGTTCTGGGATTGTTTGGCGCGAGCGGGGCGTTTGCCGCGGACCTCGATCTGACCGAACTCAAGCAGATCCCTTACACGTCGCAGGTCCCCTACACGTCAATGGCACCGACCTGGAGCGTCGTCGGATCGTTGTCGCCGACCTATACCGACAACGCGCTCTTCAGCCGCGACGACCGGCGCCGCGATGTCTTTTACGAGCCCGACGTAAGCGCGAGGCTGGACGGGAATTTGTCTCCCGATCTGTCCTACCGGATCTATGCCAGGGGGCAGTTCGAATCGTTTGCGACCGAGCACGACGGCAACGCCGCGATCGCTCGTCTGGGAGCGCGGCTGACGGAAAATCTGAACGGCTGGAGGATAACCGGTATCTACGAAAACAGGTATGACTACGATGGCGTCTTCCGCGATCTCGCATTCATCTCCAACGACGTGAGCGGCTCAGTCTCACGCGACTTCAGCTTCGGCAGGGTGACGCTATCGCCGCTCGTCCTGCTCACTTACCGGTTCTCCGACCTTGCCGAGGCCCGGCGCTGGAGGCTCGATGGGTTGGTCGGCATCGAAGTGTACCTTAATTCAAAGTGGTCAGTCGTCAGCACGCCGCTCATCGAGGCATTTTGGTTCACCGACGGCCTGAACAGGGGTCGGCAAGACCAGATCTATTCCGCGTCGCTTGGGTTGAAATACAATATCAGGAGCAATGTCTCGCTTACGACCAACGTCGTGTACGAAGCCCGATCGTCGAACGTGGCCATTCGGCGCTACACCGACTTCCAGGTCGGCCCCAGACTAGACTTCGCCTTTTGAACGGCCAGCAACGGGAAATGGAAATGAAAATCTTGGGTGTGGTGATGGGTGCCATGGTTTGGTTGTGCCTGGCTTCTCCCGTTAGGGCAGAGCCCCGTGATTCCGTCGACCGCGGTAGCAGGCTGGACACAGACGCCATCCGGGACGATGTCCGTATCGATCGCCTCAAGGTGCCCGCGCATCCCTTGACCGCCGAACAACCGCCGGTGCAGCAGCAACCCGTCTCGACTCCCAAAGCGAAGCCGAAATGGAAGAAAGCCGGAGATGTTCATTAGCTCCACCGCCATTGTGTCCGACTGAGGAAATCAGCGTGCGGCGGACGTCGTTACGAAGCGACGCGAGGCCGCAGAGACCAAAAAAGCGCAATTGGAGGCGGGCAAGTATTCGGAGTCGCTCATGAACGCTCCAGGAACGGAAGTTCGAGACGTCGGGGCGCCACGCATCCTCGCGAGTGCGCTGTCGCGGGGTGCCGTATTTTTCGGCCTCTGGCTGGTGCTGACCAACGCCGCCGCTGCCGACCTTGTGCCGGGGCTGCTGGCGGCCGCGGCGGCAAGCTGGGTTAGTCTATGGCTGATGCCGCAGCAGCCGGGGACGCTGCATGCCGCTTCCCTGGTCAGGTTCCTGTTGCACTTTCTGCACCAGTCGATTGTTGCCGGCACGGAAGTCGCATTGCGGGCACTTCACCCCCGGCTGCCATTGCGCGCGGGGTTTGTAATCTATCATCCACGACTTCCGCCGGGAACCAGGAGAGACGTGTTCTGCGCCATTACAAGTCTGATGCCGGGCACCCTTCCCTGCGGTTCGGCAGATGGCAACGGACTTACCATTCATTGTCTTGATGTAACGCGGCCGGTGATCGAGCAACTGTCTGCGGAGGAAGCGCTGTGCATCCAGGCGCTCGGAGAGGTCGCTCCGAATGGATAGCTTCCTGTTCCTGATCGCGAGCTTCATCATGGCGACGGTCGTGGGCAGCTTGATCGTCATTCTTCGGCGACCGGCCGAGGTTGACCGCATCATGGCAGCGCAGCTGCTTGGCACCGGTGGCGTGGCAATACTTCTCATACTGGCCACCGCGACCGAGACCGGGCCCATGGTTGACGTGGCACTGATGCTGGCCCTGTTTGCCGCGTTCGTATCGGTCGCGTTCGTCCGGGACGTGTCACATCCGGAAAATACGGCGCAAAGGCGGTGACGCATGGCGTTCGCGCGCGACCTGTTCACCGTTCTCACCCTCGTGGCGGGAGCACTGTTCTTCCTGGCCGGGACGGTCGGCTTGATCCGCTTCCCGGACCAGCTGACACGTCTGCACGCCCTGACCAAGGTCGATAATCTCGGTCTCGGCCTCGTGATTCTGGGACTGTTGCCGCAGGCGGATGGATGGTTCGGCGCGTTTAAATTGGTGAGCGTCTGGCTGCTCGTCCAGTTTTCCGGCGCGGTCGTGACACAGCTTATCGCAGGTGCCCTTCGAGAACGGGAACCATGCACATGACTATCGGGACTTTCGCGGATGCTGGTCTTGTGTTGTTGGTCCTGGCGATCGGCGCTTCGACGATTTTTTCGCGGAAGGCGTTCGATGCCGTCATCGCGTTCGTGGTCTATGGGCTGTTGTTGGCAATCGTCTGGGTCCGGCTCTCGGCAATCGACGTAGCGCTGACGGAGGCGGCAATTGGCGGCGGAATGACTGGAATGTTACTACTAGGTGCCGCCGCGCGCCTGCGCGCCATCGAATTCGACAGTTTCCCGACAGCTCTGCGGGTTCGACTGTGCGCGGGTTTTCTCTGCGCTCTGGCCGCAGCCGGCTTGGCAGGGGCGCTGTTGCTGTCGCCAAAGGTCGTCCTCTCGCTCGCTCCGGCAGTGATGGAAAATCTGCCCCGCACCGGGCTCGGGAATCCGGTCGCCGGCGTCCTATTCGCCTACCGAGCGCTCGACACGCTGCTCGAGAAAGTCGTTTTGCTGCTGGCTTTGCTTGGCGTGTGGTCGCTGGCGCCGAACCAAGCCTGGAACGGGATACCCGGCCTGCGTATTTACGAACAGCCAAACACGACGCTGACGTTTCTTGCTCAAATCTTGCCGCCCGTGGGAATTGTGGTGGGATTCTATATGTGCTGGGTGGGAGCGAACGAGCCTGGAGGCGCCTTTCAGGGCGGCACGATTCTCGCCGCGATGTGGCTCCTCGTTATCATCGCGCGTCTGGCAGACGCGCCATCCACCGGGAACACCTGGTTGCGCATTGGACTCGTCTTTGGACCGGCCGTCTTCCTTACCATCGGACTTGCCGGGCTCGTGCTGGCCAATGCCTTTCTTGCCTACCCGCCGGGCTACGCCAAACCACTGATCGTCGCGATTGAAGTCGCCCTCACCATCTCGATCGCCGCGGCCCTCGCCATGCTGGCCGCAGGCCCGCCGAAACCGGTGCAACAGCAATGAGTGATGCAACACTGTTCGGCTTGTGTGGCGCTGCACTGGCAGGCCTCGGGCTGTATGGCCTCGTCACACATCCCGAGCCCTTGCGGAAGATACTCGCGTTCAATTTGCTGGGCAGCGGTGTCTTTCTGGTTTTCGGCTTCGTGTCCAGGAGAGCCGCAGCGGCGGGAGTCTCCGGCGATCCGGTCCCCCAGGCCATGGTGATCACCGCGATCGTTGTTGCGTTCGCGGCTACGGCGCTGGCTATCGCATTGGTGCTGCGCCTTCTGGAGCAAACAGGCCGGGCTACGCTGAGCTCGGACGATCCCGCAAGCACAACCGGGGAAAAAGGCAACTCCTGACCGCGGACGCAATCTCTTGCCCGACGCGACAACGAGCGGTGGAATTCTCCTTGTTCTGGCGATCGTATTGCCGGTCGTTGGCATTTTGCTGTCGCTGATTGCCGGCGGACGGCAGGTTGAACGCCTTGCACTGATCGTGCTCCCGTCCAACCTCATTGTGGCTTCGGCCATCTTTGCCGATCTGTGGCGAGGCGGCCGCCAACTGGTCTATATCGTGGGAGACTGGCAGTCTCCGCTCGGCATTACCTTGCGTGCCGACGGGCTTTCGGCGGCGATGATCGTGACGACGGCCGTCGTCATTTGCGTCATCGGCGTCTTCGCCCACGCGGACTTCGATTGCCGTGCCGAGCCCTTGGAAACTCGCACCTCCTTCGTGTTCTGGATCATGCTGATGGCGATCGGCTGCGCGATGAACTTGATTTTCCTGGGCGGAGATCTGTTCACGCTGTACGTCGCACTCGAGCTGTTGACCTTCGCCGCCGTACCGCTCGTCTGTCTCGATGGCCGTGCAGAAACGGTACAGGCCGCGTTGCGGTACCTGCTTTTTGCCCTGCTCGGCTCGATTCTGTATCTGGTCGGCACGGCATTGCTGTACGGCAGCTACGCAACCCTCGACATCGCTCTGTTGTCGCAACGGGTCGGTATGGAGACCGCCACGCTCGTCGCGGCTGTGCTGATGACCGTCGGGCTGTTCGCCAAGACCGCCCTGTTCCCGCTGCATCTCTGGCTTCCGCCGGCCCATGCTGGCGCTCCGGCAGCCGCAAGCGCCGTTCTTTCCGCGGTCGTCGTGAAGGGATCGTTTTTCCTCGTCGTCCGGCTTTGGTTTGGTGTCATGCCGGGCTTGCTCGGGTATGTCGGCGCGCAACTCATTGGCGTCCTGGGAGCAGGCGCGATCCTGCTCGGCAGTATTGTCGCCCTACGGCAGAACCGGCTGAAACTCCTGATCGCTTATTCGACGGTCGCGCAGATCGGCTACCTTTTTCTGATGTTCCCTCTCGCCCTCGACCCAGTTTCGGAAAAGCTTCATTTAAACGGGGCTCTGGCCGGTGGTGTGCTTTTGGCGATGTCGCACGCGACCGCGAAAGCCGCGATGTTCATGGCCGCAGGGCTTATCTACGCTGCGCTCGGACACGACCGCATCGCCGAACTCGGAGGGGCCGCACGGGCACTTCCGATGACGGTGTTTGCGTTCGCGATCGGTGGGGTGTGCCTGATCGGTTTGCCGCCAAGTGCCGGGTTTCTGGCGAAATGGCTGCTGCTCGAGGAGGCGATCGCAACCGGTCAATGGCCGTGGGCGATGATGCTGCTCGTCGGCGGGCTGTTCAGCGGCGCTTATGTCTTCATCGTGGTCTCCCATGCGCTCGTTTCGCCGCAAAAGTCCCTGAAGTTGCGCACAGCCGTGCCGAAGTACCAGGAGGCCGCTGCGCTGACCTTGGCCTTGATCTCCCTGCTGCTGGGTTTCGTCGCGTTCGGCCCCATTGATGTGTTGCAGGTCGGCCCAGGAGCAGCGATGGAGGTGCTGCGATGATTGATGCACAGATCCTGCTGGCGGGCGCCCTGGTGGTTCCATTTGGAATGCTCCTCGTCTGCCTCTGGCCACCGGCCTTGGACAGAATGCCCTTGTACCTGCCGTTCGCTCCGATGCCGGCGCTTGCCGCAGCGTTTCTTGTCAGGAACGATTCCGCGCTGTTGCTAGGTCCAGCCCGCCTGCACCTGAGTTTCGTCCTCGACCTTCCGGGAGCGCTGCTGCTCGGCAGCGCCGCGCTGTTGTGGATCGCCTCAGGTGCTTACGCCCGACCCTATCTGAAATCCCTGCCGAACCAGGGGCGGTTTGTTGTCTGCTGGTTGATGGCGCTGACGGGCTGCATCGGGGTATTCCTGGCGGCCGATATGGTGGGCTTTTATTTCTTCATCGCGCTCCTGACCGTCGGCGCCTGCGGCCTCGTGATCCACCATGAAACACCTCGCGCATGGCGAGCCGGTGCGGTCTATATCGCGATCGGGCTGCTGGCGGAATCGTTGCTGCTGATGGCCTTTGTGATGCTCGCCGCTCAGATCCCCGGTGACAGCCTGCTGATTGGTGACGCCTCCCGGGCGTTGGTCATCTCGCCTCAGCGCGATCTGATCCTAGGCCTGTTGATAGCCGGCTTCGGCATGAAGGCAGGCCTCGTGCCGTTTCATTTCTGGATGCCTATGGCCTACGGAGCGGCGCCGACGCCGGCCGCCGCGGTGCTGAGCGGTGCGGCCGTCAAGGCAAGCATTCTTGGAATGATTCGCTTTCTGCCGTTCGAAACCCCGTTGGCCGGTTGGGGCACGGCACTTGCCGCCGTTGGGCTGTTCTCGGCCCTCTACGGCGTTGTCATCGGCCTCACGCAACGCGATCCCAAGGTTGTGCTGGCGTATTCAAGCGTGAGCCAGATGGGAATCATGGTGGCGGTCGTTGGCATGGGAATGATCGCAGGCGACAGCCGCGCGGCACTCGCAACCGCCTTCTACGCAACGAACCACGTTCTGGTCAAAGGCGCGCTGTTCCTCGCTGTGGGAGTCGTTGCCGCCACGGGAGTCAAGTATCTGTGGCCTACTCTTCTCCCTACGGCGCTGATTGCCGTGGGTCTTGGCGGGTTGCCGCTTACTGGCGGTGGGCTGGCAAAACTCGTCGTCGACGGCCCACTCGGCGAGGGCGCCGCAAGCACGGTGGCGACCGTTTCCGCCGTCGGCACGACGGTGCTGATGCTGCAGTTTCTGCGCAGCTTGCGGGGCGAGGTATCCCAAGACCCGGAGGCGAAACCGGCCGCCGTGCTCGTCGTGCCATGGCTGGTGGTCGCCGCCGCTTCGATCATCGCGCCGTGGACCCTCTATCTGGCGATCCCGAGAGGAACGCTGCCTGACCCGCTCGCACCGGCGATGGTCTGGAAGTCGCTTTGGCCTGTCTTGCTGGGCACCGTACTGGCGATCGCGCTGTGGCGGTGGGGCCGATGGCAGGAGTTCGTTCCTCAGGGAGAGATCCCGATGGCGGAAAGCCGCGCGGCGAAAGGGATGGTTGCTTGCGGCAAAGCGGTGGAGCGAGTGGACGGAGTTCTTCGGTCTTGGCCCGCGGCCGGCATTTCGCTTCTTGTTTTGGTCAGCGCCCTGGGGGCAGCCGTCTTGCTGCGATAGGAAGTCTTTGGCAGGCCAACAGAAGGAAAGGCGAGATGCAGCGGAAGTTCGAAACGGCGCGCCTGCAAGCGCGCCCCGTCACGGGTCGCGTCAGATGACGAGAAAGCTCCTGGCGGAATTCGAATTGCCCCCAAAAAAGCCCCCCCTGCCGAAGCCGGAGGCGGGAGTAGGTCGGGGAGGAAACGCGGCAAAATATCGGCATGGGCGCGAATGAGCGATCTTGCTGCTCCCCAATTTAACGTCCACCCAGTTCGTCCAACCATCAGGTCAACAGCTGACCGCCCATCGCTATGCTTCTCCCCCAAGTTCCGGAAAAGCACTCCCACCTCAGTACATTCACCCGCGGAAACTCAGGGTTTTGAGGGACAGCGCATCAGGCTCCATCGCATATAGTCGCCCGGCTTCAGCGCCGACGTCACGGTCGATTGCTCGACCCACACAGCGCTGATTTACGGAAGCAATGCTGCAAAACATTTTAATCGTGGGGAGGCCCGAAATGAAGCGATGCCTGATCCTGTTGCTTCTGCTTGGTCTTGCGACACCGGTTCCGCTCGCCGAGGCCCTTGCCCAAAGCATTGCCGGGCGAGGTGCCGTGTCGGGCGCCATAATTGGCGGAGCCGTTGGCGGCCGGCGCGGCGCAGCCATAGGCGCGACCGCCGGAGCAATCGCCGGTGCCAATCGGTCCCATCGGAATTGGCAAAACTATTATTGGCGGCACGGCCAGTGCTGGTATCGCTCCCGCAGCGGGAGGTCTCATCCCGTGTCACACCGGTACTGCCGCTGACAAATCGACGCCGCCGTGTCGCACGCCGTGAGTCACCCACCCATGGGCGCCGCTAACCTGTCGGAGATTGTCGAAGGCGATCCTGGAAGGCAAATTACCGAATGACCATCGGAAGCATCGTCCGAAGCCGTCCCGTTCCGATTCTGTACGGACTGATGATTGCCTCGCTCCTGGCGTTGCTGCCGCTGCCGCCGCTGTTGCAGAATCAGGCCTACCATCAGTTCGCCGACCAGCGCGAACTGTTCGGTATCCCCAACTTCTGGAATGTTGTTTCAAATCTGCCATTCGTCGCTGTGGGCGCAGCCGGATTGCGGAAATTTCATCGCGACACGACGACCACTGTACTTTTTGCCGGAATATTTCTGACCGGGTTCGGCTCGTCCTACTATCATCTTGATCCGAACGACAGCACCCTGTTTTGGGATCGGCTGCCCATGACCATCTGCTTCGCTGCCATTCTTTCCGCGGTCATCGAGGAGCGCGTCGATGCGAAAGCGGGTGTGATGCTGTTACGCCCGCTGCTCGCCATCGGGATTTTCAGCCTTTTGCTGTGGCGTTGGACCGACGATTTGCGGCTTTACGCTTGGGCGCAGTTTTTTCCTTTTCTCGCCTTGGTCCTGATCCTGCGGCTGTTTCCGCCGCAATATACCGGCACGCGCTACTGGGTGATGGCCGCGGCGCTGTATGCGCTCGCCAAATTGCTGGAATTCCTTGACAAGGAAATCTATTCGCTCGGTTCAATTGTGAGCGGGCATACGCTCAAGCACCTCGCCGCGGCCGCCGCCAGCTTTGCGATCCTGAGACTTTTGCAGACCCGCCGACCGATCGCACCATAGTTGCTGAGCCGGCCCCGCGCAGAACTGCTCTCCACTGTTCTGCGGACAACGGGCCGCTCGACCTAGCGCTTCCCAACAGCTGGGGGACGTCCGAAATGGGAGCGATAAGCCCGCGAGAAGCTGGAATAGCCCTCATAGCCGATCCGTCGCGCGACTTCGCTGATCGACAGTTGACCACCCTGCAGCATCAGACGCGCTTCCTTCATGCGAAGCAAATGACCATAGGCGTGGGGTGTCACGCCAAACGCTTGGCGAAATCCTTCCGTGATGTCATTCCGGTTCAGGCCGACGCGCGTCGCAAGTTGCTCGATCGTGGGAGCATTGAATATCTCCCTTCGATAGATCGTCGCGGCGGCTTCAATCGCCACTCTCTTGCTCCGGATCGCAGGCGAGCGACGCATTTTCGGTACCAAGCCATTGATCTGCGCTACAACTCCGCAAATAACTTCGGTCGCTTTTGCGTTCAAATAAAGATGTCTCAACGGCTCATGGTATTTGCAAGACAATATCTGGTCCACAGCGACCATCACGTCGGGTCCTGCCGGCAGCTTCAGCGCCGACAGACTGCCAGCCCTGGAATCAAATATTGATCTATAAGCCGCCGGGACGCGATCCACATTCAGCTTGAAATGATCGATGAGATACTCGCGGTTACACGCAATCAGGACGCCGCACAGCCGTGTGCTTGCCTGCGTATCCGAGATTGACAAGGGTGTATTTGTGATGTCGATCATTGCCGGATTCACGGGATCGACCTGACCGTTGATCCAGCGGTTATAGGTTCCGCTGACTGAAATCTGAATACAAACGTATTCCGGCCGGGCGATCTTGAGGCTATAGGCCGGGCCTACCTCAAAATCCATCACATGAAGAAACGTGGCATCGTCGACGCGGCGATATCCATGCTGCTTCGTCTTGAATATGTTTTCGGTGGGGCCCAGCATCTCGCTGCTGCGGACGAAGTCACGCCCGCGGAGCTGGCTCTGGATAGCTCTGAAATCGACATCCAAGGACTTATACATGCAATGGCGCCGTCTACCGGTCGCTGACAGCGATTACGTCAGCGAGACTGCCCAAACATTCACTCAGTCTATCGTGCTGCATTTGCACACTTCAATCGCCGGCGATATTCCGCTTGTTCCAGCCTGTTTGGCGCAGCCAAGCCGATCAGGCTCCTGATCGCCGAGAAGGCCAACGACGCCATTGGGCTGATCTCTCGCCGCCAGGGACGCGAAGACGGCATTCGTTCGACCGCCAACGGACCCGGCTACTCCGCTGCGACGACTTCCTCGCTCAAGCACCGATCGCAATCATATGAGCGTGGCAGCAAGATCAGGCCGTTGCCGTGGAGGCATTGCGAATTCATACTTCACATCGACCCGCCCAGCTCGTGCCGACTATGACTATAAGGTGTCGATCAGTTGGGCCCGCACTGCGTATCGAACCAGACCCGCGATCGAATTTACATTCAGCTTGCGCATGGCAGCAGCGCGATGCGTTTCCGTGGTCTTTACGCTGACGTTCAGAACCGCGCTTATGCCTTTGTTGCTGTAACCCTCCGCCACCAGCTTGACGACGCGCTGCTCTCGCGGCGAGAGTATTTCGGCCGAGCCGCCGTTCGCTGTGCTCGATAATCTGCCATTGAAGAACGGCTTGTGGGCCAGCAGCGAGGCAACTGCGGCCAGCAACAGCTTGTTCGCATCCGATTTGGCCAGAAATGCTCGGGCGCCTGCGTCAAATGCCTGCCGTGCGAGTAAATTGGAGTTGTACGCCGTGAAGATGAGAACTTCGGTCTGAAGCGAAGCTTCCCGGATCCGCCGCGCAACCTCTATTCCGGTCATGCCGGGGAGTGAGAAGTCGACGATGGCGAGATGGGGTTCGGTCTTGATTGCCGCCGCCAGTGCGCTCCGTCCATCGCTCGCCTCGGCAACAACTTGCCACCCGGCATGCTGCTCCAGAACCGCTCGCAGTCCCGATCGGACAGCGGTATGATCGTCAGCGATAAGAATCTGCTTCATGATATGAACTCGCTACGCCAGACAATTTGCTACTCAACCGCTCAGCCCGGAGCACGAATTGCCCGCAACGTCGCAAATCCCATCCGATGAAAGTGGTCTCTAATTCATTCCGCGGCGCGGTCTTATATCGATGCATAATTGAATACGATTTGCACCCACCCTGTGCGGAATTGCACTAGGTTCATGAGACTTTGCCATACTGTGACGGATCTGCATGACAACCATCATGCCGGTGGCGGCCTATCCGGACGCGGTTTTTCCCACCAGCTCGACCAGGTGCGCACGCGAGGGCGCGGGGTCGAACCGATCGGCGAAATATTGCGTTTCGTGGGCCACGAGGCCGTCGCGGAATTCCATGATGCTCACGGTGTAGGACGGTATGCCGTCATAGCTGAGCACGAATTCGGTGACCCAGAGATCGCCGCTGCCGATTATCCGCCGGACCGTAAAACGCTTCTTGTTCGGCTGGACGAATCGACTTTCCCGAATGTTGTTCCGGCCATGGATCCGCTCGCCCGATTGCGGATAATCAAGCACGGCATCCTCCCGGTAGATTTCATGCTCGACCTCGAAATCGTTCGCGTCCGAAGCCTCCCAATGGCGCTGCAGCGCCGCCCGCACGGTTCGATCGTCCATCTCAATCTCCCACCGCAAGTTTGGTCAGCATCCGACGTTGAAAATGGAAGTCGCCATCAACTAAGCTGCGCCTTCCGTACGCCAAGCCCCGAGCGGAAATCTGCGCCTCGGTTTCAGGTCGGGAGACGATCACAATCCTGTGGAGCCAGGCTCGACCGCGGCCCCGATACCGGCCGGCTTCCGCTTCGGGTCGCTTGCGTCGAGTTTGGCAGGTCAACGTCGCGTCCGGTTTTGGGCTAATCTCGGGAATGCAGATGGTCCGGTCATCGGCCCGGCGCCTGCATCGCGGACAACCATCACAGAGATCATGACCATCCGCCCCATCATCCGTTATCCCGACCCTCGGCTGGCGCTGCCGGCGCAGCCGGTGACCGCCTTTGACGGCGCGCTGCGCGAGCTGGCGCGGGACCTGCTCGACACCATGCACGCCGCGCCCGGCATCGGGATCACCGCGCCGCATATCGGCATTCCGCTGCGCGTCGTGGTGCTCGACCTCGACCCCATCGACGGCGCGCGCACCTACCTCAATCCGGAGATCGTCTGGGCTTCGCCCGAGATGATCACCCATCGGGAAGGCAGCGTCTCGATGCCTGGCGTCAACGACGACATCGGCCGTCACGCGCGCGTCCGGATCAGCTATCACGACCTCGACGGCAATTTGCAGACCGAGGAATCGCAAGGTCTGCGCGCGGTCTGCCACCAGCACGAGATCGATCAGCTGAACGGCCTGTTCTGGATCCACCGGCTGTCCCGCCTCAAGCGCGAGCGGCTGATCAAGCGTTTTGAGAAGGTGTCGCGGGGGTCGTAGGACGGGCCGGCAGGTCATGGCGCGACGATGCCGTACAATGCATCGATCGAAAACTTTCCCGCGCCGGTAATGCACAACAGCAGGAAGCCTCCCATGATGCCGAGGTTCTTGTAAAAGTTCTCCATGCTGGCGAACCGATCCGCACCTGTCATCGTCCAGTAGTGATGCTCGATGAGCGAAGCTCCCAGCGTGTAGAAAAACATCAGTGCTGCCGAAAGACGGGTGAGCGCGCCGACGGTGACCGCGAACGCAACCGGCAGCTCCATGAAGATCGCGACGCCCGTAGCCAATACCGGCGTCGGAACGCCATCCCGCACCATCTGACTTACCGTGCCCGAAACATCCCTCAGCTTTCTCCAGCCGAAGATCAGAAACAGCGTCGCGAGAAAAACACGCGCCGCGAGAATGACCGCATCGTTAATGCCGTTCATCATGACGCCAGCCGCTTAACCGTAAGCGACGCCCGGCTTGCTTTGCCCGACTTCGATGATGTAGCCATCGGGATCGCGGATGTAGCAGCGCGTCTCGCCGTATTTTTCCTTTGGCTCCGTGATGAACTCGGCTCCCCGGCTTCGCCAAAGCTCATAGCAGGCTTGAATATCGGCGACGCGGATATTCATGAAGCTGCTGACTAAATCGGGGTCGGCGGGGACGCTGAGCGTTACCGATGGCTTGTCGGGTGTCGGACCGCCGCCAACGTTGACAATGAGCCACGTGTTCGCGATCTGGAGGTAACCCGGCGCGCCCTTGCTGTCGCCTCTGCTCAGAATGCGACTACCGAAGACCGTTTCGTAAAATCGAAGCGATCGCTCGATGTCGGCGACAGTGAGAAAGTGTGCGACGGTAATGCCATCCTGCGGCGGCATCTGATAGCTTTTCTGCCCGACTTGCACCTGGGTCATGGACGCCTCCAGTTCGGATATGGTGTATCTCCGTTCTTGCTATCGTAAAATTGCCGCCGTTCTTTTCATGTTTGCCCGATTTTGCGCACCAAGAGTCCGTCAATGCCTATGCGTGAAGAAAAATGGTGGGTTACGCCCATCGGGCCGCGCCTTGCGCGGACCCGTCGGGCTAACCCACCCTGCTGCGGCCAATCAGGCGCCCGGTATCGGCAGGACCGGCATGATCTCGATGGACTCGCCCGGAAAGATCGTGAAATGCGGATGCTTCTCGAACATCCTGGCGGCCGCCTCGTGCAACTCGGCCCGCACGATCGTGAAGGCGCCCATCTCGTTAGCCACGTCCTCGATGCCGCGCTCGGTGACCTTCTTGGTCTTGCCGAGCGGCCCGCCCATGGCCTGAATCGCCCCCTGGTGCTTCTCGACCCAGGCTTTCCAGGCGGCCATGCCCTGCTGTTCCCTCGCGCGCCTTTCGGCTTCGGGAAGCGCCATCCAGGCCTTCATGCGCGGGCTGGTTTTGCTGCCGAGAAAGACGGCAAGGTAAGTATCGTTCGTCGCCATGCGGTTTCCTTTCACTTTGGGGATTGCGGGGGAGTGTCGGCCAGAATGCCTTCAATTCCCACGAATTGCCGATCCGTGCCCCGAGGACGAACGAGGCCTGCTCAGTCCGACATGGGATTTGGAGAAATTTTTGAAAACGCCGGCAGCGGCATCTTCCAATTCAGAGTGTCAGGCAGCATGAGGGGTATGGGTTCGCGTTCTCGCGGCATGAGATGCCCGAGGTTTGCGTCACTTCACCCTCCTCACCAGGCAGAGGGCGCAGGGAAAGCCGGGTGCGCGCTGCACCCGCGGTCTCGCGTGCAAAGGGTAGTCAAGAAAGCGCACACGAGCATACAGGTTCAGCGGAGGCAATCCGGCCTTCCCTGCGCAATGGTTTTACGGTTTATTCGCGCTCTCCCGGGTGACCGGGCTTTCTTGCCACCCTCGCCTGCGGATGTTGCCGCAAACTTGACGCCAGCGTCGGGGCGTCAGGACCACACGACTTCGCCGTCCGCCTCAGCCACGTTCGTCTTCGTGACCTCGGCGTCCACCGCATCTCACCGCAACGTTCGTGACGATCGCGACCCGCCCCTCTCTCGGGTGAGATGGCCGGGACATGGAAGTGATTTGCGCCGCGGGTGAAGCAAAATATTTTTTATTTCTGGGCTTGACATGACTTCTGATAATCCGAAGTGATTTGCCCGTCGTGTCGATTGGTCGCAGGCGCAGGCGTCGATCGCGCTTCGTATCATGAATTTGCCTCCGGCCGTTTCCTTGCGCGACGTTTCATGAAATTTGGTCGGGATCTTTGGGCGAGCCTCGATAAATTGAAGGGGCTTCCGCCCGCCCTGGTGATCACCGCCAAGAACGATCCGTGCGTGACGGAGGCGACGCCTGCGCGCAAGCTTACCGAAGATTGAGTCGATGTGACGCAGCGGTCCCCTCTCACAAGTCCACGAACAGGTCGGCTCAGGCCGGAAATCATTGCGCAGTTCGCCACGGCCTTATACCCTCGCTGAGGTCAAGACCGGGGGCAGACTTGGAGAGAGAAGAACTCGAGCGCCTCGCCGGCCGCGGGTTGCGGCTGAGCTTCGAGGAGATCGTGAACCATCCGCGTCTGCCGGAAGCACGGCGTGCCTATCTGGCGAGTTTCACCGATGTGTACGCAGGCGATCCGTTTTTGATTCGTCTCCTGCTGCAGGCGGGCCAATTCTTCGTTTTTCACAGCGCGGCCGTGCTTGAAGCGGCGCAGGATCCCTCCCGGCGCGAAACCTGGTTCACGGTCGCCGCCCTGAAGCAGCAGCTCGCCATGTTCGGCTATGCGAGCGCGCGCCAGGTCGACCATCTGCTGGCGCGGCTTTACGAGGTCGGATTTATCGCGCGGAGCCGGGCACCGGCTGACAGGCGCGTCCGGCTCCTCGCGACCACGGAGAAACTGCGCTCACATCACGTGGAGTGGCTTGCCGCGCATTACGTGCCGCTTGCCGGGCTGTATCCCGATCATGATTACAGCCCGGTGCTGTCGCGAAACCGCGCCTTTCACGTGCTCCATTGCCGCGCTTGTCTGCCGTTCACCGCGGTCGGCGCGCGGCTGATGATGACGCTCCCCGACACGCTGCTGTTCTTTGCCCATGCGGCCGGTCCGCTGATCCAGAATGCTCTCCTGAAGGCCGCGATGGATGCGGGCGATCCGGCTGCGGCGGTCCCCTACATGGAAGTGGCCGATCGGTTCGGCGTTTCCCGAACCCATGTCCGCAACCTGATGAACTCCGCGCAGTCGGCCGGTCTCGTCAACATCGTCGGGCTCGGCGGCCGGAGCATCGAAATCCTCCCGCGCCATTGGGCGAGCTACGACCGCGGGCTGGCCGTCGGCATGTACCTGCACGACGCGGTCAATCTCGTCGCCATGCGCGAGTGGGCGAACGAGCGGGGCGAAGGCGCGGCCCGGCAGCTCGCGCTGTGATCCCGGACCAGCGCCATCCCGCATCTCCTGTTGCCTTCCCCAATATGCGCAAAGTTTTCCGAACGCATTTTGCCCGGGAAAGCTAGTCTTGCCCTCGCCCGACAATGTCGTCGGCGCGGACCGTTCTGTTTTTCAATTACTTTACTTGAAGGAATTTTTCGTGACCGACGTCAAAACCAACGTGAACGGCTCAGGTAACGTGCTGCTCACTTATCTCCCATATGCCTTGCTCGCTGCCATTCTCGCCATTGCCGGCCTATATGCCGTTTTCGTCACGGGTCCGGCCATGCGGGCCGCCGCGCGGGAGAACGTCGCGCGGGCGATTGCAGATGAGGATCACCAGTTCTGCGAAAGGTTCGCCATGCGTTCGGGCGAAGCATTTGCTGCGTGCAGCAGAGAGCTGTCGATTGTCCGGCAGAGACAGATCGATCGCGACAATGCCGCCGCCCAAGGCATTCTCTAGCGCTTCCGGGCAGCCAAGGTCTGATCGAAAGCCGAACTTCCAGCCAGCCACGCCGAAGCGCCTTGATCGTGATCGGTCCAGCCCGCAGGGCGGGTTAGCGAAAGCGTAACCCGCCATTGCGAGCACAACTCGCTGAGAAGACGTGGTGGATTACGCCTACGGCTAATCCACCCTGCGAGCTGCTCTCCAATGCGCCTTTCTGGACGGAAGACGAACGGGGCGACAGATTGACGGGCGGCCGCGCCAGCCATTTTTTTGTCCGGCGATCGCTTGACCTCAATCCCCGATATGATATACATATTTTCAATGTATATCCATCGGAGAACTTGGCATGCAGGTCGCCAAATGGGGAAACAGCCTCGCGGTTCGCCTTCCCGCCGTCGTGGTCGAAGCGCTCGGACTAAAGGAGGGCGACGAGATCGAAATCCATGTCGCTGATCGGCGTCAGTTCGGCGTGGCGCGCAAGCCCGGCCGCGAGGAGCTGTTGAAACGCCTTCGCACCTTCCGCGGCCGCCTCCCCGCCGATTTCAAGTTCGACCGGGACGAGGCGAATGCCCGCTAGTTTTTTCGATACCAACGTCCTGGTCTATCTCGCATCGGGTGATGCGGCGAAAGCCGATCGGGCGGAGGCGACCCTTGCCAGGGGCGGCGCGATCAGCGTTCAGGTTCTGAACGAAATCGCCAACGTCGCGCGCCGCAAGATGCAGATGTCCTGGGACGACACGCACGCATTCCTGAACATGCTGCGCGGCCTGCTGACGATCCCCTCACCGTCGAGACCCACGACACAGGCCTCCGGCTCGCGGAGCTAGGCCATCACAGCTGCGCAGAAGGCCTGACCAAATTCGGTCAACACTACGGTGCTTAAATCCCCTGGTAAACTCAAGGTTTCCCTTGAAGGCCCGTAGTCCCCCATCGGGCGCGGCCGCCCGGCTCATACGTTTCGAACCCCACCAGGCTCGGAAATACAAGACCCAAGCTAAATAAGATGCTCATGGATACGTCCGCATTGCTCGGCGCGTCAACACTTGGCCCGTAAGAGACGCTTCCACCACCCAGAGACCACCTATCCTTATCCAACTGTTGCCACTCACGAAAAATGGTTTCTAGCGCTCGCGCATCGTTCGCACTCAATTCCGCAAGTGTTGAGACATATTTCCGATGCACCTGATCGCCACCGGCATCAAGAGCCGTGCCAAGCAAATTGGCCCAAAGCGTATGCAGATCATCTTCGTATTCCATTGTTGCATGCTCGATCAACGGAAGCATGATCTTGGGTGGCGGCAATCGGGTTTGTGTAATTCCCTTGCCCAAAAAACGTTTCTCCACTTTGTGCATAAGCAATTCGAGGCGTTCCCAATCCAAATCGCTGCTTCAATTCGTTTCGTCATCTCCCTATCGGACCAACGACGCGCTACCGCATGCTCAATGCCATTACCGAAGATGCGATCTAACCAACCGCCGGCACCGCGGCCAGCATCGACGACTTTCCCTGTCGCCTTGGCTACCTCTTGGACCGCTTTCGCGCCTTCCTTAAACGCTTCGGCTTCCTCGCCCATTGCATGCTCCTGGCAATGACTGAGCCTACCTCTGAATAGCAGGTAGAACCAATGGTTTGGTGGCTGCTGCGTTGCACCCTGATAATGTGATAAACAGATAGCTTGAAAGAGATCGGATCGACCATGGCAAGGAAATTTAAGCCGATTTAAGCCGTCCCCTTCGAGCTCCTGAAAAAGGGGCACGAAGAGGTGATCTCAGAACGCGAAACCAACGGTCGTCGGGCGGATTTTAGAATTTCTCTCGTAAAAGCCCTCCGCAAATGCACATAGTCCTGACGAGATAATGGCTGTTTCCCACCGCCTTGGGGCCTTGGCAAAATTCATCGCCGAAGGCGGCGGCGGTGAGTGGGCTATAACCGTGCTTCACCAAGATTATCGCTTGGTCAACGAAGCCCTATTTAGAGCCGCCGCTTGCGTTGCGCTCACGGAAGCTAAGACGGTCGGTGACGTGGCGTTTGATCCCGCACTTTTCATGCAAGTAGCCCTTGAAGATTCTGATGCAGAGGGCAACGCCTAACGTCGCAGCCAGCACAAGCTGCGCAATCGAGGCTGGTCATGATGACAAGGGGGCATTGTTTTGGCGATGTTTTCACAGGATGAACTTGAGGCTATTGCCGGCGCGCTTGGCGATACGTCCCTTGGCCTCACCGGTCCCGAGATCGAGTTCTTGATCAAATCAAGCCGGATGATCGACCCAGGCCCGATGACCAAACGGGTTCGAATATACAATGCTTTTGCGGAAAGCCAGAATACGAAGCAAAATAGAACGCACGTCCTTGAATTCATCCGTCTTTCGATGAAACCTGCGCGGTACAGCCGGGATCCTACTCGCTTCGAGCCGATGCGCGCTCTTCTGAACGAAGCCCTCGCATTCGCCGGGCTTGTGGTCGACGAGGCGGGCACGGTTTCATCTGCGGATCGCGCCACCACTTTACCGGAGGCACAGCGCAGGGCGAGAGACCTTCGAGCCGACCTTGAAGGCCGAGGCGTTCATCCCGACGTGTTGGCCTTCTGTCGCGCCGAATTACTGGTCGACAGTTACTTTCACGCCTTCAGGAGGCGGTGAAGAGCGTCGCTGAAAAATGAGGTCGAGAACAGGTCTTTCGGACGACGGCAGACGCTCGTCATCGGGTTTTGAGCGGCGAGCCACCCTTGCTCGCGATCAATCCGCGATCGACCATTAGCGAGAGAAGTGAGCAAAGCGGATTTGCCAACCTAGTGCGGGGCACGTTTGGCATGTTCCGAAATCCGACAGCGCATGAAGCTTCGGATTCGCTGGAACATGTCGAAGGAGGATGCAGAAGATTTGCTTACGATCGTCTCGTTAATCCATCGGCGGCTCGACAAGGCTTATATGCCGCCCCGGGTTTGAAAAGCATTTCCTGCCGACGGTGAGAGGCCGCGTCTAAGATCAACACCGTCGCTACGGACGACCTATGCGGCAGGCAACTAATACACCTTGAGGGACGTCTCCGCTATTGGTATATCTTAGGTTGTATCACATTCTCGATCTGTGTAAGTTTGTCAGAACCCAAAGCGGGGGCCAAAATCATGCAAATTGCCAGCTTGGGAGACGCATTTCAATTCTAAAGACTGAATTAGAACGTTTGCTGCAATCGACGCCTTACGAGGCCGACGCCAAACTCTTTCATTCGGAAACCGTTTGACTGCTGGTATCGAGGCAAACGCGATTCCGGAGTGGGATTTGCATTCCAAGGTGTTTAGAGCTGATTATGCCGAAGAGATTTACGAAACGGTTTAGAGACTTATCAAGTCTCGACATTGCTTGAGCTTCCAGATTATGACAGGACTATGGAACCTCTCTAAGCGTAATGCAGCACTACCGTTTGCCTACACGGCTGCTGGACTGGTCGACATCACCGCTTGTAGCTTTATACTTTGCTGTTGAGAAACATATCTATGAACCAAAATCCAAACCTATGGATGCGTCAGTCTGGATATTAAATCCCTATGGATTGAACGAAATAGAAATTGGAGGAAACGGCGACGCCGTCAATCGAGGGATGGTCCGTTAGAAAATTTGTTCGGCTCCTGAATTCGCGTTGCACTGTACCCGCTTCCAATTAGCGAAGACTACTTGAAACGGCAGTCGAGCAAGGTCTGTGCGGTAATGGGAGCAAAGAAACAGATACAAGAATATTCGCGCAGCAAGGAAGCTTCACCATCCATGCGTCTTCTATGCCATTGCAGAACCATAATCAGGTCGGAAGATTTCTAAGCCAATTAAAATCCCGTTCAGCGGCGTCACGCAATAGCAAAAGAGATATTTCTTTGCGGATTTCGGAAAAGCACATTATTTCGTAACTTAACAAATTTGTCGGACGATTTAGAGACGCGATATCGGCAGCTGGATTGACGTCCCTCACTCCCACTCGATCGTCCCCGGCGGCTTGCTCGTCACGTCATACACCACCCTGTTGACGCCCTTGACCTCGTTGATGATCCGCGTCGCGGTCTCGCCCAGAAACTTCATGTCGAAGGGATAGAAGTCCGCCGTCATGCCGTCGGTGGAGGTGACCGCGCGCAGGCCCACGACGTAGTCGTAGGTGCGGCCGTCGCCCATCACGCCGACGGTTTTGACGGGCAGCAGCACCGCAAAGGCCTGCCAGATGGTGTCGTAGAGGCCGGCTTTGCGGATCTGGTCGATGTAGACCGCATCGGCCTGGCGCAGGATGTCGAGTTTTTCCTTCGTGATGTCGCCGGGGCAGCGGATGGCGAGGCCCGGGCCGGGGAACGGATGGCGGCCGACGAAGATTTCGGGCAGGCCGAGTTCGCGGCCCAGCACCCTCACCTCGTCCTTGAACAATTCGCGCAAGGGCTCGACCAGCTTCATGTTCATGCGCGCCGGCAGGCCGCCGACATTGTGGTGCGATTTGATCGTCACCGAGGGGCCGCCGGTGAAGGAGACGCTCTCGATCACGTCGGGATAGAGCGTGCCCTGCGCCAGGAAATCCGCGCCGCCGATTTTCTTCGGCCTCCGCGTCGAACACGTCGATGAAGAGGCGCCCGATGGTCTTGCGCTTCGCTTCGGGGTCGGTGACCCCGGCGAGTTCGCCGAGGAAAAGCTTCGAGGCGTCGACGTGAACCAGCGGGATGTTGTAGTGATGCCGGAACAGGTCGACCACGGTCTCGGCCTCGTTGAGCCTGAGCATGCCGTGATCGACGAACACGCAGGTGAGCTGGTCGCCGATCGCCTCGTGGATCAGGACCGCGGCGACCGCTGAATCGACGCCGCCGGAGAGGCCGCAGATCACCTTGCCCTTGCCGACCTGCTTCCTGATCTTCTCGATCGCCTCCTCGCGGAAGGCGCGCATGGTCCAGTCGCCGGCCAGCCCAGCAACCTTGCGGACGAAATTGCGGATCAGTTTTGCGCCGTCGGGCGTATGCACCACCTCGGGGTGGAACATCAGGCCGTAATATTTCCGCTTCTCGTCCTGGATCACCGCGAACGGCGCGTTCGGCGAGACGCCGGCGACGGCAAAGCCCGGCGGCATCTGCGTGATGCGGTCGCCATGGCTCATCCAGACCGGATGCTTTTCGCCGACGCCCCAGGTGGAATCGAACAGGCAGCTTGCGGCCTTGACCTCGACATCGGCGCGGCCGAATTCGCGATGGTGCCCGCCCTCGACGGTGCCGCCGAGCTGGGCGGCCATGGTCATCTGGCCGTAGCAGATGCCGAGCACGGGAACGCCGGAATCGAAGATGGCTTGCGGCGCGCGCGGCGAGCCTTCCTCGTGGACGGATTCGGGCCCGCCGGAGAGGATCACCGCCTTCGGCTTCATCTCCCGGAACGCGGCTTCCGCCTTCTGGAACGGCACGATCTCGGAATAGACGCCCTCCTCGCGCACCCTGCGCGCGATCAGTTGCGTCACCTGGCTGCCGAAATCGACGATCAGAATCTTGTCATGCGCCGAGGCCACCGAAGGCATCAACTCTGCTGCTGGCTGTGCTGCTGTCATGGCAAGCAGATACGCGACGGGGGATGGCCTCGCAACCGCGGCAAACGACTGGCCCACATTCTTCTGCAGGCACTGGACAAATGGATATAGGTAAGTATTATTGACCTAATTTGGTCCTGAACCGATTTAGGAGGAAACCATGACAAGCCTGCCTCACCCGCCCGCGCACCTGGCCGCTCTCGGGCGCGACTGGATCGCCGCCTGGAATGCCCGCGACCTGGAGGGTGTGCTTTCGCTCTATGCCGAGGACAGCGAGATGACCTCGGACCGGATCCCCGCCATGGGGTTCGACCCAAGCGGCGCGCTCCGCGGCAAGGCCAACATCCGGACCTATTGGGCCAAGGCGCTGTCGCTGAGACCCGGCCTGCATTTCGAGCTGATCGATACGTATGTCAGCCCCGACAGCATCGTGGTGTTTTACCAGAACGAGCTTGGCGCGAAGATCTGCGAATATCTGCGGCTGAACGCGGCGGGCAAGATCGTGCAGGGCTCGGCCAATCATCTCGCGCATTAGCGGTTGTCCGTCGCGAGCGTCGGAACAGGAGTCGGTTTTTTCGTCATGGCCGGGCTCGTCCCGGCCATCCACGTCTTTCTTCCTGATGTGCCGCAAGGACGTGGATGCCCGGCACAAGGCCGGGCATGACGAGCTTTACGAGCAGAATTGTCGGGTGGGCAAAGCGAAGCGTGCCCACCATTCGCGCCATGAACCGCAGAGATGGTGGGCACGGTGCAAAAGCGCCTTTGCCGACCCCAGCCTACGCTTCAATGCTCACCGAAACCCCGCCGCGAGGCCTACGACCTGGCCGTCGTTGCCATTGAAACCGTGATGGGCGCGGGCCTCGCAGGCGTCGCCTTCGTTGGCGCCGCCTGAGACCCAGGCCGCGCGCGCGCGGCCGGCCGACCATTTGACGAAGGGGTCGACGCCGGCGGGCAAGGTGAACTTGCAGCTGTCCTCGCGGTGCTCGATCACCAGCGTGCGCGGCAGCGCCGACGGCGAGCCGACGATCGACATCACGTTCTGGCTGCTGCCGGATTCCGGGCTGAGAAACGCCGAGGTCAGCACCAGCGCATCCGGCCGGGCGCCGCTGGCGATCCCCTGGGCGGCACGGAGCGTGCCGCGGCTGGTGGCGATCACCGTCACCGGCCGCTTGATCGCGGCCATGTACTGCACGGCGGCGGCGAGCGGCGTGCCGGCGTCGACCACCAGCACCGCCAACCCGCGCGCCGCATAGGCGTTCCGGGTGCGAACCAGCTGGTTGCCGAGCAGCCCGTGGATATCGCCGTGATCGCCCGCGGCGATGGCGCCGCTGCCGCCGGGCATCAGGATCACGCTGGCGCGCGGCGCCTTCGATCTGATCAATACCGCGTTAGAGCCGCCGATGTTGACGGTCTCGTCGGCGCGCGCCGCGCCGCCGGCAAGCACCGCCGCCACGCACAACAGGCCGATCCAATGATGCCGCTTCATGCTGTCCCCCCGGTTTTATTCGCCGCTCGGTTTTTATATCGCGATCGCGCTTTGGGATTATGACGCATTCCGTTTCAGGATCGAGACAAAAAACCCGTCGGTCCCGGTGCGGCGCGGCGTCATCAACAGGCCTTCCGGCGATTGCCGGGTGGCCGCAGCGAATTCTTCCGCCTTGTCCCACAACACGCCGACGGTTTGCGAGGGCGGCACCACGGCGAAGTCGGGATGGCGGGCGACAAAGCTTCGGATCTGCTCGCCGTTTTCCGGCGGCAGCACCGAGCAGGTGATGTAGGCGATCCGCCCGCCGGGTTTTACCAAGGCCGCGGCGCGATCGAGCACCTCGACCTGGTCCTTCAACCGCACCTCGAGCGCGCCCGGGCGCATCCGCCATTTGGCGTCGGGATTGCGCCGCCAGGTGCCGGTGCCGGTGCAGGGCGCGTCGATCAGCACCAGATCGGCGGAAGCATGGATATCGCCGAGCGTATCGGTGTCGCCCTTCGGCGTGCGGACGTCGGCGTTGTGGACGCCGGCCCGCGACAGCCGCTCATGGATCGGCGCCAGCTGCCGCTTGTCGTGGTCGGTGGCAATCAGCCTTCCCTTGCCCTGCATCATCGCCGCCAGCGCCAGCGTCTTGCCGCCGGCGCCGGCGCAGAGATCGATCACCTGCTCGCCGGGCTTTGCGCCCGACAGCAGCGCCGCCAGCTGCGAGCCCTCGTCCTGCACTTCGACCGCGCCCTTGATAAAATCCTCCTCGGCGTGGATGCCGGGGTTGCGGGCGTCGGCGCCAAGGTCGATGCGCAAGCCCACCGGCGACCACGGCGTCGGCGTCACACCGAGATGCGCCAGCGAGCGCAGGATCTTCTCGGGCTTGGCCTTGAGCGTGTTGACGCGGAGGTCAAGCGGCGCGCGGCTCGCCATCGCGACCGCTTCCGCGACGCGGTCGTCGCCGAACACCTGCGCAAGGTAACCGTCGAGCCATTCCGGATAATCGCCGGCGATCGGCGCCGGCGCATCAGCAAGCGAGCGCGTGGTCAGCGCGGCGCGCTCGGCCTCGGTCAGCGGCTCCGGCGCAAAGCGGGCGCCGTCGCACAGCGCGGCGATGGCGTCCACGTCCATGCCGCGCTCGAGCTTGAGCATCCCCAGCACGCGCGCGCGCGGCGTATCGGCGTCCATCAGCCAGGCGCTGGAGGCGCGCCGGCGCAGCACGTCCCAGATCAGGCCGGAGATCGCGGCGCGGTCGCCCGATCCGGCATAGCGGTGCGCGGTGCCCCATTCCTTCAGCGCCTTCGCCGCGGGAACGCGCTCTTTGTCGATGGTGTCGATCAGTTCGATGGCGGCGGACAGCCGCGCGGCGGGGGTCATTGGAAAACTTTCAAACGGGTTAGATCAGCAGGAGTATCTTCAGCGCGAAGTAGATCCACATCGCCAGCAGCACCAGCACGCCGGAAAACCACACCATCCCGCGCTGCTGGACGTTGTTCGATGTCACGAAAATCCCGGCATGGATGAAGCGGATGACCACGAACACCCAGGACATCAGGACGATGAAGAGATCGGCATGGCGCAACGGCAGCGCCAATGCGATCAGGACATAGAACAGCACCGGGATTTCGAACTGATTGCTGAAGCAATCGCCGATCTGGGCCGTCCTGCCGGGCCACTTCGCCTCGCCCCGCGCGACGTCCTTGTAGCTGGTTTCCCCCGCCTTGAACGCCCGGTTTCGCGACGCGGCCATCCCCAGCAGCAGCGCGAAGGTCAGCGCCACCAGCACGAAAACCGGCAGCAAAACCATTTAAATCGACATCGAAATCCTCCCCGCAGGACACCTGAGCCCCCGCTATAGCGAGGCCGACCGCCCGCCGCAATCAATCCGCTGGTCCCCCGTTGAACCACAATCGCTATTGCCGTGACCAACACACGATAGTTCCAGTGATTTCAGTCCCGAACCGGCATTCACGCGGCCCAGCCGAGCAACGCGCCATGAATATCACCTCCCCGATCCTCAAAGGTGCGGCGCACGCGGCCGCTCTCCCCGGCGATTCCGTGACCTCCTTCCTCAAGATGGTCGCCGACACCACCGGCCTGTTCGCCGACAACTCATCGGACGGCGTCATGGGCATGCTGATGTCGGGGCTTGCAGGCGTTGCCACCGCGCTCGCGGTCGCCATCGTGCTGACCGTCTATTTCCGCAGCCGGTACCGCAGTGTTCGCGAGGTTCTCCGGCACGGGTTGGCCGCCGCCGCGGTGTTCGCGCTGATCGCCTTCGTGGCCTACGACATGCGCCATGCCGCGCTGGCCTATCTCGGCATCAATCCTGCAAAACCCGCGGTCGAATTCGAGATCCGGCTGCCGAAGACGGCGGCCTCCGCGATCAGCGGTAATACCCAGGTCGAACTCCATACCGACCGGAACCAGACCCTTGCCCAGCTACAGGGCCACGCGCAAGGCCAAGTACAAGGCCAAGTACAAGGTGCGCCCGCCGCCGACGGCGACGGCGTCACAGTGCTGCGCGGTTCGGTGCCGCTGGACTACCGGACCAGCGACCGCGTCGTGATCCTCAATCTGCCGGGCCTCGCGAGCTGCGAGTTCAAGCTGCGGCTGCCGGCCAGCCCCTCGCCGTCCGATCAGTTCAGCCCCTGGCATCTGGCCGACCGCGTGGCCTCGCCGGTCACCGGCGAGGAAACCCGCAGCCAGCAGCACGACGCCTTCGCGATCCGCTATCGCGTGCTCTGAGGCTTCCGCAGGGGCCCCGGCGTCAGGCCGCCCGGATCGAGCGCAGGAAACTTTCCACTTCGGTGTTGAGCTGATTGCTTTCCGCCAGCAGCGATACGGCGCGGCCGTGGACCTGTTCGGCTTTGGAGCCAGTATCGGCCGCGCCGCGATTGACGTCGGCGATACTGCCGGTCACCTGGGTCGCTCCCTGCGCAGCCTGCTGGACGTTGCGGGCGATCTCATGCGTCGCCGCGCCCTGCTCTTCGACCGCCGCGGCGATCGCGGTGGAAATCTCGGAAATCCGGGCGATCGTGCCGCCGATGTCCCTGATCGCGGACACCGACTGTGCGGTGGCGGACTGCATATGCGTCACCTGGGCCGCGATCTCCTCGGTCGCCTTGGCGGTCTGCGCCGAGAGCGCCTTGACCTCGGCCGCCACCACCGCAAATCCGCGCCCGGCCTCGCCCGCCCGCGCGGCCTCGATGGTGGCGTTGAGCGCGAGCAGATTGGTCTGCTCGGCCACTTCCGTGATCATCTTGATGACCTCGCCGATGCGGTCGGCCGACTGCGAAAGCTCGGATATCCCGACATTGGTCTGCTCGGCCTGCGCGACGGCCGACTGGGCGATCTTCTGGGATTGCTGCACCTGGCGGCCGATTTCGGCGACGGAAGAAGCCATTTCCTCGGCCGCCGCGGCCGCCGACTGCACATTCGACGACGACTGCGCGGACGCCGCCGCAACGGTGGTAGACAATTGCTGGGTCGTATCGGCGGTATTCTTCAGGCCGCTGGCCGCGGTTTCGATATCGGACGAGGCTGACGCGACGGTCCTGACGATCCTTCCGATCGCCTGCTCAAAACCGTCGGCGACCTGCCGCATCGCGGCTTTGCGGTCTTCCTCGGCCTTCCGTGCGGCGACCGCTTGCGCGGCCTCCATGGCGCGGACGCGCTCCGCATTTTCCTTGAAGATCTGCACCGCCCCGGCCATGGCGCCGACCTCGTCCTTGCGGCCCAGCGAGGGAATGTCGCCCTCCAGTTCGCCGCCGGCGAGGCGCTGCATGACGGCGGTCATTCCGGTGATCGGCTGGATGACGCCTTTGGCGATACCGGCCAGTCCGGCGCCGAACACGATGAAGACGAAGGCGGAGATGCTCCAGACGATCGTTGTGAACAGCTGCACCCGGCTCGTCGCCTCGGCTTCCGTAGCGGCATTTTCGTCATTGGTCTGCTTGACGATGTCGTCGATCACGGCACGATGCGCGGTGTAGGCCGCCGTGATGTCGGCGTATGACTTCGCCGCGGCGGCGGTATCGCCCTTTGGCCAAGGCGGGCAGGAACGACTGGTCGACCAGCGTCCAGAAGCGCTGGACGTCGCCGTGCGATTTCTCGACCAGCTTGGCCTTGATGGCGGGATCGAGGTCGGACTTCGACCAGAACTCGCGGCGTTCGTCATAGTCCTTTTTCAACTGCGCCAGCCGGTCGCGGCGCGCCGCGACCGTCGCGGGATCCTGCAGCGCCAGCGTTGCCTCGAGATAGGCCTCGATCACATATTCGGGCGGCGGAAGGATATCGGCGACGAGATCATTGCCGAGCTTGATCTTGTCATAGAGCGGCCCGCCGACTTTTAGTTGCGACAATGCAAAATTACTCGCAAAGATCACAGCCATGAGGCCGACGACGACCAGCGTGCCAAACGCGAAAATCGCGCGTGAAATCGTGATTCTGAAATTCATGTTGCAGCATCCATGGGGCCGCTAACGCAGCAGGGATCCGGCCTCGATCCGCAAATTTATGGGCTTTTAATTAAGAATTTACCAAGCGCGCCGCCGATATCCGGATTTTGCCGGCGCCGGCAGGGGCGATGCCCCCGCCCCGCCCGCCCCGGGCGCGAAGCTCGCCGCCTTCGAAATTTCATCGTTCCGACGTGGGGCCGCGATAGGCTAGCGGGCGGAAGGAACCCGCGCATGTCCGAATTTCGCCTGACCCAGATTTCCGACACCCATCTGGCCCGCCGTCACGCCAGTCTGACCGGCAATTTCCATCGCCTGAGCGAATATATCGACACCAGGCGGCCCGATCTCGTCGTCAACAGCGGCGACCTCGCCTTCGACGCCCCGACCAGCCCCGACGATCTCGAATTCGCGCGATCGCTGCACGCAGCGCTGCCGGTACCCTGCCGCTATCTGCCGGGCAATCACGACATCGGCGACAACCCGACCGCCCTCGGCCCGGTGCCGCCGCAGCCCGCCACGGAACAGGGCCGACAGGCCTTCATCGCCGCCTTCGGCGAGGACCGCTGGGGCTTCGAGGCGGCCGGCTGGTGCTTCATCGGCTTGAATTCGCTGGTCATGAACACGGGGCTTGTCAGCGAGGCCGACCAGTTCGACTGGCTGGCGGCGCAACTCGCCACAACCGGCGGCAAGCCGGTCGCGCTGTTCGTGCACAAGCCGCTGTTCCTGCACGAACCCGGCGAACCCGAGCTTGCGGCCTCCGCGATCCGCTACGTGCCGATGCCGGCGCGTAGCCGCCTGGTGGAGATGCTGGGATCGGTCGACCTGCGGCTGGTCGCCAGCGGCCACGTCCACCAGCGGCGTGATTTCACCCATTCCCGCGTCAGGCACGTCTGGGCGCCGTCGGCCGGATTTGTCATTTCGGACCAGCGCCAGGAGGTGATCGGGATCAAGGAGGTTGGCCTCGTGGAATACCGCTTCCGGCCCGACAGCTTCGAGGTGCGCTACGTCAGGGCGCCGGGCCAGATCGATGTCGATCTGGATTCACTGCTGGCCGGCGCTTCGAGCTAGGGGCTGCGATCGGATCGTGGTAACGTCACGGGCACGGAATCTGATCAGGCTTCGCTGATCAGCATGGGAAAGGGAGCTGCCATGTCGCGCCGCGTCGTTCTTCTGCTTGCTGCATCCGTCATCGCCGGCGTCGCTTCTAGCGCGGCGGTCTCAACCGACGCCTTCGCCAAGAAGGCCGTCCGTCATCCCGTCGCGGTCGCAGCCGTACCGGCCGCCCCGGTGGCGGTCGCGGTGATCGACAACAACTATGGTCCGGTTGCCACCCGGATCCCGCGCTGCTTCAACTCGCCGATCCTCTATCCCTATCCGCCCTGCTACTGAGGCGAATTCAGGCGAGGCATGCTCCGCCGGGGATCGCCGGAGCTGACGCTGTTTCGCGCCTGCAAACAAAGGATTTGAGGTCCCGGTTCGCCTTCGGAGAGCCGGGCTTCCGGTGCTTGGGAACGCGCTAGGGACTTTGCGGCTGGCCCGCGAGCGCGCGGCGCTGAAAGCCGCCCCACGAAAACGCAAAGGCCAGCACATAAAATCCGAGCGCCAGCAGATAGAGGAATGCAAATCCGAAATACATCGAATTGTATTCCATCACGCCGCCGAACAGCGCGCCCATCAGATTATAGGCGAACGCGGTCGAGATGTTGATCCGGGCTTCGCCGATCAGGCTGGAGAAGATGATCCCGGCGAAGAACAGCGGGATGGTCAGCACCACGCAGCTCAGCGCGAGCTGCGCCAGCGGCGAACCGAATTCCCACTGGCCGTGGCTGGTCGCAACACCGTATCCGACCAAGAGACTGACAAACAATCCAATATAGGCCGGCCCGGTCAGATTGCGTTCCGCCCGCGTCACGATCAGGTTCGCCAGGAACGCCATCACCAGCACCAGCAGGATGGCGGCGGCGATCACGAACCAGGTGCCGCCGAGATGCAGGCCGAGTTCGGTGATCGCCTTGGTTTCCACCAGCATGAAGCCGGACCCGAGGAAGAAGAACGGCACGTAGCTGCGGTCGATCGGATCGGTGAAGCCGATGGTCTTGCGCACGAAGACATAGCTGAGCAGCAGCACCATCCCGAGCGCGATCATGTAGGTGACGGGGAAGCTGCGCTCGACCATGTAGAAGAACGGCCAGTCGTCGGTCGGAACGGCGGATTCCGGATAGGCTTGCGAGAAATAGTCGGAGACGTCGGAAAAGCCGATCGAAGCGAACGCATTCGCATTCGGCATCGTCACCGGCTCGCCCTTCCTGACGACGAAGGCGGTGGTTCGCGAATTGTCGTAGAGCACCCGAACCGCCAGCGGCTTGCCGGCGCCCGGCAGCTCGCGCAGGATCTTCGACAGCTTGAAGCCGAGCGCATCGTTGGCGAGCGTGAACGAGATCGAAAGCACCCCGCCCGGCCGCAGCAGCCGGTAGGCCTCGGCGATTCCCTCGCGGGTGTAGACGTAGGAGTCCACCCGCAAATTGGACGCGTGGCTCAGCGCGGTGTGCGAATCCAGCACGCCGTAGACGATCAGGTCGTACTTCTGGTCGGCGGTGCGGAAGAAGTTCCGCGCGTCGTTGATCGACAAATTGACGCGGGGGTCGTCGTAGGGACGCTCGGGATGATACTTCCTGCCGAGGAAGGCGATCGCGGGATCGATCTCGATGGCGTCGACATGGGCGGCGCCCATCCGCAGCGCGGTCGCCACGTCGTTGCCGCTGCCGGCGCCGACGATGGCCACGCGCTCCGGCGCCTTCTGGAAATTATAGGGAAACTCGTAATAGGCCCGGACAAAGCGATCGTCGGCGGATTCCTGGCCGCGCCGGTTGTCGGCGAAATTGTAGACCTTCTGGTAGTAGCTGCCGCCGGACAGGATCTGCATCAGCCCGTCGGGCTTGGCGGTGCGTTCCAGCAACTGGTACGGCGAATAGATGCGCTGGGTCTCCGGCTGCACCGGCCAGGCCAGGATGGTCAGCAGCACGCAGAAGCTCGCGATGCCCACCGGCAGGAATTTATCGCGCGACAGCACGACCAGCAGCAGGATGGCGCCGGTCGCGGCGAACCAGATCACCGGCGGCAGCCAGTACAGGCTCATCACGAACAGCGCGATGACCCCGAGCACGCTGCCCCCGAGGTTGAGGCTGTAGGCGTTCAGCGAATTGGAGCTGTGCAGCAGCTTGCCGCAGAGCTGGCCGACCGGATAGCAGATGCTGGCGCAGATGACGAAGCTCGCCCCGAGCAGAAAATAGACCGGCAGGTCGAAATTGCTGAGCCAGCCGACCGAGAAGATCAGATAGGCGATGCCGGTGTCGTAGCGCAACAGCGTGATGACGCCGACGAACAGCGCCAGCATCGGCAGCACGATCGCCGGCGCGCAGGGCTGCTTTTCGGCGACCGCGTAGCCGGCGCCGAGCCCGAGGAAGCAGGCCAGCATCGTGAAATTCTTGTAAAAGGAATACACCGGGAACATCGATGCGAGCCAGCGGATCAGCACCAGCTCCAGCAGCAGGCTGAGCATGGTCACCAGCACGATCATCCTGATCTTCGTCCTGGTGCTCAGCGCCGAATAGTCGGCCTCGAACGTGGTTCCCATCGTGGCGACATGGCGCTCCAGCGCCGCGTCGAACCAGCTCCAGCGGATCAGCAAGCCGACCGCAACCAGCGCCAGCGCGCTCCGGAACACGCCGGCGGCCTGTTCCGCCGTGTTGCCGCTTTCGAGCTGGAACAGATTGGTGACGCCGAGGATGGCGTAGACGGCCAATAGTCCGCTCAACGACAGGCAAAAGATGCGGATCAGGCTGCGATTGGGATTGTGCGCGGAATTCATCATGGACCGGTCCGGGAGCGTTTGTGCAACAGAGCGCTCACGCGTCAGCCGATCGTGAAGTCCCAAGAAAAATGCTCATGACGGATTCACGGCGCGTCAGGCGTGCGGCGGAACGTTAGGGCATGGCCGCTTAAGGGATTATTACTGGAATGGCCGACCGGCTGCGGTTCCGGCATTTGATTTTTCCGGCGAGGGTACGCCCGCAAGGCCCGGGGCCGGTTCGCTTATTTCCCGGCCGTATTGAAGCGGGAAAGGTCGCAATCGGGCGCGGCATATTTCGTCCGCCGCATGCCGTCGCGATCCTCCACCACGGCCGGACGGCAACGCGCCTGCCAGGAAGCGCGCCCCTCTTCTTCGGCCTTTTGCTGCTCCGGCGTGAGCGACGGCGCGGCACGAATGACGCTCTCGCCGTTGATGGCGAAGCTGGCGGGTTGGCTCGGGCTGGAAGCGGCAGCCGTGGCGGCGGCGGCCGTCTTGATGGCGTCCGCGGTAGCCGCTGCCCGCGCCGCTGCGGCGGCGTCAGCGGAGCGTCCGTGGTCCATCGAGAACGGTATTTTTGGTGCAGCAGTTCGAGCAGGAGCTGGCGCGGGGGCTTGTGCCGGAGTTTGCGCGGAAGCCGCGGCGACCCCGGCTGCGGCGAAGAGCACGATAGCTGCAATTTTACGCATTTTCATCGAGCCTGCAAAACGAGCGCGAACCTTCCGCTCCTTGCTAGCCGACAAGTCTTGAGGCGGGGTAAAGCCGGCTGGTTACCCCGCCCGCAAGGCGATGCATCCGAATTCTAGCGATGCCGGCCCGTCGCACCCGCTCCACCCTGGAGCAAACGCGGGTCTCCTCAGCTTACGCCTTGTCCGGCCCGACCCGCACCAGTTGCTTGCCGAAATTGGCGCCCTTCAGCAGCCCCATGAACGCGGCCGGCGCGCTGTCGAGACCTTCGGTGACGAACTCCTTGTGCTTGACCTTGCCCTCGCGCACCCAGCCCGACATGTCGCGCAGGAAGTCGCCGTGGCGCGCGGCGAAATCGCTGACGATGAAGCCGCGGATGGTCAGGCGCTTGGTCAGCACATTGCGCATCATCGCCGATGCCCATTTCGGCGCGGTCGCCTCGGTGTCGTTGTAATGCGCGATCAGGCCGCACACCGGAATCCGCGCGAACGCGTTGAGCAGCGGAAACACCGCTTCGAACACCGCGCCGCCGACATTCTCGAAATAGACGTCGATGCCTTTCGGGCAGGCTTCCTTCAGTTTTGCCGCGAGATTGGGATCGCGGTGATCGAGGCACTCGTCGAAGCCGAGCTCGCTTCTTGACGTAGTCGCATTTGTCCTTGCCGCCGGCGATACCGACCGCGCGCGCGCCCTTGATTTTCGCGATCTGCCCGACCGCCGAGCCGACCGCGCCCGAGGCGGCCGCGACCACCACGGTCTCGCCGGCTTGCGGCTTGCCGATATCCAGAAGCCCCGTATAGGCGGTCATGCCGGGCATGCCGAGCACGCCGACCGCGGTCGAAATCGGCGCAAGTTTCGGATCGATCTTCGTCAGCCCCTTGCCGTCCGACAGCGCATGGGTCTGCCAGCCCGCGCGCGACAGCACGATGTCGCCCTTGGCAAAGCCGGGATTGTTCGAGGCGATCACCTCGCTCACCGTGCCGCCTTCCATCACGCCGCCGATCGGCACCGGCGCCGCGTAGGACGGACCATCGCTCATGCGTCCCCGCATATAGGGATCGAGCGACAGCCAGATGGTGCGCAGCAGCACCTGGCCCTCGCCCGGCGCCGGGAGAGCATATTCCTCGATCCGGAAGTCGGACGCTTTGGGTTCACCGACGGGGCGAGAGACGAGAACGACGCGTTTGGCCTGGGACATTTGTTTCCTCCGGTTTTTGTTGCTTGTCATTGCGAGCGCAGCGAAGCAATCCATTGCCGCCACAGAAAGAAAGCTGGATTGCTTCGCTGCGCTCGCAATGACGCGTTCAGGGTTACGGTTTTGGGTTCAGGCGGTGATCTTCGCCAGCGCCGCGTCGAAGGCCGCGGCAGCGGCCGGCAGGTCCTTGAAGACGCGCATCTGCCGCGTCTCCTGCGCATCCTTTTCCGAAATGCCCGGGCGGGCTTCGGCAAAGGGCTTGCCGCCTTCGATCATGGCGGCGGGTGCGGCGACGTGGAATTCATGGTCCTCGACCGGCGCGTCCTTTAACAGCCAGACGCCGAGCGACACGATGTCGTTGCCGCGCCGGTAGGAGATATAGCGATCGACCGCGACGGTGCCGTCGCGCTGATGGCCGCCGAGTTTGGCGTAACCCTTGGCGTCCAGCAGCTTGTGCGATCGAAATCCCTTCACGCCGGCCGATCTTGCCTTGGCGGTCTCTTCCGACAGGTCGTATTTCTCCGCCATCTCCTTGCCGACGGCGGCAAGCTGTCCGGACACGTCGTGTTCGAATTCCTTCAGCTCGGTGCGCGGCTTGGCCGCCTTGCGCGGCTTCAAGGCATCGCGCTTTTCGAGTTCCGCCTTGCATTGCGCGACGATGGCGGCGGCGGATTTCCGCTCCGCGTTGACCAGCAGGTTCTTCAGATCCTGATCTGAAAGTGCTGCAATCCTGTCGTCCGACCAATCGACCATAAAAACCAACTTCTCTTTGAACGTGAATGGATGGAATTCGGCAAAAGCGGGAGAGCGCCCGCGCGGACTGCCGGGGGCACGCGACGGGCCCACTGGACAATACCGCGTTTTCCCCGCGCTGTGGGGGCCAATTTGGCCCCGAAAACTACACCCCGCCCGGGTAATTCGGGCTTTCCCGGGTGATGGTGACGTCGTGGACGTGGCTCTCGCGCAGGCCCGCGCCGGTGATGCGCACGAACTGCGCCTTCTCGTGGAACTCGGCGAGGTTCTTGGCGCCGACATATCCCATCGCGGCGCGCAAGCCGCCGGCGAGCTGATGCATGACGTTGCCGACCGGGCCCTTGTAGGGCACCTGGCCCTCGATGCCTTCCGGCACGAGCTTGAGCGTGTCCTTGATGTCCTGCTGGAAGTAGCGGTCGGCGGAGCCGCGCGCCATCGCGCCGACCGAGCCCATGCCGCGATAGGCCTTGTAGGAACGGCCCTGCCACAGGAACACTTCGCCCGGCGTCTCGTCGGTGCCGGCGAGCAGCGAGCCGACCATGGCGATGTCGGCGCCCGCGGCGAGCGCTTTCGCCAGATCGCCGGAATATTTGATGCCGCCGTCGGCGATCACGGGCACGTTGGCCTTCTTCGCCGCTTCCACCGCATCCATGATCGCGGTCAGCTGCGGCACGCCGACGCCGGCGACGATGCGGGTGGTGCAGATCGAGCCCGGGCCGATGCCGACCTTGATCGCGTCCGCGCCGGCATCGATCAGCGCCTGCGCGCCCTCCTGGGTGGCGATATTGCCGGCGATCACCTGCACGGCGTTGGAAAGCCGCTTGATGCGGTTGACGGCCTCCAGCACCCGCGAGGAGTGGCCGTGCGCGGTGTCGACCACGATCAGGTCGACGCCGGCGTCGATCAGCTGCTCGGTGCGTTCGAATCCGCCCTCGCCGACCGTGGTCGCGGCCGCGACGCGCAGCCGGCCTTGCGCATCCTTGCTGGCCAAGGGATGCGCGACCGCCTTTTCCATGTCCTTCACCGTGATCAGGCCGACGCAACGGTATTGGTCGTCGACCACCAGCAGTTTCTCGATGCGGTGCTTGTGCAGCATCCGCTTGGCTTCGTCCTGGCTGACGCCTTCGCGCACCGTCACGAGATTCTCGTGCGTCATCAGCTCGGAGATTTTCTGCCGGGGATCGGTGGCGAAGCGCACGTCGCGGTTGGTGAGAATGCCGACCAGTTTACCCGGCACGCCCTTGGTGGCGCCGGTCACGACCGGAATGCCGGAAAACCCGTGCGCGTTCATCAGCGCCAGCGCATCCGACAGCATCGCGTCGGGGCCGATGGTCAGGGGATTGACCACCATTCCCGATTCGAACTTCTTGACCTGCCGCACCTGGGCGGCCTGGCCCTCGACATCGAAGTTGCGATGGATGACGCCGACGCCGCCGGCCTGCGCCATGGCGATCGCCATCCGCGCCTCGGTGACGGTGTCCATCGCCGAGGCAATGATCGGGATATTGAGGGGGATCGCGCGGGTGACGCGGGAGCGGATGTCGGCTTCCGAGGGCAGGATGTCCGAAAGCCCGGGCTTCAGCAGCACGTCGTCGAAAGTATAGGCTTCGCGAATACCCTGAAGACCGCTTACAACCGCCATTGCCAACTCCGTTCAGCAGCCCAATCGCCGCGCTGGAACCCGAGGGATGAAAAGACCCTCCCGCGACGCCCTTTTTGGCGTCGCCGTCGAATCGCCCATCGGTAGGGTTGGCGCCGGTCGATAGCATGGCCCCATGACGAATCAAAGGGGCTAAAGCCCTCAAATCCCGCCAAAGCGCCGATAACCCGCTGGGGGAAGGCCTTTTTTGCAGGACCAAATGAGGAAATTGTAACGCAGGATTTAGGTGGTTTGCCGGGTTCCGCAATAGCCTGCCGGACCATGGGGTGATACAGCCCCAGCTCCCGCCGCCTCCCTTCTCGCACCGATTCTTCATGAACAAAGAACGCCTTATCCCACTCATCGTGGCGACTGCCCTGTTCATGGAGAACATGGATTTCGACCGTTATCGCGACCTCGCTGCCGGCGATCGCCGCCGATATCGGCACCAGCCCCCTGACGCTGAAACTCGCCATCACATCGTACCTCTTGTCGCTCGCGGTATTCATCCCGGCGAGCGGCTGGACCGCCGATCGCTTCGGCGCGCGGATGGTGTTCAGCCTCGCGGTCGCGGTGTTCATGGTCGGCTCGATCGGCTGCGCGCTGTCCACCTCGGTCACCGATTTCGTCATCGCGCGCATCGTGCAAGGCATGGGCGGGGCGATGATGACACCGGTCGGGCGGCTGGTGCTGCTGCGCTCGATCGACAAGAGCGCGCTGGTCAATGCGATGGCCTGGGTCACCGTGCCGGCACTGGTCGGGCCGGTGATCGGGCCGCCGCTCGGCGGCTTCATCACCACCTATTTCTCCTGGCACTGGATCTTCCTGATCAACATTCCGATCGGCCTGCTCGGCATCTTCATGGCGATGCGCTACATCGACCCGATCAAGAGCGACGATCCCGAGCGCTTCGATCTCTACGGGCTGGTGCTGGCCGGCATCGGGCTTGCGGGCATTGCCTTCGGGCTCTCGGTCGCCGGCCTCAATCTGCTGCCGTGGACGGTCGTGGTCGCGCTGGTCGCGATCGGAACCATCTCGATGACGCTCTATGTCATCCACGCGCGGCGAACCGCTTCGCCGGTGCTGGATTTTTCGCTGCTGAATCTGTCGACGATGCGCGCGAGCATCATCGGCGGCTTCATGTTCCGTCTCGGCATCGGCGCGCTGCCGTTCCTGCTGCCGCTGTTGATGCAGGTCGGATTCGGCCTGTCGCCGTTCCAGTCCGGCCTCGTGACATTTTCCTCCGCGGTCGGCGCCATGGGCATGAAGACGCTGGCCGCGCGCATCATCCGGACCTTCGGCTTCCGCAACATGATGACGATCAATGCGGTCGTAAGTTCGGTCTTTCTCGCGGCCTGCGCGCTGTTTACGGTGACGACGCCGCTGCTCCTGATCATGATCATCCTGGTGGTCGGCGGCTTCTTCCGCTCGCTGCAGTTCACCGCGATCAACACCGTGGCCTATGCCGAGGTCGAGCCGGGCCAGATGAGCCGCGCCACTACGCTGGTCAGCGTCAACCAGCAGCTTGCGATTTCCGCCGGCGTCGCCCTCGGCGCCTTCTGCGTGGAATCCACCATGCTGGTGCGCCACGTGCAGGAACTGGACGCGACGGTTTTCGCCCCCGCGTTCCTCGTCGTCTCCATTATCTCGGCGCTGTCGGCCTGGTTCTTCTGGCAGATGCCCGACGATGCCGGCCATGAAATCTCCGGCCGCAAGGCGGTCGAGATTTCCAGCCGAAAAGGCGCCGACAAGGCGGCCATCAAGGCCGCTACCGGGGACACCCAGGATGCGAGGGATCAGCGGCTGGGCTGACCGCCTGCGGCCGCTGGATGAAGGCACGGGTGGTGTCGGAGGTACGATCCGCCGGAAACATCGACGCCAGCGACACGTTGAGGATTTTGCAGATCTCGAACAGGCGCACGGCGCTGACGCCATTGGCGCCCTTTTCATAATTCTGAATCTGCTGAAACGAGACGCCCAGGGCCCGCGCAAGCTGTTCCTGGCTCAAATTGAGCGAAAGCCGACCCTCGCGGATGCGAGCGCCAATATATTGGTCGAGTTCTGATTTTGCCCTTGCCTTCATTTTCAACACTTGATGTTCGGCGGTAACCAATGTGATGTCCCACATCGTCGGACCGGCTGGTCCCATTCTCAAGCGATAGCGAGCCCCTGCTTCCGGATATCTTCGTCGGTCCGGCAAATCGGTTTCGTCGAGGCCACCAATTGTTTCGTGGCGCTGAAGGTGATGCGCTCGCTCCTGTTTGACGGCGCCCGATGGCAACCGGTTCACAGACAACGCCGATTAAAACGTTAGCAGGCGACGGGGGGACGTTCTTGGCCGATTGCGAACGGGCGATGGGCCGTCGGTACGCAAATGTCCTACTCGCGATACGTGGATGCGAACGGGCCTGCACGCCTGTTGACGAGGCGGACGTTCGCCAGGGCGACCTAATTGGGGTAATGTTCCAGTGCGCGGGGAAATCCGCTGCTCGCCCCGCTATGGGTGTGGTGAATGATCGCCGCGGTCGCGATCTTGGGCAGCCTTGCTGGTGAAGGAGGGTCCCATGTACGCCGCCATTCGTCAGGGTAAAGCAAAGACCGGCATGGCCGAAGAGCTCGCGCGCAGAATCAAGGAGGGCGCGATTCCGATCATCAGCGACGTTGAAGGCTTCATGGCCTATTACGTCGTCTATGCGCCCGACGACACGGTGACTGCGATCAGCGTCTTCAACAATTACGCGGGAGCGGAGGAGGCAAACCGGCGTGCGCTCGTCTGGATCGAGCAAAATCTTGCGCCCCTGCTCGTTGGTCCAGCAACCGCGGTGGCCGGCCCGGTGATCGTTCATACGCTGGCATAGTGAGCCAGCGGGGCAGCCCTCGAGGGTGCGCGGGGGCGATCCCGGCCGCTTGTGTCAACGTGAGGCCATTCGCCGGTGCCATCTGGCTTCGATCCGCGCCTTGATGGCGCGGACACGCGTCTCCTGGGCTACCCAGAACGCCCGGCTGGCCGCAGGCGTCCCCTGCCTGTATTGCGCATAGACGTCCTTCGGCGAAATCAGCAGTGACTTCGGCTGGTTGTTCGCCAGCACCGACGCCGGGATGATGGCCGGCGGCACCGTCCCCTCCGCCAGCGGCGAACCCAGCTCAGCGAGATGGATCTTCGCCCGCCGGCAATAGCTCACCGAACGCGCCGTCATGACCTCCTCGCCATGGCCGGCACGATATTTCATCAGGGTGCGGCAGAGGTCGCCATTGGCGAGCCGCCAGGCCTTGCTGAGATAGGTCACGCCGTAGTGAATGTTGACTTCCGGCTTGGCGAGGTCCTCGGCGCTGCCCCTGAAACCCAGCATCGCCGCGGTCTGCGGCCTGATCTGCATCAGCCCGACCTCGCCGACGCCGCCGATCACGCGCGGATTGTAGTTGCTCTCGACCTGCACCACGGCATCCGCAATATCGGCCGGCAGGCCGGTCTTCTTGACCTCCTGCTCGACCATGGCGCGAACCGCCGCCCGGAAGGACGGCCCCGCCGCTTCTGTAGTGACAGGCGCTTCCGTTTTTGGCACGTCGGCTGGCCTTGGCGCGCCGTCCGAGGCTGGGCTCGTCTGTGGCTGCGTTTGGGGCGCGACCTGGTCGGCGGCGGAAGCGGAAATGGCCGGGCTGGCCATGATGGCCAGCAATGCGCCCGCCAGGAGGCCGCGGAAGGCGAACGCGCGCGGGTTGCGCCCCTCACCCGCCTCGATTTCCCGATGACGGAAATCCCGATCCATCGATGCATCCCCACCGCTCAGCGACGTCGTATTGTCGAGCACAAGGAGATTAATAAGGTCTGACATTTGCGGCAGCGCTGCGGCGCGCGCCCCCGGAGATGACGGCGCTTGTTACACCGGTTTCGCCGGTATGCCCCGGAACCCCATCGCCAGCACGTAGCGCTCGGAGGAATCCTGGCGGCTCGAGGCCGGCTTGACGTGCCTGACGGTGGCGTAGTCGCGCTTGAGCTGCGTCGCCAGTTCCGCGTCCGCGCCGCTCTGAAACACCTTGGCGACGAAGGTGCCGCCGGGATTGAGCACCTCGGCGGCGAACGCTGCCGCACCTTCGACGAGGCCCAGGATCCGCAGCTGGTCGGTCTTGCGGTGGCCGGTGGTGTTGGGCGCCATGTCGGACAGCACCACGTCGGCGCGGCCGCCGATCATCTCGAGCAATCGGGCCGGCGCGTCGTCGGCCAGAAAATCCAGCTGTGCGAAGCTGACGCCCGGAATCTCCGGCATTTCCAGCAGATCGATGGCGATCACCCTGCCCTTGCCGCTGGCGGTGCCGACGCGCTTGGCCGCGATCTGGCTCCAGCCGCCGGGGGCAGCGCCGAGATCGACCACCGTCTGGCCGGATTTGAGGAAATGATATTTGTCGTCGATCTCGATCAGCTTGTAGGCCGCGCGCGAGCGATATCCCTCGCGCTTGGCCTGCGCCACATAGGGATCGTTGAGCTGCCGCTCCAGCCAGAGTTTTGACGACAGCTTGCGCTTGCCGCCGGTCTTGACCGTGACGTGCAGCCGCCCGGTGGTATCTTTCGCCATATCGGTGTTGCCTTGAGAAGATCAGGCGCCGCTCTAACACATCGCGCGGCCCCGCGCCTATCGGCATCAGCCGATCGCGCCGTCCTCGCGCATCATCTCCACCAGCATGCCCTCGCGCAGGCCCCGGTCGGCGACGCGCAGCCGCGGCAGCGGGAACGCATCGCGGATGGCATCGAGGATGGCGCAGCCCGCCAGCACCAGATCGGCGCGCTCGACGCTGATGCAATTATTGCCGGCGCGCTCCTGATAGCTCATGGCGCGCAGCCGCGCGATGACCGCGGTGATATCGGCATCGCTCAGCCAGACGCCGTCGATCCGGCGGCGATCGTAGCGCACGAGGTTGAGATGCACGCCGGCCAGCGTCGTCACCGTGCCGGAGGTTCCGAGCAGGTGCATGTCCGTCAAATCGGCGCCGTGCTCGGCCGCGAAGGGCACCACGTGCTGGGCGACCTCGCCCACCATCCGCGCATAGGATTGCGCGGTGACGTCCTTGCCGCCGAAATGCTCGGCCAGCGTGACGACGCCGAGCGGAATCGACATCCACGCCTTGATGCGCGGCGCGGCGTCCGGCTCGTCCGGATCGCGCTCGATCCGCACCAGTTCGGTCGAGCCGCCGCCGATGTCGAACAGGATGGCGCCCCGCCCCTGCGGGTCGAGCAGCGGCGAGCAGCCGATCACGGCGAGCGCGGCTTCCGTCTCGCGGTCGATCACCTCGAGCTGGATGCCAGTTTCGGCTGCGACCCGGTCGCGAAAACCGTCGGCATTGGCGGCGGCGCGGCAGGCTTCGGTCGCGATCAGCCGCAGCCGTTTTGCCTTCTTGGACTGGATCTTGTCGCGGCAGATGCTCAGCGCGACGATGGCGCGTTCGATCGCGGCGTCACTGATGCAGCCGGTCGCCGAAATGCCCTCGCCGAGCCGGATGATCCGGGAGAATGAATCGACCACGCGGAAACTGTCGCCGGACGGACAGGCGATCAGGAGCCGGCAGTTATTGGTGCCGAGGTCGAGCGCCGCGTAGACGCCCGTGGCCGGCGATGGAACCGCGCCCGGACCGTCGCCGGCCGGCGTCACGTGCGCATCGCCGCTACGCGGCGGCCTCTGGCCGACCTCCTCGCGCGGCACAGCGCCGTCGCGAAGCCGCGTGTCATCGTTCATTCAAAATGTCTTTCCGCGGCCCTCAAAGCGGGCTGACGAGGAATTTCCGTTCACGGAAACTTTAGCAGTGCCAAACGGTTGCGCAACAGCCCTCACATAGGACTATGCCCAATCAGGCGTTGTAGACCGCATATCGGTACGTTATCTCAGCGGGGGACCGGCGAAATCGCGGAAAATCGAGCTTTTCAGGACATTTCAATGCAGGATCATACGTCTCCGCCAGCTCTGGAAAATGCTATCGCACTGCAAAAGTACGGGGTCGGCCAGCCGGTGCGCCGCAAGGAAGACGACACGCTGGTGCGTGGCAAGGGAAAATATACCGACGATTTCAGCCTGCCGAACCAGGCCTATGCCTGGATCGTCCGCTCCAGCCACGCCCACGGCATCCTCCGCGGCATCGACACGGCGACGGCCAAGGCCATGCCGGGCGTGCTCGGCGTGTGGACCGGCAAGGACCTCGCCGCCGCCGGCTATAACCCCTTCACCTGCGGGCTGCCGCTGAAAAACCGCGACGGCTCGCCGCTGATCCAGACCAACCGCATGGCGCTGATGACCGACAAGGTGCGCTTTGTCGGCGATCCCGTGGCCTTCGTGGTCGCCGAAACGCTGGCGCAGGCGCGCGATGCGGCCGAAGCCGTCGGACTCGATATCGAGCCGCTGCCGGCGGTCACCGATGCCGAGGAAGCCGCAAGGCCCGGCGCGCCGCAGCTCTACGACCACATCCCCAACAACGTCGCGCTCGACTATCACTATGGCGATACCGCAAAGCTCGATGCCGCGTTCGCGAGCGCGGCGCACGTGACGAAGCTCGATATCATCAACACGCGCGTCGCCGTGGTGTCGATGGAGCCGCGCGTGGCGCTGGCGGCCTATGACAAGGCGAGCGAGCGTTTCACGCTGCAGGTTCCGACCCAGGGCGTTGCCGGCAACAAGGTCACCTTTGCCAAGATCCTGAACGTGCCGAACGACAAGGTTCGCATCCTGACCGCCAATGTCGGCGGCTCCTTCGGCATGAAGAACATGAACTACCCTGAATATACCTGCATCGCGCATGCCGCGAAGGTGCTGGGCCGTCCGGTGAAGTGGACCGATGAACGCTCGACCAGTTTCCTGTCCGACAGCCAGGGCCGCGCGCAGATCATGCATGGCGAGCTCGCGCTCGATGCCGAAGGCAAGTTCCTGGCCGTGCGCCTCAAGGGCTATGGCAATCTCGGCGCCTACATCACCGGCGTGGCGCCGGGCCCGCTGTCGCTCAACACCGGCAAGAACCTCGCCAGCGTTTACCGCACGCCGCTGCTCGGCGTCGACATCAAGACGGTCCTGACCAACACCACGCTGATGGGCGCCTACCGCGGCGCCGGCCGTCCCGAGGCCAACTACTACATGGAGCGGCTGATCGATCGCGCCGCCGATGAAATGGGCATCAACCGGCTGACGCTGCGCAAGCGCAATTTCATCAAGCCGGCGCAGCTGCCGTTCCCGGCCGCGTCGGGCGTCACCTACGACAGCGGCGACTTCCAGGGCGTCTTCAGCAAGGCGCTGGAGATGTCCGATCACGCCAATTTTGCGAAACGGAAGAAGGAAAGCAGGAAAAACGGCAAGCTGCGCGGCATCGCCGTCGGCTGCTATCTCGAGGTCACCGCACCCCCGAGCGGCGAACTCGGCAAGATCACCTTCGAGCCGGACGGATCGGTGAAATTGACCACCGGCACGCTCGATTACGGCCAGGGCCACGCCACCCCGTTCGCGCAGGTGCTCTCCGCCCAGCTCGGCGTTCCCTTCGAGAAGATCACGCTCGAACAGGGCGACAGCGATCTCGTGCGCTTCGGCAACGGCACCGGCGGCTCGCGCTCGATCACCGCGACCGGTCAGGCGATCGTCGAATCCTCAGCGCTCGTCGTCGAAAAGGGCAGGAAGGCCGCCTCGCACCTGTTCGAGGCCGCCGAAGGCGATATCGAATTCGCCGATGGCCGCTTCACCATCGCCGGCACCGACCGCAGCATCGGCATCATGGAGCTGGCGCAGCGGCTTCGCGACGGCAAGATGCCGGAGGGCATTCCGTCATCGCTCGACGTCGATCATGCCACTCAGGTTACGCCGTCGACCTTCCCCAATGGTTGCCATGTCGCCGAGGTCGAAATCGATCCCGAGACCGGCGTGACGCGGATCGTGCGCTACACCGGGATCAGCGACTTCGGCACCATCGTCAATCCGATGATCGTCGCCGGTCAGTTGCATGGCGGCGTCGCCCAAGGCATCGGCCAGGCGTTGATGGAGCAAGTCAGCTATGACGATAGCGGCCAGCCGATCACCGGCTCGTTCATGGATTACGCGCTGCCGCGCGCAGGCGACATTCCGCTGATGGAAACCGGCGATCATCCCACGCCCGCCAAATCCAACGCGCTGGGCACCAAGGGCTGCGGCGAAGCCGGCTGCGCCGGCAGCCTCGTCTGCATCGTCAACGCGGTGCTCGATGCGTTGTCCGAATATGGCATCAAGCAGCTCGACATGCCGCTGACGCCGGAGCGGGTCTGGCGTGCGATCGAGGATGGGAAGAAGAAGGTGGCGTGAGGGGCGCGTCGCCCGGTTCATACACGCACACCTGTCATCGCCCGCGAAGGCGGGCGATCCAATATTCCAGAGGCGGTTGTCGTTGAGCCGTGAGGCCGCGGCGTACTGGATCCCCCGCTTTCGCGGGGGATGACAGCTAGGCGCTAGGCGGCACTACGCCTCGCCGCTACAACTACGCCGCCGCCTGCTCACGCGGCTGATAGATGGCGATGTGCTGGCAATGCGCCAGCGGCGTCGTGCCGTTGGCGACGACCAGCGCGTCGAGTTCGACGAAGCGGTGGCCCTTCTTTTCGTAATTGCCGGTCACCTTCGCGCGCGCGGTGATCTCGTCGCCGGCTTTCCCGGCTGCGAGAATCTGCATCTTGCTGCCGACGTGAATCCAGGGGCCGAGGATGGCGTTGTCGACCAGCACCTTGTTCATCACCCGCTGCAGCAGGCCGGGATGGCCGAGCCCTTCGCGCACGTAGATGGGATCGCGCTCGCGGACGTCGGTCAGATATTCCGTCGCCGCTGCGCCGGCCCAGGCGCGCGGCACGGTGCCGAGCCACTTGCCGAGCCGATACGAGGCCTCACTGACCGGCTTGCGCTCCGCGACCGCGGCGACCTCGGAATAATCCGCAAGCGAGACTGACGGCGCCGACGCCGGCAGCGACGCGGTGCCGGTGGCGCAGAGCTGGCCGCGGCTTTCGACCTCGATGGTGAGCACGCCATCGCTCTCCGCAGCCGTGAGGTTGGCGATCTCGCCGTCATAGACCGGCTTCACAAAACGCGCCTCGATCAGCCCGCGTTCCAGGAAGGCGCGACCCCATCTGGCGACCGGCTGGTGCATCATGTAGGCCATGACGTCCACGCCCGGCACCAGCCCGCCGGAAAAGCCGAACCGTTTTGCCACGGTGTCGTCATGCATCTTGTTTTCGGAGAGTTTTGCCGTGTTGTAGGCCTCGACGCGGTAGGTTTCGAGCCGGCTGGTCATATCCCCGGTTTTCCCTGATTTTTGTCACCTTTGGCAGCCATGATGGTACGCGAACAAACCCCCGTGGCAAGCGCGTTGCGCGAGGTGTTTCGCTCGCAATCCGGCTCCCGTTGGGGTACCACGCGCATCCGGGCGCGTGCCTTTGGCGCATCCCGGCCCTGACCGCAACCGATGATGTGAATTTGAACGCCACCCGCATCTATGTCGACGCCGACGCCTGCCCGGTCAAGGACGAGATCTACCGCGTCGCCGCCCGCCATGGGCTGCCCGTCAGCGTGGTCGCGGGCAACTTCATCCGGGTGCCGCAGGATCCCCTGATCGAGCGCATCGCGGCCGGCGCCGGCATGGACGCCGCCGATGACTGGATCGCGGAACGCGCCGGCAAGGGCGATATCGTCGTCACGTCAGATATCCCGCTGGCGAGCCGCTGCGTCAAGGCGGGCGCGGAGGTGATCGCGCCGAACGGCAAGCCCTTCACCGAACAATCGATCGGGATGACCCTTGCGGTGCGCAATCTCATGACCGATCTGCGTTCCTCCGGCGAGGTGACCGGCGGCCCGAAATCCTACTCGCCGCGCGACCGCTCGGCGTTCCTGTCAGCGCTCGACCAGACCATCCGCCGTATCCAGCGCCAGCGCGCCAGTCAGCCTGCGCCTAACCAGAATTGAATTGAGAGCCATGGCGCCCCCGCTGATCCAGTTGAAAGACATCAAGTTGACCTTTGGCGGCACGCCGCTGTTGTCGGGCGTCGAACTGTCGGTGTCGGCGGGCGAGCGCGTCTGCCTGATCGGCCGCAACGGCTCCGGCAAGTCGACACTTCTGAAGATCGCCGCCGGCCTGGTGCAGCCCGATAGCGGCAGCCGCTTCGTGCAGCCGGGCGCGACCATCCGCTATCTGCCGCAGGAGCCTGATTTTTCGGGATTTGCCACCACGCTCGCCTATGTCGAGGCCGGTCTTGCGCCCGGCGACGACCACTATCAGGCGAGCTACCTTTTGGAGCAGCTCGGGCTGCACGGCGACGAGGATCCGGCGCATCTCTCCGGCGGCGAAGGTCGCCGCACGGCGCTGGCGCATGTGCTGGCGCCCTCGCCCGATATCCTGCTGCTCGACGAGCCCACCAACCATCTCGACCTCACGACCATCGAATGGCTGGAGAGCGAACTCGACGGCCGCCGCTGCGCGCTGGTCATCATCAGCCACGACCGCCGCTTCCTCTCGAACCTGTCGCGTTCCACCGCGTGGCTCGATCGCGGCCAGATCAGGCAGATCGACCGCGGCTTTTCCGCGTTCGAGGCCTGGCGCGACGAGGTGCTGGCCGAGGAAGAGCGCGACCAGCACAAGCTCGACCGCAAAATCGTCAACGAGGAGCACTGGCTGCGCTACGGCGTCTCCGGCCGCCGCAAGCGCAACGTCAAGCGGCTCGGCAATCTGCATGCGCTGCGCGACCAGCGCCGCGACTATCGCGGCGCCGCCGGCAATGCCAACCTCGCGGCCGCGGAAGCCGACAAATCCGGCAAGCTCGTCATCGAGGCCAAGAACATCTTGAGGACCTATGGCGATCGCAGGATCGTCGACGATTTTTCGATCCGCGTGCAGCGCGGCGACCGTATCGGCATCGTCGGTCCCAACGGCGCCGGCAAGACCACCTTGATCGACATGCTGACCGGGGGAAGTCCGCCGGACAGCGGCACCATCCGCTTCGGCGCCAATATCGAAATGGCGACGCTGGACCAGCATCGCGAAAGCCTCGATCCCAAATCGACGCTGGCCGAGGCCCTGACCGGCGGCCGCGGCGACCACGTCATGGTCGGCGGCAAGCCGAAGCACGTCGTCAGCTACATGAAGGATTTTCTGTTCGCGCAGGAGCAGATGCGTACCCCATTGGAGGTGCTGTCGGGCGGCGAGCGCGGCCGGCTGATGCTGGCGCGCGCGCTGGCAAAGCCTTCGAATCTGCTGGTGCTGGACGAGCCGACCAACGATCTCGATCTCGAAACCCTCGACGTGCTCGAGGAAATGCTCGGCGACTACGAGGGCACCGTGATCCTGATCAGCCACGACCGCGATTTCCTCGACCGCGTGGTGACCTCGGTGATCGCGCCGGAAGGCGATGGCCGCTGGATCGAATATGCCGGCGGCTATACCGACATGCTGGCGCAGCGCGGCGCCGATCTGAAGCGCGAGGCGGTAAAGGCCGCTGCGGTCGAGCGCGAAAAGACCGTGGCAAACGGCGCGCCCGCCGGCGCGACCAAGCGCCGGCTCAATTTCAATGAAAAGCACGCGCTGGAGACGCTACCCAAGACGATCGCCAAATTGCAGGCAGAGATCGCCAAACAGCAGCGGCATCTTGACGACCCCGATCTGTTCCAGAAGGATCGCAAGAAATTCAACACGGCCTCCGATGCGCTGACCAAGGCGCAGAAAGAATTGCAGGAGGCCGAGGACAAATGGCTGGAGCTGGAAGTGCTGCGCGAAGAGATAGAACAGGCGTGATTCGTAGGATGGCTTGAGCGCAGCGATACCCATCAACCATGTCCACGTCATATGATGGGTTTCGCTTCGCTCTACCCATCCTACAGGTTAAACAAAGGCCGCCTCATGACCACCCCCCTCGCCGCCAAGATCGCCCGCGACTACGGCACGCCTTGCGCTGTGATCGACATGGATCGCGTCGAGGCCAACATCGCGCGGATCCAGGCCGCCTGCGATGCCGCAGGCGTCGCCAATCGCCCGCACATCAAGACCCACAAGAGCCCGATGCTGGCAAAGCTGCAGATCGACGCCGGCGCGCGCGGCATCACTTGCCAGAAACTCGGCGAGGCCGAGGTGATGGCGGACGCCGGGATCGACGACATCCTGATCAGCTACAATCTGATCGGCGACGAGAAGATGGCCCGGCTCGGCGCGCTGCAGGCAAAAGCCAACATGACGGTCGCCGCCGACAATTCGACCGTAATCGCCGGCCTGCCGCGGGCCGCAAGCGTTTCCGGCCGGCCGCTCTCGGTCGTGGTCGAGTGCGACACTGGCCGCAAGCGGGCCGGCGTCGAAACCCCCGGTGAGGCCGTCGCGCTGGCGCGGGAGATCGCTGCCTCCAAGGGGCTGACCTTTGCCGGCTTCATGCTTTATCCCACCGAGACCGGCTGGGCGGAGGCGCAGAAATTCTACGATGAGGCGCTGGCCGGCGTGCGCGCGCATGGGCTGGATGCTGCGATGGTGTCCACCGGCGGCACGCCGAACCTGAAGAACGTCGGCAAACTCAGGGGCGCCACCGAGCACCGGCCCGGCACCTATATCTACAACGACCGCATGCAGGTTGCCGCCGGCGTCGCGAGCTGGGACGATTGCGCGCTGAACATCTATTCCACCGTGGTGAGCCGCGCCGGCCCCGATCGCGGCATTCTGGATGCCGGTTCGAAGACGCTGACGTCGGACACCGGCGGCGGGCTCGACGGCCATGGGCTGATCCTGGAACACCCCGAAGCCAGGATCGCGCGCTTTGCCGAGGAACACGGCTTTCTTGATCTCACCCGCAGCAACACCCGCCCCGATGTCGGCGACGTCGTGCGCATCGTGCCGAACCACGTCTGCGTCGTCGTCAACATGATGGACGAGGTGGTGATGGTGCGCGGCGAGGAAATCATCGGCACGCTGCCGGTGGCGGCGCGGGGCAAGCTGCGGTGATACCGTGAAATTGCTTCCGCTTTCGGCAGCATAGCGGACTTGGGCAGACTCGCCGCCGGCTGAACCCGGTCGCGAACAACCCTAAGTAGATGTCGATATCCGGCAATTTTACCGAACTGCCAGTGGCTGGGAAATAAGAGCAGCGGCCGTTTCCGAGATTGTCTGATAGCACTCGCATGAGAGCTTTAGCAGAAGAGGCCGATCCAGTATCTCAATGACGCCGCGCGAGTATTTGATTGCCCCCGTGTCTTGAATCTTTTGCGCGACCCGGGTTATCGACGTTCGTCGCACCCCAAGCATTTCCGCCACAAGCTCGTGCGTCAGACCGACCGTGTTGCTTTCCGCTCTGTCGGAGGATTGCAGCAACCAGCGACAAAACCGCTCTTCAACGTGGTGTGTCGCATTGCAAGCAGCACTGACCCTCGCTTGGATCAACAAGACCTCGTTGTAAATGATGCACATATTTCGAATGTTAGTGCTTTGAGCCACCGCATCGGAGAAATGCGACGCAGATATGAAAGCTACGTCCAACGGTATTTGGACGACAACTCGGACACTGGACCTGAGCAGCCCTAGTCCGGCCATGGCGTTGACTACGCCCTCGCGACCGACGGTAGCTGTTTCGATAGCCTTGCCGTTCCCTAGAATGGCAAGCAGCGACAGCATTCCTCTTATTGGAAAGTACACCCGATGAACGTTGTCATCGACTTCGTTCAATACAAGGCCCGCCGGCATTGAAGTGCTAGCGAGATGTCTCGCGATTAAGGCGAAATCCGGCTGAGGCAATGCCGCAAGCAGGCGGTTTCTTAGCGGATCGAGAAGAAGCGCGCGCATGCTAATCTGCCCCCGTTTTGGGGTTAGCCCGCAAGCGAATGCGATCAAACATAATCGGCATCCTCAATAATTTTGCGTTGATTTAGATCAATCTGAGGTTTTTTTTCCTCAATGTTCGACAGCGGACAAACTCAAGCTCCCGGCGAATGGTCGGATATAAAAAAAGGGAGGCGGTCATGAGTGAATTAGCGCTCAACATTTTTGACGCCAAGGAGATCGTGCGGCTGAAAGCCGTCCTAAACGAGGTAGTTCTTTCTCTCCCGAAGCAGCAGCGTAGCTGTGAGATACAAGCTTCCGTCGCAGCGCAGCTTCTTAAACTCGCCGCGGGCGGTGAGAAGGACCCGATAAGGCTTAAAGAGCGTGCACTCCTAGCTTTGCGCAATAGCTAGCGAGATTTCTCCGAGCCTAAAACAAGCCACGCAGTGGCAAGAAAAATGGATGCGCAAAACACTCCTCGCGGACGAAAAAGCTGAGGAAGCTCCAAAGCTGAGCTACGTCATTGAAGTAACTGATTTCGTGCTCACGCTAGGTCGAGATTGGACGTCTAACCAAAATCGGCCTCTCGGCGCGACAGGGCCGCCAAGATCCCCCCGAGCCCCCAACTTGGCGGCCCTGATGTTCAAAACGAACAGGATGTTTCCCATGATTGATAGAGAAACGACTACATTTCAGGGCGATTGCGGGTAATTGACCTACTCCGCCACCTGCCGATTCGGCACGTGTGCCGCTGTGATGCGAAATCGTGGCGCGCCTGTTGCTTGTAGTAAGCGTGGAGGTCAGGAATGAACCCGTTACAGCGCTATCGCGCCATGGAAGCTTTTTGCCGGCAGCACTCAAAAATGGAAGGTGAGGACGAGCTGTTCTGGCTAACCGAAGCGGAAATATTGGGTAAACTTGCCACGAATGCGCAACGCATGCAGGTGCCAGGAATACTTCCACCGGATATCGCGAACATGGAGGGCTCTTAGAGCTGAAAGCACTATACCGACCTGTAGATCAAAGACGGTTGCTTCCGTTTTTGCCGGCAAATCGCGTCATTTCGTGCGCCGCGGAATTTGGTCGAAGCGCGATTCATAAGCAGCGAGCCTGCCTCTCCAGCCACTTCAACATCCCTCTTGCCGCTGCCGCGCCCGTGGCGAACGAGGCCTGCAGCAGATAACCGCCGGTCGGGGCTTCCCAATCGAGCATTTCGCCCGATGCGAACACGCCGGGCAGACGGCGGAGCATGAAATCGGAATCCAGTTCATCGAACGAGATCCCGCCGGCGGTTGAGATTGCACGGGCGATGGGCGCGATACCATTGAGCTGGATCGGCATGGCGTTGATCAGCTCAACGAGGTTCTCTGGCGACAGCGACGACAAAGACATGCCGGAGACGATCGCCGCTTCCTGCAACAGGCCGATGCCGACAGGGGAAAGCTGCGCGGCCTTGCGCAGCCAGTTCGAGAACGACTGTTTTGCTTTTGGCGTTGACAGCCGCGCGGTGAGGGCTTTGACGTCCATATCGGGCCGCAAAGCGATGCGGAGGGTCGCCTGCCCCGACGCGAGGACGGCTTCGCGCAATTCGGCCGAGAGCGCATAGATTGCGCCGCCCTCGATGCCCGTCCGCGTTATGACAGCTTCGCCGCGCACGGTGCGCGGGCCGAACGACAACGCAATGCCCTTCAGCGGCTGGCCTTCAAAGCGGTCGCGGAAGATCTCCGACCAGGCGACCGTAAAACCGCAATTGGCGGGCTTGAGCGGCGCGATCGTCACGCCTTTCGCCGCGAGCGTTTCCACCCACGCAGCGTCCGAGCCGAGGCGCGGCCAGCTCGCGCCGCCCAGCGCCAGCACGGTTGCGCTAATATCGACGGCAACGGGTCCGTTGGGAGTCTGAAATTGCAAGCGGCCCTTCTCGTCCCAGCCGGTCCAGCGGTGGCGCAGCGCGAATTTCACCCCCGTGGCGTCGAGCCGCCGCAGCCACGCGCGCAGCAAGGGCGAGGCTTTCATCGCCTTGGGAAACACCCGGCCGCTTGAGCCGACAAAGGTCGGCTGACCCAGCGCCTCGCTCCATTCGCGCAAAGCGCGCGGCGGAAATGCTTCAATGGCGGCAGTGAGTTGCGGCGCCGGCTTGCCGTAGCGGGTGAGGAATGTCTCGAACTCTTCGCTGTGGGTCAGGTTGAGCCCGCCGCGTCCGGCCATCAGGAACTTGCGGCCGGCGGAGGCCATCGCGTCATAGATCGTAACGGCCGCGCCGCCGTCGCTGAGCACCTCGGCCGCCATCAGCCCGGCGGGGCCGGCGCCGATGACGGCGATGTTTCTGGAATCTGGAGGCATGGAGCGAGTGTATAGCCACAAAACGACCGTCATGCCCGGGCTTGTCCCGGGCATCCACGTCTAACTGTCCAGCCGCGCCAAAGACGTGGATGGCCGGGTCAAGCCCGGCCATGACGAAATGACGGGATCGCCTTACAGCTTGATCCCCGCCCGCGCGGCGGCCTGGCCGACATATTTTTGCGTCTGCTCGAACGCGCCCTGCAACGCCCTGGCCTTCGACATGTCGCTGATCTCGGCGAAATGCGCGGCGATCGCGTCCGGCGTCCAATCGGACTTTGCCAGGTTGATGCCTTCGCTTTCCAGAATCCTGATCACCGCGAAGGAGCCGGCGCCGGCGCCCATGATGGTGCGGGTTGGCGCCTCCTCGCTCAGCATGTATTCCACCGCAGGGGTGATCGCTTCCGGCTTCATCAGCTCGAGCGCCTGCGGCGGCAGCAATTCCTCGGTCATGCGGGTCGCCGCCGTCGGCGAGATGATGTTGACGCGAATGTTGGTCTTGCGGCCTTCCTCGGCCAGCACGTTCATCAGGCCGACCATGCCGGATTTCGCCGCGCCGTAATTGGCCTGGCCGAAATTGCCGTACAGGCCCGACGACGAGGTGGTCAGCACGATACGCCCGTAATTGCGCTCGCGCATGCCGTCCCACACCGCCTTGCAGCAAAAGAAGCTGCCGGTGAGATGCACATCCAGCACCTTGGCGAAATCCGCGGCTTCCATCTTGCCGAACGACTTGTCGCGCAGGATGCCGGCATTGGCGCAGAGCAGATCGACGCTGCCCCACTCCCTGGTGGCGCGGGCGACCATCGCCTTGACCTGCTCGAAGTTGGAAACGTCGGCGCCGTCGGCCATCGCGGTGCCGCCGGCCTTCTTGATCTCCTCGACCACGCTGTCCGCGGGGGTCAGCGATCCGCCGGTGCCGTCGCGGGCGCCGCCAAAATCGTTGACCACGACCTTGGCGCCGCGGCTCGCCAACCCAAGCGCATGCGCGCGTCCAAGACCATTGCCCGCGCCGGTCACGATAGCGACGCGTCCGTCAAACCTGATTGTCATGATTGCCGTTCCCAGACTTTGTTCTCTCGTCGTGCCCGGCCTTGTGCCGGGCATCTACGTCTTTCCGCTATTGCTTTAACAAGACGTGGATGGCCGGGACAAGCCCGGCCATGGCGGGTGGGGGTGGGTCAAGCGAAGTAAATCAGGCCGATCCAGTCGGCCACCAGCGCCGAGCGCTGTTCGCCTTCGATTTCGACGCTGACGGCGGTGCGCGACAGCAATTCCTTCGGCTTTCGCAACGTCGCTTCCATCAGCGTGAACCGACCGCGCACCCGCTTGCCGGCGCGCACCGGCGAAATGAAGCGCAATTTGTCAAACCCGTAATTGACCCCCATCGTGGTGCCCGCGATGACCGGCATCACCTCATAGGACATGATGCTCATCAGCGACATCGTCAGGAAGCCGTGCGCAATGGTCGTTCCAAAGGCGGTTTCGCGTTTGGCGCGCTCGGGATCGACATGGATGAACTGATGATCCTCGATCACATCGGCATAGGCGTTGATGCGCGCCTGATCGACCAGGTGCCACGACGATACGCCGACCTCCTTGCCGACCATGTTCTGGTAGGCTTCGAGCGACACCGGCGGTTTCTTCCAGACTTCATTCATCCATCAACTCTCCGTCGACCCGGCGGGCCGCATCTTCTGCAACTCCGGGAAATCCTCTTCGCGAAATTCCACGCCGCGCAGCGCGTCGTCGCGGTCGTTGTCGTGCTCCAGCCGGCGCAACTGCACGCGGCGGATTTTCCCCGAAATCGTCTTCGGCAATTCCGTCACGAATTCGATCTTCCGGATCCGCTTGAACGGCGCGAGCCGCGTGTGCAGATGCTGGAAGATCGACAGCGCGGTCTCAGGCGTGCGTTCCGCATCCGCCACCAGCAGCACATAGGCCTTCGGGATCGCCAGCCGGATCGGATCGGGACTGGGCACGACCGCAGCCTCGGCGACCTTCTCGTGTTCGAGCAGGATGCTCTCGAGTTCGAACGGGCTGATCCGGTAATCGGACGACTTGAAGACATCATCGGAGCGGCCGACGAAGGTCAAATAGCCTTCTTCGTCGGCGAACACCACGTCGCCGCTGCGATAGAGCGCGCCGTCGGCGCCGCTGAGCTTGCCGTCATCGCCCTGATAGCCCTGCATCAGGCCGGCCGGACGGTCGGCGCCGAGCACGAGCGTGACCTCGCCTTCCGTCGTCACCTGACCGTCGATATCGGTGATCCGCACGCGATAGCCCGGTAGCGGCCGGCCCATCGATCCGACCTTTACCTCCTGCCCCGGCGAATTACCGGCGAGCGCGGTGGTTTCGGTCTGTCCGTAGCCGTCGCGGATCGTCAGCCCCCAGGCGTTGCGCACCTGGTCGATCACTTCGGGATTGAGCGGTTCGCCGGCGCCGCAGACCTCGCGCAAGGAAACCTTGAAATCAGACAATCGTTCCTGGATGAACAGCCGCCACACCGTCGGCGGCGCGCACAGCGTGGTGACGCCGCAGCGGCCGATGGTCGCGAGCAACCCCTTGGCGTCGAAGCGCGGCTGGTTGACCACGAACACGGTGGCGCCGGCATTCCAGGGCGCGAAAAAGCAGCTCCAGGCATGCTTGGCCCAGCCGGGCGAGGAAATGTTCAGATGGACATCGCCAGGCTGCAAGCCCAGCCAGTACATCGTCGACAATGCGCCGACAGGGTAACTGCGCTGGCTGTGCCGCACCAGTTTCGGCTTGGCCGTGGTGCCCGAGGTGAAATACAGCAGCATCGGATCGTCAGGCCCGGTCGGGCCATCCGGGGTAAACTCTTCCGGAAATTCCGCGGCCTGCTCAAAGGCGAGCCAGCCGTCCTGCTTCGCCGACGCATTGACGACGATACGAATGAGCTTGTCGCTACCAAGGCCGGAGAATTTTGCGACCTGGTCCTGCGAGGCCACCACCACTTTGGCGCGGCCGCGATCGAGCCGGTCGCGCAACTCGTCCGGCGTCAGCAGCGTGGTCGCGGGAATCACCACGACCCCGAGCTTCATCGCCGCCAGCATCGTCTCCCATAGCGGCACGACGTTGCCGAGCAGCAGCAACAGGTGATCGCCGCGCTTCAAGCCTTGCGCGCGCAGGAAATTGGCGACCTGGTTGGAACGGCGCGACAGCGCCTCGAACGACAGCTTCGTTTCGCGGTTGCTGCCGGCGTCGACGATCCACAGCGCCGGGCGGTCCTTGCTGGCGGCGTTGCGCGCCAGCTCGGCGTCGAACCAGTCCAGCGCCCAGTTGAACGGCACCGCATCGGGCCAGTGGAATCCGTTCACCGCCGCATCGTAGTCGGTGCGATGTTTGAGGAGGAAGGAACGGGCTTCTTGAAATGTCGTCATCGGCTTCCCCGTTATTTTCCGGCGAGACCCCGGACGTGCTGGATGATTCCCGAGAAGTCGACCCCGCCGTTGCCGGCGGCATCGAATGCCTTGTAGATCTCCTGCGCGTGCTTGCCGAGCGGCGTTGCGGCGCCGGCAGCCTTGGCCGCATCCTGCGCCAGCGTCAGATCCTTCACCATCAGCGCCGAGGCAAAGCCCGGCTTGTAGCCGTTATTGGCGGGCGAAGCCGGTACCGGACCCGGCACCGGGCAATAGGAGGTCAGCGACCAGCATTGCCCCGACGAGGTCGAGGCAACATCGAACAGCGCCTGGTGCGACAACCCCAGTTTTTCGGCGAGCGCAAAGGCCTCGCCAACCGCGATCATGGAAACGCCGAGGATCATGTTGTTGCAGATCTTCGCCGCCTGGCCCGCGCCGGCGCCGCCGCAATGCACGATCTTCTTGCCCATGTTTTCCAGCACGGGCTTTGCGGCCGCGAACGCCTTGTCCTCGCCGCCGCACATGAACGTCAGGGTCGCGCCCTTGGCGCCGCCGGTGCCGCCGGACACCGGCGCGTCGACCGAGAGAACGCCATGTTTCGCCGCCAGCGCATGGGCCTGTTTGGCACTCTCGACGTCGATGGTGGAGCAATCGATGATGAGCGTGCCCTTGGCCATGGCGGGAACGACATCGGTCCAGACCGAGACGACATGCTTGCCGGCAGGCAGCATGGTGACGACGACATCCGCGCCTTTCACCGAGCCGACCGCGCTCTCGGCGATCCCTGCGCCGTCGGCCCTGGCCTGATCGCGCGAGGCCGCCACCAGGTCGAACGCGGTCACCTTGTGGCCGCCCTTGACCAGGTTGGCCGCCATCGGGCCGCCCATGTTGCCGAGGCCGATGAATGCGATCTTTGCCATGGTCCCGTTCCCTCCGTCTTTTCTATTTTGCCTTGTCGAACGTCAATTCGTCGGCCCCGATCTCCGCGAAATAAGGCCCGACCATTTCCGGCGTCACGTCCTCGATGCGCGGCGGAGACCACTTCGGATTGCGGTCCTTGTCGATCACGGCTGCGCGCACGCCCTCGCGGAAATCGTCGCTTCTGAATACTTCCAGCGCGGCACGATATTCCCGTACCAGACATTGTTCCAGCGAAGAGGATTGCCGCCCCAGCCGCAGCAGTTTCAGGGCGACCACCATGCCGCGCGGCGACTTTTCGTTCAACGCCTTCAGTGTCGCTTGCGCCAGTTCCGAACCATCCCGCGTGAGGTCGGCGACGATATCTTCCATCCGCTCATGGGAAAACCAGCGGTCGATCTGCGGCTGCTGCGCGGCAACCGGTCCGGACGTGTCGCCGGTCGCGAAACGGTCGATTGCGGCCTTCACCTCGGCGGCGTTCGTGCCCGCGCGCAGACCGACCAGCGTCTCACGCAGCGCCGCGAGCTTGCCGGAAGGCACCACCGCATCGGCAAATTTGGCATAGATCGCGTCGGGCCCGTTCATGGTCTGGCCGGTGAGGCCGAAATAAGTACCGATTTCGCCCGGCGAGCGCGACAACAGATAGGTGCCGCCGACGTCGGGGAAGAAGCCCAGGCCGACTTCCGGCATCGCCAGTTTTGTCTTCTCGGTCACGACGCGATGGCTGCCATGCGCTGACAGACCGACGCCGCCGCCCATCACCAGGCCATCCATGAAGGCGACATAGGGTTTTGGAAATCGCGCGATGCGCGCGTTCATGATGTATTCCTGGCGCCAGAACCGCTTGCCGAGGTCGCCGCCTTCGCGCGAGCTTTCGTAGAGCCCGCGGATATCGCCGCCGGCGCACAAGCCGCGCTCGCCGGCGCCTTCCAGCAGCACCAGCGCGACCGAAGGGTCGGCCTCGAACCGGTCCAGCGCCTTGTCGATGCCGATCGACATTTCGTAGGTCATGGCGTTGATCGCCTTCGGCCGGTTGAGCCGGATGATTCCGGCCGCGCCTTCGCGCCGCACGATCAGGTCGGGCTCGGCGACGGCCGCGGGGGCTGGCGCGGTCATCGCGCGCCCTCGATCAGCTTGCGCGAAACGATCAGCCGCATGATCTCGTTGGTGCCTTCGAGGATCTGGTGCACGCGCAGGTCACGCACGATCTTCTCGATGCCGTATTCGCTGAGATAGCCATACCCGCCATGGAGCTGCAGCGCCTGGTTGGCGACCTCGAAACCGACATCGGTGCCGAAGCGCTTTGCCATGGCGCACAGCATGGTAGCATCCGGGTCTTTGCGGTCGAGCGCAGCGGCGGCGCGCCACACAAAGGTCCGCGCCGCTTCCAGTTCGGTCGCCATGTCGGCCAGCCGGAACTGCAGCGCCTGGAATTCGTCGAGGCGCTTTCCGAAGGCTTTTCGCTCCTTCATGTAGGCCAGCGACTTGTCGAGCGCGGATTGCGCGCCACCGAGCGAACAGGCCGCGATATTGAGGCGGCCGCCGTCGAGGCCGGCCATCGCGATCTTGAAGCCGATGCCCTCCTCGCCGAGCCGGTTTTCGACCGGCACGCGCGCGTTCTCGAAGATCACCGCGCGCGTCGGCTGCGCGTTCCAGCCCATCTTGCGCTCGTTGGCGCCGAACGACAGCCCGGGCGTATCGCCATCGACGACCAGGGTCGAAATGCCGCCGGGCCCCTCGCTGCCGGTGCGCACCATCACCACGTAGACATCGCCCTTGCCGGCGCCGGAGATGAACTGCTTCTGGCCGTTGAGCACATAATGGTCGCCGTCGCGCACCGCGCGGGTGCGCAGCGCCGCCGCATCCGAGCCGGAGCCCGGCTCGGTCAGGCAATAGCTTGCAATCAGCTCCATGGTGCAGAGTTTCGGCAGCTATTTCCGCCGCTGGGTCTCGCTGCCGTAAGCGTCGATCATCCACGACGCCATGTTGTGGATCGAGATGAACGCCGACACTGTCGGGCAACCCTGCGCCAGGGCCTCGAAGATCAGCGCGGCGTCGAACCGGCTCAGGGCCGAGCCGCCGACATCGTCGCGGATGTAGATGCCGCCGATGCCGAGCTTGGCCGCCTCGCGCATCACGTCGACCGGAAAATGCTTCTCCTCGTCCCAGCGCAGCGCATGCGGCGCGATTTTCTCCGCGGCAAAATCCCGCGCCATATCGCGAACCGCAATCTGGTCCTCGTTGAGAGCGAATTGCATCTGCCGCGGCGCGATCAGTTCATCGTCGGAATCGAGAACTCCGCGCCTTCCTTGACGCCGGACGGCCAGCGCGCCGTTACCGTCTTGGTCTTGGTGTAGAAGCGGATCGAATCCGGGCCGTGCTGGTTGAGATCGCCGAAGCCGGACTTCTTCCAGCCGCCGAAGGTGTAATAGGCGATCGGCACCGGGATCGGCACGTTGATGCCGACCATGCCGACATTGACCTTGGCGGCGAAATCGCGCGCGGCGTCGCCGTCGCGGGTGAAGATCGCGACGCCGTTGCCGTAGTCGTGATCGGACGGCAACGCGAGCGCCTCCTTGTAGTCGTGCGCGCGCACCACCGAGAGCACCGGCCCAAAGATCTCTTCCTTGTAGATCCGCATGTCCTTGGTGACGTTGTCGAACAGGCAGCCGCCCATGTAGAAGCCGTTTTCATAGCCCTGCATCTTGAAGCCGCGGCCGTCGACCGCGAGTTTTGCCCCTTCCTGGATGCCGATATCGACATAGTTTTTCACGCGATCGAGGGCCGCCTTGGTCACCAGCGGGCCGTAATCCGCCGAGGGATCGATCGAGGTGCCGATCTTGAGGGCTTCCACCCGGGGAATGAGCTTTTCCATCAGCCGGTCGGCCGTGGTCTTGCCGACGGGGACGGCTACCGAGATCGCCATGCAGCGCTCGCCGGCCGAGCCGTAGCCGGCGCCGATCAGGGCATCGACGGTCTGGTCCATGTCGGCGTCGGGCATCACGATGGCGTGGTTCTTGGCGCCGCCGAAGCACTGCGCGCGCTTGCCGGTGGCGGCCGCCCGCTCATAGATGTATTGCGCGATCGGCGAGGAACCGACGAAGCCGACGGCCTTGATATCGGGATCGTCGAGGATGGCGTCGACCGCTTCCTTGTCGCCGTTGACGACGTTGAGGATGCCGGCCGGCAGGCCGGCCTCGATCATCAAGGCCGCGAGCGCCATCGGCACGCCGGGATCGCGCTCCGACGGTTTCAGGACGAACGCGTTGCCGCAGGCAATCGCGGGCGCGAACTTCCACATCGGGATCATGGCGGGAAAATTGAACGGCGTGATGCCGGCGACCACTCCCAAGGGTTGCCGCATCGAATAGATGTCGATGCCGGGTCCGGCGCCTTCGGTATATTCGCCCTTCATGAGGTGCGGAATGCCGCAGGCGAATTCGACCACCTCGAGGCCGCGCTGGATGTCGCCCTTGGCGTCGGGAATGGTCTTGCCGTGCTCGCGCGCCAAGAGGTCGGCGAGCTTGTCGTAGTCGCGCTGCGCCAGCTCGAGGAACTTCATCATCACCCGCGCCCGGCGCTGCGGATTGGTTGCACCCCATTCGGTTTGCGCGGCTTTGGCGTTCTCGACCGCGGCGCGGAGTTCGGCCTTGGAGGCCAAGGCGACCTGAGCCTGGACGTCGCCGGTCATCGGCTCGAAGACGTCCGCGAAGCGCCCGGAAGTGCCCTTGACCTCACGGCCGCCGATAAAATGTCCGATTGTGCGCATGCGTTCCTCCAAGACCGTCGGGTACAGGTTTTGGCGGCATCTTGCAGTCTTTGAAGCGTTTGGAAAGGGTCTCGACGCGCGGCGGATTTGCGAAAATGCGGGCTTGGTTGCCCTTTCGCGTCCCTACGACCAACGTCGCATGGGACGACGCGCGCCCTGTCTCAGGTCCGGGCGGGCGCAGCAGCGGCCTTCTTGGCGACGGATTTCTTCGCCGCGCGCTTCGCGGGCGCGGCACTCTCCAGCACGGCCTCGCGTCCGGCGGCCAGAATCTCGTCGGAAAACTCGCCATTGCCCGCGATGCGGGCCAGCACCAGGGTACCCATCATGGTCGCCAGCGTCGAGGCCGCCTGCTTGCGCGCGGTCTTGCGCGGCAGCGCCGGAATCTGTTCGGCGATCATGTCGACCATCTGCTCCAGCTTGGCCGCGAAGGCCTTGCGGGTTTTGGGGCTCTCGCGGGCGATTTCGGCGCCGAGCGTCGGAACCGCGCAGCCATGGCCGGGATCGTCGCGGTGCGCCGTGGTCAAATAGGAATCCACGATCGCCGCCAGCCGCTTCTCCGGGGGCGTCTGTTCGCCGAGCTTGCGCCAGCGCTCGGTCGAGCGGTCCATCGCGTAGGCGAAGGCTTCGATGACCAGCGCCTCCCGGGAATCGAAATGGGCATAGAACCCGCCATGGGTCAGTCCTGCGTCCTTCATCAGGTCGGCGACCCCGATACCGTGGGCGCCCTTCTCGCGCAGCCGCACCGAGGCGCGCTTGACGATCCGGTCGTGGGTTTCGAGCTTGTGTTCCCTGGAGTAGCGCATGCGCAGTCCTATAAGATGTTTGGAGTCATATAATAGCCAAGGCGGCCGGAAAAAGCTGCAGCTAATTGCAGGCTGCTACCGGACATTGATCGAGCGGTTAACCGCTACCAGCCGCCACGGCTTAGATCAGATAAGGCCTGCTTGACAAGTCGGCGATTTGATCGGGAATAGCTCTCCCCGACGTCGATTTTCATTCGCAACAGCCGAGACCCTCCATGCAGATGCTCAATCCCCATTGCGGGGTAGACCGCGACCCGCGCGGCGTCGTTCGCCTGACGATCGCCAATGCCGGCTCGCTCAACATTCTGGGATCGGCCGTCATCAACGGATTGCGCGAGGGGCTGGAACTGCTGGCGACGGAACCGCAGATTCGCGCGCTGATCATATCGGGCCAGGGCGACAAGAGCATGATCGGCGGCGCCGATATCAAGGAAATGGCGACGCTCGATCAGGCCTCCGCGGAAAAATTCATCACGGGCCTGCGCGATCTCTGCGAGACAGTACGGGCATTTCCGGCGCCCGTGATCGCACGAATGCCCGGCTGGTGTCTCGGCGGCGGCCTGGAATTCGCCGCCGCCTGCGATTTCCGCATCGCCGCCCACGACGCCAAGTTCGGCATGCCGGAGGTCAGGGTCGGAATTCCCAGCGTGATTCACGCGGCACTTCTGCCGCGGCTGATCGGCTGGGGCCGCGCCCGCTGGCTGGTGATGACGGCGGAGAATATCGACGCGCCCACCGCGCTCGGCTGGGGACTGATCGACGTCGTCGCCCCGCAAGGCGGCCTCGATGCCGCGGTCGAGAAGACGGTGGCGGCGCTGTTGGAATGCGCGCCGGGCGCCTTGCGTGCCCAGAAGGCCCTGCTGCGGCAATGGGAAGAACTGCCGCTGAAGCAATCGGTCGACCTGTCGATAAAAGTGTTCGGGCAATCCTATCTGACCGGCGAGCCGCAGGCGCTGATGCAGGCCTTCGTCAATCGCAAGCGGTAGCGGCCGGCGGACAAATTATCTCCGTTACAGTTGCAATTTTTGCGGCGCATCATATGATGACCATCATGTAAGACAATTATCGTAAAAAATGAGGAACCCGCCATGGCCGCAGCTTCCGATCCCGTCGTCATCGTTTCCGCCGCCCGTACGCCGCTCGGCCGGTTCATGGGGGAACTTTCGCCGTTCTCCGCCCATCAGCTCGGTTCCCACGTGATCGGCGCCGCCGTCGAGCGGGCCAGATTGTCGCCCGAGCGGATCGACGAGGTATTCATGGGCTGCGTGCTGCCGGCCGGACAGGGACAGGCCCCGGCGCGGCAGGCCGCGCGCGGCGCCAAACTGCCGGACGCGACCGGCGCCACCACGGTCAACAAGGTCTGCGGCTCCGGCATGAAAGCCACCATGCTGGCGCATGACGTCATCAAGTCAGGCTCCGCCGAGATCGTGCTGTCCGGCGGCATGGAGAGCATGACCAACGCGCCCTATTTGCTGGCGAAAGCGCGCGGCGGCTACCGCGCCGGCCACGATCGCATCATCGATCACATGTTCATGGACGGCCTCGAAGACGCCTATGAGACCGGCCGCTCGATGGGCGATTTCGGCGAGGCCACCGCGGAGGCCTACCAGTTCACCCGCGCGGCCCAGGACGCCTATGCGATGGAAACGCTGAGCCGCGCGCGCAAGGCGGTCGAAGGCGGCGCGTTCAGGGCCGAGATCGTGCCTGTTACGGTGAAGGAGAAAGCCGGTCCGCGCACCGTCGCCAATGACGAGCATCCGCTGAAGGTTGATCCGGCCAAAATCCCCGGGCTGAAGCCGGCGTTCCGCGCCAACGGCACCATCACGCCGGCCGCTTCCTCGGCCAACGCCGACGGCGCCGCGGCGCTGATCCTGGCAAAACGCTCGCTCGCCGATCGCGACGGGCTGCCCATGCTGGCCGAGATCAAGGGCCACGCCACCCACAGCCAGGAACCGCAATGGTTCACCACCGCGCCGATCCCGGCGATCCGCAAACTGCTCGACAAGGTCGGCTGGAGCGTCGGCGATGTCGACCTGTTCGAGATCAACGAGGCCTTCGCCGTGGTGGCGATGGCGGCGCAGCGCGATCTCGGAATTCCCCGCGAAAAGCTCAATATCAACGGCGGCGCCTGCGCGCTCGGCCATCCCATCGGCGCCACCGGCGCGCGGCTGATCGTGACGCTGCTGCATGCGCTGGAAGCTCAAAGCCTCAAACGCGGCGTCGCGGCGCTGTGCATCGGTGGCGGCGAAGCCACGGCGATCGCGATCGAACGCATCGTGCATTGAGGCGCCGGCGAAAGCTTTCGCACCCGGGATAGCCCTGTCGTGAATTGGATAAGCGGCCGGCCATGACCCGCTTTACATGTCCAGAATTGAGGGAAATACGGCATTTCAGACCGCGGTCAATCATGCAAGATCGCTGAAGTCAGACAAACTTCGAAACACCAGCGCGCAGCTCAATAGTCATCGTCTTCCAGAATTCCGGCAAGGAACCTTTATGATCTCCAACTGGCTGTCAGCCGCCCTCGCCCGCCGCAACATCCATTACGGCTGGGTGATGGTCGGCGTGACGTTTTTCACCGCCCTGATCAGCGCCGGAACGGTCGGCGCCCCCGGCGTTTTCATCGTGCCGCTGCAGCATGAATTCGGCTGGACCACCGCGGAGATTTCCTCGGCGCTGTCGATCCGTTTCATTCTCTTCGGCCTGATGGCGCCGTTCGCCGCCGCACTGTTGAACCGCTACGGCCTGCGCAACGTGACGCTGTCGGCGCTGCTGACCGTGGCATCGGCGCTCGTTATCTCGCTGGCGATGACGAAAGTCTGGCAATTGATGCTGCTGTGGGGCGTCGTGATCGGCATCGGCACGGGCATGACCGCGCTGGTGCTGGGCGCGACCATCGCCGCGCGCTGGTTCGCGGCGCGGCGCGGGCTCGTGGTCGGGATTCTCACCGCAAGCGTCGCCACCGGGCAATTGGTGTTCCTGCCGCTGCTCGCCAGCATCACCGAGCGCATGGGCTGGCGGATCGCGCTGGGACTGATGTGCATGATGCTCGCCGTCGCGGCATTCGCGGTGCTGATGTTGATGCGCGACCGTCCTTCTGATGTCGGCCTGCGGCCGCTCGGCGATGCGGGCTCCGAGCCGTTGCCGGCGCCGCCCGCCAACCACGCGCCGATCATGGCGGCCGCGCTCGGCACGTTGCGCGATGCCTCGAAACAGCGGGTGTTCTGGATCCTGTTTGCGACCTTCTTCATCTGCGGCGCCTCGACCAACGGGCTGATCCAGGTGCACCTGATCCCGATGTGCCTCGATTTCGGGATTCCGCAGGTACAGGCCGCGAGCCTGCTCGCCGCCATGGGCGTGTTCGACTTCTTCGGCACCATCATGTCGGGCTGGCTATCGGACCGCTACGATAACCGATATCTGCTGTTCTGGTATTACGGCCTGCGCGGGCTGTCGCTGTTGTTGCTGCCGTTCTCCGATTTTTCGTTCTACGGCCTGTCGCTGTTTGCGATGTTCTATGGGCTCGACTGGATCGCAACCGTGCCGCCGACGGTCCGGCTGACGGCGCAACGGTTCGGGCCGGAACGCGCCAACCTGGTGTTCGGCTGGATTTTCGCCGGCCATCAGATGGGCGCGGCCACCGCCGCCTTCGGCGCCGGCCTGTCGCGAACGCTGCTGGCGAGCTACCTGCCGGCGTTCTTCGTCGCCGGCGCGCTCTGCGTCGTCGCGGCGCTGATCGTACTGGCGATCTCGCGGCCGCCGAAGCCGGTGGCGGCGTAGAGTACCTCACCGTCATTGCGAGCGAAGCGAAGCAATCCATGCTGCCGCAAGCAGAAAGCTGGATTGCTTCGTCGCGGAGCCTGTCATCGGGCGCGCGTTCGCGCGACCCGTTGGCTCCTCGCAATGACGTGGAGGCGGCGGGCGCCCCTCACCTTTCCGCTACGGCCGCGTCGTCATGTTCGACGGCGGGCCCGAAGTGCGCAGCGGCTCGGCGAGGCGCGCAAACTCACACAGCAGCGAACGGGTCTTGCGCGGGTCGATGATCTCCTCGACCCAGAATTTTTCGGCCGAGCGGAACGGCGAGCGCAATTTGTTGAGGCGATCCTCGATCTCCTTCAGCTTGGCTTGCGGATCGTCCGCGGCGTCGATATCGGCGCGATAGGCTGCCTCGATGCCGCCTTCCAGCGGCAGCGAGCCCCAATAGGCCGACGGCCAGGCATAGCGCATCGAGAAGCGGTTCGACGGCTGGTGCACGACGCCGGCGACGCCGAAGGCGTTGCGCACGATGATGGTGCACCAGGGCACGGTGCTTTGGTTGACCGCGGCCATTGCGCGAACACCGTGGCGGATGGTAGCCGACTTCTCGGCCTCGAGCCCGATCATGAAGCCCGGACAATCCATCAGATAGACCACCGGAAGATGGAAGGTCTCCGCGAAATCCACCCAGCGCACGATCTTCTGGCATGCTTCCGCCGTCCACGACCCGCCGTAGTGGAAGGGATCGCTGGCGAGCACCAGCACCGCGCGGCCTTCCAGCCGGGCCAAGCCGGTGATGACCGGGCGGCCGAAATTCGCCGCCATCTCGAAGAATGACCCCTTGTCGACCACCGCGTCGATGATCGGCCGCATCTTGTAGACTTGGCGGCGGTTGCGCGGCACCGCCTTCATCAGCGATTCCTCGCCGCGTTCCGGATCGTCGTCGCCAGGCACCGTCGGCGGCAACCCATAGACCGACGACGGCAAATAGGACAGGAAACGACGGGCGCGCTCGAACGCCTCCTCCTCGGTGTCGACGGCGTCATCGACGCCGCCGGCGCGGGTCTGGATCTCGGCGCCGCCGAGTTCCTGCTTGGTGAGGTCCTGGCCGAGCCGTTTGACCACCGGCGGACCCGCGACGAACATCGCGGAGTTCTTGGTCATCAACGAATAATGGCTGGCGGCGAGCCGCGCGGCGCCAAGCCCCGCGACCGAACCGAGCCCCAGGCCCACCACGGGCACACGCGCCATGTTCGCGATCGTGTACCAGTACCAGCGCGTGCCGCCGACGCCGCCCGGCAGGTTGGCCGCGCCCTTGGTCTCGATGGTCTTCACCGAACCGCCGCCGCCGGACCCTTCGATCATCCGGATGATCGGCAGGCGGAAGTCATGCGCCATCTCCTCGGCCATCAGCGGCTTGGCCGAGATCGAGGCATCCGCGGAGCCGCCGCGGACGGTAAAATCGTCGCCGACCACGACCACGGTCCGGCCGTCGATCTTGCCGCGGCCGAACACGCAGTTCGCCGGCGTCAGGTTCCTGAGTTCGCCATGCTCGTCATATTCGGCCGTGCCCGAAATCGCGCCGACCTCGTGGAAGCTGTTCGGATCGACCAGGCCATCGATGCGATCGCGAACGGTGAGCCGGCCCTGGTCGCGCTGCCGCTTGACCTTGTCAACGCCTCCCATCTCGCGCGCGAACGCTTCGCGCCGAGCGAGATCGTCGAGTTCCGGCTTCCAGTTCATTCGAATCCTCCGCCTTGATGATTTTATTATTGTTATGAGCTGACACCGGAAGCGCCTTCCTTTCCAGCCGGTTGCTGAACAGCTCGCCGTCGGCGCCCTCGAGCAGGCTGCCGACCGCGGCACCGAGCTGGCGCATCTGCGGCGCGACTTCCCGGTGAAGCCGTTTCTCGTCGTACATCGCCGACAACAGGCCGATCGTCACCACCACGAAGGTCTGGTATTGCGGCGACCACATCGGCACCGCAACGCCGTTGATATGCGGGCTCCACAGGCCGCAAGCGACGACATAGCCGTGCTCCTGCAGAAAGCGCCGGTTGGTCTCGAGGCGCGGCCGCAACAGTTTGGCGCCTTCGGGGATTTCGCGTTCCATTTCCGCGAGCAAGGCGGCGCCAACCTCCTCGTCGAGCGCGGCGGTATAGGCATGGCCCGCCGCCGTGCTCGTCATCGCGATGCGGCTGCCGGTGCTTTCATGCAGGCCGAGCGCATTGGCGGCGCGGGCAAACTCGAGATAGACCAGATGGAAACGGTCGGGAATGACGAAGCCGACGGTTCCCGGCAATTGCTCGGCGACGTCCTGCAGCCGCAGCCGGATCAAATTGCGTAACTGCAGCCCCCGCATCATCGAGGTGCTCATCGCCACGGCGCTCGGGCCGATGCGGTATTTCTGGTCGCGCGGCAGATAGACGAGCTGGCCCATCCGGGTCAGCGTGTGAGTCAGCCGCGACACGGTCGATCGCGGCAGCCCGCAGCGATTGGAGATTTCCAGATTGCCGAGCCGCGCCTCGTGGCTCTCGAAACAGCGCAGCACGTCGAACGCGCGCGACACCACCTGGATCACATCCCCTTCGCCGGCGAGATCGCTGGCGAGCATTCCCTGTCGGCTGAGCCGCTCCGAACGTCGTCCCATGTGGTTTCCTGCCCATTCATTCCGCTATGCGGAATAAAATTCCACTTGCAGATCAAGCTACCTCAGGCAATCTGCGCCCACAACAAAAAGCCGAGGGCGTCCGCCCTTCATGATGCGCGCATCTCGATCGCCGTGCGCGCGGCGGCTGTCCCCCGGAGTGTGGTATGCCAGATATCAAGGTAGTGACCGAGGTAGCCGGTCGCGTCTGCGCGCTTCCCGTCGAAATCGGCGTGCGCATCGGCGATGGCGACGACGTCGCATTCGTCGAAGCCATGAAGATGGAAATCCCGGTCGCCGCTCCCGCCGCCGGAACGCTCAAATCGATTCTCGTTCGCATCGACGATGTCGTCGCCGAAGGACAGGTGCTGGCGATTATCGAGACGTGATCCGCGATCGCGGCGCGCAGACTGCCTGATAAAAGCCCATCGGACCGGTTTCGCTCGCGCCGATGCGACGTAATGTCGGGATGCGCGACTGGTTGCGCGCGGCAAGACGCAACGTACAAGACACAGCATAGACGACACGACATGAATGATCTGCGCGCCAAGAACTGGGCCGCCCTGAAACCGCCTCTGCTGCGGTTCCTCACCGCCTGTCACACGGATTTTTCCGGCGACACTGGCGGCGACGTTGCCGACTACATCCCCGAACTCGGCAAGGCTGATCCCGACCGGTTCGGCATCAGCCTCGCCACCCTCGACGGGCACGTCTACGAGGTCGGCGACAGCCGGATCCCCTTCACCATCCAGTCGATGTCAAAGCCGTTCGTGTTCGCGCTGGCGCTGGACACGCTGGGGGCTGCGCGGGTGGAGAGCGCGATCGGCGTCGAACCGTCGGGCGATCCCTTCAACTCGATCCGGCTCAACGCCGACAACCATCCGTTCAATCCGATGGTCAATGCCGGCGCGATCACCTGCTCCGGCCTGATCCGCGCCGCCAAGGGCGACGACGCCTTCGAATATATCCGCGCAGCCCTCGGCCGCTTTGCCGGGCGCGAGCTCGGTGTCGACGAAGCTGTCTATGCTTCCGAGAGCGCGACCGGCGACCGCAACCGCGCCATCGCCTATCTCCTGCGCAACTCCAGCGTCATCAAGGACGACGTCGGCAAGGTGCTGGAAGTCTATTTCCGGCAATGCGCCATCCTGGTGACCGCGCGCGATATCGCCATCATGGCCGCGACGCTGGCCAATCGCGGCAAAAATCCCGTAACCGGCGAGCAGGTGATGACGCCCTACGCCATCTCGCGCACGCTCTCGGTGATGACCTCATCCGGCATGTACGATTATGCCGGCGAATGGATCTATCGCGTCGGCATTCCCGCCAAGAGCGGCGTCGGCGGCGGCATTCTGGCGGCGCTGCCGGCGCGGCTCGGGCTCGGCAGCTACTCGCCGAAACTCGACAGCCACGGCAACAGCGTGCGCGGCATCAAGGTGTGCGAGGCGCTGTCGGCCCATTACGACCTGCATATGCTCAACCGCAGCGACGATGCGCGCAACAGCATCATTGCCGACTACGATATCGGCAAAAGCCCGTCCCGGCGCAGCCGCCGGCCGCATGAACGGCACATTCTCGCCGCCCATCACACAGCCGTCCGCATCATCGAGCTGGTCGGCCCGCTGACCTTCTCCAATGTCGATTACATCTCGCGCCAGCTCGCCGCCAAGCCGCGCCCGCAATTCGTCATCTTCGACCTGCGCCGGGTCGCGGCGATGACGCGCGCTGGCGTCCGCTTGCTCGCCGAGGAGTTCGGGGAATTGGCGGGCTACCATGTCACGGTGATCCTGTCCGGCGTCCGGCGTTCATCGGCGGACTGGAAGATGATCCGGCAGGCGGCCGACGGGCTGTCGAACCTTCGCGACTTCTATCTGCTCGACACTGCCATCGAATGGGCCGAGGACCAGGTGGTCTATCGCCACGGCGGCGCCATCGACTTCCACGAGACATCGGCGCTTTCCGAACAGCCGCTGCTGGCGGGGTTGTCGGCAAAGGACATCGAGGACCTCGCCGCGCTCGGCACGATGCGAAGCTATCGATCCGGCGAGCGGATCGTCGCCGCCGGCGATCCCTCGACCTCGCTGTTTTTCCTGGTCAGCGGCGTCGTCCACGTCACGCTGCCCGACGGGGTTCGGCTGGCGACGCTGACGGCGGGAACGGCGTTCGGCGAGATGGCGCTCTTGGAAACCCACCGCTCCGCCGACGTGCTCGCGGACCAGTCCGCCACCGCGATCGAAATCCCGCTCCGCGAGTTCGAGCGCTTCCGCGAAAAACATCCGCGGATCGGCGAGCGCATCATGCGCAATCTGGCGCAACTGCTGGCCGACCGGCTGATCGTGGCCAATACCAAGCTGGATTTGCTGTCCGCGAAGTAACGCGCTTCGTCACACCACTTCCGACACCGGCTGCATGTCGATCGCGAACGTTTCCAGAAACTTCGAGGTCATGATGTAGAAGCCGACCGAGAGCTGCAGCTCGACCAGCGCCGCCGGGGTCAGTTTCGATGCAATGGCATTGAAGGTCGCATCGGTCGGACGGCGCAGCCTGACGATCTCGTCGGTGAAGGCGAGCACGGCGCGCTGCACCTCGTTGAAGCAGGTCGCGGATTGCCAGTTCTCCAGCGCCTCGTTCTGCTCGTCGGTCACGCCCACATTCTTGCCTATGCGCTTGTGCGCGACCACCTCATAAGGCGCCTCGCACAGGATCCCCGTGCGCGTGATGGCGAGTTCCCGCACCACCGGATCGAGTTCGCCCTTGTGGCGGATCGCGCCGCCGAGCCGGCAATATTGTTCGAAATAGCTCGGCGAATGCGCCATCATGCGGAAAATATTGGCGTTGCGGTTCTTGCCGAGGATTTCCCGGGTGCGTTCGTTGGATTTCGAAGTATCGCAATAATCGATACGGGCCATGGTTCTCTCCCGGGGGTTTTTTGGCTTGTGGCAGGCTGCTTTAAGCAGGCTTCTACCAAACACTATCCGGCCCCTTACGCCCCGGCAACCGCCCGCCGTTCTCGCTGAGCGTGCGCGCGCCAAACATACGCTTTGAAGATTCCACGTCGCGCGCACAAACCGGCTGCACCCGGGCCAAAATGCCGCCGCATTACTGGTCGAACTTCAGCAGCGTCGATGTTCGCCGAGTGGGGACTCTAGTCAAAGCGAATTTTCGGCGTGGGGCGTTCCGAGTAAAAAATCTGACCGTCGAGACGCGCGTTCGCGCGCGACGATGAGTCATGCCCAAGTCTAGGGAGATAGGCATGAAGGTAGCCACGAAGAGGGCAGCCTCGGAGGCACTTGCGCAGACGCTGGCGGTGACGGCGATGCTCGTCATCGCCAGCGTCGTGTTCTACTGGCGATAAAGACCGCTCGTCATCCCGCCCGGATGAGGCGAGACGAGCGGCGGTTGTTCTCGGGTCGTGAAGCATCACGCATACCGCGATCCGAGACGGGGTGGGGTGAAGGGCAGGTTTGAGTATCACCCCACCCCGGCGCTTTCGGGCACCGGCACCCCATCACCTCGTGAAGTGGGGAACGAGGCGGCCGGCGAACGGCACGAACCGCGCGGTGACGCGATCGCCGATGGCGAGATCGTTGTCGCCATGGGCCATCATGCGAAAACCCTCCGACGTGTCGACCAAGACGATGTTGTAGGGAACATGTGCGCGGGTTTCCGGCGTGGCGGCGCGGCAGACCAGCGAGGTCGCATATACCGTGCCCTCGCCGCTGGCGCGCCTCTCGACCGGGTCCGGCGCGCCGCAGGCCGCGCAGAAGCTGCGGCGGAAATACTGCAAGTTCCCGCAACGCTCGCACGCCTGATAGACGATCGCTTCCGCGCCGATGGTCCAGTCGGCAAGTCGTTCGCTTCCGCTCATCGCACCCGCTCCAGAAACATGCTGACATGCGACGACAATACGCCGCCATCGCCGTGCAGCAGCGCGATCGACGCATCGCGCACCTGACGGTTATCCGCGCGCCCCGTCATCTGCAGATGGGTTTCGACCAGATGCGCCATCGCCCCGCCGACGCCGCAATGGCCGTAGCTCAGCAACCCGCCATGGGTGTTGAGCGGCATCGCGCCGTCACGGCCGAAATGTCCGGAGCGCGCCCGCGCCGCCGCCTCGCCGCGCCCGGCAAGGCCGAGGTCCTCCAGCAGCATTGCGAGCGTAATGGTAAAGCTGTCATAGACCGCGGCGTAGCGCACGTCGGAGATCGCGACGCCCGAGGCCTCTTTCGCGCGCGCAATCGCGATCTCGGCGCCGAGTTCACTCAGAGCGGGTGCGGCCGTGACATGCTGGTGGGTATGCGCCTGCGCGCAGCCGCGCACGCGCACGCCGATCTCGCCGGTCCGCTCGCGGCTAATGACGAACGCCGCGCCGCCATCCGACACCGGGCAGCAGTCCAGAAGCTTTAACGGCATCGCCACCGGTTTCGACGCCATCACGTCGGCGACCGTGATCGGGTCGCGAAACTGTGCGCCGGGATGCGTGCACGCGTGAGCGCGCATCAGCACCGCGAATTCGGCGAGATCTTCTTCCGTCACGCCATACTCGTGCATGTAGCGCGAAGCGACCAGGCCATAATAAGCGGGGATGGTCGGACCCAGCAGCACTTCATACTGGGGATGGCCGACCTGCGCCAGCGCCAGGATCGAGGCGTCGCGGCTCTGCCCGGTCAGCCGGTTCTCGCCGGCCACGACCAGCACATGCTTGGCCACGCCTGCCTCGACCAGATGATGCGCCAGCATGGCCATCGCGAGCCCGGTAGCGCCACCGACCTGCACGGCGTGGGCGTATGAAGGCCGGATGCCGAAATGCTCGGCGAACACAGTCGCCAGCATGATGTGCGGCGAGACCGTGGAATAGCCGCACAGCACGCCGTCAATGTCGGCGCGTTTCAGCCGGGCATCGGATATCGCAAGCTCGGCGGCCTTGCTCATGAGGTCCAGCGAGGAGGAGCCTTCATGCTTGCCGTAGGAGGTAAGGCCGACGCCGGTGATGAAGCTCATCTCAGTACGATTTCGGCAGGCCGAGCACCTTCTCGGCGATGAAGCTGAGCACGAGTTGCGGGCTGATCGGGGCGATGCGCGGGATCAGGGATTCCCGCAAGTAACGTTCGACGTGGTATTCCTTGGCGTACCCGAAGCCGCCATGGGTCATCACTGCCTGCTCGCAGGCGTGGAAGCCCGCTTCCGCGGCCAGATATTTCGCCGCGTTGGCGGCGGGACCGCAGGGGAGGCCCTGGTCGTATTGCCAGCCCGCCGACATCACCATCAGCCAGGCCGCTTCCAGCTCCATCCAGTTCTTCGCCAGCGGATGCTGGATGCCCTGGTTCATGCCGATCGGCCGATTGAAGACGATGCGACTTTTTGCATAGGCCGACGCGCGCGACAGCGCGATCTTGCCGAGCCCGACCGCTTCGGCGGCGATCAAAATCCGCTCCGGATTCATCCCGTGCAGAATATATTCGAAGCCCCGCCCCTCCTCGCCGAGACGATCTTCCACGGGAATTTCAAAATTTTCGAAGAACAATTCGTTGGAGTCGACGGGCTTGCGGCCCATCTTCTCGATCTCGTGCACCGCGACGCGCTTCTTGTCGAAGTCGGTATAGAACAGGCTCAGGCCCTGCGTCGGCGTCCTCACCTCTTCCAACGGCGTGGTGCGCGCCAGCAGCAGGATCTTGTTGGCGACCTGGGCGGTGGAAATCCAGACCTTCTGGCCGTTGACGATGTATTTGTCGCCCTTAAGCACCGCGCGGGTTTTCAGCTGCGTGGTGTTGAGCCCGGTATTCGGCTCGGTGACGGCAAAGCAGGATTTGTCCGCGCCGGAAATGATCGGCGGCAGCATGCGCCGGCACTGTTCCTTGGTGCCGAACACGACCACGGGGTTGAGCCCGAAGACGTTCATATGGACGGCGGAAGCCCCGGACATGCCGGCGCCGGATTCCGCGATGGTCCGCATCATGATCGCGGCGTCGGTGATGCCCAAACCGGAGCCGCCGAATTCTTCGGGAATGCAGATGCCGAGCCAGCCGGCATCGGCAAGCGCGCGGTGGAAGTCGGCGGGATAGCCGCCTTCCTTATCCTTCTTCAGCCAATAGGCGTCGTCAAAGCGCAAACAGATTTTCCCGATCGCATCGCGGATCAATTCCTGGTTGGCGGACAGAGCAAAGTCCATGCGTCTCAATCCCCCTTGGTATCGGGCGCCGCCCGGGTGACGCCGTCGCGCACCAGCGTTGCGATTTCATCGGCGGAAAATCCTGCCTCGCGTAATATCTCTGCGCCGTTTTCGTTGAGTCGCGGCGCGAGCCGCGTCGGTTCGGCCTGCGTCTCCGACCAGTTTGCCGACACCTTCATGCTGCGAATCCTGCCTTCGGTCGGGTGATCGACCACCGGAAAGTAATCGGTCGCGACCAGATGCGGGTCTTCAAGCATGCTTTCGAGATCGTGCATCGGCATGACAGGCACGTCGGCCTTGTCAAGCAGTTCGCTCCATTCGGCGGTGGTACGCGTCTCAAAGATGCGGGCGAGTTCGGCATAGACCATGTCGATGTTGACGGATCGGCCGGCGAAGGTCGCAAAGCGCGGATCGCTGCGCAGGTCGTCGCGGCCGGTCGCTTCGAAGAAATTCTCCCACTGCTTGTCGTTGTAGACGATCACGCAGATATAGCCGTCCGAGGTCTTGTACGGCCGCCGGTCGCGCGACAGATGCCGCGCGTAGCCGCCTTTGTCGAGCGGCGGCTCGTACGTGAGACCGCCCATGTGGTCGCCCATGACAAAGCCCGCCATGGTTTCGAACATCGGAATGTCCACGCGCTGGCCGCGCCCGGTGCGGTCGCGATGCACGAGGCTGGCGCAGATCGCGCCGACCGCCGTGAGACCGACGATGCGGTCCACCAGCGCGTTCGGGACATAGCGGGGCACGCCGTCGCTGGTCTGCGCCATCAGCGCCGGCAGCGCGGTGGCGCCCTGGATCAGATCGTCATAGGCGGGTTTCGCGGCATAAGGGCCGTCCTGGCCGAAACCGAACACGCCCGCATAGATCAGGCGCGGATTGATCTTCGAGACGACATCATAGCCGAGCTGCAGCCGCACCATCGCCTGCGGCCGCACGTTGTAGACCAGCACATCGGCCGAGGCGATCAGCCGCAGCACCGCCTCGCGGCCCGCCGGTTTCTTCAGATCGAGGCAGATCGAGCGCTTGCTGCGGTTGGTGTTGAGGAACACCGGGCCCATGCCGGGATGCCGGGTCGGGCCGATCAGGCGGGTGACGTCGCCCTCCAGAGACTCGATCTTGATGACGTCGGCGCCGTAATCGCCGAGCATCTGGGTGGCATAGGGCCCCATCAGCACGGTCGTCATGTCGATGACCTTGATGCCCTCTAGTGGTCCCATGGCTCCGTTTCGCTCCCGGCGATAGCGGGCGCGCTGGTTCGCGACCCTTTTCTCGGACCAAGTAACGGCAGGCCGTAGGCAAGATCAAGGGCGCCGGGCGTATGGGCGCATGCGTGAACCCCGACAGCTTGTCATCCCTGCGAACGCAGGGATCCATAATCACAGGAGCCCGTTGTTGTAACCGGGTCTCGCCTCTGTTTTTCAATCGCACCAACACGGAGTATGGGTCCCGGCTCAAGGCTGGGACGACGCGTCGGGAGGACTGCGCCCTACTTCGCGGGCTCCAGCAGCGAGACGTAATTGGCGACCGCCGCGCCGCCCATGTTGAAGATGCCGGCAAGCTTTGCGTTCTTGATCTGCATGCCCTCAGGCGCTTGCCCAACCAGCTGCATCGCGGTCATCACATGCATGGAGACGCCGGTGGCGCCGATCGGATGGCCCTTGGCCTTCAATCCGCCGGAGGGGTTGACCGGCAGCTTGCCGTCCTTCTGGGTCCAGCCTTCCTTGATGGCGCGCGCGCCCTGCCCGCGCGGCGTCAGGCCCATCGCCTCGTACTCGATCAGCTCGGCGACGGTGAAGCAGTCATGGGTTTCGACAAAGGACAGATCGGAAAGCTGCACACCGGCCGACTGCAGCGCGCGCTGCCAGGCCACCGTGCAGCCCTCGAACTGCAGGATGTCGCGCTTCGACATCGGCAGGAAATCCTGGGCGTGCGCGGTAGCGCGGATGTTGACCGCCTTGCCCATGGTTTTTGCGGTCTCGGAATCGGTCAGGACCAGCGCGGCCGCGCCGTCGGAGACCAGCGAGCAGTCGGTGCGCTTCAGGGGTCCGGCCACGAACGGGTTCTTCTCGCTCTCGGAGCGGCAGAATTCATAGCCGAAATCCTTGCGCATCTGCGCGTAGGGATTGGCGACGCCGTTCTTGTGGTTCTTGGCGGCGATCATCGCGAGCGCATCGGACTGGTCGCCGTATTTCTGGAAATAGGCCTGTGCAATCTTGCCGAACACGCCGGCGAAGCCGCCGGGAGTATCGCCATCCTCCGGCAGATACGACGCCTTCAGCAGGTTCTTGCCGATTTCGGCCGAAGGCGTCCGCGTCATCTGTTCGACGCCGACCACCAGCACGATCTTCGCAGCCCCCGCTGCGATCGCCCGGATGCCCTGATGCACTGCGGCTGAGCCGGTGGCGCAGGCGTTCTCGACCCTTGTCGCCGGCTTGAAGCGCAAGGCCGGATCGGCCTGCAGCACCAGGGACGCGGTAAAATCCTGCGGCGAGAAGCCGGCGTTGAAATGCCCGAGCACGATCTCGTCGACATCGCCGGCCGAAATACCGGCGTCCGCCAGCGCCTCGTTGGCGACCTTGACGACGAGGCTCTCCACGGTCTCGGTGTCGAATTTGCCGAACGGCGTGTGCGCCCATCCGACGATGCTGGCTGTCATGGCGGTTTCTCCCTGAAGATTTCGGCAAGCAGATCAGGCGACGAACTTACCACCAAGTTCGTCCTCGATGTGAATCCGGATGATGTCGTCAAAGGTCTTTTCGGCCGTGGTGAAGCCAAGCTGGAGCGCCCGCTTCGGCTCGAAATCGCGCGGCCAGCCGCCGACGATGCCGACAATGAACGGATCCGGCTCGCGCTTGATCCTGCCTGCGACCTTGTCGCCCGCCACCCGCTTCAGCGCGGCGATCTGCTCGCCGACGGTCGCGGACAGACCGGGCATGGTGAGGTTGCGGCGCGGGCCGACCACCGCGGAATCCAGCGTCGCGGCATGGAGCAGGAAGCCGACCGCCGAGCGCGGCGTGGCATGCCAGTGGCGGACATCCTCGGACACCGGCAGGATCGCCTCCTTGCCGGCGAGCGGCTCGCGCAGGATGTTGGAGAAGAAGCCCGATGCCGCCTTGTTGGGCAGGCCCGGCCGGATGCAAACGGTCGGCAGGCGGATTCCGATACCGTCCATGAAGCCGCGGCGGGTGTAATCGGCCAGCAACAGCTCGTCGATCGCCTTCTGGGTGCCGTAGCTCAACAGCGGCGTATTGAAGAATTCATCGCCGATCTTGTCCGGGAAAGGCGCGCCGAACACCGCGATCGAGGACGTGAAGACGATGCGCGGCTTGTAGCCGTTTCCCGCCAGCCGGATCGCATCCAAGAGCATCCGCGTGCCGTCGAGGTTGATGCGATAGCCCTTGTCGAAATCGAGTTCGGCCTCGCCGGAGACGATGGCCGCCAGATGGAAAATCACGTCGGGCCGGTCCTTGACCAGCTTTTCGGCGGCGCCCGGCACGGCAAAATCGCAAGTTACGGTATCGACCGGAAATCCTGGTTTGGCCGGCTGCGCCGGGGCGACCACGTCCTGCAGCGTCAGGCGGGTGATATCGGCTTTGCCAAGACGCCCGTCGGCCAGCAGCCGCTCGGACAATTTGCGGCCGACCATGCCGGCCGCACCCAATACAAGAATGTGCAAGACCCAACTCCTTGTTGTTTTTGTTCTATAGCGCTTTCGCGCGAAGTTGGAACCGGTTCGCGGCAAGAAAATGGATCAAAAGACCGGCCCGCGGGAACCGGGTGTTTACTCCTTCACGGCCCCGGTCATGGCCGACACATAGTGTTCGACGAAGAAGGCGTAGAGGATAACCAGCGGCAGCGAGCCGCACAACGCCCCCGCCATCAGCGATCCCCAGCGGTAGACGTCGCCGTCGACGAACTCGTTGACGATCGCCACCGGCACCGTCTTGTTCTGGGTCGATTGCAGGAAAGTCAGCGCGTAGATGAACTCGTTCCAGCACAGCGTGAAACAGAAGATGAAGGCCGAGATCAGGCCCGGGACCGCCAGCGGCAGCACGATCTTGACCAGGATCTGCCAGCGGCTCGCGCCGTCGATCAGCGCACATTCCTCCAGCTCGAACGGGATGGTCTTGAAATAGCCCATCAAGAGCCAGGTCGAAAACGGGATCAGGATGGTCGGATAGGTCAGGATCAAGGCCATCGGCGAGTCGAACAGGCCGTACTGGAATACGACGGTGGCGAGCGGAATGAACAGGATCGATGGCGGCACCAAGTAGGACAGGAAAATCAGGCCCCCGACCCAATGCGCGCCGCGATAGCGGAGCCGGACGATCGCGTAAGCCGCGAGCACGCTGGCAAAGATCGACAGCACGGTGGCGCCGACCGCCACATACATCGTGTTCCACAGCCAGTGCGGATAATAGCTTTCGAACAGCAGCTTGTGGATGTGCTTGAAGGTCGGGTTCCAGGTCCAGAACGGATTGTAGGTGTCGAGATCGATCAACTGCTCGTCCGGTTTGATCGCGGTCAGTCCCATCCAGTAGAACGGAAACAACAGGATGATCACGATGATTGACAGCGGCAGATAGAGCGTGACCAGGCGGCGCGGCACCGACTGCAGATAGCTCATGCCTTCGCTGTTATCGACCCTCGACGGCGTCGACAGGATGGCCTTGAGATCGACTTTCGCGGCGGGAAGATCAGTCATTGTTCTCACCCTGCTGCCATTTGCGCCGCTGCAGCCCGAACCAGGAAATCATGATGGCGGCCAAGAGGAACGGAATCATCGCGCTCGAGATCGCCGCACCCTCGCCGAGCTGGCCGGCGATGATGGCGCGCTGATACGACAAGGTCGCCATCAGATGCGTGGCGTTGACCGGACCGCCACGGGTCATCGCCCAGATCAGCTGGAAGTCGGTGAAGGTGAACAGCACCGAGAACGTCATCACGACCGCGATGATCGGGGTCAGCAGCGGATAGGTGATATAGCGGAACATCTCCCACTTGCTGGCGCCGTCCAGCGTAGCGGCCTCGTAGAGCGAGGGCTGCACGGTCTGCAGCCCCGCCAGCAGCGTGATGGCGACGAAGGGAACGCCGCGCCAGATGTTGGCAAAGATCACGCAGATCCGCGCCCAGGTGGTGTCGCCGAGAAAATTGATGTTGTGCGTGATCAGGCCGAGATGCCTGAGCGACCAGGAGATGATCGAGAACTGCGCATCGAAGATCCACCAGAACGCCAGCGCCGACAGCACGGTGGGCACGATAAAGGGAATCAGCACCATCGCCCGAAGCATCGCCTTGAACGGCATGTTCTCGTTCAACAGCAGCGCGAGATAAAGACCGACCGCGAATTTGATGGCGCTCGCGATCGATGTGTACAACAGCGTATTGAACACCGAGAGCCAGAAAATCGAATCGCCCCACAGCCACTCGTAGTTCTCGAGCCCGATGAACTCGCCCGGCCTTCCGATCTTTGCGTCGGTGAACGAAATCCAGATCCCGAGCCCCAGCGGATAGGCCAGGAAGAAGATCAAAAATCCCATCGCCGGAAGCATGAACCAGAACCCCAGCCAGTTCTTGTTGGTCTTGAGCTGGTCCCACGCGGTGGCCTCGCGTATCTGCGGCTTGGCGGCGCGGGGTTGCAGTGCGATGTCAGCCATTGACGAAATCCCTCAGACGTAGCGATGCCGTCTTTACCGGTGCACGCAGTAGAATATCACGACGTGTCGTCAATTGGGCGGACCGCAGCCTGGGCTGCAGCCCGCCCGATTGTACTTATGAGCGATAGATCCGCTTCAGCTGCCGCTCGGCATCGGCAATCGCACCCTTGGCGTCCTTGGTGCCGGTGCAATAATTGGCGAACATGTCAACGACGATGAAGTCGGCGATCGCACTTGCCGCCTTCTCGCCGGGTGTGCCGATGCCGGAAGCCGGCAGCGCGCGCTTGCTGGCCTGGCTGAACACCTGGTTCTTCGGGTCGGCGGTCCACACCGGCGCCGAGTCGTAGGCGTTGAGCGTGTGGGTAAGATACCCGCGCGCACCCGAAAGCCACTTCTCGAACTGATCCTTCTCCAGCATGAAGGCAATGAAGGCCTTCGCGGCATTCGGATATTTGGTGAAATTGAACGCGAGGATCGGAACGGCAAGCTGCAGTTCGGTCGGGTGGCCGACCGGACCGACAGGCCACAGCGCGTGGTAGGTGTCGTCCGCCAGATCCTTCATCTTCGGATCGTCCTTCGCGGCAACATAGATCGAGATGCCGTTGGCGGTGCAATACAGGTCGCCGGCCAGGAACGCCTTGTTGTTGGAACCATCGTTCCACGAGGCGGTGCCGGGAATAAAGGTGTCGGAAAGCGTCTTGCAGTATTCCAGCGCCTTCGCGGTCTCCGGCGAATTGATGATGACCTTGTCGTCCTTGTCGACCGTGTAGGCGCCGTGACCCCACAATACCCAATGCAGCCATCCATTGGCGTCGCCGGTGGCATGCCCAAGCGCAAAGCCGGCCGGCGTGTTGTTCTTCTTGAGCCCCTTGCACATCTCAAGGAAACCCGGGAAGTCGGTCGGGAACGCCTTGAAGCCAGCCTTTTCCATGGCGGATTTGCGGTAGGTCATGTAGCCGCCGATGGTCGCGACGGGAATGCCGAGCCAGTCATTGCCGTGCTTGCAGGTCTTGGCGGCCGCATCGGTCCATCCGCCGTACTTCTTGCCGAGGTAATCGGCGACGTCGTTCATCTTGAGCACTTTGGTCGGAAACAGCTGCGGCAGCGTATGCAGGCCCCAGGCCAGATCGAGGCCTGAGCCGGTGTTCGCCGCGACCGAAGCCTTGGGCTGTACATCCTCGAAGGACTCGCTGAACACATTCATCTCGGTGCCGGTGGCGGCCTTGAAGGCCGCGACCATCGCGTTGAACGCATCGTCCTCGGTCGGGACGAAACGTTTCCAGCGCATGACGGTAAGTTTGGCGCCGGGCTCGGCCTTCCATGGCGCGGTCTGTGCCCATGCCTTGGCAAAGTCGAACAAAGCTGGCCCGGTCAGCGCGCCAGCCGCCGCCAGTGCGGTGCCGCCCTGAAGAAGCGTGCGGCGAGTAAAGTCCTGCATAGTTCATCCTCCCTTTGGTCGTTTTTGATTTATGTTCAGGCGTTCAGTCGTTTCCCCGTCGTCTCGTCGAACAGATGCACGAGCGCCGGATCCGGTTTCAGCCGGACCCTGTCGCCCGGATTGAACTGATGACGCTCGCGAAACACCGCGATGACCTGCTCGCCGCCCAGTTTGGCGATGACCTGGGTTTCCGAGCCGGTCGGTTCGACCACGACGATCTCGGCCTCGGCGCCGTCGTCCGCGATGGTAAAATGTTCGGGACGGATGCCGTAGACAGCGGGCCTGCCGTCCGAATTGGCGGGGGCGCTCGCCAATGGCAGCTTGATGCCGTTCGGGCCTTCGAATCCCAGGCTGCCGTTCGCAGTGAGCTTGCCGTTGAGGAAGTTCATCGCGGGCGATCCGATGAAGCCCGCGACGAACTGGTTGTCCGGCTTGTCGTAGAGTTCGAGCGGCGAGCCCATCTGCTCGACGATGCCGTCATGCATCACCACGATCTTGTCGGCCATGGTCATGGCCTCGATCTGGTCGTGGGTGACGTAGACGGTGGTGGTCTTCAGCCGCTGATGCAATTCCTTGATCTCGGTGCGCATCGCGACGCGCAGCTTGGCGTCGAGATTGGACAAGGGCTCGTCGAACAGGAACACCTGGGGATCGCGCACGATGGCGCGCCCCATTGCGACGCGCTGGCGCTGTCCACCCGACAATTGCCGGGGATAGCGATCGAGCAGCGGCGTCAGCGCCAGGATTTCCGCGGCCCGCTTGACCCCCTTGCTGATTTCGTCGGCGCTGGCGCCCCGCAATTTCAGCGAAAAACCCATATTGTCGGCGACCGTCATATGCGGATAGAGCGCATAATTCTGGAACACCATCGCGATGTCGCGCTCTTTGGGCTGGACATTGTTGACGACGCGGTCGCCGATCGAGATCGTCCCGGAGGTGATGTTTTCGAGCCCCGCGAGCATCCGCAGCAAGGTGGATTTGCCGCAACCAGACGGGCCGACCAGAACAACGAAGGCGCCGTCCTCGATCGGGATCGACACGCCGTGCAGCACTTCAAAGCCGCCAAACGATTTCCGCACGTCGCGAATCTGCACCGACGACATCTAATTCCCTCCACGTTCCCCGGCGACGTACGGCGAAAGCCGTCGCTGCTCTGCTTTATTGTTTTGATGCGGAAGTCGATCTGCGCCGACATTGTCTGCAATTCGAAGATCATTAGCAATCCGGTGGTAGCGCTGTCAATCTTTGTTCAACTGCCGGAATTGTTGTGATATGAGCGCGTCATGGAACGCAAGCGCGCGAAGTCCGGCGAAATCCGGCTCACCGAGGTTGCCAAACTCGCGGGCGTGAGCCCGATCACCGCGTCGCGGTTCTTCCGGAATCCCCAAGCGCTGTCGTTGAGCAAACGGGAACGGGTGGCGAGTGCTGCGAAGGAACTGGGCTACGTGCCCAATCTCGCGGCGCGCGCGCTGGCCTCGCAGCGCACCGAGGTGATCGGCGTCCTGATCCCGTCCCTCACCAACAACGTATTCTCCGACGTGCTGCGCGGCATCTATGACGGCGCGGAGGGAAGCCGTTACAGCATCCAGCTTGCCAATACGCGCTACAGCATCCTGCAGGAGGAAAAGCTGCTGCGCCTGTTCCAGGCCCAGAAGCCGGCGGGCCTGATCGTGACCGGCATCGACCAGACCGCGGAATCCCGCTCGGTGATGGAGGCCATGCATTGCCCGATCGCCCAGATCATGGAAATCGGACCCGACCCGGTCGGCATGATGGTCGGATTTTCGCACTATGATGCTGCATTTGCAGCGGTTTCTCACCTTATCGGGCAGGGTTTCCGGCGTATCGGATTTCTGGGCGCGCAGATGGATCCTCGCGTCCAGCGCCGCCTGCAGGGCTACCGCGACGCCATGAAGGCCGCCTCGCTGTTCGATCCGCGCACCATCGTGACCACCCCCGTACCTACGACGGTGACGCTGGGCGGGACGCTGCTCGCCGACCTCCTGTCGCGGACGCCGGACGTCGAGGCGGTGATCTGCGTCAACGACGACCTCGCGCTCGGCGTTCTCTTCGAATGCCAGCGCCGGCACATCTCCGTTCCCGATGACATGGCGATCGTCGGTTTCAATGACCTGGAGTTCATGGCGTCCGCCGTCCCCTCGCTGACCAGCGTGCGAACCAACCGCTATGAAATGGGCCGGCGCGCCGTCACCATGGTGACGGCGGCGATTGAAGGAGATCACCCATCAGAACCGGTCGTCGACCTCGGTTTCGAGCTCATGATCCGCCAAAGCTCATCGGCGCGCGGCCTTTGACACCCTCCAGGCGCAACCGCCCCGATCAAATGATTGTAGCGAAAAAATGGTAGCGCTACCTTTTAGGCAGGGCTAATACTAAATCGCTAGACCAACGATCCGGGAGCATCCCGGCTTTACCAAAGATGCATTTCCGAACGTGGTGCCGGCCGCTGCCGCGCGGTAGGCTGCGTTCCAAAGAATGCCAATCGCGGAGGAAACAACAATGAACAAGCCGTTGACCGGCGTCACCAGGCGCAAGCTCCGCTCCAGCGAATGGTTCAACAACCCCCACAACCCCGGAATGACCGCGCTCTATCTCGAGCGCTACCTCAATTACGGCCTGACCCGTCATGAACTGCAATCCGGCAAGCCGATCATCGGCATCGCGCAGACCGGCAACGATCTTTCGCCCTGCAATCGCCACCATCTGGAACTGGCGCACCGGGTGCGCGAGGGAATCCGCGCCGCCGGCGGCATCGCCATGGAATTTCCGATGCATCCGATCCAGGAGACGGGCAAGCGTCCGACCGCGGCGCTCGATCGCAACCTCGCTTATCTCGGCCTCGTGGAAATCCTGTTCGGCTATCCGCTGGACGGCGTGGTCCTGACCACCGGTTGCGACAAGACCACGCCGGCCTGCCTGATGGCGGCGGCGACCGTCAACCTGCCGGCGATCGTGCTGTCGGGCGGCCCGATGCTGAACGGCTGGCACAACGGCCAGCGTTCGGGTTCGGGAACCGTGGTCTGGAAAGCACGCGAGCAGCTGGCCGCGGGCGAGATCGACTACGAGGAGTTCATGAATATCGTGGCCTCCTCCGCGCCCTCGGTCGGCCATTGCAACACCATGGGGACTGCCTCCACCATGAATTCGCTGGCAGAAGCCTTGGGCATGTCCCTGCCCGGCTGCGCCGCGATCCCCGCCCCCTACCGCGAGCGCGGCCAGATTGCCTATGAAACGGGCGCCCGCATCGTCGGGATGGTCTGGGAGGATCTCAAGCCGTCCGACATCCTGACCCGCAAGGCCTTCGAAAACTGCATCGTCGTCAATTCGGCGATCGGCGGTTCGACCAACGCGCCGATCCACATCAACGCACTCGCCCGCCACATCGGCGTGGAACTCTCGATCGAGGACTGGCAGAAATTCGGCCACGACGTGCCGCTGCTGGTGAACATGCAGCCGGCCGGGTTCTATCTCGGCGAGGAATATCACCGCGCCGGCGGCGTGCCGGCCGTGGTCGGCGAATTGATGCGGCACCAGCGCATCCACGAAGACGCCATGACCGTCAACGGCCACAGCATGGGCGACAATTGCCGGCAGGCGCAAAAGCCCGACGGCGACGTGATCTGGGGCTACGACAAGCCGCTGGTGAAGGACGCCGGCTTCCTGGTGCTGCGCGGCAATTTGTTCGATTCCGCGATCATGAAGACCAGTGTGATCTCGAAGGAGTTCCGCGACCGCTATCTGGTCAATCCCAAGGACCCGAACGCGTTCGAGGGCCGCGCCATCGTGTTCGAGGGGCCGGAGGATTATCACGCGCGGATCGACGATGCCTCGCTCGACATCGACGAACACTGCATCCTGTTCGTTCGCGGCACCGGCCCAATCGGCTATCCCGGCGGCGCCGAGGTCGTGAACATGCAGCCGCCGGCCGCGCTGATCAAACGCGGCATCCTGTCCCTGCCCTGCATCGGCGACGGCCGGCAGTCCGGCACCTCGGGCTCGCCCTCGATCCTCAACGCCACGCCGGAAGCCGCCGCCGACGGCGGGCTCGCAATCCTCAAGACCGGCGACAAGGTCCGCATCGACCTCAACAAGGGCAGCGCCAATATCCTGATCTCGGATGAGGAAATAAAGAAACGCCGCGCCGAGCTGAAGGCCAAGGGCGGCTTCCCCTATCCGGCGAACCAGACGCCGTGGCAGGAGCTTTATCGCTCGACCGTGGGCCAGCAGGCCACCGGCGCCTGCATGGAATTTGCCACCCGCTATCACGACATCGCCGGAAAAGTCGGCGTGGCAAGGGATAACCACTAATAACCGCCGTCATTGCGAGCGAAGCGAAGCAATCCAGAAGTCTACTGCGGAACCGTGGATTGCTTCGTCGCTTCGCTCCTCGCAATGACGAAGATGCCAAAAATCCAGTTCAGGTCGAAATCCAGGGAGAACAACATGTCAGACCGCCTCAAGGGCAAACGCGCTTTCGTCACCGCAGGCGCGGCGGGGATCGGGCGCGCCACCGCGATCGCCTTTGCGCGTGAAGGCGCAACCGTATTCGCCACCGACATCGACGAGAAGGGCCTCGCCTCGCTTGCCAAGGAAGGCATTTCCGAAGTGGCGCGGCTCGACGTTCGCGACACGGCCGCCGTCACCGCCATGGCGAAACGCGTCGGCCCGGTCGATATCCTGTTCAACGCGGCGGGCTTCGTGCATCACGGCACCGTGCTCGAATGTTCCGACGACGACTGGGACTTCTCCTTCGATCTCAACGTCAAGTCGATGCACCGCACGCTGCGGGCGTTTCTGCCGGGCATGCTGGAAAAGGGCGGCGGCTCGATCGTCAACATCTCCTCGGCTGCCGGCGTGTTCAAGGCTGCCCCGAACCGCTACGTCTACGGCGCCACCAAGGCCGCGGTCGCAGCCCTGACCCGTGCGGTCGCGGTCGACTTCATCACCAGGGGCATTCGCTGCAACTGTATTTGCCCCGGCACCATCGAGACGCCGTCGATGCTGGGCCGGGCCGCGGCCGCAGGTCCGCAGGGCCGCGAGATGTTCGTCAGCCGCCAGCCGATGGGACGGCTCGGCACTGCGGAGGAAATCGCCTCGCTCGCGGTCTACCTCGCCAGCGACGAAAGCGCCTTCACCACCGGCGTCGCCCACATCATCGACGGCGGCTGGACGCTGTAAACTAGCGTCATTCCGAGGCGCGTCGAAGACGCGAGCCCGGAATGACAAGGTCGAGATAGTTCAACTCGGAAATACAAAGGGGCTCCCCATGAACAAGATCGATCTGAACGGCCGCTGCGCCGTCGTCACCGGTGGCGCGCAGGGGTTCGGGCGCGCGATCACCGAGCGCTTTGTCAATTCCGGCGCCAGGGTCGCGATCTGGGATCATGACCTGCCGTTCGCCGAGAAAACCGCGAAGGAAATCGGCGGCAGCGTCACCGCGTTCAAGGTCGATGTCTCGGATCTCGCCGCGGTCGAGCAGACGCGCGACGCGACGCTGAAGGCGCTCGGCAAGATCGACATTCTCGTCAACAATGCCGGCATCGCCGGCATCAACAAGACGGTATGGGAAACCGACCTCGATGAATGGCGCAAGGTGCTGCGCATCAATCTCGACGGGCCCTTCATCTGCTGCAAGGCGATCGTGCCCGCGATGGTCAGGCAGAGCTACGGCCGCATCGTCAACATCGCCTCCATCGCCGGCAAGGAAGGCAACCCCAACGCCGCCCATTACTCCGCATCGAAGGCAGGACTCATCGCATTGACAAAATCGCTCGGCAAGGAGCTCGCCGGCTATGATATCGCCGTCAACGCGGTGACCCCGGCCGCGGCGAAAACCGCGATCTTCGACCAGATGACGCAAGCGCATATCGACTTCATGTTGTCCAAAATTCCGAAAAACCGCTTTGTGCTGGTGGAAGAACTCGCGGCGATGGTGGCGTGGCTGGCGTCGGAGGATTGCTCGTTCTCCACCGGCGCGGTGTTCGACATTTCCGGCGGACGGGCGACCTATTAGAGAACCAGCCCCTCGTGGTGAGGAGCGCGAAGCGCGTCTCGAACCATGAGGCCGCAGTCGGGCCTCGTCCTTCGAGACGCGGCGAATACGCCGCTCTTCCGGATGAGGGACGAGAATGGCGTTTGCGTCGAACAGGTAGCGGGAGTCCATCATGATCAGGGAAGGCGGATGCCTGTGCGGCGCGGTTCGGTTCAGGTGCGAGGGCGAGCCGATCAATGTGCGGGTCTGTCATTGCCGCAGATGCCAGAAGGCGATGGGATCGCCGTTCTTTGCCCGCGCGCTGTTTCCGCAAACCGCGCTCACGGTCGAAGGCGAGACCGCCCGTTATGCCTCGTCGGAAACGCTCGAACGGGTGTTCTGCAAGGCCTGCGGCACGCGGCTGTTCGCCTGGCGGCGGAACGGCACGGCCGCGGGTGTCGCGCTCGCGACCTTTGACGACCGCAACGCCTTTGCCCCGACCGAACACATCTGGGTCGCGGAAAAGATGGCCTGGCTGAAGCTCGATGACGGCCTGCCGCAATATAAGGGGAAGCCGCCGGCCTGATCGGCGGGCCCCTGTCGAAGCGGACCGTTCATGAATACATGATAGCGTGGCACATCATTCGAACCGCTCAGGACACACGTGAATATCACCCTCTATGACCTGTCGGTCTGGGTCTTGCCCCTCATCATCGCCATCACCTTCCACGAGGCCGCGCATGGTTTTGTCGCACACGCGCTTGGCGACAACACCGCCTATGACCGCGGCCGGGTCAGCTTCAATCCGCTCAAGCACATCGATCCCTTCGGCACCCTGATGCTGCCGGCGATGCTGCTGCTCGCCCATTCGCCGTTCCTGTTCGGCTACGCCAAGCCGGTGCCGGTCAATTTTCGGAGCTTACGCAATCCCCGGATCGACATGGTCTGGGTGGCGCTGGCCGGCCCCGCGACCAACATCGCGCTGGCTTTGGCTGCCGCTGCCGCGTTCCATACCCTGGACTACGTGCCGGCGAACACCGCGCAGTGGATTGCCGACAACCTCAAAAATGCGCTTCTCATCAACGTCGTGCTGGCAGTCTTCAACATGCTTCCGATCCCCCCGCTGGACGGCGGGCGGGTCGCGGTCGGATTGCTGCCGAGGGCGCTGGGAACCCCGCTCGCCCGGCTGGAACCGTTCGGGATGCTGATCCTGATCGGAATTCTGATCCTGCTCCCCATCGTCGGTTCGCAGTTCGGTCTAAATCTTGATATTATCTCAACCATACTGCGAACGATGACCGGCTATGTAATCCAGTTGCTTCTGGTGGTAACCGGGAACGCGTAGTCCTTTCATGGAAGGAAACGCGAAAAAAGGCTGAGGGCATGGTGATCAAAGCTGCGGATATGTTGATCGCACGACGCGCCGACACCAGGGCTAGAGCCGATTTTGCGACCTGGAAGATGATGGCCAAGCTGAATGGCGCCTCCGCCCTGCCCCCGGAAGCCCTTACCTTCCTCGAAAGCTACAAGGCGCTGGTGCGGCAAATGCCCGAACCCGAGGCGACCGAGGCCACCATCAAGCTGATGTACCAGGCCTATTATGGCGAAATGGGCGGGGCCGGCGCCCCTCCCGAGCTTCCCGCTCAATCGACCCATCAGGCAAAGGACAACGTCACCGCCTTCAAGCGCCCGCCGGCCCCGCGCAAGCCGGCCGCGCAGAAGCCGATGGGCGGCCCGGGTGCAAAGCCCCGGCTTCCGGTGGCGCTGATCTTCGCCTGCCTCGTCGTGGTCTATGTCGGCATCCGGTATTACCTGCGTTGACGCGAAGGCCCGAGCAGCGCCGATAGCAAGACTTTCTGAAAGTCAGGTCTTTCCCTTGACCCGGAAAATCACCGGCAGCGTAAAGCTCAAGCCCTCGTCGGCAACCGCCGGCGGCGGCGGCGGCACCGGATCGGATTTCTTCACCATCGCCAGCGCCGCCTGATCGAATGCCGCATCGCCCGAGCCCTTGACGATGCTGGTCGACAGGACATGCCCCATCCGGTCGAGCGCGAACGAGACCAGGATTTCGGCGCTCTTGAGCGAACGCTCGGCCGGATAGCGCTTGTGCTTGTCCAGGTGGGCGATCAGCTCCTTCTGCCAGGTCGCTCGAATGCGGCGAGTGCTTTCGCCGGTGCCCTGCGCGGGCGCGACCGAGCGCTTGCCTTCTGGAATGTTTTCCGAGCTGGGCGTCGCGGTGGCTTCCGCCGCCACCGATTCAGTGGAAGCGGAGGTCTGCACCGTGGCGACCTTCGTGTCATCCTCTTTCGGCTTCTGGGAATCGTTCGGCGTCACCACCCGATCAGGGTCTTCGGTTTCGGTTGGCGTGTCCTTTGGCAACTCCGAGTCTTTCAGCTCGGCCTTCTGTTCGGCAATCGCGGGCGAGGCGACAGAGGCCTCGGTGTCCGGACCCGGCGGCAGGTCGGTCGGCTCCAGATGCGGCGACGTGATCTCCAGGCCGATTTCGATCGCAGGCGCGCCGAGGTCGTCGTCGAGATCGACACTGCTCAGATGCGCGACCGCGAGCGCCGCGCCCCCCAAATGCAGCGCGAGCGCGCCGAGACCTGCGAAGATCCACAGCCGCCGGGACGATCTTGCTTCGTTGTCGAGGTCGGACATCGCGATCACGTCACATACTCAGGGTCTTGCACCAAGGGTCTTGCACTCAGGGTTTTGGATTTTCCGGCGCTGGTGATGCCGCGTTCGGAACGCCTTCCAGCGCCACCAGCTTGATCTTGGAATAGCCGCCGGCGCGCAGGATTTCCAGCACGTCCATCATCTCGCCATAGGGCACCGCGCGATCGGCGCGCAGGAAGATGAAGCGATCCTTGCTCGCATCCGCCATCGCGTCGAGGGTCAGCACCAGATCGGAACGCTTGACCGGGTTTTCGCCGATCGCCAGCGCCAGATCCGGCTTGATCGTGAGATAGGTCGGCTTGTCCGGCTTCTTCTGCGGGGCCGCGGTCGAGGACGGCAGATCGATCGGAAGATCGACCGTCGACAACGGCGCCGCCACCATGAAGATAATCAGCAGGACGAGGATGACGTCAATGAACGGGGTGACGTTGATCTCATGCGTCTCCGCGAAATCATTGTCGTCGTCGAGGTCGCTGTCGGAGATCGAAAAGGCCATCGCCTACTCCGCCGCGCGCGAATTCATGTTGCCGAGGGGACTGACATGGGTGCGATCGAGATCGCGCGACAAGAGACGCGCTGCCGCGCCCGAGGCCCGGCCGACCAGTTCGAGATAGCCCTTCGTCACCCGCGAAAAGTGGTTGTAGATGATGACCGCCGGAATCGCCGCGGCGAGGCCAAAGGCGGTGGCGAGCAGCGCCTCGGCGATGCCCGGTGCGACCACGGCCAGATTGGTGGTCTGCGATTTCGAGATGCCGATGAAACTGTTCATGATACCCCACACAGTGCCGAACAGCCCGACGAACGGCGAGGTCGCGCCGATGGTCGCCAGCACGCCCATGCCGAGCCGGATCCGGCGCGCCTCGGCGCGCACGATCTCGGCAAAGCTCGAGGCCGCCCGCTCCTTGATGCCGGCGTCGCTGGAGATTCCCGCCGACAGCCTGCCCTCGCGCATCGCAGCCGCCAGCAACGACGACAGCACGCCGTCCTTTCCGCCGAGCGCGAACTGCGCTTCCGCCAGCGACCTCGCATCGCCGATCTTGCGGAGCGCGCCGCGCAACTTGCGCTGCACGACCGACAACTCGATCATCTTGGCGATGAAGACGGTCCACGTCACCAGCGAGGCGAAGGCGAGCCCGATCATCACGGCCTTGACCAGGATGTCGGCCGACAGGAACATCGACCATGGCGACAGCTCGTGCAGCCCGGTCGACCTCAGCGCCTTGACGGCGGCATCGGCGGAGGCCGCCGTGCTCGTGTCCGAAGCCGACGGCGCTGTTGGGACAGCCGCCGATGGTACGGGCGCCTGCGCTGCCGGAGCCGCTTGCACCGGAACCGTTGAGGGTTGCGACGGCGCGGGAGCCTGCTGCGCCGCAGGGGCCGCGTTCTGTTGCTGCGCGGACGACGGCGATGCCAGCAGCAGCATCGCGAGCGCCGACATCACGCCGTAAATCGCTCGAAGGGAAAGACTGTTCATATTTCGGTCCAGTAACGCATCAGGTTGTGCATACATCCGCCAGTCGAGGCGCGCGGAATGCCGGGAAAGACCACGACACGGCGGCATGGGCGCGAGCGCGCCCTGCCGGCCGCCGATGTCAGGCGATCGGTGGCGCGCGCGGCTGGAATGCAACCCGCGCCGAGTGCGGTTCGGCGAACCAATCGTCGGCGGCCAGATACGAGAATGCGGTCGCATCGGGCGACATCGGTAAAGGTGGCGCCGCATCCACGACGGTGCTGGCCAGCGCCATCACGGCGCAGATCGCGCAACCGTCGCCGGCGTGGCCCAGGGGCGCATGGTCGGAGGTCTTCGACCGGACCGGACTCAAGACCTTGGGGAATTTCGCCTGCGAAGTTTGATCCCGTGCGTCCAACTGCGCGACCGCGACCCTGTGATGCAGGCCCGATCGCTTTGCTTCCATCGACCCGGACGCGGCCTGCGAGCTACTCTCGTGGAAATGTCCGAACGACAGCAGGAACTGGATCGCCAGCGCGAGCAGCGCCAGTCGCGACCCCAGCCTGATGTTTGATCGAAACCATTTCATGTCGGCACGTGCCTTGACCGGACGTTCTGGAGACCCGCCTCGGCTGCTCCTTCTGTTACAATATAACATCTCCAGGGACGCGCCTAGCGAAGTGTTCATACTTCGGCCCAGTAGCGAATGAGATTGTGATAGATACCGGTCAATTTGACCGTTTCAGGGTCATTTCGTCCCAAGCGCGTGACCAGTTCCTGGATCGCCGTGTCGAGGTCGAAGATCATGGTGCGGGCCTGGGCATCACGGATCATGCTCTGAAGCCAGAAGAATGAGGCAACGCGCATGCCGCGGGTCACGGGCGTCACCATGTGCAGACTGGACGAGGGATAAAGCACGAGATCGCCGGCCGCCAGCTTGACCTCATGGGAACCGTAGAGGTCTTCGACCACCAATTCCCCGCCGTCATATTCGGCCGGCTCGGAGAGAAACAGGGTGACCGACAGGTCGGTCCGGATCCGCATGCCGGTCAGGCGATCGCCGCGCACGGCGTTGTCGACGTGGATACCGAAATGGTGTCCGCCCGCCGCGGCATAACGGTTGAACAGCGGCGGGAAGATCTGCAGCGGGACAGCCGCCGAGACGAAGCGCGGGCTGGCCGTCAGCGCCGAGATGATGCGGTTACCGAGCTTGCGCGCCAGCTCGCTGTCCGGCGGCAATTGCTCGTTGCTTTTGACATCGGCCGACTGCGCGCCGGCGGTGGAACGGCCGTCTTCCCAGGCATAGGCGTCCATCAGGAGGCGGAAATCCGCCACCTCCTTCTTGCTCAGGACTTCGGGGACACAGATCAGCATCCGGTCAGAACCTCGCCGAGATGACCAGCGAGGCGCTGCGCCCGGGCGCCTCAAGCACGAACGGCGCGGCGCTCTGGTAGAACGCGTCGTAATAGAGCTTGTTGAAGATGTTGGCGACGTACAGCTTCGCGGTCCAGTTCTTGTCGATCTTGGCCTCGGCAAACGCATCGAAGCGCCAGTAGCTCGGCAGCACCGTGCCCTGGTTGGCGGCGAGGAAGGTGCCGCCATACATCTTCGAGCGGTAGACCGCCTGCCCGCCGAGTTCCCAGACGTCGGTGAGCTGGTATTTCGTCAGGAGGCTGAAGGATTGATGCGCGACGTTGGCCAGCGGCAGTCCGACATTGCTGGTGTACAGAATCGTGTTCGCGGGCGGGATCAGCGATTTCGTCACTTCCGACTGCATCAGCACGAGTCCGCCGAATACGCTCCATTTGTCGGTGATCTTGCCGCCGGCTTCGAGATCGATGCCCCTGATGCGGTACGCCGCGCCGGCGCTGATGCAGGCCACCGACCCCGTCGTGTTGGCCGGATAGGGACACGCAGCCGTCGCGGTGGCGGCCGTGACGTTTTGCGATTCGCGCGCGTTGTCTTTTTCGGTCTGGAACAGCGCGGCCGTCAGCAGCAAATGCCGGTCGAACAGCTCCCACTTGGTGCCGACTTCGATCGCCCTGTTCTTTTCGGGCCCAAAGATCTGGTTGGCGGCGCCGTTGAGCGTCGGCGCAAGCCCGCCATAAGCGGTGCTGGTGCCGTCGAACTCGGCGCCGACCGGATTCGACGAGGTCGCGTAGGCGGCATAGACGCTGGCGATCGGCAGCGGCTTGAGCACGAGGCCCAGGTTGAAATTGGGCAGGCCGAACTCGGCGGATTGGGAGCCGAAAACATTGGGCACCCCGTTCACTGTACCGTAGCCATTGGTGGAGATTCCGTAGTCATCGTAGCGAATGCCGCCATTGAGGATGACGAGATCGTTATAGTTGGCGGTATCCAGGAGGTAGAGGCTCTTGGTGTCGATGCCGAGTTTCGTGGGCAGGCCCGAGAGCGCGGCCGTTCCAAACGGCAGGAAGTTGGATTGCGGGGCGAACACGCTGACGCCGCTCAGCGATCCGCTGCCGGTGAAAGGCGTGCCGATGGTCACTTCCGAACTGAGCCCGGTATATTTGTCGATGCTGGCCGTTTCACGCGAGACCTCGACGCCGGCAAGTGCCGTGTGCTTCCAGCCGTCGGTGGCGAATTTGTAGGTCGCTTCGGTCTGGTTGGCGACGACGTCGGTGATCTGATAGCGGCTCTGCGGATTGGCACTGAGTGTCGACGCCGAAAGTGGATTGGCGAGCACCGGCGATTCTGGAATCGTGCCGATATAGTTCAGCGTCGAGCGCGAAACCCTGACCTTGTCGCTCAGGGTCAGGTCCGGCGTGATCTGGACCTCGCCATTGATGGTCCCGATGTCCTGCCCGACCCGGTAGAAGTCGCGATTGACGAAGCCGTAGAAATTGTTGCGGTTGACGCCGAAATCCGGGAACGGACCGCCGGCGGTTGAGGCCGTGCTCGGCCGGTAATACGGAACGCCGAAATCCGGCAATCCATGCAGTTCGGTATGAATATAGCCCGCGCTGAGCTTGACCGTGTCGAGCGGCGTCCATTTCGCCGTGACGAACCCGCCATTGCGGTCGTCCTTGATAAAGTCGCGGCCGGCAACGCCGGCGTCCTGGAACAATCCTCCCGCGCGCACCGCCAATGTCGGACTGATCACCTGATTGACGTCCAGCGTGACGCGCTTGGTGCGGTCGGTGCCGAAGGTGGTGTCCATGTTGTAGAAGCTCTTTTCCGCCGTCGCCTGCTTGGAGACGATGTTGATGGCGCCGCCGGTGGTGCCGCGGCCGGCAAACGACGAACCCGGTCCGCGCAGGATTTCGACCTGCTCGGTGAAGAAATTCTCGCGAACGCTGACGCCGGCGTCGCGCACGCCGTCGAGAAAGATGTCGTTGCGGGCGTCGAAGCCGCGAATGAAGAAGCGGTCGCCGAAGGCGTTGCCGCCCTCACCGGTGCCGAGCGTCACGCCGGCGGTAGACAGGATCGCCTGCTTCAGCGTGGTGGCGTTCTTGTCCGCCAGGACCTCCTTGCTCAACACCGTGACGGTCTTCGGCGTGTTCAGCAGTGGCTCCGGGAATTTACCCGACGCCTGCACGTGGTCGACCTTGTAGGGCGTGGCCGCATCCGCATAGGGATTGCGGTCGGCCTGCAAGCCGCCGGCGTTGGGAAACGGCACCGCCGCGACCTGCGCCGGCTGCGTTCGCCGCGCGGCGCGGCGCAAAGCGTTGCGGGCGCGGATCTGATCCGGCGTGGGTTTTGCCGTGGCCGGGCGCGGACGCTCGACCGGGGCATCGACCGTCACCGGCGGAAGATTCGATTGCTGCGCTTCGGCGCCCGAGAACGAAGCCACCGCAATCAGGCCGGCGACCGCCGAGACCTTCCGCCCGGAATAAGTTTCGAAAGTTTCGTTCACCAGGTTCACTGTCGCGACCGAACGCAACGACCTCGGTGCTATTGCCTGACCCATCCCGCTTGCCCCTTGAACCAGATCCCCATTCGCTCATGCGGTTCATTTGCATCGAGCGATGAAGCGTTGGTATCGAGCGAAAAAATTCGGGTCAATGCGAACGCGGCTTTGCGTTGCTTGAATACATCCAGATCAAAACGATTCTAAGCTGGAGTTTGAAATCGTTCTAAAGACAATGTTTGTAAGTGTTCTAAACTGTCGCAGAAAGTGGCCGCCAAATCGGGCTTTCGCGCATCGATCAATCGACGCTGGGCGGCTTCATCAGCGAAAACAATTCATCGACGGTTCGCTGCGCGACCTGCCGCACGCGATCGGTGTTGTCCATTCCCGCGATGTTGACGCCCTTCACCACGGCCCTGATTTCATCGCGAAAATCGGTGAGAAACCGCAGCGGATCGGGTGAATTGTTGGCGACGCGCGCAATCAGGCCAGTGATCAGAATCTGGCAGGCAATCATGCGTCCGTTCAATTCATCCATCATGCAACTCCTCGAACTCGGGCGCACAGCGATCCCGGCGCCGCGGCCACGCGCGCCGTGATATGACCGACGCGCGCCGCGGTGACAACGCGTCGCGGCATGATCCAGATTGGAAACGTTCAATTTCGGCAAATGCGCGCGCGACGCGGGGCGCTCGTCCGGCTGTTCAGTCCTGCCCGCCTACTTGGCGGCGATGGTGCCGGAAGATTCGGCCTGCGCCTTGATCCGGTCCTTGATGTCCCGGAGCGTCTGCAGGCTGGTTTCGATCGCGCTGTCAGGGATCTCCTGCAGCACATCGGAGGCGATGGAATCCCGCAGGCTGTCGAGATCGTCGACAAGCTGTCGGCCGCTCGCGGTCAGGAACAGCCGGTTGGCACGGCGATCCCTGGGATCGTGCCGTCGCTCGAGCAGGCCATGCTCGACCAGACGATCGAGCAGGCGTACCAGCGAGATCGGCTGCAGCTCGAGCACCTCGGCCAGATCGACCTGGGACAAGCCCTCCTGCTGCCGCAAACGGAACAGCACAATCCACTGCGCGCGGGTGGTGCCCCGGCCCTTGGCGCGGTGATCGATATAGTTGCGTAACAGGCGCGAGCTTTCGACAAGTTGCGCAACGAGCTGGCGTTTCAGATCGAGAGACATTCCGTAGTTTCCGCTCCCCAAAGCTTTCCAATTGTTTATGTTTCTTCAAGCTATAGTGTGTTTACACATAAAGTGCACGCATATTATATCTGGCCGATGGGAACCGTTTTGAAGACCCATTACTTACTTTTGGACGCATGAGCTGACATGACCATAGCGCGGACCATCCGTTGGGTTTTGCTGGCCGCGGTGCTCGCCGCGGGCGGGTTTTATGGCTGGCAGCGGTTCCATGGCGAAAGCCGGGCGACGGCGAATAATGCCCAGAAACCGACACCCAATCCGGTTCGCGTTACCATCGCCCCCGTCCAGAAAGCCGATTTTCCCGTCTTTCTGACCGGGCTCGGAACGGTGCAGGGTTTCAACACCGTCCTGGTGCGGACCCGGGTCGACGGACAGATCGACAAGATCGCCTTCAAGGAAGGCCAGATCGTCAATCAGGGCGACCTCCTCGTCGAGATCGATCCCCGGCCCTACCAGGCGACACTCGATCAGGCCAAGGCCAAGAAGGCCCAGGATGAAGCCAATCTGGCCAATGCCAATCTGGATCTCCAGCGCTACACCAAGCTCGGCGAATTCGCGACCCGGCAGCAGACCGACACGCAACGCTCCACCGTTGCCCAATTGACCGCGCAACTGGCGGCCGACGATGCAGCCATCTTCAATGCTCAGACCCAACTCGACTATACCCAGGTGAAAGCGCCGATTTCGGGCGTCGCCGGCCTGCGTCAGGTCGATATCGGCAACATCGTCAACGCCGCCACCCAAACCGGCATTGTGATGATCGCCCAGGTCGAGCCGATCGCCGTGATCTTCACCGCGCCCGAGGAGCAACTGCCGTATATAAGCGAGGCGCAGTCGGTTGCCCCGCTCAAGGTCATCGCGCTGACGACGGACGGCAAGAAGACCCTCTCCGAGGGAAAGCTTGCAGTGATCAACAATCAGGTCGACACGACCAGCGGGACTATTCGCCTCAAGGCAGTGTTCGACAACAAGGACCACGCCTTGTGGCCGGGCCAGTCGGTTTCCACGCGGCTGCTGGTGAAGACCCTGAAGGATGCCACCGTGGTTCCCGACGATGCGATCCAGCACGGCAATAGCGGTCTCTATGCTTATGCCGTGGGCAAGGACAACAAGGCCGAACTGCGCAAGGTCAAGGTCAGCCAATCGATCGACGGCCGCTCGGTGGTCGATGAGGGTCTGTCGCCGGGGGACCAGGTGATCACAGCCGGCGTGTACAAGGTGCAGCCTGGAACCGTGGTCAGCACGGCAGTGGCAAGCTCGGATCCAGCGCAAGCCGGGGTCAAACAGGAATGAGCGAGGGCATTTCCGCACCCTTTATCCGGTATCCCATCGGCACGTCGTTGATGATGGCCGGCATTTTGTTCGTCGGCCTCGTCGCCTATCCGCTGTTGCCGGTCGCGCCGTTGCCGCAAGTGGACTTCCCGACCATCCAGGTCACCGCGACATTGCCGGGCGCGAGCCCCGAAACCATGGCCACGTCGGTGGCGCAGCCGCTGGAGCGGCAGTTCGCGCAGATTCCCGGCATCGCCCAGATGACGTCGACGAGCTATCTGGGAACGGCGGCCGTCACCATCCAGTTCGATCTCAACCGCAGCATCGACGGCGCCGCCAACGATATTCAGGGCGCCATCAATGCCGCCAGCGGCCAACTGCCGAAAAACCTTCCCTCGCCGCCCACCTACCGCAAGGTCAACCCGGCGGATTCGCCGATCCTGCTGTTGTCGGCAACCTCCGACACCCTGCCGCTGACCACCGTGAGCGACGCCGTCGACGCCCAGCTCGCGCAGCAGATCAGCCAGATCTCCGGCGTAGCGCAGGTCATCATCGGCGGCCAGCAAAAGCCGTCGATCCGCATCCAGGTCGATCCGGCGAAACTAGTCGCCAAGGGCCTGTCGCTGGAGGATGTCCGCAGCCAGATCGCGATCACGACGGTCGACAGCCCGAAGGGCAACATCGACGGCGCGACGCGCGCCTATACCATCTACGCCAACGATCAGCTCTTGGATTCCAAGGACTGGAACGACGTCATCATCGCGTACCGCAATGGCGGGCCGCTGCGGATCAGGGATATCGGCCAGGCCGTTACCGGCCCGGAGGACGCCAAGCAGGCGGCCTGGGCCAATGGCAAGCGTGGCGTGTTCCTCGTGGTGTTCAAGCAGCCCGGCGCCAACGTCATCGACACCGTGGACAAGATCAAGTCGATGCTGCCGAGGCTGGTCGCGGCGATCCCGCCGGCGATCAAGATCGAGCTGATCAGCGACCGCACCCAGACCATTCGCGCCGCCGTCGAGGACGTGCAGTTCACCCTGCTCCTGACCATCGCGCTGGTGGTCATGGTCATCTTCATCTTCCTGCGCAGTTTCTGGGCGACCGTCATTCCGGCGGTGACGGTGCCGCTGGCGCTGCTCGGCGCCTGCGCGCTGATGTGGGTGTTCGGCTATACCCTCGACAATCTGTCGCTGATGGCGCTCACGATCGCGGTCGGCTTCGTGGTCGACGATGCCATCGTGATGCTGGAAAACATCACTCGCTACATCGAGGAAGGCGAGCGGCCGCTTGCCGCCGCCTTCAAAGGCGCCAAGGAAATCGGCTTCACCATCGTGTCGATCAGTATTTCGCTGGTCGCGGTGCTGATTCCGCTTCTGCTGATGGGCGGCATTATCGGCCGCCTGTTCCGCGAATTCGCCGTGACGCTGGCGATGACGATCTTCGTTTCGATGGTGGTGTCGCTGACGTTGACGCCGATGATGGCATCGCGCTTCCTGCGCGCGCATGGCGAGACCAAACACGGCCGCTTCTATCAGTGGAGCGAACGCGCGTTCGACGCGATGCTCCATGCCTATGAGCGAGGCCTCGACCGGGCAATGCGGTGGAGCAAGACGACGCTGCTGATTTTTTTCGCAACGCTCGCATTGTCGGTCTATCTGTTCATCGTCATTCCCAAGGGATTCTTCCCGCAACAGGACAACGGCCTGATCACCGCCACCTCCGAGGCCTCGCAGGACATTTCTTTCGCGGCGATGAAGGAGCACCAGGAGGCGCTCGGCAAGATCGTGCAGGCCGACCCGGACGTCGCCAGCGTGGCGATGGCGATCGGCGGCAGCGGCCGGGCCGGCAACAACGGCAACCTCTTCATCACGCTGAAGCCGCGCAATGAACGCAACGCCTCAGCCCAGCAGATCATCGCCCGCCTGCGTCCCAAGCTTGAAAAGGTCGAGGGCGCCCGCCTCTACATGCAGGCGGCGCAGGACGTCCGGCTCGGCGGCCGGCCGACGCGCACCCAATTCGAATTCACGCTGCAGGACGCCAATCTCGGCGAACTGAACGAGTGGGCGCCGAAGATTCTGGCGAAGATGCAGAGGTTGCCGGAGCTGCGCGACGTCGCCACCGACCAGCAGACCCAGGGCACGACGCTGGAACTGAAGATCAACCGCGACACCGCGGCGCGCTACGGCATCCAGCCGCAGCTGATCGACGACACGCTGTATGACGCCTTCGGCCAGCGCCAGGTCACCCAGTACTTCACCCAGCTCAACAGCTACCATGTGATCCTGGAGATCCTGCCGGACCTGCAGGGCAGCCTCGACACGCTGAACAAGATCTACGTCAAATCGCCGACCACGGGCGATCAAGTGCCGTTGTCGACATTCGCGACCTGGACCAGCGTGCCGGTGCGGCCGCTCTCGATCAGCCACCAGGGCCAGTTCCCGGCGATCACCATCAGCTTTAACCTCGCCCAGGGCGTGGCGCTCGGCCAGGCCACCGCTGCGGTGCAGAAGTCGATGGTCGAACTCGGCGCGCCCGCAACGCTGAATTCGAGCTTCCAGGGCACCGCGCAGGCGTTCCAGCAATCGCTCAGCACCGTGCCGCTATTGATCCTGGCGGCGCTGGTCGTGGTGTACCTGATCCTCGGCATTCTCTACGAAAGCTACATCCATCCCTTGACCATTCTCTCGACGCTGCCCTCGGCCGGTGTCGGCGCGCTCGCCATCCTGATGGCGTTCGGGTTCGATTTCAGCCTGATCGCCCTGATCGGCATCATCCTGCTGATCGGCATCGTCAAGAAGAACGGCATCATGATGGTCGACTTCGCGATCTCGGCCGAGCGCGACGAGCACCTGTCGCCGGAGCAATCGATCCGGAAGGCCGCGCTGCTGCGGTTCCGTCCGATCATGATGACGACGATGGCGGCGATGCTGGGCGGCGTGCCGCTGATGCTGGGCACCGGCACCGGATCGGAAATCCGCCAGCCGCTCGGCTACGCGATGGTCGGCGGCCTGATCGTCAGCCAGGCGCTGACGCTGTTCACCACGCCGGTGGTGTATCTCTATCTCGACCGGCTATCCAACTGGTTCTCGGGCTGGGGACGATCGGGCGATGCCGATCAGGATCATCCCGCAAGCGAGCACGGCTCGATCAAGCAGGCCGCCGAGTAATTTGATATCGGCGCGCGCCGGCGCAACCGAGCAGGATACACTTCAGCATACCGATCCAGCCCGTTCTGCCGCCGCTTGCCACAAGATCAAATAGTCCGGCGTCGCGAAATGTCCTGAACGGTCATTCCGGGACACGCGCGGCATAGCTGCCTTAACGGTGCTCCACGTCACTGTCTGCTCGCTCAGCGACACTCTGTCAGCCGCTGGCGGCTCCGCATACCCGAACTCGGGACACGCGCAAGCCACCAAAAGGACTGCAACCGTAATACGCACAGGGGTGCTCTCACGGTTGTGTCGATGCAAGGCTTGCGGTGGCTCGCTGTATGATGGCCCGCCTGTCCTTCACATAGGCGATGGGAACGCCAAATCTTTCCACCGTGCCGACGATCTCGCCATCGAGATCGCGGTCGCAATTCATTTGTGTCGTCGCGATGAAGAACTCGGAATCCTCCCACGCGGGTCTGAAATCCCATCGCAATTGCGGATTGGTGACGGTCCGATCAAAGGTCAAACGTTCCCCGCAAACTGCAACCGAATAGATCTTCAGGGGCTGGGTCTCGTCCAGCGGTTTCTGGGTGCGCAGATATGCCTCCAGCAGGTGGATCGCCTCCGGCATGCTGTTGAACCAGTAATCCATGTCGTAGCGGCGGAATGCCCCCCCAAGGCCTCCAACCAGGGCATTGTAGGACAGGTTCTCGTAGGGGTGCAGCCGGACGAGGGTTGCCCCCTCCCACAAGAAGCATGCGCCAACCAAAGCGATGGCGCCGGCGGCCAACCGCCGGCCCTTCATTTCGAGCGCGTCAACCAACTCACTGAAACCGACGCCCGCCAGTATCGCGAGCGGAGGAAGCACGAATAGAAAATGCCGCATTCCAGTAAACGCAGGTCCGTGAAACAGCACCTCGCTTGCCAGCGGAACTATGATCGTCAATGACACCAGGGCGAGCTCGCGGCGCCGCTGTTGCGGCGCGCGTCCGAGGGGTTGCCAAAGAAGTGAACTCATCGCGACAGCCGCGCCGGCCAGAGTGATCAGCGGCACGCGGATCAGGAGATAGCCCGGAACATAGATCCGCGACACATCGGCCATCTCGTAAATGCGGCCCGCGAACATGGTGCGGATGGCGTAATGAAATTCCGAAAAGGCAAACAGACCGCGGATCGGATTGAGCGGCGACAGCGCGGCCCATGGCCAGGCCAGGACCATGATGAGAAGCGCCAACGCTACCCCCGGGAAGGTCCTCAACGCGGAGATGGTCGCAAAACGCAAGCGCGCGCCACCGTTCTCTTGCCAGGGCAGGCAGATAACGATCGCCAGACCGAGATAGACAAACAGCAGCAAACCAAGGCTTCGCACTCCAAGAGCTGCCCCCGCGAAGACCCCGAGCGCTGCGACGTCGATGATGCGAGGCAACGGCATTTGGCCAAGGATGCGGACGAGAAACAGCGTTGCCGCCGTCATGGCGGCGGCGAACGGAATGTCCTTGGTGTGGTTGAACATGGCGCCGTACCATGCGCCGCAAAGTGCAAGGGCCACAGCCGCGATCAGACCGGCGCGAGGACCCGCAATCAATCGCGCCGTCGCCGCGCTGGCGGCTACCCCACCAATCCCCGTCATTGCGCAAAGGATATGACTCAATTCGTAGGGATCAGCCGGAATGACATTGGCGAGCGCTACGACAATAATGTCGAACAGTCCGCCGTAGAGGTAAAGATTCTGGAAGGTAAATAGATCACGAACCCTGAATCCGCTGCGGTAATAGGCAATGATCAGTTCGCCATAGTGATGCTGCACGCCTTCATCGTTGGAGATCGCGTAATCCTTGAAGGTCCACAGCGCGATGACGACAAGCGCCGCGATCAGCGCGACGGTGGCGATATCGTAGGCGTCGAGGCGCGCGATTGATCGTATCGTCCTGCTCCAGGGCAAGGCTTTCTCCGCAATGCCGGGAAGGCGCTCACCGGTCAGATGCCCCTCGGTCTTGATCATCCCGCACCATCACACCTAGTGCGCCGTCTGCCGCAGCAGCTCGGTCAAACGCGCGCGTAGGGCCTCGGTCGCCTTGCGCCCGGTTTCCCGACCCACCTGCGTGCTCTGCTGCGCAATAGCTTGCGACTTTTCCAGAAGCTTTTTTCCGGCCGGCCGGCCATAGAACGCCTCTATTTCACGCAGCTCGTCCACCGTAAAATTGTTGGCATAAACGGTGGCGGCGGCGTCGACCATCGCGGTGTAATATGGAGCATAGGTTTCGGCCACCTTCGGAAGCGCCGCATCGAATGCGCGTTCCATTTCCGGCCTTTCCTGTGTCAGCACGGGCTTGAGGCCTAGCAGAATGACCGGCAGGAGCGCCTTGTACTGATCGGACAGCCCTAGCGTAGCAACCAGGCTGCGCGCGGCGGTCATAGCCTCGGGGGATGGAGTTTGCGCCGGTGCGACGCAAGTCGAAAACAGAAGTATGCTACAGATGATCAATAGGCGTCTGGGCATAGATGACTCCTCTGACGAAGTCCGAATGGACGATGACGCTTAAAACTGAGCCCTTTCGGGCGGCGGCGGTGATCACGCCGTGCCCGGCCCGGTCGCAGCCTTGGGTGCCTCGAGATCGGTTACCTCGACGAACAAGTCGGGGACCTTCTGGCTCTGATCCAAAGCCCATCCGATTGCGATCATGATCAGGAATCCGGCGATGCTGACGCCGATCTGCGTCAAGATTCCTGAGTCATACTGCACCAGGACCCAATGCGCCCCAAAGGACAGGAATACGCCAATGCAGAAAATCGGCAGCGAATGCCGGCCGCACAACCTGAGCGGGTAAGTCCATTTGGCGGTGAGCGGTCCCCAGTTGTGCGGGACATATCGCGACACCACGACCGCGACAGCGAGAAAGTGCGTAAAACGCAACATATCGAGATCGGTCTTGTCGATCGGATAGATCGCCTTGATCATCCATTTCGGAATCAGCGATGCCAGAAAGTCGCTGTGCCAGGTCATCACGATCATGAAGGCAAAGGCAATCCATGCAAGGGATATCGCAAACACCATGCGGGATTGAATCAGATTCCAGTATTTGGCGGCGCCCCCGACGCTGCACCATGCGGCCAAAAAAAACAGCAATTGCCAGGCAAACGGGTTGAAGTACCAGGTCGCGCCCGGTGGATATGAAGGGAAGTTCCAGTCGAACCAGCGAGCCAAAACGTACAGCACCGCCGAGCCGAGCAAGGTCAGGTTCGGGCGGCGCACCATGCACCACAGGATCAGCGGCGAAGCCGCTATCAGCGAAATATAGAGCGGCAGCACGTCGAGATCGACCGGCTTGTACCGCAGCGTGAGCGCCTGTCCGATCAGGATGTCGGGATGCTGGAGAAAATTGAAGACGTTGAATTCATTCTCATACATCGGATTGTCAAATTTCCTGGCGGCACGCGCGATCTGCGCGGTGAAGATCAGGAACAGCATGATATGGGCAACGTACATTTGCACGGCCCGCTTCCATAGTCGCTTGGTGGCAGCGAGAAAATTACCGCCGGCTATAATAGGACCGTAGATGAAGCCGGCAAGGTAGCCGGAAATGAACACGAAGAACTCGGCAGCGTCGCTGAATCCGTAGTTGCGAAGCGTCAACCAGGCGACGATGTCGTTCGGAACGTGATCGAGGAAAACCATCCACAGGCCCAAGCCGCGCAACAGATCAAGCCGGAGATCGCGCTCGACGGGACGCATGAGAGCTACGTCATCCTTATGGGCCATCACGTTCCATCCATTTTATCTTATGGTGCACTGCAATGTTACGAATGCGAAAACCGAAGCTTAGCCAAGATGTTTGCCAACTGAAAGGTAGAGTTGCACGCCAGGCTACGCTCGTTCACTCGATCCACGGCAATCAACAAGGCCCTGTTGGCGGCCTTCCAACCAACCGGGTACCGCTGCAGATGCCTGAGCGGATCGCTCGAAACCGGACCTGCCGAAAGCGCCGACCGGTGTCTGCCCTTGCGGGGAAAGCGCATCCTCATTTCTTCATCTTGCCGTCATCTGGCGCCGAGGCTTTGGGCGCGACCGGTCCTGTTGAGGCGGTGCCAAGCACGTCAAACGAGACGGCGACCCTGCCCGCTTTTTCAAACTCAAGCGTCATTGGCACTTTGGTTCCTTTCTTCATCCGGCTCTTGAGGTTCGACAAGGTGAGGTGATAGCCGTGAGGCGCCAACACCACTTTGTCGCCGGGGGAGATCGTCAATCCTCCTTCAACGGGAGTTAAGGTCAGCCCGCCCCCGACCATGCCGCTCTGCTGGATTTGAAGCTTTTCGGCGATTTCCGTCGATCCTCCGATCAAGCGGTCTGGCGTCGTTCCCTTGTTTTCGATCGTCAGATAACTGCTGGCCAATTCTGCACCGCGCGGCGCAGCGCGGCTCCAAGGTTGTGAAATAACGAGATCGCCTACCTTCACCTCCTGCGACTGCACAGGTAGGCTTTGGAGTGCACCGGCAAAAAGCAGGATGGCGAAGAGATATCTGCTGACTTTCACTTTTTTCTCCCTTTTTCTTCAAATTTCAGGTGCCCGTCATGGACTTTGCGTCTTCAGCTCGGCCGCAATAGGATCCTGGGCACGCCCGCGCCCGATCATGGCCCACTTGTACCAGGTGAAGACCCTTGCGACGCCGCACATGATCAGGATACCGGTAATGCCGACGATGACATGCAGCACCACGCCTGCGGACAGCTCCAGTAGGAGCGCATAACCCGCAAACGACAAGGCGACCCCGAGCGCAAAGATCTGCAGCGAATACTGCCCGCACAGGATGAGCGGCCGAAACCAGGGCGACCGCAATCCCGGCCAGTCGCCCGGTACGAAGCGCAGGGCGACGACGGCGAGCGCCAGGAAATGGGCAAAGCGCAATACGTCGAAATCGGTCTTGTCGATCGGATAGATCGCGCGGATAAGCCAGGCGGGAAGGAGGGTCTCCAGATAGGGGAAATACCAGGTCATAGTGATGAAGAAGGCCGCACAGAGATAGAGGACGGCCACCCAGAATGTCGCGGGCGAGCCGATAATGGGCGATATCCGCGGCCCGCCGCCCAGCGCGCACCAGGCGCCGAAAACGAAAAGAAGCTGCCACGCAAACGGATTGAACGACCAGAAACCGTCCCGATAGGTCGACAAATGCAGGTCGAACCGGATCGTGAGGATGTAGAGCGCGATCGACAGGATCAGCGGCAAATCCCTTTGCGATCGCGCCAGCATGAGGACCAGGGGAAGAGAAGCCATCAGCACGATGTAGAGCGGCAGTACATCCATGTTCAGCGGCCGGAAGCGCAACAGCAGCGCCTGAATCATCACTTGCCCGGGCTCATTGAAGAACTCCGCGACCTCCATCTCGTGGATGTAGAAGGATTTTTCCGAGACCGCCGTGACGTAGGCGATTTCACCGATTAGCACCAGAAACAGCAAAAGATGCACGGTGTAGATTTGCCAGACCCGCCGCAGCACGCGCGCCGTTCCGATCAGCATCCCCGACTCGAACATGGCCCTGCCATAGACCAGCGCCGCCGTGAAGCCGGAGATGAAAATGAAGATTTCCGCGGCGTCGCTGAATCCATAATTCCGGATCGTGCCCCAGGTCAGGATATCCGGTGAAACGTGATCGATATAGATCAGCCACAAGGCGAGGCCGCGGAACAGATCAAGCCGGAGCTCGCGCTGACCGCTCCCGACGGCAAAAGTGAACGGCGCGGCTGCCAGCGACGTTGAGGAGCCGCTTACCGCCGCTCCCCGCCCGCGGCTGGTCGCGACCCGGATGACCCGATTAGCAACCGACATCAATCCGGTCTCTTGAAAGCGAGCCGTCATCCCGTCAACCTCCCGCCAGAGAGTACAGGTCTTCATGATTTAAAGGCAAGGAATGACGGTCCCCGCGGCTGCCTTCCCGCGGCAGGATAGACCCCAGCCATGATAGAAACAGAAGTCGCGTCCCTCTCGCACCAGACATCAGATGCGCAATTGCGCATCGGGGAATCTCGAGATTCCGAGTTCGATGCTTCGCACCGCCCCGGCATGATAACCTTTGAGGACCCTGTCACTGCCGCGCCATTTCGGCGGCGCCTATACCGTCGCCGTCGAGCTTCTGGTCGTTATGCATGGCGACCGTGACCCGCAGCAACCGTCCGGTGAATTCGAACGGCGCCGCGTAATGCGACACGGGGCTCGAGCGATCGCGGCCGATGTCGAGACCCGACCACGAGATCAGGGTGTGGAATCCGAGCTGGGTCTGCAGGGATCCGGCCGGCTCGCCGTCGATCAGCAGCGTATATTCCGAGACCCCGGTGCGCGAACCCTTGGCGGGCGGGGTTTCGCGAACCAGGCGCTTGACGTGCACGCCGAGCCGGCGCGCGCCGGCCGGGATCCTGCGGTCCGAGCGGACGATCTCATGGCCGCCGCCGATATTGAGGTCATGAACCAGATGGCCGTCCCTGACGTAGAGGCTGTAGCCCGAGGTAGCGTCGCCATGCGCGATCAGAACGCCCTCGGACCCGGCATCGCCCAGCTCGACATGGGCTTCGATGGTGTAGCTGCGGCTGCGCACGTCGGGCGCGACGTCGGTCGGCACATGCCCCATTCCGGCGTGGAACACGAAATGGTTCCGCGCGCCCTGGAAGCGCGCGGCGTTCTCGGCAAAGCGCGGGCCGAAACGGTCATCGAGCGGCAGCACATTGTGCTTCTCCGCCTCGCTCCACCACAATTTGATCATCTCCGCCAGGCGTTCCGGTTCTTTCGCGGCGAGATCGTGGGTTTCCGAGAAATCGCGGTCGAGATGAAACAGCTCCCATTTGTCGTTCTCGAACGGCGTGCCCGGCGGATGATAGGCGACCGCCTTCCAGCCCTGGTGCCAGATGCCGCGATGCCCGAACATCTCGAAATATTGCGGCGATGATTTCGAGGACGCCGCGGCGTCCTTGATGGAGCGGGCGAAAGCTTTCGCCTTCGATCGGCATTTGCGCGGTGCCCGCGATCTGGCCTCCGGTGCGCTGACGCCGACCAGTTCGAGCAAGGTCGGCACGAGGTCGCTGGCGTGGACGAATTGATGGCGCAACTCGCCCTTCGCCGGCACCCGCTTCGGCCATGAAATCACGAAGGGATCGCGGATGCCGCCGCCATGGGTGTTCTGTTTGTAGCGGCGCAGCGGCGTGTTGGACGCCATCGCCCAGCCATGCGGAAAATTGGTGTGGGAGTCCGGGCCGCCGATGTCGTCGATTCGCCGCAGCTTTTCCGGGATCGGCTCGGGACGGAAATTATACGGACCCATGGCGTTGAAGAAGCCGAGCGGGCCACCCTCCTGGCTGGCGCCATTATCCGACAGCACGAGGATCAGCGTATCGTCGCGCACGCCGGCGGTTTCCAGAAACGCGATCAGCCGCGCCAGATGCCGGTCGGCGTGGTCGAGCATGCCGGCGAACGCCGCCTGCAGGCGGGTGAAGACGCGCCTCTCATCGGCGCTGTGCTCGTCCCAGGCTTTGACGCCGTCGTTGCGCGCGGGCATCTCGGTTTCGGGCGGAACGATCCCCAATGCCTTTTGCCGCGCCATCCGCCGTTCGCGCTCGACGTCCCAGCCGTGCTTGAACACCTCGTCATAGCTCTTGATGATATTGGCGGGCGCCTGATGCGGCGCGTGGCAGGCGCCGAAGGCGACCCAGGTCAGCCAGGGCAGATCAGGGCGATCGGCGATGTGGTCGCCGATGAAGCGGATCGCCTGGTCGACCAGGTCCGAGGTCAGGTGATAGCCGTCGGCAAACGTCCCGGGCGGATCGATATGGGTGTTGTCCGATACCAGTTCCGGCGCGAACTGATCGGTCTCGGCGTCGAGGAAACCATAGAAGCGGTCAAAGCCGCGCCCCAGCGGCCAGCCGTCGAACGGCCCGGTTGCACCGCTTTCGGTCAAGGGCGTGACATGCCATTTGCCGACCATGTAGTTGCGATAGGCATGGGCTTTCAGCATTTCCGCCAGCGTTCCGGCCTCGCGCGCGATCTTGCCGCGGTAGCCGGGATAGCCGGAGTCGAAATTGGCGAGGCAGCCGACACCGACCGAGTGATGGTTGCGGCCGGTCAGAAGTGCCGCGCGCGTGGTCGAGCACATCGCTGTGGTGTGAAAGCCCGAGTAACGCAGCCCCTCGGCCGCAAGCTTGTCGATGCAAGGGGTCTTGATCGGCGAGCCATAGCAGCCGAAATCGGAAAAGCCGACGTCGTCGAACAGCACTACGAGGATGTTGGGAGCCCCTGCCGGCGGCTTTGGCGCCGGCGGCCACCAGGGTTTTGAGCCGGCGATGGTCTTGCCAATGGTGCCGCGAAAGACCTTGTCGCCGCCTGCGCTCATGCGTTCCTCCCCGATGCCAACGCCGGCGGTTGATCCGCCGTTCGTCCATGTTCCGGCTTCTCCGTGGCGTGCCGCCCGAGGCCGCCGGTGTCGCCAGCGAGCATTGCCAAGAACCATAATCCGAATTATCATTATGATTATTTTTGCGAGGGAGCGCAACAGCTGATGCAGCGCGAGGCGAGCCATCTGGACTTTCCCGGCGTCACCCCGTCGCGGCAGAAGCGGAGCCGCGAAATGACGGCGGCGCTGCTTGAGGCCGGCGCCGACATGCTGCGAACGCGCAGCCTCGCCGAATTGTCGATCGAGGCGTTGTGCGGCAAGGTCGGCGCCACCGTCGGCGCGTTCTACAGCCGGTTCGAGAGCAAGGAGGCCTATTTCAACGCCTTGATCGAACTGGCCGCCCGCGATGGCGAGCGCAGGCTGTCGGCGATGACCGGGAATACCCAGTTGAATGCCACCTCGCTCGCCGGGCTCTGCCGTCTCCTCGTCGGTGGGATCATCGGCTGGGTCCGAAATCATGAAGGGGTGCTGCGCGCCGCGCTCCAGCACGACGATACCCGGCCGGACCGGTGGAATACCTTCAAGGGTCTGGCGCGCGCCAACACCGCCGGCGCCACGCCTCCCCTGCTCCGCGCCATGGGCAAGGGCCGCGCCGCCGCGAAGAGCCGCAGCATCGCGTTCGGATTCCAAGTCGTGCTGGGGACGCTGGTCAACGCCATCCTCAACGATCCCGGACCGCTGTCGATTCACGACAAGGAGATGGAGGAGCGTTTGAGCGGCGGCCTCCTGCTGCTCCTCGAAGCCGAGATCAGGCTGTCCGGGGCCGGCAGGCGCAAGAAATAGCGCGGCGCCTCAGGCGGTGCCGAGATAGGCGTGCTGCACCTGCGGATCGTCGGCAAGGGCCGACGCCGGGCCCGATAGCACGCTCCTGCCGACCTGCAGCACGGTGGCAAAATCCGAAACCTCGAGCGCGAGCTCGATGGATTGCTCGGCGAGCAGGATCGTGAGCCCTTGCCTGTGCAGCCGCCCGAACGTCTCGTACATCGACTCGACCACGGCGGGCGCCAGTCCGAGCGACGGCTCGTCCAGCATCAGCAGCCTGGGATCGCTCATCAGGGCGCGGCCGACCGCCAGCATCTGCCGTTCGCCGCCGGACATGGTGCCGGCGCGCTGGTTGCGCCGCTCGGCCAGCTTCGGAAAGATTTCGTAGACGCGTTCCAGTAGTTCTGCGGCACACGCCTTGTTGCGCAGCGGCGTCGCGCCAAGCATCAAATTGTTCTCGACGCTCTGCTGCACGAACAGCCGCCAGCCTTCCGGCGACAGCGCCAGCCCCTTGCGCACGATCGAAAACGCCGGCTCGCCGCCGATCTCCTCGCCGCGAAAGGCGATCGATCCCGAATGCACAGGGATGAGACCGGCGATGGCGTTAAGCGTGGTGGTCTTGCCGCCGCCATTGGAGCCGAGCAGCGCGACGACGCTGCCTTCCGGCACCTCGAGCGACACGTCGGAGACGCCGATCAGGTCGCCGTAGCGGACTTCGAGATGCTCGATCCTGAGCAGAGGCGCGGTCATGTCGCGGGTCCGCCCATCAGCTCGATCGGCGTATGGCCGGCGGCAGCCTTGGCGGCGCGCTTGCCGAGATAAGCTTCGATCACGGCCGGATTGCCCGTGACCTCACGCGGGCTGCCGCGGGCGATCTCGCGGCCCTGGTGAAACACCACCACCCGACTCGCCAGCGACATGATGACTTCCATGATGTGCTCGACGATGACCAGCGTGATGCCCGAACGATGGATGTCGCGCACCAGCTCGATCGCAAGCTGTACTTCGCGCTGGGTGAGCCCCGCCATAGCCTCATCGAGCAGCAGCACTTTTGGCTGGGTCGCCAGCGCACGCGCGATTTCCAGCCGCTTGCGGCCGGGCGTGCCCAGCGAGCGCGCCGGCGCATCCGCAAGCCGGCTCATGCCGACCCGTTCCAGCACGGTGCGGGCGCGTGCTTCGGCTTCAGCGCGATGCGAGGTGCGCAGAAACGCGCCGATCATCACGTTCTCCAGCACCGACATGCTCTCGAAGGTCTGCGGCACCTGGAACGAGCGCGCGAGGCCGAGCCGCGCGCGCGCCTCCGGCGCAAGGTCGGTGATGTCCCGACCTTCGAAGATCACCTTGCCGGAAGTCGATGTGAGGTCGCCGGTCAGGCAATTGAAGAAGGTCGATTTGCCGGCGCCGTTCGGCCCGATCAGGCCGAGAATGTCGCCCTGCTCCAGCGTCACCGAGGCCGCGTCCACGGCCTTGAAGCTGCCAAAGGCTTTGGTGACGTTGCGCGCTTCAAGGAGCATGGCTTGCTCCCGCCGCGACTGGCGCGTCCTGCGCCTTCGCACGCCTGGCCCAGAGCCGCTTGAACAGGGTCACGATGCCGCCCGGCTGGAACCGCGCGATCAGTACGATGATCGCGCCATAGACGACGAAGGTGAGGCCTGCGCCCTTGCCGCCGAGCAGATTGTTGGAGATTTCCTCCAGCGGCACCAGGATCGCCGCCCCGACCAGCGGTCCGAACAACAGCCCCGCGCCGCCGAGCGCCGCCATGATCAGGATCTTCACGGAGATCAGGATGCCGAGCCCGGATTCCGGATCGACGAAGCCGAACATCATCGCGTACAGCGCGCCGGCGACGCTGGTCAGGCCCGCGCTGAGCATATAGGCGTAGAGCTTGGTGCGGCTGGCGGGCGCGCCGAGCGAGCGCGCCGCGCGCTCGGAATCGCGGATCGCGCGCAGATAAAATCCCATCCGGCTGTTCGCCATCCACCAGGTGATGCCGAGCGTGAGACTGAGGACGCTCAGGAACAAATAGTAATATGGCAGCGCCGAAATGAAGGAGAGATCGAACATATTGCGCGGCACGGTGGGACCGCTCAGCCCGACTGCCGCGCCGAGATAATCGGTGTTGGTGACGATCAGCCGGCAGAGTTCGGCGACCGCGATGGTCGCCATGCTGAAATAATGACCGGACAGCCGCAGCGTCGGCACGCCGATCACGGCCGCGATCGCCACGCTGGCGACAATGCCGGCGGGAATGCCGACCAGCGGTGAAAATGCAAAATGCGTGTAAGCGCCCATCGCAGCATAGGCACCGCAGCCGAAGAAAACGACGTGGCCTACCGAGACCTGGCCTGCATAACCGCCAACGATGTTCCAGGCCGACGCCGCGATCGCATAAAGCAGCACCAGTGCGCCGAGCCGCTGCTGAAACGGGGTCGAAAACAGCAAGGGATAGGCGACAAAGAGCGCCAGCAGCACGGAGGCCCAGACCAGGCGCCGCATCACGTCTTGCCCATCAGGCCTTGCGGCCGGAACCAGAGGAAGCCGAGGAACAGCGAATACACCACCATGTCCTTGTAGACGGCGCCGATCCAGTACGCCGACAGCGACTCGATGACCCCGATCAGAAGTCCCGCCATCAACGCACCCGGCACGCTGCCGAAGCCGCCGAGCGACACCGTGACGAAGGCGACGATGCCCAACGTCTCTCCCACGGTCGGCACGATGTAGAAGAAGGTCGCGATCAGCGCGCCGGCAATCCCGGTCGCGCCCGCGGCGATCGCCCACGCAATCGCCTGCATGGTATCGGGCCGGATCCCCATCAATTGCGCCGCGGTGGAATCCTCCGCCACCGCCAGCATTTTCGATCCGAGCGACGTGCGCGTCAGCAGAAGGTGCAGCCCGAGCGTCACCAGCAGCGCGACGGCCCCGGCCAGCAGACGCGAGGCCTGGAGGCGCAGACCCAGGATATCGAAGGTGCCGCCGACGATGTTTTCCGGCAGCGACAGGAAATTGGCGCCGAACCACCAGAACACCGAATAGCGCAACAACAGCGCGAGCCCGAAGGTGCCGAGAATCTGGGCCAGCATCGGCCCCTTCATGATGTCGCGGATCAGGCCGAAATAGACGACGACGCCGACGGTTGCGAGCACCAGCATCGCGATGGGCGCGCCCAGCAAGGGACCGGCGCCGAGCAGCGTATAGACCACGAACGCGACATACATGCCGAGCATGACGAAATCGCCATGGGCGAAGTTGACGATGTTCATCATGCCCCAGACCAGCGTGAGCCCTGAGGAAAACAGCGCATAGACGGCGCCAAGCAGAAGCCCGCCGACAATCACCTGAACGAGGATAATGGACATGCCAGGGTCAAGTCTTGCGGGTTAAGCTCGGGCAACGCTGCGACGAGGATGATGGGGGCGGGACACCTGCCCCGCCCTCTTTGGATATCACCAGCCCTTGTAGGGCAGGACCGGCGCTTTCTGGGCATTGGTCTTGGGCCAGACGGTGGTGTAGTTCTCGCCGTCCTGCAGTTGGATCATGACGCCGGCTGCGAGGATGTTCTGGCCCTTGTCGTCGAACTTGACGCCCTTGTAGCCCATCATGAGCTGATCGGGCTTCAGGTCGGTGGCCTTCAACGCTGCCTGGATCTTGGCGGGGTCGGTCGAGCCGGCGCGGTCGATCGCGTCGCACAGCACGAAGAAGCCCTGCATCTGGCGCGCGGCCGTATCGTCCATCTCGTCGCCGCTCTTCTTCTTGTACATGTCGGCGATCAGCGCGGTCGGCGAACCCGCCGGTCCCACGCTCCACGACGAACGGTTGAACGCGCCTTGCGATATCTTGCCGACCGCCTTGATGAAGGACGGATCGGAGTATCCGGCGTCGTCGGCAATCAGCATCGCGGGCTTGTAGTCGAGCGACTGCATTGTCTTGGCGAACAGGATCGCATCCGAGGTGTAGCTGATCATGATCAGCACGTCGGGCTTCTTCTCCTTGAGCTGCAGCACCTGGGCCTGCACGTCGGTCGCGTTGGGAGCGTAAGCGATATCGATCGGGGCGCCCTGGCCGCTTTCCTTGAACACGTTGGTGATCACGGTCGCGACCGAAGTGCCGTATTCGGTGTTGTCATGCACCATGGCAACCGTATCGGTCTTCGCGCCGGCCGCCTTCATATCCTTGAGGAAGTCGCTGTAGATTTTGGCGAAGTCGGTGGCGACCGGCGTTGTGCGGAAAAACCATTTGAAGCCGCGCTCGGTCAAATTCGCGGCCACCAACTCGCCGTTGAGAAAGGGAATTCCGTATTTTTCGGAAATCGCGCTGGCGGTCAGTGTGATGCCGGATTGATAGGCGCCGGTGAGCGCGACCACCTTCTCTTCGGTGATCAGCCGCAGCGCCTGGTTTTGTCCGGTGGCGGGGCTGCCCTGGTTGTCGGCGAACACCACTTCGACCTTGGCGCCGCCAAGGCCCGCAAGCCCGGCATTCTTGGCCAGCGGAAAAGTGCCGAGTTCGGGATGGGCGTTGTTGATAATATCCATCGCGACTTCGAGCGCAGCTTTGGTATGGACGCCGGTAGAAGCGGCATTGCCACTCAAGGGAAAAATCCCGCCGATCTTGACGGTCTTGTCCTGCGCAAGAGCACTGCCCGCCAGCATAACCGACATTGAGGCGGCGCAAAGCAGCCCGAGAATATGCTTGAATTTCATCTGATCGTCTCCGAAAGGTCCCACCCGATGCCAGGCTCTGAAGGCTCGGAATGCAGGAGACGTGGCCGCCCGCTGCTTCCTTGATGTTTGGCGCGGGCAGCATTGCATGCCCGGTCGGCATCGGCAAGTTGGGTCAGTGCGGACGATCCGAAAGTATCAAGCCTGCTAACGACTTGCGCCGGAAATTGCCTTCTGTATGGGCAGATTCGCTTTGATGCCGACATAGATCGTATTGCTGGCGTCACGATGCTGGAGCGGATTCTCGAAGCTCACGACATGCGTCGCAGAAATTGCAAAGGCGCCTGCCAACACACTTTGAAATGCCTGATCCGGCGGATCGTTCGACCACAGCGCGAACACCCCGCCGGGATGCAGATGCTCGGCGAGCCTTGTCAGGCCCGCCGGCTCATACAGCGCGGCGTGGCGCGGATGCAGCAGGTTTCGCGGCGAGTGATCGATATCCACCAGCACCGCATCGAAGCGGCGGCCGGGCGCGAGCGGATCGAATCCCGCCGACGAAGCCGACATCGCGAAGAAGTCGCCGTGAACAAGGCGGCAGCGCGGATCGCCGGTGATTTGTTCGCCGAGCGGAAGCAGGCGCTGCGCGTGCCATTCGATCACCTCGGCCAGCGCGTCGACCACAATCAATGATTTGACCGAAGGATTTTCCAGCGCGGCTTGCGCCGTATAGCCGAGCCCGAGGCCGCCGACGACGACGTCGAGATCGCTTCGCTCGAGCGCCGCCAATCCGATCCGGGCGAGCGCGATCTCGGCGACGGTGAACAGGCTCGACATCAGGAACTCGTCGCCGAGTTTGATCTCGTAGACGTCGAGATCCGACCCGGGCCGCCTTCGCCGCCGCAGGCTGAGCACTCCCATCGGCGTCGGGCGGAAATCCAGTTCCTCGAAATACACGCTCATTGCCGCCCCGTCTCCGACCGCCGTTTAAGACCGCGGCAAACATGACGGCGGCTTCGCCGCAGCCTCCTTGCAAGAAGCCCATCCCCGCGCGCTTGCCAAGGCCGGGACTGAACTAGTAGAAGGACGCACGCTTGCATCGACGGAGTGCGAACCGTCGCCGGAGCTGGAAGAATACGCTTTAAGTATTTGATATCATTGGGGAATGGTGTAACGGTAGCACAACAGACTCTGACTCTGTTTGTCTAGGTTCGAATCCTAGTTCCCCAGCCAGCCGCCAAACTCCTGAAATATCTATATTACTTCCAAATCCGGGCGGCCCGGGTTGGGTCATTCTCTTAGAGAAGATCATCCGGCCGGCGGCTGCCCGTGACCAACGAGAGAATATGCAGCTGCAACAATCTTGCGTCGCCGACGCAATTAGACGCTCCAACGCAGTGCCGCGGTGTGCACCGGGGCATCCCACAATGTCTTTGCCTGGCTGTCGAGCACCGAGACGGTGATGGAGACGCCGGCCATGTCGAGGGACGTGACGTAGGAACCGGTCAGGAAGCGCGTCGCATTGATCCCCGCACCGTCCAGAATCCGCTTGGCGCTGTTGACCATCAGATAGAGTTCGATCAGAGGCGTTGCGCCGAAGCCGTTGACGAGCAGCAGCACTTCGCTTCCCTTGCCGGGCGTAAGATCCTTCAGGATCGCGTCGAGCAGTTCGGCGGCGATCGCATCGGCAGAAGCCAGCGGCACCCGGCGCCGGCCGGGCTCGCCGTGAATGCCGACGCCCATTTCCATTTCATCGTCCGCCAACGTGAAATTCGGCCTTCCGGCCGCCGGTACCGTGCACGGCAATAGCGCCACGCCCATGGAGCGGGTGCGCCGGTTGACCTCGTCGCCAAGGGTCTTGAGCGCGGCAAGCGGCAGTCCGGTCTCGGCCGCGGCGCCGACCATCTTTTCCACGATCAGCGTACCCGCGACGCCGCGACGGCCGGTGGTGTAGGTCGACTTCTCGACCGCCACGTCATCGTTGGTCACCACACTCGCAACTTCTCGCCCGGCCATCTCGGCGGCCATGGTGAAATTCATCACATCGCCTTCGTAGTTCTTGACGATGAAGAGTACGCCCGCGCCGGTGTCGACCGCCTCCGCGGCCTCGATCATCTGGTCCGGCGTCGGCGAGGTGAAGACCTGGCCGGGGCACGCGGCATCCAGCATGCCGAGGCCGACATAGCCCGCATGCAGCGGCTCATGTCCGGAGCCACCGCCCGAAATCAGCGCGACCTTGCCCGGCTTCAAGGTGCGGCGGCGCACGAATTTGCGCTCGGCACCGAGCAGCAGGATATCCGCGTGCGCTGCCGCGAGGCCATCAAGACTTTCTTCGAGCACCGTATCGGTGCCGTTGATCAGCTTCTTCATAAACGTCCTCCCGCTGGCTTTTTATCTTGCAGTCCGGATCAAGCCGTCAGAGGAGATGACTTTTCTTCGAATCGTCAGCCCCTCTCTATTTCTGTTTGAGCATGATCTTTTCCGAAAACCGGTATTCACTTTTCGGGATCATGCTCTAACCAACACTCTCGGCATACCGCGCGAGCTGTGCCGCAAAATCAACGATGAGCTGTTCGAGCGCCCGATTCTTCTTGTCGTCGCCGAGGTCTGGCACGGTCACCGTGAGGGTGCGCGTGCGCGCATCGCGGTGCGGCGCGCGCAGCCGGCCGGGGTGCGCGCGTCCATAGGCTTCGAGGAACGCTGCGCGCTCGGCGCCGGACAGATGGCAGACTTCGAAGATGATCGCGACATGCTTCGCCGGGATCGGCACCAGATAGGCGGGATTGGTGATCTGGGTGACGAAAGAGCGGTTCTTGCCCAGCGCCGCCGCCAGCTTCAGCCGCGTTCCGGACGGCCGGTTGTCGAGCACCCGCCGCAGGATGAGCTTGTATTCCGCGACATTGCTGTCGCCGGGCTCGCGTGTAGCTTCGCCTGCATCGTCCGTCATGAACCCACCATCGCGATTGCGGCCTTCAGCCGGGCGACCGCAATCGGCGACACCGAGAGCGTCGTCAGCCCGGTGGCGAGCAGCACTGTCGTCAGGCGCGTATCGGCTCCAGCGTCGCCGCAGAGCGAGACCTCGATGCCCCGCTTGCGTCCGGCCTCGACGGTGCCGGCGATCAGCGCCAGCACCGCCGGATTACCGGTATCGTTGAGGTCGGCCACGGCGCCGACGTCGCGCGCCGCCGCCATCGTGTACTGGGTCAGGTCGTTCGAGCCGATGGAGTAGAAGGCCGCATTGAAATCCTGGGCGCGGAGCGCTGCCGCCGGAACCTCGACCATGATGCCGAGCGGCGGCCGGGCGCATGCCATCCCCTTCGTTTTCAGGCCAGCGAACTCTTCATCGAGCATGGCGGCGGCACGGTCGAACTCCGATGGCACGGCGACCATCGGCAGCATCACCTTCAGCGCCCCGTGCACGGCCGCGCGGCATAGCGCCCGCAATTGCACGCGAAACACTTCCGGCCGCGCCAGCGAGAGGCGGATGCCGCGCAAACCGAGGAACGGATTACTCTCGCCGTCGACAGTCAGACCCTTGATCGGCTTGTCGCCGCCGGCATCGAGGGTGCGGATCGTCACCGGCCGTCCCTCCGCCCAATCGAGGATCCGCCGGTAAACCGCATATTGGGTGTCCTCGTCCGGCAGGCCGTGGGACGCCTCAAACAGAAATTCGGTGCGCACGAGGCCGATGCCGTCGCAGATGCCGGGATCGAGGCCTGCGAGATCTTCCGGCGCGGCGATGTTGAGAAGCACCGCGATCGGCCGGCCGTCGGCCGTAAAGGCAGGCTCGGCGCGGCCGGCGTCGGCGATAGCCCGCGCGGCGTTGGCCGCCGCCACGCGGTACTCGAACAGGCGCAGCGTTTCCGGCTCGGGATCGAAGATCACGGTGCCGGCGTCCCCATCGACCAGCGCCAATGAAGGCGGACGCCCATTCCACGACAACGGGCCGAGCCCGACCACCATGGGCGCTCCGCGCGCGCGCGCCAGCATCGCGACGTGCGACGAAGGCGAGCCTGCCGCCAGCGCAATGGCCCCGCCGTGCGTCCAGTCGGCGGCAAGAAAGGCGGTCGGCGAGATATCGTCACCGGCGACAATCGATCCGCCGGTGATCTTCGCGGCGGTGTCCGCGCCGCTCAGACGCGCCAGCACGCGGTCGCGGATATCGGCCAGATCCGCGGCACGGGCGCGGAAATATTCGTCTTCCGCGGCGTGATAGCCCGATATCTCGGCGTCGAGCGCCGAACGCCAGGCGTGGTCGGCGGCAATTCCGGCCGAGATGGCGTCGTAGGCGCCTTCCGCCAGCGCGTCGTCTTCCAGCATCGCGACCTGGAATTCCAGAATTTCCGCGGCCTCGCCCTGCACCGTCGCGATCAGTTCCGCGATCTCCGCGGTCGCGGCTTCGATCGCCGCCTGCAGCGCGGCCGCTTCCTGCGCGGGATCGCCGATCGCCGTCCTGTTCGCCAGGCCGGCTGCCAGCACCGTGACCGGGCCGATGGCGAGGCCGGGCGATGCAGGGCGGCCGGTGAGATGAATCTCGCTCACCGCCTCACGCCTCGCCAAAGCCGTCATGCACCAGCGCCAGCATGGCGGCGAGCGCCGCCTTGCCGTCGGGACCGGTGACGCGGAAATGCAGCGTCGCGCCTTGCGGCGCCTTCACGCGCATCACCTTCACCGGGCTCTTGGCGTCGGTCCAGGGCCCGTCAGCCGTCAGCGCAAACTCGATCTTGGCGGCAAAGCCCTTCGCGCACTGCGTGAGCTTGACCGACGGCCGCGCATGGAGACCGACCGGATTGACGAGAACCGCCGAGGCCGTCAGCGGCGCGAAAGTTTCAGCCGCGCGACCGGCGTTGGCATCATGCATAGAATTCCTCCGCGCTACGCTTGACGGCAGCGAGCGGCGAGCCGCCAGACGATTCGGTCGCGGCGATCACGGCGCCCTCGACCACCGGGGCATTGCAGACGACGACGCGCGCGCGCCGGTCTTCGGCCAGCATCTCCACCGCCATTTCGGAATTGGTCTCCGCGCCGCCAAGATCGACCAGAATCGCCACACCGGCCGGCGACCAGGCCGTCTCGATCGCCTCGAGGATTCCAGCAACATTCGTGCCGAGCCCTCCATCAAGGTCGCCGCCCGTCCAGGCAAGCGGCACGGCGTTGCCGACCATCTGACGTACCATGTCGGCCGCGCCCTCCGCGATTTTGGGGGAGTGTGAAACGATGACGATTCCGACGTTGCCGGAATTTGAATTGCTCATGTATTTGCCTCGAATTCCAGTATCGCAACTGCCGCGCCGATCAAGAGGGACGCCGAGCGCGAGCCCGGATCCATGTGACCGATCGAACGTTCACCGAGAAAGGACGCGCGACCGCGGATGGCGAGCATGGGCGTGGTGCGGTCGGCGGCTTGCGCCGCCTCCGCCGCGATCGTCCTGGCATCGCCGCCATCGGCCAATACGGCTTGTACCGGCACCAGTACATCGAGCAGGGTTTTCTGCCCCGCATCCGATCGTCCGCGCGCCTTGACGGCATTGATCGCCTTGTCCGTGGCCGCGACGAGATCGGCACGCGCCGGCAGCTCCGGAAGCGCCTTGCCCAATTCCATGAAGAAGGTGCCGACCAGCGGTCCGGAGGCGCCGCCGACCTTCATCACCAGCGTCATTCCGATCGCCTTCAGCATTTCCGGCAGCGACTTGTCCGCAAGGCCGGGCAGCGTCGCCAGCACCGCCTCGAAGCCGCGCTTCATGTTCAGCCCGTGATCGCCGTCGCCGATCGCCTGGTCGAGGCTGGTCAGTTCGTCGGCGTGCTCGATCATCGATGCCGCCAGCGCCCGCACCAGTTTTTCTCTGGCTGCCCGATCGAGTGTCATGCCGCGACCCTCCCGCCGGCCGCATCGAAGAACAGCGGTTTGTTGAGGCGGAGCGACACGACGTCGCCCGCGCCGAGGTTCGCCTCGGGGTCCGACAACGTCACGACGGGCCGGCCGCCGAGGTCGAGATGGAGATGGCTTTGGTCGCCGAGATGTTCGATCCGCGTCACGGTTGCCGACACGTCGCCGCCGCCGCGCACGATCGTCAGATGCTCGGTCCGCGCGCCGATGGTTTGGGCCGCCGGCGGCACGCCGGCGAACAAGGCCGCCGGCAGCAGGTTGATCGCCGGCTGGCCGAGCCGCGCGGCGACATACGCATTGACCGGATTCTCGTAGATCTCGCGGGGCGTGCCGATCTGCATCAGCCGTCCGGCCTCGATCACGCCGATCCGCGAAGCCATAGTCATGGCTTCGATCTGGTCATGGGTGACATAAAGGATCGTGGCCCCGAGATCGGTCTGGATGCGCTTGAGTTCGAGCCGCATCTCGCCGCGCAGCTTGGCGTCCAGCGAGGAGAGCGGTTCGTCCATCAGATAGATCGATGGCGAGCGTACCAGCGCCCGGCCGATCGCGACGCGCTGCATCTGCCCGCCCGACAATTGCGTCGCCTTGTTGTCGAGCTTGGTTTCGATCTGGAGCAGACGCGCGACCTCCTGCACCTTGGCGCGGATCTCGGCTTCCGGCACCCTGCGGATCGGCGCGCGCAGCGCAAAGGCGATGTTCTCGAACACGGTCAGATGCGGATACAGCGAATATTGCTGGAACACGAAGGCGACATCGCGATCGGCCGGCGCATCGCCGGTCACGTCGCGGCCGCCGATCCGGATCGAACCCTTGTCCGGGATCTCCAGTCCGGCGACGAGGCGCAATGTCGTGGTCTTGCCGGCGCCCGTGGGCCCGAGCAGCGCGACGAATTCGCCGTCTGCAACGGTCAGGGACAGATCGCCGACCGCCTGCGTCTTGCCGAACGCCTTGGAGACCGCCCTGATTTCGACCTCAGCCATGCGCCCCTCCTTCATGCAACGCGGTGCGGATCGCCCGGCCGGTCTCCTTGTCGAAGATCGACAGCGTATCGGGGCGGAAGTCGAGCCCGATATTCTCTCCGGTTCGAAAAGAAATGCTCGCGGGCGCGCGGGCCTTGAGCGCGCCGTAGCGCGTCGTCACGGTTACGATCTGCGTCGTGCCCAGATATTCCGAGCCATAGACCTCGCCCCGCACCATGCCTTGATCGGTGAAACGCACATGCTCGGGCCGCACCCCGAGCACGAGATCGCTTTCCGTCAACGCCTCGCGCGCCGCCGGAATGGCGACGTCGCGTTCGCCAAGCCGGATCGCCCGGGAGCCAGCTTGCAGGCTGCCGCGAAACGGCAGGAAGTTCATCGGCGGCGAACCGATGAAGTCGGCGACGAACAGCGAAGCCGGACGGTCATAGATGTCGCGCGGGCTCGCAACCTGCTCGACGACACCGTGGTTCATCACGGCGATCCTGTCGGCCATCGCCATCGCTTCGAGCTGGTCATGCGTCACATAGACCGTGGTCGCGCCGAGCCGGTCATGCAGCGCACGCAATTCGTGGATCATCGCCTCGCGCATCTCGGTATCGAGCGCCCCGAGCGGCTCGTCCATCAGGAAGCATTTCGGCTTGCGCACGATCGCCCGGCCAAGCGCGACCCGTTGCCGGTCGCCGCCGGCAAGGCCCGACACCGACCGGTTGAGCAGGTGGGAAATGCGCAGGATCCGCGCGACCTCCTCGACCCTCCGCTCACGCTCCGTCGCACCGATGCCCTCGCATTTCAAGGGAAAGCCGATATTGCGCCGGACATTGAGGTGCGGATAGAGCGCGAACAACTGGAACACGAAGGCGATATCGCGCGCCGAGGCGCGATTCATCGTGACGTCCTCGCCGCCGAGCCGAATGGTGCCGGCGGTCGGCAATTCCAGCCCGGCGATCATGCGCAGCGTCGTGGTCTTGCCGCAGCCGGAAGGCCCGAGCAGGCAGAGGAACTGGCCGTCCTCGACCGTGAAGCTGGCGGTCTTGACGGCGTGAAAATTCCCGAAGGATTTGTTGAGCGCCTCGACCCTGATCTGTGCCATCGCGCCCTACTCCCTGACCTTCGAGACGACGGTGAACATCACCGTGCCGAACAGGGTGGTCGCGAACGACAGGGAATACAGCGTCAGGGAAAACGGCTGCATCAGCATGACGACACCCGCGGCGATGACCGTGGTCGCGATCGCCTCCAGCGGACCGCGGCGCAGAACCCTGTCCGTGAAGCCTGCGCGCGGCATCGATGAGTTCGCATCCAGACTCATTTGCGGACGGCTCCAAAGGTGATGCCGCGCAGCAGATGCTTGCGCAATAGCACCGTGAACACCACGATCGGCACCAGAAAGAACGTCGTGCCTGCGGCCACCGCCGGCCAGTCCTGCCCGCCCTCGCCGATGATGATGGGAATGAAGGGTGGCGCCGTCTGCGCATTGCCGGATGTCAGAAGCACCGCGAAGGCGTATTCGTTCCAGGCGAAGATCAGGCAGAAGATCGCGGTAGCCGCGATCCCGGTCGTCGCCTGCGGCAGAACCACCTTCACGAAGGCCTGAAAGCGCGTATAACCGTCGATCATCGCGGCTTCCTCATATTCGCTCGGGATCTCGTCGATAAAGCCCTTGAGCAGCCATACCGCGAGCGAAACGTTGACCGAAGTGTAGAGCAGGATCATCCCGAGCCTTGTGTCCGACAGCCCGAGCGTGCGGTACATCAGGTAGATCGGGATCGCGACCGCGATCGGTGGCATCATCCGGGTCGACAGGATGAAAAACAGCAAATCGTCCTTCAGCGGCACGCGGAACCGCGAGAAGCCGTAGGCCGACAGCGTGCCGAGGGCAACGGCGAGCACCGTCGAGCCGAAGGCGATGATCAGCGAATTGACGAAACGCGGCACATAGTTCGACGGTCCGGCGATGACCATGTTGCGGTCGCGCGCGATACCGTCGCAGAGCCCCTGCGGCGGTCCCAGCGTCTTGATGAATTCCGGCGTCTGGCGCGAGCGGGTCGTGAAGAGATTGCAATAGCCTTCGAGCGACGGCGTGAACAGGATTTTTGGCGGATAGGAGATCGCATCGTCCGGCGACTTGAACGAGGTGAGCACGATCCAGAGCAGCGGAATCATGGTGATGACGGCATAGAGCACCACCAGCGAGCCGGCGAAACGGCGCGTGCCGGCTGAGGGTTCGACGACGGAATGGGCTGCGTTGCTCATCGGCTCTTCACCCGGTTCAGCGCCTTCACGTAGATATTGGCAAGGCCAAACACCGTCACGAACAGGATGATCGCGAAAGCCGAGGAATAGCCCGTCCGCCAGCTCTCGAACGCCGCGCGCTTGAGCGTGATCGAGGCGACTTCGGTGGTCGATCCCGGCCCGCCGCCGGTGAGCAGGTTGACCATGTCGAACATCTTGAAGTTCTCGATGCCGCGGAACAGCACCGCGAGCATGATGAACGGCAGCGCCATCGGCAGCGTGATCGACCAGAACTGCCGCCATTTCGACGCGCGGTCGACCTCGGCCGCCTCATAGATGTAGTCCGGAATCGAGCGCAGGCCGGCGAGGCAGATCAGCATCACATAGGGTGTCCACATCCACGCATCAACGATGACAATGGCCCAGGGACTGAGCGTCACATCGCCCAGCATCTGGAACGACGAGGCGTCGCGGCCGGTGAGAAAGGCGACCACGTAGTTGAACAACCCGATCTGCGGCTGGTAGAGAAACGTCCAGAAATTGCCGACCACGGCCGGTGACAGCATCATCGGCAGCAGGATGATCGTGGTCCAGATGCCGTGGCCACGAAATTTCTTGTCGATCAGGAAGGCAAGTCCGAAACCAAGCACGGTCTCGATGACCACGGTCCAGATCACGAAATGCGCGGTCACCTGCATCGCCGTCCAGACGTCCGGATCGGTCAGGATCGACTGGTACCAATCGGTCCCCAGCCATTTCGTCGGCACGTTGGCCCGGTTTGCGCGGTAATTGGTGAAGGACAGATAAATCGTCCAGACCAGCGGGAAGATATTGATTGCCAGCAAAAGCACGATCGTCGGCGTGATGAACAGCCACGCCAGTGCCTTGTCCGACAGACCGTGGATACGGCGCACAACGCCCGGCCGGACCAGCGCGGCCCGATGGATGATCTGCGATGAGGCACTCAAATCGTTCATGGCTTCGCTCGATCCTGGCGCCGAGACTGTCAGCGATGCGACAGGTATCGGAATTTCAGAAGAGTACCTGGAGCGCGCTCGGGCGCGCTCCAGGCGATTGCCCTGGGACTACTTGCCTTCTTCCTTGAAGACAGCTTTCCAGTCTTTCACCAGGCCGTCGAGCGCTTCCTGTGCGGTGCCCTTGTCAGCCACGACGTAGTCATGAATGCGCTTCTGCTCGGCCTGCAGCAGCTGGGCGTAGGAGGGCTCGGCCCAGAAGTCGACGACCATTCCCATTGACTGCAGGAACTCCTTCGCAAACGGCGCGCTGCTCGGGAAGCTCGGATCGTTCAGCACTGACTTGGCACAGGAATAGCCGCCCAGCGCCCACCACTTCTTCTGCACGTCGCCGCCGGAGAACCACTTGATGTATTGCAGCGCTTCACCCTGGTTCTTGGAGTAGGAAACCACCGAAATCCCCTGTCCGCCGAGCTGCGTCGCCTGCGCCGCGGGGCCAGCCGGATTGACGAAGAAGCCGATCTTGTCGCCGCCGACATTCGGGTCCTTGAAGAGGCCCGGGAAGAAGGCGAAGAAGTTCATTTGCAGCGCGACCTGCCCGGACTTGAAGGCATCGAGACCTTCCGACATGTAGGAGTTGGAAGCGCCGGGAGGCGTGCAGCACTTGTAGAGCTCCTTGTAGGCCTCGAGCCCCTTGACGGCGCCAGGCGAGTTGACGAACCCGTCCATCGCATAGGGCTTGTTGGGATCCTGGTATTTGAAGCCGTAGTCATAGAGATAGTTCGAAACGCCCATGGTGATGCCTTCGGAGCCGCGCTCGGTATAGATCGAGGCGCCATAGACTTTCTTGCCGTCGATGTCGCGACCCTGGAAGAACGCCGCGATGTCGTGGAGTTCATCGAGCGTTTTGGGCACGGCGAGATCCCGGCCGTATTTGGCCTTGAAATCCTTCTGCACGTCCGGCCGCGCAAACCAGTCCTTGCGATAGGTCCAGCCGACCGCGTCGCCCATCGCGGGCAGCGCCCAATAGTTCGGCGAGTTCTTCGGCCATTCGGAATAGCCGACCACGGTCGCCGGCATGTAGTCGTCCATGCTGATTCCTTCCTTCTTGAAGAAATCGTTGAGCTTGACGTACTGGCCGTTCTCCGCAGCGCCGCCGATCCATTGCGAATCGCCAATGATAAGATCGCACAGCGACCCGTGCGAATTGAGTTCGTTCAGGAAACGATCGGCATAATTGGTCCACGGCACGAATTCGAACTTCATACCAATACCTGTCTTGGTGGTGAAGTCCTTCGACAATTCGACCAACGCATTGGCGGGGTCCCATGCGGCCCAGCACAGCGTGATGGTCTTGCCCTGCGCCTGCGCGGGCGTGGTCGTCGCTCCGACGCCGAGCGCGGAGGCAAGAGCTCCGCACGCAACAAGAAGCGCCTTCATTGTCTGTTTCATTACGCGTTCTCCCTCCCAGTGGCGCCGGCCATCGACATGGCGCGGCTTTCCTACCCGCTCGAATGCTTCGAGCAGAGCGACACAGTCCTTGACGGGCTGAATGACTAAACGGACGTTTCCTCGCGCCTACCCGGATTCTTAGGACCCGGCGAAGCTCGATTTGTTTAGTGGATCACGATTTACTAAACATTGCAAGTAGGGCTGTTGGGGTTCGCGCGACAAGCCGCAAAACCCATGGCGATTCCGATCGGCCTTAAGGCATGGACGACGCAATGCGCTGCCGGACGCTTGCCGGGCAGCCGGTCGCTAGTGCGCGGGTTGCTCTGCGAGCCTTACAGCCGCATATGTTCGTCGATCCGCGCCGCCGAACCGGCATCGACTGGACCGGTGTCCACGACTTCGCCGCGCTTGAGCACGGCAAAGCGATCCGCAAGCCCAAGGACGAAGGACAGATGCTGCTCGACCACCAGTATCGCAGTGCCGCGATCGCGCCGCGTTGCTGCCAGCACTTCAGAGAGCCGGTCCACGACCGAAGGCTGCAGGCCTTCGGTCACCTCGTCGAGAAGCAGCAGACGCGGTTTGGCAATCAGCCCGCGCGCCACGATCAGCATTTTCTGTTCGCCTCCCGACAAGGTGCCGGCACGCTGGGAAAGTCGCGCAGTGAGCACGGGAAACCAGCCTGAGATGTCGGCCAAGCTTGCCTCGAAGGCGCGATCGTCGCCAACCCCGAGCCGGAGGTTGTCGCGCACGCTCAGATCCTGGAATAGCGCCTGTTCCTGCGGCGCATAGGCGAGCCCGAGCGCGCGCTTGCGAAAGGGAGCGAGCCGCGTGACATCGCGTCCGTCGAGGCGGACCGCGCCCTCCCGTGCCGGCAGAAACGAAAGAATCGTCTTCAGCAGCGAGGACTTACCCATGCCGTTCTTTCCGACCAGGGCGAATATCTCGCCGGGAGCGATCTGCAGCGAAACCCCGTGAACGACGGTCGAACTGCCGTAGCCGCTGGTCAGGTTGATGAGTTCGAGGGCGGCGGTCATGACGTCACCTCGCCTCCTTCGGACGATTGTTTCCGGTGTAGATCTCGCGGATCAGGGGGTCGTCGACGACGTCGGATACTGGACCGTCAAGAGCGACACGCCCCTGGTGCAACAGGATGATCCGCGAGGAGATCTGGCGGACAAAATCGAGGTCATGCTCAATGATCAGGACGCATAGACGTTGCCGCGCCACCAGGTCGGTGAGGATGCCGGCAAAACCCTGGCGCTCCGCGCGCGTCAGCCCCGCCGTCGGCTCATCAAGAAGCAGCACTTGCGGTTCAAGCGCCAGAACCATCGCGAGTTCGAGAGCCTGTTTCAGGCCGTGACTAAGAAACCGCGCTTCCTCGCCCAGCCGTTCGGCCAAACCCGAACTCTCCACCACCGCGCGCGCCGCAGCCGGCAGGGCCAGAACCGGCGAGGCCCCAACGAAGGACGGTCGTTCACCCCTTACGCGCGCGATCCGCAGGCAATCAGCCACGTTCAGAGTCTCGAACACGGAGGCCGCCTGGAACTTGCGCCCAAGGCCGAGGCGCACGATCCGGTCGGGCGCCAGACGATCGATCGAGCGTCCGGCGACGCGCACCGTCCCTTCGGAGCGCTCGCGGCCGTCGGCGAGACAGCGGATCAACGTCGTCTTGCCCGCGCCGTTCGGCCCAACGATGCTAACGAGTTCGCCCTGCCGCGCCGTGAACGATACGCCTGACAGCACCGACAGGCTGCCGAAATGCTTGGAGACGCCGGCGGCCTCGACCACAACATCGTTCCGATCGGGCGCAACGGCGGCGCGCGCCAGCGTAGCCAGGGTGACTAACGAGGAAGCCCGCGCCGGCGCGGCACCGGTGCGGCGGCGTATCATGGTGCCGACGTCGCGCAGACTGCCGAACAAGCCGCCGGGCAGCACGACGATGACGACGACGAAAGCCACGCCCACGATCAATTCCCACACGAAGGGCAGGCTGCTCGAGAGATAGGCGCTGGCGACTTCGATCACCAGGGCGCCCACCACCGCGCCGATCAGGGATCCGCGCCCGCCGAGCGCCACCATGACCACGAGTTGGGTACCGAAGACGAAGCCGGCATTTTCGGGGGCGGCGACACCGCTGAAGCCGACATAGCCGAAACCGGCCAGAGCCGCGACAACGCCTGCGACGACAGTAAGGGCGATGCGAACCAGCGAAGTGTCGATCCCGAGATAACTGCAGCGCTCGTCATTGTCCCGCATCGCGCTGAGCACGCGTCCGGCATCGCTGGACAGCGCGACCGAGGCCAGGACCAGCACGGCGATCACCGCGGCGCCGGCGAGGCGAAACCAGCCCTCGAGCGACAGATCGAAACTTTCGAAGCCGACGAGCCCGCTCGAAGAGCCGGTGAACGAGCCGCCGGAATAAAGGATCTGCACCACCACGATGGGCAGGACCAGCGAGATCACGGAAGCATAGAGCGGCGTGGAGCCCGGGTAGAACGACAGCCAGCCGACAAAGCCGGCCACGGCGGCAGCCAGCGCCACCGCAGCCCCGAGCGCCAGCAGCGCCTGCCATGGGCCAAAGCCGAATTGAGTGAAGCCGATTGCCAGGGCATAGGCGCCGATGCCGAAGAAGGCGGATTGCCCGAACGTCAGCGTGCCGCTGAACCCCCACAACACGTCGACCGTGATCGCCGCGATCGCGACGAACAGGGCGCGGACCAGGATATTCAGCGTATAGGTATCGAGGATCCAGGGACCGGCGACAACCAGAACCATCGCGACGACGGCGGGAATCCCGACGCGAACGAGCCAGCGCGGCATGGAGGGTAGCGAAAACGACGCCATCCGATTTCCGCGCGGCGTCACGATCAGGCACGGGCAAATCCTTCCGGCCGGAGCCGAAGCGCCACCGCGGCGAGCACCGCGATGGTCAGTCCCCCTAGAATCGGGCTGATGAAGGTGGAAGCCAGCACCTGCAGGCCGCCCAGCACGAAGCACGACAAGCCAAGCGTCAGCAGCGAGCCGCCTGAGATCATGACCAACATGAAGGCGCCGATCAGCCAGGACAGCCCCATGTTGGGATCGACGCTCGCCAACGGCGTGATCAACGCACCGGCGATCGCGGCGAGGCCGCAGCCGATGCCGAAGGTGATCAGGCGGACGCGCGTGCTGTCGATGCCCAACCCTTGCGCCAGGGTCTCGTTCATGATGACGGCGCGGGTGGAAAGACCAAGCCGCGTGCCGTTGAGAAGCCCGGTGAACAGTGCGGCGATCACGATCGCCGCCGCCACCATCAGCAACCGATAGCCCGAATAGTCCTCGCCGAAGATCATCACGGTACCCGTGATCGGAGCCGGCACGAATTGCACTTCGCGCCCGAAGGCGAGAGTGACCAATTGGCCGATGACGATACTGAGACCCCAGGTCGCCAGGATCGCATCCAGCGGCCGGCCATAGAGCCGCCGTACCACGACACGCTCGGCAGCGGCCCCGATCAGCCCGCCGGCCAGGAAAGCCAGCGCGGGAGCCAGCACCGGCGGCAGCCCGAAGCGGGAGGCCACCAGCGCGGCATAGCCCCGACCGTGATGAAGGCGCCATGGGCAAAATTGATGATCTTCATCACGCCGAAGACGATCAACAGACCAGCGGAGACGATGAAGAGGATCGCGGCGGTGGTGATAATGTCGAGCACGAGCGTGATCATGAGGGCGGACCGCGATTGAGCCGAGGCGGAAGAAGGCAACCGCCTCCTCCCGCCGGCGGCCCTCAACGTCAAGACTTCAGGTTCGGGCACTGCGCGCCCGGATCGACGTCTTGAAAGCTCTTGATGACCTTGACGGCGCCGTCGGCCTGTACCTGCCCGAGATACATCGTCAACGGCGCGTGATGCTCTTTGGACATCGCGATCTTGCCGCGCGGACCTTCGACCGAGATCTCGCCGAGCGCCTTCAGAACCTTGGCCTGCTCGGTGCTGCCGGCCTTTTCCGACGGCGGCCTTGTAGGCGTAGACCGCTTCGTATTCCGGCACCGAAAGATCGTTCGGGGTCTTCAGACTCGGTACCGAATTTCTTCTGCATGGCGGCCAGGAAGGCCTTGTTGGCGGCGCTGTCGATGCCGGTGACATAGGAGGCGGAGAGATAGATGCCTTCGGCGTCGGTGCCCATGCCCTTGGCCGTGCCCTCGTCGACCGCGAGGTTGCCATAGGGCAGCGCGATGCCGGCGGCGCGCAGCTGCTTGGTCAAGCGTGACGTTCGGCGCGCCGCCGGCCGTCGAGGTGATCAGCGCGTCCGGCGCCGCGCTCTTCAGCTTGCGAGATGATCGCCGTCCAGTCGCTGCCGTCCATCGGCAGGTATTCCTCGCCGACGACCTTGCCGCCGGTCTTCTCGATATAGGCCTTGGTGAAGGCCAGCATGCCGCGGCCGAACGCGTAGTCGCAGCCGATCAGGAAGAACTTCTTGGCGCTGCTTTTCCTTGTTGAAGTAGTCGACGATCGGCGGCACTTGCTGTTCCGGCACCCAGGCATTGACATACATGATAGGGGCTGCAGGACTTGCCTTCGTAGAACGAGGTGTAGATGTAGGGTACCTTGCCGCGCGCGACGATCGGCAGCGCTGCGTTGCGCGCCGCGCTCGTCTCCATCGAGATCAGCACGTCGACCTTCTTCTGGAATATCAGGCTGTCGAACGCCTTCTGCGCGCCGGCCGCGCCCGAGGCGTCGTCGGCGACTTCAAGCGCCAGCTGACGGCCAAGCACGCCGCCCTTGGCGTTGATCTCCTCAACGGCGAGCTCGGCCGACTGCACCACCGAGGGCGCGACGACGCTGTTGGCGCCGGACAGGCCGACCGGCACGCCGATCTTGATGGGATCCGCGGCAAGCGCGGTAGCGGCGAGGATGGCGCTGCATGCGGCGGCGGCAAGCAGCGGCGAGAGTGAACGGGTGAGCGTCATGGATCGATACTCCTGGGGTTTAGTGAAACGTTCTGGATGTGGGTCTCGAGGATCAGTACCAACCGCGCTTCGCGCCGGAGCCGAGCATCTCGTCATAGACGTCGGCGCGGCGATCGCGCAGAACCTGGTTGAAGGCATTCCAATTGCGTTTACGCCGGGCCTCACCGAGGTCGACCTCGGCGATGAGGATGTCTTCCGCGTCCCGGCTGGCCGGCCCGACGACAGGCCAGCCGGTGTAACTGACGATCAGGCTCTGGCCCTCGAAGGGCTGGCCCCGCTCGACGCCGACCCGATCGGCGCAAGCGATGAAGATCGAATTTGAGTGGGCGGCGGCCATCGCGAGAATGTTCGCCATCGCCTCGCGTCCTTCGGCCTGCCCGGGAATCGGAACCCAGTTGGTCGGCACGCAGACGATATCCGCCCCCTGCAACGCGCAGAGCCTGAAAGTCTCCGGGAACCAGCCGTCGTAGCAAATCGCAACGCCGATGCGGCCGATCGGCGTGTGGAACACGGGAAAGCCGAGATTGCCGGGCTCGAAGAAGAGGTTTTCCTCGTTCCATAGATGCACTTTCCTGAACGTGCCGATATAGCCCTCGGGCCCGATCACCACGGCGCTGTTGTAGAGATCAGGCCCGGAACGTTCGGTGATCCCCGCGACGATGTGCATCCCGTGCCGAGCCGCCCGCTCCGCCCAGGCTGCTACCGACGGTCCGCCCGGAATCTGCTCGGCGAGCCCGAAAGCCTCCTCACGCGAGGCGAACATATAGCCGGTGTTGGCCAATTCCGGCAGCACGGCGAGGTTGGCGCCTCGCGACGCCGCCCGATCGATCAGCTCCAAACTGTGCGCGACATTGGCGGCGACATTGCCGAAAACCGGTTGCATCTGAATGCAGGCAACCTTGATCGATCCGGCCACCGGCGAAGTAGAGACGTGCGAGGTCATCGCGCAAAACTCCCTGGAGCGCGCAAAACAAAAAACCCCCGATAGCGCCGTCAGGCACCCATCGAGGGCTACATAGCCACATGTTGAAGCGGCCGACCGGCCGCCGTGGCAATCTCGACCGCTCGGATCGGGTATCGCCAACCTCCGAATTACAGCAGTAACGCGATTGTAATGTCAATCATGCCGCGGGATCGAAATATCGGCAGCGATGATGACGTATTGTGCAGACGACCGGACCGCTCAGTGCTCGTCGATCAGGCCCAGCCCGGCCATCACATCCTGAGCGCTGATGATGGTCGCGGCGATCTGGGCCATCGACAACCTTTTCTGTGTGGCCTGCGCGCGGATCAATTCATACGCCTCGACCTCGCCGATCTTCTTTAGCGCGACCAGTATTTTCACCGCCTTGTCGACGTCGCGGCGCGCCTTCAACGTTTCTTCGAGTTTCTGCACCTTGCTCTCCAGGCGGCGGGTGTAGCCGCGCAGCGAGCGGGCGAGCACGAGCGAAGAGAGGATGCCGAACGAGCGGATCGGCTTGTTGATGACGCCATGGGCATTGCTGTCGAGAAGCCGCCGCAGCACGGTCGGATTCTCGTAGTCGACGATAGCGACGAAGGTTGGACCGCCGTCCGACGCGGAAGCAACGAAGGCCGGCGTCTCCGCGGTCTCGACCAGATGAAACACGGTATCGATGTCGCCGGGCAATTCCACCGGCGGCGGCCATATGCCGCGCACGTTGCAACCGATGCGCTTCAACTGATCGAGCAGCGCGTCGCCTTCCGCGTCGCGCGGATGCACGACAAGGACCCGCGCGCCGCGCAGTTCCTCGATAAGACGGCGGATGCCCGGCTTCATGCGACCGACACCTCTTCGCCGATCCAACGCGCGCCCAGCGGTGACACCGCCAGATAGGGATCTGGCTTCACGGCGGCCTTGGCTTCCCATACCACGTCGAAACTACCGTCACGCCTGACGCGTCCGATGCGTGGCGTCAGCCAGGTATGGTTGTTGTCCGGATCGATCTGGATCATGCCCTCCGGCGCTTCGAACGATAGGCCGAGCGCCGCCTCGACCAGCCGCTGCGTGTCGAGCGTTCCGGCCCGCTCCAGAGCAAGCGCGAAGAGATTAACCTGGGCATAGGCTCCGGCACTCCACATGCTGATCGGCTTGTCCGCACCGAAGGCAAGATGGAATTTCTCGGCGAAACGTCGGTTGCTTGCCCCTTGCAGCGACCCGAAATGGGTCGCCGCCGTGATATGCCCTTCGCACAGCGCCGCGCCGATCTCACGAACCTCGCCTTCGGCCATGGTAAGGCTGGCGATTGGCATCGAGACCGGATCGAGACCGGCCTCGCGGTAAAGTCGATAAAAGCTCTGCGCCGAGCGCCCGACGATGGTCGAAAACACCACATCTGGCGCCAGTTCCTTAGCCCGCGCCACGATTTCGCGCAGCCGGGACTCCGGCGCAGCCATGGCAACATAGACTTCGTCGACGATCTTGCCGCCGTAGGATTCGATGAGGTCGCGCATGATGCGGTTCGATTCCCGCGGATAGATGTAATCGGAGCCAGCCAGAAGTACGCGGCGCCCGTGGTTACGGACGAGATATTCGGCGAGCGGAAAGCTGGTCTGGTTCGGCGAGGCCCCGGTATAGATGACGTTGGGCGAATATTCGAAACCCTCGTAGAGCGAGGGATACCACAGCAAACCATTGCGTCGTTCGATCGCCGGCAGTACGGCCTTGCGCTGGGCCGATGAACTGCAACCAAAGATCACGGAAATGCCGTCATCGGTCAAAAGACGGTCGGCGAGACGGCGGTAAGTCTCCGGATCCGATTCAGGATCGTAGGCGACGACTTCGATCTCGCGCCCAAGGATTCCCCCGGCCTGGTTGATTTCCTGGATCGCCAGCGCCGTGCCCAGGAAATGCTCGGTCTCGGTAACGGCCGTCAGCCCCGTGCGGGAGAACAGGACGCCTATCCGCCATGTATCTGGCAGAGATGCAGTACTGCTGACCATAGGCGCGCCCCTTAATCAAAAGCCCGGAGAAACTCGTCCTTAGCAACCCCCGTACGATGAGTCACTATGGAGCGGCCGCTCCAGGCTGCCTGTCGCACCTTCTCATGTTTTCGACACGAAGTATCCGGGCTCGCTACCGCTGTACCGGTCACGCTGCGCTTGATCGCCGTGCTGTCGAGCTGCTTGTTCAATTCCTCGTCGACCCAGGAGAGTAGTCAAGCTAAGTCCCCGGCCGCTCAAGAGCGGAGTCCTCGATATCGAGGATCAACGCGCCGGCCTTGCATTGCGAGGCCTTTTCGAATTTCCGCGGGCTGTCGTCCGGAACAAACTACATGGATCGCATCAGACGGGCTTCCGGTGCATCAACGCCATCCGGCGGCATTTACCCACGATCTCGTCGTTCTGGTTGAGGGCGTGATGCTCGAACTCGACGATCCCAGCCTTAGGCCGCGACTTGGAATCGCGGACCGAAACCACCTTCGTCGTGGCATGCAGCGTATCGCCGTGAAAGACGGGCTTCGGGAACACAACATCCGTCATCCCGAGATTTGCCACGGTCGTGCCGAGCGTGGTGTCATAAACGGTCATCCCGATCATGATGCCCAACGTATAAAGACTGTTGAAGATACGTTGCCCGAATTCCGTCGACGCGGCGAAATGGGCATCGATATGCAGCGGTTGCGGATTCAGCGTCAGCAGACTGAACATCGTATTGTCCATTTCCGTGACGGTTCGGGTAAGCGGGTGCCTGAATTCCTGCCCGACCTTGAAGTCCTCGAAATATAGTCCGGCCATGTCGAGCCTCCTCTGCTATCCTGCCGATATGCCGCCATTGATGCTGATGACCTGGCCGGTCACTTTGGTTGCGTCCGCGCCGACAAGAAACTGAATGGCCGCGGCGACGTCATCCGCATCGACCGCGCCAAGGTGGGCCGCCTGCAGCGCCTTGGCAAAAAGCTTCGAACTGAATGCGCTCGACATGATGCGGTCGTGCGTCAGCGTTTCCCGAACCAGCGAAGGAGTAACGACGTTGACCCGGATCCTGCGGCGCTTGGCTTCCATCGCCAGCGTACGCGAGAACATCGAGATGCCGGCCATGGCGGCGCCAATCACGGACTCGCCGGGGGTCGGCACTTTCCCGGCGTCCGAGGCGACGTTCACGATGGCCGCTCCGTCGGCCAGATGCGGCAGCGCAAGCAGACAGCAATAAACCGTCGAGATCAGCCAGTGCTGGATCACGCGATCGACGGTCTCGGGGGTGTTTTCGTGAAAAAGCGTCGGGATGAACCCGCCGCCGGCCGAATTCACCATGACGTCGATCGGGGCGCCAAACCCCTCCATCGCAGCAGTGAGAAGGTCCGAGACACCGTCCTTGGTCGAAACATCCGCCGCAATGAAGCGAATGTCGGCGTCCGGCTTTCGCGCCAGGATCGCCGCGCGAGCCCGCGCGCCACGTTCGCCGTCGCGACCATTGATGACGATGGCGCTATTTCCCTCCGCGAGGCGATGCGCGGTGGCAAGCCCAATTCCGGACGTACCGCCTGTAATCAGAACCCGCTTCGTCATGACCGGCTCTCAGGTATTCGGCTCGATCAGGATCAATCGGGTCCCGGCCTGCACTGTCTCGCCAGCCACGCATGCGACGTCTTTCACGGTTCCCCCGACGTCTGCTTCCAGGGAGATGAACAGCTTCATCGATTCGAGGACCGCAACGACTTGCCGGGCCTCGACCTGATCGCCGACCGCGACCTTGACCTCGGCGACGATGCCGGGCATCGGGCTCAGGATCGCCCCGGATTTCGAGCCTCCCCCCTTCGCGGCGGTCTTTTCGGTCTCGGTCGATACGATGAAGGAATAGCGCTCTTCACCGATCGCAATCGCCAGGTTCGCCCCATCGATCTGGAACGTCGCCTGTATGACGCGGTCGTCCAGCGCGATTTCGAGCAGGCTCCCATCTCGCTTGACGTCGAGTTCGAGCGTCTTTCCATCTCCGGTCACGCGATACCGGCCGTGGCGAAGCGCTTCGACCATCATTGGGTGCTCCGCCTGCTCTTCCCGCACGACGACCCGGCTCGCAGCGAGGCCGCCAGCCGGACCAAGCACGCGGAACCCGGCAAGCCGCCGCCATACGGATGCCGGGCCCGCTTGAGATGGTGCTGTGACAAACAGGACGGCGGCGGCGGCACGGGCGAGCCCCAATTCCTTCCGCAGCGGCATCCAGCCGTCGGGAAAGGCATCTTCGATGAACCGGGTGGTTGCGCGCCCTTCCGCGAAAATGGGATGTTCTACCGCGGCGACCAGGAACGGAATGGTAGTGGCAGGGCCGGAAATAATGAAATCCCGCAGTCCCGCCGCCAGGACCGCACAGCTCGCGCTGCGCGTCTCGCCGAAAGCGATCGCCTTCGCCAGCAGCAAATCGTAGAACAGCGTGACTTCACTGCCCTCGCTGACGCCGCTGTCGACGCGAATGGCTCGGGGCTCGCGATAGGCGCCCACCCGGCCGTTATCGGGGCGAAAATCCTGATCGGCGCGCTCGGCGGTGATCCGGGCCTCGATGGCATGGCCGCGCTCGCGGATCTGATCCTGCCGCACCGGCAGCGGCTCGCCCGAGGCAATTCTGATCTGCCATTCGACAAGATCAAATCCGGTGATGGCTTCGGTGACGGGATGTTCGACCTGCAGGCGCGTGTTCATTTCCAGGAACCACGGTTCATCCCGGCCTTCTTCCAGAATGAACTCGACGGTTCCGAGATTATCGTAGGCGATGGCACGACCGAGCGCGACCGCCCGCTCCAGGAGCTTGGCACGGATCGCGGCCGGAAGGTTTGGCGCCGGCGCCTCCTCGAGCAGCTTCTGATTCTTGCGCTGGACCGAGCAGTCGCGCTCGAAGAGATGCACGACGTTGCCGTGCTTGTCGCCGGCGATCTGCACCTCCAGATGGCGGGGCCGGAGCACGAGCTTCTCTATCAGGAGGGACGAATCTCCGAAGGCCGCTTCGGCCTCGCGTCTTGCGATTTCCAGCGCCGGGGCGAGCTCTGCCTCGGAGAACACGCGGCGCATGCCGCGCCCGCCTCCTCCGGCCGAGGCCTTGACCATCAGGGGAAACCCGGTCCGCTTCGCTTCTTCGGATAGCCGCGCGTCGGACTGGTCGTCGCCGACATAGCCCGGCACGCTGGGAACACCGGCGCGCGCGGCGATCATCTTGGATCCGATCTTCGGACCCATTGCTGCAATCCGATCCGCGGACGGGCCCACGAACGCAATGCCCCCGGCTTCGCACAGGGTTGGCAGTTCCGGCTTTTCCGACAAGAAGCCGTAGCCCGGATGTACGGCGTCCGCGCCGGCGCGACGGCAGGCCTCCATGATCGCGTCGGCCCTCAGATAGCTGTCGCGGGCGGGTGAAGGCCCGATCCGGAACGCTTCGTCGGCGGCTTTGACATGGGGCGCATCGCGATCGGCATCCGAGAACACGGCGATTGAGCGGATGCCGAGCCGCCTGCAGGTGCGGGCGATTCGAACTGCGATCTCGCCGCGATTTGCAATCAGAAGGGAGCGGATCACTATTTCACATCCGGTAGACGGGGCGGTTGCCGGGAAGCTCGATTTCCCGGGATGCAAGGCCAAGACAGAAGCCCAGCACGTCACGGGTCTGATCGGGCTCGATGATGCCATCATCCCAAAGGCGCGAGGTGGCGTAGTAAGGTGTCGATTGCGCCTCGAATTGCGCGCGGGTTTCGCGATCGACCCTGCCGATTTCTGTCTCGTCCGCGCTACCGCGGGTAAGACTGGCGCGGCGCAGATCGGTGACGACGTTGGCGGCGACCTCGGCGCTCATTGTGGCGATGCGCGCGTTGGGCCACGCGAACAGAAACCGCGGCTGAAAGCCCCGGCCGCACATGCCGTAATTGCCGGCGCCGTAGGATCCTCCGATGATCACAGTGTAACGGGGCACCCGCGCATTCGAGACGGCATAGACCAGTTTCGCCGAATGCTTGGCGATCCCGCCGCGCTCGGCGTCCGTTCCCACCATGAAGCCGGTGATGTTCTGCAGGAATATGATGGGGGTCTGGCGCTGGTCGCAAAGTTCGATGAAATGGGCACCCTTCACCGCCGACTCCGAGAACAGCACGCCGTTGTTGGCGAGGATGCCGACGGGTTCGCCGTGGATAGCTGCAAAGCCGCACACGAGCGATGAACCGTAAGCCGGCTTGAACTCCTGGAATTGACTGCCGTCGACGATGCGCGCGATGACCTGGCGGACATCGTAGGGCTGCTTGAGGTCGGTTCCGACGATGCCCGGGATCTCGGCGGGGTCGTGGACCGGCCCACGAACCGGGCGTTCTGCAGGAGCCTGTCGCGGCCAATTCAGCGCGCCGACGATGTCACGCACTTTTGCGATCGCCTCGAGTTCGCTTTCGGCCAGATAGTCGGAAACGCCGGAAACGGTCGAGTGCATTTCCGCGCCGCCGAGCGTTTCACCATCGACGACTTCTTTGATCGCGGCCTTGACGATCGGTGGTCCGCCGAGGTGGATGCGGCCAGTGCCCCGGACCATCACCACTTCGTCGGAGAGCGCCGGGATGTAGGCGCCGCCGGCCGTGCATCCGCCAAACACGGCCGAAATCTGCGGCAGGCCCGCAGCGGACATCCGGCACTGCTGAAAGAACGTCCCGCCGAAGTGATCGCGATCGGGGAAGACCCGATCCTGCTCGGGCAGGAAGGCGCCACCGCAATCGACGAGGTAGATGCACGGCAGCTTGTTTTCTTCCGCTATTTCCTGTGCCCGAAGATGCTTCTTGACGGTCTCGTGGAAGAACGAGCCGCCTTTCACGGTAGCGTCGTTGGCGATGATCATGCACGGCAGGCCGGTGACGATACCGATTCCCGTGACGATGCCGGCAGATGGAACCTCATTGCCGTACTGTTCCCAGGCCGCAAGCGCAGACAGTTCCAGGAAGGGCGACAGTGGGTCGACGAGGTGGTCGATGCGTTCGCGCACCGGAATCTTGCCGCGCTCGATATGCCGCGCACGGAGCTTTTCGCCGCCGCCGGCAAGGACCCGGCCGTGACGATCCCGCAGCATTTCGAGCAACACCGAAAAGTCGGAGGCCTTTCGATCGAACTCCGACCCAGCCCGTACGGTATTTTCAATGATCGGCACGTTTTCCTCTCCAGGTTCAGCGCACCGGCTTTGTCAATGGACGAGCGGACAATTGCCGTCCTTCAGCGGACGGACCGCCTCCTCCGCCGGAATCTCCCTCACGAGCTTGTAATAGTCATAGGGGCCCTTCGATTCCGCGGGCTTCTTGACCTCGAAGAGATAGAACGGCCGCAATACCCGGCCATCCTCGCGGATGGTCGCGGAGGGAAGGATCGCATCGGAGATCTTCATCTCATGCATCGCGGTCGCCACCTTTACCGAATCATCCGTCCCCGCCATCTTGATGGCCTTCAGGTAATGCGTCACCGCGCTGTAGACGCCGGCATGGACCATGGTCGGCATGCGACCGCCCATCCGCTCGCCGAAGCGTTTGGACCACGCCCGCGTTGCGTCGTTCAGATCCCAGTAGAAGCTTTCCGTCAGTTGAAGGCCTTGCGCTGCCTGAAGACCCAGCGAGTGCACGTCCGACAGAAAAGTCAGCATGGCCGCAAGCTTTTGGCCGCCAGCCACGATCCCGAACTCGGATGCGCCTTTCAGCGCGTTGATGGTATCGCTGCCGGCGTTGGCAAGACCGATCACCTTGGCCTTCGAGGCCTGCGCCTGCAGCAGGAAGGACGAAAAATCCGTCGTTCCCTGCGGATGGCGAACGCTGCCGAGAACCTCTCCTCCAGCTTCGGCGATATAGCGCCGGGCATCCGCCTCCATTGCCGTGCCGAACGCGTAATTGGCGGTGAGGAAGAACCAGGTGGTCCCGCCCGATTTGGTCACCGCACTGGCGGTTCCCTTCGCGAGCGCGATGCTGTCAAAGGTCCATTGCGTCCCCATCGGCGAACAGGCCTTGCCGGTCAGGTCCGAGCTTCCAGCCGCCGAGAACAGCACGATGCGTTTGCGCTCGCGGGCGATCTCCTGAACGGCGAGCGCCACCGACGATACCGGCACGTCGACGATCGCATCGACACCTTCGGTGTCGTACCATCTTGCGGCAATGGCGGAACCGACATCGGGCTTGTTCTGATGGTCTGCGAAAATCACATCGATCGGCCGGCCCAGCACGGTGCCGCCGAAATCCTCGACTGCCATGCGCGCCGCGATGACGGAGCCCTGCCCCGAAAGATCGGCGTAAATTCCCGACTGGTCGTTGAGGACGCCAATACGGACCGGCGCCCCGGTGGATTGGGCGGCAAGCGGCGAGGCCAGGAACATGGCGCCGACCACGGCCAGAATTTGCGAGTACCTCATAGTCTTCTTCTCCCTTCGCGGCGGTCTCGGCTTGCTGCCACCTTTGCGATCCGATATACCTACCAACCGTTAGGGAGCGACACAAGGATTTATTGCATGGCGTTAGCCGGACGGTCATACGGGGAAGTCTGCGAGAGCTTCTCCTGGTCCATACCAGCGACCTTCAACATCGCGCAGGCTATATGCGATCGCCACGTCGGCGCGGGTCGAACGGCTCTGGTCCATGAAGCAGCCGAAGGACGCTCCACCGAATTCACCTTCGAGTATCTCCAGGAGCGTTCGCGGCGACTTGCCAATGCCCTGACCGCACAGGGTATTGCGCGCGGCGACCGCATCGGCATTCTGCTGCCGCAGTGTCCGGAGGCGCTGATAGTCCATCTCGCGGCGTACCGGCTCGGCGCGGTTGCCTTGCCGCTGTTCACGCTTTTTGGGCCTGACGCCATCGAATACCGCCTCAATGACAGCGGCGCAAAGGCCGTCGTCTCGAATGCCGAAGGCATCGAGAAACTGCTGATGCTGCGCGATCGGCTGGTGGCGCAGCCGCTCCTGATCGGCATCGAGGATCGTCTGGACGGTGCCGTGCTGGGATTTTCTTCGCTGCTCGAGGCCGCGGCGCCCGATCATGTACGTGTCGAGACGTCGGCCGAAGACCCGGCCATCATCGTTTACACGTCAGGTACCACGGGCAACCCCAAGGGCGTGTTGTATGCCCATCGCACCCTGCTCGGCCACTTGCCCGGCGTCGAATTCCCCCACGACTTCTTCCCGCAACCGGGCGATCGCATGTGGACGCCCGCCGACTGGGCCTGGGCTGGCGGGTTGATGGATGTGCTGCTGCCCTCTCTGTTCCACGGCATCCCGGTGCTGGCAAAACGCCTGAGGAAATTCGATCCCGAGGAAGCGTTCGCGCTGATCGGCCGACACAATATTCGCAACGCCTTCATGCCGCCGACCGCGCTGAAGATGATGCGTCAGGTCGCAAAGCCGCAGACGCGCTTCAGTTATTCCATGCGCTCGATCGCGAGCGGCGGCGAAAGGCTCGGCGAAGAGATGCTGGACTGGGGACGCGACGTGTTCGGCCTGACGATGAACGAGTTTTATGGTCAGACCGAAGCCAACCTCACCGTCGGCAACTGCGCCTCCATCATGCCGCTCAAGGAAGGATCCATGGGCAAGGCCATTCCCGGCCACTGCCTCGAGGTCGTCGACGAAGAAGGCCGCCCGGTCAGACCCGGCGAAACCGGCACCATTGCCGTGAAGGCGCCGGACCCGGTGTTCTTTCTGCGCTACTGGAACAAGCCGGATGCGACGGAAGAAAAATTCCGCAACGGCTGGCTCCTGACCGGCGACACCGGGCATCGGGACGAGGAAGGATATTTCTGGTTCCACGGCCGCAACGACGACGTTATCATTTCCGGCGGTTACCGAATCGGCCCTACCGAGATCGAGGACTGCCTGATGCAGCATCCCGCGGTTGCCATGGTGGCGGTTATCGGTGTGCCCGACAGTGTCCGCGGCGAAGTCGTGAAAGCCTTCATCGTCCCTCGCGAGGGAACGGCGGTCGATGCTGCGCTGCAGGCCGACGTGCAGAATTTCGTCAAGGCGCGATTGTCCGCCCACGAATATCCGCGCCAGATCGAGTTTCGCGACGCGTTGCCGATGACCATCACAGGAAAGATCCGGCGCAAGGATCTCCGCGACGAAACCACCGGGAAAACATCGTGACCTACACCACTCTCGTCGCCGATACACCCGCGCCCGGCGTAACGCGCTTGCGCATGAGCCGGCCGAACGAAATGAACACGCTCAGCCTGGAATTCCTCGACGAATTCAACCGCGCGATCGATGCCGCCGTTGCGGCGCGAACGCGCGTTCTGGTCGTGACCGGGACCGATCGTGCATTTTGCGCCGGCGCGCATCTGAAATATTTCGCCGGGAAGGACCGGATCTTCACCGAGCGTTTCGATACGCGCGACCGCTATTTCGAACGCATCGCCCGGCTGTTCGACAAGGTGGAGGCGATCGGCATCCCCGTGATCGCGGCCGTCAACGGTTACGCGATGGGCGGGGGCTTCGAGCTTGCCCTGGCATGCGACTTCCGCATCCTGGCGACCACCGCGAAGGTCGGCCTGCCCGAAGCGAAGCTCGGCGCAACCCCCGGCGCCGGCGGCGTCCAGAAGCTTGCCCGTCACATCGGTCGCGGCAAGGCTCTCGAATGGATCATGCTGGCGCGCCATGTCGATGCCGCCGAAGCCAATGCCGCGGGTCTTGCCACCAGGGTTGTCGCGCCGGAGGCACTCGAGGCCGCGACCCTCGAGCTCGCGCGCGAATTGATGAGCCTCAGCCCGCAGGCGCTCGCGCAATGCAAGATGTCGATCCACCTCAGCGGAGATGTCGACCTTCGCAGCGCCAGGCGTTTCGGCGTCGAAGCGCTTTCGGCCCTCGTCGGCAGCGCCGACTGGCTGGAAGGCATGAGCGCCTTCGTCGAGAAACGCGCACCGGCGTTTGGGCCGCATGAAAGGAAGTCTTGATGGGACGCGTGTTCGGTGAATTCAAACTGGGCCAGCGCTTCGAAACGCCGGGCCGGACCATTACCGAGGCCGACATCGCCGGTTTCGCCGGCATCACCGGCGACTACAACCCGGTTCACACCGACGAAACGTTTGCCAAGGCGACCGGATTCGGCAGCCGCATCGCCCACGGCCCGATGGGCATCGGCATCGCCTTTGGGTTGGCCTCGCGCCTCGATTTGATCGATGGAACGGTGGTCGCCCTGCTCGGCGTTAGCTGGGACTTCAAGGCGCCGATGCGGCCCGGAGACACGATCAGGGCCCTGATCGAGGTCGTGGAAACGCGCGACGTGAAACAGCCCGATCAGGGACTACTCGGATTGACCTTTAACATCGTCGACGAAACCGGTAAGACCTTGCAGGAGGGTTCGGCGCGGCTTTTGATGCGCCGAAAGCAGCATGAGAACGCCAGATGGGGCCTTGTTGAAAGCACGGACAGCGCAGGTCATTAACCACCCCGCCGGCCCCCGCGCGAAACCCGCGGGTGGGCGGAAAAACATCGATCTGCCCGGTGGCGCAAGGCAAATTCTGGATGCGGCCGCATGGCTGCTGCGGCATCGGGGCTATGAAGCCACCACAACCCGCGCCATCGCCGAGAGGGTCGGGATAAAGGCGGGAAGCATCTATCATCATTTCTCGTCCAAGGATGTCATCGTCGAGCGGGTCATGAACGAGGGCGTTGGCGTCGTTCACGAAGCGGTGACGGCCGCGCTCGACGCCCTGCCCGCCAAGGCCGATCCGCGCAGCCGGCTCCAGGCCGCGATCACGGCGCACCTGCGATCATCGCTCGAACACAGCGACTATACCTCCGCCTCCATTCGCGCATTCGCGTTCCTGCCCGCCGAACTTCGCAAGACATGCCGGCTGGAACGGCGTCGCTATGAGGATATCTGGCGCGAAATCGTCGCCGACGCGGCGAAAGCGGGCCATATCGCCGAGGGTGTCAACCTCGACGCGGCGCGACTGATGTTGCTCGGTGCCGTGAACTGGGCCGGCGAATGGTATCGCCCAAATCGCGTCCCCATCGACCAGATTTCGGCCAGCTTCGCCGAGCTGACCTTCGGTCCCGGTCGGGGATCCAAGCCGAAATCAGCCAGGGCCCCGGTGTCCAAGGGCAACGCGGCTTCAGGGCGAAGCCATCGCGCCTAGAAGCGACGGCGATCCACTTCATCAAGCCGTCCGCACCAAACGGGGATCGCACACGATGGTCTGGCATCATAGCCTAACATACATTAGTTATGTAAAAGTCGAGCCGCGAGAAAAGATCATTGGGTCGATCGAAAGAACACAATGCCAAACGATGTTGGGAACAGTGCCGTGCCGAACGACAGTCAATCTCCGATCTTTTCGGAAGAGCACGAAATGCTCCGAAGCCAGGTCAGGCGCTTCGTGGACGAGGAAATAAAGCCTCATGCCGATCAATGGGAAAAGGACGGCTTCGTTCCGCGCGACGTGCTCCGTCGCATGGGCGCGCTCGGGTTTTTCGGGATTCGCTACCCGGAGATCCATGGCGGCGCCGGCATGGACACGCTCGGGAGCGTCGTGTTTGCCGAAGAGCTCGGACGTTCGACATTCTCAGGGGTTGCCATCACTGCGCTGGTGCACACGGACATGGCGTCCGTTCATGTGTTCAATGCGGGAAGCGATCAGCAAAAATCCAAATGGATGAAAAAGATCATCGCCGGTGAAGCGATATGTGCGGTCGCGGTTACCGAGCCGGATGCGGGCTCCGACGTGAAGGGAATACGCACCACGGCCCGCAAGGTGCCGGAGGGCTATGTGCTCAACGGCGCCAAGATGTTCATCACCAACGGAGTTCACGCCGACCTGTATTGCGTGGCTGCCAAGACCGGCAGTTCCGGCTCGGGCAGCAAATCCCTGACCATGTTCCTGATCGAAAAGGGAACGCCGGGCTTCCGGGTCGGGCGAGCACTGGACAAGCACGGCTGGCGGTCGTCCGACACGGCCGAACTGCTGTTCGAAGACTGCGTGGTACGCGAAACCTCCATGCTGGGAGGCGAAGGCAACGGGTTCTACGCGATCATGCGCAACTTCCAGAACGAACGGATCGTCATCGGCGCGATGGCGATGGGAGAAGCGCAGGCAGCACTCGATCTCACGATTTCCTACCTCAAGACCCGAAAGGCCTTTGGCGAGCCGCTGTGGCAGAAACAGGGTATTCGGCAACGTCTCGCAATGCGCGCGGCGCAGGTGGAGGCCGGCCGGCAACTGGTATATTCGGTCGCATGGCGCGACGCGCAAGGGCACGATGTGACGCGCGAAGTCTCGATGCTCAAGGCCTACTGCGGCGAGCTCGTCAACGACGTCATGTACGATTGCGTACAGTTTCATGGCGGGATGGGATTCATGCGTGAAAGCGTCATTGAACGAATGTCCCGGGATGCGCGCGTCCAGTCGATTGGCGGCGGGGCCTCCGAGGTTATGCTCGAAGAAGTCGCCAAGCGCCTTTGAGGCACCGGCCCGGAGTTTTTCAACCAGCATGTTGCACTTGCTGATGAATCGTCGGCCGGGATGACGGCGTGTCATTTAGCCGGCGCGCACGAATTCGTTCGCCTGTCTTGACGCCCTGCTCGATCACGATAAGCTAACAGTCGTTAGGTAGAATTGCGGCCGATCCGTCGTGGACGGCCGGCCAACCATCTTTGAGACCCGAGCCGGCCGCAAAAAGAAGCCGCGTCTCGCAACGAATAACAACGGGCACAACGCCTGTGACGTCCAGGGAGATGATCGATGACCGACACGCTTTCGGCGCTTACTTCCAGTCCCCTGCTCCCGTTACCATCGCGCTGGCGCGTCCCGGAACAGGTGAGACTATTGGATGAGGCCAGAACAGCCGAAGCGCAGGGAGCCGACCACTACTGGGCATGGGCCGCCAAACGCCAGCGCTGGCACAAATCCTGGGACGTCCTGCGCGAGGGCAGCTTCGGTAACTTGCGATATTATGTGGGCGGACTGCTCAACGTTGCGGACAACTGCGTGGACCGGCACGCCGAAGACCCGGCACGAAGCACGCGCGATGCGATCATCTGGGAGGGCGAACCCGGCGACGTCAGGCGCCTGACCTATCGCGACCTGCGCGAGCAGGTGTCGCGCTTCGCCAACGGACTACGTTCGCTGGGGATCGGGCGCGGCGACGTCGTCGCGATTCATCTTCCCAATTTGCCGGAAGTCTTTGTGGCAATCCAGGCCTGCAATCGCATCGGCGCCATCTACACCGTCCTGTTCAGCGGGTTCTCGCCGGACGCAATCGCGTTGCGGCTCCAGGTATCCCATGCCGTCGTGGTCGTGACGGCCGACGCGTCGTTCAGGCGCGCCCGCCGTATCCCGCTGCTGGAGAATTTGCGTACCGCACGCCAATCCTCGATCGTGAAGCATACCATCGTGGTAAACCGGACCTCCGAGCCGATCTCCCTTCAGGAGCAGGAAATCGCCTGGTCCGATCTGCTCGCCGGCCAATCGCCCGACTGTCCCTGCGCGCCGATCGAAGCCAATGATCCCTCGTTCCTGATCTTCACTTCCGGAACCGAAAGCAGGCCGAAGGGCGTGGTGCACAGCACCGCCGGATTTCTGGTGGGAGCATGGGCCAACGTGCAATGGCAGGTCGGTCCGCAAGCTGACGATGTTTACTGGTGCGCGGCCGACGTCGGCTGGTTGACGTTTCCGATCCAGGCCGTGATCGGCGGCCTTGCGCACGGCATGACGCTGGTGTGCTACGAAGGGGCATTGGACTTCCCCGACCGGACGCGGCTGCTCGATATCGCGAACCGCCACGGCGTGACGAAAATTCTGGTTGCCCCGACGGGCCTGCGCATGTTGCGCGCCGCCGGCGACAGCGTCGTTCAAGCAGCACGTCCGCCGAAGCTCCGGCTGGTGACGACCCAGGGCGAACCGCTCGATCCGGAGACCGCGGAATGGACGACACGGGTGTTCGATGTTCCCGTCATCAACGCCTACGGCCAAACAGAGACGGGCTCGACGTGGACTTATCCGGTCTACGGGGTTGACGCCATCAAGCACGGCAGTTGCGGCTCTCCCGTACCGGGACATGCCTGTGCGGTGGTCGACGACAACGGCAGCCCCGTTCCGGCCGGCGTTCGCGGCAATCTCATCCTGACCGAGCCGTTTCCGACGCTGGCGCGGACCATCTGGGACGATCCGGATCGCTACCACTTCGCCTATCTGAAGCGGTTTCCCGGCCGCTATGCGACATCCGACGAGTGCGTGATGGACGCCGACGGGCAATTATGGGTGCTCGGCCGTGCCGATGACGTGATCAACGTTGCGGCCCATCGCATCAGCACCATGGAGATTGAGAGTGCGGCAAGCGGTTATCCAGGCGTCATCGAGGCCGCAGTCATTGGCGTGAACGACCGGGTGCGTGGCACGTTGCCGATCGCGTTTGTGACGCTACGAGGCGATGTCGATCCGACGGAAGCACGGGCCGGCATTTCCGGCGCGGTCGAGCGGGCGATCGGCGGTTACGCCCGGCTGGGCCGCGTCTACATTTCCAGCGCCCTGCCGAAAACCCGTACCGGCAAAGTCATGCGACGGCTTCTGCGAGAAGCCGCGGAGACGGGTGAAATAAAGGGCGATCTTACCGGCCTCGAGGACCGTGCGGCGATCGAAGCGGTGCTGACGGCGGTGCGCGCCGGCTAGCACAAACCTGGCGCCGGGCCGCAGTTTTGATGGTACTCGAAACAAAGCCTGCCGATATCGCGTACGGCGCGCGCGGGATTCGCTCTGGAGTTTCGATCGCAAGGCCATTACACACGATGTCGATACAGCGATCCGACATGATGATGCCGATAACATGGAAGTGTGAAACCCGCGATGGCTGCCAAAGCCGCTGAAAAGCCCCTGCTCCAGCAATCGTCCGGTCCTCAATCTCGCCGCGAGATACTCGATGCCGCGGCCCGCCTGCTCAAAACACAGGGCTACAAAGCGACGACCCTGAGGGACATCGCTGAAGCCGTGGGCATGAAGGCGGGGAGCATTTACTACCATTTCGGATCCAAGAACGAGATTGTCGCGGCCGTCATGAACGACGGCGTCGATTGGGTTTTTGAGGCCGTGACGTCCGCCTTACGACATCTGCCGCCGTCCGCCAATCCGCGCGAAAAGCTCGTCGCCGCCATTGCGGCCCACCTCAATGCCCTGCTTGAATATAGCGACTATACATCCGCCTGTTTGAAATCATACAACGACGCACCAGACGAAGTCAGACGGGCGGCCCGCACCCATCGCCGGCGCTATGAGGCAATCTGGGTAAAACTGATCGACGAAATCGTGGCCGCGAAATCCTCGCCAAAACGAGTCTCGCCGGATACGCTTCGTCGGGCGGTGCTTGGAATGATGAACTGGTCTCCGGAATGGTACCGCTCAGGACGACATTCGATTGAAACGCTGGCAAAGGAATTTGCCGAGCTTCTTCTGCGCTGATGTCAAGCCTCTGCTCCCGAGAACCTTTCCCGGAGGCTGCTCTACCGGTCAGCCGTCCATCGCGCGGGCGCAGCAGCTGCCGGGTTTTTCGATCTGAACCGCCGTCCGGCACATGCACGAAGACATGATTGGCACATCCGCAAGAGCCGTCGCGGACGCAAGCTTTCTTTGCACATTTGCCAGCTCCCTCACCTCGCCGCGCCGCTGCAGACATTCCGCCAGACCATGCAACGCCCAGACGTTATCCGGGTGCTGTGCGCACCGCTGAATTCGACCGCTCAAGCCGAGATCGTCGCGACAGACTTCCTCCGCTTCGGCGTAATGGCCCTGTTCCGCCAACAGGGCTGCGAGCGCATGCCTCGGCGGATGCATCCATGCCCACGGCTCGATGTATTCCAGATTGTCGTCTCGATCGACGGCTTCCCGCAAAAAGGCATAGCCGGCTTCACGATTTCCCCTGTGGTATTCGAGTTCGCCGTCCAGCATCTTCTCGCCGACCGTCAATATGCTGAGGGCGCTGTTGTTGAAGACTTTTCGCTCCGGCGGAATGCGCTTCAAACTGTCGTGAAACAGCTGTCGTTCGTGGTCGGCCTCTTCGAATTGCTTGAGTGAAGCGTGGGCGACGCCCTTGGCGTAATGATGCATCGCCGTCGAGACCAGATAAAGCCCGGGGTCGTCCGGCAATGGCGCGTCGATGATTTCCTGCCAGCGCCCGAAACGCACCATCACATGCACACTCATGGAATAGTAACCTTCGAGGCTCGTGGAGAATTTGGGCCGGCCCTTCACGCCGAGAACCTCTTTTGTCAGCATGCCGCGCAACTTGTTCGCTGCGGCGATCGAATCCCCGTATCTGCCCATGAACATGCTGGCGTGCATCATCAAGAGCAGATCGTGCGCACAGCCCGTCGTGTAGGGGGTGAGGAAGCCGGCGTAAGCGAGATATTTGTCGTTTGCCGCGATCGCCCGTTCGCTGGCGATCTGCGCCTTCCGGTACTGCCCGCACAGGACATAGACATGTCCGGGCATGTGGTTCATGTGACCTGCATCCGGGCACATCGTAGCGAGCGCGACCGCGGAAGCCTCCGCGCGTTCCGGCTCATTCGACATCTCAAGAATATGGATATGCAGATGGAGCAGCGCCGGATGCCTGCTCTTGCCTTGTCGCTCGGCCGCCTCGATCGCGCGCTCGCAGACTTCGAGGGCTTCGATCACGTCGGAATTTCTTGCCGCCAATCCGGTTTTGACGTCCCACAAGCGTCTCGGCGTCCGCATCATCAGGGCTTCGACGAACAGCGCCACTACATCGTGATCGTCGCGATGCTGGTGATAGACTCTGCGCAACTCCGCGGCATAGTCGTCGTCCCAACGATCAAATTCTTCCGGCGGCACCGAATGCGGCTTCTGAACGCGACAGGCCAACGCCTCGACCAGCCAGTTTTCGAGTGCCGTCGCCTTGTGCGTCAGCGCTCGCGCCCGCTGGATGTGCTCATGGGCTATCCCGGTCGCGTTATTGGCCTCTTCCTCGCCGTGGTCGCGCCAGGTCATGTTGTAAAAAGGTCCGGAGCCGAAGGCTATACCCCAGTGGGCCATGACGCATTCGGGATCGAATTCGAGCGCCTTCCGGAAGCATTTGACGCCCTCTGCCTTGTTGAACGCAAAGCACCAGTTCAAGCCGAGGTCGAACCAACGCTGTGCTTCGGGCGAGGCCGTCGAGATTGTCCTGGAATGGCTGCCGAGGTCGAAACGATCCATCCACGTTAACTCCTGCATCGCGTCCCGGGCTTCCGTACAAGACGCGTAACACCGATCGGGCCGTCAGCGTTTCACGGGGCGCGCCCGCAGATCGCGGTCTTCGCCCCAGCGGCGAACGCCGCCCACCTCGATCTTGAACAATTCCAGCATCCGTCCCGCCGTATGATCCACCATCTCGTCGATCGATTCCGGCTTGGCATAGAAGGCGGGAACCGGCGGCGCGATGATGGCGCCGACATCGGACAAGGCGGCCATGGTACGAAGATGGCCGCCGTGCAGGGGCGTTTCCCGCACCATCAGCACCAGCCGACGGCGTTCCTTCAGCGTGACATCGGCGGCCCGCGTCAGCAGGGTCGTCGTCACGCCAGTCGCGATTTCCGACATCGAGCGGATCGAGCACGGCGCGACGATCATGCCGGCGGTGCGAAACGATCCGCTGGCGATGGCAGCGGCCATGTCGTCGATATCGTGGACCGTATGCGCGGCCGCCTTGACGTCGGCAATCTTCAGCGCGGTCTCATAGGAAAAGGTGATTTCGGCGGTCTTTGACATCACCAGATGCGTCTCGACGCCGGCGTTGCGCAACAGCTGCAAAACGCGCACGCCGTAGATGACGCCCGAGGCGCCGGAAATGCCGACGATGAGGCGGCGCTGAGCTGAAACCGGGCGGTCCATCAACATCGTTCTCCGGTGGCGCGCCAACGGAATGGCGCACGATCAAGAGCAAATGTCCAAGTCAAAACCATCACGTGGCGCACCGGTTTTTGCCTCGCAATTGGACAAGGGATGCCTATCATCTCCCCTTGCCAAGGGGCAGCCTTTTCGAATATGTCTATACATGTTAGATATGTCTAGACATGATTTATCCGCGAGAGCCCGGCCGTCATGAGCGAAGCAGTCCTCTCCTTTGACGCGATCCGGCAGGATTTCCCAGCGCCGGGCGCCCAGTCGGCCATCCGGGTGATCGACGGCATCAGCTTCGAGGTCGGAAGCGGCAAATTCGTCGCGGTGATCGGGCCGAGCGGCTGCGGCAAGAGCACCCTGCTGCAGATGGCCGCCGGACTGTTGATGCCGACGCGCGGCGGCGTGCGCCATCGCGGACGCCCCGTCAACGACGTCAATCGCGAGGTGGGCTTCGTGCCGCAGCAGGCCCAGTTGTTTCCCTGGAAGACGCTGCAGCAAAACGTCGAATTACCGCTGGTGCTGCGCGGCGTTGCCGGCGCGGAACGCAAGCAGCGTGTCGCCGCTGCGCTGGAAGCCGTCGGCCTCAGCGGCTTCGAGCATTATTTTCCCGGCCAATTATCCGGCGGCATGCAAAAGCGCGGCTCCATTGCCCGGACGCTGGTGTACCGGCCGGACGTCATCCTGATGGACGAGCCCTTCGGCGCGCTCGACGCGCAGACCCGGATGGTCATGCAGGAGGACCTGCAGATGCTGTCGCATGCCGCCGGAGCGACTGTCCTCTTCATCACCCACGACATCACCGAGGCCGTGCTGCTGGCGGACAATGTCGTGATCATGAGTCAGCGCCCTTCCCGCGTGCTCGCCAATATCGCGATCGACCTGCCGCGGCCGCGCGACGTGTTCGAGCCGTTCCGCAATCCCGGCTTTGACGCCGCCTATGATGCGGTGTGGTCGGTGTTCCGGTCGCAGATCGACATCCGGCAACGGTCGCACTGACAAGGAAGGCAGGACGATGAACGACATCGCCGCCATGGCGACCCCACCGAGCGAAGCCGAGCGGCCGGCTGCCAGAAGACGCGCATGGCTGGGCAAGGCCCTGCATCGCCTGGCGCTGCTGCTGCCGGGAATCGCGATCCTGGTCTTCTGGCAATGGGCCTCCGGCCGCCTGATCAAGGAGATCTATGTCAGCAAGCCGACCGCGGTCGCAGAGCGGCTCTACGAGCTGTTCAGCTCCGGCGAGATCTATCCGCATTTATGGACCACCGGCCAGGAGCTCGTGCTCGGCTATGTCCTCGGGGTCGGCGGCGGCATTCTGGCGGGCTATGCGCTCGGCCGCTCGCCGCGGCTCGCCGGCATCTTCGAACCCTATGTCATGGCGTTTTACGGTATTCCAAAGATCGCATTGGCCCCACTGTTCATCATCTGGTTCGGCATCGGAATCTGGTCGAAGATCGCGCTCGCCGGGATCATGGTGTTCTTCCTGGTTTTCTACAACGTCTATTCCGGCGTCCGCTCCGTCGATCGCGAGCTCGTCAACCTGACGCTGGTGATGGGCGCCAGCCAGCGCCAGTTGACCTACCACGTCTACCTTCCCGCTGCCGCGCCCTATGTCCTGCTCGGCATGCGCATGGCCGTGCCTTACAGCGTTATCGGCGTGATCGTCGGCGAGTTCACCTCTTCCACGCAAGGCCTTGGCCTGTTCATTCATGAAGCGTCCTCGACTTACGATCCCGCCGGTGTGTTCGCCGGCATCGTCATCCTTCTCGCCTTCGTGGTCGTGGCCAACATTCTGGCCGGAAAGCTGGAGCGCCGCATCCTGCGCTGGAAAACCCCGATCGCCCACGCACCAAGCGACATCTGAAAGTCTGAAAATACGTGACAGGAGTGAGCATGCAGTCGACCAGAGGCCTGATCCGAGCGCTGACCCTCGCGGCGACGTTGTCGCTGCTTCCGACTTTGGCATCCGCCCAGCAAAGCGTCCGCATCGCGCAAGGGTTTGCCTCGCTGAGCTTCCTCCCGCTTTGGGGCGCGCGCGCGCTGAACACATTCGCGCCCGAGGGGCTCACCGCCACCGTGCTGAATTCACCTGGCGGCGATCCGGCAGCACTTGCGGCGCTCGACGCCGGCGACGCTGATCTCGCTGCGGTAGGAACCGAATCGGCGCTGCGAGCCGTTGCCAAGGGCCAGCCGTTCGAGGTGGTCTATAACCTGATGTCGAAGGTGACCCTCGAACTCGTAGTGGCGCCATCGCTTCTGGAAAAGGCCGGCGTGAAGGCCGGCGATCCCCTCGAGAAGCGAATAGCGGCCCTGAAGGGCGCGACGGTTGGCGTCGCCGCCGTCGGCGGTACCCAGGAGACGGCCGCGCGCTGGCTCGCGGCCAAGGGCGGCCTCGATCCGAAGACCGACATCAAGATCGCCCAGGTTGGAGGTCCCGTCGCGCTGCAGGCGGCGCTGGAAAACAAGCGCATCGATGCCTTCGTGCTGTCGCCGCCGGAAGGCTATCTCGCGGCGAAATCGGGGGCCGGCATCATCCTGGTCTCACTGGGCGACGATTTTCCGCTGCTCGCCCATCAGCCCTATCTGGTGCTGGTCGCCAAAAAGCCGATCGACGACAAGGCGTCCGAGCTGATCGCCAGGACCGCGCGGGCCATGCAGGCGGCCAGCACTGCCCTGGTGAAGGAGCCGGAGCCGACCGCGGAGGCGATCCAGAAACAATTCTTTGCCAAGGCCGATCCGGCAGCGATCGTCGCCGCTGTCAAGGCGATGAACAGCGGCGTCGCCGACGGCGGCAAGCTGGACGTGAAGGCCTTCGAGAACCAGTTCGTGTTCTCCAGGGAAGTAGGCACCGCCTTCGGCAAGGATTTTGACGCGGCCGCCTCGGAGAAAGATCTCTGGACCAACCAATTCGTGGAGCGCGCGTCCAAGAAATGAGTTTTCGGCCAGGCTGTGCGGAAAGCGCTTAGAGCGTTTTCGAGCGAAGGTCGCGTGAGGAAAACGTGTCAAAACAGGAATCTGGAGCCTCGGTTCTGATTCAATCAGAACCGATCATGCTCTAGCCGGTCGGCGTGAATCGCGCGATCAGGTCGTAGAGGTGACCGGGGTGGGTGAGCCGCACTGCCGTGATCGGCTCCCCGTTGCGCCAGGTGCGCCGCTCGATCACGAGGCACGCGGCCCCCTCGTCGATGTTGAGCTCCTCGGCAAGTTCGGCGTCGGCGTTGCAGGCGGTGATGCGGTGCTCGGCCTCGGTCCAGGGCACATGGCCGACCAGCCAGGTGTTCGGCGGCGTCTTCGAGAAATCCTCTCGCAGCGCATCGGGCACCGCCTGCAGATTGATAAGCCGATCCTCGATCGCGAAGGGTTGTCCTTCGGCTTGATGCAGACAGCGCACCGCCAGCACTTGCGCGCGTGGATCGACGCCGAGGCGGGCTCTGTCGCGCGCTGAAGCGGCGCGCTTGCGGAGATCGATCAGGCGGTAAGCATAGCGCTCGCCGCGCTTTTCGACCTCACCCTTGAGATCGGGAATCTGAAGGATCGCCGATTGCACCCGCGGCCGTGAAACGAAACTGCCAGCCCTGCGGCGACGCACCACCAGGCCGGCCTCGGCGAGCGCAGAAATGACCTTGTTCACGGTCATCCGCGAACAGGAATAGGTGTCCATCAGTTCATGCTCGAACGGCACCTTGTGTCCGGGCGGCCAGTCACCCGAGGTGATCTTGGCCTCGATGTCCCCACGGATGACTTGATACAATGCCTTGGGCGTGGCTTTTGTGCCCGGCTTGAGTTTCGCGGTCATGTCTGCAGCAACCCCTCGAGCGTCCGACGGAAGCGCGCTGCGACCGCCTCCCTGCCATGATGCCGGCCGTCCTGTACCACTTTTCGGCCGCGCGCCCACACGCAATCGACCAGCGATCGTCCAGCGCCGAAGATCCAGCTGTCGAGGATTGCATCGCCGGATCGGCCGGCCAGGGTGACACTCTGTGCGTCCAAACTGACGATATCGGCGAAGGCCCCCTCCTCCAGCCCGGTACCCTTCACGCCAAGCGCCTGCGCGCCGCCTCGCGTCGCGCCGTCGAACAATGCGCGGCCCGTTGAAGCGGCGCCGCCCGACGCCATCACGTTACGTGCCCTCAGCGCCAAACGTTGCGAATATTCGAGCTGCCGCAATTCGTCACTGACGCCGATCAGGACGTTGGAATCCGAGCCGACGCCGAACACGCCGCCGCGCTTGACGAATTCGGGCACGTTGAAGGTGCCGTCACCGAGATTTGCCTCCGTCACCGGGCACAACCCGGCCGCCGCACCGCTCTCCGCGATGGAGCCGATTTCGGCGACGGTCGCATGCGTGGCATGGACGAGGCACCAGTTGCGGCCGACGGCGGCGTGGTCGAACAGCCATTCCAGTGGCCGCTGACCGCTCCAGGCGATGCATTCATCGACCTCGCCGGTCTGTTCGGCGATATGGATGTGAACAGGCTCTGATCCGGCGAGGCTCACCAGGGCTGCGAGTTCCACCGGCGTCACGGCCCGAAGCGAATGCGGCGCGACGCCGATAATTGCGCCTTCATGCCCCGCCAGAGCGCGCCGGCTTGCCTCGTGCAACCGCGCGAAGCCGTCGATATCGTTGATGAAGCGCCGCTGCCCACTTTCGGGAGCTCGACCGCCAAATCCGGCGTGCGCATAGAACACCGGCAAAAACGTCAGGCCGATGCCGCTGGCCAGCGCCGCCGCGATGATCCGTTCGGCCAATTCGGCCGGGTTACCATACGGCGCGCCGGACACATCGTGATGGATGTAATGAAACTCGCCGACCCGGGTAAATCCGGCCTCCAGCATTTCGACATAGGCTTGCGCCGCCACCGCCTCGATTTCCTCAGGGGTCATGCGTCCCGCGAAACGGTACATCAGCTCGCGCCAGGTCCAGAAATTGTCTGCAGATGTTCCCCGGATCTCGGCAAGACCCGCCATTCCACGCTGGAAGGCGTGACTATGCAGATTGCAGATTCCGGGAAGCCCGATCCGGTGACGCTCGTCGCCGGGCCCGGCCGCGGCGCCGCCGGCGATGCTTGCGATCCGGCCGTCTGCAACCGTAATCCTGACGTCGCGCGCCCAGCCCTGCGGCAACAAGGCTTCGTCGAAGAATATTCCGGCCACCCTTCACGCCTCCGAAGTCAGCGAAACGCTGGACAGGTTCGCCACTAATATGTATAGACAAATAGACAATCTGCCAAGCGCGTTAAACGCCTCTGATGGGTCAAGGGGTTCATGATATCGGTCGATCACATCTGGCACGGCTGCCGTCTTGCAACGCTTTCGCCGTCACGCCAAGGCCTCGGTCTGGTCGATGACGGCCTGATCGCCGCCGCCGACGGGCGCATCGTCTATGCCGGCCCCGCCGGGGACGCACCCTCCTCGCTGGATGCCAGGCAACGAACCAATTGCGACGGTCGCTGGATCACGCCCGGGCTGATCGACTGCCACACCCATCTGGTCTATGGCGGCACCCGCGCCCAGGAATTCGAGCAGCGTCTGGCGGGCGCGAGTTATGAAGAGATCGCGCGCGCGGGCGGCGGCATCGTCTCGACCGTGAGGGCGACACGACAGGCGGACACCGAACAATTGACCGCCGCTTCGCTGCCACGGCTCGACGCGCTGATCGCCGAAGGCGTCACCACGGTCGAGATCAAATCCGGCTATGGCCTCGAACTCGACACCGAGCGGCGGCAGCTGCAGGCCGCGCGGAAGCTTGGAGCCGAGCGCGCGGTATCGATCCAGACAACCTTCCTCGGCGCGCATACGGTGCCCCCCGAGATGAAAGGCAACAGCGGCGGCTATATCGACACGGTCTGCAACACGATGCTGCCGCAGATCGCCGCGGCGGGCCTCGCCGACGCAGTCGACGCCTTCTGCGAAGGTATCGCCTTCTCGCCGGCGGAGACCGAGCGAGTATTTGCGAAAGCGCAAACGCTCGGCCTGCCCGTTCGTCTTCATGCCGACCAGCTCTCGAACCTGCACGGCGCCGCGCTTGCCGCGCGCTTCGGCGCGCTTTCGGCGGATCATCTCGAATATGCCGACGACGATGGCATCGCGGCGATGGCCCGGGCCGGCACCGTTGCAGTGGTTCTGCCGGGTGCGTTCTATTTCATCCGCGAGCGGCAGGCACCGCCGATCGAATCGATGCGGCGTCACGGCGCACGAATAGCACTCGCCACCGACAGCAACCCCGGCACCTCGCCGCTGACGTCGCTGCTGCTGGCGATGAACATGGGCGCGACGCTGTTTCGCCTCACCGTCGAGGAATGCGTTGCGGCCGTCACGCGGGAGGCCGCGCGCGCGCTCGGCCGCTTCGATGAAATCGGAAGTCTCGAGCGCGGCAAATATTGCGATCTCGCCATCTGGAATATCGAGCGGCCGGCGGAGCTCGTCTACCGGATCGGCTTCAACCCCCTCCACGCCCGCGTCTGGCATGGCGATTCACACGCCGTGGCCGCGGGCCTCCTCTGACCTCTTCTGCAAGGATTTTTTCGACCATGACCCGCATCGACAATGCCCGCGTCATCCGCGCCGCGCGCGGCAACCAGCTTTCCGCCAAATCGTGGCAGACGGAAGCTCCGATGCGCATGCTGATGAACAATCTCGATCCCGAGGTCGGGGAAAAGCCGAGCGAACTCGTCGTCTATGGCGGCATCGGCCGCGCCGCGCGCGACTGGGAAAGTTTCGATCGCATCGTCGCAACTCTGAAACGGCTCGAAGGCGATGAAACCCTGCTGGTGCAATCCGGCAAGCCGGTCGGGGTGTTTCGCACCCATGCCGACGCGCCACGCGTGCTGATCGCTAATTCCAATCTGGTGCCGCACTGGGCCAACTGGGAGCACTTCAATCTGCTCGACCGCAAGGGCCTGATGATGTTCGGCCAGATGACGGCGGGCTCCTGGATCTACATCGGCACCCAGGGCATCGTTCAGGGGACCTACGAGACCTTCGTCGAACTCGGCCGCCAGCATTATGGCGGCAACCTCCGAGGCAAGTGGTTTCTGACCGCGGGACTTGGCGGCATGGGCGGCGCCCAGCCGCTCGCGGCCGTAATGGCGGGCGCATCCTGCCTCGCCGTCGAATGCCAGCCGTCGCGGATCGAGATGCGCCTGCGCACCCGTTATCTCGACCGCCAGGCCGCGAGTCTCGACGAGGCGCTGGCAATCATGGAACAGGCAGGCCGCGACGGCAAGCCGGTGTCCGTCGGCCTGCTCGGCAACGCTGCCGACGTTTTTCCCGAACTGGTGCGGCGCGGCGTCCGGCCCGATGCCGTCACCGACCAGACCTCCGCGCACGATCCCGTCAACGGCTATCTGCCGAAAGGCTGGACCACCAGCGAATGGGAATCCCGGCGCGAGACCGACCAGAAGGCGGTTGCGAGCGCCGCGCGCAAGTCGATGGCGGAACACGTTCGCGCCATGCTCGATTTCCACAAAATGGGAATTCCGGTCGTCGACTACGGCAACAACATCCGCCAGATGGCGTTCGAGGAAGGCGTCAAGGACGCGTTCGATTTTCCGGGCTTCGTGCCGGCTTATATCCGGCCGCTGTTTTGCCGCGGCATCGGACCGTTCCGGTGGGCGGCCTTGTCCGGCGATCCCGAAGACATCTATCGCACCGATGCCAAGGTCAAGGAGCTGCTGCCGGACAATTCCGCCTTGCATCACTGGCTCGACATGGCGCGCGAACGCATCGCGTTCCAGGGACTGCCGGCGCGCATCTGCTGGGTGGGTCTCGGCGATCGTCACCGGCTCGGGCTTGCCTTCAACGAGATGGTCGCGCGCGGCGAACTGAAGGCGCCGGTCGTGATCGGAAGGGATCATCTGGATTCCGGCTCGGTGGCCTCCCCCAACCGGGAGACCGAGGCGATGAAGGACGGTTCCGACGCGGTGTCCGACTGGCCGCTGCTCAATGCGCTCCTGAATTGCGCCAGCGGCGCGACCTGGGTGTCGCTGCACCATGGCGGCGGCGTCGGCATGGGCTTTTCCCAGCATTCCGGCATGGTGATCGTCTGCGACGGCACACCGGAGGCGGCTACCCGCATCGGCCGTGTGCTGTGGAACGATCCAGCCACCGGCGTGATGCGCCACGCCGATGCCGGCTACGACCTCGCGATCGATTGTGCGCGCGCCAACCAGCTCGACCTGCCGAGCCTGCGCTGAGGAAGGCGCGCCCGTGAAGATCATCCGCGCCGGAACTTGCCGCACTACGCCATGGAAGAATAGCGGCGGCTCGACAACCGAGATCGTTGCCGAGCCGCCCGGCGCTTCGCTCGACGACTTTGACTGGCGCATCAGCATGGCAAGGGTCGCCGCCGATGGCCCCTTCTCCGAATTTGCCGGAATCGACCGGACGCTTGCCGTCGTCAGCGGGAAAGGCCTGATGCTGACGATCGGGGGCAACGCGCCGATCCGCCTCGAACGCGGCTCCGAACCGATCGGCTTTGCCGGTGAAATCCCGACATCCGCGCGACTGACTGCGGGCGAGATCACCGACCTGAACGTGATGACACGGCGGTCGCGCTTCGGTCATCGATTGCGCCGCATCGGGCAGCCGGCCTCCTGCGAGTTCGGCGGCAAGGATACCGCGGTGGTGCTCTCGATCAACGGCAGCACGACGCTCGCTTCGGACATGGATACCGCAACACTGGATCACGGCGATGCGGCCGTCCTGAGCGGCGCGCGCGGGACGTCCTTCCGGATCGTGCCGGCAAGATCAAGCGATTGCTATTTGGTGCTCCTGCATGAGCATCAAGGGACCTAGCCGGGCGATCAGCCAGGCCCGGTATACCCCGCCGCGCGGGCTTCGGCGTCCCACCGCATCATCAGCCCGTAGTCGTCGGTGTTGACCGTTGCGAATCTCTCAAGGCAAAGCCGATCCCTCAAATCGGCGCAGGCCGGGGCGTCAGCAAAGGTGGCGAGCGCGGCCTGCAGCGCCGAAACGGTTTCGACGGGACAGCCCGGTGCCGCGACCAGAAACGGAATCGGTGCCGCGTCGGTGGTCGCGACGATCCTGATTCGGGCCGCCAGATCCGGCTCGTGACGCAGCATTAAGTCCAGCGCATAGCTATCGAGCGGGCCAACGTCGATATCGCCCGCAAAAAGGGCCTCGATGACCCGGCGCGGCGTGAACAGCGGGCCAACGGTTTCACGGTAAAGCCGCCCGCCGCGCGCGGAATGATACGGCAGCAAATGATGCCGCAGCGCGTTGTAACCGGAATGGGAATCCTCGACCGTATATCCGAGCCGGGCGCCGAACGTGTCCTCGAGCGAATGGAACTTCGAATCCGCGCGTACGACGAGGCGCGTAGCGTAGACCGGCTTTCCAGGAACAGGCGCTCCAGTGGTAACGGGGGCTGCGACCGGTTGCGGCCTCACCGCGGCAAGCGCATAGGGAAAGCCGCACATAAAGCCGCAGGCGAGATCGGCGCACGTCCAGAGTTCAGCGAGCGGCAACGGAAACGCATGGTCGATCGCACGCAAATCGACGTGCAATTCCCGCGCCAGCCAGCCGAACAGCTCTTTCCACGCCGAAGCCGCCGCTGGATTGACCGAATACATCCGTGCATTCGCGACATACGGCATCGGCATTCCTCAGGCAAAGCGAAGACGCTGTCCCAATCCCAAGCGTTGGGATTTCTCCAGCATCGCATGGCCAAGCGCGATGTCGGACAGCGACAGGCCGCGATGCCAGAACAGATTGGTTTCGTCGTCGCTTTGCCGTCCCGGTTTCAGGCCGGCCACGATCTGTCCGAGTTCGGCGTGAAGCGTCTTTTCGGACAGCTTTCCCGCCTCGACATGGGCGCGCAGGCTGCCGAACTTGCCGCCCTTGCACTGGCCCCAATCGTCGACCACCAGCTTCGCCATGATGTCGGTCAGCGACAGCTCGATCGCGCTCATCGTCCCATAGGGAACCACGAAGGCACCCTTCTTGATCCAGGAGGTCTTCAGCATCGGCGTCGGCTTGTCGAGCCGCGAAGCCTCGACCACGATGTCGGCGCCCTCGACGCAGCTCTGCCAGTCTTGGGTGGCGACGACCTTCTTGCCGAGATCGCGGCTCAGCCGCTCGGCAAAGCTGTTGCGGCTCTCTTCGCGCCGGGAGTGCACGCGGATCTCGTCGAAATCAAAGAGATGATTGAGCAGCCGCACGTTCCAGTAGGCGGTCCCTCGCGCGCCGATATGGCCGAGGATCTTCGAATTCTTCCGCGCCAGATGCTTGGCGCCGATCGCGGTCACCGCGCCGGTGCGCATGTCGGTGATGCCGCTGGCATCGAGGATGGCCTTCGGGGCGCCGGTGCGCGGATCGAACAGAGCGAGGATCGCGAGTTCAGAGGGAAAGCCGAGCTTGTAGTTGTCGACGAAGTCGCCGACGATCTTGACGCCCGCGGAATCGATCGGCGGCTTGATGGCGCCGCGCAGCACGTTGAAATGGCCGTTGGCAACCCCGGGTTCGAGATGAACGCGCGGCTCGATCACCGTTTCGCCCCTGCCCTGGCTGGCAAGGCTTGCCTCGATGGCCGACAGGATTTCCTCGTCGGTGATCTTGAGTTCCTCGATATCGAGGCGATTGAGATAGGCGATGTAGATCGGCGGCAAGACTGAACCTCCTTGACAGGGCGACCACGGTCGCCCCCGGCGCGCGACCAAAGCCGTGGCGCCGCGAGCAAGCCGCGGACCCGGCTTAATATGTCTATACATTATTGAGGGGTTTGGCAAAGTCAACCGGTGCGAGAGCCGGGCCGGTTGCCTTACGATTCAAGGCCGGGCGGCACCGTCGCGGCGAGCCCCGAACGCTCGGCCTGCTCGATCGCGATGTCGTAGCCGGCGTCGGCATGGCGCAGCACGCCGATGCCGGGATCGCCGTCGAGCACACGCTTGAGCCGCTCGGCGGTCGCCGGATTGCCGTCGGCAACGATCGTCACGCCGGCGCTGACGCCGCGTCCCCCGAGGCCGTGGATGGCGACGAGATCGGCGCCGGACGAGCAATTCAACAGCGCGTTCAGGATCGGCCAGTCCGCGATGGCATCGGAGCCATCCTTCATGTTCTCGGTTTCCCGGTGCGGCAGTGCGGCCGAACCAGAGTCGAGATGATCCCGGGTGAAGGCGACCGGCGCGGAAATCCGGCCGCTCGCCACGGCTTCGTTGACCAGCAAGGCGAGACGGCTGCGTTCGCCATAGCCGAGCCAGCCGATCCGCGCCGGCAGCCCGGTGAATTTGACATGTTCGCGCGCCTTGCCGATCCAGGACGAGATCGGGTGGTTGGCGGAGAACGTCTCCAGGATCATGTCGTCGATGGTGTAGATGTCCTGCGGATCGCCGGAGACGGCGATCCAGCGGAACGGCCCGATGCCCTGACAGAACAGCGGGCGGATGTAGAGGTCGACGAAGGAGCGCATCCGGAACGCGTCTTCCACGCCGGCGGATTTCGCCTCGGCGCGCAGGCTGTTGCCGTATTCGAACACGATCGCGCCGCGGTCCATGAACCCCAGCATGGCCCGAACGTGGGTGGCGACGGATTGCCGCGCCAGCGCCATCAGTTTCTGCGGATCGCTCGTCCGCATGGCGCGGGCCTGTTCGAGGGACAGTTCCGCCGGAACATAGCCCTTCAGGGGATCGGGAAAGGTCTGGTCGGTGACGATATCGGGCAGGATGCCGCGTCTGGCCAGTTCAGGCAGCACGACCGCTGCGTTGGCGCACAGCGCCAGTGCCAGCGGACGCCGCTCGTCGCGCGCGGCCTGCCATTGCGCGACCGCATCGTCGAGATTGTCGGTTGAGGCATCGCAATAGCCGGAGGCAATACGGCGGTCGATGCGGGCCTGATCGACCTCGATCACCAGCGTCGATGCACCGGCGAGCTTGCCGGCGAGCGGCTGCGCGCCGCTCATGCCGCCGCAGCCCGACGTCAGCAGCAAGCGGCCGGCCAGCGTGCCGCCGAAATGCTGGCGCGCGATCGCCATGAAGGTCTCGAACGTGCCCTGCAGGATCCCCTGGCTGCCAATATACTGCCAGGCAGCCGCCGTCATGCCGGGATAGACGGTGAGGCCCATGTCATCGAGCTTGCGGCGGCTCTCCTCGCCGCTCCACTCGCCGACGAGATTGCCGTTGGCCATGATCACGAGCGGCGTCGTCGACTGACCGGGAAACACGCCGACCGGCTTGCCCGACTGCATCACGAAGGTCTGGTCCTCGCGCATCGACGCCAGCGTCGCGACGATGCGGTCGAAACTCTTCCAGTCGCGCGCCGCGCGTGCGATCGACATGTAGATCACGAGGTTGTCGGGGTCCTCGCCATTCTCGAGATTATTCTCCAAGAGGCGCAGGATCGCCTCCTGCCGCCAGCCCTTGCAGCGCAGGACGTTGCCACGTCCCGCCTTGACCTCTTTGCCGCGGCGCACGGGAATGTTCACGGTCAGGCCTCCTCAACCAGGGGAACCCAGCCAGGCTGGGCCTTGACCCGCGCAAGCCAGGCGCGGATCGCCGGAAATCTTTCCATGTCGTAGCCGCCTTCGCCCGCCATCGAGACGTAGCCGAACATGCCGATGTCGGCGATGGTGTAGCGGTGGTCGACAAGCCAGTCGTGCGTGGCAAGCCAATCGTCGACCTTGGCCAGCGCCACATAGGCGCCTTCCTGGAAATCGGCGATACGGCCCTTCATCTGATCGGCGATGCCGCGCATGTGATAAAAGCGCGGCAGCGCCAGCGCGCGCAGCAAATCGGCCTGCTCGAACGTCAGCCAGCTCGCGACTTCGGCGCGGAGATAGCGATCGTCCGGCAACAGCCGCGAGCCTTCCGCCAGATAGAGCATGATCGCCGCCGACTCCACGATGGTGCGGCCGTCCTCGAGTTCGAGCACGGGCACGCGCGCGAAGCGGCTCTTGGCGCGGAACGCCGGATCGCTGGTAGCGCCCTGGGCGAGGTCGAGGGTGACGCGCTCGAAGGGGATGCCGAGTTGCGTCAACAGGATGCGCACTTTCCAGGCATTGCCGGACAACCGGCTGTCGTAGAGACGCAGCATGGCTAACTTGGCCTTTCCTTCACAGATAGGATCGCATGTCGACGCCCATGGCCTTCTCGACCTCGGGAAACACGGCAGGATCGAGCGCGCCCTTCCCGACCGGGAATTTCGACCGGTGCGCGATGATGACGGCGACGCGGCTGCCGGGCTTCGATTCCGAAATCGACACCACCTCTCCGGTCAAGGGATCGAGCGTTCCGATCATGTCGGGGAATGTCGCCACGCGCTTGCCGGCGAAATCGGCGGTCATGAATTCGTTGTAGACGCCGAGCACCGCCTCGCCGTTCCTGCCGCGCACGGTCATCTGGCCGAGATCGAAGCCGCCGCCATAGGCCACGCTGTTCGCCGTGACCTCGCCCTCGACCAGCAATTCGCCGCCAAGGAACTCGACCGTCGCGCGAACGCGATCAGCACTGTTGGCGGCCAGCATGGCGCGGCCGAGATCGAGCTGGAACGTGATGGCGCCAGGGGCGCCGTTCTCAGCGATGAAGCCCGCCGTCAACGGCCCGCGCGCGGCATAGATCAATCCGCCATTGATCACCGCCGCCTGCCGCATCACGTTGGAGGTGCGGACAATATCGCCTTCGACCTCGATAGCGAATTCCGAGTTCTCGGCCTTGCTGCCGCTGCTCGCGACCTGGGTGATGGAAAGATCGAGCCGCGAGGCCAGGCCCATGCCGCCCATTTTCACGGTGGGATGGCCGCGGCCGTTCGAGGCCGCGTCGACATAATCGAGCCCGAGCGCCGCGGCGACCAGCCAGGCATTGAAGCCGGGCACGTGGCCACAAATCACGCCGGCCGGCGGCTTGTCCAGTTTCTCGATCAGCCGCCGCGCCGCGTTGATGGCGTCGCGCGGCTTGATCTGCCAGTTCGCAAAACCCGGCGCGCCGACCGCGGTCGCGGTGATGACGGTTGCGTCGGGTGCCAGTTCGTCGAGCGCGACCAGGCGGACGCCGCCATAGTCGAGCGCCATGCGGCCGAGCCCGCAATTCTTGTCGACCGCGTTCCTGCCGCTGCCGCCCGCCGAGAGCAGCAATCCCCCGACGAGCCCCGCTTCCACATCGTCCACCGTCAGCATTCGCGCCATTGCTTTGTCCTCCGGCCTCAAGGCCGCACTTTCACATTCGATGACTAACTAAATAGGCTCGTTGACGCCAAGGAAGGTCGCAAACATCGATCCCGCCGCTTTCGCCTCCGGCGCCGTGCCCTGATAGACCTGCACCCCCGACGACAACACGCAGACCTGGTCCGCGACATCCAGCGCCCGCGCCGTGTTCTGCTCGACCAGCACGATCGTCATGCCCTCGCGCTTCAACTGCAGCAGCGCGCCGAGGCAGAGATCGACCATTTTCGGCATCAGTCCGAGCGACAGCTCGTCGACCAGCAGCAGCCGGGGTTCGGCCATTAGCGCGCGGCCAATCGCCAGCATCTGTTGCTCGCCGCCGGACAGCGAGGCCGCGAGCTGCGTTCGCCGCTCAAACAACCGCGGGAAATAGCCGAACACGCGGTCACGCTTGGCGGAGTCCCGGGCGATCGGGCGCGCATAACCGCCAGCCGTCAAATTCTCGTCGACGGTGAGATCGGAGAACAGCTGCCGCCCTTCCGGCACCAGGGAAATCCCGAGACCGACGCGGTCGACGGCGCGGCGGCTCGTGATGTCCTCGCCTTCGAGCAGGATGCGGCCGCCGTGGATGTCGACATGGCCCATGATCGCCATGATGGTCGAGGTCTTGCCGGCCCCGTTGGGACCGAGCAACGCGAACACCGAGGCCGCGGGAACCTCGAAGGACACGTTGTGCACGGCCTCGACCGAGCCGTAGCCGCAATTGAGATTCTCAAGCTTCAGCATGGCTTGCCATCCCGCTACCGACATAGGCGTCATGCACGACGGGGTCGGCCATGACCGCGCGCGGCTCGCCGTCCCCGATCACACGCCCATTGTTCAGGACGACCAGGCGCCGGCAGATCCGCATGACCTCCTCCAGATTGTGTTCGACCAGAACCACGGTAATGCCGCTTGCATGAACTTCGGCGATGGTCTCGACCTGCTTCGACGCCTCGGTGTGGTTGAGCCCGGCCAGGGGTTCGTCGAGCAGGATCACCCGCGGATCGACGGCGAGCGCGCGAGCAACCTCCAGCCGTTTCATCTGGCCGAGCGGCAACGCGCCCGCGAGCTTGCGTTCCGTTCCCGCCAGACCAACCTGCGCCAGAATGTGCGCAGCCCGCTCATATTCGCTTTTCCGCTCGAGATGCATCAGGGCTCGGAACGGCGACGATGTATGGCGGTATCCGGCTCCAAGCGCGACGTTGTCCAGCACGGTCATTTCGCGGAATGGCCGCACGATCTGGTGGGTCAGCGCGAGGCCCCGACGCACCCGCACCGCGGTCGCCTCGCTTGTCACGTCGATGCCGGAGATCGATACCCGGCCCCGGTCGGGGTGCAGCAGGCCCGCAACGATCTTGATCAGCGTAGTCTTGCCGGCGCCGTTGGGCCCGATCAGCCCGACGAAATCACCTTCCTCGATCGCGAACGACACGCCGTCAATGGCCCGAACGCCGCCGAACCGGATCGCCACGTCCTCGAGCCTCAGCGCCGCGCTCATGGCCGCCTCGCCGCGAGAAAAAGGTTTTGCACCATTGCCGCCAGGCCTCCCGGCGCCAAGCGTATCACCAGCACCAGCAGCCCGCCGAATACAAGGAGACGATAATCGTTCACGAAACGAATTGCCTCAGGCAACAGGGTCAGGCCGACGGCAGCGACCACGACCCCCCACGTCGATCCGATGCCGCCGATCACGACCATTGCCATCAGCATGACAGAGAATATGAAGTCGAAGGCATCGGCGGTGATGAACTGGGTAAAGAAAGCGTAGAGGCCACCGGCGAGCCCAGCGAGCGCCGTTCCGATGCCGAAGGCGGCAAGCTTGTAGGCGCCGGAATTGATGCCGAGCGTGGCGGCGGCTCCCTCGTCCTCGCCGACGGCGCGGAACGCAAAGCCCATCCAGGACCGGCTGATATAAAGGCTCAGCATAATGGTCGCCGCTGCGAACAGCAGGATCATCACCATGTTGCCGGCGGCGCCGAGACCGGTCGGCGGAATGCCGCTGATCCCCATCTCACCACCGAGCCATGCCTGCTTGCGGACGAAACCGACGAACAGGAAATTGACGCCGATGGTGGTGACGGCAAGAAAGTCGGTTCGTACGCGCAGCGAGGCGAAACCGACGATGACCCCGAGCACGCTGCCGGTGATCAGCGCCGCTAAAATCGCCAGCGGAACGCCACCGTTTCCGGTCATCGTCAGCGCCGCCGCATAGGCACCGGCGCCGAAAAAAGCGCCGTGGCCAAGGCTGATCTGTCCGCAGAAGCCGCTGATCATGTTCAGGCTGACCGCCAAAATGACATTGATGCCGATGATCGAGATAATGCTGATCTCGTAGGCGCTCATGCCGTGCGCGCTCCGGTAAAGCCCTGCGGACGGATCATCAGGAGCACGATGAGGGCGAGGAAGGCGATCGCGTCGCGATCGAGCCAGGCTCCGATGAAAATGGTACCGTAGGCCTCGACGAGCCCCAGCACCAGGCTCGCAATCAAGGTGCCGCGCACGCTGCCGAGGCCACCGAGAACAATGATGGCGAGCGCCTTGTAGCTGACGACGAAGCCGATGCCGGGATCGACCAGGTTGTTCAGTTCCGCCACCAGGCCGCCGGCGACCGCCGCCAGCGCCGAGCCCACGGCGAAATTGAGATAGCGGACCTTGATCGGATCGATGCCGAAACTCGCGGCGATCTGCGGTCTCGACACGGTGGCGCGCCAGCCGATCCCGATCCGGGTTCGCGTCGTGAACAGATGCAGCCCGGTGAACACCACGGCCGCCGTCACCACGATCGCGATCTGCACCGCGCTGACGGTGACGCCGGAAAAATTGAAGGTCGTGAACGCGAAAGCATTCCGGTGAAAGGTAATGCCCTGCTCGCCGAACACGATGCGGAACGCGTCCTGCATCAGGACCAGCAATCCGACCGAAGCGATCATGGGGACGTCCGGCCGGTATTTCAGCAGCGGCTGGTACAGCAGGCGATAAATCGCGATGCCGAACACCGGGGTGACAATGACGGCCGCGAGAAAGCCAAGCAGGATACTGCCGGTGGCATTGGCAACGAGAACCGTGACATAGGCGCCGAGCGCGAATACGGCGGCATGCGCCACATGCAGGATGCGAAGCAGGCCGTATACAAGGGTCAGGCCGACCGACATCATGGCATACATGCAGCCGAAGCTGATGCCGGTTACGGCCAGATCGATGTAGTACACCAGATCATCCTTTGCCGCGGGTGGCGCCAGCCGCCTCTGACCTCGCCACCCACATCCGTCTTATTTCTCGGGCGGCGCGAAGGCGGCGAGATCGGTGATCACGCCGGCCGGCGTGAACTTGCCACCCTTGATCACGTTGACGCTGATCGGCATGACGATCTCATGCAGGCTGTTGAAGCCGTTGAGTTTGCCTTCCAGCATCGGAAAATCCTTGGTCGCCGCCAGCGCGTCGCGCACCTTCTCCGGATCGGCGCTGTTGGCCCGCTTGATGCCGTCCGCCATCAGCTTCACCGCCGAGTAGGTCACGGCGGCGACGCCCTCCGGCGAATAGCCGGCACGGGTCTTGAACTCGGCGAAGAACTTCTGCAGCGCCGCGTCCTTGCGGTCGCGATCGAAGCTGTCCATGATGTAGGTCCCTTCGGCGGCGGGCCCAGCGATCTCGACGAACTTCTCGGAATCAAACGCCTGCGAGCCGATGATCGGCACCGTGATGCCGGCGGCGCGGAGTTGGGCCACCAGCGGACCGGCGGTGAAGAAATAGCCGGTCGCGTAGACCGCGTCGGGATTGTCGCGCTTCACGCTGGCGACGATCGAGCCGAACTGGCGGTCCTTGAGCGAATAGCTGTATTTGTTGACAACCTCGATACCGTATTTGCCGGACGCCTCCAGGAATCCGTCCATCGTCGCCTGGCCGTAATCATTATCCATCGTGATGGTGGATACTTTTTTGATTCCGAGGGTTTTGCCGATATAAAGCGCGGTCGCCGCGCCCTGGGGCGGACCGAGGTGGACCAGGCGGAACATATAGTCGCCGGCGCGGGTGATGTCCGGATGCACGCCGTAGGCCGAAATCATGACGACGCCGGCTTTCTGGAACACCGGGGCCGCCGCCCGGCCCGATGCCGAATAGCTGCCGTTAACCACCAGCTTGACGCCGTCTTCGCCAATCAGCTTGTTGGCGGTGAAGATCGCCTGGTCGGACTTGGCCTGGTCGTCATAGGTCACGAGTTCGATCTTCTGGCCGAGCACGCCGCCGGCGGCGTTGATGTCCTCGACGGCCATGGTGGCTGCGATCTGCGCCGACTTGCCGTCGGTCGCCGACGGCCCCGTCAGCGGCACCTGGAAGCCGATCTTGATGTCGGCGTGCGCCGGCATCGCCGAGGCAAGGCCGAGGATCAGCGCGCCGGCGAAACCGATGAGAAGCTTCATGTTCCGCGCCGACGTCTTGGGGATCTGGTTCAACATGGCTTTCTCCATTGAAAGGGTGTTGGTCTCGTCACGTTACCTAGGCAAGCCGATTTCCTTGCAAAATCTCGCGGGCACGCGCCAGCGCCGACTGCGGCGGCCGCGCCAATTCCCAGTCGGGCCGATCGTCCTGTTTGCGCGTCGCATCGATGCCGAGCTTGCCGATGGTGCCACCCCGCTCGAGCGGCTCGGAACGATCGGCGCGAACGCCGGGGATGATGACAAAATCCCGTTCCGGCTTGCTGCGGGTCGCTTGCGCCCATTCCACTTCAAGCGGATCCCAGGGATCGATGTCGTCATCGACGATGATGACCTGCTTGACCAGGTTGACGGCGGCCCAGACGGCGAACATCGCCTTGCGTGCCTCGCCCGGGCGCGGCGCGTGCAGCGCGACCACGGCGTGCAGGCGGCCGGCCCCGCCGACGCCGACAGCCACACTGGAAACCGAGGAGACCGCATTGCGGATAGCGCGCACGAGGCCTGCGGCGATCGCGACCCCGCCCAGCAAGCAATGCTCGGGATGGTAGCCCGGCAGGATGATCTGGAAGATCGCCTCGCGGCGGCGGGTCAATCGCGCAAACGTCGCGACGATGCCGGCGCCGTAATTTTCATACATGCCGTGGAATTCGCTGACCGGTCCCTCGGTGAAGGGTTCGCCGGCATCTAGGCTTCCCTCCAGCACGCACTCGCAATGCGCCGGGACCAGCAGACCGGAGCCGGCGCAACGGACCACTTCGAGGGGCTCCCCCAGCAGCGCACCTGCGATCGGGAGTTCATCCTCGCCAAGCCCGAGATAAAGACAGGCCGCGACCAGAACCGCGGGATGGTTGCCGATGCAGACCGCGATATCCAGTTTTTCGCCGCGGGCGTGAGCGGCCCGCGCCAGAACCGCGAGATGATGGTTGGGCGCGATGCCGACGAAGGCGCGGTTCCCGCCCAGCGGCATCAGGCGCGCGATCGACAGGTTGGTGTCGCCGGTGACCCGGTCCTTCGCGACGATGGCGCCGGCGGTGACATAGGCCCCGCCCTCCTTTTCGAAGAAGCGCGGGATCGGCAGTTCTTCCGCCAGCGACGGATCCGCAACGATCTCCTCCTGGCAGGGCCCGGACGATAGCACGCGATGCGGCAGCGGCTTTTCAATCGCCGCCAGCAACGATGCCTGAATCTGGTCGACGGTGGTGCTCACTCCGAGGGCAAACCGTGGCAGTGAATTAAGCAGATTGCCCACCACGGGCATAGCAACCGGGCCGGAAGCGGCTTCGATGTTGGTAAAATGCAACGCCGGGCCGCTGTCGATCTCCGCAAGGCACCCGGCAATCTCATAGTCCAGCTGGATCGGCTGTGCGATCGAGGCGAGTTGACCGGCCTCCCGCAAGGCAGACAGGAATGCGCGCATCGACTGGCGGGAATGCGTCGCCTCGCTGTTGATGGCATCTTCGGCGTGCACGTCTGCTCTGCCCCGCGAATGTCTGCGAGCAACCCCGGATTCGTCGATCCGGAAACGGATTGCCGCATCAGGATCATATCGGCCATTGCGGCCCGGTCCATGTCTACCTGTGCCGAACCAGGGCATAGGCAAAAACGAAAGGCCTCGTGACGAAGCGACGCGCAGGGAATATGATGTGGCAAAACCCCGCGAGATCCGATGCTCGAGCTGCGCACCCTGGCCTATTTCGTGACGGCTTGCCGATCCGGCAGTTTTGCCCAGGCTGCGGCCGATCTCGGCATCGCGGTATCGACCCTCAGCACCACCATGAAGGCGCTCGAACGCGACGTCGGCCTGTCGCTGTTCCGGCGGATCAACAACAACCTTTATCCCACCGACTCAGCGCGGGCGCTGGTGCGCGGCGCCGATCCCTTGCTGATGGCCGAACTGTTCGCCCGCCGATGGGTCGCCGCGCCGGCCAAGGCAAGGCTCAGGCGGTTGATTGTCGAGACCGGGCTGAGCTTTACTATCGGCGGGCTGAGCCGCGGGCTTCGCAACGCCGTCGACCGGATGGGTGTCGAGCGTCCCGACGTTTTCGTCGATCCCGTGTGGGCCGACGAAAAGGACAATCCGTACCCCGGGGGTATCGCCGAACAATGGGCCGACGAAAATTCCAGCCGCATCACGCTGGCTTTGGGCGATGAAAGTCCGCGGGCGTCGATGCGGGCCACGACGCTGCTGTCCGACCGATGGGTGTTCGCCTGCCGAATGCCCGCGGGCACCCGGAATTTTCCGAAGGCGGCCGACCTGGCGGCGGGCCGGCTGGTGGTGCCGTTGCTGTCGCCGCCGTTGATCGAGCAGGCCGAACGCTATTTCAGCCAGCACAGAATCACCGCCGTGCGATTTCTCGGCGATCATCCAGGCGACCTGCCGCGCATCATGGATGATTATCCGGACGCAGCCCTTTTCGTGCCCGAGACCCTGGTTTCTCCGCGGCTCGGATTGCTCAACGTCGCAGCGGTCGCGCCGGAAAACCCGCTGATGACGAAGATCATCGCCCGCGCGGCGGAGCCGAACGCCGTGACAGCATCGTTCGTGCGGCACTTGCGGCGCGCCCTGACGGAAACCAAGCCATCTCGCCCCGAACGGCCCGTCGTCAGCCTGCGGCAAATTCGCTATTTCAACCTTGTGCAGCGGCTTCGGCGCGTATCCGCCGCCGCGCGCGGCGCCAATATCAGCCAGCCCGCGCTCAGCGAGCAGATCCACAAGCTGGAAGCTTCGCTGGGCGGCGCGCTGTTCGAGCGGCACGGCGACGGCGTGATACCAACCGGCAAGGGAGAGCGGTTCGATCGGATCGCGCGGCTGATCGAAACCCGGTTTCGGCAATTGTCCACCGGCGACGCCGCTGCGGTGGCGGCGCAGAGCCGGCGGATTGCCCTGGGGATCCTGCCGTCGGTCAACCAGCACGGTTTTCTGGTCAACCGTATTACCGAGGCCATGCTCGACGTCCAGGCCCGCCATCCCGCCCTGAAGCTCGTGATCCGGGAGGCGCCGAACGCCACGCTGCAGGACTGGGTGATACGCGGACTGGTCGGCGTGGCAATCGTCGAAACCGTGCTGCCGCAAATGCCGCGCCTGCCGCTCGGCTCCTCCGAACGGCTGGCGGCGATCATCCACACCCGTCACGACATGCTGCCTCCGGGTCCGGTGACACTCGCCGACCTCGCGCGCCAGCAACTGGCCTTGCCGACCAACCGCTTCGGCTTGCGCCAGCTGCTCGACAGCGCGGCCGAACAGCACGATGTCCGGCTGCGGCCCTACATGGAGATCGACGCGCTGCCGATGGCGGTGGCGATCCTGGCGCGGCTGCCGGTGTGCACGGTGCTGCCGGCGTCGGCGGTGGCACGCGAAATCGCCGCCGGCGACCTCACCGCCCACCCGATCATCGAGCCGACGATTTCGCGACGGCTATTCGTGATCTATTCCGGCGAACGCACGCTGAGCGAATCGGAACGTGGCCTTGTCAACTCGTTGCGCCGGAAATTGTCGGAGCCGGCAAAGCGAGCTGATGCCCTCTCTTGAGAGAACCGCAATTTGAGCGTTACGCTGTTACGCGGCTTTGCCACCACCGACCCGCGGCAAGGACTGATCGAGCGTCCTGACCGCCTGATAAATGACCGCCGCACCGGCCGCGATCGCTTCGCGGTCCGCCCATTCCTCGGGAGCGTGGCTCTTGCCCTTGCGGCAAGGCACGAAAACCATCGCCGCCGGCGCGATGCGGCTCATGAATGCCGCGTCGTGGCCGGCACCGCTCGGCAGGTCCATTTCGCCAAGCCCGAGGTCATGCGCGCCCTGCCGCAAGGCCGAGCGCAAGTCCGGATCGCAGGCTACCGGAGGGCCGTCCGACAAGGTTTCGAATCTGGGGCGCGTCACCCTGGCCGCTACGGCATGCGCCGCGCTCTCGTGCTCGATGGTGTCGACGAACCGCGCCGTCAATTCCGGATTGGTGGTACGGACATCGATGACCAGCCGGCAGCGCCCCGGCACGATGTTCGACGCCGAAGGCTCGACCGCCAGGATGCCTACGGTCGCGACAAAATAGTCCGCTCCCGCAGCGGCGAGCTGCTCGGCGATGCGGCGAACCGCCGCCACGGTATTGGCGGCCGCCGCCAGCGCGTCATGGCGCAGCGCCATCGGCGTGGTGCCGGCATGATCGGCCTCGCCCTGGAACAGGATTTCGATGCGGCGGATGCCGACGATCGACGTGACCACCCCGACATCGAGCGAGCGCGATTCCAGCACGATGCCCTGCTCGATGTGCAATTCCAGAAAGGCGCTGATATCCTTGCGTTTGGCCTCGGCGAGCCGGTCGGGATCGCCGCCGACCCGCCGCAACGCGTCGCGCAATTTTTCACCGCCGGGCTCGGTAAGATCGAGCATCTTGCCGTCCAGCGACCCCGTCATGCCGCGGCTGCCCACGCATGACAGGCCGTATTCGCTAGGCTCTTCGGCGAGAAAATCGATGATTTCGATGGTGTGATCCAGCCGCGTACCGGACTGCCGCAGGGCACGCACGATCTCGAGCCCCGTCGCCACCCCGGCGATGCCGTCGAAGCGGCCGCCGGATGGCACGGTATCGCTGTGCGAGCCGATCGCGATGACGCCGAGTTCGGGATTGTTGCCCTCGATGCGGCCGATCAGATTGCCCGCCGTATCGATCCGGGTCGCCAGCCCCGCTTCAGCGAAGCGCTGCGCGAGCCAGGCGCGGCCTTCGAGAAACAACGCCGTGAACGAGCGCCTTGTGTAGGGCCGCGCCGGGTCGGTCATGTCAGCCAGCGTCATCACGTCCGCCCAGAGGCGATCGGCGTCGAGCGGAAGATTTGTTTTCATCGGATCCCGTGATTAGTGGACGCGAAGCGGACTGACGAAACGGCCTTTGCCGGGTTCGGCCAGCACATTCCCGTCGGCGGCAACGCAGTCGCCCCGCAGATAGGTCTGGACGGCACGGAAGGGCAACTCAATTCCGTCATATGGGCTCCAGGACACGAAATTATTTCCGCTGGCCGCCGCATTGTAACGATACGGGTCGCGGCGCATCAACACGATGTCCGCATCGCGGCCCACCTCCAGCGCGCCCTTGGCATGCGTGATCCGGAACAGGGCAGCGGGATTGTGGGCCAGCAGCCGCGCTGCATGGGTCAGGGAAAGCTTGCGCTGGTCCAGCCCCTTCAACAGCAGGAGGTACAGGGCTTCGAGGCCCGGTATTCCCGAAGCATTCTTCAGCATGTTCGGATCGGTCTTGCGGTCCTCCGACCAGCTCACATGATCGGTCGAGACGATCGTCACATTGCCGGCGTCGAGATGACGCCACAGGGCCTCGACCTCCTGGCGCGGCCGCAGCGGCGGATTGATCTTGGCCTTGCCGCCGAGCCGGCGGACGTCGTTGTCCTCGTCGAGCGTGAGGTAGTGCACGCAGGCCTCGATCGTCGCGCCATGGCCCTGCGCGCGATAGGCGGCAGCCAGTTCATAGCCGCGGCCGATCGAGCTGTGGACGATATGCACCGGGCAGCCGGCGCCGGCGCCGAGTTCGAACACTTCAGCGGTCGCCAGCGCCTCCGAGATCGGCGGCCTCGACAGGCCGTGCGCGGTGTAGTCGGTGATCCCCTTGGCCTCGACCTCCGCAATGAAGGCGCGGACCATCTCGTCGTTCTCGTTGTGGATGCCGGCGATCAGCCCCCTTTTGCCGACGGCGCAGAAGCTTTGGTAGAGCATGTGCGGCGGGATGCGCGGAAACCGTTTCGGATGCGTGCCGAAGGTCGAAAACTTGAACGCGGCGGCGCCGGCCTCGACGAGTTCATCGACCCGCGCCGCGCCCTCCTCCGGATCGATGGTCGCATAAAGCGCGAAATCCACGCGCGCCTGCGCGGCCGCCTCCTTGGCCTTGGTGCGAAACCGCTCGGCGGTCGCGATCAGGCAATTGTCATCATAGGGCATGTCGACGATCGTCGTGACGCCGCCCGCCGCGGCGCTGCGCGTCGACCAGATGAAGTCCTCCTGGCCCAGCTGGCTGCGGCTGTGGACCTGCGCGTCGATCGCGCCGGGGAATACCAGGAATCCCCGTCCTCCATGTTTTTCGCCGTCGGGCGCGCCGCCCGATCCAACCGACTGGACCTTGCCATCGCCGACCAGAACATAACCGTTGTCGACGATCCGATCAGGAAGAACGATTGTTCCAGCAAAGACCTTGTCAACCATCGCTGTCCTCTCTCCACTTCGGCGATATCGGCAGCATCGCCGCGGCATCCAACGTAGACGAAGGCCAGATCACCTCCTAATCCAGTTCGTTCGAACCTGCCGATAGGAAAAATTGAAGCTGTGGCGCAAACTGTAAATCGCATTTGTGGCTTTCAAGGCCGCCTCGCCCGGCGCCCCGTCCGCTTCGGGACTAGGGAATTTTGCGATTTCAGTGCTATAGGCACCGAGCATTGTCTGCATCTCATGAGAACCCCATGAAGGCAAAGGCGTCAAAAACGGCCGTCCGTTCCCTCGCGGAAGGCAATTCTGCGGACGAAATCGCCCGCAGACTGAAACTCGACAAGGGCCTCGGCTTCCTGGTGCGGCTGCTCGATACCCGTGTGCATCTGCTCTACGAGCAATTGACCGGGCAGAACGATATCACCCCGCGCCAGTTCGGCGTGCTGTTGACGCTCCATCAGCAGGGCACCCTGACGCTGACGGAACTGGCCAAGCATATCCGGGTCGATCGCAGCACGCTCGGCGAGATGATCAATCGCATGGCGGAGCGATCCCTGATCACCAAGCGCAACAATGGCAGCGACCGCCGTTCCGCGGAAGTGTTGCTGGCGCCCGCCGGCAAGGCCGTGCTGTTCGAGATCGTCAGCGGCGCGGCCCAGTTGCAAGGCGCGCTGCTCGCGCCGCTGCCCGCCGAAGACCAGGCCCATTTCATGCGCTGCATGAAGCTGATCGCGGAACCCGGTTCCGCGAAAAGCGGCGACTAGCCGCCGCGCCACACCTTACCGCCAGACGCTCCCATGCCCGCCATGGTCCAAAACGTCCTTGCGGCGATCCGATATATTACGTATACGTAGTAAATCAACCGGAGCAAAAGGGCTTGCGTCTGAGCGAATATCTGAGCGTGCCGTATCTTCTGGAAGCCGAAACGGTGGAGGTCGCGCCGGGTTCGTGGGTGAGGCGCGTCGCCTACCCCGAGCTGCCGGACTGCCACGCCGAAGCCCTGGTCGTCGAGGAAGCGCTTTTGGCCCTCGAACGGCGCCGGATCGAAATCATCGTCCGCATGGTCGGCGAAGGCCGGCCGCCGCCGGTGCCGCGGCCGCCCTTGCGGGATTGCGATCCGGCTTGGGTGGCCAGGCAAGCCGGCGTCTCCAGCCGACATCATCGCCCTCATCGATCGCGACCGCACCGCGATCCCACAGGGGCGGCAGAACAATTACTGAGGCCATCGAAGGTAAGAAGAGCCAGGGAAGGAACGCCGATGCTTTCGCACCAAGACAATGAAACGCTGGTTCGGGTGGGTCCCGGCACCGCGATGGGATCGCTGTTCCGGCTGTACTGGATTCCGTTTCTGCTTTCGAAGGACCTGGTCGCCGATGGCCGGCCGAAGCGCATCATGCTGCTCGGCGAGGATCTCGTCGCATTCCGCGATACGGAGCAAAGGGTGGGTCTCGTCGCCAATGCCTGCGCGCATCGCGGCGCGCCGATGATGTTCGGCCGCAACGAGGATTGCGGCTTGCGCTGCGTCTATCACGGCTGGAAATTCGACGTCACCGGCGCGGTGGTGGATACCCCGGCCGAGCCGGTCAAGAGCCGGCTGAAGGAGAAGGTCAAGATCACCGCCTATCCGTGCCGTGAACGCAATGGCGTCCTCTGGACCTACATGGGCCCGCGGACCGGCGATCTCCCGGCGCTGCCGAATCTGGAGTGGAATCTGGTTCCGGCCGAAAACGTTCATCTTTCGATGCGAATCCAGGAATGCAACTGGCTGCAGGCGCTGGAGGGAGAAATCGATTCCGCCCATGCGCCGATCCTGCACAGCCGCATCGACTCCAAGGGCGCGATCAACAAGTGGCTGGCGACGCGCGACCTGCGTCCGACCTTCGAGTGCATGCGGCAGGATTTCGGCATGAGCATCGCGGCGAAGCGGCGGCTGGATGAGGCGACCAATTACTGGCGGGTCAACCAGTTCATGCTGCCGTTTTATTCACTGGTGCCGCCGCAGTCGAAATTTCCCGAGCTGAGCGGCCACGCCTGGGTTCCGATGGACGACAATCACACGATCTGCCTGATGTTTTCCTACCATCCATCCGCGCCGTTGCCGGCGCGGATGCGCGAGGTGTTCGAACACGGCCATAATGGCCGGGAATCGGCCCATGCGAGCCAGGAATCCTTCGTCAAGCGGGATCCCTCCACGCCTTATGCCGACTACTGGACGAAATTCACGCGGGAGAACGGCTTTCTGTTCGACTATCAAAGCCAGGTCGACACCTGGTTTTCCGGCCTGCCCGGATTGTGGGTGCAGGACGGCGCCTGCCAGAGCGGCACCAAACCGATCTTCGACCGCACCAAAGAGCACCTCGGCTCCAGCGATACCGGGATCGCGATGACTAGGCGGCTGCTGCTGGAAGCCGTCAACGCCTACCGGGACCACGGCATCAACCGAGCGGGGTCACCGATCCCGACACCTTCATGGTTCGCGCAGTCTCGCTGACGCTGCCGGAGACCACGTCATGGGCGGATTTCGGCCGTCCGCATATGCGGGCGAAGCTCGGCGCCGATTTCGGCTATGCGCTGTAACCCGGGTTCGGCAGGGGCAAGCGCGCAAATGAACGATAACATGCCCGCTGACGGTGGCTTCGACGTGCGCCTGCAGCGCAGCGGACGCACCGTGACCGTGCCGCCCGGTGAGACCATTCTGGACATCCTGCTCGACAACGGCGTCAACGTTGCCTTCTCTTGTTCCGATGGCGTCTGCGGCACCTGTGAAACAAGGGTGATCGAGGGTATCCCCGATCATCGCGACTCCTTCCTCAACGATGAGGAAAAGGCCGACAACAGCAAGATCATGATCTGCTGCTCCCGCTCGAAGTCGGCGGTGTTGACGCTGGATCTCTGAGACGAACGAAGTGTTCACCGTCATGGCCGGGCTTGTCCCGGCCATCCACGACTTGCTTGTCGCCGGGTCCTGAGACGTGGATGCCCGGGACAAGCCCGGGCATGACGACGTCTCTATGAACGCTCCGCCGTCACAGCGGCCGCGCTGCGAACAGCGGTCCGTCCCGGTAATTGAGGACCACGATTTCCACCGCGATGTCGAGTTTCGGTTCGACATCCGATAACACGCGCGTCGCTATCCGCAGGCCCTCGTCGAGATCGACGATGCCAACCCGGTACGGGACCTCGTCCTGAAACACCGCCGGCGCCGCATGGACCACGGTCTGCGAATAGAGTTTTCCGCGGCCGGACAACGGCACCCATGCTATCAGCTGGGACCAGCAATGGGGACAGAACGGCTTTGGCGGAAACGTCAGGCGGCCGCAATCGTTGCATCGGGTCGTCTCGAAACGTCCCGCGGCAAGGCCTTGCCAGAACCTTTGGGTGAATTCGGTCATGCGCGGCGGAAAGGCACGGGCGCGATCGATCGTTTGCAAGGTGAGCGTCATCGGACCGCCTCCAGCACATGCACCAGCGCCGCGTTGTAATTGCCGAGTTCGGCGCTGGTGACGGCGAGCCGGGCTCCCGCGACCTCGCGCGCTCCGGCGCGGCCGGTGAGCTGCTCGTTGACTTCGAACAGGCTGTAGAACGGGGTGACATGCGCTGGATGGCCGCGGGACTGCAGGCCGCCCGATGTGCACACCGGAATCCGTCCGCCAAGCGACGTCACGCCTTCCGAGCAAAGGCGGGCGCCCTGCCCGCGCGGCACCAGGCCCAGCGCCTCGCTGGCGAGAATTTCGATGATGGTACAGGGCGCATAGAGTTCGGCGAGATCGATATCCTCAGCCGTCACGCCGGCTTCCTGATACGCGGCCTGCCCTGCCTTTTGCGCGGAGACCAGCGCGATCATGTCGTTCGGCACTTCATTGATCTGATGGGCGCCCTCGTGGAAGAAGCCCCTGCCGCGGACGCGGACGTAAGGTTTTCCCGATGCCTTCGCGATCTCCTCATCCACCAGCACGATGCAGGCGGCGCCGTCGCCGCGCGGCGGCACCTCGTAGAGCCCGAGCGGCTCGACGATGGGCTTTTGCGCCAGCACCTCGTCCAGCGTAATGGGCTTCCTGAATTGCGCGATCGGATTGAGCGATGCGTGTCGCCGGTTCTTGACCGAGACGCTCGCAAGCTCCGCGCGGGAGGATTTGAACTCGTGGATGTAGCGGGCGGCGTCCATGGCGTACCAGGAAATCGGCGTGAACCCGAACGGCGCATGGAAGTCGACGTCGCCGGTGGCGCGCATCGAATTCATCATGTGCTCGACGGCGGGGATCGCCGACTCGAAATTGATTCCGAGCGCAAGCGCCACCCGGGACTTGCCGAGCCGGATGTCGTTCGCCGCGGCCTCGAACGCCAGCGCCGCGGTCATTCCGTTACCGAGCACCTCCTGCACCGAACCCGTGCAGGGAAGCCGGAGATAGTTCGCTATGAAGGTGGCAAAATATTTCTGCTGGGTGTAGGGGCGCGGCTGCGCAAAGGCGAGCGATGAAATCTCGCTTCGCTCGACGCCCGCGTCCGCCACAGCCGAGATCACCACCTTGGCGAGTATTTCGTGTTCGAGCACTTGCAGCTCGGCGTCGCGCGGTGTTTGCCATTTGGCGACGGGCAATACCGCGGCGCCGAGTATAGCGACGCTTCGTGTCATTGTGTTGCCTCCCCGCGCATCGACGGACTCATCGGCATACGATCAGTGCATCGGCGGCCATCACGCCGGCGGCACCCGCGATCACCGGATTGACGTCGATCTGGTCGATGATATCAGCGAGATCATGCGCGAGCTCGGACAGCCGGCAGATGGTATCGACCAGTCCGTCGACATCCACGCCGGGCTTGCCGCGAAACCCCGTCAGCAAGGTGCGGCTCTTCAGCGATGCGAGCATCGCGCGCGCGGCCGCACCATCGACAGGGGCAAGCCGCACCGCAGTATCGCCGAACAATTCGACCATGATCCCGCCCAGGCCCGCGGCCACCAGCGGGCCGAACTGACGGTCGTTCTTGACCCCGAGCACGATCTCGACGCCCGCGGGCGCCATCTGCTGCACGCTGATGCCGTCGATCCGGGCCCCCGGCGCGTAGCGCACGGCCGATGCCAGGATCTCCGCGGCAGCCTCGCGGACATTCTCCGGCGTCGACAGGCCAAGCCTGACGCCGCCGGCTTCGGTCTTGTGCAGGATATCGGGCGACACGATCTTGATCGCCACCGAACCGCCGATCTGGCTCGCGGCGGCGGCGGCTTGTTCGGGATCGCGGGCGACGATCTCCCTGGGGATCGCGATGCCGTAGCAGGCGAGGATGCGCTTGGACTCCGTCTCCGACAGCGCCGCGCCGCGGCTCCTTGCCTCGGAAACAATGGCACGTGCGTCCTGTCCGGTCGACGGCGACGATCGCCGCCCCGCCGGGGCCTGCGGGCGCGCCCGGCGCTCGTGCCAGTCGGACCAGGCCCGCAACGTCGCAAAGCAGCGATCGGCCGATCGGAACATGCACACTCTGGGATCGGCATCGAGCAATTCGCTGCCCGGTCCCTGGTACCATTCGTTCATCCAGACCACCGCCAGCGGCCGATCGGTGCGGGCCGCCGCCTCGACGATGGTCGGCGCCCGCGCACCGCTCGAGGAGGCGTGGGCAAAGATCATCGGCATGACCAGCGCGCTGAAGCCGGCATCGTTCATGAAGGCGTCTAGGCAAAATCCGAAGGTCTCCGATGTCTTCAGTACTTCGGCGGTGAGATCGGACGGATTGGCGACCGAGCCGAAGTCAGGCACCACCTCATGCAGCGCCTTCGCGGTCTTTGCTTCCAGTGCCGGCAGCGGCACGCCATGAGCCTCGGCCTTGTCGGCGCAGATCACCGCGGCACCGCCCGAGGTCGAGAGGATTCCGACGCCGCGTCCGCCGGTCGGCGCCCCGGTTTTGGCAAAGAACGACGCAGTCTCCAGCACCGCCTCCAGGTCGTCGATCGCGATCGCGCCGGTCTCCTCGAAAGCCGTCTGGTAAGCGACGACCGAGCCGACCATCGTTCCCGTGTGCGACATCGCCGCCTTGCTGCTGGTCTCGCTGTTGCCGGTCTTGTAGACGATCAGCGCTTTGCCGGCGTCGCGCGCCTTCCGCGCGGCCTGAAGAAAGCGCCCACCATCCTTGACGCCCTCCAGCAGGCAGACGATGGATTTGGTGTTGTCGTCCTCGGCCAGATAGGAGATGAAATCGCAGACATCGACGTCACAGGAATTTCCCGCCGCGAGATAATGCGAGAACCCGATGCCGCGCTCCATGCCCTGCAGCACGGTGTACCCGAGCGCGCCACTTTGCGAGACGATGCCGATCGGACCGCGCCGGTGGCCCATGCCGGCATAATCCGGCATGAAGTTCAGTCCGGCGGACGAACTGGTGTTGGCGAGCCCGACGCAATTCGGCCCGACCACGCGCACCCCGGTGCGCTGCGATAGCTCGATCAGGCGCTGTTGCGCCTCGATACGGTCGGGCTTTGCGGTTTCGGCAAAGCCCGACGCGTAGACGATGACGCCGCCCGCCTTTACGGCCGCGGCGGCCTCGATCATGCCCTCGACCATCGGCCGCGCCACGCACAGCACCACGCAATCCGGGCTCTCCGGCATATCCGCCAGCGACGGCACACACGGACGGCCGAGCAGGTTCTGGTACTTCGGATTGATCGCAAAGACCTTGCCGGTGAAACCGGCCATGTTGGACAGCGTCCGCTCGCCGAACGAGCCTCGCGTTTCCGACGCGCCGACGACGGCGACAACTTTCGGATTGATCAGACGATGGAGGTCGTCATGGTGATAGAGGCGACGCGCTGTCGGTTGGGCCATGCTTGATCCTTGTTCGCCGTAAGGCTCGTTCCGAAGCTCGGCAGATCGGCCGAGCCCCGGTCATTCGCTGTGTCTTGACTGCCTATCGTGCGCGATACCGCACCGGCAGCCGCTTCACCCCGCCGAGGAACGAGGTTTCCGTCCAGGCCGGACTGCCGGCCAGTTCGATCCGCTCGATCCGCTTCAGCAGTTCGCGGAAGAACGCCACGATTTCGGCCTTGGCCAGATGCCTGCCGATGCACGCATGAATTCCGTAGCCATAGCCGAGATGCCGGTTGGGCGAACGGTCGGGGATGAATTCGAACGGACGATCGAAGGCTTCCTCGTCGCGGTTGCCCGAGGGGTAGCTGATGAAAATGCTGTCCCCGGCCTTGATCGTCTTGCCGCGAATGTCGTAGTCGGCGACCGCCGTCCGGAAGAAGTGCTTGACCGGCGACACCCAGCGCACCATCTCCTCGGCCGCATCGGGCAGCATGTCGGGATTGCCCTGCAGGCGAGCCATGGCATCGGGATTCTCGATCAATGCCAGCAGCCCGCCCGCGATGGTGGCGCTCGTGGTGTCATGGCCGGCGCTCGCCAGCGCGATATAGTAGGAATAGGCTTCAAAATCGCCGATCGGCTTGCCGTCGATTTCCGACGTCGCGATCACGGTCGCGACATCGTCCTTCGGATCCTGCCGCCTCTGCTTCACGACGTCCTTGAAATAGTCGACATAGGCCATGGTCGCATCGATCAGATCGTTGCCCTTCTGCATCTCCGGATCGCCGCCGCCGAAATAGGCCTGGGTGATCTTCAGCAGGCGCGCCTCGTCCTCGGGCGGCAGCCCGAGGATCGTCATCACGACACGCAAGGGATAATAGATCGCGATCTCGTTGTAGAAATCGCATTCACCGCCGATCGCGCAGAGCCGGTCGACGCTCTCCTTCGCCAGCGCCTCCATGCGCTCCGACAGCGTGCGGATGTGACGAGGCTGGAACCAGGCGTGGGTGAGCTTCTGGTACTTCGAATGGTCCGGATTATCCATTTGCGGCAGGGTGCGGACCAGCATCGGCTTGCCGCTCATGGCTTCCCGCACCTTGGTCTCGAAATCGATGCTGAGCAGTTTGGTCCGCGGCTGGTTGATGAAGCGATCGGCCTGGCGCTCGATCTCGACGATGTCGGCATATTTGGTGATGGTCCAGAACGGGCGATAGCCGTCGGGTTCGGTCCAGTGGACCGGATCGTCGCGCCTCAGCCCGGCGAACAGCCGGTGCTGCGCCTCGACGTTGCCGTATGTCTTGTGATCGGCGATGGCATTGTCCAGCGGCCTGTCGAGCATCCGTTGTTCCTCCCTGTCAGTTGTTGACGACACTCCGGCGTGTTCACCGCATGACCAGCACCGGTTTGACCACCCGGCCGCTCTCCAGGTCGCCAACGGCTTCATTTATTTTTTCGAGCGGATAGGTCTTCACGAATTTGTCGAGCGGCAATCGGCCCTCGCGAAAGAAGCCGATCATGCGCGGGATGAACAGCTGAGGGTTGGCATCCCCTTCCACGACGCCGCGGATGGTGATCCCCCGGCCGACGACGACGCTGGCCTCGGCCGCGTAAAGCGTGCCGCGCGGCGGCGCCGCGACCTGGGCATTGACACCCCTCGCACGCAGGCAGTTGATCGAATGGGTGACCACCGCGGGAACGCCCGTCGTATCCAGCGAGAAATTCGCGCCGCCCCGCGTCAGCTCGACAATCTCGGCCGTCACATTTTCCGAAAGACCCGATACCGCATGGGTCGCCCCGAGCTCGCGGGCCATCCGCAATCGCTCGGGAACGATATCGACCGCGATGATCGTCGAACACCCGACAATCCTGGCGGCGATGATGGCAGAGAGGCCAACGGCTCCGACCCCGAATACCACGATCGACGTGCCGGCCGGCGGCCGAAGCACGTGCATGACCGTTCCCATGCCGGTCTGGATCCCGCATCCCAATGGCGCAACGAGTTCCAGCGGTAGGTCGTCGTCCACCTTGACGACATTGCGGGTGGTCGCGATGGCGTGGGTAGCGAACGCGGACTGGGCGAAGAAGTGCCCGCCGAGTTCCCGGCCGTTCCGGTTCAGCGCCGAACCGCCAGGCCTCTTGCCGAACAGGTTGATGTCGCGGAAATGGTCGCAATAGCCGAGCGCACCGCCGCGGCAGTTGCCACACTCGCCGCACGAGCCGAAGCTCATCAGAACGTGGTCGCCGAGACGAAACTGCGTGGTTCCCGGACCGACCTTCTCGATGATTCCGGCTCCCTCATGTCCCAGCACCTTCGGCATTGGGATCGGGATATGCTGAAGCTTCACCGCCATGTCGGTGTGGCAAATGCCGCAGGCGTGCACCCGGACCAGCACCTCGCCAGCTTGCGGATCCGCCAGTTCACAGGTCGCGATCTCGAACGGCTCGCGCGGCGCATGAGCGATCGCCGCAGTGACGTTCATTCCGGCTATTCGTGCTGTCGACGCCATCACGGCTGGTCCTTCTCGCCCATCAAGGCGTGTTGAAACCCTTGAGCACCGGTTTGGCCGTAGCCTTTTCCGGCGGCCACACGGTCACGAGCTTGTCGCCCTGGAACTGAGTCACCGTCGTGTCGCGGCCCTTGTTGCGGCCGTTCTCGTCGAATTCGAGATAATCCGACGAGGTGATCATCTCGTCCTTGCCGACCTTCACCTTGCGAAGCGCATCGGCGATATCTTCCGGCTTGAAGCTCTTCGCCGCGTCGAGCGCCCTGATGGCGATCGTGGTGCCGAAATAGCCGAGCGCGGAATTCAGCGTCAGGGGCTGCTGGAATTTCTTCTCGAAGGCGTCACCGACCTTCGCCGCTGCCGGCAGGTCCGCCGAGAACGGCGTCACCGCGAACTGCCACGCTACCAGATTGCCGATCTCCGGCCGCAGCTTCGGATCGCCCGACATGCCGCCGGTGCCGATCACGACCGGATGGAAATCGAGCTGCTCGTAGGCCTTCGACGCCAGCACGCCGGCCCGGAAATAACCCACCTGCACCACGATGTCGGGCTGCGACGCCTTCAGCTTGAGCACCGGCTGCAGCAGGTCCTGCGCCGCGGCACCATATTCAATGAACGACGTCACGGTCAGGTCCTTGCGCTTGGCGAGTTCCGCCTTGAGCTGCTTGCCCATTTCGATGCCGTATTCATTATCCGGGCAGAGCACGGCCACTTTTGTCATTTTCGGATCGAGCTTGTTGACCATCTGCAGTGCATTGAAAATGCCGGACACATAGTCGCTGTCGATCAGCGTGGTCGACCACGTCCATTTCAGGCTGCCGTTGGTCATGGATTCCTGCTGCGGAATCGTATTGATGTGCGGAATGCCGTATTTTTCCGCGACCTGCGACAACGGCACGGTTTCGTTGGAAGTCGCCGCACCCATGACCAGCGCCACCTTGTCCTGGTTGATCAGCCGCTCGGTCTCGCCGACGGCGTTGATCGGCTTGCTTTGCGAATCCCCTTTGACCAGTTCGATCTGGGCGCCGCCGTGATTTTTCAGGCCGCCGGCCGCGTTGACCTGCGCGATCGCCAGTTCCGTGCCGCGCATGCCGTCGCCGCCGCCGACCGCGCCGGGACCGGTCAGCGCATAGACCGCGCCGAGCTTGACCGCATCGGCGGCGTTCGAATTGAAAGCCGACAGCAGCACCGTCGTGGAAAGAAGAAAACCAGCCATGCGTTTCATCTGCGTCTCCCTTGCTTGTCTATTGATCTCTAAATTCCGAGATAGGCTTGCCTGACCCGAGGGTCCGCCATCAGGCGGACCGCCGGCCCCTCAATCGCAAAATGACCCTGCTCGAGCACATAGCCGTGGTCAGCAACCTCGAGCGCCAGCGCCGTGTTCTGCTCGACCACCAGGATCGTCAGTCCCTGCGCCGCCAACCGGCGTACCGCGACGAAAATCTCGTCGACGACGATCGGCGCCAGACCAAGGCTGGTTTCGTCGAGCAGCAACAATCGCGGTGACGCCATCAGCGCGCGCGCGATCGCGACCATCTGCTGTTCGCCGCCCGACAGCGTGCCGGCGCGCTGCGCCCGGCGCTCGCGCACCCGCGGAAACAGTTCCAGCACCATCGCGAGGTTCTCGTCGCGCTTGCGGCGCGCCGCCGGCGACGAGGAGCCGACCAGGAGGTTCTCGAACACGGTCATTTCCGAGAACAGCCGCCGGCCCTCCGGCACCTGAACGAGTCCGGCGCGGACGATGTCCTGCGGCGGCATCCCGACGATGTCGTGCCCGTCATAGCGGATCGTTCCGGCTTCGGTGGGAATGATCCCGGATATCGTGCGCAGCAGCGTCGTCTTGCCGGCGCCGTTGGCGCCGATCAGCGCGGTAATGCTGCCCGCGGGAATCGACAGGTCGATCCCCCTGAGCACGGGCACATCGCCGTAGCCGGCGCAGAGGCCTGCGACATCAAGCAGCGCCATGATGCCTCCTGCCGAGATAGGCCTCGATGACGGCTGGATCAGCGGCAACTGTTGCCGGCAGCCCTTCGGCGATCTTGCGCCCGTTGGCCATCACCACGAGGCGATCCGACAACGACATGATTGCGCGCATGACGTGTTCGACGATGAGCAGCGCGATGCCGCCGTTGCGGATATCGGCAAGTATCACCATGATCTCGTCGATCTCGGCCGGCGTCAGGCCGGCCATCACCTCGTCGAGCAGCAACAGCCGCGGACGGGTGGCGAGCGCACGGGCAATCTCCAGCCGCTTCTTCTCGGGGAGCGACAGGTTGCGCGCCAGTGCGGCCGAGCGGTGATCGAGCTTGACGCGGGTCAGGACCGCCACCGCCTCGGCATGCGGATCCGAAATCTCGCGGTTCGGACCGACCACACCGGCGATGACATTCTCGAGCACCGAGACGTCGCGGAACGGCTGCACGATCTGGAAGGTGCGCCCGATGCCCAGCCGCGCCAGGCGATGCGGCGGCTCGCCGGTGATATCTTGGCCATCGAACGTCACCGTTCCCTTGGTGGGGCGAATGAAGCCGGAGATGGTTTCGAATAGCGTGGTCTTGCCGGCGCCGTTCGGCCCGATCAGGCCGACGATTTCGTGGCCTTCGAGGTCGAACGACACCTCATCGACCGCCCGCAGGCCGCCGAACCAGCGCGAGACACCACGGACCTGCAGCAGCGGCGGACTCATTTTGTCCTCCGCGCGATCGAATCGATGAGCAGACCCCAAAGGCCGCGCGGCGCCAGCCGCATCACAAGGACGAGGATGACGCCGTAAACGATGAGGTGAATGCCGGCGAGCCTGCCCGCCAGCATGCCGCGTAGCAGTTCGGTCAACGGCACCAGCACGACGGCGCCCAGCAGCGGACCGAACAGCGAACCGAGGCCGCCGACAAACGAAAACACCAGCGCATCGATCGACAGCGGCACCCCAAGCACGGAATCCGGATCGATGAACAGCACATAGTTGGCGTAGACCGGCCCGACCAGCGCCGCCAGCGCGCCGCTGATTGCGGCCGCGATCACCTTTCCCTGCACGACGTCGATGCCGAGCGCCGCCGCGGAGCGCTCGTTTTCCCGGATCGCCAGAAAGACATAGCCGAGCCGCGACCGATGGATGGCAAGGATCACGGCCGATACCACGGCGAGGACGGCGAGCGCCGCGTAGCAAAACCCGAGCTTGGAGCCGAACTGGAAGTTGGCGAAATCCGGCCTCGACGGAATAGCCAGTCCGTTGGCGCCGCCGAGCGAGGGAACATTGCTGACGATATGCAGCGCCATTTCGGCCAGCGCGAGCGTGACGAGCGCGAAATAGACGCCGGACAATTTGCGGCGGAACACCGCGTAGCCCATCAGCGCGCCGAGCCCGCCGCCGATGGCCGCCGCCGCAACCAGACCGATCCAGGGGCTGACGCCGAGATTGAGATAAAGCGCGGTCGAGACATAGGCGCCGGCGCCGACGAACAGGGCGTGGCCAAGCGACATCTGGCCGGCCATGCCGCCCAGGATATTCCAGGCCAGCGCAACGGAGCCGTAAAGCGCCACCAGCACGAAAACGTGCTGCCCATAGATGGACAACAGAGGCGCCGCAGCGGCGAGCAGCAGCGACGGCAAGGCCGAGAACGAGCATCGGTTTCATAGCCGGCGCCCTCCCAAGAGCCCCTCCGGCTTGAACAGCAGGAACAGGATGAAGATGGCGTAGGTGATGATGAAATTGATCGAGCCACCCGTCACCAGACCGCCGACCGCTTCGACGAGGCCGATGATGAATCCGCCGATCAGTGCCCCGGCAAAATTACCCATGCTGCCAAGCACCACGACAATGAACGCGGTCAGCGTGAAATTGGAGCCGACGCTCGGGCTGACATAGTTGAACGGCGCGATCAGCGGCGCGACCAGGCCGAGGGAGCCTACGCCGATGCAGAATGCGAGTAGATACATCCGGTCGACATTGACGCCGCTCATCAGCGCCGCATCGCGGTCCTGCGCCGCTGCGCGGATCAGCCGGCCGAGCTCGGTCGATCGCAGGAACCAGTACAGCCCGAGGCAGAGTGCGATCGACACCGCGCTGGCGATCAGCGCGGCCGCCTGGATGAACACGTTGCCAACCCGCACGATATGCCCGGAGAGGACGGAAGGAATGGTGTGAAGATCGGCGGTGAACAGCGCCAGCATCACGTTCTGCAGGATCAGCGACAGGCCGAGCGTCACCACGATCTGGTTATGCTCGGGTGCGGTGATCACAGGCGCGATCAAGAGCTTGTAGGTAAAGGCGGCGGCCAGCGTGACCAGCGGCAGCACGAGGATGAGCGACAGATAGGGATCGAGCCCCAGCCAGGTCGCGCCGATATAGGTCAAGTACAGCCCGACCGCGAGAAAATCGCCATGCGCGAAATTGACGATCCGCAGCACGCCGAACGTCATGGTCAGCCCGACCGCGACGATGGCGTAGACGCCACCGAGCAGCAGCCCGTCCGCGAGCGCCTGGGGAAGAAGCGGCAACAAGTCCATCAGGGAGCCGTCCCGCCGGGCCTTTGCTGCAGCCAGTCTTCGCCCACGACGCCTTCTCCCCACCGCTTGTTCGTTTGACGCGCCGTTCTGAGGCCGGCGGTGCCCAAGGCGCAGTTCCCGGCTGCACGGCCTTCGGCCCCAGCAGCATTTGCCAGGGGCCCTCAGACCGGCCGGTCAGGCCAATGGACAGACCATTGATGCATTTTGCCTCAAGCCCGTCAAGAACGTTCGGTTATGCTGTCCATCGCGGATGGGTTGGTATAAAGGATGGATGCCCGCCTCGGTGGCGGGCTCGAACGAGATGGACAAAGCTGTGACCAGGAAGACGACGATCGGCGCAACGACACCGGCGCGGGCCAGCAAGCCCACCGCGCCGCGGCTTCCGGCCAAGATCACTCAGCCTGCGGCGAAAGAGAAGTCGCAGCCGCGGTTCGCGCCGATCCGCACCAAGCGCGTGTTCGAGGAAATCTGCGAACAGGTCCGCCGCGAAATGGCCGCGGGATCGCTGCGTCCCGGCGACAAGCTGCCGGCCGAGCGCGAGCTTGCCGCAAAGCTCGGCGTCAGCCGGGCGGCGGTGCGCGAAGCATTGCGTAGTCTCGAGATCGCCGGCGTAGTCGGCCTGCAGAAGGGCGCGCGCGGCGGCGCCTTCATCCTCAAGGGCGACCCCGATCTCGTCACCCAATCGATCCGCGACATGTTCCATCTCGGCCGCATCTCGCTGGACAATTTGACGGAAGCCCGCACCCTGGTGATGCAGCTGGCAATGCAGCTTGCCTGCGAGCGGATTCGGCCGACCACGGTAGCGGCGCTGGAGAAAAACGTCGATCGCCTGACCACCCTTCCCGTGTCCGGCAAGGCTTCGGAACGTGTCGCGATCAGCGCGGAATTCTACCGTCTGATCTCGCAGGCGACCGACAACACCGTGCTGCAGATGATTATCGAAGCCCTGACCGACATTGTGCTGCAGCAGGTCGAGCAATCGAATATCGAGTTTTTCCCGAACCTGATCGCACACCGGCGACGGCTCGTCGAATACATCGCGACCCGGCAGGTCGACGAGGCCAAGCGGGAAATGACCGAGCATCTGCAGCGCCTTCGCCGCCATCTGATGCGCGCCGAGCGCACCGCCGCCGAAAACAAGACGTTGCGCGCGCTGGCCGAAGAAACCTCGCAGTAGAATTTCTTTTCCGGCCATCCGCTGCCGAAAACCACGCAACGACCCTTTAGTCTGCGCGGCGAAGCCATGCGCGGCCGCCGCGCGCACATGCCGATTCGGCCGTTTGACATTCGCTCCGACCTGCTCCTAGTATGGTCTGACCAATGAACCTTAAGCAAAGAAATCGAAAATGACCGACACCGATTGTTCGATGGCTGAACTGCAGGCGGTGCTGTTGGCGCGCGATCTGCGCGACGGCGAAAAGGCCATCGTCGGGACCAACAGCGACGTGCAGGTGGCGGCCTGCAACCTCGCGCGCAGCCTTCAGGCGCCGACGCTGTGGTGGGTGTCGGGCCCCGGCGGCATGGTCAATTGCAACGAGCCGGTGATCCGCTCCACCGCCCGCACCGAGAATATCGCCTGGAGCGAGGCGATGATGGACCTGCCGCAGATGGTCGACTTCATCGACTGGAAGATCCATTTCTTCGATTTCGCCATTCTCGGCGCCATCCAGGTCGATCGCTTCGGCAACATCAACACCGTCTGCGTCGGGCCGCACGACAAGCCTAGGCTGCGCGGCCCGGGCACGGTCGGCATCAGCGCCCTCACCGCTTTGGCGCGGCGCTTCTATGTCGTGATGGCGCGGCATGACCGCGGCAGCTTTCCGGAGCGCGTCGACTTTCTCAACGGCCCCGGCTTTCTCGACGGCGGCACCTCGCGCACCGACCGCGGCCTGCCCGAAGGCGGACCTAAATTTGTCCTGAGTCCGTTCGGCATCTTCGACTTCGAACCGGTGTCGAAGCGAATGCGGGTGAAGTCGCTGCATCCGGGCGTGGCGCTCGACCAGGTCCGGAAGGCGACCGGTTTCGAGTTGCTGGTCGACGGCACGCCGCCGATGACCGCAATGCCGACCACCGAAGAACTGCGCACGCTGCGCGAAAATGTCGACCAGACCGGGGTGCTGCGCGAGCGGCGTCGCGCCTGATCCAATCAGCAATTCGCGGGAAACGTCCCAAAGAAAACGTCCAAGGAAAACGTCAATGTATCTCACTGAAGAGCAGACCGCGTTCGTCGACAGCATCAAGAAAATGGTCGAGCGTCACGTCGCGCCAATCGCCGCCGAGATCGACCGGACCGACCGCTTTCCCGAGGAACTGGTGCCGATCTTCGGCGATATGGGGCTGTTGCAGCAATGGGTGCCCGAGCAGTATGGCGGCCCCGGCGGCAACCTCACTTTGCTCTGCCTCGCCAAGCACGAGATCGCCAAGGTTTCGATGGCATGCTCGATCCTGGCGGGCCAGAATTCCATCGGCATGATCCTGCCGCTGCTGCATTTCGGCACCGAGGCGCAGCGGCAGCGGTTTTTGCCCATGGTCGCCAAGGGACGGACCCTGACCGCGGTCGCCATGTCCGAGCCGCATTGCGGCTCCGATGTCGCGGCCATGAAGACCAAGGCGGTGCGCGACGGCGACTCCTACGTCATCAACGGCGAGAAGTGTTTCATCACCTTCGGCAGCGTGGCGCACTGGGTGCTGCTGTTCGCACGAACCGCCGAGGGCCGCGGCGTCAACGGCATCAGCGCGTTTCTGGTCGATACCAAGACACCTGGCTTCAAGGTCGGGCGCAATGAAAAGAAGATGGGCCTCGGCGGCGTCCCCAACGTCCAGCTGTTCTTCGAGAACATGCGCGTGCCGGCCGAGAACCGGCTCGGCGAAGAGGGCCAGGGCTTCAAGGCCTGCATGCACATTCTCGACCTCAACCGCCCGACGGTCGCGGCGGCATCGATCGGCATCGGCCAGGGCGCGCTCGATGCAGCAATCGGCTACGCCAAGGAGCGCAACGCGTTCGGCAAGCCGATCGCGAGTTTCCAGGGCCTGCAGTGGATGATCGCGGACATGGCGATGCAGCTCGAGGCCGCCCGCTGCCTGCTGTTCGAATGCACAAGGCAGGTCGACATGGGCGACTTCAGCCAGCTCTCGATGATGGCCTCGATGGCCAAGTGTTTCGGCAGCGACGTCGCGATGAAGGTGACGACCGACGCGGTGCAGATTTTCGGCGGCGTCGGCTATTTCAAGGATTATCCGGTCGAACGCATGATGCGCGACGCCAAGATCAACCAGATCTGGGAAGGCACCAACCAGATCCAGCGCGTCGTGATCTCGCGCCATCTTTTGGGTAGGGACGCCTGATGTCCAAGCTGAAAACCCTATCCGAGGCCCTCGACGGCATCGAGGACGGCGCGACCGTCGGCATCGGCGGCTGGATCTTCAATTCGCAGCCGATGGCGCTGGTGCGCGAGCTGATCCGTCGCAACAAGCGTAACCTGAAGCTGGTGCCCGCGCCCGGCAGCATCGCGCCCGACATGCTGATCGGCGCCGGCTGTGTGGCGGAGACCGGATGCGTGTTCATCAGTTTCGAGCAGTTCGGGCTGGCGCCGCATTTCCGCCGCGCCGCCGAAACCGGCACGGTCAAAATCCACGAACTTGACGGCCCGGCGATCGCCGGCGGCCTGCGCGCCGCGGCGTGCGATCTGCCATACGGCCTGATCCCGGACATGTGCACCGACCTGCCTCGCGTCAATCCACAGACCTATCAGGTGGTGCCGCGCGCGCCGGGCGAGCGGGCGATGCTGAAGGTGCCGGCGATCCATCTCGACGTGGTGCTGCTCCACGCCCAGCAGGCTGACGTATCAGGCAACGTGCAATATTTCGGGCCGGTGTTCTTCGACGTGCTGATGGCGCAGGCGGCGAAGAAGGTCATCGTCTCGGTCGACCGCATCGTGCCTACCGAGGTGATCCGGCACGACAATCATCTGACAAAACTGCCGTCGGCCTTCGTGCACAGCGTCGTGGAGGCGCCGTTCGGGGCGCACCCGACCTCGAGCGGCGGCCTCTACGAAGCCGACGACACGCATCTGGAGGAGTATGTCCGGGCGAGCGGCGGCGCCAACTCGTTCGCGCAATATCTCGACACCTACGTCCGAACCGCAGCCTCGCCTGCCGACTACCACAAGCGAATCGGAAGTCCGCGTTTGCGCGAACCCGTGCCCTACGGGGTGCGGCGGTGACCGCGCCCTCGCCGGCGTCCAAACCGCGGCCGGGTCCGTTGCAGGGCATCCGCGTGCTCGATTTCACCGCGATGCTGGCCGGCCCGCACTGCGCGCGCCTGATGGCCGACCTCGGTGCCGAGGTCATCAAGGTCGAGGGGCTCGAGGGCGACATGATCCGCGGCCGGCCACCTTTGCGCGACGGCAACAGCAGCTATTTCGGCGCGCTCAACTGCGGCAAGAAGAGCCTTTCGATCGACCTGAAGAGCGAGGCCGCCAAGCCGATCATCTATCAGCTTGCCACCCTGGCCGACGTCGTGGTCGAGAACTTCCGGCCCGGCGTGATGGCGAGGCTGGGCTTCGACTACGCCTCGCTCAGCAAGCACAATTCCAAATTGATCTATTGCTCGATCTCCGGCTACGGGCAGTCGGGCTCGGGCGCCACCCGTGCCGCCTATGCGCCGATCATTCACGCCGCCAGCGGCTACGACGCGGCAAACCTCAGCTATCAGACCGAGCAGGAGGATCCGGCTTCGACCGGCATCTTCGTCGCCGATATCCTCTCCGGCGCTTACGCTTTCGGCGCCATTCAGGCCGCCCTGGTCCATCGCGAGCGGACCGGAGAAGGACAGGCCGTCGACGTGTCGCTGATGGACTCGATGCTGAACCTGATGGTGTTCGAGTGCCAGGAGGCGCAGTTCCCGAGCGAGCAAAAGCGCCCGGTCTACGCGCCGATGAAATCGCGGGACGGCCACGTCATCATCGCCCCGATCAGCCAGAAGAATTTCGAGCAGATGGCTGATGCGATGCAGCGGCCCGAGCTGAAAACCGACGAGCGGTTTGCGACCAATGGCGGGCGCGTGCGGCACTGGACCGAGTTGATGACGATCATCGAGCAATGGACCGAACAACGCACCGGCATCGAAATCGAAGCCATCATGGATGCCGGCAGCGTTCCCTGCTCCCGCTTCCTCACGGTGGCCGACGCCATGAAGGACCCGCAACTGGCCGAGCGAGGCAGCCTCGCCGAGATCGAGGACGGCTCGGGCAAATTCCTCGTCCCCAACGCGCCATTTCAATTTTCGACGCCGACGGTAGCCGGTCCTCGGGTCGCCGGCCTCGGAGCCGACAGCCGGGAGGTACTATCGGGCCTGCTCGGCCTGTCCGATGAAGAGATCGAGGGTTTGCGGAAGCAGCGGGTTCTTTCTCTCGGACAATAGTTAGAGATACTCCGATTCGACTATCCTCGCGCGGACTGACATCCGTTGCCCGCCAGACGCGGTGCTGCAAAACAACACCGCAGACCGCCTGCCCCACTTGGCGGCAGGCGTTTGTGATCTTCCCTTGAGGCACGGCATCCCTATATCGGGGTGCATTCAGCCATCGCCGAAAGGACCGCCGTTGAGCGAGCAGCTCACATTATTTTCGGACTTGTCCAGGGAACCTGACGGACTGCAGTACACCGCCGACTTTGTCTCGCCGGAGACCGAGCAGGAACTCGTCGGCCGCATTTCAGCGTTACCGCTAAAACCCTTCCAGTTCGGCCAATACGAAGGCAAGCGGCGGGTGGCGTCCTTCGGATTCAGCCATGACGACGCGCTGCGGCGGCTGCGAGAGGCCGAACCGTTCCCCGATTGGCTCGCGCCCGTCCTCGCGCGGGTCGAGGCATTCGGCGGGCCCGAAACCCGAATATGGCAGGTTCTCTGCACCGAATACGACACTGGAGTTGGGATCGGCTGGCACCGGGACAGGCCGCCCTTCGACAGGGTGTTCGGACTATCGCTGGGCTCCGCCTGCAAGTTCCGGCTCCGGCGGGCGGCCGGCGAGAAGTGGCAGCGCTTCACACTCGATGCCGAGCCGCGCTCGCTCTACCTGATGTCGGGTCCGTCCCGCCATGTCTGGGAGCACAGCATCCCCGCCGTCGAAACGCCCAGATATTCCATCACGTTCCGGACCGTGGCCGAGGCGGAAGAGCTGATAGAGTCTGGCCGATTCCCGGCTCGCAAGGACCTGATGGCAAGACGCACCGGCAGCGCCGACCTCCCTCTCCACGGCGGACGCGTGCCGCCTTGGCTGGCGACGCGCATGTCCTCGCTTGGCGCCATCATCACACAGGCGATCGTGCAGCATTACGGCCGCGACGAATTCCTGCAGCGGCTGTCGCACCCGTTCTGGTTTCAGTCGTTCGGCGCGGTGATGGGCATGGACTGGCACTCGTCTGGCATCACGACCAGCGTCATCGGCGCGCTGAAGCGCGGGCTCAGCCCGCTGCAACGAGAGCTGGGAATCCATGTCTGCGGCGGTCGCGGCCAGCATTCCCGCAAGACGCCCGACGAATTGCGGCTGCTCGGCGAGCGCATCGGCTTCGACAGCGCCCGGCTCACGCGCGCAAGCCGCCTCGTCGCGAAGGTCGACAGCGCCGCCGTGCAGGATGGATTCAATCTCTACCTCCATGGCTTCTTCGTCACCGACGACGGCAAGTGGACCGTCGTGCAGCAGGGCATGAACGGCGACAAGCGGCAGGCGCGCCGCTACCACTGGCATTCGGAAAACCTGGCGAGCTTCGTCGACGAACCTCACACGGCCATCGATGGGCCCGCGCAGGGCGAGATCGTCAATCTGACGGACCGGCGCGCGGAAGGTTCGCGCACAGCTCAACTTGAGCTGCTCACCGCGCTCGGCCCAGACCGCATCGTGAGCGAACTGGCGGCGCTGACCGGCGACACGCCTGCCCAGGGTCTTTTGCCGCATCTGATCATGCCGGCTCATCACGACGTGCGATCGAGCGACGTGTTTTCGCACCGCCTCCATGGCACGTTGGCCGCCGCCGCCGAACGCGGCCCCGTCGACTTTCCGGATTTGCTGCTGACCCCGGGGGTCGGGGCACGCACGGTGCGCTCGCTGGCGATGGTCGCGGAAATCGTGCACGGCGCGCCCTACCGTTTCCGCGATCCGGCCCGTTTCTCGCTGGCGCATGGCGGCAAGGACCGACATCCCTACCCGGTTCCGATCAATGTGTATGACGAGACGATCCGCGTCCTCAAATCGGCCGTTGCGAGCGCCAAACTCGGTCGCGACGAGGAGATGCAGACCTTGAGGCGGCTCGACGATCAGGCGCGCCGGCTCGAACGAACGGCTGACGGCCCGTCGCTGGAATCCTTCATCGCCACCGAGCGCGCGGCATCGCCTTCGCTGGACGGCCGCTCGGTGTTCGGATGGGAGCGGGATCTGGCCGATCCAAAGGCGGCAGGCTCGTAGCCTTCTCCACACGCGCGGCTTTCCCGGCCGCGAAAACCGAACACGACCGCACCCGCCAAATCGCGCGCTCGCCAAATCATCTAAGGCTGAAGTTGTTGGCCACCTTTAGCGCGCCCTGCTCGTCCGTCTCCAAGGCGATCTTCTGGGCCAGCATCACATCGCCCGCGACCAGATAACCTTCGGGCACGAAACACCAGCCGGTCACCGGCCGGCCTCTATCGTCGAGTTCATAGACGTTCGTGCCCATCCCGTAGCGAATCCGGTATCGCTTCCCACTGTGACAACCCGTGACCTCGAAACAATTGCGCTCCCGATATTGCTTCCGTTGCGGCTCCGACAACCATTCCAGCAGAAGCGCGCGGCCCCTCGCCTCCTGTTCATTCGAAGAAGCGGGATTATAGAGCCAATCCAGCAACGCCCGTCCCCAGCCCGAACAGACCGAGACGAGGTTTCTGAGCCGATCGACGGCGATATGCAGCGGTTTCAAGGACTTGAACCGGATAAATTATCCGCCGACCAGCCGCGGGAAAAACACGGTCTCTTCTGCGGTCGGATCGAACGTGCGGGTCACGACCGGCTCACCGGAGCCATTCCGGGTCGCCGCAGTGAAGCCATTACCCGTCAGCGCCTTGAACCGGCGCTCGGCCTTCAAGAGGGCATCCGTGTCGTTGGCATCGAAGCTGTGCCGGGTATCGCCGTTGTGGTCCATGATGATTTGGGCTGCCATCGCTACGCTCCTGGTGTTGGGCGCCAGATCAAAGCGAAGTTACCAATGCCGGATGTTGGGAAAAGTTCCGCCGTTCATTCAGGCGGCCGGCGCCGCGAGTCAAAATAGCCGGCGAAATTCCAACTGGGTATAAACGTTGACGTGAACTCGCAAAGCTATCGCGCGTGCTCAGTATTTGAGCAACAGCTGGGGCGGAGGTGACGCGGCGCCTCGATTTCAGCCGATAGATCAGGATGTTGCTCGCCTGCCGCAGCCAGCCGATTGCTACTTCGCATTCGCCGGCGCGTGCAGATGCCATAGATCCGCGCGCCAGTGCAGCACGATGGCCAGCATCAGCGTCAGTCCGGCCGCCGGATACAGCGTGGCGGTGGCGGCGAATCCGATCGCCTCGATCAGGCTGCCGGCGGCCAACAGGCCGAGCGGCAGGCCGTAGATCGCGAGCATGCGCACGCCCATCACCCGGCCGCGGAAATGCTCGCTGGCGGTCCGCATCAGGATCACCGCGATCGAGATCATGGTCAGGCTTTGCGCGAACCCCGCCAGCCCCAGGCAGGCGATCGCCGCCAGCTCGGTCTGTACCTGCGCGAACACCAGAAGCGCTGCGTACCACAGGATGGTCGCCGCGATCATCAGCCGGGCCACGCGGACGCCGCCGATCACGCTCAAGAGGATCGAGCCGACCAGCGAGCCGACCGCGAAACTCGCCGAGAGATAGCCGAGCCCGGTCTGGTTGGTGCCGTAGATCTCGCGCGCGATATAGGGCAGCAATCCGTTCGACAGGGGATAGGCGGTCAGGTTGGCGAGGAACGCGATCCAGACCGCGGCGCGCATCCGCGGCGTTGTCCAGACATAGGCAACTCCCTCCTTCAGGTCGCGCAGCGGGGAGCGTCGTAACGCGCCATCATCAGCCCCGTCGCGGGGTGCGGCTTGGACGGCGCCACCACGCAGAGCGTCAGCGCCGTGGCGACCACATAGAGGCCGACGATCGCGATATAGGCCGGCCCCATGCCGAGTGCTGCGAACAGTCCAGCACCGCTCAGCGCGCCGGCGATCCGCGCGGTATCCATCGTGGTCCTGGAGACGCTGATCGCGCCGATCAGCTGATCATGCGGCATGATGGTGGCGACCAGCGCGCCGCGCACGCCGAGATCCGATGGCCGCACCAGTCCCATGATCGCGACAATGACGAAGACATATAACGGGGTCAGGTAACCCGTCAGCGCCAGAATCATCAGCGTCCCCGCGAGCAACGCATAAGTCGCGCGCATCATGGCGAGCAGGTCGCGGTGGCCGATGCGGTCGCCGACCACGCCGAACATCGGCGCGATCAGCGTGCCGATATAGGTAAGCGAGGCAAACACGGTGAGCAGAACGACCGATTTGGTCTCGACCAGAACATACCAGCCAAGAATGAGCGTCTCCATCTCGAACGCCCACGAGGTGAGCAGATCGGCGGGCCACTGGAAACGGTAGTTCCTGACGCGGAAGGGTGCGAGCGCGGAAGGCCGCGCCGGCCCGCTCACACTACGATGCCGCGATTCATCGCGTTCCACCCTGCCCGGTTTCTTGTTGTCTCAAGAAATCCATCTCCGGTGGAAATGGCTTCCCTTGAGTTGGACGCAGGGTAGCGGCGATATTGCCGGTGTCAATTACGCTGGACGCTCGCCCGGGCTGCTCGCGTTCGCCAAGAACGTGACCATCCGTCGAGCCCAGGTCTCCCATCCGGCGTTTCGGACCTCGCCGACAACGCTATGCGGAGCGCATGAAGTCCTTGCAGATGCCCGCCACGACGTATCCGAGGAAGATGACGCCGGCGAGCGCAATGCAGAGGAATGAAGCATCGAGCAGAATAGTCGCCGATGCTGCCTTGCCCAAGGTCACCACCGCCGCCACACCCAGCATCCCGATAAAGGCCAGCAGGCCCGAAATCCAAGGTATCGACATGACCTCACCCTCCTGTTGGAATCCTCGGCAATCCTCGTCTTATTTTTTTCCGGCAGCCCTGGTTTCACGGCTGCTTTGTTCCTTCAGTCGGCAAGCTTTTCCTTCTTCGCGAACGACTCCGCGAAGGTCGCCTCCAGCCACTTTCCGATTCGGATCGTGTCATCGGGGAGTTCGACGGCGAATTCACCGGCAAACTCTCGCCAGGCCTCGAGGTTGCGCTCGGGAACGCCGATGATGACCGCGATGCCGCGATCGATCGCGCTGGCGATCAGGTCGCGCAGTCCGCCGCCTTCGCACTCGACCTTGCCGAACTTGTTGAGGACAAGGAGCTGTGGCACCTGCTCGAAGCTTCCCTCGACCCGGGCGGTCGCTTCCGCCAGCGCCGCCTCGTCCAGGCGACAGCCGCGCGCGCCCGTGCCGCGGTTCTCGAACAAAGCGGTGCGATGGCCGCTGGCGAGATCCTCGAGGATCACGTCGCATCGCCGGTCCCCGCCGACGAATGCCTGGTGCTGCAGCACGCCGGCGAGCGTCAGTCCCAGGGCCCGGCATCGCCGCACCAGCGCCTTGAAGAGCGCATCGGGATAAATTTCGTTGGCATAGACGATCGCGGCGACCGGCCGGGCGTGGCCGGGCGAACGCTCATGCGCGTGGGCGGAATGCGTGGCAGACATCGGGATTCACCTCGATTGGACGGGCCCCTATCAGGTCGAGACAATAGGGAATTGCGGGGAATACGGCGTTCAGGCAGACATCGATTGCCGCCGGACGCCCGGGCAGATTGACAATCAGGCAATGTCCGCGGGTTCCCGCGGTCTGGCGCGAGAGGATGGCGGTCGGGACCTGCTCCAGGCTGACGCGGCGCATCAGTTCGCCGAACCCTTCCAGTTCCCGCGTGATCACCTTGCGCGTTCCCTCCGGCGTCAGATCCCGCGGCGCAGGGCCGGTGCCGCCGGTGGTCAACACGAGGTCGCAATCTTCCCGGTCGGACATCTCGACCAGCGCGCTGGCGACGCTCTCGACACCGTCGGGAACGATCTTCATCACGGCGATCCAGTTCGACTGCACCGTCTTGTTCAGGAAATTATTGATCGCCTTGCCGCTCTCGTCGCTGTATTCGCCGCGGCTGGCGCGGTCGGAAATAACGAGAATGCCGACCCTGGCAAGGCCGCGCGATTCCGCTACAGCGCTTTCCTGTTGCAGCTCATCGCTCACGAGCAGCCTCCATTACCTCCGCAGGTGCAGCCCTCGTGCGCGGGTGCGGGCGGCGCCTCGTCCTGCTTCAGCGACCATTTGACCATGTAGGTCAGGCAGTCGATGCCGGGATCGCTTGCCCGCTCGATCACGTTCATCAGCCCGAGCCAGTCCTCGCTCACCGCCAGATTGGCAAAGCGCCGTACCGCGCCGGCGGCGTATTCGCCGACCGTCTCTTCGAAGCGCCCGGCAGCTTCCCCGACCCGCGCGAACAGCACGATGTCGTTGCAGGCGAGCAATGCCTCATTTGCAGGAGCCTCCTCACTGAAGCCCCGGATGATCTCGCCGAGCTGCATGACGCCCCTCCTACTGAACCAGCGGCGACGCCGATGCCGCCAGCGCAATGCCAGTGATCTCGGCCCGGCCGGCCAGCACCGAGACATATTGCGCCAACGCGCGATGCTGGACAGCGGTGGCGAGATAGTCGGCGATACGCTCGCGCGCGAGCTCGAACGGCAGCAATTGACCGGGCGCGTGGCGATCGAGCCGGACCACGTGGAAGCCGTAGCGGGTCTCCGCGATGGCGAATTCGCCGGGGCGCATGCGCTCCAGCGCGGCCTCGAATTCCGCAACCGTCTGGCCGCGCGTCAGCTGGCCGAGGCTGCCGCCGTTCTCGGCCGATGTCTTGCAATCGGAATGGCTGCGCGCGAATTCGGTGAACAATGCAGGATCGGCACGGACCGCGGCAAGGATGGTGTCGGCGGTATCGCGTGCGGCGGTGCGCGCGGCCGGATCGCTGCGGGACGCCGCAATCAGGATATGGGCGGCCTCATAGAGGTCGCCGGAGCGGAACCGCGCGCGATTCAGCTCGTAGAACCGGCGGCATGCGGCCTCATCCGGCTCCGGCGTGACGACTTCGCGTTCGATAAGAGCGCGCATCGCCGCCTCTTCCGGGGTCTCGAAGCGTCCTTCGGGATCGCGCAGCGGCTCGGCTTCGATGCCGAGGCGCTTTGCTTCCTGCAGCAGCAGTTCGCGCACCACCAGCGCCCGCGCCGCCGCCTGCCAGGCCAGGATCGGCTTTTCCGCCGGATGGTTTTGCACCTCGCGGGCGATGATCTCGCGCGCGATCACCGCGCCATTGACGCTGATCGTCTTCGGCTTCGGCAGTGTATTGGCGACCGAGCAATCCATGGCCTACTCCGCGGGTTGAAGCGGACGGGCGGCGCGTCCGTCGCGGCTGCGCACCACCTGATAGCCGCGGCGGCCCAGATACCAGACCGGCGCGCTCCAGACGTGAACCAGCCGGGTAAAGGGGAACAGCAGGAAGATCGTCATGCCCAGCAGCAGATGCGCCTTGAAGATCGGATGCACGTCCAGAACGTAGGCTGCGACGCCCGGCTGCAGCGTAATGATGCCCTGCGCCCACGCCATGAACTTCACCATTTCATGGCCGTCGAGATGGCCGAAAGACACCGGAATGGTCGCCAGTCCCAGCAGCAATTGCGCGAACAGCAACAGCAGGATCGCGGTGTCGCCGAACGAGGAATTGGCGCGGATGCGCGGGTCGAACAGCCGCCGGTGCGTCAAAAGGGAAATTCCGATCAGGCACATCAGGCCGGCCACGCCGCCGGCGACGATCGCCAGCATCTGCTTGAAGCCGTGCGACACGCCTAACATGTCGAACACCCAGATCGGCGTCAGCAGCCCGACGAAATGGCCGACGAAGATCACGAGGATGCCGACGTGGAACAGATTGGAGCCCCACATCAATTGCCGCCGCCGCAACAGCTGGCTCGATCCGGTGCGCCAGGTGTATTGCTCGCGGTCGAAGCGGAACAGACTGCCGAACAGGAACACGGTGAGGCAGAGGTAGGGATACCAGCCGAACACGATCAAATTGAGCGTTTCCATCGCTTCGCTCCTCACTGCAGGGATGATGGTGCGGGATCGACCGCACGCCGGGCGTGGCGAAGCCTGGCGATCAGGCTTTCATGGCCGCAGGCGCCCTGCCCCTGCGCGCCGGGGCCAAACCGCACTTCTTCCTCTTCCCAGGCCGCATCGAGCGCCACGAAATCCATCGGGTCGGTATCCGGCGCCTTCAGCAATTCCTCGACGATATCGCGCCGCGGCGCTTCCGTGGCGATTGCGACCAGCGCATCGAACACCGCCTTGTAGTTCAACTCCCGCCGGCCAAGCCGTTCGGCCAGCGCCGCAAGGATATGCGCAGTTTGTCCGAGCAGTTCGCGTGCTTCCGAAAGCGGGCGGATCGAGAGGAATTCGAGGAACAGCGGCACGTAATCGGGCAGTTCGTTCGCCGCGATGAAAAGCCCGGCGTTTTCGTACATCGCCTTCAGATCGACCATGGCCTGGCCGCGGTCGCGGCTTTCGCCGTGGACGTGCTCGAACAGATGCAAGGCGAGCGTCTTGCTGCGGTCGAACAGCAGGCCATAGCGCTCCTGGAGGTCATAGAGATCACCGGCCGCGATTTCCCTAATCAGCCCATCGATGGCCGCGCGGCGCACCGCCGGCACCAGTTTTTCGGCGTCGAGCACCGCGACGAATTCCGGCGCGGCCTCGATCAGCGCCTCAGTCGGATAGCTCAGGAGCGCGGACAACACCTTGAACGTCTTCATCACGCGATCTCCATCGGGTTCTTGGCCTTGCGCGGCGAGCCGAACAGATTTGTCTCGCTTTCGCCGCCGGAGCAGCCATTGCCGAAGGTGAAGCCGCAGGAGCCGCGCATGTCGTAGGCGTCGGCTCCGACTTCGCGATGTGCGGTCGGAATGACGAACCGGTCCTCGTAATTGGCGATCGCCATGATCTGGTACATTTCGTCGATCTGCGCTGGCTCGAGGCCGACCCGCTTGGCGATGGCCGCATCGACGACGCCGTCGATGGTCTTCGCCCGCATATAGGCGCGCATCGCCAGCATGCGTTCCAGCGCCAGCGTCACCGGCTTCTCGTCGCCCGCCGTCAGGAGGTTGGCGAGGTAGCGCATGGGAATGCGCAGCGACTTGACGTCGGGCATCTCGCCGTCGAGCCCGATCTTGCCGGCGGACGCAGCCGAGGTGATCGGCGACAGCGGCGGCACGTACCAGACCATCGGCAAGGTGCGGTATTCCGGATGCAGGGGGAAAGCGACCTTCCACTCCATCGCCATCTTCCAGATCGGTGAGGTCTTGGCGGCCTCGAGCCATGCATGCGGAATGCCCTGCCGCTCGGCTTCGGCGATCACTTTGGGATCGTTGGGATTGAGGAAGATATCGAGCTGGGCCTGGTAGAGGTCGCGCTCGTCCGGCTTGCTGGCGGCCTCCGCGATCCGGTCGGCGTCATACAGCACCACGCCGAGATAGCGGATGCGGCCGACGCAGGTCTCCGAGCACACGGTCGGCTGGCCGGCCTCGATGCGCGGATAGCAGAAGATGCACTTTTCCGATTTGCCCGACGACCAGTTGTAATAGATCTTCTTGTAGGGGCAGCCGGAGACGCACATCCGCCAGCCGCGGCACTTGTCCTGGTCGATCAGGACGATGCCGTCCTCTTCGCGCTTGTAGATCGCACCCGACGGACACGCCGCGACGCAGGCCGGGTTGAGGCAATGTTCGCAGAGCCGCGGCAGGTACATCATGAAGGTGTTTTCGAACTGGCCGTAGATGTCCTTCTGCACGCCCTCAAAATTGTAGTCCTGCGAGCGCTTGGCGAACTCGCCGCCGAGGATTTCCTCCCAGTTCGGGCCCCATTCGATCTTCTCGATCCGTTCGCCCGACACCAGCGAACGCGGCCGCGCCGTCGGCATCGCCAGCATTTCCGGCGCCTGCTGCAGATGCTGGTAGTCGAACGTGAACGGCTCGTAATAGTCGTCGATCTCCGGCAGATCCGGATTGGCGAAGATGTTCGCCAGCACCCGCCACTTGCCGCCGATCCGCGGCTCGATCGACCCGTTGCGCTTGCGTTTCCAGCCGCCCTTCCAGCGCGCCTGGTTTTCCCAGTCCTTCGGATAGCCGATGCCGGGCTTGGTCTCGACGTTGTTGAACCATGCGTATTCCATGCCTTCGCGGCTGGTCCAGACGTTCTTGCAGGTGACGCTGCAGGTGTGACACCCGATGCACTTGTCGAGGTTCAGCACCATGGCGATTTGAGCGCGGATTTTCATTCTGCGGCCTCCAGGCGGGGCGTACCGGGTTGATCTGATGTCGGGGTATCGAGCCAGTCGACCTTCGCCATCTTGCGGACGATGACGAACTCGTCGCGGTTGGAACCAACCGTGCCGTAATAGTTGAAGCCGTAGGCCTGCTGCGCGTAGCCGCCGATCATGTGGGTCGGCTTGAGGACGACCCGGGTGACGGAGTTATGAATGCCGCCGCGCTGGCCGGTCTGCTCGGAGCCCGGCACGTTCACGATCTTCTCCTGCGCGTGGTACATCATGCACATGCCCTGCTTGACACGCTGGGAGACCACCGCACGCGCCACCAGCGCGCCGTTGGTGTTGAAGGCCTCGATCCAGTCGTTGTCGACGATCCCGGCGCCCTTGGCATCGATCTCGCTGATCCAGACGATCGGCCCGCCGCGCGACAGCGTCAGCATCAGGAGATTATCGGTATAGGTGGAGTGGATGCCCCATTTCTGATGCGGGGTGATGAAGTTCAGCACCACCGAGGCGTTGCCGTTCGGCTTGCGGTCGATCACCGGCTTGATCGTCTTGGTATCGATCGGCGGCCGATAGACGCAGAACCCCTCGCCGAAAGCGCGCATCCAGAGATGATCCTGATAGAGCTGCTGACGGCCGGTCAGCGTGCGCCACGGGATCAGCTCGTGGACGTTGGTATAGCAGGCATTGTAGCAGACCTTCTCCGATTCCAGTCCCGACCAGATCGGCGAGGAGATGATCTTGCGCGGCTGGGCCACGATATCGCGGAAGCGGATCTTCTCGTCCTCCTTGGGAATCGCCAGATGGGTGTGGTCTCGCCCCGTAAATCCTCCGAGCGATGCCCAGGCCTTGACCGCGACTTCGCCATTGGTCTCCGGCGCCAGGCTCAGGATCACCTCGCAGGCGTCGATGGCGGTGTCGATGCGGGCCAGCCCCTTGCTGGCACCTTCCTCGATCACGACGCCGTTGAGGTTCTTGAGCAGATCGACCTCATGGTCGGTGTTCCAGCTCATGCCCTTGCCGCCATTGCCGAGCTTGTTCATCAAAGGCCCCAGCGAGGTGAAGCGTTTGTAGAGGTTCGGATAGTCGCGCTCGACCACGGTGACAACAGGCATGGTCTTGCCGGGGATCGGTTCGATCTCGCCCTTCTTCCAGTCCTTGACGTCGAAGGGCTGGGCGATCTCGCCTGGGCTGTCATGCATGATCGGGGTGAGGACGACATCCTTCTCCACGCCCAGCACTTCCGGGGCTACTTTCGAGAAAGCTTCCGCGATGCCCTTGTAGATGTCCCAGTCGCTGCGCGATTCCCAGACCGGATCGATTGCCGCCGACAGCGGGTGGATGAACGGATGCATGTCGGAGGTATTGAGGTCGTTCTTTTCGTACCAGGTCGCGGTCGGCAGCACGATGTCGGAATACATGCAGGTCGTGGACATCCGGAAATCGAGCGTGACCAGGAGGTCGAGTTTTCCTTCCGGCGCGTGGTCGTGCCACTTGACCTCCATCGGCTTCTTCTTGCCGTCCTCGCCGAGGTCCTTGCCCATTACGCCGTGCTTGGTGCCGAGCAGGTGTTTCAGGAAATATTCGTGACCCTTGCCTGAGGCACCGAGCAGGTTGGAGCGCCAGACGAACAGGTTGCGCGGCCAGTTCTGGGGATTGTCGGGGTCATCGCATGACAGCTTCAGATCGCCCGACTTCAGGGCCTTTGCCACATAGTCCTTCGGCTCGAGGCCGGACGCCGCCGCACGTTTGGCAACTTCGAGAGGATTGGTCTGCAGCTGCGGCGCCGAAGGCAGCCAGCCCATCCGCTCGGCGCGCGCGTTGTAGTCGATCAGCGCGCCGTCCCACGGGCCGGCCGGCGCCGTCGGCGACAGGATTTCCTTGATGTCGAGCGTCTCGTAGCGCCATTGATCGGTGTGGGCATAGAACGCCGAGGTCGAATTCATCTGCCGGGGCGGACGGCTCCAGTCGAGGCCGAAGGCGAGCGGCGTCCAGCCGGACTGCGGCCGCAGCTTTTCCTGGCCGACATAATGCGACCAGCCGCCGCCGGATTGTCCGACACAACCGCACATCACCAGCATGTTGATGATGCCGCGGTAGTTCATGTCCATGTGGTACCAGTGGTTCAGCCCGGCGCCGACGATGACCATGGAACGGCCGCCGGTCTTCTCGGCATTGAGGGCAAATTCGCGCGCCACGGTGATGATCTGGTTGCGCGGCACACCGCTGATCTTCTCCGCCCAGGCCGGCGTATAGGGCTCGACGTCGTCATAGCTCTTGCCGAGATGGTCGCCGCCGAAGCCGCGATCGACGCCGTAATTGGCGACGAACAGGTCATAGACCGACGCCACCAGCGCCTCGCCGTCCTTCAGCGCGATGCGCTTGGCCGGCACCTTGCGGGTGAGAACATCCGGATGGTCGGTTCCCTGGAAATGGTCGTGCTCGCGATTGCCGAAATAGGGGAATCCGACGTCGGCCAGTTCGTCCCTGACATCGGCAAGCGAAAGCCGAAGTCTCGTCTCGCGGCTTTTGGAATCGTGCTCTTCGAGATTCCACTTACCCTTCTCACCCCAGCGGAAGCCGACCGAACCGTTCGGCACCACGATCTCACCGGTCGTCTCGTCATAGGCCACCGTCTTCCACTCGGGATTGTTGGCCTCGTCGAGCGAAGTGGCGAAATCCGAGGCGCGCACGAACCGCTCAGGCACGAGCCGTCCTTCGGATTTCACCAGACGCACCAGAAATGGCATATCCGTATACTGGCGCGCGTAATCGTTGAAATATTTGGTTTGACGATCGACGTGGAATTCCTTCAGGATGACGTGGCCCATCGCCATCGCCAGCGCGGCGTCGGTGCCCTGCTTCGGTGACACCCAGAGATCGGCGAACTTCGAGGCTTCCGAATAGTCCGGGCAGATCACGACGCTCTTGGCGCCCTTGTAGCGGACCTCGGTGTAGAAATGCGCATCCGGCGTGCGGGTCTGCGGGACGTTCGATCCCCACAGGATGAGAAAGCCGGAATTGTACCAGTCGGCGCTTTCCGGCACGTCGGTCTGCTCGCCCCAGGTCTGCGGCGAAGCCGGCGGCAGGTCGCAGTACCAGTCGTAGAACGACATGCAGACGCCGCCGAGCAGCGACAGATAGCGGGCGCCGGCGGCGTAGCTGACCATCGACATCGCCGGGATCGGCGAAAAGCCGAACACGCGGTCGGGGCCGTAGGTCTTGGCGGTGTAGGCATTCGCCGAGGCAACGATCTCGTTGACCTCTGACCAGCCGGCGCGAACGAAGCCGCCGAGGCCGCGCTTCTGCACATAAGCCGCGCGCTTCTTCGGATCCTCGACGATCGACTTCCACGCCGCCACCGGCGTCATCAGCACCCTCGCCTCGCGCCACAGCTTCAAGAGCCGCGAGCGCACCAGCGGGTATTTCACGCGGTTGCCGGAATAGAGGTACCAGCTGTAGCTCGCGCCCCGCGCGCAGCCGCGCGGTTCATGGTTGGGAAGGTCGGGGCGCGTGCGCGGATAGTCGGTCTGCTGGGTTTCCCAGGTGACGATGCCGCCCTTGACATAGACCTTCCACGAGCAGGAGCCCGTGCAGTTCACGCCGTGCGTCGATCGCACGATCTTGTCGTGCTGCCAGCGTTTGCGATACCCGTCCTCCCAGGAACGGTCCTCGGTCGTCATCACGCCATGGCCGTCGGCGAACTCCGCCTTGGTGCGGGTGAAGAACGACAGCCTGTCCAGGAAATGGCTCATCCTTGGGTCTCCTTATTCGGCGGGCTGGACAGCGGGCGAAATCCGGCCGCCGCGTTCGATGTCGTGAAGCAGGCCACCCTTGCGGGTGTAGACGGCCCAGGTGACCACCACGCAGATCACGTAGAAGATGAAGAAGCCCCATAGCGCGGCCTGCACGCCGCCGGTGAGATCGATCGACGTTCCGTAGGATTTCGGAATGAAGAACGCACCGAAGGCTGCGATTGCCGAGGTGAAGCCGGTGATCGCGGCCAATTCCTTTTCGGCCTGACGCTGCCGGGTGGCGGCGTCGGCCGACGGCATCAGCCGGTCCATCTCCTTGCGCATGATGTTGGGGATCATCTGGAAGGTCGACGCGTTGCCGACGCCGGTCGCGAAGAACAGCACCAGGAACATCGCGAAGAAACCCCAGAACGCGCCCGGTTGGTCCTTGATGCCGAGGAAATAGAGAATCCCGAGCACGCCGACCATCATCAGGCCGAACACCCACAAGGTGACGCGGCCGCCGCCCCATTTGTCCGCGACCCAGCCGGTGGCCGAGCGCGACAGCGCGCCGACCAACGGTCCGATGAATACGAATTGCAGCGCGTCCACGCTCGGGAACTGGGTCTTCGCCAGCAGCGGAAAGCCCGCGGAGTAGCCGATGAAGGAGCCGAAGGTACCCGTATAGAGCCAGCACATGATCCAGTTGTGCTTGCGCTGGAAGATCACCGCCTGATCCGAGAACGAGGCCTTGGCGGAGGCGATGTCGTTCATGCCGAACCAGGCCGCAAAGGCGCTCGCCGCGATGAACGGCACCCAGATGAAGCCGGCGTTCTGCAGCCAGAGCGGTGCCTTCTGCGTTCCGCCGGCGACCATCGCCGGATCGCCACCAAGCCAGCCAAACACGCCGGCCGTGATCACGATCGGGACCACGAACTGCACCACGCTGACCCCGAGGTTGCCGAGGCCGGCGTTGAGCGCGAGCGCGTTGCCCTTCTCCGCACGCGGAAAGAAGAAGGAAATGTTGGCCATCGAGGACGCAAAATTGCCGCCGCCGAACCCGCATAGGAGAGCCAGCGCCAGGAACACTGGATAAGGCGTCGTTGGCGTCTGCACGGCATAGCCGATGCCGACAGCCGGGATCATCAGCGACCAGGTCGCAAGCGTGGTCCAAAGCCGTCCGCCAAAGATCGGCACCATGAAGGAATAGAAGATGCGTAACACCGCGCCGGAGATGCCGGGCAAGGCCGCCAGCCAGAACAGCTCCGCCGTGGTGAACTTGAAGCCTACCGTCGGCAGTTTTGCCACCACCACCGACCAGACCTGCCAGATCGCGAACGACAACAGCAGCGCCGGGATCGAGATCCAGAGATTGCGCCGCGCGATGGCACGCCCTGAAGTCTCCCAGAAGGTCTTGTCCTCCGGCCGCCAGTCGGTCAGGACGGCGCCCGACAGAGCGCCGACATGCTCGGGTTTGTGAACCTCCTCCATCTCGGGAAGTTCAGGCAGTTTCTTCAGCGCTTCGCCGACGACGCCACGCTCCATCTGCCGGATCGCGACATGCATCCAGACCAGCGCGCCTGTCACCAGCAGGAACAGCAGCATGAAGCAACTGGTCCACAGGCCGGTCAGATCAACGAGTGCGCCGAACGCGATCGGGAGCACGAAGCCACCGAGGCCACCGATCATGCCGACCATCCCGCCGACGGCGCCGACATTGTTCGGGTAGTATACCGGGATGTGCTTGAACACCGCGGCCTTGCCGAGCGCCATGAAGAAACCCAGCACGAAGATCGTGACGACGAACGGCACCAGCCCCGTTTCCATATGGAAGCCGACCGTGCCCGTGACCGTCCGCACGACATAGTCGGTCGGGGGGTAGGACAGGATGAAGGTGCAGACGACCGCGACCAGGAAGGTCCAGTACAGCACGCGGCGCGCGCCGTAGCGGTCCGAAAGATGGCCGCCATAGGCGCGGAACACGCTGGCGGGGAACGAGAACATCGCCGCCGTCATGCCTGCGGTCTCGATGTCGACGTGGTAGACCTTGATCAGGTATTGCGGCAGCCACAGCGACAGCGCGACGAAAGCGCCGAACACGAAGAAATAATACAGCGCGAAACGCCAGACCTGGACATTCTTCAGCGGTTCGAGTTCCAGCCACGCGCTTTTCGGTTTCTCGTTCTTTTCGCGCCGCGCGCGGACCACCGGATCCTCTTCGGAGAAGATCCAGAAAGTGATTCCCATCAGCCCGATGATCAGCGCCCAGACCTGCGCGACCGTCTGCCAGCCATAGGCCACCAGCACGAACGGCGCGATGAATTTGGTCACGGCGGCGCCGACGTTACCGGCGCCGAAGATGCCGAGCGCGGTGCCCTGCTTGCCCGCCTGGTAAAAGCGCGAGACGTAGGCGATGCCGACCGCGAACGAGCCGCCGGCGATGCCGACGAACAGTGCCGCGACCAGGAATTCCGGATAAGTATGCGCCCAGGTCAGCAGGTAAGTGGCGACCGCGGCGGCGAGCATGACGACGGTGTAGACCCGGCGCCCGCCATACTGGTCGGTCCAGATGCCGAGCACCAGGCGGATCAGCGATCCGCTGAGGATGGGGGTACCGATCAGGAGGCCGAACTGGGTGTCGTTGAGCCCGAGTTCCTGCTTAATGCGGATGCCGATGATCGAGAAGATCGTCCAGACCGCAAAGCAGATCGTGAATGAAATGGTCGAAAGCCAGAGTGCCCGGCCTTGATGTACGGTGCCTGAGTTTGCCGTGACCATGAGAATCCCCCTGAAAGAGCGCTGCGGGGGCAGAAATGACGAAATTCGAGGGAGCCTGTTTGTGCTGGATCAAACGGCGCCCCAAGAACCGCGTATTATACGATTTGTTGCGGTGCGAATTGATCAGTAACGGATTTTGATTTGATATTTATCACAAGCTGATTTGATGAACGCGAAACCCGCCGCCTCGAACGATAGAATCAGGAGCAAACTTGTTGCGCCCCCACGAACTGGCTCAGTTGAAGGCTCTGCCGCTGTTTTCGGAAATGAAGGAGGAAAGCCTCGCAAGCTTGCTCGATGCGGCATTGCTGCAGCAATTCCCAACCGGGGTCATCCTGATCCACGAGGGCGATCACGCCGATTTCCTGCATGTGCTGGTCGAAGGCCTGGTCGAGATCTTCACCGAACAGAACGGCGGCGAATGGGGAATTTCGCTGATCAATCCGGTTTCGACGTTCATCCTTGCCGCCGTGGTCAGCGACCAGCCTTATCTCAACTCCGCCCGCACCTTGGCCGACTCGCGCGTTCTGCTGATCCCCGCGCAGCATGTCCGCTCGATTTTCGATCAGGATGTCGCGTGGGCGCGCATCGTGGCGCGGGAACTTGCCTTGGCCTATCGCTCCTCCGTCAAGAAACTGAAGGGCTACATGGCGAGGTCGAGCGTGGAGCGGCTTGCCAACTGGATCCTGACCGAGGCGCGCAAGGACGGCGTCAGTTTCGAGGGAGAAACTCCGGGGAATATCGTGGTCCCCTTCGATCGCGGCACGCTCGCCTCGCATATCGGCACCACCCGGGAAAATCTTGTCGCGCAGCCTGGCTCTGTTGACCGGTCACGGCGTGCGGATCCGCGGCCGCGAGATCGTCATCGACAAACGCGAGCAACTCGAGGCCTTCGCCCGTCCGCAGCGCTTCATCGACGATCCCTCGTCCTGAAATTGCAGCGTCAGCTGCGCTGAACGGCGTGGCGGGGCAAAGCGATCTCACCGCGCTGCGTCGCCATCGCCATCTCGAAACTGTCCGCGACCCGGCGGGCCTTTTCGAGAAAATGTGCGGCGGCAGCCGGCGGACAGACCTCGGTCGCCGCCTGCTCGAACAGCAGAAGCCATCGGTCGAAGTGCCCCGCCTCGATCGGGAGCGGCAGATGCGCCCGCATCGGCTGGCCGTGGTAGCGTCCCGACATCAGCACGATCGACGACCAGAAGGCGCGAAGCCGCGTCAGATGTTCGTCCCAGTTCGCAACCCTCGCAAAGATCGGCGCAAGCAGCGGATCCAGCCGGACGCGCGCGTAGAATGTCGTGACGAGATCGGAGATCATCGCCTCGGTGATGCCGGTCCGCTCGACGATCTCGTCGACCAGGACCGACCGCCGGCCTTGTTGTGGGCTGGAATGCTGCATGTCCTTGTCCGGGTTGCTTCGATATCAGGCTGTTTCCGGCCGCTCGCGCGAATGCGTCAGGCGAACCCGCCACACGTCCGGGCCCTGCTCGATATAGGACCAGTTGCAGCGCGCGCCATGCTTGGCCTCGAGCTGGAAGCGCAACGGCCGCGGATCGTGGTCGGCGATCAGTTGCAGGCTGTTCTCGGGCGCGAGATGGTCGAATAGCTGAAAGATGATGGCGTGGCGGTGGCGGGGCGCGATATCGCGAACGTCGATCACCCGTTCCGTTGTTTCGATTTTCTGCATGGTCTCTCTTCGCTGGAGTATCTGCCGCTCTCTCATGAGGCAAATGGCGAATGCGCTGGTTGTGCCAGCGCAAATTCCCGGCGGGTCCGTGCCGGGGAACGCAGCCCCGCCTCCATCATCGCGTCCACGACGCTGTCCTTTCCGGTTTGGTAAACCAATCGTTAAGCCAACAGTTGAGTCGGACGTTAAGGATCGGTGTCCGAAACCTCTGGTTTTTCTGCGAAATCGATGCTGTCGGGGCGGCAGGCATCATGCCATGCGCGGGCATTCCAGCCGGAATGCCGTGGATTTGAGGCATCCGCGAGCCGCCCCGGCTTAACCGTTTCTCCAGTCCCCGCCTGCAATAGTGGACCCAGATTCATGACATGCCAGGTTCAATCATCGTGACATCCCTCGGACGTGTGATTTCCGTGCGCGGCTCCCTCGCCCGGGTCGGCCTCTTGGCGGGCAAGATGGGCGTCTCCGAGGTGCGGGCCACCGTCGGCCGCTTCGTCAGCATCCGCTGCGCCAATTCCGCCATCATCGCGATGATCACCGAAGTATCCTGCGAGAATCTGCCGGCTTCCGATGCGTACATCGCCACCGCCTCGGTCGACCTGCTCGGCGAAATCCTCGGCACGCCGGACCGCCCGAAATTCCAGCGCGGCGTCACCAATTATCCGACCATCGGCGATGCCGTCGATCTCATCACCAACCAGGAGCTTCGCACGGTCTATGCGCCGAGCGGATCGGACCAGATCGATGTCGGCACCCTGCAGCAGGATCCCTCGGTCACAGCCTATGTCGATATCGAGGAAATGCTCTCCAAGCATTTCGCCGTGCTCGGCTCCACCGGCGTCGGCAAATCGACCGGCGTGTCGCTGCTGCTGAACGAGATCCTGAAGTCGCGGCCGAATTTGCGGATTTTCCTGCTCGACGTTCACAACGAATACGGCCGCTGTTTCGGCGACCGCTCGCTGGTGCTCAATCCGCGCAATCTGAAGCTGCCGTTCTGGCTGTTCAACTTCGAGGAGATCGTCGACGTGCTGTTCGCCGGCCGGCCCGGCGTGCCGGACGAACTCGATATTCTCGCCGAGGTCATTCCGGTGGCGAAGGGAATGTATACGCAGTACCAGAACGGCGATCGCCTCGGATTGAAGCGCAGCGAGGGCAAGACGGTCGGCTACACCGTCGATACCCCGGTTCCCTATCGGCTGGTCGACTTGATTTCGCTGATCGACGAGCGCATGGGCAAGCTCGAGAACCGCTCCTCGCGCATCGTCTATCACAAGCTGATCTCGCGCATCGACACCGTGCGCAACGATCCGCGCTACACCTTCATGTTCGACAACGCCAATGTCGGCGGCGACACCATGGCGGAAGTCATCAGCCATCTGTTCCGGCTGCCGGCCAATGGCCGGCCGATGACCGTGATGCAGCTCGCCGGCTTCCCGGCCGAAGTCATCGATTCCGTGGTGTCGGTGATGTGCCGCATGGCGTTCGACTTCGGGCTGTGGAGCGACGGCGTGTCGCCGCTGCTGTTCGTCTGCGAAGAGGCGCATCGCTACGCGTCCGCCGACCGCAGCATCGGGTTCGGCCCGACCCGCAAGGCGGTCTCGCGCATCGCCAAGGAAGGCCGCAAATACGGCGTCTATCTCGGCCTGGTCACGCAGCGCCCCGCCGAACTCGACGCCACCATCATTTCCCAGTGCAACACGCTGTTCACGATGCGGCTTGCCAACGAACGCGACCAGGCGCTGCTGCGCTCGGCGGTGTCCGACGCCGCGGCCAACCTGCTGTCCTTCGTGCCCTCGCTCGGCACCCGCGAAGTGCTGGCGTTCGGCGAAGGCGTGGCGCTGCCGACCCGCCTGCGCTTCAAGGAAGTGCCCCCGCATCAATTGCCGCGCAGCGAAGCCACCATCGCCACCGTGCCGTCGGTCGCCGCCGGCCACGACATGCATTTCGTGAGCCGCGGTGCTCGAGCGCTGGCGCGGCGCCACCTCGAGCCGCGACACTCCCAACGATCCCGGCATCAACGACCGCTCCACCGTGCGCCCGATGTCGGTGGAAGCGCCGATGCTGCAGCCCTCGATGGGTCTCGATCCCGACCGCTTTTCGCTGCTGAAGAAGCCGCTGCGCTGAGGCGACAGAGGTCGTTCCCGTATTGCCTTGTCCGTTCAATCGCCAGAACCGGACGCCGTCATTGCGAGCCAACGGGTCGGCGCGAGGCCCGATGCAGGCTCGCGAAGCAATCCATTCTTTCTTTGGGCCGGCGACATGGATTGCTTCGCTGCGCTCGCAATGACGATTGGATAAGTTCCACGATTCTCGCCGCGCCTGTCGCGCGAGTTTTGGCCTTCTCGTTCGGCCCTCTTCACTCAGAGGGCGCGGGGAATGCCGGGCGCCCGATGCGCCCGATAGCCGCGTGTGCAATGGTAGTGAGAGAACGCACACGCGTTAGTCAGGTCACACCGGAATCACCCGGCATTCCCCACGCAGTGGTTTACAGCTTATAGCGCGCTCTCCCTGGTCGACCGGCTTTCTTGCCACCATCGCTGGCAGCGCGCTTGCTGCCAAACTTGACGCCAGCGTCGAGGGCGTCAGGACCACACGTACCTTCGCCGTCCGCATCCGGCGCTTTCGTCCGAAGCGCTTCTGCGTCCACCGCATGCCTGTCCCGCGTCTGTGACGATCTCCGCCGCCCCTCCATCGGAACGGGTGGCGGGATATGAAGGTGATTTGCGTCTTCTGAAAATCAGAATATTTTTTCAGAGGGGCTTGACAGGTAGAAACAACTTGATCCGGCTTACGAAATTAGATCTACACGCAGATCGCACGTCGGGAAGCCTGCTGAAGCTGACAGTTTCGCGCACGGTTGTGCGCGAAACCGCACTGTCATGATTGCGTGTCCATTCCAGGGTTGAAGTACATCGTGCATTTTCAAGTGACATCTGTCGACATCTCGCGGTGCGCTGAGAAGGTTCAAAACCTGCGGCCTGCCGTTCCCCGCGAATCGCGGCCATGCTTTGCGGGGGCAGCCCGCATCGACTATGGTCCGGATCGCCGCATCTGGCGGCGCTCAGCCGGAACCCGCCCATGACCCAGCCCATCGCAAAACGCTTCCCCACCCCCGCGATCGACAGCCTGCCGGAGGATATCCGCTCCCGCCTGCTCGCGGTGCAGGAAAAATCCGGCTTCGTTCCGAACGTGTTCCTGACGCTGGCGTACCGGCCCGACGAATTCCGCGCCTTCTTCGCCTATCACGATGCGCTGATGGAGAAGGACAGCGGCCTCTCCAAGGCCGAGCGCGAGATGATCGTGGTCGCGACTTCCGCCGCCAACCAGTGCCAGTATTGCGTGATCGCGCATGGCGCCATCCTGCGCATCCGGGCCAAGAACCCGCTGATCGCCGACCAGATCGCCGTCAACTACCGCAAGGCCGACATCACGCCGCGCCAGCGCGCCATGCTCGATTTCGCGATGAAGGTGAGCATGGATGCGCAGAAGATATCGGAAGCGGATTTTGCCGCGGCCGCGGCGCACGGCTTTTCCGACGACGACATCTGGGACATCGCCGCGATCGCGGCGTTCTTCGCGCTGTCGAACCGGATGGCGAACGTCACCGCGATGCGCCCTAACGACGAGTTTTACCTGATGGGGCGGCAGCCGAAATAGCGGCGAACGGAGAAAGCCCGACGTCGCGGCGACGAACTGGCGTCCCAATTCGCCATTCGCCGCTCAGTCGTCCGACGCGGCGCCGCACCAGCCCGGCAGATAGACCGCTTCCTTGCTCTTGGCAAAGCCCAGCGCCTTCTCGATCGCCCTCTCGAAATTGGCATCCACGTTCTTGCGCGGGATCCTGCGGCGCAGGAAATCCGCCCACAGGAATTCGCTGAACGGCGTGGTGTCCTTGGCGAAGCCGCCGACGCGGCGCAGTTCACCGGCGAGACTGCGGTACGGATCGTCCTTGAGCTCCGCCACCGTCTTCGGAATGTCCTTGAAATGGTGACGCTCGCCCTTGGCGTCGTAGGGATAGACCCATTTGTGATTGTCGAGCACGCCCCAGAAGGCGTCCTTTTCGACCATGGTGAGATCGGCGATCACGGTGACCAGAATGTCCTCGACGCCCTCTTCATGGAGCGCGCGCGCCAGATGATGATGGTCGACGACGTAATGCAGCTTGCCCGGTCCCAGCACCACCGGGATCATATGTCGGCCGAGAAATTCGCCCTGCTTCTTGTTCGACTTGTGCTCCTTCCAGTATTCCCGCAAGCGCTTGCGCTTGTCCTTGACCTCGATCATCCCGACCGTCATCTGGGTCGGACGCAGCGACAGGATCGGGACCGGCTGAAGGATGGGTTCGCGCGTATTCGCCATGACTGAAACTCCGGACAAACTGTCAAAAAATGCTCTGAAACGGCTGCGATTATGCCATGATGGCGCAGGCCGTGGAATGGCCTTGGAACCGGGATCGGCCCAGGCGGGAGCCGGTTTGCGCCGAGCGGCGCGCCAAATTCATCGAAGGAGAGCATGATCTTTTCGCCAAGGAGTATTCGCGAGCGAGCATCCCAGCCGCAGATCATCCGCCTCGGCGGCCGCGAAGTCATCGCCGAGGGCCTCAATCTCAGTTTCTGGGCCGATATCAGCCACCGCTGCATGACGGCGTCGTGGCCGGCCTTCATCGCCGGCGCCGTGCTGGTGTTCGTCGCCTTCAACGCGGTTTTCGCCGTGTTCTACTGGGTGGGAAACCAGCCGATCGCGAACGTGCCCGGCGGCGCCTATATCGACTATCTCTATTTCAGCATCGAGACGCTTTCGACCGCCGGTTACGGCGACATGCATCCGCAGACCCATTACGGGCATTTCATCGCCGCGGTCGAGCTGTTCACGGGCATCTTCTCGATGTCGCTGATGACCGGATTGATCTTCGCGCGCTTCTCGCGGCCCCGTGCGCGGCTGCTGTTCGCCGAAAACCCGGTGATTTCAAGTCATGAAGGCAAGCCGACCCTGATGGTTCGCTTCGCCAACGAACGCCACAACGTCATCGGCAACGCCACCGCGAGGGTGTGGATGCTCAGGAACGAATTCAGTCTGGAGGGCACGCCATTCCGCCGGTTTTACGAACTGCCGCTGTTGCGAAACGAGCACCCCGCGCTCGCCTTGAGCTGGACGCTCTATCACGTGCTGGACGAGCAGAGCCCGCTTTACGGGCTCGACGCCGACGACTTCGATGGACAGGAGGTTGCGCTGATGGTGGTGGTGTCCGGATATGACGTTGTTGCGGCGCAAACCGTCCACGCGCGGCAGACCTACCGCAATTCCGACATTCGCTTCGGCCACCGCTACGCCGATATCCTCGACACCGCGGACGATGGCCGGATCAGGATCGACTACGGCCGGTTCCATGAGACTTTGGAGGCATAGCTTGCCGCATCCCTGCCGTGTCAACATTTTCTGTGAGACGCGTAAGCGGCCGTGCTAGAGATGATCAGGATGACTCGGAGCTGGCAGCAGTGAAAAACCAGCAGCCCATCGCGTCGGAAGAGGAGCACCGCGTGCTCAAGTTCCGGCCGCGCACCACGGCGCGCCCGCTGGCACGGCCGGGATATTCGGGCGAGCCGGCGCTGAGGCAGGATGCCGATCACGAGCCGAACGACCTGTCGCGCTACGAGCGGCCGCGGGAAGAACCGGACGATTTTCGCCATCGCATGCTGGCCAACATCGCGGCCTTCGCCTTCACCGTCGCGCTGACGGCGGTGGGAATCTGGCTCGCCATGAGCATCGCCGACATGCGCAAGACCCAGGATTGCGTGCTGATGGGACGCCGCGATTGCGCGCGGATTTCGACGCCGCATTTCTAGGCTTTTTTGGGGACCGGAACGGGCTGTCCGGCCCTCAAATCCGATGCGCCGCCGCCGCCCGCCTCCATTGAACTCAGGGCGGCGCTCCGATATACGGGCACTCGACTCCGGACGGCGGATCGGGCATTCCGGGGCGCTGCGCCTGATTCCCGCGCCACTCCGGGATTTATCCTCAATATATCAAAGGTTTAGTGATGTCTTCCACATTCGATCAGATCGCCACGATTATCGCTGAAACCTGCGACATCCCGCGCGACACGATCACGCCGGAGAGCCACGCGATCGACGATCTGGGGATCGACAGCCTGGATTTTCTCGACATCGCGTTCGCGATCGACAAGGCGTTCGGGATCAAGCTGCCGCTCGAGAAGTGGACCCAGGAGGTCAATGACGGCAAGGCGACCACCGAGCAGTATTTCGTCCTGAAGAACCTCGCCGCCCGCATCGACGAATTGGTCGCGGCCAAGGGCGCGTAATCGCCCGCCATGCAAATCGAATATTTCCAGCTGATCGACCGCATCGTCGACCTCGACATCGGCGGGAAAACCATCACCGTCGAGGCCCAGGTTCCCGAGAAGAGCACGATCTTCGAGGGCCATTTTCCCGGTTATCCGATCATGCCCGGCGTGCTCTTGACCGAAGCGATGGCGCAGAGTTCCGGCTGGCTCCTGCTCGCCCTGACCAAGTTCGAGCGCATGCCGTTCCTGGCGATGATCAAGGAAGCCAAGATGCGCGGGTTCGTCAGTCCCGGACAGTTGCTGACGATCGAGGCCAAGGTCGAGCACGAGGGCTCGGGCTTCGCGGTCACCTCGGCGAAGGTGCGCGTCGGCACCGAGCTCAAGTGCAGCGCCGACCTGACGTTCCGCCACATCCCCTTCCCCCATCCCGACTTGCGCGTGCATATGGATGCGATGGCTCACAAGATCGGCTTTCCGCTGCAGGCAATGACGCATGAGTGAGCCGAAGGAAGTCTGGATCACCGGTATCGGTCTTGCCACCTCGCTCGGCGAGGGGCTGGACGCGAACTGGGACGCGCTCAACGCGCGGCGCATCAATGTCGACGAGAAGACCTTCGCGCCCTATGTCGTCCATCCCTGGGCGCCGGTGAATCTCGACTCCCAGATCCCCAAGAAAGGCGACCAGCGCCAGATGGAAGCCTGGCAGCGCATCGGCACCTATGCCGCCGGGCTGGCGCTGGATTCCGCCGGCGTGAAGGGCAACAAGGAAATCCTGGGACGGATGGACATGATCGTCGCCGCCGGCGGCGGCGAGCGCGATCTGGCGGTGGACTGCAGCATCCTCAACCAGGAAGTCAAAGGCAACTCGGCGCCCGGCTTCCTCAACGAGCGGCTGATGAACGACCTGCGCCCGACGCTGTTTCTGGCGCAGCTCTCGAACCTGTTGGCCGGCAACATCGCGATCGTGCATGGCGTCACTGGATCCTCGCGCACCTTCATGGGCGAGGAAGCCGCCGGCGTCGACGCGGCTAGGATCGCGCTGGCGCGGATCGCCGCGGGCCAGAGCGACATCGCGCTGATCGGCGGTTCGCAAAACGGTGAGCGCAAGGACCTTTTGGTGCTCTACGAATTCGGCGGCTTCAACCTGAAGGACAAGTTTGCTCCGGTCTGGGCGCGCCAGGGCCATGCCGGCTTCGCGCTGGGCTCCGCCGGCGCCTTCCTTGTCATCGAATCCAAGGACCACGCCCAGGCCCGCGGCGCCAAGCCCTATGCGCGGCTGACCAACGTGGTCGCCGATCTGGCGCAGCGCAAGCAGCCGGGTGCGGTGACCGCAACGCTTGGGAAGCTCTGGACCAAACTGGGCGCGCTTAAGGGCAAGGGCGCCATCATTTCCGGCGCCACCGGCGCCGAGCCCGTCACGTCGGAAGAACGCGCCTTCCTGGGCGAGCATCCGGATTTTGCGGTGCGGGCTACCGGCACCATGTTCGGCCATACCATGGAAACCCAGTTTCCGCTGGGAATTGGGCTGGCGGCGCTTTCGATCTCACGCGGCGCGCTGTTTCCGCCCAACGATCCGACCGGGCTGGAGGTTGAAATGGCGACCCCACCGACCCAGATTGTGGTGGTGGGTACCGGTCATTGGCGGGGCGAAGGCATGGCCCTGGTCGAAGCGATCGGTTGAACATCGGGCGGGCGGGGAAACATGACAGCACCACGCGATAAACTGGGAAGGCCGATCGTCGTCGTCACCGGCATGGGTGTCGTCACCTCGCTCGGCGCCGGCAAGGTCGATAACTGGAAGAAGCTCACTGCGGGCGAATCCGGCATCCGGACCATCACGCGATTTCCCACCGAGGGTCTGAAAACGACGATGGCCGGAACGGTCGACTTCGTCCCCGTCGAGCCGTTTTCATCGACAGACCTTTCGGAGCGGCTGGCCGATATCGCCACCGAGGAAGCCATCGCCCAGGCCGGCATCGGCAGCAAAGGCGATTTTCCGGGACCGCTGTTTCTCGCGGTCGCGCCGGTCGAGGTCGAGTGGCCGCAGCGGTTTGAGCTCGCACGCGCCGTCGGAGGCGATGCGGAATTCGACTATGACGCCCTGCTGCGCGTCAGCGGCGGCGGAAAATTCACGCCCTATCATCATCGTTTCATGTTCGGTTCGGTCGCCGACCATCTCGCCGATACGTTCGGCACCAAGGGTTCCCCGATCTCGCTTTCGACCGCCTGCGCCTCCGGCGCCAGCGCCATCCAGCTCGGCGTCGAGGCCATCCGCCGCGGCGAAGCCGATGCCGCGCTGTGCGTTGCCACCGACGGCTCGGTCAATCCGGAAGCATTGGTGCGGTTCTCGTTGCTGTCGGCGCTGTCGACCCACAACGATCCGCCGCAGGCCGCGGTGCGGCCGTTTGCCAAGAACCGCGATGGCTTCGTGATGGCGGAAGGCGCCGGCGCGCTGGTGCTGGAAAGCCTGGAGTCCGCTACCGCGCGCGGCGCAAAAATCCTCGGCATCGTCGCCGGCTGCGGCGAACTGGCGGACTCCTTCCACCGCACCCGCTCCAGCCCCGACGGCAAGCCGATCATCGGATGCATGCGCAACGCCCTGTCGGATGCAGGCCTCGATCCCGACCGGATCGACTACATCAATGCCCACGGCACCGGAACGCCGGAAAACGACAAGATGGAATATCTGGGCATCTCGACCGTGTTCGGCGAGCGCACCGGAGCGATTCCGGTCTCCTCCAACAAGTCGATGGTCGGCCACACCCTGTCCGCGGCCGGCGCGGTCGAGGCGATATTTTCGCTGTTGACGCTCGAGCACCAGCGGATTCCGCCGACCATCAATTACGACGTTCCGGATCCGGCGATCCCCTTCGACGTGGTCCCCAACAAGGCCCGCGACGCGCGCGTCACCGCCGTGATGTCGAATTCGTTCGGCTTCGGCGGCCAGAATGCCGTGCTGATCCTGACGCGCGAACCGGCTTGACCGGCTCGAGCTTTCGGATGTGGGCGATTGACGTGATATTGCCAACCGGCGATACGCAGGCGACCTCCATCGTCACTGGTTTCTGATGCATCCCCTGCTGCTTCGCACCAAAGCGCGCCTGCGCGACGCCACCAAGCCGCTCGGCGAAGCCGCCGTGGGCGCGCTGACGATCGCGCTGTTGCGCACCACGCGTTATTTCGACCCGATCAAGACCGCCAATCTGTTCGGCAAGATCGCCGGCTGGATCGGCCCGCTGACGCGCGAACACAAGACCGCCCGTGCCAACCTGACTGCCGCCTTCCCGGAAAAATCACCCGAAGAGATCGAGCGTATCCTCGCCGGCGTCTGGGACAATCTCGGCCGCTATGGCGCCGAATTCGCCCATCTCGACCATGTCTGGGAGCACGATCCCGCCTATCCCGAAAACAGCCGCATCGAAATCGAGCCGCGCACGCATGAATTGTTCGCCCAGCTGCGGCTCGACGGCAAACCGGCGCTGATCTTTTCAAGTCATCTCGGCAGCTTCGAACTGGCTGCTTTGGCCGCGGTCGCGCATGGCCTGGATGCCGCCGTCCTGTTTCGTCGCCCCAACATCGCTTCGGCCGACCGCATTATCGAAGAGATTCGCTCGGTGAAGATGGGAACGCTGATCCCGGCCGGCCGTGACGCCCCGCTGAGGCTGGCGGATGCCCTGCAAAAGGGTCAACACGTCGCCATCCTGGTCGACCAATATTTTACCAACGGCGTCGACGTCACCTTCTTTGGCCGCAAGACCAAGGCCAACCCGACGCTGGCCCGGCTGCTGCGGCAGATCGAATGTCCGGTCCATGGCGTCCGCATTATCCGCCTGCCGGGCCACCGCTTTCGCGCCGAACTATCCGAAGAGGTAGCGCCTGTGCGCGACGCCTCGGGCCAGATCGACGTTCAGGGCACGATGCAGGCAATTACAGCGGTGGTCGAGGGCTGGATTCGCGAATATCCGGATCAATGGTGGTGGGTGCATCGCCGCTGGCGGTAGCGGATCACTTCGCCACTACCGTCCCGTCTTCACCCGGGTCCATAGCCGGTTGATGATGCGCTGGGTGGCCGGATCGCGCGCGGTGATCACGAACAGCTTTTTCTGCGTGGCTTCGTCGGGATAGATATTCCTGTCGTTCAGGATCTTCGGATCGACCAGTTTCTGGCTCGCCAGGTTGCCGTTGGCGTAGGACAGGAAATCGGAATTCTTCGCCGCGACATCGGGCCGGTAGAGATAGTTGATCAGTTCATAGGCTTCCGCGACGTTCTTGGCATCGGCCGGAATCGCCAGATTGTCGAAGAACATCTGCGCGCCCTCCTTCGGGATCGCGTAGCCGATCTCGGTATCGCTCCTGGCTTCCGCGGCGCGGCTTCGCGCCTGCATGATGTCGCCTGACCAGCCCACCACGAAGCAGATCTCGCCCGTCGCCAATGCGCTCAGATATTCCGATGAATGAAACTTGCGGACAAAGGGCGCGATTTTGGTAACGAGATCGGCGGCCTTTTCGAGGTCCGCCGGTTTGGTCGAATTGGGATCGAGCCCGAGATAGCCGAGCGCCGCCGGGAAAATGTCGTCGGCGGAATCCAGCATGTGAATGCCGCAATCCTTGAACTTGGCGAGGTTCTCCGGCTTGAACACGATGTCCCAGCTGTCGATCCCGGCGTCGGAGCCGAGAATTTTCTGCACCATCTTGACGTTGTAGCCGATGCCGGTCGTGCCCCACATGTAATTGGCGGCGTATTGATTGCCGGGGTCGTAGATCGCGAGTTGCTTGGTCACCACCGGCCAGGCGTTGGCGAGGTTGGGCAGTTTCGATTTGTCGAGCTTCTGGAAAATATTCGCCTTGATCTGGCGCTGCAGGAAATAGGCGGTGGGAACGACGACGTCATAGCCGGATTTGCCCGCGAGCAGCCGCGTTTCCAGCGTCTCGTTGGCGTCGAACGTGTCGTAGACCACCTTGATGCCGGTCTCCTTCGTGAAGTCCTCCAGCACCCCCGGCGCCATGTAGTTCGACCAGTTGTAGAAATTGACGGTGCGCTCCGCAGCCCTCGCCTGCGGCGGCAGCGACGCCAGCAGCGCGGCCATGACGACGGCATATCGGATAAGGCAACGGCTCCTGTCGCGCATCTCCTCGACCTCTTATCGGCGGTGCACCGCGTCGGAGAGACGCTCGAGTGCGGTATCGAGGGTTTTATCGTTTTTGGCGAAACAAAAGCGCACCACCGACGTCACCGCATCCTTCTCGTAAAACGCCGACACCGGAATCGCCGCCACCTTGTAGTCGGTCACGATGCGCCGGCAGAACGCCTCGTCGGTCTCGTTCAGCCCGAGCGGCGAAAGGTCGACGGTGAGAAAGTAAGTGCCCTGCGAGCGCAGCACCGGGAAGCCGATGCTTTCCAGGCCGCGCGTGAGGCGATCGCGGCTCTTCGCCAGATCCTTGCGCATCTGGTGGAAGTAATCGTCCGGCTTGCCGAGGCCGTAGGCGACCGCAACCTGAAGATTGGGCGCGGTGGTGAAGGTGAGAAACTGGTGCACCTTCGCCGCCACCCGCAACAGCGGCGGCGCGGCGCAGACAAAGCCGATCTTCCAGCCGGTCAGCGAGAAGATCTTTCCGGCCGAGCCGACCTTGATGGTGCGATCGCGCATGCCGGGAATGGTGATCAGCGGAATGTGCTCGCGGCCGTCGAAGATCACATGCTCCCAGACTTCGTCGCAGATCGCGATCGCGTCGAACTCCTGGCAGAACCGCGCCAGCAGTTCGAGGTCCTCGCGCGGATAGACCACGGCGGCGGGATTGAGCGGATTGTTGAACAGCACGGCCTTGGTCTTGTGGTTGAAGGCGCTGCGCAGCATCTCCTCGGAGAGCCGCCAATGCGGCGGCTCCAGCCGCAACAGGCGCGGAATGCCGCCGGCCTGCCGGATGATCGGCAAATAGGAATCGTAGACCGGCTGGAACACGATGACTTCGTCGCCGGGCTCGACCACGGCCAGGATGGCGCTGGTCAAGCGCTTCCGTGCCGCCCGATGTCACCATCACCTCGGCCATCGGATCGAGGGAAAGACCATGCCAGCGCCCGTAATGGGCCGCGATCGCCTGCCGCAGCTCCGGAATGCCCATCATCGAGGGGTACTGATTGTAGCCGTCCATCACCGCGTCCGACGCCGCGCGGCGGATGTCCTCGGGGCCTGGATCGTCCGGAAAGCCCTGGCCGAGATTGATGGCGTTGTTGTCGCGCGCGAGCTGCGACATGGCCTCGAAAATCGTGACCGGAAGCTCGGCGAACACCTTGTTCATCGACGTCATGGAGCGGTCAGCCGCCGGTCTTGGTCGGCAATCCCGCGGCCTTCCAGGCCAGCATTCCACCCGCAAGGTGCTTGTCATAGGCAAGGCCCGCCGACTGGGCGGCGAGCGAGGCCGTGACCGATCGCTTCCCCGAGCGGCAGGCAAACACCACCTGCTTGCCCCCGGGATCGGGGATCGCCTTGGGATCGAAGCTGGAGAGCGGAACCACGACGGCGCCCGGATAGGCCTCCGCGGCAACCTCGTTCGGCTCGCGGACGTCGACCAGGAGGTAGCGCCCCTCGGCCATGCCGTTGGAGACGTCTTCCGGCGCCAAATCTGTGACCTGTTGACCCACGCGTTTCCCTCCCAGCGGTCGGCACGAGCAAATTCGGTAGAGATTACCGAGGGCTCGCCTGCCGCGCCAACCTCGCCTCTCAGGCGGCGAAAATCAAGCGCCGCAAGGCTGTTTGATGATACCGGGCGTCAGACCGTGACCTGCGTTCCCACCTCGACCACCCGTCCGCTCGGGATCTGGAAATAATCGGTGGCGTCGTTGGCGGTACGGCTGAGTGCGATGAACAGATGGTCCTGCCAGCGCGGCATGCCGGAATGCGCGGCCGGCTTGAGCGCGCGCCGCGACAGGAAGAACGACGTCGACATGATGTCGAATTGCCAGCCCAGTTTTCGCGCGATGGCCAGCGCCTTCGGGACGTTGGGCGATTCCATGAAGCCGAACCGCAGCGTCACCTTGGTAAAGGTCTTGCTGATCTCCTCCAGCCTCACCCGCTCGGCCGGGTCGATCCGCGGCGTCGGCGCGGTTTCGATGGTGAGAATGACGTTCTTCTCGTGCAACACCTTGTAGTGCTTCAGGCTGTGCATCAGGGCCGTGGGCGCGCTGGCGGGATCGCTGGTGAGGAAAACGGCCGTGCCGGACACCCGCTGCGGCGGCCGCTTTTCCAGCATCGCCACCAGATCGGCGAGCGGAAACTCCAGCTTGCGCGATTTCTCGAACAGCAGCCGGCTGCCGCGCCGCCACGTATACATCAGCATCATCACCGCGGCGCCGAGCGCCAGGGGCACCCAGCCGCCCTCCAGCACTTTCAGCAGGTTCGCTGCAAGGAAGGTGAGATCGAGGAACAGGAACGGCGCGATCAGCGCCGCGGCCGCGAACGGCGACCATTTCCAGACCCGCCAGATCACGACAAACCCCATCATGCCCGTGACCACCATGGTCCCGGTGACGGAAATGCCGTAGGCCGAGGCCAGCGCGCTGGACGAGCGGAACATCAACACCAAGAGCACCACGGCGATCAGCAGCAGCATGTTGATGCGCGGGATGAATATCTGCCCGGAATGGGCTTCCGATGTGTGACGAATTTCAAATCGCGGCAGCAGGCCGAGCTGAATGGCCTGGCGCGTCAGCGAATAGGCGCCGGTGATCACGGCCTGGCTCGCGATCACGGTCGCCATGGTGGCAAGCGCGACCATCGGCATCAGGGCCCAGTCCGGAAACATCAGGAAAAACGGGTTCTCGACCGCCTTGGGGTCGCCGATCACCAGCGCACCCTGCCCCAGGTAGTTCAGCGCCAGCGACGGCAGCACGATGAAGAGCCATGCGGTCTGGATCGGACGTTTGCCGAAATGGCCGAGGTCGGCATAGAGCGCCTCGGCGCCGGTAACGGCGAGGAACACGGCGCCGAGCGTGACGAACCCGATGATGCCGTGATGGAGCATGAAGGAGACGGCATATAGCGGATTGATGCGCTGAGAAGATTTCAGGATGGCGCATGATCGGGGTGATCGCCGCGATCGCGATGACGCCGAACCAGATGCACATCACCGGCCCGAAAAAGGCCGCGACGCGCGCCGTGCCGCGCGACTGAACCGCAAACAGCACGAACAGGATGAGCACCGTCAGCGGCACCACATAGGGTTCGAACGCTTCGGTAACGAGCTTGATACCTTCGATCGCCGAAAGCACCGACAGCGCCGGCGTGATCACCGCGTCGCCGTAGAACAGCGCCCCGCTGATGATCCCGAGCAGCACGATGGCGCCGCCGCCGTAAGTGACCGCGCGCTGCGCCAGCGCCATCAGCGCCAGCGTGCCGCCCTCGCCATGGTTGTCCGCCCGCAGCAGGATCACCACGTATTTCAGCGTCACCACGATGATCAGCGCCCACAGGATCAGGGACACGACCCCGAGCACCGCTTGCACAGTAGCGACGCCGCCGGGACCGCTGGCCGCGATCACGGCCTCACGCAACGCGTAAAGGGGACTGGTGCCGATATCGCCATAGACGACACCGATGCTGCCCAGCATCAGGGCCTTGAAGCCAGCGGTAGAATGGGTGTCGCCATGCGCGTTGGCCGCCGCCGTTTCCGGGGCGGGAACTACAACATCGGTGGTCATTGGGGTGGAGGCCTCAAAAAGCTTCACTGCATGGTAGCAAAGCAAGGGCGGCTTATAGTCCTGCGCTCGCAGCATAGCCTAGCCTGATTTTGAGGCCACGCCATGCAAAAAATGCATAAACCGCTAGATGGTCACTTGGGTACCCACTTCAACCACCCTTCCGGTCGGAATCTGGAAATAGTCGGTGGCATCGTTGGCCGACCGGCTCATCGCGATGAACAGGTGGTCCTGCCATAGCGGCATTCCCGACTGCGCCGAGGGCTTCAGCGCCCGCCGCGAGACGAAGAACGACGTCGACATGATGTCGAACTGCCAGCCGAGCTTGCGGGCGATCACCAGCGCCTTGGGGACGTTGGGCGATTCCATGAAGCCGAAGCGCAGCCGGACGGTCGAGAACCTTTCGCTGATGGTTTCCATCCGGACACGTTCGGCAGGGTCGACCCGCGGCGTCTGCGCGGTTTCGATGGTCAGGACCACATTGTGCTCGTGCAGCACCTTGTTGTGCTTGAGGTTGTGCAACAGCGCGGTCGGCACGAAACTCGGATCGCTGGTCAGGAACACCGCGGTGCCCTTGACGATGTGAGGCGGACGCTTTTCGAGGCTCTTGATCAGATCGTTGAGCGGCACTTCGATCCGCCGCGTCTTCTGGATGAGGATCGCCGAACCCCGGCGCCAGGTCCAGATCATTAACGCCATGGTGAGGCCGAACAGCAGCGGCACCCACGCCCCTTCGAGCAGCTTCAGGAGATTGGCGCTGAAAAATGTCGTGTCGACGACGACGAACGGCACGATCAGCGCCGCCGCGGTGGCCGCGCGCCAGTTCCACAATTTCCAGACCACCACGAAACCCATGATGCCGTCGGCGACCATGGTGGTCGAGACGGCGATACCATAGGCCGAGGCCAAATTGCTCGAGGTGCGGAACAGGAACACCAGCAGCAATACGCCGATCAGCAGCAGCCGGTTGACGCGCGGCAGATAGATCTGGCCGGCGTGGCGTCTCCGAGGTGTAGCGGACCTCGAAGCGCGGCAACAGGCCGAGCTGCACCGCCTGGCGGGTCAGCGAATAGGCGCCCGTGATCACCGCCTGGCTCGCGATCACGGTCGCCGCGGTCGCCAGCCCGACCAGCGGCAGCAGCAGGATTTCCGGCACCATCCGATAGAACGAATTCTCGATCGCGGCCGGATCGGAAAGCACCAGCGCGCCCTGACCGAAATAATTGATCAGAAGCGAGGGCAGCACGAAATAAAGCCAACCGGCCTGGATCGGCTTGCGTCCGAAATGACCGAGATCGGCATAGAGCGCCTCGCCGCCGGTCACCGCGAGAAATACCGCGCCGAGCGTCACCAATCCGATGGTGCCGTGCTTAAGCAGGAAATCGAGGGCGTACCAGGGATTGATCGCGGCCAGCACTGACGGATCGTCGCGGATATGAACGAGACCCATCACCGCGAGCGCGCCGAACCAGACCACCATGACCGGCCCGAAGGCCGAGGCGACCCGCGCGGTGCCGCCGCTCTGGACCGCGAACAGCACGACCAGGATGAAGACCGTCAGCGGCACCACGTAGTGCTCAAGCGCCGGCGTTGCGAGCTTCAGACCTTCGACCGCGGACAATACCGAAATCGCCGGCGTGATCATGGAATCGCCGATGAACATCGATGCGCCGACAACCCCCAGCGCCAGCAGCGGCCAGCTTCTGTGGCCGAGCGCCCGTTGCCCCAGCGCCATCAGCGAAAGCGTGCCGCCCTCGCCGTTATTGTCGGCGCGCAGCAGCAGAAGCACGTATTTGGCGGTGACGACGATGAGGAGCGCCCACAGGATCAGCGACAGCACCCCAAGCACGATGACCCGGGTGACCGGCTGGCCCTGCGCCGCGCCTGCGACGGCCTCGCGAAACGCATAGAGCGGCGAGGTCCCGATATCGCCGAACACCACGCCGATGCTTCCCAGCGCCAGCGCCCAAAAACCAGTCGTGACCGGCCCGTCCTGGGCTTCGGTTGATGTGACGCTGACGGCCATTATCGAAAAACGTTCTATCGGTTGATTTGATCCGGCGGGCTATCGACGCTGTCGGCGAACGCCTGTCAACCGCCCGACCATAGCATTCGGGCGCAGCCGCCGCCTGTCTCCGCATCGTCACACCCGTCCCGAACCGATCCGGTAAAATAGTAGTGACGCTAGGGCTTCAGGCCGGGAGGCAGCGGCGGATCTTCCCGCATCAAAGTGATGGTCACGCGGCGATTCGCCGCCAGCGTGGGATCGTCGGGAAACAACGGCTGGGTATCGGCCTTGCCGGACACCGCGAAGATGTGTCCCGGCGGCACGCCTTCCCGCTCGAGGATCTGGCGCACCGAATTGGCGCGATCCGCCGACAGGTCGAACGCGCCGTAGTCGCTTTTTGTCGGCACGAACCCCGCCGCGGTGTGGCCGACAATGGAGAGGCGCAGCGGTGTCGCCTTGAGCGGAACGGCAAGCTTCTCGATCAGCCGCCGGGTGCGGTCATAGGGCTCCTTGGAGCCGTCGGCGAACATCGAGCGCCCGTCCTGGTCGACGATTTCCAGATTGAGGCCCTGCTTGGTCTCCTCGAACATGATGTGCTTGGAGACTTCAGTCAGCTCCGGCATGTCCTGCAGCGCCTGCCGCAATGACGCCGAGGCCAGCGCGAATTCGTGATCGATCTTTACCCGGGCGCCCTGGGCGACGCTGCGCTCCTGTTCGTCCGGGGTAGGCCTGTTGGAGGATTCCTCCGGCGGAATGTGCTCGGCGTTTTTCAGCTTTTCCCGCGTCGGCAGGCCGTCGGATTCGATGATACCGGAATAGCGCGCGGTCTGCACGCCGAAAGCATCCCGCATCGAGCCGGCGACGACCTTGAGCTTGTTGTTGTCCATGGTGGAAAATGCCGTGAGCATCACGAAGAAGCTCATCATCAGACCCATGAGGTCGGCAAAGGTCACGAACCAGCCGTGACCTCCCCCATGTGCGTCGCCGCGTTTCTTCTTGGCCATCGCTTGCTTTCCGGACCGCTGTCACACCGCCCGATCAGGCGGGGACGGGCTCGCCTTCTTCGTGGCGGTGTTTCTCCGGCAGGTAGGCCAGCAGCATTTCGCGGACCAGCGTCGGGCTCTTGGAATCACGGATCATCAGAATGCCGTCGATGATCAGCGTACGGTTGGTCTCCTCGTCGAGCAGCTTGCCATGCAGCTTGTCGGCGATCGGCAGACAGAACAGGTTCGCGACCAGCGCGCCGTACAGCGTCGCCAGCAACGCGGTCGCCATGAACGGGCCGAGCTTGGAGGGATCGGTCATGTTGGCGAACATCTGCACCATGCCGATCAGGGTGCCGATCATGCCGAAGGCCGGCGCGCAGTCGCCGATGCCGCGATAGATCTTGCTGCCTTCGTCGAGATGCATCAGGAAATTGTCGCGGTCCCGCTCCAGGTTGTCGCGGATGAACTCGAGATCGTAGCCGTCGGCGACGTAGCGAATGCCCTTGGCCAGGAACGGCTCGTCGGTCTCGACCTTTTCGAGCCCGACCGGCCCCTGCTTCCGTGCGATTTCAGCGATCCGGGCGAGTTCGTCGACGAGATCGCGGGCCGACAGGCGGCTCATGGTAAAGGCGAATTTGGCGCCGAGCGGCAGGCCGTGCAACATCACGCCGAGTGGAAAGCGGATCATGGTCGCCGCAATCGACCCGCCGAAGATGATGATGACCGCATGCTCGCTGATGAAAATATGCAGATCGCCGCCCAAGAGCATCATCGTTGCAATGACGATAATGCCGAACACCAGCCCAGCGCCCGTCATAATATCCATGGGAAACTCCAACACGTACGCGAACCAGCCGGCCATTCTGGTCGGTGGCGCGGCCCACCCCGAGCCGCGTGACGAGAACCCTACGTTCCCCGCCATTAAAGACGCGTAAAGGTTAAACCGATTGCCGACCGCAAGGACGTGATCGACCGGCCGAAAAATCCGATCTCAACACTTTGCTAACCATACCGGAGGCCGCGCTTTCGGCTGCTGGCCGCGCCCAAAACCCAGGCAGGGATCGGAGACGCGCGACTGCGTCAGGCCGCGTTCAAGCCCGTCAGTTCGAGGCTGAGCGCGCGCAAGCGCTTGCGGGCGGCCTCGTCATAGGCCTGCGGGTTGGCCCGCGCCTGGTTCATGCCGTTGAAGAAAAGGCCGCTTTTGCCGGCGATATCGTCGCCTGCCGCCAGATGCAGGATCGCCTCGCCGCCCTGCTCCACCGTCGAGATCGGCGTGATGCCGCCGGCCCGCACCATGGTGGTGTTCATGTAGGTCGCGGGGTGAAGCGAATTGACCGTGACGCCGGTCCCCTTCAGCTCTTCGGCAAGATCCATGGTGAACATGATCTGCGACAGCTTGCTCTGCGCGTAGGCGCGGCTGCCGCTGTAGCCCCTGGCGATCATGACATCGTCGAAATCGATCGGGTGCTGGCCGAGCGAGGCCACATTGACGATGCGTGACGGCGCACTCGCCTTGAGCAGTGGCATCAGACGGTAGGCAAGCAGGAAGCCGGCGAGATAATTGACCGCGAAACGCAGTTCATGACCGTCCGCGCTGACCTGCCGCGCGGGCCCGTCATTCTGCGACCCGATGCCGGCATTGCTGATGAAGAGGTCGAGCCGCTTGTTATCGGCCAGTACCGCGTCGGCGAGCTGCCGCACAGCTGCCAGCGACGACAGATCGGCCTGATAGAACACGGCTTCGCCGCGCCCTTCCTGCCCGATCTCGTCGGCAAGGGCCTTGCCCCGCCCACCGTCGCGGCCGTGGATCAGGACCTTTGCGCCGGCGGAGGCGAGCCTGCCGGCGACGTACCGGCCGACGCCATCGGTCGAACCGGTGACCAGCACCGTCTTGCCGTCCATGTTCATCGCGGCGTCCTTTCGGCGCGGAGCTAAGCCGTCAGTGAATCTCGGCCGACCGCTTCAGCGCCTCTTTCAGCTTTTCCAGGCTGAAATCCTTGGCTCGGGCGATTTCCAGGATCGGCGTCTCGCGGCGGCCGCAGAGTTCGGCGGCCTCGGGGATCTTGGCGGCGATGTCGATCGGGATCACGATCGCGCCGTGCTGGTCGGCGTGGATGAGATCGTCGGAGCGCACCGTCATGCCGGCAACGCGGACTTCGCCGCCGAAGCTTTCGGCGTGGACCCAGGCGTGCGACGGTCCGATCGATCCGGCGAGCGCCTGGAAACCGGGCGCCCATTGCGGGATGTCGCGGATCGATCCGTCGGTGACGACGCCGAGGCAGCCGAGCGCCTTGTGCACGGAGCTTTGCACCTCGCCCCAGAACGCGCCATATCCGACATCCGCCCCGTCGATATCCTGGATCACGGTGATGCGCGGGCCAAAGCCGGTGCCGACATATTCATAATAGGCGATGCGCCGTTTGGCTTGCTCGGCCGCCGGAAGGCCAGACTGCAGCACGGAGCGGATCGTCACGGTGCGCGCATAGCCGACCATCGGCGGCAGATCCGGAAACGGACACACCAGCGGCTTGGTGGTGTAGCCGATCAGGCGGCGTTCGGGTGCCACGATTTCCATGGCGTTGCAGATCGTCGGCGTATCGTAGCGCCCGAGCGCTTCGAGCAGCGAAGCAGGCAGCGGCGCTTTTGCGGAATCCGTCACGGCGTTTCTCCAGATTTTTAAGGCCGGCCAGATCGTGCCGGCCGTGCATGCGCAAGCCTATAGCCGAGATCGGGGTCGAACCCAACTCGGGCCTCGCTCATGGCAGATATCCGGGGCGGTTTCGAGCCAAAGCCTGGCGTCGCCGATGCCGGGCGAAGGCCGCTCAGTTCAGCCGTGTCGGGCGTTCTTCCTCGTCGGCTTCGGAAACCGCCGGGGTGAACGGTGACGGCGAAGCGGCCGGCGCGACGTTGGCGGGAGCCGATGCCGCCGAAGCGGCGGCGGCCTTGCGCGCATGGTCACGATAGGACTTCCAGCCGGCGGGCAGGCTCAACAAGATACAGCACCGAACCCGCCGACAGGATGTACCACGGATAGCTGATCAGCAGCGCAATGAAGAACACCACCGAGACGAAAACCGGCAGCACCATTTCCGGCGGCACGCGCATGCGCACCGTCTTGCCGGAAAACACCGGCAGCCGCGAAACCATCAGGAACGCGATCACGAGCGTGTAGGCCGCAGTCAGCAAGGCCGGCGGTTTCGGCAGGCCGAGGAAGGCGAGAAAGATCGGCAACAGCGCGATGATGGCGCCGGCGGGCGCCGGAACGCCGGTGAAGTAATTCGCCGCGAATGCCGGCTTGTTCGGATCGTCCATGGTGGCATTGAAACGCGCCAGCCGCAGTCCGCCCGAGATCGCGAACACCATCGCCGCGATCCAGCCGCCATTATTCAACTCGTGCAATTGCCAGAAATACAGGATCAGCCCCGGCGCGACGCCGAAATTGACGAAATCCGCCAGGCTGTCGAGCTCGGCGCCGAATTTCGACTGGCCCTTGATCATGCGCGCGACACGGCCGTCGATGCCGTCGAGGAAGGCGGCAAATACGATCGCGCCGACCGCGATGTCCATCCGTCCTTCCGTGGAAAGGCGGATCGCGGTCAGGCCCGCGCAGATCGCGAGCAAGGTGATGACGTTGGGCACCAGCATCCGCACCGGGATCGGGCGAAACCGGCGGCGGCGCATCTCCGGGGTGTTGGGATCGAACGGCATCTGCATGGCTCGGCCATATATAGCAAGCGCCGGCCCGTTCCGCCATTGCGTTGGCCGGGCGGCTCGGCGCCGCATTGGTTAATCGGCCCGGAACGTCCGGCCGCCGTCACTGCCCCGGAAATCGGCCAGAATGGTCTCCCCGGCGATCGCGGTCTGGCCCTCGGAAACCAGCGAATGGGTGCCTTCCGGCAGATAGACGTCGAGGCGCGAGCCAAAACGGATCAGCCCGAACCGCTCGCCGGCGCCGATCGACTGCCCTTCGCGCACGAACGACACGATCCGCCGTGCCACCAGCCCCGCGATCTGGACCACGCCGATGCGCCCCTGCGGCGTGGAGATGACGAGCGAATTGCGCTCATTGTCCTCGCTCGCCTTGTCCAGCTCGGCATTGATGAAGGTGCCGGGCCGATACGCGATGCGATCGATCCTGCCCGCCACCGGACTGCGGTTCACATGGCAGTTGAACACGCTCATGAAGATCGAGATCCGCGGCAGCGGGCGGTCGCCGAGACCGAGCTCGGCCGGCGGCAGCACCTGCGTGATCATCGAGACGCGCCCGTCGGCCGGCGCCACCACGATGCCCTCGCGCACCGGCGTCACCCGAATTGGATCGCGGAAGAACAGCGCGCACCAGAGCGTCAGCAGCGTGCCGATCCAGCCCAGCGGCGACCAGATCCAGAACAGGATCAGGCTGACCAGCGCAAAGCCGCCGATGAACGGATAGCCCTCCGGGTGGATCGGCGGAATTTGCGCGCGGATGGAATTGGCGATGGACATTCAGGTTTCACAGTCATTTGTGCCCCCTCCCGTGTCAGGAGAGGCAATTGCATTTCGGTCATTCCGCGGCGGCCGGCGTCACCAGCATATCGTCGACCGGCGGCGGCTCGCGGTTCGGCGCTTCGTTCTCGTCGGCGATCCGCGCCAGCTTCTCGCGCGCCTCCTGGGCCTCTCGCTGCCGGTTCCACATACTGGCATAAAGTCCCCCGGTTGCCAAAAGCTGCCCATGGGTTCCGCGCTCGGCGATACGGCCCTGATCGAGCACGATGATTTCGTCGGCGCCGACGATCGTGGACAGCCGGTGCGCGATGACGAGCGAGGTGCGGTTGCGCGATACCCGCTCCAGAGCTTCCTGAATTTCGTGTTCGGTATGGCTGTCGAGCGCCGAGGTCGCCTCGTCGAGCACCAGGATCGGCGGCGCCTTGAGTATGGTGCGCGCGATGGCGACACGCTGCTTCTCGCCGCCCGACAGTTTCAGGCCGCGCTCGCCCACTTGCGTCTCGTACCCCTTCGGCGACATCCGGATGAACGGGTCGATTTGCGCGAGCTGCGCCGCCTGTTCGACCTCGGCATCGGTGGCGTCCCAGCGGCCGTAGCGGATATTATAGCGGATGGTGTCGTTGAACAGCACGGTGTCCTGCGGCACCATTCCGATCGAGGCCCGCAGCGACGATTGGGTGACGTTGCGGATATCCTGGCCGTCGATCAGGATCCTGCCGCTGGAGACGTCGTAGAGGCGGAACAACAGGCGCGAGATGGTCGATTTGCCCGCGCCCGACGGCCCGACGATTGCGACCGTCTTGCCGGCCGGTACCTCGAAGCTCAGCCCTTTCAGGATCGCCCGCTCGGGATCGTAGGAAAAGCGCACATCGTCGAAGCGCACATTGCCGGAGGTCACGATCAGGGGCCTGGCGCCGGGATTGTCGGTGATCTCGGGATTGCGCGACAGCACGCTGAACATCTTTTCGATGTCGATGATCGCCTGCTTGATCTCGCGATAGACCATGCCCATGAAATTCAAGGGCTGGTAGAGCTGGATCATCATGGCGTTGACCATGACGAAATCGCCGACCGTGTTGGTGCCGTTGCGAACCCCGATTGCGCACATCACCATGGTCGCGGTGAGGCCGGCGGTGAAGATGATCGCCTGCCCGGTGTTGAGAACCGCGAGCGAGGTATAGGTCTTGACGCTGGCCCGCTCATAGCCCTCCATCGACCGATCGTAGCGCTGGGCTTCGCGTTCCTCGGCGCTGAAATACTTCACCGTCTCGTAGTTCAGAAGCGAGTCGATCGCCTTGGTGTTGGCGTCGGTATCGGATTCGTTCATCTTGCGGCGGATCTCGATCCGCCATTCGGTGGCGATGTAGGTGTAATACATGAAGACCACGACGGTGATCATGGTCGCCAGCACGTAGCGCCAGTCGAACTTCCACAGCAGCACCGCCATCAGCAGCGCAACCTCGACGACGGTCGGAACCAGCTGCAGGATCACCATCCGCACGATGACTTCGATGCCCAAACGGCCGCGCTCCAGCACGCGCGTCAATCCCCCGGTCTTGCGCTCCAGGTGAAAGCGCAGCGACAGCTCATGCATATGGACGAAGGTGCGGTAGGCGAGCTTGCGCACCGCATGCATCGCCACGCGCGCGAAGATGCCGTCGCGCCACTGCGTCAGGACCGCCATCAGCACGCGCAGGCCGCCGTAGCTCAGGGTCATGATGAAGGGCGAGGCGATCAACCACAACGCCCAGTTCGACGATTGCACGGGCGCGGTATCCGCGCCGGTCAATGCGTCGATCGCCCATTTGAAGGTGAACGGCACCGCGAGCGTCGCCACCTTGGCGATGAGCAGCAGAACTACCGACCAGACCACGCGCATCTTGAGATCGGCGCGATCGCCGGGCCAGATATACGGCCACAGATGCGCCAGCGTCCCGATCAGGGTCGCCTTCTCGGCTGAATTAAGGGAGGACGTCAGCGCTTCGCCGGCGCCGGAGGCCGAGTGGTAATGAGCCATCAATCAAGAGCCTGGAGAGTAGCGGTCCCGCGTTTTCTGCTTTTCTGCATCGTGCCCGTCATATAGTGCGTTTGAACGCCGCGTGCACCCTTAATTAGCCGCGATTCTTTGACGAATCCCGGGCATTTACGGATAGTTTCACGAGCCCATGCGAATCGTTTCGGGGTTGACGCTCTTACGCTGCGGTGCCACATGCCCGACATGACGAATAAAATCAGGACTGTCTGCGTCTATTGCGGCTCCGGCCCCGGTACAAATCCCCGCTTCATCGAAGCGGCCATCGCCTTTGGGAAAGTTCTCGCCGAGAATCGCATTCGCCTTGTCTATGGCGGCGGCTCGATCGGGCTGATGGGCGCGGTGGCGACATCGGTGCTCGATCACGGCGGCGTCGTGACCGGCATCATCCCCGACTTCCTCACCAGCCGCGAAAACGCCCTCAAGCGCGTTCAGGAAATGATCGTCACACCCGACATGCATGAGCGCAAACGGCTGATGTTCGAGCGCTCCGACGCGTTCGTGGCGTTGCCCGGCGGCGTCGGCACGCTGGAGGAACTGGTGGAGCAACTGACCTGGCAGCAGCTCGGCCGGCACTCCAAGCCGGTGCTGCTCGGCAATATCGACGGCTTCTGGGAACCCCTGCTCGCTCTGCTCGCGCATATGCGCGCCACCGAATTCATCCGTCCATCGCTGGCGGTCGATGTTCTGAAGGCGGAACGGGTCGAGGACATCCTGCCGCGGTTGCGCGCCGCCGCCGCGCGCGCGCCGGAAGGCGCCGAGGTCCTCGCACCGGAAATCGCACGCCGGCTCTAACGGCCGGCGGCTGTCACTCCGCCGGAAACGTCACCGCCTCGATGCGGTTGCCGTCGGGGTCGACGACGAACGCCGCGTAATAGCGCACGCGATCGTGCGGGCGCGGGCCCGGCGGGCCATCGGATCGGCCGCCGCCGGCGAGCGCCGCGGCATGAAACGCATCGACCTCGCCGGTCGATTTGGCGCGCAGGCAGATGTGGACGCCGCTGTCCGGCGCGACCGCCGCCATGCCGGTGCGCAGATTGATCCAGAATTCGGGATAGGCCTTGCCGAAGCCGATCGTTGCGGGCCGCGTCACCAGGCGCAAGAGCCCGAGCGGCGCCAGTGCCGCCTCGTAAAACCGCGCCGCGCGCTCGAGGTCGGCGACACCGACGGAAATGTGGTCGATCATGGGTTGGTCTCTCCCCCGACCGTCATTGCGATGAGCGAAGCGACGAAGCAATCCAGAAATATCCCCGCGGCGACATGGATTGCTTCGCTACGCTCGCAATGACGGCATTACGGATTGGTGACCTCACGCCGGCGCGCGGGATTTCACCAGCTTGTAGATCACCGAATCCATCAGCGCCTGGAACGAGGCGTCGATGATGTTGGGCGACACGCCGATCGTGGTCCAGCGCTCGCCCTGCTCGTCCTCGCTCTCGATCAGCACCCGCGTGACCGCCTCGGTGCCGCCATTGAGGATACGCACGCGGTAATCGATCAGCTTCAAGCCCTCGATATATTTCTGGTACTTGCCGAGATCCTTGCGCAGCGCGACGTCGAGCGCGTTGACGGGACCGTTGCCTTCCGCCGCCGAGATCAGCTTCTCGCCGTCGACATCGACCTTCACCACCGCCATCGCCACCGTGACGCGCTGGCCGTTGGCGTTGTAGCGCTGCTCGACATTGACGTCGAACTGCTCGACCCGGAAATATTCCGGCACTTTTCCGAGCGTGCGCCGCGCCAACAGATCGAACGAGGCGTTGGCGGATTCATAGGCGTAACCGGCGGCTTCGCGGTCCTTCATCTCCTCGACCAGGCGAAGCAGTTTTGCATCGTTCTTGTCGTAAGCGATGCCGGCACGGTCGAGTTCGGCGATGACGTTGGAGCGCCCGGCCTGGTCGGAAACCAGCACCTTGCGATGGTTGCCGACCGCTTCGGGCGGCACGTGCTCGTAGGTCTGGGGATCCTTGAGCACGGCGGAGGCATGAATGCCGGTCTTGGTGACGAAGGCGCTTTCGCCGACATAGGGCGCGTGCCGGTTCGAGGCGCGGTTGAGCATGTCGTCGAGGGTGCGCGAGACCTTCATCAGGGTCGCCATCTTGTCCGGCGACACCCCGATCTCGAAGCCGTCAGAAAATTCGCGCTTGAGCCGCAAGGTCGGGATCAGCGAACACAGATTGGCGTTGCCGCAGCGCTCGCCGAGCCCGTTCAGCGTGCCCTGGATTTGGCGAGCGCCGGCGCGCACCGCGGCCAGCGAATTGGCGACCGCCTGCTCGGTGTCGTTATGGGCGTGGATGCCGACGTGATCGCCGGGGATATGTTTTGTCACCTCGGCGACGATGGTCTCGACCTCGTGCGGCATGGTGCCGCCATTGGTGTCGCACAACACCACCCAACGTGCGCCGGAATCGTAGGCCGCCCTGGCGCAGGCCAGCGCGAATTCCGGATTTTCCTTGTAGCCGTCGAAGAAATGTTCGCAGTCGAGCATGACCTCGCGGCCGGCCTGCTTGGCGGCCTTCACGCTGTCGCGGATCGAGGCGAGATTTTCCTCGTTGGTGGTCTCCAGCGCGACGCGCACCTGATAGGCCGATGATTTCGCGACAAAGCAGATCGCGTCCGCTTTGGCCTCCAGCAGCGCCGCGAGACCCGGATCGTTGGCGGCCGAACGGCCCGGCCGTCGCGTCATGCCGAACGCCGTGAAGCTCGCATGTTCGAGCTTCGGCTTCTCGGCGAAGAATTCGGTATCGGTGGGATTGGCGCCGGGATAGCCGCCCTCGACATAGTCGATGCCGAGTTCGTCGAGCATGCCGGCGATCAGCTGCTTGTCATGCAGCGTGAAATCGACGCCGTTGGTCTGCGCGCCGTCGCGCAGCGTGGTGTCGAACAGATAGAGGCGTTCGCGGCTCATGTCGGAGCTCCTGGCTTGGCGCCGTCAGCCAGCGTCTTCTGCATGGTGGTGTTGGCGAGCCACTCGCCATTGACGGTGACGGTGTTGCGCTGTTTTGCGACGTAACCGCGCTTGGCGAAAAACTCCGTCGCGTTGTCGCTGGCGTCCACCGTGAGGCTTTTGGCTCCGCGGCTGCCGGCCAGCTTTTCCAGCGCCTCGCACAGCATCGAGGCGACGCCCTGCCCGACCGCGCCGGGATGCACATAGAGCATGTCGATGTGATCGGCGCCCTTCAGCGCGGCAAAACCCACCGGCGAGTTCTGCAGGGTGGCGATCAGCGTGAGTTCGGAAGCAAGCCGCTTGCCGAACGCCTCCTCGTCCTCGGCCACGCCGGCCCAGGCCTGCTGCTGGGCCTCGCTGTAGTCGTCGCCGGTCAGCTGCTCGATGGCGGCGGCAAAGATCGCCGCCAGCACGGGCGCATCCGCGGGCAAAAACGGCCGCAGGCCGGGTTTGGGCAACGTCTGTCCCATCGCCTCAAAACACTCCGAACAGTTTTAGCGCCAGCACGACGGCGGCGACGATCACGGCCCACTTGATGACGATGTAATAGCGCCAGTGCTTTGGAAAAGGCGTGTCGGGTCTGGTCATCGCGCAATCTCCCAGGTGGTGCCTTCCTTGGAATCCTTTATCACAACGCCCATCGCCGCCAGTTCATCGCGGATACGGTCGGATTCCCCAAAATCCTTTCGGGCGCGGGCAGCGGTGCGCGCCGCAATCAGACTGTCAACGAGACCGGCGTCGACGCCGCTCGCATGCTGCTTTCGGCCGTTCCACTGCGCCGCAGTTTCCGACAGAAACCCGAGAAACCGCAAGGAAGCAACGAAGCGGCTGCGATCGCGTTCGTTTCCGGAGGCCGCCTTATTCCGCAAACCATGCAACGCGGCGATCATCTGCGGCGTGTTCAGATCGTCAAGCAGCGGTTCGATCACGGCATCGGCGGGCTCTTCACCCCCGAGATCGGCCGCGACCCAATACCAGTCGTCGAGCGTCCTGGCGGTTTCCTCCAGGCCCTTCAACGTCCAGTCCATCGGAGAGCGATAATGCGCCTTCAACATGTTGAGGCGCAGCACCTCGCCCGGCCAATCGGCCAGCAAATCGCGGATCGTGACAAAGTTACCGAGAGACTTCGACATCTTGGTGTCTTCGATCTGCACGAATTCATTGTGCATCCAGTAGTTCGCCATGGCGCGCGTGCCATGCGCGCAGCGCGATTGCGCGAGTTCGTTCTCGTGATGCGGAAAGATCAGGTCGATGCCGCCGCCGTGAATATCGAAGACGTCGCCAAGATAAGCAGCGCTCATGGCCGAGCACTCGATGTGCCAGCCCGGACGTCCCCTGCCCCATGGGCTTTCCCATCCCGGTTCATCGCCAGACGATTGCTTCCACAACACGAAATCGAGCGGACTCTTCTTGTGCGCATCGACGGCCACGCGGGCGCCCGGCCGCTGCTCGTCGAGTTTGCGGCCGGACAGCGCCCCATAGTCGGGCATCGACTGCACATCGAACAGAACTTCGCCGCCAGCTTCATAGGCATGGCCGCGTGCGATCAATTGCTTGATCAGCGTCACCATATCCGCCTTGCCGTCGGCACGCGGCAGCACGAAATCGGTCGCGCGTGGCTGGAACGTCGGCGGCAAGGAGCCCAGGGCCGCCACGTCGGACGCAAATTGTGCCGCGGTCTTCTCGGTGACCTTGCGGATCGCCTCGTTCAGCGGCAGCCCTGGAAAATCCCGCGCGGCGCGGTCGTTGATCTTGTCATCGACGTCGGTGATGTTGCGGACATAGGTGACGTGGTTGTCGCCGTAGAGGTGCCGCAGCAGCCGGAACAGCACGTCGAACACGATGACCGGGCGCGCATTGCCGATATGGGCGAAGTCATAGACCGTCGGCCCGCAGACATACATGCGCACGTTGTTGGGATCGAGCGGCGTGAACAGCCGCTTCTCCTTGGTCAGCGTATCGTAGAGGCGTAATTCCATGGCGCTCCCGTGCCTTTCCGGCCGGGCGTCCAGTGATCTCGTATGAGAAAAGACGGCCTCAGCCAGCGAATCGCTAGCTCGTAATCTCGCGGCAAATGCCACAAATGGCGAGGAAACCGTTCATGGAACCACCATGGGCCAGCCGGGGTGATTGCGTCAAGTGATTGCGTCAGCTGTCACAGAAAAGCCCGTTTGGGGCATCAAACGGCCGGCCCGCCATGGTTAATCATTCTTAAGGTTTTGGGTCTATCCGATGAGGGCGATCCCCTCATTTCTCCGGTGCCGCATGCGATCCCTATCCGCCCTCCTGACCTGTGCCTTCGTCGCTGCCGCATCTGCGGCATCGGCCGACAGCCGCGTCTTCATCGTCGCCAACCAGTCGGACGGCTACGGCGTCGACCAGTGCCTCGCAAGGGGCGAGAAATGCGGCGCCCATGCCGCCCGCTCCTACTGCCAGTCGCGCGATTTTGCCGACGCCTCGTCCTATCGGCGCATCGAGGCGGACGAAATCACCGGCTCGGTTCCCAAGGCGGGCGGGAACTGCTCTTACGCCGGTTGCAGTGACTATGTTGCGATTACCTGCCAGCGCTAAAGCCTTCCGGCCGCGACAGAATCGCCCCGCCACACCGAAGCCCCGGAAACGACGTGACGCTGCCCCGAGAAGCAGCTATGGAGGCCGCGTTGGCCGCGCTTCCGGTATCTTGAGCCTGCGCGGAACCCCTCAACGGCCGGATATGTCCGAAACGTGATCACCCCGTTTTCCCGATGGATTTTGGCCGGCGTCACGCTGATCGGCGCGGGCGCGCTGAGCGTCGACGCCTCGGCGCAGATGAACCCGCCGGCGCCGGTGCCGCCGCAGGGCGTGCCGGGAGCAGGACCGGTCAATCCGATGTGCCCGCGGCTGGAAGCGCAGTTGGCGACCATCGACCGCGGCGGCGCCGACCCGGCCAAGGACGACCAGATCCGCCGCTACCAGGATGCCGCGACCAAGCAGCAGGCCGAGCTCGACCGGGTCACGTCGCAGGCCAAACGCATGGGCTGCGACAGTTCCGGGTTTTTCTCGCTGTTCTCCGGCCAGTCGGCGCAATGCGGTCCGGTCAACAACCAGATCCAGCAGATGCGGGCCAATATGGACCAGATCACCTCCAGCCTGGAGCGGTTGCGCAGCGGCGGCCTCGGCGGCGCCGATCGCGAAAACCAGCGCCGCTCGGTCCTGACGGCGCTGGCGCAGAATAATTGCGGCCCGCAATACGCCAATGCGCTGCGCGGCTCGGGCAACTTCCTCGACAATCTGTTCGGCAACAACAACAACAATAATCAGAGCACGCCCGGCACCGATCTCGGCCCGCAGTCCGGCACCTTCCGCACCGTCTGCGTCCGCTCCTGCGACGGCGCGTATTTTCCGATCTCGTTCGCGACCGTGCCCGCCCGCTTCCCCGACGACGAAAAGACCTGCAAGGCGCTCTGCCCGGCGGCGGATGCGACGCTCTTTGCCTATCGCAACCCCGGCGAAGACATGAACCAGGCCGTGTCGATCAGCGGCCAACCCTATACGTCGTCGCCGAACGCATTCCGTTTCCGCCAGGAGTTCAATCCGAGCTGCTCCTGCAAGGCCGCCGGACAGACCTGGTCCGACGCGCTGAAGAACATCGACGACAAGGCCGCCGCCGAACAGCAGGGCGACATCATCGTCACCGAAGACAGCGCGAAGAAGATGGCGCGGCCCTTGCCGGCGAAGGGAGCCGCGACGACCGGGAAGAAGGGCGCCGCAGGCACCACCGCTACCGCGCCCGGTACGGCCGCGCCGGATGCTTCCGCGCCTGCGACCAGGGCGACGGGCGACAAGATCCGGACCGTCGGCCCGACCTTCATCCCCGCGCGCTAGGCGTCCTATCCCTCGAACGCTTCGGCCGATCCGCTCTTCGCGCGCGATAGCAGCGTGTCGTCGGGCTTGGGCAACGGCTTGCCGGCGTCACGGAAGCGGTTGGTGATGGGATAGCGGCGGTCGCGGCCGAAATTCTTCTGCGTCACCTTGACCCCTGGTGCTGCCTGCCGGCGCTTGTACTCGGCGATATTGAGCAGCCGGTCGATCCGCGCCACCACCTCGCGGTCGAAACCCGCCTCCACGATCGAGGCCAGCGGCTCCTCGCGCTCGACCAGCCGTTCGAGGATGGCATCGAGCATGTCGTAGGGCGGCAGCGAATCCTGGTCGGTCTGGTTCTCGCGCAGCTCCGCGGTCGGCGGCCGCGTGATGATATTGGCCGGGATGACCTCACCGGACGGGCCGAGCGCGCCGTCCGGCGTCCATGAATTGCGCAAGGTCGAGAGCCGGAACACCTCGGTCTTGTAGATGTCCTTGATCGGATTGAAGCCGCCGTTCATGTCGCCATAGAGCGTGGCGTAGCCCACCGACATTTCCGACTTGTTGCCGGTGGTGACCACCATCGCGCCGGTCTTGTTGGAGATCGCCATCAACAACGTGCCGCGCGCGCGCGCCTGCAGATTCTCCTCGGTGATGTCGCGCGGCAGGCCTGCGAACGTCTTCGACAGGATCTCTTCGAAGCCGTTGACGGCGGCGGCGATCGGCAGCACCTCGTAGCGGATGCCGAGGGCCGTCGCGAGCTTCGCCGCGTCGTCGAGCGACACCTGCGCGGTGAAGCGAAACGGCAGCATCACGCCGCGGACCCGCTCGGCGCCCAGCGCATCGACCGCGATGGCGGCGCACAGCGCGGAATCGATACCGCCGGACACGCCGAGCAGCACCCCGGGAAACCCGTTCTTGCCGACATAATCGCGCAGGCCCAGCACGCAGGCCGCGTAGTCGCCCTGGTCGCCGTCGAGCACGGATGCCATCGGTCCGGCGCAGTGCCAGCCGCTTTCGCTTCTGCGCCAGTGCAGCGTCGTGACGTGTTCGGCAAATGCCGGCAACTGCGCCGCCACCGAGAGATCGGCGTTCAGCGCAAACGAGGCGCCGTCAAACACCAGTTCGTCCTGCCCGCCGATCTGGTTGAGATAGATCAGCGGCAGCCCGCTTTCGGTGACCCGGGCGACCGCGATCGACAGCCGCACATCGTTCTTGTCGCGCGCATAAGGCGAACCGTTCGGCACCACCAGAATTTCCGCGCCGGTTTCGGCGAGACATTCGACGACGTTTTCGTAGTCCTCGGACTCCTCGAGCCAGATGTCCTCGCAGATCGGCACCCCGACCCGGATGCCGCGGATCGTGACCGGACCGGCGGCCGGGCCGCGCGCGAACAGCCGCTTTTCGTCGAACACGCCGTAATTCGGCAGGTTGGCCTTGTAGCGCATGGCGGCGATGCGGCCGCCGTCCAGCAGCGCGCAGGCATTATAGAGCTTGCCGTCCTCGACCCAGGGGCTGCCGATCAGCACGGCCGGGCCGCCGTCGGCGGTCTCGCGCGCGAGCTCCTCGATAGCCGTGCGGCAGGCCGACTGAAAGGCCGGTTTCAACACCAGATCTTCCGGCGGATAGCCGGCAATGAACAATTCGGGAAACACCACGAGATCAGCGCCCTCGGCGCGTGCCTGCACGCGCGCGGCGCGCGCCTTGGCGGCGTTGCCGGTGACATCGCCCACTGTCGGATTCAGCTGGGCAAGCGTTATCGCAAACTGGTCGGCGCGTTCGGTCATGGAGCGAGCCTTATCCTCATAATGAGCAAATCAAATATAGCATGGTCCCTCAGCCTTCGCCAGATGCCGGCCAAACTACAATTGCATGCTTCAGAGCGCGCCCATGCGTTCGGCGATGGCGAACAGCCAGAACAGCCCGGCCATGACCAAAGCGACGCCGACCGCCGCCGAGCCCATGTCCTTGACCCGCCCGATCTGCGGATCATGCTCGGTCGTCAGCCGGTCGGCCAGCTTCTCGATCGCGGTGTTGAGCAATTCGATGATCAGGACCAGCACCACCGCCGCCACCAGTTCGACGCGGCGCATCGCGGTCGCCCCGATCAGCCATGCCAGCGGCAGCGCGAGCGCAAGGGCCACGATCTCCTCGCGGATGGCCTGCTCCGAACGAATCGCAAAGGCGAGCCCGTTGCGCGTATTGATGGTGGCCCGCCAGAACCGCAGCAACGCTTAAAGCCCCGCCACGGCCGGCATCGGCTTGACCTTGCCGACGCGTTCCTGCTTGAGCAATTCGGCGATCAGGAAAGCCATGTCGATCGACTGCTCGGCATTGAGGCGTGGATCGCAGACCGTGTGATAGCGGTCGTTGAGATCCTCGTCGGTGATGGCGCGCGCGCCGCCGATGCATTCGGTGACGTCCTGGCCGGTCATTTCCAGATGCACGCCGCCGGCATGGGTGCCCTCCGCGGCGTGGATGGTGAAGAACGACTTCACCTCCGACAACACCCGGTCGAACGGCCGGGTCTTGTAGCCTGAGGTCGAGGTGATGGTGTTGCCGTGCATCGGATCGCACGACCAGACCACGGTGCGGCCCTCGCGCTTGACGGCGCGAAGCAGCGCCGGCAGATGATCGCCGATCTTGTCGGAGCCGAAACGGTTGATCAGGGTCAGCCGTCCGGGCTCGTTGTCCGGGTTGAGCACGTCGATCAGCTTGAGCAATTCGTCCGGCTTCAGCGACGGGCCGCATTTCAGACCGATCGGGTTCTTGATGCCGCGGAAATATTCGACATGGCCGTGGTCGAGCTGGCGGGTGCGGTCGCCGATCCAGATCATGTGGCCCGAGGTCGCGTACCAGTCGCCGGTCGTCGAATCCACGCGCGTAAAGGCCTGCTCGTAGCCGAGCAGCAGCGCTTCGTGGCTGGTGTAGAAATCGGTGGCGCGCAGCTCCGGGTGACTTTCCAGATCGAGCCCGCAGGCGCGCATGAAGTTCAGCGCTTCCGAAATGCGGTCGGCCAATTCCTTGTAGCGCCGCGACTGCGGGGAATCCTTGAGGAAGCCCAGCATCCACTGATGCACGCTGCCGAGATTGGCAAAGCCGCCGGTGGCGAATGCGCGCAACAGGTTCAGCGTCGCGGCCGACTGCCGGTAGGCCATCAGCTGGCGCTGCGGATCGGGGTTGCGCGCCGCCGCCGTGAACGCGATGTCGTTGACGATGTCGCCGCGGTAGCTCGGCAGCTCGACGCCATTGATCTTTTCGGTCGGCGAGGAGCGCGGTTTGGCGAATTGCCCGGCGATGCGGCCGACCTTCACCACCGGCACCGCGCCGGCATAGGTCAAGACGACCGCCATCTGCAGCAGCACGCGGAAGAAGTCGCGGATGTTGTTGGCGCCGTGCTCGGCGAAACTCTCGGCGCAGTCGCCGCCCTGAAGCAGGAAGGCCTCGCCGGCCGCAACCCGGGCGAGCGCCTTCTTGAGGTTGCGGGCTTCCCCTGCAAAAACCAGTGGAGGAAACGTCGCAAGCTGCGCCTCGACATCCGCCAACGCCTTGGCGTCTGGATAGTCGGGGATCTGCAGTACCGGCCTGGTCCGCCAGCTGTCGGGGGTCCACCGCTCGGACATGACGTCAACTCCTCAAATAAAAACCGCTACTTACCCGCCTTCGCTAAAGCTTCGGCGGAGCAACACTGGAAATGGCGTGGCCGGGTCGGAAGCAGCGGAGCGCCGGTTTATACACAGGCCCAACACGGACCGCCAGTTGGAATTCCTTACCGTCGGGCAAGCCCTTGCGGCAAAAGCCCAATTCGCATTTGCTGGGCGGATCGCGCGAACCCGGGGCAAAGAGCGGTGGGCAGTGGCTGCGCTGGACGACGTATTCATTGACGACATCAGCTTCCCTGCGGCGGACGGATATCTGCTGGGGGCAAGCCTGTTCCTGCCGCGCGGGGCGAAGCGCCATGCCGTGCTGATCAACTCGGCGACCGCCGTGCCGCGCAAGATCTACCGGGGCTTTGCCGGCTATCTGGCCGGGCGCGGCTGCGCGGTCCTCACCTACGACTATCGCGGCATCGGCAACTCCAGGCAGAAGGCCGTGGTCGGATACAACCAGCCCAAATCGCTGGTCGGCTTCAAGGCCACGATGTCGGACTGGGCCGCGCTCGACGTCACCGGTGCGGTAGCCTGGATGCGCGAGCGCTACCACACGCTGCCGCTGATCTATGTCGGCCATTCCTTCGGCGGCCAGGCGCTGGGACTGTTGGACAACAACCGCGAGGTGTCGCGCGCGCTGCTGGTCGCGGCGCAGGCCGGCTACTGGAGGCTGATGGCTTTCCCCGAACGCTATCGCGTCTACGCCTTGCTGAATCTTGTCGGCGCCCCCCTCACCCGGCTGCTCGGCTATGCGCCCGCCTGGAGCGGCATCGCCGAAGACCTGCCCAGGGACGTGTTTCTGCAATGGGTCAGCTGGGTGATGCGCAAGCGCTATCTGTTCGACGATCCCAAGCTCGACGGCGTGAAGAATTTTTCGCAATTTCACGGCGCGATGCGCGCGCTCGTCATGTCCGACGATCCCTGGGCAACGCGGCCGTCGGTCGAACTGCTCTGTTCGGGATTTACCTCGATCACGCCCGAGATCGTCACCGTCACGCCGGCGGAAGCCGGCGTTGCCAGGATCGGCCATTTCGGTTTCTTCCGCCCCGATCATCGCGACACGCTGTGGCGAAGTGCTGCGGACTGGATCGGGGCCGGGGAATAGGTTTGCGCGCCGCTCAGGATGCTACCACGCCGACCGGCGGCGTGAATTGAGAGGTCGCGCCGCGCCCTTCGTTTGCGCTCGCTCACAGGCGAGCCGTCATGAGAGCAATACTACAGGGGAAGACTCAAAAAGTGCCTGTTTTCAGGCGTGACTTGAGTAGCGCTGACGGTTTTGGTCCATCGGCTGAGCATGGCACATTTTATCTCATGCAACGCCATCGGCGCGACGGCGCGAGAACTCTGCCTCAAGGGCGACCGGACCATGCGCACCTTCGTCTCGACCTTTAGCAAGGCTGCGCGCCAGCAGCGCGTGCAAAGTGGACATCAATCCGCCTGATCCTCGTCTTCGTCCTGATCGCTGAGTTGCTCCTTGTCCAAGCGCTTCATGTTCTCGAGGATCTTGAGCAGATAATGCAGCGCATGCGCGGTGTCGTTGATCGAGAAACCGGCGAGGATTTCTTCGTAGTAGGCGCGAATCTTGGGCTGGGCCAGCACCTGCCAGACGTGCCGGCCAGAGTTGGTCATCGTCACGATCCGGGAGCGCCGGTCGCGGGTATCGGAGGCGATTGATATGTGCCCGTCCCGCTCCATGCGGCTGACCAGCCCCGCCAGATTCTGTCGGCTCACCATCAGATATTTGGCGAGTTCGCCGATCCCCATGCCGGCATGCGCCTCGTCGCGGGACAGTGCGCCGAGCACCGCCCATTGCTGCGTGGTCAGCCCCTCCGCTTCGACCGCACGGCTGCCGGTCTTATGCAACATATTGGCGCATTGATAGAGCCGGAAAAACAACCGGTTGGCCAACTCCATCCTGGCTGTGTCCTTGGCTTTCGGGACGTTCGGCTTTTTGTCAGAATTTTTCATGGCCAACCATCTTGTGCCGGAAAAGAATTTATGACAACATATTGCTATAAATTGGCAGCGCCGGCAAGCAATTTGGCCAAGAACCGGTAACGCCGCAAACCGGAGCCGAACCCGGCCAGCGAGATGGGAGGCGCGTCATGAAGCGTTTCGACAATAAAACGGTCGTCGTCACCGGTGGCGGCGGCGGCATCGGCGGGGCGACCTGCCGGAGGTTTGCCGGCGAAGGCGCGCGCGTCGCCGTGTTCGACCTCAATCTCGACGCGGCCGAGAAGGTCGCCGCCGCTATCCGGAGCGCGGGCGGTCGCGCCGAGGCAATCCGTTGCGACATCACCGACCGGGCAAGCGTCGATGCCGCGGTGGCTGCCGCGGAATCCAAACTCGGGCCGATCGACGTACTCGTGAACAATGCGGGCTGGGATATCTTCCGCCCCTTCACCAAGACAGAACCCGCGCAATGGGACAGGCTGATCGCCATCAACCTGACCGGCGCCTTGCATATGCATCACGCGGTGCTGCCCGGCATGGTCGCGCGCAAATCGGGGCGCATCGTCAATATCGCCTCCGATGCCGCGCGCGTCGGCTCGTCCGGCGAAGCGGTTTATGCCGCGTGCAAAGGCGGAATTGTCGCGTTCTCGAAAACGATCGCGCGTGAACACGCCCGCCACGGCATCAACGTCAACGTCGTTTGCCCCGGCCCAACCGATACCGCGCTGTTTGCCGACTACAAGGAGGGCGCCGGCAATCCGGAAAAGCTGGAGGAAGCCTTCCGCCGCTCGATCCCGCTCGGCCGCATCGGCCAGCCCGACGACTTGCCGGGCGCCATCCTGTTCTTCGCCAGCGACGACGCGGGCTATGTGACGGGCCAGGTGCTGAGCGTGTCCGGCGGATTGACGATGAACGGCTGACCGGCCCCCACCCGCCCCCTAACCTTTGGGAGAAACCTATGGAATTCGAAGACCTCATCTACGAGATCCGCAACGGCGTAGCCTGGATCATCATCAACCGGCCCGAGAAGATGAATTCGTTTCGCGGCAAGACCTGCGACGAACTGATCAAGGCCCTGTACAAGGCTGGCTACGACAAGGATATCGGCGCCATCGTGCTCGCGGGCGCAGGCGATCGCGCGTTCTGCACCGGCGGCGACCAGTCGGCCCATGACGGCAATTACGACGGACGGGGCACGATCGGCCTGCCGATGGAAGAACTACATGCGGCGATCCGCGACGTACCGAAGCCGGTGATCGCGCGCGTGCAGGGTTATGCCATCGGCGGCGGCAACGTGCTGTGCACGATCTGCGACCTGACGATCTGCTCGGAGAAGGCCGTTTTCGGTCAGGTCGGCCCCAAGATGGGCTCGGTCGACCCCGGTTACGGCACGGCGTTTCTGGCGCGGGTGGTCGGCGAAAAGAAGGCCCGCGAGATGTGGTACATGTGCCGCCGCTACAGCGGCCAGGAGGCGGTCGCGATGGGCCTCGCCAACACCTGCGTGCCGCACGATCAGCTCGACGCCGAGGTCCAGAAGTGGGGCGAGGAACTGTGCGAGCGCAGCCCGACCGCGATCGCGATCGCCAAGCGCAGTTTCAACATGGACACCGCCCATCAGGCCGGCATCGCCGGCATGGGCATGTATGCGCTCAAGCTCTACTACGACACCGAGGAATCCCGCGAAGGCGTCAAGGCGCTGCAGGAGAAGCGCAAACCCGACTTCCGCAAGTTCTCCAAATAGCGAACCGCATTCAAGACGGTCGTCAGGCGGCTCGGCGGTCCAAGTCAGAGGGAGGGAGACAGGCAGATGAACCCGTATCTCAACGAGGATCTGGTCGCGCTTGGCGATCAGGTTCGGCGATTTGCGACCGATCGTATCGCTCCGGGATTCGGGGAGCGTGACCGGACCCGCGTTCTCGATCGCGCCCTGATGAAGGCGATGGGCGAGATGGGATTCATCGCCCCCGAACTGCCGGAGGAGTTCGGCGGTCTGGGAACGGGGTCGCTCGCCGCCGGCGTCATCCACGAAGAGATTGCCCGCGCCGACCTCAGTATTTCCTACATCAATCTGCTGGCCTCGCTGAACGGCCAGATCCTGTGCCATCACGGCCGGCCGGAGATCGTGCGCCCCTGGCTCAGCCGGCTGACGCGCGGCGAGGCGCTGCTGGCGATCGCGCTGACCGAGCCGCGCGGCGGTTCCGACGCCGCCAATCTGCGCCTGCAGATCGAGCGGATCGGCGACGAATATGTCGTCAACGGCGAAAAGACCTCGATTTCAGCCGCCGATCAGGCCGATGCCGCGGTGATATTCGGCCGGACCGGAACGCCGGAATCCGGCGCGCATGGCGTCACCGCGCTCCTCGTTCCGATGGACCTGCCGGGCATCACGCGCAGCCGCTTCGATTGTCACGGCCAGCGCGCGATCGGGCGCGGCTCGATCTTCTTCGAAAACGTTCATGTGCCCGTGTCGCACCGCCTCGGCGAGGAGAACAAGGGCTTCGTGCAGGTGATGCAGGGATTCGATTTCTCCCGCGCTTTGATTGGACTGCAGGTTCTCGCCGTCGCAGGCGTCGCGCTGGAAGAGACCTGGGCCTATGTCGCGCAGCGGCAGGCGTTCGGGCAGCCATTGTCCGCCTTTCAAGGCGTGTCTCATCCGCTTGCCGAACTCGATACGCAGGTCAGGGCGGCACGGCTGCTCTGCCTGCAGACGCTGTGGCTGAAGGACAACGGAGCGCCGCACAGCGCGGAGGCGGCCATGTGCAAATGGTGGGCGCCCAAGCTCGCCTACGATGCCGTGCATCAGTGCCTGCTGATGTTCGGCCATGGCGGCTACGACCGCGGGCCGATGGAGCAGCGGCTGCGCGACGTGCTCGGCTTCCAGATCGGCGACGGCACCGCCCAGATCATGAAGACCATCATCGCCCGTGCCCGCGCCGGCCGGGCCGCGGTGCCCGCCTGAACGACGCAACGAACCTCAACCGGAGACGAACCATGGAATTCGATGCCGTTCTTCTGCCACCGCGCCGCGCTGCGAGCATTGCGGGCGGATATTGGCACGACCGCACGATCAACGACGATCTCGACGCCTGCCTCACCGCTTGCCCGGACAAGCTCGCTCTGACGTCGGTTCGCCTCGACACCGGCGCGGTCCGCCGGTTCACCTACCGCGAGCTTGCGGCGCTGGCGGACCGGATCGCGGTCGGACTGTCGCGCCTCGGCGTCGGGCGCAACGACGTCGTCGCCATGCAGTTGCCGAACTGGTGGCAGTTCAGCCTGTTGTACCTCGCTTGCTCGCGCCTGGGCGCGGTCCTCAATCCGCTGATGCCGATTTTTCGCGAGCGCGAGCTCGGCTTCATGTTGAAACACGGCGAGGCCAAGATACTGGTCGTTCCCAAACTGTTCCGCAATTTCGATCATGAAGCGATGGCGCGAAGCCTTCAGCCGCAGCTTCCGTCGCTGAGACGTGTCGTCGTCATCGACGGCGAAGGCGCCGACGACTTCGATACGCTGCTGACAAGACCGGAATGGGAAAAAGCGCCGGATGCGCCCCAAATCCTGGCGGCGAACCGGCCCGGCCCCGACGACATCACCCAGCTGATCTACACATCCGGCACGACAGGCGAGCCGAAGGGCGTGATGCATTCGGCCAATACGCTGATGGCGAACATCATTCCCTATGCGGAACGTCTGAAGCTCGGAACGGACGATATCGTTCTGATGGCCTCGCCTTTGGCCCACCAGACCGGTTTCATGTACGGCCTGATGATGCCGATCATGCTGCGGGCGAGCGTCATCCTGCAGGATGTCTGGGATCCGGCCAAGGCGACCGAGATCATCCGGCAGGAAGGCGTCACCTTCACGATGGCGTCCACGCCTTTTCTCACCGATCTCACGCGCGCGGTATCGGAGACCGGCAAGGGCGTGCCGAGCCTCAAGACCTTCCTGTGCGCCGGCGCGCCGATTCCGGGACCGCTGGTCGAGCAGGCCCGCTCCACGCTCGGCGCCAAGATCGTTTCGGCCTGGGGCATGACGGAAAACGGCGCGGTCACCCTGATCAGGCTCGACGACGACGACAACCTCGCCTTCACGACCGACGGCTGCGCGCTGGCCGGCGCCGAGGTCAGGGTCGTCGACGCCGAAGGCAACCCGCTGCCCGCCGGCGAGATCGGCCGGCTGGTGGTTCGCTCCTGCTCGAACTTCGGCGGCTATCTGAAGCGTCCACAATGGAACGGCACGGATGCCGAGGGCTGGTTCGACACCGGCGATCTCGCCCGTATCGACGCAGGCGGCTATATCCGCATCAGCGGCCGCAGCAAGGACGTCATCATCCGAGGCGGCGAGAACATTCCCGTCGTCGAGATCGAGGCGCTCTTGTACAAGCACCCTGCCGTTGCCCAGGTTGCCATTGTCGCCTACCCCGATGGACGGCTGGGCGAGCGTGCCTGTGCCGTCATCGTCCCGAAAGCAGGCCAGACGATCGACTTTGCGGCCATGACGAAGTTTCTGAAGGAGCAGAAGCTCGCCATGCAATACATCCCCGAGCGGCTCGTGGTGCGCGACGCCATGCCGGCAACGCCGTCGGGAAAAATCCAGAAATTCCGGCTACGCGAAATGCTGCGGGAGGGCGATCCGTAACGATCTGCCGGCGGTCAGATATCGATCGCGATTTTTCCGAACCGCGTGCCAAACTCCAGATGCGCGAAGGCAGCAGCAACCCGTCCCCGCCCCAAAGTTTTCCGAACAGGCCGGCTCCACGGCGGCCAGAAGACGAACCCAAAGAGTCCGGGATGTTCGTGCGAAAGCGCTATTCCGCCGCCTGCCGCACATGGCGCGCGGTCGGGGTCCGCATGGTCACGAGTTCTTCCGCCGCCGTCGGATGCAGGGCCATCGTGGCGTCGAAATCGGCCTTGGTCGCTTTCATCTTGACGGCAATACCGACGACCTGGACGATTTCGGCGGCGCCATCGCCGACGATATGACAGCCGACCACGCGGTCGGTGGTGGCGTCGACCACGAGCTTCATCAGCACCCTTGTGTCGCGGCCCGACATCGTCGCCTTCATCGGCCGGAAACTCGACTTGTAGATGTCGACGTGACTGAACTGCGCGCGCGCCTGCGTTTCCGTCAATCCCACCGTGCCGACTTCCGGCTGGCTGAACACGGCGGTCGGAATGTCGGCGTGATCGACGCGAACCTCGCGCTTGCCGAACACCGTATCGGCGAAGGCGTGGCCCTCGCGGATCGCGACCGGCGTCAGGTTGATGCGGTGGGTGACGTCGCCGATCGCATAGATGTTGTCGACCGACGTCTTCGAGAAATGATCGACCGCGATGCCGCCATTGGCGGGATTGATGGCGACGTCGGCCTTCTCCAGTCCGAGATTGGCAACGTTCGGATGCCGTCCGATCGCGAACATCACCCGGTCGGAAGCAACGCTCGAGCCGTTGGTGAGATGCGTGGTGAATTCCTTGCCGTGCTTTTCGACCCTGTCGACCGTGCAGCCGGTGAGGATGGTGATGCCTTCCTTCTCCATCTCGGCGCGCAGATGGGTGCGGACGTCCTCGTCGAAGCCGCGCAGGATGTTCTCGCCGCGATAGATCAGCGTGACGTCGGCGCCGAAGCCCGCGAAGATGCAGGCAAATTCGAGCGCGATATAGCCGCCGCCCTGGATCACGATGCGCTTCGGCAGCGCTTCCAGGTGAAACACCTCGTTCGAGGAAATCACATGCTCGATGCCGGGGATCGCCTTCCCGTGGTTTGGTGCGCCGCCGGTCGCGATCAGCACGTATTTTGCGGTCACCGCCTCGCCGGTAGCGAGCCGCAGCGTGTGCGGATCCTCGAACACCGCCCGGGTCTTGACGATGCGGGCGCCGGATTTTTCCACGTTGGCGGTATAGGCGGTTTCCAGCCGCGCGATTTCCTTGTCCTTGTTGGCGATCAGGGTCGGCCAGTCGAAGCTCGCCTGCGGAATGCTCCAGCCGAAGCCCGCCGCGTCCTCGATTTCGTGCTGGATATGCGAGGCATAGACCAGAAGTTTCTTGGGCACGCAGCCGCGGATCACGCAGGTGCCGCCCATGCGGTATTCTTCCGCGATCATCACCCGCGCGCCGTGGCTGGCGGCGATCCGGGCGGCGCGAACCCCGCCCGAACCTCCTCCGATGACGAACAGATCGACGTCGAACTCAGCCATCAAAGCCCCTGTCGCAAGCCCCGACCGCAGGACATCCGCGGATTATATCTGCTTGCCGCGCTTGCGCATCTCGGCGCGGAATTCGCCATTGACCGTCTCGGCGAACTGCTGGGCCCATTGATTCATGAAGCCCATGCTCTGCTGGATGGCGCGCGGTTCGGTCGACAGCAGCTTCTGGCCGAGCGGCGATTTGTAGAAATTCACCAGGTCCTTCAGCTCCTGCTCGGTGAAGTCGCTGGCGTAGACGGCGGCCATGCCCTCGCCGATCTCCTTCTCCTTGCCGGCGAGCTTCTGGGCGACGATCACGGCGACCTCGTTGAGGTCCTTTTGATAGTTGAGGTTGCTCTGCATCAACTGGTCTTTGGTCTGCTGGACGATGTTGGGAACGGCCTGGGCGTACATCGCGCTCGCATTCTTCATCGCCAGGATCTCCTTGGCCGCCGCGATCGCCGCCGGCGAAGCCGGCTTGGGCTGCTGGGCCGCGGCCGGCAAGGCGGTCAGAGCCAGCGCCAGGCAAGCGGCCGAAAAAATTCCCGAAAGGCTCTTCATTCCAATTCTCCTGAGATTGCGGCCCTATGGCCGTTCAACAACGCGAATTCCCCGAGGACCCGCCAGCATCGCGGTGCTGGCCAGGCCAATGAACAGCCCATGCTCGACAACGCCCGGTATGGCGGTCAACAGACCGGCCAGGCGCGGGGCATCGCTTATGCGGCCCAGATGGGCATCGACGATCCAGTGGCCGCCATCGGTGACAAAAACGTGACCGTCCTTGCCCTTTCGGACCCCCATTTGCCCGGAATTGCCACTTTGCGCAAATGCCTTGCCGATGGCCCGTTGCGTCGCCGCCAGCCCGAACGGGATGACCTCCACCGGTAGCGGAAAGCGGCCGAGCACTTCGACCCATTTGGAGTCGTCGGCGATCACGATCATGCGATCCGAAGCGGCGGCCACGATCTTTTCCCGCAGCAAGGCGCCGCCGCCGCCCTTGATGAGATTGAGCGAAGGGTCGATTTCGTCGGCACCGTCGACCGTCAGGTCGAGCCGATCGATGTCGTCCAGCGTGGTCAGCGCGATGCCGCACCGCTCCGCGTCGGCGCGGGTCGCCTCCGACGTCGGCACACCGATGACGCGGAGTCCGCCGCGAACCCGCTCGCCAAGCAGCTCGACAAAATGCTTCGCGGTCGAGCCGGTGCCGAGGCCGAGCTTCATGCCGTCGCGGACATGCTCGAGCGCCCGCGCCGCCGCCTGCCGCTTCAATCCGTCCATATCCACTTGCAAAACGATGCCCCAAGAAACTGCAAGAAATTGCAGGAAACCGCCAGCCTTTCGCATCGCCGATCGGGCGGCCGGCGATCTCCGGCGCCGTCTGTCTAGCGTCGTTTTGCGCCAAGGAATAGCGCTATCAGGGGCCAAAAGCGGCGACTTTGGGTTAAGGGGCCACCCTGTCAATGGCAGATGCCTGTCATCCGACCTTGCATGATTGTCCGCAGACCGGTAGCGGTTTTCGATGACCTCCGCCCGAACCGTTGTATTCGATCTTGACGGCACGCTCGTGGATACGGCGCCCGACCTGATCAACGCTCTCAACTTCGTTCTCGACCGCGAGGGCCTGCCCCCGGTGCCGCTCCATTCCGCGCGCAACATGATCGGCGCCGGCGCCCGCAAGCTGATCGAACGGGGCCTGGAGCTGGAGGGCCGCTTCGCCAGCGTCGAAGACATCAGCCGCCTGACCGGCGATTTCATCGACTATTACGCGGCCCATATCGCCGACGTCTCGCGCCCGTTCGAGGGCCTCGAAGGCGCACTCGACGATCTGCAGACCCAAGGCTACCGGTTTGCGGTCTGCACCAACAAGCTGGAGTGGCTGTCGAAGCTGCTGCTCGATCAGCTCGGATTGAGTTCGCGATTTTCCGCGATCTGCGGCGCGGACACGTTCGGGGTTTCCAAGCCCGACCCGGCCATCCTGCGGCAGACGGTGGCGCGCGCGGGCGGCCAGCTTCAGTCCACCATCATGGTTGGCGATGCCGGGCCGGATATCGGGGTGGCGCGCCGCGCCGGTATCCCCGTCATCGGGGTCGAATTCGGCTATACCGACATTCCGATCGCCGACCTCAAACCCGACCGCCTGATCAACCACATGCGCGATCTGCCGGCCGCCGTGCAAAGCCTGACGCTTCACGGAAACCCAAAATAACCACCTGATTCCACTTATATATTTAAATTGCACCGATTGCGATTCTAATCGCCGGCCTCAATCCGCCTGCATAACTCCCAGCCTGCGGCCGAGCCATTCGGTGGTCGGCGCCTGGATCAGGATCGTCATCAGAATGGCGATGAAGGTGACCGACGCGATCATCTGGGCGCCGGGCGCTTTCATGCCGAGCAGCAGGCCAGCCAGTGCGCCGGGGATCACCCCGGTCTCGCGCGTCCAGCACATGAACAGCATCTCGCTGATACTCCACCGCGCACGCCGATCGGGCAACGCGCATGCGAAAACAGTCACTGGCCGGGCAACCAGCATCAACACGGTAACGACAGCCACGCCGCCCCACAGGTACCGGCCCATGAGGCCGAAATCGACCTGCGCGCCGACCAACATGAAGATGAACAGCCGCATGATGAACGCAGTGGTCGCGACATATTCGTCGAGCTTTCGTGCCTCGCCGGCCTCCATCGCAAAACCGAACGATTCCTTGTTCCCGAGCACAATACCGAACACGAAAACTGCCATGAAGCCGCTGGCCTGCAGGCCGGTGGCCGCGAAATAGGCGCCGATCACGGCCACCAGCGTCACCACCGGCGCATATTCAGCGAGGAAAGCCCAGCGTTCATGCCCGATCAACAGCGCTGCCAAATACCCCAGCACAATGCCGGCGACGATGCCAATGGCCGATTGCTTGAACAGATCGAATAATGAGGACGCCAGCGAGAATTCACCAGTCCCCGTTGCCACCGCCAGCACGCTGAAAGTAATGATCGCGCCCATGGCATCGTTGAAGGCGGACTCGCTCATCACGGTTTGCGCGATCCGATCCCGAATTTGAACCTGCTTGAAAATCGGCACCAGGGTTGCCGGATCGGTCGAGCACAGGGTCGCGCCCAGCAGCAGCGCCACGATCATGGGCACGCCGAGGATGAAATGGGCGGCAAGCCCGGTGATAGCGGCCGTGACGACGACGCCGACCGTCGCAATGACGACGATCGTGATCCAGACCTGCTTCAGGACGCTGAAGCGCAGCGAGGCGCCGCCATCGAAGAGAATGTAACTGGCGCCGAACAGCAGGATGATCTGGTTCAGTGCCGAATCCGCCTTGATGTCGATCAGGCCCAACGCCTCCGGGCCAATTCCCATGCCGACGAGCAGAAACACTGCCACATCGGGAATCCTGATCTTTTGCGCCAGCAGGCCGGCAACGGTTCCAATGGCAAGGATCAGTCCGCAGGAAAGCAGCGTATGCTTGGCGATCTCAATCGAGATGGATGTTTCCACGCGGTAGCCGATCAATAGATGTGAATGACCCGGCGCCTCAGGCGATGGATTCGCCCCAGACTATCCCAATATCTCCGCGACGTTAGCAAGACCGGGTAACAAACCACCGTAGCTCAAGCTGGCGCCCACTTGCCCAGGCCAAGGCGCTGTTGGATGCCCCATGTTAACCATCAATTAACTATAACGGCCCGCGCGGTTGCGCGGCCGGCGCTCCTATGGTCAAAAATGGGGATTGTGGCGGTTTGCCGCACTAGAATGACGGATGGGTTATGCGTCGTGTCGTTGTGATTGCCGTAGCAGGGGCTAGCCTCGCCGGCTGCTCCTCGTTTTCCATGGATGCCTTCAAGTCGACCCCGCCGACCGTGCAGCTTCAGCTCGAACTCGGTACCGCCGGGCGCTGACGCCGTTACCTCCGTGGGGCCGAGCTGCAAGACCCCCTGCTCCGTCGCCGTGCAGGCTCCCGAGTCCGGTTTCTCGGTGACCTATTCGCTGAACAAGTTCCAGCCGACGACCGTCCCGGTGCAGGTCATTCGCGTCCCCGGCGATCTGACCACCCCCGCCACGACGACCTTCGATCCCAATCCGGTGGTCGCGCAACTTCAGCCGGCTGGGCCGCCGCCCAAAGCCGCCCGGAAGAAGGTTTTGAAGCCCAGGAAGCCGAAAGGTACGGCCGCGGCGCCCGCGCCCGGAGCATCGCCGTTCCCCGATCCGGCCCAAGGCAGCGCGCCCAGCCGCTGATTGCTTGCACCGCACCAATCGAGTTCGTGGATTGTAGCCGGATTGCATCGTGCATAGATTGTGACTAACGCTGCGTATGGCTCACGGCGGCCGCCGCGGCGATCTGGCATCTGCAAGGCGTATTGAATGAACGGACCTGCGCTAAATCCGTCGCTGTCCAGCCCGATGACCGACCCGTTCGGCCGGACCATCAGCTATTTGCGGGTGTCGGTCACCGACCGCTGCGATCTGCGCTGCTTCTATTGCATGTCCGAGGACATGACGTTCCTGCCCAAGGCCGACCTGCTCACACTCGAGGAGCTCGACCGGCTTTGCTCCGCCTTCATCGCCAAGGGCGTGCGAAAGCTGCGGCTGACCGGCGGCGAACCGCTGGTGCGGCGCAATGTGATGTCTCTGGTGCGCTCGCTGTCGCGCCACCTTGCGAGCGGCGCGCTCAACGAATTGACGCTGACCACCAACGGCTCGCAACTGGCGCGTTTCGCGGGCGAACTGGCCGATTGCGGGGTTCGCCGCATCAATGTCTCGATGGATACGCTGGATCCGGCGAAATTCCGCGCCATCACCCGCTGGGGCGATCTCGACAAGGTGCTGGCCGGCATCGAGGCCGCACGGGCGGCAGGCCTTGCCGTCAAGATCAACGCGGTGGCGCTGAAGAATTTGAACGAGGATGAAATTCCCGCGCTGATGGAATGGGCCCATGGCAAGGACATGGCGCTGACGCTGATCGAAGTGATGCCGATGGGCGATATCGGCGAAGGACGGATCGACCAGTATGTGCCACTGTCGCTGGTTCGCGCCCGCCTCGCCCAGCAATACACCCTGACCGACCTCGACGATAATACCGGTGGCCCCGCGCGTTACGTCCGCGTCGGCGAGACCGGCGGCAAGCTCGGCTTCATCACGCCGATGACGCATAATTTCTGCGAGTCCTGCAACCGGGTCCGGATCACCTGCACCGGAACGCTGCACACCTGCCTCGGCCATGAGGATGCGTCCGATTTGCGCAAGCCGCTGCGGGCCTCCGCCGACGACGAGCTGCTCAGTGCCGCGATCGACCGCGCCATCGGCGCCAAGCCGAAGGGCCACGACTTCATCATCGACCGCCGCCACAATCGCCCCAGCGTCAGCCGCCATATGAGCGTCACCGGGGGTTGAAGCGCGGCCTGCGTGATGCTATCCGCGGGCCGGATTTCCCTTTCAATATCAACAAACTTCCGATTGACGGGGACTTCGGGCGCTGGAAAGGTGCGGCGGCTTCATGCTCGCTCGGCCGGACAGGCCCCTGCACCGAAGCGGTGCGGTTGAAGACGGCAGAGGCCTAACTGGGGAGGACTATCGTTGCAATCGCTCCTTAAATTGAGCAGCGGGATGGACGCGTTCACGCGCTGGACCGGCAAACGCCTGGCGTGGCTGATCCTGGTCGCGGTAATCGTGTCCGCGGTCAACGCCATCGTGCGCAAGGTTTTCGATACCTCGTCCAACTCCTGGCTCGAGCTGCAATGGGTGCTCTTCAGCGTCGTGTTCCTGCTGTGCTCGCCATGGACGCTGCTCGACAACGAACATATCCGCATCGATATCGTCAACCAGATGCTGCCGAAGCGGGTGCGGGACGGCATCGACGTCGTTGGCCACGTGGCATTCCTGATGCCGCTATGCGTCATCATGATCATCACCGGCGGCCCGTTCTTCATGCGCTCGGTCGAGATCAACGAGCAATCGGGCAACGCCGGGGGCCTGCCGCAATGGCCGGCCAAGTCGCTCGTCATCATCGGATTCACGTTCCTGCTGGTCCAGGGCATCTCTGAACTGATCAAGCGCGTTGCCGTGATGCGCGGAATCATTCCGGATCCACATGCATCGCAGGTAAATGCGCTCGAGGCCGAGATCGAGCACCTCGTCGAGGCGATGGAAAAGAACTGATCGCCGGCGCGGTCGCGGGGGGAATAGATGTCTGCGTTTCTTATCGCCAATATGGCGCCGATCATGTTCGCGTCGCTGGTAGTCGTGCTGCTGCTCGGCTACCCCGCGGCGTTCTCGCTCGGCGCGGTCGGGCTGATCTACGCCTTCGTCGGCATCCAGCTCGGGGAATTCCGGCCCGACTTCCTGCAGGCGCTTCCCGAGCGCGTCTACGGCGTGATGAACAACGACACGCTGCTGGCGATCCCGTTTTTCACCTTCATGGGACTGGTGCTGGAGCGATCCGGCATGGCGGAGGATCTGCTCGACACCATCGGGCAGTTGTTCGGCACCATCCGCGGCGGGCTCGCCTACGCCGTCGTGTTCGTGGGCGCCCTGCTCGCCGCCACCACCGGCGTAGTCGCCGCTTCCGTGATCTCGATGGGCCTGATCTCGCTGCCGATCATGCTGCGCTACGGCTACGACCGCCGGGTGGCCACCGGCATCATCGCGGCTTCCGGAACGCTGGCGCAGATCATTCCGCCCTCGCTGGTCCTGATCGTGATGGCCGACCAGCTCGGCAAGTCCGTCGGCGATATGTACGAGGGCGCCTTCATTCCGGGACTGGTACTGGCCGGGCTGTATGCCGGCTACGCGTTCCTCGTCAGCCTGATATTTCCCAAGGCGGCACCAGGGCTGCCGCCGGAGGCGATCGGCTTTCGCGAGAAGGACGGCAGCCGCGGACTGGTTTCGCTGTTGATGCTCTTCATCGCCAGCTGCGTGTTCGGCTGGTTCATGATGCGCAATTCCGAATCCCACGGCGCCGACTTCGTCGTGCTCAGCATGTTCTTCGGCATCCTGTTCGCGTTCTTCGTCGCGGTCCTGAACTGGATCATCGAGAAGCTCACCGGCTTCCGCTTCCTGTCCGCGATGGCACAGCAGACCACGTTCGTGATGGTGCCGCCGCTGTTCCTGATCTTCCTGGTGTTGGGCACGATCTTCATCGGCCTCGCGACGCCGACCGAAGGCGGTGCGATGGGCGCGGCCGGCGCGATAATTCTCGGTGCCGCCAAGCGGCGCCTGACCTGGGACCTGATCCGGCAGGCCACCGAATCCACGGCAAAACTGTCGGCGTTCGTGGTCTTCATCCTGGTCGGCGCCCGCGTGTTCTCGCTGACCTTCTATGGCATCAACGGCCATGTCTGGGTCGAGAACCTGCTGACCTCCCTGCCCGGCGGCCACGTCGGCTTCCTGGTCTTCGTCAACGCCTTCGTCTTCGTGCTGGCCTTCTTCCTCGATTTCTTCGAGCTCGCCTTCATCGTCATTCCGCTGCTCGGACCAGCCGCCGAACATCTCGGCATCGACCTCATCTGGTTCGGCGTGATCCTCGGCGTCAACATGCAGACCTCGTTCATGCATCCGCCGTTCGGCTTCGCGCTTTTCTATCTGCGCTCGGTGGCGCCGAAGGACCCCTATGTCGACCGCGTCACCGGCAAGCGCATGGAGCCGGTGACGACGGGGCAGATCTACTGGGGTGCGGTGCCGTTCGTCGTCATCCAGGTCGTGATGGTGCTGCTCGTCATCATTTTCCCCTCGATGGTGATGCACTACAAGGGCGCGGCATCGACCGTCGATCCCAACACCATCAAGATCGAGATTCCGCAGCAGGAAGCGCCGCCGCTGGATTTCGGTCCACCGGCGAAAAACTAGCCGGAGGTAAAGCCTAGGCCACCACTTCGGGGGGCGACGGCCAACGATAGTCGGGAAGCTGCAAGCGGTCGGTGATATCGCCGCCAATGGCAAGCCTCGCCAGCCCGGGAATGGCGAACGCCCTGACCACGAGATTGCGGAATCCAAGTCCCCATTGCGTTCTCGGCGCGAAAGCGCCGGCGAAACGCTCGGCACCCCGCTGTTTGGTGTCGATATAGGCCCGCAGGCGCGCTTCGTACCTGCCGAAGGCCTCCTGGTGCCGGCCGCCGGCATCGGCGAGTTCACCCGCTAGCACGTAGGCGGAAATCATGGCAAGCGCCGAGCCCTGCCCTGCCAACAGGGACACGCAGAACGCCGCATCGCCCGCAAGCGCAACGCGGCCCTGCGACCAGTTTGGCATCCTGATCTGGCTGACGCGGTCGAAATAAATCTCATTCGAGCGATCCAGTTCGTCCAGGATGCGTCGGCATTCCCATTTCCCATTGCGATATCGCTCGCGCAGCATAGCTTTCTGCGGTTCGAGCGTTACCGGCCACGAAGCATTTCCGTCCGCAAAGACAAACAAGAACAGCGTCCGGTCGTCATGCAATGTGAAGCGGCCGAGCATCCATCCCGGATGCCCATGCATCAGATACACGTCCTCGTCGCGAGGGCGGTAGCCGCGAACCTCGAATGCAGCTACCGCGTAGCCGAGTTGCTTCTCGAACTGGTGCTGCGGCCCGAACGCCAGCTTGCGAATTTCGGAATGCAGACCGTCGGCGCCGATGACGAGATCGAACCGGCGCTCCCCCGCACGCTTGAATCGAACCTGCACGGCGTCGGCCTGCTGTTGCAGGTCGACAATCTCATCGTCGAATATGACTTCCGTCGTGCATTTGATCTTCTCGAATAGTAACCGTGAAAGATCGCTGCGCGCGAGCGTCACATAGCGGCCGCCGGTCAGTTCGCCGAATACCTTGGTGCCAAAACCGGTTATTCGGCGGCCGCTATCATCCACTATTCGCATCTCGCGCATGTGATAACCGACGCGGTTGATATCCTTCAACAGGCCCATTCGTTCGGCAATGTCATATCCAAGTCCCCAGAAATCGATGACATAGCCCCCCGTGCGCAGCGCCGGCGCCCGCTCGACCAGGGTCGGCAGAAACCCGGCCGCTTTCAGCCAGTAGGCGAGTGTTGGGCCGGCGATCCCCGCGCCTGAAATCAATACGGTCTTGTTGCTCATGAGAGGCAAGCTAATGGCAGCGATGTCGGTAGCAAGAGGCTGAACGGAACAGAACTCGGTTCCGTTCCCTGCAAACAAGCAACCCCGGAGCTTTTGCTCCGGGGTTTTTGTGTTCGACCGCGATTTTCAGACGCAATCAGCTCTGCGAGTGGCGCGCCATGAAGTTGTCGTATCCTACTTCGGCAACCTGGAACCAGGAATAACTATTACCAGAGAAGGTGGTCAGCAACTCATAGACCTTCTTGAAATCGGCGTTGGTCGCCGCGACCTCGCTGTGCAATTCCTTCGCGGCCTTCAGGGAGGCCTCCATAATCGGCGGCGAGAAGGCATGCAGCTTGGTACCGTTGGCAAGCAGCCTGCGGAGCGCCGCGGGATTGGACTGGTCGTACTTCGCCATCATCCAGTTATTGGCGTAGTGACCGGCCTGCTCGAGAATGCTCTGGTAGTATTTCGGCAGTGCATTCCACTTATCGAGATTGACGAACGACAGCAGCATCGGGCCGCCTTCCCACCAGCCGGGATAGTAGTAATGCGGCGCCACCTTGTAGAATCCGAGCTTCTCATCGTCGTAGGGGCCGACCCATTCCGCGCCGTCGATCGTGCCCTTCTCGAGCGCGGGGTAGATGTCGCCGCCGGCGATTTGCTGCGGCACCGCGCCCATCTTCTGCAGCACGCGCCCGGCAAAGCCGCCGATGCGGAATTTGAGACCCTTGAGGTCGTCGACGCTGGTAAGCTCCTTGCGGAACCAGCCGCCCATTTGGCAGCCGGTATTGCCGGCGAGCAGCGATATCACGTTGTACTTCTTGTAGAAGGTGTCGAGCACCTCTTTACCGCCGCCCAGCATGTACCAGGCCTGGTTGATGCGCATGTTGGGGCCGAACGGCACCGACGAGCCGAAGGTGAAGGTCGGATCCTTGCCGAAATAATAATACGATGCAGTATGGCCGATCTCGACGGTGCCGTTCTGCACGGCGTCGAGCACCTGCAGCCCCGGCACGATTTCGCCGCCGGCGAAGGTCTGGATCTGGAATTTGTTGTCCGTGGCCTCGGCGACGACCTTGGCCATCATCTCCGCGCCGCCGTAGAGCGTATCGAGCGATTTCGGCCAGCTCGTCGGCATGCGCCATTTGATTTCCGGCATCGATTGCGCGATCGCCGGTGCTGCCATGGTGGCAGCCCCCGCAACGCCTATTCCGGTGACCTTGATAAAGTCGCGACGCTTCATTGAGCACTTCCTCCCTGTGATGTGATTGCGAGCCTTCTTGTCGAGGCTTGGCGCCAAGCATGGAGCATCCGGTTCCCGATTTCCACGGCGAACTGGGCTGCCGCAATGCAAAAAGCCCGGCCTTTGAGAAGGCCGGGCTTTCGGGTCTTTAGACTTAAGGCGTAAGGGGTATCAGCCGCGGGTGCGCGAGCGGATCATGAAGCTGTCGAAGGTGTATTCGGCAACCTGCCACCACAGATACTGATCGGAACGATAGGCCTGCATCGAGTCGATCGATTTCTTGAAGTCGGGGTTCTTCGCAGAGATTTCACCCCACAATTCGTTGGTCGCCTTCAGGCAGGCTTCCAGCACTTCGTTGGTGAAGGGGCGAAGCTGTGTGCCGCCGGCAACCAGACGCTTTAGCGCGGCCGGGTTCTCCATGTCGTAGCGCGCCGCCATCCAGCTGTTGGCGTTGGCGCACGCGTTGCTGACGATGGCCTGATAGCTCTTCGGCAGTTCGTTCCACTTGTCGAGATTGGCGAAAGCGTGAACGGTCGGGCCGCCTTCCCAGAAACCGGGATAGTAGTAGTACTTGGCGACCTTCTGGAAGCCGAGCTTCTCGTCGTCATAGGGGCCGACCCACTCGGCGCCGTCGATGGTGCCCTTCTCCAGCGACGGATAGATGTCGCCGCCCGCGAGCTGCTGCGGCACGACGCCGACCTTCTGCAGCACCTGGCCGGCGATGCCGCCGATGCGAAACTTCAGGCCCGACAAATCGGCGACCGTCTTGATCTCCTTGCGGAACCAGCCGCCCATCTGGGTGCCGGTATTGCCGCAGGGAAATGCGATCACGTTGGCGGATTTCTTGAAGAATTCGTTGCCGATCTCCATGCCGCCGCCCTGATACCACCAGGAGTTCTGCATGCGTGCATTGAGGCCGAACGGCACCGAGGCGTAGATCGCGTAGGTCGGATCCTTGCCGACGTAGTAATACGAGACGGTGTGGCACATCTCGACGGTGTTCTTGGACGTGGCGTCAAGCGCCTGCAACCCCGGAACGAGTTCGCCCGCCTGAAAGACCTGAATCTGAAACTTGTTGTCGGTCATCTCGGCAACCTGCTTCGCGAAATATTCGGCACCGCCGTAGATCGTGTCGAGCGACTTCGGGAAACTGGACGTCATGCGCCACTTGATTTCGGGCGAGGACTGCGCGATCGCCGGCGAGGCAACGGCGGCCACCGCGGCACCGGTTGCCGAAACTTTCAAAAAATCACGACGCTTCATTAAGGCATCTCCTTGTTGGGGGCGTTTCCCAGATTTCCTTGAGCAGGTCTTTCGGCGAGGCGATGTCGCGTCAGCCGAAGGCGCTCTGGCGGGGGGTCTTTAACACGGATTTTTGGCCGCCGAATAGGCGACGAAGGCATGACAGCACTGTTTAAACGAAAGTCGCATATGGGAGCGAAAACCCGCTCAAACCGCGGCGATCTCGCCCTGGAGTTGATCGCGGACCTTGGCGCCGATCGCGCGGTAGATCGCTGCATGCGGGCCGTCCGGCTCGCTGACCACGACCGGTGTCCCGGAATCCGAGGTGACGCGAATCGACATGTGCAGCGGAATCTCGCCCAGAAACGGCACCCCCAGCCGCTCGGCCTCGTGGCGCGCGCCGCCATGGCCGAAAATGTCTGATCTCGTGCCGCAATGCGGGCACTGGAAATAGCTCATGTTCTCGACGATCCCGAGCACGGGCACGTTCACTTTCCTGAACATTGCAAGTCCGCGCCGCGCATCGATCAACGACAGGTCCTGCGGCGTCGAAATGATGACCGCGCCCTTGAGCGGCACGTTCTGCGCCAGCGTCAGTTGCGCATCGCCAGTGCCGGGCGGCATGTCGACCACGAGAATGTCGAGCGTGCCCCAGGCGACGTCCCGCAGCATCTGGGTGATCGCCGACATCACCATCGGCCCGCGCCAGATCATCGCGGTATCTTCCTCGACCAGAAAGCCGATCGACATGATGGCGAGGCCGAACCGCTGGATCGGAATCATCTTCCTGTTGTCGTCGAGCTGCGGCTTTTCGCGAATGCCCGTCAATCTCGGCACCGACGGCCCGTAAATGTCGGCATCGAGCAGCCCGACCCGCAGGCCGAGATCGCGCAGCCCCAGCGCCAAATTGAGCGCGGTGGTCGATTTGCCGACGCCGCCCTTGCCGGAGGCGACCGCGATGACGGCGGCAATGCCGGGGATCTCCGCCTGTTTTGCCATCGGCGATGCCGGGCTGTGCGGCGGCCGGTGCGCAGCCACCGGCTGCACGCCCGGTACGGCGCGCTGCGGCGGCGGCGTGGCGCCCGGCTTGCGCTCGGCGGTGAGCGCGATCATGGCGACGGCGACACCGGGAATGGCGCGCACGGCGGCTTCCGCCTGCGCGCGCACGCTTTCCCAGGCGCGGGCTTCCGTAGCCTCGACATTGATCGAGAAAAACACCTTGCCGTCGGTGACCGTGACCGGCGACAAGACATTGGCATTGGTCAAGGCGACGCCACGCGGCGACGCCACCCTGGCCAGCGCTTCGAGAACCTGTTGCTGCGTGACACCCAAAGCGCATCTCCCAAATGAATTCCGGATGCGACCCATAGAGCGGTCCCGCCCAAAAGGCTACCTCGCTCCGACGTCATCCGCCCGCTCTCGCGGCGCCGATCCGGCCTGCTCCCTGGCGGCCTCGTAGTTCAGCTCGATCATGACGCCGTTGGGGTCATTGACGAAGATCTGCCAGAGATCGCCGCCCGGAACCTGGCGCGCGTCAAACGGCATCCCCTTGGATTCCAGCCGCTTCTTCATCCCGGCAAATCCCTGGCTGACGAAGGCGACGTGATGGACCACGCCGGAATCCGGCTTTTGCGGCTCGTCGGTCCTGGAGATATCGACCAGATGCACCACCGGCTTGCCCTCCGAGTACATCCAGGCGCCCGGGAATGCGAAATCCGGCCGGGCGCCCTTCTCCAGCCCCAGCACATCCTCGTAGAACCGGACCGTGTCCGCGAGCTTGCGGGTCCGGATGTTGAAATGATCGAGCACGCCAACGCTCATGTTCATGTGGTATCACTCCCTTTTTGTTGAAGTCTTTGATACGCCTCATCTTAGCACGAAACCCGTGCCTGCCGCCAAACGGAGGCGTTGCCCTTCATGGCACAGGGTTTATTGTGCCTGCTCCACGTCGTCAGCGGAACCGGTTTCGGCCATCCGACCGGTCCGCCGCCCTCCTCCAGAACACGGTCCGGCACATTCAATGCCGGCAAAACTCCCGGGGTTACACACATGGCTAAAGTCGCTTTTCTCGGTCTCGGCGTTATGGGCTTTCCGATGGCGGGGCATCTGGTGAAAAAAGGTGGCCACGACGTCACGGTTTTCAACCGGACGGGAGCCAAGGCCAAGCAGTGGGCCGAGAAATTCGGCGGCAAGACCGCGGCGACGCCCAAGGCCGCCGCTGAGGGACAAGACTTCGTGATGTGCTGCGTCGGCAACGACAATGACCTGCGCGCGGTCACGCTCGGCGCCGACGGCGCCTTCGCCGGCATGAAGAAAGGCGCGACCTTCGTCGATCACACCACGGCGTCTGCCGAGGTCGCGCGCGAACTCGATGCGGCGGCGACCAAGGCAGGCTTCAAGTTCGTCGACGCCCCGGTGTCCGGCGGCCAGGCCGGCGCGGAAAACGGCGCCTTGACGGTGATGTGCGGCGGCAAGCAAGACGCCTATGCGGGCGCCGAGCCGGTGATCGCGGCCTATGCCCGCATGTGCAAACTACTGGGACCCGCGGGCTCCGGCCAATTGACAAAAATGGTCAACCAGATCTGCATCGCCGGCCTCGTCGAGGGCCTTTCCGAGGGCATTCATTTCGCCAAGAAAGCCGGTCTCGACGTCCAGGCGGTTATCGACACCATCTCGAAAGGCGCGGCGCAATCCTGGCAAATGGAAAACCGCTACAAGACCATGAACGAGGGCAAGTTCGATTTCGGCTTCGCGGTGGAATGGATGCGCAAGGATCTGTCGATCTGCCTCGCCGAAGCCCGCCGCAACGGCGCGAGCCTGCCGGTGACCGCGCTGGTCGATGCGTTCTATTCGGAAGTCGAGAAGATGGGCGGCAAGCGCTGGGACACGTCGAGCCTCTTGGCGCGGCTGGAACGCTGACGCGGAGGCCGCCCCAGAGGTTAATTTAACCTCCCGTTAAGGTGATTATTTAGCGCTTTAAGGCAGCTCTTAAGGATTTCGCGCCACAGATAGACAATGCAAAAGCCCGCGCGGTTCGCGGGCAGGATTTGTGTTGTTTGATGAGTAAACCCGCCGATAAGCCCGAAGTTGTGCAGCTTCCGGCTGAACCGCCCGTCGCAGCGCCGGCAAATCAGCGCCGCGCGGCCGCGCAGCGGGTCCGCGAGGCACGCGACCGGTTAACGTCGACCTCGGGAACCCGCCCGGCGTTCGACCGCGAACTGATCCGGCAATATGCCCAGACGCGGATCTCGGCGTCATTCGTCGTCATGCTGCTGGTGGTGGCAACCGGCCTGTTCTTCGGGTTCTGGATGCAGCCGGTCTCGGCCGCGGCCTGGACCTGCGGCATGCTCTGCATTCACGCCGCCATCATTCGCCATTGCGCGCGATTCCTCGCCGAACCCCCCTCCCTCACCGCGACCCGCAAATGGCGAACGCGGTTCGTGCTGCTCGACCTGCTTTACGGCCTGAGCTGGACCGCGATCCTGGTCCATCCGGCCGGCCTCGACATGGTCTCGAATACGCTGATGATGTTCCTGATGCTGCTGGTGATCGCGGTATCGAGCATGCTGGCGGCCAATCTGCCGATCGCAGCTCTTGCGGCAACCGCGCCGGTCACGGTGGCGATCGCGCTGAATTTTGTGCTGAGCGGCACGTTCGATCACTACGTGCTCGCGGTGCTGGCGCTGGCGGCGGAAGGCTATTTCGGGCTGCTTGCCCATCGCCTGCACTCGACGACGCTGGCGACGCTGGAGGCGCGGGCCGAAAAGGACGCGCTGATCGGCGAACTCGAACAGGCCAAGGCGATATCCGACGAGGCGCGCCATCGCGCCGAGGCGGCCAACGTCGCGAAGTCGCGGTTCCTGGCGCAGATGAGCCACGAATTGCGCACGCCGCTGAACGCGATCCTCGGATTCTCCGAAGTGATGAAAGCCGAGATTTTCGGCGCGCATACCGTCCCCGTCTACAAGGAGTATTCCGCCGACATCCATAATTCCGGCGTGCATCTTCTCAATCTCATCAACGAAATTCTCGATCTGTCGCGGATCGAGGCTGGACGCTACGAGCTCAACGAAGAGGCGGTATCGCTGGTGCATGTGGTCGCCGATTGCCATCACCTCCTGAAGCTGCGCGCCTCCACCCGCGGCATCACCATCCACGAGGTGTTCGAGCAGGGCATGCCGCGGATCTGGGGTGACGAGCGCGCGATCCGGCAGATCGTGCTCAACCTGCTGTCGAACTCCATCAAGTTCACCCCGCAGGGCGGCGAGATCTGGCTGAAGGTGGGGTGGACCGCGTCGGGCGGTCAATATCTTAGCGTCAAGGATACCGGCTCCGGCATCGCCGAGGACGAGATCCCCGTGGTGCTCGCCTCCTTCGGTCAGGGGTCCAATTCGATCAAGTCGGCCGAACAGGGCGCGGGATTGGGATTGCCGATCGCAAAAAGCCTGATCGACATGCACGGCGGCACCTTCACGCTGAAGTCGAAGCTGCGCATCGGCACCGAGGTCATCGTCACCTTCCCGCCGGAGCGCGTGATGTCCGCGCTGGCTCCGATGGCGGAAGAATCGCCACCGCTGCAGCCGGAAACCGAGATCGTGCCCGAGGAGAAACGCCGCAGCCGCCACAAGCCCATCATGAGCGCCGGGACAGGATTGTAGCGGGAGCGCTTGCGCAAAACGACCGAATACGCTTCACACTTCGAGAATGAGCAAAGAAACGCCGTGTATCGCAGTCTGTATGATCGATCCCAGAACCAGCCTTTGTTTCGGCTGTGGCCGCACCTTGCCGGAGATCGCGCGCTGGCACCGGATGGACAGCGCGGAGCGGCAGGCGGTGATGGCGGAGCTTGCCGCGCGCATGGCCGATGCCGGCCTGGCGCCGCCCGAGGCCGCGGCCCGTCCAAAGGCCGGCTGACCGATATTTGCGACGGAGGCGCGCTGTGAGCCGGCTGCTGCTCGTCCTTCTCACGCTAGCGGCAACGGCCGGCGCCGTGGTCGCCTACAAGGATCCGGAACAGGTGGCGCGCGCCAGCGACACCGTCTCGAAAATGCTGCGCAAGCGGGCACCGACCCGCGGGGTGCAGATCGCGCGCGGACAGAGCGGCGAGTTCGCGCTCAAGGCCAGGATCAACGGCGTCACGGCCCCGATGGTGATCGATACCGGTGCGACCTCGGTGGTGTTGACCTACGAGACCGCCAAGGCCGCCGGACTGCCGCTGGAGCTGCTCGAATATGACGTCGACGTCGAGACCGCCGGCGGACATACCAAGGCGGCCCGGCTGACGCTCGACCGCCTGTCGATCGGCAAGCTGGTCGAGCGTTCAGTGCCGGCGCTGGTGGTACCGCACGGGCAGATGAAGACCAACCTGCTCGGCATGAGCTTCCTCGACCGGCTGGAAAGCTGGGAGGTGCACGCCGACCGGCTGATGCTGCACGGCTATCAGTAAGATCAAATCGGGATTACGCGGCGACCGCCGTCCTCGCGCGGTCCTCGACCAGCGCAATCGCGTCACGCAATACGTCCGCACCAGCATCCGCCTTGACGCCGTTCTCGGCGAGATGGCGGCGGAACGCCCGCGCTCCAGGCACGCCATGAAACGCGCCGACGAAATGCCGCGTGATCGAATGCAGCCGCGTTCCCTTCGCGAGTTCGCGTTCGATATAGGGCATCATCGCCTCGAACACGTCCTTCATCGCGGCAAAAGGCCCGGCCTCGCCGAACAATTCGGGATCGACCGACAGCAACCGCCACGGCTCCTGATAGGCCGCGCGTCCCAGCATCACGCCGTCGACATGGTCGAGATGCGCCTTGGCCTCGGCGAGACTGGCGATGCCGCCATTGATGATGACCGGCACGTGCGGCATGGCCGCTTTCAGCCGATAGACCCTGTGGTAGTCGAGCGGCGGGATGTCGCGATTTTCCTTCGGCGACAATCCGTTGAGCCAGGCCTTGCGGGCATGGACGATCAGCGCATCGGCGCCGGCGGCGACGACGCCGCGCGCCAGCTCATCGAGCGCGGTTTCCGGATCCTGATCGTCGATGCCGATCCGGCACTTGACGGTGACGGGAATGCCGACCGCCTGCTTCATGGCCTGGACGCCCCTGGCAACCAGCGCCGGCTCGGCCATCAGGCAGGCGCCGAACCGGCCGTCCTTCACCCGGTCGGACGGACAGCCGACATTGAGGTTGATTTCGTCATAGCCGAAGTCCTCGCCGATCCTGGCCGCCGCCGCGAGATCGGACGGATCGGAGCCGCCGAGCTGCAGCGCGACCGGATGCTCGGACGGATCGAAACCGAGCAGCCGCGCCCGATCGCCATGCAGGATAGCGCCGGTCGTCAGCATCTCCGTGTAGAGCAGCGCCCGGGCCGTCATCAGCCGATGGAAGACGCGGCAATGCCGATCGGTCCAGTCCATCATAGGGGCCACGGCAAATCTATGTAATTGATATATCTGCATTTTTCTAGTACATTCAAATCGTTAGGTCGCGTCGTGTCCACCCTCTTCTACGCCACAATGCGACGTTTTTTCCGGCTATTCGACGGCTCAGCGCACACGCGTGGCAACTATCACCAGATTGAAATCGGGCTCCTGGAGAGTCCAAGTCCGACGAAAGGGGAAATATGTCAACGAGACATTTCTCCGCCGAAAGGACGCAGAGGAGTGAGGTATCGATATCGAGCGACGGATCGATCGCCAGGAACCGACAACGACACGCCAATCTCGCGACGTTCAACTCTTCGGCGATCTCCTCGCGCTCCATCGCCAAGACTTGAAAGAGGTCGGGAAAGACATCGGTCGTTCCAAGACTGCCAGCCTTGCTTCCTGGACGAACGACTTGGGCATCTTCGGCTTCCAGAGCTCGATCGCGAGTGCTTAATCAAATCTGGAAAAGCGCGCGCACTGGAGGGAGCCGGCCCTGTGACGGTCGGCATCGATCTTGGATATATTAAAACGATCCTGTCTCACGCTGCCGCGGTGCACGGCGTCGTTGTGTCAACTCAACCAATCGATCTCGCCCGGATTGCCCTCGGGCGTCTCGGGCTCGTCGGAAAAGGCGATGAGCGTGATCGACGCCCTACGCAGAACGAACTTGATCGCATTATCTGGGCATTGGAATCAAACATTCGTCAGCAAATTCCAGTTGGTCGTATCATCGGATTTGCGGTCGCAACAGCAATGCGACAAGACGAAATTGCAAGGGGTTGAATGGCGCGACTTCGACGCCGGCGGCCGAATGATCGTCATTCGAAATCGGAAGAATCCCCGTTCGCGCCGGACACACCACTAGTAAAGTCGACGCTGAGCCAGGGAGCATCCTCTCCGAGCGCATGCGCCGGCAGCTTCCGCCTTACCAAAATGGCTCGAAAACGAAATCAAAAGAAGGATGAATAGCGGTACAAGACTGGTTCCTATTCGTGCTGTTTATACGGCTGCTGATCGATGTCGATCCGGTGAAGCAGATTGTCGATTGAAACCTGCGCCTGACGTCGGAACCGGGCAAACTCTTCGGGCGGGAGACCGGTCTCGCATGTTAGAAAAAACGACTTGATCGCACGTTCGAAACTTTCGACCCTTGCTCTCGTATCGCCTTCCAGGGCTCTCAAGCTGGCCATCAGCGCATAGAACGCGATGGTTTTCGTCACCTCGAGTTCGGCGGCGAGCTCAGGTTGTCCAGCGGGCCTCCCCACGATCGCCGGGCTCCCATTCTTTTGCATTGCGACTCTCCTCGGTTATCCGGACTCGCCTGCCGGATGCGTGGGCGCTTCTGCGGATTTTTTACGAACGGCCGTTGTCCGTTTCCAAATCGCAGCGTGACGGTTTCAGCGCGTGCCCCGGCACCGTCGTAAGGTGCCGGGATTGCGACGGCGGCCATGCCGGGGCCGACCGATCCTCGCGAGATGAGTGTCATCTCGTGCTCGCTTTCGATCGCGGAGCTACTCGCCTGCGACGTAACCGACGCTGCCGAGCGGGCGCAGTTCCGTTCGCCGTCGCCCCAGTGCCGCGATCCAGGCCGCCGACGCTGCGCTGACTAGCCCTGCGAAGACGCAATACAACGCGATCGCCCATCCGCCGTTGCCGCCATAGGCCTGAACCAAGGCGGTGGCGACGATCGGTGTCAGTCCCGAGGCGAAGATTCCGGAGAACTGGTAGACGAAGGAAATTCCGGTGTAACGCACCTGCGGCTGGAACAAGTCGCAAAACAGCGCGGCTTCCGGACCATAGATCGAGGCATACAGAATCCCGAATGGGATGATGAGGGCTGCCCAGACCAGAACCGGCTCACCGGGAAATGTGGTCCAGATCCAGAAAGCAGGCAGCGCTGAAAGGCCGGTAACCAGCGATCCCCAGAAATACACGCGCGTGCGCCCGATCCGGTCCGACATCCGGCCGAACAGCGGAATGAAGGCACACATCACAAGCGCGGCGGCGGTAACCCCGAGCAACGCCTCGGTGCGCGGCACCTTGAGTTGCGAAGTCAGATAGGAGATGGAGTACACGCCGAAGATATTGAAGAAGACGCCGTCGATGTAACGCGCTCCCATGCCGGCGACGACTTCCTTGGGGTAGTCCGCGATCATCGCTGCGAACGGCACCTTTTCCTCGTTGCCCTTTTCCTTGATCTGGGCGAACTCCGGCGTCTCCATGATGTTGAGACGGATGTAGAGGCCGACCACGACCAGGATGAAGCTCAGGATGAAACCCACGCGCCAACCCCAGGCCAGGAACTGCTCGTTGGTGAGCGTGTAGGACAGCAACGCCACCACTCCGGAAGCCAGGCAAAGGCCGATGGACAAGCCGATCTGGGGGAGACTGGCGTACAGGCCCCGCTCCCCGGGCTTGGCGTATTCATACGTCATCAGCACGGCGCCACCCCATTCGCCGCCGAGCCCGATGCCCTGAAGCACCCGGAGCACCAGCAGCGTTATCGGAGCCCAGATGCCGATCTGGGCGTAGGTCGGAACGAGCCCGATAAGGAACGTGGCGACGCCCATGATCATCAACGTCAGCACGAGCATGCTCTTTCGACCGAGGCGGTCGCCGAAGTGCCCGAAGATAACGCCGCCCAGCGGGCGCGTGACGAAGCCGACCGCGAAGGTCGTATAGGCCAGTAGTGTCGCGACAACCGGGTTCCCCGCCGGGAAATACAGCTGATTGAAGACGATGCCGGCGACGACGCCGTAAAGAAAGAAATCGTACCACTCAACCGTCGCACCGATCAGCGATGCGACAACAACCCGTCTCAGCAATTTACTCTCGTTCATGGACTTCCTCTCCCTATATTCGTTTCAAATTTGCTTTTTTCGCCCCGGTTCTTGCGTCCGGCGGCGGGTCAAGCTGCGATCTGTTCCTGCTCCGCGTCTGCCAAAATCATGTCCGATGCTTTTTCGGCGATCATCACCGCCGGGGCGTGGGTGTTGCCGGAAACAAGTGTCGGCATGATCGAGCAATCGACCACCCGCAGCCCCCCGATGCCGTGCACCCGGAGCCGCTGGTCGGTCACGGCCAGGGCATCGGCGCCCATCTTGCAGGTGCCGGAAGGGTGGAAAATCGTGGCGCCGTTCTCACGGGCAAACCCGAGTATCTCGTCGTCCGTGCGAACCGAGGCGCCCGGTCGATATTCTTCGACAAGATACGGCCGCATCGCCTCCGTCGCGGCCAGACGACGCGCATATTTGATGGCCTCGACCGCGCAAATGCGATCCGTTTCCGACGAGAGATAATTCGGCTTCATGGCCGGCGCCGCGAAGGGATCGGACGACCGGATTTCGACACTGCCACGGGACTCGGGACGAAGCTGGCACACCGAAAAAGTGCACCCCGACCAGGGGTGCGGCTTGGCTCCGGCGAGGTCCGCCGACAAGGTCGCGAAGTGGAATTGGATGTCTGGCGTGCGAGACCCGGGCAATATCCGGGTGAACAAGCCTCCCTGATTGATGCCGATGCCCAGCGGCCCGCCGCCGTTCAGCAGCCACTTCAATCCGATGCGCGCGCGCCCCATCAGGGTTCGCAAATCATCATTGGTCGTGATCGGCTTCGCCACCTTGTACATCAGGCGAAACTGCAGATGGTCCTGGAGATTTCGTCCGACGCCCGGCAATTCGTGAATGACATCGATCCCGTGGCGGCGTAACAGGTCCCCCGGCCCTATGCCCGAGAGCTGGAGCAATTGCGGGCTCTGCAATGCCCCGGCCGCCAGGATGACCTCGCGGCGCGCGCGCGCTTCGTGCAATCGACCGTGTTGCCGGTAGCAGATCCCGGTCGCGCGGCGGCCCGTCATCACGATCCGCGTTGCATGCGCGTCGGTTTCGACGACCAGATTTTCTCTCGACCGCACCGGTTTCAAATAGGCGACGGCGGAGCTGTTTCGCCATCCGTTGCGCGTGAACAGCTGGAAATAACCCACTCCATCCTGATCGCCAGAATTGAAATCGTCGGTGCGCTTGACGCCCAGCTCTTCGGCGCCGCGAATGATCGCCTCCATCAATTCGTTCTTTTCCGGAATATCCGAGGCCCACAGCGGTCCGTCGGCGCCATGCGCGCCGCTCGCGCCGCGGCTATTGTGCTCGGAGCGCTTGAAGTAAGGCAGGACGCTTTGCCAATCCCATCCCTTGTTTCCGAGCTGCGCCCAGGTGTCGTAATCCTGGCGCTGCCCCCTGATGAAGATCAGACCGTTGATCGAGCTTGAGCCGCCGAGGCCGCGGCCTCGCGGCCAGTAGATTTTGCGCCCGGCCATAGTTGGGTTCTTCGTCGGTATAGAATCCCCAATTGTAGGCCTTATGGAACATGGTCTTCCCGTAACCGATGGGAATGTGGATCCACAGGTAGTTGTCCTTGGGACCTGCCTCGAGCAGCAAAACCTTATTGCGCCCGTCGGCGCTCAAGCGATTGGCGAGCACGCAGCCGGACGAACCCGCGCCGACAATCACGTAGTCGAACTCGCGAACCTCCGAAGAACCCGGATCCGGCAAGGCAGTGCTCAAGGCAGTCACTAAATCTCTCCTCCGTTTAACTTGCACTTTGTCTCAATAAATGAGACGATTTGTCCCATAGGTTGAATGGATGTAGATGTCCTGTCAACGGCCAAGTGTTATGGGTGGAATGAAAGGGACCAGTTCACGTCATGACAGCAACGACACCGACAGTTTCGGAACGGGCTCTGCGAATGCTCGAGCTCATCGCCAAAGCCGATGAGCCGCCGACCCTCAACGAACTCATGGCGCAGCTCGAACTGGCGAAGGCGACCACTCACCGCTTCGCCTCGTTGCTCGAGCGTCTCGGGTTCGTACGGCGCACGGCGGACGGGAAGCGCTACGAGATTGGCGGCCGGCTGGCCGCGCTCGGACTTCACGTGATACGCAACGCTTCGCAGTTCGCCCCTCGCCAGGCTGTGCTCAGCTCGCTGGTGTCCCAAATCCAGGAGACCTGCAACATCACCACGCTCGACGGCGGCGAGTTGATCTATCTCGATCGTGTCGAATCCGACTGGCCGCTGCAGATCCGGCTCAACGTCGGGTCTCGTGTGCCGCTTCATTGTACCGCGAGCGGAAAGCTGTTCCTCGCGCTGTCTCCACCGTCGCTCAGCGAGGCTTTGCTGCGTCTCAAGTCGCTGCCTCGCCACACCTCGCGAACGATTACCGATCCCGCGAAGCTTGCCGCCGAGCTCAACCGAATCCGGCAAACGCGGATCGGCACGGACAACGAGGAGTTCATCGAGGGCATGGCAGCAGCCGCTGTCCCGGTCCTCGGACCTGACGGTCGAATCTGCGCGACCGTGGCGGTTCACGGACCGACCGTGCGGCTCCCGCTGAAGCGCGCGATCTCGCTCGCGCCGGCTCTCCGGCGCGCCGCCGACGCAATTGCAACGACGTTCCGCCTGGACAAGGAACGTGCCGAATGACGCAGCTCCGTCCGACGTGCCGCCGATATCAGGCGACGCGTGAAAGCGCGGCGGTTGTCGACAGGAAGCGTGGAATTTGAGCCGGTATATCGGCAACTTGCACTCCCGCTTTTTCGAGCGCCGCCCGCTTGGTGGAATAACTCCCGCGCCCTGCGCTCACGATCGCACCGGCGTGGCCCATCTTCTTGTCGGGGGGCGCGCTTCGACCCGCGATGAACGCGACGACGGGCTTCTTCATGGTCGCGGCATAGTCGGCAGCCTCCTCCTCCATGCTGCCGCCGATTTCGCCGACCAGCGCGACGCCGACAGTACGGGGGTCGGCATCGAGTGCCATCAGGGCATCGCGCGTCGTCGTCCCGATCATCGGATCTCCGCCAATTCCGATGAAGGCCGATTGACCGAGCCCGGCGGCGCTAAGCTCGAGACAGACCTGCGTTCCCAAGCTGCCGCTGCGGGAGATGACGCCGACCCGACCCGCCTGAAACACGTTCGGATTGTGGCCCGGCATGATCCCGACAAAGCCCTCTCCGGGAGTGACGATGCCGGCGGTGTTCGGTCCGATCAGGCGGGTGGGCGTTCCGCGCAGTGCGGCGAATACCTCCAGCACGTCGTGGGCCGGGATGTGCTCGGTCAGCGCGACCACCGTAGGAACGCCAGCTTCAATGGCGTCGATGATCGCGTCACGCGCCATCGCCGGTGGGATGAAGATGACCGAAATATCGCAAGGGTCGGCTCGCATCGCGTCCTTTGCCGAAGCGTAGATGGGCAGTCCCAGGTGCCGCTCGCCTGCCCGCTTCGGATTTACGCCGGCAGAAATCGTTGTGCCGGACTCCCTCATTTTCTCCGCCCAGAATGAACCCTGCTTGCCGGTAATGCCCTGAACGAGCACCTTCTGTCCGCGCCGATAAATCATCGCGCCGCCTCGACTGCCGCTTTCACCGCATCCTCCATTTGATCGAAAGGCTCTATTCCAAGTCTTTCCCGCACCAGTTTCACCGCTTCCTCCTCTCCGGTCCCGTGGATCGAGAAGAAAACGGGCACGTTCGGCTTGAGTGCTTCCCAGGCACGAACCACCCCCTCCGCCATGACGTCCGTGCGGGCAAAAGCGCCGCAGAAGATCACCGCCAGGCTCTTCACGCCTGGATTGGAAAGCACGAGGTCGAGCGCGATTTCGGCCTTGGTGTAGGCTTCTCCGCCGATCTCGAGGAAATTTGCCGGACGCCCGCCAAAATGATTGATCGTATCCATCGTGGTCATCGTCAGCCCCGCGCCGTTCGCGAGAACGCCGACATTGCCGTCGAGCTGGATGAATTTGAGCCCGCTTGCCTCGCCCCGCGCCTCCAGTTCGGTTCTCCTCGGGGGACTGGCCGCTGCCGCGATCGCAGGCTGGCGCGAACCCGACGCGTCATCGAGCACGAACTTGCAATCGAGCGCCAATACCCGGCCGTCCTTCAGGACGGCGAGCGGGTTGATCTCGATGAGCTCGGCATCGCCATCGCGAAAGATCCGGTAGAGCCGGACCAGCACCTCCGCCACGGCAGCCTGGGCTTCACCCAGACCGCACGTCGCGAGCAGGGATGAGGCATCCTTTGCGTCAAATCCCTTGCGAAGATCGACCACATGTCGCCGGATCGCCTCCGGATCGCGCGCCGCAACCTCTTCGATATCCATGCCGCCTTCCATGGAGAACAGGACCACGGGGCATCGTTTGTCGACGTCGATCAGTACCGATGCATATAGCTCGCGCGCGATCTCACAACGCTCCTCCACCAGCAACCGCTCGACGCAATGACCTCCAACTTCCGCTCCCAGCATCATTCGCGCCGCGTCGGCAGCCGCCCCGGGAGTATCGGCGAACCGGATTCCTCCCGATTTGCCACGCTTGCCGGATGGCACCTGCGCCTTGATCACGGCAGGACCAATCGCCGCCAGCGCGTCGGCAGCCTCTTCGACCGTTGCGCAGACCCTCGACCGCGGGATCAATATGCTCGCAGGCTTCAACAAGACGGATTTTGCCGCATATTCCTCGAGATTCATGCTGCCCTCGATTTTCGATCAGCGTCCATAGCGGGCCCAGTGCGGCCCGAAGAGTTCTTCTTCGGCCGGCTTGTCTTCCGCGATCGGTACGACCAGATGGGTGATGTTGAGAAAGTGTCGATAGTTCAAATTCTCCGAGATGCTGTTCTTCTGCCAGGAGCCGCATCCCATGGTCAGGGTGAATTCGAGGCCGCTATCGAAGCCGCCGCCATTCCCGAAAGTATGGGCAAAATTCACCAGCACGCGCACGACGGGCAGTTCCTCGGCGAGCGCATGCGCGCGGTCGAGGCGCGTGGTATGAAGCCCCATCGAGTGGCCCCGGCCCTGGAAATCAAGGATCCGGCGCACGGTCTGCACTGCCTCGACGAAGTCCGCGGCCCGGTAAACCGTAAGCACCAGCGCGAGCTTCTCGCCTGAAAGTGGAAACTCCCTGCCGACGCCGCTCTCCTCGACCAGAAGGAACTTCGCACTTGCCGCTGCCGCCGGCAGATCGAACGCCTTGGCCAGCACCTCCATATCGCGCGCGATCAGGTTGCGATTGAGCTTGCCGTTCTTCCACAGCTCGCGTTGCACTCTCTGCTTCTGCCCGGCGTCCACGAGATAGGCGCCGGCGCGCTTCAGCGCCGCGATCGCCTGTTCGTAGACCGCGTCGACGATGACTACGGCATTTTCGGTGGAACAGGACGTGGCGTTGTCGAACGTCTTGGAGGCGCAGATCTTGGCGGCAGCCGCATCGAGGTCGGCCGTCTCGTCGATGATCACGGGCACGTTGCCGGCGCCGACGCCGATGGCCGGCGTGCCGCTGCGATAGGCGCGGCGCACATTGTCCTGAGAGCCCGTGACCACAACGAGGTCGACGGCCTCCATGACCGCCTGCGTCGTTTCCTTGGTCACCGGCGCCGGCAGGATCTGCACCAGATCCTCGGGCAGACCGATCTGCTCGAGGGCTTCGCGCATGTATTTGGCGGCCAGAGCCGTGGTGCGGTACCCCAGCGGAGACGGCGCGATGATCATCGCGTTGCGCCCCTTGATCGCCATCATGGCCTTGTTGACGGGGGTCGCTCCGGGATTGGTCGAAGGCGTGACGGCTCCCACGACCCCGATCGGCTTTGCGAACTTCACGAGGCCACGACGGTCATCCCGTTCGATTTCGCCCACCGACTTCACGCGCAGCAGATCACGCAGGGTGCCGAACGTCTTGCGCTGCTTCTTGATGATCTTGTCCGCCACGTTTCCGAGGCCGGTATCGGCAACCGCAAGCTCGGCCAGTTCGCGCGCATGCTCCGGCTTGTAGAGCGACCATGCCAGGGCACGAACGGCCTCGTCGGTGCGCGCCTGGTCGGCTTCGGCGAACACCGCCTGGGCGGCGCGGGCCCGCTGCATCAGGACGCCGACGATCGCCGACGCCTCCCCGGCGTCATCCTTTGCCAACTCAGCGACGTCCATATTCATCTCCCTATTGTCCCTTCGCCTTGAACAGCTGCTGCCCGCTCACGCCGGAACCGTTTCCTGCCGCAAATAGGCAAAGCGTTTTTGTGGATGGATCGTAAAGGCGAGCGCGGCGCCGATCAGCAGCATCGCCAGCGATCCGATGAACGGAACATCCCAGCGTCCGGTCATATCGATCGACCAACCGAAAACCACCGGCGATATGATTCCTGCCATTCCGAAACCGAAATTCATGAAGCCGCTGGCGCTCCCGGCGAACTCCGGCGTGATATCCATCGGCACCGCCCAGATCGGTGCAACCACGAGTTCGGCAAAGAAGAACGCGCCGCTGAGGCACAGCGTAACCGCCAGCAGATCGTGCACGAAGACGATCGGCAGCATGAAGCAGAAGGAGCCGAGAAATCCGGCGACGATGACCGATATCCGGGCGCGGGCCACGTCGCCGGTCCGGCGCAGGATGCGGTCGCTGATGATGCCGCCCACCGTATCGCCCACCACACCCGCGAAGAACACCCCGGCGGCAAACAACGCCGACCGCTTCAGGTCCAGCTTAAATTCGTGGAGAAAGAACGACGGCAGCCAGTTCAGGTAGAGCCACAGAATCCAGCCGTAGCAGAAATCGGTCAGCGTCACGGGCAGCATGCGCCTCATGAGCGGTCCCCATGGCACCTGCTTCCGTGTCGATGCCGCCGTCGCCGGCGGCAGACCGGCAATTTCCTCCGGCGTGATGGAGCGATGGCTGCGCGGATCGTCGCGGAAGTACCACAGCCATATCGCGGCCCAGAGCAGGCTTGCGATGCCGAGCACGTAGAACGAGGCGCGCCAGGATAGTGCGACGATCAGAACGGCGATCAGCGGCGGGGTCGCCGCATTGCCGAGGCGCGCGAAGGCGTGCGTGATTCCTTGCGAGAATCCGCGCTGGTCGGGACGCATCCAGTTGGCCAGCGCGCGCGTCGCGGTCGGAAATGCCGGCCCCTCGCCGATGCCAAGCGCGAGCCGCGCCAGGAACAGGGATGCAAGTCCTCCGACCAGGCCGGTCCAGATGGTCGAGATGGCCACGATCACCGCGCAGAGCGCGAGCGTCTTGCGCGGCCCCATGCGGTCTCCCAGCCAGCCGCCGGCGATCTGGAAGAATGCGTAAGGATATGCAAATGCCGAAAAGGCGATGCCCAACTGGGTTGCAGTCAACCCCAGATCCTTCTGCATCAATGACGCCGCCGTCGAGATGTTGACGCGATCGACATAGAAAATGAGGTACATAAGACAGATGGCGAACAGCACGAGACGGCTCGCCGCATTCCGCATCAGCTTCACGTTTCGCTCCCCACAATTTTTTCCGGTCTTGATGGCCGGTTGTTTTTTCACAGCGAAAACTGTGTCCGCCGCTGATGGGAACGTTAACGTCGCAAGCGCGAGGGAGACAAATCGGAATATCTGATCGGCATCATTCGCGGTTCTTATGGCGCGCCGATGGGATTGTCCAAAGCCGTGACAATGAAGCGCGCCAGTTGCTCGGCGGCCTCGCTCAGGCCGTGGCTCTTGCGCTGCATCACAAGCTCCACGCCCGACAGGCTCGGCAAGCCGTCGTCGGCGCTCAAGCACCGCAAGCGCTGGTCAACGGCACAGCGCGGAAAGACCGACACCGCAAGGCCGGCAAACACGGCCGCCTGCAGCCCGGCAATGCTGTCGCAAACCGATCGTATCGACCAGGACAGATTGACGTTTCCGAGCGCCTCCAGCGCGTTGTTACGGTAGACGCTGCCTTTCGGCAGCACAGCAAGCGGGAGCGGCCTTCGCAGTTCGGGACTTGCGTCGAGGCCGGCGACCCAGACGAGAGGCTCCCTGCGCACCAGCTCACCGCGCCGGAACTCGGGCTGATTCGTCATCAGTGCGATGTCGATCTCGCCGCGCTCCAGCGCCGCGTGCAGATAGACGCTTCGGGTGCAGCGCAACTCGATTTCGACATGCGGATGCACCCGCGAGAAGTTCGCGAGCACGTCCGGCAGGATGAAGGATGCATAGAGGTCGGGCGTACCCAGAATCACATGACCGGCAATCGCCGGTGCGGTGAAGCGGCCCCGCGCCTCATCGTTGAGCCGCAGCATGGCGCGTGCGAACGCCAGCATGATGTCCCCGTCGCGCGTCAGATCCAGCTTGCGCCTGTCGGTGAAAAGCGTTCGTCCGACGATCTCCTCGAGCCGGTCGATCTGCTGGGTAATCGCCGGCTGCGTGCGCCCAACCTTGCGTCCCGCAGACGTCAATCCACCCGTGTCGACAATCGCAACGAAGGTGCGGAGCAGCGTGATGTCAAGGTCGTGATTCACGGCAAACGGCCGCAAATACGGGATGGCGCCGCGCTCCGATCCCGGCGATGCGGGATGTTTCGCCACGCGCGGCGCTGAAAGCCGGAAACGCGATTTACCCGACTGACAATGGAGCGATCCTCCCGAAAGGCCTCTTTATTGTAGGTCCCTCTGCGAGTGGAGACGCCGGCCGCCGCAACGGCATGAACGTTGGAGCGGCCGACTTCTCTCAGAGCCTCACATCGTCTGCTGCGGGCGCATGTCTTCCCGCTTGATGCCAGCCACCACCACCGGCTTTTTCATGGCATCGCGGCGGAAAGGTTCGCCGAGTTCCTGGTTCAACACGACCTCAATAAAGGTCGTGACGCGACGGTTCTGGGCCTCACATGCCGTGCGGAGCGCTTCCGTCAACTCCGACATCGTCTTGACCTGAACGCCTTTCAGACCGCAGGCCTCGGCCACGCGCGCATAGCTGAGCTCGGTGTTGAGTTCGGTGCCGACGAAGTTGTTCTCGTACCAGAGGATCGAATTGCGCTTCTCGGCGCCCCACTGGTAGTTGCGGAAGATCACCATGGTGATGCCCGGCCATTCCGGGCGGCCGATCGACCCCATCTCGCTCATCGAGATGCCGAACGCGCCGTCGCCGGCAAAGCCGACACAGGGCACATTGGGATTGCCGATCTTCGCACCGATGATCGACGGAAATCCGTAGCCGCACGGCCCGAACAGGCCGGGCGCCAGGTATTTCCGGGTCTTCTCGAAGCTCGGATAGGCGTTTCCGATCGCGCAGTTGTTGCCGATATCGCTCGAGATAATCGCGTCGCGCGGCAGTGCGGCCTGAATCGCGCGCCAGGCCTGACGCGGGGACATCAGGTCCTTGTCGCGTTCGCGCGCGTCGACGTTCCAGGTGGTGCCGGGATCGTCTTCCTCGTGGTCCATGCTCGACAGCGCCTGCAGCCAGCGCGACTTCGTGGCGTGGATCAACGACTTGCGCTCGTCACGACCGGCATTGCCGGCCGATGCCGCCAGACGCGAGAGAATGGCGTCGGCAACCAGTTTGGCGTCGCCGCAAATGGCGACGGCGACCGGCTTGGTCAGGCCGATGCGATCCGCATTGATGTCGACCTGGATGATCTTGGCGTTCTTCGGCCAGTAGTCGATCCCATAGCCGGGCAAGGTGGAGAACGGATTGAGTTGGGTGCCGAGCGCGAGCACGACGTCGGCCTTCGCGACCAGCTCCATTGCGGCCTTGGAGCCGTTGTAGCCGAGGGGGCCAACCGCGAGCCGGTGGCTGCCGGGGAATGAATCATTGTGCTGATAGTTGTTGCAGACCGGCGCGTCGAGTTTTTCAGCGAGTTTCGCGCAAGCCTCTACGGCGCCGGCCAGCACAACGCCCGCGCCCGACAGGATCACCGGAAATTTCGCTTCGGAGAGCAGCCGGGCCGCCTCGGCCAGCGCGTTTTCGCCGCCTGCCGGCCGTTCAAACTCGACCACCGCAGGCAGCGGGATATCGATGACCTGCGTCCAGAAATCGCGGGGAATATTGATCTGCGCCGGCGCCGACAGGCGCTTCGCCTTGAGGATTACCCGGTTCAGCACCTCGGCGACGCGCGAGGCATCCCGCACTTCCTCCTGATAGCAGACCATGTCGCGGAATAGCGCCATCTGCTCGACTTCCTGGAAGCCGCCCTGACCGATGGTCTTGTTTGCCGCCTGCGGCGTCACGAGCAGCATCGGCGTATGATTCCAGTAGGCCGTCTTCACCGCCGTGACAAAGCCGGTGATGCCGGGCCCGTTCTGCGCGATGGCCATCGCCATTTTGCCGGTCGATCGGGTGTACCCATCGCAGATCAGGCCGCCGTTGGTTTCGTGAGCCACGTCCCAGAAGGTGATGCCCGCCTTTGGAAACAGATCCGAGATCGGCATGAAGGCCGAGCCGATAATGCCGAAGGCATGCTCGATGCCGTGTGTTTGCAGAACCTTCACGAAGGCTTCTTCGGTCGTCATTTTCATGGAGCACTCCCCGGCTTCGAACATAAGCGTCCCGTGGCAGTTGCCACGCGACGGCGGTCCGTGCAAGAATAATTTCAATATTCGCTACTATATGGTCCAGAAAATGGAATTTATCGCATGGCCGATCGCGACCTGACCGGCGGGCTGAAACCCCTCGGCGTGCTGGAAGCGCTTGCTGAAATGCAGCAACCGGCCACGCTGGCACAGCTGGTCACCTATCTCTCGGTTCCGAAGCCAACCGTGCATCGGTGGCTGAAGGCGCTGGAGTCCGTCGGCTTGCTCTCGCGTCATCCGGACGGAAGGCGATACGAAATAGCGACGCGCGCGACGCAGCTCGCGATCGCTATCCTGCTCGGCGAGCCGGGCCGTTCGCTTCGCCGCAACATTCTGCGCCGCCTTGTCGACGACGTGGGAGAGGCCTGCAACCTGACGATCTTCGATGGGACGGAAGTCACCTATCTCGACCGGGCGGAAGCGAACTGGCCGCTCCGCATCATGTTTCACCCGGGATCAAAGGTGCCAGCTCACGCCTCCGCCAGCGGCAAGCTGTTTCTCGCCTACACGCCGCCGACGCGCCGCGAAAAGCTTCTCCGTCAAATACCGCTGACAGCCTGCACCGAAAACACGCTGACAACCGCAAGCGCGCTTGCAAAGGAACTGCAGAGCATCCGCCGGCTCGGCTATTCGACCGACCGCGAGGAATATCTGAACGGTCTGGTTTGCGTGGCGGCGCCGGTGTTCAACACGGCGGCGAGCAGGCGGACCTGCGTTGCAGCCGTTGCCATCCAGGCTCCGGTCACCCGCACCGACATCGACGCGCTGACGAAATTCATCCCGAGGCTGCAACAGGCGGCTGGCGAAATTGCAGCAACCTTTGAGGGATAGTGAGGATTTTACATGTTGATGGACGCGACAATCTTTCCCAGGCTCGACGAGCTTGAGAAAGCAGCCTTGCGGTGCGAGCCTCTGAAAGTGGCCGTCGCGTACCCCTGCTCTGCGGATTCTCTCGCCGCCGCTTGCGATGCGTCGTCGCGAGGAATGATCGAGCCGATCCTGGTCGGGCCGCGTGGCCGGATCGAAAGCTGCGCGGCCTCCATCGGGATTGACCTTTCGAACGTGGCGCTTATCGATGCGCCCGACGATCCGGTGTCGTCGTCTCACGCCGCGGTGGCGCTCGTCAGCAGAGGCGGCGCGATGGCCCTGATGAAGGGATCGCAACACACCGATGAACTGCTGAGCGCCGTCGTGTCGCGCGATGGCGATCTGCGCACCAATCGCAGAATGAGTCATTGCTTCTGGTTTGACCTGCCGACCTATCATAAACCGCTGATGATCACAGACGCCGTGGTGAACATCGCACCCGGCCTCAAGGAGAAGATCGATATCCTCGCAAACGCCATCGGACTTGCGCATCGTCTCGGCATCGAACGCCCGAAAATTGCGGTGCTTTCGTCGGCGGAAATGGTCAACCTGAACATCCCGTCGAGCATGGACGCCGCCACTCTGACCAAGATGGCCGATCGCGGTCAGATCGCGGGGGCGCTGGTGGACGGCCCTCTCGCTTTCGACAACGCGATATCGAGCACATCGGCAAAGACCAAGGGCATTCTGTCACAAGTCGCCGGCGACCCCGACATCCTGGTCGTTCCGAGCCTCGACGTCGGCAACGCTCTCTACAAATCCTTTGTTTATGTCGGACGAGGAGAATGTGCGGGCCTGGTCCTTGGTGCCAAAGTTCCCGTCATATTGACAAGTCGCACCGACAGCCGCCGCGCTCGCTTTGCGTCATGTGCACTCGCCAGACTGACGGCGCGAGATACGCGGTCCAATTGAGGTCGCTGGCACGACGCCGCAGTCGAAGGCGTCCGCGGCGGTGAGGCGGGCGCCGGCCCCTCCAGACCGTACGTGGAAGGATGACGAGGGCCGCTCTCGGTCACAGCGCAGGCGAACCCTCACCGGCAGGAGCAGTTGCAAGACACAATGTCCGGTGAAGATCAGGTATCAGAACGCGGGCTTGACGCGGGATAACCAGCCGACATTTGCGGCGCGGCGAACGTCGGCGGCGAGAGTTCGGCGATCCGATGACAGGCGACGTAGTGGCCAGCGGCGATCGTATCGAGCGGCGGCAGCACGCTGCGGCATTGCGCGTTGGCGGATGGACAGCGCTGGGCGAAACGGCATCCCGGCGGCGGATCGACCGGGCTCGGCGGATCGCCCTTCACCAGATAGCGCTGCTTCAATTCGTCGCGCAGCGGACCGGGCGGCGTCGCCGCCGCGATCAGGGACCAGGTATAGGGATGGCGCGGCGCTATGAAGATATTCGCCGCGGGCGCCTGTTCGACGATCTTGCCGAGATACATCACCGCGATCTCGTCGCAGAACTGCTGGATCACGCCGAGGTCGTGGGAGATGAAAATGTAGGTCAGGCCGCGCTCGCGCTGCAGGCGCTTGAGCAAATTGAGAATCTGCGCCTGGATCGCAACATCAAGCGCGGAGACCGCCTCATCGCACACAATCAGGTCGGGCTCGGGCGCGAGCGCGCGGGCGATGCAGAGCCGCTGCCGCTGGCCGCCGGAGAACTGGTGCGGAAACAGGTCCGCCGCCTGCGGCGGAAGCCCGACCTCGGCAAGCAGCCGGCGCACCCGCTCGTCACGATCCCCGCTTGTCCCGATCCGCAGGAGATCGAGCGGCTCGCGAATCTGGTCGCCGGCGCGGCGCCGCGGATTGAGCGCGGAGAACGGATCCTGAAACACGATCTGCAAATGCCGGCGCACTTCGCGCAACGGCTCGCCGGACAGTCCCGCGATGTCCCTGTCGCGGAAAACGATCTGCCCGGAGGTCACCGGGACCAGCCGCATGACGGCTTGCGCGGTGGTGGATTTGCCGGAACCGCTCTCGCCGACGATGCCGAAGGTGGTGCCGCGCCTGACGCGGAAGCTCACGCCGTCGACCGCATGCACGAACGACGGGCTCTGAAACAATCCCTTCCTGCCCGCCTCGAAATGAACGACGAGATCGTTGACGTCGAGCAGGATATCGGAAGCTTCGTCCGAATGAGCCGTTGGTGCCACCGTCATGCGGCGATCTCCGACTTCCGCCAGCAGGAGACGGCGTGACCCTGTTCGATCGGCTCCAGCGCGGGCTGCGGACGCGACCTGCAAAGATCGGTTGCCCGGTTGCATCGCGCCAGGAACGCGCAACCGGCTCCCCGCGCGCCGAGCGGCGGCACCATGCCGGCGATTTCATCCAGGTCCGACCAGGTCTCCGGCTGCCGGCGCCCCAGCGTCAAGTGCGGAACGCAGGCGAGCAGCCCCTTGGTATAGGGATGGCTGGGACGTTCGACCACGCTGGCTGAAGTGCCCGCTTCGATGCAGCGACCCGCATAGAGCACCAGTACGTCGTTGGCGAGTTCGACGACCGCGCCAAGGTCGTGGGTGATCAGCACGATGGCAGTCCCGGTCGTCTGCTGCAGTTCGGCCAGCAAGTCGAAAATCTGCGCCTGAACGGTCACGTCGAGCGCGGTGGTCGGCTCGTCGGCGATCAAAAGCTTCGGCCGCCCCGCAAGCGCCATGGCGATCATCACGCGCTGGCGCATGCCGCCCGAGAGCTGATGCGGATAGGCGTCGACCCGCCGCTCCGCGGCCGGAATCTGCACCGCGCGCAACAGCGCGATTGTCTGTTCCCGCGCGGCCGCCGCGCCCGGGTTTTGATGCCAGCGCAGCACTTCGCCGATCTGGTCACCGACCGTGAACAGCGGATTGAGCGCGGTCATCGGCTCCTGGAAGATCATCGACATGGCATTGCCGCGCAGTGCGCGCATGCGCCTCGGCGACAATGTCAGCACGTCCTCGCCATCCATCAGGATGCGGCCGCCGGTGACGACGAAATCGTCGGGCAACAACCGCATGATCGCAAGCGCGGTCATGCTCTTGCCGCAGCCGGACTCGCCGACCAGCGCCATCGTCTGTCCCGGCCGCACCGAGAACGACAGGTTCTCGATCACGGGCATCAGCCCGCCCACCCCGTTGCGCAGGCTGACGCTGAGATTGTCTACTTCGAGCAGCGCGCTCATCAACCCCTCCGGCGCAGGCGCGGGTTGACGGCGTCGTTGACGCCGTCACCGACCAGGCTGATCGCCAACACGGCGAGAAAGATCGCCGCGCCGGGAAACGTCACCGCCCACCAGGCGTCGAGCACATAATTGCGGTTCTGTCCGAGCATCAGGCCCCAGCTCATGGTGTTGGGATCGCCGAGCCCGAGAAAACTCAGGCCACCTTCGAACAGGATGGCGACGCCGATCGCCAGCGTCGCCGACACGATGACGGGAGGCAGCGCGTTCGGCAGCAGTACCCGCAGGATCAGATGGGTGTCGCTGGCGCCGGCCGCCCGCGCCGCCTTGACGAAATCCAGGTTGCGCAGCCGCATGAACTCGGCCCGGGTGAGCCGCGCGGCCGAGGTCCAGCTCACGGCGCCGATCGCCAGCGTGATCGTGACGAGCTTCTGTCCGAACAGCGTCACCAGCACCATCGCGAACAGCAATGGTGGCAAGATCTGGAAGAACTCGGTGATCTTGACAAGAATGGCGTCGACCGCACCGCCGAAGAAGCCCGAGAGTGCGCCGACCGTCAGTCCGATGGCGATCGTGATCAGCGCGGCGACCGCACCGACCGTGAGCGTCGCGCGGCCGCCATAAATCAATCCGGCCAGCACGTCGCGGCCGAGATAGTCGGTGCCAAGCCAGGCGTCGGCGCATGGTGCGGTGAACGGCCCGCCGACGAGATCCAGCGGGTCGACCGGGTACAGTATCGGGCCGATCGCGGTTCCGAGAACGAGCAAGATCAGCAGGCAGGCGCCGCAGACGCCGGACGGGCTGCGCATGAACTGGCGCAGCGCCACGCGGCCGGGCGAGGCGGGCGGGCGTGGCGGCAGATCGACGGTTTCGATGGCAAGCGGCGGTGAGGTCTCCAGGATCGTCATCGTTGCGCGGTCCGTATCCGCGGATCGATCAGGCGGTAGACGATGTCGGTGACGATGTTCGCGACCATCACCATCAGCGCGGAAAAGAACAGCACCGCCATCAAGGTCGGATAGTCGCGCCGCAGGATGGACTCGAAGACCAGCCGCCCCATTCCCGGCCAGCTGAAGACGGTCTCGACCAGCACCGCACCTGCAAACAGGTTGCCGAACTGGAGCCCGACCACGGTCACGATCGGGATCAGCGTGTTGCGCAGCGCGTGCTTGCCGATCACAACCCATTCCGGCAGTCCCTTGGCGCGCGCGGTCCGCACGTAATCCGCCGACAGGGCGTCGATCATGTTGACCCGCGCCAGCCTGGAATATTGCGCGATGAACACCAGTGCGAGCGTCAGCGACGGCAGCACCAGATGGCGCGCGACGTCAAAAAAATACGCCAAACCGTGCTTCGGGTTCACCACGTCGCTCATCCCGACCACGGGAAGAATCGGCCACACCGAGCCGAACAGCAACAGCAGCATCAGCCCGGTCCAGAAGATCGGCGCCGCATAGCCTGCAAGCGAGAACACGGTGACGACATGACTGAAAGCCCCATTCGGGCGTCGCGCGCTGACGACGCCAAGCAGGGTTCCGATGACCACGGCGAGCGTCAGCGCGCTCAGTGCCAGATAGAGCGTGGCGGGCAAACGTTGCGCGATCAGCCCCAGCACCGGCTGGTCGAAATAATAAGAGTAGCCGAAATCGCCGTGAGCGACCCTTCCCAGATAGGTGAAGAGCTGCTCGGCCAGACTGTGGTCGAGCCCGTATTTTGTCCGTAGTTCCGCCACGATATTTGCCGATGCGCCGCCCATCTCGCCCGCGATGACCTGTACCGGGTCACCCGGAGCGAGATGGATCAGGCAGAAGTTCAGCACCAACACTGCCAGCAGCAGCACGACGGCGTTGGTGAACTGCCGGGCAAGATGAGCGGCGAAAGCCATGAGGTGACCGGGTTTCCGCGCCGCCTCAGGTCTTAGGCGGTGTTTGCCAATATATCTCGTCCAGCGGCGACATCACGCCCCAGATCGAGGTCGGGAGATTCGCCAGTCCCTTGCTGAAGGCGTTGTAGTAAGGTGTGGCGTTAATGAAGTAGATCGGCACATCGGCCACCACGATCTTCTGGAACTCCGAATACAGCGCCTTGCGCTTCTCCGGCGACGTCTCCAATGCGGCGGCCTGCAGCAACTCGTCCACCTTCGGATTGCTGTATTGCTGCGTGTTGGACCAGATGATGCCCTTGCGGATGTTCGAGCTCAGATAGGTCCGGTTGACGCCGATGATCGGATCGCCCCAATTGTACACGGTATCCATGGTCAGGTCGAAATCGTAATTGGACACGCGCTGGGCCCAGGTCGGGAAGTCGGGAGCCGCCCTGACTTCCAGATTGATGCCGACGCGCTTCAACTGCGAGCGAAGATATTCGGCGACATTGCGCTGCTGCTCGTCCGCACCCGGGATATAGTCGATGGTCAGCGAGAAGCGCGATCCGTCGGCGCCCTTCGGGTATCCGGCCGCGTCCAGGAGCGCGGCGGCCTTGACGTAATCCACCTTGTAGGTCTCGACCGCGCTTTCGGCGAGCGGCGATCCCGGCGCGATGGGGCCGGTGGCAGGCGTGGCCTTGCCGCCCATCAGCTTGTTGATGATGAAGTCGCGGTTCGCCGAGTAGGCGATGGCCTGGCGAACCCGCACGTCGTCGAGCGGCTTCTTCTTGGTATTGAACGCGAGCCAGTTGAGGGCGCCGATGCCGGCGAAACCCTTGTCGGTCACCACGACGTTCGGCGCCTTTTCCAGCCGCTCGATATCGCGCACGCCGGTCACGAACGGCAGCGCGGTGACGTCGCCGCGTTCCATCGAGACGATCGCGGCGTTCGGGTCGGATACCAGGCGAACCACGATGCGGTCCAGTTTGGGCCGGCCGGGGATGAAGAATTTGTCGAATTTCTCGAGCGTGTAATATTCGCCCTGCTTGTACTCGGTCAGCCTGAACGGCCCGGACCCGATCGGCTTGAGGTTCGCCGGATGGGTCTTCAGGTCCTGCCCGTCGCCATACACGTGCTTGGGCAGGATCGGCATCAGCGCCGGCGACATCGCCAGCAACAGCGCGGGATTGGGATGAGACAGGCGAATGATTGCCGTGTAGGGATCGGGCGTTTCGACCTTGTCAACCGCCGCCAGCATGGTCTGGAATGGATGGTTGGCCTTGATCGCCATGATCGAGAACGCGACATCCTCCGAGGTCACCGGCTGGCCATCGTGAAACAGCGCGTTCTTGACCAGGTGCAGGGTGACGGACAGGCCGTCGGACGCCACGTCCCAGGATTGCGCGAGGTAGGGTTGAGGTTTCCAATTGTCATCGTAGCGCAGCGGGCTTGCGAAAATCTGCGCGCTCGGCATCGCGGTGGCCATGCCGGACTGCACCGCGCCATTGAAGTGCCGCGGCACCTGGGTGGTCGCGATGACGAGCGTATTGGGAGAGGCCGCTTGCGCGGCTGCGCGATGAGGCGACGCGAGCACCGAAAGAAGACCGACGGCTCCCGCCAAAAGGCATTTTGTGATCGACATGGCTATATCCCCTTTTTCATCGTTGATTTTGCAGTGTGCAGGCACTTCTGCGGTGCCCTTGAAAACGTTCCATATTGCGCGCGCTCATCGCGCGAGCGCATTGTCAAGAATTGCCTCGAGTTCGGTATCGGACGGCAAGCCTTGCGTGCCGACGCCGACAAGTGCGATCGTTTCCATGCGCGAACCGAGGTCATGGTGATCGGCCGTAGACAACGACCAGTCCCCGGAAACCATCTGCAGGATCAACGGCCCGGCATCGCCGGCGACGCGGCACGCCCCCTTCAGCCGCAACAGCTCCGGCGGCAATTCCTTGATCGCGGCGGCCAACCGCCCGCGGTCGAACGCGCCCTCGCGCCGGTAGGCCCAGCGCCTGAAATTCCGCTCGTGAACCTGACCTTCCATGGCATCGGCGCGAAACCGCGACGGTTTGCGGTTACCCAGGCAGGACAATTCCGGCATCGAATCGCGCGACAACACTTCGATCCTCACGTCCGGCCGGACCGAGCGCACCGCGCGCCGCGCTGCCTCCAGTTCCGCCGCGGTGACGAGATCGCTCTTGCTGAGCAAAGCCAGATCGGATCTGGCGAACTGATTGCGCACGGTATCGCCGACGCGACGATCGTCGATCAGCCCGGCAATCCGGCTCGCGTCGGCGATGACGATGACGCCGTCGAGCCGCAATGCGGGTTCGATGAGCGCGATCTCGGCGATCCGCCAGGGATCGCCGACGCCGCTCGCCTCGATCACGATCCGCTCGAAGCGCTCGCCGCTGTCCAGCAGCCTTCCGAGCGTATCGAGGAAACCGGAGCCGATGCTGCAGCAAACGCAGCCATTGGTGAGCGCCATGGTGGTGCCGTCGTGGCGGGCGATCAGGGCGGCGTCGACATTGATCTCGCCGAAATCGTTGACCAGCACCGCATAGCGGCCGCCGCCGCCCGCAAGCAATCGGTTGAGAAAGGTGGTCTTGCCGGCGCCGAGGAAGCCGCCGATCACAGTCATGGGAGTGGGCGGCGCTGCCGTCATGCGCCAGGGGCTTTCTTGACTTGTCCGCCGACAACCGTTCCCCACACAGCGATATCCTTCAGTCTGTCCGGAGCGATTTCAAGCGGATCGTCGTCCAGAACCGCGAAGTCAGCATATTTGCCGCACTCGATGCTGCCGACCTTGCCATCGAGCTTCAACGTGTAGGCCGCCCCGATCGTGACGGCCGCAAGCGCCTGTTCGACACTGAGCGCCTCGGTCTCGCGGCCGAGCGCGCGGCCCGACGACGACACCCGGTTCACCGCGCACCAGGCCGTGAACAGCGGCCCCAGCGGCGTCACCGGCGCATCGGAGTGGATCGCAAACGGTACGCCGGTCCGCAGCGCGGTCCGGGTGGCATCGAGGCGCGCGGCGCGCTCGGGGCCCATCGTCAGTTCGTAATGAGCGTCACCCCAGTAGTAAAGATGATTGGCGAAAAGATTGACGCAGACGCCGAGCGCCTTCATGCGGTGGAACAGCGCCGCATCGGCCATCTGGCAGTGCTGCAGCGTATGGCGATGATCCGGCCGCGGCATCGCGGTCTGAGCGGCTTCGATGGCATCGAGCGCCAGTTCGGTCGCCTCGTCGCCATTGGTGTGGATGTGGAGCTGAATGCCGGCCTTGTGATAGACCTCGACGAGGCGCGGCAATTCCTCCGGCGCGATGTACCACAGGCCGTTAGGCGCGCCATTGTGGTAACCCGGCCAGCGCAGCCTGGCGGTAAAGCCCTGGATCGAGCCGTCGACCACGAGCTTGACGATGCCGTAATGCAGCTTGTCGTTGTTGCTCTCGCGCAGGCTCGCGATCTTCGCGATCGCCTGTTCCGGCGAGTGCGACACCGACGCCAACGCGGGCACCAGCCGGACGCCGAAGCCGGGCTGCCGGGTGGCCTGCCGATAAAGCTCGATCGTCTGGTCGACCAGGTCGTTGTGCAGATCGGTGATCGTGGTCACGCCCTGGACGCAGGCGGAGGCGGCATAACGCTCCACATCGGCCGGCGTGAGACTCCCCGACAGCGGGTTGCCGCCGAGCGATCGGAACACGCGAAAGCGGGCCGCGATCCCCTGCAACTCACCGCTCGCCAATCCGTCCTTGCCGGCAACGACGCCGGAAATATCGGTCGCGCGGAGCAACTCGGCGCGCTCGAGCACGATGGTGTTGACGTTGCTGATGTGGAAGCTGGCATGGATCACCATGATCGGCCGCGTCTTCGAGACGCGGTCGAGATCCTGCCGGGTCAGCTTCCGGCCGCCGATATGCAGTGGATCGAAACCCCAGGCGAACAGCGGCACCTCGGGATTTTCCAGCGCGGCCTCGGCCTCGCTGAGCCGCGCAACGATGGCGTCGACGTCGCGAACACCGGCAACCACCTTTCCTTCCGGCGACCGGCGATCAAAGGCGCCGACATAGGGCAGCGACCACATCATGCCTTCCATGATGTGGCTGTGTCCTTCGACGAAGCCGGGCAGCAGGATTTTGTCGCTGAGGCGGTCATCGGGCCTGCCGAGCCCATCAAGCTCAGCCTTGCTTCCGACCGCTACGATACGTCCGTCGCGCACCGCGACGTGGGTCGCAAGCGGACGCGACGGATTCATCGTCACGATCTTGCGGGCCGAAAAGACGACCGTGTCCTGGCTCACCTTGAACTCCTAGGCTCGATATTTGGAGCCTGATGGGCGGGGAAGGTCCAGACCAGCGCCAGATGCCATGCACAAATGGAGCCAGCCTATGCCGACTGCCCCTCATCAAGGGGGCCCTATGGCGTGGTTTTTGCTTCACTTTTCTCGCAACTGTGGGTCAACTGGCCAGATCGCTGAATACGGGTTTCAGATGGGAAAATTCGCACCATTGCGCCGATCCGACGTGCCGGGGGAAACCACGGTCGTTCCGCTGAACGATGTCCTGTTCTGGGGCCCGCTGTTCCAGGGCCTGGATCGCGCCGGCTCTTTCCTGCAGCTTCAGATCCGGCAAATGATCGTGACCGCGATCGAGGACGGCCGTCTGCCGCTGGGCGTTCGCATGCCGTCGAGCCGCGACCTCGCCTCGCTGCTCAAGGTATCGCGCAACACCATCGTCATTGCCTATGAACAGCTGGTGGACCAGAACTTCCTGGTATCGCGGGAGCGCAGCGGCTATTTCGTCGCCGGCCTGCCGAAACAGATCGGCACGCCCGCCAACGGCCCGGCAATTGCCGAAATTGACTCAAGCCGCTGGACCGGGCGCTTCGCGTTGCGGCCGTCGCGCTTTCGCAACATCGTCAAGCCGCTCGATTGGCAAAGCTACCCCTACCCGTTCATCTTCGGCCAGTTCGACCCAAGCCTGTTCCCGACCAATGACTGGCGCGAAAGCGCGCGGGCAGCGCTGAGCGTCCCGGAGATCAACAACTGGGCCAGGGATATGATCGACGGCGACGATCCGGCCTTGATCGAGCAATTGCAGCGGCAGGTGCTTCCGCGCCGCGGCATCCGCGCCCGATCCGATGAAATCATGATGACGATCGGGGCCCAGCACGCGCTCTATCTGATCGCGAAGCTGTTCCTGCAGCCGACGACACGGGTCGGGATGGAAGATCCCGGCTACCCGGACGCCCGCAACATCTTCGCGATGCTGACCTCAGGCGTCGTGCCGCTGCGGACCGACGACCAGGGACTGGTGCCCGACGAGGCGTTCGAACGCTGCAGCCTCGCCTATGTTACCGCCAGCCACCAATGTCCGACCGCAGTGACGATGTCGATCGAGCGCCGCATGGAGATATTGAAGATCGCCAAGGCGCGCGACATCGTCCTGATCGAGGACGATTACGAAAGTGAACTGTTTCCGGAAGGTCGCGAAGTCCCTCCGCTGATGAGCCTCGATCGCGACCAGAGCGTGCTCTATGTCGGCAGTCTTTCCAAGGCGCTGGCTCCCGGCCTGCGGCTCGGTTACGTCGTGGCGCCGGCGCCCGTGATTCGCGAATTGCGGGCGCTGCGGCGTCTGATGCTGCGTCATCCGCCCTTGAACAACCAGCGCGTCGCCGCGCTCTTCATCGGGCTCGGCCATTATCGGTCGCATCTGGCGCAAGTCGCCCGGGTGCTGCTGGAGCGCGCCAAGCTGCTGGACCGGCTGCTGCCGCAATTCCTGCCGGACTGCCGCTGGTCGCGCGGTGCCGGCAGCACCAATTACTGGATCACCTGCCCGCCCGGGACCGATACCACCGGGCTCGCCGAGGCCGCCCGCGCCGAAGGCGTCGTGATCGAACCTGGCGACGTCTTCTCGATGGATGAGTTGGCCACCCGGCATTGCTTCCGGCTTGGCTTCTCGTCGATCAGAACCGACCGGATCGAAGCGGGAATCGAGCGGCTGGGATCGGTTCTCGCGCGCAGCTGAACGCGCCGGATCAGTTCGCTGGTCCGTTCCCCGCCAATATGATCGGCAATCCCGGCGGCGACGCGGCGAATTGATTTACCATTGTGGCGGAGGCGTGCATCCCACTCGCACAACGTTGGCAACCGAGGACGGGCAAGGCTCCAACCGGGCCCCTCATGTCGAGCCAGTTCTGGTCGCAGAGCTCGCCCGATCTGGTTCTAAATGCGCTCGCCGGCAGATGTCAGTCTGCGAATGAGCCGCGAAGCGGCCCGCCCTGACGCTCTCCCTGGCCAGCAGGAACCCGACATGCAACCGCTCGATGCTCGCAGGCGCAGCCTTCTCGAAAATCTGTTCGCCGCCTTCAATCGGCACGACGGCGCGGCCGTGATGGCTTGCATGACCGACGACATCGTCTTCGATGCTGCCGCAGGCCTGGAGGTTTGCGGGCGAAGACTGTCGGGCACCGGCGAAGTGCGCGCCGCGTTCGAAGCCGTCTGGACCGCCATGCCTGACGTCAGCTGGCAGTGCACCAACCACGAAGTGTTTGGCGACCGTGGCGTTTCCGAGTGGATCTTTCGCGCTACCGCCAAGGACGGACAGCGCGTCGAGGCCGAAGGCTGCGATCTCTTCGTGTTTCGCGGCGACAGGATCTGCTCCAAGCGCGCCTTCCGCAAGGACCGGCCGCTGCAGCCCGCGCTTCACGCCGAGGAGACCGTTTCTCGATGAACGTGCATTCGACGGTGCCGACGGCGGCCTATGATCCGCATTACGACCCGCTGGTTTCCGACGGTCCCGGTCATAATCGGGACTACGCGCCGACCTATTGGATCGCCACCGCGGGAACGCCGCCGCCATCCGACGGACCCATCCTTGGCGACAGGGATGCCGATGTCGCCATCGTCGGTTCCGGCTATACCGGCCTTGCCTGCGCGATCTTTCTGGCCCGCGAGTTCGGCATCAAGGCCACGGTCCTCGAAGCCAATCGCGTGGCGTGGGGCTGCAGTACCCGCAACGGCGGCCAGGCGCAAAACGCCTCCGGCCGCCTGTCCCGCTCGCAATGGATCGAACGCTGGGGCGTCGACCTCGCGCGACGCATGCATGCTGAGATCACGAGCGGCTTCGAGACTTTCGAAGAGCTGGTCCGGTCCAGCCCGGTCGATTGCGAGCCGCAGCGCGGCGGCCATCTCTACATCGCGCATCGCCAGCGCAGCCTCGAGAAGATTGCCGCCGAATCCAGAATTCTCAACGACGTCTTCGGCTATCCGACCCGGGTCGTATCGCGCGCCGAGCTACGCGGCGATTTCGTCGACGAGGCGGAATCCGTCGGCGCCGTTCACGAGCCGCTCGGCACCGGCGTTCATCCGGCGAAGCTCGCCTTCGGCTGTCAGATCATGGCTCGCAAGCTCGGCGCCAGCGTGCATCCGGCAAGCCCGGTGCTGCGGATCGAACAGCGCGACGGCGTATTTTTGCTGCGCACACCGGGCGGCACGGTGCGGGCACGCGCGGTCGCCATCGCGACAGGTGCATACACCTCTCTGGGATTGACGCCGCTGTTGCGCGGGCGATGCATGCCGATCCTGTCCAATTCGCTCGTTACCCGTCCGCTGACGGCGGCTGAATTGGAGGCGACCGGTTTCCGCACCAAACAGGTCATCACCGATACACGCACTTTGCGCTTCTACTATCGGCTGCTTCCCGACAACCGGCTGCAGATCGGCAGCCGCAGCGCCATCACCGGCGCCGACGCAACCCACGACCGGCACCTGCAGCTGTTGATCGACGGACTCCACCGCAAGTTTCCGCCGCTGCGCGGCATCGAGATCGATTACTCCTGGTGGGGTTGGGTCGATGTCAGCCACGACATGATGCCGCGCATCTTTCGCCCGGATCCGAAGCAGAATCTCTTCTATGCGCTCGGATATGGCGGCAACGGTGTCTCTTATTCGGTACAAGCCGGCCGGCGCATGGCGCAGATGATCGCTGGACAGGAGTTCGCCGGGCAGGATCTGCCGATCTTCACCTCGCCATTGCCGGGACATCCCTTCGCCCCGTTTCGCCGGATCGGGCAGCGGATGCTCTATCGCTGGTACCAGCTGCGCGACGAGGCGACGTAATGCGCCGGCAAGCGGCCGACCGCCACCTCAGGCCGCTCTATCGCTTCGCGTATGGTCCCAACTGCTTGAAAAGCTTGGTGGGCGCACCAGGGCTCGAACCTGGGACCCGATGATTAAGAGTTTGAGGGTTTTCGTGCATTTCAATTGCTTAGATGTAAATTATCTTGCCTTGCGGCCTAACAAGATCAATGGGTTACGCATGAACTGTAAATCGCACTTGTAACTTGGAGGCCGCCCAACTCGGCGACCGCCCGCTCCGCGCCCAGGAGCGGCCATTCCGCTGCGTTTCGCCGAACGCAGAAAGCACATCCAATGGATCGTCATCTCGCGAGGCTGGACAAGAGCACGCACGTACCCTCACAACCGACGATCAGCCGCTAAATCGCTTGAGCAGCTTTGAGCCCCTAACTCTGTCAATCTGCTTGTCGGTCAGGTCCCTGCCCATGCTCAATCCTTTCGTCATGAGGTTGCTGCGTAGCGCCGCCTGCCTCTCGTCGGCGTAGTCTATCTCGACATGATCCAAACTCATCAGATGGCCGAGTTCATGGGCCCAGGCCCGACCATTGGCGTCGACATTGCCGTACCACTGGATGAAACTGGCCGGCTCGGGATCGCTATCAGGGTATGAGCTTCCGCCAGCAGAGAGATTTTCAATCGGATTGACGAGGTAAATGTGGACCAGATTGTCCGGTGCATGTCGCAAGCTAAGGACGTCCAGCAAGCGCCGATCATCGTTGCGCGCGCTCTTTGCTATGTCGAGCGGCTTGTCCGTGGTGCAATCATTGATCACAAACGCAATATTCGCCTTTGACCAGATCGCATTGACCACATTGAGGGCCTCTTTGGCCGTATCGCGGCTCCATTTCTCCGCCTCCCCGACGCCCTTCTCGGCAAATGGCGTGATGTAAACTTTCAGCAAAACAGAAGAAGACATAAGTTCCTCGGACCTCTGGAGATTTCCACGATGTCGCGCCTGCGAAATCGGCACAGTGAATGGTTGCGCCGAGCAGCTAAGCTGTATGTTTGGTCCAAGCGACGTCCGGTTGCCAAGGTGACTAGAGCCGCATCGGCGTCAACGGACCTGTCATGAAACCTCGCGCAATCGCGGCGTGGCGAAAGGGATTGAACTTTGCCGGCACGCGCGCCATGTCGAGACAGAAGGGGCGCTGTCTATCGAACCAGTCGTCGATCTCTTTCTTGAAGGTGTCGTAGAACGCCTCGGGATAGGAGTCGGTTTGTTTCAGTCGCTCGAATCCCCAATGATCGGTGCGAAGCGAGGTGAAGCCCCGGTCCGAGCGATACACATTCGCAGCCAGGATGGCATAGAACTCCTCGATGTTGTCCATCTTCTCGTGCCCGGCGACCTTGTCGTCGCGCATGAGACCACATTGCATGCGATAGCCATGCACCATCTCGTGAAACAGGATTTCTCCGGCCATTCGGCGCGATCGGCCGGTATTCTTGATTAGCTGACGCCATGTCGCCGGATGAAAGTCCACATAGACCATGCTTCCCTTGCCGTTCCGAAGCCGGTAGGGATTTCAATGGTGATGTTGCCCGGCAACGTAAACGAAGTCATCATTGGGGCGAATTTCACATAGGAATCCGCTTCGCTTCCCTGCTGCGGGTAAGCATAAGCGTTCACCGGATCCTTGGCGGTCGGATGAAAGGGCATAATCAGCATCCACTGCGGACGCTGGTTGATGTAGTTAAACAATGTCTTGCCGGCACTCGTGGTGCGGACCAGGTCGAGGTAACGGACGACTTCATGCCGATAGGCGGGCGACGTCTCCAGAACCCAGATATTGTTCAGATACTGCTTCGATTGAGGGGCCATGGGGATTCCTCGGCTCAAGATGATGCTCGGCGCGGAGCAGCGCCCCGTCAAAGGAACGCGACACCTAATTTCCCGCACATCTGTCGTGGCGAACTCGATTTCGGTTCAAGAAATCGGCAATATCGGTCCGCAGGCCCGCGGTGCCTATGTCGAAGGCGCGCCATCCATCAATTCAGTCCAGGGCCATCTTCGTGGAAGCGTTGTATCGGCCGGCAGTCAAGCCAGGACGCGCGGAGCACCCACTCTTCGGTTGCCAAACTTCTTGCTGAACAAGTCGCGGCAGGCGGCCCCCATCTGCCGAATCGCTATGGGCTGGAGGCCAGAAATAGCTCAGGAATCGCGAACGCCCGCGATTGCCCCCTGCTACACAAAAGGGTCCGCCACTTGCTCCCATTTAAGCGATGTCCGGATCGCTCTGGGTCGTTATGGTAACGCACTCGTGATAGAACGTTCGAGAGTTGCAATAGAACTAATGAACTGAAGTCGACCACATCGACAGCAAGATGTGAACAAGACATCCTGGTCTCACCGCCATCCGCCCAAGGTTTTTGGTATGCTGAGGCGGATATTCGTGGACGTTTCGCCATGCGCTTTTCTTCCAAGTTATTTCTCGTCGTTGGGCTCCTGTTCGTTTGTCAACCGGCTCTAGCCGAGAAGCGCGTGGCGCTGGTTGTCGGTAATTCCAATTACAAGAACGCGGCGGCGCTTCCAAACCCGGCCAATGACGCCGCAGCCATTGCTGCTACCTTGAAGGGCACGGGTTTCGATCGATCGTTGAAATCAAGACTCGATCTTCAAGCGGCGGAAATGCGGCGGGCGCTGCGAGATTTCGCCGATCAAGCCCGCGACTCCGACATAGCTGTCGTTTATTACGCGGGTCACGGCATTGAGATGGACGGCACGAATTACCTGATCCCAACAGATGCCAGGCTCGAGCGC
>CAWFYF010000003.1:0-705790 GCA_963819935.1 uncultured Alphaproteobacteria bacterium
GCTGCTGAACCTCGTTCTGGCTCACACCGTTCAGTGGACTGCGATCTTCCTGCCGATGATCCTGATACCGTATCTGGTGCTGCTGTTGGGGATGGTCCTCCTGATCAGCGCATTGGGAGTCTATCTTCGCGATCTCGGCCAGGCGATGGGCGTCATCATCACGCTGATGCTTTTCCTGACGCCGGTGTTCTATCCGATCACGGCCGTTCCGGAACGGTTTCGCACCTACATCTATCTGAATCCGCTGACCTTCATCGTCGAGCAAGCGCGGGAGGTCTTGCTGTTCGGGCATCTCCCGAGTTGGAGCTTGCTCGCGGTTTATACCCTTTGTTCGCTCGCAGTCTGCTGGTTCGGACTATTCGTCTTCCAGCGTGCGAGGGGAGGGTTTGCCGATGTCCTCTGATATCGCCTTGCGCGCCATCCATCTCAGCAAATGCTATCAGGTCTATTCGACCCCGCATCAGCGGATGCTGCAGTCGATCGTGCCGCGGTTGCAGCGAGTCGCCCGGCTGGTGGGCGCAAACCCGGCGCCGCGAAGATATTTCCGCGAATTCTGGGCGCTGCGGGATGTGAATTTTACCGCACGCCGCGGCGAAATGGTCGGGATCATCGGCCGCAACGGTTCGGGAAAATCGACGCTGCTTCAGATGATGTGCGGCACGCTGACGCCTTCGGAAGGATCAACCGAAGTGAAGGGGCGCGTCGCCGCGCTACTCGAATTGGGATCGGGATTCAATCCGGAATTTACCGGGCGTGAGAACATCTATCTCAACGGCAGCGTGCTGGGACTGACCCATGCCGAGATCGACGATCAACTCGACGACATCATGGCATTCGCCGATATCGGCGATTTCGTGGATCAACCGATCAAGACCTATTCATCGGGCATGTCGATGCGTCTGGCGTTTTCCGTCATCGCGCATGTCGACGCAAACGTCCTCATCGTCGACGAAGCACTCGCGGTGGGCGATGCGTATTTTCAGCAGAAATGCATGCGCTGGCTGCGCAGCTTTCGCGACAAGGGAACGGTTCTGTTTTGCGGTCACGACATCGGCGCCGTGATGAACCTTTGCGATCAGGCGATCTGGCTCGATGGAGGCGAAGTGCGGGCGCAGGGAGAGACCAAGGGCGTCTGTGAGGCATACATCACTTCCATTCAAACGCAGGCGGCCGGTCTGGCCCCGGAATTGGCGCCGAAGAAGCGGGCGCCGAAGGAAAGGATCCCGGCGAAGCGGAGCGTTGGATCCGTCGATCAATTGATCCGGGTGCTCGAATTCGATCCGGACAGCGCCTCATATGGCTCCGGGGAGGCGACCATCGTCGAAGTGAAGATGACGAGGCCCGATGGTGACGAGCTTGGACTGATACGGGGCGGCGAGGAAGTGCAGGTCACTGTGCGCGTGAAAGCCAATGCGAGAATCGAGCGGCCCATCGTCGGTTTTCACATCAAGGACCGTCTCGGCCAGTGGCTTGTGGGAGAGAACACGTATTTCACGTATCAGGATTCCCCGATCGGTCTGGATCCTGGAAGCGAGCTCGATGCGCGGTTCACGTTCGATCTGCCGCTGCTGAGGACGGGCCCTTACGCCATCGCTGCCGCAATAGCGTCCGGAACCATCGACAGCCATGTTCAGCATCATTGGGTGCACGAAGCCCTGGTGTTTGAGGTCCAATCGCCGATCGAGAAGGGAGTGCTCGTGGGCCTTCCGATGGAAATCGAGATGCATGCCGTGTCCGGGGAAGAACACCCCTTGCCATGAAAGGAGGGTGCCCGGCGCCTGTCTTCCGTTGGGCTGTTCACAGCCAAAAAACGGAACTTCTTGATGATTTTGGCCAGAATTTGTATAGCGGGCGAATTCGCGCCCGATCGCGGCCTGTCTTGACGGAATGCGCCCTCCGATTCTCGCGGCGAGATCGAGTCAATTTTTCATGTTAAATCTGCTGCAAGTGGGCCGAGGAGATCTGCTCGGAAGCCAATTCAACGGCTTCGCGATACGCGATATGCTCAGGCAACGCGCTATCAATTCGACCTTTTTGGCCTATGAGCCTCGCTCGCAGGATCCCGCCGTAGAACGTGCGCTTTCATATCCCGGCCGATCATTTTTCACGAAGGTCACAAGTCGTTGGGAACGTCATCACGCCTTACATTCCGTGGCGCAGCTCCATAGTTTTGGACTGCCCCTTCAGGGCGCGTTTCGCAGAGCCGATGTTGTGCACTATCAGATCATTCATGACGGCTTTTTCAGCATCCTGGCCATGCCGCTTTTGAGCCGTCTGAAGCCGAGCATTTGGACCTGGCACGATCCCTGGACAATGACCGGGCATTGCATCTATCCGATGGAATGCGAGCGGTGGAAAATCGGCTGCGGCGAATGTCCGGACCTCGAACGACCTTTCGCCGTATCCCACGACAACACCCGAACGGGCTTTGCGCTGAAGAAATGGACGGTGGAGCACTCGCCTGTCAACATCGTGCTCGCATCCAGATGGATGATGAAGATGGCGGCGGAATCTCCGATCGGAAAACATGCCAGACTGCACCACATTCCCTTCGGCCTCGATCTGAAGCGCTATCGGCCCCGCGATCCCCGACCGGCGCGAGAGAAATTCGGGGTTCGGCCGGGACACGTCGTGATCGCGGTGCGGGGGTACGATAGCCCGTTCAAGGGTGTGCGCGAGTTCGTCGCGGCGCTGGAGCGCATTGATACGCCGGTCTGCGTTCTCTCGATGCAGGATGTCGGCCGGTTCGATGGTCTGATCGGCAAGCATCAGATCGTCAGTCTGGACTGGTCCGACGATGAAGATCAATTGGTCGACGCCTATACCGCTTCGGATTTTTTCGTGATGCCGTCGACGGCGGAAGCGTTTGGATTGATGGCAGTGGAGGCGATGGCGTGCGGCAAGCCGGTCATCGTATTTGAAGGCACATCGCTGCCCGAAGTCACCTTCGCGCCCGATGTCGGAATTGCGGTGCCGATGCGGGATGTGCGAGCTCTGGCGGCCGCCGTGACCTCGCTGGTGGAGAACGTGGATGACAAACTCCGGCGGGGCCGCAAGGCCCGTGAAATCGCCGAGCGATTTTATGATGACACAATCTTTGCCGATAGACTTTCCCAGCTGTATCGGGCGGTTGCCGCTCGCCGCCCAGTGCCGATAGACGCCGAAGGAATGGTAACGTCGTGAAGGTTCTGCTGCTTACCGATATCCCCCCGTCCACGAATTACACCGCGGGCCTGGTGCTGGCGCAGGCCTGCCGGATGATGCCTCATGGTTCGATCGCATGTTTCTCAATTGTAAATCCCGAGCTGCCGACCATCGAGCTTGCCCCTGACCTGGCGTGGTTGCCGATGGAATTCGTCCCGAAGCCCAGAGAGCGGGCTTTCGCGGGGGCGGGGCTGCTCCGCAGGGGTGCTTCCTATTTGGCTGAGGAAGCGCGCTGCCGGATCGCTGTGCCCAATCTGGTGAATCACGTTGCCGATTTCGCGCAACGGCAGAACGTCGACACCATCTGGGCGGTCCTGCAGGGGCAGACCATGGTTCGGGTGGCGGCCAGCCTCGCGGACCGGCTCAATCTGCCATTGCATACGCAGGTATGGGACCCGTTATCATGGTGGCTGGATGCAAATGCGGTGGACAGCTGGCACAAGAAGCAGTCGCTTGCGCAGTTCGACGAGGTAATGAAGCGCGCCAAGTCCTGCGCCACGGCTTCCTGGGCCATGTCGCGAGAGTACGAGATCCGGTACGGCGCTCGTTGTGTTCCCTTGATTGCCAGCCACGCCCGCGATGAGGCATTGCATCCTGAACCGAAGCTTCGCCGGGATGGTGAAGTCGTCATCGGCGTGGCCGGGCAGTTCTACGCCGACCAGGAGTGGCAGCAGCTCGTGCAGGCGCTGAACTCCGCCGATTGGAAGGTCGATGGCCGCGAGGTCCGGATCAAGGTGCTCGGGCATTACGTGCCCTCATCGCCCATTCCGGAAGGCCGCTGCGAGTTTCTGGGATGGAAGGCTCAGAAGGAGGCCATTCGTATTCTGTCTGAGGAGACAGACATCCTGTACTGCCCCTATCCGTCGCAACCTTCGCTGTCGGAGGTGACGAAGCTTAGCTTTCCATCGAAACTGGTGACCTATTTCGCCGCCGGTCGTCCGGTTCTTTTCCATGGTCCCGATTTCGCATCGCCGGCACAGTTTCTCGCGGATCGTCGTGCGGGCCTTGTCGTTGTGGGCAAAGGCGCCGCGGCTGCCTACAATGGATTGTTTCGACTGGTAACGGAACCTGATCTTTACGCCGAGATCGCGCGCAATGCGCAAAATGCATTCGAGGCCGAGTTTACTCTCGAACGAATGAAGTCACGGCTTTTGGATTTCTTGGGGACGACGGAGGCAGACCTCAGCGCAGCGCCTGCGGCCCGGGTAGCGTTCGACCCGACTTCCCCCGCGGCTTCCTTGCCTCGTCCGCCGATTGTGCGCTCGAGGAGGGCAAAAGTCCGTGAGCTGGTGTTGTATCTCGCAGGGCGCATACCGGTGGTGGGAGACTCGATCGTCGATGCGATATCGAGCTTTTCCCAAAAGCGCGCTCTTGCAGCAGCAGCCCGATTGAATGAAAAGCCTTCGCGGCAGATCAAGAAGACGGAATCCAAGGCAATGTCGATATTCAGGTGGCGAGAAATGTTGCCCTCCATACGGGGAATTTTTGCCAGGCCCGACGGCTCGCGGAAGACGCTTCTCGCGCAGCAGAAGATAATTGAAACACAGCTGGAAAAGTTCATTCAGGTCTTCGACAGATATGCGGGAAGTGCCGGCAATCCCAATCAAGGATCTGAAGGAGCCGTCGAGCCGCTCGTCTCCGAAAGTACATGGCTTGGTCAAAGGCAGGTTCTGGAAGCGCAGCTCGAAGGCACCAAGCGCGCCTACGCTGTGCTTGCTGATGACCTTCACGATTTGCAGCGACGGTATGATACGATGCTGGCCGGTATTTCCGCGCGCCTTGCCATGATGGAATGGGGCGGGACCAGATTGCAAAAAAAGGCAGCGGGGCCGCTCGGAGGCGTTGCGACGGTCGCTGTCACCGCCCGGTATCTTGACCTGCTGGAAGCATGCCTGACGGGCACCGTATCGAATGACGCCTCCATCAGCCCGTGGGTAGAAAAGGGATTCAACCCCGAGTTGAGATTTCTCGGCCGGGACTGGCCCGAACATGCGCAGACCATGATCGGCACGGTGCGGATGCGAAACGTTCGTTTTCTGCTCGAAAAAATCATCGAGAACGGCGTTCCCGGCGATGTCATCGAGACCGGAGTTTGGCGAGGGGGAGCGTGTATCTACATGCGTGCCATCCTGCTTGCCCACGATCAGACGGATCGTGTGGTCTGGGTTGCCAACTCCTTCGCCGGCCTGCCGCCCGCGGATGAGGAGCGCTATCCGGTCGATAGCGGCGACATCCATCATACGTTCGAACAGCTCGCGGTTTCGCTCGAAGACGTGCGGGCCAATTTCGAACGCTACGGCCTGCTCAATTCGAATGTGCGGTTCCTCAAGGGCTGGTTCAAGGACACGCTGCCTTCGGCGCCGATCGAGCGGCTCGCGCTTCTAAGACTTGACGGGGACATGTATTCCTCGACGATAGAGGCGCTGGATGCGCTTTACCACAAGGTGTCGCCGGGCGGTTTTGTGATCGTCGACGATTTCATTCTGCCGCCATGCCGCAAGGCCGTCGAGGAGTTCCGCGCCAGGCACGGCATCGACGATGCGCTTCAGGAAGTCGACGGCGCGGCGGTATATTGGCAGAAGTCCAAGTAGAGGTACCGTCAGGCCATGCTCTCCGGACCGCCCCGCCAACGTCTGCCTGCCAGCTTCTCGGAAGCGCTGACCGATCTGGGCGAGGCGGATCCGCGGTATGCCGGCGTCTTCACCCCGGTTTCGGAGATCGGATTGGAGCGAAAGGGAATAACGGAGAATTTCCTCAGCGGCGCGGAGCAATGGTTCGATCGTTTCGAGATGTTCGACCACATCTTTTCGCTGTTGAATCCGATTCTCGAACGCTATCCCGGCGCCACCTCGGGAACGATGGTCGATGTGGGGTGCGGGTTCGGCAATACGACCATCCCGCTGCTGGCGCATTACCCTGATCTCTCGGTCGTCGCGACCGACCTCAGTCCGGATCTGCTGGCCATTCTTCATCGGGAAGCGACAAAACGAAATCTGATCGACCGCTGCCTGCCGGTCGCGGTCGACGCGCAGAGAGACTATTTCAACGAAGGCTTTGCCGATGCCGTCATTGGCTGCGGCGTACTCCATCATATCGCCGAGCCGGTCCGAACCGTCAGCTCCGCGATGCGCGTGCTTCGTCCAAATTCGCCAGCGATATTTCTCGAGCCGTTCGAGGCCGGACACGCGATCCTGCGGCTTATCTTCAGCCAGATCCGCCAACAGGCCGAGCGCATGGGTCAATCCGGACCCGTGTTCGATTTTCTGGATGCCGTTTCCAACGACATCCGCGTCAGGTCGCACCGGCTCGCTTTACCGGAGTGGTCGCAAAGATGGTTCGAGCTTGACGACAAATGGCTGTTTACCCGCCGGTATTTTGAACGGCTCGGAGAAACCGTCGGTGCCAGCGACGTAAAGATCATTCATCTCTACGACCGTCCCGACCTGTTCGCCTGGCAGACACGGCGCGCGCTCACCGAGTACGGCCAATTGCGGATCGAGGATCTCCCGGATTGGGCGTGGAAAATAATCGAGCGGTACGATTCCGATTTCTTCACCGCCGACATGAAGGCCGATCTCATCATCGAAGGTGCGGTCGTTTTCATGCGCTGAGGCCTGTTGTGCAATTTAGAACTTGCCGAGGGTGTCATCGCGGCCTTCGCGGACGAAAAGCGCCGAAAGAGTGCTCGGTTCCACCTTTGGTGCCTTGTTCCGTATCGACAATTATAATACCCAGTCTCGCTATCTCCCGTTGCGCGCCTTTTGGAGGGGTAAGTGCCGGTTAATTTTCAGTCGATGTTCGTGCATCCATTGCTGGATCTGGGAGCTGCCGAGGACCCGGCGTTCCGGGGCGTTCTTTCTCCTCAACCAGAGGTTGGATCGAAACGCGAGGGTGTGAACGATGCGTTTCTCGGTCAGGCCGAGGATTACTACAAGAAGTATCAGGGTTTCGATTACTGGCGCTCCCTGATCTCGGCTGCCGCGCAACGGGTCGGAGCCAACGATCCGCGACTGATCGTGGAGTTTGGCTGCGGCTTCGGCAACAGCACGCTGCCGATGCTGGATCTGTTTCCAAACGCCAGCATCGTTGCAACGGACATCAGCCCCAATCTGCTTTCAATCCTGCATCGCCTGCTCGAATCCCGCGGTATGACCGACCGCTGCATTGCGGTCGCGATGGACGCGCATAAGCCTTATATCGTCCCGGGTGTCGCCGACTTCGTGCTCGGTTCGGCGATTCTTCATCACCTGTCCGAGCCGGGCGACTTCGTTGCCGAAGCCATGCAGGTGCTGAAGCCGGGCGGGTCAGCGGTATTCTTCGAGCCGTTCGAAGCAGGGCTCGCGATCCTGCGGCTGGCTTGTCAGGAGGTGGTCGCTGAATCGGGTCGCCGCGGCTGGCGCAGCGGCGGTCCCGTTGTCAAATTTGCCGGCAACATCGCCAAGATGCTCGAACCGCAGATCCTGCGGCGGGTGCGGAATTGGCGGGACCTCGACGACAAATGGGCATTCCCGCGATCGGTTCTTCAAGACATCGCCGATGCGACGAACACGGAACTGATCGTCTATCCCCTTCACGACAACAAGGGGCAGTTCAGGCGCCACTTTACCTACATGCTCGAAGCCTATGGCGGATTGAAGCGCGAGGATGTACCGAGCTGGGCATGGGAACCGTTCGACCGCTTCGACAATGAGACCTTTTCCCCGGCAATGCTTACGGACCTTCCGATCGAAGGTTGCGTGATCTTCCGGAAGAAGGGTTCGTAGAACCCGTCCGGCGCTCTCCGCAGCGGAGTGAGCCGGACGATGGCTCGGTCAGGCCGCGACGGAATTAGCCAGTTCCTGCTGAATAAAATCGAGGTTGAGCAGAACCTTTTTGACGGCGTTGACGTCGAGCATTTCCGTGTTGTCGGAGGTGTAGTCGGCCATTTGCGAAATGCTTCGTTCGCCCTCGACGAAATATTTGTTGTAGTTGAGATCGCGGTCGTCGGCGGGAATGCGGTAGTATCGTCCGAGGTCCTCGGCCCTCGCCATTTCCTCGCGCGACACCAGGGATTCGTATTTCTTTTCGCCGTGGCGGGTGCCGATGACCTGGATCGGAACATCGCGCTCGAAAACAGAGATGAGGGCCTTGGCGAGCACATCCAGCGTGCAAGCCGGTGATTTCTGCACCAGAACGTCGCCTTGGCGGCCGTTGGCGTAGGCAAACAGCACAAGCTCCACCAATTCGTCGAGCGACATCAGGAACCGCGTCATCTGCGGATCGGTGAGGGTGATCGGCTTGCCCGCCTTGATCTGGGAGACAAAGAGGGGAATGACCGAGCCGCGCGAGGCCATCACATTGCCATAGCGGGTCGCACACAGAACCGTGCCGGTATTCGGCGGCAGAAAGCGCGCCTTTGCTACCGTGAGTTTTTCCATCAACGCCTTGCTCATGCCCATGGCGTTGATCGGATAAACCGCCTTGTCGGTCGACAGAACGACCACCCTCTGTACATTGGCCCGCACCGCGGCTTCGAGCACGTTTTCCGCACCCAGAATGTTGGTGCGGACTGCCTCCATCGGATAAAATTCGCAGGACGGAACCTGCTTCAGGGCTGCGGCATGGAAGACGAGATCGACGCCCTGCATGGCGTTTGCGACGCTGGAGAAGTCGCGGACATCGCCGATATAGAACTTCGCCCTGTCGTTCTTCAATTCCAGCCGCATGTCCTCCTGCTTCTTCTCGTCGCGGCTGAAGACGCGAATCTCGCGAACGTCGGCCTTGAGGAATCGCTTGAGGACGGCATTGCCGAAGGAGCCGGTGCCTCCGGTGATCAAAAGGACCTTGCCTTCCAAATCAAAGTTTTCCGCCATCGGGGTCAGTCCATTCAAGAAATTGTTCCGGCGCGCAGGTTGCAGATCGTCGCCCCGCCTGAATCCGCCGGGCGGCGGGCGCTACATTCGGCCGTTTTGCCTTAACTTCGAGGGGATGTCCATTGCTGCGCCAAACACCATTACACGGTTCGAGTTTGACTCCGCGCAAGTCTATTTTGCCAGGGTCACCCAGTCCGGTTTGGCCGTGCCCGGCTCGGAAAGCCATTTGTAAGCGGCCACATACCGCTCCGCGATCGGGGGCCACATGAACTGCTGCGCGTAATCCCGGGCTTCCTCTCTGATCGACCGGAGGCGGCCGGCTTCCGTCGATACGGCAAGGTCGAGGGCGTCGCGCAGCTGGGTCACGTCGTTGTCCACAATCCAGCCGAGGCCCCGCGAGGACAATTCACTCCACGGCGTAGCCCTTGAAGTAATGACCGGCAGGCCCGACAGCAGCGCTTCGGCGACCGTGATTCCAAAGTTCTCGCTGTAGGAAGGGAGAACATAAATCGATGAGCGTTGCAATTTTTTCCACTTTTCAGCGCCATATAGCGGATCGCCCAGTTTGACGTGATCGCCCAGCCCCAGCGCCGAGATCCGCGCTTCAATATGCCTGCGATATGACGCCGGCCCGTAGCCGTGGATATGAAGCTCGTGTCCGCGACGGTCGATCATCCGGTGCCATGCCTCCAGCAGGTCCGGAATGCCCTTCTTGGGTGACAGGCGCGCGAGAAAGAGCACGATCTTTTCGCGATCGAGCATATTCGTCTCGGACTGATCCTGCGGCCGGTCGGTGGTATCGACACCGACCGGAACGACCGCAATGGGCGCCGTCAGTCCGAGCTTGCGGAAATTGTCGCGTTCGATATCGGAACTCGCCATCAGCAGATCGGCCTGTTGCAAAATGTTCCTCTGGTACAGCCACCACGCGGCCAGCTTTTTTACCCGCTTGTGCCTGATCGCCCACGGCTCGAGCGCGCCATGCGGGCTGATCACCAGGCGGGCCCCGCGCGCCCTGGCTTCCTGATAGGCACGCCATTCGAACGGGGTCCACAACCCGTGAATATGAACCACGCCACGCATCGAGCCGCGGGGGACCTGGCGGAAGCCCCGGCCGCTCGCTCCGACGACATGCAAATTGCTGACCGGATCTTCAGGGGCCAGACCGGCGACGATGTCCGCATCGAGGCGACCGGACAAAAGCTTGTGGACGTTGAGCGCAACGCTGGCCATCCCGGCGCCCGACTTGCCCGCGTCGTACACGACAGTCGTGATCGCGTCTCCAGCCGCCATCACACCAGGCCCGCGCGTGTTTTGTTCAAGATCCTGCGTGCGATCTTTCCGTATCTGACGACGACCGACTGCAGGGATCGGCGCCTTGATGAGGGGAGTTGGTCAGGCTGCAGCGGCTCGCCGTCATGCCTCGTGTGATCGTGCAGGGCCATCACACCGGTCGCCTCCGCGCCGATGAAATCGTTGAATGATCGAGCCATGGATTCGAGCGTGAATTCGTCGAGAAAGGCTTTTTGTGCATTCGACGCCATCTCGGAATAGGATTGGCGGTTCTCAACCAGCCGTTCAATTTCCTTGAGGATGCCTTCCGCGGACAGGCTGGTTGCCAGAATGCCGCAACCTCTGTCCTTGATGAATTCCGCCACCGAGGCGTAGGCCGGACCATGAAAGATGACCGGCCGGCCGGCCGCAAGGTAGAGCACCAGCTTGCTGGGGAAACTTTGTCGCGAAACCTCCGCCATCAGGGGGTCGAAGGGATAGGGGCAATAGAGAAAATCGCAATCGGTGAGGATCTTGACGGCTTCAGTTTGCGATTTCCAACCAAGAAACGTGACGTTATTTGCCGGCATTGCCGGGGGCCGGACCGGCCCCATGGCCATGATACTCACGCGGCATCCACCCACCGTCCAGTTTTCAGCTTCTAGGGCCGCCAGGAGCTGGCGCCATTCGTCTGCCGCATAGAACTGGCCGGCCATTCCGATCGTAAGAGCTTCGCCGGGGCGAGGGGTGGCGCTCGGGGAACAGGCCATGGTCCGTGCGTAACTCGAGATCAGCGGTATGGCCTTGACGGAAAATCGATCCCGATAGGTTTGGGCCATGGGATGCGAAGCCGTCGCGACAGCGGTACTTCTTCGGATGGTCTCGTCGAATAGTTGCTGTATCCTGCGGGAGGTCCGCTCGTTGAGACAGTTGGCTTTCGCCCACCAGCTGAAGGGATCCCAAACCTGGGTATGCAACGGCACGTTCAGCCTGTCGGCTACTGCAAGCGCCATTCGAATGGTCGTCTGGCCCTGCAGGACTGCCCATACCCGATCGACCCGCTGTTTGCGGCCAAACTCGACGGCCCTGTCGACAAGCGACTTGACCTGTCTGTTGCCGGTGTAGGTCTCTCCAGCCAATGAAGCGAGCGACGAAAGCCTGCCAAGTGGAAATCCCTGAGGCAACCACGACCAATTCTCGAGCGGCTTTTCATGAAACTCGACGGGGATGCCGCTGAATTCCGACGACATCCGAAACGGGATAAGGGGATTGACGGCGGCAAAGCAGCAGATCGAGCCGCGGGGGAGAAACCTCACCAGGGCGGAAAGCACGATCCCCGCGGTGAAATCGTCGCAGGGTGGCACGTCCGATATAAGTAGGATCTTCATCGTCTGTCCGAAGCATCCGTCCCGATGGTGCGAAGTCTCATCACGTCCGGCCGAGAACGCGCCGGTACAGCTCGGCCGTCAATTGGGCCTGTGTGGCAATATCGTAATGCTGTTCAGCCAGCGTCCGAGACCGCCGTCCCCGGGCTTCGCATTCGTCCGGATTGCTGATGAGCCTTTCGATGCCCTGTGCAAGGGCTCTCACGTCGGCTTCGACCGCCAGGCCCGCATCGGGTGCGAAGGTAATCGAAGGCAATGCCGTGCCCTCCAGCGACAGCACCGGCCTTCCGCATGCCATGGCTTCGATCGCCATCAAGCCAAAGGCCTCGGCTTTGGATGGCATGGCGAAAAAGTCGCAGGCGGCATACAGGTCCGATAACAAGGCCACGTCATTGGTCCAGCCGAATTCCAGTATCTGATGTCGATCGGCGAACTGCTCGAAATGACCGGTCTCCTGGACCACGAGGATGCACATCCTGCGGTCGGGGCTCAGCGCCTTCAGCGCTTCGATGAATTCAGTCAGCCCCTTGAAGGGCGTGGCGGAGGCGCGGATGAATACCACGGGAAGACCGGGCGAGACGCCGAGGCGCGCGCGCGCGGCCTGCTTGTTGCCCGGCCTGTAGACGTTCAGGTCGAGACCGAATGGAATGAGCGAGAAGTTGAAATGTTGTGCGAGCGGCGATTGCCTGGCCATCTCCAGCATCCATCGCGAGGCGACGACTATTTCGGCCCTGGTCTTGGAATAGACCCGCTCCTTCCAGGAGAACTGTTCCGCGGTTCGATCGGTCTTCATCGGAAACGGCAAGGTCAGATCCGGACACGACCCGCAACCGACCTGCCAGCGACGGCATTGCAACGGATAAATACAATGGCCAGTCATCGGCCAGGGATCATGCCACGTCCACACGGTAGGCTTCCTGCTGGTGACGTAGGGAAGCGCCGACAGGCTGAAATAGCCGTCATGAATAATATGAAGATGCATGAGGTCTGCCTCCCGAACAGCCTTGTGCATCGTCAGCGCCCAGGAGTGAGGGTGCAATCGTGCGTGCAACGAGAGCTGCCGCTCGAGAATATCGAGGGCGCGCGTGATGTAACGGTTGCCGGGATAGGCAAAGGCGCGGGAAACGAAGGGCGCGTCTGAATGCTTGTTCCAGTACACGAGCAGCTTTGATTCAACATCGTGCCGTTCCAGATGTTCTGTCAAATCGAAGCCGTTAAACCGGCGTCCCATCAGGTCGCCGGAGTTGATCTGTACGACCTTCATTTTTCCTGCCGCATCTGCCGACGACGTTTCCTGTGTATCTTTCACCCCCCGGGGTTGCGGGTTCTCGCTCAGCGCCCGCCTGCCGTGTCTGAATATCGAGCGGCGACGCCGGCCGGCATATCGCGGTGTTCGCTGGCTTCCTTGTGCTTAAAATAGAATCTTTCCGCAACCATAAATGAGCCCCAACCCAGCGCAACGGCGCCGGCGAAACCCAAAAGGCCCAAATACAGCGCGTTACCCACCAGCCCCAGAGAGGGAATGCTGAGACGGGCCCACAGCCTGAAAACCAGCACAAGCGAGATCGAATGCAGCAGGTAGAACGAATAGGAGATGCGACCAAGGCTGACCAGGGGTCGCCAGGCAAGGGCCCGCGCCAGCGCTCCTTTGCCGCCAACCGCCTTGCCGATGACGAGCAATCCGAGGCATGCGAACAACCACACGAATTGGCTGGTGGCAATATAACCGAGGGTCAGTAGTCCCGTAACGAGGCCATAGATGCCGATGACGACAGCGTCGGGAAACCTGTTGGCGGCTGCCTCGAATTGCGCTGCGGGCAGTGCGCCGGCAATGGCGCCTGCAAACAGAAACAGGAAGAATTCCGAGTAGAATCCGAAATGGGCAGGACCATAGGAAGCCAGGATCCCTGCGATGGCGATTGCGGCCGGAGCGGGTAAACGAAGAAAACGCGCGAGCATCAGGACGACGGGAAAAACAAAGTAGAACATCATCTCATAAAACAACGACCATGTAACATTGTTGAACACGATCCCATCGACGTGGGCCGGCGGAAATCCATTGAGGAATAGCAGGTTGAAGACGAACTCACGCCAATCCGGCAGCGGTCGCCCGACGGCAGCCGCGAGCGCGATACATGCGCCGAGCGCCAGAACGAAGGCGGGATAAATTCGAACCAGCCGGTTTCGCAAGAACCGGAAATAGGAAAAGTTCTTGTTGAGCGACAGCTTCGCGATCAGATAGCCGCTCAACATGAAGAAAATGAACACCCCGTGGTGCGAACGAAAAAGCCAATACATAGTCCGGTCGAAGCCGCCATGCCATCCTTCGAACGCGACGAAGTTCGGATTGGCGCCGCGGAATGAGCTCATATACGTGCCGCAATAATGCACGAGAAAGGTCAGGATCACGGCTATGCCGCGCAGGCCGTCCAGGCTGGAATTTCGCGAATTTGTCGGCAGCCCGTGTGGTTGCCGGTTCGGCAAATCGGGAATCTCGGGCATGGGTGGAATTTCGAACTGAATTTTGCTCAAACCTCGCGTCCTTCCAAGCGTAGCCGTCCTGAAGGACCGTTACCGCCGCCGAAAATCATACCTCGGCGGGGGTGGTTTGCCGGGAGCAAATCATGCACGCGGAGCCGGTCGCAGTTGCCTCGATGGCGAAGCCGGCCGCGATTTCCATAGCATTTCCCGAGCCAGATCGAAACGTTCCGGGTGGCGACCTAGGAGGCGCGTGGCTGCTCGCTCAGTTCGCGAAGCCAGTCTTCCAGACAATCCAGCCAGTGATCCCGGTCGAACTCGCGCCGTTGATATTCCAGGGCTGCGTCGCCCAGTTCCTTGAGTCGTTCGCGCGGCATCCGGGACATGGTCAAAGCCATCTCGGCAAGGCGCTCGGGTGCGTCGGGCGGAGCCGCCAATCCGGCGCTTGCTGTGCTCAGAATGTTGGCCGCCTCTCCGGAAATTGCGCCCAGAACGGGACGCCCGCAGGCGAGGTAAGACTGAAGCTTGGAAGGAACGGTCAATGAAAAAATCAGTTCATCCCGCAGCGAGAGCAGGAGCACATCGGCAAGGGCAAAAAAATACGGCATCCTCTCCGGCGGGAAGGCTCCCAGTATCTGGACATTGTCGGAAAGACCATGCTCCCGGACCTGATGTTCGAGCCAGCCGCGGCATCGGCCGTCGCCGACGAAAATCCACTGGATATTCTTGTGATCCTTGAGTTGCACGATCGCGCCAAGCACGGTTTCGAGACCCTGCGCCGATCCGAGGTTGCCGGCGAAGAGGATGTTAAATCCCGGCCGGAAGAACTTTCGTTCGGGGGCATCAGGGGCAACCTCAACGGGCCGATAAAAGCGATCGGCGGTATTCGGAAGGTAGCGGATATCGCTCGCCTTGGTTGCCAGCGGGCGGATGAAATCGATAAAGCGGCGCGACTGCACGGCGATAATGGAAGAATCGCGATAGATGAGCCGCACGACAAACCTCACCGAACCCACGATCAGGGGATTCTTGATGATGCCGGTGGCCCTGAGACTTTCGGGCCATATGTCCTGCACCCACAGTAGGACCTTTGAGCCCTTGATCAGCTTCAGCACGATGGCCGGCAGCGCCATCGTCACCGGAGATAGTTGGTATACCAGGATGACGTCGGGACGGGTCTTCACCAGAAAGGGTGCGAGGATGCTGGCGCTGATCGCATAAGACAGGTAATTCAGCGCCAGTTTGAGCCGCGAGCTTCGTCCTCTCGCAATAATGGGGACGCGGATCACCATTGCGCCGTTCCAGCTCTCGCGGCGCACTTTCCATCCGCCGTAACCGTCGACAAAAACACCCGACGGATAGTTCGGCATGCCCGTCAAGACCGTGACACTGTGACCGCGCTGCTGGAGTTCTGCGACGATGGCGTTGACGCCGAAATTTTCCGGGGAAAAATACTGGCAAACGATCAGAATGGAAAGCGGCCGGCCCTCTACACCCATGTGACCCTGCGTAACCGCCTCCTCATTGTGCTTTTGCCGCGCATATGCCGGTTCTCCAAGGAGAGTTCAACTTGGTATGCCCGCATAAGTGATAGGCCTAGGGGTCGGAGGCCAATTGCAACCCGCATCTCATTTTCGTCAAGGCACCCGACCGGCGAGATTGAACGATCCGGTCAGTTGTCCCGATTAATCTTCGATGGGAGCGGTCGAGTGGTCGAGGAACAACAAACTCGAAATCATTGTATCTGTTCCATCAGCCACTCCGCGCCCAACCTTTCAGGACGTTCCTTATTCGTTCCAGGTTGCGTATCAGCAGAATGAGGGCCGTTCCAGACGGGGATAATACCGATGTTGGGCAAAAAGACGCAAAAGCTGCGATGCGTCGACAGGTTGGGTCGCGCTGAGCGTCCGGGCAGCGCTGGGAGGTTTTTCGGCTGCGGCTGCCGTCCAGTTCATCCGCGGTTCTGATCGCCGGCGATAAGGTCGTCGGCCGAGCTGCGATGCTTACGGCTTCCTGTGGCTATGATCCGTCAGCCGAAGCAAGTCTTCCCTCTCGCTGCAGCTCCAGTCGCAAGGGCAGGGCCTTGTCCTGGTAGCTGTCGACCGCAAGCTGCCAGGTCGTTTCGCCGTCCTGTTGCGAATCGGTCTGAACAAAGCCGAGGCGGCTGAAATGATCGCGAACCAGGCCGTTCTTGGCGGTCGGAATATAGCGCCCGATGATCGCGGTGATCCCACTCCGGCGGGCCTGCCCGACCATGTACTGAAGGATGGTCTCCTCCACGCGCCTGCCCAGCACGCGGCACGACATGATCCAGCTGTCGACTTCCCAACATTGCCCGGCCTGGCGGCAAATGACGGTCGAGATCATCCCATTGTCGCCGAAAATGTCCGCAAGGCGGGCCTGTACCGTAAAGACGTCGGGCCTCGATTGCAGCGCGGCAATTTCGGCTTCGCTGTAGCGGCGGGTGGTCAGGTTGAACTGGTTGGACTTCGAGATCAGTTGCGCAATCCGCTTGCGGCCGGCGCTGTCGAACGGCGCGATCGACAGGGTCATTGCGAGCGAGCGCAGATAGTCGTCGTGGTCGCCGATCCGCTCGAGCTGGGCGGCGCGCAGCGCGTTCGCCTTGTAGAAGCCGGCGCGCTGCTGGTCCTCCCTGGAAAAGCCGGCCTGCTCGAAATATCCAGCCGCCTGAAACACCGGCAGCCAGTCGCCGGGATCCTCGGGCAATTCCGGGACGGCCACGGCCGGCAAGGCATCGCGGACGCGTTTGCGTTCGGCGGGGTTGTCATCAAGGAACACGAAGGAATCCAGACCAAGGTCGAGTCGCCTGCGATATCGCCTTGATGTTGGCGGCCTTGTCTTCCCAGTTGACCCGGAAGGCGACGATGTCGTCCTCCTTCAGGATCATTTCGGGATGGTTGCGGAACGCATCGAGCGCGATGGCTTCATCGTTCTTGGAGGAAACGCACAGGATAATTCCGCGCTCCTTCAGCGACAGCGCCATCCGCTGCAGCGCCGAATGCGCTTCGCCGAGCGCACTGCCGTTGCCGAGTGCGAGCCCCTCGATGCCATCGTCGCCGACGATGCCGCCCCACATGGTGTTGTCGAGATCGAGAACCAGGACCCGGCGCGACCGTCCCATCTGCGCGGCGAGTATCCGCATCAGGTTGTCGGCGTAGAGCGGGATCATCGCGGTCGCGAACGGATACTTCGCGGCGTACCAATAGCGTCCGGCCGACCAGGCCGACTGTCCGACCAGCCCGGCCAGCGCGCTGACGTCGAGCACCAGCCGCGAATCCTGGCGCGCCTTGTGCGCCAGGCGGCGGTTGAATGCGCCGGCGAGAAAACGCGGGCTGCCCGGCAGGCCGAGATCCATGTTGAACTGAATGGCGTCGGGATCGCCGGCGAGCGTCTGCACGATGACGGGGCGGGCGGTCGCGGCCTCCGCCACTTCGGCAATCCGCCCGATCCGCGCGATCGCCGCTTCGACGATCTGTCCCGCTGCCGCTTCGTCGCCGAGTGGGGAGGCAAGCTTCAGCATGCGATTGTCGGACGCCACCAGAACGAAGTCCGGCGGATTGTTCTTCAGCGCCTCGCTGTTCCTGTCGAGCCACGGCTCCGGCTCCTCATATTCCGCGATCGTGACCTCGAGCAGAAAGTTGAACCGGATCGCGGTGCCGATCAGGGCGTCGGAGATATGCGAGACGGTGCTGGCCGACAGGATCAGGATACGGACCGGCACAAGGCCGTTTTTCCGCGCGTCGGCTGTGAAATTCGCCGGCGCCGATTTGAGAATACCGCTGATTTTCCGTCCCAAGGCGCGCAGGTCTGCCTCGCCCCACGCCGCCTGCGCCAGCGCCTGCAGGAACTTTAGCGCCTCCAGAGGTTCGGCCGGCAGCGATGCAAGCCGCTCGCGCATCTTGCCCGAAGGGCGCGGGAGCCACGGCAGGGCCTGCAGGGGCAGCCTTGTCGGCTGGCTCGTCGACACCTGGGGCTCACTCACCGCGAGCGTTCCTCGATCAATCGAACAAACTGGCGCACCGAATTGATCGCTTCGATCTCGGTGAGATTGAATTGAATATCGAACTCGCTCTCGATGCCGCTCACCAGCCGGATATGCGCCAGGCTGTCCCAGTTCTTGAGATGCTTCTGGCTGGTTTCCGGCCCGATCACCAGATCCTCATCGTCGAGCTCGGCGCGGAATACATCCTGCACCCTGGCCAGTATCGCTTCCGACGAATTCATTCTTTCAGGCGCATTCACCATCAGGTCGCAGGTCCCTTCGAAGAGACGAAAAGTTCCGGCCTTGGAACGGGCTGGATATACATCGTAATGCCCTTGCGACCAAGGGCGACCGCACGCTCGATGAAGGGTTTAGCATCCGCGGCAAGTATCCTCAAATTCGATATTTTCGCCTCGACGCAGATATCCGGGCCGAAATGGCGGCGCAGCCGTTGCGGCCGGATATCGCCGATCCGCCGCATGAATTCGTGTTCGCCGGTCTCGCCGCTGGCTCGTTTCCAGCGGTATTTGATCGTGCCGTCGAATACGCCGTGGAAGAACGGGACCTCGTCGTAGAGCAGGCATTCCACAGTGTGCAGATGAGTCATGAAATTGAATCCGGCGCCGATCCCGAGGATCCGCGCATCCAGCTCTGCCAGCCGGCAGAAGGGGCTGTCCTTTCCCCAGGGCATGAGAACGTGATGGTGATCGCGCACCAGAAAATCCGCGTTGGGGCCGACCGCGCACACCGATGAAGACAGATGGATGCTTCTGCGGATGTCGGGCGTGCGGCGAAACACCTCGCACAGCAGACCAGTATAGACCGGCGCCCTGTCGACGAGAAAAACCTTGTCGGGATTCTGGTCGATCGGAAACGCCGGCATGGCAAGCGTTCCGCCCGGGCCGAGCAGGTCGCGCAACAGGTCGATCATTTCGCTCGGGCGCAGGGGTACGTTGTAAAACTCGTTCCATGACGAGTGGACCAAAAGGGTTTTGCCGGGCGTCACCCCCAGATCGATCAATTGTTGGCGCAGCTCGGCGATCGAAACCGGGCGGCGGTAGATTTTTTTCGAAAGCCACAATTTCCGCTCGCGCAGGAATCCGCGCACGTCGCTCCGTCCGACGAGTTTCTGGGCGAGGCGTTTGACGGAGCTGCGGACGGCGCGAGACATGAAGGCACAATATGTATGGGGATGCGGGATGAGACGCTTCGGGCTGGAAAGCCTCAGCCGCGCTGGGCCGGCGCGGGCCGCCCTATCTGTTGCACCTCATATACAATGGGAAGCATCACGTCCAACGCGTTGTCGGCACTGGCGACCCCGACGGTTGCGGTCTGATCGGTCAGGATGCGGGGCAGCCGGCGCGAGATGATTTGAAGGTTGGTCACGGATTCGTTCAGGTACTTGACCAGGACTTCGCCGGCCATCTTCGCCATGGCATATTCGGCCGTGGCGCTGACACCCTCGTCGATCGCCACCGTCGAGGGGTAGAACATCGCGAGCTTTCCCGCGCCGTCATGAACCAGCGCGGTGCAAAGGTCGAAAAAGCCATCGGCATAGTAATTCAGGAACGTGCGCAGCTTGTCCGGCTCGTACAAGGCCGACTTGCGCTGGAATATCTTCGCCGTCGCGAAATAGTAGGCGCAATCGACCGCGCCGAGTTGCGACAGTTGCTCGCTCGCCGGCGCCAGCGCATCGTAACGCAGGACGTCGCATCGGCCTCCGGCGCCGAGAATTTCGGCCGCGATCCGCTCGGCTTCGTGCCGGCTGTCCCTGTAGGTGATCACGGGAAAGCCGCCGCCGGCAGCGACGATCTTCGCCGTCACTTCGCCAAGTCCGCGCGAGCCGCCGACGATGAGCGATCTCTGGCCGGTGAACGGGCTTCCCGTAACGCGCGGGGAAATTTCGGCCATGCCGGCTTGCGTTGGCGGGGCCGGCCGGGCAAAGGCGTCCAGCCGGCCGGCGATGCCCGAGCCCAGCACGTCGATTTGCAGCGAGCGAAATCGCGCGTCGACCTTCTTCACCGCATAGGCGAGGGCGCCATCCTGCGCGGTGTCCGCAGCGCAATTCACCTCGAGCCCGGCAAACAGCGAATGCAATCCGGGGCACGCCATGCCGACAATCTGCGAGGTCGCCAGCAGCGCCTTGACGGCCGCCACGCCGATGGAGTCGGAAAGCGCGGGGAAGTGCGAACGGACGTCGCCATCGCCGGTTGCAACCGCGCCGGCCTGACTGGCGAGCTGTTCGAAGCTGACATCGACAGGCTGCGAAATCGGCGCGGGCGCCGACTTCGCCAGTGGCGCGGTTCGGGCCGCGGATTTTCCGGGCTCCGATGAAAGCCGGATCAGCGCCACCACGGTGTTTGCGGCCACCACCTCGAATTCGATCTGCCTGTCGTTCTGCTCGCGAATCCGGATGGATGCTGGTTCGTTGAGGTACAGCGGCTGCAGAAATCTGGCGCGGATGTTGGCGACCTTGAGAGGAAAGCGGCGCAGCACGGCGTCCGCCGCCCAGGCGAGGGTGTGAATGCCGTGCACCACGGGCGCGCCCATTTGGGTGCGACGCGCGAAGGCTGCGTCCAGATGCATCGGATTCCAGTCCGACGAGAGCCGCGCGAAGGCGGTCTGATCGTCCGGGCTGAAGCTGCGGCCGGGAAGCGGCGCGTCGGTCATCAATGGCCCCGCAATCCCGTCAGACCGGCGCCGATGGTGGCACCGGTCCCGTCACGCGCTCGCTTGTGCGCTCCATATCCGCAAATGCGCCCTTGACGACCCCGGCAATTGCGGGGCCGATCCGGCCGGGCTCGAAATGACCTGACAAACCAAATAATGGCTGGAATCCCTCCACCTCGTAGCCGCCCTCCGGAATCTGTGACGCGGTGGGAAGATAGCCGAACAGCGCCCCGAGGTAACCCGCATAAAGCCTGATCCGGCCCGCGGGGGGCGGGATGGCTTCGTCCAGGATGCGCTCCCATTCCACGCAGGCTTCCGCCGACAGCGCGACGATTTCGAGCTCCTCGCCGATTTGGACCAGCTGAACCGCCAGCGGCTTGTCGGGGGCAGCGCCCTCGAAGAATTCGCCAAGCGGAATCCGGGTCGATCCGGTTCGCAAGGCGGCGGGTGCCAGCCGCTTGACCGGGCTGCCCTGGGCAATCTCGCACACTTTTGCGGCCAGGCTCTGGCTCCAGCGCGCCCAGTCCTCCGCCGCAGGGGATCCAAACATCGGGCCGGATACGACGCTGCGGATCAAGCGGCGAAGCCGTTCGCGCAAGCCGGGCCGCCGCGAAACCGGCACGTTCGGCCGGATGTCGCCGCAAAAGCCTTGCGCAAACACGCATGGAATTTCGCCGAAGCGCTGGCGCAGTGCGCGGCGCACCGCGCCGGGATAATCGGCGCTGATGACATTGTCCGGAACCACCGCGGTCGGATGGCAGGTGTAGTGCCAGAGCACGCCGAGCAGCTGTCCGTCCTCGGCCTTGCGCAGCAGCGCGACCGTCGCGCGCTCGTCCCTGGGACCGGACGGGTTCGGCGCAAAGCTCATGCTCGTCAGCCTGAACCCATAGGTGCGTCCAAAGGTCGGAAACGGCCAATAGCGGCGGCGGTTGATGGAATGATCCAGCCGCCCCTGAACGACCTCCAGCCCGATCTCCGCAGGCTGCTGGCGCTCAATCTGGCGCACCAGATTTTCCGCGGCCTCTGCCACCTCGTCGACGAATTCGACTTCCGGTATCCCGAGACGCGCGCAAGCCCGATCGGTCGCCGGCGCGCCGTGCGTGTGCGACGCCAGCAGCATGACCTCATCGGGCAGAAACCCCATTCTTTGAAGTCTGCCGAGAATCAATTTCTGAAGCTCCGATCCCACGATCATGAGATCGAAGCTGAAGATCAGGCAGCGCTGTCCGGAGCATTCCAGCAGAACGACCGAAATCTCGAGCGGGTCGAGGATGGTCGTGACCGGGTCCTTGCGCGACGCATAGCCCGCCAGCCGGACCGGCCGGTTTTTCGGGGTTACGTCGCATGAGGCGGCACGCGCAAACAATTTCGCCGAAGGTTCCCCTCGATCGCTGGAATGTACCTTGGCTGCCAATCCCTCGCACCCATGAATTCGCCGTGCCGAACCTCTTGTCTGGTTACCCGCGGCACAATAAAGGCTTTATACCGAGTATCGGCCAAGGGGGCATAGATCAAGTGCGATCGGGTCGGACGCGACTTTCAAAAGGGCGTCTCGTTCGCCGGGAAAGCAAATCGCGCTGCCGTTCGAAGCGCCGCGTCGGCATGGTCGCCGATGTCAGGCAAGCCGATATCTGTGAGGAAACGTGACGCTTTTTGCTTCGAGCCGCGCGCGTCGCATTTTCGGCGGATGGTCGGCCAATATCGTCCAGTTGCTGCTTGCGCTGACGCAGCAGATCGTCCTGATTCCGCTTTTCCTGAAGTTCTGGACCAGCGATACCCTGTCCGCCTGGCTGACGATTTTCGCCGCCGGCAATCTCATTCTGGCCGCCGACGCCGGCCTGCATGCATGGGCGCTGAACCGCTTTCTTTCATTCAAGTCGCGCGGCGATTGCGACCGCCGGACGGCTCGCTATTACGGCGCCGTGTTCCAGCTTTTCGCCTGGTTCACCGCACTGTTCGCCGTGCTCCTGCTGGCGATATTCGGACTGATCGCGCCTTCGAAGGTGCTGGGATTTTCGGCCGAGCCGGGTTTCGACCTGGCGTTCGCCATCATGACGCTGGGCGTCGTGTTCACGCTGCCCGCAAATCTGGCGAGCTCGCTTTACCGCGCCCGCGGACGTTACGGACGGATCGTCGCCGTGCAGGCGTGGGGGACGGCAGTCGGGCAACTCGGCCAGATCATCGGTGTCATTGCGACCGGCAGCCTGCTGATGGTCGTGTTGGCCTATGCGGCCGGACAATTGGCGACAATGATATTCATCCTGTTCGTGGACGTGCGGCGGCAGTTTCCTTTCATCGAAAAATTTCGCCAGCGGATTTCCTGGCGGTGGACGATTGGACAGTTTGTCGGCGCCTTTCCCTTTGCCATCATGAATTTCGCCGAGGCCGGGCTCACCTATATTTCCGTGCTGCTGATCGGCGTCTTTGTTTCGGATCGCATCGCGATCGCCCAGTGGGGATTGACGCGCACGATCGTAAATTTGCTGAGGGGGCTCTGCGTTCAGATGACGTTGCCGTTGGCGGCCGAACTCGGGCACGATCACGCGGTCGGCGCGAAGGACGCCCTGCAACGGCTCTATGCGAGGGGATCGATCGGGCTGGCTCTGTTCGCCAGCGCAACCACGTCCGGTGCGCTGGTGTTCTGGCCGGATTTCTTCGCGATCTGGACCCATGGCGCGATTCCCTACGATGCGCCTCTGGCCATTACGCTGCTGCTGGGCATGTGCGCCGGTGCGCCTGCCATCCTGGCGCTGGGCTACGCCAACTACAGCAACCGCGGCACCCTTCTGCTGTGGGCCAAGTCGCTGCAACTCGTGCTGTTCCTGGTTCTTTCGGTTGTGCTGATTCCCCGGCTCGGTCCGTTGGGCGCGGCGATCGCACTGGTATCGAGCGACCTCATTGCCCAGTCCGGCGTGCTGTTCGTCGTCATCGCGGGCGAGACCCTCAGGCACCCGATGCGGCACGCTCTGCTGCTGATCGCGATGATGGCGGCCATCATTGCGGTCGGCGTAGCCCTGGGTGCCGCGATCCGGTATTTGTTGCCGGGATCCGGAATTCCGCATTTCCTCGTGGAATGCGCGCTCTGGCTGGCCGCTGCGGCGCTGCTTGTCAGCCCGCTCGCGAGCAAGGGTCTTCGTGACCGGCTGATCGGGGCGATGCCGCGGTAACGTCAGGACAGCAAGCTCGCCTGGCGAATGAGATATTGTCCGTAAGCCGTGCCCTTCATCGGCTCGGCGAGCCGCAACAGCTGCTCGGCGTCGATGAAGCCCTGGATGAAGGCGACTTCCTCCGGGCAGGCAATCTTCAAGCCCTGCCGTTTCTCGACGATATGGATGAACTGCGAGGCTTCCAGCAGCGATTCGTGCGTGCCGGCATCGAGCCAGGCGTATCCGCGGCCGAACCGCTCGACATGAAGTTCGCCGCGCTGCGAGGTACCATTGGTTCAGGTCGGTGATCTCGAGTTCGCCCCGCGGCGACGGCTTCATCTCCCGCACGACATCGACAACGCGTTCATCGTAAAAATACAGGCCGGTGACGGCGTAGTTCGATTTCGGCGCATTCGGCTTCTCGACGATCCGCAGCGGACGATGCGCCGCGTCGAATTCGATGACTCCGTAGCGCTCGGGATCGTCGACCCAGCAGGCGAACACGGTTGCGCCATAGGATTGCCTGCGCCGACTCGCTCAAGCGGAGCGCAGATTATCGCCGTAAAAAATGTTGTCGCCGAGGATCAGCGCCGAGGGCTGACCGGCAAGAAAATCCCTGCCGATCAGGAATGCCTCCGCAATTCCGCCGGGATGGTCCTGGATCGCATAGGACAGTTCGATTCCCCATTGCCTGCCGTCGCCGAGCAGGCGCTGGAATTGCGATGACCTCTTCCGGAGTCGTGATGATCAAGAGTTCGCGGATGCTGGCCAGCATCAGCGTGGTCAGCGAATAGTAGATCAGCGGCTTGTCGTAGACCGGCAGCAATTGCTTCGAGGTTGCGAGCGTCAGCGGATAGAGCCGCGTTCCGCGGCCTCCCGCCAGAATGATTCCTTTGCGATTCATGCGTCCTTACTCATGATGACGGTACAAAGTGAAACGCGGGGTTATCCGCTAACACAGGCTATTCCATATCCAAAACGCTTTCCTGCGGCTGAATGCACGTCGTTGTCATCATGATCGGGGCGTTGTGCCTGGCACGAGGAACGGCTACTCCGGCCCCGTGATTCCGGGCTGTTGCGTATGCGAAAAGGGGCCGTTACATCAGAAATATCCGTCCAAATCAGGCATGAGGTATCGGCCCGATATCCCGTGCAATGGGGCTTGACCGACGTAAAATTCACCGGTTGAGTCATCTGCACACTGCCAGCAACCGCCGGGATAACGAGTTTTTGAGGCTCTTCCAGAATTCCAGATACTATCCCTCGCTGCGCCCGAGGATCCGCGAACTGACAAAGAATCGCCCTACGTTTGCCGGGCAAATCAGCGCATTTCTGGATTTTCGGGAGTCGGCAGCCCACGTTCTTTTGCCGGTCGACCAACGAGCCGAATGGGCGTTTTTTACCAATGGCGACGACCGGGAGGTCCAGAGAGTTTGGGCCCGAGAACACGGCTTGAGTTCGCGGGCATCGCTGGGCGCCATCCTGAAGGCGCAGATCGAGGAGCATCGTGCGGACGTATTTTACAATGTCGATGCGACAGGGTGGGACACGGACTTCATCCGGACGTTGCCGGGCTGTGTAAAATCTGTCATCGCCTGGCATGCCGCGCCGTTCAGAGATATGACGTTCTCGCACTACGATCTCGTGGTCTGCAATTTTCCTTCAATTCTCGCCGCCTTGAATGCACAGGGATGCCGTACGGCCTATTTCGTTCCCGCCTATGACCCCGAACTGGAGCCATTTGCCTTGCGCGAGAACCGGCCAGCCGATGTATTGTTCGTCGGAGGTTATTCGCGCCATCACGGGAAGCGGGCAGCCGTGCTGGAGGCGGTCGCGCAGCTGGCCGGCAAATACAAAATTGCATATCATCTGGACCGGTCGCGCCTGTGCAGGCTGGCGGAATCGCCGGCGGGCCTGCTTCTGCCTCTGGCAAACCACCGCAGACCAGTCGCCATCCGGGGGATATCAAGGGAGCCGAGGTTTGGCCGCGACTACTATGAGCTGCTTTCCACCGCGAAAATTGTCCTGAATGGTGCGATCGACATGGCAGGCCGGGATCGGGGAAACATGCGCTGCTTTGAAGCACTCGGGGGCGGGGCTATGCTGCTTTCGGACGAAGGCGACTATCCGGACGGCATGAGGGACGGCGAGACCATCGTGACTTACAATTCGCCGGAGCAGGCCGTAAACCGGATCGAAACCCTGCTCGAAGATTCCGAACGAAGACTGAGGGTTGCGCGCGCGGGCCATGAAATGGTGTCGACCCGCTATTCAAAAGAAGCTCAATGGAAGCGCTTCGAGGCGCTGGTCGCTTCCATCTAGAAGGTCGATGATGTCAGACAGCTTTATCCCGATTTCGAAACCGTTCATTGGCGCGCGCGAGAAGGAACTCGTTCTGGACGCGCTGGATTCCGGATGGGTCTCGTCGATCGGCAAGTACATCGATGAATTCGAGGCCAACTTCGCGCGCTATTGCGGGACCGAATACGCCCTCGCGGTAAGCAATGGCACCACCGGGCTGCACCTCGCGCTCGCTACGCTCGGACTGCAGCCGGGCGATGAGGTCATCGTTCCCGATCTGACGTTCGTCGCTACTGCGAACGCCGTCGCCTATACGGGAGCAACGCCTGTGCTCGCCGATGTCGACGCCGATACGCTTTGTATCGATCCGGCGTCGGTCAAGTCCCTGATATCCGAACGCACCAAGGCGATCGTTCCGGTGCATCTTTACGGTCATCCGGCCGATATGGACGCGTTGACGGAAATCGGGCGCGCCCACGGAATTGATATCATCGAGGATGCGGCGGAAGCGCACGGCGCCGAGTACAGGGGGCGCAGGGTCGGCGGCCTCGGCAAATGCGGTGTATTCAGCTTTTACGGAAACAAGGTCATTACAACGGGCGAAGGCGGCATGCTGACCACCGATGACCGGGAATTCTATCAGCGCGCCAAGCGGCTGCGCGACCACGCGATGAGCCCGCAGCGGCGGTATTTTCACGAGGAGCGCGGATTCAACTATCGGATCACCAACCTGCAGGCGGCACTCGGCGTCGCGCAACTCGAACGGATCGACGACTTTCTCGATCGCCGTACGGAGATCATGAGTTGGTACAATGCCGAGATCGCCACGACCGAGCACGTGCGGCTCAATCGGGTGAAGAACTGGGCGAAGAGCGCATTCTGGATGATATGTCTGGAAGTCGACTGGCTGAACGAGCCGCGCCGCGATGCGCTGATGCAGGCGCTGAGAGCCCGCGGCATCGACACGCGACCTTATTTTTGTACGATGTCATCGATGCCGATGTACAAGCAGCAACCGCTCCCCGTCGCGACCGCCAAGTCGCGGATCGGCCTGAACCTGCCGTCCTTCTACGAGCTGACGAAAGCCGAGGTTCAGCGAATTGGAGCTGACGTCAGCGATCTCCTCAGGGAAATGCGGCCGGCATAGATCATGACGCTCCTCATTGCATCAGTGCGAACAGCCCTGGCGCGCCCGGCGAGAGCGGCGGCGTGACGGAGCAGCGAACGTGACGATCAAGCTGGGCGTTGTCGCGCTCGCCGGTCCGGCCAATGGCGGAACGTACCAATATACGCTGTCGATGCTGCAGGCCCTGCGCTATCTCGCGGGCTTTGAGATCACGCTGTTCGGCGACGCCGGCAATCGCGATTTCGTGGAGCTTGGCTACCCGATCCGCCATTTCGAGGAATCGCGCACCCGACAATTGACGGCGCTCGGCGCCTACAAGGCGCGGATCCGGTTACCCGATCCGTTCATCTCGCAGGATGTCCTGCTCGCACCGATTTATTCGCTGGCGCTATTGCACACCTCGAGGCCGTTTGCCTTCACGCTGCACGATCTTCAGGAGCACTATTACCCGGAGAACTTTTCAAGATGGCAGCGGACCTGGAGGTATCAGGTTTATGCGGGTTTGCTCGCCCGGGCCCGCCGGGTGATCTGCGAATCCCGACAGGTAAAGACGGACATCATTCGCTTCTTCGGCGTTCCGGCAGAGCGCACCGCCGTGATTACGGCTCCGCCGCTGCGACAGTTCGTGGCCGATGAAAGCGAAAGCCGGCTGCAGGCGGTACGTGACCGCCTCAACTTGCCTGCCAGGTTCCTGTTCTATCCGGCGCAATTCTGGCCCCACAAGAACCATCTGCGCCTGATCGAGGCTTTCCGGGAGGTGGCGCGCGAGGTGCCCGACGTCAGCCTGGTGCTCACCGGCCGGAAACGGGACGAATATGAAGCCGTGATGGCCGCCGTCAACGCGTTCGGCCTGAGCCCACGGGTTCATCATTTGGGGTATGTCGAGCAGGGCGACCTGCAAACGATCTACCGGCTGGCGACGGCTTTGGTGATGCCGTCGCTGTTCGAGAGCGTCAGCATTCCGATCTATGAAGCGTTCCAGGTCGGGACCCCGGTTGCGGCCTCCGACATTCTTGCGATCCCCGACCAGGTAGGCGACGCCGGTCTGCTGTTTGATCCGAACTCCGTTGCGTCGATCGCGCAAGCCATGCTGAAGATCGTCGAAGACCCGGAGGCGGCGCGTCTGCTTGGAAAGAAAGGGCGGGACAGGATGCTGGCCATGACGCCCGAGCGGTTCGGCGCCGAATTGCAGGGCCTGTTGCACGAATTGCGATAGATATTCTGTCTATCCCGCGCGCTCAGAATTCGAACGAGAACTCCGGAAACCGCGGATGGTTGGGATGATCGAGTCCCGCCACGGGATAATTCAAGCGGGATGGCGATGGAACCGAGATGAAAAACCGCTTGTTCAGGAAGGTAATCTCGGGCGCCATTGGAAAATTGTCCGGCGTCGTTCCCCCCAGATTATTGCCGTGAAGGTGCACGATGTAGAAGTCTTGCTTGATCTTTTCGATCAGGGAGTTGAACAGGCCCGACAGAATGTCGACGTCGTGAAATTCGATGGCGATTGAAACGATGTTTTTGGAGTGCCGCAGAAGATCCTCGAGCACACGATACTCGCTTCCTTCAATATCCATCTTCACAAAGGTCTGGCAGCCCTCCGGAAGACGGGCGAACACATCGTCGATGGTCGCGCTGCCGCCCTGATGGTCGCGCCAGAGCCTCTGCTTGAAATGGATACTGTCGTTCCGGAAAAAGGCGAGGTAGTCGATCCAGGTGAATGAGTTCCACAGGGAGCGTGGTCTGAACTGCACGAAGAAGCGAAGCAATTGATCAATGGAGTACTGGAAAGCCGTTCGAAGCGACACGGTATGATCGTAGCAATGAACGAGGGCGGACGCGTTGTGCTTCTTGAAGTCGCGCTCGAAGGACCAGTTGTGGGAGAGGCCGAACGAGACCAGCGCGCCGGCGGCTTTTACCGCGTCGAGCGGCACGACATATCCGCCGTCATACCGGTTGCCGATCCGCACGAGCGATTCGCAGGCTACGGGGCGAAGATTTGAAAGCTGGATCGGAGCGCCGGGCTCAGGCCTGACGTGTATGTATGGATCAGGCGATTTCACTGTTTCGAGGCCTCTGTAAAGTCCGCTCTCGGTGGTAGACATACAATGATGGAATGAGCCGATCCATCGCTATCGTCCGGGAGCATTTGATGGCGGACACCGCTAGACCGCGATCCGGAAGCCGTAATTCTTGTCGATCCACGCCTGGTAGGCGCCGCTGGTGACGTCGCGCCACCAGTCTTCCCGGTCGAGGTACCAGCGAACGGTCTGGCGCAGTCCGGTCTCGAACCCGACGCGGCTTCGATTGCCGAGTTCGGTCGCGAGTTTCGAAGCGTCGATCGCATAGCGGTGATCATGGCCCGGCCGGTCGGTCACATACGAGATCAGCGAGCGGCAGCTCGCGCCCGACGCCGCCGGGCAGGATGGAAAACGCGCGGCGAGCTCCTTGTCGGCGAGGAACGCCTCGTCGATCGTGTCGCAGATCAGCCCGACCACGTCGCGGTTGTTGCGTTCGTTGCCGCCGCCGACATTGTAGGTCTCGCCGACGCGGCCGCGCTCGATCACGCTCATCAGCGCTTCGCAATGATCGGAAACATGCAGCCAGTCGCGGACGTTGGAGCCGTCGCCATAGATCGGCAGCGGCTTGCCCTCCAGCGCGTGGATGATCATCAGCGGAATCAGTTTCTCGGGGTGCTGGTAGGGGCCGTAATTGTTCGAGCAATTGGTGATCAGGGCCGGCATCCCGTAGGTCGCGACGAAGGAGCGCACCAGATGGTCGCTCGCCGCCTTGCTGGCGGCGTAGGGCGAATTGGGACGGTACGGCGAGGATTCCGAAAAGGCGGGATCGTCCGGCCCGAGCGAGCCGTAGACTTCGTCGGTCGAGACGTGAAGAAAGCGCGCGCGCATCGATCATCGCCCGACGCGCGCCAGGCGTCCAGCGCCGCCTTAGCAGGGTGAAGGTGCCGAGCACGTTGGTTTGCAGAAAGGCCTCGGGATCGACGATCGACCGGTCGACATGGGATTCGGCGGCGAGGTGGGCGACGCGCGTGAATTTGTGCTCGTCGAACAGCCGCTGCATCAGCGCCGCATCGCGGATATCGCCCTTGACGAACTGGATGCTGCGGTCGGCGATCAGCGGCTCGAGGCTTCGGACGTTGGCCGCGTAGGTCATGGCATCGACGACGGTCAGCGGTCGTCGGGCCGCGCGGCGCGCCACGCATGCACGAGGTTCTGGCCGATGAAGCCCGCGCCGCCGGTGATCAGAACGCTCTGCATCGATGCCCTCGTGTTCACGAAATCGTGTTAATCCGTCGGTTTCGGATCGTCAACGGTTGCGGCAATCAGCGGAGCCGGAGGCCGGCGCAATCCGTTCGAAGGCATTGCGTGGCGTGACATACCAAAGCAGGAAAAGGACCGCCGCACCGTGCGTGACCAACGTCGTCGTCAGCGGCACATTGAGGAGGATTTGCGGAAGAACCGCGCCCGAGGTCAGGACAAAGGCGGGCGGCAATCCGGCGGACACACGGTTGCCAAGGGCGATCACAAGCCCGCAGACCAGCGCGGAAAGCGGCGCAAGCAGCGTTCCGACCGAGGCGATGCCTTCGGTGGCAAACAGCGATGCATTGAAATTGCCGAGGCCGTAAGCCTTCTCCATCACCACCGACAATTGATCCTGATAGGGGCAGGCCATGAACGGCTTTAAAAGCCGGATCTGGCAAAAGTACGTAAGGTCGTGACTGGAGAAATAATGATTGTAGACGTCCATGGCGACCGAGGGGACCGCCATGGTCCGGAAGTTGACGACGTAGAGATACATCGGCAGCGCCTTGAAAGCGGTCATCAAGACCCCTGCGAGCAGCGGCAGCAACAGCGACAGAAAGACGGCCGTTCTCGCGCGAAAAAGTCTTGCGAGAACCGTTATGGCGACGAGCCATGCCGGGGTGAGAAGCGTGAGCTTGCTCAGCGTGATCGGATAAAACAACACGGCGAGAAACAGAACCGCCCCCGCGCGCCAGAAATTGCGGCGTTCGACAAAGCAGGCGAACGCGAACGGCAGCAACACGCTGGATGTGATTGCCATGGCGTAGGCCAGGGCTTTCGGAAATGCGAGCTTGTCGCGGAACTCGTAGATGTTCTGAACGGCGACGAATTTGAAATTGTAGAAAGCGCCGCCGGCGATCGTGGCCAGGCTCGCAAGCAAAATCAGTGTCAGCAGCAGTTCGAACGACCGTTTGGATAATACGTAGGCTTGCGCGATCGGGGAGGTGATCAGCAATGCCGGCAAGAGAAATGCGAGCGTCGAAACCGCAGCCGAAATTCCGGACAGACCGTGATCATAATCGAGGTCCGAAAACCGGTTGATCCAGAGATAGCCGGCCATCATCGAGTAGAGATAAAAGCCGATGAAATAGCCGACGCTGAATCGAGCAAACGCAAACAGCAGCGAGACGACTGCGAAGGCGGCAATGACGGCGATGGCGCCAGGAAGGCGCGCCAGGTCGAAGAAAATATGAAAGGCCGGCGGCTTGAAATAGCCGGGCAGGCTGAAATGCGCAATCAGGACGAGCGACACGCAAACGATGACGAGATGACAGCCGACAAGGCAAACAAGCCCGGCGGGCTTTTCGGCAGTATCCGCCGCCGCACGCCAAAATTCCTTAATGTCCATCATCAGGGTTCCGACTTGGTGCGGCATCCATTAGCCGGGCACGATACGGCTGGCAATTTTGGCTTGCCCGGAAGGTCGGCGTGTCCGCCGGCAAGGGGCCTTGCGGGGACAAATCCGCCGCTTGGCTTGACATCCGGCTTCATTGAACCGTCCGGTCCCGGGAAGGGGCACGAGCTCCATCTTGGGACCCGGTGCGCTGGACCAGGCACGCCCCGCCGTGCCTTCAAACGCCTTGATTTGCAACCGGTATTATCAATATAGAACCGGTGTTCTATGCTAGACCATGTAATGTCCCTTCCTTGAGCGGACGGCGGCATCTCATTTTGGAATATAAGGGATTTTCATGATCAAGTTCGGCCTGCTCGGTTGCGGACGCATCGCGAAGCGCCACTCCGATCTGCTGGGCGGCAATCACGTCGATCGGGCCAGCCTTGTCGCCGTCTGCGATCCGATTCGCGCCCGCGCCGACGCGATCGCGTCGAAGTTCGGCGTTCCCGCGCTACTACGACATCGACGACTTTCTGGCGCGAAAGGACATCGACGCGGTTGCGGTGCTGACGCCGAGCGGAATGCATCCCGCAGCATGTCATCGCCTGCGCGCAGGGCGGGAAAGCATGTCGTCGTCGAAAAGCCGATGGCGCTGCGGCTGCAGGATGCCGACGACATGATCCGCGCCTGCGACGAAGCCGGCGTCAAGCTGTTCGTCGTCAAGCAGAACCGCTTCAACGTTCCGGTCGTCAAGGCGCGCGAGGCGCTGGAGGCCGGCCGGTTCGGCCGGCTCATTCTGGGCACCGTGCGCGTGCGCTGGTGCCGGGACCAGGCCTATTACGATCAGGACGACTGGCGCGGCACCTGGGCCTATGACGGCGGCGTGCTCACCAACCAGGCCAGCCATCACGTCGACATGCTGGAATGGTTTTTCGGCGATGTCGTCAGCGTTCATGCGCGCGCGATGACCGCGCTGGCGAAGATCGAAACCGAGGATACCGCGGTGGCGACGCTGAAGTTCCGCAACGGCGCGCTCGGGATCATCGAGGCGACGACGGCGGCGCGGCCGACGGACCTCGAGGGCTCGCTGTCGATCCTGGGCGAGAAGGGCACGGTCGAAATCGCCGGCTTCGCCGTCAACCAGATCAGGCACTGGCGCTTTGTCGATGAACTTGCCTCGGACAAGGACGTGATGGAGAAGTTTTCGGTCAATCCGCCGAACGTCTACGGCTTCGGCCATCAGGCCTATTACCAGCACGTCATCGACTGCCTGGTGCACCAGCGCTCGGCGCTGGTCGATGGTCTGGAGGGACGCAAGAGCCTCGAACTGATCTCCGCGCTCTACGAATCGATCGAGACCGGCGCAGGAGGTCGCCGCTGCGTTTCGCGCCCCGGCTGTGCCGGCTCGGTGTGGCGTCGTGAACCAGCCCGAGATACATCAGGCCGGCGTGCGCGACGTCGAGTTCGGCGCGCGGCGTCAAGATCGTCGAGCCGTGCAATCTCTACGGCTGCAAGATCGGCGACGATTGCTTTGTCGGCCCGTTTACCGAAATCCAGAAGGGCGTGCGCGATCGGCGCGCGCACCCGCGTGCAGTCGCATGCCTTCATCTGCGAACTGGTGACGATCGGCGAGGACTGTTTTGTCGGCCATGGCGTGATGTTCATCAACGACACCTTCTCGACCGGCGGGCCGGCGCGCGGCAACAAGGAACTGTGGCGCGAGACCGTGATCGGCAACCGGGTTTCGATCGGCTCCAACGCCACGATCATGCCGGTGCGCATCGCCGACGGCGTCGTGATCGGGGCGGGCGCGGTCGTCACCAGGGACATCACGACGCCGGCACCTATGCGGGCAATCCGGCGCGGCGGCTGCCGTCGCGCGGATAAGGAAAGACTTCGGACAGACAGATTCGGATGCCGGTACCTTTCGCAGATCTGCAGCTGCAGTATCAGACCATCAAGGGCGAGATCGACGGCGCCATCGCCGCCGTGATCCGCGACAACGCCTTCATCCGCGGCCCCTATGTCGACGCGTTCGAGCGCGAATTCGCCGCGGCCGTGGACGTCAAGCACTGCGTGTCCTGCGCCAACGGCACCGATGCGCTCTATCTCGCCATGGCCGCGCTCAACGTCAAGCCCGGCGACGAGGTCATCACCACGGCGCATTCGTGGATCTCGACCTCGGCGATGATCACGCATGCCGGCGCCACCGTGGTGTTCTGCGACACCGACGGCGCGACCTTCACGATCGATCCGGCTGCGATCGAGGCGGCGATCACGCCGCGGACGGTCGGCATCATTCCGGTGCATCTGTACGGCCAGCCGGCGGACATGGACGCGATCATGGCGATCGCGCGCAAGCACAAGCTCTGGGTCATCGAGGATTGCGCGCAGGCGCATCTGGCGCGCTACAAGGGCCGGCAGGTCGGCACCTTCGGCGCGGCCGCGACCTATTCGTTCTATCCGGGCAAGAATCTGGGTGCGATGGGCGATGCCGGCGCGGTCGTCACCAACGACGGCGCGCTGGCCGAGCACATGACCATGCTCGCGCGCCATGGCGGCCTGGTCAAGCATCAGCACCACATCGAGGGCATCAACAGCCGCCTCGACGGCATGCAGGCGGCGATCCTGTCCGCCAAATTGCCGCATCTCGCCGACTGGACCAAGGCGCGGCAGGATGCCGCCGAAGGTCTACGATGCCGGCCTCAACCAGATCGAGGACGTGGTCGTGCCGGAGGTCGCCGCCGGGCCGCACCCACGTCTATCATCTCTATACGATCAAGCATCCGCGCCGCGATGCGCTGGCCGCGCATCTCAACAAGCAACGGCGTCCAGACCGCGATCAACTATCCGACCGCGCTGCCGTTTCTCGCCGCCTATAGCCGCCTCAAGCATCGTCCCGAACAGTTTCCGAACGCGCATCGCGATCAGGGCAGCATCCTGTCGCTGCCGATGTTCGCGGAGATCACGCCGGACGCAGCAGCGCACAGGTGATCGACCTCATTCGCGATTTCTGAGCCGAAAGCCCCCGCGGGCAGAACCTAGCCGCGCTCGTCCGCAATCACCTTGCCGTCGTTCGGCAGCGATTGAGGCGCCACCCAGGCCACGTTGCCCCCGAGCTTGGTCACGCTGCGCAGCGTGGCGTTGACCGGCGTCGCGCAGCGCGCTGTCCGGATTGGCGGCTTCCGCCTTCAGCGTCATGGCGTCGGTTTCGCCCTCGCGGGTGACGACCAGACGCAGCCGTCCGAGCTCGGGATGACGCCTGGCGATTTCCGCGATCTGCTCGGGCCGCACGAACATGCCCTTGACCTTGGTGGTCTGGTCGGCGCGGCCCATCCAGCCCTTGATGCGCGTATTGGTCCGGCCGCAGGGGCTCGTGCCGGGCAGGGCGGCGGTGAGGTCGCCGAGCGCCAGCCGGATCCAGGGGTGATCGGGGTCGAGCGAGGTGACGACGATCTCGCCGACATCGCCCTCGGCGACGGGATCGCCGGTGCCGGGCCGGACGATTTCCAGGATCAGGTCCTCGTTGACGACCATGCCCTCGCGCGCTTGCGTCTCGAACGCGATCAGGCCGAGGTCGGCGGTGCCGAACGCCTGATAGGCCTCGACGCCGCGGCCTGCGATCTCCTCCTGCAGCGATTTCGGAAACGCCGCGCCCGACACCAGCGCGCGCCGGATCGAGGAGACGTCGCGGCCCGCGGTTTTGGCCGCGTCGAGCAGGATCTTGAGGAAATCCGGGGTGCCGCTGTAGCCGACCGGGCGGTACGCCTCGATCAGCTCGAACTGGGCCTCGGTATTGCCGGGGCCGGCCGGGATCACGGCGCAGCCGAGCGCCCGGGCCGAGGCATCGAAGATGAAGCCGCCGGGCGTCAGATGATAGCTGAAGGTGTTCAGCACGACATCGCCCGGGCGAAAGCCGGCCGCGAACAGCGCCCGCGCGCCGCGCCAGGGATCGGCGTGAACGGGCTCGGGCTCGAAGATCGGACCGGGCGAGGTGAACAGCCGTCCAAACGAGCCAGGAAGCCCGGGGACGAAGCCGCCGAAGGGCGGGGCGGCCTTGTGCAGGGCAGGGAGTTCCGCCTTGCGCAGCACCGGCAGGCCGGCCAGCGCCGCCCGGCTGGTAATGTCGGCGGGATCGATGCCCTTGAGGCGCTCGGCATAGGTCGGCGCCGCCATCGCCTTGCGCAGCACATCCGGCAGCCGCGAGAACAGCTCCGCCTCGCGCATCGCGGGGGCGCGGGTTTCGCGGGCGTCATAATGGTCGGTCATCGTGTCATCACCATTGCGCTCCGCGCATCGTGGGCGTCATTCCGGGATGGTCCGAAGGACCAGACCCGGAATCTCGAGAATCTCCGATGTGCAATCGCACATCGGAGTTCGATGCTTCGCATCGCCCCGGAATGACAAGCCGAGAGAACATGCTCACAGCCACCGCTTCCGCCGTTTAAAACTCTTCAAATTCTTGAAACTCTTGCGCTGGTCGCCGGCGCCGCCGAGGTAGAATTCCTTGACGTCCTCATTGTCGCGCAATTCGTCGGCGGTGCCGTCGAGCACCACCTTGCCCTGTTCCATGATGTAGCCGTGGCTCGCCACCGAAAGCGCGGCGCGGGCGTTCTGCTCCACCAACAGGATGGTGACGCCGAGGTCGCGGTTGATCTCCTTGATGATTCCGAACACTTCCTTGACCAGCAGCGGCGACAGGCCCATCGACGGCTCGTCCATCAGGATCATCTTCGGGCGCGCCATCAGCGCCCGCCCGATCGCCAGCATCTGCTGCTCGCCGCCGGAGAGATAACCGGCAAGACCCGTGCGCTCCTTCAGGCGCGGGAAATACCGGAAGACCATGTCGATGTCGGCGCCGACCTCGTTGTCGCTGCGGGTAAAGGCGCCGAGCCGCAAGTTTTCCAGCGACGTCATGTCGGAAATGATGCGGCGGCCCTCCATCACCTGGAAGATGCCACGGCGGACGATCTTGTCGGGATCGATGCCGTTGATGCGCTCGCCGTCGAACACGATCTCGCCGCGGGTGACTTCGCCGTCTTCGGTCTTGAGCAGTCCCGAGATCGCCTTCAGCGTGGTCGATTTACCGGCGCCGTTGGCGCCGAGCAGCGCCACGATGGCGCCCTTCGGCACCTCGAGGCTCAGGCCGCGCAGCACCAGGATGACATCGTCATAGACCACCTCGATGTTGCGCACGCTGAGCAGCGGGGCGGGGGCTGGTGACGGCGCTTGGAACGGCGCGGACTGTTTCGGTGAGCTTGCGGTCATGTGCAGGCTGCTTTATCGCTTCGTCATGCCCGGACGCTTGTGACCGGGCATCCAGAGCGTCCTTGTGGCGCCGAGAGTCCGCGGCGTACTGGATCCGGCTTCGCGGACGAGCCCGGCCATGACGTCTCCTAGTGAGTCGCTACTACCACCCGAACCATTCCGGCTTGCGCGGCAGTTCGACGGTCTTGACCTTCTCGAGCTTGATGGTGCCCTTGGCCATGAGGTCGTTGAGATCGCCATCGGTCGCGCCCGAGATCTTCGAGCGGTAGAGATCGACCTTCAGCGTGCCGCGGTGATCCTTCTCGGTCCAGGTCGAGGCATTGCAGACGCCCTCCATGCCGGCGGGCACCCAATCCTTCTTCTGGTAAAAGCCCTTGGCGACGTTCTCGCCGGTGGCGCCGCCGTTCTTGGCGGCCCAGTCGATCGCCTCCTTCATGTACATCGCGGTGCAGACGGCCGCGATGTAATGCACGGGACGATAGACCTTGCCGGTCGGGTCCGACATCTTGGAGATTTCCATCACCGTCTTCATGCCCGGCGCGTTGCCGCCCCAGCCGACCGCCGTGCGCAACGGGAAGATCACGCCATTGGCGGCGTCGCCGGCCGCCTTGGCAGCGTTCTCGTCCATGCCCCAGACGTTGGAGAGGAACTGGATGTCGACGCCCGCGGTCTTGCAGGCCTTCATGACCGAGATGTTGGAGGCCGCGGTGTTGCCGAGATAGGCGTAGTTGGCGCCGGAGCTCTTCAGGCTCAGGCACTGCGCGCTGTAGTCGCCCGGCGCCAGCGCGAACACCAGCGGCGGCAGCACCTCGAAGCCGAGCTCGGTGGCAAGCGCTTCGCCGGCCGCCTTCGGGGCGTTCGGGTAGGGGTGGTTGGCGCCCATATGCACGAATTTCGGCTTGCCCGGCTTGCCCTTGGCCTTCCAGTCCTCGGCCGCCCAGGTCAGTTCGGCACGCAGCGCGTCGGAATAGCTCGGGCCGTAGAAGAAATTATACGGCGCGGGTTTTGCCTTGCCGCTGGTGCCTTCCGGATCGGTCAGCGCCGCGGCGTAGGAACCCGAGATGTCCGGGATCTTGTCCTGCGCGAGGAAGCCGGTCAGCGCTTCGGTGTCGGCGGTGCCCCAGCCCATGATCGCGGCGACCTTGCTGTCGGGGGCGGACCATTTCTTGTACAGCGCGATCGCTCGCGGCACCTGATAGCCGTAATCGTTGGTGTCGACGCTGAGCTGCTTGCCGCCGACGCCGCCGTTCTTGTTGACCCAGGCGAAGGTGTCGGCGACGCCCTGTCCGTAGGGCGTTCCGACGTCGGAGGTGCCGCCGGAATAATCGGCGAGATGGCCGATCGCGATCTGGGCCTGCGCGCCCGAGGCCGCGCCGCCGATCAGCAGCGCGAGCGATACCGTGCTCAAAAGGGATTTCATCGTCATATTTGCTTCCTCCGTTTGGTTTTGTTGGTAGCGAGTGTCGTCCGTCCCGTTCCGGCCTCAATGCGAGAACGGGTAGAGTTTCCAGTAGGTCTTGATCTGCCGCCAGCGATGGGCGAGCCCGTCGGGTTCGAACATCAGGAATGCGATGATGATCAGCCCGATCGCGATCTCGCGCAGGAAGGTGATGTTGTTGTTGAGCGACAGCGCCTTGTCGATTGCCGAGCCCTTCAGCCCGGCGCTGATCCACTCCATCGATTCCGGCAGCAGCACCACGAAGGCGGTGCCCATCAGCGTGCCCATGATCGAGCCGGTGCCGCCGATGATGACCATAGCCAGAAAGAGGATGGAGCGTTCGATGCCGAAGCCTTCGTTGGAGACCACGAGCTGGTAATGCGCATAGAGCGCGCCGGCGATGCCGGCGAAGAATGCCGCCAGCCCGAACGACAGCGTGCGGTATTTGGTGAGATTGATGCCCATGATTTCGGCGGAGAGATAATGATCGCGGATCGCGATCAGCGCGCGGCCGTCGCGCGTGCGCATCAGGTTGGTCACGAGGACATAACTGACCACGACATAGGCCAGCACCACGTAGAAATATTGCCGGTCGCCGCGGAAGGCGTAGCCGAAAATCGAGAACGGATTGGCGCTGGCCGGCACCGAGCCGCCGGAAAACCAGTCGGCGCGCGAGAAGAAGTCGAGCAGGATGTACTGCGCGGCCAGCGTGGCGATGACGAGATAGAGCCCCTTCAGTCGCGCTGCCGGCAGGCCGAAGATCAACCCGACCAGCGCCGTCACCACGCCGGCGAGCGGAATGGCGAAGAACACCGGGATCGGCAGGTTGTTGGAGAGGTAAGCCGAGGTGAAGGCCCCGAACAAGAAGAACGCGGCATGCCCGATCGAGATCTGCCCGGTGAACCCGACCAGGATGTTGAGGCCGAGCGCGGCGATGGCGAAGATGCCGATCTGGATCAGGATCGAGAGCGAGTATCCGTTGAGCACCAGCGGCGCAAAGCAGATCAGCACGACGCCCAGGATTGCCATGTTGCGGCTGGTGGTGGTCGGGAAGATCGTGGTGTCGGCCGCATAGGAGGTGCGGAAGTCGCCGGCCGGGATCAGGGATGGGGTTGCCATGGATTACACCCGCTCGATGTCTTTGGTGCCGAACAGGCCGTAGGGCTTGATCATCAGGATGATGATCAGCACGTAGAACGGCGCGATCTCGTAGAGATTGCCCCAGTGCAGATATTCGCTGTCGACATATTGGGCGATGTTTTCAAGTAGCCCGATGATGACGCCGCCGAGCACCGCGCCGCCGATCGAGTCGAGCCCGCCCAGGATCGCCGCCGGAAACACCTTGATGCCGTAGGCTGACAGCCCCGACGAGACGCCGTTGACCACGGCCACCACGACGCCCGCGACCGCCGAGACGGTGGCCGAAATCGCCCAGGCCATCGCGAACACGCTTTTGACGGAAATGCCGAGCGACTGCGCCACCTGCTGGTTGAAGGCGGTGGCGCGCATGGCCAGCCCATATTTCGAGACCCGGAAGAACCAGGCCATGCCGATCATCATCGCGATCGACACCACGAGGCTCATGACATAGACGGTCTGGATCTGCAGGCCGAGGAAGCTCACCGACTGGCTTTCGAACACCCGCGGGAACGGCTGCGGATTGACGCCGAAAATCCATTTCAGCGCGGCCTGGAACACCGTCGACAGCCCGATGGTGACCATGATCACCGATATCACCGGCTCGCCGATCATCGGGCGCAGGATCACGATCTGGATCGCGATGCCGAACGCGAACATGAACACCAGCGTCAGCGGCATGCCGATCCAGAACGGCACCTGGTATTTGGTCAGCAGCGCCCAGCACACCCAGGCGCCGACCAGCAGCAATTCACCTTGCGCGAAGTTCACGACCTGCGTGGCCTTGTAGATCAGCACGAACGACATCGCGACCACGCCGTAGAGCGTGCCGACCACGAGGCCGTTGACCAGAAGCTGGATCAGGAACTGGGTGTTCATGGTGTCGGACGCCGTTGGATTGCGGGCTTCTTTCCCTCTCCCCTTGTGGGAGAGGGTGGCTTCGCGAAGCGAAGACGGGTGAGGGGTTGTCTCCGCATCGGTGCTGCGGAGAGAGTACCCCTCATCCAAGTGAGTTTGAGTCTTCCGGTTGTGATGCCCTCTCCCACAAGGGGAGAGGGCGTAGCGACACGCAGTGCGATGGGTCGCGTCAACGTGCTCATTCCGCAGCCTCCGCCATTACCGCAGTGGGCGCGAGGTCGACGACCCGCAGCGTGGTGCGGATGCGCTGGGTGGTGCCGTCCTGGAAGCGGATCACGGTGTCGACGGGAATCTCGCGCTTGCCGCCATAGATGCCGTCGATGATGTCGGCGTATTTCTCGTTGATGACGCTGCGGCGCACTTTCCGGGTCCGGGTGAGTTCGCCGTCGTCGGCGTCGAGTTCCTTGTAGAGCAAGAGGAAGCGCGAGATGCGCTGTGCCGGCGGCAGCGTGGCGTTGACCGCCTCGACCTCCTGCTGCAGCAAAGCGTAGACCTCGGGGCGCGAGGCGAGGTCGGTATAGGTGGTGAATGCGATCCGCTTCTTCTCCGCCCATTTCGAGATGATCGAGAAGCGGATGCAGATCATCGCCGCCAGCGCCTCGCGGCCGGCGCCGAGCACCACGGTCTCGGCGATGTAGGGCGAGAATTTCAGCTTGTTCTCGAGATATTGCGGCGAGAAGCGCTCGCCGCGCGCGGTCTCCGCGAGGTCCTTGATGCGATCGATTACCACGAGCTGCTTGTCGCTGTTGAAATAGCCGGCATCGCCGGAATGCATCCAGCCGTCGGTGATGTCGGCGGCGGAGGCTTCCGGGTTCTTGAAATAGCCGAGGAACATGTTGGGATGGCGCACCATGATCTCGCCGACGCCGTGAATGTCCGGGTTGTCGATGCGGATTTCGATGCTGTCGGCCATCGGCACGCCCGTGGTGTCGGGATCGGCCTGGCCCTCGGGGTGAAGGGTGTAGGCGCCGAGCGTTTCGGTCTGGCCGTACAGCGTGCGCAGCGGCACGCCCATGGCCTGGAAGAATTTGAAGGTGTCGGGGCCGAGCGCGGCGCCGCCGGTGGCGGCCGAGCGCAGGCGGGTGAAGCCGAGGCGGTCGCGCAGCGCGCGGAACAGCAGCATGTCGGCCAGCGTCGAATGCTTGCCGTGCGCCAGCGCCGCCAGCCCCGTCTTCATGCCGATCTGGTAGAGGCTCTGCTTGAGCGGGGAGGAGTCCATCACGCCGGCGCGGACATCGGCGGCGATCGACTCCCACACCCGCGGCGCAAACAGGACAAAGGTCGGCGCGATCTCGCGAAAATCGTTCATCATGGTCTCGGCCTGCTCGACGAAGTTGACCTTCATCCGGCACAGCAGGCCTTTGCCGAGCACATAGACCTGCTCCATGATCCAGGGCAGCGGCAGCACCGAGACGTATTCGTCGTCCGGTCCCTTGGGATCGAACGCGAGATAGATCGCGCAATGCCGCAGCACGCGCCCCGCGGCCAGCATCGCCAGCTTCGGATGCGCCGTGGTGCCGGAGGTGGTGCAGAGGATCGCGACGTCCTCGCCGTGGGTCGCATCCACCAGTTGGTCGTACAGGCCAGGCTCGCGCGCGGCGCGCTTCCTGCCCATCTCCGCGAGCTTGTCGGCCTCCATCAGCCGGGGATCGTCATATTTCCGCATGCCGCGCGGATCGGAATAGACGATATGCCTGAGGTTGGGCACGCGCTCGGCGAGCGTCAGGAGCTTGTCGACCTGCTCCTCGTCCTCGGCGAACACGAGTTTGGCCTCGCCATAGGTGAGGAGATAGGCGGCTTCCTCGTCCAGCACGTCGCGATAGAGGCCGAGGCTCATGGCGCCGATCGCGTGGGTGGCGATTTCGGCCGAGACCCAGTCCGGCCGGTTGTCGCCGATGATGCCGATGACGTCGTCGCGGCCAAGCCCAAGCTCGACCAGGCCGAGCGCGAAATCGTGCACCCGCGTTTGGTAGTCGTTCCAGGTGAACGCGCGCCAGAGGCCAAAATCCTTCTCGCGCAGCGCGATCTCGCCGCCATGTTCTTTGGCGTTGAGCCGCAGCAGTTTCGGGTAGGTGTCGGCCTGCGCAGCCCGGCCCGCGTAATCCATCATGCCGCGCACTCCGGGGCGGCGGGCGCGTCGTCGGGATCGACCAGCACCTCGTCCTCTTCGCCGAGATAGGCGCGCTTGACGTGGGGATCGGCCAGCACGGCTGCGGGATCGCCTTCGGCGATCTTGCGGCCGAAATCCAGCACCATGACGCGGTGGGAGATGTCCATCACCACGCCCATGTCGTGCTCGATCATCATCACGGTCATGCCGAACTCTTCATTGAGATCAACGATGTAGCGCGCCATGTCCTCCTTTTCCTCGAAGTTCATGCCGGCCATCGGCTCGTCGAGCAGGATCAGCTGCGGCTCCAGCGCCATGGCGCGGGCAAGCTCGACGCGCTTGCGCAGGCCGTAGGGCAGGGTGCCGGCGGTCGCCTTGCGCACCGACTGCAGGTCGAGGAAATCGATGATCTCCTCGACCTTGCGGCGGTGCTCGAGTTCCTCGCGCCGCGCGCCGGTCAGCCAGTACAGCGATCCCGTGATGAAATTGTTCTTCAGCAGGTGGTGCCGGCCGACCATGATGTTGTCGAGCACGCTCATGTGCTGGAACAGCGCCAGGTTCTGGAAGGTGCGGCCGATGCCGAGCCGGGGCCGGGCGTTGGGATTGAGCGCGGTGATGTCCTGACCGCGATAGAACAGCTGGCCTTCGGTCGGCCGGTAGCGGCCGGAGATGCAGTTGATGATCGAGGTCTTGCCGGCGCCGTTGGGGCCGATGATCGAGAACAACTCGCCGTCATTGACGCCGAAACTGACATCGGTGAGCGCACGAACGCCACCGAAGCGTAGCGATACCCCGCGCACTTCCAAAGTATGGGCCACTCATTCCTCCGAGATACGGCGCTTGGCGCGCTCTTTATCCGTCGTTTGCCGTCACGCCCCGCGATCTTATAGCGGCCGTCACGGGTAAGCCATTCCACTAAGGGTGCTTTGTGCCGCGGCACTCACCTGACGTAACGCCGCACCCTGTCTTCCATCCGCCATCGCCGTTCTGCCGGCCACGAGCCGGATGGCGCGAGATGGCCCTCAATAGGGTAAAGCGGTACGTTGAAATGTCTTGCGCCTGACAATTCGTCGGCAAATTTCGACGAGCCAGCATGGCCCAGCGTCTTGTCAGTGGGAGAACGGTGCAGGATAGGTGATTGTTGCGGCGCAGCATTGGACGGCGGATCGGTTGGGAACGGATTCTAGAGGGTCATGATAACTGCGGATTACCTGACGCGCATCGCGGCCTGGTCGCGCGAGCTGAACGAGCGGGAAACCGAGGTCGCGCGCGCCGGCATCGTCGAAAAATCCTACCGCGCCGACGAGTTCATCTTCATGCGCGACGACCGTTTCGACTACTGGACCGGCATCGTCACGGGGCTCGCCCGGATGGGCATCGTCTCCCGCGGCGGCAAGGCCACGAGCTTCACAGGTCTGACCGCGGGCGCCTGGTTCGGCGAGGGCACCGTGCTCAAGAACGAGCCGAGGCGTTACGATGTGGTGGCGCTGCGCGACACGCGTCTGGCCATGATGGACCGCGCCACCTTCATGTGGCTGTTCGAGAACAGCGTCGGCTTCAACCGCTTCCTGGTCGGGCAGCTCAACGAGCGCCTGGGCCAGTTCATCGCCCTGCTCGAATATGGCCGGACGCTGGATGCGACGGCGCGGCTCGCCCGGGGAATCGCCTCACTGTTCAACCCCATTCTCTATCCGGACCTGACGCGCCACCTCGAGATTACCCAGGAGGAAATCGGCGCGTTGTCAGGCATTTCCCGGCAGAACGCCAACCAGTGCCTGAAGAAGCTGGAGAAGGAAGGGTTGTTGCGGCTGGAGTATGGCGGCGTCACCATCCTCGACCTCGAACGCCTGCGGCGTTACGGCGAGTGATCGAGATCTAGACCTCCAGCCATTCCTTGCGGACGGCGTCGTTGTCCCTGAGTTCGGCGGGCGTGCCCTCGAACACGATGCGGCCATGGCCCATCACGTAGACGCGGTGCGAGATCCGCATCGCGATCGAGAGTTTTTGCTCCACCAGCAGGATGGCGACGCCGCGGCGGGCGATTTCCGCGATGAGGTCGCCGACCTGCTGCACGATCAGCGGCGCGAGCCCTTCCGTTGGCTCGTCGATCATGATCAGTTCGGGGTCGCCCATCAGGGTGCGGCAGATCGTGAGCATCTGCTTCTCGCCGCCCGACAGCACGCCGGCCGCCGTATCGGCACGGGTGGCGAGGTTGGGAAACATCGCCAGCATGTCCTCCAGCCGCCATTTGCCGGGCCGCCGGGTATCCTTGACGCCGAGCATCAGGTTCTGCCGCACCGTCAGGCCGGGAAAGATGTCGCGATGTTCGGGAACGTAGCCGAGGCCGAGATGCGCGATCCGGTAGCTCGGCAGGCCCGCGATATCGCCGCCCTTGAACCTGATCGAGCCCTGCGGCGGCACCTCGCCCATGATCGCCTTGACCGTCGTGGAGCGGCCGACGCCGTTGCGGCCCAAAAGGCTGACGACCTCGCCGGCGTCGATATGCAGGTCGACGCCCTGCAGGATGTGGCTCTTGCCATAATAGGCGTGCAGATCAGCGACCTCCAGCATCACGCGGCCTCCTCGCCGAGATAGGCTTCGCGCACCTTCGGATTGCCGCGGATCTCCTCCGGCGTGCCGGAGGCGATGATCTGGCCATACACCAGCACCGAAATCCGGTCGGCAAGGCCGAACACCACGCTCATGTCGTGTTCGACGATCAGAAGCGTGCGGCCCTCGGTCAACCGCCGGATCAGGGCGACCGCGCGCTCGGTTTCGGCGCGGCTCATGCCCGCGGTCGGCTCGTCCAGCAGGATGACGTCGGCGCCGCCGGCCACCGTGATGCCGATCTCGAGCGCCCGCTGTTCGGCATAGGTCAGAAGCCCCGCCGGCACGTCGCGCCGGGCGGTGAGGTTGATGTCGGCGAGAATCTGCGCGGTGCGGTCGCGCACCTCCGGCAGATTGTCGATGTTCCTCCAGAAGGCGTAGCGCTGCCCGGTCGACCACAGCACCGCGCAGCGGAGGTTCTCCCACACGGTCATGTTGGCGAAGACGTTGGTGACCTGGAAGCTGCGCGACAGGCCGCGGCGGTTGATCTGATAGGGCGGCAGGCCGGAAATCACCTCGCCGCGCAGCAGCACGCTGCCCGAGCTCGGCGCCATATAGCCGCTGATCAGGTTGAAGGTGGTGGATTTGCCGGCGCCGTTCGGACCGATCAGCGCGTGGCGCTCGCCCTGCGCGACGCTCAGATTGAGATCGTCGATGATGCTCACATTGCCGAAGTGCTTGTCGACGGAACGGATTTCGATGGCGGGCGTCACGCGAGGCACCCCCGGTCGCGGGCCGCGGTGGTGGCGCGGTCCCAGGCTTCGGCGACCCGGCGCCAGGTGAGGCGGGCGACCAGGAAGCCGCCGACGATCAGAGCGGCCGCGATCGCCCAGGTCGCCGGCGAGGTCGAATCGAAGGGCATGCCGAACAGATGGACGACTTTTCCCTCTCCCTCGCTCTGGGTGTAGCGTGCGGCCGTTTCGATCGCGAGCACGCCGCCGCACACCAATGCCAGCGTCGGTAGCAGCGACAGCAGATAGGACGGGATCATCATCCCGAGCGTGCCGGCGCGGATCAGCGGCCGGTGCAGCATCACGAGGCCGGCGATGCCCCGGGGCGCGAACATCACGATGCCGATGAAGATGATGCCGAAATAAAGCTGCCATACGGTGGTCACGTTGGCGAGCCCGAGTTGCAGGTAGGTGACGAGGATGGCGCCCAGGATCGGGCCGAAGAACTGCGCGGTGCCGCCGATGAAGGTCGCGAACAGCACCATGCCGGACTGCGCCGCGCCGAGATAGGCGGAATTCGCGATTTCGAAATTCACCGCCGCAAGGCCGCCGGCGATGCCGGCGAAGAAGCCGGCGAAGCAGCACGCGAGATAGCGCACGACATGAGGATCGTACCCGATGAATTCGACGCGTTCGGGGTTGTCGCGCACCGCGTTGCACATGCGCCCGATCGGCGTGCGGGTGAGCGCGTACATCAAGATCGCCGAGACCATCAACCAGAACGAGATCAGATAGTAGACCTGGATCTGCGGCCCGAAGCTCCAGCCGAACATGTGCGGCAGGCTGGTGCGGTCGGTGGTGATGCCGGATTCGCCCCCGAACACGCTGCGAAGGATCAGGGAGGACGAGCCGACCAGTTCGCCGATGCCGAGCGAAATCATCGCGAATACCGTGCCGGCGCGTTTGGTCACCACCCAGCCGATCACGACGGCGAAGGCCAGTCCGCCGAAGCCGCCGATCAGCGGAATGAACGGGAGCGGGATCGGCCATTTGTGCGCGACAATCAGGTTCATCATATGGATCGCAAAGAAGCCGCCGAGGCCGTAATAGACGGCGTGGCCGAATGACAGCAGGCCGGTCTGCCCCAGCAGGATGTTGTAGGACAGCGCGAAGACGATCGCGATCCCGATCAGGCTGAAGGAGGTGATCGAGCCGCCGGAGGAGAAGGCCAGCGGCAATACCGCGAGCGCGATCGCAGCGACGACCCACATGCCATAGAACCGCACGTTCTGGCCGCGGCTCGCAGGCTTGACGTAGGGCGCGGAAATCGCGGTATCGATCATGTCTCGCGCGTCCCCAGAAGACCCATCGGACGGACTATCAGGATCAGCACCAGCAACAGATAGGGTAGAATCGGCGCGATCTGGGCGATGGTGACATTCCAGATGTCAGTGAGGACGGACGGACCGAGGCTGGGATCGAGCGGCCCGAAGGCGCTGGCGAGCGAACCGTTCAGCGCCACCCCGAAGGTCTGGACCAGCCCGATCACCAGCGAGGCGATGAAGGCGCCGGGCAGCGATCCCAGCCCGCCGAACACGATGACGACGAACAGGATCGGTCCGAGCAGGCCGGCCATGTCGGACTGCGTCACCAGAGCGGGACCGGCGATGACCCCCGCCACGCCCGCGAGCGCCGAGCCGACGCCGAACACCAGCATGAACACCCGCCCGACGTTGTGACCGAGATGGCCGACCATGCTCGGATGCGTCAGCGCCGCCTGCACGATCAGGCCGACCCGGGTCCGCTTGAGAACGATCAGCAGCGCGACGAAGATCGACACCGACACCGCCAGCATGAAGATCTTGTAGGCGGGATAATTGGTGGAGAACAGGGAAAAGGCGGGAAAATCCAGGGCTGCGGGCACCCGATAGTCGACCGGGCTCTTGCCCCAGATCATTGACACGATCTCCTCGATCGCGAAAGCCAGGCCGAACGTCAGCAGCAGTTCGGCGACGTGGCCGTGTTTGTGGGTGTTGCGCAGGCCGTAACGCTCGACCGCCATGCCGACCGCGCCGACCAGCAGCGGCGCGAGCACCAGCGCCGGCCAGAAGCCGATCCATCGCGTCAGCTGATAGCCGAAGAAAGCCCCCAGCATGTAGAAACTGGCATGCGCGAAATTGAGCACCCCCATCATGCTGAAGATCACGGTCAGGCCGCTCGACAGCAGAAACAGCAGCATCCCGAAGAGGACGCCGTTGAGGGTCGAGATCACGATCAATTCAAGCACGATGCACTCGCTGGTTCTCTCAACAGTGTAGCTGCGAGCTACTTCCCGGAAAAGCCTCCTTCCGAAACTGGCGGCGGCCGCGAGGCGCCGTCCCCGCCTTCAAGGGCGGAGACGGCCGCGCTGCACGGGTTTACGGCCGCTTCATCTGGCACGTGGTCGGCAGGATGGTCTGCTGCGTCGGGATCGTCGACACCAGGTGCCAGCCCCAACCGGTCTTTTCCTCGTCGAACGGCTCCTTGGCGGTGAGGGTACCGAGCGACGAGATGTAGATCGGCTGGAAGTACTGATGGTCTTCCTTGCGCATAAATCCTTCGCCGCCATCGAGCGGCTCGAACTTCATGCCCTCAAGCGCGTCTGCGACCTTGACCGGGTCGAGCGACTTGGCCTTTTCGGCGGCCGCCTTGAACATCCGCATCTCGTTGACCGCGCGCGGATACCACAGCGACACGCCGACCTTGGCGCGGAACGCCTTCTCGAAATCCACTGCCGCCTGATAGCCGGCATTCGGGATGCCTTCGGTGACCTGGAACACCTGATGATCCAGGTTGGCCTGCTTGATCGCAGTCGGGCCGCCGGCGCCGCCGGCGTAATAGGTATACCAGTTGACCTTGAGGCCGGCATCGGCCGCGGCCTTGAGCAGCAGCGCAATGTCCTGGCCCCAGTTACCCGTCACCACGCTGTCGGCGCCGGATGCCTTGATCTTGGCGATGTAGGGCGAGAAATCGGTGACCTTGAGCAGCGGGTGCAGTTCGTCGCCGACGATCTCGATATCGGGGCGCTTGGCCGTCAGCATCTTGCGGGCGTCAGCGCGCACCGACTGGCCGAACGAGTAGTCCTGGTTGATCAGGTAGACCTTCTTGATCGATGGAACGCCCTTCATGTAGTTGGTCAGCGCTTCCATCTTGATGTCCGAACCGGCATCCCAGCGGAAGTGCCAGAAGCTGCACTTGTCGTTGGTCAGGCTCGGATCGACGGCGGCATAATTGAAGTACAGCAGTTCCTTGCCGGGATTGCGGGAATTGTTCTTGCCGACGAAGTCTTCCAGCGCGGCGGCTACCGACGAGCCGTTGCCCTGCGTGATGAAACGGATGCCGGCGTCGATCGCCTTCTGAGCCTGAATCAGGCTTTCCTGCGGATTGACCTTGTTGTCGAACGGGACGATTTCGACCTTGTGACCGAGGATGCCACCCTTGGCGTTCAGGTCGTCGGCAAGATACTGAAACGTCTTCAGCCCGACTTCACCGATGCTGGCGCCGCCGCCCGACAGCGGATCTATATAGCCGAGCTTGACCGTGTCCTCGGCCGCCGCCGACATGGCCGTCGCTCCGAGCACGGACAGTGCGACCACTGTCATGGCAAGTGTCTTCCTCATGCATCTCCTCCTCGTTTTGGACCTAACCGCCCCCTTGAACGGGAACCATTTCCCGAACGACGACGATGGTCGCTTACGCCTGCGTGTTCACGGCGTTTTTTCGTTGAAAAACTTTCAATGCCCCAGGCTGGCCAACACCAGCCTACGACATCGTTCCAATTGTTGACAGGGAGCCTGTCAAGGCCACGGCGCGATGCGGAGCTTTGTTCGCGGTCGCGTCAGAACCGATTATTGGCTCACTAGTGAGTTAATATCATATTCACAGGATATCCTTCCCCGCAAGAGCCTATCTATTTAGCCTTTCGGCCTGTCTGCGTTCGCAGATGGCTATAAATCCCGCCGCCATGAAAGTCGCCATCCGCTCTTTGACGGCGGCGTAGTCACTGGACCTGCACAAGCCTGCCGAAAGCTTGTCGATGCGTCCGGTTTGCGCGAGCGTGAGCATTAGGGCGCCGGTTACAAAGTGATATCCCCAGAAGATGTCCTCTTCCGCGCAATCCGGAAGAGCCTTCTTGAGAATAGCTATCAGGCGCAGAACCACAGGGTCGAAATGCTGGTCCATCATTTCGGCACCCCACTCGGGAGTGTTCGCTACCTGCGCACCCAGCGCACCATAGTTCCTCCAACCTTCGCCTCCCTCGATGTACAGATCGAGGTCACTGTCCAGGAACACGCGGAGAGCGCCCTCGACCGAGGGCTTGCCCCTGGTCGCCACGTCGTACTCATCGAGCAACCTCATACGTCGTTCGCTCGTTATCACCGCGCGCCGGGCGAAGACGGCATCGAACAATTTCTTCTTATCTTCGAAATAATAGTTAATCAGGGTATGATGCACGCCGATGCGTTTTGCGACGTCCTTTAACGTAACCCCGTAAAGCCCGTTTCTGGAAAAGAGAAATTCAGCGGCATCAAGCATCTGTTCAATCATATCGGCTCGCCGCTCAGCCTTGGCTGAACCGCGACGCCGGATCGCTTTTTCTTCGGACAAGCTGGCGTCCTTTCCTGTTTTCCCACGCGCTGAGCCCGGCAACTACGAGCTTCCGGATCAAAGGCGACCTTAATACGATCACAGCCGCACCGGGGGCTCGACGGCCATTAACCTAGTGGAACGTAATAGGCTACGACGGGAAGACGTCAGCCAGGAAATTACCGGCGCGTTTGCTTGAGGAAATCGGGTCATGGTAGGATCAGGGCCGCCGGGCCCTGGTTTCATGTCATGTGCCACCGGCTGTTCCAGCCCGATGTGTCTATGGCGTTCTTGTGTTGAACTGCTCATCGGCAGTGCAACTTGTCGGAGTTATTATGGCGGTTCAGGATTCGAAGCGGCGCGTTGCGCTCCTTACCGGCGTGACCGGGCAGGACGGCGCCTATCTCGCCGAGTATCTGCTTGGCCTCGGCTACACCGTGCACGGCGTCAAGCGGCGGTCGTCCTCGTTCAACACCGCGCGGATCGATCATCTCTACGAGGATCCGCACGCCGGCAACGTGCCGTTCCTGCTGCACTATGGCGACATGACGGATTCGACCAATCTGATCCGGCTGATGCAGCAGATCCGGCCGACCGAGATCTACAATCTCGCGGCCCAGAGCCATGTCGGCGTCAGCTTCGAGAGCCCAGAATATACCGCCAACGCCGACGCCATCGGCGTCCTGCGGCTGCTGGAGGCGATTCGCATTCTCGGCATGGAGAAGGATACGCGGTTCTATCAGGCGTCCACCTCGGAACTCTATGGCCTGGTGCAGGAAGTGCCGCAGAAGGAAACCACGCCGTTCTATCCGCGCTCGCCTTACGCCGTCGCCAAGCTCTACGGCTACTGGATCACGGTGAACTACCGCGAGGCCTACGGCATGTTTGCCTCCAACGGGATCCTGTTCAACCATGAGAGCCCGATCCGCGGCGAGACTTTCGTCACCCGCAAGATCACGCGCGCGGTCGCGCGCATCGAGACCGGCCTGGAAGAGACGCTCTATCTCGGAAATCTCGATGCCAAGCGCGATTGGGGCCATGCCAGGGACTACATCGAGGGCATGCACAAGATCATGCAGGCGGCCGAGCCGGGCGATTACGTGCTGGCGACCGGCGAGACCCGCTCGGTGCGCGAATTCGTCGAACTGGCCTTCGCCGAACTCGGACACGGCATCGAGTGGCGCGGCAAGGGCGTCGACGAAACCGGGGTCGACAAGAAATCCGGCAAGACGGTTGTCCGCATCGACCCGACCTATTTCCGTCCGACCGAAGTCGACCTTCTGATCGGCGACGCCAGCAAGGCGCGGCAGAAGCTCGGCTGGCAGCCGAAGACGACGTTCGCGCAGCTCGTCAAGGAGATGGTGGCGGGCGATCTGGCGATCGCGCGGCGTGAGGTGGCCAATGGCAAAGACCCCGTTTGAGCTGAAAGGCAAGACGGTCCTCGTCGCCGGGCATCGCGGCATGGTCGGCGGCGCCTTGATGCGACGGCTTGCGCAGGAAGGCGCCGAACTCCTCACCGTCGGACGCCGCGAGGTCGATTTGCGCGATCAGGCCGCGGTGTCCGCCTGGTTCAAGGCAAGGCGCCCGCAGGCGGTGTTTCTGGCGGCCGCCAAGGTTGGCGGCATCGTCGCCAACAACACGCTGCGCGCCGAATTCATCTACGACAATCTGATCATCGCAACCAATGTGATCCACGCCGCGCATCAAAACGGCGCCGAGAAGCTGATGTTTCTCGGCTCGTCCTGCATCTATCCGAAGCTCGCAGCCCAGCCGCTGCGCGAGGATTCGATGCTGACCGGACCCCTGGAGCCCACCAACGAGCCCTATGCGATCGCCAAGATCGCCGGCATCAAGATGGTCGAGGCCTATCGCAGCCAGTACGGCTCCGACTTCATCAACGTGATGCCGACCAATCTGTACGGGCCGGGTGACAATTATCATCCCGAATACAGCCACGTCGTCGCCGCATTGATCCGCAGGTTTCACGAAGCCAAGGTCGCCGGCCTCAAGGACGTGGTGGTGTGGGGCACCGGCACGCCGCGCCGCGAATTCCTCTATGTCGACGACATGGCGGACGCCTGCGTGCACCTGATGAAGACCTATTCCGGCAGCGAGCTGGTCAATATCGGCACCGGCGAGGACATCACCATCGCCGAGTTCGCCCGCGTCGTCGCCAGGACGGTCGGATACACCGGCACCATCAGCTTCGACCCCTCGCGCCCCGACGGCACGCCGCGCAAGCTGCTCGACGTCAGCCGGCTCGCCAAACTTGGCTGGCGCGCAACCACCGCGCTCGAGGAAGGCATGCGGCTGGCCTACCGGGCGTATCTCGACGAGTCGAAGCAGGCGGCGGAGTAGTCAAGCCGCACCGTCGTCATTGCGAGCGAAGCGAAGCAATCCAGTTTCGCGCGCAAGGACGCTTCATTTATCGGCGACGCTCCGCGGCGCGCGCTTGCCGAGCTCGGCCGCCAACGCCGAGATCAGCGGCTTCATGAAGTAGGCCTCGTTGGCCGGATAAATATCGGTGCGCAAGCCCAGCGCTTTGAGTTCGTCGGACACCACCGGCCCGACCGAGGCGATCGGCGTATGCTTGAGCGCCTCGCGCAGGCGATCTTCGCAATGATGCGCCTGCGCCACCTCGATCAGGCGGCGGACCTGGCCTGAACTCGTCAGCGCAATGGCGTCGATCCGGCCTTGCGCCATTTCGTCGATCGCGGTGACGATGTTGGCATCGGCGGATTTCGCATCATAGACATAAGGCAACACGGTATCGACCGCCGCGCCCTGCGCGGCGATGGCGCCGATCAATGCGCCGTGATCCTTGTCGGGATACAGCTGCAAGCCGACGCGATGTCCTGTCAGATCGAGCCGTGCCAGCATCTCGGCGATGCCTTCGGAAGTCGGCTTCTCCGTCGTCACCTGCGGCTCCAGCCCGATCTCGCGCAAAGCCCGACCGGGTTTCGGGCCGCGGGCGAATTTCCGTGCCTTGCCGACCGCGGCGATGAAGGGCCGCTCCACGTCCATGCGGCGGGCCACCTTCATAAGGCGGCGCAGGCCTTCGCCGGTCGTCAGCACCAGGTCGTCGAACGGCTTGTCGATGAAACGGCGGATCCAGGCCTCGATCGGCGCGGGGTCGGGGGCGTCGTGGATGGTGAACATCGGACATTGCAGCACATCCGCGCCCTGTTCAGTGAGCAGGCGGGAGAACTGCGCCTCCTCGCGCGTTTCCAGGATCAGGATGCGGTAGCCGTTCAATCGATCAGCCATGATGCTGTCCTAACCCGGATCGCCTGTTGTTTGTTCATCATGATGCCTCGCCCGGGATTGGCGCAAGGGTGCGGCCGGTGATAGAGCAGGGCCGCCAAACGCGGTTCCAACTTGCCAAAACTGTAGTCAAGTCCTGCCATGCCCGATCATCAATATGTGTTGACCCTGTCCTGTCGGGATCGTCCCGGCATCGTTTCGGCGGTCTCGACGTTCCTGGCCCATAACGGGCAGAACATTCTCGATGCCGCGCAGTTCAACGACGTCGAGACCGGTCATTTCTTCATGCGGGTGGTGTTCACCGCCGCCGATCTCGCGGTCAATCTGCCGGCTTTGCAAACCGGCTTTGCCGCGATCGCGGAGCGCTTCGGCATGGACTGGCAAATGCGCGACCGCGCCAGCCGCCGCCGGGTGATGCTGCTGGTCTCGAAATCCGATCACTGCCTCGTTGATATCCTGTATCGCTGGCGCACCGGCGAACTGGAGATGATCCCGACCGCGATCGTTTCCAACCATCCGCGCGAGACCTACGGCAATCTCGATTTCGGCGAGATTCCGTTCCACTATCTGCCGGTCACCAAGGAGACCAAGCGCGAGCAGGAGAGCGCGATCATCGATCTGGTCGGCCAGACCAAGACCGATCTCGTGGTGCTGGCGCGCTACATGCAGATCCTCTCCAACGAGATGTCGGCAAAACTGTCGGGCCGCTGCATCAACATCCATCACTCGTTCTTGCCGGGCTTCAAGGGCGCGCGGCCCTACCACCAGGCGCATGAGCGCGGCGTCAAGCTGATCGGCGCTACCGCGCATTACGTCACCAGCGACCTCGACGAAGGCCCGATCATCGACCAGGACGTCGAGCGCATCAGCCATCGCGACACGCCCGACGATCTCGTCCGCAAGGGCCGCGACATCGAACGCCGCGTGCTGGCGCGCGCGATCCGCTATCATCTGGCCGACCGCGTGATCCTCAACGGCCGCAAGACCGTGGTGTTCATGGACTGAGGAACGACTGTCAGGCGATCAGTCGAATACTGGACCGAAACGCCTTGGATTCCAGCCGAAGTCCCGAATTGCCGGGGTGGAATCGAAGGTCATGTCCTTCATCATGCGGATGCCCATCGCCACATTCGCGCCGGGATAGAGCGGCTTCGCCATCGCGAAGGCGGCTCGCCACAGCAAGGGGGGCACCGAAACGGTGCGGCGTGGCAACCGTACCCCGTCGAAAATCCGGCCGATCATCTCGCGATAGGTGAGGGTCTCGCCTCCGGTCAGGGAGTAGGTCTTGTTGGCGGCGGCGGGACTCGACGCCGCCGAGATTGCTCCGATCGCCAGATCTTCCGCATGCACCGGTTGCCGCAGGCCGGGTGCGCCGCCGACAAGCGGCATGAATCCGAATCGGCGGATCAGCCGCGACAACGGCGTGATATTGGTGTCGCGACCCTCCGAGTAGATCAGCGTCGGGCGCAATATCGTCCAGCCCACGCCGTGCTGTTCGCACGCGGCGGCTATCGTTTGCTCGGCTTTGGCGAGTTTTCCGATCAACTCCCGTTCGTCCGCCACTTCCGAATCCAGCTTCGTCAGGACGCTGGTCGAACTGAAGACGACAAGGCGTCTTAGGGACGGGTTGAAAAGCCGGGGCAGCGCGTCGGCGAGCAGAATGGCGTCGGCGGTGCAAAAGAGGGTCGCAAACGGCGGGAGCGCCAGCGTGTCCGACCGCGTCAGGTCGCCGCGAACCCAGTCGACGCCCGGTCCGTCCTGCTGCCGCCTCGAGAGTACCAGCGGCCGCTCGCCGCTGCGCACGAGGTGGTCCACGATGTAGCCGCCGACAAGGCCGGTACCGCCTATGACCAGACTCTTGCCTTGCTCGGTCTCTCGTTTCGCGTCCACCAGGCCCTCTCATTCCAAGAGCTATTCCAAAAAGAAAATCTCAAAACCACTCTCACTTCCGCGGAGCGATTCGCGCAATTCATACAAGATTGGCCCACGCGTACTGGCAAGCCATGTCGCGCGTCCGGAGTTGCCGGAGGCTATTCCGCGCCGGTCAGTGCACGGGATCCAGCGATGGTGCGCTGGAAGTAGTCGCATCATCCCCGGTCGCCGGTTCGAGACGTTTCTTGTCCCGCTCTCGCATGAACTCGTCATATCTGGCGGTGCCAGGTCGCGGCGGCGCGTCGGCGGGCAGACCGCCGAGCCACTGCGGGACATAATCGCCCAAGCCGTCGGCGAGCTTTTCGTTGATCGTTCCGCAACCGCTGAGGCCGCATGCCAGCAGCGCGAGCGCCAGGAGGACGGCAGGATGGCGGGGACGGATCGGCATCGGCGGAACTGGGTGCGGACTCATGGAAGCAGTAATCCAAGTCTATCCCTTAATCGGGTCCATCTCTTAGTTAACTAAAATAGTCGTTATGGTGCCATAATACCGGCAATCATTGTCGCGGCCGGTTGTGCCTGCAAACCGGTCCGGTTTCCGCATGGGTTCGCGGCCGGACGGAACGGCAGCCTCGCTCCCTTTGTCGAGATTGACATCGCCGCGCGCATCAGACGCCATGCCGCGCCGATATAAGACGTCATGCCGTGCCGGCACATGGCTGAGAAATCCGGGCTATGGTACGGCAGGGCCAGGGACTCGGTTCAAGGCATAAAACCGATCAGGGAGGAGCGTTCATGTTCATTAGCACCAGGATTTTGTCGCTGGCCGCGGCCGGCGTTGCGGTCGCAGGCGCGGCCGCGTGGGCGCCCGCGCAGGCGCAGGAGACGGTCAAGATCGGCCTGATCCTGCCGATGACCGGCGGCCAGGCCTCGACCGGCAAGCAGATCGACAATGCGATCAAGCTGTACATGCAGCAGAAGGGCGACACCGTCGCCGGCAAGAAGATCGAAGTCATCCTCAAGGACGACGCGGCGATTCCCGACAACACCAAGCGCCTCGCGCAGGAACTGATCGTCAACGACAAGGTCAATTTCATCGCCGGCTTCGGCGTGACCCCGGCAGCACTGGCGGCGGCGCCGCTGGCGACGCAGGGCAAGATTCCCGAAGTCGTGATGGCGGCGGGCACCTCGATCATCACCGAGAAATCGCCCTACATCGTGCGCACCAGTTTCACGCTGGCGCAGTCCTCCACCATCATCGGTGACTGGGCCGTCAAGAACGGCATCAAGAAGGTCGCGACCCTGACCTCGGACTACGCTCCGGGCAACGACGCGCTGAACTTCTTCAAGGAGCATTTCACCGCCGGCGGCGGCCAGATCGTCGAGGAGGTCAAGGTTCCCCTCGCCAATCCGGACTTCGCGCCGTTCCTGCAGCGCATGAAGGACGCCAAGCCCGACGCCATGTTCGTGTTCGTGCCGGCGGGGCAGGGCGGCAGCTTCATGAAGCAGTACGCCGAGCGAGGGCTCGACAAGGCAGGCATCAAGGTGATCGGACCCGGCGACGTCATGGACGACGATCTCCTCAACGGCATGGGCGATGCGGCGCTCGGCACCGTCACCGCGCATATGTATTCCGCGGCCCACCCGTCGGCGATGAACAAGGAATTCGTCGCCGCCTACAAGAAGGCGTTCGGCTCGCGCCCGGGCTTCATGGCCGTGAGCGGCTATGACGGCATTCACCTGATCTACGCGGCGTTGCAGAAGACCGGCGGCAAGACCGACGGCGATGCGCTGATCGAGGCGATGAAGGGGATGAAGTGGGAGAGCCCGCGCGGCCCGATCTCGATCGATCCGGAAACCCGCGACATCGTGCAGAACATCTACATCCGCAAGGTGGAGAAGGTCGACGGCGAGCTCTACAACGTCGAGTTCGAAACCTTCCCGGCCGTCAAGGATCCCGGCAAGACCAAGAAGTGACCGAAGGTCATTCCGGGGCGCGCATAAGCGCGAACCCGGAAATCTCGACATTGCCGTGCAAGATTCCGGGTTCAGCGCTATCGCGCTGCCCCGGAATGACGTTTCCAGGGTTAACCTGATCACATGACCTCGCTGTTCACCAATCTGTTCGACGGCGTCGCCTACGGCATGCTGCTGTTCGTGCTGGCCTGCGGGCTCGCGGTGACGCTTGGGCTGATGAACTTCGTCAATCTCGCCCACGGCGCCTTCGCCATGACCGGCGGCTATGTCTGCGCGGTACTGGTCAATCAAATGGGCTGGCCGTTCTTCGCCGGCCTGCCGCTTGCCTTCGTGGCGAGCGCGCTGGTCGGGGTGGTGCTGGAGCGCGCGCTCTACCGTCACCTCTACACCCGCAGCCATCTCGACCAGGTGCTGTTTTCCATCGGCCTCGTCTTCATGTCGGTGGCGGCGGTCGACTACATCATGGGATCGTCGCGGGTTTTCATCAAAATTCCGCAGGCCCTCGAAGGCCAGATCGATTTCTTCGGCGTCGGCATCGGCCGCTACCGGCTGATGATCATCGTGATCTGCGGCCTCTTGACCGCGGGCCTGCAACTGGTTCTGGCGCGCACCCGGTTCGGCAGCCGCCTGCGGGCCGCGGTGGACGATCCGCGCGCGGCCTCAGGGCTCGGCATCAACGTGCCGCAGGTGTTCGCCTTCACCTTCGCCTTCGGCTGCGGCCTTGCCGGTCTCGGCGGCGCGCTGAGCGCGGAGATTTTGGGGCTCGATCCGTATTTTCCGCTGAAGTTCATGATCTACTTTTTGATCGTGGTGACGGTCGGCGGCTCCTCCAGCATCACCGGGCCGTTTCTGGCGTCGCTGCTGCTCGGCATCGGCGACGTCGCCGGCAAATACTACGTGCCGAAAGTCGGGCCGTTCGTGATCTACACCATCATGATCGTGATCCTGATCTGGCGTCCGAACGGTCTGTTCGGCCGCACCGCCACGCGTTGAGCCTGATATGACCGCGCAAGCCGACGTCGGAGTTCACGCCAGGGCGCACGCGCGCTGGCACTACAGCGAGATCGCGTTCTGGATCGTCACGCTCGCCTGCGCCTTCCTGTTCCCATCGCGCTATCTGATCATGACCGATATCCTGCGGCTGGCGCTGTTTGCGCTCTCGCTCGACCTGATCCTGGGCTATGCCGGGATCGTCTCGCTCGGCCATGCCGCGTTCTTCGGCGTCGGCGCCTATTCGGCAGGGCTGCTGGCCCTGCACGGCATCATCAACGAGCCGGTGCTGGCGCTGATCGCGGCCGGCCTGGTCGCGATGGTGCTCGGCTTTGTCACAAGCTTCCTGGTGATCCGGGGCGCCGACTTGACCCGGCTGATGGTGACGCTCGGGATCGCGCTGTTGCTGGAGGCCCTGGCGGAGCGGTTCTCCGACATCACCGGCGGCACCGACGGCCTGCAGGGCATCGAGATGCAGCCGATCCTCGGCCTGTTCGCCTTCGACATGTTCGGCAAGGTCGGCTTCTTCTACTGCCTTGCCGTGCTGTTCCTGCTGTTTTTGCTGGCGCGGCGGATCGTGCACTCGCCGTTCGGCCTGTCGCTGCGCGCCATCCGCAACAACCCGCTGCGGGCGGCGGCGATCGGCATCCCCGTCAACAAGCGGCTGATCGCGATCTACACCATTGCGGCGTTCTATGCCGGCATCGCTGGTGCGCTGTTCACCCAGAGCACCCAGCTTGCTTCGCTGGACGTGTTCGCGTTCGAACGCTCGGCCGACCTGATGCTGGTGCTGGTGATCGGCGGCACCGGCTATCTCTATGGCGGGCTGATCGGCGCCGTGGTGTTCCGGATGCTGCAGGAAGTGTTTTCCACCATTACCCCGCAATATTGGCAGTTCTGGATCGGGCTGGTGCTGGTCGTGATCGTGATGGTCGGCCGCCAGCGCCTGCATCGCTGGGTCTTGTTTCTGCCGAACCTGGTGATCCGGCAGCTCGCCGGCCGCAAGGCCATCGTGACCGTTCCCGAGGGCGACACGCCATGACGGTCGCGCTGGAAACAAGGGGACTGGAAAAGCATTTCGGCGGCCTCAAGGTCACGCGCGACCTTTCGCTGCGGATAGAGCGGGGCGCGCGTCACGCACTGATCGGCCCGAACGGCGCCGGCAAGACCACCGTCATCAACCTGTTGACCGGCGTGCTGAAGCCCGACGGCGGCCGCATCCTGCTCGAAGGCAACGACATCACCGATCTGCCGGTGCATGCCCGCGTGCTGCGCGGGCTGTCGCGCACCTTCCAGATCAACCAGCTCTACAATGATTTGACGCCGCTCGAGACCATTGGGCTCGCGGTCTCGGAACGGCTCGGCCGCGGCGGCGACTGGTGGCGCCGCATGGGCACCCGCGACGACGTCAACGCCGAGATCGCTGAAAATCTCGAACGCTTCCATCTGCTCGACGTCATGAACGATCTCACCGCGACCTTGCCCTACGGCAAGCAGCGCCTGCTGGAGATCGCGGTCGCCATTGCCGCCAAGCCGCGCGTGCTGCTGCTGGACGAGCCCGCCGCCGGGGTTCCCGAAAGCGAGCGCCACGATATCCTCAAAGCCGTCGCCTCGCTGCCGCGCGACGTCACCGTGCTCCTGATCGAGCACGACATGGACCTGGTGTTCTCGTTCGCCGACCGGATTTCGGTCCTGGTCTCAGGCGCGCTGCTGGTCGAGGGGCCGCCGGACGAGGTGGCGCGCGATCCGCAGGTCAAGGCGGTCTATCTCGGCGAGGCCGCCGATGTCTGACCTGCTCACCATCGAGAACCTGCGCGCCGGCTATGGCGAGGCGGTGGTCTTGCCCAACATGTCGCTGCGCCTGCCCGAAAGCCAGGTGCTGGCGCTGCTCGGCCGCAACGGGACCGGCAAGACCACGCTGATCAATTCGATCGTCGGGGTCACGAGGCGGTTCGGCGGGACGGTCGCGCTGGCCGGGCAGGACATCACCGCCATGCGGCCGGACCAGCGGGCGCGGGCCGGCATCGGCTGGGTGCCGCAGGAGCGCAATATCTTCAAGTCGCTGACGGTGGAAGAGAACATGACTGCGGTGGCGCAGCCGGGGCCTTGGACGGTGGCCAGGGTCTACGAGATGTTTCCGCGGCTGAAGGAGCGCCGCAACAATTTCGGCAACCAGCTCTCCGGCGGCGAACAGCAGATGCTGGCGATCGGCCGGGCGCTCACCCTCAACCCGCAGGTGCTGCTGCTGGACGAGCCGACCGAGGGCCTGGCGCCGATTATCGTTGAGGAACTGTTAAGGGCGCTCGGCACGATTACCCGTTCGGGGGGTATCTGCTCCATCATCGTCGAGCAGAATGCCCAAAAGATTTTAGGGCTGGCCGACCGCGTTGTGATATTGGAACGCGGCGCGATCGTCCATGACGCGGCCAGCGCCGCGCTGAAGGCCGATCCGGCGGTGCTCGAACGCTTCCTCGGCGTCTCGGGGGCCGCGGCGGCACATTAGAGCATGATCCGGAAAAGCGGGAACCGGTTTTCCGAAAAGATCATGCTAGAACAAAAAGATGGAGCGGGATGACTTTTCGAAGATAAAGTCATCCGATCTAGAGTTTCTTCCGGAGAGAAGACCATGCAAAGAAAAAAAGCCCCCTTCCGCGCCGACGAGGTCGGCAGCCTGTTGCGCCCGCTGAAGATCAAGGAGGCGCGCGCCAAGCTCGAGAAGGGCGAGATTTCCGCCGACGATCTGCGCAAGATCGAGGACATGGAAATCGAAAAGGTCGTGCACAAGCAGGCCTCGATCGGGCTGAAGCTCGCAACCGACGGCGAATTCCGCCGTTCCTGGTGGCATTTCGATTTCCTGGCGAAATTGACCGGCTGCGAGCTGTTTCACCCCGACATGGGCATCCAGTTCGCCGGCGTCGAGACCAGGCATGACGCGGTGCGGGTGATCGGCAAGCTCGATTTCCCCGACGACCACCCGATGCTCGACCATTTCAGGTTCCTGAAGAAGCACTGCGAAGTCGCCCACGTCATGCCGAAGATGACGATCCCGTCGCCCGCGGTGCTGCATTTCCGCGGCGGCCGCAAGTCGATCTCGAAGCAGGTCTATCCCGACCTCGACGTGTTCTACGAGGACCTCGCCAAGACCTACCGCAAGGCGGTGAAGGCCTTCTACGACGCCGGCTGCCGCTATCTGCAGTTCGACGACACCGTGTGGGCCTATCTCTGCTCGCAGGACGAACTGAAGAAGGCGCGCGAGCGCGGCGACAACCCGGACGGCCTGCAGGAGATCTACGCGCGCATCATCAATTACGCGCTCGCCGAGCGCCCCGCAGACATGACCATCACCACGCATGTCTGCCGCGGCAATTTCCGCTCGACCTGGATTTCGTCCGGCGGCTATGAGCCGGTGGCGGAGACCATGCTGGCCGGCACCAATTACGACGGCTATTTCCTCGAATACGATTCCGATCGCGCCGGCGGCTTCGAGCCGCTGCGGTTCCTGCCGAAAGGCAACAAGATCGTGGTGGTCGGAATCATCACCTCCAAGAGCGGCGAGCTTGAAAAGAAGGACGACATCAAGCGGCGGCTGGAGGAAGCCTCCAAATACGCGCCGATGGACCAGCTTGCGCTGTCGCCGCAATGCGGCTTCGCATCGACCGAGGAGGGCAATTTGCTCACCGAGGAAGAGCAGTGGGCGAAGCTGAAGCTCGCGGTCGATGTCGCCAACGAAGTGTGGGGAAAATAGCACCCCCCGGAGGAGGGCTGATTGCGGAGCCTGGATGCGATCATCGTGGGTGCCGGCCCTGCGGGGCTGGCATGTGCCGTAACGATGCGCGCCGCGGGGCTTGACGCGACGGTGCTGGAGAAGGCCGATGGCGTCGGCGCCGTCTGGCGGCGGCACTACGACCGGCTTCACCTTCACACCGACCGCAACCGCTCCGGCTTGCCGGGCTTGGCGATGCCCAGGGCCTATCCGACCTATCCCTCGCGCGCGCAAATGGTCGAGTACCTCGAAAGCTACGCCGCGCGCTTCGATATCAAGCCGGTCTTCCATTCGACCGTGTCCCGCATCCGGCGCGAGGGCTCGCAATGGGGTGTGGAAACAAACGGCCGCGCCATCTCAGCTCCCGTGGTGGTCGTCGCAACCGGAATCGCCGATGCGCCGTACCGGCCTTCGTGGCCGGGTTCTGACTTGTATCGCGGCGCCGTCGTCCACAGCAGCGAATACCGCAATCCTGCGCCTTATCGGGGCAAGCGCGTGCTGGTGGTCGGGTTCGGCAATTCCGGCGGCGAGATCGCGCTCGACCTGGCGAATGCCGGCGTCGATGTCGCGATCGCGGTGCGAAGCCCCGTCCAGATACTGCCGCGCGAACTCCTGGGTTTTCCGATCCTGGCGTGGGCGATCCTGTACCGGCGTCTGCCCGCACGCGTGGTCGATGTCGTCAACGCGCCGATCCTGCGGCTGGCGGTCGGCCGGATCGAGGACCTCGGATTGCGCCGCGCCGCCAAGGGACCGCGCCAGATGGTCGAGGAGGACGGCCGCGTGCCCCTGATCGATATCGGCACGCTGGACAGGATCAGGGACGGTGCCATCAAGGTGCGCGGCGGCATCGAGCGCCTGACGTCCGACGGCGCGATCTTCGATGATGCGCGCGGCGAACCATTCGACGCGATCATCCTTGCGACCGGTTTTCGTCCCGACCTGCGCCAATTGGTGCCCGATGTCGAGGACGTGTTCGACGGCCATGGAATGCCGCGCGTGACCGGCAGGGCCACGGACGCGCCGGGGCTTTATTTTTGTGGCCAGATCACCTCGCCGACGGGGCAATTGCGCGAAATCGGCATCGAGGCACAGCAGATTGCCGACAGCGCGAAGCGGTATGCCGCATCCCGGTCAGCGCTGCCTTGAACCCATCACCTGCCGGGCACGCAGCTGGCCTCATTCCGCCATGGCGACTGCAGCCCAGCGGGATGAAGCAATGTGCCAATGGCGTTTATCGCCTATCCGGTGAGGAAATCCTGGCGATCGAGTGCGAGTGCGAGGACGCCCCCCACGGTTTCAACCAGGATGGCGGGCTTGGATGGACGCTCATCAGGGTCGAATGCCAACCCGATCACGGCCCGTTGTCCCGTAGGCGTCGACACGGGCCAGAAGTCGAGGCGCGAGGCGTCGAATGGGTAAATCCCCGCGGGGACCGGCCGACCCGTCGTCAGGGAAGACAGCACAGCCTCCATTTCCACATCGTGGAGCTCGATTGCGCCGCGTTTCTCGCTGAGCGTTACGACATTCTCCGACATCAGCATCACGACAACAGGGACGTGGAAGAGTGCGTCGAGAGCGGTGGCCGCGAGAGAGACGACTTCGCTTGCATCGTCGGCGCCGACGACATCGTGACTATAGAGCTGCAGAATTGTTGCTTGCCGCATCAGCAGCGCCGCGTCGTCCGCCCTGCGCCTGGCGATCGAGGCCACGCCGCTCGCAATGCATCCGACAACGAAAAGCAGCCCAATCGCCCAAACATTCGCAGGGTCATCGACCATGAGCGAATAGCGCGGCTCGGTAAAAAAGAAATTGTACGCGAGCGCTCCGAGGACTGCCGAGCACAGCGACGGTCCCAACCCGAAAGCGACGGCTGCGACGACGACGGGTATGACGTAGAGCAGGGACAAATTCGGTATGGCGACCTTGCTCTCCAACCCGACGGCGATGACTGTTGCAAAGGCGGTCATGATGACCGCAGCGAGGTAGCGCACCGCGATCGGGGCGCTTGACAGTCGCAAGACCTGAAAGGGATCGGAATCCTCGAGCTGGCTCATCTGGTTTGGCAAGGTTGCTTTCGGAATGGTCATGGCGATCGCTCGTTTTGGAGAAGGCGCCCGCCCGTCCGCAAGGGCGTGAGCATGACGGTGAAGGTACTTTAACCGAACGGTGGCGCGCTGGTGCGATGAAAGGGTACGACGACACGGGCGAGGCGGACCATGCGGTGAAATGCCTGCGAAAGCTCTACACGACTGAGTGCACTGTCATCTGAGTGCGCTGTCACCGCAATCCGCAGAGGCCGCACGGTGATCATTCAAGCTTGGCTGGCACCGAGGCCGGTCTGGTCGCATCCAGCAGGAACATCACCAATTGGTCCAGGTCGGTCGTCCCACTGCTGGATACTTCCATGGGCATGTCGGGGCCGTGGCCGACCATTGTCTGACCAGTTTCCGTGCGGGTTATCCCGTGCGGCGTTCTTTGGCTGACCTGACCGGCAAGCACATAGAATGACTCGGATCCGGGATGCGAATGCACCGGTGTTTTGGAGCCCGGCGGACCGCCGGCGTGATTGATCCGCAGCAGGTACTCGGGCGCGGCGAAGACCGGCACCGGGCCAATCTCCGCGACTTTGGTGCCGCCGGCCGTAGCGCCGCCCGTCTGACCGAGGGTGAACAACCAGACTTTACCCGAGACCGCTGCGGCCAATGACGTCGGACTGGCGGCCGCAGCGCTTTGCGCCTGGTCGAGTGTCTGGAAATTCTCGATCCGCCAATAAAGCGGTCCCTGTGGCAAGCTGCTGAGCTTTTTCTCCGCTACCGGGCTGACGATGAATTGTCCCGGCTCGGCTGCTGACGGCGACGACAGCAAGAAGGCCATCGCAAACAGCGAAACTACCCAAGCTATGAAATACCATTTGTCTATTCTTGGCTTGTTCATCGTGTCACTCCCCGATCGCGCTTGCAGCGTCGCGTCAACTAACCGGAGCAGAACGGCAGACCCAGGGAAAGATAGCACCTTCTCCAGGAAGAGTCCGAGCGATTTGCGTTCTCGGTCATGTAACCGCGCACGGTGGCTCAGTCACGCCACGGGCTGGGTTCGCTCTCATTCATCGACGATCTGTCCGCCGTCATAGCCGCAAGCGACGCGTCCGAGCGCCGCACGAAATGCTTCGGTGCCGACTGTAGACGCAAGCGCCGCGAACTCGTCGGGCCTTGAGATTCGGCGGGCGCGACTCAAAAGCGACGTGATGAGATCCGTGTCGAGATAAGGCAGACTCGCCCAAAATCCGCGCGCGAGGTCCTGCGCCAGCGCGTGATCGGGATGCTGGCTGTTTTCGGGGGCACGGCCGATCTCGTACATGTGACGAACCGCGTGCCACGACGCGCGCTCGGACGGCAGGCGCGCCATGATCTCAGGATGTTCCTGCGCGACATAGAAGCGGTTGACCGTGTCGAACAGAACGAAGCGGTAGCCCTGCGCAAGAAGGAACGGCTCCCAGTCCTGCCATGCCGGCTCTGACGATAACGGCGCTACCGCTTCGGCGACGATCACCTTGGGTCGAAAGCGCTTCCAGTCGCCGCCGAGCAGGACATCGCCTTCGCCGCCCTCGACGTCGATCTTGAGGAAGTCGATGGAGCCCGCATCGTGCCTTTCGCACAAATCGGCCAGCGTGGTCACCGGCATGCGCACGGTCTGATAGTCGACGCCGAAGGCTTTTGCCTTTTGCGCAAGGGCTTCCACGGTCGTCGAAAGCCCGTGCAGACGTTCCACCGCGTAGAAGTCGATTTCGCCGCAGTGGCGTCCGACCAGGCCACGAACCGCCAGATCGCGTGGCCGCAGCCGCTCATACAGCGCCGCAAGTTCGGGCTGCGGCTCCACGACGATGCCGCGCCAGCCGCGCTCGTAGAACCAGAAGGACACATTGTCCGCGATCGGATGCCCGGCGCCGACATCGATATAGGTCCCGGCGGCCTGTCCCGCGAAGGCAAGCGACAGGTGATAGTCCTCGAGATTTTGTGCGTAGGAGAGGTCCATTCGCGTTCTCGACTCTCTTCGGCCTGCAATAGCGCTGACAGAGCATTCGACCGAGCGCCGACGGGGCGTTCAGGACGACGTGGTTTTGCCTACTGGCTCAACAAGATGGGCCCGCGAGGGTGCAGGGTCAAACGGATCGGCAAAATATTACGTTTCGTTGGCCAGCGGTCCGTCGCGGAATTCCATGATGCTCACGGTGCAGGATGGTTTGCCATCATAGCTAAGCACGAATTCAGTGACCCGGAGGTTGCCGCTGCCGACAATCCGCCGCACCGCAAAGCGCTTCTGGTTCGGCTGGACGAACCGGCTCTCCGACAAAAAAGCCTGGACATGCCCGCATTCGACTTGCGCCTAAAATCGAATTTGTCGTGATGGATCAATCTGATTTGCCCTGTCCAGCCCTGTTGGCAAAAATATTCTGATTTTCAGAAATCGCAAATCACTTTACAAGTCTTCCATCCTGTCTCTCTGGAGGGGCGGCTCGAGATCGTCACGGACGCGGGACAGGATGCGGTGGACGCTGACGGTGCTACTGACGAGCGCACCCGATGCGGACGGCGAAGTCGTGTGGTTCTGACGCCTCGACGCTGGCGTTCAAGTCGGCGGGATGTATCCCGCCGGCGACGGTGACAAAAAAGCCGATCGCCGGGAAGAGCACGAAGTAAGCCGTAAACCACTGCGTGGGGAATGCCGGGCGATTTCCGGTGTGACCTGACTAACGCGTGTGCTCTCTACCACCATCTCTGCACACGCGGCTATCGGGCGCATCGGGCGCCCGGCATCCCCGCGCCCTCCGATTGGGGAGGGCGAAACGAGCAGGCCAAACCTCGCGCGAAACCTGCGGCGAGATCGCGAAACTGTATTCAGCGCTCGCGATGAAGGTAGGCCCGGTCAATCATTCCCCCGTTGGGCAGATGATGGTAGGACAGGCGCCCGGCCGCGGCTGCCCACCCCTCCGTCCCAACCACCCGCTCCATGAAGAACGACGAGATCCTGCGCCAGATCACCGAATTCTGCCGCCAGGCGGATATGGCCGAATCGACCTTCGGACGGCGGGCGGTCAATGACGGCAAGCTCGTGCATCGCCTGCGCGAGGGCAAACGCATCACCATCGACACGCTGGACCGCATCCAGGCCTATATCGCGGCCGCCATGCCGGGCGGGGTGGCCCCGCCGCGGGGCCTGCAGGTCCCGCCCGAAAAGCGCGACCCCAGGGGCAATTTCCGGTTTTTCGAGAACCGGCAGAAATACCTGCTGTTCGTCCATACCTGCAGCGAAAAGCGGGTGATCGCTGACCGGGTCGGGCTGGAACTCGGCAGCATCCATCCCCGCCCGCCGGCGCTGCGGGTGTTCGACGCGGGGGTCGGCGACGGCACGGTGCTGGCGCGGGTAATGCGCTCGATGCACGGCCGGTTTCCCCATATGCCGTTCTACATCGCCGGTAAGGAACTCAGCCTCGAGGACGTCCGCCTGACGCTGGAAAAGGTCCCGGACCGGCTGTTCGAGCATCCGGCTACCGTTTTCGTGCTGACCAACATGTATTACGCCGAGGCGCCCTGGCTGACCCCGGTCTCGACGGCGGCGGCCGCCGGCATGATCTGGCATGAAGTGCCCCTGCGCGGGGCCTCTTCGGGCGAATTCGAGGTCCAGATCGCCGAATTGAAGCCGTTTCTGGAGCAGAACTGGCGGGCCAATGTCAGTCCCCGCTCGGGCATGCCGGTCTATGAGCGTCCGGTCGCCATCGTCCTGTACCGCGAGGACCATCGGTTTTTGCTCGACCAGATCATCCCGCGGGCCGGCAAAACCGAGGCCAATTTCGACCTGATTATCGCTTCCCAGCCCTACCGGGCAAAATCTTCTGTGAATTTCCGGGCCAAACGCATCATTGCGCCCCTGGCGCGGGCGCTGCGGGCGGGGGGCCGTTTGATCGGAATTCACTCCCATGGGCAGGATCCCGGCTTGGAAATCATCCAGGCGGTATGGCCGGGAGAAAATCCTTTCGCCGTGAGCCGTCATGAGCTATTGCGCGCGGTGAAATACGAGCTGGGATCGGCGGCACGCGACCTTAACTTTAATGCCTATGCCGATAACCGTTCGATCTTCCGTTATGATATGGAAGCGTTGCCCAACGAGGTCACCGGCTCGATCGGAACCTCGACGGCCTTTGCAGCATGGAATGCGGCGGTGTATGTCGCCCAGATCGAAGACGACCGGTTGACGGAAATGACCCAGAGCGGCCGTTATCTCGATGCCGCCAGAGAGGTTCTGCGCAAGCATAACGGGCTCTGGTTTTACGACAAATCCTACGTCATCTCGCGCCGTCGGGACTGACATTTCAGGACACATCATGAAAGGACCGCCGGGGGTCTGGCGGAAAAGGGGTTTGGTTTGATGCGCGCGTCATATCTCTTCACCAGTGAGTCGGTTTCCGAGGGTCATCCGGACAAGGTCTCGGATCAAATCTCCGACGCCATCCTCGACGCTTTTCTCGAGAAGGACGTCAAGCTCGGCATCGCCGACGACAGCCTGGTCAATACCAGGCTCGGCTGCGAGACGCTGTGCACGACCAACAAGATCGTGATCGCCGGCGAAGGCCGCGGCCAGCTGTTTCGCGACATCCACGGCGTCTCGGTGGTTGACCGCGAACTGATCAGCCATATCGCCCGCGGCGTGGTCAAGGATATCGGCTACGACCAGAACGGCTTCTCCTACCACGGCGCCGACATCGAGGTGTTGTTGCACGGCCAGTCGCCCGACATCGCGATGGGCGTCGATGCCAAGAAAAAGAAGAGCGGCGAGGAAGAGGGCGCCGGCGACCAGGGCATGATGTTCGGCTACGCCTGCACCGAGAGCGAAGTCTACGAAAAGGGCTCCTACATGCCGGCGCCGATCTTCTTCGCGCACCGGATCCTGAAAGTGCTGTCGGAGAAGCGCCGCAACGGCCAGCTCGCCGACCTGCAGCCTGACGCCAAGAGCCAGGTGACCGTAAAGTACGTCAACGGCGCCCCGGTCGGCTGCACCAAGGTCGTGGTCTCGACCCAGCACAACGAGAAGAGCCGCAACAACAAGAAATACTCGCCCGGCCTGATCAAGGAAATGATCTCGACCGCGGTGGAATCGGCCCTGCCCAAGGGCTGGATGCCGCAGAAGAACGCCGACTTCCTGGTCAATCCCACCGGCAATTTCGTGGTCGGCGGCCCCGACGGCGATTGCGGCCTCACCGGGCGCAAGATCATCGTCGACACCTATGGCGGCTATGCCCCGCATGGCGGCGGCGCGTTCTCCGGAAAGGACCCGACCAAGGTCGATCGCTCGGCGGCGTATGCGGCGCGCTATCTCGCCAAGAACGTGGTGGCGGCGGGCCTCGCGGACCGCTGCACCATCCAGGTCGCCTATGCGATCGGCGTGGCCGATCCGATGTCGGTTCTGGTGGACACCCACGGCACCGGCAAGGTCGATGAGAAGAAGCTCGAGAAGGTGCTGCCGGAAATGTTCCGGCTGACGCCGACGCAACATCCGCCGCACGCTGAAGCTCAATCGGCCGATCTATCGCCGTACCGCCGCCTACGGCCATTTCGGCCGTGCGCCGGAAAAGGACGGCGGCTTCTCCTGGGAGAGAACCGACCTCGCCGACGCGCTCAAGCGCGCGGTGTAGGGGTTTAGTCGAGTAGGTCGTTACGACATATATAAGCCGTCATGGCCGGGCGTGTCCCGGCCATCCACGTCTTAATTGTCGGGTCAAGGACGTGGATGCCCGGGACACGCCCGGGCATGACGAGAAATGAATTGCAGTCCGGTCTCGCAATCAGCGTTGATCGGGCCGAGCCATAGGAAACGATCACATGACCGCCACCGCCAAGAAGCCCGCCTTCACCGACTACATCGTCAAGGACATCTCGCTCGCCGAGTTCGGCCGCAAGGAGATCTCGCTGGCCGAGACCGAGATGCCCGGCCTGATGGCGACGCGCGAGGAATACGGCCCGAAGCAGCCGCTGAAGGGCGCCCGCATCGCCGGCTCCCTGCACATGACGATCCAGACCGCGGTCCTGATCGAGACGCTGGCGGCCCTCGGCGCCGATATCCGCTGGGTCTCCTGCAACATCTATTCGACGCAGGATCACGCCGCGGCCGCGATCGCGGCGGCCGGCATTCCCGTGTTCGCGGTGAAGGGCGAGAGCCTCGCCGAATACTGGGACTACACCGCCAAGCTTTTCGACTGGCACGGCGGCGGCACGCCCAACATGATCCTCGATGACGGCGGCGACGCCACCATGCTGGTGCATCACGGCCTGCGTGCCGAAAAGGGCGACGTGAAGTTTCTGGACAAGCCGGAATCGGAAGAAGAGGAAGTCTTCTTCGCGCTGATCAAGAAGCTCTTGAAGGAAAAGCCGAAGGGCTACTTCGCGGAGATCGCCAAGAACATCAAGGGCGTCTCGGAAGAGACCACGACGGGCGTGCACCGGCTCTACAACATGGAGAAGGAAGGCAAGCTGTTGTTCCCGGCGATCAACGTCAACGACAGCGTGACCAAGTCGAAATTCGACAACCTCTATGGCTGCCGTGAATCGCTGGTCGACGGCATCCGCCGCGGCACCGACGTGATGATGTCGGGCAAGGTGGCGATGGTCGCGGGCTTCGGCGACGTCGGCAAGGGCTCGGCCGCCTCGCTGCGCCAGGCCGGCTGCCGCGTCATGGTGTCCGAGATCGATCCGATCTGCGCGCTGCAGGCGGCGATGGAAGGCTATGAAGTCGTGACCATGGAAGATGCCGCGCCGCGCGCCGATATCTTCGTCACCGCCACCGGCAACAAGGACATCATCACCATCGAGCACATGCGCGCGATGAAGGATCGCGCCATCGTCTGCAACATCGGCCATTTCGACAACGAGATCCAGATCGCGCATCTGCGCAACCTGAAATGGACCAACATCAAGCCGCAGGTCGACGAGATCGAATTTCCCGACAAGCACCGCATCATCCTGTTGTCGGAAGGCCGCCTCGTAAATCTCGGCAACGCCATGGGCCATCCGTCTTTCGTGATGTCGGCCTCCTTCACCAACCAGACGCTGGCGCAGATCGAGCTGTTCGCCAACAACAAGGACGGCAAATACGAAAAGAAGGTCTATGTGCTGCCGAAGTCGCTCGACGAGAAGGTGGCGCGCTTGCATCTTTCCAAGATCGGCGTGAAGCTGACGCAGTTGCGCAAGGACCAGGCCGACTATATCGGCGTCAAGCAGGAAGGCCCGTTCAAGGCGGATCACTACCGCTACTGAAGCGTCATTCCGGGACCGGGACCCCGGAAACGACTGGTTGCTATATTTTCGTCATGCCGCGGCCTTGTGCGCGGGCATCCAATGCCGATCTATTCGGTGACTCGATCGTCGCCTTGAAGATATCGTTGTTCGATTCGTAGCACGAGTTCGAGTTCCCCGTCGCCGTGCGGACGGTGGGATCTTGATCTGCGTCCCGCTGATCCATTGCACCGCGCGCGCTGGCCGTTCAGCGTCGCCTTGATGTCCTTGGCGAATCCGCTTCCGGTGACGGTGCAGCGACCTGGGCGTTCGCGCTTGATCTTCTCGGGATCGAGCTGATCGCCGGTTGCCCTTGAGCGGTTCGCTGCGCGGACGGCCTTCTGGGCCGTGAGACGGTCTCGAAGACCTCGCGGAGTTTGTCGGTTGCCTGCCGCGAGAACATGCCGCAGCGCCGCGAATGCTGCGATCCGTAGGGGTTGAGCAGCATGGTGGCTGCCTGCATGTCGCCATCCCTGGCGGTGGGCTGGGTCGGCACGATCAGGCCGCCGCGAAGGATGAGGTAGGAAATGATCGCCAGGGCGATGCCGATCGGCGTGCGCAGGACGAACCACACAGCCAGCTCGTCTCAGCTCCGGTTGCGAGTAATCAGAAGGAGGCAGTGGATCGGCGCAGAACGAGCCGCGGCCATGACGGCGGGATAGGGCAGGGCGCAACGTAGGGTCCGAAACCGAAGAGCGAAATGGTTTGAAGTCGGTCGGATGTGACGCCGGTACAGCTACGGCCAGGTCGTGACAATGACGTAGAAGATGAAAATCGTGAAAATCAGAAAGAGATCCGAAGAGATGATATTACTTGCCGGCGCCGGATCATTCACGGGCGCAGTCTGCGAGCCGGACCGTCCATGGCGCCTGCTGGTCTGTGTTGCTCATCTGGATCCCTTTGGGGCGCGAGTGCGCGCCGCGCGCTGTCAAATCCTCCGGCAACCGGACTCAACTGAAAGTAGTGCAATAACATGATAAACGCGCCGCGTCAAACGGATAACGGCATTCGGGTCGCGAACGTTACAGCCGAACCTCGGGGATTGCCGTTGCGGTTGATTTTCTTAGTGGCGCAAATCAAAGAGGGAGACCACCATGGCTAGAACATTTCGACGTGCTGATCGTCGGCGCCGGCCTGTCCGGCATCGGCGCGGGCTATCACCTGCAGCAGCAAATGTCCGGGCAAGAGCTTCGCCATCCTCGAAGGCCGCGACGCATCGGCGGCACCTGGGACCTGTTCCGCTATCCCGGCATCCGCTCCGACTCCGACATGTACACGCTCGGCTATTCGTTCAAGCCGTGGACCGAGGCCGAAGGCGATCGCCGACGGGCCGCGATCCTGAACTATGTCCGCGAGACCGCGGCCGAGAACGGCATCGACAAGAAGATCCGCTTCAACCATCGGGTCAAGCGGGCGTCGTGGTCGTCGCGCCGACGCGCGCTGGACGGTCGAGGCCGAACGCCGGGTCGGCGAGGGCGGCACCGAGTCGTGCGCTTCACCTGCAATTTCCTGTTCATGTGCTCGCGGCTATTACAACTACGAGGACGGCTACACGCCGGAGTTCCCGGGCTCGCGACAATTTCGCGGGCCAGATCGTGCATCCGCAGAAATGGCCCGAGGATCTCGACTACGCGGGCAAGCGCGTGGTGGTGATCGGTGCGGCGCCACCGCGGTGACGCTGGTGCCGGAGATGGCGAAGACGGCCGGCCACGTCACGATGCTGCAGCGCTCGCCGACCTATGTGGTGTCGCGGCCGGCGCAGGACCCCGTCGCCAACAGGCTGCGCGCGCGGCTTGCCGTCGAAACTCGCCTATCACCTGATCCGCTGGCGCAACGTGCTGTGGGGCATGTATTTCTTCCAGCTCTCCCGGCGCAAGCCCGCGCGGGTCAAGGCAGCTGATCCTCGGCGGCGTCCGGATGGCGCTCGGCCCCGACTACGACGTCGCCACCCATTTCACCCCGCGCTACAATCCCTGGGACCAGCGGCTGTGCCTGGTGCCGGACGGCGACCTGTTCAAGGCGATCAGGGACGAGCGCGCCTCCGTCGTCACCGACCAGATCGACACCTTCACCCGAGACGGCATCCGCCTGAAGGATCGGCAGCGAGCTCGAGGCCGACATCATCGTCACCGCCACCGGCCTCGTGCTTCAGGTGCTGGGCGGGATGGAGATCCGGTCGACGGCCGCACGGTCGATTTCGCCAGGACGCTGAACTACAAGGGCATGATGTATTCCGACGTGCCCAACCTCGCGTCCTCGTTCGGCTATACCAACGCGTCGTGGACGCTGAAATGCGACCTGACCTGCGAATATGTCTGCCGCCTGCTCAATTACATGGACCGGCACGGCTACAGGAAGTGCATGCCGCACAATGTCGATCCCGACGATCGAGCGAAGTGCCGTCGCTGGACTTCTCCTCCGGCTACGTCCAGCGCGCGGTCGCGAAGATGCCCAAGCAGGGCTCGAAGCGGCCGTGGCGGCTCTACCAGAACTACGCGCTCGACATCGTCACGCTGCGCTACGGCAAGATCGATGACGGGGTGATGCAGTATTCGTGAGCGAGCGCGGCGATCGGCTGAAACCCTCGCGGAAAATCCTTCCCGGCAGGTTTTTCACGTCGCCGGTCTGATCCGGCAATTTCTGCCGCGCGCGCTGCGCCCCTGATGCAACAAAACCGCATGTTTCGGTACTCGCGCGTCTGGCATGCGCTTTGCTCGAACTCCGGCAATTCCGTTCCCGGAGTTCGGCATGTCGGTTTCCTCCACGGGCTTCTCTCCCACATCAGTCTTCCCTTCGCAGAAGACCCCGTCCACTACCCTGAGCGCCAAGCCCGCGCAGACGACGGAGCAGAAATTTCTCGAATACGCCAAGATGACCCCGGCCGAGCGGTTGCATGCCCAGATGCTGGCGGAGCTCGGCCTGACCGAGGATCAATTCAAGGCGATGAAGTCCCGCCGATCAGCAGAAGATCGAGGACAAGATCAGGGATATGATCAAGAAGCAGCTCGACAGCAGCTCCAACAAGCCGACCGGGATGATCACCGACAAGTCGGTTTGAGCGCGGCATGCCTGATAGCCGGATACTGCGTGGGCGGAAATTAACCCGGTCATTATTGCCCGTCTCGCGCAATCCTGATTAAATCGCCGGCATCGCCTGCCGCCGCTTCTGGCGGGCGGCGCATGTCGTGGCGTTCCTCGCCCGAAATTGCTAGAATTGCCGAAAGACTACCGGAGTTCGAGACATGTCGACGTCCGCGGTCTCGTGGCGGCGGGAGTCGCCGGCGGTCCTGGGTTACGCCATTGCAGTCCTGACGGTCGCCGCGGCGGTCGCGATCGAACTTGGGTTCGAGCGTTTCCTGGGGGAAAACCCGACGGTATCGTTGCTGCTCTGCGCGATCATGTTGGTGGCATGGGCCGGCGGCACCGGCCCGGCCTTGCTCGCAACGGCACTGGCCCTTCTGGCATTCGATTATTTCTTTCTGCCGCCGGCTCACTCATTCGACTTTCAATTCAAGGAATTTCCGCGGCTCACGCTCTTTGGCATCGCGGCACTCTTCGTTGTGGCGCTGAGCGCGGCGCAGCGACGGGCGGCGACCGCGCTTCGTCGGGCGCGCGACGAGCAGCAGGGAATGGTAGGGGAGCTGCAGGCGCTCAACGAGACGCTGCGCACCGAGAATGCGGAGCGCAAGCGGGCCGAGCAGAGGGCCAGGCTGGCCGAGCAGGAGTTGCGGGCTATCATCGACACAGTGCCTGTGTTGGTGCTTCGCCATCGCGCGGACGGCGTGATCGATTACGTCAACCAGGTCGGGCGCACCTATAGCGGACTCGTAACGACGACCTGGACGACGCACCAGCTCCATCACGCATCCCGACGACGTTTCCCGGCTCGAGGAGGCCTGGGATGCCGCCCTGGCAACGGGCGAGCCGTTCGAGACGGAGCAGCGGCTGCGCAGAGCCGATGGCGAATACCGCTGGTTCTCGACCAGGCGGATGCCGCTTCGCAATTCCGACGGCGAGGTGATCGCCTGGTACGCGGCGACCTACGATATCGAGGATCGCAAGCGGGCGGAGGATGCGCTGCGACGGAGCCAATTGGAACTCGCCAAAGCGAGGCAGGACCTGCAACTGGCGATCGATACGATCTCCACGATGGTCGTCGTTCTGGACCATGATGGCAGGCCTTATTTCGCCAATCGGCCGGCGCAGGAATATATCGGCAAGGACTTTCCGATCGAGAAGGTGCGCGACCTGATCCATCCCGACGACCGCGACAGGATCGATCGTCTGTGGCGAACCCACCTGGTGACCGGAGAGCCGTTCCAGACCGAACAGCGCATGCTGCGCGCCGACGGCCAGTATCGATGGACCTACATGAGCCGCGTACCGTTGCGCGACGAAACCGGCAAGGTCATCAAATGGTATGGGTCCGGCTACGACATCGAGGACAGGAAGCGGGCCGAGGCCGCCTTGCAGGAGAGAGAGGCGCAGTTGGCGGAAGCCAAGCGCGAGTTGCAGCTCACGATCAATTCAATTCCGGTCATGGTGTCGACTTTCGAGCCGGATGGCACGCGCAGTTTCGTCAATCAGACGTGGCAGAACTACACCGGTCACACGCAGGGAGAAGCGACCGGCAAGGGACTCGATACCTCGTCCTATTATCATCCCGACGATGTCGAGCGATTCGAAAACGCGTGGCGCACCGCGCAGGCAAGGGGCGAGATACTGTCGGTGGATGTGCGCACGCGCAGGGCCGACGGCACGTATCGATGGTATACGATGCGACGCGCGCCACAGCGCGACGACAAGGGAAACATCGTCAAATGGTATTCGGTCGGGATTGACGTCGAGGAGCAAGAAGGATGCCGAGGAAGCGCTGCGGCGCAGCGAGGCCCAACTCGCCAAGGCCGAACGTGAGCTTCGGCGCACGCTTGATTTGATTCCGATTCTCGCCTGGCGCACCCGAGCCGACGGCTATGCCGAATATCTCAACAAGCGCTGGCTCGATTACACCGGCCTTTCCCAGCAACAGGCGCTGGGTTGGGAATGGCGGGCTGCGGTTCATCCCGACGACCGGCCGGCGCTGCATTACGCATGGCTGAGAATGCTTGAAACCGGCAAACCCGACGATGTCGAGGCGCGCATGCGGCGCTTCGATGGGACATATCGCTGGTTTCTGTTCCGTAGCGAGGCTTTGCGGGATGAGGCCGGAGCCGTCGTTGCCTGGTATGGTACCAATATCGACATCGATGATCGCAAGCAGGTTGAAAACGCGTGGCAAAGGAGCCAGGCCTATTCGGCCGAGGCGCAAAAGCTCAGCCAGACCGGCAGCTTTGCCTGGGATGTCGCCACCCGTCATTACTTCTGGTCGGAACAGACCTATGAAATTCTGGGCTTTGACCGCAGCATCAGACCTTCGATCAGCCTGGTCGTTCAGCGGACCCATCCCGACGATCGCTTCATGATGGAGCGTGAACTCGATCGCTCGGCGCAAAAGGTGCCATACCACGACTTCGAAGTGCGGCTGCTGATGCCGGATGGGCAAATCAAGCATATTCATCTTCTCGCGCACCGCATCACTTACGAATCCGGCAATGAGGAAGTTGTCGGCGCGGTGATGGACGTCACCGAGGCCGGAAGTCACAGGAAACACTGCACGCCGCGCAGACCGCGCTGGCCCATGCCAGCCGCGTCGCGACGCTCGGGGAGATCAGCGCGACCATCGCCCACGAAGTCAATCAGCCGCTTGCGGCGATCGTCGCCAATGGCCAGGCCTGCCTGCGTTTTCTCAGCCGCGAGAAGCCGGACCTGACCGATGTGCGCGGGGCGCGTGGAATGGATCGTCAAGGACGGCAACCGGGCGGTGAGGTGATCCGGCGCGTCCGCGGGCTCATGAAGAAGGCGGTCACCGAGAAAGCGCCGCTTGACGTCAAGACCTCGTCAACGAAGTCGCCGCGCTGCTGCGGCGCGAGCTGGCCGCGCAGCGGGTGATCGCCGAACTGGAACTCGCGCCTCGGTGCCGGCGATCGTCGGGGACCGGGTCCAACTCCAGCAGGTGATCATCAATCTCCTGATGAACGGCGCCGAAGCCATGCAGGCGATGACCGACCGCTCGCCCCGGCTGGTGGTCCGCACCTACCAGGATGAAGCCGATCGCGTCGTGGTCGCCGTGGAGGACAGTGGTCCCGGGATAGCCAGCGAGAACGCGGACCGCGTATTCGATCCGTTCTTCAGCACCAAGCCCGGCGGACTGGGCATGGGCCTTTCGATCTGCCGCTCGATCGTCGAGGCTCACGGCGGCCGATTGTGGTCCTCCGCGAATGCCGGATCCGGCGCCACGTTCCAGTTCGCATTGCCAGCACGCTGGGAGAATGCGGCGTGAGCCGGTCCATTGAAACTGGAAGATAGGAACGGCATCAGTCCGTGACGCTGGCAGTGAAACGATGAACGAGAAGCACCAGCCGCAGCATATCGTCTTTGTCGTCGACGACGACAAATCGATGCGGGTTGCGTTGACCTATCTGTTCCAGTCGATGAATTTGCCGGTCAAGGTGTTCACCTCGGCCGCCGAACTGCTCGAGAGCGAGCTGCCGGACATCGTCAGTGCTGCCTGGTGCTCGATATCCGGCTGCCCGGCGTCAGCGGCCTCGAATTCCAGGACGTGCTGGCGAAGGCCGGGATCGCGGATTCCGATCGTCTTCATGACCGGACACGGCGACATTCCGATGTCGGTGAGGGCGATGAAGGCCGGCGCCGTGGATTTCCTGACCAAGCCGTTCCGCGACCAGGACATGCTGGATGCCGTGACGCGCGCGCTCCGAACTCGACCGGAAACGGCGCGAGGGCGAGGTGGCCGCCGTCCGGGCTGCGGCGCGGCTTCGAATCGCTGACGCCGCGCCAGAAGGAGGTGTTGGCGCTCGTCACGCCGGGCTTGATGAACAAGCAGATCGCCGGCGAGCTGAGTGTCAGCGAAATCACCGTCAAGATCCATCGCGGCACGTGATGAAGAAGATGGAGGCGCGCTCGCTGGCCGAACTCGTGAAGATGGCGGAGACGCTCGGGATCAGCCGGAAGGCGCCGTAAGGGTGCAAACCTAAGTATGATTTCCGGGCCGGACCCGGCGAGCGCAGGGTGTCGTGGCAGGGTGTTGCGAAGAGCAGGGGCTCTGCCTCCGTTCCAGGATCGACCGACTTGACGACAGTCCCGGTGATTTCCGTTATCGACGATGATGAATCGATTCGCACCGCGATATACAACCTCCTGAGATCGCTGGGATACGTCGTCCATGTCTTTCCTTCCGCCGAGGCCTTTCTGGAATCGCCGCAACTGCAGAATACCTGGTGCGTGATCGCCGACGTCCGCATGCCCGGGATGAGCGGAATCGAGCTGCAATTCCGGCTGCGGAGCGAGGGGAACACCGTGCCGTTCGTCTTCGTTACCGCCGTTCCCGATGAAGGCGTCCGCGCCCGCGCGCTGGAACAAGGCGCGATTTGCTTTCTGACCAAGCCGTTCGACGAGGACAGCCTGATCGCGTGCCTTGGCAAGGCGCTGGCGCGGCACATCGGCAAGGCCGAAGGCTAGCTTTGCGGGTACGGGATCAATGCGACGCCGGCCCAAGCGTCGGGGCAGGGGTAGCTTCCACCTGCCTTCGGTAGCGTTGCACCCAACGGATCATACCAACGTTTTAGCCCGGCAGCCGCAAGGACGATTGGTCCATGGCGCCCCAGCGCGCATGTTCCGCTCGACAGCAGTCCGCCGGCGCAAGGCGCGTTCGTATCAGGGAGAACGATCAAGATGTCCGAAAATATCGATCTTCGTCGCCGCCGCTTTTTTGGCGCCGCAGGCATGACCGTCGCGGCCGCCCAGCTCGCCTTGAGCGGTTCGGCGCGCGCAGAGTCCGGCAAGGCAAAGCCGGCGGAACTGCCCGCGGATCAAGCCAGGGACGCACACGTCGTTCGCTACGCTGAAGCAGATCGATGCCGGCGTCCTGAATGTCGGCTATGCCGAAGCGGGTCCCGCCGACGGCCCGCGGTCATTCTTCTGCACGGCTGGCCCTACGACATTCACAGCTATGTCGATGTCGCGCCGTTGCTGGCGTCGGCGGGGTACCGGGTGATCGTCCCGTATCTGCGCGGCTACGGCACGACGCGCTTCCTTTCCGACGAGACCGTCCGCAACGGCCAGCAGTCGGCGCTCGCGCTCGATATCATCGCCTTGATGGATGCGCTCAAGATCGAGAAGGCGACCCTCGCCGGTTTCGATTGGGGCGCGCGGACCGCCGACATCGTCGCCGCGCTCTGGCCGGAGCGCTGCAAGGCGCTGGTCTCCGTCAGCGGCTATCTGATCGGCAGCCAGGAAGCCGGCAAGATGCCGTTGCCGCCAAAGGCCGAGCTGCAATGGTGGTACCAATATTATTTCGCCACCGAACGCGGCCGCGCCGGCTACGACAAATACCGGCACGATTTTGCCAAGCTCATCTGGCAGATCGCCTCGCCGAAATGGGATTTCGACGATGCCACGTTCGATCGCACGCGCGGCGGCCTTCGACAATCCGGATCACGTCGCCATCGTCATCCACAATTACCGCTGGCGGCTCGGCCTGGCCGAAGGCGAGCCGAAATACGACGATCTGGAAAAGCGGCTTGCCGAAGCCCCCGTCATCACGGTGCCCGACCATCACCATGGAAGGCGATGCCAATGGCGCGCCACATCCGGAGCCCGGCGCCTACGCCAAGAAATTCTCGGGCAAATATGCGCACCGGACCATCAAGGGCGGCATCGGGCACAACCTGCCGCAGGAAGCCCCGCAGGCCTTTGCCGAAGCCGTCATCGAAGTCGCCGAGATCTGACCGGCCTTGGCGAGGCCGTCGCGGGCATTGCGGCGCCCAACCCAATCCAGCGGGAGTGTGACCATGCAGATATCGTCAGCCCGGCTGCTGGCCTTGGCGGTGATCGTGCTTGTCGTGTTGCTCACCGTCGCGGAATTCGGTCCGGCCTGGCTGAGCGGAAACTGACAAGCCGCTCCGTCGGTCGATTTAAGAGAAACACGCGCACCGCCATGCGTGCGCCGACCCTTCGCCAGCATCGAGGAGAGAGACCATGACGGACATCAAGGAAAGAGCCAGGACAACTGCGGCCGAGAGCTCGAGCGCGCGGACGGTCGACATGAAGTTCGAGATCGTCGTCATCCCCGTCTCGGACGTCGATCGCGCCAAGCGATTTTACGGCGGTCTGGGTTGGCGGCTCGACGCCGACTTCGCGGCCGGTGACGACTACCGCGTGATCCAGTTCACGCCGCCCGGGCTCCGGATGCTCGGTCATCTTCGGCAAGAACGTCACCGCGGCGGCACCGGGCTCGGCTAAGGGATTGTACCTGATCGTCTCCGACATCGAGGCCGCCCGCAAGGAACTGCTCGGCTCGGGGCGTCGAGGTCGGCAAGGTCTTCCACGACGCCGGCGGCGTGTATGCCGGCACCGACGAGCCCTATCTGTTCGGGCGGCTCCGGGTCAGCGGTGCGGATCCCGAGCATCGCAGCTACCGCTCGTTCGCCTCGTTCAGCGATCCGGACGGCAACGGCTGGCTGCTTCAGGAAATCACCGCGCGATTGCCCGGGCGCGTGGAGGGAGACACGACCTTCACATCGTCGAACGATCTCGCTTCCGCGCTTCGGCGTGCGGCGGCCGCGCATGGCGAGCACGAGAAGCGGATCGGCAAGCCGGATGCGGACTGGTCGGACTGGTATGCCGAGTACATCGTCCGCGAGGGCAGACCTGGCAAGGATCTGCGCCGAAGACGCGCAAAGCCGCGCTCAACAGACCGGTGTGCACGTAGAAAATGTGGAGGGGTTCGCATGCGATCCGACATGATTCCGGGAGCCGTCTTCCCCGACTATGAGCTTTCAGACCACACCGCGAAACGTCGGAAGCTATCCGAGCTGCAGGGACCAGATCCCATGGTTCTCGTCCTCAGCCGCGGAAGTTTTTGCCCGAAGGACCGGCGGCAGGCGGAAGGGCTTGTCGAACTGCATCGGGAGATGGAGGTGGGTTATTGCCGGCTTGTCACGATCAGCAGCGACAACATCACCGAGACCAATGAAAATCGAAGCGGGATAGGCGCGCACTGGCCGTTCCTCTCCGATGCGCGGCGCACGATCCAGAAGGATCTCGACATCGCCGAATACACCGATTCCCTCCACAATCCGATGATCCCGCACGTGATCGTGCTCGAGCCCGGTCTTGTCATCTACAAGATCTACAACGGCTACTGGTTCTTCGGACGTCCCACGATGGAAGATCTCCGCCAGGACCTGCGCACCGTTACCAGGAAATGCCGGCCGGACTGGGACATCACCACGCCCGAACTCAGGGCGGCGTGGCAGCAGGGCAACAAGGAGCTCTTCTACCCCTACGGAAAGACCTTCGTGCAAACGCTCGGCGAACAAGATTAGAAGGAGACGCGAAATGGCTCGGACCCATCAGCCCGGCGAGGCCGCTTTCCGGGCGATCCTGCCCGAAGACATCGACTGGAAGCCGTTCCCGGCGTTTCCGCCGTCGGCTCGCCTTGCCATCCTCGTCGGTCATCCCTCCGAGCCCGGCCCTTACGTCGTCAGGGTCAAGGTGCCCGCCGGCGTGAAGCTGATGCCGCACCGGCATCCGGAGGATCGCGTCTATACCGTCATGTCCGGCGTCTTCTATATCGGCCTCGGCGAGCGGTTCGACGGCGATCAGGTGAAAGCCTATCCGCCCGGCAGCGTGGTCGTTCTGCCCGGCGATACCTTTCATTTCCACTGGGCAAAGTCCGGCGAGTACGTGACGCAGGTGACGGCGATCGGCCCGTTGGGTCTCGAATATCTGGATCCGGCCGACGATCCGCGCCAGCAGGGCCGCTGATCGACCCGGCATCATTTCCATCGACAGTGAAATCACAAAGGAGACGGACCATGCGTAACGATCAGAAAGTTGCCGTCATTACCGGTGCCTCGCAAGGTATCGGCGCGGCCCTCGTCAAGGCGTACCGCGATTGTGATTACCGGGTCATCGCGACCTCGCGCTCGATCGGGCCGTCGAACGATGACGAAGTCCTCGCGATACCCGGCGACATCGCCGATCGTCGCACCGCCGAGCGTGCGATCTCCGAAGGCGTCGCCCGGTTCGGGCGCATCGACACGCTGGTGAACAACGCCGGAATCTTCATCGCCAAGCCGTTCATCCAGTATACCGAGGCGGATTATGCGGCGGTCATGGGCGTCAACACCGCCGGCTTCTTTCACACCACGCAACTGGCCATTGCCGAGATGGAAAAGCAGGGCGGCGGCCATGTGGTGCAGGTCTCGACCTCCCTGGTCGATCACGCCAACTCCGGCGTGCCTTCGGTGCTGGCGTCGCTGACCAAGGGCGGTCTGAACGCCGCGACCAAATCGCTCGCGATCGAATACGCCAAACGCGGTATCCGCGTGAACGCGGTCGCACTGGGCGTCATCAGGACGCCGATGCACCAGGAGGGGACCCATGCGCAGCTCGACACCCTGCACCCGGTCGGCCACATGGGCGAGATCTCCGATGTGATCGACGCGATCCTGTATCTCGAATTGGCGAATTTCGTGACGGGCGAGATCCTTCACGTCGATGGCGGCCAGAGCGCCGGTCATTGAGCGCGGCGCGGTCCGGCAGCAGGCCCTCATCATGGGCTTCAGCGATACTTTTGCGTTGATCGGCTTCGTGCTTGCGCTCGCAGCGGTCGCGATCCTGTTCACCCGGAAGGTGCAGACGGCCGGGGCAGCGGCGGCGCATTGAAATCGCCGGGAGGCTGACATCGGTGAAGCCGGCCGCGTCGAAACGCCGCTATGCGTTGTTTCACGTATTCGGGCCCCGCCGTGAATCGGCCATCGTGACGCGAGGTTAACGCCGTATTAATCGGCGAATTCTAAGCTATTGCGGCTGGGCTTGAGACCGCACGAGGAAGCCTATGGACGCCCAAAGGATTGCCGTTGATGCCGTGGTCGCGCTGACCGATTGCGACCGCGATGTCGTCACCGCCTTCATCCGCAGATTCTATCTGGCCGGCGTCAAGGACCCCAAGCGGCTGACGTTCAAGGGCCTGCAGGCGTTGGCCCGGGCCTGAGCGCCTTCAAAACCTTGTCTTGAATTCGAAGAGACCTGCGCCGCCGCAACGTGCCGGTGGGCGCCGAAGCAGAATGCCATGACATGCTCGGTATCCAGCATGTTGGCCTTGCGATGGCCTTCACCATCGCCGCCTTCCTGTCCCGCGCGGCCTGCGCTTGCTCTCCGAAGCGCGGAATCTGGACTTCGGTCTCGACCGCCGCGATCAATTGCCCGGCCACGAACATCAGGCGGCAGCCGATATACCATTGCGGTGCCACGCCGGCGCGCTGGTTGAACTCGCAAAATCGCGCCACCGAACTGAGGTAGGGGAGGCCGAAATCGCCGCCGCCGATCAGGTTCCAATGTTGCAGCTGCATGCGGACGGCTTCCTGCATCGCGCCGTCCCGGAAGATGCCGCAGGAGGGATCGTACTGCCTCACCTTGTCGTAGAACCGCGCCAGGATCTCCGGCAGCGCGCTCGCGAAAAACGGCCGCATCTGGCGCAGGCTCGCCCGTGTCGGCTCGTCGAGGCCCACCAGATCGAGGCGGATGGCGTTCCAGTCGGGGCTCATCGTTGGCTCCGGGACAGGTCGTCGTCAGCCACCGGTCTACGGGGTTTATGGTTAACGAATTGCAAATTTCAACGTAGTTTTACAGATAAAAGTGCCAAATCCCGATCCGAAAGAGCTCCCAAGCCGGGGCCGGGAAGCCACGCTTCCGAGGTCCTGGAACGCGACGAAGCGACCAGGTCGCGGGCGTTCTCCGCACGACGATATCGCCGAAAACTTCCGTTCAAATTTCAATCAGCCGCACCATTGTCGCGCGCGAAGTGACGCAATCCTGCTCGTCGCGGAGGCGAACCGAACGCGTTGTTGCCTCGGTCCCGCAACGACGTCGCGCTGATTGTGATGATGGCCGAGCTCTCTCTTGTGGAATCGGGCTCAAGATCTTTTTGGAATGACGGCTGGCGGACAGACCATGGAAATTTCACATGATCGGAAATGCACTTAGCGCCTCGCGGCGGTCTCGATGCGCCTTGATGGCAACATGCGGAACTTGGGTCGGGGATCTTGTCGATGAGCCTGGAGCATGCTGAAATATGGCCGAATTATCGCCGAACCCAGGCGCGAGAACTCCACCCGGACCAGCGTCTCGTTGGGAGATGTGCGGCCGGCGAACAATTTCAAAGTACCTGCCTGGGTACAAGGAGTGAGTAGGAACGGAAAATGCTGGGAACGTTTTTCGCACCGCAATTCATTGTCCTCTATCTTCTCGCCGCCTCCACGATCTACGTGCATTTCCGCGGTCGCGAGCGACTCCGGGTCGGCCGTCAGCTCGGCGATCACTCGACCTACCTCGCCCCTTACAACGTGCTGATGTATGCGGGCTCGGCGGTTCCGAACCAGCCGGTGATCCCGGTCGACCGCTTTCCGGAACTGGCAAAACTGCGCGACAACTGGGAAACGATCCGCGACGAGGCGGTGAGGCTGTTCGATGAGGGATTCATCCGGGCGGCCGCCAGGAACAACGATTGGGGTTTCTATTCGTTCTTCAAGAGCGGGTGGAAGCGCTTTTATCTGAAATGGTACGATGACTTTCTGCCGTCGGCGCGCGCGCTGTGCCCGAATACGGTCGAACTGTTGAATTCGATTCCGACGGTCCATGGCGCGATGTTTGCCATGCTGCCGCCCGGCGGCAAGCTCGGCGCGCATCGCGATCCCTTCGCGGGATCGCTGCGTTACCATCTCGGACTGGTCACGCCCAATTCGGAAAAGTGCCGGATCCTGGTCGATGGTGTCGAATGCGTCTGGCGCGACGGCGAGGGTTTCGTGTTCGACGAGACCTTCATCCACCGCGCCGAGAACGCCACCGATGTGTCCCGGATCATCCTGTTCTGCGACGTCGAGCGTCCCATGAAGTACCGCTTCATGGCCGCGATCAATCGTTGGGTCAGCCACCACATCGTCAAGGCTTCGGCGACCCAGAACGTGGAAGGCGAACAGGTCGGCGTGCTCAACAAGGTGTTCGGCGGCATCTACGAGGTTCATCTCGCCGGACAGCGCGTCAAGAAGTGGAATCGCAAGGTCTATTACACGCTCAAATATTCGCTGACGCTTGCCGTTCTCGGGCTTATCGTCGCATCCGCCTTGAGGTGACGGCGCGCTCGATCGCCTCGAGCGCGCAAGACCAGCAAAACAAAAAGGCCCCGGACAACTCCGGGGCCTTTCGAATGCCGGATACGGCGCGGGCGCTATTGCGGCTTGCCGATCGAAACCTTCAGCGTGCCGACGCCGTCGACGCCGCATTCGATTCTGTCGCCCGGATTGAGCTGGGAGACGCCGGCCGGCGTTCCCGTCATGATGATGTCGCCGGCGGCGAGCGCGACCTGCTGCGAGAGCTGCCAGATGATCTCCGGCACGCTCCAGATCAATTCGGTGAGGTCGCCCTTCTGCTGCTCGGTGCCGTTGACCGTGAGCCAGATCCTGCCCTTGGAGGGGTGGCCGATCTTGGCAGCCGGCTGCAGCGCGGAGCAGGGCGCGGAATAGTCGAAGGATTTTCCGACTTCCCAGGGACGCTCCTTCTTGCGCGAGGCGATCTGCAGGTCGCGGCGGGTGAGGTCGATCCCGACCCCATAGCCGTAGACATGATCGAGCGCCTTGTCGGCGGGGATGTTGAGGCCGCCGCTCTTCATGGCGACGATCAGCTCGACCTCGTGATGCAGATCCTTGGTCAGCGGCGGGTACGGGATCGTGGCGCCGTCGGGCACCAGCATGTCGGCATGCTTGGCGAAGAAGAACGGCGGCGCCCGCTCGTCATTGCCCATCTCCCTTATGTGCTCGAGATAGTTGCGCCCGACGCACCAGATGCGGCGTACCGGATAGGATTTTGACTCGCCGACGACGGGAAGGGTGGGCTGCGGTGCGGCGGCAATGACATACGATGTGGCGTTCATGAACGGTCTCGGAGGGTTGCGGGAGGAAATCCGGAAAATAGCCTTACGCGGTTGCGCTGATCGGCGCCAGAGTGGGCGGGCCGGCATCACGGTGTTGTATGCGGAAGAAGGAGGCATAGCGCCCGCCGCGACGCAGCAAATCGTCATGCTGTCCGCGCTCGACGATTTCGCCGCCCTCGACCACCAGGATGGCGTCGGAGTGCATGATGGTGTGCAGGCGGTGCGCGATGACGATGGTGGTGCGGTCCCGGCACAGATGCTCGATCGCCTCCTGCACGGCTTTTTCGGATTCCGAATCCAGCGCCGCGGTGGCCTCGTCGAGCAGGATGATCGGCGCGTTCCTGATCAGCGCGCGCGCCACCGCGATGCGCTGGCGCTGGCCGCCGGACAGTTGCGTGCCGTGCTCGCCCACCGGGGTGTCGTAGCCGAGCGGGAAGCTCATGATGAAATCGTGGGCGCAGGCCGCCTTCGCCGCTGCCACGATCTCGTCTTGCGTGGCGCCGACCTTGCCGAAGCCGATATTGGCGCCGATGCTGTCGCGGAACAAATAGACGTCCTGGCCGACATAGGCACTCTGGCTGCGCAGCGAGTTGCGCGAGACCGCGGAGATCGCCTGGCCGTCGATCAGGATCTCGCCCGTCTCGACCTCGTAGAGCCGCAGCAACAGCGCCAGCACCGTCGACTTGCCGCCGCCGGACGGGCCGACCAGCGCCGTCACCTTGCCCGGCTCGGCGACGAAGCTCATGTCATGCAGCACGGGTTCGTCGGCGCGATAGGCAAAGCTGACGTTGCGCAATTCGATCCGCGCCTCGGTCAATTTCAGCGCCGGCTTGTCGTCATCGGCGAGTTCGCTCGCCGGATTGTCGACGACTTCCAGCAGCATGCGCGCGCCGACCAGCTGGCTGTTCAGGTCGATATTGAGCCGCGCCAGCCGCTTCGCCGGCTCGGTCGCCAGCAGGAAGGCCGTCATGAAGGAGAAGAACTGGCCGGGAGTGGCGCCGAGCGCGACCACGCTGTAGCCGCCATAGAGCAGGCAGCCCGCCACCGCGAAGCCGCCGAGCGTTTCCATCAACGGGTTCGCACGGTTGGAGACCCGCGCCATCTTGTTGGCGTTGCGCTCGACAACGGCGATATTTTCGTCGATGCGCCGCTGCATGGTTTCTTCCAGCGTGAACGCCTTGACGGTGCGGATGCCCTGCAGCGATTCCTGCATGGTCTCCATGATGTCGGCGGTGCCGGTGAACTGGTTATAGGCGAGCCCCTTCACCCGCTTGACCAGCTTGCGCAGGATCAGCATCGCCGGCGGCACCACCACGAGACCCACGAACGACAGGATCGGATCCTGCATCACCATCACGCCGATCAGGCCGATCAACATGAAGAGATCGCGCCCGATGGCGTTGATCAGCATGTTGAGGACGTCGGTGATGGATTTTGCGCCGGCGGTCAGCCGCGCCAGGAATTCGGACGAATGCCGCTCGGAAAAGAATCCGATGCTTTCGCTCATCAGCTTGGCGAACAGCCGCCGTTGATTGTTGGCGAGAATGGCGTTGCTGATCCTGGACAGGATCACGGTGTGGCCGTAGGTCGCCACGCCCTTGCTGAAGAGCAGAAGAACCGTGACGCCGGAAAGAATGGCGATGCGGGGGATGTTCTTGTCGATGTAGGCCTGGTTGATCACCTGGCCCAGGACGTAGGCCGAGCCCGCGGTTGCGCCGGCCGCCACGCCCATCAGCACGAAGGCGGTCAGGTAGCGCCGCCAATAGGCAATTCCCTGTTCCATGACCAGGCGGCGAATCAGGATCGCCGCCCCATAGGGATCGTCAGTGATTTTTCTCGGGAGTTTGGTCATCCGCGTTCCATCGACGGCGCAAGCAGAGATTTTTAAGCGCGCGTCAGGGCTGCTGCGGTGACTCCTTGCCTGCTATGTCGGCGTTTTTCAAGCCAAATTCGGCCTTGCGTCGGACCGGATTTTACGCCGATTCCACCTGCCGAACGAGGCCGCCGCGCTCGCGGAACAGCTTTTCCTCCCATGCCAGCGCATGCCTGGCGATGGTTTCGAGATCGTCATATTGCGGCGTCCAGTCCAGCGTTGAGCGGATCAGGCCGGTGTCGGCAATCATGGTCATGATATCGCCCGGCCGCCGCGGGCCGTATTGAACCGCGAAGTTGCGCCCGGAAACCTTCCGCACCGCTTCGATGGTTTCCAGCACCGAGTAGCCGCGGCCATAGCCACAATTCATCGTCATCGAGGCCCCGCCGCCGCGCAGGTACGACAGCGCCGCCCGATGGGCCTGCACCAGGTCGGTGACATGGATGAAATCCCGGATGCAGCTTCCGTCCGGCGTCGGATAGTCGTTTCCGAACACGTCGATCTTGGCGCGCTGTCCGGTCGCGGCTTCGACCGCGATCTTCAACAGATGCGTCGCGCCGATTGTCGCGAGCCCGATGCGGGCCTGCGGGTCGGCGCCCGCGACGTTGAAATAGCGCAGCGCGACATAGTTCATGCCATGCGCCGAGGCCACGTCATGCAGCATGATCTCGGCCATCAGCTTGGAGGAGCCGTAAGGCGACAGCGGCCGCGTCGGCGCGCTCTCGGGAACGGGCACCTGATCCGGATTGCCGTACACCGCGGCGGTCGACGAAAAGATGAAGCGGCCCACGCCCGACTTCACCGCCGTGTTGAGCAGGCTGCGCGTCGTCATGGTGTTGTTGCGGTAATAGGCCAGCGGATCGCGCATCGATTCCGGCACGACAATCGAGCCCGCGAAATGAATGACGCTTTCCACGGCGTGCGCCGATATCACGCCCTCGACGAGGTTCTCGTCGCCGGCATCGCCGATGAACAGCGGAACGCCTTCGGGCAGGAATTGGGAAAAGCCGGTGGACAAATTGTCGATCACGACGACGCTTTCGCCGGCCTCCACCAGCGCCAGAACCATGTGACTTCCGATGTAGCCGGCACCGCCGGTAACAAGCACGCTCATGAACTCACCCGCTCCCCGATATGGGGGCGATGCTATCCGGGCCGCGGTGAAGAGTGGGTTTCGGCGTCTCTGAACTGGCCACTATGCTTAATGTTGCGTATAGAAAGCGGCGAACCGGAGCCTGACGTGGCCATCGAGAATATTTCCGCTGCCGATCTGCAGCTGATCGTGCCGAATCTGCACAGGCGCTATTCCGGCGTGACCGCGACCAACCGCATGGTGGCGCCGAAGCTCGCGCAACTGTTCCGCGCGGCGTGGCTCGGGCCCGATGCGCCCGCGGGCATCGCGCGGATGAGGGGCGCCGATCTCCTGAAACTGTGGCGGCGCGGCACGCCGCTGATCTGGCACGCGCGGCGCAACAACGAGATGATCGTGGGCGTGGTGCTGCGGTCGCTCGGCTGGCCGCTGAAACTGGTGTTCACCTCGGCGGCGCAGCGGCACCACACCTGGATCACGCGCTGGCTGATCCGGCGGATGGACGCGATCATCGCCACCAGCGACATCTCGGCGTCGTTTCTCAAGCGCAAGGCAACCGTGATCCCGCACGGCGTCGATACCGATACCTATGCGCCACCGCCCGACCGCGCCGCGGCGTTTGCGGAAGCCGGCCTGCCGGGCCGCTTTGCCATCGGCTGCTTCGGCCGGGTGCGCGCGCAAAAGGGCAGCGACGTGTTCGTGGACGCGATGTGCGCCCTGCTGCCGCGCTATCCCGATTTCATCGCGGTCGTGGTCGGCGCCATCACGCCCGAGCAGCAGGGTTTTGCCGACGATCTGAAAAAGCGCATCGGGGCGAAAGGCCTGCAATCGCGGATCGTCATGACAGGCGAACTTCCGATCGAGGAGGTGCAGCACTGGTATCGGCGGCTGACGATCTATGCCTTCACCTCGCGCAACGAAGGATTTGGGCTCACGTTGATCGAGGCGATGTCGGCAGGCGCTGCGCTGGTGGCCTCGCGCGCCGGCGCGGCCGAACTCGTGGTCGAGGACGGCGTCACCGGCGTGCTGACGCCGCCGGGAGATGTCGATGCGCTTGTCAAAGCACTGGAGCCGCTGATGCGCGACCCGGCGTCAGCGGTTGCCATGGGCGCGCGGGGACGGGCGCGGGTGCTGGAGAAATTCAGTCTCGACGCCGAAGCGAACCGGATCGCACAGGTTTACCGTGGGCTGGTCTGAGCCATTGCGTCGGCCACGAAGGCGTCGAGATCGCCGCCCGTGAACAGGAAGCCGGGCAGTCCCGCCGCTTCTGCCGCCTCGATATCGGTGGGGCGGTCGCCGACGACAAAACTGCCCTCGCGCCGCACCGGCCAGTGCTCCATCAGGTCGTGGATCATGCCGGGGCTCGGCTTTCGCCAGTGATGGTCTATCAGATAGCCCTCGACCGATCCCTCGGGATGATGCGGGCAATACCTGACGTCATCGATAACAGCGCCCTGGGCTGCGAGTTCGGCAAGCATCCAGTCGTGCAGCGCATTGAGCTCCGCTTCGGTGAAGTAGCCGCGCGCCACGCCGGATTGATTGGTGAAGAAGAACACGAGATAGCCGGCCTCGTTGAGCCGGCGGATCGCCTTGGCCGCGTTCGGCATCCAGCGGATCCGCTCCCGCGTGCCCATATAGCCGTCGTCGTGGTTGATGACGCCGTCTCGGTCGAGGAAAGCGGCGGGCCGGGGCGTGACGCCGGCGGTCTCGACGCCGCTCATTTTCGCACGCCCTGCCGCATCAGCGACTGCTCGATCTCGTCGCAGATCCCGTGCGCGACGGCGAGATGAATCTGCTGGATCACCGGCGTGTCGTCGCTCGGCGCGATCAAGAGATGATCGCAGAGTGCGCCGAGCGCTTCGCCCCTGGCGCCAGTGAAGCCGATGGTGAGGAGACCGCGCTCGCGTGCGGTGCGCAGTGCGGCCAGGATATTGGCCGAACGGCCCGAGGTCGACAGCGCCAGCAGCACGTCGCCGCGTTGTCCGAGGCCCGCGACCTGGCGCGCGAATACCTGCTCGAAACCGTAGTCATTGGAGATCGCGGTCAGCGCCGAACTGTCGGTGGTCAGCGCGATCGCGGCGTAGGCCGGCCGGTCCTGCTTGTAGCGGCCGATGATTTCGGCCGCGATATGCTGGGCGTCGGCGGCGCTGCCGCCATTGCCGACGATCAAGAGCTTGTTCCCGGCGCGCAACGCCGCGACGATGCCAGCTGCGATTAATCGCGCGCCGGCGAGCATCGCGGCATCCTGCGTCGCGCGCTCGAGGCCGGCGAGCGATTGCGCCAGATGCGCTCCGATCGGGTCTTTGGGAAACTGGCTCAAGACGCACCGTCAGGGGTTTTGGGGGCTCGTATCTCTGGTAATGACCGCACCGGAGCAGCGCAAGCGGGCGGGGTCAGGGCGCAACCCGGGCTCCGGCCTCGGCCAGCACCCGCCCGGCGATCTCGACGACGTCGGATGCGGGGATATCCCGCATGCAGCGATGGTCGTTCATGGTGCAGACCGGGCGATGGCAGGGCTGGCAGGGCACCACGGTCTTGGTCTGAACCGTTGCAGCTAGCCCGTTGAGCGGCGCCCAGTGATAGGGGCTGGTGGGGCCGAAAATGCCCATGGTCGGCGTCCCCAGCGCGGCGGCGATGTGCATCAGCCCGGAATCGTTTGAAATCGCCACACTGGCTGCCGCCATCGCCAGGATGCCGTTGCGCAGGTCGGTTCCCGTCAGGTCGCGCACCCCTGGGCCGCCCGCGGCGACGATTTCGGCGGCAAGCGCCTTCTCGCCGGGGCCGCCGACCACCCAGACCTCGAGCCCGAGCCGGGCCAACAGCCGCGCGGCTTCCGGATAGTAAGTCCAGCGTTTGGACGCCCCGACCGAGCCCGGCGCCAGCGCCACGGCGGTTCCGGTGCCGAAACCGCCCGCCTGCCGCCAGCGGTTCACCTCGTCGGGTGGAACCCTGAGCTGCGGCACCGGCCATTCCGGCGGCAGCGGCGCCCCGTCCGGCAGCGCCAGCGCGGCGTTCTTGTCGATGAAGCGGGGCAGGGCCTTCTCGCCCCAGCGCCATCTGTTGATAAGTCCGAATCGGGCCTCGCCGACGAATCCCACCCGCTCGGGGATACCGGCGAGCGCCGGCGCGATGGCCGATTTCCAGGTGCGGGGCAGCACCAGCGCGGTGCCGTAGTTTCCGGCCCGGAGCTGGGCCGCCAGCCCCCATTGCTTGGCCACCGCCAGCCGGCCCCGCGGCAAATCCCAGACGATGCCGGCGCGTACGCCCGGCATATAATCGACCAGCGGCGCGCAGAGAGGCGTCACCAGGAGGTCGACCGGCCGGTTGGGCCAGCGCTGCTTCAGCACACGCACCACGCTGTGGCCGCGCACGAAGTCGCCAATCCACATGTAGGGAACGATCAGGATCGGGCGGCTATCCGCCAAATCCTCCATCGCCACATTATGCTCTGAATTAATGTTCATAGTTTGTGGCTGGGCGGCCGTTTGTCCTGCGCCTGTCGGTAACTGCTCCCCGGCGCGGGGTAAAGGCATCAAAGCAACAACCGATGGTCTTCACCACGCTGGCTTGCCCAAGTTGCCTGCCGGACAGGACTGGGGCAAAGCTGGCATCCCACATCAAGGGCAGGGTGCGAAATGCTGCTGGTGACCGGGGGGGCCGGTTTTATCGGATCGAACGTCGTGGCCGCGTTGAATGACGCGGGCCGGGCCGACGTCGCCGTGTGCGACGTGCTCGGCCATGACGGCAAATGGCGCAATCTCGCCAAGCGCCAACTCGCCGATATCGTGCCGCCGGGCGAACTGGCGGCCTGGCTGAACGGCCGCCGGCTGGACGCCGTCATCCATCTCGGGGCGATTTCGGAGACCACCGCGACTGACGGCGATCTCGTGATCGAGACCAATTTCCGTCTGTCGATGCGGCTGTTGGACTGGTGCACGGCGACCGGGACACCGTTCATCTATGCCTCCTCGGCTGCCACCTATGGCGATGGCGCGGAAGGGTTTCGTGACGACCAGTCTTTACCCGCGCTGAAGGCGCTGCGGCCGATGAACCTGTACGGCTGGAGCAAGCATTTGTTCGACCAGGCGGTGGCCGAGCGCGCGGCCAAGAGCGACAGGCTGCCGCCGCAATGGGCCGGCCTGAAGTTCTTCAACGTGTTCGGCCCCAATGAATATCACAAGGGCACCATGATGAGCGTGCTGGCGCGGCGCTTCGACGACATCAAGGCGGGTCGGCCGGTGCAGCTGTTCAAGTCGCACCGCGAGGGGATCGCCGACGGCGATCAGCGCCGCGATTTCATCTATGTCGACGATGTGGTGCGGGTGATGATGTGGCTTCTGGCGAGCCCGTCGGTCAGCGGCATCTTCAATGTCGGCACCGGCAAGGCCCGCAGCTTCAGGGACATGATGCTGTCGGCCTATGCCGCGCTCGGCACCGCGGCGAATATCCAGTATGTCGACATGCCCGAGGCGATCCGCGGCAGCTACCAGTACTTCACGGAAGGCGACGTCGGCCGGCTGCAGCGTGCCGGCTACAATGGCGGCTTCACGGCGCTGGAAGAGGCGGTCGGGATCTACGTCAAGGGCTTCCTCGACCGCGCCGACCGCTTCCGCTGACGGCGCAACAGATGACGAGAGCAGATGTTCGATTTTGAAGCCCTGTCGCATGCGATCGCAAGCCGCACCGTGCTGTGCGTCGGCGACCTCATGCTCGACGAATTCGTCTATGGCGAGGTGTCGCGAATTTCGCCGGAAGCGCCGGCGCCGGTCATTGCCGTGCAGCGCACCGAGACCAATATCGGCGGCGCCGGCAATGTCGCGCGCAACATCGCCTCGCTCGGCGCGCGCTGCATCTTCGCGGGCTTGGTCGGCGCGGACGACGCCGGCGCGCAATTGAAGGCGCAGCTTTCCCGGGAAAGCGGCATCGAAAGCGTTCTGGTGGCGGACCCCTCGCGGCCGACGACGCGAAAGGTGCGCTTCGTCTCCGAACATTTCTCCACCCATATGCTGCGCGCGGACTGGGAACTGGCTCAGCCGGCGAGCGCCGCCATCGAGCAGAAGCTGATCGACGCCATCCTGCCGCAGCTCGCCCGCGCCGATATCGTGCTGTTGTCCGACTACGCCAAGGGCGTGCTGACGGCGCGGGTGATCCGCAACATCATCGACGCCGCGCGAAAACTCGGCAAGCGCGTCATCGTCGATCCCAAGAGCGCCAACTTTGCCATTTATCGCGGCGCGACGCTGCTGACGCCCAACCGCAAGGAATTCGCGGAGGCGACCCGCAGCCGCGCCGACACGCAGGAGAGCATCGCCATCGCGGCGCAGGACGCGATGCAGCTTGCGGACTGCGAGGCCATGCTGGTGACGCAAAGCGAGCACGGCATGACGCTGGTGCCGCGCACCGGCGAGGTGGTTCACATTCCGGCGCATCCGGTGAAAGTCCGCGACGTCTCGGGCGCCGGCGATACGGTTGCCGCGGTGCTCGCGGTGACGCTGGCCGCGGGAGCCGATTGGGAAACCGCGCTGCGGATGGCGAATGCGGCGGCCGCTGTCGCGGTGGGCAAGAAAGGCACCGCCAGCGTGACCTCGGCGGAACTGCGGCGGAAGATCCTGCCGCATGCCTTCCTGGCGGCCGAAGAGAAGATTGTCGCTGTTGGCGGCGATCTCGACGGGCATCTTTCGGATTGGCGCAAGCAGGGCTTGCGGATCGGGTTTACCAACGGGTGCTTCGACATACTGCATCCCGGCCACGTCAAGGTGCTGACCGCGGCCCGCGCCGCCTGCGACCGCCTGATCGTTGGTCTCAACAGCGACGCCTCGGTGAAACGGCTCAAGGGCGAAGGGCGTCCGGTCCAGGACGAACGGGCGCGCTCGGAGGTGCTGGCGGCGCTGGAGGCGGTCGATCTCGTCGCGATTTTCGAAGAAGATACCCCGCTTGGGCTGATCAGCCGGATCAGGCCGAGCGTGCTGGTGAAGGGTGGCGACTACAGGCGCGAGCAGGTCGTCGGTCACCAGATCGTCGAAGCCGCTGGCGGTGAAGTGCTGCTGGTCGATATCCTGCCCGGCTTCAGCACGACATCGCTGGTCGAGCGCGCGCGCGGAGGCCAGGCGTGAGCGCCGTGGCACGCGAATTGGCATCGGCGTTCTCGTGGCGGCGGTGGCGGGATCCGGCCGCGTGGTCAACCTGGGCGGATATTTTCGCGATTCTCATCGCCGCGTCGCTGCCCTGGTCGACCACGCTGGTGTCGATCTTTGCCGCGGCGCTTCTGGTGTCGATGGCACCGTTCCTCGACGTCAGGGGGTTCGTGCAGTCGCTGAAGCGTCCGATCTGCGTGCTGCCGCTCGCGCTGTTTGCGCTCGCCTTGGCCGGAACGCTTTGGTCTGACGTGCCATGGGCGGAGCGCCTCCATGCCCTTGGCCAGGCCTCGAAACTCCTGCTGCTGCCGGTGTTGCTCTATCATTTCGAGCGCTCCGCGCGCGGCCTGCAGGTGATGATTGCGTTTCTGGCATCCTGTGTGCTCCTGATGCTGATGTCCTTCGTCGTCGCGTTCGATCCCGGGCTCGCGCTCAAGTCGGGCGCCGAATACGGCGTGCCGGTAAAGAACTACATCGACCAGAGCCAGGAATTCGCGCTGTGCGCCGTGGTGCTGGCCTATCCCGCCGTCACCCTCTGGCGCGCGAACAGAGCCTGGCTCGCGGCATTGCTGATCGCGATCTCGCTGTGCCTGGTCGCCAACATGTTGTTCGTCGCCGTATCACGGACGGCACTGGTCACGATGCCGATCATGCTGGCGGTGTTCGCGCTGCTTCACCTGCAATGGCGCAGCGTGGTTATCGCGGCGTGCGTGACCGCGATACTGGGCGGGGCGGTGTGGGCGGCATCACCGAAATTGCGCTGGACCGCCGAAACCTTTGTGCGGGATTATCGGCTCTACAAGGAACACAATACCCCGACGTCGATCGGCCTGCGGCTGGAGTTCTATCGCAAGTCGCTGCGGTTCATCTCGGAGGCGCCGTTCATCGGTCATGGAACCGGATCGATACGCGAGCTGTTCGAGCAGGCTGCCGTCGATCAGCGCGGCGCCGCCGCCGAGGTGATTGCAAATCCGCACAATCAGACGCTCAACGTTGCCATCCAGTGGGGCGCGATCGGCATTGTCGTGCTCTATGCGATGTGGCTGGTGCATCTGATGCTGTTCCGCGGCGAGGGGCTGGCAACCTGGATCGGTTTGATGGTCGTGGTGCAGAATATCTTCACCTCGTTGTTCAACTCCCACATCTTCGACTTCACCGAGGGATGGATGTACGTGCTGGGGGTGGGCATCGCCGGCGGCATGCTGCTGAGGAATTTGCGCGAAACGACAACGCGGAATTCCGCGCAACCATGACGGCTGGCATGCACGCGCGAGATGAGCTATCAGCGGCCTCGCAACGGCTCAGCCCCAGGATCATCTGCTACCGGTCGGCGAAATGACGCGTCTCTCAAATCTGACTTTGCGCAACCTGCTGATCGCGCTGCATGATGCGCTGGCGACCACGCTGGCGGTGCTCGCGAGCTTCTATCTGCGTTTCGAAGGCGATGCGTTCTTCGATCGCCTGCCGCTGCTGCTGCGCATCCTGCCGTATTTCGTCGCCTTCAGCGTCGTGGTCTGCTACTTCTTCAATCTGACCACCACGAAATGGCGTTTCATTTCGCTGCCGGACGCGCTGAATATTCTGCGCGTCGCCACCGTGCTGACGCTCGCGCTGGTGGTGCTGGACTATATTTTCGTCGCGCCCAACGTTCAGGGCAGGCTGGTGGCGCCAAATCTTCAGACGCCGTTCTTTCTCGGCAAGACACCATCATCCTCTACTGGTTCCTCGAGGTGTTCTTCCTGAGCGGCTTGCGCTTTGCCTATCGTTATTTCCGCTATTCGCGCATGCGCTATCATGCCCGTACCGAGGGAGCCTCGCCGACGCTGCTGATCGGCCGCGCGGCGGATGCCGAAATCCTGCTGCGCGGGATCGAAAGCGGCGCCGTCAAGCATTTGTGGCCCGTCGGGGTATTGTCGCCGTCGCCGGCCGACCGCGGCCAGCTGATCCGGAACCTTCCGGTGCTCGGCGGGATCGACGATGTCGAGGACGTGATCGCCGATTTCACGCGACGCAACAAGCCGATCACGCGCGTGGTCATGACGCCGTCCGCCTTTGAGCCCGACGCGCGGCCCGAATCCATTCTGATGCGGGCGCGCAGGCTGGGGCTTATCGTCAGCCGCCTGCCGTCGCTCGAGGGCGGGGAAACCCCGCGATTGACGACCGTTGCCGTCGAGGACCTGTTGCTTCGTCCGAGCGAAAACATCGACTACGCCCGGCTCGAGGCGCTGGTGAAGAACAAGGCGGTCATCGTCACCGGGGGCGGCGGTTCGATCGGCTCGGAGATCTGCGACAGGGTCGCGACATTCGGCGCCGCGCGCCTGCTGGTGATCGAGAATTCGGAGCCGGCGCTCTACGCCGTCACCGAAGCGCTGGCGGCGCATCAGACCGGCGCCGCCATCGAGGGCCGGATCGCCGATATTCGCGATCGCGAGCGCATCATGCGGCTGATGAAGGAATTCAAGCCGGATATCGTGTTCCACGCCGCGGCGCTCAAGCACGTGCCTATACTCGAGCGCGACTGGAGCGAGGGCGTCAAGACCAACATTTTCGGATCGATCAACGTCGCCGACGCCGCGCTCGCCGCGGGCGCCGAGGCGATGGTGATGATTTCGACCGACAAGGCGATCGAGCCGGTCTCGATGCTGGGTCTGACCAAGCGATTTGCCGAGATGTATTGCCAGGCGCTGGATCATGACCTGGCGTCGCAGGCGGGCCCGGGCGCCGCACAGCGGATGCGCCTGATCTCCGTGAGATTCGGCAACGTGCTGGCCTCGAACGGTTCGGTGGTGCCGAAGTTCAAGGCCCAGATCGAGGCCGGCGGCCCGGTGACGGTCACCCACCCGGATATGGTGAGGTACTTCATGACCATCCGCGAGGCCTGCGACCTGGTGATCACGGCGGCCACGCACGCCCTGGCTCCGGTGCGCCCGGACGTCTCGGTCTACGTGCTTAACATGGGACAGCCGGTCAGGATCGTCGAGCTTGCCGAACGCATGATCCGGCTTTCAGGCCTCGAGCCGGGTCACGATATCGATATCGTCTTTTCCGGCATGCGGCCGGGAGAACGGCTGAATGAAATCCTGTTCGCCAGCGAGGAGCCCACGATCGAGATCGGCGTTGCCGGCATCATGGCGGCCAAGCCCAATGAACCGCCGATGCGGTCATTGCGCGAGTGGATTGCCGCGCTTAACCAAGCGGTCGAAAACAACGATCGGGCCACTATAGGAGCGGTATTGAAGGATGCTATCCCTGAATTTGCGATCAGTGGAAAGTAGCGTGTTTATCGTTTACGGCCGGCGCCGTTTTTGATCGACCGTTAAGGACAGCAATGCCGGACAAGGGAAAATTTGTCGTCGTCAGTCAGTATTATCCGCCAGACCGCAATACGACGGCCGCAATCCTTTCTACAATCGCGGAGCACCTTGCAAGGCAAACGCCGGTTCTGGTGCTCTCCGGAACGGCTGGATCCGGCTCGCTCGTGCGCGCCTCACGGCTTTCGGTGGTGGAAGTCAAGAATTGGGTGCCGGCGAAAGCTGCGCTCGTCAGGCGGGCTGCCGCCGAAATATTGCTTTCAGCCCGGATGTTCCTGGTGCTGCTGAGAAGATTGCACCGGGAAGACGTGGCGCTCGCGGTCACGGCTCCCTTCATGCTGCCCTACGCGGTCGTTGCGGCCGCAAAATTGAAGCGTGCGAAATCGGTCTTGATCATGCACGATCTCTTCCCTGATGTGCTGGTCGTCGCGGGTATTCTGCGGCCAAACTCACTGATCGCAAGAGCGATCCGTGGCGCGAATTTTCTGATGTTCCGGGCCCTGAACTCGATCGTCGTCATCGGGCAGGATACAAGACATCTGCTCTTGCCCTATGGCGATTGGATCCGCGATAAAATCCGCTTCATCCCCAATTGGGCCACGCTGCCGGTCGGTGTCCGGACAGCCGCGGCCGAAAATCCCTTTCGTCGCCTGTGCAAGGCGGGCTTCATCGTTGGCCTCTCCGGCAATCTTGGATTTACGCATGACCCGCTCGTCGTGTTTGACGCGGCACGATCTCTGCGAGAGGATCCAACCATTCATTTCCTTCTGTCAGGCTGGGGCATTGGATTCGACCAGCTCAGGGCATTGCAGGCGGAGCAGCGTCTTCCGAACGTCACGCTGGTCGAGCGCGTTGCGGATGAGGATCTTGAACAGCTGCTCTCCGCCGCCGACGTCTGGGTCATTCCCTATCGCAAGAACGTTGCCGGCGTATCGATTCCAAGCCGGTTCTACAATCTCCTTGCCATCGGCCGGCCGGTCGTTCTTGTGTCCGAGCCCGGCGCCGAAGCGGCGATGACCGTGACGGAGAATAATCTCGGCTGGGTCGTCCCGCCGGGCCGGCCGGATGAACTGGCAACAGCGTTGCGCGATGCCTCCCTGTCCAGGGATCCGTCGATGGGTGAGCGGGCTGCCGCGATTGCCGGGCATTTCAGTCTTGACCGCGCTCTGGTGGAATATGCCAGCCTGATGCAGGGACTTCTGCGGGACGAAAAAGGAGGCCTTCCATGAAGGACGGCCGACCTGTGGTCCTTGTCACCGGCGCCGGCGGTTTCATCGGCCGTCATCTTGAACCGGTTTTGGAAAGCGCGGGATGGGTTGTCCGCCGCACGGTGCGGACCGAAGGGACCGGTCCCAACGATGCCCTGATCGAGTTGATCGGTCCGGAGACCGACTGGCGGCAAGCGCTGGAGGGCGTGGACGCCGTGGTTCATCTGGCGGCGCGGGTTCATCATCCCAATGAGGAGCACGCGCTCGATCTCTATCGCAGCGTCAATGTCGAGGGCACCCTGCATCTTGCGCGCTCCGCCGCAAGCATGGGCGTGCGCCAGTTTATTTTTCTCAGCAGCATCCATGTGAACGGCCGGAGCACGGAGGGCCGTGGCCCGTTCAGTGAGGCCGACGTTCTGACGCCTCGCGGTATCTACGGTGTCTCGAAGGCGGCGGCCGAAGCCGGTCTCAAGGCGATGGCGCAGGACCCGGGCATGCAGATTACCGTGGTGCGGCCGCCGCTGGTTTACGGTGCCGGCGCAAAGGGGAATTTTGATCTGCTGGCGAGAGCCGTGATGCGTGGCATCCCGCTGCCGTTCGGCTCGATCCGCAACCGGCGCGCGTTCGTGTCCGTCGAAAATCTCAACTCGTTTATCGTCGACAGGCTTGCCAGGGCCGACAGGGGGTTCGACGTCTTTCTCGTGGCTGACGCCGAACAGGTCTCGACGCCGGAGTTCATCCGGCGACTGGCAAAAGCCGTTGGCGCCACCTCGCGCCTTCTGCCGGTGCCGATGTCCATCTTGAGGCCGATCCTCCGGCTCAGTGGACCGGAGGCGTATAACAGCATCGTTGGCTCACTGGAGTTGAATATTTCCAAGGCCGCAGCCACCGGCTGGCAACCGCCGGTCAGCCTCGACGAGGGGTTGCGCCGTGCAACGAGGCCGTACAACGACTGACTAGGATGTCGTCAGACGGGGCCGCGAAAACCTGTACATCGTCAGCGCCACGCCGAGGCCGCCGACGATCGTCAGCACGACATCGACCCCGGCCGACTGCGTCCGGGTCGAGGCGATCGCCAGCACCGCCAGGCCGACATTGAGCGCGAACACCTCGCTCACCACGCGCAATACCGAAAAGCCATTATCGGTCGCGCGCTGATAGAAATGCGAACGATGCGCCGCCCAGAACGGTTCTCGCCGGATCAGCCGGCGCAGCAGCGTCACCGTCGCGTCCGCCAGATAATAGAGCGGCAGCAGCAATGCGGCGGCGAACTGCTGGCTGTAGGCCAGTTGCAGCAGACACCAGCCGAGCAAGAGGCCGATCGGCAGGCTGCCGACGTCCCCGAGAAAGACTTTCGCCACCGGGCGGTTGAAGGGCGCAAAGCCGAGCATGGCGCCGCAGAGCGCGGCGGCGACGATGGTTGCCGCCGCGGGAAAATCGCCGAGCCAGCCCAAGAGGACCACCGCGCCGGTGATCGGCACGGCCTCCGCGACCGTCATCCAGTCCAGCCCGTCCATGAAGTTGACGAGATTTACGAACCAGAGACCTGCAAGCAGGAGCAGGCCGCGTTCGATCCAGAACGGGCAGGCCGCAACGATCCTGACATTGTCCGGGGTCGTAGAAAGGACGGCCGCAACAGCCGCCCCCTGCAGCAACAACCGCGGGAGCACCGGGATGAACTTGATGTCGTCGACGAATCCCACCACGGCGATGAACAGCGCCGCGGCGAAGATCGCGGGCGGGATGCTCAGGGCAGGTACCGCCGCGTATGCCGTAATGACGGCGGCGACCAGAAGCGTGGCCGCGATCACGGCGACACCGGCACCCTGAGGGGTAGGCGTGCGATGCGACGACCGGGCGTTCGGCCGGGCGAGTGCATACTGCAGGAGCCAGGGCCGGATCGCCCAAATGATGCCGGCCGAAAGCAGGGCTGCGACGACGAGGGCAACAATCGAAGGGAGCAATTGGGGAACAGCCATTCTATCCCATGCCGCCGATTACTCTGGAACCTCGATCGGCGCCGCGCCCTGGGCCGCCTTCTCGGCGCTGAAGATCCAGACCAGGCCGCCGAACGCGCCGACGAGGAAGGTGACGGCGCCATACAATAGCGAGATGTTCACGCCCTCATTGGGCAACAGCCCGGCATATCCGAACGCCAGTCCCATGGTGGCCTCGCGCACGCCCCAGCCCGCGATCGAGATCGGCAGCATGGTGATCAGCATGACCGGCGGCACCAGCTGGAAAATCTGACCGAACACCACGGGTGCCGCGATCGACTGCACCACGCACCAGGCGATGACGACGGCCAGGACATGAACCACGATCGACAGCACCGCAATCGCAGGTCCGTGCTGCCGGCTGAAGATCACGCGGTTCGCGATCACGGCGCAGGCGTGAAGATGGTGCGTTCCCCACCAGCGTTTCAACCAGGGCCACGGCAGGGCGCCGAGCACGAGAAATCCCACGCCACCGGCGAGCGCGGCGAAATCGACCAGCAGCAGCGCCGAGCGGCCATGTGGATCGTCGATCAGGTTGTAGCTCCACGGCAGGCTCGCCACGATGACGATCGCCAGCGCGATCAGTCCGATGGCGCGGTCGACGAAAATGGAATAGGTCGCCGCGCGCCATCCGGCGCCGCCGCGCGCGACCAGCCAGAGCCGTACCGCATCGCCGCCGATCGAGGACGGCAAGGTCTGGTTGAAGAAGGCTCCGATCAGATTGAACCGCATTGCCTGCTGCAGCCCGAGCGGCGCGCCGCATTCCGCGCTGACCTTGCGCCAGCGCAACACGCCGACGAAGATCTGCAGAAAGGTCACGGCGATCGCCACCACGATCCAGCCCAGGCTCGCGAGATTGTTGATGCGGGAGGCGAGTTCGGTGAGATTGACCTTGCGCAGCGCAAGATAGAGCAGCGCCAGGGAGATCAGTATCTTTATCGCTGAGAACAGGATCCGGCGCATCTCGCCCGCGTTTTTTCAGGTTTGAGAAGGATGGTCAAAAACTGCGCAACCCGACGCCCGGCGCCGAACTTCGCCGCCTTGGTATGGTTTTAAAGCCGATCTGGCAATAGCCGCACAACTGGGTATTGCGGCACCCTCGATACGGCGGCTAATAGAGGCTTTCGGCCGGGGTGGCGGAGCCGGACCGGTGCCCACTGGAGATGCAATGTCGGATCAGACAATCTTGGTCACGGGTGCGGCGGGATTTATCGGTTTTCACATCGCCCGCCAGCTCCTTTCCGAGGGCCGCCATGTTCTCGGCCTGGACAGTCTCAACGATTACTATGACCCGGCCCTGAAACAGTCGCGGCTGGACGTGCTGCAGACCCACGCCCATTTCAGTTTCGCGCGGATGGACCTGGCGGATCGTCGGTCGATCGGCGAGCTGTTTGCAGAGCATCGGTTTGCGACGGTGGTCCATCTGGCGGCCCAGGCCGGGGTGCGATATTCGATCGATCATCCGCATGCCTACGCCGACGCCAATCTCGAAGGGTTTCTCAATGTTCTGGAAGGGTGCCGGCACCATGACTGCCGGCATCTGGTCTATGCGTCGTCGTCATCGGTCTACGGCGCCAACACAAAACTGCCGTTTTCGGTCGATGACAGGACCGATCGTCCCATCAGCCTTTATGCCGCGACCAAAAAAGCCAATGAGCTGATGGCCCATTCCTACAGTCATCTGTACCGCCTGCCGACCACAGGGTTAAGATTTTTCACCGTCTACGGGCCGTGGGGACGTCCGGACATGGCGGTCTTCCTGTTCGCCAGGTCGATCGTCGAAGGCAAGCCCATCAGGCTCTTTAACCATGGCAAGATGCGTCGCGACTTCACCCATATCGATGACGTTACCCGTGTTATACAGCGTCTGATCGATCATGTTCCCCAGGGCGATGCGGGGGCCGGAACGGCTCCGACGCGGATCTACAATGTGGGCAATCACAAGCCGGAAGAACTCATGCATGTGGTGGCGCTTCTGGAGCAGGAGTTGGGCCGCAAGGCGATAATGGATATGCTGCCGATGCAGCCCGGCGATGTCATGGAAACCTTCGCCGATGTCGGCGATCTCATGCGCGACACGGGCTTCAGGCCGCAGACCTCCATCGAGGACGGCATTCGCGATTTCGTCGCGTGGTACCGCGACCACTACAAGGTTTAGAGCGCAGATGGACGGACGAATTATTCCACTGATCATGTGCGGCGGGGCCGGAACGCGGCTGTGGCCGGCGTCCCGCGAAGTCCACCCCAAGCAGTTTCTGCCCTTGTTCGGGGCACGCTCGACGTTCCAGAACACGCTGCTGCGGGTGTCCGATGCGGGGCTGTTCGAGCGCCCGATCGTGATTACCAACAAGGCCTACCGCTTCATGGTGCTGGAGCAGCTCGCCGAGATCGGGCTCGAGGCCGACGTGCTGCTGGAGCCGATGCGGCGGGATTCCGGTCCCGCCATTGCGGCGGGTGCGGCGTTTGCGCAAACGCGCGACAAGAACGCGGTGATGCTGGCGCTCGCCGCCGACCACGTGGTCCGCGATACCGATGCGTTTGTCGCCGCCTGCCGCCAGGGCCTGGTGGCGGCGCAGGCCGGGCGTATCGTCACGTTCGGCGTTCAGCCGGAGCGTCCCGCTACCGAATACGGCTACATCAGCCCGGGCGAGGTCATCTCCGGCGAGGTCCGCAGCGTCACGAAATTCGTCGAGAAGCCCGATCCGAAAACGGCGGCCGAATACATCGAGGCCGGCTATCTCTGGAACAGCGGCAACTTCATGTTCCGCGCCTCGGTGCTGCTCGATGAATACCGCAATGTCGATGCCGCAAGTGTTGCTGCCGTCACCAATTCAGTCGTCAAGGCCGGGCGCGATCTCGGCTTCGTTACGCTGGGCGAGGATTCCTTCGGATCGGCCAAGGCGATCTCGATCGACTACGCGGTGATGGAGAAAACCTCGCGCGCCGCCGTGGTGCCGGTCAAGTGCGGATGGTCCGACGTCGGTTCCTGGCACGCGGTGTGGGAACTATCGGACAAGGACAGCGACGGCAACGCCGCGCAAGGCGCTGCCGTGTTCGAGGATTCCCGCAACTGCAATGTTGCGACCGACAGGGCGCTGGTCGCGCTGGAAGGCGTCGACGATCTGGTCGTCGTGGCGACGCAGGACGCCGTCCTGGTATCGCGGCAGAAGGATGCCAACGGGCTGAAGCGGCTGGTCGCGAAGTTGAAGACCGTGGCGCCGCAGGTGACCGAAGAGCACCTCAAGGTGCACAGGCCCTGGGGGTCCTATCAGTCGGTCGACATGGGCGAGCGGCACCAGGTCAAGCGCATCATCGTCAAGCCCGGCGGGCGGCTGTCGCTGCAGAAGCATCACCATCGCTCCGAGCACTGGATCGTGGTGCGGGGCGCCGCGCGCGTGACGGTCAACGAACTGGTCAAGACCGTGCACGAGAACGAATCGATCTATATCCCGATCGGCGCGACCCACCGGATGGAAAACCCCGGCAAGATTCCGCTGGAATTGATCGAGGTCCAGACCGGCAGCTACCTCGGCGAGGACGACATCATCCGCATCGAGGACGATTACCAGCGCAGCTGACGCGCTCGGGCGGGACGGGCCGTTTCGGCCTCGAATTCGACTCATTTTTGGCCTTGTTCGATGCCGAATCAGGCGCCGGGCCGATGTAATTTTTTGAATCAAAACGTGTCCGCGATCGGCTCTCGGCATTCGCCACAGATGTGGCGACGTGCTAGGAGAGCCCCCGGGGATAGTGGGTTTGCGTAGACGACGGTGGGGATGACGAGATGGGTTCAAAAGGGTCGATATCGGGTGTGAAAAGCGAGGCGAAGCGCGCGCTTCGCGTGGGGGTGATCGGCGCCGGCGTGATGGGCAGCAACCATGCGCGGGTGCTGTCCGGTTTGCCGGATGTCACGCTGGTCGGCGTCGTCGATCCCCTGCCGGCGCATCGGACGCGGGCGACGGAAATGACGAGCTGCCGCACCTTCGAAAGCCTCGACGAATTGATCGATCAGGGCGTCGATGCCCTCACCATCGCCGCGCCGACGCATCTGCACCACGAGATCGCGCTCGCCAGCATCGCGCGCGGCATTCACGTCCTGGTCGAAAAGCCGATCGCCTCGACGGTCGAGGAGGGGCGCGACATCGTCGCCGCCGCCCAGCGCGCCGGCGTGACCCTGATGGTGGGGCATGTCGAGCGCTTCAACCCGGCGGTCGCCGCCATCAAGCAGGCGATCTCGGGCGAGGACATCCTTTCGATCGCGATCACGCGGGTCGGGCCGTTTCCGCCGCGCATGTCGAATGTCGGCGTGGTGATCGACCTCGCTGTCCACGACATCGATCTGATCCGCTGGTTTACCGAGTCCGACATCGTCGAGGTGCAGCCGCAACTCTCCAGCGCGGTTGCCGAGCGCGAGGACATCGCGCTGCTGCAGTTCCGCACCGCGTCCGGCGTGCTCGCCCATATCAACACCAACTGGCTGACGCCGTTCAAGGCGCGCAACGTCACCGTCGCCACCCGCGGCAAATACGTGATGGGCGATCTGCTCACCCGCCAGGTCACCGAATGCTTCGGCTTCAAGCCGGACGGCAGCTATTCGATGCGTCATCTGCCGGTCGGCCATGACGAACCGCTGCGCGCCGAATTGATCGCCTTCATTCATGCCGTACGCAGCGGCGGCGTGCCGGCGGTGACCGGTGACGAGGGCGTCGCCAGCCTCGAAATCGCGACGCGCTGCCTGGAAACGCCGGCGAGGCCGGCCGCGACTTCTCCCGCGCGCAAGGGGCCACGACGCGTCGTCGTCGGCTAGTCGCGCGTGTCCCGCTCTCAATCCCTGCAAGGCGCCATGAACCAGCATCTTCGTTCCGATCCCGTTCCTTTCATCGACATCGTCGCGCAGCGCCGGCGGCTCGGCAAATCCATCGATGACGCCGTGGCCCGCGTGCTCGGCCATTGCCAGTTCATCAATGGCCCGGAAGTGACCGAGCTCGAGGCGGCCCTTGCCGAGTTCAGCGGCGCTAAACATGTGGTCAGCTGCGCGAGCGGCACCGACGCACTGCTGATGGTGCTGATGGCCAAGGGCGTCGGCCGCGGCGATGCGGTGTTCTGTCCGTCCTTTACGTTTTGTGCAACCGGTGAGGCGGTGGCGCTGACCGGGGCGACACCGGTGTTCGTCGATGTCGATGAAGCGACCTTCAACATCGACGCGGCTTCGCTGACGCGCGGCATTGCAACGGCGAAACGGCTTGGCCTCAGGCCGGTCGCGGTGATCCCGGTCGACCTGTTCGGGCAGAGCGCCGACCATGACGCGATTGGCGCAATCGCGGCGGAGCAGGGCCTGTTCGTGCTCGACGACGCGGCGCAAGCCTTTGGCGCCAGCTACAAAGACCGCCGTCTCGGCACGCTCGGCCTTGCGACGGCGACCAGCTTTTTCCCGGCCAAGCCACTCGGTTGCTTCGGCGACGGCGGCGCGATCTTCACCGACGATGCCGACACTCGCAAGCGCACTGCGCAGCGTCCGCGTCCACGGCCAGGGTTCGGACAAATACGACAATGTGCGGCTCGGGCTGACCGGCCGCCTCGACACCATGCAGGCGGCGATCCTGATCGAGAAACTGAAAATCTTCGAGGACGAGATCGCCGCGCGCAACAAGGTCGCCGAGCGCTACGCCCAGGGGCTCGGCAATGTGGTGCGCGTTCCGCACCTCGCCAGCGGCTGCACCTCGGTATGGGCGCAATACACCATCCGGCTGCCGGAGGGCTGCGATCGCGACGGCTTCGCGGCGGCGCTGAAGGCGCAGGGCGTTCCGACCGCGATCTATTATCCGAAATCGATGCATCAGCAGACCGCCTATCGGGATTTCCCGGTCGCCGATGGCGGCCTGGCTGCCTGTGAACGCCTGTCGCGCGATGTCATCAGCCTGCCGATGCATGCCTATCTCGACGAGCCGACGCAGGAGCGGGTCATCAAGGCTGTGCGCGGCGCCGTTTCCACCTGATTCCGCCGTTTTGCGGCGCCGTCTAATGACGCTAGAAGCGGCGCATGCTCGGTCGTATCTTCACCGTCGGCGGCTATACGCTCCTCTCGCGGCTGACCGGATTTGCGCGCGACATCATGCTCGCGGCGATCCTCGGCGCAGGCCCGGTGGCGGACGCGTTTTTCGTGGCGTTTCGCCTGCCCAATCACTTCCGCGCGATCTTTGCCGAGGGCGCATTCAATGCCGCCTTCGTGCCGGCTTACGCCCATGTCTACGGCGAGCACGGCGAGGAGCAGGCGGGGCTGTTCGCCAATCGCATCTTTACGCTTCTGTTCCTGTCGCAGCTGGTTCTGCTGGTTGTCGCCTGGCTGTTCATGCCGCAGGCGATGAGCCTGCTCGCGCCGGGCTTCACCGACGATGCCGAGCAGCGCCGGCTCGCCATCGATCTGACGCGGATCACGTTTCCTTATCTTCTGCTGATCACGCTGGTGACGCTCTATGGCGGCATGCTCAACGTCATGCATCGCTTCGCGAGCGCTGCGGCGGCGTCGATCTTCCTGAACCTTGCGATGATGATGACCTTGGCGCTGGTGGCGTTCTTCCCGACCGCCGGTCATGCCGCCGCCTGGGGCGTCTTGATCTCCGGCTTCCTGCAGTATTTCCTGCTGGCGGGGGATCTGGCGCGCCATGGCGGCCTGCCGCGATTTGCGCCGTTGAAGCTCGATGAGGACGTCCGTGCCTTCTTTCGCGCGCTCGGGCCCGCCACCGTCGGCTCGATGGGAACGCAGGTGGCGCTGTTCGCCGATACCATCATCGCGACCTTCCTGCCGACGGGCGCGCTGTCGGCGCTGTATTACGCCGACCGGCTCAACCAGTTGCCGATCGGCGTGATCGGGATCGCGATCGGCACGGTGTTGCTGCCGGAAATGTCGCGGCAGCTGACGGCGGAGGATCACCGGGGCGCGATGGCGTCGCAGCGCCGCGCCTTCGATTTTACGTTGTTGTTCTCGGTGCCGTTCGTGGCCGCGTTCCTGACCGTTCCGGACGTCATCACGCGGGCGATGTTCGCCCGCGGCGCGTTCTCGAAGGCCGACGCCGCCGCCGCCGGCGCCACGCTCGCGGCCTATGCCATCGGGCTGATCCCGTTCGTGCTGATCCGCAGCGCGGTTGCGACCTTCTATGCCCGCAAGGACACGGCGACGCCGGTGAAGGCGGCGCTGACCGGGGTCGCCGTCAATGTCGCGCTGAAGATCGCGCTGGTGGGCTCGCTGGCGCAGGTCGGCCTGGCGCTCGCGACCGCCGTCGGCGCCTGGATCAATCTTCTGCTGGTGATAGGCTTTGCGGCGCGGGCAGGTTACCTCGATCTCGATCGCGCTCTGACGCGAACGCTGGCGAAGTTTGTCGTTTCCGGCGTCGTGCTGGGAGCGGCGCTGTGGCTGACGGCGAGGCTTGCTGCATCGCATCTTGCCCAGCTCGGTGCCTTTCGTGACGAGGCGGCCTTGCTGGCGCTGATCGTCGTCGGCGCCATCGTCTATGCGGCATCGATCCTGCTGCTGTTCGGCAGGCGCTGGCTGGCGTCGCTGATCCGCAGCTAAACCCTTTGCGCTGGCCAGCGATCCGCTGCAATATGTGACGGAAATAACTACCGGGTAAAACGGAGATACGATGGCTCCCATCAAATTCGGCGTCGGCCAAAGCGTCCTGCGCAAGGAAGACGACGCGCTCATTCGCGGCAGGGGCCGCTACACCGACGACCACGCGCCGCAGCCGGCGCTGCACGCGCTGGTGCTGCGCTCGCCGCATGCGCACGCCAAATTCACCATCAATGCCTCCCGCGCCCGCGGTCTGCCCGGGGTTGCCCTGATCCTGACCGGCGAGGACGTCAAAGACCTCGGCTCGCTGCCCTGCCTGTTCAATCTCGAGGTCGATCCGTTCACCGGTCCGCCCTATCCGATCCTCGCTTCGGGGGAGGTGCGCCATGTCGGCGATGCCGTCGCCTTCGTCGTCGCCGACACCATCGATCAGGCGCGCGACGCCATCGAGGCGATCGAGGTCAACTGGACGCCGCTGCCGGCCGTCGTCGGCGTGGTGCACGCGGTCAAGCCGGGCGCGCCGCAGGTCTGGCCCGACCATGCCGGCAACGTGCTGTTCGACGTGCCGATCGGCGACAAGAAAGCCACCGACGCCGCGTTCGCCAAGGCGCATGCGGTCGCCGAAATCGCAATCGTCAATCCGCGCGTCGTCACCAACTTCATGGAAACCCGCGCCGCGGTCTGCGAATACGACGCCAAGCGCGATCATTTGACGCTGACGATCGGCAGCCAGGGCAGCCACCGCCTGCGCGAGATCATCGGCGGCATGGTCCTGAAGATTCCGCTGGAAAAGATGCGGGTGATCTGCCCGGACGTCGGCGGCGGCTTCGGCACCAAACTGTTTCCCTATCGCGAATACGCGCTGATCGCGGTCGCCGCGCGCAAGCTGCGCAAGACGGTCAAATGGACCGCCGACCGCTCCGACCACTTCATGGGCGACGCGCAGGGCCGCGACAACGTCACGACCGCGCGGATGGCGCTCGCCGAGGACGGCAAATTCCTCGCGATGGACGTCGATCTGATGGGCGACATGGGCGCGTATCTGTCGACCTTCGGGCCCTACATTCCCCATGGCGGCGCCGGCATGTTGCCCGGCCTCTACGACATCCAGGCGTTCCATTGCCGCGTCCGCACCGTGTTCACCAACACCGTGCCGGTTGACGCCTATCGCGGCGCCGGACGCCCGGAGGCCGCGTATGTGGTCGAGCGTCTGGTCGACGCGGCGGCGCGCAAGCTCGGCATGACGCCGGACGCGATCCGGCGCAAGAACTTCATCTCGCCGCGCGCGATGCCCTACACGACCGCGACCGGCAAGGTCTATGATTCCGGCGACTTCACCGCGCACATGAAGCGCGCCATGGAAATCGCCAACTGGAAGGAATTTCCCAAGCGCGCCAAGGCCGCCAGGAAGCAGGGTTTTGTCCGCGGCATCGGGCTTGCGACCTATGTCGAGGTCTGCGGCACCATGGGCGAGGAGACCGCCAAGGTGCAGCTCGATCCCAATGGCGACGTCACGATCCTGATCGGCACCCAGTCGAGCGGGCAGGGCCACCAGACCGCCTACGCCCAGCTGGTCGCCGAGCAGTTCGGGCTGCCGCCCGAGCGCGTCCACATCATCCAGGGCGACACCGACCAGATCGCCACCGGCCTCGGCACCGGCGGCTCGGCGTCGATTCCGACCGGCGGCGTCAGCGTCGAGCGCGCGACCCGCGAACTCGGCAAGAAATTGCGCGAGATCGCCGCCGAAGCGCTGGAAGCCGGCAGCGGCGATCTCGAGATCAGCGACGGCACCATCCGCGTCGCCGGCACCGATCGCTCGGTGAGCTTTGCCGATCTGGCGAAGCGGCCGGGCGTCGATCCCTCGAAGCTGAACGCCAGCGCGACGTTCACGCAGGCCGACGGCACCTATCCCGAACGGCACGCATCTGGCCGAAGTCGAGATCGACCCGGCGACCGGCATCATCAAAATCGTCAACTACGTCATCGTCGACGATTTCGGCGTGACGCTCAATCCGCTGCTGCTCGAAGGCCAGGTCCATGGCGGCGCGATGCAGGGGATCGGGCAGGCCTTGATGGAGCAGGCGGTCTACAGCGCCAAGGACGGCCAGCTCGTCACCGGCACCTTCATGGACTATGCGATGCCGCGCGCGGCCGACGGTCCGTCCTTCGTGTTCGAGACCCACAACGTGCCCTGCAAGACCAATCCGCTGGGTGTCAAGGGCGCGGGCGAGGCGGGCGCGATCGGTTCCTGTCCGGCGGTGGTCAACGCCATCATCGAGGGGCTGTGGCGCGAATACAAGATCGATCACATCGACATGCCTGCGACGCCGGAGCGGGTCTGGATTGCGATCCGCGAGCATCAGCGCCAGCACAGTCTCTGATATTTTCCCGTATGCGGGAATGAAATGCGGCGGGGGGAGTTCTACGCATTGATGAGCCGCGGACCGCACAGGCGGTTCCGCGGCATCGTGTGGAAACGCTAACGGAGAATTGGCCGATGATACGAACGGTGGTTGTTGCGGGAGCCTTGTTGCTCGGTGCCGGCGCTGTGATGGCGCAGCAGGATGTCGCCGTGAAGCAGGACAATTTGATGCGGGCGCAGGGCAAGAGCATGTACGGCGTCATCCTGAAGATGACGAAGGGCGAGATTCCCTACGATCAGAAGGCGGTCGACGCTGCCCTCGCGCAGCTCGAGGAGAGCTTGCCCACGATCCCCAAGGTATTCGAGACCAATCCCAAGGAGGACGTGGTGAATTCGAACTACGGGTCGTCGCAGAAAATCTGGCAGAACAAGGCCGATTTCGATTCGAAGGCACCGGTCGTCGCCAAGACCATCGCCGGCGTCAAGGGCAGCATCAAGGATGCCGCCAGCCTGAAGGTCGCCTACGACCTGATCCAGACCAAGTGCGCCGATTGTCACGACACCTACCGTGTCAAACTGAAATAGATCGCCGCGGCCGCGCGCCCGGTTGGAACGGCTCCAGCAGCACAAATAATACAGCACAAATAATAAAGGGTGGCCGCCGCGAGGCGTGCCACCCTTTGCCGTCATGGTCTCACTTTATCGTTATGATCTTGCAATGTTGCGAAGCGCCGCTGCGATAAACCTGGCTTCGCAGATACCAAAAAATTACAAAACTTACTTCGTCACTTGTCCGCGGATTTCGCCGCCTGGATTGGCCGCGGTGTGGACGTTGATATAGTACTTGCCGGCCATCAGGTCGGCGGCCTGGGCATCGCTCAGCGTGGCACTGCCCTCGGTCGGGCTCGTAGTCGCGTTCGGAATTGCCACCGCGACGCCGGCGTTCTTGCCGGGTTCGGCCGGCCCGTGGAAATGGGCGGCGGTGGCCGGGCCGGTGAGCCCGGAATAGCTCAGTTTCCAGCTCAGCTTCTTGGTGGTGGCGTCGTAATCGACATCGGCGGTGCCGGTTCCGGCGCTCGTGTTCGGCGGCACCTCGGACTTGCCGTCCAGCGTCGCCTTCAGCTTCTCGGCAAAGGCGGGTCCGGCGAACGCCACGATCGTGCCCAACGCGAGCATGACAAGCATGGTCCTGGTCTTCGACATGGTTCTCTCCCTGTTGGCGTTTAAGTGATGGTGCAAGTCTCAAAACAATGGCGGTTTGGTTTTATTCCCGTAACGCGTTTAAATGCTTCGAATTTTCGGGCAGCGCGGGGTTCGAATAATCGCCATAGTGGCCGCTATTCTGGGATGATCGGTGACGGATCGGTGAATGCGACGAGTCTTCCTGAGTTTGGTTCTGGCTTCCGCCGCAGCGTTCGGCGTCTACTGGTGGCTGACGGCCACCCCGTTCGTGCTGGCGGTTACCGGGCCGGCCTATACGCACAACGTCGCGAACGGGCAGACAACCTTCAATGCCGGGGGATGTTCCTCCTGCCATGCCGTGCCCGGCCAGCCCGATCGCACAAAGCTCGGCGGCGGCCTTGCGATCCCATCACCGTTCGGGACCTTCTACGCGCCGAACATCTCCCCCGATCCGGCCGACGGCATCGGGCGCTGGCGCGAGGCCGACTTCGTCCGCGCGGTGATGCAGGGGATTTCGCCTTCGGGTACTCATTATTTCCCGGCCTTTCCCTATGTCTCCTACGCGCATGCGAAGGCCGACGATATCCGCGATCTCTTCGCCTATCTGAAAACGCTTGAACCGGTGCCGGGCAAGGTGCGCGATCACGACGTGCCGTTTCCATTCAATATCCGGCGCAACATCGGAATCTGGAAATGGCTGTTCATGGACGGCAAGCCGCTCGCGCCGGATCCGGCGCATTCGCCGGGCTGGAATCGCGGCGCCTATCTCGTCAACAGCCTCGGCCATTGCGCCGAATGTCACAGCCCGCGCAATTTCCTCGGCGGCATCATCGCCGCGCAGCGCTTTGCCGGCGGGCCCAATCCGGAAGGCGAGGGCTGGGTGCCGAACATCACCCAAAAGGGGCTGGGCGACTGGAGCGAAAAGGACATCGCCCATTTCCTCGAAACCGGCGAACTGCCCGAGGGCGACACCGCCAGCGGCTCGATGGCGCGCGTGATCAAGAACTCATCGCAACTGAGCCCGGAAGACCGCATGGCCATCGCCGAATATCTCAAATCGCTGCCGCCGGTCGAGGGACCGCCGCGGCCGAAGAAAGCCGAAAAGAACGGCGACAAACCCTGATCCAGGGAACCCCGTAGCCGGCTCAGGTGGCAGTCGCCGCGATTAAGGGTTACTCTTGCTGCCAAACCCCGGCGAACCGGACGCCAGTCCGAAAAGTCCGGACGAAGGCGCAGGAGGATGCCGATGGGAGATATCGTTTCCCTTGAGAAGCTGGTGGCGAACCTGCAAGACGGCATGTCGCTGGCCATTCCGACCGACCACGCCGGCGTCGCGATGGCTGCGACCGCGGCGATCATCGCCAGGCGTCCAGAAAATCTCCATCTCGTCTGCGTGCCCATCAGCGGCATCCAGGCCGACATGCTGATCGGCGAGGGGCTGGTCGGGTCGATCGAAACCAGCGCGGTGACGCTGGGCGAGGCGGGGGGCGCGCCGCGCTTTTGCGAAGGCGTGCGCGCAGGCGCCTTCCGCCTGATGGACGCCACCTGTCCGGCGCTGCTGGCCGGTCTCGTCGCGGGCCAGAAGGGCGTGCCATTCATGCCGATCCGCGGCATCATCGGCAGCGACCTCATGAAGGTACGGTCCGACTGGAAGATCATCGACAATCCCTTTGCGACCGATGACCCGATCGTCGTCGTGCCCGCGATCCGGCCCGATGTCGCGCTGTTCCATGCGCCGGAAGCCGACCGCTTCGGCAACGTCCGGATCGGCCGCCAGACCGAACTCGCCACCATGGCCTATGCCGCGAAAACGACCCTGGTCACGGTGGAGCGCATCAGCGAGACCTCGCTACTGGCGGACGAAAACTCCGCCGCCGGCGTGCTGCCGGCGCTCTACGTCACCGCGATCGCGCAAGCCCGGCGCGGCGCGTGGCCGCTCGGGCTGTGGGGCGAATATCCACCCGACGACGCCGAGATCGCGCGCTACGCCCGCATGGCCAAATCGGCTGAAGGTTTTGCCGCCTATATGGACGGCTTCGCGCGGCACCTCGAGGCGGTGGCGTGAGCGTTGCCCCGGCAAGCCAGCGCGAAATCCTGATCGCGACCATTGCCGATCTGCTCACGGGCGTGCGGCTGGTCGCCGTCGGTGCTTCCTCGCCGATCCCCGCGGCCGGCGCCATGCTGCTGCGGGCGCGCAACGAGGCGCGTGGGCTGGAGCGGGTGCGCATCGTCGTGCTCGGCTCGCGCGAGCATAATTTCTTCACCAACGGCGCGGTCGAATTGTTCGATTGCGCCGCGCAGGGCCGCGTCGACGCGTTCTTCCTGGGCGGCGGCCAGATCGACGGCCAGGGCAATATCAACCTGGTCGGGACCGGCGACTATCCGAACAACGACGTCCGCTGGCCGGGCTCGTTCGGTTCGGCCTTCCTGTATTACGTCGTGCCGCGCGTAATCCTGTTTCGCGAGGAACATTCGCCGCGCGTGTTCGTCGACAAGGTCGATTTCGTCAGTGCGCCCGGCACCAGCGAAGGCATCGTCCGCAATGGCGGACCGCATGCGCTGCTGACCGGCCTCGCGTTATTCGATTTCGACAAATCGCAAAAACGCTTCCGGTTGCGGAGCGTGCATCGCGGCGTATCCGCCGCCGACGTGCGGGCCAATACCGGTTTTGACTATGACGCGCCGGCTGTTGTTCCGACCACGCCCGAACCCGACGATGAAACGCTGGCGCTGTTGCGCGGCCGCGTCACGGGCGAACTCGCCGAGACCTATCCGCAATTTGCCGGCACGCTGGCGGCGGAACGCGCGGCTTAAATCGGCCTGCTATGTGAGCTTTGCAATTCCGATGTCGCCGGCGACCTGGTCCAGTCCGCGCAGCAGCGCGGGCGGGATCGGGATGCCGTCGCGCGTCCGGACCGCCCGCGTGGCATGGCTGCGCTCGCCCGGCACGTAGATCCGCTCGACGCCTTTGATCCGCTCGCTGCCTCGAAAATCGCGCACCAGCGCATCGACGCTGGCCTTGAAGGCGGCGACATCGCCGAAGGCGGCAATATTGATGGCCGCGATCGCCTGGCCGGTGTTGGTGACGCTGTCGTCGTCATGGTTGAAGTCGATCACGTCGCGCCCCATCGCGGCACCGCCCAGCGTGCCGGCGAGCAGGCCGATGATCATGGCGAGCCCATAGCCCTTGTATCCGGCCTCCATGCCGCCGAGCGGCAGCAGCATGCCCTCGTCGGCGCGCTTCGGATCGGTCAGGGGTTTGCCCTCGCGATCGATCATCCAGCCCTCCGGCATCATCTCGCCGCGCAGCGCTTTTGTCTTCACCTTGCCGTAGGCGGCGACCGTCGTCGCCATGTCGAGCACGATCGGCTTCTCCTCGCCGGCCGGGATGGCGGCCGCGATCGGATTGGTCGACAGCAGCATGTCGAGGCCGCCCCAGGGCGGCAGATGGTTGGCGTTGCCGACCGCGAAATAGAGCCCGATCATGTCATGCGCGAGCGGCATGGTCGCGTAGAGCGAGGCGGGGCCCGCGTGGTTGCTGTATTGCGAGTTGACCCAGGCAATGCCGGTGGTGCGCGCCTTTTCGATCGCGATTTCCGCGGCGCGCTTCATGACCAGGTGGCCCATGCCGTTGTCGCCGTTCAATAGCGCGGTCGAGGCCTGCTCGCGCACCATTTGGATGTTGGGCCTGACGTTAAAACCGCCGGCCCTGATGCGGCGGGCATATTGCGGCAGCCGGCTGACGCCGTGGCCGTCCGAGCCCTGCAGGTCGGCTTCGGCCATCAGGGCCGCGACCGTCATGGCGTCGGACTCGGGCAGGCCGAGCTTGATCATGGCTTCGCCAATGAAGGCTTTCAGCCGGTCGAAGGTCACCGTCAGTTCGGGCAGGGTCGGCACTCCGGTTTCGAGGGCGGATGGAGCATGATCCGGAAAAGTGGGAACCGGTTTTCCGAAAAAGATCATGCTCAAAAAGGAAGAAGGGCTAGCGCACGGTTCAACCCGGTTGAACCGTGATCTAGCCCGTGCCGAACGCCTTGAAGGTGATGATGGTATGGGTGTCCTGGATACCGGGAATGACCTGCACCTTCTCGTTGACGAAATGTCCGATATCGGTGTCGTTCTCGACGTAGAACTTGACCAGCAGGTCATAATCGCCCGCGGTGGAGTAGATCTCGGAGGCGATCTCGGCCTCGGCCAGGGCGTTGGCGACGGCGTAGGACTGGCCGAGCTTGCATTTGAACTGGACGAAGAAGGGAACCATCGCTGTCGTCTCCGAAAGGGCGTCTTATTGGGGGTTCAATATAGCGTTCAAGAACTTGCTGGCAATAACACGCCGCGCTAGGACAGGACATGCTTCTGACGCGACAGCCTCGATTTAGGCGGGCAGGGCGATGACGACGCCGATCGCGCTCACCATCGCCGGCTCGGATTCGTCCGGCGGGGCCGGCATCCAGGCCGACCTGAAGAGCTTTGCCGCGCTCGGCGTCTATGGCGCCTCCGTGATCACCGCGCTGACTGCGCAGAACACGCGCGGCGTCACCGGCATCCATCCGGTGCCGGCCGATTTCGTCACCGCGCAGATCGATGCGGTTTTCAGCGATCTTGCCGTCGGCGCCGTCAAGATCGGCATGGTGGTGCAGCTTGCGACGATTGACGCCATCGCCGCAGGCCTGGCGCGCTGGCGGCCGAAGCATGTCGTGCTAGATCCCGTGATGGTGGCGACCTCGGGCGATCCGCTCTTGGCGGCCGACGCCATCGAGGCGCTGCGGAAAAAGCTCATTCCGTGCGCCGCGCTGATCACCCCGAACCTGCCTGAGGCGGCGGCTCTGCTGGACGAGCCGGCCGCCGCCAGCGAGGCCGGGATCGAGGACCAGGGCCGGCGGCTGCTGGCGATGGGTTGTCCGGCGGTGCTGATCAAGGGCGGGCACGGGCAGGGCGCCGAGAGCACCGACTATCTCGTCACCGCCGGCCGCGTCATCGCGTTGTCAGCGCCGCGCATCGCCACCCGCAACACCCACGGCACCGGATGCTCGCTGTCCTCGGCCATCGCGGCGGGCCTTGCCAAGGGCGAGGACCTGGAAAACGCCGTGCGCAACGCCAAGGCCTGGGTCAGCGCGGCGATCGCGGCGGCCGATCGCTTCGCGGTCGGCCACGGCCACGGGCCGATCCATCATTTTCACCGGTTTTACTAGGCGCGCCGGCGTCGTCAGCATGTCAAAGACGGCACTCCTGCGGCTCAAGCAGGAGCGGCGGCGGGCGCGTCGGCACCATGCGCCACGATGAATTCGAGCGCCTTGATTCCCGGAAGGAAGAAGTAGCCTCCTCCCAGCGTTTCGGTCAGCGCGGCCAGGGACACTTCGTCGCCACTCGGCAATCCCGGAATGGTGAACTTCTTGGGCCGTGCCGGTGAACCCACGACGGGATCGTCCTCGTCATGGAGATTCCCGAAGTGGAGGTTACGCATCCATCGCTGGTGAATGAACTCGAACTGCCGCTCAAGATCCGCATTGCATGCGATGAAGAACAAGCCTTCCCTGGGCTTGTCCTTGTCCTCGGTCTCCTCGCGATAGGGTCGTCCACGGCGAAGCAATCTGTGCAGCTTGGACGACGTAATGCCCGATTTCACATCGACTCCAAGGGAGTCTCGTGGATTCACCCTGCGGATATGAGCCCCCTGCGGGCACATGAAGCCGTTCGCGTCCTCGACCTGATAACGAAAAGCGTCGGCCCTGGAATCCGACACCGGCGTGCTTCGGTCGCCCGTCCAGGACAGCGGCAGGCCATTCTGCGAACGACCCATCAGCTTTTCGCAGATGGCCGGGCCACCCAGCGGAGGGCTTGCTGCTGCAAGCGCCTTAAAAGCATCCACGTCCTGCTGGATCTGACGCACAGCCAAGTAGCTTCCGTTCAGCGTAAAACGGCCGCCGGGATGGGTGGCCCGGCCGGAGTCTTTCCAATGTTCGACGTCGGGACAATAAGTGAGTTCGTCATATCCGTTGCGGTAACCGAGAACGAATTCTCCGGGATCGACCAGACGATCTTCATACATTGCACCGGCTTCCTGTCTGACCCGCTTCGGGTTCTCACCGTCCTCCTGCCTGAGGCCGCGGATCACAGGTTGCGCGATGCCGTCGCGAAAGCCGAACGGTTCGTACAGCTTGCCATCCTTGAAGGAGCCGGGGCGGTTTTCAACGGTCGTGATGGTGCAATACGCATCCGGCTCAGGAATCGGCATTTGCTGTTCCGCGTCAGGCAACCGCCAATTGGCGACGACGACATGTACGGTCTGGCGGCGTTCGCATCCTTCGACGTCCGACCACCGCCATTGCTGGCGCGGGACGTCTCTCAACAATGATTCCCGCAATGGGCTTCCCATGCCGCTGCGAAACGGGGTTGGAAATGGGTGCTTGCTTGTCTCCCTGAAGCCGAGCTTCGCGAGTCCTGAAAAGCTGAAGGCGATCGCCACGGCTTCTGTAATGGGGGCCCGTTCATTTTTCTTCCGATCCCTGACGCGTTTGGCGCTGACCACCAAACCGCCTCGGACGAGCTTGGCGAGCCATGCCCGGGCCTGATGCTCTTGCCCGTCACGGATGGTCAGCAACCAGAAGCGGCTCTCGGTAAGCCAGCCGAAGCCGCTGTTCAGCATTCCCTGAATGTCGCTCAGCTGATCGGACAGGATGGGCGAGCGCTTGATCATTCGATGGCCCTCATGATCTGGTCGTCATTGCTGTCGTTGCGCTGGCCGAACAAGGCGTTTCGCAGCGCGGTGGCGCGATCGATCTGGTCGATCGTCAACTTGCATGCGTCGAAGCGATATAAATGCGGAAGCATGCTGTCGCGCGCATAGGATTTGAACTTCAACTCGCACTTCACGCCCCGGAAGGCGAGAAACCGGGTTGGCGGGAAAGCGCGCGGCTCCGCTACGCCCGGCTGACCCTCGGCCGCGGGTTCACGACGCATCAGCTTCGTCCATCGCCAGAACAAGGTGGTCCCGGACGCAGCGCCATTGATGAAATCGTCCAGGTAGCCGCCAAAGTTGCCGTCATAGTTGGAGCAGAAAAGGTATCGACGACCGTTGTCGATGATGTGCCAGTGACCGAAGTGGATGCCCGGCGCATCACCCAGCCGGCCCTCCGTGAAGAACACCCAGCCGACAAACGTCACGAGGCGCAGGAACAGGCGGGTCCACCACACGCTCCACCAGTTCGGATCGCGCATATCCGTGAGGCTGATCATGTGCGCGGTTCTGCCGACCAGCCGGGCCTCGCATTCCTCGATCGACCGGTGGACTTGCTGGGCGCGATCGACGTCATCTTCGTGCGGATGATAAAACGAGGCGTTCGCCTTCGGGAGCAGACGGTCCAGCCGGGAAAACACGATGCCGATGCCGAGCAGCACCAGTACAGCGAAAGCGCCGATGACGAGCTGCTTCCATCCGGGGGCCACCGGCATCCACAATGCGTTGGTGTATTCGAAAAGATGATCCGGCTTGAACGTGTAGACCACGACGTACCAGATGCCGGCCAGGACAAGCGGCGCACCCACGAGCCAGACGCCGATATAGGTGGACAATGACGACCACGTCTCGGTTGGTCGATTGAGTTCGCGAAGCAAGCTTTCGAGCCAACGCCTCCAGGATGTGAACAGCGCCGGCAGCGCGATGAAGAATATCCAAAAAGCGATGGCAACCACAGCCAGCGCCAGCAGAAAGCGGCCGCTGACCCCCAGCAACCACGTGCTCGTTTTGCTCGCCGCGTGAAACATGGTCTGGATGGCGGAACTCGATCTTGCGAACAGCCAGGCGTCGGCACGCCCCGCCGATCTCGAGACGGCACCAGCCAGCCAGATGGAGGCCAGCCACAGGACTATGGTCCCGACCGGATAGGCCGCCTTCGCGACGATGCTGGCACCGCTTCCGCGCCAGTAGGAACGCGGCGCCGGCTGGGTTGCCCATTCGAACCTCGGATTGGCGAATGCCCATCGAGCGAGCGCGAGCGCGAACGAGGCGCGGTCCTTGCCGTACTTCGCCTTCAGCCCGACCGCCGCGCTCCGCGTCTGCTCGAGCAGGTCCCTCTCCATTTCGATCTGCCGGACCGATCGGTCGCGGGCGCCAACAAAGCCGCCATCGGCGACATGGTGCCAGTTCATGAGCCGATCGAGCAATGCCTGGTTGCGCTGACTAGCGAGTGGGGGCGGCTTGGGCCAGTACGCGCCAAAGAGCGACCACATCGCGCCGCTGGGATGGTTGACGAGACGGTACAGCAGGTCATAGGGCTGCAGGCCCTCCTCGGTGACAAGCTCGAGCATCAGCGATGGCGACTCGCCCTGCGAGGGAGACATCGCGGGCAACAATGCGACCGAAGCGAAGTGCACGACCCCGACATCGGCGAACAGATTGTCCAGCGCCCCGGAGACGGAACCAGAAAGGTCGGGTCCGCCGGACCAATCCGGTGCAACGATGCAGATCATCTGCTGCCGGACCGTCATGACCATGGCTGCACCCTCACGTCTGCTGGACGAAGCGCACGCGCATGCGCGACATCAGCGGCCCCTCGTATGTGATCGCGTTGCCTTCATCGCGTGCCAGCCGCAGCTCCGGCAAGGTCAGCAGGCCGATCAGCGCGCTCGTCAGGATGTCCACCGCATGGTCCTTGGCCGGGCACTGGCGGTGGCCGTATCCGAACATCAGCCAGCGCAAGCCCTCTTCGCTGCCCCAATCGCGATGCGGACAGAACCGGCCGCTGTCGGGGACTGCGCGCGAATCGAACAACGCCGCGATCGACCAGACGGCGACGCTCCCGCCACCGCGGCACTGGGCATTCTTGCGGCCGCCCGTTTCGAATTCGGTGTCGCGTGGGACATCGCGAGCAAGCAACGGAAAAATCGGCCGGAACCGCATGAGCTCGAGCACGTGGTCCCATACGCATTTGCGGAAATCGCCGTCCTCCCAGACGCGGTCTCCGGCTTTCGCTGCCCGCTCTCGAAGAGCTCGGTAGACCTTTGGGCGGCTCAAAAGCTCCTGCACGACGAGGGCGCCGGACTGCACCGTGACTGGATGTGAGATCCAGGCGAGGCCCACCGCGTTTCTCTCGATGGTCTCGAATGGACTCGACACACTCCAGGCGGTTCGAATGTCGCCGCTTAGCCCCTCGATGCGCGCGCGCAGCGAAGCCGCGCGGAGCTCCGCCCTTCGCCGCACGTCCGGCGTAGACAAGTTACCGGCCAGAAGTTGACCCGCGACATATCGGATCTCAAGCAGGTACTGCCGTTGCAGCCCCGGATCATTGATATCGCCTCCCGCGCCCGCCGCCACCTCGCTCGCGGCTGTGCCGAACACGGGTTGGATGGCGTGAAACGCGATCCACATAAGGTAGTCATCGATGAGATCGAAGGATTTCTCGCCGAGTTTCCCCAGTTCAGCGACACGGTTGCGTGCCTCGCCATCAGCACCGGCCTGGACGTCCAGAACGGCCAACCGCCTCTCGAGCAGGTCCCTGTCGGCATCATAGGTCGGGCCGGGATCCATGGCGATCAGATAGTCGCCGGCCACCAGGTTGGGCGCGTGCGCGCGATTTGAAAAACTCCGCGGCCTCGTCAGAACGCTTTTGACGGCGCTGGCGCGTGCCGCCAGGCCAAACCGACCGCCGAACGACGGCCAAAGCCGAAGCAAGATGCCGAACCCGCGCAAGACGATGATGTGGCGATTAAGCCAACAAAAGATGCCATAGGAGAGGCCGCGAAGGCCCGGCGGCATTGCATCGGGATTGCCGGTCGAGACTTTCATGCCTGGTGCCAATCCTCATGCTGTTTTGCAAGAGCCGCTGCGGCTCGCTTCTGGTAGTAGGACATCCCCAGATGACGCGCGGCCTCGCAGGTCTGCGTGAAGCAATCATCCGCACCGGCTGCATCGCCGCCGCGCCGCAGCGTCTCGGCTAACTCGTAGAGGGCTTCCGTGCGGTGTCCGTACTCTTCGCCGGCTTGCTCGACCGCCTTGCGTCCGACGCGGATCGCATCTTCCAGCCTTCCAAGGTGGCGATAGGCGACACCCAGGGCTACTCGCATGAAGATCCTGCCGTAAGGGCCGGCGGCATCGCCGATGCGGTCGGCGAAACCCTTCTCGAGCAGGGCCGCAGCCTCGGACGCCTTGCCGTTGCGCGCAAGCGCACTGCCGAGTATCCCGGTGCAAACGGCCAGCATGGTCGGCACGTTGTGCGCCATGCATTGCCGCACGGCCCTGCGCATCAAGGCCTCCGCTTCATCGAGTTCCTCTTTCTCGATCCAGATTTGCCCCTGGACGGTGTCGATCAGCAGACGCGAGTACGGGTGGTCGACCTTCGACATAACCTCGTAGGCGAGGGCGCAAACTTCTTGCCCGGCCTTGTAATCGCCAAGGCGCCACAGCGTGCTGGCATGGAACGCGTACAGGTTGATAATGGGGATGGCAGCCCATCCGGGCTGGACAACGTGCTCGGCCAGCTCGGGCCCGTGGTTGGCGAGCACGGCGCGGCTTTCCACGGCTGCCTCTGAATACCGCCCGAGCGCGTGAAGGTGCATGAGGCGGGTCTGATGCGCCGCCATCGTCATGTGGCGTCGTTGCGCAAGGCGGGCCGCGTCCAGGCCCTGTGAGGCGTGCCACAGACCCTGCTCGAACCGGCCGCGCATCCAGAGAAACACGGCCGTCTCCGTCGAAACCGCTGCTCGTGCGCGCTGGTCATTCAGTTGCGCGGCGATGGCTTCGGCGCATTCCATGTTGTTGAAGATTTCGTCGATATGTCCGAGAGCCATCATGGCACCGATGGCTTCCAGTCGAAGCGAGAGTTCCAGGATCTGTGCGGTGGCCTCGTCCTCCGCACGACGGGACGCTTCAATGCCCATCTCGAACAATTGCAGGGCTTCCTGGTTGGCTGAGCGCGAGATGGCGCGCGTCATCGACTTGACGGCGAATCTGGCCGCATGCTCCCATTGCTCGCCCTTGAAGGCGTGATGGGCGAGTGCCGGAGCTGCATCGGCATCGTCAGCGCCCAGCTGCGAATGCAAGGCCTGGAAGGCCAGTCGATGCAATGCCTTGAGCCGGGCACGGGTGAGGGTTCCGAGCACCACATCCCGCACCAGCGCGTGACGGAACATGAATGCGTGCGACTCGAGTGCGCTGCGCGCCTGATCGGGTATCGTCAGCAACCCCGCTGAGAGGCAAAGACCCAGCAATTCTTCCGCGCGCGCAAGATCCACCTCTTGCATGGAGGCGATCAGTTCTCGCGTGATGGGGTCGCCCAGAACGCTGGAGGCCTCCAATGCCAGCTTGGCGGCATCAGGCAGCCTGTCGACCCGCGCGCCGATCACTGCGGCAATGGAGGCCGGGACCCGCAACTCTCCGAGCGGCCTTCGCAAACGGTAGGCGCCTGGCGTTCCCTCGAGCGAGCCGTCATCGATCAGCGTGATGACCAGCTGTTCCATGAAGAACGGATTGCCATCGGCGCGACGAACCAGTTCTCCGGTGACTCCATGCACGGAAGGATCATCGCCCAGCAGGGCACGGGCGAGGGCGGACATCTCGCCATCCCGCAAGGGGTCCACCAGGTGCTCGGTGAACCATTCAGCCTGTCCCCATTGGTGTTCGAAATCCGGCCGATAGCTGAAGCAGATCAAGACCGGCAGTCCCTGGAGCCGGGAAATCAGAGCCTCGAGCAGCCGCTGGCTCTCGCGATCCGCCAGAAAGAAATCCTCGACCACCAGCACGAAGGGGCCTGGCTGCAGACGCCTGCGTACCAGCCAAAGCAGGGCTTCGCCGATGCGACGCCGCCTTTGTGCCGGACTCAACGCCAGCCACGCCTCGTTCGGCGCTGCTAGTCCGAGCAGATCGCTCACCGCTGCCAGATGGTCGGCACCTTCGGCGGGCCATTTCGCGACCAATGCCTGTATTGCAATGTTCTTTGCTTCGGTCGCGCCGGTGCGAGGCAGGCCCACCATGTTTGCGATCAGGTCGGCGATTGCGCTGTAGGCTCTCGTGCTCGCATATCCCCTGGCCTGGGTGACGCAAACGTCCACGCCCTGGCTCGACAGACCGCCCGTCCAATCGGCGATCAGGCGGGACTTCCCGACCCCGGCATCGCCTCGCAACCCGATCGCTCGCATTGCGCCCTTTCGAACGGTCTCGATGGCCCTCTCAAGCACCTGCAGCGAATCCTCGCGTCCGACGAGAGGCGCCCATCGCTGCTTTCGCGTCAAAGGCGCGGCCGCCGAGCTCTCCGTCCCGACCACGACTTCATGGAGCTCGATCGGAGTGGCCAATCCGCGCACGGGGCGCACCCCGACCGGCCGCGTGTCGATCTGCTGCGCGACCAGGCGCTGCGTCGAAGCGCTGACCAATATGGCCCCCGGGGTCGCCATCTTCTCGAGCCGCGACGCAAGGTGTATGGTCTTGCCATCCGCCCCGTAGTGCGACCACTGGTATTGCCCGACGATACCTACCAGCACCTCGCCGGAATTGATGCCGATGCGGAGCGTGGGACTGGCAACGCCGCCGGCTTCATAGCCGGGAATGATTGCCCTCTGCATCTTGAGAGCCGCCATGCAGGCACGCAAGGCGTGATCTTCCTGCGCCAAGGGAGCGCCGAACAATGCAACAAGACCGTCCCCGAGCAATTGGCTGATGGTGCCGCCATAGGTTTCGACCGCGTCGACCAGCAGATCCAGCGCCTTGCCGAGATAGTCCCGGGACTCTTCCGGGTCCGCATGCTGCAGCAGCGCGGTCGAATCGCAGACGTCGACGAACAGCGCGCTCACCTGTTTGTTCTCGGTCAACATCTGCGCTGTGCGCGTCTTGGGACGTTGCCGTCGTCGGATGGGCTGCGCATCGCGGGCCGACCCGCTGGAAGGTGCGAGCGGAGGAGAAGGCTGGTCGATGGCACCGTTGAGACTGGCGCCGCATTGCGGGCAGTACCGGTGCTTGCGAACGATGCGAGCCGAGCAAACAGGACACATGGTCACGGCAGAATGTACTCATCGAGGGTTACGACGAAAAATACCACGCCCATGGAGCGTGATCAGCTTCTCCTCCAGAAGATTTTCGGCCGCCCGGTCCTCTATTGACCGTTTGTCGGTGGCCTAGGCATCAAAGTGCAATTGCGGGATCCCAACGTTCTCCCGATCTTGAAAGAAATGATGTGTTTCGGACTTCGCGAGCGCGGACTGCGCATGGTGGAACGGCCTCGTACGTTTCCATCCGGCGACATTCGAAATGTCATCAATGTGCGTTTCGAAATTCTTATCCTTGCTCAATAGACGCGAACGTTCTCCGAGGCCGCCAAGGGTGAACGGGTAAGCACCACAGCCCTTCTTCGAGCGGCCTAAAAGCGGACGAAAAGTCCCCAAGAAGGAGCCCAACACCAAAACAAGAATCTCTCGCGGGGATTGAGCATGCGCGCCGCCGATGAACCCGTCTGATGAAACTGCTGCGGGCGCGCTTACTCTGACAGGAAGACCGCTGACCAATCCCCGGTGAGTGAGGTTTGATCCGATCATGAAAAGCTCCCTTGGATCAACCGTGGTCAATATACGCTTCCACCATGAATTGAAAAGAGCAAGCTGTTCTAGGCGAAAATCCGCCGCCAATCGGTCCGGCGCCCGGCGGTGGCTGAAAACTCAATGATTTCCCGTTAGGCGGCCTCATCCCCCCTGGGCTGCGGTCCCCGACTTTTGGGGGGACGGCAGCCCCGAACCTCGCCGAGGCGGCCGCGCTGTCGGACGAGCCGGTCGCCGCGGCCATCGCAGCGGGCCTTGCGAGGGGCTGAGGACATGGAAACCGGCGGTGCCCAACGCCAGGGCCGGGCCAGCGCGGCGATCGCCGCCGCCGATCGCCTCGCGGTCGGCCACGGTCACGGGCCGATCCATCATGTCCACCGGTTTCGCCAGGCCCACCATTGCGCTGCCATGGGGCCGCATTGGCCGCTGACGATTTCTGTTCCTTGGGGGACGAGCCGAGGTCGGACGATCGAGCCGATATGTCCGCCTCCAGCCCGGAACAGATATTCCAAGGCGCATTTTCCGCCCTCGCATGTTGAACCTAAATCCAGGCTGGGCGACTCACCCTGCGCATTCTGCGTCTAAGCGCACGACCCCTTCCGCCAACCGCGGCTTCGAACGGGAGTGTTCGGCTATGGAAATCGGTTGCAGCATGCTTGCGGGCGCGTCTCGTGTCGCCCTTGGTGGTACCTCGGCGATGGCCGAGGTCACAGATGCCCTCGGCGCGCGCCCGAAGCCACCACCTTCCATCGCCGTCAAACAACTTCCGCTACCGGTTCAAAGTCGGCGGGCGACGCCTCGGCCTCGTGGGCCTGGCGAGTTTCGCGCGGATGCGCGCCGATCTGATTTGAGTGAACAACGGCAACGACAACATCAAAGGAGGCTGCAATGCGTGAGCCAAATCCTGAAAAGTTGAACGAGCTCGTGGGAAAGCTGGTTGGCGACCTCGGCGTGTCACTCGCCGGCGCCAGCGTGGTGCTCGGCGATCGCCTCGGGCTTTATAAGGCGATGGACGACGGCGCGCCGGTCACTCCGTCCGAGCTCGCCAGGAAGACGAGTTTGCATGAGCGTTACGTGCGCGAATGGCTATGTGGCCAGGCTGCGTCCGGATACATCGATTACAACTCCGAAAAAGACGCTTTTTCGCTCTCCCCGGAGCAAGCCATGACGTTCGCCGAGGAGGGATCGCCCGCATTTTTCGCCGGTGCATTCGACGTCGTGCAGTCTACCTATCTCGACGAACCCAAGGTCGAGGAAGCATTCCGAACCGGCAAAGGTGTCGGCTGGCACGAGCATTCGAAGTGTCTGTTCTCGGGCACGGAACGCTTTTTCAGGCCGGGCTACAGCGCCAACCTGGTTTCGAACTGGATTCCTGCGCTCGATGGCGTCGAGGAAAAGCTGAAGGCCGGCGCCAAGGTGGCCGACGTCGGATGTGGCCATGGCGCTTCAACGATTGTCATGGCGCAGGCTTATCCAAATTCGGAGTTCTTCGGGTTCGACTACCACATGCCCTCGATCGAACGGGCCAGGACCCTTGCGCGGGACGCGGGTGTTGGCGACCGCATCACGTTCGCGCAGGCCAGCGCCAAGGATTTTCCAGCGCGCGATTATGATCTGGTGGCATTTTTCGATTGCCTGCACGACATGGGTGACCCCGTTGGCGCGGGCAAGCATGTCAAGGAAGCGCTGGCCAAGGACGGCGCGTGGATGATCGTCGAGCCGTTCGCTCATGACCATCTGAAAGACAATCTCAACCCGGTCGGGCGCATCTTCTATCACGCTTCGACCTTCATCTGCACGCCTGCATCGCTCTCACAGGAAGTCGCCTTGGGGCTCGGCGCGCAGGCCGGCGAATGCAGATTGCGCCAGGTCGCGACCGAAGCGGGCTTCAAGCGCTTCCGGCGCGCGACCGAGACGCCGTTCAACATGATTTTCGAGGTGCGCGCTTGATCGCGTAGAGCGGCCGTGCGCTCGAACTCGATGTCAACGGGAAGATGACTTCGCTCGAAAAACCCGGGAGTGCGTTGAATGCGCATGATCCTATGTTTGGCGTTTGGAGTTATTCTTGGTTGCTCGATGAGGGAGGCACTGGCCCGCGACGTCGGGCAATGGGAAGCCGCGGATCCGGCGATCCGGGAATGGTACAAGAGCCTGATGCAGCCGGACATGCCATTATCGTCATGTTGCGGTGAGGCTGACGCTTATTGGGCAGATTCCTATCTCGTTGACGGCGATAGATACGTCGCCATCATTACCGACTCCAGACCCGACGAGCCGCTTCACCGCAGGCATCTCGATATCGGGACCAGGATCGTTGTCCCGAACCACAAGCTGAAGCACGACGCGGGAAACCCGACAGGGCACGGGATCATTTTCTTGAATCAGTATGACTTCGTACTCTGCTATGTTCCTCCGGGTGGTGTATGACACCGGCGGCTACCGGCTGAGGCGGCTACCAGCTAAATTCGCTCGATGCGGTTTCTGTCCCTGGCGGAGGCGGCTGCCCCGCGGCCCTATGGAGACGCCCATGCGCTGGATTTACCTCGGCATCATCATTCTTTTCGCCGTAGCGATTATCATCTTCGCCCTGCAGAATTTTGAGGTCGTCACAATGTCGCTTCTCGGCTTCAATGCACGCGTACCGCTCGCGCTGGCGGTCGCCATCGCCTACCTGCTGGGCGCGGCGACCGGGGGCAGCCTGTTCGCGCTGCTGCGCCGATCGTACCACGGTTCAAGACAAACGATGGCGGGTTCGCCCTAAGAGGGCCACCCGCTCGGCCACTGAGTTTCCCCGCCTCATGAATCCCGAAGGAGCGGGAGCGCAAGGAGCGGTCATTGCGCACGAGGCTTGGCCGCTCGCCGAAGCTCGTGAATCAGCGCCGCCAGGCTATGATCATCCGGCTCGATGATCGCGAGTTGCTCTGCGTAACCGAGCGCCGCGGCCGCATCTCCGGCCAGACGGTTGAACGAGACGAGAGCCTGAAGAATTTCGCGATCGTTCGGGTGACTTCGCAGGGCTTCCTGCAATACGGTCATGGCTTCGTCGTGGCGGCCGCCGGAATGCAGCGCGACAGCATAGACATAGGCGTAACGCTGCTGATCCGGCTCCAGCTCCGCCGCCCGACGCAATTCGTCGAGCGCGGCCTCGGGCCGTTTCATCCTTGTCAGTGTCAGGCCGAGCGCGTGGTGCAGGTCCGCCTCGCGCGGCGAAGTCGCAAGCGCGGCACGAAGAACAACTTCGCCCTCGCTATCCATGCCGCGTTGCCGATAGTGATCAGCGAGGTTGATCGCTGCCGCCGCATATTGCGGGCTGAGCCTGAGGGCGGCCCTGTATTCGGCCTCGGCCTCCTGCGCCAGTCCACGCTGCGCGAGGAAATTTCCCAGCGTGGTGCGGGCTTCCGGTCTTTCGGCGTTGGCGCGCTGGGCGGCGATGAACTCTCTTGCCGCAGAATCAAAGCGCTCGCGATCCGCCTTGGACTGGCTTGCCGCCGGAACGGGAGCGAGCAGGGAGGCTGCCTTGATACGGACGCCGCGAACGGGATCGGCAAGCAGCGGCGACGCGAATGGCCAGATCTGGCCGGCCGGCACGTTTTCCAGCATGTCTAGCGCCCCGATTCGCACCATCGGATCGGGATCGGCGAGCCCGCTTCGCGCGGCCTCGATATTGGCGGGCGAGACGTGCGAGGCGAGTTCGCTCAGCGCGGTTGCGCGCGCTACCGCCGGTGCATTGCCATCGGCGGCAACGGCGGCCAGCAGGTTGGCGGCATCAATTGCGTCCGTGCGTGCCGCGTGGAACGCCGTCGCATAATTCTGAAAACCCTCGCGGGTGGGACCGAACCATTGCTCGACTGTTGCGGCGGCCCATTGCGCCGGCTTGTCCCCGTGACAGCCGTTGCATGCGTTCGGTGTCCTCAGTTTGGCCGAGAGATCAGGCCTCGGGATTCGAAACGAGTGATCGTGCCGGGGATCGACCACCATGTAGGTTCGGGCCTGCATATGGCAGGAGATGCAGGCAGGTGGCGGATCAACCCGCGCATGATGGCGGTGCTTCGCGTCCGCGTATTTGCCGGCTGTATGGCATTGCAGGCAGACGCCGTCGCCCGAGAATCGAAGCTTTGAGCTGTGCGGCTCGTGACAATCGCTGCAGGTGACGCCGTCGGCGAACATCTTGCTCTGCTTGAACGGCGTATAATTATAAGGCTCTTCCACATCGCGGATCTGGCCGTCGGCGTGATAGGTGTTGCGCGCCAGCGGTTCGACCACATGGGTCTGCGACAGCGAGCGGCCGGGCACCCAGTTCTCGTTGAAGCCGGCGCGGCGGGCGTGGCACAGCCCGCAGGTCTCGACCTCCTTGCGAAGCGCTGCAGGAGCGTGAGAACGCCGCGCCGTCCCGGTCTGCGGATCGATCGGCCAGGCGACGTCGCGACGTTCGTTGAAATTGACGAGCAATCCCTTGCTCGCATCCTCATGCTCGCCGAACGGCCACCAGCTGCGTTTATCGCGCGCCCATGCGGCGTGCGCCGAGCCCTGGCCATGACAGGTCTCGCAACCCACGCTAATCTCGGCCCAGGTGGTGGCGAAGCGGTCGGTCTTCGCGTCATAGTTCTTGCGCAGGCCAGTCGAGTGGCACTCCGCGCACATGAAATTCCAGTTCTGGTTCAATTTCGTCCAGTGCAGGATGTCGTCGTGCTTGATTTCCTCATCGGGATAGACGTGAAACCAGCGCTGGCCGCCCGCGTCCTTCGGCCGGCTGTCCCAGGAAAGGGCCAGCACCTGCAAACGGCCATCGGGGAATTCGACGAGGTATTGCTGCAGCGGATCGACCCCGAAGGTATATTTCACCTCGAACACGCCGAGCTTGCCATCGAGGCCATCGGTTTCGACAAGAAACTTTCTGTCCTTGCGAAAGAAGCGCGAATGGACGCCGTAATAATCGAAACTGGCATCGTTGAAATCGCCGAGCACGGTCTTGTCGGTGGCGTGCTGCATTGCGGCCTTGTGCTGCGAGGCATTCCACAGATTTGCTTCCGCCTGGTGGCAGCGCGCGCAGGTCTCGCTGCCGACGAAGGTTGCGGAAGGACTGTCTTGCGCTGTGATCACGCTCTTGTTGTGAACGTGAACCCCAACACCGGAAACTATGACGATAACGGCCGCGATCGCCGCCGCAATGCGGACGGGGCGGCGTGACAAGCCGGCTCCGGATGGGTCCTGAATTGGTTTTGCCAATGGCGTATCCCGCATGGATTGGCCGGGGCGCTGCTGCCGCGATCCATTCCTGATGCCGAATTTCCGTCGCTTGCGTGCCACCAGCTTACCTCTCAGCACCGAGCGAAGAAATGACCGCTAAGGTGCATATGGCCGCCGTTGATTCAAATCAACGCGGTGTTCGCTCAACAGCGGTCTAAGAAACTCCGCTTCAGTACGATCTCGCCCGGAGTTCTACATGAAGATTGTGTTGCTATCACTTGCAATGATGGTCGGCCAAACGACGATCCCCGTTAGCGACCGCGTTCCTCAATTCAATGTCGAGGCGCTGGGCAAAGCGGGCGTAGCGGCCGACAAGGCATCCGGTTTGGCTTTGCCGCAGAGCTACAACGATTGCATGCGCGACGAAAATACCGCGCTGCAACAGCTCAATGCTTTGTGGCTCCAAAATTCTGACGCCCTTCGAAACCAATGCGAAGGCGAGGCGACGGCCGTCGGCATTGACAGCTACGTCGATCTGCTGACCTGCATGCAAATGGCAGATTGGGCGAAACCGACGTCGCCCGCTCCAAAACTGAGGGGAGCGAGCAAGAGCCGAAACAAACTGTGAGACGCCGCCGGAGTGCATTCACAATGTCGCAACCAGGGAGGCGAACCTGTGAATTACGATCGCATCGTTCGTCCCACGTTACAGGACCGCACGATCGAACTACCTGTGACCACCGCCCGAAACGGCCCTGCTAATCGGTCGATCGCCGTCGAACGTCCCTGCCGAAAGCGGCGGGAACGGCTGAACATTTGAGAGCGTCAGTCCTTTCTAACGGGAGACTTTTGTCATGAAAATCATTTGCGGCCTGCTTGCAAGCGCTCTTCTTGCTCTGACTTCCACCTCGGCATTCACCCAGCAGATCACCGGCACTCCGGGTTCGCCCGGCGCCACTACCACGATCGACGGAAAACAACTTCCGCCCCCCGAACCGAATTTCGGCGGGGTGATCAAGGAGAAGGCTTCGGAGTCGACGGCCTGGTGGGCTCCGCGCGTCGTGCCGCCGAAGGGCGCCCCCAATGTGCTGCTCATCATGACCGACGATGCCGGCTTCGGTGCACCAGGTACATTTGGCGGGGTGGTCCCGACACCTGCGCTCGACCGTATCGCCGCGCAGGGGCTGCGCTACACCAACTTCCACTCCACCGCGCTCTGTTCGCCGACGCGGGCGGCAATCATCACGGGCCGCAACCATCACTCGGTGGGTACAGGCGTGGTGGGCGAATTGGCAACGGGGTTTCCGGGTTACGACACCATCATCCCGATTGACAAAGGCACCATCGGTACGATCTTGAAGGAAAACGGGTACGCAACTTCGTGGTTCGGCAAGGACCACAACACACCTTCGTTCCAATCGAGCCAGGCCGGGCCGTTCAATCAATGGCCCAACGGCATGGGATTCGAATATTTTTACGGTTTTGTCGGCGGCGATGCCAGCCAGTGGCAACCGAACCTGTTTCGTAACACCACGGCCATCTATCCGTTCCTGGATAATCCCAAGTGGAACCTTGAGACGGCAATGGCGGATGACGCCATCCAGTACATGAAGCAGCTCAAGGAGATCGCGCCCGACAAACCGTTCTTTGTCTATTATGTGCCCGGCGCCACCCACGCGCCTCATCACCCGACGCCGGAGTGGATCAAGAAGATCGGCGATATGCATTTGTTCGATGGCGGATGGAATAAAGTGCGTGAGACCATCTTCGCCAACCAGAAGCGGCTGGGCATCATGCCCGAAAACGCCAAGCTGACGCCGTGGCCGAAAGAACTGCCGCAGTGGGATTCCCTCGGTGAAGTGGAGAAGAAGCTCTTCATCAGGCAGGCCGACGTCTATGGCGCATACCTCGCTTATGCCGACCATGAAATCGGTCGGGTCATCCAGGCCGTCGAAGACCTCGGCCAGCTCGACAACACGTTGATAATCTATATCAGCGGCGACAACGGCGCGAGCGCGGAAGGCATGCTCAACGGCACGCCGAACGAATTCACCACCTTCAATGGCGTGCCGGTGCCGGTGAAGGCTCAGTATCTCTGGTACCCGTTCTGGGGCTCGGACAAGACGTTCCCGCATTTTGCCGCGCCTTGGGCGTGGGCGATGGACACCCCGTTCAAGTGGGTGAAGCAGGTGCCGTCGCACTTCGGCGGGACGGCCCAGGGCATGGCCATATCATGGCCTGGTCACATCACAGACGTCGGCGGCATCCGCCGTCAGTTCCATCACGTCATCGACGTCGTCCCGACCATCCTCGAAGCGACCGGTATTCCGCAGCCCGAGATCGTCAACGGCATCAAGCAGAGCCCCATCGAAGGTGTGAGCATGGCGTACACGTGGGACAAGGCGAACGCCGATGCCCCAACGCAACACACGACGCAATATTTCGAGATGCTCGGCAACCGCGCCATCTATCACGACGGGTGGATGGCGTCCACGACGCCGGTGACACTCCCATGGGAGCTGAGCAGCGCCCCGCCGCCGGATGTCATCACCGGGTACAAGTGGGAGCTCTATAACGTCAAGGAAGACCCCACCCAGTACAACGACCTTGCCGCCCAGATGCCGGACAAGGTCAAGGAAATGCAGGCCCTCTTCAATTCCGAGGCGAAGAAGTACAATGTGCTGCCACTCGATAACACCACGCTCCCGCGCTGGAATGCGCCGCGCCCGAGCCTGACTGCCGGACGCACGGTCTTCACCTATTCGGGCGAACTTTCTGGCGTGCCGGCCAGCGCAGCGCCGAGCATTCTGAACAAGTCCTACACCATCACCGCCGAGGTCGACATTCCCAAGGGCGGTGCGGAAGGCATGATCGTCACGGAAGGCGGGCGGTTCGGCGGCTATGGTCTGTTCCTGAGCAAGGGTGTGGCAGGCATTCGCCGAGGCAAGCCGGTGTTCCTCTACAACTTGCTTAATCTCAAACGCACGATTTGGTCAGGGCCTGAGCTCGGCGCCGGCAAGCATACCATCGTCTTCGACTTCAAGTCGGATGGCCCGGGCCTGGGCAAGGGCGGCACAGGCGTGCTCTCCGTGGACGGCAAGGAAGTGGACCGGAAGTCCATTGAACATGGCACCCCGATTACGTTCCCCGAGGATGAAACCTTCGACGTCGGCCAGGACAGCCGCACCGGCGTCGCGATGATCGAGTATCGCTACGATCCTCCGTTCAGGTTCACCGGCAAGATCAACAAGCTGACATTCAAGCTCGAACCTGAGTCCAAGGCGGTAGCAGAGTCCAAGGCGGAACTGGGACCCATGGAAGCACCGGAGCCGGATCCTATTGAAGAACCGAAGCGATAGGTTCCAGCATCAACAGGCCGCGGACGATGAAGAATGTGCTCCCTTTCGCCGCCATCGGAGAAGCCGCAACTGGATTGGCATTGCTGATCGTTCCGTCGCTGGTCGGTCAGTTGTTGCTTGGTGAGCAACTTGCCGGCGTCGCCATACCGGTTGCACGGGTGAGCGGGATGGCCCTGATTGCTCTAGGGATCTCCTGCTGGCCGGGGCCGCCGCTCGTCGGCCTGTTGACCTACAGCGCACCGGTGACGCTGTATCTTGCCTACCTCGGTTTTGTAGGTGGTTTGACCGGCGTCCTTCTGTGGCCGGCGGTCATCCTCCACGCGATCCTGACCGCACTATTAACTCGTGACGTCGCGCGACTGCGGTACGAACCGCGCTTATGAGTTGATCGTCATGCGTCGCACAAACCTGGCGTGCGACCACGATTACGGAAGGCGAAGCAAATGCTGATCATCGCGTGCCTCTACCTGGTTCTTGTCTGGCTTGTGTTTTCGAAATTCAAGTTGCTTAAATGGGGCTGGGGCGCGGGTTCCGTCACAGTGCTGGTGGGCGTGTTCATCCTCGCGGTCTTCCTGGCGTTGTTCAATTATCTGACCCCGTCCGGCAGCCTGACTGTCATCTCTCGAGTTGTAGAAGTCACACCAAACGTCTCCGGACAGGTCATCTCGATTCCGGTCAAGGCCAACGTTCCGGTAAAAGCCGGAACCATTCTCTTGCAGATCGACCAGGCGCCATTTCAAGCGAAGGTGAGGCAGCTCGATGCGTCCCTTGCCCAGGCCCAACAACAGGCCAAGCAACTCGTTTCGAACTACGAGCAGGCTACCGCCAATGTTGAGGGTTTGGCGGCACAGCTCGCGTACAATCGAAAGCGAATGTCCGATATCGAGAAGCTGACGGGAGAGCAAGCCCAGACAGAATTCAAGATGCAGGACACCCAGGTCCAATATGAAACCGTGAATTACCAGTTGCAGGCGGCCAAGGCAGTCCAACTCACGTCCAAACTCGCGATGGATTCGGAAATTGGCGGTGTAAACACAACCGTTGCTCAAATCGAAGCGCAGCGTGAAAACGCAAGGTGGGAGCTGGAACAGACGACGGTTCGCGCTCCGGCCGACGGCGAGGTGACGGTCATGGCATTGGCCGTGGGTGACCGCGCTCTGCAGTCGCGCGCGGCGCTGTCATTTATAGTCACGGAAGATATCACGCTGATCGGAATGTTTTCGCCGAATGGCTTTGAAACGATCAGGCCCGATGCGGCTGTGAAAATCGTGTTCGACAGTCATCCCGGCCAGATTTTCCACGCCAACGTTGTCGGCATACCCCGGGGGGTGGGCGAAGGTCAGCTCGCTGTCTCCGGAACAATTGCCCGTGTCGGCTCGATCGGTGGAACCAAGGCCTATCCCGCCGTGATCTCGATACCGGACGGGATCGACAGGGCGCAGTTGAGAATAGGCATGCCCGGAACGGCAACCGTCTTTTCGGAGAAAGCAGGCGCCATTGGGCTGCTGATGTCGATCATCGTGTGGATCAATTCATACGCCGCGTATTTATGATGGTGCGCCAATGGCCGCGGTTGGGTACAACCCGGATCTTCTGGCATGTCCGCTTCTGCGCCGCTGGTAGGGAACGAGCGGCCATCGAGCGTGCATGGCCAGCGCCCTGGTTTACGGGCTCCACGGTTAATCTGCCGCGTATGCGATAACCCGACGGGCAAATCACTAAAAACCTGTCCAGCCCTTTTTTAAAAAATTTTCCGCTTTTCCATTCAGGCAAATCACTTTCCTACTCCCGCCGTCCCGCTCCATTGGAGGGCGTTGCGCAACGTCACGAAACGCGGAGCGGGATGCGGTGGACGCGAGCACTTCGCTTGACGGGCGATGCGGCTGGCGGACGGAGAAGTCGTGTGGTTCTGACGCCCCGGTGCTGGCGTCAAGTTCGCGAAAGGCAACTTTCGCTGATGACGGTGGCAAGAAAGCCGGTCACCGGGAAGAGCGCGAAGGAAACCGTAAAACCATTGCGTGGGGAATGCCGGGTGATTCCGGTGTGACCTGACTAACGCGTGTGCGCATCTCACTACTCATTGCACACGCGGCTATCGGGCGCATCGGGCGCCCGGCATTCCCCGCGCCCTCCGAACGAGAGGGCGGAACGAACAGGCCTGGGACTCGGACGACTTCCGTCGCGAGATCGCGAAGCTGTATCTGGACGAAGCCGTATTTGAACGACGTTGCTTGAAAAATGCTCTCCGTGCGCGCGCCCACCGTCGTCCTTCCTTGGGGGTTCGACAAGAATTTGCCGCCGTCTCTACCTGCGCCTGTCGCTCGGCTGTCGCACAGCACTGCTATTTCGCGTTTCAGCGCAGGCGAGGGGTTGATTCGGGGGTCGCCTGTTTTGCGGGATGGCGCATGAAGGGTTCCGATCTCGATCGCACGACCGTTGAAGCCGCCTATGCGCGGTGGGCGCCGATCTATGACGCGGTGTGCGGGCCGGTCATGGTGAACGGCCGCCGCGCGGCGGCAAGCGCCGCGCGCGAAATCGGCGGCCGGATTCTCGAGGTCGGCGTCGGCACCGGTCTTTCGTTCGACGATTACGATTTCAGCACCGAAATCACCGGCATCGATCTTTCCGCGCCGATGCTGGCGAAGGCGCGCGAAAAGATGGCAAGCGGCCGTTATCCCTACGTCAAGGGCGTGCATCTGATGGACGCGCACCGGATGAGCTTTGCCGACGCCACGTTCGATTGCGTGGTGGCGCAGTTCGTCATCACGCTGGTGGCCGATCCGGAGCAGGTTTTGTCCGAATGCCACCGCGTGGTGAAGCCGGGCGGCCGCATCATCCTCGTTAACCATCTCTATTCGGAAAAAGGCGTCGCCGCAGCGGTCGAGCGGTGGGCCGCGAAGCGCACCCGGGCGCTCGGCCTGCGCCCGGAATTTCCGTTCGCGCGGCTGCAGGCCTGGGCGCAGGCCAACAGCGACGCCAGCCTCTTGGAGCGGCGCAAACTGGCGCCGTTCGGGATCTATACGCTGGTCTGTTTCGAGCGATCTCGTCATCAGGCTGTCACGGGAATCGATTAGCTGCTCGCGCATGGGAATGACGTTATGAGTGACGAGTTGCCGGAACGGCGCTTTCGCACTTTGTTTATCTCCGATGTCCATCTCGGAGCCCGCGGCTCGCAGGCCGACCGGTTGCTGGATTTTCTCCGCACCCATGATGCCGACACCATCTATCTGGTAGGCGATATCGTCGACGGCTGGGCGCTGCAATCCAACTGGTACTGGCCGCAATCGCACAACGACTTCGTGCAGAAGCTGCTGCGCAAGGCCCGCAAGGGCGCCAAGGTGATCTACGTCCCCGGCAATCACGACGAGTTTTTGCGGAACTATTACGGCACCCATTTCGGCGGCATCGACGTGGTCGAGAACACCATCCACACCGGCGTCGACGGGCGGCGCTATCTGGTGATCCACGGCGATATCTTCGATCTCGTGGTGCAGAACGCGCGCTGGCTCGCCCATCTCGGCGACAAGGCCTACGACTTCGCGATCCAGATGAACCGGCTGGTCAACTTCTTCCGCCGCATGTTCGGCGTGCCCTACTGGTCGCTGTCGCAATGGGCCAAGCTGAAGGTCAAGAACGCCGTGAACTATATCGGCGCCTTCGAGCAGACGCTTGCCGCAGAGGCGAGGCGGCACGGCGCCGACGGGGTGATCTGCGGCCACATCCATTACGCCACCATCCGCGACGAGCACGGCATTCGCTACATGAATTGCGGCGACTGGGTGGAAAGCTGCACCGCGCTGGTCGAGCACGAGGACGGCGGTTTCGAGATCATCACCTGGACCGATCCGGTGCGCACGACGGTTCCCGTCGCCCCGGTCGCGGTGCGTGCCGCCTGATGCGGATCCTGGTCGCGACCGATGCGTGGCATCCCCAGGTCAACGGGGTGGTACGCACGCTGGCGATGACGGCGGAAGCGGCCAAAACGCTTGGCGCCGAATTCAGCTTCCTCACCCCGGAATCGTTTCGCACCTTCGCGCTGCCGAGCTACCGGGATCTGCGGCTGGCGCTGCCGTATCAGGCCAAGATCGCCCGCCTGATCGCGGAGGCCCGGCCCGACAGCATTCACATCGCCACCGAAGGGCCGATCGGGCTCTTGGTGCGGCGCTATTGCCGCAACAACGGCTTGCCCTTCACGACGAGCTTTCACACCCGCTTTCCCGAATATATCTCGGCGCGGCTGCCGATCCCGGAATCCTGGATCTGGGCGGCGCTGCGCTGGTTCCATGCGCCAAGCCAGGCGGTGATGGCGGCGACGCCGGCGCTGGCAACGGAATTGCGCGTCCGCGGCTTCCGCAACGTGGTGCTGTGGCCGCGCGGGGTCGACGCGCGCCTGTTCCATCCGCGGAGCGTCGATCTCGGGCTGCCGCGGCCGGTGTTCCTGTGCGTCGGCCGCGTTGCGGTCGAAAAGAACCTCGAGGCGTTTCTCGACCTCGATCTGCCCGGCAGCAAGGTGATCGTCGGCGACGGGCCGGCGCGTGCATCGCTGGCGCGGAAATACCCGCAGGCCGTCTTTCTCGGGTCGCGCCAGGGCGAGGCCCTGGCGGAGGCCTATGCCGGCGCCGACGTGTTCGTGTTTCCAAGCAAGACCGACACCTTTGGTCTTGTGCTGCTGGAGGCGCTGGCGAGCGGCCTCCCTGTTGCCGCCTTTCCCGTGACCGGTCCGCGCGACGTGATCGGCACCGCGCCGGTCGGCGCGTTGAACGACGATCTTCGGGCCGCCTGCCTGGCCGCACTGAATATCTCGCCGCAGAGCTGCCTCGAATTTGCCGCTGGGCATACCTGGGAGGCCTCGGCGCGCGCCTTCATCGACAATATGGCCGACATCCGCACGGCCGATGCGACCAGCGATCAAGTGCCGTTCGCGGCGGAACATCCCAGTCTGGTCGCCTGAGCGTGAAGCCCGGGCGGCTTGCCCGCCCGTCGGGGTCCGCGTTACAACGATGAGGATGACCCAACATTCCCAAGACTTCCCCGTCAATTCCGCCGATATCGACGCCGCGGCAGCCGTGCTCGCGCCGTTCGCGGTGCGGACGCCGCTGTTGTCCTCGCCCGCGCTCGATGAGCGCGTCGGAACCCGAGTGTTCCTGAAACCGGAAATGCTGCAGCGGACCGGATCGTTCAAGTTCCGCGGCGCCTTCAACAAGATGTCGTCGATCCCGGAAAGCGCGCGGGGCGGCGGCGTCGTCGCGTTTTCCTCCGGCAACCATGCCCAGGGCGTGGCGGCGGCGGCGCGGATCCTGAACATGCCGGCGACCATCGTGATGCCGGCCGACGCGCCGCTGTCCAAGCGCGAGCGGACCAAGGCCTATGGCGCCGAGGTCGTGCTGTACGACCGCGACCGCGAGGATCGCGAAGCCATCGCCCGCGATATCGCGGGCCCGCGCGGCGCCACCTTGGTGCGGCCCTATGACGATCCCTTCGTGATCGCAGGCCAAGGTACTGTCGGGCGGGAGATCTGCGAGGATATGGCCGCCCTCGGCCTCGCCCCCGATATCGTGGTGGCGCCGGCCTCCGGCGGCGGCCTGGTGGCGGGGGTCGCGACCGCGGTCAAGGCGCGCTATCCCAAGGCGATGCTGATGTCGGCCGAGCCCGAGGCCTTCGACGACCATGCCCGTTCGCTCCGCGCCGGCAAACGCGAACCGCACGCCTCCAAGGGCCGCACCATCTGCGACGCGCTGATGGCCTCGATCCCCGGCGAACTCACCTTTGCGATCAACAGCCGGCTGCTCTCGCAGGGAATCACGGCCTCGGACGAGGAGGTAGGCGCCGCGGTGGGATTTGCGTTCCGAGAACTGAAACTCGTGGTCGAGCCGGGCGGGGCGGTCGGCCTCGCCGCGCTGTTGGCCGGTCATATCGAGACGGCCGGCAAGACTGTCGTCATCGTCCTGTCCGGCGGCAATGTGGACGCGGACCTCTACGCCCGGCTGATCAACTGATCCTGGGAATCAGGATCAGGAGAACAACGCGACCTTCTCGGCCTGGCTCATGCGCCGGATCGGCGCTAGAGGGTCCGCGGAGGATGGCTTCGGCTTTTGCAGGAAGCCGCCGGCGAGGATCGTCGAGCCGATTGAAGGTGCCGCATCGGGCTTTGGAGCCGGTTTTGGCGGAACTTGAAGTGATGGTTGAACTGGCGCTGGCTCCGGCGCGACCGGCGGCGCGGCCTCGCGCGCGAGGGTGACCGGTTTGACCGTCGGCGGCTCGGGTAACTCCATCGCATCGATTTCGTCGGCGGCCGTATCCAGCGCGTCATCGATATCGATGGGATCTGCAGCGCCCATTTCGAGAGCCACCATGTCCAGCAAGGCTTCGTCGTAAGCCTCTGCTGCTTCTGCACTTTCGTCGCCGGCTTCAGGCGCCGCATCAGGCGTCTCAGCCGCCATCTCAGCGGCCTCCGCGGTCGCGCCAGCGGCTTCTTGGGTGGTCGCAGTGGTTTCGGACGCGAGCTCCGGGGTTTCAGCCGTTTCGTCAACGGCTTCCACCGGCTCATCAACGGCTTCCACCGGCATGGCGATCGCGGCTTCCGGCTCGTTTGCTGCCGATGTCTCCTCGACCGTCTCGACCACCGGGGTTGGCATCGGATCCGCTGCTGCGGAAGAGGCGGGCGGGGCCGGGTCCTCAGCGGCCGGCGCGGCTACCGTATCCCTGTCCTCCAGCGCCGCGATCCGTGCCTTGATCAGATCGAAAGCGGCGATCAAGGCGTCCTGCGGATTGGTGGACGCGATTTGCCCGCAGGCCTCGTCGATCGCAGCGACCTGGGAGTCCAGAAGGTCGCAGATCCGGCTGTCGGCGCCGATTTCCCGCCAGCGCCAGCTGATCTCCTTGATGATCCGGGTGCCCTTGCGGACCGGCGCCAGATTTTCCTCCAGCCCGAGGTTCTGAACGGCCGCCGCGGCCGCGCCCCGGGCCTCATAGACCGCGCGGCGGATGGCGGCCAGCGCCTCGGCCAGCCGGCTGTCGAAAGCCGCCTGCTTCTGCGTGGCGACGGTTTGTTCGATCCGGGCCACCGCGTCCAGCACCATCCGGGTGTCGGCGTTGCGGTTGCGCTTGGCGTATTCGCCGAGAAACCAGCGGCCGCGCGACGTCTCCATGAAAGCATGGCAGATCGCCTCATAGTCCTCCTCGCCCGGCAGGTTTGCGCGGGCGGAGATCGGCGATAGGGCGAATGCTTCGTCGGCCATGTCAAACTCATCGCGCAAATCACGGCGCGTTAGTCTAACGATCATCATGATATCGACCAAATCGCAATTGCTTTGATGCACCTCGAATCACAAATCCCCAGCGTATCCCACGGTATTTCAAAGCTATTCGCGGTGAGGCTCGCGCTGTTTTACGGCGCGGCGTTCGGCCTGATCGGCACCCACCTGCCGTTTTTCCCGGTCTGGCTGAAGGCGGTGGGGATCGAGGCCTCCTGGATCGGGATCATTACGGCGGTCCCTGCGGTGACGCGGTTTACGATCCTTCCGCTGGTGACGGGGCTTGCCGAAAGGCGCCAGTCCCTGCGCGCAGCCATGATTCTGACCGCCTTCGTCACCGCGCTCGGATTCGCGGTTATAGGCACCCAACATCTGGCCCCGCTGGTGTTTGCGGCCTACGCCGTCACCGCCTGCATGTGGACGCCGATGGTGCCGCTGACGGACGCCTATGCGTTGCGCGGCGTGGCGCGCTTTGGCCTCAAATACGGCCCGTTGCGGCTGTGGGGCTCGGCCGCCTTCGTCGTCGGCGCGCTGGTGTGCGGGCTGTTGGTCGATGTGATCGCGCCGCAGCACTTGATCTGGGTGATCGCGGCCATGGCCGGGCTGGGCGCGCTGGTCAGCCTTGGACTGCAGCCGCTGGACCATCCGACGGCGGCGCCGGCGACGCCGCACCGCGCCGGCGCGCTGCTGGCCGACCGCGGCTTTCTCGCCATCATCTTCGCGGCAGCCCTGATTCAAGGCAGCCACGCCGCGTACTACACCTTCGCCTCCATCACCTGGCAGGGCGCCGGTCTTGGCGGGTTGACCATTGCCGGGCTGTGGGTCTTGGGGGTGCTCGCCGAGATCGTGGTGTTCGCGCTGTCGCCGCGATTTGCGTTCTCGCCTGCCGTGCTGGTGGTGATCGGCGGGCTCGCCGGGGTGGCGCGCTGGCTGATCACGGCGCAGGAGCCTTCGGTCGCCGTGCTGGCCGTGGTCCAGCTGGCGCATGGGTTCACCTATGGCATTACCCAGGTCGGCACCATGGGATTGCTGGTGCGGCATGTGCCGGTCCCGGTGATGGCGCGGGGCCAAGGCTATTACGCGGCCTGCAGCGGCATCGTGACCTCGATCGCCTCGGTCCTGTCCGGGGCTGTCTATGCCCGGCACGGGCAGGGCGTCTACTACCTCATGGCCGCGATGGCGCTGTCAGGCGCTGTCGTGATGTGGCTGGCGCGGCGCCGCCTGTCCGGACCGAGACCGGCGGATCATCCCCAGAGCACGGCTTCCGGCGGATAGACCAGGCTGCCGTCGTAACGCAGCCCGCCGTCGCGGTCGCGCGCCAGCAACAGCGGACCATCGAGATCGACGAAGCGGGCCTGTGAGGCGAGCAGCATTGCAGGCGCCATCGCCAGCGAGGTCGCGACCATGCAGCCGACCATGATCTCAAATCCCAGCGCCTGCGCGGCGTCCGCCATGGCCAGCGCCTCCGTCAGGCCGCCGGTCTTGTCGAGCTTGATGTTGATGGCATCGTAGCGCTCGCGCAGTCCGCTCAGCGAAGCGCGGTCATGCACGCTTTCATCGGCGCAGACAGCAATCGGCCGGCGGATGTGCCTGAGCGCCTCGTCCTGTCCCGCCGGCAGCGGCTGTTCCACCAGGGTGACGCGGGCTTCCGCGCAGTCCCTCAGGTTCTGCGCGAGATTGTCCGACGTCCAGGCCTCGTTGGCATCGACGATGAGCTCGGAGTCGGGCGCGGCCTTGCGTACCGCAGCGATACGCATCCCGTCGCCGTCACCGCCGAGCTTGATCTTCAGCAACGGTCGATGCGCGGCCCTGGCGGTCGCGGCCGCCATGACCTCGGGGGTTCCGAGCGAAATGGTGTAGGCGGTGATACAGGCCTTGGGCGCGGGGCGCCCCAGCAGGTCCCAGGCGCGCTTGCCGCCAGTTTTGGCCTCGAGGTCCACCAGCGCGCAATCCAGTGCATTGCGGGCGGCGCCGGGAGGCATCGCCGCCTGTAGAGCGTTCCGATCAAGCCCGCGCGACAGCGGTTCCTGCATCGCCTGGAGGGCAGCGAGTGTTGCTTCCGGCGTCTCGCCATAGCGCGGATAGGGCACGCATTCGCCGCGCCCGGTATGGCCGCCACGGCTGACTTCCGCCACCACCGTCACGGCTTCGGTCTTGGCGCCGCGGCTGATCGTGAAGGAGCCCGCGATCGGCCAGCGTTCGATTCTCGCCGACAGCATGGAGGGTGGGCTGGAAGTCATTTTAATATCTGGCAATTTCTGAACCGTATGCTTGCCCGGCGCAACCAAGTATGGCTGGTTAGGGGTGCGCTCTACAAGACAGCGGCGGGGATTTGGCCATTTCCATTCTCGATGAAGTGCGGAAAAGCGGCGCAGGAGGGGGCCACGTGAGCGGCGACCCGACATTGGAGCGAATCGCGCGGGGAAACGGACTTGCGCTGTGCGCCGCAGGCTCGTGGACCGCGCGCTTTGCGCCCGACCTTGAGCGGCTTGTTTCCGACGCCGAAAAGCTGGGGGGAACCCGGCCGAATATCTTCATCGACGTCTCGCAGGTCTCGAAACTCGACACTTTCGGCGCCTGGCTGATCGAGCGGCTGCGCCGCAGCCTGACCCATGGCGGCGAAGAGGCGAAGATCGCGGGCCTCTCAGCCAATTATTCGAGCCTGGTCGACGAGGTGCGCCGGGTGAAGGCAAGTCCTGCGGTCGACACCACCTCGGTGACGATCACGGGGATGCTGGACCAGATCGGCCGCGCCATGGCCGGGATCGGCAGCACGATTGTCAGCCTGATCGACATGCTCGGTGCCGTGCTGGCCGCGACCGGCCGGGTCCTGATTCATCCGAGGGCCTTCCGCCTGACCTCGACCGTGCACCATCTGGAGCAGGTGTGCTGGCGCGCGGTGCCGATCGTGGTGCTGATTACCTTCCTGATCGGCTGCATCATCTCCCAGCAGGGCATCTTCCATTTCCGAAAATTCGGCGCCGACATCTTCGTGGTCGACATGCTCGGCGTGCTGGTGCTGCGCGAGATCGGCGTGCTGCTGGTGGCGATTATGGTGGCTGGCCGTTCGGGCAGCGCCTACACCGCCGAACTCGGCTCCATGAAGATGCGGGAAGAGATCGACGCGCTGCGCACCATGGGATTCGACCCGATCGAGGTTTTGATCCTGCCGCGGATGCTGGCCCTGATCATTGCGCTGCCGATCCTGGCCTTTCTCGGCGCTATCGCAGCACTCTATGGCGGCGGGCTGGTGGCCTGGCTCTATGGCGGTGTCGATCCCGAAGCGTTCCTGCTTCGCCTGCGCGACGCCATCTCGATCGACCACTTCACCGTCGGCATCATCAAGGCGCCCGTGATGGCGGCGGTGATCGGCATCGTCGCCTGCGTCGAGGGGCTGGCGGTAGAGGGCAGCGCCGAGTCGCTCGGCCAGCACACCACCTCCTCGGTCGTGAAGGGGATCTTCTTCGTCATCGTGATGGACGGCGTGTTCGCGATCTTCTTCGCCTCGATCGGGATGTGACGATGGCGCCTGAAGCACAAAACGCCATCATCCGGGTCCGCGATATCTCGGTGCAGTTCGGCTCGACCAAGGTTCTGGACGGGCTCAATCTCGATGTGAAGCGCGGCGAGATCCTGGGCTTTGTCGGGCCCTCCGGCGCCGGCAAGTCGGTGCTGACCCGCACCATCATCGGCCTCGTCCCCAAGATATCCGGTCGTATCGAGGTGTTCGGGATCGATCTCGACGCCGCCAGCACGGCGGAACGGCGCGGGGTGGAGCGGCGCTGGGGCATCCTGTTCCAGCAGGGCGCGCTGTTTTCCTCGCTGACGGTGCGGCAGAACATTCAGTTTCCGGTGCGCGAATATCTCAAGGTCAGCCAGCGATTGCTCGACGAGATCATGGTCGCAAAGCTCGGCATGGTGGGATTGCGGCCGGAAGTGGCCGATCGTTTCCCTTCCGAACTCTCCGGCGGCATGATCAAGCGCGTGGCGCTGGCGCGCGCGCTGGCGCTCGATCCCGAACTGGTTTTTCTCGACGAGCCGACTTCGGGGCTCGATCCGATCGGCGCCGGCGACTTCGACGAACTGGTCCGGACCCTGCAGCGCACTTTGGGCCTGACCGTTTTCATGGTAACGCATGATCTCGACAGCCTTTATACCGCATGTGACCGTATTGCCGTTTTGGGAAACGGCAAGATCATTGCCGCGGGATCGATGGCCGACATGCAGGCCTCGCAGCATCCCTGGTTGAGGGCCTACTTCCATGGCAAGCGCGCCCGCGCGGTCATGGGTTAGCACCGGAGTTAGTGAACATGGAAACGCGGGCGAACTTCGTCCTGATCGGATCGTTCACGCTGGCAGTGATAGCGGCGGCGTTCGGCTTCGTGCTCTGGTTCCAGTCGCTCCACACCACCAAGGCGCGCAGTCCGCTGCGGATCGTGTTCGAGGGCCCGGCGGCGGGCCTGCGCAACGGCGGCAGTGTCAATTTCAACGGTATCCGGGTGGGCGAGGTGATGTCCGTGAAGCTGGACAACCCGCGTCGTGTCGTCGCACTCGCGATGGTCGAGAACAACGCCCCGATCCGAAAAGACACCCTGGTCGGGCTCGAATTCCAGGGCCTGACCGGCGTCGCCGCGATCTCGCTGAAGGGCGGCGAGGAAGCCGCCCCGCCGGTGCCGCTGGACGAGGACGGCGTGCCGACGCTGACCGCCGATCCGAACGCGCTGCAGGACGTCACCGAGGCGATCCGCGGCACCTTGCAGAACATCAACCGGGTGGTCGCCGACAACCAGCAGTCTGTGAAGAACTCGCTCAAGAACCTTGAAACCTTCACCAACTCGCTGGCGCGCAATTCCGAGAAGATCGACGCGGTGATGGCGAAGGTCGACGGCGTGATGGGCAAGGCCGACAACCTGATGCTCGGCCTCAATGCGCTGGCCGGCGGCAAGGAGGGCGGCGAATTGATGCTGACCGTGAAGTCGATCCGCGAACTGGCCGAGGATTTCGACAAGCGCTCAGGCGCCCTGATGGCCGACGGCCGCCGCACCCTCGGCGACATCAGCCGCGCCGTGACCAATTTCGACCGCAATCCGACCCGCGTTCTGTTCGGCGCCAGCAACAGCGGCAACTCGCAGGCGGCGGAACCGCCGCCGAGGCCGGGCCCGACTTCCGCGGCAGCGGCGAGCGACAGGAAACGGCCGTAGAGGTCGAAGTCGTGGGGTGGGTTGCCTAGCCGCGACCGTTCGCTGGATTCGTGGCAACCGGCAGCCGAACCGTGGCACGAATTCCCGACTGGCCGGCGCCCGAGAAATTCTCCAAAGTGATTTCTCCGCCCAAGTTTTCGGCGATGCGCTTCACGATTGAGAGGCCGAGGCCAGTTCCTTCGCCCTCCGGACGGGAGCCGCGAAAGAACGGCTCGAATATCTTCTCCAGGTCAGCGGTAGCGATGCCGGGGCCCGTGTCCTCGATCTGCAGGACCGCGGAGCCGTCCTCACGATAGACGCCGAGATCTATCCTTCCGCCGTGCGGCGTATGGCGGAGCGCATTGTCAAGCAAATTACGGATCATGGTCGCGAGCATGACCGGTTCGCCGCGGATCGTGACGGCTTCGACAATTTCAAAGCCCAGATCAATGCCACGATCGACTGCTTGCGGAAGCAGATCCGCGGCAACCTGCGTTGCGACTTCGTCGAGCGGGACTTGCTGCATTGCGTCGGAGAAGGGGTTCGCATCGTACCGTGCGACCGCGAGCAGTTGCTCGAGCAAATGCTTGGTGCGACGCATGCCTTGCCTGAGGGCAGAAACACGTTCTCTTGCTTTCTCGGGAAGTTCGATCGAATCGAGGTTTTCCGCCTGCAGACTCAGCGCGGTAATCGGCGTGCGTAGCTCGTGCGCCGCATCGGCAACGAAGCGACGCTGCTGATCCATCAAGTGCTGCATCCGCGTCAGCAAGCTATTGATCGAGGTGATGAACGGATGCAGTTCCGTCGGTGCGCCCGCTTCCGGCAACGGCGTGAGGTCGTCGGCGCGTCTGGCATCGAGATTGCCCGCCAGCCGGATCATAGGGCGCAGCGAGTGCGCAATGACGAGCGCCGTGACGATCAACAGGCAGGGAATTAGCGCGGCAATCGGCAGAAGGGTCCGAACCGCCATATCGTCAGCAGTGTCATCTCGAACCGCGGTCGGTTGCGCGGCGGCATATCGGCTTCCGTCCGGTCGCGTTCGCAGCAGCACGCGAATCGCTTGGCTCTTCCAGCTCGCTGTGTGCAAGCCGTCCTTCAACCCGAAAAGTTGACGTTCGTCCGATGTGCCGTGCGGGATATTCCCCAACTCGATCAGCCGGACCTGCGCGTTCTCCTCAATTTCGGGAAACGGCCTACCGCCGTCAAAGATGCCATTCTGGGCAAGGCTGGCGATCTGGATCAGGGCCGAATCCTGGATCTCGATAGCTTCATCGAATGCCCATCGGTAGGCGAATATGCCTCCGGTCCCGCCCGTCAATACGATCATAGCAGTCAGACCAACGAAGAGACGTCCGCGCAATGAGCCGATCATAATGCGCGCTCCACCATCCACCCTACGCCGCGTACGTTGCGGATCGCCGTGGCCCCGAGCTTCCTGCGAACGGTGTGGATCAGGAACTCGATGGCGTTGCTCTCGACCTCCTCATTCCAGCCGTAGATTTGCCGTTCAATCTCGCCCCGCGACAGGATCGTCCCTGGCCGTGCCAACAGCGCTTGCAGAAGCGCGAACTCACGTGCACTCAGAAGTGCGCTTTTCTCCAGGAATTTTGCTTCCCGAGTTGCGGGGTCGAGGCTGAGCTTTCCATTGCTCAGAAGCGTTGCTGAACCGCTGCCCTCGCGGCGGAGCACGGCTCGCACCCGTGCCAGCAATTCGCGGATTTCGAACGGTTTTATCAGGTAGTCGTCCGCTCCGAGATCGAGCCCGTCGATCCGGTCTTCGACGCCATCCCGCGCGGTCACGATGATGACGGGAAGCTTGCTGCCAAGTAGGCGTAGGCGCCGAAGCACGTCGCGGCCGTCAGCTTTAGGCAGTCCGAGATCGAGCAGGACCAGCTCGTAGGTTTCGCTTTCCGCCGCGAGGACCGCGGCCTCGCCGTCGGTCACCCAGTCGACCGCGTAGGCTGCGTCCCTGAGCCCCTGCTGGACGGCCGAACCGATCATCCTGTCATCCTCGACGAGCAGAACTCGCATGCCTCAAATCCTCGGTCCGAAATGCCGCAAGCGGCCGGCCCAGCATTGTTCCTCTGACTTAGTGCAGACTTAGGGGCAAAGTCACGTGTGGGAACGTGTCGCCGGAAATCGGATTGACGTAGCACAAGGAAATTCTTCGCCCTAAGCCTCTCCTAAGTCCACCGAGGCACGTGGGAGCCAGCAACAGTCTTGCCGTTGCAGGGGGCGGCGAAGCAAACGAAAGATTAGAGATGAGCAGAAGATTGTCGACTTTAGCGGGCCTCACCGCGGCGAGCCTGACCTTCGGCACTATAGCCGCACAAGCTTACACCGGTGAGGAGCTGGCACACCGGGCCAAAATCGGGATCGCACAAGCCAGAGCAATCGCCCTGAAAGCGCATCCCGGAACGATCGCGGACGAGGAACTTGAACGGGAGGGAGGCGGCAGCGGCCTTCGTTACTCGTTTGACATCAAGCGCGGCTCGGTGACGCAAGAGGTCGGGGTCGACGCGCGGACAGGCCTGGTGCTCGAAAACAAGAAAGAAGGTCCAAACCCGGACTAAGAAAGCAATTCGCCAGGCCCGGGCCGCACGCCTGATCTCGTGTCCCTGGGCTTGGCGCGAACTCTCGCCGTGGACGCGCCAGTGCGTTCCCCCGTTCGCAATATGCAACTTGATGTAGAGCCATGACAGCCTTCAAATCCGAGATTCCGCACGACGCCCTCACGAAGATCCCTGAAGTCACGCTCGTCTTCTGGATCATCAAGATCGCCGCCACTACGCTCGGAGAGACGGGTGGAGACTCGGTGACGATGACTTTGAACTGGGGCTATCTCACCGGAACGGCGATCTTCCTCGCTGCGCTGGTCATCCTGGTAGCCGCGCAGATTCTCGCAAACCGTTTCCATCCATTCCTGTACTGGGCAACGATCGTCGCCTCGACGACATTCGGCACCACCATGGCCGATTTCTGCGACCGTTCGCTTGGTATCGGTTACACTGGAGGCTCCTCGCTCCTTCTGGCTTTGCTGTTGGGAACGCTCGCGCTCTGGTATTTTGCCGAAGGTTCGATCTCGGTGGAGACCGTGTACCGACCGAGAGTTGAAGCATTTTACTGGGCCGCCATCACGTTCTCCCAGACGCTGGGAACGGCGCTCGGGGACTGGATCGCCGACACGACAGGTCTCGGCTACGAAGGCGGCGCACTGGTGTTTTCGGTTGCGTTGGTCGTCGTCGCAGCCCTTTACTATTGGACGAACATTTCGCGCGTCACGCTGTTCTGGGCTGCGTTCATCCTGACGCGACCGCTCGGCGCGACCGTCGGCGACTTTCTCGACAAGCCGCTGAACCACGGCGGCATGGCGCTCAGCCGGCCTGTTGCTTCCGCCGTTATCGCGGTGTTCATCGTTGGTTGCATCGTGCTCCTGCCCCAGCGTGCGGGAAGGCATCCCGGTGAAATTCAAGCAGCCAGCCCAAGGGCGGGTTAGCCGAAGGCGTAAAATTCACCGAGAACATCCAAACAAAAAATATTGCCACCGGAATCGGCACGCAATGGGCAAAAGGCGATGCTTTGGAAGGCGTTCGCGCGTGAATGTTATGTTCCAGGAAAGGTTGCTTGATTCAACACCTCGCCCGACTCCAAAAAAGATCTGAATGTGAGCCGGACTACCCGGCAGACGGTCGATATCTATGGTGTCCGGCAGGGGTCTACCGCCGTTATGTTTCAGCAAGAAGTCCCATAAGGAGCAGGTAGCTTACCTCCGATTTCAGTTTCTACTTCAGCGATTCGCCCACGATCAATCTGAGGGCCCGGGTTGGCAATCGTAATCATAACTCATGGCCCCGGTTTGAAGCCACACCAGTCGTTGGATACAATTCTCGGAAATTTATGGCGGGCTCGCGTTTACTGGCAAACCAACTCGAAAGTGACCCATGGGTATCTGCGGGCAGCATGTTGAGCCTGTTCGAAATTGATATATCCCTTGATAGGGAGCGTAAGTTCGGTTTCGCGGCGACTTGCGTCCGCCCTATAGATTCTGGTCATCTAATCGAATTCCAAAAACAAGAAACGGAGGCATCGCTGCCTCCGTTCTTCATTCCGCGATTAGGTCAAAATCTCTATCCAAGCCGTCCCGCCGCGTGCGCGAGCAGGGTGTAGACGAGGCCGGTCTCCGAGGTGAGGTGGCTGCGCAGCACGGCGGGGCCGCGCTCGTCGCGGGCGACCTCGTCGAGCAGGCGCTCGAACTCGGCGATGTAGCGATCGACCGTCTGCTTGAAGCCGCGGTCGGCGCGGTATTTGCGGGCGACCTCGTCGAACGCCTTCTGGCCGGCCGGGGTGTAGAGCCGCTTGGTAAAAGCCTTGCTCTCGCCGCGCTGGTAGCGGTCCCACATTTCCGCGGCGAGGTTGCGGTCCATCAGCCGGCCGATGTCGAGCGACAGCGACTCCAGCGGATTGCCGCCCGAGGCCTGCTGCGGCGAACGTCCCCGCGGCGGCAGCGGCTGGTTGCCGCCGCCCGCATCGGTACGGCTCAACAGGTCGGAAAGCCAGCCGTCGCGTCCCTGGTCGGCGCTGGCCGGAGAGACCGGCGGCGCTTCGGTGCGGCGCTGGGCGGGCATGCCGAGGTCGGGCGGGGGCAGGGTCGAGGCGCTGCCGGTTTCGCGCGGGCGCAAGGCTGCGGCGCCGCGGCTGCCGCCGGCGACGGCCATCATCGGCTCTTCCTCGCGCTGGGTGGTGGCGCGGCTCTGGGTGACGACATCGAGGCCGCGGCCGTGATGGGCCACGATCCGGTTCAGTTCCGCCAGAGCCTCGATCTGGTCGACGATCACTTTTCGCATCTGCGAGGTGCTTTCGGCGGCCTCCTGCGGCATTTCCAGCACGCCGCGGCGAAGCTCGTTGCGGGTGGCTTCGAGTTCGTGGTGCATTTCCGCGGCCATCTGCTTCATGCTCGCCACCATCGTGGAGAACTTCTCGGCGGAGTGCTTGAACATCGCGTCCGCTTCCTGCGTGCTCTGCTGATAGATATCGCTCAATGCCTGGGAGGTCAGCCGGCGCTCCTCCTCGGTGTTGGCGCGCACGGCCTCGAACTGGTCGCTGATCGCGGCAGAGCCGGCGCCGGCGGTCTCGGCCACCACGCGGGCGATATCCCGGGCGCGCTCTTCGGCGGCCGCCAGCGACTCATCCAGAAGGCCGGTGAAGCGCGACAGCCGCTGATCGAGATCGGCGGTCCGCAGGTCGATGGTGGTGACCAGCGATTCCAGCGCCATCTTGCGTTCGGCGACGGAGGCGGTGGTGTTGCGGTTGCTCTGCTCGACCACGGCCGCCGCCTCGATCAGCGCCTGGCCGTGATGTTCGAACTGGCCGGACAGCGAACCGAGATCCTCCAGCGCCTTTTGGCTCTTGCTGTTGAAGATCTTCAACTGGTCTTCCAGCGTCTGGGTCGCGACGCCGTTGCGCGAGGTGACGTCGTTCATGGCGGAGACGAAGTCGGCAACGCGGGTAACCAGCGCCCGCTCCAGCGAGTTGAGGTTGTCGTGCGCCCCGGTCAGCACTTCCTGCAGCAGGATATTGCCTTCGCGCAGGCGCTCGAACAGGGCGACCGTGTCGGTGCGCAGGATCTTGCTGGTCTCCTGCATCTCGGTGACGGCCGCGACCGAAACCTGGCGCGACTGGTCGATCGCGGTGCGCGAGGACTGCTCCAGCTCCTTCAACGACTTGTTGACGGCGTTGGTGGCGAGTTCGCCGGCGGAGGTGATGGTCCGCGCGACGTCGGTGCCGTGGCCCAGCATCGATTGCGAGAAGGTCTGGCTGCGGGTCTCGATTGCTTTCAACGCATCGCCGGTGACGCGGTCGATATCGACCGTGAGCTGGTTGGTCTTGGCGCCGATCGCCTCGACCAGCGTGCCGCGCTTGCCGTCGATCATCTGCGACAGGCGGTCGGTCTGCTGCTGGACGTAGCTGACGATTTCGTCGGACTTGCCGGTCATGGTCAGGCCGAACGCGCTGCTGGCCGCGAGAACCGCCCGTTCGACGTCCGCCGAGGTCGACTTGACCTTGGAGGAGACCTCGTTCGATGCCGCCACGAGCGTGTTCTGCGCATTTACCGCGCTGGTCTGGATATGGTCGGTGGTATTCGCGGTGACCGTGGAGAGCGACCGCTCGATCTCGTTCGATATCGCCTTGATCTGGCTGGCGGCGTCGGCCGAGGTCGCGTGCAGCGAGCTTTGCGCGTCGCGCGCACTGCCCAGGATCGAGGCGGCGGTATCCGCTCCGACCGCAGTCAGCGTACGTTCGACGTCGGACGCCAGCGACTTGACGTGATTGGCGGCATCGGCGGAAGCGGTCACCAGTGTGCTCTGGGCTTCGCGCGCGCCCGCGACGATCGCTTCGGCGGTGGACGTTCCGGCGATCGACAGCGAGCGTTCGATGTCGGCGGACAGCGTCTTGGCGTGGTTGGCGGCCTCGGACGAGGCCGTGACCATCGTGCCCTGAACTTCCCGCGCGCTGTTGAGGATCGATGCGGCGGTTGAAGTGCCGGCGGCCGAAAGCGTGCGCTCGATATCGCCGGACAGCGATTTGACCTGGCTGGCGGCTTCCGCGGAGGCCGTCACCAGGGTCGACTGGGCATCACGGGCGCTGGTCAGGATCGAATTCGCCGCACCGGTGCCGACGGCGGTCAGCGCCCGCTCGACTTCCGCCGAGGTCAGCTTCAATTGCGCGCCGACGTCGGAGGAAACCGAAAGCAGCGACTGCTGAGCGGCGCGGGCGCCGGTCTGGATGGTCTCGCTGGTGTTGACCACAAGGTTGGTGAGCGAACGCTCCGCATCCTCGACGTGGGACTTGATGCCGAGCGACAATTCCTCGGCGCGCGCCATCAGGCCTTCGCTGGCCTGCCGTCCGCTGCTCTCGATGCGGCCCGCCACGGCTTCGATACGCGAACCCAGCAGGTCCTCGAACTGCGCGACGCGCGTGTCGATGTCGGTCGCGACCGCGCCGATCCGGCTCTCGATGCCCTGATGGATTTCCTGGAACCGTGCCGTGATGGTGTCGGTCAGGTGGGCGCTGCGGCCGTCGATCGAGGCGGTCACGTTGGCGATACGATCCTCCACGGCTTCAACCGCCTCTGCGGCGCCCAAGGTCAGCGAAGTGGTGAGATGGGTCAGGCGCGAGTCGATCGACTGGATCGCCTGCGCGGTGCCGTCGGTGAGCGAGGAGGTGAGTTGGGTCAGGCGCGAATCGATCGAGTGGATGGCCTGTGCGGCGCCGTCGGTCAGCGACGAGGCCAGCGTGCCGAGCCGGTCGTCGATGGTCTCGGTCACCGACTTCGCCCTCGTATCGAAGGTCACCTCCAGCGATTTGAGGCGACCGTCGACGGTCTCGTCGAACGACCTGATCCTGCTGTCGAGCGAGGCATCGAGATTGGCCACGCTGGTGCCGAGCGTGGTCTCGAACTGCATCAGGCGCTGGTCGAGCGAAGCGGTGATCTCGCCGCCGTTGGAGGTCAGGCGGGTATCGAAGCTGTCGACATAGGTCTTGAGGGTCTCGGCGATGTCCTGGGTGCGCTGTCCCATCCGCTCGACGATCTCGCCGCCGAAAGTTTTCACGGTGCGGTCGAATTCCGAGATGTGGCGGGTAATCAGCGCGCCGAGCGTGCCGCTGTCGCGGGCGAATTTTTCCGCCAGCTCGCCGCCCTGGTTCTTCACCAGTTCGTCGAATGCGCTGATCTGCAGGGAGAGCGTGTCGTGCGCGGTCTCGGTCTGGCTGACGACCTTCGCCACCAGCGCGTTGACGGTCACGTCGAGCGCCTCGCTGGCCTTGTCGCCGGAGGTGAGGATCTGGTTCGCGAGCCGGTTGCCGGCGTCGTCGATCTTGCCCACGAGGTCGCCGCTGCGCAGTTCGAGCTCGAGCAGCAGCGAGTCGCTGGAATTCTTCAGCGTGTCGTGAACCTGTTCGGTGCGGTCGGAAATGCCGTCGACGATGGTGGAGGAGCGCTGCTCGAATTCGCTAGGTGATGCGGTCGATACGCTCGTTCAGCATTTCGTGGACGCGGTCGGCCAGATCGACGAACTCGTCATGGACGTGGCCGGTCTTGAAATTGAGGCTGGTGGTGAGGCGCTCCGAGGCGTCGAGCACCGCGCGCGTGGTCTCGGCGCTGGCTTCCTCCAGGCGGTCGAGCAGGTCGCCGCCGCGCTCGCCGAGCGCAAGGATCATGTTGTCGCCGGCGTTGCTGAGCGCGGTGGTGATGTGGGCGCCGCGCTCTTCCAGCGCGCCGGTGATGCTCTTGGCGACTTCGTCGACGCGCGAGGCGATCGCGTCCGAAATCAGCGCGATGTCGTGGCGCAGGTCGATCTGCACGCCGGAAATGGCGCTGCGAACCTGCTCGGCCTGGCCGACCAGATTGTCGCGCTGATGGGCGATGTCCTGCAGCAGGGCGCGGATACGCACTTCGTTGTCGCTATAGGCGCGCTCAAGCGCCGAGACCTCGTTGGCAACCAGCGTTTCGAGTTCGCCGGCGCGTGCGATCGCGCGTTCGACGCCGTCGCCCATGGCCGCGACTTCGCGGCGGATCGCCTGACCGACGGTGACCATGGAGTCGCTGGTGGCGCCCTCTGGCTCCGAAAAGCGGATCGCGACTTCCGCCATCGACTGCGCGATCATGCGCATTTCCTGGCCGCGCCAGGCAAGGCTGGCGAGGAAATAAAACAACAGCACCGGCGCGAAGAGCAGCGCCGCAAGGCCGGCCAGCACCAGCACTCCGCCGCTCTGTCCCATCGCCGCGTGCAGCGAGGGCAGGAAGCTCACGGTCAGAAGCACGCAGCCGAGAATCCAGATGCCGCCAAACACCGTGGCGAGCGTGTAAACGCTGCGGGCAGGGCGGCCCTTCTGAAGCGCCTGCAGGATCTGTCCGATGGTTTCGCGGTCGTCATTGGCGGCGCGGCGCGGCGCGCGCGGCTCCTCGATCGGCTCGAAGACCGGACGATCGGTGCTCGGGCGGACGTCGAACGCGGCTTCGCCGTAAGGCGATGTCGAAGGCGAATGCTCAGTGTCGCCGCGGATCGAACTTCTCCCGTCGTCAGTCCCCGACGTCTCGCCGATGTTCAAGGCTTCCTGGATGGCAGAAAGCGCGACTTCGGTAGGGTCTTTGACCTTTTTGGGATTGTTCGCCATGTTGAGTCTGAGCCCTCGTTCTACTTTTTACGCACCCGGAAAAGCTTGCGCGATTGTCCCCACGCGAAAGCTTCAAACCGGTGTCATATCCCTGCGCTGGTCGCGAAGCGCGAGCCCGTTGGGCCGGCCTGTCCGCTGCCTCTGGGGAACATCCTATTGGCTAGGCGGTGTGAAAGAAATGGCCCCGATTAATACAATCTTAATCATCCTTAATCATCGTTAACAGCACAGCGCCGTAAGGTCTTACGGTTCCACAAAATTTTCTTTTCGGTGGGGAAATTGAGGCAACTGTTCGCCGGAAACAAGGCGAACTTGCGGCATAATTGAGTGAGGAACGTTCCGTTAACCATTCCCTGATTGGCTGACCAAGACTTCGTCCCCGAACCGGGCTGGCGGGGGAGAATTGGGTTAATGCCATGCCGCTTCATGTGGAACGGATTGCCTGGATGCCATCGCCGCCGCTCGCCCCCGATGACGGTCCGATCGATATCGAGCACCTGCAGCGCATGACGCTGGGCGATGCCGGCCTCGAGCGCGAGGTACTGGCGATGTTCTCGGCGCAGGCGGTGCATCTGGCCGAGGCGCTGGCGCGGCTGCCCGCCGACGCCGGAGCGCTGGCGCATACGCTGAAGGGTTCCGCCCGCGCGATCGGCGCCTTTGGCGTCGCCGAGGCCGCCGCCCGTCTGGAAACGCTGATCAGGAATGGCGGCGATCCGTCGGAGGCGCTCGCCGAGCTCGACGACGCCGTGGCGCAGGCGCGCTCGGCGGTCGACGCGATCCTGCGCCGGTCCTGATTCCCCGGACATTTGGAGCTTTCGGTTCCAACCGAATCACAGCCGGACCTCGATCTCTTTTGTTTGCCGAGTGCAACTCGCGAACCGGCTTTGACCCCCGGATCGATTCCGAGGGCATGCCTCGCTCGGAAACGCTCCCGAAGCGGCAAAACGCACCGCAGGTTTTCGCTTCCACCGCTAGCGCCGGGCGGATCGACCCGTTATAGGACTGCCCGGACCCCTTATCCGGCAGTACGAGCAAACATGGCCAAGATTCACTTTGTCGACCATAGCGGCGAAACCCGCACCATTGACGTCGAGAACGGCGCGACCGTGATGGAAGCGGCGATCCGGAACGCTATTCCCGGCATCGAAGCCGAATGCGGCGGGGCCTGTGCCTGCGCGACCTGCCATGTCTATGTCGATGAGGCCTGGCGCGAGAAGGTCGGGGCGCCGTCGCCGATGGAAGAGGACATGCTGGATTTCGGCTTCGACGTGCGACCGAATTCGCGGCTGTCGTGCCAGATCAAGGTGAGCGACGAACTCGATGGTCTCGTGGTCTCCACGCCGGAGCGGCAGGCCTAGAACTTCGGCGACACGACTTCCACGCCGCGGAGCAGCCAGGGCTGAAAATTCCTGACGATCTCTTCCGTCAGCGGCGTCGGCTTGCGGGTCTTCTCGTCGATCAGCACCGTCACCGCCCGTGCCGAGGCGACGCATCTGCCTTCCGAAAACACCACCTGATCGAAGGTGACCGAGGTCCGGCCGAATTTTGCGACGCCGAGCCCCATCTCGATCACGCCGGGCCAGCGCAGCTCCGCGCGGAAATGGATGTCCAGCCGCACCATGATCCAGGCCAGGCCCTCCGGCATCAGGCCGTAACTGCGGTCCTTCATCAGGGTGACCCGGCCGGTCTCGAAATAGCTCGCATAGACCGCGTTGTTGACGTGCTGGTTGGGATCGAGATCGGCAAACCGCACATTGTCGGTCAGCCGGTAGGGGAAATCTTCCAGGCGCAGGGTCGAATCGAGACGGGCAGGTGCGTTCACGGGGGATGGTCTCCGAAATCTCATGCGTTTACAGCGCAGTTGTCGAGCTGCGGCAAGGGGTTGGCGTGGTCGCCTGAGGCATTTTATGGCTTTCCTCGCCGCTCCGTGTTGGTTAGACAGGCGCAGCCGAAAAGCCTGCCTGCAAGGTTCAACCGAAAAGAAGCGATATGAGCGAAGCAATCAAAACCGATGTGCTGATCATTGGCGCGGGTCCGTGCGGACTGTTCGCCGTTTTCGAACTGGGCCTGCTCGACATGAAGGTGCATCTGGTCGACATTCTCGACAAGATCGGCGGCCAGTGCGCCGAACTCTATCCGGAAAAACCGATCTACGACATTCCCGGCATTCCCTTCGTCACCGGGCAGGGCCTCACCGAGGCGCTGATGGAACAGATCAAGCCGTTCAACCCGACCTTCCATCTCAACGAGATGGTGGAGAAGGTCGAGAAGATCGGCGACCCCGGTTTTCGCGTCACCACCGATGCCGGCAAGGTGTTCGAGTGCAAGGTGGTGGTGATCTCCGCCGGCGGCGGCTCGTTCCAGCCGAAGCGCCCGCCGGTGCCGGGGATCGAGGCCTACGAAGGCTCCTCGGTGTTCTACTCCGTGCGCAAGATGGAACAGTTCCGCGACAAGGACCTGCTGATCGTCGGCGGCGGCGATTCCGCGCTGGACTGGACGCTCAATCTACACCCGATCGCCAAGCGCGTGACGCTCCTGCACCGGCGCGACGACTTCCGCGCAGCGCCGCACAGCGTCGAACAGATGCGCGCACTGGTGGCTTCCGGCAAGCTGGATCTGAGGATCGGCCAGGTCACCGCGCTCGAAGGCGACGGCGGCATGCTCAAGGGCGCCACCATCAAGGGCAACGACAACAGCATGTCGAACATCACCTGCGATACCATGCTGCCGTTCTTCGGGCTCACCATGAAGCTCGGACCGGTCGCGAACTGGGGCATTGCGCTCGAGAACAATCTGGTGCCGGTCGAGACCTCGGCATTCGAAACCAGCGTGCCCGGCATCTTCGCGATCGGCGACATCAACACCTATCCCGGCAAGCTGAAGCTGATCCTGTGCGGCTTCCACGAGGGATCGCTGATGGCCCAGAAGGCGCATCGTTACGTCTATCCGGACAAGCGGCTGGTGTTCCAGTACACGACGTCGTCCTCGAGCCTGCAGAAGAAGCTCGGCGTCAACTGACCTGCTCGTTCGGCGAAGCGTCCGTTCCGGCCTGCTGTGCCGGAGCGGGACATTCATTCGTTTATTCGTTGCGTCACTTTTGTGGCGGCGTTTGGCCCCTCCACAGCTTCGGGGATCCGGGGCGCCACTAGAACCATCCGCGAAATGGCCTTAGTCTGGGGCCATCGTTTGACAGATTGATCAGGTGGTGACGATGCGGACTGCGATATCCAGACTTCGATTGACGCTTGCGTTGATGGCTGGTCTTGCGCTGATGCTTGCCGCCGCGCCGGCGGCGCGGGCCGTCGAGCCGTCAGCCGCGGGGCTGTGGCAGAAGGTCGAGGACGGCAAGCCGGTGGCCTGGTTTCTCGTGGTCGATCACGACGGCATTTTCGAAGGCGTGATCGCCAAGACCTTTCCGCTTCCCGGCGAAGATCCGAACAAGAACCCGCTTTGCACGAAATGCACCGACGATCGAAAGGACGCGCCGATGCTCGGCATTTCCTTCATCCGCGACATGAAGCGCGAGGGATTGAAATATGAGGGCGGCAACGTTCTCGATCCGCGCGACGGCAAGATCTATCACGCCAAGATGAGCGTCAGCGCTGACGGCCAGATGCTGACGATGCGCGGCTATCTCGGCATTTCGCTGTTCGGCAAGGACGAGACCTGGCAGCGGCTGCCCGATACGTCGATCGCCCAGGTCGATCCCGCGATCATCGCCAAATATTTGCCGGCGCAGGCGGCGGCCCAGGCCGCCGCGACCAAGCCGCCGGTCGCGATGGTCAAGCCGCCGGTCGCCGCGAAGAAGAAGTAATCGGCGGCGCAACCCGTGCGAAATTCGTTCAGCGGGTGTCCGGCGCGATCGGCGGCGCCGGTTCGGCGGTCACATCGGGCACGACCGTGTTGAGTTGCAGCACCGACGTCACGGCCGGAAGCGCCGCGTCCGCCATCGCGGCGTGGCCTTCGGCCGAGGGGTGGACCGCGCCGCCGTAGACAGCCGACAGAATGGCCCAGGTCGCGTCATGGATATCGGTAGGCTGGCTGGAGGACGGCAAGCCCTGCGGAAAGGTCATTGCCGCGAAGTAACTGTCGTTGGCGTCGCGGATCCAGCGCGCGCGGGGCAGGTAGGCGCGGTATTCGGAAGGGCTGCGGCCGCACATCATCGGCTGGTTCGCCGCCGAGACGATGTCCGGGTTGAAGCTGTCGCCCTTGGCTGAAAAACACTCCCGGTCGAATTCCGGATCGCTCTCGGCGCGCGCGCAGAATCCGTGATCGGCGAACGCCGTCTGATGGGCCTCGACCAGGGTCATGCGGTCGGCGGCCGGATCGCGGCACAGCACGCCCGACTGGCAGGTCGCGAGCGCCCTCAACTCCGGCAGGAATTCGCTCTGCACATAGCTCGACACGGCGGCCAGGCGCTGCGGTTCGGCGTTGAACGAAGGATGGATATCGAAACCGGCGCGCCCGCCGGGGCAGGGCGAGCCGCTGTTCGCCAGCGCCGGGTTGGCATAGGAGACGTACACCACATGCGACAGGTCGCCGCCGACGAGAGGTTTCAGCGCCTCGCGCAGTTTGGCGAAGCTTTGCGGCAGGTCGCGCGTCAGCGCGGCGCGCGAATCGTCGACCGATCCCATCACGCCGCTGCGCCGGAGCAGCGCGCGCTCGGTCGGCAAATCCACGATGACGTTGGCGACCAGTCCGGAGAAATTGATGTCGTTGGCACCGATCGACAGCAGCACCAGATCGAGCTTGCGGTCCGGTTGACGCTTCTTCGCAGCCGCAAGCGCGGCGCGCAATTCGCCCAGCTGCGCGTTGACCGTGCCCTGGCAGTTGCCGCCGGATTTCGTCGGCAGGCACTCGCGGGCGCGTTGCGGGCCGAACAGCCCATCGGGAATGGTGGCGCCGGTGCAGGCGAGCGGCAGATAGGTCACCGCGATGTGCGGATATCGAACCGCGAGCGCCAGCGCGGTGCGGGTCTGATAGCTGTACAGCGAACGGTGACAGGCGGAATTGAACCACAGCGCGCTGTTGCGTTGCCAGTTCTGCAGCGTATCCGGCGCTTCGCAGGCCCGGCCGCCCTTGAAGCCGGCGCGGCTCGGACGGTAATACTGCGCGCTGGCGCTGCCGAGATAATAGCGGAAGCAGAAGCCTTCATCGGAGAGCGCGATCGCGCGGTCCGGATTACCCTCGCCGGATGCGATGCTGTCGCCGAGACCGGCGATGAACAGATCCCGCACCGCAATCTCGGTCGACAGGCGCTGCGGCGCCTCGGGGCCGGAGGAGACTTCCACGGTGGCAACCGTGGTGCGGCCATAGCGCACCCGCAGATTGACGGCTTCGGCGCAGTCGAAGGTCGAGGCCTGCGGACCGTCGCCGTCGTCGAACGACCAGGCGCAGGTGGCGCCGACCGGAACCTCGCCGGTCAGCCGGACCGTGACCGGATGATCGATCGGCGTCAGGTAGCTTTCCTTGACGTTGTCCCGGGTGCAGGGCTCGTTGACCCGGCCCTGCAGATCGATGCAGAGACGGTTCACCGTGTTGCGGGCCCAGCCGCGGCCGTCGCTCTGCAGTTCCAGCGCCTGTTCGGAGGCGAGAACGCTGCGGCCGCGCGCGCTCTCGGTATGGAGCAGAAAATCGCGCTCTTCGCGGAACAGCCGGAAACGGTTGCGGACCTCCCACGAGATCTGCATGGGACCATCCGGCTCGACCTGCACCGGTGCGGGCGCCGCCGGCTGCGCGGGGCCGGGTGAGATCGGCAAGGGGACGCTCGGGGCCGGCTGTGCTGCCGCCCATTGCGACGGCAGTGCCGCCGACACACCCACGAACAGCGCGCCGGCGATTAACGAACGAAGGCAAATTCGGATCATGACGCGTTTGACGTTATTGATGGGGCGGAAATAAGAGAGATGGACCCGGAATCCAAGGAGTCCAGCATCGTCGCGCTGCTGGCGTCTCTATATTACAAGGGCGGTTGATCTTGTCGCCAAACCGCTCACGCTCTGGCTGGTCCTACGCTAGCCCTGCGACTGACGGCTCGTCACCGCGGGCGGCGATGTCCGGCTCTTCACCGGTTCCGGTTGCAGCGATTGCCGGCCCTTCAGCGGTACCGCACCGGAGTGCGCGCAGGCGTCGTTTAGCCGGCGGCGTTCCTGCCAGGGCCGCACCACGTTGAGCCAGAGTTCGCGCGTTCCCATGATGCTGATCGAGAGTCCGAACGGGATCAGGAAATACAGGATGCGGAACACCAGGAGCGTGGCGAGCAACTGTTCCCTGCCGAATTGGGGCAGCGCCACCAGCATCGCGGCATCGAACACCCCGAGGCTGCCGGGCGCGTGGCTCGCGAAACCGAGCAGCGTCGCCAGGATGAACACCACCGCGAGCGATACGAAATCGATGCCTGGCTGCGCCGGCATCAAAAGATACATTGCCATCGCGCAGAATCCGAGGTCGACCACGCCGATCAGGACCTGCAGCAGCGTCAGCCGCGCCGAGGGCAATACCACTTTCCAGCCGTTCTGGCCGAGTTCGCGGCGATCCTTGCCCATCACCAGCCAGATGAAATAGGCCGCGATGCCGGAGAGACAGCCGATCGCGATCAGCCGGTTCACGGCCGGCGGCAGCAGATCCATCGCGGACGCCGCCCAGGGGTGCCAGGCCATGCCGAAGCCGAGCACGACCAGATTGCCGAGCCAGAAGGTGAGGCCCGAGAGGAAGCAGATCTTGGCGACGTCGATCGCGCTCAGGCCGTAGTCCGAATAGATCCGGAAGCGGATCGCGCCGCCGGTAAACACCGTGGCGCCGATATTGTGGCCGATCGTGTAGCTGGTGAAGCTCGACAGCGCGGCGATGCGGTAGGGCACATGCTTCTTGCCGATGGTCCGCAGCGCGAAGAAATCATAAAACGTCAGGGTGCAGAACGCGCCGATCACGCACAGCGCGGCGAGCGCGATGTGGTGCGGCGGCAAGTCGGTCAGCGCGGTCAGGATCACACCGGTGTCGACGCCCCTCAAGGTGCGGACCAGGGTCGTGATCGCAAACGCGATGATAAGGAGACTCGCCGCGATTCCGAGCCGCTTCCAGCCGATCCGTCTCTTGAAGCCACGCCCGATCGTGGTCAGCAGTCCGTGCATTCATCCTCCCGGCAGGGCGGCAACAAGTAGAAGGCCCATTGAAGCGATTGCGGCAGCCGTTCGCTCTGCGTGAAGACCCATAGGACAAAAAGGTCGCGTTGTGCAGTCCTTGACAAGGCCGGCTTCAGCCTCGGAACGGCATGGCTGTCACACGCCATACATATGTCTTAACGCGGCAGATTCGAGACCGGTCCATGTCCTTGTATCGGCCGGCCTCCTGTTCCCGTTCCGCGAGTTCCGCGTTGCACCCTGAGGTTTTGCCGCCCTTCCAGGAACAACCCCGTAAGTCTCCGGTTAGCCCGGTACCAGCAATCCAACAAATCGGCGTTCCGGCGACGAACCGGGCGGTGCGGTTGTGAGACCAAGACGCATGTGTAGCGCCTCGAACAGGTGTTCCAGATGCATGGCGCCGAGGTGAAGGCGGTGGACTGCCCCGCGATCGACGGCATCATCGAGGAAGCCGGCGAAGTCGCGGACAAGTCGGTGCTGGATGCGGCCCTGATCAACGCCGCCCAGGCCGCCGAGCGCTACGAGATCACACGCTACGGCAGCCTGATCGCGTGGGCGAACCAGCTCGGCCGCAATGATTGCGTCGGCGTGCTGCAGAAGACGCTCGACGAGGAGAGGGCGACCGACAAGAAGCTGACAGCGCTCGCCGACAGCAAGGTGAATTTGCGCGCCGCGAGCTGATTTCCCCGACGGAACCACGATTGAGACAAAACGTCGTGCGCGGGCAGCCGCGCGGCGTTTTGCATTGCGGGACCGATTACTCGATCACCCTGTCGGCACGCGTCACCAGACCCTCCGGAATATCGAGGCCGATGGCTTTCGCCGTCTTCAGGTTGATGACGAGCTCGAAATTCGCCGGCTGCTCCACCGGCATCTCGGTAGGTTTGGTGCCCCGCAGCATCTTGGCAATCTGCCGTGCGCGCTGGCGATACATCTGCGCGAATGGCGGACCGTAGCCCATCAGGCCGCCGAGATCCGCCGTCTCCGGCCACTGGTAGATCGCGGGCAGGCCGATCTTCGCCATGTGATCCAGGATGATGTCGCGGCTGACGATCTGGTGCGGGTTCGCCAGAAAGTTGATCGCCTGGGCGCCACTTGCCTTCGCCGCGTCCAGGGCCGGCGCGATCTCCGACGCCTTGGCAAAGCCAAACACCGAAAGCTCGACGCCGCGCGAGCGCGCCAGCTCCTGCTGCTCCGCCAGATGCTCTTTGGTCACGATGGAATGAGCCAGCGCCGCCACCCGGCGCAGGCCAGGCACGGCTTCCGTCAGGATCTCCAGCCGCTTGCCGTCAAGCTCGGGCGAAAGCAGGCTGATGCCGGTGATGTTGCCGCCCGGCTTTGCCAGCGCGGCGACAAAGCCTTCGCCGACCAGATCCTCGCTCATGCTATCGAGCGGGATGGTACGGGTCGCGGTCTGAAGCACGCGCAGATAGGCCTCGGGACCGCAGAGGATCACCTCGGGCTGGGTCTGCATCAGCGCTGCCGTGCTTTCGGCGATCTGCTCGGCTCGGACGCTGTAGGCGCCGGTGACGACCATGTTCTGGCCTTCGACGAAGCCGTTGCTGCGCAGCTCGTCGAAGAAGGGCTCGACGGAAGCGCGCGTGGCGGGAATGAGTACGCCGAGGCGATAGATACGGCCGGCTTCCTGGCCGTTTGCCGCGAGCGGTGAGACGGCAACGCTCCCGATCGCGGCCATGAATTCGCGGCGATTCATGTTCCCTCGGCCCTGTCTGTCAGGCCCTGCGCAGGGCAAAATGGGCGCCGCAAAATGCCATCACCGCGCCGAGACAGAGCGCAGCGAGGCCCGTCAGCACGCCCGCCATGGTCGGGATCGGACTGGGCGCTGCGGCCGCCTGGCCTGCGCCCGCCAGCACCAGCACGCCGACCGCGATCAGGAACTGCCGCATCCGCATTGGAATTTCTCCCGACACAGCGCTGTCCATCAGCGTCGCGGTGAAATAGCCGCCGGAGAAGCCGACGGTCGCAATCAGCCACCACGCGATGGCGGCGCCCGCGGGCATGAAGTCGGTCGTATCGGATCGCCACAGGCCGCCGAGGTCGAGGCCGTAACGCGCCCCCAGCATGTGCACGGCGAGCGCCAGCAGCACACCGGAAATCATCGCACCGCCGAGGATCAGGCGACGCGGAAAATAGGTCGTCTCGGCCATGTTCCGCTTGTAAGGTAAAGCCGGCGTCGCGCGCAAGCCGAGGCGCCAAATTATCCAGGGAGCGCATGATCTTATCGCCTGATATTCACACTTTGGCGGATCATGCGCCGACGATGGACGGGATTTATCGGATTGTCACAGCTAAGGCCGCACGACGCAACGCCATCGGCCCCGCACACGCCGGCCACAAGCTACGCCTACAAGGCGTCGCTGATCGGTTCGGCGCATCAATTCGAGCTGACGGACGAGGGGTTGTCGTGGCAGGCCGGAAGCAAGTCCGGGGTCTGGCCCTATCCGGATATCGCGGCGATCCGCTTGTCCTACCGGCCGGTGTCGATGCAGTCGCGGCGCTTTCGCGCCGATATCGAATCCGCCAGCGGGCAGCGCATCGTCGTCCTCTCGACGAGCTGGCAGACCGTCGCCTTGATGACGCCGCAGGACCGGGATTACCGCGCCTTCATCACGCAGTTGCACGCGCGGCTGCGGCAGGCCGGCAGCAAGGCGATGCTGATCGGCGGCATCGGGCCGAAGACCTACGCCGCCGGCATCCTGCTGCTGGCGCTGGTTGCGATTGCCATCGCCGGGCTTCTCATTCGTGCCATCGCGACCGCTGAATGGGCGGGCGGGCTGTTTCTCATCGGCTTCGCCGCGCTGTTTGGCTGGCAGATCGGCGGCTTCATCCGGCGCAACCGGCCGCGGGCGTATACGTTCGATCACCTGCCGGAGACGTTGTTGCCGTAGCGGCCCGCCCCAGCTGCATCTCCTAATGCCGCACCACCAGCACCGAGCATTTGGCGTAACGCACGACGTGGCCGGCATTGGAGCCGAGGAAATAGGTGCGCATCGCCGGCCGGTGCGAGGTCATCACGATCAGGTCGGCGTGCATGGATCCGGCCTCCTCGAGAATCTCGTGATAGATGCCGCCCTGGCGCACCACGCTGGAGATCCGCTGCGGCTCGATGCCGGACTCGCGCGCCACGATGGCGAGCGCTTCCTCGGACGTCTGGCGCTGCTGGGCGTCGAAATCGGCGGGCACGTATTCCGCCAGCATCACCGGCGTCATCGGCAGCACGTTGAGAAGGCGCACCGTGCCGTTCCAGGTCTGCGACAGCGTCGTCGCCGTTCGAAATCGCGGGTTTCGCCAGTTCGGTGTCGGCGAGATCGATCGGGACCAGAATGGATTTGAACATCTCGGGCCTCCCTTTCCGTCTTCAGGCTAGCATAGTTCCGCGGCCTGGTGACGCGGGGCGCGGCGGCCTCGCTATTCTCCCGAAGCGTGCTTGAGCAGCTTGGGGCTGACGAACAGCACCAGGATGCCGCGTCGGAACGCCACGTCGGCCCAGTCGTCGATGTCGAAGTCGAAGACCGCAAGTCCCGATGTCGGCAGGTTGTCGGCAAGCGCCGCGCGACCGGCCGCGTTGCCGCTGCCGGCCAGCGCCAGCGCCAGTTCGTGCATGCCGGGATTGTGTCCGACCAGCAACAGCCGGTGCGGATCGGTTTCCGATGCGGACCGGATGATTTGCAGCAGCTCGGCGGCATCGGCGCCGTACAGTTCCGGCATCAACTCGACCTCTGGCTCCGGAACGAGATCCTTCATCGCTTCCCAGGCGACTTCCCAGGTCTGATGAGCCCGGATCGCGTGTGAAACCAGCACGCTATCGGGAAATGGCGGATGATGGCCGATCCAGCCGCCGATTTCGGCGGCATCATGGCGGCCGCGATTGTCGAGCCGGCGGTCCTGATCGCGGCCCGACGGCGCGTCGTGTTCGGTCTTGGCATGACGCAGCAGCATCAAACGGCGCATGGCGCGATCCCAATTCGTTTCAAGTCCGGGGATTAATGTACAAGCTGCTCCGCCAGACAAGGTGACAAGCGCCCGATCGGTCCGTAAGAAAACGATATGAGCGAGAGTTCTGCAAGCAAGATCGCCGGACCAGATGCCGCAACCCCGCCGGAGCGCTCGCGGCTGTCGTTCGACCTGGATGTCGACATCGCCGTGGTCGGCGCCGGCCTTGCCGGGCTGACGGTGGCGCTGGAAGCCGCGAGGCTCGGCGCCAGCGTCGCGGTGCTCGAGGGCCGTCATGTCGGCTGGAACGCTTCCGGTCATCAACTCGGTACGGTGATGCCGGGCTACGGTCTGCCGATCGGCGAGCTGATCGCGCGCATCGGCTTCGAGGATACCCGCGACCTCTGGGCGCTGTCGCGCGAAGGCGCCGAATTCGTCCGGACGAATGCGACCGAGGAAGCGATGCCGGGCATTGCGCTCAGCGAAGGCGCGCTCGAGGTGTCCAACGTCGAAATCGGCGACGAACTGATCGCCGGCCTGCAGATGCTCGGCGAGGATTTCGGGACGGAAGTGGAGGGCTGGCAGGTCGATCGCGTCCGCGCCGAGCTGCGGACCGACCATTATTTCCACGGCGTGTATTATCCGAAGGCGTTTCAGATCGACGGCCGCAAATACGTCCACGGCCTTGCGACGCTGGCGCGGCGGGCCGGCGCGCGGATCTTCGAGGACACCCCGGTCGTCAGCATCGATCCGTCCGGCATTCGCAAGCGCATCGTCACGCCGTCGGCGCGGTTGCGGGCTTCCCACATCGTGCTGGCCGGCAATATCCATCTCGGCGCGCCGTTGCGGCGGTTGTCGGAAACCCTGCTGCCCGTGTGGCGCCACGCAGCGCTGACCGCGCCGCTCGGCGAACGCCTTGCCGAGACCATCGCGTTCCAGGGATCGGTGACCGACAGCGACGGCATCGATCATTTCCGCGTGGTCGAGGGCGACCGGCTGATGTGGTCCAGTCCGGAAACCACCTGGGCGGCAAACCCCGCGCGTTTTGCGCCGGCGATCGCGCGCAGGATCCGCACGATCTTCCCCCAGCTCGGACCGGTCGAGATATCGGAGACCTGGAGCGGCGCGATCGGGCAGACCGTGCACGGCATGCCGCAGATCGGCCAGTTGCGGAAGGGATTATGGGTCGCCAGCGGCTTCGGCCGCCGGGGCCTGAACACGACGGCGATGGCCGGCCAGCTGATCGCCCGCGGCATCCTGTGGGGCGATGAGCGCTGGCGGTTGTTTTCGCCGTTCGAGCTGGTCTGGGCCGGCGGCACCACTGGCCGGGTCGCCGGGTACGCCATCGGCATGTGGGAGCGGGGCAGTTCCGCCGCCGCCGGCGCGCTCGCCCGCTATCGGGAGCGGGCGCGGGGCAGGGAGCGCGTTCGCGAGGCAAGGCTGGCGGAAGCCAATCGGAAGGCCGGAACCCGGCCGCCGCAGCGCCGCCCATCTCCGGGTCGTCCGCAGCCGCCGGAGCCGGCAAGCCGCGAAGGCGAGGGGGTTTCCTGACCGTTCGCCGCAACGGAGGGGGTGAGGAAGCGGATAGGCCTTCCCGGCTACTCGCAAGAAAGTGAGAAATTTCCCTTCCAATCGGTGTAACTTCCGCTCCTACCCCCCGTATTTGACAGCGAGCCATCCGATATCTCGCTTCGCACGGAGACCCCATATGATCGATCGCCGTATCCTGCTCGCGTCCGTCGCCAGTCTGCTCGGGCTTGCGGCCTTCCGCTGGCTGCGTGCTTCCCCGGCCCAGGCCGCGGGGAAATTCGAGGTCGAAAAAACCGACGCGGAATGGCGCGCGCAGCTGACGCCGCAGCAATACGAGATCCTGCGCCAGGAGGGCACCGAGCGGCCGGGCTCAAGCCCGCTGCTCAAGGAGCACCGCAAGGGCATCTTCGCCTGCGCCGGCTGCGACCTGCCGCTGTTCTCCTCGGAGACGAAATTCGAGAGCGGCACTGGCTGGCCGAGCTTTTACCAGCCGCTGGAAAACGCCGTCGGCAAGACCGAGGACCGCACCTTCGGGATGCTGCGGACCGAAATCCACTGCCGCCGCTGCGGCGGCCATCTCGGCCACGTCTTCGACGACGGGCCGAAGCCGACCGGCTTGCGCTACTGCATGGACGGTTTTGCGCTGGTGTTTCACCCGGCTTCGGCCTCGGCAACCTGAAGCTTCCGCCCCGGCAATTGTTGCCCGCCCGGCAAATCTGCCCCGGTCTTCGGACCGGGGCATTTTCATTTAAGCCATTGAAATCGTGATATTTTCATATATTGGCATAGCGCTTGCGACAGTCTCCTTCGATTGCGGCCATGGGTATGCAGGACCGGTGGGCCGCCCGGATCGAGCTGGAGACGATGTTATGGGTATTTTCGACGCTCTCAATACTTCAGTGGGTGGCCTTCAGGCGCAGTCCTTCGCCCTACAGAACATCTCCGGAAATATCGCGAACGCCTCGACCACGGGCTACAAGGGTATCGACACCAGCTTCGAGGATCTAATCCCGGACTCGACGTCGCCGAGCCGGCAGGTGGCCGGCGGCGTGACCGCCTTCTCGCAAGCCACGATCACCACCCAAGGCACCGTGACGACGACCACCGTCGGCACCAACATGGCGATCAACGGCGACGGCTTTTTCTCGGTGCAGAAGTCCACCGGCACCGTCGATAACGTGCCCATATTCAATGGCATCACGGACTATACCCGCCGCGGCGATTTCCAGGTCAACGCCAACGGCAACCTGGTCAACGGTGCCGGATATTATCTGATGGGGGTCGATGTCGATCCGAAGACCGGCAACCCGCTCGGAAACGTTCCGAAGGTGCTCCAGTTCCAGAACAATTTCATTCCGTCCCAGACCACTACCTCGATCAACTATGCCGCCAACCTGCCGTCCACCCCGACGACGGCCATCAGCAGCTCTGCGGCGACCGGCACGATCACCGGGCTGGGCGGCCTCAACCCACTCGATTTCATCCAGAACCCGACGCTCACGACGGCCACCGGTTATAACGATACCACCACGAGTGGCACCGCCGCGTTAGCCGGGGGAGGCGGCAACATCGACGGCAATACGACGTTGTCGACGGGTGTCGCCAACGACATGACGACGGGCTTTACGGCAGGCAACTCCCTCACGATAGATGGGCAGACCCTCACATTCGTGGCCAGCGGCGCGACGGGCCCCAATCAGATCAATGTCACCGACAATATCAGCACGTTGTTGTCCAAGATCGACGCCTTGACCGGCGCCACCACGCCATCGACGATCAGCGGTGGCGTCATCACGCTGCACACCGGCACGGTGAACGATCTTAATATTTCGGCTTCGGGTACGCCCGCCACCAGTGCGGCAACCATGACCGCGCTCGGATTTTCGACGATGCCCATCGCGAAGTTGCGCACCGTCGTCACCAGTTCACCCACGGGTGCCGTGATCGCGAACGACCAACAGACCTTCCTGAACGAGTCGATCAGCGGCGGCGCCGTCACGGTCTATGATTCGACGGGAACTGCCGTCAACCTGCAACTGCGATGGGCGAAGACTGACAGTGCCGCGCTCGGCGGCTCACACACCAACACCTGGAACCTGTTCTATCAGTCCAATCCCGGTGCGACGGGCACCCAGGTCGCCTGGACGAATGCCGGAACCAATTTCACGTTCGGCCCGTCAGGAGCGCTAGTTAGTCCGGCTGTTCCTGCCGTCACCATTCCCGGCGTCGCCGTCGGCAACCAGACGCTCGGAAATCTGTCCTTCAGCATCGGCTCGGGCAGCCTGACGCAATATGCTTCTGCCGGCGGTACCGCCACCATCAACGCGGTGACGCAGAACGGTTACGCCGCCGGCCAGCTGCAATCGGTGGCGATCAACAATAACGGCATCGTCGTCGGGACCTTCTCCAACGGGCAGAATCTCGATCTCGCGTCCGTCACGCTGTCGCACTTCAACGGCACCAACTATCTCAAGAGTCTCGACGGCGGCGCCTACGCCGTCACCGAGCAGTCCGGGCCGGCGATTCTTGGCGCCTCGGGCTCCATCAGCGGCTCGTCGCTGGAGGGGTCGAACACCGACATCGCGTCCGAATTCACCAAACTGATCGTGACCCAGCAAGCCTATTCGGCGAATACCAAGGTGATCACCACAGCCAACAGCATGGTTCAGGATCTCCTGAACGTGCTGCGCTGACAGTTTGCGCAAGAGGTCGGCGCGGTTTGACCTGAGGCGGTTGATATGAGTTTGGGTTCAGCTCTAGCCACGGCAATGGCCGGTTTGCGTGCCAACCAGGCGGCGCTTTCGGTCGTCTCGTCGAACATCGCGAACGCGCAGACGCCCGGTTACATCAGCCGGAGCATCAATCAGGTCGAAGTAACGACCGGCGACACCGGGGCAAGCGTCCTTGTCACCGGCGTCAACCGCCAGCTCAACCAGTACATACAATCCCAACTGCGGACGGAAACCGCCGGCGGCGCCTATGCCGACCAGATGGCGAACGTGCTGACCCAATTGCAATCCGTCTACGGGTCCCCTGGATCGGCGGGATCGCTCGAAACCGCTTATTCGAATTTTACGACGGCTCTGCAATCGCTGTCGACGACGTCGGGCAGTTCCTCGTCGCAGATTTCCGCCCTGAATGCGGCCCAGGCGATGGCGCAACAGCTCAACTCGACGACGCAGGGCATTCAAACGCTGCGGACCAATGCCGAGCAGGACATCAGCATCTCGGTGGGCCAGGCCAACGCCGCGATGAGCCAGATCGCGACGATCAACACCCAGCTTCAGGGAATGAACCCGACCGATCCAACAGCCGCGACGCTGATGGACCAGCGCGACGCGGCCATCAACCAGCTGTCCCAGCTGATGGATATTCGCGTCTCCACCACCGGCAACAACCAGACCACCATCTATACGACAAATGGCGTCGAGCTGGTCGGCGCGCAGGCCTCCCAGCTCGCGTTCAATTCGCAGGGAACGCTGAACGCCAATTCGCAATGGAACAGCAATCCGACCCTGTCGTCCGTCGGCACCATCACCTGCACGCTCGGCAACGGCGCCAAGGTCGATATGATCGCCACCAACTCGATCACCTCCGGCCAGATCGCCGCCGATGTGACGCTGCGCGACAAGACGCTGGTGCAGGCGCAGGCGCAGGTCGATCAGCTGGCGGCGTCAATGGCGAGCGCGCTGTCTGACAAGACCACCGCCGGCACCGCGGTGACTGGACCGCCGGCGGGTTTCAGCCTCGACGTGTCGAACGTCCTGCCGGGCAACACGGTCAACCTGACCTACACCGATGTAGCAACCAACACCCAGCACCAGGTCACGATCGTCAACGTGACCGATCCGGCCGCGCTTCCGCTGCAAAACGCGCCCGGCGCCAATCCGAAGCAGGTCGGGATCAATTTCTCCGGCGGCATGGCCTCGATCGTTTCGCAATTGAATGCGGCGCTCGGCGGCAGCAACCTGCAATTCTCGAATCCGTCCGGTTCAATCCTGAACGTGACCGACAACGGGGCCAGCACGGCGACCGTCAACGCGGCTTCGGTCACGACAACCGCCTCGTCGCTCGCCAACGGTAACGTGCAGCTTCCAGTCTTTACCGACGGGAATGCGCTGTACACAGGCGCGATAACGTTCTCGGGCTCGCAGCAGACGGGCCTGGCGGGGCGCATCACGGTCAATCCCGCGCTGCTTGCCGATCCGTCGAAGTTCACGATTTATAACACCTCGCCGGCGACGAATGCCGGCGACACGTCGCGTCCGGACTATCTCTATTCGCAATTGACCTCCGGCACATTTGCCTACTCGCCGCAGACCGGGCTCGGCACTGCCGCGTCGCCCTTCAAGGGAACGCTGAGCGCTTACATGCAGCAGTTCCTGAGTCAGCAGGCCAATGCATCGACTTCGGCGACCCAGCTCCAGCAGGGGCAGGATGTCGTGGTCAGCGCGCTGCAGCAGAAGATGAATTCCACCTCGGGTGTCAGCATCGATGCCGAGATGTCCAACCTGATTTCAATCCAGAATACCTATGCCGCGAACGCTCACGTGATGTCTGTGGTGCAGACCATGATGACCAGTTTGATGCAGGTCCAAGTGTAAAGCGAAGTGTAAAGCGACAAGTGTAAGACGACAAGTGTAAGGCGGTCGACATGGCTATCAATGGCATCACTTACGGCACCTCTTCCGTTCTGAACCAGTCGGTGCTGAATCTGAAGAACCAGATGACGGTTCTGCAGTCCCAGCTGACGAGCGGTGTAAAATCGACCACCTATGCCGGGATGGGCATCAACGAGGGATTCGCGATCGCCGCGCGGTCGCAACTCTCGAACATTTCCGCGTTCACCGATACAATGACCAACATCAACACCGCCATTGGCATCGCCAATACGGGGCTACAGTCGATGGTCGACATCGGAAACACGATGGTCAACGCGGCCAACAGCACGATGCAGACCTTGAATGGCAGCGGACAGACCATCGCCCAGTCTACGGCGTACTCCCAGCTCTCCTCGATGCTGGGGATTCTCAACCTGCAGGCCGGCGACCGCTACCTGTTCTCGGGCAGCGCCATCAACACCCCTGCGGTGGCCCCGGTCGACACGATCCTCAACGGGACCACTACCCAGGCCGGATTGAAGCAGGTGATCTCGGAGCGCCAGCAGGCCGATCTTGGCACCAACGGTCTCGGGCGCCTGATCATTGCTTCCCCGACACCGACGTCGGTGCAGGTGGTCGAGGACGCCGCCGGCTCGCCGTTCGGCCTGAAGTTGAGTGCGGTCTCGTCCTCGCTGACCGGCGCGACCGTCACCGGTCCGTCCGGATCGCCTTCGGGCGTTTCGATCAGCCTCGGCGCCACCAATCCCAACAACGGCGACCAGGTGAGCTTTTCGTTCAACCTTCCGGACGGCACGACGGAATCGATTCAGCTCACGGCTTCGAGCGCGACGCCGCCGCCGACCGGCAGTTTCGCCATCGGCGCGACACCGGCGGCGACCGCCGCCAACCTGAACGCGGCGCTGACCACGGCAATCGGTACGCTTGCCAATACCTCGCTGGTGGCCGCGTCGGCGATCCAGGCCGGCAACGATTTCTTCAACTCGGCCGCGACGGTCTCCGGAAGCGGGGTCACCAACAAGGCCGCGCCTGCCTCGTCGATCAGCGGCGCGACGCTGTTGTCCGGTGGCGCGGGCACGAACTCACTGGGTACCAGTTTCGCGCCGGGCGACACCATCACCGTCAACGGCACACCCATCACCTTTGTCACCTCCGGCGCAACCGGCAATCAGGTCAACGTCACCGACAGCGTCCAGACGCTGCTTTCGAAGATCGATTCGATTACCGGCACCTCGACCCCGTCGACCGTCACCGACGGCGTCATCACCCTGCACAACGACAGCGGCACGGGCCTCGCCGTATCGAGTTCGAACTCCGCCGCGTTCGCGGCGCTAGGCTTCGGCGCCGTCGCGACCCAGCCGCCGCTGGGCATCGCAGGGACCGCGGTCAACAACCAGGCGACGACCCCCGCGCCGATCACCGGCGCGACGCTGTTGTCCGGCGCCGCGGGTACGGATTCGCTGGCCGCCAGCTTCGGGCTGACCGACACCATCACCGTCAATGGCACACCCATCACCTTTGTCGCCTCCGGCGCGACCGGCAACCAACTCAACCTCACCGACAGCGTCCAGACGATGCTTTCGAAAATCGATTCGATCACCGGGACCACGATCCCGTCCACCGTCAGCGGCGGCGTGATCACGCTGCGCAGCAACGCCGGGTCCAGCCTGACCGTCACGACCACGAACTCGGCCGCGTTCGCGGCGCTCGGCCTCAATACGCCTTCGACGGCGACCCTGCCGCCGCTGCAGGTCGCAGGAAGCGTCGCCACCAACAAGGCTGCGGTTCCCGGGCAGATCAGCAGTGCGACGCTGTTGTCCGGCGCCCCGAGCACGAACTCGCTGTCCACCAATTTCGCGCCCGGCGACACCATCAACGTCAACGGCACGCCCATCACCTTTGTTGCCTCTGGCGCCACCGGCAACCAGCTCAACGTAACCGACAACATCCAGACGCTGCTCTCGAAAATCGACACGCTCACCGGCACGACGGTGCCGTCGACCATCAGCAACGGCGTGATCACCCTGAACAGCAGCAGCGGCGCGAAACTGAGCGTCACAAGCACGAATGCGGCCGCATTCGGGGCGCTGGGCCTTGGCGCCGCCGCGCCGGCGACTGTGCCGCCGCTGCGGGTCAGCGGTTCCCCATTGGGCACGGCGACATCACAGGTCAGCGGCACGCCGGCGAATACGGTTACCTGGTACACCGGCCAAACCGGCCCAGGATCGGCCCGCGCCTCGGCGACCTCACGTATCGATCAGTCGGTGACCGTGCAGTACGGCATTCGCGCCAACGAGCAGGCCATCCGTTCGCAGCTTCAAACGTTGGCGGTTTTCGCCGCGGTCACGACGTCGCCGACCAATCCGAATGGCGCCTTGGCGGTCCAGGCGCTCAGTCAGCGGGTGACGCAAAATCTTCAGCCGCAGGCGGGGCAGCAGACCATTCAGGATATCCAGGCCGATCTCGCGACGGCGCAGGCGACCATGAAAGACGCTGGCGCCCGGCAAACGCAGAACAAGGCGATGCTGCAGAATCTCGTCGACCAGGCCGAGACCGTTTCTACCGATCAGGTGGCCAGCGAGATTCTGGCGCTTCAGACCAGCCTGCAGGCGTCCTACCAGACTACCTCGATGCTCTCTCAGCTGACGCTGACAAGGTATCTTCCGGTCGGTTAGTCCGCGCGGTCGACGCGAGGGCCTGAATTGCGGCGCTGCGGCGGCCCGCCATCGGCCATGCTGGCGCCCTCGTCCCGGGAATCCTGTGGCCGACGGCACGGATGGGCGAGGGGGCCTTCAGCCAGAGCTTGGCCGGGCCGACGGACACCACCTTGCCGCGAATTGTGGCAAACCCGTTAGTCTTTCATTAACCACGTCTATTTACAGTTTGGTGACGACTAGGGCCGCGCCTCGCTTTGGAGCTGATCATGACCGACCAAATTCACCTTGTGGTAGCCACGCCGTGCTTCGGCGGCCAGGTCTCCACCATCTATGCCGGCTCCATTTTCCATTTGCAGCGGGCGGTTCGGGCCAAGTCCAATATCGACCTGTCGGTTCTGATGCGCGACGGCGATGCGCTGATTACGAGGGCGAGAGCCAATCTGATGACGCTCTTTCTCGACGACCCCACCACGACGCACCTGTTGTTCGCCGACGCCGATATCGGTTTCACACCCGATCAGGTTTTCCGGCTGATCGAATTGGGGGCGGACGTCGTGGCCGGCGTCTATCCCATCAAGCGGGTCAACTGGGAAAAGGCGAAACGGATGCTGGGAGCCGACCGGCCGCTAGCGCCATCGGCCGCGCTCGACTACGTGCTGGAGATCGACGACCCGGATCACGTTGTGGCCATCAACGGGTTCACCCGCGTGCGCTACGCTGGAACGGGCTTTCTGATGATCAGGCGTCACGTGCTGGAAAAGATGTGCGAGCATCCCGACTACGCGCCGCTGCAGTTCTTCCGCGAACATTCCATCGATGAGCTCGCCGGAAGTCCCAACCGCTTTGCGCTGTTCGATTGCATGATCGACCACGGCACCGGGACGTACCTGAGCGAGGATTTCGCCTTCTGCAAGCGCTGGACCGATATCGGCGGCGAAATCTGGGCCGATCTCGAAAGCCGCCTCGACCACGTCGGCCCATCGGTGTTTAGGGGCGATGTCTCGTCGCAATTTGCCCAGGCTGCAGGCGATGCGACGGCGAGAGCGGCGAATGCCGCATGAATCCGGGCCGGCGCTGAGCGCCGTGCTGCGTCCGCCACGGCGGGCGATCATCCTGTTTGTGCGCCACATCTGGAGTTCTTGAATGCCGCCCGATTCTGATCAACGGACCGGAGCCTCCGAACCCGTCTGCGCGGACCGGATCGGATTCGCCGAGCTTACGGCAATGGCGTTCAACGGGATGGACCTGCGGCGGTTGCGTGACCAGCTGATCTCGAAGGTTGTGGGCGGCACGGCCGGCGCGGGCGAAGGGCTCGACCTCTCCCTGATCACGCAGCTATTGGGCGACAAGCAGACGGGCCTGTCGATTCAGGCGGAAGTGCTTGCCTTCCATCAATTGTTTCGCTCGCCATGTTCGGCGCAGCCGCCCAGGCTCCGCGTGCTTGCGCTTGCGGCCGCGATCGACATGGGCGGCAATACGCCGATCGAGTTCCTGCTGGAGGAATCCGGCATCGAACTGAAGACGCTTTATGTGATTCCGGGAATCGAGCTGCCGTCGCCGCTGCCCGAGCATGATGTCGCGATTGTGATAGCTTCCGACAGCGATGAATGCCGCGAGGCGCTGCGCATCATCGACGAGATGGCGCCGCGCTGGCCGCGCCCGATGCTCAATCCGCCGCGTCGCGTCACCAACCTGGACCGCGACAAATTGCATCGCCTGCTGCAGGGCGTCGAGGGGCTGGATATTCCGGCGACGATATGTGTGACGTCGGCGCAGTTGGCCGAGGTGGCGCGAGGTGATCTTTCGCCCGCCGAGATCGCGGCCGAACTGCAGTTTCCCCTCATCGTCCGGCCGCGCGGTTCGCACGCCGGCGTGGGGCTCGCCAAAATCGATGATCGCGCCGCGATCGACGGCTATCTCGCGGAGCGGACCGAGCAGGAATTCTTCGTTTCGCGCTTCGTCGATTACGCCAATGAAGACGGGTTGTTTCGCAAATTTCGCGTGGTGTTCGTCGCCGGGAAGCCCTACGCCTGCCACATGGCGATCGCCGACCGCTGGGATATCTGGTATCTCAACGCCGGAATGTCCGACAGCGCGGCCAAGCGTCTCGAGGAGCAGACCTTCATGCAGACCTTCGACTTCGGCTTCGCGCGGCGCCATGCCACCGCGCTCGCCGGCATGGTCGAACGGATCGGGCTCGACTATTTCACCGCCGACTGCGCCGAGAACAAGCGCGGAGATCTGTTGATCTTCGAGGCGGACAATACCGCAGTCGTGCACAACATGGATTCGCCCGAGCTGTTTCCCTACAAGCCGCCGCAGATGCGCAAGGTCTTCGATGCGTTCGCGGCGATGCTTTTTGACTACGCCCGCCAGGGACGGGAGCGCGCGGCGTGACCGGGCTATTGCGCGAAGCGCCGCCGGTATCCGCGGCGAGCGAGACGCTCGATCCGAAGGACTGGGACGACATCCGCGCGCTTGGTCATCGTATGCTCGATGACATGATGGACTATGTCGCCGACATCAGGGAACGCCCGGTCTGGCAACCGATACCGGATGAAGCCCGCGCGCGGTTTCACGCCGCGCTTCCGCATCACTCTTCCGATCTCGGCGTCGTCTACCGGGAATTCACCGATTTCATCCTTCCCTATGCGACCGGCAACGTTCATCCGGGCTTCATGGGCTGGGTGCATGGCGGCGGCACCGCGGTCGGCATGCTGGCGGAAATGCTGGCGGCGGGACTCAATGCCAATCTCGGCGGGCGCGATCACATGCCGATCGAGGTCGAACGCCAGATCGTCGAGTGGACGCGCCGGATGTTCGGGTTTCCCGAGGGCGCCAGCGGAATTTTCGTAACCGGCACGTCGATGGCCAATCTGATGGCGGTGCTGGTGGCGCGCACGACGGCACTTGGACGATCGGTGCGGCAGCACGGCGTTGGCGAACGCGGGGCGCTGTTGACCGCTTACACGTCGAAAGCCGCGCATGGCTGCATCACCAAGGCGATGGATATCTCCGGCTTCGGCAGCGACGCGTTGCGCTGCATCGGCGTCGATCGATGCCATCGCATCGACGTTGGAGCGTTGCGCGAGCAGATCGCGCGGGACCGCGGCGCCGGCCTCGAACCCTTCCTCGTAGTGGGCTCGGCGGGCACGGTGGATATCGGCGCTATTGACGATCTCGCGGCGCTCGGCGCGTTGTGCCGCGAGGAAGGACTCTGGTTTCACGTCGACGGCGCCTTCGGTGCGCTCGGAATTCTGTCGCCGGAGCTGGCGCCGAGGCTGGCGGGAATCGAAAACGCCGAACTCGATCGCGCTCGATTTCCACAAATGGGGGCAGGTGCCTTATGACGCCGGCTTCCTGATGGTCCGCGACGGTGGCCGGCATCGCGACAGCTTTGCCGCGCCGGCGGCGTATCTGCGCCGGGAAACGCGCGGGCTTGCCGCGAACTCGCCCTGGCCTTGCGACCTCGGCCCCGATCTGTCGCGCGGCTTCAGGGCGCTGAAGACCTGGTTTACCCTGAAAACCTACGGCACCGAGAAGCTCGGGGCCGTCATCGCGCGCACCTGCGAGCTTGCAAGATATCTGGAAGCGCGGATCCTGGCCGAGCCCCGGCTGGAGCTGATGGCGCCGGTGCAGCTCAATATCGTCTGCTTTCGTTATCGCGCCGTGGATGCCAACAAGGTGAACGGCGACATCGTCATGGACATTCAGGAGTCCGGAATCGCTGCGCCGTCGACCACACTGCTTGACGGTGAACTTGCGATCCGCGCGGCGATCGTCAATCACCGCACCGGCGTCCGCGATATCGACGCGCTGATCTCGGCGGTGCTGGAGTTCGGCGCGCAGCGATCGCCGTCCGGTGACGGCCTCGTGCTGCAGGTAGAGCAGTCGCCGCCGCTGGCGTTGTAAGCGGCGCTTTAGGCCGAGCGCCGTTCCCCATTATTGTCGGCGTTGGGTCGCACCGTTTCCAGCAGCATCTTCTCGTAGGCGACGAGTTTCTTGGCTTCCTTCAGGGCCTGATACATATCGCCGTTGAGGATGTGATTATTGACTTCCTCGATGATCGGCCATGTGCTGGGCGCAGCGGTGACGATATCCCGCACCAGGTTGAAGTAAGTGCTGTGATTGACCTGTGGGTCCGGCGAAATATACATCAGCTGCACCGCCAGATAGATCAGCTTGGCCGGCGTGTCGGCGGTCTCCGGCGTCAGGATGTCCTTCTCGCGCAGGATCGGAATATTGTCGCCGTCGATCAATAGCCGCGCGCGCTGATCGGTATTGGTGATCACGCAGGCGCCGATGATGATCCGCTCGTGCGGTTTGAGCTCGACTTTCAAAGCCATGTTCGTTCTCCGTTGCCGCTTCTTGCGCGCGTCATTTCATCCTGCGGATGCGAATGAGTGTCCGCCTGGTCGCTCCGGATACGCGTCGATGCTTCTTTTTCCGATGCGGCCACAATCCTTTCCTATTGCGGTTAACGCTTGGTAAACGCCGGTGAGGATCACCAAAAAAGTCAGTATTATCAGCGCTTTCTGAAAACGGCGGGGTCGTAGAAATACGGAACAAGACGGCTCCAAAGTGAAAGGAATGCCGGCAGCGCCAGACCAATTCATGTTTTGTTAGACGCTTGGTTTCACCGTCGGCCCGGTCGCCCGATCAAAAACGATTGGGATGATGCGTACTCCAATTTCACACCAGAAAGGTATGAAACATGACCGGTATTGTTCTCTCTGCGTCGGTTCGCCAGAACCTGCTCTCGCTGCAGTCAACCGCCTCGCTGCTCGCGACAACCCAGAACGACCTCGCCACTGGCAACAAGGTCAACTCGGCTCTCGACAACCCGACCGAATACTTCACGGCGCAGGGTCTCACGAACCGCGCCAGTGACATCAACAATCTGCTCGATGGCATCGGCAACGGCGTGCAGATTCTGCAGGCGGCCAACACCGGCATCACCTCGCTGCAAAGCCTGGTCGCCAGCGCGCAGTCGATCGCCAACCAGGTGCTGCAGAGCCCAGTTGGTTACTCGACCAAGTCCAATGTGACGTCGACCGCCATCACGGGCGCCACCGCGACCAACCTGCTCGGTCCGGGGAGCAACAATACCGTGACTGGCACCGCCATTCCGGGCGCGACGGCGACGACCACCAAGCTGAGCGCGTTGACCACGGCGATCACCACCGCGGACAGCCTCACGATCGACGGCAAGACGATCTCGTTCACCAACTCCGGCGGCAACACCGTCACCGCCAACGGCGGATCGCTGGATCTGACCAACGCGACGGTGGGCGACCTGCTCGCGGCGGTCGACACCATCACCGGTGCAGCGGTTGCCTCGACGCTTGGCGCCACCAAGCTCACCCTGAGCACCGGCACCACAACGCCGCTGGTGATCGGCGGCAACGCCGGCACGCTGACGGCGCTCGGTCTGACCGCGGGCACGACGCAACTCACCCCTCCCGCGCTCAGCGGCGAGACGCTGACGATCGGCGCCACCGGCGGCGGCACCGCCACCAGCATCACCTTCGGCACCGGCGCCGGACAAGTCTCGACCCTCAACGAGCTCAATACAGCGCTGGCGGCGAACAATCTGCAGGCCAGCATCGACACCACCGGCAAGATCAACATCGTGACCACGAACGACGCGGCTTCGTCGACGATCGGCACGATCGGCGGCACGGCAACGGTGTTCAGCGGGACTGCGGCTGCCCCGGTCGCCGATCCGAACTCGCAGGCGACCCGCGCCAGCCTGGTTGCGCAGTACAACAACGTCCTCCAGCAGATCAACACCACCGCGCAGGATTCGTCCTTCAACGGTGTCAATTTGCTGAACGGCGACACGCTGAAGCTGACGTTCAACGAAACCGGCAAGTCGACGCTGAGCATCACCGGTGTGACCTTCAATATCGCCGGCCTCGGGCTTTCGACCCTGACCGCGGGCACCGACTTCCTGGACAACAGCTCGGCCAACAAGCAGTTGACCGCGCTGACCGCAGCCAGCACCACGCTGCGCTCGGAAGCTTCAGCGCTCGGTTCGAACCTGTCGATCGTGCAGATCCGCCAGGACTTCTCGAAGAACCTGATCAACGTGCTGCAGACCGGCGCCTCAAATCTGACGCTGGCCGACACCAACGAGGAAGCGGCCAACAGCCAGGCGCTGTCGACCCGCCAGTCGATCGCGGTCTCCGCGCTGGCGCTGGCCAACCAGTCCCAGCAAAGCGTGCTGCAGCTGCTGCGCTGATCTCGAAGACGAAGACAACTACCGGAACGGCGGGGGTAACCCCGCCGTTTTTTTGGGCGTGTCGGAGCGGCGATACCTTTCCAGGTTCTGACCGGCGACGCGTTCGTTGACGACGCATTAATCAAACAACTTAAAACGGCATTAACGTTAATTTAAAGGAGTGTCCGTAGAACTACGGAGGTAAAACTAGGAAGGTTTCACACCATGTCCGGTATCGTTCTTTCGGCCTCCGTACGCCAAAACCTGCTTTCGCTGCAGTCGACCGCTGCGCTTCTCGCCACAACCCAGAACGACCTTGCCACCGGCAAAAAGGTCAACACGGCGCTCGACAACCCGACCAACTATTTCACGGCGCAGGGTCTCGACAACCGCGCGAGCGACATCAACAATCTGCTCGACGGCATTGGTAACGGCGTGCAGGTGCTGCAGGCCGCCAATACCGGCATCACGGCGCTCCAGCAGCTTGTCGACAGCGCCAAGTCGATCGCCAACCAGGTATTGCAGGCTCCGGTCGGCTATGCACCGAAGTCGAATTTTTCGAGCACGGCGATCGCGGGCGCCACCGCGACCAACCTGCTCGGTCCGGGGAGCAACAATACCGTGACCGGCACCGCCATTCCGGGCGCGACGGCGACGACCACCAAGCTGAGCGCGTTGACCACGGCGATCACCACCGCGGACAGCCTCACGATCGACGGCAAGACGATCTCGTTCACCAACTCCGGCGGCAACACCGTCACCGCCAACGGCGGATCGCTGGATCTGACCAACGCGACGGTGGGCGACCTGCTCGCGGCGGTCGACACCATCACCGGTGCAGCGGTTGCCTCGACGCTTGGCGCCACCAAGCTCACCCTGAGCACCGGCACCACAACGCCGCTGGTGATCGGCGGCAACGCCGGCACGCTGACGGCGCTCGGTCTGACCGCGGGCACGACGCAACTCACCCCTCCCGCGCTCAGCGGCGAGACGCTGACGATCGGCGCCACCGGCGGCGGCACCGCCACCAGCATCACCTTCGGCACCGGCGCCGGGCAGGTCTCGACCCTCAACGAGCTCAATACGGCGCTGGCGACGAACAATCTGCAGGCCAGCATCGACACCACCGGCACGATCAACATCGTGACCACGAACGACGCGGCTTCATCGACGATCGGCACGATCGGGGGTAGCGCTGCCAGCGCTGGCGCGGCATTCAGCGGGGCCGCTGCCTCCGCTCCAGTCGCCGATCCGAACTCGCAGGCCACCCGCGCCAACCTGATCGCGCAATACAACAACGTCCTGCAGCAGATCAACACCACCGCTCAGGACTCGTCCTTCAACGGCATCAACCTGTTGAACGGCGATACGCTGAAATTGATTTTCAACGAAACCGGAAAATCGACCCTCAACATCACGGGTGTGACCTTCAATATCGCCGGCCTTGGTCTTTCGACCCTGACCGCGGGTACCGACTTCCTGGACAGCAACTCGGCCAACAAGGCGCTCACCGCGCTCAACGCCGCCAGCACCACGCTGCGTTCGGAAGCATCTTCGCTGGGTTCGAACCTGTCGATCGTGCAGATCCGCCAGGACTTCTCGAAGAACCTGATCAACGTGCTGCAGACCGGCTCGTCCAACCTGACGCTGGCCGACACCAACGAGGAAGCGGCCAACAGCCAGGCGCTGTCGACCCGCCAGTCGATCGCGGTGTCCGCGCTGGCGCTGGCCAACCAGTCGCAGGCCAGCGTGCTGCAGCTCCTGCGCTGATCCGCGAAGCTCCAAACCGATGCCGAAACGGCGGGGAAAGCCCCGCCGCTGTGATTTGAGCCCGCGGCGGTCCGACGCGAGAAAGTGCGATTTGCCCGGTTCCCGACAAATTTGGTAACGGACGCTAACCATATTTTAAAGGCAGCCGCCGTACAAAACTTGGGCAGTCTCGAACTTTGTCTGTTGTGTAACGCCCTACCAGAGGTGATGGATGTCTCACGGTGCTCAAGCCTATGCCCGCACGTCGCAAACGACGGCGCATCCCCGGGAAATCGAGGCGCAGGCGCTACTTAAGGCTGCAAGGCAACTGCAGGACGTCCAGGCCAACTGGACCGGTCCCGATAAGAACATGCACAACGCGCTGCTCTTCAATCGCCGGCTGTGGTCGATTTTCATGAGCGCGGTCGAGACCAACGACAATCCGCAGCCGCTTGAAATTCGTCAGAACATCGCCAATATCGGCGTGTTCGTGATGAAGCAGACCATCGAAATGCAGCTGAATCCGGATCCGGCGAAGCTGAAATCGCTGATCGATATCAACTGCAACCTCGCCGCGGGCCTGTCGGGAAGGGTTTGACCGCTGAAACCGGCTAACGGAGGTCCAATATGGCTGACATGATGAGCATCCTGTCGGCCAGCTATAAGTCAGCGGGGCTGAGCGCTCCGTCGAAGACCAAATATGTGGCGGTCGACCCCAAGCTCTATGAAGGTACCTGGTCGGGCACTTATCCCGACAAGAAGAAGTTCGAGATCACGGTTTCCGACGTCAACGGCTTCCACGCGCAGGTGAAGTACCAAAGCGGCGATACCGTGAAATACCAGAATGTCCTGATCAAGGATCTGTCGTTCAGGGTCGGTGACACCAAGATGACGCTGACCAACAAGCTCGGTACGGCGCAGGTCAAGAACGTCGTCACCGATCCCGTCACCGGCTCCACCTATCTCGACACCGCCACCGCCACCCGGAGCTGATGGTTGCGCTTCGAGCGCGACAATGCAGGTCCGATTCAGACTTCCCCGTCATCAAACGCAAAATGGGCCCTCGGCTCTGACATGATCAGAACCTGAGAGGCTCGGCACGATGCGCTCGGTCGTGGTCTTACGCCTTGCGGTCGGTGGCGAGAATGCGGGTCGGCTCGCCCTTGGTCAGATCCAGCGTGTGGAAATAGGCCCGGCGGCGCAGCACGGCCTCATCGGGATACTGCGCGACCACTGCCTGGGTGCGGTTATCCACGACCTGGTAGACGATCGAAGCAGCCGCCTGATCGATGAATGCCTGATGCGAGACGAAATCGCTCGCCGCCTGCGTATCGTTGCGCACGGCTACGCTGGTGTCCACTGCCGTGACACTTTGGCTTGCGGGCAATTCTGTCGCAACCGCGTTACTAGCCGCGTCGCTCTGCGGCTGTACAACAGCTGTAGCAGCCGGCGCCCCCACCGGCCTGATGCTGAAATCCGTACTCATGGCAGCCTCCTGGCCTCCCTCGAGTCAAATCCCAACCCTCCATCAGGAGCAACTATGGCCTGACACCTCTCAATGCTTTGTTATCGAACGCGCTGAACGCCTTGCTGAGACGGACGCGCGAAATTGATGAAAAATGTAACGGTTTTTCCGGAGCGCGCTTTCAGGCGAAGCGGCGCGCGGAGAAGGCGCCGCAGACAACAACGCGAGCGTCGCGCGATGCGATCACAGCGAGCGGCTGACCGCGATCGGCGTCATGTGGCGCGGTCCCGGTGCCGCGCGGCGTCCGGCCGCCGTATAAGTGTTGGGAATATTGCGCTGCTGCATTTCCGTGTTGACGCCGCGCACGATGCTCTCGGACACCGCATGCGCGGTCGCCAGCACCGTGAGATTGATCTGCAGCATGGCGCGAAAGGTTTCGTGGTGACGGTGCAGCGTGTTCAGAAGCTCCGGCGCGGTCTGCGACAGATATTTCTGGCTGGCCTTGAGTTGTCCGACCGCGTGGACGTAGCGGCGCGACAGATCGGTCTTCTGCGGTTCGAGCGCCATTCCCTCGCGCAGCTTGCCGGCGCGCACCAGCGCGGTTTCGCGCTCGATCACGCCGAGCAACGCGCTCATCACGTCCATCATGGTCTCGGCGAGCTTGCGCGCCTCGCCGGGCGTCGTGGCCGACGGGGCCGGGGCGGGCGCCTCTCGCAGTGGAGGATTCTGGGTCATGTCCGGGTTTCCTTGAGCGGCTAGCTGCTGCGTCCTGCTTGCTGCATGATCAGCGTGTGATAGACCTCGTCGGAGATGCCGACGCCGCCGGCCTTGGCGAAGTTCTTCGAATATTGCTCGGTCAGCATCGAGCGCCACACGCCGGTGCTCGGCGTATCGCCGAACGGGCCGTCGCCCTTGAGCCCGCTCGTCATCTGCGAAAACATCTGGTTGAGGAACATGGCCTCGAAGTCGGTCGCGGTGGCCTTGGCCTTGGCCTGCGCCTGCGGCGATACCTTCTTCAGGGCGGCGGCGAAATCCGGATCGGGCCGGCCGTTGAACAGCGGCATCACTGCCTTGGAAGGCATGCTGCCGGTGATGCTGTTGACGAGGCTCGAATGCATCACATCACCTCGATGTCGGCCTCAATCGCGCCGGCGGCCTTGATCGCCTGCAGGATGCTGATGAGGTCGCGCGGGCCGATGCCGAGGCCATTGAGGCCGTCGACGAGCTGCTGCAGCGATACGCTGTCCTTCACCACCGCGAACTTCTTGCCGTCTTCGGAAACCTTGACGCTGGAATTCGGCGTCACCACCGTTCGTCCGCGCGACAGCGGGTTGGGCTGGCTCACTTGCGGGCTTTCGGAAATCGAGACGGTGAGGTTGCCTTGCGCCACGGCGACGGTGGCGACGCGGACGTCGCGGCCCATCACGATGACGCCGGAGCGTTCGTCGATCACGATCTTGGCGGCGAGGTCCGGCTCGACCTGCAACTGCTCGATCTCGGTCAGGAAGGCGACGACGTTGCCCTTGAATTCCGGTGGAATTGAAAGCTGCACGGTGGAGGGATCGATCGGCTCGGCGGTCTTGACGCCGAGGTAGTCATTGACCGCCGCCGCGATGCGCTTGGCGGTGGTAAAATCGGCATTGCGCAGCGCCAGCCGCACATTGGGCAGGCGGTTGAGCGCGAACTCGATCTCGCGCTCGATGATGGCCCCGTTGGCGATGCGGCCGACGGTCGGCACGCCGCGGACCACGCTGGCGGCGGCGCCTTCGGCCTGGAAGCCGGCGACCGCGACCGAACCTTGCGCCACCGCGTAGACGTTGCCGTCGGCGCCGAGCAGGGGGGTGACGAGCAGGGTTCCGCCCTGCAGGTTCTTGGAATCGCCGAGCGCGGAGACGGTGACGTCCATCCGCGTGCCCTGGGTGCCGAACGCCGGCAGGTTGCCGGTGACCATGACGGCGGCGACATTGCCGGTGCGGATGGTGGCGCCGCGGATGTTGACGCCCATCCGCTCCAGCATCGCCTGCAGCGACTGTTTGGTGAAGGGAATATTATTGAGGGTATCGCCGGTGCCGTTGAGGCCGACCACGAGGCCGTAGCCGATCAGCTGGTTCTGCCGCACGCCCTCGATATTGGCGAGATCCTTGATCCGGGACGTGGCGGAAGCGGGCAGCGCCGACAGCGCCAGCGCGAAAAGCGCGGCGCAGGCCACTCCGAAAACTCTTGCCGATTGCACGCTGGCCATCCTCTGCTCCCCGCTGAGGTCCTCACACCGGATCCGCTGCCACTCCCATGACGGCCGATCCGGCATCAGCTATGCGAGAACGGTGCCATGCCGGTTTTTCGAATTAATTTATTGATATCGCTGAATAATTTTTAGGGCGCGGGCCTCAGACCTGCGCGGCCGGACTGGCAAAACTGCCCACTGGCGGCAGTTTTTGCCGGGTCATTTACTCCCCGTTAACCATAAAAGGGCGAAGGTTCCGCCCATCGACCTCTGGGAATTCACCCATGCGCATCTACGGACCGAACGGAACCACCCTCGGCTCGCCCGCAGGGAACACCAAGCGGACCTCCTCGACCGGCTTTTCGCTGCCGGACGATGCGGCGGCAGCGCCCGAGACCCGCGCCGCCACAGCGCCCAAGGCGGCGGCGAACATCGATGCGTTGCTGGCGCTGCAGGGGATCGAGGAAGATCCCGCCGAGCGCAGAAAGCGTTCGGTGCAGCGCGGCAAGGGCGCGCTCGACGTGCTGGACGACCTCAAGATCGGGCTGCTGTCCGGCAATTTCGACGCCTCGACGGTGAGTCGTCTACGCGACGCAGCCGCCAACCTGAAATCCTCCTCCGGCGACCCCGGCCTGGACGCCGTGCTGTCCGAGATCGAACTGCGGGTCGAGGTCGAACTGGCCAAAGCCGGGCAATACTGACCCTCCCAACCCCGGCCCAGAAAGGGCCGGCTCACGCCTTCGGGTTGCTCACAGGTTCCTGCCGGAAACTCCCGCACTGCACAGTTTGCCGGCGGTGACCGATATTGTCTGTCACATGAGGCCGCTATATAAGGCCCGCGCGGACCGACGCTTTCGGACCGCCTTGCACGTACAGATGGGCTGGCCTTGGAAAAGTTGAAAAACTATCGACCCTCCGAAAAAGAGCCTTTCATGAACGACCGCCAGCGCGACTATTTTCGCGCGAAGCTTTTGGCGTGGAAGGACGAAATTCTCAGGGAATCGCGAATCACCCTGCAGACCCTGCAGGAGGAGAACGTCAATCATCCGGATCTCGCCGACCGCGCCTCGTCGGAAACCGACCGCGCGATCGAACTGCGCGCCCGCGACCGTCAGCGCAAGCTGATCTCCAAGATCGACGCGGCGCTGCAGCGGATCGAGGACAACACCTACGGCTATTGCGAGGAGACCGGCGAGCCGATCTCGCTGAAGCGGCTGGAAGCCCGCCCGATCGCCACGCTCTCGGTGGAGGCGCAGGAGCGCCATGAGAAACGCGAGAAAGTCTATCGCGACGAGTAGGGTCCGGCCGCCGCGTGCGGTCGTTTTGTTTTTGGGGCCAGCGCGCATCGTGGCCTCGTGGTTCGAGACGCGCGGCTATGCCGCGCTCCTCACCATGAGGGTCTGAGGCCTCATCCTGAGGAGCGGCCACCTGGCCGCGTCTCGAGGGATGAAGCCGAGCCGGCCACTGCGCGAACGGAGTCCGCCGATGACCGACATTCGCGCCGCCGCAGAGGCCATCGCCGCCGCCCGCCGCGGCCGCACGCCGCTGGCACCGCTCCCCGCCAGCGCCGCGCCGGCGACCGAGGCGGAAGGTTATCGCATTCAGGATGCGGTCCACGATCTCCTGGCAGCCGACGTCGGCGCGCGCGTCGGCTACAAGATCGGCTGCACCAGCGCGGTGATGCAGCAATATCTGAATATTCCGCATCCCTGCGGCGGCGGCGTGTTCGCAAAGCGCGTTTACGACAGCGGCGTCTCGCTGAAGGCAAGGGATTTCATCCGCGTCGGCGTCGAATGCGAAATCGCGGTGCGGCTCGCCCGCGATCTTGCGCCGACCGAGGCGCCGTTCACCGCCGAGTGGGTCGCCGAGGCGATCGACGCCTATTATCCGGCGATCGAGATCGTCGACGACCGCTATGTCGAATGGGAGACCATGGGCGCGCCGACGCTGGTGGCGGATGATTTCTTCGCCGCCGGCTGTGTGCTGGGTGGGGGCGTGCCGCGGTCGGCCGCGCCCGATCTGCTCAAGGTGGTCGGCCGCGCGCTGATCAATGGCGAGGTGGTCGGGCAGGGCACCGGTGCCGACGTGCTCGGCCATCCCCACAACGCGCTCGCCTGGCTCGCCAACCATCTTGCCGCCGACGGCAAGGGTCTGCGCGCAAACGAGATCGTGCTGACCGGCAGCCTGGTCAAGACGGTGTGGCTCAACGCCGGCGACAGCGTGGTGATGAAGCTGGCGGGACTGGGAAATGTGAGCGCGACGTTTTCCTGAATTTGCAGTCACCATTTCAAACCTCCGTCGTCCCTGCGAAAGCAGGGACCCATACGCCGTGACGGCTGTTGTAAGAGACGCTGTTCGACGGCTTTCGTGTAACAATTACGGCCTGGGGTTATGGGTCCCTGCTTTCGCAGGGACGACGAAAGTTATTCTCGCGGCGCGGAGCGCCCGAGTTGTGAAAAAACCTTCCGCCCCGAAAGAGAGGGCGCGCGGGAATGCCGGGTGCCCAGTGCACCCGCAGCCTCGTGTGCGCTGGGGTAGTTTTAGAATGCACACGAGTATTCACAGCGGTCGCACCGGAAATCACCCGGCATCCCCGCACGCAATGGTTTTAACGGCTTCCTTCGTGATCTCCCCGGCGATCGGCTCTTTTGCCACCGTCGCTTGCAGTGTCTTGACCGCAAACTTGACGCCAGCGTCGAGGCGTCAGGACCACACGACTTCTCCGTCCGCAAGTTGGGCGCTCTCGTCAGAAGCACCGCTCGCGTCCACCGCAACCCGTCCCAACGTTCGTGACGATGGCCAACGCCCCTCTTGCGGGACGGGATGGCTGGGATAGGAAGGTGATTTGCGCCTTCTGAAAACCAGAATATTTTTTCGAAAGGGGCTGGACAAGACGCGCAAATCACTGGCCTCGCCGCTATCGGCGGAGAGCCAATGCGGTGCGGTGGCACCGCAATATGAATCCGTATTTTCCCCGGGTGTTGCATTCGCGTTTGGTCAGGCAACCTCCGATACGCTATGCTGACGGCCTGTTGGTCGGGAAGTGAGGTCACCAGTCGGCGCGACGAGGATACGGGAAGCGGAGCAGCATCGATGATGACTTTGCCTGAGCTTGCGGCGGATGCGCTGGAGGAGTTTCTCCGTTCCTATATGCGCCGCAGGTTCGGCCAGTCGCAAACGCCGCTGGTGGAAACAGTGCCGACCGCCGCCCGACTTGCGCTCGAATGCCTCGGAAACAGCGATGCGCTCTACCACAATGTCGAGCACACGCTGCTGGTCACGCTGGTGGGACACGATATCTTCCGCGGTCTTGCCCTGCGCGGCCAGGTGACCGTGACCGACTACGCGCATATCATCATCGCCTGCCTGTTCCACGACCTCGGCTATGTGCGCGGCCTGTTCGAGGAGGATGGCGACGACGGTTTCCTGATCGATGCGGCGGGCGGCAAGGTGACCCTGCCGCGCGGCTCGTCGGACGCCGGCCTGATGTCGTACCACGTCGACCGGTCCAAGCTCTACGCGATGCGGCGGGTCGAAGGCGTCACCGGACTCGACAAGCAGCGCATCGCCGATGCGATCGAGGGCACCAGGTTTCCGCCCCGGGAAGGCCAGGAATTTGGTGTGGAGGCCTCCATCATCCGGGCGGCGGATTTCATCGGGCAACTCGGCGATCTCAACTACATCCGCAAGGCCAACGCGCTCTATTACGAGTTCGAAGAAGTCGGCATGAACCGCCAGCTCGGCTATGAGTCCCCCGCCGACATCGTCAACCGTTACCCGCAATTCTATTGGAACAGCGTCGCGCCCCATATCCAGACCGAGATCCAATATCTCAACATGACCTCGAGCGGCCGCCAGTGGATCGCCGGCCTCTACGGCAACGTCTTCCGCGCCGAGCAGGAGATATCGTTGTCGGGGCCGCAGAGGTAGAGCGGAGGAGCGTAGGGCGGGTTACCTTCGCTAACCCACCCGCGCCGCCTGTACGATTTGCCCGGTAGGATCTCGCCGTTTCCGCTGGGGTGCCGATGCCAAGACCCTTTTACACCGCGCGCCAATGGTCCGGCTTTTTCTTATCATTAAGATGGCGAACCCGGGCGACATGAGGTGAGTGACCATTTCTTTTGGCCCAATCAATCGCTTCGTGTTGGGTTTTGAAGGTGCCAAGCGGATGATCCGCGTGGTCTTCCACGACGTAATCATCGATTGCCGCTGCTTCCGGTCTGCCCTTTGGTCGTGCCTCGACAAATACCGTTGCCATTTCTCTTCCCTCCGCTGGTTATCAGAGGTTGAATATAGAACATATTTCGTTTTTGGCGCGAGTCTTGTGTGTACTCGCTTGGCGGCGACCGACGCCGCGATCCAGATTCGGCGTTGCGGGAAGCCGGATGCGGATCGGGCAGGGGGAGATGGACCTTGCGAGGGTTCTTCGGCAGGCCGCTTCCGCGACCCCTCTGTGCTGCCGGATTTCCGACGCTTGCGTGCCAACGTCAGCCCCTCTGTGCCGAGATCGCGAGAAACCGCGTTCAAACCATCATGGCCTCCGGCACAGCATTTAACGCCGCATGCGCGATAGCCGCCACACGATTTCTGGAGTCTCGGTTCTGATTGAATCAGAACCGAGGCCAGCCACCGCGCTCAAGGCGAACGTTTCGGTTCCGGGTTGTCTCTCCTTAGCGGCAGACATACGCCCCGTTCACCAGAACGCGGACACAGGCAGGCGCCACCACCACCGCGCCTCCGACGGCCGCTCCCCCGACCACGGCCCGCCGCGTCGTTCGGCGCGCGACGCCGGCGACGCTTCCCGGAGTAGCCGGACGTCCGACACGCGCTTGCGCACGATCGATGGACAATGAGAGGCCATCGTTCACCGACCAATCAATCGAACCGGCGACGCCGAGCGCAACAACGGCGGTAGCTAAAAACAATCGCTTCAGGCTGATCTGTTTCATCGTGTTCTCCCTTTCTTCGCACCGATTATTATCTTCCGGTCGGCGAAGCGCATCGTTGACGTGCATCAAGCGGCACTTCGGTTCAGTCACTCGCTTGAGAACCGTCAGTGACGCTGACGCTGTCGCGGATTGAATAGCAGTGTCACGATCGGTGCTGTGCAATATTGACCACAACTCCTGAACGTTCGCTCCTGGAGTTGTGACAATCGTCATGCGCGCTTGACCTGAATCAATGGCAGGCGCTCTGCGTTGGCAGCAACATCTTCTTTATTTTGCGCAGCGCGATGAATCATCAGTAAGCCTCCAACGTCGCGCACATTTGCTGTGTTCGCTTGTATCGGGAGAGCTTCATCATGAAATCGCATCAAACGATTGTGGCCGCGTTGAGCATGTCGTTGCTGGTTTCGGTTTCGGCACGCGCTCAGCAGATCAACGGCGTTCCGGGGTCGCCCAGCGCCACCACGACCATCACCGGCGAGCAGCTTCCGGCGCCGCCGGAAAAATTCGGCGGCAAGATCGAACGCGAAGCGACGAAATCGAGACCCTATTGGCCCGCGCGCATCGTTCCGCCCAAGGGCGCGCCGAATGTGCTCTTGATCATCACCGACGATTCCGGATTTGGCGTGCCCTCGACGTTCGGTGGCGTCATTCCGACGCCGGCGCTCGAGCGGATCGCGCGTGACGGTCTGCGCTACACCAACTTCCATTCGACGGCGTTGTGTTCGCCGACCCGGGCCGCGCTACTCACCGGCCGCAATCATCACTCGGTCGGCTACGGCGTGATTGCCGAGCAGGCTACCGGCTATCCCGGCTACGACAGCATCATCACCAAGGACAAGGCCACGATCGGCCGCATCCTGCAGGACAATGGCTACCATACCGCCTGGTTTGGCAAGAACCACAACACCCCCGAATATCAGGCAAGCCAGGCCGGTCCGTTCGATCAATGGCCGACCGGCATGGGCTTTGAATATTTCTACGGCTTCATGGGCGGCGACACCAACCAGTGGGAGCCGGGCAATCTCGTCCAAAACACGACGCCGATCTATCCCTATGTCGGAAAGCCCGGCTGGAACCTGATGACGGCCATGGCGGACGAAGCGATCGACTACATGAACCGTATCAACGCGCTATCGCCCGATCAGCCCTTCCTGATCAAGTTCGCGCCGGGCGCCACCCACGCGCCGCATCATCCGACGCCGGAGTGGATCAAGAAGATTAGCGACATGCATCTGTTCGACGATGGCTGGAACAAGCTGAGAGACACGATCTTCGCCAACCAGAAGAAACTCGGTGTCATTCCGCAAAACGCCAAGCTAACGCCATGGCCCAAGGACCTCATCAAGGAATGGGACCAGCTCAACGCCGACGAAAAAAAGCTGTTCATCCGGCAGGCTGACGTCTTCGCGGCTTTCGTCGCTTACTGCGATGACGAGATCGGTCGCGTGATTCAGGCGGTCGACGACCTCGGCAAGCTCGACAACACGCTGATCATCTATATCAACGGTGACAATGGCACGAGCGCCGAGGGCCAGCCGAACGGTACGCCGAACGAAGTGGCGATGTTCAACCAGGCCAACCCGTCGGTCGAGGAACAACTCAAATATTTCTACGACGTCTGGGGCACCGACCGCACCTACGGCCACATGTCGATCGGCTGGGCGTGGGCGTTCGATACACCGTTTTCCTGGACCAAGCAGATCGTGTCGCATTTCGGCGGCACCCGGCAGGGCATGGCGATTTCGTGGCCGAAGGTGATCACGGACAAAGGCGGGATTCGCAACCAGTTCCACCACGTCATCGATATCGCGCCGACCATCCTCGAGGCGGCCCGTATCAAGGAACCGAAGGTCGTTGATGGCATCAAGCAGAGCCCGATGGAGGGCGTCAGCATGATGTACACTTTCGACAAGAAGAACGCCGACGCACCCTCGACGCACACGACGCAGTATTTCGAGATGTTCGCCGACCGCGCGATTTATCACGACGGCTGGATCGCCAGCACCAAGGTGTTGCGGCCGCCATGGGTTACCGCAGGCATCAAGCTGCCAAGCCCGCTCAATTATCCCTGGGAGCTTTACGATCTCAGGAACGACTGGACGCAGTATGAAGATGTTGCGGCCAAGAACCCTGGCAAGCTGAAGGAGATGCAGGATCTGTTCTGGAAGGAGGCGCAAAAATATCAGGTGCTGCCGCTGGATTCTTCAGTGGCCGGGCGGCTGGTAACGCCGCGGCCAAGCCTCAGCGCCGGTCGTACCTTCTTCACCTGGACGCGGCCGATCACCGGCACGCCGAACGGCGATGCGCCGAGCGTGCTCAACACCTCCTACAATTTCAAGGCCGATGTCGAGATTCCGCAAGGCGGTGCCGAGGGCATGCTGATCACGCAGGGCGGACGGTTCGGCGGCTACGGCTTCTATCTGCTGAAGAACAAGCCCGTATTTCTCTGGAACCTGGTCGACCTCAAGCGCGTGCGCTGGGAGGGACCGGAGCTGACCCCCGGGAAGCACCAGATCGAGTTCGACTTCAAATATGACGGTCTCGGCGCGGCAACCATGGTGTTCGGCGACTATAGCGGCATCGGAGCCGGCGGCACCGGCGTGCTGAAGGTCGACGGCAATGCGGTCGCGACCGAAAAAATGGAGCATACGCTGCCCCTCATCCTGCAGTGGGACGAGTCGCTCGATATCGGGTCCGACACCGGCACGCCGGTTGATGACGACGACTACAGCACGCCGTTCACCTTCACCGGCAAGCTGAACAAGATCGCGCTGAATATCGACCGGCCGAAATTGAGTCCCGCAGATCTCAAACGTCTCGAGGACGCGGCAAGGGCCGCCGGCGACGGACCATCAGCCGATGCCGTCAAAGCCTCGGCTGCGGAGGGCGCCGCGCCGCAGGTCTCCGGCGATATCGGCCTCGGTCTGCTGAAAAAAGTCGAACTGCGTCTGGACAGGCGCGAAGGCTGCCGCAAGCAGGCCGAAGCGCAAGGCCTCGGGCTGCTCGACCGGATCCAGTTCGTCCGCAAGTGCATGCAATGACGTTGGTTGAAGAACTGTCGGGCGGCTGAATTGGGGCGACAACAGCTGAACGAGTGAGGGGGACTTCCAACGATGGGCAGGAAAAACGATCGCGGCCTCCGGCAGGGGAGCTGCCGGAGGCCGCGTATTACATCGCATCGCGCCTAGGTTCGCGATGTGATGTGGGAGCTCTTTATCGTTTCGGCATGGTCTCCTTCGGAAAACCGGTTCCCACTTTTCCGGATCATGCCCAAAGTTAGAACGGCAGCAGCACGTCCATCACCTGTTGGCCGTAGCGCGGCTGCTGCACGTCCATGATCTGGCCGCGGCCGCCATAGGCGATGCGCGCCTGCGCGATCTTCGAGGAATCGATGGTGTTGTCGCTCTGGATATCCTCCGGCCGCACGATGCCGGCGACGATCAGTTCGCGGACTTCGAAATTGACCCGGATCTCCTGCTTGCCCTCGACCACGAGATTGCCGTTCGGCAACAGCTGCGTGACCACGGCGGCGACGTTGGTCTGCAGGCTTTCCTGGCGCTGCACCGAGCCCTTGCCGTCGCTGGAGGCGGTCGAATCCGCGGTCAGGATGCGGCCCGGCAGCACCTTCGCCGCGGTGGCGCCCAGCGTCTTGGCGCCGATGAAGTCGGTGATCCCCGAATCTTCCTTGTTGGTGCGGCTGCGCTGGGTCTCGTTGGCGAAGTTGGCCTGGTCGGTGATGTTGACGGTGACGGTCAGGAGGTCGCCGATCTGGTGCGCGCGCTGGTCCTTGAAGAACGAGCGCGAGCCGTTCCGCCACAGCGAATTGGCGTTGTAGGACACCGCTTCCGGCTTCGGCATCGGCATCTGCACCGGCTTGTAGCCGGGCTGCGTCGTCGGGTTTTCGATCGCCGCGAGCTTCGGCTGCTCGCCGATCTGCGACAGCCGGTCGATCGACGAGCACCCGCTGGCGACGGACAGCACCATCAGCGATGCGCCGGTAACGAGGAAACGTCTGCAACTGGACCTGAACATGTACCTTACTCGGCTTTTGGAGCGACTGGCGAAGTGGTGGCGGCAAGCGCTATCGGTGCCGCGGCGGGCGAGATCGACGAGGTCTGGTCCGGTGCGGGGGCGGGGGCGAGAAAGCGGGGCGATGCGATGGTGATCGCGACCTGGCCGCGCCCGACCACGGTGCCGACCACCGTGCGCTTGGATTGCAGATTGAGGACGTTGACGACGTCGCCCTCGGTGCCGTTCTCCAGCGCCTTGCCGCTGGCGGTGAGATACAGCCCGGTGGACTGGTAGATCAGGGTGACGCTCTGGTCGCGCATCACGAGGTCCGGCTTGGCGAGATCGGCGGTCCGCAGCGCCTGGCCGGCGCGCAGCTGCCTGCGCATCTGCATGCCGATCGTGCGGTCGCGAACGGCCGCGTCGCTACCCACGGCGGCTTTCGGCCGCCGCTCCGTCACCACGTCGGAGGATTTCAGCACCTCGTTGCGCTCGACGTCGCGCGCCAGCACCGCGGCTTCCACGGTTTCGACCGCGGTGCCGGTAAAGCGCAGTTTGGTCGGCGGCGTGCCGGCATCGTTGCCGATCTCGAAACTGACGTCGAAGCGGCCGCTGCGCTGGTCGACGCGGGCCGAAACCGGCTGCATCGCGCCGGTGTTGGAGGCGTCCAGCCTCAAGTCCTGTACGTCGCGGTCGAAGGTCAGGCTGAGGTTGGCGGCGGCGCCGAGGCCGTTGCGGTGCTCCAGCGCGCGGGCGACCTGAAGTTCGATCTCCTTGCCGTCCAGCGTCCGCGCCGCGCGCGTCACCGAAATCACCTTGATGTCCCTGGTATCGACGCCGATCACCTGATGCGCCCGCAACGCGTTGAGCACCTGCTCGGCCGGCAGCGAGCCGGTGGTGCCGAGATCCGGCGCGCGATAGATCGCGATCTGCGCCGCCGCGCCGGCATTGTCGATGACGTCGCCGATCCGCACCAGGTCGCTGGTGACGGTGACGTCGGCGCGAAGCGCCGGCGTCAGGATAACGTCGTCGGCCTGGGCCAGCGCGGGTGTGACGGCGGCGGCGAGCAGGGCGGCTGCAGCGAACAGGGTGCGTATCGTCATCGTCAGCTCCCTCAGCGGAACAGCGCGGAAGTGGTTTGCATCATCTGGTCGGCGGCGCTGACCACCTTGGCGTTCATTTCGTAGGCACGCTGGGCGGCGATCAGATCGGACATTTCCGAAACCACGTCGACATTGGCCTGCTCGAGGCTGCCTTGCGTGAGGCTGCCATAGCCCTCGGCGGTGGCGAGGCCGTCCTGCGGCGGGCCGGACGACGGGGTGTCGGTGAACAGGTTGTTTCCGACCGGCTGCAGGCCGGCCTTGTTGATGAAGCGCGTCAGGCCGATCTGGCCGATGATGGTCGACGTGGTCGAGCCCGGCAGCGTCACCGAGACCTGGCCCTGGGCGTTGACCGTGAGGCCCGACGCATTCTGCGGGATCGTGATCGCGGGCTGCACCAGATTGCCCTGGGCGTTGACGATGCGGCCCTGGTTGTCCATCTGGAAGGTGCCGTCGCGGGTGTATTGATAGGTGCCGTCCGGCATCTGGATCTTGAAGAATCCCTCGCCGGTGATGGCGATATCGAGATCGTTGCCGGTCTGCGACAGCGTGCCCTGCGTCATCGATCGCGGCGTGCCGACGGTCTTGACGCCGCCGCCGATATCGATGCCGACCGGCAGGATGGTGCCTTGGTCGGACGCCTGCGCGCCGACCCGGCGGATGTGCTCGTAGATCAGGTCCTGGAACGCGGCGGTCTGCTTCTTGTAGCCGGTGGTGCGCAGGTTCGCGATGTTGTTGGAAATGACCTGGACGTTGAGTTCCTGGGCCGCCATTCCCGTCGCCGCGGTATGAAGAGCTTGCATGGGTCGTCTCCTGAAGTGGCGGTTACGCGGGAACGTCGGCGAGCTGCTGGATCGCGGTCTTGTGCAGGTCGCTCTGCTGCTGGAGCAGCGTCGCGATCTGGGTGTAGGCACGCGTCACCTCGATCATGCGGCTCATCTCCGCCACCGAGTTGACGTTGGACTTCTCGATGAAGCCCTGGCGGACCTGGGATTTGACGTCGGGGTCGGGCGTGCCGCCTTCGCCCGCGGAATAGAGGTTGGAGCCTTCCTTCAGCATCCGCTGCGCGTTGGCGAAGCTGACGAGGCGAAGCTTGCCGCGGATCGCATCGGTCCTGCCGTTGCCTTCCAGCACGGTGATGGTGCCGTCGGGGGAAACGTTGATGTCGTGGTCGGTCGGCTGGAACACGATCGGGCCGCTGGCGCCGAGCACGGGATCGCCGGCGACCGTCACCAGCTGACCCTGGTTGTTGAGCTGCAGGCCGCCGTCGCGGGTGTAGCGCTCGCCGCCGGGCGTCTGCACCACCAGATAGGCGCTGCCGTCGATCGCGAGATCCAGCGGATTGTTGGTCGCCGACAGCCCGCCCTGCGTGACGTCGCGATAGGTGCCGATGTCCTGCACGTAGCTGACGGCGCGGTCGCTTCCGACGAAATTGTCCTCATGCGCGCCGGTCTTCAGGTATTCCTGGAACAGCGACGCATCGGTCTTGAAACCGTTGGTGTTGACGTTCGCGAGGTTGTTGGCGACGACATCCATCTGCCGTTCCAAGACCATCTGCCGTGATAGTCCGATGAGAAGCGCATTCTCCATCGGTGGTTCTCCCCTCTGATGAACCGCCGGTCTGCTCTCCCAAGCATCTCCAGCGGATCGCTCGAACCGAAGGCTCTCCCAAGCCGCGGTTCGCCATTCATTACAGCGAAAGCCGTGCCAAGTCGTAAAATGACGTTTTTATAAGGAGTTAGCTGTTTCGCCGCATGCTTTGCGGGCGGCAGAAAGGTCTTGTTGACCATGTTTGCCCGGCAACTTTTTCCCACCCGGCGGGCAAAAGAAAGATTCCATTAACCATTGTTACCTTAGCGTCGCCACAGGAGAGCGCGTGTGCGCTGGGGGCATTTGTATCGCGTCATGGCCTGCATCGCGGCATCGAGTTCATTTTTCTAGAAAAGACCGGACCGGGCTGAGCGATGGCGGACAACGACCAGGTGGAAGGCGCGCGAAGGGATCGAAGCCGCACCGGCTCCCAAGGGCAAACTCAAGATAATGATCGCGGCCGCGGGCCTGCTGGTCGTCATCGGCGGCGGTATCGGGGCCTGGCTCCTGTTCTTCCACCACAGCGGCGAGGAGATGCATGCCGAGGCGCCGGCGGCGAAGCCGCCGTCCTTCGTCGACGTGCCGGAGATTTTGGTCAACCTGGCCGGCTCCCCCGGCGAGCGCGTGCAATATCTCAAGGTCAAGCTCGTGCTCGAGCTCAAGGAAGAGAAGCAGGTCGAGGCGATCAAGCCGTCGATGCCGCGCGTCACCGACATCTTCCAGAGCTATTTGCGCGAATTGCGCCCGACCGATCTCAACGGTTCGGCGGGGCTGTTCCGGCTCAAGGAAGAACTGACCAAGCGGGTCAATGTCGCGGTGGCGCCGAACCAGGTCAGCGCCGTGCTGTTCAAGGAAGTCGTCGTTCAATGACGGGACGGGTCTGACAACATGGCGGGCAACGATCCAGTCGACCAGGATGCAATTGCAGCCCAATGGGAAGCCTCGCTCGATTCGGAGGATCCCGCGGAGGCCGCGGAAGCGGCTGCGGCCAATGAACTCTCCGAAACCATGGCGCTGCAATGGGCCGCCATGGTCGAGGACGGCAGCCGCGATTTCGGCGGCGGCAAGAACGGCGGCGAGCGGGTCCTTTCCCAGGAGGAAATCGACAATCTGCTCGGCTTCTCCGCCGGCGAGGTCAATCTCGACGACCATTCCGGCATCCGCGCCATCATCAATTCGGCGATGGTGTCCTACGAGCGTCTGCCGATGCTCGAAATCGTCTTCGACCGCCTGGTGCGGCTGATGACGACCTCGTTGCGCAATTTCACCTCCGACAACGTCGAAGTCTCGCTCGACCGCATCACTTCGGTGCGGTTCGGCGACTACATGAATTCGATACCACTGCCGGCCGTGCTTTCGGTGTTCAAGGCCGAGGAATGGGAGAATTTCGGCCTCGCCACCGTGGATTCCAGCCTGATCTATTCGATGATCGACGTGCTGCTCGGCGGCCGCCGCGGCCAGACCTCGCTGCGCATCGAAGGCCGGCCCTACACCACGATCGAAACCAACCTCGTCAAGCGGCTGGTCGAGGTCGTCCTCACCGACGCCGAGCAGGCGTTCCGGCCGCTGTCGCCGGTGACCTTCACCATCGACCGGCTGGAGACCAATCCGCGTTTCGCCGCCATCAGCCGTCCCGCCAACGCCGCGATTCTGGTGCGCCTGCACATCGACATGGAGGACCGCGGCGGCAATATCGAACTGCTGCTGCCCTATGCGACCATCGAGCCGATTCGCCCCGTGCTGCTGCAGATGTTCATGGGCGAAAAATTCGGCCGCGATCCGATCTGGGAAGGTCATTTCGCCACCGAAGTCGCGCAAGCCGAGATTTCGGTCGACGCCGTGCTCTACGAGGCCGAGGTGCCGCTCAAGCAGCTGATGAAGCTGAAGGTCGGCGACACCCTGCCGCTCGACATGCGCGCCGATGCGCTGGTCGAGGTGCGGTGCGGCAGCGTCATCCTGACCGAGGGGCGGATGGGGCGGGTGGGCGACCGCGTCGCCATCCGCGTCACCAAACAATTGCGCAAGCCGAATACCACCTTCGCGATGTTCGAGAAGGCCGATGAGCAAAACAAGGCGTTGGAGGCCCAATGAGTCATACACTTGGAATTGCGATCGAGAGCCTGGTCGCAATATTGCTAATGGTGACAATAGGCTACTGCATGCTCTTGAACACGCGGCTGAAGCGGCTGAAGGCGGATGAGCATTCGCTGAAGGCGACGATCGCCGAACTGATCACCGCGACCGAGATCGCCGAGCGCGCGATCGGCGGCCTCAAGCATACCGTTCGCGATGTCAACGAGCATCTCGGCAGCCAGCTCACCTCGGCCGAGCAGATGTCGCAGCAGCTGAAGAAGCAGCTCGCGGAAGGCGACAATGTGTTCCGGCGGCTGTCCAGGATCGCGATCGCCGCGCGGCCCGCCTCCGCAGTCGAGGAGCCGGAGCCCGACGCACCCGCGGCGTCGACCGCCAAGGCGGTCGCAGCGGCAGCGCAGGCGTTCTCCGACCGCAGAAGGACTGGTGGCCTCGCCGCATGAAATCGCTTCGTGATATTCGCGTCATTCCAGTCGTGCTGGTCGCAATCGCAGGCCTTACGGTGCTCAAGGTCGCCGGCCTCGTGATCGACGGCGGCTATGTGTTCGACTACCAGATCCCAGCGGGCAAGACGTCATCGGGCACAACGTCATCGGGCACAACGTCCTGGGCGCAGGACAATTTCAACTTCCCCGGCGGCAAGATCGCCCCGGTCGACACCACGGGAACCGTCCACGAAAAGCCGAAGGAAGAAGCCGCCAAGCCCGCCGAGCCGGAACCGCCGAAGGCGCCCGAGGGGACGGTGATCTATCCCGAGCCGACCGCGCCGGTGTCGGCCTCCGAGCGGGCGATCCTCGAGCGGCTGCAGTCGCGGCGCCAGGAGCTCGAAGCCCGCGCGCGTGAGATCGACATTCGCGAGAGCCTGCTCAAGGCCGCCGAGAAGCGGATCGAATCGCGCTCCGATGAACTGAAGGCAACGGAATCCCGCATCACCACCGCGACCCAGCAGAAAACCGAAGCCGATAACGCCCGCTTCAAGGGCATCATCACCATGTATGAAGGCATGAAGCCGAAGGACGCCGCCAAGGTGTTCGACCACCTCGAAATGCCGGTGCTGATCGAGATCGCCACCCAGATCGCGCCACGCAAGATGTCGGATATCCTCGGCCTGATGTCCACGGACTCGGCCGAGCGGCTCACCGTCGAAATGGCCCGGCGCGCCGGATCGGATCAGTCCGCTTCCGCCGCCGCCGATCTTCCCAAAATCGAAGGCAAGATGCTGCCGCAGAAGAGCAACTAACGGGATATTTAACAGGACCTTAATTCGCCAATTCTAGGATTCGAAGCGCGAGGCGCGCGCACGCGAGGGCGTCCCGCCGCAGCGATCCTTTGATCTGAAAGACCCTTTGGAATGGCGCGAAAGGCTGCCGCTGGATTTTGGTCGCAAGCCCGCGCCTGCGTGCGGGCGGCGCAGCGTTGCCTCGGACGCACCCCAACGCTTGCCGCAGTCCTGGTCCTGATCGGCCTCGGCTATTCCGGCGCCTGCCGGGCGGCGGATCCCGTGAAGGGCGAGGCGATGTTTTCCACGGCCGACGGTTACGCCCGGCTGGTCCTCAAGCTCGCCAGGGATGTCCCGTCGGACGTGACCACCGCGGGCTCGATCCTGGTGATCCGCTTCTCGCAGCCGGTCGATATTCCGGTCGAGAAAGTGCCGGAGGGCGCGCCCGATTACATCAATTCCGCGCGGCGCGATCCCGACGGCTCGGCGATCCGGCTGTCGCTGGCGCGCCGGGTCACCGTCAACACCATGACCGCCGGCGAACGGGTGTTCATCGATCTGTTGCCCGACTCCTGGAAGGGTCCGCCGCCGAGCCTGCCGCAAGAGGTGGTCCGCGAACTCGCCGAGCGCGCACGCGCCGCCGAGCGCGCGCTTCGCCTGCAGCGCGCGGAGGCCGAGGCGAAGCGGCGGCCGACCATCCGCGTGCGCACCTCGGTGCAGCCGACCTTCGTGCGGTTCGTGTTCGAGATGCAGGACGGTTTAGGCGTGTCCTCGGTGCTGAACGACCAGAAGCTCACGCTGCAGTTCAACGCGCCGGTCACCTTCGATCTGGCCGACGCCAAGGAGGCGGCGCCGCCGAACATCGCCTCGATCAGCCAGAAGATCGTCGGCGACGCGACCTCGGTGGAAATGACGATGATCGGCGATGTCGACGTCCATTCCTTCCGCGAAGAGAAGAACTACGTGATCGACGTCGCCTTCCAGCAGGCGCAGAAGCCGCCGGCGCTGCCGTCGCCGGCCGCGGCCGCGGCCGCACCGGCGCACGCCGCGTCCGCCGGCCATGAATCCGCCACTCCGGCCACCTCGCCAGCCGCGCTGGTCGCGGCGGCGAAACTCGCCGAGCCGCCGGCCCGGCCGAAGCGGGCCGCGCCGATCGTGCCGCCGACCTCCGAGACGTTTGCCAAGGAGGCCAATATCGAGATCAAGCCCGAGACGGCGCCGACGACATCGCCGGTCTCCGAGCCGCCGAAATCCGAAGCGCCGATGGCCGAGGCACCGAAGTCAGAGGCGCCAAAGCTCGAAGCGCCGAATCTCGAAGCAGCAAAATCCGAACCGCCGAAGCAGAAGGCGGAAGCAAAGGAAATGCCTGCCGCCATGGCTGCGCCGCCGCCGAAAATGGCGGCCCCGGCCGCCGAGCCGGCATCCGAGACCAAGCCGGCTCCGGCCAGCATGGCCGGCGCGACCATCGTCGCGGCGATGCGAACCAGCGAAGGCCTGAACCTGACGTTCTCGTTCGCCGCGCCGACGCCGGCGGCGGCGTTCCGCCGCGCCGACGCGGTATGGCTGGTGTTCGATTCCGCAAGACCGATCGATGTCGAACCGATCCGCAGCAGGGGCGGCTCGATCATATCGGACGTCAGCGTATTCGCGCTCGACAACGGGCAGGCGATCCGCATCCGTCTCAACCGCCCGCAACTGCCGTCGCTGACCAGCGACGAAGAGGCCGGCGGCAAGGCCTGATGGCAAGGCTGATGGCAAGACCTGGACGCTCAACTTTTCCGATACTCTGCGGGCGCCGAGCCAGCCATTGGTGGCGATCCGCAACATCGCCGACCCCTCGCTCGCCAATGTCACGGTGCCTCTGGCCAAGGCCGGCCGCCTGCATCGGCTGGTCGATCCGGACGCCGGCGATACCATCATGGTGGTGACGGCGGCGGCGCCGGTCCGCGGCTTCATCAAGCGGCAGGATTTCGTCGAGATGTCGCTGCTCGAATCCGTCCACGGCGTCGCGATCCGGCCGAACTCCGACGACATCACCGTCGAAATCACACCGGACAAGATCCTGCTTGGCCGGCCCGGCGGCCTGACGCTGTCATCGGCCGAGGTCGGCGCCCAGCGCGCGACGTCGGCGGCGCGTCCGGTCTTCGATCCCATCGAGTGGCGCAAGGGGCAGGAGGGCAACTTCATCGCGCGGCAGGATGAACTGATCGCCGCGGCCGGGGCCGCCGAGTCCGAGCGGCGCATCGCTGCCAACCTCGATCTCGCTCGTTTCTATATGTCGCGCGCGATGTACCACGAGGCCAAGGGCGTTCTCGATCTCATTCTCTCCGGCGCCAAGGCCGGGCTCGAGGACCCCAATGCGCTGGTCATGCGCTCGGTCGCCAACAGCCTGATCGGCCGGCCCGACAAGGCCCTGAAGGACCTCAACAACCCGACCGTCGGCGGCAATTACGATTCGCAATTGTGGAAAGCGCTGGCCTTTGCGCGCCAGGAGAAGTGGGCGGACGCGCGGGAGAAATTCAAGAACGCCGAGGTGGCGATCCCCTCGCTGCCGACCGATCTGCAGCGCATCGTGGAGGCGGATGCCATGCGCGCCGCGCTCGAGGTCAAGGATTTTCCGGGAGCGTCGAAACGCAGCAGCGAGCTCGACGTCATCGGCGTGCCGCCCGACATGCAACCCTCGATCGGGGTGCTGCGGGGCTGGCTCGCCGAGGGGCTCGGACACGACAAGGACGCGCTGGACCAATACAAGCTCGCCATGGATTCGCCGGACCGGCCCGCGGCGGCCGAGGCCAAGCTGCGCTGGATCGCGCTCAAGCAGCGGCGCGACGAAATCAGCCAGCCCGACGCCTTGCGCGAACTCGAAACGCTGCAGGCGACGTGGCGGGGCGACGGCGTCGAGGTCAGGACCGAGCAGATGCTGGAGCGCATCTACGCCGACACCGGCCGTTACGCGGAGGCCTTTGCCGCGGCCAGGGTCGCGACCAGGCTGCAGCCCAATTCGGAAGCCGCGCGGCAGGCGCAGGACGCGGTTTCGGCGCTGTTCGTACAGCTGTTTCTCACGCCCAAGGGCGACGATCTTCCGCCGGTCGATGCGCTCGGCATGTTCTATGAAAATCGCGAACTGACGCCGATCGGGCGGCGCGGCGACGAAATGATCCGTCGCCTTGCGGACCGGCTGGTTGCAGTCGACCTGCTCGACCAGGCCGCCGAACTCCTGCAATACCAGGTCGACAAGCGGCTGGAGGGCGCGGCGCGCGCCCAGGTCGCAGCAAGGCTCGCGATGGTTTACCTGACCAACCGCAAGCCGGACCGGGCGATCTCGGCGCTTCGCACCACGCGCATCGCCGATCTCTCCGGCGAGCTGCGCCAGCAGCGGCTGCTGCTGGAGGCGCGTGCGCAGAGCGACGTCGGCCGTCACGACCTTGCGCTCGACATCATCTCCAACATCACCGGCCGCGAAGCGATCCGTCTGCGCTCGGATATCTACTGGGCAGCGCGGCGCTGGCGCGAGGCGTCCGAACAGATCGAATTGTACTATGGCGAGCGCTGGCGCGACTTCAAGCCGCTGAACTCCACGGAGAAGAGCGATGTGATCCGCGCCGTGGTCGGATACGCGCTGGCCGAGGACGCACTCGGGCTGGCGCGATTCCGCGAGAAATACGCGCCGCTGATGAGCGGCGAGACCGACCGCACCGCCTTCGACGTCGCGAGCAAACCCGTCGCCGCCAACAGCGCCGAATTCGGCGAAATCGCCAAAATGGCCGCCAAGGTCGATACGCTCGACGGCTTCCTGCGCGAGATGAAGCAGCGCTTCCCCGACGCCACCGCGCGCGCGCCGCTGCCGCCGGGAGCCGAGGGTGCCGATCCCGCCGCCACCACCGGCTCGCTGCCGCGCATCATCGGCTTGACGCGCGCCGACGCGGCGAAATAGCCGCCGGTACTGAAGCTGAGCTGATTGCGACGACAAGGGTCAAACGCTGGCATCGCGATTTACCCGGTAGAGTGGAGTTGGTCATGCGCGAGGGGGGCCGCTTGCGGGGCGAGGATCTCGAAGGGCCTTTCGTGGTGCACCGGGGACGCCGAAACCAGGCTCCTTCCGCCGGCCAGGAGCGCCAGCAGGATTGCCGTGGCCGCCATAAGGTAGAACACGCCGTCGATGGCGAAGCGCTGCATCACGCTCATGCCGATGATCGGCCCGAGCACCGACCCAAGCCCGCTCACCAGGATGAGGCGGCTGCTCACGGCGACGATCCTATCGGCCGGCATGAGGTCGAGCGCGTCGGCAACGCAAACAGGGTAGAGGGTCGACATGAAGCCGCCGAGCACGGCCGCGGCCGGCAAGATCACCGGAAGCGTGCGCGGCAGGTGGATCAACGCGACTGCAGCGCCGGCGAAGCCGACGCCGAGCGCAGCCAACACGATGCGCCGGTCGAAGCGGTCCGAGAGCCGGCCGACCGGCACCTGGAACGCCAGGCCGCCTAACACAGCCACGAGCATGAATAATCCGATGGTCGCGCGCTCGATGCCCTTGCTTTGCATCCACGCCGGAACAAGTGCGTAGAACGCGCTGGCGACGAGTCCGCTCAGCGCGGAGCCGATGACTGCGACGGGTGCCGCGCGGGAAAGCTCGCCGTAGGGCATGGTCCCGGCGGCTGTCGCTCGGGGCGGCTCTGCCCGGGTTGTACTCACCATGACCAACGCCACGGCGAAAAGGGCGGCGATGGCGTTGAAGGGTGTCGCAGTTTCGATCCGTGCCCGGCCGATCAGGAGCTGTCCAAGTGCGAGGCCAATGAACGTGCCGACCATGTAGACCGAGAAGATACGCCCGCGCTCCGACGGCTGGGCCTTGGCATTAAGCCAGCTCTCAGTTGTGACGAAAAGTCCGGCGCAGCCGAACCCGACGACCGCGCGCAGGACCAGCCAGGGTAGGGGTCCGACCAAGAGCGGCATCGCCGCGGTCGCAGCGACGACCAGGCCTGCGAAGGCGGCATAGGCGCGTATGTGGCCAATCCGCTCGATAATCTGTCCGCAGCGCATCGCGCCGACTGTGAACCCCGCAAAATAGCCGCTGAGCACGAGGCCCGCCAGGGTCGCGTCAAAGTCCTCAAGTGCTACGCGTAAGGAGATGAAGGTTCCGAAGAACCCATTGGCAAGCTGGACACCGCTCGTCGCGATGATGAGGGTTCCAATCTGCGCGTGCATCGATCCGCTCGACCGCATCGGACTGTCCTCCTTGTCTCGGCAAATCGGAGTCTGGCGCCTGCCACTCGGTCTGACAGCTTGGCGAAGACTCTCGTCTATTCCGTGGCGCTTCGAGGGACGGAACAATGGGACGAGCAAGGTGGCCGGATGCGCTAAGCGTGGCCGGATACGCGCTGAGCGAGGATTTCCTCGGGCTGGCGCGAAAAATACGCGCCGCTGCCGCCGGGAGGGGAGGGCGCCACCACCGGCTCGCTGCCGCGCATCACCGAACTGACGCGCGCCGACGCGGCGAAATTGCGCGCCGTAAGCCCGCGAGCGATGCGATGCGGCGCGCGAAATCCTGCCGATATGATCCAAATCATACACGCTACCCGCGGTAAGCGCTAAACTGTTCGGGCCTTTAGGAGGATATATGCGTATTCTTGTAGCCATCGTTGCTGCTGTTTTGTTTGGCGGCAGCGCGACATTCGCTGTTGCCCAGCATCAACACAGCCATCATATGTCTACCCCCAGCGCTCCAGACGCCCGGCAACTGGTAGAGTTTCCTCCGATGTTGGCCGAGGAAACACTGGCGAACATGCGCGATCATCTCCAGAACTCTCCAGGAGATCCAAATGCAGCTCGGCACCGGTCATCCGGACGTCGCGGCCAAGCTCGCGGAATCACAGCTTGGAATGTCGTCGCTGGGGCTGCACGGCGCCGCGGACGTTTCCAAATATATGCCGCAGGGGATGCAGGATGCCGGCACGGCGATGCACCGCGCTGCAAGCCGGTTTGCCATTACCGCCCAGGATGCGGCCGTTACCGGCGATCTGAAGCCGGTGTTTGCGGGGCTTGCGGAAGTAACGGCTCAATGCGTCGGTTGTCACGCAGGCTACCGGCTAAAATAGAACCTCCAAATGCTGGCGTGAGCTTTCGCGCGAGGGAGGCGATCACGCTGTCGTCTCAACGCGGCTCAATTTCTATGCCGCATGGCCTTGTACAGCCGACGCCGAGATCTGCGCTGACACATGATTGCCGCAAGAGGGAGCGCGCTTTAGGAACATGTGCTGCAATGTGCGCTCCGGCAATGCCATCGCTGACCAAACTACCGCCGTCGTTCGGGCTGCGAACATCGGGAGAGATTCCCAGGTCTCCGCGACATAAGTTGCACCGACAAGACCACCGAGCAGCATGACCATCAGAAGGACTTTGATCGTTCCATCTGTCATCTCGACACCTTCAAGAAGATCAGTGAAATTGAACGCATGGGCCGCCCAAGACTGACTCTAGTCGAGATCGTCGAGCCCCGATATTGCAGTCTATATCTTACGGAGAAGCACTTAAGTACACTCACGTAACCCTGATATCGCGCTGAGTGCGTGGGTGACATGGAAATGGACTAGCGAGGCAGCGCCTGGAGTGACGCTAAGTGGCGGTTTCCTTCTCAACCGACATCTCGGTCTCAAGCCGGCCGTCGCGCAGCCGGAAAATGTGATCGAACCGATCGAGGATCATTTCGTCATGTGTAACGCAGATGATCGCGGCATCCTGTTCGACGGCGATCCGGCGCAGCAGGTCCATCACGATCCTGGCGCGCTGCGAATCCAGCGGCGCGGTCGGTTCGTCGGCGAGAATAATGCGTGGCCGGTTGGCAAGCGCGCGGGCAATCGCGACGCGCTGACCCTCGCCGCCGGACAACTGCGCGGGCATCGCATGCCTGCGGTGGCCGACTTCGAGGTAGTCCAGCAATTCGACCGCACGCGTCAGGGCCGACGCCGAACCAAGCCCGGCGAGGTGGAGCACTACGGCGACATTGTCGGTGGCATCGAGGAATGGCAGCAGATTGGGATACTGGAAAATGAAGCCGATCTTGTCGAGGCGCAACCGGCGCAAATCTGCCTTGAGCCAGCGATCGTCGTAGACCAACTCTCCGTCGAGCGTGATACGCCCGTTGCTCGGCTGCAGAATGCAGGCGATGCAGTTGAGCAGCGTGGTCTTGCCTGAACCGCTCGGTCCCATCAGACCGACGACCTCGCCGGGATGGACCTCCATGTTGATGTCCACCAGGGCATTGACCCGTGCAGTCCCCGCGCCGAAGTATTTGGAGAGGTGTTCGACGCGGACGATCGCCTGCTTGCCGGTCTCGGGCATCGTCCTACCCCGAACTCGCCAGCGCTTCCGCCGGGTCTATCTTGAGCGCGAGCCGGATACCCAGCGTGCTCGCGGCAAGGCAGATCACCACCGTGACGACGAATACGACGGCGATGCTTTCGAAATCCAGCACCAGCCGCCTCGGAAAGTAGGGTTTGAAGATGAGAACGAGCGCCAGCCCGATGAAATAACTGAAGATTCCCATCGATAGAGCCTGCTCGACGATAAGGCCGATAATGGTCCGATCCGGCGCCCCTACGAACTTCAGCGTGGCAATGGAGCGCACCTTGTCCATGGTCAGCGTGTAGACAATCAATGCGATGATGACCGCCGATACGATTATCAGCAGTACCATGATCATGAGCTGTTGCTTGCGCGATTTCTCGATGACCTCTTTGCTCAGCAAGTGTTCCTGATTGTCCTGCGTGAGCGTTTTAAGGTGCTTCCAGCGCGAAAGCGCGGCGGCGACCTCATTGATCGGAACGTAAGGCGAAACCTTGGTAATGACGGCGTTGATTTGGTCGTTCGATTGCAAGGGTCCGCCTCGGGAGACCTCACGGCGTTCGGCCGCGGGAGAGAGTTCGAACTGCAGCTCTTGCGCATCGTGCAGGGTGATGTAGCCGACGGGATCGCCGGCAGATGTAAGTTCATTCCGCATCAGACCAACGACGGTGAATTTATGGCCGTGGGTCCCCAGCGGGACCTCCTGGCCGAGCGCCAGCCCGGCGGAACGGTCGACGATCATTTCATAATGGCTCCGTACGATATCGCGTCCGGCCAGGAGCTTGCGCGGACCGCCGGGGCGGTCATGCTCAAAGCCGATGAGGAAGAGGCGGAGCGGTTTGCCGTTCAACTCGGTCTGGATCGATTGGTAGGTGACCGCACCTGCGCGCTCCACGCCGTAGACCCGTGCAACTAGCTCCCTTGTGTCGCCCGGGATTCGCGATGACTCGGCGAAGGGGCCATTGGTGCCGGCCTGCACCACCCAGAGATCAGCGTCGGCCGCGCGAGCCTGCCTCAGCGCGTCGTCGATCAGCCCGCCATAGACCCCGGTGATCACGATCACGATGCCGAGCAGCAGGCTCAATCCGAAGTTGGTCAGGACGAAGCGCAGCAGGTTGTGCCTGATATCCCGGTACGCAAGGTTCATTTGCGTGTCTCTGCGGCCACTTTGGCGGCGCGGCCGATGCCCAGCCCGCTGCGCAATTGGTTGATTGCGTCGGCGTTGTCCGGCAGCCCGCCGGAAATCTCGTAGCGTCCATCGAGCAGCCGGTGTCCGAGCGTCACCTCGCGCTGCTGGAGGTGCCCGTCCTCGACAGTCCAGATCGTTCCTCGACCCTGGCCCAACCCTGTGATCGCCGCTTCCGGGACCAGCAGGGCTTGCGGGAGCTGCATGGTCCTTATGAAGACCTCCGCCTGCTCGCCGAGATTGAAGCTGTCGGGTATGCGGTCGAACGCGATCTCTACGCGGCGCTCTTCGTTGACGCGATCGCTTTCCGGTTCGATCCGGACAACCTTCCCCTGAAACCGCTGCCTGGGCAGCGATCGCAAGACGAGTTCGGCAGGATTCCCAACGTGAATTTCGCCGGCCTTGCTCTCGTCGATATAGGCGAGCACCCAGACCGATTTCGGATCGATCAGCGTGAACACCGGCTCACCAGTCCCAAGCGCCGACCCGAGTTCCTTCTGTCGAGCAGTCACCATGGCGTCGTAAGGCGCCGTGAGGGTGTGAAAGTCCAGCGTGGCTGATTGGAGCTGCTGCTGCGCCTTGGCGTCGCCAATGTTGGCCTCAGCCACCAGCACGTCGCTATTCGCCAGATTCAAATCCGCGAGCGCGGCGTCTTGCGTCGTCTTTGCCGTCTCCGCCGCCTCGACGGAGGTGGAGTTGGTCTGAATGAGTCTCTGCTGGCGCCCGCTGATGCGCGTCGCATTGTCGTAGTTGGCTTGCGCCTTCTCGACGCTGGCTCTGGCCCGTTGAAGATTGGCTTCAGTCTGTGCGATGGCCGCCTTGGCCCTGGCGACCTGTGCGCTTTGCTCCCGGTCATCAAGGCGAGCGAGAACGGCACCCTTGGACACCCGATCACCGACATCCGCTCGAAGTTCGACGAGCACGCCGGAGACCTTGAATCCCACCCTGGACGTCACCCGGGCCTCGACGGTGCCGAGGCCAAAAACCTGGACAGGCACATCGCGCTCAACCTGCGAAACCTGCACATTGACCGGACTGAAAAAGAATTCCCACGCACCTGCGCTCCCAGCAACGACGACTGCGAGCAGGATTGCCACCAAGGCAAGGCGCTTACCGCTCCGCGGCTTCTTCGGTCCTCGAGCGCCGGGGAGGTTTCGATCCTTTGTTCCGCCGACAACGGAGGGGGCGGCGTTTGCCGATCTTTCCAGAGTACCAAGCACGGGCCACCCCTATTGGTAGGGACGAGTTGCAGCCATCGTGACGCTCTGGAAAAGGTGCTTCGATCGTCAGGCCTCCGTATTGACCTGCGTCAACAAGCCAAACGGTAGCGGTAGATATTCAACGGCACCGGTCGACCATTGCAGAGCCGATGGACGAGATCGGTTTTCATTAACATCGAATAGCGCCGGGAATATATGATCTTAATCATACGACGATCGGCCGTGCCGAGCCCGGGTCACGGCTAATTGCCGTTCATGTCCGATCGCAATAGTGAAAGCCGGTACCTTGCAGCGTTCCGCTTCTTCGGCGCGGACCGGATGTCCTTGCCAATCCAGGATCAGCCGCTGACTATTTGCGGAAGGCGAGCGCGCGGAGTTTCCCGGGGGACCGCTCAATCTCGCCGTGGCTGGTCATGCCGGCAAGCGTGCGATACAGAGCTTCATGGGTCAGACCAAGTTCCGTCGCGAGATCCTTCAGCGTCCCTCGCAGCGACACGGTCCGCCCGTCGGGGCCTGCATTGAGCACCATGTAGTCACGGACCCGGTCTCGCGCCGAGCGGATATTCATCAACTGCAGCCGGGTGCGCAGATTCATGACCTGGCGGGCGAGCATCGCCATGAACGCCTGCGCCGCTTCCGGGTCGCGCCGGAATTCGTCCAGGATCGCCAGCTTCGGATAGAGGCGAACGGTGGCACTCGTCGATGCAATCGCGTCGCAGTGGTAGCGCGCCGAAAATAGCGAAGCCTCGGCAAGGGTATCGCCGGGAGCCGCGACAAACAGAACTGCCTCGCGCCCGGTCGAGTCGACACGGACGAGGCGAACATTGCCGCTCACGAGTTCGTAGAGGCCTCTGGTCCGGCTTCCCGTCCGGAACAGGGTCTGGCCGGCTTGGAGGGTCCGCTCGGTGCTCGCCTTCCGGACGGAATGTGGTATCCAGCTCTCAATAGCCATCAAGGCATCCAATTCCAGTCATGTGATCCTAATCATATCCGCTGCCGGGCCCGAAGGCTATGATTTACAGGGCGACCGTCGCCGGCGGGGTGTCCATTGACGACGAATTCCGCATATCTCCGATCAAAGTGGGTCCGCCGCATCGCCGCAGTCGCCTTTGTCGCAGCCGTGTTGTGCGCTGCGTTTTTCGGGCTCCGCACCTATGGCTCGTTCATGCTGCTGCGTTCGGCCTACGCGGCGGGGGCGCCGATGACGAGCAGCATCCGGGCCTGGATGACGATCCGATACGTCGCCTCCACGTACAGGACGTCCAACGCAGCCCTGATCGAGCGCCTGGGACTGCCGCCGGAAACCGACCCGGATACAAGTCTCAGGTCCATTGCGGAGCGAGCCGGCGCTTCGCCCTCCGTCTATGCAAAGCGCGCTCAACGGGCGATCGCCGATCTGGCACCCGTCGGTTCGTTGGAGATCAAAAGCGGAAACTCAAGCTGGTTTTCAGCGATCAGCGACGAGGTTCTGACTGCGTTGCTGGTGTACGGCTATCCCGTCCTGGGGCTGATACTGTTTCTCGGCGCCGTCGGCCTTCCTTTGCCCGACGGTGTCGCGACGACCGTGGCGGGCTCATTGGCTTCCCAGGGGCGGCTAGGTTGGATTTGGGCCGCTGCAATTACCGTGGTGGCGTCGGTCCTTGGCGACGCGGCCGGTTACGGTCTTGGCCGCTCTCTCAGCGGCAAAATTCTGGAGCGCTATGGCCGCTGGATAGGCTACTCGTTGTCGCGGCGAACACGTGTTCAAGTGCTGTTCGACCGTTGGGGATCGCTTACAGTCTTCATCACGCGCACGTTCATGTCGTATCTCAGCTCGGTAGCAAGCCTGCTCGCCGGAATCACCCATTTTCACTTTCCGAAATTCCTGGCAGTCGCACTGCTCGGACGCGTAATATGGACAGCGGCCTATATGGGGCTCGGCTATGGCATCGGACATGACTGGCAGGCTGCGACCAGTTTCCTGACGAACTTAAGCGTCCTCATTTTATCCTTGGTTGCGCTTCTGACGGCCGGTGCGGTCGCGTTAGGAACATTGAGCACTGAGGAAATCAAGAGCTCGAAATAGCCGCTCGCGGGTGCCGTCTGGACCAACGCAGCGGGCATTCACGCCGGGTCGTTCAGGCGAGCGTCGAGAGGGTCGATCCGGGTGAGCCGACCGAGGTCGATTGCGCGGACAGCGACGCCGCCGATTGCTGCACGCTGATCTCGCCCGTTGCGTAATTGACCAGGAACGTGATCGACGACGATTGGGCGTTCACCGAGCTTGAGGAGATCGAGCCGGCTGATGACGAGGATGCCGAATCGCTGGTCGCCGTGGCCACGTTCTGCGTGATCGTAATGGCGTCGACGGCTTCATTGTTGCTGTTGGCTATCCCGATGCTGATCGCGACGCCAGGAGGCAACCCGCTGCTGCCGGACCTCCGCAGATCGCGCCTGCGATGACGGGAGCTTGCTTGATCAGGGTTAAGGATGTTTGAATTTCAGCGCGGCGCTCCCTTCCTGGCGTGCCTTGGCCTGATCCGGCACCGCTAGAAACTGGCCGATATGCTCTCCGCTCAAATCTGGCGCCTGCGCTCACCGGGTACGAACTGGGCGAACACCTGGTTGACCCGCGCCGCGGGCGAGGGGTATCCGGCGAATCTGCGTGCGGCCGGAGCCGGTTCTGGACCTGTCCAGAACGCACCCGTCGTGATCGAATCCTTCACCAGCCAGCGCTCCGCCGGAACTGCGTCTGCACCCAGCCAGGATCTGCCTGCTGGTTACCGAATACCTGACGGCGTCGCTTTCGTCGGGGCCGAGATAAGCGTGGCTGGCGTACAGAAATGCGACAAAGGCCGCTATCGCAAGGCAAAACTCTTTTAAAATGGGCATCGTTATCCGAGCCTCCCTGTTTGGAGGCAACGATGGACCAGCCGCTATGAAAGCCGCGGTAATGCGCGCGGGGCATTTGCCTGAATGGTTGCCCGCCGGTTAGCGCTTTGCGAGGCATTTTGAGCCGCAGGCGTGCGTGGAGTGGGCGCCCGAGGTGGCGCCGAGGTCGATGCGGAAGCACGCCAGGCTGGCTGTCTGGCGTTGCGTATGACCGAAGTGTCGGCGATGGGGCTGCAGTTCACCAGCTTAGAGATCGGTGAATCGCACGGTTGCCTTGCTCAGCTCGACTCCATAATACTGCGTGCCGGTGTTGGTACCGAGCGTCAGCGTGTAGCCGTCGAACGTCACGCTGTTCGACAGGCTCTTTGTCGGCGTAAATGTCTGGAATGGCTGCGGCTGATCGGCGCCGGTGGCCGCCGTGATCTGCGCCACGATCGCTTCGACCTTCGCGCCTGTCGTTGGCTGCGCAGGCTGTGTGTCCGTCGGCTGGGTATTGGCGCTGAGGATATTCTGCAGGCTGTCGGTCGCGGCCGTCTTGGTGGTGTTGACGCGATGGTCTCGACATAGGCTTGCAAACGGTCGGCTGCGGCCTGATCGGATTGCGCCTTCGCGACGGCTGCCTGCGCCTGATCGGACAGGGTGACGACGGTCGCGGGTCCGTCGCCACCGGTCGATGCGGAGGAGGAAGCTGAGTTCGTGCCGTAGCTGCCGGCGTCGTGGCACCGCCGGCACCGCCCGAAATCAGCTGGGCCAGGGCGTCGCCGATCGACGGCGTCGTCGCAGAAATCGCTGTCAAAAGGGCCCCCGCAAATCGGGCATTTCAACGACGGCAGCTTGGTTCGTCAAAGTTAGAAATGTCTGAATTTCAGAGCGGCGCTCTTTTTTTGGCGTGCTCCGCGCGGATCGGAGCGAATGGTCCGTAGGTGTGTTGCTGCTGATCGAATCCATCGGCATACGGACCGTAGGGCGCATCGACGGGCTTGGTGAGAAGGTCGGGAAAATCTCTGTTGAGGCTCGGCTTTGTCGGCCGCGGTTGAGAGATCACATAAGCGGCGACGTCCCATGCCTGCTCGACTGTAAGCTGCGGATCGAGGTAGTCCGTCCCGTGCGGCATGTTGAAATGGACGAAGTTCGCTGCGGTGATCAGCCGGGCTATGCCGGCGCCATCGTTGAAACTGTCAGCGCCCCACAGCGGCGGCACCATGTAGCCGAGGTCGGTGGTCGGCAGGCTGCGGCGGATTCCGGAGCCGTCGGTATTGTGACAGGACAGACAGGCATTGGCGTAGATCGCCTTGCCGCGAACCGGATCGGCCGCGCGGTCGAGTTCAGGCATCGATCCCGTGCCCGAGTCCCGACACCACTTTCCCGGCTGGAACCTCTGATAGACAGGAAACGGATATACGCCACGATGGCCTGCATTTCCGGACTGTCGGGCGGCAGCGCGCGGCCGTTCATGCTGCGCGTCATGCACGAATTCACCCGGTCCTCGATGCTGATTTCGGCGCCGAGGCGGGCGCTGTATTGCGGAAACAGCTCGACCAGCCCGAAGATAGGCAGGCCGAATTTCTTCGTGCCGGCGTCGAGATGACAGTTGCTGCAGGCGAGATTGTTGCCGGCAAAACGTTTGGCCTGATCCGGCACCTCCGGTCCAATATGGGCGTAGGTCGAGGTGATCAGGTCGCGCCCGCGCCGCACCCGGCGGCCGTGATCGTCGAGGGGCAGGGCGCCGACTTCCGGCACTGTCCAGATCGGAGGGGAGACCGTCTGCGCTCGCCCCGCCGCCGTCACGGCCATCGCGATGATGACAGCGGCAAGCACGCGCCCCGTCGAGATGCGGAGGAGTCCAACAGGATTGGGGTGAGCCATCGGTCTCTCGATATCGGGGTTGGCGATACGCCGGATCGTAACCCTTTTCCGCTTTCCGGCGTTAATGCCGGGTTCAGCGACCGGCGACCGGCGCCGCCAGCCGACTTTACCCAAACCAAAGAACGCTCATCCGTCGGCGATCTTTGGGGGAAGATGGCAGCCATCGTGCCGCAAAAAAAAGGGAGCCCGCAAGGGCTCCCTTTCAGTTCACGATTTCCTTCGATCAGAAATCGAAGGTCATGCCGGTTGTGACGGCTTTGGCCTTGTTGCCGGCAACCACGTTATTGTTCGCGTCGCGGCCGCACACACCGTAGCCATGGCCGCTGACTCCCAGACAATAATGCGCGCCCGGTCCGTTACGAAGATAGCTGCCGACCAGGTACCAGCTGATGAACGGGCTGAAGTGATATTTGACGCCGGCCGCGTATTGGTCGGCGCTGCTGTCCAGGGTGTTGAGTGCGAAGTCCGCGGCGCCAGCCGGCGCCGGCATCGCGACGGTGTAGGTGTTGAGGACGCCGGTGCCCGGCGATCCCGGCGAGGCGTTGGCGTGCGCCCACGAGCCGCTGATGTCCCACATGCCGACGCTTTGCGTAGCGCTCAGGAAATATCCATCGCGCGAGCGTTCGTTGAAGACGGCGACGGTGTGTTCGCGGCGCATGACCTCGTAGATGCCGTAAAGCTGCAGGCTGCCGATCATATCCTTGAATTGGTAGCCGGCGCCCAATTTCGCCGCCCATTCGTTGGCGATGCCGACCGCGCCCGGAGGTACGGTCAGGACGCGCGCCATTGCTGAGCGGCGTCACCGCTTCGTCGCCGAAGCGGTTGGTGCCTTCATGCAGTTCATAGGCGCCATGGCCGTGAAGCCGCCCTGGTTGTAGGTCAGCGAGGCACTGTAGAGATTGCCGTAGGAACCGTCGGTACAGCCCTCCGGAGCCGACGTCAGCGGGAAGCCGCTGCCGCTGCCGCGAGACGACGTGGCAGGGCAATTGAAGTCGCCGAGCGCGAAGTCGCTGTTGTCTTTCGCGGTATTCTGCCCAGGTGACATCATGACGGTCGCCTGGAAACCGTTCCAGATCGGAGATTCGTACCAGACCGCATGTGCCGCGCGCCAATCGAATTCGGCCCGCAGATCGCCGCCGGTGTTGCCCATGATCGAATTATAGTCGCCAAGCGTCGCCGAGAACGGATCGAACTTCGAAGTCGCCTTCTTGTACGGCGTATCGGACTTGCCGGCCTTGACGGTGCCCCACGGGGATTCCATTCCGATGAAGCTGTCCCTGGTGCCGAATGCTGCCCGCTCGGTCGGAACCGCCGCGACTTCCACCAGCGACTCATATTGCGCTACGGCAGCCCAGCCGGGGAAACCATAGGGGCCAAGATCGTGCCGTGCACGCACACCGAACGAAGTGAGATTGCTGGCCACGCCGAACTTCGTGCCTTGATCGTAGACGCCGGCATTGAAGATGTCGCCGGATAGATCGACATGGCCGTAGAGCGTCACCGTCGTGTTGTCGATAAACGCGTTGCCGCCCGGAGCCTTGCTGTAGAGCGGAGCACCGCCGATGCTGACGACGGCGTGCTCCGGCGCCGGTGATGGCGCCACGGCGGCATGTTGAACCGGATTGCCCTTTATGGCAGGTGTGACCGCGACAATGGGCGCCGGCTTGGATACCGCGATATGGTTGACCTGCTCGCGCAGCTTGGCGTTTCCCTCTGCGTGTGCTTTTGCGTGGGCGCGTCGGCCCCGCGAAGACATCGTCAAGTGTTGCAGCTCGTGCCGCGCCGCTGAACGCGACCAGACAAAGGGCAGCACAAGCCGTTCCCGAAAGAAGCCTCTTCCTCATGATGTTTCCCCACTTTACCAGCCCGATTTAACTTCCGAGCGTAGGCAGCATAATGTATACCAGATGCCAAAAGGGGCCGGTGGGAGTTGGATTCATGAAAAATTCACAATCTGTTACATAAATGGTACTAAAATACTACCGCACTGCAGCATATAGCTGCAAATTCTTGCATTTTTGTGCGTCGCGGGAGGCGGACAGAAATAGACCGTGGTATTAGAAGCGTGGGCACGAGCGCGTTTATGCGGTTTTGCGAATTCTGGTGCATTGCGTCATGCAATTACTGATTGCAATTGCTTCGCGATTGCAAAGGACGCCGCTGGTCAGCTTCCCCAGGGCTTCTCGCCGCGCGCGATGCGGGCGGATATTTCCGACTGGAAGGCCGGCGGCCCGAACGCGAACCAGTCTTCCTTCACCTGGTAGATCAGCAAGCGCTTCTTTTCGGCACTGAACTTCATCAGCCAGTCCAGCGCTTTCTTCTTCGGGGCCTCTCCGGCTGGGACCAGCACGTCGACCGGCAAGCCGCGCCAGAAGAAGTTCGCCGCAAGCATGATCACGCCGGATTTGTCCGGACGCATCCAGTCAGGCAGCGGGCTGGATGCGACCAGCCATCCGCAAATGAATTCGCGGCAGGGATGCTGAGGACGCTCGTTGTAGATCGAACACTTGTTCTCGACACTGAACGGACATGGCTTGCCCGGCCGGATATGGTGTCCACGCACTTCGATCTGCAGCCAGCCATCACAGCATGCCGTGCAGTTTCCACAGGTTCTCAGATGTTGCTGGTTCAAATGACAGGGCCGCAGCTGGATCGCCGATGCTGGCTCAATCGCATCGCGAACGCAACAGACCTCAACCCGGAACGCGTGGCGCTTGCGTCGTAAACCATGCACCCGGGTCGAGACACGCCCCGGACAGCGGCCGAAAAGAACCGATCACCGAAGGTCGCGAGAAACGTGGCTTCGCGGTGTACCGGCCGCGGCGAACGGGTTTGGATACACGTTCCGGGTATCGCATAATTGACATCCATTCGGCCCCCACGGTTCCGTGGCCGCGGCGCCGCATAAGGGAAGAGCCATGCGCTCGGCGATAGCAGGCGGAACAGGTTGTTGACCGCCCTCGCAATAATAAGCAAATGCGGAATTTGCGCCTACCGGGGTCAGTAACGTCGCCAACAGCAAAAGACCGTATCTCACTTCTGCCTCCACTAATGATTGAATGCACCCTCAAACATAGGCTGACGGTCCGCACACGCCATTAAAATATAGGTCAAAAAGCTGATTTGCGTGCGTTGTGACAACGCCGGGCATCGGTGCCGAACGTATGGCGCAGCCCGCCATAGGAATGCGGCCTTCGGGCAGATCGTCCCCGTGGCGACCCAAATCCGGCAGCTTGACCTTCGTCAACACGGAGCAAATCCGGGGTGCTTTAGTGCCTCTATGTCTGGATATATCAGGTCTTTCCTCGAAATTGGTTTGCAGGACATAGGTCTTGTCGGCGGCAAGACCGCCTCGCTCGGCGAACTCTATTCAACGCTCGCCTCCGAAGGGGTGGCCGTCCCCAACGGCTTTGCCATCACGGCCGATGCTTACCGCGATGCGCTGTCTCAGCCCGGTGTCGCCGACGAGCTGCATCGGCTTCTCGACGGTCTCGACAAGCGCAAGATCAAGCGGCTTGCGGCCATCGCCGCCAAGGCCCGCGAAGTCGTCTACCGGGCGACGGACACGGCACCGCTCCGCGAGCAGATCGTGGAAGCGTATCGCCAGCTTGAACGGGAGGCCGGGGCCGGCGTCGCGGTTGCGGTGCGGAGTTCTGCGACGGCGGAAGATCTGCCGACCGCGAGTTTCGCGGGCCAGCATGAGAGCTTCCTCAATGTGCGGGGTCCGAAAGACCTGTTCGAGGCCTGCCGGCGCTGCTTTGCCTCGATTTTCACCGACCGCGCGATTTCCTACCGCATCGACAACGGATTCGATCACTTCAAGGTCTTCCTTTCCGTTGCCGTGATGAAGATGGTGCGCTCGGACATCGGAGCCAGCGGCGTCATTTTCACGCTCGACACCGAATCCGGATTCCGCGACGTGGTCTTCGTTACCGGCTGTTACGGTCTCGGCGAAACCATCGTCCAGGGCGAGGTCGATCCCGACGAGTTCTACGTTCACAAGCCGACGCTCGCGCAAGGGTTTCGCTGTGTGCTGCGCCGCCGGCTCGGGGCCAAGCAAATACGAATGATCTACGGCAAGCGCGGCGGCAGCCATGCGACGCTGACCCGGATCGTGCCCGAAGCCGAGCGGCGGAAATTCTGCATCTCCGATGCGGAGGTGCTCAATCTGGCGGACTTTGCGGTGCGGATCGAGGCGCATTATTCGACGCATGCCGGCACTGCCATGCCGATGGATATCGAATGGGCCAAGGACGGCTCCGACGGCAAGCTCTATATCATCCAGGCGCGACCCGAGACGGTGGCCTCGCAGCGCTCGCCGGACGTCTACGAAACCTACGCGCTGAAGGGACGGGCGCCTGTCATCGTCACCGGCCGCGCGGTCGGCGAAAAGATCGCCGCCGGGCGCACACGCCGCATTGCGAACGCGCGAGACCTCGCGGCCTTCAGGCCTGGCGAGATATTGGTCGCACCGGCGACCAGTCCGGATTGGGAGCCGGTCATGAAGATCGCGGCCGGCGTCATCACCGACACCGGCGGCCGGACCTGCCATGCCGCCATCGTGGCCCGCGAACTCGGCATTCCCGCGGTGGTGGGGGCAACCCACGCGACCGAGAAGCTCAAGACCGGGACGAGCGTCACGATCTCCTGCGCCGAAGGCGACATTGGCAGCATCTATCGGGGAGCGGTCGCTTTCGACGTGACGCGAACGCCGCTGAGCGAACTCAGGCAGCCGCGCACCCCGATCATGGTGAATGTCGGCACCCCCGAAATGGCATTCAGAGTTGCCATGCAGCCGCAGGGCGGGCGTCGGGCTGGCGCGCATGGAGTTCATCGTCAGCGAGCATATCGGGGTGCACCCGATGGCGCTTCTCAAGCCGGAGAAGATCGCAAGCGCCAAGGCCAGGGCCGCGATCGCTCGCCTGGTTGCAGGCTACAAGAGCCCGTCCGATTTCTTCATCGAGAAGCTGGCGGAAGGCGTCGGCACCATCGCCGCGGCATTCTATCCCAAGCCGGTGATCGTCCGGCTTTCCGACTTCAAGACCAACGAATATGCGAGCCTGCTTGGCGGCGAAGCGTTCGAGCCCAAGGAGGATAATCCGATGCTCGGATTCCGCGGGGCCTCCCGCTACAGCCATCCGGCTTACGCGGAAGGGTTCGCGCTGGAATGCGCGGCGCTCCGCCGGGTACGCGAGAAGATGGGTCTTTCCAATCTGCGCATCATGGTGCCGTTCTGCCGGACCGTCGCGGAAGGCCGGCGCGTGATCGCGACCATGGCGGCCAACGGACTGAAGCGCGGCGAGGGCGGGCTCGAGATCTACGTGATGTGCGAAATTCCGAACAATGTCATCCAGATCGATGCGTTTTCCGAGCTGTTCGACGGCTTTTCGATCGGCTCGAATGACCTCACCCAGCTCACGCTGGGGGTGGACCGGGATTCCGAAATCGTCGCCTTCGATTTCGATGAACGCGATCCCGGCATGCTGGAAATGTTCAGGCAGGCCGTGGTGGGCGCCAAGCGCAACGGACGCCATGTCGGCATCTGCGGCGAAGCGCCAGCGAATTATCCGGAGATCGCGCGCTATCTGACCGGGCTTGGCATCGATTCGATCAGCGTCAATCCCGCAAGCGTGTTTCGCACCATGGCGGCGGTTGCCGAGGCGGAAGCAGAGCAGGCGAAAACCAACGTCTAACGATTTGGGTCGTGACGGCCGCTAGGCGGCTGTCACGGCTTCCGCATGAAGCTGCTCGGCTGCTTCATTGACCCTGGTCATGGTTTGCGTCAGTTCCGCATAGACCTCGTCCTTGATCGTCACCGTGCCGTAATTGGAATTCTCGCCGTCAAAACGCCCTGCGGCCGGCTGATCGGCATGCTCGAACCAGTGATAGCCGACCACGGCCGGCTTTCGCAGCGCGGCGGAGACATAACGCTCGAAACACTGGGCGCGCTCGGTCTGGCTTTCCACCCGCGGTCCGGCGCCACGGCTGTTGGGCAGGCCTGAATCGTCGCCGCGGAAGGAAAATTCGGAGATCAGGCAGGGTTTGCCGGAAGCCGCATAGGCGTCGATGACGGGGCCGGCGTCGAGATCGTAGCAATTGAACGAGACCACATCGGCGTAGCGGCCGGCCGCGGCGATGACATTGGGGTGCGGCTGATAGCCGAAGCGGGAGCCGATCACGAGATGATTGGGGTCGGCAGCCCTGATCGCGGAGGCGCACAATTCGAAATAGGCCTCGGCGACAACCGCGACAAAGGCATCGCAATCGGCGAAAAAAGCCGCGCGCGTGGGATTGGCGAGGTTGGCCCTGGTCTCGAGCGCGTCGTTCAGGCCGCCGGGCGGCATTCTGAAGAACGGCGCCTCGACCGGTCCGATCGTGCCGAACTCCTCCCAAGATCGCGCCTTTGTGCGCCAGACCGCGTTGAACTGCGAAAACTCCCGATAGCGCTCCTCCAGCCTCGTGACAGCTGCGACGCGGCCGGGGCGATGGGCCGGCAAGTTCAGGAACAGCGTCAGAAGCTCGTCGGCTCCCCGCCAATCCGGCGACCAATACAGTTCGTTGTCGATGAACGTGCCGAGCAACCGCGCCTCGTTGCGCCGCCTCGTGCAACGATTTTTGGCGCTTTCGCGGATGTGGCCGGGGAATGCCGGATCGAACACATCGGGAAAGATCTCGTCGCGCCGGTGCAGCCGGAACGAGGCGCCGAGCTCGGCCGTCGGTGCTGTCGCGAGCGGCGAGGATCCCGCACCGGCGACAAGTTCATCGGACCAGCAGCCGAGCGTGTTGAATTGCCAGCTCGCCAGCCGGTTTGCAGCCGCCGCGCGCCAGTTGTAGAGGCTGCCGTATTTTTCCCTGCACGCGTCGGCATAGGGCACGCGATCGGTATTGCCGACGTGGTCCTGATCGAAGCGGACGGTATTGACGCCCTTGGAGAGAAAGCGGCCGCCGTCGGGATCGACGAGCCAGAACACGCCGTCGCGCTCCTCGACGCGGAAAAAGCCGCTGCCGCGGAAACATTGATCGGCGACCCCGCCCCATTTGGTTCTTCGCAAGCGGATACCCCGACGGCAAAAGCAATGGGTTCATCTATCGCATCGATCCGTCCGGCATTCTTGATTTACCTCAAGACGATCCAGTTGCCGGCCGGACTATTGGTATTGCTGCGCATCTTGCCTGGGCGAAAAAGGGTGACCGGTGAACTCGAAGGAAAATTCGGCAGGCGATCAAGCGGGCGTTTTGAAGCCGGCCTCGGAACTGCCTTCTGTCGCAGGCCTGCGTCCGGATTTCATCTGGGGGGTTTCTACCTCGAGCTTCCAGATCGAAGGCGCGACGAAGGAGGACGGCCGAGGGCAGAGTATCTGGGATGTCTACTGCCGGAACGGCAAGGTGAAGAACCACGATACCGGCGACGTCGCGTGCGACCACTACCATCGTTACCGCGAGGACGTCGCGCTGATGAAGCAGCTGGGCGTCCAGGCGTATCGGTTCTCGGTCGCCTGGCCGCGCGTGTTGCCGCAGGGGCGGGGAGACGTCAATGAACCGGGCCTTTCATTTTATGACCGGCTGATCGATGAACTGCTGGCCGCCGGCATCGAACCGTGGCTGTGCCTCTATCATTGGGACCTGCCGCAGGCGCTGGAGGATCTCGGCGGCTGGATGAACCGGGAGTCGGTGGCATGGTTCGCCGACTATGCGACCCTGGTCGCCGCGCGCTTCGGAGATCGCGTCAAGCGGCTTGCGACCTTCAACGAGCCGTCGATGTTCAGCCTGTTCAGCGGTTCGCTGGGGACGGGCGATCGCAACCGCGAAGACGCTCTCCACCGGATGATCCACCACGTCAACCTCGCGCACGGTACGGCCGTGGACGTGCTGCGCGAGAAAGTCCCCGGCGCCTCGATCGGGTGCATTCACAATTATCAGCCCTGCTGGCCCTCGAGCGGGAGTGACGCCGACGCGGCGGCGGCCGCACGCCTGGGGATCTACTGGAACAGGGCATTCCCCGATCCGCAATGTCGCGGCGAGTATCCCTCGCCGATGCGGCCTGCGATCGAGCGGTACGTCCAGCCGGGCGACCTCGCGCGCATTTTCCGCCCGGTCGACTGGTTCGGGCTCAACCACTACAGCCCGGTCTACGTAAAAGCGCAGCCGGCTTCCATGCTGGGGTTCGAGTTCGGCGACAAGCCGGCCGGCGTTCCGCTGACGCCGATCGGCTGGCCGATCGATCCGGAAGCCTTCGGCGAGACGCTGCTGACCGTCCATCACGACTACGGTCTGCCGATTTATGTTCTCGAAAACGGACTTGGCAGCTTCGACAAGCCCGACGAGACCGGAGCCGTGGCCGACCCGGAGCGGGTGCAGTTCCTGCGGGCCTATGTCGGCGCGATGAATGAAGCCGCTTCCAACGGCGTCGACGTTCGCGGCTATTTCATCTGGTCGCTGTTGGACAATTTCGAATGGGAGCAGGGATACACCAACCGATTCGGCCTGACCTATATCGACTATCCGACGCAGCGGCGCATTCCCAAAGCATCGTTCCGCTGGTACGCGGATTTGATCAAGATGGCGCGGCGACGATGACGGCAGCCTCCACACGAAGCCCTGGCAAGGTGCTGCTCGCGGACATCGGCGGGACCAACGCGCGGTTCGCGGTCCTGGCCGGCGGAACGGTCGGCATGGTCGCCCATATGGCGGTGCGCAAGTTCGGCGGCTTTCGTGAGGCACTCGGCGCGTATCTTGGCGGATTGCCGGAGGTGGACAAAATCGGCGGCGCGATCCTTGCCGCAGCCGGCGTCGTCCAGAACGGCCGCTGCGCGCTCACCAACAGTTCCTGGGTGATCGATGCGGACGAATTGCGCGCTGCCCATGGATTCTCCACCGTGCGCCTGATCAACGATTTTGAAGCGGTGGGGTGGGCGCTGCCGGTGCTGTCGCGTGACCAACTCCTCCAGATAGGTGGCGGCGAGCCGGTCGCGGGGGCACCGCTGGCGGCGCTCGGCCCCGGCACGGGGCTTGGAATGGCGGTCAGCATCCCGCACGCCACCGGTCACCTCGTGCTTTCGAGCGAGGGTGGTCATTCGACGATGGCCGGCAGCTCGTCGCGGGAGGATGCTGTGATCGCCCGTCTGCGGCAGCGGTTTGGACATGTCTCGGCTGAACACGTGCTTTCGGGCCGTGGGCTGGAGAACCTTTACGAAGCGCTGGCTGCGCTGGACAATCTGGCGCTGCCACCGCGCGCCGCCGCCGAGATCACCCGGGCCGGGATCGAAGGCACATGCCCGACCAGCCGCGCGGCCGTCGATATGTTTTGCGCGATGCTCGGGACCGTCGCCGGCAATCTTGCGCTCACGCTCGGGGCGAGGGGCGGAATCTTCATCGGCGGAGGCATCCCGCGTCACATGCCCGACTATCTTGTCCGCTCGCCATTTCGTGCGTGCTTCCAAGACAAAGGGCGGCTCGGCAAATATCTCGAACCAATTCCGGCCTATCTCATTCTGGATGAGGATGCTGCGTTCGCGGGATTGCGCAGTCTGGCGGAGGCCGAAGCCATTGGCTGATATTCCGATGACGGAGATCGTCACCCTCACCATCAACCCCGCGCTCGACGTCTCGACGTCGGTCAAGAAGATGATGCCCTTCACCAAGATGCGATGCGCGCCGGCCCTTCGCGATCCCGGGGGAGGCGGGATCAACGTTGCCCGCGTGCTCAGGCGGCTCGGCATCGACGCGACCGCGATCTACCCGGCCGGTGGCGCCACCGGGCAATTGCTGGCCGATCTGCTCGAGCGCGAAGGCGTGCGAAGCATCGTGATCCCGGCCTTGAATGACACGCGGGAAGATCTCACGATCTTTGACGAAACCACCCGCGAGCAATTTCGCCTGGTATTCCCGGGCGCTCCGCTCGGCGATACCGAATGGCAGGCGTGTCTCGAATCGCTTGCGCGCATCACGCCTGCGCCGGCGTTCGTGATCGCGAGCGGCAGCTTGCCGGCGGGCGTGCCGCACGATTTTTTCGGCAGGGTCGCCCAGGCTTCGAAAGCGCACAGCAGGGTGATCGTGGATACATCCGGCCCATTCCTGAAGCCGGCCCTGGAAGCAGGCGTCTATCTCATCAAGCCCAATCTTGGCGAGTTTCAGGAACTGGCGGGAGTTGCCTCCGCCGACGATGCGGCGCTGATCGCGGCGGGGCGCCGTCTGCTCGATCGCTATCGCATCGAGATCATTGCGCTCTCCATGGGGCCGGCCGGCGCGCTTCTCATCACCCGCGATACGGTGTTGCGCGCGAATGGCTTTCCGATCGAGCCGCTCAGCGTTTCCGGCGCCGGCGACAGTTTTCTGGGAGCGATGGTCTGGAGCCTAGCGAACGACGCCAGCCTCGAAATGGCGCTGCGCTATGGCGTTGCCGGCGGCTCCGCCGCGCTGCTCAATCCCGGCACCGAGCTTTGCCGCGCCGAGGACGTTCGCCGCCTTGCCTCCGAGGTGATCGTGACACCGATCGATCGCAAGCTTCGTTAGGCGGCTTCGATCGCGAAGATCTAGCCCGATTTTCTTAGCGCCGCGGTGCCGGGAACAACCGCGCCGAGCAGCATCTCGATCCGGCCGTTGCCCCACAGCGGAAGCAGCAGCCGCGCGTAGCCGCCGGCAGCCGCTTTTCCGGATGTCGTCTGAGAATGGTAGGTGGGCGCGCGGCTCTCGACGGTGGCCTTGCATTGCAAGGCCAGTCCATCGAACGGGGTGTGCAGGTCGATTTCGTCGAGAAAGCCGGTGCCGATCGTTTCGCCGTACCAGCTGGCCGCGTCCGTTCCCACGACATCGAACCGGAATCGAAGCGGATCTTCAAAAACCCCGATCAGCATGGCTTCCCGTCCGAGCCGCGATCGCAGCGACATCTTGACGTCATCCCAGAACGGAACGTCGTTCGCGCCGCGCTTCAAGCCATTCCAGTAGGCCTGAATGCGGCCGAGATCGGCTTCGAGCTCGACAGGAAGGGGATAGCTGCGCGCGCCTCCCATCATCGTCAGGCGGTCTTCGACGGATGCGACCCCGGGCGCCGACCATGCCGCGTCCTCGACCGCGCGGCGTTCGCGCCAACTGCCCACGGTACCTCCGAGAACGACCCTGTTGCCCTTCTCCACGCCGACGCTGATCGCGTTCGCGTCAATCTCCGCATGCCGTCTGAGGGCGGCATCGATCTTGCTCTTCACGTCGGCGGCATCGATCTGCGGCTTGATGGCAATCATGTTGGCGATGCCGCGTACGCCCGATAGTTTGCGAATATCGTCTTCGGCGGAGCTCTTCTCGAAATTCCAGCTTACATTGCCGCTCAACGTGACCCATCCGTCATGCACCAGCACGTCGACCGCGTCGGGGGGAACAAGGACGTCCCACTTCAGGATATCGCGCGCCCGCCGGGCGATCTGGTCGTCCGCGGTCTCTTTTTCATAAGAGCAGTGCACTTCGATATTTTCCGCGATGGCGTGCACGCCCTTGACGCGGCGGGCTGCGGCGATGGCCGCGAGCTTTTCGGCATAACTGTTGACGTGTCCGCCGAGGGTCACGACGCCTTTGTCGACGGCGACGCCAATGTGCTCGCCGCTGAAGCTCGGATCGAATTCCAGCTCTTCAATGATGTCTTGCCGGAGCCGCTGGTCGGTCATCATCGTCCCTCTCCATGGACAGGCCTGATGACACCGCGTTTCCGGGGAAATTACCTTGATCCGCATCAAGGCCGGGCGCATGGCGTTGAGCTTTTTGTCTTGAACGGGTCGGCCGGCGTGACGGGCGGGCTAGCCGCCGTAGCTCTGCACCAGGCTGCCCGCCACCAGCGACCAGCCGTCGACCAGGACGAAGAAGATCAGCTTGAACGGCAGCGACACCACGACCGGCGGCAGCATCATCATGCCCATCGACATCAACACCGAGGCGACCACGAGATCGATGATCAGGAACGGCAGGAACAAGAGGAAGCCGATCTCGAAGGCGCGCTTCAATTCGGAGATCATGAAGGCCGGCACCAGGATCCGCAGCGACATGTCCTCGGGCGTCGCCGGCGGCGGCTCGCCCGACAGGTCCATGAACAGTTTGAGGTCCTTTTCGCGGACGTTCTTCTCCATGAAGCCGCGCAGCGGCACCGAGGCGCGCTGCAGCGCTTCCTCGACGCTGATCTGGTTGGCGACCAGCGGCTTGATGCCGTCGTCGTAGGATTTCTGCAGCACGGGGCCCATCACGAAGGCGGTCAGGAACATCGCCAGCGCAATGATGACGGAGTTCGGCGGCGCGGTCGCGGTGCCAAGCGCAGTGCGCAACAGCGACAGCACGACGACGATCCGGGTGAAGGACGTCATCATGATCAAAATCGACGGCGCGATCGACAGCACCGTCAACAACGCGATCAGCTGGATCGCGCGCTCGGTGACGCCGCCATTGCCGGCGCCGAGATTGATGCTGATGTCCTGCGCGAACGCGGGCGCCGCCAGCGAACCGGCGGTGATCAGAGTGGCGAAAAATAAAACTCTACGCGGGAAGGGCGCCGATCTCACGAAGGGGTCTTCGGACGCCCCAGCAGGGACGCCATTTCGTCTTCGAGATTTTCAAAGCCGCTCTTCGGCGAAGGCGGGGCAACCGGCGCCACCGGCGGAGGCTCGTTGCGGCTGGCGCGGGCGGGCGGCGGTTCGGGCGCAACCGGCGGCGCGCCGACCCGCGGCTCGGCGGCGTCGCCGCCGCCGCCGGGGCGACGAAGGGCTGCTTCCAGCCGTTGCGCCATCTCGGCAAGATTCTGGTCGGCCGCCGACATCGCAGGGATCGGCGGCGGCGCAGCTGGCGGCGGTGGCGGGGGGGCGGGACGTTCGGCGGCGCGGATCGGAGGCGGGGCCTTCGGCGCGTCGCTCGGACGCGGCGGTCGCGGCATCATCGGCTCACTGCGCGAGGTCACGCGCGAGGGCATCGGTTCGGGACGCAGTTCGGGGCGGGGCTCGGGACGGCCGCCCAACGGACTGCCGAGCGGCTCCGGGGCGAAACCGGACATGGGATCGCCGCGCATCGGTTCATTGCGCATGGCTTCACCGCGTCGCTCGGCCAGCGTCGGACGGCGGACTTCGTCGGCGAAAGAGGGGCGGACCGGCCGCGGCGGCGGCTCGGGCATTTGCGGCTCGGCATGGTCGAAGCCCGGTCCATCGCTGTCGGCCCAGGCCGCGTCGGGCAGCGGCGCCACCCGGGGCGGTGGCGGCTCGGGGGCGGCAACGCCGGACCGTTGCGGCAACTGCTCCCGGCCGGGCATCGCGCGCACGATATTGGGTTCCACGACGATATCCGTCGGGCCGCCGATCATCAGCAGATGCTCGACATTGTCGCGCCGCACCAGCACCAGCCGCCGGCGGCCATCCACGGCGGCGGCATCGATCACGGCCAGCCGCGGCATCCGTCCCCGATTCGTGTTGGTGCCGAGGCGGTTGCCGGCGAATCGGCGAACCAGCCAGGCGGCGAGCCCGATCAGCGCCAGGACGGCCACGAATGCGAAGAAGAAGGTCAGTGCCTGCATGTGTGTCCCCGGCAAATAGCGTGTCTCGTCTCTTTTTCGTCGCAGCCGGATCAGAATCGACAACCGACGGCGAAAAAAGCCCGAGCCAAGCCCTAATACTTAACATCCCACGGCAGAAACTGCCGCTCCCGATATCTTAATAACCCATGAATCGGCTGGGCCAAAATGACTTCTTGGCGTGCCGACTGCATTGATTTGGTTGGTTAACGCAGCATTCGTGGCGAAAATGCGCACAATTGATGCCGCGCGCGCGAATCCGCCGCCGCAGGCGTTGCCGTCCACCGGCTCGGCTAAATTAACCGCCTGTTAACCATGCGCACGGCAAATTCTGCCTACCCGAGGCCAACGCGCCCGGCAGGGAAAGCGGAGCTGCAGCCGATGTCCATCAACGATCTTCCGGTGTTGTCGGCGTTGCGTACCAAGATGCAGTGGCACCAGGAGCGTCAGCGGGTGCTGTCGGAAAACGTCTCCAACTCCGACACCCCGAATTTCAAGCCGCGCGATCTGGTCGAGCCGAAATTCGACAAGACCGGCGCGCCCGCGGGCGCGATGGGCACGCTGCCGATGATGCGCACCACGACCTCGCATATCGCCCAGTCGGGCAACGAACCAAGCTTCGACCAGAACAAGAGGGCGGGCTTCCAGACCCGGCCCGCCGGCAATGCCGTCAATCTGGAAGACGAAATGCTCAAGGTCTCCGCCAACCAGATGGACTACGCGGCGGTCACCTCGCTCTACAGCAAGAGCCTGCATCTCTTGAAGACCGCGATCGGCAAGGGCTAGAGCATGATCCGGACCCGAAGGCCCGCGTTAGCGCAAAGTGGAGACCGGTTTTCCGAAAAGATCATGCTCAAACAAAAAGTTGCGCAGCAGCTGAGGTAACAGACCATGGCCAACGACGTCAACGATTTCGCCCGCTCGATGGGCATCGCGACCTCCGGCCTGCGCGCCCAGGCCGGGCGGATGCGGGTGATCTCGGAAAATATCGCCAACGCGGACTCGACGGCGCAGAGCGCCGGCGGCGATCCCTATCGCCGCAAGGTCCCGACCTTTTCCTCCGCGCTCGACCGCACGCTGGACGCGCAGGTGGTGACGCTCGGCAGGATCCGGCCCGATCCGTCGGCGTTTCGCGTCAAGCACGATCCCGGCAATCCGGCGGCGGACGCCTCCGGCGACGTCAAATATCCCAACGTCAATTCGATGGTCGAGATGACCGACATGCGCGACGCGCAGCGATCCTATGAAGCGAACCTCAACATCATCAGCGCCACGCGCCGCATGATTCAGCGCACGCTCGACATCCTCAAGGCCTGAACAGGAAAGCTCAAATCATGGCTTCACCCACAGTCGCTGCAAACGCCTACGCCAATCTCGCCCGCATCCTCGACACCGGCGGCGCCGGCAAGGGCTCCGAAAGCGGCGGCCCGTCATTCGGCGCGCTGCTCAAGGATGCGATCGGCAGCGTGCTCGACGCCGGCAAGAAATCCGACGCGCAAACCGTGGCGATGGCGCAGGGCAAGGCCAACGTGATGGACGTGGTGACGGCGGTGGCGGAAACCGACGTCGCGGTCTCGACCCTGGTCTCGGTGCGCGACCGGGTGATCCAGTCCTACGAGGACATCATGAAGATGCCGATCTGAACGGTCCTCGGCCTCAAGGACTGTCGCCGACCCCGTCATTGCGAGCGCAGCGAAGCAATCCATCGCGCCGCAGCAAGAAAGAATGGATTGCTTCGTCGCTGACGCTCCTCGCAATGACAGTTGAGGGTTCGGTGCAGCCTGAATGAAGAAGGACGCTTGAAATGACCGGTGCCGAAACCCTCGACGTGGCGCGCGATGCGATCTGGACCATCGTGGTGGTGTCGTCGCCGCTGATGGTGGTCGGCCTCGTGGTCGGCGTGGTGGTGTCGTTGTTCCAGGCGCTGACCCAGATCCAGGAGCAGACGCTGGTGTTCGTGCCGAAGATCCTCGCGATCTTCGTGACGCTGCTGCTCGCATTACCGTTCATGGCGGACGCGCTGCACGCCGAAATGATGCGGATATCGTCGCGAATCATAGGCGGTTGATGCACTATGCGCGAAAATGCGCATCGATGTCTCCCTGCTGCCCGCGCTCGCGGCCGCCTTCATGCTGGTGTTCGCCCGCATCGGCGCCATGGTGATGCTGTTGCCAGGGCTGGGCGAATCCAACATTCCGGTCCGCATCAAGCTTGCGATCGCGCTACTCTTGACGCTGATCATCCTGCCGCTGCACCGCGCCGCCTATCACATCGACATGCAGTCGATGACGCCGCTGCTGGTGTCGATGGTGCACGAAATCATCATCGGCATCGTGCTGGGGGCCACCGCGCGGGTGACGCTGGCGGCGCTGCAGGTCGCGGGTGCGGTGATCGCGCAGCAGATGGGGCTGGGCTTCGTCACCGCGGTCGATCCGACCCAGGGCCAGCAGGGCCTCTTGATCGGCAATTTCCTGACGCTGCTCGGCATCACGCTGCTGTTCGCGACCGACAGCCATCATCTGGTGATTGCCGCGCTCAACGACAGCTACACGATCTTTTCGCCGGACGAGACGATGCAGAGCGGCGATGTCGCAGCGCTCGCGACGAGGGCGTTTGCCGCTGCCTTCAAGATCGGCCTGCAGCTTTCGGCGCCGTTCTTGGTGTTCGGCCTGGTGTTCAACATCGGGCTCGGGGTGCTGGCGCGGCTGATGCCGCAGATGCAGGTCTATTTCGTCGGCGTGCCGCTGTCGATTCTGTTCGGGTTCCTGATCTTCGCGCTCGTCATCACGGCGCTGATGGGGACCTTCCTCGATTATTTCATCGGCGTGATGCACGAGCTGATACCGCTCAGGTGAGGGTCTAGGCGATGGCCGACGAGAACGATTCATCCGACAAAACAGAAGACCCTACGCAAAAACGTCTGGACGACGCCCACGAACGCGGCGACGTCGCCAAGAGCCAGGAAATCAACACCTGGTTCGTGATCGCCGGCGGCACGCTGGTGCTGTCGACATTTTCCGGATCGATCGGCGGCGGCATCCTGATGCCGCTGCGCAACCTGATCGCCAAGTCCTGGATGCTCCATACCGACGGCGCCAGCCTTCTTTTGCTGACGCAGTCGCTCGGTTATTCGCTGATGGCAGCGCTCGGCGTGCCGTTCCTGATGCTGGCGCTGGCGGCGATCGCCGGCAACATGGTGCAGCACCGGCTGGTCTGGTCGGCCGAATCGTTAAAACCCAAATTCAGCAAGGTCTCGCCGGGGGCCGGCGCCAAGCGGATTTTCGGCAAGCAGGCGGCGGCGAATTTCGGCAAGGGGCTGTTCAAGGTGACCGCGCTCGGCGCGGTGATGACGGCGATCCTGTGGCCGGAGCGGCTGCGGCTGGAGGCGTTCGTGCACCTCGATCCGGCGGCGCTGCTCGGCGCCACCACCGGCATGACCGTGCACCTGATGGGCGCCGTGGTGGCGATGCTCGCCGTAGTCGCGATCGCGGACTATCTGTTCCAGTACCGGACCTGGTTCGAGCGGCAGAAGATGTCGCTGCAGGAGATGAAGGAGGAGTTCAAGCAGTCCGAAGGCGATCCCCACATCAAGGGCAAGCTCAGGCAGTTGCGCCAGGCGCGCATGAAGAAGCGCATGATGGCCGCGGTTCCCAAGGCCTCCGTGATCATCACCAACCCGACCCACTACGCGGTGGCGCTGAGCTATGAACGCGGCATGTCGGCGCCGATCTGCGTCGCCAAGGGCATCGACAACATCGCACTCAAGATCCGGGAGATCGCCGGCAAGCACGATATCCCGATCGTCGAGAACGTGCCGCTGGCCCGCGCGCTCTATGCGAGCGTGGACATCGACGACGAAATTCCGGTGGAACATTACCACGCGGTGGCCGAGATCATCGGCTACGTGATGGGCCTCAAGCGCGGGGTTTTCAGCCGGCGGGCGTGAACATAGGGGCGGGGCCTGTGGAAGGGGCCCGAAATGCCCGGCTTTGGGCGAAATAGCCGGTGTACGGACTTGCGCTTGCGGGTCCGATTCAGGCACTCAGGGGTTAAGCGCTTGAAAGCGCGCCACATCCACGTCGACAGGCTGCATTCCCCGCCATGACCGCCGATCCCAACACCGATCCGCCTCGCGAGCCGATGGCCGTCCACGAGCCGGGGCGGCGCGGCGGCTCGATCGTGCTGGTGCTGCTGGTGGCCGGCGGCATCGTCGCCGCCGCGGTCGCGCTGATGACGCTGGGGCGGACGCAGGCCCAGCCCTATATCCTCGGGCTCCTGGCACTGCTCGCCATGGTCGGGCTGTTCAACCTGTTCGCCTACGCCGCCGGTATCATTCGCTTCGCCGACCGCGCCGCCGACGATCCGGTGATGGGCCGCATTGCCGATCATGCCTTTGACGGGCTCGCCGTCACCGATGCGCGGGGCCATGTGGTCTATTCCAACGCCGCCTATCTGGCGCTCACGGGGGCTGCCGGCGCGCAGGACGTGCGCCCGGTGGAGCGGGTGTTCATCGGCAATCCCGATGTGTCGGAGGCGGTATTTCGCCTGCTCAAGGCGGCGCGCGAGGGCAAGCGGCAGCAGGAAGAGGTCCGCATCGCAGGGTCGGACGGCACCCACGGCCGCTGGCTGCGGATGCGGGTCCGGCCGCTCGGCGCAAGCAAGCGCGAGGCGAAATACGCGGTGTGGTCGATCGCCGACATCACCCGCGACCGCGAGCGGCAGGAGGACGTATTCCAGGAGCTGCAGCACGCGATCGAATATCTCGACCATGCGCCGTGCGGCTTCTTCTCGGTCGGCCCCTCGGGCGATGTCGTCTATGTCAATGCCACACTGGCGAACTGGCTGGATTACGACCTCGCCGAGATCGGCTCGGGCGGGCTGAAGCTCGCCGACATCGTGTCCGGCGACGGCGCGGCGCTGTTGACCTCGATTCCACCGGTGCCCGGTGAAGTCAAAACCGAAGTGTTCGACATCGATCTTCGGACGCGCGGTGGCAAGACCATGCCGGTGCGGCTCTACCACAAGCTCGCCTTCGGCGCCGACGGCGTGCCCGGCGCCTCGCGCACGCTGGTGATCAGCCGCGCGCGCGACGAGCGCGCCGATCCGCAGCGCGCCGCCGAAGTACGCTTCATGCGCTTCTTCGATCACACCCCGATGGCGATCGCGACCGTCGACCGCGGCGGCGCGGTGGTGCGCGCCAACGCCCGCTACGCCAAGCTGGCGCAGGGCCTGAGCCCGGAGGGTGCGGCCGGCAAGTCGATCTTCCGCGCGGTGAGCGAGCGCGACCGCCATCTGGTGATCGCCGCGATCAACCAGGCCTCGGAAGGGCAGGGCGATATCGCCCCCGTCGAGGTGCTGCTCGACGGCGGCAAGGAGCGCTGGGGGCAATTCTTCATCACCGCGGTCGAGGAGGACGAACGCGACACCGAGGCCGCGATCGTCTATCTGCTCGAGACCACCGAGCGGCGCGCGCTGGAGAACCAGATCAACCAGTCGCAGAAGATGGAAATGGTCGGCCAGCTCGCCGGCGGCATCGCGCACGACTTCAACAACGTGCTCTCCGCCATCATGATGGCGACGGACTTCCTGCTTAACGCGCACAAGCCGACCGATCCGTCGTTCCAGGACATCATGCAGATCAAGCAGAATGCCAACCGCGCCGCGGCGCTGGTGCGGCATCTCTTGGCATTCTCGCGCAAGCAGACCCTGCGGCCGCAGGTGCTCGATCTCGGCGAGTCGCTGTCGGACATCGAAAACCTGCTGAAGCGGCTGATCGGCGAGAAGGTCAAGCTCGAGGTGGTACACGGCCGCGACCTGTGGCCGATCAAGGTCGACCTGTCGCAGTTCGAGCAAGTGATCGTCAATCTCGCGGTCAATGCCCGCGACGCGATGCCTGATGGCGGCAAGCTGACGGTGCGGACCGCAAATTTAACGTCGGAGGAGGCCGCAAAGCTCGCCTACAAGGGCATGCCGCCGGCGGACTATGTGCGGATCGACATATCGGATACCGGCACCGGTATTCCCGCCGACATCGTCGACAAGATCTTCGAGCCGTTCTTCTCGACCAAGGAAGTCGGCAAGGGCACCGGGCTCGGCCTGTCCACGGTATACGGCATCGTCAAGCAGACCGGCGGCTTCATCTATGTGGATTCCGAGGCCGGCAAGGGCACCGCGTTCCACATCTTCCTGCCGCGGCATCTTGCCGAGCCGGAGGTTGCTGCGCCCGAGGCACATGCCGTCAATGGCGCGGTGAAGGCGGAGGCAAAACCGCGGACCGATCTGACCGGGCAGGGCACCATCCTCCTGGTCGAGGACGAGGAGGGGCTGCGCTCGCTGAACGCGCGGGGCCTGCGTTCGCGCGGCTACAGCGTGGTCGAGGCCTCCAATGGCATCGAGGCGCTGGAAGTGCTGGAGGAAAAGAACGGCGCGGTCGATCTCGTGGTCTCCGACGTGGTGATGCCGGAAATGGACGGCCCGACGCTGCTGAAGTCGATGCGCGAGAAAAATCCGGACCTCAAGATCATCTTCGTGTCGGGCTACGCCGAAGACGCCTTCGAGAAGAGCCTGCCCGAAAACCAGCAATTCGCCTTCCTGCCGAAACCGTTCACGCTGAGCCAGCTGGTGGCCGCGGTGAAGGAAACCATGACGCCGTCGTGATGCAGTGGGGGCGCCCAAAGGGGCGCGCTTTGCCTCAGGCCGCGAGCCAGCGCGCCAGGTCGTCCGGCCTGGGCAGGCCGCCCGCATGAACCACCTTGCCGTCGATCACGATCCCCGGTGTCGAAGCGATGCCGTAGCCGGCGATCGCGGCGTAATCGGTCACCTTCTCGACCTTGACCGGAACTCCGAGCTTGTCGGCTGCGGCCTGGACCATCTCGGCGGTCGCGACGCAGCGCTTGCAGCCGGGACCGAGGACCTTGACGTCTTTCATAGCTATTCTCCGCAGGTCATTGAAACAACGCGTTGAAAAGGAAGCCGACCGCGAGGATGCCGGTCGCGACCACGCCGATGAACACGGCGATGAGGCGGATCGTGAGGACCTTGCGCAGGATGATCATCTCGGGAAGCGACAGCGCGATCACCGACATCATGAAGGCGAGCACGGTTCCGAGCGCCGCGCCCTTGGCGAGCAGCGCCTCGACCACCGGAATAATGCCGGCGGCGTTCGAGTACATGGGAATGCCGATCAGCACCGCTGCGGGCACCGACCACCAGGCGCCCCGGCCCATGATCGTCGCCAGCAGGTCCGACGGTACATAGCCGTGGATGAAGGCACCGGCGGCGATGCCGGCGATGATCCAGGGCCAGACATTGCCGACGATGTCCTTGACGGCCTCGATCCCCGCCTTGATGCGATCGATGACGGTGAGGTCTTCCGGAGGCAGGTCGAGCGCACCCGAGCGGATGTTGCGAACCCAGTCCTCCAGCCAGTGTTCCAGATGCAGGCGGCCGATGACCCAGCCCGAGACGATGGCGACGGCAAGGCCAAAGGCGAGATAGGTGAGTCGCGACTTTCCAGCCCACCAGGCCGAACAGGAGTCCGAGCGCGACCTCATTCACCATCGGCGCCGAGATCAGGAACGAAAAGGTCACGCCAAGCGGCACCCCCGCGCTGACGAAGCCGATGAACAGCGGCACCGCGGAGCAGGAGCAAAACGGCGTGACGATGCCGAGCGACGCCGCCAGCACATTGCCGATGCCCTCGCGCTTCCCGGCTAAGAAGCGCCCGGGTCTTCTCGGGCGAGAAGAAGCTGCGCACGACACCCATCCCGAATACGACCAGCGTGAGAAGCATCAGAACCTTCGGCGTGTCGTAGGCGAAGAAGCTGGCGGCCTCTCCGAGATGACTCTTGGGATCGACACCCGTCGAGGCGACGACCCAATCCGAAAACGGAATGAGCTGGCTGTAGACGACGCCCCACATGATAAGGCCGGTGACCGTCCAGCCGATCCACCTGGCGGTCGAAGGGCCAGTGCCCGGCACCTGTCCGGTGAAGGAATTGAGACTCATGCGGCAAGCTTTCTTGACGGCAGCGCCAACACGGCATCGCCAACACCACACTAGGAAGAATCGTCCGCAGCGGGGTTGAGCGAGATCAACCGAATGCGGGATCGACGCTTCGCTAAGCCCCCCGAAATAGCGCCAAAATGAGCAGGATTGCCGCATCCCCGCGACCGAGGGCCGCAGCCGGGCGACACCATGGCGGCTTCACTTTTAGGCAGTACCGCCCATGTTAAGGGCGCTTCCCCCTGCCGGGGATTTAGGGAAACAGTCATGAAATTCACGCAACGCGCCCGCGGCATCGTCCAGGCGATTGCCGTCACCTTAGCGCTGGCGGTGCCGCTGGTGGCCGCCGTGTCGTCGGCCGACGCGCGGGTCGGCGGCGGCTTCAGCTCGGGCTCGCGGGGAACGCGGACCTTCTCCCCGCCGCCGAGCACGTCGACGGCGCCCGGTAGCGCGCAACCGTTCAACCGCACCTTCACCCAGCCGGGCAGCCCCGGAATTGGCACCTCGGCGCCTGCCGGCGGCGGCTTCTTCAACCGGCCCGGCCGCGGCCTGCTCGGCGGCCTCGCCGCCGGCTTCCTCGGCGCCGGCCTGCTCGGCATGTTGTTCGGCGGCGGCCTGTTCGGCGGCCTCGGCGGATTGTCGTCGATCTTCGGCCTGCTCCTGCAGATCGGCCTGATCGTGATCGTGATCCGGCTGGCGATGTCGTGGTGGCAGCGTCGCCACGAGACCGCTTCCGCCTATGCCGGCGGGACGGCAGCGCCGGGCGGGCCATCGAGCTTCCGCAGCGCGGCCGGCGGTTTCGGACTGGGGTCGGGCAGTGCGCCGCTCGAGATCCTGCCCGCCGACTATGAGGCGTTCGAGCGCCTGCTCACCGACATTCAGGCGGCGTGGTCGAACGAGGATGTCGCGAAGCTGCACACGCTGGCGACGCCCGGAGATGGTGTCGTATTTCACCAAAGACCTCGAAGCCAACCGCGCCCGCAACGTCGTCAACAAGGTTTCGGGCACCAGGCTCTTGCAGGGCGACCTCGCCGAAGCCTGGCGCGAGGGCGATACCGATTTCGCCAGCGTGGCGATGCGGTTCTCGATGGTCGACAAGACAGTCGATCGCTCTAGCGGCCGGCTGGTCGAGGGCAGCGAGCAGCCTTCGGAAGCCACCGAAGTCTGGACCTTCCTGCGCACGCGCGGCGCCAATTGGGAACTCTCGGCGATCCAGCAGACCTGATCGTCGGCAACACGACACGATGATGATGCAAGGCGCCGCGGGTTCGTTCCGCGGCGCCTTCGTTTTGCAAGCTCGGTTCGCGTCGCAGCGACGCGCGGAACGAAGCCAGGCGAAGATGGCTGCGCTTACGACTTACCGAACGACGCCGCGCCTGGATCGACAATCGTGTAACCCGCGATCGAGCGCGGGTGTTCGCGGGTCACGTGACCGCCGGAATTGCCGTCATGCACGTACCAGATGTTGCCGGAGACCTGCTGTTGCAAAATCATGACGTGGCCGGATCGAACCGCCGCCATGCCCGGCGCCGGAGTCGCGCGCGGGAAATGGCGCCAATTGGACGCGAGATTTAGCCGAGGAATGATTCGACCGAACCGATATAACGACGCCTCGCACCCACAGAATGCGTGTGGGCAGCCCGAGGGGCGATTGCTGACAATTCTTTCGTCCGTTTGAGCGTCACCGTAGAACGCCATTGCTTGCAAAACCCGGTGACCATGATGATGGCGATGATGCGCCTGGGCTGGAACGGAAACAAACGCCAGCAACGCTACAGTACAAACAGCCTTCCACATAAGCGGGACTCCGTGAATGTTGCGAAATCCCCTGCCGCCAAGAGAGAAAGCCACTGAACGTGTCAGTATGTTGGCAAAAGGCGTGGCGCGGCATGGAACCGTCGCCGTGTGTTCAGCGATAATCAGGTTATGACGGAAAGCGGACATGGGCTAAACACAGACGCCGCGAACCAATGCTCTGATCTTTTGTTGAGACCATGAGACGGGCGAGGGACCTTCATGCGCTATGACCTCTATTACTGGCCGGGCATTCAGGGCCGCGGCGAATATGTCCGCCTCGCGCTGGAGGAGGCCGGTGCCGATTATTCCGATGTCGCGCGCAGCGAACGCGGGATGTCGGCGATGACGCGGATGATGGAGGCGGGCTCAGGCACGCCGCCGTTTGCGCCGCCGTTCCTGAAAGCCGGAAAGCTCGTGATCGGGCAGACCGCCAACATCCTGCTCTACCTCGGCGCGCGCCATGGGCTGGCACCGAAGCCGGAAGCGGGGCGTCTATGGCTGCATCAGCTGCAGCTCACGATCGCCGATCTCGTGCTGGAAATCCACGACACCCATCATCCGCTCGGGCCGAGCCTCTATTACGAGGACCAGCGCGCGCCGGCGAAGAAGCGCAGCGAGGAATTCTGGAACGAGCGGGTGCCGAAATATCTCGGCTATTTCGAGCGGCTGCTGAAGGGCAATGGCGCTTCTTACGTGACCGGCCGCCGGCTGAGCTATGTCGATCTCTCGCTGTTCCAGATCGTGGAAGGGCTGCGCTATGCCTTCCCAAAGCGCATGAAGGCGTTCGAGCGCAATATTCCCGGCCTGGTCGGCCTGCGCGACCGCGTCGCCGCGCGGCCGAACATCAAGGCTTATCTCGAAAGCGACAGACGTATCCCGTTCAACGAGGAGGGGATTTTCCGGCACTATAAGGAACTGGATCTCTGACCTCGTCATTCCGGGTTCGCGCTATCGCGCGCCCCGGAATGACTGCAGCGCGGCTACCGGTTCCTGCCGTCGACCGGCGTCATCGCAAGCTTTGCCAATTCGACGCCGTCGATGCAGCTGACGTTGAGCGCGACCACCTCGGTGCCGTCGGGCTTCTTGCCGCGTGCGAACACCTCGACGCCGCAGTCGGCGCAGAACTGATGGCGGATCGCGTGCTTGTTGAAGAGATATTCCTTTAAGTTATCCTCGCCGGCGCGCAGCTGAAACTTGTCCGGCGCCAGGAAGGCGAAATGCAACCCCTTCTTGGTGCAGATCGAGCAGTTGCAGGCGGTGACCATGGCGAGATCGGTGGTGCATTCGAAGCGCACCAGGCCGCAATGGCAGCCGCCGGTGTAGGTGATGGAGTTGGGCATCGGTTGCGGACCCGCTGGTTCAAGCCGGGCTCAGTATAACCCTCACCAAAGTCCGGGCACCAGCCGGTAGCGCACCAGCGCGGTGTAATCGGCATAGCCGGGCAGGCCTGCGGTCAGCGCGCGTTCCTCGATGACGATGCGGCCCGCGAACAAGAGGGCGAGCAGCGGCGACATCGCGGCGCCCCACCACGAGCCCAGCAGCAGCGGCGCGCCGACGAAGAACAACACCGTGCCGCTGTACATGGGGTGCCGGACGAGGGCGTAGGGGCCGGTCGTGATCACGCGGTGGCCGCGTTCTGTCTGCAGTCTGATCACCGGTGCCGCGAACGAATTCTCGCGCATCACCCACAGGATGAAGCCGGAGGAGAACAGCAGCATGGTGAGCCCCACCGCCTGCAGTCCCCAGGGCATTCGGATCCCGTGCTCGCGGATGTCGAGCCCCATCGCGAGGAACCAGACCAGAGCCGCGAAACCGAACACCAGCACGAATGTCTTGTCGGCGGCGGGCTGGTCGGGCTGCATCATCGGGCGCATGCGCTCGGCGAGCAGCGCCGGATCATGCCGCGCCAGCCAGAAGCCGCCCGCGATGCCCAGAATTCCGATGGTGGCAAGGAACAGCCACGCCGCCGCCCAATGTAGCGTGCCCGCCGGCACGAACAACAGCACGCCGAGCACGACGACCCAGACCAGGTTCTGCAGCAATAGTTTTGCGATCATGCGGAGTTCCCGTCTTCGCGGGTTCACGATGATCGCGCCGTTTTTCGGCGAAGGTTTGGCGGGGGCCTTGGCCCGCGCCGCGGGTCGTCCATCGCGAAGACGGGCTTCGCGATTCTTTTGCGCGTAGGACGAGGTGTGGCTGTGCTGCCTCAGACCAGCTGGTCGATGCGGGTTCCCTGTCCGGGCGGCAGGGGGGACTGGGCGGGCGGCTGGTATGCCGGGGCGCTGTCGGTATCGGAATCGGGCTTCACTTCGGGCGCCTTGGCCTCGACGGGCTCCGGCGGTTTCACAGGGGGGGACGGCGGAACACTCGAAATGCTCGAAACACTCATGATTGATATCCTTGGCTCTTTCGCGCCCCGACTGTGACCGCGGGCAGGCGAATGCTTCATGAATCCGATCCTTAAATACTGCGGCATCGGGATCCATCCCGGCGCATGGTGAACGGGACGCTGAAATGTCCCCGGAAAAAGCGCGGTATTTTCTAAAATTGTAGCGATCGGCGCTGCTTGCTACGGTGTTTTCTCATTCATCCGTGCCGCGGGTGATCGCGATCGACGCCTCGGTCTTGGTGCGGGTGCATTCGTAATTCAGCCGGCGGTAGCGCATCTTGATGGTGTCGCCGCGCAACAGCCCCATCCGCTTCATGCAGCGCGAGGTGCCGGTCAGCGTGTCGTCCTTCGGCAGGGTGAAGACGATGGCCGCAGCGCCGCCGACGAGGTCGAGGAAGGCGGGCTTCGGCTTGCGGCCGTCCTGCTTGGCATAGAGTTCGTTCTTGTAGTTCCGGCCGGTACAGCCCAGCGACATTTCCTTGGCCAGCGGATGGGACAGATAGACGATGTTGGCGGCGGTGATGCCGACCTTGAGCCCGTCGATCTGGTTCTTGAGCTGGTTGGCGAGATCGTCGCAATGATCGGCGCGGGCGGGCGAGGCGGCGAACCCGGCCAGCAGCGCGAGTGTGGCTAATGTCGAACGTGTCAGCAGTTTTTTTGTCATGAAAACCCCCATGCCATTGAAGCCTGCGCGAAGAATTAGCGCAAGAGAGGGGGGCGCCGCCAAGCTTTTGTATCGTCGTGGCCGGGCAAAGCCGAAGGACGGCGTCGCTTCCGCTCGCCTACGACCCGGCCATCCACGTTTTCGGTCCGCATCAAAGAACGTAGGTGCCCGCGACCAGCGCGGGCATGACCGGGTGAGCCGTTGGGATGCCATCAGGGACCTTCCTTTTATCTGAAAAATGCTTAGAACCGCTTCAACCACCGGCGCGCCGTGTCCTCTGGACGTGTCCGGCTTTCAGCCCCGCGAGCCCCCCATGAACGCCCCCACCGCCTTTCCCGACCCAAAGCCTGTTCCGCCCTACAAGCACACGCCGCTGTTTCCGCTCGGGGCCGACACCACGCCCTACAAGAAGATCACGGCCGAGGGCGTGCGGGTCGAGAAGGTTTTAGGGCGTGACACGCTGGTGGTGTCGCGCGAGGCGCTGCGGGCGCTGTCGGAGGCAGCTTTCGGCGACATCAATCATTATCTCCGGCCGGGGCATCTGAAGCAGCTGCGCGCGATCCTCGACGATCCCGAGGCCAGCGACAACGACAAGTTCGTCGCCTTCGATTTCCTGAAGAACGCCAACATCGCCGCCGGCGGCGTGCTGCCGATGTGCCAGGATACCGGCACCGCGATCATCATGGGCAAGAAGGGCGCGCGCGTCATCACCGACGGCGACGACGAGGCAGCCCTCTCGGAAGGCGCACGCGACGCCTATCTGCGCCGTAACCTGCGCTATTCGCAGGTGGCACCGCTGTCGATGTACGAGGAGAAGAACACCGCCAACAACATGCCGGCGCAGTGCGAGATCTACGCCGAGGGCGATGATGCCTACAAGTTCATGTTCATGGCCAAGGGCGGAGGAAGTCCGCCAACAAGAGCTTCCTGTTCCAGGCGACGCCGTCGGTTTTGACCAGAGATCGCATGCTGGCGTTCCTGAAGGAGAAGGTGCTGACGCTCGGCACCGCGGCGTGCCCGCCGTATCACCTTGCGATCGTGATCGGCGGCACCTCGGCCGAACTCTGCATGAAGACGGTCAAGCTCGCGTCGGCACGCTATCTGGATGCGCTGCCGACCCACGGCTCGGCCGACGGCAACGCCTTCCGCGATCTCGAAATGGAGCAGGAGATCCTGAAGATGACGCAGTCGCTCGGCGTCGGCGCGCAGTTCGGTGGCAAGTATTTCTGCCACGACGTGCGGGTGATCCGGCTGCCGCGCCACGGCGCCTCGCTGCCCATTGGTCTCGGCGTGTCCTGCTCCGCCGACCGCCAGGTGCTCGGCAAGATCACAAAGGACGGCGTCTATCTCGAGGAGCTCGAGCACAATCCGGCGCAGTATCTGCCTGTTGTCGAGCATGCGCTGGGTGGCGAGGTCGTAAAGATCGACCTTAACCGGCCGATGAAGGAAATTCTGGCAACGCTTTCGAAACACCCGATAAAAACCCGGCTGTCGCTGACCGGCACCATGATCGTGGCGCGCGATTCCGCGCACGCCAAGCTGCGCGAGCGGCTGGAGAAGGGCGAACCGCTGCCGGATTATTTCAAGAATCATCCGGTCTATTACGCCGGTCCGGCCAAGACGCCGGAAGGCTACGCCTCCGGCGCGTTCGGGCCGACCACGGCGGGGCGGATGGATTCCTTCGTCGACCAGTTCCAGGCGGCGGGCGGATCGATGGTGATGGTGGCCAAGGGCAACCGCGCGGTCGCGGTGCGCGAGGCCTGCAAGAAGCACGGCGGCTTCTATCTCGGCTCGATCGGCGGCGCGGCGGCGAACCTCGCCGAGCACTGCATCAAGAAGGTCGAGGTCGTGGAATATCCCGAACTCGGCATGGAAGCGATCTGGCGCATCGAGGTCGAGGATTTTCCGGCCTTCATCATCATCGACGACAAGGGCAACGACTTCTTCAAGGAATTGAATTTGGGGTGAGGGGGTGAAACGCTCCCTTCACGAGTCGTCCCGGCGAAGGCCGGGACCCACAACCACGGAATTCGATTGTTGGGGAAAGCCGTCAACCATCACGCCCAACAACTCCCGCCGCGGCGTATGGGTCCCGGCTTTCGCCGGGACAACCGCGAGAGTGCCTTACGCCTTCTTTCCCGTGAACGGGAAGCTGCCCATCGGGCCGATGCCCATTTCGCCGGACATGCTGTCGCCGGCAACCTTGCCGGAGAAGGCGAGCGTCAGCGGCATCGGGTTGGTGATGGAGATCTTCCAGGCGACGTCGTCGCCGCTCACCGTGCCGTCGAAAATCTCGCCGGAATTGCCGTCCGCGCCCTGGGTGCCCGTCAGCGCGCCGCCGGCGCTCTTCAGGCTCAGCGTCGCGTTGCGCTCGCCCATCGGCGTCGACATCGTGATATTCCAGTTTCCGTCCACGGCCATCTCTTAAGTCTCCTTGAAGCTCTTGGTTCGCAAAACCGGAATGGTTCTGGGATCGAGGGTCGCTCGGGGCGCGGTATAGCGCATCTTGAAACGGCTTCAAATGGCGGAAGCCCGCGCGGCGCGAATCCGGCCGGTGACGAGCAGGCGAAACGAAATATATTGCACCCCGAAGGCCGCAAGCTTCGCCCCGATCAGCACCACCGAGACATAGAACGCCCACAGCTTGAGGTCGCCGGTCGAGGCGACCGCGATGGTGCCGAGCCCGAGTGCGAACATCAGCGCGGCCCAGACGTAGCCGGCGAAGGTGACGTATTCCGGAATGGTCTCGGTCACGATCGGCGGCATGTAGCGCAGCAACCAGCCGCGCTTGAGCATGATCGCGCCGATCGCGAAATGCGCGATCGAGGGCTTTGCCAGCACGAAGCGAGGATCGTTGGTGAGCAGCGTCGCGGTGCCGAGCACGATTACGAGCCCGAGGCTCGCATAGGTCATGAAGCCGAGCGGCTGGTTCTTGACGCGGGCGTAGATCACCTGCGCCACGGCGCCGGCAATCGCCACCGATGTCGCCAGCACCACATTGCCGGTGGTCAAATAAAGCACCAGGAACACGATGGCGGAGAGAAAATCGGTGCCGAGCTTGACGAATACGTCCTTCATCGTTTCTTCCCTGGTGTCTATCGTCATTGCGAGGAGCAAAAACGACGAAGCAATCCATCTTCCTTCCTTAGGGTGGAGGGGCAGGCTCGGAATTGCAATTCGGGCTGACGCTCGCAATGACGTCTTTGAATTCATTTATACCGCGTTTCCTGAAGCAGCCGGCATCGTGAATTTTGCCCGATGATATCCCGGATACCATTTGGTGAAATAGATGGCGGTGTTGCGGGCGGCGAACGCGATCGCAATTCCGATCCAGAGCGGCAGGCCCGGCAGATAGATCAGGAGCACGTTGGCCAATACCATCAGTACGAAGCAGGCGGTCCACGCCCAGCTGATGACGTAGTTGGCCTTCAGGAAGCCCGGCAATTGCGCCGTTTCGGCATCGACCACTTCGCGGGCATATTCCAGCGTGAACGGCCGGCGGATCAGAATCGAACCGAGCGAAATCACCAGCACGCCGGCATCGACCGCCAGTTTCACTTCCGTGCTGCTCACGCCGGTATGAACCAGCGTGACGTAGCAGCCGAGCGCGATGAATACGATCGCCGAGCCGGCGCCGAGCGTCTTGATCGAGCGGCCCTTGAAGACGTCGAGCGCGATCACGGCGAGGCAGATCGCGGCGGAAACGAACAGGCTGGTTGCCGCCGATGCGAACAGCATCAGGGCCGCGAATGCGCCATAGGGGGCAAGGATCAGGAAAATCATCATGGCAGCCTCATGAGGCCAATCTTTACAACGTCAAGATCGCCGTAGGCGTGGAGCGAGCGGCGGTCAAGCGAAATCTTTACAGTGTCAAAATAACGTGAGGTGGGAGGGATTAATGTCAAGTAATTGCAATGGTTTAATGGCATCAGTTCGACTTATCTGCATCGTCATTCCGGGCCCGCGCCAAGCGGCGCGTCCCGAAATGACGAGGAAGGGGTTTTCCGCGCCGCCTGACGCAGCGTCACGCCGCGCCGACCCAATTGCCGTGAAAGCCGTCGGGCACCCGGTGGCCGAGCTGCACCAGCGCGACGGGGCCGGCTTCGACGTCGGTGGCGTTGAAGACCGCGAGATCGCTGCGGTTCTCGGCGGCGCGCCAGACTGCCGCCAGCAGCCAGCCATCGCCCTCGGCGGCATCATCGCCGCGGGGGACGAACACCGGTTCCGAGATGGTGTCGCCGGCGGGCAGGAGATATTTGCCGAGCCGGGCGCCCTTGCCGTCGACATGCACGATGCCCGACAGCGCGCCGAACATCGGCAAATCGGGATTGGCGCAGGCATACCAGCCGTGGCGGCTCGCAACACCGGCGCGGCGTTCGTCGATCCGGGGGAATTCGCCGGTCAAATCGTCGAGATAGGTCTGCGTGAAGCGGTCGGTATTCCCCGCGAGATCGAAGGTCCAGCGGCACAGCCGGGCGCGAGACTTGTCCGGGTCGGTCGGCCGGCCGTCGGGGTGTGGGAATAGCGGGGCTTCCTCGAACTGCATGACGTCGGCGACGATGCGGCTGCCGTCCTCCCAGGCATTCATGACATGAAAGACGTAGCAGCTCTCGGCGCGGAACCAGACGATATCGCCGGCCGAGCCGTGGCGCTTCATGACGCCGACATAGGCGCCTTTTTCCGGCTCCCAGGCATAGGGCGGCTGGCCGGCCATCGCGCGCGTCATGCTGCCGGTGACGGGCAGGACCGGAAACAGCAGATGATGCTCGGTGACGATGAAATCGTGCACCATGCTGGCATAGGGCGCCTCGAAGCGTTCGAAGCGCGTCACCGCGCCCGACGCGTTGATGGATCCGAAGGACAGGGCAGGGGTCAAAGGTCCCGCCGCGTTGTAGCCGAAGAACACCATTTCGCCGGTGACCGGATCGATCTTGGGATGGGCCGTGAAGGGTCCCGCGATGCCGCCGCCATAATTGCTGTAGCCGCGGGTCTTCAGGGTGCCGGGCTCGATCTCGGTCGGCAGATGCGCTTCCTCCAGCGCCAAGAGGCGTCCGGCATGGAAGATGATGTTGGTGTTGGCGACGCCGCCGTCCTGCGTCACCGAGGCGGGGGTATCGGGCAGCCTGCGGCCGAAGCCGCCGAACAGCGCGCGGCCGGCGTCGTGTTCGGCCAGCCATTTGGGGGTGCGAACCCAGCGGTTGCGGTAGCTGGCGCGCCCGTTCTCGAGGCGGAAGGCGTGCAGCATGCCGTCGCCGACGAACCAGTGCGCGCCGGGCGCTTCGAACTGCGGATTGGGACCGTTGCGGTAGAGCGTGCCGTTGAGCTCGCGCGGCAATTCGCCGACGACCTTCAGAAACGGCGCATCGCATTCCATCGGAATCGGCCCCAGATTGGTCCGGGCCGTCTTGGTCGCCACTGCCTCAAGCATCGGTAAGCTCCCTTAATGTTATCTTTACATCGTAAAGATACGGTTTGCCCCGGTCAAGCCAAATCTTTACACTGTCAAAATCGTGATCTATAGGACTGACATGGCAAGAAAAGCGACACCGGCGCGGACGCGCATCGCCCGGGCTGCAAGAACGACGGTCCCGGCACGGGGTGAGCGCAAACGCGGCGCACCCAGGGCTGCCGCCGTGGCAAGCGAGACCACGCCCTATCATCACGGCGCGCTGCGCGACGGACTGCTCGAAGCCGCCGAGCGGGTGCTGGAACGCGACGGCCTTGCCGGCCTGACGCTGCGCGCGGTGGCGCGCGAGGCGGGGGTGTCACATGCCGCACCGACGCATCATTTCGGCGACCTCACCGGCCTCGTCAGCGAACTCGCCGCGATCGGCTTTCGCCAGTTCAACGCCGCGATGGCGGCCGCCGGCGCCTCGGCCACGGCACCGATCGAGCAGGCGATGGCGCGGGCCCGGGCCTATGTCGCCTACGCCCAGGCCCATCCCGGCATGTACGGGTTGATGTTCCGCACCGAGCGCCTCGACATGACGCGGCCGTCGCTGTGCGAGGCTGCCAACGCCTCGTTCGCGGGGCTTGCCGGCGCGATCGGCGCCAGCCGTCAGGAACAGATTTCGGAGCAGGCGCTGTCGCTCGGGCAGGCGGCCGATATCGCTCGCGCCTGGTCGCTGGTGCACGGTTTTACCATGCTGCTGCTCGACGGCCGTCTGAGCGACATATTGCACCGGCTGCCGAAAGGCACCGACGCCGGCATGCTGCTGGACGCCATGCTCAAGCGCGCGATCGGGCAGGTGCCGGTGGCGTGATCAGCGCCACAAGGGGTTCTTACTGACGCAGAAAGCCCGTGTTGGACCACATCGCAACGCTAAACGCGCTTTATGGGCGCTGACACCGACGGGGAACCCGATGTTGTCCGCGTGCAAGCTGGGGAAGGTTCAGGCAATCCGCGCGAAAAGCCTGACATCGGCGCGGAATCGTCCTAGAACAGCGCCTTCGCGAGCCCCTTTCTCACCAGCGTGCAGTTGTCTCATCGATCATGCCTGCCATTTCGCCTAAAAAGCCGTATCGCGTTGGCCGTTCCCGCACCGGGCTTGGCCTCTTCGCCACCAAACCGATCAAGAAGGGCTCCAAAATCGTCCGCTATTTCGGGCCGCTGCTGGATTCCCGGAAGAAGAAAGACGATGCGATCGAGAACAAATATTTGTTCGAGCTCAACAACCGCTGGACCATCGACGGATCGGTGCGCAAGAACATCGCCCGCTACATCAACCACGCCTGCAAGCCGAACGCGGAATCCGACGTCAGTCCCCGCAAGCGCAAGGTGGTGATCCGCGCCATCAAGAACATCGAGCCGGGCGAGGAGATCAACTACGATTACGGCACCGATTACTTCAAGGCATATCTGAAGCCGATCGGCTGCAAATGCGACGCTTGCGAAAAGAAGCGCAAGAAGAAGCGCGCCGAGGCGCGGGCCGAGCGGCTGCGCCTGAAGGCCAAGGCCGAGCGGAAGGCGCTAAAGAAGGCCGAGAAAGAGGCGGCAAAGAAGCTGAAGAAGGAACTGAGGCGGAAGCTGAACGGCCACGCCAGCCACGCCAACGGCAAGCTGATGAACGGGCACGCCGGAAAAACCGCCGCAGGCAAGATGCCATCGGCGAAATCCGGCATCTTCGCAAAGCCCCGGGGCAGGCCGGGCGAGGAAAGCCGCGCTTCGGCTTAGGGCTACGAACTCAGACGGGTTGGCAGCCTATAGGCCTTTCGCCTTCACAAACGCCAGATTGATCCAGCTGACGCCGGCGGCGCGATTGTTTTCCTGACTGGATTCGGTGCGGACATTCAAGATCGGATGCAGCGCGCCCCTCCGCGCCAGCTCCACCGTCTCCTCTGCACTGACCTCGAACATCCGCCGTCCCGGCGGCACTGGTCCGTGCCGGATTTTCATGATGATGGTGCCGCCCAGCCGCAGCAGCGCGGCAACGTTCGGCATCGCCTGCCGGCGCTGTGCTTCGTCGAGATGCATCCAGACCGCGGTCAGCATCACGAGGTCGAAGGTCTCGCCGCGGGCCTGCAGCGCTGCGAGATCCGGCAGGCTGTCGTTGAGCCAGTCGATCCGGGGCGATGGATGCAGCGCCATGGCAGGCAGGCGCATCGCATCGGTTGGCTCGACGGCGACGACCGAATGTCCCCGGCCGGCAAACCACGCCGCGTCCCGTCCGGTGCCCGCACCGATATCGAGCACGCGGCCCGGCACCGCCGGGATCAGATGCAGCACCGCCCGGTGCGCGTCGGCAAAGGGGATGCTTTCATAGCGCTTGAACAGGTCCTCGGCCTCTTCGGCATAGCCTTCCGTTCCGCTGATGGGCATCGCAGACGTCTCCTGAAGGTCTGGCTTCGCGTCACAGCAGGCGCAACGCGACGAGGTGATCTTGGCGTCGTCATTCCGGGATGGTGCGTCAGCAGCAGACCCGGAATCTCGAGATTCCGGGTTCGATGCTTCGCATCGCCCCGGAATGACCGCCTCGGATGTTTCGCGAAGCCGCTCTCTGCCGTCAAGCCGTCAGCGCGCCGCCACTCCGCCGTAGTCCGATATATTGCAGTTCGGCCAGCGCGCCGACCGCGATCGCCTGCGCGGCGACAAAGGTCTCACCGAGCAGGTTCGGCGTTACCGCAGCGGAGAACAACAGCGCGATACTGGCGAGCGTCCACGCCGCATTCCCCGCGATCACGATCACCACCAGCGGCTTCGGCATCGCCTGACGCGTGCCGAGCCAGCCGACCAGCGCGGTGTAAGCGATCAGGAACAGGCCGGTCTCGCGCAACAGCGCTTCGGGCAGCTCGAGCAACGGCGCAAGCGCGCCGGCGCCCAGCGTCAGCAGCACGGCTGAGGCGCCGCTGAAGATGGCATCGGCCAGGATGGCGCGGCGCAGGAACGGGGACGGGTGGATCATGGCGAGTCTCCTTCGTCGAGAGGATTGAAGAGCCGCAAGATGATCCGCTCCGATCCGCAATTCGATTACGTCGCAGGTAATGGAAGGCGTGAAATCCGCGTGATAGGTTTTCCGCCATGAACGCACAGAGCGCCACGGCTCGAACCGAGCGAACCAAGCCCGCCCATGTCGGCGATCACCTGCGGGAATGGCGGCAGCGCCGCCATCTCAGCCAGCTCGATCTCGCCGTCGATGCCGAGATTTCCGCGCGGCATCTGAGTTTCGTGGAAACCGGCCGCGCCGCGCCGTCGCGCGACATGGTGCTGAAACTCGCAGAAAGGCTCGAGGTGCCGCTTCGCGAACGCAACGTGCTGCTGGTCGCGGCCGGATATGCGCCGGCGTTTCCGCAGCGCTCGCTCGACGATCCCGCGCTGAAATCGGCGCGGGCGGCGATCGATCTCGTGCTGAAGGCGCATGAACCCAATCCGGCACTGGCCTATGACCGCCACTGGAACCTGGTCTCGGCCAACCGCATGGTGATGCCGCTATTGGAGGGCATTCCGACCCGGCTGCTCGGCCAGCCCTTCAACATCCTGCGGCTGGCCTTTCACCCCGAAGCGCTGGCGGCGCGCACCGTCAACCTCGCCGAATGGTGCGCCCACCTTCTGGAGCGGCTGCACCGCCAGTGCGAAGCGACCGCCGATCCCGAATTGCTGAAACTGTATCAGGAGCTGAAAGCCTTCCCGATCCCGGCGCGCTCGGCGCCGCTGTCACCGGACAATGTCGCGATCCCCTTCAAGATGCGGCTCGACGGCGAGGTCCTGAGCTTTATCTCCACCACCATGATTTTCGGCACACCGGTCGATATCACGCTGTCGGAGCTGGCGCTGGAGACGTTCTTTCCCGCCGACGAATCGACCGCCGAGCGGATGCGCCAGATCGCGGCCGGCCTGAAATAGCTCTCTTGTCGGGCAGCGGATTGCGGCTTATCTCTGGGCCTTCCCAAGGGAGGACGTGCCCATGAGCACCCTAAAACCGCTGCAGATCGACATCGTTTCCGACGTGGTGTGTCCGTGGTGCTATATCGGCAAGCGCCGCATCGAGAATGCGCTGGCGCTGACGCCGGATGTGCCGGTCGAGATCAACTGGCGGCCGTTCTTCCTCAATTCTTGGGTGCCGCGCGAGGGCATCAGCCGCGACGAATATCTGACCGCGAAGTTCGGCTCCCCCGAGGCCTACAAGAACATCGCCGGCCGGGTCGTGGCCGCCGCCAATGAAGAGGGCCTGACCTACCGGCCCGAGCTGGTCCGGCGCCAGCCCAACACCATCGATTGCCATCGCCTGATTCACTGGGCCGATGCCAAAGGCAAATCGGCGGCGATGAAACAGCGGCTGATGGAGCTGTACTTCAGGGATGGCGGCGATCTCACCGATATCGACGTGCTGGTGCAGGCGGCGGCCGACTGCGGCCTCGATGCCGACGACGTTCGCCGGCGCCTGGCGACCGACGAAGACGTGGCGCTGATCTCGGCGCAGGCCAAGGACGCGTCCGATAAAGGCATCTCCGGGGTGCCGACCTTCGTGTTCGCGCAGAAATACGCCGTCTCCGGCGCGCAGCCCGCCGAACAGCTCGCCCGCGCCATCCGCCAGGTCTCGGCGGAGGTGAACGCGCAGGCGGCGGAGTAGGCGGCAAGAATACAGCCGTCGTTCCAGGCAAAACGCTTTTCGCAAATCGTCATGCCCGGCCATGACGATTGGAATTTCAGTGGCGATCGCGGATCACATGCACCGCGCGGCGCGCCAGTTCGCGGAGCCCGTGGCGCAGCATCATCGCCGCATGGATCAGCGGCACCACCGGATCGTTCTTTCGCAGCGGAATCAGCACGTCGCCGATCGCAAACCGGCCGCGCCAGATTGGATTGATCATGGGATGGTCGGCGCTCGCGGTGGAGTCGGCGGTGGCGATGGCCGGATCGGCGCAGAGATGCCGGGTCAGATCCAGCGTCAGCTGCACGCCCGGCGAGGCCTTTGCGAACTGCTCGTCGATGCCGAGCTTGAAGAAGAAGGCGCGGTCTTGATGCCGCAGCACGATTCCGGCTGCGATCGACGTTTCGCCCGCACGCAGGGTCACGATTTCACACTGGCCGGTTTCGGCGAGCGCCGGCGCGGCGCGGCGGATGAAGGCCGCATCGCCCTCGTCCTGGATCAGCGCGGTGCCGCGCTTGCCCTTCCAGCCGCTTACCTCCAGCCGCAAGAATATCTCGAGTGCGGCAGCGACTTCCTCGCGCGTGCGTGCAACGTCGAAACGGACGGCGCCATGCTCGGCTAGCCGGTGGCGCTGGCGGCGCAGTTCCTTCAATTTCTTTCCGCCCAGCGCGTCGTGCAGCAATTCGTCGGCATCGCGCGTGGCGTCGAGGCAGGCGCGGAGCTGGGATTGCAGCACGCGCGGACGCAAGCCGTCCCGCCGCAGCACCTCGCCAAGGGTTTTCATGGTGGCGCCATCGAGCGCCACGTCGCGCAGGATCAGCGCGTGCGCACCGGCATCCCGCGCCGCCCGGAACAGTGCGCTCGCGGCGTCATGCGCCCGGTCGCGGTCGAGCGGCGGCGTGCACAGCGTGCCGTAGGGATGGGCGCTGACCAGAGCGGGCAGGGGAATCCCGTAGGCGCGCATCATCGAGATGACCGGCATCAGGCCGATCAGCCGGCTCGCGCCGTCCGCCGCCACATCGCTTCGGGCTGATAGCGCGGACGCGCCGGTGCGGCCGCCGGCCAAGGCGTCCACCGCCATTTCCCAAGGTGGAAGATAATAGCCGTTCGGTTCGATCGCGCGTTCGGAAAGCGCGCGCCATTGGCTTAACGGGACGCTTGTCAGCGGGCGCAGGCCTGCGGCATCGTCGAGCGATGCGCGACCGACTGCGGCTCTGTCTGCAATCTCGACCACGTCCCCGTTTCCCCGTTCGCGAAAGGCGGCGCGTCATTTTGCGCCGCGCTTTTCACTCGCTGCTGGGAAATGCTAGCGCAAAGATCGGAAAACACCGTTGGCGCCGGCGTGCAATTTGATCGGTAATGTTAACCCATCGTTCACCGTTCGGACGCGGTGAGCGCGCGATAGGGGCAACGCCTACGGCTGCGCGGGGGTGGGCGACTTCTCGCCGAGCTGTGCCAGGCATTGCAGGATGTAGTCGGTGCGGTCTCTCGGCGGGACCCCAGCCACGGCGGCCCTGTAGCGGCATTCGATCTGCTCGCTCTGTTTGGCGCGCGGCTTCTTCGCGGCCAGCGAATATTGCCTGACCCTGCGCATAATCATCGGCGAGCCGTCGGATTCGAACTGCAACTCGTACTTCCTGCCGTTTCGGTCCGTCGCGCTGCAGGAAATGCTGGAGACCTGTAGCAGCGCGAAGTTTCCAACCTGATGACACGTGCCGGTCGCAGCCTCGGCCGCGGGCACCGGCAGGCCGTCGGCCTTCGGTCTCTCCTTGGTGCTCAGCAGCATCCGGTCGATCGGCAGATCGTAAAGATTGTCCTCGCTGCGCCGGCCGTTTTCACCCGAGAAAGAGATCACGTGACTGCTGTCGGCCGGATCGTCGACGGCGATCGTGAAATTCGTCCGGCCTTCCTCGTTGTGAAAGAAGCCGACCGTCTTGCATCCAAAATTGCGGCCGGCGATTTTGAGGGTGCTGCACTTGCCGGACATCAAGGCGAAGATATCGGTATCCGGCTCTTGCAGCTTGCTGTCGTTCGCGACAGCCATCACCGGCCCGGCCGGCTCGGCAACCGACGGTGTCGCAAGAAAAACAATGATGGCGGCAAAGACATGCCGGTAGAGGCGCATCGTCAGGCTCGATGGACAGGACATGGGATCGAACAAACAACGTCTAGCATCAATTGGATCATTGGTTAGCTGAAATCGCTTTCGCCCACATTTTTATGGCCCAGCGTCGAATAGGCGATGCCCATGATGATGCTGTAAGTCAAGAGCATCGCTAGCGAGAACAAAGCCGGGCGCGCGCCAAGTCCCGCTCGGGAGGCGAAAAGGCCCTGACCCAGCATCGGAAAGAGCGCCATGCCCATTGCAATCCAGCCGAATACCCCAAAGACAAACCCCTTCGCGACCCCGCTACGGCCCGGCAGCACGCGATAAAGACGGCCAAACAGAATGCCGAGCACGACCGCGCCATTGAGAAAAGACAACATCCAGGGAACCACGGGAGAAACCGAGCCACCGACCATGCCACTCAAGGCCGCCTGTATGTCCTCATATGGGTGAAACGATGGCAACCAGCCCATCCGGGACTTCAAGAACATCAATCCGAAGTGTGCGGCGCTGCCGCATAAGCCCGCGGCGAACGACCTCCATATCCCCTCAGCGGTCATTGGAGTGCTTCATCGGCTGGGCGGAACGAAATGATCCCCGACGCTTGCGGCTTGCCCGGTCGCGGTATCGGTCGCCTTGATCTCGATCTTGACCGGGCTCTCGGGTATCGTCGCGGCTGCCGCCAGCACCGACAGGCGGAGTTCGCGGGTCTGATCCTGTCCGACCTCGACGATCAGCCTGCCGTCGGCGGCGGGCTCGACGCCCGAGACATGAAGGGCCGCGTTCGGCAGGCCGGAAATATCCAGTGCGAAGCTGCGGCTGGCGCCCTTGTTCAGGATGCGCAGGGTGTAGTCGTTGCGAACGCCGCCGTCCGAGAGCTGCACGTAGAGCGGATTGCGCTCGTGCAGCAGGTTGACGCTCATCGAGCTTCGGGTCGCCAGCGCGTACAGCATGATGCCGCCGACCAGCGCGATGATCCCGGCATAGAGCAGGGTCCGTGCCCGGACCAGCCGATAGACCGGCGGCTTGCCGGCCAGCCGGCGCGCACCGTTGATATCGGTATCGTAGGCGATCAGTCCCGTCGGGCGGCCGATGTCGGTCATGATGTTGTCGCAGGCGTCGATGCACAACCCGCACTGGATGCAGCCGAGCTGGATGCCGTTGCGGATATCCACGCCGGTCGGGCAAACATTGATGCATTGGTGGCAATCGATGCAGTCGCCGGCGGGCTGGCCGTGCTCGCGCAACTGTTCGGCCTTCTTGACCGACGTCCGCGGTTCGCCGCGGTCGCGGCGATAGGTGACATTGAGCGCCCACTCGTCCGTCAGCGCGGCCTGGATGCGCGGCCACGGGCACATGTAGATGCACATCTGTTCGCGGGCGTGCCCGGCGAAGACATAGGTGGTGGCGGTCAGGATCGCGATCCAGAGATAGGCGATGAACGGCGCCTGTAGCGTCGCCAAATCCTTCACCAACGTCGGGGCGTCGGAGAAATACAAAACCCAGGCGCCGCCGGTCCACCACGCAATCATCAGCCACAGGAAATGCTTGGTCGCGACCTGGCGGATATGCCTGAACGTCCAGCCTTTCTTGTCGCCGAGGATGCGCTCGCGCCGGTCACCCTCGACGAAGCGCTCCACGGCGTAGAACAGGTCGGTCCAGACGGTCTGCGGACAGAGGTAACCGCACCACACCCGGCCCGCTACCGCATTCATCAGGAACAGCATCATCGCCGCGATGATCAACAGGCCGGTGAAATAATACACCTCCTGCGGCCACAGCTCGATGAAGAAGAAATAGAAGCGGCGATGCGGGAAATCGACCAGCACCGCCTGGCTGGGCAGGCCGGGTCCGCGGTTCCAGCGCACGAAGGGCAGCAGGTAATAGAGGGTCAGCGTCAGCCCGAGGATCGTCCATTTGATCCGGCGAAACCGGCCGTGAACGGCCTGCGGATAGACCTTCTTGCGCGCTTCGTAGAGCGGGCCAACGATGATGGTATCGTCCATGACTCCCCCGGGCGTCCCCATGCTTCCCGCGGGCGGGCAGCCGGCCCGGCGGGAGAGAGGGGGGTGACTATGCTCAATAATCCCGGGTAGAAGCCGTCGCCTTGCGATGGCTCAAACGCGGAAGGATTGCGTGGTGAGCTTCAGGCCGATCGCGAAAACGCGCAGCCCTCGCGCAGGCCGAGCTTCCGGAACACGATCGCGGCGGGACAGAAGCCAGTGATCGCGGCCTGGAACATGTTCAGCCCGGCAAAGGCCGTCAGCAGATACCAGTAGGGACTGACCGTGTAGCCGAGCGCAAGGCCAAGCAGAACGACAAATCCCGCGAACATCAGCACCGCTTTATCTACATTCATGACGTACTCCTTTGGGTGGGTTTGAAAGTGATCAGGACCGGGCGAGCCCGGCCTTCGTCCATGCCACGATCTTCTGCGCGTCCATCGCGCCCGAAATCCGCGAAACCTCGCGGCCGCCCTGCATCAGGAGCAGGGTGGGAATGCCGCTGATCCCGAGCTGCGATGAGACGGTCGGGGCTTGATCGGAGTTGAGCTTCAAGAGGCGAACGTCGGGTTCGAGCGCTTGCGCGGCGCGTTCGAACATCGGCGCCATCGCGCGGCAGGGACCGCACCACGGCGCCCAGATGTCGACCAGCACCGGGATATCGTTATGCGCCATGTGGCGGCCAAAGCCCGCTTCGTCGACCTCGATCGGATGGCCGGTGAAGATGGGCTGATGGCAGGATCCGCAACGTGCAGCACCGGGCGCCCGCTCGGCGGGCAGCCGGTTGATCTTGCCGCAATGGCCGCAGACGATTTGCTGGCTGGTGCTCATGCTGCTGGCTCGATCTCCTTGACCTTGGCGATGTTGAGCTTGTCGAGCAGGAAGCGCTCGTAGAATGGCTCGCTCTCGCCGCGCCGGATCTTGCGCAGGAAGTATTTTTCGAAGGCGACCTTGGCGTAGTGGACCCATTCGCCCTTCGACGACCAGTTGACGTTGCGCGGCGGGATCTGCGGCTGCGCCAGGAAGGCGACGCCGGAATCGCCGAAATCGGCGAGACAAATCGCGTTCCATGTCGGCTGCGCGATCGGCTGCTCGCCGCGCAACAGCGAGCCGATGTTGCGGGCGGTGGCGGTCACCATCGATTCGATCATGAAGCCGGTTTTCGGCACGCCGACCGGGACGGGGGTGGCTCCGACCGGCGCGATCGCCACGCAGACGCCGATGGCGAACACGTTGGGGAATTCCGGATTGCGCTGGTACTTGTCGACGATGACGAAGCCGCGGGGGTTGGCGAGCTTCTCGATGCCGCGAATGGCGGCGACACCGCGAAACGCCGGCAGCATCATCGAATAGGCGAACGGCAGTTCGTGGTTCTTGCGCACCGAGCCGTCATCCGCGAGCTCCTCGACCGACATCGTGCCCGGGGCGACGTTTTTCACCCGGGCGTTGGTGATCCACTTGATGTGCTTTTCGCGCATCTCGCTTTCGAGCAGGCCCTTGGTGTCGCCGACCCCGTCGAGACCGAGATGGCCGATATAGGGCTCGGAGGTGACGAACGTCATGGGCACACGGTCGCGCAGCTTGCGGCGGCGCAGTTCGGTTTCCAGGATGAACAGGAATTCGTAGGCCGGGCCGAAGCAGGACGCGCCCTGCACGGCGCCGATCACGACCGGCCCCGGATTGGCGGCAAGCTTTTCGAACGCCTGCCTCGCGTCGGAGGCGTGATCGACATGGCAGATCGACTGGGTATGACCATCGGGCCCGAGCCCCGGAATCTCGTCGAACGCAAGCTCCGGTCCGGTCGCCACGACCATGTAGTCGTAGTCGATCGACGTGCCGTCCGCGAGATCAATGCGGTTTTCCGCAGGCTTTACGCGTTGCGCGCCCTGCGTCAGCAGGCGGATACCTTTTCGGTTCATGACGTCGACGAGATCGACCTCGATATCCCCGCGCTTGCGCCAGCCGATCGCCACCCAGGGATTGGAGGGGACGAAGTGATAGACCGGCCCCTGGGAAACGACCGTCAGGCGATCTTCCGGCCGCAACTTGGGTAACAATTCATAAGCCATCAGCGTTCCGCTGAGGCCTGCTCCGATAACAACGACTTCCGCCATACTCTCCTCCGTTTGCTGCATTCCCTGAGATGCGGCCCCGCCAATTGAGCTTTGGCTCTTGCGGCCCCGATGGTTGACTATATATTCGTATCATCGTATATACGCAAGTATGAAAATGAATGTTGATGTCATGGAAGCCGCCGCCGATTCGGCGAGCGATCTCCTGAAGGCCTTGGCCAATCGCCATCGGCTGTTGATCGTCTGTCAATTGATCGACGGCGAGCGCTCGGTCGGCGACCTTGCCGAATTCCTCGGCCTTCGCGATTCCACGGTGTCCCAGCATCTCGCGCTCCTTCGCAAGGATGGCCTGGTGGCGGCCCGGCGCGACGCGCAGACGATCTATTATTCGATCGCCAGCGACCCCGCGCGAGAAATCCTGACCGCGCTCTACCGCGTGTATTGCACGCCCTCGAACGGCAAGGGCGCGCTAAAAAAGGTTACGCGAGGATAAGGGGCAATGCCTTGAGGCAGGTCAATGACCGCGCGGCGAACGCCGACAAGATCAGTTTTCCGAATTCCAACTTTCGTCAGGCTATTCATGATGGTGAGCACAGCGATGCGTAAGTCGACAGCGATGGCAGCCTGGGCGGTGCTGGTCGCGAGCACGTCGTTAGCCGGCGCGGAAACGCTCACGGTTGCGCAGAAGACGGTCGCTGACGAGAAGGCGGTTTTCGCCACCGTCGAGAGCATCAGCGTCGTGCCGGCGCGCGGACGCATCAGCGGTACCATCGTTCAGCTCAATGTCCGGGAAGGCGACAGCGTCACGCGTGGACAGGCCATCGCCGTGGTCGCCGACGAAAAGCTCGCGCTGCAGATGAAGTCGCTGGATGCGCAGATGCAGGCCCTGCAGGCGCAGGCGGATCAGGCGCAAATCGATTTCACGCGAACGGAAGGGTTGGTCGATCGCGGCATCCTGCCCCGGACCAAGCTCGATGAGACGCGGACCGCGCTCAACGTGGCCGAAAACGGGCTGCGTGCGAAGACCGCCGAGCGGGCGGTCATTCAGCAACAGTTCAATGAAGGCCAAATCCTGGCGCCCGTCGACGGCCGCGTGCTGAAAAGGATGGTGTCGGTTGGGTCAGTCGTTCTGCCCGGCGATACCGTCGAGATGATAGCCCAGCAGGATTTCAAATTGCGTCTGCGGGTGCCGGAGCGCCATGCCCGCTTTCTGAAGGCGGGCGACAAGATCCGGGTGGACGGCGCCGAGTTCGGCGACAACGTCCCCAAATCGGGCCTGATCGATCTGGTCTATCCGCTGATCGAGGATGGCCGCGTCATTGCGGACGCCACAGTCAAGGGGCTCGGAGAATATTTCGTCGGCGACCGGCTCAGGGTCTGGATCTCGGGCGGTACGCGAGCGGCGTTCGTGATCCCGTCAAATTATGTGACGACCCGTTTCGGGATCGACTACGTCCATCTCCGTCAGGCGGACCAAACCGTCGATGTACCGGTTCAGCGCGGCCGCGATCTGCCTAGCCCGGAGCTTCCCAACGGTCTTGAAATTCTGTCCGGCATTCGCGTCGGCGACCAGCTGGTGCAACCATGAATCTCGGTCTGTCCGGGCGGCTGACCCGGGCGACGATCAATTCGCCGCTGACGCCGCTGTTTTTGCTCGCATCCCTTATCGTCGGCCTGATCGCCGTCGTCGTGATCCCGCGTGAGGAAGAGCCGCAGATCAGCGTGCCCATGGTCGACATCAGGGTCAACGCGGACGGCCTGCGCGCGCCCGATGCGGTCGAACTCGTGACCAAGCCGCTGGAAGCCATCGTCAAGGGCATCGACGGGGTGGAGCACGTCTACAGCCAGACCGAAGACGATCGCGTGATGGTGACCGCGCGCTTCCTGGTCGGCACCAAGTCCGACGACGCGATCCTCCGTGTTCATGAGAAGATCCGTGCCAATCTGGACCGCATTCCGGTCGGCATTCCCGAGCCGTTGATCGTCGGGCGCGGCATCAACGACGTCGCGGTCACCGTGCTCACGCTGTCGCCCAAGCCGGAAGCCGCCGGCCGCTGGACCGACAAGGATCTCTACGAACTCGCCGACAAGCTGCGTTCCGAATTGACGAAGGTCGACAGCATCGGGCTGACCTACATCTCGGGCGGCGCTGCTCAAGAGATCAAGGTCGAGCCGGACCCCGAAAAGCTGTCGCTGTTCGGCGTCACGCTTCAGCAGCTCGTCGCCAAGGTGAAGGACGCCAATCGCTCGTTCCTGGCCGGACAGGTCCGCGACGCCGGCATCGTCCGGAACGTTTCGGCTGGCCAGACCTTGTCGGGGATTCCCGATATCGGCCTGTTGCTGATTTCGACCCGGGACGGGCGGCCGGTTTACGTCAAGGACGTCGCATCGGTTGTCATCGGACCGAATTCCACGGAGCACCGGGTCTGGAATGATGCGCGTGACGGCAAGGGCCAATGGGAGCGTGTTCCCGCGGTCAGCCTGGCGCTGGCGAAGCGGGCGGGCGCCAATGCGGTGGTCGTCTCCGAGGATATCGCGCATCGGCTCGAGGGGCTGAAGTCGCGCCTGATCCCTGACGACGTTCAGGTCACGGTCACCCGCGATTATGGCGAGACCGCCAATGAAAAAGCGAACGAGCTCCTATTCCACCTCGGGCTGGCCACGGTCTCGATCGTGGTGCTGATCGCGATTGCGATCGGCTGGCGCGAGGCGCTGGTCACGCTGGTGGTGATCCCGACCACGATCCTGCTGACGCTGTTTGCCGCGAACCTGATGGGCTACACCATCAACCGCGTCAGCCTGTTCGCGCTGATCTTCTCCATCGGCATCCTGGTCGACGACGCCATCGTCGTGGTCGAGAACATCGCCCGCCACTGGGCGATGAAGGACGGCCGGCCGCGCGTGCAGGCCACGATCGAGGCCGTCGCCGAGGTCGGCAACCCGACCGTGGTGGCGACGCTGACGGTGGTGGCCGCGCTATTGCCGATGCTGTTCGTGTCCGGGCTGATGGGCCCCTATATGGCGCCGATCCCGGCGAACGCGTCGGCGGCGATGCTGTTCTCGTTCTTCGTCGCGATGGTGGTGGCGCCCTGGCTGATGCTGCGGCTGGCGCCGAAAGAGGGCAACGCGGTTGCCTCGCACGCCGTGCATGATGAAGGCGTGCTCGGTCGCCTCTATCGCCGCTTCGCGACCCCGATCGTGCGCAGCAAGCGGTCGTCCTGGATATTCCTGCTCGGCGTAGGCGCAGCGACGCTGCTGTCGATGACGCTGTTTGCGACCAAATCCGTCACCGTCAAATTGCTGCCGTTCGACAACAAATCCGAAATCGCGGTCGTGGTCGACCTGCCCGAAGGCGCAAGCCTCGAGGATACCGAACGGGTGCTGTTCGCTGCCGCCGATATCGCGCGCGGGTTGCCCGAAATCACCTCGGTGCAGTCCTATGCCGGCACGCCGGCGCCGTTCAATTTCAACGGCCTCGTGCGTCATTACTATCTGCGCGAACGGCCCGAGCTGGGCGAGCTGCAGGTCAACCTCGCCGCGCGGGGAAACCGCAAGCGGGCGAGCCACGACATCGCGCTCGATCTGCGCCAGCGGCTGAAGGCCGTCGGCGTTCCCGCCGGCACCAGCATCAAGGTGGTCGAGGTGCCGCCGGGGCCGCCGGTGCTGGCGACGCTGCTCGCCGAAATCTACGGGCCTGACGCGGCGACGCGGCGGGCGGTCACCGGCGAGCTCAAGAAGGTGTTTGCCGAAGTGCCGTTCATCGTCGATGTCGACAATTCCATCGGCGAGAAGCGGCCGCGGCTGCGGCTGTCGATCGACCAGGACCGGCTCGAATTCTTCGGCGTCGAGCAGCGCGACGTCTACGACACCATCCAGACCTTGTTCGGGGGCGTGTCGGTCGGCTATTCCCACCGCGGCGAAGACCGCAACCCGATCGAGATCGCCGTCAAACTGCCGAAGCGCGATCTGGCCTGGAGCGAGGCGCTGGCCTCGACGCCGGTGCCCGCCAACACGTTGCCCGGCAGCAAGACGGTCGTCGAACTCGGCCAGGTGGTCAAGGCCACCGTCGAGGAGGGCTCGCCGGTCATCTTCCGGCGCGACGGTCGCTTCGCCGACATGGTGATGGCCGAGCTCGCCGGCCGCTTCGAGGCGCCGCTCTACGGCATGCTCGAAGTGGCGAAGCGCATCGACGCCCATGACTGGGGCAGCTTGCCGAAACCCGTCATCAGTCTGCACGGCCAGCCGGCCGACGAGTCGCATCCGACCCTGCTGTGGGACGGCGAATGGGAGATCACCTATGTGACCTTCCGCGACATGGGCGCGGCCTTTGGCGCCGCGATCCTCGGCATCTACGTCCTGGTGGTGGCGCAGTTCAGGAGTTTCAAGCTGCCGCTGGTGATCCTGACGCCGATCCCGCTGACGCTGATCGGAATCCTGATCGGCCATTGGCTGTTGGGCGCGCCGTTCACGGCGACCTCGATGATCGGCTTCATCGCGCTCGCCGGCATCATCGTGCGCAATTCGATTCTTCTGGTCGACTTCATCCGTCACAGCAGCGGACAGGGCAGAGCGCTGCGCGAGGTGGTGCTGGAAGCCGGCGCCGTCCGCTTCAAGCCGATCCTGCTCACCGCGCTCGCGGCCATGATCGGCGCCGCCACCATCCTGCTCGATCCCGATCTTCCAGGGCCTCGCGATCTCGCTGCTGTTCGGGCTCGCGTCCTCGACGGTGCTCACGGTTCTGGTGATTCCCGCCATCTACATCGCGCTGCGGCAGCCTTCGCAGCCCTCGTCCAGCAAGTAAGGAAGCCTCACATGGAAAAGAACTATTCCGAGATCACAAAGCGCATTTCCGGCGACCTGCGGAAACTGCGCCAGGACATCCCCGACACCATGAAGGCCTTCTCCGCGCTGGCGCAGGCCGCGACCCGCGACGGCGCGCTGGACCGGAAGACCAAGGAGCTGATCGCGCTGGCGATCGGCGTTGCCACCCGCTGCGACGGCTGCATCGGTTTCCACACCGAGGCCCTGGTCAGGCTCCGCGCCACGCGCCAGGAAGTGGAAGAGGTGCTCGGCATGGCCGTCTATATGGGCGGCGGTCCCTCGCTGATGTATGCGGCCGACGCGATATCCGCGTTCGAGCAATTCGAGCAGGCCCTGACGGTTGCGGCCTGACGCTTGCGGACTTGCTCGACGCGTTTCTGCGCCGCGGCGCGCGATCTGAATCGGCGGCTGGCGTCAGCGCAGTGAACCGAGCCGTTCCAGCTCGGCGGCGTTGATGATCCGGAGGTGCCCCTCCGACAGCTCCAGGAGGCGGCGTTCGCGAAACAGGCCGAGCACCCGGCTGACATGCACCGGCGTGAGGCCGACCGCGTCGGCGATGTGCTGCTGGCGCAACGGAAACGGATAGCGCTGCTCGCGGATCACGTTGCGCGCGGCAATTCGCGGCATCAAATGCAGAAGCAGATGGGCGATGCGCTCCTCGGCCGAGCATTGGCCCAGCGCGGTCAGAAGTTCGGTCATTTCGTGCGTGTCGGTGACGCAGGATTTCGCGATCACCCCTTGAACGTGGGGATCGGTGACGCACCTCCTGCGGATTTCGGAACGCGAAAATCCGCTCACCTGAACCTCGGTCAATGCCTTGACCGAGAAATGGAATGTCCTTTCGAAGATGGTGACGGCAGAAAACAGATCGCCGGGCAGCAGGAATTTCAGGATTTGCCGGCGTCCGTCGGCGAGCTGGAAATAGCGAAACGCCCAGCCCGCGCAAAGCATGAACACGTCCTCCGAGACATGATTGCGAACGGCGATTTGCGAGCCCGCGCGGGCTACAAAGAAGTGCTGCCAGCCGGGTTTACCTTCTGCTTCTGTGTCTTCGGAAGGCGCCCCGAACAGCGTTCGGCAAAAGCCGTTTTCGCGGTGAAGGCAGGTTACGCAAACTGACGCAAGATTTTTATCGGAGGGCTTTGCCAAAAGGTCTCGCAAGATTCTACGCTGAACTCGCAGTACTTTCCCGTCCCAGAAAGTTGCATGCGCATCTATCAGAATTAGCCAAGACAGCGCAATCAAAATGGAACCCGCCGCTGGTTCGCGGACGATTATTCGTTTAGAGGCGGATAGATCTGCAACTTAGGCGGGATGTTCGCCACAGTCGCCTTAATGCAGGTCAACAACCTGGATCAAGTTAAGAGGCTCGGAAAGTCATCCAGAATCGAACTTGATCTTTCGCCAGTGCGGTTGCGTTTCACGGACGAAAGCCGACCGTCGAAATTTCGTCCTGGAGATTCCGATTGGAAGAGAATGTCGATGGCGGAGCCGATGGAAGCCGACGGCGATCGGGATCCCGAAAACCCGCACGCGCTTGATGCGCATCGAGGCAAAAACCAGGGTTCCATCGTGATCCGCGACTTCAAGTCGCGATGAAAATTATGCTGAACGCACTTGGCGACTCAGCCGCGCATTTGCAGGATGGCACACTGGCGGCGCGAACTGCTTCGCGCCGCCAACGAAACTTCACGGCAATCCGATAGGTTGCGTATCAGCGTCGAGGTACACCTCACAGCAATCTGGACCTCCTGATGTCGATACATACCGCTCCCCGCCGTTGAAAATGCAGTTCGCTGTACGTCCATCGCCGGCGAGACCTGTCCGTTGGGGCCGCTATGTCCGGGAGGCTGCGCGTCCCGGGTGCAAGATCGCCCGTCCGACGAGATGATCCTGCGGCACCTCGGCGCGGCCGTCATGCTGTGCTGGGCGGACCTGCCGCTTAGCGCGAGAGACCAGATCCTGCGCCAGGCCGACGATGTGATCGGAGTGGCGCCGGTCCCACAGGTTCGAAATGAGATCGTGCGGCTGATGTTGCGCCACGCCAAGCTGCGGTGGGCGGCGTCTCTGCTGCCGGGCAAGGCGGCGCTTTCCTCACGCGAGCGTGCGTTCACCCGGGCTTTTACTCGAAAACCCGTTTAGATCGGCTCATAGTTCTCCGAGGCGCAATTGTCGTCGCGCTGGCGGTCCATGATCGCGCCATCCCTGATGGCGATGCGATAGGTCTCCGAACCCAGCGGCCGGCCCATCACGGAAGTGAGTTCGGCGGTGACGCATGCGGTCCAGCCCGATCCATAAGCGTCGTGGAGAGGGGGCGAGACCCGCACCTTTTGCGGATTCGACGCGGCGACGAACACCGAATCCAGATTTTTGCGGACCAGCTGCCGGACGTCGGGTGGCGGTTCGGGTGGCGGCGGCTCGGCCGCCCTGGCACGCATGAATTCCGGCAACGACGCACGGCTGTCGGCGAAGCCGCAGCCCGCCAGCACCAGCGCCCCGCCTGCGATCAGCGCCAGATGAACGATGATCCGCCCCATTCGCCCCACTTCGCTCCGTAAGGCGCGATATTACCTGCCGCCACCCTCCGTTCGCGAGCCCTCGGGCCATCAACAAATCCTGAAGTCCGGCGCTGCGGAACGACCCTTGAACGGCGCGCCGCCGAACCGTTGTTGCCATCATCCGGCTTGAGAGTAAGTTGCGTGGGGCAGGGAGAGGGCCATGAGGACGTTCACGGTAGCGGCGGTAATACTGGCATTGGCTGCGATGCCCGCGCATGCCCAGATGGGCGGCAAGGGGCGTCGCGCCGGTGACGACAAGCCGGCGGACCACAAGAAAACGAATGTCGACGACGCGGCCTACAAGGCGGCGCTGGAAAGAATTCCGGATCCAAAGGAGAAATATGACCCTTGGGGCGTGGCGCGACCTGCGGAGCCTGCCAAGAAGACGAAATAGCGGTTCCATCATCTTGAGGCTTGAACCTCCGCAACGGCGCGGCCGACCCATGGTTAGCTTGCATGGGGTTAGCCTGGATGGAGGTCTGCCATGTTTCGTCGTGCGCTTCACAAGACACTGATCGCGGCGGGAATTCTGTTGGGTTCGCAGGCGGCGTTTGCCGAAAATCGTGTCGCGCTCGTCATTGGCCAGTCGGCTTACCGCGCCGTGACGGCGCTGCCCAACCCGGCCAACGACGCCAAGGCGATGTCGCAATTGCTCGGTGATGCCGGGTTCGACGTGACCAGCACGGCCGATCTCTCGCAGAACGAGATGCGCCAGAAGGTCGGCGAGTTCGCGGCCAAGGTCGCGGCGAAGGGCCCCGATACCGTCGCGCTGGTGTTCTATGCGGGCCACGGCCTGCAGATCGACGGCGAGAACTTCCTCATTCCGGTCGACGTTGACCCGAAGCGGGAAGCCGACATTCCGTTGCAGGCAGTGCGGCTGAACGACATCCTGAACACGCTGACATCGGTGCCCAGCAAGATGCGCATCCTCTTGCTCGATGCCTGCCGCAACAACCCGTTCCCCGACCTCAGCAAGACCGCCGGCCGAGGGCTCGCGATCGTCGACGCAAAGACCGGCGCGCCCGGCACGTTCATGTCGTTTTCGACATCGCCCGGCGCGGAAGCCGAGGACGGCAGCGGCGCCGACAGCCCGTATACGACGGCGCTGCTGGCGGCCGCCAAGGAGCCCGGACTTTCGATCGAGGATACTTTCAAGCGCGTCAGGGTTTCGGTGAACAAGGCGACCGAGGGGCGGCAAACCCCTTGGGACTCCTCGTCGCTCACCGACAATTTTGCCTTTTTCGGCTCCGGCAATTCCGCCCCCAGGCAAGCCGTGACAAAACGCACCGTCGTGGAATGGCATCGCGAATTGCAGGGCAAGCCGGTCGAGATCGCCAACGAACTGATCGTGGCCGACGGCACCGAGGAAGCCTATCAGGCGTTTGTCGAGATGTTCGCGCAGCCGCCGTTCGGCGCCCAGGCGCACGAATGGCTCGACCGCCATCGCCGGATGGTGGCGTGGAACAATGCGCTGATCCTCAACACCGCGGCGGCCTATCGCGCCTTCCTGGCCGAATATCCCGACAGCGATCTCACCGCCACCGCGCGCAAGCTGGAAGAACGGCTGCGCAACCGTCCCAATTTCGCGGCCAGCCTGGCCGCCGTGGCGCCCGTTTCGTCCAACGGTGCGTCGGGCGGCGCTCCTGCCGCTGGTTCGAGCCTGCCGACCAATGCCTCGTTGGTCGCCCCGACATGTCCCTGCGGCGGCGTGCCGCTCCCGCCGCTGAAGAAAGTCGATCTGCCGCCCAAGAAGCGCAGCGAGCCGGACACGCCGAAGCGCGCCAGCACGCAGCCGCCGCGGCGGCTTCGCGCGGTCGATGGCGAGGATGTCGTGATCGTCGGCCGCGCGCCGCCACCCGTCTATTACGGGCCGGGATCCGGACCGTCGATCGGGGTCGGCATCGGCGGGTTCGGAGGAGGCGGCTTTGAACGCGGCGGCCTCGGCACTGGCCGACAGAGGGGCGGATACTGACGCCGGAGCACTGAAGACGGCCGCGATCAGCCGCCCGTCTGGCCACCGCCGCCTTGAAGCGGCGACTGCCGCACGATCTCACCGGTATCGAGGCCAACTTCAGGCCCTCCTGAACGAACCGACAACGGAGCACCGACACCGCCCATCCACGAAATTCCGCCGCCTGTCCCGGCGCCGCGCGATTTGTCACGCTGGCGAAACCGTCCATCCCACGCCGGCTGTACACAGCGCCGGACAGTTTGTTGGATGAGCGGCTTCATCACGGGAGTTCCGCATGACGGCAAAACCTTCGAATAATGAGCCGGCAAATCTGGCCATCCCAAAGCCCGCTCGCGGTGGACGAAACCTGCAAAGGATTTTCAGAGCGACCCTCCCCGGGGCATTCGGGATACCGGGGCAAGTGCTCGCCGTCATGCTGCTGGCCGCCGCGCCGGCGTCGGCATGGGAACATTGGGGCGGCGATCGCGGTGGAACGCGGTTCTCAAAGCTTGCCCAGATCACGCCGGCCAATGTCGGCAATCTCGTCCGCGCCTGGGAGTTTCGCACCGGCGATCTCGATACGCGGTTGCCCGCGCTGATGGCACGCACGAAATCGGAAGCCACCCCGCTGTTCGTCGAGGACAGTCTGATCTTCTGTACGCCGTTCAACGAGGTGATCGCGGTCGATCCCGGCAGCGGCGCGCAGAAGTGGCGATACGATTCGAAGGTCGACACCAGCCGCCGTCCGGGAAACCGTTTCGTCTGCCGCGGCGTCGCTCACTGGGTCGATGACCGGGCAGCCGATGGCACGGCTTGCCGGTCGCGGATATTCATGGGCACCAACGACTTCCGCATCATTGCACTCGACGCCCGGACCGGAATCCCTTGCGTCGATTTCGGCACGAACGGCGAGGTCGCGCTCGATATCGGAAAGCCATTGGTCTGGCCTGGCGAATTCCAGATCACCTCGGCGCCGGTGGTGAGCCACGGCGTGGTCGTCGTCGGCTCTTCGATCTCGGACAATGTCCGCGTCGATGCGCCGCTCGGCACCGTGCGCGCATTTGACGCGCGAACCGGGCGTCCACGCTGGACCTGGGACCCGCTGGTTCATGACGGCATCACCGCAGGCCATACCAACGTCTGGGCGCCGATGTCGGTGGATGAAGAGCGCGGAATGGTTTTTCTGCCGACGTCGTCGCCGAGCCCGGATTTCTGGGGCGGCAAGCGGCCCGGCAACAACGAGCATTCGGACTCCGTCGCCGCACTGCGCGCCGAGACCGGCGAACTGGTGTGGTCGTTCCAGACCACGCATCACGATGTCTGGGATTACGACCTGCCGGCGCAGCCGACGCTGGCGCGTATCGAAACCGGGGAGGGGATGCGCGACGTCGTAATCCAGGCAACCAAGCAGGGTTTTGTGTTCGTGCTCGACCGCGATACCGGCAAACCCATATGGCCGGTCGAGGAACGCGCGGTGCCGCAAGGTGGTGCGGAGGACGAACAGCTATCGCCGACGCAGCCGTTTCCAACCCACGTGCCGGCGCTGATGCCGCAACGGTTTTCAACGGCCGACGTGTTCAAGCCGTTTCCGGCTTTCGGCCGCTCGGCCTGTGAGAAAGAACTTGACGGTCTTCGCAACGATGGCCTCTACACGCCCCCGTCGACGCAAGGCACGCTTGAATTTCCGATGACCGGTGGCGGCGTCAACTGGGGCGGCGCGGCGTTCGATCCGGTCAACCAGATCCTCTACGCCAACACCAGCTACGCCATCCACGTCATCAAGCTGATTCCGCGCGCCGAGGCCGAAGGCTCCAAGCCGCCGCCCGGTGGCGAGCTTGCACCGCAGCGCGGCGCCCCGTTCGCGATGACGCGTGCGGTGGCGATGTCGCCGCTGGGCCTGCTCTGCAACAAGCCGCCCTGGGGCGCGATGGTTGCGGTCGATCTGAAGGCAGGCAAGATTCTCTGGAAATCGCCGGTCGGGACCACGGAGGATCGCGCGCCGCTCGGCCTCGCGTTCAACTGGGGCACGCCGCTGGTGAACGGCGTGGCGGTCACGGCGGGCGGCCTGGTCTTCACCGGCGCGATGGACGCTTATTTGCGCGCCTTCGACGCCAGATCGGGTGAAGAGCTCTGGCAGGGCAGGCTGCCGGTCCCCGGCATTGCCAATCCCATGACCTATCTCTGGAAAGGCGAGCAATATGTGGCCATCTCCGCTGGCGGTCATTCGGAGTCCGGCACCTCGATCGGCGACAGCCTCGTGGCGTTCCGTCTGGCGCGGCAGGGTGAAGCGCCCTCGCTGTGGTCGCGCAGCATCGACCGGCCCGGCGGCCGGCTCCGGGCCAAGGCGCTCGCTGCTGCCCTTGCACTGGTGGTGATGGCGGTCGCGCTATGGCGCTGGCGGCGGCGAGCGAGGGTGCACTGACGCGGAATCTTGCGGGAATCCTTATCCTGCCGAAGCTTCCAATTTTACGGAAAGTTCAGCTATCCCCTCTACAAACCATTAACGAGCTTAGAACAGTGCTCCAGAACGCTCAGGATGAGCGATGTCCCTTGCTGATTTATCGATCGTCGACGAAGTCGAAGCCGCCATCAAGACAGGCTCTGCCGAAAAGCGCCTGGCCACGGTCAGGCGCGTGACGGACCTTTTTCTGGCGTCCGCCGGCAGTCTCAATGGCGAGCAGATCGAGCTTTTCGACGGGGTGCTCGAGCGCCTGATTGCGACCATCGAGATCCGGGCGATTGCGGATATCAGCGCCCGCGTCGCGCTTGCGGAAATGAGCAGTCAGCTTGCACCCGTTGCCCACGCGCCGCCTGGCGTCATTCGCCGCCTTGCCAGGAACGACGAGATCAGCATCGCCGGTCCGGTGCTGGCGGAATCCGCGCGCCTGAGCGATCAGGATCTGGTCGACATCGCCAAAACCAAAGGCGAGCCGCACCTTCTGGCCATTTCCGGCCGCTGGTGGCTGAAGGAGATGGTCACCGACGTGCTGTTCACCCGCCGCTACCCGGGCGTAAGCCGCCGGATCATCAGGAATCCCGGCGCGCGGATCTCCGCGGCGGGCTTTGCCATGGCCATCGCGCAGGCCCAGTCCGATCCCGAGCTTGCCGTCGAAACCGGCATTCGGGTCGATCTGCCAGCGGGACTGCGCCGTGAACTGCTCAGTCAAGCGACGGAGGCGGTCCGATCGCGGCTGTTGTCGCGTGCGCCACCGCATCTCTTCGAGGAAATTCGAAATGCGATTGCGGCCGTCTCGGCGGATGTAAATCGCGAAATGTCCAAAGTCCGCGACTTCGCCTCCGCAAGCCGCGTGATCGCGCTGTTGAGCAACAGGGGCGAACTCAACGAAGCGGCTTTGTTAGGGTTCGCCAAGCAGCGCAAATATGAAGAGACCGTGGCTGCCCTTGCCGGACTGTCGCAATCGACCATCGAGGTCGTGCGCCCGCTGATGCAAAGCCTTCGCGACGACGGTGTCCTCGTTCCCTGCAAGGTGGCGGGACTTGGCTGGGAAACCGTCTGTGCCGTCCTGGAGAGCCGCTTTGCGACAGGCTCCATGGCGCCGCACGAACTGACAACTGCCAAAAGCCAGTATCTCAAGCTGACGACCGAGAACGCGAACCGCCTGCTCAGGTTCTGGCAGGTCAAATCCTCGGGCTAGAGAGCATGATCAGGCTCTAGTCGAACGCGACGCCGATCTGCCGTTCGCTGCTCCAGACCGCGTGGCAGTGGCGCTTGAAATGATCGGCCTCGATGACCAGCGTGAAAGCCTTCGGCACGCCGACCGGATTGGCGATATCCAGTCGCGCACCGCTCTCGGAGATATTGCGTACCGTGCAGTCGAGCACGCCGCCGCCACTGAACGCGAGCGTGCCGCGCTTGAGTACCCGATGTCTGGGGACCGTCCTTTTCTCACTCATGGCCCGTACGTCCCGGTTGCCTCGCTGGTTGATGATTCAAATTAGCCCGGAGAAATTACGGGCAATTGAATCGAATATCCGCGGTATTGGGTTCCGGATTCAGCTTTCGTTTACCATAACGTCCCCGATCCGGGCGGCGCAGCGTTGGCCCGAAAACGCTAGGGCAACATCGCAAAGGCGCTCGAGACGATCGCCACCGGCTTGTTGTCGGTGGCGCTCAACAGCGTCACGCGGCCGAAGCTCATGGTACGGCCGAGCCGCACCACCCGCGCATCCGCCAATACGTCCGATTTCGTCACCGCGCGCATGAAATGCGTGGTCTGATCGACCGTGGTCATCGGGCGGTAGCCGCGGTTAGCCGCGAGAATGGCGATCACCATCGCGGTGTCCGCCAGCGCCATCAGCGCCTGGCCGCAGACGATGCCGCCGTGCCGGCACAGCCGTTCCGAGAATGCCATGCGCAGGATCGCGCCCGGCTGCCAGTCGGAGTCCGCATCCGCCGGCGGGTCGCATTCAAGGCCGCTGATCGAGAGCCCGAGATCCTGCACCCACGGCGCGAATACGTCGGCGAGCGTGCGCCGGGCTTCCTCGATGTCGAACTGGGCTGTTTGCTGCTCGGTTTGCATGAACGCTGGTTCCCCCGCCATGGCCGGCATTCTAGAGGGCATTTCGCAGAAGGGAACACATGCCCCGGGCGGCTCGAAAACGCCTGGTTTCGGGCCTATGGGTGAGGAAATCCTGCATGCCGGATCAATTCTTGACGCCCCGGCGGCGGTCCTTGGCTTGGCCATCGGCGCGATGGTATATGACCGGGACAATTCGGGGAGCATTCCATGAAAGTTTTCCGCCTGGCGGCCATCTTCGCGTTGCTGGCAGGGCCGGCCTACGCACAATTGCCGAACATCAACTTGATGCCGCAGGTGAAGACTCTGACGCCGGAGGAAAAGGAGCAGGAGGCCGCGCAGCAGAAGGCCTATCGGGAATCCTTGAAGAAAATTCCGGACGCCAAGGCCTCGAACGATCCGTGGGGCACCGTGCGCAACACGGACACGCCCAAGACGTCGGCGACCAAAACACCGGGGCCGAAGACCAAGACCGGCAGTGCCCAAACCAAAACGGATACCCGCTGACCGCTGGAGCGGTTGCGTCCGTGCCCCGGCCGATCAGGCCAGCACGGCCGACTGATCCACCAGCGTCTCGTAACACTCGCAGGACATCCGCATCAGCGCGGCGCGGTCGAGGATCTTGATCACGCCGCGCGAATAGGTGATGGCGCCCGCGCTCTGTACCTTGCTGGCGACTTCGGTCACCGAAGTGCGCCGCACGCCCAGCATCTCCGCGAGGAATTCCTGCGTCAGCGGAATGGTCTCGCTCGCCGCCCGATCCGCGCATTGCAGCAGCCACCGGCAGAATCGTGCCTCGATCGAGTGCAGCGCATTGCAGGCGGCGGTGACACGGGCCTGCGACAGCAAGACCTCGTTGTAGCGGATGGCGAAATTGCGGACGGGATCGCTGGTGGCGGCCATGGTCCGGAAATGCGAAGCCGCGACCTTGCTGCAGGCCAGCGGCATCTGCACGACGACGCGGACCAGCGACTTGTACAGGCCAAGCCCGGCCATCGCGCCGACCACGCCCTCGCGACCGACGGTCGCGATCTCGATCGCCTTGCCGTCGCGCAGCACGGCCAGCAGCGACAGCATGCCGTTATGGGGGAAGTAAATCTGGTCGACCTCGTCGCCGGCTTCGAGCAGCACCGTGCCCTGCGGCAGCGGCACCGTCGTTAGATGCGGAACCAGCCGGTCGAAATCGGCGCGGGGGAGCGAGGCGAGCAGCTTGTTGTCCAACGGAAGACCGGCGTTAGGAGTGTTCACTGCCACTGCGATATCCCGCCCGGTCGGTCGGGCCGATTTACCGCAGGGGATGAAAGAGGGCGCTCCGAAGGCGGCCCGCGGAAGGCTAGTTTATAGGGATCGCCGAGGGGCGTTGTCGGTCCGGTAACCGTCATAGGCCCGTGCTGGGCCGGGGCCGGACCGTAGTATTCTGGGGATTGGACGGCCCGGCGCGGCAAACTCGGTGTCGGAAATCGGACCTTGCCGAGCTTCCGGTCGATTTCCTATCCGACCTCGCTGACCAGCCGGTGTTTCTTGTCCGCCCGCGGCGCGAGCGGGGTATCGCCAAGCAGCCGGTCGAATTCCAGTTTGGAAATGTCGTAGCACTCGCAGGCGCGCAGCCGCAGCGCCTCGGGATCGAGGATCGAGACGTGACCGCGGCGGTAGCGGATCAGCCCGGCCTTCTGCAGCGCCCCCATCACCTCGGTGACCGTGGTTCGCCGCACCCCGAGCATCATGCCGAGGAATTCCTGGGTGAGCAGAAACTCACCCGGCGGCATCCGGTCGCGCGTCATCAACAGCCAGCGGCAACAGCGCTGCTCCACCCGGTGAAGATGGGCGCAGGCGGCCGATTGCGCGACCTGGTTGAAGAAGGCATGGGCGTAGCGGAGCATGACGAGTTTCAGTTGCGGGTTCTGCTCGAGTTCGCGGCGGAAGATGCCGGCGTCCATCTGAAGCGCCGTCCCCGGCACCTGGACATAGACCGCCGACGGCGCCTCGCGGTCGCCGAGGCAGATCGGCAAGCCCACCATGCCCTCGCTGCCGATGGTGCCGACCTCCGCGCTGGCGCCGTCGGCGGTGGTGATCACCAGCGAGGCGACGCCGTCGACGGGGAAGTACACATGCTCGATCGGGCGCGACGCCTCGTACAGGCTCTTTTTATATTCGAAAGCGACCTGCGACAGATGCGGCCGCAGCCGTTCGTAGTCGTAATCGGACAACAGCGAGAGCAGCCGGTTGGTGCGTCGATGGGACATCGCCGACTATCTCCTGGTGTTGGCAGCACGATCGGACGTAACGGCCCGTGCCGGTCAGGCATCCCGGTCATCCGGACCGGGATCCGCCATCAGGCCCTGGCCGTCTTCCGCCGCGACCGCCCGGGCGAGGTATTCCTGGGCAAGCTCCAGCAGATTGGCGCGCCAATTGTCATCGGTGCAATCGCGGGCGAGACGGCGGCACCGCTCGGCCTGTTCGCGAAGCTCGATGGACTTGGCCATCTGACTCACTCGCAAGGTGGCGGGAGTCCACCGCGGGCTCTCGATAGGCCGGTCCGGAACCAGCCGCCGGCAACGCCTGACAATATCGACCTAATGTCCGGGAAGCAACTCAATTCGGTTAGCCCGGGCGCGGCAGAGGACTCGGATTGGTTCCACCGCGCGCTATATGGAAGGGGTCGTTATGTGTACCGGAGTTGCGACATGGTTTTTCGCCCGCGGGACCTGGCAGACCGGATGGCCGGACGGCGGAAGCCGGAGGACGGCTATCTGCGCGAAACCTTCACCTTGCCGCGCGACAAGGCGCGTACCAGGGCGCGCGACTTCCTCACCCGGTATCCAAAGGCTGCCTATATGAGCTCGGTGGAAAGCTGGCGCGAACTGCCTGACGGTGACATTGAATTCACCATGCGCCGGCTGCCGAGCGCGGACTGACATTCGCCGCAAGCAACAATTCCGGCGAGGAATTCTACTCAACTATCTGTAATTGCTTTAATTTCAATACATCGCGGAACGCGCGCCGGCGTTCAAAGCGGGTCGGCGGCCACATGGTCGCAGGCGTAGCAGCGGAATACGCTGATGGCGGCGCGGATCGACATGGCAGGGAGAATGCCGAGCCGTTTCATCGCGGCATTGCACCTTTCGCAATTGCGCGAGACATCGTTCTTATCCGCCGTCGCCGACGGAACATTCGCGTCATCGGACGCCATGACTTCAGTCCCCAAGATCACGATTCGCTGGCCACGGAGTTGGCACCCGGAGGCGTTCGAATTTGTGGCCAGTGTGTTCCACGTGATGAACAGGCGCCGGCCCGGACACATGCGGACTATTCTTCCGGTTGGCCAAGCAGTTTGCCGTTCGATCGATTGATGAAATGAAGCCGGTTGCAGGCCTGACAGACCACGGTTTCGTAGGTTGAAGACGGATTGTCCGGCTCGGCTTCGTCCAGCCAATGCTGCACGTTCAGACCGGTATGCGGACATTTGAAGATGACGTTACCCATGGATAGGTAATTAGTGGCGGCTTCCGGGCCATTGCGTCTTGATCTCTGTCAATGTCAGGCGGGAAGGGATATGCCAGCCGACTTTATGTAAGCCGGTTTGCAGCTTGGGGCCAGTCCAGCGATTCCGCGACGATGCGGATCCGAAACAGCGGCGTTTTAGCTTCGTCCAGAAGCTCCATCTGCCATTCGGAGTTCTGCTCGAGTTTGCGGGAAATGCTGCCGACCATGTCGCCGCAAACAGAGGTCAGCTCTTTCCAGGCGGCATTGCGGTCGGCAAGTTCGGTGGCGTGATCGCACGCCCCGGAATAGGGGCCGTTCTGGATGCGAAAGAAATAGAACGGCATGGCACAGCACCAATGCGTGTTGGCCGCCCTAGGCCGTCGAGAAAGCCCACGAGTCGCCGTTGCATACGATTCCCAAACCTGGGGTAGATCAATCCCGGGTTTTTACGGGGTTAAGTGGGGTATTGCCCACACCTGCGGATGGCTTCCAGCCGATCAAAAATGATGGGATTCGATTAGGCCGTAACCGGGCGCCGATGGCGCTCACTCGCTCTCGGTAATCCGGATCAGACCATCGCCGGAGACGACCGGACCTTTGGCGGTAACGACCACGTAGCCGAGCGCAATCAGCTTGGTCAGATGGGGCGCGGGGAGATTCGGATTCGGCGACGTGACCGCGACCTCGATCAGGGAGGCGAACTCTTCGGGCGTCAAGAGCTTTGGCGCGTGGACGGTCATTGCTGAACTCTGGGTGCGTGTTTGGGCAGCCAGTAACATCGAAACGAAAGCGACCGCAACGGGGGCCGCACCGTGAAAGAGCCCCGAACCAAAAGCAGTCTCGTGTCAACGTCGCAGCTTCCCCCGTGGGCAGTTCGGCAATGACAAATTAAATTCTAGCGCGGCCGGCAGAAACCGCCTTGCGTCAGATCAAGATTGCGATGTGCCGATCGGACAAGCGGGAATTTTCAGGCCGCTAAATGGCGTGAGGTTGCGGATTGGCCTTCTTCAGCTCGCGGTCGATGCGCAGCTGAACCCGGCGCATCGCCAGGAGGTTGATTCTGGTTTCGGTCCTGCCGGTTTTGACCAATTCGCCGATCTGGAATTGCCATCTCCAGATACCCGGGGTGGCCGTGGGGGCAACCATATACTCCACGCCTTTGTGCATCATCATGGGACGTCTCCGCCGCGAGTCGCGCAAAACAACTCAAAACGACTCTAGTCGCAGACGAACCGTGTGAACGTTCGAAATTGCTCGTTTTTCAAGATATCCTTGGAAGTTCGGAGAGGCGGCGCCCGTGCGTTTATCGCGATGAGGGGTTTCAATCAGCCAAATTCGGGAGCGGCAACCCGCCATTTCGGGTTCGGTAGCTTCTGCACCCATGGGGGCATCTGCTCATTGCGGGATGTTCTTTTCATCTCCGAGGAGCTGCCCTGTCAAGCGAGCGATGAAATGTAGTCGCCCGGACGTGGGGCATTCCGTGGACTTCATAAGCGTGCCGATCTGCGGCCGGATCAATCGCGAACGGTCGCGGAACGTTCATTCCGGTGTTGGGGCATCGAAAGGTCGAATTAGGCATCCCGAGGATGGCGTCCAATTACTCTCCCTGCTTTGGGGGAATATCTTTGGCCTCTTCCTCCGACAGCAGCTTCAGCAGCACCCGGCGTTGGGCTTCGTCCTGAGATTCGGCGAGTCGCCTTCTCAATAGCGCTAGGTTTTCGCGGTGGATGAACCTATCCATAGCGTCCTCCTTCCGAGGGGCCGCCGATGTCCGGTACCGTACGTTACTCCTTAGAGGAGGGCTGCTCTACACAAAAGATCGTTGCCGCCCACACGGGACGCGACGTTCAGACGATGGGAGGTTCCAAAAATGAAAGAGGCCGCCAACCGGCGGCCTCTTTGGAGGGAAGGTCTGAAGTGCCTAGGAGTCCCGACCAACCGCCTTGTTTTGTTTAATCGAGTTGGCAGGAAGCGGCGTTGATTTAGCGCAAACGATCCGCCTCTGCTGCCGGCGGTGGCCGTTTCCAATCGCTGACAGGCGAGGCGGCCGGGAGTTCAAACTCCGTGAATGCGACGACCACGACCGTCGCGCATTCCTCGCAAAGGAAAAATCCTGATTCGGTCTCGACCGTCGCGCGAGCGCTCGCGCAGGCGTCGCAGACCTTCCACTGCGTCCACATCGGTCGATAATGCCGCAAAGCCCGGTCAGTTCCAAATTTCCGTATTTTTACGGAGAACACTTTAGGCACTTGTTAACCTGGCCAAATATTCCGCTGCGGGAAATAAGGGCAATCCGCAACTGAACTTAGATAACATGGGTTAAGTACAGAGCTGGTCTGCTCTCCCAAAAAGAACATATTGCGAACCTGGAACAAATAGGGTACGTTATTTTCAGTCATCGCCGCCCGTTTGTCCCGCTAGCGAATCCCCGCCATAAGGAGCACGACCAATGTCTGCCACTGCCCTGCGTATCGTCGAAGGATCCTCCATGGACAAGACCAAGGCCCTGTCCGCCGCGCTTTCCCAGATCGAGCGCCAGTTCGGCAAGGGCTCGGTGATGAAACTGGGCAAGAACGACCGTTCGATGGACGTCGAGACCATTTCCTCCGGCTCGCTCGGGCTCGACATCGCGCTCGGCGTCGGCGGCCTGCCGAAGGGGCGGGTGGTCGAAATCTACGGGCCGGAATCGTCGGGCAAGACCACGCTGGCGCTGCACACCGTCGCCGAGGCCCAGAAGAAGGGCGGCATCTGCGCCTTCATCGACGCCGAACACGCGCTCGACCCGGTCTATGCCAGGAAGCTCGGCGTCAATATCGACGAACTCCTGATCTCGCAGCCCGACACCGGCGAGCAGGCGCTGGAAATCTGCGACACGCTGGTGCGCTCCGGCGCGGTCGATGTGCTGGTGATCGATTCGGTGGCGGCCCTGGTGCCGAAGGCCGAACTCGAGGGCGAGATGGGCGACGCGCTGCCCGGACTGCAGGCCCGCTTGATGAGCCAGGCGCTGCGCAAGCTCACCGCCTCGATCAACAAGTCGAACACCATGGTGATCTTCATCAACCAGATCCGGATGAAGATCGGGGTGATGTACGGTTCGCCGGAAACCACCACCGGCGGCAACGCGCTGAAATTCTACGCCTCCGTCCGCCTCGACATCCGCCGCATCGGCGCGATCAAGGAGCGCGACGAAGTGGTCGGTAACCAGACCCGCGTCAAGGTGGTGAAGAACAAGCTGGCGCCGCCGTTCAAGCAGGTCGAATTCGACATCATGTATGGCGAGGGCGTCTCCAAGATGGGCGAGATCCTCGATCTCGGCGTCAAGGCCGGCATCGTCGAGAAGTCCGGCGCCTGGTTCTCCTATGACAGCCAAAGGCTCGGCCAGGGCCGCGAGAACTCGAAAGCCTTCCTCAAGGCCAATCCCGACATGACCGCGAAGATCGAGGCAGCGATCCGCCAGAACTCCGGCCTGATCGCCGAGCAGATCCTGGCCGGTTCCCCTGAGCGCGACGCCGAAGGCGAAGAGCCGGCGGAGGAGTGAGTTTTCTCGGGCTTCTCTTCGGGTCTTCTCTTCGGGCCTTGGGCCGCGTGATGGCGGAAGAAACGGGAATCTTCTTCCGCGGGATCGTGGGCCGATAGACAGATGAGATCATGCTCCGATGCACCGGATCATGATTTGTCTGACGAGATTAAGGCCCGACATTGGCAGGCGCTGAGGACGTTGAGTTGCCGACGTCTCCAGTGCCTGTTTTTGTTTTGCGCATAGCCGGTCACGAACATGACGCGTTTGATTTTGACGGCGGATGCCTCGGCTGCGGGCGGTCTGCTGAATGCCGGCATCGCCGGCACGGTGATTCCCGTTGAGCCCAGGCTTCTCCGGGGACCATTGCCGTCCGATGCGGAACTCACGGCGGCGTTGGCGCCGCGGGTGCGCCAAAAGCCGGGTTCGCATTGGCTCGACCACGCACCCCCGCGGATTATCAGAAAGCTCGGCGGGCACGATCTCGGACTGATCGAGCTATGTCGGCGATATGAAACCGTCGAACTATGGATCGATCCGGAACCGAACGCGCAATTGATCCTGATTTACCTGCTGGATCATTTTCACAGCTACACGAAATTCGCTTCGACACTGACCTTGTTCCAGGCGGACGTCGCTATCGGCAACCAATCACCCGAGACGCTTTCCGAATGGCAGCCGCCGCCCGTCAAAATCCTGAACGATCATCTCGATGCGGCCAGCACCGCCTGGCGGGCTTATCGGCAACCGACGCCGCAGGACTGGTTCGATCTGCTCGGCAGGGATTTCAGCGTGCTGCCGCAGCTTCGGCAAACCGCGCTGGATCTGCTTGAAGAACTTCCTATGATCGCGACCGGACTCGGGGCGACGGAAATGCGGCTGCTGGAACTGATCTCGGCAGGCAACGTGCATCCGTTCGATGTCTTTCCCGGTTACAAGAAGCTCAATGAGCGGCGTGTGTTAGGCTACTGGGAGGTCGGAACTCTCCTTGACGGGCTCGCGCGTTGTCCGGTACCCGCAGTCTCCGGGCTTGAGGAGGGTCCGTTCACGTTGGAGATGATCGGGGACCGTGACCGTCACCAGCGATACATGCGCAGCAAACTGAAACTCACTGCGCTCGGCGAGGCCATCCTGGCGCAGCGTGAGGATTTCAGCCGCCATAACCCGGTCCATCGCTGGTGGGGCGGGACGGAATTGACCAACGATCGCATGTGGCGCTGGAATCCAGAGACCCGAGCTTTGATCGCGCCGTGAGCGAAACTCTAGCTCGCGGTTTGTAGAGTGGATTGATGACGTGGGTTGCCGACCTATTCGGCTCCCGATTTTGTTTTGTGCGTTGAGCCGGAGTGGCCCATGAAGCGTCTAATCCTGACCGGCGAGCACGGCGTAATTTTCATGCTTACGGAGCTCTCCGACCTCGCTATCCCTTTCTCCTTTCGCTTCGTATGGGGGCCGCTGCCGTCTCCGGACAAGCTTGCAACCTACGTCGCAACGCGCTCAGACAAACACGGACCGGGTGCTCACTGGTCGGACTATGCCGGCCGGTGGCGTCAAGCCAACAAAGGGCGCAAGGACCTCGGGTTGGTCGAGTTCTGCCAGCCATACGAGACAGTCGAGCTGTGGTTCGATCGGCGTCCGACTGATCAATTGCAACTGATTTGGCTGCTGGATCTATTCCGTTCTTATCCGGAGATCGTGGCCCGGTTGAGATTACGCCTTCTTGACTACGACCTGATCCAGGCTTCGCCCGAAGAGCTTGGCAGGTGGCAGGTGCCGGCTGTCAACGTCACCAGGGATGAGCTTGAGACGGCCGGCATGGCCTGGCAGGCGTATCGGGCCGCGACGCCCGAAGCCTGCTTCGATCTGCTCGGCAAGGATTTGAGCGCGTTGCCGTTGTTGAGGCCGGCCTTGCTTGACCTGCTCGAAGAGCTGCCCTCCAGCGCAACAGGAATTGGCGCGACGGAAATGCGGCTGCTGGAACTGATTGCAAGGGGATATGAGCGGACGAACGCGCTCTTTCACCTTCGAGGGCTCCGCCAGCGGCGCGTATTCAACTCCGGGGAGATCGGTTTCCTGCTCGAGGGCCTGGCGCACGGCCCGACACCAGCCATTGCGGGCCTTGACGACGAGCTACGCACGATCAGGAGGGAGAACGACCGCGACCGCGACGCAGCGTTCAAACGAAGCCGGTTGTCGCTGACCGAATTCGGCTGGGCGATTGTCGCGCACAAGGAAGATTTCAGCCGCTACAATCCGATCGATCGCTGGTGGGGCGGCACCAGGTTGACCAATGATTGCCTGTGGCGTTGCAATCCGGCCCTGGTCGCGCCTCAGCCGTCGCGGCCATCTTTGTCGTCATTTCAGCCTGACTCCAGCGTCCATCCATCCCGCTTGCCTCTTTGATGGATGCGCAGGTTCTGCTTCGGCGGAAGCTCGGGCGAAGGCAACTCAACCCGCGACACGCAAGTTTCACTCCGCCGCCTGCGCGTAATCCGTGATCGGCGGACACGAGCACACCAGGTTGCGGTCGCCATAGACATTGTCGACGCGCCCGACCGGTGACCAGTATTTGTCCGACCGCGAGGTGCCGGCGGGAAAACAGCCTTCGGCGCGCGAATACGCGCGGGCCCAGGCATCGTCGGCGATGTCGTGCACGGTGTGCGGGGCGTGGCGCAGCGGGGAGGCCTCGACCTTCCAGCGACCGGCTTCGATCTCGGCGATCTCCTGCCTGATCGCGATCATGGCGTCGCAAAAGCGATCAAGCTCGGCCTTCGATTCGGATTCGGTCGGTTCGATCATCAGCGTGCCCGGCACGGGAAAGCTCATGGTCGGGGCATGGAAACCGTAATCGATCAGGCGCTTGGCGATGTCGTCGACGGTGACGCCGCTCGAATTCTTCAGCGGACGGGGATCGACGATGCACTCATGGGCGACGCGGCCTTTGGCGTTGCGGTACAGCACCGGGAAATGGGGATCGAGCCTTGTGGCGATGTAATTGGCGTTGAGGATCGCCATTTCGGTCGCCCGCGTAAGGCCTTCGCCGCCCATCATCAGAATGTAGATGTAGGAGATGGTCAGGATCGAGGCCGAGCCGAACGGCGCCGCCGACACCGGCCCGACGACGGAGGGATTTGCGCCATCGGTCGCGGGATGGCCGGGCAGGAAAGGCGTGAGATGCGCCCGTACGCCGATCGGTCCCATGCCGGGGCCGCCGCCGCCATGCGGGATGCAGAAGGTCTTGTGCAGATTGAGGTGGCTGACATCGGCGCCGTAATCGCCGGGCCGCGACAGCCCGACCTGCGCGTTCAGATTGGCGCCGTCGAGATAGACCTGTCCGCCATGGCCGTGAACGATGTCGCAGATCTCGCTGATGTGCTCCTCGAACACGCCGTGGGTGGAGGGATAGGTGATCATGATGGCGGCGAGGTCGTGCGAATGCTGCTCGGCCTTGGCGCGCAGATCGGCGACGTCGACGTCGCCGCGTCCGTCGCAGGCGACCACCACGACCTCCATGCCGGCCATGTGGGCGGAGGCCGGATTGGTGCCGTGGGCCGAGGAGGGGATCAGGCATACCTTGCGGTGCGGCTCGCCGCGCGCGGCGTGATAGCCGCGGATCGCCAACAGCCCGGCATATTCGCCCTGCGCGCCGGAATTGGGTTGCAGCGAGATCGCGTCATAGCCGGTGATATCGCACAGCCATTTTTCCAGGCGGGCGAACAGGGCGTGATAGCCGCCGGCCTGCTCCGGCGGCGCGAACGGGTGCAGGGTGGCGAATTCGGTCCAGGTCAGCGGGATCATTTCCGATGTCGCGTTGAGCTTCATGGTGCAGGAGCCGAGCGGGATCATGGCGCGGTCGAGCGCGAGGTCGCGGTCGCTGAGCTTGCGCATGTAGCGCAGCAGTTCCGTCTCCGAGCGGTGGGCGTGGAAAACCGGATGGGTCAGGAAGGCGCCCGATCGCTTCAGCTCCGCCGGCAGCGCATCGCGCGCGCCGGCCTCGATGTCGGCGTAAGCCAGTTTGCCGCCGAACGCCCGCCACACCGCCTCGACGATTTCGGGCGTCGTGGTCTCGTCCAGCGCAATGCGAAGGCTGCGCTGGCCGATCCCGAGGTTGATCTTTTCAGCCCTGGCACGGGCGACGATTTCGCCCTGCTTGCCGCCGCCATCCACCGTCACCGTGTCGAAGAAGGTCTCCGACTGCGGGACAAAACCGAGCTTGCGCAGACCCGCCGCCAGCACGGCGGTGCGCCGATGCACCGTGCGGGCGATATGGGTCAGCCCCTCCGGCCCGTGATAGACCGCATACATCGAGGCGATCACCGCCAGCAGCACCTGCGCGGTGCAGATGTTGGAGGTCGCCTTTTCGCGGCGGATATGCTGCTCGCGGGTCTGCAGCGCCAGGCGATAGGCCGGCTGTCCGCGCGAATCGATCGACAGGCCCACGATCCGTCCGGGCAGCGAGCGTTTCAGCGCATCGCGCACCGCCATGTAGGCGGCGTGCGGCCCGCCATAGCCCATCGGCACGCCGAACCGCTGCGCCGAACCGATGGCGATATCGGCGCCGAGTTCGCCGGGCGAGGCCAATAGCGTCAGCGCCAGGAGGTCGGCGGCGACGATGGCGAGCGCGCCCCTGGCGTGCAGGCTCGCGATCGCCGGGCGCAGGTCGCGCACCGCGCCTGACGTTCCCGGATATTGCAGCAGCCCGCCGAAGACCGCGGCCTTGTCGAGATCGGTCAGCGGATCGCCGACGATCAGCTTCCAGCCCAAGGGCTCGGCGCGGGTGCGCAGCACGGCCAGCGTCTGCGGATGCACCTCGGCATCGACGAAGAAGGATTTTGCCTTGGCCGGCGCGGCGCGTTCCGCCAGCGCCATGGCTTCGGCGGCGGCGGTCGCCTCGTCGAGCAGCGAGGCATTGGCGACGTCGAGCCCGGTGAGGTCGCAGATCATGGTCTGGAAATTGAACAGCGCCTCCAGCCGGCCCTGGCTGATCTCCGGCTGATACGGCGTATAGGCCGTGTACCAGGCGGGGTTTTCCAGGATGTTGCGCTGGATCACCGCCGGCAGGACCGTGCCGGAATAGCCTTGGCCGATCAGCGAGGTGAAGAGCGCATTCTGCGACGCCAGCTCGCGCATATGCGAAAGCGCCTCGGTCTCGCTCAGGGGCGTGCCGAGATCGAGCGGCGCCTGCTGGCGGATCGATGAAGGCAGCGTTTCCGCCATCAGCGCGGACAGGCTTGCCGCGCCCACGGTTTCCAGCATCGCCGACATGTCGCGCGGCGAGGGGCCGATATGGCGGCGGACGAAGGTGGTGGCGGCTTCGTCAACGGGTTTGCGGTGCGCGGTCATCGGGTGTTCCTCGCTGGCTCAGGCCGTGTGCTGCTTGTAGGCGGCTTCATCCATCAGGCCGCCGAGTTCGCCCTTGTCGGCAATCTTCATCTTGAAAAACCAGGCCTTGCCGGCGGCGTCGGAATTGACCAGCGCGGGCTCGGCGGTAAGCGCGTCGTTGACCGCGAGCACTTCGCCGGAGATCGGTGCGTAGACGTCGGAGGCCGCCTTGACCGATTCGACCACGGCGGCGGCTTCCGCCTTCTTCAGGCTGCGGCCGACCTTCGGCAGTTCGACGAACACGACATCGCCGAGCTGCGACTGGGCGTAGTCCGTGACGCCGATGGTGGCAACGTCGCCCTCGATAAGGAGCCATTCGTGATCGGGGGTGTAGAGCGTCGTCATGACAAATCCTTCAGCGTTTGCGGATTCAGCGTTTGCAGATTCAACGTTTGTAGGTGTTGGCAACGAAAGGCATGGGCGCGACCCGCAGTGGCAGGCGCTGGCCCCGCACCTCGGCGAACACGGTGCCGCCGACGCCGGCCAGCGGCGTCGGCAGATAGCCCATCGCGACAGGTGCATTCAGGCTCGGCCCGAATCCGCCCGAGGTGACCGCACCGATCTGTTCGGTGGAGGCGGCATCGGCGAACAGGGCGGCGCCCTCGCGCACGGGGGCGCGGCCCTCCGGCCGCAAGCCGACGCGGCGGCGCGGCGCGCCACTTTCGAACTGGCTGAGAATCCTCTCGGCGCCGCGAAAACCGCCGGCGCGTGCGCCGCCCTTGCGGCGGCTCTTTTGGATGGACCATTCCAGCGCGCCCTCGACCGGGGTGGTCGAGCTGTCGATGTCATGGCCATAGAGGCAAAGCCCGGCCTCCAGCCGCAGGCTGTCGCGCGCCCCTAACCCGATCGGCAGCACGTCGCTGGTGGCCAGCAGCGTCCTGGCGAGCTGTTCCGCCTGTGCGGCCGGAACCGAAATCTCAAAACCGTCCTCGCCGGTATAGCCGGAACGCGAGACGAAGCAGTCGATGCCATCGACTAGGCGCGGCCCGGCGTCCATGAACCGCATCGCTGGAACATCCGGGCAGAGCTTTGCAAGCACCGATTCCGCCTTCGGCCCCTGCAGCGCCAGCAGCGCGCGGTCGGGGAGGGGCTCGACGATGCAGCTGTCCGAAAGACCGGCGCGCAGATGCGCCTCGTCTTCGGCCTTGCAGGCGGCGTTGACCACCAGGAACAAATGGCTGCCGAAATTGGCCACCATCAAATCGTCGAGAATGCCCCCGGAATCATGGGTGAACTGGGCGTAGCGCTGCCGTCCCGGCGCAACGCCGAGAATATCCTGCGGCACCAGCCGTTCCAGCGCCAGCGCGGCATCCTCAAGTCGGCCGGATTTCGGGCGCAGCGCGATCTGGCCCATATGCGAGACGTCGAACAGCCCGGCCGCCGCGCGGGTATGCAGGTGTTCCCTGAGCACGCCGGGCGCGAACTGCACCGGCATCTCATAGCCGGCGAACGGCACCATCTTGCCGCCGCAGGCCGCGTGCAGCGCGTGCAAAGGGGTGGTTTTCAGCGTGGAATGGTCGTCGCGCGCAAGCATCACTGGGCCCTCGTGGTTCCCGGGGACCGATTCCCTGGAAAACCCATCGAAGCCCCATCTGTCGCTGTGCCTGAGAGTATTATCCCGTCGGCGGACACGTCCGGGCCAAAGCCCTTCAGCGTCTCTTTCCAGATGCTAGCCAGTCACGAGGGTCCGTTTGCCTGAGAGTTTCCGGGGCGGTTGCTCCTTCGGCGCCGGCGATTAAGCCGATCTCTCCCGACGTGACGTCTTGAACAGATAGGAAGAAACCACGCCCGCACCAAGCCTGTCAACGCAGTCGCAGCATCTATCAACGGCCGTGCGGCAAGCCCCTGATCTCCTGCACACTTTCTGGACAGCGCCAGCCCCCTTGTCTAAAAGCGGTGCGCGGGACACATGCCATTTGCGGGCGAATCCCCTTTGCTTTTGCGATTGGACGAAAATGAGCGGCGTTAACGAAATCAGGTCGACTTTTCTGAAATTTTTTGCCGACAACGGCCACGAGATCGTGCCGTCGTCGCCATTGGTGCCGCGCAACGACCCGACATTGATGTTCACCAATGCCGGTATGGTGCAGTTCAAGAACGTCTTCACCGGGGTGGAGAAGCGTCCATATCAGCGCGCCACCACCTCGCAGAAATGCGTGCGCGCCGGCGGCAAGCACAACGACCTCGACAATGTCGGCTACACCGCGCGGCATCACACCTTTTTCGAGATGCTCGGCAATTTCTCGTTCGGCGACTATTTCAAGGACCGCGCCATCGAGCTCGCCTGGAATTTGGTGACGAAGGAGTTCGGCCTGCCGAAGGACAAGCTCACCGCCACCGTCTACATCGACGACGACGAGGCATTCGATCTCTGGAAGAAGATCGCAGGGCTGCCGGAGTCGCGCATCATCCGCATCGCCGGTGCCGACAATTTCTGGCAAATGGGCGACACCGGTCCGTGCGGGCCCTGTTCGGAGATCTTCTACGACCATGGCGACAAGATCTGGGGCGGCCCGCCCGGCTCGCCCGAGCAGGACGGCGACCGCTTCATCGAGATATGGAATCTCGTGTTCATGCAGTTCGAGCAGCTCGAGGGCGGCGCGCGCAATCCGCTGCCGAAACCCTCGATCGATACCGGCGCGGGCCTGGAACGTGTCGCCGCGGTGTTGCAGGGCAAGCACGACAATTACGACATCGACCTGTTCGTCGCCCTGATCCGCGCCATTTCCGAGCTCACCGGCGCCGATCCGCAGGGGCCGCAGAAGGCCTCGCTGCGCGTGATCGCGGACCATCTGCGCGCATCCTCGTTCCTGATCGCCGATGGGGTGCTGCCGTCGAACGAAGGCCGCGGCTACGTGCTGCGCCGGATCATGCGCCGCGCGATGCGCCATGCCCAGTTGCTGGGCGCCCGCGATCCGCTGATGCACCGGCTGGTCTGGGCGCTGGTGCGCGAGATGGGCCAAGCCTATCCCGAACTGGTGCGCGCCGAAAACCTGATCGAGGAAACCCTGCGGCTGGAGGAGACGCGCTTCCGCAAGACGCTGGAGCGGGGTCTGTCGATCCTCGATGAGAAGAGTGCTTCCCTGAAGAAGGGCGACATGTTCGACGGTGATACCGCGTTCACGCTGTACGACACCTACGGCTTCCCGCTCGATCTGACCCAAGACGCGCTGAAATCGCGTGGCATCGGCGTCGATATCGCCTCCTTCACCGACGCGATGGACCGGCAGCGCGAGAAGGCGCGCGCGGCCTGGGCAGGAAGCGGCGATACCGCCACCGAGAACATCTGGTTTCCGCTGCGCGAGAAGCTCGGCGCCACGGAATTCCTGGGCTACGAGACCGAGACCGCCGAAGGAGTCGTCGGCGCGCTGGTCAAGGACGGCAACGAGGTCGAAAGCCTGAAAGCGGGCGAGGCCGGCGCGATCGTGCTGAACCAGACGCCGTTCTATGCGGAGTCCGGCGGCCAGGTCGGCGATACCGGCGTGCTGACCGGCGAGGGCGTGCGCTTCCGCGTCACCGATACCCAGAAGAAGGCCGGCGATCTCTTCGTGCATCTCGGCACCGTGGAGCAGGGCACCCTGAAGCCCGGTACGGCGCTGCAGCTCGATGTCGATCATTGGAGGCGCTCGTCGATCCGCGCCAATCACTCCGCGACGCATCTGCTGCACGAAGCGTTGCGGCAGGTGCTCGGCGACCACATCGCCCAGCGCGGCTCGCTGGTGGCGCCCGACCGGCTGCGCTTCGACTTCGTCCATCCCAAGCCAATCACGCCGGACGAACTCTCCCGCATCGAGGACATCGCCAACGACGTGGTGCTGGAGAACGACGAGGTGACGACGCGCCTGATGGCGGTAGACGATGCCCGTGAAGCCGGCGCCCGGGCGCTGTTCGGCGAGAAATACGGCGACGAGGTGCGCGTGGTGTCGATGGGCAAGACCGCGCGCGAGCACGGCGCCAACGCGTTCGGCTGGTCGGTGGAATTGTGTGGCGGCACCCATGTCCGCCGGACCGGCGACATCGGGCTGATCACGGTGACCAACGAAAGCGCGGTCGCCTCGGGCGTTCGACGCATCGAGGCCTTGACTGGGCGTCACGCCCGCAAGCATGCCAACGAGACCATGGCGCTGGCAAAGACCGCAGCCCAGGAGCTGCGCACCACGGTCGAAGAGGTGCCGGCGCGAATCGCTTCGCTGGTGGAAGAGCGCAAGAAGCTCGAGCGCGACCTGTCGGAAGCGCGCAAGAAGCTCGCGATGGGCGGCGGGGCGGCCGTAACCGGGGCAGCGGCGGACGGCGCCAACGGCGTGCGTCATGTCGGCGACGTCAAGCTGATGGCCCGCGCGGTCGAAGGCATCGAGATGAAGGATCTCAAGAGCCTCGCCGACGATGGCAAGAAGCAGCTCGGCTCCGGCGTGGTCGCGATCGTCGGCGTCACCGGCGACGGCAAGGCCGGCGTGGTGGTCGGCGTCACCTCCGATCTCACCGCGCGCTACAACGCGGTCGATCTGGCGCGCGTTGCTTCATTGGTGCTGGGCGGCAAGGGCGGTGGCGGGCGTGCGGACATGGCGCAGGCCGGCGGGCCCGATGGCGCCAAAGCGGATGCAGCGCTCTCGGCGATCGAAAAGGCGATGGCCGGCGCCTAGCGCCAGTGGATAAGTCTTGAGGAATATCAAATCCTTGGCCGCATGAGGGGCTATGGATAAGGGTTCCTCTGATTCCATGGTTCGCATCAGGGGACATCCGAGGCGGGCGAACTCCGGAAGCGGGACACAGGCAGTGGCGATCCTGACGCGCAAAGGGCGGCGGCTGAACGACCCAAACTTGCGGGATCGCCTTTATGAACTGCTCGAGCACGATCATCTGCCGTATTCGGCCGGCTCGCGCTTCGTGCGGCTGATCGTTGCCATCGTCATCCTCGACGTGCTGGCGATGATCCTGGCTTCGGTGCCGGAATACGATGCGCGCTTCGGCGGATGGTTCACCGCCGTCAAGATCGGCGCGGTGATCGTGTTCGCGCTGGAATATCTGGCGAGGCTCTGGAGTGTGGTCGGCCATTCGCCGCGCAAATTGTCGCCGGCGCAGGACCGGCTCGAATATGTGTTCTCGAGCCTCGGCCTCATCGATCTGCTCGCGTTTCTACCGGCGTCGGTCGCGCTTGTGGTCGGCGACCGCACCATGCTGGTGCTGCTCGGCGTGCTGCCTTTCTTCAAGCTGGTGCGCTATTCGCCGGCGATGCGCTCGCTGCTCGCCGCGCTTCACGCCGAGCGGCGCACGCTGGTCGGCTGTCTCGTGATTCTGCTCGGCGCGGTGCTGGTGTTCGCCTCGCTGCTGTATGCCGTCGAGCACGACGTGCAGCCCGACAAGTTCGGCACCATCCCGCAGGCGATGTGGTGGGCGATCGTGACGCTCGGCACCGTCGGTTATGGCGACGTGGTTCCGGTCACGCCGCTCGGCAAGCTGGTGTCGGTGTTCGCCATCGTCGGCGGCCTCGCCATGATCGCGTTGCCGGTCGCGATCATCTCCACCGCCTTTGCCGACGAGATCAGGCGGCGCGATTTCGTCGTCACCTGGGGCATGCTGGCGCGGGTGCCGCTGTTCTCGCATCTTTCCGCCACCGAGATCGCCGACATCATGCGGCTGTTGCGGGCGCGGAGCATCGAGTTCGGGCGAAATCCTGGTGCGGCGCGGCGATGCAGCATCCTCGATGTATTTCATCACCGCGGGCGAAGTCGAGATCGAGCTGCCGAGCCAGCGCGTGCGGCTCGCCGACGGCACCTTCTTCGGTGAAATCGCGCTTCTGCACCGGACCAAGCGCAGCGGCACCGTGACCGCGACGCGCAAGACGCGGCTGCTCGCGCTCGATGCGCAGGACTTTCATGCCCTGATCGAGCGCATGCCGGCGCTCGCCGCCCATGTCCATAAGACCGCCAAGGCCAGAATTGCCGATTCCGCGGAAGCCGCGAAGGGCGATCTCGCCGCTGCCGAAATCGCCCAGGCCGGGCACGACGACCAGCCGCCAAAGGACACATAGGCCAAGCGAGCGGCGTGGTCTATTGCGCGGGCGCAGACATCGAAGAACGGGTCGGCCCTTACGCTGCGTGGACGGCTTTTCGCAGCTTCGGCGGCGGCGGATTGATCTCCGCGATCCTGCGCAGGCAATCGGCCTCGGAATCGTGGGGCCCGGAGACGAACGTTCCGCTGACCTTGGTGCTGTACCAGCCCGACACGACGCCGAGCCAAAGCGCCTCTTCTGTCTTGACGTGACGCGGCGATAGATTCTGCATGTGTGCTCTTTCAGATTTGGCGCCCGATCTCTCGTCGAACGTCGTGAAAATTTCCGGTTGTTCGGCGAACAACCGTTCGTTCAGTTCTGCTCGGAGAGCCGGGCAAAATCGGCGAGTACGGCAGCGACAAGGTCGCGATGATGGGTGTCGTCGGACGCGAGCCCTGCGCTGTACAAACTCAGGACGTAGCGGGCTTTGGCGGCGGCTTCCGGCCACGAGGCCGCCGGCGCCGACAGAAGCTGGCTTTCGACCGCCGCCTGTCGGTCGCGCAAATCCCTCGCATTGGTCTCGACGTCGGCGAGAACGCGCCGGATATCGGTCGCCTTTTGAGCGGCCATGCCGCGGTGCTTGTCGAGATCTAGCGGCTTGTCAGTCACGCGGTGCGCTCGCATCGATGCGCTGGGCGTCGGAAAGCTCGACCGCGCCGATCGATAGCATCTCCATCGTTGAACCGCGCGGCGGCGCCGCCGGCACCATGATCATGGTCGCAACGCGGCGGAAGGAAGCAAACGACAAGCCTTCGATCATCTCCTCATCGGTGATGACTTCGTAAGCACCCGCGGGCAGCTCGCGATCGATGCCCTTGATCCGGAAGGGGTGCCTGAAGGTGATGATTTCCCGCCGCGAGCGCGTGGTCATCGCGCGCGGTCCTTCGCGGACCGTGCGGCGGCGGGGCTGTCGTTATGCATGCGCCCACCGTGCGCTCTTTTGGCCCAATTAGCTATCAGTATCTCGTGGAGGCCGTGCGATTGGCCGAATAACCGCCGACTTGGCTTGTATCCGGCCGCTTCATCGCCATTTGCAGATGGTGCCGGGCAATTCAGCGAAATGATCCGACCTGACGGGCCGTGTGAGCCGGCCGGCAGCCGGGCGATACCTTCGGTCGTCTTTGTCGATCACTAACCGCCTGTGGGGGGCGCCGCGTGGCGCGGTGATGCCGGCGTCCGATTTCTGAAGCAGCACCACGGTTGGGGCAGGGGGTTCGCATGAAGATTCGTGTCGGCTACGAGATGATCTACGATTTTCCGCAGCCGACGCCGCTGATCGCGGTGCTGGGCGCGCACTTCACGCGGGCATCCGACGTCATCGTGCCCGATTACCTCACGACCAGTCCCGCCGTGCCCATCACGCCCTATCGCGACGGTTTTGGTAACTGGTGCAGCCGGCTCGTCGCGCCTGCCGGCCGGATGCGCCTTGCCGCCGATGGCACCGTGCGCGACAGCGGTCTGCCCGACGTGATCGTGCCGTCGGCCGCGCAACATGCGGTCGAGGATCTTCCGGCGGAGGCCATCGTCTATCTGCTCGGCAGCCGCTACTGCGAGACCGACCGGCTTTCCGATATCGCATGGAAGCTGTTCGAGAAGACGCCGCCGGGCTGGGCGCGGGTCCAGGCGATTTGCGACTTCGTTCACAACCACATCGCATTCGGCTATGAGCACGCGCGCGCCACCATGACGGCGTGGGAAGTATTCAACGAGAGCAAGGGTGTCTGCCGCGACTACGCGCACCTTGCGATCGCCTTCTGCCGCTGCATGAACATTCCGGCGCGGTATTGCACCGGCTATCTCGGCGACATCGGGATGCCGCCGCCTTACGCCGCGGGAGATTTTGCCGGATGGTTCGAGGCCTATCTCGGTGGCCACTGGTACACTTTCGATGCCCGCAACAACATCCCGCGAATCGGCCGCGTCCTGATCGCCCAGGGCCGCGATGCCGCGGATGTTCCGCTCACCCAGACCTTCGGGCCGAACACGCTCGTCAGCTTCAAAGTGTGGACCGACGAGGTCGTGTGAAGCGCCGGAGCTCTCAGACGAAGGCTTCCACCAGATCGACTGCGATTGGCCTCGCTATTTGCCGAGCCGGCTGCTACACGCGTGGCATCACCGCGCGCCCCTTGGCTGTTATCGGTGACTGAGAGCGCCCGCGCTCCCGCCTCAACGAAGAGAAGGCGGTCGCATGTCCGATACAGGCAAATTCGATTTCCGTGAGTGGCTCGTACCCCCGGTATTGATGCCGATCTTCTTCGTACTGCTGATCGCCGCCGCCGTCGTTATGCAGCGGTAGTCAAGGCGCGCCGCTGATATCGAGACCGCGAGCACCTCGAGCGCTTGAAGGAAAGCTGAGCTGCAATGGCAAACACGGCAACGGTCAGGGACGCCTACGGGGTTCCCGCAATTTTCGTCGGTTCGAAAACCGGCCAGGACGATGCGCCGTTTGTCTTCATCAGGGTAGGCGATGAAGAGCGACGGATGCGTTGGGCCGAATGGGATGCGCTTCCTGCCTGGACCGGCGCCCGTCCTTCCTGGGTGTCCAAGCGTTGATGCGCCCGGGGACGGCCTTCGCTTTGTTCGCGGGCAAAGCCGTGAAAGCAACTTGATGACGGATGCGGCTTGCTGGATCGCCATCGGGGCCGCGCTGACTTCGGCATGTCTCGGACTATACGCAGCCGCGGGGAGCGACCTTCGCGAGAAGGTTGAGAAGTTTATTCCGCAAATAAGCGGGCAGTCCTCTTGGGCGGCATGGGCCGCGATCGCGGCTGCGGTGTCGGTTGTCGCACAAGCTATGGAAAAACTGCCGACGTGAGAGCTTGATGGCAGGTAGCCCTTTGGCCGCTCCCTGGAGAACCCCCTAAGCCTGAGGGCTGTCAGCCGCTACCGCCATGAGGGATAGCAGGGGCACGTCGAGGGCATACACGAAGCCGCTGGGCTCGTACCCCAGATGGACGTCGCCCTTCAGTTGCTTGCCGAGCGTCTCGATCAGACGCGTGCCGAAACTGCGCTTCTCGGGAGCCCGGACCGCTGGACCGTTCTGCTCAGTCCATGTCAGGTGCAGGCGCTGGGCTTCGGGATCGACCGTCCAGGCGATGTCGACGCGGCCCGAGGGCACCGACAACGCGCCAAATTTCGTGGTGTTGGTGCAGAGTTCGTTCAGCGTCATCGCGATCGCGATAACGGCTCCCGAGGTCATCCTGACATCAGGTCCTGCAATCGTGAATTTCGGCATGTCGGGATTGTCGAAGGCTTCGGTGGCGCCGCGAACGATCTTTGCGAGATCCGCGCTGGTCCATCTGGCCTGCAAAAGGAGGTCGTGAGCCCGTCCCAGCGCCAGCAGCCGGCCTTCGATGGCATGCTGCGCGTGTTCGGCGCCCGGCACGCTGCGCAGGCTTTGGGAGGCGATGGCGCTGACCGTCGCCAGCGTGTTCTTGATGCGGTGGTGCAGTTCTTCGAGGATCAGCTTCTGGAGCTTGTCCGCTGTCTCGCGCTCCCTGGCGTCGATACCGGCCTGGGCGAGCAGGCTCCTCGCATCGATTTCGGCCTGTGCGAGCAGCAGCCGGAGGCTCACATTCTCCGCCGCCAGAAACTCCTGGGGAGGCGCTGCGTCAGCGCACAAGCCGCGATTATCCTGGTGTTGGTCGATTTCGAACATTATCGACACTACCACCTTATGTCGGCTTCCGCTCACACATCTTCGGCAGGCGGTATTTTTTGCTGCAATCGAGCGATTTTGGTGATTTGCAGCCTGAAAGGACCGGTTTCAGGCGTGGCCGATCATGTTTCGCATCTCGGCGATTATTTCGCTGGCTTCAAGCGGCTTTCCGAAAAAGCGGCTATCGGCGGGAATATCGATGTTTGCCAGCTTCAATTGCCCTGAAACCAGGATGATCTTGATCGGCGGCCAGCGCTCGTGCACCGCGTGCGCGAGTTTCAGGCCGTCCATGCTGCCCGGCATCTGGATATCGGTGAACAGCAGCGCAATGTCCGAACGCAATTCGAGAATGGCAACAGCTTCGTCCGCATCGACGGCTTCGAGGGGTGTAAAGCCGGCATCCTCCACCATATCGACCGCGCGCATGCGCAGCAGCATCTCGTCTTCGACGACGAGAACGACCGTTGGAACAACGCGGTGGTCCAGAACCATCATGACGGGCATTTCGAGGAGCGGAAGAAAAACCGGTCCGCGCCATCGCTCGGAGAATGGCTGCGGACACGAAGACAAGCATCTTAGCGCGCTATTGATCCCGATTGCGTTAATTATGGCGGAACATCGGGATGTGGGCCCCGCGAAAGTGGCGAAATCGATGGAAGCCTCGGTTTCCTGAGCGAAGAGGCCGCCAACCATGGCGGCCCCACGGATTCTGGTCCGATCGATCGAGTTCACCAGCCGCGATGGTGGCCTCTGCCCCAACCGTAGTGATGTCCGCGTCCGCCATGGCCCATGTGGCCGTGCCAGTGTCCATGGCCGCCATGAACGAGAATAATCGAATTATCGGTATCGCCCACCAGCGTGTCTGCTGTTGCCCGCGGCATCGCCGAGGCGGACAGCGTCGGGATTGCCGCGAATGCGCAGGCGGTGACGCCGATCAGCAATAAACGTTTCATTTCATTTTTTCCTTGGGGCCACGTTAGCGCGGCGACGAGCCAATGCTCCGCCGGCAGATCGGTTCCGTCGTCGGATCGGGCCATCTTTGACGCCACGCAACGATTGTACGGCTGGTATGGCTCGCAAAAATGAAATTAGCGCCTATGTTAGTGGTCGAGACGCGCGCGGGAGCGTGTCAACGAGGTTGACCCAATGAGACACGAAGATCCGATTGGCCTTCACCGAATTGTCGCGGCGATCGAGGAAGTATTGCAACGAGTGTTCAGCAATGAAGGTTCGCTGATTCCAATCCCGGTACGAGTGATCGCGAACCGGCGACGACCTGATCAGCGTTCGACGCGTGATTGATTTTCCAAACCACAGTCGCTCGTATGACCAGACGCGGCGCGCCGTGCGTTTTTGGGGGCATGACAGCGCCATAGAGGCATCGTTTTTCATCGACGAAGATGCCCTGAGGCGAATTCAACCGGATGCCCCACTCGACGCGTCGGGGTTCTTGAACGCGTTCGATTGCAATCGTGATTTGATATGCGCTGCTGCCGCCAGAATCTATGTTCGCGGGAGCAGGGGATCTTATAATCTGGTCGCGGCGAATTTTTAGGGCATTGCCCGCGGTTCAATGCACAGTGTTTTTCGATAATTTCTTGCCGGGCCGCAAACTCATTTGGATCAGCAGCGATTTCACGGCTTGATCCCGCGCTTGCGCCAAGCGTCTTAGTAAAGCCTCACTAGGAGACTATTGGCTCTTCATCCCAACAGCTTGGCCCCACCAGCGATTCATGAAGGAACTGCGTATGCGGAAACTTGCACACCCGACCGAACAGGAGATCAGCGAGGGACCGCAATCGGTGTCTTTTCAGATCGCGAACGGTAACCTGCGGCAGCGTTGCATTCTGCAAACCAGGCTCCCGACAAAAGCACAGGCACAGAAATACCTTCTTACGAACTGGTTGATTATCGAAAAGATGGCACGCGACGCGCTGGCTGCGGGAGCCATGGAAGACGGCGAGATCAAGCTCGTGATGGTCTAGACGGCCCGTTCAAGAATGATGTCAGGGTTTCTGGCCTGCAGGGGGGAATAGTCATGCTGAATGATCGAGAGAACATCCTGAACTCGCTTCGCGAGAAGGCGCTGAATGTGCGCGAGGTTATGCGGCGCGCCAATGTCGCGAACGAGGAAGTCTGCCAGACGCTCCTGCTGAAGATGCGCGACGAAGGTGCGGTGAAATTCGACATCCATACCGGACGATGGCTCATCGCGTAAATTACGGCACCTCGGAACTCGCGTGAAGCGTTCGAGCTAAAGGGCTCGCTGACCGTCCGGGAGCGGCTGCGGCCGGGGCGGGTGCGCGGTTCTCGGATGATGGTCGTGAAGAAATACAGCGAAGCTGTATCTCAACAGCGGATTGTCGGGAACGGCAGCCTCGAAGAGCTTTTCCTGCATGTCACGCGGCAGGTCCGGCCACAGTTTGAATGTTGCGTGACCCAACAACAGCTCAAACCTGTTGGACAAATCATTCATATGGCACCTGTGATTGCTTGTCAGGTCAATAGAGCGCGCACCTTTGTTGCAGCGTCGTAGATCTCGATCTGGAGCATCGGATAGGTCGACTTGAGTGTCCGGCCGGAGGTCTCGGCAGCCTCGGCGGTGTCGAACTCCGACTTGAAGTGGCCGTCGACAACCACCACGAAGCCGTCGGCGGGGGGCCTGTCGGCTCGTGCCGCCTTCTGCGGCTCCGGCTCGTCAGCGACGCGAACTGGCGTTTTCATCGGAGGCCTCATCGAATGGCTTCCAGTCTATGGTTGGGAATTTTAGGACGGGGACGATAGCGCTCGTGTTGATCTAGATCACGATCACAGCAAAAGCCTGGCCGCCTGCGGAATTGGTCAGCCAAATCAGCAAACTGCGTACGAACTAACTGTGAGCTGTTTTGACCTTCGGCGGCTGTTTTGCCCCGTCGGCGTCAGCTTGAGTGTTTCGGACCGCCTCGGTCAGCATCTGGCGTAATTCAGCCTTGCTCTTCGGGGGCGCTCGCGTGATCGATGCTTGCCATTGTGCCATGATCATCATGTGGGGACGCGCGAGCGCGAATTAAAGCCCGCTGGACACTGAAGTCGAAAGAAACCGGTCAGCATGCCCGGTTGGGTGAAGATCAATCCGCGTCCGCTATGGCACGATTTGTGGACTGAAGTCGGACATCGCGATGAGGTTAGCAAAGTGCCTGCTCGGATGCGTCCAAGGGGACGGGCAGCGATTAACGCGCCTTTAGCCACGCGGGCAGCTTGCTATCGGGTTCCAGAGTAGCCATCTGATGAGATAGCGCAATTGGATCGCTGCAACAGCGCGCATCCGTAAAACGCGACGCCTTAGCCACGCCAAATCCTATGAACGGTATCGACCAGCGGCATATCTCCGATATGCGCGCGACGGGTCAGGAGAGCCTATGGCCATCGAACATGCCTCCGTCCAGGTCGCGCGCAAGCCTTGGGGGGTCGCCGATCTCCGTCCCTGGAGCGGCATCGATGGTTCCGGCGACGCCGTCGGCGAGTTGTGGTTTCAGCGGGTCGACAAGAACGCACCAGACCCCCGCCTGTTGCTCAAACTGCTGTTTACCAGCGAGCCGCTGTCGATTCAGGTTCATCCTGACGATGCATTTGCGCGCTCCGTCGGTCTTTCGAACGGCAAGACCGAAGCATGGTATATCCTGTCGGCAACGCCGGACGCGCGGGTTGCGCTGGGACTGAAGCGGCGCCTCACGTCAGCGGAGTTGCGCGCCGCGATCAAGGACGGCTCGATCGCCACTCTCGCCCAATGGCGTTCCGTCGCGAAAGGCGACATCATCTTCGTCCCCGCCGGCACGATCCATGCCATCGGCGCCGGTATCGTGCTCGCCGAAATTCAGCAACACAGCGACGCGACATTCCGTCTGTTCGACTATGGCCGGCAGCGCCAACTGCACGAAGACAGCGCCGTCGCCGTCGCCGATGCGGGACCGGTACAGGCTCAAGCCGTCCGCGGCGTCTCACCGCGGCACGAACGGCCCTGATTGCCAGCCCGCATTTCGTGCTCGAGCGGATCGATCTTCCGGCGAATTCTAGCTGGTCGCTCGATGCGAAGGAGGAAACCTGGATCCTGGTGATCGAGGGACGCGCGCGAATCGGTTCGATCAGCGCCTCGGTCGGCGATGCCGTGTTCGCCGAAGCGGACCGCGCCGACATTGAAGCCGGGCCCGCCGGGATGAGTGGCCTGATCGCCTATCCGGGGCCGGATCCAACGATGGCGTTGCTGCAGGAAAACGGAGAACAAATGACCAATTCCGTCGGTGCGTCCGTCAGCCGCTCGCCAGGGCCGATAGAGATTGTCGAGGTACAGACATGACGCCGTTCCGCCGCATCGCTGTTATCGGCAATTCGCTGCCCCGCCGCTGCGGGATCGCAACCTTTACGACCGACCTGCAGCAGGCGATTTCGACCTCACGACCGAATCCGGAGACCTGTATCGTGGCGATGACCGATCACGGTCAAGCCTACGATTATCCTGCGGCGGTTGGTTTCCAGATCAAGGACGACAATATCGAAGAGTACATGCGTGCGGCGGATTTCCTCAATGCCGGCCGGTTCGACACCGTATGCCTGCAGCACGAGTTCGGAATTTTCGGCGGCGAAGCCGGCGCCCACATCCTCGTGTTGCTGTCGCGTCTCACGATGCCCGTGGTGACGACGTTCCATACCATACTGGCCGCTCCGACGGCGGCGCAGCGCGCGGTGATGGATCGCATCGTCGATGCCTCGTCGAAGGTGGTGGTGATGGCCGACAAGGGCAGGGAGTTGCTGCGCAGCGTCTATCGGGTGCCGGACGACAAGATCGAGGTCATAGCCCACGGCATTCCGGACGTCGCCTTTGTGGCGCCCGACGCGGCAAAGGCCAGGCTCGGATTTGCCGGCAAGTCGGTCATCCTGACCTTCGGCCTGCTGTCGCCCAACAAGGGCATAGAAGTCGTGATCGACGCCATGCCGTCGATTCTGGAACGCCGCCCGGATGCGGTCTACGTCGTGCTCGGCGCGACGCATCCCAATCTGGTCCGGGACCAGGGCGAGGCTTATCGCGAAAGCCTGATGGCGCGGGTGCGCGAACTTGGCGTCGAAGATCACGTGGTATTCCTCGGCCAGTTCGTCGATCAGGCCACGCTGCTCGAATTCATCTCGATGTGCGACGTCTATGTCACGCCCTATCTCAACGAGGCGCAGATGACGTCGGGAACGTTGGCCTACAGCTTCGGTCTCGGCAAGCCGGTCGTCTCGACGCCGTACTGGCACGCCAACGAACTGCTGGCCGATGGACGCGGCGTTCTGGTTCCTTTTGGCGACGCGGCCGCGATCGGCCACGAAATCGCGGAATTGCTCACCGACGACGTTCGCCGGCAAGCGATATGCAAGCGCGCCTATTCGGTCAGCCGAGCGATGACCTGGCAACGCACCGCCGAGCGTTACATGTCGGTCTTCGAGAATGCGCGCCAGGGTTACTGGCTCAAGGTCATTGCGCGTTCCGACGTTGTCACGCCGGAGCCACGCAGCCCCGCGGCGCCAGACATGCAAATCGGCCATTTCCTGTCGATGTGCGACGATACCGGCCTGTTTCAGCATGCGGTGCAATCGGTGCCCGATCGTTCGCACGGATATTGCGTCGACGACAATGCTCGCGCGTTGCTGCTGGCCTGCGCCCTCAACAATCCGGGCGAACAGCCTCTGTCGGAAATCTTGACGGCCCGCTTTGCGGCTTTCGTGCAGCATGCCTGGAATCCCGACACCGGGCGGTTTCGCAACTTCATGGGCTTCAACCGAACCTGGCTTGAAGACAGCGGGTCCGAAGACAGTCACGGGCGAACGCTTTGGGCATTGGGTGAGGCCGCGCGCAGAGACGCTAGTCCGTCGCGGCGCCGCTGGGCTGCAGCATTGTTCGCCGAGGCATTGCCGACCGCGGCGGCCTTTGGCTCCCCCCGGGCGTGGGCGTTCACGCTGCTGGGTCTGGATGCTTATTGCGCGGTCGCTCCGCAGGATCTCCACGCCGGGGAAGTCCGGCATTCCCTTGCCGACAGGTTGATGTCCGCTCTCGCTTCAGTCGAGACGCCGGACTGGGTGTGGTTCGAGGCGGGGCTGGCCTATGACAACGCGCGCCTGCCGCAGGCCTTGATGATGGCAGGCATGGCGACGCAAACGCCTGACTATGTCGATGCCGGCCTGAGGTCCTTGCGCTGGCTGATGACGCAACAGACGAATTCGTCTGGTCATTTCCGCCCCGTCGGCACGGCCGGCTTCGGCGAACAGCGGCAACCACCCCGCGCGTTCGATCAGCAGCCCCTGGAGGCAACGGCGACGATTGCTGCCTGCCTTACGGCATGGCGCGCGGATGGCGATGCCGAGTGGAAAGCCCTCGCCAACGCCGCTTTCGCGTGGTTTCTCGGCGGCAACGATCTATCCGTGGCACTGGTCGATCCGCACAACGGCAGTTGCCGCGACGGCCTGCACCCCGATCGTGCCAACGAAAATCGCGGCGGCGAGTTAGTTGTGTGCTACCTGCTTGGACTCGCGGAGATTCGTCAGCTTGCGCGCATCAACGCCGGCCTGACGAAACCCCCGGCATTGCGCGCCGTGGGAGCCTGAAGTTCACCTCCTGCTCAAGCGACCGAGGACAATGTGTCACAAGCCACCTTCCTGAACCGGCAGGCGTTTTTTCTGCGTCCAGACCCCGCGCGGGTCATCGTGCGCCCGTTCAAGCCGGCCACTGAACCCCGCGATCTCAACCCAACCGACAAGACGCGCGCCAATCATATCGTCGACCGGGTTCTGGCGCTCGATTCCGAAGCGGTTGCCGCACAGCTTGCCGACGTTCTGGAGAATTTCCAGGGCCGGCACCGTAATCTGCTGGAGACGTTCGAGGCCCGCGCCGAGGTGATGGAACAGGCCCTGGCCGCCCACGGCACGTTTTCCAAGGACCAGCGCCAGCTGATCGGCGCCTATTTCCTCAACGAATACTCGTTCGAAGCCTCGGCCCTGTTCAACCCCAGCATCGTACCGCACCCGGACCAGTCGGACGCGCCGAAAGGCGGTCTGCGTTTCATTCTCAGTCTGCGTGCCATCGGCGAAGGGCATGTGTCGTCACTGACGTTTCGAGCCGGCACGATCGCCGCCGACGGCAGCCTGAGCGTTGATCCCACCGCTCGCCTTGCCTCGAGCCCCCGGATCAGCCGCCGTCTATCCGCACCGGACGGCGACCATATTGAGCTGACTTTCAATGCCGACGAAGAACTCAGCGAGCGCGTGATCTTTCCGGTCACCGATTCCCAGTCGAACGGCATTGAGGATGCGCGCTTTGTCGAGTTCAGCGATGAGGGCCGGAAAACCTATTACGCCACCTATACCGCCTACAGCGGGCGGGCGATCCGTTCCGAACTGATCGCAACGCACGATTTCGTGTCGTTCCGGCTGGCGCCGTTACGGGGCAACGCCGCGCAGAACAAGGGAATGGCGCTGTTCCCACGCAAGATCAACGGCAAATACGCCATGATCGCGCGGCAGGACAATGAGAACCTGTATCTGATCTACTCGGACGACCTGCACACATGGGACGGCGGTCAGGCCGTTCTCAAGCCGGAATTTCCCTGGGAGTTCGTTCAGATCGGCAATTGCGGGTCGCCGATCGAGCTCGATGAAGGCTGGCTGCTGCTGACGCACGGCGTCGGCCCGGTCCGCAAATACTCGATCGGTGCGGCGCTGCTCGACAAGAACGATCCGTCCAAGGTGCTGGCGCGCTCGCGCGAGCCGTTGCTGCGGCCTGAGCCATCCGAGCGCGAAGGATACGTTCCCAACGTGGTCTATACCTGCGGGGCGCTACGGCACAACGACCAGATCATCCTGCCATACGCGGTGTCGGACACCTTTTCCAATTTCGCCACCATCAAGATTTCGGCGCTGATGCAGGCGATGAAGGCGTGATTGCCATCTGGCTGCGGCGACCATGAGCGAGTTGGAATTGCTTTCGACGCCGTCGCGACAACGAAGGCTCGGATATCGGGCGTAAGGCTGCCGGGGTGGAGATAGGCCGAGGGGGTCTCAACTATTGCATGGCTATTCGCCGGCAAAGGGCGCACAAGTATTCGAATGCGGGACATTTTGCGCCGCACGCGCGCTTTTAAAGCTATTGAACCGAGCGCTCCGAGCGTCTCGCGTAGTCAATCTGGTGCAGTGATGCTGACGTTATCGGCACTGCTTCTTGAGAATGGACTGCCTAATCTTCCCGTAGTGCTGATCGAGCCGCACCGGAACCCCGGGGGAACCTGGCGCATCAAGTTTAACTATGAAACGGGAGAGCCACTCTCGATGAGTGCGGCGCAGGCATCGACGATGGCCTCCGGTCTTCACGAAATCGGCGAAGCCGAACTCGCGGATGAGATCGACGGCGCGATAAGGACCGCGGCGCGCTACGCGTCAATGTGAAAACTATCGGTTCGGTTGCTGCATCATCAAATGTGAGGAGATCCGCATGGCCAAGGGCGAACAAAAAGGTAATCGGGAATCAAAGAAACCGAAAAAAGAGAAGATCAAGACCATTGCCGCCGCGCCAAGCCAAAAGACCGCGGGATGGCAGCCGAGCTTCGGTTCCGGCAAAAAGAAGTAGCGGCTGCGCGATCGGTAGTCGAGCCGCTCGGTCTGTGGATGCGGCCTGTTTTTGATTGCGTAGGCGGCGGGTAATGTCGCCCGCAAAGGAAATCCGATGAAGATGACTCTCGCAGTACTGGTGCTCTGCGCATTCACGCAAGGCGCTTTCGCCAAGGAACCGGAATGCAGGGCCATCGAAAGCACGACCGGCCGGCTGGCTTGTTACGATGCGGCGTCTCCTCCTAAACTGCAAAAGCCCGCGATTGTTGAAAACGACGTATCGCGAGCTGCCTACAAGGACCCGTTCCTCGACGAAGAGGCCCGGACCACCGCCAAGCTGAAGAACATCTGTCGCGGTTGTTGACCTCTGCGGAAGCGCGGCCAAGGGAGCGGGCGGGTTTGCTTCGGTGCTAACTCTTCGGCTCTGCCGTGATCTCGCGGCGGGAGAGGCACCAGCCGTCGCCGTGCAGCCAGCAGGCTTCCTCTTCCGCGTGAGGGTCACGGCGCAGCGATTTGACCCCCGCGCCGCGATCGCCCATGAGCGCCTGTGCAAGCCGACTGCTGACGTCGGGATCGCGCGCGCCGCTGAATTCGTAGAAGGCCGCCGCGCACAGGAACTGCGCGCTGAATTCATCGCCGTCGCGACGCGTCACCAGCAGCATACCGCCGGGCCCGCGCGTGACCGTCATTGGAAACAACAGCCGCCCACCAGGCTTTAACGCCTCGATCCAGGCCGGCAGCGGATGGGTCGCGCCCGCGCTTGCGACGATCACATCGACCGGCGAGAAGGGGCCGTTGGCGCCGTCGCCATGGATGAGGACGACCTGCGGCCACGGCGCGAGTGCGATCCGTGCCCGCGCGACCATCGACGGCTCGATTTCGAACGCGGTGACGCGACCGTCCGCGCCGGCGAGTTCTGCCAGGATGGCGGTATAATATCCGGTGCCGCTGCCGAGATGCAGGACCTGATCGCCGGCGGCGACGCCGAGCCTGTCGAACAGAAAGGCCCAAAGGCTGGGCTGGCCGTTGTTGAGACCGAGCTTCTCGTCGAGCGCGATCAGGACATCATGATAGACGTGTTTCGGATCCGCATCGTCGGTGGTCCAGTAGTCGGCCATGTTCCAGAGGCTCTTGAGCCGCCAGGGGCCGTCGCCCACGAACTTTTCGCGCGGCACCGCGGCGAAGGCGGCCTCCACCCGGGGCGAGCGCATGCGCGTAGTGAAGCGCAGTTCCTCCGCATAGAACCGGCGTCTTGTTTCGATCGGATCGGTCATCCCGGTCTCCCATCGCCGCGGGGAGGCTACTTCGAATCCAGAAACGGCGCGACCACTTCGCGGGTCTCGGTGCTCGGCACGACCGGCACGATCTCGAAGGTCATGCCGAACCCCTGGCAGTTCAGGATCCATTCCTGCAACAGCCTGATGTCGTCGCATTCCATCAGTTGAAAGCAGCGGTCGAAATTGGGCTCGATCCAGCTGCCGACATATTTAAGCCCTTCGGGGAATTTGATGCCGTGATCGCGCACGTGCTTGTAGACCGGGATCGGATCGCGATCCCTGAAGCGTTCGATCACCATGAACAACATGGGCGGCCTCACCCCTTGCGCAGGAATACGTAGTCCGCAGAGTAGGGCGCGCTGCGGAAGCTGCCGGGCTGCTCGCAGGCGCCATCGAGCTTGCCGCCCCTGGTATTGATCCGCTGCACGGTCGTGGCTGCGGCGAGGGCGCCGCTGCCGCGGCGGGTCGCCACATCGAGCTTCAGCCAGGCAATATCGTTCGCGGTTGCGCCCGGAGTGCTGCCGGCGACCTTTCCGACCACCGCGCTGCCGTCGCTGAGTTCCCAGTTCGGTCCGGCGTAGTGACGCCCAACCGTCTTGCCGTCGACCAGAAGCGTCGCGATCGGTTCGCGGAACGCCCAGGCCGGCTTGCCGTCAGCACCCGCCTTGCATTCGTAGACCTGGGCGCCTTCGGCATGCGCAATGAGAATGGTTGCCTCTCCCGGCGCCGCGATGGCGTCGGGAAGCGATGTTTCGGCGGCGGGCGCGCTCACGACTGAGCCCAGCAGCATGAGCAAGGCCAGTGTTGCTCTCGGCATCGCGCCCTCCGATTTTCTCGTCGTGGTGAGGAGCCAATGGGTCGCGCGAATGTGCTCCCGATGACAAGTTCTGCTGCGAAGCAATCCAGCGCCCCCTGCGGGTATGGATTGCTTCGCTCGCTGCAAGTCAGGCCATCGCCGTGGTCAGGTTTTCCGCGACCTTGTCGAGGAAGCCGGTGGTGGAGAGCCAGCGCTGTTCGGCGCCGACCAGAAGCGCGAGGTCCTTGGTCATGTAGCCGGCCTCGACGGTCTCGACGCAGACCTTTTCCAGGGTGTCGGCGAACTTCGCCAGTTCGGCGTTGTTGTCGAGCTTGGCGCGATGCGACAGCCCGCGGGTCCACGCGAAGATCGAGGCGATCGAGTTGGTCGAGGTCTCCTTGCCCTTCTGGTGCTCGCGGTAATGCCGCGTCACCGTGCCGTGGGCGGCCTCGGCTTCAACCGTCTTGCCGTCCGGCGTCATCAGCACCGAGGTCATCAGGCCGAGCGAGCCATAGCCCTGCGCCACGGTGTCGGACTGCACGTCGCCGTCGTAGTTCTTGCACGCCCAGACGTAGCCCCCCGACCACTTCATCGCGGCGGCGACCATGTCGTCGATCAGGCGATGCTCATAGGTGATCTTCTTGGCGTCGAACAGGGACTTGAACTCCTTGTCGAAGATATCCTGGAAGATGTCCTTGAAGCGGCCGTCATAGACCTTGAGGATGGTGTTCTTGGTCGACAGATAGACCGAATAGTTTTTCGCAAGGCCCATGTTGAGGGAGGCGCGGGCGAAATCGGCGATGGAATCATCGAGGTTGTACATCGCCAGCGCAACGCCGGCGCTCGGGGACTTGTAGACCTCGCGCTCGATTACCTTGCCGTCCTCGCCGACGAACTTCATCGTTAGCGTACCCTTGCCGGGAAACTTGAAGTCGGTGGCGCGGTACTGGTCGCCGAAGGCGTGACGGCCGATGATGATCGGCTTGGTCCAGCCCGGCACCAGTCGGGGAACGTTCTTGCAGATGATCGGCTCGCGGAACACCACGCCGCCGAGGATGTTGCGGATGGTGCCGTTCGGCGACTTCCACATTTCCTTCAGGCCGAATTCCTTCACCCGGGCCTCGTCGGGGGTGATGGTGGCGCATTTGACGCCGACGCCGACCTTCTTGATGGCGTTGGCGGCGTCCACGGTGACCTGGTCGTTGGTCTGGTCGCGGTATTCCATCCCGAGGTCGAAATACATCAGGTTAATGTCGAGGAACGGGGTAATCAGCTTGTCCTTGATGTACTGCCAGATGATCCGGGTCATCTCGTCGCCATCGAGTTCGACGACGGGGTTGGTCACCTTGATTTTTGCCATGGAGATCGGGCCTTTTTGGATAGCGCGGTGGACGGAGGGGTGAGATATGCGCGCTATAGCACCGCACGCGCCCTGGCGAAAGCCAAGGCGTTATGCAGTTTCAGTCGATCCTCTCGCCTAGAACGCCGCCTGCGTGGCCGTACCCGCCACCACGTACCAGGTCACCAGCAGGCCGCAGATCAGGGCGCCGGGCAGGCTGGAGCCGGTCCGCCGCCAGGTGAAGGTGGCGATAATCGCGCAGATCCCGAGCAAGGGAACGAACTGGATGGCGACGATGGTGGAAAGCGGCACGAAGCCGGGATCGGGCAGCGGGTTGAACAGTTTCCCGGTCAACCAGAGCGTGCCGTATTGCAGGACCAGCAGCACGATGAAGCCGAGCGTCAGCGCCAGGATGTTGGTGACATAGAGCGCGCCGCGTCCGGCACCCATGGTGGAAAAATTCCGGTGCAGCACGTGCAGGGCGATCACGAAAAACGCCGTGAACGGGACGAGGTAGATCAGGAATATCAGGAACTGCTTGGCGCTCATCAGCTTCAGCGCGAGGATCCAGAACCGGAAATCGATCTTGAAGGCGAGGTCCGCCAGCCACAGCGCGGCATAGCCGACAATGATTGTCAGGAGTGCGATCAGGATCGACGGCCCGGTAATACCGCTTCGACTGGCCCGCTTGGGCGCGAACGGCATCAGGGCGAGCGCGATCAGCGCGTTGATGATGGCCCAGACCATGACCTGGTTGGTGATGTTTTGCGGCAGCCAGGCCGAGGCCGGGACGAACGTGCCGGCGAGAGCGAAGGCCGGGTAGTAGGTCAGCGCCGGGATGAAGGCGGACAGGATGAAGGCGGCGGTCCAGCGCCGGCCGGAGGCCGCGGTAGCGGCCGGCACCGTGCCGCCGGCGATCTCGGGCAGGCGCAAATGGGAAAACACAGGCGCCTCGAGCAGGCCGTCGAATACCCCGAGCAGGAGCACGATAAAGCCTGCCAGCGCGATCAGCGTGCCGATTTCCTTGCGGAACCAGATCTGGTCGTCGGAAGGAAGCGGCGTGCCGCCCTGCAAGGTCTTGGCGAACCAGTCAAGGCTGTAGCCGATCGCCTGATGCGAAATATGCTCGTCCGGATGGGTGATCGCCGGCGTATACAGCACCCGCGCCGTCCCTTGCGCGATGTCGCCATAGACCTTGCCCGGTTCGACCGGGCCTTGCGTTCCGAACATCGCCCATAGTTTCGGGCTCCGGGTGACGTCGCGGGCCCGCTCCACGCCCCACATCAAATTGGAAAATTCCTCGTATTGCGCGAACACCAGAGCGACGTTGCGCGGCCAGGCCGGCGTGCCGTCGGCGGCGAACGGTTTGCCGGTCGACGAGCCCTCCAGCACCATCGATTTGTAGTCGTTCGGCATCGCGGCCGCGGCGGCAAGCACGGTCCAGCCGCCCATCGAGTGACCTTCGAGCCCGATATTGTTCTTGTCGACGAAGTCGAGGCTGCGCAGATGCGCGAGCCCATCCGGGCCGCCAAAACCGTTGGCGAAGGCGGGCGGGTCGCTGTAGCCGTGGCCGGTCTCGATCGAGCGCCAGCACGACGTAACCGCGGCGGGCGAATTCGATGGCAAAGCCGTCCTGGGTTTCGCGCGAATTGATGTAGCCGTGCACGGCCAGAATGCCGGGGGCCGGGGTCTGCGCGGTCGCGTTCTTCGGGATATAGAGCAGGGCGCTCATGGTGTTGCCCTTGGCGCCCTTGAAACGGATATCCTCGATCCGGATGCCGCCGGAGGTCTGCGTCAGCCACGCCAGCACGCCGCCGGCTAGAATCAAAATCACCCCGGCAATCGCCAGGGACCATCTGCGGCGCATGGTCAGCCTCCCCATGTCCCCGAGCCGTTGCGCCGGCCCTTGGGTTCGTTTTGCAGCTTCGTTTTATTTGTGATTGATACCGTATCCGAAACTCGAACGCGCGCAAGCTGTGGTGCCGCGACTTTCAACCGAAAATCAGGAAGCATTGCTAAGCCGATTATATTGCTTGAGAAACGTTGCCGGTCCGGCCATCGAATGCCGGCCGGGACGTGAGGCGCCGAATGTGGCACCTCCGAACCTGCTTCAGGCCGATCAGATGTCAAATCAGAAAGTGGAGTGAGATGTCCGGTTCGGGCACCGACAAGACCAAGGCAGGCTTTGAGCTGACCGGACCCGTTGTCATCCTGGTCGAGCCCCAGCTCGGCGAGAACATCGGCATGGCCGCGCGCGCGATGGGCAATTTCGCGCTGACGCGGCTGCGCATCGTCAACCCGCGCGACGGCTGGCCGAACATCAGCGCGCAGCGGGCGGCCGCCGGCGCCGACCATATCCTGGAAAAGGTCGAGCTGTTCGACACGGTGGAGCAGGCGGTCGCCGATTGCACTCTGCTATTCGCAACCACCGCCCGCGCCCACGACCAGGCCAAGCCGGTGGTGGCGCCGGAAGCCGCCGCGCGGGAGATGGCCGGCGAATTCAAAGGCGGCGGCACGGTCGGCATCCTGTTCGGCCGCGAGCGCTACGGCCTGCAGAACGAGGAGGTCGCGCTCGCCAACCGCATCATCACCTTTCCGGTCAATCCGGGCTTTGCCTCGCTCAATCTGGCGCAGGCGGTGCTCTTGATCGGCTATGAATGGTTCAAGCTTTCGACCGCGGGCGCGCTGCCGTTCGCGATGCCCGAACGCTCCGAACCGGCCTCGCAGCACCAGATGCAGGCCTTCTTCGACAATCTGGTGCGCGAACTCGACCGGGTCGAATTCCTGCGCCCCGCCGAAAAGCGCGACACCATGCTGGTCAATCTGCGCAACATCTTCACCCGCATGGATCCGACCAAGCAGGACATGCACACCTTGCACGGCGTGGTGATGGCGATCGCGGAGGGGCGCAAGGGGCCGGCCAAGGGCGGCGTGCTCGACGGCGACCAGGCGACGCGGCTGCGCGCGCTGCTCGCCGAGCACGGGCAGGGCGGCGTACCGGCCGACAGCAGCAGCACGGTGCGGGGGCTGGCGCGGCTGTTGCGGCGAAATCCGACCGACGCCGAGCGCATCCTGTGGCAGGCCCTGACCCGCGACCGCCGCTTCGCCGGCCAGTTCAAGCGCCAGACCCCGGTCGGCCGCCACATTCCGGATTTCGTCTCGTTCGTGCACCGGATCGCGATCGAACTGATCAATGCGGATGAAACCGAGGTGATCGCCCGGGACCGCGCGGATCGCCAGGTATGGCTGGAGGCGCGGGGCTACCGCGTCATCGAGATGAATGTCGCGGACGTCGAGGCCGATCTGGCCGCGCAACTCGATCGGCTGGAATCGGGTGTCCTGGCGGGGCGTTGATTAGCGAAGCGACGAAGCAATTCAGCTTGCTCGGGCTCCATGGATTGCTTCGCTGCGCTCGCAATGACGGCGTAAGGCGGAAGTTTTGCCGCAATGGCTCGCGCCGCCTAGACCGCCATTAACTGCACTGGCGCAGCCGCAGCGCGCTTCGGCTTCTTCACCTTCGACGGCGGCAACAGCGAGCAGGCGGCCAATCCCGCCGTATCGGCGACACCCGGGTCGCGCGACACCATGGCCGCGACGATGGCGCCGTCGATCAGAAGGCCGAGCTGGTGGGCGAGCATTTCCGGCTCCGCCGCGCCCATTTCACCGGCAAGCCTTTCGATGTAGGCGAGAACCACCTTCTTGTGTTTCATCGCGATGGCGCGGAACTGCTTCAGATCCTTGTCGTGCTCGCCGACCGCATTGATGAAGGGGCAGCCGTAGAAGCGTTCCTCGCGAAACCAGTCCTTCAGCGCCGGAAAAATCCGCGTCAGCTTTGTCTGCGCGCTGCCGCCGCCGGCCTCGACGGAGGCGATGAACCATTCGCGCCACTGCTTGCCTTCGCTCTCCAGCACCGCCTGCACGAGATTGGTTTTCGAGCCGAACAATTTGTAGAGCGTGGTCTTCGCGGTGCCGGCCTCGTTGATGATGGCGTCGATGCCGGTGGCGTTGATTCCGTTTTTGCAGAACAGCCGCGTCGCCGCGCTGAGCAAGCGCCCGCGCGCGGACTCCTCATCGCCGCCGGCGATGTTTTCCGCGACGATTCGTTTCTTCGTGGATGATTTGCCCATGCGGGGCAGGTTAATCGAACTGCGCCGCAATCATCAAGTGACATCTTCATTTGGCTCCTGGCCTCTCGCAACTGCGCGCAAAATAATCGCAAGCCGGCAGCACATGCATCGCGATTGAGCAGTTCGCGGCTGACCAATTCCAGGGCAGGGCGCGCTAAGCGGTTTCAGGGCTTCGTGTTTTCCCGGACGGCCTGTCTGGCACGCTTCGTGCAGGAAACAGACCGTTCGGTATCCTACCCCCAGGGAGAAAACAGATGACCGCGGTCGCCCAAAAAACAGTGCTTACAGGCTGCCTTGCCCCCATCGACCGGCAAGGCCTCGAAAAACTCATCGAGAACGGCAAAGCCAATCCGAAGGTCATCAAGACCTTGAAATGCAAGACGGTGGCCGAGGGCAAGTTCCGCCACGCCAACTATATCCGCAACCTTCAGCCCTACATCGTCGACGAGCCGCCGGGCCTTCTCGGCGACGACACCGCGCCCAATCCGTCGGAAGCTTCGCTCGCCGCGCTCGGCTCCTGCTTAGCGGTGGGCCTGCACGCCAACGCCGTGCATCGCGGCTGGACCGTCAACAAGCTCGAACTCGAACTCGAGGGTGATCTCAACATCACCGCCGTGTGGGGCACCGGCGACGTCAGCGAGAAGCCGGTCGGCTTCACCGACGTGCGGGTCAAGGTCGACATGGAGTGCGAGGGCGTTCCGAAGAGCGAGATCGACGCACTGGTGACCCACGTCAAGAAGTGGTCGCCGGTCGCCAACACCTTCACGCGCCCCGTAAATCTCGAGGTCAGCGCGTAAGCCTCGCCAAACCTGTTGCTCCTTCCAAAACGCTTCGTTCGGAGAGTGTGATGAACCCAGTGGCCGCATCGCGTTTCACGGTTGACGAGAAGAGCGATCTTTCGCCGACAGAGATCACCGATGCGGTCGCCGCCATCGCGCGCCGGGAACTGGCACCGCTGGCGGGCGCGATCGATGACGGCTCGGTCTATCCGGCCGAATTGCTGCGGCGTTTCGGCGATGCCGGGGCCTGGGGTAGCCACCGGCCGGCCGACGGTGCGGCCGATCTCGGCGGCGCCATCGCCTCGATGGCGGTGATCGGCGAGGTCTGCGGGGCTACCGCCTTCATGGCTTGGTGCCAGAACACGCTGGCCTGGTACGCGTTCAATTCGCCCAATCCGGCGCTCGCCGGCTTCGCCGACGACGTCGCGGCGGGCAAGGTGCTCGGCGGTACCGGGCTTTCCAATCCGATGAAGAGCTTCTTCAGCATCGAGAAGCTGAAACTAAGAGGCCGCCGGGTCGAGGGCGGTTATGTCGTGCGCGGCGCGCTGCCCTGGGTGTCGAATCTCGGCCCCGATCATTTCTTCGGCACCATCTTCGAGGTCGAGGACAAGCCCGGCGAGATCGTGATGTTCCTCGCCGACTGCGCCGACCCCGGGATCACGCTGCAGCCGTGCAAGCCGTTCCTGGCGATGGACGGCACCGGCACCTATGGCGTGCAGTTCCGCGACGTCTTCGTTCCCGACGCCCTGATCCTGGCGGAGCAAGCCGGCCCTTTCGTGAAGAAGATCCGTGCCGGATTCATCCTGTTGCAGGCCGGCATGGCGATCGGCCTGATCCGGGACTGCATCGCGATCATGAAGGAAGTCGACGGCTCGCTCGGCCACGTCAACCGTTTCCTGCCGCAACAGCCGACCGACTTCCTTGAGGTGCTGTCCGGGCTCGAAGCGGAAACCATGGAACTGGCGCGCGAACCCTACAATGAAGACGACGACTACTGGCGCACGGTCGTCGAACTTCGCCTGGAGGCGGGCGATGCCAGCGTCGCCGCCGCGCATGCGGCGATGCTTCATTGCGGCGCGCGCGGCTACCTGATGAGCCATCGCGCCCAGCGCAGGCTGCGCGAGGCCTACTTCGTCGCCATCGTCACGCCGGCCACCAAGCAGTTGCGGAAGATGTTGGCAGACATGTGAGTTTCTAACGGACCCCGGATCGACCCTAACCCTTCAACCACAACAGGAGAGGCCTGCCATGACGGACGTTCTGATTTCTGCCAGCGAACTCGCCGATCTCACCTCGAAAGAACCTTGCGTGATCATCGACACGCGAAACCCGGATGCCTACGCCGCCGGGCACCTCCCGAATGCCGTCAATGTGCACGAGATCTTCACCTATCTCGCCACCTCGACGCCCGAAGGCATGCAGGAACTGAAGACGAAATTCGCCGACGCGTTCGGCAAGGCCGGACTGTCGGGCAAGGAAACTGCCGTCATTTACGAACAGTCGATGAACTCCGGCTTCGGCCAGTCCTGCCGCGGCTATTATCTCCTCACCATGCTCGGCTATCCCAAGATCAAAGTGCTGCATGGCGGCTTCGACGCCTGGGCCGCCGCGGGTCTGCCGGTCACCACCGCCGTGCCGAAGCCGGCGCCGGCAACTTTCGCCATCATTCCTGAAGCCGGCGACATCCTGATCGACGCCAAGACCATGCTTGCGGCGGTCGGCAAGCCCGGCATCGCGCTGCTCGACGTGCGCGATGTCGACGAGTGGATCGGCGAAAGCTCCTCGCCCTATGGCAAGGACTATTGCCCGCGCAAAGGCCGCATCCCCGGCGCGGTCTGGCTGGAATGGTACCGCATGATGAAGCCGACCGGAGAAGGGCCGCGCTTCAAGTCCAAGGACGAAATCCTGGCGGAATGCGCCACCGTCGGTATCACCCCGAACACCCCGGTCTACCTTTATTGCTTCAAGGGCGCGCGGGCGTCCAACACCTTTCTCGCGCTGAAGAATGCCGGCGTGAGGGATGTGCGGATGTATTTCGGATCGTGGAACGAATGGTCGCGCGATCCTTCGCTGCCGATCGAGGAAGGCCTGCCCGTCGATACCAAGCCGATGGTGAAGGCGGCTTAGCCGAAGCTGTCCGCTGCCCAGCCGCGCCGAGCGGCTGGGCGGTGACCGGCAAGAAGCGAGATTGGGTCGCAGGTGAAGGAGCAAGCATAGAGTGAAGCATGCGATCTATCCTGGAAACCGCCAGCCGGGCGCGCACATTGCCGTCAACGGCATAGGTCACCGCTATCGCCGTAACGCGAGCGATGCGCTGGCTGGAATTAGCTTCGAAGTCCAGCCAAGCGAGGCCGTGGCGCTGGTCGGACGCTCCGGCTGCGGTAAGTCGACGTTGCTGCACATTCTTTCGGGATTGACAATGCCGACCGTCGGCGAGGTGCGGATCGACGGCGCAGCGGTTGTGGGTCCGTCGCCGCGCTGGATCGTCATGTTCCAGCAGCCGCATCTCTATCCGTGGATGACGGTGGAACAGAATGTCGGGCTCGGCATGAAATTCGCAAGCCGGCCGCGACGGGAAATCCGTGATCGGGTACGCGATCTGCTTGGCCTCGTGGAGCTCGGAGAATATGCCGGCCGCAATGTGCAGGACCTGTCAGGCGGCCAGCAGCAGCGCGTCGCGCTTGCGCGCTCGCTAGCGGTGCAGCCCGAGGTGCTGCTGCTCGACGAGCCGTTTTCCGCGCTCGATGCCGTCACCCGCCGGGCGTTGCAGCGCGACGTGCGCCGTATAGCGGTCGAGTACGGCATCACACTCGTGATCGTGACCCACGACATTCCGGAAGCGGTCGCGATGGCGGATCGTGCGCTGGTGATGGCGTCCGATCCCGGCCGGATCGTCGAAAACGTGCCGATCGAGATCGACCGGCACGATCGGGATCGTCGTGGAGCTGAAACCCAGATCGCGCAGGGCAAGCTGCAGGCCGCCTTCGAGCGGGCCGTCGGGCACCCCGTCGATCCCGCGTCGCCGCGGGCCAGTCAGGACCTGCCCAAAGACAAGCCTAAGCCGGACGCGCCGAAACAAGACACGCTCAAAGTCGTCGCCGGACATCGCTGACCGCTAACCCCAAGGGAGATTCCAATGTGCTGTGAATGCGGGTCCGATGTTGCCCACGATGACGACGGTCGCGCCAGGCCGCTCGTCAACCGCCGGCAGACGCTCGACATGTTGGCTGCGGGCGGCCTGGCCGCGCTCGGCACCTGGCTCGGTGGCTTCGGCTCTGCGGCGCATGCCGCCGACGATGACGTGGTGCGGATCGGCTATCTGCCGATTACAGACGCCACTGCGCTCCTGGTTGCGCACGGCATGGGTTTTTTCGCCGATGAGGGCCTCACGGCGGAGCGGCCAACTCTCATCCGCGGCTGGTCGCCGCTGGTTGAAGCGTTCGCGGCCGGCAAGTTTAATGTCGTGCATCTGCTCAAACCGATCCCGGTCTGGATGCGCTACAACAACAATTTCCCCGTCAAGATCATGGCCTGGGCGCACACCAACGGTTCCGGCGTCGTGGTCGGCAAGGATACCAACATCAAGTCGTTCGCCGATCTTGGCGGTAAGCAGATCGCGGTGCCGTTCTGGTATTCGATGCACAATATCGTGCTGCAATACGGATTGCGAAAATCCGGCATCACGCCGGTGATCAAGTCGCAAGGCGAGCCGCTTGCCGCCAACGAATGCAATCTTCAGGTGATGGCGCCGCCGGACATGCCGGCGGGGCTCGCCGCCAAGAAGATCGATGGTTACATCGTTGCCGAACCGTTCAATGCGATGGGCGAGATCAAGGCCGGCGGCCGGATGCTTCGCTTTACCGGCGATATCTGGAAGAATCATCCGTGCTGCGTGCTCTGCATGCATGAGGAGGTGGTGACCAAGAAGGCGGAATGGACGCAGAAGGTCATGAATGCCCTGGTGCGGGCGGAAATCTACGCTTCCGGGCACAAGGCGGAAGTGGCCAAACTCTTGTCCAAGGATGGCGGCGGTTATCTGCCGCTGCCCGACACCGTCATTGAGCGCGCGATGACCTATTATGACGACGCGTTTTACGGTGAGAGCGGCGCCATCAAACACCCGGAGTGGCATCTCGGCCGCATCGACTTCCAGCCATGGCCCTATCCTTCGGCGACCAAGCTGATCGTCAGCTCGATGAATGAAACGGTGGTCGGCGGCGATACCACGTTCCTGAAGAAGCTCGACCCGGAATTCGTCGCCAAGGATCTGGTGAATTACGATTTCGTCCGCAACGCCATGAACAAATATCCGCAATGGAAAGATGATCCGAGCGTCAATCCCAGCGATCCATTCAACCGTACCGAGGTGCTGGCGCTGTGAGCATGGATGTTGTGATCGATATCGAACCGGCCGAGACGCGGCGGCGCAACGCATCGGAGGCGGGCCTTTTCGGTGCCGCGCGCAGCATCGGCTTTGCCGCCATCGGCATCTGTGTGCTGCTCATCGCCTGGTGGATCGGCGGTTTTGTCGTCGCCCACAATCCGTCGACGGTGAATTTCGCCGGCTTTGCCCCGGTACCGACCTTCGAACGCCTGTGGCGCATGCTGGGGAGCGGGGAGGCGGCGCGGATGACGTGGCCGAGTCTGCTCCGGATCGGCGGTGGCCTTGGCTGGGCGATCGTGCTTGGTGTGCCGTTTGGCGTTCTGGTGGGCCGGTTCCGCGCGATGCGCGACGCGAGTTCGGTGCCGTTTCAGTTCCTGCGCATGATTTCGCCGCTAGCCTGGATGCCGATCGCGGTGATGGCATTCTCGACCTGGGACCGCGCCATCGTTTTCCTGGTTGGGGTTGCTGCGGTATGGCCGGTGCTGTTTTCGACCGCGCATGGCTTCCGGCGCATCGATCCCGCCTGGTTCAAGGTCGCGCGCAATCTCGGGGCCCGGCCCTGGCACATGCTGTTCACGATCATTCTGCCGGCGATCGCGCAGGACGCACTCACCGGCATTCGGCTTGCTGTCGGTGTCGCCTGGATCGTGCTGGTGCCGGCCGAATTCCTCGGCGTCACCTCCGGCCTCGGCTATGCCATCAACGATGCCCGCGATACTCTGGAATACGATCGGCTCGCAGCCACGGTGGTGATCATCGGCGTCATCGGCTTTATGCTGGATCTCATCTGCGGTCAGGCGATCCGGCGGGCGAGCTGGATCCGAGAGGATTAAACCGTCTGGCGCCGTGCAGGTCCAACCGACACTCTGCCAATTCGTTTCGCCTGAATTGTACCAACAGCATAACCCCACAAGGAGACGAGCCATGAAACGATCCGACCTCACCGAAAAGCTGCTCGACATCAAACGCGAAAAGGGCTGGAGCTGGAAACACATCTGCGAAAAGATCGGCGGCTATTCCGAAGTGCTGATCGTCGGCGCTATCCTCGGCCAGATGAAACTGACCAAGCCGCAGGCCGCCAATGCGGGCGAGCTGTTCGGCCTTTCCAAATCCGAGACCGCGATGCTCAACGAAGTGCCGATGCGCGGCACCGAGATGCCGCCCACCGATCCGCTGATCTATCGCTTCTATGAGCTAGTGATGGTAAATGCGCCGGCCTGGAAGGCGCTGATCGAGGAGGAGTTCGGCGACGGCATCATGTCGGCCATCGATTTCGATATGGCTATCGAGCGCCAGCCCAATCCCAAGGGCGATCGGGTCAAGCTCACGATGTCCGGCAAATTCCTGCCGTACAAATACTACGGCGCCAGCGGCAACGTGCCCGAGTATGGCTTCAAGGAGGGGTGAGGTTGCCGTCGCAAGGCGACGGAAACGTCATTCCGGACGGAGCGAAGCCACGATCCGGAATCTCGCAGGTGTTTTTCTAGATTCCGGGTCTGGTCCTCCGGACCACCCCGGAATGACGCTGTGCGTCACCCCGCCTTCACCTCGGCGATGGCCCGCGCCGTCAGTTCGCCCATCTTGGTCTGAAGCTGCTGCTCGGTGAGGGCGACACCCTTGGCCTTTAGGTCGCCCAAGACCTTGCGGACCACGTCGGCGTCGCCGCCTTCCTGGAACTCGGCGATGATGACGTCTTTGGCATAGGCGCTGGCGGCGTCTCCGGACAGGCCCAGTTTTTCCGCCACCCACAGCCCGAGCAGCTTGTTGCGGCGTGCTTCGGCCTTGAATTTCTGCTCCTCGTCGATGGCGAACTTCTTCTCGAAACCTTCCTCGCGCTTGTCGAATGTCGTCATTTCTTGGGTTCCGATCCCTCAGCCGAAATGGTGATGGCTGCCTCGTTGCGACAGCCTGCCTGCGCGCCTAGATACCGGGGGCAAATGGTTAAAACAACAGCCTCGAAGCCGCAGGCATCACGGTAAAACTAGGCTTCGGGGGAACGGGATCGATTGTGCTGGGTAGGCCAATCAGATAGGTTGGATTCCAGGCCCGGTTCTCGTTCTGTTTCCCGTCCCAGGCCTTCACGGCAGCTCCGTCGTGGGTCGCAACCCTAGGTCATCCGGAGCACACCAAATTCATGGATTTCAACAACACACGGTACATCCCAATGAGCCGCCGGCGCCGCATTTATGAAGGCAAGGCCAAGGTCCTTTACGAAGGACCGGAGCCGGGTACCCTGATCCAGCACTTCAAGGACGACGCGACCGCGTTCAATGCCAAGAAACACCAGGTGATCGAGGGCAAGGGCGTCCTCAATAACCGGATTTCGGAGTACCTGTTTCAGCACCTCAACGACATCGGAGTGCCCACCCATTTTATCCGCCGCCTCAACATGCGCGAACAGCTGATTCGCGAGGTCGAGATCGTGCCGCTGGAGGTGGTGGTGCGGAATGTGGCGGCCGGATCGCTGTCGCAGCGCCTCGGCATCGAGGAAGGCACGCAACTGCCGCGTTCGATCATCGAATTCTACTACAAGAATGACCAGCTCAACGACCCCATGGTGTCCGAAGAGCACATCACCGCGTTCGGCTGGGCGACGCCGCAGGAAATTGACGACATCATGGCGCTGGCCATCCGGGTCAACGACTTCCTCACTGGCTTGTTTTTAGGCATCGGCATCCGTCTGGTCGATTTCAAGATGGAATGCGGGCGGCTGTTCGAAAACGAGATGATGCGAATCATCGTCGCCGACGAGATATCCCCCGATTCGTGCCGGCTGTGGGACATCAAGTCGAACGAGAAGCTCGACAAGGACCGATTCCGCAGGGATCTGGGTGGCCTGCTGGAAGCCTACACCGAAGTGGCAAAGCGGCTGGGCATCCTGATGGAAAACGAACGGCCCGCGGGCTCCGGTCCGGTGCTGGTCAAGAGCTGAGGCAGAACGTGAAAGCGCGCGTTACCGTCACACTGAAGTCGGGCATTCTCGATCCGCAGGGCAAGGCGATCGAGGGGGCGCTGAAATCGCTCGGCGTCGATGGCGTTGCCAGCGTGCGCCAGGGCAAGGTGTTCGACATCGAGCTCGCCGGCTCCGACAAGGCCAAGGCCGAGGCGGCGCTGAAAGCCGCCGCCGACAGGCTGCTGGCGAACACGGTGATCGAGAATTACCGCGTCGAGGTTCTGAGCTAGGCACGTCGATCGATGAAATCCGCCATTCTCGTTTTCCCCGGCATCAATCGCGAGCGCGACATGGCGCGCGCGCTGAAACTGATCTCGGGCCACGAGCCCCAGATGGTCTGGCACGCCGAGACCTCGCTGCCCAAGGGTACCGATCTCGTGGTGGTGCCCGGCGGGTTTTCCTACGGCGATTATCTGCGCTGCGGGGCGATTGCCGCGCGCGCGCCGGTGATGGATGCGGTGCGGGCCTTCGCGGCCGACGGCGGACTCGTGCTCGGCGTCTGCAACGGCTTCCAGATCCTCTGCGAGGCGGGCCTGCTGCCCGGCGTGCTCATGCGCAATGCGCGGCTTAAATTCATCTGCCATGACGTGCATCTGCGGGTCGAGCGCTCCGACACACCGTTCACGCGCGGCTACAATGCCGGCCAGGTCATCCGCGTGCCGATCGCCCATGGCGAGGGCAATTACGAGGCCGACGAGGAGACGCTGAAGCGGCTCGAGGGCGAGGGGCGGGTGCTCTATCGCTACTGCTCGCCGGAGGGCGCGGTCGACGAGCCTTCCAACATCAACGGCGCGGCGCATTCGATCGCCGGCATCGTCAACAGCAGCGGCAACGTGCTCGGGATGATGCCGCATCCGGAAAACCACGTCGAAGACATCATGGGCTGCACCGACGGCCGCGGCCTGTTCGCGGGCCTCGTCGCGCATCTGGATCGCGCGGCGTAGGCGCCGAACGCGCGACATCGAACAATACCGACGGTCACGGATTTTGTGCCGCCAGCCGCTTTTCCATGAAGATGCTGGTCGCGATGGCCGCTGGGGGCATCGTCGCGTAGTCGCCGAATGCCGCGCAGGGCCGAAAGCCGGCCCGCGCATAAAGCCGCAATGCCGCCGTCTGCCGTTCTCCCGTTTCCAGGCGCAAGACGACAAATCCGGCGACGCGAGCCTCCGTCTCGATCCGCGTCAACAAGGCCTGCGCCACGCCATGCCCACGCGCTGGCTTGCGCACATACATGCGCTTCACTTCGGCGAAATCATCAAACAGGGCTATTCCACCGCAGCCAATGGCAGCGCCGTTCAGCCGCGCCAGGAAGAAACGAACGTGCGGCTGGAAGAGCGCCTCCAACGCCAGCCCGTGCCGCTGCTCGGGCGGGTATTCGGCCGCAAGCACCTGATCGAGTTCGCCGATCAATAGGCGCAAATCGTCAGTTGCCATCGTAATCCGTTCGATGCGGACTTCAGCGCCCTTGCTCACCTCGCAACGTCCCTCTCGGATATAAGCGGCGCCTTAGCGTGCGTCGTTGCTCGCCACCGGCAGCGAGCGCCGCTTCACCCGCTTGATGGTGCCGGAAAAGCTGAACAGCGGGCGCTCGCCCGATTTCAGCAGGCCGCGCAGGAAGATCATCGAACTTCCGGCGCGGGTGATTTCGCCCGACCCTTCGACCAGCTCGCCCTCGCGCGCGGCGTCGAGGAATTCGCAGGCGAAAGACACCGTCACGGCCGGCCCCTGCAGAACCGGCCCGGCAATGGCGAACAGGCAATAATCCGCAAACGACATGAATGCGCCGCCATGGACGTTGCTTGAGCCGTTGAGATGCTTTTTCCCGACCCGGAAGGCGCAGCGGATTTGGCCGTCGTCTTCCATGCGGTGATAGAACGGCCCGGTATGGGTCTCGAAATTGTCCCTGGTCCAGGTGCGCCAGCCGGCGAACTCGCCCGCCGATTCGATGTGCAGGTCGGGGCGGCGGTGGAAGGCGGATTTGGTGACGTCGTCCAAGCGATTTGCCCCTTGGTTTGAGATATTTAGTCCTTAAATCCGATCCATCGGCGATGTGCAAACCCACAGCCCGCATGGCTCGCCCGCAAAGCTCTGGACAGGGTGGAATTGCGCCATAAAAGGCCTTTTCCGCTCCCACCGATCTCCCTAATAAGGCCTCATGAACCAGCCGCAAATCACCCCCGAACTCGTCGCCAGCCACGGGCTGAAGCCCGACGAATACGAGCGCATCCTGAAGCTGATCGGCCGGGTGCCGAGCTTCACCGAGCTCGGGATCTTCTCGGCGATGTGGAACGAGCACTGCTCGTACAAGTCCTCGCGGCTGCACCTGAAGGGCCTGCCGACCAAGGCGCCCTGGGTGATCCAGGGGCCGGGCGAGAACGCCGGCGTCATCGACATCGGTGACGGCCAGGCGGTGGTTTTCAAGATGGAGAGCCACAACCATCCGAGCTACATCGAGCCCTATCAGGGCGCGACCACGGGCGTCGGCGGTATCCTGCGCGACGTGTTCACGATGGGCGCGCGTCCCATCGCCTGCCTCAATGCGCTCTCGTTCGGCGCGCCGGAGCATCCCAAGACGCGGCATCTGGTTTCCGGCGTGGTCGCCGGCGTCGGAGGCTACGGCAATTCATTCGGGGTGCCGACCGTCGGCGGGCAGGTGCGCTTCCATACCCGCTACGATGGCAACATCCTGGTCAATGCGATGGCGGTCGGCCTCGCCGAAACCACCAAGATCTTCTATGCGGCCGCCTCCGGCGTCAACATGCCGATCGTCTATCTCGGTTCCAAGACCGGCCGCGACGGCATTCACGGCGCCTCGATGGCCTCCGCCGAATTCGACGACGACTCCGCCGAGAAGCGCCCGACGGTGCAGGTCGGCGATCCCTTCGCCGAAAAACTGCTGCTGGAAGCCTGCCTCGAAATCATGGAAGCCGATTGCGTGATCGCGATCCAGGACATGGGCGCGGCGGGGCTGACTTGTTCGGCCGTCGAGATGGGCGCCAAGGGCGACCTCGGCGTCGATCTTGATCTCGACGCGGTGCCGACCCGCGAAACCGGCATGAGCGCCTATGAGATGATGCTGTCGGAAAGCCAGGAGCGCATGCTCATGGTGCTCAAGCCCGAGAAGGAAAAAGAGGCCGAAGCGATCTTCCGCAAATGGGGGCTGGATTTTGCCGTGGTCGGCTACACCACGCCGAGCAAGCGTTTCGTGGTCAAGCATGGCGGCGACGTAATGGCCGACCTGCCGATCAAGGAACTCGGCGACGAAGCGCCGCTCTATGACCGGCCCCATGTCGCCTCGGCGCCGCTGCCGGTGATCCATGCGCGCGAGGTCGCGGCGCCGATAACTGTCTCGGCGGCGCTCGAAACATTGATCGCCACGCCCGAACTGTGCTCGAAGCGCTGGGTGTGGGAGCAATATGACCACGTCATCCTCGGCAACACCGTGCAGCGTCCAGGCGGCGACGCCGCGGTCGTGCGCGTGCAGGACGGGCCGAAGGGGCTGGCGCTCACGGTGGACGTCACCCCGCGCTATTGCGAGGCCGATCCGTTCGAAGGCGGCAAGCAGGCGGTGGCGGAAGCCTGGCGCAACATCACCGCGGTCGGCGGCCGGCCGCTGGCGATCACCGACAATCTCAATTTCGGCAATCCGGAACGCCCCGAAATCATGGGCCAGTTCGTCGGTTGCCTGAAGGGCATTTCGGAAGCCTGCCGCGCGCTCGACTTCCCCGTCGTCTCCGGCAACGTCTCGCTCTACAACGAGACCAACGGCCGCGGCATCCTGCCGACGCCCTCGATCGGCGGCGTCGGCCTGCTCGACGATTTCACCAAATCCGCAACCCTTGCCTTCAAGGCCGAGGGCGAGGCGATCCTGCTGATCGGCGACACCCATGGCTGGCTCGGCCAGTCGGTCTATCTGCGCGACATCTGCGGCCGCGAAGAGGGCGCGCCGCCGCCGGTCGACCTCGCCGCCGAGAAGCGCAACGGCGACGTGGTGCGGGGCATGATCCACGCCGGCACCGCGACCGCGGTGCATGATCTCTCCGACGGCGGACTTCTGATCGCGCTCGCCGAGATGGGAATCGCCAGCGGCATCGGCGCGCAGTTGCTGGCGGCTCCCACAGCGATCGTGCCGCACGCTTACTGGTTCGGCGAAGACCAGGCGCGCTACGTCGTCACCGTGCGCGCGGAAGACGCCGGCCTGGTGCTGGCGAAGATGAAGGGCGCCGACGTGCCGTGCCTGCGCATCGGCACCACCGGCGGCGAGACGATCGCAATATCGGGTGAAGCGCCGGTCTCGATCGCGTCGCTCAAGGCCGGCTTCGAGGGCTGGTTTCCCGCCTATATGAACGGCGCGGCGTCCTAGCCCCAGCATGGCGAGACTCGCCGCGATGAAGCATTCCAGCTAGAGGACGTGCTTCGCGCCCGGAATCTTTCTCAGAGCCGCGGTCGCCGCCCAGCTCAGGGCCACCGTCAGCGCCAGCACCACCGCCGCCTTGACGATCGCGGGCAGGTCGAAATCGAACAGCCAGTATTGCAGCCAGAGCACGATCGGGTAGTGCACCAGAAATATCCCGTAGGCGTCCGGCTGCATGGGATCGAGGATGCTTGAGCCTGATTGCTTGAATCTCAGGAAATAGGCCAGGATGGTGAACATGATGGCCACGCTGAAGGCAGCGAAGAACAGGCCATAGGTTGCCTCATACCAGTCCGGCAGCCGCTCCGGATTCCCCAGAATCTCGCGCTTGATGTAGATCAGCACCCACATGAGGCAATACGGAACGAGCGCAAGAAGCATCCAGGCCGAGCTACGCTTCGCCAGCTGGCCGTCACTAGCCAGCAGCCCGCGATCCAGGTATCTGGCGCCAATGCCTGCACCGAAAAAGAAGTAGGTCGCATAAAGCAGCACGCGGCCGTGCTGGACCGAGAACGGCCCGAATTCGAACCAACGGCCTGCTCCCCAGTAGACGCGCCCGGGAATGTAGAGCACGGCGGTGACAGCGAGCATAACGGCGAAGAATTGGACCGGGTAGTCACGGCCGCGCTGCGCCAGTCGATTGATCGGATCGAGCAGCCCGGGTGACAGCCGATATAGGATGGCTGCGATCACGTCGAACGTGAGCAAGACCCAGAGGAACCAGAGCGGTCCGCTCGGCCAGGGTCCCACGGTGACGGTTTTCCACCAGAATTCGGCAAAACTCACGTCCGGCGTCTCGCGCAGCGAGATCGCGTAGTAGGCCAACGGAATGATCGTAAACGCGCAGATCACGAAAGGCAGGCCAAGCCTGATCAGGCGATCGCGCAACTGGTCCAGGGATCCTTTGCGCGCGAGGCCTGGCCACACAAAAAGCCCGGACAGAAGGAAGAACATCGCCATGAAGAAGCTGTCGGTGGCGAGTACGACGCAGTCGAAGCCAATCCAGGACTTGGGATCGGTATGGCCGAAATGGGTATAGGGGATGACCGAATGGTGGATGAGCACCACCAGCGTCAGGAAGGTGCGGGCGCGGTCAAGCGCGAAGTTGCGCGCGTGAGCGGTTGGCGCCACCCCAACTTCCGTTGATCCCACCGCGTGGGAGATTGTCGTCATGCGCGTCCCCCCTGGAGCGTAATCCTTTGCTCGATGTTGCAGCCGAGACCCGGATTCAGCAAGGTCCAATTATCGCGCCGGAATGGCCGTCCGGCGATCGGATGCCCGGTTGTCCGCTACCTGTTGGAACCAGCGCCATGCTCCGAAGTTAGATCAGTCGATTTCGACAGGCGCCGTCCGCACCAGCGGCGTGCGCAGGCTGGAGAACGCGCATGACAATCCTGAAATGGGCCCTGATCTTTTTCCTTGTATCGGTTGTCGCGGGCATCCTTGGCTTCACCGGAATATCGGCGGCGTCGGCGGATGTCGCCCGCTTCCTGTTCTATGTGTTCGCGGTGATCTTCCTCGTGCTTTTGATCCTCGGCCTCACGATCTTTCGAGTATGAGCCATCTTTACGAACCGACGGGTCGCGCAAGCGTGCCCCCGTGAAAACCTGCCCTCGATTTGCGCCGGCCCTCAGGCCACTTCCTCGATCTTGACCTTGTCCGGATAAAACGCCAGATGCCCGGCGATCTCGGTCATGGCCGGGAACGGCGTCTCGTAGGTCCAGATCGCATTATCGAGCGTCTTGCCGTCGGCCTTGATGCTGAAATAACTCGCATCTCCCTTGTAGGGGCAGTGTGTCACCCGTTCGGTGCGGGCCAATAGCTCCATATTGGCGTCCTGGCGCGGCACATATTGCACGGCCGGGTAGCTCGCTTCCTTCAGCGTCAGGGCGTGGGTGGTATCGGCGATGACGACGCCTCCGGCGGAGACGCGGATGCGCTTGGGGTTTGCCAAAATCGTGATCGGGTGGTCGGGACCGGGAAGTTTCATGGTCAGCCCTCCATTTGGTCGGCCCGTTGTGATCGCGCGGGGCGATCCGGGCGGCTTTGCAAGCGTTGGATCGGGAATATAGTGCGAGGGAGCGTGACGTAGAAGGGCCGCCGCGCTAAGTTCCGGGCGGCCCCGCGGCCAGCGCCGGCCGCGATTCGAACCGAGAACGGGAGACTGACCGGGATGCCGATGGACGCCCACGATATCGAATCGATGATCAAGGCGGCGATTCCCGACGCCGAGGTGACGATCCGCGATCTCGCCGGGGACGGCGACCATTATGCGGCGACCGTGATCTCCGAATCGTTCCGCGGCAAATCCCGCGTCCAGCAGCACCAGATCGTCTACCAGTCGCTGCGCGGCCAGATGGGCGGCGTGCTGCATGCGTTGGCGCTGCAGACCGGGGTTCCCGAGGGTTAGTTCGGTCCGGAGGGGCAGGGGGCGCGATGGCGGGGGACAATGAACGCGGCGCGCTGTTTCGCCCGATCGTGCCGAACCAGCACAGCCGCGTCACCTACGCCGAACTGTTCTTCGACCTGGTGTTCGTTTTCGCGGTCACGCAAGTTTCCCACACCTTGCTCGGCCGCTTCACCCCGCTCGGCGCGGTGCAGACGACCATGCTGTTTCTGGCCGTCTGGTGGGTGTGGGTCTACACCTCCTGGATCACCAACTGGCTCAATCCCGAGACCACCCCGGTCCGGATCCTGCTGTTCCTGCTGATGCTGGGCGGGCTGGTGCTGTCGACTTCGATCCCGAAAGCTTTCGAATCGCGGGGGCTGTGGTTTGCGATCGCCTATGCCGCGATGCAGGTCGGCAAGACGGTCTTTCTGTGGGCCTCGACCCCGCCCGGCCGAACCCTGGCGCGCATGAACGCGGTCCGGATCACCGCGTGGCTTTCGGTGTCGGCCATCTTCTGGATCGCGGGCGGCCTTGCGGAGGGGCATTCGCGGCTGGCGTTTTGGGCGGTGGCGCTGACGATAGAATACGTCTCGCCAGCGGTGCGGTTCTGGATTCCGAAATACGGGGCATCCGCGGTGGCGGACTGGGTGGTCGAGGGTGGCCACATGGCCGAACGCTGCGCCGGCTTCATCATCATCGCGCTCGGCGAATCCATCGTCGTGACAGGGGCGACCTTTGCCGATCTGCCCTGGACCCGTGCCACCGTCTCGGCCTTTGCCTCGGCCTTCATCGGCGCGATCGCGATGTGGTGGATCTATTTCCACAAGGGCGCTGAAGCCGGCTCCGAGCAGATTTCAAGGTCCAGCGAGCCGGGGCGGATGGCGAGGCTCGCCTATACCTATCTGCACATGCCGATCGTGGCCGGCATCATTCTCTCGGCGGTCGCCGATGACCTTGTGCTGACCCATCCGGCGGAGCATTCCAATTCCAGGACCGTGCTGAGCGCGGTCGGCGGACCTTTGCTTTTTCTGATCGGCACGATCCTGTTCAAGCACACCTTCCGGGGCTTTCTGCAGCTCTCCCATGGCGCGGGCATCGTTGCGCTCGTGGTCCTGGCCTGGTTTGCAGGCAGCCTGTCGCCGCTGATGCTGTCGGTTGCGACATCGGCGATCATGATCGTGGTCGCGGTGTGGGAATCGATCTCGCTGCGATCGGGCGCGGCCGAGCCTCGTCCGGAAGTGTCACTCTGAAGAGTCCCGGTCCGAGCAGACCTTCGTTCTTGGGCCGACCGCTCCTCCATAGGTGGGCTTCGTATGTAAGGATGGTTTACCGGTTTAGGGGCCGAACAGTGCGTTGCGGCGAGAACGACCCGCTACGCTGATGGTCTCTACCGCGGTTTTTCTGTTAAGCTATCTTTGAGCTCGCTCCCGCGCGCGCTCCGGCCACCAAATAATCGAAGCGGGGGAAACGATGCTTCTCTTGGGACGTACACGTTCGAGGCGAGGCCTTGCGTCAGCTCTGATCGGAGAGATCGCAGCTGTGATCGACAGCATGGAGCGCTTTGAAGAAGTTCGAAGGCTCGAGGAAATGCAGACAGGGGCCGAGGAAAATCTTGACGAGCTCGGTGCTTTCACGCTGCCGAGATTCTCGGTTTACGAGTCGAATGCATGTCGCCTGGATTTGTTCGACGCTTCGCTTCAGCGACAGATTGCTTATTTCTTCACCTGTGCCGGAAGCCTTACCGGACACCTGCACGCACTCGCCTCGACCAAAAAGGAATCAACCGAGTTGCGCAAAATGCACGCAATCGACGCCCAAAAGGAAATCAACGGCCTTTCGGAACTGGGCGACGATTTGCTGCGTGACCTGAGAAAGCTCGTATCCAAAAGCCAGCCCGCGACAATATTCAGAGCTTGACGGCACGCCACGCAAACTGACGCGCGCCTGCGCGAGCGGAATTTTTTGAGCTTGTCACGGTCCATTTACGTACTACAATTGAGTATCTTTCAGGGGATGGAGTCCCCCGCAACTGCCGATCAGGCTGATGACTCCTACCGGGCGCTTGGCGTCGGTAGGAGGTTGCCGAACTCCCACGATACCAAGCTGTGAGTTGCCTACGCGGCGCGCGAGCGTCTCGCGCGACCGTGACGCGTGGTCTTATGAGCAGCGGGCAGGAGATCTGCAGATGACCGGAGTTTGGGCGCTTGCGGCGTTGTGGTTGGGGCTGGCGCTGATAGCGAGCCTGTTCTCGATCTGGCTTCGCATCTCCACCGCTCTGTCGGAGATTGTCGTCGGGACAATCGCCCAATTGATCATTGGCGCCGCCGTCGGGGCGGCCGTATTGGGCACCGATAAGTCCTGGGTAAAGTTTCTTTCCGGCATCGGCGCCATCGTTCTGACCTTCCTTGCCGGAGCGGAACTCGATCCCGTGGTTTTCAGATTGAAGTGGAAGGAAGCGGCTGCGGTTGGGCTTGCGAGCTTCTTTTTCCCGTTCCTGGGGTGCGCAGCGGCGGCTCATTATCTGCTCGGATGGGCGGTGATGCCGAGCTGGCTTGCCGGCGTTGCGATGTCGACGACTTCTGTCGCCGTGGTCTACGCCGTGATGATCGAGTTCGGTTTCAACACCACCGAGTACGGCAAGACCGTGCTGGCGGCGTGTTTCGTGACCGACCTTGGTACCGTCGTGGCGTTGGGCCTGATCTTTGCTCCATTCACCATGAAAACGCTCATCTTCCTCGGTGTTGGTACGGTCGTCTTCATTGTCCTGCCGTGGCTGACGCCGCGCTTCTTCCGGATGTATGGTGGCCGGCCGTCGGAGTTGGAGACCAAGTTTCTGCTGCTCTGCCTGCTGGGGATGGGGGCGTTGGCGTCCTGGGCCGACAGCGAGGCGGTGCTTCCAGCCTATCTCATAGGAATGGTTCTTGCAGGAACCGTCGGCAAGGATCATGCCCTGGTTCGGCGGTTGCGTACGCTCACGTTCGGGCTGTTGACGCCGTTCTATTTCATTCGCGCTGGCTCGTTCGTTTCCATACCCGCTCTTGTGGCTGCGCCCGCGGCTTTCATCCTGTTTCTCGTGGTAAAGATTTCCGCAAAGATGGTCGGCGTCTATCCGGTGACCAAGCTGTTCGCGGCGCCGAACAAGGAGGCCATGTACACAACTCTCCTGATGTCGACAGGGCTGACCTTCGGCACGATCTCCTCACTATTCGGCCTGTCGCATGGCATAATCAACCAGGGCCAATATTCGGCGCTCGTCGCAACGGTAATCGCCAGCGCCGTGATTCCAACCGTGATCGCCAATGCACTTTATCTCCCCCGCCACCTCTTGCCGGAGGCCGAGTTGGAGCAGGCGTCTGATGGTCCGCGAGAAGTGACGCAGCTTCGACCGATCACGCGAAAAGCCGAATGACGGGAGCGTGCCGTGTTCAACAAGATATTGCACGCCAATGACGGGTCGGGACACGCTTTTCGCGCATTCGCGCTGGCGCTCACGATAGCGAAGCAGAACAATTCAGAACTTCATATGGTTTCGGTCGAGGAGATCGATTACATGCCGGAATTCATCGAGGAGGTTCGACAGGAGAAAGGCACGGCCGCGCGGCGGTTTCACAAGATTTTGCAGCGCGCCCGCGAGATGGCCGAACTGAACCATGTCAAACTCGATACCCATGTCATAGCCGGACATCCGGTGCGAGACATCGTCGAACTTGCCAAAGAGCTTGATGTCGAACTGCTTGTTATCGGAGCGGCCGGCCATTCTGCGCTCCACGACTGGCTGATCGGCAGCCGGGCCGATCGAATTGTGCAGCTCGCGCACTGTCCGGTCCTGGTCGTAAAATGATGCAGGCGACCGCATGGCGTCAGTCAATGCGGTGCCGCCGCAGGTCCGGAGCCCCAGCGATCCGGGTTCGCTCGCTAGCGGCCGCGGGTCCGGGTGTCGACCCAGACGCGTCCCAATTTCACTTCGAGGCCACCAGCGCGTGAACCGAGAACATTCCCGCGCCGTCGGTCCAGGTGGCGCGCGGGGTCCAGCCCGAGCCGCGCGCCAGCGCCGCAAAACGTTCGAGGCTGTATTTGTAGCTGTTCTCGGTGTGGATGCTCTCGCCGGCGCGGAACGAGAAGCTTCGCCCGAGCACGCGCACGGTCTGCGCCCTGTGGCTGATCAGGTGCATCTCGATGCGGTGACGGTCGCGATTGTAGATCGCGCGGTGGGTGAAGGCGCCGATGTCGAAATTGCCGCCGAGTTCGCGGTTGATCCGATGCAGCACATTGAGGTTGAAGCGCGCGGTGACGCCGGCCTTGTCGTTATAAGCCTCGTACAGCACGCGCTCGTCCTTCTCGAGATCGACGCCGATCACCATCTCCGCGCCTGGACCCAGGATCTCGCGGGCGCTGCGGAGGAAGCTGCAAGCCTCATGCGGCTCGAAATTCCCAAGCGTCGATCCCGGGAAAAAGCCGACTTTCGGCATGCCGGCGACCGCCTCGGGCAAAGCGAACGGTGCGGTGAAATCTGCCGCGACCGGATAGACGGCCAGGCCCGGGAAATCCCGCCGCAGGGCGTCGGCCTGCGCTTTCAGGAAGTCGCCGGAAATGTCCACGGGCACATAGGCGCCGAAGGCGCATTCGTTTAGCAGCAGCCGCACTTTCGTGGTCGCTCCGGCGCCGAATTCCACCAGCGCCGCGCCCTTGGGTAGGGTCGCCGAAATCGCACCGCCGCGGTCGCGCAGGATCGAAAGCTCGGTGCGCGTCGGGTAGTATTCGGGTAACAGCGTGATCTGCTCGAACAGTTCCGAACCTGCGGCGTCATAGAAATATTTCGGCGACAGCCGTTTCGGGTGCTGCGACAGGTCGCCGAGCACGTCGTCGGCAAACGGAGAGGTTTGTTCGTCAAAGCGCTGCACTTCGGCCAAAGCGGGGGCGTGCACATTCATGATACTCTCCAGAACGCGCGCTCCGGCGCGATTGAAATTGAAAGATCAGGTGGCGTAGTCGGCGAGGCGCAGTCCCGTGAATTGCCAGCGATGATGGGGATAAAAGAAGTTGCGATAGGTAATACGGCTGTGTCCGGCCGGAGTTGCAAGCGAGGAGCCGCGCAGCACCAGCTGGTTGACCATGAACTTGCCGTTGTATTCGCCGAGCGCGCCCTCGATCGCCCGGTAACCGGGGTAGGGCGAATAGGCGCTGCGGGTCCACTGCCAGACGATGCCGAAGGCGTCGTTGAGCTGGCCGGCACGGGCTGCGACCTCCCATTCCATTTCGGTCGGCAGATGCCTGCCGCTCCAGCGCGCGAACGCGTCAGCCTCGTAATAGCTGACATGGCAGACCGGGCTTGAGGGGTCGACTGGCTGCAGTCCGGCCAGTGTCATGACCTGCCATTGCCCGTCGATCTCGCGCCAATGGCCGGGCGCCCGCCAGCCCTCGTTGCCGACGGTGGCAAACCCATCCATCAGCCAAAGCGTCGCGGTGTCGTAGCCGCCGTCCTTCATGAAAGCCTGCCATTCGGCGTTGGTGACGAGATCGCGTGCCAGTTTCACCGGGCCTACCAGGGCGCGGTGGGCCGGTTTTTCATTGTCGAAATGGAAGCTGTCGTCGGTGTGCCCGACGGTATGGATGCCCTCGGTGAGGCCGACCCATTCGTCGCCATTGCGGGTAGAGGCCGGGAATTTCCACTTGATATCGTAGGCCGGCGGGATCGGGTTTTGCGCAAAGGCGTGCAGGATGTCGGTCAGCATCAATTCCTGGTGCTGCTGCTCGTGATTGAGGCCGACTTCGACCAGCGGCACCAGCTTCCGCAGCGCGTCCTCGCCGGCCTCGTGAAAGAATTTCACCACGGCGGCGTCGACATGCCTGCGGTAGGCGGTGATCTCGTCGGCGCCCGGACGGGTCAGATGGCCGCGCTGGTGTCGGGCATGGCGCGGGCCGGCGCTGACATAATAGGAATTGAACAAATATGCGTAGTCGGGGTGAAACGGCTTGTAGCCCTCGCAGTGCTCGCCGAGCAGGAATTGCTCGAAGAACCAGGTGGTATGGGCGCGGTGCCATTTCGCCGGGCTCGCGTCCGGCATCGACTGGATCAGCTGGTCTTCTGGCGTCAGCGGCGCCGCACGGCGCTCGGTCTCGTTTCGAACCCCCAGATAGGCTTCCACCAAATCCTGGGCGAAACTGCCGGACTCGGAGAATAATGACGGGCAAGGGGCGGACAGGGGTGCCGCGGCGGATGCTGGTTTCGTCACTGGTTGCTCCGGTTAGGGACAGAACGTCGCTCCGGCCGACGGGTTCCCCAAGAACAGTCTGTCCTAGATAGGGGCTCCCGCCCGGGAAAAAAGCCTCTCCCCGGCTATCATATTGGTGCCGTCAGGCTATGGCCGTGCTTTTGGGTAACCGGGCGCGATCGGCCCCCGGCATGCCAGCTACTCGCCATTTTACTTTGGATGCACAACGGTTTGGGGTACATATATGACAGTACCGGGTTTGACCGGCTGATGCCGGCCCGAAAGGCATTCCGCAGGGGGGTGCCCAAAAGGAAGCGAAGATGAGCATCGAGCAATTTATCGACAATGAAGTGAAGTCGAACGACGTCGTGCTGTTCATGAAGGGCACGCCGCAGTTTCCGCAGTGCGGATTTTCCGGGCAGGTGGTGCAGATCCTCGATCACGTCGGTGTCGGCTACAAGGGCCTGAACGTCCTGGAGTCCGCCGAACTGCGCAACGGCATCAAGGACTATTCGAACTGGCCGACCATTCCGCAGCTCTACGTCAAGGGCGAGTTCGTCGGCGGCTGCGACATCATCCGCGAGATGTTCCAGGCCGGCGAATTGCAGCAGCTGTTTGCCGACAAGGGCGTCACGGTCAGCGCGCCCGCCGCCTGAGTTTGGCTACGCGCCAGATCGGCCCGGCGCGGCTTGAAGTCGTCGTCGCTGACATCACGACCTTGCGCGTTGACGCCATCGTCAACGCCGCCAATTCATCGCTGCTCGGCGGGGGTGGCGTGGATGGTGCGATCCATCGCGCGGCCGGACCTCGGCTTCTCGCCGAATGCCGCTCGCTTCATGGCTGCGAGACCGGTGGCGCCAAGATCACCAGCGCCTATGGCCTGCCGGCCCGGCATGTGATCCACGCTGTCGGCCCGGTGTGGAATTCCGGCAACCAGGGCGAGGACGAGGCGCTGGCGTCGTGTTACGTCGGCGCGATCGGACTGTGCCGGTCCCACGGCCTCGCATCGGTTGCCTTTCCAGCCATTTCCACCGGCGTCTATCGGTTTCCCGCCGATCGGGCGGCGCGAATTGCGGTCTCGGCTACCATCGAGGCATTGCAGGCGGCGCCTGGCGTGAGCCTCGTCGTGTTCTGCTGCTTTTCCACGGACAGCGCCGCCCTGCATGCGCAGGCGCTCACGCAATTCGGCGGCCCTTGTGCCGTACGGGGGGAACGCTAAACTCCCCGGGAAAACCGGGAGAGGGCCATGAGACCATTTTATGCGTTGCGGGGGCTTGCCTGTGGCGCGCTGCTGATTGCGGCTGCACCTTCGGCCTGGGCCGAGGGGACTTTTGAAATTCCCGCCGGCGCGCATTTCAACAAGGACAAGCTGGCCAAGCTCGGCGAGTTCTTCCGCAACGAAGTGACGACGGGGAAAATTCCCGGCGCGATCCTGCTGATCCAGCAGCACGGCAAGCCGGTCTATCACGAATCCTTCGGCGTGCAGGATGTGGTGTCCAAGGCGCCGATCACGGACCAGACGATCTTCCGCCTGTTCTCCATGACCAAGGCCATTACCAGCGTGGTTGCGGTGGAGATGCTCGATGAGGGCAAATTCTCGCTCGACGATCCGATCGCAAAATACATTCCGTCCTTCGCAAATGTGAAGGTCGGCGTCGAGAAGAAAGCCGACGACGGCAGCAAGACGCTCGAACTGGTGCCGCCGAACCGGCCGCCGACCGTGCTCGACCTGATGCGCCAGACCTCCGGAATCACCTACGGTTTCTATGGCGATAGCCTGGTCCGCAAGGCCTACAGGGCTGCCGATATCTATGCCGGCGATTACGACCTGGCCGAGTTCGCCGAGCGGATCGCGAAACTGCCGCTGCAAAATCAGCCGGGCGCGCTCTGGCAATACGGCCATTCCACCGACATCCTGGCGCGGATCATGGAAATCGTGTCCGGAAAGCCTCTGATCGAGGTCGAGAAGGAAAAGCTGCTCGATCCGCTCGGCATGAAGGACACCGGATTCTTCGTCACCGATCCGGAAAAGCAGAAGCTGCTCGCCCAGCCGATGCCCAACGACAGCGACTTCCGGGTCGGGCGGGATAATAACCCGACCGTTCCCAAGAAGATGACGTTCGCCAGTGGCGGCATGGTTTCGACCATGGCGGACTACGCCCGCTATGCCCAGATGCTGCTCAACGGCGGCACATACGAGGGCAAGACCATTCTCAGTCCCAAGGCGTTCAAGCTGTTGACGACGGACCAGGTCGGGCCGGGTTCGGGGGTCGACCGGGACTATTTCTACTTTCCCGGCGACGGCTTCGGCTTTGGGCTCGGCCTCGCCGTGCGCACCGATCCCGGCAACGCCAAGCCGCCGCCGCCGGGCGATCTCGGCGAATTGAAATGGGATGGCGCCAGCGGCTGCTATTTCGTGATCGACCGCAAGCAGGACATGTTCTTCGTATTGCTGGAGCAGACGCCCTCGGAACGCCAGCGCATCCAGAAGGCAGTGAAGCTGCTGATCTATGAAGCGATGGAGAACTGACGGCGCCGTGCCGCGGCGAACTGCCGTGGTGGCGCTGACGCTTCTGGCTTTGGCGGCTGCCGGCCCATGGTCGGACGCTGGCTTCGCGGCATCGCCCGCCAAGGGGCCCGATTTCTCGCGTGCGAAACTGGAGCGGATTAGCGAACTCTTCCGCAACGAAGTTGCGACCGGCAAGATTCCGGGTGCGATCGTGCTGATCCAGCAGCATGGTCACCCCGTTTACTTCGAAAATTTCGGGGTGCGGGACCCCGGAAGCACGCAGCCGATGACGGCCGATACGATCTTTCGGCTGTATTCCATGTCGAAGCCGATCACATCGGTAGCTGCGATGATGCTGGTCGATGACGGCAAACTCAGGCTCGACGATCCCCTTGCAAAATACGTTCCGGTCTTTGCCGATGTGAAGGTCGGCGTGGAAAGAACGGACGCCAGCGGCAGCCCGTGGCTGATGCTCGAGCCGCTCAAGCGGCCGATCACGATCGAAGATTTGCTGCGCCACACCTCCGGCCTGACTTACGGTTTCAGCGGCGGGGCGGTCGGTAGCCTCCTCGATAAGGCCGGTCTGCAGAGGGGCAATCCCGACATCGCCGAACTTACGGAGCGGATCAGCAAGCTGCCGCTGGCCGCGCAGCCGGGGACGTTGTGGGATTACAGCTACTCGACCGATGTGCTCGGCCGCGTCATCGAGGTGGTGACCGGACAGACGCTGTTCGACTTCGAGAAGCAGCGGCTGCTCGATCCTCTCGGGATGAGCGATACCGCTTTCTACCTGGCGTATCGGGTCAAGGGGGCGCTGATTGCGCAGCCGCTGCGCGAGGAACGCGCCAGAATGAGCGATCCGCTGCGATGGCAGCGGCTCCAGTCCGGTGGCATCGGCATGATCGGCACCGTCGGGGATTACGCGCGGTTTGCGCAGATGCTGTTGAACGGCGGCACGCTCGGCGGCAAGCGGTATCTCAAGCCCGGGACGGTCGCCTTGATGACCTCGGACCATATCGGACCGGATACAAAGATACGGCACGACGGCTCGCACACTCCGACCCCGTACAGCGGGTTCGGTCTTGGCTTTGCGGTGCAGACTGTACAGCCCTCGGATGCGCACCTGCCGATCGGCGCATACGGCTGGGCGGGAGCCGGCGGCACCTTCTTCTTTGTCGATCCCAGGGACGATATGTTCGTGATCGGCATGATGCAGACCCTGACGCAGCGTATCCGGATTGAAGCGGCGATGAAGACCCTGATCTATGACGCGCCGGAGAACTGACCGCTCGATGCCGCGCCGGCGTGTCGCGCCGTGAACGGAACTCTCCGGATTGTCTACTGAGATCATGCCACCCGCACGATCTCGCGCACCAGGCCGACCGTTTCCTCGATCATGGCGGCGCTGACATCGAGATGGGTGCAGGCGCGGATCCGGCCGTCCATCATCGCGAGCAATACGCCGCGCTGGTGCAGGGCCTTCACCATGTCGTTGCCGGAAACGCCGGCGCCGTCAGGCCTGAAGAAGACGAGGTTGGTTTCGGGCTCCTGTACTTGCACGCCCTTGATCTGCGAAAGCCCCCGCGCCAGCGCACGCGCATTGGCGTGATCGTCAGCCAGGCGATCGACATGATGGTCGAGCGCGTAAGTGCAGGCGGCGGCGCAGATGCCGGCCTGGCGCATCGAGCCGCCCAGCCGCTGCTTCCAGCGCCAGACCTCGTCGATGAACTCCCTGCTGCCGGCGATGACGGCGCCGACCGGCGCGCCCAGACCTTTCGAGAAATCGATCCAGGCGGAATCCCAGCCTGACGCCATGTCGCGCGCGGAGATCCCGGTGGCGACGCAGGCGTTCAACAGCCGCGCGCCGTCCATGTGGGTGGCAAGCCCGTTGGCCGCTGCGATCTTCACGACCTCGTCGAGCGCGGCCTTCTTCCAGATGGTGCCGCCGCCGATATTGGCGGTCTGCTCGACACTGACCACGGTCTGCGGCGGCTGGTAGCGGCTGCGCGGGTGGAGTGCCCCGCGAAAGGTTTCCGGCGAAAATTGTCCGTCGGCGCCGGGCAGCGGCGTGATCTGGAGGCCGCCAAGTGCGGCATGCGCGCCGCCTTCGCGGGCGATGATGTGCGCGGTCTCATGCGCCAGGATCTCGTCGCCGGGCCGGCAATGCACCAGGGTCGCGGCGACGTTGCACATCGTGCCCGACGGCAGGAAGACCGCGGCCTCCTTGCCGAGCAGATCGGCGACGCGCTCGCAAAGCTCATTGACGGCCGGATCGTCGCCGATCTGCTCGTCGCCGACCTCGGCCCGCGCGATCGCCTCGCGCATCGCGGGCGTGGGGCGGGTCTGGGTATCCGACAGCAGGTTGATGCGGATCGGCGGCGCCTTGGGATCGCGCGGGGGAGGGGTGTACATGGCGGGCTCCCTTTCAGACTTGCCATCATACGAAACAAAAGGCCCCGGATGAACCGGGGCCTTCGATCTCTGCAGGCGGCCGATAACAATCAGCGCGAATAGAATTCGACGATCAGATGCGGTTCCATCTGCACCGCGAACGGCACGTCTGACAGTGCCGGGATGCGGGTGAACTTCGCCGTCATCTTGGAGTGATCGACCTCGAGGAAGTCGGGCACGTCGCGCTCGCCGAGCTGGGTCGCTTCCAGCACCGGGGTGAGCTGCCTGGAGGACTCCTTGATCTCGACGAGATCGCCGGGCTTGACCTTGTAGCTGGAAATGTTGACGCGGCGGCCGTTCACCTTGATGTGGCCGTGGTTGATGAACTGGCGCGCGGCAAACATGGTGGCGACGAACTTGGCGCGATAGACCACCGTGTCGAGACGGCGCTCCAAGAGGCCGATCAGGTTTTCACCGGTGTCGCCCTTCATCCGGCCGGCCTCGACATAGATGCCGTGGAACTGGCGCTCGCTGATGTTGGCGTAATAACCTTTAAGCTTCTGCTTGGCGCGCAGCTGCACGCCGAAGTCGGAGAGCTTTCCCTTGCGGCGCTGGCCGTGCTGGCCGGGGCCGTATTCCCTGCGGTTGACCGGGCTCTTCGGGCGGCCCCAGATATTCTGGCCCATCCGGCGATCGATCTTGTATTTCGCCTCACTGCGCTTTGTCATCGCGTCCTCTGTTGCAAGTTTGAGTATTGAGGAGACGCGCCCTCCTGTGCGCCGGGAATTTCCCGGAGCCGACAGGCCAACCCCTCAAGCTTGAAAGGGTCGACCACGGGTCGCGAAACGCGTCGCGGGCCGAAACCGGCCCGCGAGCAGGCGGTTTCTAGGCAGAAACCGCTGTTGTGTCAACGGAAACGGCCCTGCGGCCCTCAGGTCGCGACCGCCCGGACGGCTTTTGGCTCGGTTTGCTGGCGGCCGGCCCGTATTTCGGCTGATATTTCGGTGTTCAGCACCTGTTCCAGCCGGGTCAGGACCTGCGCGACCAGGGCCGCATCGGTAATGCGGTGGTCCCAGCGGATCACGACATCGATGGTCTGGTCGGGCGCCACCACGCCATAGCTGACGATATAGGGCCCCGGGCTCAGCGCATGCAGCTCGCCCGGGCCGTAGGCGGCGACCGAGGTGACCCCGAAATTGCCGAACCAGTTGGCGCGCTGCCGGCCGAAATTGAGGCCGACCGACCAGAACAGCCGGCGCAGCGGCAGCGGCAGCCGCGTCACCCGCAGGATCTTGCGAAACGAGGGCACCTGCTCGACGGGAGCTGCCTTGGCGTGGCGGATCAGCGCGTCGATCTGGGCCAGCGGCAACGCATCGGCGGCCGGGACCTTCTGTGGCAGCACGCAATCCTGGCCGTCCTCGACGCGCGCGATGGCGACCATCGCGATATTCTTCGGCAGCTCGTAAAAGCTCGGCCATGGCCATTTGGCGTAGAGCGTGCGCAGCACCGGCTGCTCGTTCGCCACCAGCGAGAACGCCTTGACGAAAATCGCCGCCCAGCCGGGCGGCTGCGCGGCAAGCGCGCGGGCTTCCAGCAGGGGACGGACGTTGAGCGGCCGGGTGAGCGAGACAAAGGGCACGCGGATCGACGCGTGCATCAGGTCGGCGACGAGACGGCGCGGCATTGAGATTTTTCGAACCGTTCCGCGCATCGATCCTCAAGCTTCCGCAACGCTGGAGCCGGCGAGTCGCCCGGTCCCGCCAGTTTCTTCCTCTAGCACGAACCAACCGGCTTGGGGCCAGATGGTTCTTGTTTATGGCGTGGGTGAGGCCGCGGGCGCGGTTTTGTCCGCCATGTAAAAACAAGCACTTTCAAGGTCTTGCCGCCATGTCCTGCGGCGCGTTGGAGGGCGCCGGCCGGACGCCGGTAGCCATCCCCGGCCTTTTTGGCGATTCCGGCAGGGCTCCGCCGGTTTCAACGCTTGATGCCCTCGAAGCTCGCGGCGATGCCGCGGGCAAACAGCGACCAGTCGAAGCCGAGCGCCAGCGCCAGATAGCCGCGGTCGATCATCCGGTTGGCCTGCTCGGCGGTGCGCGCCACGCCGCCGATCGGCACGCCGCTCTTGAGAATGCCGGCCTCGGCGCGTGCCATCAGCGCCTGCACGTCGGGGTCGTCGATCAGGCCGCGCTTGTTGATCGAGGTGGCGAGGTCGCCGGGGCCGATCACCGCGACGTCGATGCCCGGCGTTGCCATGATCTCGTCGATGCGGTTGACCGCCTCGACGTGCTCGATGGTGACCATGCAGATCATGTCGTCGTCGGCGGTCGCCATGTAGTCGGCCATCGAGACGCCCCAGCGGAACGGCGCGTGGAACGGGCCCCACAGCCGCTCGCCGCGCGGCGGATAGCGCACGCTGCGCACGGCCTTCTCGGCATCCTCGCGGCTGCAGATCATCGGAAAATTGATGCCGAGCGCGCCGATATCCATCGGCGCCTTCGCCAGCCACGGCTCGTTGGCCGCGATCCGCGCCAGCGGCACGCAGGGCGTGCCCGCGGTCGCCGTGATCATCGCGTGTGCGGAGGTGAGATCGATCGGACCGTGTTCGAGATCGACGATGATCCAGTCGAGCCCGGAACGCGCCATGATCTGCACGGTCGCAATGCTGGGAATGGTCGCGATCGCGCCGAAGGTCGGACGTTTCTCCCGCCATTGCTGGCGCAGGCGGTTGAGGGGCGTGGGGCTTGCAGAGGTCAATTGCAAAACTCCGTTCGGCTGGTTCTACACCGGTGGCTTGACTGGATGTCTACGCGCACGGACAGCTCCTCGCAATAACCGCTCCCCTTGCAGGCGCGGTTTCCCGATCTCGCGGCGCGGATTGCGCCCGAGCTTTGCGTCGATGGCCGCCCTCTGAAAAGAAAGAGGGCGCAGGGAAAGCCGGATGCGCGCTGCACCCGCGGTCTCGTGTGCAAATGGAAACAAGAAAACGCACACGAGCATACAGGTCCAGCGGAGGCAATCCGGCTTTCCCTGCGCAGCGGTTTACGGCTTATTTCGTGCTCTCCTCGGTGACCGGGCTTTCTTGCCACCGTCGCCCGCGGGATATTTCCCGCGAACTTGACGCCAGCGTCGGGGCGTCGGGACCACACGGCTTCGCCGTCCGCGTCGGCTCGCGTTCGTCTTGCGCAAGCTTTCGCGTCCACTGCATCCCACCGCGCGTTCGTGACGATCGCGACCCGCCCCTCTCATCGGGTGAGATGAGCGAAGCTAAAGAACTGATTTGCGCGACGACGAAAGCGGAATATTTTTCGCGGAAGGGCTGGACAGGTTTTTGCTGATTTGCCCGGCGGGTTGTTTTGTCGCACGCGGGCCGCGAGATTGTGCTTGCGCGCGAGGCAACGCAGTTGGCGGTTTGCAATATGAGCCTGACGGCATCATCTGGATAGCTTCGAAGCAAACGGCGGAGGTCAGGTGAAACATCATCGAGCACGCTGAACCTCCTCTGATATGGAGACCTATAGAAGGAGTGTCAGATGGAGTTGCGCGACCGAGCAAGGCAAGCGCCGCTTAATTCGAGGTAAAGCGTTCGGCCAGTTGCTCGGATTACGGTGGCACTCGTCAACAGCCGTCCGGTCGCGCTTGAACTAGGGCGCGAACCCATAGATCGAGCTTGATTGCTAATCGGAATCCGATATGCCGCGGTAGCGGACCAAATTCCGCATCGCAGCGAAACGACGCTAAGTGCCAAAGGCTGCGTCGATGTATCCTTTGCAATATGTCTGCTTCAACGCCGAAGCGGAGCTGGAGGCGCCTGCATGCCTAGCGACGCCACCAGCGATCCGCCTGAAAGAGATGAATGCACTTCGGTCGGACCATGTTGGTCCTCTAGAACAGAGATGGCTTGGGGTAATGAAGGCGGTGGAACTGGACTGCGACGAGTTAAACCCGATAAATCAAATCTTCGGCCGCACTCTCGACCAAGGGCTGTTCCGATTACTCGTCGTATTCATGGCATCCTTAATCGTTCTAATCGCGGTGGGCGGTCGACGCGAAATTCGAGCAGAACCTCAAACGGCCAGGATCGTTGGCTTAGGCGCAACCGCCTGCCTGCAATTTGACGAAGATATTAGGTTGAACCCCTCTGTCCAGAGAGACTATTTGGCGTGGGGTCAGGGCTACATGAGTGGCATTTTGGTGGGTAGGCCGCCTGGTGTCGACCAGGGTCTCGATCTTAATCCCCCAACCTTTGACATGATCAATCAATTGCATTTTTTGCGGGATTACTGTGCAGAAAACACCTCAGCGAATTTCGCTGACGCCGTCGAGGCGCTGTACAAGCGGCTTCGGCAGGAGGGCAAGACGTAACCAAGTTAGGGTACAACCGGAAATGTGCCCTGCAGCGGCGGGGTGAAACCGGAGCGATCCCTTGCCTTGTCCGAACGCTCCTCACTCAGCGGCCTTGGATTCACGAGATAGGGTCGAGCGAGCGAATTCCTCCGGCGGCCGTTCGAATCGCCCGTAGCGCAGCGCCAGCGTCGGCAACACGAGCAGGTTCAGCGCCATTGACGTCACAAGGCCGCCCAGGATGACGACTGCCATCGGTCCTTGAATTTCACGGCCGGGTTCGTTCATGCCGATCGCGAGAGGCAGGATGCCGAGCCCGGTCACGATCGAAGTCATGAGGATAGGAGTAAGCCGATCGGCGGCTCCCGCGATGGCAGCCTCCAATCCCCACTGCCTCCCCTCGACTTCAACAAGATGCTCGTAATGAGCGATCATCAGGATCGAATTGCGAAGGCTGATGCCGAACAGCGTGATGAAGCCGACCATGCCGCCCAAGGTCAAGAGCCCGCCGGTCGCGAAGACTGCCAGCACGCCGCCCACCAGAGCGAACGGCAGGTTCGCCAGTACCAACAGCAGGTTGCGCCAATTCCGGGTGACGACCGATAGTAAAAGCACGATGCCAACTGCGGCGATCAGCGAATTGACGATGAGATCGCGCTGGGACCGCGATTGTGCCTCCGCCGCGCCTGCGAACTGGATGTAGGTTCCAGCCGGAAGCTGAATCTTGGAACGGATGGCGGCCTTTGCCGCGCGCACGAAGGAGATGAGATCGCTGCCACTGACATTCGCGGTCACAGTCTGGACTCGACGCGCTCCTTCGTGCAGGACCTGGTAGCGTCCCGACGTCTGATAAACATCGGCGATCTGCTTGAGCAGAATGTAAGCGCCGCCGGGACTGCGCAATGGCAAGTCGCCGACCTTGGTGATATTTTCCCGGCTGGCAGCGTCGAGAATCGTAATGACGTTGAAGACCTGATTGCCTTCATAGGTCTGCCCGACGATATCGCCCTGATAGGCCGCACGGATTAATTCGAGCACCTCAACCGCATCGAAGCCCCAACGCTCCAGATCGGGCTTGCGGAGGCGGATCGTGAGCTGCGGCAGGCCTGGCGGCGATTGGACCTGAACGTCGGCTGCGCCGGGGATTTCGCCGAGTGCACGGGCAATCTCCTGCGCCTTCTGATCGAGGAGGTCGAGGTCGTTGCCGAACACGTTGACCACGACCGCGGCGGTATAGCCCGAGAGCGTCTCCTCGATGCGCTCGGTCAGAAAAGTCATGACCGCGGCGTTCACGCCGACGAACCCCGCAAAGGTTCGGCGGATATCCGCTTGCGCCTTTTCGGCCTCGTCTCCCGACAATCCCGGCTTCAAATCAACTTCGAACTCACTGTAATGCGGGCCCCAGGTGTCTTCGGACTCCTCGGCACGCCCCGCGCGCTGCGCAACGGAGCGCACTTCGGGCAGTTGCCGCAGCGCCTGGGCGATACGCGCGCCGACGCGCAGCGATTCGTCGATCGATGTGCCGGGGACCGCCGACATGTGAACGACGAAGTGCCCCTCCTTCAGCTCGGGAATGAACCCGCCGCCAAGAAACGGCAGCGCAGCACAACCGGCAATTGTCAGCAGGGTGGCTGCGGCGATGAGCGTGCGAGGACGTTCGGCAAGCCGGCACAACAGCCCCTCATAGCCGGCGCGGGTCCATCGGACCACAGGCGGATCGTGCGCCGGCACCTTGCCCGGGAGGAGCATCATCGACAGCGCCGGCGTCAGCGTCAGCGCGACGGCGAGTGACGCCAGGACCGCTGTCGTGTAGGCAAGCCCTAGGGGCGCAAACAGACGTCCCGCGGTCCCGGACAACGTCATGACCGGCAGCACGACCAAAATGACAGCAATGGTGGCATAGACCACCGCGCTGCGAACCTCGAGCGTCGCGTTGAGCACGACCCGCGCGAACGGCTGAGGCTGGGGCGATCTCCTGTTTTCTCGGAGGCGGCGGACGATGTTCTCGACGTCAATCACCGCATCATCGACCACCACACCGATCGCAATGGCGAGACCGCCCAGTGTCATCGTGTCGAGCGAGGCGCCGAGCCGTTCGAGCACGATGGTCGCGGTCAGGAGCGACAGCGGGATGGCGGTGCAGGAGATGGCGGCCGTTCTCAGATCGAACAGGAAGAGGAACAGGACCACGATCACAAGAATGCCGCCAAGAATCAGCGAATCGCGGACGTTGCTGGTTGCCGTATTGATGAAATTTGCGGGACGGAAGAGATCGGCGTGGATTGTGATGCCATCGGCCTGAAGAGTTGGCCGCAGCTCCTCCAAGGCCGCTTCCACGTTCTCGGTGACCTTGAGCGTGTCGGCGGCATATTGTTCCGCCACATTGAGAATGACGCCGGGCGGCCCCTGGACCGCGGCACCGCCGATGGGCGGCTCGGGGGCCTCAACGACGTCGGCCACATTCGCCAACGTGACGCTCGCGGCTCCCCTGCTCAAGAGGACCGTCCGGGCGATGTCGTCCGGTTTGAGGGATTGCCCCTCGGTCTGAAAGACGATCCGCTGATTCCTGGTGTCGACGAAGCCTGCTCCCCGCACGCCGGTTGACCGGCGCGCCGCAGTTAGTACGTCGTTGAGCGTCAGGTTGTATCGGATGAGCTCGTCGGGATGCACCTGTATCTGGATCGAGCGCTTGTCGCCCCCGAACACCGTGACGCTGGCGACGCCGGGAACGGCGAGCAGGCGTAAACGTACCGTCCAGTCGGCGGCCGTGCGCAGATCCATCAGCGAGCGCGTCTCCGATGTCAGGCCGACCACGAGCATTCGACTTGTCGAGGACGTGAGCGGTGTCATGACCGGCGGCTGTAACCCTTGCGGGAGCTGCTGGGTCGCGGCCGCCAGCCGCTCCGCGACGACTTGCCGGTCGCGATAGATGTCGCTCGACGAATCGAAAAATACCGTTACGACGGACAGTCCCTGGATCGAGGTGGAGCGCAGCGTCCGCACGCCCGGCACGCCGCTGATGGCGCTCTCGATGGGGCGGGTGACGAGGATCTCGACCTGCTCCGGCGTCAGCCCGACAGCTTCAGTCTGGATGCTGACCTGAGGCGGTGCAAACTCCGGAAACACGTCGTATTTGGCACGGCCGAGCGCGTAGACGCCATAGGCGACCAGAACGCAGGCGAGTGCGGCGACAATACCGCGGAAGCGGATCGCGAACCTGACGAGCGCCGCCTGCGGACCAGAGGGGAAAGCGGGGCTCACCTCTAGTCCTCGACCTGGATCTGCGCACGGAATTCCTCGGACAGAAGCAATTGCGCACCGCGCGTCACGATCTCCGCATCTTCAGGCACATCCCTGGCGATATAGCCTCCCCCTGGCGCGGGCAGGTCGGTTGCGATCTCGACGCGAGCGAAGGTGTCTTGACCCGTGCGCCGATACACCCAGGCTCGACCTTGCCACCATACAACCGCGGACGCCGGCACGTCGGCGCCCATGGTGGCGCTGCCTGAGGGCAGGAAGGCAAGCACATTCATCCCGGGCAAAACACCGCTTTCCGCCGCCGCCGCGTAGAAGAGGCTGACGCCTTGAATCTTCGGGTCGATGCGCGTTGCCGGCGAGACGAACGTGACGTTTGCCCGCGCGGCCTTGCCGGTTTCTATGGACGCCGTGGCAGGTGGAGCTTTGAGGATCACACCGGGCGGCAAGGTGATTTGCAACAGGAAGGTCTGCCGCTCGATCAACGCCGTGATCATCGGCGACTCATCGACCAGCGACTTGCCGAGCACGGAGCCCCACTCCTGATACGCCGTCGCGGTAAGAGTACGCACCTGCGCCTCCGCCGCAGCCAGGCTGGCTTGATCCGTGCCGAAAGCCGCCTCCGCGGCTTGGAGCTGGGCCTGTGAGACAACGTGGGTCTCGTTGAAGAGCTTTTCCGCGCGGTCGAACGCCGGCTTCGACATCGCAAGTTTGGCTTGCGCGGTCTGCACCTGCGCCTTGGCATTGGCGTAGTTGTTGCTGAGCTCGGTCAATCGCGCGACATCGAGGACCATCCCGTAGGCGCGAAGCTCCTCGGGATGAGGCGTTGACGGTAGCGCGGCTGTCGCGATCCCGCTGCGCTGTCGCGTCGCGGTGTCGAGCGTGATCACCGGGTTGCCGTTCTTATTGGAAACCCGAATCGGGGCCTTGATCGCCCGCTCTTGGTCCGCCTCGATTGCCGCCTCGTAGTGCCCTTTGAGACCCGCCCAAGCCAAGAGAGCACCGCACGCGACAACAACCGCCGCGGCCAGCAACTTCACCGACCACGATCCCGCCGGTTCCTTCCGCTTGCTCATCCAGAGTCCCCGACCATCTCACGCAAGCTCAATCCGGGTTCCCAACCAGGAGTCCAGTGTCCAACCGGTTATCCGGTCGGCGAGCCTCAGAATGGTTATAGCCGAAAAAATTTGCTTCGGTCGGGGTTCTGCAGTCGGCGGTGCCGCCGGATCGATCCAGTCGACCTTCCACGGCGCGAGCTCGACCAGCCGCTTCGTCAGCTGACTTCGGTACGGCCCCGACTGAGCGCATCGGGGCGGGTCGCGCCTATTTCGGCCGTGACTTCAGCAGCGCGCGGATCTTGTCCGCATCCGCTGATGTTGCAGGATTGTAGATCACCATGTTGAGGTCGGGCCGGCCATCGACGGCGAAAGCCGAAAATTCCATCGAGAGCGGTCCGGCGAGCGGATGATGCAGGACTTTCACGCCGTCGCCATGCCGCCCCTGCACATCGTTGTCGCGCCACATCGCCGCGAATTCCGGGCTGGTCGCGCAGAGCTCATCGACCAGCGATTGCACATTGCGCGCCGCACCGGCGCGCGCCACATCCGCGCGGAACGACGCGACCACATAGCGCGCAACACTTTGCCAGTTGGGCTGCGCGGCGCGAACGCGGCTGTCGCGGAACATCATGCGCAGAACATTGCGCTGCCCCTCCGGCAATGTGCTGTAGTCGGTGAGGACGGCCGCGGCGGCCCTGTTCCACGCGATCACATCCCATGTCGCCGTGCGAATGAAAGCGGGACTGTATTCCAGCGTGTCGAGCACGCGTTGCAGACGGGGTGAGATGCCTTCGGGCGCGCGATAGCGGACTTCGGGCGGCCGGCCGAGAGCGAGCAGAAACAGATGTTCGCGCTCCAGGTCGGTCAGCATCATGGCGCGGGCGATGCGATCCAGCACATCGGCGGAGGGCGCACCGCCGCGTCCCTGCTCCAGCCAGGTATACCAGGTGGCGCTCACATTGGCGCGCTGCGCCACTTCTTCGCGCCGAAGTCCCGGCGTTCGCCGCCGCTTCAGCGGAAAGCCGAAGGCCGTGGGATCGAGCCTGGCGCGGCGATCCCTCAGATAAGTCCCAAGCGAGTTCGCGTCCGTCATCCTGTTAGCGATTATACCCGTATGATCTCACTACTTTACCCGAATAAATAATACCCATATTCCGGCGCTCTGAACAGGGAGTGTTTTCATGCGCGTATTCGTCACCGGCGCCGCCGGATTCATCGGCACCGAAACCACAAAAGAACTGATCGCCAACGGGCATCAGGTCGTCGGCCTCGCGCGCTCTGAAGAGAATGTTGCGACGCTCGAGCAGCTAGGCGCGAAAGCTCACCGCGGCTCGCTGCAGGACCTCGAAAGCCTGAAGCGCGGCGCAAGGGATTGCGACGGCGTGATCCATCTGGCCTTCATCCATGATTTCACGAAATTCGCCGAGAACGGCGCGATCGACAAGACCGCCATCGAAGCCATGGGCGATGTGCTGGCAGGCACGAACAAGCCTTTCATCGTCACCTCGGGAACGGGCCTCGTCGCGGCGGGTGTGGTGATCACCGAAGATATGCGGCGCGATTCCAGCCCGCATGTTCCGCGCGTGTCCGAGCAGGCCGGTTTGGCCTACGCGTCGCGTGGCGTGCGCGCGATGGCGATACGCCTGCCGCAAGTGCATGGCGCCGACGGAAAAGCCGGGTTGATCAGCTATCTGGTCGAACTCGCGCGTCAAAAAGGCGCCGCCGCCTATGTCGGCGAAGGCGCCGAACGCTGGGCTGCCGCGCACCGGCAGGATGTCGCCCGCCTGTACCGGCTTGCGCTGGAGAAGGGCGCGGTAGACGGGATCTACCACGCCGTTGGCGAGGAAGGCGTACCGATGCGCCAGGTCATCGAAGTGATCGGCCGCGCGCTGAACGTGCCGGTGGTTTCGATCAGGAAAGAAGAGGCGGGCGATTATTATGGGCCGCTGGCGATGTTCGCCGGTTTGGACATGCCGGCCTCCAGCGCCTTGACGCAGCAGCGGCTGGGCTGGACGCCGACCGGGATCGGCTTGATCGCCGACATCGGCCAGCCCGGTTACTTCAAGGCTTGAGCCCCAGCCCGTGGAGGCGACCCGGGCAGCGTCTTCGACCGCATAAGGCTCAATTGCGCGAAAAGCCGTCGTTTCCGAATTCTCGGGGGGAACTCTCGGGGGTAAGTCCTCCCTCTGACCCAGAACGGCCGCTTTCAATTAAAGACCAATTGGTCTATAAATCGGCAATGCGCCGCCAGACCCCCGTGCAGTTGCCCCGTGGCCGTCCCCGAAGTTTCGATCCGGAAGCGGCCGTCGAACGCGCAATGGGTGTGTTCTGGTCGCGCGGCTATCACGCCACGGCGCTACCGGACCTTCTTCGTGCGACGAAGCTCTCGCGCGGCAGCCTTTACGCCGCTTTCGGTGGCAAGCACTCGCTGTTCTTGCGTGCGCTCGATCGCTACGTTGCCGATGCCCTGACCCGCATGGATGCCGAATTCGACCCAAGCAGGGAGCCGGTCGACGGCCTGCGGGCCTACCTTGCCGGCTACGTTGAGCGCACGAGCGGTGCCAACGGCCGGCGCGGATGCCTGCTGGTGGCCACAGCCATGGAACTGGCTGGTCACGATGCCGAAGTTGATCGTCGCGTCGCAAGCTTTTTCAAAGCCATGGAGGCGAGGGTGGCCGATGCGCTTTCCCGTGCGAAGGCGGCGGGCAAGCTGGCCGATGGCGTTGAGCCTTCAAGTGCCGCCCGAATTCTCGTCTGTTTCGTCGAGGGGCTGCGAGTGGTCGGTAAAACGGCGCCGACACGGATCACGTCGCAAGCCACCGCCGACGCTCTTCTCGACCGCTTCATCAGGTAGCAGCCCATGGACGCCTCCGCTGCCAGCGCGTCTGTATCTGGACCGAATGGTCTTGAAAGGAAGGACGCCATGTCGGCCCTCCAGATCGTCTGCGCGGTGGCCGTCCCCTTGCTCTGGGGCTATCAGTTCGTGGCCATCAAAGTCGGCGTCATGGAGTTTCCGCCGCTGTTCTTCCTCGCACTGCGCTTCCTGGCCATCGCGCTGCTGCTTGTTCCCTTCGTCAAGAGGCCGACGCGTCGACAGGTCGGCCCTGTCGCGGCAATTTCGGTTTTCCTTGGCGGACTGAACTTCGGGCTGTTCTATGTCGGCCTTGGGCTCGGCTCGGGAAGCATGTCGGCGGTCGCATATCAGCTCGCCACGCCCTTCACCGTCCTGTTGGCCTGGCCGCTGCTCGCCGAGAGGCCGTCTCTCACCACGTCCGCCGGAGTGGTGCTTGCATTCGTCGGCGTGGTCGTGCTGGCCGCGGGGCCTGGCCTGTCGGCAAACGCGCTTCCGCTGCTGCTTGTGGTCGGGGCAGCCTTCGCGTTCGCAGTGTCCAACGTCCTGACCAAGCGCTACGGCCCTTTCGACCCCTTGATGCTGATGGGGTGGTCGTCGCTGCTCACGGTGCCGCAGGTCATGTCGATGTCGTTGCTCCTCGAACATGCCCAACTGGCGAGCCTCGTCGCGGCGGATGAACGGGGTTGGCTGGCACTCGCCTACACGATTTTCATCGGGGGAATTGTCGGGTTTGGCCTCTGGTTCTGGCTGATCGCCCGTTGCTCCATGGGCCGCGTCGCGCCCTTCGGCCTGCTGCTTCCGGTGTTCGCCTTGATTTCGAGCGTGTTGTTCCTCGGCGAGCACATGACCCCAAAGTTGATCGTCGGCGGGCTACTCGCGATCTCCGGCGTCGCCATTACGCAATTAAGATCGACCGCTCGACCAATTTGAACCCGGAAGTCGCGCCGTGGCGACTTCCGGGCGGCATTTTCGGACACGCTGCGATATCCGCCTTGAGTCTGCTTTCGGGAGGAAGCCGGACCTTACGGTTGCGGCCGCCGACCTCAAGTCACGCCGGAACGCGGCCGCCGAAAAACGGAACCAGCGCGCAGCTCAGCGTGTGCGGTTTTCCTGACGTGAAAATCATTTCGGCGCCGGCCAAATCGGCCGCCGTTCCGGGAGGCCCAAGCAGACCCACCACCCGCCTGGCAATCGCGGGCGCCGGGTCGATCCAGTCGACCGGCCATGGCGCCAGCGCCACCAGGCGGTCCATCAGCAGCGGATAATGGGTGCAGGCGAGCACCACCGTATCGGTCCGGGCGAGGGGGTTCTCGCTGTCGCCGACGAAACAGGGCGCGAGTTCGGCCGCGATCCGGCTGTCGCCGACCTCGCCGCCGCTCAATGCGGCCTCCGCCAGCGAAGCGAGTTCGCCCGAGCCCACCAGCGTCACCTCGCAGCCCTGCGCGAAATCGCGGATCAGCGTCCGTGTGTATTCGCGCTTCACGGTGCCCCTGGTGCCGAGCACCGAGACGCGTTTTGTTTTGGATTTGGCGCAGGCCGGCTTGATCGCCGGCACCGTGCCGACGAACGGCACAGGATAGCGCTCGCGCAGATGCGACATCACCAGCGTGGACGCGGTGTTGCAGGCGATCACCACGAGATCGGGGGCATGGGCGGCAATCAATTCGCCGATCAGCGGCACCACGCGCGCGATGATCTCGTCCTCGCCGTGATGGCCGTAGGGAAAGAACGCATCGTCGGCGACGTAGACATAATGTGCGTCCGGCCGCGCCCTGACGATCTCACGCAACACCGTGAGCCCGCCAAGGCCGGAATCGAACACCAGGATCGTCGGGGGGTTGGACACGGAAGCGATGTTATCCGATCCGGGGTTACCATTCAGTTGTTTTGGGCAGCCGCTACCCGCCTGCCGGATCAGCTTTCGCCGAACACCCGCCGGAAGATCGTGTCGACGTGCTTGAGGTGATAGCCGAGGTCGAACTGCTCGGAGATCTCGGCGTCGGTGAGATATTTCTTCACCTCGGGGTCCTTCTTCAGCAGCGTCTGGAAGTCGCCCTGGCCGCGCCACACCGGCATCGCGTTGCGCTGCACGAGCTTGTAGGCGTCCTCGCGGCTGGCGCCCTTCTGCGTCAGCGCGATCAGCAGGCGCTGCGAATGGATGAGGCCGCCGAGCCGGTCGAGATTCTTCATCATGTTCTCGGGATAGACCAAGAGCTTGTCGATCAGGCCCGCGAGGCGGTTCAGCGCAAAGTCCAGCGTCACCGTGGCGTCCGGCGCGATCATGCGCTCGGCCGAGGAGTGCGAGATGTCGCGCTCGTGCCACAGCACGACGTTCTCCATCGCCGGCGTCACATAGGCGCGGATCATGCGGGCGAGGCCGGTGAGGTTTTCCGACAGCACCGGGTTGCGCTTGTGCGGCATCGCCGAAGAACCCTTCTGGCCCTCGGAGAAGAATTCCTCGGCCTCCAGCACTTCGGTGCGCTGCAGATGCCGGATCTCGGTGGCGAGCCGCTCGACCGAGGAGGCGATCACGCCCAATGTCGCAAAATACATCGCGTGGCGGTCGCGCGGGATCACCTGCGTCGAGATCGGCTCCGGCACCAGCCCCATCGCCTTTGCGACGTGTTCTTCCACCCGCGGATCGATCTGGGCGAAGGTGCCGACCGCGCCCGAGATCGCGCAGGTCGCGATCTCCTTGCGCGCGGCGAGCAGCCGCTCGCGGGCGCGGGAAAATTCCGCATAGGCGTAAGCGAGCTTCAGCCCGAACGTCACCGGCTCGGCATGGATGCCGTGGGAGCGGCCGATGGTCGGGGTCATCTTGTGCTCGAAGGCGCGCTTCTTGAGCGCCTTGAGCACCTTGTCGACGTCGTCGATCAGGAGGTCGGCGGCCCGGGTCAGCTGGACGTTGAGGCAGGTATCGAGCACGTCGGAGGAGGTCATGCCCTGGTGCACGAAGCGCGCCTCGGGGCCGACGATTTCCGCCAGATGGGTCAGGAAGGCGATGACGTCGTGCTTGGTCTCGCGCTCGATCTCGTCGATCCGGGCGACGTCGAAAATCACGTCGCGGGCCTTGGCCCAGACCGTACGGGCGGCTTCCTTGGGGATGACGCCCAATTCCGCCAGCGCGTCAGCCGCATGCGCCTCGATCTCGAACCATATCTTGAAGCGCGTCTGCGCCTCCCAGATGGCGGCCATCTCCGGGCGGGTATAGCGGGAAATCATCGACAACTCGTGGGGCTTGGGGGATTACGCCGTGCTTTAGCAGAGCCGCCGGGGCGAGACAAACGGCGGCCCCGCGCCGAACCCGGCGGCCGGCAGGCGCATTCCAGCGGTTAAGGGCCCGTTAATCACGGAATATTGACTGACAGATATTGTAATCTGTCAGCGAGATGTCCTATATTGGCTTCGACGCCAATGCTCGGCGTCACCCCGGGTTTGCTGGCCGAGCCACTTATCTGGGGACTTTCAGAGGATTCCGCCATGACTATCGAAATTTTACATTTGACTGCCCAACTCCAGCGCTGGCTCAACGCCCGCGTTGCCCGTCATCTTGCCGCGCAGGCCGAGAGGCTTGCCCGCTAAAGGTACATCAATGACAATCCGCCAGATCGCTTTGCGAAAACAGACGGTGCGCGCATGAACGAGAACGTTGTTCTGACCCCTGAGAGAATTCTTGAGGTCACCGAGGACGTGCTGCGCCGTTTCGGTCTGGCGAAGGCGACGGTGGTGGACGTGGCCCGTGCGCTCGATGTGAGCCACGGCAGCGTCTACCGTCATTTCCCGAGCAAGGCCTCGCTGCGGGAGGCGGTCGCAAAACGCTGGCTCGACCGGGCCAATGCACCGCTGGCGGAGATCGCCGAAAGTTCGGGTCCGGCGCCGGCAAGGCTGGAGCGCTGGCTGCGCCTGATGATCGCGATCAAGTACAAGAAGGTCTGCGACGACCCCGAGATGTTTGCGACCTATCTGACGCTGGCGCAGGAGGCCTGCAAGGTCGTCAAGGCCCACAAGGACCGTCTGGTCGACCAGATCGCGCATATCCTGGATGACGGCGTGAAGCAGGGCGCCTTCCAGATCACCGACGCCAAGGCGGCCGCGCGCGCACTGTTCGACGCCACCAGCCGCTTCCACCATCCCGCGCATTCCGATGAATGGAGCGATCCGGATTTTGGGGCCCGGGTCGACGCCGTGCTGGCGCTATTGCTCAAGGGTTTGGAAGCCCCGCGCAAGCGCTGAATTTATCTCCTTCTCCCCGTTTTGCTTGTGATCTCCGGCTGGCGCCCGAGCCTGCCGTCAGTCCGATTGCGCGCACTGTACCCTCCTGTTGTTTGATATCCGTCAAATCGGACGCCGGCCTGCGGACTAGGATCGGCGCGGAGGAAATCGTGCTGCTGGCAGTTTTTGCGGATATCCATGCCAACCGGCAGGCGTTTGCCGCGTGCCTGGATTATGCGCGCGCACGCGGCGCCGAACGGATGATCTGCCTCGGCGACTATGTCGGCTATGGCGCCGATCCCGAATGGACCGTCGAGACCGTGATGGGCCTGGTCGAGAACGGCGCGCTCGCCGTGCGCGGCAACCACGACAACGCCGTCGGCACCCCTTCCGAATCCATGAATGCCGAGGCCCAGGCCGCGATGGAGTGGACCCGCGGCAGACTTTCGGCGGCGCAGCGGCATTTTCTGGCGGAACTGCCGTTCGAGGTGTGGGACGACGACCGCCTCTATGTGCATTCCGAGGCCAGCAACCCGCCGAAATGGCGCTACGTGCAGAACGCGACCGATGCGGCGCGCAGCATCATCGCGACCGAAGTGCACATCACCTTCTGCGGCCATATCCACCGGCCGGCGCTGTATTCGATGTCCGCCACCGCCAAGATGACGAGCTTCGTCCCGACCGCCGGCGTTCCGGTGCAACTCTCCGGCGGCCGGCAATGGCTGGCCGTGGTCGGCTCGGTGGGACAGCCGCGCGACGGCGATCCGGCGGCGGCGTTTGTGCTGTTTGATACCGAGAGCCAGCAGATCAGCTATTGCCGGGTGCCCTATGATGTCGAGGCGGCAGCAACGCGGATTCGCGAAAACGGCCTGCCGCATTGGCTGGCCGATCGCCTCCTGGTCGGGAGGTAGCCGATGGCCAAGCATTCGGTCCAGCCCGGCGCCGTCATCGACGGCTTCACCATCGGGGAGTGCGTCCATAGCGGCGGCATGGCGACGCTGTGGAGCGTGACGCGGCCCGATATCGCCGCGCCGCTGTTGATGAAGATACCAAGGGTATCCGAAGGCGAGGATCCCGCCGCCATCGTCAGTTTCGAGATGGAGCAGATGATCCTGCCGCGGCTGTCGGGCCCGCACGTGCCGGCCTGTTACGCCGCCGGCGATTTCATGCGGCAGGCCTATGTCGTGATCGAGGTCATCCCCGGCACCACGCTCTACAGCCGCCTTGGCGAACTGCCGCTGCCTTACGAAGAGGCCAGCGCCATCGCCGGAAAAATAGCAACCGCGCTTGCGGACCTGCACCGGCAGAACGTCATCCACCACGATATCAAGCCGAGCAGCATCATGTTTCGCCCCTCGGGTGAAGCGGTGCTGATCGATTACGGGCTGTCGCATCACAACCAGTTGCCCGATTTGCTGCAGGAGGAGTTCCGGATTCCCTACGGCACCGCGCCCTATATGGCGCCCGAGCGCCTGTTGGGGGTGCGCGACGATCCGCGCAGCGATCTGTTTTCGCTGGGCGTGCTGCTTTATTTCTTCACCACCGGCGTGCGGCCGTTCGGCGAGAGCGAAACCCTGGGCGGCATGCGGCGGCGGCTGTGGCGCGATCCCTATCCGCCGCGAAAGCTGAAGCCGGACTATCCGCCATGGCTGCAGGAAATCGTGCTGCGGTGTCTGGAGATCGATCCGGTCTGGCGCTATCCCACGGCATCGCAACTCGCTTTCGACCTCGCTTATCCCGACCAGGTCAAGCTGACGGGGCGGGCGGAGCGGCTGAACCGCGATCCCATTTCCACCGTCTGGCGCCGCCGCTTCAACGGCAATCTGATGCAAGCAGCGCGGCAAAGCCGATGTCGCGGCCCAACTGGCCTCGGGTCCGATCGTGACGATCGCGCTCGATGTCTCCGAGGAATCGCGCGAACTGAACGAGGCGCTGCGCGTCACCGCCGAACGTATCCTGGCGACGCTGCCCGCGGCGCGGCTCGCCTGCATGAACGTGCTGAAACTCGGCCGCGTCACCATCGACCGGACGCTGGACGAGGAGGGCAACAACAAGCACGTCGACCGCCTGGTGGCCCTGCGGCATTGGGCGCAGCCGCTAAAGCTCGATGAAAACCGGCTGACCGTGCACGTTATCGAGGCCATCGATCCCGCCGCCGCGATCCTGGAATTCGCCGAGGCCAATCATGTCGATCACATCGTGATCGGGGCGCGGCAGAGTTCGCTCAGGCGCACGCTGCTCGGCAGCGTTTCCGCCAAGGTCGCGGCGGAGGCGGCCTGCACCGTGACCGTGGTGCGCCCGCCGCGGCTGGCCTCGCTGCAGGAGCAGGGGGGCGCGAACGAAACGCCGGTAGGGATGAAGGCTTGATGGCGCGAATCCTCTGCCGGGTGTTCACCTATCGCGCGGAGCGGTTCTTGCGCAACATTCCCGGGGTCATGTCGAAGGCGCTGCGGAAGGCCCGATGGAAGCTCGTGGCATCGGCAAAGCCGCAATTGGAGGCGATCGTGCCGACCGGCACTTCGTCGAAGGCGGGATCGAGCAACAGCGTATAGGCACGGCGAAGCCGCGCGCTCATCAGTAATTGAGAGAAGCTCTCTCCTGCCGTGGCCAGGACATGCTGCACGGTCCGCGACGGCATTCCGAGTCGGGCCGCGACGGATTGCAGGTCGAGGCGCGGATCGCGCGCGGACTCGTTGATGACCTGGCGGATGAGAAACAGGCGGCCGTGGGCGGAGGCGGCGTCGCCATTCTGTTCGCGGACCTTGCGCCCCGCACCCAGCCAATGGCCGGTCAAATCGATCAGATGCCGCGAGGCCGCGGCCGCTTGCGCCGGACTCAATTGCTCGCCGATATCGATCAGCATGCGGGCATAACCCGTCAGCAGCCGATAGTCGGCGCCCGAACAGTCAAGTTTCCGGCAGGCGAGGTCCGCCGGCGTCAGTCCCCATTGCACGAAATGCGCTGCCGGAATTTTCAGGCTGATGGAATGACCGTTCGCGGGCGCCAGGGCTTCGATGCCGGCATCCAGCACCGCAAGCAGCGCCTCTCCGGGCCGGGCCTCGGCCTCGCGGCCGAACTGCCTGCTGGCCTGAACCGTGTTCCCGACATTGAAGCTAAAATAGACATGGCTGTCATCGTTGGACTGAATGTGCTGCCTGGTCCGCATTCCCCTGAACGACGAACTCAGCATCTCGCCGACGACGACCGTTCCGTTCGAGAGCACGTTGTGACGGCCGAACGGCGCAGGATCGCCGGCGACGAAGTCGACATCCATGCTCGTGATGATTTCCCGGAACCGGTCCGCCCAGATACTGGCGCGGATCGCTGGATCGGCGGGCAGTTCCTGATGCCCCGTCTCGAAGAACGATCTTTGAAAAACGGGCAACATGACGTGCTCCGATTTCGCGTCCACGGAATTTGTGTTCAGGACCATGCTACCACGGCTGGCAACAATTGGTCACAATAGCCTTCGATTGCCGCTTCGGTGTGACGGCGCCGCAACAGGCCTGCATGCAACAGGCGGTGATTTGCCCAAATTAGGGTCGCTCCGGCACGCGAAGCACTTGGACTAACAGCGCCTGCGACGGACCGCGTCGACCCGCATCGGGAAACTCGCGGACTCTGTCCGCGAATGTCCGGGGCCGGACGTCAGATCGCTTCGCCGCGCGCGGCGGCGGCCGCGTTGCGGATCGCGGCAATATTGGCCTTGTAGGATTCCTTCGTGCCGCCCTTGAATATCGCGGAGCCGGCGACGAAGGCATTGGCGCCGGCGGCGGCGAGCTGACCGGAGACGTCGGGGCCGACGCCGCCGTCGACCTCGATGTCGATCGGACGTCCGGCCGTCATCGCGCGCAGATCCCTGATCTTGCCGAGCGCGGAGGGGATGAAGGCCTGGCCGCCGAAGCCGGGATTGACCGACATCACCAGCACGAGGTCGATCATGTCGATGACATATTCGATCGCCGAGATCGGCGTTCCCGGATTGAGCGAGACGCCGGCCTTCTTGCCGAGGCTGCGGATCGCCTGCAGCGAACGATGCAGATGGGGACCTGCTTCCGCATGCACCGTAATGTGATCGCAGCCCGCCTTGGCGAAGGCCTCCAGATAGGGATCGGCCGGCGCGATCATCAGATGCGCGTCGAAGATCTTTTTGGTGTGCGGACGCATCGCCTTGATGACGTCGGGCCCGTAGGAAATGTTGGGCACGAAATGCCCGTCCATCACGTCGAGATGGATCCAGTCGGCGCCGGCCGCGTCGACCGCGCGGACCTCCTCGCCCAGCCTGGAAAAATCGGAAGCCAGGATCGACGGCGCGATGACGAGGGGGCGTGACGCAAATTGGGCGGACATGTGCGCTTTCCCGAAAACACTTTCGAAGCCTCGAAGGGAGTTTCCGGGTAACACGCGCCAGCCCGGCGGGCAATGCGGGCAAAACGCCGTTGCGGGGCGGAAAAATCTGCCGCCGGCGGCACCAATTGCCGGGGCTGCGGAACGAGGCCGGCGCGGAAAACCCATATTTTATTGGGTTTTTTGCGCTGGCACGGGGTTTGCTGATCCTGATCCCGTGAATGTAGGCCGCGCGAGCGCGGCATTTGTCGGAGTTCTGCCATGTTGCTTGCCCTTGGCGCCGCCTCGTCCGCAGTGGACGCGCTGCAATCGCTGCTGTCGTCGAAATCGAATTCGACGCAAACCACGGGCTTTAACCAGAACCCGCCCACCCCGTTCGATACCGCGAACGGCTCGACGCAGACAGAAAGTCCGCCTCCAGTCACCGGTGGTGCCGCATTTACGCAGATCTCGCCGCAGACGATGAGCGCGTTGATCGCGGCGCAGAGTCAGGATTCGACCGCCTCGACCACATCGGCATCGAGCACGTCGGCTTCGACCGACCCGACCAGCGCGCTGCAAGACCTGTTCTCGCAGATCGATGCCAACGGCGACGGCCAGATCAGCAAGACCGAATTCGAAAACGCGCTCGGCGCCGGCGGCACCAACCTCGCGCAGGCCGACGATGTCTTCAACAAACTCGACGCCAATGGCGACGGGTCGGTGAGCCTCGATGAAATGCAGAAAGCATTGCAGGGGGCGCAGGGCAAGGGCGGCCACCACCATCATCATGTCGCCGATTCCGACGGATCGACGGGCACCGACGGAACGAGTTCGACTACCGGTACATCGGGTTCCGGCGCCGGCGGATCGAACTCCGATCCGTTGCTGCAGGCGCTGGCCGGCGCAACCAGCACGTCGGTAACCAACAGTGACGGTTCGACCACGACATCCATCACCAATGCCGACGGCTCCGTCATCACCATGACCTCGCCTGCGGCGACGACATCGTCGAGCAGCGCGACGGCCTCCTACAATTTCCTCGAGCAGATGATTCAGCGCGCGGCGCAGGCGGTTTCCGCTGGCGCGGCTTCCTCGCTGTCGCTCAACGTCTGAACGGATTTGGCGAACCGATCGTAACCAGCTATCCGAACCGGTCCCGCCACGCCGGCAGCGCGCCCAGGAAGGGCAGCGCAGTGGCCTCATGGACGCCGCGCGCGATCGCCCGCGCCACCACATTGGCCGCGACCATGCCGAGTTCGGTGAGGCCGGCGAGGGGATCGACCTTCTTTTCGCAGGTGGCGGCGGCGAACAGCACGTCGCCATCGAGCGGCGCGTGCACCGGATAGATCGCCCGGGCAAATCCGGTCTGCGCGATCATCGCAAGCCGCTTGGCCTGCGATTTTGTCAGTTCGGCATCGGTCACCACTACTGCGAGCGTGGTGTTCTCCGCCGAAGTTGCGGCGGCGCCGCCCTTGATCCGCAGCGCCAGCATGTCGGGCGTGAAGGACGGAGGCAGGCCGCGTCCGCCAAATTCGGCGCCGATTTCGAACGGCGCCGCCCAGAACCACGGCCCGTCGCCGACCGTGACGCTGCCGACCGCATTGACTACCGCGAGGGCGGCGACCTTCACGCCATCCTGCGTCATCGCCGAGGCCGAACCGAGCCCGCCCTTGAAATTCGCCGTGGTGGCGCCGAGCCCCGCGCCGGCGCTGCCGAGCGCGAAAGTCTCGTTCGCGGCCGCCGCCGCCGCGTAGCCGAGATCGCGATAGGGCGCGAAACGGCCCCACGCCTTGTCGCCGCCGTTTAACAGATCGAACATGATCGCGCCGGGGACGATCGGGATCACCGCGCCGCGCACCGCCAGGCCGCGGCCCTGCTCGGCGAGCCAGGCCTGCACCCCGCCGCCGGCCTCGAGCCCGAACGCCGAGCCGCCGCCGAGCGCAATGGCGTCGATACGCTCCACGGTGTTGGCGAGGTCGAGCAGCGCGCCCTCGCGGGTGCCGGGGCCGCCGCCGCGCACGTCGATCGCCGCCACCGCGGGCTGATCGAAAACGACCGCCGTGACGCCGGAGGCAAGCCGCCGGTCATCGGCGTGGCCGACGCGGACGCCGGATATATCGGTGAGGAGATTTTTCATCGTATGTTTCCTGCAGGACGCGAGATGACCGCGGGGCGGCGTTGCGGTCAACGGCGGAGAAGCGCATACGCTGCCGCAACGAAAACGCCCCGGCAGACCGGGGCGTTGGCGTCGTGACGGGATCGACGAACTCTCACGATCCCTTCGGGTTGATCTCGGTGTAGCCCCCCTTGGCGTCCCATTTGTAGACGACATAGTCGAGCTGCTTGATGTCGCCCTTGGCATCGAACTCCAGCTTGCCGATCACCGTATCCCAGGCGCCGCCCTTGATCGTGTCCATGACTTTCTTCGGATCGATGGTGCCGGCTTTCTTCACCGCCTGCGACCAGACCTGCATCGCGGCGTAGGTGTAGAGCGTGTAGCCCTCGGGATCGATGCCCTTGGCCTTGAACTGCTCGACGATGGCCTTGGCGGTCGGCTTGTTGCGCGGATCGGGACCGAAGGTGAACAGCGTGCCCTCGCCGGCGGGGCCGGTGATCGAGGCGAACTCCTTGTCGGCCAGCGCGTCGCCGGCCATCAGCACGGTTTGCAGGCCCTGGTCGCGCATCTGGCGCAGGATCAGGCCCGATTCTTGATGGTAGCCGCCGACATAGACCAGATCGATCTTTTCGAGTTTCAGGCGCGAGACGATGGCATTAAAATCCTTGTCGCCCTTGTTGTAGGACTCGAACATCTTTTCGGTGACGCCGGCCTTGTTGAGCGCCTTCTTGGTCTCGTCGGCGAGGCCCTTGCCGTAGGTGGTCTTGTCGTTGAGGATGGCGATGTTCTTGCCCTTGTAGGCCTTCGCGATGTATTCGCCGGCGACCAGGCCCTGCTGATCGTCGCGGCCGCAGACGCGCGCCACGTTCCAGAGCTTGCGTTCGGTGAACAGCGGATTGGTGGAGGCCGGCGTGATCTGCAGCACGTTGCCGTCGGCATAGGCTTCCGAGGCCGGGATCGACGACGACGAACAATAATGGCCGGCGACGAACGGGATCTTCGCGCTGGCGATCTTTTCCGCCACCGAACGGGCCTGCTTCGGATCGCAGGCGTCGTCCTCGACATCCAGCGCCAGTTTCTTGCCGAGCAGGCCGCCGGCGGCATTGAGATCGGCGATCGCCATGTCGGCGCCGTTCTTCAACTGCCGGCCGAACGCGGATTCGCCGCCAGTCATCGGGCCCGCCACGGCGATGGTGATGTCCTGCGCAAAGGCCGCCGTCGACAGCGCCAACGAGGCGCCGAATGCCAGGCCGATGAGTTTCAATGATGTCATGAGGAGTCCTCGCGGGTAGATCGCTACGGGAAGCCGGGCGAGCCGGGGTCGAAAATCGCGGTCATTGTCGGCTGAATTTACCGTGAAGTCATCGGCAATTTTCAGGCAGCGCGGCCCTTCGCCGCCGAGGTTCACCCCCGCCTGCCGCCTTCCAGATAGGCGGCGCGGATTTCCGGCCGCTGCAGCAGCTCGGTGCCGGTTCCTGCCAGCGTAATCAGGCCGTTGACCATGACGTAGCCGCGGTGGGCCAGCCGCAGCGCGTGATTGGCGTTCTGCTCGACGATCAGCACCGTGAGGCCGTCCTGCCGGTTCAGGGTGCGGATTGCGTCGAAAATCTGGCGTGCGATCAGGGGCGCCAAACCCAGCGAAGGCTCGTCCAGCATCAACAGGCGAGGGCGGCTCATCAGCGCGCGCCCGATCGCCAGCATCTGCTGCTCGCCGCCGGACAGGGTGCCGCCGCGCTGGGTCATGCGCTCCTTCAGCCGCGGGAACAGCGCGAAGACCCGCTCGAGCCCGGCCTCGCGCTCGGCCTCGCTGCAGTCGGTCGCATCGGCGCCCATCTGCAGGTTTTCGGCGACGCTCATGCGCGGGAAAATCCGGCGGCCTTCCGGCGATTGTGCGATGCGCAGCCGTGCGATCTCGTGGGTCGGCACATCCGTGATGTCACGGCCGTCGAACAGGATCTGGCCGGAGCGCGCGCGGGGCCTGCCGAAGATGGTCATCATCAGCGTCGACTTGCCGGCGCCGTTGGACCCGATCAGCGCGACGATCTCGCCGGGGTTGATCTCGAGATCGACACCCTTCAAGGCCTCGATCTTGCCATAGGCCGCGCGAAGGCCGCGGATCGCGAGCAGGGGCTGGCCGGTTGAAGTCATCGCAGGACCTCACGCCCGTGACGCCGGGACAAGCCCCGCCATGACGAATTTATTTGCCGTGGTCTCACAGCCCCAACTCCGACTCGACGGCAGCGACCTCATTGTCCTCCACGCCGAGATAGGCCGCGATCACCTTGGGGTCGTCGCGGACCTGTTGCGGCGAGCCTTCGGCGATCTTGAGGCCGTAATCCATCACCACGACGTGGTCGGAAATCTCCATCACCACGCTCATGTCGTGCTCGATCAACAGGATCGAGGCGCCATTGTCATCGCGGATCGAAAGCAGCAATTCGCTTAAAGCGGAGCTTTCGCGCGCGTTCAGGCCGGCGGCGGGCTCGTCGAGGCAGAGCAGCGCCGGCTCGGTGCACATCGCGCGTGCGATCTCGAGGCGGCGCTGATCGCCATAGGGCAGATTGCCGGCAGCGTCGTCGGCGCGGTCGAGCAGGCCGATGCGCTTCAGCCACAGCGTCGCCAGATCGATCGCGCGCTTTTCCGCCGCGCGCCAGGACGGGGCGCCGATCAGGCCGAGAAACGTCAGTCCCGACGCCCGCATCAGCGCGTTGTGCTGCGCCACCATCAGGTTTTCCAGCGCGGTCATGCCGGGAAACAGCCGGATGTTCTGGAAGGTGCGCGCGACCTTTGCCTGTTTCGAGATGCGGAAATCGTTCAGCCGCTCGAGCTGCATGGCGCGGCCGTCGTCATGCGTCAAAAGCATCGCACCGCCAGAGGGTTTGTAGAAGCCGGTGATGCAGTTGAACACCGTGGTCTTGCCGGCGCCGTTCGGTCCGATCAGCGCGGTGATCTTGCGCCGCTCGGCCGTGAACGACAGGTCGTTGACGGCGACGATGCCGCCGAACCGCATGGCCAGGCGATCGACGGACAGGATGCAATCGCCGCTCATCCGTGGCCCTCCTTGACGAGGTCGGATGAGATCGCGTGGCTGTGCTGGAGGTAGACCGTCGGGGCACGATGGCCGATCAGGCCGCGCGGCCGCCAGATCATCAGCAGCACCATGGCGAGGCCGAACACCAGCATGCGGTATTGGTCAAGGCCGCGAAACAGCTCGAAGCCGCCGATCATGGCGAGCGCGGCGAGCGCGACGCCAAGCTGCGAACCCATGCCGCCGAGCACGACGATCGCCAGCACCAGCGCCGACTCCTGGAAGGTGAAGGATTCCGGGCTGATGAACCCCTGGCGGGTGGCGAAGAACGCGCCGGCGAAACCGCCGAACATGGCGCCGGTCGCAAACGCCGTGAGTTTGGTGGTGGTGATGTTGATGCCGAGCGCGCGGCAGGCGACCTCGTCCTCGCGCAGCGCTTCCCAGGCGCGCCCGATCGGCAGGCGGCGTAGCCTGATCGTCACCCAGTTGGTGAGAAGCGCCAGCGCCAGGATGAGATAGAACAGGAACACGATGCGATGGGTCGGCGAAAACTCGATGCCGAGTTTTGCGGCAAGGCCGTCATCGCCCGGCGTGAGCGGAATGCCGAACAGGCTCGGCCGCGGGATTCCCGAGACGCCGTTGGGGCCGCCGGTCAGGCTCTGCCAGTTGATGATGACGAGCCGGATGATCTCGCCGAACGCCAGCGTGACGATGGCGAGATAGTCGCCGCGCAGCCGCAGCACCGGAAAGCCCAGCATCACGCCCCAAAGCGCGGCGAGAATGCCGGCCATCGGCAGGCAGATCCAGAACGACAGCCCGAAATTGGTCGCCAGCAGCGCATAGGAATAGGCGCCGACCGCGTAGAACGCGACATAGCCGAGATCGAGCAGGCCGGCGAGGCCGACCACCACGTTCAATCCCCATCCCAGCATCACATAGGTCAGCACGAGAATGCCGAGATCGAGGATGTAGCGCTGTTGATAGAAGATCACCGGCACCAGGAAGGTGAAGATCAGCAGCAAGGGCGCGATCGCGCGCCGCGCCAGCACCATTGCGCCCTGCACCTTCGGCGGAACGATCATGACGGTGCCGACCGGACCCCACCACAGCCGCAGCAATTCCACCGCAATGCTGCCGAAGAACACGGCGGCGACCATGCCCGCAAGTTCCGGGAACCGCGTCCAGTAGATCAATTGTCCGGTGGGTCCGGCTTCGGTGCGGATGCCGATCATCAGCGAGAACAGCACCAGCGCCACCAGGGCGCTGATCAGGGCTTTCTTGAAGATGAAGGCGGCGACCGGGCCGCGAGAGCCCGGCATCGGTTTGGGCGCGGATGCTGTCACGCTGCTGCCCGTCAAACTTTTTCAACTTCGGGCCGGCCAAGCAGGCCGGTCGGCATGAAGATCAGCACCACGATCAGGATCGAGAACGCGGCGACGTCCTTGTACTCGACCGAGAAATAGGCCGACCACATCGTCTCGATGAGGCCGATCGCGAGCCCGCCGAGCATGGCGCCGGGCAGCGAGCCGATGCCGCCGAGCACGGCGGCGGTGAACGCCTTGATGCCGGCGACGAAGCCCATGAAGAAATCCACCAGGCCATAATAGAGCAGGTACATCATGCCCGCGACGGCGGCCAGCGCAGCGCCGATGACGAAGGTCATGGAGATGGTGCGGTCGACGTCGACGCCGAGCAGCGCCGCCATGGTCTGGTCCTGCTCGCAGGCGCGCATGTCGCGGCCGAGCCGGGTGCGCGCCACCAGCCAGGTGAAGATCGCGAGCAGCACGATGGTGGTGGCGACGACGACGATCTGCACGTTCGACAGCCGCACCACGAAGCCGTTGTTGTCGAGCAGGGTATAGCCGCCGGTGATGATCGGCGGCACCGGTTTGACGCGCGCGCCTTGCGCGACCTGCGAATAATTCGACAGCACGAACGACATTCCGATCGCCGACAGCATCGGCGCCAGCCGGAACGAATGCCGCAGCGGCCGATAGGCGATGCGCTCCACCGTCCAGCCGTACAGCGCGGTGATCGCCATCGACACCAGCAGCACGATCAGGAGGATCACGGGGACCGCGGTCAGCCCGAACGAGACCAACACCAGGAACGAGATCAGCGCGATGAAGCCGCCGATCATGAAGATGTCGCCATGAGCAAAATTGATCATGCCGACGATGCCATAGACCATCGTGTAGCCGATGGCGATCAGGCCATAGATAGAACCGAGGACGAGGCCGTTGATCAGTTGCTGGGCGAAATAATCCATGCGCTGCCGTTGACCCGAGCCTGTTCCGGCAAATTGGAAACCGGTCTGCCGCGAGAAGATGCTCGCGTTTGTAGAGCGATGACGCGGCGAGGGCCCCGGCAGCCGGAACGACGCGTCGTCTCGTTTTCTAACAGTGGGAACCGGGGGCGGCAACAGCACGGGGTGCGGCTTAGACGGCTTGTGCAGAGCTCATTTTACCGCCGGTTCCGGCTGCCACGGTCGGGACAAGCCGCCGCCACGGAATGATCATCGGGGAACCCGGGTTCCTCCGCAACCAACCGCGGCTGTGCCGATTATCCCGAACTAGGTTCAACAAGGGAGATCCCGATGACCAGCCAAAACCAGAACCCGGGCCAGCAGAACCAGAACCCGGGTCAGAAGCCCGGCCAGCAGCAGGGCGGTGGCCAGAAGCCCGGACAGCAACAGCAGGATCCGAACCGTCAGGGCCAGAACCCGGGTCAGCAAGGCACAGGCAGCCGATAATCGGTCTCCATACCCGAGCGAGAGCAGGAAGGTTCCGCCGAAAGGCGGGACTTTTCTTTTGTGGCGCGGGTTTTGGGACCCGGGGCGGCCGCCCCGGGCGACGACCCCAATCCGCCGCCGGTCCCGTCGCGCCCCGGCAATTAAGGTAAACAAAGGGTTTAAATTGCCCGTCGCAGTTTAAGGGCGTTACCTCGCCCGCAAAGCCGTGGGCTCGCTTGCAGGCTCGCGGGACAACAGCGGGAAGCGGCAATGTCGACCAACTGGCGGATCAGTTCTTTCAATGGCGCGCTGCTCGCCGCCTACTTCGTTCCGACCTGGACTATCGTCGCCTTCAGAATCATGGTGGCGCCGGTCCACGGGCTCTATGAGCGGCCGAACATCGCGGTCGGATTGTTCATCAGCGATCACCTGCAACTGACCGGGATCACCGCGATCCGTATCGCCTGGCTGCTCGCCTTGGGCAAGCTCACCGTGGTCGCGTTCTTTGTGCTGTTCCTGGCCTTCATCGTCCGCGCCGCCATCCGCAAGACCGGCGCCGTCGACGAGCCACTCGCGCTCGCGCTCGCCATCGGCAGCGCGATCAGTTTCGGCAGCATGGTGATGGCCTCGCAGGTCGGCGAGACCCAGGCGCTTCGGCTGCATGCGACCGAACTGCTGATGCTGCTCGGCACCGCGATCGTGTTGCTGGTCGAGCGTCCTGCGCGAGCCGCAGCCCGATCGCCGGACGAGGTCGGACGCGCTCGCCCTCGATCAGTCCCAGCTCCTGAACAATCGCTGACGCTGCGGGCGTCTAGCGCTGCGTCAGAAAGCCGACCACGGCGTCGGTAAAGGCGTGCGGCTGCTCGACGTTGGAAATATGCGCGGCATCGAGAATCGTTAAGGCGGCGCCGGGAATCTGGCTGCGGATGAATTCGCCGGCCGCGACCGGCGTCGACATGTCATGGCGTCCGGCGATGACCAGTGTCGGGCTCTTGATCTTGGGCAGCAGCGCGCGCTGATCGAGCGTGCTGATCGCCTCGCAACAGGCGAGATAGCCCTGCACCGGCGTGGCCAGCAGCATCGCCTTCAGATTGGCCGTGATCTGCGGCTCGCGCTCCCTGAAATCCGCCGTCAGCCAGCCGGCAATGACGGTGTCGGCGACGGCGGCGATGCCACCTTCCTTCACCGCCTTGATGCGATTGAGCCAGTTGGTCGGATCGGGATAATAGCAGGCGGTGTTGGACAGGATGATCTTGCCGAAGCGTTCCGGCGCGTTGGCCCCCAGCCATTGTCCCACCATGCCGCCCATCGACAATCCGCACCAATGCACCTTGTCGATGTTGAGGTCGTCGAGGATCGCGATCACGTCGCGGCCGAAGCGCTCCATGGAATAGGGTCCGGGCGGCACGCCGGATTTGCCGTGGCCGCGCCGGTCGTAACGGATCACGCGGAACACCTGGGTGAGCGCCTTCATCTGCGGCTCCCACATCTGCAAGGTGCAGCCCAGAGAGTTCGACAGCATCAGCGTCGGTCCGCCGTCGCGGCCCTCGACCGATACGTTGAGCAGGCAACCGTCGGCATCGATCATCGGCATCGGCTTGAACCTTCCGTCATGCGCGGACCAAAGCGCGTCATCGCGCCGGAGGTGCCTGCATCCATCCCGGGACTCTATTCAAGAGGGGGATTGCCGGGTCAAGCCCGCCAACGACGTTCCCGGGGAGAACCGCCGGTTTCCATCAACTTATTTGCACGCTCAAAGCGCCGGCGCAGGCCTGCTGCGCTGCGAATATGCATCGCTCACCCTCCATCCTTCCTCTTCCTTTTGGGCCAAGCGTGCTTTACTTGGGGGCAACAGACGAGCAATCCGGGAGGCACCCCAATGGCCATGACGATGAATGGTGAGGTTCAGCTTGCGGCGCCGCGCGAGGCGGTGTGGGCCAAACTGAACGATCCGGAAGTGCTCAAGGCCTGCATCCCCGGGTGCGAGGAGCTGGAAAAGACCGAGGATAACGGCTTCCGCGCGGTCGCCAAGATGAAGGTCGGGCCGGTATCGGCGCGCTTCAAGGGACGCGTGACCTTGAGCGATCTCGATCCACCCAATGGCTACAAGATTACCGGCGAAGGCGAGGGCGGCGTCGCCGGCTTCGCCAAGGGCGGCGCCACCGTGGCGCTGGCCGACAAGGACGGCGGCACGCTCCTGACCTACAACGTCGAGGCGCAGATCGGCGGCAAGCTGGCCCAGCTCGGACAACGGCTGATCAACGGCTCGGCCAAGAAACTGGCCGACGAGTTTTTCGCGAATTTTGCCAAGGCGGTGCAAGGCTGACCGGAAGGCTGGCACAAGGCCGACGACGAGAGGTGTCCGCCAAAAAGACCAATCCCGCCAAGGCCGTCAGGCCATCAGGTCATCCCGAAGGTGAGGTTGCTCATTGCCGGGATGGCTCATATTATGCCCCTGCGACGATTTCAATGACTGTGCTGCCGTGCAATGCGGCGGTGCAGATGAAGAGAGTGCTGAATGGCCAAGATTTCCTTGATTGTAAACGGTAATCCCGTCAACGCCAATGTCGACCCCCGCACCCTTCTGGTGCAGTTCCTGCGCGAGAATCTGCGGCTGACCGGCACCCATGTAGGTTGCGACACATCGCAATGCGGCGCCTGCGTTGTGCATCTGGACGGCAAGGCGGTGAAGTCCTGCACCACGCTCGCGGTCATGGCCGACGGCCACGAAGTGCGGACCATCGAGGGGCTGGCGGCCGACGGCGCGCCGCTGCATCCGATGCAGGAGGCGTTCCGCGAGCATCATGGACTGCAGTGCGGCTTCTGCACCCCCGGCATGATCATGACCGCGGTCGATATGGTCCACCGCAAGGGACATGATCTCTCCGACCACACCATCCGCGAAGAGCTCGAAGGCAATCTCTGCCGCTGCACCGGATACCAGAACATCGTTCAGTCGATCGCGGCCGGCGCCAAGGCGATGGCGAACTCCGATCTCGCGTAACGAACATCAGCGCACGGCGATCCAGGAATACTTCATGTACGAATTCAAATACCATCGTCCGGCGACCGTGCGGCAGGCCGCCAATCTGCTGATCAAGAATGAAGACGCCAAGGTGATCGCCGGCGGCCATACCCTGCTGCCGGTGATGAAGCAGCGGCTCGCGAGCCCGCCGCATCTGGTCGACCTCTCCCATATCGAGGGGCTGGACGGCATCGAGATGAAGGGCCGTTCGCTGGTGATCGGCGCCACCGCGACCCACCACGCGGTCGCAACTTCGGCCGTCGTCGGCGAGGCGATCCCGGCGCTCGCCGAACTCGCCGGCCTGATCGGCGATCCCGCGGTGCGCCACAAGGGCACCATCGGCGGCTCGCTCGCCAACAACGACCCCACCGCCGATTATCCCGCGGCGTGCGTCGCGCTCGGCGCCACCATCGTCACCAACAAGCGCCGGCTGAAGCCGGAAGAATTCTTCCAGGGGCTGTTCACGACCGCGCTGGAGAGCGACGAGATCATCACCCGGGTGATGTTCCCGGTGCCGAAGAAGGCGGCCTACGTCAAATTCCGCAACCAGGCCTCGCGCTACGCGCTGGTCGGGGTGTTCGTCGCCAAGCGCCCGTCGGATGTGCGCGTCGCCGTTACCGGCGCCGGCTCCGAAGGCGTGTTCCGCGTCGCGTCGTTCGAGGAAGCGTTGAAGAAGCGCTTCTCGCCGAAGGCGCTCGACGGTCTGACGGTGCCGGCCGACGGACTGAACAGCGACCTGCACGGCAGCGCCGAATATCGCGCCCATCTGATCGCGGTGCTGGCGCGCCGCGCCGTCGAAGCCGCGACCGCCAAAGCCTGACCTTGGCGGTTCTAGGCTCATCAAGAGTGGTTCTTCCATGACCGCAGCGGCGCTTCCCAATTCCGTCGATGCGATGCTCGAGCTGCTCGGCTCGCGTGGCTACCTCGCGGAGCGGTCGCTCGCGACCGTCACCTATCTGTCGCTGCGCATGGGCCGGCCGCTGTTTCTCGAAGGCGAGGCCGGCGTCGGCAAGACCGAAATCGCCAAGGTGCTGTCGGCGGCGCTGGGACGCAAGCTGATCCGGCTGCAGTGCTATGAGGGGCTGGACGTCGCCTCCGCCGTCTACGAGTGGAACAGTGCGGCGCAGATGATCGCGATCCGGCTTGCGGAAGCCGCCGGCGATACCGACCGCGAGCAGCTGTCATCGGATATTTTCGCCGAGCGCTATCTGATCAAGCGGCCGCTGCTGCAGGCGCTGGAGCCGGACGTCGCGGGCGCCCCGGTGCTCTTGATCGACGAACTCGACCGCGCCGACGAGGCGTTCGAGGCCTACCTTCTGGAAATTCTCAGCGATTTCCAGGTGACGATTCCCGAACTCGGCACCGTGAAGGCGCCGCAGCCGCCGATCGTCATCATCACCTCGAACCGCACCCGCGAGATCCACGACGCGCTGAAGCGCCGTTGTCTCTATCACTGGGTGGACTATCCCACCGCCGAACGCGAACTGGCGATCGTCAAATCGCGCGTGCCGGGAATTTCGGCAAAGCTGTCGCAGCAGGTGGTCAAGTTCGTGCAGTTACTGCGCGACCAGGATTTCTACAAATCGCCCGGCGTCGCCGAAACCCTCGACTGGGCCACCGCGCTCACCGAACTCGACGCCCGCTCGCTGACCCCGCAAGTGGTCGGCGATACGCTGGGCGCCTTGCTGAAATACCAGGACGACATCGCGCGGATGCAGGGCGACGGCCTGCAGAAGGTTTTGAAAGAGGCGACGAGCGAGGATTAGCTCGCGCGTCGTAACAGCATTCGTCATTCCGGGGCGCGCGTGAAACGCGCGAACCCGGAATCTCAGAGATTGCGGCGCGAGATTCTGGGTTCGCGCTTTGCGCGCCCCGGAATGACGGGAGTGAAAGACCGGGTTATCCGATGGCCATCAATCATCTCTCGCCCCCGACCGGCCAAATGGCCGACAACGTCATCGGCTTTGCCCGCGCGCTGCGGGCGGCCGGGATTCCGGTAGGTCCCGGCGCCATCATCGATGCCATGAACGCGCTGCAGGTGATCGACATTGGCAAGCGCGCCGACGTCTTCACCACGCTGGAGGCGATCTTCGTCAAGCGCCACGAGCATGCTTTGATCTTCGCGCAGGCCTTCGACCTGTTCTTCCGCGCCGCCGAGGAGTGGAAGCACATGCTGGATTCGGTGCCGCTGCCGGATCACGCCAAGAAGAAGCCGCCGCCGGCCTCGCGCCGGGTGCAGGAGGCCTTGGCGCAGCCGCAGATGACCGAGACGCCGCAAGCCCAGGAGCAGGAGCTCAGGCTTTCGGTTTCCGACAAGGAAGTGCTGCAGAAAAAGGATTTCGCGCAGATGAGCGCGGCCGAAATCGCGCAAGTGACGCGCGCCATCGAAAAGATGAAGCTGCCGCAGGCCGAATTGCAAACCCGCCGCTACCGGCCGGATGCGCGCGGCTTGCGGCTCGACATGCGCCGCACCTTGCGCGGCAGCCTTCGCACCGGCGGCGACATCATCGACATCCACCGGCTCGGGCGGATCGACAAGCCGGCGCCGATCGTGGCGTTGCTGGATATCTCGGGATCGATGAGCGAATATACCCGGCTGTTCCTGCATTTCCTGCACGCCATCACCGATGCGCGCAAGCGCGTGTCGGTGTTCCTGTTCGGCACCCGCCTGACCAATGTGACGCGCAGCCTGCGGGCGCGGGATCCCGACGAGGCGCTGGCGAGCTGCTCGTCGTCGGTGGAGGATTGGGCCGGCGGCACCCGGATCGGCACCTCGCTGCACACGTTCAACAAATTGTGGGGCCGGCGGGTGCTCGGCCAGGGCGCGATCGTGCTGCTGATCTCCGACGGGCTGGAGCGCGAGGCGGACGCCAAACTGGCGTTCGAGATGGACCGGCTGCACCGGTCCTGCCGGCGCCTGATCTGGCTCAATCCGCTGCTGCGCTATGACGGCTTCGAGGCCAAGGCGCAGGGCATCAAAATGATGCTGCCGCACGTTGACGAATTCCGCCCGGTGCATAATTTGAGTTCAATCGAGGGGCTGATCACGGCGCTGTCCTCGGCGCCCCCGGTGCACCACCGCAGCCTGATCCGGTCCGCAGCTTGAAAGAGGCTCCCATGCTCAATCGCGACGAAGACATCCTGAAGGCGGCTGAGGACTGGCAGAAGGCCGGTCACGGCGTGGCGCTTGCTACCGTGGTCGAGACCTGGGGCTCGGCGCCGCGGCCGGCGGGTTCGAGCCTGGTCATCAACGATGACGGCACGTTCCTGGGGTCTGTATCCGGCGGCTGCGTCGAAGGCGCCGTCGTCACCGAGGCGCTCGACGTGATCGCCAGCGGCAAGCCCAAGATGCTCGAATTCGGCGTCGCCGACGAGACCGCCTGGAATGTCGGGCTGTCCTGCGGCGGCACCATCCGGGTGTTCGTGGAAAAGGTCGGCCAGTCGTGAAACTCGAGACGCTGCATCAGCTCAACGCCGAGCGCGCCGCGCGCCGGCCGGTCATTCTCGTCACCGATACCGAAAGCGGCGAGCAGCGGCTGGTGAAGGCCGCCGACTTCGCCGCCGATCCCCTGCGCGCCGAGCTGGCAAAACAATTGCGGATGGGCAAGAGCGGCACGGTCGAGGCCGGCGGCAAGAAGCTGTTTCTCAACGTCTATGCGCCGACCGCCAGGCTCGTAATCGTCGGCGCGGTGCATATCAGCCAGGCCCTGGCGCCGCTGGCGCGCTCGCTGGACTACGACGTGACGGTGGTGGATCCGCGCACGGCCTTTGCGAGCCCCGAACGGTTTCCCGACGTACCCCTGATCGCGGAGTGGCCCGACGTGGCGCTGCCGCCGCTCAAGATCGATCATTACACCGCGTTCGTCGCGCTGACGCATGATCCGAAAATCGACGATCCGGCGCTGCTGCACGCCTTCGAGCGCGACTGCTTCTATATCGGCGCGCTGGGCTCGCGGAAAACCCACGCCAAGCGCGGCGAGCGGCTGAGGGCGCAAGGCGCGAAGGACAGCGACATCTCCCGCATTCACGCCCCGATCGGCCTGCCGATCGGCGCGGTGTCGCCCTCGGAAATCGCGGTTGCCGTCATGGCCGAGATCACCGCGCAGCTGCGGCTGCCGAAAGAGGCCAAAGAGGCCGCGGCATGAAGTTCGGTCCCGCCAGTCCGATGGAGGCGATCGGCGGGGTTACCGTCCATACGCTGCGTCAGGGATCGCTGGTACTCAAGAAAGGCACCACGATCGGTCACGCCGAGGTCGAGGCGCTGACCCGGGCGGGCGTCAAGGAAATCGTGGTGGTGCGGCTGGAGGAGGGCGACGTCTCCGAGGACGTCGCCGCCGCCAGTATCGCGCGGGCCGTCGCCGGCGACGGCATCAATGTCGAGCGCGCCTTTACGGGCCGCGCCAATCTGTTCGCGGCCAAGGCCGGCGTGCTGGTGGTGGACCGCGCCAGGGTCGACGGCATCAACGGCGTCGACGAAGCCATCACCTTTGCGACGCTTGCGGCCTACAAGCCGGTGGTCGAAGGCGAGATGGTCGCGACCGTCAAGCTGATCCCGTTCGGCGTCGAAGCGAAACTGCGCGATGCCGCGGTCAAGGCCGCCAGCGGCGGCGCGCTGCGGATCGCGCCCTATGTCATCAAGCGGGTCGGCATCGTCTCGACGTTGCTGCCGGGGCTGGCGTCGAAAGTGGTGGACAAGACCCTTCGCGTCACGGCGGAGCGGCTGGCGCCGGCCGGCGCCACCATCATGGCCGAGCGCCGCGTGCCGCATGACGAGACGGCGTTGAAGGCCGCTGTCAAGGAATTGCTCGGGCTGGGTGCGGAACTCGTGATCGTGTTCGGGGCGTCCGCGATCGCCGACCGTCGCGACGTGATTCCGGCGGCGATCTCCGGCATTGGCGGCACCATCGAGCATTTCGGCATGCCGGTCGATCCCGGCAATCTGCTCCTGATCGGCAGTGCCGGCGGCGTGCCGGTCCTGGGCGCGCCGGGCTGCGCGCGCTCGCCGGTCGAGAACGGGTTCGACTGGGTGCTGATGCGGCTTCTGGCCGGACTGAAAGTGACGCGCGCCGAACTCACCGGCATGGGCGTCGGTGGCTTACTGATGGAAATCGTGACACGGCCGCAGCCGCGCGAGAGCCTTGCCGTTGACGACAGCCGCAACGTCGCCGCGGTCATCCTCGCGGCCGGCCGCTCCACCCGGATGGGCGGCCCAAACAAGCTGCTGGCCGAACTCGGCGGCAATCCGCTGGTGCGGATCGTGACCGAGCAGGCGCTGGCCTCGAAGGCCCAGGGCGTGATCGTCGTTACCGGCCATCAGGCCGGCGAGGTGCAGAAGGCCCTGCGCGGCCTTAAGGTGACCTTCGCGCATAATCCGGATTTCGCCCAGGGGTTGGCCGGTTCGGTCAAGGCCGGCATCGCGGCGGTTCCCCAAAATGCCGATGGCGCAGTAATTTGCCTGGGCGATATGCCGCTGATCGATGCGCATCTGATCGACCGGCTGGTCGAAACGTTCGCGCCGGACCGCGGCAATCTGATCGTGGTGCCCGTCAGCGACGGCCGCCGCGGCAATCCGGTATTGTGGTCGCGCCGCTTCTTCAACGAATTGATGACGCTCGACGGCGACATCGGCGCCCGCCATCTGATCGCCAAGCACAGCGAGGCGGTGGCGGAAGTCGCGGTCGAGGGCCACGGCGCATTCCTGGACATCGACACGCCGCAGGCGCTGGAAGCGGCGCAGCGGGCGTAGATCCCGCGCCCGCCAATTTTTCAATCTCCCATTCACCAAGTGGAAACGTCCTCTCCCTTAAGTTCGCGGCCGCTGGCCTCGGGGGAGGGAATCTTGATCGTTTCGACTGCCGCCGCGCAACGCCGCGCGCTATTTGTGTTTGTACTGACGCTGGCAATCGCCGGCACGCGATTCGTGACGCAGACCTGGGCAGCCGGTGCCTTCGCGATCGGCAAATGCGGCGCCTATGGCCAGGCCTTCGACTATCCGGCCGAAGGCGCGGCACGCGAGGCTGCGCTCAGGCAGTGCAAGGGCGGCGGCTGCACCGCGGTGACCATGAAGCGGGCCTGCGCCGCGCTTGCGATCGACATGGCCAACCCCTGCGGCGCGCATGGCTACGCGGTCAAGCCGCACATTTCTAGCACGCTCAACGAAGCGACGAAGAAATGCTACGAATTCGGCGGCAAGGAATGCGTGATCCGCGCCTGGGCCTGCGACGCCAAGGGGTAGATTTCTTCAGCATCCGGGTTTTATCGTCATTCCGAGGCGCGTCGAAGACGCGAACAGACTATCGCGGAATGACGGAAAACAAATCATGCAGTTCGACACCAAGATCGCGGTCGTGATCCGGACCGACCTCGAAGCGTGGCAGAAGCTCAACGTCGCTTCGTTCCTGACCTCGGGTATAGCCGCGGCATTCCCCGAATGCATCGGGGAACCCTACGCGGACCGGTCCGGCACGAGATATCTGTCGCTGATCGGCCAGCCGATCCTGATCTACGGCGCCGACCGGCCCGCGCTGACCCGCGCGCTCGAGCGCGCACTGGCGCGCAACGTCACGCCCGCGGTCTATACGGAAGACATGTTCAGGACCACGCATGACGCCGCCAATCGCGAGGCGGTGAGGGCGGTCGCGCGCGCCGATCTCAATCTGGTCGGGCTCGCCATGCGCGCCGAGCGCAAGGTGATCGACAAGATCGTCGACGGGTTGAAGTTTCACAGCTAAACCGTTCAGAGTTTTTCAGTTTCCCGACAGATCGATCCGCGATACGCTGTCGGAACAGATGATCCAGCGACGCAGGATACCATGACGAGTTTTGCTCCGGTTTCAGGCCTGGTCGGCGGGGCCCTCATTGGCTTCGCGGCAATTGTTCTGATGCTCACCATCGGCCGCATCGCCGGCGTATGCGGTATCGCCCTGAACGCCATGGCCGCGAGCGACGCGGCGGGTCGGTCGTGGCGTTTGGCCTTCATCCTGGGATTGCCGCTCGGCGCGTTGCTGGTCACCGCGATGGGCCTGAAAGACTGGAATAGCGTGAGCTTTCCGGCGGCCATGCCGACGACGATCGTCGCGGGTTTCATCGTCGGCTTTGGATCGATCGTCGGGTCGGGCTGCACCAGCGGTCACGGCATTTGCGGCCTTGCCCGGTTTTCGATGCGTTCCATCGTTGCAACGGTGACTTTCATGGCCACCGGCGCGGCAACTGTCTTCATCTTCCGCCACATGATTTAGGCATCCGGCATGTCGCTGATTTATTCGCTTTTGGCTGGGGTCATATTCGGTGCCGGGCTGACCGTTTCCGACATGGTGAATCCGGCGCGGGTTTTGAATTTCCTGGATGTCGCCGGTCACTGGGATCCGACCCTGATGTTTGTGATGGCCGGAGGTCTCGCCGTTACGACGCTCGGCTACAGATGGATTCTTCGCCGTAGCTCGCCCATGGCCGACGACAGATTTCACCTGCCGACCCGGCAACAGATCGACCTGCCGCTTGTCGGCGGCGCCGCACTGTTCGGCGTCGGGTGGGGGCTCGCGGGCATTTGCCCCGGTCCGGCGCTTGCCGATCTGGTGACATTGCAACCCAAGGTCCTGCTGTTTGTCGCGGCCATGCTGGTCGGGATGATTGCAGCGCGCATTCTGCGAAGCAGGGTCTATGCGTTGAAAGATCTCCGGCAAACCTAGCTTGCTTGGCTTCCCGCGCCGATCTCGACCTGGCAGGCCTCGCAAACGGGACCGTTCGATTTCAGCGGACGTTGCGAGGCGGCGAGGGCGGCCGGTCCGCGACGTGGACGGCCCTGTTTGGCTTTGGGCCGATCGCAGCGGTCAGCCGTGATCGAGATCAACGCGTGTTTTTCCCGGACTGAGATAACGACGATGTGAAAAGAGGTCGCCATCGGCGCCCATTGACAGTGACTGACCGGTCAGTCATATAAATCTCATGTCAGGATCGTCACCAAAACCAGGGGAAGGCGTCCCCTCAAAACCCGCCAGTCGCCGGCGCAGGGAAAAGGCCGTCCCGGCCGCCTCGTCGGAGCCGTTATCCGGCCGCGCCGCCCGCGCGGCGGAACGCCGTCAGGCCATCATCGACGCGGCGCTGGACGAATTCATTACGCGCGGATTCACCGCGACGCGGCTGGATGACGTGGCCAAGCGGGCCGGCGTCGCCAAGGGCACGATCTACCTGCATTTCAAGGACAAGGAATCGATGTTCGAGGAGCTGATCCGCACCGCGCTGGTGCCGCTGATCGGCCGGCTGCATATGCTGCCGCCCAGCGGCGGGTCCGTGCGCGAGGCGGTCGAGGGGTTTGCCCGGACCTTTATCCAGGAGGTCGTGTCGACCCGGCGCGGCGATATCGTGCGGCTGATCGTGGCGGAGGGGCCGCGGTTTCCCGCGATCGCCGATTTCTACTATCGCGAAGTGGTGTCGCGCGGCGTCGCCGCGATGCGTGCGCTGATCGAGCTTGGCGTCGCGCGCGGCGAAATCGCGCAAAAGGAACTGGCGCGTTTTCCGCAGATCCTGGTGGCGCCGGCGCTGATCGCGGTGATCTGGCAAAGCCTGTTCAGCCGGCACGCGCCACTGGACGCGACCGAGATGCTGCGCGTCCATCTCGATCTGATCTTCGGCGAACGGAGGACGACATGACTTCGTCGCGCACGACATTGAACATTCTGGCGGCGCTTGCGCTGGCGGCGATGCTCGCCGGGTGCAACGACCACCGCGATCCCGGCTTTCAGGGCTGGGTCGAAGCCGACATGATCTTCGTCAGCCCCGATGAATCCGGACGCGTGACCAAACTCAACGTTCGCGAGGGCGACGAGGTCAAGGCCGGCGAACAGCTCTATTCGGTGGACGACGATCTGCAGCAGGCGGACCTCAACCAGAACAAGGCCACGCTCGCCAACGCGCAGCAGAGCTATGACCGCGCCGCCTCCTTGAGCAAGACCGGCTCCGGCACCCAGGCCGCGCTCGACGCCGCGGTCTCCGCGCTGCGCGTGGCGGAAGCCCGCGTCAACACCTCGCAAACGCGGCTGGCGCGCCGCATCGGCTTTGCCCCGATCAACGGCACCGTGCAGCAGATCTATTTCCGCGAGGGCGAGACCGTGCCGGCGCAGCGGCCAGTGCTGTCGATCATGCCGCCCGGCAACATGAAAATCCGCTTTTATGTACCGGAGACGGAATTGCCGAAGCTTGCGATCGGCGACGAGGTCAAGGTGACCTGCGACAATTGCGCCGCCGACCTCACCGCCAAGATCTATTTCATCTCGACCACGGCCGAATATACCCCGCCGGTGATCTACTCGCTCGATGAACGCAACAAGCTCGTCTACCTGATCCAGGCGCGGCCCGCGAGGCCGGATTCCTTGCGCGTCGGCCAGCCGATCAGCGTCTATCTCAACCCCAAGACGCCGGTGGCGGACAAGCGATGACCGGGCTACCCAATTCCGCCCCCGACATCGCGATCGACGTGCGTGGCCTGACCAAGTCGTTCGACGGCCGCGAGGTGGTGCATGATCTCTCGATGCAGGTCAAGCGCGGCACCATCTACGGCTTCCTCGGTCCCAACGGCAGCGGCAAGACCACCACCATCCGCATGCTCTGCGGGCTGTTGACGCCCGACAGCGGCGAGGGGTCCTGCCTCGGCTACGACATCCGCCGCGACGCCGACAAGATCAAGCGCCAGGTCGGCTACATGACGCAGCGCTTTTCGCTGTATCAGGACCTTTCGGTGCGCGAGAACCTGGAATTCGTCGCGCGGCTCTATGGCATGCGGGATGCCCAGGGCGCCGCGCGCGACATGATCAAGCGGCTCGGCCTGAGCGGACGCGAGGAACAGCTAGCCGGCGAGCTTTCCGGCGGCTGGAAGCAGCGGCTGGCGCTCGGCGCCTGCACGCTGTCCAATCCGCAATTGCTGCTGCTGGACGAGCCGACCGCCGGGGTCGATCCGAAGGCGCGCCGCGATTTCTGGAACGAGATCCACGGGCTCGCGGCGGAAGGGCTGACGGTGCTGGTCTCCACCCACTACATGGACGAGGCCGAGCGCTGCCACGAGATCGCCTACATCGCCTACGGCCATCTCCTGGTGCATGGCACCGTGGAGGAGGTAATCGCGAAATCGGCGCTGACGACCTATACCGTCACCGGCGAGGATCTCCACAAGCTTCAGGATCAGCTCACAGGCCAACCCGGCGTCGACATGGTGGCGCCGTTCGGTACCAGCCTGCATGTGTCCGGCCGCGACAAGGCTGCGCTCGAGGCGGCGATTTCTCCTTATCGCGACCGTAACGAATTGCACTGGCAACACGGCGAGCCATCGCTGGAGGATGTATTCATCGAACTGATGACCCGCGCCAAGGACAATTTCCAATGAGCGCTGCGGACGATACCTTCAACAAGGCCCCCGCCGGCATCGAGGAAAGGCCATTTGGCTTCTGGCGGCGCTGCTATGCGATGATGCTCAAGGAGTTCATCCAGCTCAAGCGCGACCGCGTGTCGTTCGCCATGATCGTGATGATCCCGGTGATGCAGCTGATGCTGTTTGGCTATGCCATCAATACCACGCCGCGTCATCTGCCGACCGAGGTGCTGCTGCAGGAAGACAGCGATCTCGGCCGTTCTATCCTCAAGGCGATGCAGAACACCGCCTATTTCCGCTTCACCCAGGAGGTGCATGACGTCGCGGAATTCGACAATCTCCTGCTGTCGGGCAAGGTGCTGTTCGGCGTCGAAATTCCGCGCGGGTTCGAGCGCGCGGTGCGGCGCGGCGATCATCCGGCGCTGCTGGTTACGGCCGACGCCACCGATCCCGTAGCGGCGGGTTCCGCGATGTCGGCGCTCTCCGTCATCGCGCAGACCGCCCTTCAGCACGATCTGTTCACCGGCGATCCGCCGTCAATGCCATTCGAGATCCGGGCCCACGCGCGCTACAATCCGGCGGGTTCTTCGCAGTTGAACATCGTGCCCGGCCTGGTCGGCACCATCCTGACCATGACCATGCTGATCTTCACGGCGCTTTCAGTGACGCGCGAGATCGAGCGCGGTACCATGGAAAATCTACTGTCGATGCCCATCACTCCGATCGAGGTGATGCTTGGCAAGATCATTCCTTATGTGCTGGTCGGTTTCATCCAGGCGACGCTGATCATCGGCATCGGCGTATTCCTGTTCGGGGTGCCGGTGCAGGGCAGCCTGTTCATGCTGGCGTTGCTCTCCACTCTGTTCATCACCACCAACCTTTCGATCGGTTACACCTTTTCGACCATCGCGCAGAACCAGTTGCAGGCGATGCAGATGTCGATCATGTTCTTCCTGCCGAGCATCCTGTTGTCCGGCTTCATGTTTCCGTTCGCGGGCATGCCGGGATGGGCGCAATATATCGGCGAGGGCCTGCCGCTGACGCATTACCTGCGCATCGTCCGCGCCATCATGCTGAAGGGTGCGACCCTGCCAAATTTGCGATATGATTCAATAGCCCTGCTAGTCCTGATGCTGCTGGCGATGACCATCGCGGTGATGCGCTTCCGCCGCACGCTCGATTGAGGCAAGATAGGCATCGGGGGAAAGCGATGCCGAAGCCATGGTGGAAAAGGGCAGGCGAGGAACGCCCGGCGGTGTCGGCCGACTTCAGCCATGCCCTGATGCGGCAGGTGCTGCGCACCGAGCTGATCCGGATCAAGGCGCTGATCGCGACAACGGCGGTTCTCGCGCTGATGCTCCTGGGTCTCCATCTGTTCGACCCCTACGCAATCAATCATCTCTGGCATGGCCATCTGACGCCCGCGTATCTCTACGCGGTCCTCGTTCCTTTCATCCTGTTCGAATTGTGGGTCCATCGGAATATCAGCCGGTTCTTGCGGCTCGATCGCGACGTGCCGGCCTTCAGGCGGTATCTCGGCGCGCTGATCGAAACCTCGATGCCGACGATCGCGCTGGCGCTGCACATCGACAGCATGGGGCGGGTGGAGGCGCTAGGCTTCGTGGTTCCCTTCACCTATTTCATCTTCATCATTCTCTCGACCTTGCGGCTGGATTTCTGGCTGTCGACCTTTACCGGCTTCGTCGCCGCGGCCCAGCTGTTTTGCATGGCGATGTTCTACAATCCCGCCGGCAGTACCGAGCCGGCGCCCGACCTCTATTACCACTCGGTGCGCAGCGTGGTAGTCTTGGTCTGCGGTATGCTGGCGGGCGCGGTCGGCGTCCAACTGCGCCGCCAATTCGAGGCCAGCATTCTGGCCGCGACCGCGCGCGACCGCATCACGAATTTGTTCGGCCAGCACGTCTCGCCGCAGGTGGTTGAACGGCTGATGGCGGAGGGGTCCGCGGGTGGCAGCGAAATCCGGCGGGTCGCGGTGATGTTCGTCGATTTCCGCAGCTTTACCGCGGGCGCCAGCACCCGCTCGCCGCGCGAGGTGGTGGATCGGCTGGACGGCGCGTTTGCGGTGCTGGTCGACATCCTCGACCGCCATGGCGGCATCGTGAACAAGTTCCTGGGCGACGGATTCCTGGCGTTGTTCGGTGCGCCCTTGGAGGCGCCCGACGCCGCCTACCACGCGGTCGCCGCCGCGCGGGAAATGCTGGCGGCAAACGAGCGCGCCAACCGCCAGACGAGCTGGCCGCTGCGCATCGGCATCGGCATCCATTTTGGCGAAGTGGTCGCCGGCAATATCGGCTCGCCCCGGCGCAAGGAATATACCGTGATCGGCGACACCGTGAATTTTGCAAGCCGGCTCGAAGCCCTCAACAAGGAATTCGACTCGCAGCTTCTGATCTCGGCCGCGGTGCGCGACGCGCTCGGCGAGGCCGGCGCCGACGCAAAGCCGCTCGGCGAGGTTGCCGTCCGGGGCTATGACCGGCCGATGATGGTGTGGCAGTTGGGATAGGAATTGGAGACGTCAGATGCAACGGCGTTACATCACTGTGGATGTTTTCACCGACCGCGCGTTCGGCGGCAATCCGCTGGCCGTGGTGCTGGACGCCGGCGGGCTCTCGACCGCGCAGATGCAGGCCGTAGCCTGCGAGTTCAATTACGCCGAGACCACCTTCGTGCTGCCGCCGCGTGACGCAGCCAATGACGCCCAGGTACGCATCTTTACCCCGAAGCAGGAGGTCCCGTTCGCAGGCCATCCCAATGTCGGCACGGCCTATGTGCTGGCGAGCCGTGCCGCCAAGCCGCCGGCCCGGCTGAAGTTCGAGGAGGGCGCGGGTCTCGTACTCGTCGATATCCTGCAGGAAGCGGGCAGCGTGGTCGGCGCAGAACTGACCGCGCCGCAGATTCTGAGCAAGCTGTCGCAATTCAGCGCCGAGCAAGCCGCTGAATGCGGCTCGCTGTCGGCGGCTGACATCCGGACCGACCGGCATCCGCCGCAAATCGTTTCCGTCGGAATGCCGTTCCTGGTGGCGGAATTGAACTCACGCGACGCGCTGTGGCGCGCCAGGCCCGACGCGGCGGCGTTTGCGCGGACTCTGCCATGCGACGGCGCCTTTGCGGTCTACTTCTATACAAGCGACGTGCCGACAGCCGAGCAGTCGCTCGACCTGCAGGCGCGGATGTTCTTTCCCGGGTCGAGCGGCCTTATCGAGGATCCCGCCACCGGCAGCGCCACGGTGGCGGCGGCCGCGATGCTCGCGGACCTCGACGGCCAACGCACCGGCGAACTGAAACTGCGGATCGGGCAGGGCGTCGACATGGGCCGGCCGAGCCTGCTTTTGACTCGCGTGGCGAAGGCGAACGGCGCGATCGTGTCAGCGCATGTCGGTGGCGGCTGCGTCGAGATGATGGAAGGCACGTTCCGGCTGAAGGGCGAGGAATGACAGCTAGTGTCCCGAAGTCACAAGTTCGTAATCATAGGGGATTTGCAGTAGATGTCTCGCGGTGCCAATAACAAGAAAGAGGATGGAGGCAAACAGCGACGGCTAGCGTCTCGAATGGCGAGCCCAGCAACTTGCCCCCCTGATATTGCAGCACTGATGAGCGTGCCAACTGAGGTCGGTTGACGATGCGGCGGAAGACGGCGCACGGCGCTGGCTCTGAGCGGCCCGGATCGTGCTGACCTGTGCGGCGTGTGTAGATATGGTAGAGGTCGCAGCGATGAACACCAACTGGGCGGGATCGATCCGATGCCGAACTCGGTCTACTGCGCCCGCCGACGGGCGACATCGGGACGGTCTTGATCGGCGGCGATCAGCGTATTTGTTCGTAACTGAGCGACTCAGCGTGGACGAAATACCACATCGAGCGGTAATCGACCTAGAGACCACGCTCAGCGAGCTCGACAACTATCGCGCGCGAGGTAAATCCTTCCGGCACAGTCGGATCGGCTGTTCGCGGTGCGGCCCGGTAACTTCTTTGGCCAATAGACGCCGATCTGGCCCGGCTTGACGCTGCCAGTATAGAGGAAGCGCTGCACCGAGTGGAACGCGGTACTGATGAACACCACAAATTGGGCCGCCGAGAGATGAAGAGACAGGCCGCCTGTGACGACAGCTCTCAACGCCCGCTCACGACGGTCGATCGAATACGCTGGTCCGATCCAGGCAGACTCGATCCCAGCGAGCATGTTATATCAGAAACCTTATGATATGTGAACAGCGATGTGGTGCCATGCCTTTTGTAGTCATGGCTCCTTCGGGCCGCCTGGCCGGGACGCATCGGCAGCATCGGCTGGCTGCGGTCCAGCGCCTGGATTTGGGACTTCTCATCCACACACAGAACGATGGCGTGCTCCGGCGGTGAGACGTAGAGGCCCACGACATCGCGCACTTTGGCCACGAAGTTCGGATCGGTCGAGAGCTTGAACGTCTCCATCCGGTGCGGCTGGAGCCCGAAGGCCCGCCAGATGCGTTGTACCGTCGACACCGATAGGCCGATGGTCTTCGCCATGTCGCGGGAGCTCCAATGAGTGGCGTTCTCAGGGCGACTCTCCAACGTCCTCACGATCACGGCTTCGATACGGGCATCGTCAATCGTGCGCGGCGCGCCGGAGCGCGGCTCGTCGTGCAGCCCGGCCACGCGCTGCTCCATAAAACGCCGCCGCCACTTGCCTACGGTCTGCCGGTCCAGCCCCAGTTTGGCCGCCACTTCCGTGTTCTGACCACCTTCCGCACAGGTCAGCACGATCCGGGCTCTCAGAGCCAGCGCCTGCGCCGTCTTCCGCCGCATCGTCAGCGACCTCAGTTCGGCACGCTCATCAGTGCTCAATATCAGGGGGGCAAGTTGCTGGGCCGCCATTCGAGACCTCCGTCGCTGTTTGCCTCCATCCTTGGCACAGCGACGCGAATTACTGCAAATCTATGATTACGAACTTGTGAATGGGACACTAGATCTGCTTCGCCGCCAGATTTTCCACCTTCACCCCGTCGCGGTCCCCGATGATCTCCGCGATCCACTGGCGGTGGCACTCGCGATGATCGCGCTCGTAGCAGAGGATGCAGACCGGGCCGGATTTCTTCACCAGCGCCGACAGTTCGTCGAGCTCTTCTTTGGCCTGCGGCGTCTTCAGGTGTTTGGCGTAGATCCGGTGCAGCAGATCGAACTTGCCGCTGCGCGCGGCCTCGCGGCCGTCCTTTGGCGTACCGAGCCCGCGCAGGTGCAGGTATGAAATGCCGCGCTCGTCGAGGCCGGCGGCGAGCTGGTTCTTCGAAAAGCCCGGCCGGCGGGAGGCGGCGACCGCGCGCACATCGACAAGGAGCTTCACGCCAGCGTGCTCGAGTTCGTCGAGCACGGCCTTGGCGGGCGTCTGTTCATAGCCGATGGTGAAGAGCTTTTTGGCCTTTGCCATCCGGTCAGCTCACGCGTTCGATCAATTCCATCGCGCCGGCCGGCGCGCGTACCTTGCCCTCATGGATCACATAAGCGAAGACGTCACGCGGGGCCTTTTTCACCTTGGCTGGCTCGACGCGCGGCAGATCGCCGGGCTCGCCGCCGCTGGCCCATAGTTCCAGGCGCTTGGCCCAGGCGTCGAGCTCTTTCGGCGGATAGCAGGTCTTGATGTCGTCATTGCCTTTCTGCAGCCGCGCATAGACGAAATCCCCGGTGACGTCGGCGATGGCCGGATACTTGCCGTGCTCGGCGAACACCACGGGCGTCTCGAATTTTCGCAGCAGCGCGATGAAATCGGCCGCGCAGAAACTGTCGTGCCGCACCTCGACCACATGGCGCAGTGCGCGGCCCTCCAGCTTGCGCGGCAGCAATTCCAGGAATTTGCCGAAATCCGATTCGTCGAATTTCTTGGTCGGCGCGAATTGCCAGAGCACCGGACCGAGGCGGTCGCCGAGTTCCAGCACGCCGGAATCGTAAAACCGCTTGATCGAGTCGCCGGCCTCCGCCAGCACCCGGCGGTTGGTGGCGAAGCGCGGCCCCTTCACCGAAAACACAAAACCGTCGGGCACCTCGCGCGCCCATTTGCGGAAGCTTTCCGGCTTCTGCGAGCCGTAATAAGTGCCGTTGATCTCGATCGAGGTCAGTTTCGAGGCCGCGTATTCCAGCTCCTTCGCCTGCGTCAGCTTCTCCGGGTAAAACACCCCGCGCCACGGCGCGAACGTCCAGCCGCCGACGCCGATATAGATGTGGCCTGAATGGGTGGAAGCGGATGTCGATGCCTTCTTGGGGGCCTTGCTCACCGGTGCTCTCGTCGCGAAGGAGGGAGGGAATTTGAGGGCCAAGCCTAACCAAACCGATTGGGATTGACCAGTTCGCCAAACCGGCGTCCCGGGCGTCTGTTGTCGCTCAACCGCGCGGCATTATTGAACCACTTCCCGATCCACGGGCAGGTTTGTCGGCTGGTAGGTTGGAACGAGCTTCATCCGTTCGAAAACCGAGGCATGGACCTTGGCCTTTGGGTTCACATGGCGCGGCCGGCCGCGATGGAGCATCCAGCTCGGCGCGAAATTGTTGGCCGGGTCCTTGTACGGTTTGGGCAGATATTCGACGATCCACCACAGGCCGGTGAGGGATTCATTTTTCGCGGCGGCCGGATTCGGAGCGGCGTATGTCGGCGTGCTCTGCGCGGGCAGCACCTCGGCTCGCATGGCTGGATCGAAGATCAGGCCTTCGGCCGCGGCCTTGCCGACCATCCAGTTCAGCGTAATCGCCGAAAGGCCTGAGCTGATTTCAGGATAGCCGCCGCCGACATCGCAATGTACCCCGGAAAACCAGACCTGCTCGAGGTTTGCCGGAACGGTGCCCCAGAGATTCTGCACGAAGTAGGCGCGGCGCTCGTCGAGCGCGACCGCGTGGCGGACAATGTCGACGCTTGGATTGTTTCCGGTGTACTGGAAGTGTTGGGCGTCCCAGGCCCAGCCGACGGAACTCACGGTGTCCCAAAGTCCCAGGAAATGAACCTGCACCGGCCGGCTGAAGGTTTTCTTGAATCCTTCGGCGAGCCGGTCCGGATCATCGGGCGCGCGCTTGAACATGTCCCAGGCGAACGGGATCAGTTCCTCATTGCCCTGCGTGAGCAGGCCCACCTTGTGCAGCATGCCGGCAAGCACCCGCGCCGTGTAGGCCCCGCGGCTGAAGCCGAAGATGAAGATGGAATCGCCGTCCTGATAGTAGCGCATCAAGAACCGGTAGGCGTCGCTGACATGGTTCGGGAGCAGCCAGGCGATGGCAAGATCGAGGCGGGTAATGAACCACTGCTTGAACTTTCCCCAGACCCCGGGTGGCGGAACGGTCCCGATGCCCGGTTGGTAATAGCTCAACTGGTCGGGCCGGGTTCGATCCAGCATCGCGTAAAGCTTGACGACGTTGGTATTGGCCGCCGAGTATTTGTTGCTGGTGCCGTCAAGGCAGAGGACGATTCTTTTTGGCACGGATGTGCTCTCCCCTGTCAGGCAAGACAGCGCTCGATCGCGCTTGCGTCCGAATGCCGAGATCGACCGAAGTCAAACTGAAGTGATGACTGTGGCAGGATCTGCGAATCAGCCGCCGGCGGCCGATAATCCAGTGATTGTATCGCAAGCCATATAAATCCAAAAATTGCAAATAAATATGGCGGGTGCAAGCCGGTCCCGTGGGCGGATCGCATTTGCGCAAGCCACGGAAAACGGCGGCGCCGATCGCGCCGCCTTCGCGACCTCGCGGCTTAATCAAAAAGGCTCCGGAACGACCGGAGCCTTTGCCTTCCATCCCCGTCTGCACCGGGAAGCGACAGGCTTGCTTTTCGATCTAGCGCTGGTCCCGGTTCGGCTTGTTTATCAGACTGTCCAGCGGTTTCAGCGTCTGCCGGGCGAACTCCTTGTGGAGTCCGTAGATCTTCCGCGACTCCGCGACGAAGATCTCGAAAGCATGGTGAGCAAATTCGGTCTGCACCTCCACGGCCTTGTCGAGCGACTTTGCGCCCTTCAGCTTCTCGACAAAGGACCTTGTCTCCTCCAGCGATCGCCTGGTGTAGTCGCCATAGGCATTTGCGATGGTCTGCAGGCTGACCGGGGCAGGGGCGGGCGCTGCGCCCGCACCCACCGGGACGGTGTCCTCCACTGCGCGCGTCTCGGGCGGGGAAGCGTCTCCGGTCGTGTCGACATCGACCGGGCCGGTTTCCACCGGCGCGGCCGCCTCGATCGGCGCCCTGTCCTCCGCGGCCGGCGTCTCGATCGCTGCGGTATCTGTGGGTTCGGCGGCCGCTTCGATCGGCAGGGTTTCCGAAGGCGTAACTGTCGAGACGATCGGTTGTTCGGCGGGCTCGGCTCGATCCGCTTGCGGGCCCTGCGCTTGCTTGGACTTGGGGTTCCGCGGCGCCTTGCGGCCGCGGCGGCCGGACTTCCCGCCCGGCGTGTTCTGGTCTGTGCTCGACATGCCCTGGATCTCCTGGTCCAACATCAAATCAAAAGCCCAGCATCCGCCATGTTTGCGCTGGAATCGCGTTTCCCCGTTGTTCGTTGCACGGCGCTGATGTGTTGAGATTTTGGAATGCCTCGGTTGCGCGCGAAATACACCGCCTTACCTTGCTCCGGCGTTCACGTTAGGATGCATAAAAAAGGAGAGAACGGAATGCGGATGCTTATGGTGGCGGCGCTGGCGATGACGGCTTCCACGGCACTGGCCGACGAGGTCGACGACGCGCACCGGCTGGCGGTGTCGGGACGCGATTCCTACTGGAACTGTCTCGCCCGGGAATATCAGAACGAGGGCAACAAGGGCATGACGGGGCCGGATTTCAGTTCCCTGATCGCGAGCGTCTGTCCCTCCGAGCGGCAGAATTTTCGGGTCAGCCTGGTTGATTTCCTGTCGCTGCAATTCCCCAGCGTCGATTCCGGCGCGCATATGACCACGGCCAACAACGCTATCGCGGCCGCACAGAAGGACGTCGTGAAGGCCTTCGTCAACCACAAGGCGGCGGCGAAGTAGGGATCTCGCTCAGGGCAAAAACGGCAGCGCCTGCCTGATCCAAATGATGGGATCGCCGATCAGCCCGAGGCCGTACAGGATTTCGGCGATCGCGAAGCCGGCCACGGCGCCCTTCATGGAAACGATCAGGCAGAAGCCGATCGGGTTGTCGTCGATGGTGCAGGTCCAGCCGCGGCTCGAAGCCGTACCGGTCATGACGTTCTTGCGGATGCCCCAGATCGCGGCGAGGCCCAACATCAGGAATACGGCGGCATTGACGGCGGGGGGCATGAGCCATGTCCAATTTTGTGCTCGCATCCCAGCACGGGCCGATTAAGTTCTGCTGAACCCCACTCGCCATATCCCTGGTTTTCTGCGATAGGGCACTGGGGAGACCGCCGGGATATCGCAATGAATTCGCAAAAAATCGCAGGCATATTGGGTACGATCGTTGCCGCCGCGGTGCTGGCGATCGCGTTCATGTACGGGCCGATCGGAAAACCGCCGCCGAAATCGGTGCCGAAGGTTGAGCCGGCGGCGCCATCGGCCGCCCCGCCGCCCGCCGCGAGGGGACCGGTGGTGCGGGAGGTGCCGCAATAAAGCTGCCCCGTGCACATGACGGCCCCTTGCGGAACGCCGCCGCCATCCCCATTTCGCTTCTAACGGCGACGTCGATGCTTCATAGCTCCGGCGCTGGGACGACCACTGAATAGTCAGGCTGCGCCGGATGTACGCGCGCCCTCTGTTCGTGGTCGTTGGCATTTTGGGGCCTGTTTCGGTCCGTTTTTGCCTCCCCCCGGCTTGAATTGCGCTTCAACTGCAGCCCAACTGCGCCTTGGCTTCCCCTTGGGCTATCGGATATACGCTGGCGCATGAACGAAGCCATCAGACCGGGCCCCGAAAGCCCGCCGCAGGCGGTCGCGACCCCCGCGCTTTCGGTCGTCGTCCCCACCTTCAACGAGCGCGACAACGTCACCACGCTGTATCGCCGGCTGGAGACCGCGCTCGCCGGCAAGGCCTGGGAAGTCATCTTCGTCGACGACAATTCCCCCGACGGCACCTGGGATGTGGTGCGCGGCCTGGCGCGGCAGGACTCCCGGGTCCGCTGCATCCGGCGGATCGGGCGGCGCGGCCTGTCCGGCGCCTGCATCGAGGGTATTCTCGCCTCCAGCGCGCCGTGCGCGGCCGTGATCGACGCCGACCTGCAGCACGATGAAACCCAACTGCCGAAGATGTTGGCGCTGCTCGAGGCCGGCGAGGCCGACCTCGTGGTCGGCAGCCGCTACATCGCAGGCGGCAGCGCCGACAGTTTTGACAGGCAGCGGGCCGGCGCCAGCCAGTTCGCCACCGAGGTGGCAAGACGCGTGCTGCGGGTCAAGATCGCCGATCCCATGAGCGGCTTCTTCATGATCCGCCGGGATCGCTTCGAGCAGCTGGCACCGCAGCTCTCGACGCAAGGCTTCAAGATCCTGCTCGATATCGTCGCCACCGCGCGCGGCGAGTTGCGGGTGAAGGAAATTCCCTACACCTTCGGCTCGCGGCTGCATGGCGAGAGCAAGCTCAATTCCATGGTGGCGCTGGATTTCCTGGGGCTGGTTCTGGCGAAGCTGACCCACGACGTGGTGTCGCTGCGCTTCCTGTTGTTTGCGATGGTCGGCTCGATCGGGCTGTTCGTGCATTTCGCGGCGCTCTTTGTGGCGCTGGAGACTTTCGATCTGCCGTTTCCGCATGCGCAAGGCGCAGCCGCGCTCTGCGCCATGACCAGCAATTTCATCCTCAACAATTTTCTCACCTATCGCGACCAGCGGCTGAAGGGGCTTGCCATCCTGCGCGGGCTGCTGCTGTTCTATCTCGTATGCAGCGTCGGCCTGCTCGCCAATGTCGGCGTGGCGTGGTCGGTGTTCGATCAGGAGCCGATCTGGTGGCTGGCGGGTGCTGCGGGCGCGCTGATGGGCGTGGTGTGGAATTACGCGATGTCGGGATTGTTCGTCTGGCGCAAGCGATGAACCCGCCAGAGAATCCGACGAAATATCGACCATGAGCGCGAACGAGGGGCGGCTCGTCCGCAATACGGTGCTGACGGTCGTGGCGCTGGTAGGCTTGCGGCTGGTCGCGGCCGCCTTCACGCCTTTGACCTTCGACGAAGCCTATTACTGGATGTGGTCGAAGCATCTGGCGTTCGGCTATTACGACCATCCGCCGATGGTCGCTTACGTGATCCGGCTCGGCACCATGATTGCCGGAGACACCGAACTCGGCGTGCGGCTGGTGTCGATCCTGCTGGCGCTGCCGATGAGCTTTGCGGTGTTTCGCTCAGCCGCGATCCTGTTCGGGGGCACTCGCGTGGCGGCGACCGCGACCATCCTGCTCAACGTCACCCTGCTGGCGGCGGTCGGCACGATGATCGTGACGCCGGATGCGCCGCTATTGGTGGCCGCGAGCTTTGTGCTGTTCTTCCTCGCCAAGGTGCTGGAGACCGGGCGCGGCGGATGGTGGCTGGCGGTCGGCGCCGCGGTCGGTGCGGCGCTTGTGTCGAAATACACCGCGCTGTTTTTCGGCCCGGCGATCCTGATCTGGCTCGTCAGCATTCCCAAATTGCGGTTCTGGCTGCGCTCACCCTGGCCTTACCTCGGGGGGCTCGTTGCGCTGGCGCTGTTTGCGCCGGTCATCCTCTGGAATGCCGATCACCACTGGGTGTCCTTCATCAAGCAGATGGGCCGCGCCAGGATCGCGGATTTCAGGCCGGCGTTCATCGCCGAATTGATTCCGACCCAGATCGCGTTCGCGACGCCTTTGGTGTTCATGCTCGGCGCCATGGGGCTTCACGCGCTTGCCTGGCGGAATGCCGGCACGCTTGCCGCGCGAATGCTGATCAATGTGATGTTCTGGACCATCGTGGCCTATTTCGTCTGGCACTCGCTGCACGCCCGCGTCGAGGCCAACTGGTTCGCGCCGGTGTATCCCGCCTTCGCGATTGCCGCCGCGGTCGCCGCGCATTGCACGCCATGGCAGGAGAGGGCGCGACGCCTCGCCGATTTTTGCCTGCGCTGGGCCGCGCCCGGGGGCATCGTGATGTTCGCGCTTCTGATCGTGCAGGCCGACACCGGCTGGCTTTCGGGTTATCGCCGCGACTCAACCGTGCGCAGCGTCGGGGTCGGCTGGCGTGAACTTGCCGCCGGCATCGAGGCGGTGCGCGTTCGCACGGGTGCTGCTTGCGTGCTGGCGCCGGATTATGGCACCACCGGCTGGCTCGCTTTCTATCTGCCGAAAGGTGATTGCGTCATACAGCCGACGCAGCGTATCCGCTGGGTCAACATGCCGGAGCCCGATCCCAAACTGCTCGCCGGCAGGCTGCTCTATGTCGACGAAGTGCGGCCCGGCGGCCGGCCCGATCTGACGGACGCCTTCAGGCGGGTCGAACGGGTCGCCGAGCTCAAGCGCATGCGCGGGCCGCTCGTCATCGAAACCTACGGGCTCGATCTGCTCGAGGGCGCGAACGGCGAAGTGCTCGACCGCTCGCCGCCGCCGGAACTGGAGTAGGGGCGGAGCCTCGGCACTCTTGCCGGGTTTGACCCGGCAATCCATCTTTCCTTCGCCAGACTCTTTCGAAGATTGATGGATGCGCGGGTCAAGCCCGCGCATGACGCCGAAAATTTTCCCCCATCCTTCGGATCGTCATCGTTGAACGGTTTCACAATGAGGCATTTCTGGGGCGGCAACATGAATGGCGTCTCGGCGGATCGTGGTCAGGACCCGCGCAGCGCACCGGATTTGATGCCGATCGGCAGCATTTCCGGGGTCACGTCGGGGCTTGTGGAACCAAAGCCCAAATAATCGAGAAACCCGCCAGAATCCGGCCTAACTTGATCCGTATCCACACGGGAATAAGGCATGCGTTAACCATGCCCAACATCCGCCCCGACTTAATCCGCATTTAACTAAAAGTCGCCTTAATGACGCTCCGCACCTCTGCGAGATGATCAGCGGAATTTCCGCTGATACATCGCGCGCCGGGGGCGCTCGAATGCATCCGCGGGAACGCGCATCATCGGGGCGCAGCCTGGAAGGGGATCAAGGTGGGACCAGTCTGGATGCAAGGTGGATGAGTTATAGTACGAGTGCGTGTTTTGATTCCGCGGATGCCAAATCCAAACGTTCATCCCGGAAATCCATCCCTCAGAATTTTCTCGGCGGTGCGGCCATCGCATGCCTGGTGCTGGGCAGCGCCTGGACTGTCTACAGCAATGTCTTCCGGTCCGATGTGTACCCGACGCTCGGCAGCGCCAATTTCGATGCACCGCTGGTAAGACGTTCGCCGGCCGTTGCCGCGCGCGAACCGCAGTCGGTGGTGAGCGATGCGTTTGCGGCCCTGCGCGAACAGGCGCCGCCGGTCGCCAAATCGATCGCGCTCGCGCCGGCCTCGACCCTGTCATTCGACGACCGCTTCGCCGCCGCGGCTCCGGAAGGGGTTGAGCCGGCCCCGCAGCCCGAAAAGTCCAGGGTCGCGGAGGCACCGAAGCCATCATCGGAAACCGCGAAACTTGCCGACGCTGGCAAGGCAAAACGCGAAACGCCGAAGCTTGCCGAAGCGCCGAAGCCGAAGGCGCTGGTTCAGGTCGCAGCACTTCCGCCGCAGCGTCCGGCCGAGACCCCGGAGGCGAGATCGCCGGCATCGGCGGTTCGCGACATGGCGCAGCGTGCCAAGGCCGCGGTGATGTCGCTCGCCTCGAACGAGAGACATTCGATCACCGAAAAGCTGTGGGGCAAGGAACCCTCGCATGGTTCGTTGCTGGCCTACGCCTCCGCCGACGCCAGCGTCACCGGAAGTCTCGGACAGGAACTGGGGCGCAGCCAGAATCCGGCGCTCGGCGGCTCGGCGCCGTATGATCGCTCGACCGCGGTCTACGACATTTCCGCACACGCGGTTTACCTGCCCGACGGCAGCAAGCTCGAGGCGCATTCCGGTCTCGGCTCCGAACTCGACGATCCCAGTTCGGCGCGCATCCGGATGCGCGGCGTGACGCCGCCGCATATCTACGAACTTAAGCCGCGCGAGGCGCTGTTTCATGGCGTGCCGGCGCTGCGGCTGAACCCGATCGGCGGCGAGGAAGCGATCTATGGCCGCAGCGGCCTGCTCGCGCACACCTACATGCTCGGGCCGAACGGCAATTCCAACGGCTGCGTTTCCTTCAAGGACTACAACGCCTTCCTGAACGCCTACCGCAATCAGGGCATCAAGCGGCTGGCGGTGGTCGCGCGGGTGGAGTAGGGCGGCGGCGCGACACTTGGGGAGAGACCGCCCGGCAACTTGCGCGGGCCGAACGAACGACGCAATCTCTGCCCTATGTCCCAACCCGATTTCCAACCAACGTTGACCGGCCCGACCGTGATCGTGCGGCCGATCGCGGCCGCCGATTGGACGGAATTGTTCGCGGCCGGCTCCGACCCTGAGATCTGGAAGGTCCATCCTCGATCCAACCGCTACACCGAGCCGGCCTTCCGGGAATATTTCGACAGCGCGGTCGCCTCGAAGATGGCCTTCGTGTTCGTCGACCGCGCCACCGGCCGGCTGATCGGATCGAGCCGCTATTACGGCCATGAACCCAAGCTGAGCGAAGTCGAGATCGGCTGGACCTTCATTGTCCGCAGCCATTGGGGCGGACAGACCAATCGCGAGGTCAAGCGGCTGATGCTCGACCATGCCTTCACCTTCGTCGATACCGTCATCTTCTGGGTTGGCGAGACGAACTGGCGCTCGCAGGGCGCGATGACCAAGATCGGCGGGATCAAACGCGACGGTCTGTTTACCCGGGAGCTGTCCGGAGCGACGCCGCATTTCATCTTCGATATCGGCAAGAGCCGGTATCTGGCCAGCGGCCCGGCGCTGGTCGCCTGATCTCGCAACAGGAAGCAAGGCCCAAACAAAAACCCCGGCATCGCTGCCGGGGTTTTGCATTGCTGGATACGTCGCCTGAGTGGCTGGACTTAGAAATCCATGCCGCCCATGCCGCCGCCCGGGGGCATACCGCCGCCGCCGCCGGCGTTCTTCTTCGGCAGTTCGGCCACCATGGCTTCGGTGGTGATCAGCAGCGCCGCAACCGAAGCTGCGTTCTGGATCGCCGCACGGACCACCTTGGTCGGGTCGATGATGCCCTTCTTGACGAGGTCGCCATATTCGCCGGTCTGCGAGTCGAAGCCGTAAGCATACGACTTGTTCTCGAGGATCTTGCCGACGATGACGGAGCCGTCCTCGCCCGCGTTGATCGCGATCTGGCGGGCAGGCCAGGACAGCGCCTTGCGCACGATCTCGACGCCGGTCTTCTGGTCGTCGTTCTTGGTGCGCAGGCCCTTGAGCTGCTCGGAAGCACGGAGCAGGGCGACGCCGCCGCCCGGGACGATGCCTTCCTCGACGGCCGCACGGGTCGCATGCATCGCGTCATCCACGCGATCCTTGCGCTCCTTGACTTCGACTTCGGTCGCGCCGCCGACGCGAATCACCGCGACGCCGCCCGCGAGCTTGGCCAGACGCTCCTGCAGCTTCTCGCGGTCGTAGTCCGAGGTGGTTTCCTCGATCTGCGCCTTGATCTGCTGGACGCGCGCCTCGATGTCGGCCTTCTTGCCGGCGCCGTTGACGATGGTGGTGTTCTCCTTGTCGATCATCACCTTCTTGGCGCGGCCGAGCATGTTGAGCGTGACGTTCTCGAGCTTGATGCCGAGATCTTCCGAGATCGCCTGGCCGCCGGTCAGGATCGCGATGTCCTGCAGCATGGCCTTGCGGCGATCGCCGAAGCCCGGAGCCTTGACGGCCGCGACCTTCAGGCCGCCACGCAGGCGGTTGACGACGAGGGTGGCGAGCGCTTCGCCTTCGACGTCTTCGGCGACGATGACCAGCGGCTTGCCGGTCTGCACCACGGCCTCGAGCAGCGGCAGCAGCTCGTTCAGCGAGGAGAGCTTCTTTTCGTTGATCAGGATGTAGGCGTCGTCCATTTCAACGCGCATCTTGTCGGCGTTGGTGACGAAGTAGGGCGAGATGTAGCCGCGGTCGAACTGCATGCCTTCGACGACATCGAGTTCGGTTTCCAGCGACTTGGCTTCCTCGACCGTGATGACGCCCTCGTTGCCGACCTTCTTCATGGCGTCGGAGAGGAACTTGCCGATCTCGGCGTCGCCGTTGGCGGAGATGGTGCCGACCTGGGCGATTTCCTCGTTCGAGGTGACCTTCTTGGAGTTCTTGACGAGGTCGGCGACCACGGCTTCCACCGCCATGTCGATACCGCGCTTCAGGTCCATCGGGTTCATGCCGGCGGCAACCGACTTGGCGCCTTCACGGACGATCGCAGCCGCGAGAACGGTCGCGGTGGTGGTGCCGTCGCCGGCAGCGTCGGCCGACTTGGAGGCGACTTCGCGCACCATCTGGGCGCCCATGTTCTCGAACTTGTCGTCGAGCTCGATCTCCTTGGCGACGGTGACGCCGTCCTTGGTGATGCGGGGAGCGCCGAACGACTTGTCGAGCACGACGTTGCGGCCCTTGGGGCCGAGCGTCACCTTGACGGCGTTGGCGAGGATGTCGACACCGCGCAGCATGCGATCGCGGGCGTCGACGCCGAATTTGACTTCTTTAGCTGACATATTGGGTTTCCCTGAGTTGATGTCTGTCTCTCACCCTGTCCAGAGGCGCCGCGCGGGCGCTCCTCAGGGTGAGCGTGTGCGTCGGCGGCTTACGCGGCCTTCTTCTTCGTGGCGGGGAGGTCGGTGAGAACGCCCATGATGTCGCTCTCCTTCATGATCAGGAGCTCTTCGCCATCGAGCTTGACCTCGGTGCCCGACCACTTGCCGAACAGCACGCGGTCGCCGACCTTGAGGTCGATCGGGATCAGCTTGCCGGCTTCGTCGCGGCCGCCCGGACCCACAGCGGTGATTTCGCCCTGCGAGGGCTTTTCCTTGGCGCTGTCCGGGATGATGATGCCGCCAGCTGTCTTCTCTTCGGCGTCGATACGCTTGACCACGACGCGGTCGTGAAGCGGACGGAATTTCATGCAGTCCTCCTAAGTTTCTGAAGATGTTGTCGAAATTTGAAATTTGGCAGTCTATGCCAGCGAGTGCCAGCGCGACCGGTCTGGACATAAGCCAGAGTTTGACGGGGAACAAGGGCCTTTAGCAGAAAAATTGGCACTCAAATATGACGCCTGCCAATTTCGTTAATCATGATTAATTCCGCCGGCCAGCTCCCGGACCCCGTATTAGCACGTGCGGTAAGCTGCTGCTAACGCGCGATTTTTCAACAGACCGTTAAACATTTAGGCTTGTGATGGGTTGGTAACGTGCGTCACATTTCTCTCATGTGAGCGCATCTCCGCCGGGGTGGCTCCGGTTGGTGGCCACCGTCGTGAAATGCGCTTCCTGCAATGGAGGTTTGGCATGGTTTCGCGGGTTGGGGTTGTTTCCGAGGATTTCCGGAAGCAGGTTCTGGGGTATGGGCTGACGACGGCGCAAATTCTTTACCGGATGCCGGATCACCCGTCGTTGCTGCAGACCTACGTCTGGCAGAATTACGACCTGTTTCCGAAATTCCCGGCGCTGAAGGATTTCCTCGCCTTCTGGCAGGAGAAGCTCGAAGGCCCGCTGTTCTCGGTCACCGTGGCGCATTCCAAGCTGATCAAGCCCGCCGAACTGCGCGCCGTCGACGGCGTGTTCCGGCTGCACTGAGCAAGCTGCCTCGGATCTTCCTAGGGTGGGCAAAGGCGCTCTTGCGCCGTGCCCACCACAGCAACCACAAACCGTCGCTCTATCGCGGTGGGCTCGCTTCCGCCTTCGCTCTTTGAGCTACGGCGGACAAGTGGCTTAGCCCACCCTACGGACCACGAAATGTGCTAGCCTTTCCGCATAAACGGAAAGGGAGAGCAGAGATGGCCAAGCAGAAGCCGAAATCAAGGGCAGCAAGCCGCACCGCTGCGCAGAAGAAATCGCCCGCGCGTAAAACCGCGCGCAAAACCGCCCATAAGACCGCCGCCAAATCCACCGCGCGCAAGAAGCTCAAGTCCAAGGGCCGGGCCCCGGCTCCCGCCAAGCGGCCGCGCGCCAAACAGCGCATCGCCATCAGCCATCACCGCGAAGAGGATTTTAAGGCCGACGGCCTGCGCGCCTACGCGCACTACCGCGATCTCGGCTTTGCCGGCGCAACCAACGGCCTGGCGCAGGCGCATGTGATCCGGCTGATCGGACCGTGCGATCCGGCGGAAGTTTCAAAGCTGCATTTCCACGACGTCGACTTCCAGATGGTTTATGTCCTGAAAGGCTGGGTCAAGACCTACATGGAAGGCCATGGCGAAAGCCTGATGGAACAGGGCAGCGCGTGGATCCAGCCGCCCCGCATCAAGCATCTGATCATGGATTATTCCGACGACGTCGAGTTGCTGGAGGTGATCCTGCCGGCGGAGTTCAAGACGACCGAACTGGCGGTGTAAGCCGCCGCGCAATGTTTGTGCCTGCGTTGCTGCCAAGATCATGGTTCGTCATTCCGGGTTCGCCCTCCGGGCGCCCCGGAATGACGGCGGCGGGTTACGTCAGCACGCCCACGATCGCGCCCATCAGGCAGGTGGTCAGCGTGCCCGAGACGATCGACTTCAATCCGAGCGAATTGATCTCCTCGCGCCGCTCCGGCGCCATGGTGCCGAGGCCGCCGATCATGATGCCGAGGCTGCCGAAATTGGCAAAGCCGCACATCGCATAGAGCATGATCAGCCGCGAACGCGGATCGAGCGCGTCCGTGCCGAGTTTCGACAGATCGACATAGGCGATCAGCTCGTTCAGCACGGTCTTGGTGCCCATCAGGCTGCCCGCGGTGACGGCCTGCGGCCATGGCAGGCCCATCAGCCAGCAAACCGGCGCCATGACGTAGCCGAGCATGCGCTGCAGCGAAATCTTTCCGCCGACCTCCGGCAGCAGCCCCAAAATGGCGTTGGCGAGATAGACCAGCGCCACCAGCACGATCAGCATCGCGACAATATTGAGCAGCAGCTCAAGGCCGGCGACGGTGCCCTTGACGATGGCGTCCATGGTCGAGGAGGCGTGCATCTCGGGGTCGCTAAGCGCGCCGCCGGTCCTGACGTCGCTGGTCTCCGGCACCATGATCAAACTGATCAGGATTGCCGCCGGTGCGCCCAGCACGGAAGCAATGACGAAATGCGCGGCGGCATCGGGGATCAGCGGCGCCAGCAAGGTGGCGTAGAGCACCAGCACGGTGCCGGCGATGCCGGCCATGCCGCCGGTCATCACCAGGAACAGTTCGCTGCGCGTCAGTTGTGCCAGATACGGCCGGATGAACAGCGGCGATTCCACCATGCCGAGGAAGATGTTGGCGGCGGTGGAAAGCCCGACCGCGCCGCCGACGCCGAGCGTGCGTTCCAGCAGCCACGCCATGCCGCGCACGACCGGCGGCAGGATGCGCCAGTAGAACAGCAGGGTCGTCAGCACGCTCATGACCAGCACCACCGGCAGCGCCTGGAAGGCGAGGATGAAATCCGCGCCGGGCGCCTTCAGGTCGAACGGCAGCGCGCCGCCGCCGAGATAGCCGAACACGAAGGAGGTGCCCGCGCGCGAGGCCTGACGAAATTGCGCCTACCGCATCGTTGATGACGCCGAAGGCATGCGCGACGACCGGCAGCTTGATCAGCACAATGGCGGTGAGCAGGGTGACGAAAAGCCCGATCGCGGCCTGCCGCAGCGAAACGTTGCGGCGGTTCTCCCCAAACGCGAAGGCGATCGCGAGCAACGCCAGCACGCCGAACGCCGATTGTAATTGAAGCATGATTCCCCCAGGCGCCGCGGCGATTATGGCAGTGGCACGCTTTCAAGCGCAATGCTGTATCCCGCCAGCGCCGGAGCGGCGGCATTGACAACACCGCAGGGGTCGGCCACGGCCTGATGGGAGATTTGGAGCGGGCGACTGCTCACAATTCAAAGTGAAGCAGAACCGGTTGAACGATGTCGTCCCTGATGCAAGCGGGCTCCAGCGCCCTGCTCAAACATCCCTCGTTTTTGCTGTTCGTGCTGTCGCGGAGTTTCTCGCGCTTCTCCGGCCAGATCGCCGCCGTCGCCGTCGGCTGGCAGATCTACGACCTGACCGGCAGCGCGTTCGATCTCGGCATGATCGGACTGGTCCAGTTCCTTCCCACGGCGCTGCTGGTATTTGTCGCGGGGCACGCGGTCGATCGTTACGAGCGCCGGCGGGTCGTGCAAATCTGCCTGATCGTCGAGGCGCTGACCGCGCTGTTCCTGGCATGGGGCGCCTATACCGCCACGCTCACGGTGTGGCAGATTTTCGTGGCCATGGCCGTGCTGGGAACGGCCGGCGCGTTCGAAAATCCGGCGACGGCCGCGCTATTGCCGCTGGTGGCGCCGCCGGGCTCGCTGCAGCGGGCCACCGCGATCTCGAGCGGCGTCGGCCAGCTCGCCACCATCACCGGCCCGGCGCTTGGCGGCCTCGCCTATGTGGTTTCGCCGGCTTTGCCCTACGGCTTGATGGTGGCGTTCTGCCTCGCGGGCACGATCCTGATGGGCGCGATCCGCCTGACGCAGCCGGCCGCCGTCAGGGATGCCGCAACGCCCGCCGACCTGTTTGCCGGCGTCCGGTTCGTCCGCAACAATCCGGCGATCCTGGGCACCATCTCGCTCGATTTGTTCGCGGTGCTGCTGGGCGGCGCGACCGCGCTATTGCCGATCTACGCGCGCGATATCCTTATGACCGGCCCCCTGGGCCTCGGCATTCTGCGCGCCGCGCCCGCGGTCGGCGCGCTGCTGATGACCATGGTGCTGGCGCGCCACGCGATCCACCGCCGCGTCGGCATGCGGATGTTTCAGGCCGTCATCGTGTTCGGCGTGATGACGGTGGTGTTCGCCGTTTCGCAATGGATGTGGCTGTCGGTGCTGGCGCTGGCGATCATGGGAGCGGCCGACACCGTCAGCGTGGTGATCCGCTTTTCCCTGGTGCAGCTTGCCACGCCCGACGAGATGCGCGGCCGCGTCGGCGCGGTGAACTTCCTGTTCATCAACGCCTCCAACCAGCTCGGCCAGTTCGAAAGCGGCGTCACCGCCGCGCTGTTCGGCGCGATGCCGGCGGCCGTGCTCGGCGGCGTCGGCACCGTAGCGGTGGCGCTGCTGTGGATGAAGCTGTTTCCGACGCTGCGCGAGGTCGAGCGGCTGGAGTAGGGAGCCCTTGCGCGAGCGATTTAGGTCGGGTCATGCCCTAGTATTCAGGGTCGGAGCCGCGCGCGTGGGCGTTAGCCGGAGCCTGGCGCTGCTCGCTTTCCTGGCTTGCCTTTTGCAGATAGGCGATGATGTCGCGGCGGGAGGGCGCGTCGAGCACGCGAACCGGCATTCGCGCGCCGCTCACGAATTTCTGCGGATTGGTCAGCCACCGATCGAGATTGTCGGTGGACCAGATGAGCCCGGCACTCTTCAAGGCCGGCGAATAATGGTAGCCGGGCGCCGACCCGGCCTTGCGGCCGATCACGCCGCCGAGCATGGGTCCGGTCTGGTTGTGGTCCATCGCGTGACACGCCGTGCAGCGTTCGCTGAAGAGCTGTTGGCCATTGACGGCGTCCGGCGCCGCATCGGCCAGGAAGCGTGAAAGGTTTCTTGCTCCCGTCGGTTTGGCCGAGCGGAGGAGCGTGTAGCTGAGCGTGATGGTATCGACGTGCAGCATCTCCGAATCTTTCGCGAAGGCTGAATTGACATAAAAGACGACGGGCATGTCGACCTTCTCATGCGGGTCGAGGCGTTCTTCATTGAAGCAGAAACATTGGATCTTGTTGAAATAGATGCCGCTCGTCTCCGGCGTGACGTTGAATGTCGCGTGTGCGACGATCGGTTCATTACCGAGATTCTCGGCGGTAAAGAACACAAGCTTCTGTTCGCCGAGATGAACCGTCACGGAACGCTGCTTCGGTTCAAATCGCCACGGCAGGCCCGGCGCGACGTTGCTGTCGAATGCAACTGTCACGGTTCGTTTGGATGTGGCCGCCGGATCGGAATAGGCCCTCTGCGTCGTACCACCATATCCGGTCGCTCCGCAGAATTTGCGATACAATTCCGGGGCGTAGGCCACCAAGGCGGACATGATGCCGAGCACGACGATGCAGGGAATCAGAACGTTGAGGTTCTTCCGGTACCGCGGCTGCATCGCCTCTCCTTAACGCTGGCCGCCCCCGGCACAAGCGTGCTGTAGACCGATGCACCGTCACGGTCTAGCGGAGAACAAGAGCGAACCGCGCGAAAAGGCCAGATCATCGGCATTTCGCGGCGGTTGACGATTTTTTGATCGCGAGAGCCGTTTGCGGAATGGCGCCCCGCTCTCCGATGGCATGGTGGATGGGGCGGCAGTCCCGCCGATGGCTACCCCCGTCCGACGAACGGCATCTTGGTCGCCATCACCGTCATGAACAGCACGTTGGCGTCGAGCGGCAGGGTCGCCATGTAGGCCACGGCGTCGCCGACCGCCTTGGCGTCCATGCGCGGTTCCGGCATCTTGCGACCGTCGGGCTGCAGCACGCCGTCGACCATGCGATCGGTCATCGGGGTCGCGGCATTGCCGATATCGATCTGGCCGACCGCGATATCGTAGCCGCGGCCGTCGAGATTGGTGGCCTTGGTGAGGCCCGTGATGGCGTGCTTGGTCGAGGTATAGGCCGAGGAGAACGGCCGCGGCGCGTGCGCGGAGATCGAGCCGTTGTTGATGATGCGGCCGCCGCGCGGGGTCTGGTCCTTCATGATGCGGAAGGCGTGCTGCGTGCAAAGGAACGGCGCGGTCAGGTTGGTGTTCACCACCGCCTGCCATTGCGCCAGCGAAAGATCCTCGAACGGCACCGGCGGCGCGCCCATGCCGGCATTGTTGAACAGCACGTCGAGGCGGCCGTAGACGTCCATCACCTTGGCGAACAGGGCCGCGATCGAGCCGGGATCAGTCATATCGGCCGACACTGGAAGGCTCTTGCCGACATTGTCGCCGAGTTTTTGCGTTTCCTGCAGCATTTCCATGCGCCGTCCGGCGAGCACGACCGTAAAACCGGCCTTCATCAGCGCAAGCGACGCCGCGCGTCCGACTCCCGTGCCCGCGCCGGTCACGAGCGCGATTTTGTTTGCTGCCTCGGTCATTGTTTCCTCGCCTTGTTATGTTCTTGGTTCAGGTTTCAACCTTGTAGGGTGGTCGCGGAATATTCTGGTGCGCCGCGCGCAGCGCCGCCGACCAGCGCGAGCGCAGATCGTGGAAATACGGCTCGCCGGCCTCAATGCGGTGATTGAGGTCGGCGTCGCAGACGTCGGTGCGCACCACCAGCACGTCGATCGGCAAGCCGACGCCGAGATTGGAGCGCATCGTCGAATCCATCGAAATCAGGCTGGTCTTCAGCGCTTCGTACAATTCAACGTCGTAATGCATGGCACGGTCGAGCACCGGCTTGCCGTATTTGTGCTCGCCGATCTGAAGGTATGGCGTGTCGGTGGTGCATTCGATAAAATTGCCGGCCGGATAGACCATGAACAGCCGCATCCGCGAGCCCTTGATCTGGCCGCCGAACAGAAACGAGACGTCGAAATTGATGTCCTCGGACTGCAGCGCGGTGCCTTCGGTGGCGTGCACGGCGCGGATGGCGCGGCCGATGCGCTGCGCCGCCTGGAACATGGTCGGCGCATTCATCAGCGTTTCGATCTCGCCGGTGTGCGGATCCTCGAGCCCCTCGGTCAGGGTCGACAGCACCGACTGGCTGATCGCCAGGTTACCGGCGCTGGCGACCGCCATGATGCGCTCGCCGGGCTTGGAGAAGATATGGAGCTTGCGGAAGGTGGAGACGTTGTCGAGGCCGGCATTGGTCCTGGTGTCCGCGATCATGACCAGGCCGTCCCGCACCAAAACTCCGCAGCAATAGGTCATTCCAGGATCCCCGAACGCATCCGACGCCGGGAATTACTAGCCAATTTTGCGTGTTGCTCCAACCCCATTCGCCCCATTCCAGCCGCGGTCAGGCTCAATTCCCCGCCGTCACCCCGGGGTGCGGCTGTACCTGTGCCTTGATATGCAATTCTTCCACACGGAAGAAAAATGTCCTAATCTGTTGTCCTCGCACTCTGTGAGTTGCGACGATGCGATTCCGTGTAAGAAAATCTGCCCATGTCCTGGAGCGCATCGGGCTCGCGATGGCCGGAGCAGCATGCGGCTTGTTCGTTGCCGCCCATGTGGGGTCGAGCATCGGCATGCTCACGTCCCAGGGTTTTATCGTCGTCATGATGATTGCCGGGGCAATCGGGTTTTACCTGGGAATTGATACTCCCCCTCTGCCTTTTCACGAACCAAATGGCAGGTCTGACGACACCGATGGAAAGATCGATACCGCGGAATTCCTCAGCGCCGTCGGCACGTTTCTCGCCACGTGGATGGCATTCGTATCAGTCAGCGTAATTCTGTTTCGGGCAGCACCTCACATCTTTTGGACAATCATGATCATGCTGGGATGGGTCGTTGGCGTGGCGATGCAAATCATCGCCGGAGCAATCGCGCGCTTGCGCCGATAGCAGAGGTACAGCGGACGTCGCGGCCCTTCATCCTTGCGCCAAAAGCTGCGCCGCAACCTTGTGATCCGACCAACGGGCCGTCGAAAGCTCACTCCTGGACCATAGCCAAAATTACGTGTGCCTGAATTTTTGCGGCAACCTCGCCGTTTCCGTGCCTGCTTGCGATAACCGATGCGGCGTGATCGGTTGCGGCCTCGAGCTTGCCCGCATCTCTGGCTTCGATCTCGTTGCGAAGCGGGGTTCCCTGACAATAGGCCACGGCTGGATGACGCGGCGAGGATGCGCGGCTCTCGTCAGCCCTGGTGTCGATCACCACGTTGGAAAAGCCTGCTTTTTCCAGATCACTGCGGATCTGTGCGGGGTCGTGATAGCCGTGCGGCGTGCGCGCCAAAAAGCGGGGAGGGTCGTCCGGAAAGACTTCTGCGAGCGCGTTCGTCACATCGTTCGCGAACACATTCTGCTCGATGCGATCCCATACGTTGAACAAGAAACATCCGCCGGGCTTGAGGACCCTCTTTGCCTCGCGGTAGCCCAACTGGCGATCGGGGAAGAACATGGCGCCAAACTGGCAACAAACGAGATCGAAGGCCGCATCTTCGAAGGGTAGCGCCAGTGCGTCCGCTTTGCGCCAGCTGATGCGATCGTCGGCGATCTGTCGCGCAGCATAGTCAAGCATCGGCTGGTTGAGGTCGGTAACGACGTAGCTGGCATTCGGCGAAAGCCTTGGTGCCAGCGCCCGAACAACCACGCCACTACCAGCGGCGGTCTCGAGGACGGTCCGGGGCGAAAACTCGGCGGCTCGCCGGGCGATATCCTCGGCATATCCCTGGAAGATCAACGGGACCATGTAACGATCATAGTTCTCCGGGATCGAGCCGGCGAACATCTTGTCGGTTTCCGACATTGGCTCTCTCCCGTCGAAGTTTCCAGAAGAGTTATGGATCAATGGAGTTGCCGCGGCAATCTAGTGCTTGATGGCGATCCAGTTGCCGACGCAGCCGTCGGATCGGCTGAACGTTCCAGAACCGGTGTTGCCCAATAGCCGTCCGACGGCGGTCAGGGTCATGCCGCCGCCGGCGCCGACCGAATGCAGCGTGCCGTCCGGGTCGACCTGGCCGCTGCCGCCTTTGACGATGATTTTTCCGCCGGTGATCATCGCCGGCAACGAGCCGGTATGCGGACATCCGGCGCTGGTGAATGTCCATGCCCCGTCGAAATTCCTGCTGTCCTGCTGCGGCGAGGGGGAAGGCGTTTCTTCCGGTGGCTGTACCGGTTCATCCCGGTTCTCCGACAGGAACGCCATTCTGGCGTCGCCGATAACTACCCCGCCACCGCGCGAGGTGGCCGATGCATCAGGGGGATCGGACACGATCGCGAACAGGCCGCACCACAATGCAGCTTTCAGCCACATTCCAATGACATTCGCGGCGTTCATGGGTCAGCCGGGCGTTCCCGCAAATCCCCGCTATATTTGCCGACCGCACTGCGGTTCGCAAGCGAGCGCGGATCAATTTTGCGGGCAGCCTCGCGCCACAGGCCGGGGAAGGACGACGCAAATTCACGACTGGCTCTGCCACTGGCCCTGCCGTCCGCCGGCCTGCTCGACCTTGACCGCGACCGTCAGCGTCTCCATGCCGCCGCCGTAGCGGGTGCCGCGCACCGGCGCCGCGCCGAGGTAATCCAGTCCGATGGCGACGCGGGCATGGGCGTCGGTGGTGCAGATACCGTTGGCCGGATCGAACCCGACCCAGCCGAGATCGGGCACGAAGGCTTCCGCCCAGGCGTGGCCGGCCTGCTGATGCACCATGCCGTCGGAGCGCAGGAAATGGCCGGCGACGAAGCGTGCCGGCACCAGGCCGCTTCTCGCGCAGGCGATGAAGATGTGCGCGTAGTCCTGACACACCCCGCGCTTCAATCCGAACGCCTCCACCGCCGAGGTGCCGCTATTGGTGGGGTCTTCGTCGAACGTCATGTGTTCGTTGATCTGCGTCATCAGCGCATGCAGGAACCCGAGCACGTCGTCCTCGGATTCCGCGCGCAGCTCGCGCGAGAAATTCGCCATCGCCGGATTGACTTCGGTGAGCGAGGTAGAGCGCAGGAACAGGCTCGGCGGAAAGCGCTCGTCGGTGCCCCTGAGCACGCCGCCGGTGTCGTGGGTCTCGATCAGGCCTTCGACAGCGATGGTGAGATCGGCGATCGTCCCCTCGGTCAGCACATGCGTGACATTGCCGAAGGCGTCCTGGTGCACTTGCAGCCGTGAATCGGTGGAGACGTCGATCTGCCACTCGGCGACGTACTGCCCGTCATGGCTGCCGGGCGTCATCCGCAGGGTCTGAATGACGCCGGTGGCCGCCGGCTCGTAGCGGTAGCTGGTGGTATGGGCAATTCGCAGGCGCATGGGTTGGATTTCCGAATCTCCGGCGAGCCGTCAAAGCTAGCTCCTAAACCAGATATTGCTTGGTGATGATTTCGCCGAGGCGCCCGTTATCCGAAATGAATTCCTGGATGAATTCGTGCACCCCGTGCTGGAAGATATCGTCCATATGGCTGTGTTCCAGCCGATTGCGTACCCCGCGGGCGTGGCGCTGGGAAGGGCCCTGGCGGCCATAGGCGACACCGATCTGGTCGAGATTGCGCACCAGATTGCCGTAGCAGCTCGCCAGCGATCGGGGCAGTGAATCGTTGAGGATCAGGAGATCCGCGATCAGCCAGGGTTTTAACGTTTCCCGATAGACCCAGTGATAGGCGGTCAGCGCCGAGACCGAGCGCAGGATCGAGGTCCACTGGTAATAGTCGAGCGGACCGCCGACATGTTCCTCCTCCGGCAGCAGCACGTGATATTTGACGTCGAGGATGCGGGCGGTGTTGTCGGCGCGCTCCAGATGCAGGCCCAGCCGCGAGAACCAGTAGGCATCGTTGCGCAGCATGGTGCGGTAGGCCGAGCCGTCGAACCGCAGCGAGGTTTCCTGCACGAAGCGCAGGAACTTGGTCAGTTCCTCGCGGGTCTTGGTGCCTTTGCTCCAGACTTCCTGCAGGTCGATCCAGGCCGAGTTGATGGTGTCCCACATCTCGCTCGTCAGCGCGGTGCGCACCGAGCGCGAATTCAACCTGGCGTTTTCGATGCAGTTCTTGATCGAGGACGGATTTTCCGGGGCGAACGACAGATAGTCGACGACGTTGCGCTCGTTGGCCTCCTCGTGGACCCGATAGAAGCTGGCGCTGACGCCCGCGGTCAGAAGCGCCGAATCCCATTCGTTGGTCTGGCCGATATAGGCGTTGGGCAGCGCGGTGACGCGCAGCGTCGCCTCGATGGTGCGCGCCAGATATTCCGCGCGTTCGACGTAGCGGGCGAGCCAGTACAGGTTTTCGGCGGTGCGCGACAGCATGCGACTACTCGTCCAGTATCCAGGTGTCCTTGGTGCCGCCACCCTGGCTCGAATTCACCACCAGCGAGCCTTCCTTCAGCGCCACCCGCGTCAAGCCCCCCGGCACGATGGTGACGTGGCTGCTTCCCGTCAGCACGAACGGCCGCAAGTCGACATGGCGCGGCGCCAGCCCGCTTTCGACGCAGGTCGGGCAGGTCGACAGCGCCAGTGTCGGCTGGGCGATGAAGCCTTCCGGCTCGCGCTTCAATTTATCGCGGAACGCCTCGATAGTCGCTTTGGTCGCGGCCGGCCCGATCAGCATGCCGTAGCCGCCGGAGCCGTGCACTTCCTTCACCACCAGTTCGGAGAGATTATCGAGCACGTAAGCGAGATCCTTGGGCTCGCGGCAGCGCCAGGTCGGCACGTTCTTCAGGATCGGCTCTTCGCCGAGATAGAACTTCACGATGTCCGGCATGTAGGAATAGACCGCCTTGTCGTCGGCGATGCCGGTGCCGACCGCGTTGGCGAGCGTGATGTTGCCGGCCGCATAGGCCGACATCAGCCCGGGCACGCCGAGCGCGGAATCCGGGCGGAAGGTGAGGGGGTCGAGGAAGTCGTCATCGACCCGGCGGTAGATCACATCGACGCGCTTGAGGCCCTCGGTGGTGCGCATGAACACCTCGTCGTTCTTGACGATGAGGTCGCGGCCCTCGACCAGCTCGATGCCGAGCTTGTCGGCCAGGAACGAGTGCTCGTAATAGGCGGAATTGTAGACGCCGGGGGTCATCAGCGCCACCGTCGGCTCGGCCGTGGCGCTGAGCGGGGCCACCGACCGCAGCGCCGACAGCAGCTCGTCGGGATACTTTTCCACAGGCGCGACACGGTGGCGGGCGAACAGGTCCGGAAACAGCCGCATCATGATTTCGCGGTTTTCCAGCATGTAGGACACCCCCGAAGGCGTGCGCGCATTGTCCTCCAGGACGTAGAAGTTTTCCGGATCGACCCGGACGATGTCGATGCCGGCAATATGGACGTAGACGTCGTGCGGGACGTCCTGCCCGTTCATCTCGGGCCGGAACACCGGGTTCTGGAAGATCAGGTCGTCCGGGATGATGTTGGCGCGCAGCACGTCGCGGCCGTGGTAGATGTCGCGCAGGAACATATTGAGGGCGCGGACCCGCTGTTTCAGGCCTTTTTCGAGGATCGTCCACTCTTTTCCCGACATGATCCGGGGGATCACGTCGAAGGGGATCAGCCGCTCCTGGGCCTCGGCGTCGCCATAGACGGCAAAGGTAATACCGATCCGGCGGAACAACAGCTCCGCCTCCTGACGACGATATTCCAGGGCGTCCGGTGGCGTCTCCTTGAGCCAGCGGGAGAGCTCCTGGTAGGCCGGGCGGACGTCGCCGCCGGGCCCGTTCATTTCATCGAACGCAACTGCCATAAACCCCGACTGTTTTCCCGACTGTTTCCTTGCGCCATGCGGGACAGTGCATGACTTAAAGGGATGGTAGCAAGGCCCGGGCCAGCGCGATATGCATGGGACGAGGCATTTGGGGAAGCGCAGTCCCCCATCTGCCTGAAAAATCGGCTGCCAGGTGCTTATTCCTGCAGCATACTCCATGGCTTCGCGGCGTGGGTTGAGCGAGGTCAAATGCAGGGCGAGGAGAGGCTATGAGCGAGATCGTCACCGCGGGCATCCTGGTGATCGGGGACGAGATCCTGTCCGGGCGGACCAAGGACAAGAACATCGGCTTCATCGCCGAATACCTGACCAATATCGGGATCGACCTGAAGGAAGTTCGCGTTGTCGCCGACGACGAGCCCGACATCATCGCCGCGCTCGACGCGCTGCGCAATCGTTACGACTATGTCTTCACCACCGGCGGCATCGGGCCGACCCATGACGACATTACCGCCGACAGCGTCGCCAAGGCGTTCGGCGTCGGCATCGATCATCATCCGGAAGTGGTGGCGCGATTCCGCGAACGCTGGGGCGCGCAGGATCTCAACGAGGCGCGGTTGCGGATGGCGCGGATCCCCGACGGCGCCGAACTGATCCAGAGCGCGACCATCCTGGCGCCCGGCTTCAAACTCGGCAACGTCATCGTGATGGCCGGCGTGCCCTCGATCATGCAGGCGATGATGGACATCGTCGCGCCCAAGCTCAAATCGGGCGTGCGGATGCTGTCGGACACGGTCCGCGCCAATGCGCGGGAAGGCGACATCGGCGGTCCCTTGCGCGAAATCGCCAGCGCGCATCCCGATACCGTGATCGGCAGCTATCCCTTCACCGACGAGGACAAGAAGCCGAACACCAACCTCGTCGTCCGTTCCCGCGATCCCGAAAAACTCGCCGCCGCGATGAACGCGGTCAAGGAGATGCTGGCGGGGTTGAACGTGGTCCGCTAGTTGACCGCGCGGCCGGAGCGGAGGGCCCCCGTCATCCGCGATAGCTGCTGCCACCATCCGACAGGATACAGGAGAACAGAGATGGCGGAGCATCCCGAACTCAGCGCGCAGGAGCGGGCGGGCAGGGCCTTTCCGGTCTCGTGGGACCAGTTCCACCGGGATTGCCGGGCGCTGACCTGGCGGCTCAACGAGGTCGGACCGTTTCAAGCCATCATCGCCATCACCCGTGGCGGGCTGGTTCCGGCGGCGATCGTCGCGCGCGAACTCGGCATTCGCGTTATCGATACCGTCTGCATCGCCAGCTACGACCATACCAAGCAGGGCGACCTGCAGGCTCTCAAGGGCGTTTCGGCCGAAGTCGCAAAACTCGGCGGCGGCACCGGCAAGGGCCTTTTGATAGTTGATGATCTTGTCGACACCGGTAAGACCGGCCGGCTGGTGCGCGCGATGATGCCGGACGCGCATTTCGCCGCCGTCTACGCCAAGCCGCAAGGCAGGCCGCTGGTCGATACCTTCATCACCGAAGTGTCGCAGGACACCTGGATCCACTTTCCCTGGGATACCGCGCTGTCGTTCCAGCCGCCGATCCGCGACGGCGCGGCGTGACGGGATGAACGATCGAGCCATAAATGCCGCTGCAGAACCGCGTCACGCCTTTCGGCGACATCATCGTCACCCCGCATCGCGGCCTGTTCACCGGCAATCGCGGCATCATCCATGACGCCGCCACCAAATCGCTGACGCGGCGCTGGGCGAGCCAGGCGTGGCTCACTTGCGTCTGCGAATTCCGGGGACGGCGGCGCGAGGTGATGGGCGGTCGCAGCTGGACCGAGCTGTTCTTTCTCGACGAGGCCACTGCGCTCGCGGCGGGGCACCGGCCGTGCTTCTATTGCCGGCGCGACGACGCCAACCGGTTTCGCGCCGCCTGGGAGGCGGGCAACGGCGTCGCAGGCGTTCTCGCGCGCGAGATCGATGCGGTGCTCCACCGCGAGCGGCTGGATGGGCGGACCAAGCGGCTGCATCCGCTGCCGATGCCGCCGGAAAAACTGCCCGATGGCGCGATGGTGAGCCAGGGACAGCGAGAGTTTTCTGATCGTGCAGGGGCAGGCGCACCTGTGGTCGCCGGCCGGCTATCGCCATACGCAGAACACGCTTCAAGACGCGATGCTGCTGACGCCGCCTTCGACGCTGCGGGCGTTATCGGCGGGATACCAGCCAGTGCTGCATCCGAGCGCAGCCGCTTGAACCATATGGATGTCATTCCGGGCTCGCGCTTCGCGCGCCCCGGAATGACTGCCTCGGTTAGCGCAGCGGCTTGCCGTTTTCGTCGACGCTCATCCGGGACTCCCGCAGCGTCCAGTCGCGGATGATCTGCCGGCAACGCGCCAGTGCCGCTTCGTCCGGCAGGGCTGGCGCCTGCGTCGGTTGCGCCGCGCGTTCGACCATGGCCTGGCAGGACACGAACTCGGCGCGGCCCTCGGCTTGCGCCGGCGAAACGGTCGCGGCGAACAGCGCCGCCAACATCGCCGCGGCGGGTCTCGGTGCGCCCATCAGCCGAGCTGCTGCCGAGCCAGTTTCGCGCCGGCGCCGAGCGCCATCAGCTTGGCTTCCGCGATGTCGCGGCGCATCGGCGCCATGCCGCAATTGGTGGTGGCGATGATGTTGCTCTTCGGCACGAATTTCGACACCGCGTCGATCACCTTGACCACGTCGTCGGCGGTTTCCACGGTGTCGCTGGCGACGTCGATCACGCCGGCCTGCACGATCTTGCCCTTGAGCAGGCTCAGGAGTTCCAGCGGCACCTTGGAATTGCGGCACTCGATCGCGACCTGCTGGATCGAGCTGCGGTCGATCGCCGGAAAGATATCCTCGTATTGCCGCCACTCATTGCCGAGCGTCTGTTTCCAGTCGGTATTGGCCTTGATGCCGTAGCCATAGCAGATGTGCACGGCGGTAGCGCAGGTCAGGCCTTCGGCGGCGCGCTCCAGCGCTCTTATGCCCCAGTCCGAGACCTCGTCCATGTAGACGTTGAAGGCGGGCTCGTCGAACTGGACCATGTCGACGCCGTCGGCCTGCAAGGCTTTCGCTTCCTCGTTCAGCAGTTCGGCGAAGGCGAACGCCATCTTGACGCGGTCGCCGTAATATTTGTCGGCGATGGTGTCGATGATGGTCATCGGGCCGGGCAGGGTGAATTTCAGTTTTCGCGACGTATGGGTGCGGGCGATGCGGGCCTCGTCGGCATGGACGCGGCCCTTGAGCCGCAGCGGCGCCACCACCTGCGGCACCATCGCCTTGTAGCGGTCTTTCCGGATTCCCATCTCGACCTTGTGGGCGAAATCGATCCCTTCGACCTTCTCCAGGAAACCATGGACAAAATGCTGCCGCGACTGCTCCCCCTCGGTGAGGATGTCGATGCCGGAATCTTCCTGCAGTTTTACGACCAGAAGCGTGGCGTCGCGCTTGGCCCGCGCCAGTTCGTCGCCTTTCGACTTCCAGGGCGCCCACAGCGTATTGGGCTCGGCCAGCCATTCCGGCTTCGGCAGGGAGCCGGCGATCGTGGTTGGAAACAGCATAGGGGCCTCCCGGGGTTTTGATTGAGGGTCTGTCTGCCATGTCTTATGGTCGCCCCACAAGAACAACGAAAGTCGCCCGCGCCGGGCTGGGCGCGGCGTGGACCCGCCGGGGAAGGCCATGATCGACCTGCATTACGCGCCGACGCCGAACGGCTGGAAAATCTCGATCATGCTGGAGGAACTCGGCCTTCCCTATACCGTCATTCCCGTCAACATCCGGGCCGGGGAACAGTTCAGGCCGGAATTCCTGGCGATCAGCCCGAACAACCGGATTCCGGCGATCGTGGACCATGCGCCTGCCGACGGCGGGGGGCCGTTTTCGGTGTTCGAGACCGGCGCGATCCTGATCTACCTGGCCGAGAAGACCGGGCGGTTTTGGCCGGCGGATCTGCGCGGCCGTTCGGTCGTCACGCAATGGCTGATGTGGCAGATGTCCGGGCTCGGGCCCATGCTCGGCCAGCACGGCCATTTTGCGCTCTATGCTCCGGAAAAAATCCCCTACGCGATCGAGCGCTACCGCGACGAGGCGGCGCGGCTTTATTGCGTGCTCGATACGCAATTGGGCAAGACCGGCGCCTATGTCGCCGGCGATGATTATACCATCGCCGACATCGCCTGTTTTCCCTGGACCATGACCCACAAGGCGCAAGGTTTTACGTTCGACGATTACCCGAACCTCAAGCGCTGGTACGCCACGGTGCGCGCGCGGCCGCAGGTGCAGGCGGGGCTCGCGATCGGCAAGTTCGTCAAGGAGCCGTTCGATGAGGAGGCAAGGAAGAATATGTTCGGACAGCGGGCGAAGGAGATGTCGAAGCAAAAATGACGTCTCGTCATTCCGGGGCGCGCGAAGCGCGAGCCCGGAATCCACAACCACGATAATGACCATGGATTCCGGGCTTGGCCAAGAGGCGCATCCCGGAATGACGAGCTGGGTTGACCCGACCACAATCAAACCAATAACCGAGGAAACGCCATGATCGAATTCTTCTTCGACTGCTCCAGTCCCTGGACCTATCTCGCCTTTCACAACATCCAGCCCTTGGCAAAGGAGTTCGGCGCCGAGATCGTCTGGCGGCCGATCCTGGTCGGCGGCATCTTCAACACCATCAACCCCAGCGTCTACGCCCAGCGCGAACACCCGGTGGAGGCCAAGCTCGCCTACCAGAAAAAGGACATGGCGGACTGGGCGCGCTCGGCCGGACTTGCCATCAAGATGCGGCCGACGGTGTTTCCGGTGAACAGCGTGAAGGCGATGCGCGGCTGCATCTGGCTCGCCAGGGACGGCAAGGAAATGGTGCCGTTCGCCCGCGCCGTGTTCGAGGCCTATTGGGGCGCGGACCACGACATTTCGCAGGACGCGGTGCTGACCGAGGTCTGCAAGCGCGTCGGCATCGATCCGCAAAGGTTCTTCGCAGGCATCGGCGAGCAGGCGATCAAGGACCAGCTCAAGGCCAACACCGATGAAGTGATGGCGCGCGGCGGCTTCGGCTCGCCCACCATCTTCATCGACAAGACCGACATGTATTTCGGCAACGACCGCATGCCGCTGATCCGCGAGGCGCTGGCGCGGCGCAAAGAGCGGGCCGCCTGATGCCGAAGGCGGTCGTCTGCCGCGAGCTCGGCCCGCCCGAGCGGCTGCGGCTGGAAACATTTGCGTCCGTGCCGCTGAAATCAGGAGAAATGCGCGTCGCCATTCATGCTGCCGGGATCAATTTTCCCGACATCCTGATGGCGGCGGGCGAATATCAGCTCAAGCCGGAATTGCCGTTCACGCCGGGAATGGAAGCGGCGGGCGAGGTGATCGAAGTCGGCAAGGCCGCCGAGGGCGCAACGGTCGGCGACCGCGTCATCGTCAAGATGCGCCACGGCGCCTATGCCGATGAGGCCGTGGTGACGCCGTCGCAAACGATCCCGTTGCCGCGCGCATTCGACTATGCCGAGGGCGCGACGTTTCTCGCCGCGCACGGCACCGCCTATCACGCGCTGATCGATCGCGGCCGGGTCGAACCGGGCGAGGTGCTGCTGGTGCATGGCGCCGGCGGCGGCGTGGGGCTTGCCGCGGTCGAGATGGGCAAGATGCTGGGTGCGACCGTGATCGCGGCGGCGTCGTCGGAGGAAAAGCTCAGCGTGGCGCAGGCAAAGGGCGCCGATCATCTGGTGCTGTATAGCCGCGAGCCGTTCCGCGATGCGGTCAAGCGCATCACCGACGGCCGCGGCGCGGACGTGGTGTTCGATCCCGTCGGCGGCCAGGTCTTCGAGGAAAGCATGCGCTGCATCGCCTGGGGGGCGCGGCTGCTCATCATCGGCTTCACCGGCGGCATTGGGCTTGCCCGCACCAATCTCTTGCTGATCAAGGGCGCCAGCGTGCTCGGCGTCCGCGCCGGCGAGGCGGTGCGGCGCAATCCCGGGCTTGCGGAGACGCGGATCAAAAAATTGCTGGAATGGGCGGAAGCCGGCAAAATCCGCCCCCACATCTCGCACCGCCTGCCGCTGGAAGATGTTGCGCAGGCGATGCGGCTGCTGATCGATCGCAAGGCGATCGGCCGCGTGGCGCTGACGATGTGACACGATCCCTCGTCGTCCCGGCGAACGCCGGGACCCATGCCGCGTGATCTGTCGAGAAGCAAAATTGGTGGACGCTCTTCGCAAAATGAGGGCCGGTGGTTCTGGGTCCCGGCGTTCGCCGGGACGACGAAGGAGTTTGCGGCTAATGCCGCCTCACTCATACTGCCGCTCTTCCCACCACGGGAAATAATCCGGCATGTCGCTCGATACCTTGTCCTTGAACACGGCGGGGCGCTTTTCCAGGAACGACACCACGCCTTCCTTCACGTCCGCCGAACGGCCGCGGGCGTAGATGCCGCGGCTGTCAACCTTGTGGGCTTCCATCGGATCGTCGGCCCCTAACATGCGCCACATCATCTGCCGGATCAGCGCCACCGACACCGGCGCGGTCTTGGCGGCGATCTCCTTTGCGAGCGCGCGTGCGGTCGGCAGCAAATCGTCCGGCGGCACCACCTTGCTGACGAGGCGGCCGGCGAGCGCCTCCTGCGCCGGGAATACCCTGCCGGTGTAGCACCATTCCAGCGCCTGCGAGATGCCGACGATCCGCGGCAGGAACCAGCTCGAGGCGGCCTCGGGCACGATGCCGCGCTGGGAGAACACAAAGCCGAACCGCGCCGCTTCCGAGGCGATGCGGATATCCATCGCAAGCTGCATGGTGACGCCGATGCCGACCGCCGGGCCGTTCACCGCCGCGATCACGGGTTTCAGGCATTTGAAGATGCGCAAGGTCACCTGGCCGCCGCCGTCGCGCACCTGGTGGTCGCTGTAATCGACCTTGCCGTCGGCAAGGCGCCGCACCGGCCCGCGCCGCGCGTCGCGATCGAAGGTGTCGGCGCCGGAGGAAAGGTCGGCGCCGGCGCAGAAGCCGCGGCCCGCGCCGGTGACGATGATGGCGCGGATGTTGTCGTCATTGTCGGCGGCGTCGAAGGCGTCGATCAGTTCCTGCTGCATCACGCCGTTGAAGGCGTTGAGCTTGTCGGGCCGGTTCAGCGTGATCGTGAGAATCTGCTCGGCGACCTCGTATTTGATCGTCTCGTACGGCATCCGCGGGTTTCCTTCCTGTTTTGTTTTTAACGTTGATCCGTCATTCCGGGATGCGCCGATAGGCGCAGACCCGGAATCCGGAAGTTGTTGGCGCGAGATTCCGGATTCGTCGCTGCGCGACGCCCCGGAATGACGGCGGAGCTACTTCTTCGGCGGGCTCGGCCACGGCTTCTGCGCGCCGCGCAGGCCCTCAAACGCCTTGGCCATGCCGAGCACGCCGAGGTCGTCGAAGCGCCGGCCGACGATCTGGACGCCGATCGGAAAACCCTTCTTGTCATAGCCGCCATTGATCGAGACGGCCGGATTTTCCGACATGTTCCAGGGCACGGTGTAGGCGATGTGCTCGAACGGTTTGGCGGGATCGTTGAGCGGAGAGGCGAGTTCGGCGCCGAAATTCACCACCGGCGATACCGGCGAGATGACGTAATCGAGATCGCAGAACAGCTTTGCCGCGGCCGCGCGGATCGCCATGGTGGCGTTGAAACCTCTGACGACGTCGACGCCCGACAGTTTCGCGCCGGCTTCCGCCCAGTTGACGATATAGGGCAGCGCCTTGCCGCGCTCGGCGGGCGCAAGCTTCGAAAGATCGTCCCACATCCGCGCGCGCCAGAAATTGTCGAGCCCGTCGAGGATTTCGCGCGACATCACGGGCGGCACTTCGGTGACGACGGCGCCGGCCTCCTCGAAAGCCTTGGCGGCCTTCACGACGGTCTCGCGCACGTCCTTTTCCAGCGCCTGGCCGACGCCAGGATCCAGCATCAGGCCGATGCGCAGTTTGCGCGGGGATTTGTCCAGCGCCTTCCAGTTGATGCTGTCCGGCGGCAGGCTCATGCCGTCGCGGCGGTCGGGCCGCGACAGCACGCCCATCATCAGGGCGGCGTCGTCGACAGTGCGGGTCATCGGTCCGGCGACGCGGCCGACATAGGGCGGATCGATCGGAATCCGCCCCAGGCTCGGCTTCAGCGCGACGAGGCCGCACCAGCATGCCGGCAGCCGCACCGAGCCGCCGATATCGGTGCCGAGATGCAGCGGGCCGTAACCTGCGGCGCCGGCCGCACCGGCGCCGGAAGAGGAGCCGCCGGGATTCTTGGTCAGGTCCCAGGGATTGCGGGTGAGCGGGTGGAAGCTCGACAGGCCCGACGACAGCATGCCGTAATCCGGCATCGTGGTCTTGGAAAAGATCACCGCGCCCGCCTCGCGCAGGCGCGCCGCCGGCGGCGCATCCACCGCGGCGGGGACCTGCTTGACGCTGGCCGCGCCGAGCGGCACCGGCACGCCCTTGGTGGCGATGTTCTCCTTGATCGTCGCCGGCACGCCGTCGAGCGGACCCATCGGTTGGCTCTTCTGCCAGCGCTCGGTCGATGCCTTCGCGGTCGCGCGCGCGCCGTCGGGATCGAAGGCGTAGAGCGCCTTGATGTGCGGCTCCCACACCGCGACGTGCGACAGCACGTCCTCCAGCACTTCGGACGGCGAAAACTGCCTGGCCTTGAAGCCCGCGATCAGGTCGGTCGCGGAAAGGTCGTGCAGCGAGGTGACGGCGTCGTCGGATGCGCGTTTATGCATGGGCGCCTGCCGGAAGCCGGGTTTCGATGATGCGTGCGAACAGGCTGGCGCCGACGGGCAGGATCTTGTCGTCGAGCACGTAGCCCGGATTGTGCACTGGCACCGATCCCTCATGGCCGACCCAGAAATAGGCGCCGGGCACCGCCTGCATCATGTCGGCAAAATCCTCGCTGCCCATCTTCGGCTGCGTCCGGGTAATGACCTTGGCGGGATCGACCACGGTGCGCGCCACGGCCTCGACCACCCTCGACTGCTCTTCCTGGTTCACCAATACGCTGAAGGTGTCGCGGATATCCGCGACGATCTCGACCTGGAAGGCGGTCGCCATGCCGGCGCAGATCGCCCGCATCCGCTCGCGGATCAGCGCGCGCGCCTCGTCGGAAAAGGCGCGGACCGTGCCGCACAGCCTGGCCTCGCCGGGGATCACGTTATAGGCCGAGCCCGCGTGGATCTGGGTGATCGACAGCACCGCCGCCTTCAGCGGATCGACGTTGCGGCTGACGATGGTCTGCAGCGCCTGGCCGAGCGTCATCGCGATCACGACCGCGTCCTTTGAACGTTCGGGCATCGCGCCATGCGCGCCGTAGCCGTGGATGGTGATGTCGAAGAAATCGGCGCCGGCCATCGCGGGGCCGGGCAGGATCGCGACCTCGCCATGGTTCAGGTCGGGCGCGTTGTGCAGGCCGTAGACCTCGTCGCAGGGAAATTTCTCGAACAGCCCGTCCTTGATCATGGCGCGGGCGCCGCCGAGGCCTTCTTCCGCCGGCTGGAAGATGAAATGCACGGTGCCGTCGAAATTGCGGGTCTCGGCGAGGTAGCGGGCGGTGCCGAGCAGCATGGTGGTGTGGCCGTCATGGCCGCAGCCGTGGAAGCGGCCGGGAATGGTCGAACGCCATTTCAGATTGGTGTTCTCTTCCATCGGCAGCGCGTCCATGTCGGCGCGCAGGCCGATGCGCTTCGTCCCGGTGCCCTTGCCCTTGAGCACGCCGACCACGCCGGTGCCGCCAAGGCCGCGATGCACTTCGATGCCCCATTGCGTCAGCTTTTCGGCGACGATGCCGGAGGTGCGGACCTCCTCGAAGCCGATTTCGGGATGGGCGTGCAGATCCCGGCGGATCGCGGTGAGTTCGTCGGCAAAGCCTTCGATGCGGTCGATATTGGGCATTGGACCTCTATCCGGTTGAGCGTGACTTGTTGTCGGGAGCGAAAGGGACGCCGTTCGGCTTGACGCGGATGCCCGGCCGCAGCCGCGTCCAAGGCAATGCGGCGGTGTCGGCGGGCATCGCCCCGGGCGCGGCGCAGATCAGCAGTTTTTCGGCGATCGGCTCGAAATCGGCGCGGAAATGCACCGAGCTCTTGTTGACGAGGATGGCCTGTTCGGTCGGCTCGATCCCGACATAGCGATACATCGCCTGGTCGGCGAGCTGCGCCTTGTGCGACGACACGACTACCCGGACATCGCCGATCCGCAAGGCGGCCGACGGTCCCATATCCATGTCGCGGCCGCCATAATAGGGACCCGGCGCCACGAATTGTCCGTCGGACAATTTCTCGACGATGAAGGTTTCCTTGTAGGGCGCATCGCCCGGGATGCCCGACTTGCCGCCGAGCGCCAGCGTCACGGTGGCGCCGACGCCTGCGGCATGCGCGGCTCTTGCCGAAGCCGGATCGTAGATCACGCCGGTCGCGGCCCGAATCGCCTTGTTGCGGACCAGCGCGCGCAGCATGCCCGTGGTGTCGGAATCGCCGCCGGCGCCGGGATTGTCCTGGGTGTCGGCGATGACGATCGGTTTTGTCGCGGTCTTCGCCAGTTCCATGGCGTGGCGCACGCCTTCGTCAGGGGTGAAGATGCGGCCGTCGAAATCGTCTTCGTGGCTTTCGATCAAGGCGGCGACCGTATCCGCTGCCGCGTCCGCATCCGCCTGCGTCGCGCCATAGGCGAACACGCTCGGCCCGCAATGGGCGAAATCGGCCGCCGGGAAGCCCGGCGCAAAGGACAGCGTCGGCACCCTGTCGCTCTCCAGCGCGGCGAGCTTTCGGTAGATACCCCTGGTGGGCTCGTCGTTGGTGCACTGCCAGCTGATCGGGATCAGGAACGGCAATTGCCGGAACGCCTTTGCGAATTTTTGCTTCGTCTGAAGCAGCAATGCGAGATGGCGGGCCGCGGCGCGGCCGGTCTCGGCCATGTCGACATGCGGATAGGTGCGATAGGCGATCAGCGCGTCCGCGTGTTCGACCATCTCCGGCGTGACATTGGCGTGCAGATCGAGGCTGACCACCAGCGGCAGATCCTTGCCGATTACCTCGCGCACGCGCGCCAGAATTTCGCCTTCGCCGTCGTCGAGATGTTCCGTGACCATGGCGCCGTGCAGGTCGAGATAGACGGCGTCGAGCCGGCCCGGCCGCCCTGATGCCATCGACCATCACCTTGACGATGCGCTCATAGGCATCCTCGGTCACATGCGCGGAGGGGCTCGCGCCGCACGAAATCGTCGGCACCATCTCCCAGCCTTGCGCTTCAGCGGCTTCGACGAAGCCGGCGAGGCCGACATTGATGTTGCGCATGGTCCTGAGCACGTCGGCGCCGAACGCCATCGCCGGCCAGCCACCGCCATGCACGAAGTCGTCATAGGTCGCCTTCGTCGGCGCGAAGGTATTGGTCTCGTGCAGGAAGCCGCCAACGGCGATACGGGTCATCAATTCTGTCTCAGTGAATTATTCGCGCGGGGCGACGTTAAACTCGTCATTACCGGGAGCGCAAGCGACGAAGCAATCCGCCTTTCGCATGGCTTAGAACCGTTTCCGGATTGCTTGGGTCTTAACGAATCCTCCGCCGTCATTGCGAGGAGCATAGCGACGAAGCAATCCAGCTTTTTTCCGCACAACCGGTATGGATTGCTTCGCGGAGCCTGTCATCGGGCGGCGCTTCGCGCCGACCCGCTGGCTCGCAATGACGGCGGATTTACGTCGTGGCGGTCGCGCTCGCCGCAACCGGCCTGAAATTCGCAAAATCCCAGTCCCGCCCGGGGGCGGCATCGAGCAGTTGCCTGGTATAGGCCTGTTGCGGATGGGTGAGGACCTGCGCCGCCGGTCCCTGTTCGACGATGCGGCCATGCTGCATCACGGCAACGTCGTCGCAGATTTGCGCGGCAACGCGTAAATCGTGGGTGATGAACAACAGCGCGATGCCGAGCCGGCGCTGGATTTCGTCGAGCAGTTCCAGCACCTGCGCCTGCACGGAGACGTCGAGCGCGGAAACCGCCTCGTCCGCCACCAGCACGTCGGGATCGAGCGCGAGCGCACGCGCAATGGCGATGCGCTGGCGCTGGCCGCCGGAAAACTGGTGCGGATAGCGCGAGATCGCATCCGGCGGCAGGTCGACCAGTTCCAGAAGCTCGCGCGCCTTCGAAAGCGCCTCGCTGCGCGGCATGCCGTAATTGATCGGGCCCTCGGCGATGGTCTCGCCGACCGTGATGCGCGGATTGAGCGACCGATAAGGGTCCTGGAAGATGATCTGGATCTTCTTGCGGTGCGGCTGCAGCAGCCGTCGCGACAATTCGGAGATTTCGCGTCCCGCCAGGCGGATGCCGCCGGAGGTCGGGTCGATCAGCCGGACAATGCAGCGGGCAACAGTGGATTTGCCGGAACCGCTTTCGCCGACGATGCCGAGCGTGCGGCCCTTGCGCAAGGTGAGCGTGACATCCTGGGCGGCGGCGACCTCGCGCACCGTGCCGAAGAACGAGCGCTCGCGATAGACCTTGCCGAGTTCGTTGGCCTCCAGCACCACCGGTTCGCTGGTCTCGGCGCGCGGCGTGCGCGGCACCAGGCTCGGCACCGCCGAGAGCAGGTTGCGGGTGTATTCCATGGTGGGATTGCGCAGGATGGTATCGAGCGCCCCGGTTTCCACCAGCCGGCCCTGGCGCATCACGGCGACGCGATCGGCGATCTCGGCGACCACACCCATGTCATGGGTGATGAACAGCACGGCGGTGCCGTGATCCCGCTGCAGGTCGCGGATCAGGGTGAGGATCTGCTTTTGCGTGGTGACGTCGAGCGCGGTGGTCGGCTCGTCCGCGATCAGGAGTTTCGGTTCCAGCACCAGCGCCATCGCGATCATGATGCGCTGGCGCTGGCCGCCCGACAGCCGGTGCGGGTAGGAGGCGAAGATGCGTTTCACCTCGGGCAGCCGCACCTGTTCCATCATGTCGAGGATGCGCTGGCGCCGTGCGCGGGCATCGAGGTCGGTATGCGCGCGCAGCACTTCGTCGATCTGGCGGCCGACCGGCACCACCGGGTTGAGCGCCGTCATCGGCTCCTGAAAGATCATCGCCATGGTGGTGGCGCGCAACTGCCGCAGGCGGCGGTCGCTCGCCGTGAGCAGTTCCTCGCCGACCAGTTTTATGCTTCCCGCGGTCGGGGCCAGCGAGTCCTTCTGCAGCAGCCCCATCACCGTCAGCGATGTGACTGATTTGCCCGAGCCGCTTTCGCCGACCACGCACAGCGTCTCGCCCTTGCTTACCTGCAAGGAGACGCCGTCGATGACGCGCGGCCCTTGCGGCGTCTTGCCGAGGCTGACCACGAGGTCGTTGATGTCGAGGATGACGTTGGAGGCCGGTGTTGCGCTCACTTGCTGCCCTCCCGCTGCTTCATGCGGGGATCGAGCGCGTCGCGCGCGGCGTCACCGATCAGGTTGACGCTGAGGATCGCGATCGACAGCAGCAGGCCCGGCCAGAAGATCAGCGACGGCTTGATCTGAAAATAGGCGCGGCCCTCGGCCATGATGTTGCCCCAGGTCGGCGTCTCCGGATTGATGCCGGCGCCGAGGAACGACAGGATCGCCTCGGTGAGAATGGCGGAGGCGCAGACGTAAGTGCCTTGCACGATCAGCGGCGCGATCGTGTTCGGCATCAGATGCCGCCACATGATCTTGGGCAGGCTGGAGCCGACCGAGATCGCGGCTTCCACATAGGGTTCCTCGCGCGCCGACAGCACGACCGAGCGCACCAGCCGCGCCACGCGCGGAATTTCGGGAATGGTGATGGCGACCAGCACCGTCATCGGGCTCGCGCCCGACAGCGAGACCACGGCAATTGCCAAGAGGATGCTCGGGATCGCCATCAGGCCGTCCATCACCCGCATCATCACGGCATCGACCCATTTGAAGAAGCCGGAGACGAGACCGATCACCAGCCCGACGCCGATGCTGAACACCGCGGCCCCGAGCCCGATCAGCAGCGAAATGCGTCCGCCATAGAGGATCCGCGACAGCACGTCGCGGCCGTAGCCGTCGGTGCCGAGCAAAAATTGCGCGCTGGCCGGCCGCAGCCGCTGCGCCGGCGCCAGCAGCAAGGGATCGTGCGGCGACAGCCACGGCGCCAGGATCGCCGAAGCGACGATCAGCGCGAGGCAAATGGTGGCAACCGCGATGATCGGCGTCGCCGTGAGGAATCCCAGTCTCGGCCGGAACGGCGTGGTGATCGGTATCGACGGTTCGGGAAGGGTTTCGATCGCCATCAGTATCGTATCCTGGGATCGAGTGCGGTGTAGGCGATGTCGATCAGCAGGTTGACCGCGACATAGATGCCGGAAGTGAGAAGGATCATGGCCTGGATCACCGGATAGTCCCGCGCCAGCACCGCATCGACGGTGAGGCGGCCGATGCCGGGCAGGTTGAACACGCTCTCGGTGACGACGACGCCGGAGATCAGAAGGGTGAAGCCGGTGCCGATCACGGTGATGACGGGTACGGCGGCATTGCGCAGCGCATGGCGCAGCAGCACCGCGGTCTCGCCGATGCCCTTGGCGCGCGCCGTGCGCACGTAATCCTCGCCCAGCACGTCCAGCATCGCCGTGCGCGTCATGCGCGCGATCAGGGCGACGTAGATGAAGGACAACGTCACGGTCGGCAGGATGATGCGCTCGAGGAACGGGCCGAGGCCCGCGCTGATGCTCTTGAAACCCTGCACCGGCAGCCAGCGCAGGTCGATGGCGAACAGCTGGATCAGCACATAGCCGATCACGAACACCGGCACCGAGAAGCCGACCACCGACAGGCCCATGACGAAACGGTCGATCCAGGTGCCGTGCTTCCACGCCGCGATCACGCCGAGCGGCACCGCGACCGCGATCGAGAGGATGATGGTCGACAGCGCGATCGAGATCGACGGTTCGACGCGCTGGCCGATCATCTTCAGGACCGGGATGTTCGAAATCAGCGACACCCCGAGATCGCCGTGCAGCAGCTTGCCGACCCAGGTGAAGAACTGGATGTACAGGGGCTCGTTCAACCCGAGCGAGGTGCGGATGCGTTCAAGCCGCTCGGGCGTGGCGTTTTCGCCGGCGAGGATCGCGGCGGGATCGCCCGGCGTCAGCCGCAGCAGGAGAAACACGAACAGCGCCACCACGCCCATGACGGGAATGGCGGCCAGCACGCGGCGAACGAGATATCCGAGCATCGTCATCCCATAAGAAGATTATGCGGCAACCCATAAGCCGATTTTATCGGCCAAGGTTATCGCGGAGTATGTTCCCGCCCGTAGCGCTTTAGCGAGCAAATCCTGTGCCATTGGCGGTATTCTGGGCGGATGGGCAGTTTCACTCCAGTGTTGCCAACAATCCCGCCATCAGCCGGCCGCGCTCGGCGAGGCTGTCGATCTCGATGTGTTCGTTGAGCGTGTGCGCGTCGGCGCCGCGGACGCCGAGGCCGTCGAGCGTCGGGATTCCCATCGCGCCGGTGAAGTTGCCGTCGGAGCCGCCGCCTGCGCTGCCGTGCGGCAGCTCGACGCCCATTTGTTTGGCGACGCCGCGCGCCTTTTCATACAGCGCCATGGTGCCGGCATCGGGCTCCCACACCGGCCGCGTCACGCCGCGCGTCACCTTGAAGGTGACGTCATTGGCGGTGCCGTTGAGCGCCAGCATCCGCTCGATGCCGCGATCGAGATCGGCCTGGCGCTTGGCCATGCTCAGCGCCTCGCCGGTGGCCGTGGTGGCGACGCAATTGACCCACTGGCCGCCATGGACGATGCCGACGGAGAAGGTGCAGTCCTCGCTTGTCATGCCGTCGATGGCGATGATCTGGCGCGCCATCTCGCGGATCGCCGAGCGGCCCGACGACAGCGTGGCGCCAGCATGGCTCGGCTTGCCGATCGCCTCGAGATTGAAGCGGGCAATCGCATAGCGCCCGGTGACGACGCCGTTATTGGGGCGGCCCGGCTCCGGCACCAGCACGTATTTGTTGCGCGCGGCTTCCGCCTCGATCAGGTCCCGCACCGACGGCGTGCCGACTTCCTCGTCCGGCGTGAACAAGACCGTGATCGGCAGCGGCGTCGTGAAGGCGGCGCGCGCCAGTTGCCGGATCGCCTCCAGCGCCAGGTAGTTGCCGCCCTTCATGTCGAAGATGCCGGGGCCGTAGCATTTGTTGCCCTCGCGCCGGAACGGCAGTTTCTCCAGCGTGCCGGTGGGATGAACGGTGTCGAGGTGCCCCGCGATCAGGATTCCCGGCTCGCCTTGTTTCGGATGCGGAAAGCGTGCCCGCACGCAACCGCCGAAACCCTGTCTTCCGGCGATGCGCTCGATCGACGCACCCATGATCGCCATCTCGCGCGCGGCGACGTCGAGCATGCGCTCGACCGCGCCCTTGTCCCAGGTCGGGCTTTCGCACTCCACCCATGAGCGCAATCCCTGCAGCATGGCATCGGAGTCAAAGGGAAGGTTGGCGGGGTTCATGTGAACTCTCTCAAGTTGCTAACGGATGTTAACCTTTGCGTCGCGCGGCCTTTACGAGAATGACCGGCGAGCAATTTGTAAAGTGAAACATCAACCGATGTCTGCAACTGCGTTCGGGTTTCCGCCATAAGCCAAAACGCGATTGACGCGCGAAGCGCTTGATGCAAGTCTCGAAAACCAAAGGATTTGCAGCATGTTATCGCGCCTAAATAACGCGCCGCATGCATAACAAATCATCGGGCTTTGACCAGATTTACGTCAGGAGACTTCGTATGTTCCACATCTCGCGCCGGAAGCGGTTCTCGATCGCGTCGAATGTTACAAGGGCGCTGGCGCTCTCGGCGGCGCTGGCGCTGCCGTCGCTGGCGGAGGCCAAGACCATCACGGCGGTGATGCATGCCGACCTGCGCACGCCCGGCATGATGACGACCGCCTACATCGTCCGCGATTTCGGCTACATGATCTACGACACGCTGCTGGCCGAGGATTCCAGTTTCAAGATCCAGCCGCAGATGGCGGAATACAAGATCTCCGACGACAAGCTCACCTACACCTTCACGCTGCGCGACGGCCTGAAGTGGCACGACGGCACGCCGGTCACGGCGGAGGATTGCGTGGCCTCGCTCAAGCGCTGGGGCAAGGTCGACGGCATGGGCCAGAAGCTGATGGACTTCACCGCCAGCATCGACGCCACGGACGCAAAGACCATCACGCTGAAACTGAAGGAGCCCTACGGCCTGGTGCTGGAGTTGATCGGCAAGCCGTCCTCGCTGGTGCCGTTCATGATGCCGAAGCGGCTGGCGGAAACGCCGACCGACAAGCCCGTTCCGGAGTTGATCGGATCCGGTCCGTTCAAGTTCGTGGCGAGCGAATTCCAGCCCGGCGTGAAGGCGGTGTTCGAGAAGAACAAGGATTACGTGCCGCGCAAGGAGCCGCCGAGCTGGACCTCCGGGGGCAAGGTGGTGAAGGTCGACCGCGTCGAATGGATCACGATGGCGGACGCGCAGACCGCGGTGAACGCGCTGCAGTCCGGCGACATCGATTTCATGGAGGCGCCGTCGTTCGACATCCTGCCGGTGCTGGAAGGAAATCCGGACATCAAGACCGGCATCCTGAACAAGCTCGGCTTCCAGACGCTCGGGCGGATGAACTTCCTGCTGCCGCCTTTCGACAACGTGAAGGTGCGCCGCGCTGCCTTCATGGCGATGAACCAGAAGGACGTGCTGGATGCGCTGGTCGGCAATCCCAAATACTACAAGGTCTGCGGCGCGGTGTTCATCTGCGACACGCCGCTGGCTTCCGACGTCGGATCGGAATCGCTGGTGAAAGGCAACGGCATGGCGGAAGCCAAGAAGCTGCTCGCCGAATCCGGCTATGACGGCACGCCGATCGCGATCATGGCGCCCGGCGACGTCGTGACCCTGAAGGCGCAGCCGATCGTGGCGGCGCAGTTGCTGCGCGAGGCCGGCTTCAAGGTGGACGTGCAGGCCACCGACTGGGGCACCGTGGTCTCGCGCCGCACCAGCCAGAAGCCGGTCAAGGAAGGCGGCTGGAACATGTTCTTCACCAACTGGGTCGCCGCCGACGTGATCAACCCGGTGGCCAACGTGTCGATCGGCGGCAAGGGCACCAAGGGCGGCTGGTTCGGCTGGGCCGAGGACGCCAAGGTGGAAGCGCTGCGCGACGCCTTCGTGCGCGCCTCGACGCCGGAAGAGCAGAAGAAGATCGCCGCCGACATCCAGAAGGAAGTCTACGACCAGGTGATCTACATCCCGCTCGGCCAGTATTTCGGGCCGAGCGCGTGGCGCAAGTCGCTCACCGGCGTGCTCGACGGCCCGGCGACGCCGATCTTCTGGAACATCGACAAGTCGGAGTGAGGCGGGCTTCGCTCGCAACGAACATCGACCAAAAAATCTGCCCGACGGCGCCGCGATTATCGTGGCGCCGTTTTGCGTTTGCGCCGCCGGATGCGTTCCGCCGTCTTGACAAGTGAGTAAGCCATAGCTTACCGTTAGTCATGGCTTACGGAAACGCACTGGCCGTGCTGGCCGATCCGACGCGACGCAAGGTGTTCGAGCGCCTGCGCGCCGGGCCGCGGCCGGTGAACCTGCTTGCCGCGGGGCTGCCGGTGTCGCGGCCGGCGGTGTCGCAGCATCTGAAAGTATTGAAGGAGGCGGGCCTCGTCGAGGAACGCAGCGAGGGCGTGCGCCGGATTTATTCGCTGCGGCGCGAGGGTCTGCTCGAATTGCGCGACTGGCTGGACAGTTTCTGGGGCGATGCGCTGGAGGCGTTCAAGCTGGAAGCCGAACGATCGCACCGGGCGAAGAAGGGCAAGTGAAGGAGTAGATGCATGAATGAAATGGCCGCCATCGCGCCCGTGCGCAAAACCGTCCGCGTCCAGGCGCCGATCGCGCACGCCTTCGAAGTCTTCACCAGCGGCCTGACGCGCTGGTGGCCGCACGACCACGGCGTCGGCAAGAAGCCGATCGCGAAAGTCCTGATGGAGCCGCGCCTCGGCGGCCGCTGGCTCGAGATCTCCGAGGACGGCACGCAGACCTCGGTCGCCACCATCACGCGGTGGGAGCCGCCGCACCGGATGGTGATGGTCTGGCAGGTCAACGCGCAATGGAAGCCCGATGCGGCGATGAAATCCGAAGTCGACGTGCGCTTCACCGCCGACGGTCCCGACGCGACCGAGGTCGAACTCGTGCACCACAAGTTCGAGACCATGGGCGCGGAGGCGGGCGCCTCGATGCGTCGGGATGTCGACGGCGGCTGGCCGGGCCTGATCGAGCGCTTTGTTCGGGAAGCCGAAGCCAGGAATTAAGTCAGAAGCCCGCAACCCCCCCTTGAGTAAAGGAGATCGTGATGTCCGAATTCACCGTTCATACCGTTCCCGGCAGCCCGTTTGCCCGCGCCGTGCTGGCGACGCTGGAGGAAAAGGGCGCGCGCTACCGGCTGGCGCCGCTGGCGCCGAACGCCAGCAAGTCGCCCGAGCATCTCGCCCGCCATCCGTTCGGCCGGGTGCCGGCATTCGAGCATGACGGCTTTTCGCTCTACGAGACCCAGGCGATCCTGCGCTATCTCGACCGGGTGTTGCCGCAGCCCGCGCTGACGCCGGCCGATCCGAAGCGCGCGGCGCGCATGGACCAGGTGATGAATATCAACGACTGGTATCTGTTTCACGGCGTCGGCAATGTCATCGTGTTCCATCGCGTGATCGCGCCGCAACTGATGGGGCTGAAGCCCGACGAGGCCGCCATCGAGGCCGCGATGCCCAAGGCACGCACGGTGTTCGCCGAACTGGCGCGGCTTCTCGGCGAGCAGGCGTTCTTCGCCGGCGACGAACTCTCGCTGGCCGACCTCATGGTCGCGCCGGCCGCAGCCTTTTTCACGCCAACACCGGAGTGGACCGAACTCGGCGTGCCCCACGCCAACCTCGTGGCATGGCTGAAGCGGATGGAAGCCCGCCCCAGCCTGCAGGCGACGACATGGGAGCGCGTGTCGGAGATGGCCAAGGCGGCGTGACAAGGCCGCATGACAAGGCGGCATAACAACGTAACCGCGGCGAAGCCGAGCCTTCAGGCCGGATACGCCGCGATGTGCCGCAGCATCAGCTCGCTGACGCGCTCCGGCGCCTGGTCCGCGGCGAAATGGCCGACGCCGGGCAGCACTTCGAACGAGTAGGGCGCGGCGACGAAATCGACCGTGCCTTCGGCGGCGACGCGTCCGACGGTGTCGTCGGAATCGCCCCAGATATAAAGCGTGGGCACCCGGATCGGGCCGAGCGGCGCGCGGATGGCGCCGCGCGCGCGGTACCAGGCGAGCGCGGCTTCCATCGCCTCTTTGTTGCCGAGCACGGCGAGATGCTGCGCGATCGCGGCAGGCGGCACGCCGTTGGCCGCCAGCCGCTCGCGCAGCCATTTGCTGTCGTCGGCCAGCACGACATCGGCCGCATCGGGCTCGAGGAACGCCGTGTGATGCTTTGAGCGCTGCGCCTGTTCGGCATCCCCGCCCAGCAGCGCGCGGTTGAAGGCATTGGGATGCGGCCGCGACAGCACCGTCAGCGAGGCGATCGCTTGCGGAAACCGGTCGGCCAGCGCCCAGGCGATGCTGCCGCCCCAGTCGTGGCCGGCAAGATGGAAGCGGCGGTCGGCATCACCTGAGGCCGCCACGATCGCCATCGCATCTTCCATCAGCCGATCGATGAGATAATTGGCGGTATCGTTTGGATCCGGCCGCGCGCCCGGCGAGTAGCCGCGCTGGCTTGGTGCCACGGCGCGATAGCCGGCCGCGGCCAGCGCTTCCACCTGCGCGTCCCAGCAATGCATCGATTCCGCAAAGCCGTGCAGCAGCAACACCAGCGGCGCGTCTGGCTCGCCCGCGACAATGGCGTCGAAGGTGAGGGTGGGGGAGACGGTGATCTGCGCGAGAGAGGCCATGCGACGATCCTAGATTTGTGCGCGCGGCCGGTCCATCGTTGAATGTGAAATTTTAATGTCAGCGTTGTTCCAATGCGTTACCGCGCTGGCCTGCGACCTTTCGTCGTGCAATGCTCGAAATCTCCTAACGCAACGCCGATCGAGCGAACCGGTCGGCGTTGATCTGCGTGTGGTAGCGGGAGCGGGCCGTGATTTCACAGGCGCATATTTCCCCGCAGACGCCGGCCGGCGCGACGCTCGATGCGGAAGGCGCGGCCTTCCGGGTCTGGGCGCCGGAGGCCGAGGCGGTCTATCTGCACGGTATTTTCGGCGGCCAGGTGTTCGACCAGCTCGCCGACGATCGCCTGATGCAGAAAGACCCGCGCGGCTACTGGAGCGGATACCAGGACGGCGCGCGCGACGGCGACCGCTATCGCTTCTGGGTTCAGGGCAAGGGCTCCAGCGGCCATAAGCGCGACCCGCGCGCCCGCGAGCTCGATCCCGAAAATTTTCCGAACTGTTTTTGCATTTTGCGCGGACTTGAGTTTCCCTGGCACGACCGGGATTTCGTCACGCCGGATTTTTCCGACATGGTCGTCTACCAGCTCCATGTCGGCACCTTTGCGATAACAAAACCCGGCGTGTGCTCGACCTTCCTCGACGTCGCGCTGAAGATTCCCTATCTCGCCGCTCTCGGCATCAACGTGCTGCAGCCGCTGCCGATCGACGAGCAGGAAGCCAATCCGAACATGGGCTATGGCGGCGCCGACCTGTTCTCGCCGGATTTCCCCTATGTCGCGACCGCCGATCTGCCGGACTATCTGACAAGACTCAACGCGCTCTACGCGGCGAAGCAGAAGTCGGGCGTCGCGCTGTCCGACATCCAGTCCGGGCCCGGGCAGCTCAAGGCGCTGGTCGACCTCTGCCATGTCCACGGCATCGCCGTGGTGTTCGACGTGGTCTACAATCACGCCGGCGGATTTTCGGTCGACGGCCAGTTCGACGACAATTGCCTGTACTACATGGACCGCCGCATCGTCAGCGGCGACAACAATGACAGCCTCTATTTCACCGACCAGGACCGCGGCACCGGCGGGCTGGCGTTCGCGCTGTGGAACGAGGATGTCGCAAATTTCCTGCTCGACAATGCGCGTTATTGGCTGGACGAGTTTCACGCCGACGGCTTCCGCTATGACGAGATCTCGACGCTGATCTCGACCGGCCAGGGCAGCGGCTGGGAATTCTGCCGCGCGCTGACCTCGAACCTTCGCGGCTTCCGCAACCGCATCCTGCAGAACGCCGAATTCTGGCCCGGCCGCTTCGCCGACATTCCCGCCTCCGCCGCGCCCGTGATCGCGCCGGCGCAAGCCGGTGGCATGGGTTTTGACGTGGTGCAGCACGATGGTCTCCGCGGTGCGTTGCGCGGCGCGGTTGGCGCGGCGTCAGGGGGAGCCAACGCGTTGGTGCCGATGTCGACGATCGCGTCCGCGCTTTACCCTGATGGTCTCGACCACGGCTGGCGCGCGGTGACCTGCGTCGAGAACCACGATCTGGTGCTGGCCGGCCGCGACCCGCGGTTGCCTGTTCTGGCCGATCGCTCCAACCCCCGTTCCTGGTACGCGCGCAGCCGCAGCCGTGTCGCGAATGCGATCCTCCTAACCGCGCCCGGCATTCCCCAACTGTTCATGGGCCAGGAATTTCTGGAAAGCCGGCCATGGGACGTGCTGCCGGCGGGACCGAACCTGCTGTCGTGGGACGGCCTCGATGCTCCGGCCAATTCCAGCATGCGCGACCATCTGCAATTCACAAAAGACCTGATCCGCCTGCGCCGCGATCTGCCGGCGCTGCGCGGCGACAATGTCCGCGCGTTCTATGCTTCCGACCATGACCGCGTGATCGCGTTTCACCGCTGGCGCGAGGGCAGCGGCGACGACGTCATCGTGGTCGCCTCCTTCGCCGAGACGACGTGGAGCGGATACGAAATCGGATTTCCGTATGCAGGCGTCTGGCAGGAGCGCTTCAACAGCGACGCCTACGATCATTTCGTGAATCCGATAGTTGCGGGAAATGGCGGCCGCGTGGTTGCGGAGGCGAGAGGTCTCCACGGATTTGCCGCGTCGGCGCCGATCGTGATTCCGGCCAACGGGGTGGTGGTGTTTGCGAGGGGATAGCTTTGCGATTGAAATGCCTGTCCACCCAAGGTCCGGACTCCGCATCAACGCGGACATCGCGATATCGCCGCGCCTAGGCGGATTTTTCGCCACGAATCAGCCCTACGCATTTTCCCGGCCGCCTCGTGGGCCAACGGGATGGTCAGACCCGGCGCGTGTCGTCCACAAACTCACCGCGCGCCGGGCCTCCGACTCCCGAATGTTTTCATCGGTTACGTTCGGTTTTGAAGTATTGCGTCAGTAGTCCATAGCCAGGGGAGTATTGATTGATGGTACCGTCCACATCCAATGGTAAAACTGTGGCGTTGCTCGATGTCGAACATGACATCGCCAAGGTCTTGACAAAAAATCCGCCGCACCGCGATCCGCGTGCCATCGATTTTGCGCCGGCCAAGGTCCGGACGCCGTCGCCGCCAATGCCTCGTCTATGTCGAGCATCACGTCGAAGTCGATCAGATCGGCAAACTCAGCGCCGAAGCGGTGGCCGCGCAATATGAGGACGCGGTAAAAGCCCTCGAGGCGATGGGCACGACGCTGATCGATTGCGTGCAGCGCGCCGAGAAGATGGCGGCCGGATGCAAGGATGCCATCGCCTACGTCCAGGACACCGCACAGAAATACCGCGAGGAGGCTGGCCTGATTTTCGACCGCATCCAGCAGGCATCGGTGATGACGGCCGAAGTCAGGTCGGTCTGCGACGACATGCGCAAGCGGATCGAGAGCCCCGCGCAACCGGCGTGATCACGATCCGACCCGCAGCGGCGCGTTGAGCTTTCGCAAGTAGGCGATCACCGACAGCGCGGTGATCCGGCCGGTCTTGGGGTTGTCGCTCGGAATATTCTCGATCGCCATCGAAAAGCTGGCCGAATCCGAATCGACCTCGATGCGGTGCGTGTTGCGCGTCAGCGCAGGGTCCGCCCAGATCTCGAGCGTCGTCTTGTCCGCGCCGATGCCGGCAAGCGACAGCGCCACCGCGACGTTGAGATTGGCGGGAAATCCGATCGCGGCCTCGCGCGGCGTGCCCCTGAAGACGCACAAGGGCTCGGTGATGTCGGCGATCTCGATGTTGTGCTCGGCGAGATAGGGCGCGCCCGCAAGTCCGCGCACCGGCTTGCGGGTGATCATCCGCACGGCGCGGATTTCACCCTCGGCGGCCGCCGTCACCGCGTCGAGGCCGAGCAGGGCGCCGGTGGGCACGACGATCTGGCCGCCGCTGCTCGCGGGCGAGCTCAACCAGATGCGGATGGCCGAGCAGGGCGCCCGCGCTCAGCACGATGACGGTCTTGCCGGCGCGCAGAAACGGCTCGGCGATCCCAGGCAACAGTTTTGCCGGCGCGCATTCGACGACGATATCGGCCAGCGGCTCGAGTTCGCCGATCGTCACCACCGGGACGCGGCAACGAAGATGCGAAAGCCGTTCCGCCGCCTTGCCGCGGTCGTTGGCCGAGACCGCCGCCAGCACGCAGCCCGGTATGCCCCGCTCCAGCGCCTCCGCGACGGCAAGGCCGATCGCGCCGAGGCCGGCGATGGCTATGCGGAGCGCGGGTTTCGGGCGCAGGGCAGGGTCCCGGGAGTCGGGTTGTGCAGGATGTTTCATCGTGGGAGAACTCGGCTGGCATTGAAGGAGTCCGGGTTCACTTTGGCTGTCGGCTTCGCAAGGTGAAGCGATACATTGAAGCCTGCCCTGCGACAACGCATGGGCGGGCTTCTGATGGTTGCGAAGAGTTCCGCTACGCTCACGACAACCGTAAGTCCTTGGACCGCCTACGCTCAACCAGCCGCCAACAACCTACAAAGACACCGAGCTAGTTCAAGAGAACTCGCGACGGCACCGATGTATCATTGGACGGTCGCATGGTCCAGATTTTCTGGCTTCTTGAAGGTTGCGGCAAGATACCAATGATCAGAGTAGGAAATGCTCAGGGCATGGGCGATGTCACATCGTTGTTGACGGCGCACCGATGAGCAAGCGGTGCGGGCCACTCACTTCTGAACGCCAACTACGCTCAGACTGTCACAAGGCAGCGTTGCGTCTGAGGGCTGCTGTGCTGCCGTGATCAGTTTACGCTTGCCATGAAGATGAAATTGATCGGTCTCATAGTGTAGGACGCATGGCCCTTCGAAATCATCTGGCGATAAATTTGCCGGGATGGACTTAAGATCGAACGTTACCTTGATCAGCTTGTGCGTGTTTGGCGCCAGGAAATAGTCATCTTCGTCTTCTTGTGCCGCGCTCTCGGCTCGGTGAACGGAGTGGCCATCGAAGTTCGTTGGTCCCTTCGCATTTTTTAGCGGGATATTGAGGGTGATTTTTTTGATGTGCGCAGGTATCGTTCCGGCGTTAAACGCAGTGAGAATTATGCCACCCGCTTGATCGTCGCGATCATAGTCTATTGTGAGATCAGCAAAGCCTCCCTCGGCCCAGCCAATTAGTGAAGGGGCGCTAGTTGCGAGGACCGAAACTAGAGCTGTTAGGAGAGCCAGTATCGTTGCATCAAATGGAAGGTATCGTCGCCAGTCTTGAAAGGCGTTACATGCGGTGCACTTCACGGCGGGCGATGGCATAAGCGCGCCGCAAGAAATGCACATCTTGCTGCCGCACCGTTCGGGAAAACGAACGTCCATGAGCTAACTCTCGGTGGCTTAACTTGTTCTCGACTAATGGTTGCTAAGAAGTGGGTATAAGCGTTATAATTGATCGGTCGAAGCTTGTAAAACGACATTGGATTTAAGTGAAGGCTCGCCAATGAGGATGCTGCTGTTTGGGGTGGCGCTTCTAACTATCTCCCCTGCGACCGGGCGAGAGTACCGATTGTGCATTGGCGAGTTTGATGAAAAGTGCCCGGTATCCCACAACGTGTTTGGTGGGTGCGGCAGTAACGCTGACGCAATCGCCGACGGCACCTGTGCGATAAGGCTTGAAGGGCAGGTAAAACACATTCCTTACCGACTTATCCATCAAGGAACGCACGATGGAAATCGATGCGGATATGAATGGTACTCTATTGAGTGTCTTGAAGAATTTCAAATGACGCCAGGCAGCAACACCGCGAGTCCGCCGAAATAGTCGACCTCTCGTGCCACACGCAACGAAGACGCCACCGCGAGAATTACCGCTTTCATCAATCTAAGAAGATAAAAAAACTGCTTTCAATAACCAACCCGATCCTCCAACGATCCAGGGAATTAGCATCACGGCGGAGCAAAACTGCAAGTTGCGCCCCTGCTTGCTGCCATTGAGCAGACTTAAGGTGCCTGTTCAATCCTTGTGGCAATCTCGGTAACTTCTGCCGCCAACGCATCATAGATCCGATCGAGAATGCTGCCGTATCCCGAGCCCTCTTCGCCGGGTTTGATATCGAAGCGCTTGAGCTCCTCCTGCAGCTTCCGATCCCGGTCGTCGGCCTTGTGAGCCTCCAAAATCCTTACGTCGTGCAATGCAAAAAGGTGTGAAATGGGCTGCCCGGAAGCTCCGTCTGTCGACAGGCAACTCCACAGCAAAGCACCGTCGTTGGCCATTGAGAGGCCACTGGTCGCGGCGAACTGTACCAGGCATACGATGCGGTCCAGGAGCTTGAGCGTACGCAATTCCTTGATGTCTTTCGCCGGAACGCCCGCCGCCTGCAACAGCCTTCGAAGCGTACCCTCGTTCATCCCCTCGATGATGAGCTTTTCGAGGGTCAGGCACCTATTAAGAAAAGCATCGGCAGACATCGACAGCGGCGCATGCCGAGACGTCGGTTCTGCGACTTGAGAAGTCCACCAGCCCGAATAGTCCAGCGCGGCCCGTCGCAAGCCGACAAATTCCTCCGGCGAAATTTTCAGCCCAAGGGATAGGGCCAGCTTGGAAAGCGCCTCGCCCAGGTGCACCATGGCATAAGTGACGGCCTTCGCGCGTGTGGCAATGTTTGATTCATGCAGCGCAGCGGGAAGTGCGGCATCGGAAAACGGCACGACGGCAAATCTGTGCCAGTAGCGAACTACGGCAGCCGGCGCTCCTTCATAGAGCTTCTTTATCTCCAATCGGATAGTATTTCTACCGACGCGCTCGCAGAATCCGACGCTCCATTGGGTGCCGTGCGAGACGGACCCGCTTTCAGGCGAAACACGAAATCCAGGACGTCCCTCATAGGCGGACAGCACGGTGTCGTCGACATACACAAAGTCGGTTGCTCCAAGACCCAGTGCGATCTCCTCCGTGACAGGCTTGTCTATGCCAGGCCACACGAGTGGATTATCATTTAAGGTTTCTTCCGTGATGGGTAGCGCGCCGGGCATCGCGATAATGCGCGCTCCCCACACTTGTGCGAAGACCGAGCTACGATCACGCACATCCCGACCGAGCTGAAAGCGACGGTCAAGAAGATCAATGTTCACGCCTTCCTGTCCATTGAGCCGCTGCTCGATTTCCGGATCGTGCTCGCCCCATCGAATTTCCCAAAAAATCTGGACAAGCGCCATGTGCCTGAGGGTCAGGTAATCTTGCAGGTAGTCTTTCGAAATGGAGACGTAGGCGGGTGTCCCAAGCGGGAAGTCCCAAACCGACGGCGCTGTCACCTTTACTATGTCAGCACGCGGTACCTGTGGATCATCCCAATAAACTGATCCGCCCTCTATGGCACGTGGCATTAACCCGTAGGTCATCAGGAAGCCGGGATCGGGTTGCAGCACCGTCTTGTCGTGCGATCTCCACGTTAGTATCAACGGTTCATACCTGTCATTGGGTAGCGCCTCGGCGCCAACCCAAAACTTCGGCGCGAAGGGGCGGTCCTCCATGTAGAATGGCCGAGGGCCGCTCGCACTGACGTCGTGGTCCAGCTTGGCGAGCGCAGCCTTTACTTGATCAATTTGGTCAAGCGGCACAAGTGCCGAAAAGAGTGCGCGTTGCCCGGCGTGTGGCTTTTCGTCGAAGCTCCTAATTTCGGCAACAACAACGTGATCATTCGCCCAAGGGTCTTCACGGGCAATGTGCGCCAGAGGCGTTGGCCACCAATCTTTGGCCATGTGCTGCATCTCCTCCAAGACATATCGACGACGCTTTTAGAAGAACTAACTGGAACGGCTGCCGCCGCGGACGACAGTAGTGCCGGTAGTTTCCGAGATAACTTCTGCACGCGCGACATGCGCTGCACGGTATCCGGTCGAGCTAAGCGCGTTCCGTAGTGGTGCAGTCCCTCGATCTGTTCAACGTTCACGAATGGAAGGCGCGTTCCCCATCGCTCTTGCCGCCTGTCTCGGTGCGGATGATCTCGTCAGCGTAAACGAGAGGTCGTTTGAGATCAAAACCGTTCAATGAGATGGGAACATAGAATCGGCCAGTCGTTTTCTTGGTCGTTGTCTTGGTTAGATGCCTTTGGAATGAAGGTCTTTACGCCGTCAGCGTCACACCCTTGGGTGGCGTATCTCGTCTCGCTTTGTCCGGATCGGGCTGGAGTTAATTGGTGCGGGCGGTGGGACTCGAACCCACACGACGTTGCCATCGAGGGATTTTAAGTCCCTTGCGTCTACCAGTTCCGCCACGTCCGCTTTAGTCGCGAGATCAGCTACTTAGCGCGTTTTCCGGGGCAAGGGAATGAGGCCGGCCTGAAAGAAAACGCGCCGGCCCGTTCTTAAGCCATGATCGGCCAAAGTGTGAGCGGTTTGGCGCCGGGATCATGCGCCAATACAGTATTTTTGCAGCAGGGCTTAAAGTGAAGCCTCAATCCGGTCACGGGCGGCTGCTTTACGCAACCTCAACATTGTCGGTTTAGCAAAGCTCGCATGGTCGTTGGCATTTTCCAGAAGTTTTCGGTGACGCGCGCCGCCGCCGTGGCGGCGCTGCTTGCGGTTGGCGGCGGGCTCGGTGGCTGCGCCAGCGTGGGCGACAGCATGTCGACCGCCTTCGCCGATCCCGCCAAATACGAGCTGTACGACTGCAAGCAGCTGGAGACCGAGCGCAAGAACCTCGCCAGCCGCGCCGCCGAGCAGGAGGGCCTGATGGCGAAGGCCCAGACCGGTGTCGCCGGTCCGGTGGTGGCCGAGCTCGCCTACCGCAACGAGGCCATCGCGATCGAGGGCCAGCGGAAATTCGCCGAGGAGGCCTGGCGCAAGAGCAAGTGCCATGCCTCGCCGCCGGCGCCGGCCGTGGTGGAAGCGCCATCGGCGGCGCCGCTGGTCCATGCGGCGAAGGGCGCGCGGGCGGCGGGGGATGCGCAATCGGCACGGCCCGCGCCGCCGTCGCGCTCGGGCACCGCGGTCTATTAGCGATCGGGATCTGCCGTTGTGGGCTGTTTCCGCCTTCGCTCGTCGAGCTACGGCGGACAAGTCGGTTCGCGCGCAAGGGCGGAGAGGCTTCTGCGGCTGCGACAAATCAACCCGGCGGGCAAATCACCGAAAACCTGTCAAGCCCCTCGGCGAAAAATATTCTGGTTTTCCGAAGAGGCAAATCACCTTCCATATCGCCGCTGTCCCGCCTCGCCTGAGGGGCGTTTCGCGATCGTCACGGACGTGAGGCGGGATGCGGTGGACGCGAGCGGCGCTGGAGACGAGAGCGCTTTTGTTCGCGGACGGCGAAGGCGTGTGGTCCTGATGCCCCGACGCTGGCATCAAGTTCGCGGGAAGCAATTCTCGCGGATGACGGTGGCAAGAAAGCCGGTCACCGGGGAGAGCGCGCTATAAGCCGTAAACCATTGCGCGGGGAATGCCGGGTGATTCCGGTGTGACCTGACAACGCGTGTGCGCATCTCGCTACTCATTGCACACGCGGCTATCGGGCGCATCGGGCGCCCGGCATTCCCTGCGCCCTCAGACCGAAGAGGGCGGAACGAACCGATAAAACCTCGCGCGAAACGAGCGGCGGGATCGCGAAGGTGTGTCTGTAGATTTCCATTCGATGCGAACGCAACAAAACTCCGTCGTCGTCCCTGCGAAGGCAGGGACCCATACGCCGTGTCGCCCGTTGTGAGAAACGCTGTTCGCCGGCTTTCGCGCAACAACCACGCCCTGTGGTTATGGGTCCCTGCCTTCGCAGGGACGACGCTAAGAAAAATGCCATCCCCCTCACACCCGCCAATCGTAAATCCAGTTCTGCCGCGCCAGCATCTGTCTTGCGCCCATCGCCTTGATCGCAAGATCGCGCGCCAGCGCCATCGGGACCGGTGAGGTGGTAGATCCTGCCGTTGCGCCGGGCCGTGCGCTGCACCCGCGCCACCCGCGCGCGGCGCAATTGCGCGTAGCGTTGCAGCGCGGCCGGGATGCCGGCGCCGTTATCGCCCGCTGCTTCGCTCAGGCATTTCGCCAGCACCGCCGCATCCTCGATCGCCATGCCGGCGCCTTGGGCGGCAAACGGCAGCATGGCGTGGGCGGCGTCCCCCAGCAGCGCGATCGCGCCCTTGGTCCATTCGTTGCCCTCGGGCAGCGTGAACAGCGCGAATTTCTTCCAGGCATCGACCGCGCCGATCATCATCCGCGCCGGGCCCGGCCAGGCCGGCGCGGCAAAAATGTTTTTCAGTTCGTTGCCGTCGGCGGGCGCGCTCCAGCCCGGCCGGTTCCAGGTTCCCGGCACCACCGCGACCATGTTGATCCGCCGCGCGCCCGCGATCGGATAGGCGACGAGATGGGCGTTCGGCCCCATCCAGAGCTGCACCCGCCGCGAGGCATATTCGCGCGGCAGCTGGGTCGCCTCCAGCGTTCCGCGCCAGGCGATCAGCCCGGAAAAGCGCGGCTGCACCTCGGGAAACAGATGGTGCCGCACCGTCGACCAGATGCCGTCGGCGCCGATCAGCGCCAGCGCCAGATCCTGCTGGCGGCTCATGCGGACGCGGCTGACCACCGTCAGGCCCTTGGCATGCGCCGCGGTGTCCTCGAACTGGCAGCCCAGCCGCAGCTCGATATCGGGATGCTGGCCTACTTTCACCCGCAGCGCCTCCTGCAAATCGGCGCGATGTACCACCCAATAGGGCGCGCCGGCAGCAAGCGTAGCGGCCTCGCCCAGCGGCAGGCGGATCAGTTCGCCGCCACGGCGCGCGCTCATCAGGCTGATGGCATCGGGGGTGACCGCGCGCCCGGCGAGGGCATCCTGCACGCCGAGATCGACCAGGATACGGCTGGCGTTGGGCGAGAGCTGCAGGCCGGCGCCGATTTCCTCGAGCCGCTCGGCCTTTTCCAGGATGACGACGCGAAAACCTTTTGCCGCAAGCGCCAGCGAGGCCGTCAATCCCCCGATCCCGGCTCCTGCGATGAAGACAGTGCGTGACGCCGCCACCGCCCGATCAGGCGGCTTTATCCTTCACCACGCATTCGGGCGGGCGGGCTTCGCCGGGCTTGAGGTCGGCGGCGTAGCGGTACAGCGTCGAGCAATAGGGGCAGATGATCTCGTTGTCGTTGCCGAGATCGAGGAACACATGGGGATGGTCGAAAGGCGGATTGGCGCCGACGCACATGAACTCCCGCGAGCCGATCTCGATCACCGAGACGCCGGCATCGTTGTGGAAGTGCGGAACGACATGGTCGGACATAATCTTCACCTTGGGTGGCCATCGAGCCGGACACAAGCAACAGGCTGCGCGGGATTGTGCCGCGCACCATACTGGCGGGAACTGGTGATTCCTAGTGCCCCAAACGCTGATCTGCTCATGCAAATTCGACACAATAATATCGTCCACGAAAAGCCCTTCTTTCGTCGGGGCCGTTGTGTCTTAAAAACGGCACACCATTTCTTGATGTAACGGGAGCACTGGGTTTTTTGATGAAATGGCTGCGGATCGGTTCGGCGGTGACGGGTATGGCGGTGTGCGCGGTGGCGTGCGCGCTGGTGCTGCCGCGCGCCCACGGCGCCTTCGCGATTCTGGCGGCGCAGGACGACCCGGCCGAACTCGCCGATGCCAGGATCAATTCTGCGCTACAAAATAACCGCGACGTGGTGGCGCAGAATATCGAGGCGGGGCTGACCGCCGGCGATGCCGATCTTGCCAACAGCTTCGTCGAACTGGCCCGCGAGAAGAACATCCCCCTGAGCGACGACCTGTCGCAGCGGGTGAGCGCCGCCGTCACTGAAGCAAATTCCTCGTCGCATTTCGCCAGCCGTTTTGCCTCGGGCCTCGTCACCGGCAATGCCGACGATGTCGCGAGCCTGTCGGGCACGGTGGCCGGCGATCTCTTCGTGTTCGGCGACATCCGCGACGTCGTGCGCGAAGGCAAGCATCTGGCAATGGGTGAGGACACCGACCGGCTGGTGCTCGGTCTTGCCGCCGCGGGGCTTGCGGTCACCGCTGCGACTTATGTTTCCGTCGGCGGCGTCGCGCCGGTGCGCGCCGGGCTGACGATGGTCAAGGATGCGCGCAAGGTCGGCCGGCTGGGCGAGGGGCTCACCGAATGGGCCGGCCGCTCCGCGCGCGAGGTGGTCGACGGGCCGATGCTGCAGAACGCGGTGGCGCAGGGCTCGGTGACGCGGCCGGGCCAGACGCTGACCGCGATCAAGGCCGCGTTTCGCGCCGAAAAGGCCGGCGCGCTGGTGCGGCTCGCCAAGGATGTCGGGCGCGTCGGCGAGAAGGCCGGTATCCGCGCCGCGCAGGATACGCTGAAAATTGCCGAGAACCCGAAGGACGTTGCGCGCGCAGCCCGGCTTGCGGAATCCAAGGGCGGCCAGACCCGCGCGATCCTGAAAATCCTTGGCCGCGGTGCATTGCTGTTGCCGTTCGGCCTATTCAATTTGGCGATGTGGGTGTTCGGCGCGCTGTTTGCGCTGTTCGGCCTGCTGTCGTCGATCAAGGCCACCACCGAGCGGCTGACCCAGTCGTGGCTTGAACCGCAAGAAGGCGCGGCGGCTGCGCAGGCAGATGGCGGCGGCCCAAATCGGCCGTGGCGATGGCGAGCGCCGGCGGCTAGCCTCTGATCCCCCAAAACTCAGGGAATACCAGATGCCGAGTTTTCATAACGGCGACGTTGAAATTGCCTATCTCGACGAAGGCGAGGGCGAGCCGATCGTGCTGGTGCATGGCTTTGCCTCGACCAAGAACGTCAACTGGGTCTATCCGACCTGGGTTTCCGAACTGAAGAAAAGCGGCCGCCGCGTCATCGCGCTCGACAATCGCGGTCACGGCGATTCCGGAAAACTCTACGACGCGGAGGCCTATCACATCCCGACCATGGCCGGCGATGTGAGCGCGCTGATGGATCATCTGGACATCGCGCGCGCCGACATCATGGGCTATTCGCTGGGCGCGCGGATGACGGCGTGGCTGGCGCTGCGCCATCCCGAGCGGCTGCGCTCGGCGATTTTCGGCGGCATCGGCATGGCCCTGATCGAGGGCGGCGGTCCCGGCGAGAATGTCGCCGAAGCGCTGGAAGCATCCTCGCTCGACGAGGTGAGCGATCCGGTGGGGCGGACCTTTCGCGCCTTCGCCGACCAGACCCGCTCCGACCGCCGCGCGCTCGCCGCCTGCCTGCGCGGCTCGCGGCGGCTGATGACCAGGGAGGAAGCCGCCGGAATCGCGGTGCCCGCGCTGATCGCGGTCGGCACCTCAGATGAAATCGCCGGCTCCGCGCAGGCGCTCGGAAAAATCATTCCGGGCGCGCAGGTGCTCGACATTCCCAACCGCGACCACATGCGCGCGGTCGGCGACAAGGTCTACAAGACGGGGGTGCTGGAATTTCTGTCAGCGCGGCAGTAAATCCGCGGCCGGCTCGTCGTCGTGGGCAAATCGCCTGATCGCCGCGATCAAAACCGTGAAGGTCGCGATCCACACCATGCGCGCGCCGTAGCGGTCATGCGGTCCCGATATCACCCCGCAGATCGCGGCATTGCCGAGCATGGCGAGCGATACCGTCGCGGCGAGCAGCGTGACATCGTCGAGCCGGCGCCGCCAGGCGGCGCGGCCGACCAGGGCGAACACCGCGAGCAACGAGGCCAGCGCCACCGGCACATGAACCCGGTTGATCGCCGTGAAATTGAGATGCCAATGCTGCTGATGCGCCGCGCGCATCGGCGCGACCTGGGCGGGGATGTAGCGCTCGATGATGCCGTAGGTGTGCGGGATCCAGCCGCTGCTGCCTTCGCCGGTCGCCACGTGCACCATCTGTTCGGCGGTGGCGACAATGGCCGCCTCGGCCTGCCAGAGCGGATAGTCGGCGAGCGAATGCAGCGCGATGTAGCCCATCTCGTCGTTCAGGCCGGCGAAGCGGCCGAGCCTGTCGAACATGCTGTTGCCCCACAGGAAGTCGTCGGCGGTGGGCGGCAGTTCATTGCGATAGGGGCAGAGCTTGAAGTTCTGCCGCGGGCAGTGATCCCTGAGATAGCGCGCCACGATGCCGTCCTGCAGCATCCGCCCGAAGGCAACGCCGGCGCCGCCGGGCGTCCATGCCAATTGTCCAGAGAGCGCGAAATTCGCCGCCAGCAGCATCGCAGCACCCGCGACGATGGTCAGGCTGCCGCGCACAAGACCGGCAATCGCGATGCGCCGGCGCAGCAGGGGCCGCACGATCCAGCCGACGCAGCACAACCCGAAAAGCACCCCGAGCGTGGCGCTGTGGGTGGCGGCGGCAAAGGCCGTAAAGGCGAACAGCAGGAATTTCTCGATTCCTGTAATCCGCTCGCCATGCAGCACCAGGATGAACAGCGCCAGCACCGACAGCCCGGCAAAGATATCGGTCAACAGCATGCTGGCGAGCCAGGGCAGCGCCGTGGTCAGGGCCAGGGCGATGCAGAGCCAGATCAGCCGCATTGGCCTTGCCATGCCGAGCACGCGCAAGGTCAGTTGCAGGATCCAGAGGGTCGCCAGCGCCTGAATGCCGAGATTGAGCCAGAAGCCCGAATCCTCGCCGTAATGCAGATAGAGGCCGAACACGGTGGAGCGGCTTGGGACCAGGTAGCCCTCGTACCAGCGGGCCAGATAGCCGCCGGTGTCCCACTGCAGCAGCGGATAGCCGTTCCACAGCGCCGGCGCGAGCAACATCAGGGGAATTGTAACGGCTGAGACCCAAACCCAGGCCGGGTCGGCGACGCGCGCACGTAAAGTCTGCGTAGTGATGCCCAAATCCCCCCGAATCCATCGCCATCATGCCCGGATCGGGCGCGATGCGGAAATCCATCAATAGTCGGACAGGCTTGATTTCCTGGAATTCCCGACCACCTTGAGCCTTCGCCTTACTGAAGGTGGATTTCGGCCGTGTCAAGAAGATGTGCCGCTTCAATGTTTTAGGGCACAATCCAGATAAAGCGGATGTTCACCTTTCGGCGAGGGCGCGGGACAGAAGTCCGCCCGTCATGCTATAATTGGGCTTGAGAATATGAGAATTCCCGGGGAGCAGCACATGGCCATGCATCAGATCAATCCGCAGGGTGCCAAACTGGCGGCGCTCGATCCGATCTGGGATCGTGTGCGCAGCGAGGCGGAAGACATCGTCCGCCGCGAGCCGGAGCTTGCCTCCTTCATCTATTCGACCGTGCTGCATCACGACCGGCTGGAGGAATCGGTGGTGCATCGTATCGCCGAGCGTCTCGACCATTCGGCGCTGTCGGGCGACCTGATTCGTCAGACCTTCGACGAAGCGCTGCGCGACGATCCCGATCTCGGCAACGCCTTCCGCGCCGATCTGGTGGCGGTCTACGACCGCGATCCCGCAACCTCGCGCTTCATCGATCCCTTGCTCTACTTCAAGGGTTTTCACGCGCTGCAGACCCATCGTCTGGCGCACTGGCTCTATCACAAGGGCCGCAAGGATTTTGCCTATTACCTGCAGAGCCGTTCCTCGGCGGTATTCCAGACCGATATCAATCCTGCGGCGAAGATCGGCCGTGGCGTCTTCCTCGATCATGCCACAGGCTTCGTGTGCGGCGAGACCGCGGTCATCGAGGACGACGTCTCGATCCTGCACGGCGTCACCCTTGGCGGCACCGGCAAGGAAAACGAGGATCGCCATCCCAAGATCCGCCGCGGCGTCTTGATCGGGGCGGGCGCGAAGATTCTGGGCAATATCGAGGTGGGCCATTGCGCCCGCATTGCCGCAGGCTCGGTGGTGGTCAAGCCGGTGCCGCACAATGTGACGGTGGCCGGGGTTCCCGCCAAGATCGTCGGCGAGGCCGGCTGCGCCGAGCCGTCGCGCACCATGGATCAGATGCTGGGCGCGATCGGGCTCTGATTTTTAAATGCTTATTCGGCAAAGCCGGTATCGGCTTTGCGACCGGAAGATATGCGCCAGCAGAAAAACTTATCCGGGTAGGGTGTCGTATTTCCGCAAGTTAGGCTAGCCCTTCACCGCGTCTCGCCCTAAAAGTTCGCAAAACTTAAAATCCGATTGGAGACTGCCATGGACGTTCAGGAAGTCAGGAAGCTCGACGCCTATCTCAAGCGCGTGTTCGGTAATCCCAAGATCCGCGTGGCACCGCGGCCGAAGAAAGACGATTCGGCCGAGGTCTATATCGGTGACGAATTCATCGGCGTGCTGTTCGTCGATGACGAAGACGACGACCGCTCGTTCCAGTTCCAGATGGCGATCCTCGAGGACGATCTGGTCGAGCAGGGCTGAGCCCGTTCGGCCTGTCGCTCGCCACATCGTTGGCGAGCCAGCGGGCCGGCGCAGGTCGCCGCCCGCCGATTATCCGCCCGCGCCGTGCAATTGCACCGTCAGGCGGTCCATCGCATTGGCCACGTCGTGCCATTGCGCAAGCCAGTCTCGCGGAAACCGAAACGTCAGGTCGGCGCCGTCGATCCGGCGCTCGCTCAGGCACATGCCGGGCGTCTTGCCGTCGCGCGAGCAGCGCGCAGTTAGATCAGGCGTGTCGGCAACGAACAGATCTTCGCCGCCGTAGGGCGTGCCGTCGCGAAACGCGCGTAGCGTTAGCCCATCCGCCGCAGGCGTCGATGTCGGATCGAGGTAGCGCGGATAGATGGTGCGCACCAGCATATCCGGCGCCAGCGTGTCATGATGCGCCGCGATCGACAGGAAGATCCGGTCGATCGGCTGCACCGCTTCCTCGACGACGGTGTCCGCGCTGACATGCTTGGGCGCCTCTGGAGGCTCGAGCGAAGGGAAGTTGAAGGAAAGGTCGATGCGTTCCTGCGGCCCCGAGTGGCGCTGGATCTTCATCCGGATCGCCGCGGTCGGCACGTTGAAGAGGGTGCCGCCGATGCTGACCGGCAGCCGCGCCGGGGCGCTCGACCCGTCTGCGCCCCAGGTCGGCCACAACAAATAGGCCACCACCGCGACCGCGCCCACCGCAATCGCGCCGCCAGCCAGGATCGGAAGCAGATGGCCCTGCGAACGCCCGCGCGAGGTGCGTGCGATGTGCTGGGCGGTCGAGAACAACGTCATGAAGCGAATACCTGAAGGCTCGGCCGAATCAGCCCTGAATATGCCAGCGATACGAAGGTTCCGCATGATTTGGCGCGAATTGCGGCCGCCGCGAGCCATGCCCGCATGATAGTGCTGCCTTTCCGCATTAACCCTTTCTTAAGGATGATGTGGCGGCGGCCGGCCGATTTTGCGAAGCAATGGGGGTCTCCTGTGTAGCGGAAGCCCCAGCGATGTCGCCTGATGCGTTGAATTCCCTGTTCTCCCTGTGCATCGGCTTCGCGCTGGCCGGCGCCCTGACCAGCGGATACCAGGCGCTGGTGCAGCGCCCGGCGGGGTTCGGACTGCTCGGGGAGGGCGTGGCGCCGAAGACGTTCGCGGCGGTGCCGTTCCTGGTATTCGCGGCGCCCTTCATCATCATGCGCAACACGCTGCGCGGTGCCAAGATCGAAAGCCGCCGCTTCGAATTCGTCATGATCGCAACCGTGCTGGCCGGCTTTTGGAGCATGATGTCCGGCACGTTTTTCCTGATGACGCTGCGCGCCGCCGGGCTGCTGGCCTGAAGCGAAAGCCTGTGCCAAAGTCTCCGCGAAACCGGAGAACAATGAACGATGGCGATCTACGAACTTGACGGGCAGGCGCCCGATCTCCCTGCCGACGGCAACTACTTCATCGCCGAAACCGCCTCGGTGATCGGCAAGGTGCGCCTGCACAAATCCGCCAGCGTGTGGTTCGGTGCGGTGCTGCGCGGCGACAATGAGTGGATCGAGATCGGCGAAGGCTCCAACGTCCAGGACAATTCGACCTGCCACACCGACATGGGTTTTCCGCTGACGATCGGAAAGAACTGCACCGTCGGCCACAACGTCATCCTGCACGGCTGCACGCTCGAGGATGGCGCGCTGGTCGGGATGGGCTCGATCGTCATGAACGGCGCCAGGATCGGCCGCGGCAGCATCGTCGGCGCCGGCGCTGTCATCACCGAGGGCAAGCAGTTTCCCGAGCATTCCCTGATCATCGGTGCGCCGGCGCGGGTGATCCGTGCGCTCGATCCTGCGCAGGTCGCGGCGATGGGAGGGGCCGCGAAATTCTATGCCGCCAATGGACCGCGATTCACGAAGGGGCTGAAGAAGATCGGCTGAGTGAATCTTCGGTTCTGATTGAAGCGGAACCAAAGCGCTGGGTGCTGCTCCGCCCGCCGCTCAAGAACGCCGCCGCATTTCAGCTGCCCTCGGATTCGCCGGCCTCGGTCTGGCCCGCAACCCTTTCATGGCCGGCGGCCCACAACGCGTGTTCTTCGGTGCCGTCCCGATAGGGATTGGCTTCGGCCGGAATGTTTTTTCGCGCGGCGCGCTCGCCTTGCTCGAACGGATCTTCGTCGCTCATGATCTGGTTTTCCTTCGCGGGCCCGATCCGGCGTTCTTTTCCGCCGGCGTCTTGGTGAGTGACGCGCTCTTGCGCAGCGCGTCCTTCAGGTCGATCGGAATGCCGTGTTTCTTCAGGAGATCGGCGAAGGCCTCGTCTGCCAGTTCCTGAATAGTGCCCATCCGGTCGCGCGCGAGCTGCTTCAGCTTGTCGAATGTATCGTCATCGAAGGCGATCAGTTTGCGCATGGGTCGTCGGCTCCTGCGGCGGCCGGAGGCCGGCCCATCAAGCGCGGGGCACGGCATTGGTTCCCGATGATTATCACCTGCTGGCCGGCCACGCCAATGCCGGAGACACCAATGCCGGAGAGCAGAACCGCTGCGGACTTGGCGGGTGAGGCGAGGTTCGCATCCTGCATCTCGGCTTGTTGGGTTAGGGTGTTGCTGACAATGCTCAACGCGGCATCGCTAGGCTCCGTTCAACGGCTACATCCCGGAACCAGCGGCTTCTGACCCGGTTGGACTCCCAAAGGGAGTTTTCCAATGACCAAAGTCTCGGCGCTGGCCGCAATGGCCGCAATTGTTATTCTGATTTCCCCTGTGAGTTCTTTTGCGCAAGGCGCAGGTGGCGCGAGCGGTGGAAGCGCAGGCGGAGCGGCGAGCGGTCCGTCGCCTGGCACCGGCAGCGCCGCTGGTTCGCCAAATGCCGGTTCTGCCGGAGCAGGTACCGCCGGCGTCAGCGGCGTGCCATCCGGTCCCGCCAATGCCGGCGGTCTGAATAACTCCGTCAACGATCCAAGCGGCGCCGGCAATCCGGGAAAGGTCGTCTCGCAGCCGCCGTCGGGGACCAACAGTCTCGGCACCGCCAACTCATCGGGGTCGTCGATGACCACAGGCTCTGCGGGTGGCGGGGCCGCCGGTGGCGGAACGGCGGCGACGGGTCCGCAAACCAGCGGCGATGTTGCCGTGGACAAGGAGGACAAGGCGATCGACAAGAAGATCAAGAGCATCTGCAGAGGCTGCTAGGGCAAGCGGCGAGCGACAATGATTGGACGCATCACGTCGCGATCACCGTAGCGCGAGCCCTCGACCCTCTCACACTAAACAAGATTTCAAAGCTGCCGTTGATGCGCGTCCCTCAATTTCTGCGGGGCGCAGACTATCTCTGCAGCGACGGGTGACGTCGCTGGGAGCGCTTATCGACGGAGTAAAGTTATGTTGCGCAAGACGATGATGGCCCTGATGACGGCGGCCGCGATCGGCATGGTGATGCCCGGCGTCGCCATGGCTCGAGGTGGCGGCGGTGGAGGAGGAGGCCACGGTGGTGGCGGCTTCGGTGGCGGCGGTGCGTTTCAAGGCGGCGGCCTCGCCAGCAATTCCGATTACGACGACGGCAGCTGCTACGTCGTACGGCGCCGCGTGCATACCAAGTCCGGCTGGCATTACCATCCGGTCCAAGTCTGCAGCTGAACGTGTCTGCAGCTGAACGTGTCTGCAGCTGATCCGGCCGTGTGCGGGTGAAAGACCGTCGTTCGGGTCAATTAAAGTTGAGGACCGCGAAGGACGGAATGAAATTGGCGGTTTCGGTGTATTGTGGACCGAGACCGCTTGGCTGGTGTTGTCTGTTGGTATGCCGCTTGCATCTTGTCAGGAATGCTCTCCATGCTCACAGCTCCCGATCTGACCTTGCTGTTCCTGGGCGTCGTTGTCGGCCTGGGCGTCGCCTTCGTGTGGATGATCTGGGAGGTCGAACAGATGACGTCCAAGCCGCGTCGCAACAGCAACCGCTTCGGCTAGGCGGCAGGCTTGCTTCCCTGCCAAAAGGCGCATGGCAAATGCCGCGCGCCTTCGGGCAGGGATTGAGCCGCTCAGCTCAGCACTTTGTATTTCCTGAGCCATGCCTGCATCTGATTCCACGCGTCCTCGGCGGCTTCCTTGCGGTAGCTTGATCGTATCGGGATGTCGGAAGGGGTGCTGCGCTCGCGATGGACTTCCTCGCGGCTGATTGCGAAAGAGCGCGTTCAGCCAGCAATGTCTGCCGAACGCAAATCGCCTGCCTGTGGGATGGGACGACGCCAGCGGATGCGGTTAGGGGGCAAATGGCCTGCGCACAAAAAACAAGGCCGTCGGCGCAGTATAACGCTAACGGCCTTGCCAGCCCCGGATATTGAAATTGGCTCACGCCATCCGGTGACTGGATAATGCCCCGGGATCGCACGGGCATATGTGATCCATTTCACAAGCGGCGCAAAAAAGTTCCGATCAGCTTCTTGGGACGGCATGGCCGCGGTCGGACGGCAATTGCGGGATGAGGCCTCAGCCCCGGGACCGGGCGCGGCCGCGATGGGATCTGGTGCGGACCGCCATGTTGTCGGGGGACGGCGCGACCGATGCTTCGGGAGCCTGAGAGCTCGCGAAGGAATGCCGCAGGCCCTCGACGGCCTCGGTCAGAGCGGAAACCTGGTCCGACAGCCGTTTGGTATTGGCACGGCCGCCTAAGACGCTAAGATGGTTGACGGGGGAAAGTCTGCTACCGGTGTCGGATATTATCGCTTCGACCTTTGTCTGTTGCAGAACCGCGCCGCAAAATCCGCCTGAATGCGGACGCCGGAGACCGGATCGCGTATCGCTTTTGCCGCGCCTCGACTGGGCCTATGTTTCAACCCGTCCTTTGCGAGCGGACTGAGCGACTCGCCCTGGGCAGCCGCCGGCGTGGAGAGCATACACACGATAATTGCGGCTAGGAGTGCAATCCGCATTTCAGCCTCCCCTTGTTATGGCGCGAAACTACTACCAAAGGAGGCGACTGAATAGCTCGCTCAAAAAAAGGTTCATTCGGGGTTGCAGTTGCGGGGGCAAGACCACGGCCTACTCGATGTCCGCTATGTCCCCGATAGCGATCAAATTCCGCAGCGCAGTGAAATGTCGCGATGTGCCAATCGCGTACATCCGTTTGTTGGCAGATTTACTCACCAACAAGCAGATAATAGAGCCAGCCAAAGACAGCGCCGCCGATCAAGCCGTCAACCAACGCGTAGACCGCCCCGATAACAACCGAACCCACGCCAGTGCCAGGATGATAGCCGGGGTAGATTGATGCGCACAGCTGGAGAAGGGCCAGCCCATAGCTCGGCCAAATGTTGTTGGCTATGCCAACGAAGAGTACGCAAGCACCCCAAAAAATTCCGAAGCCAACGGCCATCGCCTTAATACTTAATCGCATTGATCCCTCCCGACGATTTTGGGTCGTGAATAGCACGTCCGCTTAGTGCTATAAAAACGAGTACTGTCTTTGACAAGACAAAAGCCGCCAACTGAGCAGGGCCACACGTCAGGCCGTCGTTGTGCGATCTTGATGTCTGCACTGGGTCATGCGCGACCGGATCGAGCCAGCGGACGTTTTGACCATGTCCGCTATGCCGTGAAAGCAGAAGTAAGTTCAGAAGATTAGCGGCTGCGATGCGGAGCCGCCCTCCCGCTGACGCTGTAATCGGAGTATCCTGCCGCGACGCAACAGGACAACCGTTATGACCGAGACCACCATCGCAATCGACCGGCCGCCCGACGCGAGATCGAAGTCTGCGTCTCACCGGGGCGAGACCTCCCGGGCCTGCGACCGTCAGCGCGTCGGCCCTCGCGCTGCATCTCGACTGCACCCGGACTTATATCGGCAAGTTGGAAGCGGAAGGTGTGCTCCAGCGTGACGGTGAGGGCTTCCCGCTCGATAAGAGCCGCATTGCCTATTTGCGATACCTGCGGTGCGAGCGGCAGCAATCGCCACGGTCGGAGGCTGATGCTGAATTCACGGCGGCTAAAACGCGGCTGATGCGGCTGCGGATCGAGGAAAAAGAAAAAACGCTCATGGAGACCGCCGAAGCCCTCGATGTCGTCGAGCGTTTGGTCGGTGCGTTCCGCACTACGTTGGGTTCACTGTCGGCGCAGATCGCGGGTCATGACCTGACGGGCGTCATCCGGCCAGCGTTCGCCGCTGACCGCCGTCCAATGGCTGCACCGAAAATCCGAGCAATAGATCAGCAGACCGCGAATGCCAGCGGCGCGCATTTCTTCAAACGTGATTTTCTGATTTCGCGGGGTTGCAGTGGATATGCTATGATCCCGCCGATTTGACCATCGATGAAGCCGCTACAGCTTAAGGGCGGTAGCCGTGATCCCGCACGAGGCTTGCACGATGTAGCTTTTTTTGTAGCCCAGAGACCGGAAACGGCTCGTCAGCCCTTGGTCCGGGCGACCCGACGATGGGGTCTCCGGGCCTGCGACCTGCGGCGGGGAGCGGGGTCGGAAGATGCTTCAGGCGCATGAGTACTCGCAAAAGAAAGCCTTAAACTCTCGACTGCTTCCGTCAGGCCAGAAACCTGCTCGGACAGCCGCTTGGCATCAGCCTGCTGGGCGGCAAGCAGGCGCTTGACGGTCTGCAACTGGTCCTGCACCACCTGCAACTGGTCGATCAATTCCTGCTGGGTTTCTTCCAGACCCTTGGTTTTCTCGACCAGCTGCTCGGAAGCCTGCGCGGCGCGGGCCTGCAACTGGCGGGCGGCGGCGACGCGATCCGGTTCCGGCGCATTGCCGCTGTAGCTGCGCCACACCGCGATGCCGCCGCCGCCAAGCAGGATCAGGACGAGGGCGCCCGCGGCCAAGGCGATCGGCTGCCTGCCGATATGGGCGATGCCGCCGCTGCTGGCAGGCCGGGACGTGATTTCGATCATGGACTCAAAGCCACCGGAAACCGACAATTCGCGGAAATTACACGACCTCGGGTACGGGGCCCAGCAAAAACCAAGCCTTTTCACCGCCAAAAGGCACGTCCAGCCGTTCGGGGAGAAGATTTTTTCACGGCTCAACTCGCGGGCGACGAAGGCTGCAGGCTTTGGAACCGGCCGCGCGGGCCGCCGGGGTTGCGCCGTCCGTTATGAGGCGAAGACGAACGGCCGGTCGAAGGCGGCGGTATGGAAAGCGGTCAGGAGCGTCGGCAACGGCCGGCGCAAAATGGAGCGACGACGGGGCAAGCGATGGAGGGTGACACATGAGAACTATCTTGATGGCGGCAATTTTCGCAATCGTTCCCGCAATTGGTCCGGCGATCGCCGCCGACCAATGCGGGCCCGGCTGCCACAGCGCCCAGTACGGCGGATGCGTCGTCGATGGCTGGGAGACGGGCGCGCGCGTATGGAACGAGTGCCCGACGGGGGGCGCATCCGCGTCCGCCGTGCGGCAGCGATTATATCTGGCGCAAGCGCATCCGGGCCTGCATCGAGAAATGATGCGAGCTGCGCCGCACCGCGCGTGAGCGACGAATGAGCGCCAATAGACCTAGCCGCCAACCTCTAATTCCCGCAGGTGACGGCTGTAGGCCAACGGCTTAGCCCGGGGCTGCCGGATTCGCCGCTGCGGCGATTTCTTTGATCCAGGCTACTTTCGGCTAGCCGAAAAATCGGTCGCACAACCGATCCGGCAGTCGTGTGGTTTACCAGGCTGCGTTGCCAGCCAAACCGTTATGCCGATCAAGACAATCACCATCGCGACAGGCGTCCCCAACGCCAGTGACCGCCTCCACCAAGCAGCGGGCCTGAAGGGATTCTTGGTGATGCCCTTTTCTATCCTGCGCAATATCATTTACCCTTCGCCTTCATTCCGAGCTGATCGTCCTGCTTGTCGTCCATTTGTCGACCGTCTCGCGCAATTCCTTCGATAGCCGGATAGCGGTCACGGGATCGCGCTCGCTCGCTGGGCGTTCGCGTTTTTTGTTACTATCAGTTAGCAAGGAAATCTGCCAGCAACTCGCGCTCGACGTCAGAGAAAGGCGTTGCGAATGCAACGCTGCTCGCCGATGCATCGGTGCAGCAGGAAAATATCAAGAAAATATCAATAAGACCGCCAACTATGCCGCCAAAAAAAGTTGCGGCCAGCTCTTGGGGGAGAGCTGGCCGCGCGCGATCCGGTCTGGGACGGGGAGGGGTGGGGATGTGACCGGGTCGCGTGTCTCCGTTATCTCTGTTGTCAGTGGCCGCGGGCGCTGGCGGTGGCGATCGCGGGGCGGTTGTCGCCGAGCGAGACCCATTCATTCGGGTCGCTCTGCGACTGACGTTTGACGAAGCGGTATCCAGTCTCGGTCCAGGCCACGACGTTTTCGTTCTGGTTGTCGAGAATGAACTCGCCCTTGTCGGTCTTCACGGTCAGCACCGCGTGGCCTTCGCCCTTCTTGTCGCGCACCACCGTGATCAGCAGCGCTTCGCGCGGCCAGCCGGCGTCGATCAGCATCTTGCGCTTCAAGAGCACGTAGTCCTCGCAGTCGCCGTAGCCATCCGTCGGCAACGACCATTTCTCGATCACGCCCCAATGATCCATGTCGGTCATCGGCTTGATGGTCTCGTTGGCCCATTTGTTGACCCGCACGAGGTCCCGCCATGCCGTCTGCGACATCACGATGTCGCGCGGCTGCGTCGTGCCGCCCTGGCACTCGCTAGGATTCTCGCCGCAGAATTCGACCCAGCCGATCGGCGCCCGCGTGACGTCGCCAAGGCTCGCATAGAGAACACGTTCATCGCCGGCATGCGCCGGCACGCTCAATCCGAACAGGATAGCGGCGAACGCCAATCCCTTGCCCTGTCCCCTGAAACCAAACATTGTGGCCCCCGTTTCTTGTTGGGACCACGTTTCGCACAAAGGTTTTGCGCTGCTGCTAAGTCAGCCAAGTAGACTTGAGACGAACTAAAGTAAAATGCGCAGCTAATTCGATCTATACTTGAATAAAATTTGAATAGAATTTTAGACAACTGCAATTGATTCAAATTTTAGGCATTAACGTGCCGCACCGCATCAACACGGCATTTCCGGGGGTAAAAGCCGGCCGCGTTAACCCGGCCGGGCCGGCGCCGAACCGCCAAAAGACGGGCGTCCGGCAAGCGGAGCCCGCCTTCGCGGCCGGGGAAATACGGGGGGTTGGGGAGGCCGCGCTTTACCGCGCGGTAACGTTGTCTTCGAGGGTTTCGGCGAGCTGCTCGTGGACGAACTCGAGCGCAAAGCCCTCTTCGAGGTTTCGCACGACGCGGGATTGCACCCGGCCCAGCAGGACCATGGATTTCAGCGGCGGGCGGTTTTCCGCGGCGATGGCGGCGCCCGACAGCGACATGTCGATGACCCGGCAGGTCATCTTGGTGCCGTCCTCGAGCGTGAGCAGCGCAATCGGGTTGCGCGGCACGATGCGGTCGTGGCGGCGGTCTTCCGGCAGGTTGAGGATGTCGCGGTTGGCGAGCCAGGTCAGCTGCGCCGCGAGCTTGTCGCGCTTGCGGGCGGTCGCGCCGATGCTCATGGCAAAGCCGTTGTCGATGATCCGGGTGATCTTGCCTTCGACCCGGCCGATATGGTCGAGATAGGCGATCACGCGGTCGCCGACATTGCCGATGCCGGGTGCCAGCAAAGCCAGCCCCCCCGGCGACATGTTGATGATCTGGCAGGGAAATTCGCGGCGGTCGGGAAGCATGTAGCGGCCGAGCAGATGAACCTTCACCCGCTGAAAGCGCCGGCGCTCTTCGGTGGCCGGAAGTATCGATTTTTTGTTCGCTAACGACATTTAGCCATCCGACAACCGGCTGCTCGGTGTCGCCCGACCCTACGGCCGACAGGGTTAATGAGCGGTTAGCGGCGGTTGCAACAAGGTGCAGGCGGGCGCCGTCCTTCAAGCCGCGCGGGCATCAGGCAGGGCGGTTCCCCGGCAGCACCGCGACGTTGGCACGGCGGGCCGTCTCGAATAACGTTTCGGCTGCGCCATCCCCAACAAAGAAGAAGAGGCGCGAGAGGAAACCTCATGCCGCCAATCCGTGTATGCACCTATGACGGTCCCGGCGCGCAGCCGGTCATTCGCACCGTGCCGTGGCCGACGATTCCAAAGAAGGCGGCGCTGATAAAGATCGGCGCCTGCGGGGTTTGCGGCACCGACCTGCATATCCTGAAGGGCCATTGGCCGAAGCCGCTGCCGTGGCCGTTCACCCTCGGCCACGAGATCGGGGGCGTGCGTGGTCGAGAGTCGGCGCGGAATTCACCGAACGATTTCATGGGCAAGCCGATCGGAGGTGGGCTCGAGGGTGATGATCCCGCCGCTGATGCCCTGCGGCCGCTGCTATTACTGCATCCACTATCCCGCAGACCGCGAACAAGTGCCTGACGCCGGTCTATTACGGCCGCTATCTCGGCTTCGACAAGGCGCCGCATCTGTGGGGCGGCTGGGCCGAGTATGTCTATGTCGATCTCGACATGCTGCCCGGCACCAAGATCTACAAATTGCCCGACGACATGTCGCTGCGGCTCGGCGCGCTGGCGGAGCCGCTGACCTCCTGCATCCGCGCCTTCAACCGGGCCACGCGGGCGGGCGGCTTCACGCTGGGGCGATACCGTCGTCATCCAGGGCTCCGGGCCCGATCGGAATCCTCGCGGTCGCCGCGGCGCAGGAGATGGGGGCGGGGCGCGTGATCTGCGTCGGAGCGCCGGAGGCGCCGCGGCTGCAAGCTCGCGCGCAAGTTCGGCGCCGAGGCGACGGTGAACATCGAGGAGGTGAAGACGCCGGAGGAGCGCATCAAGCGGGTGCGCGACATCGTCGGCGGCTACGGCGCCGACCTGGTGATGGATTGCTCGGGCCATCCGAGCGCCGGCCCGGAGGGCATCGAGTTCCTGCGCGACGGCGGCACCTATGTCGAGATGGGCCAGTTCACCGACGCCGGCTCGATCAAGACGTCCTGGCACCGCATCTGCACCAAGGACCTCAACGTGCTGGGCTCCTGGGGCTTCACCGCCAACGACCTGCCGCTCGGCGTCGACATGCTCTACCGCGCGCGCGACAGGTATCCCTGGCTCGAGATGCAGACGCTCTATCCTTTCACGGAGGAGGGGATGGGCGCGCGGTCGCGGACGCGATGGCGATGAAGACGGTGAAATCGACCATCGTGCCGTGGCCTGAATTGGCGGAGTGATCTTGGGGCGCAAAATGTGAACTCACCGCCAAAAATACCTCATCGATGGCTGCCTGGTACAAGCCGTCTCGATAAGGCCGCAGACGTTCGAGCCGAATTGATTGCGGATGGCTATCGATGGTTCGCGTTCGCAACGATAGACTGACGAAATGTCGTGTTTCAGTTGATGTCTTGACCGGAGGGCGAGTGATACTTCTTGAAATTGAGGGCGAGCCGGTTTCGGTACTCGTTCGGCAAGGAGGAAAGCATCGTCTTCGCATTCGCCACGGCGCTTGCCAAATCGGGACGGCCTTTCGCGTACTGAATAAATCTGTGGAGCGCAAAATAAACTATTAAAAAGGCTCTCAGGTTCGCGAAAAGACAGTGATTGGTTTCACGCGTGGACCCGGGCCGATCCTTCCAGTGGCGCAATATGAGTAACGTTCCTTCGTTGAAATCCGTGGCTGCGAAATTTCGGTCGCCGAGGGCCGTAAACAACGTTCCGCTGCTGACAAGCTGGTCCAGTTGCACCTTTTTGCCACGCAGGGTGCCGAGCATTTTTATTTGGTCGGCGGCCGACCAACTCGCGGCGTTGGTCGGGGCTTGCATGCCTCTCGGCAATTGCAGCGAATAGACGACGTGCCGCGTCAGGTGAGTGACATCGTCCAGATCTTGCCCGGGGCTGCTGCTTCTTGCCGCAGCATCTCCGCAAGTCGCCTGAATACGTCGGCCAGCAACAACGCCTTGCCATCTGATACGAACGGTGCTGGCGCCGCACCGCGCAATTTCTCGCCGAGGTCCTGCAGGTCGCCCAGACTGAATGGTGAGGTGACCTTGAATTCAACCGTCGAAGACCAGCCAAATGGCCACAGCCAAATCGTCGCCCGAACGTCTGGCGGCGTCTCGGCCTTGGAAGCGGCAAAGGAAAGCTTGAAGTTCTTGGGTCTGCAGCGCAATGGCCAGAGGAAATCGCGCGGGTCGCCGAGGGGCGTATCCGGCCCGGCAACGATCGTGTCGACAGCCGCTTTGTAACGGTACCAGAAATGATTACGCCCTGGCGACAGTTCGTTCTTAAGCGGAAAAAGCACCAGGTTGCCGAGTTCAACCTTGTCCCCGGCGTCCCGCATTTTGCGATACTCCGACGCGGACCACAGGAAATGAATTTTCGGATTGAAGAGTGCAGGATCGAACGGCTTTGACCATAAATGGACGTCGAACGTCGAAACGGTGACGTGCGCCTGCGACACGGACTTGACCATAGCGGACATGAGGGCCCCCAAAAAATCCGCTGCGAGTTTCTCCTACTGCGTGTGCGCCCGCAACGGAAAACCTCCAGCTGCCTTTTCCGTTGCTAGGAGGTGCGGCCGGCTCTATAGTGATTGCGCTGTACAGCTGGGCTACGGCCCAAAGCGCCCATGGCGGTATACACATCATAGGCGCGATACGACGCTCAAAGGCTGCAAAGCTCCTGAATGTCGTTCCTTTCCCGCGCCAGCGCACCTCGCGCTGGCGCGGCTGGCTTAAGGCGACACCAACACAAGCGGCCGTTCGTCTTCTAAACCTGGGACGTTACCGGGCGGGTTTTCCAGGACGTCTCGGCGCAGGAACCATCTGACGGTATCCGCCGTCAAGGCAAGGGTCCCATCAGGCCTCAAGGCTATGACCGGATTCCGCATCACCGGCTCAATGCCCAGCTTGCTGGCGAGCTCCAGGGCCTGCAGCAGTTGGTTTTTGGCGATCAATGGCTCAAGTTGTTGACGACGCTTGTCATCAGCCGCCAACTCGAGCGCGAACCAGCCGACCAAGGCTATCCCACCGCTGCTCGTCGGTGCCATCAGTGAGCCGACAAACTTCTCCTGGTTGCGCGTAATGACCGTGATCGGCTGAAACTCGTCCGCCGCACCGCGCAGCGCTTTTTCGAATATGACCGTATCTTTGTCAGCCGCTTGCGCCACCAACGCCTGTCGTTTGCCCTCCGCGTGGGCCTTGAGCCAACGGTGGATCAGCACCATGACAAGGCCGAGGGCAATCGCCATCGCGCACAGAGTCAAAAACAAGGAGCTGCTCACGCTCGAGCCGATGCCGGCGAACATAAAGTGGAAGTGAGGTATGTAGGCGGCGACAACAAACAGAAATACCGAAACCAGCAAGCTCAAGGTCGCGACTTCCGTTCCGCCCAGCTTGTCCAGCCAGGGGAAGCCACCCAGGCGCAGGATCATCATCAACAGCAGTCCGGGCACGACATAGGCAGCAAGCCGCAGCGAAACACCGCCAACGCTTTCGGTGCCGAATAGCCCGATGCTAAGCTTTTTCTCGGCGACCAGAGATCCTGGCGTTTCCTTGCCACCCTTGACCAGCTTGTAAGTAACGCTGAAGCCAAGATTGAGGTCGCGTTCCTCTACCTCCAGCTCCGCCTGCAGGCAGAGCAGCGGTGGATCCAGTGCAGAGCCGGGCCGAATGGACTGGAGAGAGACTTCGCCGCTCTTGTTGATGACGCACATCGACCTTGTCGAATTGAACGTCCCGATTTTCAGGAAATCAGGACCGGCATAATGGAAACGCACGTCAGTCATTTGCGCCTTGGTCGGATTTTCGATCCAGACGTGAAGGCCGACGGTTTGCCCGGCGAGAAGCTCGCCGCGTTCGATGATGATGGTCATCCCGGGTTTGGTTGGACCCTCTGCCATGCCAGCCGAAGTCACGCCGCTGAGGGCAGACAGGCTGAGCAAGAGCAACAGGCGAGGTCGCCAATTCGCGAGATGGAATGTCAAGGCTCCCGCTCCAATGGTTATTGCGCGCCCCGAGCCAGGGACCGCGCTGACCGAGGAATGATATTCGGGTTACCGCCAGTTATGCAATCTAAGCGTTCAAGATGGGGAAGCCGCGACTTCGTCTTTGGGGTACATCGCGCATCTCTGCCCTTGCACTTTTCGCAGGCCCGTAGACCGATCAAAAGCGGACGCTAATCCGGCGTTGGTGCTACTATCTGGAATTACAAATTGGTATTGCAGCCCATCCTTCGAGACGGCCGCTTCGCGGCCTCCTCAGGATGAGGTCTAACTCGTTGAAACACAACAACCTCATGCTGAGGAGCGAGCAACGCGAGCGTCTCGAAGCATGGGCAGCAATCTCTCATCGTCAGTCCCAGAATTCGATTTCTCGGTATCCGTCCTAGCTCATGCCCTCATAGACCATGAAGCCGCGTGCGATCGCCAGTTTCCGCAGGGCACGGGGAACTAGTTTTTCCGGCTTGTGGCCGAGATAACGCCATGACGTCAGTGTGAAATCGCTCAGCACGCCGTGATGCATTGTCGAACGGGGCGAGCAATCCGGTCAGGCTCAGCGGCGCATGCGCGCGGGCGTTGAACGGCAGCAGCAGCAATTCAAGATGCGCCGGCGAGCCATCCTGCGCTGTTGCGGTAATGCCGGCGACGGCGGCGAGCATCTCCTCGGAGACGACGGCGATGATGTCCTCGATCTCGCGGCGGCTGTCGGCGGTAAACAGCGCCGAAAAGCTGCAGTCTTTCAGGTCGCCGCCGAGCAGGGCGCAGACCCGGGTGCCGGCGACGCGGAATGGATAACCGGATGGCGCGTCATAGGACAGCACGAAGATGTCGCCGAGCAGCTCGCGTACCGCGCCGGGCTCGATCTCGCTGCGATCGGGGGCCCGCGCGGCGCCGCGTTTCTCGTCCCAATAGGCGAAAAATTCCCGGGTTGACGGATGTTTCATGTCGACCTCGCCCCGCGCCTCGCTCGGTGGGACAGATCTGTCCCGCTTTTGCGCACGCGCTTTCCCTTCTCTGTTTTGCAAGAGGGGCTTTGCAGCGTCCATGCCGCAGGCTCGGTTCCACAGGTTTGGCGGCGCCTTTGTGCCGTTAAGGTTAAATTAACTATCGCCTTGGGGACCGGCGCGGGGCTGGCTAGTGTCCGCGCACTCCAAGGCTTCGCCGGTTCTCTGAAGGATGCCCGCGAAGTTGATACACAGGCGGCGTCAAACAGTTTGGTCATCGCGCGGGGAGGGGTGGGGATGTCCCCCCGGGCCCGGCGCGAGAAGATCGGCACGGACGAGGGAGGGCTTTCTCAGAGCCCTCCCTTCGTTGTTTTATTGGCGTTTTTACGATCTTTTAGGTTCCACCCCGGCTCCGCCCCTGATCCGGACCCGTAGGGAAGCCCGGAGAGCGGGCGGAGCAGTCGCGGCTACCTCCCGGAAGGCCCCAGGCCGTCGAGCACGCCGACAGCACCGTTCCGGGCTGTCTAAGCACTGTCAAGGAAGGGGCCTAGGTTCCCTAAAAACCTAGGCCTAGATGACACTGGCCGGTTGCTGTAGGCTATTTGGCAGAGGCGAGGGCTGCGGGGCAGCTGCGTCCAAAGTGCACCCAAAGATCAGTTGCCGCGGTAACTTTGGTTACGAGGCCAAGGGTATGGGGATTAGCGATGAGTAGACCGGATGAGCCAGATCCCACCAATCCCAACGATCTCACGTACTATGCACCGCGCGAACTGCGCGAACGAGCAAAGTCGGTATCGCTTTCCCAAGAAGCGAGATCGGAGCCCGATAGGTCGCTAACATCCTATCGCCCTTCGTCCGATGTCCGACCGGTCTACTTACGGCCTCCGACCGCTCCCGGGGCGATCCACCAGTACGGTGTTCTGGAGCGTGAACCGCGGCGAACCGCACTGTTCGGCTTGGCCGGTCGCTTCGCTGCCCTTGCAGCCGTCGTGGTGATTGTTGCGCTGGTCTTCATCGTGATGTCGCCAGCCTTACGGCAATCCGGCGCCAGTTCGACCTCTTCAGAAGTCATCACAGATTCAATAAAATCCGAGATCACAGGATCGATAAAAACTGCTCTGCCTCAATCCAGCGAAGGCCAGAACGAAGCGAAGCCCGCGCTTGCGGAATTTCAAGGCTTCCTCGCGTCGGCCCCAGCTAGCAAGCCTGCTACTCCGCCGGAGCAGTCAACGCAGTTGCTTCAGCAATTTTTGCAATGGCGACAAAAAGCTAACTCAACCGAAAAATCTCAATAGCGAGAGCGGCTAAGTCAGCGCGTCGCCAAGATGATCGAGAAGTTTGCTGCCCCGCAGGTTTTCGTCCGACGTTACACAGAGTCCGAGATTTGTGACGTCGTTGTTTTAGTTCGGAGCCAGGAAATAGTTCTCCGCTGTCCGAACTATTCTCAGGCACTTCAATGGGCACGTTTGGAATGCAAGTCCTACAAAATTTCAGAGCCCAAGACGGAACCCCTTAGCGGGTTGGACCAAGACGAACTCCCGTTATTTTTGCGCTCTCCCGAAACAACTGAGGCCTCTTGAGGCCGGACTTATGCGCAAGACCGTTCGCATTCCGGCAACTGCACCTCCGGGGTCGCAAGTAGCGGCCAGCAACTTTTGTGATCCTCTGGATCGTGCAAAGCATCGGGGATCGTTGGCCCGAATCACTGCCAACGCACCAGCCGCCTAATTGAGGCAGTACGTCCAAACAAGAAGAGGCACCGCGTTCGATTGCCGCTCGACGCAGCACACCTCCACATAAAACGCAACGGCACGGGCCGTCGAGGAAAACCTTGGCGGCTTTTGCGTGTGGACGAACCTTGGAATTGGTCCGCCTTAACCGCGATTTCTTTTGATTTTGGCCGTGCGCTTCGGCGCGGGTTGCGTTTTACGCTTCGGCGCAAGTTGCGTAGTGCGCTTCGGCTTCGGTGCGGGTTGCTCGTTGCGGGCCGGCTGGGGCTGCGTATTGCGGACCGCCTCAGCCAGCATCTCATGGAGCTCAGCCTTGGTCGGTGCGGAAGGTTTCGTCATTTCGCCGCTATTTTTCTTTCGACTTCGCCGCTTCCCTAGCCAGGCGCTCGGCTCTCAATCGCTCATAGTTTTTTCGGAAGGCTTCCTGGGCTGTCTCGTATTCCGTTGCCGCCTTCCGTTTACCGGCGCGCTGAAACTCCCTCGGCAACTCTCGTCGTGCTAGGTCCTTGCTTATTTTATCGCTCATAGATCACCTCCATTTTCAGTGACCGGTAAGATGACGATAGCCCAGAGATGGTGTGTCGCAAGGAAACCCGCTGATTAAGCTTGCTGATTAGGTTTAATGTGGGGGCTTTGTCGCGATAACATCGCGCGGTGCTTGGCGCGATTCGAAGGAAAAGCCGCCGTCGGGTCCTGGAACTGGCGACTTTCGGGCGGAGCGTCGCGGGCTTGATGTAGGGCGCACGTCCGTCAGACGGCGCAATACCACGGCTCACAGATTTGTTACCCGAACTGGAACACCGCGATCAGTGGTCACGCGGCGAGCGCGCACGCGCGCATCATGGTTGAATCTGCTGCTCGATATGCTCCACGCGAATCTGCGCCGGCCATGCTCGCCGCGACTTTCCGACGCCTGGTTCTTTCAAAACATTAATCCGGCGAACAGGACGCTGTAATGTGCGCTCCCCAATGTTGAGGTCAGGGATTTCCCTTAACTCAGCATTGGAGACGCCATCATGAACGATCAATCGAATACTCCATCTGTCGCCCCACGAAAAATCCTGCGGCCGCGCCGGCTTGCGCTGCTGGCTTCGGTTGCTGGTCTCGGCATGGCGGTTCTCGCCGCCGGACCGGTCGCGAACTATCTGCCGGCATGGACCGCATCCGCACATGCGGCGGAGGCGACAGCACAGGCCCCCGCGGGCTTTGCCGATCTCGTCGGCAAGGTCAAACCGGCCGTGATTTCGGTCCGCGTCAAGATTGATGAAGACGGCGGCAACGCTGCCGTGACGCAGCGCGACAGCGACGAGAATTCGGATCAGTCCGGTTCGCCCGAACAGTTCTTCTTCCGGCAGTTCGGCTTCCGCGGTCCCGACGGATTCCGTAACGGCATGCCGCATCAGCATCAGGTCATCACCGGCGAAGGCTCGGGCTTCTTCATCTCGCCGGATGGTTATGCCGTGACCAATAATCACGTGGTCGACCACGCCAAGTCGGTCCAGGTCACGACCGACGACGGCACGATCTATACCGCCAAGGTGGTCGGTGCCGACCCGAAGACCGACCTCGCCCTGATCAAGGTCGACGGCAAGAAGGATTTTCCCTATGTGAAGTTCTCCGACCAGACGGCGCGTATCGGTGACTGGGTGGTGGCCGTCGGCAATCCCTTCGGTCTCGGCGGCACGGTGACCGCCGGCATCGTTTCCGCGCGCGGCCGCGACATCGGCGCCGGCCCGTACGACGATTACATCCAGATCGACGCGCCCATCAACAAGGGCAATTCCGGCGGTCCGGCGTTCGACATGAACGGCAATGTGATCGGCGTGAACACCGCGATCTTCTCGCCCTCGGGCGGCTCGGTCGGTATCGGCTTCGACATTCCCGCCGCCACCGCCAAGCTCGTCGTCAACCAGCTCAAGGACAAGGGCTACATCACCCGCGGCTGGCTCGGCGTGCAGGTGCAGCCGGTCACCGCCGACATCGCCGACAGCCTCGGCTTGAAGCAGGCGAGGGGTGCGATGGTCGACAATCCGCAAGCCGGCAGCCCGGCCGCCAAGGCGGGCATCGAGGCCGGCGACGTCATCACCGCGGTCAACGGCACGGACGTCAAGGATTCGCGCGATCTCGCCCGCACCATCAGCATGATGGCGCCGGGTACTTCGGTGAAGCTCGACGTTCTGCACAAGGGCGCATCCAAGACGATGACGCTCGCCCTTGGCGAAATGCCGAATGATCGTCAGGCCAATGCCGGCGGGGAGCATTCATCGAAGGAGACCGCAGGCACCCCGCGTCTCGGGCTCAGCCTTGCCCCGGCAAGCGAAGTCGATGGCGCCGGCGACAAGGGCGTCGTGGTGACGTCGGTCGATCCGGATGGTCCGGCTGCGGAGCACGGCGTCAAGACCGGCGACGTGATCCTCAATGTCGGCGGCAAGTCGGTCGCCAATGTCGGCGACGTGCGCTCGGCGCTGAGCGACGCCAACTCCAATGGCAAGCACAGCGTGCTGCTGCAGGTGAAGACCGCGGACGCCACGAGGTTCGTCGCGGTTCCGCTGGCCAAGGGGTGATTTTCGGCCACCCCTCGGTTGAGACGCTGCAAACTGGAAGGGGCCGGGCGCAAAGCCCGGCCTTTTTCTGCTCCCTTGAGGCCGCGCGCGCTTGCACCGCGGCGCCAAGCCGCTTATGGGGGGCAATGGCTCATGTGAGCCGCTCGCTTTAGGTCCTGAGCCCTTGGATTCCCCGCCGGAATTGCCGCAAGTCGTCGTGCCGGAACCCCCGCGCGAACCGATCCTGACGCTGCCCGGCGCGCTGACCGCCTATATCCTGCTGCTGGCGCTGATCCATTTGCGGGTGCTGCTGCCGCCGGAATGGGAAAACTGGACCATCGACGTGTTCGGCTTCATCCCGAAACGCTACAATTCGACGCTGCTGGCAATCGATTTTCCCGGTGGCGAAGGCGCCAAGGTCTGGACCTTCGTCACCTATTCGCTGCTGCACGCCAATCTGAGCCATATCGGCTTCAACGTGCTGTGGCTGTTGCCGTTCGGCAGCGCGCTGGCGCGCCGCTTCGGCGCGTTGCGGTTCTTCCTGTTCATGGCGGTGACGGCGGCCGCCGGCGCGCTGGCGCATCTTCTCACCCATGAGCACGCGGTGGCGCCGATGATCGGCGCGTCCGCTTCGGTGTCCGGCACCATGGCGGCCGCGATTCGCTTCGCCTTCGTGCAGGGCAGCTTCCTTTCGTTCAGCCGCGGCGACGCCGATGCCGCGGCCAAGGTGCCGGCGCTTTCGCTGATGCGCGCGCTGCGCAATCCGCGCGTGCTCGGTTTTCTCGGGGTCTGGTTCGGCGTCAACATCATCTTCGGCATCGGGTCGATCGCGATTGGAACCGATGGCGCGAGCGTCGCCTGGCAGGCGCATATCGGCGGATTTTTCGCGGGCCTCGTATTGTTTTCGCTGTTCGACCCGGTACCGCACGCCGCCGATGCTGCGGATGCGTCATCGCACGGTGCATCGCACAGCGGCTGATCATCGCTTGCGGCGCAACTCGATTTCATCCATCATCGCTGTTGTCATGAGGCAAGGGCATAAGCCCTCCAGCGTGCTTATGCGCGTGCTTGCCGGACGCGCTGCAACAAGTCGGCGCCAGACTGTTGATTGAAGACTCAACGAAATAAAGGTCGCGCTCGGTCAAGGGCGCGACCGGCTTCAGGAGGACGACAATGACGGTACGTGCAATCCTCGATTCCAAAGGCCATCACATCCAGAGCGTCGAGCCGGAGAGCAAGCTTTCGGTTGCGATCAAGCTGTTGGGTGAACGGAAAATCGGCGCCGTACTGGTGATGAACAGCGGCCGCATCGAAGGCATCCTGTCGGAGCGCGACATCGTGCGCGTGCTTGGCGAGCGCGGCGCAAGCGTTCTCGATGAGCCAGTCAGCGCGGTGATGACGCGCAAGGTCGTCAGTTGCAGGCCGGCCGATACGGTTGCCGCGATCATGGAAATGATGACCCTGGGCAAATTCCGGCATCTGCCGGTGCTCGAGGGAGAGAAGGTGGTCGGGCTGATCTCGATCGGCGACGTCGTCAAGTGGCGCGTCGGCGAATACGAGATGGAACAGGAAGCGCTGCGCGACTACATCAAGACCGCCTGAACGAGACGTGCAGGCTGGCTGCTCACGGCTAAGCGCTTCACGACTCAGCTCTTCACGACTCTCCGTCGGCCACTGGCCCAGACTTGCTGTCGGCCATCGGCCCAGGCCGGCCGGTTGCGGGTGCCAGAATGTGAATCGCCTCCTGGATGGAATCGATGGCGCGCTCGGCGGCGCGCTCGCCGAACGCGATCAGATCGCTGGCGCGGTGGAAATCGAACCAGCCGATCTGTCCGACCCGGGGCGAGATCAGCAGATCGGGCGGATCGCCGGCGAGGCGGGCGCGCGTGATGCGGTCCTGCATGATGTTGAAGGCATCCACCATGACGCTGGAGATGCCGGGCCGTCCGCCGCCGCCGAAAAATTCACGCTTCATGGTGCGCTCGGCCGAAAACAGTCTGCCGAGGCCGCGCTTCGGCGGCGCCGGCTCGACCGGAGCTTCCGGGGCTTCCGCCGCGGCGCCATGGGAATAGATCGTCGTTGAATGGGTGAAGACATCGCTGGAAAGGTTGGCGGCAATTACGATTTCCGCTCCCAGCGCGCGTGCGGCCGACACCGGCACCGGATTGACCATCGCGCCGTCGACCAGCCAGCGGTCGCCGATCAGCACCGGCGAAAATATCCCGGGCAGCGCATAGGAGGCGCGCATCGCCTCGACCATGCGGCCGTGGGTCAGCCAGATCTCGTGTCCGGTGCGGATTTCTGTGGCGACGGTGGCAAATTTCAGCGGCAAATCCTCGATCAGGGTCGGGCCGATCGCGGTTTCCAGCTGGGCGGCAAGCTTGTCGCCGCCGATCAGGCCCGAGCCGTTGAGGCGGATGTCGAGGTAGCCCAGGATGTTACGCGGCTGCAGGCTGCGCGCCCACTCCTCGAGCGTGTCGAGCTGACCCGCCGCATAGGCGCCACCGACGACCGCGCCGATCGAGGTGCCGACCACGACGTTGGGAACGATGCCATGGGCGATCAGGGTCCGGAGGATGCCGATATGGGCTAGTCCGCGCGCGGCGCCGCCGCCCAGCGCCAGCCCGATCACCGGCCGCCGAATGCTGCCAAGGCCGACCTTGTCGCGGCCTTCCGCGCCGTTTTGGCCGCGTCTGATCAAAATTTCCAGCACCTGCTATTTCTCCTGGGGCGAAAGGCTAATCGCTACGGTTTGGGCCCGCCACTCTGTATCACAAGCATGGTTTATGCCGGGCTTTCGACAGAGCCAGGCAGGGATTGTGATGGGATCGCGGACTTTTGAATAATACCCGGGCCTTGCCGCCGGTTCCCGCCCCGTGGTCCGACGGGGCCTGCAGGCTTGAATTTGCCGCGTTTTCAGTGAAAAGCATGCTGCATGGTTTCAGGGGGTAATGGCATCGATCGATCCCGGCGGGGCGGGCGCCGGTTGCGGTCGCTTGCGCTCGCGGGCCTGCTGCTTTCGCTGGCCGCGCCGGCCAATGCCCAGATGTTCACCGATCGCCCGCCGCCGGTGCCACCGGTCGCGGTGCCGGAGCTCGCGGCGCCCGCGATGAATCTGGCCCCGCCCACCGGTCCGGCGTCGGTTCCGAGCGTGCCCCCGACGCTGACGCAACCGTCCATCGCTGCCGTGCCGCCCGTGCTCGCGCCGCAGGGCGCCGCGGCGCCCGGCCAGGCCGTGCTGTCGCTGACGGCGCGCTACGGCAAGGACCTGCCTGTCATCGGCAACGGACTGGTGTGGCGGGTGTTTGCCGACAAGCCCGACGAGACCGGTACTTTCAAGATGATCCGCGAGGACCGCGGCGCTACGCCCAATATCGTGCTGCCGCCGGGCGGCTACGTCGTTCATGTCGCGTTCGGACTGGTCAGCGCGGTGCGCTCGGTGACGCTGAAGGCCGAGACCGACCGCGAATCCTTCCTGCTGCCGGCGGGCGGTCTGCGCATCGAGGGTCGCGTCGGCGCCAGCAAGATTCCGCAAAACCAGATCTCGTTCGCGATCTACAAGGGTAGCCAGTTTGAAGTCGGCGAGCGTGCTCCGCTGGTGCCGAACGTGTCCGCGGGCGATGTCGTGCTGGTGCCGGAAGGGACCTACTACATCGTTTCGAACTACGGCGACGCCAATTCCGTGGTGCGCTCGGATATCCGCGTTCAGGCCGGCAAGCTGACCGACGTCACCGTCACCCATCGCGCCGCGGTCATCACCCTGAAATTGGTCAGCGACACCGGCGGCGAGGCGCTGGCGAACACCGCCTGGTCGGTGATCACGCCGGGCGGCGACGTCATCAAGGAATCGATCGGCGCATTTCCCCGCGTCGTCCTCGCCGAAGGCGAGTATCGCGCCATCGCCAAGAACGAAGGCAAGGTGTACGAGCGTCCTTTCAACGTCGTCAACGGCGTCGACGGCGAAGTCGAGGTCGTCGCGCATTAGAGCGTTTTCGAGCGAAGTGGATGCCGGTTCACGTGAAGAAAACGCGTCGAACAAGAATCTGGAGCTTCGGTTCTGATTAAATCAGAACCGATCATGCTCTAGCACAGGCCGTCATGCGGCTGTCATAGTCGCTAACACGCACTAACCATCGGGCGACTTTAAACTGTCATAATCGCCGGTTCGCCGGTACCGACCCCCAATCTTTACAACGCATTAAGCGCGCGCCTCGCATTGGATGCTGCAGGGCCAAACGTTTGCGCTGCGGGGAAAGCATGAGTGCTGCCAAGAAACTATCCGGCAAATTCAACACCGAATTGTTCGATGACGTTCCCGTCCTGCAGCGCAAATGGCAAGCGGCACTGCGGCCCGGCGAAAGGCTTCCGCGCTATGAGGATGTGATGCTGGGCAGCCTCGGGCGCCTTGCGGATCATATCGTTCTGCTCAGGGACAACAACGGCACCATCGAAGTATCGCGTAGCGGCCGCTACATCCAGAAATGGCTGGACGACGCGCGCTGGGACGTTCCCCTGAGCGCACTGTCGCCGGATTGCGCCACCGCGCTCAACGAGGCCGCCGTCAACGCGGTCGGCAACGGCCGTCCCTATCTCGCGGTGGCGCATTGCGTGCGCGACGGACTGGTCCAGACCTACGATATCCTGGCGCTGCCGACCTCGTCGCGCTGGGGCAGCACGCTGATCGGGGTGTATGTCAACGAGCGGGCGCCGCAGTATAATTTGCTGGATGCGATTTTCTCCACCACCGACGAGGGGGTGCTGTCGCTCACGGCGATCCGCGATTCCGCCGGCGAGCCGTTCGATTTCCAGATCGTCCATCTCAATCAGGGCGCCTCGCGGCTGTTGAAACTGCCGGCAACCGACTTGCAGTGGCGCAGGCTCTCAGCCGGCGGCAATTTGCTTTGCTCGGCTGAGGTGATCGCGCGCCTGCTCGGCGTCATCAGGAGCGGCAACCGCGATCAGTTCGAAATCGACAGCGATCAGCGCAATCTGAAACTCGGCGCGACCGCCTTCGGCGACATTCTCTCGCTGACGATTTCGGACGTGACGGCGCTGAAGCGGCGCGAAGCCTCGTTCCGCCTGTTGTTCGACAACAACCCGATGCCGATGTGGGTGTTCGATGCCGAAACCACCGGCTTCCTCAGCGTCAACGACGCGGCGGTGCAGCACTATGGCTACAGCCGGGCGACCTTTCTGGGCATGAAGCTGCAGGAGATCTGGCCGGAGGACGAATGGGTCAATCATGCGGAGGCGCTGCAGCGGGCCGGCGAGACCTATCATTCCGGACGCAACTGGAGGCATCTCAAGGCCGACGGCAGCGAAATCCAGGTGCTGACGTTCGGGCGGCGCGTCGGCTTCGAGGGCCGCGACGGCTATCTCGTCGCCGTGGTCGACATCACCGAACGGCGCAAGGCCGAGGCCCGGATCGCCTATATGGCCCACCATGACGGCCTGACCAATCTGCCGAACCGCGAACTCTATCAGGACCGGCTTCGCGAGGCGCTGGAGCGAAGCGAGGGCGGCAACGGGCGCGTGGCGGTGCTCTGCGTCGATCTCGACCTGTTCAAGAACGTCAACGATTCCTTCGGCCATCCGATGGGTGATCGTCTCCTGAGGCTGGTGGCCGACCGGCTGCGCTCGCAGGTGCGCGGCAACAATCTGGTCGCGCGCCTCGGCGGCGACGAGTTCGCGGTGATCCTCGCCTCCGACGTCTCCCCGAACGAGGCCAGCGACTTCGCATCGCGCCTGATCAAGACCCTGAGCGCCTGCTACGAGATCGACGGCATCGAAGTCGTGATCGGCGCCTCCATCGGGATCGCGCTTTCGCCCGGCGATGGTGGAACCACCGAGGAACTGATGCGCAACGCCGACATGGCGCTGTACCGGGCGAAGTCGGACGGCGGCGGCGTTCACCGATTCTTCGAGCGCGAGATGGACCGGCAGGCGCAGAAGCGCCGCGACATGGAGCTCGACCTGCGCCGCGCCTTCGCCAACGGCGAATTCGAACTGCACTACCAGCCGCTGGTGGACATCGCCGCCGACCGGATCTCGGGTTTTGAATCGTTGTTGCGCTGGCGCCATCCCGAGAAGGGGATGATCTCGCCGGCCGATTTCATCCCCATCGCCGAGGACATCGGGCTGATCGCCCCGCTCGGCGAATGGGTGTTGCGCGAGGCCTGCGCCGAGGCGGTGAAATGGCCCGCGGACATCAAGGTCGCCGTCAACCTGTCGCCGGTGCAGTTTCGCAGCCGCAACCTGGTTCAGGTCGTGGTCTCGGCGCTGGCAAATTCCGGATTGTCGCCGAAGCGGCTGGAACTCGAGATCACCGAGTCGCTGTTCCTGGCGGAGACCGAGGCCAATCTGGCGATCCTGCACCAGTTGCGCGAGCTTGGCATCAGCATTTCGATGGACGATTTCGGCACCGGCTATTCCAGCCTCAGCTACTTGCGAAGCTTTCCGTTCGACAAGATCAAGATCGACCGTTCGTTCGTGAAGGATCTGGCGCAGCGCTCCGACTGCGTCGCGATCGTGCGGGCGATCTCCGGACTTGGCCGCAGCCTCAACATCACCACCACGGCCGAAGGCGTGGAAACCATGGACCAGCTCACCTGGCTGCGCGCCGAAGGCTGCAACGAGGTGCAGGGTTTTCTGTTCAGCGCGGCCAGGCCCGCCGCCGAGGTCGAAGCGCTTTTGTCGAGGTTCGGCCGCCGCGCGTCGCAGGCGGCGTAGCTAAAACCGCGTCACGATATCGGACAGTGCCGGGCGCGGGCGGTCCTCGCTGGGCTTCGACGGCGTGCCGATATAGATCAGGCCGGCGAGCTTTTCGTCCGCCTTCAATCCGAGTCCGTCGAGCACGTCGCGGTCGAAAGCGAACCAGCCGGTCAGCCAGCAAGCGCCGTAACCGAGCGCGGTCGCCGCGGTGACGATGTTCATCGAGCTCGCGCCCGCCGACAATTCCTGCTCCCACGGCGGCACCTTGGGATGCGGTCTGGTGAAACTGACCACGCCGATCACCAGCGGCGCATCGGTGAGCCGTCGCTTCTCGACGTCGATTTCGGCGGCCGTCGCGTTCGGATTCTTCCGCGCAAACACCTTTGCGATCACTTCGCCGGCGCGGACGCGTGCGTCGCCCTCGAAGACGATAAAACGCCACGGCGCCAGCTTGCCGTGGTCGGGCACCCGGGCGCCGATCGTCAGGATGGTGTCGAGCTCGGCGGGCGAGGGGCCGGGCCCGCTCATGTCGCGCGGCTTGGTGGAACGGCGCGTCTTCAGGAAGTCGATGGCATCGGGCACGGCAGTCTCTCTGATCGGGGAATGATTGGGGGATCGAATAGCACGCAAGGCGGTCGGCCACGAGGTCGAAGGCCCGCGTTTTAGATCGATTGTGAGCAAGCTATCGCTTGCGGGGTGCCGTGCAATCGTGCCGGAACCGGGCTATTTTGGTCGCGCCTTGATCGGCATCTTTGCCGCCCGCTCCAGCAGGTCTCTGCCGAGATCTTCCAGAATCTCCCGGGTCGCCAGAAACAGGCTGTGGCCCTGATCGGTTTCGATGGCCAGCGCCAGCACGGCCGGCTGATTGGGATCCGGGATCAGCTGGTAAGCCCGGATCGGGTAGGCCGGCAGTTCCTGTTCATCGGTTGTCGGATCTTCGGCCATCAGGTTTCGAGCTTCGCCCGCTTGACGTCCGGCGGGGTGGCTTCCTCGACCAGCGCGGCGATCGCCTCGTCGGTCGGCATCACCTTTTGCCCATCGCTGCCGAGCCGGCGGATCGAAACCGAATGCGTCTCGGCTTCCTTCTTGCCGACCACCAGAAGCGCCGGGATCTTCGCCAGCGAGTGCTCGCGGACCTTGTAGTTGATCTTCTCGTTGCGCAGGTCGATCTCGACGCGCAGGCCCGCGCGCCGCGCCGCTGCGGCGACCACCTTGGCGTATTCGTCGCCTTCCGAGGTGATGGTGGTGACGAGCACCTGCACCGGCGCCAGCCAGAGTGGAAAATTACCGGCATAATGCTCGATCAGGATGCCGATGAAGCGCTCCATCGAGCCGCAGATCGCCCGGTGCACCATGACCGGCGTCTTCTTCGAGCCGTCGGCATCGATGTAGAACGCCCCGAACCGTTCCGGCAGGTTGAAGTCGACCTGCGTGGTGCCGCATTGCCAGTCGCGGCCGATGGCGTCGCGCAGCACATATTCGAATTTCGGCCCGTAGAACGCGCCTTCGCCGGGATTGATCGCGGTCTTGATGCGCTGGTTGTGGCTTTTCGCCTCGATTTCTCCGAGCACGGTGGCCATCACGCGTTCGGCGTGATCCCACATCTCGTCGGTGCCGACGCGCTTGTCCGGCCGGGTCGAGAGTTTCACCGTCAGTTCGCCGTCGAAACCGAAATCGGAATAGGTCGACAGGATCAGATCGTTGATCTTCAGGCACTCGTCGGCGAGCTGTTGCTCGGTGCAGAACACATGCGCGTCGTCCTGGGTGAAGCCGCGCACCCGCATCAGGCCGTGCATCGCGCCCGACGGCTCGTAGCGGTGCACGACGCCGAACTCGGCGAGCCGCAACGGCAGGTCGCGGTAGCTCTTCAGCCCGTGCTTGAAGATCTGAACATGGCCCGGACAGTTCATCGGCTTGAGCGCAAACCAGCGCTTGTCCTCGGCCTCGTCGCCGGCGGACTGGGCGGCGAACATGTTCTCGCGATACCAGTCCCAATGGCCCGAGGTCTCCCACAGCACCTTGTCGAGGATCTGCGGCGCGTTGACCTCGCTGTAATCGCCGGTCAGGCGGCGGCGCATATAGGCGATCAATGCCTGGAAGATGGTCCAGCCCTTCGGGTGCCAGAACACCACGCCGGGGCCTTCTTCCTGGAAGTGAAACAGGTCGAGCTCGCGGCCGAGCTTGCGGTGGTCGCGCTTCTCGGCTTCCTCGATCTGCTTCAGATACGCGTCGAGCTCTTCCTGCTTGGCGAAGGCGGTGCCGTAGATGCGCGTCAGCATCGGATTGTTGCTGTCGCCGCGCCAATAGGCGCCGGCCACTTTCATCAGCTTGAACGCGTTGCCGACCTTGCCCGTGGAGGTCATGTGCGGCCCGCGGCAGAGGTCGAACCAGTCGCCCTGGAAATAGATCTTGATCGGTTCGGTGCCGGGAATGGCATCGACCAGCTCGACCTTGAAGTTCTCACCCTTGTCGCGGAACACCTGCTTGGTCTTCTCGCGATCCCACACCTCCTTGGTGAAGGGTTTGTCGCGCGCGACGATCTCGCGCATCTTCTTTTCGATCGCCGCAAAATCCTCCGGCGTGAACGGCTCGTTGCGGAAGAAGTCGTAGTAGAAACCGTTCTCGATCACCGGGCCGATGGTGACCTGCGTGCCCGGCCACAGCGTCTGCACGGCTTCGGCCAGCACATGGGCGGCGTCGTGCCGGATCAATTCCAGCGCGCGGGCGTCGTCGCGGCCGATGAATTCGATTCGCGCGTCGTGTTCGATCGGGTCGGCGAGATCGGCCACCGTGCCATCGAGCGCCATCGCCACCGTGCGCTTGGCAAGCGAGGGCGAAATGCCCTTGGCGATGTCGAGGCCGGTGGTGTTCTTGGGGAATTCGCGCTTGGCGCCGTCGGGGAAGGTGAGGGCGATCTTCGTGGATTCGACCGGTTTGAGATTCGACAGGCTGTATTTGAAGTCGGTCATAATGGTCTCCTGTGGCTCACTCCTGCGAACGAGCGCAGGTAAGCGGGATGCTGCGGTATAGCAGGCGATTCGGCTCCTGCAACCGGCAAAAGCGCCGGTTTCGAAGGCTTGAACGGACCTTCAGGGCGAGGCCGGCGCGCCCGCCATCAGAGGTTGCGGCGCTGCCATTCCTTGTTTAGCCTTGCCGTGTTCCGTCGTGCTGATCCCGGCATTTTCCGATGATATTTCGCGCTCTCGTTCTCGCAGCCTCGTTGCTCGCCCCTGGTGAATTGCGCGCCGAGCCAGTTCCGGCAGCCGCCGGATTTGAGTCGAAGTTGATCATCTATCTGGCAAGGGGCCCGGCCAATTCATGCGGACCGGGCTGCGACCGCTGGATCGCCGTGGAAGGCACCGTCGACGCGGGCGCCGCTGCGCGCATCAGCCGATTCCTGCGAGACGTGAAGGACACCAGGCGCCCGATCTACTTCCATTCGCCGGGCGGTTCCGTCGAACCGGCCTACGCGATCGGGCGCCTGCTGCGCAGCCGGAAGGCGGTGGCGCGGGTCGGGCGGACGATCGTTGCAGCTTGCGCGGCGGGAACGCAGATCGACGACGCCTGCCTCAAAATCAAGAATGGCGGCGGCGAGGTCGAAGCCGAAATCTCGACCTATCATGCGATGTGCAATTCGGCCTGCAGCTACCTGTTCCTTGGCGCGACGACGCGCGAGGTGGCGCCGGACGCCGCGGTCGCGGTGCATAACTCCAAGCTGACGCTGCTGGTTCACGGAGATCCTCCGCCGCAGGCGCTAGCGGCCTTCAGGGAGCGCAGCCTGGCCAAGGCCGCTCGCGATCGGGCATCGTTCATTGCCGCGATGGGCATCCGCCATGAACTCGACGATCTCATCCGAACGGTGAAATTCGAGAATATGCATATCCTCACCCGGCCGGAGCTTTATCGCTTCGGCGTCGATACGCGGGCGATGGCCGAAACCGGGTGGACCCTGGAGGCGGCGGCCCGTCCCTATGTGCGCAAGATTGCGCTCGCAAAGAAGGATGACGGCGCAACGTTTCGAACCATGGAGTGGCGCCTTTACTGCGAGAACAAGGATCGCGCGCGGCTGATGTTCGCGCGCGAATTCGACAATGGCGCCGCCGGCATGAATTCGGTGGTCATGATGGCGGGTCCCGAGAAGCCGGTGTCGTTCGGCAAATTTCCCGCGCGAATTGGCACGTACGAGGCCTGGAGCGGGACGATTGCCTCCGATGCGATGAAGACGGTGCTGGCTGCCTCCCATCTGCAGATGGGGGAGGGTACGTTGCTGCCGGATGGCAAGACCAGTCAGGAGATGTTCGACATCGACACCATGGGCCTTGAACCCGCGTGGACGCAGCTTGTCGCGACCTGCCCGGCGGCGCCAAACCCCGCCGCTCCGGCAACTACGAGGGCGGCGATTGCGCCTCCCGCGGCCGCATCCACTACGCCCGCACCTGCATCCGTTCCGGCGCCATGAGCGCGTAGCAAGCCGCTGCGTTGATGCCTCGCTGCCGAACAATTTCTTCCGCTGCCTTGAACGCGTTATCCGCTCCACGCCACCAAGCTGGATGAAACGCCGGGCGCGCGTCGCCGCGGCCGCAAACCCCTCACCAAGAGGCCAGTCGACATGAAGGTGACGCCGGAAACGTTGCGGGCGAACCAGGACGTTCGCGACATGCTGTGGCCGTTCGATTTCGCTGTCACCGGCAACAAGGAGTTTGGCCCGGTCTGGTTCGACACCGCGCCGCTTCAGCCGTTCGAGATCGTGGCGCAGCGCGGCTCGGGCTGCGTCTACGCGCTGACCGGGCCGCAGCGGCATGTGCTGCTGGCGACGTCGGAAGGACAGGCGGGCATCGTGGCGGCCAGTTTGAAGGAGTGTCTCGAACTCGTGGTCGCCCATCCCTATTGGCAGGACATCCTGCGTTTCGGCGGCGGCGATCTGTCCGCGATGCGCCAGGTGCTGCGCGACCGGATCGACGACTTCGAGGAGGACGCGCTCGGCGACGATCCCGAGATCGAGGAGTTTCGGCCGCTGCTGCGCGCGCAGCTCGGACTCGCCGAGCCTGATGATGCCCTGAAACTGCTCCACCATGCCGTCACGGTGCTGGGCGCCGATGTCGTGGTCAGGGGACATGACGGCTATCCATCGGAGCCGCTGGCGGGCCGCTTCAAATGGCCATGACATAGCGGCGAGCGACGGGCGTTCGGAAATAATCGGTGGCCCGGTCTTTCCTTTCCCGCGGATACGGGATACATGCATCTGCATGAAAAATCCGCCAGCCGACGGCCATGTTCATCGTCGCTTCGCGCCTACCGCGCTGATGCTCGGAAATATCGTCACCGGCTGCTCGGTGCTGGCGCCGGCGGGCATGCTCGGCGAATTGTCGAGCGGACTCGGCGTGACGATCCGCGACGCCGGCCTCTTGATCACCTTCGGTGCGATCGTGCTGTGCATCGGCTCGCCCGTGACGGCGTGGCTGACCAGCCGGATCGAGCGCCGTACGTTGCTGACCGCGGCCCTGGCCGTGATGGCGCTGAGCAACGCGGCTTCCGCATTCGCGCCGGATTATGCCAGCCTGATCGGCATTCGCCTGATCATGCTGGCGGTCGGTGCGCTCTATACGCCGCAAGCCGCCGGCACCGCCGCGCTCATCGTGCCTGCGGAAAAGCGCGGCAGCACCATCGCCTATATTTTTCTCGGATGGTCGCTCGCCGCGGCAGTGGGTCTGCCCCTGATCACCTTCATCGCCAGCCGTTACGGCTGGCGCGCGGTCTATGGCGGCATCGGACTGATCGGCTGCTGCAGTTTCCTGCTGCTGGCGTGGCGCTTGCCGCGCGGATTGGTCGGCTCGCCCGTCGATCTCAAGACGTGGGCCGCACTCGGGCGAAACCGCATGGTTATTCTGCTGCTGTCGATCACGACGCTGCAGATGTCCGGCCAGTTCGTCGTGTTCACATTCATGGGGCCGCTGCTGACGAAACTGACACATGCCGGTCCTGACGCGGTCGGCCTGGTGTTCGCGTTCTACGGCATCTGCGGCTTCATCGGCATCGTGATCGCGACCCGCATCGTCGATTCCTGGGGCCCCTACAAGACCTCGCTGCTGTTCACGAGCCTGCTGCTGGCCGGTGTCACCGGATGGGCGCTCAGTGCCGGCATCTATCCGCTGATGGCCGCTTCCGTCGCGATCTGGGGACTTGGCTTCGCCTCGACCAACTCCATGCAGCAGGTGCGGCTGGTCATCGCGGCGCCGGCGCTGGCACCGGCCTCGGTGTCGCTCAATACCTCGGTGCTGTATATCGGTCAGGCCGTCGGTTCGGCGATCGGCGGGGTGCTGTTCGCGCGCGATCTGCTGTTCAGCGCAGGCTACGTATCGATGGGGTTTATCGCGCTGGCGCTGACCATCGTGGCCCTGAGCGGACGATTGCGGGCGGCGACGTCCCGGGCCTAGGCGGGGTTTCTTGGGGCCGAAGCGGGCCATCGACAAAATCGCCGGGGCGGGTTTTGCCCCCGGAATTTCCGTTTCGGGTGTGGCCGGCCGGCTCGACTCGAAGTTTGGTTTGCCTTACATCGGCGTTTTGAGATTTGGGTACGAAACCCTTTGGCTGAGGTGAGAAGTGATATGAGAACGATGCTCGCGCTCGTGATTGTCCTTTATTCAGGGGCCGCCCTGGCGCAGGGCACCGCGCCCGCCGCCAGCCCGCCGCCGACCGTCGGAGGAAAGCCGCTGGTCCAGGTGAAGCCGCGCGGTTCGGCGCCGGCGCCGAAAACCGAACACCTCTCGGTTGCCAAGAAGATGTTGAATTGTCTCGATATCGACGATGGCACCAAGGGCCGCCTCGATTGCTTCGACGCGATCTTCCCGCCCAAGCCAAATCCGAAGGCGCCGGCCGCAAAGGGCGCAGCCGATTGCCGCTTCGTCAAGGAAGAGGATGACCGGCTGACGTGCTTCAACGGGTTCGCCGACAAGATCCCGAAATTCTAGAGATCGATCCCGATCCGAAGGGCCTGAACGGCCGCCTGGTCAGTCGCCGATTAGCGTCAGGATCGCCTTGAAGGCGACGCCGGGCAGTTGCAGCGCGTTGCCCTCGAAGTCGACCATGTCGCCGTGCTCGAAACCCTTCAACGTCGGCGTGATCATGTCGGTCCCGAACAGCGGCTTGAAGCCGGGGTCGGGATTGTGACGCAGGGTCGATACCTTGACGTGGATCTCCTCGCCTTTGCGGATGTAGTTGCCGGTAAAGGCAAAGCCGGAATTGCCGCCGCGCAGTTTGCCCGCGGTGGCGTAGAGCACGCCGTTGCCGGTGCCATGCACGGTATGAAATTCAACCTTGTAGAGGCCTTGCTGCAATTTGCGTCCCCGTCAGGCGTGAAAATTTCCCGTGGCACCCTACGGGCCTGACATTCGGCGAACAATCCGGGGCATGGGAAATCGTGCACCTTCAACATTACATTTCAGTCAGCGTTAGAATCAGTCAGCGTTAGAAGAAGACGTCATGGTAGTGTGAACGCGCGCGAGGGCGGTCAGCGGTTCGCGGATGACGGTGCGCCGGCCGCAACTCTCGTCAGATCAGGCGTTGCCGCCATTTTGAGCAGCACTTCCCTGACCGGGTTTTCAGTCCAGGCATGGGTGACGTAATCGCGATGCGTCACGCCATCGGGTGTCTTCATGAAGACCACGCTCCCGGGCTTGAGCGGACCGTCGAGTTCATCCGAAATCGCGATGCCCTTCTGCCTCAGCATCTGCATCAGTTCCTGGTCGTGCCGCTGGGTGTAACGCGTGTAGGCGCTGACGAAAAAACCGGTCCGGTTGTTGTCGATCCAGGACGCGAACTTGTCCAGTTCGCCATAGACGGCATCGAGCAGGAACACGCCGCGGATGCGATTGCCGAGCCCGCCCACGTCCAGGCTGTAGGCGGTTGGCACGAAGCCGCCGCTGTAGCCGACCAGGATGACCGGGAGGTTGGCGAAATCCTTCGCGCTCCGTGGATCGCCGTAGAGGCTTGCAAGATGACTGGCCAACTCGTCGATGAAGCGCTTGAGCCCGCCGGGCTGCCAGAACTTGCCGGCGCTGGAATCGGCGGCATCGACCGCAAGCTGCGGCGCGAGCAGCACGGCGTTGGCGCCGGAGTCGGTGATCTGTTGCGGCACCAGCTGGCGGTCGCGCACGTCGCGTTCCAGCGTCGCGCCGTTGCCGTGGAAGAACACGACGATGACGCCAGGTTTGCGGATATCGAAACTCTCCGGGACATGCATCAGGACGCGATTGTCGTTGTAGGTCGTGTCCTGCCAGTAGATTCGGCCGCCATAGCTGCGGTGGCCGCGGCGCCCGTCCTTGGAGACGTCGAGGAACGGCGCATCGGTGCGCGGATTGTTGCCGAGATAGGGGAATGCCGAGGATTTCAGGCTGACCAGCGTGGTCTGGTCCTCGCGCGGCGGGCGCTGGTAAGGCGCCGTCGGCTCCAGGGACGCCACCCGATAGGGCGCGGGCTGTGCCTGCGCCGTTCGTCTGGCGGGCGCGTCGGGATGAAGCTCGCGAAAACTCTCGTTCGCGGTCGGGAAACGATCCCTGAATTGAGCTCTCGGGAAGCGCTCGTCGAAGCTGTCGCCTGTCGCTGCTTGGGAATTGGCCGCGAGCTGACCGGCGCCCGGCGCCTTGCCGCATTGCGCGAGCGCAAATGATAGCGGCACCAATGCCGTCAGAACCGCGATCCGCCGCCAGCGATCCGAACCGGCGCGGCGGGCAGGGGCCATCAGCCGCGCACAGCGCGACGCACCCGGTGTCGGCACCCGGCCCGCGTGATCAGAATTGTCCAATTCCGCCCCGACCATCCACCCACTGCCCCAATACGCCTACCGGCGTATGTCAGCTCGTTAACGTTGAGGTGACGTTAAAACACCCGGAAAACTCCCCATCCGGCCCCGCAAAAGAACACGAAATCGTGTCCTGATTGTGGGACGGCAGTCAGCCTTCCCCAGTGCCGCAAGCGATATTCGGTATCCAAATACCAAATCGAGACCGCCCGTTCAGCTTGCTTGAATTGATGGGGGGCAGCCTGCACGATGAAAACATGGGGCGCTGCGCCCCAAGGCGTGGACTGGCATGGCGGCATCAGAGACGGGAACCGCGGCATGGCCCGATCGGCTTCCCGGAGGCGGCACCGTTTCGGTGATCGTGGCGACCGCCATCGTCGTCGCCGATATGATCGGCGTCGGCGTCTTCACCAGCCTCGGTTTCCAGGTCAAGGACATCCCGTCCGGCTTTGCGATCCTGCTCTTGTGGACCGCCGGCGGCCTCGTCGCGCTGTGCGGGGTGTTCTCCTACGGCGAACTCGGCGCGATGTTTCCGCGCTCGAGCGGTGAATATAATTTTCTCAGCCGCGCCTTTCATCCGGCGTTCGGATTTCTGGCGGGCTGGGTGTCGGCGACGGTCGGGTTCGCAGCGCCCGTGGCGCTGGCCGCGATGGCGTTCGGGGAATACGGCAAATCGGTGCTGCCGGGCGCCCCGCCGCTGGCGCTCGCCGTCGGCGTGGTCTGGCTGGTGTCGATCGTCCAGCTTGCCGGCGTCCGGCAGTCCAGCACGTTCCAGCTGATCGCCACCATTTTGAAGGTGGTGCTGATCACAGCGTTCCTGATCGCAGGCTTCGCCGCCGGCACGCCGCAACCGCTCTCGTTCGCGCCGCAGGCCGGCGACTTCGCCCGCATCGCCAGCGCGCCGTTCGCGATCGGGCTCGTGTTCGTGATGTATTCGTTCTCCGGGTGGAATGCGGCTACCTACATCATCGGCGAGATGGACATGCCGCAGCAGAACCTGCCGCGCGCGCTGTTGGCGGGGACGCTGATCGTGCTGGTGCTGTATGTGGCGCTGAATGCGGTGTTCCTGCACACCACGCCGATCGACAAGCTTTCCGGGCAGCTCGACGTCGCCCGCATCGCCGGCAGCCATATTTTCGGCGACATCGGCGGCCGCATCGTCGGCGCCATGATCTGCATCGGGCTGATCTCCTCGATCAGCGCGATGATGTGGATCGGCCCACGCGTGATGATGACGATGGGGGAGGATATCCCGGCGTTGCGGATATTCGCCCGCAAATCGACCCGGGGCGCGCCGGCCTACGCCATCCTGTTCCAGCTCGCGGTGGCGAGCCTGATGCTGTTCACCCGCAGTTTCGAGGCGGTGCTCGACTTCATCCAGTTCGCGCTGCTGTTCTGCTCCTTCTTCACCGTGCTCGGCGTCATCAAGCTGCGCATCACCCATCCCGACGCGCCGCGACCCTACCGCGCCTGGGGATACCCGATGACCCCGCTGGTTTTCCTGCTCGTGACCGCCTTCATGATGTACTATCTCTTGACGGAGCGGCCGTTGCAGTCCGCTCTCGGTGCCCTGATCATGATTTCCGGCCTCTTGATCTATGCCGTTTTCCGCCGGCGCGATGATCGCGCTACTTCCCCGGGCCGCGAATAGGCATGCGTCAGTTCACGAAAATTGCCGTCGTCGCTGCCGCCATGCTGCTGGCGGCCGCGCTGCCGGCGCGCAGCGCCGATGTCGTCACCGCCAACGATACCGCGCTGTTTCTGGCGGGGATGATGCCGTCGGCCAATTCACCGTTGCTGCCGTTGACCCGGGATCCCTCCTGGCAGCGGCACGCGAAATTCTTCGACGCCGCGTTCGCGCAGCTCGAGGAGCGCCAGCTTTCGAGGATCCGGGCCTGGGCGGCCTCCAATCTGGCCGCGCCGAAGCCGACCATGTTCTACATGTTCTCCGGTCCCGATTTCCTCTACGCCGACGCCTTCTATTCGAAGGCAACGACCTATGTGCTGAGCGCGCTCGAGCCGCCGGGTTCGGTGCCCGATCTTTCGAAATTACCGGCCGGCGGCGTGAGCGCAGCGCTCTACGATGTCGAGCATTCGATGGGCTCGATCCTCAGCTTCAGCTTCTTCATTACCAAGCATATGAAGGTCGATCTGCGCGAGGGACAACTCAGCGGCACTCTGCCAATCCTTTATGTATTCCTGGCGCGCTCGGGCAAGACCATCCGCGAGGTCAGTCAGGTTGCGCTCGACGACAAGGGCGGGGCGCATGGTGCCGGCGAAAACCCGGGCAAGAACGCGACGCATGGCCTGCGGATCGTGTTCTCGGAGCGCTATGGCCAGAGGAAAACGCTGTATTATTTCTCTACCGATCTTTCCAATCCAAGCGTCAGGGCAACCGGATTCCTGAAATTCTGCGAGACGCTGGGGCCCGGCAACAGCCTGATCAAGAGCGCGTCCTATCTGCTGCATTCCGGCAATTTCTCCACGGTGCGCGAGTTTCTGCTCGCCCACAGCGCCACCATCATCCAGGACGATTCCGGCATTCCGCTTGCCGCCTACAGCCCCAGGAAATGGCGGTTCTTCCCGTTCGGCCGCTATGCCGGTCCGATCGACAAATTCCCCGGAATGTATCAGGCGAATTACGCCGAGTTGTTCCGGCGGGCCCAGCCGATGGACTTCGGCATCGGCTATCGCTGGCGCTCCCATGAATCGAATCTGCTGCTGGCTGTCAGGCTGGCGTCCGACGAACCGGGCGGCGCCGATGCGGCCGCGGCGGCTCCGTCGGCCGAACCCGCGGCGCCCAAACCGCGTCCTGGCGGCCCGCGTCCGCCGGCTCCGATCGGGCAGACGCATCGTTACTTCTGGTTTTCCCGCTGAAGCGCTTTCCTTGCGGAAGACTTCACCAGCGAACGCTTTGGCTTGGCACGATGAAGGCTGCCGTATTCGGCGGCTCGTAGCGGCTGCTCAGGTACGTGCAGGTTGCGACGATCACGATGACAAGTGCCAGTGCCGCGATCAGATCGAGGTGGCGGGGATCGTGACTTCCATGACCGATTTTTTGGCCGATTTTCCAGCGCATTGATTGGCCTCCAAACAAAAGGCATCGGATCAATGCGACGCGGGCCTCGCGGTTCCCGTCACGGCAGCAATGCGTCTTGCGCTTGAAAGCGGTGCAGCAAGGAGTTCAGGGCGCGTTGACGCCGCGCCAGCGTCCGTACCGCCAGGGCAGGTACCATTTCGCGCCCGGCGGCCTCGTCAGCGGCACGTTGTCGATCCCCGAGGTACCCCAGGGTTGGCAGCGCAACAGCCGCGCCAGCGTCATCCATCCGCCGCCCCACAGCCCGAAACGCTCGATCGCTTCGTCGCCATAGACCGAACAGGTCGGCAAATGACGGCAGTTGTAACCGACGAGAGGCGACAGCGTGTGCCGGTAAATCCAGATCAGGGCGCGCCCGGCGTTGCGCGGCAGCCGGGCGGCTGCGTTGGCGCAATCCGCACAATGCTCTGACGATGAATGCTTCATGGGCGGCTTGCTTCGATCATGGGCGCGGAATGCGCGGTTCCACGGCATGGAACTTGTCGTCGCAAGTAATTGTGCCACACTTTGAGAAATATCAATGGTTTGAGTGGCAGTGCAGCAAAGGTTTTATGGACGGTGAAGTTTGCCACGGCTACCCTTTTGATAACGTCGGCATGACAGAATCAACCGGCGTTGAATTGGGGCCGTTGCCACTGCCCGTTCCGGGGCTAGCGGGGAAGGAACCGACTTGAGGCTCGTGAGGTCGCTGAAATTTCGCGGCTGGGCGCTGCTCGGCGCCGCCGCTCTGTGCATCGCATTGCCCGGGTTGGTTACGCCCGGCGGTCCGGCACATGCCGGTGCCTCCCTCGAAGAACGCAAATTGCCGATGCACTTCAGCTGGGTTGCTTGCGAGCCGAATTGCGGCGGCTGGATCAGCGCGGTCGGCATCGTCACATCGGACAGCCCCAGGGATTTCGACGAATTCGCGCGCGGCCGCGATCTTGGCGGCGCGACCATCGTGCTGGATTCCAGCGGCGGTTCGGTGAACAATTCCATCGCGCTCGGCCGGCGCTGGCGCGATCTCGGGCTGCTTTCAACCGTCGGCATCAGTGTGCAGGCCCATAGCGCGAAGGGCGATCGGGCCAGCATCGACCCCGAAGCCTATTGCGAATCCATGTGCGTGTACCTGCTGCTGTCGGGCAAGACGCGCTACGTGCCCGAGACGGCGCACATTCGCGTGCACCAGATCTGGATGGGCGACCGCGCCGACGATGCCAAGGCCGCCAGCTACACCGCGCAGGACATGATGATCGTGGAGCGCGACATCGGGCGTCTCGCCAAATACACCTTCGACATGGGCGGCGCCGGCGATCTGTTGTCGCTGTCGCTCAACGTGCCGCCGTGGGAAGACCTGCATGAACTGTCGCGCGAGGAATTGCGGCTGACCAATCTCGTCACCACCGATGCGGTGGCCACGGTGTTGCCGAGGGTGGACGTCGTCAACGCGGCGGTGGCCGAGGCCGCGCCAAAGCCGGTGCAGGATCGTTTTGTCAGCAGCACAGGCGACGCCGGGACCAGTTCGCCGGCCGTAAAATCCACCAAGACGGCGGAAGCGGTGGTTCCGACCGGCGATATCACCGCGGCGCCGGCGAAGTAGCGGCAATAAACCCAGAAAATGGTGTCATCATCCGCGAAAGCGGATGATCCAGTACGCCGCGGCTCCAGTGGTTGATCGAGATTTCCCGGCGTACTGGATGCCCACTTTCGCGGGCATGACAATGGTATGTGAACCGACCCTTAAGCCGACGCCGGCTGTTTTGCCTTGGCCTCGATCTGGCCGATGGCGTCGACCACGGCGTCGAAGGTCAGCATGGTCGAGGCGTGGCGGGCCTTGTAGTCGCGCACCGGCTCCAGCAGCGCGATATCGGCCCATTTGCCTTCCGGCGGCTTGCCGTTTTCCTTCAGCATCTTGCGCACCGTCTCGCGCAATTCGCGCAGTTCGCTCGCCGTCGAGCCGACCACGTGGCGCGCCATGATCGAGGAGGAGGCCTGGCCGAGCGCGCAGGCCTTCACGTCATGGCCAAAGTCGGTCACGACGTTGCCGTCCATCGTGAGGTCGACCTTGACGGTCGACCCGCACAGCTTGGAATGGGCCGTGGCGCTGGCGTCCGGCGCGGGCAGCCGTCCCAGCCGGGGGATATTCCCGGCCAATTCGATGATCCGCTTGTTGTAGATGTCGTTCAGCATAAGCGTGGGGCCTCGGGCTGCCAGATGCGATCGCCCTTGGCGGGCGCGGGCGACAGTCCTATATATGGGGGGCAATGGCGGAAATACAGTCCGGCCGTTGGTGTTAGGATTATAGGCTCAGGCGTCCGGCGGCAAACCGCCCCGTCTGCCGGTGACACTCCGGTCCATTTCGGATCGGTCGAACGGAGTTGACATGGACGCATTGATAAAATCCCTCCGCCCGGGCAAATCTTCCGAGACCAAGTCTTCCGAGACCAAGTCTTCTGAAACAAAGCCTTCCGAGGCGAAGACCCCGGAGGTCCGCCCGGCGGAACTCGATCCTTCCGAGTTTCTCGCGGCCGCCGTCCGCGCCGACCAGCCGCGCCCCTCGCGCGCCGAAGCGGAAGCGGCGGTGGAGACGATCCTCAGCTACATCGGCGAAAACCCGCAGCGGGAAGGTCTCCTGGATACGCCGCGCCGCGTGGTGGAAGCCTACGACGAACTCTATCAGGGCTATCATCAGTGCCCGGCCGAAGTGCTCAACCGCACCTTCGGCGAGACCGCCGGCTATGACGATTTCGTGTTGATCCGCGACATCGAATTCACCTCGCAATGCGAGCATCACATGATGCCGTTCTACGGCCGGGCGCATATCGCCTACACGCCGGTGGAACGGGTGGTGGGATTGTCGAAGCTGGCGCGGCTGACCGACATCTTCGCGCGCCGCCTGCAGACCCAGGAGCATCTCACCGCCCAGATCGCGGCGGCGATCGACGAGGTGCTGAAACCCCGCGGCGTTGCCGTGATGATCGAGGCGGAGCATACCTGCATGTCGGTGCGCGGCGTCGCCAAGCACGGCGCCTCGACGTTCACCAGCCGCTTCACCGGCATGTTCCGCGACAATCCGGCGGAGCAGGCGCGTTTCCTGTCCATGGTGCGAGGGACGCAGCGGTAGCCTCGCTTCAGATCTTGTTTTTCGCGAGAACCGACTGTGTCGACATCAGCAGATAACCACGACATCGAGGAAGGGCTCACCTTCCAGCCCAAATTCGACGCGTCCGGCCTCGTCACCTGCGTGGCCACGGATGCTGTGACCGGCGACGTGCTGATGGTCGCTCACATGAACGAGGAAGCCCTGCGCAAGACCATCGCAAGCGGGGAGGCCTGGTACTTCAGCCGCTCCCGCAAGGCGTTATGGCGCAAGGGCGAGACTTCGGGCCAGACCCAGCGCGTGGTCGAGATGCGGCTCGATTGCGACCAGGATGCGGTCTGGATCCGGGTCGAGCAGCAGGGGGCGGCCTGCCACACCGGCCGGCGCTCGTGTTTCTATCGCAGGATCGAGACAGGCGAGGGCGGCGCGCGATTGTCGTTCGTCGATGCGGACAGGCTGTTCGATCCCGATTCCGTCTATCGGAAGTGACGCCGGCATCTCCCGCGGGCCGAAGCCGACCCGGAATGCCGTGCCGTGGTCAGATTCCCGATCGTGCAGTGGCGCAGAACGACGGGCCCAACAAATCGTTAACCCCCCGTTAACCATAATCGCCGCAGTGTGATGCCGGCTTGGACGTTAGTGGGAGCTTTCGAACGGGCCGGGAGGGGTCGTTTCGCGGGGAGCGAGGACCAGACATGTCGGTTGATACTTCGAGCGCCACCGCAACGGCGGGTGTCAACCCGTCGCGCGTGCGGATCGCCGGCGCGATCAAGCAGGCCGCCAGCACCACCGGTACCAGCTTCGAATATCTGCTCGCCACCGCGAAGATGGAATCCGACTTCAATCCGACCGCGGGCGCGTCGACCTCGTCAGCGCACGGGCTCTACCAGTTCATCGACCAGACCTGGCTCGGCACCGTCAAGGAAGCCGGCGCCCAGCTCGGCTATGGCCAATATGCCGACGCCATCACCAAATCCTCCTCCGGCGGCTACTCGGTCAGCGATCCCGCCGCGCGAGATGCGATCCTGAAGCTGCGCGACGATCCTGCCGCCGCCTCGTCGATGGCGGCGGTGCTGACCCAGTCCAACAGTTTCAAGCTCACCGGCAAGATCGGCCGCCGTCCGACCGACGGCGAACTCTATATGGCCCATTTCATGGGGGTGGGCGGCGCGGCCAAGCTGATCAACAATGCCCAAGACAATCCGCAGGCGTCGGCGGCGGGATTGTTTCCCAACGCCGCGGCGGCCAACCGCTCGATCTTCTACGATCGCTCCGGGCAGGCGCGCAGCGTGTCCGAAGTCTATTCGGTGTTGACCGCCCGCTACGCCGGCGCCGCCAGTTCCCAGGCCACCCGCACCGCGATGGCGTCGGTCGGCGGCGACATCATCCAGCCCAGCATCGCGGTCGCAAGCGCGGCACCAGCCGCGCCCGTGATCGACAACGCCGCCTATCTGTCGACGTTTCCGGATGTCCACGCGGCGGCGCCGGTCACGATGGCTTCCGCGTCGACAGCGGGCAACGCCGCGCCATCGAGCGATCCGGTCTTCCGCTCGCTGTTTCAGGCGCCCGGCGAACGCGCGCAGCCGATCTCGCCGAAGGTTCGGGAATTATGGGGCAATTCCTCGTCGCTGACGTCGGTGGCGAGCGCTGATCGGGCACCGGCTGCGAGCCCGGCATCGGCGCAAGCGCCTGACGTCCGCGCCCCGCAACCGCTCGATCTCTTCAGCGACCGCAACGGCACTTTCAGCTAGAAGGCGCGCCGCGGGCGGTTTCGGCCGACCTCGCGTCCTTAACAAAACGTCAATAAAACCAGCCGTTTATGGTGAACGCTTTGTTAAGCGTCGTGGTTTATTTTGTCTTGTAGTGGCACCGCGTCACGGTGTCGTTTCAGGTTGCGTAAGCCGGCAGGACCATGATCGTTCGGCAGTTCATAAATTGGATACGGACCGCTCCGGCAGGCGAGCGGGCAGAGGCAACGCGGGCGTTGGCGCGGGCCTGGTTGATTTCCGATCTCTCCGAAGAAGACCGCGCCGCCGCCGAGGGCGCGCTCCTGATGCAGCTCGACGACGCGTCCCCCCTGGTTCGCCAGGCCATGGCCGAAGTGTTTGCGCGCAGCACCGAGGCGCCTGCCGCCATCGTGCAGGCGCTGTCGCTCGACCAGCCGTCGGTGGCGTTGCCGGTGCTTGAATTTTCCCCGCTGCTGATCGACGCCGATCTGGTCGACATCGTCGCCACCGGTAGTGACGAAACGCAATGCGCGATTGCCCGCCGCATCAATCTGCCGGCCTCGGTCTGCGCCGCGATTGCCGAAGTCGGCAGCGCCGCGGCGGCGCTCGAGCTGATCGAAAACGCCTATGCCGAGCTCGCGCCGTTTTCATGGGACCGCATCGTCGAGCGGCACGGACATCTTGCCGCGATCCGGGAATCGATGCTGGTGCTCGAAGACCTTCCGGCCGCCACGCGGGTCGCGCTGATCGCAAAGCTCTCGGACACGCTGGCACAATTCGTGGTCGCCCGAAACTGGCTGAGCGAGGATCGCGCAGAGCGCATCGCGAGCGAGGCGCGCGAGCGTTCGACCGTCAATATCGCGGCCCACTCGCGCGGCGACGACGTGCGGGGCCTGGTGCTGCATCTGCGCGCCACCGGCCAGCTCACCGCCGGCCTGATCCTGCGCGCATTATTGTCAGGCAATCTCGAACTGTTCGACCACGCGCTGTCGGAATTGTCCGGCCTGCCGCAGGCCCGCGTCTCCGCGCTGCTGCACGACCGCGGCGGCGCCAGCCTGGAGGCGCTGCTGCGGCGCGCCGGACTGCCGGGATCGACTTTCGCCGCATTCCGCGTCGCGCTCGAAGTCTGCCATGAGACCGGATTTGTCGATACGCTCGGTGGTGCCGCCAGGTTGCGGCGCCGCATGGTCGAACGCGTGCTGACGCATTGCGAGACCGATCCGTCGGCCGCCGAGCCGCTCCTCATCCTGTTGCGGCGCTTTGCGACCGAATCGGCGCGGGAAGAAGCCCGCCTGTTCTGCGACGAGCTGTTGGCCGAGGACGCCGTCGCGCTGATGTCGGATCAGCTGATCGCGGCATAGTCTGTCGGTAGGGTAGGCAAAGCGAAGCGTGCCCACCATTTTCAATTGCAGCATCGAAGAGCGGGCACGGGCGCGCCTTTGCGCGCCCTTACAACACTGAAAGGCCGCGGCGCACTACGAAGTCCAAAGTGCGGCGAGCTTAATCCGACGGCGCGAGGCTCGGCGCCAGGATCGCCTCGAGATGCTCGGGGCGGTCGCGATTGGCCTGCATCAGAAACTCGTCGGCGGCGCCGCGCAAATGGCGGCTCAGGATGGTCGCCATCGCCACGGTGTCGAGCTTGGTGCGCTCGCGCACGATCGCCTGGATGGCGTTGATGTGGTGGGCAATGAGGTTGGAGGGCACCTCGGCAAGTTCGGGCGCGTGCTCGATGATCCGGCAGAGGCTCTCGGCGGCCGCACCCGCGGAAGGGTAGCCGAAGGTGGCGGCGTCGCCCTTGATGTCGTGAGCGGCGCGAAACAGCTCTTCGCAATTGGCGTCCGTAAAGCCGTTCTCGAGAACGGCGGCGTGCGCGGTCGAGAGCCGGTCAGCCTCGACCGACATCCAGTTCTTGAACTCGCCCGACAGGCCGGCAAGCGCCTTTTCCGCGCGCGCCACGGGATCGTCGAGATCCTTTTCCTTCAGACGCCGCAACACCTTGCGCAGCGGATTCGGCTGCGTGATCACGTCGTGATCGGCGAAGGCCTTGACCTCGATGTCGCGCTTTTCGTTCGCCATGGCGGTTTCCTTGGAGCTCGCGGCGCTAGACGGTGGAACGGGCCTTGTCGAGCAGCGACGGCTGCTGCAGCACTTCCACCTCGCCGCCGACGCGACGCTCGGGACCGATATAGGCGGTAGAGGTGTTGCGGCGGCGGTCCGGGCCGAAATAGGTCTTGGTCTTGATGAACGGGCGCGGGTTGGCGACGACGTTCAGGATGCGCTGATAAAGCCCCTTGGCCGAAATCGGCTTGGCGAGGAATTCAGTGACGCCGGCGTCGCGCGCCACCGTGACGCGCCGTTTCTCGGAATGGCCGGTCAGCATGATGATGGGAGCGAACGGATTGCCCTTCGATTCCGGCTGCCGGATCATCTGCGCGAGTTCGAGGCCGTCGAAAATCGGCATCGACCAGTCGGTGATCACGATGTCCGGGACGTAGTGGCTGTACATTTCGAGCGCGGTGGCGCCGTCTTCGGCTTCATAGACCTCACGCGCGCCGAAAGAATGCAACAGCGTCCGCAGAATGCGGCGCATATGCGGATTGTCGTCGCACACAAGAAATCGCAGCTTGTTGAAATCGATGCGAAACATGACCGGGCCCTGGGGGCGTACCGGTGACAACGGTATACCCGGCGTTAACCATATCGCGGCGCCGGTTAAGGAAAGGTTTCGGCGCGGGCCGGGGCAGGGCGCAAACCGGGGTTAAACCCCGAATTGCTCGCTCAAGATGCGTTCTTCCAGGCTGTGACCGGGGTCGAACAGCATCCGCATCGAAATGGTCCTGTCGGACAGCACTTCGACGCGGCAGACGTCGCGCGCCTCGTCATGGTCGGCCACCGCCGCCACCGGGCGCTTGTCGCTCTCGAGCACCTCGATCACCACGAAGGCGGTGTTGGGGAGCAGCGCCCCGCGCCAGCGGCGCGGACGGAACGGGCTGATCGGCGTCAGCGCCAGCAGCGGCGCATTGATCGGGATGATCGGCCCCTGTACCGAAAGATTATAGGCGGTCGACCCCGCCGGCGTCGCCACCAGCACGCCGTCGGCGGCGAGTTCAGCCATCCGTTCGCGTTCGTCGATCAGGATCCGCAGGCGCGCCGCCTGATGGGTCTGGCGGAACAGCGCGACTTCGTTGATGGCATGATGAATATGCACCACGCCGTGGATGTCGGTGGCGCGCATCAGGAGCGGATGGATAACCAATTCCTTCGCTGCCGCGAGCCGGGCGTGCAAATCGTGGGTCGAGAATTCGTTCATCAGAAAGCCGACGGTGCCGCGATGCATGCCGTAGATCGGCTTGCCCGTATGCATGTGCTGATGCAGCGTCTGCAGCATCAGGCCGTCGCCGCCGAGCGCCACCACCACGTCGGCCGCGGCGGGGTCGCAATTGCCGTACAGCTCGACCAGCTGCTTCAGCGCCGCTTCCGCTTCAGTGCTCGCACTCGCGACGAAGGCGATCCGGTCGTATCGCTTGGGGCTGTTCATGGGATCGTGGGCTCATATTGGCGCGAGAGAAGGAGCGGGTCGTGCGGAGGGTCGTCTATACGACCTTGGCTGTCCTTGTCGAGATGATAGAATCCCCACTTTCAGGCGGCCCGATACGCCGTTCGGACAGAGGTTAAATCTTGTTCGCCCCGGTGGCGATCAATATTTGGCAACGACCGCCACTTGTTATAGCAGTCTTGCTGAATCGCCGCTTTCCAAACCGCGAGGTTTCCAGAATGAAGACCATGTTTGCCGCGGTTGTTGCCTTGATTGGATTTGCAGGACCGGCCGCAGCCCAGGCTCCGGTCGCCGTCGTCGAGGACGTGCAGGGAAAAGTCACCGGCGCCGAGTTTATGGACTACGTCGCTCCCGGACAGGTCATCAAGCTCGGGCAGGGCGGCTCGATCGTGCTCAGTTACATGAAATCCTGCTGGCGCGAAGTGATTGCCGGAGTGGGCACGGTAATCGTGGGCGCGGAAGACAGCATGGTCCATCTGAGCGAGGTCAAGGCCGGCAAGGTCAAGTGCGACTCCAGCCATTCGCAACTGATCAATCGGGAAGTCGGCGAAAGCGCGGCGACCGTCGTCCGGAGCCTGACTGCAAAGGGCGCGATGTCGCCGCACTTTACGCTCTACGGCCTTTCGCCAATCGTCGAGACCACCGGCCGCGGGAAACTGGTCGTTGAAAGGCTCGATCTGAAGGGCGAGCGGTACGACGTGGATCTCGCCACCGCTTCTCTCGCGCGGAACAAGTTCTACGATTTTGCCAGGACCGGCACGACGCTGAAACCGGGAGGAATTTATGCGGCAAGTCTCGGCTCGCGAAGGACCGTTTTCACGGTCGCTCAAGAGGCCGAACCAGGCCTGACCCCAATCGTTGGCCGCCTGGTGCGTATGGAATAGCCGGGCGAATTCGAGTCCGGACGGCGCGATGCGCGGCCTCACCAAGCGAGATGCAGTCGCTGTCCTTCTGATCGCGGTGACCTGCGGCGTTGTTCCCACCCTTCCTCCGTTCAACCTGATCCATGGCTGGTCGATCGATGCGCTCACCGCCTTGCGCTGGGAGGCGTTCGGCGCGCGCCGCGATCCCGCCACCTCGCCCGTCGCGGTTATCGCGATCGACGAGGAGACCTACCAAACGCCGCCCTTCAAGGGATCGCCGACGCTGACCTGGACCACCGAACTTGGTCGGGTTCTGACCGCGGTGATTGACGGCGGCGCCAAGGTGGTGGGCTTCGATATCGTATTTCCCACGTCGATCGAGCAGTCCGAGCTTCCCTTTGGTGACGATTTACTGGGCGCGCGGATGCGCGGCTTCGACCGGCCCTTCCTTCGATCCCTCGCGAAGGGCGCTACCGCCGGCAAGGTGGTGCTGGGCGAGACCCTGAGCGGCGAAGGGCCTTCGCCCGGACAGCGGATCGCGGTGGGTCAGCAGAAGAATATAAGGCCGCTCAACGTCTTTTCCGACCCCGACGACGTGGTGCGGAGAGTGCCGCTGATGTTCAGGGCCGACGGCGAGCAGATACCCTCGATGGCGCTGGAGTTGGCGGCGCGCGCGCTCAACAGCGAACCGCTGCTCGCCGACAATGGACGCGTGATGCTCGCGGGCTATCTCATTCCGAGCGCGGTGCCGAATACGCTGACATTGAATTTCGAGGGCGGCGCCAATGATATCAGGACGTTTTCGCTCGCCGATCTGCGTGCCTGTGTCGAGCGCAACAATGCGGACTTTTTTCGGCGTGAATTCGCCGGCAAGATTGTCATCTTCGGCACGCTGCTCGGCTCGGAAGATCGGAAATTCACCTCCAAGCGCTTTGCGACCGGGCTCGACGGGGCGCGGGCGCCGCGTTGCGCGCTGCCGCCGGCGCAGCCGTCTCCCGGGCAATTCAAACGGGGTTCGATTGCCGGCGTCTATATTCATGCGACGGCCGTCCATAATCTGATGACGCGGGACGCGGTGGTCGAGCCTGGCCGCCTGGCGACAACGTTGATCGCAATCGCCTTTGCCGCGCTGGCCGGGCTCGCGGCACGCATGCTTGCGCCGGGTGCTGCCGCGGCTGTCTTTCTCGGCGTGTTTGCGATCTGGACGTGCCTGGCGACATTTGCATTTACGCGTGCATTGGCCTTGCCGCTCAGCGAACCGTTTCTCGCCGGACTGTCTTCGATGGTTGCGATGGTCGGCTACCGCCTCGGCGTAACCGACAAGGGAGAACGATTGCTCCGGAAGAGCTTCGGCCTCTATCTCGCGCCGCAGGTGATCGAAGGGATGCTGGCGTCCAGGAAGCTGCCGGTGCTGGGCGGCGAAACGCGTGAGGTCACCGTGTTCTTTTCGGATCTGGAGGGCTTTTCCTCCATCTCGGAAAAGATGACGCCGGCAGAGCTTGTGGCGTTCATCAACGAATATCTGTCTGCCATGACCGACATCATCGAAAGCCGGGGCGGCTATATCGACAAATATATCGGCGACTCGATCGTGGCCGTGTTCGGCGCGCCGGCCGACGATCGCGACCATGCGAGCAATGCGGCGCATGCTGCACTCGGTTGCCGTGCGCGCCTGGAGGAACTCAATCGGGGCTCCGCGGCCTTCAAGGGCCATAAGGTATCCCACCGGATGGGGCTCAATTCGGGTGAGGCGCTGGTCGGAAATATCGGCTCGCGGCGCCGTTTCAATTATTCCGTCATGAGCGATGCGGTGAACGTCGCCTCGCGGCTCGAGGGCACAAACAAATACTACGGCACCACGATCGTCGCCTCGGAAATGACGGTTGCGCTGACCGGATCGAAATTCGCGTGGCGCGAACTTGACGCCGTCAGGGTCCAGGGACGCTCCGCGCCGGTCAAGATCTACGAACTTCTCGCGGAAGCGGGGCAGGAGACACCGCAGCAGGTTGCCTCTGCCGCAACCTATGCCGAAGGTCTGGCGCATTGGCGGGCTCGCGAATTTGACGCCGCCGCTACGTGTTTCCAGCGTGCGGCCGGGATCGACAAGCCGTCTGCACTGTTTCTCGGCCGGGCGAACGCATTTAGAGGCAATCCCCCCGGTCCGGAGTGGGATCCGGTCAGCACCTTGGAAGGGAAGTAGAAGGCAGCGGGGATCGACGGATCGCAGCGTCCATTCGGACAACTGTATTTCGGCCTCGTTGTCGCCATGCCAGCATTGACGTCGGCGAAATTGTGATCGTTCTCGATCACCGTCTGTTGCCGATAACGCCAAGCTGTCGCAGTTTTGAACTAGAACCTGGCGTGATCGGCGAGGGTCTTGTGCGATAATGGGGCGTCGGACCGATCGCGGGAAGCGCGGAGAGGATCAAACATGGCCATTCGTTTTGCCGGGTCGCACCATGCAGCCTTGGCCGCAGTGCTGCTTGCCTTCGCCATGCTGGCGGCGGCGCGCGCCGAGGATGCGCCGCCGCCCCAGGAGCATCCGGCGGCGGCGCCCTCGGACCAGAAATCCGCAGCAGGCCGCCCCGGCGCTCCGGCTTCGCCGGCCGCCGCCGAGCAGCACAAATTGCCGCCGGATTCCACCACCAAGCAGACGCTCGCGCTGCCCGGGCGCACGCTCGCCTTCACCGCGACCGCGGGTTCGATCCGCCTGTTCGACGGCAAGGGCGAACCGCAGGCCGATATCGCCTATACCGCCTATCAGCTTGACGGCGCCGATCCGGCCACGCGCCCGGTGACCTTCCTGTTCAACGGTGGGCCGGGGGCCGCGTCCGCCTATCTGCAACTCGGCGCCGCCGGGCCGTGGCGGCTGGCGATCGACGGCGATGCCGCCATTCCCTCCGCCTCGCCCGATCTTCAGCCCAACGCCGAGACCTGGCTCGATTTCACCGATCTCGTCTTCATCGATCCCGTGGGCACCGGCTATAGCCGCTTCGTGGCGACCGGCGATGACGTGCGCAAGCGGTTCTTCTCGGTCGATGGCGACGTCACCTCGATCGCGCTGACGATCCGCCGCTGGCTGGAGAAATCCGGCCGCCTGTTGTCGCCAAAATTTGTCGCCGGCGAAAGTTATGGCGGCATCCGCGGGCCGAAGATCGTTCGCAATCTGCAGGTAGAGCAGGGCGTCGGCGTCAAGGGCCTGATCCTGGTCTCGCCGGTGCTCGACTTCCGCGAGTTCTCGGGCTCGAGCCTGCTGCAATATGTGGTGAGCCTTCCCAGCATGGCGGCGGTGGCGCGCGAGGCCAAGGGTGCGGTCACCCGCGCCGACATGGCCGATGTGGAAAGTTACGCGCGCGGCGAATTCCTGCAAGATCTGGTCAAGGGGCAGGCCGACACCGCGGCCACCAACCGGCTTGCCGACAAATTCGCTGCGCTGACCGGAATCGATCAGGTCTTGAGCCGCAGGCTGGCCGGGCGCTTCGACGTGGTCGAATTCCGCCGGGAATTCGACCGCAAGAACGGCAAGGTGACGGGACGCTACGATGCCTCGGTCAAGGGCATCGACCCGTTTCCGGATTCGAGCTTCTTTCACTTCAACGATCCCTCCGGCGAGGCGTTGCTGGCGCCGCTTACCAGCGCCGCGGTCGACCTCACCACGCGCAAGCTCAACTGGCGGCCGGACGGCTCCTATCGTCTGCTCAACGGGGAGGTCGAAAAGGCCTGGGATTTCGGCCACGGCATCAGTCCGCCCCAGTCGGTCTCCGAATTGCGGCAGATCCTCGCCCTCGATCCGAAGCTGAAACTCCTGATCGGGCACGGGCTGTTCGATCTGGCCACGCCGTATTTCGGCACCCGGATCGAACTCGACCAGCTTCCGGCCTTTGCCTCGCCTGAACGGGTGAAGTTCGTGGTCTATCCAGGCGGCCACATGTTCTATTCGCGCGACGCTTCGCGGCGGGCGTTCCGCGCCGAGGCCGAGGCGCTGATGAAGTGAGCCGGGCAAAACAAAACCGGCGCCGCCGCATTCGGCCGCGCCGGTTGAACCCTTAGAGCGTTTTCGAGCGAAGTGGATGCCGGTTCGCGTGAAGAAAACGCGTCAGAATAGGAATCCAGAGCTTCGGTTCTGATTCAGAACCGAAGCTCGAGTGATAGAACTCAGTAGACGAGGCCGGTGCCCGGCGCCTTTTCAAGCGCGGCGGCGAGCGAGCGGTATTCCTCGCTGTTGGTGCCGGCGAGCGCGGCGATCTTGCTCAGGTGATATTGCGCCTGGTCTCGGTTGCCCTGCTCGACCTGCCACAGCCCGTAATACTGCCAGGTCTTGACGTGGTCGGGGTCGGACTTGAGCGCGCGCTCGTACCAGATCTGCGAGACCTTGTAATCGCCGAGCTTGCGATAGGAGTAGCCGATCAGGGTGGCGACGGAAGCGTTGTCGTCGTGGCCGAGCGCCTTCAGCTGCTCGATCGCGGCAGTGTAATCATTGCGGTCGTAGACCGTGGTGTAGGCGGCGCGATAGGCGGCGACGAAACGGCCGTCCTCGAGGCTGGAGCTCTTGTCCTTCTTGCCCTTCTTGGTGCCCGACGACGCCGGAGGCGAGGGACTTTCGTCGCCGGACGCGTGGGCCGGAGTGAGCAGGGGCACTGCGACCAGCGCCATCGTGAACATTGCCAGCGTCAAAAGCCTGATTGCGTATTTGTTCATTCGTCGCTCCCGATTTTCATTGAGGTCATGCTGCACCCGAGCCTTGAGACTTGAACACCCGGACGATCAGAACATTCCCGAGCCATCAGGCTTTATTTGGACCATCTCCGTTCGGGTCCATGTCCATCAGGTGTCGCCCGCGTTGGAGGAGATCGCGCGCGCAGCATCGCGGACCGAACATGACGATTATGTCATCCAGATGAACGAAGTCCATCGCCGCGCTTCAGGGCGGGTTCAGCGCGGCGCCTCTAAGGTCGCAACATGATCGACGAGCCCGGCCATCCGACCGGCCACCTTGTGATCCCCTTTGAGGAGGAGACAACCATGTTGAAGACCATTTCCGCCGCACTGCTCGCAGTTTCCGTTCTTGCCGCGCCCGCGCTCGCCGCCGGCCAGTCCACCAGCCACGCCACCAAGACGGCGCCGGTCATCAAGGCCGAGCAAGTGAAGCAGGCCAAGCCGAACCCGCTGAACGCCAACGCCAGGATGGGTCGCCATCACGTCCGGCACGCGAGCTATCATCGCTCCCACCACAAGCATGTCGGCGCGCTGAAGACCCACAAATTCTCGAAGGTTTCGGCCAAGCACATCACGCCCGCCACCAAGCGCGGCTAACAACTGATCCGCGGGGGGTGGCTCGTCCACATTGCCCCCGCCGCTCCCGGCGGATATCAGGTCCGGCCCGCGCCATTGCGTCCCCAATGGTGTGGGCCGGAATTGAGTCGTGAACAGGCGCGATCAGCAAAAGTGGGAACCGGTTTTGCGTCCGATCGCGCCCTCTCTTACAAGGGGAAGGCGGACGCGGATCGAAATGCGGATTCCCTTTGATGGCCGGAAGGTCTAGAACCGCCCCTGGTGCGGAACCGCTGGGGCGCCGGATCTTCGAACGGGTTGGAACTTGGGAATATCAGCAAAGTGTGCAGCTATCCTGCTGCTGCCGATCCTGCTTGCGGCTTGTGCCGGCGGCGAGGACAGGGACGCCGCCTTCACTATCGATAGCGGCAACGACGCCAACCAGCCTTTTCCGAACAATTATCGCACCGAATTGCTGGCGTTCATGAAGACCTATCTCAACAATCCCGTCGGCGTGCACGATGCCGTCATGGCCGAACCGGTGCAGCGTACCGTCGGCGGACGGCTGCGCTATGTCAGCTGCCTGCGCTTTTCCGCGCGAGAATCCGACGGCACGTACCGTCCGCCGCGCGAACGTGCCATTCTCTATGTCAATGGCCGGCTCGACCGCGTGGCCGAGAACGCCGCCGAACTCTGCGCCGGCGCGGTCTACGCGCCGTTTCCGGAATTGGCGAAGCTGACGCGCTAGCGTTCGCTGCCGATGCTTCCGCCGCGACGATCGGCGGGGATGGCGAGCGAAACTTATCCGTTCAATTCTTCTTGATGGCTGGCCGGTGCTGCGTCGGCGTTACGCAATTGCACGACGTTTCGCAATCGAGCGCGTTTGATCACGCATATCGATTTGCCGCCGCAATCGCGCATTATCTTGAATGACGTTATCATAACGCTGCGATTCGCACAGCGTGACAGAGAGGTTGCGGCACGAACATTGCTTGAGATGACAGCGGGGTAGGCTTTGACATTCAGGAGCGTGGCACATGAAGCGCATCGTGTTTGGTCTGATCCTAAGTCTGGTGGTTGCTTGCCTTGTCGGCAGCGTAGGAGCTCGCGACCTTGATGGTCGCTACGCCAATTCACCGCTCAAACCTTGGTTCGATCATCTTGCGAGCGGTAAGGGATTGTGTTGCTCGATGGCGGATGGCGAGAGCGTCGCGGATCCCGATTGGGAATCCAAGGACGGTCATTATCGGGTTCGCCTGGAGAATAGCTGGATCGATGTTCCCGACGACGCCGTGATCACCGAACCGAACCGCGCGGGGCGCACGATAGTTTGGCCGATACGGTTCGACAATCAGATCTCGATCCGGTGCTTCATGCCGGGCAGCATGACCTAGCAGGCGCGGGCGTCCGGCAACGATAACCGGTCCGTCCCGGGACGGCGGAACTCGATTGCCGTCGTTCGTCCGATCAGCGGTCTTCGGTCAGAATGAAGATCGCGCCGGTCAAGGTCGCGCCGATTCCGAATGTCAGTACGATGGTGCCGACGCATACGGCGATCGCCTGCTCTCCGCCGTGCGCGATCAGCGTCGCGACGCCCGCGGGATCGTCGAGGATCAGAAGAAGCGCGAAGGCCAGACCCATCGCCAGGCCCATGGCCGCGTGACCGACCAATCTCGTCGGCCCCAGCGGCCTCGCCAATCCCCGGCGTTTCCTCGTCCGCATCGGGCTTTTCCGCCTCCGCCACGAAAACGCCCCGACCAGGGCCCGGTTCCCTTGCCGCCGGATCTCGCGTGGGGCGCGGGTGAACCGCAGCCGAAGACGGCTTTCAGGCGGCATTCAGCTACGCCGGGCAATGCTGGCGAACATTCCTGCCGGAGTTGAGCCGTGAGCAATCTGTTGTTCTTCCGCCCTTCGCTTGCCACCCGTTACGCCGCGGTCGAGACCATGCGCCAGGCGCGCGCGATGCCGCCGGGGCCGGAACGCCGCGCCACGCGCCGGTTTGCCCGCGCGCTGAGCGACCTGGCGAAAACCGAGGCGTGGCTCGAAGGGCAAGCGGCGAGGCAGGGAGCTTCCGCTTACCGGCACGAGCGGGCGGGCCACGCCGTCGAGGCTGAGTTTCAAGGACTTACGTCGCCGGCCCCTGGCGCTCCCTGCCGGGAATTGCGATCACTTTTTGGCGAGACTTGAACCGCGACCCGGGCGGCGCAGACGCAACCATATCCTCAGAACCGCTTGTCTTTAGGCAAAAAACCGTTCGCACGATGGAACAAAAGGCCGTTGTTGCCACGCCGTCACAGTTGCGAACCATCACAGCTCCGGCATTGCCGCGAAGCAACCAAATTGACGCCACGTTGTTTGAATTGATCTCGCAACGACATTGATGGGGATCCAGTATGAGGAAATTTCTGCTCGGCGGAGCTGCTCTCGTCGCATTCGCGGCTCCCGCGTTTGCGGCCGACATGCCTGCGCGCACCTATACCAAGGCACCGGCCTATACGGCGCCGCAGGTAGTCTATAACTGGACCGGTTTTTATATCGGCGGCCACATCGGCGGCGCCTTCGCCGGCAGTAACAGTCTCGAGGGCACCGGCGGCCGTTTCCTGGGCGGCGTGCAGGGTGGCGCCGATTATCAGTTCGCCCCCAATTGGGTGATCGGCGCGGAAGCCCAGTACAGCTGGCTTGCCAACAACAACAACGGCGTGCTCTTCCCGGGCAACACCCTGGTGACCACCAACAACAGCCAGCTCGGCTCGGTGACCGGCCGGCTCGGCTATACCTGGGGGCCGGCGCTGCTCTATGCCAAGGGCGGTTATGCCTGGCGGAACAACCCCAATCTCGGGGTCAGCGTCGGCGGCGTGCCGGCTGCCTTTACGACCAGCGGAAACCACAAGGACGGCTATACTGTCGGCGGCGGTCTCGAATACATGTTCGCGCCGAACTGGTCGGCCAAAGCCGAGTACCAGTATTACAATTTCGGCAACACCACCTTTACGAGCGGACCTGCCCCGATCGTCGGCGCCCGTTTCCGCGATGACGAACATACCGTCAAGGTCGGCATCAACTACCGCTTCGGCTGGGGTGGCCCGACCGCGCCGCGCTACTGAGCCGGTTGGCGGTCCGCGCGATCACGGGAAGGCCGGCCTCGTGCCGGCCTTTTTGTTTTGCCGGCGCGGCTTGCGTCGCCCTTTGCGTAATCGAAAAATAATTTTTGGCGTCTACGGAACTTGCGCCCGTAATCGGCTATTATGGGTGTGCCGGTTAGTGGATATTGAACATGCGTGCCCTGTTTTCGGTTTTGATCCTGTCCGCGCTTACCCTGCCGTGCTTTGCCCAAAACGTCCTGAAATCCGAGCCGCTCGTGCTGGCGCCCTATGAGATCGCCTATGTGCAGGACACGTCCTGTCCTGTCGGCAAGGTGCTCAAGGTAACCGGCGCGATCAGGGGCCTTCACCGCAAGAAGGCCTGCGTATCGCTCGTTTCCAGTCAGGCGTCGCTGGAAGTGGCGACACCTTAGGCAAGACGCTGCGTCCTCAATGGGGCGTTCCGGCGGACGCCGGGACCCAGGGCGAGCGATGTTGTCCCTAAGGGATCACGGCCCCTTGCGAATTGAGCTGGATTTCCTGCTGCTCCTCGCGCTCGGCGTCGGCCTGGTTCTTGGCCGGGTCTTCTTGGGGGTCCGGCTTGCAGGGCCGGATCTCGTAATCATTGTCCAGCACCGGCCGCGGCATCGGTTTGTCGTCCTCGGAGGCGACGTCGACCACCAGCCCGCTTTTTCGGGCATGCTTCCAGACGTCCGCCTCGGTCGGATAGGCCTTGCTCAACTTGGCGTCGTTGCTGAAAAGCGCGTAGGGCATCGAATCTCTCCGCGGAAAACCCCTCCATAACGCTCCGGCCAAAGCAGGGTTGCAGGGCGGCGGCGGCCGGTTCACGCGCATGTGAGGGGCCTGTCGCGTCTTCGGGCGAAGGCCTGTCCGGGCGGGGCGGGAGAAGTTTTGCAGGGAAAACACGTCAAAAACGAGGATAAAGCCGCCGCTTTCGGGCAGTTTTGCCCGGAGCCCCTGAAGTTGTAAACGAGTCCTGAATCGGCCGAAAAATAAACCCCGAGACTCCCCGGCTAGAATCGCCGGATGTTTTGCCCGTCATGGCAACGACCTTCAAAACATCTGGCGAGCGAGTCCATGTGGTGCTGACCGTGGCACTGCTGGTGGCCTGCGCGGCCAATCTGATGCTGGTGTGCTCCTGGCTGTAGCGCATGATCCGCCACAGCCTGCTGCCGGCAGCGGCAACCTGTTCGAGCCAATTCGGCCGTGGTGTTGGCGGTTTGCCGTCAGGATCAGGCGCGCGACGCACAGGGTCGATTGACGCCGCGTCCATTCTCTCGATCATGCGAGACAAAAGCGCGAAAGCGGCTGCGGTGAGCTGTGGCCTTCGCAAAGTTTGCAGGGATGGGGAGGCGCACAATGATCGAGACGCTGCCGCAGCGGGTCAATGGCGATGAGGCGCTGGTCAGGCGCGGACGCTTTCTGACGACGACATTCCTGCTTGAAATCGGCCCCACCGCCTGGCTGATCTCGATCTTCGAGGGCCGGGTGGTGTCGGTGGCACGCGGGCCGTTCGTGATGCCGTCGTCTACCTTCGCGCTGCGCGCCCCGGAAGAGGAATGGCGGAAATTCTGGAGCGACCGGCCGCCGCCCGGCTCGAACGATGTGATGGCGCTGATCAAGCGCCGCGTGCTCAAGGCCGAAGGCAACCTCGGGGTTTTCATGGCCAATCTGCGTTACTTCAAGGAAGTGCTGGCCAAGCTGCGCGCCGAGGGCGCCAGCGCAGCGGGCAAGGACGAGGCAAAGGCATGACCGCGCGCTTCGAGCCGATCATCGGCCGCTATTTCCATCTCGATCTGTTCGGCCGCCAGCATCGCATCTATGTCGAGCAGGCCGGCGAGGGCACGCCGCTGTTGTGCCTGCACACTGCTGGCGCCGACGGGCGCCAGTACCGGGCGCTGATGAACGACGAACGCATCACGCGCGATCATCGCGTTGTCGCCTTCGACATGCCCTGGCACGGCAAATCGTCGCCGCCTTCGGGCTGGCACAACGAGGAATACCAGCTCACCTCGGCGCAATACACGGCGATGATCCTGGAGATCATGACCGCGCTTGAAATCGACCGGCCGATCCTGATCGGCTGCTCGATTGGCGGGCGCATCGCGCTGCATCTGGCGCTCGAACACCCCGACCGCTTCCGCGCCATCATCGGCCTGCAGGCCGGCGCGCATGTCGATCCCTATTACGATCTGAATTTCCTGCACCGCCCCGACGTGCATGGCGGCGAGGTCGCCGCCGCCATCGTCTCCGGACTGGTCGGTCCCGACGCGCCCGATCGCGAGCGCTGGGAAACGCTGTGGCACTACATGCAGGGCGGCCCCGGCGTGTTCAAGGGCGATCTGTACTTCTACAAGCTCGACGGCGACATCCGTGGCCGCGTCGCGCGGATCGACACAAGCCGCTGTCCGCTGTTTCTGTTGTCGGGCGAATACGATTATTCCTGCACGCCGGAGGAAACGCTCGCCGTCGCCAGCAGCGTGCCCGGCTCCGAGGCGGTCATCATGAAGGGCCTCGGCCATTTCCCGATGAGCGAGAATCCGGCGGAGTTTTTCAAATACCTGCTGCCGGTGCTGGAGAAGATCGGGGCAATGGAATCGACTGTCGCGGCGAAGTAGCGCGCGGCATATGAACCGTCGCGGTTTCCGCAGACCTGATTCAGCCGAGCGCGCTGACCGCCCGGGTCACGAGATACCAGGATAGCCGCCCGAGAAACCAGAGCCATCCGCCCATGGCAACGACCGCCATCACAGCATAGAGCGACAGCACGGCGCGATCGTGTAGCAGGGACCGAGAACCGTTCTGATTCCGGATTGCTTGGCCGTCGTCTTGTTTCATGCTCGCATAGGTCATCAATCGTTACCTTGGCGTATAAGCGCGTTCGGCGCGCTTGCTATTAATTCAGACTAATTTTCTGCTTGTTCTTGCGCTTAACCTAACCGGTCAACCTTACCGCCCGCGCCGCAATGGAACTGTGAAATTGATCACACAAGCCGCGAAGTCCAGCGGCTTGTTCGGAAGTCTACGGGAAGTGAAGCACCCGCGCATGACCGTGTTTTGACACTTGATGCATTATGCGGGTTTTTGGGATCATGATCGCGAACCCGAACGAGTGCGCCAATACCGGTGGCGACCGCGGGCGATATCGTGATCGTCATGAAGCCTCGTTTAAAAAAGAGCGCGAACCCCTGAGGAAGTGGGAAAAATCCCAACGCGGGTCGCCAACATGAATTGGGAAATAGTCGGTCGCCGGTGGGTATACAAAAACATCTCCGGATGCAAACAACCGCCGCGCGAGGGACGGCGCGCCGGATGCAAGATTTCGTGAAGATTTCGAGCGTGCCCGGCGGACGAGCCGGTCCTGCGCCGGTCGAACGTCCGACACCGGCGTCGATCTAACCAGACCAGAACGCGGCCTTGTATTTGAGGAGCCGACGCTGTCTCGACCTCCAGGATCGAAACCCATATCCAAGACCAAATCCGCAAACAAAAATCGCGAAGATCATCGCCACCATGACCGTGGTACCCGAAATCAAACGCATCGGAAGCGGCAAGTGAATCTCGCCGGCACGTTTTGATCGGCGGTCGGCGCAATCGAAGCGTCGCTCATCGAATTCGACTCCATGCCACTGAACCCGGATTCAAGAGACGCGAGGCGGAATCGTTCCAGCGGCTGCCCGCGCAGGCATGATCGTTTTTCAGGCAGGAGAAACCCGATGCGGTCGCCGCTTATGCTGACTTGGTAGACTGCATGGAAAGCCAGCAAATACGGATGTTGCTGGTGCCGGTTGAGAGGATTGAACTCCCGACCTTCGGTTTACAAAACCGCTGCTCTACCGCTGAGCTAAACCGGCGAATTCTGGGCGGATCAGGGACGGTCGAAATCGAAGCGTTGCGATTCCGCTGATCTTGCGGCCGGTCAGATACCAGACTTGCCCGCAAAGGGCCAGAAGCTCCGAGAGCGGCGATCGGCCCGCCGGGGCAGGCATGAAAAAGGCGGCCTCGAAAGCCGCCTTTCTCGTTTCCGTTGTGAAATGGCCTTACTGGCAGGGATGCTGGCGGCCGTCCTCGCCCTTGAACCACGTGCCGGGCGTACAGACGAAGCCGTTGCGCTCGGCATAGCTTTGCTGGTTGTAGCCCTGCTGCGGGGCATAGCTCTGATGGGGCCCGCCGCGGTAGGTGTCGTCGTAGCCGTAGGAATCGTCGTTGTAATAGGCGTAGGAGTCGTCGCGGAACGGCGCGGTGGCGATGGCGCCCGCGGTGCCGATCGCTGCGCCCGCGACGCCCGCTGCGGCATCGGCCGGCCAGAAGCCCTGGTCATGGCGGCGGTCCCAGCGGTTGTCGTTCCAGCTGTCATGCCAGCCGTTGTTCCAGTTGTTGTCGTTCCAGTTGTCGTCGCGGTTCCACGCCGCGCCGTTGCGATAGACCGTCCGGCGCTGATAGCCGTTGCCGGTGTAGGGATTTCCCGGCCCCAGATTCTGGCAGTTGGCGTTCGGATAAATGGCGGCGCATTTGGCGGGATCGGTGATCACCTGCTGCGCCATTACGGGGCCCGCCAGCGCGGATGAAAGAACCACGGCGGCGGCGCCGAGGAGTGCGAATTTCGTCATGGGTTTTTCTCCGTTGAAATTGACCCGTAGCTAAACGCCGATGGGGGTGGACGTTCCAAACTTTCCTCACGTGACCCTCAAACAGATGTGATGGCGGGCCGTGAGAGTTCCGGTTGTCCCGCCGGACCGGAATACGGGCGTTTGGGGAAGAAATGCGTGCGGCCGGGGTCCAGCATTGGCCAGCTGGGCGGTTCAGGCCCGGATTTTGCTCGGATACCGGTGCGCGCCGGTATAGCGTCGTTGCGGGGATGAAAGAGCCGGGGGCAGATGTTCGGAATTATGGGGCTGGGTTTTCTGCTCGGCATGCAGCATGCGCTCGAGGCCGATCACGTCGCGGCGGTGTCTTCGATCGCCGCGCGCCGGACCGACGTCGGCGACATCGTCAAGCACGGGCTGACCTGGGGGCTCGGCCATACCCTGACCCTGTTCGTCTTTGCCGGCGTAGCCTTGCTGCTCGGCCACGCCATCCCTGCGCATTTCGCGCGGCCGATCGAGACTGCCGTCGGAATCATGCTGGTCGGCCTTGGCGCGCATGTGCTGTGGCGGCTGTGGCGCGACCGCGTGCATTTTCACGCCCACGGTCATGGCGACGGCACGGTGCATCTGCACGCCCACAGTCATGCCGGCGAAACCTTGCCGCATGCCCGCGCAACCCACGCCCACGCCCACGGCTTTCGCTGGCGGACGCTGCTGGTGGGGCTGATGCACGGCATGGCCGGCTCGGCGGCGCTGCTGGTGCTCGCGGTCTCGCAGGCTTCGAGCGCGGTGGCCGGGCTCGGTTACGTCGCGCTGTTCGGGATCGGTTCGATGTTCGGGATGGGCGCGTTGTCGGCGGTGATCGCGGTGCCGCTGGCGGCCTCGGCGCGCTGGCTGAGCTGGGCCAATAGCGGCCTGCAGGGCGCCGTCGGCCTGATCACGATGGCGATCGGCTTCAGCACCATTGCAGCGACGGCGTTTGCCTAGGGCGTGAGCCGGCCGCGCTCCCTTAACATTTCCTGATCGCGATCGCCGGCAATTGAGCGGGCGTAAACCCTTGCGCGTTAGGCTTACTGGAAATTTGGCGCGGGGCTTTAACCCCTTGGAGCCGGTCCGTCGGATAGGTTGTCCGCAGCAATTGGAACCCGAAACAATGCGTACTGGCCTGGTGCTGGCCATCTTGATCGGAACCACGGCCGCGGCGGTGGCCCAGGGCGGGCCCGTCCTGGTGATTCCCGGTCGTCCCGGAGTTCCCATCGTCATTAACGGCGTCGACGCATCCTATGCGGTCGTCGAGGGCGATTGGGGCCTCGGCAAGGGCTGGCACGTGACCCCTACGGTCTTTGGCGGCCACGCTTACGATCCCGTCCCCAACGTCGGTCATTATTATCCGAGCGCCGGGCAGCAGCCGGGTTACGGGCGCCTCGAAATCGAACCCCCCGCCAACCGCAAGCTGCCGCAGCCGGCCGAGAGCTATCATGACTCGTGGTCGGCGCAATCCAGCCCGCCGCGGCCGCAGCCCGAGGTTCCTCTTTATCCGCCGCCGGTGCTGCTCGCGCCGCCGGGCGATGCCGGCAGCCTGCTTCAGGCTCCGGCCGGCCCGCCACAGGATCTTCAGCACGCAAAGCCGCCGAAACTTCCGCACTAGACCCACCGACACGAATTACGCCCACAGGAGAGAGTAATGCGTCAGACGATTTCAGGATTGGTAGCGGCGTTGGCCGTGATGACCGCGGGTGCTGCGCCCGCGATGGCATGCGGAGGCGGCCTGTTCCAGGGTTGCTCGCCATGCGGACAGGCCTACGTCGAGCCGTGCGCCCAGCCTCAATACTACCAGCCTCAGGCCTATGTGGCGCCGGCGCCGGTCTATTCTGGCTGCAACACCGGCTGCGGCGGTTGGGGTTATGAGCGGCTGGCCGATCCGGTGGAGCAGTATCATGCCGCCCCGATGCGCCATCAATATTACTACGTCAACCAGGGTCCGACTTTTACCGGTCCGGGCGCCCTGGCGCCTAATCCGACCTATGAGGAAGCCGGCATCGACGGCCACCGGGTGTACCGCTACCATACCCATCACCATTACAGCGGCTGGCATTACGGCTATTCGCATCACAGCATGCGCTACGGCATGCCGCACCGTTACGGCTATCGCCACGTGTTGCGCCGCTACTACTGATTCTCAGCACCGCAAATTCTCAGCACCGCAAGACGTCAACGCCCGCTCGCATCTCGCGAGCGGGCGTTGGCATTTTCTCTCATGACGTTTGATAACGTTTTCGAGCGAACGCTCTAACTCATCAGGCCGAGCCTGGTGGCGCCGATATAGAGCGCCAGCACCGCGGCGTTGGAGACGTTGAGGCTCTTGATCTCGCCGGGCATGTCGAGCCGCGCCACGATGCCGCAGGTCTCGCGCGTCAGCTGCCGCAGGCCCTTGCCCTCGGCGCCGAGCACCAGCGCGAGCGGCTGCCGCAAGGCCAAGCTGCCGAGATTCTCGCTGCCCTGGCTGTCCAGCCCAACCGTCAAAAACCCCTGGTCGTTCATTTCGGTGAGCGCGCGCGCGAGGTTCTGCACGGTGACCAGCGGCACCAGTTCCAGCGCCCCGGAGGCGGATTTGGCCAGCACCCCGGTGGCCTCCGGCGAGTGGCGCGCGGTGGTGACGATGGCCTTGACCGCGAACGCCGCCGCCGAGCGCAGGATCGCCCCGACATTGTGCGGATCGGTGATCTGGTCGAGCACCAGCACGATGCCGTCCTGGGGCAGCGTGTCGATGTCGGGCGAGGGCAGGGGATCAGCCTCCGCCAGCAGCCCCTGGTGCACCGCGTCGGGGCCGAGCCGCTGGTCGATCAGCGCCGGCCGCACGATTTCGGGCGTCAGGGGAAGCGCGATGTTCTCCTCGGTGAGCCGCCGGGCGGCGTTTTCGGTCAGCAGCAGTTTGCGGATATGGCGCTGCGGATTGGCCAGCGCCGCCGCCACCGTATGCCAGCCATAGAGAATCACCGGGCCGTCGGGGTTCGCCTCGCGGCCGCGCCAGGCCGGCCGCCGGCCGGATTCGTGGCCCTTGGCGGGGCCTTTGCCGCCGCGGCGTCCAAAATGCTGCTTTCGCTCGCGATCGCTCATGGCAAGCTTCTGTCACGGGTTCCGAATAATGGCAATTTGGGCCCCCGCGCGGCCGGTTTTAGCGGTCCGCCTTGGTTGACTTTGAAGGGCGCCTTCGCCCATAAACGCGCCGACCGGGAGCCCGCCATCGGCTCACGGTACCAGCGTCATCCATGGCCTTCCTGCCGCCGTTTCGGCGGGTGGGTTCCGATGAGGTTTAGACGGGGGAGTGTCCCGAGTGGCAAAGGGAGCTGACTGTAAATCAGCCGTCTTATGACTTCGAAGGTTCGAGTCCTTCTTCCCCCACCAGCCTTCGCTCGCGAAGCGAGTGAGGCTGCCGCGCCGAAGCCCACAGGGCGAAGGCGGGCTGTTGGGCGCGAGCTACGGCTCGGCACGCCATCCTGCTTCGCGCTGACGCGCTTCGCAGTATTATAGAAGAGCGCAAGACTAAGTGCCTGGCGAAGCCAAATCGGTCGATTCCCTAAGCCTGCGGCACATCGAAACACTCAATCCCAAGATCCAGCTGCAGTTCGACCATTTTGGCCAACGTCTCTAACGGCACGTTGTCTCCAAAATATCCGTCGCCCAGGAATTGAACAATGATCTCGGCGGTGCCGCCTGTGGCTCGCACGTGGTGGAAGAACGCCTTGTGGGCCGCGAGGCGGTCGACCAACAGCGTAATCTTGTCGGCGAACCATTGCCCGCTCAGCTCATAACGGATGCTGTGCCTCCATCGTGTATCCGGGTATTGCCCCTCCAAAGGTGTTCCCTTGGGCGTCTTTCTCGGATGGTCAACTTGATGGGCGTTATGTGCTTCCAGCCCCAGCGCTGCGGTGATTTCTGTGGGGGTCATCGCCGGGTGGATAATGAACAACTCGACATCGGCACGCCGAGGGTGGCCTTCGTCCAAATCCATTCTTTCGCTCTCTGACATACACAACGACTACCGCACCTCGATTGCAAAAGCAGCATGTACGCGAAATCGTTGCCGCTCAGCTCCCAGCGGTGCGAACCCCGCCGGCAGCAGAGGCCTTCTCATCCCTCCGCCGCCCCCTCCGTCTCCGGAAACGCCACGCCCGGCAGATACACCGCTACCGGTCGGATCTCGTAGACCGCGCTCGGATTGACCCGGCGCAGCTCGCGGGCGGCCTCGATGGCGGCATCCTCGCTGGCGACGTCCACGACATAGAAACCCAGCAATTGCTCCTTGGTCTCGGCGAACGGGCCGTCGATCGCGACGCCTGCGCCCGGGCCCCGCAAGGTGCGGGCTTTCCTGGTTCCCCCCAAACGCACCGCGGGCCCGAGGCGGCCCTTCTCGTTCACCCGCTCATGGGCGTGCTGCAAATTGACCATCAGCGCCGCGTCCTCCTCCGGGGTCCAGGACATGACGTGGGCTTCGTCGTGGTAGGCGAGGATGGCGTAAAGCATCGGTACCTCATGGCGTTGGGACGGTTTTTTCACTCAAAGCTTACCCTGAAGGACGTTTTACCGGACCCGATCCCGACATTTCGGCACTTTTCGAGCCGCTTTGACACCCGGCGGGTCAGCCATCCCCAAACGCGACTTGTGCAGCGCAGCATGACCGGTACAAGAGGGGGATACCACGAGGTGAACTTGCGTGACTGACATCAATGCCGACGTCTGGGTTTCGTCGAACCACCGCCCGATGGGTTTTCCGGAATTCGTCGTCATCATCGCCTCGATCATGGCCCTGAACCCGTTGGCGATGGACATGATGCTGCCGGCGCTGCCCAATATCGCCTCGGCCTTCCACATCACCGCCGCCAACCGGCCGCAGGCGGTGCTGTCGACCTTCATGATCGGCTTCGGCGTCGGCCAGTTCGTGATGGGGCCGTTGTCCGACCGCTTCGGCCGCCGCCCGGTGCTGCTCGGCGGCATGGTGCTGTATGTCATCGCCAGCCTGCTCGCGATCGCAGCGCCTTCCTTCGAGACGGTGCTGTTGGCGCGCGCGCTGCAGGGGCTCGGCACCGCGGCCACCCGCGTGATCGCGACTTCCGTGGTGCGCGACTGCTACGCCGGCCGCCGCATGGCCAGCGTGATGTCGCTGACGATGATGGTGTTCATCGCCGTGCCCGTGATCGCGCCGTCGTTCGGCCAGGCGGTGATGATGCTGACGCAATGGCGCGGCATCTTCATCGTGCTGACGCTCTATGGCGTGCTGGCGCTGATCTGGAGCGCGCTGCGGCTGCCGGAGACGCTGCCGGTGTCGGAGCGAAAGTCGCTCGCGCTGCCCGACGTGCTCGCAGCCTTTCGCCAGACCGTGACCAACCGCCAGACGCTCGGCTATGCGCTGGCGGCGGGCGGGGTGCTCGGCGCGCTGTTCGCCTACGTGTTCTCCTCGCAGCAGGTGTTCACCGAAATCTTCAAGCTCGGGCATTATTTTCCGCTGGCGTTCGCCGCCGTCGCGATCGGCATCGCGATTGCCGGCTTTCTCAACGCCCGCATCGTCGGCCGGCTCGGCATGCGCGTGATCTCGCATGGCGGCCTGGTCGGCGCGGTCGCGGTCGCCGGCACCATGCTGGTCGCCGCAAAGCTGCAGATGCTGCCGCTGCCGCTGTTCATGACGTTGTCGGCGCTGATGATGTTCACGTTCGGGCTGATGTTCGCCAATTTCACCTCGCTCGCCATGGAGCCGCAAGGCCATATCGCCGGCACGGCGTCCTCGCTGTACGGCTCGATCACGACGCTGCTCGGCATCGGCATCGGCGTTCTGATCGGGCAGGACTACAACGGCACGCTGCTGCCGTTCGCGACCGGGTTCTTCCTGTGCACGCTGGGCGCGCTCGCCGTCGTGGTGGTGGTGGAAAAGGGCCGGCTGTTCACGCCGCACCGGATGGTGACGTAGTCACCGTTCCGACGTCGCCACGCGATGTTGTCGCGGCCGGCCGCACCGCAAGGCTCGCGGCCACGGCCATGAAAAACGCGGCGGGATTGCTCCCGCCGCGCCATTTCTTGAAACTCGCTGGTCCAGGGCTGAGAGCGCCCCGATGCCGAACGCAAGTGCGTTCAGCGGGCGATCCCAGCGAGGTGACAGCGCTTGGTAAGAGACACTGGATCACCTCCTTTCATTGTTGGTGGAAAGCTCAGTATAGGCATCGAATCAGCCGCTGTTAAGGGCGCCCTCGCACGGAAGCGGCCGGAACACGGCCTTTGCGCCCCGAACCGCGCATGACCGGTTGAGGCCGCCTGCGCGGCGTGATAGTTCATCGCTCGATGCGGGTGTAGCTCAATGGTAGAGCAGCAGCCTTCCAAGCTGAATACGAGGGTTCGATTCCCTTCACCCGCTCCAAGCCTACATTGCCGCCAAAGACGGATGCTTTGTGCGCTCGGGCCGAGTGTCGGCGCATGCGGACCGGCCGCCGGCATGAGCCAGCGCGGCAAATGATAAAGAAGAAATTAACATTGCCGCCTTAGCTTTCCTGCCCATGAGCGACGAGGTCATCCGTAGCGCGGCAAAACCGTTCCCGGCGCGTGCGGCGCTGCCGTGGCTCGTGGGCGGGGTGGTCTATGCCCTGCTGCTGGCGCTCGGGCCGCGGCTGCTCAACGATCCCGACAGCTATTCTCACATCGGGGTCGGGCGCTGGATCCTGGCGCACGGCAATGTGCCGGCGAGCGACCCGTTTTCCTTTTCCATGCACGGCGCGCCCTGGATCACGTTCGAATGGCTGTCGGAAGTCATCTATGCGCAAGTATATGCGCTTTCCGGCTGGGCCGGCGTGGTGGCGCTTGCCGCGGCGGCGACAGCGCTCGCCGCTGGTCTTCTCACGCGCTTTCTGCTGCGCGAGCTTTCGCCGACACCGGCGCTGCTGATGGTGGTAGCGGCGGTCACGCTGCTGGCGCCGCATATTCTGGCGCGGCCGCACGTGCTGGTGTTGCCGATCATGGTGGCCTGGGCGGCGGCGCTGGTGCGCTGCATGGACCGGCAGGCGCCTCCGCCTTATTGGGCGCTGCCGCTTTTGGTGCTGTGGGCCAATCTGCATGGCAGCGTGGTGCTCGCGCTCGGGCTGATCGGGCCGGCCGTGCTCGAGGCGCTGTTGGACGCCAGGCGCAGCGAATGGCCGGGCGTGCTCAAGCGCTGGCTGCCGTTTTCGGCGCTCGCGGTCGCCGCCTGCTGCCTGACGCCTTACGGGCCGGAGCCGCTGCTGATGCCGCTCAAGACGCTCGGCCTCGGGCCCGCGCTCGGCTGGATCGGGGAATGGCGGCCGCAGGATTTCAGCCATCTCGGCGTGTTCGAGCTGTTGCTGCTGGCGGGCATTTTTGCGCTGTCGCGCGGGGTGACGCTGCCGGTGGTGCGGGTGCTGGTGCTGCTCGGCCTGATCCATTTTGCGCTGGCGCAGGTACGCAACGCGGATTTGCTGGCCATGCTGGCGCCGCTCTATCTGGCGGCGCCCCTGGCGCGGCAGTTCGGCGCGCGGGCCGGGAATGACCCGGCAGGCTCCGCGTTTGGGGTGAACCTCGCGGCGGTGGGCATGATGATCGTGGCGACGGGGCTCGCGCTGGCGCGCGACGTGCGTCCTTCGCCGGTCAACACGCCGGCGGCGGCGGTGGCCAGCGCCGATCTCGCCAACGCAGGGCCCGTGCTCAACGACTATTCGTTCGGCGGCTATCTGATCTTCGCCGGCATTCCCACCTTCATCGACGGCCGCGGCGAATTGTTCGGTGGCCCATTCATCGTGCGCTACAACCGCGATGTGTCGCTGGCCGATTTGCGCGATTTTCTTGCCCTGCTCGACCAGTACAAGTTCGGCGCGACGCTGTTCGCGCCGGACACGCCGGCGGTGGCGCTGCTCGACCGCCTGCCGGACTGGCAGCGCGTCTACAGCGACGAGGTGGCGGTGGTGCACAAGCGGCGGGACCTGCCGAAGCAATAGCTCAGGCGGTGCCGAAAGCCGCGTATTGCGCGCCGAGCGGCAACTGGCTCAAGGCGCCTTCGACGCGGCGCGCGGCCTTTGCCTCCCAGGGCAACAGCAGGAAATAGCGCGAGTCGATTTCGCGCAAGCCCGCACCCGCCATCAATTTCCGCGCCGTGCCGGCGCCGAGCAGCACCGCGTCGCGGTCGAACTCGCAGCGCGCCACGGCGAGCCGGGTCAGCGGATTGAGCGGATTGTGCTCGATGACGCAGACGAGCCCGCCGGGCCGCACCACGCGCCGCATCTCGCCCATGAAATGCGTCCACTCGGCGGGCGCGACGTGGTGCAGCACGCAGATTGCGGTCACCAGGTCGAAGCCGGAATCGTCGAACGGAAAGCTCCGGCCGTCGAAGGCGCGGTAGTCGACGCCGGGGTTGTCGGCGCGCGCCTGCGCGATGCTGGCCGAGGAAACATCGATACCGCTGAGGCGGCCGACCATGCCGCGCAACAGCGGATGAAAGCTGCCGACGCCGCAGCCGACGTCGAGCATCGCGGGCTTTTCCGCTCGCAACCGCCGCGCGATCAATTCGCGTAGCAGGTCGGCCTTGGCGCGCATGAAGAAGCTGTGCGGCAGGCCGGAGAAGTCGATCGAGGACTGCACCACCTCCCGGTAGTTGCCGCGGTATCCGTCGAACAGCTCGGTCATGCGAACGCGCTCATTCGTGCACGGCGCGGATCGCGGGCTGCGCCGGCGCGGCCAGGTCGCGCTCGAAGCCGAGCCGATGCTGCACCACATAGAGCGGGCGGCGCTTCACCTCGGCATGGATGCGGCCGACATAAAGTCCGACGATACCGGTCATCAGCATGTTCATGCCGCACAGCAGCGACAGGATGATGATGGTCGAGGACCAGCCCGCGACCAGATGGCTGTCGTTGCTCATCCATAACGCCAAAACCCAGCCGCCGTAGAGCAGCGCCAGGCCCGACACGGCGAGCCCGCACCAGATCGCCAGCCGCAACGGCGCGTCGGAAAAGCCGAGTGCTGCATGAATGGCGAGCCGCGCCATCTTCAACAGCGGATATTTGGTTTCGCCGGCGGCGCGCTCGAGGCGATGGAAAGCCACTTCGGTCTGCTTGAAGCCGAGCCATGCGATCATGCCGCGCACGAAGCGGTCCTGCTCCGGCATCTGGCGCAGCGCGTCGAGCACCTTGCGGTCGATCAGGCGGAAGTCGCCGACGTCGGCCGGGATGCCGACCGAGGACATGCTGCCGAGCATCCGGTAGAACAGATGGGCGGTGGCGCGCTTGAACCGGCTTTCGCCGGCGCGCGACAGCCGGCGCGCATAGACGACGTCGTAGCCTTCCTTCCATTTGGCGATCAGCTGCTCGACGATCTCGGGCGGGTCCTGCAGATCGGCGTCCATGACGACGATCGCCTTGCCTTGCGCCGCGTCCATGCCGGCGGTGATGGCGATCTGGTGGCCGAAATTGCGCGACAGGCCGATATAGCGGATGCGCGGATCGCGCCTGGCAAGTGCCTGCAGCACGATGGGGCTGGAATCGCTGCTGCCGTCATCGACGAAGATCGCCTCCGCCGGCTCGTCAAGCCGGGCCAGCAGCAGGTCGAGCCGGCGCAGCAGCACCGGCAGCACGGCTTCCTCGTTGAACACGGGGATGACGATGCTGTAGCTGATCGGCTTGGAATCGGCCGCCATGTGAGAGGTTCCATTCCGTTGAATGGACGGGAGTCTAGAACACCGATGGTTAAGGGGGCCTTGCCGCAACCGTATGGGGATGGCCCGGTTTGGAGGTGCTTTTGGGCGGTTTTCGCCGGTTCGCGCCGCTAAAGCCCGAAGCGACAGGGCGCGCTCAAGCTAGGGCGTGCGGCGGATCCTGTAGAGAACGAAGCGCGTGGACGCGTCCAGTTCCTCCAGCAGCTCCGGCAGCGGGTTTTGCACGCGCGGGCCAAGCACATAGAGATAGTCGTAATCCCGGTACCAGCTGCGGATGAAAGGCGGAACATCGGACGAGGTTTGGCCGGCCGCGATCGCGGCCAGCGTGCGCACCGGCATCGGCCCGCCATAGGGCAGGGCGAGACGGCGGACGCCGGCGCGCGCCTGCACCGGCTGCTTGCCTACTTCCGTGAACAGGTTCGGCACGAAGGCGTTGGCGTAATGCACGGCAAGCGTCGGGGCATAGGCCATCGGATATCGCGTGAGATCGTTGAACGGCGGATCTTCGCCGTCACCGCTGCTGCCGACCAGCACCAGCGAGCCGCGGTCGATCTTGTGGAACGACTCGATGATGGCAGCATAATCCGAGCGGTAGGACAGCCAGACCACGAATACGACGGCCAGATTGGCGAGCGTGATCGCGGAGACCGTGGCGAGCGCGGCCATCGTCCATCGCCGGCCGGGTAGCGACAGCGAGCAGAAGGCCGGAACGATCAAGGCCGCCGCGGGGATCACGCGGAGGTCGACAAACGAGGTGCCGAACAGCATCGAGGGAATCGCGAGATAAAGCAGCGCAAAGCCGCCCGCGAGCCAGATCCCGGCCGGCTCGAGCTTCAGGACGCCGCGCCTGGCCGCGACATACAGCAAGGCCATCAGCGCCAGCATGCTCGCCGCCGACACCGTCAGATTGTAGCCGTTCATGATGCGAAACGGCCAGATCGGCTTGAATTCGAAAGCCCAGATCGTGCCCTCGCTTCCGATCGAGCCGGCGGTCGATCGCATGACGGCGAACAGCGCCACCGCCGGTATTGCGAGCACCACGAGCCGCAGCGCGGCGTCGCGATACGAAATTTTCCGGTCATGGGCGCGCCACAGCTCATAGAAGCCGAGCGTCGCGCCATAGATGCCGAGCGCAAAGAAATGCGCCGCAAACAGCGCCGCGACGAAAACCGTGTTGACGACCAGGCGTACCGGCCATGCGCGCTCCGCCACGGCAAGATAACCAGCGACGGCCCAGAGCGCGACGCCGAGGCCGAACTCGAAATTCACAAAACCCCAGCTGAACGGCAGGCAGTAGAGGAACATCAGCGCCGCAAAGCCGGCGATCTGGGCGCGCCCCTTCACCACCCGTTCGAGCACGAGCGCGCCGCCGACGATCAACAACTGGCTCAGGAGCAGAAACAGCCGGGTGGCATTTTCGACGCTGACCAGCCGCGCCAGCTGCGGGACCAGCAAATCCATCGCCAGATTCGGATAGAGCGCCCACCTCACCTCGTAATACGGGTTGGCGTCGGGCGTGCCGTTCTGGCTCAGAATATACATGCGGGCGAGGTGATTGGGATAATCGACCATCGCCGGAATCGGCGTCAGCAGCACGGGCAGAAGCGAGGCGGCGGCCAGCAGCGCGAAAACAACAATCGCCACTGACCGATCCGAGCCAGGACGCGCCCAGGCCGTCACGACCCGCCAATCATCATGCTTGTGTGCCCCATGTGATGGCTACATATCACCGTGCCCGCAGCGATACAATTCTACCGGTCCGGCGTGACCGGCTCCGGGCCGGTTGAAGTGGCGACAGCGCGGCAGGCGGATGGCTGCATGCCGTCAATGCAGTGCTCGTGGCTGCGAAAATGGTGTATCGGCAGGGCTTCATTCGCGCCGGCGGGTTGTTCCCGCCGCCACAAGACCGCGAATCCCGGAGGAAAACGTTCATGTCGGCTTTGCCCCTTTCAGGCATCAAAATCCTTGATCTCACGCGCGTGCTGGCGGGGCCGTTGTCGGCACAGATGCTGGGCGATCTCGGCGCCGAAGTAATCAAGATCGAGCGGCCGGGCGGCGGCGACGATGCGCGCGCGTTCGGGCCGCCTTACCTGGTCGATCCCGACGGCAAGCAGAACAACAACAACTCGTTCTATCTCTGCGCCAACCGCAACAAGAAGTCGGTCACCGTCAACATCGCCTCGCCGGAAGGCCAGGATATCGTCCGCGAGCTGGCAAAATCCTGCGACGTGATGATGGAGAACTACAAGGTCGGCGATCTCAAGCGCTACCGGCTCGACTATGAGTTGATCAAGGCGATCAATCCCGGCATCATCTATTGCTCGGTGACCGGGTTCGGCCAGACCGGGCCTTACGCGCCGCGCGCCGGCTATGACGCGATCCTGCAGGCGATGGGCGGCCTGATGAGCGTCACCGGCCATATCGACGGCGAGCCCGGCGCAGGGCCGATGAAGGTCGGCCCCTCCATCGTCGACTACATGACCGGCATGAACACCTCGATCGGCATTCTGGCGGCGCTCTATCACCGCAAGGTCAACGGCGGGGAGGGTCAGCATGTCGATGTCTGCCTGTTCGACACCGTGATCGCCTCGCTGTCGCATTGGGCGCAGATCTACCTCGTCAACGGCCAAACCCCGCCGCGGCGCGGCACCTGGGGCAATGGCGGCATGCCGGCCGGCGTGTTCCGGTGCACCGATGGCGAGTTAATGCTGGTCGTCGGCAATGACGGACAGTTCGCACGGACCTGCGCGGTGCTCGGGCGCTCCGGAACTCGCCACCAATCCGAAATTCGTCAAGAACAACGACCGCGTCGTTCAACGGCAAGGAGATCATGGCAATCTTCGCCGGCCTGTTCCTGAAGAACTCAGTGGCCTACTGGCTCGAGGAGTTGGAGAAGGCCGGCGTGCCCTCCGGGCCGATCAACAATTTCGAGCAGGTGTTCGCCGATCCGCATGTGAAATCGCGCGGCATGCAGATCAAGGTCGACCATCCCTTCGAGCACGCGCTGTCCTTGATCCGCAATCCTCTGACATTCTCCGGGACTCCCGTGAAGGACTATCGCGCGCCGCCGCTGCTGGGCGCGAACACGAAGGAAGTGCTGGGGTCGCAACTCGGCTATGACGAGGCAAAGCTCGAGGCGTTGAAGAAGCAGGGCATCATCTAGCCGCGGCGGTTGCGGATGCCGTTCGGTTATTTTGCGATTACTCCGGTGCGCGAAGATTTGAGTCCCTCCAGTCCTTCGAATGCGCACTGGATTCGTGGTCCCGAGCCTTTTTCAAACGGTCTTCCTTGGCTGGTCCGGCCGGAAGCCTGAGAGCTTTTTCGGTTTCGACCTTGCCAAGGCGGCGGTGTTCGTCGGCGTCGGGCATTGGCTTCATGACACACCTCCGATTTTTTCAGACCGGATAATGCGTACGGTCTGAGTTCGTTCCTGTGTCGGAATCCGGACGCTTGATGCGATTGCGGAGGGCGGGCCGGCATGCCCGCAGGCGGCAACGAGCGGGGCCTTCACATTTGCTGGCGGGGATGAAGCGCGGCTTTTTGAGCCTGCAAATCGGCAATCAGCTGCCGGGTGCGATCGATCGTGAGTTGATCGCTTATCGAGAGTAATATTCTTCGATACCGCTCAATCGTTTTGTCGATCTCGTTGCACTTGTCGCACATTGCCCGCCGCCTTCGATCAGGCGGAAGCAACCGGCCACCCGTAATATTAAGACGGCGGCGATGCCGTTTCGTTTCAACGATCATTTAGAATAGTTCAACCCGGCCCGGCTTCTCCGAGATCACAGCATCCGGGCGACATCGCCGACGAGCCTGCGGTCGTGCTGTGGCGGGGCGGCTACCGCTCACATGCCCGTTAGAAGCCGGTTCGGCGGCCCACGGGCATTGCGAGGCAGCCACCCGTCGGGATAGGTTGCCTCCATCGGCCGGCTTGCGGCCCCATGTGCTCCCGACGGAGGGGATATGACGATTGCAGCGCGCTCCAGCGAAATGAATTCGGCGATGCCGATATTGGGCGATCTCCGCACCAATTGGACGCGGGAAGAGGCGCTGGCGCTTTACGAGGCGCCCTTCAACGACCTCTTGTTTCAGGCCCAGACCATCCACCGCCGGCATTTCGATCCCAACAAGGTGCAGCTCAGCCGGCTGCTCAGCATCAAGACCGGCGGCTGCCCCGAGGATTGCGGCTATTGCAGCCAGTCGAGCCATCACGAGTCCGGCCTGAAGGCATCCCGGCTGATGGAAGTCGAGCGCGTGCTGGCCGAGGCGCGCAAGGCGCGCGACGCCGGCGCCACCCGCTATTGCATGGGGGCGGCCTGGCGCAGCCCCAAGGACCGCGACCTGGATGCGGTCGTCGCCATGGTCGAGGGCGTCAAGGCGCTGGGCATGGAGACCTGCATGACGCTCGGCATGCTCGATGCCGCGCAGGCCGCGCGGCTGGGGCAGGCCGGTCTCGACTACTACAACCACAACATCGACACGTCGGAGCGCCATTACGGCAACATCATCACTACGCACAGCTTTGGCGACCGTCTGCAGACGCTGGCCCATGTCCGGGAGTCCGGCATCAAGGTGTGCTCCGGCGGCATCGTCGGCATGGGCGAGGAGGCGAGCGACCGCGTCGACATGCTGGTGACGCTGGCGAACCTGCCGGAGCATCCCGAGAGCGTCCCGATCAACATGCTGATCCCAATTCCTGGCACGCCGCTGGCGAAAGCCGATCCGATCGATCCGATCGATTTCGTCCGCACCATCGCGCTGGCGCGCATCCTGATGCCGAAATCCTTCGTCCGCCTGTCGGCCGGCCGCACCGCCATGACCGATGAGATGCAGGCGCTGTGCTTCTTCGCCGGCGCCAATTCGATCTTCGTCGGCGACACGCTGCTCACCGCCGGCAACCCCGGCAAGGACCACGACGCCGCGCTGTTCGAACGGCTGGGCATCGAGGCGCTGGAGATTTAGGCGGGTTCATCCTTCGAGACGCACCGCTTCGCGATGCTCCTCGGGATGAGGTCTAGCAGCTCATTCAGGATGAGATCGCAGACACCCATGGTGAGGAGCGCGGCAGCGCCGCGCGTCTCGAACCACGAGGCGACCGGCGTCGAAGCAGATTGGCTTACCGTGCGTCGCGCGCTACCAGCTTCGCGGCCGCCTTTTTTTCCGCCACAGCCCCTGTCAGCGCCATCACCGACACCGCGACGATGCGCTCGATGATACCAGCGACGTCGTCGAGATCGCATTTTCCGTCCGACAACCGCGTCAGCCGTTCGCTTTCGCGGATGGTGTGGTGCGCCATCGCCAAGGCAAAATGCAGGCCCCAGAACAGATCGACCTCGCTGCGGTCGGGCAGCGAGCGCCGCATCGCGGCGGCGAATTTCCGCAAATGATCGACTTCGCGGTTCTTGATGCGGCGGATCGGCGGCACGGATTCGATCGAGGCGCGGATCATGAAGCGCGCCGCGGTCGAGCGCTCGCGGTCGGGGCCGAGACAGCCGCGCAGCGTCGGCCCGACCAGCGCGCGCAGGATGGCGTCGATCTCGGCGCGGCCGCCGCCTTTTTCTTCCGCGGCCTTCAATTCGTTGAGCCGCTCGCGGTTGGTGGCGATCGAGCGGGTGACGAAGAGTTCGGCGATCAGTTCGTCCTTGGAGCCGAAATGATAGTTCACCGCCGCGAGATTGACGCCGGCCGCGGCCACGATGTCGCGCAGCGTGACGTCGCCGAAGCCGCGGTCGGCGTAAAGCCGCTCGGCGGCGGCGAGGATGGCGGTGCGGGTCTGATCGGACGGCATGGCTGATCCCCTCTTGGGGAGTTGCATTTCAAACACTTGTATGAAACTATCGTTTGAAGGGCCGGAAAAGTCAATCCGCGGATTTTCGCGGGGCGGTATTTCTGGTCCGTCGCGGGCCGCCGGCCCCGCCGCGCCGGCGCATAGAATTGATCTTGCGGCGACGCAGCGGCGGGCGGACAGTCGCGGCCCAACGATTTCAGAACAGGTGAGGAGCGTCCCATGGACTTCAATATGTCGGACAAGCAGAAGGATTGGCTCAACCGCGTGCAGTCGTTCATGACCAAGCATGTGCGCCCCGCGGTGCCGGTCTATCGGCAGCAGGACGAGGCCGGCGAACGCTGGAAGGTGATCCCGATCCTCGAGGATCTGAAGAAGAAGGCGAAGGCCGAAGGCCTCTGGAACATGTTCATGCCGCCGTCCGCGCATGAGGACGATGAATTCCGCGGCGCGGGATTGACCAACCTCGAATACGCGCTGCTGGCCGAGGAAATGGGCCACATCAGCTTCGCTTCCGAAGTGTTCAACTGCTCGGCGCCCGATACCGGGAACATGGAAGTGTTCATGCGCTACGGCACCAAGGAGCAGAAGAAGAAGTGGCTGAAGCCGCTGATGAACGGCGAGATCCGCTCCGCCTTCCTGATGACCGAGCCGGCGGTGGCCTCCTCGGACGCGACCAACATCGAAACCAGCATCAAGCGCGACGGCGATCATTACGTCATCAACGGCCGCAAATGGTGGTCGTCCGGCGTCGGCGATCCCCGCTGCAAGATCGCGATCCTGATGGGCAAGACCGATCCGACCCAAGCCAAGCACCAGCAGCAGTCGCAGATCCTGGTGCCGCTCGATACCCCCGGCATCAAGGTCGAAAAGATGCTGCCGGTGTTCGGCTTCGATGACGCCCCGCACGGCCACGCCCAGGTGCTGCTCGAGAACGTCCGCGTTCCCGCCGAAAACATCCTGCTCGGCGAGGGCAGGGGCTTCGAGATCGCCCAGGGCCGTCTCGGTCCCGGCCGCATCCATCACTGCATGCGCACCATCGGCGTGGCCGAGGAAGCGCTGGAAAAGATGGTGCGGCGGCTGTCGTCGCGCACCGCCTTCGGCAAGAAGATCATCGAGCACTCGATCTGGGAACAGCGCATCGCCGAGGCCCGCACCGACATCGAGATGACCCGGCTGTTGTGCCTGAAGGCCGCCGACATGATGGACAAGGTCGGCAACAAGACCGCGCAGCTCGAAATCGCCATGATCAAGGTGGCGGCCCCCAACATGGCCCTGAAGATCATCGACGACGCCATCCAGGCCTATGGCGGTGGCGGCGTATCCGACGATGCCGGCCTTGCCAAGGCCTACGCGCACATTCGCACGCTGCGCCTGGCCGACGGTCCGGACGAGGTCCACAACCGCGCCATTGCCAGACTTGAACTTCGGAAGTATGCAAACTCTCCCACGCACTAACGGGAGCCCACCAAATATGGCGCTCCCCAAGAAATGAGGGAGCGTCATCGTGGCCGACGGCGTCAGGAACGACGAGGAGTTTTCGGGCACCAAGCCCGTCGAGGAGCGTCATCGGATCGATGAGCTCAGGCTCGACGGCTGGATGCGCGAACACGTTGAAGGCTATCAGGGACCCCTGGTCGTCCTGCAGTTCAAGGGCGGCCAGTCCAACCCGACCTACCGGCTCGACACGCCCGGGCGATCCTATGTGATGCGCCGCCGGCCGTTCGGCAAATTGCTGCCGTCGGCGCACGCGGTCGATCGCGAGTTCCGCGTCATCGCAGCCCTCGGCAAACAGGGTTTCCCGGTCGCGAAGGCCTATGCGCTCTGCACCGATGACAGCGTCCTCGGCTCGGCCTTCTACATCATGTCGATGGAAGAGGGCCGGGTGTTCTGGGATCCGACGCTGCCGAGCCAGCCTCCGGAAGATCGCCGCAAGATATTCACCAGCAAGATCGAGACGCTGGCGAAGCTGCACACCTACGATCCTTCGGCGATCGGGCTCGGCGATTTCGGCAAGCCCGGCAATTATTTCGCGCGCCAGGTCGACCGCTGGACCAAGCAGTACCGCGCCTCCGAGACCCAGCACATCCCGGAATTCGAAAAACTCGCCGAGTGGCTGCCGAAGACCGTTCCGCAGCAGGAGCGCGTCTCGATCGTCCACGGCGACTATCGCCTCGACAACATGATCTTCCACCCGAGCGAACCGCGGGTGCTGGCGGTGCTCGACTGGGAACTCTCGACGCTCGGCGATCCCATGGCCGATTTCACCTATCTGTTGATGCAATGGACCATGCCGGGCCTTGCCAATGCCGACCTGAAGGCGCTGGGCATTCCGAGCATGGACGAGGCCGCGCAGATCTACTGCAACGTCACCGGCAGCGCCGTGCCTGACCTGAACTGGTATTTCGCCTACAATCTGTTCCGGCTCGCGGGTATCACCCAGGGTATTGCCGGGCGGATCCGCGACGGCACCGCGGCGAACGCCAAGGCGATGGAATCTGCCAAACGCACCGTGCCGCTGTCAAAGGACGCGTGGGCTTATGCGCAGAAGGCGGGCGCGAAGTAACACGAGCAACAATGTCATCGCCCGCGAAAGCGGGCGATTCGATTCGCAAGGATGGGTGGAGCGCAGCGATACCCATCGATTTCCGCCGCCTCAACCTGGCGGGTTTTCCGTGGGAAAGGTCGCCGATGTCACTCTCTTCAGCCAAGAATTATGCGCTTCGCGCCGAGCGGTCGCTGGACCCCAAGGAAGCCGCCGACCTGCTGGCGAAAGCCATCATGGAACTGGCGGCGTCGATCGAGGCGACCGACGCCAAGGTGAAGAAGATGAACAAGGCGGGCTGACGGCGTCGCGATTCAAGTTCGTTGGATGGGTGGAGTGCCGGCGCTAGCCATCAATTTCCAGTCGCTTCGCTGACGGCTTTGGCCTTGAACGGAACCCGACGGGCAAATCACCCGGGCGGTTTATCGACCCCTCTGTCAAGTCCCTTTCGCAAAAATATTCTGGTTTTCCGAAATGGCAAATCAGTTCTCTGTCGCGCCATCCCGCGCCACACAGAGGGGCGTTGCGCAACGTCACGAAACGCGGAGCGGGATGCGGTGGACGCTGGGTGCGCGCTTGACGGGCGATTGCGGCCGGCGGACGGAGAAGTCGTGTGGTTCTGACGCCCCGGTGCTGGCGTCAAGTTCGCGAAGGGCAACTTTCGCTGATGACGGTGGCAAGAAAGCCGGTCACCGGGAAGAGCACGAAGGAAGCCGTTAAAACCATTGCGTGGGGAATGCCGGGTGATTCCGGTGTGACCTGACTAACGCGTGTGCGCATCTCACTACTCATTGCACACGCGGCTATCGGGCGCATCGGGCGCCCGGCATTCCCCGCGCCCTCAAAGGATGAGGGCGGAACGAGCAGGCTAAAACTCGCGCAAAACCCGCGGCGAGATCGCGGAGGCGTGTGTGACAACATTTAACGCGTGCGAACCAAAGTTCCGTTGTCAGCCCGGCGAACGCCGAGGATCCATAACCACGGGCCGTGGTTGTTGCACGGAAGCCGGCGGACAGCGTTCTTCACAACGGGCGACACGGCGTATCGGTCCCTGCTTTCGCAGGGATGACAGGCTGATGAACCGCGCGCTGTCAGCCGCCGCGCTAGATCGGTTTCCCCGCATACGGCATCGAGGCGGTGAGGCCGCCGTCGACCGGGATGGCCTGGCCGTTGACGTAGGAGGCTTCGTCGCTGGCGAGGAACAGTCCCATTGCGGCCAGTTCATGCGGCTGGCCGGCGCGCTTCAGGGGATTGAGCTGGCCGATCTTGTGGTCGGTGCCGCGCTCCTTCGCATTGTCGAAGATCGGTTTTGTCATTCCCGTTTCGATCAGGCCGGGGCACACCGCGTTGATGCGCACGCCGGTGCCCGACAGCGAATAGGCCGTGGTCTGCACCAGGCTGATGACGCCGGCCTTGCTCGCCGCGTAGGGATGGCCGCTGGCGCCGGACTTCAGGCCCGCCACCGACGCGGTGCAGACGATGGCGCCGGATTTCTGCTTGATCATGTGCGGCATCGAATACTTGATGGCGAGGAACGGGCCGATCAGGTTGATGCGCAGGATTTCCTGCCAGTGGTCCACGGTCTGGTCGGCGAGCGGCACCAGCCCGCCGCTGATGCCGGCATTGGCCCAGATCGCATCGAGCCGCCCGTAAGCCGACACCGCCTTTTCGATGAAGGCGATGACGTCCTTCTCCGAGCCGGCATCGGCCATCACGGCTTCCGCCGTGCCGCCTGCTTTGCGCACCTGTGCCACCGTGTCCTTGACGCCGTCGGTGCGGTCGACCGCGATCAGTTTTGCTCCCTCTTTTGTGAAGAGAAGCGATGCCGCGCGCCCGATGCCGCTGCCCGCGCCGGTGATGATAACGGATTTGCCTTCGAGGCGGCCCATGAGTTTCTCCCTTTTTGCCTGGATCGTTTAGCTTGGAACATTGGCTGCGCTTGCCGCCCAGCGGAATTTCAAACAAGATTTCAAACGTCGAAGTCACGGCTCACACGTGCAAGTCATTCGTGCAAGTCACTTGAGACGAAGTATGCTCTGACGTACAGCGACGGCAGACATTATTGAAGGGTTTTCGGGATGTCCAACAAAGGCCAGTCAAAAGTCGTCACGACGCGGTGGTGGTGGGTGCGTCACGCGCCGGTGCGCAGCGACGGCGGCAATATCTACGGCCAGAAGGATATCGAATGCGACACCGGCGACCGTGAAGTGTTCGAGGCGGTCGCAAAAATTCTGCCGCGCGGCGCGGTGTGGGTTGCGAGCAACCTGATGCGTACGCACCAGACCGCGGATGCGATCTGGTCGGCCGGCTTTCCAAAGCCCGCCACCATGGCGAAGGAAGCGGATTTCGCCGAACAGCATCTCGGACAATGGCAGGGCATGAATCGCGCGGCGTTCCTCGCCAGCCGGCCGGCCGGCAGCAACTGGTTCGCCGATATCGACGAGCCCGCGCCCGGCGGCGAGAGTTTTATGGACCTCTATCGCCGCGTCCGCGGCGCGATCGAGCGCATCACCGCCGAACAGGGCGGCCGGGACGTGATCGCGGTCGGCCATGGCGGCACCATCAAGGCCGCGGTCGGTCTTGCGCTCGGCGGCCAGCCGGAAAAGGGCCTTTCCTTCGATATCGACAATTGTTCGGTGACGCGGCTCGACCATTTTGCCGGCGACGGCGGCAGCAATTGGCGGCTGCCGATGGTGAACCAGCAGCCGTGGATCGCGGACGCCAGGCACGCCGCGATGCATCAGCCGGCCGGGCCGGAAATCGTGCCACAGACCAAGCTCGCGTGAGGCGCGGTTGTCGAATGTGGCGAACGCTGCTTAGCTCGGAACTGAAAATCAAAACTGCATCTGGGAGAGAAACATGACCTTGTTCGATATGACCGGAAAAGTCGCCGTCATCACCGGCTCGACCCGCGGCATCGGCCGCGCCATCGCCGAGCGGATGGCCGAGCATGGCGCCAAGGTGGTGGTCTCCTCGCGCAAGCAGGACGTCTGCGACCAGGTGACCAAGGAGATCAACGACAGGTTCGGCAAGGGCACCGCGGTCGCGATCGCGGCCAACATTTCCAGCAAGGAAAACCTGCAGAACCTCGTCACCGAGAGCAACCGCGCCTTCGGCAAGATCGACGTGCTGGTCTGCAACGCCGCCTCCAATCCCTATTACGGCCCGCTCGGCGGCATTTCCGACGATCAGTTCCGCAAGATCCTCGACAACAACATCGTCGCCAACAACTGGATCATCAGCATGGTGGTGCCGCAGATGATCGAGCGCAAGGACGGCTCCATCATCATCGTGTCCTCGATCGGCGGCCTTAAAGGCTCGACCATCCTCGGCGCCTACGCGATCTCAAAGGCCGCCGACATGCAGCTCGCGCGCAACCTCGCCTGCGAATACGGCCCGAAGAACGTGCGGGTCAATTGCATCGCGCCGGGCCTGATCAAGACCGATTTTGCGAAGGCGCTGTGGGACAATCCGGAAAACCTGAAGGCCTCGACCTCGCGCTCGCCGCTGCTGCGTATCGGCATTCCCGACGAGATCGCGGGCGCGGCGGTGTTCCTGGGCTCGGCGGCCGGCGACTTCATGACCGGCCAGACCATGGTGATCGACGGCGGCGCGACGATCAGTTGAGATTTGGCTCGCCATTCCGGGGCGCGCAAGAGCGCGAACCCGGAATCTCGCGCAACGACGTCGGGATTCCGGGTTCAGCCCTGTGGGCTGCCCCGGAATGACAACAAGGAATTCACTCCACCGCCGCGTGAACGAGGTCGCGCAGCAGGGTGCGGATATAATGGCGCTGGGCAGGACCCTGCATCATGAACACCACGAACATCTGTTCGACCGGATCGATCCAGAAGAACGTCCCGGCCATGCCGCTCCAGAAGAACTCGCCCGGCGATCCCGGGAACGGCGCCAGGCCCTTGGCCGTGCGGACCGCGAAGCCGAGACCGAAGCCGTGGCCGGCCGGCATCAGGATGGAGTCGGCCTTGATGGTGGGACCGAGATGATCGGACGCCATCAGCTCCATCGTCTTCCGGCCGATCAGCCTGTTGCCGTCGAGCACGCCGCCGTTGAGCAGCATCTGGCAGAAGCGGGCGTAGTCCATGGTGGTCGAAACAAGTCCGCCACCGCCGGATTCCATCACCGGCTTCTCCAGCATGTTGAAGAGTTCCACCTTCTCTCCGCTCCAGGGATCGACCGGGAACGGCTCGACGAGCCGGCTGGCGTTCTCCTGGCCGGTGTGGAAGGCGGTTTCGGTCATCTGCAGCGGCGCAAGAATGCGCTCGGTCAGGAACGCGGAGAGCGTTTTGCCGGAAACGATCTCGATGATGCGGCCGAGAATGTCGGTGGAGCGGCTGTAGTTCCACTCGGCGCCGGGCTGGCACACCAGCGGCAGGCTGGCGACAAGGGCGGCGTGTTCGGCGTTGGTGATCTTGCGGCTGCGCAGCCGCGATTGCTGGTAGAGCTGCTGCACCAGACCGTTGCCGGTATGGTCGTAGGTAATGCCCGAGGTGTGCCGCATCAGATCCTGAACCGTCATGGCGCGCTTGAGCGGCACCAGATCGAGCTTGCCGTTGTTCTCGACGCCGACCTTCTGGTCGGCGAATTCCGGGATGAATTTCGCGACGGGGTCGCTGAGCACGAAATGGCCTTCCTCGACCAGCATCATGATGCCGACCGAGACGATCGGCTTGGTCATGGAGAAGATGCGGAAGATGGAATTGTGCGCCATCGGCGCGGACGCCGCCGGGTTCTGCCTGCCCAGCGCCTCGAACCAGCCGATCTGGCCGCGGCGGGCCACCATCACGGTCGCGCCGGGGAGGGTTCCCTTGTCGATCTCGCGCTTGAAGGCGTCCGACATCCGCTGCAGCCGGACGGACGAAAGGCCGAGCGCTTCCGGTTTTCCCTGCGGCAGGGGCGGGGTCTGGGGGGCGGCAGGCTGTTTGGTGGCGGCTTGCGGGGTCATGGTCTCTCCCTTTGCTCTTGCTTGGCTTGGGTCGAAGTCTGGCGCAGAACGGACGGGTTGAACAGGGCGCCGGCCGCGCTTCGCCCTTGCAATCGGGGCAGTCCCTATGCTTGAAACGGCGCGGATCGGCGGCAACGCAGAGGTCGTCCTCATAGGGGTGTAGCTCAGTTGGTAGAGCACCGGTCTCCAAAACCGGTTGTCGCAGGTTCGAGCCCTGCCGCCCCTGCCAGTCCTTGCCGGCTAAGCCCTTGATTTCGACTGGCCGGTTCCGGCGCCACCTTGACCTTTGGCCGCCGTCGCAGTACATAGCCGCCACCTGCTGCCGGCCCGCTTCACGCGGATATCCGGCGCGGCTTTGAAATCCCCCGAACAATCGAGCCCGCTTGCCGGCTCAACCTTCGAGACGAGGGCTGGGCTCAAGAGGGCTGTTCGGATTCATGAAAACCTGGAAAATCGTCCACCAACGCGGATCACATACAACGATGGCTTTCAGCCCGTTCAAATTCCTGCAGGAAGTGCGCTCGGAGACCGCCAAGGTCACCTGGCCGACCCGCCGCGAGACGACGATCACCACCATCATGGTGTTCGTGATGGTGGCGCTGGCTTCGATCTTCTTTTTCGCCGCGGATCAGATTATCCGCTACCTCGTCACCACCATACTGATGATGCATTGATGGCAAGCGCCGGAGCCCAAACCATGGACAAGCGCTGGTATATCGTCCACGCTTATTCGAACTTCGAAAAGAAGGTCTCGGAGTCGATCCGCGAGCAGGCCAAGCAGCGCGGGCTTGAAGAGCTGTTCGAGCAGGTGCTGGTGCCGACCGAGAAGGTCACCGAGGTGCGCCGCGGCCGCAAGGTCGACGCCGAACGCAAGTTCTTTCCGGGCTACGTGCTGGTCAAGATGAAGCTGACCGACGAAGCCTTTCATCTCATCAAGAATACCCCGAAGGTGACGGGCTTCCTCGGCGCGGAAAACAAGCCGATGCCGATCTCGGAGGCCGAGGCCATGCGGATCCTGCACCAGGTGCAGGAAGGCGTGGAACGTCCGAAGGCGTCGGTGTCGTTCGAGATCGGCGAGAATGTGCGCGTGGCCGATGGCCCGTTCGCATCGTTCTCCGGCGTAGTCGAGGAAATCGACGAGGCTCGCTCGCGCGTGAAGGTCGCAGTGTCGATCTTCGGCCGCGCCACGCCGGTCGAACTGGAATTCGGTCAGGTCGAGAAGGTCTGATCGTTGACCCCTTTTCCCGCGAGAGCGGGAAAGGAGGAGAAGAGCCGTGGGAGGAGACGGATGATCGCCAGTCATCCGTTGAACCGCACCACGGTCCTGTGAAGCGTCCGGACTGGTCCGGAGCAACATGAGGAGTGACATATGGCGAAGAAAGTGACCGGATACCTGAAATTGCAGGTGCCGGCCGGTGCGGCAAATCCTTCGCCCCCGATCGGACCCGCGCTTGGTCAGCGCGGCCTCAACATCATGGAATTCTGCAAGGCGTTCAACGCGCAGACGCAGAAGGAAGAAAAGAATACCCCGATTCCGGTGGTGATCACGATCTACGCCGATCGTTCGTTCACCTTCGAGATGAAGACGCCCCCGATGTCGTTCTTCCTCAAGCAGGCCGCCAAAATCCAGTCCGGTTCGAAAGCCCCGGGCCGCGACAAGGCCGGCGCGGTGACCAAGGCGCAGGTGCGCGAGATCGCCGAGAAGAAAATGAAGGACTTGAATTGCGATACCGTCGAGTCGGCCATGAAGATGGTCGAGGGCTCCGCCCGTTCGATGGGCCTTGAAGTTGCGGGGTAACGGGTCATGGCAATCGGAAAACGTTTGAAGAAGGCCCGCGAGGGCGTCGACCGCGAGAAGCTTTATCCGCTCGTGGAAGCCGTCAAGATGGTCAAGGAACGCGCCAAGTCGAAGTTCGACGAGACCATCGAGATTGCGATCAATCTCGGCGTCGATCCGCGTCACGCCGACCAGATGGTCCGCGGCGTGGTGACCCTGCCGAACGGCACCGGCCGCACCTTGCGCGTCGGCGTGTTCGCGCGCGGCGCCAAGGCGGAAGAGGCCAAGGCCGCAGGCGCTGACGTCGTCGGCGCCGAGGATTTGGTCGAGAAGGTGCAGGGCGGTCAGATCGATTTCGACCGCTGCATCGCCACTCCCGACATGATGCCGCTGGTCGGCCGCCTCGGTAAGGTACTCGGCCCGCGCGGCATGATGCCGAACCCGAAGATCGGCACCGTGACCATGGACGTCACCTCGGCCGTGAAGGGCGCCAAGGGCGGCTCGGTCGAGTTCCGCGTCGAGAAGGCCGGCATCGTGCAGGCCGGCGTCGGCAAGGCGTCGTTCTCGGAAGAGAAGCTGGTGCAGAACGTCAAGGCGCTGGCGGACGCGGTCGCCAAGGCCAAACCGGCCGGCGCCAAGGGCACCTACATCCAGCGCGTGGCGGTTTCCTCCACCATGGGTCCGGGCGTCAAGGTCGAGCCGGGCACGCTGCTCGGCTAAGACCGGCGGTGATAGAATGAGCATGAGGGGCGGGACGGGGGAAACCTGTTCCGCCCTTTGTCGTGTGAGGTGAGGTAATCGGCCGATGCCCGAAAAAGTCCTGATCTATTCGCGCTTTCCCAAGGCTTTGATGCTGCGCATCGGCGAGCGGTTCGATCTGATGGATGGCGGTGGAAAGCCGCCCGGAGAAGTTTTCACTGCCGATCAGCTGGCAAGCGTCCGCGCCATGATCACGGCCGGCGGCACGCCGCTCGGCGGAGCGATGATGGAGACGATGCCGAAACTTGGCGCCATCGTCTGTTACGGCACCGGCTACGACGGCGTCGATCTGGGCGCGGCGGCCGAGCGCGGAATCGCGGTCGGCCACAGCCCGGCGGCGAACGCGGCGGCCGTTGCCGATCTGGCGGTGACGCTGATGCTGGCGGTGACGCGGCGCCTGCTGCCGGCCGACGAGTTCGTCCGAAACGGAAGCTGGGCCGCGGCAAAGCCGTCGCCCCTGATGCGTCCGCAGCCCGGCAATCCTGGCCGCAAGGTTGGCGTCTACGGCATGGGCGAGATCGGCCGCAAGATCGCCGCCCGCGTCGCGGCGTTCGAGACCGAGGTGGCCTATTTCAGCCGCAGCCGGCATGACGTGCCTTACCACTATCTGCCGAGCCTGGAGGCGCTGGCGGAATGGTGCAGCGTGCTGATGATCGCGGTCCGCGCGGGTGTGGACACCCATCACGCCGTCGATGGCCATATCCTGCGAAAGCTCGGCAAGGACGGCTATATCGTCAACATCTCGCGGGGCTCGGTGATCGACGAGAAGGCGCTGGTGGCGGCGCTTGCGGACGAGACCATCGCCGGTGCCGGTCTCGACGTCTATGAAACCGAGCCGCACGCGCCGGATGCGCTGACCGCCTTTCCGAACGTCGTGCTGACCCCGCATGTCGGCGGCCATACCCAGGACTCGCACACGGCGATGCAGGACTGCGTGATTGCCAATCTGGAGGCGTATTTCGCCGGCAAACCGTTGCCGCATGCCGTCCGGGGTGGCTAGATCTGGCCGTTTCGGCCCGGATCGGGCCGAAGAAGACGTGTTCGACGGCCCGCGAATTAGCCCTTGGCAAGCCGGAAAAGACTCGTTAAACAACCCGTTCCGGGCGTGCTGGCCGTTGCTGGCACGTCCGTGCTCGCATTCCGAAAACCCGATACGCTAGGAGATCATTCCTTTCAGGACATCCGCTTGGATTGCTCGAAAGGATGAGAAGACCGTCGTTTCGGAGGGATGTGGCAGGGGTCTGCGGTGCAAGCCGGATGGCCTCGAATCCTGTCCAAGACTGCAGGCGCCCGCGGCGAAACTTAAAGAGTTTCATCAACGGCTTAATCGCATGGCCTGCATAGACGGGTGAAGACCGGATTTAGCTTCGCGTCGCCCAAAAGGCGACGAGTGGCGTATTTGGTTCGAACCTCGACACCCCGTGGCCTTCTAGGTCCGGGAGGGCAGGCGTTTCAATGTCGTTCTGCCCGACGTGTCCTGAGACTGGAATGTCTCGAGGTAAGGTTCAGGCGGGACGATGGGTGCAACCCGGCGGTCCTGCTATCAGGCAAAGGCCGCCAACCGGAGAGAGCTTGCTGTGGAAAGAGCGGCAAAAAAGGACGCGGTTGATGCGCTGAACGGTCTGTTCAAGACCACCAGCGTGGCAGTCGTCGCCCACTATTCCGGCCTCACCGTGGCCCAGATGCAGAAGCTGCGCATGCAGATGAAGCAGGCGGGCGCGTCGGTGAAGGTCTCGAAAAACCGTCTCGCCAAAATTGCTCTTGAAGGCACGGACGTCGTTGCCATCGGTTCCCTGTTGAAGGGGCCGACCGTGATCGCGACTTCAAACGATCCGGTAGCGGCGCCGAAGGTTGCCATCGAATTCGCCAAGACGAACGAGCAGTTCGTCATTCTCGGCGGATCGATGGGCAAAACCGTCCTGGACGTGAACGGCGTGAAGGCGCTTGCCTCGCTGCCGTCGCTCGATGAGTTGCGCGGAAAGATCGTCGGCCTCCTGGTGGCGCCGGCGACCAAGATCGCCCAGCTCTCCACGGCGCCCGCAGCCAAGCTCGCGCGCGTGGTTCAGGCCTATGCCTCAAAGAGCGAAGCGGCCTGACGCCCTTCGCAAAATTCAAACCTGGTTCGAACCAAATACGCTTAAGGAAACAGATCAATGGCCGACCTACAGAAGATTGTTGACGACCTCTCGGGCCTCACCGTGCTCGAAGCTGCCGAACTGGCAAAGCTCCTGGAAGAAAAGTGGGGCGTGTCCGCCGCTGCCGCCGTTGCGGTGGCCGGTCCGGCCGCTGCCGCCGCTGCTCCGGCTGAAGAAAAGACCGAGTTCACGGTTGTGCTTGCCGCCGCCGGCGAGAAGAAGATCGAAGTCATCAAGGAAGTCCGCGCCATCACCGGCCTGGGCCTCAAGGAAGCCAAGGACCTCGTCGAAGGCGCGCCCAAGCCGGTCAAGGAAGGCGTGAACAAGGACGAAGCCGAGAAGATCAAGGCCCAGCTCGAAAAGGCCGGCGCCAAGGTTGAGCTCAAGTAAGCGCAGCTTACTGGAGCGAAATCCCGGGCGAGCGAAGCGCGACCCGGGATCAGCCCCACCAAGGACGTGGGTGGCCGGGTCAGGCCATCGCGGCAGGCAGGGCGAAAACGATGTGGCCCGAAGGTTCCCTCCGGTCCGCGTCGTACACAGAAATGTGTGGGGATTCGGGAAGTTACCCCTCGAATCTCCACGACGGCCCTCCCATATTGGGACGGCAGCACGAAAGCACGGTTGGCGGCGGGGACGGTGACGTTTCTGCGTAAGCCGTTGGGAGATAAGCAATTTCGGGCTTTTTCAGTCCGTGAAGCGATGGGTTGTGACGGGCGGGTGCGGTCAAGCGCCCCGCGCGTCGTTTTGCGTTTTGAAGGTCTGGTGGAAAGATTCAGGACTTAAATCCTGAAAACAGCTTCCAGATTAAGGAACGAATCGAAATTCAACCCGGGGGCGATGCCAATCGCGCTCCGGAAGGTTCGCCCCGCCGGGCGACGAAATGAGAGGCCACGATGGCGCAGCAGACATTCACCGGTCGCAAACGCGTTCGCAAGTTCTTCGGACACATCAAGGAAGTCGCAGAGATGCCGAACCTTATCGAGGTTCAGAAGGCGTCCTATGACCAGTTCTTGATGGTCGATGAACCCCAGGGCGGGCGGCTGGACGAGGGCCTGCAGGCGGTGTTCCGGTCGGTATTCCCGATCTCGGATTTCTCCGGCACCTCGATGCTGGAATTCGTCCGCTACGAGTTCGAGCCGCCGAAATATGACGTCGACGAGTGCCGCCAGCGCGGTATGACCTATGCTGCGCCGCTGAAGGTGACGCTGCGCCTGATCGTGTTCGATATCGACGAGGAAACCGGCGCCAAGTCGGTCAAGGACATCAAGGAGCAGGACGTCTACATGGGCGACATCCCGCTCATGACCATGAACGGCACCTTCGTCGTCAACGGCACCGAGCGCGTCATCGTCTCGCAGATGCACCGTTCGCCCGGCGTGTTCTTCGATCACGACAAGGGCAAGACCCATTCGTCGGGCAAGCTGTTGTTTGCCGCCCGCGTCATTCCCTATCGCGGTTCCTGGCTCGATATCGAGTTCGACGCCAAGGACATCGTGTTCGCGCGCATCGACCGCCGCCGCAAGATTCCCGTGACCTCGCTGATGTTCGCGCTCGGTCTCGACGGCGAGCAGATCCTGTCGACGTTCTACAAGAAGATCCTCTACAAGCGGACCAAGGAAGGCTGGCGCGTGCCATTCGACGCCAACCGTTTCCGCGGCTATTCGACCATCAACGACCTGATCGACGCCGACAGCGGCAAGGTCGTGCTGGAAGCCGGCAAGAAGCTCACCGTGCGCGGCGCGCGCCAGCTCCAGGAGAAGGGGCTGAAGGCGCTGCGCCTGTCGGACGAGGAACTGGTCGGCAACTACCTCGCCGAGGACCTCGTCAATCCCAAGACCGGCGAGATCTATGCGGAAGCCGGTGAGGAAATCACCGAGAAGTCGCTGAAGGCGCTCAACGAACACGGCTACAAGGAATTGCCGCTGCTCGACATCGACCATGTCAATGTCGGCGCCTACATCCGCAACACGCTGCACGCCGACAAGAACATGACGCGTGAGGACGCGCTGTTCGACATCTACCGCGTGATGCGTCCGGGCGAGCCGCCGACCATCGATTCGGCCCAGACCATGTTCCAGTCGCTGTTCTTCGACTCTGAGCGCTACGACCTTTCCGCGGTGGGCCGCGTCAAGATGAACATGCGCCTCGAACTCGACGCGCCCGACACCCATCGCACGCTGCGCAAGGAAGACATCCTGGCCGTCATCAAGACGCTGGTCGACCTGCGCGACGGCAAGGGCGAGATCGACGACATCGACCACCTCGGCAACCGCCGTGTGCGCTCGGTCGGCGAGCTCATGGAGAACCAGTACCGCATCGGCCTGTTGCGCATGGAGCGCGCGATCAAGGAGCGCATGTCCAGTGTCGATATCGACACCGTGATGCCGCAGGACCTGATCAACGCCAAGCCGGCGGCCGCCGCGGTGCGCGAGTTCTTCGGCTCCTCGCAGCTGTCGCAGTTCATGGACCAGACCAACCCGTTGTCGGAGATCACCCACAAGCGCCGTCTCTCGGCGCTTGGCCCGGGCGGTCTGACCCGCGAGCGCGCCGGCTTCGAGGTGCGCGACGTGCATCCGACGCATTACGGCCGCATCTGCCCGATCGAGACGCCGGAAGGTCCGAACATCGGCCTGATCAACTCGCTCGCGACCTTCGCGCGCGTCAACAAGTATGGTTTCGTCGAGACGCCCTATCGCAAGGTCAAGGACGGCCGCGTCACCGACGAGGTGATCTACCTCTCGGCGATGGAGGAGGGCCGCTATCACGTCGCGCAGGCGAATGTCGCGCTCGACAACAAGGGCCGCTTCACCGACGACCTCGTGGTCTGCCGCCATGCCGGCGACGTGCTGATGATCACGCCGGACAAGGTCGACTACATGGACGTGTCGCCGAAGCAGCTGGTTTCGGTCGCCGCGGCCTTGATCCCGTTCCTCGAGAACGACGACGCCAACCGCGCGCTGATGGGTTCCAACATGCAGCGTCAGGCCGTGCCTCTGGTGCGTGCCGAGGCGCCGTTCGTCGGCACCGGCATGGAGGGCGTGGTTGCACGCGACTCGGGAGCCGCCATCGCGGCCCGCCGCTCGGGCGTGATCGACCAGATCGACGCCACCCGCGTCGTCATCCGCGCCACCGAGGATCTCGATCCCACCAAGTCGGGCGTCGATATCTACCGGCTGATGAAGTACCAGCGTTCCAACCAGTCAACCTGCATCAACCAGCGCCCGCTGGTGAAGGTCGGCGACATCGTCAAGAAGGGCGACATCATCGCCGACGGTCCCTCGACCGATCTCGGCGAGCTCGCGCTCGGGCGCAACGTGCTGGTCGCGTTCATGCCGTGGAACGGCTACAACTTCGAAGACTCGATCCTGCTTTCCGAGCGGATCGTGAAGGACGACGTCTTCACCTCGATCCACATCGAGGAATTCGAGGTGATGGCGCGCGACACCAAGCTCGGGCCTGAGGAAATCACCCGCGACATTCCGAACGTTTCGGAAGAAGCGCTGAAGAACCTCGACGAAGCCGGCATCGTCTATATCGGCGCCGAAGTCCGCGCCGGCGACATCCTCGTCGGCAAGATCACGCCGAAGGGCGAAAGCCCGATGACGCCGGAAGAAAAGCTCCTGCGCGCCATCTTCGGCGAAAAGGCGTCCGACGTCCGCGATACTTCGCTGCGCGTGCCGCCGGGCGTGCAGGGCACGATCGTCGAAGTCCGCGTCTTCAACCGGCACGGCGTCGACAAGGACGAGCGCGCTCTGGCGATCGAGCGGGAAGAGATCGAGCGTCTGGCCAAGGATCGCGACGACGAGCAGGCGATCCTGGACCGCAACGTCTACAGCCGTCTCGCCGACCTCCTGGAAAATCGCCAGGGGATCGCCGGTCCGAAGGGATTCAAGAAGGACACCAAGATCACGCGCGCGGTGCTCGACGAGCATCCGCGGTCGCAGTGGTGGATGTTTGCCTCGCCCAACGACAAGCTGATGGCCGAAATCGAGGCGATGCGGAAGCAGTACGACGAATCGAAGAAGGGCCTTGAACAGCGCTTCCTCGACAAGGTCGAGAAGCTGCAGCGTGGCGACGAATTGCCGCCCGGCGTGATGAAGATGGTCAAGGTCTTCGTCGCGGTGAAGCGCAAGATCCAGCCCGGCGACAAGATGGCGGGCCGCCACGGCAACAAGGGCGTGGTTTCGAAGATCGTTCCGATCGAGGACATGCCGTTCCTCGAGGACGGAACGCATGCCGACATCGTGCTCAATCCGCTGGGCGTGCCGAGCCGGATGAACGTCGGGCAGATCCTCGAAACGCATCTCGGCTGGGCCTGCGCGGGCCTCGGCAAGCGCATCGGCCAGACGGTGGACGCCTACTACGCCAAGCAGGACATCAAGCCGCTGAAGGAGACCTTGAAAAAGATCTACGGCGACGAGGAAACCATCAAGTCGCTCAACGACAGCGAACTGATGGAGCTCGGCCGTAATCTCAGCCACGGTGTTCCGATCGCAACGCCGGTGTTCGACGGTGCCAAGGAAGCCGACATCGAGGAGATGCTGAAGCTTGCGGGTCTCGACGCCTCCGGACAATCGACCGTCTATGACGGCCGGACCGGCGACGCCTTCGACCGCAAGGTGACGGTTGGGTACATCTATATGCTCAAGCTGCATCACCTCGTGGACGACAAGATCCACGCCCGTTCGATCGGACCGTACTCGCTCGTCACCCAGCAACCGTTGGGCGGCAAGGCACAGTTCGGCGGACAGCGTTTCGGCGAAATGGAAGTGTGGGCGCTCGAGGCTTACGGCGCGGCGTACACGCTCCAGGAAATGCTGACCGTGAAGTCGGACGACGTCGCCGGCCGTACCAAGGTGTACGAGGCGATCGTGCGCGGCGACGACACGTTCGAAGCGGGTATCCCGGAATCGTTCAACGTGCTGGTCAAGGAAATGCGTTCGCTGGGTCTCAACGTCGACCTGCACAACTCGAAGGTGGGTGTCACGCCGACATCCGAGGCCGCCGAGTAACAACAAGCGTCATGCCCGGCGCGTTTTCGCGCCGGGCACCCGCGCTGCGCTCGGACGTTGAGCGGGCGCGTGGCCGAAAAAAAGAATTTCGAATTTGCTGCCGGTGACGATCGGCACGCGAGGAGAAGACCATGAACCAAGAAATTATGAATCTCTTCAATCCGACGACGCCGGCTCAGGTCTTCGACCAGATCCGGATTTCGATCGCGTCTCCGGAGAAGATTCTGTCCTGGTCATACGGCGAAATCAAGAAGCCGGAGACCATCAATTACCGCACCTTCAAGCCGGAGCGTGACGGCCTGTTCTGCGCGCGCATCTTCGGGCCGATCAAGGACTACGAGTGCCTGTGCGGCAAATACAAGCGCATGAAGTACAAGGGCATCATCTGCGAGAAGTGCTCGGTCGAAGTGACGCTGTCGCGGGTCCGGCGCGAGCGCATGGGCCATATCGAGCTCGCGGCCCCCGTCGCGCATATCTGGTTTTTGAAGTCGCTGCCGTCCCGCATCGGCCTGCTGCTCGACATGACGCTGAAGGATCTCGAGCGGATTCTGTATTTCGAATACTACGTCGTTCTCGAGCCCGGCCTGACCGCGCTCAAGGACCGCCAGCTGTTGTCGGAAGACGAGTACCTGAAGGCGCAGGACGAATACGGCCAGGATTCCTTCACCGCCATGATCGGCGCCGAGGCGATCCGCGAGCTGCTGAAGGGGCTTGATCTCGAGAAGCTCGAGGCCTCGCTCCGCGTCGAGATGCAGGAGACCGAGTCCGACATCAAGCACAAGAAGCTCGCCAAGCGTCTGAAGATCGTCGAGGCGTTCCGCTATTCCGGCAACAAGCCGGAGTGGATGATCCTGACCGTGGTGCCGGTGATTCCGCCGGACCTGCGCCCGCTGGTGCCGCTCGATGGCGGCCGCTTTGCGACCTCGGACCTCAACGACCTCTACCGCCGCGTCATCAACCGCAACAACCGCCTGAAGCGGCTGATGGAGCTGCGCGCGCCGGACATCATCATCCGCAACGAAAAGCGCATGCTGCAGGAGGCTGTCGACGCATTGTTCGACAACGGCCGCCGCGGCCGCGTCATCACCGGCGCCAACAAGCGGCCGCTGAAGTCGCTGGCCGACATGCTGAAGGGCAAGCAGGGCCGTTTCCGGCAGAACCTGCTCGGCAAGCGCGTCGACTATTCGGGTCGTTCGGTGATCGTGGTCGGTCCCGAATTGCGCCTGCATCAGTGCGGCCTGCCGAAGAAGATGGCGCTGGAGCTGTTCAAGCCGTTCATCTATTCGCGGCTTGACGCCAAGGGTCTGTCCACCACGGTGAAGCAGGCGAAGAAGCTGGTCGAAAAAGAGCGTCCCGAGGTCTGGGATATTCTCGACGAGGTGATCCGCGAGCATCCCGTGCTGCTGAACCGCGCGCCGACGCTGCATCGCCTGGGCATCCAGGCGTTCGAGCCGGTGCTGATCGAAGGCAAGGCGATCCAGCTGCATCCGCTGGTCTGCGCGGCGTTCAATGCCGATTTCGACGGCGACCAGATGGCCGTGCACGTTCCGCTGTCGCTCGAAGCACAGCTGGAAGCGCGCGTGCTGATGATGTCGACCAACAACATCCTGCATCCGGCCAACGGCCAGCCGATCATCGTGCCGTCGCAGGATATCGTGCTCGGTCTGTACTACCTGTCGATCCTGCGTGAAGGCCTGCCGGGCGAAGGCAAGCTCTACGGCGAGATGGCCGAGATCGAGCATGCCCTGCACTCCAAGGTCATCCACCTCCACACCAAGATCAAGTATCGCTGGCAGGGGGTCGACGAGGCCGGCAAGCCGGTCCGGCGCTGGATCGAGACCACTGCGGGGCGCGTCATGCTCGGCAATGTGCTGCCGAAGTCGACGAAGGTTCCCTTCGACATCATCAACAAGCTGATGACGAAGAAGGAAATCTCCGGCGTCATCGACCAGGTCTATCGTCACTGCGGTCAGAAGGAGACCGTGATCTTCTGCGACCGCATCATGGCGCTCGGCTTCTACAATGCGTTCAAGGCCGGCATTTCGTTCGGCAAGGACGACATGGTGGTGCCGGCGTCGAAGTGGAAGATCGTCGAGGAGACCCGCACGCTCGCCAAGGAATTCGAGCAGCAGTACAACGACGGCCTGATCACCCACGGCGAGAAGTACAACAAGGTCGTGGACGCCTGGTCGAAGTGCACCAAGAAGATCTCCGAAGACATGATGACGGAAATCTCCGCCGTTAAGAAGAATCCGAAAGGCGGCGAGGCCCAGATCAACTCGATCTTCATGATGTCGAACTCCGGCGCCCGCGGTTCGCAGGACCAGATGCGCCAGCTCGCCGGCATGCGCGGCCTGATGGCCAAGCCGTCGGGCGAGATCATCGAGACGCCGATCATTTCCAACTTCAAGGAAGGTCTGTCGGTGCTCGAATACTTCAACTCGACCCACGGCGCCCGCAAGGGCCTCGCGGACACCGCGTTGAAGACGGCGAACTCCGGTTACCTGACGCGGCGTCTGGTCGACGTGGCGCAGGACTGCATCATCACGGCCGACGATTGCGGCACCAAGCTCGGCATCAAGATGCGCGCCATCATCGATGCCGGCACGGTGGTTGCTTCGCTGGCGTCGCGTATTCTCGGCCGCACCGCGGGCGAGGATCTGCGCGATCCCGCGACCAACAAGATCGTGGTCAAGCGCGGCACCCTGATGGAAGAGAGCCACGTCGACGCACTGCAGCAGGCCGGCATCCAGGAAGTGAAGATCCGCTCGGCCTTGACCTGCGAACTCGTCAACGGCATCTGCGGCAAGTGCTACGGGCGCGATCTCGCCCGCGGCACGCCGGTCAACCACGGCGAAGCGGTCGGCGTCATCGCGGCGCAGTCGATCGGCGAACCCGGCACCCAGCTGACGATGCGTACGTTCCACATCGGCGGTGCGGCGCAGATCAACGAGCAGTCGTTCATCGAGTCGAATTTCGACGGCAAGGTGACGATCAAGAACAAGGCGATCCAGAAGAACAGCGAAGGTCATCTGATTGCCATGGTGCGTAACATGGTGGTCGCGGTGGCGGACGCCGACGGCACCGAGCGTGCGACCCATCGCATCCAGTACGGCGCGCGCATGCGGGTCGACGAGGGCGATATGGTCAAGCGCGGCCAGCGTATCGCCGAGTGGGATCCCTATACCCGGCCGGTTCTGACCGAGGTCGAGGGCGTCATCGGGTTCGAGGATCTGGTCGAGGGGCAGTCGATCTCGGAGACGCTCGACGAATCCACCGGCATCGCCAAGCGCGTCGTCATCGACTGGCGCACGACGCGGGGCGGCTCGGATCTGCGTCCGGCCATCGTCATCAAGGGCAAGGACGGCAAGGTCCTCAAGCTCGCGCGTGGCGGCGAGGCCAGGTACATGCTTTCGGTTGACGCGATCCTTTCGGTCGACGTTGGCGCGAAGGTCAAGCCCGGCGACATCCTGGCGCGTATCTCCACCGAAAGCGCCAAGACGCGCGACATCACCGGCGGTCTGCCGCGGGTGGCCGAACTGTTCGAGGCGCGCAAGCCGAAGGACGCGGCCATCATCGCGGAAATCGCCGGCACCATCCGGTTCGGCCGCGACTACAAGAACAAGCGCCGTATCTCGATCGAGCCGATGGACAAGAATGAGGAGACCCGCGAATACCTCATTCCGAAGGGCAAGCACATCCATCTGCAGGACGGCGATATCGTCGAAAAGGGTGACTTCATCGTCGAAGGCAACCCGGCACCGCACGACATCCTGGCGATCAAGGGCATCGAGGAACTCGCGGCCTATCTGGTCAACGAAATCCAGGAGGTCTACCGGCTGCAGGGCGTGCTGATCAACGACAAGCACATCGAGGTGATTGTCCGTCAGATGCTGCAGAAGGTGGAGATCACCGACCAGGGCGAGACCGACATGATCTCGGGCGAGCAGGTCGACAAGATCGAGTTCGACGTGCTCAACGCCAAGGCCAAGGAAGAGGGCAAGAAGCCCGCCACGGGAACGCCGGTGCTGCTCGGCATTACCAAGGCGAGCCTGCAGACCCGCTCGTTCTTCTCGGCGGCGTCGTTCCAGGAAACCACCCGCGTGCTCACCGAAGCCGCCGTCAACGGCAAGGTGGACCCGCTGGAAGGCCTCAAGGAGAACGTCATTGTCGGCCGGTTGATCCCGGCGGGCACGGGCGCCTCGATGGCCAAGATCCGCGAAGTCGCCGTCAAGCGCGACAAGCTGATTCTGGACGAGCGCGAGAAGCAGGCGGCGATCGTGCCGGCGGCCCCGGAAGTCGAGCCGTTGGCGCTGCCGCCGGCGGAATAGAACCGCGCGAAATCGAAAAATCAGGAAAAAGGCCGGCGAAAGCCGGCCTTTTTGCGGTTTTTCGCCATTCTGTCGCAGTAGCGGGCTTCGTTCATCTTTCCTTCAGCCAGAAAAGCGCTTCTGTTAAAGCTTGAATCGCCGAAGCCCCCAAGGGTTTGGGGGGACGAGGCGGTTTCGCGGTAAGACAATGCGCTAAATCAATGATTTGGCTCAGGATCGGCGCCAAAAAGGGAGCCGATCGCGTTTCTGAACTGACCAATGGACCGGATGCCCCGCGAAGGGGCGGCGGGGGATCACGGAACAAATATGCTGGATCTTGCAATCGTCGGCGGCGGGCCGGGTGGCCTGATGAGCGCCTGGTATCTCAAGAAGAAGCTCGGCGACCTCTGCCGCGTCACCATTTACGAGGCGTCCGACCGGCTTGGCGGCAAGATCCTGACGAAGAAATTCGATTCGGCGCCGGCAATGTACGAGGCCGGCGTCGCCGAGATCTATGATTACTCGATGACGGGCCCCGATCCGCTGCGCGAACTGATCCAGCATTTCGGCCTGCAGACCATTCCGATGGATGCCGAGCAGGTCCATCTCGACGGCGAACTCTTGAACGACGTGCCGGGCATGCGCCGCAAATACGGCGCCAAGACCGCCGAGGCGATCGAGACCTTCCGCAAGCGCTGCACCGAGATGGTGTCGCCGACCGAATACTACGAAGGCGTCGGCGCGCACGACAACGAGCATCCCTGGGCCTACATCACGGCCGAGGAACTGCTCGACCGGGAAGTGGACGACGCCACCGCAAAGCGCTTCTTCAAGGTGATGGCGCGCTCCGATATCGCCACCGAGAGCCACAATACCAACGGGCTGAATGCGCTGAAGAACTTCGTGATGGATGTCGACGGCTATATCGGCCTGTATTCGATCCAGAACGGCAACGAGCAGCTGATCGACTGCCTGCAGTCCGAGGTGGACGCCGATATCCAGCTCAATCACCGGGTGCTCAAGGTCGGCAAGACCGAGGCCGGGCGCTACCAGCTCAAGATGATGAACGGCAAGGGGCCGGAGACCAGGGATTTCGACCTGGTGCTGATGTGCCTGCCGCACTCATGGCTCTCGACCATGGGATGGGAAGGCGAGCAGCTGCGCAAGTCGATGGTCAAGCACGTCGCCTATTTCGACCGCCCGGCGCACTATCTGCGGGTTTCGATCCTGTTCGACGAGCCGTTCTGGGGAGAGAAGATTCCCGGCGCGTGGTTCATGTCCGAGGCGTTCGGCGGCTGCTGCGTCTACAACGAAGGCGCGCGGCACGACGTCGGCAAGCATGGCGTGCTCAACTGGCTGATCGCCGGCTCCGACGCGCTCGCCTTCGCCAATCTCAACGATCAGGAGCTGATCGACGCCGCGCTGAAGTCGCTGCCGGCCTCGCTTGGCAACGCGCGCGAGCATTTCGTGGAGGGCAAGACCTACCGCTGGCTGTCCTCCGTCAATGCGGTTCCCGGCGGCTTGCCGGCGCGCGACGTCATGACCAATCACCGGCCCGAGCCGAAGCAGCATCCGGGCCTCGTCGTGGTCGGCGATTATTTGTTCGATTCCACGCTGAACGGGTTGCTGGATTCCTCCGATGCCGCCACCGACATCATCGTGACCGAGATGATGCGGCTGCGCCGCGCGCGCGGCGAGGGCAGCCAGCCGGCGTCCGACAAGATCGACCGCGGCTATTTCGAGAATTACCGCGGCCTCGGTCCCTATAGCGACGTCTGGAGCCAGTTCACCGATCCCGCCTACCTGACGGATCTCATCAAGATCGTCTGGAGCCGGGCGAGGGGTTACAAGCTGCTGGTGGCGGGATCCGCAAGCGGCGAACTGGTGGGCGCGCTGCGCGCGCGCGGCATCGACGCATGGGGCATCGAGAACAACCGCGCCATCCACGCCAAAACGCCGAAGGCGCTGAGGAAGTTCAACAAGTTCGGGTCGATCGTCGACATGCCGTTCAAGGACGGCGAGTTCGATTTCGTGTTCGAGACCAGCCTGTGCCATGTCTCGGAAAAGCAGGTCCTGCGCGCGATTCGCGAGTTGAACCGCGTCGTGAAGACCGGCCTGGTGTTCGGATCGGTGACCTCGGACATGGCGCCGGCGCTGATCGATCGCTACGACCTGCTGCGCGGGGTCAAGAAGCTCGGCACCTGGTGGGAATGGTCGGAGTTGTTCTTTTCCAACGGGTTCGACCTGTCGATGCACCGCCGCGACTGCACCGACGAATTGTGGGCGGCGACGCTTGCCGCCAACAAGGGGCCCGGCCAGTGGTACGCCGACTCCGACAGTCTGCGCTACTCGTTCTTCGACAAGGTCGAAGCCGACGACGATTGAGCAGGTCGAGCAGCCGATCACGGTACAAACTTCGTCGGACGGGCCTTTCGGAAAGTTTTTGGCAGTCAGCTTTGCTGAAAGCGAACCAATCGCATAGGATCGACGCGGTGGTTCGCTCGGCCACTTTCCTCGATTTTACGGTCATGCCGGCCGTGCAGCATCGGTTGGTTTCATGGCTCGAAAGCCTCCATCGTCGGGTGATCGGATGAAAGCTGTCGCGGCCGACGGGATCGCGCCGGAGTCCGAGGAAGAGATCTTGGCGGATGCCGAAGTCGCAAGTGCGGCTGCCCGCGACAAGGCGTCTCCGCCCGATGATGTTGACGACGACGAGGATGAAGAAGACGAGCTTGAGCTCGACGATGACGAGGAAGATGAAGACCTCGTCGTCTTTACCGCCAAGGAAGCCGCCGGCGCGCTGGCGACGATCTATGCCTTCGTCAAACCGTTCCTGAAGAACTACAAGAAAATCCTGACATTCGTCGGCCTCGGCGTCCTGGTCGAGACGCTGTTCAACGTCATCATGCCGCTCAGCCTGAAATTCCTGATCGACGATGCGCTCGGCGAGGAGGATTTCCGCGCTCTTTACATCATCCTCGGCGTGCTCGCGGCCGCCGGGATCATCACCTCGATCGTCGCGGTCTGGTACGAGCGCTGGGACGCCAAGCTCGCGGCTTCGCTGATTTCCGACGTGCGGACGCGGCTGTTCGAACATATCCAGAATTTGCCCGCGGCCTATTTCGCGCGCACCAAGCGCGGCGAGATTCTGTCGCGGTTCTCGGTCGATCTCGCCGCCTTCGAAGGCTCGATCAAGGGCTTCGCCAACAGCGCCGCGCTGCCGTTCTTCGAGCTGATCGCGGGCATCGTCCTGATGCTGTTCCTGAACTGGCAGCTCGCCGTGGTATCGCTGCTGGTGTTCCCGATCACGCTGATCGGCCCGCGGATCCTGACGCCGAAAGCGGTGCAGGCCAATTACGAACAGAAGCTCAATGAATCCTCGCTGCTCGGCATGGTGCAGGAGAACGTCGCGACGCAGATGGTGGTCAAGGCGTTCATGCTGCAGCGCCGGACGCTCGGCTGGTTCACGATGCGCAACGACGAGGCGCGCCGCAAGATCGCCTCCGCGGCGTTCCTGTCGACCATGGTCGAGCGCACCGTCACGATCTCCGTGCTGTTGCTGCACCTCGTGGTGCTGGCGATCGGCGCCTATCTCGCCACCAAGGGGCAGATCACGATCGGCACTTTCGTGACGTTCGAGAGCGCGTTCTGGGAGGTGTCCTACAACATCGCCCACGTGATGCATTTCATACCGGTATCGATCCAGTCGGCCGCGGCGGTGCGTCACATCCAGGAAATGCTGGACGAGCCGACCCGCGGCGCCGACCGTCCGGGCGCGCCCGACCTGCCGCGCATCACCAACGACATCACCTTCGATCGCGTCACCTTCAAGTATGAAGGCAGCCAGACGCCGGTGCTCGACAATTTCAGCCTCAAGCTCAAGGTCGGCAAGAGCATCGCCATCGTCGGTCCCAGCGGCTCCGGCAAGAGCACGCTGCTCAATCTGATTCTCCGGCTTTACGTGCCCGACGAAGGCCGCGTCACCATCGATGGCGTCGATATCCGGAAAGTCACCCGCGAATCCCTGCGCCGGAGCATGGCGGTGGTGTTCCAGGAAAACATGCTGTTCAACATGTCGATCCGGGAAAACATCCGGCTCGGCAAGGAGGGCGCGACCGACGAGGAAGTCGTCGAGGCCGCGCGCAAGGCCGAGATCCATCGCTACGTCATGAGCCTGCCGCAGAAATACGACACCGCGGTCGGCGAACGCGGCGATACGCTGTCGGGCGGCCAGCGCCAGCGCATCGCGATCGCGCGCGCCATCGTGCGCGATCCCTCGATCCTGCTGCTCGACGAGGCGACCTCCGCGCTCGACCAGACCACGGAAGCCGCGATCAACAAGACGCTGCTGAAGCTCGCCAAGGACCGCACCATGATCTTCTCGACCCACCGGCTGACGTCGGTGGTCGAAATGGACGAGATCGTCGTGATCGCGGGCGGCAAGGCGGTGGAACGCGGCTCCCATGCCAAGCTGCTGGCGGCCAACGGCATGTATCGAAAGCTCTGGGACGATCAGAGCCACCAGCCGCATCAGGCGGCCGATCAAGCGGACGATGATGATGATGATGACGACGAGGATTGAGACGCGCCGGCCGGGATGACGGCGTCAGGGATGCGCGGCCTGTTTCGCCGCCAGCCGTCGCGGCATTGATCTGCCGGAAAGCCGCCGGCCCGTCGCCAGCTGCATACCTTGCGCCAATCGTACGAGGAAGCGCGCCCAACGCTGCGCCCGCCAGGACAGGCCGTTGTCGATCGACAGCGAGCGCAGGTGGTAGGCCTTGGCGAGGCATCGCGCCTCGCACGCCTTCTTCTCCGGATCGTCGTAGAACGCCGCGATCTTTTCCGTGGCCATGCCCTCGGTGGAAAGCCATCGCGGAATATAGAGATTGCAGAGCCGCTCGACGTCGGTGAACACCTTGGTGGTGCCGGTTCCCGCGGCGGGGCAGGAGGTCGAGAAGGCGTCGCCGACCAGCACGATCCCGGATTGGACATGGCCTTCGGAGATGCAGAGATCGGCGGGCCTGATCTTGACGCCGCCGCTCACCTTGAACTCGCCCATCATGTTATCGAGGCCCGGCATCATCGTGAGCATGGCCGCTTCAGGCGCCTGTTTGAACGCCGGCAGCCAGGGGTCGGTCATGTCGCGATAGACCATCAGATTGGCGCGCATGCCCGCATCGATCGGAAAAATCGAGAGATAGGCCATGCGCGAGGTCGAGCGCTTCGGCCAATAGGTTAGGGCCGGAAAATCGAACGCCGCGCGGCCGACCGGTTCGAGGTTGAAGCCGAGCGTGACCGAATGGCATTCGCTGATGACACGGCGCTTGATGCCGAGCGTCTGACGCAGGCCGACATTCAGGCCATTGGCGAAAACCACCAGCCGCGCCGATATTTCCTCGCCGTTCGACAGCGCGAGCTTTTGCCGCTCCGGACCGTTGGCGATCGCGGAAGCTTTGGCGCGGATGGTCTCGACACCCGGCGGAATTTGCGCCCGCACGGTGTTGACGAGCGTATCGTACATCACGCCGTGCTGGTCGCTGGGTTTCCTGGCGACGATATGGCCAAAACGCGCTTCCCAGACCTCGCCGTCGAGCGTGGTCGCGCGCAAGGTGGCGTCGGCAAGGCCGGTCTTGCGCAACAGGTCGAGCTGTTCTCCGCCGAGCTTTTCGCAGCGCAACTCCGGCGGATAGACGGTGTGAGGGTCGATCAGGATCGCCGCGATGCCGGCGCGTCCGAGCATCGCCGCCGCGGTGGAACCGGCGAGGCCGGCGCCGACGATCGCAACATCCGTGTAGCGCATGCAGTGCCTCTGGACCCAAGGCCCTATCAATGCGCCCGAAAAGACAAACAAATCTTGAAAGCGACTGCCGAAACAGGGCCGCTGCCGGTTGCCGACTTAACCGAAAAGCAATGTCGGAAGAACAAGATCGCGGCGCGCCGACGCCGCTTGAAGCATGGGTCCGATGATTTCGGTAACAATCGATTCACCTAACCCGGACCTCGGCTCGCATTGGGACGACCTCGTCTGGCGCGCATCCTCCAACGTCTTCATGAACCCCGCCGCGATTGAGGCCGCTCGTGCGACCGGCTTCGCCAGGATCGAGATGTTGCTGGCCTGGGAGGAGGACGCGGGGGCGCGAAAACTCGTCGGCGTCTGGGCGCTGCGGTTGCGAAAAATGGCGCCGTTCTGGCCAAAAATAGCGGAAGCGCTGCCCTACAATTACGCTTTTCTCGCCAGCCCCGTGGTCGATCCCGCTTATGTCAATGCGGTGATCCCGGCGTTCTTCGCGGCAATCGAAAAAAGCCCGTCGCTGCCCGATGTCGTGAGCCTGCACGAGCTCGACACGGAAGACCCGAGCTATCCGGCGATGCTGCGTGAACTGGCCGTGCGCGGCGTTACACCCCTGATGCTTTCGGCAAGCGCGCGCCCCTTCGTGACTCCCGAATTCGGTATCAAGCGATCGGGTTCGACCCGCAAGAAGCTGCGGCAGGACTGGAACCGGCTGACGGCGCTTGGCGCCGTCGAGGTGGTGAACGACCGAACGCCGGCCGGCGCCGCGCAGGCGTTCGAAACCTTTCTGGCGCTGGAAAAAGCCAGCTGGAAGGGCGATGAGGGCACCGCGCTGCTGTCGGACCAACGCGACGCGACCTTCGTGCGGCGATTGCTGCAAAACCTGGCCGGCGCGGGGCGATGCTTCGGTGGCGCTGCTGCTCGTCGACGGCGAGGCCATCGCCGCGCAGGTGCTGATGTATTGCGGGACCACGGCCTACACCTGGAAAACCGCATTCAGCGCGGCCTACGCCAAATATTCGCCGGGCACGCTGTTGATCGACAAGATCGCCGAGGAGCTGTTTGCCGGCTCCGGAATCCGGGCGATCAATTCCTGCGCGGCGGAAGCAAGCTTCATGGCGCAGCTCTGGGCCGGGCGCCGGACCATCGTCGATCTGCTGGTCGATCTCGGCCCGGGAAAATCGCTCGCCTACCGGCTGGAAGCCGGCCGGCAGCTCGGTTACCAGTATTTGCGGAACTGGCGCGACCGGCTCCGCCGCCGGGCTTCGAGCCCGGCACCGAAGAAATTGAGCCTGGCAGCCCCTCCATAGGTCCGGATCGGCCCTGTATTACCCGGGTAATACCAACATTCAGTTGATTCGATCAGGCCTCGCTGCCGGCAGGTGGGGCAGGGCGTTGAGAGGGTTCGAAGGATTCGCTGTCTCGCCTGCGCAAAAGTCGTAGCGTCGGACTGCGTCGAATTTCGCGAGCATGACGATTCCGCCTATGCCGCAGGCGCTTCTCGCCTTGTCGTTTCGTCTTGACTTGCCTATCTACCGCCGATACAACCCGCGCACTTAACGACAGGCGGTGAGTGACGCCAGCGTCGGAACGGATCACCCTCTTAGTCCTCTTGGGATTGTAGTCCTTACGGGATCGAGACGGGCACCAACCTCGACGAATGCCGCTCAAACGCTGTCGATGATAGCTAGGCACTGCCAGGACGATCTTGGTTCTCTTGAGCAAGTTCTCTTGAGATTGATATCGGATGCATGACCTCGGTAGCCGACTGACCAGCGCAAGCTGATCGGTTACGACTGCGGTCCTCTGTGGCGTCGAAGCGCTTTCCGCTCAGCAATGAGCAGTTGGCGCGATTTCGCTTTGCGCGGATGTTTTCGCACGAAGCGGCCGGGTGGGGCAGGTGGCCCCAAAATGAATTTGCGGAGCCGATGTACGGTTTCGCGTGAACTAAAGGGTGAAGGCTGACATGCCGACGATCAACCAGCTGATCGCAAGTCCGCGCGTTGTGCAGAAGTCGCGCAAGAAGGTGCCGGCGCTGCAGCAGTCGCCGCAGAAGCGCGGTGTTTGCACGCGCGTCTACACCACGACTCCGAAGAAGCCGAACTCGGCGCTCCGCAAGGTCGCCAAGGTGCGCCTGACCAACGGCTTCGAGGTCATCGGCTACATTCCGGGTGAAGGCCATAACCTTCAGGAGCACTCGGTGGTCATGATCCGCGGCGGCCGCGTCAAGGACTTGCCGGGCGTGCGCTACCACATCCTCCGCGGCGTCCTCGATACCCAGGGCGTCAAGAATCGTAAGCAGCGCCGTTCGAAGTACGGCGCGAAGCGTCCGAAATAATCGGGAACCGACCAGATGTCTCGTCGCCATTCTGCTGAAAAGCGTGAAGTGAACCCGGATCCGAAGTTCGGGAACATCATCATTACGAAGTTCATGAATTCGATCATGTACGACGGCAAGAAGTCTGCCGCCGAGTCGATCGTGTACGGGGCGCTCGAGCTGATCGAAACCAAGACCAAGCAGGGTCCGTTGCCGGTGTTCGAGCAGGCTCTGGAAAACGTGATGCCGACCATCGAAGTGCGGTCGCGCCGCGTCGGTGGCGCCACCTATCAGGTGCCGGTCGAAGTCCGCTCCGTGCGCCGTCAGGCGCTGGGGATTCGCTGGATCATCACGGCGGCGCGCGAGCGCAATGAAAAGACGATGACGGAGCGGCTCTCGGCCGAGTTGCTCGACGCGTCGAATGGCAGGGGGAACGCCGTCAAGAAGCGGGAAGACGTGCATCGGATGGCGGAAGCCAACCGCGCCTTCTCGCACTATCGCTGGTAACGGCGAAACCACGGATTTTAAGGAACAACCCATGCCCCGCGTTCATGCCATAGAGGATTACCGCAACTTCGGTATCATGGCGCATATCGATGCCGGCAAGACCACGACCACCGAGCGCATCCTGTACTACACCGGCAAGAGCCACAAGATCGGCGAAGTGCACGAAGGTGCCGCGACGATGGACTGGATGGAGCAGGAGCAGGAGCGCGGCATCACCATCACCTCGGCCGCGACCACCGCGTTCTGGGAAGGCAAGCGTCTCAACATCATCGACACCCCCGGCCACGTCGACTTCACCATCGAAGTCGAGCGCAGCCTGCGCGTGCTCGACGGCGCCGTGTGCGTGCTCGATTCCAACCAGGGCGTCGAGCCGCAGACCGAGACCGTCTGGCGCCAGGGCGACAAGTACAAGGTTCCGCGCATCGTCTTCGCCAACAAGATGGATAAGACCGGCGCCGACTTCTACAAATGCATGCAGGATATTGTCGATCGCCTCGGCGCCAAGCCGATTGCGATCCAGCTTCCGATCGGCTCCGAGAACAACTTCAAGGGCCTGGTCGATCTTGTCCGCATGAAGGGCGTGGTCTGGGAAGAAGAGAAGCTCGACGCCAAGTTCGTGGACATCGATATTCCCGAGGACATGCGCGAGAAGGCCAAGGAATATCGCGAGAAGCTGCTGGAAGCCGCCGTCGAGCTCGATGACGAGGTTCTCGCCGCCTATCTCGACGGCAAGGAGCCCGATGAGCCGACGCTGAAGCGGCTGATCCGCAAGGCCGTGCTGACCGGCGCGTTCTTTCCGGTGTTGTGCGGCTCGGCGTTCAAGAACAAGGGCGTACAGCCGCTGCTCGACGCAGTGGTGGATTATCTGCCGTCGCCGGTCGACGTGCCCGCCATCAAGGGCATCGACGAGGACGGCAACGAGGTGGTTCGCCTGCCGAACGACAAGGAGCCCCTGGCGCTGCTCGCGTTCAAGATCATGGACGACCCCTTCGTCGGCACCATCACCTTCTGCCGCATCTACTCCGGCACGCTGCTGTCGGGCACCGGCGTCATCAATTCGACCCGCGACCGCAAGGAGCGCATCGGCCGGATGCTGCTGATGCATGCCAACAACCGCGAAGACATCAAGGAAGCCTATGCCGGCGACATCGTCGCGCTGGCGGGCCTGAAGGAAGCGCGCACCGGTGATACGCTGTGCGACCCGAACAAGCCGGTGATCCTGGAAAAGATGGAATTCCCCGAGCCGGTGATCGAGATCGCGATCGAACCGAAGTCGAAGGCCGACCAGGAGAAGCTCGGCGTCGCCCTGGCGAAACTCGCCGCGGAGGATCCGTCGTTCCGTGTTTCGACCGATCTGGAATCCGGTCAGACCATCCTCAAGGGCATGGGCGAACTCCATCTCGACATCAAGGTCGACATCCTGCGCCGCACCTACAAGGTCGACGCCAATATCGGCGCGCCGCAGGTGGCGTTCCGTGAGCGCATTACCAAGCGCGCCGAAGTCAAGTACACGCACAAGAAGCAGACCGGCGGTACCGGTCAGTTCGCGGAAGTGTCGATCATCGTCGAGCCGAATGAGCCCGGTAAGGGTTTCGAGTTCGAATCCAAGATCGTCGGCGGCGCGGTGCCGAAGGAATTCATCCCCGGCGTCGAAAAGGGCCTCAACAGCGTTTTGACCTCGGGCGTGGTCGCCGGCTTCCCGGTGGTCGACGTCAAGGTCCAGCTGGTCGACGGCAAGTACCACGACGTCGACTCCTCGGCGCTGGCCTTCGAAATCGCTTCGCGCGCGGCATTCCGCGAGGCGCTGCAGAAGGGCAAGTCGGTCTTGCTCGAGCCGATCATGAAGGTCGAGGTGGTGACGCCGGAGGATTACACCGGCTCCGTCATCGGCGACCTGAATTCGCGGCGCGGTCAGATCCAGGGTCAAGACATGCGCGGCAACGCCAACGTCATCAACGCGATGGTGCCGCTCATGAACATGTTTGGGTACGTGAATAACCTGCGCTCGATGAGCCAGGGTCGCGCGACCTTTACCATGCAATTCGATCACTACGCGGAAGCGCCGGCCAATGTGTCGGCGGAAGTCCAGAAGAAGTTTGCCTGATTGTCGTTGACGGCAGTTAACGACTGAACGGAGAGTCAAATGGCCAAAGCAAAATTTGAACGTAACAAACCGCACTGCAACATCGGAACGATCGGTCACGTCGACCATGGCAAGACGTCGCTGACGGCGGCGATCACCAAGGTGCTGGCGGAAACCGGCGGTGCGACGTTCACCGCGTACGACCAGATCGACAAGGCGCCGGAAGAGAAGGCGCGCGGCATCACGATTTCGACCGCGCACGTCGAATACGAGACCAAGAACCGGCACTACGCCCACGTCGACTGCCCGGGCCACGCCGACTACGTGAAGAACATGATCACCGGTGCGGCGCAGATGGACGGCGCGATCCTGGTGGTGTCGGCGGCCGATGGCCCGATGCCGCAGACCCGCGAGCACATCCTCTTGGCGCGCCAGGTCGGCGTTCCTGCGCTGGTCGTGTTCCTCAACAAGTGCGACATGGTCGACGATCCGGAACTGCTCGAACTCGTCGAGCTCGAAGTCCGCGAACTGCTGTCGAAGTACGATTTCCCGGGCGACAAGATCCCGATCGTCAAGGGTTCGGCGCTCGCCGCCCTCGAAGACAAGGACAAGAAGCTCGGCCATGATGCCATCCTGGAACTGATGGCGGCGGTAGACAGCTACATTCCGCAGCCGGAGCGTCCGATCGACCAGCCGTTCCTGATGCCGGTGGAAGACGTGTTCTCGATCTCGGGCCGCGGCACCGTGGTGACCGGCCGCGTCGAGCGCGGCGTGGTCAAGGTCGGCGAGGAAATCGAGATCGTCGGTCTGCGCGCCACCCAGAAGACCATCGTCACCGGCGTCGAGATGTTCCGCAAGCTGCTCGACCAGGGCCAGGCCGGCGACAACATCGGTGCGCTGCTGCGCGGCACCAAGCGCGAGGAAGTCGAGCGCGGTCAGGTGCTGTGCAAGCCGGGTTCGGTCAAGCCGCACACCAAGTTCAAGGCCGAGGCCTACATCCTCACCAAGGAAGAGGGCGGACGTCACACCCCGTTCTTCACCAACTACCGGCCGCAGTTCTACTTCCGCACCACCGACGTGACCGGTGTCGTGCATCTGCCGGAAGGCACCGAGATGGTGATGCCCGGCGACAACATCGCGATGGAAGTGCACCTGATCGTGCCGATCGCGATGGAAGAGAAGCTTCGCTTCGCGATCCGCGAAGGCGGCCGCACCGTCGGTGCCGGCGTCGTCGCAAGCATCATCGAGTAAAGCGAACAGGGAATGGCGAATAGCGAATGGTTTAAATCCACTCGCTATTCGGTACTCGCCACTCGCTACGACAAAGAAAGACAGCGGCAATGAACGGCCAGAATATTCGCATACGTCTCAAGGCGTTCGACCATCGGATTCTCAATTCGTCGACGCGTGAGATCGTGAACACGGCGAAACGGACCGGTGCCCAGGTGCGCGGACCCATTCCGCTGCCGACCCGCATCGAGAAGTTCACCGTCAACCGTTCGCCGCACGTCGACAAGAAGAGCCGCGAGCAATTCGAGATGCGCACGCACAAGCGTCTTCTCGACATTGTCGACCCGACCCCTCAGACCGTGGACGCGCTGATGAAGCTCGACCTGGCCGCCGGTGTCGACGTCGAAATCAAGCTCTAACTTTTAAGCCCGTCCGAACGTTAGCGGACAGAAAGAACAGGAAGCACGCCGATGCGCTCCGGAGTGATCGCACAAAAGGTCGGGATGACGCGGGTCTTTACGGAGACCGGCGAACATATCCCTGTGACCGTGCTGAAGCTGGGCAACTGCCAGGTGTTGGGTCACCGCACGACCGAGAAGAACGGTTATGTCGCGCTGCAGCTCGGTTCGGGTACGCGCAAGACCGTCTATCTGCCGAAGGCGGAGCGCGGCCAGTTCGCCGTCGCCAAGGTCGAGCCCAAGCGCAAGGTGACCGAGTTCCGCGTGTCGCAGGACGCGCTGATCCCGGTCGGCGCCGAGATTCAGGCCGACCATTTCGTGGTCGGGCAGTTCGTCGACGTCACCGGCACCTCGGTCGGTAAGGGTTTCGCCGGCGGCATGAAGCGCTGGAACTTCGGCGGCCTTCGCGCCACCCACGGCGTGTCGGTCTCGCATCGTTCGATCGGTTCGACCGGCGGACGTCAGGATCCCGGCAAGACCTTCAAGAACAAGAAGATGCCCGGTCACATGGGCGTCGATCGCATCACCACGCTCAATCTGCGCGTGGTGCAGACGGACGTCGCGCGCGGCCTGATCCTCGTCGAAGGCGCCGTTCCCGGCTCCAAGGGCGGATGGATCGCGGTGCGCGATGCCGTGAAGAAGGCGTTGCCGAAAGACGCGCCGAAGCCGGGCAAGTTCCGCCTGGCCGATGGCGGCGGCGAGGCAGCTGCAGCGCCGGCCGAGCAGGAGGGCGCGTGAGATGGAACTGAAAGTCACAACCCTTGAAGGCAAGGAAGCCGGCTCCGTCCAGCTTTCCGACGAGATCTTCGGTCTTGAGCCGCGCAAGGACATCATCCAGCGTTGCGTGCAGTGGCAGCTCAACAAGCGCCAGGCCGGGACCCACAAGTCCCAGGGCCGGGCGGATGTCTGGCGCACCGGCAAGAAGATGTACAAGCAGAAGGGCACCGGCGGTGCCCGTCACGGCTCGGCCCGGGTGCCGCAGTTCCGCGGCGGCGGCCGTGCGTTCGGTCCGGTGGTGCGCTCGCACGCCACCGACCTGCCCAAGAAGGTTCGCGCGCTGGCGCTTCGCCACGCGCTTTCCGCCAAGGCCAAGGACGGCGATCTGATCGTGATCGAGTCCGCGAGACTCGAGGCAGCCAAGACCAAGGCGCTGGTTGGACACTTCTCCGGCCTCGGCCTGACCAACGCGCTGATCATCGACGGCGCCGAGCTGCACAACGGCTTCGCCATCGCCGCCCGCAACATTCCGAACATGGACGTGCTGCCGATCCAGGGCATCAACGTCTATGACATTCTGCGCCGCCAGAAACTGGTGCTGACCAAGGCGGCGATCGATGCGTTGGAGGCGCGCTTCAAATGAAGAACATCGATCCGCGCTACTACGACATCATCGTTTCTCCGGTCGTGACGGAAAAGGCGACGCTGGCCTCCGAGCACAACAAGGTTCTGTTCAAGGTCGCGAGCAAGGCGACCAAGCCGCAGATCAAGGAAGCTGTCGAGAAGCTGTTCGACGTCAAGGTCAAGAGCGTGAACACGCTGGTGCGCAAGGGCAAGACCAAGGTGTTCCGCGGTAATTTCGGTTCGCAGTCGGATGTGAAGCGCGCGATCGTGACCCTCGAAGAGGGCCACCGCATCGACGTCACCACCGGGCTATAAGGCGATACAGCGATGGCATTGAAAACATTCAACCCCACGACGCCAGGCCAGCGCCAGCTGGTGATGGTCGATCGTTCGGCGCTCTACAAGGGCAAGCCGGTCAAGGCGCTGACCGAGGGCAAGCACTCGTCCGGCGGCCGCAACAACACCGGCCGCATGGTCGTGCGCTTCCGCGGCGGCGGCCACAAGCAGGCCTATCGTATCGTCGACTTCAAGCGCACCAAGGTCGACATGCCGGCGACCGTCGAGCGGCTGGAATACGATCCGAACCGCACCGCCTTCATTGCGCTGGTGAAATACACCGACGGCACTCAGGCCTATATCCTCGCGCCGCAGCGCCTCGCTGTTGGCGACACGGTGATCGCCGGCAACTATGTCGACGTGAAGCCGGGCAACGTCATGCCGCTCGGCAACATGCCGATCGGCACCATCGTCCATAATGTGGAATTGAAGATCGGCAAGGGCGGCCAGCTGGCGCGTTCGGCCGGTACCTACGCCCAGATCGTCGGCCGCGACCAGGATTACGTGATCGTGCGCCTGAACTCGGGCGAGCAGCGCCTGGTTCACGGCCGCTGCACCGGCACCATCGGCGCGGTGTCGAATCCGGACCACATGAATATTTCGATCGGCAAGGCCGGGCGCAATCGCTGGCTCGGCCGCAAGCCCCACAACCGCGGCGTCTCCATGAACCCGGTCGACCATCCGCACGGCGGCGGCGAAGGCCGCACCTCCGGCGGCCGTCATCCGGTCACCCCCTGGGGCAAGCCCACCAAGGGCAAGAAGACCCGCTCCAACAAGTCGACCAACAAATTCATTCTCATCAGCCGCCACAAGCGGAAGAAGTAAGGAACGCCGGACATGGTTCGTTCAGTCTGGAAAGGCCCGTTCGTCGAAGGCTCTCTGCTCAAGAAGGCAGATGCCGCGCGCGCGTCCGGCCGTCATGACGTGATCAAGATCTGGAGCCGCCGCTCGACCATCCTGCCGCAGTTCGTCGGCCTGGTGTTCGGCGTCTACAACGGCCAGAAGCACGTGCCGGTATCGGTCAACGAGGAAATGGTGGGTCACAAGTTCGGCGAATTCTCGCCGACCCGTACCTTCCACGGCCATTCTGGCGACAAGAAAGCCAAGAAGGCTTGAGGATCTAAGCGATGAGCAAACCAAAGCGCGAACGGGCTCTCCCGGACAACGAAGCCAAGGCGGTCGCAAGGATGCTGCGGGTCAGCCCGCAGAAGCTGAACCTTGTCGCGCAGCTGATCCGCGGCCGGAAGGCTTCGGCGGCGCTCGCCGACCTGCAGTTTTCGCGCAAGCGGATCGCGGTTGACGTCAAGAAGTGCCTGGAATCGGCGATCGCCAACGCCGAGAACAACCACGACCTCGATGTCGACGATCTGATCGTCTCCGAGGCCCATGTCGGCAACGGCATCGTGATGAAGCGTTTCGCACCGCGCGGCCGTGGCCGCTCGGGCCGTGTCTTTAAACCATTCTCGCAGCTGACGATCGTCGTTCGTCAGGTCGAGGCGAGCGCTTAAATCGGGCGCGGGAGAGAACGATGGGTCAGAAGATCAATCCAATCGGGCTGCGTCTCGGCATCAACCGGACGTGGGATTCCCGTTGGTTCGCCGGCAAGAACGAATACGGCAAGCTGCTGCACGAGGATGTCAAGATCCGCGAGATCCTGCACAAGGAGCTGAAGCAGGCGGCCGTCGCCAGGATCGTGATCGAGCGCCCGCACAAGAAGTGCCGGGTGACGATCCACTCCGCGCGCCCCGGCGTCGTGATCGGCAAGAAGGGCGCCGACATCGACAAGCTTCGCAAGAAGGTTGCCGACATCACCGCCTCCGACGTCGTGATCAACATCGTCGAAATCCGCAAGCCGGAGCTCGACGCCACGCTGGTCGCCGAATCGATCGCGCAGCAGCTGGAGCGCCGCGTCGCGTTCCGCCGCGCCATGAAGCGCGCGGTGCAGTCGGCGATGCGTCTCGGCGCCGAGGGCATTCGTATCAACTGCTCGGGCCGTCTCGGCGGTGCCGAAATCGCGCGCATGGAATGGTATCGCGAAGGCCGCGTGCCGCTGCACACGCTGCGCGCCGACATCGATTACGGGGTGGCCACCGCGTTCACCACCTTCGGCACCTGCGGCGTCAAGGTCTGGATCTTCAAGGGCGAAATCCTCGAGCACGATCCGATGGCCCAGGACAAGAAAATGGCCGAGGGCGACAACACGCGCCCCCGCCGCGACGCTGCCTAAGAGCGATTTTTTAGAAGGTTTGAGGGCGTAAGCCATGATGCAACCAAAGAAAACGAAGTTCCGGAAGGCGCATAAGGGCCGGATCCACGGCACCGCGACTTCGGGCGCGACGTTGTCGTTCGGTCAGTTCGGCCTGAAAGCGATGGCGCCCGAGCGCATCACCGCGCGTCAGATCGAGGCCGCCCGCCGCGCGCTGACCCGTCACATGAAGCGCGCTGGCCGGGTCTGGATCCGCATCTTCCCGGACGTGCCGGTGTCGAAGAAGCCCGCCGAAGTCCGCATGGGCTCCGGCAAGGGTACGCCGGAATTGTGGGTGGCGCGGGTGAAACCGGGCCGCGTGATTTTCGAAATCGACGGCGTCACCGTGCAGACCGCGAAGGAAGCGTTGACGCTCGCCGCCGCCAAGCTGCCGATCAAGACGCGCTTCGTCGCGCGCATCGCGGAATAGGGAAGTGGTCATGGCCGAGATGAAAACCGCCGATATCCGCGCGATGAGCCCCGATCAGATGGATGACGCCGTCCTCAATCTGAAGAAGGAGCGCTTCAACCTGCGCTTCCAGCGCGCCACCGGGCAGCTGGAGAACACCTCGCGGCTGCGTGAAGCCCGCCGCGATATCGCCCGTATCAAGACCATCGCCGCGCAAAAGCGCGCGAAGAAGAAGTAAGGGGCTCGAAATGCCGAAACGTACGCTTCAGGGCGTGGTCGTCAGCGACAAGCAGGCCAAGACGGTTGTGGTGCGCGTCGATCGCCGCTTCACCCATCCGATCTACAAGAAGACGATTCGCCGCTCGAAAAATTACCATGCGCACGACGAGAACAACGAGTTCAAGCCGGGCGATCAGGTGTGGATCGAGGAAAGCAAGCCGATCTCGAAGTTGAAGCGCTGGACGGTAGTCCGGGGCGAACAGAAGAAAACGGCCTAAAGGCCTGTCCGGCGCTGCCGGACCAGGCTTTCGGGAAAATTTTAGGCGCAGTTCTGCGCATCAGAAAGAGGACGAGGTGCATCAATGATTCAGATGCAGACCAACCTCGACGTGGCCGATAATTCAGGCGCACGCCGTGTCATGTGCATCAAGGTGCTTGGGGGCTCCAAGCGCCGCTATGCCACCGTGGGCGACGTTATTGTCGTGTCGATCAAGGAAGCGATTCCGCGCGGCAAGGTGAAGAAGGGCGACGTGATGAAGGCCGTGGTGGTGCGGGTCCGCAAGGATATCCGCCGTCCCGACGGCTCCGTCATCCGCTTCGACCGCAACGCCGCCGTGCTGATCAACAATCAGTCGGAGCCGGTCGGCACCCGCATCTTCGGGCCGGTGCCGCGCGAGCTGCGCGCCAAGAACCACATGAAAATCATCTCGCTCGCGCCGGAGGTGCTGTGATGGCTGCCAAGATCCGGAAGGGTGACAAGGTCATCGTGCTGTCCGGCCGCGACAAGGGCCGTACCGGCGAGGTGTTCGAGGTGCGTCCCGACGACAGCAAGGCGCTGGTCCGCGGCGTCAACCTCGTCAAGCGACACCAGAAGCAGACCCAGGCGCAGGAAGGCGGCATCATCTCCAAGGAGGCGCCGATCCACCTGTCCAACATCGCGATCGTCGGCAAGGACGGCAAGCCGACCCGCATAGGTTTCAAGATTCATGCGGATGGCAAGAAGGTACGCGTTGCCAAACGCTCGGGAGCAGAGATCGATGGCTGAGACCGCATACACCCCGCGTCTGCGCGCGGAATATGACAAGAGCATCCGCAGCAAGCTGACGGAACAGTTCGGCTATGCCAATTCCATGCAGGTGCCGCGGCTGGACAAGGTCGTGCTCAACATGGGCGTCGGCGAGGCCGTCAACGACCGCAAGAAGGCCGAGCTCGCCGCCGCCGATCTTTCGCTGATCGCGGGCCAGAAGGCCGTCGTGACCTATTCGCGGGTCGCGATCGCGACCTTCAAGCTGCGCGAGAACCAGCCGATCGGCTGCAAGGTCACGCTGCGCAAGACCAAGATGTACGAGTTCATCGACCGCCTCGTGAACGTGGCGCTGCCGCGCGTGCGCGACTTCCGCGGCCTGAACCCGAAGAGCTTCGACGGCCGCGGCAACTATTCGCTCGGCATCAAGGAGCACATCATTTTCCCCGAAATCGACTTCGACAAGGCCGGGGAGACATGGGGCATGGACGTCACGGTGTGCACTACGGCTGCCACCGACGACGAGGCCCGTGCCCTGTTGACCGCATTCAATTTCCCGTTCCGGCAGTGAGACGCTGACAAGCCTCTCAAACGCGGAAACCCAGGAGCCAAGCATGGCAAAGAAGAGTTCGATCGAGAAGAACAACCGGCGCAAGCGGATGGCCAAGAACGCCGCCCCCCGGCGCGCGAAGCTGAAGGCGATCATCGCCGACAAGAACAAGCCGATGGAAGAGCGCTTCGCGGCGACGCTGAAGCTCGCCGAGATGCCGCGCAATTCGTCGGCGACCCGGATTCGCAATCGCTGCGAACTGACCGGACGGCCGCGTTCGGTCTATCGCAAGAACAAGCTCAGCCGCATCGCGCTGCGTGAACTCGGCTCCAAGGGCCTGGTTCCCGGGCTCGTGAAGTCGAGCTGGTAAGGGGGGTCGGACATGTCAACGCACGATCCGATCAGCGATCTCATCACCCGCATCCGCAACGCGCAGATGCGCGCCAAATCCAAGGTCTCGACCCCTGGCTCGAAGATGCGCGCCAGCGTGCTCGAGGTCCTCAAGGAAGAGGGCTATATCCGCGGCTACGCCAGCGTCGAGCATGCCTCGGGCCGCAGCGAGCTCGAGATCGAGCTGAAATATTTCGACGGCGAGCCGGTTATTCGCGAGATCGAGCGGGTATCGAAGCCGGGGCGGCGGGTTTACGCCTCGGTGAAGAACCTGCCGCGCGTCAACAACGGTCTCGGCATTTCGGTGTTGTCGACGCCGAAGGGAATCATGGCTGACCACGCCGCGCGCGACGCGAATGTGGGCGGCGAAGTTCTCTTCACGGTGTTCTGAGGAAGGGATTAGTTATGTCACGTATCGGCAAGCGGCCTGTGACGGTTCCTTCGGGCGTCACTGCGACCGTCGAGGGACAGACCGTCAAGATGAAGGGGCCGAAGGGCCAGCTTCAGTTCGTCGTGCATGACGACGTCGAGGTGAAGTTCGAGAACGGCGCGGTCAAGGTCGCGCCCAAGGTCAAGACCAATCGGGCGCAAGCGATGTACGGCACCGCGCGCGCGCAGGTGGCGAACCTGGTCGAGGGCGTCACCAAGGGCTTCGAGAAGAAGCTCGAGATCACCGGCGTCGGCTACCGCGCCGCGCTGCAGGGCAAGAACCTGCAGCTCGCGCTGGGCTACAGCCATGACGTCGTCTACCCGATCCCGGAAGGCATTGCGATCACGGTGCCGAAGCCGACCGAGATCGTCATCGTCGGCAACGACAGCCAGCGCGTCGGCCAGGTCGCGGCGGAAATCCGCAGCTACCGTCCGCCGGAGCCCTACAAGGGCAAGGGTGTGAAGTACGCCAACGAATTCATCTTCCGCAAGGAAGGCAAGAAGAAGTAACGGAGCCGGTCATGTCGAGACTCAAGATTACGAATGCCCGGCGCAAGCAGCGCGTGAGGATTTCGTTGCGCCGTTCGGCCAACGGTCGCCCGCGGCTGTCGGTGTTCCGCTCGTCGAAGCACATCTACGCCCAGGTCATCGACGACCTGAAGGGCGAGACGCTGGCGTCCGCCTCTTCGCTGGAGAAGACGATGCGCGAGAGCGGCAAGACCGGCGCCAATATCGACGCGGCGAAAGCGGTCGGCAAGCTTCTGGCGGAACGCGCGGTCAAGAACGGCGTCACCGAAGTGGTGTTCGACCGCGGCAGCTATCTCTATCACGGTCGCGTCAAGGCGCTCGCGGATGCCGCGCGCGAAAGCGGTTTGAGCTTCTAACTGGATTGAACGGACAAAAGGGCCTCTTGGGCCAAGTCTTTTAAGGATCGGAAAACACCATGGCAGGTGAACGCGAACGCGGTGGCGGCCACAGGGGCGGCCGGGAAGAACGCGACAGCGAGTTCGTCGACAAGCTCGTCCACATCAATCGTGTGGCGAAGGTCGTCAAGGGCGGCAAGCGCTTCGGCTTTGCGGCGCTGGTCGTGATCGGCGACCAGAAGGGGCGCGTGGGTTTCGGCCACGGCAAGGCGCGCGAAGTGCCGGAGGCGATCCGCAAGGCGACGGAAGCGGCCAAGCGCAATCTGACGCGGGTGGCGCTGCGCGAAGGCCGTACGCTGCATCACGATATCGCCGGCCGTCACGGCGCGGGCAGGGTTTACCTGCGTGCGGCGCCGGCGGGTACCGGCATCATCGCGGGCGGCCCGATGCGTGCCGTGTTCGAGACGCTCGGCATCCAGGACGTGGTGGCGAAGTCGATCGGCTCGTCGAATCCCTACAACATGGTTCGCGCCACCTTCGACGCGCTGAAGCATCAGGATTCGCCGCGCTCGGTTGCGGCGCGCCGTAACATCAAGGTATCGACGCTGCAGTCGCGCCGGGTCGGCGGCGACGCCGAAGTGGTTGCCGAATAATGGGGGCATGATCCGGAAAAGTGGGTACCGGTTTTCCGAAAAGATCATGCCGAATTAAGAGACTCTCGGAGTTACGACGATGGCCAAGGCCGCAAAGATGATCAAGGTCGAGCAGATCGGCAGCGCGATCCGCCGCCACCACTCGCAGCGCGAGACGCTGATCGGCCTCAAGCTCAACAAGATCGGCCGCACCACCGAGCTGCAGGACACCCCTGCAATTCGCGGCATGATCGCCAAGGTTCAACATCTCGTCCGCATCGTCGGCGAGAAGTAAGACAGACAAGGAGACAGGGCGATGAAGCTCAGCGATATCGCCGACAATGCCGGCTCGCGCAAGAAGCGCATGCGCGTCGGTCGTGGCATCGGTTCGGGCAAGGGCAAGACGGCGGGCCGCGGCGGCAAGGGCCAGACCGCGCGTTCCGGCGTTCGCATCAAGGGTTTTGAAGGCGGCCAGATGCCGCTGCACCGGCGCCTGCCGAAGCGCGGCTTCAACAACATTTTCCGGCTGGATTTCGCCGAGATCAATCTCGACCGCATCCAGGATGCGATCAACGCCAAGCTGCTCGACGCCAAGGCCGTCATCAATGCCGAATCGCTGGTGAAAGCCCGCGTGCTGCGGCGCGCCAAGGATGGCGTGCGGCTGCTCGGCCGGGGTGAACTCAAGGCCAAGCTGACCGTCGAGGTGCACGGCGCCTCGAAATCCGCCATTGCGGCGGTCGAGAAGGCGGGCGGCACCGTGAAGATCCTGGCGCCGGTCAAGAAGGACGAAGGCGAGGCGGCGTAACATCTGCGTCATCGGCCGCCGTCCGGCGGCCATCTGCGCGACGAGACGATGGACTTATCGGGGCCGAGCACCAAATAATGTGCGGCGTCTGCTGAATGTCTCAAGGCCTTTTGGGGCATGACAGCGCAAGGGCGGCGGGAGAAAGCCAAACATGGTCTCAGCAGCGGAACAACTGGCGGCAAACCTCAATTTCGGCGCGCTGGCCAAAGCCGACGAACTGAAGAAGCGTATCTGGTTCACCCTGGGTGCGCTGCTGGTTTACCGGCTCGGCACCTACATTCCGCTGCCCGGCATCGACCCCGCGATCTGGGAGCAGGTGTTCAAGAGCCAGGCCGGCGGCATCCTCGGCATGTTCAACATGTTCGCCGGCGGCGGCATCCACCGCATGGCGATCTTTGCGCTGAACATCATGCCGTATATCTCGGCCTCCATCATCATTCAGCTCCTGACCACGGTGTCGCCGCAGCTCGAGGCGCTGAAGAAAGAGGGCGAGGCCGGCCGCAAGACGCTGAACCAGTACACCCGCTATCTCACCGTGCTGCTGGCCGCGTTCCAGTCCTACGGTATCGCCGTTGGACTCGAGGGCGCCGGCAACGTCGTCAGCGATCCCGGCATGTTCTTCCGCCTTTCGACCGCGATCACCCTGACCGGCGGCACCATGTTCCTGATGTGGCTGGGCGAGCAGATCACCTCGCGCGGCATCGGCAACGGTATCTCGCTGATCATTCTTTCCGGCATCGTCGCCGAGCTGCCCTCGGCGCTCGCCAACATGCTGGAACTCGGCCGCCAGGGCGCGCTGTCCACCGGCATCATCCTGGTCGTCATCATCATGGCGGTCGCGGTGATCGCCTTCATCGTGTTCATGGAGCGCGCGCAGCGCCGGCTTCTGATCCAGTATCCGAAACGCCAGGTCGGCAACAAGATGTTCGAGGGCCAGTCCTCGCATCTGCCGCTCAAGCTCAACACCTCGGGCGTGATCCCGCCGATCTTCGCGTCCTCGCTGTTGTTGCTGCCGACCACGGTGGCGAACTTCAACGCCGGCCGCGGCCCGGAATGGTTCCAGTGGATCACCACGCAGCTCGGCCACGGCCGGCCGCTGTTCCTGATCCTCTATCTGGCGCTGATCGTGTTCTTCGCGTTCTTCTATACCGCGATCGTGTTCAACCCGACCGAGACCGCCGACAATCTGAAAAAGCATGGCGGCTTCATTCCGGGTATCCGGCCCGGTGAACGCACCGCCGAATACATCGATTACGTGCTGTCGCGAATTACGGTGCTGGGCGCGATCTATCTCGCGATCGTCTGTCTGATCCCGGAAATCCTGATTTCCTACGCCTCGGTGCCGTTTTACTTTGGCGGCACGTCGCTTCTGATCGTGGTCAGCGTGACCATGGATACGGTGGCGCAGGTTCAGGGTTACTTGCTCGCGCACCAGTACGAGGGCTTGATCAGGAAGTCGAAATTGCGGGGGCGTCGTCGCTGACGTGTCCTAAAACGTTTTCGAGCGTAGCCGGGACCGGTTCGACGGAAACGCATAAATTAGTGATTTGGGGCCCCGGTTCTGATTTAGATCAAGGCCCGGGCCCCCGAAATGCGTGTTGCATCGCTTTCGCTGTCCGCGCTCGGCGCTGATCGGGTTGGCGCTGTAAATCGGATTTTGCAACGAAGGTGTGCGCTTGATCGCTCACCGAGCCGGGGGGCGAACAGGATGAGATTGATACTTCTCGGACCGCCGGGGTCGGGCAAGGGAACCCAGGCCCAGAGGCTGGTTCAGCGTTACGCCATCGTCCAGCTCTCGACCGGTGAAATGCTGCGTGCCGCGGTGGCGGCGCAGACGCCGGTCGGCCTCAGGGCCAAGGACGTCATGGCCTCCGGCGGCCTCGTTCCCGACGACGTCGTGATCGGGATCATCTCCGACCGGATCGACCAGCCCGACGCCGCGAACGGATTCATCCTGGACGGTTTCCCGCGCACGGTCCCGCAGGCCGAGGCGCTGGACGAGCTTCTGAAGAAGAAGCACCTGAAACTCGACGCCGTGATCGAGCTTCGCGTCAACGAAAGCGCGCTCCTGGAGCGGGTGGAGACGCGCGTCGCGCAGATGCGGGAACGGGGCGAGGAAGTTCGCGTCGACGACACGCCGGAGGTGCTGACCAAGCGGCTGGCGAGCTACCGGGCGCTGACCGAGCCGCTGATTCACTACTATTCGGAGCGGCGCAAGCTGCTGACGGTCGACGGCATGATGACCATCGAATCGGTCACCCGGGAAATCGACCGGATCCTGGCCGCGATCGGGGCCGTCGAAGCCAAGGCCGCCCGGAAGGCCGGCCCGGCCAAGCGGACCGCCAACGCCGCCAAAAAGGCAGCCAGGCCGGCCGCCGGGAAGGCCTCCAAATCGTCGGCTGCCAAGGGCGCCAAAAAGGCCCCCAAGAAGGCTGCAAAGGCCTCGGGGAGGGGTGCCAAGGTCGCCAAAACGGCTGCCAAACGGACCAAAAAGGGGACAAAAAAGACGGCCCGAAGGGCGGCGACGGGTTCCAGGGCCCGCGCCACGGTCAAGGCCCGGAAAGCCGCCAAAAAGGTCACTAAAAGGCGAGCTAAAGCATAGCGACGGTTGACGAAACCAAGTTGAATCCTTTAATAAGGCCCGTATCCAGTCGGATAGTTTTCAAACGATGCCGGGCCCCGAGGTGACCAAGGGGAAGGGCGTCGTGTTCGCGTTTGCGGACACCTGCCCGAAATAGCTAGAACATGGCCGGTCCGAGGGATCGGCAACAGGAGAGAAGTCCGTGGCCCGTATTGCCGGCGTGAATATTCCGACCAACAAGCGCGTGCTGATCGCGCTCCAGTACATCCATGGCATCGGCCAGAAGAACGCGGCCGACATCATGGAGAAGGTCAAGATTCCCGTTGATCGCCGCGTCAATCAGTTGAGCGATCAGGAAGTGCTGCAGATCCGCGAAGTGATCGACCGCGACTACATGGTCGAAGGCGACCTGCGTCGCGAGACGGGCATGAACATCAAGCGTCTGATGGATCTCGGCTGCTATCGCGGTCTGCGCCATCGCCGCGGATTGCCGGTGCGCGGTCAGCGCACCCACACCAACGCGCGCACGCGCAAGGGACCGGCCAAGTCGATCGCCGGCAAGAAGAAGTAATTGACGAACAGGGACTAGCGGGCAGGGGTCGACCCTCGTTCGCTCGTCAGGTGTAGCCGCTGGCATTACGGCGGCGTTGAGATCGTTAGGAAAGGTTTTGGAATGGGCAAGGAAGCCACCCGCGTACGCCGCCGCGAGCGCAAGAACATCGCATCCGGCGTTGCGCACGTGAATTCGTCGTTCAACAACACGACCATCACCATCACCGACGCACAGGGCAACACCATTGCCTGGTCGTCGGCCGGAACGATGGGTTTCAAGGGCTCGCGCAAATCGACTCCTTACGCTGCTCAGGTCGCGGCGGAAGACGTCTCCAAGAAGGCGCAGGAACACGGCATGCGCACGCTGGAAGTTGAAGTTGCCGGTCCCGGTTCGGGCCGCGAATCGGCGCTTCGCGCGCTGCAGGCCGCGGGCTTCACCGTCACATCGATCCGCGACGTGACGACGATCCCGCACAATGGTTGCCGTCCGCGCAAACGCCGGCGGGTTTGATGCATTGATCGGGCGGGCGGCGCTGCCGCCCGCGATGATTTTGAGAATTTTTGAAGCGCGGACTGATCCGCGATCTCCAACGCCAGTAATTCAGATGGCAGAATTGACTGGCCCATGGGTGAAACAGTGACGATCCAGAAAAATTGGCAAGAACTTATCCGCCCCAACAAGCTCCAGGTAACGCCCGGTACCGACCCGAACCGCTTCGCGACGCTGGTCGCCGAGCCGCTCGAGCGCGGCTTCGGCCAGACGCTGGGTAACGCGCTCCGCCGCATCCTGTTGTCCTCGCTGCAGGGCGCCGCCGTGCAGTCGGTGCATATCGACGGCGTGCTGCACGAGTTCTCCTCGATCGCCGGCGTTCGCGAGGACGTCACCGACATCGTGCTGAACATCAAGGACATCTCGATCAAGATGCAGGGCGAAGGCCCCAAGCGCATGGTCGTGAAGAAGCAGGGCCCCGGCGTCGTCACCGCCGGCGACATCCAGACCGTCGGCGATGTCGTGGTGCTCAATCCGGATCTGCAGATCTGCACGCTGGACGAGGGCGCTGAAATCCGCATGGAATTCACGGTTGCCGCCGGCAAGGGCTATGTCGCCGCGGAGCGTAACCGGCCTGAGGACGCGCCGATCGGCCTGATCCCGGTCGACAGCCTGTTCTCCCCGGTGCGCAAGGTCTCCTACAAGGTCGAGAACACCCGCGAGGGCCAGATCCTCGACTACGACAAGCTGACCATGACGATCGAGACCAACGGCGCGATCTCGCCGGATGACGCGGTGGCCTATGCCGCGCGCATCCTGCAGGACCAGCTCAACGTGTTCGTCAATTTCGAAGAGCCGCGCAAGGAAGTGGCGCAGGAGATCATTCCCGATCTCGCGTTCAACCCGGCGTTCCTCAAGAAGGTCGACGAGCTCGAACTGTCGGTGCGTTCGGCGAACTGCCTGAAGAACGACAACATCGTCTATATCGGCGACCTCGTGCAGAAATCGGAAGCGGAAATGCTCCGTACCCCGAACTTCGGCCGCAAGTCGCTGAACGAGATCAAGGAAGTGCTGGCCCAGATGGGTCTGCACCTCGGCATGGAAGTGCCGGGCTGGCCGCCGGAGAATATCGACGAGCTGGCCAAGCGCTTCGAAGACCACTATTGATCGAACGGTAATCGCGGTGGCCGGGCATTCCCGGCCGCTGCATTTTGGGCGAACGCAGGCGGCCCACCTGAGCTAATTGTCCGACGAGCCGTCGCGACAGAACAAGTATCGAGGATATAGATCATGCGTCACGGCAAGGTTCATCGGAAGCTCAATCGCACCGCCGAGCATCGGCGTGCAATGTTCGCCAACATGTGCGCGGCGCTGATCAAGCACGAGCAGATCGTCACCACGCTGCCCAAGGCGAAGGAACTGCGGCCGATCGTCGAGAAGCTGGTCACGCTCGGCAAGAAGGGCGGTCTGGCCATGCGCCGCCAGGCGATCTCGGAGATGCGCGACCAGGATCAGGTCAAGAAACTGTTCGACGTGCTCGCGGCCCGCTACAAGGACCGCCAGGGCGGCTATACCCGCATCATCAAGGCCGGCTTCCGCTACGGCGACAACGCGCCGATGGCGGTGATCGAGTTCGTCGACCGCGACGTCGATGCCAAGGGCCTCGATTCCGGCCCGGTGCAGGAAAAGGCCTCGGAGGCCGCGTAAGCCCTATTTCCGATTCGCACTTTAAAAAGCGGCGCCGGGTGCGCCGCTTTTTTATTGGGCAACAACAGCGATTGCGCTCGCCAGCGCCGCTCCCGATATCTCCGTCATCAATGACGGAGAACATCCATGAAAATCGATCTTAGCGGCAAGACGGCGCTGGTGACGGGGTCGACCATCGGCATCGGCTACGCCATCGCCAGGGGATTGGCCGCCGCGGGCGCCGAGGTCACGGTCAACGGCCGGACGCAAACCAAGGTCGACGGCGCGATCGCCGCGATCAAAAAGGCCGTGCCCGGTGCGAGGGTCAAGGGCGTCGCCGGAAGCGTGTCCACGGTCGAGGGTTGCAACACGATCGTGACCGCGTTGCCGGAGGTGGACATCCTCATCAACAACGCCGGCATCTACGAGCCCAAGGATTTCTTCGAGACGCCGGACGAGGACTGGAGCCGGTTCTTCGAGGTCAATGTGATGTCGGGCGTACGGCTGTCGCGGGCCTACATGCAGGGCATGCTGAAACGCAACTGGGGCCGCATCATCTTCATTTCCTCGGAATCCGCGCTGAACGTCCCGAAGGAAATGATCCACTACGGCATGACCAAGACGGCCCAGCTCGCGGTGTCGCGCGGGCTCGCCGAGATGACCCGCGGCACCGCGGTGACCGTCAATTCGGTACTGCCGGGGCCGACGATGTCGGAGGGCGTCGAGACCTTCGTCAGGGATCTCGCGAAGCAAAACGGCCAGTCGGTCGACGAGGCGGCATCGCAATTCGTGAAACAGTTCCGTCCGACCTCGCTGCTGCAGCGGTTTGCCACCGTCGAGGAGGTCGCCAACATGGTGATCTATGTCGCTTCAAAGGAGTCGTCGGCGACCAACGGTGCGGCGCTGCGCGTCGAAGGCGGCATCGTCCAGACCATCGCGTGAGATCCGAGAATGTCGGCCTATGTGATTTCCGAAGTCGACGTGCGCGACGCCGCAGGCTTCGAGCGCTACCGCACCATCGCGGCGAAAGCGATCGCGCAATATGGCGGGCGATATCTGGTCCGCGGCGGCGCGGCCAGCCTCGCCGAAGGCGGCCCGCCGCCGAAGAACATCATCGTGGTCGAATTTCCCACGATGGAAAAATTGCGCGAATGGTACGCCTCGCCGGAATACGCCGAAGCCCTGAAAGTGCGGCGGACCGCGCTGGACCGCCGCCTGATCTTCGTCGAGGGCGTGCCAGCGGTTTGAAGATCGCAGGGAGGGTTGGCGGAGCGTAACCCACCAAATCTCCTGATCTGCTAATGTAGGTGGGTTGCGCTCCGCTAACCCAACTACAAATTCCTACCATCCCTCCAGCACGATCTTGCCGCGCGACTTGCCGGACTCCAGCAGCGCATGGGCCTTCTTCAGATTGGCTGCGTTGATGGTCCCGAAGGTCTGGTCGAGCGTGGTGCGCAGAACGCCCTTGTCGATGAGATCGGCGACGTCGTTCAACAGATGATGCTGGCCGATCATGTCGGGTGTCTGGAATGAGGAGCGGGTGAACATCGATTCCCAGTGGACCGAGATCGCCTTGCCCTTAAAGACGCTGACATTGAATTCCGGGGGGTCGTCGATGAGGCCGTATTTGCCCTGCGGCGCCATCAGGTCGGCCAGCGCCTTGTAGTGCTGGTCGGTGTTGGTGAGGCTTGCGACCAGCGCGACCGGCGGCAGCTTCAGTTTTTCGATTTGCTCCTTCATCGGCATGGCGTGATCGGCGACGGCGTGGGCGCCAAGATCGAGGCACCATTTCTGCGAGTCCGGGCGCGAGGCGGTCGCGACGACGGTGAGGCCGGTGAGGCGGCGGGCGAGCTGAATCAGAATCGAGCCGACGCCGCCGGCGCCGCCGACGATCAAGAGCGTGCGCGGATCGAGGCTCTTGCCGGGCGCAGCCCCGAGCCGGTCGAACAGCAATTCCCAGGCGGTGATCGAGGTCAGCGGCAGCGCCGCGGCTTGCGCGAACGACAGCGTCCTCGGCTTGGCTCCGACGATGCGCTCGTCGACCAGATGAAATTCCGAATTGGTGCCCTGGCGCAGGATCGAGCCGGCATAGAACACCTCGTCGCCAGCCCTGAACAGCGTCACGTCGGGGCCGACCGCATCGACGATGCCGGCAGCGTCAAAGCCCAGGATCTTGGTCTCGCCCTCCGGGGGTGCTGCGCGCTTGCGTACCTTGTAGTCGACCGGATTGGCCGAGATCGCCTTCACGGCGATGCGGATGTCGCGGCCTTTCGGTTCGGGCTTTGCCGTTTCGAAATCGATCAGCGCATCCGCGGCATCGATGGGAAGGGACTTCCTGTATCCGACGGCTTTCATGCCCGTTGTCTCCGGTGTGAGTGCGGAGCTTACTTGTCGTTCTGGAGCGGTTTTGGCAAGGGTTGTAGATTTTAGGAATATAGTCTTTGTTCCAAAGCCGTCGGCGCGCGCCGCCCGCCTATCTTCTCGACGATGCCGGGGAAAGCTCTCAAAACGACCGGGAGCAGCCGTGGCTGCTCCCGGCAAGAATGGCGGGACCTTAGAACGCCACCTGGGTGCGCATGGCCAACGCATCGAACTTGGCGCCGGTATCGGCGAAGTTGGTGGGGCTCGCCTGCTTGGCAATGTCGCCGTGAAGGTAGTTGAGCATCAGGCGGACGTTGCGATTGGCGTACCAGTTCAGCCCCAGCGTATAGATATTCTGCCGGCCGCCGGCGACGCCGTTGGCCGAAGCGAGCTGGTCGTTGAGATCGATGGTCGAGAACCGGCCGGCGATCTCCCAGGCGCCCCAGCCGCCGCTGCTCAATGAGAACGGATCCTTCGGCGCAATGCCGCCGTAGGAAGCGCTGGCCGAATTGTAGGGGTGGCTTTCTCCGGTCAGGACGTAGCTCGCTTCGGCATAGCCGCCCTGGAAGTGCAGATTGGGCGCTCCGATCGGCGGCAATCCGGTGACGGCGTTGCGCTCGACATTGAACCAGAAATATTCCCCCTGAAAGTACAGGGGTCCGTAAGTCCCCGCCGCTTCGGCGCTGTAGACCTGCGCCGACGAGACGTTCGCGAGCGCGCCCGTCGTGACCAGGGTGGTCGGGTCGATGCGCAATTCCGGACGGTCGCTCAGCGCCAGGGTTTGCGACCCCGCGACCAGATTGTGCGGGGGCTGGATCAGGAACTGGGCGTCGCCGCCGACATGCAACGAGTAGTCCTTGGTGCTTACGATTTGACCCGCGGCGCGGGCCACCACGCCATATTGTTCGGTGGTGCCGTTGGGGTTTATGCTCGAGGCGGAGTGGATGGCACCCGTCGTGGGCCCCGTGACATAGCCTCCGGCCCAGAACGTGTCGCTGTACCAGCGGCTGCCGAACGCGGAGCGGAAATCGCCGGCAGCAATATTCGTGGCGACGACGCCGGCGGAGGCGCGCTCCATGAACAGGATATCGTTGGAACTGGTCGCCTCATCCAGCGTGTAGGGCAGGTCCATCACGCCGCCTTCGATCGCGAGCTTGCCGCCGAAAGGCTTGAAGCCGGTGTAGCTCAGGTAGGCGTTTTCGACGCCCGACAACGCGCCGCCGGGAAGAAATCCGACCGAATTTCCGCCGACGCTGGCGGTGCTGTCAAACCCGTCGGAGGATCCGCCGAAGTCGTAGATCAGCGCATAGTTCCAGTCGCCCAGGAATTTGCCGATAACGCCGATCCGCGCGCGGCGAACGTTGACCCCGTCGTCGAGGCGCCGCGGAGAAGTCAAGGCGCTGTTGGGCCGGTAGTCGTAGCCACCGGCGTCAAAGTGCAGGCGGCTGGTGATTGCGACGCAATTCTGATTGTCCGCGGTGCAGATGGTCGGCCGGTTGCCGGGCATGCTCACGACCACGTCGGACGGCGCGACCGGACTCTTGACCGGATAGGCCGCGTTGGCGTTGGCCACCGCGACCTTGGCATCGGCCTTGGCTTTCGCGGCGGCCACGGCATTTTCAGAGGTCTGCTTTTGCAGCTTGTCGAGCTTTTGCTCCATCAATCGGAGTTGCTGTTTCAACAACGTGATTTCCGTGTCGTTGCTGCCGGCGGACTGTGCGTGCGCCTGCGATGCCATCAGCGCGCCGATCAGGCCCAGCGCCGCTGGGGCTGAGAATTTCGGTATCGTCATGTGATTACCCCTTCGTGAAGTTGACTGTCCCATTCACCCGCAAGAATCTTAGAAATTATAGATGACCGTCCAACGACAGGGTTGGGAGGTTACCGGTTCCGCTTGTGGTTTCGCTGCAACAGGATTTCTGCATGATGGTCGTCATACAACTCGACCTGTAAAGGATGCGGTCTTGCGGCGAAACCGCTTCGGCAGCTTTCCGACGTCGGGATAACGGGCAAAGCGCCCTTCTATTGCCCTGCGAATACGCTTATATTTCAACGTTTTCTCCGAGAGGTAGGAATGCTCAGATCTGTCCGTGCCGCCGTGATCACCGCAATGTGTGCTGTGACCCTGTTGGGAAGTCTTCATGCCGCGCTAGCCCAGGACCGGCGCGTGCCGACCTCGCCGGCGGAGCTCATGCTCTCCTATGCCCCGATCGTGCAGCGCGTGCAGCCCGCGGTGGTCAACGTCTATGCCGCCAAGATGGTAAGGGAGCATAATCCGCTGCTGGACGACCCGATCTTCCGCCAGTTCTTCGGCGTGCCCGGCCAGCAGCCGGAGCAGATGCAGCGTTCGCTGGGATCGGGCGTGATGGTGGACCCGTCGGGTCTGGTCGTGACTAACGTTCACGTGATCGAAGGGGCCGACGAGGTCAAGGTGTCGCTTTCCGACAAGCGTGAATTCGAGGCCGAGATCGTCTTGAAGGATCCCCGCAGCGATCTGGCTGTGTTGCGGCTCAAGGGCGCGCACGAAAAATTCCCGACGCTGGATTTCGCCAATTCCGATGAATTGCAAGTCGGCGACGTCGTGCTGGCGATCGGCAATCCCTTCGGCGTCGGGCAGACCGTGACCCACGGCATCATCTCGGCCCTGGCGCGGACCCAGGTCGGCATCACCGACTACCAGTTCTTCATCCAGACCGATGCCGCGATCAATCCGGGCAATTCGGGTGGCGCACTGGTCGACATGACCGGCAAGCTCGCCGGGATCAATACCGCGATCTTCTCGCGCTCCGGAGGATCGCAAGGCATCGGTTTTGCGATTCCGGCCAACATGGTGCGTGTCGTCGTCTCGTCCGCCAAGAGCGGCGGCAAGGCTGTCAAGCGGCCCTGGCTCGGGGCCAAGCTGCAGGCGGTGACGCCGGAGATTGCCGAAAGCCTGGGGCTGCGGCTTCCGACCGGCGCTTTGGTCGCCAGTGTCGTTTCGAACAGCCCGGCGGCACGGGCGGGGCTGAAGCCGTCCGACCTGATCGTTTCGGTCGACGGCCAGGCGGTTGAGGATCCCAACGCGTTCGACTACCGTTTTGCGACCCGTCCGCTCGGCGGCACGGCGCAGGTCGACGTGCTGCGCGCGGGCAAGACCGTGAAGCTCACGGTGCCGCTGCAAACCGCGCCCGACAACGGCCGCGACGAACTCGTTCTGACCGGCCGCTCGCCGCTGCAGGGCGCGAAGGTCGCGAACATTTCGCCTGCGGTGGCTGACGAGATGCACCTGGATTCCGATACCGAGGGCGTCGTGGTAACGGATTTGGCCGACGGCGGCACCGCCGCCAATGTCGGATTCCAGAAGGGCGACATTATCCGGGCTGTCAACAACCAGAAAATCGCCAGGACCACCGACCTCGAAAAGGCGACGCGCGAAACCGCCAGGGTCTGGCGCATCACGTTGGTGCGGGGCGGCCAGCAGATCAACGTCACGCTCGGCGGATGAGCTCGAAACGACCACGCGAAGCCGCCAACCTGTTCTCTGCCGCAGGCATGGAGGCGGATGCGCCGCGTCCGCTGCCGGACCGCCTGCGCCCACGCACGCTGTCGGAGGTCGTCGGCCAGGATCACATCCTGGGACCCGACGGCGCGCTGACGCGCATGCTCGAAACGCGGACGCTGGGTTCGCTGATCTTCTGGGGGCCGCCGGGCACCGGCAAGACCACGGTGGCGCGGCTGCTGGCGGACGCTACCGAACTGCATTTCGAGCAGATTTCCGCGGTGTTCTCCGGCGTCGCCGACCTGAAGAAGGTCTTCGACGCGGCGCGCGCGCGGCGGGAGACCGGCAAGGGCACGCTGCTGTTCGTCGACGAGGTGCACCGGTTCAACCGTGCGCAGCAGGATTCGTTTCTGCCTGTCATGGAAGACGGCACCGTGGTGCTGGTCGGCGCCACTACCGAAAATCCTTCCTTTGAACTCAACGCCGCGTTGTTGTCGCGGGCGCGCGTGCTGGTATTTCATTCGCTCGATCCGGCGGCGATCGAAAAGCTGTTCGTCCATGCCGAACAGATCGAGGGCAGGAAGTTGCCGCTCGACGCGGAGGCCCGCGCCGTGCTGGTGCGCATGGCCGACGGCGACGGCCGCGCCGCGCTCACACTGGCCGAAGAGGTCTGGCGCGCCGCGCGCAAGAGCGAGATCTTCAATGCCGCGCAGTTGCAGGACATCCTGCAGCGCCGCGCGCCGATCTACGACAAGTCCGCCGACGGCCATTACAACCTGATCTCGGCGCTGCATAAATCGGTGCGCGGCTCCGATCCGGACGCGGCGCTGTACTATCTCGCGCGCATGATGGATGCGGGCGAAGACCCGCTGTTTCTGGCGCGGCGCGTGGTGCGCATGGCGATCGAGGACATCGGTCTGGCCGACCCGCAGGCGCTGGTGATCTGCAACGCGGCCAAGGACGCCTACGACTTCCTGGGCTCTCCCGAGGGCGAACTCGCGATCGCGCAGGCCGTGATCTACCTCGCCACGGCGCCGAAATCGAACGCCGCCTATACCGCGTTCGGCGCGGCGATGCGTACGGCAAAGGAGGGCGGTTCGCTGCTGCCGCCGAAGCATATCCTGAATTCGCCGACCAAATTGATGAAGTCGGAAGGCTATGGCGGCGGTTACCAATACGACCACGATGCACCGGAGGCGTTTTCGGGGCAGGAGTATTTCCCGGACGCCCTCGGCCACCAGACCTTCTATGATCCGCCCGACCGCGGATTCGAGCGCGAGATTCGCAAACGCCTGGATTACTGGGCGAAGCTGCGCCGGGAGCGGGGTTCAAGATAGTCAGCTAGGCCCGGCGTCGATTCCACCGTGACGATCCCGTGCTTTTGCGCTACCCAACGGCCTGATCCGGAGCCGCAACCACCATGAGCCGTCGCGTCAAGAGACCCCTGAAGGCGAGGGGCGATCGCCCGAAGGGCGCCCCGCCGTACCGCGGCTCCCAGGCCGAGCGGCCACGCTCTAACCGTCCCGGCGACAAGGCGGCGCGCTTTGCGGCGCCCCGGCCTGCGAAACCGGCACCTTTCGTGCCCGAGCCTGCCAAACCCGTCGCCGAGCCGCCGCCGCTGCCCACCAAAGTGCAGACCGTGACGGTGACGGCGGACGAGAACAACATGCGGGTCGACCGCTTTCTCGAGGCGCGCTTTCCCGGCCTGTCGTTCTCCCACATCCAGCGCATCGTCCGCAAAGGCGAGCTGCGCGTGAACGGCAAGCGCGCCGACAGCAAAGACCGGCTGGAGGAGGGACAGAGCGTGCGGATTCCGCCGCTGAAGCTCGATGCGCCGAAGGTCGCCGGTGAACTCTCGGAAGCCGCCAACAAGACGCTTCAAACGCTCAAGGACATGATCCTGTTCGAGGACGCCGACGTCATGGTGCTGAACAAGCCGGCGGGGCTCGCGGTGCAGGGCGGCTCCGGCATCACGCGAAATGTCGACGACATGCTCGAGGTGATGCGCGACGCCAAGGGCCAGAAGCCGCGGCTGGTGCACCGGCTCGACAAGGACACGGCGGGTTGCCTGCTGGTGGCGAAGACGCGCTTCGCCGCGACCGCGCTGACCGGCTCGTTCCGCCATCGCTCGGCGCGCAAGATCTACTGGGCGATGGTGGCCGGCGTGCCGAAACCGAAGCAGGGCCGGATCTCGACCTACCTCGCCAAGGAGGAGAGCGAGGACGACACCATCATGCGCATTGCCGCCCATGGCGACGAGGGCGCGAGCCATGCCGTGACCTACTACGCGGTGGTCGAGACTTCAGCGCAGAAGCTGGCCTGGGTGTCGCTGAAGCCGGTCACCGGGCGAACCCACCAGTTGCGCGCGCATATGGCCCATATCGGTCACGCCATCGTCGGCGATCCCAAATATTTCAACAAGGAGAACTGGGAGCTGCCGGGCGGCCTGCAGAAGCGGCTGCATCTGCTGGCGCGCCGGATCGTGATCCCGCATCCGCGCGGCGGCGTCATCGACGTCACCGCGCCGCTGCCGCCGCACATGCTGCAGTCCTGGAACCTGCTCGGCCTCGAGGCGGACCGCTTCGATCCGATCGAGAACGCGCCTGAAGAATAATTTATTTGCGGTTTGCCGTTGGCGTCACGACATACCCTGCATGAAACACGCATCAGTCTTTTGCGTGGTCGCTGCAGCGCTCGTCTTCGTTAGCGCAGCCTCCGCGCAGGTCATTCCGCCCGGCGGCTCGCAGTTCAACCCGCCATTGCCGCCGCCGCCTCCGCCGCCCAAGATCGAGGTGCCGGCGATCCCGCAGCTGGACGCGCTGCCGCAGCACAATTATGCGCCCGCGCCGCAGCCCTCCTTCGGCGAACGGTTCAGCAAATGCCTCGATGACGCCGCCGCCGGCGGACTGAGTCCCGGCGAACGCAACGCATATGCGCGGTCCTGCGCCAATCGCTAACTCAGTTTCGATACTGCGCGAGAAACATCCGCAAGGAATCGTGCGGGCTCTCGACGTCGGAAATTACCCAGCCGTCGCGGCCGTTGACGAGGATGAAATTCAGTGTGACGGCGCGGCCGTTATTGCCGAAGGCGGCGGCGACATAGATCTTGTCATATTGCCGGCGGAGGACGGAGATCGCGACCGCGCCGATCTTCCACACCGAGCTCTGCACCAGAAAATCATAGGGCTCGTTCTTCTGCGAAATCCACGCGGCGTGCAGGCTGGGATCGAAGAACTGGCGGGCGGTGGCGGAATCATGCGGCAGCCCGCTGGAGAGTTCGGACGACCTGTCGCCGTAATAGGCGTAGACGTTGCGGACCAGCGATTCCGGCGAGCGAAATCCAGCCCCGGCGGTCGAAGCGCCGAGACCCGCCAGCAGAACCAGGAGCGCTGCAAGGAACCTTGTCATTGTCGCTTCGGCTTTATTTGCACCCGCTAATATCATACTCTTGCATATAATTTACCGCTGACAACCGGAAGCCGAGACGCATGCGTGAATTGTTCGACGAAGTGGCGGGGAATTCGCCGCTCGATCCGGAGGAGGCGGTGCGGCGCACGACCCGCACACCGAAGCGGAAGCGTTTCTATGCGAAGGCGGGCGCGGTCGAAGGCAGCGACGGATTCGTCATCACGCTGGATGACAAGCCGATCCGCACGCCTTCCGGCCGTCAGGTGGCGGTGCCGGTCAGGGCGATCGCCGATGCCATCGTCGCGGAGTGGGAAGCGCAGCAGGAGTTCATCGATCCCCTGACCATGCCGATGACCCGTTTTGCCAACAGCGTCGTCGATGCGGTGATCGACCGGGCCGCGGCCGTCACCGACGACATGGCGAAATATTTCGAGTCCGATCTCCTGTTCTATCGCGCCGGCCACCCCGACGCGCTGGTGGCGCGGGAAGCCGCGCATTGGGATCCGCTGCTGTTCTGGGCCGCCGATACCCTGGGTGCGCATTTCATTCTCGCCGAAGGCATCGTGCATGTCCGCCAGCCGGAGTCCGCCATCGCCGCGGCGCGGGCGGTGCTGCCCGGCGATCCCTGGTCGGTCGCCGCCCTGCACGTGATCACGACCCTGACCGGCTCGGCGCTGCTGGCGCTGGCGCTGTTTCGTGGGGTGGTGGATCCGGATCAGGCCTGGGCCGCCGCCCATGTCGATGAGGACTGGAACATCGAGAAGTGGGGCGTGGACGAAGAGGTGGCGGCACGGCGGGCCGCGCGGCTGGTCGATTTCAGGGCCGCCACCCGCATCCTCGAGGCGCTGAATCCCCGGCTCGGTTAACGCGGGGTTTACGACAGGTCGATAGCGTCGGCCGGGCATGACCCGGTGAAAATCATCCGATGTCGATCGTCATCACGCCGCATATCCAGCCCGCCGCCGCGCCAGCCGCCACATCGGCGCCCGTGGTGCTGCAGGCGGGCACCGTCATCAGCGCGCGCGTTGCGCAAATCCTGACCAGCGACACGGTGCGGATCACGATCGGAAACCAGGCGCTCGACGTGCAGACGCAGGTGCCGCTGCAGGCCGGCCAGACCCTGCAACTGGCGGTTTCGCAGACGGCGGATGGCACCGTCCGGCTCGCGGTGGTCAGTGCCCAGGATGGTACGCCGGCAAGCCCGGCCCCCACCGATGCCTCCGGCGCCGGCGCGGCAGCCGATAGCGTGACCTTGGCGCCCGCCGCAGCCGCCAGCATCGCCTCGCAATCCGCCCCGGTGACGATCACGCCGACGATTCAGCTCACCCCGCAGGAGGCGCTCGCGGTATCGGTCGCGGCCCAGACCGCGGCAGCCCAGCAGACCAGCCTGGCGCCGCTGTTTGCCAATCTGGCAGTTGCCGCCGGGCTCCCAAGCCTTCCGCCGCAGGTCCTGCAGGCGGTGGGCCAGGTGCTGGCGCAGCAGACCAGCCTCGATCAAAACCTGACGGGCAACGACATCAAGCAGGCGTTCCAGAGCTCCGGCCTGTTCCTGGAGGCCTCGCTGGCGGCCGGATCGCCGCCATCGCCGGCCACGACGCCGGATCTCAAGGCGGCCCTGATCGTGCTGCGCCAGGTGCTGGCGACCTCGCTGAACGGCGTGACAGCCCCCCAGGGCGCTGGGCTGCCAGCGGCAGTGACGGCGCTCGGCACCACCCCATCGGCTGTGGCAGCGCCGCAGGGCGCCGCGACCCCGTTAGCGCCCGTCGTGCAATTCGCGACGGAATCGGCGGCGACGACGACGGTGGCGGCGGCTCCAGTGCCACAAGGCGCGGCGCCGATCGTTGTGCCGCAGGGCACCCCTGCTGCGGCTTTGGTGATCGAGCAGGCTGTCCTGTCGCCCGCGATCGTCCTTTCCCAGCCTGCTACCATCACCGTCGCGCAGGGACTGCCATTGACGGCATCGCCCGCGCTGGCGCCGCTGCTGGCGAGCGAGACCGTGACCCCGGCGCCTTCGCTTCCAGGCGCAGCGCTGTCGAACATGGCGCCTGTCGTTACCGCCGACCTTGCTGGCCAGATCGTTCTGCCACCCGTAACGACAGCCGGTGCGGCCGTCCTTGCCGCCACCAGCAGCGCCGCGCTCAGCCAGTTGCAGGAAGCGGTCCAGACCGTGCCGCTGATCCTGACCACCCCGACTGGGCTCGTCGAGAACAACCAGATGCTCTCGCTGGTGCCGGCGGTGGGCGGGGCCCGGCCTTCCATGGTCGATGAAGCCGAATTTGCCCACACCAACGTGCCACCGCCGCCGATCAGCGGCGGATTGCCCACGGCGCAGCCGGTCTTGCCGGCCACGCTGGTGTCGAATTCGCCGGCGGAATCGGCGATGCACCGTTTGCTTGCCGATACCGACGCCGCGATCGCGCGCCAGACCCTGCTGCAGGTGGCTTCGCTGCCGGACCGTGTCGACACCACGGGCCCGCGCGTGGATCCCACGGTGCCGCGCTGGAATTTCGAAATCCCGTTCGCGACCCCGCAGGGAACCGCGATGGCGCAGTTCGAGATTTCGCGCGAGGGCGGCGGCAGCGAGGTCGAGGCCGCCAAGCGGGTATGGCGGGCGCGGTTCTCGCTCGACGTCGAGCCGGCGGGTCCGGTTCATGCGCTGGTGTCGCTGGTCGGCGACAAGACTTCGGTGCGAATGTGGGCGGAGCGGCCCGCGACCGCGGCGCAATTGCGCGCCGGCATGGCGAAGTTGAGCCAGGCGCTCAGCAAGGCCGAACTGCGCCCGGGCGATATCGTGATCCGCGATGGCGCGCCCCCGCAACCGGCGCCGGCCCGCGCCGGGCATTTCCTGGATCGCGCGCTATGAACATAGAGACGAAGAACCGGCTCGCCGTAGCACTGCATTACGACAGAACCGGCGCGCCGCGCGTCATCGCCAAGGGCAAGGGCACGCTCGGCGCCAAGATCGTCGAAATCGCCAAGGCGCATGACATCCCGATCGAGGAGAACGAAGTGCTCGCGGGCGCGCTCTCCAACGTCGAAATCGGCGATGAGATTCCGGCCGAACTCTACAAGGCGGTGGCCGAAGTGCTGATCTTCGTGCTGCGGCTGTCGGGGCGCATTCGCTAGCCCATTTTTCTCGATCTCATTTTCCAATGTCATCGTTTTACCACGATGTCGTCAGCATCGTCGCCGCCGTCGTCTTTTCCGCACCGGATGTTGCCATGATCCATCGCCGCCATGCGCTCGGCCTGCTTGCCGCCGCAAGCCTGTTGCCGTCGCGAAGCTTTGCCGACGTGGCACCGCAGCGCAGCGAGATCCGCGAAAGCCTGGCGAAGCATTTTCTCGATGTCGGAACCGTCGGCACCTTCGTCGGCTACAAGGTCGACGATTATCTGGTCATCGCCAGCGACAAGAACCGGTCGGGCGAGGCGAAGCTGCCGGCCTCGACCTTCAAGATCCCGAACTCGATCATCGCGCTGGAAACCGGCGTGGTCTCCGATCCCGACAAGGACGTCTTCAAGTGGGACGGCGTTATCAGGAGCATCGAGGCCTGGAACAAGGACCACACCCTGCGCAGCGCGATCGCCGCCTCCGCCGTGCCGGTCTATCAGGAGATCGCCCGGCGCATCGGCGAGGCGCGAATGCAGAAATATGTCGATCTCCTCGACTACGGCAACCGCGACATCGGCGGCGGCATCGACCAGTTCTGGCTGACGGGTAACTTGCGTATCGATCCGGTGCAGCAGGTCGATTTCGTCGACCGGCTGCGGCGCGGCGTCCTGCCGGTGTCGAAGCGCAGCCAGGACCTGGTGCGCGATATTTTGCCGGTCACCAAGGCCGGCGACACCGTCATCCGCGCCAAGAGCGGCCTGCTCGGCGCCGAGACCGGCAAGCCGTCGCTGGGCTGGATGGTGGGCTGGGCGGAGAAGGGCGAGGCCCGGACGGTGTTCGCGCTCAACATGGATTGCCATGAGCCGCGGCATATCGCCGATCGCATGGCGATCACCCAGCAATGCCTGGCCGATATCGGCGCGCTCTGAGCCCGCGTTCGCACTGGCGCTGAAAGGGCGGCTGGACTAGCTTCTCCGGCGTTACAAGAAATCCGAAGAAACGCCTGGAGGAAATCATGAAATCCGCACTCTGGATGTCGTCGCTCGCGGTTGCCATGGCCGGCGGCTGGTTCGCCGCGACGATATTTGCTGGCCCTGCGACCGGCAAGGAGCCGCGCTTCCCGCAACTGACCATGGACCAGCTCAGCGAGGCTCAAAAACCGCTCGGCGAGCAGGTCATGAAGGTCTCGAGCGTCGGTCTGGCCGGACCCTACAACCCGATGATGCGCAGCCCGGTGCTGGGCCAGCGCCTGTTCGACCTGTTTCACTACCTTCGCTGGGAAACGGCTGTCCCGACCAAACTCAACGAGTTCGCGATCCTGATCATCGGGCGGCAGTGGCGTTCGCAGGTCGAATGGTACGCGCACGCGCCGCTGGCGGCGAAGGCGGGCCTGTCGGCCAACATCATCGCCGAGCTGAAGGCCGGCAAGCGGCCGTCCAGCATGGCCGAGGACGAGGCCATCGTGTACGACTTCGTCACCGAACTCACGACCACGCAGAAGGTGGCCGACGAGACCTTTGCGCGGGCAAAGAAAGTGTTCAACGATCGGCAGATCGTGGACTTGACCGCGGTCGCCGGCAACTACGTCATGGTGGCGATGCTGCTGGCGATGGCGGAAGAAACCGTGCCTCCGGGCAAGGAAGAGCCGTTCAAGGTCGGCGAGAAGTAAGGCGCTCGGAATTGCGTCGGTACCGTCATTGCGAGGAGCGCAAGCGACGAAGCAATCCATTCTTCCGTGCGCCGGGCATGGATTGCTTCGCGCAGTTTATCATCGGGCGGCGCTTCGCGCCGACCCGTTGGCTCGCAATGACGATTTCGCGCGTCTCGGCCTAGGTTGCCTTGCTCGCAACCTTGCCGATCCGGCCGAGATGGGTGAACGTGAATCCCGCAGAATATTTCAGCCCGTAGCCGAGCGCGCGGTCGATGCCGATATGGGCGAGCCAGATCATCGCGATCGAGAGCGTCAGCGGCGAGGCGAGGCCGAACCCGGTGGTCATCAGCGCCATCGGCGCCATGTAGCTGTGTGCGACGTTGTAGACGATGGCGCCGGTGCGGGGGCCGGCGAGATAGCCGGCAAAGCTGAGGTCCGGTACCAGGAACAGCACCGCATAGACCCACCAGGAGCCGCCCCAGACGGCGTAGAGCATGGTCATGCCCACGAACAGCGTAAGGCCCTCCAGCCGGAGCAGGGTTCGGCAGCCGCCCGTGGCGGCGCCGGTGGCCGGGATTGGCGTGGTCGTGTTCATGGCAGTCCTCTTCGAAATGGCCCGGTAACCGTACCAGCCCTGGCTGCCATTTTGGCTACCTTCAATGGCCGAAAGCCGGTTTCCGGTTCGGAAAATGCCGTGTTAGAACCCGGTCAAATCGTGGACAAAATGATGGGCGGGAGCCGATGAAAGATATCCTCGAAACTCTTGAAGAGCGGCGCGCCGGCGCCAGGCTGGGCGGCGGCGAAAAGCGCATCGAGGCGCAGCACGCCCGCGGCAAGCTGACCGCGCGGGAGCGCATCGAGCTCCTGCTCGACAAGGGCAGTTTCGAGGAATTCGACATGTTCGTCGAGCACCGCTCGACTGAATTCGGCATGGACAAGACCAAGGTGCCGGGCGACGGCGTCGTCACCGGCTGGGGCACCGTCAACGGCCGCAAGACGTTTGTCTTTGCCAAGGATTTTACCGTGTTCGGCGGCTCGCTTTCGGAGACCCACGCGCAAAAAATAGTAAAAATCCAGGACATGGCGATGAAGGCGAGGGCGCCGATCATCGGCCTCTATGACGCCGGCGGCGCGCGCATCCAGGAAGGCGTGGCCGCGCTCGCGGGCTATTCCTACGTGTTCCGCCGCAATGTCGTCGCGTCAGGCGTGATCCCGCAGATTTCCGTCATCATGGGCCCCTGCGCCGGCGGCGACGTCTATTCGCCTGCGATGACCGATTTCATCTTCATGGTGAAGAACACGAGCTACATGTTCGTCACCGGCCCCGACGTGGTCAAGACCGTCACCAACGAGGTCGTCACCGCCGAAGAACTGGGCGGCGCCAGCGTGCATGCCACGCGCTCCTCGATTGCGGATGGCGCCTTCGAGAACGACGTCGAGACGCTGTTGCAGATGCGCCGGCTGATCGACTTTCTGCCGGCCAACAACACCGACGGCGTGCCGCAATGGCCGAGCTTTGACGACATCGAGCGCGTCGACATGTCCTTGGATACGCTGATCCCCGACAATCCGAACAAGCCCTACGACATGAAGGAACTGATCCTGAAGGTCGTGGACGAGGGCGACTTCTTCGAAATCTCCGAGGCCTTCGCCAAGAACATCGTCACCGGCTTCGGCCGCATCGCCGGCCGCACCGTTGGCTTCGTTGCCAACCAGCCGATGGTGCTCGCCGGCGTGCTCGACTCGGATGCGTCACGGAAGGCCGCGCGCTTTGTCCGGTTCTGCGACGCCTTCAACATCCCGATCGTCACCTTCGTCGACGTGCCGGGCTTCCTGCCGGGCACCGCGCAGGAATATGGCGGCCTGATCAAGCACGGCGCCAAGCTCCTGTTCGCCTATTCGCAGTGCACGGTGCCGCTGGTGACGGTGATCACGCGCAAAGCCTATGGCGGCGCGTTCGACGTGATGGCGTCCAAGGAAATCGGCGCCGACATGAACTATGCCTGGCCGACCGCGCAGATCGCGGTGATGGGCGCCAAGGGCGCGGTCGAGATCATCTTCCGCAGCGATATCGGCGATGCAGACAAGATCGCCGCCCGCACCAAGGAATATGAAGACCGGTTTCTATCGCCCTTCATCGCCGCCGAGCGCGGCTACATCGACGACGTCATCATGCCGCATTCGACGCGCCGGCGCATCGCCCGGGCGCTGGCCATGCTGAAAGACAAGCATGTCGAGATGCCGATGAAGAAGCACGATAATTTGCCGTTGTGAGCTGAGAGCAGGGGAGTGGAGTGACGCAGCAGCGCCCGTCCGAAAAGCAAATGGTGCGCGAGTTGGAATTGGGGCGCGAGCAGTTGCTTTCGGAGCCGGCGTCGCAGAGGCTACTGTCCCTCCTGCGGCGCCGACTGCAGTCGATCACTCGAGATCTCGATATTGTTCGCTGGATTGATGACTGAAGACTCCCCTATCGACGAGATTTCCGAGATCGAGGCGCGGATCGAGGCACTTGCAGAAATCGCCGAACGCTGCCGGAAGTTCATTCTGGCTTCCAAGATAGCGATCGGCGGTGGCGGCGTCTTGCTGCTCGTCACGATCCTCGGGCTCTTCAGCTTAGGTCAGGCCGCCGCCCTCGGGTCGATCGCTCTGGTGCTGGGCGGGATCGTCTCGCTCGGCTCGAATGTCAGCACGTTGCAACAGACGGATCGCGCCATCAGCGCCGCGGAGGCGCGCCGGTCGCAACTGATCGGCGCGATCGACCTTCGCCTGGTTTGTGATACGCCGATGAAGCCGACGTGAGGCGCTGGTTCGCGCGCCTCTTTGGCTGTGATATGGCAGCGAGCTTGTACCCGCGCCCCCATTGCCTAAAATCCGCGCCAAAGGGAGCCCGCGCCATGACCACGCTGTTCGCCTTCCTGCACCACCTCTGCGCCTTCACGCTGGTGGGCGCCCTTGCCATCGAGTTCGCGCTGATCCGCTCCGAGCTGACGCTGGCCTCGGCGCGGAGGCTGCAGGTGACCGACCTCGTGCTCGGCATCGCCGCGGGTGCGCTGCTGGTGATCGGGCTGATGCGGGTGTTCTTCTTCGAGAAGGGCGCGAGCTATTATTTCCACAGCCACGCTTTTCTAACAAAATTCGCGCTCTTCATCGTTGTCGGGCTGTTGTCGATCATTCCGACCATGGAGTTCCTGTCGTGGCGCGGGGCGCTGACGGCGGGGCAGGTGCCGGCGATCAGCGCCAGGAAACTGAGGCTCGTGACCGGGATCATCCACGGCGAGCTGTTCGCCATCGTCATCATCCTGCTGTGTGCAGCGATCATGGCGCGGGGCGGATGGGTGTAGGCACGATGCCGCAGGGTGGGTTAGCGATAGCGTAACCCACCATTTCTTGATTGGAAGGCGTGGTGGGTTACGGCTTTGCCTAACCCCACCCTACAGGTTAAATTTGGAGAAACGCCGATGCCCTCAGCCTATTTCGTCGTCCGCGCCACCGTCGCCGATGCCGCCATACGCGGAGCGTTCGACGAGTGGTACAGAGACGAGCATCTGCCGGATGCCGTAAAGGCGTTCGGCGTGAAGAAGGCGCGTCGGTTCTGGAGTTCTTTCGGATCCCTCGCTCCATGTGGCGATGTACGAGTTCGCGGACCAGGCCGCGCTCGATCGCGCCATGGGCGGCGAGACGCTAAAGACCCTCGTCGCCGAATTCGACCGCTGCTGGCCCGAGGTGACGCGAACGCGCGAGATGCTGGTGGTGGCGGAGGAGTTCGGCTAGCTCTGGTCATTCCGGGACGCGACACTTGGCGCGGGCCCGGAATCCATACTCCGGATCGTGGCTATGGATTCCGGGCTCAGCCCTGTGGGCTGCGCCGGAATGACAACTGCGCGGCTACGCCGTGTTCATTGCAATAGCGACCATACCTGAACACGCGATTCAGCCGCTATTCATCTCGGTGCATCCAAACTCTCTCCGCATCGCTGTTAAGAGCACGAACAGGGAGACGTCATGGAACGCCGCCACTTTTTGCAACTCGCCGTGGGATTTGCCGCTGGAGCCACCGGCGCCGGCGCGCTGGCCGCGGGCGCGCAGGCCGCGCCGCTGTCGCCGCGTCCGCTTGGCGGGGATGAACGGCTGCCGCTCGCCATCGGGGATGTTCATCCCGCTGTCACGACTGAGGCGGTGGTTGAGAATCTGAGGCCCGAACAGGTACGCTGGGGACGCCACTGGCACCGCCGCTGGCATTGGCGCCGCCGGCATTGGGGCTGGCACCGCCGGCACTGGCGGTGACGCGTTCTCTCGTTTGCGTCAGGTTTAACCGCCGCGCTGCGGCAAGATTGAGGGGAAAGGAAGGGGCTATGAAGATACTTGTTGCATCCGCGTTTGCCGTTTGCCTCAGCCTGGCCGCGGTGTCGGCGTCGCGCGCCATGCCGCTGGCCCCGCTTGACCAGGCCGCGTCCGCCGACATCATCCGCGTCGCCGGCGGCTGTGGACCCGGCTGGCACCGCGGTCCCTATGGCGGATGCCGCCCGATGTACAATTGCCCGCCCGGCTGGCATTCCGGTCCGTTCGGCCGGCGCTGCTTCCGGAACTGGTAGGGGATCACAGCGTTTTCGAGCGAAGTGGATACCGGTTCGCGTCAAGAAAACGCGTCAAGAAGATGCACGAGAGGGCGGGAATTCTCGCCCTCTTTCTTTTTAGGCAGCGTTTTACCCTGCCTCGATCCGTAAAACAAAACCCCGCGTGAAGCGGGGTTTTGCTGTGATTGACGATGGTGTGGCGCTCAGATCGGCCGGCAGCGACCATAACGCCAGCTGAAACCGATCGGGCAAACGCGGCCGCGCGGCACAACTACTACAGGGCGCTCTACCACGACTGCACCGGGCGCAACGACCACGGCGCCGCCATTGGGGCGGCATCCGCCATAGGGGCCGCGATGGAAGCCAAGGCCGCAACCGCCGGCGGCATTGGCCGCGCTGAAGCTTGCGAACGTGCCGGCAACCAGTGCTGCCGCGAATAGGTACTTCATATTTTCTCCCTTCTTGCGGCCGCGGAGTGCGGCGCATCGTCATGATGGTCCAGATACAATTCGACACGTTAAATATTTGCGACGTCGAAAGGCGCGCGAACCTAATCACGGTGACCTGAACACGGAATGAATGCGACCAACTGCGGGTTTTACTGGCGGGAGCCGAGAAACCCCGGCATCAGCTCGTCGAATTTTTGCGGCGCATCGAGAAACACCAGATGGCCGGCATTGGTGATCGCGCTGCCCCGATGTCGCTTATTTCTTCTTTTTCTTTTTCGCGGCTTTGGGCGCCTTCGTTTTTCGTCGCTTGTTTGCCTTACCGTCGGGCGACGGCTCGCTCCCTATGTTTGCCTGCAAATTAGCAGAAACATCCGGGCAAAGCAATCAGAGGTTGTTTTTCACTTTGCTGCGGCTTCAGTTCGGCCGAACAGCGCCGCGAAGCGCTTCTCGCCGGCGCGGCTGAAATTGACCACGCGGCTGCCGGGGGTGGCGTCGCGCGCGGCCCATTTGAGTTCGGTGAACCGCGTCATGATCGCGGCTCCCAGCGTGCCCGCCAGATGATGGCGCCGCTCGCTCCAGTCGAGACAGGCCTTGCACACCGGGCGGCGCGGGTGGGCGAGCATGTCGGATGATATCTGCAAGGCGCTTGCCAGGAAGCGCTGGCCTTCGGCGGTCAGCTCAATCTCCTGCTTCTTCTGCCGCACCAGCCGCTGCTTCTTCAGGCTGTCGAGCATCTGCACGCCGAGATCGCCGGCCAGGTGGTCGTAGCAGATCCGCGCGCGGCGCAAGGCCGGATCCTTCGGCCCGGTGCGCACCCGCATGTGGCCGGCGCGGGCCGCCAGCCCCGCGAGGCCTTCGAGCACGCCGGCGACGTCGGGATCGCTGAGCCGGTAATAGCGGTGGCGGCCCTGCTTTTCCGGCTCGATCAGGCCGCCCGCCTCGAGCTTGGAAAGATGCGAACTCGCGGTCTGCGGCGTGACGCCGGCCTGGTGCGCGAGCTCGCTCGCGGTCAGCGCGCGGCCGGTCATCAGCGCCGTCAGGATGTTGGCGCGGGCGGGATCGCCGACCAGCGAGGCGACCATGGCGATGTCGGGACCTGCTTTCATGCTTCGATGATAGCCGAAGCATCGACGCCGATCAAGCGGCTAGGCTCGAACCCGGATCAAATGTTCATGGCCCGTCGTTGCGGGCGAAGCGAAGCGATCAAGCTTGTCGTGAAGCGGGTTGCCTCGTCGCACCCGCAATGAACGGCAGGATTTCGCGCGACATCAACACCGGAGGTTCCCGTGACCGTCACCGTTTTCATTCGCTACCAGATCGACCCGTTCAAGCGCGCGATGTTCGAGGAATACGCCAGACGCTGGCTCGGCATCATCCCCCGCTGCGGCGGCGACCTGCTGGGCTACTGGATGCCGCATGAAGGCACCAACAACATCGCGTTCGCGCTGATTTCCTTCGAAAATCTCGCGGCCTATGAAAGCTATCGTGCGCGGCTGCGCACCGACCAGGAGGGCATGTCCAATTTTGGCTTTGCCGAGGAGAACAGGTTCATCCTCGCGGAGGAGCGGACGTTTCTCCGCAAGGTGGTCGCATAGCGCTTCCCGCGCACTGGCATCTGGCGTCTCACGCCGTTATCTTCATGCGTAACCAAACAGAGATTGAGAGGGAGAGATCATGCCGGTCACGACCACAGACAAGCGCGCCACGTTCCGCAAGCTGCACGAGGCCGGGTGCTTCGTGATACCCAATCCCTGGGACATCGGCAGCGCACGGGCGCTGCAAAGCATGGGATTCAAGGCGCTCGCCTCCACCAGCGCCGGCTTTGCCTGGTCGATCGGCAAGGCCGACAATCACGTCACGCTCGACGATGTCTGCGAACACCTCGCCGCGCTGTGCGGCGCGGTCGATCTGCCCGTCAATGCCGATTTCGAGGGCGGTTTTGCCCATGAGCCGGAGAAGGTCGCGGCCAATGTGGCGCGCGCGGTCAAGACCGGGGTCGCCGGGCTGTCGATCGAGGATTCCACCGGCGACAAGGCAAAGCCGCTCTACGAGCGTTCTCTCGGGATCGAGCGCATCAAGGCGGCGCGGGCGGCGATCGACGCCGATAACAGCGGGGTGTTGCTGGCCGGCCGCTGCGAGGGGTTTTTGGTTGGCCAGGCCGATCTCGCCATGGTGATCGACCGGCTGCAGGCTTACGCCGAGGCCGGCGCCGATTGCCTGTATGCGCCGGGCATCCGCACCAAAGAGCAGATCTCGGCGGTCGTGAAGGCGGTGCATCCGAAACCGGTCAATCTCTTGTTGGGATGGCCCGGGCTTACGGTCGCGGAAGCCGCCGAACTCGGTGTCCGCCGTATCAGCGTCGGCGGTTCGTTGGCGCGCGCCGCCTGGGGCGGCTTCATGCGCGCGGCGAAGGAGATCGCGGAGCAGGGGACGTTCAACGAACTCGGCAATGGCCATGCCGGCGGCGAGTTGAACAAGATGTTCGGCTGAGCACGCGCTACGGCTGGAGATTTCGCTGAAGAAACTGCACCGCGTCAGTGATCGACTGCGCTCGAACCGCTGCATCAAACCCCATCGAGTACCCCGGAGCTTCGCGCATGCACGTCCCGATCAGGCCCGGCTCGAACGGTTTGGTTTGATCGTCGACGAGAAACATCGGCCCGTCTGGCCCGAGCAGAATGACCGGACATTTTTTCGTGCTGACCAACTCCGGGTAAAAGCGCAGGGTTGTCAGATCGGGAACCGTCCACGCATGGTAGGCACCCGGGTAGATCACGGTGTCGATCGGGGCCGGATCTCCCGCGGCTCGCGCGTAGGCGAGATAGCCCTCGACCTTCGCCACCGGCAGATTGTCGTCTTTGCCGCCGAGCAGCATCAACACCGGAGACCCGGTATAGGCGCCGCGCTCGGCAATCACCCCAAAGCTCAAGGCGGGATAGAACGGAACATGCGCGGCAAATCGGCCTGGTCCGGGATTCAGCGCCGATCGAATCGACTCAAATGCCGTGATATGAGCCACTTCGGCGCCGAACGAGAAGCCTATGATTGCAATTCGATCGGCGTCGATCCTGGGTTCGCTCGCCAGCCGCCGCAGCGCGGCGTAAGCGTCCGCCACGCCGGCAGTCAAATAGCCCGGGGAAGCCGACATGGCCGCCCCGGTCGTTCCGCGCGCGGCAAAGCTGTCATAGGTCAAGGTCGCGAAGCCCGATTTGCGCAGTTCGGCAGCGACATAGCCTTCATTGGCATCACGGTAGCCGCCAAGCGTATGAACGACGATGACGGCGGGATACCGATCCTTTTTCTGCTCTGGAAAGCCCAGACTGGCCTGAACCGTGACCGTCCCGGTTGCGGCCTTCTGTGCCAAAAGCTGGCGAAAGTCGTCGTAGGTGGCAGATTGAAACGTGATCGCGGTCATGCCTGGCTGTGGCGACTGACAATGTCCAACCGCTGTCCCGTATGCGATCGTAGCCATCAGGGCGCATAAAATCTGGTACATGAAGGCGCCTTCGCTGTGCCACGATTGGGCAGACTTGCCCTCCCATTCTACGGCGCAGCCACGCCCGCGCAAGAAAAGCAGGCGGGCAAAGATGCCCGCCTGCTTGCAACAGCGTGTTTGAGATTCCGGCGTTACTTGTTCGGCGTGTCGCTGGTCGGCGGATTGCCGGAGCGGTTCACGTCCGTGCCCGTCGGCGCCGAAGACGGCGGCGTCTGTGGCCGCGCCGGAGCCGCGCCCGTCGTCACGCCCGGCGCTGTATTCGTGTGCGGGGTCACGTCACGCATGCCCGGAGGGGCCGCGGGTGGCGATGCCGGGGTGTTCTGCGCCGTCGAGGACGTAGGCGACGTTCCGGCCTGGTTGATGGTCGAGTTGTTCAGACCGTAGAACACCGCGCCGAGGATCAGGGCGACGGCGACCGCGAACATCGCGATCTTGCCGCCGCTGGCCGGACCTTCGGCAAGTTCAGGGTCCATCTGCAGTTCATTGTCGAGGCGCTGCGCGCGGCGAAGTTCATCGTCGGCACTTTCGGTGCGATAGGGATCGTCGGGCGAACGATAGGGATCGTTCGGAATGCGTTCATTGGCCATGATCGGGTTCCTCCATTACGGGAATACAACCCGCCGGTGAGCGCGGAGGTTCCGCCAACACCACCCTTTCTCTGCGTGCAATTCCCGCAACGCTGCCCACTTCATTCTGTTCAGCGGGGAACCCGCGGCGTAGATTGGAATATCTGTTCCATGGGGATTCGATGTGGGGCCTGCCTCCGAGCGATAGTGTCTTGCACCTGCTGTCGCTGGTGGCGCTCGCGGCGCAGGCGATGACGGCCGCGCTTGCCGCGGGAAAGCGCAGCATGGACTGGGTCGGGGTATGCCTGCTCGGCTGCATCACTGCGCTCGGCGGCGGAACCATCCGCGATGTCCTGCTCGGGCATTATCCGCTGGTGTGGGTGCAAAATCCGTCTTTTCTGGCGCTGACGGCAGGTGCTGCCTTCGTCACCATCCTGATTGCCCGCGCGGTGCACCGCCTCACTCTGGCATTTCTCGTCCTCGATGCGATCGGGCTTGTGGTCTTCACCATGGCCGGCTGCGACGTTGCATGGCAGGCGGGTACGTCGCTGCCGATCGTGATCGTGTCGGGAATGATCACCGGCTGCGCCGGCGGCGTGCTGCGCGACATCCTGTGTAACGACGTGCCGCTGTTGTTTCGCTCCGAACTCTATGCCAGCGTTTCCGTCGTCACCGGTCTGTTCTATGCCACCGCCTTTGGCCTGAAGCTGAACGCCGAAGCCTGGACCGCCCTGACTTTCGTCTTCGGCCTGTCGTTTCGGCTGTTGGCGATCCGCTATAAATGGGAAATGCCGAAATTCGTCTTCAACGAGGATCGGGGTTGAGCCATTTCACGGTGAGCCATTTCAGGGCGCCTCGCTCGAACGAGAGTCTCCATCGCTACTTCCGCGCCTTCGCGACCTCCGCTGCGCTCACCAGCGGCGCCGCGTTGCCCCAGGAATTGCGGATGTAATTGGTGACGTCGGCGATCTCCTGATCCGACATTTGCTTGGCATATCCCGGCATCGATCCGGTATTGGGCGCGCGCGGTGTCGTCAGCGTCTGCGCGCCGTCGAGGATGATGCGCAGCGCACTGGCGGGGTCGACGGACTGCAGATTGGCATTGCCGGGCAGCGGCGGATAAATCCGCGGGGCGCCGCTGCCGTCGGCCTCGTGGCAGGAAATGCAGGCGCGGTCGTAGAGCGCCTTGCCTGCGTTCGTCTCGGCAGGCGGCGGTGGGGCAATCGCGGGCTCCGGTACGCCGGCCGGCAGATCCTTCAGATAGACCGCGATCGCCCGGATATCGGCCTCGCTCATTCTAGATGTCGAATTGACCACGACTTGCGCCATCGGTCCGTCGGCGTGGCTCTTGCCGTTGCGGCCGCTCGCCAGGTACTCGGCGATGTCGTCAACGCTCCACGATTTCAACCCAGTCCGGGTGGCGTTGTCGAGGCGTGGCGCGAACCAGCCGTCGACCGGTCCGCCGCCGAAGGCGCGGCTGCGCTTGTCGGCGACGAAGCTGTTCTTGGGCGTGTGGCACGCGCCGCAATGCGCGACACCCCTGACCAGATAACCGCCGCGATTCCATTCCGCGCTTTTCTGCTGGTTCGGCTCGAAGATGCCGGGCCGGAAGAACAGGTAACCCCACAGCCGCATCACCACGCGGTAGTTCAGCGGCCAGCGCAATTGCGGTGACGGGTGTGCGTTGCTGAAGGGGGCGAGCGTCGCGAGATAGGCGCGGATCGCCAGCAGGTCCTGGCGAGTGACCTTGGTGAAATAGGGATAGGGGAATGCCGGGTAGTAGCGTGAGCCGTCGGGCGCCATGCCGGAGCGAAACGCGCGGACAAAATCCTCGTCGCTCCAGGCGCCGAGTCCGGTTTCGCGATCCGGCGTCAGGTTGGGCGAATAGATCGCGCCGAACTGGGTGTCGATGCGCTTGCCCCCGGCAAACGGTTTTGCCGGATCGGCAGTATGGCAACTGGCGCAATCGCCGGCGATGGCGAGCGCCTTGCCGTGCGCAATGGTCTCTTCCGAGGGGTCGGCTTGCGCCTGGCCAAGGCCCAATCAAGGCTGATCCACTGCTGAATGCAGTGCACAAAAGTGCGAATCCGAGAATCGCCCGCATGACGCCATGTCGTTCCGGCACCGGTCTGCCTCCCAGTTCCGGACAGTATAGCGCGAAAATGCGACGCCGGGCGCCTCAGGTCGTTTCGCCGCTGCCGCCCGCTGCGACACAAAGCGAAATGAGCCACCGCGCTTTCGGGCATGAAATTGCGATTCGGCAACGCGGCACCGCCTTGCCCAGATTTGTGATGCGCCGGCCGCGAAAATCGACATAGACTGGCAGCCATGAACTTGGCGCGGCCCTTGAGCCTTGTCGTAACGGGTTGAATGGCTAGGTAAAAAACGGCCGGCGCGGCGAACGACCGTGCGACGGCGCAAGAGGGTGGCAAGAGGGCGGAATGGGAATCAACCAGGGTCCGATCAGTCTCGACCAGAAATACACCCAAGGCTCAGGCCACGTCTTCCTGACCGGGATCCAGGCGCTGGTGCGCCTGCCGATGGCCCAGATCCGGCGCGACCGCGCCGCAGGGCTGAATACCGCGGGCTTCATCAGCGGCTATCGCGGCTCGCCGCTCGGCGGGTACGACCAGCAGCTCTTCGCCGCCCGAAAACACCTCGAACAGTACAACGTCAAGTTCCAGCCCGGCGTCAACGAGGACCTCGCGGCCACCGCGATCTGGGGTTCGCAGCAGCTCAACCTTTCCCCCGGCGCCAATCACGACGGCGTGGTCGGCATCTGGTACGGCAAGGGCCCCGGCGTCGACCGCTGCGGCGACGTGTTCCGCCACGGCAATGCGGCGGGCTCGGCGAAGAACGGCGGCGTGCTGTGCCTGGCCGGCGACGACCACGGCGCCAAATCCTCCACCGTGCCGCATCAGTCGGACCACGCCTTCATCTCCGCGCTGATGCCCTATCTCTATCCCTCCAGTATCCACGAAATGATCGAGATGGGGCTGCTGGGTATCGCGATGTCGCGCTATTCCGGCTGCTGGGTCGGCATGAAGGTGATCACCGAGACGGTGGAGACCACGGCCGAGATCGATCTTTCCGACGAGATGAAACCCTTCATCATTCCGACCGATTTCGAGATGCCGCCCGGCGGCCTCAATCTGCGCTGGCCCGATGACCGCTACGACCAGGACCGGCGCCTGCAGGACTACAAGGGCTTTGCCGCCATCGCCTTTGCCCGCGCCAACAAGGTCAACCGCATCACCATGGATTCGCCGAACGCGCGCTTCGGCATCATGGCCTCCGGCAAGAGCTACGAGGACATCCGGCAGGCGCTGCGCGAACTCGGCGTGACGCCCGAAGTCGCTGCCAAAATCGGCCTGCGGCTTTACAAGATCGGCATGCCCTGGCCGCTGGAGCCGCAGGGCGTGCGTGAATTCGCGGTCGGTCTCGAAGAGATCATGATCATCGAGGAACGCCGCGAGATCGTCGAAAATCAGGTGAAGCAGGAACTGTTCAACTGGCGCGACGACGTCCGCCCGCGCATCGTCGGCAAGATGGACGAGCACGACAAGCGCTTCCTGCCCTTCGCCGAGGAACTCAGCGTCGCCTCGCTCGCCAGTTCCCTTACCGAGCGGCTGTTGCGCCTCAACCTCAATCCCGAAATCGCCGCGATGCTGCGCGCCAAGGCCGACTGGTTCAACGGCCGCCAGGCCACCCAGATGCAGGCGGTGGCGCCGATCACCCGCACGCCGTATTTCTGCTCGGGCTGTCCGCACAACACCTCGACCAAGGTGCCGGAAGGCAGCCGCGCCTTCGCCGGCATCGGCTGCCACTTCATGGCGCTGTGGATGAACCGCAGCACCGAAACCTTCACCCATATGGGCGGCGAGGGCGTGCCGTGGGTCGGCGTCGCGCCCTTCACCAAGGAAGAGCACGTATTCGCCAATCTCGGCGACGGCACCTATTTCCACTCCGGTAGCCTCGCGATCCGCCAGGCGGTCGCCTCCAAGGCCAACATCACCTACAAGATCCTCTACAACGACGCGACCGCGATGACCGGCGGCCAGCATGTCGACGGCGAGCTGTCCCCGCAGCAGATCACCTTCCAGCTGCACTCCGAAGGCATCCGCGACATTTATCTCGTGTCGGAGAATCCCGACGCCTATCCGGCTTCCGACATCGCGCCGGGCACCAAGACCGCGCACCGCGACCAGCTCGACGAGGTGCAGAAGACGCTGCGCCAGGTGAAGGGCGCCTCCGCCATCGTCTTCGTGCAGACCTGCGCGGCGGAAAAGCGCCGCCGCCGCAAGCGGGGCACGCTGGAGGATCCGCAGCGCCGCGTCATCATCAATCCGGCGGTCTGCGAAGGCTGCGGCGATTGCTCGGTGCAGTCGAACTGCATCTCGGTCGAGCCGCTGGAGACCGAGATGGGCCGCAAGCGCGCCATCAACCAGTCGACCTGCAACAAGGACTATTCCTGCGTCAAGGGATTCTGCCCGTCCTTCGTCACCGTGGATGGCGGCAAGCTGCGCCGCCGCGCGCCGGCCGATCTCGGCAATATCGGCGAGCTGCCGGAACCGGCCTCGAGGCCCTCGCTGGACCGGCCGTATAACGTCGCTGTCGGCGGCGTCGGCGGCACCGGCGTTTTGACCATCGGCGCGCTGCTCGGCATGGCCGCGCATATCGAAGGCAAGGCCAGCATGATCCTGGACATGTCGGGCCTGGCGCAAAAGGGCGGCGCGGTGCTGAGCCACGTCCGTTTGTCCGAGCATACCGCCGACGTCACCTGTTCGCGCATCGTCACCGGCACCGCCGATCTCGTGATCGCCGCCGACGAGGTCGTGGCCGCTGCCAAGGAAACCATGACGCTCTGCGAATCCGGCCGCACCTATGGCGTCATCAACAGCCACGTCATCCCCACAGCCGATTTCATCCTCAACCGCGATTTCAATTTCCAGAGCCGCAAGGTCAATCACGTGCTGGAAACGGCGCTGCGGCAGGATTCGGCGTTCTTCGATTTCACCAAGCCCGCCGAGGTCCTGCTCGGCGATTCCATCGCCACCAACATGATGATGATGGGCTACGCCTATCAGAAGGGCCTGCTGCCATTGTCGGCGGCCGCGATCGAGCAGGCGATCGAGGTCAACGGCGTGGCCATCAAGATGAACACCCAGGCGTTCCGGCTCGGGCGTCTGGCAGCGGCCGATCCGGCGCGTCTTCTGACCATGATGAAGGGCCAGGACGAGACGGTCGCGCCGAAAACGCTCGATGCGATGTCGCTCGACGAAATCATCGCCCACCGCAGCGCGTTTTTGACGGACTATCAGGACGCAAAGCTCGCCGAGCGCTACCGCAAGCTGGTGGCGCAGGTGCGCGACGCCGCGCTCAATGGCGGCTTCGGTGAAGAACTGCCGCGCGCGGTCGCGATCAACTACGCAAAGCTGCTCGCCTACAAGGACGAGTACGAGGTGGCGCGGCTTTACACTGACGGCCGCTTCGAAAAGCAGCTCCGCGATCAGTTCGACGGCGACATCAAGATCAAGTTCAACCTGGCGCCGCCGATCATGGCCGGCGGCAAGGACGCGCTGGGACGGCCGAAAAAGCGCGCGTTCGGCCCCTGGCTGATGCCGGTGTTCCGGCTGCTGGCAAAGATGCGCCATCTGCGCGGCACGGCCTTCGACATCTTCGCCCAGACGCCGCACCGCAGGCTCGAGCGCGACCTGATCGCCGGTTACGAGAAGGACGTCGCCCACGTGCTGACGGTGCTGTCGCCGCTGACGCTCGACACCGCGATCGAGATTCTCTCGCTGCCGGACCGCATTCGCGGCTTCGGGCCGGTGAAGGAAAAATCGATCGAGGATGCCAGGGCGCGCTACGCGCAACTGGCAAACGACCTCGCCAACCCGCCGCCGGCACCGCGGCAGATCGCGGCGGAGTAACGAACTGCGACATCGTCGTCCCGGCCTTGAGCCGGGACCCATACCGCGTGATCGAACATACTGTTCGCAACGCTTCTCTTAGCCAGAAACTGTGGTCGGGCCGCGTTCGCCGGCGAGCTATCGATCGCGCCTGTGAAGTCCTCATCAGGACTTGCAACAAGCGTTCGAAGGATGGCTTGCTTCACTTGGCCATCAGAAAGAGTCAGCGATGGCGCAGGCTGCCTGCCGATGTAAGGCCCGTACTCATAAATCGAGTTCGTGGTGCGGCTTTTGCGATTCCATGCTCGATAACGATCAATCCTGATGCAGCGAAGCTATGTCCCGACACTTCATGGCCTGGCTGTAGAGCTGCGCATTTCAATCTCTCTAGACGCGTCATTGCGCAAGAATGGCATCGCAGGGATGGCGTCGACGTGATCCAATGTCGAAACGGAAATACCTGTCTCGAGATGCCGAGCGAGCAATATCCTGCCTCGACAATCCTGTCAGCAGAGATCGCCGAGCGATCTTGCCCGAGCCGCTCAAGGAGTTACAATGTCGGAGCAGCGTACGAGCTCGGCGATGCGACTGGCGATCTCGCCGAAACTGATGCCACTGTCCCCGTCAAGCCGCTCCTTCGATGAAATCGAGCTGGTCAAGGGCGATGTGACACAGAAAGCGGACCGGCTATGCCCCCGATCGCCGTTCTGTCAACGCCATCCCGCGATATATCGACGGACAGATACTACGGAAATCGTAATCGAGCCAATCAACGCTGGAATGTCCAATCGGAGCAACGAAGACAGGGCAGCACGCCAGACGATCCCGTCAGAGCCGTGGCATTGATGGCCGATTGACGCGATTTGCGAGCAACTCAGTTGCGCCGATACGACCGCAAGATACGAATGCCGCCGCTGCTATGAAGCAGAGTGCCTTTAGAACGAATGCAGCTTGTTCGGACATTTACACTTCGTCCATTCTACCAAAACTGGATTGTTTCAGATTTCGAGTTAAGGTTGCATGTAATTAGGCGAAACACGGGAAAGTGACGAGTTAACGTCGCAAGGGACCGCACAGATCAAATGTCCGTTCAGTGGTCAATTGCTGACCCGGGCGAGCTAGCAGCAAGTGCCGGCTATGTCCGCGCATGCCCCGAATCGGAAATAGTTCAAAGCACGACGACGGCTTCGCAACGGCTGCGCTCCTGCCGGTGCAACGGTTACTGGACTGATTTGCGCGGACGCGGCTGCTCGGCTTGACCTGCGCTGAGCGCGCGGTCGCTTTGCATCAAAGAATCCGATTTCGTGGCAGCGCGGATCAACGTGATTTGCCCTGTCCAGTCCCTTTGGCAAAAATATTTCTGTTTTTCCGAAATGCAAATCAGCCTATATGATTTGCCATCCCGTCCCGAAAGAGGGGCGTTGGCCATCGTCACGAACGTGGGGCGGGGAGCGGTGGACGCGGCAGTGCCGCGCGCGCAGAAGCGATCGCAGGGCGGATTTTATCAATCCGTGAGCGACCGCAGGGCGCGCAGACGAACGGCATTGAAGCGTACGGCAAAGATCGTGTGGTCCTGACGCCTCAGCGGTTGGCGTCAAGTCTCGCGGAGGTTTTGGAAAGCCCGACCGGGCGGACAAAACCATATTCGCGAGGCGATGGTGTCAAACAAGCCCGATCACCAGGGAGAGCGCGCTATAAGCCGTAAAGCCATTGCGCAGGGAATGTCGGATTGCCTCCGCTGCCCTGTATGCTCGTGTGCGCATCTTCTTGTCTACATGCACACGAGACCGCGGGTGCAGCGCGCATCCGGCATTCCCTGCGCCCTCTCTTTTCGAGAGGCGCGAAAGTTACCTTGCAAACCTCGGACGCATCGCGCCGCGAGAACGTAGTCACACATCCAGTCGTCATCGCCCGGCTTGACCGGGCGACCCAGTATTCCAGCGAAGTCGATGATAGAACCGAAAAGCCGCAGCGTACTGGATACCCGCATTCGCGGGTATGACAGCCTTGGCATTCCGGACTGATACGATGTTCGTTCATAATCATCCCGACTTGGGTCCAGCGGCTGCCATCTCGCCTGACGGAATATTTCGACGCTTGCCAAGCCTGCCCCGGCAGGCCACAAAAACCGCCAGCGAACAAGAAACGCCAGCGGAGAACGATTTGACCATCAAGGGCAAGGCCTATCTCGCCGGGATCTACGAGCATCCGACCCGGCATGCACCCGATAAATCCACCCCGCAGCTCCATGCCGAAGTCGCCAAGGGCGCGCTGGAAGACGCCGGCCTCACCAAGGCCGATATCGACGGCTATTTCTGCGCCGGCGACGCCCCCGGCGGGGTGATGGCGATGGTCGATTATCTCGGCCTGAAGGTCCGGCATTTCGATTCCACCGATACCGGCGGCTGCTCCTATCTGGTGCATCTCGGCCATGCGGCGGAGGCGATCGCCGCCGGCAAATGTTCGATCGCGCTGATCACGCTCGCCGGCAAGCCGCGCACCGGCGCGATGCCGCCGCGCGCCACCGGCGCGGAGGTCGATTTCGAGGCCGCTTACGGCGCCACCACGCACAATGTTTACGGCATGTGCGCCATGCGTCACATGCATGAGTTCGGCACCACCAGCGAGCAGCTGGCCTGGATCAAGGTCGCGGCCTCCCATCACGCGCAATACAACCCGCACGCGATGCTCAAGGAGGTCGTCACCGTCGAGGACGTGCTCAACTCGCCGATGATCTCCGATCCGCTGCACCGGATGGATTGCTGCGTCGTCACCGACGGCGGCGGCGCGCTGATCGTCACCACGGAGGCGATTGCCAAGAGCCTGAAGAAGCCGCTGGTGCGGATGATCGGCCATGGCGAGGCGATCAAGGGGCCGCGCGGCGGCAAGGATCTCAACCTGACCTATTCCGCCGGCGTCTGGTCGGGTCCGCGCGCGTTCGAAGAGGCCGGCGTAACGCCGAAGGACATCAAATACGCCTCGATCTACGACAGTTTTACCATCACGGTGCTGATGCAGCTCGAGGATCTCGGCTTCTGCAAGAAGGGCGAGGGCGGCAAGTTCGTCGCCGACGGCAATCTGATTTCCGGCGTCGGCAAGCTGCCGTTCAACACCGACGGCGGCGGGCTCTGCAGCAATCACCCCGTGAACCGCGGCGGCATGACCAAGATCATCGAAGCGGTGCGGCAGCTGCGCGGGCGAAGCGCATCCCAAGGTGCAGGTGAAAAATTGCGACCTCGCCATTGCCCATGGCACCGGCGGCCTGCTCGGCGTTCGCCACGCCGCATCGACCTGCATTCTGGAGCGCGTGTGATGGACAACCCCGTGAAATATCCGACGCCGCAGGGCAATCCCGAGACCAAGCATTTCTGGGACCAGGCGGTCGAAGGCAAGCTCCTGATCAAGCGCTGCACCGCCTGCGGCGAGGCGCATTACTTCCCGCGCTCGATCTGCCCGTTCTGCTTCTCCGACAAGACGGTGTGGGAGGAAAGCTCGGGCGAGGGCGAGATCTATACGTTCAGCCTGATGCGCAAATCCGCCACGGGGCCTTACGCGATCGGCTATGTCACGCTGAAGGAAGGCCCGTCGCTGCTGACCAATTTCGTCGACTGCGACCAGAGCAAGCTGAAGATCGGCCAGAAGGTAAAAGTGGTGTTCAAGACCACCGACGGCCCGCCGCTGCCGTTCTTTACGCCGGTGTGAGGAGAGGTGCGCACGATGTTCAATTTGCCAACAAGAGGTCGTCATCCCCGCGAAAGCGGGGATCCGGTAAACGCCGGTGATTACTGGACCCCGCTTTCGCGGGGATGACACCTGTAGGTGTCGCAGAAACAAAAAAATTCGGGAGGAACATCACATGCCGATCAAGTACGACGAGCTGATGGCCCTGAAGAACCTCGGCCAGAAATACGCCTACAGCGATCGCGAGGTGATGTTGTACGCCTATGGCATCGGCATGGGTGCGGATCCGATGGATGAGAAGGAACTCGCCTTCGTCAACGAGGCGGTCGCCACGCCCCGTCCCTTGAAAGTGGTCCCGACGTTCGCGTCCGTCGCGGCGTGGGGCGCGGGGCCGGGCGAGATGAATCTCAACCGCGTGATGGTGGTCGACGGCGAGCGCGACATCACCTTCCACAAGCCGCTCGCGATAGCGGCCCGCATCACCGCCGATTCAACGGTGCTGGACGTCTTCGACAAGGGCAAGGACAAGGGCGCCGTGATCCGGCACCAGACCGTGCTCCGGGACGAGCAGGGCGAAAAACTGGCGACGCTGGTGGCCTCACGGTTCGCCCGCGGCGACGGCGGCTTCGGCGGCCCGTCGGAAGGCCAGCCCGAACCGCACAAGGTGCCGACCCGCAGCCCCGACAAATCGATCGATATTTCCACCCGCCCGGATCAGGCGCTGGTCTATCGCCTGTGCGGCGACCGCAATCCGCTGCACTCAGATCCCGAATTCGCCAAGCGCGCCGGTTTCCCCAAGCCGATCCTGCACGGCATGTGCACCTACGGCATCACCTGCCGCGGCATCCTGCAGACCTACGCCGACTACGATCCGAGTGCCTTCAGGCAGCACGCCGCGCGGTTCTCCTCGCCGGTCTATCCCGGCGAGACCGTGACCATGGATCTGTGGAAGGACGGCAATGTGATTTCGTTCGAGGCCAAAGTGAAGGCGCGCAACGTCGCCGTCATCAAGAGCGGCAAGACGGTGTTGGGGTGAGATCGGGCAGGGGCGGGCGCTTTGAGTGACGTCGTCATGCCCGGCCTTGTGCCGGGCATCCACGTCTTCCTTCGGAAGCAAGAAAGACGTGGATGGCCGCGGACAAGCACGGCCATGACGAGAGGTAAATGAACGACGATACGGGAGCAAGACACCATGGGATTACTCGACGGCAAGGTGGCGCTGATCACCGGCGCGGGCGGCGGGCTCGGTGAGGCCTATGCAAAGTTGTTCGCGCGCGAGGGCGCGGCTGTCGTGGTCAACGACCTCGGCGGTCCCCGCGATGGCTCCGGCGCCGATGTCTCGATGGCGCAGAAGGTCGTCAATGCGATCAAGGCGGAAGGCGGCCGCGCGGTCGCCAACGGCGCCGACATCTCGACCATGGCGGGCGGTCAATCGGTGTTCGACGACGCCATCAAGCACTTCGGCCGCGCCGACATCCTCGTCAACAATGCCGGCATCCTGCTCGACCAGACCTTTGCCAAGGCCACCGAAGCCGCCTGGGACAAGGTGCTGAAGGTGCATCTGAAGGGCACGTTCTGCGTCACCCAGCCGGTGTTCCGCTGGATGCGCGAGAACGGCGGCGGGGTCATCGTCAATACCGCGTCGACCTCGGGCCTGATCGGCAATTTCGGCCAGAGCAATTACGGCGCGGCCAAGGGCGGTATCTGGGGCCTGTCCAACGTGCTGGCGATCGAGGGCCGCAAATACAACATCCGGATCTGGACGCTGGCGCCGGGCGCGCTGACCCGCATGACCGCAGACCTGCCGCGCTATATCGAGAACCCCGGAATGGCGCTTGGGCCTGATGGCATCGCGCCGGCCGTGCTATACATGGTCAGCGATTTGTCGGGCGACCAGACCGGCAAGGTGCTCGGTGTTTCCGGTCCGCGCGGCGTACGCGAGATGCGGATGATGGAAAAGCCGGGCTGGAAGCCGCCGCATACGGGATGGAAGCCGGAGGATATCGTCGAGCACGCCCGGGAGATCTTTTTCACCGAGGAAGAGATCAAGATGGGCGCGCGAAGGTTTTAGCCTGCGTCATTCCGGGGCGCGACAAGGTCGCGAGCCCGGAATGAACGCAGTAGGGTGTACGGAAACAATTGAGGCACCAGATGACAAAACTCACCGCCAAGGCCGCAGGCACCTTCGCGATCGCGCCGACGCCGTTCCACGAGGACGGCCGCATCGACGAGAAATCGATCGACCGGCTGACGGATTTTTACGCCGAGGTCGGCTGCGACGGGGTGACCGTGCTGGGCATTCTGGGCGAGGCGCCGAAGCTCGATGCCGCCGAGGCCGAGCAGGTGGCGATCCGCTTCGTCAAGCGCGCCAAGACTATGCAGATCATCGTCGGCGTCTCGGCGCCTGGGTTTGCCAGTATGCGCTCGCTGGCGAAGGCCTCGATGGATGCCGGTGCTGCCGGGGTGATGATCGCGCCGCCGCCGCATCTGCGCACCGATGACCAGATATCAGGCTATTTCAAGCAGGCACAGGAAGCGATCGGCGACGACATTCCCTGGGTGCTGCAGGATTATCCGCTGACCCTGTCGGTGGTGTTCACCCCGGCGGTGATCCGCAAGATCGTGATGGACTCACCGTCCTGCGTAATGCTCAAGCACGAGGACTGGCCGGGGCTGGAAAAGATCAGCGCGTTGCGTGCATTCCAAAAAGACGGCTCGCTGCGGCCGCTGTCGATCCTGACCGGCAATGGCGGGCTGTTTCTCGATTTCGAGATGGAGCGCGGCGCCGACGGCGCCATGACCGGCTATGCCTTCCCGGAACTCCTGATCGACGTGGTAAAGCTGTCGAAGGCGGGCAAGCGCGATGCCGCGCACGATTTGTTCGATGCGCATCTGCCGCTCATCCGTTACGAGCAGCAGCCCGGTGCGGGATTGGCGGTGCGCAAATACGTGCTGCAGAAGCGCGGCGTGATTGCCTCCAGCGCGCAGCGCAAGCCGGGCGCGGCCATCACCGCAACCGCGAAGGCCGAAGTCGATTACCTGCTGTCGCGGGTGGCGCGGGTCGATCGCCGCGCCAATCTGCAGCCGCAATCCAGCGCGGCGGGTTGATCTCATGACCGAAACCGCAAAGCCGCCGCGTCCCGCCTCGACCATTCTGCTGCTGCGCGACAGCGCCGTGACAAAAGGCGAAGTCGAGGTCTTCATGATGGTGCGCCATTATGAGATCGACTTTAACTCCGGCGCGCTGGTGTTTCCCGGCGGCAGCGTCGACAAGGGCGACCAGGAGATCATCGCCAACCCAACGCTTTATTCGGGCGGCGAGGGGCTCGATGCCGCCGCCCTGAGTTTCCGGATCGCGGCGATCCGCGAGACCTTTGAGGAAAGCGGCATCCTGCTTGCGCGCCCGCGCGGCTCCAAGGCGCTGGTCGATGCGAAACGGGCCAGCGAGATCGAGAAGGCCCATCGCACTGAATTATGCGACGGCAAGACGACGTTCCTGAAGGTGCTCGCGGACAACGCGCTACTGCTGGCGCTCGACGAACTCGTCCCCTATGCGCACTGGATCACGCCGGAAGGCATGCCTAAGCGGTTCGACACCTGGTTCTTCCTCGCCGCAGCGCCGCCGGAACAGGCCGGCGCCCATGACGGCAAGGAATCCACCGACTCGATCTGGGTGTCGCCGCGCGAGGCGCTGGAAGGCGGCGAGAGCGGCCGGTTCAAGCTGCCGTTCCCGACCACGCGCAACCTGATCCGGCTCGGCAAGCAGGCAAGCGTCAAGGCCGCCCTCGACGACTCCAGGGGCAAGAGCATCGTCACCGTGATGCCGGTGATGACGAAACTCAACGGCGGCCGCCAGCTCCGCATCCCGCTCGAAGCCGGCTACGACGGCGAGGTGTTCGAAGTCGGCGCGGTGGGGTGATCGTCCTCTCGGCATGGTCATGGCAAGCCGTTGGCTCATCGTGATGACGATCCAACATCGATGCGTAACGAAATATATGTCAGAGATTACGCTGAGCTTACGCCTCGTACAGCCGCGGTCGGCGCTGTGGACGAGGATGCGAACGTGACTCTGGCAATACATAGAAGTTCGATCGAACGCAATGCGTCGAAGCAAGATTGCGGCCGGCGGCCTGACGGTGTGGATGATCTGCTGGTGCGGCATTGGCCTGGCCGGGGCGAACCTGTGCTCTACATGCACGGTGCAACGTTTCTCTCGGCGTTGTCGATGGGGTATCGCTTCCACAACCGCTCCTGGGCGAAGCATCTGGTAGACAGGGGCTTCGATGTCTGGAGTTTAGATTTCGCAGGCTTCGGCGGCTCATCGCGCTATGGTCAGATGGACAAGACCCGGGGGAGTCATGACGTTGATGCGAACGAGCCAACATCGACGTTTGGATCGAGCCGTTGTGCTCAAATAAGGCGAGAATGCGGAGCGGAAAGGTTTATATCATGCACATGCCTGGGGCACCAGGCGGCCGGGCGATACGCCGGCGAACACGAGGAGGCGGTGAATAGCCTGGTGATGTTCGGTCCGATAGCGCAGCGGCAAACGCGGGGATTGTCGCCGCGAACAATTGGGGGATGGCGTTCTCTCGGTGTAGGAGCAATTAGCGCGCTTAGTGGAAGACGTGTCGCTGGATAATCGGCCCCTCCTGATAGAGCTGATCTCGCGGAATGGGGCTCGGCGTATCTTGAGACTGACTCGGAGGAGGCATAGCGGACGCCGCTGTCCGTCAGGAACTACAACGGACGGGTAGCGGACAACCTCGCGGCGCTGTCGGGGAAACTCGCCTATGATCTAGGCTGCGTCACGGCGCAGACGCTGATCGTGCGCGGTGCGTAGGACAAGCTGTGCCAGGACGTTGATGCGACATGGCGATCGATGCGTTTGGCGCAAGCGAAAAGGCTGAAGTCGTCGTTTCAGCGGCGACTCATCTGATGTATCTCGAACATGGGCGCGAAGGTCTGTTAGAGGTAACAGCGGACTGGCTCTCGGGGAGGGCGGTATGATCGGGGTGGGTAAGGCCGGTCCGCAACATCGCGCGTAGCGATAGAGCTCGCGCTGCTCTTGCTGCTGCGACGCTGTGGGGCGAGTATTACACCTTCATCAAGCTCGGCGTGGCGATTATAGCGACGGTAACCCTGATCGCGGCGCGCACGTCGATTGCAGGGCTGTTGCTGCTCGCGATCATGAGATGGGCGCGGCTTGTGGATGCAGCGCGGATGCCGAGATCTGGCGGCGCTTCCTGTTACAGGCCTGTCTCAACAGCGTGATCCCGTGGACGCTGATCGCGTGGGGCGAACGCACGCATCGACGCGGGGCTCGCGACCATACTCAATTCGACCTCGCCGATGTTAGCGTTCTTGCTGAACGCAGGCGCTGGCTCGCCACGAGCTGGTGAGGATGAGAAAGCTGTTCGGTGTCATAGACGTGATGGCCGGTATCTGCCTGAACATCGACGTGTAGGCTCTTGCAGGTCTAAACGAGAAGATCGCAGCCGAGATCGCCATCGTAGCCAGAGACGCGTCTGATAGCCGGGCGGCGCATATTAAGCCGCGGCTTTAAAGGTCTCGATCCGATGGCGCTGGAGGCCGGATCGCTGCTTGCGGCGCTGGCGATAATCGTTCGCGTGAGCCTAGTGGTGGAGAGGCAGTGGACGCTAGCGCGCTCGACGAGCTCGCTGCTGGCGCTGCTTGCGCTGGCGGTGTTCTATACGGCGCTGGCCTTAGAGATCTATTTCAGGCTGGTGCACACGCTCGGCTCGGTCGGCACCACGGCGCAGGCCTATCTGCGCGTGCGGATAGGCGTCGCGTTCGGCGTGGACTGGCTCGGCGAAAGGCTGACCCCGACGGCATGGATCGGCCTAGGCTGCGTGGTGATAGGAGTCGCCGCGATGACGATTCAGGCTCGGAAGCTGGCGGCGCTAGCCGCCTCTTACTGACGACGTTCGCGCAGGCGCGCAATCCAGCACCGCGTAGCCGGAAAGCACAGCAGAGGATTGACGCGAAAAAGCTCGATCTTGCGGGCTGGCGAGCCGGCGCGCTGCCTGGCGCCGGAATTGTGGCGGAACAGGACAAATGCGGCATGCGCCCGGACAATGCGGCCGGGCGGGCATCGGTCCGCGGTCTCCAGCATGTTCCCCCTGACATGCATTACGTCGTATATTGCGGCCCATTGAAGCCCGGTCCCATTAACCATGCCTTCTGTATTTGCGGCATTGCTAGCAAGGATAAGATCGCATTCGCTGTCGATCGGTCAGCTGACCTTCGGCAGCTTCCTGCTGTTGTTGGCGGTGATCACGGCGACCAGCATGGCGAGCGTGATCGCGATCCGGCACATCGATGCGACCTTTGCCGAGCTGCAGCGGCTGCAGGACGTCGGCGACCTCGCCGAAGAGATCGACCGGCGCATGAACGAGCTGCGGCTCGCGGCGCGGGATTTCGTCACCAGCCAGGGCGCCCGGCCGGACCGGGTGGGCGAGTCGGCCTCGGCCCTGACCGCGCTTCTGAAAAAGACCCGGCTCGAGCTCGCGCCCGAGCAGCAGGACATGATCGACGGCGTCAGCGCCCGGCTGCAGAACTACCGCGACGGCATCGAGCGCGTCACAGCGCTGATCGCGCGGCGGGCGGAATTGATCGACGCTTTGCCGCCGGTGCGCGAGCGGTTCGAAACGGCGATCGCAGGGGTGCCCGACCGCGCCACCGCCAGGAGCCTGTTCCGGGCCCAGAACCAGGTCAATGCCGCGCTTCTGGCGCACGATCCCGATGCGGCCGAGCGGTCGGCGCAGAGTATGCGGGCGCTGCCGATCGATGATCCGCCGCTGCGCGCCGCGGCCGACGCCTATGCCGACGCGATCACGGCGATTTCGGGCACGGAAGCCGAGATCGCCAAGCTCGACAAGGAAGTGCTGGGCACCGAGGGCCGGCTGATCGGGCGCGTCACCGAATTGTTGCGCGAAGTCAGCGCGCGGCGGGGGCGGGTGCTGTCGCGCGATTTCGCGCGGACGCTTGCCGAGACCAAATGGCAGAGCATCGTGCTCGGCACCGCCGGCGTCCTGATCGGGATTTTCGCGGCGCTGTTCGTGGTCAGCCGCACCGTGCGGCCGCTGGCGTCGATCGCAACCTCGATCCGCGCGCTGGCCGGAGGCCAGAAGGATGCCTCGATTCCCCTGACCGACGTGAACAACGAAATCGGCGACATCGCGCGCGCCGCCGAGGTGTTCCGCCGCACTTTGGCGGAGGCCGATACCGCGCGCGAAGCGGCGGTTCATGCGCTGGCCGAGCAGCGGCTCGCCGAGGAAAGCTATCGCAAACTGTTCGAAGGCTCGGTCGACGGGATTTACGTGACGACGCCGGCCGGCGCGCTGCTCAATGCCAATCCGGCGCTGGCGCGGATGATGGGATACGACACGCCGGAGGATCTGATCCGCGAAATCGGCGATATCAGCCAGACCATCTACGTGCATCCGGAGGCGCGCGCCGAATACCGGCTGCTGATGCAGCGCGACGGCATGGTCCGCGAATTCGAATATCAGGTGCACCAGCGTGCCGGCACGGTGCTCTGGCTCTCAGACAGCGCCACCGCGGTGCGCGACGAAAGCGGCGAGATCGTCCGCTATGAAGGGACGGTGCGCGACATCACCGACCAGAAGCGTGCCGAGGATGCGGTCGCCGAAGGCCGCAGGCTGCTGCAGCAGGTGATCGACACCGTGCCGGCCGTCATCAACGTCAAGGACAAGCAGCTGCGCTATATCCTGATGAACCGCTATATGGCCGGCATCTTCGGCGTCGAGCCGGGCGACGCCATCGGCCGCACCACCACCGACCTGATGTCGCGCTACGGAGCGCGGAAGACCGACGAGAACGACAAGCGGGTGCTGGCGGCGGGCACGGGGCTCGGATTCTACGAAGAGGAATATCTGGATTCATCCGGCAATCTGCGGCATTGGCTGGTCAACAAGCTCCCGCTGCTCGACGGCGACGGCGACATCGAGAGCATCGTCACGGTCGCGCTCGATATCGGCGAGCGCAAGCGCGGCGAAGCCGAGATGCGCAAGGCCAAGGATGCCGCGGAAGCGGCGTTGCGCAATCTGCGCGAGACCCAGCAATCCCTGATCGAGGCGGAAAAGCTTGCCGCCCTCGGCCGGCTGGTGGCGGGCGTCGCCCATGAGGTCAACAATCCCGTCGGCATCAGCCTGACAGTGGCCTCGTCGCTGGAGCGCAAGACCGCTCTGTTCACCGCCGAGGTCGCGCGCGGCGATCTCAGGCGATCGAGCCTCAACGACTTTCTGGAGGCCAGCCGCGACGCGTCTTCGCAGCTCGTGGCCAATCTCAACCGCGCCGCCGAGCTGATCACCTCGTTCAAGCAGGTCGCCGCCGACCGCAATTACAGCGATCAGCGCGTCTTCGACCTGGGCGATCTGACCGAGCAGGTGGTGATGAGCCTGAGGCCGGGACTGCGGAAGCACCACCTGACGCTCAACGTCGACTGCCAGCCCAATCTCGTGATGAACTCCTATCCTGGACCCTACGGGCAGGTGCTCACCAACCTGTTCCTCAATGCGGTGGCGCACGCTTTCCCGGACGGCCGGCCCGGCGCGGTCGATATCCAGGTGCGGGAGTCCGGCAAGGACAATGTCGAGATCATCTTTGCCGACAATGGCTGCGGCATGTCGCTCGATGTCCGCCGCCGCGCCTTCGATCCGTTCTTCACGACCCGCCGCGACCAGGGCGGCACCGGGCTCGGCCTGCACATCGTCTACTCGATCGTGACCAACCGCCTCGGCGGCCGGCTCGACCTCGACTCCGAGCCGGGCAGCGGTACGCGGGTCCAGATCATCCTGCCGCGGGTGGCGCCGCTGGAGCAGGCCGCGGAATAGCATTTGGTTTGACGCGTTTTCTTCACGCGAACCGGTATCCACCCCGCATCAAGTGCGGGGCAGGCTTCGCTCGAAAACGCGCGCGCTAATCCGTGTCGACCAGCTTGCGCAAGGTTGCCGAGAAAATCTGGCTGGCCTTGCCGACCAGCGCCGTCCCGCTCATGACGCCGGCGGTATCGGTGAAGGTGCCGGAGACGCCGACGCCAACCGGGCTCGGCCCGCCGAACAGCGGATTGGCGTCGGGGCTGGAGGTATGGCGCTGCACCAGCACCTCGCCCTTGAAGGTATCGCCCTTGGTCGTATAGCTGCCGGTGTAGAACAGATAGGCGTCGCCGCCGAGGATCTTGCCATCCCGGAACATGACCACGCCGCTGCCCTTGCCGGATCGGCCGTCCTGCAGGCTGACGTGGATCGAATACAGACCGTTTTTCATGCTGGAACCGGTTGCGACCTCCGTCACGGCGGGGTCGACGCTTGCTTATGCCAAAGCAGGATGCGCAGCGTCAACGCGTCAGGTTGACCGGTGAACGACGCGACTATCCGTATGACGCCGGGAAGACAGCGCCGCTCCGTGGCCGTAAAGTTGGCATGCGAAATGCTTAGACAACTCCGCACCGGCCGGTGGGTGCTGGAGCAGGATGCAGGTGAACAACTGGATCGATTCCGGCGGCGGTGAGCCGCGTCCATGGACTGACGACAACGGGGAATATGACGGCCTGGAGAACCCGCAAGGCGGCACGGGGCGCTGGAGAACGCCGCTGATCGTAGGCCTCGCGGTCGTGTTGCTGGGGCTCGCGTCCCAACTTGGCCATGCCCGCGACCGCGGCCAATTTGCCAACGCCAATCCCGAATTGAGGGCGTGGTTCAACGGCCTGAAAAGCCAGAAGGGGCCGTGCTGCTCCGATGCCGATGGTTCCGCGATCAGCGACGCCGATTGGGAAAGCGGCAACGGCCACTATCGCGTGCGCATCGACGGCGAGTGGGTCAATGTGCCTGACGAAGCCGTCATCACCGAGCCGAACCGGATCGGGCGAACCATGGTCTGGCCGATCCGCGACGGCGTGGGCGGGCTCTACATCCGCTGCTTCATGCCCGGCAGCATGACCTGAACTCGCGAGCGTCGCGCTCACGCATATTTCTTGTCACGCTCCAAAAGCTCGATCGAAATGCCCTGCGGGCCCCGGATGAAGCAGATGCGGACGCCAGGCCGGATTGTCGTCGGCTCCTTGGTGAACTCCACGCCCTTGGCCTTGATCTCGGCGGCCACTGCGTCGATGTCCTTCACTGTCAGGCCGAAATGGTCGAGCCCCTGATAGGGCGTCAGCGGCGGCGTGTTGACACCATCGCCTGCGGTCACCGGCGCGATGAACACGTTGGCGCCGCCGAGCTTGACGTCGATCCGGCCGGGGCCGCGGATGATCACGCCGCCGAGAATGTTTTCGAGCCACGCCGCCGTCGCCTCCGGATCCGGACTGCGCAGGTGGACGTGATCCCAGGTGACTATCGGCATTTCGATCTCCCGTTGGCTTATTGGGCGCCGGCCGACGCCGCATCTCTCCGCAGCCCGTCGCGGCCGGATAATTTTAGCGGCCGCATTTGCCCGTGGCCATCCCCTCGGCCTGACCCGGGCCTCCGTCACGTCCCAATATCGTCGCGTTTAGGTGGAACCATCGCCCGACTCATCCATTGGTGAGGAAGCGGCGGAACCGCGCGATCGGCAGTCGTGTTTGGAGCCGTGCGGTGTAATGCCCGCGCGGCTTTTTTACAGTGCGGTGCAGCAGGCGCTATCCGTTGACGCATGTCGGTGGCACGACGATGAGCATAGAGCTTTCCCGCATTGAATTGGCCGGGCTCGGCGATTCCGCTTCGGGGCGGCCGGAGAAATCGGCGGCCGAATATCTGAAGTCCGGATACGTCTGGTTGCCGGGGGCGGCGCTGATCGCCGGGATGGCGGCATGGGCGCTGGTGGCCGGCTACGCCGCGGGCAAGCCAGCCGAGAGCGAACCGGCGCTGGCGGCGGCCGTCGTGGCCGATCCTGGTGTCGCTCCCGCGCCGGTGGTGGCTTACAATCCGCCGACCGCGGAAGGCGAGGCGATCGTTCCCGAGGAAACCGCACCCGTCGACGGCCTCAGAATTTCGTCGCAATACTGGCGAAGGGGCGGGCTGGGGTCGAAGGCCCTGGTTACCTTCACGCTCCGCAACAGCAACGATTACGCAGTTAAGGACATCGCGATCTCCTGCGCCTTCAGCCGCCGGGATGGAAGCCATCTGACCGACCGCTCGCGGGTAATCCATGACATCGTCAACAAGCGAAGCCGCAAGACCTTCGCCCGCCTGCTTGTCGGCTTCGTCAACGTTAACGCCAGCAAGGCGAAATGCTCGCTGGTAGCCGCTCGCCCGGTCTAGTAACGACGGCTCGGAAACAGGGGGTAACGCCGCGGTAACATCGTCGTTACGCCGTCTTGCGGCCCTAGGAACCAATCGCACCATACCCAGTTAAGTGAGGGATCCGTGCGTTCGTGCGGATGGAGCGACGTTTAAGAAATGCCTTTGTTGCGATATTTTGTCTTTGTCGGCGGCGCGTTGCTGGCGCTGCTGTTTATCTCGACCGCGTATCTGCCGAAATTGCCCGACGAAGTGAGGGCGGGTTCGCAGGTGGATAGATCGACGATTCGCATTCATTCCACGTACAAATGGCCTGAGCGGGTTGTCTTCGACACCAATCAGCCGACCATCGTTCCCCCGCCGGCCGCCGTCGCGATAGCCAGCGTCCAGGCCCCCGCAAAGGTCGCCGACGTCTCGGCCAAGGCGCGGGTGCGCGAGGCGTTTGCCGAACTGCCGCCGCCCGATCGAACCCAGGCGCAACTGTCGGATCCGAAAAAGCCGGAAAAGCCCGTGCAGCGAAAACGCAAGATCGCGAAGCGGCACGTAGCCCCGCCGGTGATGCTGGTGGCGCAACAACCCCAGTTCAGCCTGTTCGGCAACAGCACGTGGTGAATGACCGGCTCGCCGGCAATCCTCAGCAGCCGCGGCAGATGCTCTTGATCTGGGTGTCGAGCAGCCTGTCGCGCTCCTCCGACGCAGCCTTCGCGTAGGCATCGTTGCCGTGGCGGCGACCGCCGGCGAATTCGGCGCCGTGCTTGCCGTGACCGCCAAAACCGTGACCGCCTCGCGCCTCGGCCGGGAAGGTGATGATCGTCAATAGCGCCGCGCCGAGGCAGGCCGCGGGCAGGGTGGAGACCGCTGCGCGCATCCTGTCGGACCATTCTCGTGATGTTGCTCGTGATGTTGCCATGGCCGCGATCATAGCGGTGCTGAAGGCAAAATCGGGGCGGGCAAATCGGCAGAATCCGCCCCGCGGCCGGGTGATTTGGCCGGCCCTTGCCTTGATCTTGCGCAAAGTCCCCCCTGCCGGGACCTCCTAGTCTGACTTCTGTTGCGGTTGGGAAAAGGGCTTACGCCTGCTCTCAGGAGGTGTATGGCATGCGAAAGATTCCGAACCTGTCGATCTCGCCGGAAAAGGCGTTTTTCATCGTCGCCAAAGCGCGCCAATCCGACAGCAAGGCTGCTGAGTCGGACCTCGTCACCGATCTGAGCGACGATGATGGCGTCTACGGGGTTGTGGACCATAGCAAGGAGACCGATCGCTCCGAGCTTTCCGGCTTCATCCGCGAGCTGAACGTCGACGAGCAGATCGACCTCGTCGCCCTGATGTGGCTCGGCCGCGGCGACGGCGATCTCGACAATTGGCGCGACCTGCGAGCCGAGGCGGCGCGCGCCCACAACAACCGCACCGCCTCCTACCTGATCGGGACGCCGATGCTCGCGGATTATCTCGAAGAGGCCTTGTCGCAGTTCGGCAAATCCTTCGAGGATTTCGAGGGGCATCTTTGAACCATTTTCGACGCCAGGCCTTTCTTGTTCAGGGCAGGCGCGTGTTTTTCCACGACCAAGACTGACTTCCTTTGGAGCTCTGAATGACAAAACTCAAAATCGGCACGGGTGACTGGATCGTTGTCTGCGACGGCCGAAAGGCGCTTATCCTGGAAAACCTCGGCGACCGCATGTTTCCGAACCTGCACACCAAGGAAGTGCACGAGCACCCGGATCCCTCGACCTCCGCGCAGGGAAGTTCGCCGCCCGGCAAGGTGCACCAGTCGATGGGCGGTGCGCGAAGCTCGATCGAGCAGACCGACTGGCATGACGAGGCCGAACGCACGTTCCTCAGGACCCTGGCCGACCGGCTTAACGTTGCCGTCACCACAGGGGAAACCACTGCGCTCACCATGGTGGCCTCACCGCGCGCCCTCGGCATGATCCGCGCGGATTATTCCGCCGCGGTTCGCAAGGCCATTCAGGGCGAACTGCACAAGGACCTCGTCAAGATGCCGGTCCACGAGATCGAGAAGCAGCTGTTGGCCTGAGGAGCGGAAGGCCGGCTCACTTCGATTGTCGAAGCCGGGTCGGCCAGCCGACGCGAACCAGCGTCTGGTCCGGATCGGAAAGTGCGAATTCGTACATACCCCAGGGTTTGTCTTCGGGCGCGCGCTTGCCGATGATTTCATCGCGGAATTCGGCGGCGAGGGCGTCGACCTCCTCAACGTAGAGATAGAGGCCGAACGGGTTCCTCCCTGGCACGAGCCAGCCTTCCACCGCGTCCGTCAAATGCAGGTATCCGCCGCTGCCGTTCGACAGCAGGCGGTAGCTATCCGCCTCGCCGCGGGGCGGCCGCTGGCCTTCGGCACGCGTAAAGCCGAGGCGATGATAGAACCGCTCGGATATGTCGAGATCGTTGCAGGGCAGTATGGCCGTCAGAATGCCAGATGGCGCAAAGCTCATCACTTGACTGCTCCCGGACTTCAGTGGGGAGCACGCAGATGTCGCAGCAGATGGCGGCGGAATATCGGCGTCATTTTGAAGTCGTGCCCGCGCGCTTCCGGCTGGAAGCGCGCGGGTGTTCCATTTCGATTCGGTCGAAACGGAAGAGGCTTTAGTCATTGTCGCGATGAATGACGGTCTTGCTCTCGACGCCGTCACCATGCTCCTTCTTGATGATGGTGGTGCGGTCGCGCGGCTCGCGCTCCTTGATGACCGTGGTACGATCGCGATCCCGATCGTAGTCGCGGTGGGTCTCGCCGACGGTTACGCCGGCGCCGACCGGGCCGACGCGAACGCCAACCTCATCCGCCAGCGCCGGCCCAGCGAGGGCGCCAACAGCCGCGGCAATCAACAAAAGCTTCTTCATTGGTGTTTCTCCTTCCAGTGGAATGAAGGCAAACGGCCGATGGCGTCGGCAGTTCCAATGGAACCTGCACAAACAAGCTGCGGACGCGAATCGCCCCGCGGCGCCCGCGCGAATCATTTCCGGACGGTCGGAAGGGGCCGGGCGATTCGCGAAATTTCCTGCACCGCCCGGGAAGGTGGCGCGAGGATGCGGGCAGGTCCTCAGGTTGCGCCGGCGTGCTAGAATCAAATAGATTTGCGATTGGGGTAGGCAGCCAGAGTAAACCAATGAAGAATCATTTATTGGAAATTGCCTTGACCGCTGCCAGCTTGATCTCTGCGATCGTCGTCGTGTGGTGGGGAATCAAAATCCTCGTTGCATGAACCTCCACGAACCGACAGTTCGACGAGCTCGGGATGAAGTACCGCCGCCGGCAGTTTAGCCAACTGAGGCGGCGGTACTTCATGTCCGCTGCGGGAGAAATGACCGAATCGCGGTTCCAGAATTAACCCGCCGCGCGGACATCAAGCTTAACCAGCAAGCTTAACCGGAGAGTTTGGTTGCGCGGCTCCCCCAACCACCTAGCAAGGACCAGTTTCCCCCGACCTTTTAACATAGGGAGTACTGGCGATGGTGCGGTCAACAATGGGACGGCTCTTGACTGATATGGAGCGCGAAATCGAGGCGGAGGTTCGAGGCAGACCGCCGGTCGAACGCGCGCCCTCTATGACGATACCGGACTATGTCGAGCATCGCGACGGAGCCACGGAAATCGGCAAGCTGTCGGCGGAAGCCGTCGTCCGTGAATATGAAGCGGCGGCGAAAGAGATCGAGGCGATGGGCGCGGAGCTGGTCGACCTCGTCAGGCAATGCGAGACGAACACCCGCGATGCGCTCGCCGTAACCGAGGAATTGAAGGAAACCGCAGGGCGCTACCGCGAAGAGGCCAAGCGCGTCTTTCTTCAGATCGAGAACTGTTCGCTGGTGGCGGCGGAAGTCCGCAAGACCTGCACCGAACTGAAGGAAAGAATTGCCGCGCCGGCGATGATCGGCACTGCACCCGAGATGAAATCCGAGCCGCACGCCGATGGCGCGAACTGAAGATCTGCGCCACCGGCGGCCAACGCTCCACCAGCGGTATGCGGCCAGAAGGGCGTCGCCGTCCGCCTGAGCGGCAGCCGCGCGCGGATCAAAGGGTTCTCAGGCCCCGATCTCTGTTGCGCTTGACTTGGCGTTTTGCCGGAAATACCTTTGCGGCCGGTCGAGCAGGCGACCGACGGACCGCGTAAAGGGTTGAACCCGCCTCCATCACTTCGCTGACATCTCCTTCTTTCTTGCCCGAGAATCGCGGTCGCCGGGCGCAGGGAAAGAAGGTTGCCATGCCGCAGGCTCTGCCCGCGAATCCCAATCTCGATTGGCTCAAGAAAACCGCCAAGCAGCGGCTCGTTCGATTGCGCGCCAGCCAGCCGGATGCGAAGCTCCACCAGGCCCAGCTCGCACTCGCCCATGATTTTGGCTTCAAGAGCTGGCGCGCGCTGAAGGCGCATGTCGACACTATCAACCCACCATTTCGCGACCGTGATCGCGTTTTCGAAGCCGCGCGCGCCGGCGACGTCGAGACCGTCCGCCGCGCCTTTGCGTCGGGCTTTGATCCGGCAACGCCCGACTCCGACGGCCGCACCGTGCATCAGATCGCCAAGGACCGGGGGCATGAGGCGATCGAGATGCTGACCCGCGATCTCCAGGGTGGCAAGACCCGCCCCGATGACGAGATGCGGGCGATCCAGGCCGTGATGCGGGCAGCAGCGGCGGGCGATCTCGACGCACTCCGCGACGGCCTCGACGCCCATCCGGAGTGGATCGACGCACTTGGCGGCGGATTCCAGAAGGCAACGGCGCTGCATTTGGCGGTTCTGCGCAACCAGCATGCCGCCACGCGCCTGCTGATCGAGCGCGGTGCCGATCTCGACCGCCGCGACTTTCCGGACAATGCCGCACCACTGCATTTCGCGGCGGCCCATGGCGATCTGGAGACGATCAGGCTCCTGGTCGAGGCTGGCGCCGATGTCGACGGCAAAGGCGACGATCACGAGGTCGGCGTGCTCGGCTGGGCCAGCTGCTTCGGCGAAGTGCGCCAGGAGGTTGCCGCCTATCTGCTCGACCACGGCGCGAAGCTTAACCTGTGGACGGCGATATCGCTCGATCGAGCCGACGAACTGCGCGCCATGGTGGCCCGGGACCGCTCCTTGCTGGCCGCCCGGATGACTCGCAACCAGCATCGCTGCACGCCGCTCCACCATGCCGTCAGGAAGAACCGGCCGGGAATCGTGCGGCTGCTGCTCGAACTCGGGGCCGACCCGAACGCCCGCGATGCGACCGGCGCGACCGCGCTGGCGACGGCGTCAGAGCAGGGCACGGACCCGGGCATCGTTGCCGCTCTTCTCGGAGCCGGGCTGATGCCCGACTTGCTGACATTGGTGAATATGGCTCGCTACGGCGAGGCGGAGAGGATGTTGCAGGACGATCCCTCCCGGATCGGTCCCGACGGCAGCGATACCATTGCCCTGCATGTTTCCGTCAACAGGAAAAACCTGGCCGCCATACGCTGGCTGCTGGCGCATGGCATCGACGTCAACGCCAAACGGCCGATGTGGGGCCTCAATCACACCGCGCTCCACATGACGATCGAAAGCGGCGCCGTCGAGATAACCCGGCTTCTGCTCGATGCCGGAGCCGACCCGAATATTCGGGACGACCGGTATCGCGCAACGGCACTGGGGTGGGCCGAGTTCTTCGGTCGTGAGGACATGGCCGAACTGGTCCGGGAGAAAGGCGGCGTCCGGTGAAGGCGGGGAGAATGAGCTGCCGGCGCCTCGTTCGCCGGCGGCATCTCAGACCGCGGACGCTATCAGTCCCACTCTCATATCGTTGGCGACATAGACGCAGGTGTCGTCGGCAAATACCCGGCCGTTCGCGATTCCAAGAGCCAGTTTGCCGCGCCTTACCTGGCGCATGCTGACCTCGTAGCGCACGCGCTTGATGTCCGGCTTGATGTCTCCCCGGAACTTCACCTCGCCGACGCCGACGGCGCGGCCTTTTCCCGGTGAGCCCGACCAGCCAAGCCAATAGCCGATGATCTGCCACATGGCGTCGAGGCCCAGACATCCCGGCATCACGGGGTCGCCGGGAAAGTGACAGTCGAAAAACCAGAGGTCCGGCCTGATATCCAGCTCACCGATGACATGGCCCTTGCCGAATTCGCCGCCGTCCACGCTGATCTCGACGATGCGGTCCATCATCAGCATCGGCGGTGCCGGCAGTTGGGCATTGCCCGGGCCGAAATAGCCGCCTTCGCTCGATTTGAGCAGATCTTCTCTCGAGTAGGACGCTTGCGGATCGTGAAATTCCCGAGGGTCGGACAAGGCGCTATCCTTCTGTGTCTCGCTGGCGGTTGCTTGACGTCAGGCGACCTTGCCGCGACGGTTTTTTCCGATGCCGGAGCCGGCGGTCAGGCGCAGGGCTCCGGCCACGAAAGCCCAGATCTCATCGGCGAGTTTCTCCGGATCAGGTCGTTCTTCGCCGATCAGGACGCCGATCAGGGCCTGGCGAATGCCGCCGATCATCAGCGCAATGGTGAGATGTGGATCGATGGAATCGGGAACGAAACCGTTACGCTGCGCCGCCTCGAGCATGCGCGCACCGGCGGCAAGCTGTCGGTCGGTGAAGGCTCTCTCGACATCCAGGACCTCGGGCGCGCGGCTCAAGGCTCCGATAACAAGGGGAGCGAAGGGGTGGTCGTAGTGGAAGGCGATATAGCAAGCTATGCGGCGGCGTTCCCTGTCCGCCCAGCTTTCCGAGGGCCGCTTTGCGTCGTTGAAAACCACTTGATCGAGGCGGTTGTAGAACTCCTCGACAACGGCGGCGATCAGGCCTGCCTTCGATCCAAAGTGATGATAGGCGAGCCCGACCGAAACCTGCGCCCGCTTTGCGACCGGCTGCATCTCCAGATGCCCGTGGCTCCGGATCAGCTCCTTTTCGGCCGCGCGGACCAATCTTTCTCGCGTCCCGATCGCCGTGGTCATCCCGGATCCCGAAATTGAATTGAATTCAATTCGATATCGATTTCCGGGCCCGGGATTCAAGTCGAAAATTTCCCGGGAGAGCGTGACGCAGTCCGGCGATGCAGGACGACCTGGACCGCTTTGATGACGACGGCGGTTGAAAGGCCTCAGTGCGGCATCGTCGGCAGGGATGCGCGAATGCGTTGCGAGAAGTCGGGCGCGCCTTCGGCCGCCTGCGCGGCCTCGTTGATCTGCGAACGCTGCCGCAGCTCTTCAAACGGCAGCGTCGTATCGATCCGGCCGGAATAATAGAGGTAGCCATCGACCAGACCGTTGAGCATATGCCGGAAGTCGAGGCGACCGACCCGGCCGGCGGCGTTGGCGTACCGCACGATGTTGATGGTGCAGCTGTTGGTCAGCAGGTGATAGAACTCCGGCCGATCGGCGAGTTCGTTGATCCGCGCCAGGTAAATCAGCAGCAGCCGGCGGATGTCGTCGGGCGAGGTGTTGAGACGATAAAGGTAAATCGCCTCGTGGCGGTAGTTGGCGCGCACACCCACGAGGTCGGGCTCGTCCCCCACCACATAAATCAGCTCGAATTGCTTGAACATCGAGGCGATCGGCGCAAAGCCTTCGCCGACCTCCGGCCGCGTCTCGATGGAGATACTCAGCGGCGGGCTGTTGTCGAAGATGAAGCTCAGGAACGTGTGTCCGACCGGCCCCGTCATGAAATAGGACACGTAGAAATCGAGCGCCGTCAAATGCGACAGCTGCACCTCGCGCTCTTCGTAGCGCGGCGTGAAATCGTTCCGGGTGCGGTATTCGAAGTTGCGGACGCCGGTGAGGCGCACGCGGTCCCCGTCGATGAATGCGCGCGGCATCACCGCGACTTCCGGCCGCCAGGGACGATTGTGCAACGGAGGAATGGTGATCCACCAGGCCGCCACGCCGAGAAACAGCGCGATCGCGATCAGCGGCATATGCCGTTGGCGCGAGAGCCAGAACGCCCAGACGGCAAACGCTGCAAAGGCGGCCGCCAACGCCAGACGCAGCCCGGCTGCAGGCAAATTCGAATAATAGATGGCAAGGGTGGCCCACGCCACGAGCAGGGCCCGGCACAAAAACCAGATCGCTGCGATCAGCCATCGGAAAGACCTGGACAGCAATTCGCGAAGCAAACTCAACGGCCCCTCCGACCAAGCTCCCTGTTGCGACCTCACTTGCCGAGCGTGTTCTTGTAGATCTTGCCATCCTTCATGATGACGACGAAATTCTTGTCGGGATTGGCGACGAGGTTGATGTCGTCGAGCGGGTTTCCGTCGACGAGCAGCAGATCCGCAAGGGCGCCTGCTTCCACGACGCCAAGTTTGCCGGGATAGGGATTGATGAATCCGGACAGCGCCATCAGCTCGCCATTGTCGGCGGTTGCCATCTTGAGCGCTTCGGCGGGCGTATACCAGCGGGTCATCATGGCAAGATACTGCCCCTGCCGGCTGGCGGCCCCCGCATCGCCCAGGATATCGGCCCCCCAGGCCGTCTTGACCTTGTACTTCCTTGCGAGCTTGTAGGCGTTCTCGGTGCCCGCAAACACGACCAGCGCTTTCTTCTGCGACACCGGGCTCATCCGTGCGAAGACGTCTGCATCGTAGGTCAGCGGCTGCAAGCTCCACCAGATGCCCTTGTCCGCCAGCAACTGGGCGGTGGGCTCGTCGATCAATTGGCCGTGTTCGATGCATTTGACGCCGGCGGCAACGGCCTGGCGGATCGCGGCCGGCGTATAGGCATGCACGGCTACATAGGTGCCCCAACCTTCGGCCGCCTCGACCGCGGCATGCAGCTCCGGCTCGGTGAACTGGGTCGACTCGATCGGATTGTGCGGAGAACTGACGCCGCCGCCGGCCATCAGCTTGATCTGGCTGGCGCCCTGTCTCAGTTGCTCGCGCGTCCGCAGCCGAACCTCATCGGGGCTGTCGGCAATGGCAGCGACCCCCGAAAGTTCGGACTGGCTCAACGGTCCTCCCAGCGCCCGCGGGACCTCGTAACGCGCGCGAAAGTCGCCATGGCCCGAGGTTTGCGAGATCATCGCGCCCGAGGGATAGATGCGCGGGCCGACGGTTACGCCCTCATCGATGGCGCGCTTCAATCCGAACACCGGACCGCCCATGTCCCGTATGGTGGTGAAACCCCTCATCAGGGTTGCTTCGGCCTGACGCGCGGCCAACAGGTTCAGGTAGCCGGGATCGGCGGTCAGCAGAACCGCGGGCGAGACCGCCGCCATGAACATGTGCCAATGCGCATCGATCAGGCCCGGCATCAGCACACGCCCGTTCGCGTCGATTACGCGGACGTCGGCGCCGGCCTCCGTGGCGGTCGGGTTGGCCGATATCCGCTCGATGATGTTACCCTTGACGAGCACGCTGGAAGGCGCCGACAGCGCGGTGCTCTTGCCGTCGAAGATACGGACGTTCAGAAAAAGCGTGGCCCCGGCGGTGGGTAAAGCGGGAGCGGCTTCCTCGGGTCCCAGTTCCAGCGCTTCATATTGCGCCAGGCCCGGCTGGCACAGCCCGGCCAGAAACGCCGCCGCCAGCAGCGGCGGAAACAGCATCCGCCGCAAGCCCCGGACCATTGGGGCGAACGAGCTAATCAAAAGGCTCCTTGAGTTCATCGTGCATGCTCCCTCTTGGAAAGCACGAGACCCGTCACACCACCTGACTATCCGCAGCCATTTCCGGACGGCGGACGCGGGTACTCGCTCCGTTTCCTCACCCAGCCCTCCGGGCCAGAGGCAGCCGCACACGTTTCATGACGAAGCCGTGACAAGAAGAACGGATACGCCGCGAAACACTGCTCCGGTCAGGGTCGTTCACTAAAATTGTCAGCAAGCGCGAACCGATATCGAAGACCGAAAAGTCGAAAATGGCAAGAAATAGCGATTGCAGCCGGTATCACTTGTTCGATATGTTTGCATCCTCTCGTCTCTTGTAGACGAGCGTCAGATAGGTTTTCGCATCGGAGGACCGTCATGACCAATGCTTCACATACGTTCGAAAATTCCCAAGCCGGTTCTGCCATGGCGCCGCTGCGCGCGAAGTCGGGCTGGATCGTCGCGCTCGGCGTCGTCTATCTGCTCGCCGGGTTTGTCGCGCTTGGCAGCGTGGTGTTGGCCACCGTTGCGAGCGTTCTCATCGTCGGCGTGATGATGGTCGTTGCCGGCGTGGTCGAAGTATTCAGCGCCTTCCAGATCAAGAGCTGGGGAAAGTTCCTGCTCTGGGTTCTGCTCGGCGTGCTCTATGTCATCGCCGGCTTCGTCACGTTCCGGAATCCTCTGCTCGCCGCGGCCCTGCTCACGCTCATTCTCGGCGCATCGCTGCTGGCCTCGGGCGTCATGCGGATCATTCTGGCCTTCAGCATGAAGCAGGAAGCGCCCTGGATCTGGGTACTGGTGTCGGGTGTGATCACGCTGCTGCTCGGCCTGCTGATTTTGGCACACTGGCCGGTCTCGAGCCTCTATATCCTCGGCCTGTTCCTCGGCATCGACCTCATCATGGCCGGTGCGGGATGGATCGGCCTCGGCCTCGGCCTGCGCCGCGGGCGTTGACGCATAGTTGGCGGTCTCTTGACGGACCTGGGGGCAGCGGTGGATTCACATCGCTGCCATCGACGTGGTGGATGTCGCGCGCCGACGACGGCGCAAATCACCTCTCCGCGCGGTGATCTGCTTCATACTGCCGCCATCAATCGCGGCTTACTATCCGTAAAATGCGCGGCCTCGCGATCGCAGCTCTTGCCCTGTTGGCGCTCTCGACGATGGTGCGGGGCCATCCCCACTTCGTGCCGCGGCTGACCGCACCGATCCCTGCCGTGAACGTGCCCTGACTCCGGCAGCGCCGGGGGGGCGCTCCGTAGTTCAGGCCGTCTGCCGCCGCCGTTACCGGAAATTGCGCTGGATGTCCCGCAGCATGTTCCTGGTGCCGTCCATGACGATACCGTTGTTGTAACTGGCGTCCCAGAAATAAATGGCGCCGAGAGCGACGAGAAAAGCCACGAGCATCCGCATGCTGTTCTCCCATGGCAGTCCAGGGCGTTCCTCAGAAGCTAACGAGTTTTCGGGCAGGCCTCGTCGGACGAATGATTCCTTGCCGCGGTGCGCTCTGTCCGGTCGAGCCGCGCCGGGGAGTGTCCGCGGTTGAAACGTAGTAAAGCACGTCGTCGCGCCGTCGCCCGGTCAGCCGGGAAAGAACGCTGAAGAGAGTTAGAGTAACGATCACATCGAAGAGCATGGCAAAAGCCTCCGGAATATGATCCGCAGGCGTATAGGCCTGCGGCCTGCCGGGTTCAAAAAGTCAGTAGGTGTAAAATGCAATCCGCGGCCCGGTGAGAAAATCTAACGGCGCTGCGACCGGCGCGTAAATTGAAATGTGCGGTTCCGCAACAGGAACAAGAAACTAGTTGCACGTCGGCAACATGATTTAGCGCCCGATGGCCCCGGTTTCCGCTGGTCCCGCGAAAACCTCGATATCCCTCGGGCATTGGCCGAAGCCATTTTGCGCGGGTATCCTCAATGGCGCTGCGGACGCGATCCCCATGCAAGCGGTTTTGACTTAATTTTGGGGAGGCAAATTTACCCAAGTTTAGAGGGTTGGAACCATCCTTGGCGCGAAGCCGGAGTCAAAAGCTGCTTCCCGAAATCAAAGGAATCACGCTGATGAACAGTCGCAATAGCGAGCGTCATGAGGTGCTGCAGGCCGGGACGATTTCGTTCCGGGGCTCCGCCGTTGATTGCACGATCCACAACATCTCGATCGGCGGCGCCAACCTCGAGGTCGAGCACGACCTGAAAATCCCGGATTCGTTTCGCCTGCTGATCGATCCGGAATTTGGCAATCGCCATTGTCATGTCGTCTGGCGCAATGAGCGGCGGATCGGCATTGCTTTCGACTAGCGGCTAAATCCCGGTGATCGCCGGACCGGTGCCGCGCTGGCAGAAGGTTGCTGTTGCCGTAATCGTTCTCTGCGTCATCGGTTATGTCTGGACGCTGCAACAGCGGTAGCATTGTGGGTGCTGTTTGCGCTGCCGCGGTCGTCGTGCGTCACCCGATCGGCACCCGGCCCTGGTCGGCATCGGAAATTTTGTCGCCATCGAAAAGAGAGCCCGCCGACCGGGCGGGCGAAGTTTCGGGAGGAAGGCGTTCCACAGCTGGAACGCCGGTGCAAGCCTCGAATGATTCGGTCGCTCCCGGATAGGTCGAATTGAGTAGCGAACCGAATTGGCAGCCCCCTGTGACTTTTGCGCATCGCGCTTCCCGGTTCGTCAGTCCGATAACGCTTTCTTGAGAAGAAGCGGGCAGATTGGATCGCGGGTTGCGTATCATGCCCGTGTAAAGAGGCCGTCGCCGATTTCTTAACCCGGCGACGGCCTTTTGTTTTTCGCAAGGGCTCCGCGCGAAGGGTTCCATGAGCGAACCGCTGTGGAACCGTAAATGCTGAGACATTAAAACAACATCCGTCGCCGAAATTCTGGCGATGCCGATCCAGGCCCGTAGTTCATAAGCGTTAACTCATTCGTGGCGATATAATCGCACCAATGATTCCTGAGGGGGTCTCGATGGCAAAATTTGCGATTGGCGAACATGTCGACCATGTAGCGCACGACCACGAGGGCGGTACGGTCGTCGCCGTATTTCCAACCGTTGACGGCACCTTTCGATACGCCGTTGATACGGACGGATACGGTGCGCTCCAGTTCATCGCCGAGGAAAAACTTGTCGTTCATGCCAAATCGGCTACCCGACAAGTCGCGTAGGAGACCGCGGCGCGTTCAAGCCTCGCGGGCGCAATAGGCAACGGGCGGCGTGTCGTTTGCCGACATCGCCATCCGGTTTTTTGCGGCTCGCGTTCATCGAGGTGTTCCGGCATCGTCGCCCGGCACCGGGAATTGAACGCGGACATCGCGAGCGCTTCCGCCCAAAAAAAGGACCTCGGATCGCTCCGAGGCCCGCAGATACTCGCCGGGTTACATCCGCCCGCACGGGCATCCACAGCTCCCGAGCAAATCAGGAGCAAATCCAGATAATCACGAGCGCCATCGGAAGGCCGACGCCCAGGGCGCCACCAATCATCGACGCGAACGCCGAGAGCACATTGTCGTCCGCTTGGATCTCACGCCCTGACATATCGTCACTCCGTCGAGCCCCCACGAGCACCGCCCGTCGCCCAAGGGATGAACGATAAAAACCGCGAATCGGGTCAAGCACGCAGGCACTTGCCCGAAGCAGCCAATCTGCAGCTTTATGGTTAAGAAAAAGTTAACACCGTTCGGATCGCCGCCCGAGCCGCCCGGCGATATCAGGGATCCGGCGGTCGGGCAGGCGAGCCCTGCGCGCGAAAACGCTCACTCGTCCCAGGCCACCTCGTACCGCTTGCGGAGCCGCTCGGCGAACTCATTGGTGAGGTCTCGCCATTCCCCGGGATTGCGAATGGCGCCGGCAGCCGGGGTGATCGTCAGCATCGCTCGCCAATGCGATCCGCCGTAAACCGTCACGCGAAATCCGGCCTTCGGGCAATCGGGATGCCGCGCGAGGTCTTGTTCAATCATGTCGGCAAGCTCCGCCGCCGTCTTGAGTTGCTTCTGCGGCGCTTCACCGTCGCTTGCCTCGATGTGCGGAGCGGTCGGCGGCGAACTTTCAATGACTGGAAAATGTTGCTCGACGGCTGATGTTGCCTCGGCCGCCGGCATATCGCTCGTATTGGATTCCGAAGCATGTCGTCCGAGGATCGCCGCAGTCCTTTCGAAAAATTGCTGCGCCAAAGTGAGCTTGTCATGGTCGCCGTCGGAGTCTGCCATAACCATCCTCCTCCTGTCATTCGTCTCTCTTGAACCTGCGAGCCACATGCGAGTTTTTCAAGGCACGTTCTCCGCGCCTGTCCAATGCTCGCATCATCGCTGTCAGGGCCAACCCCGTTGGCTCGCCCCCGGAAATTCAGTCCAGTGTCAACTTGGTCGGCGGTGCACTCCCCGTGGTGATGCGGCAGTCGCTGTCGGCGGCGACGACGTTCCGGATCAGGATCGTGCCCAGCGACAGCACGGTGCCGATGAAGAGCGCACCGACGGTCGCGGCCAGATAGGACTTCTTTGCGGACATATGCGGCATTTACTAACTCCCCCACAACACAACTCGCACTAGAAGGGGGTTCTGAGTTCGGGCGGATTAGTGGCGTCGCCGTGTCGTCGCTTCGACTTGGCTGCCGGGATTCATGCCGGACATCATGACCGCGGGTGCTATGCTACGGCCGCGTCCTCCCTCTGAGGGCGGCAATTCCGATGGAGATTCCGATGCGCATTCTGGCTGTGACGATCTTGACGACCGCGACGGTTTTGACGGCAACGGCGACCTCGGCCCAGACCTATGATCCGAAGTATCCGGTCTGCCTGCAGGTCTATCAGGGCCGGGAAGATTTTTACTTCGAGTGCGCCTACACCTCGCTGGGACAGTGCAACATGTCGGCATCGGGCCGCGCCGCCCAGTGCGTGGTCAATCCGTATTATGTGAAACCCGTGCCGAGCAAAAAGCGGTCGCACAGGTAACGGCAAGCTTCACGGCTTGAGCGGATCGATCCGGTCGCCGATCGGGCCGCGCCTGCAGGTGGTCAATATAAAATGAGGGAGAACGCGCGGTGAATGGCGAAGACCGGCGAAGCGAAACAGGGCCCGCGGTTCGGCGACGCGACTGGAGGCGCATTCATCATTCGCCGCTATTCTGGGTCGGTGTTGTGCTGTGTCTGGCGGCGATCACGATTTACGTGCTGTCCGACGATCTGTCGTGGCGACCCCGCGCCCAATGAGCGATTGATCCGCCTGCAAGTCGTGAATGCGCCGTGCCGAGCGGCTGCTTCCTGAAGGGGAGGGTGGCGCCAATTCGGCATCATGCGGGGCCGCCAAACTTGGACGGATCATCGTAGCTCGGCGTCTGGTCTTCGAGGACCGGCGGAAAGCGTGGGTCCACGACTGGGCCGGGACGAAAGCCGGGATGAACGATGACATGTCGCGGTTTCGAGTGATGCACCCTGGCGGCATCGGCAGAAGCACACAGGGCGATCAAAAGGCCCAGGGCCAAGACAAGACGCATTGCATTTGCTCCGTGGCTGCCATCCTCGCCCCTGTCATGTGAGCACCGGCAGCCACGGCCCCAAGCCGCAGCGGCTTCACGATCGATCAAATCGGCGGGATCATGGGGCTTGCGCGGCGACCTTGGCGCGCTCGGAGAGATTCGAACTCCCGACCCTCGGATTCGAAGTCCGATGCTCTATCCAGCTGAGCTACGAGCGCTTGAGTCTTTCGGTGAGCTGCAAGAGTGCCGGATTGCTCAGGCACTCACTTGCCACGGAAAGTGACCGCCGAAATATTTTCGGCGCTTCCCATTAGCAGAGATCGGCACGAAGGGCTATGGACGGAAAAAACCCGCCCGGTGACGCCGGACGGGTAAGGCTAGGGAGACAGCGTGTTGAAACGCTGAAGCCCAGCACTGGGCGATTCTGCGGATGCCGGCTATCCGGGCGAAAACGGGGATTCGCAGCCTGTTACGACGTTCGAGGTTTGTTCCGTCTCTGGCGAGCAGGCCTGTCAGCCGAGCCGCGGCCGCGCGCATCCTCAAATGCCGCCGGGGACGTCGATGTCGGATTCCGTCAGGTCGCGCAGGAATTTTCGCACCAGCAGTATGTTGGTCTTCTGCAGCACGTGATTGTTGCCGAACTTGAACTGATTGACCTCCGTCACGATCAATCCGTCGTCGGTGTCGCGAAGGATGCCCTTCTTCTTCAGCCCATTGGCCCGCCGGCGCACGGTTTCGATCGGCATCGCCAGGAAACGGGAGAGCGCGGCGCGCGAGACGCCCTGCTTGATCGCGTCGGGCTCGACGGCCTCCACGCTGCCGAAGCGGCGATCGAGCTCCGGGTCTTTCATGACGGGGATCACGTTGGCGTTCAGGACGGCATGCACGATCAAAAGGTCCAGGGGATCGAAGTCGTCGTAGAAGCGGAACATCTCGCTGATCGCGCACAGCATGTAGGCCAGCGAATGGCGGGAGACGGTGCGCGCCCGATCCGTCGAGGTCTTGCTGTCCTTGCTTTTGCCGGCCATGGCACACACCCATTTACGCTGTTGGCTTCAGATCGGTGCTCACGGCTTGGAGCGCGTGTCGGCCTACCGATCCGTTTCGAAATGGCTTTCGCATTTATCGAATGATTTGCGTATCTCCCGATGCGTGAACGAGGATTTCAAAGCCTGCCCAATATGGGTAGGGCTGCAGCTTTGCGCGGTCAATAGTAATTGTTGGCATCGCCATTTTCTCAGATAGAGTCTCCGAATTGCCGCGAGCATGATTTGCGCACGCGGAAAATATTTCAGACCGGTCCAGGCTTTTTTCAGCGTGCTGATGGCTTGCGATATCGGGCAATGCCGGAATGGGAATGCCGATCACATGACGTTCATTATCGAGTCGTTAAAGGACAATCGCCGCACCACCGACTTCCGCTCCAGCGCCGAAATTGCAGTGACGCTGGCCCGCAAGCTCGCGGCGGATGGTTATGCGGTTTCGATCACGGCCCCGAGCGGCGATGTCTATTCCGCCGATCGGTTCGATCGTTTGCTGACGCGCGAAAGTCTGAATTCGCAGGAATAGGACGCGACCGCCCCAACCGTTTTCCGGCGATCGGCAGGGCTGCCGATGCCGGCGCGGCGACGTGATCCAGGTCGGCCGGGGCTTCAGGGAGCGGGGTGGAACAGGGCGGCGGTAACCCGACGGGCAAATCACTTCGTTCGCCACGCGACCCCCTGTCAAGCCCCTTTCGAAAAAATATTCTGGTTTTCCGAAATGGCAAATCAGTTCTGTATCCCCGCCATCCCGCCCCACACGGAGGGGCGTTGCGCAACGTCACGAACGCGGGGCGGGATGCGGTGGACGCGGACGGTGCTCCTGACGAGAGCGCCTGAGGCGGACGGCGAAGGCGTGTGGTCCTGATGCCCCGACGCTGGCATCAAGTTGGCGGCAACATCCGCCAATGACGGTGGCAAGAAAGCCCGGTCACCGGGGAGAGCGCGTTATAAGCCGTAAAACCATTGCGCAGGGAAGGCCGGACTGCTTCCGCTGAACCTGTATGCTCGTGTGCGCTCTTCTATCCATTTTGCACGCGAGACCGCGGGTGCAGCGCGCACCCGGCTTTCCCTGCGCCCTCTCTTATTGGAGAGGGCCGAACGAGCAGGCCCAACCTCGCGCGAAACATGCGACGGGATCGCGAAGCTGTGCCCATCATGGACGACGTCAAGGCAGCTGCCCCTTGAAATGGAAACCCCGCCCGCGACTTGAGGTGAATCAAACGCCGATTTCCTCGTGAGGGCTAGCCTGAGTCTGCAATATGAGGTTTCCGATGGCGTTCAGAGATATCCTGGTCGTGCTGACGAGCTATCCCGAGCCAACGCCGGTGTCGGTGGTCGAGGAGGCGGTTGCGGTCGCCTCCCTGCTGGGCGCGCATATCGCGGCGCTCTCCTGTGAAATGCACGTCGAGGTGCCCGGCCATTTCATGTCGGGCGCGGTGGTGGGTCTGCCCGGAGTCGTGGCCGGTGAAGCCGCCAAGAGCCGAAGAAATGCGCATGACCTGCTGGCAGCGTTTGACGCGGCCGCTGCGAAGGCCGGCGTTTCCTTTAAGTCGATGCTCGCGAAATGCAAGACGTTCGAAGTGCCGGAGCTGCTTGTCGAATATGCGCGGCTTCGCGATCTCACGATCGTGCCGGAACAGAACGACCGTTGGTATGCCGAGGCCGTGATGTTCGGCTCCGGCAGGCCGACCCTGATCCTGCCGCAAACGCCGCGCTCCCGTCCATTCGAACTCGGGACCGTCGCGGTGGCCTGGGATTTCAGCCGTGCGGCCGCGCGCGCGGTGTCGGAGGCGATGCCGCTGTTGGAAAAGGCCAAGAGGGTGCGCGTCGTCACGGTTCTCAACGAGAAGCGGCTCGACCGAAAGCATTCCGCCGAGGAGCTGTCCAAGAACCTGTCCCGGCACGGCATCGACGTCGTGCTCGACGGGGTCGACGCCCAGGGCCGGCCGATCGGCGCCGCTCTCGAAGCCTATGTGGCCTCCCACGGGGCTGATCTGCTCGTCATGGGCGCGTACGGGCACTCCCGCCTGCGGGAATTCGTGCTCGGCGGCGCGACCAACAGCCTGTTGTCAAAGCCGCCGCTGCCGATCCTGTTTTCGCATTAACGGTGACGCAAGCGTGGATCGACAGGAAGCCTTGCAAACGACCCGTCCCATCGATCGGTATTGAGCGGTCTCGAATGTTCAATGAAGCGTGACCTTTCGGTTGAGGCGGCCGTGCCGCTGCGGCGGCGGCTCGGCCTGGCGTTGCTGGTGCTCTACGGCACCGGCATCACGGTGGGCGCCGGCATTTATGTCCTGGTCGGCGCCGTCGCCGGCCATGCCGGGGCTTACGCTCCGTGGTCGTTCGTGGTCGCCGCCGCCGTCATGGCCCCGACGGTTGCCTCCTATGCCGAGCTTTCGACGCGCTTTCCGGTCAGCGCGGGCGAGGCCGCCTATGTCAGGGCGGCGTTCCAATCCCGCGCGCTCGCCACCGCGATCGGCCTGTTGACGGTCGTGACCGGCGTGGTGTCCTCGGCCGCCGTGACGGTCGGGTCGGCCGGCTACATCAGGCAGTTCGTCGATCTGCCGCAAGGCGCGATTGTCGTGACCGTTATTCTCGCGCTCGGCGCCGTGGCCGCGTGGGGCATTCTGGAATCGGTCGTGCTGGCGAGCCTGTTCACGCTCGTGGAGGTCGGGGGCCTCGTCACCGTCATCCTCGCCGGCATTCACGCAGACCTTCCCATCGCCGCGACCATAACCCGCTTGCCGCCGCTCGACGCGGCGGCTCTGTCCGGCATCGGTTTCGGCAGCCTGCTCGCTTTCTTCGCCTTCATCGGCTTCGAGGATCTGGCCAATGTCGTGGAGGAGGCGAAGGTCCCGCACCGCGATATCCCGCGCGCTATGGTGTTGACCCTTGGCATCTCGACGATCCTGTACGTCCTGGTGGCCGCCGTCGCCGTCAGCGCGGTGCCGATCGAACGGCTATCGTCCTCGTCGGCGCCGCTCAGCCTGGTCTTTCGCGAAGTCGCCGGCGTCAGTCCGGCGACCATCAGCGCGATCGCGATCGTGGCGACGCTGAACACGGTCCTTGCGCAGATGACGATGGCGGCGCGCGTCGTCTACGGGCTGGCGCGCGAACGCGAGTTGCCGGCGATCTTCGCGCGGGTGGATGGCCGTACCGGAACGCCGCTGGTCGCTACCGCCTGCATTGCCGCGCTGGTCGTTCCGCTGGCGCTGCTCGTGCCGCTGACGCCGCTTGCGGAAGCAACCTCGCTGGTGACGCTGGCGGTGTTCGCGCTGGTCAATCTTTCCTTGCTGCGGCTGCGCTATCGCGCCGTGCGGTCCGACAATCCTCACGTCACCGTTCCGGTATGGATTCCCGCGATCGGATTTGTAACGTGCCTCGCCATGATGGCGGGCGCGTTGTTCAGGTGAGGGGGAGACTTAGTACGGATGTTTGTTTCCGCCGAACATCTTCCGCAGGCGATCTTCGACATGGCCGCTGCTGGCGATGCCGACCATCGCCACATAGAAGGCGACCAGTCCCACCGCGAAATAAGCGACCACCTCGTGCATCTCGTCGATCCAAGTGGTGCCCCACAGCGTATGCGTGAGCAAAATCAGGATCAAAGCACACAAGGGCAACGCCGCCAGAATCAGGAACACCGAGGCGAGCGTCCTGGGTACCCGGTCGGCGTTTTGGAACAGCGTCCGGATTCCGCGCGGACTGTAGACGGTCGGAGGAAATTGCGCGCGACGCGGCCTGATGATGGCCCAGAAAATGCCAACGGCCACCAAGGTAGCAATGGCGTAACCGATCATGACGTGCGTATGCGGATATTCCTCGCCGGTCGAGTAGGCGATGACCAGCAGGACAAATAGTGCGATGCCCGATAGCCGGATCAGCAAATCCCAGATCATATCTGGCCGCACAGGCGTCTCGGCTCTGAAATCTTTCATGGAACGGCCTCGTTGCAGCTGTGTTGTTATCCATAGGCTTCAGCAGTCAAATTGCTTTGACCTGCATCAATTACGACCGTGCAGGCGGCAAGCGACGGCGCTGGAATCAACCGAAGGCGTGCGCCAGCGCGTAGGCGGCGGCGGCGGCAAGTCCGCCCACCAGCAGCGTCTGGCCTGCGGACTTGGCCTTGTTGATACCGGTGAAATGCCCCTTGATGCCTCCGAACACCAGCAGAGCCACGCCGGTAAATCCGACAGAATATGCGAATGCCTCCGAAATGCTCGAAAGCAAAATATAGGGCGTCAGCGGAATCAATCCTCCGACGAAATAGGACGCCGCAATTGTGCCCGCGCTTATCGGCGCGCGTTTTGGGTCCGGCACGTCCAGACCAAGCTCAAAGCGCATCATGAAGTCGAGCCAGCGCTTGCGGTCCGCAGTCACCGCCGCGACCACCGTTGTCAGCGCGTCGCCCTGCAAACCCTAGCCGCGGAATATGCCGGTCACCTCCTGGACTTCCCGGTCGCGGAGATTGTCGATCTCCCAGCCTTCGCGCGCCAGCTCGGACCCGTAATGTTCGGCGTCGGTCCGGGCAGCGAGATAACCTCCGAGGCCCATCGCGATCGCTCCGGCGACGATTTCGGCGAGGCCGGCAGTCACGATCACGCTGGTCGAAGAGACGGCAGCGGCAAGGCCCGCCGCGAGCGCGAAGGGAACGGTCAAGCCGTCGGCCATCCCGATCACGACATCGCGCACGGTTTCCGTCGCGGTAAAATGCTTTTCGACATGCGGCGTCGCAGGCATGATCAAGTCTCCTCGCGGCAACACCATTGGCTTTATCGGCGTTGCCGCGTTGACTTGGCTCAAGCCACATCGAGGCTCCAGCGCGTGGAGCCCGAGCCGTTCAGAAGCAGGGATACCTGCGGTGGTCCTGGCCGATATAGGTCGCCGACCCCTGCGAGCAGAAATTGGTCGCCGGACCGTCGTAATAGGCGAAGGTGCCGGGCTGGGGTCCGGGCCCGTAATTGTGCAGGTAGCTGACGTCGTAGGGCAGCCCGTAGGGGTAGCCATGATAGTGGTGGCGGTGGTGGGTCCGCGCCTGCGCGAGGCCGGGGGCCAGGAGCACGGCTAGGGCCAGGGCGGTCAGGAGGGCGGCGGCGAGCCTCGGGTGGGTCATCTGGATTCTCCGGCGGAGGGCCTCAACGGAAGACATTCTAGGCGATCGGCGGCTCCCATCCAGCGGGGCAATGGGCGAGAAAGTAAGGCATTTTGGTCACAAATCCGGAAATTTTGTCACGAATGGAATGCTTAACGAATTTCCAACACAGTCTGGCCAGAGTTCTACCGTCTGGTTTCCTCTCGCGGACCCGGCATTTTCCGAGTCCTCCAGGCCTGTCCCGGTCCGACCGACCCATGCGCATCACGTCCTTTGCCCTCTTGCTGCTCCCGCTGCTGGCCGCGTCGCCGGCGCGCGCCGAGCTGCACATCACGCGGGACCACGGCGGCTATGTCGAGGAGTACAAGGAAAAGTACAAGCGCATCCGGGAGCGCCACGAGCGGGTGATCATCGATGGCATCTGCAATTCGGCCTGCACGCTGGTGTTCGGCATCGTGCCGATGAACAAGATCTGCGTGACGCCGCGCGCGAGCCTCGGCTTCCACCAGGCCTATTACGACAAGGCCTTCACCTTCGGCATCAAGGTCACCAGCGCGGAAGGGACATCGGACCTGATGTCCTATTACCCCGACACGGTGAAGGAATGGATCCGCCGCAACGGCGGGCTCACCACCGAGATGAAGAAGATCAAGAACGGCGTCGATCTGTGGAAGATCGTCGATCCCTGTCCGGAAGAGTGGTGAACGTCCCGAAAACCGTCATCGCCCGGCTTGACCGGGCGACCCGGTATTCCACCGCCGCCAGTGACTGAATCGAGAAGCCGCAGCGTACGGGATACCCCGCATGCGCAGGGTATGACGACCGATTGCGCGGCAGCATCCGGGGCAGGACTGCAATTCCCGGCCTCCCTAGAACGTCACCACGCCGCGGATGGACTCGCCGCGCTTCATCAGTTCGAACGCGTTGTTGATCTCGGCCAGCGGCATCACATGCGTGATCATCGGATCGATCTGGATCTTTCCTTCCATGTACCAGTCGACGATCCGGGGTACGTCGGTGCGGCCGCGCGCGCCGCCGAAGGCGGAGCCTTTCCAGACCCGGCCCGTCACCAGTTGAAACGGCCGCGTGGAAATTTCGGCGCCCGCCGGCGCCACGCCAATGACGATCGACTGGCCCCAGCCGCGATGACAGGCTTCCAGCGCCTGGCGCATCACCGTAACGTTGCCGGTGCAATCGAAAGTGTAATCGGCGCCGCCGATCTGGTCCGCGCCGGCTTTCGTCATGTCGACGAGGTGGGGGACCAGGTCCTTGCCGAGATCCTTCGGGTTGACGAAATGGGTCATGCCGAAGCGCTCGCCCCAGGCCTTGCGGTCGTTGTTGAGGTCGACCCCGATGATCATATCGGCGCCGGCAAGCCGCAGGCCCTGCAGCACGTTCAGCCCGATGCCGCCGAGGCCGAACACGATCGCCTTGGCGCCTTCCTCGACCTTGGCGGTATTGATGACGGCGCCGATGCCGGTGGTGACGCCGCAGCCGATGTAGCAGACCTTGTCGAAGGGCGCGTCCTGGCGGATCTTCGCCACCGCGATTTCAGGCAGTACGGTGTAGTTGGCGAAGGTCGAGGTGCCCATATAGTGGTGGATCGGCTTGCCGCCGAGCGAGAAACGCGAGGTGCCGTCGGGCATCAGGCCCTGGCCCTGGGTGGCGCGGATCGCGGTGCAGAGATTGGTCTTGCGCGAGAGGCAGGACGGGCATTGCCGGCATTCCGGCGTGTACAGCGGGATGACGTGATCGCCTTTCTTCACGCTGGTGACGCCGCGCCCGATATCGACCACGACGCCCGCGCCCTCATGGCCGAGAATCGCCGGAAACAGGCCTTCGGGATCGGCGCCGGAGAGGGTGAATTCATCGGTGTGGCAGATGCCGGTCGCCTTGATCTCGACCATCACTTCGCCTTCGCGGGGGCCCTCGAGCTGCACGGTGGCGATTTCAAGCGGCTTGCCTGCGGCGACGGCGACGGCGGCGCGAACGTCCATGGGCGGTTCCTCGTGGTCGATGGGGGGATGTCGGTGGGCGTTATGTCATACCGCGCGAGTGGCCCCGCGCAAAATGGCGTTGCCGCGGACCATACGATCGGGCACTCAGGGCGGCAAATGAATCATGACGTTGAAAATCTTGCCGCGCGCGCGGCGCCGGCGATTTTTGTCGTGCTCTGGAGTACCGGTTTCGTCGCCACCAAATACGTCGTGCACAACGCCGAGCCGCTGACCTATCTCGCTATCCGCATGGCGCTGGTGGTCGGCCTGATGGCGGTGATTGCCGCGATCGCGCGGCCGAAATGGCCCGACCGGATCGGCATCGCCCATAGCGTGATCGCCGGGCTCTTGGTGCACGGGTTCTATCTGGGCGGCACCGCGGTCGCGATCGCGCATTCGATTCCCGCCGGGCTTTCCGCGCTGATACCGGGATTGCAGCCGATCCTGACCTCGACGCTCGCGAACCGCTGGCTCGGCGAGCGCGTCACGCCGCTGCAATGGGCCGGGCTGCTGCTCGGGCTCGGCGGCGTGGTGCTGATCCTGCACAATCGCCCGATGAGCGGCGAGGCGGGCTGGGGGTGGCTCGCCTCCGGTGTATCGCTGGTCAGCATCACCTTGGGGACGCTTTACCAGCGGCGCTATTGCGGCCAGATCGACTGGCGCGCCGGCAATCTGATCCAGTACGTCGCGGTCGGTATTTTCTTTGCGGGCGCCGCCTGGCTGTTCGAGACCAACGTGGTGCACTGGACGAGCGAGTTCGTGCTGGCGCTGCTCTGGCTCGTGGTGGTGCTCTCGATCGGATCGATCGGGCTGTTGTACTGGCTGATCCGCCGCTCGGCCGCGACGTCGGTCGCGAGCCTGTTCTATCTGGTGCCGGCGGTGACCGCCGCCATGGCCTATGTGCTGTTCGGCGAACGGCTCGATATCGTCGCGATAGGGGGCATGATCGCCTGCGCCGCCGCGGTGTTTCTGGTCAACCGGCGCGCCTGAGGGCAATGGTGTTCAAATACAAAACAAAAGCCTCCGGATTTTCGTCCGAAGGCTTCTGCAATTGAAACGAAGCGGCGCGATCAGCGCTTCGACTTCCTGGCCTTCTTTTTCTTTTTCGCAGCCTTCTTGGAAGCTTTCTTCGCAGCTTTCTTGGCGGTTTTCTTCTTCACGGCCTTCTTGCCGGACTTCTTCGCCGCGGATTTCTTGGCAGCCTTCTTGGCCTTCTTCGGCGCCGCTTTTTTCACGGCCTTTCTCTTCTTTTTGACCGCCGGCTTGGCGGCCGGCATCGGCGCTGCAGCGAGGCTCGGCGCGTCTGTCGTCGGCTCTACAATCGGTGTGTCGTCGTCCATATCGTCCCCCAAGGTTGGTAGAGGCGACGACGATAGCGGGAATTTGATAGCTGTCAAAGCGATGCGGGCCGTTCAGCTTGCGCGGGCCTTCGCATAGGCTTGCAGCGCGCGCTCGCGACCCTTCCTGTGATCGATGATCGGCTCCGGATAGTTCTTGCCGAGTTCCACCTGCGCGGCCGCAAGTTCAAGCGGTGTCGCGCGCCAGGGCTGGTGGATCAGGGGGGCCGGCACAAGCGCAAGTTCGGGCACCCAGCGCCTGACATAGGTGCCGTCGGGATCGAACTTCTCACCCTGCAGGATCGGATTGAACACCCGGAAATAGGGCGCGGCATCGGCACCGGAACCCGCCACCCATTGCCAATTGGCGGGATTGCTGCCCGCGTCGGCGTCGACGAGGGTGTCCCAAAACCATCTTTCACCCTCGCGCCAGTCGATCAACAGATGCTTGACCAGAAACGACGCCGCCACCATCCGCACCCGGTTGTGCATCACCCCGGTGTGCCAGAGTTCGCGCATCCCGGCATCGACGATCGGATAGCCGGTCCGGCCGCGTTGCCACGCCCGTAACCCCTCGTCATCGCGCCGCCACGGGAAGGCGTCGAAGGCGGGCTGCAGGTTGCGCGTCGCCAAGTCCGGCACGTCGAACAGCAAATGGCGGCAGAATTCGCGCCAGCCCAATTCGCTCAGGAATTTTTCGACGTCGCCGGACAGGGCAGGGCGTTCGGCCGCGGCAAAGCGGGCGGCGTGCCAGACCTGCCGCGGGCTGATCTGGCCAAAGCGCAGGTGCGGGGATAGCCGCGATGTGCCGTCGCGGTCTGGCCGGTCGCGCGTGCTGGCGTATCCGGTCACGCCTGTTGCAAGAAATTCCTTGAGCCGCTGTTGGCCTGATACCTCGCCGGGCGTCCAATGCTTACGCAAGCCGCCGGCCCAGTCCGGATGCGCGGGCTCGAGACCCCAGCTTTTGATTGTGTCGCCTGCGAGGCCCGGCAGCGGACGCAACGTCTTCGGCGCCGGGAGCGGTTCGGGCGGATCGCCCAGGGACTGCACCCGTCGCCAGAACGGCGTGAACACCCGCAGCCCCCGGCCGTCCTTGGTGCGGACGGAGGCGGGGGCCGCCAGGAGGTCGCCCGGGAAGCGTTGCGCAACAACGCCGGTCGCTTGCAGCGCCGAGGCGACCCGATCGGCCACCGCCCGATGCGGCGTTTGCTCGATCTCGTTCCAGAACACCGAGCCGGCACTGGTCTGGCGCGCCAGTTCGGCGATGATGCCGGCCGCCGGGCCCTTGCGCAGCACGAGCGATGTGCCGAGCGCGGCAAGGCGGTCTTGCAAGGCCCGCAGCGACTGCGCCAGCCACCAGCGCGCCGCGCCGCCAAGCGGGCGCGAGGCCGGCGCGCGCAGCGCCTCGCTGACCTCGTCGAATACGTAAAGGCAAATCACCGGCTTGCCGGTTTCGGCAGCCGCGTACAACGCTGGATGATCGGAAAGGCGCAGATCGTCGCGAAACCAGACGATGCAGGGGGAAGCGGATGGAGCGGCCATCAGGGGAGATCAACTCGGAAGGAGCGTGGGTCCGCATGCTGACGTTGCAACTTTATCGGTGCAGATACGTACTACCAAGGAATACGCACAAGCGCGCCGGAGGTTTCACGTGAACCGCTACGTTGTTCTCTATCTGGCGACCCTGGTCGTTCTCATCCCGATCGATCTTCTGTTTCTCTGGTTCGTCGCCAGGGGCCTCTTCACCGCGCAAGTCGGCGACATGCTGGGCGAGATCCGGCCCGTCCCCGCGATGCTGTTTTATCTGCTTTACGTGGCGGGGATATTGATCTTCGTCAGCGGCGCGGCGGCCGGGACCTGGCAAACGACGCTCGTCTATGGCGCGCTGTTCGGCTTGTTCTGCTATGCGACGTTCGAACTGACGTCGCTATCGCTGCTCAAGCACTGGACCTGGACGGTGGCCGTGGTCGATGTGTCCTGGGGCGCGTTCGCGACCGCGCTGTCGTCGACGGTCGGGCTGATGATGGCCAACTGGCTCGTGCCGAAGTTATGACCCGTCATTCCGGGTTCGATGCTACGCGTCGCCCCGGAATGACGGTCTTGGTTACTTCGCGTCGCTCGAAGCGGCGCGCGCTCAGCCTATTTCGGCTGCGGCACGATCCGCAGATAGGGCTTCGGCGCCTTCCAGCCCTGGGGATAGATGGTCTTGGCTTCGTCATCGCTGACCGAGCCCGCGATGATCACGTCGTCGCCCTGCTTCCAGTCGGCTGGCGTCGCGACGCGATGCTTGGCGGTCATCTGCAGGGAATCGATTACGCGCAGTATTTCCTGGAAGTTGCGGCCGGTGGTCATCGGATAGACCAGGATCAGTTTGATCTTCTTGTCCGGCCCGATGATGAAGACGTTGCGGACGGTCTGGTTGTCGGCCGCGGTCCGCTTCGACGGGTCGCCGGAGATGGCGGCCGGCAGCATGTCGTAGAGCTTCGACACATTGTAGTCGGTGTCGCCGATCATCGGATAGTTCGGCGCCGCACCTTGGGTCTCCTTGATGTCGTCAGACCATTTCGCGTGGTTGGTGACGGGATCGACGGAAAGCCCCATCAGCTTGACGCCGCGCTTGTCGAATTCCGGCTTCAGCCTGGCCAGCGCACCGAGTTCGGTGGTGCAGACCGGCGTGAAATCCTTCGGATGCGAGAACAGCAGCGCCCAGCTGTTGCCGATCCAGTCATGGAATTTGATTTTGCCTTCGGTGGTTTCGGCTTCGAAATCCGGGGCCACAGAGCCTATCTGGAGAGCCATTTTTCGACCTCATGTCCTTCAAGTTTCAGGGGAATTCTTCGTTCTAACTATAGGGGGCGAAAGCGTTTAAGTGAATGGCCGTGGAAAAAAGGTGAGATCTTTCTCCGGCAACGGGAACTCCTAGCATCTTCTTTTGCGCCGCGCCTGTGCGGCAAAAAGGCCACTACGGCGCCAAATGTCCCGGTTGCCCCGATATTGCCTCTTATCGCTCCCATCACCCCGGCCCCGGTTCGGGTACCGAACTTCCACGGCTGTCATGGCGACAAATCGGCAACCATCTAAAAAACCCGGGAAGCAAGTTTCGAATCGTTAACCACTCGTTTACGTCCGGCATGGAAATGCTGGCCTGCAACAAAACCGAGAAGTAGTACCAACCTATGTCCGCCGCTGCCCTGAAACTACCCGAACCGATCGCTGCGCTCGAACCCTCCAGGATTTCCTGCCGCGATACCGCCGCCCAAGCTCTCGCCGTCGTCCGCGATGGCGTCATCACCGGGGAAGGGCCCACCACCAAGGGCCGCGTGCATTTTTCCCGCGCACTCGATGCCTTTGACGCCGCCTGGTGCGCGCGCATCCTGACCGCGAGCGCGGTCGACGATCAGCCGGTCAGCCGGGCCGAAGCCGAAGCGCTGTTCGAGATCAATGATGCCGCTGCCGAGCGCAGCGACGATGGACTTTTCGACGATCTGCTGGCCAAGGCGGTCGTGCACCACGCGGCCTCCGCGTCGGGCCTGCCGGTGCCGTCGCGCACCGTGGCACTGTCGCCGGAAACGGCGATCGAAAGCTGGGCCTCGACCCGTGCGGTAGGCGTCAATACCGAAGTGCTGGAGTGGATCGCCAGCCAGATGCGCGGCAAGCCGCGCTGTAACCGCACGCTGATGGCGCTGGTCGCCACCATCGTCGGCGCCGCAACGCTGCCGCTCACGACGCAACTGCCGAACGTGTTCGACATCGGGATGTAAATTCAGGCGACAGAAACCAGCCTGTGGCCGCGACGGCGGGGTTATTTCCCCGCCGTTTTTTGTTTGCCGGTTTCCGCGTCGAGCCCGACGGTCCGGCCGGGGAATCCGGCCGCGTCGAAATAGCGTTGCGACAGCACGCGCTGGTACTTCACAACCGTCTGCAGGCCGTTGGCCGCCGGCTTGGAGACGAGCTTTCCGTCAAACGCCTTCGGGGTTATGCCGTTGGGCAGGGCTTCCGAGATCACCCGGCCTACCAGTCCGCCGTTGGCTGATGCATGCAACCCCATGAGCTCTGCGATGGTCATGCCGACATCGGCATTGCTGACCGGCAGCGCATCGACATAGCCCGCTTTGAAATTGGGACCGATCGCCGCCATGAAGTTCATGGTGTCGCCGCGGCCGAAACTGCCGTGCATGCCCTGGCCCTGCCGCAGCACCGTATCGGCGACTTCGACGGAGCAATTGGTCGGTTCGCTGCATCCCTCCACGTAGGAACGGAAGTTGACCGCGATCGACGGATTGGGCGTTACTGCCTTGCCCTTCAAATTGAGCTGCGACATCGGCAGCGTGCCGGGGAAGCGGCCGAGCTTGTCGTCGACGAATAGTCCGCTGACATAGTCCTGATCGAGCAGCGCCTTGATCGCCCGGTCCGCGAGCTTCTTGTCCCTGTTCGGGAGATAGATGAGGTCCGATCCGCCGTTGGTCGCGACCACGAGATCGGGTTTTGCCGGATCCTTTCCGAGCACGCCGTTGCCGGCCTTCGGATGCGCATTGTCACCGACGCGCGCGTTCTTGTCGTTGGGATCGTACAGCGGCAGGTCCAACGCCTTCGCCAGATCGAGCGCCAGGAAGCCCATCGGCAGGAAATCCTTCGGCGTGTCCGCGTAGGCCGCCTTCGCCGAGGGGCTGGTCTTGCTTTCCTTCGAAATCGTCGAGAATCCGTGGTCGGCGGAGACGATGATGTTGGTGGTGGCGGAAAGACCGAGATCGTCGAGCGCCTTGCGCAATTGCGCCAGATTGTCGTCGGCGTTCTTGATGCCGGCCATCGAGGTCGGCCCGTTGATCCCGGGCGTCACGGTGTTCAGGCTATCCCCGGTATTGTGCTGGGAGCCATCGGGATCGCGCGACCAGAACACCAGCACGAACGGCTTGCCGCGCGCCTTGAACATCGGCAGCACGATCTTGCTGGCGACGTCGGCGAAATAGGCCTGCTGCGCGACATTGGCGACCGTCGTACCCGGCGTCTTGGCGTCGCCGGCCTTGCCATTGTCGCCGCGCGAGGGCGCCGCCAGCGGCAGACTGGCTTTGGTGAGTGCTTCTTTCATTTCATCGGACAGCGGAACGCCGGTCTTGGCGCCGGTGGAATCGTCGATCACGATCGAATGCAGGCCGGGACGGTCGGCGCGGTCGGTATGGTCGAAAAGCAGGGTCGGGCCGACTTTGCCGATCGCGGCGGTGCTGAAGCCCTTGGCGCGAGCTATCTTCAGGATGGTTTCCTCGTTCAGGTAATCGCCGCCGAAATGCTCGTCGACGTCGCCCAGCACCGCATCGTTTTCGAGGAAGGGCACGACGGTATATCCCGCGGGCGCGGACGAAAAGCCGGTATAGATGGTGTTGCTGAAGGTCCCGGTGTCGCCGAGATAGTGCCCGGTTGCCAAAGCCGATCCGTTGGCCATGGTGAAGGTCGGGAACATCGAGTGTGAATTCTTGAAATTGACGCCCTTGTCGCGGATCTCGGCCATGGTCGGCGCCGTCTGCGGCGTGACGATCTGCCCGCGCAGGCCATCCGGCACGAACAGGATCAGGTTATGGGGGGTGTTGTTCTCGGCTGAGGCGGCGGTGGACAGCACCATCATGCCTGCGGACAGCAACAATATCGAGCGGCGCATTGAAATCTCCCCCATTAGAAAAACCGGCTAAACCGTTGTCCTTGTCTAATTTTGCTATGCGACAGAATTGTTACAATCGCTATCCGCTAGCCACTAACACGTGAACGGGTCCTTGCTGCCGTGCACGGAACCATCAGCGGGGCTGATCTGTTTGGCAAGCGCCGCGCGCCGAAGCGCCGGTCTTTCAATCATCGCAGGAGCCTTTCATGAGCAAGGTTGCGCTGTATGTGCCGCTCGAAGCCAAGCCCGGCAAGGAAAAGGAAGTCGCCGAATTCTTGCGTTCGGCTTTGCCGCTGGTGGACGCTGAATCCGGAACGGTGACCTGGTACGCCATCCAGGAAGGTCCGTCGCGGTTTGCCATTTTCGATACGTTCAATGACGAAGCCGGGCGCGAGGCGCATCTCAACGGCAAGGTGGCGGCGGCGTTAATGGCCAAGGCGGCCGACCTCTTCGCCAAGCCGCCCTCTATCCACAAGATCGATATCCTGACCGACAAGTTGCCCAAGGCCGCCTGAGAGGGCTGCCTGAGAGGGGCCGGACGCTGGCCTCAGCTCACAACGCGTGGCCAGACGAGATTTGAGGCGTGTTACTGGCGGTTTGACCGGTCAGGCGCGCCGATCGGCTTGTTGACTTCATAAGAACAAAAGAAGAACATTTGCGGTGCCGCTCAACATGGAAACGCGATATGTCTGCTTCGTCAGAACCGAAAACAGAAGAGGACGACGAGCTGGAGACGTCGGTGGATCAGGCGATCGCGGCCTGCGGCGGTGACTTGCGATCGACGATCCGCGCCCTGATCGTGGCCAACCAATATCTGGAAACCGAGGTCGGCGAACTCATGAAGGCGGTATCCCACGCTTATGCGAGGGGCAGATTCCACAGCTATTCGGGTTAGCCGCGCCGGTTCGTTCGCTTGATTTAGCCCGTTGCCTCCGCTTGGTTTTCCTGTAACCACGGAATTGTTACATGCGCCCCCGCGTGCCAGATTGCGGCGTCCGGCCTTGGGAGGGTCGGACCCCGCCCCAACAGGTTTCAAGCAAGCAAGAACATGTTCAAACGAATTCTGATCGCAAATCGCGGCGAAATCGCCTGCCGCGTCATCAAGACCGCCCGCCGGATGGGGATCGAGACTGTCGCCGTCTATTCCGAGGCCGACCGCGACGCGCTGCACGTCGAAATGGCCGATGATGCCGTCCTGATCGGGCCTCCGGCCGCCGCCGAGAGCTATCTGGTGATGGAGAAGATCATCGAGGCCTGCCGCAAGACCGGCGCGGAGGCCGTGCATCCCGGCTACGGGTTCCTGTCCGAACGCGAAGCCTTTCCGCGCGCGCTGGCCAAGGCCGGCATCGTCTTCATCGGCCCCAACCCCGGCGCCATCGCCGCCATGGGCGACAAGATCGAATCCAAGAAGGCCGCCGCCAAGGCCGATGTCTCGACCGTGCCGGGTTTCCTCGGCGTGATCGAGGACGAGCGCCATGCGGTCAAGATCGCCGACGCCATCGGTTATCCCGTGATGATCAAGGCCTCGGCCGGCGGCGGCGGCAAGGGCATGCGGATCGCGCATTCGACCGGCGAAGTTGCCGAAGGGTTCGGCCTTGCCAAAGCCGAAGCCAAGGCGTCGTTCGGCGACGACCGGGTGTTCATCGAGAAATTCATCGTCGATCCCCGCCACATCGAGATCCAGGTGCTCGGCGACAAGCACGGCAACGTCATCTATCTCGGCGAGCGCGAATGCTCGATCCAGCGCCGCAATCAGAAGGTCATCGAGGAGGCGCCGTCGCCGCTGCTCGACGAGACCACCCGCCGCCAGATGGGCGAGCAGGCGGTCGCGCTGGCGAAGGCGGTGAACTACAACTCCGCCGGCACGGTCGAATTCGTCGCCGGCCAGGACAAGAGCTTCTTTTTCCTCGAGATGAACACCCGTCTGCAGGTCGAGCACCCCGTGACCGAGCTCGTCACCGGCATCGACCTGGTCGAACAGATGATCCGGGTGGCCGCCGGCGAAAAACTGTCGCTGAAGCAAAAGGACGTGCGGCTGACGGGATGGGCGGTGGAATCGCGAGTCTATGCCGAAGACCCGTTCCGAAACTTCCTGCCCTCGATCGGACGGCTGGTGAAATACCGTCCGCCGCTCGAGAGTAGCGCCAACGGCATCACTGTCCGCAACGACACCGGTGTGCAGGAAGGCGGCGAGATCTCGATCTATTACGATCCGATGATTGCCAAGCTCGTGACGCACGCGCCGTCGCGCGCCGCCGCCATCGAGGCGCAGGCGACCGCGCTCGAATTCATTCTACATCGACGGCATTCGCCACAATATCCCGTTCCTGTCGGCCTTGATGCTTCATCCGCGCTGGCGCGAGGGCACGCTTTCGACCGGCTTCATCGCGGAGGAGTTTCCGAAGGGATTTGCGGTTCGCATCCCCGAAGGCGAGATCGCGCGCCGGCTCGCCGCGGTGGGTGCGGCGATCGATCACGTGCTCGGCGAACGCAAGCGGCAGATTTCCGGCCAGCTGACAGGCCGCCCGGTGCAGCGCGAGCGCCGCCGCGCGGTGTGGCTGGACCGCGCCGAGATTCCGCTCGACGTCGCCCGCGAGGCCGACGGCATCGCGGTGCGCTTTGCCGGCGCCGACGGCGCGCTCGGCAATCCGCACCTTCTGGTCTCGTCCTGGACGCCCGGCGATCCCGTCTGGCAGGGCACCATCGACGGTCATCCGGCGGCAATGCAGGTGCGCCCGATCCCCAACGGGTTCCGGCTCGCGCATCAGGGCTATGAAGTCGCCGTCAACGTCTTCACCGAATCCGAGGCCACGGCGGCGCGGCTGATGCCGGTCGGCACCAAGGCCGATACCGGCAAGAAGCTCTTGTGCCCGATGCCCGGGCTCGTGGTGTCGATCGCCGTCACCGAGGGCCAGGAGGTCAAGGCGGGCGAGACGCTGGCCGTGGTCGAGGCGATGAAGATGCAGAACGTGTTGCGCGCCGAACGCGACGGCACGGTGAAGAAGATCCACGCCGCCCCCGGCGCAACGCTGGCGGTCGACGCGCTGATCCTGGAATTCGCCTGAGCGTTCGACAATCAATTCCAGGGAGTCGCGAATGGCCTTCCGAAAACGCCGCGACGCATTGCGTTCGATCCTGTCGGGATCGGCTTGCATTCGTCCCGGATCGGTCTATGACGCGATTTCGATCCGCATCGCCCAGGATCTCGGTTTCGAACTCGGCATGTTCGGTGGCTCGGTGGCGTCGCTCTCGGTGCTGGGGGATCCCGACATTGCGCTGATCACGCTGAGCGAACTCGCCGAGCAGATGCGCCGGATGTCGCGCGCCTCGGTCTTGCCGGTATTGGTCGATGCCGATCACGGCTATGGCAACGCCCTCAATGTCCGCCGTACCGTCGAGGAACTGGAGACGGCCGGTGCTGCCGGCCTCACCATCGAGGACACCCTGCTGCCGCAGGCGTTCGGGCAGGCGGCCGCGCAACTGATCTCGCTGGAGGAGGGCGTCGGCAAGATGAAGGCCGCGCTGGACGCGCGCCGCGATCCCTCGCTGGTCATCATCGGACGCACTGGTGCTGTATCCATGACCTCGCTCGATGACGCCATCGCGCGCGCCAGGGCCTACGAGGCGACCGGCGTCGACGCGCTGTTCTTCACCGGCATCAAGGTGCGCGCCGAACTGGAGGCCATCGGAGCGGCGACGAAACTGCCGATCGTGCTCGGCGGTGCGTCCGAGGAAATGTCCGATCCCGGCTATCTCGCCGGCCAGCGCGTGCGGATCGCGCTGCAGGGCCACGCGCCGTTCGCCGCGGCGACACAGGCCGTTTACGAAACGCTCAAGGCACTGCGCGAGGGTTTGCCGCCGAAGGCGTTGAAGGGACTGGCATCGGGCGAACTGACCGGCCGCCTGACGCGCGAGGCGGAGGTGAAGGAGCGCGGCCGCGAATTCCTGGGGCACGGGAAGTAGATGAGCGACGCGATCCGACAGGTGACGATCGCCGGCCGGGTGCAGGGCGTCGGCTACCGCGCCTGGGTCGACCACCGGGCCAGGAGCCACGATCTCGAAGGCTGGGTGCGCAACCGCAGGGATGGCAGCGTGGAAGCGCTGTTTGCGGGGCCCGCGGAGGTGGTCTCCGAGATGATCGCGGCCTGCCGGCACGGCCCAACCTCGGCGCGGGTCGAATCCGTTCAGGAAGAGCCTGCAAGCCCCGATGCGCTGAAATCTGCGATATGCCGGCGAACGGTTCTCGGTATTGGGGACAGTGTAGTTCAAACCGCCGACCTCGCGACCATCCATCTCCGCAGCGCCACCAGCGCCCAGATCGCCTCGACGACGCCGAACGGCCACGCGCCCTGCAGGAAGCCGTAAATCGAACCGAGGCCGCAGGCGATGGCGAATGCCAGAATGTACCAGTGGCTTTTTGCCTCCAGCGCATACGACACCAGCATCGCCGTCACCGCGAACAGGCCAAAGAGCGTAAGTCCATCCATTCGTCACCCCGCCGCCGTGCGCCGGAACGTCGCCGCCAGCGTCCGCAGCGCCGCCAGCTTGCCGGCGTCGCTGACCTTCGAATGCAGCATCACTTTCGAGGCGACCAAGCCTGGGTAATCCCTGCGGGGGGCCGATGTCGACCATGCCGGCCGGCGCGACCCGACGCGCTAGCGGAGCGACCGCGAGCCCGGCGAGGGCGGCGGCGGACACCGCGGCGACGCCGCCGCCGACAAAGGCCTCGTTCCATGCAATGCCGGCTCGGTCGAGGGCGCGAATGGCGAGCGCCCGCACCCCGCAGGGCGGCGCCAGCGTCGCCAGCGGCAAACGCTCGCCGCGCCGCCATTGCAGGGCAGGCGAGGCGAACCAGCCGAATTCATCCTCGGCCAGTTTCTCGCCGCCGCGCCGGCTGCCTTCCTGCCGCACGATCACCGCGTCGAGTTCGCCGGCATCGTAGGCATCGAGGAGCTGGCGGGAAAAACCGATGGCGACCGACAGCGCAAGCTGCGGCGCCACCGCATGCAGCCTGGCGAGCAGCGGCACCAGCTCGGGGCCGGCGGCATGATCGCTGATCCCGAGCGACAATTGCAGGCCGCGCCGGCCGCTCGCCCGACAGCGCCCGGTCGTGCGCCTGCATCAGCGCGCGCGCATGGTCGAGAAAGCTCGCACCTTCGGCCGTCAGCCGCACCGCGCGCGGCGAGCGTTCGACCAGCCGCTTGCCGAGGGTAGCCTCCAGCCGCTGCAGCTTCATGCTGACGGCTGCCTGCGTCGTGCCGAGCGCTTCGGCGGCGCGGGTGAAACTCTGCAGTTCGGCCACCAGCAGGAAGGCCTGCACCGTGGAAATGTCGAGTATCGCCATCATAAAGTATCGTTATCATTTATATTCGAAACCATAAGATATCAAAATGATGGCGGCGGGTCTAGCTTGGTGTGGCGCGATCGAAGCGCGCAAGGCCAAGGAGAACGATCATGCCGCTCATCACCGTCACCTATTCGAGCTCTCGCCATTCCCCCTCGCTGAAATCCGACGTTGCCGCCGCCGTCAGCGAACTCACCGCCAGGATCCTGCGCAAGGATCCCAAGGTCACCGCGATCATCGTGCGGTCCGTCGATGCGGCGGACTGGTTCGCCGGCGGCCGGTCGCTCGCCGAACAGAAGCTTGCAAGCTTCTGGCTCGACGTTCACGTTTCCGAAGGCACCAACACCAAGGACGAAAAGGCGGACTATCTCGCCGCGATGTTCGAGCGCATGGGCGAGCTCTTGGGGCCGCTGCACCACGAGAGCTACCTCCACGTCGACGAAGTCCGCGGCGACGCCTACGGCTTTGGCGGGCTGACGCAGGAGCGACGCTACATCGCCGGCCAGCTCGCGGTCGCGCCGCAGCGCGCGGCGGCGTGAACGAAGCGGTCGTCGCCTCCGCAGGCGCGCCCGCACGGACCCGAATACCTCCGCGAGCGCCTGCCGGAGGAGAAACAAGCCGGCCTGGTTTTCGGGTTTCGCATCGTTGGGGAGACAGTCCGGGACTGTCCCCGGGATATTACGGGCCTTGCAATTAAAGCATGGATTAACGGCTTGCCCTAGGATGCCGGCGGTCACGCTCGGGGACAGGCGCTCGATGTCAGCCATCCAACAGGAATTTTCGATCGAGGAATTGCTTTCCGTCGAGGCTACTCGCTGGGATCGACGGATCGCGCTCGATCTTGCCGCGGAACTCGAAAACCAATTGGCGGAGAAGGCCGACACGATTCCCGAGATGCGCCGGCTTCTCGCGGTCAAGGGGTATCGCGAGTTACGCGCGCACCTGGAACGCGAAATCGGCCATACGACGGGCGACGAAGCAGTACGGGCGATGGCGCTGGCGATGCGCGCGTTCGCGCTCGATCGTCCCGGTCTGTCAGCCGCCACCTTCAGAAACGCCATCACCGATTCGCCGGAATGGCGGCAAGAGTATCAACTGCTGGGCGCCGTCGCGCTCGGGGCCTTCGAAGGCGCGGGAGTGAAGGGCGAGCAGGCAATGGTCGCGCTCGGGATATTGCGCGCGCTGGTCCGCGGGTTCGTGCTGCACGAAATGTCGGCGTCGTTCCTGGACACGGTGGATTACGACCAGCTCTACAAGGTGGCGGTGGATGTCTTCGTTCGCGGCCTGGACGCGCTTCGGCCAGCGGCGGAACCGGCGTAGCGTCGCCGTCGCGTCGAACTCCCGCGGAAGCGAGCTGCGGTTCCATTTTGTTTTTTGGTCGGCAACCGAACAGACAGATTTTCGACCGCGGCGCTAAGCTTTGTCATTATGACGGCGACGAAAAGGCCTGATCCGGAATTATTGCCGATCCACCGTCCGCGTTGTCCTGACTGCCAAACGCGGATGATTACGATTGCCATTGCAGCAGCGACGGATGGCTTTGAGCGCCGTACCTTCGAGTGCCGCAAATGCGGACATGGCGAAACCGAGCTGGTTGCAAGCGACCCGCTCGAATCCGATGCGGTGGGCGGGACGGCGGGCGAACTGCGGCGGCCGAATTAGCAGAGCCGGTTTTCGAGAGACGAGCGCATTCTTTCAGCCAGTGTACCCATGGATCAAACCAGCAAAGACCCCCGTCCTGAACCCGATCTCGATGAGCAAGCGCAGATTGCGCTGGACGCCGCGCGGCGGATGAAGCCCGGCCCGGAGCGAACCGAGGCGATGAAGCGCGCCGGCATTCTCAGAAACGCGGCGGACTTGCAGGGCTTGTTTTTCGCCAAGCGCGGCAGGCCGCCGAAGACCTGAGGCGTCCGCGCATTCCGAGCGTCGTAGCGCGCAAACAGCAAACCCGACCGATATCGTGATCCGATGTCAGACCATGGCTTCCGGCAGCCGCGATTCGACCGCACCGAACACCTGCTGGAACGCCTGGCGGAGTGCGATATCGACGTCCGCCATGCTCACGGGGTGACCAAGATCGACCAGGCTTGTGACGCCGTAGCGCGGATCCGCCACGCCGCAGGGCACGATGGCGTCAAAATGGCGGAGGTCGGGCTCCACATTGATGGAGATACCGTGGAACGACACCCAGCGCCGCAGTCGCACGCCGATGGCGGCGATCTTGTCCTCGAAACCCGCGCCCTTGTCCGGCCGGCTCACCCAGACGCCGACGCGGTCCTCGCGCCGCTCGCCGCGCACGTTGAAGGCGGCGAGCGTCCGGATGATCCATTCCTCCAGACCCGCCACATAGGCCCGCACGTCAGGCCGCCTCCGCTTCAGGTCGAGCATCGCATAGGCCACCCGCTGGCCGGGGCCGTGATAGGTGATCTGCCCGCCGCGCCCGCTGGCGAACATCGGAAAACGCGGGTCGAGCAGGTCGGCGGCCTTGCCGCTGGTGCCGGAGGTGTAGAGCGGGGGGTGTTCCAGCAGCCAGACCAGCTCGGGGGCCCGGCGGGCCGCGATATCGGCGGCGCGGGCCTCCATGGCCGCGACCGCCTCGGGGTAGGGCACCGGGGCGTCCGATATCAGCCACTCCACGGCCGCGCCGCCGGCGGGGCCGGCAAACGGCTTCAAATCCAGGGTCTGGCGGTCGTTAATCATTGGCTAACCATAACGTGGTGATCTCCGGGCACGCAATTTTGCATGTTTCGTCAGTTCAGGTCACCCGCCCCAGTGCCAACCCTCGATAAAGTCAGCGTCGACCTCATGGTGGTCCTCGGCACCACCACAATGCCCATCCATCAGGTAATGCGGCTCAGCCGCGGCGCCATCATCGAACTGGACGCCACCGAGGCCGACGAGGTCAAGATCCTCGCCAACAACCTGCCGGTCGCCAGCGGTGTCGTGCTGGTCGATCGCAACCGGATCGCCGTCGAAGTCAAGCAAATGCTGCCGAAATCGCCGGGCAGCCGGTAAGCCGAAATCGGATCCCATCTTCGCCGGATTGGCTGCGCTGGCAGCCCTTGTCCCCCCATCCCTGATTTGTTACATCCCGCGCCGTTGATCCGGTCCGGTGTCATTCCGGTGCCGGTTTCCCAAGCGCTCGTGGCGGAATTGGTAGACGCGCTGCCTTGAGGTGGCAGTGAGTAAAATCGTGGGGGTTCGAGTCCCTCCGAGCGCACCATAGTCATAAGTCATTGATGCGAAATATATTTTCGCGATTTCTACTCCCACATTGTTACTCACAGCGAGCGCTAGTTTTTGTTCCGCGTCATCTTCCCTGTTTGATCTCGCGCCTGGGTGCAGTGCTTGCTGTTGCGGTCGTCGCATCTTTATTTGAACCAACGCCCCGCGAAAACCACCATCTCCACACGAGAGGGTAGTGGCGTAGCCCAGCGTAGAAATCGGCGGGCCTCCTTGAGCACGCGCACTGCCTCATGCCGATGCAGACCTTCGTGCGTAAGATTTGAGATATCGTCGAACAGGCGCGATGTGGGAAAAGTGGTAGCGCTCCCCCGCTACTTCCTCTCACTATTTTTTTACACTAACCTGCGAGATTCTGCGATTTTCTAGGCTCGCTGGCAGCGGTTGCGGCCACGAAGGGGCGATCGGTATGGGCGCAAGAGCGGAAATGCAAAGAGCGCTCATTTCGGCTATGTCTCGGTGCGACAGGTTTTCGCGGAATGGCCGGTAATGGAACGGCCGCTCTTGGCGCTAAGCGGCCGTTCCCACGAATGGGTAGAATCTATCCAGCTTCCAATCGGCAAAGAAGTCGCAAAACCTTTTCTGATGAGGCGCGGGTAGGGCGCTTCTGCCCGAACTACACCCGGTCAAGCGGTCACAGAGGATGTCTCTTATTGGCGAGAAGAGCGGAAGATATCTGCTCGTTCCGAGTATTTCTCAGTTTGACCCGAAACGGACGTGGTGACTTACCCGAAAACCTCGTCGGCGTGGGCGAGAATAAAGCAGCCGGTCTCAGACTTTGAAGCCGCCATCGACGCTGATTTCCTGACCAGTAATCCCTTTACCGTCCTCGGAAGCCAGCAGTAGAGCCATCGGAGTCAATTCCTCCGGTTCGAGAACGCGCTTCTGAATGCTCACGCTTTCTACTCTCGTGCGGGCAGTCGCCTGATCGACGCCCCAATTGGCCGCGAGCCGAGCGAGATCGACGATGCTCGTATTGGTCCAGCCGGGATTGAGCGTGTTCACCGTAATCGTCGTGGGGATCTGGTAGACCAGCGCCCGGGTCATGCCTACGAGGCCATGCTTGGCGGCGGTATACGAAAGCGAGCCGCCACCGCGCTTGGCCGATCCTGAGCCAATGAAGATGATCCGTCCGTAATTTTGCTTGACCATCTGCGGCAAGACAGTTCGAAGTCGCGTAGTACGCGGAAGTAAGGTTAAGAAAGAAATTCTTCTCGAACAGTTCGTCGTCATGGGTCAGCGCGTGGAGGTCTGCGCCCCTACCGACCAAGCCGCCGGCATTGTTGAACAGAATATCGAGGCGTCCGAAATGGTCTATCATCGCGCCGACCATGGATTTGATCGCTGGACCATCCATCGCATCGGCGGTGTAAGCGAACAATTCGCCGCCCGCATTCGCAATTTCGGCGGCGACCTGATCGAGTTCAGATGTGGTGCGGGATGTCAGACCGACCCGAGCGCCTTCGCGCGCACAGGCCAGGGCGATTGCTCGGCCAATTCCGCGACCACTGCCGGTCACAAGCGCGACCCGTCCAGCCAACTTTCCCATCTTCCCTCCCGAGCAAATTAGCAGTAGTTGCAATTATTGCGCTCGTCGATCAATTGTCGGACAAGAAGATGTGATGGTACCCTGAGCGCTCTACTAGCTGAGCTATCGAGCCCCGGGACCACGTCGAAAGGAAAAGGCCGCGCAATCCGGGACTAAAGCCCGTGATGCGGGGAGCGCTGACCGCCGGCCTCGAACATCCGCGATTGGCACAAAACTGACATGGCCGACCTAGTCGGCGATGTCCGGTCTCGGCGCTAGAACGGAAATCTGGTTTCGAGGCCAGCTATGCTTCAGCCATTTAGGATTTTTGTCGATGGTTGCTGAACGAATCAAACTAGTCAGTGAAGACGAAGCAGCGGTTCTAGTAGAAGTCGCAGGTGATGCTGCGGATCGGCTAGGATGGCCCCCAATCAGCAGAGGCCCATCTGCCAATTCTCGGCTGCCAAAATCAATTTGGACGTTGCAGTTTCGGCGAAATCTTAGTTACGGAAACGGTGGTTTTGTTGGAAAACTGATGAATTATTTCTTTCCCGGTACAATCTCACGTGACGACTTGATTTTACTTGCGCCCTATATAGACGACTGGCTTAACGGCAATGCGCCTCCTTTTGAGTTGCCGGCAGAATATGATCGCCGCATTGAGTTTTTGGACGGCTTCAAAAAGCGGATGGTTTCGTCCGGTGTCTGGCCTGTTGGAGCCATGGAAAGGGTGAGGCCGCGATCTACTCCATAAATCCGAGGGGGCATACTCTCAGTACAGGCCTCTCGACTTCGCATTTGGCACGAAACTGTGGCCTAGTGTGATTTTGGGCGTGCCTATTTTTCTGATGGCGCTGCAGGCGCAGTGTACGGCTCCAATACACGGACTGTTCGCTGCATCCATACAACGTAGAAAGCTATACATACCCCCGCCACCCCGCAGCCAATAAGCCACCCCCATCGGACCGACAAGTAAAATAGGCCCATCGTGACGGCAATAAAAATATTGATCTGCATTCGAAGTCGTCGGAAATCATCCTGCGATGAAATTACATAGCCCTGTTTGTTGAGGTTGCCCCATGGATAGAACACGGTGCTGCCGTCAGACGTAGTCTTGAACCAACTTTCCATCATGCCCCCCGTAAGGCATCCTCAGTTGACGGCCTCTTCAATATCAAACAAATCCCGCGATGTCTCTTTATGGCACGAAACGGACAAGCCGGGCTGGTTGGACGATGTCCGTTGATTGGGAAGACCGGAAGTGAGCGGCGCGCGGTCAAAGTGACGCGATTGACCCAAAGCCGAAGTGAATGTTGGCTTCTTCGCATTTGATCGATATCGCACATGGAAATTTCAGCCGCACTTGGCACAATCCGATACCATGGCAAGGTCGCATTCTCGGATGTTCTTTAGCGTAGCGGTCGGAGTCCCGCTCACGTTCTTGGCTGGCTATGTTGGCTCTCTGGCATTCCCAGGAATGTCTTTAATTTGGCTTTGGAGTCTATTGATTTCGATATTTGCCGGCGGCGCAAAGGCCACCCTGGCGCTGCTGATCGTACCGAGCATTTTAGGGGCACAATTCGCCTGGCCAGTGACCTGCATCCTGTTGCCTTTGATAGGTCTCGTTCGGCAGCCTGCGACCATCTCAACGGTTTTTGTTCTCAGTGGGTGTGGAGTTCTCTTGGGAGCATCGATCACTTACGTTAGGTTCGTCACTCATTTGATCTTTTTCGTAAACCCACAAGACCAGCCTCATTTTGTCGCTGCGAGCGCAATCGCAGGCGCAGTGTTAGGTGGAGTCTTGGCTCCGTCCGGCAGGTACCGCGGGGTAGCTGATCATCGAGTTCAGTGAGGATGGAGCAATCCGTCGGATCTTAGGGTATCGATCGCCTCAACGAGGGTCAGGCCGCGATGGATGCAGAACCATTCCCCGGTGTGACGGTGCCACTGGATGTCGAAGCGATTGCGGCTGATCCAGTCGAGACGGGCGAACGGAGCGTCGAACTCTTCGCCGAGGTTCTCCGGGAAGCCGGAGCGGTAGCGTTGAATAAATCGATATTTGGTGCCGTGCCACTTTCCCAGGATATCGACGGGATAGTTGAACTGGGTCGGCCGGATAGTGGGCAGGAATTGGGGCTTCAGGAAGTCGTCGATCAGCTGCTGGCAGGCGGCCGTCACCGCCGATTTGTCTGCCGCGGACAGACTGCTCGCTCTCATGCGTCCTCCTGGCTCACGCCGCTTCGACATGATCAGGCATTGGCTTTCGCCAGTTCCAAGGCAGAAGCTCATCCAGCCTCTGGATAGCATGATCGTTGATGCGGGCCAGCACGTCGGCGAGCCAAGCCTGCGGATCGATATCGTTGAGCTTGGCGCTGGCGATCAGGGTGTAGATGGCCGCGGCGCGACGGCCGCCCTCGTCGGAGCCGGCGAAGGTCCAGTTTCTACTTCCTACGGCGACGGCCCGTAGCTCGCGTTCGGCGGCATTGTTCGACATGCAAAGCCGCCCGTCATCGAGGAAGCGGGTGAATGCGTCCCAGCGGCTTGAGGCAGTAATTGATCGCCTTGGTCGTGTCGTTGTTCCTGGAGAGCTTGGCGCGCTGCTCGCGCAGCCACGCCTCCAGCTCGACGATCAGGGGGCGGCTACGCTCCTGGCGCACGCGCAGGCGCTCCTGCGGGAGCAAGACCGTTGATCTCGCGCTCGATGGCGAACAGGACATCGATGCGCTTGACCGCCTCGGCCGCGATCGGCGCCTTGCTGAGCCGCGCGAGATCGAAGAACTTGCGCCTGCCGTGCGCCCAGCACGCGGCCTCGATGATCGGGCCTGGCTTGCGATTGGCCTCGTAGAGCCTGCCGAAGCCGGCATAGGCGTCGGCCTGCATCAGTCCGGCATAGCCGGCCAGATGCTGCTCCGGATGCTCACCGCCACGATCCGGCGAGTAGAAGAACACGGCCGCCGGCGGATCTGGCCCGGCAAACGGGCGGTCGTCGCGCACATAGGTCCAGAGCCGGCCGGTCCGGGTCTTGCCCTTGGCCAGGACCGGCACCGTGGTGTCGTCGGCATGGATGCGCTCGGCCGCGAAGACATGGCTTCGGATCGCCTCGACCAGCGGCATCAGGGTTGCCGCGGAGGCGCCTACCCAGTCGGCGAGCGTCGAGACATCGAGATCGATGCCTTCGCGCGCGGTAGACGTCGCTCTGACGATTGAGCGGCAGGTGCAGGCCGTACTTGGCGAACAGGATATGGGCGAGCAGCTTCGGCCCGGCACGTCCGCGCGCGATCGGGTGCGAGGGGGCCGGCGGTTGGGTGATCGCTTCGCAGGCCCGGCAGACGAACTTCTCGCGCACGTGCTGGATCACCTTCCACTGGCGCGGAACGAGCTCCAGCGTCTCGGTCACATCCTCGCCGAGCTTGCGCAATCGGCTGTCGCCGCAGCATGGGCAGGTCGCCGGCACCGGATAGACGATGCGCTCCCGTGGCAGATGCTCCGGCAGCGGCCGGCGCGCTGGCTTGCGGCGCTCGAACGATGGCACCGTAATCTTGTCGGCTGCGGCGATCTGCGCCGCGCGTCTCGGCTTGCGCGGCGTTCTCCTCCAGGTCGGCGAGCTGCAGCTCGAGCTGGTCCAGCAATGCGCCGCGCTCGGAGGACTGTCCGAACTGCTCGTGCCGCAGCTTCTTGATCGTGAGCTTGAGCTTCTCGATCAGCAATGTCCGCGCCTGAGCTTCCGCTTCCGCGGCCAGGCGGGCCGCTCGCTCGGCGCGCAGCATCGCCTTCAGCGTCGTCACATCGTCGGGAAGAGAATCATCAGCGCCCATCGCCGACCAGAAAATCACAAGACGCGGTCGCTGTCCGGACTGCTGATCGTACTATCGATTCAAATCCCAGCGATCAGCCGGCCGCCTGCGGCCGCCAGGTGTGTTGCGGCATCCGCCAGTCAATGCCCTCCAGCAGGTAGCCAAGCTGGGCTGGGGTGATAGTCACCACGCCATCAGCCGACGACGGCCAGAGGAAGCGGCCGCGCTCCAGCCGCTTGGCGTAGAGCGACATGCCCAGCCCATCGTGCCAAAGGATCTTGATCAGCTTGCCGCTCTTGCCACGGAACACATAGAGGTCGCCGCCGTGCGGGTCGCGCCTGAAGGCCTCCTGCACCAGCAAGGCCAGCGAGTTCATGCCGCGGCGCATGTCGGTGTGGCCGGTCGCAATCCACACCCGCACGCCCGACGCGATGGGGATCATCGCGGCTGTCCATCGGCCAGAGCCGCGACCGCGGCCTTCAGCGTCGCTGCGTCGACCGTGCCGGTGATCCGCATCCGAGCCCCGGCCGCAAACTCGATCTCGATCGTCCCGCTGCAGGTCGGCTCAACTGGGCCGCGCGTCGCCCTCGATTCCGCGACCACCATCGCCGGTACGAAACCCGCTTGCTGGGCGGCATCCTTCGGCTCGGGGTGAAACGACCGTCGCCACCTGAGGAGCAATGAGCGCGAAACACCGTATCGCCGCGCCGTCGCCGCGACCTGGCGCGGCGCCTGTAAGCTCTCCAGGACGATCTTGAGCTTCTCATCCTCGGACCAGCGGCGCCGCCGGCCCGTCTCCACCACTTCAAGCCGCTCGACCTGGGCACTGCGCTTATCACTGTCCATAAGGACAGTTCTCAGCACTGCGCCTTACTCGGCAAGGCGGCCTTCAGCGGACGAGAACTCTCGATTCTGCCTGTGGAGGTTTGACGTGGCATATCCGACAGCAGGAACCGAAGCACCGACTTAACGGGATATTGCGGAGCGGTACCTCAAGTGCGATCAGGCCGGAGAACGGGGGACGCGCTCGCTAACGTCCGCTGTTGGCACCTTTGAGACATGCCTACTGACCCTGGGAACGTCCCCCAATCGGGGAAGACCGGAAGCGAGGGGCGCACGGGCAAAGCGACGCGATTGACCCAGTGCAGACATCAGGATCGCACAACAACGGCCTGACGTGTGGCCCTGCTCAGTTGGCGGCTTTTGTCTTGTCAAAGACGGTACTCGTTTTTATAGCACTAAGCGGACGTGCTATTCACGACCCAAAATCGTCGGGAGGGATCAATGCGATTAAGTATTAAAGCGATGGCCGTTGCCTTCGGAATTTTTTGGGGTGCTTGCGTGCTCTTCGTTGGCATAGCCAACAACATTTGGCCGAGCTATGGGCTGGCCCTTCTCCAGCTATGCGCTTCAATCTACCCCGGCTATCATCCTGACACTGGCGTGGGTTCGGTTGTTATCGGGGCGATCTACGCGTTGGTTGACGGCTTGATCGGCGGCGCTGTCTTTGGCTGGCTCTATAATCTGCTTGTTGGTGAGTAAAACCGCCAACAAACGGATGTACGCGATTGGCACAAAGCTTCGGTTACTGCAGTGCAGGAACATGTCTGGAGTTGAGGGTAGACCGGAAGTGATCGGCACACAGCCAAAGTGACGCGATTGACCCACATCGGACATCGCGTCGGTGGTGGCACCGTGCTCCTTAGTCAGTGTTGGCCAAGGCGACGGATTACGCCTTCGAATAATCCGCCCGGGCTACGGGCTCAGGATCCTCTTCTTTTTAAATTCAGCCCAGGGGTGGCGACTCGATCCCGCGTTCGTGCCACGCAGTTGGCGCTCAAAGGTGGTTTCGAGATCGTAATTTCCGATCCATGGAATTTTGTTTTCAATACCCTCGGTAGTTGGATCGGTCGTCGTCTCGATAGCGACGCTTCGCAGTTTAAAGCCTACCCCGAATATCTGGTCGAATAGGCCGGACGGAGCAAGGCGCGCGGTGCTGGGATTAGTAAGATCAGTCAGGGTTACGAACGTCGGCAGGAAGCGCCTCGTGACATCGTATTGACCCGAAGAATAGATATCGAGATCACGCTTTCCGTGAAGCTGCGGCAAGCGCTTGGGTGTGTTTGGATCGTTACCGTCGAGCTTAAATGCTTGGAAGACTATGCGGCTGGGGTAGTCAACATCTTCGCCGCTCGGACCAGATGCAAGCAGGCCGATGAGAATTCTTGCCCTGACCTAGGTCAACAAAAACGGCTTCACCGAAGACGCGCGATATGTGGTCTCGTTCTGTCAAGAGTTTGGGAAACATCTCATACCGAACCTCGATCACGCTCGAACCCGAACGTATTTCGTCGGGCGTCTCAACCTCGACGGAAAGACGGTATCTATAGGTGTAGGTCGGATAAAGAAGCTTGTAGCCGAAATAAAAGCACAAGGGCGCTAGAATGATCGCCGCGATGATCCCGAGGAAGGCACGCCTCATAATCGCGATCCCCTATATCCGGCGTTTGGGCAAAAGTCTCGGCTCTCAGTTCTTTGTTGGTGCGGCCGCTGGCTGCGCGTCGCGCAGCGCCCGTGTTTTGGTGATTATTTGTGGCAACTTGCGTCGGAATTCTTGCTCCAAAGCAGTCATCATTTCAGGGCTAAAGGAATTAGCATGGTCATGATACGCATCAAACACGATTTGTCTATTTTTGGCGCATGAGGCGAACGATGCCTGCTCAATTGCGTCCGGCAAATCGTTAGAGGTGCGTGACGAACGCCGCGCACTGCCATCGAGACACAAGGAATACGCGCGCACTGATTGATCTTCTGCGGACTTCTCGGCTTTCCGCCTGGCCGCATCTGGCGCGTTCAGGTCATCTTTTGAGATTTCGCAGGTGGGCCGGAATACGAGCGCAGCTCTGGGGATATGCATCTTTTCGGGCTAATGATGGTGCCCAAAGGGGTGCAGAGAGCAGGCTTCCGCAGAGTGACTGGCATGAATGCGGAACTTCTGTCGCGCACTTTCAAAATCAGTGCTTAACATCCCAAGCTGCGTTGCTGACCTTTTTAAAGCGTCAAATTCGGGTATCGGCGATCCGGGATAATCGGGGTAGGTACCATGTTCGATCATCGTCTCGGCCATCATGAATTGCATTTTGCTTAAGCCCTTCTCCAGCTCTCGGACCAGGCAGCCGCATAAGCGCGGAAACGTTTCGTCGATGTCACTCTTCAATTCCAGAACTTCGCCGGGCTTTATAGATGTTGTTCGGCCTAACCAATATGCGAAGAGTTCGGCTCGGCGTGCGATGCACTTATCGGTGAACGCTGTACCGTCGGCAGCCGACAGATTGGCTGGGCCGCTCAAATCACGCGCGGTCAGTTCTGGTTCGGCGGGCTTGCAGGCCGCTAGGCACATCACGCCGATGGCGGTAGCCGCTACGACCAATGTCGTCCGGTTCAAAGTCATAGCATAACCTTCGGCTCCGCTAATTCGGTGATAGCCGAAGCCGATTAATGCAATCTAAAGTAATTGAGGCAATCTCTTCGGAGTGTAAGAGATTAGACCGTACTACTGACTTCCGCTCATGGCACATAGCGTCAGTTATTGCGGTGCAACGATATGTCCGGAGTTGGCGGCAAACCGGAAGTGACCGGCATACAGCTAAAGTAACGCTATTGACCCCAAGCGACCATGCGGCCGTGCCGCGTCTTACGCGCGGTTTGGCGCAATGCAGCACGTAAGGCAGACCCCTCGCATACATGGGTGGTGAAATCTTGTGCGGCCTGTAGAAGGGCTCTGCCAATCGGATTCCTCTTCTCATGCCGCAATTCCCCTCAGCGTCCGTTGAGACCAAGGCCTCCTGGGCCGTCGCATCCGCCGCGCTCATCATACTTGGGATGTCGTTCGGCGCCGCCTGGATCACCGCGGTAGCGCTCAAAGACATCGCCAACGAGGTGGGTGGGGCGCGCTCCGTTCCAGCGCTCGCTAGTTCGCTGGCGTGGCTCGGCACCGGCACCGGCGGCATCATCATGTCCCAAATCGCCGATCGGATCGGCGCGCGCTGGACGGTGATCTTCGGTGCTTTGATGATCGGCCTCGGCCTCTCGATTTCAACCCTTGGGCCGCCTTGGCCGCTGTGGATCGGTCACGGATTATTCATTGGCTTGATCGGGCTCGGCGGCATCAATGCTCCCTTGTATATTTATGTCAGCCGCTGGTTTGACCGCCGACGCGGCTCAGCGCTGGCGCTGATCTCGAGCGGCACCTATCTCGCCGGCGCGATGTGGCCGCCGATATTCGAGCAGGCGATCGTCAATTTCGGCTGGCGGCAGGCGATGTTATGGTATGCTGTCGCCGAGATTGTTGTCGTCGTGCCGCTTGCCGCAATCTATTTTGGCGCGGCACCCGAAGTGATTCATCCGGTAGCGCTGTCCGCATCCGGCTCAAGCAAGGCGCGTGTCCTTGGTTGGCCGCCCAATGCCGTGTTCGCAATGATGTGCGGCGCCGGCGTGCTGTGCTGCATCCCGATGGCGATGCCGCAGGGCCACCTGGTCGCCTTTTGCAGCGATCTCGGCATCAGCCGGTCGGCGGGCGCCTTGATGTTGTCGGTACTGCTCGGCACCGCGTTCCTGAGCCGGCAAATCTGGGGCGCGATCTCCGATCGTATCGGCGGTCTCGCCACCGTGCTGATCGGATCGGCCTGGCAGGCTGCATCGATGGCGGCCTTTCTGTCGACACAGAATGAAGCCGGGCTGTTCACCGTGGCTGCCGCTTTCGGACTCGGCTTTTCCGGGATCATCCCCGCCTATATCCTGGCGGTGCGTGAACTGTTTCCGGCATCGGAAGCCTCCTGGAGAATCCCGACATTGTTGCTGTTCAGCGGCGGAGGCATGGCCGCCGGCGGCTGGATCGCCGGCCTGCTTTACGACCATCTCGGATATTATGCACCCGCATTCGCGGTTGGGATCGGCGCCAACATTCTCAATCTGCTTGTGGTCGGTGTGCTGGTCGGGCGGCGACGCCACCGCGCGGTCTATGCCTGAACGGTCAAATCGAGCAACCTTGCTTGCACGTGCGGTGGGCATTCTATGCCTCGATGTCCCCTGTTGGCGCAAAGCGGCCGACCAACATTCATTCATTTGAGGAAAAATTATCCAGTGATTTCAATAATTAAGAGTTCGCAGTTTTATTCTGAGTGGCGCGTCTTTCTCCATCATCAGGGACGCACAAAGCGAGCTCAGCCAGGCAGCGCAGCCTACCGGCTCGCCCTGATCGGCGCGTTGTAGCGGATAACCGCGCGACCTGGCTTCTGTGCGACCTAAGTGACAGCTTGGCTACGTAGTCGCCATACCGGTTGAGCCTCACTTCGGCGGCTGCAGCTCGCTCTTTAGCCAGCCCGTTGCCTTATCGGTTTTCAGCGGATCGGGGCCGTCGCAATCGAAACACTGGAACGTGCGCTTGCCCTTGCCGCCGGGAGGCAGCGCCAGGGTCAGGTAGGCCCCGCAGGCGGGGCATTTCGGTCGTTCAGCTTGGCCCATAATCGAAAAAGTTAAGCTCAATAAGTTTTATTGTCCGTCCGGTCCCCGACAAAAATCAAGCCAAAATTTTCGCGTAATCGGGGAACGCTTCTGGCGGTGAAAATTGAGTTTGATATCATCTCGTCGAGGCTGCGCGGAGAGATCGGCGGAGCTGCGACCCGCCCGGCCCCGGATGTACAGGTCGGGCGGGTCGCGGTCGCTGAGGGCCCAGACGTCGGCCCTACGCATCTCGGTTCGGATCGAGTTTCTGTATTTGTTCCGGATACGCGTCGCCTTACTGACGTAGGGAGCGTTTCGGGATTGCGGCGCGTATATACGGGATGGCCCGCGCGATTGTTCGCACCCCGCTCCTCTACGGAATTCCAAGTTCATTGATTGCTTGCGCGGAAATTTGCGCCGGGTCGTTAACGCCCGCTCGACCGATATCGATAGTCTTCTTGGCGACAAGCTCGGTAATCGGATCGTTGCGGTCAACAAGTCCTAACGACCGCAACGCAATTTTCATAGGCGGCGAGCATGGTGGCTTGTTCTGGATCGACTGAGCTGCCGTTGAGCAGAGTACTGAGCGGCATTGGTGACCTCGTCCCTAAAAGGTCGGCAGATGATTATGCGCCGTTTTCTTGGATTGTCCGTCCGGTTCCGCGCCGAGCCTCCCAATTCATTAACTTTAGTTCTGGTCCATAATTATTTTGTTCACGAAGCTTTTCGAGAAATAACATGATCTTTGTCTTGTGAGTATGTGTGGGGGCGTCCGATGGGAGCGAACAATAGGTTCAAAGCGTTAGAGGCTATGTGCCGCGAGAAGGCTGCCCAAGCCGAGCGGGAGATGAAATATTGGCTGGAGGAGGCAAACGAGTGGAAGCGCCTCAGCGAGACTTCTGTCCATCATGTGGAAGATGGCCCGCTTCAGATCGATTGGTGTGCCGAGTCATTAAACATGTCCTAGCACCGAGGGCCTCTTACCATGCCCTATTCTCAACCCGCGCCATCGGAGGCGGCGCGCCGAGTTCCCAATGCGCGCGTCGCCCGGCGCGGCAATCCCGAGATAGCCGCGCGATTCGCGCGCGGGCCTGAATTCGGCGTCGTTTTTTGTTAGGACGGGAACCTTGCCTGACGATCTACATTGCCATTGAAGATTAGGCATCGTGCAGCGAGGAGGCTTGCGAATGGCCAAGCAGATTGTGATGGACCACACTGGTGACACCTCACATGTCTTCGACGCCACCGATCCGGTGGCTCTGGCCAAGGCCGAGGCGAGGTTCAGAAAGCTGACTGGACACGGTTTCACGCCCGCCGTTCGAACTTCTACCGGCCAGGCGAAAGTAATTCGTTCATTCGATCCCACCGCAGAGGAGACGCTGTTCTTGCCTCGTCTGGCAGGTGGCTGACTGGTGATCCTATGTTGAGCGGGTTCGCGGCCGAACCGGCCTCGCGGCTTCGTGCGCTACGCGAATTCTGTAAGAAATTCTTACCGGGTGATAGTCCGGGCACTCGCGCGCTACGCCTCTTGCGCAGTTGGTTGAGTCCAGAGCAGCGGGAGCAACTCGACACTGACGGTTATTTCGAGGTCATCGGCTCGCATACTGGCAGGCGATACCGCATCTACTATAAGGCCTCCATGAACGTGTACGAATTGGACGTAGGCGGAGAGCCGATCTTGGGCTGGTGTTTCGGCCCCAATTCAATGCTGCCGGTGGGTGACATCATGCTGGCGCAAAAGATCGCGCTCGAGGTGCAGGAGTTCAACACGCGTACGCTGGCCAATAACTTCACCACGTCTAAATGGCCTCCGAGGACGGAGTATCCATTCGACTGCAACTGAGTTTTGTTTCTCCGCGCGCGCCCGCCATCGCGTGGCCGACCGCCAGCAGATCGAAGAAGATCAGTCGGGCCGCTGTCTTGTAGGCTTGATCCCTCCGCGCAGAAGCGTGTCGGCCGGAAGCACGGCCCCGTCCGGCATCACCCTGAGACGGGGCCGTGACCGAGCCACAGCGGAGCTGGGGTAACGTGGCCCGGCGATCCAACTGAGATAGCAGGTGGATGGTTCCAGGGAGCGGAAACGCCATTGGGAGAGCCAGCGCGAGGGCCGTGGGTATATTCAGCCACGGCTGTCATGAACCGTTCGTGAGCACTCATCAGGCCAAACCAGTGGCCATACACTATGGCATATGACCGTGAGGCCACGGTCGACAGTCGGAAAAGGTACATAGAGTTCTTCATCAGAAATTTTGCCGCCGAACTAAAAGCCGCGCCTCCCTTTTCGGGCAAGGCAAAGTGACGTAGCGTTGCTCGATTGCAGTGTGTGCGGCGGCCTTCATTGCCGGGGCCTGAGGATTTCACAATAGGTTGACGGCAAGTCTTTTCCCTAGCGCGGCTTGGCACCGGTAATGGGGTGATCGAATGAAACGGCGGGAAGTCATTGCTTTGCTGAGCGGCGCTGCTATTTTTCCGCGAGTGGCAGTTGCTCAGGGTCGACAGCGAAAACTCTGCATTGTTCTCGCAATAAAGCCTTCTGCAGAATACCAGGATGCCCTCGCAGCATTCGATCGAACGTTAACTTCGCTTGGCTGGAAAAGAGACGATAACCTGCGAGTAGACGAATTCTGGTCTGCGGGTGATCAAGGGTACGAACACGCGCTCGCGACGGCGAAGGATGTCCTTGTTCTCAAGCCGGACGTAATTCTTGCTCAGTCAGCCGCTGTAGTAAGCGCCCTTCGCTCAAGCACTCAATCTATTCCCGTTGTCTTTGTGCACGTTGCTGACCCGGTTTCCAGCGGGTTCGTCTCAAACATTGCGAGGCCGGATGGCAACATTACTGGCGTCACGAATACAGTGCCGTCGCTCGGAGGGAAATGGCTACAGATACTCAAGGATATGGTCCCAGGTCTCGGGCGCGCAGCAATGCTTGTATATCCGGAGGCTCAGCAATCAGACCGAGCCTTTTTCCTCAACCCGTTTGAGGAAGCCGCCCATTCCTTAGGGGTGAACGTCGTCCAAGGCGAAGTCACAGGCCTTCAGGAGATCGAATCCGTCTTCGCAAGCCTGGCAACATCCGGACCGACCGGAGCCGTCGTTGTTACGCCCCACTCCTCATTCGCCAACCTCAGCCGGGAGATCGTCGCGCTCGCTGCGCGTTATAGTATCCCGACATCGTATCCCTACCGCTATTACGTTGGACAGGGTGGACTGATGTCGTACGGCGTCAACAACATCGATCTTTTCCAGCAGGCCGCTCCCTACGTGAATAGCATCTTGCGAGGCGCAAAGCCCCGTGATTTGCCGATTCAGCAACCCACCCGGTTTGACCTGATCATCAATAACAAGACGGTCAAAGCACTTAATCTTTCCATACCTGCAACATTGCTTGCCAGCGCCGAGGAGGTTATCGAATGATTTTTTGCGCTGCATAAGTCCGGAACTGGCACGTTTGAGACATGCCGACAGATACTGGAGATGTCCGCTCCCGCGGGTATTGCAGAAGTCTGATTCCAAGGCGCTCAGGACCGTTTTTGACCCATCTGCGACATTTTGCCGTGCACGCTTTGACGAGCAGTGACACCGCATCCCTCGCTCGGATTGCGAGCGGTTGGATCGAACACAACAGTGAAGAAACAATGCTCGACTGACTGTATGGTGCAAAGCGGGATAGCCGAACGCGCCTTGAGCCTTCAATGGTCGGCAGGCCTCGGTCGTTCCTTTCACCGAGCAGTATTGATGGTATGGTGAAGATAAGCGCAGCCGGCCGGCTGCACTTGCAAGAGGAGCTCAAACTTCCGCGCAAACAGGGAGGCAGTACGATGAACATAAGGCCAGACCCGACGTTTCATGCATCGCCGAAGCTTGCAATGGAAGCACCGCCTGAGAACTTCGCCTACACCTTGCTGCTTAGCCCCGACTTCTCAAAACCCGACGCGCTCGCAGTCATCGATGTAAGGCCCACCTCACCGACGTACAGTCAGATCGTCCATACGGTGACGATGCCCAACAAGGGCGACGAGTTTCATCATTTCGGCTGGAACGCTTGCTCGTCGGCTTTGTCGCCGCTCACAGGGCACGCGTTCGTCGAGCGGCGTTACCTGATCATCCCGGGGATCCGCTCCTCCCGGATTTATATCGTGGATACCAAGCCTGAGCCCACCAAGGCCGCGATTCACAAAATTATCGAACCCGAGGAGATCTTTGCGAAGACCGGCTATTCGCGACCGCATACGGTGCATTGCGGGCCGGAAGGCATTTACGTCAGCACCCTCGGTGGCGGCGGCAAGGATGGTACCGATGGACCGCCCGGCGTATTCATCATGGACTGCGAGACATTCGAGGTGATGGGGCGGTGGGAGATCGATCGTGGTCCCCAGAAGCTGCACTATGACTTCTGGTGGAACCTGCCGCGCGACTACATGGTGTCGAGCGAATGGGCGTTGCCGCCGCAGTTCGAGAACGGGATCGTGCCGGAGGACCTGCTCTCAAACAAGTATGGCCATCGGATCCACTTCTGGGATCTCCGTGCCCGGCGGAATGTCCAGACGATCGATCTCGGCGCCAACCACCAAATGGCGCTGGAGGTTCGCCCGGCTCACGACCCCGTTCGCGAGTACGGCTTCCTGGGCGTCGTGGTTGACACCACAAACCTCGAAGGCTCGATCTGGACCTGGTGGCGCGAGGGCGGCAAGTTTCACATCCAGAAGACGGCGACGATCCCACCTGAGCCTGCGCCCAAGGACCAGTTGCCGCCACTCCTGCAAGGCTTTGGCGCAGTACCGCCGCTGGTAACCGACATCGACCTGTCGATGGATGACAAGTTTCTGTACGTCTCCTGCTGGGGCACCGGCGAGATGCGTCAATACGACGTCACCGATCCGAAAAACCCGAAGCTTGCCGGGTCGGTCCGCATCGGCGGCATTGTAAGCCGCGCGCCTCACCCGAACGGCAAGCCATATGCGGGCGGACCGCAGATGGTGGAGATCAGCCGCGACGGCAAGCGGGTATACTGGACCAACTCGCTCTACTCGACGTGGGATGATCAGTTCTACCCGCAGGGAATACCGGGTGCAGAGGTGATGGCCAATGCAAAGCCGGGCGGTGGTCTCGAACTGGCAAAGGACTACTGGGTGAACTTCCCCGATGGATATCGGGCGCACCAGATCCGGCTTGATGGCGGCGACTGTTCGACAAATTCGTTCTGCTATCCGTCGGTTTGAATTTGAGCGTAGCCAGTTGGACACCTGCCTGGCTCTGGCTGGCGGTCATCGCGAGCGGTCTCTATCACGGACTAAACCCGGGAATGGGGTGGCCGCTCGCCGTTTCGGCCGGATTGATGGAAAGGAGTCCGCGTGCCCTGGTGGCCGCGCTCTGGCCCCTGGCGGCGGGCCATCTGCTCGCGATGTTGCTCGTGATGCTTCCCTTCGCGCTGCTGGTCGCCCTCGTCGAATGGCAGCGTCAGATCCAGATCGGCGCCAGCCTCCTTGTCATCGGGTTCGGCATCTTCCGGCTTGTCGACCGGCGCCATCCACGGGCGCTGGCGCGAATACGTCCGACCCAATTGGGGCTTTGGTCCTTCGCCGTGGCAATCGCTCATGGTGCGGGATTGATGCTTTTGCCGATCTATCTCGGACTCTGCCGGCAAGCCGACCTCGATAAAGGCCATGAGGCAGCCGGCTCCCTCATAAATTCCAATTTAGGCATGGCCGTGCTGGTCTCTATCGTCCACGCGACCGCGATGATCGCTGCCGGCGGATGCTCGGCGTGGCTGGTTTACCGCTATCTAGGTCTCAAATTCGTATCGCGGAGCTGGTTCAATCTAGATACGTCTTGGGCCGTCAGCCTCATTCTGGTGGGGGCCATTGCACTGGTGTTCGGCCTCACGAACTAGCACAGAGGCCGTTGGCTGCAGCAGGACGGCGAACATGAGAGCAGTGTATGTCGGCTTGTGGCAGATTTTGTTGCAAAAGTCGGCTGCAGGCGATGGGCGGCCGGCCGTTTCGTTAAGAGCTGCAGGCTTTGATCTGGCGGCCCTGACGCCTTCTACGCAACTTTTACGCTACGCAAGACACAAAGCCTGAGCGGGTGGCGGCCGAGCGACCAGCGATGCGAGCCGTCGCAGATTTTGAGCGATGGCGGCCAGAACAAACTCATGCTGGGCGCCTCGCGGGCCACGCAATCGGAGCCGACCGAGCTTCAGAATGCGCTTCAAGTGTGCGAACCGCATCTCGATCTTCTTGCGCTCATGTCGCGACCGCTCGAAGCCCGCGGTGCCAGCGAACGACCGGGCAACGTCCCGGGCGTGCTCATGGATGTCGCGCGGGATCTTGCGCGATGGTTCCTTGGGGCAGCATTGCGGTTTGAGTGGGCATACATCGCAGTCGAGCTTGCTTGCGCGATACAGAAGCGTCTTGCCCTCGTGCACGGTGCCGCTCGTTCCAAGCCGCTTTCCGCCCGGGCAGTGGTAGACATCGCCGGTCGGGTCATATCGAAAGTCGCTGCGCGAAAAGGTGCCATCATCCCGCTTCGATTTATCGAACACGGGGATATGTGGCGCGATGCCTTTCTCCTCGACCAGCCAGTTCAGCATCGGAGCCGCCCCGTAAGCGGTATCCCCGACGAGCCGCCCTGGCTTCAGACCGAAGCGCTCTTCGGTCCGTTCGATCATGGTCTTCGCCGCCCCGACCTCGGCCTGGCGGATGGCGCGGGAGGCCTCGACATCAACGATCACGCCGAACTTCACGTCGATCAGATAGTTGTCGGAGTAAGCGAAGAATGCCGGTCCCTTGTGCGCCCCGGTCCACTGAGCCGCGGGATCGGACGGCGAGACGAACTTCGGGACAACCTCGCTGGCGGCGCCCCACGCCGTATCGTCGAGGGTCGCCAGATACTCCTTCACAGCGCGGCTGGACCTCTTGGGATCGCGATCCCTGTGCCAGTCCTGACCCGCGATCGAGCGCTGCTTGTTGGCATCGGCCGCAATCAGGCTGGCATCGACGGCAAAGCCTTCGCCACCAACCAGACCGGCCGCAATGCACGTCTCGACGACCCGCTCGAACACACGACGGAAAACATCGCCCTTGCGGAAGCGTTCGTTGCGGGCGCGCGAAAATGCCGAATGGTCCGGGACAGCATCCTCGATGCCGAGTTTGCAGAACCAGCGATAGGCGAGGTTCACCTGCACTTCACGGCAGATCAGCCGTTCCGAGCGGATCGCAAAGACATACCCGACGATTAGCATCCGGATCATCAGTTCCGGATCGATCGATGGGCGACCCGTGGACGAGTAATGAGGTGCAAGCTCGCTGCGAAGCCAGGACAGATCGAGCGCAGTATCGATCTTCCGGACCAGATGATCTTCGGGAACCGCATCGCCAAGGTGAAACTCGTAGAACAGTTGACCTTGGTCACTCTTCAGACGGCCCATCATGGATCGACCTCGCCGAGAATCGCGTCAACAAAACGGAATCACGCTTCGCGGCCTGTCTCAACTGACTTTTGCAACAAAATCGACCCTTTGCAGACATTCTGGGCCTTGGCGAATGCGCGTCGAGCGCGCCCAAGCCCGAAGCGTGTTTACTGCCTCGAGGCCTATGCCTCCTGTCCGCCGAGCGCGCGCGCTTATCATACGCTGGAGGTCCGGCATCCACCGTTTGCGTACCCGGCGCGTGTCGCCGCCAATGCCGGCGACGACATGACGCTCGGCATCGAGGCCGGCGCGCCGCGGCGGCGCCATATTGGTCAACCATACATTACCTTGTTCAGGCGTTCGAACTGAATGCCGTATTTACTTTCGAAAACTACCTGATCGGTTCTGACGAAATCGCACATCTCGGCAAAGGCCGCTGTCCACGCGAATGCTTTTTCGCGTTTGGATTGCGCGAACGCTACCGGGTCAATCACGGCCCGATCAGGCTTTCCCTCGCCAACGATCTGATCGTACTTTTCCCACTCGATGGCGTTGATGGCAGCACGACCGCCTACCACGCTCGCGCTGCTTTTGCCGCCCATGAAGTCTCTGTCAAACTTTGCACCTGGCGCATCGCCGCGGTTGCGGCGTTCAGCTCGACGCTTGTCATGATACACAGCTTCATGAGCTCGAAACTCAGTCCTGCCCACATAGCGCGCCAAGTATCGAGATCGGCAACAGCCGCGGCTATCCGCTCCGCTCCGCCATATTCCTTGATTTTCCTTTGAGCAAGTTCTCCCGTCATGAAGCCTCGCGCGATGTCAGAGGCCACGCCAATTCTGCCCTTGAAATCCACCCGTGCTGCGACGATTTCAACCTTTCTGCTCTCTATCCTCTTGAACTCGTCCTCGACAGCCTTCGAGGTTGCGGCAGATACAGCCCGCCGATACGCTTCGACGGCCGCCTTACTGTTGTGAGCCGCGTTGAGTACATCGGCCAGCGCGTCGAGCATCGGCTTGTGGTAGGCATAGTAAGGATTTTTCGTCAAAGGTAGGCCAAACGTCTTCGCGATTTCGTCGGCGATCTTGACGGCGGCCTTAAGGATCGTGCCGTCTCGTTTCGTTTGGTCAGCTGCTTCCTGCACCATGCGAGCGTATTCGAGGCACTTGAAGACCTTCTCCGCCTTTTCTAGCCCTCGCGAAAGCGAGCTGTCCGGTGTCGCAAACGTCTTCAAGCCCTTAGACGCGTATCCCCAATACTTCTGCAGCTTATCCATAGCCCCGCCTAGCTTTTCATAAGCGGTTTTCTCATCGTTACTGGCTATGAGCACCATCTCTATCTCTCCTCGCAATGTCATGGACGCCTAACAACGGGATCGCGCCGACACGCAATCAATTGAGCAGGCTTCGTCGACTACAGACCGGGGGCAATCGTCCCAATAGCTCCTGTCGGCGTTCGTCTCTTGGTCAGAAGCGACAAAAAGCCGGCCTCCAGACCTCGGGCCTCTGATTGAGCGACTTTCGATGTTTCTTTCAGGGTGGTTTCGATCATGCTCCAGAGCCGACCCAGCGTGAGGCGGGGGCTCAATCATGCCCGCGCATTCCGAAGCGCTGCTCGAGGGTGGAGGCGCACTGATGCTGATAATCGGGGATCGAGGCTATTCTGACGTTGCCGCCAAGGCCGCCCTGCGCTTGCTGTGAAATCGGTCATGCCCCGAGGACCGCATGCTATGTCGCCTTCTGGCACGTTTGAGACATGCAGGGGCAGCCGGACGATGTCCGTTGATAGGGGCACACCGGAAGTAACCGGCCGAGGATCAAAACGGCGCTTTTGACCCGCAGCAGACATGAAGCAGCATCGCTTGGGAATACGTTACGGCCGGAGGTCTGATGAATTACGGCGTCGATCTTGGCCAGATGTATCGCCAGGTCGGCGTGTATGCCGGACGGTCATGAAGGGGATCAAACCGGCCGACCCGACGATCATGCAGCTGATCAAGTGGACTCGTGATCAACCTCAAGACGGCCAAAGCGCTGGGCTGACCATAGCTCTTAAGCGCAAACCAACAGCCGACCAAGTATCCGGCGGCAGAAGGTTTCAGTGTCGCAAATGTCTCAGCAATCGCGGCGGGCCTTATCGTAATCCCAAGAACGAAAGAATTATGCCGACCACGACAACAAGGCCCACAATATAGATGATCCCGTTCATAGTGCGTTCCCTTCCTTTGCGTGCAGTTCTTGGAAATTCAACACCCGTCCCGACAAGAGGTTCCAGGTGCCGATTTTTCGCGGAGGTTGGATGATCAGCTTAAGTGCATTGACTGGTGAGCTGAAGGCTTCAACTCGCAAATGCTGCGATAGCGTTCGCCTTCGCGGCAGCATTGCTTGTCACGTCTCATTTATCACGGTATCCCGGTCAACCGGCATTCCCGTCGCCCACATGCAGACAGCCACTCTCCCACTTTAGCACCGGTCCCTCGCCAGCGCTTGATTGAGGGCTGCAATGCTTGGGAGGTCACTCTGCTGTGATCGATACCGCGTCCAATCGCAGCCATTGGGACAAATTGGACCTTCACTTTCAATTCAGGTATCGAAGCGACATGCCGATCCTCCTGAGCGAAGTCTGTTATTGGTGCCAAAGCGGCAACATCACTCGAGAACGCAGGAGCGGACGATAGATTCGGTCAGACCTCGCGGATTTGCCGGTTTAGAGCGAACCTCGACTTGGAGAGGCCGCCGCCACAATCGCGAGCCCGGCTTCGGTGAGTGCGGCAACGATACATTTCGCCATGAACTTGGCTTCTTCAAGATCAATTCGTTGGTCGGGATGTTCCTTTTGACAACCGCAAATGGCGGTGGCCATTATTGCATAGACTTGATGCTGATCCGTCATGGGAAGGGTCTCCGACCAAGCTCACACAGGTCGATGTCGTTCGAACTCATACGCCGTCGTGGAGGCCCTTGCCCTGTCAAGGTCGGGCCGAGCTCATCGCTCTTCGTCGATAAGCCCGCGAATACATAGCTCCTTCTGCACCGCAGTGACCGAATTACCTACCTTTTCAATTGCAGTTCGAATTTCTTCGGGCACCACCTTCCAATGCTTCGACCAATGCTTCATTTCATGCGTCTCGATATGGTGGCGGATCGGCTTTTCCGGCTTTGACAGTACCATCGCTCTTGCATGTCCATCTAAACTGCGCAGCTTCTTCTATGTGAACGATATTCAAAACAAGGCGCGGGCAGAGGATTTGGTTCCAACGGGAAGCAAGGCTTTTGTTTTGGCTAAACAAACCACAAGACTGCAAAAGCGCTCGAAATTGCCGTTCCCCCGAACTTGCTGGCACTCCCGGATAAGTTGATCGAAGAGAGGCGCTGGTTATTGCGGTGCATTCGTCCGGTTGTGGCACGAAACGGACCCCCAGCGATGTCCGACTTGAGTCCGCTTTCAGGGGCAAAGCGGCCTATATGTGCTCGGAGCGAGTATTTCGCTTTTTGACCCAACTCGGACATTCTGCATTGTTGAAAGCTTCAGCGGTACGTGGCCCGTGCGCGCGTGATCCTGCCGCCTAACTGAAAAGAGCGAAAAGGCTTCGCGGCAGGTTCCAGAATTAATGAAATTTGCGGCAATCAACCTTACCGAACGATGTTTCCTATGACTTCTAAAAAGCCGGATATCTTGGTCGCATCTCATTTGCCTCCGCCGCGGTTCGGCCCGAGGTCGGAATTTCAATGGCCAAGAGACAAACCGGCGGTGGGCAAAAGGAGCGCGGCGCCCGCGCCGATGGAATACCCATCGTGCTGGTCACCTCGCCCGACGGTCACAAGTCACTTTGGCTGGCCGCGGTCGCGCGGGATCATGCCGTAGCCGCTGTGACAAAGATAATTCCAGCGAATCATGTTGCGACGCTTACGAGGCACCGTTTAACGCCCAGCCGGAAGTCGGACGAGCTTCGGCCCGGCGAAGTCCGCAGGGTCAGGCTGTGACCCATCACACGCGGCCGCGCCGGGGCGGTCGGCGGTCTGCTCGGGGCTTCTGACCCGGGTCAGAAGCAGCGGGAGACTTTTCAAACCGTATAGAAATCGGATCCACGGCACCGTGTACGCAGGTGGTACTCTGAAAGTGCGCGCCATCACGGCGGCGTTACCCCGTTATAGTCCTTCGCCGTTGCTAGTAGGCAGAGCCGCCGCGTTTGATGGGCGGTAGGCTTGTCCGGATAGGCCAAACGCTCCGCCCTTGGTAACTGCCATGGAAATCCGAGCCGACGACTACCTGCGGGCGATGGCCTTTCACGAAGCAGGCCACGCCGTGGTCGCCTGGTCGTTGAACCTGCGCGTGGAAAGTATCCACATCAGCGAGATCGGTGCGGGCAATAGTGCCACAAAAACCTTCCCACCCGACCATCTGCCCTTGCAGGATCAACTTACGACGCTCGCCGCCGGCCTGGAAGCCGAATGGGCATTCAACTGGCCTTTGCATGAACATGCGGGCGACCGTGATCGCCTGATGGCAATAGCCCTCATTCGCGAGCATCACGAGGACCTAGCATCGGACGAAATCCAGTCGTATCTCGCAGCCGGTCACGCTCGCGCCCGTGAATTGTTGTTGGAGCACAGGGACAGGGTCATCCGGATAGCCGAACGCCTCCTCGATGTTCGGCAAATCGACGAAGCCGAGTTCTTGGGTTTGATGAGTGCCTAACCCGCTGCGGCTGATCTCTGTGTTTCGGGGGAGTGTCGCGCTCGTTAACGGTCTAGTTCTAGGTTCGAGGCCCGGCGAGTCCGTTCCTAGCACCTTTCGGACCTCGCGCGATGTCCGCCTGATGTCTGCTTTCAGGGGTAGATCGGAAGTCGCGTTTGCCTCGCCCGACATCCAGGACGTCCGATTCGCGACTGGCCGCTCCTGGCGCAAACCTGCCGTTCCAAACTTCCAACGGAAGTCCGCTTCTTGGAGAAAAATTGGAGATCGAGACTAATGTTCGGCCCTAATTCCCTGCTGTGTCCGGGGGGAATTCGCGGTTTCGAGGAGACCTCGGTCGCAGATTTCGACAAGCTGTTCGCCGTGAACGTCCGCGCCGACCTGCTTGGGCAATTAGAACAACCGACAAATGTCAGCTACGGTGTCGCCCATCAGGACCTGCTGATTGCCGCCAACCAGAAGCTGACGTGGTCCTCTACGCCCGATGGTCGAGCGGCTATGTCTTCGCCGGGCCGCGACCAACCGGACGCAGAGGGCGCGAGGCCGAGGGCGGTCGCGCGGATTGAAACAGAAATTGTTGATCTGGCGGACGAGTATGCAGAAGCCTCCATGGGGAGCACCGCGCTCACACGTTTTTGCCGCAAATCGTGGGCATCAGGTTTCCGGCGGTGGTTGCAATCGTGCCATCACGTACCAGTTCGATCGCTCTCTGGAGGTCAGGGTAAAAGTATCGATCATCGTCAAGATGCGCCACTTGGCGGCGCAGCACCTCGCGCACACGTTCGAGCGGTAGGCTCGATGTGAGCGGTGCATGGAAATCGCAACCTTGCGCTGCTGCCAACAATTCGATGCCGATCACAGCGACGGCGTTCTGTACCATCGGCATGAGACGGCTCGCTCCATGTGCCGCCATAGAGACATGATCCTCCTGATTGGCGGATGTTGGAATGGAATCGATGCTAGCCGGATAGGCGCGCTGCTTATTTTCGGAGACGAGAGCTGCGGCGGTGACTTGCGGACTCATGAAGCCTGAGTTGAGCCCTGGTTTTGGCGTCAAAAATGCTGGTAAACCCGAAAGGGCGGGATCGATCAGCATGGCGACGCGCCGCTCGGCGAGCGAGCCGATCTCGCAGACCGCCAACGCGATCACGTCGGCGGCGAATGCAACAGGCTCAGCGTGGAAATTACCCCCGGAGAGCGCTTCATTGTCATCCGGGAATATGAGAGGGTTGTCGGAAACACCGTTCGCCTCGGTTGCAAGCGTGAGGGCCGCGTGCCGCAACACATCCAAGATCGCGCCCATTACTTGAGGTTGACAACGCAGGCAATAGGGGTCCTGCACCCGTTCGTCGCCGACGAGATGCGATGCGCGGATTGAGGAACCCGCCATGAGATTTCGCAAAGCGTCCGCCGCCTCGATCTGTCCACGATGACGGCGAAGCAGATGGATACGCCGATCAAAGGGCGCATCCGAACCTTTCGCAGCATCAGTCGAAAGGGCGCCGGTGACGAGCGCCGTGCGATATAAATTCTCAGCTTCGAAGAGTCCAGCGAGCGCGGTAGCGGTTGAGAATTGCGTGCCGTTCAACAACGCCAACCCCTCTTTGGGACCAAGCGACAGCGGTACAAGGCCCGCGTGGGCAAGCGCCGCTTCAGCGGGTATTCGGTCGCCCGCGACGAAGATTTCCCCGACGCCGATCATCGTCGCTGTCAGGTGCGACAAGGGGGCGAGATCGCCGGAAGCTCCCACGGAACCTTGCGACGGTATTACGGGCGTTAGACCGTGGGCGAGGAAGGCTTCGAGCATAGCGACCGTCGAAGGCCTCACCCCTGACGCACCTTGTGCAAGACTGGCCAACTTCAGCGCCATCATCAGCCGAACCGTCGGGACCGACATCGGGCTGCCGACTCCGGCCGCGTGCGAAAACACGAGGTTGCGTTGGAGCGTCTCCAGGTCATGGGCATCGATGCGAACGGTTGCGAGCTTGCCGAACCCAGTATTGATGCCGTAGACGGGAGCGCCTTTGGCGACGATCGCCGCCACCGCGGCCGCGCTCCTTTCAATAAGATGCGCACAGGCAGGTCCAAGCGCAGCGCCGGCTCCGCGATAGATCTCGCGCCACTCGGCCAGGGAGATCTGTCCCGGCTGCAAAAGGATGTCGCTCATCGTACGCTCCATTCGCGCCGGCTTTGGGATTGATCAAGTACACCAACGAGCCGCGGCCCGTTAATCCGGATGCGGTATTGTATCCGAATGCATAAGCGAGGTTTGCGGCCCAAAGGGTACAGCATTACTACGCTATGCAGCCATACCGGCCTGACAATCTCTCGAAACAGATGGGTGAAGCGGTATTACGAAGGCAGCTGGTCCTTGTATAGCGGCGGAGCGCTCGCGTTCACCCGCGCGGCAATGGACGGGTCTCCTAAATGAAATGCGAGCAAACGCTGTGAGCTTTCGGAGTGAGGCTTGGCAGGCACCTGGTTCACAGAGCGTTGCAATGGTCACCTTCTAGTCATTTGCCAAAGCAGCCCGCAATCGATCTCAAAGAGCGTTCGCAGTGTGATGCGGATAACGGTCGGTGTCCGCCGTTAGGCCATCATAAAAATCGAGACCGGAACTGAGGGTCGGCCCGCCGCGCGACGACGCGCCGTGGGAAATCGGCCACTGGCCCACTTCTTCCATAACAACTGATCAGTGCTTTCAATGTCTGCTGCTAAGGTGAAGGCGGACGTTTGGAACCTGGCGCCTAGATCCGCTTATGACCCCATCTCGGACATCAGCCAATGTAATTGCGCGCGCGGGCTGAAGAGAAAGGTCGCCCCGCCGATCCTGCTAGACGTTCACAAATGTCCCTTTTACCACATGCAGATACCGGTAGTTTCCGAGAGGTTCCACCTTAATCCGAGGTTAAGGCCATCGGGCATATAGTATCCTATTATCAGCTATTCCCAGTTTTGCTTTTTGAAATTGCGAGGTTACGACTTCAACTTTTTCCAATTTGGCGGTTGAAATGCTTGTCCATTTCGTTACCGACGAACCCACGAAAATAACCGCCATCCGCGCGATACTGGAGCCGCGATATCATGTTGTCCCCCGGATGCTGGGAGGCGGCGTTACGGAAATCGACGCAAACGGTGTCGTAATGGTTGACGCCGACCTGCGCAAGGCGGTTCAGGTCGAACAGATAAAACTTATTTTGCAAGAACTGAGCTGCCTTTCCGAAAGGCTGTTTGTTGTTGAGAAACAAGTTCACCACTTGGTTGCGCAGGCGCTTGCGCTCGGCGCGACCGCCGTAGTGTCTCGTCCAAGAGAAATCATATTCAAGCTCGCCCAGATCGAAGTCGCAGAGAAGGCGGCACTGACCGACTTTGCCATTACCCCACGCGAGATTGCAGACGGCGCGGCTGCTTTCGCGTCGATGTTCTCGGCTGCGCAAGCAGGAAAGCTGATAAACCTTTCAGACGCCGAGCGCGCCACATCAGATATCATCGATAGCATCCTGCTAAACGGACTTGGCGCGTGGCTCGATGATGTGCGCCGCTATCATGAAGGAACGTACCAACATTGCCTGTTGGTAACGGGAGTGGCAGTCGGCTTCGCATTGGACATCGGGTTTTCCAGTCTGGATGTAAAGCGACTCGGAATGGCGGCAACCCTTCATGATATCGGGAAGGCCCGTATTCCCTTGTCGATTCTCGACAAGCCGGGACGCCTCGACCCAGTTGAAGAAGAGATCATGAGACGCCATCCGGTCATCGGATGTGAGTTATTGAAGGATACCTCAGGCATCAGCCCGGAGATTCTTGACGGCGTGAGGCACCACCATGAATATCTGGACGGTTCTGGTTATCCCGACGCGCTGACGGCACCGGAGATTTCCGATCTGGTAAGATTGCTGACGATCTCGGATATCTTCGCCGCGCTTATTGAGTCGAGGCCATATAGCCCGCCAATATCCCGCCAAGATGCCTACAAAATCCTATGCGGTATGGACGGAAGGCTGGAACGACCGCTTGTGAGGGCGTTCCGGAACGTAGCGCTTGTGGCGTAAAGCAAATCTGCGGAAGCGAGAGAAAATGAAGCCGCCACCGGGGAGTAACCTGCCATGATCAAGGGCGCGGCAATCGCGGCAGTGGTGCTTTTAATTGTCGTCCAAGTTGACGAGCATTACTACAGCGGCTTTTACACGGATGGTGTTCTAGCCATGTTCCATCAAATTCGTGATTCTTTCGGCTGGTAGAAAACCGCTGGGGCATCCTTCAGTCGGCGGCCTCTACATGCGCAAATTGCGGTGGACATGGATTTGAACTCGCTCGGACTCCCATCTAGTGTTCTGGTTGCGGAACGCCGGTAGGGGTTCTGGACCCCTCGTCGCGACTGACACCGTGTCCCTCGGTGTGGTCTGGTCGATTGGGTGAAGCGGCATCTATCGACAGGTCAGCGCCTTTCGAAATCCCGCCGCCAAAGCATCTTCCTCAGAGCAAAACCACCGATTAGCCCGCTTCACGCGTCGATAGCTGGCGCAATCTGGTAGGTGATAAATACCTTCGTAGCCTACTGCCCGCAGTGCCAGCTTAGCCTTGATCGGGCATCCCGGCGGCATGGCAGTGTCGACGCGGAATAGCTTCTCGCGAGTTCGGTTCTGATGGCCAGCCTGACATCCGCCGCCGATAAGCCGCGCTCCATTAAGATTCCATCGTCGCAGATCGCGCGGTTCTGCGAAGCATCCTTTCCAAAGTCCGCGTTGGTTCTCGCGTGCGTCAGCTTCCTGTGCCGCGAAGCGGCCCTTTGCGTAAGGCTCGAACTTGATCGCCCATCCTTCGCGAACGAGCCACTCATTGAGGGTTGTGGTTTCACTTTCGATCGAACAAATACCGATCCGCCGCTGCTTGTAGTCCGGGTCAGGCCCCTTGTCTTCACAGCGAACGCCGCGATTCCCAATATACGCGCGCAACCGATCGCGCGCCGTAACCCCGCACGGCCAGACGTCGCCGTGCTGGTCGAGGCACGTCTGGTCGATCTCGGGTGCATCGATACCGTCCAGTCGATAAATCGCGTGATCGAGTTGGAAAGTATCACCATCAATCACGATAACTTCGGCTGCCAAGCTTGGCCCGACCAACGCCACCACCAACAACAACGACGCAATGAGAGTGCGCATAAGATCCCCAGTCCTAATTGGATCCGCCGGCAAAATGCCGAAGTCATCAACCTTCCGGCTTAACACTCTGTCGCAATGAAAAATGCCTGCAACCCTAAAATTGACCAATGGCTAACCGACTCGACGAAGAGCTGATGTACCCGACCGATACCCGACCTGGGCATACTAAGGAGCTACCGAAACAGCCCCAGCCTTTGGCAGGGAAATTGGGGCCGCCTCTCACTCTCCTGTGACGACCATGGAAACCTGCCACGGCCACTGAGCGTCACACAAGGAATGTAGTCCCCACCGGACTGGGGTAACGGCAGGCTAGAAATCGGCGGAGCGGGCCGGTGATGTTCACTTGGAACTTGGAACAACTTGATGCGAACACGGAATCCTCATTGGAGCCACACAAACAGGTGCGCCCGGGTCGCTGTGGATAAGCCTACGCCCGCTTCCAATTCGAATTGACCCACTCAAAAACCCGGCGTTCCAATGCTCGATTGGCGTTGGAGGTGTGTGTTATGCAGCACTGGGTCAAAGACCTTGAAGAAACCTTGTCATTGGCCGAAAGGCAAACTGCGCCCAAGTTCGTTGGGATCGATGCGCTGACGCACGTCGAACTAACAAAAATGGTTACGCAAAACATCAAGCCGAAGGATAAGTTCTTCGAGCGCGATGAAATGAGACAACGTATGGCCGACTTCAAAGCGACCCAACGTCGATTTGAAGTTGAACGAGAGGAATTTTTCAAAAATACAATGGCAAGCCTTCGAGGAAATTCGCTTTAGCTTTGAATGCTGACCTTTAGTGTTGTGAGATTTTTTTAATGACTGCCGAATACGAGGATGAGGTGCGGGTACAACGTCGCCGCAACTCGCCCGAATGCGATGTCATCGTCGCATACCGCGGGCGAGAAATGTCGCTTCGGTGTCGCGACTATGATCAGGCGATCAAGTGGGCGCGCATCGAGTGTAAGATTTACAAGCTCGGGGATGCGGTCGTAGACGAGCGCATCGGTTAGAAACAGCGACAGCGCTGTTAGCTTGAGCTTGTCGCAATTTGGCCCTGGCTGTCGTTTTCTGAGTATCGCCCCGACGGCAATTACACCGCGCGAGCGCGTCGAATGGTATCTTGAAACTTGGCGACTACGGGGCTGCGGGGTGTTTCCGTAAAATTACGGAATTATTAAATATCTTGGTTTCTTATTGGATCGAGCGATGCTGGAGGTGAATCTTCATGCAGTTGCTAGCTTCCCGTGAATACCCCGTGATCGACTATCAGACGATGGCCGAATTCATCGGACACGAACGGCTTTTCCGAGCGACTGACGGCGCATTCCTGCTGCACATGTCATCGGACGGGAAACTCGAAGCGGAGGAACGGATCATCTGGCTGACCGTGCGCGACGCCATATCCTGGCTCAATGAAGCGCCGGACGAGTTCGGTTCCTTTTGGGAGTGCGCAAAGGATGCTCCTTTTCTGCGGACACAAATTCAACCCATAGGCCCGACTTTCTGAGATTTCAACACATCAAGGTTTCATGGAAAGACGAGCTGTCCCTCGCAAGCCTGTATTGATGTCTGGCGCGATTCAGTTCGCTGGCGGCGCGGTTAACTGCTTAGTCCGCGACATGAGCATTTCGGGGGCGTCACTTGATGTTGCCGAGTCCCACGACATCCCCGAGCGTTTCAACCTTGTCTTTAAGGCGGACGGCACGCACATCCCCTGTCACGTCGTTTGGCGTCATGAGGAGCGGATCGGCGTGGCTTTCGACTAATCCCCGAAGTTCGCATGAAATGTGGATGGGCGAGCCGGTAAGCAACAATCTATGGAGTGTGGACGCGTCGCTCCGCTCTAACAGCTCGTCCGCTCAGGGGAATTGTGCGCGGCACTCCCGCGGAAGCAAGTCCATGCTTACGACCGCTTAACCGTTCCCTAACTGTCATTCCTAACTCGGTTTTGTCGAATTCGCCCCATTTTGTGCTCAGGGGGCGAGGGCTTATGACGGCAAGGTTCCAAGATTCGGCGCAACAGCGAGCGCGCGACCTATCCGCTCGATTCGACCGGCTGGGCCGAGCCCCGCTCACTTGGCTGATCACGGCTGGGCTCGTCTCGATGATGGCAATCGCCATCGGCACCGGACTTGCGCTCGAACGTTTCAAGCAGGACGCCATCGAAAGCGGGCGTGAAGGCCTGGAAAGCGCGGTACTGCTGCTCGTGCGGCACTTTGATCGGCAATTTGAAGACTTTTCCGTGCTCCAGAAGAGCATTGTTGCAGAGCTGGAAAGCCACGGGTGCAATTCACCGGACGTGTTCCGCAGCGAGATGGCTACCCTTTCTGTGCACGAGGTGCTGAGGGCAAAGGCCAGCGGTCTGAGTGATGTCGCCGGTGCCAACGTCTTCGATTCCAGTGGCGTGCTGATCAATTCATCGCAACGCTGGCCCGTGGCCGACGTGCGGATCTCCGACCGCGCCTACTTCAACAAGCTGAAGAACAATCCGGAGCTTCTGGAGGAAGTCGAGGTGGTCTCCAGCCGCTTTTCGTCCGCCAAGGCGATCGTCTTCGCCCGGCGAATCTCGGGCCCGCGCGGCGAATTTCTTGGCGTGGTCACGCGCGCGATCGCGCCTGGTGTTCTGGAAGCCTTCTTCGCTTCTACGGGCCTTGGCCCCGAAGCCTCCATCGCGATGCACCATCGCGATGGTCAGATGCTCGCGCGTTTCCCACATGCCGAGGCGCTGATCGGCGAGAACTTCAGGAAGGGGCCGCCGGAACAGCAAGCGGTGTTTGAACGGCCGTTCGTCGCGACACGCCTGACCAGCCCAATTGACGGCCGAGACAGACTGATTGCCTCGCGCATGCTGACCGCTGAGCCGCTGGTGGTCGTCGCGACCAAGACGGTCGACGCCACTTTGGTAACGTGGCGTTCCCAGACCAAGTTCTTTATCGCCGTCGCCGCATCGTCAGTTCTGCTGATCGTGATCACCTTATATTTGATCTTTCGGCTGATGACGCGCCGGCTCAGCATCGAGAAGCAGAGATTGGACACGGCGATCAACAACATGACGCAGGGCCTCCTGCTATTCAACGCGAATAGACGACTGATCGTATGCAATCGACGCTATATCGAGATGTATGGGCTCTCGCCGGACGTGGTGAAGCCCGGCTGCATTTCCGAGACGTCATTCGGCATAGGCAGGAGACAGGCTCCTTTACCGGCGATTTGGATGCTTATTGCGACGAGGTTCTGCACGATGTCGGCCGATCCAAAAATTCCGTTGTCGAGACCTCGGATGGGCGTCTGATCGAGATCAGTAACGAACCGGTCGCATCCGGTGGCTGGCTCGCCACCCACGAGGACGTTACCGAACGCATCCGGGCTGAAGAGCGGATCGCTCATCTCGCTCATTACGACGCGCTCACCGAACTGCCGAACCGCGTCCTGCTGCGCGGCCATCTCGAGCAGCGGGTCGCAGAGCTCGCCGAAGGCAAACCGTTTGCGATCCTCTACATCGACATCGACGAGTTCAAGGGGGTGAACGATTCGTTCGGCCACGAAGTCGGCGACGAGTTGCTTCGGCACGTTGCCGCGCGACTACGTAGCTGCGTCGGCCCACAAGACCTGGTCGCTCGATTGGGCGGTGACGAATTCGCAATCGTCAAAGCCGAGACCCGTGACCGCGGCCAGCTGACGGCGCTGGCAGAACAGATCCTGGATTCGCTCAGGGTCCCGGCGCACTGCAAGGGCCAGGAAGTTCCGATAGAAGCCAGCATCGGGATCGCCATCGCGCCCGACGACGGCCTAAGCCTTGAGGATCTATTTAAGAACGCAGACCTTGCCATGTACGCGGCAAAATCCGACGGCCGGCGTACCTACCGCTTCTTCGTCCCCGAACTCGATGCCCGGCTGAAAACGCGGCGCCAACTGGAGCTCGATCTTCGCCAGGCGCTGGCGCGTGGGCAGTTGGAAATCCACTACCAGCCGCTGGTGGAGTTGGCTACCGACACCGTTGCCGGCTGCGAAGCATTGCTTCGCTGGTATCATCCCGAGCGCGGCATGATCTCTCCGGCTGAATTTATCCCTGTCGCCGAAGACACCGGCTTGATCAACGAGATCGGAGACTGGGTATTAAAGCGGGCTTGTGCCGAAGCTGCCGGCTGGCCGGGGCATATCCGGCTTGCAGTAAACGTTTCTCCGGTCCAGTTCAGGACAAAGACGCTGGCTTTGCGGGTCGCAACAGCACTGCGGGAATCCGGCCTTTCCCCTGATCGCCTGGAGCTGGAAATCACGGAAGCTGTGCTCATCCGGGATGATGATGAGGCCTTGGTCATCCTCCATCAATTGCGTGACTTAGGCGTCCGGATCGCCTTGGATGATTTTGGAACCGGCTATTCCTCCTTGAGCTACCTTCGCCGTTTCCCGTTCGACAAAATCAAGATCGACCGGAGTTTTGTCAGCGACATCGGCGATGCCGAGGGCTCTTCAATGATCGTTCAGGCGGTCGTGAACATGGCGTCCGCATGTCGCATGTCTACGACCGCGGAAGGTGTTGAAACGGAGATGCAGCGCGAAATCCTGCGAGGTCTCGGTTGCAGTGAGATGCAAGGATATCTATTCAGTCCGGCGGTCCCCGCGTCAAAGCTGCAGCAGTTGCTTTTGTCCAAAGCATCCGACGCAGCTTGATTGTTTCGGCCATCGCGCACCAAGACGAACAGGGCGCCGAGTTCGTGAACCCAGTAGGAACTGAATTCATTCCATGACAGATAATTGGCGAATGACCGCTGCTCGCGCAAAGCCAAGCGCGCGCTTTCGCCACGAATCGGTCGCTACCTAAAAGTGCCGGCTTCCTGTATGGGCCAAGCCGGGCACCGCCCTTTTTACCTCGCCCAGAGGTGCGAGGGCTCGGCTACTTGTCGATCCATTGACCTTTCCGCACATCCCATCGATGTCCGGCTGCGTGATGCTTCCGCATTTTTGCCAAGCTGGTTTTGTCAGCCCGACGCTGTCGCAATTCTTGAAGATACGGGTAGGTAATCAAAGCAATATAGAGGCCGATCAGAAATCCCCACATGCGGCCCTCCTATTCGAGGAAGCCTAAAAAAGGCCCGGCGCACTATCTGCGGGACTATACGCCGGGCCTAGCCCAACATCGATGGAGGTTTCTGAGATCGTCGCGATGTCCGGCTGCTGAAAAACATGCAACCGCCGTGCCGAAGCCTCGGATCATCGATCACGCGCCAGTCTGCGCCATCCCCAATGGGGATCCTTGCGCGACGGATCGAACACGCGGTCGACGTGACGATTAAGCGCCCAATGACGCCGATCTGAGCGAACATTGTCGGCCCGCCAAGATCGGCAACAAGAAGCAGGGCTTCCATCGCGGCCTGCCATTCGGGCGCGTCATGCTCGGCCTTCGGCAGCTTGGCGATGAAGGTAGTTCGGCACCGGTAGGCGTGAACTTCCATGGGTGCCCGACTCGTGCAGCCACAGCAAGCACAACGTGGCGAGCGCGGCTCGGTACTGTTCCGGCGTGCCGCCGTCCTTGGGTGATTTTAAGACTGAAACTACTTCGGCGGCTGTAGCTCGCTCTTTAGGCAGCCCGTCGCCCAACGCAATTGCTGGCCTGAGTTCAAGGTGTGTCGCTTATCCAATATGTCAAGGCACGGGTTCTTTTTGAGTGATGACGAAAGGCGGCCTCGACTTCGAACCGCAAGCGCTATATCGGCGGTGTATGCCGTACCGGGTCATGGATTCCCAAAAGATCGAGGCAAGCAATCTTATTCGTCCGGTTGTAGCGACGCAGAACGACGTCGATAACAACGTTCTGAAGTTCGAGATCTTGCGCCGCACAATCCTCGGCATTCGGCCCTAAGCTCAGGTTGAGGTAGCCCAAGCGAACTGGCAGGACGTCGACCGTCTGATCAAGGATGCGCAAGGCCTATTTGGGCGCGTGGACGAATCCTGCAGTTCCCCGGCCCAACTGAAACCATCATTTCTTCGCTTTTTGGACCTCGATAACAGGCTACTGGTCGACAGGAACATTAAGGGGAGGCGTCACCCAATGTCGACGAAAGACGGTTTTAATCCGGACCATCCTTTGCCTCTCCTTCTCGCCGATGATCCCGAGCAGCAGGGTATCCGGAAAGCTCGGGACAGAGCCGTTATCTTGTCGCTACTCCTCAAGGCGAGTATTTTGGTTGGAACGGCGACAGCGATCGGTATTGCGATTCTATCGGTGGGAAATCCCGTGACGCTCTTTGCGGACGTCACAGCTCCGCTGGGCGACAAATCGGCGCTTCAGCCTGGAACCGATCAGTCGACGCCAACAATTCAATCTACCGCCGATTCTCAGGCTTTGCCGCTGATCGCAAAGGACGCGCCGACCCGCGACGAAATTGCTGCCGCCTCTGAACCCGCCGGTCAGAGTCAAACGGAAAATAGTGAGCCATCGTCTGAAGCCCTGTTTAGGCAATTCCAAGCTTGGGCGGCCGAGAATGATGCGCACGCACAGGTGGGTGCCCCGGCACAGGTTGTGCAAAATACCGCCCCGGCACAGGGTGCGGAAAATGCCCAGGCACAGGTTGCAGAAAATGTCCCAGCACCTCTCCGGCCCATGCAAAAGCACCGACGCGTCCGGCCCGTCCAAAGTGCGCGGGCTGAGATACGGCCCGCGCAAAATCCCCGAAAAAAAATCCAGCGGGAGCGAAATGCACGGGCACAGGTCCCGCCCGCACAAGACGCCCGAGCACAGGACCAGTCTGTGCAAAATGCTCAGGCGCCGTCGTTCCTGCAAACCTTCGGTTGGCGCAATTAGACCTGGCAGGAAGTGACTTGGTCTAAAATCGATGGCGTTCCAGAGAGCCCGGCGCCCTTAGGCGCGCCGGGCCGCACCATCGGCGGGCCTACCAGCTCTCGGAACTGGAATGCGGGAAGAGCCGCTCCTTCCCGAGCCTACTACGCCTGGACCCCCCAGCCGATTGCCATTCGGCGGTGTCGTGGTCCGTGCATGTCCCTATAGTAGATGTGTGAGCAGTTCTGGCGTTCGGGATATCGGCGGAGGGTGAGAGCGGGCATGCGCCTATACCCGCAGCCATTGGGCGATTCCTACATTGCAGTGAAAGACTGGAATCTAATCCTGGCTGCATTCCCTGAAGAATCGCGGTTGCAATTCAGACTGATCATTTGAATTTTGTTGACGCATTTCACATGGACGAGATGCCGGTAGCCAATGTTGCCCGTGATATTGAGCGACAACTCAGATGATCCAGGGCTATGCCATATGCGCCCCCGATTGACCCTGCGCCGTAACCATCCACGTCTGCTCCGACCCGCCGGACTTACGCGGAGTTCCGGAAATTAGGACTTGCCCTGTCGGGCAAATCAGCGGTCTATATATTGAATGCCGCTCCGCGGGTGTGCGCCTTTGGCGCGCCCGGCAACGGCCCCATCCCATCATTCCGATCAAATACCGCCAGCGGCTGCAACATTGCGTGCCGAGAGGAGAAGCCATGTCCGATAAATCCGAACTGGGGATCGTGCTTGCAAATGCTCCGCGACTTGAAAGGGCTTTCGGCCGCCGATGGGCGGCATTCATAACGCTGGTCAGCCTATATTTCGCGCGACGCCCGTCAGGAATAGCAGGCTTAATTGCGTCGCTTCTTTTTGTCATAGCGCTGGCTCTACAGGTCTGGCTCAGGCTTCACGGCTAACGTTGTTCTCATGTCAACGATTTGCTAGAACGCATGGCCAGCCGGACATCCGCTGATGGGCAAATCGCTTGTCGTGCGCAAGGGAACGGAATTGGCAGCGCGCATGAGAGCGCGTCGCGCTGCACAGTATGTGCGTATGTCGACCGACCTACAGCAGTATTCCCTTGTGAACCAGGCCGCGGCGATCGCGGCCTATGCCCAGGCTCACGACCTGACGATCGTGCGCACATACCGCGACAGCGGTGAAAGCGGTCTGCTAATCAAGAACAGGCCAGGCCTATTGAGCTTGCTTCGCGATCTACGCCACGCGGATTTCGGTCATATTCTGGTTTACGACGTCAGCCGCTGGGGCCGCTTCCAAGACGTCGATGAAAGCGCGCATTACGAATACCTCTGCAGGAGGGCCGGAGTAAAAATCTCTTATTGCGCGGAGCAGTTCGAGAACGACGGAAGTCTGCTATCGAGCATCGTCAAGAACCTGAAGCGCGTGATGGCGGCGGAACATAGCCGCGAATTGTCTGCAAAAGTTCACGCGGGCCAGTGCCGGCTCGCCGGCCTTGGGTTCAAGCAAGGCGGCCCCGCCAACTACGGCCTTAGCCGGACACTCATCGACGAAAATGCCCAAATTAAGCATCACCTAAAAAGGGGTGAGCGCAAGTATCTCCATACTGATCGCGTCAAGCTTCAGCCTGGCACGCCCAACGAGATCGAAACAGTCAGATTGATATTTGATCGCTTCCTCGCCCTGAGATCAGAGACCAAGATCGCGCGAGAACTGAACCAGAGGGGCATTCTAAACAGCAAGGGCAAGCCGTGGAGCCGCATGACCGTGCATTGGATTCTGCAGAATGAGATTTACATTGGAAATCTCATTTACAATCGGCAATCGTGTCATCTCAAGCGAAAGCGCGTGAGCAACCCGGTGCAGAAATGGATCAGGTGCAATAACGCATTGAAACCGATCATCGATCCGGACCTTTTTGCGCGAGTCCAGGAACAGATGAAGGGGCGATGGATCAGCCTGTCACGAGAAGAAATGTTGGCGGGCCTGCGTCGAGCTCTCCATAAACATGGCCGTCTTACCGCCAAGATCATCAATGACACGCCTGGCTTGCCATCGTCGCATACGTTCATGGATCATTTCGGCACTTTAAGAAAAGCATATAGCCTCATTGGTTACACCCCGAAGCGCGACTGCGATTGGCTCGATTCCCAGCGTCGTTGGTCGAATGTTTTCTTGCAGCTTTCTTCTGACATCGTCGCCGCAGTGAAAAAGATTGGGGGGCGCGTCGACGTTAACAGCGCTAGCGATTGTCTGCTCATTAACCGCTTACGTGGCGTCTCGTTTCGGGTCGCGCGCGAGTTACCGCCAAAGAGCGCGACGCACTCGCCACGGTGGTCGTTTAACCGACGCTCCTACGTACCACCAGGATGGATCGTGGTGATCAGGTTGACTAAGGACCATAGGGCTGCGCGGGATTATCTCCTGTTCGAGACAGGCAAGGTGACCCAGCGCACCGTGAGAATTTCGGACCAGTCGTGGGAGCGCTACCGATGGCAGCGCTTCGAGAGCCCGGAGGCCATCGTGAAGGCCATCCTGCGGCGCGCGCGCCGGTCGAAGCGGAAAGAATCGAAATAGACAGCCCCATATCGGTGCCAGATCTCGTGTCGGATGGCCGGTCCGGCAGCACCCTTGAAAAGCCCCCGAAGACATCCATATACCATCCAGACAGATGTTTCATGGATGGAAAATATGGCCTCTAATGTGCACGAGCTAAGACCAAAACCTCCTGAAACCGAGAAAATTACGATAAATCTCGGTTACGTCGACTTGGGTCACGTCGATTTAATGGTGCGGGAGGGGTTCTACTCCAACCGCACCGATTTCATTCGAACGGCGATCCGTAATCAACTCGAGCGCCACGCAGACGTAGTCAAACAGTCCACGGCCCGAAAAAGCCTGGAGCTCGGTTTGCGAATTTACAGCCGGGAGGATCTCGAAACCGCGCGGCGCGGCGGTGAGATGCTGCACATCAATGTTCTGGGCCTTGCCAGCATCGCCCAAGACGTCACAGCCGATCTCGCCCGCGCCACCATTGCCTCAGTTTCCGTGCTGGGGGCCTTGCACGCCACCCCAGCGGTCAAGGCCGCTCTCGCCGATAGAATGAGGTAATGACGATGCTGAATCAGGACACAGTTCGCGAAGCCACACGGCTGACACAAGCGGGCCAACTTGCCGAAGCCACCGCGCTCCTCCAACGGATGCTCCGTGGGGAACGCGCGCCGGAGGCCACTACGCGCACGCCGGGCCGCATCTCCCTCACGGGCCGCGAGCCGCCTACCATCGACGCGAAGGCTAATGACATCGAGAAGGCCGATAGGGCGGACCTGCTGGGGCCGCGAGCCCCATCCTCTGCGCCACGTAGGCCCCAGCCGTTATTCGACCGCGCAAAGGATGGCTCCTGGCTCGGAATGCGAGGCCCGAAGCGTACCCCGCCGTCCACCTCGGACATCGTGCCGGAGGGCGCAAAGTTCATCGAAGGCACCTACAACAACCCGGCAGGCACCCGCGCCTACAAGCTCTTCGTACCCAGCGGCTATCAGGGGCAGCCGCTTCCCTTGGTCGTGATGCTTCATGGCTGCACCCAGTCCCCCGACGATTTCGCCGCCGGCACGAGGATGAACTTTATTGCAGAAGAACAAAGCTGCTTTGTGGTCTATCCAGCACAGCGCAGCGACGCCAACCGATCGAAATGCTGGAACTGGTTTCGCACTGCCGACCAGCGGCGCGGCGAAGGCGAGCCCTCGCTTATCGCGGGAATAACCCGCCAGATCATGCGCGACTATTCGGTTGATGCCAAGCGCGTCTATGTTGGCGGACTGTCGGCCGGAGCGGCCGCTGCGGCTATTATGGGCGCAACCTACAACGATCTGTATGCAGCGGTTGGCATCCATTCCGGGCTCGCCTGCGGCGCAGCCACTGATATGCCCTCCGCATTTGCTGCGATGCGGCAAGGTGGAGGACTGGGTCAAAGTGTCATATCAGGCGGCGGGTCGCCCGTGCCGGCCATCATTTTCCACGGCGACCGGGACACCACAGTGCATCCAAACAATGGCGCCCAAGTTCTTGAACAGGCCATCGGTACGACGAGAACGCAAAAAAAGGTGCACCGTGGGCAGATACCTGGAGGCCATGCCTATACCCGCACGATCCATATCGATGTGGGCGGGCGCGAAATTCTGGAGCACTGGATTATCCACAGCGCCGGCCACGCGTGGTCGGGCGGTTGCCCCGCCGGCTCCCATACTGATCCGCAAGGACCGGACGCAACGAGGGAAATGCTGCGTTTCTTCCTCGGGCATTCGCTTCACACCAGCTAGGGGTGTGGGGTTCCGCTTAGCTCACCCGGTCGAAACAGGTCAGAATCCAACGGACCTAGCCGCTTTTGGCAGGCGCCGTTCTCTAGCTTACCCTCTATTAATACAAAACCCCAGGCGCTGGACGGCCAGCTCTTATCGATCTGGGGGCCGCCACGAGGCGGGGCAGATGACACTGCCCGTCAGTTACTGTAGCTTTTTGCGGCGGCAATCGCGGGGCTGAAGGGGTGCTCGTTCGCAGCTACACTACATCCAAGGTGCACCCCAAAGATGAGTTGGCGACGATAAACTTAGTACGAAGGCAAGAGTATGGGGAGTAGCCATGAGTAGACCGGATGAGCCAGACCCCACCAATCCCGACGAGCTCACGTATTATAAACTGCGCGAACTGCGCGAAAGAGCAAAGTCACCACCGCTTGCACAAGAGGCGATATCGGAGCCCGATAGGTCGCTAACAACCTATCGCCCTTCGTCCGATGTCCGACCGGTTTACTTGCGGCCTCCGTCCGCTCCCGGGGCGATCCAACAATACGGTGTTCGGGAGCGTGACCAGAGGAGAACCGGACTGTTCGGCGTGGCCGGTCGCTTCGCTGCGGTCGCGGCCTTCGTGATGGTTGTTGCGCTGCTCTTCGTCGTCATATCGCCTGCTTTACGGCAATCCGGCGCCAGTTCAACTCCGTCTGAGATCACGGGATCAACAAAATCCGAGGTTACGGGATCGATAGCGACTGCTTTGCCTCAGTCCAGCAAAGACCAGAACGAAGCAAGGTCCGCGCTTGCGGAATTTCAAGGCGTGCTCGTGTCGATCCCAGCTAGCAAGCCTGTTACTCCCGAGCAGCCCCCGCAATTGCTCCAGCAATTTTTGCAATGGCGTCAAACAGCTAACTCAACCGAAAAATCTCAATAGCGAGACCGATTAAGCTCGCGCGTCGCCAAAATGACTGAGAAGTTCGCTCCGCCGCAGGTTTTCGTCCGAGGCTATACAGAGTCCGAGATTTGTGACGTCGTAATTTTAGTTCGGAGCCAGGAAATGGTTCTCCGCTGTCCGAACTATTTTCAGGCACTGAAATGTGCACGTTTGGAATGCAAGTTCTACAAAATTTCAGAGCCCAAGACAGAGCCACTCAGCGGGCTGGACCAAGACGAACTCCCGTTATTCTTGCGCTCTCCCGAAACGACTGAGGCCTCTTGAGGCGGACGGCATGCGCAAGACCGTCCTCATTTCAGGCTAGCAAGAACTGCACGTCCAAGGAGCGGGAGGAGAAGCGGGGGGCTGGTATATTATAAGCGGCGTTAGGGAGAGGTGGATCATGAACAACCTCCATCCGATGATGACCGAGGAAGAGATCGACGACGCCATCCCCGCCCTGATCAACTGGTTTGAATCGCAACAAATCAACCCACGTGACAGCGGCAGGGTGATGATCAAGCTGCTCGCTGCGGAATATGTCCGGAAGAGCCGCGATGCCGCTGAACTTCAGGATGCCGTTGATCTGACTGCGTGGATGCTGGCAATCGATATCGCCGGTTTCTTGCCACCGAAGGGGCAATGAAAAAAGCCAAGGGTTGTTAAAGGCGGGCTTCGGCCCGCCTTTACCGGGCTTGATACAAGTTCTCCTGCCCCGGCCCTCGGCACCTGACGGAATTCAGAAACACGGCCCTGGGGCTTTTGGGGGGCTTGTAAGGCAGGACCGTGCCGGGCCACGGACCAGCGCGGCCGACGTGGCCCAATTGCGATAACGGGGGCAGGGCGAAGTGGTTCCCCAGCGCGGAGCGCACCTCTCAGGCAGCGGTGCTCAGTTTCTCGAATGCAGAGCTTTTCAAACGGTTGAGGTCGCGTTCGCCGGACGCCGCCTGCTGAAGGATATGCTCCGCCACTTCAAGCGGCGTGACAGACTTTCGGTTTAAGAAGCGACCATCCGTGACGATCTCGTTCAACGCCTGCCGCATGACAGCAACCGTTGATGCATCGTATTTTTGTTTCACAGTCATCGTCGCAGCCTCGTTGTTGCGCGGTTCTTAGAGTTCTTTTGTAAACGCATGATGAAATCTATCTCGTCCATAGGACAGCAACGCTAACTTGATCAGCACGATCGATGGTAACACATGACAAACGATCGGGCATCGTTGGCCCGACACACTGGCAACGCAACAAGCCGCCTAATAGAGGCAGTGCGTCCAAACAAGAAGAGGCGCCGCGTTCGAGCACCGCTTGACGCAGCGCACCTCGACGCAAAACGCAACGGCACGGGCCGTCGAGGGAAACCTTGGCGGCTTTTGCGCGTGGTCACGCAGCCAACACAAAGAAACAAAGAAACGGCCCCGGCGCGGACTGCGTGCCGAGGCCGCTTGTGTCGGAACTCCCGGCTGGTGGGGCATGGGGGGCAAGCCAAGACTCCGACGCGACATCTGGAGCAGAGAGATGAATAATCGATTCAATTTCGCATGCTTGCTCGTGCTCGCGTTCTTGCTCGCGGTTTCCGCAATATCGGGGGTGTTGTTTTCGCCTTCGGCCGCGGCGGCAGACAAGTTCGAGATTAAGCCCGTTGCCGAGAGGAAGATCAGCAAATTGCCGGCTGGGGCGTTATATTGGGGAATAGAGAAGTTCTCCACGCTGCCGCGCAGTCAGTCGCGTGACACGGACAGTCCCGCGAGAAGCGGCGCGTACGCGGCGAGCCTGCGGGATGCGAACTCCGTGAACAGCCGCACGCGCTTCGTCTTGCGTGTCTCCCCCTGTGTGAGAAGCCAAACCGTTCCGTACATGTGCAGGTCTGTGCCCGGCACCCTCACCAGTAGTGGGTCGGCATCGCCGATGAAGCACGGCAGCGCCGTCATCCCGAGCCCTTGCCGTACTGCAACGATCTGCGCCTCGGCGTCCGTGGTCCTGAACGGAACCCCCGTGGCGCAAATCTCGCCATCGCGGGCCCATTGCGGGATTCCATGAATGCTAATGACGATCCACCGGATGGGATCAGGCGCGCCCGCACGCCACGCGGCCAGTCGATCGCGAGACATGTAGACGGCGCCGAATAGTTCCGGTCCCTTCATGCCGTGAAGATTGAGCGGCAGAGTTTTGCGGTCGTAGACGACGCGGATCGCGACGTCAGCCTCTCGGTTGGTCAGATTTACCAGTTCGCCGAACGACAAGATTTCCATCTCGATGTCCGGATGCAGACGCGCGAAATCGGCGAAGTCCGGCATCAGCAGGTGTGTCGCGAGGGTCGGTGCCAATGTCACCCGCAGAAGTCCGCGCACGCTCTGGTCGCGACCCAAGACACGCGTCTCCAGTTTAAGCGACGACGCTTCCATCTGGTTCGCGAGCTCGAGGACCTCCTCGCCTGCAGCCGTCAGGCGGTAGCCCGTAGGCAGCTTTTCGAACATGAGCGCCCCAAGACGTTCCTCAAGCTGGGCGATGCGTCGCAGCACGGTCGCGTGGTTCACACCAAGGCTCTTGGCGGCAGCTCGCACCGAGCCTCCGCGCGAGACGGCAAGAAAGTAGCGAATGTCATCCCAGTCGATCATGGTGCAATCCAGCACCACGCGGTGCGCCTTCCAAAAGCCCGTATCTAACGGATCGTATAGCAGTATTGGCGGAAATCATAGCTTGCGGCGACGAGCCCGGCTCAATTCCGACCGGCAACCAGCGATCATCGCGGCCGGCGTCAATCGTCGATCCGGATCGTTTTTGCACCACCGATGTGCGCGTTTCCGCACTCAACGCCTGCCCCCGGCGGACCTATGTCGAGGTTCTCGGGGGTGTCCCCAAACGATCAGAGGCGGAAGCCTGGAAGGAAGCAGTCATGGGAAAGCTTGAAGGTAAGGTTGCAGTCATCACGGGTGGATCGAGCGGCATGGCGCTGGCGAGCGCCCAGCGGTTCGTTGAAGAAGGCGCCCATGTTTTCATCACGGGCCGGAGGCAGGAGGCGCTGGACGAGGCCGTCAAGCTGATCGGCCGGAGCGTGACCGGCGTGCGCGGCGACGCGGCCAATCTCGGCGACCTCGACCGCCTGTTCGATACGGTCAAGCGGGAAAAGGGCAGGATCGACGTCCTTTACGCGAGCGCCGGCACGGGCGAAGCCGTCCCACTGGGCGAGATTACCGAGCAGCATTTCGATGCGACCTTCGGCCTGAATACGCGCGGCACGATGTTTACGGTCCAGAAGGCGTTGCCGCTGTTCAACGACGGCGGATCGATCTTCATGACCGGGTCAGTTGCTTCGATCAAAGGTTTTCCTGGTTACAGCGTGTATGCGGCAAGCAAAGCGGCGCTGCACGCATTCGCACGCGGGTGGCTCAACGAACTCAAGGGCAGGAATATCCGGGTGAACGTGCTGCACCCAGGGCCGATCGCCACACCGATGCAGGACCAGGTTCTCACCGAGGAAGCGAAGCAGATGTTCGAATCCCTGATCCCGCGGGGAAAGATGGGTCGTCCCGAGGAAATTGCGGCAGCCGCGCTGTTTCTTGCTTCAGACGATTCGAGCTTCGTGAACGGGGTGGAGTTGTCCGTCGACGGCGGCTTCTCGGCCATCTGAATTCGCGCCGAGCGAAACCGGAGAGATACGATGAGCACCGAAGAGAACGTCCAGCTTGTGAAGAATTTCTTTGCAGCCATGGGCAGCGGCAACGCGCGCGATCTGCTGGCGTCGGCTGCCGAAGATATCGAGTGGATCATTCCGGGCGAAGGCTGGCCGCTGGCAGGCACGCACCGCGGGCACGCGGAGTTGGCGGCCGTGCTCAAGAAGGCGTCCGAAGAAGTGGAAACGCAATACCCGAAGCCTCACGAATTCGTGGCGCAGGGAGACCGGGTTATGGTCGTCGGCGTCGCTACGGGAAAAATCAAAGCCACGAGTAGGCCGTTCAAGGACGAATGGGTCTTCGACATTACCGTTCGAGACGGCAAAGTCGCCCACATCCAGGAGTACATCGACACGCAAGCACTGGCGCGGGCCTCGCAGATCGACGCAAGGACCTAGTCAAGTTCGACGTGTGAATCGTGATGGCATGACACGATGTTGTGCTGACCAACATCCATTTCCTGAAAGGGCTTCCACCTATGACTTCCGCTTTAAACGATCGGTCGCTTGATCAGATCTTTCGCTCCGCTCGCACCCCCAACGGATGGGCACATCGTCCTGTAGGGGACGATCTGGTACGCGAGATCTATGAACTCCTGAAATGGGGCCCTACATCTGCGAACAGTAGCCCCGCGCGGTTTGTCTGGGTGCGTAGCCCCGATGGAAAGGCAACGCTCGCCGGGCTTGCTGCGGAACCGAATAAGCCGAAGATTCTGAAGGCTCCTGTCACGGTCATTATCGGCCACGATTTGGATTTCGCCGGCGATCTGCCAAAGCTTTTGCCTCACGCTGCCGAGGTCATGCAGAAATACTTTGCGGCACCAGACGTGGCCGAGGTGACGGCAATGCGAAACGGAACGCTGCAGGGCGCTTACCTCATCGTCGCTGCGCGGGCGTTGGGACTGGACTGCGGCCCCATGTCCGGCTTCGACAACGCCGGCGTGGATAAGGCGTTCTTCTCAGGCACGCGCGTTCGGTCGAACTTCATCTGCAGCATTGGGCACGGCGATCCAGCTTCCGTGTTCCCGCGCAATCCTCGCCTTAGTTTTGGGGAGGCCGGCCGCTGGGCCTAAGTCCAGGCTTCGGAGCGAACAGTGAAAGCGCTGGCCGTCTGCGGCCATCGGTTCGGGGTCGGCGGTGAATGAGCCGTAGATGGCCGCCTCGCAAGCCGCGCGCTCGTCGAATGCCCAACCGTAATGGAGATCCCGATGTACGACCAATCCAAGCTATCCGAGTTGATCCGGTTCGCACGCGTAGACGCGGGCGCCACCGTCATCGACGTTTACCCAGGCGACGGCGACTGGACCCGTCTCTTCTCCGACGTCGTGGGACCCGAAGGACGGGTCTACAGCTTCGTGCCGGCCGAAGTCGCTCACTTCAAAAACGATCCTGTCGGCCGCATGCGAACGCTTGCCAAGGAGCCGGGCCGGGAGAACGTCGAAGCCGTCTCGGCGGACCTCGTGGCGATGCCGGAGGCCACGCAACCAGCGGACGTCCTGTGGCTGCACCTGTTCTACCACGATCTCCACACCACGCTGATCCAGGCCAGGGGTGCGAGGGCGGCCCAATTCAATCGAGCCGTCTACCAGCGGCTGAAGCCCGGTGGGTCCTACGTCATCGTAGACCACGCCGCCGCCGTCGGGGCGGGCACGAGCGACGCTCAGTCACTGCATCGAATTGAGCCTGCATCCGTTCGCGAGGAGGCGGAGGCGGCCGGCTTCGTACTGGACGCGGAAAGCACCATGCTCGCAAACAAGGGTGATACGCACTCGATCAAGGTGTTCGATCCCTCGATCAAGGGCGAGACCGATCGCTTCGTCTATCGGTTTGTGAAGCCGTGAGCGTTCGTTTTATGCCGCTGCGGTATAGACCATAGACGGCGCGAGAATGGATCGACGCCTTTCGCAATCTATTTGTTCCGTGAGAAAGAGCGACCATCGACCAGTCGACGAGGACTTGATTTAGCACGTGCCCCAGCGTCGTTGCTAGGCCGATTTGTCAGGATGGCGCTCGCGGCCCGTGGTGCGAATGATGGTAGGTCGACAAGCCAGCCGAGGGCCGACATCAGGCCGAACAGATCGTCCCCATTCATGTCGTTGCGCGCCGTACCTTCGGCTTGCGTACGGAGCAGTAGGCATGCGGGATCCTCCACCATCCCGCCCACCGCGTCGCTCTGTCGCGAGCGTTTCATTATGCCGCGCGACCATTTTTACGCATTCAGAAAGGCGCGACAGGCCGCTTCTGGCGCGAAGCGGTCCTTTTTCGTGAATCCCATCCCGCGCCGATTGCGCGAATCCGCCTACTGTCCGTCCACGGAGAAGGCGAGCAGCACGTTGCCTGGTGCTGTCCCGTAATTTGTGTAGCCGGAGTTGGCGTAGAGGATTCCCCCGGCGATCACTGGTCCCGGCCCATCGAGCGAGCCGCCATGCGCCGACACGCCGTTCACGGTCGCGTAGTCCTGCATGGTGTCGACGTCCCAGATGATCTCGCCGCTCTTGGCGGCATATGCCCGCAGGTGGCCGTCCAGTCCTCCGGAGAACACCACGCCAGGGATCGCGGTCACCGCAGCCGACTGCGCAGGGCTGCATCCCGGCCGATCTCCGCAGCCCGGATGTGCCGCGTGCCAGACGATCTCGCCCGTCGTCTGGTTCAGCGCATACAGCCCGCCGCCCTGGTTCGGATCGAGCTTCATGGGTGTCCCAAAGACCGATTTTTGTGCGCCGGCGGTGGCCGGCGGCACGGCCTTCATCCCGACATCCGACACCGCGACATAGACGTTCGCTTCGTCCGCAGCGGATCCCCATTGCACGCCGCCGAGCGTGCTGCCGAGCCCCACCCGGCGTTGCCAGAGGATGGCGCCATCGCGGTCCGGATCCAGCGCGTGCACCATGCCGGATTTCTGGCCTGCAATGAGCGCACGACGTCCGTCAGGAAGATCGACCAGGATCGGAGAGGAGCCGAAATCGAAATCGGGACCCTTGGTGCCGGGGCAGTTAGAGCGATACAGGCCGCTGCACGCGACATTGAAGGAATCACCCTCGGTCATCTGCCGCGACCATGCGAGCCGTCCGGTGGCGAGATCGAAGGCCACGAACGCGTCGGAGGTTGTGGAGGCCGGGTCCAGATAACTATCCCCCGTCGTCGCGTAGATCCGGTTTGCCTTGAGGTCGATGGTCGGCGACGACCAGATCGCGCCGCCAGAGGGCCCGAAGAGCTGGACACCGATCTCATTCAGGCGGATTGGCTGGGCCGGTGCGCTGACATAGCCGCGCCACAGTACCTCGCCGGTCCGAGCGTCGAGCGCGGCAATCAGGCCGCGGAAGGTGCAGCAAGAGTAGCGTGGATCAATCGCCAATACCTCTTCAACGGAGGAGACTGGCACGTAAAGCACGTTATTGGCCAATGTCGGTGCGCCGGTGATCACGGCTCCCGCATGCGCATCAACTCGTCTCTTCCACAGCAGCTTTCCGCTCTCGGCATCGAGCGCATAAGCGTCACCGCGTTGATCGCCGAAATAAGCGGTCGTGCCGCGCTCATCCTCGCCGATGGTGATCGCGGTGCGTACGCCGAAGCCGGCGTCGAACACCCACCGCTGGCAGCCAAGTCTGGCGTCCAGCGCATAGACCTTGCCCCCCGCACTGCCCACGAAAACTCGGCCGCCCCAGACCGTCGGCTGCGCATAGGCCTTGGTATCGCCAGGAAAGCCGAACGCCCATTTCAGCTTCAGGCGCGGAACGTTGTCCGGCGAAAGCTGGGCCATGGCAGCGGGTTGAAACCGGTGTTGGGCAATGTCGACGCCCCAGCCGTTCCAGCGTGGCAGTGAAGCATCCGCAAGCACGGGGCCCCGCTCACCGCACTTGGAATCCGGCAGAGGCTGCTGCTGCGCCGGCGACGTCCCGACAAGATAGCGAACGATATCCTGAATTTCGCCTTGGCTCAGGCCGCGCCCCTGCTGGCTCATCATGCCGAACATCAGGGCAAAGCTCATCCGCTCGGGCCGGAATTGCCGCAGCGCGTTGGTGTCAGGCGCGCGTGCCACGCCACCCTCGTGGCACGATGCGCAGCGCGTGCGGTAGAGCGCTTCGCCTCGCGAACTCAGCGCCTCTTCCGCCCGATCCGGGAGAACGCCAGTGAGCAATATGCCCACTCCAAGCAGCAGGCGCGCTGCGAGAGTACATCCAGAGCGGTGCGTGGGCATACCGGTCATTGTCGCCTCCCTCGCATAACTGGAGCGCGCTTCGACAACAGAAGATCAATCCCGCGGCCGTCAACGCCTAGCACGAAAAGACAACCAAAGCGAACCTCCGGGATCCAGGATTGCCGATGGCGATCATCTCGCGATGCGGTCCCGTCACGGGCCGGCGCCGAATAGTGAGCGACGGATCGTAGCCACAAAATTCGCCGTGATCTCACCCAAATGCCGCTCCCGATCGGCCGCTTCTGGCGCGAAGCGGCCATTCGTCAGAAAAATCGGGTCGATACCCTAAGGGGATATACGGAGGGGGCGGAAGGGAAGCTGCTCAATTGCGTCGCAGTCGCGCAAAGCCGCCAGACCCGAGGTGTCATTCGTACATGTCCTTAAGCAACCGACCGGAATTTCGAAAGCAGGCTTCTTGCGATATGGAAAGAGTTCGAAGACGTTGATCGCGCCGACCGGTAGTGGATTAGGTCGGGAGGCCAGTATGATCTCGACGCTTTCAAGTGCCCTCAGTATGCAAAGCAGCTTACATACTGACATGGATCGTCTGTCCTCGAAGCGGCGGTTCGTTAATCTTGACCTTGATCGATCTCGCGCTTCTCGTCACCGTCATCGGGTTCTTTCAAGCGCCAGAAAGATGGCTGCATTGTTTGACCACGAAATTAAAGCTCGCCAGAGCCGCCACTAGGAAGCGCCGCGATCGGTGGAGTTGCCACCGGGTAAAGCGATCCCCACCGAAGAAGGAAGCTAGGACTGAAGAAATAGGAGACCGCGATGGTTGTCCTGGGCGAGGTCTTAGTGATTGGAGGGAGCGCGCTGGTCGTGTGCAGCGCAATTCTTTGGGCCTGGTCGGCCATCAAACAGAAACGCTTGCGGAAACCGGATGAGGCTTTGGGCCAACCGCCGGAAGTCCCGTGATGATGATGAGCCTCAGCATGGTTCGTGGACGTGTGGGTGCTCCTTGTTCCATTTAGCTTCATCGCGCCCTCCATGGACGCAATGATGGTTCTCGTTCAATGCGCCGCGCCGCCGCCGGCTTTTGTCTTGCGCGTCAGCGTGACGGCGATGGCGGCAAGGACAAGGACCACGCCGATCACCGCAAAGGTGTCGCTAAAGCCCATCACCAGCGCCTGGTGCTTGACCGCCTTGCCGAGCGCGATAATGGCCTGCTGGCGGGCGGCCGCCGGATCGGGCACGCCATGCGCCAGGAAGAAGTTCGTCGTCTCGGCAATCCGGGTGCGCACTTCCTCGCGGCCGAGCGTGACCGACTGGCCGATGATGTTGGAGTGGAACTGCTCGCGCTTGGTGACCACGGTGGCCAGCACCGCGGTGCCGATCGCGCCGCCGAGATTGCGCAGCATGTTGCTGATACCGGATGCCGCCGCGGCGTCCTGCGGCGCGGTGTCGCCCGTCGTCACCGAGGTCAGCGGGGTCAGCACCATGGCCTGGCCGATGGCGCGCACGATATTGGGAATCCAGAGCTGGTCGCCGGCATAGTCGGGCGACATCGCCGTGTTCATGAAGCAGCTATAGGCGAAGATCAGCAGGCCGGTGATGGCGATATAGCGGGCGTCGAAGCGCTGCATCAGCTTCGGGATCAGCGGAATCAGCAGCAGTTGCGGCAGGCCGGTCCAGGCCAGCACGCCACCGATCTGCTCGGCATTGTAGCCCTGCGCCTGGCCGAGATAGGCCGGCAGGATATAGACCGATCCGAACAGCGCGAAGCCGAGCAGCGTCACCGAGATGGTGCCGAAGCCGAAATTGCGCTGCTTCAGGAGCCGCAGCCGGATCAAGCGGCTTTTCAACCGTCAGTTCGATCCAGACGAACAGCGTCAGGCTAACCAGTGCGACGAGCGCGAGACGCAGGATGAAGGGGGAGGCGAACCAGTCGTCCTTGTTGCCTTCCTCGAGCACGGTCTGGAAGGCGGACAATCCGATCGCCATGGTGACGATGCCGGCCCAGTCGCCCTCTTTCAGAAGCCTGAGCTGCATCGGCTGCCGCTCCAGCGTGAAATAGAGCGCGGTCACCATGACGATGGTCGGCACCACGTTGACGAAGAAGATGGTCTGCCAGCCGTAATTTTCGGTGAGATAGCCGCCGATGGTGGGGCCGATCGCCGGCGCGAAGGTCACCGACAGCGCGAAGATCGCCAGGCCGACCGGCTGTTGCGGCTTCGGCAGTTTTGTCAGCACCAGCGTGAATGCCATCGGGATCAGCACGCCGCCGGCGAAACCCTGCAATCCGCGCATCGCGATCATCGACGGCAGATCGTGGGTGAAGGCGCAGGCGACCGAGAAGATCGCAAACAGGGCCGCGCTGGCCAGCATGTAGCGGCGGAACGAGAACACCCGGCTGAGATAATCGGTCAGCGGGATGACCACGATCTCGCCGATCAGATAGGAGGTCGAGATCCAGGAGCCGTTGTCGACGCCGGTGCCGATGCCGCCTTCGATGTTGAGCAGCGAGGCGTTGGTGATCTGGATGTTGAGGATCGCCATGAACGAGCCGATCATGGCCGCGAGAACGGCAACCCAGACCGCCGTGCTGGCGCGGTTGGGATCGGCGGCGGCGCGCTCCGGTATTGAGACGGAAGCGGGGGGCGCCGGAATCGGGGCTGCGATTGCAGGTCTGGTCATGACACTATCCTCCGGAAACCCTGGCGGACGCCCGCGACGCGGCGGCGGCCTGGCGAATGCGGGCTTGCGATTTGGTCTCGACGGTCGGAATCACCGACATCCCCGGACGCAGTTCGACGGCTGAGCCCTCGTCGGGGTCGAGCGCGATCTTCACCGGAATGCGCTGCACTACTTTTGTAAAATTGCCGGTGGCGTTGTCCGGCGGCAGCAGCGCGAATTCCTGGCCGCTGGCCGGCGCGATGCTGTCGACATGTCCATGCACGATCTGGCCGGGGAAGGTGTCGACGGCGATCTCGACCGGCTGGCCCTTGCGGACGTCGGTCAGCTGGGTTTCCTTGAAGTTTGCCACCACATAGGCGCCGGCCACCGGCACCACCGACATCAGCTGGGTGCCGGCCTGCACGAACTGGCCGACGCGCAGGCTCCGGTTGCCGACGACGCCGTCGATCGGCGCGACGATCGAGGTGTATTCGAGATTGAGCTCGGCCTGGTTCTGCAGCGCTTGGGCGCGCGCCAGCGCGGCATTGGCCTGAACGATCTCGGCCTTGAGCAGGTCGACCTGCTTCACAGCGGAGGCAAGGTTGGCGGTGTCGCGCGCGATCGCGGCTTGCGCGCCGGCGTTGCGCGACTGCGCCTGCTGCGCGTTCTGCACGCTGCCAAAGCCGGTCGCGGCGAGGTCGGTGTAGCGCTTGTTCTCCTGCGCGGCGAAAGTGACGGTCGCCTTGTCGACGTCGACGGTTGCCCTGGCGGCATCGATCACCGCCTGTTGAACGCCGAGCTGCGCCTGCTTGCTGGCGATCGCCGCATGCGCTGCGGCGACGTCGGCCTTGGCCTGGTCGAGCGCGACGTTGAAATCGCGCTGCGTCGATCCGCGCCAGCACCTGGCCGGCCCTGACCGGCTCGTTGTCGCCGACCAGCACTTCATGGAGGTAGCCCGAGACCTTGGGCGCGACCGTGGTGTTGTCGGCCTTCACATAAGCGTCATCGGTGGAGACGAGGTAGCGGCCGACCGTCCAATAGTCGAAGCCGTACCAGGCCGCGCCGGCCAGCACCGCCGACCGCCGCACCTGCCATTAACAGCCTGCGGAAATTGAATTTTTTGACAGGAGGGGCGCGGGGGCCATCCGGCCGTGCCGGATCATCAGGTGTCGCCGGCCGCAGATCCCTTGACGGTTTCGCCGACGGGAACCGGACGCTCGATCTCGAATGCGGTGGAATGCTGGGTCATGACAGTTGCTCCCAATAAGGAAACTTGATATTTTCCAAAATAGAACCCAGATAGGGACTGTCAATGGAATGACAGGCATCATGTAAAAGCATGGCTGAGATCGAAGCAAACCAGGACCCCACCGATGACCGGCGCTGGCCGCGGCCGCCCGCAGGTCCGTCCCGACGACGAAACCCGCGCCATCATCTACGAGGCCGCCCGGCACGAGTTCGCCGCCAGCGGCTTTGCCGCCACCGGCATGGAGGCAGTGGCGCGCCGCGCCGGCGTCTCCACCAAGACGCTTTATCGGTCTGATCCCCAACAAGGCGTCGCTGTTCGAGGGCATGGTGTCGGACCGGCTCGACCGCACGCTCGCCAGTGTCGATCTGCAGGGGATCGATCACGCCGAAATCGAACAGGCGCTTCACGCCGCGCTGATGGCGTGTTCAGAACTCACGCTCGACGAGGAAGTGATCGCGCTGCAGCGCATGGTGCTGCAGGAGACCGGCAAGTCTTCCGACATCGCCGGAATGTTCTATCGAAACGGAATTGCGCGCATCACCGCGGCGCTGGCGGATTGGCTGCGGGTACAGATGAAGCGTGGCTTGATCGAGCTCGACGATGCCGACGAGGCCGCCGGCATGCTGCTCGGCATGCTCGCTTCGGCGCCGCGGCGCGCCGCGATGTTCGGCGGCCTGCCGCTACCGTCGCGTCTAGAAATCGAATCGCGGGTGCGGCGCTGTGCGGCGCTGTTCTTGCGGGGATGTCAGGTAGGCAAGAGGAATTCCCGCTTGCTGAAGTAGAGTCCAATATCGTCCACATTGGTTGTGCGAACGCATTGAACCCAGAGCCGGCATTATCGAAGCTGGTTGGGCTCACCTGCTTTACGATGTCGTCGTGAAGGTAGTCGAACATCAATCGGACGTTGCGATTGGGTTGGCCGGTTGCCGCAGACAGTTTAGTATGTTGAAGAGGTCGAGGCGGACATCGACCCGACGTTCCTTCAAAGTCCGCTCGGGGCCACAAGCCACGTTTGTGGAAGGGCCGGTTATG
>CAWFYF010000004.1:0-77281 GCA_963819935.1 uncultured Alphaproteobacteria bacterium
CACCGCAATACCAAAGCCGATGGTCGCCGTAATCAACGCACCGGCGACCACCACGATCGGCAGGATCTCGAGCGGAAAAACCACCTTCTTGACGTAGTTGGCTTGACCGACGATCAGACTGGGCGCGCGCCCCACGGCTTCGGCGAACAGTCCGTGGATGAGAGCGCCGACCAGATAGATCACCACGAAATTGGTTTCGGCGGTTTCAGCGGCGCCCCAGCGCGTCGGAAAAACGACGGTAAATACGAAAGTGTAGACCATCACCATGACCAACGGGGTGACGAAGGCCCATAGCGCCCCCAGCAGCGATCCGCGGTACCGCTGCGCGAACTCCCGTCGCACCAATTGCGAGATCAGGTCGCGATGGCGCCGTAGCGATCGCGCATAGATCAACAGCGACGCGGACGGTCGTTCGATCATTTCCTGTTCCCAGCCGGATGGTCGACGCAAGACCAAAGAACTCGCTTGCGCAAGATTGACCATCGTTTAAAGCATTGCAAAACCTGTGTCATCCGCGATTTCTCGGCTCCGAAAGTTCTGGCAAGCGGAATTTGAAGACAGGGAGGAAACAGCTTGTGGATTTCTCGTTTTTCCGCCTAAAAGGGTCTCCATTGGCCCTGCCAGGACCCCTGTCGGTCAATCCAAATCCGGGTCTGTTGCCGCGCTCACCGGTCCTCGATCCGCCCGCCAACGTCGAGACGTTGCGTCTCGTTTGATCCAGGTCTCATGGCCACCGAACGAACCGATAATCACCGCATCGCGCCAGCATTGAACGAAGCGGAACTGTCGTGATGAAGACGTGGCCCCGCATGGCGTTTGTGACGGCCTTCGTAAAAAACGCATTCGAAGATCCGCAGACCGACAGAGGGATGCTCCGGCGCTGCGCGGTCGCCGCGGTCTGGCTCACGCTCTGCGTGTTTCCCGACGTTATTTTCCTGCACGCGAGCTTGAGCAATACGAGCCTCGTGAACGTAACGTCCGACGACGGGCGCAAGAGAGTTCAGTTGTTTCCCGAACGCAAGATACGCCAGGCCTACGAAGGCTTCTTCGACGCGGGAGGCGGAGCGTTCCAGTCAGAGCCGGCGGCGCAGTTCGTCCGGCGCAGCCTGCAGGCAGGGCAATCCATCTACTGGAATCCGTATTCTGCAACCGGCTCATATGGTCCGGAGACACTCGTCGACATCAAGACGTCGCCGGTCTCGATGGTGAACGCCGTTCTCAACGGCGGTGATCTTACGTCCCACATGGTTTTTCTGGGTTTCAACCTGCTCGCGGTGTTTTGCCTTCTGCTGCTCTTCACGATCGAATTCCGGCTGTCGTTTGTCGCGGCACTTGCCGGGGGCATCACCTACCTGCTGAACGGATATTACGTCGCCAACCTGGGATCGAACGTCTCCCAGGTATGGCTTTATTTTCCGGTCCTGACGCTGGCGCTGGTCAGCTTCGCGCGACGCCCCGGCGCGATCAAGCTGGCCGGAATCTCGATCGGCGCGATACTGGTCATGGCCACGACATTTCTGCCGACAATGATTCTGACCATGGCAACCGCCTTGCTCGTCGGCGTTGCCACATCCGTCGGATGTTCGTTGGCGCAAGAGCAGGGATGGCGTTCCAGGACGGCCGCAGCCGCCCGATTGATCGCCGGCCAACTGACCGGTCTGGCGCTGGGGCTGCTGTCTCTCGCAATCCTCTATCTTCCGATTGCGGAGGCGCTCCAATACATGGCGACGGGCGATTACTACGCAGGGCGCCAATTTTATCCCGCATATCTGTTCAACCTGATTTCACTATTCACGCCAAAGCACGCGTTCGAGGCCTACAACGCCATTACCGCCCGCGCCGACATGATGCGGGGAAATGCCGCGTTCCATCAGGGAATCATCGGCGCCCTGCTCGCAAGTCAGGCCGTGCGGCCGTGGCCCATCCTTCAGCGCACCATCATCGGCGTCGTAGCCGGCATTCTCCTCGTCCTCGTGGCACGGATTTATGGCGTGCCTCTCCTTTCGCCAATCGTTGATGCGCTTCCGCTGTTGGGAAACCTGGGAGAGCAGTATCTCTGGATCTGCGTAGGCCTGCTTTTTACGATCACCGTCGCATTTGGCCTGCACGGGTTGCTGACGGGCGGGCTCCGACTGCTGCCCTTGCTCGCCGTCGCGGCCGTGATCGGATCGGCATTCGCCTACACGACAATATCGTATGGCCTGGATAACGTCATTTACGTCCGCTATCTCTGGGTCACGGCGGCCCTCCTGGCTGCTGGCCTCGCCTTGATCATTTACGGAAGTTCGCGCGCCGCGCCGGTCGTCGTCGCCTCATGCCTCGTTGCCCTTTCGTGGTGCGAACTCACATTCTACGTCGATCACTACAGGTTTGCGAGATACGACCGCTTTGCGAATCCCGCGCCTTTCGTGCGTTTCCTGCAAAGACACAGCGGCCTGCATCAAATTGCCAATTACGGGCCGTGGGGCGTTCCGCCGGAATACGGCAGTGCATTCGGGCTGTACCAGATCGGGTCGATGAACTTTCAATTGTTTCCCCGTTACGTCGATGTTTTCAACCGGCTGATTCTGCCCGATCCAAAGGACCGCTGGACCGGATTCATAACGATGGTCAGGGCGCCCGACGTCAATTCGCTCAATCTGCAAGCCTTCGATTTTCTCGGTGCCAAATACCTGGTGACACCCGCGAGCTACCCGCGTCTTCATCAATTCATGGAGCGCTCCGGCTGGAGAAGCGCCTACTCCGACCCGATTTTTGTGATTTACGAAAATCCCGATCCGCTACCCCGCGCATTCATCGTGCATCAGGTTTCCGAGGGGCATGAAACCCCGCTGGATATCGGCAAGTCGCCGCGTGCGGTTGCGACTTCCGACGATCCAGTTCTGATTGCGGAAGCCAAGTCCCGGGACTTCTCAACGCGAAACCCGGGGGACCCGGCAACACCGAACAAGCCGAGATCACGCGTTACGACCACACCCGTGTGGAAATTTCCGCGAATGTGACGCAACCCGGCCTGCTGGTGCTGAATGATGTCTGGCATCCGAACTGGACGGTTCGGGTCGATGGCGCCGAGCAGCATCTGGGCGAGGTCAATGAAGCCTTCCGGGGAGTGTTGCTCGCGCCCGGAAAGCATGTGGTCGAGATGAGTTATGCACCGAGGACATTCGCTATCGCAAGGATATTGTCGATCGTCGGGCTTGCCACCATGCTTCTTCTCGTCCTATTTCGGCGCCGGCTCGACCAGCGGTTGACGGCCCTGGCCGGGCGGCCGCAGGCGAACCCCGGCCGGTTTCAGGCTGTGCAAGCCGGCAAGTGACTTGCATCGGACATTCTTTGTTGGAGACCCGAAAATTGAAGGACGCAGCCGATGCCTCGGACACCGGTCCGCCCCCGAGCCCGCAGCCGGTGGCGGCCGATCAACTGCCCAGCTTCTGCATTGCATTGCCGGTCTACAATGAGGCCGTCGGGATCGAAAATTGCATTACCAACATTGCGGCCTTTCTAAAGACGGTTCCGACCCGAACGGCCATTGTTGCAGTCGATGACGGCAGCCGCGACGAGACCTGGAACATTCTACTTCGGCTGCAGCATAAGCTGCCCTCTCTGATCCTTGAACGCCATGTTCAGAACGGCGGTTATGGCGAAGCCCAGCGCACGCTCTGCAGGCTCGCCTTCGAAAACGGGTTTGAATATGCGCTGGTCATGGATGCGGACGGAACCCAAGCGCCACACTACATCGCCAATTTCTTCGAGCCGATGAGACGCCGGATCGATTTTGTGAAAGCGACCCGTTACGACAAGAACGGTTCGGTAGAAGGCGTGCCATGGCAACGCTACTGGATTTCCAGGGTAGGCAATCTCTTTGCCCATTTCGTCATGCGACTGCCGGTCACGGACTTCTCGAATGGATTCCGGGCCATTCGCACCGAGGCATGGACGAAGATTGCCACGACCGAGCGAAACTTCGTCGTGCTGATCGAGGAGGTATATCTGGCCGGCAAGCTGGGACTTACCTTCGCAGAGGTGCCGTACGTGTTGTCGGTGCGCAAGGAACCTGGTTCCAAGTCGAAGTTCACCTATCACTGGAGCATTTACCGGCAATATCTCCGCTACGTCTTCAAGAGATAGCGCCGTCGTTGAGCGCCGCGCTCGCCACGTCTTCCGTGAGAACGACGCGCCCCGACAGAAGCCGTCCGATTTCTTCCAGAATTTCCATCCGCTGCGCAAAGCTTTTTGCGAGCGGAACGAGCCGTCCGCCAAACTCCTCCGGCGCCGGATGATCGAGGCCATCGATCGCATGAAGCAGGTAGACGTGGTGGCCCGGCGTTCGCGAGAGCATGCTGACCGCCTTGCGCAGATACTCGAGCCCAAACGAATAAACGAACGTCGAATGGATCGCCAGCCGTACATAGGGAAACGTCGCGATCGGATATTCCATCAGGTGACGGTCTTTCGAAACCGCAAGCCGGCAAGGTGAACTCGACGCGAACAGCGATCTCCAGGAGCCGAAGGACTTTCCCTTAGCGCCCTGCCCCCTCGCCAGCATGTAGGCCTTTATCAAATACCCCGTCGGCCCCGGCAGAACCGAGCTGTCATATTGATAGCCGAGCCGAGCCAGCGAACTGATGATGGCGGCATCGACGTGATATCCGGGTGCCCGGAAGCCGACCGGCGAGGTTCCGGTTGCCGCAACGATCGCGGCGTGGCCCGCCTCGATCTCGCGGAGCTTTTCGGCCTCGTCGAGCCGGGAAAAATCGACACGGTGGGAGAGCGTATGATTTGCGATGCGGTGTCCTTCTGACAGGGCCCGCTTGCAGAACGCCACACAGCTGTGCCGCTGAAGATCGCGCCCGACAACGAAAAACGTAGCCTTGATCTTCCATCGCGAAAATCGATCAAGCAGGTTCGGCAAGGCCTGCGAGAAGATCAGGTCCTGCCGCTCCGAGGTCGGAACCGCAAACTCGGTTTCGTAGATCCACAAATTGTCGCAGTCGATATGGATCGCAAAACTTGCGTCAGCTGGCGAAATCGAGGGCACGTGCCGACCCCGCTATATATCCGGTTCGGTGACCTTCTGCCGCAACCCAATGGGCGCGCCGGAACACCGCCATAGATCGTCCACGGCCTGATATTTGTGTTGGGGGCCACAAGTGAATTGGCTGCGACGATGGCTCCCTCTCCGACGGTAACGCCGGGAAGTATCACAGCGCCGGTGCCGATCAGCCCATCGCGCTCGATCCGGACCGGCGCCGTGATCATACCCTTCATGCTCTCGGGAATCATCGGCCCGCTCATGCGCTTGCCGTCGACCGGCGCTTCGGAATGGGAATAGATCCTCGCAAACGCACCAACACCGACGTAATCGCCGAGGTAGACCCCTCCGCCGACCCCGGTAATCATCGCATAGGGCGCAATGTGGATACGCCTCCCAATATGAATCGAGCCGGCCATCGCGTCGAGACGAACGGCCTGGTCAATGAACACATAGTCGGAAACAACGATACGACCCGGCTGCCGGATGTCGGTTCCTGGTCCGATCAGCACGTTCGCCCCCATCGATCCAAATTTGAACCGATAGAACAACTGGCGCAGCTTCATACCGACCGGCCCGGGCCAGTGGTTCAGCGCCGCGAACGGAATATCGGTGAGGAGCGCCTTGAGGCCGAGCGGAATGGCGTATTTGAGCGAGATCTTGCCATGCTCGCGAAACTCGAGGAATGCCTTGACCTCGATGTCGTCTTCCTTGGTGGGATCGAATGCCGGGGATGCTGGCTCGCCGATGTCTTTCATCGCCCAATTTCCGTCCGCGCCTTCTTGAAACGGTCACCGAACTGCTGCTGGTCCATAATCACAACTTTCACAGGCACCTTGAAACGATCGAGGCGAGCCGCGCAGTAACTCTTGAGTGCTGCGGAGAATTCCTGCGGGTCCCTGGGCTCCACGAGCCGAATTTTGGCACAGACGAGATTTCCGATCAGCGCATTTTTCTCCCCGTAAACGGTGACCTCGAGCACGTTATCCATTCCCTGAATGACGCTCTCGACTTCAACCGGATAGACTTTTTCGCCGCCGACATTGATGATCTCGGACTTGCGCCCGAGAATACGAAAGTACTCGCCGTCCTGTTCGACCGCGTCGCCGGTCATGAACCAGCCGTCCTCGGTGATTGGGCTTGGCGCGTTGAGATATCCGAGAATTGTGGACATGGTCTTGATCTGCAGCATCCCGTCCACGACGCGCGTCTGAAATCCCTCGCCGCCTATCTTCACCCACAGCGATCCATTCTCCTTCGATTTGGAGCGGAGCACGCCAACCTCGATCAGACCGTAGGTTTGCTGCAGCGTGATTGCGGGGAAAACCCGTTTGAGCCGGTCAAGCGTGCTCTGCGGCATGGGCTCGGCGCCGTAAGAAATGACCTTCAGGCTGGAAAGATCGACGTTCCTGTAAGCGCCGCTGATCAACAGCAGGTTGAGAAACGTCGAAGTCGCCGGGAGCAGATCGACGCGAAACTCCTCGATCAGACGGCACACCAATTCCGGCGACCGGTCCCGCACCGTGACGGTCAGGCCCGAATTCGACAGGGTGTGCAGCATCGTATTGAGCCCACCCCAATGATCGAACAGCAGAAAATTCAGCGTCGTCATCGCACTGCGGCGGACATGGAATTTTTCGAGCAGGTAGACGAAATCGTGGACCGCAGCCTTCGGCGCTCCCGAGGTGCCGCTGGAAAACAGCACCAGTCCCGGATGGCCGCGCTCACGCAGAGTCCTGTAGAGTTCGTGGCTGGCGCTGCGACCGGTCTTCTCGTGAATGACTTCGTCCGCTTCATCGATCCTGAAATAATGCTCGACCTGCGCGATATCGTCCTTGCGCTCGCGGCCCGCCCGGCTGGCATTGCTTTGCGGGATAATGATGCAGTTCTTCTGCACGAGCGCGAGCAGCAACGCCACACTGTTGGGCGAAAAGTCCCCCTCAAGCCCTACGGTGGATCCCGCGGCGATGTTTCGTTGATCGAGTTCGCGCTGCCAGCCCGCCACGCGCGCCGCAATCTCTCCATTGCTGAATCGCTGACCGGACCAAACAATCGCGTCGCGATCGGGATCGGCGCGCAAACGCTCAAGAATGAAATCAGCGAACATCGATTTCCCCGCGATATTCGAAGCTCGTCGTGGCGTAGGACAGACCTACGCCAAATCCCGACACGAGCACGCGGTCGCCCGCCTGCACGCGGCCCTGGCGTACCGCATCCGCCAGGCACATCGGGATCGAGGCTGACACCGTATTGCCAACGGAAGCCAGGTTGAGATGCACCTTGCTATAATCGATCCCGAGAACCTTGACGAGCGAATCCAGGGTCAGGCGGCTGGCCTGGTGAAAAATAAAACAGTCGATGTCCGAAAGCCCCAGCCCGTTCTGGCCGAGATAGGTCGAGATCTGCTTCGGCACGGCGGAATTGATGAACGACCACACCGCAAGGCCGTCCATCTCGATGAAATCGGCCGAACGGACATTGCCTCCACGGTCGGTCGTCTCGCGCGCGGTTTCTTCGGATTTTGGCCGCCGCAGGCCGCCGGCCTGAATATGGAATTTGGCGTATTCCTTGCCATGAGACGCAAGCGCGAACGACGAAAACCCATGGTCATCCGGACTCGCCTCGATCAGGCTCACCGCTGCGCCGTCACCAAACAGGACCCGGGCGGAGCGGTCTTTCGGATGAATGTATCTCGAGTAGGTATCCGCCGTCGCAAGCAAAACGTTCCGGGCCGTTCCGGCGGAGATCATCGAATGCGCTATCCCCAGCCCATAGACGAAGCCCGAGCACGCAAGATTGATATCGAACGCCGCCACCTCGTCGCGCAAATCCAGATGCGCATGCAGCAGATGGGCATTCGGAGGCATGATGAAATCGGGACTCTGCGTGCAATAGATGATGGCATCGACGCGCTCGATTGCCTCACGCGGAAGTTTCTCGCAGGCAGCTTTCGTAAGATCGAAGGCGGTTTCCCCCGCTGCCGCGATGTGGCGGCTGTTTACGCCGGCGCGCGCCGCGATCGCATCCATCTTCCAGCCCGGATTTTCGGCTTCAAGATCCGCATTGCTGACGATCTGTGTCGGAAGATGGGTAGCGATGGTGGTTATTCGGGATTTAATCATGAGGCATCTGCAAGATCGCCATTGCTGGCGATCACCTCGGCGAGCCTGACGGGCTCACCGTGGCCGGGGTAAACCAGCAAATCGGGTGACGAAGACAAGAGCTTTCGCAGGCTTGCCTCGATCGCGGCTTTGTCGCCGCCGGGAAGATCGGTCCGGCCGGCGCGGTTCCTGAAAATAGTGTCACCGACGAAAACGGCTTCGCGGGTGAAAAACGCGACCCCGCCGGGAGTATGGCCCGGCGTGTGCAAGACATCGATGTCAATTCCGGGGAACTGCAAGGCCGACGAGGCAGCCAGATCGACGTCCGCCGTCGGAATGGCGATCATTCGTTCTCCGCCGAACAGCTTGCGATACAGATTGGCCTGGCGCAGCAGCTTGTTGTCAGCCGAGTGCAGATAAAATGGTGCCGCGTAACGCGTTTTGAGGTCGGAAACCGAGCCGACGTGGTCGTAATGGGCGTGCGTACACAGGATGGCCTTCACGACAAGCCCGCCCGCGTCAAGGTGCGAAAGAATGGCGTCGGTGTCTTCGCCGGGATCGATGACCACGGCATCCGTGCCTGCGCTGATGATATAGCAGTTCTCGCGCCACTTGCCGGATACGATGGTCGAGACGCTAATCACTCAGGCCCCCCCGAGAAAAATGACCTGTCCCGTCACGGCCTGGCTTTCGGGTTGGATCAGCCAGTCAACTGCGTTGCTGACATCCTCGAGCCGGCCCATTTCAGGAATCGCGTTGCGCGCAAGAACCTCCCGCAGCGCATCCCGTGGCACCGCGTTCATCATGTCCGTTTCGATCGCCGCGGGCGCGATCGCGTTGCAAGTAATGCCATAGCGGTAAAACTCCTTGGCCATCACGCGCGTAAGGGTTTGAATGGCGGCCTTGGAAGCCGAATAGATCGCCTCTCCAGCGACTTCGTGACGGGCGGCCATGGAGCTGAAATTGATGATACGGCCCCATTTTCCCCGCATCATCAGCTTGGCAGCTTCGCGGGAGACCGAAAAGGTGCCCAGGACGTTTGTCATCAAGGTCTCGGTGGCCGCGCTCCGGGTCGTGAGCATCGAAAGCCCGATCGCCGGATTGACGGCGGCGTTGTTGATGACGATGTCGAGACGGCCATACCTGGTACGGATGGCCCGAAACAGCCTGGCTATGTCTTCTTCAAGCCCGACGTCTGCGACCACATGGGTGTGGTTCGCTGCTTCCATCGATTCAACGGCTGAGCGGCTGCAACCGACTACCTCGAAATTGCGCGCGACAAGATGCTTGACGAGGTGGCGCCCGATGCCACGGCTCGAACCGGTGATCAGCGCCACACGCTTTTCAGCCATTCTTGCTTTCCGCTACCAGTTGCTCGACATAGGTAGCCAGAGTTTCAACCGTCGTGAAGGGGCTGACCGGCGCGGACAGCGCCCGGTCGTCAACCAGTGTGATCTGGACACCCAGATCTTTCTCGACGTTTTCCTCGACGGCAACCACGAGATTGATCAAGGCAAGCGAGTCGAGATCGCTGGCGCTCCCGAACAGTGCGGTCTCGGTACTCTTGCGTACCGGGGGCTTTTCCGGACTCTGCCGATTAACCTGATCGATCGCCGAATAGATCGCCGCTAGAATGGTGTCCCGCATTGCCTCGTTCCTGGTTCAAGTGTGTGCACCGGCCTCTTCCGGCAACTCGGCCCGTCCGCCCTCATAGGTGACAAAAGCGATGCAGCCGAACAAGCTTATCACGGTTGTAATAAGCCGTTGTCCCAAAAAGATCGTGCCGTAGGCCAGTCCAGTAGGAGACGGCTCCCACACCAGACATAGAAACGCGAATGCGCCCTCTGCGACACCGATGCCGCCCGGGGTGAGCGGAATGGCGCTCGCGAGCAGGGCAATGATGGTGGCATTTCCGTAGTCGATCCAGCTCAATCCTTGCGCCTCAAAACCGGACGCGAGGAATATGATGGCCACGACGACCAGCAACGAGGTCAGGACCGACAGCACGAAACTGATCACGATGGCGACTGGATCGCGGCGCAATTGCACGACGGTCTCAAAAAGCCGCAGGACGACGCGATGGATTACGGTGCGCGTTCCCAACCTGTCCGTCATCCAGGCGTGAAATTCCCTGTTCATCACCACAAACACCACCACGATGCCGGCCATCCCCGCGGCGAAACCTCCGCACAGCCACAGGAACACCGTGCGCGTAACGGGTGAACCGACGACGTGTCCAACATCGAGGATCCCGAACACGACCCCTAGCGTAAGCATGCCAAGAAGACCGGCCGCCCGATCCAGCAGCACGGAGATCACGCCGCCGGCGCGATCGCGATGCAGGTGCATGGAGACGTAAACGGCGCGCACCACGTCGCCGCCGGTCCCGCCCAGCATCAGATTGTTGGCGAAGGTCCCCATCGCGAATATTTCGGCGCACGGACGCAGCCTGATCGGAATTCCAAGCGCGTGCAGGATGAAATACCAGCGCAATGCGGACAGGAAATAGGCAAGTGCCAGAGCGGCGCAGGCACCGGCGGCCGACCTCAGGTTTCCGAACGTCGCCTTGAGCGCGGCCACCGTAATGACGTTGTAATAAAACAGCCCGCTGACCAGCAAGACGGCCAGCGCGACCTTGACCAGAGCCATGATCCGCTGACGCCAGATCCGCCGGCCCTTGGCTGGGCCGGCGCCGGTGCGGGAGGATATTGGCGCGTTGCTCAAAACCAATTCGTGATCTGGCTTCGTATGCAGTTGACGACCACCGAGGATGCGGCAAAGTTCTCGTTGAAGTCGTAGCGCACCTGCCAGTCCTGCCCCGTGACCGTCTCGACGGCGTCGACGAGGTTGGAGACCTCCATGCCGCCGACCACGACCGCACCCGCTTCAACCGTCTCGGGCCGCTCGGTGGTCATGCGCAGGCTGACACAGGGCACCTTGTAAAACAGGGCCTCTTCCGGCGCGGTTCCCGAATCGGACAGCACGCAAAAGCTCTCCGCCAGAAGCTTGTTGAAATCGTAAAACCCGAGCGGCGCCATGACGCGGACGCCGTCCGCAATCTTGATATCCTTCAATTTGCTCTTGGTGCGCGGGTGCATCGGGTAGATTACCTCCCGCTTGAAGCGTCGGGCCATCTCACCGAAGGCTTCGAACAGCCGCGCCAGGTACACCGGATTATCGACGTTTTCGCTGCGATGCGCCGTGACCAGGATGTAGTTCTTGGGCGACAGATTCATGCGCTTGAGCACGTCGCAGGCCTGGATCTGCGGGAGGAAGTGACGCATCACCTCGAAGGTCGGATTGCCGGAAAGAAAGATCTTCGAGGGATGAATGTTCTCGCGCAGCAGATTTTCCCGGTGATAGGCGTTGAACGGCAAGAGGATGCTGCTCATGTGATCGATCAGGATACGATTGCGCTGCTCCGGCATCCGCTTGTCCCAGGCGCGCAGACCCGCCTCCATGTGGAAGATCTTGATCCCGCGCTGCGCGGCGGGCATCACCGACAGGCCGCTGAACGTATCGCCCAGGATCAGGAGAGCATCCGGCTTGTGCTGTTCGAACAACTGATCGGATTTGACGATCACATCGGCCACCTCGCGCGAGTAGCTCGAAGTGTCGATGTTGAGCTGATAGTCCGGCTCGCGAAGCTCGAGATCCCGGAAAAAGAAATCCTTGAGCTCCGGCGTGAAATTCTGGCCGGTATGAACCATGATGTGCTCGAAGTTCAACGCATCGAGCTTCTTGAACGTCGACCACATCTTGATCATTTCCGGCCGCGTGCCGAAAATCGACATCACCTTCATCTTAGTCTCCGATTCTTGACTGGCGGTTCGGCATTCCTAGAGCACGTCGTCGGTGGTCGGATAAAAGGTTATCCTGACATCCGGAAGCGGCACCATCAATCGCCCGCCATGCGCGATGTAGTCCCCACTCTTGGCTGCTATCTCGTTGAAGAAACTCCACGCGAAAATCAGCAGATAGTCCGGTGGGTTTGTCCGGAGCACCTCGTTGCTGCGGATCAGCAGATGCGAGCCGGGCGTGGAATAGCCGTGCTTGGCGGGCGCGTCGTCGATCATGTATTCGAGGTGATCACGTCCGATGCCGCAATACTGAATGATGGTGTTGGCGCGGCCGGAGGCCCCGTAGCCCGCGATGGTCCGCCCCTTCGACCGCAGCCGCGTCAGCAAATCCATCAGCTTCGCGCGGCGGTCGGCGCAGTCCGATGCGAAGCGCCGGTAGGTTTCCGGCCGGTCATAGCCGAGGGCGCGTTCCTCGTTCCGCAGATTTTGCACGCGAACAGAAATGTCCTTGGCGTGGTAGCTGTTCTTCTTGCAGACATAATAGCGCATGGAGCCGCCATGGATCGGAATCGGCTTCAAATCGAACACCGTCATGCCGTGGCGGGCAAAATGGTTTTCCAGCGCGAGCAGCGAATAATAATAGAGATGCTCGTGATAGATCATGTCGTACTGGAGGTCCTGGATGATCTTGCCGAGGTAGTGGACCTCGAAGATGAAGACGCCATCATCCTTCAGGATTTTCTCGACCGCCCGCGTGACGCCGTTGATATCCGGTATGTGCGCAAACACGTTGTTGGCGAGCACGAGGTCCGCCTTGCCGAAGCGCGCGGCAAGCTGATCGGCGAGCGGCTCGCCGAAGAAACCGTGGACCGTATTGATACGCGGATCGTCGATCGTCTTGAGAATATTGAGAGCGGGATCGACGCCGACCACGGTGGCCACGCCCTGATCGGCCAGCGGCTTGAGAAGGATTCCATCGTTGCAGCCGAATTCGACCACGGTCGAATGTTTCGGATCGAGGAACCGCGCCACCACTTCCGTCGCATAATCGATGAAGTGCTCCCTCAGCGTCTTGATGGCGGAGGAGAAGTAGAAATAATCGGTGAAGAGGATGTCGGGATCGACCTTGTCGGGAACCTGAACCGCATAGCAACTTGGACAGAAGCCGACCCGCAGCCGGAATTTTGGCTCGGTGGCGAAAGACCCCTCCTTCAGGAAGCCGCCGGCCAGGGCCACGTCGCCGAAATCAATGACTTCAACAAGGCCGTCCGACCCGCAAAATGCGCATTTCATATCTTCGGCCTTGATCACAGACAATTTTTCCGCAGCCACTGTCCAAGTCCTGTTGTCGGGGAGATACGCGCCCCGGACCCACCTCAAATCCGTCAGGGTCCCGAAGACCGCATCCGCCGGTCAATTCCCTAAAAACCACGGCAGAGGGGCAATTCCGGCCGAGGGCTAACATCTCTTTCGGGAGGGTACAAGATCGCGCGACATGCCGCCGGGGTAGCAATGGCGTTGCGAAAGGGAAACTTCCGCATTTCCCGCCGGTAGCAACGGGAACGGCTCGCGTCCCAATCACCGCCCGAACGGGGCTGCGCCAGCGTCCGGCGATCTCGAATTGCGGCCTTCGGTCCTTGACAGGGCGCTCCAATAAATGACATTCGCTAGGCACGAAATATAAATCTTTCGGGGCGAATTTGCCGGTAGTGCCAACTCTCGTTTGCCAAGGTTAGCCGCCATTCGAACAATCGGCCGCGTGGTCCGTTTGAGCGTGCTGGAAATCAAGAATGACGTCGGAAATACCGTCAGGTTCACAGAAGCCCCGTGGAACTCGTCGCGTGCTGGTCCTCGGAGCGACCGGGATGCTGGGCCACAAACTTGTGCAGCGATTAGCTGCGCAGGGCCTTACGGTTTTCGGCACCATGCGGTCGTCCTCTCTGCCCGACACCTCTGCAGCTCGCCTGGCACTCGGCGCCGCTCACAAGGTTCTGCCCGATGTCGACGTCTTGCGGGACGACGCACTCCAGGCCGCAATCGCGGTGGCCGATCCGGACGTGGTTGTAAATGCGGTCGGCGTGATCAAGCAGATCGACATGGCCAAGGACCCCGTCACCTCGATTTCGACAAACGCGCTGCTACCGCACCGGACGGCGGCGTTTTGCAAGCAGCGTGGAACCCGCCTGATTCAATTCAGCACCGATTGTGTGTTCGCCGGCCATAAGGGCCCCTATGCGGAAAACGCGCCGACCGACGCCGAGGATCTGTACGGCCGCAGCAAGCTGCTTGGCGAGGTTTCAGGAACCGGATGCCTGACCATTCGATCCTCCATCGTCGGCAGGGAGCTGCGTGGACGATCCAGCCTGGTCGAGTGGTTTCTTTCCCAACGAGGCGGGCAAGCGACAGGATTTGCGGGCGCGCTCTACACCGGGCTCACGACCAACGTCATGTCGGATCTCGTCGGCAAGCTGATCACGGATCATTCCGGGCTCGACGGCGTTTGGCACGTCGCCTCGGAGCCGATCAGCAAGTATGAGCTTCTGAAGTTGGTCAACACCCACTACAAACTCGGCATCACCCTCGGACGCGACGACAAGTTTTTTTGCGACCGCAGACTGGACGGCCGGGCCTTCAGGAAGCGCACCGGATTCATCGCCCCAAGCTGGGACACGATGATCGCGGATATGCACGCAGATCCGACCCCCTACGATACGCCGTAAATCGAACGCTGTTGTCGGCGTACCGTGGCTCCGCCAGAGCGCGCAGCGATCAAGTTGCCGCGCTGTTTCCGAATGCTGCCCGCCCCAAGGTGCCGCAAAGGACCGGTCGCAAAGGCCAGCTCCGCGCCGTGCTCGCCGCAATTCCAGCGGGGATTTGGCAAAGAATCCATGGCTTCGGGGTATTATCGGCCCAGTTGCAATGATAATAAGGTCATCCTCCATGGAATGAATGGACGCGCTATATGCTGCAACGCCTCGAGGACCTCGCGCAGTCGTTTTGGACGGCAACCCCGGTCAAGCTCTGGATCATCTTCGTCCTGATCGGAATGGCGATCGAACTATTCATCGCGGCCGAGAAGAAGCAGCCATGGCGCAACATATGGTTCAACGTCAAATACTCCGGCGTCTATCTCATTGTGATTTTCATGGTGTCGCCGACACTGAACATGATCGTGAGTTGGACCAGCCAGCGGTTTGGAGGGGGATGGATCAAGCTCGATATATTTTCAGACGGTTACGCACAGCAAGCCGTGGCGGCAGCCCTCTATTTTGCCATCGTCGACTTCTTCTATTATTGGTATCATCGGTCGCAGCACGAGTTCGACTGGCTCTGGCAGCAGCATGCCGTCCATCACAGTGAAGAGTCGCTGAACGCATCGACTGCAACCCGACATCACTGGCTGGAATACATCTTTCAAACCTTTGTCATCGTTCTGCCGATGACGCTGCTCTTCAAATTGACCCCTATCAACGTATGGATTATCTCGATGGTCGGCGCAGCCTGGACATGGGTCATCCATTTGAATGCCCGCATTCACATCGGGCCCGCGGCGCGGATCGTCGTAGGCCCGCAAGGCCACCGCATCCACCATTCGATCTTGCCCCAACATCGGAACAAGAACTTCGCAGCCTATTTCGCCTTTTGGGATGTATTGTTTGGCACCTACCACCATCCGGAGCGAGAAGAATACCCCGCAACGGGTCTGGCTGACGGAAGCAGGATTTCAACCGTGGCAGAGGCGTCGGTCTACCCGTTCAAGAAGTGGCTAGCAAAGATTCTTGCGCGCCGCCTGCCGGCCGAGCCAGACGTCCCTCAATAAGGCCTTGCAGGCATCGCGCACAGCGTTGCTACTCCTTTGCCGAAGTTGTAAACATTTGCCGAAATTCGAACGGCTGGGGCGCGGTTTCCCAAGGGTTTTATCTTGTCTGAAAAACTGGATCTGAGGAGAATACTGTCGCTGCCTATCGCTTATCGGATCTTCTCGAACGCGATTGCACGCAAAGGGTGGAGAGCGCTGCACGTTCGTGAGAACATCCGAGCCATGGCGGGAGATCGGATTTTGGATATAGGGTGCGGCCCCGGCGATGTTCTCGATTATCTGCCCAAGGTAGATTACCATGGCTTCGATCTGAACGAGGCATACATTGATTTTGCCAAAGTCAAATATCGCGGACGCGGTCAATTCTATTGCCGCAGCGTCGAAAAGGCCGTTCTGCCGGGCGATCCGCACAGTTACGATGTCGTCACGGCAAATGCCATTCTTCACCACCTGCCCGACGGCGAAGCCGCCACTCTTTTTCAGCTGGCACATCACGCACTGAAGCCGGGGGGAAGACTGGTAACCTTCGACGGCTGCTATGTTCAGGATCAGAACAAGATCGCCCGATATCTGCTCTCCCACGACCGGGGCAAGTATGTGCGGACCACCGAGGGCTACCTCACCCTTGCGAAGGGAACCTTTGCAACCGTGAACTATAAAATATACGAAAACCTTCTCCGATTACCTTACACGCATATCGTGCTTGAATGCATCGCTTGAACGCGGGAAGCCATCGGGGCTCGCTCCAGTCGGCTTCTAGCAGGACGCGGGCTGATTTGGACTGCCACTTGATTGCTCGATCCAAGAGGGCAGCACCGTGATCAAGCTGCCCGCATTGCGATACGTGGATCGTTGGCAACGTATACCGGATTTCATCCTGGGGGCACTCGCAGCCGGACTGACACTGCTGGTCGCATGGTCGTGCGACCGCGGCTTCGATCTTCTGGACGAGTCACACTATCTGTTGGATGCGCTTAATCCTGCTGATTCCCTGGTTGGAGCGTCGGCGGCGGCGCTTTTTCTAAAGCCGATTTTCGCGGCACTTCGCTACGACATTGCCTTGTTCAGGCTTACGGCTCTCGCATTCCTTCTGTTGAGCACCCTCTTCCTGACCCTTCGCGTCCGGCATCTCGTAGTCAACCTTGCCGGCGGGCGACTGTCTCCGTCTGTTTTGAGCCTTACTGCGACGGCTGTGCTCGGATCCTTGCTGTACTATTTCTGGTTCATCCGAAGCCCGGGTTACAATTTGCTCATCGTCGTGGGCTCGTACATCTTCACAGGCCTGTTTCTCTGGGCGCTGGAGGCCGAGCCGGGGACCCGCGCATTCTCGATGCGAACTGCAACCACCGGCGTGCTGTGGAGTTTTTGCCTGCTCATCAAGTTTCCGAGCGCACTCGCGTTGCTGGGCCTGTCCGCGATAGCCTTCCTCGTCTGGCACAAATGTTCGTGGCGGTCTGCCGGTCTCTTTGCCGCCTGCTTTGCGACGGGCGCAGCCATTTCACTCGTTCTCTATTTTGTCGTGGCGGAGACGCCAGAAGACTGGATCGCGAGAGTTTGGGGGATGGCCCAATTTCTGCAGTCACCTGGTTTCAAATCATCTCCAGCCAGCAACCTTGTCCGCTATGTGAGCCAGTCCAGTCATGGACTGGTCAGTGCTATCAAGGTCTTTTGGCCGGCGTTTGTCATAATGCTTGCTGCCCTTGCCGCGGCACTTTCTACACGCGATGTCAATAATGCGAGACGACGCATTACGATTGGATTTCTGGTCACACTTGTTGTCTTCAGCAGTCTCGCCATTCGCGCCGGCTTTTACGGCTGGCAATTCACTCCACAGGATCTGTTTTACTTTTACTTCCTCGCGACCGCTCTCGTTCTCATGACGATAGCGGGTGCCGCCTTCACTTCGAGCCGCTTGGGAACATCGGCAATGAAGCCGTTGGGTTGCCAACGGTTATCGGTAATTCTAGTCCTTTTGTTCATGGTCCCGATCGCTGTCGCATTTGGCACGGGAAACCAGATCACTGCCAACGCACTGCTCGCAATGGCGCCGTGGTTCATCGGGACCACGATTCTGGTAACGGTTTTGTCCAGGCAAATCCTTTTTGGCGGGATTGGACCAGCCGTGATGCTGACACTGGGAACGATGGCCTTCGCCGACGTCGTTTCAGGCGCCCGGCAACCTTACGGCATTTACGCCACGATTTTTGCGCAGACTGAACCAACGGAACTCGGCTTGAGTGGTCATTCACTGAAGCTTGACCCGGCGACCAGCTCGTACGTGAAGGATATCCGGGACTTGGCGAATCGGGGTGGCATAACCGCAAAGTCAGACGTTCTTTTCTTCTACGATTCCCCTGGCTCCGTATTCGCGATCGGCGCGCATTCGCCAGGGGTTCCCTGGTTTTTCTCCGAGTCCCCTGCTTCAACCGCTTTCGTTCTGGCGCGTCTTTCCCGCGAAAGGCTGCAGCATGCCTATTTCATGCTTGATCTGCAGACCCCTCCCCCGCCGTCCCTGTCGATGTTGGGTCTGAAATTTCCCGAGGATTACGAGCTCGTCGGCGAAGTCTTGCGACGACCGATCCAGCATCACATTCAGCTCTGGCGCCCTCGCGTTCGCTAGGGATTTTGCGATATGATAAGAACTCGTGAGCCGGTGAAATTAGAACAGTGACAACCGATTTTATTCCGTTCAACCGGCCTTATGCGACCGGCAAGGAGCTTGCCTATGCGGCAGAGGCACAGCGCAATTTCCATCTCTCCGGCGATGGTCCCTTCACCAAACGCTGTCATCAATGGATCGAGGAACAGACCGGCTGCGCCAAGGCGCTGCTGACGCATTCCTGCACATCCGCGCTCGATCTGGCTGCGCTGCTGATTGATATCAAAAGCGGCGATGAAGTTATCCTGCCCTCCTACACGTTTGTGTCGACGGCCAACGCCTTCGTGCTGCGCGGCGCAGTTCCGGTCTTTGTCGACATCCGGGAGGACACGCTCAATCTGGATGAACGATTGATAGAGGCCGCGATTACTGCGCGAACGCGCGCGATCGTTCCGGTGCATTACGCCGGCGTCTCCTGCGAGATGGACTCCATTGTGGCGATCGCCCGACGCCACGATCTTTCGATCATCGAAGATGCGGCACAGGGAATCATGGCCGGCTACAAGGGCCGCGCGCTGGGTGCGATCGGCGACCTCGGTACTTTCAGCTTTCACGAAACGAAAAACATCATTTCCGGTGAAGGTGGCAGCCTTCTCGTGAGAGATCTGGATCTGGTGCCGCGCGCCGAAATCATCCGCGAGAAGGGCACGGACCGCGGCCGATTTTTCCGGGGCGAGGTCGATAAATATACCTGGCAGGATATTGGCTCTTCATTTCTTCCGAGCGAGATCATCGCGGCCTTCCTCTGGGCCCAACTGGAAGAAGCCGAGCGCATTACCCGCGAGCGGATGACGATCTGGCAACGCTACCATCAAATGCTCGCGCCGCTGGAACAGCAGGGCCTGCTTCGCCGCCCGATCGTGCCCGCGGAGTGCCAGCACAACGGTCACATGTATTACGTTCTTCTCCCACCCGAGATCGATCGCCAGAAGGTCCTGGATGAACTGAGGAAGAGAGCGATCCACGCGGTGTTTCACTATGTCCCGCTGCATTCCTCGCCGGCAGGCCAGCGCTTCGGGCGCGCACATGGCGAGCTTTCGCTGACGACGTCGTTGTCGCAGCGCCTGATCCGACTGCCGATGTGGTTGGGCTTGAGCGAGGCTCAGCAACAACGGGTATGCGAGGCCTTGACTCGCGATCTTGAAGCGGTAAGCACGGGCTGCCCGGCCTGGCGCGATCGCGCGCCGGTTCAGAGACCGTCCGACTCCCCGTTCTTCGGCACCGAGCGGGGAAGGAAAGGCGCAAAGGAGGTGTTGCTGCCGGCGGCTGCCGGCACGACCAGTCCGGGTGCGGCCGGAGCCTCGGCGACACCCGCGGCGCCGTCCTGGCGTTTCAGGGCGAGAACTTCGGTGCGGTCGGCCTTCTTGAGCGTCACTTCGCGGGGCTGCACCGAACTCAGCTCCCAGCCGGTATGGCTTTCACCCTGATGCAGGCGGACGATCTTCTGACTGGCCTGATCGAGGAAAACCGCGATCGCGTCGCTCTCCCCGACCACGACGCCGATCAGCGCCAGCGAGGGCCGTTCCGGCGCGGCGGCTTTCGGAGGAGGCGCGCTGACCCGATCGACCAGCGGGGCCGCCACGGCGCGTTGCGGCGGCCGCCGCGACGCCGAGAAGATCGGGCGTTCCTGCGTGGCGGTCAGGACCGAGAGCGGGATGGCCCATAGCGGGTTTCCGCTCGGCAGCGGCCTGCCCGCGTCCCGGCCGGGTTTCGAGATCGGCTGCACGCGGCCGAGGTCCACGGTATCGGCAACCCCGCCGGCGGTGTCGTCAGGCAGAATGTCCAGCGTGGCCGAGGTCGTCGCCTGCGCCGGCGCCATTGGGCCGGCCGCCAGCGCGCCGCCCGAGAGCAGGACCAAACCGAGAATTTTGAACCACCCGACCATTTCAGTCCTCGATCGCCAACCGGCAAAGCCGGCCGCCAATTCAGCGGCCAGCCTAGCCGCAACCACCCTCGCCATCAACATGGCGCACCCGGCCCGTTACCGTTCTGCCTAGGAACACGTCTTCCAGATGTCAAACGGCCGGCCCGCGAGAAAATGGCCGGAACGGGTGTCGGCACCTTATCGCGGGCGGCGGCCGCCTGGAATTCTCTCCCAGCCACCGCCGGATACTGCCGGCAACGTCTATTTGCTGCCCTGCCACTGCCCGGACACGCCGAGCACGACCTTGACCCGACCCGATCCGCTTTCGTTGAGGGCCGTCGTCTGCGGCACCTGCACGTCGAGCTGATCGATGAACAGGAACGGCATGCCGGCTTCGAGATCGTAGAGCAGTTTCTGCAAGGCAGGCTGTTCCATCTCGCAACTCACGACCAGCCCGACCAGACCGTCCCGGGCCTGGGTGCCGAGCACGTCGACCTGCGATGACTGGATGGTTCCGCCGACATTGCCGACCGCGGAGGCGACCCGCTGCAGCAGCGTGGCACCGGCGACGGTGACGGTCGGTCCCTCCAGGAACGGCGTACCCGGATGCCGGGCCGCGAGCGCAGCCGCCTCGCCGCCGCGCGGCTTGCGGCCGCGCAGCTGGTCCAGCAGGTCGGCGGTTTGCGACAGCGCCTGCCGGTGGCCGACGATATCGGCGATCGAAAAGGCGGCCGTCGCCAATAGGCCGCCGAGCACGGCGACATACAGCACGACCGCGATCAGCGGCGAGCGCGTCAGGGCGCGGGCGATGGCGTTTGCGGAGTTCATGGGTTTGCCGTGTTCTTCGGTTCGATCCGCGCCTCGATATGGAAACGCTCGCCGGGATCGGAGGCCGAGCGCGTCGTCGGGGCGTAGAACGTGGCGCGGGCGAAATGCTGGGATTGCTCGATCAGCGGGATCAGCGACGGTGCGTCGCGGGTGATGCCGGCGATCTGCAGCTTGTTGCCGGCCAGATGCAGTTCGGTGACATAGGTATTGTCGGGCAGCACCTGGCTCAGCGCGTCGAGCACCAGCACGCTGGCGGGCATCTCGTATTTGCGCCGCTCCAGCGCGCCGATCGGCGAGCGGTCGCCGTCATTGCCGGCGCGAATGGCCGCGCGACGCTGCGAAATCTGCTGCGCCAGCTCGCTTTCCTGCGCGTCCAGGTCGTTCGAGATATAGGCTGCCGCCGTCGCCGACAGCAGCGCGGCCACGCCAGCGACGCCAAGCGCGATCGAAAGCGCCCGGCTCAGGCGCGCGGCATCCAGATGACCGCGCGCTTTCTGCTCGAATACCTTGACGCGGCCGGCATTGCGTTCGGCGACGTCGGTACACACGGCGACCGCGGCGGGATGGAAGCCGGAAACCGCCTGCACATAGCTCATCGCGACCTTGCGCGTGGTGGCCGCGATCACCGTGGTGATGCTGTCGGCGCCGCTTTCGGCCGGGGCGCTGCAGCCGAACACGGCCTCGCCGGCGTTCCACGGCGTCAGGCGATCGATCTGGGCGCGCACGATGCCCTCGAGGAAATCCGCCGCCCGGGCCGGGAGTTCGAGCGGACGAAGCAGGAAACGGGTGGGCTGGAGTACGATCTCGACCCGGCTTCCCTTCAGGACGGGCGCGAGATTGGGCGCGGCGAACGCACCATCCGAAAAAGCGATCCGCGCCGGCACATTGTCGGCCTTGACCGCCGCCTCGACGGCGAAGCCGCCCTTTTCGTCTTCGATCAGCCTGACCACGCGCGGCGACACCAGACGGTCGAAACCGGCCGTCATCGCGGCAGCCACGCTGCCGGTCCATGCGCTGAGGATCGCGCCGATGCTTTCAAATTGGTTCATCCCGGAAAGGCCCTTTGCGGTGCGGCGCCGCCGTCGGAAGCGTTGCGCCACGACAATACACGATACGGCTCGGTGCCGCTGTCGAGAAGCAGGATCACGGCTTCTGCCGCGCTATGCCGCCCGTTGGCCGCGTCCACCCCGATCGTTATCCGATAGGTTTTGGAGCCGGCGACCGTGGCGCCCTGGCCGCCGGCGATCGTCAGCAGCGACTTTGGATCCTGCGTCGGATCGGCGCGCTGCGACAGCACTTCCTGCAAATTTTCCGGCGTCATGCCCGGCAGCGCCGCCACCACCTGCGGCGCGGCGTCGAGAATATTGATCGAGGCGAGGTTGCTGAACACCGTGACGAACGGCAGCATCCGCTCGATGATTTCAGGCGGAATTCCCTTGACCAGCCATAGTTCCTCCGCGGCCGGAAACGGCGCGTGCCGCGGCACATAGGGAACACCGGAGGTGCGGTAGAAGGAATTTTCGGGATCGTCGTCGCCGAGTTCCGTCGTTGCCCGCCACGCCAGGATACGGTCGGCATAGCCGGCCGCATCGGACGGAGCCGCGCCCAGGCCGGTCATCAAGCCCGCAAGCATGCCCTTGGGCGCTGCGTTGAGATCGATGCGCGCAGCCTCGGAGCGGAACGTCACGCTCACCCTGCCCGCGCCCACCTTGGCGTTGAAGGTTCCGCTGGTCGGACGAGCGGCTTCCTGGACGGAAGTCAACTGATACGCGGTGAGCTCGACTCCAGCGGTCTCCAGCGCCTCGGCCTGGACCCGGTCGGTGCTGCCGGCCACGACGACGGCGGTGTTGGTGACAAAGGTCAGATAGATCAGCACCAGCGCCGACAGCGCCGCGAGAATCCAGAGCACGGCGACGACAATAAAGCCCCGCGCGTTCCGCCGTTTGCCGCTGAATGTGAAACCAGATTCCATGCCGTCAGATGCAAGCCCGCTAGAGCTGCTCCTCCTTTTTCGGCGCGTCCGGTATCAACCGCGCGGCCAGGCAGGCGGCGGTATTCTTCGCCCGCACGCATTCGGCCCAGGCGTCGGCGTGGACGACGGCCGCGCTGGACACGCCGAGCACCTGCCCGGTCGCGCCGTCCCGCACCGCGACACGGATTTTTTCCGGCAACTGCATCTGGCCGCGCCATTCCCGCTGCCAGACCTGATCCGGCCCCGCATAGGAAAACGTCACGCGAAACGGCGAACGGATCAAAACCACCTGATCGGCAAAACGGATTTGCGCGTCGCGGGCCATCGGCACGAACGGCGCGCGCTCGCGCACCAGCGCGAGACCCTGGCTGTCGGCCTTCTCCACCAGCCTGACGATCTCGAGGCCGGGACGCGTGTTGGGACCGACCGTGGTCCGAACGAAGGTGACGGCGAGTTCGGAACCCTCGAACAGCGGTACTTTGGCGTCGCCATTGATCGGCAACATCTCGGCAACCGACAGGTCCGCGACGACGCGGTCAAGACCGAGCGCCAGCCGTTCGGTGCGTTGCACCCGCGCCATTCCCCGGTTCCAGTTCGGCAGCCACTGTGCCGTCACCGTCGCCAGCGCGGCGAGGATCACCGTCATCAACAGCGTCGCCACCAGCGCTTCGATCAGCGTGAAACCGGCCTCACCGGCCGGCGCGCTTCGCGGGTTCGCGCTCATTGGGCGGCCTTCGGCACCAGCCGCACCGTGGTGAGCTGGATCGCCGGACCATCCGGCGCCTGCAGCCGCATCGTGACGGCGAGCGGCATAAAGCGCGGATTTTGCGGAGCGTCGTCGGCGACCGCAGTATCCATCGGGGAGACGTCGATCCGCCAGCGATGGCCGGCGAGCTGTCCGGACAGGCGGCCGGGCTTCAGGAGATTGCGCGCAGGCAGTTCGGCGAGCAGCGTCTCCGCGGCGCCGGTCAGCGCCAGGCGCTGGTCGATCGAGCGGGTGCCCTTCACGCTGGTCGCAATCACGGCGCCGATCGACGACAGCACGGCGGCGACGATCGCCAACGCCACCAGCACCTCGATCAGGGTGAACCCTGCGACGTCAGAGCAGCTTCTTCGGGACAATCTCGACGCCTCCGGTCAGCCAGTTGACGCGAACTTCATACCCCATACCGGGACGCGCCAGCGCAATCACGCCGCCGCACGACATGCCCGACGGGAAGAAATCGATCGACCCGCCGGCTGCTCGATCCGCGCATCGCGATGCCAGCATCGCCTCCAGCGTGACATCGCTCGGCAGGCGGATGGTACGACCGGTCACCCCGGAGCGGATCGAGCGTGCCTCGGCGTCGACCACGGTCTTTACCCGGACCTGCCGGCGCAGCGCCGCGGTGCGATCGGCCTTCAGCAGCGCCGCGGTCTCCACCGCGTAGCTCTCGAGCTTGGCGCGCGAGGTGGCCCGCGGTATCGCCGGCAATATGATGGCCGCGAGCAGGCCGATGATGGCGAGCACGCACAGAATCTCGATCAGCGCGAAACCCCGCTCGCCACCTCGCTCAGCGCGCGCCGCTGGCAATGTCGGTTGCCGTTCCACTGCCGCCTTCCTGACCGTCGGATCCGAGGGAGATGATTTCGTAAGGCCCATGTTCGCCTGGCGAGCGATAGACGTAGCTGTGTCCCCAGGGATCGTTGGGCACCAGGCCGCCACGCAGATAGGGCCCGTTCCAGCCGGGCGTGTTGTTGCTTCGAGTCAACGCGACAAGGCCTTCGTTGGTGTTGGGGTATCGGCCGAGATCGAGGTAGTAGAGATCGAGCGCGCTGGAAAAGCTCTCGATCTGGATTTTCGCGGCCTTTGCCTTGGACTCACCGAGATAACCGAGCACGCGCGGTCCCACCAGCGCCATGATCATCCCGATGATGGTGATCACCACGAGCATCTCGACCAGCGTGAAACCGGCCTGCCCGCGCCGTCGCCTTCGTGTTGCTAAAGCCAGAACCTTTCGACTCACCTCAGTCGCCTCCTCGAATTTCACTTCTTCCGTGCTAGCCGACAATCTGACTGACGGAAAGCAACGCCGTCATGACAGACACGATCAAACCGCCGACGACGATGCTGATCGTGATGATCGCTGCCGGCCCGGCAATACCGACCACGCGATCGAGCGTGCGTTGCAGCTTTGTCTCGTAGAACTCGGCGACCCGGGCCGCCAGCATCGGCAATTGCCCGGTTTCGTCGCCAAGCCGCAGCATCCGCACCGCCATCGCCGGCAGCGCCTTGGTATCGGATAGCGCATCCGAGAGTTTTGCGCCATGGCGGACCCGGTCGGCGGCGTCGGTCCAGATCGCGGATGGACCGGTCGACGACATCATGTCGACGAGAATCCGCAGCGTCGTCGTCAGATTGACGCCGCTTCCGAGCAGGAGCCCGAGATTCCGGCAGAACAGCGAGGTCCGATAGAACTTCATCACCTCCCGGATCGCCGGCAATTGCGTGACCGCATTGACGATGCTGCGGCGCAGGCTCTGCTGGCGCAGCAGCAGCCAGCCCCCGGCGATCGCGGCCGCGAGCGCCGCCAGCACCACGTCGGAATTGTTCCGCAGGAAGGTCGAAAGGTTCAGAAAGGTGAGGATGATCGGATCGACCTTGGCGCCGAAATCGGTCAGCACGCTGGCGAATTGCGGCAGCACGAATGTGAGAAAGAACAGCAGCACGCAGCCGGCGGCGCTGAGCACGAACAAGGGATAGCGGATGGCATCGCCGAGCCGGCGCTTCAGCGCCTCGGTGCGGCTGCGTTCATCGGCAAGCACCTCGAGCACCTGGTCGAGCGAGCCCGACGCCTCGCCGACCCGGATCAGCGCCACATACATCGCCGGAAACAAGCCCTCGTGCCGCGCCAGGGCCTCCGCGAAGCTTTCGCCGGCGATGACGTGCGAACGGATATCGGCGACCACCGGCCGCAGCCGGCCGAAGTCAGGGTCGGCCGCGAGCAATTCGAGGCCGTCATTGATTCGCGCCCCGGCGCGCAGCAATAGCGCGAGGTCGCGGGTGAAAATGGTGACGTCCTCGGCCTTGGGCTGGTTGAAGATGCTGAGAAGGCTGCGGGCCGGTCCGCCGCTTTCCTCGAGCGTGACGTTGTCGACCAGCACGAGGCCAAGGCGCTCGATCCGCTGCGCGACGTCGCCCGGCGCGGATGCCGCGATCGCGCCCGAAACCAGTTCGCCATTGCCGTTGAGAGCGCGATAACGGTAACTCGGCATGGGATCACCGAACGGTCGTGACGCGGAAAACCTCGGGCACGGTGGTCAGCCCCGCACGGCATTTCGCCACCGCGTCCGCCAGCATCGTGGTCATGCCGCCGGCCATCGCCGCGGAATCGACGACATGGGAATCGGTCTGCGGCCCGATCAGCCTGCGAACCTCCTCGGTCATTTCGAGGATCTCGAATACGCCGTTACGGCCGCGATAACCGGTGCCGCCGCAACGCTCGCAGCCGCCGGCCTCGTGAATCGTCTCGCCGGCCGCAAAGCCGATCACGGCAAAGCGCGGATCGTTGTCGATGTCGGCTGCCGTGAGCCGATGCGGCACCTTGCAGCGGTCGCACAGCACCCGCACCAGCCGCTGCGCGACCACCGCGCGGAGCGTCGACTTCAAAAGAAAACTCTCGATGCCGAGATCAATCAGCCGCGGCACGGCGGCGGCCGCGGTCTCGGTATGCAGCGTCGTCAGCACGAGATGGCCGGTCAGCGCCGCATGGATGGCGATATGCGCGGTCTCGGCGTCGCGGATTTCGCCGACCATGATCACGTCGGGGTCCTGACGAACGAAGGCGCGCATGGCGGTCGCGAACGTGAGACCGATCGACGGCTTGACCTGCGACTGGTTAATGCCGGGGATTTCGTATTCGACCGGGTCTTCGATGGTGAGGATCTTGCGGGTCGGCTCGTTCAGGATCGAAAGCATGGTCGCGAGCGTCGTGGTCTTGCCACTGCCGGTCGGCCCCGTGATCACGATCATGCCGTGCGGTAACGCCAAAAGACGGGTCATGATCCGTTCGTCGCGGGCGGCAAGCCCGAGCCTGCCCATTTCGAGCAAGCCGCGGTCGCGCGGCAACAGGCGGATAACCGCGCTCTCGCCGGCCTGCGTCGGCATCGTCGCGACGCGCACGTCGAGTTCGGAACGGCTGACGCGGACCCGCGCCGCGCCGTCCTGCGGCAACCGCCGCTCGGCGATGTTGAGACCGGCGAGAATTTTCACCCGCGAGATCAGCGCCTGCGGCGGCACGCCCGAGGGAGACGGCATCGCGCGCAACAGGCCATCGACGCGCATCCGCACCACGAGGCCCGTGCGAAACGGCTCGATGTGAATGTCGCTGGCGCGCAGCTCGACCGCACGCTCGAGCAGATCGTTGAATGCGCGCACCACGGGCGCGCCGCTGGCAAGATCGCGCAGGCTCTCTATGTCGTCGTCGGATTGCTGGCTCGATCCTCGCGCGCCTTCGTCCGCATCGGCGCCGTCCGCCTCGGTGCGCTGGTCGAGCAACGTCGTGATGTCCTCGAACGACGCGACCGCGACTTCGACCGGCCCGCCGAATACGATTTCAGCGGCGCGAACGGCCGCGGTGTCCGAAGGATCGGCGACCGCGAGCCGATAACCTCCGTTGGGCGCACGCACCGGGAAGATCGTGGACTCGCGCAGGAAGCGTCGCGAAAATCCGTCGAGGCAAGGCGTGGAAGCGAGCAGTTGCGGCAGGCTCAGCCTGACGACGCCCCAGTAATCCGAGACCTCGTCGGCAAATTCCGCGGCCGACAGGTCGGTCGCTTCCCACAATTCCCGCAGCGGTCGTGCGAGAGTGGAGCTGGCAGGATTTTCGACGCGGGCGCGCGCCTTCGGCGGCAACGAATATTTTTCGAGAAGGTGCTGCCGAAAGGTCTCTGCGGAAAGGTCTCGCATCGAATTCACAACGCTAACCTTTGTGACTGGATTGCAACGCACACACGTAGTGCAGAACGCAATTGCTCTTGACTTATCTAGTAGCAAAAACATAATCGCCGCGCAAACTTTTGAGCGCCCGCGCCATGGGGGATCGGGCGTGTTTTCCAGTTCGCAGCGTTGGTAGGCGAGTCGTGTACAGAGTGGTCAATCCGCTTTCGCGCATGCGTTCAGGGTTGACCGAAACCCTCGTAATATTTTTGTCATGCTTCCTGCTTACAGGATGCATCGTCACCGCAGATCAGTCGGTCGAAGGCAATCCCAAAGATCCTCGCGCGCAGGATATCGTCGATCAAGTTCGCTCGATCGATTTGCTGCCGCGCCAGACTGCGGACGTCGGCAATGGCGGGGTGGCGCGGCCGACGTCCTCGCGACCTGCGGTCTATCTCAGCGACGGCACCACGCCGCCGGGTTCGGCCGCGATCGAGCGCGACGACACCGGTTCGGGCAGCGGCTATGACCTGAATTTCGAAAACGCGCCGGTCGCAACGGTGGCGAAGGTCATTCTTGGTGACGTACTTGGCGTCGGCTACAGCATCGATCCCCGCGTGCAGGGCACGGTGACGCTGGCGTCGGTTCGTCCGGTGGCGAAGGCGGATGCGCTCTACGTGCTCGAAAACGCCTTGCGGATGTCCGGCGTGGCGCTGGTGCGCGATCGCAGCGGTTATCGCCTGCTGCCAGCCAACGAAGCCGGGCCCGGCGGCATCGACCGCACGGCGTCGGCCGAAGCCGGCCAGGGCATCAGCGTTGTGCCGCTGCGCTACGTCTCGGCGCAAACCGTCTTCAAATTGCTGGATGCGTTCGGCGTCAAGGCCACCACGCTGCGGCCGGACAACGGACGCAACACGCTGATCGTCAGCGGCAGCGGCACCGACCGCGCTTCCGCCATCGATACCATCCTGAGCTTCGATGCCGACTGGATGCAGGGGCAATCGGTCGGCATCTTCCCGATACACAACTCCTCGCCCGAGCCCGTGATCACCGAGATCGAGAAGATCATGGATTCCGGCGAAGGCGGGCTGAGCCAGAACGTCATCAAGTTCCAGCCGATCAGCCGGCTCAATTCCATCCTCGTGGTGAGCCAGAAGCCGGAATATCTCAAGCGAGCCCAGACCTGGATCGCGCGGCTGGACAAGTCCGACACCGAGGGTGTCAATCTGAAGGCCTATCCGTTGCGCTATGGCAACGCCAAGGCCGTCACCGCGCTGCTCAACGAGATGCTGACCGGCCGCAGTGCAGCAAGCGATACCAGCCTCGACAGCGCATCGAGCCAGATTTCACCGGGGGCCGGCACATCGCTTTCCTCTTCCGGCACCAACCCGGTCGCGCAATTGAGCGCGATGCCGACAGCAGCCTCCGGCGTCACGCCGCCCGGCGGTGGCTCGCCGTTGAACGTTCGCGCCGCACCTGCCCCCAGCGCTCCGACAACCGGACCGGACAACTCGTCGGGCGGCCTGCTCGGTTCCTCCTCCAAGCCGGGCAACGGCAACGCGCTTCTGCAGAACGTCCGGATCACGGCTGACGTCACCAACAACGCCGTGCTGGTCTATGCCAACGGGGAATCGCAGCGCGTCGTCGAACAGACCATCCACCAGATCGACCGGCCGCAGCGCCAGATCGCGATCGAGGCGACCATTGCCGAGGTGACGCTGAACGACCAGCTGAATTATGGCGTGCAGTACTTCCTCGCGAGCCAGAAGGGTTCGATCTCCAACACGATTCCCGGCGTCAGCCCCAGCAGTACCCTGACCACCGGCACCACCACCACGACCGGCACAACGACCACGGTGGTCGAGCCTGCCAGCAACGCCGTCAACGCCGCGGCCGGCGCGCTGCTCGGCCGCGTGCTTCCCGGGTTCAATCTGCTGGTCGGCGCGGAGAACTCTCCGCGCGTCATTCTCGACGCGCTGCACAACATCACCAACGTCAAGATTCTGTCCAACCCCTCACTGGTGGTGCTCGACAATCAGGCGGCGACCTTGCAGGTCGGCGACCAGGTGCCCTTCTCGACCGGCACCGCAACGGTGCTGACGGCGAACAATACCGTGGTCAACACCATCGACTACAAGAACACCGGCATCATCCTTCGCGTGCTGCCGCGCGCCAATGCCAACGGCAACGTCGTGCTCGACATCGAGCAGGAAATCTCGAGCGTGGCCGCGGGAAGCGTGGGATCGCTGACGCCGACGATATCGCAGCGGCGCGTCAAGAGCTCGATCGCGGTCGCGAGCGGCCAGACCGTGCTGCTGGCGGGGCTCATCAGCGAGACCGAGAACAAGCAGCGGCAGGGCATTCCGTTGCTGGATTCGATACCCGGTGTCGGCGATGCCTTCTCGCACCAGACCAATGCGCGGGCGCGAACCGAACTGATCCTGTTCATCCGGCCGACGGTCATCAGGGATGCCGTCGATGCTCACGTCATCGCCGAGGAAATGCGCAGCAAGATGAACAGCCGGCTGGTCGGCACCAGCATTCCGGTCGTGGTGGTCGATCCGCCGAAGGGCACGCGCTGAGCGCGCGCGTTCCGCCAAACTGGGTAGCGGTCTTGCGAACAGGCTACGCTCAATTGAATGGTTCGAAGCATTCTTTGGCAGCTGGCCGAATTCCATTCGGCCGGAAAATACTGCTGTGATCGATCGACCGGTCCGGCTCGCCGTTCTCGGTCTGGTGCTGCTGGCGATGGTGGCCGGTAGCCTTCTGGCCTCACCTGGCCCTGATGGAGTATTTGGCGCGCTGCTCGCCGCCCTGATGCTGGCGATCACCGTCACCGACTCCCGCCGCTATATCATTCCCAACGAACTGACCGGCGCCGCGGTGGCGCTGGCGCTGTTGCGCGCGGGCCTCGTCGGGCCGGAGACGGGCTGGCATGCCGTGATCTTGGCAGGCCTCAGGGCCATCGCGGTCACCCTGCCCCTGATCCTGCTGATGGCCGGTTACCGGCGCTGGCGCGGCCGCGACGGGCTTGGGCTCGGCGATGTCAAGCTTGCCGCCGTGGCAGGCGCCTGGCTCGGCTTCGTCACGATATTTGCGGTGATCGAACTCGCCGCGCTGTCGGCGCTCGCCGCCTACGCTGTCAACGCCTGGCTGCGCAAGCGGCCGCTGAGGGCGACCGCATTCCTGCCATTTGGCGCCTTCCTTGCGCCGGCGATCTGGATCGGCTGGCTGGGCGAGGCGCTATTGAACCGGCTGAATTAGCGCTCGCGGCTCGGGGCCCATTCCAGCGCCCGCAGGCGCGCCTGCGCGAGTTCGCCGCGCGTCATCTTGGTGGTCACGGCATCGCGGATCCGCACGCGCGCCTCCCGGGCGGGGCGCGGCGAGGCGGCGGTGGAAAGATTGAGCCATTTGCCGGCTTCGATGATATCCCGCGGCACCCCAAAGCCCTTGTCGTAGAGCAGACCCAGGGAATATTGCGCGAGGCTGTCGCCCTGTTCGGCGGCCCGGCGATACCACATCGCGGCTTCCGTATAGTTCTGCGGAACGCCGCGTCCGGTTTCAAACATGAAACCGAGATAGGATTGCGCGGCGGCATCGCCCCGCTCGGCCAGCGGGATCAAAATCCGCGACGCCGACACATAGTCGTGCCGGTTGAAGGCGGACGTTCCCTGGCGCAATGACGCGGCTTGGACGAAATCGCCGGCCGAGAACAGGAACAGAACTGCGGCGGCGATGAAGGCAATCCGCAGGCCCCCATGTCGCTTTGGTCCGATCGCCAACCTCGGACAAAAAATTCCGTTCTGGACTATTCTCATTTCCGGTCCCGTCCCATCACGCCAACTACAGAAGCAGACTAATCTGACAGACGTGAGAAATCTACACCGCGCGCGCAACCACAACGCGGCTGCCGCCTGCCGGCCAGCCAACCCCGGCAAGCGTCATTCGGACCTCGGCACGAAGCACCTCGAGCAACAGGCGGTTAAGAGCAGGATTCAGCCTGAACTCATAGACGTCCTCATCCGGTGTCTTTCCCCTGCCCTTCAGGCGGCTCACCGCCATCAGAGGCAGAAGCAATGCCGTGAATGACGATGAAAACAGCACCTGGAAGCCGTTGCGGCGAAGTTTCATCTCCAGCTCCCCACGCCGATAGCGACGTTCGTGATGCGCGACTTCGTCGGTGCGGCTCCACAGCCACGGATGCTGCGGCACGGTTATGATCGTTCCCCCGCCGGCCTGGGTAGCCGCGCGCAAGCCGCGCAACACGGCCTCGTCGTCGGCGATGTGTTCGATCACATCGAATGCACCGGTCAGATCGAAAATGCCCACACCCGGAATATTCCGAGCATCCATCTGCACGAATTCCACCTCGGACGGCAGACGCTTTCGCGCGTGGGCCAGTCCTGCCGGATGCAGTTCGGAGCCAACCAACCGCTCCCATTGCCGCGACCCGGCGATGGCGCGCAGCACGAAGCCGGTGCCGCAGCCTATTTCCAGAAACCGGCGGGCGTCCGGAAAAAACTTGTTTGCCAAGCCGACAATCAGCTGGTTGCGCGCGACAAACCAGAAATGTTCCGCCTCCAGTTCGGCTAGTTCGCCGAACGATTTCGGATCGAAGCCGCTGACGGTATCGGCAAGCTCCGGAGCGAACATCGGGATGTCATCGACTTGCGGCACCATGTGACCGCACGCCGCACAACACCAGCCGCTCGGCCAGACCGGTCCGTCGCCGGCGATCGATTCGACGGCATTGCAGATCAGACAGCGCCGACCGGGTATGGCCGCCTCGGTCATGCTGCAGGTGTGCCCGCTGCACCGCTCGTGCCAGCATCCGCGGCATTGCGTGATTTATTCATCGAGCGACTATACCACTACCGAATGGATTGACCATAACGGCACCCTGGAGCATGCCGCTGGCCATTCCATGACGTGATTTTCGGCGGACGCGAAGCTTCCGGCTCGGGATGAGAGAAAGGCCCCGGACGAACATGTCGTCCAGAGCCTGTTGCTGTCCCGCGCGATGCAGCCGAACGCTACTTCAATGCGGGAGCCGGAATTGCGGTCAACGATCCGTCGGCACCGTTGCCGTTAAGCTGGTTCGTGCCGTAGGACAGCACGGTGCCGGTGACGCCGGTCCCGTTGCCGCTGATCTCGGACTGGCCAACCCGCAGTTGAGCGGTCGCCCCGGTCTCCAGAAGTCCGGTGCCATTGTTCATCGCTACAACCCGCGCCAGCATGGCCCAAGTTACCGCTGCGCCGGAAGATATGGAGAGGCCGGCCTGTGAGTTGCCGTTGAGCACGCTATCGCGAACGCTGAAATTGAAGTTGCCACCGGAAGTTCCGTTGGCGAGAATTCCAAAGACATTGCGATTGGCGATAAGCCGGTCGATGGTGCCTTCGAGCGTGGCCGTCGGGGCAATCGTGATCCCGGCTCCAGAGGCACCCGTGCCGTTGTCGAACACGGTGGTGCGCGTCACAACAAAACTGGCAGCGGTGCTGGGCTGAATTTGTATTCCGGATCCGGTGAAATGACGGATGACGCAATCTTCTACATGGAGAAGCGCGCCTGAGTTGAACAGGACGCCGTTGATGCCGGAACCGAGGCCTTCGAAGTCGATACCCTTCAGAAAGAGGTAGTCGGTCGACGCGCCCTGGAAGACGATCCCGTTTGTGCCCGCCACCAGCACGCCCGCCGTTCCCGCTTCGCAGGAAATGGTCATCGACTTGGTGACGGTCACGGCGCCGAAGCCGCCCGGATCCAGGCAATTGATCTCACCGGCCGCCGCTGTCTTGGAAATCGCGCCTGCAAAGGTTTTGCACGGGGCCGTTCGGCTGCACGGATTGGCGTCATCCCCAACCCCGGAAACCCAGGTTCTGGTTGCCTGCGCGTGAGCCGGGACCACGGCCAGGGACGGAACGACAATAACAAAGAAAGCGAATAGTATTCTACGAAGCATGATCTACCTCCTTGTTTCCACTGAGATTTTCCCAGTCGGTGCAGAAACGGTGATTATGAGACTTCATTCCGCGCGCAGTGCCATTTTCAATACATACTGAGAAAATGCGCAGCCCCAGGATTCCCCTTCAGATTGTATTTCTGTGCCTCACGAGATTTGCGACGGAAGGCCTCGACGGAAGGAATTGCAGCAAAAACCGGGATACTGTTGATTGTCGGCAACAAAGTCAGCCCTACACCTCTGGTTATTGTCAGTCGTTTTGATCCACGACAGGTTCAATGCGAAATGGATTTTCGTAAAATGAAGCAGGCGCCCGGTTTATTGCGAGAAGAGCGCTCGATCATCTGCAAACGGACCATCGCCGCAACGCCGAGGCGCTTGCGATGCGATGCCGGAGAGCACGACGCTGACTGGATCGCGACCGGTTGCTGGTGTATCTGTTTTGCTGCCGTGCAATTGCTCCGCGCCGGAGCCTTCGAATGGAATCTCCCCGCGCCTCGCAGTTCGTTGCGGACTTCAGGCTTGCAAACCGGAGCGCGATAAGTTGACCGAAGCAACGGATCCGCAAGGCAACCGTCGGCCGTTCGCTGCGGGCGGCGCAGCTCCTTACCTGTCTTTCGTCGTCCCGGTCTACGGCTCGCCTGAAAGCCTCGAACCGCTCGCGCAACGCGTCAAAGACGTTTGCGCCGGAATGGGGGTGTCCTACGAACTGATCCTGGTCGACGATCGATGTCCGAAAAATTCCTGGCTATCGATCAAGCGACTTGCAGAGGACGATCACGCAATCGTAGGCATAAGCCTTTCGCGGAATTTCGGACAGCATGCGGCAATTCAAGCGGGCTTGTCTCGGGTACGAGGCGAGTGGGTTGTCGTCATGGATTGCGACTTGCAGGATCGGCCGGAAGAGGTGCCCAAGCTTTGGGCCAAGGCGCTTGAAGGGTTCGATGTCGTTCGCGTCAAGCGCGCCAACTGAAGCGACCCTGGTATCGACGATTTTTCTCCAGGGTCTTCTACACGTTCCTGAGTTATTTGACGGATACCATCAAAGTCCTCAGTTTTCCAACTTTGGAATCTACAACCGAAGGGTTATCGAGGTCATCACTCAATGGCAGGAAGAGTCGAAATATTTTCCGGCGATCGTTTCCTGGATCGGTTTTTCACAATCGGTCCTGGAGGTCGAACAGGATGCGCGCTTTGAGGGCCATTCAAGCTATACATTCACCAAGCTTGTCGCGCTGGGCATGAACGTCATTGTCGGGTTTTCCGACAAGCCTTTGAAACTCGTCATGCTCACAGGATTTGTGATCGCGCTGCTTTCGTTCGGCATGACCTTTCTGGTCCTCGTTTTGCATTTGATGGGAACCCTCACGGTTCAGGGTTGGGCCAGCATCGCCTTGTCGCTGTGGTTCGTCGCGGGCTGCCTGCTGTTCGCCGTCGGCCTGACCGGTCTCTATGTTGGCCGCATTCTCGTCGAGGTGAAGGGACGCCCGAAATTCATTATCGATAAGGTGGTGGCACACGCCGGCAATGAGACGCACTCCGAAGATCGCACGTTCTCGCCTCCCCTCGCGGGAAACTCGCGATGATGTCGCAGTCCGGACGCATCGTGGTATGTGGCGTGGGATTGAAGGGCGCGGCGTTCGTCGATGGGATTTTTCAGAAGGGAATCAGCATCAATTCGATCGTGACGTATCCGCAGGAGGACGATCAGGCCCGAAGTCTCGAGCGCCTGCGCGACTTTGCAGAACGTCAATCAATCGATCTGCTGCAGACGCGCCAGCCCGTTCTTCGATCCGAGGATCTGACCTTCCTGGTCGGCTGGCAGTATCTTCTTCCGGCGTTTACACCATCGACAGTTGTATTCCACGACTCCCTTCTGCCCCGATATCGCGGCTTTGCACCGACGGTGACCGCTTTGATCAGCGGCGATCGCGAAATTGGCGTGACCGCTCTCAGCCCCACGGACGCGGTCGATGAGGGGCCGATCATTGCGCAGCGGGCGCTTTCGATTTCCTATCCGGTCAAAATCCAGACCGCATTGGAACTGCAGGCAGGTTTGATGACGGAGATCGCCGTCGATATCGTCGATCAGTGGCGGCGCGGCGAGTTGTCATCGACGCCGCAGCAGGAAAGCGCTGCGACATACAGTATCTGGCGGGATGACGCCGATTATGAGATCGATTGGTAGAACGGCGCTGCCGCGATCGAGCGCTTTGTGAATGCAGTCGGCCACCCCTACGCGGGTGCCCGCACCAGGGTCGGTGGCGTGGAGACCGTCAGGGTTTTAGACGTTACCGTGCTTCCCGACATGGCTTTTGCAATTCGACAAGCCGGCAAGATTTGGAGTCTGGACAACGGCCGTCCGATCGTCATATGCGGCGACGGAATGCTGAGAATCGATAATTGCCGCCGCGAGGACGGTTCGGAATTTCGCTTCCAGCGCCTGCGCTCAAGGCTCGGACCAGCCTGAGCGGACGCCCCGTTCAGCGCGCCACGCGAAGAAGAGCAGTGCACCCCTTTGTCGATGCTCTATCAGCGTCTCAACGCGAGTACGAATTAAAAACTGCCGCGGCGGAGACGTTCCGGGATTTCCTTGCTCGGCCTGCCTGGCATCGAGAGCAGGCACTACCGAATAAGAAAATCGTGCGTATGCAGGTCTGCCAGGTGAGCGTTGGTCCAGGTGACGTCGTGGTGATTGGCGAGATCGCCCGGTACGAAATGGCTGTCGTTGGCAGGCGGCACCATTGCCATCACGTGATGGCCAGTACCCCACGGCGATTCACCGGGCACGAACGTGTCTGCAGCCTGGGTATTGGAGCCCACCCCGAGGTCCGGGCGGAATGCGAATGAGTGATTGTCGGCGACCGGGGCCGAGTACGGTACGGCAGCCGACGAAGTCACACTTGGCGCCTGCCCCGCAGGAATGCCGATCACCCCGTCGTGGTTCAAATCCTGGTGGAAGCTGGTCTCCAGCGCTTCCAGCGCCGCGCTGGTGCCGGAGTAGACGCTGAAGGACAGGAAGTTGCCGCTGCTGTCGGTGTTCCAGATCGAGATACTGCTGGGTCCCGACGATCTGCAAGGCAACCTCGTAACCGCCGGCCGTCTGCTCGACCCCGACCGGCATCATAGGGCGCGAACTGTCCGGCCGCGACCGGTGCGCCGCCATATTTCAGTTCGGGGCCGGAGCCGGTGCTGATGTTGTTAAGATAAATAATTGCTGCCCGATCTCGACCAGGCTGGTCGATCCCAGACGCCTCGATCACCGTGGTCGGAATGCCGATCACCCCGTCGCCGTTCAAATCCTGGTGGAAGCTGCGTCTCCAGCGCTTCCAGCGCCGTGCTGGTGCCGGAGTAGACGCCGGTGCATAGGACAGGTAGTTACCGCTGCTGTCGGTGTTCCAGATCGAGATACTGCTCGGTGCCGACGATCTTGCAGGGCGACCTCGTAACCGCCGGCCGTCTGCTCCGCCCCGACCGGCATCGTAGGGCGCGAACTGTCCCGCCGCGACCGGCGCACCGCCAAATTTCAGCTCGGGACCGGACCCGGTGCCGATGTTGTCGAGAAAATAATTGTTGCCGACTTCGACCAGGCTGGTCGATCCCAATCGCCTCGATCACGGTGCGTGGGCAGCACCGATCACCCCGTCGCCGTTCAAATCCTGGTGGAAGCTGGTCTCGAGCGACTTCCAGCGCCGCGCTGGTCCCGGAGTACGACGGCGATAGCTGAGAGGTAGTTACCGCTGCTGTCGGTATTCCAGATCGAAATACTGCTCGGTGCCGGCAATCTTCAAGGCAACCTCGTAACCGCCGGCGGTCTGCTCCGCCCCGATCGGCGTCCAGGGTGCGAACTGTCCCGCCACGACCGGCGCGCCGCCAAATTTCAGTTCAGGGCCAGTACCGGTGCTGATGTTATCGAGAAAATAGTTGTTGCCGACTTCGGCCAGGCTGGTCGATCCAAACGCTTCGATTACGACGGCGGTGGCGGCGGGAATGCCGATCACCCCGTCGCCATTCAAATCCTGGTGGAAGCTGGTCTCGAGCGCTTCCAGCGCCGCGCTGGTGCCGGAGTATGACGCCGGTGCTAGGACAGGATAGTTACCGCTGCTGTCGGTGTTCCAGATCGGAATACTGCTCGGTGCCGGCGATCTGCAAGGCGACCTCGTAACCGCCGGCCGTCTGCTCCGCCGCGATCGGTGTATACGGTGCGAACTGACCCGCCGTCACCGGCGCGCCGCCAAATTTCAGTTCGGGGCCTGTGCCGGTGCTGATGCTGTTGAGGAAAATAATTGTTGCCGATTTCGACCAGGCTGGTCGATCCCGAACGCCTCGATCACCGGTGGTCGGAAGTACCGATCGATCGCCGTCCCGTTCAGATCCTGATGGAAGCTGGTCTCCAGCGCCTTCCAACGCCGTGCTGGTGCCGGATATGACGCCGGTGATAGGACAGCGTAAGTTGCCGCTGCTGTCGGTGCTCCAGATCGAGATACTGCTGGGTGCCGGCGATCTGCAAGGCGACCTCGTAACCGCCGGCCGTCTGCTCCGACCCCGACCGGAGTATAAGGTGCGAACTGTCCCGCCACGACCGGCGCGCCGCCAAATTTCAGTTGAGGGCCAGAACCGGTGCTGATGCTGTCGAGATAATAATACGTGCCTGACTGGACCAGGCTCGTTGATCCCAGCGCCTCGATGACCGTCGTAACGGGCATCTGGGTGTGGAAACCCAACGCATCCAGCTGTTCTTTATCAACGGTCGTGAGGCTCTGAAGCGTGCTGCCGGAGTAGAATTCGTTGAACGGATCGTTCGGTCCCTGCACGCCGCTGTTGAGAAAATCGCTGGGATCGGAAATCTGGCCGAAATCGGCCAGTTTCGTAACGCCGCCGTCGAGCGAGAAATAAGCGGGCGAAGCGGTGCTGGCGCCGTTGAACACCCGCACGCCGGAGCTGCTGAAGCGATAGAAGTCGAAGATATCGGGCGATGCGCTGTAGGGCGTGCCGTAGGGGACCCGGCCCATCGCATGGGTCAGCTCATGCAGCGCAACGCCGACCAGCAGGCCCGAACTGATGTCGGTGGCAAAGGTGGCGCTGCCATCGTCGGTAGTGGTGTCGTTGGCTCCCAGCACGCCCCAAAGCTTCAACTGCGCATTCCAGACGGCGACGCTGGATTGGCCCTGGATCGACGACCCCGTCGGTAACGCGTTGAAGGTGGCATCGCCCGGCGTGGCGTTGTTGACGAGGTCGGCCCTGACAGACGAATAGCTTTCATAGAGGCCGTTATCGGGGCCGGCAGCCGCGCCGCCGCCGGTGCGGCTATAGTCGATTTTGATGTTGACGGTGATCCGGTCGGAAATCGACGCCGTCAACAACGACGCCGCCTGCTGAATGCCCGCCCTGAAACTTGCGGGCGCGGCCATGGCCGCGGCATCGAACAGGAGGTTGATGGTGATGCCCCCCGCCGTCATCGAGATCGTGGAGGTGGGGCCGCTCTGGGCGGCGGAGGGATTCAGCCGCCTCGCTGGTAAGGGCCGGAGCCGACGGAATTTCAACGGAGGCGCTGGCGGGCGGGCTACCGACATGCGAGGCGGGCGGCGAGAAGTTCCAGTTGAACTGCGCCCCAGCCGCGTCAAAAAAACTGTCGGAGGAATCCGTCGGATCCCAGGCGAATCGGTGTTTCATTGTTTAGTCTTTGATTTTAAACAAGAAATGTGCGCCCACTCGAAAAACGTTAAGCTACCTTTTTAGACTCCTGCAACTGGCGATAGCGGACCAGACGAGGCGGACAGCCAGAATTGCGGCCCGCCGTCCCGAGTGAGCAGAATGTTGCTCCAGCGTTAATTTGTGGTTTCGAGCTTGGGTTAAAATTTAAAGGACTCGCGGCCTTCCGGGATCGACGGCATGCCGGGCTGCGGGCATGCGATCGGCTATTGAATTCGAAAGTGATCTGACCGATCAAACCGGGAGTTCTTCCTGCTTCCCCATCCGGAGTATCCGTTGAATGGCCTTCCCGCGCGCCTCGCAGGCCCTGTCCCGTTTCACCGTGCTTGATCTCACCCGGGTCCGCTCCGGGCCGACCTGCGTTCGGCAGCTCGCGGACTGGGGCGCCAACGTCATCAAGATCGACGCCCTGACGGAAGACGCCGGCGGCGAGCAGCCGGGCGGCCCGCGGCACGGGTCCGACTTTCAGAACCTGCACCGCAACAAGCGCGCGATGACGCTCAACCTGAAGGATCCGAGGGGAGTCGAAGTGTTCCGGCGGCTGGTGGAGAAGGCCGACGTCGTGGTGGAAAATTTCCGACCCGATGTGAAGGCCCGGCTCGGCATCGATTACGACGCCTTGCGCAAGGTCAATCCGCGCCTCGTCTATGGCAGCATCTCCGGCTTCGGCCAGGATGGTCCCTATCACAAGCGTCCCGGCTTCGATCAGATCGCGCAGGGCATGGGCGGGCTGATGTCGATCACCGGCGCGCCGGGGGAAGGTCCGATGCGGGTCGGCATCCCCGTCGCCGACCTCACCGCCGGGCTGTTCTGCGCGATCGGCATTCTCACCGCACTCCTGGAGCGCGACGTCTCGGGCGAAGGCCAGTGGGTGCAGACTTCGCTGCTGCAGGCGCAGATCTTCATGCTGGATTTCCAGGCCGCGCGCTGGCTGATGGAAAAAGAGGTCGCCAAGCAGGCGGGCAACAACCATCCGACCAGCATTCCGACCGGCGTGTTCAGAACGTCCGACGGCTATATCAACATCGCCACCACGGGCGGACGGATCTGGGAGCGCTGCGCACAGGCGATCGGCGCGCCCGAGCTCGTCGCCAATCCCGACTACGCTACCGCACCGGCGCGTTCGAAGAACCGCGACGCGCTCAACGCAGAGATCAACAAGCTCACCCTGAAGAAATCGACCGAGACCTGGGTCAATGAGCTCAACGCCGCCGGCGTGCCGTGCGGACCGATCTATTCGATCGACCAGATGTTCGAGGACGCGCAAGTCAGGCATCTCGGGATCGCCCAGGATGTGCCGAACGCCGAGAACCGTCCCATCAGCCTGGTGGGCCAGCCGGTGACGCTGTCGCGAACCCCGAGCCGGATGGCGGCGCGGCCGCCGGAATTCGGCGAGCAGACCGACGAAGTGCTCGCCGAGTTCGGCTTCGATGCGAAGGAGATCGCAGGGCTGCGGCAGGCCAAGGTGGTGTAAGCGAAAGCGGGACTTCGCTTCCCTTCGTTGCGACCGTCAGCAAAACGAAAGCCCGGCAAAACGCCGGGCTCAGGTTTGCCTGGCAACCAAGTTCAGTACTTCGCGACCACCGGACCCGCAGTGAACTGGTAGTTGATGCCAGCGCGAACGATCTGGTCATGGAAGCTGACGTCAACCGCATTTGCGGTCCCGCCAAAATACGTCTTGCTGCCGAGGTCCATGTACAGATATTCGAGCTTGGCCGACCAATCCCTGCTGAATTTCTTTTCCAGACCGCCACCGACCACCCAGCCGACCCGCGTCTGATTCTCCGAAAAAGCCGTCGCCGCGGTCACAGCGGGGCCTTGGGGGGTCGTTCCGGCCGTGCCGGGGCCAAACAGCTGGAACGTCGTTGTCGTCTGCGTGCGGTAGCTCACTTCGCCGACCGCGAGACCACCGGTCACGTAGAGCAACAGGCTCGGATCAGCGAGGAAGCCGGCCCGGCCACGGAAGGTCGCAAACCACGGCAATTTCGTCTCATTGTCGACCGAGGCCGAGGTCACGAAGTTGAAATCGTTGCCGGGTGTCGGTCCCCTGGCAGTGCCGAGAAAGAAGTTACTGCTGCCGCGCTCGCCGGTCCATTGGGCATCGGCTTCGAGGCCCAGCACCCATTTCGGGTCCACCTGCCAATTGTAACCGATCTGACCTCCGGCGAGCCCGCCATCGACCTGTTGTCTCGAAACGAAGGAAGCAAACGGCGCAGCAACGGGAACCGTCTCGCCAGCCCTGCCCCAGCTGTAGCCGCCGTTGATACCGGCGTAGAAACCCGTCCAGTTATATCCGGGATCGACAATCATCGGGGGCGCCTTGGTGTAGGTCCTTGGCGCAAGATCGGCTGCGAAGGCGGTCGTCGCGAAAATGCACGCCACCGCGGCGCCGGCAATCGAAATGCGAATCATGTTTCCCTCAAACTGTTCAAATATTTCCACGGGGAAATATACGGACCTTCGGCACCCGATGGTGTACCCGCTGGGCAACAAGGCAACTAATTCGCGGAACCGGCGGATTTCGCACCAAGGCTCCGAAAAACTCTCCAAAATGGCACTTAAGCTCATGTTCAAACAGCTTTTTTGGGAGTTCGCCGGATATCCCCGATGCGTGCGAAGGCGGCATCGATGACCGGCCAGAACAACAAAACAATCGCCAGTGTGGTGATCGAGCCGACCAGTCCGTTCGACCAGAACACCCTCATGTCGCCGCCGGCGCCGATCATCGACAGCCGGAACGCATCCTCGGCGCGGCTGCCGAGCACCAGCGCCAGCGTGAACGGCGCCAGCGGAATCTTGATCTTCTTGAAGACATAGCCGACCACGCCGAATCCCAGCATCAGCCAGATGTCGAACATCGCATTCTGGATCGCATAGGCGCCGATCGCGCAGGACACCACGATCATCGGCGCCACCGCGGCGAACGGCACCCGCAGGATCGAGGCGAAGATCGGCACCGTCGTCAGCACCAGCACGAGGCCGACGACGTTGCCGAGATACATCGAGGCGATCAGGCCCCAGACGAAATCCTTGTGCTCGACGAACAAAAGCGGGCCGGGATTGAGGCCCCATACCATCAACCCGCCGAGCAGGATCGCCGCGGTGCCGGAGCCGGGAATGCCCAGCGCCAGCATCGGCAGCAGCGCCGCGGTGCCGGAGGCGTGGGCCGCGGTTTCCGGCGCGAACACGCCTTCGATGCGGCCCTTGCCGAAGCTCTCCGGATCCTTGGAGAAGCGTTTGGCGAGGTTGTAGCCCATGAAGGAGGCCGCGATCGCCCCGCCCGGCGTAATGCCGAGCCAGCAGCCGATGAACGACGAGCGCAGCAGCGTCACCCAGTATTTCGGCAGGTCCTTCCAGACCGAAAGCACCACGCGCAGGCTGATCGAGGCGGCATGGCCCCGCAGCGCCAGGCGCTCCTCCATGGTCAGCAGGATTTCGCTGATCCCGAACAGGCCGATCACCGCGACCAGGAAGTTGATGCCGCGCAACAGCTCGCTGGAGCCGAAGGTCATGCGCAGCTGGCCGGAAACCGTATCCATGCCGACGCCGGCCAGCAGCAGCCCGAGCGACATCGAAATCAAGGTCTTGTGCTTCTCCTCGCGCCCGAGGCCCACGAAGGAGCAGAAGGTCAACAGATACACCGAGAAGAATTCCGGCGGCCCGAATTTGAGCGCGAACGAGGAGATCAGCGGCGCCAGGAAGGTGATCAGCAGCACCGCGACCAGCGAGCCGATGAACGAGGAGGTAAACGCCGCGGTCAGCGCCTCGGCCGCCCTGCCCTGCTGCGCCATCGGATAGCCGTCGAAGGTGGTTGCGACCGACCATGCTTCGCCCGGGATGTTGAACAGGATCGAGGTGATGGCGCCGCCGAACAGCGCGCCCCAATAGATGCTCGACAACATCACGATGGCGGAGGTCGGGTCCATGGTGAAGGTCAGAGGCAGCAGGATCGCCACGCCGTTCGGGCCGCCAAGCCCCGGCAGCACGCCGACGAAAATGCCGAGCACGAGGCCGACCATCATCAACGCAAGCGTTTTCCACGTCATCAGGACGACGAAGCCGTGCAGCAACAGACCGAAGGCTTCCATGGAAAGTTCTGTCCTGGTTTGCGCGCCGTCGCCCGCGATGATGCGCTAGTAGCCGAAGGCCGCTTCCAGCGGCCCCTTCGGCATGATGACGTCGAAGGCGATATCGAAGGTCACGAACATCGCGGCGGTGAACACGAAGGCGGTGAGCAGCGATTTCCACCAGGCGATGCGTCCGACCGCGCGCATGAAGCCGGCGATCAGGAGAAAGCTCGCGACGTATAGCCCGAGAAATTGCGTGGCGAGGCAAAACAGCAGCGTCGGAACGAACACCGCCATGACCCGGCGCGCCTGCGCGCGGGTGACGAAGGTTTCCGCCGCCTCCTTGCGCGACAGCCAGGCGGCGATCAGGCCGTAGAGGCTGGCGCCGGCAAGAATGATCGACAGATAGAACGGGAAATAGCCGGCCTGCGGACCGGTCGAATCCCAGGCGATCCCGGTGCGCCAGTTGTCGTAGCCAAGCAGTCCGGCGAGCGCGATCAGCAGCAGCGAAACCGCGATGTCGACGACACGGACATCGGTTACGGCAGGCGAGTCTTCTTCCGGCGCGGTCGGGTCGTCGACGACAATTTCAATATCGATATCGGACATCGGGATGTTTCGTTGTGTAATTCGTGGAGCAGCGTCCAGCCGTCATCGCCCGCCATCGGATCTCGCCAGCGACGAGGTCCGGCAGCGGGCGCGCGAGGTTAGCGCATCATCTATTTCGCGACAAACCCCGCCTTGGTCATCAGCGAGGTGTTGAGCGTGTCATCCTCTTCGAGGAATTGCAGCATGTCCTTGCCGGTGAGGAAGATCGGCTTCAGCGCCTGCTTTTCCATGTAGTCCTTGTATTCGGCGGTTTGCGTCACCTTCTGGAACAGATCGACGTAGAACGCCTGCTGTTCCGGCGTGACCTTGCCGGGCAGGAACATCGCGCGCAGCATCAGATACTGCACGTCGAGCCCCTCTTCCTTGCAGGTCGGGATATCGTGCCAGGACTGGGTTTCCGTCACCTTGGTGGTGTAGGAGATCCGTTCCTTGTCGAACACGCAGAGCGCGCGGACCTGGCCGGCGCGCCAGATCTCGAGATTTTCGGAAGGGTTGTTGACGTTGGATTCGGTGTGCTTGCCGACCAGCTGGGTCGCCGCCTCGCCGCCGGACTTGTAGGGCAGATAGGAGAACTTCGCCCCGGTCTTCTGCTCCATGAACACGGTCAGCACGTTGTCCTCGCGCTTCGATCCGGTGCCGCCCATCTTGAACGGCGAGCTGGCGGCCTTGGCGGCTTCGATGAATTCCTTCACGCTCTTCGGCCCGTCCGTATTGTCCCACAGCACGAACTGGTCGAGTGCGACCACCGAAACCGGCGTCAGTTCGCGCCAGTTGAACGGAATCTTCGCCGACAGCGGCAGCATGTAGATCAGCGAATAGGCGATCAGCACCTTGTTGGGATCGCCTTCGGAGGATTTCATGTACATCAGTGCTTCGGCGCCCGAAGCCCCGCCCTTGAGCGAGACCACCATCGGCTGCTTCATCAGGTTGTTCTTCTGGATCGCGGCCTGCATCATCCGCGCCATCTGGTCGGAAGCGCCGCCGGCGCCGGCCGCGACCACGATTTCCACGGGCTTGGTCGGCTCCCAGCCGGCGATCGCCGGCGCGCTCGCCAGCATGGCCGCCAGCGCGGCCACGGTCTTCACGGTATGTCGCACCTGTTTCTTCCCTATGTCATTATGGCGCCAGCCAGCGCGGGCACGCCTGTCGATTGATTGTGCGGATTAAACCGCGAGAATTCAAGCGGACCCTGAACGACGCACCTAGGACTTTCGCATGAAATCGCAGGCGCTTAGGCCGCTTACTTGCCCTTCCAGTTCGGCGCGCGCTTGTTGAGGAAGGCGTCCATGCCTTCGCGGAAATCCTCGCTCATATAGGCGCGCAGGATCAGGTCCCGTCCCTCCTCGCGCGACAACGTCCGGCGGATGCGCAGCACCGCCTCCTTGGCGGTCTCCATCGTGATCGGCGCATGGCCGGCGACGAGCTTTGCGGTTTCGTCGGCGCGGCGCTGCAGCGCCGGAACGTCGGGCACGATCTCGTTGAGCAGGCCGAGCGCCAGCGCCTCCGGCGCCTCGACCAACCGCGCCGTGAAAATCAGATCCTTGGTCCGCGCCGGCCCGACCAGCGCGACCATCCTGGAGATGTTGGACATCGACAGGCAGTTGCCGAGCGTGCGCGCGATCGGAAAGCCGAACCGCATCGCCGCGGTGCCGATCCGGATGTCGCAGCAGGCGGCGATACCGGCGCCGCCGCCGGTGCAGGCGCCGGCGATGGCCGCAATGGTCGGCACGCGCACTTTCTCCAGCGCGCCCAGCACGCGATCGATCCGCTCCTCGTAGTCGATCGCATCCTGCGCGGTCTTGAAGGCGCGGAACTGCGAGATGTCGGTGCCGGACGCGAACGCCTTGTCGCCGGTGCCGGTGAGGATCATCACCTTGATCGAGCGATCTTCATTCACGCTCGCGCAGATCTCGGCCATCCGCTCGTACATCGCAAAGGTCAGCGCGTTGCGGGCCTGCGGACGGTTGAAGGTCAGCCGCGCGATGCCGTCCTCGACGACATAGAGAAGGTCTTCGGTCGCTTGTACCGGGGCGTTCATCGCGCGCTCTTTCTGTTCTTGGATGCGGAAAGGTTTTCGAAGTGGGTCAGGATCGCCCACTCCGCAACGATTTCATACCGGCTTTTACGCAACCGCGGCCTTCGATTTCGGCATCGATACCACGTCGCGTCCCTTCAGGACGTCCATCGCGGCGATCACGCCGCCGCCGCGATGCGGAACGTGAGCGAGATCGAGGCCCATTTCCACGCCCGCCAGCGTTCCCATCAGCATCAGATCGTTGAAATGTCCGATATGGCCGATCCGGAACGCCTTGCCCTTGAGCTTGCCGAGGCCGGTGCCCAGCGACATGTCGAAGTTTTCCAGAACCACTTTGCGGAACGCGTCGGCGTCGTGCCCCTCCGGCACCATCACGGCGGTCAGCGCCGCCGAATAGGCGTGCGGGTCGAGGCAGACGGGCTCGAGGCCCCATGCCTTGACCGCCGCGCGGGTCGCAGCACCATGGCGCATGTGCCGCGCCCAGACGTTCTCGAGCCCCTCTTCCTCCAGCATCGCAATCGCTTCCTTGAGCGCGAACAGCAAATTCGTGGCCGGCGTGTAGGGGAAGGTGCCGAGCTTGTTGATCGCGATCATGTCGTGCCAGTCCCAATACGACCGCATCGAATTGTTCGCTTTCGAAGCGGCCAGTGCCTTTTCCGAGACCGCGTTGAAGCTCAGGCCCGGCGGCAGCATCATGCCCTTTTGCGACCCGCCGACGGAGATATCGATACCCCAGGCATCGTGCTCATATTCGAGCGAAGCCAACCCCGAGATGGTGTCGACCATCAAGAGCGCCGGGTGGTTCGCGCGGTTGAGCGCCTTGCGGACTTCGAACGGATGGGTGACGCAGCTGGTCGAGGTCTCGTTGTGCACCACGCAGACGGCCTTGATCTTGTGCTGGCGGTCGGCGGCGAGCCTTGCCTCGATCTCCTCCACATCGGCGCCGCGGCGCCAGTCGGTCGGCATGAATTCGACGTCGAGCTTGAACTTCTCGGCGATACCGCGCCACAGCACCGCGAACTGGCCGGTCTCGGCCATCAGCACCTTGTCGCCCGGCGACAGCGTGTTCACGATCGCGGCTTCCCAGGCGCCGGTTCCCGACGCCGGATAGATGATGACCGGCTGCTTGGTGCGGAAGATGCGCTGGCATCCCGCCAGCACGGCATGGCCGAGCTCGGCGAATTCCGGACCGCGGTGGTCCAGGGTCGGCATGTCCATGGCCCGCAGCACCCGGTCGGGCACGTTGGTCGGTCCTGGAATCTGAAGAAAATGCCTTCCTGTGTGCAGGGTCATCTGGCGTCCTTCCCGGGCAATATTTCTGGATTCGTGACCGCTCGAATATCACTATTCGGCGGGCTTGTCCCCTGCCCGGCACGCGCCGTCAATCCCCGGAAAGACTTACCTTTACCGGGTTTGCTACCCGGCGGTGAGCGGCCTTACCGAGGGAGCCATGACCTCGCCCTCCTCGAACGGCGTTTCCGGGTGCATCAGGAACGCCGAGAACAGACCGAGCAGCAGCAATCCCATCGACATCAGGAACGGCAAATACCAGTTGCCGGTGACGTCGATCACGTAGCCGGCCACCAGCGGCGACACGATCGCCGCCAGCGCCGAGCCACTGTTCATCAGGCCCGCGGCCGTACCCGAATATTTCGGGGCAATGTCCATCGGGATCGCCCACATCGGACCGATGGTGATCTCGGCGAAGAAAAATCCCCCGGACAGGCACAGCGCCACCACCGTGATGTCGCGCGTGAACAGGATCGGCAGCAGCGACAGCAAGGCCCCGGCGAAGCCCGCGATCGTCACGCTCAGCCGCGCGAAGCGGACGTTGCCGGTCTTCTTGAGAATGCGGTCGGACAGGATTCCGCCCAGGCTGTCGCCGACCACGCCGGCGAAGAAGACGCCGGAGGCAAACAGCGCGGAATTCTTGATGTCGAGGCTGTAGCTGTTCTTGAAGAACAGCGGCAGCCAGTTGAGGTACAGCCACAGCGTCCAGCCATAGCAGAAATAGGTCAGCGTGACCGGCCACATCCGGCGCAACAGCGGTCCCCATGGCACCTCGGGCCGCTTGTCCTGGGAGCGCGGCGGCAGCGACGCCAGCTCGGCGTCGGTAATTCCCGGATGATCCTTGGGGTCGTTGCGGAAATACAGCGCCCAGACCACGCCCCACGCGAGGCTGACGAGGCCCAGCGCCACGAATGAGCCACGCCAGGTCAGCCAGGCCATCAACACCGCGATCAGCGGCGGCGTTGCGGCATTTCCAAGCCGTGCGAAAGCGTGGGTGAGGCCTTGCGCGAAACCGCGTTTGTCGGCCGGCGTCCAGTACTGCATGGCGCGCGTTGCCGTCGGGAAGGTCGCGCCTTCACCGAAGCCGAGCGCGACGCGGGCGATGAACAGCGTCAAGAGGCTGGTGACGAAGCCGGTCGCGATCGTGGCGACCGCCCAGATCAGGCCGCACCAGAACAAGGTTTTGCGCGGGCCCAGGCGGTCTCCGATCCAGCCGCCGATCACCTGGAACAGGAGATACGGATAGGCAAAGGCCGAGAACACCAGCCCAAGCTGGGTGTTGGTGAGGTGAAGTTCTTTCTGGATCTCGCTGGCGGCGGTGCCGATGTTGACCCGGTCGACATAGGTGATGAAGTACATGATGCACAGCATCGCCAGCACGACGTGGGTGGCCTTGAACCGAAGCCGCATTCTCTCACTCCCGAATTCGTTCTTGTTGCTTATGCGGGTTGCTTATGCGGGCGGCGTCGACCGGCCTGCATTGGTGGTCCCTGTGACCGTCAGGTCTTGACCACCTTCAGATGCCCGGGCGAATTCGTCGTCGGCCGCTCTTCCAGCGACGCCATCGCGGCATCGACCCCGCCGGCCCGGTGCGGCACGCCGGCGGCGGCTAATCCCATCTCCACGCCGGACAAGGCGCCCATCAGGGTCAGTTCGTTGCATTCGCCGAGATGGCCGATGCGGAACACTTTTCCGGCGACCTTGCTCAGGCCGGAGCCGAGCGACATGTTGTAATTGTCGAGCACGATTTTGCGGAATTTGTCGGCGTCGTGCCCCGGCGGCATCAGCACCGCGGTCAGCACCGGCGAATATTCAGAGGGATCGAGGCACAGCACCTCCAAGCCCCAATGCGTGACGGCGGCGCGGGTGGCAGCCGCAAGACGCTTATGGCGCGCGAACACCTGATCGAGCCCCTCCTCGAGCAGCATCGCAATGGCTTCGCGCAGGCCGTAGAGCAGGTTCGTCGCCGGCGTATAGGGAAAGAAGCCGGCCGCGTTGGGCTTGAGCATCTCTTCCCAGTCCCAATAGGACCGCGGCATCCTGTTGGTCTTGGCCGCGGCGCGCGCCTTGTCGGAGATGGCGTTGAAGCCCAATCCCGGCGGCAGCATGAAGCCCTTTTGCGAACCGGCGACGGTGACGTCGACCCTCCACTCGTCGTGCCGGTAATCGACCGAGCCCAGCGAGGAGATGGTATCCACCAGCAGCAGCGCGGGATGGCCGGTGCGGTCGATCGCGGCGCGGATGTCGCCGACCCGGCTGGTGACGCCGGTCGATGTCTCGTTATGCACCACCATGACGGCCTTGATGGCGCGAGCGGTATCCTGCGCGAGCCTCGCTTCGATCGCAGCGGGATCGACGCCGTGACGCCAGTCGCCCGGAATGAAATCGACCTCGATGCCCCAGCGCGCCGCCATCTGCTGCCACAGCGTGGCGAAATGGCCGGTCTCGACCATCAGGACCTTGTCGCCCGGCGACAGCGTGTTGACGATCGCCGCCTCCCAGGCACCGGTGCCCGAGGAGGGAAAGATGATGACCGGGCCGGAGGTCTTGAAGATCTTCTGGCAGCCCGCAAGCACCGCCTTGCCGAGCTCGGCGAATTCCGCGCTGCGATGGTCGATGACCGGCATGTCCATGGCGCGGAGCACGCGGTCCGGCACGGGGCTTGGGCCCGGAATCTGCAAAAAATGGCGTCCCTGACGCGTTTCCATGGGTTTTTGTCCTTCTGATCCGAACTGCCGTCCCATATTGCATTCATTTTTTGGTACTTCAACCCAATATTTGTGTACATTTTTGCATCGACGGCGCTGCCGCCACGGCCTATGTTGCGCTGTATGAAACCCCTGATTCCCAGTGATGCCGCCGCGACGACGGCGCTTGCGGCCGGTGCGGTTCCCGACCGGGAGGACCAGTCGCTGCACGACGAGATCCTGACGCGGCTGCGCGATCACATCGTCGAGGGCAATATCCCGGACGGCGGCCGCATTCCGGAGCGGCAGCTTTGCGAGATGCTGGCCATTTCGCGCACGCCGCTGCGCGAAGCGCTGAAGGTGCTGGCGGCCGAAGGCCTGGTCGAGCTGTTGCCGAACCGCGGCGCCCGGGTGCGGCAGTTGAGCGAGCGCGATCTTGCCGAACTGTTCGACGTCATGGGTGGGCTGGAAGGCCTTGCCGGGCGGCTTGCCTGCGAAAACATCACCGATGCCGAAATCGCCGAAATCGAGCGGCTGCATTACGAGATGTACGGCTTCTACCTGCACCGCGACATGCACGGCTATTTTCGGGTCAACCAGTTGATCCACCAGAAGATCGTCGAGGCCTCGCGCAACGCGGCGCTGAAGAGCACCTATACGAGCCTCGCCGGGCGGATCCGCCGGGTGCGCTACGCCGCCAATTTCGCCCGCCAGCGCGAGCGCTGGGGCGAGGCGATGCGCGAGCACGAAACCATCCTGGACGCGCTGCGACGGCGTGCCGGCAGCGAGCTCAGCGATATCCTGTTCAGGCACCTGCGCAACAAGCGCACCGCCGCCGTCGAACACCTGAAAGAGGACGCCCCGGCCACATCCGAGCCGGCCTGATCGGCAAAGGTCAGGCGATATTTTGCATTCAAAATCAGAAAATGGGCGAGAAAGCTGCATTTCTTGCCCGTCCCGCTTCCGGGCAAGCATAATCCGGCCGCGGCGGCAACGGGGATAGGATGGCCAAGGGCGCAACGACACTCGAAGACCGGCTGGCGCGCGAAATTTCGGGCGGCGTGTTCTTCGATTCCTTCAGCCGTGGCCGCTACGCGACCGACGCCTCCTTCTACCAGATCATGCCCGCGGGCGTGGTGGTGCCGAAAACCATGGACGAGGCGCTACGGGCGCTGGCGATTGCCCGCGACGCCGGGCGGATCGTCACGCCGCGCGGCGGCGGCACCTCGCAATGCGGCCAGACCGTCAATGACGGTATCGTCGTCGATTTCTCCAAGCATCTGAACCGCATCGTCTCGCTCGACCTCGAGAACCGCTCTTGCGTGGTCGAGCCGGGGATCGTGCTCGACGACCTCAACCGCCAGCTCAGGAAGCATGGCCTGTGGTTTCCGGTCGACGTATCCACCGCGTCGCGGGCCACGATCGGCGGCATGGCCGGCAACAATTCCTGCGGCGGTCGCTCGCTCCGCTACGGCACCATGCGCGACAACACCCGTTCGATGGACGCAGCCCTTGCCGACGGCACGCTGCTGCATTTCGGCGAGGTCGCGCGGGATCTTGCGCCATCGAGCGCGGGCGACGGCGGCCTTGCGCTGTTTCGCGACATGCTCGATCTCGGCGCCCGCGAGGCCGACGAAATCGCCGACAGATTTCCGAAAGTGCAGCGCCGGGTCGGCGGCTATAATCTCGATGCGCTGGTGCCGCGCAATACGCCGAACAATCTGGCGCATCTGTTGGTGGGCTCCGAGGGTACCCTCGCCTTCACCACCCAGGTCGAGCTGAAGCTCTGGCCGGTGATCCGCAACAAGGTGCTCGGCGTCTGCCATTTCGGCAGTTTCTACGAGGCGATGGATGCCGCCCAGCATCTGGTCAGGCTGCGTCCCATCGCGGTGGAGCTGGTCGATCGCACCATGCTGGCGCTGGGGCGCGAGATCGAAATGTTCAAACCGATCATTGCGACCGCCGTGCGCGGCGATCCCGATGCGGTGCTGATCGTCGAATTTGCCGAAGAGGAACAGGCCGACAATCTCGGGCGCTTGAAGGCGCTCAGCGAACTGATGCGCGACCTCGGCTTCGGCTGGAACAATCCCAGGCGCAAATGGGGCGGCGTGGTCGAGATCACCGAGCCCGCGCTGCAGACCGGCATCGCCGAGTTTCGCGCCGCCGGCCTCAACGTCATGATGTCGATGAAGCAGGAGGGCAAGCCGGTCTCCTTTGTCGAGGACTGCGCGGTGCCGCTGCCGCATCTGGCCGATTACACCGCCCGCCTCAACGAGATCTTTGCCCGGCACGGCACCCGCGGCACCATGTATGCGCATGCGTCCGAAGGCTGCCTGCATGTGCGTCCCGTGCTCAACCTGAAACTGGAAAAGGACGTCAAGGCGATGCGCGCCATCGCCGAAGAAACCTTTGCGATGGTCAGGGAATACAAGGGCTCGCATTCCGGCGAGCATGGCGATGGCCTGGTGCGCTCCGAATTCCACGAGACCATGTTCGGCGCGCGCATCATCGCGGATTTCAGAGAGGTCAAGCACCGCTTCGATCCCGAAAATGTGCTCAATCCCGGCAAGATCGTCGACACACCCAGGATGGACGACCGCGCGCTGTTTCGCTATCCGCCGGACTATCGCGTCCGCGACTTCAAGACGGTGCTCGACTGGTCGGCCTATCCCGGCGCCGGCGGCGGTTTTCAGGGCGCGGTCGAGATGTGCAACAACAACGGCGCCTGCCGCAAGCTCGAAGGCGGCGTGATGTGTCCGTCGTATCGCGCCACCCGCAACGAGAAGGACGTCACGCGAGGCCGCGCCAACACCTTGCGGCTGGCGATCTCCGGCCAGTTGGGTCCGGACGCGCTGTCCTCCGACGAGATGATGGAGACGCTGAAACTCTGTGTCTCCTGCAAGGCCTGCCGGCTGGAATGCCCGACCGGCGTCGACATGGCCAAGATGAAGATCGAAGTGCTGGCCGCGCGGGCGGCAAAACACGGGCTGTCGCTGCGGGATCGGCTGGTCGGCTATCTGCCGCGCTATGCGGGTGTTGCCGCGCGCTTGGCCCCGCTCGCCAACTGGCGCAACAACAGTCCCCTGCTGCGAAAGCTGTTCGAGAAATTCGCCGGCATCAGCGCGCGGCGGACGTTGCCGGCGTGGCGGCGCGATGTGTTCAAGACAAATGTTGAGGCGGTCGGGCCGGCCGACGGCCGCGAGGTCGTGCTGTTCGCCGACACATTCAACCGCGCCTATGAGCGGGAAAATCTCGATGCGGCGCTGCGCGTGCTGGTCGCAGGCGGCTATCGCGTCCATATTCCAAAACCCGCGGATGGCGGACGGCCGCTATGCTGCGGCCGCACCTTTCTGTCCGCCGGCCTCGTCGACAACGCCCGCGCCGAGCTCGACCGGCTGGTCACGACCTACGCGCCCTTCGCCGCGCGCGGCGTGCCCATCATCGGGCTCGAACCGAGTTGCCTGTTGACGCTGCGCGACGAGCTGCTCTCGCTGCGCTCCGACGACACCGCCAAGAGCATCAGTGCGCAGGCGCAGCTGTTCGAGGAGTTTTTGGTACGCGAGGCCGAGGCGGGTCGCCTGCAACTGCCGCTCGGTCCCGTCGCCGGCAAGGCGCTGGTGCACGGCCACTGCCACCAAAAATCGTTCGGCGCGTTCAAGCCGGTCGAACAGACGCTTCGCTTGATTCCCGACCTCAAGGTCGAGACCATCGAGTCCAGTTGCTGCGGCATGGCCGGCGCCTTCGGCTACGGGGCCGACACCTATCAGGCCTCGATCGACATGGCCGAGCTGTCGCTGCTGCCGGCGGTGCGCAACGCTGCAGCCAGCGCGCTCATCGTCGCCGACGGCACCTCGTGCCGGCACCAGATTGCCGACGGCACGGAGCGATCGGCCCTTCACGTCGCCCGCGTGCTGGCGATGAGCCTCGACAGCGCGCGCCCCACCCCCTAATCCCTCATCTCATGCAAAAAGGAACCGATCCATGTCCGAACTGACCCTCGACGTCGCCCGCAAAATTCTCGACGCCGCGCTGGCCAAGGCGGTCGAGAAGAAACTGAAGCCCCTCGTCGTCACCGTGCTCGATGCGCGCGGCTGCGTGAAAATCTCCGCGGCGCAGGACGGCACCAGCCTGCTGCGCAGCGAGATCGCCCACGGCAAGGCCTATGGCGCGCTCGCCATGGGCATGGGATCGCGGGCGCTGTTCCAGCGCGCGCAGGAGCAGGCCTATTTTGTCGATGCGGTGAACACGCTGGCGCAGGGCCGGCTGGTGCCGGTGCCGGGCGGCGTTTTGATCCAGAGCGGCGGCGTCCTGCTCGGCGCCGTCGGCGTCAGCGGCGACACCTCGGACAATGACGAGATCTGCGCAATCGCCGGCATCGAAGCCGCTGGCCTAAAGGCCAATCCGGGCTGACCGGCCGGTTGCAATCGGAAACTGTACCTGGCCGTTACTTTCTGTTGCCGCCTGGCAGCTTGACCGGAACGTGCGGCGAGGTGCTCACCACGATCGGACCACCGTCCGGATAGGTATGGGGTCTGAGGGCCTCAATCAGCAGGATGAATTTTTCGGCGAGCATGGCGTCTATCCCCTTGGGCTTGACCCTCCGCTCTCTGGCGACAGCCGCTCCGCGAATGCCGCGGACGTGACCGAACTCAGGCGTAGGTCAGCTCTCCAGCAATGGACGCTCATTATGTCCGGCGATCTTCGCGGCCTCGCAAAAATGGTTTCTTCCGCGCTCGATTTGATTTCTTCGAAGCCCTTTGATTTCTTCGAAGCCCTGCCTCGAAACAGATTAACGCGTCCGTGAGCGATCACGGGCGGCGGTGCGAGCCGCGGCCCGGGAGAATGGCTATCGCCAGTCAAACAGCCGTGGGGGCCGCGCGTAACTGAATTCGGCGCCCGGATCGCGCCGTCGGGTCTTGATGCCGCCTTGCGGTTCGCCGCTCAAGAGCACCACGAAATCCGTGCCTTTGCCGGTCTCGGTGCTCAAGGCTTCGTCCGTGATGATCAGGGAAGATCGCGGCGCTATCCCGGCGATCCGGTCCAATGCGTCCTGCGGAATGACAATCCGGTCGAGCGCGCTCTTCGCGCTTGCCGTGTCCGCCGGCGCCGGCTCGACGTCGCGGCCACGGTCCGCGCGTGTCCGGCCTTGCGACGCGCGCGCGCCGCTGCTTTCCAGCGAGACGACGCTCCATCGCAAGTCGGCCCCGCCGGCGCTCCGTTCCATGGCGGTGAAGATATGCGTGCCGATCGGCCGATCGGGATCCTGGATCGTCACCGGAGTCTCCAGGATCGGCTCAAAGCCTTGCCGGACATACAGCCGCTGGGTCTTGCGGCTGATCAACACCGATACCGGCTCGAGTTCGCGTGCCATCTGGCGCGCCGCCTCGACTGCCGCGATCCGCTCGGCTTCCGCGACGACGACGGCTGCGCGCGCGGCCGCGACGGCATCGAGCTTCGGTTGCAGTTCCGCCTTGGCAGCAGCCAATTGAGCTTGCAACTCCGCGAGTTTGGCGGAGGCCTGCGCCTTGGCGTCCCTCGCCTGCTCCGTTGTTTCCGCCGGCGATGGCGGAGCCAGGGGCGGTCTCGGCAGCCGCCAATTGCGCTTCGATTCGTCGAATTTGAAATTCCGCCACGCGGACCGGCGTCATGGCTTGCACGGAATCCCGGAAAGCCGTCCCGGCGGTGCGTTTCGCCTCGTCCGCTTTCCTGGTCGCCTCATTCGCCTCGGCGATACGGGCGGCGGCCAGCGCGCTATTGCCCGGCTTCGACAGCAGCAGAGCCGGATGGGCAATCTCCACCGGCGCCACATCGGTCGGCGCCACGATCACCCGCAAGCCCATCCGGGTCACGTCGAACAGCTGCGCTGCGAAGTCGAAGGGCATCCGCACGCAGCCATGAGACGCCGGATACCCCGGCAACTGGCCGCCGTGCAAAGCGATGCCCGACCAGGTGATGCGCTGCATGTTCGGCATGAAGGCATCGTCATAGATATTCGAGTAGTGGTCCGCCTCTTTCTGGATGACGCTGAATATCCCGGCAGGGTGTCTCGCGTCCCTTCTGGCCGCTCGACACCGGCGCCCGGAGGATCCAGCCATTGGCGTCATAGACGGTGATCCGCTGCTTCTGCAGCGAAACGATTGCCAGGACCGGCTCGCCGGCGGTACGCGACTCGATGGACTCGACCGTGCGCTCGCCCCCGCGCTCCGTGGCGCCGACATGATCGCCGGCCGCGATCAGCGCGGTCAAACCCGCAATGGCGAAATACGCGAACCGCAGCTTTGTCTTCTTGCACTTCAAGTTCACAAAACGAGACCTCACCCGACCGGGACTCCCCAGCCTGCATTCAGGGGGAATCATAACGCCATTGACTCGAACCTGCCAATGCGGAGCTTCCCGGATGCTCATGGATCGGTCGAGATACCCTTGGGAACTGACACTTAAGGCAGCCTACCTGAGCTTCTGCCGGGCCTGCTCAATGTCCGGTCGGGATCACATCCGTCATGGTGGGCGCCGCGCCAGGGTCAAGTTCCAGGCCTTGTCCAGATTGCGGGCCTCGGCGAGTGCGGCCGCGTTCGGCAAGAGGGTCGACTCGAGGTCGGTCTCGGTGAAGTCGGCGCCGGCGAGATTGGCGTTGGAGAGGTCGGCTCCCGCAAGGTCGGCGTGATTGAGGTTGCAGTTCGCCAGATTGGCATTCTGCAGTTTTGCAAATTCGAGATTGGCGCGCGAGAGATTGGCGCCGCTCAGATCCGCATTCCTGAGATCGGCGGACTTGAGCACGCCACGCATCAGGCCCATCGACTGGTTGTGCATGTCCGCGCTGAGATCGGCGCCGGCAAGCTTGGCCCCGATCAGGCTGGCACCGGAAAGATCTCCGGTTATGCGCGCGCCGCTCAAATCGGCGCCGCCAAGCTTGGCGCGCTGCATCTGCGTGCTGAGCAGGGACGCCTTGACGAGGGACGCCTCCGTCAAATCCGCGTCGATCAGCCAGGCCTGGTTCAGGATGGCCCGATCGAAGCGCGCGCCTTTCAGATTTGTCCGGTTGAGCTTGGCCAGGCGAAGATTGCTGCCGGAGAAGTCGAGGCCCGATAGATCGAGGTGCGACAGCCGCTTTCCCTCCAAATCCGCAGAGCGTTGGTCCCCGGGGCCTTGGGGCGCCGCCTTGAGAAGCGCGTCAACCTCGGCGCGCGTCATCTCCGATGTCGACATTTCCGGACTGTTGAGGTCGACATAGCGCAGCAGATCCTGCGAGACGGCGTCATGGGGATGAACCAGCATCGCCGCCATCGACACAAGGGCAAATGCGAAACGAAACAGCATCGCGTCTCTCCGCCTGCCCGGCTTTGATCGTAGCACGAAAACGCAGCACCGTCTCCGGCCCTTTCAAATTTCCAGAGCGGTTTATCGTACAGGCGCCGGATGGCACATTCTAACGTGTGTGTCGTACTCCGACGCCCGCATCCCTGCCAGATACTCGCCGGCGGCGGCATACACTCGCGGCAGGTTGGCTGCTCTACACCGACCAATACTGCGGATGGTGATAGACCGCGGAGCGATCGCCCCAGTCGAAAGCCTCGCCGTCGAGCTCCGATGGGCCGCTCCGAAGTTCTTCTAACGTCAGGTTGGTTGTGTAGGCCTTACGCGCCACATCGTACCGCAGCGAATCCCAAGGCACCGGATAGTGGTGTACCTCGCCCTTGAGTAATCCGCCGCATCTCACGACCGCGTAGGCAACCGTTCCGCTCTTCTTTTCGAGCATCAATCGCTCGATCGTGCCGATTTTCTCATCGCTGCGACCGTAGACCGATGCAGTCTCTACGTGGTCGCTGGGAACCAGGGTATGAGCCATGGCCAACTCCCTGCACTTCTTCGCCACCGAACATTCGCTGTTCAGTAGAACCGATCGCACTATAAGGCAGAACCAGTCCCAAAGCTTGGGTCTCCAACATCGCCGCAAGCGATCTATTGCGGCGCAATAGTGGGGATTCCGATTTTTTAATCGCGCCGTCCTGCACGTGGGAGCGGGATCGCCCTCTCCCGTTCATCGAAGGAACGTTGCAGTCCCCTCAGCTTTGATGCGGTCCCCGCATCATCTTCATGGCGTCTTCGATGTGGCGCCACTCCCTGGCTTCTTCGGTGTCGCCCGTGTTCTCGCAAGCCTGGGCATTCTGGGCCGCCTGGGCGATAGCCTCGAGGCCGTGCTTCTCGAACATCTGACGCGCGATCACGTGAACTTGTATTTCGGATATCATGTCGCTCTCCTCAAGTTCGACCATGCCCCCGAACCGCAGAGACCGATGCCTGCCCGATCCAAGCGCCGTCGAACCGGAAGTCTCGATCCTTCTGTAATTTTACGCCTCTCCATCAGAAAAGAGGAGAGAAGTTTGCGAGCAAGCGATGCTTGTGCGGCGCACCAAAGGCAACATCGCGCAATGCAGCGAGCATGGCCGTTTGGTACCTGAGGCGGAAGACACCGATGGTACCGTATCGTGGGCGTCGGGGCACTTTGCATTCGCGAGCAGATATTTGCAAATGCCAATACCTGCCGTCATCACCGCTTTAACCCGGCCTTGCGTGTTTTGCCGAGCATTATCCCTCTAGAGTAAATCCAACCCGCAAGGTGACCTGGTAATGGCGAACAGACCCATTTTCGATGTGGCCTCTCGTTTGTACGACTTCGAACCATTTCATATAGCGAATGGTCTTTGATGCGCGGGATATGGCATTCTGAATGGCATCTTCAATATTTTTTTCAGAAGATCCTACGAGTTCCAGGATCTTATAAACGTGATCTTTCATTTCAGTAATATCTGACATGGCGAACCTCCGTTGTAGTGTCAGTGGGGCAATCTGCAGCTTATCTCCTCCTGCGCAGCGTTTTAATCCGATCGTGAGCCAAGTCCATTCTGGACGAACCCTCACCCTGGAGTTCCAATACTTCTGCAAGGTACCAACAGCCAGCGTCTTGATCTCCTGACATTGCCTCCTCGGACTTATCCGGATTGAAAAACAGGACTGCAGCACGCTGCGGTTGCCAGGTCCGGTTCAGGCCAATGAACAGCCCGACGGACAGTGGGCTCGGTGATTTGTCGGCTTGATCAGCTCGGTGCCGTCCAACCCTGCCCGACAGGCTTGCGCGCAAAATCGAATTTATCGAACGGGATCAAGCTGTTTCTACCTGTCCAGTCCCGCGCGAAAAAATATTCCGCTTCCGATTTTTCGCAAATCACTTTCATAACTCCAGCCGTCTCACCCCACTCGAGGGGCGTATCGCGATCGTCACGGACGCGGGGTGGGATGCGGTGGACGCGGCGGCGCTTTTGACGAACAGCGCTCATGCGGACGGAGAAGTCGTGTGGTCCTGACGCCTCGACGCTGGCGTCAAGCTCTTGAGAAGCAAGCTTCTTGGGAGCGACGGTGGCAAAAACGCCGATCGCCGGGGAGAGCACGAAGGAAGCCGTTAAAACCATTGCGTGCGGGGATGCCGGGTGATTTCCGGTGCGACCGCTGTGAATACTCGTGTGCATTCTAAAACTACCACTTCGCACACGAGGCTGCGGGTGCACTGGGCATCCGGCATTCCCGCGCGCCCTCTTCGGGCGGAAGGTTCTTTGCAAACCTCGGGCGCAACGCGTCGCGAGATCGCGAAGCCGTATCCAGGGCTGTTTGAAAATTGAATCAGGACTTTGCGCAAATTGGCCGCTGCAAGTCGCTCACTTTCCCGGCCAAACCGGCTTCCGTTTTTCCCCGAACGCCTTGAGGCCTTCCTTGGCGTCTTCCGTCATCGCCAACAGCGCGATCTGGCTTTCGGTGTAGGCGATGCTTTCATCGAACGACATCGCGGCGATCGCGCGCATGGCGTATTTGCCGCGCCGGATCGCGGTCGGTGATTTGTCGACGATGCGGCCGATCAGCCAGTCGACTTTGGCGTCGAGTTCCGCCGACGGCACCACATGGTTGAGGAGGCCCGCCGCCTGCGCGGTCCTGGCGTCGAAGGGTTCGCCGGTCAGCGCCCACTCGTTGATCAGGCGGCGCGGGGCGATGGACTGCAACAGCGCCATCACCTGCATCGGGAACACACCGACCTTTACCTCGGGCAGGCCGAAAATCACGTGGTCGGCGGCAACCGCCATGTCGGTCATGCACAACAGGCCCATGCCGCCGGCCATGCAGACGCCGCCGACCCGCGCGATCGCGGGTTTTGTGGCGTTCTGCGACAGCCGCAACAGGTCGGCGTAGTCGACATTGGGTCTGGCAAAATCCATCGCAAAGGCGGCGCCCGAATTCTGCAGATCGGCGCCCGCGCAGAACGCCTTGTCGCCGGCCCCGGTCAGGACGATGACGCGCACATCCTTGTCGTCATGGGCAGTCGCGATAGCCCTTGCCGATGCCCGCGATCACCTCGGCATTGAGCGCGTTGCGCTTGTCCGGCCGGTTGATGGTGATCCAGAATGCCTGCCCGCGCTTCTCGCACACCACGCTGTTGTTGTCGGTCATTGCCCTGCCCGCCTTGTCATTGCCGGCGGACATTAACGGCAGGATGCAGGGCGACTGCAAGGGCGATTTAGCTGTTCTATGGCGTTTCGAGCGAAGTGGGCACCGGTTCGCGTCAAGAAAACGCGTCAAACAGAGGATCAGAGATTCGGTTCTGATTTCATCATAACCGAAGCTTTGGGTTGCTGAGCCGCGGCCTTCTTCGCCCAGACCTTGTTGTCGTGGAATGCCGCGCCGCCGATCGGGGCGATCGAGCCGGCCCCGGTGAGCGTATTGATGCCGCGGCCGCCGATATGGGCTTTGTTGGGGTGGATCGATTCGGCGATCAGGACGCCACGGCGCAGGCCATCGAACAGTTTTGCAATCAGCGTAGTCTCGCCCCTGTCATTGCCGAGGGTGACGGCGTCGCCGTTGGCAATCCCGAGCGGTGCGGCGTCCTCGGGGTGGATCATCACGCTCGGCGCACCCTCGCGGGCCTGCGACGACGGGGTCTCGTTGAAGGAGGTATTGAGGAAGCTGCGCGACGGGCTGGTCGCAAGCCGGAACGGATGCTTCTCATCCGCCTGCTCGATGATGGTCCAGTGATCCGGCAGTGCCGGCATCTGCTCCCACGCCCCCATCAGGCCGGCATTGCCGATCGGCGGATGCGCCCAGTCCGCCCTAAAATGGAACTTGCCGTCCTTGTGCGCGAAACCGTCGAGATAATGCGAGGTGCGGAAATCCGGCTGCAGGTCGCGCCACAGATCGGCCTCGAGCGTCTCGATGTCGCCATGGCCGCTCTTCTTCAGCGTGGCGTCGATCAGTTCGCGCGGCGTCATCTCGAAACCGGGATGCACAGCGTTGAGGCGGCGGCCGAGCCCCTGCAGCACTTCGTGGTTGGAGCGGCATTCGCCGGGCGGCTCGATCAGCTTGGCGCCGACCGAGATATGCTGATGGCCGCCGCCGTAATAGAGATCGTCATGCTCCATGAACATGGTCGCCGGCAGCACGATGTCGGCCATCTGCGCGGTCTCGGTCATGAACTGCTCATGCACCGCCATGAACAGGTCTTCGCGGGCAAATCCCTGGCGCACCAGCGCCTGCTCGGGCGCTACCGTCACCGGATTGGTGTTCTGGATCAGCATCGCCTTGACCGGCGGCCCGCCGTGCAGCGCCTCGGCATCGCCGGTCAGGATGCGCCCGATCTTGGACTGATCGAGCACCCGCGTCGAGTGATCGATCGCGTCATGGCCCTCGATGATGGATTCGTCGAATTTCCACAGCGCGTAATTGTTGAAGAACGCGCCGCCGCCTTCGTACTGCCAGGCGCCGGTCACCGCCGGGATACACAGCGCCGCGTGCATCTGCGCCGCGCCGTTGCGGCTGCGGGTAAAGCCATAGCCGAGCCGGAAGAACGAACGTTTCGTCGTGCCAACCAGGCGGGCAAACGCTTCGATCTCCTGCAACCGGCACGCCGCAGATCGAGGACGCCCATTCCGGCGTCCGCGTCGCCAGATGCGCCTCGAGTTCGGCGGGGCAATCGGTGTAGCGCTCCATATAGGCGCGATCGGCAAAACCCTCGCGGAACAGCACATGCATGACGCCGCAGGCAAAGGCGCCGTCGGTGCCCGGCCGCAGCAGGATCTTGATGTCGGCCTGCTTCATGGTGTCGTTGTTGTAGATGTCGACCGCCGCGATCCTGGCGCCGCGTTCTTTCCGCGCGCGCATCGCATGCGTCATCACATTGACCTGGGTGTTCACGGGATTGGTGCCCCAGATCACGATCAGGTCGGAGACGCCCATCTCGCGCGGATCGACGCCGGCGATCTTGCCGGTGCCGATGGCAAAACCGACGCGGGCGACGTTGGCGCAGATGGTCGAGTAGAAGCGGGAATATTTCTTCACATGCGCAAGGCGGTTGATGCCGTCGCGCATCACCAGCCCCATGGTGCCGGCATAGTAATAAGGCCAAACCGATTCAGCCCCGAACTCGCGCTCGGCCGAGTTGAACCGATCGGCGATCTCGTCGAGCGCCTCGTCCCAGGAAATCCGCGCGAACTGGCCCGGAGCCCTTCGGCCCAATGCGGCGCTGCGGATACATCAGCCGGTCCGGGTGATGGATGCGCTCGGCATAGCGGGCGACCTTGGCGCAGACGACCCCGGCGGTATAGGTCTGCAGCTTGGAGCCGCGCACCCGGCCGATGGTGGAACCGTCGATCACCTCGACATCGAGCGCGCAGGCCGACGGGCAATCATGCGGACAGGTCGAATGCCGGATATCGATCTTGGCCTGCTGGTTCATGACACAATTGCTACCATCAAAATCCGGGGCAGCCGAGCGTATTTATCCGGCATATCGCGACGAAAATGATAGCGCCCCATGCGCTAGGCGCCGAGGTAGGCCCCGCCATTGCTGTGGATCGCCTGGCCGGTGATGTAGCGCGCGCCAGGGCCGCACAGGAACCGCACGGCTGCGGCGACATCTTCCGGCCTGCCGCGCGCGCCGGTGATGGTCTGATGGGTCAGATGATGCGCGGGTTCCGGCTTGTCCTTGGGCCGGGGCGTGCCGATCAGGCCCGGAACGACGCAATTCACGGTAATGCCGTCATCGGCCAGGTCATGGGCCAGCGCGCGGGTGAAGCCGACGATTCCCGCCTTCGCCGTCACCACATGAGCGCGATCCTTTGCGCCGGTATGGGCGGAAAGCCCCCCGATATTGACGATGGTTCCAGATCCGCTTTGCTTCAACGCGGGAAGGCAGGCCTTCACGCAGTGAAACGTGCCATCGAGCGTGACATCCATGATCTCGCGCCACTCGGCGTAGCTCATCTCGGCAAAGGGCTTCTCACGCCGCAGCGCCGCATTGTTGACGAGGATATCGAGGCGCCCCAACTGCTTTATCGTCGCGTCCGCCATCGCCTGCACCGCCGCGGCGTCCGCCACGTCGCCGATAAGGACCAGCGCCTTGCCGCCCTTGGCCGCGATCTCGTACGCGACCGCATCCGCCTCGGCGCGGTTGCTGCGCGAATTGACGACGACCCATGCGCCGGCTTCCGCCAGCGCCAGCGCGATGGCACGCCCGATGTTTCGCCCGGCGCCGGTGACGATGGCGACCTTGCCGCCGAGTTCGTTGCTGCCAGCCATGTTTTCCTATCCGCGAAGCGATGAAAGATCGATGCGGCTATCGTAGAGCTTCGCCAGCAGCTTCAGCGTCGCATCGCTCTGCGCCTTGGTCCAGCCGCCATGCTGGGCATTGAGCGCGAATTTCTCGGTGACGTCCTGTCGCGTCAGCGGCTCCTGCGCGCCGCCGCGCAGATGCGGCTGCCGCTCCTCGATCACGCTGCCGTCGGTCAGGATCGCCCGGATGTGGCCGGTATAATTGTTCGGATAGGGATTTTGCGGATCGACCACGAATTTCACCCTGGCCGCCAGCGCGAGTACGCGCGCGTCGTTGATCGCGGCATCCGTGAATGCGCCGAGGCCGACCCCGCCATGGACGAACCCGGTCGCCAGCAGATACGGCGTCGCAAACTTTGCCGCATAACCGTTGGGCGGGCGTTGCTTGGAAGCCAGGGGCTCCCACAGCCGGTGCACCGTTCCTTCCGCCACCTCGCAGACGATTTCGCGGATGTCTTCGGCCTTGATGCCGCGCGCCGCCAGCCGCCGGGCGCAATCGATGTAGGGCTGCGCCATGGTCCCGCAAGGATAGGGCTTGAACGCCAGCGTGTCCGTCACCCAGCGCGTGCCGAAATCACCGATCAGCGCGTCGTAGTCGCCGTGCGTCGTGTGGGCAAAACCATGGAACAACCCATGCACGCCCTCGAACACCGTGCGCGGCCCGACAAAACCCTGCCGCGCCAGCAGCGCCGCGCGAAGGCCCGATTGCGCCGCCCAGCCCGCATGCAGCCGCTTGGTCCAGGCACCCTCGGCGAGATATTCGATGATGCCGCCGGCCATGCTGCCGGCAATCCCGAGCGCATCGACGATCTGCCGGGCGTTGAGGCCAAGTGCAGCGCCGACGCCGGCCGCAGCCCCCATCGCGCCAAAGATCGCGGTCGGGTGAAAGCCCGCCTTGTGCACGGCTTTCGGCACCACGAGGCTCAACCGGCAGAGAACTTCGGTGCCGACCGCAATGCCCGTCAGCGCCATGCGGCCATCCGGATTGTGCCGCTCGCAGGCCGCCAGCACCGCCGGCACGATCACCGCGCCGGCATGCACCGGACCGCCCTCGAAGGTGTCGTCGAAATCCTCGCCATGCGCCGCGGTGCCGTTGACAAAGGCCGCGCCCGATGCGGTCAGCGTGCGGGCATGACCGATCACCGTGCAGGGGCCGTCATCGTCCCAACCGGCAAGCGCGCTTCTGACGTAATCCTCGTTGCGCGCGGTGACGCACAGGCCGACCACGTCGATCAGCAGGTCCTCGCATTTGCGCAACGTCGGCGCCGGGAGAATGCCCGGCTTCAGCGCAACGATCCTGTCGGCCAGCGCTTCTGCGACCGAAATCCTGGGCAGTTGGGAAGTCATCGGCGCATCAGACGTGGAACAGTCTGGTGTAGTGCGCCTTGATCGCGTCGCCCTGCTGTTCCACCGCGGCCGCGTCGTCCTTCATGGTCTTGATGTCCTTGAAGGGTTTCCGTCCCGGCTTCTCCCGCGTCTGCGGATGCACCGAGCGCAAGCCCCCGACGTCGACGATGAGCTGCTGCGCCTCGCGGCTGAAGCAGAACGACTGGAACAGCTTTGCCGCGTTCGGATTGGGCGAGGACTTGAAGATGCCATTGGGGCCGATGATCAAAGGCGACCCCTCGGTCGCGTAGACCGGCTCGACCGGGCGCCCCTTCTCCTTGAGCTGGAAGATATTGTATTCGTTGCCGTCGGCCATGACCGCGCGTTCGCCGAGGTCGAGCTTCTTCGGCGGATCGGCCGACGATTGCACCTGCATGATGTTCTGCTTCGCCAGTTGCTCGAACCAGCTCCAGCCGAGATCGCGCTGCATCTGATAGGTCGCGGTCATGATGGTGCCGCTATAGCCGGGATGCGCCTTGACGATCTTGCCTTTCCACTTGGGATCGAGCAGATCCGCAAAACTCTTCGGCGCTTCCTCCGGCTTCACCAGCGTGGTGTTGTAGGCGATGATGCTGAGCCAGACGCGGAAGCTCGCGAACTGGCCGTCGACATCCCTGTGCTCGGCGGGATAGGCGGCGACGTCCTCCGGCACGTAGGGCGCCAGAATGCCGTCGCGCTTCCAGACGATGAAATGCGCCGCATCCGACGAATTCACCACGTCGACGGCGTGGATGTTGCTGGAATATTCCTGGCCGATGCGCTGGAACACCCGCTCCGCGCCGGTGCGCTCGACGCGCACGGCGATGCCAGGATATTTCGCCTCGAAGGCCTTCGCCAGTTTCTCGGCGACCGGCAGGTCGGTCGAGGTGTAATAGCTGACCTGGCCTTCCTTCTTTGCGGCCTCGATCAGCGCCGGCGTGACCGGCTCCGGCGGCGGCGCCGCGGCCATGACGCGCGTCGAGAAGGCTGCGCCCGCAAGCAGCGCGCCTGACCCCTTGAGCACGGTGCGGCGCGATATCCCCTGATGTTTCATCTTATTGTCCCTTTGTTCGGGCGAGACTTGGTACCCCAAAAGTTACCTTTTATTCCTATCGGGCATAGCGAGTCTTTCGTCGACAGACCTCGTTTGCCGCTAGACTTTTCCGCCGGATTTGGCCAACAACCAGCACAGAACAAGACCAGAATTCCCGGGAGATAGAAATGAGGGCCCCAAGGTTTGCGCTCGCATTAGCCGCAGTCCTTTTTGCACTGCCATATCTTGCCGCCCCCAGTTTTGCGCAGGATTATCCGACGAGGCCGATCCGGATCATCGTTCCCTTCGGCGCCGGAGGGCCCGCCGACGTGGCGGCGCGCCTGATCGGCAATGTGCTGCAGGAGAAGTTCGGCCAGCCGGTCGTGGTCGAGAACCGCACCGGCGCCGGCGGCGTGATCGGCACGCAGGAAGTCGTCAAATCGCCGCCCGACGGCTACACGCTCCTGATGATGTCGAACACTCAGACGGCGAATGAATCGCTGATGTCGCCGGCACAGCGCAAATACGAGTTGATGCGCGATCTCGCGCCGATCGCGCCGGTCAATTCCGCCGACCTCGTCATCGTCGTGCACCCGCAAGTCCCGGCCAAGACGCTGGCCGAGTTCATCGCGCTGGCCAAATCGCAGCCCGGGAAACTCAATTACGCCTCCTCCGGCACCGGCACGCCCTATCACATGGCCGGCGAACTGTTCAAAGCCATGGCCGGCATCGATGTGGTGCATGTCCCCTACCGCAACAGCGGCGAAGCGCGCTCAGGCGTGATCGGCGGCCAGGTGCAGATGATGATCGACTCGTTGACGACGATGGCCCCCAACGTCACCGCAGGCCAGGTGCGCGCGCTAGCGACCACCGGCAAGACCCGCTCTGCCGTGCTTCCGGACGTGCCGACCGCAAGCGAAGCCGGCGTGCCCGGATACGAGGCGACGATCTGGCTGGGATTGATGGCGCCGGCGGGAACGCCAAAGCCGATCATCGACAGGCTGAATGCCGGGGTTAATGAGGTTGTGAAGCGACCCGACGTCGTCAAGCTCTGGAAGGACCAGGGCGCGGTTCCGATGTCGATGACGCCTGAGGAGTTCGACAAATATCTCCGCGGCGATATTGCGAAATGGGCCGAAGTCGTCAAGAAATTCCCCGACAAGCCGCAATAAGGCCGGGCCAGCGTCAAGGTTTTATTCTCGATGCCAAGTGTTCGCTTTCGCCTCAATGGCGTCGAGACCGATGTCGACGCCGATTCCGATGCGTCGCTGCTCGCCGTGCTGCGCGGCAAACTCGGCCTGACAGGTCCGCATTTCGGCTGCGGCGCCAACGAATGCGGCGCCTGTAACGTGATCGTCGGCGATCACGCGGTGGCGTCCTGCGACACCCCGCTATGGTCGGTGGCGGACAAGGACGTCACCACCATCGAGGGGCTGGGAAGCCCCGCGAAACCGCATCCGCTGCAGCGCGCCTTCATCGCCGAACAGGCCCTGCAATGCGGCTATTGCGTTTCCGGCATCCTGATGAGCGCGGCGGCGCTGTTGATGCAAAACCCGAACCCCTCGAGCACGCAGGTGAAGGCCGCACTCGACCGCAATCTTTGCCGCTGCGGCTCGCATAACCGGATAGTGCGGGCGGTGTTGCGCGCAGCCGCCGAGATGGCGGCGTCATGACAAGTCCCGCCCCCTCCCCCGCACCGAAATTGCCCGTCAGCCTCGCGGCCAACCCGGTGCTGTCGTCGTGGATCCGGTTCTCGTCCGAGGGACAGGTGATGGTCTCGCCGGGAAAGGTGGAGATCGGCCAGGGCATCGTGACGGCACTCGCCCAGATCGCCGCCGACGAACTCGATGTCGATATCGGCCGGGTGCAGATGATCCGCGCCTCGACGGCGGGCAGCCCCAACGAAGGTGTCACCTCGGGCAGCCTTTCGGTGCAGCAGTCCGGCCGCGCCATCCGGCAGGCCTGCGCGGAAATCCGCCAGATTTTTCTCACCGCGGCGTCCGATCAGTTCGGCGTCGGGACCGACGCGCTCGAAATCAAGGACGGCACGATCTCCGGGCCCGGCAATATCAGGACGAGCTATTGGGAGCTTGCCGACAGGATCTCGCTGGATCGCGACGCGACGCCCAGCGCGGTGCCGAAGCAGGCGGCAAAGCGCGCGGTGGCCGGCAATTCGATTCAGCGGCTGGACATTCCCGACAAGGTTTTCGGCCATCCGCGGTTCATCCATGATACCGCGCTGCCGGGAATGCTGCACGGCCGCGTGCTGCGCTCGGAGCTGTCGGCCGCCAATCTCACCGGTTTGACGGAAGATGCCGCGCGCGCCGTTGCCGGCCTGGTCGCCATCGTGCGCGACGGCAATTTCGCGGGCGTGGTCAGCCAGACCGAGGCTGGCGCCGAGGCCGCGCTGACGGCGCTGCGCAAGGGCGCGACCTGGACGGCCGGAGAAACCCTGCCCGACGAAAACCGGCTCGCGGAATGGCTCAAGGGCCAGCCGTCGGAAACGACGGTGATCGACAAGAGATCGGCATCCACGGTGCGCGAAAAGGCGCGCACGATCCGGCGGCAGTATACCCGCCCCTATCTCGCGCACGCCTCGATCGCGCCGTCTTGCGCCATGGCGCAATGGAGCGGCGACCGCGTTCACGTCTGGACCCACAGCCAGGGCGTCTATTTTCTCCGCGCCGACCTCGCGCTGGTTCTGAAACTGCCGCTCGAAAACATCACGGTCGAGCACATGGAGGGCGCCGGCTGCTACGGCCACAACGCCGCCGACGATGTCGCGCTCGATGCGGTGCTGCTGGCGAAAGCCGCCGGCGGCCGGCCGGTCCGCGTATTGTGGTCGCGCGCGGACGAGCTGTCGCATGCGCCGTTCGGGGCCGCGATGGCGATCGAGATCGAGGCCGATCTCGATGCGCAAGGCGAGATCGTCGGCTGGCGCCACTCGATCTGGGGCAACGGCCACACCGCGCGGCCGGGGCGCGCGGCGCAGCCGGCGCTGCTCGCGGCGACCGAGTTGGCCAACCCGTTTCCGCGCTACATCGCCACCAATCCGCCGCAGGCCAATGGCGGCGGCGCCGATCGCAACTCGGTGCCGCTGTATGACTTTCCGTCGTGGCAGATCGAGTGCCACCGCCTGCTGACCATGCCGATCCGCACCTCCGCGCTGCGGACGCTGGGCGCACAGGGCAATGTGTTTGCGATCGAATCCTTTCTCGACGAACTCGCCGCCGAGCGCGGCGAGGACCCGGTCGCCTTCCGGCTGCGGCATTTGCGCGATGAGCGGGCCAAGGACGTGATCCGCGCCGTCGCCAAACGCGCCGAGTGGAAGCCGGAGAAGCAGAGCGGCCGTGGCTACGGAATCGGCTTTGCGCGCTACAAGAACACGGGCGCTTATTGCGCCGTCATCGCCGAGATCGAGGGCGCCGAGGACATCAGCGTCAAGCGGCTGACCATCGCGGTCGATGTCGGCGAGGCGATCAATCCCGACGGCGTCATCAACCAGATCGAGGGCGGCGCGATCCAGGCCACCAGCTGGGTGCTGAAGGAGCGGGTTCGTTTCGACGACAGGCGCATCACCAGCAACAGCTGGACGGAGTACCCGATCCTCCGCTTCAGCGAGGTGCCGGAGGTCGACGTCGAGTTGATCAAGCGGCCCGACAACGAGCCGCTCGGCGCCGGCGAAGCCGCCCACGGCCCGGTCACGGCGGCGATCGCCAACGCCGTCTACGATGCGCTGGAATTGCGCGTCCGCAGTCTCCCGATCACCCGCGACAGCCTGATCGCGGCCATGGAATTGAGCTCATGACAAGCCTGAACATCCTCAGCGGCGGCGCGGCCCAGGGCCTGGTCGCGAGCCTTGCGCCAACGCTCAAGAGAAATGACCGGGTTCGACATCGCAGGCGAATTCGGCGCGGTCGGTGCCATGGCCGATAAACTGCGAAAGGGCGCGCCGACCGACATCGTCATCCTGACGGCGGCCATCATCGCAAAACTGGCGGAGGAAAATCTTGTCGTGCCCGCCTCGATCGCCGACGTTGGGCTCGTCGAGACCGCGCTCGCGGTTCGCGCCGGCGATCCGCAAGTGAACGTCAGGGATGCCGCGAGCTTGCGCGCCGCCTTGCTTGCGGCGGATGCGATCTTCGTTCCCGACACCAAGGTATCGACGGCCGGGATTCACGTCGCAAGGGTTCTGCAAAAACTCGGCATCGCCGACGAGGTGGTCGCCCGGCTCAAGATCTATCCGAACGGCGCCACTGCGATGCGCCATCTGGCCGCCATCCGATGCCGTCAGACCGATCGGCTGCACGCAATCGACCGAGATCATCAGCACAAAGGGCGTGGTGCTGTCGGGTTCGCTGCCGCCGGCTGCGAGCTTGCGACCATGTATACGGCAGCGGTGACCGCGCGCGCGGCCAGCGCAGAGCCAGGCCCAAAGCCTGATCGGCTTGCTGACTTCAGCCGATCAGCAGCGCGTTGCGCGAGCGCGCGGGCTTCCTCAGCGGCACATAGCGCGTCCGGCTGGCAAAACCTATTTCGCCAGTTGCGTCAGGCCGGTCGGCGGCCCGTCGATGCCGGTCCAGCCGCCGTCGACGAACAGCGTGCTGCCGCTGACATAGCTGGCCGCATCGGAGGCGAGATAGGCGACCGCGGTCGCGACTTCATCGGCGCTGCTCCAGCGATTGAAGACGGTGTGCGCGGCATAGAGATTGTAGATGTCGGGCCGCTCCTTGAACGGCGCGGTCAGCGCGGTCTCGGCGATGCTCGGCGCGATCGCGTTGACGCGAACGCCGAAGCGGCCGACTTCGGAGGCGAAGCCCTTTACCAAAAGGCCGATCGCGGCCTTGGTCGAACCGTAGACGCCAAGCCCCGGCTCGATGGTGACGGCGCGCACCGAGGAACAGGCGATCAGGCTGCCGCTTTTCTGGCCGACCATGATCCGTCCGAAATTCTGGAAGAACCACACCGTGCCCTTGATGTTGAGGTTGATGACGCGGTCGAGATCCTCCTCGGTGTAATCGAGGATGGTCTTGCGGATGTTCAGCCCCGGGCGTCGTCACCGCGATGTCGAGGCGCGGAAATTTTTCCATGGTCGTTGCCGCGAGCGCCGCGACGTCGGCGGCACTGGCCGCGTCGCAACCGGCCGCCTCCGCCGAGCCGCCCTGCGCACGAATGCCGGCGGCGGTGGCTTCGGCGCCCTCGCCGCTGCGGTCGGCACACATCACGCGGGCGCCGAGCGCGGCCAGCGCCTCCGCCGAGGACTTGCCGATGCCGGAGGCCGCACCGAGCACGACGGCGGTCTTGCCGCCGAGATCGAAAAGCTTGCGATAGTCCGTCACAGCCGAAGCTCCTTCGCCCAAGAAAATCCGCATGCCAAAGCGCGGCGAAACCGGCGAGCCAATTCCCGTTTGCCAAAGCCGATTCATATACTAATATATTAATCAGGCCTGAGAGCAACCGTGCCCGTACGCGCGACAAAGAAGAGCGAAGCCAAATCGGACACCAGATCCGACGCGATGGCTCGTCCTGCCGCCGGCCCCCGCCGCGGCGGCCGGCCGCGCGCGGCGACGGCGGCTGCGCGGATTTATTCGGACCTTCGTGCCGAGCTGGTATCGCTGCAGCGGCATCCAGGCGAGGCCGTCTCGGAGGCCGAGATCGCGCTCTCCTATGGCGTGAGCCGAACGCCGGTGCGCGAGGCCATCCTGAAATTGTCGGACGAAGGCCTGCTGGAGATATTTCCGCAATCCGGCATCTTCGTCTCGCGCATTCCGCTGGCCGCGCTGCCGGAGGCCATCGTCATTCGCAAGGCGCTCGAGGCCACCACGGCGCAAATGGCCGCGCAGCGCGCAACCGCCAGCCAGATCCTCAATCTGCATTCGATCCTGGAACGTCAGCGCGAGGCCGACGCCGCCGGGGATAGTGATGCTTTCCATCAGGCGGATGAAGCGTTTCACGCCACCATCGCCGACGTCGCGGGCTATCCGGGCATCTGGACGCTGATCCAGCAGGTCAAGGTCCATGTCGACCGCTATCGCCGGCTGACCCTGCCGCAGACGGGAAGGATCGGCCGCGCAATCGGCGAGCACGAGGCGATCCTGGTCGCGATCGAGGCGCACGATCCGAACGCCGCCAGAGGCGCGATGGAATTGCATCTGGAAAGGCTTCTCGCCGATATTTCCACCACGCAAAGCATCAATCCGGAGTTCTTCGACGAGTAAAGCCGACAAGAAATAGCGGACGCGGGCCAATAAACAAAATGCCGCGCCGTCGGGAGGTAACTGCATGAACGGCGTTCTCGATATTTCGACATTTGCGCTGGTTGCGACGCGATGAGCAACAGCGCGGTGGAGATCATGACGATCGAGGTGGAAGAGCAAATCGCTCTTTCCCGCGGCGACGTCTTGCCGGCAAGGCCGGAACTGACATGGCTTCGCCTGATCGATCGCGCCGCCGAAAGCCTGATCGTGGCGGCACTGCTCGGCGAACTCGTGCTGGTGCTGGCGAACGTGATGGCGCGGCTGTTTTTCCACCACTCCTTCCTGTGGACCGACGAGATTGCGCGTCTGGCGCTGTCGATCCTGGCGTTCATCGGCGGCGCGGTCGCCTACCGGCGGCGCGATCACGCCTTCGTCCGCGTCATCCTCAGCCGGCTTCCCAACGGCGGCGAACGCGGCTGCCTTGCGCTCGCCGATGTCGTCGTGCTGTTCGTCGCCGGAATCACCGGCTTCGTCTCCATCGAATTCCTCACCTCGAGCTGGGGTGAACTGACGCCCGTCCTTCAGCTGCCGGCGGCGCTGATCGCCTCGCCGCTGCCAGTCGGCATGGCGCTGCTCATGCTCTATGCCGCGGTCAATCTCCGGCGCGATCACGGCGCGATGGCGCTCGGCGTCGGCCTCGTCTTCGCCCTGTTCGTCACCATCGCAGCCTTCACCCGCGACACCTGGCTGCCCCTGCTCGGCGACGACGCCGCCATCATCGCGGCACTCAGCCTGTTCTTCGCCGCGATCCTCGCCGGCGTTCCCGTCGGCTTCGTGCTGCTGCTTTCGACTTCGACCTATCTCTGGGGCACCGGAACCGCGCCGCTGGTGGTGTTGCCGCAGACCATGGTCAACGGCACCGGCAATTTCATCCTGCTCGCGGTTCCCTTCTTCATTCTCGCTGGCCTCGTGATGGAGCGCGGCGGGATCAGCATCCGCCTGGTGCGCTTCATTCACGCCCTCGTCGGCCATATGCAGGGCGGCCTGCTTCAGGTCACCGTCGCCAGCATGTACGTCGTCTCAGGGTTGTCCGGCTCCAAACCCGCCGATGTGGCGGCGGTCGGCACCGTGATGCGCGACGAACTGGCCGAACGCCACGGCGCAGCGGAAGGTGCTGCCGTGCTGGCGGCCTCCGCCGTGATGGGCGAAACCGTGCCGCCCTCGATCGCGATGCTGATCGTCGGCTCCATCACCAACGTCTCGGTCGGGGCCATGTTCATCGGAGGGCTGGCGCCCGCCGCCGTGATGGCGCTTTGCCTGATGGCGCTGATCTATGTCCGCGCCCGCGCCAGCGGCGTACCGCGCATCCCCCGCGCCCGCGGCCGCGTGATCGTCCGCGCCGGGCTCGGCGCAATCCTGCCGCTGTTGATGCCGGGAACGCTGCTCGCCGGCATTCTCCTCGGCGTCGCCACGCCGACCGAAATCGCGGCGCTCGCCGTGGTCTACGGCATTCTGCTGTCGAGCCTGGTGTATCGCGAGATGGACCTGCGCGGCTTCGTCCGCATCGCGCTGGATACCGCGGCATTGACCGGCGTTCTGCTGTTCATCTTTGCCGCCGCCTCGAGCTTTTCCTGGACGCTGACGGTGGCCTATCTGCCGCAGCGGCTGGTGAGCTTGCTGCAATCGGTCGGCGACAGCCAGGCGATCTTCATGATCTGCTCGATCGTGCTCCTGATCCTGGTCGGCGTGCTGCTGGAAGGACTGCCCTCGCTCAACGTGCTGGCGCCGCTGTTGATCCCGATCGCCGGCAAGCTCGGCTTGAGCGAACTGCACTATGCGCTGGTGCTGATCATCGCCATGGGAATCGGCGGCTTCATGCCGTTCGCGGGCGTCGGGTTCTACGTCTGCTGCGCGGTCATGCGCTGCAATATCGAGACCGCATCGCGGGCGATGCTGCCCTATCTGATCGTGCTGCTCGCCGGACTGCTGATCGTGGCATTCGTGCCGTGGTTCACGCTGTTCCTGCCGCATTATTTCGGCTTCCGCGGATGACCGTCCGCAATATCGCGGACCAAGACAATGCAAACCAGAACAACAGGAGGAAACCATGGATCGCAGAAATTTCCTGAAAACCAGCGCCGGCGTCGCCGGCCTCGCATTGGCCGCTCCCCATATCGCGCGCGCCGCCACGATCACGATGCGGTTTGCGCATTTTGCCGAAGAGAGCCATCCGGCGAATATCGCCGCCAAGCAATTCGCCAGCCAGATCGAGAAACGCACCGACGGCGCCATCAAGATCGCGATCTTTCCGAACAACCAGCTGGGAGGCCCGCCCGAGCAGGCCCAACAGATAAAACTCGGCACCATCGACATGGGCCTGCCGACCCAGGGCCAGCTCGACAAATACGACAAGGCCTTCGCCACCATCGAGCTTCCGTTCATTTTCAACGGACCACAGGACGCCTTCCCGATTCTCGACGGCCCGGCGATGGATTGGCTGGCGCCGCTCGCGGAGAAACAGGGTTTTGTGCTGCTGCGAAACTGGGAATACGGCTTCCGCAACGTCACCAACAGCGTGCGCCCGATCAACTCTCCCGACGACATGAAGGGCCTGAAGATCCGCACCCCGCCCGAACTGCAGATTCAGGTCTGCATGGAAGCGCTTGGCTCGGTGGTGCAGGCCATCGCTTTCCCCGAACTCTACCTCGCGCTGTCGCAAAAGGTGGTCGACGGCGAGGAGAACCCGATCGCGGTGATCTACTTCAACAAGATCTATGAGGTCCAGAAGCACCTGGCGCTGACCCGTCATGTCTACAACAACATGATCCACACCGTCGGCGTGAACAGCTGGAAGAAGCTGACGCCGGAGCAGCAGGCGATCTTCCGGGAGGAGAGCAAGAACTCCGGCGAGCTGATGCGCAAGCTGATGGCCAATTCCGAGGCCGACCAGATCGATAAGCTGCAGAAGGCCGGCATGCAGGTCACGCGGCCCGATCTGGCCCCGTTCCGCGCCAGGATGGATCCCGCCTACAAGCGGATCGCCGACTATGCCGGCGAGGACAACGTCAAGAAATTCCGCGACATCGTCGAGAAGAACCGGAAAGCCTAGCGATTCCGCTTCGGGGCGGCAGCGGCGCCTGCAACGCCGCTGCCGCCCCTCGCGGTCAATCCAACCGGAACGATGCGCGAGCAACGCGGCACGATAGCCGGAACTGGAACCGGCTGGTCAGGCTGCCTCAATGAGCCTTGGCGGTGCGTACTTCCCTGGCCGGTGGCGCGGCCTGCTCCGGAGTCCCTCCGGTTGCCTGACCAGAACTCGCCAGCTCGGCCTGTGCCGCGTCTGATATCAAGGTGGAAACATCCGGCTGGGTGACCGCCAGCCCGATCAAAAAGGCAACCAAGAGGACGGGCAAAAGAATAACTCCGATGCCCCATCTCCGGTAGATGCTTTTGTCGCTCGTTTCGTCTGAACTGTCGAACCTGCCGTGCATGGACGCCTCCATTGCGTGGTGTCCCAGGCGCGGTTTAGCTCAAGGCGCGCAAGAGCTGTGTGAATTGCCCCACAAAGGATGCGATCACAGTTTCGGGATCACGCCTCAGGCGTCTTCGTCGCCGCCGGCTTCGGCGAGTTCGCGAAGCATCTCGACATTCAGCACGACGATGGCGCCGTGCTCCAGCCGTACCCACTCGCGCGCAGCCCAGGCCCGCAACTGTTTGTTGATGCTCTCGCGGGTCATGCCGACCATCTCGCTGATTTCCTGCTGGGTGATGGCGATTGTCCGCCCCTTGGGCTCCTGCTTGTATTTTTCGGTCAGACGAATGAGCGCGCTGGCGAGCCGGCCCGGCAGGTTTTGAAGGATGACCTGCTCGACCTGGTCGCTGGTCCTGCGCAGCCGCGTGCACAACAGCTCGATGAATTTCATCGCCAGTGCCGGCTGGCTTCGCAAGAAGGGCAGAAATTCGCGCCGGTCGATGACAAAAATCTCGCAATTGGTATGGGCTGTGGCGTCGGCGGAGCGCGGCTGTCCGTCGAGCACCGAGACCTCCCCGAAGATTTCGCCGGGGCCGATCAGATTAAGAATCGCGCTGCGGCCGTCGGCCGAGGAGACGCTGATCTTTATCGTGCCGCTGATCACTGCGATCAGACTGTTGCCGGGGTCGCCCTTGGAGACGATGGTGGCGCCCCGCTTCAGCGTTGAGTGCTTGGCGTAACGGCACAGCTGGTCGAACGCCTCCGGCTCAAGATCACAGAAATACGGATGCTTGCGCAGGACCGAAAGCTTGCTGCTCGAAAACGGCCGAGCTTCACCTTTATTGTCCTGGGACACGGCGGATCGAACTCCCGGAAGGAACTGGAGGGTGCCGCTCCTTCCGTAGTCAAGGCTGACGGTATTTTCAACCGGAAAGCAAGTTTTGCCGCAATTTGGCAGCCAAACGAGCCAACAAGCTCACCCCCTCGGACAACGTCCCGCAATGTGGCCAGCCCGGCTTGGAACAATGTTTGGCGCGGTCGCCGGCTCAATTGGGGCTTCAGGGTTTGCTCTCGGCTTGGCTGTTTCTCTTCATGTCCTCTCCTCGGCAGGGGAGCCGCGTAAAGCACAAGAGCCGCGACCGAACGGCTCCTGAGTTTATCGAAGGGCAATGCGCCTGGATGGCCAGTCCTTGATGAACAAATCATTTTTTCAATG
>CAWFYF010000005.1:0-12360 GCA_963819935.1 uncultured Alphaproteobacteria bacterium
TAGCTTCCGACGTTTCGCGGTGTGGTCTGAAAGCTCATAGTCGGGGAAGACGGCTCCCGGAATCATGTCGGATCGCATGCGAATCCCTCCCTAGCCGCGGCTCACGTCGGCAGATCCTTGCCGGTCTGCTCGCGGACGATGTACTCGGCATACCAGTCCGACCAGTCCGCATCCGGCTTGCCGATCCGCTTCTCGTGCTCGCCGTGCGCGGCCGCCGCACGCCGGAGCGCGGAAGCGAGATCGTTCGACGATGTGAAGGTCGTGTCTCCCTCCACGCGCCCGGGCAATCGCGCGGTGATTTCCTGAAGCAGCCAGCCGTTGCCGTCCGGATCGCTGAACGAGGCGAACGAGCGGTAGCTGCGATGCTCGGGATCCGCACCGCTGACCCGGAGCCGCCCGAACAGATAGGGCTCGTCGGTGCCGGCATACACGCCGCCGGCGTCGTGGAAGACCTTGCCGACCTCGAAGCCCCGAGCGAGCAGCTCGTTGCGGACGGCCTCTATGTCGGAGACGATCAGGTACAATCCCTTAGCCGAGCCCGGTGCCGCCGCGGTGACGTTCTTGCCGAGGATGACCGAGCATCCGGAGCCCGGGGGCGTGAACTGGATCACGCGGTAGTCGTCACCGGCCGCGAAGTCGGCGTCGAGCCGCCAACCGAGACCACCGTAAAACCGCTTGGCGCGATCGACATCTGAAACGGGGATGACGACGATCTCGAACTTCATGTCGACCGTCCGCGCGCTGGAACTGTCGACGCCAGTTGTCCGGGCTCTTTCCTTGATGTCCGTCATCGGTCTCTCCTCGATGCTGGTGAAGGCTGGGCGCGGCGCGCGCCGGGTTTGTCCTCAAATCCACCAACGGGGATGCGGCCCCGCCGGCGTCCGCCCTACCTCTGAGCGTGTTCGTCCACGAACGTTGAGAGCGGCTGGCCTGTCTCGACGATATAGGTCGACAGCATCCGCCCGGTTTCCGGGCCGAGGTCGCGCGCATTATGCGGGGTCCGCGGCGGGATCAGGAAACCGTCACCCGCATGCAGCAACACGCTGGAACGTCCGCGCACCTTCATCTCGACGTGGCCGGCGATGATGTAGCCGACCTCTTCGCCCGGATGGGTATGCCATCCGGATTCGACACCCGCCGGAATTAGGGTCTCCACCTGCACGACTTCCCGGCCCGGAATCGATATCGGCGAGCGCTGGACCTCGCGCCGGACAAGCTTGCCCGAGAGCTCGTCGCCTGGCCGGTCGGACGAGGTCGCGGTTTGAGCCGAAGCCGCTTTCGCCGGCAGCGTGACCGCCAACGCGAGCGCGGCGACCGCAATGATCGAGAGCTCCTTGAATCGCGTCCGCATCGTCGATCTCCTTCACTGCATTGCGACCAGGGCGGCCGGTCTATTCCGGCGTTGACTGCCAGAATTTGAGGACGGCCTCGGTCAGTTCGTCAGGACATTCTTCCGGGAGAAAGTGGCCACAGCCGTCCCCCGGACGCGCCTGCGTCGGGGCGATCGGGCCTCCCTGCACGTGGTCCCCGATGGTGGCGATGGTCGCGCGAAGCGCGTCGCCCACCCCGTCGGACCCTCCGAGCGCCAGAACGGGCATCGTCAGTCGCTTGGCGGCACGCACCCTCGCCTGCGCCAGGCCCTCCGCGTCGAAGTTTGCCCGGTACCAGGCGAAACCGGCGCGCATGGCGCCGGGCGCGGAATACTCACGCGTGTATTCTTCGAGAGCAGCCGGTTCGATGGCGTAGGATCGCGTGCTCTTGGTCGCGAAGATCCAGGCCAGATACTCCCGCTCATGTCCCTGGACCAGAAATCTCCGGCAGATCGTTCAGCCGATTGAAGGCAAACTGCCAGCTCTTCAGATTGGCAGCCTCGCTCGGAAGTCCGCCTGCGAACGCGGTAATTCCGGGAATGTTCAATTCAGTCAGCACCAGTCGCCTGACGTCCGCCGGATAGTCCACGGCGTGGGCGTGCGCGATCCAGGTCCCGACGTCATGGGCGACGATGTCGATTCCTCCCGCAGGCGTGAGGTTGGTCGCTTCGAGGAAACGATGCAGGTCGCGCGCGGCCGTGTCGAGATCGTAGCCGCCGGCCGGTTTGTCGCTCTCGCCGAATCCTCTGGGGTCGAGGACGACAACGCGACGGCCTGCGCCGACCAGCAAGGGAACGACCTTGCGCCAGGCGATCCAGCTCTCGGGCCATCCGGGAATCAGCAACACGGGATCGCCGGTCCCGGCCGTCACGTAGTGGAAGCGCGTGCCGTCGATCTTCGCAACATGGTGTTCGATCTGGTCGCTACTCGCCGCGTTCTGGGTTGCCAAGACGGGCCTGGGTCCGGGCTCGCTCCGCATGGCGGCATAGCGCAACGGACCACGGATGGCGCTCGCGCTTTGGGCAACAGCGCTTGTGGCGATCAGGGTGCAAGCCGCGACCGCGGCGGCAATTCCCGTTGCTGCGACGGTCAAGAGCCGGCGCCTGTCCCGCGTGACGCCTGAAGCTGAAATCAACGGTTTGATTGCCACTCATGCTGCATCTCCTCCTGCCCGTCGCGAAGCCGTGACATTTGCGGTCATCTGTTTTGGATTGATGCGGTATTCGGTCCTTCAACGGCTGCAGCCTTGGACGGATGCGTACCGTCCCCAACGCTCCCTCGCCATTCAACGCTGGTTTTGTCCGCCCATACGATGGTGTTAGGCGATCGGCTGCGTTCTCCCCGGCACCGTCAGCCAGCAATACGACGAAGCGGCACGCGCATTCGAGCTCGGCCCATGATCAGTTGCCGCTCAGCAAGGCCGGACCGAATTCCGCAACGGTGAGCAACACGACAAGCACGAGCACCACCAGAGCCAGCAACCGGGCTGAAGACATCCGCATGGTCAAACTTCCCTCCGAAGATTGGGTTGAGCGTCGAACGCCTGCGACGGCCTTGCCGGGGCCGATCAGATCTCCGCAACCTCGATCACGGCTTCGGCAAAAGCCTGCGGGGCTTCCTGCGGCAGATTGTGCCCGATGCCGCCCTTGATGGTCCGGTGCGCATATCGGCCCGAGAATTTCTTGGCGTAGGCGCTGGGCTCCGGATGGGGCGCGCCATTGGCATCGCCTTCCATGGTGATGGCGGGCACCGTAATGCCGGGGGCTTCGGCGAGCCGTTTTTCCAGATCATCGTATTTCGGCTCGCCCTCGGCGAGGCCCAGCCGCCAGCGGTAGTTGTGGATCACAATGGCGACGTGATCGGGATTGTCGAAGGCCGCCGCGGAGCGATCGAAAGTGGCGTCATCGAAGCTCCATTTCGGCGACGCGAGCTGCCAGATCAGCTTGGCAAAATCGTGCCGGTATTTGTCGTAGCCGGCCCGGCCGCGTTCGGTGGCGAAATAATATTGGTACCACCATTGCAGCTCGGCCTTTGGCGGCAACGGCATCTTGCCGGATTCCTGGCTGCCGATCAGATAGCCGCTGACGGAGACCAGGGCCTTGCAGCGCTCCGGCCAGAGTGCGGCGACGATGTCGGCGGTCCGCGCACCCCAATCGAAACCGGCCAGCGTCGCTTTCTGGATCTTGAGCGCATCCATCAGGGCGATGGTATCGAGCGCGAGCGCCGAGGGCTGGCCGTTGCGGACGGTGTCGGAAGCAAGGAAGCGCGTCGTGCCATAGCCGCGCAGATACGGCACGATCACCCGGTATCCCGCCGACGCCAGCAGGGGCGCGACATCGACATAGCTGTGAATGTCATAGGGCCAGCCGTGCAGCAAAATGACCGCAGGTCCATCGGCGGGACCTGCTTCGGCATAGCTGACATTGAGGACACCGGCATCGATCTGCTTCAGCGTACCGAACGACGTATGTGTCCCCGGCTTGATCCGCGGGAGTTCCGCCGGCTTTGCCTTGCCGGACTCTGCGCGCGCCGAACCGCTCAAGGCGAGCTGGGCGGCCGCGACGGTCATGGCGGCAATGCCAAAAAAGCGGCGGCGGTCCTGGTTGATTTGTTCGGGCGTTCTGATCGTATCCATTCGAGATCTCCCTTGACGTTCCCGCCGGCGCCATTTTTCCGTTCAGATGAACCGATGCCGGGGCCCTGTCTTTCCTGAACGACCGGTCCGTTACGACATTGGCGCGACGCAAGGCGACCGCGAACCCGACCACCGCCGGATCGCGGTTGCCGCGTGCGGCGCCCAGGCCTCGGCACTATCCGTTTTGCGATTGGCGCAGCGACCGGAATGCCAGGCGCATCTCGTCGGAGAACACTTTCGGCTGTTCCCAGGCCGCGAAGTGGCCGCCTTTGTCGAACCTGTTGTAGTGGATGAGTTTGGGAAACGCCTTTTCCGCCCAGCTGCGGGGAGCGGCATAGATCTCGTCCGGAAATACGCTGACGGCAACCGGGATAGTGACGTTCTTGACGTCGAAAAAGGGCAGCTTGTTTTCCCAATAGAGACGAGCCGACGAAATCGCCGTGTTCGTCAACCAATAGAGCGTGATGTTGTCGAGGATATCATCGCGCGTGAGGCCTTCGGGCTGTCCGTCGAAGACGCGGGAGATCAACTCGTAACTGCGCACGTCATGATCGATTATCCACGCCGCGAGGCCGACCGGCGAATCCATGATTCCGTAGAGTGTCTGTGGGTGGTTCGCCATCTCGATGGCGTAACCCAAACCGTGCTTATTGAAAAATTCCAGCTGCTCATAGGCATGCTGTTCGTCCGCCGAGAGGCCGGACGGCGCCGGACCGCCGAGCTGAAGCGCCTTGGAAACCTCGGCCGGGACCGTGGCGGGCATGTTGGTGTGAATACCCAGCAATTCCGGCGGCGCCTGAAGCGCCATCTGCTCCGTAATGGCATCCCCCCAGTCGCCGCCCTGCGCCACGAACCGCGTGTATCCGAGGCGCTTCATCAGGACGGTCCACGCGCGCGCGATGCGGACGGGGTCCCAGCCGGTCGCGGTCGGCTTGCCTGAAAAGCCGTAGCCCGGGATCGAGGGTATCACCAGATGGAAGGCGTCGGATGCGCTGGCGCCATGTGCCGTGGGATTGGTCAGTGGATCGATTATCTTCAGCTGCTCGATAATCGATCCGGGCCATCCATGCGTGACGATCAGCGGCAGCGCGTCTTCGTGTTTGGAACGAACGTGAATGAAATGAATGTCGACCCCGTCGATCTCGGTGATGAAATGCGGCAGGGCTTTCAGCTTCGTCTCGCACTTGCGCCAATCGTAATCCGTCGTCCAATACCGCGCGAGTTTCTGTATCGTCGCGAGCTGCACGCCCTGGGTATCATCGGTGACGGTCTCCCTGGTGGGCCATCGCGTCGCCAGCACGCGCCGGCGAAGGTCGACGAGTTCGGCTTCGGGAACGTGGACGTGGAAGGGACGGAGGGCGCTGCTGTCGGTCGCGGCGGCCAGATGCTCCGGAAGCAAGCTGACGGCTCCCGCGGTTGCCGCCATGGCGAGAAGGCCGCGCCGGGTGGGTGAAAACGATGTTGCGGACATGGCATGTCTCCCTGATGTAATCGAGCCGCACGTCGGCCACTCATTGCGCGAGGGAACATGCTCGCCGCTGCGCAATGGACCAATCCTCCATGCGGCTGCCAAGCTAAGACGTTGGTATGATCCGTCCGGCAATGCTGCGAAGACCGGCGCGGGAAACGGGCCGCCCCCGGCCGCCGACAAAGACCAGGTCTTCTTGGGCTTTAGCAGAGCTCTCCGCCGATGTGCCGCGCCAACGCCTTGCCAAGGCACGCGATCAGGCTGTCCTGGTCGAACGGCTTGGTCAGAAAGCAAATCGCTCCATACTCCAGCGCGCGGGCGCGGACGCTTTCTTCGGGGACGGCGGTAACGAAGACGAAGGGCACGGGGTTTCCCTCACTCCGCAGCCGGACTTGCAGCTCGGTCCCGCTCATTCCGGGCATGCGGACGTCGGCAATCACGCACCACGTGTTGTGCAGCTGCGGCGATTCCAGAAAGGCCTCGGCGCAGGGAAAGACGTGGACGATGTAACCCAGCGATCTCAGGAGATTGTATATCGCGGCGCGAATTGATTCATCGTCGTCAATAACGGAAATCACCGGGACTGTGGTCAAATCAGTCGATCCTGGAACGGAGGCAGAGCCCCTGCTCTTGCGACAACCCCCTGTGACACTGCGCTTGCCGGGTCCGGCCCGGAAATCATACTTAGGTTTGCACCTTATGGCGCCTCCCGGCTGATCCCGAGCGTCTCCGCCATCTTCACGAGCTCCGCCAGCGAGTGGGCTTCCATCTTCTTCATGACCTGCCCGCGATGGATTTTGACGGTGATTTCGCTGACCGCCAGCTGCCCGGCGATCTGCTTGTTCATCAAGCCCGACGTGACGAGCGTCAAAACCTCCTTCTGTCGCGGCGTGAGCGATTCGAACCGGGTGCGCAGCCCGGACGCCGCCACCTCGCCTTCGCGCCGTTTCCGGTCCAGATCGAGCGCGCGGGTCACGGCATCCAGCATGTCCTGGTCGCGGAACGGTTTTGTCAGGAAATCCACGGCGCCGGCCTTCATTGCCCTGACCGACATTGGAATGTCGCCATGCCCGGTGATGAAGACGATCGGAATCCGGATCCCGGCCTTCGCCAGCACGTCCTGGAATTCCAGGCCGCTCACTCCGGGCAACCTGATATCGAGCACCAGGCAGCTCACGATGTCCGGCAGCTTGCTCTTGAGCAGTTCGGCTGCCGAGGTGAACACCTTGACCGGCAGATTCATCGACTGGAACAGGTAGCTCAGCGCGACCCGCATCGATTCGTCGTCGTCAACGACGAAAACGATATGCTGCGGCTGGTTCTTCTCGTTCATCGTTTCTGTCGACGGCACCGCAGACGGGATACCGCTCCTATCTTCTTTCAATTTCGATAGACCGGCTCAAGCCGCATTCTCCCGGCGCGGCGGCAACGCGAACTGGAAGGTGGCGCCGGGCCCGGCGTTCGCCGATGACCACAATCGGCCACCGTGGGCCTCGACAATCGAGCGGCAGATCGAAAGGCCCATGCCCAGTCCGCCGGGCTTGGTGCTGAAGAACGGATCGAAAACGCGATCCGTGTTCTCGCCCGCTACTCCAGGGCCGCTGTCTTCCACCGCAACCACGACCCGATGCGTTTCATCCTGGTAGGTTCGCACTACCAGCCGGGGCAACCGGTCGGTTATCGCCTGCATCGCTTCGGCGCCGTTCATGACCAGATTGATGATCACCTGCTGGAGCTGAACCCGATCCCCGACGATCGGGGGCACCGAAGGCGCGAGTTCCAGTTGCGGCGACACCCGCTGGGCGGCGAGTTCGCGGCGCAGCAGCGCGGCGACCTCGTTGACGAGGTCGTTGACATCCAGCGGCATCTTCTCGCTGACCGCCTTCTTCATCAGCCCGCGGACGCGCCGGATCACCTCACCCGCACGGTTGCCATCCTTGACGATCCACTCGACGGCGCCGCGCACATCGTTCAGGTCCGGCTTCTCGCGGCCGAGAAAACGCAGGCAGGCCTGGCCATTGGCGACGATCGCCGCCAGCGGCTGATTGACCTCATGGGCGATGGTCGCGCTGATTTCCCCGAGCGTCGCCACGCGGCTGGCGTGGGTCAGCGCGGTCTGTGCGGCGTGCAGGGTTTCCTGTGACCTTCTGGCCTCGGTAATGTCCATCACCGCGCCGACAATTTCCTCATTACCGGATTCGTAGGTTATGCGGTGCGCGAGAAGATGAATATGCTTGATTTGCCCATCCGGCATCAGCAGCCGCACTTCGAAGTCGTGGTATGGCGCCTTTTGCGCCGAGCGATCGAGTTCACGCTCCATCATGAAGCGGTCGTCGGGATGGGTGCGCTGAACGACCAGGCTGATCGAAGGCTTGACGCTCCGGTCAAAGCCCAGAATCTGGTAGGTCTGTTCCGACCAGAAGTAGTGGCGGGTGGCGACATCCCAGGCAAAGCTGCCGGTCTGGCTGAGCTTTTGCGCCTCGGCCGAATAGGCCTGGCTCCTTTGCCACGCGCTTTCAACCTGCTTGCGATCATCGATGTCGATATTGGTACCATACCAGGCAACGACGGCTCCGGCCTCATCCCGCAAAGCCTCGCTGCGGAACAAAAACCAGCGATAGGTCCCATCGAAGCGCCGCATCCGCGCCTCGACCTCATCGGGTTTGCCGGTTTCGAGCATTCGCAACCACGCATAATGCAACGCGGGGCGGTCGTCGGGATGAACCGTCGCCCCCCATTCCCACCCCAGCGCCTGCTGCTGGGAAAGGCCGGTGTAATCGAGCCAGCGCTTGTTGAGATACTCTGCGTAGCCGTCGGGTCGGGTGCGCCAGGCGAGAATCGGGATCAAATCAAGCGTGCGCCGAAGCTCACGTTCGGCCTTGGCGAGTTGGGCCTCGCTGCGCCGCTGCGCTTCCTCGGCATTTCTCTGCTCCTCGACGTCAATACCGACTGAATACCATTTGACGATGTTTCCCTGGTCGTCGCGCTGTGGCGCGCGTCGCATCGTATACCATCGATACGTGCCGTCGGCCCTGCGCGTGCGCACATCCACCGACAGTATGTCGCCCTTTTCCTGCGCCGTGCGCCACGCGTTTTCGAATCGCTCGACGTCGTCAGGATGATAATAGGCCGAGGTAACGAGACCCTTGCCGGTCGCCTCTCCCTGCGTATGCCCGGTATAGTCCTGCCAGGTTTGATTGACGAAACTGCGCGTGCCATCGGGCTCGAAAGTGGACACCATGACCGGAATTGAATCGATCGTGAGCTGCAACTCGCGCTTGGCTTCCGCCAGCTGCGCCTCTCTCTCCTGCAAAGCGGCCTCGGCCCGCTTCCTGTCTTCGATGTCGTAGCCGGACCCATACCATTTGACGACCTTGCCGGTTTCGTCGCGCAACGGTACGCGAGCTCATGTAGTTCCATCGATACTGACCGTCCGCGCGCAGCATGCGCTGTTCGGTCTGGAACGGTTCTCCGGTCACCAGGTGGGTGCGCCACAGACGGTCGATCCTGTCACGATCGTCGGGATGGATCAGGTCGTGGACCTTCTCGACCGAAAAGTCCTTGCCGATATATTCTTGCGCCGGCCGATTGGCGAAATACGGCCTGCCGTCCTGGTCGAGCACGACAACCATCGTCGAGATCGTGTCGATCGCCAGTTGCAGGTCCTGCCTCGCTTTGGCGAGTTCCGATTGGCTCCGTCGCAGCGCATCCTCCGCCCGCTTGCGATCCTCGATATCGTAGGTCGCCGCGTACCAGGCGATCACCTCGCCGTCGGAATTGCGCAGCGGCATCCGTCTGGTCGAGAACCAGCGGTATTCGCCATCGGCTCTGCGCAGCCGCTGCTCCGTCTCGAACGGCTCGCCCGTTGCCAGGGCGGCATCCCAGGCCTCCTCGAGCCGGGAAACGTCGTCGGGATGCGTGATGGAGCTGGTGCGTCTGGTCCAGGTCGTCGTTACGAGTCCGCTATAGGTGCGCCCGACCTGGTTGACGTAATCGATCACGCCGTCCGCGCGATGGCGAAGCACCAACACAGGCACTGTGTCGATGATAGCCCGCAACTCCTGCTCGGCCAGCCGGGCCCTCTGCTCGGCCCGCTTGCGCTCCGCATTCTCGGTGCGCAGCGTCTCGTTGAGCGCCTGCAGCTCCCCTACCATTCCCTGCTGCTCGTCGCGCGCCCGACGAAGCGCGGTCGCCGCCCGTCGCTGCGCCGCGCTCAGCGCCACAACGAAGAGTGCCGCGATGCCAAAGAGCGTGAGCCGCGGAAATTCCTTGAATTGAAAGTCGAATGAGTGAGCCGGCGGCAGAAAGAAATAATCGAATGCCAGAAGGGCCAGTGCCGTTGCGAGCAAGGCCGGGCCGGTGCCGCCGGCCCATGCCACCAACATGATCGCGCAGAGCAGCAACGATACCGTCGGGTTTTCCCCCAGGAAACGCTCGAACCCAAGTTCGATCGCGACCGCCGCGGCGACCGTCAGGACTGCAATGGCGTAACCCAGGACCGCCGGCGACTCCCGCCGCCACGAGACCGCGGACGTCGACATGTCTCGAACTCCGGTAGTCTTTCGGCAATTCTAGCAATTTCGGGCGAGGAACGCCACGACATGCGCCACCCGCCAGAAGCGGCGGCAGGCGATGCCGGCGATTTAATCAGGATTGCTCGACACGGGCAATAATGACCGGGTTAATTTCCGCCCACGGGGAATATGCGGCGGCGACTTCCGGGCATGCCGCGCTCAAACCGACTTGTCGGTGATCATCCCGGTCGGCTTGTTGGAGCTGCTGTCGAGCTGCTTCTTGATCATATCCCTGATCTTGTCCTCGATCTTCTGCTGATCGGCGGGACTCATGGCCTTGAATTGATCCTCGGTCAGGCCGAGCTCCGCCAGCATCTGGGCATGCAACCGCTCGGCCGGGGTCATCTTGGCGTATTCGAGAAATTTCTGCTCCGTCGTCTGCGCGGGCTTGGCGCTCAGGGTAGTGGACGGGGTCTTCTGCGAAGGGAAGACTGATGTGGGAGAGAAGCCCGTGGAGGAAACCGACATGCCGAACTCCGGGAACGGAATTGCCGGAGTTCGAGCAAAGCGCATGCCAGACGCGCGAGTACCGAAACATGCGGTTTTGTTGCGTCAGGGGCGCAGCGCGCGCGGCAGAAATTGCCGGATCAGACCGGCGACGTGAAAAACCTGCCGAGAAGGATTTTCCGCGAGGGTTCCAGCCGACGCCGTGCAGCTCGCTCACGAATACTGCATCACCCCGTCATCGATCTTGCCGTAGCGCAGCGTGACGATGTCGAGCGCGTAGTTTTGGTAGAGCCGCCACGGCCGCTTCGAGCCCTGCTTCGGCATCTTGGCGACCGAGCGCTGCACGTAGCCGGAAGAGAAGTCCAGCGACGGCAATTCCGAGATCGAGGGATCGACATTGTGCGGCATGCACTTCCTGTAACCGTGCCGGTCCATGTAATTGATCAGGCGGCAGACATATTCGCAGGTCAGGTCGCATTTCAGCGTCCACGACGCGTTGGTATAGCCGAACGAGGACGCGAGATTGGGCACGTCCGAATACATCATGCCCTTGTAGTTCAGCGTTCTCGCGAAATCGACCGTGCGGCCGTCGACAGCAATCTCCAGCCCGCCCAGCACCTGAAGCACGAGGCCGGTGGCAGTGACGATGATGTCGGCCTTGAGCTCGCTGCCGTCCTTTAGGCGGATGCCACCTTTGGTGAAGCTGTCGATCTCGTTGGTGACGACGGAGGCGCGCTTTTCCCTGATCGCCTTGAACAGGTCACCATCCGGCACCAGGCACAGCCGCTGGTCCCAGGGATTGTAGCGCGGGGTAAAATGGGTGGCGATGTCGTAATCGGGGCCGAGCGCCATCTTGACGCCGCCGAGTATCAACTGCTTGACCCGCGCGGGCTTGCGCCGGGAGAGCTGGAAGAAATACATGCCCCACAGCACGTTGCGCCAGCGGATCAGGTGATAGGCGAGTTTTGACGGAAGCCGCGCCCGCAGCTTGTTGGCGACGGGGTCCTGCGCCGGCCGCGACACCACATAGGTCGGTGAGCGCTGCAGCATCGTGACGTGGCCGGCCTTCTTCGACATCTCCGGCACCAGCGTCACCGCGGTGGCGCCCGAACCGATCACCACCACGCGCTTGTCCGCGTAGTCGAGATCCTCAGGCCATTTCTGCGGATGCACGATCTGGCCCGCGAAATTGTCGCGGCCCGGGAATTCCGGCGTGTAGCCTTCCTCGTATTTGTAATAGCCCGAGCACATGAACAGGAAATTGCAGGTGAAGCGCACCATTTCGGTGCCGCCCTCGCCTACTCTCCGTTCGGCCTCGACGGTCCAGCGCGCGTCGGGCGACGACCACGACGCCCGCTTGACCCGATGGTTGAAGCGGATCTTCTTGTCGATGCCGTTTTCGGCCGCGGTCTCGCGGACATAGTTCAGGATCTGCGGCCCGTCGGCGATCGCCTTCGCTTCGGTCCACGGCTTGAACGAATAGCCGAGCGTGAACATGTCGGAGTCGGAGCGGATGCCGGGGTAGCGGAACAGGTCCCAGGTGCCACCGATGCAGTCGCGGCCCTCGAGGATGGCAAAACTCTTGCCCGGACATTTGTGCTGCAGGTGATAGCCCGCGCCGATCCCGGACAGGCCGGCGCCGACGATCAGGACGTCAAAATGTTCAGCCATGGTGGTCTCCCGCGCCCTGCCCTATCCCGCCGTCATGGCCGGGCTCGTCCTGGCCATCCATGCCTTTTTGCATTTCAAGCGGACTGTAAAGACGTGGATGCCCGGCACAAGGCCGGGCATGACGAAAATATAGCAACCAGGTCGTTTCCGGGGATGCGAATCCCGTGCCCCGGAATGACGCTTCAGTAGCGGTAG
>CAWFYF010000006.1:0-170858 GCA_963819935.1 uncultured Alphaproteobacteria bacterium
ACGTATTCGGGCAAAGCATGTGCAAGCCGATATGCTCGTGGCCCTTGTGCCTGAACGTCTTGACATGCAGGTCGTGGGACGCGTCCACATTCTCGCCGACCTTCAGGACCATCGGTTTCGGTTTCTTGGACCGCATATTGGACCGGATGACCTTGGTAAGCTTGTCGCGGATCTTCGGCGGGATATGGCCGGAGTTCTTCTCCCAGGCGCCGTGTCCCTTGGTCGAGCCCTTGTCATCCTTCCAGTTTTCGGTCTTCGGGACCAAGACCTTCGTATAACTCTGGCCAAATTTGTAGGCCCCGTGCTTCTTCTCGTACTCCGCAAATTTCTTTGCGGTCTTGTGAATATTTTTTGGGCTGTACAATTCGTTGATGTGTTTCTCGAATTTTCCGCCGTAGGTGAATCCGGCCATGTTTTTCCCCTTCAATAAAGCGGCGCGCGTGCCGCGGTTGCAAATGTCATAAATCTGAGAACTTCGAGAGCGCTGCCTTAGCACGTTCCAGATGAACAGTCATTTGGGACTCGTCAAAAAGGGCAATGGCCTGGACCAGTTCGTCTCGTGCTTCAACCGTCCTGCCGGAAGCGGCAAGCAGGCGGGCCAGCAATCCCCTGGCGGCGCCCTGCATCGGTCGCGCCTCCAACCGGACCGCGATTTCAATTGCCCTAGTTGTGCATCCGATCGCCTCTGCCGCTGCCGACGCTCCCTGTGACGCCAGGATGCCGGCCTCGGCCATCACGCCCAGCGCCTCGACGCCGCCGTAGCCCTTCTGCTTGGCGCTGGCCTGCGAGGCGCGTACGAGGTCCAGTCCCTGCTGCAGGTCGCCGAGTTGGCAATACGCCGTCCCCAGATACGCCGAGGCGGCAACCATGCTGGTTGCATGGCCGGCCGCTTCGGCCTCGCTCTTGGCCTCGAGCAGGATGTCGCGTGCCTGCGCTGCGCGGCCCTGCTGGGTATAGAGGTTCCCAAGCGCGAGCATCACGAGGGGAAGGAACAGACGGACTTCGTTCTCCCGCGAAAGCAATGACGCCCGATCGAAAGCGGCTTCGGCCTGATCGAGATTGCCGAGCATCAACTGCGCCAGGCCGCGCGCATAATCGGCCGCGATCATATCGTAAGGCCGGCCGTCCTGGTCGGCGAGGACCGCCGCCTGCCCCACGCATCGCTCCGACTCGTTGAACTCGCCCAGCCATGCGTGAACGATCGCGCCCATCATGTAACAGAGCAGGAGCAGGCTCGGCCCAGTCGTGCCCGGCGGCACGTTTTCCGGTGCGCTCGCAAGCCGCGCCGTAGCTTGCGCAAGCTGCACGTTCGCATCGCGGTATCGGCCCGCCAGGAAATAGGACTGGCCCAGACCATATTCGGTGAAGCCAAGCCAGGTCATGTCATTGAGCCGATGCGCCAGGGCGACGGCCTGTTCTCCGGCGATAATGGCCTCATAAGGCGTCCCGGAAAAATTCAGCGCCTGTGCCATGACGGCGATGGATGCAAGCCGCCTGGATTCGTCGCCGATCTTCTCCGAGCGCGCCTCGGCGTCGCGGCAAATACCGAACCATTGCTCGATATTTCCGAGCGCTGCAAATGCAAGCCGGGCCTCGATCCGCAAATCGATCGCCTGTCGTTCGCGCTCAACCGATTCAGGCAGCCGGTCGACCGCATCAATCGCGGACTGGAAGTAACCGGTAGCATCCCGGAAGGCCGATCGGGCCAGCGCCTTCTGCGCCGCGAACTGGCCGTAGTGGGCAGCCTTGGCCCAGTCGCGCGCCTGTACCGCGTGATGACAAAGCGCTTCTGCAATCTCCTGTTCGCGCCCTTGGGAAATCGCCTCCATGGCCGCCAAGATCCGCCGGTGCAGCTCCTCGCGCTGCGGCCGCAGGATCGAATCATAGGCAACCTCGCGGATCAGGTCGTGGGCAAATTCGTATTCCACCGCGGCCAGCCATTGCGACTCGACGAGGAAATCCAGAATCTCCAGCGACCAAAGGCGGCCCTGCAATTGAGTTGCCGGCATGCCGGTCACGGCCGCCAGCAAGGCCGGCGAAATTCGCGGCCCGACGACGGCTGCGAGTTGGAGCAGGGATTTGTCTTCTTTCGGCAGCCGGTCGATCCGGGATGCAATGACCCCTTGTATGGTGGGGGGAATTCCCAGCGCGTCCCACGGCGCCTTGGCGGCAAACCGGCTGGTGTCGCCGTCGATGACGCCGCGATTGATGAGCTGGCGGGCGACTTCTTCGATGAAGAGCGGAATCTGGCCGGTGTGACGAAGAATATGCGCCTTGAGGGCGTCGAGATTGGGCGCCGTACCCAGGAGATCGCCGAGCAGCGCATTCGCCGAGGTCATATCGAGGGACCGCAGCCAGATCCTGCGAACGTCAAGCCGCGCCAGCCATCCGGGGGTGTCTTCCGTCCGCCACGTCAGCAGGATCAGCAGCGGGCGGTCTGCCGCGAGCGACATCAGCGCTTCGATGACGCCTTCGCTTTGGCCGTCGCTCCAGTGAAGGTCCTCCAGCACCAGTACGGTCGGCCGCGTAGAGACCGCCCTGTCGACCGTGTTGCATACGGCGTCGGTGATGACGCGGCGTCGCAGCAGAGGCTCGAGATCGCTCCAGCGGGGATCGCTGACCGGCTGGTCGAGTACGGCACAAAGGGCCGCCGACCACAGATCGGAATGCGCCGGCGCCGGCCCCTCGGGCAGCTGAGGCGCATCTTCGGGCGCGATGTTGGCTACCGGCAACGCGCTCTGGAGCAGCTTCTTCACCAGAGCATAGGGAACGGCGTGCTCCAGCGGATTGCCCTCCGCTTCCAGGACCTGCCAGTTCTTCTGCCGCAGCGCGGTGACAAATTCGTGGACCAGTCGGGATTTTCCGATGCCGGCCGTGCCAACCAGCGCAATGACCTGCCCGGCCGCAGCGACATCCTCTGCTGCCCGCTCGAGCAGGGAAATCTCTTCCCCGCGTCCGACGAATGACGAAAGCCCCTTGCTCGAGCGGGCCCGCCAGCGGGTCAGGCCGCTGATTTCGACAAGCTCGTAATGAGGAACGGGCGCGGAAAATCCGTCCAGCCGTCTCGGCGGCATCGCCTTGAAGGTCACGAGCCCCGCGGCCAGGTTCTGGCAGGATTCCGACACCAGGATCCGGCCGGCCTGCGCCGCGCTCTCGAGCCGCTTGACCAGATGGACCGCCGGACCGCCGGCTTCGTAGATCGAGGAGAGATCGGCCTCGATGACATGGGCGACGACATAGCCGGAATGAACGCCAACCCGGACCCGCAGCGCCGGATCGTTCAGGAGCTCGACGCGGTGAACCAGTTCGACCGCCGCATGACAGGCCATGACGGCATGATTGTCGTCAGCGTGCGGCGCGCCAAAAAGCGCGATCAAACCGTCGCCGCCTTCCTTGCTGACGATGCCGCGGTTGCGGCGAACCGCGATGCGCATGGCGGTCAGAGCCGGCTCGAGCCGCGAAATCGCGGCCTCCGGATCCAGTTCCGAGATCAGATCGGTCGAACGCTGCAAGTCAGCGCAGAGGACCGTGAGGTACTTCCGCTCGCCGGCGATGCGACCCCGGACTTCCGGCCTTGGGGCGTGCTCCGGGACCGCGGCCCCGCAGGACGGGCAATACAGATCGCCTGCCTTCAGGGTCGAGAGACAGACCTGACAAAACACCCACGGCTCCTTCATCCACTCCAATTTCAGATTAGCGAAAGATCACAACAGAACAAGCATTTGCAGCGTCCGAGACGGCCGACAAGGGTTTGAGTCCCGCAAGACTTACATAGGGAATTCGCGAGCGCAAAGCTTGACGATGATTTTAGACGGCGGCACACGCGGCGGGGGCAACCGCCCACGGCCACCGCACCCGGAGGATGCTGCCGCCCCAACCTGTCGGTAACACGCGCCCTATTCGTTGGTGATACCCATCTCTTTAATTACGCGCGCATATTTGGCGAGCTGTTCGCGCGTGAGGACGCCGAGTTCCGCGGGCGAGGTTCCGCGCACCGAAAAGCCCAGATCCTCGAGCTTGCGGCGCACCTCGGGATCGCCAACCGCTTTGAGGACTTCGGCGTTCAGCCTGGCAATGATGTCTTTCGGCGTCCCGGCCGGTGCCAGGATTGCAAACCAGGAATTGAAGAAGAACCCGGGCAAACCGGACTCCGAAACCGTCGGCACGTCAGGGAATTGTGACAATCGCTTCTCCGTGGTCACCCCGATCAGCCTGAGCTGACCGCCGCGCACCAGCGCAGCGACCGTCCCCAGCCCCTGAAAGCCGACGGGAATCTGGCCGGAAGCGACGTCGGTCGCCGCCTGCGTCGCTCCCTTGTAGGGCACATGGGTCAGCGAGATGCCGGCGCTGGATGCAAACATCGCCATCGCCAGATGCTGCGGGCTGCCCGGACCGCCAGAGCTGTAATTGATCTTGCCCGGTGCGGCCTTGGCGGCGGCAATCAGATCGGCCGCGGTCTTGTAGCCGGTGTTGTTGCCGGCGATCAGCCCCCACTCGACCGTCGCCACCAGCGATACCGGCTCGAAATCCTTCAGAATGTCCCATGGCATCTTCGAATGCAGATTGGGCACCATGGTCATGACGCTGTCGTTGAACCCGCCGATCGTATAGCCGTCCGGTGCGGCTCTCGCGACCTGCTCGGCGCCGATCAGTCCGGACGCGCCGGCCTGATTGATGATGACGATCTGCTGGCCCATATTGTCGGCCATCTTCTGCGTCACGATCCGCGCCGCAACGTCCACGGCGCTCGCCGCCGCCAAAGGCACGATCATTTTGATCGGCCGTTCGGGATAGGCGGTCTGCGCGACCGCGTCGGAACCAACCAGCAGCGCAAGCGCCGCCACCAGCGAATGAATCAGGCGCATCCCGAAAATTCCCCTTGCGAACTGGATCACGTTTCCGAGCAAGCAGTCGCGACCTCTTCGAGAATGATTGCCCTCCCGCTCCCGGGTTGGCAATGTGCCGGGCAAAGAAAATCAAGGCCAGGCCGGCGGTTCGATCGGCCGGCCGAGAGGGAAAGCCGGCATCCGGCCGCCAGGGGAGGAAATGATGACCACCCGCAGAAACTTCCTGAAGGGCGCGGCGGCGACCGGGATAGCCTTTTGCAGTTGCGGCATGGGGGACGCCGCCCGCGCCCAACCAAGACCGCCGCGCCTGCCGGTCAAGATCGGCGGCAAGCGCATCCTCACCGTCGATGTTCACTCGCACTGCTATTTCCATGAGGCCATCAATCTGATGGGGGACGCGGCCGACAAGGTGTTGCCCCCGGTGAAGGGCGTGCCGGAACACTTCATCGTCATCGACCAGCGCCTCAAGGAAATGGACGCCATGGCGATCGACATGGAGATCCTGTCGATCAATCCGTTCTGGTACGGCAAGGACCGCGAGACCGCCGCCGCGATCGTCACGGTGCAAAACGACAAGCTGGCCGAGCTGTGCGCGTCACGGCCGGAACGTTTCGGCGCCTTCGCCTCCTTGGCCCTGCAATTCCCCGACCTCGCGGTCCAACAACTGGAGACCGCGGTCAAGAAGCAGGGGCTGCGCGGCGCCGCCATCGGCGCCAGCGTATCGGGGGAGGATTTCTCCGACCCCAAATTCCATCCGGTTTGGGCCAAGGCCGAAGAGCTCGGAGCCGTTCTGTTCGTCCATCCGCAGAGCACGCCGGAACTCGCCAAGCGCTTCAAGGGCAACGGCTGGCTGTCGAACACCATCGGCAATCCGCTCGATACCACGATTGCGCTGCAGCACCTGATTTTCGAAGGTACGCTCGACCGCTTCCCCGGCCTGAAGGTGCTGGCCGCGCATGGCGGCGGCTTTCTGCCGTCCTATGCGGCGCGCGGCGATCACGCCTGCTTCGTGTCGCCGCAAAACTGCAATCCGAGCATCACGCTGAAAAAGAAACCTTCGGAATACCTGAACCAGCTTTATTTCGACGCCATGGTGTTCACGGCCGAAGGTCTGCGGCATCTGGTGGCGCAGGTCGGCGCGAGTCAGATCATGCTCGGGACCGATCATCCAATCCCGTGGGAAGAGCATCCGGTGGACCACGTCCTCGCCACCACCACCTTGTCGGACAAGCAGAAGGTGGCGATCCTGGGTGGCAACGCCGCGCACGTGTTCGGAATCAAGGAAGCCTGATCGCGCAAGACGCCTCGCGCCGCAACGCGACCTCGCCGGTTCGCTCGGCCAAGCCGCTCACGTCTGCCGGCAGTTCAACCGCGGGATCGGCCGACAGGCTTTAGAGGCCGCGGCGCTTTGGAGGGTTCGAATCAGCCTTCAGCCGATCGGGCCGTGTTTGAAAATCGCCCCATAACAGCACGCCCGCAAACGCCAGGAACATCGCGACCACACCTGCGCTCACCATCATCGCATCAAACGGCATAAAACCTCCCTAGACTTTGGAGGCATTTATCCAGAGGCACGGGACAGCGGTCTTTGATCTGAATCAAACCGGTCGGTATCGGGCGCAGTCGCGGCTCAGGCGGCGGCCAAAGCCTCGGCGCGCGCGGGATCCAGCAGAGAAATGCTTCCCGGCAGGATCTCGATCACGCCGTCGCGCTCCAGCTTGGTAAAGGTGCGGCTGACCGTTTCAATGGTCAGGCCCAGGTAATCGGCGATGTCCTGACGGCTCATCGGCAACGGCACCGTCTTGGCGAGGCCACTGAGGCGGCCCAAACGATCGCGCCAGCCGATCAGGAAAGTCGCAACTTTTTCTTCCGCCGAGCGGCGACCGAGCAGAACCATGTGGTCCTGAGCCTGGCTCAGCTCGCGAACCGCCAATTCGTTGATCCGGCGCAGCAGATGCGACTTGTCCTCGATGAACCGGGCGAACGCCGCCCGCGAGAACCGGCAAATGGTCACAGGCCCGATCGCGTCGGCGGAGAAGCTGTGACGCGCCGAGGCCGTCATTCCCAGAAAATCGCCGGGCAACGCAAATCCCACGATCTGCCGGCGGCCGTCGGGCAGCAGCTTGTAAAGCCGCATGACGCCTTCGAGCAGGTTATAGAACGACGTCGTCATCTCCTCCTGAGCGAACACCGTCTCGCAGCTCGCGAAATGGACATGGCGGCCGAGATGCTCCAGCTCGCGCAGTTCAGCCCGGTCGAGCGCCGCACAAAGGCTGAATTGACGCACCGAACAATCAATGCAGGGCTGCTGTTCGTTTGGCGCGACTGCAACCAGGGAAACCTTCATGCGCAACTCCAGGATGGGCTGGGCAGCAACCGTATCAAGCGCCGAGCCTGCGACGGATCGTATCTTAACCGATCGCCGGGACGGCGGTTGATGCAGATCAAAGGCGGCCCATTTCGTCGCCCTATCTTGCCTTTATAGCCGCAATTGAACGAAAGACCGGTCGGTAATGCTGCGATTTGCTCTGCGCCAAGCCCTCGTCACCCTGATGCTGTTGACGCCGGCCCTGGCCGCCTCGTCCGACGTCCAACGGGGAAAGGCCTATGCGTCCAGGCATTGCGGGGGGTGCCACGCGATCGACCTTGTCTCGAAAAGCCGGCTCAAGGCGGCGCCGCCGTTCCGCACCCTGCACACCCGGTATCCGATCGAAACCCTCGCCGAATCACTCGCCGAGGGCATCTCTACCGGTCATCCCGCGATGCCGGAGGCCGAACTCAGCCCCGATCAGATTCACGACCTGCTGACGTTCCTGAAGACCCTCGAATAGCGGCGCCGCGGCCGGCTACAGCGCCGCCACGGTCCAGCCGATCATCTCCTTGGCGATCCGGCCGAATGCCTCGTTGAAGGCGGCGACCGCCGCCGGCGGCTCGAGCTTGTCGAATTTCTCGCTGTCTTCGAACAGCCGCGAGGCGATAACCTTGCCGCTCTTGTCGACAATCCGCGCCGACAAGCCGATCTCGGCCGCAGGTCCCGAATCCGTCACGATCCGATAGCGTCGGACATCGACGAGAAGCTGGAAGTCGGCCTGCCCGAGGTCCGCGACCCGCAGCGGCGCGTGGGCAATATCGTAATTCTCAAAACTCTCGATCAGCCTGGCCTGCAGCAATTTCGGAATCGCGTCGGCCCAGATCGCATCTGCAAAACCGGGATAGTCCTTGGCGGGCGAGAACAGGAACCGCTGCGTCTCCAGCATCGCGACCGCGGTCGGCTCCGGGAGCGCCAATGTGCCCTTGAGGACCTTGGCCGCCGGTCCGAGATTTTGGGGAGCGCGCAGGTCGTAGGTAAGCTTTTGCGCCGGCGCGCCGCCCCCCATCGTCTTGTCGAGGCCGGCCAGGATGCTGTCGATCTTGCCGGTGTTGCGCGCCAATCCGTCGGTGAAGGTCTCCAGATTGGCAAAGGTCTTCTTCAGCGGCTCCGAATTTTCGCTGAGCACGGAATCGACCTTGCGCAGCGCGTCGCGAGCGGCCTGGGTCATGCTCTGCCCGGCCCCGGGGTCAGCAATCAGGGTCGGCACCGGACCGGAATTCGCAAGCAGCACGCCGCCTTCCAGCGCGATCACGGGTACGCCGGTCAGGCCCTGGAATTCCAGGCCGACCTTGGTGTCGGAGCGCACCGGCGTCGTCGAGGCCACCGAGATGGTCGCATTGACGCGGCGGGGGCTGTCGGGTGCGAGCCCGAGATCGGTCACTTCGCCGACGCGGATCCCGTTGAACAGCACGCCGGCACCGACCAACAGCCCGGGCACCGAGCCGTCGAACTGGACATGATAGGTCGTGCGCGGACCGAGCCCGGCGGTGTTTTGAAGCCAGTAGACGAAGCCGAACACGGCGACGATGGTTGCCAGCACGAAGGCGCCGACGACGACGAAGGGAGCGCGGGTTTCCATCTATTCAGCTCGCTTTGGGTTGCAGCATCTGGGAGCGCTTGCCGTGGAAATAGGCCCGCACCCAGGGATGCTCGGATTGAAGCAGTTCGCGCATCGGTCCGATGGCGACGATCTTGCCGTCCGCGAGCGCCGCCACGCGATCGCACTCGGTATAAAGGCTCGCGAGATCATGGGTGACCATGAACACCGTCAGCCCCAGCGTTTTCTGCAAGGTCTTGATCAGGGCATCAAACTCGCCCGCCGCGATCGGGTCGAGGCCCGAGGTCGGCTCGTCGAGAAACACAATCGCGGGATCGAGTGCGAGCGCGCGCGCCAGCGCCACGCGTTTGATCATGCCGCCGGATAGTTCGGAAGGAAACTTGTCACCGTCCTCCGGCAGAAGCCCGACCATTTCGAGCTTGGCGGTGGCGATCTCGTCCATCAGCGCCTGCGACAGCACCAGTTTCTCGCGCAGCGGAAACTGGATATTCTGGCGCACGGTGAGCGACGAAAACAGCGCGCCCTGCTGGAACAGGATCCCCCATCGGCTCGCGGCGCTCTGCGTGGTGCGATCCTGGGTGTCGCCGATCGCCTCGCCCATGACTTCGATCTCCCCGCTTCGTCGCGGAATGAGCCCGATGATGGTTCGCATCAGCACCGTCTTGCCGCCACCGGAGGCGCCGACCAGGCCGAGGATCTCGCCCCGGCGGACATCGAGCGACAGATGGTCGATCACGATCTGGCGGCCGAAGCCGACCACGAGATCGTGCACGCGTATCGCGAATTGCGGAGCGGATTGCGGCATCGTCACATTCCGATCGATGCGAAGAAGACCGCAAACAGCCCGTCGAGCACGATCACCAGGAAGATCGATTTCACCACGGAGGTCGTCGTCTGTTTGCCGAGCGACTCGGCGCTGCCCTTCACGCGCAAGCCCTCGCTGCAGGCGACGATGCCGATCGCCAGCGCCATGAACGGCGCCTTGATGATGCCGACCTTGAAGCTCGTCACCGACACGGCATCGTGCAGGCGCGCGATGTAGATCGCCGGGCTCATGTCGCCGTAGAACTGCGCCACCAGACCGCCGCCGTAGAGCGCGGCCATTGATCCGATGAAGCTCAGGATCGGCAGCGCGATAATCAGCGCAATGATGCGGGGCAGGATCAGGACTTCGACGGGGTCAAGGCCCATTGTCGACAGCGCGTCGATTTCCTCACGCATCTTCATCGAACCGAGTTCGGCGGTGTAGGCGCTGCCCGAACGTCCGGCGACCATGATCGCGACGATCAATACGCCCAATTCGCGCAGCACCAGGATGCCGACCATGTCGACGACGTAGGAGTCGGCGCCGAACTTGCGGAAATGGAAGAAACCTTGCTGGGCGATGATGGCGCCGATCAGGAAGGTAATCAGCACCATGATCGGGATCGCCTGAAATCCGACCTTGTACAATTGGTAGACCAGCGATGTCAGCCGCAGTGATCTCGGCCTGCGCAGCACGCCGACGAGCGCAAGGAAGAGCGAGCCGAGCATCTGCAGGAATGCGCTGACGTCCTCCCTCGAATCAACCGCAAAGCGGCCGACGTCGTTCACCCTGGCCACGATTGGATTGAGCGCAGGCACCGGCACCGGATTGCGGCGATTGACCTGACGGACCTCCTCGATCAACCCGGCATAGTTGTCGGCGATGCCGACCACCTCGGTGGGATGGCCGGCCGAAGCCGCGCGCCGCGACATCTTCTCAAGCATCCAGGCTCCGAGCGTATCAAGCTCGCGCACCTCGGCCATATCCAGTTTCACGGATTTCGACCGGTCAAGCTTGTCCGCGACGGTGCCGGAGAGCGCTTCCAGAGCGGTCACATTGGCCGCGGTCCAGGATCCGCCCGGACGCAGCTCAAGCACATCGCCCGACGGCGTGGCCGTTAACAGGGGTGGAGACGCCAAGATCAGTATTCCTTAATTTCGAGGAAATGCGTTTTCCCGAAGCCTCTTACCAGCAGGGCCTCTTACTAGGCCATGGCGCGACGCCCGGATTGACCTGCCTCAAACCATCGAGTCCAGTTGACGCAAATCAATAGGGCGGACCATGGCTCGCCTAGATTGGGTTTGCACGGAATTTCGGCTGGATTATGCAGCAAGGACAGAAACGATGTTCGACTCAAGCGAACTGAAGGATGAGCTGGAATCGCTCAAAGGTGATGTGTCGCGCCTGTTGAACACCGCGGGCGAGGGAATCTTCGACACCGGCAGGAATCGCGCCGAGGCTCTCGCCGACCAGATCAAGGCGGCGCTCAACGAGCTCGGTGCCACGCTGAGCGAGCAGGAAGAAACTCTCGAAGGTATCATCTCCGAGCGGCCGATCACATCGATGGCTTCCGCCTTTGCGCTAGGCGTCGTGGTCGGCTTCATGTTGAGGAGACACTAGAGTGAATAGCGAAAACGTCATCAAACATTTGCGCGCACTCTGGCGCACCGATCGGATCATCGCCGACATCCGGATGCGGCATATGCTGATCGGCCTCGGCTTGCGGGCGTTCGCGGCGCTGATCGCGGCGTTCGGCCTCTTGATGCTGGAATTGTCGGCGTATTTCGCGCTGGTCCAGATCTGGAGCGCCATATTGGCCGCGGCCATTCTTGGCGCCGTGAATTTCGCGATTGCCGCAATCCTGTTCCTGATCGCCGGCAGGCCGCCAAGCGGGCGCGAACTCGAACTCGCCGCCGAAATCCATGGCTCGGCGGTGGAGGGGTTGCAACTCGAGGCGCGGGCGTTGCAGTCGCAGGTATCCGGGGCGATCCACAATCCGCTGAACGGCATCCTGCCCTTGCTGATCGTTCCGCTGATCACGATCATCATCAAGAGCCTGAAGAAGCCGGCAGCCAGACCGGCCGCCGCGGCGCCGACAGAAGCCGCGGAACAGAAATAATCGCGAGCGATAACCGTCGCCGCAAGCCCGTCAACCAGGAGCCATAGCAAAATGCCAAGCGTCAATCCCAAGCCGATCCTGAACACCTCGCTGCCGGCGCAGTTCCGGCAGATCCGCATCGAGCTTGCGCGCGAACCCGGCCACCCCGAAGGCGACACCGGCTTTGCCTATGTGATCGTGGCGCCGCTCGATGCCGACGACCGGATCGACCCGAAGCTGTGGCGAGACCACCGCGAAGCCTGCCGGATCACACGGATGCGGCCGGGACAGGATGACCAGCATGGTCACCTCGTTCACCGCGGCAGCGGCTGGGCGTTCAGCTACCCCGATACGCCGGACGAGGTTGGACATCACTTCACGGACGAGCGTTTTGTGCTCGGCGAATATGTCTCGGTCAACGAGAGCCGCAAGATGCATACCTACCGCGTCGTATCGGTGGCACACCTGTAGCATTGTCATTCCGGGCCGACGCGAAGCGTCGAACGAGAATTTCGAAATTCCGGGCTCGCCGCCTTGAGGCGACCCGGAACGACGGTCGTTACTATTCGCTCAAAGCTTGAGCCGCACGTCGCAGATATCGTGCTCGACGGGATCGGCCTTCACCTCGAACCCGAGATTCCGGCACATTTCCAGCATCACCGTGTTTTCCTTCAGCACGTCCCCCGAGATGGCTTTCAGCGCCTCGGACTTGGCGTATTCGATGATCAGCTGCATCAAGGCCCAGCCCAGCCCCCTGCCCTTGAGATCGGACCTGAGCAGGATGGCATATTCGCCGGTCTCGTAGATCGAGTCGGAGTGAATGCGCACCACACCGACCATCTGATTGGTGGTTTCGTCGAACGCGACGAACGCCATCGCGCGGGCGTAGTCGAGCTGGGTCAGGCGGGCGATGAACTCGTGGGTGAATTCCTTCATCGGCGCGAAGAAACGCAGCCGCAGATCATGGGCGGTGACGTGCCGCAATAATTCATGGATCAGCGGCTCGTCCTCGGGACGAATCGGACGCACAAAGACCCGCCAGCCCTCCTTGACCTCGATATGGCGCTGCCATTGCGACGGATACGGCCGCACCGCGAAATTGGCCGGGCCCGTGCCCTGGAATTTCTGTTCTACCTGCCCGACCGAGATGCGCGCATCGACGGCCAGCACGCCGCTTTCGTCCGCCAGCAACGGATTGATGTCCAGTTCGCGGATCTCGGGGAGATCGGCGGCCATCTGCGCGAGCTTGACCAGAACCAACGCGACGGCATCGGGTTTGGCTGCGGGCACGTCACGGTAGGCACGCAACAGCCGCGAGACGCGGGTGCGTTCGATGAGGTCGCGGGCCAGTGGCAGATCGAGCGGCGGAAGCGCCAGGGCCTTGTCGTTGATGACCTCGACCGCCGTGCCGCCGCGGCCAAACACGATGACGGTGCCGAAGGTCGGATCGTCGGCAAGGCCAAGGATCAACTCGCGCGCCTTCGGCCGCAGCACCATCGCCTGCACGATGACGCCCGCGATCCGCGCCTCCGGGCGCAGCTTTTTCGCCCGCGCCATGATCCCGACCGTCGCCAGGCGCACCGCATCGGGGCTCGTGAGATTGAGCACGACACCGCCGACGTCGGATTTGTGAATGATGTCGCGCGACATGATCTTCAGCACCACGGTGGCGCCTTGCGCGAACAGCTCGGAAGCGTAAGCGACGGCCTGCTCGGCGTCGGCGGCCGCGTAGGTCGGCACCATCGGGATCTCGTAGGCTTCGAGCAGCCGCTTGATCTCGACCGGATCGAGCCACTGGCGGCCGTCGGCAAGCGCCGCGGCAACGATTCCCCGGGCGGTATCGATATCCGGCGCGAATTCCCTCGGCATCGCCGGCGGAACCTGCGCGAGCTCCGCCGCCAGCTCGCGATGCTTCACCAGATACATGAAACCGCGCACCGCATCGTCTTCGGTGGGATAGTTCGGAATTCCGGCGCCACTCAATAGATCGATGGTTTTCTGGTCCGCACCGACCCAGACCGCGAGCACCGGTTTGGCCGCGCGATGGTGTTGCTTACGATACTTGCCGACCAGTTCGGTCACGGTAGCGGCTATCTCGTCAGCCCGGGCGATCGCGGTTTGCACATTCATCACCAGGATCGCATCATTGCCGGGATCGGCCAGCAGCACCTCGAGCGCGGCCGCATAACGCGCGGGATCGGCGTCGCCGACGATATCGACGGGATTCGATCCCGACCAGTTCCGCGGCAAGATAGCGTCGAGCTTGGCACGCGTGGCAGGAACGATCGCCGCGGGGATTCCCCCGAGCTCGACAAGGCGATCGATCGCGAGAACCCCGATGCCGCCGCCATTCGTCAGCATCGTCAGGCGCTTTCCCGGAGGCGATCCGACACGTCCGAGCGTCTCGGCGCAGTCGAACAATTCGCGCAGATCCGACACCCGGAGGATTCCGGCGCGGCGGAACGCGGCATCGTAGACCGCGTCCGAGCCCGCCAGCGCGCCGGTGTGGGTCGCGGCCGCTTTGGCTCCCTGCGCCATCCGCCCCGATTTGACGACGACGACAGGCTTGATCCTGGCAGCGGCGCGCGCCGCCGACATGAATTTGCGGGCATCCTTGATGGCTTCGACATAGAGCAGGATTGCCCGCGTCTTGCCGTCCATCGCGAAGTAGTCGAGCAGATCGGCAATATCGACGTCGAGCTGGTCGCCGATCGAAACGATGCCGGAGAAACCGACCCCGCGCTGCGCGGCCCAATCCACCATGCCGGTCGCGATCGCGCCCGACTGGGAGATCAGCGCGAGATTTCCCGCACAGGGCATGTGGGCGGAGAAACTGGCGTTGAGATTTGCACCGGGCATGATGATGCCGAGGCAATTGGGCCCAATCAGCCGCATGCCATATTTGTGCGCGGCGTCTTCACTGGCCTGCGCCAGCGAACCCGCGCCATGGCCAAGCCCCGAGGTGATGATGAGAGCGCCCGCCGCGCCCCGCACGCCCGCCTCCTCGATGAGACCGGGGATCGCGGCGGCCGGCGCGGTAATCACCACGAGTTCGGGCGCAAACGGCAGTTTGCCGAGGCTGCCGACCGTGGCAACGCCATCGATCTCGGCGTAATGGGTATTCACCACGCCGAATTCGCCCTTGAACTTGGCCTTGTGAATGTTGCCGAGAATGGCGCGTCCGACCGACGTCGGGCGCGGACTTGCGCCGACCAGCGCGACCGAACGGGGTGAAAGCAGATTTTTCAGTTGATAGGTGGACATCAGCTCAATCGTCCGGCTGGCGCCGGCCTGGATGCGGGAATTTCTAACGCGGTTGTTTGTGCAACGGGCCTGCCTAACGCGACATCATAACCCAGCACGGTGGCCGCCCTATGACGGTCTTTGTCGCACCACCCCAAACGACTTCGTTGAGCCGGGAGTGGCGATAGGCGCCCATGACCAGAAGATCAATAGCTTTTGCCTTCACATATGCCTCAAACACCTTTCCGACCGAACTGCCGTCGATCTTCACCATTTCGAACGTAGCCTTGATCCCATGCTCCGCGAGATGGTTCGCAAGCGCCAGGCCGGATTCCTGCTCAGCCGGCGTCTTCTTTTCGGTCGCCGTGACGATGCGCACGGCTGCTGCCGCCTGAAGCATGGGCAGCGCGTCGGCAACGGCTCTTGCCGCCGGCGCGCTATGATCCCACGCGATCATGACATTGTCGAACGCCACCGGCAGCTCGGCCGCGAACTCCTCCGGGCAAATCAGGATCGGCCGGCCCGATTCGAATATCAGGGTTTCGACGAGCTTTTCCGATTGACTGTCATTCGCCCTCACCGGAACCAGCGAGAGGTCCTTCAGCCGCGCGGATCGTGCAAAATGCGCAGCAATATCCGCCACCGCGAGCCGGCTCAGACTCTGCTCGTTGCGCACGCCAAAGCGATTTGCCGCAGCGTCAAACGCCTGCAGCAGGCTGTGCGCGTTGGATACGCTGCGCAGGGCCTCGACCGCCGCCGTATTCTCGATATCCGAGGAGATCGTTACTTTCGGCCGGACCACGACCTCGTCTTCAACCGCAATTGCGGTCACCCGCGCACCGATATCGCCGGCCACCGCCGCGCATTTGTCAATCGCGGCGATCGCGGCCGCATCTGCGTCGCCAATGAGCGGCAACAGGATATCCTTGATCGGCATCGGCGCTCTCCAATCCGGGCTCACGATAGGTGCTGGCATCCGGCCGGTGTTGATCTCCATCAAAGCAACGGCCCCTTCCATTTCATGGCTGCGGCCATGCATTTTGAGGGAGGTCAAGGGCTCCCGAGACCGCCCTATGCATATGCTGTTCGTCAGTCGGGTTCGTCCTCTGGAGAAGCAGATGCGTGCGATGGTGTTGCCGGCTCCGGGGGCGCTGCTCCAGATGCTGGCGCGCCCGGACCCTCTCCCGGGCGATGACGAAATTCGCGTCACCGTGAGCGCCTGCGGGGTTTGCCGGACCGACCTTCACGTCGTCGACGCCGAGCTTCCCGGCATAAAATATCCTGTCGTTCCCGGCCATGAAATCGTCGGCCGCGTCGACCTCGTCGGCCGCAACGTCACTACCCACCGGATTGGCGAGCGGGTGGGAATCCCCTGGCTCGGCTACACCTGCGGCGTCTGTCGCTTCTGCCGGGAGGGCATGGAAAATCTCTGCGACCGTCCGCTTTTCACCGGATACACGCGGGACGGCGGCTTCGCCACCCATACCATCGCCGACGCGCGCTATGCGTTCCCGCTCGGCGAAGACGGCGACGACGTTGCGATCGCGCCGTTGTTATGCGCCGGCCTGATCGGCTGGCGCTCGCTGGTGATGGCGGGCGGCGCGAAGCGGCTCGGCATCTACGGCTTCGGCGCGGCGGGGCACATCGTCGCCCAGGTCGCGCGCTGGCAGGGCCGCGCCGTCTATGCCTTCACCCGATCCGGCGATGTCGCGGCGCAGGATTTTGCCCGCAGGCTGGGTGCGGTGTGGGCCGGAGCTTCGGGCGACCTGCCTGACGAGCCGCTCGATGCCGCCATCATCTACGCGCCCGCCGGTGAACTGGTGCCGGCGGCGCTGCGCGCCGTGCGCAAGGGCGGCAGGGTGGTATGCGCAGGCATTCACATGAGCGATATCCCGAGCTTCCCCTACGATATCCTATGGGAAGAGCGGCAACTGGTGTCGGTGGCCAATCTGACGCGGCAGGACGGGCTGGATTTCCTCAAAGATTGTCCCGCAGGCCGGAATCCGGACCCAAACCACGGCGTTTCCACTTGTCGAGGCCAACGACGTCCTGAAGAAACTGCGGACAGGACAAATCCTGGGCGCCGCGGTCCTCACACCCTAGGCTCAATGGCGAATGACAGATTCAACCGCAGCCGACTCCCTCATCCAGGAGCGCGTCTTCGCATCCCTGACCGATCCCGTGACCCATCCGCACGTCCATCGCATCGATACCCACGCGGCGTCGGTCTTTCTGGAAGGCGACCGCGCGCTGAAGATCAAGCGCGCCGTCCGCTTTCCCTTCCTTGATTATTCGACGCTGGCGAAGCGGAAAGCCGCCTGCGACGAGGAGATCAGGATCAATCGGCAGTTCGCGCCGCAAATCTACCATCGCGTGGTTCCTATCACGCAAGGCAGCGACGGATCGCTTGAGATCGACGGCAAGGGCGAAGCGGTCGAATATGCCGTTGAGATGAGCCGCTTCAACGAGCGTCAGACCTTCGACCATCTGGCCGAAGCCGGCCCGCTCGACACCGCTCTGGTGGAGGCTATCGCGGAAGCGATCGCAGCCTCCCACACCGTTGCACCGCTGGCGCAGGCCGCTCCCTGGATCAACTCTATTCCTGATATCATCGAGGACAATGCCAGGGCATTCCGGCAAGCGGCCTGCTTTGCGCACGCTGACATCGAAGATCTCAGGCAGGCGTCGCTATCCGCGTTTGCGAGAATTCGCGGATTGCTGGAGCAGCGCGGTAGCCGGGGATTTTTGCGGCGCTGTCATGGCGACCTGCATCTGGCGAATGTCGTCTTGATCGACGGCAAGCCGGTGCTGTTCGATGCGATCGAGTTCGATCCCGTGATGGCCTCGACGGATGTGCTCTACGACCTTGCATTCCCGCTGATGGATTTCATCCGCTATGGCCGGAAGGCCGAGGCGAACACCCTGCTCAACAGATATCTGGCGGTTACGGAAAGCGAAAATCTCGACGCGCTTGCCGCCCTTCCCCTGTTCATGTCGCTGCGATCGGCGATCCGCGCCGAAGTGCTGCTCGCCCGTCTCAACCGGGATGCGCGCGACAATGGCGACACGATGCAATCGGCTCGCGCCTATTTCGAGCTTGCGCGCCTGACGATCGCACCAGCGGCGCCGGTGCTGGTCGCGGTCGGCGGGCTGTCGGGGACCGGAAAATCCGTCCTGGCGCGCGCGCTCGCGCCTTCGCTGCCGCCGCAGCCGGGAGCCGTGGTGTTGCGCAGCGATGCCCTGCGCAAGCAGTTGTTCAAGGTCAACGAAACCGATCGCCTGCCCGAAAGCGCCTATGGGGCGGAGATTTCCGAGCAGATCTACGAGATCATGGTGCAACGCGCCATTCGCGTTCTGTCGCAGGGCCATTCCGTCGTGATCGATGCGGTGTTTGCCCGGGAAGAGGAGCGCAATGCGGCACGCGACGCCGCGCGCAGGCTAAATGTCCGGTTTACCGGGCTTTTTCTTAGGGCCGACCTTGCGACGAGGCTGCGCCGCGTTGGCCGCCGCGAGAAGGACGCCTCCGATGCCACGCCCGGCATTGCCGGGCTGCAGGAGAACTATAATATCGGCCCGATCGACTGGGCGATCATCGATGCGTCGGGAACGCCGGAGCAGAGCTTGAAACAATGCAGGAGCCGGATCGCGCATGGGGAAGCGGCTTAGACATGCCGGCAGAAAGCGCCATTTCGCAATTCCGGAAAGCAGCGGGTAAAACCACCGGCCGCGCCAAACCGGCCGCGACGCCGCGACGCCCGCCGCCGCGGCTGAATGCCATGATGGCCTGCGATACGGCCTTTCGGGTGATCGCGCGCCGCTATCTCGGCGATCTCTCTGCCAATCAAGAAGCGACGTGCAACGGCGATCCCATGGCGCTGCATCAAATGCGCATCGCGCTTACTCGCTTGCGCACCGCCATATGGTTTTTCTCGCCAATGGTCACCGATTCGCAGCAGACAAGGATTCGAGATGAATTGAAATGGCTGAATGCCCATCTTGGCGCAGCGCGCGATTTGGACGTTGCGACCGAGCGGTTGCAGGCCATCGACAAGAAGCAGCCGCAAGACGCCCCCTACTATCGCGCCTGGAACGACAAGCGTGCCAACAGCCACCGCCTGCTGGCGCGCGCCCTTCGCTCAGCCAGGTATCGACGTCTCGTCAAGGATACATCCAGCTGGATCGAGAGCGGGCCCTGGTCGATCAAAAGGGGAAAGCAGGCCGCGAAAGAACGCGCCTCGCCGGTCGGCGGATACGGCGCGGAAGAGCTGACGCGACGGCTCGAAAAGCTCCTGAAGAAGAGCCGCAAACTTGTGAAAATAGATGCGGAGAAACGACATCGGCTGCGCCTGCTGAACAAGAAGCTCAGCTATTCGATCGGGGCATTCGAAGACCTGTTTCCGGACAAGAGGTTTTCGAAGCTGCAGGCCGGGTTGAAACATTTGCGCAAAGCGCAGCGATCTCTCGGACAGTTGAACGATGACGAGAGAGGCCGGGCGCTCGCGGCCACCTTGCAGCGTGACGGCGCCCATGCACCCTGGCACTTCCTCGGCCCAAAGCGCAAAGAGCGCCTGTTACAGACCGCCGCCGAGGCCTACCGGAAACTGACCGCGCTGGAGCAATAGCCGGGCGGCCAGAGAACCGAAGCTCAAGATCCTTGTTTCGACGCGTTTTCTTCACGCGAACGCGTTCCGCCCCGGATCAAGTCCGGGGCAGGCTTTCGCTCGAAAACGCTCTAATGATGAACGTAGTCGCCGGGCGCATCCGGCAGGTCGCGACCGTCGGCTGATCCCGTACCCATCCGCGGCGGCTCGCATGGCTCGCCCGATCGCGCAGCAAGCCACCGCGTCCATTCCGGCCACCACGACCCTTCGGTACGCGGCGCCGCCTTCAGCCACTCGTCGGGACCGACATAGGGCGCATCTTCCAGCTTTTTCTTGACCTGATAGAAATGGCCGTCCTCGCCGGGCGGCGCGACGACGCCTGCGTTGTGGCCGCCGCTGGTCAAAAGGAACGTAACGTCGGCATCGACCTGGTAGTGGATTTTGTAGACGGACTTCCATGGCGCCACGTGATCGCGAACCGTCCCCACCACGAACATCGGCGGATGAATATCCGACAGCGCGATCGGCTTGCCCTCGACAAGGTAGCGGCCCTCGGCCAGGTCGTTGTCGAGGAATAGCTTGCGCAGATATTCGGAATGCATCCGGTATGGCAGGCGCGTGGCGTCGGCATTCCAGGCCATCAGGTCGCTGGGCGAGGCCCGTTCGCCCATCAGATAGTCGCGGCTCACCCGCGACCAGATCAGATCGTTCGAGCGCAACAGCTGGAACGCGCCCGCCATTTGCGTGGTGTCGAGGACGCCGTGCTCCCACATCATGTCTTCGAGGAAGGCGATCTGGCTCTCGTTGATGAACAGTGTCAGTTCGCCCGCCTCGGTGAAATCCGTCTGCGCCGCCAGCAAGGTGATCGTCTTCAACCTGTTGTCGCCGTCCCGCCCCATGGCTGCGGCCGCGATCGACAGCAGCGTCCCGCCCAGGCAATAGCCGAGCGCATGGACTTGTCGGCCCGGGACGACGTCTCCGATGACATCGATCGCGGCCTTCACGCCAAGCTTGCGATAATCGTCGAAGGCGATATCGCGATCGCCGGGACCCGGGTTGCGCCAGGAGATCATGAAGACGGTATAGCCTTCGCCGGTCAGGAATTTCACCAGCGAATTATGCGGTGAAAGATCCAGAATGTAGTATTTCATGATCCAGGCCGGCACGATCAGGATCGGCTCCGGGCGGACCTTGCCGGTGGTCGGATAATACTGGATCAGCTCGATCAGGTCGTTGCGGTAGACGACCTTGCCGCGTGACGTCGCCACGGTTTTGCCGACCACGAATTTCTCGTCCTCGGGCGGCTTGCCGACCGACAGCATACGCATCAGATCGTTGCACCAGTTCTGCCAGCCGAACACGAAGTTCTCGCCGCCGCTCTGGAACGCCTTCTGCAGGACTTCAGGATTGGTGGCGGCGAAATTCGACGGCGCCAGCATATCGAGCACCTGCCGCACCGAAAACTCGACGACCGCCTCGTTCGCCGGCGCCACGCCGCGCACTCCCGTGGTCGCGTCGTGCCACCACTGCTCCCTCAGGAGAAACGCCTGGGCGAGCAGATTGAACGGCGGGCTCTCCCACTCCGGCGCGGCAAAACGCCGGTCCTGCGGCTTCGGTTTGATCAGGGACCATGGCTTCTGGCCGGGCGAGAAAGTGTGCATCGCCGTTTCAAGGAATCCGGCAGCGTCTCGCATCCCCTCCTGGGCAATGTCCATCCGCCGCTGTGGCGCCGCTGCCAGATGCGCCGCCCAATCGATATAGGCAAGCGACAGCGCGACCGGCGATATGCCGCCGGTCAGCCGCGCCGCCAGCGCGTGAAGCGCGCGGTCGCCTGCGAAGGTTTCCGGCTGCTGCTGCTCGTGAGCTTTGGACGCCGGTCCGGTGGGTGGCTCGGCCGGGACGACGGCCTGCCGGTCTTCACCATAGCCCGGGGCATGCGCGGGACATGGCAGCTTCGGCGCCTCGGCCTTCGGCAAGGTCGCTATCGATTTCGTGGAATCCATCTCTTCCATTCCCGCCCGGATTAGCCTTCAAATCCATGACAGACCAAAGACAGTTCAGCCCTGCGGCCGGAACAGCTTCGATGCGGTCTCCAGCATCCGTTCGCCATGTTTGAACAGCCGCTCACTGTCGCGGCGAAGGAAGTCGATCTGGTGCCGGCCGCATTCCTCGCCCATCGTCTTGAGGTCCTTGACCGAATGCGATCCGGCCATTTTCGAGACGAATTCGGAGAACAGGTGTGTTTCGGTTCGCGCCCGCTCCAGCATCTCGTTGCCGGCGAACACCATCTCCTCGAGCAGTATCTTCTGCGCCCCGCTCATGAAATCCAGAGCGTGCTTGTTCGCCTTGGTTAATTGCGTGGCGGCATCGGCCGCCGATTGCTCGAACATCTCGGCACGCGGTACGGAGTGCTCCATCATGACAACCTCCACATTTTGCGTCCTTTTTTGCACGATAGGCCCCTAACCGGGGGTTACATTGAGCTGTATCAAGTGGGAGGCTACCGCCCCGGCCTTTGACCTGCGTCAAATCGGAGCGCTCCGGCTGGCCTAATTTACCTTCTATCGGATTTTAGTCTCGAACTTGCGGAGCCCCCCATGCGCGCCCACCAGATCATGACCCGGCCGGTCATATCGGTCACCCCGGACACCAAGGTCGCCGATGCGGCCAACACCATGCTGGCGAAGCACATCAGCGGCCTCCCGGTGGTCGACACCGACGGCAAGCTCGTCGGCATCGTCTCCGAAGGCGACTTCATCCGCCGCAGCGAAATCGGCACCCAGCGCAAGCGCGGCCGGTTCCTGAAATTCATTCTCGGCCCGGGCAAGGCGGCCGCCGATTTCGTCCACGAGCACGGCAGCAAGATCTACGAAATCATGACGTCACAGCCGCTCACGATCACCGAAGACACGCCGCTGGAAGACGATCGTCGAGCTGATGGAAAAGCACAACATCAAGCGTCTGCCGGTGATGCGCGCGGACAAGCTCGTCGGCATCGTGTCGCGTTCCAACCTGTTGCAGGCGGTCGCGAGCCTTGCCAAGGAAATTCCCGATCCGACCGCCGACGACGATCACATTCGCAACCGCGTCATCGATGCGATCGAGAAGAACGATTGGTGCCCGTTCGGCCTCAGCGTGATCGTGCGCGACGGCATCGTCCATCTGAGCGGCGTCATCACCGAGGAGCGCTCGCGCAAGGCCGCCGTGGTCGCCGCGGAGAACGTCACCGGCGTGGTCAAGGTTCACGACCATCTGTGCTGGGTCGACACCATGTCGGGGATGTATCTGAACTCCCCGGAAGATGACGACCTGGCCAAAGCAAGCTGATCGGCGGGGGCCGCCAGCGCGTTCGGTGCGGGATCGGCTTCTGCAGGAGCCGCTTTTCTGACCCCGACCGGCGCATGATGGGTTCTGGTTGAGCAATCCACTCACGGGCTCTGCTCAACTACGGACTTTAGGCTCGCGAGCGTTTTAATATGCATCCTCACAACTGCGAAGCTTTTGTTCGTAGGCTTCGCGCCCTTAGGCCGAACGGATCTTCCTGGCGCGCCAGCCTGCGATAGGTGGTCAGGTCATCTTGCTGCAGTGCCGGTTCTTCGCCGCGTCGCATGTCGGAGCCCATTTTCGCTCCGAGGGGAAGAGTAGTGCCGAGACCTGCATAAAGATATCGATCACCGAAAGCTTGCTTCAACGCCGCGAACTCGGCTCGCCTGTGCAGTGGCCCGGCGCGATGCTTTCGACCTTGAAGATATCTTTCAGAGCCGCCACCGTCCTTGCGATAACGTCGTCAGGCGCGACGACAAGGTGGAAACCGCCGGCAATCAGACGAATTTTAGGATTGAGGGAAGCCGCTGCCTCGACAATCTTCTCGATCCCGGGATGTGAGCAGCCCACTACCAGCACCATGCCTTCAGGGGTGTTGATCGCTAGAGATAGCTCCTTGAGTTCCTTCGTGCCGGGAGCATCGGAGACTAGCGCAAGCAGGGTCATGCCGGGGGCGATTTCGGTGGTCTTGTCGATCAATTCGAAATTGGCCCCATGCCACGCCGCACCGAATTTCATGATTTGTGGTGGCGAACCGCCGTAATAACGCATCTCCGGCGGCAACGTCTCATCTTTTCGGTAGAAGCTCGACGGCAGCGACGAACCATAGATGCCGAATCCTTCTTTGGGTGCATAGATCTTCACCGTCGGATTGACACTCAAGACATAATTCAAGCCTGCCATGTGGTCCGAATGCCGGTGTGACAGGACAACGAAATCAAGCGTCTTGAGATCGACTCCCTTTGCCTTCACATTCGCTGCAAAGATGTCGGCGTCGTTCCCGGCATCAAACAAGATTCGTTTTTTCCGGCGACTTCTATGAGGGCGGAGAAGCCCCAGTCCTTAGTCATCGAAGGATCGGTTCCGAATGCATCGTACAGGATAGTGATCTGGTTTTTGGACTCGGCCGCAGCAGCTCTGGCCGGGACGGTCATCGAGATGAGGCTTGAAAGTCCTGCTGCGATAAGAACGGTCGCGAGAAGCTTCATGAGAGTTCCTCCTTACGAACGTACAATCATTGAAATTGCTTTTCGTCGGAGAGCAATCAATCAATATATTCGAAGGCGCTCCGGCGTCGAGGTCCGGACAGCACCACGGTACGCCCTCTCTTTAGGCCTTTCCATGATGGTGAGGCTTGCGGCGGTAGTCTTGGATGACGTTCTTCATGTCAGAACCACTGACGTATAGATGGGTGTGGTGTCCACGCCATTGCCCACACAATCGCCCGGCCTGTCCGAATGAACACGACTCGCCGTCTCGCTGCGACGCGGAATTTGGCGCGCTTTCAGACATCGAATGCCAATCAATCTCGATTTGCGGGTACGCGCCCTAAACGCGCTCGATGACGATCGCGGGCGCCATTCCGCCGGCGGCGCACATGGTCACCAGGCCGCGCTTGAGATCGCGCCGCTCGAGCTCGTCGAGAATGGTGCCGATCAGGATCGCACCGGTCGCCCCGATGGGATGACCGAGCGCAATCGACCCGCCGTTGACATTGACCTTGTCGCGGTCGAGGTGGAGATCCCTGATGAACTTCTCGGCGACTACCGCGAAAGCCTCGTTGATCTCGAACAGATCGATATCGTCGAGCGTGAGCCCGGCCTTGGCCAGCACCTTGTGCGCGGCCGGCACCGGCGCATTCAGCATCAGCGTCGGTGAATCGCCCATGTTCGCCATCGCCACCACGCGTGCGCGCGGCTTCAGCCCGTGCGCCCTGGCGTAACCGGGCGAAGCCAACAGAAGTGCGGCCGAGCCATCGACAACCCCCGACGAATTGCCGGCGTGGTGCATGAAGTTGATATCGAGATCGGGAAATTTCTGCAGGATCAGGTTGCGGTAGGTCGTGCCCTTGTCGTCCAGCGGATAATCCGCCACCGCCGTGAAGGCGGGTTTCAGGCCCGCCAGCCCTTCGAGCGTGGTCTGCGGCCGCGGATATTCCTCCCGGTCAAGCGCAAGGCTGCCATCCTCGCGATAGACGGGAACGAGACTCTTGGCGAAATGGCCCGCTTTGACAGCATTGGCGGCCCGCTGCTGGCTCTCGAATCCGAGCCGGTCGACATCCTCTCGCGTGATGCCTTCGAGCGTCGCGACGGCGTCGGCGCAGACCCCTTGATGCGACTGCGGATGCAGCGCGCGCAAATGAAGGTTGCCGGCGTCCATCATGAACGGCCCCTCGCCGCGCCGGCCTTCCATCGACATCATCTCGGTGCCGCCGGCGATCACGAGATCCTCGGAGCCCGACATGATCGAGGCGGCCGCCATATTGACGCTGGTGATGCCGGAGCCGCAGAAACGATCCAGCGTGACGCCCGAGGCGCGGACATCGTAGCCGGCATCGAGCGCCGACATCCGGCCGAGATCGCCGCTCTGCGGGCCCCTCTGCGAACTGGTGCCCCAGATGATGTCGTCGACATCTGCCGTATCGATCCCGGTGCGATCGGCCAGCGCCCGCAGCACCGTGGCGCCGAGCCGTTGCGGATGAATGCCCGACAACGCGCCCTTGCCCGCCTTGCCAATGCCCCGCGGCGTCCTGCATGCGTCGATGATCAGCGCGTCAACCATGGTGTTTCCCTTGAGGTTCTTGTTGCCGGCGTCTGGATTACGAAATCCGCCCTCTCAAAGCAACTTCCCGTCCGGCCCGAAGAACGGATGCGGCCCATCGAAATGGCCGATCGGAACCTGGTGGGTGACGACGCTGCCAAAGCCTTCGCCGGGGAACCAGCTGTGGAGATGAAAAGCCGGCGGCTCGACCTTGAAGGAGGGCTCGCGCAGTTGGGCCAGATCGAGGTCGACGGCGTGATTGGGCGCCGGGCAGATCGTGGTCGCCACTCCGGCGAACGTCGTCAGCGTCGCGCGGTGGACGTGGCCGGTGGCGATGCGCTGTACGCGCGGATGGCCGCTGACGACGGCGGCGAGCTCGGCGGAATTGAGCAGATTCTGGCGGTCCATGTGCCAGATGCCGGTCTTGAACGGCGGATGATGCAGGAACACCAGCGCCGGTCGGTCCGGCGAGGATGCAAGCGTCGCCTCGAGCCATTGCAGGGTCGGCGCATCGAGCTCGCCATGGGGCTTGCGCGGCACGCTCGAATCCAACAGCACCAGATCGAGCCCGGCGATTTCAACGCGCTGGTTGAGCGGTCCGGACGGAAAGGCATAGCCGGCGGCCGGGAATGCGGCGCGCATCAGCTCGCGGGAATCGTGGTTGCCGGGAATGCCGGCGAAGGGCAATTCGAGCGGCGCCAGCAGGCGCTTGAGATACTGGTATTCCTCGGCCGTCGGCGTATCCGCCAGATCGCCCGAGATCACCACGAAGTCGGGCCTTGGCCTGAATGTGTTCAGCGCCGCAACACAGCGCTCCAGCGCGGCCGCGGTATCGACCCGGCCGTAGGCGAGCGATCCCGGCGGCTTGATGTGCAGGTCGGAAATCTGGGCGATGTGAACTGGTTTTTCCGGCATCGGGCTTCTTCACTTTTCCGGGGGCAGCAGACGGATGGCGTCCGGCGCGATCGACAGCCCGACCCGCTCGCCGGCCTGGGCCTTGACGGTATTCGGCGCATCGACGGTGAGAGGTTTTGCAGACGCGCCACTGACGACCATGCGTTGACGATCACCGATAAAGCTGACGCTGTCGATAATACCTGAAATCGGCGCGCTTCCCGCCTCGACCACACGGATGGTTTCGGGGCGGATCATGGCGACCGCGGCGGGCAGGCTTGCATCGCCGCCAATCGGCTGCCGCCCGCCCGGCAGCACGAGATGGCCGTTTTCGAGGGCTGACTCGATGATGTTCGCCGCGCCGATGAATTCCGCCACGAAGCGGTTCTTCGGCTGAAAATAGATCTCGCGCGGCGTGCCGATCTGGGCGATCGCGCCCTTCTGCATGACGACGATACGATCGCCGAGTTCCATGGCTTCGGACTGGTCGTGCGTCACATAGATCGTCGTGATGCCGAGCGCGCGAAGCAACCGATTGAGTTCGCCGCGCAGCCGGTCGCGCAATGCTGCGTCGAGCGCGGTCAGCGGCTCGTCGAGCAGGAGTATGCCAGGCCGGATCGCGACCGCGCGCGCCAGCGCCACGCGCTGGCGCTGGCCGCCGGAAAGCTGGTCGATGCGGCGGCTTTCGAGCCCCGTGATATTCGTCAGCGCCACCAGTTCGGCGACGCGCGCGGCGCGTTCCTTGCTGCCCATGCCGCGGATCTTCAGGCCATAGCCGATATTGTCGGCGACGCTCATGTTGGGAAACAGCGCGTAGGACTGAAACACCATGCCGACATTGCGCTTCTCGATCGGCACCGAGGTCATGTCGCGGCCGTCGAACAGCACCCGGCCGCCCGGATCCGGCAGTTCGAGGCCGGCGATGATGCGCAGCATGGTGGTCTTGCCGCAGCCGGAGGGACCGAGCAGCACCAGCGTTTCGCCGCGCGCGATGTCGAGCGTGGCCGGCTCGAGCGCGCGGGTGCCGTCGGCAAAGGTCTTGCCGCAGGCATCAACACGGACCGAGGCACCATGTCCGGCAGCCACATTCATTTTGCCTGCTCCTTGTCGGCGAACATCTGCATCGCGACCAGGAGCGGAATGATCATGATGAAGAAAATCAGCGTATAGGCCGAAGCCACTTCCAGCCGCATCGAGGCGTAGCTGTCGGCAAGCCCGATCGGGAGTGTCTTGGTCAGCGGCGTGTGCAGCATCCAGGTCAGGTTGAACTCGCCGAGCGAGAGCGTCACCACCATCAGGCCGCCAGCCAGGATTCCCGGCACCGCATTCGGAACGATGACGTCGCGAAAGCGCCGCCATGGCGAGGCGCCCAGCGACGCCGCGCCCTCGTCCAGCGTCCTGATGTCGACGGTCGAAAACACCGCCATCACGGATCGCACCATGAACGGCATGGTGAAGATGACATGGCCGGTAAGGATGAACAGCCAGGAACGGCGGAACTCGCTGAAGCCTTGATAGGTGAGCAACAGCGCCAGCGCGATCGCGAGCCCGGGAATCGCCAGCGGCAAAGTGATGATCTCCTCGACGATCCGCGACAGCCGCCCTCCCCGCACATGCAGCGCGTAGGCGGCGGGAACGCCGGCCACCAGCGTCACGGCAAGCGTCGCAAAGGCGATCACGAACGACAGCAGGATCGTGCCGGCATAGAGATCCCAGACCTGGAACACCCATTGCAGCGTCAGGCCGGAAGATATCCCGCGAAAGTAATTCACGGTAACGCCAGCGATGATCGACTGAATCGCGGGCACGACCAGGAAGGCGGCAACCAGGAGCGTAAAGACGAGCTGGCCGGTGAAGATCAGGCGATCGCGCATGGTCTCATCCGGCCGCCGCGACCGCGCCGCCGCTGAACGAGCGGGCCAGCGCCAGGATCGCCCAGGCGATGATCCCGAGCCCGACCGACAGCGCCGCGGAAGTCGCAAAATTAGCGGCCAGCGTGAACTCGGTATAGATCAGCATCGGCAGCACATCGATATTGGTGGCGAGCGTGAATGCCGTGCCGAACGCGCCCATCGCGGTGGCAAAGGCGATGGCGCCGGAAGCCATGAAGGCCGGTCCCAGCGCCGGCAGCACGACGTCGCGCTGCACGGCCCAGGGGCTCGCGCCGAGCGAGCGGGCGGCTTCCTCCAGGCCGACGTCGAGCTTCTGCACCGCCGCCATGATCGTCAGAATGACGCGCGGGATCGAGAAATAGAGATAGCCGAGGAACAACCCGTAGATCGAATAGGCAAACACCAGCTTCTCGCCGAACACGCGGCTGGTGATGTCGCCTATCAGGCCCTGGCGGCCGGCGAGCAGGATGATGAGGAAGCCGACCACCACGCCGGGAAACGCCAGCGGAAAGGTCAGCATCGCAATCAGGACGGCGCGGCCGGGAAAGCGATGGCGCTGCAGGAACATTCCCGCAATCGTGGCAATCACCAGCGTCGCGACCGTGGTCGCGGTGGCCAGAACGACGGTGTTGATCAGGGTGGCGCGGTAGCGCGGCTCGGTCAGAATGGCCAGGTATCCCGCCAGCCCCTGCGGGCCTTCGGCGCCCGTCACCACCAGCCGCGCCATCGGCAGCACAAAGAACGCCGCCGTCACCACGGCGAGCGGCAACAGACACAGCCAGACAAAGGATTTATGCGGCATCAAGGAATGGCGCCCCGCCCCGGAACTGGGCGCCATACTGCATCAGCGAACCTCGGCGAGATAGCGGTCGACAAAGCCTTTTTGCACGTTTTCCATCTGGCCCCAATCGACGGCCTTGGCGCGGGCATAGTCGCTGTCGGGCAGGAATTTCGCCTTGACGGCTTCCGGCAATTCGATCGGGCGCGCCGGGCGGAGATAGGCGTTGGTCCAGATCGCCTGCCCCTTGTCGGACAACAGATAGTCCAGCACCTTCTTGGCCTTGTCCTTGTCGGGCGCGTTCTTGACGAGGCCGACGACATAGGGAAACACCACCGAGCCCTCGCAAGGGATCACAAACTCGAAATTGCCCTTCTCCGAATACTTGGCGCGGTAGGCGTTGAAATCATAATCGAGCAGGATCGGCATCTCGCCGGACACCACGCGGGCGTAGGACGTCTGCTTGGGAACGATCGGATCGTTCTTGCGCAATTCCTTGAAGAAGGTGATCGCCGGGTCGAAATTGTCCGCGCTGCCGCCGAGCGCCAGATTGATCGCGACGGCGCCGACATAACCGACCGCGGCCGAGCTCGGATCGAGATAGCCGACCATGCCCTTGTAGTCCGGCTTCAGCAGATCCTTCCAGCAGGCCGGCACCGGCTTGCCGCCGAGCGCATCCTTGTTCACGAACAGGCCGAGCGTGCCGGAATGGATGGTGGTCCAGTAGCCGTCCGGATCCTTCAATCCGGCGGGCACCTGGTCCCAATTGGCGGGCTTGTAGGGCTCCAGCGCGTCCTGGGCCTTCGCCTTCATGCCGAAGGTGACGCCGAAATAGCCGATGTCGCCGACCGGATTGCTCTTCTCGGCCAGGATTTGAGCCAGCGCCTGACCCGAATTCTTGTTGTCGTGGGGAATGTCGTAGTTGAGGTCGGCCTTGATGGCCTTGAGCATGGAAGCCCAGTCCGCCCATTCCGGCGGGCAATTGTAGCAGATGACGTCGGCCGCTTTGGCCGGCTGCAACGGCGCCACCATCGCCAGCGCAAGCAAAGCAAGGACAAAACGGACGGTCTTCATGAAATCGGCTCCGATCGCGAAGAAAAAACCCGAAGAAAAATGCCCCACGACAAGGGACATCAACACTATCGGGGGACCAAGTACAGGCCGCGCATGAAGGATTTGCGACGGCTTTTTTTGCCGTGCAGCAAAGCTGTGGACGGACGGTTTTACCTTGGGGATCGCAAGGTTGGGGGAGTCGCAAGGCTCGCTCGCCGACCGCAGCGCACGGTTAATGGCTGAGTTGCGCGGATGGCTGCGGCGCTGCCTTGCGGCGCACGGGAAGTTGCAGGTATCCTGAGGTGCAGTCGGTCAGGCTCAATCTTACGCGGAATCACCCGTTGCATCGGAGACGCTCCATGGCCCCTCCCGTCAATTCTCCTGCGATCAAAGTGGTAAAATCGGTCCGTGAGCAGGTGAGCCCGGAGGAGTGGCAGACCCGCGTCGATCTGGCGGCCTGTTATCGCCTCACCGCGATGTACGGCATGACCGAGATGATCGCCAACCATATCTCCTGCCGCGTGCCCGGCTCGCACGATCATTTCCTGATCAATCCTTACGGCATGCTCTATGAAGAGATCGACGCATCCTGCCTGATCAAGATCGATGTCGACGGCAACGTGCTGTTCAACGCGTCGGACTATGGCGTCAATGCCGCCGGCTTCGTCATTCACAGCGCCATCCATATGGCGAGGCACGATGTCGACTGTGTCGCGCATACGCACACGCCGGCCGGCATGGCGGTCTCGGCGATGGAATGCGGGCTGTTGCCGCTGGCGCAAACCTCGATGCGGTTTCTCCACATCGCCTATCATGACTTCGAGGGCATCGCCGACGATGTCGGCGAGCGTGAGCGGCTGGTCAGGGACCTCGGCGAGCACGAAGCGATGGTATTGCGCAATCACGGACTGCTGGTGGTCGGGCGGACGATCCCGGCGGCATTCAACCTGCTGTATCGCATGGAGCGTGCCTGCGAGGTGCAGGTGATGGCGCTGTCGTGCAACACCAGGCTGGTCTATCCGCCGCAGGACGTTTTGGAAAAGACCTTCGACAAGGTGAAGCCGCGGCCCAACCTGCCCAACCGCAACGGCGAGCTGGCCTGGCCGGCACTGCTGCGCAAACTCGATCGCGCCGATCCGTCGTACCGGAATTAGCGAGCAAGCGACGGGATAACCGATCGTCAATTCGATCGCGTCCCTGCCTGCAAGGTTTTTTCGCGCTCCCGCCTGACAATCGGGAAGCCGCATCAAGCCAAAAACGGGCGCGCGACTTTGGGTTGCGCGTCCTTCCTCGTTTTCAGCTCGGCTTGGCTGCGGAAGATTGGGTCAGCAATCCCAAAATAAAATGAGGCGGCTCCCGCATGGATCATGCGACCAGAGGAGCCGAGGTTTTTCAACGATGACCGCCGCTCAGTCGCAGCGGACCCGGGGAATAATTCCGGGAACGAGACTCAAATTATCATTGAGCGACAAAGCAAGCGCCGCGAGCACCGTCCGGTTGCTGACTTCAAGCTTACGAAAAATGTGATGGAGGTGCACCTTGATGGTGCCGTCGGCGATATTCAGCCGCCGTGCAATTTCCTTGTTCGATAATCCATCTGACACCAAGGACATGATCTGGCGTTCGCGATCCGTCAGCAATGACGGTCCATTCTCCGTGACGCCGATATTCTTCTGCTCCCGCGCTGCGGAGGGCGCCCGCCTCTGGCCGTCCGCGACCTGCCGCAAGAACTGCACCAGGACTTCGGGCGCCACGTCCTTTTGGAGTACGCCGTAAATTCCGGTGGGAGCCGGCGCCACCAACTGGCGGTCTTGACCGGATGCGGTAAAAAATACGAGCCGCGTGGGAAGATTCTCGGAGTTGGCGAGGGCCAAAATCTCCAGGCCGGTTAACCCTGGCAATGAGACTTCGAGTATCCCGATATCCGGCATAAAACGTCTAATGGCTTCGACGAAGCTGGGACCGTCGGGACAACTTGCAACGACCTTGAAACCACTTCCCGGCCCGAGAATACTCGTCAAACCCTGTAAAACAACTGGATGGCAATCTGCGACTACCACACTGACGCAACGCATAGGCGCAACCCTCCGCCTTTCCTCCCCCTTCTATCAGCGCCCGGAGACATTATTCCTCACAAGCCTCCCCGGTGTCACCTTTTTTCGCACTTCGTTGCATCGCAAAAGCGTTACCCGTCTCCTTTCCGGGAGCCGTTAAGAATTTGCTCGGTCGCCTTGGCGACCTTCCGACGGAATTCCGAACCCGTTGGAACCGAGCTAGTCACGAGAGCGTGCCTATAACCAATGGTATATTGGGATATCGGTAATTCGGTTCTAATATTCATTAAAGCGTCACGAAGACGGGCGTGCCGCTTTCAATTTGAGATTGCAACACGACATTTCCGAATACGGCGGAGAGGTACCTCGAAATAGATTTATCCATTTTTTTCCACAGCAAGACTTACACCTGAGAGAGACGCTTCAAAGTCCCTTTGGCACTGCACCAACGGGACCGGCGAGGTTTTGTCTGCCGAGCGTCAGTAAGCGTCTGGAGTAGGAGGGTTTCCATGCGGCGCCGACAATTCTTCGCCACCATACTGGTTGGCAAAAGTATTTTACTACGGGAAGGGCTTGCCAGAATCCTGCGTTCAGCCAATTTTCGCATCCTGGCCTCAGTATCAAGCGCAGACGATTTGCTTCCGAGCAAATTGGCACCACACCAGCCATTGCTTCTCATCGTCCATACCAGCGGCGACTTTTACGCAGCGCTCGAACAAATCGACGCTTTCAAGGAAAGACACCCCGAAGGCCGCGTCGTCATTGTGGCCGACCACTATCGGCTGAGCGAGCTCCTCGCGGCGTTTCGGGCAGGCGCACACGGGTATTTCGTCGACGTCATGAAGTGCGATGTATTCGTCAAATCCCTCGAACTGGTGATGATGGGCGAAACGATTTTCCCGCCTGCCTTTCTATCGTACGTTCTTGGCACTGAAGCCGATCACCTCGGCGAGGCGGCATCGGTGGCGACATCGGTCGAGGAAAACGGCCACGCGATCATCGTGGCGGCTGAGGACACGCTCGCACCACGGCTTTCCCCGCGGGAGAAAATAATCCTGCGCTGCCTGATAGAAGGCAACTCCAACAAATGCATCGCGCGAAAAATCGAGATCGCCGAAGCGACCGTAAAGGTCCACGTCAAGGCGATCCTTCGCAAGATCCGGGTCCAGAACCGGACACAGGCGGCAATCTGGGCGATGAACAACGGGGCGCTGACACAATCGACGAACAACGGCTCCCTGCTCCCGGCCGGCGATTTCGACAAGCAGCTGCCGAAGTCTGTCGTGGCGGTGCCCGACGTCGGGCTACTGGGTGCGTCGACGCCACCTGACGAGGCTGGCCTCGAAGCAAGCGGCGGCAACGTGACCCGCATCGATCGTCTGATCCGCAAAAGCATCAACGGAACGGCGCGTGACGCGGGACGTCTCGTCAAGTAGCCGACCATGTTCGCGTTCCGGCGATTTCCTTCGCCGGGCGCAGCGGGATGCAATGGTGAAAACGCCACGACGATTGATTGATTTGCTGGCCGCGCTGTGCCTGCTCTTGCTGCCCTGTGGCGTGGCGCAATGCTACGAGGCGCTGGCGCGGGCACATGTCGTGGCGATGCCGCCGATGACCTATCCGGACTATCTCCAGACCGTAACCGACCCCGCCTTTGGGACGCCGTTCACGCGCGTGACGGACCCCGGCCAGGAGATGCTGCCGGGTGTCTCCTGCAAGCTCGCCTATTGCACGCATCGTTACTCGAGCTCACAGGCCTGGAACGCGGACCAGAGCCTGCTGCTGATCGCCAACGGCTGTTCCGGCCTCTGCTTCCTGGACGGGTCGACCTATGTCCCGCTTTTTCACCGCTCCATTCCCAACGAATGCGAATGGCACCCGGTCGATCCGGCACTGATGATCTGCGTGTCCGACGACGAAATCTACGCCTGGAATCCGCGGCTGGACGTCAGGACCGCCGTCTACACTTTCGACGGCTACCAGAATCTGCAGTTCGGTCCCTACAAAGGCAACCCGTCCAGAGATGGCACCAGGCTGGTGGTGCGTGCAACAAACCGGGACGGCGCGCTCGTCGCCTTCGCCTACGACATGTCCACTCAACGGAAATATCCGGATATCGATCTGACGGATTTGTCCGGCCGCAACGGGTATTGCACCATCTCGCCGTCAGGCCGGTACGTATTCTGCGCCAACGAAACATTTGACGGGACCGACATCGCCTACGTGTTCACGACGGATGGCGCCCAAGTGCAACACTGGACCGAACACCATCGGCCGGGACACGGCGACATGACCATCGATACCGACGGCAGCGACGTCTACGTCGGCATCAGCAAGGCAGACCCGGACAAATATCACATCATCAAGCGCCGCCTGGACAACGGCGCCGTTACCGATCTTACGCCTTATGGCAATGCCCAGCATGCATCGACCCGAAACATCAACCGTCCCGGCTGGGTCTTCGTAACCTACAGCGGCACTTATCCCGAAGTCGCCGGACACCCGGACGTGGCGCCGTTTTACCAGGAGGTCGTCGCGTTGCGGATCGACGGCAGCGGCGAACTGCGGCGGGTGATCCAGACCCGCAACAGCAAATATGATTACTGGAGCGAGACCCACGCCTCGCCTTCCCCCGACGGCTCGCAAATCATCTGGTCCAGCAACTGGGGGCAACCCGGTGGTCCCGTCGCTGATTTCGTCGCGCGCCTGTCGTGGCCAAAGTCAACGATGGCGGGATCACCAATGCACCAATGACCGGCAGGAGAGTTCGCCATGCTCAACGTTCGATCGGCCTTTTCGGAAGCAGCCCTGTTCGCTCGCGGCGCGTCGCGGCGCGGCAAAATGCGGGACGCGAGACCATTGCTGTTCGCGCTCGCTCTCCTCGGCTCAATCACGCCGGCAAAGGCCGAGTACAAGCTGCATGTGGGAGACGTGATCGAGATCTCCGTCGCCCGGCTCCCGGCGCTCAAACAGCGCGTTCCAATTCAACTGGATGGAACGATCTCGTTCCCGCTGCTGGGGACGCTGCCGGTCGCGGGCCTGTCACCGGCGGAGGTTCAGGCCAAGGTACAGGCCATGCTCGCCGCAAAAGTCTTTCCGCAGAGAACGTCGGATGGACGCGAGACCTCGGTGACCATCGAACCCGATGAGGTAACCGCGACCGTCGCCGAATACCGCCCGATCTACGTCAACGGGGATGTCTCCAAACCCGGCGAACAGACCTATCGCCCGCTGATGACCGTACGGCAGGCCATCGCCCTGTCGGGTGGTTACGATGTCGTCCGCCTGAGAATGAACAACCCGATCCTCGAATCCGCCGATCTGCAGGCCGAGTACGAGTTGCTCTGGACCGAATTCGCCAGGGAGCAGGCGCATGTGTGGCGCCTGCAGCAGGAACTCGGACAGCAGACCGCGATCGACCAGAAAGCCCTGCTCGATGTCCCGCTTGCCCGGTCGACGGCGCAGGCGATCGTCAACATCGAGATTGAACAGCTCAAGGCGCGCAAGACCGACGAGCAGGGCGAAAGATCGTTCCTGCAGCACGGAATTGTTCAGGCCGACGAAGAGATCGAGGTCCTTTCGCAGCAGCAGAAAACCGAAGAACAGGGAAACCAGGCCGACATCGATGAGTTCGAGCGAACCAAGGATCTCTTCAGCCGGGGCAATTTGACAAGTCTGCGCGTCAGCGACGCACGCCGTGCGATGCTGCTGTCGTCGATCCAGAAGCTGCAGACTGCGGCACAGTTGATGCAGACCCAGCGGCAACGGGATGATCTTTCGCGCCAGATCGTGCGGCTCGACGGCCTGCGCAGGAGCGAAATGCTCAAGGAGTTGCAGGACGCCACCGTCGCGCTCAGCAAGATCCGCTACAAGCTGCAGAGCACCGGTGAAAAGCTCCAATATACCGCGCTTGCGAAGTCGCAGCTTGCGCGCGGCCTCGGCAACCAGCCGGCGATCACGATCATGAGAAACGCCACCAACGGCCTCGAAAAACTCGCGGCAAACGAGGACTCCGAACTCCAGCCCGGCGATGTCGTCGAGGTCGCCTTGATGAAGGATTCGATGGGGCCGAAGTTAGCCGATCAGGACAATTGAGCCGAAAGCCGGCCAAATCAAGCCGGCCCAAGCTCCCGGTCTTCGCTCCCTGGCTATCGCTCGCGCAGGATTTCCTGATGATACCGGATCAGCGGCGACAGCAGGTAGCTGATGATCCGCCGCGAGCCGGTCTTGATCTCGACCGTCACGGCCATACCGGGCGACAGTTCGACGGGTCGCCCCTCAATTTCCATTTCAGTCCGGTCGAGGCTGACCCGCGCGGCATAGACCAATTCCTGGTCCTTGGGCTCGCTCGACGCGCTTTCCGCTCCGGAGGGTTGGCCCCTCGCCTTGTCGTCGCGCCTGTCGTTGGCGATCGAATTGCGTGAAATGCCGAGCACGCGGCCATGCAACAGCCCGTAACGGGTGAAATTGAAAGTGTCGACCTTGATCGCGACGCTTTGTCCCGGGACGACAAAGCCGATATCACGGTTCAGCACATTCGCCGAGATTTCCAGATTGGCGTCGAGCGGCACGATGACGGCGAGCACCTGGGCCGGCGTAACGACGCCTCCTATCGTGTGGACGGCCAGTTGCTGCACGACGCCGTCGACCGGCGCGGAAAGAATTTGCTGCCGGGCCTTTTGCTCCCCCTTGATGACGTCCTGGGCAAACCCCGCGGCTCGTTGTTCGGCCTTTGCGAGATCGTCGTAGAGCGTGCGGCGGTATTCCGCTTCCGCCTTTGCCTTGGCCTGGCCTAGCTCGGCCACCGCCGCCTCGGCCTCGCGCAGCTTGCTTTGCTGAACAACGACGTCATGCTGCTGACCGACCAGGTCCTGAAGCTCGGTGAGATAGGTGATCTTGGAGCCGATTTCCTTGTCGTAGAGAAATTTGCGTACGTTGACACGCTCTTGAAGCAGCGGGATTGTTGCGTTGAGCTTGGCGATCGTCGATGCGATCGTCTCCCGCTCTGCATCCTTTTGGGCGAGCTGGGACCGGATCTCAGCGAGCTTCGCGGCGTGTTCAGCCGTCTGGCTTGCCAGGAGTTGGCGCTGCATCTCGACCAGCTGCTGGCTGGCGCCTGCCGGCGGCGTGAAGTCGGCAACCGAGTCGCCGTCCGTTGCAAGTGCCGCGCGCAAACGCGCAATCTCGAGCCTGGCCGCCATCAGATCACTCTTCACATGATCGAGTTCGGCGACATTGATGGTCGGATCCAGTTCGATCAGCACGTCCCCTGCCCTGACCGTTGCGCCATCCCGCGCATGAATTGCGCGTACTATGCCCGTCTCGGCCGGCTGGATGACCTTGGTCCGGCCATTCACGACGATCTTTCCGGTTGCGGTCGCGACAACATCGACCTTGCCCAGCGCCGCCCACACCAGGGCCGCGCAGAACAGCAGGATGACGGTGATACCGACGGCCCGGCCGATCGGCGATGGCGGCGTCTCGACCACCTCGAGTGCGGCCGGAAGGAAGGCGGTTTCGTAGCTCCGCCGCGGCTGCGGGCGATTGGGGAATTTGATGATCTTCCTGGCAGCCGTCATTGTTGCCCCGCTTGCAGCAGATGGAGGTTTGCATAGCGCCCGTTCGAGCGGATCAGGTCGTCATGGGTGCCGTCCTCGACGAGGCGGCCACGCTCGATCGTCAGGATCCGGTTGGCGCGGCGCACCGCCGAAAGGCGGTGGGCGACAACGAAGACGGTGCGACGTTCGCAGATCCGGCGCATGTTGTCTTGAATAATGCGCTCACTCTCGTAGTCGAGCGCGCTGGTGGCCTCGTCGAAGATCAGAATGCGCGGATCGGTCACCAGCGCGCGCGCAATCGCGATGCGCTGCCGCTGACCGCCCGAGAGGCTGCACCCTCGCTCGCCGACGACCGTGTCGTAGCCCTCGGGAAGCTCGAGGATGAATTCATGCGCGCCGGCCAAGGTGGCCGCGTCGACGATCCGTTGCATGGACATGGCGGGATCGGCCAGCGCGATGTTCTCGGCAACGGATCGATTGAAAAGCACGTCCTCCTGCAGAACGATGCCAACCTGCCGCCGCAGCCAGGAAGCGTCGACCATGGCGAGATCGATGCCGTCGACGAGAACACGGCCGGTCTCCGGCACGTAGAGCCGCTCGAGCAGCTTGGCGATCGTGCTCTTGCCCGAGCCGGACGGACCGACGATGCCGATGACCTGCCCGGCCGGAACGTCAAAACTGACGTCATGCAGGATTTCCGGCCCGTCGACGCGATAGCGAAACCCGACATGCTCGAACGTGACAGCGCCGCGGATCGGCGGCAGCACGGCCCGGCTGGCGCCGGTCGCGGGCTCCGGGCGGGTATTGAGGATATCTCCCAGTCGCTCGACCGACAGGCGGGCCTGATGAAAATCCTGCCAGATCTGGGCAATGCGCAGCACCGGCGTACTCACGCGGTTGGCCAGCATGTTGAATGCCACCAACTCGCCGACGGTGAGGCTGCCCTCAATCACCAGCTTCGCCCCGAAAAACAGAATGGCGATGGTAACCAGATGATTCACGAGCTGTACGGCCTGGCTCGTGACATTGCCGAGGCTGATGACGCGGAAGCTGGCGGAAACGTAGCTCGCGAGCTGCTCCTCCCAGCGGCGGTTCATCTGCGGCTCCACCGCCAGCGCTTTCAGCGTCTGCACACCGGTGATGCTTTCCACCAGGAACGCCTGGTTCTCCGCGCCCCGGCGGAATTTTTCATTCAGCCGTCCGCGGAACATCGGGGTGGCGACCGCTGAAATGCCGAGATAGAAAGGAAACGCGCCGAGAACGATCCACGTCAGTTCGGTCGAGTAGACGAACATCACCGCAAGGAAGACGGCGGTGAACAGGAAATCGATGACGAAGGTCAGTGCGGAACTGGTCAGGAAGTTGCGTATGTTTTCCAGCTCCTGAACGCGGGCAACGGAGTCGCCGACGCGGCGTGTCTGAAAATAGGTCAGCGGCAGCGCCACCAGATGGCGATAAAGCCGCGCGCCCAGCTCGACGTCGATGCGGTTTGTCGTGTGGGAGAAGAGGTAGGTACGCAAGGTGCCAAGCGTCGCCTCGAACACCGCAATCACCGCAAGACCGACGACCAGAACTTCGAGCGTGCTCAGTCCACGATGCACCAGGACCTTGTCGATAACGACCTGGAAGAACAGCGGGCTTACGAGCGCGAACACCTGCAGGAAGAAGGAAGCGATCAGCACCTCGCCCAGCAGGCGGCGATATTTATGTATGGCGCCCAGGAACCAGGTGATGTCGAACCGCCGCGAGAGATCGGAGAGCGACGCGCGACGCGCCATCAGGACCAGGCGGCCGTCCCAGATCGCTTCGAATTCAGCGCGGGTCAGTTTGACCGGACGGGGCTCCGAAGGACGCTGCACCAGGACTTCGTCGCCCTCGGTCTTGCCAAGCAGGATAAAGCTACCATCATTGAGGGACGCGATCGCCGGCAGGGGCGCGCGTGCAAGACGCGCCCAGTTCGCATTGATCGTTCGCGCTTTAAGTCCAAAAGCCTTCGCGCATCGCAGCATCTCGGTGACGCCGATGTTCCGGGTGCCCGACCGGTGGCAGAGCTGTTCCTCCTCGGCCGCGACACCGTGCAGTCTAAGCAGCAAGACAAGGGCGAAAAGCCCCGTTTCCTCGTGCGACGTCATCTGCTGGATTCCCTGAATAAAGACATACCTGAGATCATCGATCTATTTTGCCGCCTGAATGCATCGCGTTCCGCGCATCGTTCAAAAATCAGCCGTGTGGCTTGGTCAGGAACTCCCTGTCGCCGCCGAGCCAGGCTTGCCGAGAAGCCATCCAGGAGCTCACGCCGGGCGCGTCCTGACCGGATCCGGCCGCCATATACTGGTCGAGCAACCCGGCGAGCGTCGTGTACGCCGGTGGCGACGGCGCAGCCGCCAAAGGACTGTTGACGGCGATCGATGAGCCACCGGCTATTGCGGCCGGTGGATCCGTGACCGTGAGGATCTGGGAAGCGGAGCTCGCCGCCTCTCCGGACGTCGTATTGCTTGCTGTCACGGTCAGATTGGCAACCGGATGACCCGTGCCCGTGTAGCTCGAGGACAGTGTGAGCCCGGTGAGAGGTGTCCCTGCCGCGGAAGCACTCTCTGTAATCGTCCAGTTATAAGTGCCGTTCGATTGCCGCTGCCGGCTGACGGTATCCCCGCTTGGCGCCGTTATCCGTTCGTAACTCGGCACGCCACTGATCTTCACCGACACTCGGTCATCGGAATCGACGGGCATTGCCGTAATTCCCAGCGATACCGAACCGCCCGCCAAAACCGTGAGCGAAGTGCTTGCGATCGTCAGCGCCGGCGGCTCGGCGACCTTCTCCTCATCGACCGTCAAGGCGTGGTTGGCCTGCGGTGCTGGATTGCCGGCCTTATCCGCGACATTGGCGATCACAGTGTAGCTGCCATCGGCCAGAGCCGTGGCCTGCGCGCTCGTCACCCTGACGGACCAGGCATTGTTCTGGTCCGTCGTGGCGTAACTGTCCACGACGCTGTTTGCGCTATTGAGGATATTGACGGTAACGGCCTGGCCGTTCTCGGCGCCGCTCGCAGTGCCGCTGATGGTGAATCCCGCGGCAGCCTTTGCGGCATTGATGATGTTGTTGCTGGCGATCGTGTTGATGGCGATCGTTGGCGGCGTGGTGTCGACCTGCAATAGGCCGGCCGGATTGTAGTTGGTGGCCGCAGACAAATCGGCGTTGTTGGCCGTCGCGTCCTGGATCGTCGCGCCGTTGGGATTGAGGGAGGACACCACGAGGTCGGACGTATTCTGCCCGGTAGCCACCGTGTAGCTGAAGGTCAGGGCCGAGGTGCCGGAACCGCCGACATAGGCTGCCGTCCCGCTATCATTGAGCGCGAGCGTTGGCGCGCCGCCGGCGGTATTGACGGTCACGGGGGCGCTGAAATTGACCGTCAAGGTCATCGCCTTGCCGGCATTCAGGTCGCCAACGCCATTGGTGATCCCGGTGCCGGAGGTCACGATCGAACTCACCGTGGGCCCTGACGATGATGAAGATGATGTTGTGGTTATGAAGGTACCGCTCGCTCCGTCGCTTGCCGCAACGAAGGCGGAACTGCCGAGACTGGAAGTCTGGAAGTCCAGGCTCGCCACCTGGCTGGCGCCGTTCGAGACCTGCAGCACGCCCGTCGAGGCGTTGTAGGTGAGTGTCACGCCGGCCGAGGAGAAGGTCTTCAGATCGATCTTGTCGCCGGGAACGAAGTGCTGCAGCTGCGGTCCCGCATAGGATGCGGTGCCGACATGGGTGCCGAACGACGCAGCATTGTCGATGATCAGTTCGCCGCTGCTGCCCTGGAAGTTGATTTGCGCAGCCGCGCCGGTTGCCGCGGCGACTTCGAACGTGGCGCCGCTGCCGAGCTGGAACAGGCCGGTGCTGCTGGCATCAATGGCCGTCGACGCGTCGAGCGAGCCGGTGATGCTGACCGTGCCGTTGTCCAGGATGGTTGGGGCAAGATTCGCGCCGTTAAGCGTCCAGTTCGCGCCGGCATCGACGGCAACGACCTGGAAATTGTTGAACGAACCGGTGCCCACACCGCCGATCGAGCCGGTGCCACTGGCGAGCTCCAGCGTGCCGCTGCCGCCGATAACCCTGCCGACGAACACGGCGCCGGGGTCGACCACGAGCCGGTTGGTGGCGCTTCCCGCGAAGTCGATGGCATAGCTCCCGCCGGAAATCGTACCGGCATTGGTCACCGTACCGGAACCGCCGGTGAGGAAGATCCCGAAGGAACTGCCCGAGATGGTCGCACCGGCAAGGTTCGTAATGCTGCCGCCGCCCTCGATATCGGCGCCGGCTCCCGCCGTCGCAACAATGCTGCCGGCGTTATTGAGCGTCGCGGCACCTCCCTGCGAAAAGACGCCCGCGACCTGGCCCGTGATCGAGGCAGAGGTGGCATTCGTGACGCTGCCGCCGGCCTCCAGACCGACGCCGTGAGCGCCCGAGATGCTGCCGCTGTTGCTTAGAGTCCCGGCAACGCCGCTGGTGAACACGCCGAACGCGGCGCCCGAGATCGAGCCGCCCGAATTGTTCGTGACGGTGCCGCCGCCCGCAAAATCAACACCCGCCCCGCTGGCACCGATCGCACTGATGCTGCCGCTATTGGTGAGCGTCCCCGTCCCTCCGGTTCCGGCATACACGCCAATACTGCCGCCCTTGATCGATGCGCCGACGCTGTTGGTGACGCTGCCGCCCTTGACGAGTTCGACGCCGCCATATTTTGCACTTGTGATGCTGCCGTTGTTCGTGACGGCGCCGCCGGCTCCAGTAACGAAGACCCCGAACGAGTTGCCCGAGACCGACCCGGTCGAATTGTTGGTGACGCCGCCGCCATCCGCCAGATCGATGCCGGCGCTGCCCGTTCCGCTGGCGCTGATAGTGCCGCTGTTGGTGACCGTGCCTGCCGCGCGGTATTTGATATAGACGCCAATGCTGCCACCCTTGATCGAGGCGCCCGCCGCGTTCGTGACCATGCCGCCAAGCCCGAGGACGGCGCCGTCATAGGTCACTCCCGAAATGCTGCCATAGTTCGCAAGCGTGGTGAAACCGCCCTCGAGGAAAGCACCGAACTTGTGGCCCGTGATGGTTCCGGTCGAGGCGTTGGTGGCAGTGCCGCCGTTTTCCAGATAGATGCCGGTGCCGTCCGTCCCTGTTGCGGTGATCTGGCCCGCATTCGTCAGCGTACCGGCCTGGTTCTTGAACAGGACACCAACGCTCAGTGCCGAAATGGATGCGGACGCGGCGTTCGAAAGGCTGCCGCCGCTCGACATCAGCACCCCGAGATGGCTGGGTCCGGCAATGCTGCCCGCATTGGTGACCGTGCCGACACCGCCGGTGATGTAAATGCCGGCCCCGAGGGTACCTTGGCCCGAGATGACAGCGCCAGAGGCGTTGGTCACGCTGCCACCGGCGAAGAGAGCAACGCCGTCATCGACCGTCCCGGTGACGTTGCCGGAGTTCGCGATCGTCCCGATACCGCCCTGGACGATGACACCATCCTCACCGCCCGTGATCGCGCGGGTGTTGGTCACGAGGCCACCATGTCCCAAGCCGACGCCATAGGCCACACCGGAGATCGTGCTGTTGTTCGTCACTGTCCCTGCAGCGCCCGTGATGTAGACGCCGGCACCGGAGCCCAATCCGGCCCCGAGCGCACCGAGACCCGAGATGGATCCGCCGACGTTGTTTGTCACGCTGCCGCCCGCGTGGAGCACGAGGGCATCCTTGCCCGAAATCGAGCCGGTATTGCCGACGACGCCGCTGCTGGCCAGCGACACGCCGTTGCCGCTGGCAGCGGAGACCACGCCGGCGTTCGTGATCGTCCAGGTGCTACCGGCCCCCCCATCGATGCCATCGGCAGACCCTGTCGAGGTCACCCTGCCCGTGCTGGTAATGTACAGAGGATTATCGGCGGTACCTAGAACCACCGGACCTGTCGTGCTGCTGCTGATCGTTCTCGACATCGGTCTCTTCCTGGTTGTCAGCCGGTGATGCTGGCCTTCCCGTATGCGCAGGCCAGCGAAAGGCGATTTTTATCTGGCTCACCTGTTCACTTCGTCTGTCCCCACTTCTCGTCTGTCTCCACTTCGGCCCGCGACCGAAGCTTTAGCCTTGCGGTCTCGTCAGGAACTCCTTATCGCCCAGTGATGTTTGCTGCGGTGCTGTCCAAGAAGTCTTGCAAGCGCCTGCCGCGTCCTGAAGAGGGCCTGCCGCCATATACTGATCGAGCAACCCTGCGAGCTTGACGTATGGCGAGGGTGCCGGGTTGGCTGGCGACGCCTGATCGTGCCATCCGAAGTCCGATATCCTAACGGGGTGGACGGCGGCGCCGCTCTCGGAATTCGAGCAGCCGGTGCTCGCCTGAGGCAGTGGCGGGTCGATGACCGATGTCCCACCGTGACCATCGCTTGATGCGGTGAAGTTCGCCAACGAATAATTGCCGAGCAAGGCAATGCTGGCCGTGTGGGTTCCATCGCTCACAGTCAGCGTGCCGGCCGAGTTGTTGCCCGAATAGCTGATCGTGGCACCGGCTCCCGCAGTGACGTCGGCGAGGTCGATCACGTCTCCGGTCGCAAGCTGCCCGGCGACATGGCCGGTGAAGTTCGCCGCGTGATCGATCGTGAGCGTACCGCTTGCGCCCGCAAACGAGATCGTTCCCGAATAGGCACCGGTCAGCTCCACACCTGCGCCGGCCCCGATCAGGAGGCTGCCGGCGCCCACGACGCTTCCGCTACCGGACGTAAACACGACGCCGTCGCCGTTCAGGTCCTGGTGGAAGCTGGTCTCCAGCGATTCCAGCGCCGGGCTGTTTCCTGAGTAAACCGTGTAGGAGAGGAAGTTGCCGCTGCTGTCGGTGTTCCAGATCGAGAATTGGTTGGTCCCGGCATTCTTCAAGGCAACTTCATAGCCGCCCGCTATCTGCTCCACGCCGACCGGCACATAAGGATCGAATTGCCCCGCCACGACGGGCGAACCGTTATATTTCAATTCCTGGCCGGCCCCGCCGGCAACAGGATTGAGGAAGTAATTGCTTCCAATCTGAACCAGGCTCGTGGCGCCGAACGCCTCGATAGTCGTCGAGGAAACGCCGATCACGCCGTCGCCATTCAGGTCCTGCTGGAAGCTGGTCTCCAGCGTCTCAAGCGCCGTGCTGCTCCCCGCGTAAACCGCAAAGGAGAGGAAGTTGCCGTTGCTGTCGGTATTCCAGATCGAGAATTGATTGGTGGCGGCGTCCTCGAAGGCAACCTCGTAGCCGCCTGCCGTCTGCTCCACGCCGACCGGCGCATAGGGATTGAATTGACCCGCCACGACAGGCGAGCCGTTGTATTTCAGCTCCGGGCCGGTCCCGCCGGAAACAGGATTGAGGAAGTAGTTGCTGTCGACCTGAACCAGGCTGGTCGAACCCGAGGCTTCGATCACCGTGGTGGGCACGCCGATCACGCCGTCGCCGTTCAGATCCTGGTGGAAGCTGGTTTCCAGCGTCTCCAGCGCCGTGCTGCTTCCTGAGTAAACCGTGAAGGAGAGGAAGTTGCCGTTGCCGTCGGTGTTCCAGATCGAGAATTGATTGGTGGCGACGTCCTCGAGGGCAACCTCATAGCCGCCCGCCATCTGCTCCACGGCGACCGGCACGTAGGGATCGAATTGGCCCGCCACGACAGGTGAACCGTTATATTTCAATTCCGGGCCGGTCCCGCTGGCTGGATCGAGCAGGTAATTGCTGCCGACCTGCACCAGTCTGGTCAAACCCGCGCCCTCGATCACCGTAGTGGGAACGCCGATCGCGCCGTCGCCATTGAGGTCCTGATGGAAGCTGGTCTCCAGCGTTTCCAGCGCCGTGCTGTTTCCTGCGTAAACCGTGAACGAGAGGAAGTTGCCGTTGCTGTCGGTGTTCCAGATCGAGAATTGATTGGTGGCGGCGTCTTCGAAGGCAGCTTCGTAGCCGCCTGCCACCAGCTCCACGGCGACCGGCACGTAGGGATCGAATTGACCGGCCACGACAGGCGAGCCGTTATATTTCAGCTCCGGTCCGGTTCCGCCGGAAACAGGATTGAGGAAGTAATTGTTGCCAACCTGAACCAGGTCGGTCGCACCCGTCCCGATCACCGGAGTGGGCACGCCGATTACGCCGTCGCCGTTCAGGTCCTGCTGGAAGCTGGTCTCGAGCGTCTCCAGCGCCGTGCTGGTCCCTGAGTAAACCGTGAAGGAGAGGAAGTTACCATTGCTGTCGGTGTTCCAGATCGAGAATTGATTGGTAGCGCCATTCTTCAAGGCAACTTCATAGCCACCTGCCGTCTCCTCCACGCCGACCGGCACATAAGGAGCGAATTGACCTACCACGACAGGCAAGCCGTTATATTTCAGCTCCGGTCCGGTCCCGCCGGCAACAGGATTGAGGAAGTAGTTGTTTCCGACCTGAACCAAGCTCGTGGAGCCGAACGCCTCGATCGCCGTGGTGGGAGAACCGACCTCGGTTATGAAGATGCCGGTCGCTCCGTCGCTGGTGGCAGCGAAAGCCGTGTTGCCGCCGAGGCTGGAGGTCTGGAAGTCGAGGCTCGCCACCTGGCCGACACCGTTCGAGACCTGCAGCACGCCCGTCGAGGCGTTGTAGGTGAGTGTCACGCCGGCCGAGGAGAAGGTCTTCAGATCGATCTTGTCGCCGGGAACGAAGTGCTGCAGCTGCGGTCCCGCATAGGATGCGGTGCCGACATGGGTGCCGAACGATGCGGCATCGTCGATGATCAGTTCGCCGCTGCCCTGGAAATTGATTTTCGTGGCCGTGCCGGTGGCCGCGGCGACCTCAAACGTGGCGCCGCTGCCGAGCTGGAACAGGCCGGTGCTGCTGGCATCGATGGCCGTCGACACGTCGAGCGAGCCGGTGATGCTGACCGTGCCGTTGTCCAGGATGGTTGGGGCAAGATTCGCGCCGTTAAGCGTCCAGTTCGCGCCGGCATCGACGGCAACGACCTGGAAATTGTTGAACGAACCGGTGCCCACACCGCCGATCGAGCCGGTGCCACTGGCGAGCTCCAGCGTGCCGTTGCCGCCGATAACCCTGCCGACGAACACGGCGCCGGGATCGACCACGAGCCGGTTGGTGGCGCTTCCCGCGAAGTCGATGGCATAGATCCCGCCGGAAATCGTACCGGCGTTGGTCACCGTACTGGAACCGCCGGTAAGGAAGACGCCGAAGGAGGTCCCCGAGATGGTCCCGCCCGCAAGGTTCGTGATGCTGCCGCCGCTCTCGAAATCGGCGCCGGATCCGGCTGTCGCGCTGATGCTGCCGGCATTGCTGAGCGTCGCGACCGTTCCCTGCGTAAAGACACCGGCGAGCTGGCCCGTGATCGAGGCGGAGGCGGCGTTCGTGACGCTACCGCCGGCCTCCAGACCGACACCGTGAGTGCCGGAGATACTACCGCTATTGCTGAGCGTCGCGGCAACGGTGCTGGTGAACACGCCGAACGCACCGCCCGAGATCAATCCGCCCGAATTATTCGTAATGCCGCCCCCGGCCGCGAGGTCGACGGCATAGGTCGCGCCGGAAATTGTACCGGTGTTGGTCACCGTACCGGAACCGCCGGTGAGGAAGACACCGAAGGAGCTCCCTGAAATGGTCCCGCCAGCGAGGTTCGTGATGCTGCCACCGCCCTCGAAGTCGGCGCCGGCGCCGGCTGTCGCGCCGATGCTGCCGGCATTGCTGAGCGTCGCCGCACCTCCCTGCGCAAAGACACCGTCTATCTGGCCCGTGATCGAGGCGGAGGCGGCGTTCGTGACGCTGCCGCCGGCCTCCAGACCGACGCCGTGAGCGCCCGAAATGCTGCCGCTGTTGTCCAGCGTCGCGGCAACACCGCTGGTGAAGACACCGAACGCGCCGCCTGAGATCGAACCGCCCGAATTGTTCGTGACGGTGCCGCCACCCGCAAAATCAACGCCCGCCCCGCTGGCACTGGCCGCACTGATGCTGCCGCTGTTGGTGACCGTCCCTGCCGCTCCGGTTCCGACATAGACACCGATGCTGCCGCCCTTGATTGATCCGCCGGCGCTGTTGGTGACGCTGCCACCTTTGGCAAGCTCGATCGCGCCGTATTTTACGCTCGCAATGTTGCCGCTGTTTGCGATGGTGCCGGCAGCTCCGGTAACGAACACCCCGAACGAGTGCCCGAGATCGACCCGGTCGAGTTGTTGGTGACGCCGCCGCCATCGGCCAGATCGATGCCGGCGCTGCCCGTTCCGCTGGCGCTGATGCTGCCGCTGTTGGTGACCGTGCCTGCCGCCCGGTATTTGACATAGACGCCGCCGCTGGCGCCGGAAATGGAAGCGCCCACCGCGTTCGTGACCATGCCGCCAAGCCCGAGGACGACGCCGTCATAGGTCGCCCCCGAAATGCTGCCATAGTTCGCAAGCGTGGTGAAACCGCCCTCGAGGAAAGCGCCGAACTTGTTGCCCGTGATGGTTCCGGTCGAGGCGTTGGTGGCGCTGCCGCCGTTCTCCAGATAGATGCCGGTACCGTCCGTCCCTGTCCCGGTAATCTGGCCCGCATTCGTCAGCGTGCCGGCCTGGTTCTCGAAAAAGACGCCGACGCCCAATGCGGAGATGGATCCGGATACGGCGTTCGAGACACTCCCGCCGTCCGCGATCAGCACCCCGTGATGGTTGGGTCCGGAAATGCTGCCCGCATTGGTCACCGTGCCGACACCGCCGGTGATGAAAACGCCGGCTCCCAGGGTGCCGAAGCCCGAGATGGAAGCGCCCGAATTGTTGGTCACGCTGCCGCCGGCGAAGAGGGCGACGCCGTCGTCGACCGTCGCGGTGACGTTGCCCGAGTTCGTGACCGTCCCGACGGCGCCCTGGACGATGACGCCATCCTCACCGCCCGTGATCGCGCTGGTGTTGGTCACCAGACCGCCGGCTCCGAGGCCAATGCCATAGGCCACGCCGGAGATCGTGCTGTTGTTCGTTACCGTCCCCGCGGCGCCCGTGATGTAGACGCCGGCACCTGAACCCAATCCAGCGCCCAGCGGGCCGAGGCCCGAGATGGAGCCGCCGACATTGTTCGTCACGCTGCCGCCCGCGCGGAGCACCAGAGCATCGTTACCGGAAATCGAGCCGGTGTTGCCGACGATTCCACTGCTCGCAAGCGACACGCCGTTGCCGCTGATGGCGGAGACCACGCCGGCGTTCGTGATCGTCCAGCTGGTGCCTACTCCCCCGTCGATGCCATCGGCGGAGCCCGTCGAGGTCACCGTGCCTGTGCTGGTAATGTACAGAGGATTGTCGGCGGTGCCCAGAACCACCGGACCGGCTGTGCTGCTCGTGATTGTCGTGGACATCGGTCTCTGCTCAATCGTTAGCTGGCGAGCCTCGTGGTCGCATCTAATCTAAAACGTAGCCGAGCCGGTCGATCACGGGCTCAAGGATGGGAATGACCGGTTCAAGATGCTTGCGATAACGGCGATAACGGAATCGAGACCGGTCATACAATTTCTCCGTCACTTGCGCGTAGCTGGGCGTGTGCGGCAGTCGGCGATTTTCCTGGAAATTGACGCAACGCTCGTCGAAGCTCTCGCCGATGAAGTCGAGCATGCGACGCACGCTTCCCGGCATGTCCGCCACCATGTCCTCATAGCGGACCGGCAAGTACCGCAGCGCCATTTGCGCGCGATAGTGATGGACGAGGTCCATGACCAGCACATAGTGGCGCGCTATGGTCTCCAGCGCATAGGCACAGAAATATCCATGGGTCAGGTGATGGGAGTAGACGGATAGAACGACATCCAGCGGATGACGCAGAATGTGAATCAACGGCGATTTCGGGAAGATCAGGGAGATCAGGCCGAGATGCATTTCGTTCAGGGGCATCTTGTCGGTGAAGCGCGTGCTGCCCGGCCTGATGAACCCTCTCAGCTCCGCCTTCTGCAGGTATGCGTCCCGCAAGGCCTCGGGTCCGCGCCGGTTGTCTCCCATCCAGAATTCGGCCAGCGCCTCGGGATAGGATAACGGGCTGCCGAGCAGGCGTGGAAGCGTGTCGCTGAGTTCATTGATGAACGGGAGCTCGTCGCCGGCCGAAATCCTGGGATGACCGGAGAGAGCCTGTTCCGCCAATGTGGTCCCCGACCGCGGAAAGCCGAGAATGAAAATCGGTTGCGCAGATTCCTCCCGCACCGATGCCAGCGGCATCAACCGCAGGCGATCGCTGACGAAGAATTGCCGCAAGCGACCGGCGATCTCCTGCGCCTGCTGATCGAGATAATTCTTTCCGGTGATTTCGCGGGCCAGCCGCTTGGCCTCGTCGAAGCAGCCGAAGGCCTCATCATGGCGCCCCATCCTGTCGAGGATCCGGCCCTTCTCGAGCAGCGCGCTGGAGTCCGGACGAGCTCTGTCAGACGAACTATTTTCGGTGCCAGCCAACTCTTGCTCGAGCTCGGCAAGCGCCGCCGCAAGCTGGCCTTCGCGCGCGAGCAACGTCGCCCGAGCCACTCGCAATCCGGGATCATCGGGACGAATCTCCGCGGCCCGGTCCAGCTTTGCCCTGGCCGCGGCGAAATTGCCGTCGGCTTCCTCGAGCTGACCCCACCCGAACAGCGTCTGGAAGATATCCGGCGCGGCTTCGATGGATTCGTTGTAGAGCGCCCGCGCCTCCGCAATCCTTCCCTGACACTTCAGGTTCCAGGCCAGGTTGGCCAACAGGATGGGATCGCGCGCGCCGGAAATCTCCAGGACGCGACGATAATGAAACTCTCCGGCATGCGGGCGCTGCGCTTCAGTCAAAATCATGCCCATCAAGTTGTGCGACACCGGATGTATCGGTGCGAGACGCACGGCATTGCGCGCATGATGTTCGGCGCCGGCCAGGTCGCCCCGCTGGAACAACAGCATTGCCAATTCCTGGGTGGCGTCGATGTTATTGGGCGTGGCAGCGACGAGCCGCTGCAACAACGCCAGCGCCGCCTGCTCGCGGCCTCCACGCCGGCGGATCTGATAGAGGGTCCAGAGCGCGCCCGGAGAACGGGGCACGACGTCCAGCGCTTCAAGGCTCGTTGCCTCCGCCGCAACTGGATCGCCGATGGCGAGCGCCTTCGCCGCACGACCGGCAAGGATATCCGCCCGCTCCCTGGCCTCATGCGGGGCGACGAAAGCGGGATCCATTTCGCAGCACCGGCGGGTCTTCAACCCGCTGCCGCAGGGACACTGGGCGTCTTGATGCGCGTTCATCGCGCCATACACCGTCGCGGCGTGCGCGGTCATGCCATGATGGATTCCCGCGCGCGACGCACCGGGCGTTACGGCAGGATACGCTGCAGGCCCATGCTCGGTCCGACCACGGTCGATCAGCGCGTATCCTGCGTTGGCCAGTTGCTCCAGATTGTGAACCAGTTCGGCCATCTTGACACAATCCGGGTTGACGGCGTCGGAAAGCGTCGGCCTCTCGTCCTGCCCCGGAGCTGGCTCGGCAAACCATCGCATCAAGTTTCTCCCGTGGCCGTACACATTGTGTCGATCCCCCGATGCTTCGCGGCCTAACCTCGAAGCGAGGCAGGCCGGTCAGAGTTCGGGCGGCCGCAACCATTTTCGAATGCAGGCGATTGATCGTCCCAGGTCTGTTCTCAATTTCCTCCAACGCAAGCTTTCCGGTTTCCCCCAAATGCAGACTGGGGGATGAACAGAAATCGACGGGACGAAGAGAAACGATCTTATGCCGTTTTAACGATATTCGGCTCGGCTAATGCGGAGTACGACCGTCTCTGGACAGGACTACTTGCGGTACCCAAAAATGGGTAGCGCTTCGATTCATCATCACCGGTCACGCGCACTCGGCGCGGCGGGACAGGCGGCGGCGCACATCCGACGCGGAGATCGCCTGCAGCGAGACATCAAGGTCGATCCTCTCCACGGCGTAGCCGACGTCGCGGCCATAGAAGATATGGGTGATATTGGGAAGCGGAACGACGAGGAAACGGCCCTCGAATTCGCGAAGCGCGTGCTCGATCCGGGCGCGCACATATTCGAAATCAAAGGGATTGTTGCCGTCGGTCCCCGCGGTATCGCGGACCGCGATGCAGACCTGGCCGACCCGCCGCAACCCTTCGATGATCAAGGCGCGGTGGCCGTTGTGGAAGGGCTGGTAGCGTCCCACGAACAGCGCGGTCGGCCGCTTGGTGTCGAAAACCGGCCGCACGCGCTTTGCGACTTCCTCGGCCCAGTATTCGGGCGAACCTTCGGCTGCGACACGCAGATCACATCGCTCGGGCGGCGCGAAAATCCGGTCGGTGTCCTCGAACCGGCTTTGCCGCACACGATCGACCCAGACAACGAAGGAGTTTCCGCCCGCTTCGAAGGCGGCGCGGGCTTCCTCCGTGGGGCATATGAAGTCTGCCACCGCGAAGCAACCGGTCTTGACGACCTGATCGCACAGCCAGCCCATGCGTCTCGCCTGCTCGATGCGATCGGCGGGAGCAAATCCCAGATCCTTGTTGATCTCGCGCCGGACATCGTCGGCGTTGAAATGCACCGCGTTCAACCGGGGAGCAAGCACCTTCGCAAGCGTTGTCTTGCCGGCTCCGGGCAATCCCATGATCAGAATTTTACGCACCATCTAGAAAAGCTCCTCGCTCAGGTGGGACACGCCGGCAAATTCGCAGCGCGGCGTTTCATGCATTTGCAGGCTGTAACCCCGCTTCGAAAAGTGCTTCGCCGATCCGGCGGGCGACAGTGTCCCAATCAGCCGGGCTCGGCTGGCGGAACAAGCGTACGGCCGGGTACCAGGGGCTGTCGCTTCGTTCGAGCAACCAACGCCAATCAGGCGCATAGGAGAGCATGATCCAGGCCGGCTTGCCCATCGCGGCAGCCAGATGCGCCACCGCGGTGTCCACCGTGACGACCAGATCGAGTTCTTCGATGACGGACATCGTGTCGACAAAATCAACGATCTCGGCACCGAGGTTCAAGAGCGGAGCACGGTCGAAATAATCCCCGATCGCGCCTTGCGCCTGTCCCTTCTGCAGGGAAACCAGAGTAATGCCGTCCAGCGCGGCGATCGGCGCGAACGCCGACAGGCTCATGGAACGATTGAGATCGTTATTGTGAGTTGGCCTGCCGGCCCAGACGATACCGATACGACGATGGCCGGGTTGAATCAGGTCCTGCAACCGGGCGCGCCAGGCGGCGCTTCGCACCGGATCAGGGTGGAGATAAGGGACTTGGCCGGGAATCGTATCGAGGGTCGTGCCATGCAGGCGCGGCAGGCCGGACAGCGGACAATAGGCGGCGAATGGCGGACAGCGATCCCAATGATCCACCAGTTCAAGCCCCGGATCAATCTGCCGGATCAGCGGATGCAGGATGGGATCGGCCACGACCACCACGTGCGGACAGCGTTCACGGGCCCATGGGATATAGCGGCAGAACTGGATCGAGTCGCCAAAACCCTGGTCGGCGATCAGCAGCAGCGTCGCGTCAGGCAGCCGCGCTCCATCCCATTGCGGGCGGTTGTTCGGAGGCAACAGTGGCGCCGCACCGGCGATCCGGTAACGCCACTCATACTCCGTCCAGCCCTGCGCGAACTCGCCGCGGAGCAAAAGCGCCTCGGCCAATTGGAAATGCGGCCCGGGCGCCGCAGGGTCAATCGCCAAAGCGCGGCGGGCACAGGCGATGCTCTGATCGAGCTCCAGTTTCCGATAATGGGCAACCGCCATGTTATGCAGCGTCTGGAGATCGTAAGGATCCCGTTCGAACACCTGATACCCGACGCGCAATGCGTCGTCGTAACGTCCGAGCCGTTCGAGGATGGGGCAGAGATTGCGGCGGAACCCGATGGCGTCCGGGGCCAAACCGACCGAACGCTCGATCATCTCGGCTGCCGCCTGGTGGCTGCCCATGCGGAAGAGCAGCACGCCTCTCTGATGCAGGGCCCTGGGTTCATCCGGCGCAAATGACAGAATGTGGTCCAGGATTCGCTCTGCCTCGGATAACCGTCCTTTTTCCGAGAATTCGCTCGCGATCTTCAGCAGTTCGTCGAGCGGGACCGGCACCTTCGGTATCGCGGGTTGTCCGGGTACCGGCGACGGCGAGGCGATCGTCTCGGCTCGACCAAGCTGCGGTTCGGGCAATGTATCGCCGGCTATCCCCGCTTTTGGGAAATTCCCATCGTCACTACGAAGCAACGGAGATTCGTCGGTTGCCGCCGCTTGCCCGTGGATCATCGGGTGAACGCGATTGCCAGGGACTTCGCCGCTGCATCCCGAAAAAGCAAGCCCGGCGATCACGTGATGAAGTCCTTCTGCCGGCGGACCTGCTTGTCGGAAAGGCGGCAGCGCCACCACTCGACCGTCTTTTCCAGTCCCTCCCGCAACCCGACCCGCGGAGACCATCCGGTCGCGCGCACGAAGCGGGTGGAATCAGCGAGCAGCGCACGCACCTCTGAATTCGGCGGTCGCAGCCGCTTGTTGTCCTGAACCACGGGCTTGCGGCACTCTGTCAGGTCGATGATGAGGTCGATCAGATCGCCGACCATGATCGCCCGCTGACTGCCGGCATTGTAGGCGTGGCCGTATTCCACGCCTTCGGCTAATCCGGCAGCCATGAATGCCGCGGCCGTATCGGTCACGAAGGTGAGATCGCGGACGGTCGTCGCATCGCCCACCAGGATCGCGGGGCACGACGGATCGAGCGCCTGCCGGATAATGGTGCCGATGATCGCTCTTTCGCTTTGCCGAGGCCCGAACGTATTGAACGGCCTGAGGATCACCACCGGCACGCCGAACGACCTGGCAAACGCCTCCGCCATCATATCCGCGGCGATCTTGGAGGCCGAGTACGGCGATTGCCCCTGCAGCGGATGGGTTTCGTTGATCGGCATCGTCAGGGCGGTGCCGTAGACTTCGCTGGTCGATGTCTGCACGATCCGCTCGGTACCGTGCTGCCGGGCTGCTTCGAGAACGTTCAAGGTGCCGAGCACGTTCGTTTCCACATAGGATTGCGGTGCGACGTACGAATAGGGAATCGCGATCAGCGCCGCGAGATGAAAAACGATTTCCTGACCGTGGACCAGACGCTCGATGAAAGCTGCATCGCGAATATCGCCACGGACGAGATTGATTTTCGCTCGGGTCGCTTCGTTAAGGTCATCGAGCCAACCATGGCTGTCGAAGGAATTGTATTGAGCAAGGGCCGTCACCTGGGCCCCCGCCGCGACAAGGGCTTCCGCCAGATGCGAGCCGATGAAGCCGTCCGCTCCGGTTACGAGGGTCTTGGCACCAAGGTAGCTAGTAACCATCGATCCGCCTCATGTTGAGGGTTCGCCGGAATGACCTCCAGGAGCCGCTTCCATCCGCTAGCCGGTCGCGATCACCCAGACGCCACGGAAGAATCCAGCGGAAATCGGAAACAAGTGTCCGGCGTGAGAAATAAGCGAGGTCGATTTCGGCTTTCGCCGGGAACAGGATTCTTCGATAGAAGTCCACCGCGGCGACGTCGTCGGGATAAAGCTTGCTTTCATGCCGGAACATCACCTGACAGGGCCCAAAAAGCCCGGGCTTGTGCTCGTGAATCCTCTCGAAGCCGTTGCAAAAGCAGTCGGCGAACGCAAGCAACTCGGGCCGCGGCCCAACCAGTGACATATCGCCCCACAGAACGTTCCAGAGCTGCGGCAACTCGTCCAGCTTTCCGGCGGCAAGGAAACGACCGATCCCTGTCATACGGTCGTCTCCTTCGACCGTCAGTGGACATCCCTTGTTGTCGCAGTCCGGTTTGAACTTGCGAAATTTGTACATCCGGAACTGACGTCCATACTGTCCAAGACGACACTGCGAGAACAGGATCGGCCTTCCGCTTTCAATCAAAATGGCAAGCGCCACGCCCAGCATCAGAGGCGAGAGAATGACCGCCGCGGCGCCGGCGCACAGAATATCGAGGACACGCCGCAAACCGACCTGTATCCGGAGGGGCGGCCCGGAGAGTTGATCTGCCGTGCTGCGCACGATCACGCGATGGCCTCCAGCGGGAATTCCGCGCCCAGCGCCCCGGCAAGGGAATTGACGACGAACTCGACCGTCGACTGCATCATCCGGGGATGAAGCGGCAGCGTGAGCTCCCGTCGGGCAAATTCCTCGGTTCGGGGCAAACGAAGCTCCGGATGGAGATCATTGTAGAACGTCAGACGATGCACGGGAGGATAATGAACGGTGGTCTGGATGCCTCGTTTGCGCAGTCGGTCGATGACGGTCTGCCGGTCGACATCGGCCGGAAGCAGCACCGGCATCAGATGATGCGCTGATGTCCAGGACTCTGCGAATGGCACGATTACCGACGGGCAGTGCGCCGCCATGAGTTGGCGATAACGCAGCGACAGCCGTCGCCTGATGTCATTCCATTCCGGCAATCGCTTCAGCTGAACGAGGCCGAGTGCGGCGCGCAACTCGTCCATACGGAAGTTGAATCCGAGCATCGTCACGTCGTAGTCCGGAGTGCGGCTGTCGAGACGCTGCCGTGTACCGCTGGTCATGCCGTGAGAGCGTGCCTGTCTGATGGCTTCCCGCAACGAGCGGCTGTGGGCAATGATGGCGCCCCCCTCGCCGGTCGTCATGTTCTTGTTGCCATAAAAGCTGAATGCCGCCGCTTCGCCGAAGGTCCCGACGGCCGGCAGCCCGGGCGCGTGGGCAGCGTCCTCGATCAATAACAAGCCTTTGCGGCGAGCAAAGGCCTGCCAGGCATCCCGGTCCGCGAGGTAGCCGCCGAAATGCACCAGTATGACGGCTTTGGTCCGCGCCGTGCATTTGGCTTCGGCCTCGTCCAGCGACATCAAGGGAACCTCCGGCGACTCGATGTCGACGAAGACCGGCCGTGCTCCCACATAGAGCACGCTGTTGGCGGTTGCGACGAAGGTCAGCGAGGGAACAAGAACCTCGTCGCCGGGTCCGATGCCGAGCGCGTGCAGGATCAGATGGAGAGCCGCGGTACACGAGCCGACGGCAATTGAATCTTCGGCGTCATGCAGGCGGGCGAACGTCTGCTCGAATTCCCGGACCCGGTCTCCCATCGTAACCCAGCCGCTCTCGATGACGGCCGCTAAAGCCGCTTTCTCCTCGGCCCCGAGGACCGGCTCTGATACCAGTAACATGTGTTAGACTCCGAACCGGACCTTGACGAAACGTCGGGCTGGCCAGAACAGTAACGGCAACCTGCAACATTGCCTCAAGCAGCTCTGACGGCCGCGAATGCAGGCGATTGCTCGTCCCATGGGACATCCTGCGCCTTGAGGAAATCCTCCACCCTCCCGATATCGAGCCACATGCCGTGGTGCTTGAATACGCTCACAGACACCCCCTCCTCGATCATCTGGAACATCAGATCGTCGAATCCGAACGGGACGCCCGAGGGAATCCGATCGAGTACCGTGGGATCCATGCAGTAGATGCCCATGCTGACGAGATGCGACAGTTCCGGCTTCTCCCGGAATTCCGTCACGCGTCCCTCGGCCTCCTCGATCACGCCAAAGTCCATCTTGGTGGGACGGCTGGCCGTTGCGATCGTGAGAGCTCCCTGATGCCGCCGATGGCAGCTCACGAGCTGGTTGAGGTTGAGATCGGTAAGTACGTCGCCGTTGAGAACAAGGAATGGCTCGTCAAGATGCTCCCGCACCAGCGACAACGGACCGATCGTTCCCAGCGGCTCCATCTCCTGCGTGTAGGTGATCCGCATGTTCCACTGGCTGCCGTCGCCGCAGACGCTCCGGATGAGGTGACCCAGGTAACCGGTCGTTATGAAAACCTCCTTGATGCCGTTTCGCCTGAGCCATTTGAGCACAAGCTCGAGCACCGGCCGCGACCCGATCGGCATGAGCGGCTTGGGTAAAATGGAGGTGTGCGGGAGTAAACGTGTGCCCTTTCCGCCGCATTGGATAACAGCCTTCATCTGAATCTCCCGTAGGTTGTTACTCGTATTTCAGTGTTTTTGCTCACGCCAGATTGGTAACTTCGAAAGGCGAAATGTTCGCACCGCGAGCGCGCCTCTTTTGTAGGATCGGGTAACGATCGAACCCTGATGTTAGGCTGTACTTTCATTGGTGTGCATGACTAAGGCGCATTACCACCTGCAAGCGATCGGCGTTAAATCGCCGGTAGCGCTACACCTAAGGGAGTAGCCCGTCGCGGATCCTGGCTGCGATCATGGGGAACTCTGATGCCATCCTGCGGGGTACGCTCCGCTCGTCTGCCGGAACAATTCCGGTACGTAACCCGTTCTGGGTACCTCGCAATGCAGCGAGGTTTTCGAAACCAATATTGCTAACGTTTCTTCGCGCCGCAGCGACGTCGCTTGCTGACTGACAACGCCGTCTCTCGATATTGCGGAGACCTGTCGTGGGTTTGAATATTCCATGTTGCGTCGATTGCCCGGGATATGGCGTCCGATGGGGGGAACGGACGGCCGGCGACGCGCTGGTTTGCCACATGCCTCGGATCGGAGCCGATTGCGCAAACGCAGCAGGGAGGACCACGCCTTGAACCTGTCCTTGCTCTGCATCGGGGGTGAGGACCATCACCTTCGAATTCCGTTCCTGCTCGCCCTTGCCGACCGCGGCGTCAAGGTGATTGCGGCCGGCACTGGCGACGGCACCCCGTTCGCGCGCGCCGCTATCGAGTACCATCCGTTCCGTTTCGATCGATTTGTAAATCCGGTGGCCGATTTGGCGGCCATCAGCCGGCTCAAGGGTCTGATCGCAGATGTCCGCCCCGATCTCATTCAGTGTTTCGACACCAAGCCTAACCTGCTGGTTCCGCTCGCAGCGCGCGGTGTTGGCGGAGCCGCCGTCATTCGAACGATCAACGGACTAGGCTGGCTCTACTCGTCGCGTTCGGCGCTGGCCCTGGCGCTGCGGCCGGTTTACGTCGCGCTTCACCGGCTGGCGGCGCGCGGAGCGGCGATGACGGTGTTTCAGAATTGCGACGACCAGCACTTTTTCGAACGGTTTGCGATGATCGGCAAGGGATCGAGCCGGCTGATTCCCGGGTCGGGAATCGATATCGAACGGTTCGAGCTGGCGGTGGCTACGGGACCGTCGGCAACCGACCTTCGCCGGGCCCTCGGGCTCGAAGGCTGCCAGATCGTCATCACGGTCACGCGCCTGACCCGGCAGAAAGGGATTCCGACGCTGCTTGAGGCCGCGGCGCTGGTTCACGCGGTGCGGCCGGCCGTTCGTTTTTTGCTTGTCGGTCCGCGCGAGAGCGAGGGGCCGCTGGCGGTGACGGAGGCCGAGCTCCAGCGCCATGCGCCCTACGTGGTCGCCACCGGCTGTCGATCGGACGTCGCTTCGCTGCTGGAGGCCGCCGATGTCTTCGCATTCCCGACCGAATATCGCGAGGGCGTGCCCCGCGCGCTGCTCGAGGCGGGCCTTGCCGGGCTGCCCATCGTGGCGACGCGGATGCCCGGCTGCAGCGATGTGATTTCCGATCGTCAGACCGGCTGTCTCGTTCCTCCGCGCGCACCGCGCGAGTTGGCGGCTCGCATTATCGAGCTGCTCGACGACCGCGTGGCGGCTCGCGCCATGGGCGCGCGCGCCGCCCAGCTGGTGAAACAGGAATTCAACCTCGACCTCACCGTTGCCCGCTATCTCGCGGCCTACAACGAGCTGGTGGATCATCCGGGGCGAGGCAAACGACTGACCTCCACGCCAGGCAGCGGCGGCGTCTCGCTGGGAAGAGAGAGGTTCACATGACGCTGGACCTGCTACTGGCCGTGGGGATTTTGCTGTCGACCGCGTCCCAATTGCGGCCTTCCGCGGCGCCGATCGGGCCCGGCGAAATTTGCCTCGTGATCTGGATCACCCTGACGATCGGCCGCCAGCTGGTTCAGCCTTCGCTTCAATTTACGCCGGCGCTTTCGCGGCTGGCGATCTTCTGGCTGCTTTTCGCGGTAGCCCAGAGCATCGGCACGCTGACCGGGTTCGCGATCGCAGACGTGCACGATACCCCCTTGTTCATGCATGACGTGCTGGCCTACCTGCTGGTCGCCGCCATCACCGTGCTGTGCGTCGCGACACCCGGGGCCGGACCTCGTTTCCAGCGCATCGCCTGGTTGTTGGTGACGGTCGGTTCGGTCATGCTCGCCCTGCAGGCTGCCCAGGCGTGGGGATTGATCGGTACGGGATCGCTCGAGCCCTGGTACTGGGACCGGTTGCGCGGTTGGTCGGAGAATCCCAACCAGTTGGCTCTCCTCTGTGCCATGCTCGGTCTGCTATCCCTGCATCTCGCCGACGTCGCAGCGAGCGCTCCCACACGGTTCGCCGCCATCGCAACCGCCGTTCTGCCGATTTACGTTGGACGGCTTACCAAGGGCGATGCATTCAGCCTCGTCCTCGTGGCATCCGGTCCGATCTTCTTTGCGCTCAAATTGCGAACATGGCTTCTCGCCCGTCAACCGGCACTCACGGTCCGCTCTGCATTCGCATGGGTTGCCATTCTCGCCCTGCCCCTGCTTTTGCTTTCCGCCGTTCCGTTCAGCTATTCCCTCGCAGTCGAAGCCCGCGGACTGGCCGACGACCTCGCGAAGGGCAATGAACGTGACACGGAAAAGACCGCTCAGATCCGACTGCAGACCTGGCAGAACGCGATCAATCGCGGCGTCGACTCGGGAATGCTGGGACTTGGCCCGGGTCCGCACCTTCCGATACCGGCCTTGATCCTTGAAGGACGCCAGGACACCTCGAATGAGCCTAAAAACATCGATCATCCCGTGGCGAACGGCACGCCGAACTTCGAGGCTCACAATACGCTGCTGGATATCTTCACCCAGGGCGGATTGCTCGCTGTCCTCAGCCTTGTCTGGTTGTTTGCAGCCACCTTCCTGCTCACCAGCCGAACGCGACTCGACGGACTCACCACGCTGCTTTGCGGTCTTACGATCTTCAGCCTCTTCCACCTGATCATCCGCTACCCGATCTTCTGGTTTGCGATCGCCATGTGTCTGGTCGCAGCGCAAGGCCGCAAGGCATCACTGATGCGGCAATGGAGCTGACGAGATGTGTGGTATCGCAGGCATTCTCCTACCCCGCGCGGCGAACCCCCGCCATCTCGCGGCGATCGATGCGATGACTGCGACGCTCCGTCACCGCGGACCGGATGGCGACGGCATCTGGCTCGACCGCGAGGGCGGCGTCGCTTTCGGCCATCGCCGCCTTGCAATCGTCGACCTCTCCGACGCCGGTCATCAACCGATGCTGTCGAGCAGCGAACGTCTGGCGATGACGTTCAACGGAGAAATCTATAATTTCGCCGGTCTGCGGAAGGAGCTTGAGGCCAAAGGGCATCACTTCCGCGGCGGCAGCGACACCGAGGTCATGCTCGCGGCGTTCGAAAGCTTCGGCATCGGAGCATCGCTCAAGCAGTTTTCAGGAATGTTCGCCGCCGGCATCTGGGATCGTAAATCCCGTATTCTGCACCTCGTTCGCGATCGCATGGGCAAGAAGCCGCTGTATGTTGCGCTGGCCGATGGTGCGCTGCTCTTTGCATCCGAGTTGAAGGCGATCCTGGCCTATCCCGATTTCCGACCGACGGTCGATACCCAGGCCCTTGCGATGGTGCTGCGCCAGGGCTGGATTCCCGACCAGCACTGCATCTGGAAGGGCGTCTTCAAGCTGCCGCCCGGTTCGATGCTCTCGGTTCGCGCGGAGGATTTGGAGACGGCAAGTATCGAAACCTTGCGGTCGAGGGTTTGGCATTGGTGGTCGCTCGCGGCAGTGGCACAGGACGGCCAGGGACGTCCCCTCACCCTCGCCGAACCTGAACTCGACACCGAGCTCGACGAACTGCTCCGGAGCGCCGTGCGGCAAAGAATGGTAGCCGACGTGCCGCTGGGCGCCTTTCTGTCCGGGGGGATCGACAGTTCGACCGTCGTCGCGCTCATGCAGGCGCAATCCTCGCGTCCCATTCGCACCTTCACCATCGGATTCCACGAGGCACAATACGACGAGGCGGCGCACGCGTCCGAAGTGGCGAAATATCTCGGCACGGAACACACCGAATTCCGCCTGACGCCTGCCGAAGTCCGCTCGGTGATCCCGGAATTGCCGCTGGCGTGGGATGAGCCGTTTGCCGACGAATCGCAAATTCCAACATTGCTTCTTTCGCGCCTGGCGCGGCGGCATGTCACCGTCGCCTTGTCCGGAGACGGCGGCGACGAGTGCTTCGGCGGCTATGCGCGACACTTCACGCTGGCGCGGCTCGCTGCCCTGTTCCGGCTTCCCGCCGGCATGCGGCGGATGGCGGCTTCCACGCTGCTCAAGCTGACGCCGCAGGCGTGGCAGGAGGTCGTGCGGATTCTTCGGCTCCCGGCCGCCCTTGGTCCGGCGCTAGCCGGCGGCAGCCTTCAGAAATTCGCACGCGCGCTGGCGGCAACGAACGAACAGGAGCGCTACGGTCAGCTGACATCGTTCGGGTCGATGCCTGTTTCTCTGGATTCCGGGACCGACGAACCGGCGGAGATTCCGCCGCTCGCCAATGCGGTCGATCAACTGATCTATCGCGACATGGCCGGCTATCTGACGGGCGATATTCTGGTCAAGCTCGACCGCGCGACCATGGCCGCCAGCCTGGAAGGCCGATGTCCGTTCCTTGACGATCGCGTCATCGAATTCGCATGGCGCCTGCCTGTCGAAGCCAAGATCCGCAACGGACAGGGCAAGCTTCCGTTGCGGCGTCTGCTCCGCCGCTATTTGCCGGAAGCCCTCTTCGAAAGGCCGAAGCAAGGCTTCAATGTTCCCATCGGCGAATGGCTGACCGGTCCCTTGCGCGGCTGGGCTGAAGAGCTGCTCGACGGAGCAAGGATCCGCCGTGAGGGCCTGCTTCATTCCGGCCGGGTCCAGGCCTGCTGGGAGCAACACGTGAGCGGCCGAAGCGACCGGTCAGGTGAGCTGTGGGCCATTTTGATGGTTCAGGCCTGGCTCAACTCCGCGCGCAATTCGAAACTGCCACTGTCTTCGTTCCAGAGCAGCCAGACGGCCGCCGAATTGGAGACGTCCATGACTGCCCGAACAGGGAGCCTGAGAGCCTATGGCTGATATGACCGTACATAGCTATCCCTGCCCTTTGCCTCCCCCATTTCCTGGCCCGGTCCGGCGACCGCTCTGGCGGCATCGATCCGGGTTGCGAAGCCACACGTTTCCTCCACCTGCGACCGGCAATTCCGGACCAGAGGTCGGGAAATCGGGAGGCCGGGGATGAACAAGATTTGGGACGAGACGATGTCGCAATTCGAGTTGCCAGCACCGCCCGACGGCGGCGCCCAGGCTGCGCGGGAGGTACGCGGTGAACCCGCTGCCGGCGAACTTCACTTCCGTGAACTTCTCAATCTCTTGCGTCGGCGAAGCCGCAGCATCCTCGCCATCACGCTCTGCGGCGCCATGCTGGTGTTTGCGATCGGTCTGTTGATTCCGCCGAAATTTACCGCCAAGGCGGAGATCGCGATCTATATGCCCGCGACTGGTGGGCAGGGCGCCGCCCCGTCAAGGGATGAGAGCGTTATCGAAACGCATATTGCGACGCTTCTGTCCCGTGACCAGCTGACGCGCGTCGCCAACGATCTGATGAATAATAATCCGGCATTTCACACCGAAGCCCCCGTAGTTCAGCATACCGAGCCTGAGCAGGTTGCCGATCAAGCGCCGCCGCCAGCCCCCGTTGCAGCGCACTGGCTCCCGGGTCCGTCGGAACTGGCCCACCGCCTGCGTGTCTGGATTGGACACCCGCGCATCGGTGGCGATGCAACGACGCTCAGCGTCGACGAACTGGAACGGCACCTCGGAATTACCCAAGTCGGACGCTCGCGTGTCATTGCCGTCCGCTACACATCAACGGATCCCGACCGGGCCGAGATCATCGCCAACCGGATCGCGAAACTGTATGTCGAGGATCAGAAGGAGCAATTGCGCGCGTCCTCCCGCACCGAACTGGCGCAGCTCGAGCGTCGCATTGCGGAATTGAAGGTCGCGGTTGCACAGTCCGGCACCGCCGTACAGGCCTTCCTGCAACAGCGGGCAGACGCCGCAAAACAGCCAGGCGACGCCCGCGAAGCCGCTCAAAGCCTGCAGGAACTCGAACGTGAGTCCGTGGCCAAGGGACAGCTCTACCACACGCTGCTGCGCCGTCAGCAGGAAATCCGGGACCAGCAGGAGACCATGTCGCCCGACGCGTACGTCATGTCGCTTGCCACGACGCCGTACCGGCCGAGCTCTCCGAATCCGATCCTGTTCATTTTCCCCTCGCTGGTCGTGTTCCTGATCGGAGGATCCCTGCTCGCCGTCATCCTGGAGAAGCTTGACCGCGGGCTGCGAAGCGAGCGCGAGGTCAGCGAGACGCTCGGCGTCCCCTGCATCGGTCTTGTGCCGTTGATCAAGAACATCGGCGCAACGCAGCGACCGCATCAGCATCTGCTGGCGAACCCGTCCGCGGCCTATGCCGAGGCGTTTCGTTCGATCTCGGCGACGATGCAACTGGCGTCTCGAACCCATCCGCCCAAAACCGTGCTGGTCACCTCCAGCCTGCCCGGCGAAGGAAAGACCACGCTGGCCGTAAGTCTTGCAGTCTCACTCGCGCTGCTGCAGCAGCGCGTGCTCCTGATCGACCTCGGCCTCAAACATCCATCGGTCAAGCATGAGCTCAATGGCAAGACCGAGCAGGGAATTATTGGCGTTCTGCTCAAGAACCTTGAACCGGCGCAAGTCATCCAGCGCGTCCCGGAGCTTGGACTTGACTACCTGCCGGCGAGCCGCTGCTTCTTCGACCCTCTGATACTGTTCGCGGGCGACGAGATGCGGCGGCTCCTGCAGGAGTTTCGCGGCAGCTATGACTGCATAATCATCGACGGCTCCCCGGTGCTCGGCAGCACCGAGACACGACTGCTCGCTGCCATGGCGGACGAGATCCTGTTTGTCGTCAAGTGGGGCAGCACCAGGCGCGAGATCGCGAAAAATGCGTTGAGCCTGCTGCGTGGCGGCAGCGGACCCGCAACGGCGCAGCTTCAGTCCGTCAACGCCGTGATCGCGCAGGCCGATCTGGAGCAACATGCGCGTTATGGATACGGCGATGCCGGCGAATATTACCAGCACTATGAGAAATATCCGTACCCCTCCAGCGAGGCGGGAGCGGCGATCGTGCCGCCCGGATTCCGGATTTCAACGGCGCTTTCGGATATCCGGAACCGTGTCGGCGGGTGGGACACGAAGCCGACGGCCGGAGCCGGTGACCCCAAGCAATCAAGCGTCGAGGCCTTGCGATGATGGGAAACGCTGCTTTTCATCAGGATTCGGGCACGATCGTCAGGCTGCCCTTCGACAACCCGACCCTTCCGCTGCTGGCGACGATGCTGGGCGACTTTCACCGGCAGGCGATTTCCTACTGCTACTGGAAAAGCAGCAAGCGCATTGGATCGGTGCTGGCAGGCGAAGGGGATCTCGATCTTCTCGTTGCACGCGACGACCAGCACCGTGCCCAGGCGATCCTGGTCGAGCACGGCTTCAAGCTGTTTCCTTCCGTCGCGATGCGGGATCATCCCGCCATTCTGAGTTATCTCGGCTACGATGAGCCGAGCGGCCGCCTGGTTCATATTCACCTGCATTTGCGGTTGATTGTCGGCGAGCGCCTTCACAAGAATTACCGCATACCCTGGGAAACCGACCTCCTGGGGCGGGCCATCCCTCACCCGACCTTGGCGGTCAAGATGCTGGATCCCGCAAGCGAGGCGGTGCTGCTGGGCGTGCGCGCCTGCCTCGAATTGCGGCGGCTGGATCCGGTGACGTTGCGCGGCTGGCGGACGACGCTCGCCAAATTCGAACTCGATCGAAAGCGGCTGGCCGCAACGCTCGATCGGGCGCAGCTTGCCGGCAGGGCTTGCCCGTTGCTGGGCGACGATCTCGGTACGATCCTTGCCGACGCGATCTACGGCGAAGTGCCGCTTGAGAAAAATCATCGGCTGCGGCGGGCCGTTCAAAGGCATTTTGCCCCGTACCGGATGTATAACGCGCCTGAGGCGCGGCTACGCAGTGCGGCGCGCGCCATTCACTGGGCGGCCGGTGGCCTCAACAAGTTCTATCTGAATCTGCCGCGGCCGTGGAGCCGGCGCGCGCCGGGCGGCGGCTGCGTCGTGGCGCTGGTCGGGATTGACGGCAGCGGCAAGTCTACCGTCAGCGCGGCCGTCCGCGCCTGGCTCGGCGCCGAGATCGATATCATGCCGCTCTATTTCGGCACCGGCGGCGGCAGGCCGTCGCTGCTGTTGCGTCCGTTCAAATTGATGGTGCCTTTGCTGACGCCGCTGCTGAAGAACAAGCCCAAGGGATCATCGCACGGCAAGGTATCGAACGCCGCGCCCGGCCTGCTATACAGCCTCGGGCTCACGGTCTGGGCGGCGGTCGTGGCGCGCGAGAAGCGCACCAAGCTTCTCGCCGCGCGCCGGGGCGCAAGCCGCGGCCTCGTGGTCATCACCGACCGCTACCCGCAGAATGAAATCATCGGCTTCAACGACGGCCCCCTGCTGACGCGTCTGGCGCGGGCGCCATCCTGGCTGCGGGCGTGGGAGGCGAGCGCCTACGGCCTGGCGGAGCGGCTTCCACCGGATCTCGTCATCAGGCTGGTTGCCAGCCCCGAAACCATCGCAAGGCGCGAGCCGGATATGGACCCCGAGGTGATCAGGAAACGCACCGGCGATCTGCCGCGGCTGGCATTTTCCGGGGCACGCATCGTCACCATCGATGCGGAACAGCCCTTGGCGGACGTCATTCGCGCCGCCAAACGGGCAATCTGGGGCATTCTTTAGGAGACGCTGCGCGATGAAGGCTTCGTTGAACCTGTCAGGCGTCTCGCAGAACGAGGTTCGGATATGATCGTCGAGCTTTTCGGCCCCCCAGGCGCAGGCAAGACCACCTTCGCGCGCACGCTGGCCGCGCGGCTCCGCGAACACGGCCATGCCGTGGACCTCATCCTCAGTCACCGGCCGGGGGAAACTTCCCCGGATCAAACGGCCCTCTCAACCCAGCAGACCGCCTCAACGATAAGCCGCCTGATCCGTCCATTCGCCGAGATACTGATATTGGCGCGGCATCCGCTCGCCGTCTCCCAGGACGTCGGAACGGCGTTGACCCTCATCAAGATACTCCCGCCGTCGAGCACCTTCTGGTCGCTTCGGATCGCGCAGTACGTGTCACGTCTGTCGCGAGCATGGTCTCAAGCGACGAATACCGGCCACATCGTTTTGTTCGACCAGGCATTCGTCCAGGCCGTATGTTCACTCGCATTGCTTTGCGGGGTAGCCGACGAGCAGTTGATCTCGAATGCACTGGACGTCATCCCGAAACCGGACCTGCTGGTTCATATGCAAGCCCCGAGCGAGATCCTGGAGACGCGGCTGCTCGATCGACAACGTCTTGGCGGCACGCTGGAACGCCTGCTCGAATTCGATTTGGCAACCAACCTCAGGTCCCTGGCCATCGTCGACCGCGCATCTGAATTGTTGGTAAAGCGCGGAAGGCCGATCGTGAAGACCGCCTCACTCGATCAGCGCTCGCTCGATGAAGCCGTGGAACAGGTCGAGAAGAAAATCATCGCACGATTCGGCCAGGAGCAGCGAGGCGCGGCCTGATCGGCATGGGTCAGCGCGCCGGCGCGCCGTGCGGCCTCCTGACACCGACGGGTCGAACCGTCCAAGGGTACTCGGAAGAGGTACTGAAGCATATGACAAGCGAAACGCTCGGCCGGGGTTTTGGCAGCGCCCCGATCAAGAGAGTTGCTTTCGGTGGCGCCACCGCCTTTGCGATCTTCATCGCCAGCGCCGGCGTGACCGCCTGCGCGCAGCTTCTGGTCGCTCGCCTCGTCGGCGCCGAAACCTATGGCGTCTATGCCTACGTCATCGCCTGGATGACGATCCTTGCCTATTTCTCCGCGCTCGGCTTCGATATCGCGTTACTGCGCTTCGTATCCGCCTACCAGACGATGGGAGCATGGCGCCTCGCGCGCGGCGTCATCCAGTACGCGCAACGACGCACGCTTGCCGTCAGCATTCTCGTGATGTTGACGGGGACCCTGGCCGTCGTGAGCTGGCCGCGGCAGTTTTCCCCGGAACTGAGGAACACGTTTCTCGTCGGATTCATTCTTATTCCGCTCTGGGCGTTGTTGTGGGTGCGCTGCTCGATTGTTCGGGCATTCGGCGGCGTGGTGCTTGCGCTGGTGCCGGACAAGGTGGTGCGCGATGGCCTGTTGTTGATCCTTGTCGTGCTGGGCGATTTATGGCTTGGGCGCAACATCGACGCACCGATGGTCATGATGGCCACGCTCATAAGCTCGGTGGTCGCGCTCGGGCTTGCCAGCGGGGCGATGAGCCGGCTTCGCCCCGGCGCATTGACGCTGGCACCTCCGGAATACGCCGCTGCAGTGTGGCGCCGCACCGCCGTGCCGCTCATGATCATCACGGCCGCCGAAGCCCTTCTCAATCGAAGCGGCGTCGTGCTGCTCGGCTGGCTCGGAGAAACGAGGCAGGCCGGAATCTACAGCCTCGCCTTCAATGTTGCCTTCCTGGTGGTGTTGCCGCGAACCGCTGTCAACACCCTGTTCGCGCCTGCCATTTCGAGCCTGTTTGCGCAGAAAGATCATGCGACGCTGCAGGCGCTGGTGACGCAAGCCGCATTCTGGACGCTCGGTGCCGCAATGTGCATCGCGCTGGCATTGGCCGTATTGGCCGAACCGATCCTTACCTGGTTCGGCAAGGACTTTGCCGACGGTGTCCCTGCCCTGCGCATTCTCCTTGTGGGCCAGGTTGTCGCGGCCAGCTACGGGTCGCAGCTGTCGGTCATGACCATGACCGAACATGAACGCGGCGCGGCCGCCCTGCTGGTGTTGAGCGCGCTTGTCAACGTCGTAGCCGGCATTGTCTTCATCAACATGTTCGGGCTGATTGGTGCTGCGATCGCGACAACCATTGCGCTGATCGTCTGGAACATGGCGATGGCATGGTTCATCCGGCGGCATCTGCGGTTGCGGCCGGGCGCACTGGGAATCCTGGGCTCGACGCTGCTGCGATCGCTGAGGCTTCGATTCTGGCCGGCGTGACCGACGCCTGATACCGAAGGCCGCGCTTCGCTTATCGCGGCACCACCGCCGTCGCCTCGATCTCGACCCGCGCCGCCGTCTCAACCAGACGCACGACCTGGACCAGCGCCATGGCCGGATAATGCGCGCCGAAGATGTCGCGATAGACTTGCCCAAGCGTCTTCAGGTTCGCCAGATACTCTTCCATGTCGACGACATACCAGGTGAGGCGCACGAGATGTTCGGGCCGCGCGCCGCCTTCCGCCAGAATGGCCGAGATATTGCTCAGGGTCTGACGAACCTGGGCGACGAAATCCGCCGGCAAATGACCATGATGGTCCCAGCCGATCACGCCGCCGGTCACGACCAGCCGGCCATCAGCCGCCATGCCGTTGGCATATCCCTTCGGCATCGGCCAGCCGCTCGGCTGCAGGATCTGCGTGCCACCCGGCGAGGATTCGTCCCTCGCCGCCGGCAGCACCGCAAGCGTGGGCCCTTTTGGCGTGCTCACGAACAATTCTCCGTCATTCCAGATGCGTTCATTCCGCGGCCATGCCCGGCGAGGCTGCGCCGGCCTGCGCGATCTGCCGCAGCGCAAACCGCTGGAGTTTGCCGGTTTCCGTCTTGGGCAATTGCGCGACGAACTCGATCGCGCGCGGATATTTATAAGGTGCGATCTCGCGCTTGACATGATCCTGCAAGGCGGTGGCGAGTGCGTCATCCGCGGTGACGCCCGACATCAGAACCACATAGGCCTTGACGATCATGCCGCGCGCCTCGTCGGGCGCGCCGACGACGCCGCATTCGGCGACCGCGGGATGGCTCAACAGCGCGGCCTCGATTTCGGGACCTGCGATGTTGTAGCCGGAAGAGACGATCATGTCGTCCGAGCGGGCCACGAAGGAAAAGCGGCCCTTCTCGTCGCGCACGAACGTGTCGCCCGTGAGATTCCAGCCGTCGCGCACATAGTTCGACTGCCGCGAGTCTGTCAGATAGCGGCAACCGGTCGGGCCGCGAACCGCGAGCTTGCCGGCGGTGCCCGACGGCAATTCGTTCATGGCGTCATCGACGATTTTTGCCTCGTATCCGGAAACCGGTTGTCCCGTGGTCCCGGCGACGGCGTCGCCGATGCGGTTGGTGATGAAGATATGCAGCAATTCGGTGCTGCCGATGCCGTCGAGAATCGTCTTGCCGGTCTTGCGGGTCCAGCTTTCGAAGACCGGCGCCGGCAAGGTCTCTCCGGCCGAAATCGCCAGACGCAGCGACGACAGATCGGCGCCCTTGTCCATCGCGGCCATCATCGCCCGGTAGGCGGTCGGCGAGGTAAAGCAGATCGTCGCCTTGTAGGTCTCGATGATCTTGACCATCTCGGGCGGCGAGGCGTTCTCCAGCAGCGTCGCGGTAGCGCCGAACCGCAACGGAAAGATTGCGAGACCACCCAGTCCGAACGTGAACGCCAGCGGCGGCGAGCCCACGAAGACGTCGTCCGGCGTGACGTTGAGGACTTCCCTGGCATAGCCGTCCGCAACGATCAGGAGATCGCGATGGAAATGCATCGTCGCCTTGGGTTCGCCCGTCGTGCCCGAGGTAAAGCCCAGCAGGGCGACATCGTCGCGGCCGGTCTTCACGGCGTCGAACCGCACCGGCTTGTTCAGCGCCACCCGATCGAGTTCGGCGTCGTGATTTGACGTGCCGTCGAAATTCACGACCTGCTTGAGGAACCGACTGGTTTTTGCGCACGCCACCAGTTCGTCGGCGATGCGGCTGTCGGTCAGCGCCAGCGCGATCTCGGCCTTGTCGACGATCTTGGTCAATTCGCCGGCGCGAAGCATCGGCATGGTGTTGACGACGACGGCGCCTGCCTTGGTTGCCGCCAGCCACGCGGCGACGAGCGCCGGATTGTTGCCCGAACGGATCAGAACGCGGTTGCCGGGCTTGACGCCGTAATTTTCCACCAGGGCATGCGCAAGGCGGTTCGACCAGTCGGCCAGTTCCTTGTAGGTGCGCTGGCGGCCGTTGCCGATCAGCGCGATACGATCGCCAAGCCCTTTTTCAACGATCCGGTCGGTCAGTTCGACCGCGGCGTTGAGATATTCGGGATACCGAAACTCCGGCCGGTCGAGAATCAATTCCGGCCATTGGTCAAATGGCGGAAGATTTCGCCGCGTGAAATCATCGACGTGACCGGATGGGCCAAGGGATGGGCCAGAGGATAGGCCAAGGCTTGTTCTAGCCGACATGTTCACTGCCCTCCTTTTCCTGATGAAAGGCTTCAGTCCAACGGGCCGTCCGGCAGCGCGCCATGGCAAACATTTTATACTTAAAGTAATTTGGCGCAATAGCCCAAATCCGGGCGATCCCGCACTTTTTTGCATCACGATGCCGACGCCCGGGTTCGCTCCCGCTCGCGCGCTTTGATGGCTAAATGCCCTCGCGGGATGACTTCCGCGCGGCGGCTGCGCACGATATGGTGACGCTGGTCGCAATCGGTGGTGAAGGGGAATGGGATGCTTTCCGCGTTGATCGGCATTTTGATTATCGTCGTGTTCGGTGCCATCTGTTTTTGGGCGATCGACAAATTTGCCAACGACCGCCGACTGGCACAGCTCCTCAAGCTGCTCGTCGTGCTGATCTGCATCGGGGCTATCCTGCAGAGGGTGCTGCCGCTGCTGGGCCTTTCCGGGCTCTAGCCCCTCGCCAATTCCATCAAGCGCCCTACCATCGGCGAGCCCGGATCGGCCAACGGCGCAATCGCGGTGAAATGGTTGGCATTGGGGACGACGCCGAACCGGGTCGCGGTGCCGGCGGCGCCCCACTGTTCAACGATGGTCCGGCTCTGCCTGAAATACTCAGCGCTTTCGTTTTCGCCGACCACCGCATCCAGACTTCGACGCGCCGGTGCTTTCCAGAACAACGGGCTCGCGGCCCGCGCGGTTACCTCATTGAGCCCCATTGCCTTGTTGATCGATGTTCCGACCAGCGGCTCCAGCTCGAACAGGCCGGAAATGGCATAGGCCGCGATGACGGGATCCCCGGACAAAGAAGCATCATAAGCCTGCCAGTCCGTCGCCAGCATGCAGGCGGCGAGATGTCCGCCCGCGGAATGGCCTGACACAACGAGGGAGCGCCCGAGCCGCGCCAATTCACGCGTCGCCATCCGCATCTGCTCGATGATTTCTTCGACGGTGACCGCGGGACACAGGTCGTAGCTTGGAATGGCGACGCTGACCCCATGGGCATTCAGGCCGCCGGCGAGATGGCTGAAAAAGGAGCCGTCCAGCGCCTGCCAGTAGCCGCCATGGATGAAGACGACCAGCGGTCCTTCATCGCTGCCGGGAAACAGATCGATGCTGTTCCGCGCCCCCGCACCATAGGAAATCACACGCGGGACGTGCCGCTCCCGGTAGGCGGCCGCGTCCCTCGCCCAGCCCGCCATGATCGCGGGGTTTTCCGGGACCCGCGCCCGGTTGTTGTATTCGACCTCGTAGTCGACATCGGTGCCCAAGGCGCGACTAGGCCCGCTTTTGCGCGGACTTCTGCGCCGAGGCCTTGGTCTTGGCGAGCAGCCGCATCAATTCGCGGACGTCCTTCGGCGTCAGATCGGAAAATATGTCGGCGATCCAGGTCTCGTGCTCGGCGGCCATCTTGCGAAACTCGATGCGGCCGGCCTTCGTCAGCCGGATCACCTGCACGCGCCGGTCGGTGTCCGATGTCCGCCGGTCGAGATGGCCGGACTCGACGAGGCGCTCGACCAGCCCGGTGACGTTGCCGTTGCTGACCATCATCCGCTTCGAGACATCCGACAGCGTCATGCCTTCCGGCGCCTTGTCGAGCTGGGCCATCAGGTCGAAGCGCGGCAGCGTGACGTCGAACCGCTCGCGCAGCCGGCCGCGCACTTCGCCTTCGATGAGGGTGGTGCAGGTCAGCAGGCGGAGCCACAATCGCAGTTCGTTGCCGTGATCTTCCGGGAGTTCGACGGCCTTGGTCTCGGAATCAAGGATCATGATGCAATCACACCTGCCTGGGTCCTCATGGCGGCACTTAAACCGATGCAGCCAGCCTCGCCTCTATCCTGTTGTTTTGACCTTCAAATAATTCGCGTCGTGTCGCAAGTCAAAAAACCGGCCGACCCGTTGTTGTGCCACCTTCCGCAGATTTCTTTAAGTGTCAAACAATTGGCGCGGGGCTTGCATGCGGTCTCGCCGATGGAATTGTTCGGGGTGCGGCGCTGCTTGCGGCGGCAGCCGCCATCAGAATAAGCTCAGCCGAACTCGGTTCTCAGTGGTGTAGCGGGGAGTGGTCATGAAGCAGCAGTTGAAGTTGGTGGGGCTCGCGGTGCTCATGGGCGTCGCGGCCGGTCAGGCCTTCGTGCGGCAAGCCTTGGCGCAGGAGAAGCTCAAGATCGGCGTGATCGTGACGCTATCGGGTCCGGCGGCGGGGCTCGGCCAGCAGGCCCGTGACGGCTTCATGCTCGGGGTCAAGGATCTCGGCGGCAAGATGGCAGGCCGCGAGGTGGAGGTCGTGGCGGTCGACGACGAACTCAAGCCGGACGCCGCGGTGACCAAGGTGAAGGGCCTGCTCGAACGCGACAAGGTCGATTTCGTGGTTGGGCCGATCTTCTCCAATATCCTGCAGGCGATCCACAAGCCGGTCACGGATACCAAGACGTTCCTGATCAGCCCGAATGCCGGACCGTCGAGCTACGCCGGCAAGAACTGCAGCCCTTATTTCTACGTGACCTCCTACCAGAACGACCAGGTGCATGAGGTCCTCGGCAAGGTCGCGCAGGATCGCGGCTACAAGCGCGTCTACATCATGGTTCCGAACTACCAGGCCGGCAAGGATTCGGCCGCCGGATTCAAGCTCGACTACAAGGGCGAAATCGTCGAGGAGACCTACGTGCCGCTCGGCACGCTGGACTTCCAGGTGGAGCTTTCCAAGATCGCCTCGACCAAGCCGGACGCCGTGTTCACCTTCATGCCCGGCGGCATGGGCGTGAGCCTCGTCAAGCAATACAGCCAGGCCGGCCTCGCCGACAAGATTCCGGTGCTGTCGGCCTTCACCGTCGATGAATCGACGCTGCCGGCGCAGCAGGATGCGGCGGTCGGCATGTTCGGCGGCGCGAACTGGGCACCCAATCTCGACAATCCGCAGAGCAAGAAATTCGTCGCCAGCTATGAGGCCGCCTACAACGGCGTGCCCGGCACCTACGCCATGCAGGGCTACGACACGGCGCTGTTGATCGACAGCGCGGTGAAGGCGGTGAAGGGCGATCTCTCCAACAAGGAAGCGGTTGCGGCGGCACTGAAGAAGGCGGATTTCACCTCGCTGCGCGGCGGCTTCAAATTCAACACCAACGGCTATCCGATCCAGGACTTTTATCTGACCAAAGTCGCAAAACGCCCGGACGGGAAGTTCCAGACCGAGATTGTCCAGAAGGTGTTCGAGAATTACGGCGACCGCTACGCCAAGGAATGCACGCCGGGCAACTAATAATCCAAAGCGTTTTCGAGCGAAGTGGATACCGGTTCGCGTGAAGAAAACGCGTCTCAACAACGACGGGAGGAAATACAGCGATGACAAGCGAGATCACCGGCATCACCCGGGCCAACGAAGGCATGCAGGGAATTTCCTGGAACATCCTCGGCCAGACCTATGTGCCGAAAAACCGCACCGACCATTGCTTCTCCTGGCATGCGACGCTGCCGCCCGGCACCTTCGTGCCGCCGCATATCCACCCCGACCAGGACGAGTATCTCTACATGCTGGAAGGCAAGCTCGACTTCATGCTGGGCGGCGCCGATGCGCAGGCCACGCCGGGCGACCTGATCCGCCTCGGCATGGGCGTCCCCCACGGCATCTTCAACAAGTCGGATCAGACGGCAAAAGTGCTGTTCTGGGTGTCGCCGACGCAAAAGCTGTACGATCTGTTCTGGGGCATCCACAATTTGAAAGAACAGACACCGGACGCCGTGGTGGCCCTGGCCGCGGAATTCAACATCCACTTCCTGCCGCCGCCGCCGGGGGCGTGAGCACAAAACGCGAGGTTTCGAGGTCGTCATTTGCGAGCGAAGCGAAGCAATCCAGAAGTCTACCGCGGAACCGTGGATTGCTTCGTCGCTTCGCTCCTCGCAATGACGAGAGCGGCCAGTTAGCCCTCACCGGCGTCAGCCACGGCACGGTCTCAAAACCGGCCTTGCGGCGCAATCCGCAACCCGACGGGCAAATCAGCAAAAACCTGTCCAGCCCCTTTTGAAAAAATATTCTGATTTTCCGAATACGCAAATCACTTTACAACCTTTCCCGTTCTATCCCACTGGAGGGGCGGCTCGAGATCGTCACGGACGCGGGACAGGATGCGGTGGACGCAAGGAGCGCCAAAGACGAAGGCGCTTTTCTTGCGGACGGCGAAGTCGTGTGGTTCTGACGCCTCGACGCTGGCGTTCAAGTCGGCGGAGATGTTCCCGCCGGCGACGGTGACAAAAAAGCCGATCGCCGGGAAGAGCACGAAGTAAGCCGTAAACCACTGCGTGGGGAATGCCGGGCGATTTCCGGTGTGACCTGACTAACGCGTGTGCTCTCTACCACCATCTCTGCACACGCGGCTATCGGGCGCATCGGGCGCCCGGCATCCCCGCGCCCTCTTTTCGAAGAGGGCGGAACGAGCACGCCAAACCTCGCGCGACAGGCGCGGCGAGATCGTGAAGGTGTGGCCTGCCGTCATTGCGAGCGAAGCGAAGCAATCCATGCCGCCATGCAAAGAAAGAGTAGATTGCTTCGTCGCTTCGCTCCTCGCAATGACGATGCGGTCCACCCTCGCGCGCTTTACGCCCGCACCGCCGTCAACCCCGGCACCGCCGCAAAACCAGCCTTGCTGGCATAGCCGCGCACGATGGCTTCGCGTTGCGAATAGCTCAGCACGTTCTCGACATTGTCAAAACCGTCGGGCGCCAGTTGCTCGACGGCATCGATCACGCCTTCCGGGCCGCCGCGGCGGTTGGAGTGCACGATTTCCGCGGTCATCGGCAAGCGCTTCTGCTGATAGGCCATCAGCGCCTGCCGCGGATGCTCGGAGCGCGCCAGCGCGTCCGCCAAGCAGCGCGCATCGAGAATGGCTTGCGAGGCGCCGTTCGAGCCCACCGGATACATCGGATGGGCGGCATCGCCGAGCAGCGTGACGCGGCCGCAGGACCACCAGGGCAAGGGATCGCGGTCGCAGGTCGGATATTCGTAGAATTCCGGCGTCGCCGAAATCAGGCCGGGCACGTCGACATGGGGCACCTTGAACCGCGCCACATGCGGCATCAGTTCCTCGCGCTTGCCCGGCCGCGACCAGTCCTCCTTGCGCGGCGGCGCTGCATTGCCGTCGCCGACCTTCACCAGAACAGCCCAATTGGTCAGGCGGTTCGCCGGGCTCGATCCTTCCGCGATCGGATAGACCACGACCTTGGCATGCAGGCCGCCGGCGACGATCATCGATCGCCCGGTCAGGAACGCCGGCCAGTCGCGCGCACCGCGCCACAGCATCAGCCCGTTCCAGCAGGGCGGTCCCTCCTCCGGAAACAGGGTTTCGCGCACCCGCGAATGGATACCGTCGGCGCCGATCAAGATGTCGCCGCGCACGGTCTTGATGTGGCTGCCGGCGCGATCGAAGAAATAGGCGGTGACGCCGCCCTCGTCCTGGCTGAAGGACCCCAGCCTGCAGCCGGTGTGGATGACATCCTTGCCCAGCCGCTGCTCGACGGCGCGGTGGATCACGCTCTGCAGCCGGCCGCGATGGATCGAGAATTGCGGCACGTCGTGACCGGCATCGATGCCGCGCGGGTCGCGCCACACTTCCTGGCCGTGGCGATTGAGGTAATACAGCACGTCGGTGCGGATGGCGACGTCGTCGAGCTTCTGCAACAGGCCGAGCCCGGCGAGTTCGCGGATCGCGTGCGGCAACGTATTGATCCCGACGCCGAGTTCGCGGATGGTGTCCGACTGCTCGAACAGCTCGCAGCCGATGCCGCGGGCCCGCAGCATCAGCGCGGTGGTGAGGCCCCCGATGCCACCCCCGACGATAATCGCCTTCATCGCCGCAACTCCACTCAAACCACAAAACGCTACGCCAGGGCCTTAAGCTCGCATGGTCCGTTACTCCGCCGCAAGCGGCTTTGTCGCCTCCGCCTTCAGCTCGGCCCGGGTCTTCGGCTTAGCCTTAATTTTCAGGTCCTCGAAATCCTGCCGGTCGCGTACGCTGTTGCGGAAGATCTGCTCCTTGCCGGGCTGGTATTGCGGCGGGCAGAACACGCCGTCAGCGCCGTACCAGGCCGCCGCCTTCAGGGTGAAGGCGGGGTCGACCAGATGCGGCCGGCCGAGCGCCACCAGGTCGGCGCGGCCGGCGGCGAGGATGGTATTGACCTGGTCCGCGGTCGTGATGTTGCCGACGCACATGGTCGCGACCCGCGCCTCGTTGCGGACCTGCTCGGAGAACGGGGTCTGGAACATGCGGCCATAGATCGGCTGGGCATCGCGCACGGTCTGCCCGGTGGAGACATCGACCAGATCGACGCCGGCTTCGGCAAAGGCACGCGCGATGGCGACGGCATCGTCGCCGGTGATGCCGCCCTCGGCCCAGTCGGTGGCGGAAATGCGCACCGACATCGGCTTGTGCGCCGGCCACGCCGCCCGCAACGCCTCGAACACTTCCAGCGGAAAGCGCAGGCGGCCCTCGAGCGAGCCGCCATAGGCATCGGTGCGCTGGTTGGTGAGCGGCGAGATGAAGCTCGCGAGCAGATAACCGTGGGCGCAATGCAGCTCCAGCATGTCGAAGCCGCAGGCTTCGCCGCGTTCGGCGGCCTGAACGAACGCGGCCTTCACCGCATCCATCGCGGCACGGTCCATCTCGCGCGGCACCTGGCTGTCGGGAAAATAAGGAATCGGCGACGCCGAGATCACATCCCAGCCGCCCTGCTCCAGCGGACGATCCATGCCGTCCCACATCAATTTGGTGGCGCCCTTGCGGCCGGCGTGGCCGAGCTGCAGGGCGATCTTCGCCGCCGAATTGGCGTGCACGAAATCGACGATGCGCCGCCATGCGGCCTGCTGCTCGTCGTTCCACAGTCCGGCGCAGCCCGGCGTGATGCGGGCGTCACGGCCGACGCAGGTCATTTCGGTGAAGATCAGCCCGGCGCCGCCGATGGCGCGCGAACCGTAATGCACCAAATGAAAATCGCCCGGCACGCCCTCCTTCGCCGAATACATGCACATCGGCGACACCACCGCGCGATTGGCGAGCGTCATCTCGCGCAGCCGCAGCGGCTGGAACATCGGCGCCACCGGCTTCTCGACATCGACGTCGAACCCCTTGGCGCGAACCTGCTTGGCGAAGGCCTTGTCGACCTCGCCGACAAAATCCGGCGCGCGCAGCGTGAGATTGTCATAGGTGATGGCCTTGGCGCGGGTCATGACGCCAAAGGCGAACTGCACGGGATCGAAATCCCAGAAGCGGTCGACATGCTCGAACCAGACCAGCGACACGTCGGCGGCGTGCTGGGTCTTCTCGACCTCCTCGCGGCGGCCGGTCTCATATTGCTGCAAGGCCGCTTCCACCGTCGGGGCGCGATGCATGGCGTCCGCCAGCGCAATCGCATCCTCCATCGCGAGCTTGGTGCCGGAGCCGATAGAGAAATGCGCGGTCGCCTTGGCGTCGCCCAGCAGCACCATGTTATCCTTGACCCAGCGCTTGCTGCGGATCATCGGGAAATTGCGCCACATCGAGCGGTTGATCAGGAGCGGATGTCCTTCGAGGAACCAGTCGAATATCTCGGCCATCCGGTCGGCGGATTGCCGCTCGTCCAGGCCCTCCAGTCCGGCACGCTTGAAGGTCTCGGGATCGGTCTCGAAGATCCAGGTCGAATGTCCCACTTCGTACTGATAGGCGTGGGCAATGAACGGGCCCCATTCGGTTTCCTGGAAAATGAAGGTGAAGGCATCGAGCGGCCGGGTCGAGCCCATCCAGGCGAATTTGTTGGAGCGAAGGTCGATCTCGGGCTGGAAATGCTCGATATATTTGTCGCGGAAGCGGCTGTTGATGCCGTCGGCCAGCACCACCAGATCGGCATCGGCAAAGCGAGCCTCGTCTTCGACGTCGGCTTCGAACAGCAGGGCGACGCCGAGTTCGCGCGCCCGCTCCTGCAGAATCAAAAGCAGCGTGCGGCGCGAGCAGCCGCAGAAGCCGTTGCCGCCCACCCGGTGCACGGTGCCGCGGAAGTGGACGGCGATATCGTCCCAATAGGCGAACTGCTCGGTGATGCGTCGATAGCTCGGCGCGTCGTATTTCTCGAAATTGTCCAGGGTCGCGTCGGAAAATACCACGCCGAAGCCGAAGGTGTCGTCGGCGCGGTTGCGCTCATAGACCGTGATCTCGGCCTCCGGCCGCTGCTTTTTGAGCAGGATCGCGGAATAGAGACCGGCCGGCCCTCCGCCGATGATCGCGATCTTCATGAGAGCCTCCGGCGCGGCGGGACCATTTTGAATTGTTTTAAACCTAAAACAATTGGGCGGCAAGCCCGGAACAGCGGCTCAATTGCCCTGAAACACCGGCTTGGCCTTGTTGGAGAACGCCTCGAAAGCCCGGGCGAAATCCGCCGTGGTCATGCACAGCGCCTGCGCCACCGCCTCGGCCTCGATCGCCTCCTCGACCGACATCGCCCACTCCATCGCCAGCATCCGCTTGGTCATGGTGTTGGCGAAGGTCGGCCCCGCGGTGATGTCGCTCGCAAGCGACTGGGCCTGCGTCAGCACTTGCTCCGGCGCAACGATGCGGCTGAAGAACCCCCAGCGCTCGCCTTCTTCCGCGGTCATGAAGCGGCCGGTGTAGAGCAGTTCGGAAGCGCGGGACTGTCCGATGATGCGCGGCAGGATCGCGCACGCCCCCATGTCGCAGCCGGCAAGCCCGACCTTGTTGAACAGGAAGGCAACCTTGGCACCGGTCGCCGCCAGACGCAGGTCGGACGCCATGGCGACGATCGCTCCCGCGCCGGCGCAGATGCCCTCGACGGCGGCGACGATCGGCTGCGGGCAGGCCCGCATCGCCTTGACGAGATCGCCGGTCATGCGCGTGAAGGCGGTGAGGCCCTTGGTGTCCATCTTCACCAGCGGGCCGATGATCTCGAACACATCGCCGCCGGAGGAAAAATTGCCGCCGGCGCCGGTCACGACGATCGTCTTGACGTCGTCATCCATCGCGCAAGCGCGGAAAAAATCCGTCAATTCACGGTAGCTTTCGAACGTGAGCGGATTTTTGCGCTCGGGGCGATTCAGCGTGACCGTTGCAACGCCCTCGGCCACGACAAGCAAAAAATGCCTGGGCGAATAATGCGAAAGCGGCAGCGTGACGGGGTTGGCGGGCGTGCTCATGGAATCTCCCTTGCAGATTGTCGTTCGTTGTTGTTGCGCGCGATCGACGCTTTCCTAGACTTCTCCGCCGGCCACCGCGATGGCCTGCCCGGTGATCGCGCCGGCGCCCTCGCCGCACAGCCACAGCACGGTGTCGGCGACTTCAGCGGGACTGACGAGCCTGCCTTGCGGATTGTGCCGGGAAAGATCGGCCACCGCCTGCGCATGGCTGCGTCCGGTCTTCTTCATGATGTTGTCGATGCTGCCTGTGAGCAGATCGGTATCGGTGAAACCCGGACATACCGCGTTGACGGTCACGCGCGTCATTGCCAATTCCAGCGCCAGCGAGCGTACCAGGCCGACCACCGCGTGCTTTGCCGCGCTATAGGCGCTGGCATAGGCATAACCCTTGAGGCCGGCGGTCGATGCAACAGCGACAATACGGCCGTAAGGCTGGTCCTTCATCGCAGGCAATACGGCCTGGATGGCATGCACGACGCCCATGAAGTCGACGTCCATCATGCGCCGGAACAGCGCCGCATCGGATTTTGCGAACGGCGCCGATTCCGCGATGCCGGCATTGGCGATCAGGATATCGATCGGTTGGCGGCTGGCAGCTTGCGAGATCGCGGCATTGACGGCGGCCTGATCGGCGACATCGGCAACAACAGCAAAATGCGCATCGCCCGCGGCCACTGCTTCGTCCAGCGTTGCGCGATTGCGGCCAAGCACCGTGACGGTGGCTCCCGAGCGCGCCAGCGTGGCGGCAATGGCGCGGCCGATACCTCGTCCGCCGCCTGTGACGAGGGCATGGGAGGAACGCGGTAGTCCGGACATGCGCCATCTCCCCGAAAAAATTCATCCACACAGCTAGACTTGCGTATATTTTAGACTTCAAGCTTTTGCAAGAAATGCAAAGCAAATACCATCTGGCCCCGGCCGATCGCCGGCAAGCTGGAATCGGACCGCAAACGTCACTTGCTTTAAATATAAAATATCGCTTTTCATACGCCGAGGTCCTGTTAGCATCACGAGGTCCGGCAAGAAGGGAGCCCCGGCGTGCCAGCATCTGCCCCCATGAAAACCAGCGACGATCGCTTCGGCTACGAGGCCGCCGGCGATCCCGCATTTCCGCCGCTGGTGTTCCTGCATGGCATTGGCGGCGCGGCGCGGGCGTGGCGCGGCCAGATCGAGGCCTTCAGCGATCGCTATCGCGCCATGGCCTGGGACATGCCGGGCTATGGCGGGTCGGCAGCCCTTCCCAGTGTCAGCATTGCGACGCTTGCTGGTGCGCTGCAGGATTTCCTGGGAGAGGTCGGCGCGGTCAAGCCTGTCCTGGTCGGGCATTCGATCGGTGGCATGATCGTTCAGCAATGGCTGACGAAGCATCCTGATGTCGCTGCCGCCGTCGTTCTCGCCCAGACCAGCCCGGCGTTCGGCAAGACCGACGGCGACTGGCAGAAGGAATTCATCGGCGCGCGGCTCGGCCCGCTCGACCGCGGCGCAACCATGGCTTCGCTGGCGCCGACCCTGGTGAAGGAATTGGTCGGCGACAATGCCGATGTCCGGGGAATGGAGCTTGCGCGCGACTGCATGGCCGCCGTGCCAGAGGCGAGCTATCGCGCCAGCATGCTGGCATTGTTGGGATTCGACCAGCGCAACGCGCTTAAGGATATCGCGGTGCCGACGCTGGTGTTGTCGGGCTCAAGGGACAAAAATGCGCCGGCGCCGATGATGGCGAAGATGGCGACCTACATTCCATCGGCCAGTTACGTCGAACTCGAAGGCGCCGGCCATCTCGTCAACCTCGAACGTCCAGCCGCCTTCAATGCCGCGCTGGATTCCTTTCTGAAAGCCCATGCGGCTCAAACCCAAGTGACGGCATAATGACGGTACAAGCGAGCAAAAGCGTAACCGCGGTCGACGAGATCAATCCGGATGCGCCGATCTTCGATCCCGCCGCGTTTCGGCTGGGCAATGAACAAGCCGAAATTATCGCGCGCGCACGCGAGCTCGGCCAGAGCGTGTTCGCGGGCCGCGCGGCGGCTTACGACCGCGAGGCGAAATTCCCGACCGAGAATTACCGGGACCTGCATCGCTCGGGCCTGCTCGGCATCGCCATTCCCAGGCAGCATGGCGGCTTCGGCGCGGACTATCAGACCTATGCGCTGGCTGCCGCCGAGATCGGCCGCTATTGCGGCGCCACCGCGCTGACCTGGAACATGCATGTCTGTTCGACGCTGTGGTCCGGGCCGCTGGCGGACGATCTCGACATGGATGCCGCCACCCGCGCCGAGCACGAGCGCCGGCGCGCGGTGCACTACAAGCGCATCGTCGACGGTGGGGCGATCTATTCGCAGCCGTTCTCGGAAGGCGGCGCGGCTGCGGCCGGCGGTGTCGCCTTCGGCACCGAGGCAAAGCCGGTCAGCGGCGGCTGGATCGTCAACGGCAAGAAGATTTTTGCATCGCTTGCGGGACATGCCGATTATTACGGCGTGCTCTGCACCGAGATCGTGGAAGGTGAAAAGGCCTCGCGGCGCAACACCCTTTACCTTGCGATACCGGCCAAGACGGACGGCGTCTCCGTGGTCGGCGACTGGGATCCGCTGGGCATGCGCGGCACGGTCTCGCGCACGCTTCTGTTCAAGGACGTGTTCGTGCCGGAGGATGCGGCGCTGATGCCGCGCGGGGTCTATTTCCAGGCAGCGATGCGCTGGCCGCATATGTTCCTGACGCTGTCGCCGACCTATATCGGTCTCGCGCAGGCGGCTTACGACTTCACCGTGCGCTATCTGCGCGGCGAAGTGCCGGGCACCCCGCCGGTCAAGCGGCGGATGTATCCGACCAAGCAGATCGCGGTGGCGCAGATGCAGATCAAGCTTGAGCAGGTCAAGGCAATCTGGTTCCAGGCGGTCACGGAGGCTTGCGCCAATCCCAGCAAGGAGCAGGTGCTGCGCGCTTACGCCGCGCAATATTCCGCGATGGAAGGCGCCAATGAACTGGCGACACTGGCGATCCGCACCTGCGGCGGCCAGTCGATGCTGAGATCGCTGCCGCTGGAGCGGATCTATCGCGACAGCCGCTGCGGCTCGCTGATGCTGCCGTGGACCGCCGAACTCTGCCTCGACCGCATCGGCCGCGAAGCGCTGTACGAAACCGGCGAGACGGACGACTAGTTCGAAGATGGACCTTTCCGATCTCATCGAACGGAACGCGGCGTTCACGCCGGACAAGCCTGCGACCATCTTCGAGGGCGAGACGCTCAGTTACGCTGCATTCAATGGGCGCATCGCGCAGACGGCACGCGCGCTGAAAACCGAATTCGGCGTCCGCCGCGGCGACCGTGTCGCGATCCTGAGCCTGAACCGGCCCGACTATCTCGTACTGCTCTATGCCTGCGCCCGGCTCGGCGCCATGCTGGTGCCTCTGAACTGGCGGCTGGCGGTGGCCGAGCAGATGTTCATCCTGTCGGACGCCTCCGTAAAGGTGCTGGTGCTCGAACAGGCGTTCGCCGACGTTTTGCCCGCGCTGGAAAAGAGCCTGCCTGACACAGCCATCGTCGGGCTTGATTTTGGACCTTCACGCGGAACTACAGTCGACGCGCTGTTGGCACGGGCTCAAGGCGATGGCCGCAATCCGCATACGGACCTCACCTGTCCGCTGCTGATCGTCTACACCTCGGGCACGACTGGAAGGCCGAAGGGCGCGGTGCTGCGGCAGGAGGCACTGCTTTGGAATGGGGTGATGAGCCAGCATATGCACGGCCTCACCTCGGATGATCATGTGCTGACCGTGCTGCCGTTCTTCCATGTCGGCGGCCTCAACATCCAGACCACGCCTGCCCTCCACCACGGCGCTACCGTGACGATCCATTCGCGGTTCACCCCGGACGCCATGCTCGCCACGATCGAGCGCGATCGTCCGACGCTGACAGTGCTGGTGCCTGCGACCATTCAGGCGGTATCCGACCATCCCGCCTGGGCCACGACCGATCTGTCGTCGCTGAAGGCAGTCTCGACCGGATCGACCATCGTGCCGCCACATCTGATCGATCGTTTCGTCGCGCGCGGGGTGCCGGTGCTGCAGGTCTACGGTTCAACCGAGACCTGCCCGGTCGCGGTTTATACCCGGCTCGGCGGCGATCTCACGCGGGTCGGATCGACCGGCCTGCCCGGCCTGTGCTGCGAGGCGACCGTCATCGACGATGCCGGCCGTGAGCTGCCGCCAGGCACGCCGGGAGAAATCGCGGTCCGCGGCCCCAACGTGTTCTACGAATATTGGGGTAATGAGCAGGCAACCCGCGAGGCGCTGCACGACGGCTGGTATCGCACCGGCGACATCGGGCTGCGCGACGCCGACGGCTATTTCTGGGTCCATGACCGCAAGAAGAACCTGATCATTTCAGGCGGCGAGAACATCTATCCGGCGGAAGTCGAGCGGGTGCTGCTGGAGCATCCCGACGTCATGCAATGCGGCGTGATCGGAAGGCCCGATCCCAGATGGGACGAGGTGCCGGTAGCTTATGTCGTCAGGCGTTCCGGGTGTGCGGTCGAGGCGGAAGATCTGCGTGCGCATGTGCTGACACAGCTTGCGCGCTTCAAGGTGCCGCGCGATATCGTCTTCGTCGATGACCTGCCGCGCACCGCGTTGGGCAAGGTCCAGCATTTCATGCTGCGACAGCTTGATGCGCCGGAATCCTCGCAAGGAGAAGCCATTTGAAGATCGCGGTACTCGGCGGCGGCAACGGCTCGTTTGCGGCCGCGGGCGATTTTGCGCTGCAGGGGCATGACGTACGCCTGTGGCGGCGCGACGCAGCCGCCGTGGCGGAGCATCGCGCTGCGGGCTCCCGCATCGTCGTGAAGGATTCCAGCGGCCGGCATGCCGTGCAACTGGCGCTGGTCACCACGGACATCGCCGAAGCCGTGCGTGGCGTCGAGCTTATCCTGTGCCCTGCCCCGGCCTTCGCGCAACCGGATATCGCCGAGCAGTTGGCGCCTCACCTCAGTGATGGGCAGGTGGTGTTCCTGCCGCCGGCGACGTTCGGCTCGATGATCTTTGCCAAGGCCGCGCATGCTGCCGGCAATCGCGCAATGGTCTGCTTCGCGGAGACCGGTACGCTGCCCTGGCTGACGCGCAAGCATGGGCCATTCGAAGTCGCCATCACCATCCGCGCCAAGCGGCTGCCGGTCGGCGTATTTCCGCTGAAGACCGCCGATCACGCGCTAGCCGTGATCGGACGCGCCTTTCCCGGCGCGATCGAGCCTTGCGGCGACGCGTTGTCGGGCGCGCTGATGAATGCCGGGCCCATCATCCATCCGCCGTTGATCGTGATGAATGCCGGCCCGATCGAGCATTTCGAGCGCTGGGACATCCACAAGGAAGGCACGCAGGCTTCGATCCGCCGCGTCACCGATGCCCTCGATGCCGAACGCATCGCGGTGCGAGAGGGACTTGGTTATGGCGGTCCGCATTTTCCGCTGGCGCATCATTACGCGACCGAAGGCGAACAATGGATGTATGGCCGCGGCTCGCACGATCGCCTGACCAATTCCGGCGACTGGCGCGAGCAGATCGTTCTCGCCGAGCATCGCTACATGCGCGAGGATTTGCGGCTCGGCCTGTCGCTTCTGGTCTCGGCCGCCGAACTCGCCGGCATTGCGACGCCGCTGGCGCGGGCTTTTCTCGCCATCGGTGGCGCGATCTGCGGCGAGGACTTCTTGAAGGGCGGGCGCACGCTCGCCAGTCTCGGCCTTGGTGGCCTCGACCGCGAGAAATTGCAAAACCTGTTGCGCGAGGGATTTGGCCGATGACCGCGGCTCGCCCCATGATCGCCTGTCTCGGCGCCGGCCGCATGGGTCGCGGTATCGCCGTGGCGTTTGCCTATGCCGGCCACGCCGTCACCATGATCGACGTCAAGGCCCGCTCCGCGGAACAGTTCGCGACACTGGAAACCGAGGCGCTCGGCGAGGTCAGGAAGACGCTGGCAAGCCTGGCGCGGTTCGGCTTGCTGACGGAGAAGGACGCCGACGCGGTGATCGCCCGCGTCTCCGTTGCGCCAGCGCAGAACATGGCGGCAGCGCTTGCTGGCGCCGGCATCGTGTTCGAAGGCGTGCCCGAGGTGGTCGACCTCAAGCGCGAGGTGCTGGCGGCAGCCTCGAAATGCGTCGGACCTGACGTCATCATCGCCTCGACCACGTCGACCATTCTGGTCGACGATATCTCGGGCTCGGTCGAGCGGCCCGAACGCTTCCTCAACGTGCATTGGCTCAACCCGGCCTATCTGATCCCGCTGGTCGAGATTTCGCCGGGCGCTGCGACCGATCCGGCCGTCATCGCGCAAGTCAAAGCCCTGCTGGAAGGCATCGGCAAGGTACCGGTGGTGTGCGCCGCCACGCCCGGCTTCATCGTGCCGCGGATCCAGGCGCTCGCCATGAACGAGGCGGCGCGGATGGTGGAGGAAGGTGTCGCCAGCGCGGAGGATATCGACAAGGCGATCCGCTACGGCTTCGGTTTCCGCTACGCGGTGCTGGGCCTATTGGAATTCATCGATTGGGGCGGCGGCGATATTCTCTATTACGCCAGCCGCTATCTCGAGGGCGCGCTCGGCAGCGACCGCTACCGCGCGCCCGAGGTGATCTCGCGCAACATGCGCGAGGGCCGCATCGGCATGCGCACCGGCGCCGGTTTCCTCGATTATTCCGGCCTCGACGTCGATGCCTATCGCGAGCAGCGCCTTGCCGCGATGGTCGAGCTGCTCCGGCATTTCGGCCTGGCGAGACCGCCGGTGATGGATCGGGACTAAAGCGTTTTCGAGCGAAGTGGATACCGGTTCGCGTGAAGAGAACGCGTCAAAACAAGAATCCAGAGCTTCGGCTCTGATTTGATCAGAACCAAAGCTCTAACCGAACACGTCCTGCAGCACGCCCTCGCGCACCACGGCGACGCCGTCGAGCTCGATCGTCGTCCCCATCATCGGCAGGTCAAAATGCCCGGCGGTGTGGCGGCCGGCGAATTCATTGGCGCCGGTGGAGAACAGGAAGTTGCCGGAAACCGCACGCAGCTCGGTGCCGTTGGTATCGCGCTGGTCGTACATCGTCAGAGCCTCATAGCGCGCGCCGGGATTCATGCCGAAGCCGACATGCGATACCGCATAGGCCTCGCGGTCGCCCCAGGCGGCCAGATAAGCACGCATCATGACGGCGTCGGGGCCCTCGCCTTCGAGATCGGTAACGTAATCGTCCTTCAGCGTCATCTTGATGGGCGAGGTCAGATAGCGCTTGAAGGTGAGATTGATGTCCCCGGCCGCCATCACCAGCGTGCCGTTGACGGTGCCGCTCTTGGGAAAACTGACGACGATGCCACCGGGCCAGTGCGCCAGCGTACCCGGCCGGTCGGTCCAGCCCCAGACGCCGACCGTGGAGGCGCCGACCATGTCGACGTCGAGATCAGTCCCCGCTTTAGAAGTCACGCGCATGCGCTTGGTTCCGCGCAGCATTTTTGCTGCCGCCCGCACGCGCTTTTCCAGAGCGAGGTCGGGCACCATGCGCTCGAGCGCCTCGGGATGTTCATTGGAAATATTGAGAATACGCGCGCCTGCCTTGAGGATTTCCGGCGTCTCCGCCGCGTGCATCAGTCCTTCGATGGTGCAATCGACCACAAAGCCCGCCTGCTGCAGCGCGGTGATGACGGGCCCCAGCCGCTGGATCGCGATGCTGGCGCCGGTGGAGCGGATCGGGACGGCCTCGCGGTTGCGCGGCGTCGGAACGACGATGTGAAAGGGTTTTGCGCCCATCCGCAACAGCGCCAGTTCGGCGAGGTGGACGTTGAGCGCGCGTGACTGCGTCTCCGACAGAATCGCGGCCGTATCGCCTGGCTTGACCGCGCAGCGCTCGAAGATCTCGCAGAACGCGTCGATCCATTTCGCTTCGATGCGATCTGCAAACATGGCTGTTCCTCCACTTCAATCGTTGTATCAGACTTCCGGAAACCCACGCAGCAGATAGGTCCGCAAACCCTCCAAGAGGCCATTGAGGATCAGGCCCAAGAGCGAGATGGTGATCAGCGGCACGAACATGTCGACGGCCTGAAAGGTCCGCGCCGCCGTCACCAGGACATGGCCGAGGCCGTCGGTCGAGGTGATCATTTCCGCCAGAAACACCACGATGCAGGAGATGACAAGCCCGATGCGGCAGCCGGTGAGGATCGACGGCACCGCAGCCGGCAGCACCACCTTGAACAGGATCTGGCGGCGCGGCGTGCCCGCCGCCATCGCCGACCAGATCAGCTTCTGCTCCACCATCGAGGCGCCGTAATAGGTCGACAGCAGGATCGGAAACAGCGCGTCCGCGGCCACCAGCATGATCTTGGATTCGTGGCCGAACCCGAGCAGCAACAGCAGCGCCGGATACAGCGCTACTTTCGGCAGCGGCGCCAGCACCCGCACGATCGGGCGCACCACCGCGTTGATGGCGGGGCTCGCCGCCGCGGCCAGGCCGATGCTGACGCCCAGGATCACCGCAACCGAAAACCCCGCGAACAGGCGAAACAGCGTGGCGGCAATCTCCTGCTGAAACGTGCTGTTGGCGAGTTGCTGCGCCAGCCGCATGAATACAATTCCGGGCGGCGGCAGCAACGCCGGTGGCGCATAGCCGAACGACGAAATCGCCTGCCACAGCGCGATCAGCAGCGCGATCGGCACGATCCCCAGCAGAACATCCGTGGTTGCGGCGCGCAGGTTCATGCAAAGCTCAAGGGGATATCGAAGCCCGGCTCGGACCACTTCACCAGCCTGGCGCGTATATTTTCGAACGCGGCGTCAAGGCCGATACCCATGGCGCCGATGATGATGATCATCGCGTAAACGGTATCGTATTGTCCCATATCGAGCGCGTTGAACAGGATGTTTCCGGCACCGGATTGGCGGGCGATCATCTCGGAAGTGACCATGGTGATCAGCGCCAGCACGAGGCCGGTACGGCAGCCCGTCAGAATTTCCGGCAACGCCGCCGGCAGCACGATCCGGATCATGCGCTGCGATCGCCGACAGGCCCATGGCGGCGCCCGACCACAGCATCTTCTCCTCGACCGCCTTGGCGCCCTGAAAGCTGTGATAGATCACCGGCAGGCTGACGCCGAGGAAGATCACCAGCGTCTTGGCGACGTCGCCGACGCCGAGCCAGAGCATGATGATCGGCATCAAGGCCGCCTTGGGCACCGGGTAAATCACCATCAACAGCGGATTGAAGAAGGACGCGACGCCGCGCGAACGGCCCATCATCAATCCCAGCGGAATCGAAAAGGCCACGCCGATGCCGAAACCGACCGCCATGCGGCGCAACGAGGCCAGGATGTTGATCAGGGATTCCTTGTCGCCAAGGATCGAGGGGATCGCGCGGACCGCTTCCCACGCGGTCGGAAAGCTGTCGGTGTTCAGGATCAGCGCGCCGATCTGCCAGACCCCGAGCAGTCCGAGGCAGGCGAGCCAGGGCGCCGAGCGCATGAGAAGTACGCGCCCCGACATCATGGCCGCAACCCGTCTTCGGCGGTGTCATCGAACATGCGCTCGATATCGACGACATATTTCTGGTAGCGAGGGTCCAGCAGCAGCTCCGTCCGGCGGCGCGGCCGCGGCAGGTCAATGTCGATGATCTCCTTGATGCGGCCGGGCGAACGCGTCATCACCACGACCTTGTCCGACAGATACACCGCCTCCTCGACCGAATGGGTGACGAACAGCACGGTCTTGCGGTCGCGCTCCCAGATATTGAGCAGATCGTTCTGCAGCCGGGTGCGAGTATGCGCGTCCAGCGCGCCGAACGGCTCGTCCATCAGCAGTACCGCCGGGTGATAGGCCAGCGTGCGGGCCAGCGCGACGCGCTGCTTCATGCCGCCGGACAACTCCTTGGGATAGAAATTCTCAAACCCCTTGAGGCCGACCATCTCGATCAGCGCGCGGCTTTGCGCTTCGGCCTCGGCCGGCTTCACGCCCTGCTGGCGCGGTCCGTACATCACATTGCCAAGCACGCTCTTCCAGGGAAACAGCGCGAACTCCTGAAACACCGGTCCGCGATCGGGCCCGGGTCCTGTGATCGCCCTGCCCTTCATCCGGGCGACACCTCCGGTCGGGCTGACAAAGCCGCCGACGATATAAAGCAGCGTCGATTTTCCGCAGCCGGAAGGGCCGAGGATCGAAACGAAGGCACCATCCTCGATTGTCAGCGAAATCTCCGACAATGCCAGATGGTCCTGGCGGCCGGAGGTGCGGAAAACCTGCGAGACACGGTCGATCTCGATCATGGCAGGCCGCCGGCTGGCGCGCCGGCGCGGCTCCCGCCTCAACATCTGGCCGCTTTGGCACGAGCTTCATTTCCGCTTTTCTTCCCGGCATGGGTCCGTCAGGCACCGATGGCTTCCCGATTGTGTCAGGTTAAACCGACCATAGCGGAAACTTGCAAGTCTTGGCGATCCTTGGCGATGTCCATTTGGCGTACGCGTGGCCTGCCGGGCCTTCCAGAACTCCGCAATATCCGACCATCTTCATCGCCTGAGCACCGCTCGGACCGGCGCTGCGTCGAGACCTCTCAATTTCAACGGCAGCGCGATCAATTCATAGTCGCCGGGCTCAACATCAGCGAGCACGAGATTCTCGACAATCCGAAGATCGTGTCGCCGGCAGACCATGTGCGACGGCAGGCTTTTCGACGTCTCCGGGTCGACGGAGGGAACATCGACGCCGATCAGGCGCGTGCCGCGCTGCGCCAGCCGCTCCACGGTTTCCGGAGCCAGCGCGCGAAACCCCGTGGGCCAGGCCAGTTCGTCGCCCCTGTCCATCAGTCTCAAAAGCAGCCGCGGCGGAGCACCATCGAGCGCGGATGCGATCGCGTCATAGCCACAGAGGGGCTCGCTGCCGCGCGCGTCGATCACCCTTGCGGGGCCGATGAAATCGCCGAGATCGAGCGTGTCGATACTGGCCCCTTGCGGATCGTAGTGCAGCGGCGCATCGACATGTGCGCCGCAATGCGTCGACATCGCGATGCTGGCGACGTTGACCGGACAGTCCGGTCCGATCGTGAAGGTCTGGCTCACCGCGAACAGGGCATCACCGGGAAACACCCCCATGCCGACGCGCAGCGAGGGCGAGATGTCGATCAGGGTGCTCATAGTTGAGTCCTGACCTGCCAGAGTTCGGGGAACAGCACGACGTCCAGCATTTTTCGCAAATAGGAAACGCCCGCGGTGCCGCCGGTACCCCGCTTGAAGCCGATGATCCGCTCGACCGTCGTCACGTGATTGAAACGCCAGCGGCGGAAATAGTCCTCGAAATCCACCAGCTTTTCGGCAAGCTCGTACAATTCCCAATACCGTGCCGGATCCCGATAGACCGACGACCAGGCGTCGAGAACGCTGTCGTTCTGAACATGCGGCGCGGAAACATTGCGTTCTAGTATGGTCTTGTCGATGACAAGGCCGCGGCGATGCAGGAGCTGTATGGTGAGATCGTAGATGCTTGGGGCGAGACGGACCGCTTCGAGCTGCTCGGCAACGGCGTTGTCGTCCGCGTGGATACCGATCATCGCCGCATTCTTGTTGCCGACCAGAAACTCGATCACGCGGTATTGCCAGGACTGGAAGCCGGAGGATTGGCCGAGCAGTCCGCGAAACTGCGTGTATTCGCTTGGAGTCATCGTGCGAAGCACGTCCCAGGCCGAATTGAGTTGCTCGAGGATGCGCGATACCCGCGACAGCGTCTTGAAGGCAGGCTGCAGATCGTCCGCGGCAATCAGGCGGCAGGTGGCGCTCAGCTCATGAATCGCGAGCTTCATCCAGAGTTCCGAGGTCTGATGCTGCACGATGAACAGCATCTCGTCATGGGCGGTGGAAAGAGGCTGTTGCGCCTGCAGAATCCTGTCGAGCTGGAGATAGCCGGAATAGGATATTTCCTTGCGTTGACTCATCGCGGCTGCGCCAGGTTCAACGACATCACCCCGCCTTCAGAAGCACGCCAGGGATTTGCTGCGAGGAAATCCTCAGCACGACCATCTCGTCCAAGCCGCGCCCGAGGCACCCCTGCCTCCGTCCAAAAATACCAGCGGGCAATGTTTTAAGCCTAAAAGGATGGACTTTTGCTGTCAATCGGGATTTCCTTATGGAGCTGAGTAGAAAGCGAGCTTCGCAAGCGAATGAAACAGGCAGTTATCATCGTTGCCAATCCGGATTTACGATCTCGGCGGTGCGTGCTCACGGTACGACGTCGGGTCCGGCTCTTGACGGCGAGGCTCTCATGAAATCCACCATGACGTCGCGCGAGGCGTGCGTCGCGGGCGACTCCGTCGATCCGCTCCGTGCATTCCGCGATCGTTTTTCACTTCCCGAAGGCATCATCTATCTCGACGGCAATTCGCTCGGCCCGATGCCGCGAACCGCCGCAGGAGTTCTGAACCGCACCATCGAACGGGAATGGGGCCAGGATCTCATCAAGAGCTGGAATAGCGCGGGATGGTTCGACATGCCGGGACGCATCGGCGACCGTGTCGGTACGCTGATCGGAGCTGCGCCGGGCCAGACCCTGGTTTGCGATACCACGTCAATCAATCTCTACAAGGCGGTCCATGCCGCCATCGGGTTGCGGCCCGATCGCAATGTGATTGTCGCCGAGGAAGAATCGTTTCCGACAGACCTCTATATCCTCGAAGGCGCGATGAAATCCGCGGGCCGCCCGATGAAACGGCGCTTGATCGGCAGTGACGGCTCCTCCATCGAGGCCCTGCTCGATGAGGAGGTTGCGGTCGCGGTGCTCTCGCACGTCAATTACCGCACCGGCGCGTTGCTCGACATGGCCGCCATCACCCGACAGCTGCACGATGCGGGTGCGCTGGTGGTGTGGGACCTGTGCCACTCGATCGGCGTGGTCGACATCGCTTTCGATCTTGACGCGGTCGATTTCGCGGTCGGCTGCACTTACAAGTACCTCAACGGCGGCCCGGGATCGCCGGCATTCATCGCCGTCGCGAAGACCCATCAGGCCGCAGCACAGAATCCATTGTCGGGCTGGTGGGGGCATGCCGCGCCTTTTGCCTTCGATCGTGACTTCCGGCCCGATGCTGGCATCAAGCGATTCCTCAGCGGCACGCAGCCGATCATTTCCCTGCGCGGCGTGGATGTCGCGCTCGACGCCGTGGAAGGCGTCGAGGTGGCCGCGTTGAGACAGAAAAGTCTCGCGCTCACGGAACTCTTCATGGCGCGCGTCGCCGAGCTACTGCCAGGCCTCGAGATCATGACGCCGCGCGAGCCATCGTTGCGCGGCAGCCAGGTCGGGATTTCCTTCGACAAAGGCTATGCCGTGATCCAGGCGATGATCGAGCGCGGCGTGATCGGCGATTTCCGCGCGCCCGACCTGATGCGCTTTGGCTTCGCGCCGCTTTATGTCCGATTTCAGGATGTCTGGGATGCCGCGGAGATACTCGCAGACTGCATCAACGCGGAGGTCTGGCGCGATCCCCGCTTTAACCGGAAGCTAGACGTGACCTGAGCCGCTTCGAGGACGGCGGCTCGCGTCTCAATCGAACCACGGCCATTCGGCCGCGCCATCATGGGTGACTGCGCCGCCCGGCGCCTGACCGACCAGACGGGCATATTTGGCGAGCGCGCCTGCCCGATGCCGCGGCGGCCGCGGCTTCCAGGCCTGTCGACGCCTGGCGAATTCATCGTCGTTGATCAGGACATCCATGCGCCGGGCGCCCGCATCGATCTTGATGCGGTCGCTGTCGCGCACCAGCGCCAGCGGGCCGCCGATGAACGATTCCGGAGAGACATAGCCGACGCACATGCCGCGCGTCGCGCCGGAAAAGCGGCCGTCGGTGATTAGCGCGACCTTCTCGCCCATGCCCTGCCCATAAATCAGCGCGGTGACACCGAGCATCTCCCGCATGCCGGGTCCGCCGACCGGCCCCTCATTGCGGATGACGAGAACGTCGCCGGCCGAGTAGTTGCGGTTGCGCACGGCATCGACGCATTGCTCTTCATCCTCGAACACGCGCGCGGTACCCTCGAATACCAGGTTCTTCAGACCGGCTACCTTGATCACGGCGCCATCCGGGCAAAGGTTGCCCTTGAGAACGGCGACGCCGCCGTCCGGCATGATCGGTTTGCCGGTACTGAACACGACCTCGCCATCCGGCGGATTCGCTTCGCCATATTCTTCCGCGATCGTCCGGCCTGTGATGGTCAGGCAACTGCCGTCGATATGGCCGCTCTCGACCAGCGCGCGGATCACGACCGCGGCACCGCCGATGTCGTAGACGTCCTTGGCGGTGTATTTGCCACCCGGGCGCAGATTGCCGATTAGAGGCGTGCGCGCAAAGACCTCGCCGACATCGTCCAGCGTAAAGGAAATGCCGGCCTCGTTGGCGAGCGCCGGCAGATGCAGCGCGGCGTTGGTCGACCCGCCGGTGGCGGCGACGATGGCGGCACCGTTTTCCAGCGCTTTTCGCGTCACGATTTCGCGCGGCAGCGGCCCTCCCCGCGCCAGCATCCCCATCACCAGCCGCCCGGCGCGGCGCGCGACCTGTGCGCGCTCGGCATAGACGCCGGGAATCATCGACACGTTCGGCATCGACAGCCCCATGGCTTCGGAAACCATTCCCATGGTGTTGGCGGTAAATTGTCCGGCGCAGGCGCCGATGGTCGGCAGGCAGCTTCGCTCGATGCCTTCGAGGGTCGCCGCGTCGATCTCCCCGGTCATGAAGCCGCCGACCGCTTCGTAGGAATCCAGCACGGTAAGGGCTTTTCCCTCGAACCGGCCGGGCAGCGCGCTGCCGCCATAGATGAAGATCGACGGCACGTTGCAGCGGATCATTCCCATCATCACGCCCGGCAGCGTCTTGTCGCAGCCGCCGAACCCGATCAAGGCGTCGTAGGCAAGGCCGTGCACGACCGCTTCGATGGAATCCGCAATCAGCTCGCGCGACAGCAGCGAGAACTTCATGCCCTCATGGTTCATGCTGATGCCGTCGGAGACCGAGATGGTGGCGAATTCCCGCGGCGTGCCGCCGGCCTCCGCGATGCCGGCCTTGGCGGCATCGACCTGGAAATCGTGGGTCATGTTGCAGGGCGTCTGCTCGCCCTTCATGCTGACGACGCCGATCATGGGCTTGGCGAGCGCCTCGTCGTCGAGCCCCATCGCCCGCATGAAGGCGCGGTGGGGCGCACGATCGAGCCCATCGGTCGTCACGCGGGATCGCCACTTCTTCATGGACCAAGTCTCTCTATCGTCGTCCCGGCGAACGCCGGGACCCAAGCCCCGAACGTTGCTTGTAACAGAACGTCTCGACACCAGCACCCAGATCACGGGTCACGGCGCATGGGTCCCGGCGTTCGCCGGGACGACCCGTTGATCCGCGGCTTATTGCAGCGGCGCGACGATGGTCGGGTGCTTGAACTGCGCGACGTCCATCTTCGGCAGCATGCCCGTTGCAGCATAGATATCGAGCATCTTCTGGATCGCCGGAAAATTCGGTGCGGCGCCGGGGTCCCTGCCGAAATCGTTGTCCTTGAGCAGGTAGGTATCGAGCACCGGGATCGGCGCCTTCAGCACCTCCGAGACCACCTTCAGCGTTTCCTCGCGATTGGCAAGCGCCTTCTTCATGCCTGAGGTGATGTCGCGCACATAGGCCTTCACCAGTTCCGGATTCTTGTCGACGAAGTCGGCGCGGCAGGCTTCTAGAATATGAACGATATTCGGCATCGCCTGATTGAGCGAAAACAGCTTGCGGGTGCCCCCCTTGGCCTCGGCGTGCGCCGCAAACGGCTGGTTCATGTTGACGGCATCGACGCGGCCCTGACGCAGCGCGTCTTCCGAAACGGCGAAGCCGACTTCGACCAGCTTGATGTCCTTGGCCGGGTCGAGCCCGTTTTGCTTCAAAAGCATGTTTAACGGTCCCTGCGTGCCGCCGCCGATCACCGATATGCCGACGGTCTTGCCCTTGAGATCGGCGATGGTCTTGATCGGGGAGTTGTCCATGACCGCCCAATATACCGAGAAGCCGCCGGGCTTTTCGTAGACGTGCTGCGCCACGATGTAGGCCTTGAGGTTTCCGCCGACCACGCCGTTGGCCAGCGACAACGGTGCCTGCGTGGCGCAGTCGAGCGCGCCCGCGGCCAGCGCCTGGGTCATCGGCGCGGTACCCTGGAATTGCGTCCATTCGACATTGTAGGTCTTGCCGAGATTGGGAAATTCGGCCGGCCTGCGCATCATCCAGTATTTCGATTCCTCGGCCGGAATGGTCCAGCCGACGCGGATCGTCTGCTGGGCGTAAGATGAACTCGCGCTCGCCAGAACGGCCGCGAGAGCCCCCGCCGCCAAGACCCATTTTGAAGAAATCCGCATCATCCCTGCTCCACTTTTCCCATGCCGCCCGGCGTCAGCGCAACTAACATGCCCAAGCCTTTCATGGTTCAAACAATCAGGCAAGCCACCGGAGCGTGCTTGTCATGGCCCAGGCTCGGCCGGAATGTGCGATAAGACCATTCCGCCGGATACGGTTCTGCGGTGGCATAGTGAGGGAGAGAAGGAATGGCTGGGATTGGCGGGGCGGACGGGAAGGCAGCGGAAAAGCTCGGCTATCTCGGGCTCGGAATGATGGGGTTTCCGATGACCCGGCGCCTGCTGAGCGCCGGCCACGACGTCACGGTCTGGAATCGCTCGCCCGCCAAGGCGGCTGCTCTGGTCCAGGCCGGCGCCAAGGCCGCAGGCAATCCGCGCGAAGCGGCCGCTGCCGCCAGCATCATCTTCATGTGCCTCACCGATGCCGCGGCCGTGGAAGAAGTAGTATTCGGTCCCGACGGCTTGGCGACGACGGATGGAGCCGGAAAGGTCGTCGTCGACTTCTCCTCGATTCACCCGGATGCGGCGCGCACCATCGCGGCGCGGCTGAAGTCGGCGAACGGCATGGGATGGATCGACGCGCCGGTTTCCGGCGGCACCATGGGCGCCGAGGAAGGCACGCTGGCGGTGATGGCCGGCGGCGATGCCGCCGATATCGAGCGGGTGCGGCCTTATGTTTTGGCGATGGCGCGCCGGCTCACCCATATGGGTCCAACCGGCGCCGGGCAGACCACCAAGCTTTGCAACCAGGTGATCGTCGGCTGCGCCATGGCGGTGCTGGCGGAGGCGACGCGGCTTGCCGTAAACGCCGGGATCGATGCCAAGCGTCTGCCGGAAGCGCTGGCCGGCGGTTTTGCCGATTCCATTCCATTGCAGCTATTCGTGCCCCGCATGGTGCAGGGCATTCATTCCCCGCCGCTCGGCCATATCGCCACGATGCTGAAGGATCTGGACACAGTGGCCGACGTCGCCCGCAACACGTCGAGCCCGGTGCCGATGGCCGCCCTCGCCGCGCAATTGTTCAGGCTCGCTAAAGCAGCGCGCGGCGCGGATGCCGACGCGCTCGAAATCTATAAGCTGTCGGCCGTTCAATCCAAATGAGGCCGCATGCCGAAACGGGGAATTTCACTGCCCGGCGATTTCCGATAGGGTTCAGATACACAGGGATATGCGCCAATGTACCAACCGGCCGGCGTCACGACATCACCCGAATTCCCCATTCCCACGCACATGAAGGCCTGGGTTCTGGGCAACCCGGACGAGCTTTCGCTGCGCGAAAAGCCAACGCCGGTCCCCGGCCGCGCGGAAGTTCTGGTCCGCATCGACGCGGTGGCGATCTGCGCCACTGACCTCGAGGTCATCCACGGTGGCTCGCCGGCGAGCATCGGCGGCGGCCTGCCCTTCAACAAGAACTTTACGCCGGGCCACGAATATATGGGCACCGTTGCAGCGCTCGGACCCGCCGTCGACGAGTTCAGGATCGGCGAACGCGTCAGTGTGGAAATCCACGCCGGTTGCGGGCAATGCAAGCGGTGCCGGCAAGGCATGTATACCTCATGCCTCAACTACGGAAAGCCGGAGAAGGGCCACCGCGCCAACGGTTTTACCACCGACGGCGGTTTCGCCGAATACGCCGTCAACCACATCAACACGCTGGCGCGGGTGCCCGACACCATGAGCGATGCGGAAGCAACGCTGGTGGTCACTGCCGGCACGTCGATGTACGGCCTCACCGAACTCGGCGGGCTGGTCGCCGGTGAAAGCGTCGTCGTGATCGGTCCGGGGCCGATTGGGCTGCTCGCGGTCGCGGTCGCCAAGGCGCTGGGCGCCAGCCCCGTGATCCTGACGGGAACGCGCAACGCGCGCCTTGCGATCGGCAAGGAGCTGGGCGCCGACCGCGTCGTCAATATCGCGGAAGAACATGCGGTCGACGTCGTCAAGGCGCTCACCGGCGGCATCGGCGCGGATTATGTGGTGGAGTGCGCCGGCACCGAGGCGACCGTCAACCAGGCCATTCACATGGCCAATCGCGGCGGCAAGATCTGCCTTGCCGCATTCCCGCACGATCCCATCACCACGGATGTCGCGCATCTCGTGAAGAACAATATCTACGTTTACGGCATCCGCGGCGAAGGCCGCAGCGCCACGCGCCGGGCCATGGCGCTGATGGCCGAAAAGCGCTTCGACGCCACGAAAATCCACACCCATACGTTTGCTTTGGCCGATCTGCCCACCGCGCTTCGATACGCCCGCGACCGGGTTGAGGATGCCATCAAGGTGGTGGTCAGTACGCGGCAGGAGAGTACGCGGCGCAGTGTGGCCGCAGAGTGATGCAGCGGCAATCCGCGTTGCTTCAATAATGCGGGTGGTACATCTGCGACTGAACGAATGCCATCAGATCGTTCGGCCTGGGCATCGTGGCGAGACCGCGCTTGTAGGCGACCTCGGCAACCGCCGCGGCGATGTGCGCCGAGACCTCGCGGATCCGCGGGAGCGCCGGATAGAGGCTACCCTGCTCGATGTCGTCCTTGTTGACGAGATAGGCCAGCGTGTGCGCGGCGGCCATGAACATCTCGTCGGTCACCAGTCTTGATCCGCTCGCGATCGCGCCAAGACCGACGCCGGGGAAAATGTAGGAATTGTTGCCCTGACGCGGCACGAAGGTCTTGCCATCGAGTTTTACGGGGTCGTAGGGGCTGCCGCAGGCGAACAGTGCGCGGCCTCCGGTATGGCGGTAAGCTTCCTCGGCGGAACATTCAGCCTTCGACGTCGGATTGGAGAGCGCGAACACGATTGGCCGCTCGTTGATCGCGGCCATGGTCTGCAGCACCTCGGGCGTGAAGGCGCCGCCGACGGCGGCAACGCCGACGATCGCGGTGGGCTTGAGCGTCTGGATCGCGGTGAGGAAGTCGCCGATCGGCGCATGATCATGGGCGTAGCGAAGCTTGTGGTCGGTGAGGCCTGCCCTGCTCTTGACGACAAGGCCGCGCGAGTCCACGAGCCAGGTGCGCTGCAGCGCATCGGCTTCGGATGCGCCTTCCGCCATCATGGCGGAGACAATGAGGTCGGCGATGCCGGTCGCGGCCTCGCCCGCGCCAAGGAACAGCACCTTCTGATCGACCAGTTTTCCGCCGGTCGTTCGCAATGCCGAGAACAGGCCGGCGAGCGCCACCGCCGCCGTCCCCTGAATGTCGTCGTTGAAGACGTTTATCCTGTCGCGATATTTGTGCAGCAGCCGGAACGCCGAGTGATTGGCGAAGTCCTCGAACTGGATCAGCACGCCGGGAAACGCCTCGCGCGCGGCAGTAACGAATTCGTCGACGAATTCGTCGTAAGCCGCGCCGGTCAGGCGCTTGCGGCGCAGGCCGATATAATAGGGATCCTCCAGGAAAACCTCATTGTTGGTGCCGACATCCAGCATGACAGGCAGGCAGTGCTCCGGATGGATACCGGCGCAGGCCGAATAGAGCGAAAGCTTGCCGACTGGTATACCCATGCCGTGCGCGCCGAGATCACCGAGGCCGAGAATACGCTCGCCGTCGGTGACGACGATCAGCTTTGCCGGATAGGGCCAGTTGCCCAGCAGTTCCGCGACCCGCCCGCGGTCGTTGGCGCTGATGAACATCCCGCGCGGCCGCTGGAAGATAAGGCCGTAGCGCTGGCAGGCGAGGCCCACCGTCGGAGTGTAGATCAGCGGCTGGATTTCGTCGATATTGTCGCACACAACGCGGAAGAACAGCGCCTCGTTGCGGTCATGCAGCGAGTTGAGCGCAATATATTTCTCCAGATCGTTGGGGAGGCCGCGCAGATTGACCAATACGCGCTCGACCTGCTCCGGCATCGAAAGCACGTGCGCGGGCAGGAAGCCGCGCAGTCCCAGCGCGTCGCGCTCGGCTTCCGTGAAGGCAGTGCCCTTGTTCAGGAGCGGATCGCGCAACAGCGCCAAGCCTCGCGGTGTTTCCGGGGGCTGTGACCTGGGCCTCGCCCTGACTGGCGTCACGCTCATGATAATCCTCCCCAAAAGACCGGTCGATTTATTTGCAGTTTCTAGCCGGATTGAAGCAGAAAGCGTTGATTGAGATCAAGGCCACAAGAGGGCTTTTCGGCTCCGCGCGGCGCAGATGCGCACGTTACGTTGCAATGCGATAACGTCCTATCACACTGAGCAGTAATGCTGCTTGATCTCGCTGTCGGCCGGCAACTCGCTCGCGGCAACGTGATGGACATCAACTGTTCGCCCCCGGATATTGCAACCGCTTCCTGGTAGAGGGAGGACTCGAACCTGCAGTCAGACCGTAGCGCGCCTGAAACCCTTGCGCATGATCATACGACCCCGCCGAGATAGAGCCGCTTGACGATATCGTTGCCTCTCAGTTCGTCGACCGAATCAGCCGCGACGACGATCTCACCATGGACGATGATGTAACCGCGATCCGCGATCCGGATCGCCTGATTGAAGTTTTGCTCCGCCATCAGCACCGTCAGGCCGAGCTGCTGATTGAGTTCGCCGATCTTGGCGATAGTCTGCGAGACCAGCAGCGGCGACAGGCCTACCGAAGGCTCGTCGATCAACAACAGGCGCGGCGACGACATCAGCGCGCGCGCGATGGCCAGCATCTGTTGCTGCCCGCCCGACATGGTGCCGGCGAGTTGGCTCTGTCGCCCTTTGAGGGCGGGGAATGTTTCGAAGGCGAGCGCAAGGTTACGATCGATGTTGCGCCGGGCGGCCTTGCGAAACGCCCCAAGCATCAGGTTTTCCAACACGGTGAGCCTGGGAAACAGCCGTCGCCCCTCGGGAACCAGCGCCACTCCGAGATCGACGATGGCCTCGGCCGACAGTCTGGTCAGATCGTGGGCCGTTCCGTCGATCGTCAGCGACATGCTTCCGCGCTCCGGCCGAACCAGGCCCGCGACGCATTTCATCAACGTGCTCTTGCCGTTGCCGTTGGTGCCCAGCAGTGCGACTGTCTCACCCGTCTCCACATGGAGACTGACGCCGCGCAGCGCCTTCACGGCACCGTAACCCGCATCAAGGCCCTTGATGGCAAGGCTAAGCGCCAAGATAGGCCTCCTGCACGCGCTCGTTGGCCATGACCTCGGCCGGCGTGCCGATCGCGATGATCCTGCCGGCATCGAGGCACATCATGCGGTTCGAAAAACGCATCACCGCCTGCATGATGTGTTCTATCATGATGATGGTGATGCCCTGATCGGCAAGGCTCATGAGGAGATCGAGCACCTCGTCGACTTCCGAGCTGGAAAGGCCGGCCATGGCCTCGTCGGAAATCAGCAGCTTCGGATGCGTCGCCATGGCACGGGCGAGTTCCATCTTGCGCAATTCGACCTGGCTGAGTTTCGTGGCTGATACGTCGGCCTTCGTCTCGAGGCCCATCCGCGTCAGGATCGACATCAGGGTGTCGCGGCGTTGCGCCGCCGGGACGAAGTCGCCGGTGCCGCTCGCGAAGTCGAGCGCCACCATGAGATTTTGGGCGACCGTCATGCTTTTGAACGGCCGCGGGATCTGGAAACTGCGCGCGACACCGCGGCGCGTGCGCACATGCGGCGACAAGCGCGTGATATCCTCGTCACGGAACACCACAGTGCCGGGCTCGGTGCGGAACGCGCCGGAAATGCAATTGATCAACGTCGTCTTGCCCGAACCGTTCGGGCCGATGAGGCCGAAGCGTTCTCCCGGGCGAATGTCGACGCTGACATTGTCGAGCGCGGTGAAGCCGCCGAAACGTTTGGTAAGCGCGGATATCCGCAGCAAGGGGGCATTTGTTTCAGGGGGCATCATCCTTTGCCCTCGTTGCGGTTACGGCGAACCCTTTGGACAAGACCAATGATGCCCTCCGGCGCCGCCACCACGAACAACACCAGCATCCCGCCGAGCACCAGCAAATTGACTTCCGATGAGATGGTAACGGTCAGCAATTGTTGCGTAGTGCCCAACAGGATTGCGCCAACCACCGGCCCCGCCCAATGCGCGGTCCCGCCGATCAGCGACATCGCGAGCACCGTGACGGAATAATTGAGATTGAACGCGGACGAAGGGTCCGCGTATTGCAGGTACATCGCGGCGGGCGCGCCGGCCGCGCACATCAGCGCCCCGGAGATGACGCACGCCAGCAGCTTCAGCCGCAGGGTCGGCACACCCGTGCATTCGGCGGCGAGTTCGTCGTCCTTGAGCGCCTGCAACCCGTGGCCCATCCATGAATTCTGAATGTAGCGCGATATTCCGATCGCCAGCACCACGAGGAGCGCCTGGACGAAAAACAGCATCTGCACATAGCCGTTGAAGGGGGCCATCACCGGCGGCCGCTGCATCTGAATGCCCGCCGCGCCGCCGACGTATCGCCAGTTCGTTATCGATGTTTCGATGATAATGGTCAGCGCAATCGTCGCTATCGAGAAGAATATGCCCTGCATGCGCAAGGTCAGCAGGCCCAGGGCAAATCCCATGAGGGCACCGACGACGGCTGCCGCCGCGATCTGCACCGCAAGAGGTGCGCCAGCCAGCTTGAACAAAAACACGGCCGTGTAGACGCCGATGCCGAAAAACGCACTGGTGCCGAAATTCACATAACCGGCATAGCCGCCAAGGATGCTCCATGACACCGAGAGCACGATGAACTGCAGGATCACGTAGCAGGCAAAGAAGGGATATTCGTTGCCGACCACCCGTGTCATGAGCAGGGCCGCGGCGAGAAAGACGATCGCCCCGATCCAGAAGAACAGGTTGCTACGGCTCATGATCGCCTGCCGAACAGACCCTGCGGCCGGACGGCGAGAATGCCGAGCAGCATCGCGAACGAAATAGCCGGCGCCCAGGAAGCGCCGAACAGCGTCAGGACGATCGTTTCAGCGACGCCGAGGATGATGGCGGCGACAAGCGTGCCGCTCATGCTGCCGAGCCCTGCCATGACCACGACGCAGAAAGTCCGCCCGATATAGGAACGGTCGAGCGTCGGATCGACGGGAGCAACGATGATAAGCAGGGCGCCGGCGACCCCGAGCACGGCCGTTGCAATGCCGAACGCCCATTGCTTGATCCGGATGGGATTGGCGCCCATCAACCGCAGCGCTTCCTGGTCTTGCGCGACCGCGCGGATCGCGCGTCCCATGAACGTTCGCGACAAGTACAATGTCAGCAAGATCGTCAGCGCAGCAGCCACCGCGAACGCGACCAGCAGCCGGAACGGAATCCGCATCTCCCCGATCCGCCAGGCCTTGCCGATATAGGATGCGGTGACCGAGCGCTGGTCGACGCCGAATTGCAGAATGAGCAGCACTTCGATGATGAAGGCGATGCCGAAGAAGAACGCGATCCCGCGCACGCCGGCATCGCTGCCACGCTTTTCGAATGTCTCGTAGTACAGGCGGTAGGCGACAAGACCGAACACGAAGAGCAGCGGCGTGATCAACAACCCGGCCAGCAGCGGGTCGATATCAAACTGTTCATTGAGGAAAAACACCCCATAGGACGCCATGACCAGAAAGGCCGGATGGGCGACATGGGGAACGTCGAGCAGGCCGAAGGAGAGCGACAATCCAAGGCTGACCGCCGCATAGAAGCAGCCAAGCAGCACACCCGTCACCACCGCATCGAGCAGCAGGTCAAATGAAAACAATTGAAGTCCCCCTTGACCCGCCCTTGGGCCGTCGCTTCCCCGATTTTTTTGCGTGCACCGGGTTATCCGATGTAGCTGCCCGGGATCATTTGTACCGATCCCAGGCAGCCGCGCCATGTTCCGAAAACAGACCGCTAGGCCTACTTCCGGGCAACTTCAAAGGGACTGATCAGATCGCCAGACTTGAATTTATCGGGAAAGAGGATCACCTGCTTGCCCGGGCTGCGGAACTGCTCGATGTTCTTGTCGACTACGCCGCGGAACTGCGCCTGCAGCGTCGCGGTTTCCTTTCGCTCACCGTCCGCCGAAAATACGATCGGACCAACAATGGTCTTGTGCTCGTTTTCGCGCAAATATTTTGCGAGCCCCTTCTGATCGAGCGAGCCCGTCGCCTTGATGGCCTGCTCGACGAGTTGACCGCTGGCGTAGCCGAACGGCGCAAGATAGTAGCCAAGCGGGTCGACCTTGGCTTCCACGGCCCGTTTCGTGTAGGTCTCGAAGAACGCCTTGGTCCCGTCGAAATACATGCTCGGTTCCGGCAGCCATGAATTGTAGTTGACGACGCCGTTGAGCAGCGAGCCCAGGTTTTCCATGACCGCGCCGAATTGCAGGCCAACCATGCCGCCGCCGAAAATCTTGACGTTATCCCCGATCCCGATCTCATTCACCGCGCGCAGGATTCCCGCAGAATCCGGCGGATAGGACGCAACGTAGACGATGTCGGGCTTGGCGGCCTTGAGCGAGCGGATGATGCCGGAGAATTCCACCGTGTTCGGCGGATATGCCTGGTCGAAGACGATCGGCAGGTTCGACTTCTTTGCGACGTCCCTGGCTGTGACCGCCAAGTTTTGTGCGAATTCCTGGTCTGCAGAAAGAAGCGCCACGGTCTTGCCGCCGGCCTTCTGACCCAGTCCGAGGAACGACGCTGCCCAGCTGTCGGGCGGCCCCCACGGCGCATTGTTGAACCACATGTCGTGGCCGATCTTGCTGTTCACCTGGAACGAGAAGTTACCGATCAGCAACAGGCCACGCGATTTGACGAGCGGCATGATCGGCGCGGTTGGCACGGTTGCGTAAGGCGCGAACAGGAGATCGACCTTGTCGACGTCAAGCAGCTTCGAGTAGATCGCCGGAGTCTCTGACGCGCTGGACTTGTCGTCATAGACCACGAGTTCGACCTTGCGGCCGAGCAGGCCACCCTTGGCATTGACGTCATCCCGCCAGATCTCGATGCCGAGCAGTGATGCCTTGCCGCCGCCCGCGAGACCGCCGGTCTGGGCCATGCTCATGCCGATCTTGATCGGCGGCTGCTGAGCGCGAACGCTCGAGTTCAGCCCAAGCACGGCTGCGCCGGCGCTGGCCGTCACCAGCAGATGGCGGCGGGTTATCGATCCGGATTTAGTGGCCTTCTTGGTCATGGTGTCCTCCCCTGGATTTTATGTTGTTGGCTTCATTATATTCGAATTTACGGGCTCGTCTTTGCTCAAATTCGTCCCAACGCGGTCAGGATGACCTGCGGCGTCAGTGGAATTTCGGTGATCGTGGCGCCGAAGGGCCCAAGTGCGTCATTTACCGCATTGGCTACTGCCGCAGCGGCGCCGGCCGTCCCGGCCTCGCCGGCGCCCTTCGCCCCCAACTCGGTCTCGGCGGTCGGCGACACCACGTGGCCGACATCGATATCGGGCATCTCGCCGGACATGGGGACCAGATAATCGGCCATATTGGCGTTGGTCAGCTGGCCGCGCTCGTCGTAGACGCATTTCTCGAACAGCGCCGCGCCGAGACCCTGGACGACCCCGCCCCGGATCTGCTCGTCGACCAGTTGCGGATTGATGATGGTGCCGCAATCCTCGACCACCCAGTGCCGGAGCAGTTTGACGAAGCCGGTGTCGGTGTCGACTTCCAGCCAGGAGGCCTGAACGCCGTTGGTGAATGCAAAAGGATATTCGCGCGGGACGAAATGCCGTGTCGCCATCAATTCCGGCTGGATGCCCGGCGGCAGCGTGTCGGGGCGGAAATACACGATCCGGGCGAGTTCGCGCAGCTCGATGCGCGATGCGCCGTCGCTCGCGTTCACCACGGCGCCGTTGACGATGTGGAGCTCCGCCGCTGACGATTGCAGGATAGCCGCCGCGACATCGAGAATGTTCTTGCGCAGGATCTTGGCCGCCTGAAGCGCCGCCTCGCCGCCGATCCCGGCGCCGCGCGATGCCCAGGTGCCGCCGCCATAGGGCGTGTTGTCGGTATCGCCCAATATGACGCGGACGCGCTCCATCGGAACGCCAAGGACGCTGCCCACGATCTGCGCGGTGAGCGATTCGGAACCCTGTCCCTGCTCGGTGATACTGGTCTGGCAGATCACCGAACCCTGGGCGTCCAGCCGTATCGCGACGCCATCCTGCGACGAGATACGGGCGCCGCCGACCCCGTAAAACGCCGCGCTGGGATTGGTGACCTCGATGAAGCTCGCGATGCCGACACCGCGATGAATGTTTCTGCTTCGCAGCGCCGCCTGCTCGGCCCGCAACCCGTCATAGTCCATCATTGCCATCAGTCTGTTCATCGCGGCGTGATGCGACAACTGCTCGAACCGCAAGCCCGAAGGCGACGCACAGGGATAAGCATCATCGGCAATGAGATTGCGGCGGCGGATTTCCACCGGATCCATGCCGATTTTCGCGGCCGCCAGATCGACCAGCCCTTCCGTCACCGAGCAGGCGATGGGATGGCCGACGGCGCGGTACTGGCACATCACGTTCTTGTTCTGGAACACGACGCGGGCGCGGGCACGATAGTTTTTCGTCACATATGGGCCACCGACGAGGTTGACGACCTGGTTGGCTTCGATGGCGCTGGTGCGCGGATACATCGAATAGGGTCCGATGCCGGTGAGATCATCGATCTCGAACGCCGTGATGGCCCCGTCGCGCTTGACACCGACCCGCCCCTTACAGCGATGGTCGCGGGCGTGGATGTCGGTATTAAAACTTTCGACCCGGTCGGCGACGAATTTGATCGGCCGGCGCAGCAATTTCGACAGCGCATAGGTCGCCATTTCATCGGCATAAATATGGACCTTGATGCCGAAGGAGCCGCCGACATCCTTGCAGACCACACGAACCTGCTGCTCCTCCAGCCGCAAATGGAGGGCCGCGATGTTCTGCACCATGTGCGGCGCCTGCGTGCCCTGATAGATCGTCAGCCTTTGATCGGCGGCATTCCAGTCGGCTACCACCGCGCGCGGCTCCAGCGTCACGCCGGTATGCCGGCCAAAGACGAAATCCGCCTCCACCACCTCGTCGGAATCGGCGAATGCTGCGTCGACGGCACCGGCATCGAGGTTGCGCTCGAAGGCGAGGTTATCGCCGAGCGCAGGGTGAATCATCGGTGTTTCCGGATCAAGCGCAGTGCGCATGTCCGTTACCGCTTCCAGTTCCTCGTATTCAACCCGCACGAGTTCGGCTGCGTCCTCGGCCACCGCGCGACTGGTTGCCACGATGGCGGCGACGGCCTCGCCCTGCCAGCAGACCCGATCGATCGCGATCGCATGCTGCGGCGCCGACTTGAGGCCCTTCAAATGCGAGAGCACGCCAACCCAGGGCGTGATGACGGCTGCAAGCTCCGCGCCAGTCACAATGGCGATGACGCCGGACAACCGCCGCGCCTCTGTTGCATCGATAGCGATGATTTTCGCGTGCGCGTGGGGCGAGCGCAGGAACATCGCATGCGCCATGCGCGGCAGTTCCATATCGCTGACGTAAAGTCCCCGCCCCTGCATCAGCCGCTCGAGGTTCGGGCGCGGGACCACCTTGCCGATGTAGGAGTTCGGCCGATCGAGCTCGGAGAGAATTTCGGGATTGGCCGATGTCACGGTCATGGCTGGGACCCCGCGCGCAGGCGCGCCGTGGTCTCGACCGCATCGATAATGGCCTGGTAGCCGGTGCAGCGGCAGTAATTGCCGGAAAGATGCTCGCGGATCTGTTCGCGGTCCGGCTCGGCCTGCTGCTTCAACAGATCCTGCGCGGCCATCAGCATGCCCGGCGTGCAATAACCGCACTGCAGCGCGTTGCGATCGCGGAACGCGGCCTGCAGATCGGCGACCTCGCCGCTATCGGACAATCCCTCGATGGTCTGGACGCTCGCGCCGTGCGCCTGCACCGCCAGCATCAGGCAGGAGCGAACGATGTCGCCGTCGACGCGCACCGTGCAGGCGCCACACACGCCATGCTCGCAGCCGACATGGGTCCCGGTGAGCTGAAGATGCTCACGCAGGAAGTCCGCGAGGTTCAGCCGCGGCAGGACATGCGCTTCGACGCGCTCGCCATTGACCTCGAGCGAGATTGAAACGGGACCCGTCACGCAGTTGCCCCCGCATCGAGATCGGGGCGGCCAAGCAACGCGGCCACGCAGCGCCGCATCAGCACCTTGGCGAGATGCCGGCGCATCGCGGCGGACGCCTGCTGGTCTTCCTGGGGATCGAGTTCTTCTCCAAGTGCCGCCGATGCGTCCGACAACACGGCGGGGGTGAGGGGGACGCTGATCAGGCCGTGCGCCGCTCTGGCCAATAGCGGACGATCGCCAACGGCAAAGAAGGCCAGCCGCAGGTCGGTGAAGAGACCACCGTCGATGACGGCCTGCGCCGCCAGCCCGGCGATGGCGTAATCGCCGTGCCGCCGGGCGAACTCGTGAAAGAAATGCGCAGAGCCCTTCCGCCCGGCCGACAATTCGACGGAAATGAGCAGTTCATCGGGCGAGAGCCCGGTTTCATAAATTCCCTTGAAGAAATCGACAGCCGCGATTCGCCGCTCGCCCTTCGAGCCACACACGACAATCGTCGCATTCAGCGCAACCATGCAGGCCGGCAGTTCGGAGGCCGGGTCGGCATGCGCAAGGCTGCCACCAAGAGTCCCCCTGTTGCGGATCGCAGGGTGGGCGATATGGGCAACCGCTTCCGTCAGCAGTGGCGCGTGCGCGGCCACCTCCGGCGATCGCTGCAGATCGACATGCCGTGTCAGGGCACCGATGCGCAGGATATCGCCCTTAACCGCGATCCCACGCAGTTCCGCAAGTTCGCCGATATCGACGATCAGTGCCGGAGAGATCAAGCGCAGATTCATCGCGGGCATCAGGCTCTGACCGCCCGACAGCACCTTCGCCCTGTCCCCATGCGCCCCGAGCAGCTCCAATGCATTGGCGACACTGGTTGCACGTGCGTAGCTGAAAGCCGAGGCTTTCATGGATGCGACCTCCCCGGCCGATTTTTCGGCGTATTTTTTCGCGGATTAGACGGCGCTCACCCTCAAAGGTCAAGTTTGTTTATCGAGCGATTATTTCGCAGCATTCGACTTTTGGACATGTCATAATATCGCGAACGGCGCATGGTCGGCGCCCATCAAGAACGGTCCGGGGGAGGAGCTGCCAATGAATCTTGGTTTCTTTACGATGCCGATCCACCCGCTCGGCAAGGACTGGAAGCAGTCGTTGCGGGAGGATCGCGAAGCTTTCCTGCTGGCGGACGAACTCGGCTTCACCGAGGCCTATGTCGGCGAACACGTTACCGACCAGGCCGAGAACATCACCTCCTGCATCGCATTCCTGGCCTGGATCGCCGCCGCCACCAAACAAATCAGGCTCGGCACCGGCACGGTCAATATGCCGAACACCCATCCCGCCACCGTCGCCGCGACCATGGCGATGCTCGATCACATGCTCGACGGACGCCTGATTTTCGGAATAAGCCCCGGCGGACTGCTGTCGGACGCCGAATTGTTCGGCAATCTCGACGCCGACCGCAACGCCATGTTTCTCGAATCGATCAACCAGGTGCTGGAAATCTGGGCCACGGAGCCGCCGTACAATATTCAGGGAAAGTACTGGAACATCTCCACGGAAAAGACCCTGATCAAGGAAATCGGCCAGGGATTCATCGCCCGGCCCCTGCAGCGACCGCATCCGCCCATCGTCGTGACCGCCGTCGCGCCATTCTCGAAGGGCGTCACCGAAGCCGCCGCGCGCGGCTGGGATCCGATCTCGGCCAATTTCCTGATGCCGGCCTGGGTCAAGAGCCACTGGCCGAAATATGTCGAGGGTTGCGAGCGCTCTGGCCGCGCCGCCGATCCCGGCAACTGGCGCGTCGCCAAGAGCGTGTTTGTCGCCAAGGACGCGGCAACCGCAAAAGCCTATGCCACCGATCCGGATGGGCCTTACGTCTATTACTACCGCTCGCTGTTCACAAAGCTGAAAAAAAACGGCCGCATCGAGCTGTTCAAGACCCGGCGCGACCAGCCCGACGAGGAAGTGACGCTGGAAATGATCTGCGACAGACTGATCATCTATGGCACGCCCGACAGCGTGGCGGATCAGTTGCTGGCGTTCCAGGACGAGGTCGGTCAGTTCGGCACGCTGCTATATGCCGGCAAGGACTGGAAGGATCGCGAACTCGGACGCCGGTCGATGATCCTGACGGCTGAAAAGGTCATGCCGCGTGTCAATGCCGGCACCGCGAGATCGGCGCAATCGTCCGCAGCCAGTTGAGGGACACCGTGGCGCTTACCGATCGCATCCCCTATCAGGCGCAGGTCGACCGGCCGAAATTGACGCTGCCGGGCGGCAAGAAGCTCGCGGTTTGGGTCATCCTCAATGTCGAGGAGTGGCGGATCGAGAACGCCATGCCGCGCACCGTGCTGAGCCCGCCGATGGGACAACCGCTGCTGCCGGACGTGCCAAACTGGTCCTGGCACGAATACGGCATGCGCGCCGGCTTCTGGCGCCAGTTCAAGGCGCTGACCGACCGCAACATGCCCGTGACGCTCGCCTTGAACGCCAGCGTCTGTAGCTCCTATCCCCGCGTCGCTTCGGCGGCGCTTGAAGCGGGCTTTGAATTCATGGGCCATGGCTTCCTGCAGGGCCCGATGCACAAGCTCGACAACCAGGCCGATGCGATCAGGCGAGCCGTCGACACGATTGCGGAGTTCAGCGGCAAGCCGCCCCGATCATGGGAAAGTCCGGGATTGACGGAGACCGGCGAGACCCTCGATCTGCTGCGCCTCAACGGCATCGAATATGTCGCGGACTGGGTGATCGACGATCTTCCGCAGGATATCGCGACGCCGCACGGCACCATCACGACCATCCCCTATTCGGTCGAAACCAACGACATCGTCATCCACGCGCTGCAGCATTTGCCTTCCGAACAATTTCTGAAGCGCTGTACCGACCAGTTCGACCGGCTGTATCTTGAGGGCGCAAGCAATGCGCGCGTCATGGCGATTTCGGTTCATCCCTACATCACCGGCGTTCCGCATCGCATCAAATATCTGGAAGCGCTGCTCGATTATGTCATCGGCCATGACGGCGTGGCGCTGATGACCGCGAGCGAGATCGGCGACTGGTACCGGACTGAAATGTCGAGACCGTGATCCGAACCGAAAGCCGCGCATGATCAGGGCCGCTGTCATTGGTCTGGGATGGTGGGGACAAACGATCCTCAAGACGCTGCGGAACAACGCGATCATCGCGCCAGTGCTCGGCGTCGATCCCGATGAAAAGGCGCGGGCTGCCGCGGCTACGCTCGGCATCGCAACGGCGCCGCGGTTCGAGGACGCGCTGGCGAATGAGACCGTCGATGCCGTCATCCTCTGCACGCCACAGCAGCAACATGCGGAGCAGATCATTGCCGCCGCGAGGTCGGGACGGCATGTCTTCTGCGAGAAGCCGCTATGCACGACGGCGCATGATGCGGAAGCCGCGATCGCGGCCGCCGACACGGCCGGCATTCAGTTGGGTATCGGCCATGAACGGCGGTTCGAGCCCGCCTTCATCGAGATGCGCAGGCGATTTGCATCCGGCGAATTCGGCCGTCCGCTGCTGCTGGAGGGCAATTTCAGCCAGGACAAATTCCTGAAATTGCCCGGCGGCAACTGGCGGCTGTCCGATGCCTCAAATCCGGTCGGCCCACTGTCGGCCACCGGCATTCACCTGGTCGATCTATCGATCGCGCTGCTTGGCCGGCCCGTCAGCGTGTGGGCGCGGCTCGCGCGATTGGGCAGCGATTTCGAAAACGGCGACACGCTGGCGATGACGATCGGCTTCGAAGGCGGCGCCACCGCGTCGCTGGGCGCGGTGCTGGTGACCCCGTTCATGGGGCGGCTCGCCTTGCTCGGTTCGAAGGGCTGGGTGGAAATCCGCGATCGCAGCCATCCCGAGAATTCGACCGGCTGGGATGTGACCAGCGTACATCGCGACCAGACGCCGACGACGACCTTCTATCCGCCGCATCCGGCGGTCCGGGACAATCTGGAGGCCTTCGGCCGCGCCGCGCTTGGGCAAGCGCCCTACCCGGTTTCGCCGGGCGAGATGCTGACCAATGTCCGATGTTTTGAAGCAATCCAGCGGTCGGTGAAGAGCGGCACGATCGAGGCCATCTAACGCCAATTCAGCCAACCGCTTTCACCGGCGGCCGGCCGGGCGCGGCCTGCGCAGCGATGACGCGCCCGAAGCCCGCCAGAAAAACGTCCAGCGCATCGCCGATCATCCGCTCCTTGTCTTCGAGCACGGGAGATTCGTAGATGTATTTGCGGACCCCGTAGTAGAATATGCCGCTGTGAAACACCCAGGCCATCTCCAGTTCGGCGGCCGTCGGCTTGCTTTGTGCCGGTAGCCCCGCTTCATGACGGCACTCCCTGATGATGCGCGTCAGGATCTCGTCCCGCACCACGCCGACATACCGGCGGTTGATGTCCAATCCCTTCAGCCCCGAATAGAGATAGATGCGCAGCCATTTGCGGGTGAAGAGCACATTGGTATAGGCGTTATAGAACTCCTGCAGCCTGTCGCGGATCGGCCGCGAGCGGTCAGTGAGCAGCTTTTCCCAGCCGGTGTCGAGCGGCTCCAGATAGACCGTGCGATAGACTTCCTTGATCAGATCGTCCTTGCTGGGAAAATAGCGGTACAGCAGCGGCTGGGTGACACCCAGCCTGCGCGCCAGATCGCGCGTACCGCCACCAAATCCTTCGTCGGCGAAAAATTCGGTCGCCTTGGCGACGAACTCCCGGCGACGATCGTCGGGAGATAACCGCTTCTGCTTGGCGCGAACGCGCCTGGGCGGCGGTTTCCTACTCATGACTTCGACGCTGAACCGTTATCGCCGGGGAGAAAGCGCCCATAGCCGCCGCGCGCAAACAACAGCGGCTCCTGCCGGTTGTAGGCATAGGCCTCGACGGCGCCCAGGAAGATGACATGGTCGCCACCATAATATCGGCCTGCCGAGCGGCACTGGAAATTGGCCACGCTGTCGGCAAGCAACGGCGCGCCGCCAAGTCCCGGCGTCCAGTCGACGCCGACGAACTTGTCCTCCGAGGATTTCGCGAATTTGTTGGCATGCGCCTGCTGCGATGCGCCGAGCACGTTGACCGCGAAATGGCTGGCGTCCTGGAAGATGCTCAACCCCTGAGAAAACTTCCCCAGGCTCCAGAGCACCAGCGGCGGATTCAGCGAGAGCGAGGCGAATGAATTGCAGGTCAGCCCATAGGGCTTTCCATTGGCCGCGATGGCCGTGATGATGGTGACGCCGGTGGCATAGGTGCCGAGCGCGTTGCGGAAATCCCTGGGATCGATCGGCGAATGATCGCTGGCCAATTCGTTGGCCGGGTCGGGATGGGTCGGATGCTTCGGGGCGTCAGTCATCCGCCGTCTCAAAGCGTCAGATTTTCGGAGGGCAAGCCAAGCGCAACCCGACCGTAGTTGGTGCCAGCAGCATCGAAATTGAACGCGATATGCGAATTGATCGCGTGGGCATCGCGAAACTGCCGCTGCAGCACTCCTGTCGTGAACAATCCCCGTGCTCCGCTTGCTGAAAACAACAACGATACCGCCTCTGTGCAGAGATTGACGGCAAAGGCGCCGTCGCGGCGCGATTTGGTCTTTCCGGCGATATCCGGAACATAGCCGTGCCTGGCTTCAGCCATCGCCTCGATGCAGGTCGAACGCATGATCAGACGGGCCGCATCGATCTTGGCGGAGGCCTCGGCAATCTTGATCTGGGTACTCTGGAGGTCGCCGATCTTGGCGCGATCATAGGTCGAGGCCCGATGCCGCGCGACTTCGACATAGTCATCGAGACAGGCTTGCGCGTTGCCAAGCGCCACGCCGGAAAGCACATAGGGAAACAGCGAGAACACCGGCAGCGCGTAAAGCGCGTTGGGGTTGACGGCGCTGCCCGGAGTGGGGCCGCCGTCGAGATCGCTCACCGCCAGCGTCATGGGCTCGGCGACAAAGGCGTCTTTTACCTCGACGTCGTTCGATCCGGTTCCCCGCAATCCAGTCGCATTCCAGGTGTCGAGGATCTTGTAGTCGTCCTTCTTGACCAGAAAGATCCGGTACTCGATGCCATCAGCCTCGTCGTCGGTGGAAACGACGCTTGCCAGCATATTCCATTCGCAGGAATCCACGCCCGACGAAAATGGCCATTTGCCGCTCAATGCATACCCGCCGTCCACTTTCCTGGCGCGGCCGGCTGGAAAAATGAACGAGGATGCAATCAGGGTATTGGCGTCCCTGTTCCAGACCAGATCCTGGGCACGCTTGTCGAACATGCCCAGCATCCAATGGTGGCTGGCGAGATTGGCGAAATTCCACGCCACCGACGCATCGGCCTGACCGATCGCATCGGCGCAATCGACCAGCGCCACATAGTCTAATTCGGAGCCGCCCACCCGCTTTGGCTGCACGATCCGGAACAAACCCAATTCGTGCAACTCACGCTCGGTTTCCGGCGGCAGACGCCGCAACTCTTCGGTTCGGGAAGCGCGGTCGCGCAGGCGCGGGATCAGGCCCCTGGCGCGGGCAACCATGGCGGCATAGGCACCGTCCGCGTCCGGTCCTGAGGGAAACCTTGCGTTTGGCTGCTGGCCGGCACCTGCCATCGACGTTTCCTCGCTCGTCCCCCTGTTAACGCGGCCGAGACCGTCTTCGCTGTTTATCGCCTGATCACCCAATGTTCAAGACACGACTCTGCCCTTTGGGCGATCGCTGCGCTGCGAGCGCCGGGCCCCGGATGAACGCATCGCGCTTGACCGGTCGAAGCGACTTGATGATTGTCCTCGTCTGACCGCCATCTTTGAAGCGGGCCACGTTGTCCGCAAGTCGAAATCGACGACACATCATCGGGAGCGAACGCATGGACAAGACCGTCGGCATTATCGGACTTGGCATCATGGGAGGCGCGATCGCGCGTAACCTGGTCGAGCGCGGATGGCGGGTCATTGGCTTCGATACCGACGCCGCGCGGCGTGCCGAGCTTGCGAAAGCCCATGTCGAAATCGCCGGCGACATCGCGCAAGTGGTGCGCGATGCACCGATCATCATGACCAGCCTGCCTACTCCGGCCGCCGTCGAGGATGTCGCAGGGAAGATCGCCGGTTCCGGCCAGTCCTCGCGCATCGTATGCGAACTCTCAACCCTGAGCATCGCCGACAAGCTCCGTTTCGAAGCCATCTTGAAGAAGGCCGGCCATATCGCGCTGGATTGTCCGTTGAGCGGAACCGGCGCGCAGGCCAGGGTTCGCGATCTCATCGTCTATGCGAGCGGCGACAGCCACGCGATTGCACGATGCAAGGATCTGTTCGCGGATTTCGCCAAGCAAAGCGCCGATCTCGGGCGATTCGGCAACGGCAGCCGGATGAAATTCATCGCCAATCATCTGGTAGCCATTCACAACGTCGCCACAGCCGAGGCCATGGTGCTGGCGGAGCGCGCCGGGCTCGATCCGAAGATGGTCGTCGACATGGTCGGCCCGGGCGCCGGCGGCTCGCGGATGTTTCAGATGCGCGCGCCGATGATGGTCGAAGGCGTCTACGAACCCGCGACCATGAAGGTCTCGATCTGGAAAAAGGACATGGCCGTGATTGCGGAGTTCGCCGATGAGGTCGGCTGCAAGACACCGCTGTTTACGCTCACGCAGCCGGTCTATGCGCAAGCGATGGCGATGGGACTGGGCGAGCAGGATACGGCGTCCGTATTCGAGGTTCTGAAGAAGACCATCGTCGTGACACCCGGATCAGGCGGACGCGATCCGAAATAGGTCACCCGCAATACCGCAGTGCATCAAGAGCGACCGCGGGTGAATTCCCTGCTGCGAAAATATCCGGCGCTGCCAAGCCACAGCGTGGTTATCACTTGATCATTTACGGCTTCCGTCGGATAAACCACCCCAACAATAAAAACAGACGGTATCCAGTTTGTAGCGTTCCGGGGAGGATCCAATGACGATATCGCGACGTCGGTTTGTCGGCAGCGTGGCCGGCGCAGGTATCGCCAGCCTGGCGACCCCTCATCTTGTCTTTGCCCAGAATAGCGGTCCGATCCGCATTGGATTGCTGGCGGCCAAGACCGGGCCGCTGGCCTCCGGCGGCATCGATATGGACCTGTCCCTGACGATGTTCCTGAAGGAGCGCGACAACACGTTGGCGGGCCGCAAGGTGGAATTGATCGTCGCCGATACCGCCGGCGTGCCGGCGACCGCGCGCACCAAGGCGCAGGAGTTGATCGAAAAAAACAACGTCCATTGCGTCATTGGCCCGCTCGCCGCCTTCGAGGCGCTGGCGATTGCCGATTATCTCACAGAAAAAGAAGTCCCGACGCTTGGCGTTGCCGCGGCGGAGGATATGACCCAGCGGCACCCGAGCCCATGGTTCGTCCGCCTGACCTCGACCTCGGCGCAGTGCGCCTATCCGCTCGCCGAATATTCCGCCAAGGAGTTGAAATACAAGAAGATCGTCACCATCGCCGACGATTTCGCCTATGGACACGAAATGTGCGCCGGCTTCCAGCGCGCGTTCGAGGACAATGGCGGCAAGATCATCCAGAAGATCTTCACGCCGCTGGCGACGCCGGATTACGGCAGTTACGTCGCCCAGGTGAAGAGCGCGGATGCCATCTTCCTCGGCACCGCCGGCTCCAACGGCTTCCGCTTCCTACGTCAATTCATCGAATACGGCCTGAAGGACAAGATGGCCGTGATCGGCGGCATGACCGCACTCGACGAATCCGTGCTCCGAAACATGGGCGATGAGGCGCTGGGGATCCTGACCACCAGCTGGTATTCGGCTGAACTGGACAATCCCCTCAACAAGGTGTTCGCACCAGCGTTCCGCAAGGAATTCAAATACGATCCCGGCTATTACGCCGGAAGCACCTACGTGGCCGGGGAAGTTCTGGAAGCCGCCCTCAAGACCACCAAGGGAAATGCCGAGGACAAGAAGGCGCTGATGGCGGCGATCCGCGGCAGCAACGCCGACACGGTGCGCGGCATCGTCAAATTCGACGAATTCGGCAATGCCATCGGCAACGTCTATATCCGCAAGGTGACAAGAAAGGACGGGCGGCTGGTCAATTCCGTCATCAAGACGTATCCGGATGTCAGCCAGTTCTGGACTTATGACAAGACCGCGTTCCTGAAGAACCCAGTCTATTCGCGCGACTATCCGCCGGCAAAGAACCTGGAGCAATAATCCTGCTTCCGTTGCGGGGCAACGACGCGCGCAACTTTCCGGACGAGATCGGCAGACGATGCAGTTTTGGATCATCCAGGGTCTCAACAGCCTGTCGCTCGGTGGTCTGTTGTTCCTGCTGTCCTCGGGCTTCTCGCTGATCTTCGGCCTGATGAGGCTGGCCAACCTGACGCACGGCGCCTTCTTCATGCTCGGCACCTATTTCGGCGCCACGGCGCTGCGCTCGTTCGGCGGCCTGAACATCTGGGTAACCGCGCTCGGCGCCGGCGTCGCGGTTGCGGCGATCGGTGGCCTGTTCGAGCGGCTGGTGCTGACCCGGCTGAAGGCCAATCCGCTCGGGCAGGTGCTGGTGACGCTCGGCATGTCCTTCATCATTTCGGACGCCTGCCTGTTGCTGTGGGGCGGCGATTCCATTCCGGTGCCGACGCCTCGCAACCTGCAGTCCCCTACCCGGGTTTTCGGCTTCGTATTTCCGACCTATCGGCTGGTCCTCGTGGGATGCGCCATCGCCGCCGCGATCGCGCTATATTTCCTGCTGGAGCGGACCCGGCTCGGCGCCATGATCCGCGCCGGCGTCGACGATCCCCAGATGGCCCGCGCGGTCGGAATCCCCGTCTCGAATCTGTTTACGATCGTGTTCTGTCTGGGCGCCGGGATCGCCGGCGCCGGCGGCGTGCTCGGCGGACCGATCCTGTCGGCCTATCCCGGGCTTGATGCCGACATGCTGCCGCTGGCGCTGATCGTCGTCATCCTCGGCGGCATCGGAAGCCTGCTCGGCGCGTTTATCGGCAGTTTTGTCATCGGCTTCGTCTACACGTTCGGCACCGCGCTGTTTCCGGAACTCGCCTACATCATCCTGTTCTTGCCGATGATCGTCGTCATCGCCTTCCGGCCGCAGGGCCTGTTTGGACGCGTCGGCGCATGAAGTGGATTGCCGCAGCGCCGCTGGCCGCCTTGCTCCTCGTACTGCCTTTCCTCGCAGGCGATTTCTACGTCAATCTGGCAAGCCAGATCCTGATTGCGGCGATCTTCGCGCTCAGCCTCAACCTGCTGGTCGGCTATGGCGGGATGACGTCGCTCGGGCACGCCTCCTATCTCGGCGTCGCCGCCTATATCTCGGCGCTGCTGACCAGCCGGTACGGATTTGGCCACGGGCCGGCCGCCCTTATCTCCATCGGCGGCACGACCGCGATGGCCGCCTTCTTCGGCGTCATCGCGCTACGCGCCACGGGCTTGGGCTTTCTCATGATCACGCTGGCACTGTCGCAGGTGTTATGGGGTTTGGCCTATCGCATGTCCGGCGTCACCAATGGCGACAACGGCATCGCCGGCCTGACCCGGCCGATGCCGTTCGGCCTTTCGCTCGACAGCGCCGCCGCCTTCTACTGGTTCGCGCTGGTCGTGGCCGCGTTCGCCTTCCTGATGATGGCTGTTTTCGTGTCGTCGTCGTTTGGATCATCGTTGAAGGGGGTGCGCGATCAGCCGCGGCGGATGGCGGCACTCGGCTTCAATCCCTGGATGATCCGCTGGATCACCTTCATCTATGCCGGCTTCTGGGGCGGCGTATCCGGCCTGCTCTACGTCTACTACAACAAATATATCCACCCGACCTCACTCTCCACGACCAGTTCCGCCGAGGCCCTGCTCGGCGTGATCGCCGGCGGGTCGGGGACCCTGGGCGGTCCTGTCGTCGGGGCCGCGCTGGTGCTGCTGTTGAAGAACTATGCGTCGGCCTATATCGAACGCTGGAACATGCTCCTGGGTCTGGTGTTCCTGTTCATCGTTCTGGTGATGCCGACCGGCATCGTTCCCGGCTTTGCCAGGCTGGCAACGGCATTCCGCAGGGGACCGCGATGACCCCGCTGAAATCCGACTACGCACTTGAGGTCGTCAACCTGACGAAGGCATTCGGCGGCCTCACGGTTACGCACGACATTTCCCTGGCGATAAAGCCGGGCGAACGCCGGCTGATCATCGGCCCCAACGGCGCCGGCAAGACAACGCTGTTCAACCAGATCAGCGGCGACCTGCGGCCGAATGCCGGCGCGATCAGGCTATTCGGCACCGACGTCACATTTTTCGCGCCCTACAAGCGCGCGCATTTCGGGCTGTCGCGCACCTACCAGATCATCACGCTTTTTGCAGGCGACACGCTCGAACACAATGTCACGCTGGGACTGCTTGGTTTGCGGCCGTCGCGCTGGCAGATGTGGCGACCGTTGTCACACTACGGCGATATCGCGGCCGAGGCCCGCCGGACCCTCGATGCGGTCGGGCTTCTGCATCTGGCGGAACATCCGGTTTCCGATATTGCCTACGGCGAAAAGCGCCGGGTCGAGCTTGCGATGGCGCTCGCGCAAAAGCCGCGGGTGCTGTTGCTGGACGAGCCGCTGGCGGGCCTTTCCAACACCGAGCGATCCCAGGTAAAATCGCTGATCGCCTCGATCCCGCGCCAGACCACCGTGATCATGATCGAGCACGACATGGATACGGCGCTGGACCTTGCCGAGACCGTGACGCTGCTGAATTATGGTCGTGTCATCGTTGATGGCGAGCGGGACGCGGTGATCGCGGACGAGCGAACGCGCGAGGTGTATCTTGGCACCTGACGCACTCAGCCTCAACAATGTGCACGCATTTTATGGCGACAGCCATATTCTGCACGGCGTGAGCTTTTCCCTAGCCCCGGGTGGCGTGCTGGCGTTGTTAGGACGCAATGGCGCGGGAAAGACCACCTGCATCTCAACCATCATCGGCTTCCTGAGGCCGCGGGACGGAGAGATCAGGCTGTTCGGGGAACCGATCGGAGGGCTTGGCCCCGAGCGCATCTCGCACCTCGGCATCGGTCTGGTGCCGCAAGGGCGTCGCATCTTTCCGTCGCTAACCGTTCGCGAAAATCTTGTGGTGGCGCAGCAGCGCGAGAGTACCGCGGACAAGCCATGGAATGTCGAGCGGATCTACACTATGTTTCCACGGCTGCGCGAGCGTCACGCGCAAATTGCGGGCACACTCTCGGGCGGCGAACTGCAGATGCTGGCCATCGGGCGGGCGCTGATGGGAAATCCGCGGGTGCTCCTGCTCGACGAGCCCTCGGAAGGCCTCGCGCCGCTGATCGTTGCGGAGGTCGGTCGCACCATCCGACGTCTGAAGGAGGAAGGGCAATCCATCGTCCTGGTCGAACAGAACCTCCAATTGGCGCTCGATGTTGCGGATCAGGCAGTGATCCTCAACACCGGCCGCTGCGTGTTCGCCGGGCCGGCCGCGAACCTTCTGAACAACGAAGAATTGATCGCGCAAAATCTCGGCGTGTTTCATGCTCCCTAACCCAACCACCCATCCAGAGATGAGGTCATAAAATGAAAATCGGCGTATGCGGAACTGGAAGAATGGGATCGGCGATCGCGCAGCGATTGATGTCGGTCGGGCACGAAGTCGGGGTATGGAATCGCAACACGGCGAAGACGAAGCCTCTTGTCGATGCTGGCGCAAAGCTGTTTGGGTCGCCCGCGGAACTCGTCGATGGCAGCGAAGTCACCGTCGTGATGTTACTGAACGATGCGGCGACCGAAGCGGTTTACGGTGCGCCGAACGGCATCCTGAAGGGCAAGCTTGCCGGCAAGCTCGTGATCGATATGAGCACGATCCGGCCCGAGACCATGAAAGCGAACGGCTCCAAGATGCTGCAACAGGGCGCCGCGTTCGTCGAATGCCCGGTCGGCGGAAGCACGGCGCCGGCGAAGGAAGGCAAGCTGCTCGGCCTCGTCGGCGGGTCAAAGGCCGATGTCGCCCGCGCGATGCCGATCATGGAGCAAATGTGCCGCCGCGTCGAACATGTCGGCGACATTGGCACGGGCTCGATGATGAAACTCGCGGTCAACCTGCCGCTTTTGGTGTACTGGCAGGCGTTGGGCGAGGCCTTGACGATCTGCAAGCCGCTCAACCTTCCGGCCGACCGGCTGATCGACATCCTGACCGATACCTCGGGCGCGCCGACCGCCATGAAAGGCCGCGGCCCGGTCATCGCCAAGGTGTTGGCCGGAGCGCCGCTCGGCGAGACCGCGTTCGGCCTCAATGCAGCAAAAAAGGATCTCGACTACGCGGTCCAATTCGGCGCGTCCCTTCATGCCGAGATGCCGGTCACGGCCAGTGCGCTCGCCTGCTATGAGGAGGCGGAAGCTGCGGGCCTCGGCGACGCCGACGCCACTGCGGTGTCGACCCGCTGGACCCAGCGCAAAGCCAAATCATAGTTCCGTCAAACATCACGCCCCACATAAATTCGCCAACCGCAGAGTTCACTCAGATGATCGATCGCAAGAACCGCTATGGCCGCACCGCCGCACGCATCAACGACGCCGATGGCCTCGCCCGGCGGCCGTCTTCCGTCACGATCGACATTCACGCCCACATCGTGGTGCCCCAGGCCGCCAAGCTGGCGCAGCCGCATGTCGATATCAGCCGTATCCCGCTGGCGTATTTTGCGGATGCCGCGACCAAGGAGATCAATGCGCAGCAGGAAAAGGACGTCGGCGAGGTCATGACCACGATCGACCGCCGCCTGTTCGATCTCGACAAGATGGGCATCGATATCCAGGTCGTGGCACCGGCGCCGGGTCAGTGCTACTATTCGATCGATCCGAAAATCGCGGAAGCCGCTCATCGTCTCGCCAATGACGGCGTGGTGGAATATTGCTCGCGCAAGCCCGACCGCTTCGTCGGGCTTGGCGTGGTCACCTTGCAAGAGCCGGAGATCGCGGTCCGCGAGCTCGACTACATCATGAAGGACCTGAAACTAAAGGGCGTCGAAATCCTGACCAATGTCGACGGCCAGGAATTGTCCGATCCGAAATTTCGTCCCTTCTTTGCCAGGGCCGAACAGCTCGGCGCATTCATCATGATGCATCCGAACGGATTCACCCATGGAGAGCGGCTGACCCATTTCTATTTCAACAACGTGCTCGGCAATCCGCTCGATACGACGCTGGCGCTTCACAACCTGATCTTTTCGGGGACACTGGCTCGCTTCCCCGATTTGAAGCTGATGGCCGTGCACGGCGGCGGTTATCTGCCGGGCTATTCCGGGCGGATCGATCATGCCTGGGGCGCGCGCCAGGATTGCCATGCCGACCTGCCATTGCCGCCGACCACCTATCTGCGGCAGGTCTATCTCGACACCGTGGTGTTCTCCTATCACCAGCTCGCCTATCTGATCGACGTGTTCGGCCCCGACCGTATCGTGATGGGCACCGACTACCCCTTCGATATGGGCGAATACAATCCGGTCGGACATATAGCGGGCGTGCACGGCATGGACGATGCGACGCTGGCCCAGATTGCCGGTGGCAACGCCGCGCGAGTGCTCGGGCTTGACGTTTAGCGACCACTAGTGCGCGACGGCCGTCTTGAATCCAGGCTGCTCGAAGGGGTGTGACGTCTTGAAAGCCGACAGCTTGAAGCACTGGTCGGCTAAGCGCGCCACCATCGGAAAAGCGCCGAGTTCAAGTTTGACATATTGCCCGGTAACGACGTGGCCGGCGATACAGATGTCCGCCAGCCCCGGCTCGGCGCCAAGCGCAAACGGGGCCGGCGGGCGCCGCGCCAGTAGCCGTTCGTAGGTCGCGAGTCCCTCGGTGGTCCAATGCCTGCCCCATTCCTCGATCGCCCTGGCATCGGCGCCAAAGGTCTCGGCGAGATGGTTGCGGACGCGGGGCGTCACCAGCGGATGCGCGTCAGCTACCGTCATCAGCGCGAGCGAACGCGCATAGGCCCGCTCCTTGGGATCCTCGGGAATGAGGCGCGGCTCGGGCTGAATATCGTCGAGATATTCCATGATCGCCAGCGACTGGAAGATGGAATGGCCGTCGTGAATGAAGGTCGGCACCACCCGTTCGGCGTTGACCGCCTCATAGCCCGGCTTGAACTGCTCGCCCGAGAGAATGTCGATCGGAACTTCATCGAATGCGAGATCCTTAAGCTTGAGCGCGACCCGGACCCGGAACGAGGCAATCGACCGCCAAAATCCGTAGATTTGTATGCTCATCGGAAGACCCTCCAGCTTGCCACTGTTCCACTTCGGCTGAAAACCATATTACCGGTCAGATAAGCCAATTGTCATTTGCGATGCAATATCGCACCATCAAACGCGCTGAAATCACGAGCAAGAAATGTCCCGACCCAAGAACGTCCTCTGGATCATGTGCGATCAGCTTCGCTTCGACTATTTGGGCTGCACGGGGCACCCCACCCTGAAGACGCCCAATATCGACGCTATGGCCAGGCGGGGGGTGCGTTTTTCGAATGCCTATGTGCAGTCGCCGATCTGCGGCCCGTCGCGGATGTCGTTCTACACCGGCCGCTACATGCGCTCGCACGGTTCGCACTGGAACGGCTGGCCGCTGCGCGTCGGCGAGCCGACGCTGGGCGATCATCTCAAGAAGATCGGCGTGCGCAATGTGCTGGTCGGCAAGACCCACATGGCGCCGGATCTCGAAGGCATGAAAATGCTCGGGATCGCGCCGGACTCGATCATCGGCGTGCATGTTTCCGAATGCGGCTTCGAGCCTTACGAGCGCGATGACGGCCTGCATCCCTCCGGCAGGCCACGCCCGAAATACGATGCTTACTTGCGTGAGCACGGATATGAGGCCCCCAACCCGTGGGAGCATTGGGCCAATTCCGGCGTGGCCGATGACGGCGCGCTGCAAAATGGCTGGCTGCTGGTGCACGCCGACAAGGCAGCCCGCGTTGCGGAGGACGATTCCGAAACACCCTATATGACGCGCCGCGCCATGGATTTCATCGCCGAGGCGGAAACAGACGGGCGGCCGTGGTGCCTGCATCTGTCCTACATCAAGCCGCACTGGCCCTATATCGCGCCAGAACCCTATGCCAGCATGTACGGCCCCGGCGACATGCTGCCGGCGGTTCGTTCCGAGCAGGAAAAGCAGAGCGCACATCCGGTTTTCGCCGCCTATATGGACATGCGTTACTCCCGCAACATGGCGCGCGACGAGGCGCGGGAAAAAGTCATCCCGACCTATATGGGCCTGATCAAGCAGATCGACGATCAGATGGGCGTGCTGATGCAGTTTTTGGAAGCGCGCGGCCTGCTCGATACCACCATGATCGTATTCACCTCGGATCACGGGGACTATCTCGGCGATCACTGGATGGGCGAGAAGGATCTGTTCCACGATCCATCCGCCAAGATCCCGCTGATCGTGATCGATCCGTCTGCTTCAGCCGATCGCACCAGGGGCACGGTTTGCGACGCGCTGGTCGAGGCGATTGATCTCGCGCCGACCTTCATCGAGTATTTCGGCGGCAAGCCGCCGGATCATATTCTCGAGGGCCGCTCGCTGATGCCGCTGCTGCTGGGCGAGACGCCGGAAGACTGGCGCAAGGTCGTATTCTCGGAATACGACTATTGCATGCAGGACGTCCGGCTCAAGCTCAACCAGCCGATCGAGCAATGCCGGCTGTTTATGGTGTTCGACGGGCGCTGGAAATACATTCACGCCTCCGGCTTCCGGCCGATGCTTTACGACCTTGTCGAAGACCCCGGCGAATTGACCGACCGCGGCGAAGATCCCGCCTGCGCCGACGTCATCGCCCGGCTGCAATCGGCCCTGTTCGAATGGGCGCTACATCCAAAGGGCCATATCACTACCAGCACCGAGAAGATCGCCGCTTACGCAGAGAAGCAGCTCCAGGTCAAAGGCGGAATCCTGATCGGGATCTGGGACGAGGCCGAGTTGTCCGCGATCCGCAAGAAGATCGGCATCGCGGAAATCAATAGGTGATCTTGTAGCCGGTAGCCTTGACGATCGGCCGCCACAGGGCGATGTCATCCGCGAGTTCCTTACCCAGGCCCTCCGGCGTGCTCCCAACCGGAATGAGCCCGATCGCCAGCAGCTTCTCGCGCACCTCCGGCTTGGCGAGCGAGGTCGCGACAGCTGCGCTGAGTTGCCTGGCAAAATCGGGCGAACTGCCGGCCGGCAGCCACATCCCGTACCAGCCGTCGGCGACGAGATCGACGCCGCTTTCCTTGAGGGTCGGCACATCGGGCAGGAACGGCGAGCGGTCCGCGCTGCTCACCGCCAGAATCTTGATGGTGCCTGCCCGATGCTGCGGGATTGCGTCGGCAATCGTGACGATGGCGAACGGCAGATGGCCGCCGATCAGGTCGCTAATCGCCGGCGCGCTACCGCGATAGGCCACGCGCGTCATCGGGACGCCCAGCACCTGCTCGAGTTTCGATCCCGTAAAATGCGGAATGGTGCCGTTGCTCGGCACGCCAAACGTCGCCTTGCCCGGGTTGGCCTTGAGCCAGGCCACAAACCCCTTGAAATCCTTTGCATCGACCGCCGGCCCGACGACCAGGCCAAATTCGAAGCGCGCGAGCAGTGAGACCGGCACGAAATCCTTGCTCAGATCAAAGCTCGGTTCGGACTCAACCATTGGCAACAAGATACATCGTCGGACCTGTGGTCACGAGGATCGTGGCCCCATCAGGGCTGGCGTTCTTGACCCATTTGATTCCAATCAGGCCGTCGCCGCCGGTGCGGTTTTCAACGATCATCGTCCGGTCGAGCGATTGGCCCGCGTATTGCGCCACGAGCCGGCAGAGCGTGTCTCCGCCGCCACCGGCCGAGAAGGGAAAGATCATCTTGGTCAGCGGGCCGGACTCGCCCAGCGCATCCCTTGCGGCCACGGATAATGACAGGCCCGCGCAGCCGGCCATGAACTTTCTGCGATCCACTGTTCTCTCCCCGTCGGATGTTTTGTCCGATTACACCAGACTACGGACCCGATTGAAACCGTACCAAAGTTGCCACCGCCGGCATCCTCAATTCCGGCATTGGAGCAGAACCAGCCCAGCTTGAACCGCCGTTCGCCCCGCGGCGACATATGGCCGTGTGCCGGGTCCGCCGGCGCATCGGCATGCCAGGGGCACCATGGAAGAGCTGTTCGAATTTCTGTTCGGCGCCAGCGGGCGCATCGGGCGGGCGAAGTACTGGCGCTCGGTCCTCATCTATATCGGCGGGGCCCTGATGACCGCCGTGATCCTGTTCACCGCCGCCGGCATCGCCGCGCCGCTCTTTGTCGTCATGGTCGTCGTCGTTCTGATCCCGTGGCTGCTGTGGGGGTTCTCCTTCACGACCAGGCGGCTGCATGACCGGGACAAGAGCGCGTGGTGGCTCGTGGTGTTTTACCTGGTGCCGGGTGTGCTGGGTCAATTCGCGGAAGCTGCATGGCTTGGCGGGACCGCAGGCATGGCGATGCATTACATCCTGGCGCTTGCGGCTTTCGGACTGACGATCTGGGGATTTATCGAGACTGGCTGCCTGCGTGGTACCGCGGGACCGAACCCCTATGGGCCCGACCCGCTGTCGCAATCCAAGCGTCCGAGCTGAACAGCGTCCAAAAACGAAAAAAAGCCCGGTGGCCATCAGGCCACCGGGCGGGAAAGCAATCTCAAAAAAATAAGGCCGTGCTACCATGCCCAGTCTTGGGCCCAGGTCACACGGCCGCTGTTGTCTGAACCATCCCAAAAACGCCTGCCTCGGAGAGCGCCGTGATACGGGCGTCGTCATAGCCCAGCGTCTTGCGCAAGACTTCCCTCGTATGCTCGCCTAGCAAGGGCGCAGCGACGGGATCGACGACCGGCGTCAGGGCGAGATTGATCGGCGATTCGATATTCGGAATTGAGCCCGCTGCCGGGTGTGGAATTTGACTGACTCGATGGCGTTCGCGCACTTCCGGCGAGTTGAAGGCCTCCTCGACGGTCCGCAGATAACCCACGGGGATGTTCGCCGCCTTCATCTTCGTCACCCAGTTCTCGCGACTATCCTGCACAAAAATCCCGGTGAGGATCGCGCGCAGTCTCTCCTTGTTGGCCGTTCGCGAGCGCCGGTCGCCGAATTCGCCGCTGGCGAGGTCTGGCCGGCCGAGCACTTCAATGACGAGCCGGCGATACAGCCGGTCATTGGCGCAGGCGATATAAAACGGTGCGTCGGAGGCCTCATAGACGCCGACGGAGGGAGACCCGTTCGGCGAATTGCCCTGGCGGCTCGGATTCACGCCGGTCATCAAATAGGCCATGCCATAGAATTGCGTCATCGCCACTGCGATATCGAACAGCGCGACTTCCACATGCTGGCCGCGGCCGAGCCGGTCGCGGGCGGCCAGCGCCAGCAGGATGGCGTTGCAGGCCGACATACCCGTCAGCAGATCGACCGCGGGTGGCCCGGTCCGCACCGGCGGCCCATCGGGAAAACCGTTGAGCGACATGAATCCGCTTTCGGCCTGGGTGATCGGATCGAAGCCGGGACGGGATGCAAATGGCCCCTGGCGGCCGTATGCCGAGATCGAGCAATAAACCAGACGGGGATTGGCTGGCGCGACCGAGGCGTAGTCGATGCCATATTTCTTCATCACGCCGGAGGAGAAATTCTCCACCACGACATCCGCCCGTGCAATCAATTCACGCGCGACGTCGCACGCCTCAGGCTTGGTGAGATCAAGCACGATGCCGCGCTTGTTTCGATTCAGGCTGACGAAGGCGGCACTCTCTCCGGCGAGATCGGCATGTTCATAGTGCCGGGTATCGTCGCCGCCGTCGGGGTTCTCGATCTTGATGACTTCGGCGCCAAAATCCGCCAGCGTCTGCGTGCAAGCCGGCCCGGCGACGACCCGGGTGAAATCCACCACCAGCAGACCGTCGAGCGCGGTCGGCGCGCCTTTTGTTCGTGGCGCGCGGTCCGGCAATTTCGGTCTGGCAGTCATGATCGGTCTCTTCCCTTCCGGTTCTCGTTGGCGCCATGGCCGAGGGCGCAAGCCGAGTTTAGAGCCTATTTCCGGAAGGGCAATGTTGGCTATGGCTTGGGGGTATGCGCTAATCGCGTCCCACGGAATTTCATCTGATGGATTTGCGCCAGTATAGCGTATTCGGCCAGGCCCACGGATCCGGGGGCCTATACAGCCGATAACCTGCCCGAATGAAGTTGTTGGCAGAGGCAAGGTTGTCGGTGGTATCCGACACGATCCAGCCCCACCCATTGCGCCGGGCTCGCCATTCCAGCGCGCGCATCAGCCGCAACTGAAGAGCGTTGCCGCTATGCTTTCGCAGCACGCCGACCCGGCTGAAATATCCGGCATTAACCGCACGCGTCGACGGGACAATGCCGGCGAAGCCGACCGGAATCGAACTCGTGAAAGGCGATCCACCAGTGCCCTTGATCGAATTCCGGAATCGGCGCACCGTCAAAGAATGTCAATTGGTGAAGCTCGGTGAGCGCGTCACAGACTTCGTCGTCATGCCCATCGACCTCGCGTATCCTGTACATGGCTAAGCCCCGACGAGACGTTGTCGATCAGCGCTTCGGCAGTGACGCAGCAAAACCATCACTGAAGCACCGCCGCGCTTTCTCGATATCCCTTTCCGAAACGCCCCTTGCCTTTGCCCAGGATTCCACGGTCGCGGCGCCATATTGAGCGACGGCTTTCCGGACCATCCAGCAGGGAAAGGCGTGCGCAGGGACTGACCAGAGCAGCGCTACAGCCACGAGACAGGCGCAAATCATTTGCCGAGCATGACCTTGATGCCGAGCCAGACCGCCCCGACAAAACCCGTGACGATCACAGTGATAACGGCCTTGAAAGTGTAACTTTGGGCCTGCTCAACGCTCTTGCGCCAGCGTCGTAAGTGCTGAAAATCCGCCCGTAGCTCGATTCGATGGATCAGCTCAAGGGCGCCGTCGTCGCCATTTTCGATCGCCTGCGCGGCCTTGCCCCAGCCGCGGTCGAGGATGGCGTTGGCGGCGGCGATCCGCGCCGGCGGCGTCGCCTTGGTGTTGCGCATCACGGCGACCAGCACGTTGAGGGCAGTCTTCGTGTGGCTCCGCGCCATGGAGCGGATTTCCGTCACCGACCTAACCATCGCCGGATTCCGCAGGCTCGGGGCGGACATATTCGCTCGGCGCGGTGTCGGCATGATCCATCACGAGATCGTCGGGCCGCGCAGCCGAGCGGAAGGCAATGGTGGGAAAGTCGGACAGCTCGCGATCGCGCTTCGGTCCGCGGATGAACTGAATGATCTCTGCGCTCATGAAATTCCCTCCCACACCGCGATCGCGACCAGGCCGGCCAATGCGAGCGATATCAGATACGCGGTCATGCCGGCCTCGCTTGATCGGAATCAAATATGCGGCATGGCCGTAGTCATACGGTCGTTTCAGGCGCGAACCCTATCTCCGCAACGGAGGCCGCGTGCGGACGCGGACCATGTCCGCGCCGCGAACTGGCGAGCTCGCGCGCGCCGGCTAATTTCGCGGCATGATCCGGAAAAGTGTGAAGCGGTTTTCCGAGAAGATCATGCCGCCTTAAAAGAGGTTCGGACGGCGGCGCGCTTTGAGGCGCGTCTTGCGACGATGCGCTGCTTTATAGCAGATGGTGCGCCCGTGGAGTTCGGCTGCCGTCCAATTCAGGAAATACAAAATAAAAAACCCGCGGCCGGTTTCCCGGCGCGGGCTTTTGCAGTTCTTGCGATGATGAAGATATGCCGGTGATTTGCCCGACGTGTCAAATCTTTTTTGGAAGGGGCCCATACAGCATGCTGGCCCGCCTGCCGACGCCACGAACCGATGATTGATAGCGATCCGTATCTAGCGCTGCCGCTGAACAAACCACGGCTGCATCGGGTCATCGCGGTAGAAACCGCGCACGTAGCCGGTAAGCTGACGCTGATCGTTCTGTGAACCAACATAGGACACTCGGTCGGACATTTCCGCCCTCCTCCTTTAGCGCGACGCGGCTGATTTTGGGAAATTCTGTCGAGCAATCGTCGTCGCAAGAAGATTGCTGCCTAGCATCCGCCGACGTGCTCAATGGAAATTACGACGGTATAGAAGTTTCCGAAGAGGGGGGACGCAACCGCTTTTTCCGTGAGATAGCAATAAGACGATTCAAGGTTATACATGGCGTCCTGCCATCCTTGCGTCCTCTGCTTCGGCGGCAAAGCAAACTGTCCGCTCGAGTCATAGTATATTCCTTCCCACTCTTGGCTTGAACGAACGATGGATTCGCAGTTGCCCAACTGCTGCTCGATGCTGCCATCCGCAAACGCGATGAGTTTGCAGCCGGCGAGATATCGTTCAACCGGTGCAACGTGTATGCGAAAACCTTGCACGGCAAGCCCGTCTCGAACCCAGGCAGGCTCGGGTTGACGCTTATAGATGCAAAAAGAAGCCACCAGACAGGCGGCCGAAAGAATCGCAAATGCTCTCCAATTGCACCGAAACAAAGCGCTCAAGGAGAATAACGACAGTGGAATCCAACAAGCGAGCCCTGCCCACGGCAGCCAGAACCAAAGAGTTGGGAGAGGATACTTCAGAAACTCCGCCACATACCAACTCGCACCGGTGAAGATAGCCAAGAGGTATTTGAAGGACGTCATTGCACGCAGCCGGTAAAAAATTTTTCTCGGGTCAACATCTCATTACGATGCAGATTTTCCGTGGACCCTGATGTTACCTATGGTGGATAATTTCAGCATATTTTGTGCGACGGCGGCTTTAGGCGCGCTGAAGCGGTCTTGGGCTATCGGGACTCAAGCGCAATGAAAAAGCCCGCGACCGGTTTTCGGCGCGGGCTTTTGCAACTCTTGCGATGATGCAAATATGCCGGTGATTTGCCCGACGTGTCAAACTTATTTTGGAAACAGCCCCCGACGCCTCTAGTCAAACCCCTGCACCGGCGGCGCGGATTTTCCGGTAGCGGCGGCTTCGGCAGGTTTTGCCACGGGCAGTGGCGTCGCCCTCACCGCGGCTTGCTGCTCGGTGCCTGCGCTGGCCTGTGCCGTCCGCCTGGCGCGGGCGCGGGAGGCGGACCGCCCTGCTCCCCAGGAATGCGCGATCGCGGGACCGGCGGTATATCCGATGAATGCGCCCGCCACCGCGCCGACCGGTCCCAGCACCACCGCGCCCGACACCGCACCCAAGGCCGCACTTCCGGCCCGCTCCTGAGCGTTTGCGCCGCATGAGAGAAATGATCCCGCGATCACCGCCACAACGAGCAATCTCTTCATCACAATTCCCTTGGATACACCCCGGGGGCAAGGCACTGCAAAAATGCGGCGGCAGGAAGGTCGCACGACGGCAGCCAGCGTTCCGATTCAAGGCGGTCGATTCAAAAAGCCCGCGGCCGGTTCCCGGCGCGGGCCTTTTTCAACTCTTGCGACGATGAAGATATGCCGGTGATTTGCCCGACGTGTCAAATCCCCTCGCCGCTTGCTAGTTTCGTACCGCGTAAAGCGGCGTCCGGATCGTTAGCTGGTAGGACGGCTTCGACACCCACGCGATCTCGGCGGTGACGCCGAACAGACGGTTGTCGTTGTCGTCCATCCGGTCGAGGTCGAGCCTCACGATCGGCTGGGTAAAGGGCTGGAACGGCGTCAGGTTCAGGAGCTGCGCGCCGCCGAACGATTGAACGCCAACGCGGCCGGTAAGCTTCCAGTCGTTGTCCCACTGATAGTAGCCGCCGACATAGCCGATGATGTTCGGGCTGACCGTCACGAATGGCGTCTCGACGTCGATCCGGGTGTGCTGGATGCCGGCGAGCAGCCCGCGCGTTTCGTCCGCGTTGAGCGCGTAATCGAATTCGAGGATCGTATTCAGCGAGACCGTGGCCAGCGGCGCGTCCGGCACCGACTTCGTGACCGTCGATTGCAGCGTGATCGTCGGGATCGCTCCGCCATTCTGCTGATAGACGTCGGCCTGGAATCCGACCATCCAGGCGCTGACCGTGAAGTTCGACCAGTCGGTCATGTCGGTGCGCGAAGTGGTGGCGCTGAATCCGCCATAGACCGAGACGCGGTCGCTGAGATCCACCGTCAGGGGAAGGTCAACCCCGATGCTCCGGCTTGCCGGCGAAGCGAGCGTCGGCAGTGCGGGAAGCGGGCCTGACGGGAGCGAGGGAAGACTGGACAGCGTCGCCAGCACCGGAAACGCCGTGGAAAACGAGGCATTGCCGAGACCGATCGCCAGCGTGTTGGCGGGAATGGACGCGTAGGTCGTTCGCAGATCGAGATAGATATTCGGCGGCCAGGCAAACTTCGTCGACGAATCGTCGCCATCGTCCTTGTCCTTGCCGACGGCCGCGCCTGACAGGGATGATGTCGCCAGCGCCGCGAGCGCGACACCAAATGCGAACTTCCCCGGCCGGATCTTCGAGACGATGCCCATGGGCCCACCGAATCATCAAGCTTGCTACGGCTCTATTTTCGATCTTCGCCTGCTTCGCACAGCGAGGAAAGCTCATCGAGGTCGATCGCTCGTCCGGCGCCGTCCTTGACAGCGATATTATTGGAGTGCTGCTGCTTCAGCTCCAGTACCTTGTCGACGGCTTCGGAAGCCGTCGCGCAGGAGAACGAGACCGCCCCGGCCGAATTGCTCGCGAGAATCGTAAATGACATTTTGAGCCCCCCTGCTTTACGCCAAGTATAGCACGGCCTGCGACGCAAGCGCGATGGGGACGGAGTGAAATGAAAGCCGCCAGGCGGCAGCCGCCGGCCTTATTCGATCACTTCGTCCGCGAGCGCAGTCAGCGTCGGCGGGATTTCGAGGCCGATCGATTTCGCGGTCTTCAGATTAATCACGAACTGGTAGCGGGTCGGCAACTCGACCGGCAGGTCGGCGGGCTTCGCACCCCTGAAAATATGGTCGACCATCGCCGCTGCGCGATCGAAGGATTCCTGCAGGTCGGCGCCGTAGGACATCAGGCCGCCGTCGCGAACGATGGAATCCGCCTCGTAGATCGCCGGGAGCCGATGCTCGGCGGCATAGTCGATCACACGCTTGCGGTTGAGCAGCGTCAGCGAGTCCGAAACCATAAGGATGGCGTCGGGCGGATCGCGCGTCATCGCCGCGAACGCCGCATTGAAATCGTCGGGCTCGCGCACGCCGAGCGGCTGCACGGTGATCCCGACGCCCTCCGCGGCCTGTGCCGAAGCCTGGTAGCGCAGCGACATGCCGAGATCGTCCATGTTCCACAGCATCGCGATCCGGCGAAGCTTTGGCGACAACGCCGTCAACAGCGAAAGCCGCTTGGTCGACAGCATCGAGGCGTCGTCGGCTATGCCGGTTACGCTGCCGCCCGGCCGCGCCAGGCTCTCGACCAGCCCGGTCTTGACCGGATCGCCCGAGCCGGCCGCCAACACGGTTGCGACGCCCGATGCCTTGGCCGCCGCCGCGGCCGGATAGCTGACGGTGACCACCACATCCACATTGGCGGCCTTCAGCTCCTGCATCATCTGCGGCACCAGATCGATCTTGCCGGCGGCGCCGCGGCTCTCGAGAACGAGGTTCTGTCCCAGCACATAGCCGCGCTTCGCGAGCGCATCGAACAGAATTGCGCCAGGGCCGGCTTTGGCAACGATCGGGGGTCCGGGCGTGAGGGTGCCGATGCGATACACCCTCGCCGTTTGGGCGAGCGACGCCAACGGCCACACGGCCGCTCCACCGATGAGCGTGATCAACTCGCGCCGACGCATTCGTCCCCCTGGCAACACCCCTTCGGTCTATCTCCTACCACTTTAGGGACGAGGCCGTGAGCCTCAAAATTGCATGTGGCCACGCCTTGCAGAGCACCCACGTATCGAAAGATCTCCAATCGTGCTTCGGGCGATCTCCGGATTAGACTGCGTCTCCGGCTATCTCTGCGTGTGATTCTAAGTGACACACCTACGCCTCTTGGATGCAGCCACCCAATCGCCCGGCGCATGTGGCGAAAACAGAAGACGCCTGTGTTCGCCGCAGGTTCCCTCACCGGAACATTTTCCTGTCGCGAATGTTCACCGAAGGGCTTACCGATATCACTGATCCCGAATCGCAAAGATTTTCATGACCGAAATCGTACGCTCAGACCCCAAAAAGCCTGTTGGCGTGGTGCTCCGGTTGCTCGGTCCCGGACTGGTGACCGGCGCGGCCGATGACGACCCCTCGGGCATTGCGACCTATTCCCAGGCCGGCGCGCAGTTCGGCTACGGCCTGCTCTGGACGGTGTTTCTCACCACGCCGTTCATGATCGCGATCCAGCTGGTGAGCGCGCGGATCGGCCGGGTGACCGGCAAAGGCCTCGCCGCCAATGTGATGGAGCTGGCGCCGCGCTGGCTGGTGCTGGCGCTCGTGTTTCTCCTGGTCGCGGCGAACACGTTCAATATCGCGGCCGACATCGCCGCGATGGGCGAGTCCCTTTCGCTGGTGATCGGCGGCCTCAATCATGAACACGCGCTGATTTTTGCATTTGTATCGATCCTGCTGCAGGTCTTCGTGCCCTATCGCCGCTATTCGCCGGTGCTCAAATTCCTGACGCTGTCGCTGTTTGCCTATGTCGCGACCGCCTTCACCGTGAACATTCCGTGGAGCACGGCGCTGCTGGCGGCAATCTGGCCAAGGCCGACGATCAACGCAAATTACTTCCTGATGTTGGTGGCGGTGCTGGGAACCACGATAAGCCCCTATCTGTTTTTCTGGCAGGCTTCGCAGGAAGTCGAGGAGATGAACAATGGCAGGTCCCGCCGTCCGCTGCGGGAGTTGACCCGGGGCGGCCTGACCGAGCTCGACCGCATCAAGCTCGATACGACCGTCGGCATGATCTTCTCCAATGCGATCGCATTTTCCATCATCCTGACCACCGCCGCCGTGTTGAATGCCCATGGCGTCACCAACATCAATTCGGCGACGCAGGCTGCCGAAGCGCTAAGGCCACTGGCCGGCGATTTCACGTTTCTGTTGTTCGCGCTCGGCATTATCGGCACGGGCCTGCTCGCGATCCCGGTATTGGCCGGCTCCGCCGCCTATGGCGTCGCGGAAGTCTTTGGATGGCACGCCACCCTCGAAGCCAAGGCCCCGGACGCTGTCGGATTCTACACCATCATCGCAGCCGCGACCGTGATCGGATTCGGCATTGGCTTCACCGGCATAGATTCGATTCACATGCTGGTCTGGAGCGCCGTTCTCAACGGCATTGTCGCGGTTCCGATCATGGCGATGATGATGGTGATCGTCGCAAATGCGGGACTAATGGGGCGCTTCAAGGCGAGCCGCCGACTGACGGTACTGGGCTGGATCGGCACCGCGCTGATGGCTGCGGCGGTGATTGCCTTGTTCGGCTCCTTCCTGATCGGATAGGCGCGGCCCACTTAGGCGCTCAGTTCTGCGCGTTGTGAGTCTGGGTCACTAATTCCATTCCGGGCGGCGCCTTGGCCCAGGAGTAGTCGTGGCTGGCGAGACCATAGCCGCGCTCGAATAGCGCGACCATGTATTTCTGGTCGAACGGCTCGCCGCTCTTCTCCTTGAAGTCGGCTGGAATGCTCGCAAGATTGAAGTCAATTCCGTCGCGCCTGGTGACGGAATAGATGCGGTAGAGGTCACCGATCCCCTGGTTCTTGATCAGCGTCGAGATTGAACGCTGCGTAATGGACAGGACGTTCTCGTTGACGGGTTGCCACTCGGGATCGATCTTTCCGTTCCGGATCACGAACAGCCGCGGCTTGGTCATGGGTCCTGCCGATTTTTGATCGCGCGAGGCAGAGGAGAATAGCGACGGAGCGATGAATACCTGCCTGGTGACGCCACCGTCGACATGCAGTTCGTCATAACTCTGTCCGCCGACCCGAACCTGGATCCGGACCGGCGGGAAGATTCCGGGAAGCGTCGCCGACGCCAGCAAAATCTTGCGGAACAGGCTTTTCGCATCGGGATTATGGCTCATCGCGATACGGCCCATGTCCCACATCACCGGCCGCTGCGTATCGAGGTTGGTGGTACCGATCAGCAGTACGCGGCCCTTGGCCCGCTCTCTGGCGATGTCCTGCATGAAGGCATCGTCGACATATCTCTCGATCAATCGCGCCAACGGCGCGTCGTCGGCCAGCGCGGATCCGTCGAGCAAGCCTGGTACGTTGTAGGTGAAAATGTCCTGCCTTCCATATTTGGTGAATATCTCGCGCAGCTGGCCGTCATATTCGCGCCCGAGAAACGCAAAGGGAGCAATCAGCGCGCCGGAGCTGACGCCGGTGACGAGGTCGAAGCTCGGTCGCGTACCCGAATCGCTCCAGCCGACAAGCAGGCCTGCACCAAACGCGCCGTCCTCAGCGCCGCCGGATATCGCGAGCAGGTTCGAGACCGGCGGATGCCTTTGCGCTCCCGAAGGCGACCGCGTTTCCGCCCTCGGGGTATCCGCCATCATGACCGCCTGGATATCCCGGGCGGGCGCGTCGCCCCAAAAGCGAATATTGCGAAATCCCTCGAGCTCGATCTGGGCGGCGCTGGCCTGCGGCAGGACATTGCGCGGGGCAATCGTCGCGCAGCCGGCCGTCAGGAAAATCGAGGAGCCGATCAAGGCAAGACGCAAGACCGGACGCAGCATACGGAAAGCAGACGAGGCCCGCCTGTTCAGCCGGCCACACCCCAATCCTTCCGGATGTCGAAAGGACCTGTTCAAAGCGAGGACCGCAGTAGCATTTCCAGGATATCTCGGTATTCCCTGCCCGGGACCATTCCGCGCCCGGGGCGCGCACTTCAGTTATGGAGCGGCGGCGGATGAATGTTCGATTTTGGGCATTATCGCGGCGGGCTGGAGAGAGCCGAGAAATATCCGGAAACAATCAGATGGCCAGTGCTAATCCGATTCGATACTCGAATTCAAAGCTGAAAGATACGTTACCCCCGCGGCGTTAATCGCATGGCGGTCGCGATGTAGCGACGCAGCTTTCCCCGTCAAATGATGCGAATGCGTGGTATTGTCAACGCCATTGCTCGATGGCTGACATTGAGGGTCCTTTACCGCCAGTGCTAGCGCTTTCGGGCAAGCCAAACTCTTGTTTCGACCTTGAAACCGTTCCGGCCGGAGCCCGAAGGATGCGATGTTATTGAAGCCTCGCCCCTCCGAAGTCACTCGTATCGCAGCGCCTCGATCGGATCCAGGCTGGCGGCCTTCCGCGCGGGATAGTATCCGAAGAAGATTCCGACCGCGGCGGAAAACAGAAACCCGCCGGCGACGGCTGTTAACGAGATGGGAGCCGGCCAGCCAGCGAGGATCGAGATCATCTCGGAAAACACGACCCCGATGATGATTCCGGCGATTCCTCCGGTAACACTCAAAATCACGGATTCAGCGAGAAACTGCAACAGAACATGCGTCCTGCGGGCGCCGATCGCCATCCGCAGACCGATTTCTCGCGTTCGCTCCGTCACCGACACCAGCAATATGTTCATGATGCCGATGCCGCCCACGATAAGCGATATCGACGCGACCGCAGCCAGCAAGAGCGCCATGATACGGCTGCTGCTCTCGGCGGTCTCCGCGATCTGACTCAGATTACGCACGGAAAAATCATTGGCATCACCTGGCCGAATGCGGTGCCGGCGTTTCAGGATGTCAGAGACCTGGCTGACCGCCGGTTGAACCTGGCTGGCATCATTTGCCTGGACGTAAATCTGGTTCACATACCCCATCAGTCGCTGCTGAAGATTGTATGGATTGGGCGGCGAGGGATAGACCCAATTGAGCGGAACCTGTTGCTGGCTTGGCGCCGCCACGCCAAGAACCTTGCGCTGCGCGGTCGTGAAAGGGGTCATGACGAGATCGTCCTGATCGGTCCCGTAGGAGGTTTGTCCCTTGGATGCGAAGATGCCGATCACGCGCAACGGCACGCTCTTGACCTGGATTACCGCACCGATCGGATTCTCGCTGACGCCGAACAGTTGCCGGGAAACGGTCTGACCGAGGACCGCGACAAGCGCGGCACTGCTATCATCCTCCTGCGAAATGCCGCGCCCTGACTCGATCTGCCAATTGGTGATCGGCGGATAGTTGGCGCTGACTCCCTGAATGCTCGTCGACCAGTTCTGGTTGGCGTACTGGACCTGTCCCGACTGGCGGATCAGATAGCTGACGCTGCCGACCGCCGGCGCTTCACGACGGAGCGCCTCGGCATCGATGACCGTAAGAGTCGACGCACTGCCTTGCCCACTGCGCATTCCGCCCATCGTGGTGGCGCCGGGGACAACCACCAGAAGATTTGTTCCGAGGCTCTCGATCTGCTTGCGCACAGCATCGTTCGCGCCCTGGCCGACGGCGACCATGGCGATCAGCGCGGCAACTCCAATGAAGACACCCAGCATGGTCAGCGCCGATCGCATCTTGTTGCGGGCGAGCGCCTGGAATGCCGCGGCCACGATCATCAGGGCAAAAGCGTGCACTGTGCCGGCGCTCCCGGCCGTAGGCGGTGCCGGTGGCTGCGGGCGGGCAAGCGAACCCGCGGGCAATGCGCCGCTCGGCGCTCCCGGCTGCGGACGGACGGCTTGCTTTCGTTCATCCGATATCACTTCGCCGTCCCGCATCGTGATGACCCGGCCAGTGTAGGTCGCGATGTCCGGTTCATGCGTCACGACAATAATCGTGACGCCCCGCTCGCGGTTGAGCGCCTGCAGCGTCACCATGATCTCATGCGACGTCTTGGTATCGAGGTTGCCGGTGGGTTCATCCGCAAGCAACAGAATTGGATTGTTGATCAAGGCGCGCGCGATGGCGACGCGCTGCTGCTGTCCTCCCGACAATTGCCCCGGTGTATTGCGCTCCCGGTCGGCCAAACCGAGGAGTTTCAACGATGCCCGGGCTCGTTGGGTGCGCTCGGTACCGCTCGAAGCCCCTCCCGCGGCATAGAACAAGGGCAGTGCGACATTTTCGATCGCACTGGTACGGGAGAGGAGATTGAAGCTTTGAAAGACAAACCCCAGCCGCTCGCTGCGGATACGCGCGAGTTCCGGCTCGGTCAGCCCCGCGACATTGACGCCCTCCAGATAATACTCGCCGCTGGACGGACGATCCAGACAGCCGAGCAGCGACATCAATGTGGACTTGCCCGACCCGGACGATCCCATGATGGCGATGAATTCGCCGGGCTCGACGGTCAGATTGACGCCGCGTAACGCATGCACATCGACGTCGCCGACGTGATAGGTCCGCGTCACATTCACGACTCTGATGATGGGATCCGGCATATTGGACCTGCGAACGGGTGTCCGACGGAAACTCAGAGACCGAGGCGTGGCGTGACGGTCTTGCTGGTCGTCGTGAGCTTCTCTGCGGTAATCACCAGATCCCCCGGCTTCACATCGCCGCTTGCGATCTCCGTGAAATTATCGTCGTCCAGCCCGGCCACCACCGGAATAGGCGTCGGCTTCCCGTCGCGGAGCACCCAGATTTGCGGCTGGTCGGATTTGGCGGCGCCCGCGAGGCTTCTGGGGACATAACGCAGCGCCTGGTTCGGGACCCGGATCACGTCATTGCGCTCGTCGACGACGATACGGCTGGCGGCCGTCATGCCCGGCATAAGCGTCAGATCTGAATTGCTGACGCTGATTACGATATCGTAGGTCACGACGTTCTGAACGGTCTGCGGAGATTGACGGACCTGACTCACCGTACCCCCGAATGTCCGTTTCGCGTAAGCGTCCACCGTGAAGGTGGCTTTGTTGCCGATCTTGATTCCGCCGATGTCGCTTTCGCTCACATTCGCGTCGACTTGCATCCTGGCGAGGTCGGTCGCGATGAGAAAAAGCGTCGGAGTCTGGAAACTCGCCGCGACCGTTTGCCCCATGGTCACGTTGCGCGAGACCACTGTGCCCTCGACGGGAGACACGATGCTCGTATAGTCGAGATTGACCTGCGCAGCATCGAGCGAAGCCTGACGTTGCTGAACGGTTGCTTCGTCGAACGTGATCTGCGCCAGCGCCTGATCGTAAGAGCTCTTAGCGCTGTCATAGGCGTCCTCAGAGACGGCATGGGTCGGCAGGAGGGTGGCGGCACGGCCGAGGGCAAGCTTTGCATAGGTCAGATTGGCCTTGTCCTTTTCGAGTTGCGCTTTCGCCACCGCCAGATTCGCCGTGTTCTGATCGACGACGCTTTGGTAAGGACGGGGATCAATTCTGGCGCAGACCTGACCCTTCTTCACTCTGGTATTGTAGTCGCAAGATAGCTCCTGGATAAAACCGGAGACGGCCGCACCAACGATGATGGTGAGTTCCGGGTTAACTGTACCCGTCGCTGTCACGGTCCGGATCACCGGACCTCTCGCAATCGGCGTAGTTGCGTAGTGGACGGTGCTGCGTCCGTCCAAAGCCCACCACGTCGCCGCGATGACTGCAATGACCAGCAACGATAGCAACCCGCCAATGAACCAGGCCTTTTTGAAGCGGGCTTTGGGTTTGATCGGAGGCGTCACCGGAAATGGAACGAGCTTACTCGGCGTCCCCGGCTGACCCGCGTCTGGTAGACTGCGCTCGTTGATCATGACGTTTCACCAAACCCGCCCCGCCCTGCGATCTCGCGGACCGGCCGCGCCCAACGCGACGCAGTTCGAGCGGCCATCTCTCTCATGTAACTTGCCCCGGAAACCAAAGAGGGTCTTGATTTACGTCAAGGGATTTTGCGGTCGGCTTGCAGTGAGCGCCCTCTCCGGCCCCTAGATCGCAATCTGCCGACCGATCTCGACGACCTGATCGTTGGGCAGGCTGAAGAAGTCGCTGACGTGGACGGCGTTGCGCTCCATGACGGCGAAGAGCCGCTCCTGCCATGCCGGCAGGCCCTTGCCATCTTCGCGGCCGACTACCGTTTCATGGCCGACATAGTAAGTGACATCGTCGAGGTCGATCGTGCAGCCCAGCGCTTTACTGGAGGCCAGCAGTTCCGGGATATGCGGCCGCTCCATGAATCCGAACCGGGCCTCCGCGCGCCAGTAGTTCGGCGCGACTTGCTCGATGGACAGGCGTTTGCCGGAGGAGACCCACGGCACCGGCAGGATTTCAACGCGCAGCACGAACAGATGCTCATGAAGCGCGCGGTTATGTTTAACATGCCACACCATCACCGGCGGCGTGTCCCGCTCTGTCCGGGTCAGGAATACCGCCGTGCCGGGGACACGCGGAATCTTTCTTGCGGCGATGTCGGCCATGAATCCGGCAACCGGGATCAGCGCTTCGTGCATCCGGGCCGAGACGGCGGCAGCGCCGCGGTGCCAGATCCACATCACGCCGTAGACGCAGATCGCCAGGATCAGCGGAACATAGCCGCCCTCGCCGATCTTGGTGAGGTTGGCGAGGAAGAAGGCGCTGTCGATGACCAGAAAGCACGCCGCGACGAAGCCTGCCGTCCACAGGCTCCAGCCCCAGATCTCGCGCATCGCAATGAAAAGCAGGGCGGATGTCATCAGCATGGTCAGTGAAACCGCGATGCCATAGGCCGAAGCCAGATTGTCGGACTTGCCAAACCCGATCGTCAGCCCGACGGTCACGATCATCAGCAGCCAGTTGACGACGCCAACATAGATCTGCCCGTACCCTTCGGAGGAGGTCTGCTTGATCGCGAGCCTCGGCAGCCAGCCGAGCTGGATTGCCTGCCGCGTCATCGAGAACGCGCCGGTGATGATTGACTGGCTCGCTATGATCGTGGCTATCGTTGCGAGCACGATCAGCGGCAGCAGCAGAATCTCGGGACAGAGACGATAGAAAATATTTCCGTCGGTCGGCGCGCCTTCGATCACCAGTGCGGCCTGCCCGGCATAATTCAGGATCAGGCTTGGAAAGACGATGGCAAACCAGGCTAGCTTGATCGGGCCCCTGCCGAAATGGCCCATGTCGGCATAGAGCGCCTCGGCGCCGGTGACGCAGAGAAACACCGCTCCCAGAACCCAGAAGCCGGTGACACCGTTCGATAGCAGATAAGAGAGCCCGTGGACCGGGTTGAGCGCGGCGAACACGGACGGATTCTGCACGATGCCCGATACGCCCATCGCGGCGATGGCGACGAACCAGACCAGCATGACCGGTCCGAACAGATGGCCGATCGCCGCCGTTCCCCGGGACTGGATCGCGAATAGTCCGATCAGGATTACAACCGCCACCGATACGACATAGGGCTGCAGCGCCGGGGTCGCGATGTTGAGGCCCTCCAGTGCCGACAGAACTGAAATCGCCGGCGTTATCGCGCCGTCGCCATAGATCAGCGCGGCCCCGAACAGACCGACCGCGACGATCGTCGGCCGCTAAAACGACCGGCAAGCCGGTCGGATGACTATTTACCCGCATCGTTCTCGGGTTCTGGAGCGCCAAACGCCAAGTCCGGCGTTTGCCCATCGGCCGTGGCGATCAGGTGTTTCGGCACCAGCAACAATACTGGCAGGATCAGCGCATAGACGATCGTGATCGCGATGACGCAGACGGTAAAGCCGCCGTAGCGATCGTAAAGATGGGTGCCGAGAACATCGCCAAATCGCGAAACGACGTAATACAGGCTCCACGACATCATCAGCGTCGTTCCCTGCAAGCCCCGCGGACACGACCGAATGATCAGGTCCAGATAAGCGCCGGTGGCAAGACCGCCCATCAGGCCGATGGGTATTGCCGCGATCAAAGCCTGCGTCACCGTGCTGATGAACAGCAGCGGAACCATCTGCGGAATGGCGAGAAAAGTTCCCCACAACAGCAGCGTCTTCAACGGAAACTTACGGCAGAGCAGTCCGTAGACGATGTATGTCGGAATGAAGGAGGCCGCGAAGATGGCATTCCACTCGCCCCATTGGGCATCGGTGGCATGCAGGGTGTTCTGGAGGTGATATTGCAGCGGCGTGGTCGACCCCGGCGCGAAATTCCATAACAGCCAGATCAGCATCGCCGGATAGACCGGCCAGTGACCTACCAGCCGTCTCAGATCCTCCATCGGATCACGGCCCGTCCCGTTTTCGACGCGAATATTGTCGAACACCTCCGCCGGCTTCCAGAGCGCATAAAGCGCGATCACGGTCATGATCGCAGCACCCACCAGAAACAGGATGCGGAGCGCCTGATCGGGATCCTTCTCCTCCAAGCAGACCGCTGAGCTTGCCGCCGATCAACAGCGCCCCGACGGTGGGAATCGACAGGAATACGTTCCACACCGCGCTGACCTGGCCGGTCATGGCATGTTGCTGGCCGATCACCGACGTCAGCCCGTTCTGGGCGCTGGAGACGAACAGGAACGAAGCCGTCAGCACGACGACCGCGAACAGAAGCGCCGCATAGCTCATCGGCGTGAACGCAAACAAGACGTAGAGCGAGGCGGTGACGCCGCCAAACAGCAGCATGAAGCCGCGATCTCTCATCCCCAGCGGATTCCAGCTGTCGCGCATGAATCCGAACACGAATGAAAGGTAGAGCGGGATCGCGGCGACGAGCCGGAAGGTGGCGACCTCATGCGCCGTCAAGTGCAGCCTGTTCTTGAGAAAGAAGCTGATGGGAATATCGATCAGGCCACCAGCCGGACCGCCAAACGCCAGCAGGACAATCAGAATACCGAGATAGAGAAAAATGCCGTGCCGCTCCGAGGGCGACAAATCGGCGGCAGCGGTTGCGGTGGCCGTAGAACGGTCAATCGTCATCGCGGGCGATCTGTCCTTTGAAGAGAGCAAAGGTGAGGCACGCTCTACAGGGACGGCTGAACAGGCCAACTAAACCACGAGCAGCATCGCAACAATGGCGCTGGCGATCAATGCCGAATGGCGGATCTCGGGCAAGGTGAGCCCGATGTCGTAATGCGCCACATGGGCCAGCCCGAAAGCGATCAAGACTGCCGATCCGGCTATCACGGAAAGGGTTATCATGCGGCCGACCCAGTACATCATCTCACCCTGTCGAGGCCGCTCAACCGCCTCTACGCCAGTTCCGAATATGACGAATTCGGCACCTGCGCCTCGATCGCCCGTTCCTCGATAACGATCTTCGGCTTGCGGAGCCAGACATAGATCTGGGCCACGATCAGCACGACGCAGATGAAGAGGAAGAACGCGCTGATCGGTCGGTCGATGAAGGTCGTCAAATCACCGCGCGAGATCAGCAGGCTGCGCCGGAAGTTCTCCTCGAAGCGCGGTCCCAGCACGAAGCCGAGCAGGATCGGCGCGGGATGAAAATCGAGACGCAGCAGAATGTAGCCGATAACGCCGATGAACAGGGTTTCGCCGACCTGGAACATGTCGTTATTGGCGGCATAGACCCCGATGCAGACGAAGAACATCGCGCTCGGATAGAGGTAGCGATAGGGAATGCTCAGGAGCTTCACCCACAGCCCGATCATCGGCACGTTGAGGACGACGAGCAGGATATTGCCGATCCAGAAGCTCGCGATCAGGCCCCAGAAGATGTCCGCGTGCTGGCTGATCAGTTGCGGCCCGGGAACGATGCCGTGAATGATCAGCGCGCCCAACAATAGCGCCATCACGGTATCGCCGGGAATGCCAAGGCTCATGGTCGGGATGAAGTCGCCCTGCACCGAGGAATGCGTTGAGGCCTCGGGGCACGCTACGCCCTCGATCGCGCCGTGGCCGAAGCGTTCCGGCGTCTTCGATATCTTCTTCTCGGTGGCGTAGGACACGAACGAGGCGATGGTCGGCCCGGTGCCCGGGATCAGCGCACAGAGGCTGCCGAGAAGCGTGCCGCGGATCATCGGCCAGAAGGACTTCTTGAGATCCGCCTTCGACGGAAACATGTCGGAAATACCGACCTTGGCATATTTCAGGTCGACGGTTTCGGTGTTGTTGATGCTGTTCATGAACTCGGCGATGCCGAACATGCCGAGCGCCAGCGCGATGATCTCGACGCCGTCGAACAGCTCGGTGATGCCGAAGGTGAAACGCGGCTGACCGGTCTCGATGTCGGACCCGACGATGCCGACCAGCAGGCCGAGCACCGTCATCGCAATGCCCTTGAGCGGCGATCCCTTTGCGAGCGTCGAGCCCGCCAGCAATCCCACCAGCATCAGCGAACAGACTTCGGCGGGGCCGAATTCCAGCGCCACCTTGACCAGGAACGGCGCCAGGAAAATCATCTCGGTGATGCCGAAGGACGCGCCGACGAAGGCGGCAATGATGGTGATGCCGAGCGCGGTGCCGCCCTTGCCCTGCTTGGTCAGCGGAAATCCGTCGAGACAAGTCACGGCATGCGGCGGATGGCATGGCAGATTCAGCAGAATCGAGCAGATCGCCCCGCCGTATTGGGCGCCGTAATAGACACCCGACAGCATCAGGATCGCGGGCACCGGCTGCATTCCGAAGGTCAGCGGCAGCAGGATCGAAATGGTGGCGACCGGGCCCATGCCCGGCAGCACGCCGACAAGGTTGCCGACCAGCACGCCGAGAAAGCAGTACATCAAATTGTGCGGCTCAAGCGCGACGCCAAAGCCGTACCAGAGATCGGTAATTGCCGTTGAGATCACAGATTGAACCCCCGCAGCAGGGGGAACGGAATGCTCAGGAGATAATGGAACAGCACGACCCCGAACACGGTGATACCGGCCGCCAGGATCGCCGAGGATTTATAGGTGGCGGTGTTGTCCCCGAGCGCGCAGACGAAAACACAGGCAAATACCGCCGGGATCATACCGCCATACTGCCCCAGGATGATGAACAGGACGGGGCCGCCGATAATGCAGAGCCAGCCGAACCATTGCGGATGATCCGGCAAAAACCTGCCGTCGTCGGGCTCGGACGACCCCAGCGCAGTGCCGGCGATCAAAAGGCCGAGAAACGTCAGCACGACGCCCAGCACGACCGGCATGAAGCCGGGACCCATTCTGGCAAGGCTGCCGAACTTGTAACCCGTGCCGGTCATCGCGGCTCCAACACCGAGCAGCATCATCAGCCCCCCGGCATAATAGTCGCGTTTCAGCGTAAGTTTCCCCCGCAAAGGAGTTCTCCCCTTATGGTATTTGGGGCGGACCCTACCCGGCGAGGCGTGGCCTGTCGATACTGTCCTGAGGCTCGCCCGCGGCCGCGGCCGGCGAACGAAACCGACGCTTGTGCGTTGAGATTCATGCCCAAAAATCCACCACCTCCCGATGACACCGGGCCGATGGGAATGCAGCCTCCGGCGCACAGCCCGACGGCGGCCACGCAGATGCTGCCGCTGATGCCCGGCATCAAAGGGAAAGAGAAAGATCTGAAAGGCGAAACGCAGCAACCGCCGAAGCAGAAGGAGCCGCCTACCCGGGCCGAGGCCGTTCGCGCGGCATGGGCCCGGATCACGCGCCGAAAGTCGCTAAGAAAACAGCGGGACGCCCAGAAGGGCTAGCGGCGCGGCGGCACGGAGATGCTGCGACAGAGGGTCGCGCTAACCCCTTTGATTGCCAGCGGCTCTACTATTCCCGTTCTGAAAAACCGCAACGGCGCTGCAGCAATTCTGGAGACGCAAGTCAGCCAGAGGCTGCAAATTCTCGCTCGGACATCCATGCATTGGTGCGATGGGTTGGCGGCGTCGGAACCCGCCCGATTGGCAGGCCGGAGGCCCCCCGACCGCAAAGCGGCAATCACCGGACGCACCGAAGAGCCATGGTCGCGCCCGAGCCGGGTCACCCGAGCGGTGGGCAAATTCAGACTTTTCGATGAGTGCAGGCTATTCGCTGGCCAGCGCCACCGGCGCGCGGGGCATCGTCACCCCGCCTGAAATCTGTGATGCGATCAGGAACGCGGCGACCACGGCCGGCACACTTATCAATCTCAGGAATTGATCCACTGAAAGCATCGCCCACGTCCCCCGACTGGCCGGCTGCAAATGGCTGGCTTCAATCCGCCCTTTGCGCAGTCTGCTGATCGCTGGTCAGAATCTGGTCTGTGTATGCGGCCCCGGAAATCGTGAGCAGCGCCAGAATCGAAATAACGGCCAGCGTTTTCATGCCGCGATGGTTCTTTTCGAATGTGGCCAAAAACGTCAAAGCTTGGCGCCTTTTTTGGTCAATCCGGGGAAACAATCATGGCCGCACCCGCAGTCGGCAGGAACCCTTCTCGCTCCAGTCGGCCGCAACTTTCGGCTTCGTCTATTTTCCCTAACGGCCGACTAATTTTCTGGCCCGTAGGACTACGTGCCCCAGCGGAGAGAGCGGATATGCGGGCGCTCGGGCGCGGTTCCCCTCGGCCGAGGGCCGCCAAGCCGCCGCATCCAAATCATCCATGGTTGACGCGGCCGACAGCGGCCGCGCTGCATTCCAAAAAGGACGCGACCGCAAGAAGGTACGCAGGCTTCTGGATGTCCGGGCTCAACTTGCCGATCCCGCCGACGACCGGGGTCGGGTCATCGGCCCGCGCGTTGCCGCCCCGGCTGATTTGCCGTAACGTTCGACGATAAAAAGCAGGGGGGCTCGCCGATGGACATCGTGCCGTTGGGTCCGGGATTCGGCGCGGAATTGCGTGGCGTCAGGCTTGCCGATGTCGCCTCCGACGATGCCGCCTATGCAGCGGTGCGCGCGGCCTTCGAGGAACATTCCGTTCTGGTGTTTCGCGGCCAGGAGGTGACCGACGAACTCCAGCTCGCCTTTTCCCGCCGCTTCGGACCGCCGGAGGCGACCAAGGTCGGCTCGCAGGGCACGGGTTCGCATTTCGTGATCCTCTCGACCATCGGCCTCGATGGAAAAGTGGTGCCGCCGGATCACCGGCTTTCGCTGCGCAACAAGGCCAACCAACTCTGGCATACCGACTCCTCCTTCAAGCGCGTGCCCGCACTGGCATCAATCCTGTCGGCACGGATCATTCCGGCCGACGGCGGCGAGACCGAATATGTCTCGACCCGCCTCGCCTTCGAGCGGCTCGCCCCTGGCCTGCGCAACCAAGTGCAAAATTCCTTTGCCTGGCACGACTACGCGCATTCGCGCGGTCAGATCGCGCCGGATCTGGCGAGCCCCGAGGAGCGCGCGGCGCTCCCGCCGCAATGCTGGCGCATGGTGTGGAACAATCCCGTCAATGGCCGCAACGCAATCTACATCGCCTCGCATGCTTATGGGGTCGAGGGCATGGAGAAGACGGCGGGGGAAAAGCTGATCGACGAACTGATGGCGTTCGCGACCGCGCCCGGCACCAGCTATCTGCACCAATGGCGCAAGGGCGACGTCGTAATGTGGGACAACCGCGCGACCATGCATCGCGGACGCCCCTGGCCCGCGCACGAGGCGCGCCTAATGGTGCGCACCACGATCTCGGCGGGTAAGGCCGATGGCGTCGACACCATGCGCCCGCCGTCATCGCAAGCCGCGGAATAACGGCGCCGCTCATTTTTCCATCGACGAATCCCCTGGCGGCAGACGAGCCAGCTCTCCCGGATCGGCATAAAGAACAAGAAAAGGAAGGTCATGACGAAGAACTCGAAGATACGAAGCGTCGAACTGCTTGCCTGCGACGCCGGCTGGAGAAACTATCACTTCGTCAAGATCACCACGGAGAGCGGCATCGTCGGCTGGAGCGAGTTCGACGAGGGTTTTGGTTCCCCAGGCGTCGGCGCCGCGATCCAGCGTCTCTCGGTGCGGGTAGTCGGACAGAACGCCTTTCAGCACGAGCGGATCTACGCCGAGCTATTTTCCGCGACCCGCCCCGCCGCCGGCGGCGTTGTCGCCCAGGCGCTCGGCGCGATCGAAAACGCGCTGCTCGACGCCAAGGCAAAACTGCTCGGGGTGCCCGTTTACGAATTGCTGGGCGGCAAGATCCGCGATCGGATCCGGGTCTACTGGTCGCACTGCGCCACCTGGCGCATCAACCATCCCGGCTGGTACAAGCCGGCGATCAACGATCTCGATGGCGTCAAGGCGATCGGCCGCGAGGTGCGGGAAAAGAAATTCACCGCGCTGAAAACCAACATCTTCGCCTACGACGAGGGCAAACCGATGGGCTGGCGGCCCGGCTTCGGCGCGCCGTTCCAGCCCGAGATCAATGTCGACCGCAAGATATTGCGCGATCTGCGCATGCATCTCGAGGCTATCCGCGATGGCGCGGGACCGGACGTCGACATCCTGCTCGACCTGAATTTCAACGCCAAGACCGAAGGCTACCTGAAGATCCTGCGCACCATCGCCGATCTCGACATGTTCTGGATCGAGATAGACAGCTTCAACCCGGAAGCGCTCGGTTATATCCGGCGGCAAAGCCCGCATCCGATTTCGTCCTGCGAGACGCTGCTGAGCCTGCGCGAATTCCTGCCCTACTTCCGCGAGCAGGCGATGGATGTCGCGATTATCGACACGCCATGGAACGGGGTCTGGCAATCGATGAAGATCGCGGCAAGCGCGGAGGCGCACGAGGTCAACGTCGCACCGCATAATTTCTACGGTCATCTCTGCACCATGATGAACGCCCATTTCAGCGCAGCGGTTCCGAATTTGCGGATCATGGAAACCGACATCGACCGGCTCGCCTGGGATCACGAGTTGTTCACGCATCTGCCGGAGTTCGTCGACGGCCATCTGATCATGCCGGACCGGCCCGGCTGGGGTACCGAGCCGAACGAGGAAGCTCTGCGGGCGCATCCGCCGAAGGGCGTCGGCGGACTGCTGAACTATGGCCAGAAGACGAAGTAACCGCGGATTGATTACCCGGCGCGCGGCGCTTGCGGGCGCCGCCGCAGCAGCCGCATGCGGGGCTGCCAGAGCTAGTTCCGCGATCGCAGAGCCGGCTAAAGGTCCTACGGCAGTCGAAACCAGCACCGGGCCGGTGTTCTCCGCGACAGGCCCGGACGCCGAACGCTATGGAGCGGCTGAGGGCTTTCCAGTACCGGGATTGCTGCGCGCCCGACTCCAGGGCAATCCATACAAGCCGGAATATCGCGTCGGTGCATTTAGCCATTTCGACGATATCTATCCGACGCGGCGGATTGCACGCGCCGCAACGCCCTGGACGTTCATGCGCTCGGCAGCCGACCTTCGCTATACTTATGCGGGCAGCACTTCCTCCCTGACCGAATACCTTTCGCGCAATCCCGTTACCGGTCTCTTGATTGCCAGGGATGAGCAGATCCTGTTCGAGCATTATCAGTACGGCCGGACCGACCGCGACCGGCTGATTTCCCAGTCGATGGTGAAATCGATCATGGGAATCCTGATCGGCATTGCGATTTCGGAAGGCACGATCAAGACGGTCGACGACACCCCCGATATGTACGTGCCGGAATTCAAGGGCAGCCAATACGGCAGGACGCCGATCCGCGATCTCCTGCACATGTCCTCGGGCGTCGATTTCGGCGAGGAGCGCAACGGCGGCCGGGATCTCAATCGCCTGTGGAGCGACATGATCGCGGGATCATGGATCGGGAACAAAGGCACGATCAACAGCATCGTGCAGTTCAACCGGCGGATCGCGCCGGCGGGAACGCGATTCTACTACGCCAGCATCGAACCCGACGTGCTCGGCGTGGTGCTGCATTACGCCGTCGGCAAATCGGCCTCCGATTATTTGCATGAAAAACTTTGGGAGCCGATCGGCGCCGAGTCCGATGCGAATTGGCTTTTGGATGCGGAAGGATTCGAGGTGGCGCATTTCGGCTTCAACGCTGTGCTGCGCGACTACGCGCGAATTGGCCGCCTGCTGGCCCATGACGGCGCGTGGCAAGGCAAGCAGATCATTCCGGCGCAATGGATGATCGATGCGACCACGGTACGCCCCTCCGACGCCTATCTGAGGCCGGGAAAGACCACGAGGGGGTATGGCTATCTGCTGTGGCTACTGTCCGGGTCGAGGCGCCAGTTCGCGATGATCGGGGCCTTCGGTCAATATGTCCTTGTCGATCCGGCCGCGAAGCTGGTCATGGTCCAGACGGCCCTCGAGGATCACGACGAGGTCTCGCGTTTGTGGGCAGCGCTGGTAGCGCAATTCGCCTGACGCCAGGCCATCGCAACATTTCGTTACCGCCGGCTGGCGCGCGTCTTCGCCGCAAATCGACCATTACGGCACTGCAGAACGAAAATGGCGAAGCGGAGTTGTCTCGCCGTGAGGCGGGACACGACCAAACCATGCGCGAATCCCTCAACAAGGTCCCCGAGGTCACGCTCGCCTTCTGGATCGTCAAGATAGCGGCGACGACATTGGGCGAAACCGCTGGCGATACCGTCACCATGACGCTCAACTGGGGCTATCTGGCCGGGACGGCGCTGTTTCTCGCCGCGCTGGTGCTGCTGGTCAGCCTGCAGATCGTCGCAAAGAGGTTTCATTCGTTTCTCTACTGGGCGACCATCATTGCCTCGACCACCTTCGGCACGACCATGGCGGATTTCGCCGACCGGTCGTTGGGTGTCGGCTACACCGGCGGCTCTACGCTGCTGCTCCTGTTGCTCCTGGTCACGCTCGGCCTTTGGTATCGGTCGTGCGGCTCGATCTCGGTGGATACCGTCAATACGCCGAAGGTGGAAATGTTCTACTGGGCGGCCATCACCTTCTCGCAAACCCTTGGCACTGCGCTCGGTGACTGGATGGCCGATTCCACCGGCCTCGGCTATGAGGGCGGCGCGCTGGTGTTCGGCGCCGCATTGACGATTGTCGCCACCGCCTATTACTGGACCAACATCTCCCGGGTTACGCTGTTCTGGGCGGCCTTCATTCTGACCCGGCCGCTGGGCGCGACCGTCGGCGATTTCCTCGACAAGCCGGTCCATAATGGCGGGCTTGCGCTGAGCCGCCCGCTGGCCTCGGCAGTTCTTGCGATTTTCATCCTGGGGTGCCTTCTCGTGCTGCCGCAGCGCGCGGGCGCGCATCCAACTCGAGCAGAAAGCGGTGCGCGAATAGCGGAATTTTATTTAAGACAAATTATCCGAAAATCACGCGATCGTTTTCAACCGAAGTCTAAGAGGTTTGCGGGAACAATCGAAACGTACACGTTCGGCAGCGCGGCAATTGCATCGCAACCAATTCCCCGCCTGCACCTTGATCCCGATGTGGAGGACGTCCGATGTATTTCGCGGCCTTGGTGCTCTTAATCTCGTCCGCGGTGTTCTACGCCGCCGGCCAACATGAGATCGGCAGCTTCAGCGCGGATGTATGCCGATACGGCGACACGTTCTGCCAAAATCCGTTCTATGTTCTGACCGGCGCCGGCCTCGCTGCGATATGGGGAAGGCTCGTCAGCATCCGCTGAGACGCCTAGGGCATGACCGGATTGTTCGGTTGGACCTTGGGCCCGGGAGCAACGGGTTCAATCACGGCCTTTCGCGTAGTCTGCGTTACCGACGCGCCGGCAGCGCGCGCAGCCTCGCCGGTCGTCCTGTAAGTCGCAACTTCGGCGGTCTGCACCTGGGGACGGCTCCACGGGCCGTGATCCACGATCAGCATGGCGAGCACACCGAACGCGGCAATCGCTATTGCGACCATCAGCGGGCCGCGCCGGCTCGCCCGCGGGCGACCTTCGTTCTCCGCGCGATTTTCCTGCATCTGACGTCCCTGACTTGTTTCGTCCGGGAGTGCAATCGCCGGCGGCGATGAAGGTTCCTGTCAGGCGCCGTGTTCCCGCCTGCTTACTGCCGCTTCATCCACATGCCGATCGCGACCTTCGCAATCAGCCCGAGGATCACAAATGCGCCGAACAGAAGCAGTGCGGTGACGAGCGGGCTCATCGCGGTGTCTTCCTCAGATCAAGAAGGGCGTTCGACATTGTGTTCCGGTTTTCCGGGAACCGGCAAGCCCGCACAATCGCCGAGGTGACCGACAAAGCCTGCATGCAGGAACAATTCCCTATGCCGCCTGTTGCCCGTTCTTCAACCAAGGAGACGCACAATGGCTATGGAAGCAAGAGAAACGGGTTCCCTGATCGGGAGCGACAAGGTGGAAGGTACGGCCGTCTACGGCGCCAACGATACCAAGATCGGATCGATCGAGCGCGTCATGATCGACAAGAAGAGCGGCCGGGTTTCCTACGCCGTCCTGAGTTTCGGCGGCTTTCTCGGCATCGGCGACGACCATTATCCGCTGCCCTGGCAATCGCTGAAATACGATACCAATCTCGGCGGCTATCGCACCGGCATTACCGAGACCCAGCTCAAGGGCGCGCCGAAATATGGCAACGACAACACCTGGAACTGGAACGATCCGGCGCGTGCCCGTGCCGTGAATGATTATTACGGCGTCGCGATGCCGTGATTCAGCGTCGGTATTCTCAGCCACCTCGAAAGGCCCGCCTGACGGCGGGCCTTTTTCTTGGCACGGTAAGACCATTCGCCCCACGACCTCGCCTCACTCCGCGTCGTCCGTCGTCTCTTTCCTAGAAACCGGCGGAGATTCCGCCCAGGCCGTCACGCAGCGTTCCAGGTCCTTCAGGTTCTGCCGCATCTGTTCCAGCGAAAATCCCAGCGCGAAAAAACGCTCGGCCACATCGCCCGGCACTCCCCGCGTCAGACCTTCGCTGCGCACCGCCGCGACTTCCGCCGCGTAGTCCTGCAGCGCGACCTGGACCGGCAACATCGGCGGCGGAAGCTTGCCGGCCTGCAAGGCTCCCGCCGCAGCGTTGAGATAGTCGACGAAGGCGTCGCTGACGCCCTTTAGCGGCGATACCAGCCGCCGCTGCAGATCGGCGGGCAACGGCACCACGGTGGCACGTCCGATCATCACGAGATCATGGCGCAACCGCAGCACGGTTCGTAACAACGGCCCGGTATCCGACCCGCTGGTGAGGCGCGCGGCGCGTTCGCGCTCGGCCTCGGCGCCGATTGCCGTCAAACCGGCGAGCGCGGTGCCAATACCGTCCTGCAGACGATGCAGCGCCTCGTTGTCCCGGCCGCGGGTGAGACCGGACAACAACTCATGGAGCGCCGACGCCATCAATTCGAGCACCTTTGCCGCATTGGCGCGGACCTGGCTGTGCGCGCGCGACGGCAGCACCAGGAACGACACCAGAAGGCCGGTGAGCGCGCCGACGGTGACTTCCAGCACACGATCGATTGCCGAATCCAGCACGTCGGCATGGTTCATGATCGGGAGCAGCAGCACGATGATGGCCGTTATCGTTGCGACGTTCAGGCTGGGATTGATGGCGGCGATGAACGCCAGCGGCGCTACCGCCAGCACCAGTACCGCGAGCAGCGCGCCTTCGCCATGGTGCGGGATCAGGATCGCGACCGCCGCGCCGTACAGTGCGCCGCCGACCGTGCCGATCAGATAGTCGCGGGTCGCCTTGAGTGAGCGCCCGACGCTCATCTGGGTGACGATGATGGAGGTCAGCACCGCCCACAATGGCAGCTTGAGGCCGAGCGCCAGCGCGATCGCGAGCGCCCCCATCGCCGCCACGGTGACGCGTATGCCCAGGCCGAGTTCGACCTTTCGCGACCGCAGCCAGGCGGCGATGGTTTTGAAAGAGGCGATCAAAGTCTTCCCTACTTCCTGCCTCCGCAATTCGTCATGCGGTCATCTCTTTCCTCCGTTCGAAAGCGGCGCGTTACGGCGCTGAACTTCTTTGACAGTTTATATCCATAAATATCTCAAAACGGAGGCATTTCCGGCGGGGGCCCGCCATGAAACCCTGGGCTTGGCTGTCGCCTCACACATCCTCATTGCGGTGCGGCAGAAAGGGCGAGCAGCGACAGCAGCAGCGCGGGCGGCATCACGATGAGGCCGAGCTTGAGAAACCGCAATGCGCTGACGCCCTCGCCTTCGCGCCGCAGCGCGATCAGCCACAGGATGGTGGCAAGCGAGCCCGTCACCGACAGATTGGGCCCGAGATCGACGCCGATCAGGATTGCGCCAGTGACATGCGCGGGAACCTGCGCGATCTGACTGGTCGTCGCCGCGATCAGGCCAACGGGAAGATTGTTGGCCAGGTTCGACGCCACGGCAACCACGATGCCGGCGATCCAGGACGTCGCCTGCGGCGAGGCCGTCGTCGCCTCCCTCAGGATGACCGCAAGCGCCGGCAGAACGCCGGTGCGGTTCAGCCCTTCGACCAGGATGAACAGGCCTGCCACCAGCGGCAGCACGGACCAGGAAATGTCCTTCATCACCGGCAACGGCGATTGCCGCCCGATCAGAAGGATAACCCCGGTCACGGCCGCACCGGCGATGAAGGTCGGCAGCCCGAGATCCCGGCCCATGGCCGACGCCACGAGCAGCACAACCGCCGTCAGCACGATTCCGAACGCCGCGAGCCCTCCGCCCAGCGTCAGCGGGGAAATGTCCTCGATCTCGGCGACCTCGCAATCGAGCGCGCCGCGCTGCGTCAGCCGCAGCGCCAGATAGGTCGCAATAATCGCGACAACCGAAGGCAGCGCGAAGATCCGCAGCCAGTCCGCCAGCGGCGGCATCTGTTTGCCGAACACGACGAGATTGGCCGGATTGGATATCGGCAGCACGAAGCTCGCCGCATTGGCGATGAAGGCGCAAATGAAGAGATAAGGCAGCGGCTCGACCTTGGCGGCGCGGGTCGCCGCATAGACCGCCGGCGTCAGCACCACCGCCGTGGCGTCGTTCGACAAGAGTACGGTGACGATGGTGCCTACCACATAGACGATCAGGAACAGCCGCTTCGCTGATCCCCGCGAATGCCGAACGGCCCATGCGGCGAGCCAGTCGAACAACCCTTCCTGTCGCGCAACTTCGGCCAGCAGCATCATGCCGACGAGAAAAAAATAGACGTCCGTACCCTTGCCGGCGGCGGCAAGCGCGTCGGGCCAGGGCAGCAGGTTGAACAGCACCAGGAGCGCCGCCCCCGCGATCGCCCAGATGAACTCCGGCAAATGCCAGGGACGCGCGATCACGCCCAAGGTCGCGAGCGCTGCAATGCCCCAGGTTGCGGCGTTGGTCTCGAGCATGCTAGCCATCGAACACGACGACGCCGCGAAGATTTTTGCCCGCGTCCAGATCCGCATAGCCCTGGTTGATCTCGTCCAGGCGATAGGTGCGCGTGATCAGCTCGCGCAGCTTTATCGCGCCCGTGCGATAGAGCCCGAGCAGTTCCGGAATTTGCAGGCGCGGGCTGGCAAAGCCGTAGACCGCGCCCATGATCGCCTTCTGCGTGACGAACAGCTCGAGCGGCGAAATCTTGATCTCGGTCACGGTATCGGGCGTCAGCGCGGTCACAATGACATTGCCGCCCTTGGCGGTGGCGCGGAACGCCGGCAGCAGGGTCGAAGGCGGATCGATGCAGACAAAGGCATGGTTGACGCCGATGCCTCCGGTCAGTTCCAGCACGGCGCGGGTCAGCGCCTCGCCCTGCGCATTGACGCCATGGGTCGCGCCGAACTCCCGCGCCCAATCGAGTTTTGCTGGCACGATATCGGCGGCGATGATTTGCGCAGCGCCGCACAGACGCGCGCCCTGCACCACGTTCATGCCGTCGCCGCCGCAACCCACCACCAGCACGCTTTCGCCGGGCTGCACCTTCGCCCGCTGGCGCGCCGCGCCGATTCCGGCCGGCACACCGCAGGCAACGAGGCTCGCGAGATCGAACGGGATGTCCTTGTCGATGACGATGACGGAGGCCTGATCGACCACGGTGCGTTCGGCAAAGGCACCGATCATGCAGAAGGCGCCGACCGCATGGCCGTCACGGTCGCGGCGGCGGTAGGTGCCGTCAAGCTGCGGTCCCTGCGTGATGCGCGGACCTTCGGCGCACAGATGATGCAGGCCTTGCCGGCACCAATGGCACTTTCCGCAGGCCGGGATGAAGGTGAGGATGACATGATCACCCGGCTTGATGCCGCCGACCGCCTCACCGATGCGTTCGACCACGCCCGCGGCCTCGTGGCCCAGAACCATCGGCCGCATCGCCACCCGCCGTTCGCCGCGCATGACATGATAGTCGGTACGGCAAAGGCCCACCGCGGCAATGCGCACCAGCACCTCGGTCGGCCCTGGCGGATCGAGCGTGATGCGCTCGATCGAGACCGGGGCGCCTACTTCACGAAAAACAGCCGCGCGCGATTCCATTATCGGCCTTCGTCTCTTGCAAGCCGCAGCGCCGCGAGCATCGATGTGAAAAACATTGTGAACACCATGACCGCAACCGTCGTTTCGCGCAAATCCTGGATGCGCCAGACATGACCGGTCGCATCGGCGACCTCCCCGCTCTGCCCCATCAGCCAGGGCGTCAGATGGGTAAGGCCGGAAGACACGTAAAGCAGTATCGCGGCAAGACGCAACGCGCGGTCTCGTCGGATCGGGCGTCCCTCGCCCCTGCTGACGAGGTAAAGGGCGAATAGCTGATAGAATGTCCACGACGTCAAAAGCCAGCCGAGAAAGTTCGAGAGCGGAACGCCAAAATCGGCGCCGCCATCGTACCAGATCCACGCTCTGGCAATCGTTGACGCCGGCGCGTCCATGACGAAATCCCACTGCGTCATCACAAAGGCGGCTACGACCGGCTGCACGATGACGTTGATCTGCCGGTTGAGATTCCAGTCGGCGCCACCGAGCAAGGTAGCGGCCACGATCCATGCGAAATAGCCCATGCCGAACCACAGCGGACCGACAATGATCGGGATGACGCCGACATGGGGAAGCTGCGCGCCGACTTCAAAATGATAATGTCCGAACAGCGCGCCCGTCAGGCTGCCGAAATTTTCCAGGGCGAAGGTTACGACGAGGCAGATTGCGAAAAAGACGACCGCGTTCTTCCAGCCATATGTCAGGATGCAATGAGCCAGGGCGCCGGCGATCCCGATCGCGGCAAGAACTTCGGCAAAAGGCGTGGGGTTCCACGCGTAGCGAACGACCAGCGCGAGATAGACGGCCAGCAGGAGCCATGCGGCTCCCTCGCGCCATAAAGACGGAAGATTTCGGGTGCTGGATGTGTCGATGGCGGACATGGGTTGCATCGGGCGGGCAGAGTGAGCGGGTGGCGTGACCTGAACCTAGCCGACGAAGGCTGGCTGCATAAGCCTCCTTGCCGCAAATATCGTGGGCAGTGCAACGTTCCCGGCCGACGCAGCCGCGTGCGGAGCCGGTAAATGGAGAAGCACATGACGCAGAGCGACGTTCTGATCGTCGGCGCCGGGCCGACCGGGCTGGTGCTGGCGCTTTGGCTGACAAAACTCGGCGTCAAGGTCCGCATCGTCGACAAGACCGCCGAGCCCGGCACCACCTCGCGAGCGCTGGCGGTGCAAGCCCGCACGCTCGAACTCTACCGGCAGCTCGATCTCACGGAAACGGTGATCGCGGCGGGTCACCAGGTGCCCGCCGTCAATCTGTGGGTGAAGGGCGAGGCCGCGGCCCGTGTTGCGTTTGGCAGCGTCGGCTCGGACCTGACGCCCTACCCGTTCCTGCACATCTTTCCGCAGGATCAGCACGAGCGGCTCCTGATCGAGCGACTGCAAACGTTTGGCGTCGCGGTCGATCGGCGCACCGAACTGATCAGCTTTGCACGAAGAGAATGATGGCGTCACCGCCCGGCTGCGCGGGCCTGACGGCCCGGAGTTCAACGCTACCGCGGCCTACATCGCCGGCTGCGACGGCGCCCGCTCGATCGTGCGCGAGACCATCGGCACCGGCTTTCCCGGCGGAACCTACCGTCAGGTCTTCTACGTTGCCGATGTCGACGCCGCCGGCCCCGCCATAAATGGCGAACTGCATATCGATCTCGACGAGGCCGATTTCCTCGGCGTGTTTCCGCTGGCAGGCCACGGAAAGGCGCGGCTGATCGGCACGGTGCGCGACGAGCGCGCGGCCGACGCCGGCCAACTGGCGTTTGGCGACGTCAGCGACCGGGCGATCACCCATCTCAAGGTGGAAGTGAGGAAGGTCAACTGGTTCTCGACCTATCACGTGCATCACCGGGTGACCGCGCACTTCCGCAAAGGCCGCGCGTTCCTGCTCGGCGACGCCGCGCATATCCATAGCCCGGCCGGCGGCCAGGGCATGAACACCGGCATCGGCGACGCCATCAATCTCGCCTGGAAGCTGGCCGCCGCGGTGGCCGGCCGCGCCGGCGACAATCTGCTCGATTCCTATGAGGCCGAGCGGATCGGCTTCGCACGCCGGCTGGTCGCGACCACCGATCGGGTCTTCAGTTTCGCCACCGCCGAAGGCAGGATCGCCGACATCCTGCGCACCCGTATCGCGCCGCTGCTGATCCCGCGGGTTGCCGCGTTCGGCACCGTGCGCGAATATCTGTTCCGAACCGTCTCGCAGGTAATGCTGAATTATCGCGGCGGCCCGCTGAGCCGCGGCACAGCCGGGCATGTGCAGGGCGGCGATCGCCTGCCTTGGGTGCGGATCGATGGCGCCGACAATTTTGCTTCGCTCGCCAGCATGGATTGGCAGGTCCATGTCTACGGCGCGCCCAGCCCAGTACTCACGGCATGGTGTCGGGATCACAATGTGCCGCTGCACGCGTTCGGCTGGCGATCGGAATATGAGGCGGCGGGGTTTGCCCGCGATGCGCTCTATCTGCTGCGGCCTGACAGCTATGTGGCGCTGGCCGACGCCTCCGGCGCGCCGGATGCCCTCACCCGCTACTTTGATGATGTTGGTATCCGGCCTGCGCCGCGCTCGCCAGGATAGCCCGATTTTTTCACTCGCCCGGCTCGATCGCGTTGGTCGGCGTCGGCCGGTCGGTGATCTGCTGGCCGAACAGGCTGCCGATCAGTTCGACCGCAGTGCGCGCGGTGCGGCCGCGCTCGTCGAGGAACGGGTTGAGCTCGACGATATCGGCTGATCGCACCAGCCCTGAATCGTGCAGCAACTCCATCACCAGATGCGCCTCGCGATAGGTCGCCCCTCCCGGCACCGTGGTGCCGACGCCGGGCGCGAGGCTCGGATCGAGAAAATCAACGTCGAAGCTGACATGCAGCACGCCGTTGCGCGCCTTCACCTTGTCGATCACGCGGCGCATGAGAACGCCGACGCCGAACTCGTCGATCTGGCGCATGTCGGCGACGCTGACGCGGCGCGTGCGCAAGAGATCCTTTTCCAGCCTGTCGATCGAGCGGACGCCGAACAATTCGAGCCGGTCGGGGTCGATCGACGCGCGCGGCTCGTCGCCCAGAAGCCCATCGAGCCCGGGCTCGCCGCACAGGAAGGCCGCCGACATTCCGTGCATATTGCCCGACAGCGTGGTGGCGGGCGTATTGTAGTCAGCATGCGCGTCGAGCCAGACCACGAAAAGCTCGCGGCCGGCTTCGCGCCAGTGACGGGCAAGCCCGTTCACCGAACCCATCGAGAGCGAGTGATCGCCGCCGAGAAAGATCGGGATAGCGCCGGACCGCGCCAGTTCGTAGGCGCGTTTGCTCAACAGCCTAATCCAGCGCTGGATTTCGCGGTAATGCCGGGCGCTGTCGGGCGGCTCGTCGGCGAGTTCGGCGACCTCGCCGATCGAGAGATCGCCGTGATCTTCCACCGCAAAACCAAGCGCGTCGAACAGGGTCAGAAGCCCGGCCGTCCTCAGCGCCGCGGGCCCCATCAGGGTGCCCCGCTGCGACGCGCCGATTTCGATGGGAGCGCCGAGCAGCGCGACTTTCTTCATTGCATCAGGCCTCGAAACGTCGGTCACGGCGAATCCCTATCGCACGTCAAGATATCTGTGACGATTGGCTGCCAAAAAGACAGGGCCGACCATCAGCCCCGGCCGGTGCTATCCCCTGCTTTCGCGGCTATTTTGCGGGTCCGTCCATGGCGGCCGGGAACAAACGTCCCGGCATCGCATTGCTCCCGTGAGGCCGCCACCCGCCGTTCAACACGGCGCCTGTCGCGGATAGCCAAAGGTCCTTAGGGGCCCGCTGTTCAAAACTAGCGCGCGCGCGGATAGCCAAAGGTGGCGGCCTCATCGCACCGCGATCAAAATTTCGAGGGCATGGAAACCGTGAATTTCGAGACACCCGAAACGACGCTTCAGCCCGGGATGGCCGAGCGCGCCATCGACACCGCAACCGACGTGTCGCGCACGCTGACGGAAATCTCCGCAGGCCTGCAGGCCGCGGTCAGCCGGCTGAGCGAAGCCATCGCGACCGCGCGGCAGCCGGGCAAGCCGCTTTCGACCATCAGCGCGATCACCCGGGAAGCACCGCTGGCGAGCCTGTTCGTGGCGTTCCTGTTCGGCATCGCGGTGGCGCGACGGCGCTGAAAGCACGGACTACTATCGGAAATGTTCGCGTTCGTAGCGATTGGCCTGTGCGGCCGTCATGACCGGCGCAGGCGAACCCTTCGCCGGCGCGGACGCGGGCGTTGCTGAAACAACAGCTTTGCCGTCGGCCTGGTTCTGGCGCAGCACCAGCACATCGACACCCTGCGGCGTCACCTTCATCGCGAAATCGTAGCCGTCCAGCATACGCGCGGTGACACGCGGCAACGGACCATCGAAAACTCCGCTCTTATGTGTCTCAAGCGCGTCGTCGGTGCGGTAGCGCAGACCGAATTTGGTCTGCAACGCGTCGAACACTTCGCGTAACGTCGCATCGTGTGCCTCGATATGAACAGAATCCGGCCGGCCGTCCACGCTCACCTGAGCCCGGGCGGCGTTGCCCAGTGCGGCAAGCAGAGCGGCGGAGACAATTGCAAATACAAGCAGCCGGCGTAACGCGGCCGGCGATCGGGACTCCATAAGAACAAGCTCCATATCCTCTCGCAAAAACCCGCTGGCATTGCCAGCGGGCTTGCAATCATCGTTTGGCGAGCAACCCATGCGCTCAGTGACGATCGTGGTCGTGCTCGTCATGAGCAAGATCCGCGACGCGGTCGATGATCCCACGGGCGCGGCGCACCAGCTGATCCTCCTGTTGCTCCTTGATCGGCTGGTTGTCGAAGGCGGCGGCATCCAGCAGCGACTTGATTTCGGCGGCCAGCGCATCGCGCTGGGTCGTGATGTCGGCGATGCTGGCGAGGAACTTGGCGTACCCCGCATCATCGCCGAGGATCGAACGGTTCGCAAGCCGCAGGCTGTCCAGTCCCACCGAACCGAGCGGCGCGTTGAGCTGCTTGTAGATCTGGGCAAGTTCGAGGAAGTTTTCGCTCCGCCGAAGCGAATTCGGCAAGGCATGATCATCGAGGAACTCGATCAGGACCCGGCCGTCGTGAGTATAGTCGTCCTTCAGGCCGGCCAGGGCGATCATGGTCGGACGAAGGTCGGTATGATCCGAAAACACCCGGTCGTTACGACCGGCATGGATCACGCCCGGCCCGACCATGCCCATCCAGGTACGCGTGATCTGTTTCTGCACATCGCCATGGTTCCAGGCGAAACCGGGCGCCTCGAAGACACAGGCGGGTGCTTGCGAACAGTCGTGGCCCAGCCCCGTCGATGCGCCCGAGGTCTCGTTGAAGTAGTCGGGGTTTCCGAACATGGTGAAGCTCGGCGAGCGCGCCGGGTTCGACGTGATCATGTGCAGAAGCCCCATTTCCGCCCGATCAGCCATGAACGCGTTGAGCTTTTCAACGCGGTTGGTGATCGGGTTCGTGACCTGCAACGCGTCGACGTCCCGCTCCATGGTGCGCGTGAGCGGATCCTGCGGTCCCGGGTTGCCGTGGATGTAGAAGGTCGGCGCGTCGTCGAAATGGATATCGAACGGTGTGGTGTTGCTGCGCTGGGTCAGCAGTAGCCGGTCGAGGAAGGTGTCGACCTCGCCGATCTGCGCATAGGTGCAGGGCGTGTGGATGCCGTCGCAATTCGCCGGGCTCGCCGGGCCGCCGACGAAGTGGTCGTTCTCGTCCGCGGTCACGAAGAACAGGGTATTGTCCTTGTTGATGCCATCGGCGGCGAGACGCGCGAAGAACTTGCCGAACGCGACGTCATAGGCCTTGAGCTGGGCGACATACTCCGCCTCGCCCGCGCCGAAGGCATGGGCGGCACCCGGCAGATTCGTGGTGGGATCGAGCGGCAACGGATTGCGGTCATGCGCGTCCGCCAGATACACATAGACGACGGGAATGCCCGCTTCCAGCATGGTCGCGGCATAGCCGAGCGACTGCTTGGGCAGCGGACTGAAGGCGTTGGGGAAACCGGGACGGCCGTAGGCGTCGGCGATGACGCCGCCGTCGGTGTCCTTGACCGCGCCGCTGCCGTTGCAGCCGGCGGGCGCCGCCGCGCAAATCACCGGAGCAACGTTCACATTCCCGAACAACGCACTGAAGCCGGCATAGCCGCCCGGCTCGTCCGGCAGTGCGTCGGTGCGGGCGTGGCTATTGTTGCAGAGCGAGCTGCCCAACGTGCAATGCACGGCGATGCCGAGATAATCAGTGCTCGGGGCCTGGCGGGCGGGCGCGTTGGCGGGCGTGCGCGGCAAATTCAGCGCCGCCGAGACCGACACGTCCTCCGGCGAGCCGGTGCCAAACACCGTGCGCACGTCGCCGGGCACGCTTTCGAATTCCATATTGGCGATCGAGAAGGCGCCGACATCGCAGCCGGCGCGGGTGAACGGCACCCACGGCGCCGGGAAGATCTTGCCGTTTTCGCTGAGCAATTCCGGTTTGCCGTCGCCGGCGAGCGCGGTCCAGTACAGAAACGAGCTGGAGAAGCCGACGGAACCGTCGCTGTGGAAGAAGCCGTAGCTGTTCGCCACCGGCACGCCCATGCGGTCGCCATAGGCGCCGGTGAGCACGGTCAGAATATCGGTCGCGGTGTGCGAGATCAGCGGCGTATGGTGATTACCGCTTACCGTGCCGTTGTTCTGCATGAAATTCAGCAAATTGGGCATCTGCTCGAGGTCCGACGGCACATTGGGATTGTCCCGCCGCAGATGCACATTGTCGAACTGGATGTGAACGACATGCTTGATCTTGTTGTCGGCGGATTTCAGTCCACATGCCGCTTGCGCGGTCGCGGATCCTCCGAACAGCAGCGCGGCGCCGAGCAGCAATGGAGTTGTAGCGCCGAAAATGCGTTGATGACGCATGGCCTTCTCCTCAATCTGTCAAATTGTTGCAAATGCGGTTAGTACGCGCGCAACCTAGAGCGCCACCCATGACATTCAGTTGACGTGCAGTTGACGAAGGCACGAAGGCCGACGATGTCCACAGTCGAGGTCGATCACCCCGGCCCGCGGACGCGGAATACCGCTTCGGATCAGAACAGTTTCGGTCCGTGCCGGTCCAGCTTGGATTCCCAGGTCAGCAGCGTTGCTGCCGCGACCATCAGCGCAATCCCGGCGATGCTGACGGCGGTCTGCATCGCAAGGCCGCTGGAGAACCCGGTGAGGATCACAAAGCCGATGAATGCCAGCAATACGCCGAAGCAATACATCGCCAGCGAGTTTTCGCCGCAACGGATCAATGCGGTGATCAGGGGTCTCGGCAATCCGTGCCAGTGTCGCGGCGTCAGCCGCACGACCACGAGCGCCAGCGAGAGAAAGTGCAGCAGCCGCACCGGCGCCAGGTGGCCCTTGTAGATCGGGTAGATCAGCTTCGATACCGCATCGGGCACCAGCCCTTCGAGCGCCTTGAACTCCCAGCTCAACGTGACCAGGAGGCTGAGGACGAGATAGAGTATCACCAGCACCAGCATGGTGCGCGACTGCAGGATTGTTCGCAATCGCCCCGTACCGTCGCACGCATACCAGGCGCCGATCACGAACAGGAACTGCCAGGCGAACGGATTGAAGTACACTTCTCCGCTCGGCCACGCCGGCAGGTGCCAGCTGAACAACTGCACCATGAGATAGAGCAGAAACGATGCGGCCAGCGTGAGCGTGGCGTTTCGGATCAGGAGCCACAGCAGGCCGGGGAATACCAGGTGCAGCAGCACAAAGGTGGCCAATATATCGGTGTTCAACGGCGTGTATTGCAGAAGCACGGCGCGGACGATCGCCGGACCAGAATTCTCGAAAAAGAACCTGGTGTTGGTTTCATCGAGATAGCGGCTGCCACCGCCGGCCATCCAGATCAGAACAAAATAGAAAATCAGCAGCAGCAGGAACGCAGCGTAGATTTCCCAGCCACGTCGCAATGCGCGCGTTACGATCGTGAGCCAGCCTTCCCTCGGCAGCGCACCGCCATAGGCCAGCATGCATGTATAGCCGGACACGAACACAAACACCTCGCTGGTGTCGCTGAAGCCGTAGTTGCGAAGCGTCAGCCACGTAAGGCCGTTATTGGGGATGTGATCGATGAAGATGAACCACAGCGCCAGCCCGCGGCATGCATCCAGCCGCAGGTCACGGAGATCGCCATCGGTTCGAGCGGCAGGGACACTGGCGGTCCCCGGTAAAGGATCGTTCACGGCTTCATAAGCCCCTGTCCATCTCGCGTCTCGGCGAGCCCGTCATGTTACAGATTCGGCCGCGATTGTCTGTACCTGCGGCGGACCGCAGGGATTTTGGCTTCTGCTGGGGAACCAATAGTAGCGCCCCGGATTGTTGCAGCACTGTTTGTCGGAGGACCACCATGACGCGGCTGCTGTTCGGTACGATCATTTTGGGCCTGATGTTCACTTCCGTCGCCGCCGAAGCAAAAGGATGCATCAAAGGCGCCATCGTCGGAGGAATCGCGGGCCATATGGCAGGTCACGGCAAGGTCGGCGTCGTCGCCGGATGCATTATCGGCCATCACGAGGCCAACAAGCGGGACGCGGAGAAGGCCGATCAGAAGGCACAGCCTTCGGCCGGTGACAGCCACATCTAGCTCTGAAGAAGCCGTATCCGGCGGCCGCAAAATTGCCGCTCAGGCCGCTCTCCCGGCTCCCGGTACTTCTGAATCATATTCGCTTGCGGTCAGGAGCTGTCTTTCGAATATCTGCGCGGGTACTGGCCGGCCGAAGAAATAGCCCTGCCCCTCTTCGCATCCCATGCTGATCAGGAGATCGGCAGTCGCACGGTTCTCGATGCCTTCGGCGATCACGGAGAGGCCCAGTTGCCGACTCAGACCGATGGCGGAGCCGACGATCACCGCGTCGCCGGAATCGGCGAGCAGTTCGAGCACGAAGGTCCGGTCGATCTTGAGCCCGTCGAGCGGGAATTTCTTGAGATAGCTTAGGCTCGCATAGCGCGTGCCGACGCCGGCGCCGCCTGGAACCACGGATTCAGCTACAATGACGGCCTTGCACTGACCTCCGCAGGTGCCGGCGTGCGGTTCTTTCTTGGCGACCTGCAGGCCGATGTCGCAGTGGCGTGCCCGCTCAGCTACCGCGCGCCGGACAATTCAAGCCGCACCGCACGCCTGCTGTTCTCGCTGTCCAAGGCTTTATGCTCTGTCCGCAGAAAATACAGGCCCGTTGCCTCTAGTCTCGGGCGCTCGGTTCCTCCCTGCAATCAGCCCGGTTTGACCTGCATCAAAAGCGGCATCGCCTGAATGAGCATTGTATCGACGCCGCGACAACGACGTCGAAGGCCGTGATCGGTTTCCGCCATGCCGTTGTATTATTTCCGGATCCGGACCGGCCGCTACAGCGGCCGGTCAAGCCTTGGCACGGAACTGCCGGATGCCGATGCGGCTTGGGAAGAGTTGACCGGCGTTTGCGGCGACATGATCGGGTCGATCGCGCGCCATCTTGCGGAAAACGCGGAGTGGCAGCTGGAACTCCTGGACGAGTCCAAAAAGCCGATTTTTCGGATCCGCCTCGTAGCCGAATCGTTCGACATCTGAATCATCAGCGGAATATTTCCCACGGCGACGCAGCTTTTCCGCTTCCCCGCCCGTAATTGCCCGGATTGATTGCGGGCCGTAAAGCGTGTTCGCCCATCGGCGGGGGGGTGACTGACGTGATCTACAAAGGCATTCAATACAGCATCGCAGCGACCGACGAGCCGGACCTCTGGCGATGGCGGTTCCAGGTCGGCGAGTCCGTCAGAAGCGGCAGAACCCAGACCAGGCTGGCCGAACTGGCCGCCCGCCGGGTTCAATCGAAAATCGACGCCGCGCTGAGGGCGTCAACCTCATTGTCGGCGGAAGAGAGCAGCAAGTGAACCGGCCGGCGAACGCGATGAGCAGGAACTTGATGTCCCCGAACCCGCCCGCATGAGCAATATGGATCACAGGCAACGCCGCCCGATCGAGCGGACTGCTTTCCCGCCGGTTTCTGTCATCGCTTCGTAACTGCCTCAGGTTCTCCTACCACTCAAACTGACGGCCGCAGTTACCCTGCGCGAGAGGTGGAAATGGAAAGATTCGTCCACAAGGAGAACCTCAAGCTCTATCGGAAGCTGCTGGCCGAAACCACTGACGAACAAAGGCGTCAGACGCTTCTGAAGCTCCTGGCGGACGAAGAGGCGAAGGGCGCGCTGCCGGCTGAAAAAAAGCAGGGATAAGGCGCGGCGGCTACCCGCCAAATTTCAAAAATAAGGCGCTCAGTCCGGAACCCGACATAATCGAAATACTTAGCTTAGACGACCGCCTGACACAGGCAGGTCATATTTCGCCGTCGGTGTTCGGCCGGCGCGGTCGCGTGCCTTCTCTCGCTTGAGGAACGCAAACGATTTCAGGAGGTGCCCATGGTCGGCATGAGAAGCGATCGCGCGCGCGCACGCGCCAGGGACCTGCTGGCGACCATCTATCCGCTTCCCGACGATGCAGAACTCCATCGTCTCCGCGAACTCGCCGTCGATTATATCCGGGAAGCCGAGCGGCTCGAAGCGAGGCACGGCAGCCGCGCGGGCGAATCCGATGAATTGATCTCAGCCGCGCTGGATGCAGTCGCGAGGGATTACTTCGGGCGGGCCATCGCCCGCGCCAAGTCGCGAGGCAAAGGTTAATCGCGCGCGGCGCCTCACGCCCTCACCTCCTGACGCTGGAACACGATGTAGCCGGCAACGAACAGCACGATGGTGCCGGCAATCAGCGCCACCGTTTGCGGCCAGGCGATGATCAGGCTTTCGCCGAACGGGAGCGGCGCACCCATCACGGCTCCGCGCAGCTGATCGATGAACACCGGACCCAGCGACCGCGTGGTCGGCGACAGCACCGCCAGCATCGCCTCGCCGAACAGATGGTTCGGCGACAGCCGCGAAAGGGTCTGCGCCCAGATCGCGGTGTCCGGCGTCTGCAGTCCGAGCTCCGCATAGCGCGGATCCGGCGGCGCGATCACCTGCGCCAGCGCGGGCGCCAGCATCGGCCACAACACCGCGAGGAACAGCCAGATGCCGAGCGCGACCAGGGCCGCGGTCGCGGGCGAGCGGAACACGATCGACAGCAGCATCGCCAGCGCAAGCCAGACGCCGGCATAGAAGATCGCCACCACCAGGAACGCCAGCGAGCGCGCGATCTCCTCGCCTCCCGGCGGCACACCGAGGAAGATCAGCCCGAGGCCGATCACCATCAGCCACAGCGCCGCCAAATTGATGGAAAGCGTGGCGAGGCCGGCAACGAATTTTCCCATCAGCAACGCGTCACGGTAGATCGGCTGCGCCAGGATGCGCGAAAGGGTGCGCCGGTTGTGCTCGCTGTTGACGGAATCGAAGCCGAGCCCGATTGCCATCAGCGGGATCAAGAACCCCAGAATGGCAACAAAGGACGGCAGCGGCGCACGGTCGGCCGTGAACAGCCGCAGCAGCAGGAACGGGTCTTCCGCGGTGTTCTGCCGCAGATTGTCGATCGCGCCGTAAAGCGCCGCCAGCGCCGTCAGCACGATCAACAGCTCGAGCACGAACATGCGCGCGCTCGACAGATTGTCGGACAGTTCCTTCAGCGCCACGGTACCGAGACCCTGGAATGGAGAACCCTCACGCCGCATGCCGTGCTCCCTGCGATGGATCCTTGTGGCTCTGGAAGTAGCGGGCATAGATCGCCTCAAGCGAGGGCTCGTCGACCGAAAGCCGGCGCAACGATCCGTTCGCGGCGACCACCGCGCGTGCCGCGTCCGGCCGCACGTCGCGGTCGGCCGTCATGCGGAAGCGGTCTTCCGCCAGCGTGTCGACATTGGTCACGCCGGGGATGGTGGCGAGCCGGCGGGCAAGGCCGGTACCGTCGGCCTCGACTTCGACGACAAAACCCGCGCCGAGCACCTGACGGGCAAGATCGGCCACCGGCCCCATCAGCACGATGCGCCCGGCCTGGAACAGCGCGACCCGGTTGCAGATCCGCTGCACCTGGTCGAGCATGTGGGACGAGAGCAGGACGGTGACGCCTTCGGCCTTGAGCTCGCCGATCAATTCGAGGAATTCCTGCGTGGCCTGCGGGTCGAGCCCCGAGGTCGGCTCGTCGAGAATGGCGATCTCGGCCTGCTTGACAATGATCTCGGCCAGCCCGAGCCGCTGGCGCATACCGCGAGAATACGTCGCGACGCGCTTTTCGGCGACATCGGACAGCCGCACCCGCGCCAGCGCCGCCGCGATGCGCTGCTTCCTTTCGGCAAAGGAAAGGCCCATCAGCTTCGCGGTATAGGACAGGTTCTCGACCGCGGAGAGGTTGTCGTAGAAGCCGACCGAGTTGGGCAGATAGCCGACCCGGCGCTTGACCTTGAGCGGCGCGCGCGCCGGATCGTGGCCGAGCACGCTGACCTGGCCCGAAGATATGTCGGTCAGACCGAGCATCATCAGGATTGTGGTGGTCTTGCCGGCGCCGTTTGGCCCGAGCAGTCCGAATACCTCGCCTTTGACGATGTCGAAGTTGATGGCGTCGACGACGCTGACCGCGCCATAGCGCTTGGTCAGGCCGCGCGCGGCGATGACGATGTCGCTGGCCGGGCTGCCGGCCTTGCTTTCCATATTGCTCATCGGCGTCCGAACCTCGCGACCGCGCCGAGCATCAGAAGCAGCGCAACGCCGATGACACCGGCGCCCGCCATTCCCCATACCGTCGAGGTTTCGACCGTGACCCGGAATTGGCTCGAGGCATTTTCCCCGCGCGAGGCGGCGCTGACCGAAGTCATGTAATCGCCGGCCAGCGACTTGTCGCTCGGCGTCACCAGCGCCTGGGCCTCGGCGTCCTTGCCCGGGACCAGCCGGTCGATGGTGGCCGGCTCGAACGTCACCTTCCAGCCGGTCGGCGCGCTGGCCGAGAGCTTGACGTCCTCGGCCGGCGCGGTTCCGGTGTTGGTGACGACGATCGGGATCGAGCTCTGCTTGCCGGCGACCGCCCGCGCGCTCAACAGCCCGTCGCGGCCGGACACCTGCAGCTGCGGCTGGCCCACGACGTCAAGCGCCAGATCCGTTTTCGCGGACGCATCCTCGGCGTTGACCGTCACGCGCACCGGGAAATGCCCGGCGCCGATCGTGCTCGGTGGGCGAACCTTTAACTTGATGTCCTTAGACTGGCCCGCATCGATCGGAATCGAAGAGAGTTCCTGGCTGCCATAAGCTTCGGTGAACGACGTTTCGAAATTGGCCGGCGCTTCTGCCGCGAAACTTGCGACCAGGTTGCGGCCGCTGTCGTTCTTGATA
>CAWFYF010000007.1:0-19491 GCA_963819935.1 uncultured Alphaproteobacteria bacterium
TCCCGGCCTTCACTTGATCGATCGCGTCAGCAGCGTACCACCTGGCCGGAGTACCACCGTTCGCGGTAACGCGGTTTCCTGCGAATGCGCCAGCGGGAGTTGGCGCCCGAAGCCTGGATACGATTGTCGCCCGGGCAAGTATTTAGGCGGCGATAGCGAACTGCAACTGCGCGCCGGTTCGCTGTGCCGAGCCTTCAAAGTCGGACTCCAATTCCGCCAATGCACGATGCTCCCAATCTTTGGCCTGCCCCAGCAAGGACCAGCTTTGACCAGGTCGGAAGGCCGCGGTTTGTCGGTATAACGAAGCGATCGTGCGAAATCGGCGTACGTTCTCCAGGACTGCTTCCCTACTCATGATCTGCGCTCCACTTCACCCCTTTGGTTGACGAGAATGTGCGCAAGAACGATTTTCAATTCGTTACCGGCATTTATGCGTTCGGCTGAATGGTTTGCGAACGGTTGCCAATCCTGGGGCGAGAACTGCGCGCGCAATTTGCAGGCAGCCTCGTCATTCAGCTGCCGAGATCATCCGAAATACTCGATTGATGAGCGTTATATATCGGCCTGTTGCCGCCCGGTGGGCTTACAAAAGAAAAAGAGCCGCCGTGGCGGCTCTAAGTAGATGGCTGTGTCAGGCTCAGCCCCCAGCTCGCCCGTTCTTTGCGGTCGTAGTCGCAACATAGCTATCGTAATTCGATGTGGCCCGCCCGTCACACATCTTGATTTCCAGATGTTTAACCCGCACCAATCTCACGTGCATCTCGGTTCGCGTCGCCAGCGCCGAAGCAACGTTAATCGGACCTTTATGGGCAGATGGCTCGGGAACTCAATAGAATCCCTCTATCGAGGCCGAGGCTCCCGGAAACCAAGCACCTGCCTTGACCTCACAAAATTGCTACATTGCAAGATAGCGGCGCCGGATATCTTCATTCTGGGCAAGGCCAGCCGTATCCTGGCGATGCACCACTTTTCCTTTATCGATGACGAGTGCCTCCTCAGCAATCCGCAAGCAGAAATGCATATTCTGCTCGGCAAGCAGAATAGTGGCGCCACTCATTCCCAGTTCCCGCAGTACTCTGCCAATGGTGGCGACCACGATCGGGGCCAGCCCTTCGCTCGGTTCGTCGAGCAGCAGCACCAATGGATTGCCCATCAAGGCACGGGCGATGACCAGGAGTTGTTGCTCGCCGCCGGAGAGGCGGCCCGCTTCGCGCGACCGTAGTCTTTCGAGTAACGGGAAAGTCTCCCAGACACGCGGCAGGGTCCAGTCTCGCCGTCCGTCGGGACCGCCCTTTGCCGCGATCAGTAGATTGTCCTCCACGCTGTGCTCGGGAAACACCTGCCGGTCCTCGGGCACGTAGGCGAGCCCGAGCCGGGCACGCGCATGCGGCGGCGCGTGGGTGATGTCGCGGCCGGCGAAGAAGATGCGGCCGCCCCTGGCCGGGACGATTCCCGCAAGTGTCTTCATGGTCGTGCTCTTGCCCGCGCCGTTACGCCCGAGCAGCGCCAGCGTGCACCTTTCCTGAAGGGCGAGATCGACATCGAACAGTATCTGGCTCGCGCCGTAGAAGGCGTTCAACCCTTCGGCGCGCAGCAACTCCGTCATGCTGCGTCCTCCGTGCCGAGATAGGCTTCGATCACAGCCTTGTTGTTCCGGATTTCGTCCGGTGTGCCCTCAGCCAGCACGCGGCCGTAGCACAGCACGCGGATCGTATTCGCCACCTTGAAGACAATGTCCATGTCGTGCTCGATGAAGACCAGCGTGAGCTTGCGCCGTTCCCACAGATCGCGCACGCGTTCGATCATGCGCCAGCGCTCGTCAGGACCCATGCCGGCCGTCGGCTCGTCGAGCAGAAGCACCCTGGGTTCGAGCGCAAGAGCGATGGCGATATCGAGCAGCTTCTGGTCGCCGTGGGAGAGGATCGCGGCCTCCACATTCGAGACCTGCGTCAGGCCCACCAGTTCCATCACCTCTTCGGCTCGCTCGCGCACGCCAGGCGGCGGAAAGCGGCGGGAGAGATTGCCCCACTGGCCGATATGGGCGGTAACCGCGGCCATCAGGTTTTCCATCACCGTCATGGTCGGAAAGCAGCTTGCCACCTGAAAGGCCCGCGCGATGCCCCGGTGCATCCGTTCGCTCCTGGAGAGACGAATGATGTCCCGACCGTCGAGCAGCACCTCACCGGAATCGGGCGAGAACGCGCCGCTGATCAGGTTGAAGAAGGTGCTCTTGCCGGCGCCGTTCGGACCGATCACTGCCGAAAGCGACCCCGACGGAAAATCAAGCGACACATCGTCGATTGCCCGCAGGCCACCGAACGCCTTGGTGAGATTTCTGATCTCGAGCTTCATCGCTGGCGTCCGGGCCAGGCCAGTCTGAGAAAATCGAGCACACCGCGGCGCAGCCCGAGCGCGAAGGCCAGGATCACGATCCCCAGTACCAGTCCCTGATATTCGGTGATGCGTGTCACCACATCGTTCAGCGCGAGCAGGATCATGGCGCCCAGGACGGGTCCGAGGAAGCTGTTGATTCCGCCCAGCATGACGGCAAAGATCGCCTGGCCGGAATTCGGCCAATCGGCGAGTTCAGGATAGGCGCCGGAGACGAACAGCGCAGCCAGCACGCCGCCTAACCCCGCGAAGGCGCCGGCAATCGTAAAGGCCCAGAGGCGGGCCCGCCAAAGAACGATACCCAGGAAGCTGGCCCGGTTCTCGTTGTCGCGGATCATGCGCAGCGTCTGGCCGAATGGGCTCGTCGAGATGTGGCGCAACGCCAGCAGGCCGAGCACCGCCACGATCGCGCAGAATTGGTACATATGAAGCTGAGAGGCGAGCTCGAAGCCGAAGATCTCACGGCGCGGGATGCCGCCGCGCAAGCCCTGGTCGCCGCCGGTCAGGCTCTGCCAGGAGATGATGACGCTGTAGAACAGCATCTGTACCGCGAGCGTGATGAAGGCGAAGTAATCCGTGCTGAGGCGTACGCAGATTGCCCCGACGCAGAACGCGGCAAAGCTGGTGACCAGCACCGCAAGCACGACGGCGACGGGCAGCGAGAGATCCGTCATCTGCATGGTCAATGCGAAGGCGTAGGCGCCGAGGCCGTAGAACATGCCGTGGCCGAACGAGACCATGCCGGTGTTTCCGACCAGCAGGTTGAGCGAGGTTGCAAATAGCGCCATGGCGCTCAGGCGGATGACGAAATCCTCGAAGGCGGGGCTGCGATGGAACAGCGGGATCGCCAGCACGACGATCAGGGCGACGGCCGCGATCGCCATTTCGCGCAACGCGAGGCGGCTTCTCATGCCCGGCGACCGAACAGGCCCTGCGGACGCAGCAGCAGGATGGCGATCATCAGGATATAGATCAGGCCATCGGTGAACCTGGGAAAACCGATTGTGCCGAAGCCGCGGACCATGCCAATCAGCAGCGCCGATACCAGCGCTCCTGCGATCGAGCCCATGCCTCCGATCACCGTGACGATGAAGCTCTCGATCAGAATCGAGAAGCCCATGCCGGGCGACAGCGAGCGCACGGGCGCCGCGAGTGCGCCCGCCAGTCCCGCCAGCCCGCCGCCGATCGCAAAGACGATCGCGAAAAGCAGCGTCGTGTTGACGCCCAGCGCCGAAACCATCTGGGGATTGATGGCGGCGGCGCGCACCGTCTTGCCGAACCGTGTCATCGAAAGGCCGAGGCCAAGCACGATCGCGATCAGCGCCGCAATCCCGATCAGCACGGCGTAAAAGGGCGGCACCACACCGCCCGCGATGAAGAGCGGCGGCACCTGGAAGGCTGCCGGCATCCCCATGGCGTGGAACTCGGGCCCCCAAACGATCTTCACGAGGTCGTCGAAGATCAACACCACCGCGTAACAGATCAGCAGCTGCATCAGCACGTTGGAGCCATAGACGCGACTGATCAAAGCGCGTTCGAACAGCACGCCGAACAGCGCCATCGCGAGCGCTCCCGACAGCACCGCAAGCGTGTAGCTGTCGGTTGCGCCGAGCGTGGAATAGGCGACGTAGCCGCCCAGCATGTAGAAGGTGCCGTGGGCGAAGTTCACGACCTTCAATACGCCGAAGATCAGGGTCAGGCCCGCGGCGACAAGGAACAGCAACATTCCCACGATCAGCCCGCTGGTGGTCTGGGTGACCACGCAGGCGGGTGTCGTGAGGCAAGCGCCGAGCGCGCTGAGGTCCATCTCAGATGTACTTCTGCTGCTTCTTCCACTCCGTCTCGAGCTCGAGGATCTTGCCCCAGTCGGCGGCCTTCACATCGACGATGAACGGCTCCTTCGGCGTGGTCTGGCCCCAGCCTATGGCATAGCCGATCGTGGTATGGTCCTCGCGCATGGTGATCGTGCCGTCGGCGCCGAACGGCGTGTTGATCTTCATGCCCGTGAGGGCCGCAGCCAGGGCCTTGCCGTCGAGCGAGTTGGCCTTCTTGACGGCTTGCTCGTAGAACTGCATCGCCACCGCGTTTTGCCACGACCAGTTGGTCGGCCGCTCGTTCCACTTCTTGAGGTAGGCCTGGCCCCATTCCTTGTTGGCAGGCGTATCCGGGAAGGTCTCGAGGTAACGCGTCGCCGACTGAATGCCGGCCGGCAAATTCTTGATGGCGGCCAGCACGGGATAATCGACGTTGGGCGTCGCCATCGTCATCTGCGAGAACAGCGCATAGACGTTGCCCTGGTTCACGAAGGCCGAGAGGTCACCGGCATAGAGCAGCGTAAACAGAGCCTGCGGCTTGGCCTGAATCAGCTTGGTGATGACTTCGGTGAAGTCCGGCTGGCCGAGCTTGGGCCAGGCATCGCTGACGATCTCCACGTCCGGCTTGAACTGCTTGAAGAACTGCAGGTATTGCGCGGTGGTGTCGCGACCGTAAGCGTAATCCGGCGAGCAGGTCGCCCATTTGTTGAGCTTCTTGGCGTTCGCGAATGCGGCGAGATAGATGCTGCCGGCGACCGCGTCGTGCACGCCCTGGCGGGCGACGCGGAAGGCGGTGGGCGCGCGGATCTTGGGATCGGCGGTCAGCGACGAGGTCTCGCTGTTGGTGTGGATGCAAGCGATCCCGAGGTCGCGCACGACTTCCTGGACCGCGAAGGAGGCGGACGAGGCCTCGGCGTCGACCAGGAGCTCACAGCCTGTAGTATTCACGAGCTCGCGCGCGATGCGGGCGGCCTCTTGCGGCTGGCCCTTTGAATCGCGGAAGACGAATTCGATCTGCCGGCCGAGAAAGCCGCCGGCGGCGTTGATGCGATCCTGCTCCATCATCAGTGAGTTGCGCGAGGAGGTGCCAAGCAGTGCAATCGGCCCTGACAGAATGCTTTGCATTCCGATGCGCAACGTATTGGCCTGTGCCCTGGCCACCCATGGGGCGGCCAGCAGAGAAACTGCACCACCAGCCAACATCGTGCGACGCGTAATATGCCCGCTCATTGAACTGCACCTCCCATGACCTGTTATCGCGGCTCGGTTTTTTGAGACAACCGGCTGCTATTGTTTAGGCTGCCAAGTCTAGATCGACGATAGCATCCTGATCAAGCTGGCATTTTCGTCGGTAATCGGAGCCAGACATTGGCGCCGGCAGCGCCGGAGCTACAGCTAGACGGGCAGCCAATCGGTCAGGTCGAGGATAACGACGTATTCTACCGCACGAGCCAAATACTGTTCGACGTGAATCCACCGGCGCGACAGGGCGAGACGAAGGCGCTGCTCGGCCGCGACGGTGCGGTCCAATCGACGAGAAGGTCATCATGGGACTTCCCGAAGCCGAGCGAGGACATTCGCCCGCGATATCTCACCCAGTGCTTGCGCTGAGCCCTGAGGTTGGCGGGATCGACCCTCATATTGTTGCAACGCAGCAGGCAACGCGCTTTTGTCGTGCGCGTGGCGCACGGGGCTCTGCACAACCGCCACAATTTTGTGGTAACCAAGGTGGACAAGAAGAATTGCGTTAAATTAAACAGGGAGGACCACATGCTGCAGCGTAGCGCGAGATTCCTTGGCTCGTTGACCGTAGGATTGCTTTTGACAGCGGCCGGCGCGATGGCGGCCGAGCCACCTAAAGAGATGAAGCTCTATGTCTTCAGCTCAGGCGCGCTCAATCTCGATAAATCGGTGATTCAAAATGGCGCCAGCGGCAAGGTCCAGATCCCGGTGGGCTTCTTCCTGATACGTCATCCCAAGGGAGACGTGCTGTTCGACTGCGGCAATAACGACAAGATCATCACCAATGCTGACTATTGGGGGCCGTTCGTGAAGGCGCTCGATCCGGGCCGCTCGCCCGACATCGCCATCGATACCCAGCTGAGCAAGATCAACGTCAAGCCGGCCGACATCAAGTACGTCGTGCTCGGGCATTTCCACGTCGACCATGCCGGCAATATCGGCAAGTTCCTCAACTCGACCTTCGTATATCAGCGCGACGAGATCAGGAATGCATTCTGGCCGGCACCGGGCTATGCTACTTTCTTCATCACTGACGACTTTGCCATGCTACGCAACGGCGTCGGCGGACCGATGCCGAGCAAGTACAAGACCATCGAGCTCGACGGCGACCTCGACCTGTTCGGGGACAACAGCGTCTACATCCATCGCTCCGTGTCGCATACGCCGGGCAGCCAGATCCTGGTCGTACGTCTGCCCAAGACGGGAACGGTGGTGCTGACCAGCGATGCCATCTATCTGCAGGAAAATCTCGAAAAGAACATCCTGCCGAGCGTCGGCAGCGTTTACGATCCCGTCGGCATGCTCGACGCCTATGCCTGGGTCAGGCGAGTCCACGACGCCGAGGGCGGCGACATCATCTACGCGCACGATCCGGATGTTTACAAAGCTCACAAGCATTCGCCCGAATTCTACGAGTGACCGAACGGCGCGGTGAGCGGTTCGCAATCCCGGGTATCGCGCCCGGGGTTGTGTTCGGGCGGTTCGCAGCGAGGAATCGTTTGCGGCATCTGGGTCGTGTAAGTTGATGTCACCGCTTGTGTTGGCGCAGCATGTCACCAAATGGTACGGCCCGCGCTGCGCGGTTACCGACGTGTCCTTTGCCATCGAACGGGGCGAGATCGTCGGCCTGCTTGGGCCCAACGGCTCGGGCAAGAGCACGATCTTCCGCATGTTGACTGGGTATCTCGTGCCCACCTCCGGCCGCATCGAGGTCGCTGGCCATGACGTCGTAACCAACTCGCTCGCGGTTCGCCGCGTGATCAGCTATGTGCCGGAGGACGCGCCGCTCTACGATCACATGCGGGTCGGCGAGTTTCTCCACTTTATGGCCAACCTCAAGGGATTGCGCGGGGCTGCGGCAGTGGCCGCGGTGGACGCCGCGTCCGAGCGGCTGGATCTCACCCGCGTCATGCCACTCCTGACCGGCAAGCTCTCCCGCGGCTTCCGGCAGCGCGTCTCGATCGCGCAGGCGCTGTTGGGCACTCCGCAGGTGCTGGTGCTGGACGAGCCGACCAGCGGGCTCGATCCGTACCAGGTTATCGGCTTTCGCGATCTCATTCAGTCGCTCGCGGAAAGCCACACCGTGCTGATTGCTTCACACATCCTCCCCGAGATCGAAAAGATCGCCTCGCGGATCATGATCCTGCTCGACGGCGCGCTTCTGACCGCCGACGCCTTGAAGGGAATATCGGGCGGGACAATGTTGCGGCTTGCGGCGGCCGCTCCGGAATCGGCCGTCCGAGGCGTCGTCTCCGCCGTCGCCGGCGTGCACGACATCGCCGTCGAACCGGATTCCGGCTCGGGAACGATGCATTATCTAATCAAGGCCGACTCAAGTCCGTCTGTTGCTCCGGAGATCGTCGCGGCGCTGGTCGGTGCCGGCGTCGCCGTCTCGGAGCTGACCGAGGGCCGCGCGGATCTCGAGCACGTGTTCCTCGACCTGACGCGGCGGTCGTCGAGGGCGACCGCATGAGAAGTTTTACGGTCCTCTTGCGCAAGGAGGAGATGGCGCTGTTCTCCTCCCCGATCGCCTACGCCGTGATGACCGTCTTTCTGCTCATCATGGGCTACAGCTTCACGCTCACATTGTTCATCAGCCATCAGCCCAGCATGGTGCATGTCTTCTTCCAGATGTTCGTGCTGTTCATGCTGACCGTGCCGCTGATCACCATGCGGCTGCTGGCAGAGGAGCGGAAGCTGGGGACCATGGAAGTGTTGCTCACCTCGCCGGTCTCCGAGGTCGCCATCGTGCTGGCGAAGTATTTCGCTAGCATGAGCCTGATCGTGGTCATGCTGCTGCTCTCGGGTTGCTACGCGGCGACGCTGGCCTGGTTCGGCGATCCCGATTTCGGGCCGATCTACAGCGGCTATTTCGGCCTGCTGTTGTTCGCTTCGGCCCTGGTCGGGACCGGGCTGCTGGCATCGGCCCTCACGGCCAACCAGGTGATCGCGGCGCTGAGCTCGCTCAGCGTCTTTATGCTGCTGTGGATCATCGATAATTTCGGCTGGCTGCTGCCGAGCCCGGCGGACACGTTGGTGGTGAACCTGTCGCTCGCGGTGCATTTCCGCCCCTTTGCGGTGGGCTCGATCTACCTCTCGGACGTCGGATTCTTTGTTAGCGTCACGCTGCTGACGCTGCTGTTGACCGTGCGTGCTCTGGCGCGGCGGTAGGAGAGACCAATGTCGCGGTTTATCGTCGCTGCGCTCATCGCCGCCGCGATCCTGTTCGGCGCGCTCGGCTTTGCGGGATTGGGCGACAGGATCTCGGGCAGTCTGTTGTTCGCGGCCTGGTCGCTTACCCTGCTGACGCTGTTCGCACTCGCGGTCCGCCTGCCGCTGCGCGGCCGCGGATCACGGTGGGCGGCCTGGGCCGCAAACGCGCTGATCGTCTGCGGTGCGCTGGGCGTGACGCTTGCCGCCAACGTCGCCCTCTATCGCCACGACCTGCATTTCGACGCGACCCGCGAAGGACAGAACACCCCGCCGCAGCAGCTTACCGACGTTGTCGACGAACTCCGCTCTCCGCTTTCGCTGACCTATTTCTACAACGCCGGCGATCCCAACGCGATCGCCGTACGGGACATGATCGGGATCGCAGCACGCAACCATCCGCTGCTGGCGTTCCGTGCCGTCGATCTTGATAAGGAGCCGGGGCTTGCGCGCGACATCGGCGTGCATTCCTACAATACGGCGGTGTTGCAGGCCGGCGAGCGCAGGGTGTTGGTGGAAAACGTCACCGACGCCGCGCGACTCGGCTACGCCGCCCTGCGCGTCCTTCGGCAGCGCGACGAGACGGTCTGCTTCGTGACCGGCCATGGCGAGACATTCCGTCCGATGCTGGGCCACTACCATTTCAGTCACGTCGAGACGTTGAGGGGGCATGATACACCGGGCGCCGACGACGTGCTGGTCGCAGAACCTGAACAACTCGACCGGCTTCAACTGGCGCTCAAGGAGATCGGTTTCGAGATGCGCCCGCTCGTCATGGCCACGGCAAGCGCCGTTCCGGCCGATTGCACCGTGGTTGCCGAGATCGGTCCTGGAACGGCGCTGGCGGCGGGCGAAGCGGATCTCCTCGCCGACTATCTCAGGGGTGGCGGACGGCTCGTGATGCTGATCGATCCGCAGTTTCCGCTTGAGGCCGACCTGCAACGCAGTCTGCTTACTCCGCTGGGCCTGTCGAGCGAACCGGCCATCATCATCGACCCTCTGAATCACTTCCGCACGGACCCGGACAAGATCGCGGTGCCCTATTATCCACCGCATCCGATCACCGCGCGTCTCGCGCTCACGGTGTTTGCCCAGGCGCGGCCCATCCATGTCGGCCAGCCACCGGCGGGGGTAAGGGGCAGTGTGCTTGCCGCGAGCAGCCAGGACAGCTACCTGCGGCCGCCTTCAGCGGCCGGCGGCATCACGAACACGGCAGGTGGACCGGCGGCCACTGAAGGCGAGCACGGCGCCCAGCCGCTCGCGGTTGCGCTCGAAGGCGTCTTTCCCGGCGCCTTATCTGACAAGCGCTTTCGGTTCGTGATGACGGGCACCAGCAAATTCGCGACCAACGAATATTTCTCCTACGTCTCCAATGGCGCCCTGGCGGTCGCCATCATGCGCTGGCTTGCCGAGGACGACGCGTCGCCGAACCTCGCGCCGCGGACCTACAATTTGCCTGAAATCGTGCTGACGAGCGCCCAGATGCGCGACACCTTCATCGCGCTCGAGATCTTGCTGCCGCTCGGCATCGCCCTTTTTGGCGTTGCGATGTGGTGGAGGCGGCGTTGACAGGCCCGGCGGCGATGCGTGTGGTTGCGCGATGGAAACTGCCGCTCGCCGTCACCGTGCTCCTGGCGATTCTTCTGGCCTTGGTTCTTTCCGGGCAATGGCCGGAGTTGCGCGGCAAGCCGGCGTCCTCGTCCAAAGGCCTCGTCGCCATCGCGACGAGCGAGATTGAACGCGTCGACATTCGCTCGGGCGCCGGCAGCATCACGTTGCGCCGCCAGCCGGGCGGATGGACGATCCAAGGCGTAGACGGTGCCGCGCCTCCAGAGCTTGTTTCGCACGTCGATACGGCATTGAAGTTCCTCAGGGTCAGCCAGCCGTCGCGCGAGATTCCGGGAAGCGAACTCGCGGTCGAGAGCTTTGCGGCGTTCGGGCTTGATCCGCCATCCGAGGTTGTCGTGCTTGAAACCCATTCCGCCGTCGCGGCAACGGTGAACTTCGGGACGATCAATCCGGCGGGCACGTCGCACTATGTCAGGCTGGGCGGCGCGCCGACGGTCTATCTGATGCCGCGTCATGTGATGGAAGAGTGGCGGCTGGTGTTCGACATGGTGCGGCGACTGCACGGCAAGGCCGGCTCCGCCGTCGCGGACCGTGGCCCGGACCTGCTGTTGCCGGTTTCGCTGGCGCAGGTATGGGCCATCGAGATCGTTGCCGGCGGCAAGCTCACGCGTTTCGAGCGCGACCCGAATGGCGCATGGTTCAGGCACCTCGGTCAGCACACGCACGCGGCCGCCGGCGATGTGCATGCCGCCGATCCTGTCCAGGCGGCGATCATCGATACCGCGTTCCGCGCCCTGGATGCGGCTGCGGCGGAAACCCGCGTCGGGCCTGCCGACGCGTCGCATCTCGCCCGGTTCGGCCTCGCATTGCCGGCGCTGATCGTGCTGTTTTACGCCCGCGACAGCTCAACACCCCTGGCGCGGCTCGAATTCGGCGCGCCGGCCAACGGGCTCGATCGCTACGCCCGGCTGGCGCCGGATGGCCCGGTCGTCACCGTTGCGGAGTTCGAGCCCAGGCGCCTGACCGAGTTGCTCAAGGCCGTCGGAGCAGGGTCGTGAACTTGCGGTGCGTGCTGCTTGCAGGCGCAATTGCACTCGGCGCCATGGCCGCGGCGCAGGCGCACCAGATCAACCTGTCGACCGCGCGCGTGATGTTGGGCGATGATCGCAGCGTCAGAGTCGAGGTCGGGCTGAAGGGCAGCGACGCCGACCGTCTCGCCGGAACCCGGATTTTCGATGCGCAGCGCGACCGGGTCGACCCGGCGCTGGTTGCAGCGTCGAGCGCACGGATCATCGCTTACGTCACCGCGCATATCGCCGTGACCGGCGCCGATGGCAGCGCCTGCCTGCCGGGCGCCGCCACGCTGGTCTCCGACGGCGACGGTGTGATCTTCCGCAACCGCTTTTCGTGTCGTGCCGTCGGCGGCGATGTCGTCTATCGGTCGACGGTACTGACCGACGTGGATCCAGCGGCCCGCCAGGTGGTGCTGATCGGCGAAGGTGACAACGCCCCGCAGGCGCTGCTCGATGGCGCCAATACCACCGTGACACTCTCGGCGTCCGTGCCGTCACTGCTCTCGACCTTGGATCGATATCTGGTTACCGGCATCGAGCACATCTTCCTCGGTTACGATCACATCGCATTTTTGGTCGCCGTCGTACTGTGGGCGCGGCGACTCGTGCCGGTAATCAAGATCGTGACCGCGTTTACGATCGCCCATTCGATCACGCTCTCGCTTGCCACGCTCAACGTCATCGTAATCCCCGGCGCGATTGTGGAGCCCGCCATTGCGGCGTCGATCGTGTATGTCGCGCTGGAAAACTTCTTCACACGCAATATTGACGGCCGCTGGCGGGTCACCTTTGCATTCGGCCTTGTTCACGGCTTCGGCTTCGCCGGCGCTCTCCGGGAGATCGGCCTGCCGACGAACGCCGTCATCACCGCGCTTGCGGCCTTCAACATCGGCGTCGAGATCGGACAGGTGGCAATCGTTGCCATCGTCGTTCCGGCGCTGATCGCGCTGGATCGTCTGATGGCCGTCGACAGGACCAAACCGGCGAGAACAGCGACTCTGGTCTATGCGCTGTCGGCGCTTATTACCGTGCTGGGCAGCTATTGGTTTCTCACGCGCGTGCTCGACGCATAGCGGAGGCCGGCTGGCGCCCTATTTCTCCCCTTGCGACGCAAAAGATCTCCCAGCATCGCAGCAACGAAATCGGCAGTCCTGGTGTTTGTAAGCCTTCTGGCTTGGAAAATTTCAGATCAAAGGGATGACGTCAAGATGAATTGCGGGTCATAATCATCGGAAGAGCAAACGAGGCCGAATAGAACGGGCCAATCGAGCGACGAAATGATCAATCTTTCCAGCTTCATCGCCTTTCATGCTCGGCGAACACCGGCTCGCTGTGTGCTGAAATACCGCGGCGAGGATATTTCCTACGCCGCCTTCGACCAACGCATCCGACAGGTCGCCGGCTGGCTGGTCGCGCGCGGCGTTGGCCCCAACGACGTGGTCGCTGTGCTGATGAAGAACAGCACTGCGTTCCTCGAACTGGTATTTGCAACCAGCCACATCGGCGCGGTGTTTCTGCCGATCAACTATCGCCTCTCCGCCGACGAGGTCGACTACATCGTCAGCAATTCCGGCGCACGGCTTCTGGTCGCGGACGAGGAACTTGCCGCGATCGCGGCGGGCGACGCGCCAACCGTGCTGCTCGACGAGGCTGCGCAGGCAAGCGCGACAAGGCTTGCCCCCGAAGCCCAACCTGCGCCGATGCATCCGAGGCAACCGGGTGACCTGATGCGATTGATGTATACGTCGGGCACGACCGATCGCCCCAAAGGGGTGATGCTGACTTACGAAAACATGTATTGGAAATCGGTGGACCAGACCTTGGTGCTTGGACTGAACGCTGACACCAGATTGCTTGTGGTCGGTCCGCTTTTTCACGTCGGCGGGCTCGATCTGCCCGGCATAGCGGTGTTGTGGCACGGCGGCCTCATCTCCATTCATCGCAATTTCGAGCCCGGGCAAGCACTGGCGGCAATCGAGGCCGAGCAGCTCAACGCCGCGTGGTTCGCGCCGGTCATGACCACGGCCCTCCTCGCGCACTCCGGGCGCGATCGATACGACGTATCCAGCTTGAAGTGGGCGATCGGCGGCGGGGAGAAGACGCCGGAGGCGCGCATCCGCGCCTTTTCGGATTTGTTCACGGGAGCGCGCTACATCGACGCTTACGGCCTCACCGAGACCGTCGGTGGCGATACCTTCATGGAAGCCGGACGAGAGTTCGAAAAGATCGGATCGACGGGGCGCGCCATCGCCCATGTCGAGATCGAAATCCGGGACGATCGCGGCAACCGCCTTCCTGCTGGAGAGGACGGCGAGATTTGCCTGCGTGGCCCCAAGGTTACCAAGGGGTACTGGAAAGATCCCGACAAGACCGCAGCAGCCTTCTTCGGCGACTGGTTTCGTACCGGTGACGTCGGCCACCTCGATGCCGACGGCTTCCTTTATTTGACCGATCGCAAGAAGGATATGATCATCTCGGGCGGCGAGAACATCGCCTCCTCCGAAGTCGAGCGCGTCATCTACGAGCTGGCCGCCGTCCGCGAGGTCGCCGTCGTGGGGATGCCCGACGAACGCTGGGGCGAGAGACCGGTCGCGGTCGTCGTGCTCGCCGAGAATAATGCGCTCGATCTTGCCGCGCTTGCGACTCATTGCCGATCGCGGCTGGCCGGCTTCAAGGTGCCGAAGGAGCTTGTTATTCGTGAGAGTTTGCCGCGGAATCCGTCCGGCAAGGTACTCAAGCGCGTGCTGCGCGCGGAACTGGAGGCCACGCGATGAGGCCGCTGCAGGCTGCGCGAAGCGCCATAGCTAATTTTGAGGGCATCAGATCATCATGAATATCGAATTGCCGAGGCCACAGCTCGACCTCTCCTCCGCTATCGCCGAGGCGGACATCCGCTGCCTCTTGATGGTGCTGGTGCATATGACCGGCGACGAGCGCTGGCTGGAGCCGCCCTACAAGCCCAAGCGCGACGTACGCCTGATCCCCGATCCCGATGCGGGACTGCCGGCGGAAATCCAGCATGAAATCCGTACCGCGGTCGTAAGGCTGTTCGCGCAAGGTACGCCAAAGCCGGTCATCACTGACCCCGGCGACGAACTGATCCTGAGAATGATGCGCGCCTGCCTCGGCGAGAACGTCGCGCCCGATTACGCCCCGCTGATGCGGGAGGAGATGGGCTTTATCCCGCGGCAAGCGCGCTGGAGCCAACGTCCGGCTGACCAGACCCTCGCGCATCATCATGTCCTGATCGTCGGCGCCGGCGTCTGCGCCATCGCGCTTGCCGTGGCCCTCGGGCAGCTCGGCATCCACTACACCATTGTCGAGAAGAACGCCGAACTCGGCGGCACATGGTACGTCAACCGCTATCCCGGCTGCGGCGTCGACACGCCGAACCATTCCTATTCCTACTCCTTCGGGTCGCGAAACGCCTGGACCCGCTATTTCTGCCAGCGCAAGGAACTGCTCGAGTACCTGAAGAAAGTCGCTGATGAATACGGCATCCGCGAGCATTTGCGTCTCAACACGCAGCTAACGTCTTCACGCTGGGATGACGGTAAACGGCGCTGGATCTCGACCCTGAAGACGAAAGACGGCGAGGAAACGTTCGAATCGACGGTGCTGGTCAGCGCCATTGGCCAGCTCAACGATCCCTCTCGCGCGCATTTCAATGGCGAGGAGGATTTTAAGGGCCTGATCCTGCATTCGGCACTATGGCCGGACGACCTCAAGCTCGACGGCAAGCGCGTCGCCGTGATCGGCACCGGCGCAACCTCAATGCAACTCGTACCCTCCATTGCCGATCGCGTGGCATCGCTGACCGTGTTTCAGCGGACGGCCCAATGGGCGCGGCCGGTCGATGGCTACTCCGATCCGATCACCGAAGGCGCGCAGTGGCTGCTCGCACATCTGCCGTTTTACGTGCAATGGTACCGCTTCAACATGTTCTGGCGTTACGGCGACGGCCTGTTGCCGTTCCTGCGCAAGGACCCCGCCTGGCCGCACCCCGATCGCGCGGTCAACAAAGGCAACGACCGACACCGCGAGGAACTCACCGACTTCATCCGGTCGGAGTTGAAGGATCGCCCGGACCTGATCGGGAAATGCGTGCCGACTTATCCGCCCTATGGCAAACGCATCCTGCTCGACAATGGCTGGTACAAGACGCTCACGAAGCCGAACGTGGAGCTCGTTGCTGCCGAGATCGACCGGTTCACACGCGACGGCATACTGACCGGGGACGGAAAGGAACGGCCGTACGATATCATCGTGGTTGCGACTGGCTTCAAGGTCACCGAGATGGCGGCGCGGCTCGACATCACCGGCCGTGGCGGGAAGAACCTTCGCGACAAATGGACCGGCGACAATCCGACGGCCTATCTCGGCCTCACCGTGCCGGACTTCCCGAACCTGTTTTGCATGCTCGGCCCCAATACGGGTCCCGCACACGGCGGAAGCGTAATCTTTCAGTCCGAATGCCAGAGCCGCTATATATCGGCCTGTCTGGTCGAGATGATCGAGCGCGGACTTGCCGCGATCGACGTCCGCCAGGAGATGCACGACGACTATGTCCGCAAGGTCGATGCCGAACATGAAGCGATGATCTGGACCCATCCGGGCATGACAACCTATTACCGCAACAAGAGCGGTCGGGTGTTTTCCGCGATGCCCTGGCGTTTCGTCGACTATTGGGCCATGACCCATGATGCCGACCTCAATCGATATCACCTGACGAAAGCCTAGGATGCGGAACGGCCACGACGACCCGATCCCGCTGTCGGCGGAGTACGTGCCGGGAGGCACTTATCCGGCGGATATTTGCGTCCTGCGTTATGCGCTCGAACGCCATGCCAGGACCAGGCCGAACGAGATATTTGCGGCCTTCGAGGGCGGTGAGCGCTGGACTTTTGCGCAAACGCTGGAGCAGGTAGCCAGCGTTGCCGGTAATCTGCACGAACTCGGCGTCCGCCAGCACGATCATGTCGTGGTGGTGTTGCCGACCTGCCCGCTCGCGTTGCAGGTCATGTTCGCGGCCAATTATATCGGTGCGGTCTATGTGCCGGTCAATCCAGCGCTCAGGGGCTCGTCGCTGGAGCATGTACTGCACAACGCCGGTGCGGGAATCGCAATCGTACATGACAGCGTGCTTGCCCGCGTCCTTGCCGCGGCACCGGCGACGCTGAAGGTGGTGGTTCACGCCTCCGATGAGGCCGTCCCGCTGAATGGCAATGTATCGATTCACGGCGTTTCCGCGATCACGAAACCGTCGGCACCCCCACCACCCCCGCCGAAGCCGATTCAGCCCTTCGATACGCAGTCAATCATCTACACCTCGGGCACGACCGGGCGCTCGAAGGGCGTGCTGTCCTCCTACATGCATGCTTTTTCCTGCGTGGGCCCGGACGCCTGGAATTGCCTGATGCCGAACGACCGGCAACTGGTCCATATGCCGATCTTCCACATCGGCGGCGCCTTCATTGCAACAGTTTCTTTATGCGCGGGAAGCTCGATCGGTGTGGTCAGCCATTTCCGCACCGAGGCTTTTTGGGACCAGGTACGCGAACTGGAAATTACCTCGGCCTTCCTGCTCGGCGCGATGGCGACCTTCCTCCTGAAGCAACCGCCGGGCCCGAGGGACCGTGATCATGGATTGCGCATGGTCTTCATTGTACCGCTCGGCCAAAGCGGAAAGCCATTCCGCGAACGCTTCGGCGTCGATTTCTTCACGCTGTTCAACATGACCGAGATCTGCACGCCGCTGATTTCGCGCGTCAATCCGCTCAAGGATAATATTTGCGGCCGGCCCCGGGCCGGCGTCGAGGTTCGGCTGGTCGACGAGCAGGACTGCATCGTCAAGAACGGCGAAGTCGGGCAACTGATCCTGCGGACCGAAGCACCGTGGGCGATGAACCACGGCTACAACGCCAATCCGCAGGCCACCGCAGACGCCTGGCGCAATGGCTGGTTTCACACCGGCGACGCGTTCTTCCGCGACGCCGACGGCGACTACCACTTCGTCGATCGACTCAAGGACGCGATCCGCCGCCGCGGCGAAAACATCTCGTCCTATGAAATCGAGGTCGAGTTGCTCAGTAATCCCGCCGTGCGCGAGGCGGCCGCCATCCCGGTGCCGAGTGAGCACTCCGAAGACGAAGTCATGGTCGTGCTGGCGCCGGCCGCAGGCGCCACGATCGAACCGGAAGAGATCATCCGGCATCTTCAAGCGCGCGTGGCTTACCACATGATCCCGCGTTACGTTCGCATCATCGACGAATTGCCGAAGACGCCGACCGCCAAGGTCGAGAAGCACGTCCTGCGCGCCGAAGGAGTTACGGGGGATACGTGGGATCGCGAGCGCGCGGGTATCTTGATCCGACGCGACAAGCTCTGACACAGGAAGGAACGCGATGGAAAAGCCGCGCGTGAGAATCTACACGGACTACAAAAGCCCTTACGCGTTTGTCGCCAACAAGCGCCTGTTCGAACTTGAAGAGACGCAAGGCGTCGAGCTGGAGTGGCTTCCCTATACGCTGCGCGTCGCGGAATTCATGGGGACCGTCGAGGAGCGAACCCCTCATTTCTGGCGGAAGGTGCGCTATGCCTATATGGATGCGCGGCGCTACGCCAACGCGCAGGGCCTCACCATGAAGGGTCCGCGACGAATCTACGATGCCTTCTATTCCAGCGTCGGCATGCTGTTCGCCCAGCGTCACGGCTTCTTCCGTCCCTATCATGACGCGGTATTCCGGCGCTTCTGGAGCCACGATCTGGAGCTCGACGACCTTTCGGCCATCGCCGGCGTGATCGCCTCGCTGGGCGGATCGGCCAGGGATTTTCAGGCCTACGTCGAAGGGCCGGCGCGCGCCGAACACGACCGCATTATTGACGAGGCGGAAGCGCTGGGCGTGTTTGGCGTCCCCACCATGGTCTTCAACGGCGAGCTATTCTGGGGAGGCGATCGCATCGACATGCTGATCGAGCGCATCCAGAATCCTGAGGGAATTGCGGCCGCTCTCGGCAGCCGCCACCGAAAGCCGGAATGACGGATCGGACCCGGTGCCGCGACGGCTATTTCGCCACGAGCGGTTCCCAGCATCGGGTACGCGCCAAAATCGGCTGCAGCGCGGCGCGGTCCCCGACATCCAGCGCGGCAAATTTATCGCGAAGCTGATGGAGGCATTTCACCTGATACTTGAACGGCGCCAAAGCGTAAGGCAGGCCCCATACCTCGATCTGCAACCGCTCAAGACCACGGGCAAAGGCCTCCGCATTGGCGACGAGGAACGGCAGGTACAGTTCACCCGCAATCCGCAGAAGCGCTTCAACCCATCCGTTGAGGACGCGTTCCCGCGGGTGCCATTCGCCATCCACGCCCGACGCGTCATCCAGACGCCGCACCCAGTGATCGGTGAAAGGTGCCCTCTCCCGCAGAATCCGCATCGGCGTCGGGTCGGTCGCCATTTCGCTGAGCTGTCCGAACCACGCAAAATCGGCGAGCGACGGTCGGCTGCCGAAGAGATAATTGGTCATCCCCACATGCGGTTCAAAGGCCGCCAATATCCGGCGGAAGCTTTCCTCCAGCAGCGGTTTGTTTTCGGCGGTAGCGCCAAGAATGGACATGCGCGAAATCTGCCGGCGGCGGAATTCGTCGATCTCCTCGGCGCTCCCCGTTGCAGCTTCGGAGGTCGACCACTCTTGGCCAGCCCATCGCGAAACATAGGCTTGGTCTTCCGGATCCCACCATCGGTAAAGAAACAGGGGTTTCACCGCCCATTCATCGGCGAGATCCTCGAGAAGATCGCAGAGGAAAGCGAGCGCCCCGTCCGGCGGAAGTACCGACCGTTCCTCGTGGCGCGCCTCCAGGTCATGGGCAAGCGTGCTGGTTTCACCACGAAATGTGCCGTCAGGATATTGCAGCACCGGAATTAGATTGGGGCGCAGATGCGCGGTCTGCTTGCGGAATTCCTTGGTCATGATGACCCAATCGAAGGGGATCCTTCGATACCGCATCAGCGCACGCAGCTTGATGGCATACGGAGAAGCCGTCGACCCAATTAACCTATACCGCGTCGTTTTCATTCGATTTGCCTCTGGCGGGCTCGCAGAAGCGCATGTGCGGAAGCTCGAATGGAGGACAAAATTGTGAACCGCGGCGCAAAACGCAGCTCATTTTCGTGTCGGTCGGAGGGCTAAGT
>CAWFYF010000008.1:0-19113 GCA_963819935.1 uncultured Alphaproteobacteria bacterium
GGCGAGCGCGCGATCGATCCGCGCCAAACCTGTCTCGGTGACATCGTTTGGATGCTCCGAAATCGGCCGTTCCGGCAGATCGTCAAGATGATCGGCGTGGTGTTCTCTTACGAAGGCTCGGCTCATCGGCGCTCACTGGATCGATTGCAAACACCCGGAAAAGGAACAATCATTGGACGGTTCCGTTCCCCGGGGCAGGGGGCGGCCACGGATCATCGAAGCGAACCCGGCACAATGACCGATCCTTTCGACCTCAATCGTTTTGTCGATGCGCAGGCGCGGGTCTATCCGGATGTCGTCTCGGAACTGCGCCAGGGCAGGAAGCAAAGTCACTGGATGTGGTTCATCTTCCCGCAGCTGGCCGGTCTCGGGCTGAGCTCGATGGCGCAGCGCTATGCGCTTTCCTCTCGCGACGAGACGACGGCCTTTCTTGGCCACGCCATCCTGGGGCCAAGGCTCAGGGAATGTACGGCGCTCGTCAATGCCGTCGAGGGCCGAACCATCCGGCAAATCCTCGGCAGTCCCGACGACCTCAAATTCCGTTCGTCGATGACATTGTTCGCCACGGTGTCGCGCGAGCCTGAATTCGCGGCGGCGATCGGGAAATTCTATGGCGGCATGCCGGACGCGAGGACGTTGGAGCTGCTCGGCGGCTGACCTGGCGCACGCCCGACCATCCGTCGCGCGCAGATGTTGACCGACACCTCCTTCGCGCCGGCCGCATGGCAGGTCGACCGGCCCGCGCTAGGCGAAGTCCGGCGAAACTGCTAACGATTTTTCTCTCGCATTCGATCAGGGGCCGGTGCATGGACAACCGCAGTGACATTTGGCGTGGCGTCGACACGATCAAGGCGCGCTTCGTCGCGCTGAGCGACAGGGTCTGGGCAATGCCCGAAGTGTGCTACACCGAGGCGCGCTCCTGTGCCGAACATCTGGCCGAGCTGCACCATCAGGGTTTCCGCATCACCGAGAATGTCGCAGACATTCCCACCGCGGTGATGGGCGAGTGGGGCGAGGGTGGTCCCGTCATCGCCTTCCTCGGCGAATACGACGCGCTGCCCGGTCTCAGCCAGGAGGCCAATGTGGCCGAGCCCCGCCCGCTCGAAGCGGGAGGGCATGGTCATGGCTGCGGCCATAATCTGCTTGGCTCGGCCGCGTTGCTCGCCGCCACCGCCGTCAAGGACTGGCTCGCCGCCCACAAGGTGCCCGGGCGCGTCCGCTATTTCGGCTGCCCGGCCGAGGAGGGCGGCGCCGCCAAGGCCTTCATGGTGCGCGAAGGCGTCTTCGAGGACGCCGACATCGCGCTGACCTGGCATCCCTCGAGCTTCTGGGAAGTGGTGGTGACGCCGTCGCTCGCCAACACGCGCGCCGATTTCATCTTCACCGGGCGCACCTCGCATGCCGCGGCCTCGCCGCATCTGGGCCGCAGCGCGCTCGACGCGGTGGAGCTGATGAATGTCGGCGTCAATTACATGCGCGAGCACATGCCGAGCGACGCCCGCGTCCATTATGCCCTGCTCGACACCGGCGGCATCGCGCCCAATGTGGTGCAGGCCCATGCCCGCGTGCGCTATTCGATCCGCGCCCGCGACCTGCCTGGCATGAACGAACTGGTGGAGCGCGTGCACAAGATCGCGCAAGGCGCGGCGCTGATGACCGAAACCAAAATGGAGATGCGGATCATCTCCGCCGTCTCCAATGTCCTGCCCAACACGCCGCTGGAGCAGATGCTCCAGAGGGTCATGGAGGAACTCGGTCCGCCGCATTTCGACGAGGCCGACAAGGAGTTCGCTACGAAAATCCGCGCGACGCTGACCGAGAAGGACATCGCCAGCGTCTATCATACCATCGGCATGGATCCGACCGACCGTCCGCTGGCCGATTTCCTGGTGCCGCTCGACGCCAGGCGCAACCCGCTGATCGGCTCGACCGATGTGGGCGACGTGAGCTGGGTGGTGCCGACCGTTCAGGTCCATGCCCCGACGGTCGCCATCGGCACCCCCTTCCACACCTGGCAGGTGGTGGCGCAGGGCAAGAGCCCGGCCGCCCACAAGGCCATGGTGCAGGCCGCCAAGGCGATGGCGGGGCTCGGCATCAAGGCGTTGACGGAGCCTGACCTGATCATCGCCGCCAAGGCCGATCTGCAGAAGCGCACCGCCCGCACGCCCTATGTCAGCCCGTTGCCGGACAACGTCGCGCCCCCGCTGGACATGTCCCTGACCTGATCCTTGACCGGATCGGCTGCTGACTTGGCGAACAAATTTTGCGCAATCCGGAGCGCGCCGGCACGCGTTTTGGCGCAGGGATACCGCCGGATTGCGCAAACGCTGTGCGCCGAAGCTGCCGTTTGCTCAAGCAACGACCAGAAAACCTGCCGCGTGCCTGCCGCAATAAGTTGACGCGCGGGGCGTTCGGTGTGCCATCTTCCCTAGGGACACTTTTTCTTGAGACACTGGTTTCTTGAGACACCTGACGCGGCCGCCCTCCAAGGGCCGTTTGCAACCACCTGAGAACCGGACGAGGCGACGATGCTGGACACTGAATTGCGTAGCATGATCGACGAGGTGAAGGACGGCCGCATGGACCGCCGCGGCTTCATCCAGCGCATGATCGGATTTGGCCTCACGGCGCCGATGGCGACGCAGATTCTCGCCATCGGTGGCGTGGCCATGGCACAGAGCCCGTCACCCTACAAGCCGACCAAGCGCGGCGGGGGCGGCCCGCTGAAACTGCTGTGGTGGCAGGGGCCGACGCTGCTCAATCCGCATTTCGCCACCGGTACCAAGGACCAGGATGGCTCGCGCATCTTCTACGAGCCTCTTGCGAGCTGGGACGTGGACGGAAACCTCAATGCCATCCTCGCGGCCGAACTTCCCTCGATCCAGAACGGCGGGCTGGCCGCCGATGCCAAATCGGTGACCTGGAAACTCAAGCCGGGCGTCAAATGGCACGATGGCAAGCCTTTTACCGCCGACGACGTCGTGTTCACCTGGGACTACGCCCGCGATCCCGCCACCGCGGCCGTCAGCATCGGCGTCTACCGCGACCTCACCGTGGAAAAGGTCGATGATCTGACGGTGCGCGTCGTGTTCGACAAGCCGACCCCGTTCTGGGCCAACGCCTTCGTCGGGGCCTATGGCTGCATTCTGCCGAAACATTTGTTCGCCGACTTCAAGGGTGCCAAGTCCCGCGACGCCTCGACCAATTTGGCGCCCGTCGGCACCGGCGCCTACAAGTTCGTCGAGTTCAAGCCGGGCGACCAGATCCGCGGCGAACTCAACCCCGACTATCACATGCCGAACCGCCCCTACTTTGACACGATCGAACTGAAAGGCGGCGGCGATGCCGTCTCCGCGGCGCGCGGCATCATCCAGACCGGCGAATATGATTATGCCTGGAACATGCAGGTGGAGGATGAGGTCCTGCTGCGGCTGGAGAAGGGCGGCAAGGGCAGGACGATCTACGCGGTCGGCGGCGACATCGAGTTCATTGCCGTCAACTTCACCGACCCCAATACCGAGGTCGACGGCGAGCGGTCCTCGATGAAGACCAAGCATCCGATCCTGTCGGACGCCGCCGTGCGCAAGGCGTTGGCGCTGCTGGTCGACCGCGAGACCATCCTGAAAGCCATTTACGGCCGCGCCGGTCGCATCACCGCCAACTACCTCAACGGGCCCGAGAAGTTCGTCTCCAAGAACACCTCGTGGGAATTCAGCGTCGAAAAGGCGGCCAAGCTGCTCGACGAGGCCGGATGGAAGGTGGCTGCGGACGGCATTCGCGAGAAGGACGGCAAGAAACTGAAACTGCTCTACCAGACCTCGATCAACGGCCCGCGGCAGAAGACCCAAGCGATCGTCAAGCAGGCCATGCAGAAGGCTGGAATCGACGTGGAGCTGAAATCGGTCGTGGCTTCGGTGTTCTTCTCCTCCGACGTCGCCAATCCCGACACCTACGCCAAGTTCTACGCCGACATCGAGATGTTCCAGATCCCGATGACCCAGCCCGACCCGGACCAGCTCATGCGCCGTTATCATTCGCGTTTTGTCGCCACCAAGCAGAACAAGTGGCAGGGCACGAATTTCCCGCGCTTCGTCAATGCGGACTACGATACGGCGGTCGACGCGGCCCAGAACGAAATCGATCCGGTCAAGCGCGCGGCGCTCTACATCAAGTGCAACGACCTGCTCTGGCAGGAAAACGCGTTCATCCCCGTCATGCACCGCATCAAGGTCGGCGCCAGCGCCAATACGTTGCGGCCAGTCATGAGTGGCTGGGCCAACGATCTGGACAATCTGCAGGACTGGTACCGCGAGACGTAAGAGAGGAGCCATAAAAGGATCGTTCCCTGATGGGACAGTATATCCTGCGTCGCCTCCTGATCGCCGTGCCGAGCCTGCTCGGCATTTCCTTGGTACTGTTCATCGTGCTCGCGCTCGCGCCCGGCGATCCCTTCTCGGAACTGGCGACCAATCCGAACGTGCCGCCCGAAGTGGCTCTCGCGCTGCGAGCCAAGTTCGGCCTCGACGATCCGATCTGGCTTCGCTACCTCCACTGGATCGTTGCGATGGGGCAGGGCGACTGGGGCTTTTCCTTTGTCAGCCGGATGAACGTGGACACGCTGATCCTGCAGCGCCTGCCGGCCACACTCTATGTGATCGGCTCGGCGCAGTTCCTGGCGCTTACGATCGCAATCCCGGTCGGCGTCTATGCCGCCACCAGGCCCTATTCGCTGTTCGATCAGGTCGCCAACACCTTTGCCTTCATCGGATTTTCGCTGCCTACCTTCTTCACCGGCATCCTGTTCATCCTGATCTTTTCGGTGAAGCTCGACTGGCTGCCGTTCGTTTATACGACCGACATCAAGGGGACTGGCATCGTCTGGGTCGGCGAACAGATAAGGCAGGCGATCATGCCCGTGATGGTGCTCGGCCTGTTCCAGGCGGCGTCGATGACCCGCTTCGTGCGCTCGGCCATGCTGGACGTGATCCGCCTCGATTACGTCACGACCGCGCGTGCCAAGGGCCTCGGACAGCGCAGGGTCATCGTCAGGCATGTGATGCGCAACGCGATGATCCCGGTCGTCACCCTGATCGCGCTGCAGATGCCCGCGGTGTTCGGCGGCGCCATCGTCACCGAGCAGATCTTCCGCATTCCCGGTATCGGCTCGCTGTTGATTTCTTCCATTCTGTCGAACGACACGCCGGTGGTGATGGCCGTGACCTTCGTCTTTGCTTGCCTGGTGGTGCTCTTCAACCTGATCGCGGACGTTCTGTATGGCTGGCTTGACCCTCGCATCTCCCTCCGCTGAGCGGCGCAAATTCTCGCCGTGGCGCGAGACCTGGCGGCGCTATCGCCGCCACAAGCTCGCACTGGTCAGCGCGGTGCTGCTGCTGGTTCTGGTTCTGGCCGTGGTGCTCGGCCCGTTCGTCTGGCGCGTCCCCATCAACGAGATCGATTTCACCGCGCATCTCGAGGGGCCTTCGCTCGCCCATCCCTTCGGCACCGATGATCTCGGCCAGGACATCCTCGCCCGCATGATCTATGGCGGCCGCATCTCGCTCGCCGTCGGCCTTGCCGCGATGACGGTCTCGGTGATCGTCGGCACGTTGATCGGCGCGCTCGCCGGCATGTCGCGCGGCGCGCTCGGTCACGCGCTGATGTGGCTCACCGATCTCTTCCTGTCGCTGCCGCAACTGCCGTTGCTGCTCTTGCTGATCTATCTGTTCCGCGACGGGCTCAAGGCCGTGTTCGGTCCCGAGGGCGGCATCTTCATCCTGATCGTGCTTGTCATCGGCGGGTTGCGCTGGATGCCGGTCGCCCGACTGGTGCGCGCCCAGTTTCTCTCGCTGCGCGAAAAGGAGTTCGTCGAAGCCGCCCGCGCGCTCGGCGCCAGTCCGATGCGGCAGGTGGTCCGCCACATCCTGCCCAACGCGCTCGGACCGGTGATCATCGCCGGCACCATCGATGTCGCCGCGGCCATCATCGCCGAATTGACGCTGTCGTTTCTCGGCCTCGGCTTTCCGCCGGATACCCCGACCTGGGGGCGGCTATTGTACGATGCCAAGGACTATCTCGACATTGCCGCGCACTGGGCGCTGTTTCCCGGTGCCGCCATCTTCCTCGCGGTCATGGCCATCAATTTCATCGGCGACGGCTTGCGCGATGCGCTCGACGCGCGGCGGGTGATCTGATGGCGCCGCTGCTCGAGATCAAGGGCCTGAAGACCCACTTTTCCACCGACGACGGCATCGTGCGGGCGGTCGACGGCGTCGACATCAGCATCAATCGGGGCGAGACGCTCTGCGTCGTCGGTGAGTCCGGCTGCGGCAAGACCGTTACCGCAATGTCGATCCTGCAGCTGATCGCGATGCCGCCGGGCCGCATCGTCGAGGGCGAGATCATCTTCGAGGGCCGCGATCTCGTGCCGCTGACGAGCCACCAGCTCGACGAGGTCCGGGCCAAGGAGATCGGCTTCATCTTCCAGGAGCCGATGACCTCGCTCAATCCGGTCCTGACCGTCGGCGAGCAGATCGCGGAAAGCCTGCGGGTCCATGAGCGCCTGCCGCAGAAGCAGGCGTTCGCCCGCACCATCGAGATGCTGAAGCTGGTGCAGATCCCCAACGCCGAAGCCCGCGTGAACGATTATCCGCATCAGTTCTCCGGCGGCATGCGCCAGCGCGTCATGATCGCCATGGCGCTGGCCTGCCAGCCCAAGCTCGTCATCGCCGACGAGCCCACCACCGCGCTCGACGTCACCATCCAGGCGCAGATCCTCGATCTCCTGCAGGACATGAAGGAGCGCTTCGGCATGGCGGTGATGCTGATCACCCATGCCATGGGCGTGGTGGCGGAGACCGCGCAGCGCGTGGTGGTGATGTATGCCGGCAAGGTGGTCGAGGAGGCCGATGTCGACAGCCTGTTCGCCGACCCGCGCCATCCCTATACGCAAGGTTTGATCCGCTCGATTCCGCGTATCGATCTCGACAGCGAGCACAAGACCCGACTGGAGACCATCGGCGGCTCGGTGCCGATCCTGATCAATCCGGCGCCCGGCTGCCGGTTCGCGCCGCGCTGCCGGCATGTCATGAGCGTGTGCAGGGAACGCGAGCCGGTGCTGCGCGAGATCGCAGCCGGCCATCGCATGGCCTGCCATCTCGGAGAGGCGCCATGAGCCAACCCGTGAACGGCGAATCCTCGATGAGCCGACCGGCGAAGAGCGAGCCCCTGCTGCGCGTCGGCAATCTCATCAAGCATTTTCCCGTCAAGGGTGGCCTGCTGTCGCGCGAGATCGGGCGCGTTCACGCGGTGGACGGCGTATCGTTTACAGTCGATCGCGGCGAGACGCTGGGACTGGTCGGCGAATCCGGTTGCGGCAAATCCACTACCGGCCGCTGCATCCTGCGCCTGATCGAGCCCACCTCCGGCGAGATCACCTTTGACGGGCAGGACGTGCTCGGCCTCGGCGGCAACGACTTGCGCGCCCTGCGGCGCAAGATGCAGCTCGTGTTCCAGGATCCGTTTGCTTCCCTTAATCCGCGCATGACGATCGGCGCCATCCTCAGCGAGGCGCTCACGATCCACAAGCTCGCTGCTTCGGCCAGGGAACGCGACGACCGCGTGGCGAGCCTCCTGGTCAAGGTCGGCCTGAAGGGCGAGCACATGCGCCGCTACCCGCACGAATTTTCCGGCGGCCAGCGTCAGCGCATCGTGATCGCGCGCGCGCTCGCGGTCGAGCCCGAGCTGATCGTCTGCGACGAGCCGGTCTCGGCGCTCGACGTGTCGATCCAGGCGCAGGTGATCAATCTCTTGGAAGACCTGCAGAGCGAATTGAACCTCACTTATCTGTTCGTGGCGCACGATCTCTCGGTGGTCGAGCACATCTCCGATCGCGTCGCGGTGATGTATCTCGGCCGCATCGTCGAACTGGCGAAGGCGCGCGATCTCTACCGCAATCCCCAGCACCCCTACACGCAGGCGCTGCTTTCGGCCGTGCCGGTGCCGGACCCCAGGGCGAAGCGCAAGCGGATCCGCCTGCAGGGCGACGTGCCGAGCCCGATGAACCCGCCGCAGGGCTGCCATTTCCACACCCGCTGCCCGATCGCGGAACAGCGCTGCCGGGAAATCGCCCCTGAACTGAAACAGGGCAGCGACGGCCATTTCGTGGCCTGCCATCTGGCGTGAGCAGGCGTCGGCGGCGAGCTCACCGCGGTATCGGCGGTGCATTGCTGTGGGCAAAAAGCGGACTGTCCACCCGTGGCGCAAGGCCGACATTCCAATATCGGCTGCGTCCGGTGCGGGGGGTGCTACGAGATCGCAATGATCTCGAGTTCTTGAGGGGATGTACCCGCTAAATCCCCGACAGCCTTGCCCATCAGCGCCCTTGCCACCGGGGATACGAAGGAAACCGAACCGGCCTTGGGGTTCGCTTCGTCCTCTCCCACGATACGATATTTCTCTACGCGCCCATCCTCGCGCCTGAAGGTCACTGTGCTTCCAAAGGCAACAGTGTCAGTCGACGCAGGATCGGCGACGACCTGAGCCGTCCGAACTCTCGCTGCGAAGTAGCGCGCGTCACGCAACGGTGTCGCTGCTTGCCGGCGTCGTTCATTCACGTCCTCGATCTTCTGCGCCGTCTCGTACGCCTCGCGAGCCTGTTGGAGTTGAAGTTCCAGGGCCTTTAATCCCGCTTCCGTGACAAGATTCGGGTGAGCTGAAACCGGGCGGTCGGGTAGCAGCGTCTCCGACGCCGTTTCGGCACTGTCTTCCTTGGTGAAGGCGACGCTCAAGTCAGACTCCTCTTGATCTCGAGTGAAGATACGCCGAGCCGCTTCGTCAGCGCCAACCCAGGGCAGGTGCGACATGGGTCAGAATCGCTTCGATCGCATGCGCGTTGTAGGCCACGCCCAACTGGTTGGGGACGGTCAGCAGCAGCGTGTCGGCCTCGGCGACGGCTTCGTCGTTCCTGAGCTGCTCGATGAGGACATCCGGCTCGGCCGCATAGCTGCGGCCGAAGATCGCCCGGGTCCTCTCGTCGATGAATCCGATCTGGTCGTCAGCTTCGCCCCCGCGCCCGAAATAGCTGCGGTCACGATCGTCCATCAGCGCGAAGATGCTGCGGCTGACGGAGACCCGGGGCTCGCGAGCGTGGCCTGCCTCCTTCCAGGCGGCGCGATAGGCCCGGATCTGGGCTGCCTGCTGCACATGGAAAGCCTCGCCTGTTTCGTCGTTCTTGAGTGTCGAGCTTTGCAGGTTCATCCCGAGTTTTGCGGCCCAGATCGCCGTAGCGTTCGAGCCGGCGCCCCACCAGATTCGGTCGCGCAGGCCATCGGAATATGGTTCGAGGCGAAGCAGGCCGGGTGGATTTGGAAACATCGGACGTGGATTCGGCTGGGCGAAACCCTCACCGCGCAGCAGGTCAAAGAACACCTCCGCATGATGCCGCCCCATGTCGGCGTCGTCCTGGCCCTCGGCCGGTCGATAACCGAAATATCGCCAGCCATCGATCACCTGCTCGGGCGACCCTCTGCTGATGCCCAGCTGCAGACGCTGGCCAGCGATGAGATCGGCCGCCCCGGCGTCCTCGGCCATGTAGAAAGGGTTCTCGTAGCGCATATCGATCACCGCCGTGCCGATCTCGATGCGGCTGGTCCTGGCCCCCACGGCCGCCAGCAGCGGGAAAGGCGAGGCAAGCTGGCGGGCGAAGTGATGGACACGAAAATAGGCGCCGTCCGCGCCCAGTTCCTCGGCGGCAACGGCCAAGTCGATGGATTGCAGCAATGTATCTGCGGCCGAGCGGGTCTGCGATTGCGACGAGGGCGTCCAGTGCCCGAACGAGAGAAAGCCGATCTTTTTCATGCAGGCAATGTATGTCATCCCTGCCAATTTGCGAGCCTCGCCGCCAGGGAGCAACCGCGTGGCGCCGGGCGAACCCGACGGCTTATTGGGTGACGCCAAGCCTTCGGCAGACGATGCTTCCGGCCCGTTCGTCAGCGTCGCGACCTGGTCGCCGCCACGGTCAGGGCGATTGCCGCGGGATCGCAGCACAGCACCATCAAAAGTATCAGCCATCGAACCGCGGTTTCGGGCGTGGCGCCGGCCATCATCGCGAGATACCGGATCGGGCCGGTGGCTGCTTCGACACGGACACGTTCGCCGGCCAGCGCCGCGCGTTGCGTCTGCAACCCGACCAGCGCGGCCGTTGCCGCCTGCCGCTGCGCATCGAATCCGTCGCGCGTCGCACGCTGTTGCGTTGCCAGGCTGATGGCGCGGGTCACCCGGCCGCGCCGTGTCGATTCGTCGACGGCCCGGTCGATCTGCGCCACGCGACCGTCGAGGTCGGCAACGATCGCCGATTGCGCCGTGACGCGGGCGTCGAGCGCTTCAATGCGCTCGGTGACGCTGGAACGCGCCGCGGCCGCCACGCCGACATGCGCCTCGACCAGTCTGCCGAACACACCGGCGGCGTTGATGAGCGCAAGGCCGGCAACGAGGGCGACCATGACCGAGCGCATTTTCCATCCAACCGGGCGCCAATGCGCGGCCAGCCATCCGGCGATGACGAGTTTGCCGGCCTCCATCGTGGCGGCGAGCACCATGACGGCAAGCGCAGCGCCGGGAAATATTTCAGCCATGCCCGTGACTGAGAAATAGGCCGCGACCGTCGCCAGTGCGAGCGCGGCGACAAGGGCAAAGGCGCCGCTGGCGCGTTCCGGAGTGGCGGGCACAGCTTCCGCAGTGGCGGGAACAGCTTCCGGTACGGTGAGCACGGCGGAAACCGTCGGCGGCGCGCCGGGCGCCTCCTGCATGTCCTTGGGCTTCCTTGTCTTGGTCGCCTTGACGCGCTTGCGCGTCGGCGAGGCGCTGCTGCGTTTCGTTGCAGCCAAGCGCGTCTTGCCGGATGATTCGGCAACGGTGTCTTCGTCCGTCGTCGTCACCAGTCGGGGCGTGCGATTTGAAGCTTTGGCCAGGCTGTCAAACTGGAGGCCGCTGAGCACGGAGCTGTCGTCGTCCTCCGTCAATTCGGCCGCGGCTTGCGCGGATGGGCGGGCTGTCATGCGGCCCCCCGCCCGGCAAGGTTGAAAGCCAGCTTCTCCTCGGTGAAAAACTGCAGCGCGCCGTAACCATCCGTGTCGACGGCGTATCTGAAGCTTCCGTCAACGGTCGGAAATACGGCAACAACCGTGCCCGATTCTGTGATCGTCAGCGACATTTTCGACCTGCTCACCAACCGCAAACTTCGACATCGAAAATTCCTTTCTGGAATCATCGATGCGATTATATCTCTGCGGGCAGGCTGTAGCTTCTTAACGATGTGCCTCCGGGAATTTCGCACGACGGTTGTTGTATTAATGCCTCATCCCGGGTTCCATAAGGAGCCTTGCCACGCGTGAAACGCGAGGCGGCACTGCGGTTTGCGTCAGCAGCGGCTATTCGCAAGTCCGATGCTCAGGGAATGGGCGGATCTTCATCGGGAGCCGGCGTCGGGGCCAGCAAAAGCAGCGCCGAGTTGGCCTCCTGCGAATTCCCGATGCGCTGATCGGATTTCGATGCCAGTGACGCGCCGCTGTCAAATCGAGCGCGATAGACTTGCAGGTTCTCCATGACCCGCTGGACGTAGTTTCGGGTTTCCGAGAGCGGAATACGCTCCACCCAGTCGATGGCGTCCACCTTGGGATCCCGCGGATCCCCGTACAATTTCACCCAGTCGCGAACGCGTCCTCGGCCGGCATTGTAGCCGGCGAAGGTCATGATGTGAGAGCCCGCATATTCCTTCAGCAACGCGCTGAGTTCGGCCGCGCCCATTTGCGTATTGTAGACGGGGTCGGAGACCATCCGGTCCCAATCATAGGCGACGCCGAACCGCTTGGCGGTGTCGCGTCCGGCTTCCGGCGTGACCTGCATCAGGCCGACCGCATTGGCCGGCGACTTGTCTCGCTGGTCGAACGCGCTCTCGGTGCGTGCGACCGAATAGATGATGCTGCGCTCGATCGCGGGACCGACGGGATTGTGCTGGGGGATTCCGATGGTCGGGAAGGCGTAAACGTCGAGCGCCAGCCCGCGCGCGAGCGCCGGCTTGCCGATCTGCAGCATGGCGCGTGCATCGTTGCGGCGGCCGGTGAGTTCCGCGAGCGCGGCCAGCACCGGCACATCGGTGCTCTCTTCGGCGAGACCAGCAACGAAACTGAGGGCGACGTCGCGTTCGCCGAGCGTATAGAGCATATCGGCGGCGCGCACGCGTTCGTCCGCGCGGGTTGCGTCGTCGGCAGCCTCGGCCGGCACCGGCACCCGCAATTCGCCGCGGTCGAGGCCGAGCCCGAGCCTCGCGCGTGCGAGCTGCCCGTAATAGGCCGTGGGATAGCGCGCGGCGGCGTCATAGAACGCGCGCATCTCCGCTTGCTCGCCGCTCGCTTCGGCGGCGCGGCCGCGCCAGTAGTTTGCCCGCGCCAGTACGATCGGATTGGCCGAGCCGTCGTCGATATGGGCGAAATGCGCCCGCGCGGAGGCGGGATCGTTGCGGTAGCGCAGGGCGATCCAGCCGCACATGAAATGAAAATCCGCACGATAAGGCTCGCTGGCCGGCAAGGCGGCAGCGCGCACGACCTGGTAGGCGGCGTCGTACTTGCCCTGGTCGAGCAGCTTGCGGGCGAGACCGCGCCGTTCGCGCCACCATTCGTCGGTATCCTGCAGCGCCATAGTCCCGGGGGCGGCCGAGAGCACCAGACGCGTTGCGTCGTCGATCCGGTCGTGACGCACCATCCAGCGCATCCGGCAAAGCGTGTAACCGAGATCGCCGCGGGCCTCGGCCGCAACGTCGTTGAGCAGATCGAGCGCCTTGTCGGCGCTGCCCGCCGCACAGGCCTTCACGATCGCGAGTTCATCGCTGCCAAGGTGCTGCGCGGCGCGTTTGGCGCCCGCAAGATCCTTGGCGCCGATGCGCTTGTCCATGCGCGCGCGATGGTCATCGCGCGTCAGCAGGTCGCCGAACAACTCGAACGCGTCGGCCTCCGAACGCTCCGACAATTCATCCGACCGCCAGGCCTCGCGAACCAGTCTCGCGGCACCATCACGATCGCCGTCAGCAAGCCGCGCCCGCGCGAGCGCAAAGCGGCCTTTGGCGCTTGTCGGCCGATCGCCTGAGAAGTTGCGAACGGTGGTAGCGTCGCTACGATCCTGCCAGAGGTGCGCCTCAGCCCGCTTGCGCATCAGTCCCATGCTCGGCCAGCCCGGGTTATCGGCGATGAACGCCGCGTACCGGCTGAAGTTCGCGTCAGTCTCCGGATGGCGCAGGATGAACCATTCAACGAGTTTCCGAGCCGCCGGGTCGCTGATCGTCGGCTCTATGGCCGTGGCCTCGCTCGTCTTGCCCTTGCGCGCGAGATCGATCGCATTCCTTACCGCCGCGAGATCGCCCGTTAGCGGAACGGCGTCGGCGGCTGCAGACGGCGCGTCGCTGGACCGCGTCGGTTTGCGTTGTGCCGCCGCGACATGCCTTGCATGTGCGGCTTTCTTCAGCGCCGCGCTGCCGTGGTGCCGCGCGCCGGCCGCTTCATGCGGCTTCCTGGCCTGCTGAGACTTATGGCTGGTCCGTGCTGCCGCGTCAGCCGAACAAACGGCGAGCACAGCCAAGGTCAGGAAACACGACAGCGGACGCAAGCGCTGGGTCATTTCACGGTCCCCCCGCGAACGGCTGGAGCTGCTGGGAGGCTACCACAGCCCGCGTTCGCAACTGTCGCGATTCGGCAACAGCGCGGGAAAACCCGGCGCAAGATGGAACTCGGCGGCCCTACCGGCGAAACCGAAGGGTCGCGCGGTCTATGCATGTTGGTTCGGCGCGAGGACGACGACGGTCGCGCCCGGCTTCACCCGATCGAAGAGATCGATGACATCCTCGTTGGTCATGCGGATGCAGCCGGACGAGATCGCCTGGCCGATATATTCCGGCTGGTTGGTGCCGTGGATGCGGTACAGCGTGTCCTTGTCGCCCGCGTAAAGGTAGATGGCCCGCGCGCCGAGCGGATTGGCCGGGCCGCCGGGAACGCGTGACGGGTAGGGGCCGAGCCGCGCCTGAATCTCCGGCGTCGGGATCCAGTCGGGCCATTCGGCCTTGCGGCCAACCGTGGCGATGCCGGAGAAGGCCATCGCTTCTTCCCCCACCGCCACGCCGTAGCGGATCGCCTTGCCGCCCGGCAGGACGTAATAGAGAAAACGCGCGTCGGTATCGACCAGGATCGTGCCCGCCGCCTCTCGGCGCGAATAGTCGACGAGATGCCGGCGATAGGTTTCGGGAATGGTCGCCTGCGCATAAGGCGCATGCGCCAGCAACTGCCGGTCCCTTGGGGTCAAGCTGGCGTCCGACGACGGCGCGAGTGTCGCCTGCATGCAGCCGCCGACCGCGAGCCCAAGCAGCCCCACCGATAACAACGCGAGCCCGGACCGCGGCACCGCCTGCCCTCCAAAGCGTTACGTGGTTTCAGTTTGCTGCTCGAATAGTGCAGAAATCATGGCGGCCTCACGAAAATAGCCGCGTCGAGCGGGGATGCAAACTGCGGCTACACGGTGGCGTCAAGTTGGCGGAATGCGATTCCCGTTCGGAATGTACCGTGACGCGGGCTCGAAATGACAGTCCATGCCGATGTTTCATCGATGCGTTCATCGCCCGGAACCAAGCGGCGCCGGAATGTCGGATAGCGTTGCTTAAGCAATCATCGAAAGCCCGGTCCCAACGACAATGAGCGCAATCAGCATCAGCACGGGTCCAACGGGCGTTTTGGCGTCCGGCCGGAAGGAACGCAGCGTGACAGCGGCGAACAGCGTCGCGCCGAGCGCAACGGCAGATATGGTCAAGATCGCCCAAGGTGCCCACCACACACCATCGCGGATCGCAAGACATAACCACAGTATCGTTATTGCTAAGCTTGCCAAACCTCCGCCGTTCACCTTGAGCAGACCGAGCAGCAATGTCTGTATGCCTGGATCGAGTTCCGCCCAAGACTTTCCGGCCACAGTGGCGTGATACGGCATGAAGACTTCGCAGCGGAGATACCTGATGCCGACAGTAATCATGAGAAATGCCGAAAGAGCCAGGAGCCCCAGCGCAAGATTGAGCATTTACACTCCCATGAGTTCTTTAAAGCGATGAGATCGCCTGGAGATGTCTTGGTCAACATCGTCGCCATCAGGGGGCGATGCGCTCGGCTTACGGATCGAGCTCCGTATCCCAGTACAAATAGTCGAGCCAGCTGTCGTGCAAATAGTTCGGTGGGAACAGCCGCCCGTTGCGGTGCAGCTGGTGGACCGTCGGTGCGAACGGGTGCTGCCGCGGAAACATCCGCGCCTGCTGCGGCGTCAGATTGCCCTTGCGCAGGTTGCACGGCGAGCAGGCGGCGACGACGTTTTCCCAGGTGGTCTGGCCGCCTTTGCTGCGCGGGATGATGTGGTCGAAGGTGAGGTCGTCATGAGCCGAGCAGTACTGGCAGACGAAGCGGTCGCGCAGGAACACGTTGAACCGGGTGAAGGCGGGATGCGTGGTCGGCTTGACGAAGGATTTCAGCGACACCACGCTCGGCAGCTGGATTTCGAACGTCGGGCTGCGCACCGCGCGATCGTAGTGCTCGACGATGTTGACGCGATCGAGGAACACCGCCTTGATCGCGTCCTGCCACGACCAGAGAGACAGCGGGTAATAACTCAGCGGCCGGAAATCCGCATTGAGCACCAGTACCGGCCAACCGCCTTGCGAGACATGTGCGTTCAATTAACGCTCCTGACTCCCATGTTAGCTGCGAAGCAGCATGTGATGACATACTACAGGCAGCGTGACGGGATTGTGAAGAGCGTTGAGGGCCTTATCCGCCCCCGCCGAGCCCGGGTTGCGTAACCGGCATGAACCCCGCTAAACGAAGTTGGGCGGCTTTTTTCGGCCGCAAACGGGCTCAATAAGAATGGTTAGCAAGTCGCGTTTTCTCGAGGCGCCGCGCCGGCTGCGGGCGTTCGTTCGCGCCCACGAAACCAGCCTCGTCGTCCTCGCGGCCCTGATAGGAATCATCGGCGGACTGGTCGTGGCGGCCATGAGTGCCGCGGTTGAAGGCATGCATGTGCTGCTGTTCAACGTCGAAATCGGGGAACGGCTGTCGAGCCAATATTCGATCGATCCCTGGCGCGCGCTGCTGCTGCCGAGCCTGGGCGGACTACTGCTGGGTGTGGCGTTCCTGGTGCTGCTGCGGTTCCGGCCCTCGCGCGAGGTCGATCCGATCGAGGCCAACGCGCTGCATGGCGGCCGGATGTCGTTCCGCGGCAGCGTGATCGTGGCCTCGCAGACGGTATGGTCCTCAGGCGTCGGCGCTTCGGTCGGCCTGGAAGCCGGCTATACCCAGCTTGCCAGCGGCATCGCCGCCTCGTTGGGCCGCGGCTTTCATCTGCGCCGCGTCGATCAGCGAATCATGGTCGGTTGCGGCGCCGCGGCCGCGATCGCCGGTGCGTTCGGCGCGCCGCTCGCCGGCGCCTTCTATGCCTTCGAGCTCGTGATCGGCGGCTATACGCCGGCCAGCCTGACCCCGGTTGGCGTCGCCGCGGTGGCGGGCTATTTCGTCGCGCACGCCTTTACCGTGCTGTCGTTCGGCGTCGGCGTCGGTCCGGTCGGCGACGTGCTCGGCCGCGATCTCGCCATCGCGGCCCTGCTCGGGGTGCTGGCGGCGCTGTTCGGCATCGGCATCATGCGCGGCGTGGCGTTGTGCGAGCAGCTTTTGGCCAGGACCCGGCTGTGGCCGCCGCTGCGTCCGGCGCTGGGCGGTCTCGGCGTCGGCCTGCTCGCTTTGATCACGCCGCAGGTCATGTCATCAGGGCATGGCGCGCTGCATTTTGCGGGATTCGTGTCCATTCCGTTGACGGTGCTGGCGACCATCTTCATCCTGAAGGCGATTGCGTCGGTGATATCGCTGGGATCGGGTTTTCGCGGCGGCCTGTTCTTCGCCACGCTGTTTCTGGGCGCGCTCGGCGGTCATCTGTTCGCCGGCGGGTTCGACGTGATCTGGCCGGGCCTTAACCTCAGCCCGAACGTCTATGCCATCATTGGCATGAGCGCGCTGTCGGCCTCCGTCATCGGCGGGCCGCTGACGATGTCGTTCATCGCGCTGGAATCGACCGGCAATCTCTGGCTCACCACAGCGGTGCTGGTCGCGGTCATCATCTCGACCCAGATCACCCGCGAACTGTTCGGCTATTCCTTCGCGACCTGGCGGCTGCATCTGCGCGGCGAGACGATCCGCAGCGCCGCCGACATCGGCTGGATCCGCGACCTCACGGTGCGCAGCCTGATGCGGCAGGACCTCACCACCGTGAACGCCAACATAGGCATCGAGGAATTCCGCGAGAAATTCCCGCTGGGGTCGAAAAACCAGGTGGTCGCGGTCGATGGATCGGGTCGCTATGTCGGGCTGGCGCTGGTCGCCGACGCGCACGCGCCGGACATCGAGGCGGACAAGGGCCTGATCGGGATTCTGCATTTTCGCGATGTCGTGCTGCATCCCGGCATGAACATCCAGGAAGCCATCGCCGTCTTCGACGCCGCCGAAGCGGAATCGCTCGCCGTGGTCGATATCGATGGCGAGCACCGGCCGATCGGGGTTCTGAGCGAAGCCCACGCGATGCGGCGTTATGCGGAGGAATCCGAACAACGGCGGCGCGAGGTGCTGGGCGAGGTCTGATCGGCGCCAACGAGCCAAGACAAGCTGGAATACGTTGCAACGCTTCATCCGGGGGAACCGATGCGCAAATTGCTGGCGGTGATCGCTGCGGCCATTTTCTGCCTGTCATGGACCGGCATCGCCGTCGCGCAGGACTACCCGGCGCATCCGCTTACCATGATCGTGCCGTTTCCGGCCGGCGGTGCCACCGACACGCTGGCGCGTTTCCTGGCCGAGAAGATGCGACCAATTCTGGGTCAGCCGATCATCATCGAGAACGTCGCGGGCGCCGCCGGCAGCATCGGCGTCGGCCGCGCCGTGCGCTCGGCCGCCGACGGCTACACGCTCTCGATCGGCACCTCGACCACGCATATGCTGACCGGCGGGCTCTACGCGCTGCCCTTCGACCTGTTGAAAGATCTCGAGCCGGTCATCGAAATCGGCAGCGAGCCGCTGCTGATCGTCGGCAAGAAGGACCTGCCGGCAGACGATCTGAAGGGACTGATCGGATGGCTCAAGGCCAATCCCGACAAGGCGTCGGTGGGCATCGCCGGCGTCGGCGCGACCGGTCATCTCACCGGTATATCGTTCCAGAAGGAGACCGGCACGAAGTTTCAGTTCGTGCCGTATCGCGGCAATGCGCCGGCGATGCAGGATCTGCTGGCGGGACAGATCGATTTCATGATCGAGCCGGCCTCGAACTTCAAGTCGCTGGTGGCGTCCCGCAGCGTCAAGCCGTTCGCCATCACGGGCCGGGCGCGGCTGCCGTCGTCGCCGGATATTCCGACCGCGGACGAGGCCGGACTGCCCGGCTTCTTCGCTTCGCTCTGGTATGGCTTGTGGGTACCAAAGGACACGCCGAAGGACATTATCGCGAAGCTGAATGCCACGCTGGTCCAGGTGCTCGCCGATCCCGCGGTGAAGAAGCGCCTCGACGATCTCGGCATCCAGATCACGCCGCTGGCGCAGCAATCGCCGGAGGCGTTGCGGACGTTCCAGAAAGCCGAGACTGAGCGCTGGTGGCCGATCATCAAGGCCTCCAACATCAAGGCGGAGTGAGGCGCCGGAGGTCAGCTCTCGATCTCTTCCGCGGCGATGATGCGCTGGCGAAGCGCAAGGCGCACAAGTTCGATGTCAGAGGCGACGCCGAGTTTGGCGCGGATCAGATAGCGCGTGTTGGCCGCGGTCTTGACGCTGATGTGCAAGGTCTCGGCGATCTCATCGACGGATTTTTCGGCCAGCAGCATGCGCAGGATTTCGAATTCCCGCGGGCTCAGCGCGTCGACGGCCAATGGTTCGTCGGCGAGCCGGTTGATGGCGAGTTCGTGGTCGATGTCGGGGCTGAGCGCGATGCGGCCGGCCATGACCTCGGCGATCGCGCGCAACAGCGCCTCGGGCGGGTTGCTTTTGGTGACAAAGCCGCGCGCGCCCG
>CAWFYF010000009.1:0-898332 GCA_963819935.1 uncultured Alphaproteobacteria bacterium
TGTTGCTGACTGCTATAGCGTTACGGTTGGGTCAAATCTCGAGACGTTCGAAGTCAAGTCGTAAGCCGGTCCACCAGCATTGATGCCATTGGGTAACATTAGACTTGTCCCCGATTGATGTATGGATCGAAACAAATCGCCATCAACGCTAAGGCGCAATCTGCAAACATGGCTTCGGTTGGGACTCTTAAACAAATAATGGCCGAACACATCAAGCGCCCGTTGGCCCAACTTTTCTCCCTCTAGTAGCTCTCTGAATTCACTTTCACCAAAGCCGAGAAAATGGCCCCAGACCACGGCGGGCCGCGTTTTGGAGAATTGCTCACTAGCTTTCTTAAGTCGATCAAATATCGAATTCGCTGGACGGGCAGGGCGGCGACTGCGAACGACAAACATTACGGCATGTTCTTTGGATACCGTGACCATAGAGTGCGAGTTATGTTCGTCAAATCTATTCGCGATATCATCCAGTATTGTTTCTCGCCTCCTATTCTGAAGTAAGCCGTCCCAGTCGCTACGCCGCTCAAATGTTATGGAGTAGTTCTTGCACTCTATTGCGTTAGAAACGCCGGAAAGGAATTCGGTGAAAGCGGCCGTGAACTGATCCTCCGACATTTCGGTACGTGTCGGTACAGTTAGGGTGATAATTCCGCTTTCCCGAAAATTGGATTGTTGATGCAGTGAGTCCTTGAAGGCCCTGAAGACATGTATGCTGTCTTCTATCGAAATGGCGTTGCCAATACTTTCGGAAAACGTCTTACATTCTAGTTCGAATTCGCCGTTATTGCCCTTCACCAGAAAATCAAATCTCCCGTCCTTCTCTCCGTCGGAAGGGAGGACTGATAATCCCGCTCCCTTGTAGTGAACAAACGCTCTCATCTCATGCTCAAATTCGCGGATATCTCGATCTGGATCGAGAGATTCTATGATCCTGGCGCGCAATCGCTCCTTTTGTTTTAAATCGAGCTGTTTCGAAAATTCTCTTACGGCTCCAATAAGTGCTATGGCTCGATTGTTATTGGAATTTTTGATGTCGATTCTGCCGTATGTCCGATTTCGAATGACGAGATTCTTGTAAGTCGAGTGAAAAAAGTATCTTCGATTCAGGGCTGGCACATCAAAACCGACATCTTGAAGTTTTGCCTCGACGCGTTCCATTCGCTTTTGAAGGTCCCGAAATCCAACAAAGCCGTTAAACCATGTAATCAGACCCGGAATTTGATTTGTGTTGATGGAAAGCGGCAATTATCACTCCGAGTAATCTACCTCTTCTTCCACCCGCCCCGATGCCCCGGCGCGCCGCCGGTGGAGCGGGGGGAGGGGCCGAATTCGGGGCCGGACTGGCGGGAGTCGGTGGGCTGGATGATCCGGCTATCGCTGCCAAACGGCTTCTTCGGCAGCGCACCGTCCGGCCGGAAGGGCAGGGACTCCGGGCCGTGCATTTCGTCGAGATGGGGTTTGTGGACTTTGGTGCGACAGCACCACCCGTGGATTGCCCCTCACCCCGGCCCTCCAAGAGCGAGCTTCGCTCGTCTCGACCCCGTGAAGAACGGGGCGAGGGGGAAGAGGCACCGCCGCGCGAGGCGCCGCCGCGCTTCTTCAGCGCGCTCGCCGGCAGGTTCGCGGCTTCGCCGTATTTCTTGGTGCCGGCGTAGGCGCCGGCGCGGGCTTGCACGACGCGCTGCTTCGAGGTGGGGTCGTCGACGACCGCAAGCTCGGTGGCGCGCAGGCGTTTGACTTCGTCGCGCAGGCGGGCGGCTTCCTCGAAGTTCAAATCGGCGGCGGCCTCGCGCATCCTGGTTTCGAGATCGGCGAGCACGGCCTCGAAATTGTGGCCGATCGAGATGATGTCGTCGGTCATGTCGTGGCCGCCGATTTCCACCAGCACATGGTCGCGCTCGTAGACGGAATTGAGGATGTCGCCGATCGACTTCTTGATGCTCGCCGGCGTGATGCCGTTGGCGGTGTTGTATTCGACCTGCTTTTCGCGGCGGCGGTTGGTCTCGGCGATGGCGCGCTCCATCGAGCCCGTCATCTGGTCGGCATAGAGGATCACCTTGCCGTCGACGTTGCGCGCGGCGCGGCCGATGGTCTGGATCAGCGAGGTTTCGCTGCGCAAAAATCCTTCCTTGTCGGCGTCGAGGATGGCGACCAGCGCGCATTCGGGAATGTCGAGGCCCTCGCGCAACAGATTGATGCCGACCAGCGCGTCGAAGGCGCCGAGCCGCAAATCCCGGATGATCTCGATGCGCTCGATGGTGTCGATATCGCTGTGCATGTAGCGCACGCGAATGCCCTGCTCGTGCAGATATTCGGTGAGGTCCTCGGCCATTCGCTTCGTCAGCACGGTGACGAGGCTGCGATAGCCGGCCTGCGCGGTGGCGCGGACCTCGCCGACGAGATCGTCCACTTGCGTGCGCGCCGGGCGGATATTGACGGGAGGATCGATCAACCCGGTGGGGCGGATCACCTGCTCGACGAACACGCCGCCGCTTTCATTCAGCTCCCACGCGCTCGGCGTCGCCGACACCGCGACCGATTGCGGGCGCATCATGTCCCATTCCTCGAAACGCAGCGGGCGGTTGTCCATGCAGGAGGGCAGCCGGAAACCGTATTCGGCCAAGCGTCGCCTTGCGGCGGAAGTCGCCTTTGAACATGCCGCCGATCTGCGGCACGGTGACGTGGCTTTCGTCGGCGAACACCAGCGCATTGTCGGGGACATATTCGAACAGCGTCGGCGGCGGCTCGCCGGGGCGGCGGCCGGTGAGGTAGCGCGAATAGTTCTCGATGCCGGCGCAGCTTCCGGTGGCTTCCATCATCTCGAGGTCGAAGGTGGTGCGCTGCTCCAGCCGCTGCGCTTCCAGAAGGCGGCCCTGGTTGTTCAATTGATCGAGCCGCATCTTCAGTTCGCTCTTGATCGACTTGATGGCCTGCACCAGCGTCGGCCGCGGCGTCACATAGTGCGAATTGGCGTAGATCTTGATGAATTCGAGCTCGTCCTGCTTGTGGCCGGTGAGCGGATCGAACTCCTCGATATTCTCCACGGTGTCGCCGAACAGGTTCACGCGCCAGGCGCGGTCTTCATAGTGCGCCGGGAAAATGTCGATGACGTCGCCGCGAACCCGAAAGGTGCCGCGGGCAAAATCGGCCTGGGTGCGCTTGTACTGCAGGGCGACGAGATCGGCGATCAATTGCCGCTGGTCGATGCGCTCGCCCTTCTTCAGCGCGAACGTCATCGCGGTATAGGTCTCGACCGAGCCGATACCGTAGATGCAGGACACGGACGCCACGATGATGACATCGTCGCGCTCCAAGAGCGCCCGCGTCGCCGAATGGCGCATGCGGTCGATCTGCTCGTTGATCGAGGAATCCTTCTCGATGTAGGTGTCGGTCCGCGGCACATAGGCTTCGGGCTGGTAGTAGTCGTAGTAAGAGACGAAATATTCCACCGCGTTGTCGGGGAAGAAACTCCTGAACTCGCCATAGAGCTGCGCGGCCAGCGTCTTGTTCGGCGCCAGGATGATGGCGGGGCGTTGCGTGGCCTCGATCACCTTGGCCATGGTGTAGGTCTTGCCGCATCCGGTGACGCCGAGCAGCACCTGCGTGCGGTCGTTGCGCTGGATGCCCTCGACCAGTTCGGCGATCGCGGTCGGCTGGTCGCCCTTCGGCTCGTATTCCGACTTGATGACGAAGCGCATGCCGCCTTCGGATTTCTCCGGGCGCGGCGGGCGGTGCGGCGTCCAGATCTTGACCTGGCCGTCATCGCCCTTGAACTCGGGCCGGCCGTCGCGGATCAGCGCGTCCAGCGCATCCGCGGTGGCGGCGACGCCCGAGCGCCTCCATCTTGTTGCGCGGCGGCCGCGCCATCGCCGCGGCGTCCTCCTCCTCGGTGGTGAAGCCGAGTTGCTTTGCCAGTTCCGGATCGAGCGTCGGAATGGTGGCGGCGGTGCCGTAATTGGCCGGCGCGAATTCGCGCTGCGGGGATTCGCCGAAGCCTGAACTTTCTTCCCCCCTCCCTCCGCGAAGCGGCGGGGAGGGGTCGGGGGTGGGGGGTGCCTCAGCAAAGTCGCTGCCAGAGGAGCGAGCTGAGAGACCCCCCACCCCCGACCCCTCCCCACCACGCGCTTCGCGCGTGGAGGGAGGGGAGGAAGAAGCATCGCGATTCGTGTCAGCACCGGACTTCGTCGCGGCATCCCGCTTCGCCACATCCTCACCCGCGCCGCGGGTCGAGGCGCGGGCGCGGTGCGCGGCGGCTTCGCCGCCGGCGCGGCGGTCCCAGGAATTGTCCGGCGGCGGCTGCAGTCCGGTACCTGAGCCGAGGCCGCTCTCGCCGCGATTGATCGCGGGATTGAGCAGTTCCGCCAGCGCCGGCCCGATCGGCTGCACGTCGGGCCTCGACGCCTTGGAATTTGGCGCCCTGGATTTTGGAGCCTTGGATTTCGTGGTTTTCGCGGGCTTTTTGGGAGCGTCGGGATTTTTCGCCATGGGGCGAATATGGGATGAGTCCGGCGTACAGAAAAGGGCATTCGGCACCCGCGCGCTGCTTTGTCAGCAGGTGTCAGTACCGCGAATGCCCAATGCGATCATGGCGTTTGGCGCGAGTGCATCACCAATCGGGAGAGATGGTGAAACCTTGTTCGGAGCTGTAAAAGCCATCTACAATGTCCCGGAATTGTTCAAGGGAACCCAGTGACCGCCAACGTAAATCCGCTCGCCGGCAAGCCCGCCGAGCCGTCGATGCTGACCAATGTGCCGCGGCTGGTGACGGCCTATTTTGCCGGCAAGCCCGACCCGTCCATCCCGGCGCAGCGGGTTTCGTTCGGCACCTCCGGGCATCGCGGCTCCGCGTTCAACCACGCCTTCAACGAGAACCATATCCTCGCGGTCAGCCAGGCGGTCTGCGATCATCGCAAGGCCAGCGGCATCGACGGGCCGCTGTTCGTCGGCATCGACACCCATGCGCTGGCGGAGCCGGCGCTGGCGAGCGCGCTGGAAGTGTTCGCGGCGAACGGCGTCGAGGTGATGATCGACGAGCACGACGGCTACACGCCGACGCCGGTGATCTCGCACGCCATCCTCACCACCAACAAGGGCCGCAAGAGCGGCCTCGCCGACGGCGTCGTGATCACGCCGTCGCACAATCCGCCCGAGGATGGCGGCTTCAAATACAACCCGCCCAATGGCGGACCGGCGGACACCGACGTCACCGGCGCCATCGAGCGCGCCGCCAACCGCTATCTCGAGGACGATCTGAAGGGCGTCAAGCGCATTCCCTATGACCGGGCGCGCAAGGCTTCCTGCGTGCATCGCTACGACTATATCGGCCCCTATGTCGCCGACCTCGCCAATGTCGTCGACATGGAGGCGATCCGCGGCTCCGGCGTCAAGATCGGGATCGATCCGCTCGGCGGCGCCGCGGTGCGCTACTGGCAGCCGGTCATCGAGCGTTACGGCATCCATGCGACCATCGTCAGCGACGCGGTCGATCCGACCTTCCGCTTCATGACGTTGGATTGGGACGGCAAGATCCGGATGGACTGCTCCTCGCCCTACGCGATGGCGCGGCTGATCGGCTTGCGCGACAAATTCGACGTTGCGTTTGCCAACGACACCGACGCCGACCGCCACGGCATCGTGACCCGCTCCAACGGCTTGATGAATCCCAACCATTACCTTGCCGCCGCGATCGCCTATCTGTTCGAGCATCGGCCGCACTGGCGCGGCGACAGCGCGGTCGGCAAGACCATCGTCTCCAGCGCGATCATCGACCGCGTCGCCAGGAAACTCGGGCGCCGGCTGGTCGAAACCCCGGTCGGCTTCAAGTGGTTCGTCGACGGCCTGATCGACGGCGGCGTTCGGATTCGGCGGCGAGGAAAGCGCCGGCGCCTCGTTCCTGCGGCGCGACGGCACGGTGTGGACCACCGACAAGGACGGCATCATTCTGGGACTATTGGCCGCCGAGATGACGGCACGGACAAAGTCCGATCCGAGCCAGTTGTTCGACAAACTGACCAGCGAACTCGGCGTGCCCTACTACGAGCGCATCGATGCGCCCGCGACGCCGGCGCAGAAGAACCTGCTGAAGGCGCTGTCGCCGGAAAAGCTCGCCATGAAGGAACTCGCGGGCGAGAAGGTGGTGAGCGCGCTGACGGCGGCGCCGGGCAACGGGCAATCCTTCGGCGGCATCAAGGTCTCCACCGACAATGGCTGGTTTGCCGCGCGGCCCTCGGGCACCGAGGATGTCTACAAGATCTACGCCGAGAGTTTCAGGAGCGCGGCCCACCTGCGGCAGATCCAGCAGGAAGCCCAGGCCGCGATCGCGCTGGCGTTCAAGGGCTAGGAGATCTTCGCCGCGCGTCTCGAACCATGTGGCCGCAGCCGCGCCGTCTCAATCATGCGCAAGCTGCGCAAGCATCAGGTCTCCGGCCAGAGCGTCGGCGCAGTGGAGCGGCGGTGCGGCGGCGACGATTTATCGACCGCATCCTGATGGATATGACCGCACTTCGTGCATCGCAGCGTCCAGTGCTCCAGGCCCAATCGCCCGGGGATGATACGCTGCACCACCAACGGGGTACTGCATAGCGGACAATCGGGCAGTTCCATATCACCCGGCGCGTTCGAATTGGCCTCGGATTTCGGCATCGGTAAAGCCCATTTTTCAGATCAGGCTAGCAGGCGGCAACCTGCCATCCCGGATGTGGCGCCTGGCCGGCATATCGCTTGAGTTTGAGCTGATCGATCTGGGTCTTGGCGTCCGCGATGGCGGCATCGGGGTCCGACCATGCGAAGCCGACTTCGAGCGTCGAAAACGAGACCCCGTCGATGTTGACCGGCTCCAGGTCCGCCCGCCGAATCCGGGCGTGCCACAAGCCTCTGCCCGCCTCGAAAAACTCGATTCTAAAGCCGTCATAGTCGCACTGCATGTCCCAACTCCGCGTATTGGGACTGGAGCAGACCACGGACGGCCGAAAACGGATGTGAACTCGTTCACATCCCCCGGATTTTTCTTTGATTGCGAGGTTTTCTTATCTGAATTCAAGGTCTTTGAGCAGAGCTCAACCGGCGTGGCGCTGCGTCCGGCCGCTGGGCCGGCCGCGCGCGGCCGGTTCCGCCACGGCGCGGATGATCCAGCGCCGGAACGCGGCGAAGTCGCGCTGGTCGGTGCGGAAGCTGCGATAGACCAGGTACCAGCGCATGCCCTTCGGCACCGACAACGCAAACGGCGCCACCAGCCTTCCTGCGGCGAGGTCGTCGTCGATATAGGGACGTATCCCCATGGCAATGCCGAGGCCGTCGACGGCGGCCTGCAGCGCCTGGCCGTAATACTGGAACTCGGGTCCGCGCGCCGTCACCCGCGCGACGCCTGCGGCCTTCAGCCAGGAAGGCCAGTCGTCGGGCGAATGCGCCACGCGCAGCAGCGCCGGCCCCCTGAGATCGCTCGCGCGCTTGAGCGGCGCCGCCAGCCGCGGCGCGCAGACCGGCAACAGGTCGGCGGCGAACAGCGGTTCGGCGACCAGGCCCGGCCATTGCCCGTCGCCGAGCTTGATGCCGCAGCTCCAGTCGTCGCCGAACGGCGCCGCAGCACCTCCGGTGGTGATGCGCACGTCGATGTCGGGCTCGGCCTTGCGAAAATCCGCCAGCCGCGGGATCAGCCATTTCATCGCGAAGGTCGGGCCGACGCCCAGCGTCAGGACGCGGACGCTGGCGGGCGCGGTGACCTGCGCGGTCAGGCTCGCCAGCGCATCGAAGATCGGGGTCAGCCCGCTCTGATAGGCGCGGCCCGCCGCCGTCATCTCCAGCCGGTTCGCCTTGCGCTCGAACAGCGCGACGCCGAGCCGCTGCTCCAGCAGATGCACCATCCGGCTGACCGCCGCCGCCGAGACGTTGAGCTCGCTGCCGGCGCCGGCAAAACTGCCGGTCCGCGCCGCCGCCTCGAACGCCTTGATGCCGTTGAGAAACAGCAGCCGCCGCATGTCTACCCCAAGGACTTACCCTCAGCAAAACTGATGGCAGGCCAAGATAACTCAGTTTGTACGCGCTGTCCAAGCGGGGCAGAACCACCGGCGGGAGATTCGCATGACGCCGCTGATGATTGCAGCCCTCGGCCTGTTGATGGTCGCGACCGCATTCCTGTCCGGCCTGTTCGGCATGGCCGGCGGGCTGATCCTGATCGGCGTGCTCTTGGCGCTGATGCCGCTGCCGTCGGCGATGGTGCTGCACGCGATCACGCAGATGGCGTCGAACGGCTGGCGCGCGTTGCTGTGGCGCCGTCACATCCGCTGGCGTCCGGTCGCGATCTACCTGATCGGATGCGCGATCGCGCTGGCGGCATGGTCGATCACGCGCTACGTGCCGGACAAGCCGATGGCGCTGTTGCTGCTCGGGGTGACGCCGTTCCTGGCGCGGCTGACGCCGTCGACGCTGAAGCCCGATCCCGAGAGCATCTGGCAGGGCACGTTCTACGGCTCGATCTGCATGGGGCTGATGCTGATGACCGGGGTCTCCGGGCCGCTGATGGATACCTTCTTTCTCGGCGGCAAATTCGACCGCCGCGGCATCGTCGCGACCAAGGCCACCTGCCAGGTCGCAAGCCATTTCGTGAAGCTGATCTATTTCGGCGGCATCATCGACCAGGCCGCGACGCTTGATCCCGTCCTTGCCGGCGTCGCGGTGGCGGCGTCGATGGCCGGCACCACGCTGGCGCGGCGCCTCTTGGAGGCGATGACGGATTCGCAATTCCGCACCTGGGCGGGACGGCTGATCACCACGGTTGCCGGCTACTACATCATCTACGGAACCTGGCTGCTGCTCGCGGGCGGCGACGCGCTGGCCTATTGAGCGAAGGAGAAAGCCGATGACCGAAACGGCGGATCCCCTGGTGCTCGATTTCGTCGAATGGATCGCGCGCGAGCCGCGGGTCTATTCGGAGGTGGTCGCGACCTGGCGCACGTCGTGCCCGCGGCTGACGATCTGGGAGGATGCCTCCGATCGCGGCTACGTCGCGCGCGAAACCATCGCAGGCTTCGGCATGATCGTGACGGTGACCGAAGCCGGCGAAAGACTGTTGCGCGAGCACGGCCGCGCCGGCTGATCGATCACTTCGCCGTATCGCGAAAGGCCCGCCATTGACTTCGTGTCCCCGTTGCGGTGAACTTCATGCAATCGCATCTAGTTGCATGCACCCCGCAGGACAGGAACGCCGCCATGATCGACCTTTATTACTGGACCACGCCGAACGGCCACAAGATCACGATGTTTCTCGAAGAGGCCGGGCTGCCCTACAAGATCTTCCCGATCAACATCGGCAAGGGCGACCAGTTCAAGCCGGAGTTCCTGAAGATCGCGCCGAACAACCGGATTCCGGCGCTGCTCGATCATGAGCCGAAGGGCGGCGGCCAGCCGATCTCGATCTTCGAATCCGGCGCGATGCTGTTGTATCTCGCCGAGAAGACCGGAAAATTCCTGCCCGCCGACCTCTATGGCCGTTACGACGCGATCCAGTGGACGTTCTGGCAGATGGGCGGGCTCGGGCCGATGGCCGGGCAGAACCATCATTTCCGCAACTACGCCCAGGACAAGATCGATTACGCCATCACCCGTTATGTGAACGAGACCAACCGGCTTTACGGCGTGCTCAACAAGCGGCTCTCCGATCGCGCGTTCATCGCCGGCGACTACTCGATCGCCGACATGGCGAGCTATCCCTGGGTCGTGCCCTACAAGAACCAGGGCCAGAACATCGACGACTTCCCGCATCTGAAGCGCTGGCTGGAAGCCATCGGCGAGCGTCCGGCCACGGTGCGCGCCTATGCCAAGGCCAAGGAGGTCAACCCGAATTTCGGCCAGCCGGCGATCCGCACCGAGGAAGAGCGCAAGCTGTTGTTCGGACAGACCGCGGCAGTGGTGAAGTGATCTCGGCACGCGTCTCTCCGTCATTGCGAGCGAAGCGAAGCAATCCACGCCTCAGCGCGGTGAGAAATGGATTGCTTCGTCGCTTGCGCTCCTCGCAATGACGGCGGTGAGTTCCGAGCGGGGGCCAATTCAATGACTCTAAAACTCTTCGAACTCGTCGGCACCGACGTCGGGCGCCCGTTCAGCCCGTTCTGCTGGCGCACGCGGATGGCGCTGGCGCATAAGGGACTGTCGGCGGAATCGATCCCGTGGTGCTTCACCGAGAAGGACGCCATCGCGCCCCATAAATCCGAAAAGGTGCCGGTGCTGCTCGACGGCGAAAATTCGGTCGCCGATTCCTGGGCGATCGCGAACTACCTCGAGGACCGCTATCCGGACCGGCCGTCGCTGTTTGGCGGCGACGGCGGCCGCGCCATGGGCCGCATGATCAACTGGTGGGGCGATATCGCCGTGGTCGGCGGCATGTTTCCACTGATCGTCGCCGATATCCCGGCCCACCTGAAGCCGGTTGATGCCGCCTATTTTCGCGCGAGCCGCGAAGCGCGCTTCGGCAAGCCGCTGGAAGAAGTCGTGGCGGGGCGCGACAAGGCCGTCGAGGGCTTTCGGCGTGCGCTCGACCCGATGCGGCTCACCTTGAAGACGCAACCCTTTCTCGGCGGCGATGCGCCGAACTACGCCGATTACATCGTGTTCGGTGCGTTCCAGTGGGCGCGCGTGGTCAGCCCGTTCAAGCTGCTGGCCGCGGATGATCCGGTCCATGCGTGGCGCGAAAAACTGCTCGATGCGTTCGACGGCGTCGCGCGCAAATCGCCGGGCTACCCGGTGTAGCCGAGGTCAGGCCTTCGGAAAGCCCACCGTCTGCGACAGCAGCACCTGCTGGTCGTGGTCGAGCCCGAGCGCGCCTGCGATGGCGTCGCGATCGATCCAGGCGCGGATCACGGTGGAGAGTCCGTTGGAGGCTGCGTACAGATACACATTCTGCGTGATCGCGCCGGCGGCGGCGGAGGCAAAACTCTCGCGGCTTCCGACCGGCACCAGTTTCATGCGGCCGTGATCGGCGACATAGACAAGGTCCAGCGCCGCCTCGTCGACAAAATCCTGATAGCCGGTGACGCGCCGCAGGTCGCTGCCGGCGACCAGTTCCAGTGCATTCGCCTTGGCGTCATAGAGATAAGCGCCCGACGGCAGCGCGACATAGACGTCGATCTCCTGCGCGTTCATCGCCGAGGGCGCGGTGCGTCCGCCGTCGGCGCGGTTGACGCCATTGGCAGCCCATAGCAGGCTCGACAACAGCGGCAGTGGCAATTCCCGTGCCGTGAATTCGCGCGCCGAATGGCGCTTCGCGATCGCTTCCATCAGCGGCATGCCGCCGTTCTTGTCAGGGGCAGGCAGCGCGATTCTGGGCGTAGCATCGCCCTTCGCCGGCTTGGGCCGCAATCTCCCCATCGCGCCGAGCGCGAGTTTGGTCAGGGTGCTCATCAGAGATCTCCTTTTGACAATGATGAAGCGCCGAAATGTGCGGTCACGCCTTGCTGCAGATCAAAGATAATCGCTGGCATGGTGAGAGCCGGAAGCCGCCGTCATTGTGAGCGCAAGCGAAGCAATCCATGGACCCGGCAAGCAAGAATGGATTGCTTCGTCGCTTGCGCTCCTCGCAATGACGGAGAGGCCTAGGGCCGCGGGCTCTCTGACGCCGCCGCTTTCCGCAAGCAATCCCTGCACAGGCAGTCCTCGCCGTCGAGCGGCATCGGCAGCCGCGCAACTTCCTCGGCGCACCAGCATGGCCCCGCGAGGCTGCAGGTGAACTCCGTTCCGCATCGGGAACAGGCGAGGCGGCGGGAGGGCGGTGTTCCTAACTTATTCGTCATCAACCGAACTCAATTCTCGTCGCCTTCTTCATGTCCGGTTCATGCCGAACGGCGGTATATTTGCCGGCCAATATACGCGCAGCGACAATTTTAGGGAAATCCGATGGCCCGCAATTCGCAAACCGCGCTTGTCGCGCTCAATCGCTTCGGACTAGGCGCGCGCGGCGGCGCATCGGGCGATCTCGTCAATGCGGGCTCCGACCCGCGCGGTTTTGTGAAGGCCGAACTGAGCCGCCCCAACGGCGCACTGCTGGAGATGCCGGGATTGCAGTCGACCCCGGCCTTGGCCGAAGCCGTGTTCGCCTATCAGGCGGAGGTCAAGGCCGCGCGCGAGGCGGCCGCGAAGGCGGGCGCGGTTCCTACCGAGGCCAACCCGGCGCCGCCGGCGGCGGATGCCAAGGCGCCGCGGCGCAGCCAGTCGCTCAGCAGCGTCGCGATGGAAATGTCGGGAAAAGATCCGGCGATGAAGCCGCCGGACAACGGCAATGCGGGCGCGACCATGGCGGCGACCGAAGCGACGCAGCCGAACGCGCCAAAACAGCCGCCGCAACCGCTCAACGTCATCCAGAAGACCTACCGCGCCGAGGCGCTGGCGCGGCTGCAGCGCGCGGTCATCGCCGATTGCGGGTTTACCGAACGGCTGGTGGCGTTCTGGTCCAACCATTTCTGCATCTCCGCCAACAAGGGCGAATTGGCGCGGATGTGGGCGGGCTCGTTCGAGCGCGAGGCGATCCGCCCGCATGTGCTCGGACGCTTCGGCGACATGCTCAGGGCGGTCGAGCAGCATCCGGCGATGCTTTTTTTCCTCGACAACCAGCAATCGCTCGGGCCGGACTCGCGCGCCGGGCAGAACCGCAAGCGCGGCCTCAACGAAAACCTCGCGCGCGAAATCATGGAGCTGCATACGCTGGGTGTCGGCGGCGGCTACTCCCAGGAAGATGTGACCTCGCTCGCGCGCATCATCACCGGCTGGACCTTCGCCGGACGGCAGGGGCAGCTCGGCGCGCCCGGCAATTTTGCCTTCAACGCCAATGCGCATCAGCCGGGACCGCAAGCCCTGCTCGGCAAGATCTACGAAAACGACGGCGTCGCGCAGGGCGAAGCGGCGCTCGCCGATATCGCGCGCCATCCTTCCACCGCCAAATTCATCGCGACAAAGTTCGCGCGTCATTTTGTGGCGGACGATCCGCCGCCGGCGCTGGTGGCGCGGCTGCAGGAGGTATTCCGCAAAACCGACGGCGATCTCCGGGCGATGACCCTGGCGCTGGTGGATTCCGACGAGGCCTGGCAGGCGCCGCTGACCAAGGTGCGTTCGCCCTATGAATTCCTGGTGGCGACCGGCCGGCTGCTGGCGCGAATCCCGGAGGATCCCGGCGTCTATCTCGGCGGCCTCAACCAGCTCGGCCAGCCGCTCTGGACCCCCGCCGGGCCGAACGGATTTCCCGACACCAATGCGGCATGGGCGGCGCCGGAAGGCATGAAGCTGCGGCTCGATATTTCGGCGCAGATCGCCTCGCGTCTCGGCAACAACATCGATCCGCGCGATCTGCTCGAACTCGCCGCGGCGGACGCGGCGTCGCCCGAGACGCGCCGGACCATCGAGCGCGCGGAGACGCGGCAACAGGCGCTGGCATTGTTGCTGATGTCGCCGGAATTCCAGAGGAGATGACGATGGATTGCTGCGAAAGCCGAAGATCGCTCGTGACTTCGCGGCGCACGCTGCTGCTCGGCGGCGCCTCGTTCGCGGCCTGGGCCTATTTGCCAAAATTCGCGCGCGCCGCCGACGGCCGCGATCCGCGGCTGATCGTCGTGATCCTGCGCGGCGCGCTCGATGGGCTTGCCACCGTCGCGCCGATCGGCTGATCCCGATTATGCCGGCCTGCACGGCGCGATCGCGCTGACGTCGGACGGCCCGCACGCGGCGACGATGCTGGACTCGTTCTTCGCGCTGCATCCCTCGATGCCGGAATTCGCGCGGATGTACAAAGACAAACACGCCGCCGTGGTCCATGCGGTGTCGACGCCGTACCGCGACCGCTCGCATTTCGACGGACAGGACGTGCTGGAAAGCGGCTTTGCGGGTCCTGGCCGGGTGCAGTCGGGCTGGCTCAATCGCGCGCTGGAAGGATTGCCGCGCGGCGACCGGGTCATGGGCGCGCTCGCGGTCGGGCCGACCACGCCGCTGGTGCTGCGCGGCGCGGCGCCGACCGTGGGCTGGGCGCCGGTAGCACTGCCCCAGGCCGATGACGACACCGCGATGCGGCTGGTCGAGCTTTACCGGCACCGCGATCCGGCGCTGGCGACGGCGTTGTCGCAGGGGCTGCAACTCGACAAGACCGCGCAGGGCGACGACATGAAGCCGAAGCCCGGCACCAACGCCATCGGCACGATGCGGATGGTGGCGCGCGGCGCCGGCAAGCTGATGGCGGCCGACGACGGCCCGCGGATCGCAGCACTCGCCTTCGACGGCTGGGACACCCACGCCAATGAAGGCGGCCCGGTCGGGCGGCTCGCGCAGTTGCTGTCCGGCCTCGATGGCGCGCTGGCGGAATTCGAAAGCGGATTGGGTGAGCGCTGGCGCGACAGTATCGTGGTGGTCGCGACCGAGTTCGGCCGCACCGCGCGCATCAACGGCACCCAAGGCACCGATCACGGCACCGGCACGATCGCGCTGCTCGCCGGCGGCGCGGTGAAAGGCGGGCGGGTGATTTCCGACTGGCCCGGGCTGAAGCCCGCCAACCTCTACGAGGCCCGCGACCTCGCGCCGACCACCGATCTGCGCGCCGTGATCAAGGGCGTGCTGCGCGACCATCTCGGCCTTGCCGAACGGGTGCTGTCGGAAGCGGTGTTTCCCGACAGTGCGGCGGTGAAGCCCATGCAGGGACTGGTGGCGTGAGTTCTTGCTGTGCTTGTGTTTTCCGCGGCCGATGCAGCGCAATTGTCGGATTGTGTACACTCGGCGGCATGAGGAGATCGAGCTATGTTCATCGCCATGAACCGTTTTCGCGTCGCGAAGGGCTCCGAAGCCGCGTTCGAGCACGTCTGGGCTTCGCGCGACAGCCACCTCGGCAAGGTGCCGGGTTTTGTCGAGTTTCATCTGCTCAAAGGACCCGAAGCAGAGGATCACACGCTGTATGCTTCGCACACGATCTGGGAAAGCAACGCCGCTTTCGAGGCGTGGACCAAATCGGACGCGTTCCGGGCAGCGCACCAGAAGGCCGGCGACAACAAGCCGCTCTATCTCGGCCCTCCGCAATTCGAGGGGTTCGAAGTGCGGCAGACCGTGACGCGGCCGAAGGCGGGCGCGGCGGCGGGGTAGATGATGTCGGTTAGGCCAATACTGGCTCGTCAATCCGGGGCTGTTTGCAGGGAGCGAGTGCGAAATCGCATAACCCCCAATCGTGGTTATGGATTCCGGCTTGCGCCAAGTGGCGCATTCCGGAATGACCAATCTCACTTCGTGATCTTGTCGATCTCCGCCATCTCTTCCACGCCGAGCTTCCAGCCGATCGCCTGCACGTTCTGCTCGACCTGTTCGACGCGGGTGGCGCCGGCGATCACGCTGGAGACCTGCGGGCGTGCCGCCAGCCATGAGAAGGCGAGTTCGAGCAAAGTGTGGCCGCGCGCTTGCGCGAACGTCTGCAGCTTCTCGACGATGTCCTCGTTGCGCGGCGTGACGTAGCGGTCGCGGATCGCGGGCATCTTGGCAAAGCGCGTATCCGCCGGCACGGTGGCGCCGCGCTTGTATTTGCCGGTGAGCAGTCCGCTGGCGAGCGGAAAGAACGGCAGCAGGCCGAGATTGTAGGCCTGCGCCGCCGGCAGCAGATCCTTCTCGATGTCGCGCACCACCAGGCTGTATTCGTCCTGGCAGGAGACGAACCTGCTCACATTCATCTGTCGTGCGAAAAGCTCGGCCTCGGCGATGCGCCAGGCGGGAAAATTCGAATTGCCGATATAGCGCACCTTGCCCTGCCGGATCAGGTCGTCGAGCGCCCGCAACGTTTCCTCGATCGGCGTCAGAGGATCGAAATCATGCTGCTGGTAGAGATCGATATAGTCCGTCTTCAGCCGCTTCAGGCTGGCCTCGACCGCGGACATGATGTAGCGCCGCGACGCGCCCTGCTTGGTGCCGTCATTGCTCATCGGCTTGGAATATTTCGTCGCCAGCACGATGTCCTTGCGGCGGTCGCCGAGCACCTCGCCGAGCACGGTTTCGGAGCCGCCCATGCCCGCATAGATGTCGGCGGTGTCGAACAGCGTGATGCCGAGGTCGATCGCCTTGTGGATCACCTTGCGCGAGGTTTCCAGATCGGTGCGCTGGCCGAAATTGTTGCAGCCGAGGCCGACGGCGGAAACACGCAGGCCGGAGCCGCCGAGATTGCGAATTTGCATGGGATTTAGTCCTGTGGGAAGTGAAGCGCGAGACAGGGCGCATTTTGGTCCCGACGCCTCAAAGCCGCAAGGCGCGGCGCACCGTGGCGCCCATGCGGTTCACGCCGGTTCCGGCAGCGCCTGGCCGGAGGCCGCCGGCGTCACCGGCGGCGTAGCGCGCAGGGCCGCCGCGGTCATGCGCCGGACCGACTTTTCGGCTTCGCGCGCGATCGCCTTGCGGTCCGCGCTGATGTCGTAGGCGATGGCTTCGCCCCAGCTCACGGTGACATCGACCGCGCCCGACGCCAGCACGCGCGCCAGATGCGGCATCAGCTCGGCGTCGCCGTACCACGCCACGCGTTCGCGCAGCGCCCTGCCGATCGGCACGCCGCCGAAGCCGATGTAAGCCACCGACATCGGCTGCACGGTGATGTCAGCATGATCGGCCGAGTTGCCGAGCGCGTGATGCACCGCGCCGACCAGCGCCGAGCGGAACGGCAGCACGCGGGTGCCGTCGCTCGAGGTGCCCTCGGCGAACAACACCACGGCGTCGCCGCCGAGCAGCCGGCCGGCAATCTCGCGGGTGGCGGCGCCGGTCTGGTGCCGGGCCTGCCGGTTGATGAAGACGGTTCGCTGCAATTTCGCGAGCCAGCCGAACACCGGCCACCGCGCCACCTCGCTCTTGGCCACGAACACCACCGGCGACAGCGCCGAGATGACGGAGATGTCGAGCCAGGAGACGTGGTTGGAGAGGATCAGCGCGGGGCTGGCGGTCGATCGTGTTCCCACCTCGCGAATCCGCACCCCGATCAGCGCGCAAAGAACGCGGTGATAAAAATGAGGAATGCTCCGTTGCAGCCGCAGGCCAAACAGGACCGCGATCAGCTGGAACGGCAGCAGCCCCAGCGTAAGCGCGAGGAAGGCGAGGGCAAAGAGAGCGACACGGATCATGAAGGCGGTTCGCCTGAGCGCGGATGCTGAAATCGCCGGGCTTACTCGACGCGAGAGGGCAACAGGCAGGAGCCAAAAAAAGTGCGGCCCCGGCCAGACGCGGCGACTGACGGGGACCGCTGGGGCGAATGATCTGTGACGGGGGGCCTGATCAGACGCAAGGCGCAGGCTAGTCCTGCTTTGTTACGCAGCAATGACAGCCGGACTTATCCACAGGCCCGGAAAGCGCTGAAATAAGGGCGCGCGCGAGCGCCGGTGATTTCGTGCCCTTACCAGGGATGCAGCCTCGAACGATCAATCCCGTTCGCGGTTCGATGGGGAGCCGCTGCTATTCCGCGGCACGCTGGTGCCAGCCGGGAGTGCGTTGGCCGCTGCCGCGCAGCGACCGGTAGTATTCGGCCTTGGCGGGATCGTCGGTGTGGCGGACGAGGTCGGTGACCGGCGTGTAGCTCAGCATCCGTCCGCCGTCCGGCAATGCCGTGCAGCTGAAGCGCAGCACCTTGCCGTCGGCGAGCCGGATGTTGATCGGCGTGGAATCGCCCGATCGTATCATCTCGGTGCGCCGCGCGATGAAGGCGTTTAACTCTTCCTCCGGCAGTTCGAAGGTGCCGGTGTCGCGGCCGTGATACATCAGCGCGATGAAGGGCGGCTTGCTGTCGGCCTTGTCGTCGGGAAGCGAAAAATAATCGCGGAAGGCACGGTTGATGAATTCCGCGCGGGTGTCGGAATCCAGAAGCACGATGCCGATGTCGAACTGGTCGAGCGCGGCGGCGAGCCGTGCGGCCGTGTCATAGTGCCGGCGCTCCCACGCGAACGCATCCATCATCCTTTGCCGCAGCAGGCCGGTGATGGCGGCGGTGGCGCCTGCGGTCACCGACAGCATGGCGAGCCGCACCAGGTCGGCCATGTCGTAGCCGGGCGCCGTGCGGTGGTTGAGGAAGAACAGCGCGGAACAGCCGACCGCGATGGCGGCGCTGATCAGCCCCGACGCAAGCCCCGAGAGCGAGCCCGCAAACGCGACGATGCAGACGAACAACGGCGCCGGATTGGGGACGCCCAGGAAATAGCGATCGATCGCGAAGGCAATCAAAGCCGTCGCGGTCGTCAGAGCCGGACCACAGATTGCGCGCCAGTCGAACCGCATGCCTGTTTCTCGTTCCTCCACGAGAGTAACGCGCCCAGCTTGACCGATGGTTGCAATTGTGGCGGGCTTTCTCGCTCCATGGTTAAGGAAAGGTTGGCGCGGAAGAACCGGCTTTCCAGTCTTATTGGATCAAATGACATCGAGAGGCGGAGCGGAGCGGGGTTTCGCGCATCGAAGTCAGCGGCGACGCCAGTCACTTTCCCCGCTGTTGCGGCAGCACGGCGCCGCCCGCCGAATGCCCCCCGAGCGGCCACAGCGCATCTTCGCCGCGGGTGCCGGTGGCGATCAGCAGCGAAGCCGCCAGCAGGATCGCCGTCGCCAGCATCAGCGAAACAAGTACGACAGGTGTCTTCATCGTTACCCGATCGCGATGCCCGGCACCGCGTGTTGTCGCGCAAAAATGCGAGTGGCTTCGAAAAATGGCCTGGAAAAATCTTTGATTAAGCGGGGAGCGGCATCGCCATCGAGACCTTGATCGAGAGCACCGTGAGGGTGACGATCAGGCACAGCGACAAGGCGCCAATCGCGAGCGAAGCCGCGACGGCGTTCGTCAGTCGGGACGATGCAACAGGCGCGGAGCGGCCATTAAAGCCTTTGGCGCCGGGCGACCGTTTCATGGCCGAGAGATCCTTCAATGCGGGCGAATCACCCGCAACCCCCAAATATATCGCTGGAATCGCTGGCTATTTTGCGGCGGGGGACGGTCGAACATGGCGAAACGACGGCGGGGCAGACGTTATGCCCGCTGTGCCCGCAGTTTGTACCCGCTATTTCCGCGCTTTTGGACAAATCCCGAGGATTTTGACCGGGCGCTGCCGCGCTCAGGCCTCGGCGGCGATGCCGGGCGTGTCCTCGACCGCGGCGCCAGGCTGCGAGTCCATGGTGACAAAGCCCGGGGTCTGCTCGACCCGGCGCAGCCAGGCGCGGATCGCCGGAAAGGTCGCCAGGTCGAAGTCGCAGCGGTCGGCGACGTGGGTGTAGCCGTACACCGCGATGTCGGCGACGGTGAGCTGACCCGCGGCAAAATACTCATGGGTCTTGAGGTGATTTTCCATCACCTGCAACGCGGCGTAGCCGCGCTCCATCCAGTCATCCAGCGCATGTGTCTGCAGGTCGCGGCCGCCCTTGACCAGCGCCAGCCAGAAATAGGCGGCGCCGATGTTCGGCTCCAGCGCGTGCTGCTCGAAGAACATCCACTGCAGCGCCTCGGCGCGCTCGATCCGCGATTCCGGCGCGAGCGGCGTGCCGCCGCAGACGTACCACAGGATCGCGTTGGATTCGGCGAGGTAGCGACCTTCGCCGACTTCCAGCAGCGGCACCTGGCCGCTCGGATTCTTGGCGAGGAATTCCGGCGTTCGACTCTCGCCGCGCAGGATGTCGATCTCGATGGCGCGATAGGGCGCGTTCAAAAGTGCCAGCGCAAGGCGGACCTTGTAGCTGTTGCCGGAGCGTTGCATCGAATAGAGTTTGTACATTCGGCTTCGTTCGATTGGTAAGGATGACAGACTGTTCGGAAGACTTTGTTTTGCTGGTTGGAAATATTCGGCCCCGTGTGAAGCGATTGCCTTGTCGCTCCGCAACGCGGCTAAACAATGATGCCGATGTTGCTGCCTCGCAAGGCCCGCAAGATGGAAAAGGTCGAAAACTTCTACCGCACTGCAACCGGGGAGAAGTCTTTTCCAACACGCCGGAACAAATCGGATCACGCTTGCGCGAGTCTCTGCGCATGCGCAGCGGAGGCTGTGCGATCGAGCACCGCGCGCCGCAAGGTGAAAACGTAAAGCGTTAGCAGAACCAGAAGGCCGAGTGGTATGCCAGTCGCGCCGGCGATGCCGCGCGACAGCAGCGGCACCATGAAGGCCGCCGCCAGCAGGCTGATCTCGAAACTGCGAAAGCCGCGGGTCAAGCCGTGGCGCGCGAAGAACGCGATGGCCACCGCTGTTGCGACCAGATCGTAATCGAGCACGTAGGGCGTCGCGAGCAGGCTCGCGGTGGCGAGCGCGGAGGCCTTGAGCTCGAATGCGGCATCGCTCTGCCACAGCCACGCCAGCGTCGCGGCGAGCGTCAGCAACAGCGCGGTCTGCACCGCATAGGCGGCATGGACGCTCACGCCCCACATCCGCACCGCCGAGAAGATCGACTGGATCTTCTCCCAGCCGGTGTCGCCCTGTTCGAGCACCACGGTCTGGGTGAAGCTCATGGAGTCGGCGAAGGCGTGCCAGACGGTGCCGCCGAGCGTCGCGAAGCTGATCGCGAGCAGCGCTGCGATGGTGACGGCCGCGGCGGCGATCGTGCTCCACCGCCCGCCCGCCAGCAGCGCAACCGGAATCAGAACGCCGAATTGCGGCTTGTAGGCGAGGCAGCCGATCAGCACGCCGGCGATCCACGGTCGCCGATCCAAGAGCTGCAGCGCGCCGCCGAGCAGCGCCGCGGTGAGAAATCCGTTCTGGCCGTGGCCGATATTGACGAACGCGGCGGGGAAGGCAGCCGCGACCAGCAGCGTCTGCGGCCGCGGCAGGATCGCGCGCATCGCCGCCAGGTAAGCGGCGAAGCTTGCCATCAGCCAGATCGCAAGCCCCCACGCATAGGGGAAGGCGGCCACGGCGAAGGCGATGGCGAAGAAGAACGGCGGATAATGCCAGCCGTAGAACGGTACCTCGCGGCCCCCGAACACCGCCTTCTCCTCGGCGTGCTGCAGCGGCGGCGCATAGGCGTCCGCGGGCCGGCCCTGCCAGGTCAGCGTTCCCGCGGCATAGACATTGGAAAAATCGGTGCCGAGCGGCTTGCCGTTGCGGTCGATCAGGCCGTCCGACAGGGCGATCCAGCCGGCCACCGCGACGGCGCAGAAACCGAGCAGGATCAGGCTGTAGCCGCGTATCCGCGCGGCGGTCAGCCATTGGCCGGATCGCAGCCCTTGCCAGATATGAGTCATTTCGCCGCGGAATTTTATGAATGTTGCGCCACCCTAGCCGGCGGCTTTTAACGTTTCCTAAAGTTTGGCCATTCCGGGCCAAGCTTCTTGCGATGCAGCGTGACCCGTTTTAGGGTGCCACGATCCCAGCAAATAGAGTTGTGGATCTTAGAGCCGCACATGGTGTGCTGCCGATGTCCGCAAGGAGATAATGATGTCGTTCCTGTCCGCTGCGCTTGACCGTGTGAAGCCGTCCGCGACCATCGCGGTCACGGATAAAGCACGCGCGCTCAAAGCGGCCGGCCGCAACGTCATTGGGCTGGGCGCCGGCGAGCCCGATTTCGACACCCCTGCCAACATCAAGCTGGCGGCGATCCATGCCATCGAGGCCGGCAAGACCAAGTATACCGATGTCGGCGGCATTCCCGAGCTGAAGCAGGCGATCATCGCCAAGTTTCAGCGCGAGAACGGTCTCACCTACACGCCGAACCAGATCATCGTCGGAACCGGCGGCAAGCAGGTGCTCTACAACGCGCTGATGGCCACCATCAATCCGGGCGACGAGGTCATCATTCCGGCGCCCTACTGGGTGAGCTATCCGGAGATGGTGGCGCTCGCCGGCGGCGAGCCGGTGCCGGTGGTGTGCACGGCCGAGCACGGCTTCAAGCTGCAGCCGGGCGATCTCGAGAAGGCGATCACGCCGAAGACCAAATGGATCATCCTGTGCTCGCCGTCGAACCCGACGGGTGCGGCCTATACGCGCGCCGAGTTGAAGGCGATCACCGACGTGCTGGTGAAGCATCCGCAGGTCTGGGTGATGACCGACGACATGTACGAGCATCTGGTCTATGACGACTTCGTGTTCACGACGCCGGCGCAGATCGAGCCGAAGCTCTACGAACGCACGTTGACGGTGAACGGCGTGTCGAAGGCCTATTGCATGACCGGCTGGCGCATCGGTTACGCCGGCGGCCCGGCCGAGCTGATCAAGGCGATGCAGACCATCCAGTCGCAGTCGACATCGAACCCGTGTTCGATTTCGCAATGGGCCTCGGTCGAGGCGCTCAACGGTCCGCAGGATTTCATCCCGGTCAACAACAAGGCCTTCAAGGAGCGCCGCGACCTCGTGGTGTCGATGCTCAACCAGGCCAAGGGCATCGATTGTCCGCGGCCGCAGGGCGCGTTCTACGTCTACCCGTCCTGCGCCGGAACCATCGGCAAAACTTCGCCGTCCGGCAAGGTGATCGCCAACGACGAGGATTTCGTCACCGAGCTTTTGGAAAACGAAGGCGTCGCGGTGGTGCAGGGTTCCGCGTTCGGACTGGGACCTGCGTTCCGCATCTCCTATGCGGCGAAAAATTCCGATCTCGAGGACGCCTGCAAACGCATCCAGCGGTTTTGTGGCAATTTGAGATAGTCAAATCACGACTTCGAATATTTGCCGCCGAAGTTTTGATGTTTCGGCGGCAACTTTCCGGAAGCGCCTTGTTTTGGACACGGCGCTTCCATCCTGTCCGCTCCGCAAATTCAATTCGTCACGCGGAGACCAGATTAATGCGACTCTCTACACTTACGATTTCCATCGTCGCGCTCGCGGGCTCGATCGCCAGCGCCAACGCGATGCCGCCCGTCCGCGCCGGCATCCTGCAATGCGAGGGCGGCCAGAATGTCGGCTACGTGGTCGGCTCGAGCACCAGCCTGCAGTGCGTGTTCCAGAGCGAAGGCCGTCGGCCCGAACCTTACATCGCGACGCTTCGCCGGCTTGGGCTCGATCTCGGCATCACCGATCAGACCAAGCTGACCTGGGCGGTGAACGCGCCGAGCACGAGGGTCGGCTATGGCGATCTCGCCGGCAATTACGGCGGCGTCGGCGCCAACGCCTCGGTCGGTATCGGCGGCGGCGGCAATTTCCTGGTCGGCGGTCCGGCCAATGCCTACGCGCTGCAGCCGATCAGCCTGCAGGGCCAGACCGGCCTGAACGTCGCGGCCGGGGTGGCTTCGATCGAGCTGGAGCCGGTGCGGCTCGGCGGCTATCGCCACCACGATCATCACCGTCACCATCACCATCGCGGCTGACAAAGCGCGATGCCGGCGAAAGAGGCCCGCGAAAGCGGGCCTCTTTTCGTTTGGGCGGGGTCGGCGCGCGGCGCGCCGCAAATATGGCATCCCCGCCGGTGTTGTGTCATAGAAAGCCCGGCGCTGGGGCTATGGCGCTGTTCTGATTTCTGTTCGCATCACATCTTTTCAGCCGGAGATTACTTCATGCGCCGTTCACTTGTCCTTGCCGGATTAACCCTTGCCACGCTGGTCACATCCTTCGCCGGCACCCGTGCGCAGCAGCCGATGGATCGCCTGCGGGTCGGCGTGCTCGAATGCCGCGGCGGCGCCAGCATCGGCTTCATCGTCGGCTCCGTGACCAATCTCGGCTGCGTGCTGCGCGCCGACGGCATGCCGGAAGACCGTTATGTTGCGACCATCCGCAAGGTCGGCGTCGATCTCGGCATCACCCAGGAATTGGCGCTCGCCTGGGGCGTCTACGCGCCGGTGTCGCGGCTCGGGCCGGGCGATCTCTCGGGCAATTACGCCGGCGCGCAAGGCAGCGCATCGGTCGGCGTCGGGCTCGGCGGCAACGTGCTGGTCGGCGGCTCGGATAATTCTATCGCGTTGCAGCCGCTCAGCGTGCAGGGCCAGGTCGGCCTGAGCGTCGCGGCCGGTCTTGAAAGCCTGGAACTTCGGCCGGGCAGGTAACGGCTTATTGCTCGCCCCGCTCCTTGCGGAGCGGGGATGTTGCTGCGAACGCCAATCAACGGCGGGAGACTGCGGCGCAACGCAGCGCAGCTACATTTTTCCGGCTTGCCAAATCGTCGGCGGAGGGGGAGCATCCCATCCGCCGACCCAATCAAGGGCCGAGCTCCAACCAAGGAGGCGGCAATGGGACAGGACGTCAGAAGTCCCCGCGGTCCACGGTGCATTGCACTGGTGGGCCCTTTCCAAAGCGGTAAAACCACACTTCTAGAAGCAATTTTGGCGCGCACCGGTGCAATCCCGCGCGCCGGCAGCGTCGACGCCGGGACTTCCGTCGGCGATTCCACGGCGGAAGCCCGCCGCCACAAGATGGGCGTCGGCCTCGCCGCCGCCACCACGAGTTTCATGGGCGACAGCTACACTTTTGTCGATTGTCCCGGTTCGGTCGAGTTCGCGCACGACATGCGCGCCGCGTTGCCGGCGGTCGACGCCGCGGTCGTGGTCTGCGAGGCCGATGAGAAGAAGCTGCCGCAGCTCCAGCTCATCCTGCGCGAACTCGAGGATCTCGGTATTCCGCGCTTTCTGTTTCTCAACAAGATCGATCGCGCCAACAAGCGCATCCGCGAGACGCTCGCGACCTTGCAGCCGGCGTCGCGCATTCCGCTGGTATTGCGGCAGATTCCGATCTGGAACGGTGATTTGATCGCCGGTTTCGTCGACCTCGCGCTGGAACGCGCCTTCGTCTACCGCGAACACAAGGCTTCCGAAGTCGTGGCGCTGGAGGGCGGCGACCTCGACCGCGAGAAGGAAGCCCGCTTCTCGATGCTGGAAAAGCTCGCCGATCACGACGACGCGCTGATGGAGCAACTGCTCGAGGACATTCCACCGCCGCGCGATGCGGTGTTCGACGACCTCGCCCGCGAATTGCGCGAAGGGGTGATCTGTCCGGTGCTGCTCGGCTCCGCCCTGCGCGAGAACGGCGTGCTGCGTCTGATGAAGGCGCTGCGCCACGAAGCGCCCGGCGTGGCGCAGACCGCCAAGCGTCTCGGTGTGCCCTCGACCAAGGACGCGATCGGCTATGTGTTCAAGACCGTGCATTTGCAGCACGGCGGCAAGCTGTCGCTGACGCGGCTGTTCACGGGTCACATCGACGATGGCGCGACGCTGCATTTCTCGTCCGGAGAGAGCGGGCGGGTGTCGGGCATCTCGTCGGTGAATTGCGCCCTTGACAGCAAACGCGCCTCCGCCGAGGCCGGCGACACCGTGGCGCTCGGCAAGCTCGATACCGTCAAGACCGGCGACACGCTGTCCGGCGGCAAGACCGCGCCGAACGCGCTCGTCACCGTCGAGCCCGTGCCGCCGGTGCTGTCGATTGCGATCGCCGCCGGCGACCGCAAGGACGATGTCAAGCTCGGCCAGGCCCTGCTGCGGCTCAACGAGGAAGATCCTTCGCTGACCATGATCCAGAACCCGAGAACCCACGACATCGTGCTGTGGGGGCAGGGCGAGATGCATCTGCGGGTCGCGCAGGAGCGCCTGAGCGACCGCTTCGGGGTCAACGTCAAATCGCACACGCCGCCGATCGGATATCAGGAGACCATCCGCAAATCGATCACCCAGCGCGGCCGGCACAAGAAGCAGTCCGGCGGCCACGGCCAGTTCGGCGACGTGGTGCTGGAGGTCAAGCCGTTGCCGCGCGGCGGCGGCTTCGAGTTTCACGAAAAGGTGGTCGGCGGCGCGGTGCCGCGCAATTACATCGGCGCGGTCGAAGAGGGCGTGGTCGACGCCTTGCTGCGCGGGCCGCTCGGCTTTCCCGTCATCGACGTTGCGGTGACGCTGACCGACGGTTCCTATCACAGCGTGGACTCCTCGGACCTCGCCTTCCGCACCGCGGCGCGGATCGGTGTTACCGAGGCGCTGCCGCAGTGCCAGCCGGTGCTGCTGGAACCGATCCATGTGGTGGAGATCGTCTGTCCGACCGACGCCACCGCGAAGATCAACGCCATCCTGTCGGGACGGCGCGGACAGATTCTCGGCTTCGACACCCGCGACGGCTGGCCTGGATGGGACCGCGTCCGCGCCATGATGCCGGAGGCCGAGATCGGCGAATTGATCGTGGAATTGCGCTCGGCCACCGCCGGCGCCGGCGGTTTCACGCGCGCGTTCGACCGCATGGCCGAAGTCACCGGCCGCGCCGCCGACCAGATCATCGCCGCGCACCGCGTCGCGGCCTGAGTGCAGCCGGCGATCATGCCCCTCGGCTCGAAACTTGGGCCGAGGGTCGTGATCATCGGCAACAGCGGATCGGGCAAGAGCACCCTTGCGCGGGCGCTTTCGCGGCGCATCGGTGCGCCGGCCTATGATCTCGATCCGATCCATTGGCAGGACAAGGTCGGCGTGAAGCGGGACGAAACTCAGGCAACCACGATGGTTGTCGAGATCGCCGGCAAGCCGCAGTGGATCATCGAAGGCGTCTATGGATGGCTGGCCGCGGCCGCGCTGCCGTTCGCGACCTCGCTGATCTGGCTCGACCTGCCCTGGATCATTTGCAGCGAGGGTCTGTCCCGGCGCGGTCCCTGGAAGGGCGCCTCCGCCGGCGAACACGAGGCCTTTCTGCAATGGGCCGAGGCCTATTGGCAACGCCGGACGCCGACCTCGTTCTCGGGCCATCTGGGACTCTTCGACGATTTCGCCGGACCGAAACTGCGTCTGCGGTCGCGTGAGGAAATCGATGCGCTGCTGGCAACGCCCGTCGGCCCGGTGCCCGGGCCTTTTTGAAACGGCGGCGCTTCCCAATCGAGCCGCTTTCGTGAAAACTGCGACGGGTGTGCGCGAAGGCGGTGCTCGCGGGGAGCGCAATGGACAAGATCGGCCTGTCGTTGAAAATGAGGCGGCTTGCCGCCTGGCTGGATACGAGATGCCGGCCGGATAGCCTGATCCGCAGAGAATTCCACGGCGCACCCTTCGGCGATAGTTACGTCACCATCGATCCCGGCGGTCAGGCTCCCTTTGCATCCGCCAACCTCAATCGCGTCTATCTGTGCGGCGCCGAAGCAGGGATGGATTCGGGTAGCGTCAGGCGTCTCATCGGGCTGTTTTCGGCCGAAGGCGTGAAGCGCTTCTTCGTCTGGCTCAGCCCCGGCCCAGACATGGACGTGGCGCGCGGCTGGCTGGAGCAAAGCGGACTGTCCCGCGTCCGGCGCACCGGCTATCCGCCCCTCTATCGAGACGGTCCCGCGCCGGCACCGTTCGAGACCGATCTCGAAATCCGGCAGGTGGGCGCACACGATATCGCGGCGGCTGACGAAAAACTGGGTGAGACCTTGTGGCCGGAATTTGCGAGGTCCGCGGGTCAAGCGGGCTTTTTCCACTACATGGCGTTCGACGGCGCACGTCCGGTCGCGATTGCTGCTCTCTGCGTCTTCGAAGACATCGGATATCTGATGGCGGCGGCCAGCGTCGAGAGTCATCGCAGGCGCGTCGCGCAACAGGCGCTGATCGCCAAGCGGGCCGAACGCGCCGGGCAACTCGGCTGTTCGTCGCTGGTTTCCGAAACCCTCTATATGCTCGAGCATTCCTACCGCAATCTGCAGCGCGCCGGGTTCCGCGAGGCCTATGAAAAGGAAGTCTACGAATGGAACGGCTGAATGCTTGATACGCGTCGCAACATATCGCTGGCCTGCGCGCTCAGCGCGCTGGCCGGCTATGTCGATGCCGTCGGCTTCCTGCATCTTCGCGGCCTGTACGTCTCCTTCATGAGCGGTAACTCGACGCGGATGGGTGTCGCGCTCGCGCAGGGGCAATGGGTCTCCGCGTCCGAGTTGCTCGCTCTGATCGCGCTGTTCGTGATCGGCGCCGGCGCCGGCAGCCTGATCCTGCTCGGCCATGGTGTCCACCGCCAGCCCTGGGTGCTGCTGGCGGAGGCGGCGCTGCTTGCGGCCGGCGCGCTCGCTTATGCGTTCGATCTGCCGAACGCGGCGATCGTGCTGGCGATGGGGCTCGAAAACGCGGTTTTCCAGATCAAGGGCGGCGCCGGCCTCGGCCTCACCTACGTTACGGGCGCGCTGGTCAAGGTCGGCCAGCTCGCCGCCGCGGCGTTGCGCGGCGGCGCCCGCTGGGCCTGGCTGCCGAACCTGCTGCTGTGGGCGGCGCTGGTGGCGGGCTGCATATGTGGCGGGTTGGTCTATAATCAGATCAGCCTTTCCGCGATCTGGTTTGCCGCGGGCGGCGCGCTGGCCCTGAGCGCGATCGTCGCGGTGACCGTGCATCGCTAGTTGACAGCAAGCGCGGCTTGCCTGATGTGAGCAGCGACGACCCCCGCACGGGGCGCAACAGGACTTCGAATGACAGCCGCCACGAAACCCCGCGCCGCGTGCCTGATCGGATGGCCGGCGGCGCATTCGCGCTCGCCGCTGATCCATCATTACTGGCTGCGCACGCTCGGCCTCGAGGGCGGCTACAACATCGAGGCGATCCCGCCCGAGGGTCTTGCCGAGTTCGTGCTGCATCTGAAGGCGCATGGCTTCGTCGGCGCCAACGTCACCATTCCGCACAAGGAGCGCGCGCTGGCGCTGACCATGCCGGACGAGCGGGCCCGCGCGGTCGGCGCCGCCAACACGCTGTGGTACGAGGGCGACGAATTGCGCTCGACCAACACCGACATCGAAGGTTTTGTCCATAATCTCGACGTCTGTGCGCCGGGATGGGACGCCGCCGCGAACGATGCGCTCGTGCTGGGCGCCGGCGGCGCGTCGCATGCGGTGGTGTTCGGATTGATCGAGCGCGGCATCAGCCGCGTGTATCTGGCCAACCGCACGCCCGAACGGGCCCGCGCGCTGGCCGATCAGTTCGGCGCGAAGGTGGATCCGGTTTCATGGCAGGCGATCGGCGAATGGCTGCCGCGGGTCGATCTCCTGGTGAACACGACGTCGCTCGGCATGCACGGCCAGCCCGCGCTCGAGATCGACGTCGGCAAATTGCCGGCGCATGCCGTCGTTGCCGACCTCGTCTACGTGCCGCTGGTGACGCCGCTGCTGGCTTCCGCGCGGGCCCGCGGATTGAAGACCGCCGACGGGCTCGGCATGCTGCTGCACCAGGCGGTGCGCGGGTTCGAGCTCTGGTTCGGACGGCGTCCCGCCGTGACGCCGGAGCTTCGCGCCCTGGTCGAGGCCGATCTCACAAAACTTTGAGCGGGAATATCTTTGCGCCGCCGGTGTCCGTTGTTGAGTGATGCCAACCGGAGATCCATTGATGCCCGTTCGCCGTTCAACGCTCATTCGTCCGCTTGTTATCATTGCCGCCGTGGCGGGATCCTCGCTTTATGCGATCGCGCAGCAGCCGCCGACTCCGTCGCGGGTTCGCGGCACGATCGAATCCGTCGAGGGCGACGGGCTTTCGGTCAAATCCCGCAGCGGCGAGGATTTCAAGCTGCGCATGGCCTCAGATATGCGCGTCGTCGGCATTACCAGGATTTCGCTCGCCGATATCAAGGTCGGTTCCTTCATCGGCGCTACCACGGTGCCCGGACCCGGCGGTGAGGCAGACGCGCTGGAGGTGCATGTCTTTCCGGAAGATATGCGCGGCACCGGGGAGGGATCGCGGCCGTTCGATCTGCGTCCCAACTCGACCATGACCAATGCGACGGTGGCCGACAGCGTCGTCGGCCATGAAGGACACACGCTGACGGTCAAATACAAGGGCGGCGAGAAGAAAGTCGTGGTTTCGCCGGATACACCGGTCGTGACCTATGTTCCCGCCGACAAGTCCGAGCTCAAGGCCGGCGCCAAGGTGATCGCCTTCATCAGGCAACTGCCCGACGGCTCGTTCGAAGCCAACCGCGTCAGCGTCGGCCTCAACGGGCTGACGCCGCCGATGTGAGGCTGGTGCCCGCCTGAAGCGGACCGGCGAGGTCCCTCGAACCGCATCTCACGGTTGCGTTATCCCGGAATAGCCCGCGCGTCGCGGTGTTTTCCCTCGGTCGAACAAGTTTGGGGGAGAAGAGCGATGCCTGGAATTTCATCTTTGCTGCCGCGCGTGCTGGTCTCGGTGACGGTCGTTGCCGCCTTCGGATCGCTGGCGTGGGCCCAGCAGCCGCCGGCGGTACGCATTCGCGGCATCATCGAAGCCGTCGACGGCCCGCTGCTCGCGGTGAAATCGCGCGAGGGCACCGACATGAAGGTGCGCGTGACCGACAATGTCACGGTGTTCGGCGTCGCCAACATCGCCATGTCGGAAATCAAGCCGGGCTCGTATATCGGCGTCTCCGCGATGCCGGAGCCGGACGGCACCCAGAAGGCGATCGCCGTTCATATCTTCCCCGAGACGCAGCGCGGCGTGGCCGAGGGTTTCCGGCCCTGGGATCTCCGTCCCAACTCGACCATGACCAACGCCACCGTGGCCACGACGGTCGCGGGCGTCGATGGCCAGGACATCCTGGTCAAGTACAAGGACGGCGAGAAGAAGGTCGTGGTGCCGCCGGGGACGCCGATCGTGACTTTCCTTCCCGGCGACAAGTCGGAGCTGAAGCCCGGCGCCAAGATCATCATCTTCGGCGCCACCAAGAAGGACGACGGCACGCTGGAAGCCAACCGCGTCAATGTCGGCCGCGACGGCATCACGCCGCCGATGTGACGGCGAGGCGACGCCCTGCACGATCCCACCACCGGGTCGTCCCTGCGAACGCAGGGACCCATAACCACAGGTGTTTGTGGTCAGGCACGGCTGTTGCTCCAGCCGTGCCCAATCGATCCGCCGGTGATTATGGGTAACGGCTCGCGCTTCGCTTGGCGGGGACGACGATAGATGTTGTTCGTTGCGAACTAAACCGCGATCACGTGGTCGTCGATCTCGGCGATCTTGTTGACGCCGCACAGGCCCATGGTGACGCTGAGCTCGTTGGCGATCAGGTCGATCGCCTTGGCCACGCCGGGACCGCCAAAGGCGCCGAGGCCGTGAATATAGGCGCGGCCGATCATGCAGGATTTGGCGCCGAGCGCGAGCGCGCGCATCACGTCCTGGCCGGAGCGGATGCCGCCGTCGAACATGACCTCCGTCTGCGAGCCGACGGCATCGGCGATCTCGGGCAACACCTCGATCGACGACGGCGCGCCGTCGAGCTGGCGTCCGCCATGGTTGGAGACCACCATCGCCTGCGCGCCGGTCTTGACCGCCTCCTCGGCATCCTCGACGTCGAGAATGCCCTTCAGCACCAGCTTGCCCGGCCAGATGCTGCGGATCCACTCGACGTCCTTCCAGTTCAGCGTGGTGTCGAACTGCGTCGCGATCCAGGTTCCGAGCGCGGTGATGTCGTCGGTGCCCTTGAGGTGCCCGGCCAGATTGCCGAAGGTGCGGCGCTTGCCGCGCAGCACGCCGGATACCCAGGCCGGCTTGGTGGCGAAATCGACCAGCTTCGACAGCGTCCATTCCGGCGGCACCGTCATGCCGTTCTTGATATCGGCATGGCGCTGCCCGATCACCTGCAGGTCGACGGTCAGCACCAGCGCGCTGCATTTGGCGGCGATGGCGCGCTCGATCAGCTCCTTGATGAAACCGCGGTCCTTCATGACGTAGAGCTGGAACCAGAACGGCTTGTCGACATTGGCGGCGACGTCCTCGATCGAGCAGATCGACATCGTGCTCAGCGTGTAGGGGATGCCCGCGGCATGCGCGGCGCGGCAGGCATGGATTTCGCCGTCGCCATATTGCATGCCGGTCAGCCCGACCGGCGCGAGGATCAGCGGCAGCGCGGCCGGCTCGCCGAGAATGCTGGTCGACAGATCGCGCTTGGAGACGTCGACCAGGATGCGCTGGCGGAACTTGATCTGCTGCAGGTCGTCGACGTTGGCGCGCAGGGTCTCCTCGGCATAGGAGCCGCGGTCGCAATAGTCGAAGAATGCCTTGGGCACCTTCCGCATGTGAACCTGGCGCAGATCTTCGATGCAGGTGATGTGCTTCATGAACGTTCCAAGCCCTTCTCGTATTCTGCCTTCTCGTATTTCGGCTTCTTGTATTTACGCGCGTCGCAGTCATCTAGCATGGTTGGGCCATCCGCCAAACGCTTCCCGCGGGGCCCCGTCCGCCAGCAAGGAGGTCACCCATGACCGGATCACGCTCCCAACCCAAGGATGCCGGCAGCGCAGAGAAACGCCGGCTCGAGCAGGCCCTGGAGGAAGGGCTGGAAGAGACCTTTCCGGCTTCCGATCCGGTCAACGTCACCCAGCCGGCACCCTCGAAAAACGACCTGCACGTCAAGCGCAAGGACTGAGGCCGGGGGACCACCGGTTCCGAAATCGGCATAATGCGTGTATTAACAATGTGTTAATGGAGCAAGCTTGCGTTAGTGGCTGGTAACGATTCATCATATTTTTTGAAGCCATTTTAGCGCCGAACGGCTTATAACCCCACTACACGTCGGGATGGCGGGCGCTCGAGACTTCGCGCCGGGTGGGATCGGGAAGCCTCTGGGGGAATTATGAGCCGCAAATACTTCGGTACGGACGGGATTCGAGGCCGTGCCAATGGTCTGATCACACCGGAGCTGGCGCTCAAGGTCGGGCAGGCGGCCGGACTGGTGTTTCAGCGCGGCGAGCATCGCCACCGCGTCGTGATCGGCAAGGACACGCGGCTTTCCGGCTACATGATCGAATACGCCATGGTGGCGGGCTTCACCTCGGTCGGCATGGACGTGCTGCTGCTCGGCCCGATCCCGACGCCGGCGGTGGCGATGCTGACCAAATCGATGCGCGCCGATCTCGGCGTGATGATTTCCGCTTCGCATAATCTGTTCGAGGACAACGGCATCAAGCTGTTCGGCCCGCAGGGTTTTAAACTCTCCGACGACGTCGAGATGCAGATCGAGCAGTTGCTGGACGAATGCCTCGACAAGAAACTGGCGCAGAGCGCCAGTCTCGGGCGCGCCCGCCGCATCGACGGCGTTCATGACCGCTACATCGAATTCGCCAAGCGCACGCTGCCGCGCCATCTCAGCCTCGACGGCCTGCGGGTGGTGATCGACTGCGCCCACGGCGCGGCCTACAAGGTGGTGCCGGAAGCGCTGTGGGAGCTGGGCGCCGACGTGGTTTCGATCGGCGTCGACCCCGACGGATTCAACATCAACAAGGAATGCGGATCGACCTCGCCGGAGGCGCTGAGCCGCAAGGTGCGGGAGATGCGCGCCGACATCGGCATCGCGCTCGACGGCGACGCCGACCGCGTCATCCTGGTCGACGAGCGCGGCCATCTGGTCGACGGCGACCAACTGCTCGCGGTGATCGCGCAGAGCTGGAAGGACGACGGCCGCCTTGCCAAGCCGGGCGTCGTCTCGACCGTGATGTCGAATCTGGGACTGGAGCGTTTTCTCGAAGGCCTCGGCATCGAACTCGTGCGCACGCCGGTCGGCGATCGCTATGTGCTCGAGCAGATGCTGAGCCGCGGCTACAATCTCGGCGGCGAGCCCTCCGGCCATATCATCCTGTCGGACTACGCCACCACGGGCGACGGTTTCGTCGCCGCCCTTCAGGTGCTCGCGGTGGTGCAACGGCTTGGCCGCCCGGTGTCGGAGGTCTGCCACCGCTTCGATCCCTTGCCGCAGATCCTCAAGAACGTGCGTTATCGCAGCGGCAAACCACTCGACGACGCCGACGTGAAGCAGGCCATCGTCGCCGGCGAGAAACGCCTCAACGGTCACGGCCGGCTGCTGGTCCGCTCGTCCGGCACCGAGCCCGTGATCCGCGTGATGGGCGAGGGCGACGACCGCATCCTGGTCGAGGAAGTGGTCGACAATATCGTCTCCGCGCTCGGCCAGGCCGCCGCGTAAACGCTCTCTTCAGAGACCTCTGCTGTGATCCCGCCGATCCATCCGACTTCGGCGGATCGGGCGCGATGCATCCTAGCCATTCAGTAAAGACGCTGGTCGGGGCGCCGCCGCCGTCGTAGGAAGGGCAGGCATTGCCCGCGAATTTTTTGGGATCAATTCCTTGAACAAGTCCGTCACCGTTTCCGAAGAAGCGCTGGTTGCGCCGGTGATCGTGCCGGAAACGGCGGCGCTTTCGGCTGCGCGAAACACCGCCGCGGCCGGGCCCGCCTATGTCGTGCTGGCCGGAATCAGCTTTTCGCATTTTCTCAACGACACCATGCAGTCGCTGATCGCCTCGGTCTATCCGATCCTGAAGGACAGCTACGCGCTGGATTTCGCGCAGATCGGCATGATCACGCTGGCGTTCCAGTTCACCGCCTCGCTGCTGCAGCCGGTGATCGGGCATTTCACCGACAAGAAGGCCCAGCCGTTCTCGCTCGCGATCGGCATGGGATTTACGTTCTTCGGATTGCTGTTGCTCAGCGCCGCGCAGCGATATCCCATCATCCTGGTCGCGGCTGCGCTGGTCGGCCTGGGTTCGGCGGTGTTCCATCCGGAATCGGCGCGGATCGCCCGACTCGCTTCGGGCGGCCGCTACGGTTTCGCCCAATCGGTGTTTCAGCTCGGCGGCAGCTTCGGGACGTCGATGGGTCCGCTGCTTGCCGCGTTGATCGTGGTGCCGTTCGGCCAGCCGAGCATCGCCTGGTTTTCCTCGATCGCGTTCCTGGCGATCGTGATCCTGTGGCGGATCGGGCAATGGTACAAGCCGCAGATCACGGCAAAGAAGGCGGCGCCGATCCATCTGCATCCGGACGCGCCGAGCTCGCGCCGCGTCATGATCGCGCTCGGGGTGCTGGTGGCGCTGTTGTTCTCCAAGCAGCTCTACGTCTCGAGCCTGTCGAGCTATTACATCTTCTATCTGATCGAGAAATTCGGCGTCTCGACCCAGGCGGCCCAGTTCTATCTCTTCATCTTCCTCGCCTCGAACGCGGCGGGGGCGTTCTTCGGCGGACCGCTGGGCGATCGCTTCGGCCGCAAATACGTGATCTGGTTTTCGATCCTCGGCGCGCTGCCGTTCACGCTGGCGCTGCCCTATGCCGGCCTGTTCGGAAGCGCGGTGCTGACGGTGTTCATCGGCCTGATCATCTCGTCGGCGACCTCCTCGATCATCGTGTTCGCGCAGGAACTGATGCCGCACCGCTTCGGCATGATCTCCGGCGTGTTTTTCGGATTTGCGTTCGGCATCGGCGGCCTCGGCGCCGCGGTGCTCGGCAAGGTCGCCGATCATACCGGCATCGCCTTCGTCTATCAGCTCTGCTCGCTGCTCCCGGCGATCGGACTGCTCGCGGTGTTCCTGCCGAAGCTTCCGAAAGCCGTACGCTGACGGGCAGGAGGCCGCGTCCGGCGGCGCGGTTGCTTTTTCATACATTGTTAGCGATTGCGAAATCACGCGATGATCGCATCGCGCCGCGGCGCAGACGCCGCCCGAACGATACGGAATATCAACCTTAATAATTAGGGTTAAGTGGCGCTTAAGTATTTAATGGCATCGTCCGGCCGTGAGTTTTTCGATGTGAGGCCTCCGTTGTCTGCCTCACCGGTCAAAAGGACGAAGCCAATGCGTAGCGTTAAGTGTCTCGTTGCCGCCGGAGCGGCATCACTGTTGTCGTCGATGGCTTTCGCCGCCGACATGCCCATGATCACGCCGCCGCCGATGTACGCGCCGCCCCCGGTGCAGGATTTCGGCGGATGGTACCTGCGCGGCGATATCGGCTTCAGCAACCAGCATGTCGATCGCCTCAACAACGTGCTCGACGCCGGCAACACCTCGTCGAGTCAGCATCTTGGCTTCAATACCGCAGGCATCTTCGGCCTCGGCGCCGGCTACCGGTTCAACAACTGGTTCCGCGCCGACGTCACCGGCGAGTATCGCGGCAATTCGCAGTTCTTCGGCACCGACCGCATCACCTATCCCGGCGGCGTCGGCACCGACACCTATCACGCCACCAAGTCCGAGTGGGTGGTTCTGGCCAACGCCTATGTCGATCTCGGCACCTGGTGGTGCATGACGCCGTTCGTCGGCGCCGGCGTCGGCGGCGCACGGGTCTCGATCGCCAACTTCACCGATCAAAGCATCGCCAACAACGGCGGCGGCGCGCTGCCGGGCCTCGCCTACGGCGACGACATGGCGAAATGGAATTTCGCCTGGGCGCTGCATGCCGGTGTCGCCTACCAGATCAACCAGAGCTTCACCGTCGAACTCGCCTATCGCTATCTCAACATGGGCAACGGCATGGCCGGCGATCTCAAGACTTTCGACGGCACCAACAACGTCTACAATCCGATGACGTTCAAGAACATCACCTCGCACGATCTGATGCTCGGCGTGCGCTGGAATCTCGACAACCCGGAGCCTGTCTATGCGCCGCCGCTGATACGCAAGGGCTGATCGCGGCTTGAAACTGTTAATCATTGTCAACGGCGCGGGATCCTCCCGCGCCGTTTTGTTTTGTGCTCTCGGCATGATCCCGAAAAGTGGAAACCGGTTTTCGGACAAGATCATGCCATTTAGGCGGTCGCGACAACGATTGATTAAGGTTAACAGGCGATGATCGGTGCCAAGTCCAGAGTGTGTTCGATGGAGCGTTGCGATGCGTAGGTTTGTGCTGGCGGCGATGATGTTCGGAGCGGTGTCCGGCGCGCACGCGGCCGATATGCCCGATTTTCTGCGCGGGAGCTTTTCCGGCGCCCCCGCGCCTCGGACCACCTGGGAAGGCGCCTACATTGGCGGCCAGGGAAGCTACGGCACGTCCGACATGAACTTCACCGGTTCTACCAGGACCGTCGCGGCTGCCTTGCTTGCCAATACGTCGATCGAAGCCGGCGGGCAGGTATCGGAATGGCCGGTCGGCGGCGGCAAGGTTTCAACACATGGGAACGGCTACGGCGCCTTCGCCGGCTACAACGGGCAATGGGAAGATGCCGTGCTCGGCGTCGAGGTCAATTACATACACGGCAAGTTCGGCGGGTCGGCGACCGGCACCATGGGGCGTTCCTTTGTCGATCCTCTGAATTTTCGGGACGACATCACCTATACGAGCACGAGTTCGATAGCGATCTCCGATATGGGAACGCTCCGCCTTCGCGGCGGCTATGCTGTCGGCTCTTTCCTGCCTTATCTGTTCGGAGGCATTGCACTTGGGCAAGCCAACATCACCAAGACTGCCACGATCACCGGGACCCAGGTCAACCAGGTGGCGCCCTTTCAAACCATCAATGTCAATCTGTCGGCCACAGATGGTCTCTTTAGTCACCTGATCTATGGTTACTCGACGGGCATTGGTGTCGATGCGATGCTGTGTGCCGGCCTGTTTCTGCGGGCAGAGTGGGAATACGTCCGCTTCACATCATCTGTCGACACGAGCGTCAATACCGTCCGCGCCGGTCTCGGTTACAAGTTCTGAGCGGGCGCCTTCGTACCTCCGTCTTCGGCGGATGTGGTTGACAGAACCGGTCCCGCCTGTTGGTCTATCGCTTCCGGCGAAGACGGCAGCGAGCCCATGAAAATCCACGGCGATAGCAATTCGGGCAATTGCCTGAAGGTGAAATGGGTCTGCGACGCCCTCGCGCTGCCCTACATCTGGATCGAAATCGATACCCTCAAGCGCGAGACCCGCACGCCGCAGTTTCTCAAGCTCAACGGCGCCGGCCAGGTGCCGACGGTCGAATTCGACGACGGCCGGATGCTGGCGGAATCCAACGCCATCATCCGCTATCTCGCGCGCGGCAGCGATTTCATTCCCGCCGACGCCTTTGCCGCCGCCAAGATGGACGAATGGCTGTTCTGGGAACAATACAGCCACGAGCCCTATGTCGCGGTGTGCCGCTTCCAGATGAAATACCTGGGCAAGCCTGCCTCCGACCTCGATCCCGACAAGGTCAAGCGCGGCTATGCGGCGCTGGCGCGGATGGAGCACCAGCTCGCCGCGGCGCAGTTTCTGGTCGGTGACAACCTGACCCTCGCCGACGTCTCGCTGCTGGCCTATACGAGGCTGGCGCATGAAGGCGGCTTTCACCTCGACGGCTACGCCTCGGTGCGGCGCTGGATCGGCGAGGCGGAGCGGGCGCTCGGCCTGCCGCCGGCGCACTAGGTTCGCTTGGAGTTTTCATGGCCGGGATTTCCGCTGTCACCATCCGCCGCGCGCGCCGCGACGATGTCGCAGCCATTGTCGCGATGCTGGCGGACGATCCGCTCGGCAGTGGGCGCGAACGGATCGAGGAGCCGCTGCCGTCATCCTATTTCCGGGCGTTCGAGGCGGTCGAGAAGGATCCGAACATCCAGCTCGTGGTCGCGGAAAAAGGCGGCATCGTGGTCGGCTGCCTGCAGCTCTGCATCCTGCCGGGCTTGAGTTCGCAAGGCTCTTCGCGCGCGCTGATCGAGGACGTTCGCGTCGCCAGCCATTGCCGCAGCCGCGGCATCGGCGAGCAGCTGGTGCAATGGGCGGTTGCGCAAGCGCGCGCCAGGGGATGCAGGCTGGTGGAGCTGCTCACGCACAACAGCCGCATCGATGCGCAGCGGTTCTATAAGCGGCTCGGGTTTGCGCCGAGCCATGTCGGAATGACGTTGCGGTTCTGAGACCCTATCCGGCCGCCGCCTTTCCGATTGCCGCACGATCGGAACGAACTTGCCGGAAAGCGCAAACCTGCCGTTAACTCAAGACCTCGAACGGTCGCAATATCGCCGGCCCGTTACCACTTTTTGTTCAGACCTTCGCCGCAACCATGCGCATCGAAGGCGAGGTGCGGCATGCGGTCAGTTGCGGTTCTTCTGATGGGGGCGTTCGCCGCCTATATCGCGTGGACGCTGGTTCGTGCCTGGCGCGATCGCATCATCTTCAGCGACGGCATCGGCTACGATCTCGATGGGCAGCCGATGAAGTTTGCCTCGACGGCGGCCATGCACGGCGTCGGCGCGTTGCTGTTTGCCTGGCTCGCCGCGGGCGGCGTCGCCAATATTTTGCGCCTCATTCTGACGCACTGATGCGCCGGCCCGTTGCGGACATTGCCAAACCGGTTTTGCGATTCAATCCGGTTAACACTGGGTAAACTACCCGATCTTCGGTAATTTTTTTGCCGAACGATCGGCGGTATTATGCGCTATCCCGTCGGGCTCGGGCAGCTTGGGGACCGCAGATGAAAATCTATTCGATTGTCAGGATCGGCGACGAGTATGTCGTGCGGGCGGGAGAAACCAGCATCCTGAAGGTCGCGAGCCGGCGGCGCGCCGCCCGGATCGTGACCGATGCGGTGGAGCTGATGGATTCGGAAGCCACCCCGCCGCTGTCGCCGCAGGCCCCGGGCGAGCCATCAATCGCCTGTGATCCCGGCGTGATACCCGATCCGCCCGAAGTTCCTTGACGATTCGACGTGCTTCCCTTATGCACCGCGGCGGGACACCTCCCCCCAACGGGAGGCTAGCTATCTGGAAGGATAGATCATGACTGCAGCGAAGCCCGCTTCGCGGCCGAACGTGCCGCATTTTTCCTCCGGCCCCTGTGCCAAGCGCCCCGGCTGGACCCCTCAAAATCTCAAGGACGCCGCGCTCGGCCGTTCGCATCGCGCGAAAGTCGGCAAGGCCAAGCTCAAGCTCGCGATCGAACTGACCCGCGAAGTGCTTGAGGTGCCGGCCGGCTACAGGATCGGCATCGTGCCGGCGTCCGATACCGGCGCGGTCGAAATGGCGCTGTGGTCGCTGCTCGGCGCGCGGCCCGTGACCACCATCGCCTGGGAATCCTTCGGCGAAGGCTGGGTCAGCGATATCGTCAAGGAATTGAAGCTCAAGGACGTCACCAAGCTGCATGCCGGCTATGGCGAGATCCCCGATCTTTCGAAGGCCGATCCGGCTTCCGACATCGTCTTCACCTGGAACGGCACCACCTCCGGCGTGCGTGTTCCCAATGCCGACTGGATCAGCGCGAGCCGCGAAGGCCTCACGATCTGCGACGCCACGTCGGCTGCGTTCGCGCAAGCGCTCGACTGGCCAAAGCTGGATGTGGTGACGTTCTCCTGGCAGAAGGCGCTGGGCGGCGAAGCCGCGCACGGCATGCTGGTGCTGTCCCCGCGCGCGGTCGAACGGCTGGAGACCTACAAGCCGGCCTGGCCGCTGCCGAAGATCTTCCGCATGACCAAGGGCGGCAAGCTCAACGAAGGCATCTTCGAGGGCGAGACCATCAACACGCCGTCGATGCTGTGCGTCGAGGACTATCTCGATGCGCTGAACTGGGCGAAATCGGTCGGCGGCCTCAAGGCCCTGATCGCGCGCGCCGACGCCAACGCCAAAGTGCTCGCCGACTGGAAGGCGAAAACGCCGTGGATCGAATTTTTGCCGAAGGATCCGGCTGTTCGCTCCAACACCTCGGTGTGCATGAAGGTGGTCGATCCCGCCATCACCTCGCTCTCCGCCGACGCGCAGGCCGACTTCTCCAAGAAGCTGGTGGCGATGGTGGAGAAGGAAGGCGCCGGCTACGATTTCGCGCATTATCGCGACGCGCCGGCGGGCCTGCGCATCTGGTGCGGCGCCACGGTGGAAGCCAGAGACGTCGCGCTGCTGACGCAGTGGATCGACTGGGCGTTCGCGGAGACCAAGGCTTCGCTTCCGAAGGCGGCGTAAGCTCGTTCATCCCATCATCGTCATGGCCGGGCTTGACCTGGCCATCCATCGAAAAAGATGATTCCCCGGAGGTTACGAGCGCGAAGAGGCGTTTCGCGCTTTCGCTCCGGGGGTGACGACACCAAATGCATCGTCCATCAACGGATCACCCAAATGACAAAACCCAAGGTACTCATTTCCGACGCGCTGTCGCCCGCCGCCGTACAGATCTTCAAGGATCGCGGCATCGAGGTCGACTTCCAGCCCAATCTCGGCAAGGACAAGGAAAAGCTCGCCGAGATCATCGGCAATTATGACGGGCTCGCGATCCGCTCCGCCACCAAGGCCACCGCGAAGATCATCGAAAAGGCGACGCGGCTGAAGGTGATCGGCCGCGCCGGAATCGGCGTCGACAATGTCGAGATCCCGGCGGCTACGGCCAAGGGCATCATCGTGATGAACACGCCGTTCGGCAACTCGATCACCACGGCCGAGCACGCCATCACCCTGATGCTGGCGCTGGCGCGCGAGATTCCGCAGGCCGACGCCTCGACCCAGGCCGGCAAGTGGGAGAAGAACCGCTTCATGGGCGTCGAGATCACCGGCAAGACGCTCGGCGTCATCGGCTGCGGCAATATCGGCTCGATCGTCGCCGACCGCGCGCTCGGCCTGCGCATGAAGGTGATCGCGTTCGATCCGTTCCTGTCGCCGGAGCGCGCCAAGGACATCGGCGTCGAGAAGGTCGAACTCGACGAGCTGTTCAAGCGCGCCGACTTCATCACCTTGCATACGCCGCTGACGGAGAAAACCAAAAACGTCATCGACGCGGCGGCGCTGGCCAAAATGAAGAAGGGCGTGCGCATCATCAATTGCGCGCGCGGCGGGCTGGTCGATGAGCAGGCGCTGGTCGATGCGCTGAACGCCAAGCAGGTCGCGGGCGCGGCGTTCGACGTGTTCGTAGAGGAGCCGGCGACCTCGAACGTGCTGTTCGGCCATCCCAACGTGATCTGCACGCCGCATCTGGGCGCGGCCACCACCGAGGCGCAGGAGAACGTCGCGCTGCAGGTCGCCGAGCAGATGTCGGATTATCTCCTGAGCGGGGCGATTTCCAACGCGGTCAACTTCCCCTCGATCACGGCGGAAGAAGCGCCGAAGCTGAAGCCGTTCATCGAGCTCGCCGAAAAACTCGGCTCGTTCGCCGGCCAGCTCACCGAGACCGGTATCTCCAAGGTGCAGATCACCTATGAGGGCCATGTCGCCGAGATGAAGATCAAGGCGCTGACCTCGGCGGTGCTGTCGGGCCTGCTGCGGCCGATGCTGGGCGACGTCAACGTCGTCTCGGCTCCCGTGGTTGCGAAGGAACGTGGCATGGTGGTCGACGAAGTCACGCGCGCGGCGCAGAGCGACTATGAAAGCCTGATCACCGTGACGGTGACGACGGAGCGGCAGGAGCGCTCGGTCTCCGGCACCGTCTATCACGATGGCAAGCCGCGGCTGGTCGACATCAAGGGCATCCGGGTCGACGCCGAATTCGGCAAGTCGATGATCTACGTCACCAACGAGGACAAGCCGGGCTTCATCGGCCGCTTCGCCGGCCTGCTCGGCGACGCCAAGCTCAACATCGCGACCTTCCATCTCGGCCGCACCAAACAAGGCGGCGACGCCATCGCGCTGGTCGAGGTCGACGGCGCGGTGCCGGCCGACGTGCTCGCCAAGGTGCAGGCGCTGCCGCAGGTGAAGCAGGCCAAGGCGCTGGTGTTTTGAGGCGAGAAGCGAAGGGGAGGGTGCCGACGGCGGCCGCCCTTAAGCCGGCAGCCTGATACAGGCGCGCAGGCCGCCGCCCGGCCGGTTGGCGATGGTGAGTTCGCCGCCGTGTGCCTGCACGATGGATCGCGCGATCGCCAGCCCGAGTCCGGTCCCGCCGGTGTCGCGGCTGCGCGAGGCTTCGACCCGATAGAACGGCTGGAACACCCGCGGCAATTCCGCGTCGGGAATGCCCGGCCCGTCGTCGTCGATGACGATCTCGATCGCCTTCGCCCTTGCCGCGATCGACGCGTCGGCGCGCTTGCCGTATTTGACAGCGTTGTCGAGCAGGTTGGTGATGGCGCGTTTCAAGGCCACCGGCTGGCAATCGTAGCTCAGCGATGGCGCGGGTTGCATCGTCACCGGCAGTCCGGCGTCGGCCATGTCATCCGTCACGCTGGCGAGGAGAGCGGCGACATCGACACGCCGACGCGGTTCCGCGCGGACTTCGTCGCGGGCAAACGCCAGTGTGGTCCCGATCATCTCATCCATTTCGCCGATCGTAGCCAGCATTTTTTCGCGCTCATCGGCGGTGGCGACTTCTTCTGTCCGCAGCCGCAACAGCGTCAGCGGCGTTCGCAAGTCGTGTGACAAGGCCGCAAGCATCTGGGTGCGGCTCTCGATCAGGCGCCGCAGCCGCTCCTGCATTTGGTTGAAGGCGTGCGCAGCGCGTTGCATTTCGATCGTGCCGACCTCGGCGAGACGCTCCGCCGAGACGTCGCGACCCAGGCGATCGGCTGCGGTGGCCAGCAATCCCAGTGGCGCGGTGACGCGCCGTACCGCCCAACCCGAGACTGCGAGAACGATCAGGCCCATCACTGCCAGGGAAATCACGAATTGCCAGGACACCGCCGGCGCGCCGTGCGGCAATGTGGTGGTAAACGACAGCCACTGGCCGTCACTCAGCTTGACGGATACTTGCAAACCACGCCACACGCCGAAGGAAGGCTCCATCATCTCGTGCATCATTCCACCCATTCCACCCATTCCGCCCATCGGCCCGGGAAATGGCCGGCGATCGAACGGCGGTTCGAAGGGGGCTGGCTCGAAGACGGCAGCCCGGACCTGGCGATCGGGACGGTCGGGAAGCTGCTGCAGCACATAATCCTCGATCGCTTTCGCGGGGCCCTCGGCGTCTGTCGGCAACTGCTCCGGCGGCCCGGGCGATAGCGAAACGTGGAAGCTCGGATCGTTAAGTGCCTGCACAATGCGCGAACGCCAGTCGGCCGGCGCCTCTTCGACCAGGCGGGAGAGATTGGCGACGCGTTGCGCCGCCGCCAAGCCGCCGATCGCGCGCACCGCCTGCTCGCGCGCTCCGGCATAGATCCAGGCACCGACCAACTGCGAGACGACGAGCCCGAACAGCAGGATCAGGAGAGTTTGGCCGAACAGGCTCCTGGGCAGGAAGCGGGTCATTCCCGGCTCACGTCTGGGGTGAAAATGTAGCCGCCGCCCCAAACGGTCTTGATGATCTTCGGATCGCCCGGGTCGCGCTCGATCTTTTTGCGTAGCCGGCTCACTTGCGTGTCCATGCTGCGGTCGAAGGCATTGGCCGCGCGATGGCGCGCAAGATCAAGCAGCTGGTCCCGGCTCAAGGTGCGTTGCGCATGCTCGACCAGCGCCAGCAGCAGGTCGAATTCGCCGGTGCTCAGCGGCACGGCGACCCGGTCTTCGCTCAGCAATTCCCTCCGGTCGACATCGAACGCCCAGCGATCGAAGCGATAGCGCTTTGGCCTGTCCCGATCGGCCACAGGGACGCGCGCGCGGTTCCGGCGCAGCACGGCGCGAATGCGTGCGACCAGTTCGCGGCTCCCGAACGGTTTGGGCAGATAATCGTCGGCGCCCATTTCCAGCCCGATCACCCGATCCACCTCGTCGCCTTTGGCGGTTAGCATGATGATCGGAATATCGGAATCGGCGCGCAGCGAACGGCACAGCGACAGACCGTCCTCGTCCGGCAACATCAAGTCGAGCAGGATGAGGTCGATGCGGGCATCAGCCAGCACCCTGCGCATGGCCTTTCCGTCGCCGGCGGTGCTGACGCGAAAGCCATCCTTGGCGAGCGCGCGCGATACCAGTTCGCGGATCTCGCGATGGTCGTCGACAATCAGGATGTGCGGACCAGCAGTCATGCGTCAAATCTAGTTCGGGCCGGGCAGGCCGGAGTAAATAGATTGTAACAATCCTTGGCGGATGGCCGTCCTGACACAATTGGTCACGAAGTCGCCTCCGCCCGGCAAACTTGTGTAACAGGCCGCGCTCCTAATTCCCACTCAGCGACGGTGGTGGCCGTCGCGAACAAGAAGGAGCGGTACCATGAAAGTGCGAAATAGTCTGATTGGTCTCGGCGTCGCGGCCGCGCTTGTGGCCGGGGTTGGGGCCTTCGCCTTCGCCGCCTCCGCACAAGATGGCGCCCGGTTACGGCCCGGGAATGATGGGCGGTTATGGCTGGGGCATGATGGATGGCTACGGACCCGGCTATGGTTCGATGCGCGGCTATGGTCCCGGTTACCGGCATATGCACGGCTACGGCCACATGCGAGGCTACGGCCCTGGTTACGGGCATATGCGCCGCTGGGGCGGCGGTTATGGCCCCGGCATGATGCAGGGATACGGCTACAGTCCTGGCTACGGCCACGGAATGATGGGCTGGTAGCGCGAAGCGCGACGGCTCCCCGAACGAAAGTTCTGTCCTCGATTCATCGTGAGCGGGCCTTGCCAATTGCACAATCCACTGCGCGAGCACGCGTGAGGTGGAGCGGCACGAGACCGGTTCGATCAACATAAAGATCAACACAAAGGAGAATGACGATGCGTACACGAACACTGATTGGTGCCGGACTTGCAGCGGCGCTGGCCGGCGCGATGTTGAGCTACCAGTCGCCGGCTTCGGCACAACCCTATGGCGGACCGGGCATGATGGGTGGCTACGGCACCGGCATGATGGGCGGTCCCGGCTATGGCCACATGGGTGGTTCGGGCGGCGGACCTGGGCAGGAACAGTGGAACTGCCCGGCCTTCGGCCAGACCAACGAAACCGGATCCAACGACAGCCAAGGACAGGCCTACGGCCCCGGCATGATGGGCGGCTGGCATGGCGGGTACGGCCCGGGCATGATGCAAGGTAATGGCTACGGTCCAGGCTATGGACCCGGCTACGACCGCAGGGCTGAGGCCCAGGGCAATCAGCCCCTCAACCTCACCACCGACGACGTGAAGAGCCGCGTGGAACGCTGGCTCGCCCGGCAAGGAAATCCGCGGCTCCAGCTCGGCGAGGTCAAGGAGAAGAACGCTGACACGATCACTGCCGACGTCGTCACCAAGGACAACTCCTTGGTCCAGCGCTTCATCGTCGATCGCCACACCGGCTTCATCCGCCAAGATAATGGCTGAGTAGTCGTCCTGGCGGGCCAGAAGAGCGAGCAATGCGCGGGCCCGTGCGGTTGACGCCGCGCGGGCAATCCATGTGCCGTTATTGTCGCGCTAAAGGCGATCGACTGATTGAACGCTAATCGGCTTCTTCGCGTGTCGTCTCCATGATTCGAAAACGCGACAGATCTCGGTATCGGTCGGGACAGATGCCTGTACCAAGACGAGCCGATTGGCTGGAGAAATCTCGCAATTCACAACATGTATTCAACCAATGAATGCTCAACCGACCTTTGGTCTCGGGCAAAGCTCCGACATATCAGGTTGTCAGGCGCATAAGTGTACGGCATGGTTAGAAGCGACAGATACTTAACCACAATGAGACCGCTCGATTGGATCTGGAAATCACTTGTCGCGGGACTGTGCGGCATGATCGCTCATTCGTTGCTCATGTTTCTCAAAACTCGCTTGGGATTACTCCCTGAATTCAAACCGTACGAAGCTTTCCAGGCTGCGCTGGGTCAATTGGTAGGTAGCGCGGTTTCCCCGGTCGTCCCATGGCTCCTTTCGTTTCTGAACGGCTCGGCTATCCTGGGATTGTTCTGCGGCAGTATTTTTCGACTTCTCCCAGGTATTGGCGGCGTAACCAAAGGAACTGTTGTCGGCTTGCTTGGATGGTTAATTATGGGATTGGTATTTTTCCCGTTGTTGGGTCTGGGACTTTTCGCCAGCAAGCTCGCGATCGGTTTCGGGCCTGCTCTATTTTCACTTGCGATGATGCTGACCTATAGCGTCGTATTGGGTGTCGTATATTCCGCACTCAATTCCTACGCTTAAAGAGGCTCGACGATGGCGCCGCCCCGACATGATGGGCGAGTCGCATCGCGGTTGCGGCGCCAGGATAATTCGCTGGTCCAGCGCTTCATCGTCGATCGCTGCACCGGCTTCATCCGCCAGGCAATGGTCAGGCAGTCATCGTGGCCGAAGCGAATCACGAGTAATATCCGGGCCCGCGCGGTGATGGCCGCCTCGGCTCCGCCTCGTCCGCGCCTCACCCTTACCCCAATCGAACCAGTTCCTTGATCGCAGCGTCTCACCACGATGGTGAGGCGATTTTTCGCGCGCCTAGTCCAAGAGGTCAGCTGGACCTTGCGGGCGGTGCAATTTGCGGGAGGGAAGTCATGTGCAGGATCGCTAGCCATCGTGTAACGACCAGCCTGGTTATTGTCGCTGCTTTTGCCGCCGTGCCGGCGCTGGCGGCCGATGTCGACGCCAGATCCACGGTTGATGCCGTCACCGTTTATCCCGATGGTGCCAGCGTCACGCGCGTGATCACGGCCGATCTTTCCCCGGGCGATAACACCCTGGTGGCCGACGATTTCCCGTTGACGCTGGATCCATCCTCGCTTCGGGTCGAGGGCGAGGCGGCAGCAAAACTTACCATCGGCGCCATCGACACCCGGCCGCCGCGTGCCGCGCCGCCGGTCAATCTGCCGGAGCTCGACAAGCGCATCGAAGCGCTGAAGGACGAACGCGGCGATCTCGGAGGCGCGATCGATGCGGCGACCGCGCGCCGCAAATTCGCCAAACGTTTTGCCGAAAGCTCGCCAGCGGGTCTCGGCGAGAAGGGCGAGGCGCGTCCGATCGACGAGTGGCGCGCAGCCTTTGCCGCGGTCGCGGCGGAGGTCGCAAGCGCGGACACCGCGATCCGCGACGCCGAACGCAAGCAGCGCGGCATCGACCGCGAAATCGCAAGGCTTGAGGCGGACCGCGCGGCCAAGCCGCCGAGCAAGCTCGAGGTCCGGATCGATCTTTCCGCCAATGTCGCGACCAAGGCGACGCTGCGGGTGACCTACAGCGTGCGCAACGCGCACTGGCTGCCGCTTTATGATGCGAGGCTCGACACCGGCGCAAAGGACCGCAAGCCCGCGCTCGAACTGGTGCGCCGCGCCGAGATCACCCAGTCCACAGGCGAGGACTGGTCGAATGTCGCGCTCGCGGTCTCGACGGTGCGGACCGCGCGCGGTGGCAGCGCGCTCGATCTGAATTCGCTGATCGTGCAATATCCGCAAGCCCCGCGTCCGCTGGGCTCGGCTGTGTCCCAGGACATGAAGCTTCGTCAGATGCAGGCACCGGCGCTGGCGTTTGAAGCGCCTGCAGCGCCCGCGCAACGCGCCGATGAACAGCAGGCCACCGCCGAAATCGGCGGCTTCCAGGTGACGTTCAGGATTCCCGGCCGGGTCAGCCTCGGTGCCAGCGAGGGCGCCAAGAGCCTGCGCGTGTCTACCGCCACCATTGCCCCAGATCTCGCGGTTCGTGCCGCGCCGGTGCTCGATCCCACGGCGTTTCTCGAAGCAAGCTTCAGGCAGGCCGAGGATGCGCCGCTGCTGCCCGGCCGGGTCGCGATCTATCGCGACGGCGTATTTGTCGGCCGCGGCCAAATGGCCGCCACCGGCAAGGACGAAACGGTGCGGCTCGGCTTCGGCGCCGACGACAAGATCAAGATCGAACGCACCGTCGTCAAGCGCAACGAGGGATCGGCGGGCCTGATCGTGACGACATCCAAGACCGACGAGCGCGCGTTCAAGACCAGCGTGCGCAACGGCCACGATTTCCCGATTCACGTCGCCATCGAGGATCAATTGCCGGTCAGCGAAAACGAGGACATCGTGGTCGAGATGCTGCCGTCGACGACGCCCCCGACCGCGACCAACCTGCGCGACCGGCGCGGCGTGCTCGAATGGGCGTTCGAGGCGAAACCCGGCGAGGCCAGGGACATCGCGTTCGCCTGGCGGGTGCGCTGGCCCAAGGACAAGGGCGTCGTCATGATCCCGGCGGGCTGAAACCGGCGCGCCGCCGCCGATGGCTTCCGCACCGATCTCGACTGGCTGAGCCCGTCCTGGCTGGCCTGCCGGTTCTTCCGGATCGCCGCTAACCGCGAGAGCAAGCGCTTGGCGGGCGGGGCATTGCGCTAAATCAAGACGTCCCGTGCGCGATATGTGGATCATGAGTGCCCAGGCAACAACAATTCCGGGGCGATCGCGCCTCAAACCTCGTTTGAGCCGCAAAGGCAGCTTTAAACTCGGTGGCTAAAACGATTGAACTGTCGGGGCGGGCCAAGCGAACATCGAGGTCCCGGTCTTGCTCTTCGCGCGACACGGAGGCACGCTCCGGTGCGCGTCGGATTGGCGTGTGGGGCCTGCGCGACAATGAGCAGATCAAGCATTGCGATCGTCAATCTTCGAGCAGTTGTCATCCTTATCGTGCTGGCGTTCCATTCCGTCCTTCCTTACCTCGCCTCCCTGCCGCCCGCCGCGTATCAGTTCGACAGCGCGCCCTATCAATGGCTGGCGTTTCCGATCGTGGACAGCCAGCGATGGTTCGGCTTCGATCTGTTCTGCGCCTGGCAGGATGTGGGCCTGATGAGCCTGATGTTTTTCCTCTCGGGCCTGTTCGTGCCGTCAAGCCTGAGGCGCAAGGGAAGCTGGAAGTTTTTGTCGGACCGGCTGCTGCGGATCGGCATACCCTTCGTGCTGGCCGTCATTTTTCTTGCGCCGCTCGCGTATTATCCCACCTATCGCGCCACTGCCGTTGACCCCAGCCTGAATGCCTACTGGCAGCATTGGCTCGCGCTGCCGTTCTGGCCCAACGGACCACAATGGTTCCTGGGCCAGCTGTTGGCATTCAACGCTCTCGCGGTGGCGATGCATCGCTTCGTTCCCGGGTGGGACCAGCGTCTTGTCCGGCTGGTGGCCTTCGCCGGCGGAAATCCGGTCCGGTTCTTTGTCGTCCTGGTGACGCTATCCGCGCTGGCCTATGTCCCCTTGGCGCTGGCCTATTCACCGTTCACATGGACGAATATCGGTCCAATCTCGTTTCAGCTCAGCCGGCCGTTGCACTACCTCGTCTATTTCCTTGCAGGTTTGGCGGTCGGGACTTACGGCCTCGAACGCAGCGTGCTTGCCAGCGATGGTGTTCTGGCGCGGCGCTGGGCGACGTGGCTCGCCGCAGCCTTTGTCGGCTTCTTGCTCTGGGCCGCCCCGACCTCCGTAACGATGTCGGATTGGAGCAACGCTCCGCTGATCGCGAAACTTGCGGCCGGCATGGGCTTCGTTGTCGCCTGCGCGGCGGGCTGCCTGTGCGCGCTGGCGATCTGCCTGCGCTTCGCGCATTGGCGCCTGCGAGCGTTTGACAGCCTGTCGGCCAATGCCTACCGCATGTACATGATCCACTACGCGTTTGCGGTCTGGCTGCAATATGCGCTGCTGGACGCCGGCCTGTTTGCGATCGGCAAGGCGGCGATCGTGTTCGCCGGCACCCTGATCATGAGCTGGGCCATCGCGGCCGCCATGGGCGGCGCGCTGCCGGTCTCGCGCCTGCATGCGACGATCCGCGGAGTTCACCGCGCGTGAAGACTGAATTGACAATGGACGGAAAGTGATCGGGTCGCGGTAACATGCCATTGGTCTTCACCCTTGCCTTCCGAAATCTGTTTCATGACCGGCTTCGCTTCATTGCGACCGTGATCGGGATCGTGTTCTCGATCGTTCTGGTCACCGTCCAGATGGGCCTGTATCTGGGCTTCGGAAGCATGGTGACGACGATGATCGATCATGCGTCCGCCGACCTCTGGATCATGCCGCGCGGGACCAAGTGCTTCGAGGATCCATCTTTGCTGAACACGCGCGAGCGCTATCGCGCGCTTTCAATCAACGGCGTGGCCGACGCCATTCCCGTCGTGATCGGATTTGCGGATTGGCGAATACCGGGCGGCGCGACGACCCCCGTTTTCGTCATCGGTTCGGACCTGCGTGCCGGCGGCCTGCAGCCGTGGAACCTGGTGGAAGGCCGGATCGAGGCGCTATCAACCCCGAACGCGGTCGCAGTCGACAAATCCTATTTCGATCGCCTCGGCGTCTCGGGGATAGGCGCGACCGCCGAGATCCGGCAACAGGCGGTGCGGGTGGCGGCCGTCACCAATGGCATCCGTTCCTTCACCACGACGCCGTTCGTTTTCATGGACGTCAATCGGGCGCGGGCTCACACCGGCGTTCCGTACGGGAAGGCCACCTATCTTCTCGTTCGACTGAGCCCGGGTGCCGATCCCGATCGCGTTCGCAGCCAGCTCATTTCGAACATTGCCGACGTCGAGGTGCTGACCACGGCCGAGTTTCGCGAACGCAGCCGCAGATTCTGGCTGTTCGGCACCGGCGCCGGCGCTGCTCTGTTCGCAGGCGCATTGCTCGGCGTGATCGTCGGCACCGTCATCGTCGCCCAGACGCTATATTCAAGCACGAAGGAGCACCTGAACGAGTTTGCCACCTTGCGCGCCATCGGTTCGTCGCGACGATATATTTATAGGGTGATCGTCTGGCAGGCGCTGATCAGCGCCGTCATCGGCTTCTCCATCGCCGCGCTCATCGGCGATGCCATCGTGAAATTGACCGCGGCGACGGCGTTGCCGATCGTCATCACGCCTGGACTGAATGTCGGCCTGTTCGTGCTCACCGTGGTCATGTGCATTGGATCGGCGTTTGTCGCGATCATGCAGGTCACCCGCATCGACCCTGCCATAGTGTTCACGCGATGACCGAACCCTTGCTCGAGGCAGTGAATGTGTCGAAGGTCCTTGGCAGCGGCGCTGCCAGGGTGGCGGCGCTCAAGGGAGTAAGCCTGGCGCTCAACGGCGGCGAACTGACTCTGCTGATGGGACCTTCCGGGAGCGGCAAGACCACGCTTTTGTCCATTCTCGGATGCATGCTGACGCCGACGGAGGGAACTGTCCGCGTCTGCGGACGTCCAACCGCCGGCGCCGGACCCGAGGATCTGGCTCTTCTCAGGCGAGAACATGTGGGTTTCGTCTTTCAATCGTTTCATCTGTTTCCGACCTTGTCCGCCACCGACAACGTCCGGCTGGCTCTGGATGTACGCGGTGAGCCCTCCAGGGCGGCAAGGATCAGGTCGCGCGAGGCACTCGCCAAGGTCGGTCTGTCCCACAAGGCAAAGGCGTTTCCGCGCGAACTCAGCGGCGGGGAGCAGCAGCGCGTCGCGATCGCGCGCGCCATTGTCGGAAATCCGTCTATCATCCTTGCGGATGAGCCAACCGCCGCACTGGATGGCGAGAATGGCCGGGCGATCATGCAGATACTTGCTGACATCGCCAAAGAACGAGGGCACGCGGTGCTGATTGTGACGCATGATCCGCGTCTCTTGCCATTCGCGGATCGAGTCGTTCATATCGAGGACGGACGGATCATCGGTGAGGAGCGCGGCGGCGTCAAACTGCAATGAATCTACGAATGCTTAGAGGACGACTAGCCATGTCGAAGCGCCGGATAGCCTTGGTCGCCGTCCTCGGTCTGATTGCGGTCGCCGGAGTCTTCATGGCGATCGCAGCAACGGTTCCCGTCAAGCCGGCAGCCTGGAGCATGTCGGCCGATGCACCGCAGGACAAGCGATGGCAGGCGGTTGCTCCCGGGCGCGTCGAACCGTGCTCCGGTCAGATCAAGGTCGGAACGGCCGTGGTGGGGCTGGTCGACAAGGTGCTGGTAAAGGCCAACGACACCGTGTTTGCGGGTGAACCCCTAATCCATCTCTCTGACGATGAGCTCCGGGCGCGGCTGGCGGCGGCCGAAGTACAAGCTGACGTGCGCGAGCGCGCACGGGACGAAAAATCCGCAACCGGCAGAGCGTACAATCGACGCAAGGCCCAGGATGCTGTGGCCGATGCAGAACGGGCGCAATATGACGCGCAATCCGCAGTCGATCGAATTGCTGCCGCCTTGCGGGCCAATGGCGGGCCGGAAGCCGACTTGACCGCGGCCCGCCTGGCATTGACGCGTGCTCGGGACCAACTTTCAACACGCCAGGAAGAGCTCCGCAGAATCGAGACTGACGTCCCTTTGCCCACCGCCCTGGAGGGCCAACTTGGTATCGCTCGTGCCGAATACGCCGTAGCTCGAGCCGCGCTCGATAAAATGACGATCCGTGCCCCGATCGACGGCACCGTGCTTCAAGTCAATGTGAAGGCGGGTGAATTGGCGACACCTGCTTCCCTGCAGCCGCCGCTATTGCTCGCAGATCTTTCGGCCTTGTGCGTTCGCGCGGAAGTGGACGAACGTGATCTGGGATCAATCAAGATCAAGCAAGCGGTGTCCGTGCGCGCAGCAGCGTTCCCCGGTCGCGAGTTCGAGGGGAGTGTTTCGTCCATCGCGCCGCTCGTCGAACCCGGACGCCTCGCGACGCCCGGAACGCGCAATCAAGCTGATGTGGATGTGGTGCAGGTAGTGGTCGGACTGACGGGAGCGGGCCAGCTCTCGGTTGGAATGAAGGCCGATGTCTACTTTCGCTTCGGACAAGTCGTTGATCGATAGGTGGTGGCCGCTTTGCCGCCATCATCGACCTTCTATCACCCGGTTTGTCCGCGTATCGCCGCACCTAGAGCATGATCCGGAAAAGTGGGCACCGGTTTTCCCTCACTGTATCGATCCGTCCGCGCTCCCTTTACCTCTCCCTATGGGAGAGGTAAAGGGAGCCGCGAACCAGCCAAAACTCATCATGCTCTAGACGCCCTCGTAGACCAGCCGTGTGAAGAAGCCCGGATCGATCACGAACTGACCGAATTTCGCATCGAAGGCCGCGGTTGGTTTGGCCGCGACCGTCTCGTCGCGCGAGCGGCCCTGTTTCTTGAGTTTTGCGACGTTGTCCCTGACCGCCACCAGCATGTCGCGGAATTCCTTCAGCTCGGCCTTGTTGCTGACCGGCTTGCCGTGGCCGGGAATGATGATGGTGTCGTCGGTCGTGGCGGCCAGATTGGCCTCGCACGCCGCGATCGTTCCGTCGATGCTGCCGCCGGTCGAGTAGTCGATGAACGGATAGATGCCGTTCCAGAAGGTGTCCCCGACATGGACGACGTTGGCTTCCGCAAAGGTGACGGAGATATCGCTGTCGGTATGGGCAGGCCCGTAATATTTCAGGCCGATCGACGCGCCGTTGAGCTTGAGGCCGTGCTCCTTTGCAAAGACCTCGCTCGGAATGCCGCCTGCGGCCAGCGGCAGGAAATTGTAGTCCCAGTCCTCGACACGCTGCACTTCGGAAAGATATTTGCGGGTGTTTTCCTGCGCGATGATCCTGGCGCCGGCGGCGTGCAGCCATGCGTTGCCGTCGGCGTGGTCGAAGTGCCAATGCGTATTGACGAGATGGGTAACGGGATCGGCGCCGAGCGCATCGAGCGCCCTGGTGATCTGGGGGCGCGATACGGTGATGCCGGCATCGATCAGCAGCTTGCCGTCGGGGCCGGTCAGCACGGCGATATTGCCGCCGGAGCCCTCCAAGACGCTGATATTGTTGCGCAGCCTGTGGGTCGTGATCGGCGACGTCGCGGCGCTGTCCTTGATCAGGCTGACGAGGCCGCGCGCCTCGGCGAACGCCTCGCGCGGCGAAAGCCATCCGCCGCCGGCGGCATAAGCGGCTCCTCCGACGCAGCACAGGCAAAAACCCCGCCGCGACAATTGGCCTTTCCTTGCAGTGCCCATGTTTCCCGCCCTTTTCCAACAGCCTCGGATGGTTATGAGGTCGGCTGGGGCGGATGGTCTTTCAGGTTCGAACGAACGTGAGGGGATCCATGTTGATCCGGTCCTGGTGCGCGGCCGCCATTCGCGGCTAGCTGTTCGGGCCGCGTTCCATGCTGACGGGTTGCCAGCGCCGGAGCGAGGTGTTCTGCAGCACCGACGGATTGACGCAGCTCACCGGCCACATTCCCTGCAGCACCAGCGACAATTCGTAGCCGACGCGGCGCTTGCGCGCCTCGTCGAAGCGCGCCGAGGCCGAAGCGACGTGCGCCGTCAGCGTGACATTTTCCATACCGAGCATCGGATTGTTGTGCGAGGGCGGTTCCTTTTCCAGCACGTCGAGGGCGGCGTGCGCGATCCAGCCTTCCTGCAGGGCCTTGATCAGCGCCTCCTCGTTCACGGTCGCCCCGCGGCCGGTATTGATGAAGATCGCGCTCTTCTTCATCTGGCGGAAATGGGTTTCGCCCAGCATGTGGTGGACCTCGGGCCGCGCCGGCGCGTGCATCGACACGAAATCGGACTGCGACAGCACTTCCGACAGGGTTGCCGGAAGCACCCCGTGATCGGAAATCAGCGTCTCGGCGATGAAGGGATCGTAGGCCATCATCCTCAGGCCGAAGGGTGCCGCGCGTTTTGCCACCGCGCGCGCCACGCGCCCGAACGAGATGAAGCCCAGCGTCTGCCCCATCAGCCTCGGAATCTTCAGGAGCGCCGGGCGGCCTTCGGCCCAGCGGCCCTGGCGGACCATCTTGTCCTGCTCGACCAGGCGGCGAAATCCGGCCAGCAGCAGCATCATGGCGTGGTCGGCGACTTCCTCGATGAACGTGTCGGGAATATTGGTGACGGGAATTCCGCGCGCGGTGGCGGCCTTGACGTCGACGCTGTCGACGCCGACGCTGCCGAGCGTGATGACCTTGCAGTTTTCCAGGGCATCGATGATCGCCTTCGAGATCGGCAGGCCCTTGGCATAGATGGCGTCGGCGCTGCTCGCGGCTGCGATGAACTCCGCCTCGTTGGCGGGCGCCTCGATGATCTCGGCGCCGATCGGATCAAGCGCCTCTTGCTCGAATGCGTAGCCGCCGCCGGCGACCGTGAAGCTCGCGCCCTTCGGCGTTACAACCCTGAATTTCAACATTTGCCTTTTTTCCCCCGATTTGACGTTTCGGTGTTGGTTATGGGCGCCTGGCGTCGTCTCCCGATTTCGCTGTCCCGATCAGCTTCGCATGGAATTCCGGCTGCTTCAAAGCCGCGCGGCCTTGCTTCAGGTAATTCTACGTAGGGAGAGGCTGGCTTCGTAAGGGAACTCTAAGGGGTTTCAACATAGCGTGATGGCAGAAGTTTCGCCAATCGCCCGCGCCATCTCCGGAGACATCCTGTGAAGCTGACCAATCTGACGATCACCCCCAAACTCGGTATCTTGTTGGGGGTGACCTTGTTCGGCCTTTGCATCGCCGGCGCGCTGGCGGGCTACCTGATGCAGCGGGAGATGCTGGCCGCGCGGATCGACCAGGCCCACGCCATCGTCGATATGGCGCGCAACATGGCTGCGGGATTGCAGAAAGAGGTTGAGGCCGGCAAGCTCACCAAGGAAGCCGCGCTGGCCGAATTCGGCCGCCGCGCCAACGCGATGACCTATGACAAGGGCGCCGGCTATTTGTTTGGCACGTCGTATGACGGCATCACCGTGCTGTCGCCCGATCCCAAGCAGATCGGGACCAATCGCATGGAGGTGGTCACCAACGGCCGAAAGCTCTCTCACGAATTGATGGACGGCGTGAAAGCCAATGGTGAAATCCTGCTGACTTATGAATACGTCAAGCCCGGCGAGGCGAAACCGATCCGCAAGGTCGGCTACGCCGTCAACGTTCCCGGCTTCAACATGTATCTCGGTACCGGCGCCTATCTCGACGACCTCGATGCCAAGCTGAAGCCGATCGAGTGGCTGCTGGGCCTGGCGATCCTCGGCATCGCGATCATCTCGGGCAGCATTGCCTGGCTGATCGGCCGCAGCATCAGCGTTCCGCTCGGCCGGCTCGGCGCCCGCATGAAGGCGCTGGCCGAATGGCGAACTGGAAGGCGATATCCCCGGCGTCGGCCGCGGTGATGAGGTCGGCGCGATGGCCGCCACCGTCCAGATCTTCAAGGACAACGCGGTACGCATCCGCGGGCTGGAAAAGGCGGAAGCCGAGACCCAGCAGCGGTCCGCCACCGAGCGCCGCGCGGCCATGGAAAGCCTCGCCAGCGATTTCGAACGCAGCGTCAACGGCATCGTTCGCTCGGTGTCGACGGCAGCCGCCGGCATGCAGACCACGGCGCAGTCCATGACGGCGACGGCGAGCGACGCCAGCGCGCGCGCCGCCACCGTCGGATCGGCTTCCGAGAGCGCCTCCAACAATGTCGGCACCGTTGCGGCCGCCGCTGAAGAACTGTCGAGCTCGGTCACCGAGATCTCCCGCCAGGTGACCCGCTCCAGCGAGATCGCCTCCAAGGCGGTAGGCGATGCCGAGCGCACCAATGCCACCGTGCAGGTGCTGTCGACCGGCGCCGAGAAGATCGGCGAAGTTGTAAAACTGATCCACTCGATCGCGGCGCAGACCAACCTTCTGGCGCTGAACGCCACCATCGAGGCGGCGCGCGCCGGCGAATCCGGCCGCGGCTTTGCCGTGGTTGCCTCCGAAGTGAAGGCGCTGGCCAACCAGACCGCCAAGGCCACCGAAGAAATCTCCGCCCAGGTCGCGGCGATGCAGTCCTCGACCAGCGACGCAGTGGCGGCGATCAGCGGCATCACCCAGACGATTGCCCAGATGAGCGAGATCACGGTCAGCATCTCGACCTCGATCGACCAGCAGGGCGATGCGACGCGGGAGATCGCCCGCAACATCCAGCAGGTTGCGGCGGGCTCCAACGAGATCAGCGCCCATATCGGCGGCGTCACCACGGCGGCGACCGCGACCGGCAAGGCGGCGACCGACGTGCTGACCAACGCCCGCGAGCTCGACAACCAGTCGGGCATGCTGCGCACCGCCGTCGACGGCTTCCTCGCCAAGGTCCGCGCCGCGTAAGGCCGGACCACACGCGGCGGCGCTCCAGCCGCGGCACTCAACTCCAGCATTCCAGCCGTCCTCTCGCACCATGCGGTGCGTGGGGACGTTGGCCGTTGCATCCGGTAATTTTACGGGGGCGTTTCGTAACGAAGACCTAAAGGGTCTCGCTTACCGTGGTGCGAATCGTTCCGTCAATCGTGACCCCTCGCGCCATCTCCGGAGACATCCCGTGAAGCTGACCAATCTGACGATCACCCCCAAACTCGGTATCTTGTTGGGGGTGACCTTGTTCGGCCTTTGCATTGCCGGCGTGCTTGCGGGCTACCTGATGCAGCGGGAGATGCTGGCCGCGCGGATCGACCAGATTCACGCCATCGTCGATACGGCGCGCAACATGGCCACGGGATTGCAGAAAGAGGTCGAGGCCGGCAAGCTCACCAAGGAAGCCGCGCTGGCGGAATTCGGCCGCCGCGCCAACGCGATGACCTACGACAACGGCTCTGGCTACCTGTTCGGCTCGACCTATGATGGCATCACCATATTGTCACCGGATCCCAAACAGATCGGCCAGAACCGTGGTGACGTGGTGGTCAATGGCAGGGCGATCGGCCGCGAATGGCGCGAGAACGTCCAGGCCAAGGGCGAGTACACGATGTTTTATGACTATCAGAAGCCCGGCGCGGAAAAGGCGATCCCCAAGGTCGCCTATGCGGTCACCGTACCTGGCTGGAACATGTATCTCGGCACCGGTGCCTATATCGACGACCTCGACGCCAAGATGAAACCGATCGAGTGGCTGCTTGGGCCTGGCGATCCTCGGCATCGCGATCATCTCGGGCAGCATTGCCTGGCTGATCGGCCGCAGCATCAGCATTCCGCTCGGCCGGCTCGGCGCCCGCATGAAGGCGCTGGCCAATGGCGAGCTGGAAGGCGACATCCCCGGCATCGGCCGCGGCGACGAGGTTGGCGCGATGGCCGCCACCGTCCAGATCTTCAAGGACAACGCGGTACGCATCCGCGGGCTGGAAAAGGCGGAAGCCGAGACCCAGCAGCGGTCCGCCACCGAGCGCCGCGCGGCCATGGAAAGCCTCGCCAGCGATTTCGAACGCAGCGTCAACGGCATCGTTCGCTCGGTGTCGACGGCAGCCGCCGGCATGCAGACCACGGCGCAGTCCATGACGGCGACCGCGAGCGACGCCAGCGCGCGCGCCGCCACCGTCGGATCGGCTTCCGAGAGCGCCTCCAACAATGTCGGCACCGTTGCGGCCGCCGCTGAAGAACTGTCGAGCTCGGTCACCGAGATCTCCCGCCAGGTGACCCGCTCCAGCGAGATCGCCTCCAAGGCGGTGGGCGATGCCGAGCGCACCAATGCCACCGTGCAGGTGCTGTCGACCGGCGCCGAGAAGATCGGCGAAGTTGTAAAACTGATCCACTCGATCGCGGCGCAGACCAACCTTCTGGCGCTGAACGCCACCATCGAGGCGGCGCGCGCCGGCAAATCCGGCCGCGGCTTTGCCGTGGTTGCCTCCGAAGTGAAGGCGCTGGCCAACCAGACCGCCAAGGCCACCGAAGAGATCTCCGCCCAGGTCGCGGCGATGCAGTCCTCGACCAGCGACGCAGTGGCGGCGATCAGCGGCATCACCCAGACGATTGCCCAGATGAGCGAGATCACGGTCAGCATCTCGACCTCGATCGACCAGCAGGGCGATGCGACGCGGGAGATCGCCCGCAACATCCAGCAGGTTGCGGCGGGCTCGAACGAGATCAGCGCCCATATCGGCGGCGTCACCACGGCGGCGACCGCGACCGGCAAGGCGGCGACCGACGTGCTGACCAACGCCCGCGAGCTCGACAACCAGTCGGGCATGCTGCGCACCGCCGTCGACGGCTTCCTCGCCAAGGTCCGCGCTGCCTGAGGGCGGGCGATACGCGAAAAGACGAACCTGCCGCAGCCCTATGCGGCGGCCGATGCCTGCCGCGAGGCGATCACTACGCCCGCGAGCACCAGCAAATAGCCGACCAGGTGGAACAGCCGCGGCTGTTCGCCGAGCAGCAGGATCGCCATCGCCGAGCCGAACACCGGCATCAGGTGAAAGAACGGCGCGGCGCGGTTCGGCCCGATCAGCGCGATGCCGCGGTTGAAGCAAAGATACGCCAGCGTCGACGGGAAGATCATGGCATAGAGCAGGGTCACGACCGTCAGGGCGTCGAATTCGAGCCTGACGCCGCTCGAATATTCCCAGATCGAGAACGGCAGCAGCAGCAACGCACCGCCGCCGGTAGTGCAGGCGATCAGCGATAATTGATGCGTCTTCGGCCGGCGCGGCATCAGCGCCGAATACAATCCGAATGCGAGCATCGCTCCGGTCAGCATCACGTCGCCCCTGTTGAGCTGGATGCCGGCCAGCGCGGCGAAATCGCCGCGCAGGATGATGGTGAGAACGCCGGCGAGCGAGATGGCGATGCCGGCAAGCTGCGCCCAGGTCAGCCGCACGCCGAACAGCGTCAGCGACCACAGCGCCACGAACAGCGGCCCGGACGACTGGATCAGCAGAGCGTTCAGTGCGGTGGTATACTGCAGAGCCCAGTAGGCCAGCGCATTGTTGATGGCAAATCCCGTCGCCGACAGCACCGCCATCAGCGGCAGCCGCGCCCGCAGGGCCGGCCAGTCGCGGCGCAGATGCGGCCACGCGAACGGCAGCAGCATGACGAACGCGCCGACCCACCGGACGCAGGACAGCGTCATCGGCGGCACATGGCCGGCGACATAGCGCGCGAGCACGATATTGCCGGCCCAGAACAGCGAGGTCAGGCTCAGGAGCAGATATGGCTGGTGGGTGAGCCACCTGACCGGATCGGGGGCAGGCGGCGCGGGCGGGGGTTTAGTCATCGTTTCCGGGCCAGTTGTGCCGGATTCGGAACGCGCGACAAGTGCCGCGCCTGCAATGCTACAATGCCCTGATCTTAACCGGCGCAGCGAAGGAATAGGCCATGGCCGTGGATCTCTTGAATATCGATGGGCTTGAGGACATGGACCATCAGGGGCCGGTCGTGATGGTGAACCTGATGCGGTTCCACGAGCGCTCGCTCGATGGCGACGGCACCGGCTGGGACGCCTATTTGCGCTACAGCGCCCTCACCGTGCCGATGATCAAGGCGCGTGGCGGCACGCTATTGTGGACCGGCGACGCCAAGGCGGTCGCGCTGGGCAGCCAGGACGGCAACCAGTGGGATTATCTGGCGCTGGTGTATTACCCGTCAGTGGCCGCCTTCATCGACATGATGACCTCTGCCGACTACGAGCGCAAATGCGATCCCCACCGTCGCAACGGCTGCGCCGAGCACGTCATCATCTGCACTGAAGAAGCGTATAGCAAGTTCAAGGTGGGTTAGGTTGTTTCCGCGCGTCGTCCCGGCGAACGCCGGGACCCATAACCATTGCTGTCAATTATTGCAGAAGCCGTCTACCACCGTACCCAAACGAGGGGCCGCGGCGTATGGGTCCCGGCGTTCGCCGGGACGACGAGAGAAACTAGCTGATCTCCCTGCGCACGATCGCGGCCGCATCGCACATCGCCTTCAGCTTGCCGAAGGCGGTCTGGCGCGGCATGTATTTCATGCCGCAATCGGGCGCGGGAATGAGCCGCTCCGCCGCCACATATTTCAGGCCGTTTCGAATACGCGCGGCGACGATCTCCGTGGTTTCGATCGCGGGGTTGCCGAGGTCGAGCACCCCCAGCATGATCTTCTTGCCGGAGAGATCGCGCAGCACGCCGAGATCGAGTTTTGGCTGCGCCGCCTCGATCGAGATCTGATCGGCTCTGGTATCGGCAAGCTCCGCCAGGAACGAATAGCCCGCCGGCTTGGTCGAGCCCGGCACCACCGCGGCATAGCCGAAGCACAGATGCACCACGGTCGGGACCGTGATGCCCTGCAGCGCGCGGTTGATCGCCTTCACCGCAAAGCGTCTTGCCAGATCCGGATTGTTGCGCACCCAGGGCTCGTCGAGCTGGATCACGTCGGCGCCGGCCTTCTGCAGGTCGAGCGCTTCGGCGTTGACGGCCTCGGCGAACGCCATCGCCAGCTCCTCCTCGTCCTTGTAGAACTCGTTCTTCGCCTGCTGGCTCATCGTGAACGGGCCGGGCAGGGTGATCTTCGCCGCGCGGTCGGTATTGCGCCGGAGAAACTCCATGTCGCGCAATTCGACCGGCTGGGTCCGGCGGACCGGGCCGACGACGCGCGGCACCGGCGTATCCTGACCCGACCGCGACTTGATGATCGCTGGATTGTCGATATCGATGCCTTCGAGCGCGGTCGCGAACCGGTTCGAGTAACTCTCCCGGCGGATTTCTCCGTCGGTCACGATGTCGATCCCAGCGCGCTCCATGTCGCGAATGGCGACGATGGTGGCATCGTCCTGGGCTTCCTCGAGATGCTCCTCGGGGAGCCGCCACATCGCGTGCATGCGCGTGCGCGGCACGGATTTCGACAGCATGGCGCGGTCGACCAGCCATTCCGGCTGCGGATAGCTGCCGACGACCGTGGTCGGCAGCAGATGCTTCGGCATGTTCACGATGCTTCTCCTTGTTTCTTGCAGGGCGTCGCCGCCGGTCAGGCGGCGCGCTCGGCCGCAACAGCGACCTCGTCCTTGACCGGATTGCGCAGGATTCCGATTCCGGAAATCTCGACCTCGACCACGTCGCCTTCCTTCATCCAGAGCGGCGGCGTGCGATAGGCGCCGACCCCGCCGGTGGTGCCGGTGACGATGACGTCGCCGGGCGCAAGCTCGGTGAAGGTCGAGCAATAGGCGATCAAGGCGGGAACGTCGAACACCAGATCGGAAATCGGCGCGGCCTGCACTTCCATGCCGTTCAGGCGGGTCGCGATCTTTTGTTGGCTGACATCGGGGATATCGTCGGTCGTCACCATCCACGGCCCGAAGCCACCGGTAGCCACGAAATTCTTGCCCGGAGCGAACTGCGAGGTGTGCCGCTGCCAGTCGCGGATGCTGCCGTCATTGTAGCAGGCGTAGCCGGCGACGTGCGAAAGCGCCTTCTCACGCGAAATGCGGCGGCCGCCCCTGCCGATGATTACGGCCAGTTCGCCCTCGTAATCGAAGCGCTCGGATTCCAGCGGCCGGATCATCGGCTGGCCGCTGCCGACCTGGCTGTTGGCGAAGCGGGTGAAGATCATCGGATGCGGCGGGGTGGGGTGGCCGCTCTCGGCGAGGTGGGTGGCATAGTTGACGCCGATGCAGAAGATCTTGTCGGGATCGGGAACGGTCGGCAGCAGTTCGACCTCGGCCAGCGCGTAGTCCGGCCGCTCGCCCTGCAGCTTTTTCAGCTCCTCGAGGCTGCCGCGCGCCAGCAGCGACTTCAGCGTCGGAAAATTCTTCAGCCGGCGTCCGGCATCGATGATACCCGCTGTTGTCACGATGCCGTAGCTCGCGACGGAGCCAGCCTTGAAGCTTGCGATTTTCATGGGGTTACACTTTCTTCCTCGATGGACGATACGTAGGGCTTGATGGGGAGTGTGATCTTGCCGGCGCGGATCGGAACGCAATCCGGCGGGAATTCCTGACGGAAGCGGGCGCCGGCTTGCGCGGCGGAATCGAGAAATTTTTCGAGATGGCGCATGGCGCCTGAGGGAAGGTCGTGCAGCACCATCAGGCTCCAGGGTTGCGCGCGGCACTGCGCCAGCGCGCGCTCGGTCCAGCCGTCGGGATCGTCCCAGTCGCGCGGGATGGCGTTCCAGAGCACGCAGCTGTAGCCGCCCCGGCAAAGGTGATCGACCACCGAGGGTTTCAGCAGCCGCTCGTCGAGATTGCCGCCGCCGCCGAACGGCCGGAACCAGCGCTCTCGGTGCGCGAGATCGCCGATCACGCCCTGCGTGCGGGCGATTTCATGCCGGGCCGCGTCGGGATCGCGCTGCAGGCCGAGCGGCACCGAATGCGTATAGGTGTGATTGCCAATCCAGTGGCCTTCCTCATGGGCGCGCGCCGCAAGTTGGCGGCGGGCGGGATCGGCCAGCTTTTCGCCGATCACGAAGAAAGTGGTCTTGATGCCGCGCCGCGCGAGCGTATCGAGCACGTGCGGCGTCACGTCCGGCTCGGGCCCGTTATCAAACGACAATGTCAGATCGAACACTTGAAAACTCTCCGTCAGGTCGCCGGCTGGATCGCGGCGACAGGAATGTCGTCGGCGGCATGCTGGCCGGCGCGGGTGCCGGTCTGCCAGATCGAGGCCTTGCGCTCGATCCATTTGATCGCGGCGTTGAAGGCGATCGCCATCGCCAGCACCAGGAGCACGCCGGCGAACACGTGCGGGCTGTCGAGGATGGTGCGATAGCGCGAAATCAGATAGCCGATGCCGGCCGAGGAGATCAGCATCTCCGACACCACGACACCGACGATGACCAGCGCGCCGCCGACCCGCAACCCCGACAGCACGGTCGGGATCGCGGCCGGAATGATGACGCGGATCAGCCGCTGGCTCAGGCTCGCGCCCATGCTGCGCGCGGCCAGCACCAGTTGCGGATCGATGGTCTGGATGCCGGCGGCGGTTGCCAGCATCGTCGGCAGGAAACCGTAAATCGAAGCGAACGCGATCTTGGATTCCGAACCGATGCCGAGCCACACCGTGAAGACGGGATAGAGGATTACCAGCGGCACCGCGTAGAGCGAGGAGACCATCGGCATGATCAGGATGCGCGGTCGCGGCAGGCTGCCGACGATGGCGCCGGCCAGGATGCCGCCACCACAGGCGAACAACATGGAGACCGCCACTTCATAGAGCGTCACGACCAGCGCGTGGCCGTACTCGCCGGCATCGTTCCAGCCGGCGGCGATGGTCGAGGACAGCGACGGCAGGAACAGCTCGGGAATAAGCCCCGCGCGCGGCAGCACCTCCCACAGCACGATCAGGGCAATGACGATCAGGCGGCGCAGCGTGGTCGACGACATGGCGATGCTCACGCGGTTTTACGGATATGGCGCCAGATGCGGTCGCGCAGCGTGCCGAACGTGTCGCCCGACAGCATCTCGTAGGTGCGCGGGCGCGGCAGCGGGATCGTCAACTGGTCGACGATGCGGCCGGGCCGCGCCGACATCACGATCACCTCGTCGGCGAGATAGACCGCCTCGGTCAGGCTGTGGGTGACGAACACCACGGTCTTGCCGGTCGCGGCCCAGATGCGCAGCAATTCGTCGCCCATGGTCATGCGGGTCTGTTCGTCGAGCGCGGCGAACGGCTCGTCCATCAACAGCACCGGCGGATCCTGCACCAGGCCGCGGGCGATCGAGACGCGCTGCTTCATGCCGCCGGAAAGCTCGTGCGGATGCCGCTTGCCGAAACCTTCGAGGCCTACCAGCTTCAGCGCCTCCTCCGCCTTGGTGCGCCGTTCTTGCTTGGCGAGGCCGCGCAGGGCCAGCGGAAATTCGACGTTCTCCTCCGCCGTCAGCCAGGGAAACAGGCTCGCTTCCTGGAACACCACGCCGACGCGGTTCGGATCGGGCTGCGGGATCGGCGCGTCGTTGATCAGGATGGTGCCGGAAGTCTGCTGGCGCAGGCCGGCCATCATCATCAGCAGCGTCGATTTTCCGCAGCCGCTGGGCCCGACCAGCACCACGAAGCGGCCGGGCTTCACCTCGAGCGAGATGTCCGACAGCGCCACCACGTCCTGCGTCCTGGTCTTGAAGACCTGGCTGACATTGCTGACCTTGATCGCGCCGGCGCGCGGGGCGGGCTTGAGCGGGGTTATGTTCGCCAATGGCTGCATCGCGTTTCCACCGATCTGACGAGTTCGTTGAATGTCATGGCAATCGCGGCGATCATCACCACGCCGGCGAGCAATTGCTTCATCTGGAAGTTTTCGCCCCAGGTGGCGATCTGGTGGCCGATGCCGTCGCGCGAAGCGTACATCTCGGCCAGGATGACGCCGGTGAGGTTGAAGATCATGGAGATCCGCAGCGCTTCCAGCAGCACCGGCAGCATGCTGGGCAGGTAGACGCGCCACGCCGTCTGCAGCGGCGTCGCGCCATAGGAGCGGGCCACGGTGAGGTGGTCGACCTTGACCGATTCCACCGCCGTGGTCGTCGACATGATGACGATGAAGATGGTCGAGAAGAAGCCGAAGCCGACCTTCTGGGAGAAGCCGACGCCGAACACCAGGATGAACATCGGCAGGAAGATCGATTTCGGAATGCTGAAGGCAAAGAACAGCAGCGGCTTTGCCACCTCGGCGAAGTAGCGGTTCTCCGCGATGGCAAAGCCGATTGCGACGCCTGCGGGAACGGCGAGCATGAAGGCGATCAGCACCTCGCTCGCCGTTACCACGAGATCGTTGCGCACGCCGGCGCGCTGCAGGAGTTCCCACAGCGTAGCCAGCGTATCGGAGGCCGACGGCAGCAGCCGCGGGTTGACGACGCCGGTCCGCGACAGGATTTCCCACAGCGCGAACACCGCCACCACGATGGCGATGCGCGCCAGCTTGATCCCGAGCGTCGCGGCCATCGCTCCCGCCTCAGGCCTTGGTCGGAACCGGCTTGAACTGCGTCGACACGATGTCGGCCGCCGGCACCAGGTCCTTCATGCCGCCGAGTTTTGCCATATCAAGGGACAGCTGAAGGGCTTGCACCGTGTTGGGCGCGGCCATGTTGCCGTCGGTTTCCAGTTTCATGATGGTGTTTTCGTATTCCAGCGCGGCGATTTCCGGCGGAATCTCGTAGAGTTCGGCGATCAGCTTGACGGTGGTGTCCTTGTTGCCGCGCATGAAGGCGAGCGCGCCGTACAGCGCGTTCAGCGTCTTCTGCACCATCTCCGGCTTTTCCTGACAATATTTGTCGGGTGCGATCCAGCCCGCCGTGAGGCTCGGCGGCACCGCACTGGCGTAATCGATAATGGGTCGTGCCTCGCCGGATTTGGCGATCTGGAAAGAGAGCGGGGAGTAGACCACGGCGGCGTCGACATTGCCGGCCAGCAGGTTCGGCACCAGGCCGCCGCCGCCGACGGGCACGCGGGTGAACTCGATCTTCTTTTCCTGGATGGTCCACAGCGCCAACAGGTCCGAGCCGGAACCGGCCGAGGTGATGGCGACCTTCTTGCCGTTGAGGTCCTTGACGTCGAGCGTCGAATTCTTGAGCACCATCAGCTGCCAGCCGTAGTTGCCCATGCAGGCATTGGCCACGACCTTCGACATCACGCCCTTCTTGCGGCCGGCGGCCGGCAGCGACGGCGCATCGAGAATGACGTCGGCGGCGCCCGCCGCCATGGCCTCAAAAGTCTCCGCGCCGCCGCGATAGATCGTGAGCTCGGCGGTGATGCCTTCCTTCTCGAACAGTTTTTGCCGCGCCGCGGTTTCGGCAATCGTGGTCGGCCAGTAGGTCTTGGTCGGCAAGCCGATGCGGACCTTGTCGGCGGCTCGCGCGATCCCCGGCAGGACGAGGGCGGTCGATGCGGCCATGGTGGCCAGCAACTGGCGGCGTGTGAAGCTCATTTGGCGTTTCCTCTGTTCTTGATTGTGAATTGGGCGGGAGTCTTTGCGCTCCCGGGTTCAAGCGGTCGCCGGCACCTCCGAAATCCGGGGGGCGGCGAGTTCGACGAATTGCATGGTGGTCAGAAAATGCGTGGTGAGCGCCGCCACGGCGGCGTCGGCATTGCGCGCCAGCACGGCATGCACGATCGCGGCGTGCTCGGCTTCGACGTTTCGGGATTTGCCGGTTTCGCGAATCGAAAGCCTTCGATAGCGCTCGCTTTGCTCGTGCAGCACATCGCGGAATCCGAGCAGCCAGCGCGAGCCGCAGGCATTGACCAGCGCGCGGTGGAAAATCCGATGCCGTGCGATCCACACCTCGTTGTGCTTCATCGGGTCGTCCGGATGACGCTGCGGCACCGCGCAGAGCGAAGCAAAGGAGGATTCCACCGCATTGAGCCAGACCTGGTCGCCGCGCTCGATCGAGCGGCGCAGCGCGAGGCCCTCGATGTCGATGCGGGTGCGGGTCACGTCTTCGAGGTCGGCCGGTGACACCGGGCTGACCCGGAAGCCGCGCTGGTCGGAAGCCTGCACCAGCCCGTCGGCGACCAGCCGCGACAGCGCTTCGCGGACCGCGGCGAGACTTACCGAAAACTGCTTCGCCAGCCCCGCGATATGGAGTTTCTGGCCGGGAACGAGCCGGGCGGAAAGGATGTCGGCGCGCAGGCGCTCCAGTACGGCCGAGGTCAGGCTTCGCGGCCCGCCCCCTCCCTGCACGTCAAAACCGAACGCAATACTCTCCATGGCGGCGCAAACTGGCAGGCCGAATAACAATCGTCAATCGAAAATCGATTTTTTCCTTGGCCAAGATGGCACCTTCCGGATATCCGGAAGGCTCTCTTCCGCCGCCAGGATGGTTGGAAACGATGGATGCGATCCCGCCGGACCGACGCAAAACCACCGTGGCGGCGCCCGATGGCGTGGAGATCGTGCTGGAGCAAGCGGGCAATCCGGCGGGACGGGAGATCGTCTTCATCCACGGCTTTTCGGTCAGCCGGCTGTGCTGGATGAAGCAGTTGCGCGGCGATCTCGCGCGCGATTTCCGCATGGTCGCCTACGATCTTCGCGGTCACGGCGAATCCGCCAAGCCGGCTGATCCCGCGTTTTACCGCGAGGGTCACCGTTGGGCCGGTGAACTCGCCGCGGTGATCGACGCCGCGGAGATGCAGAAGCCGGTGCTGGTCGCCTGGTCCTATGCCGGACGCGTCGTCGCGGATTATCTGCGCCATTTCGGCACCAAGGCCATCGCCGGTCTCAACATCATCGGCGCCAAGACCAATTCGGATCCGGCCTTCAACGCACCGCTGCTCGTGCCGCATCAACAGGGAATGGCGTCCGCCGATCTCGAAATTAACGTGCGCAGCACGATTGCCTTTGTCGAGGCCTGCGCGCGGCAATGGGAGGCAGCCGAGTTCGCGCAGCAACTCGCCGCGGCGATGGTGGTGCCGCCTTACGTGCGGGCCGCCTTGCTCGGGCGGCCGCTCGACGCGGATGAGTTGTACCGCGCCATCGACATTCCCGTTCTCTTCTCGCACGGGGCCGCACGACCCAATCGCGCCGCTCGCGGCCGCGCGACACGGCCATGCCATCACGCCGAAGTCGCAGCTCTCGATCTACGAGAATGCCGGCCACGCGCCGTTCATGGAGGCGCCCGAGCGGTTCAACCGCGAACTTGCGGACGTTCGTGGCGCACTGCACGGCGTGAGGCGCGTCAGATCCGGCGCACCAGATCGGACGTGATCTCGCCTGTGCTGCGGATACCGAGCAGCGCCATGTCGCGGTCGACCTCGTCCCGCAGCAGGGTGAGGGCGCGCTGCACGCCGGCTTGCCCGGCGATGACGGCGGCATAGAGAAACGGCCGGCCGACGAAGACGAAATCGGCGCCGAGCGCGAGCGCCTTGAGCACGTCGGTGCCGCGCCGGATGCCGCCGTCGACCATCACCGTCATGCCGCCCGCCTCGGCCGCGATCTCGGGCAGCGTGCGCAGCGAGGACACGGTGTGGTCGAGCTGGCGGCCGCCATGGTTGGAGACAAGCACGCCGTCGACGCCGCTCTCGCGCGCGATCCGCGCGTCCGCCGGCGCGATCAGGCCCTTGACCACCAGTTTGCCCTTCCAGCGCTTGCGGATCAGCTCGACATGCTTCCAGGCGAGCTGATCGCGCTTGCCGATGTTGCGCATCAAATTCTTGGCGAGCACCGGCGGTCCGCGCACCGCGTCCATGTTCTCGAAATGCGGCATGCCGTAGTTCATCAAGGTGCGGGCCCAGATGCCGAACAGCCAGTGCGGATGGGTTGCGGTATCCCAGGCGATCTGCGGCGTGATCGCCAGCGGAACCTGGAAACCGTTGCGGATGTTGTTCTCGCGGTTGGGCGGCACCGGCACGTCGGCGGTGACGACGAAGGTGTCGTAGCCGGCGTCGGCGACGCGGTCGACCAGGGGCTCGATGCGGGCGGGATCGCCGGCCAGATAGGCCTGGTACCAGGCGTCAGGGTTTTCGCGCCGCACGTCTTCCAGCGTGATCAGGGACGAAGCGGAAAGGCACATCGGCACGTTCGTCGCGGCGGCCGCGCGCGCCAGCACGATGTCGCCGCGATAGGCGCACAACGCGGCCGATCCCATCGGGGGAATGCCGAACGGCGCCGCATAGCTCTTGCCGAACAACGTCGTCGTCTGGTCGCGGTTCGAGACATCGTTCAGCACGCGCGGCACGAAACCGTATTCGTCGAGGGCGCGGCGATTGTCGCGAAGCGCGGCGTCGCTCTCGACGGCGCCGGAGATATAGCCGTAAAGGAATTTCGGCAGCCGGCGCCGGGCGGTCACTTCGAAATCGTCGAGCGAGAGATAACGCCGCAGGCGGCGCGGCACGGCGCTTTCCGCGCGCTGCACCGTCGGCGGCGGGGGAGCGATGGTCGACGTTCGATCATGCATGGCGGCAGGCGGTCCGTGTTCAATGGCTTCGGCGGCGATGGTCCGACACGGCGAAATCGCGGTCAACCTCGGCTTCAGCGTTTATTCGCCGAAACCGCGCCGGCCTGCTTTCGCGACGCAACAAAAACACCCGTCAGCACCAGCGCAAAGCCGATGAAGTGGAACGGCCGCGGGCGTTCGCCGAGAAAGGCGATCGCCATTACCGACCCGAACACCGGCACCACATGGAAGAACGGCGCGGCGCGGTTGGCGCCGATCAGCTGGATGCCGCGGTTGAAGCAGAGATAGGCGATGGTGGAGGGAAACACCGCGACATAGAACAGCATCAGGAGATTATTGCCGCTGAGCTGCATCACCGGGCGCGTCAGCAATTCCCAGATCAAGAGCGGAACGAGGCAGGCCGCGCCGGCGCCGAAGGTGAAGGCCACGAACGACAGGCCGTGAATCTCCGGCCGCTTCAGCGTCAGCACCGAGTAGAGCCCGAAGATCACCAGCGCGACGGTGAAGATGAGGTCGCCCTTGTTGAACTCGATGCTCTTGAGGGTGGTGAGGTCGCCGTGCAAGAGGATCACCAGCACGCCGGTCAGCGACACCACGATTCCGCAGGCCTGCGCCAGGGTCAGCCGCACGCCGAGCAGAACCAGCGACCATATCGCGACGAACAGCGGACCGGCCGACTGCAGCAGCAGCGTGTTCAGCGCCTGGGTATATTCCAGCGCCCAGTATTGCAGGGTGTTGAAGATGCCGATGCCGGTGATGGAAAGCACGATCATAGTGCCGAGCTTGCCGCGGATCGCGGCCCAGTCGCGCTTCAAATGGTTCCAGGCGATCGGCAGCACGACCAGGAACGCCAGTGACCAGCGCAGGAACGATAACGTCACCGGCGGGATGTGCCCGGCGGCGAGGCGGCCGACGATGGCGTTGCCGGCCCAGCACAACGCGGTGATGGAGAGCAGCAGATAGGGCTGGTTGGCGAGCCAGTGGCCGGGGGCGCTGGCGCCGGAGGTTTGGTCGGAGGCGGACATGGAGGGTGGTTCTGGCCCGGGTTCAAAGACGCCGCGGCCGCCGGTCCGGGGTGTCATCCACCGGACCGGTTCTTGCCCGGCCTGCTCACAGACACGGATTTTCCGCCGGGTTCAATGCCGCAGGATGCATCGCGACCATGCGCAGGACGACACTCCAGGGTTGCACAAGATGCGATGCGGCCCGCAGCACGCGTCTCCAGCGTCGATCCGCATTCGCCGGCCCGGTTCCGCGCCGATGCCTGCGCAATCTGGCTCCCGTCGGATTACCCCGCCGCGCGCCCTGCCAAGCCAGCCGCTAGCCGGCGTCTCCGCGGCGGTTGGCCTGGCGCTTGACGATCTGCTCGGCGAGGTGAACCAGCATCCGTTTGGTCCTGCTGTCGCTCAGTTCGTTGAAGGCCCGCAGCAGGCGCAGTTCGAGCAGCGATTGCAGCGAGCCGGCGTTTTGCGCCAGCAGATCGTCCGGCTCTCGCTGTTCGATGTTGACGGCGTGGCTGTGAAGGAAGTCGAGTGCCTCGGCGACCTGCAACAGGCGATTGGCGTCGGTTCCGTTCGACCCGTTGCCGTCGGCCTTTCCCTGCTGGAACGCGGCGTCGAGCACTTCGGCGAGGTCGGATTGCGACACCCCGATCGCAAGCCATCTTGCTTTCACCAGCCGGTCGATATGTCCGTCGTTGAGGTTGCCCATCATGCTATCGGTCCCTCTGCACTGTTGGAGAAGATCGGCCGACCTTCGGCCGCGATACTTTCTTGAATCCGGCGAACAGATTCACCAGCGGCTCAGCTTCCTTGTAGGATTTCTGCAAATCATTCGGATGGACGAAGTCGTCCCGGAACCACGGATATTTGCGGCCGTCAAAGGACTGGACGATCCATTCGATCAGTTGCTTGACCCGCGGGATTTTTTTTGCGTCCGGGATGATAGGCGAGCCAGATATCGAGCTCGAAACTTGATGCCGAGGTCGAGCGGGATCAGCGGATCGCCGAGCGCGGGGACATAAGTCGGCAGCCAGCCGATGCCGGCGCCCTTGGCGATCGACCACAGAGTGCGCGGTGCTGACATTGTTGCGCATCGCGACAAAACCGATCTGCTCGCGCCCGGAATATTTGTCGTACATTTCCTTGCCCCGGGTCTGCTCGGCATCCTGAATGACGATGCGGTGATTCTGGCGGATGTCGTCTGCAGATCCTTCGGCATTCCGTAGATTTCGACATAGGAAGGGCTGACGAACGGCATGACGTGGAGGCGCCCGACCTTGACGCGCTTGAGGTCGGGCTTGTCGGGCTCCTCGAGCTGCACCGCGACGTCTGCTTCGAGCCGAAGCACATCGGCGGAACGCATCTCGCATTTCAGGTCCACCAGCAGACCAGGATAGGCCCGCTGGAATTCGACCAGCCGGGGCGCCAGCCAGAACGTGCCGAGCCCCTCGGTGACGGCGAGCCGAACCTCGCCGCTCAGCGCCGGCGTCGTCCTGGTTGAGCGCGCGGTCCAGGCCGAAGGAAGCCTCTTCCATCCGCTTCGCCGCTTCGAGGACCTGCAGGCCTTCCGGGGTCAGCCGGATGCCGTCGACATGGCGGGTCATCAGTGTGGCTTTGTACGCGTCTTCCAGCGCCGAAATCCGTTTGCCGAGAAAATTCGCGGACATGTTCAGTTCGATCGGCCGCGGCCCGGAAGCTGCCGATCCGGGCCACTTCGAGGAAGATCCGAACCAAGTCCCAGTCCGCTATTCTCCCTGCCGGGTGCGCACGCGGGTGCGCACCCCTGCGCTCAGGTGAGTGCATACAAAGTGCCTCCGTTTGTCACCTTCTATTCATGGCAGAGATTGGCCATCCACAACTCAAGAGAATGACCCATGACCGCGCTCGACCTCGATCTGATTCGCAAAGCCGCCGGGGAGAAGCCCCGGGCAGCCGGACGGCCCACTCCCTGGACTGAGATGACCGTCACTGCAAATGGCCAGGCGCACGGTGATTTTTACCGTCGATGCCGCCGGCATTGCCTCGCTGATGGATCGCCGCGCGTGAAGATATTCCGGGCCTGACCACCAATGGAGATCGTTCCAGGCGGTGGCGAACCACAACCCGGATACCTTCTGGGCGATCGCCAGGAAAGACCGTTTCGACATCGCCTCGCCGAAGGGCGAGGGCTTCCTCGCGGTGTTGCCGCTGACGCACGAAGGTACGCGCCGGCTGATCGACGGCAGCCTCGATACCCGCAATCCCGATATGTCGCTACGTCGACGCGGCAATCGGAGCGGCCGGCCGGGATCTATGTCTGGGCGATCCATGCCAAGGGCTCGATCGCGGCCGCGATTCCGCTGGTGCTGCAGAAGATTCTCGACGCCGCTCTACCGCGGCGTCAACATCTATTCGCGGCCGATCACCAAGGAAGGCTTGCGGGTTCTGGAGCCGCTCGGGTTTTACTCCGGGAGCGCGTTACGACGGCGTGTATACGCGCCGCATCTGCAGATGTTCGACCGTTCGCACGAGGCGCCCGCGGCCGGGGTGCGGCGCGGAGACTCGGTCACCGTGCGGGTCGTTCGTTCGATGGAAGAGATGGCGCGGGTGATCGCGATCCGCGGCGCCGATTTATATCGGCGAGCAGCATTGTCCGTTCGAGGAAGAGTTCGACGGCAACGACTTTTCCGCAACCCACCTGATCTGCCACAAGGGACGACGAGCCCGTCGGCTGCATGCGCATCCGATACTTCGCCGATTTCGCCAAGCTCGAACGACTGGCCGTCCGCGACGCGAAGGCCGCGGTGCCGGCCTGGCCGGGCAGATCGTCGACGCGGCCATCGAGCTTTGCCGGAAGAAGGGCTACAGCGTCCTGTACGCGCACTCGCAGAAGCGGCTGCGTGAATGTCTGGGAGAAGCGCGGGTTCGGCCGCGTGGCCGACGGCCGCGAACTCGCATTTTCGGATTTCGACTATGTCGAGGTCAAGCTCGAGACCGACGGAACATCCGCACTGCATCACCCTGAGCGACGATCCCTACGTCCTCATCCGGCCCGAAGGACAATGGGACGTTCCCGGCATCCTCGAGAAGTCGGCGAGCCGCAGCGCCTCGGTGCCGCCAGGCTGGCTGGTCACGATGAACTCCATCGTCGATATGCGCTCCTACGTCGCTGCCTCGAGCAGCCGTCTGCTCGTCATGGTCGATCTGCAGGAGATAGAACTATGACGAAGCTGGCGAGAGACGGTGCGTTCGATCTCTCGCGATCGCTGGATAATTGCATGTCGGCGATACGGCATGCGCGCGATCTGCGGCCTGCCGATCGCGTTTACGCGGCAGGCGCGAAAATCAGGGGCTCGATCGAGAGGCTCGGCGCAATCCGCCTGGATTGCGGGTTTCGAGCCGAAGCGATCCGACATGGTGTTCGAGCGGTCGCAGCCTTCCTGCTATACCAACCAGCTGTTCGAGGATGTGGTTTCGCAGGTCGGAAGCTTTGTCATCGCCGGCCTCGTTGCCGACGAGACCTGTCTTGCAACCGCCATCGATGCTTCCCATCGCGGCCATCGCGTGACTTTCCTGAGCGATGCCTCCGCGAGCCGGGGTCGAATTGCCACCGACGCGGGGGCGGTCCACGCCGTCACGACGAGCGCCATTGAATTGTTTGCCGACATCGTGACCACGCGCCACTGGCTGGTCGCCACTTCGCCGCGCCGTTCCGGGGGGCAGCGCTATGGATGAGCTCAGTGAACGCAGGCTGCGCAACGTCGTCCAGGTTCTGACGGAGCAGCGCAATATCGTCATTTCCCGGGGCGCTTCCTTCGCCGGCCATCTGATCGATCTGGCGATCATGCAGCTTCGTCTCTCGCTTCACGAGATTTCCGAGGAGGAATTGTCCGAGTTCTCCAATTCGCTGAGCATCGGCCTCGTCAGCGGCGAACATCCGGATTGATCGGAGAGCTGCCGATGCCGGGCCGACGATGGATGATCCTGGCGGTCCTGTTCGCGGCGCGCGCGGCGACCGGATTCCAGTTCCAGTCGATCGGATCGACCGCGAACCTGCTGATGCAGGATCTGGGCATCAACTACTCCGAGATCGGAATGCTTCTCGGGGCCTATCTGCTGCCCGGCATCGTCGTGGCCTTTCCGGCCGGGTTGCTGGGACAGCGCTTTCGGGAAAAGAAGCTCGGGCTTGCCGGGCTGGCGATGATGGCGATTTCCGGGGCAGTGTTGAGTTTCTCCGATGGTTTTGTGGCGGCGCTCGCCGCGCGCACGGTCGGCGGCGTCGGAGCGACGATCGTCGTCCTGGTGGCGACCAAGATGACGGTGGACTGGTTCGACAGCCGCGAAATTGTCCTGGCGATGTCGCTGTTGCAGATGAGCTGGCCGTTCGGCGCAATGCTTGCTCTCCCCATTCAGGCCTTTATTGCCCAGCGCCTCGGATGGCCCGCGGTAATGCTGTCCAGCGCCGTCTGCGCCACCGCCGTGCTTTTTGCTTTCACCTTGGTTTCGGAGCGGGAGCAGCCGCCGCAGCCGGCGGCGATCGGCCGCGCCGGGCTTCCCGTTGCCGTTTTGCTTCCCGTCCTGATCGCCGGGCTGATCTGGGGCGGGATGAACCTCGCCTGCATTTTGTTCTTCAGCTATGCGCCCTTGCTGATCGTCGCGCAGGGATCGACGCCCACGGTTGCGGCCTCCCTGACCAGCCTCGCAATCTGGTTCACGATCCTGGCCATTCCATCCGGCGGATATCTCGTGCATCGCTCGGGCAAGCCGATCGCGGCGATCGTCATCTGTGCGTTGGTCGCCGCCGTGGCGCTTGCGCTGTTCGTCGACGGTGTCTTTCCGACCATCGCCTGCTTGCTGTTCGGGGTCGCGGTCGGTCCGTTGTCGGGCGCGATCCTGTCGCTGCCGTCAAGGGTGCTTGGGCCGCACCAGCGGGCGGTCGGACTTGGCCTATTCTACACATGCTTCTACCTGCTGATGGCGGTGGGGCCTCTGGTCGTGGGCCATTTGCAGGACGTCTGGGGATCGCCCTCGGTCGGACTGATCGCGGGGGCCGTATTGCTGGCCGCTACCGTGCCCTTGTGCCTTTCCTTCGTAGTGTTGTCGAAGCCGCACCGTCTCGCCGCACCCAACGGCAATCCGGAGCTGCGCGCGGCTTCGTGAGCGGTGGCGGGGATCCGCCCCCGCTCATGCCGTCAGCGCCACCACGGTCGCACTCAGCGCCCGGACGACGTCTTTCGGATCGAGCTCAATCTGCAATCCGCGCTGCCCGCCGTTCAGATACACGCTGGTTTCCTGCAGCGCCGCCGCCTCGACGGCGACCGGGACGCGCTTCTTCTGCGCGAACGGGCTGATGCCGCCGACATGATATCCGGTCAGCCGTTCGGCGTCGGCCGGCCGCATCATGCTGGCGGTCTTGCCGGCAAACGCCGCCGCCAGTCTCTTCATGCTGACTTCGCGATCCGACGGCACCACGACGCAGACCGGCCTGCCGTCGACCTCCGCCATCAACGTCTTCAGCACGCGACGCGGCTCGATGCCGAGCGCCTCGGCGGCCTGCAGGCCGATGCGGTCGGCGTCGGGATCGTAATCGTAGGTGTGCAGCGCGAATTTGACACCGAGTCCGGCCAGCGCCTGCGTCGCGCGGGTGGTTTTGGACATGCTATGGCTCCCTGATCCCTCTCGCAGGGCCGCAACGATAGCAATTTTCCGGACCTCGCGTTACGCCCGTCCGGTTTATCGCTTGGGTATCCGCACCGCGAACGGCTTCAATAGTTCGGCGCAGACCAGATAGACCAGAACCAGCAGGCCTATACCGGCGAGCATGATCGGCGGAGGCACCACGAAGCCGAACCAGCCTCCGATCGGCGTGAACGGCAGGATCATCGCGATCGCGAGCGCGATCAGCGAAGATGCGGTGAGCGCGGGCTCCGGGAGGCTCTGCCACGGCCGGAAATTGGTGCGAATGATGAAGATCACGAGGATCTGCGTTGCCATCGATTCGAGAAACCACGCGGTCCGGAACTCGTCCGGCGAGGCCTTGAATAGGTAGATCAGCGCGCCGAAGGTCAGGAAATCGAAGATCGATGAGAGCGGTCCCATGATCGCAGCGAAGCGGATCAGCCTCGCCATGCTCCACAATTGCGGCCGTGCGGTCGCCTGCGGACTGACATTGTCGAAGGGAATGCCGAGTTCCGATAGATCGTAGAGCAAATTGTTGAGCAGGATCTGCGTCGGCAACATCGGCAGGAACGGCAGTGCGATCGATGCGATCGCCATCGACAGCATGTTGCCGAAATTGGAGCTGGCGCCCATCCGCACATATTTGAGGATGTTGGCGAAGGTTCGCCGGCCTTCCTCGACGCCGTCGGCGACGACCTCCAGATCGGACGCCAGCAGGATCATGTCCGCAGCGGCCTGCGCGACGCCGGTTGCGCCGTCGACCGACAGGCCGATATCGGCCGCCTTTAGCGCCGGCGCGTCGTTGATGCCGTCGCCGAGAAAGCCCACCACCTCTCCGCCGGCCTGCAGCGCCTTGACGATCCGCGACTTCTGGTCGGGCGCGAGCCGTCCGAAAGCGTCGACGGATTGCACCTGAACCACCAGCGCGTCGTCGCTCAGACTTGCGATGTCGCTGCCGGACAACACGTACTCGGCGTTCAATCCGACCTCGGCGGCAAGCCGCTTGACCACGACCGGATCGTCGCCGGACAGAATCTTGAGCCGGACGTCGGCCGCCGCAAGCCGTGCGATCGCCGCCGCCGCGGTCGGCTTGGGAGGGTCGGCGAAGGCGCACAGCCCCTCGAACACGAGGTCGGTTTCATCCGGGGTCTCGACTTCGCGGGTCGGCCCGGTCCATTGCCGCGAGGCGATGGCGACGGTCCGCAATCCGTCCCCGGCAAGCGCATGCACATGCGCCGCCGCCGCGTTCCGGCCGGCGTCATCCATCGTAACTAGATCCGCGGCCTTGCGCTGCCGCGTGCACAGCGCCAGCACTGCCTCGGGCGCGCCCTTGACGATCAGAAGCGGGGCCTGGGGACCGATCGCGATTATCGATCCCAGGCGGCGGTTGAAGTCGAAGGCCCGCCTGCCGGCCAGCGTCCATGCGTCGGCCGCCCGCGGCGAGCCGGCCATCAGCGCGGCATCGAGCGCTCCGCGGTCGCCGCCAAGCTGGGCGGCGATCGCGCCAAGCTGGGCCGCGCGCGCATCCTCGGCGCCGTCGGGATCGAGGCTCTTCGCCAGCGTGATTTCCGCCGAGGTCAGCGTGCCGGTCTTGTCGGTGCACAGCACCGACATGGCGCCGAGATCGTGGATCGAAGCCAGCCGCTTGACGATGACCTTGCGGCCGGCCATGCGCAGGGCGCCACGCGCAAGCGTCACGGTCGTGATCATCGGCAGCAGTTCGGGCGTCAGGCCTACCGCCAGCGCCACCGCGAACAATAGCGAATCCAGAACCGGCCGGCCGAACACCACGCGGATGGTCAGGACCACGACCACAAGCGCAAGCGTCAGCCGCGCGATCACAAGGCCGAATTCGCGCAGGTCGCGCTCAAACGGTGAGGGGGCCTGGGGCTGTGCCAAAGCCGATGCCGCGGCTCCGAACACCGTGTTGCGCCCGGTCTTGACGGCGATTGCGATTGCCTCCCCGGTCTGTGCTACGGATCCGCGAAACAGCGCGCTCGAAGTGTCGTCGGAATCCGCCGCCTTGCCGGCGGCCGGGTGCTTGGGGACCGGATAGGGTTCGCCGGTCAGCGCCGCTTCGCCCGTCGTCAGCGCGGCACATTCGAGGATCAGGGCATCGGCCGGGATGATATCGCCCGCCCTGACGCGGAGTATGTCTCCGGGAACGACGGCTCCCACCTCGATCTGCTGGAAGTTGCCGTCGCGCTTGACTTCGGCCTTCAGCGCCACCGACCGCCGCAGGATTTCCGCGGTCCTGACCGCGTGGCCTTCCTGCACGGTATCAAGCCCGATCGAGAGTGTCGAGAATCAGGACGATGATCGAGCCGCCGATCTCGTCGCCGGTCAGAATGGACACGATGCCGGCGGCGAGCAGGATCAGGGAAAGCGGTTCGAGCAGGCGGCGGAACACCGCGCGCAACAGGCTGTCGGCTTTCGCCGGCGCGTCGCTGTTGGGGCCATACTGGTCGAGCCGTCGCGCGGCCTCGTCCGTGCTCAGCCCCTGCGGTCCGCAAGCAAGCGTCGCGCAGATTTCCTGCGGCGTGAGCTTCCAGAAGCTGTTCTCAGCCGGCTCTAGACGATCCGCCACGGCAGCCCCCCGATATTCATGCAGCTGAACGCTGCGCGGATCCCTAGGCGATGCAACAGCATGGCAAGTCGAACGGCTGCGGCCCTTGAGAGCTTGCTAAATGTACCGGCTTCCGTGGGCCGCGTTTGACCCACATCAAGGGCCCTGTGTGATGGCTCGATATGATTAAAATTGGGGTCTCGAAGGAGACCCAACCCATATTGGATCGGTCGATCGGATCACGCGGGTTGCGGTCGGCTTCTTGCTCATTGCCCGTGCAATTTCCCTCGGCCTTCCACACGTCCACGCGTTCCGACCTCGTCTCCTTGACCTAACGCAACGTCCGCAACCGGCGCTGCGCTATGGTTGAACAAACGGTCCGGCGAGCCGGTCCCACATCAATATCACAGCTCAGGAAACAAACCTCGCCCGCCGGTCGGGCGCGATTTGCATGGCGTCGAAATGGTCGAACAGTCAATTGCGCTTCCGCGAAAGAATACGCCCAACGCCTCCGCCGCCTGGTTGGCGATCTGGTCGCACCGATGGTTCGTGCTGGCCATGCTGGTGGCGCTCATCGCCGGCGGCTGGCAGGGCGCGCGGATGATCTTTGGGCCGGCCGTCGTGGTCGATCAGGTCCATCGCGGCAATCTGGTGGAGACGGTGGTCGCCAGCGGCCATGTCGAGACGCCGTACCGGGTCGAGATCGGCAGCCAGATCACCGGCACCGTCGACGACGTGCTGGTGCAGGAGGGCGAGCGGGTCAGCAAGGGCCAGCCTTGATCTCGCTGGAATCCCGCGAGTTGAAGGCGGCCGTGGTGCAGGCGCAGGGCGCGGTCGCCCAGGCGGAGGCGCGGATGCGCCAGCTCGCGGAACTGACGCTGCCCTCGGCGCGCGAAGCGCTGACCCAGGCGCAGGCGAACCTGTTGAATGCCCAGCAGACCTTCGATCGCACCTCGACGCTGGCAAAGAACGGATTTGCCACCCGGCAGGCGCTCGACGACGCCCAGAAGACCCTCGACGTCGCGCGAACCCAGGTGCGCACCGCGGAATTTCAGGTCTATACCGCAAGCCCCGGCGGCAGCGATTATGTGATGGCGCAGACCCTGCTCAACCAGGCGCACGCCAATCTTGAAACCGCCGAGTCGCGGCTCGGCTACGCCACCATCGCAGCGCCGCGCGACGGCGTGCTGATCACCCGCAATGTCGAGCGCGGCGCGGTGGTGCAGCCGGGCAAGGCGCTTCTGGTGCTGGCGCCGGCGGGCGAAGTCCAGCTGGTGCTGCAGATCGACGAGCGCAATCTCGGGAAAATCTCGCTGGGCCAGAAGGCGCTGGCTTCGGCGGACGCCTATCCGGACCAGCGTTTTGCCGCCGTCGTTTCCTACATCAATCCGGGGGTCGACATCACCCGCGCCTCCGTCGAGGTGAAACTCAACGTGGCCGATCCGCCGGACTATCTGCGGCAGGACATGACGGTTTCGGTCGATATCGAGAACGCCGCGAAAAACAGCGCGCTGGTGCTGCCGATCCGCTCGGTGCACGACACGCTGTCCGGCCAACCCTGGGTGCTCGGCATCAAGGACGGCCGCGCCGTCAAGCGGCCGGTCCGGCTCGGCCTGCGCGGCAACAGCCATGTCGAAATCCTGGAGGGGATGACGGAAGGCGAGGTTGCGATCCCGCTGAATTCGGGGGTCCTGACCGGCCAGCGCGTGCGGCCCGTTCGGTCATGAACTACTGGCTGCCGTTCGAATGGATCACGGCGGTGCGCTTTCTGCGCGAAGGCCGGCTGCAGACGCTGTTCATCGTCGGCGGCATCGCCATCGGCGTCGGCGTCATCGTCTTCATGTCGGCGATGCTGGCCGGGCTGGAAGCCAATTTCATCAAGCGCGTTCTCACCTCGCAGCCGCAGATCCAGCTCCTGACGCCCGATCAGATCGCGCGCCCGCTGCGCGGCGGCGCCGGCGAATATGAGGATGCGCGGGTGCAGCGTCCGAGCCAGCGCGTGATCTCGATCGACCAGTGGCCCAAGATCCGCACGCAGATGCTGGCGATGCCGGAAGTGACCGCGGTCGCGCCGACCATGTCGGGCTCGGCGCTCGCCGTGCGCGGCGACGCCAGCCGCGCCATCACGCTGTCCGGCGTCGAGCCGGATTCCTATTTCAAGATCGTCAAGATCCCCGATTACATCGTCGCCGGCGAGCCGCGGCTGACCAGCGAGGACATCATCATCGGCATCGAGCTTGCCAAGGATCTCGGCGCCACCGTCGGCGACAAGCTGAACGTCCAGGCGGCCAATGGCGCCAACCGGGTGCTGACGATTTCGGGCCTGGTCGATCTCGGTAACAAGGGCGTCAACCAGCGCGCCAGCTACGTGGCGTTGCGCACCGCGCAGTCGCTGCTCGGCATGATCGGCGGCGTCACCACTATCGACATGACGGTGAAGGATATCTACGCCGCCGAGGAGATCGCCCAGCGCATCCAGGCGGCCAATGCGGTGGAGGCCGACAGCTGGATCAAGACCAACGCGCAGTTCTTCACCGCCGTGCAGGCGCAGGAAACCTCCAATACGCTGATCCGGCTGTTCGTCGCGCTGTCGGTCGCGTTCGGCATCGCGGCAGTCTTGATCGTCTCGGTGATCCAGCGCTCGAAGGAGATCGGCATCCTGCGCGCCATGGGCACCTCGCGCGGCCAGATCCTGCGGGTGTTTCTGCTGCAGGGCGGATTGCTCGGCTTCGTCGGCTCGCTGTTTGGTGCTGCGATGGGCGCGTTCGCGCTTGTCTACTGGCATTCGGTGGCGCGGCAGGCCGATGGTTCGGAACTGTTTCCGCTGATCCTGGAGCGGCGGCTGTTCATCCTGACCGCGCTGTTGGCGACGCTGACAGGACTGCTCGCGGCAACCGCGCCGGCGCTGCGCGCGGCCAAACTCGATCCGGTGGTGGCGATCCGTGGCTGAAGAAATCCTGCGCCTGGAGAAAGTCTGCAAGGCCTACAATGTCGGACAGCCGTCCGAGACCGAGGTGCTGCACGATATCGACCTCAGGCTGGAGCGCGGCGAATTCCTGGCGCTGATCGGGCCGTCCGGCTCGGGCAAGAGCACGCTGCTCAATATCGTCGGTCTGCTCGACCGGCCGACGTCCGGCCGGCTCTCCATCAAGGGCCAGGACACCGGCACGATGGGCGACGCCGAAATCACCCATTTGCGCGGTCACACCATCGGCTTCGTGTTTCAGTACCATCTGCTGATCTCGGCCTTCACGGCGCGCGAAAACGTGATGATGCCGATGCTGGCGGACCGCGGTTTTGCCCAGACCGAGATCGAGAAGCGGGCGACCCGGCTGCTGGCCCAGGTCGGGCTCGAAAAATTCGCCGACAACCTCGCCACCAACATGTCGGGCGGCCAGCAGCAGCGGGTGGCGGTGGCGCGCGCGCTGGCGATGAACCCGGATCTGGTGCTGGCGGACGAGCCGACCGGCAATCTCGACACCAAATCGGCCGACAGCGTTTTCGAGCTGATGCGGCAGGTCAACCGGGACAGCGGCACCAGTTTCCTGCTGGTGACCCATAATCTGGACCTCGCCCGCCGCTGCGATCGCATCATCGAAGTGGTGGACGGCCGCATTCAACCTTAGCCTCATCCGCTGCCATTCTCCCGACACAAATTTTCGGGGGATATCAAGGGCTTGAACCCGGTATCTAAACCGTCCGGGGCCCCGTTCTTGCTTGCGTCGCTAGCCGGCTTCCTTTATCCCGTGGGCTGCCTCGCATGCGAACGGCCCCCGGCCGTGATTTGGGCTGGGCGCATGATCCGGAAAGCAGGCGGCCTTCGGACTTGATCCGGGGACGCGGTTTGCCCGAACGGGTCATGCACGTGTGAATTCAGTGGCAGAGGGAATACCCGCGAATGGCCAATGTTGTCGTCGTCGGCGCCCAGTGGGGCGACGAAGGGAAGGGCAAGATCGTCGACTGGCTGTCGGAGCAGGCCGACATCGTCGTGCGCTTCCAGGGCGGCCATAATGCCGGCCATACGCTGGTCATCAACGGCGAGACCTACAAGCTGGCGCTATTGCCGTCCGGCGTGTTGCGGCCCTCGAAACTCGCGGTGATCGGCAACGGCGTGGTGTTCGATCCGCAGGCCTTCCTCGACGAGGTGACGAAACTGCGGGGCCAGGGCGTCGCCGTCAGCCCGGCAAACCTGCGCGTCGCCGAAAACGTCACGCTGATCCTGCCCTTGCATCGCGAACTCGATGCGCTGCGCGAATCCGGCAACGCCGTCACCGCGATCGGCACCACGCGGCGCGGCATCGGGCCCGCCTATGAAGACAAGGTCGGCCGCCGCGCGATCCGGCTGATGGACCTCGCCGATCTCGACACGCTGCCGCACAAGATCGAGCGCCTGCTGTCGCATCACAACGCGCTGCGCCGCGGCCTCAATCTGGAAGAGATCGACGGCGCGGGAATTTTGAAGGAATTGACCGCGCTGGCGCCGCAGCTCCTGCCTTACGCCGAAACGGTGTGGCGGCTGCTCGATGCCAAGCGGCGCGAGGGCAAGCGCATTCTGTTCGAGGGCGCGCAGGGCGCGCTGCTCGACGTCGACCACGGCACCTATCCCTATGTCACCTCGTCCAACACCGTGGCGGCGCAGGCGGCGACCGGCACCGGCATGGGCCCGGGCTCGGTCGGTTACGTGCTCGGCATCTGCAAGGCCTATACGACGCGGGTGGGCCAGGGGCCGTTCCCGACCGAACTGCGTGACGAGATCGGCGAGGAGATCGGCCGCCGCGGCAAGGAATTCGGCGTCAACACCGGGCGCAAGCGGCGCACCGGCTGGTTCGACGCCGTGCTGGTGCGCCAGACGGTGCGCACCTGCGGGATCAACGGCCTGGCGCTGACCAAGCTCGATATTCTCGACGGGTTCGAGAAGATCGAGGTCTGCGTCGGCTACATGCTGGACGGCAAGGAAATCGACCATCTGCCGGCCGGCGAGGGTGCGCAGGCCCGGGTGGCGCCGATCTACGAGACCATCGAGGGCTGGAAGGAGCCGACCGCCAATGCGCGCTCCTGGGCGGATTTGCCGGCCCAGGCGATCAAATATGTCCGCAGGGTCGAGGAACTGGTGGGCTGCCCCATTGCGCTGCTTTCCACCAGCCCCGAACGCGAGGATACTATTCTGGTACAGAACCCGTTCGAGGCTTAACGGGATGTTACCCATAAGCCGACATTGTTGAGCAAAGATGGCTGATTACTACCCGCTGATCGCCCGCGCCATTGCCGGACTGGACCCCAGTGCTCCCGGTGAGAGCCGCCGCGCGCTCTATGAGCGGGCCCGCGCCGCGCTGATCGCACAGCTGCGCAGCGTCGATCCTCCCTTGAGCGAGTCCGAAATCACCCGCGAGCGGCTGTCGCTGGAAGAGGCCGTGCGCAAGGTGGAATCCGAGGCCGCCCAGCGCGCCCGCGAGGCGACGCGCTCCGGGGACGCTACGCGCTCCGGCGAGGCTCCGCGCCCGCCGGCAAGCGGCGCCCCCCGTGCCGGCGATGCGTTCCGCGCCACCACGCGGCCCCCGGGGCGGCCGGGCGAATCGGCAGCCCCGGCGTCGGCCTCGCCGCCGAACGGGGGAGCACCGTCGCGCCCCCGTCCGGCTTCGCCGCCGTCGATACCCCAGCCAACGCGCAACGAGCGTCCGCCGCTCGGGCAGGAAGACCGCCCGCCGCGCAACCTTCGCGCCGACCCGTCGCCGCGTCCGCAACCGCCGCAGCCGCAGGTCGGAATGCAGGAGCCGGCGATGCCGCCGACCCGCGAACGATCGGGTGCGCCGCGCCGCGGCCCCGAGAACAGCGCGCCGCAGGCGCCGGGCATGCGCGGCTTCCGCGATATCGCCGCCGACGCCGACGATCTCGGCCGCGCCGCGGCGCAGGCCAGCCGCGCGGCGCGGAAGACCTATGCCAACGTGCCATCGCCCTCGCCGGAGTTCGACCGGCTCGAGCCGAGCATGGAGAACCGCGGCGCCGATCCCGACCAGCCCTATTCCTATGACGAATCCGCCGAGGAGGCCGAGCGCTACGCGCCGGTGCCGTCGCGTCCGCGGATCGCGCCCGATCGCGAGCAGAAGAAGCGCGTCCGCACCGGCGCGGTATTTCCGTTCAAGAGCGCGATCGCCATCGGCGTGGTGCTGATCCTGGTCGGCGCCGGTATCCTGTGGGGCAAGTCGCTGGTGACGACCGTCAGCGGCATGTTCAAGTCCTCCACCACGGTGGTGGAAGCGCCGAAGGATGCCTCGCCTCTGAGCAAGCCGAAGATCCCCGATCGGGTCGGCCAGCCCTCGTCGTCTGCGACGGAAGACGCGGTCGCGCCGGTGGCGCAGCGCGTGGTGCTGTATGACGAGGATCCCTCCGATCCCAAGGGCAAGCAATATGTCGGCACGGTGGTCTGGCGCACCGAACCGGTGAAGGCCGCCGCCGGCCAGAAGGCCGATATCGCCGTGCGCGCCGACATCGAGATCCCCGACCGCAAGTTCAAGATGACGATGTCGTTCCGCCGCAATACCGACTCCTCGCTGCCGGCCAGCCACACCGCGGAGTTGACCTTCATCCTGCCGCCGGATTTTCCCGGCGGCGGCGTTGGCAACGTGCCGGGCATCCTGATGAAGTCCAACGAGCAGGCGCGCGGCACGCCGCTCGCGGGGCTCGCGGTCAAGGTCACCGACGGCTTCTTCCTGGTCGGCCTGTCCAATGTCGACGCCGACCGCGCCCGCAACCTGCAGCTCCTGAAGGAGCGCTCCTGGTTCGACGTGCCGCTGGTCTATGTCAACCAGCGCCGCGCCATCATCGCCATCGAAAAGGGCGCCCCCGGCGAGCGCGCCTTCAACGACGCATTCGCGGCGTGGGGGGAGTAGGCTAAGCCTGCGTCCGTCGCTGCCCCTGCCAACATTCGCGAGGTGGAGCATGAAGCGGTATCTGATTTTCGGGGCGCTCGGCCCGCTGCTCGGCGGATTCATCCTGCTGTTCGTGACCACCTACCAGTCCGGCTACTGGACGCAGACCAATGCCGCCGAAGTGGTGAAGCTGTTCGTGGTGTTCGCCAAGACGCTGCAATACAGCTATCTGTTCGGCCTGTTGCCGACGCTGATGATGGCGGCGGTGGACGACATCCTGTGGCACGTCAAGCGCATCAGCCCGGTGCTGCGCATGCTGATCGTCGGCGTGCTGTCGTTCTTCGCCGCGGAATTGCTCTACGGCTCGCGCGGGCCGGACAGCGGCGTGGTGCAGTTCATCCTCTACGGCCTGGTCGGCTTCATTCCCGCCGTGATCTGCTCGTGGCTGGCGCATGAGGCGATCGACGAACCGGCGACGGTGGCGCCCGCCGAGCCGGAGCGGCCCGCCGTGGAAAGCAAATAGGCGCGCACTGGCGCATCCGCGCGACGAAAAACGGCGGACCCTTTCGGTCCGCCGCATGACAAATCCTCAGGTCATCGAAAAGCGTTTAGCGGCCGTTGCCGCGGCAGCCGCCATAGGGGCCGATGTGATAGCCGCGTGGGCAGGCATGCGCCGCCGGATTGGCGTAGTTGCGCAGGCAACCGCCATAGGGGCCGCGGTGCCAGCCGGGGCCGCATCCGCCGGCGACCGCGATGACGTCGCTATTGGCGGGCGCGAGCGGCGCCAGCGGCATCGCGCTGGCGGTGCCGACGAGCGTGCTCAAGAGGAAAGCGGCTGCGATCAGTCTGGTCATGAAAATCTCCGTTGCGTTCGGTTGAATGGATTTCTTGTCAGCCGCCGGCGAAGGCGATGCCGGCGCGGACTTCGCCGATCGCCTGGTCGATCAGCGCCAGTCCGCGCTCGCGATGACCGCCCTTGTTCGGCGTGGCGGCGGCGAGTTCGGCGCGCGCCGACTGCAACAGCGTGATGCTCCCGGCCATGTGCGGCTGCGCCCCGATGGCGTAGCCGACGCCGACGCTGGCGGCGATGGTCGCGCCAAGCAGCAGCCTGCGCGCATAAGATGTCGTCATGAGGTTTTCTCCTTTTGGCGGTCTTTTTGGTCGCGAGGCGCGCGCGATTCGGTGGACGGCCGCGCCGGCCGCATCGGTATGGCAAGCCGGCGGCGCGGTCTTGGACTGACGGGCGTCGGCGGCCGGTGGATTTGGACTGTCCGGCGCTATTCCACTCACGGCGAAGTGTTGATAGCCTTCGCCAAAACGTCAGGCCTCGTTCATCCCGGACGGGCAGGATCGGCCGCGTCGCATTTTTTGATTCTTGTTTTTGGTTTTTGCCCGTCGATGTCGGTGATCAGGAAAACGCTTTCGACCGACATGCTGCCGCAGGGTCTCGACGACCGGCAGCGCTTTATGTTTTTCGCTGAGCTGTTCGAGCATTTTTCCAACACCGGCGAGCTCGATCCGGCGCCCGACGTGCCGTTCCGCGCCGCGATGAATTCCATCCATATCGGCACCACCATGCTCGGCCGCTGCGACGGCACTTTCACCACGGTGCGGCGCGAACGCCGCCAGGTGCTGCAGACCAATGACGACCGCTATTGTCTCGCGCGCAACACCGGCGAGCGCGCGGCGCAGGTGATGCATCGCGGCCGCGAATTCACCATGCGTCCGGGCGCGATGGTGCTGCTCAAGCTCGACGAGCCGTTCTTTTCCGCCGACGGCGCCAGCCAGAAGCGCTTCACCAATGTGCATCTGCCGATGGCGGCGCTGAAGGCCGCGGTCGCCGACGTCGACGACATGGTCGGCCGCGAACTGGCGCCCGGCGGCGCGCTGTCGCTGGCGATGGATTACAGCGATCTGTTGCTGCGCCACCCGGCCGCGGTCGACGAAGCCGGGATGGCGATCGCCGCGCATCTGATGGATCTTGCGAGCCTCGGCCTCGGTGCCCGCGGCGAGCTTGCGCTGGCGGCGGAGCGCGGCGGCTTGCGGGCGGTCCGGCTGAAGGCGGTGCTGATGATCCTGGAGCGGCGGTTCAGCGAGCCGGAATTTTCCGCGCAGAAGCTCGCCGCGGCCGCGGGCCTGTCGGAACGCTATGTCAACGAACTGCTGTACGAGGCCGGCGCCAGCTTCACGACGCGGCTGAACGAGTTGCGGCTGCGCAAGGCGGCGGGGCTATTGGCCCTGGCCGGCGAGCGCCGCATCAGCGATATCGCCTTCGAATGCGGCTTTAACGATTTGTCATATTTCAACCGCTGCTTCCGCCGCCGCTTCGGGCTGACGCCATCGGCGGCGCGGGGAGGCTAGCGCGTATTACGCGGATGTAATGCGTGCCAGCCGCGAAGGCGCGGCGGCCTGACGCAACTTGCGCCCGCCTTGCGCGTTACCCATGTGATGACGATGTCGAACGAAGAGATTCTGGCTCCCAATCCGGCCCGTGCCCGGAAGAACACCCGCGCATCGTTTGGCGGGGCACGGCCGCGTGGCCCGATCATCGATCAGGAGGGCCGCGAAATCCCCGAGGAATCGTTCGGTCCGCAGTTTCAGGGCGCTCGCTTCGACGGCATCCGCTTCGATTTCGGCAATGCCAATCCGTTCGGCAATCTCACCCGCGAGCAGCGGCTGGCGCGGCTCGACGCGGTCGCGAAGCTTCTCGACATCGCCTTCATCGTGCCCGGCACCAAGATCCGCTACGGCATCGACGGCATCATCGGGCTGATCCCGGTGGTCGGCGACCTCATCGCCGCCGCGCTGTCGCTGTGGCTGGTGCGCGAGGCACGCGCGCTCGGCGCGCCCTGGCACATCACGGCGCGGATGCTCGGCAATGTCGCCATTCAGGGCGTGGTCGGAGCGGTGCCGGTGGCCGGCGACGCGTTCGACGTGCTGTTCCGCGCCAACATGCGCAATGTGCGGATGCTGCGGCGCTGGATGGACAGGCAGGCGCGCTAGCGTTCCCTTCACCTCTCCCGATGGGAGAGGTAAGCCGAAGCCAAGCCCTCGGCAAACGCTAAGCGTTTGCTCGGGGATTATGCGCAAATAGACAAACGCGCGGCAGCGCGATCAAGCCGCCTCGGTGTCGGCCTTGTCGCTGGCGGGCGCCGGCTCGGGCTTGCGCGGGCGGCGCGGCAGCGGGAAATCCTGGCTCTCATAGAGCGTGCGGATGCCGCTCTGGTCGAAGCGGGCTTCATCGACCTGCAGATAGGCGCCGTTCAGCGAATCCGCCGGCAACTCCTCGATCGCGAAGCGAACCGCTTCGGCCGCGGTGCCAAAGCGCCGATACGCGAATCCCGCCCGCTTTTTCTTGCGGATCGCGGCGGGAAACAATTCGGCAGCAGTGTTGAAGCTGAAGGAAGCCATGGTCAGGGACCTCTGATCTTTTTAGTGAGAACGCGATTTGCCATCGCGAACGGATCGCACGGACGCACCTGCGGCGCCGGTACACGTCATTTCGGGACAGCCTTTAATATAGGCCCGTTTGACAGAAATGCGACTCCTGAAGCGCCCAATGATGAATCCAGGCTTCCCAGGCCCGAAATCACAATAAATCAAGCTATTTCAATGACTTGCGCCGATCAAAGCTTGCCGAGCAGCAGCAGGACGATCAGCACCACCAGAATCACGCCGCCAATCCCCATGCCGGAATGGCCCATGCCATAGCCGTAGCCGCCAAAACGGCCGCTGAAGCCGCCCAGGAGGTAAATGATCACGATGATGATGAGTATCAATCCGAGCGACATGGCACTCTCCCCAAAGGGCGGCCCGCGGATGCCCATCCGTCGGTCCGCTCCTTAAGAAAAGCACAACCCGGCCTTTGGTTCCAGCGAGGGAACCCTGGAATGCCGGTCTCTCCCTGGAAGCGTAACGGGAACCGCTGGCTCGAAGTCTTCAGCTATTTGAAATTTATGCCAGCTGCCATCGCCCGGCTTGACCGGGCGACCCAGTATTCCAGAGAGGCTAACGATAGAATTGAAAAACCGCGGCGTACTGGATCGCCTGGTCGAGCCGGGCGACGACAGCTCAGCTTGCCGCCCCCGCGCTATTTCGGCTGCAGCTTCAGCGCGGCCGAATTGATGCAGTAGCGCAGGCCGGTCGGGCCGGGGCCGTCCTCGAACACGTGGCCGAGATGGCCGCTGCACTTCGAGCACAGCACCTCGGTGCGGACCATGCCGTGGCTGACGTCGCGCTCCTCGTCGACCTGGCTCTCGGCCGCGGGCTGCGGTGAAACTCGGCCAGCCGCAGCCGGAATCGAACTTGGCGTCGGATTCGAACAGGGTCTGGCCGCAGCCGGCGCAGGTATAGGTGCCGGCGCGATGCTCATGCTCGTATTCGCCGGAGAACGGGCGCTCGGTCGCCTTCTCGCGCAGCACCGCGTACTGCATCGGCGTCAGTTCCTTGCGCCACTCGGCTTCGCTCTTCTCGACCTTGCCGGTCATCGTCTTGGTGTCGGACATGGGAACTCCCTTGAACTGGCGTGAATATTGTCAGGCAAAAACCTGCCCGGGGCTTGGTCGGGCAGGTAACGGTTCGCCGAAACGAAACAGGATCAACCAGTGAACTCCGCCGCTAATTCGTCACCCTGGCGCTGCTCACCAGCGTCGGCTTGTCCAGATAATTCGCCGCGAACAGCTTCTTCAGGTTCTCGACCTTCGGAATGTCGTTATAGGCGATATAGGGCTGGCTCGGGTGCAGCGTCAGGTAATCCTGGTGGTAATCCTCGGCCGGAAAAAACCCTTGCAGCGGCCCGACCTTGGTCACGATCGGCTTGCCGTAGACCTTGGCGGCGTTGAGCTGGGCGATATAGGCGTCCGCGACCTTCTTCTGCTCGTCGGAGGTGGTGAAGATCGCCGAGCGATATTGCGTGCCCGAATCGGGACCCTGCCGGTTGAGCTGGGTCGGATCGTGCGCCACCGAGAAGAAGATCTGCAGGATCTTGCCGTAGCTGATCTTCTTCGGGTCGTATTTGATTTCGACGGACTCGGCATGTCCCGTGGTCCCGGTCGAGACGACGGGATAGGACGCGGTCGCCTTGCTGCCGCCGGCATAGCCGGACACGGCATTGACGACGCCGGCGGTGTGCTGGAACACACCCTGCACGCCCCAGAAGCAGCCGCCGGCCACGACCACGGTCTGGACGCCGTCGGCTGCGGGAGCGTCCATGGCGGGGGCCGGGATGACCACCGCGTCTTCCGCGGCCAGCGACGGCACAACCACGAAGGCTGAGATCGCCAGCGCGCCGATGGCGGCGGCGCAGAGCGACAGGCGGTTGAATTGGTGACGGGACATCGGATTTCCTCTCGGGCTTTTTCGGGGGGCGCTCGGCGGACGGCTGGCAGTCTAGGGCGGCGGGCGCCGTTCGCAATCGGCGCTCTGCCCGATGTCCCAAGATACGCAGCGGCAGATGGCGTTGTTACCGCCTGATGGACACGAGTTCGTGAATAAAATCGCGCCGGTCCAAGGCGTTAGCGCCGCGGGCGACAGGCCTATTCCTCGTCTCCGCCCGGCGCCTGCCTGCAGCATGAAATGACCGAACGCCGAAGCGATGGGTTTTGTGGGGTCGTCCTGCCAGGCTTTCGCCTCGAACGCGACGACGCGGCGGCCCTGCTTGACGATCGATACGTTGGCGTAGCTGTCGAGCGCGCGCCCCGAGCGCAAATAATTGATGGTCAGGCCGATCGGCTTCGGCAGCGCCGACACGCCGAGTTCGCGCGTCACGCCCGACGATCGCCGTGGTTTCGAGGAAGGCGCCGGTCATGCCGCCGTGGATCGCGGGCAGGATCGGGTTGCCGACGATCTTTTGCGAGAACGGCATCACCAGGGTGCCGCCGTCACCGAGGCGGATGCCGAGAAAACGCGCGAACGGACTATTGGCGAACGGGCCGGCCGGGTCCTCCGGCGCCTCGAGCGCCGGCGGCGCGCCGTCGTTCAGCCGTATGTCGGTCAGCATGTTGGTCCGGTTGGCGCCGATCATGAAGCACGCGGTCGCGGTAGCGACGGGATCGTCCTCGGCATCCTGGTAGGCGGTGGCGCGCACGAAGGCGATCGAGCGGGTGACGCGGTAGCAGACCGAGTGCGCCTTGATGTCGAGGCCGGGGGTCGCGGGCTTCTGGTAGTCGATGCGCAGGTCGAGCGTGGCGATCGCGCGGGTGCCGTCGAGCGCGAGCTGCACCGCCATGCCGCAGGTCTCGTCGAGCATGGCGGTGACGACGCCGCCGTGAAGCACGCCGGTCTCGGTGTCGCCGACGAAGACAGGGCGGTAGGGCAGGCTTGACCAGGCCTCGCCTGACGCGGCGCGATCGAGCTTGAGCCCGCTGATATATCCGTAGACGGAGCGGCGCGCCTTGATGGCCAGGGTGAGTTCGTCGAACGGCAGCGGCGGGCTTGATTTCGAAGGTTCGGTCATGCCGACGTTCTAGACCACCGCGGCGACGCAAGCAAAAAATCGCGCGGCGGTTTTGAGGGAAATTTCCGGTGGTTCTTGGGTGCGGCGGATCAGGCGCGATCGCGCACGTGAACCGGTAACCCGACGGGCAAATCACCTGGGCGGTTTATCGACCCCTCTGTCAAGTCCCTTTCGCAAAAATATTCTGGTTTTCCGAAATGGCAAATCAGTTCTCTGTCGCGCCATCCCGCGCCACACAGAGGGGCGTTGCGCAACGTCACGAAACGCGGAGCGGGATGCGGTGGACGCTGGGTGCGCGCTTGACGGGCGATTGCGGCCGGCGGACGGAGAAGTCGTGTGGTTCTGACGCCCCGGTGCTGGCGTCAAGTTCGCGAAAGGCAACTTTCGCTGATGACGGTGGCAAGAAAGCCGGTCACCGGGAAGAGCACGAAGGAAGCCGTTAAAACCATTGCGTGGGGAATGCCGGGTGATTCCGGTGTGACCTGACAACGCGTGTGCGTCTCTACCACTATCTCTGCACACGCGGCTATCGGGCGCATCGGGCGCCCGGCATTCCCCGCGCCCTCGTGATTGACGAGGGCACGGAATTTCCAGCAAACCTCGGGCGGATCATGCCGCGAGATCGCGAAACTGTGGCTGGTGATCTCCCCTCCCTCCACGCGCCTTTGCGCGTGGCGGGGAGGGGTCGGGGGTGGGGGTCTGTCAGCTTGTTCCTCTGGCAGCGAGTCCGCTGAGGCACCCCCCACCCCCGACCCCTCCCCGCCGCTTCGCGGGGGGAGGGGAGCGACCGTTTCCGTCGGCTGTTTGACAATTGAATCCGATGGCCGGGTGGAACCGAACAAGAGGCTCGAGGATCCGGCTCGTGAATGGGTTATTTCCGCGTGAGCTTCGTGAGCGCCGATCCCTTATGCATCGCGATATGGTCGGTCTTGTCGCTCTTGATCTCATATTGCGGCTCATCCGGACTGGCGTGATGGGTGTATCCCTTGTAGCCGACGTCGGCCGTATGCACCTTGATGATCCTGCCGCTGACGCGACCCGCTTCGGAATTCCAGCTGACGTGGTCGCCGACCTCAAAGCGTTTTTTCATTTCATTGCCTCTGACGTGTCGGCCTCACACCACCACGCTCAGCCGTTTCGCCGCGCGCGTGATGCCGGTGTAGAGCCAACGTGCGCGGCTGTCTTGGAACGCAAAACTCTCGTCGAACAGCACCACGTCGTCCCATTGCGAGCCCTGCGATTTGTGCACGGTGAGCACGTAGCCGTAGTCGAACTCGTCATAGGGTTTGCGTTGTTCCCACGGGATGGTCTCGATGGCGCCGCCAAAACAGTCGCCGCGCACCGAGACCTTTGTCACCTTGTGGCCGAAATCCTCGTCCGGCATCAGCCGCATGGTGATGATCTTGGATTTCGACTGCGCGCGCGACTTCACCCGCCACAGCCCGCCGTTGAACAGGCCCTTCTTGCGGTTGTTGCGCAGGCAGACCAGCTTGTCGCCGGCGACCGGCAACGGATCCTCGATGTGCTGCTTCTGCCGCACCCGCATGTTGTAGGCGCGTCGGGTGTTGTTGCGCCCGACCAGAACCTGGTCGGCGCTCATCACCCGCTCCGGATCGAGTTCGGCCCGCGACACCACTTCGCTCTCGCCGTAGCGGCCGATGTCGAGCTCGCGGCCCTCGCGCACGTCCATCGACATCCGCACGATCGGATCGTCCTGCGCCTGGCGATGCACCTCGGTCAGCATCGCGTCGGGCTCGCAATCGGTGAAGAAGCCGCCGCCCTGGATCGGCGGCAGCTGCGCGGGATCGCCGAGCACCAGGAGCGGACAGTCGAACGACATCAGGTCGCGGCCGAGCTCGGCGTCCACCATCGAGCATTCGTCGATCACGATCAGCTTGGCCTTGGAGGCGGGTGCGTCGTCCCAGAGTTCAAAACTCGGCTGCTCGACGCCGGATTCGCGGGCGCGGTAGATCAGCGAATGGATGGTGGAGGCGTTGTCGCAGCCCTTGTTGCGCATCACCAGCGCGGCCTTGCCGGTGAAGGCCGCGAATTTCACCTCGCCGTCGACCCCGTCGGCGATGTGGCGCGCCAGCGTGGTCTTGCCGGTGCCGGCATAGCCGAACAGCCGGAACACCGGCGGCGTGCCGTTCTTGCCGGGTTTGGCCTTGAGCCAGTCGGCAACGGCCTTCAGCGCGGAATCCTGATGCGGCGTAAAGGTGGTCATGAAATCTCGAAGGGGGACGGCCGTGCACTGAAGTCACAACTCAACGTCGGCAAAACTAACCATTCGGGGCCCGAGTGCAAGCGGGCCTTCCGCGGCGCGGAATTGGCGGAGACTGGACTTGGGATACTGCCGGCATAAACTGCCGGAAAATACAACAAGCCGGCCCATGGGAGAGACGTCATGAAATTCGGCATCTTTTACGAGCTGCAGCTGCCGCGCCCCTGGGTCGCCGGCGACGAACTCAAGCTCTACCAGGATGCGCTGACGCAGCTGGAGACCGCCGACCGGCTCGGCTACGACCATGCCTGGGTGGTGGAGCATCATTTCCTGGAGGAATACTCGCATTCGCCATCGCCGGAATCCTTTCTCGCCGCCGCCTCCCAGCGCACCAAGAATATCCGGCTCGGCCACGGCATTTTCCAGCTCACCACCAATCATCCCGCGCGCGTCGCCGAGCGCGTCGCGGTGCTCGATCTCCTGAGCCGGGGGCGCGTCGAGTTCGGCATGGGCGAGAGCGCCTCGATCACCGAACTGACGCCGTTCGGCCGCGACATGGAAACCAAGAAGGAAGTGTTCGAGGAAGCCGTCCGCGCCATCTTCCCGATGTTCAGGGACGGCGGCAGCGAGCATCACGGCAAGTATTTCGACATTCCCCTGCGCAACGTGGTGCCCAAACCTGTGCAGAAGCCGCATCCGCCGCTGTGGATGGCGTGTTCGCAGCTTCCGACCATCGAGCGCGCGGGCCAGCATGGGTTCGGCGCGCTCGGCTTCCAGTTCGTCAGCGCCGATGCCGCGCACGCCTGGGTGCACGCCTATTACAACGCGATCACCAAGCGGCTGAAGAAGCTCGCCGACTACCAGATCAATCCGAACATGGCGCTGGTGTCGTTCTTCATGTGCGCCAAGACCGACGAGGAGGCGCGCGCGCGGGCCGACGGCGCGACCTTCTTCCAGTTCGCGCTGCGCTTCTACGGCGCCTCGCAGAACCGCCAGCGTCCCGATCCCGGCACGGTCAACATGTGGGACGAATACAACAAGTGGAAGCGGGAAAATCCGGAAGCGCAGGAGGCAGCATTGCGCGGCGGCCTGATCGGCTCGCCGGAAACCATCGCCAAGAAACTGCGACGGTTCCGCACCTCGCATATCGACCAGGTGATCCTGCTCAACCAGGCCGGCAAGAACAGCCACGAGCACATCTGCGACTCGCTGGAGCTGTTCGCCAAAGAGGTGATGCCGGAATTTCGCAGGGATCCCGAACACGAGGCCTGGAAGGCCGGCGTGATGAGCGGCGCGATCAAGCTGGAGGAAATCGACACCGAAGCGTTCAGCGATCGCTACGGCAAGCTCGCGGTCAGCGTCGCAAAGCCGCCGGTCGCCGCGGCAGGCTAAGCGGCGTCGTCAGCTTTGCAACGCCGCCAGCAGTTCGTCGGGCCGTTCTACCATCATCATGTGGCCCGCGCCCGGCAGCACGACGGTGCGCGAATTCGGCAGCGCGGCGGCCAGCGCCTTGCCGGCTTTTGCGGGGGTCATCATGTCGCGCTCGCCGAGGATCAGCGTGGTCGGGACGGCGATCCGTGCAGCGGCCGCGAGCGCGTTCTGATAGGCGTTGCAGGCGGAGAGATCGTTGAACAGCACGCCGGGCCGGCAGTTTTCAAGCACGCGCTGCGCACCGGAATGCATCCACAAGCCCGGCGCGAGGCTGCCGCCGAGTTCCGCCTGATAGCCGAGGCCCCAGATCGAGACCATGTCGACGGCGTCGTGGTTGTTGGCCTCCGCGGCCTTGAGCAGATCGGGGCCGACCGTCATCGTGGCCGCGGTTCCGATCAGGCTGAGGCCGGAAACTTTTGCCGGATGGCGGGCGGCGGTTTCGAGCGCAATCAAGGATCCCATGGAATGACCGACCAGCCGTGCGCTAGCGACGCCGGCGGCGTCGAGCAGCGCCGCGGTCCAGTCGGCCATGTCGGCAATGGTCGGCAGCGCCGCGCCGGACGAGCGGCCATGGCCGGGCAGATCCGGCGCCAGCACGCCATGGCCGTGATGCGAAAACCACCGGCTGTGCAGCGCCCAGGTGGTGTGATCGAAGCCGGCGCCGTGCAGGAACACGATGGCGGGAAGCGAGGTGTCGAACTCGCGGCCGCCGGTGGCGACGAAGGTGTTGATGCCGTTGACGGTCAATTGCATGGCTCAAGCCTTCTGCGAGATACGAAGCGCCTGGCCGAGATCGTCGATGATGTCGGCGGCGGCTTCGATGCCGACCGACAGCCGCACCAGTTCCTCGCCGATCCCGGCGGCCTTGAGCTGGGCGGCATCCATCTGCTGATGGGTCGTGCTGGCGGGATGAATGACCAGCGTCTTGGCGTCGCCGACATTGGCCAGATGGCTGATCATCCGCAACAACTCGATGAACTTCTTGCCCGCCGGCCGGCCGCCCTTGATTCCGAAGCTGACGATCGAGCCCGCGCCGCGCGGCAGCAAACGCTTTGCCAACTGATGATCGGGATGGTTTTCCAGCGAGGGATGCAGCACCCAGTCGACCGCCTTGTTCGCGGCAAGGGCTTCGAGCACCGCGTGGGTGTTGGCGACATGGCGCTCCATGCGGATGCCGAGCGTCTCGACGCCCTGCAGCAGCTGAAAGGCATTGGTGGGCGAAAGGCAGGCGCCGAAATCGCGCAGGCCCTCGGTGCGCGCCCGCATGATGAACGCCGCCGGTCCGAACTGCTCGTCGAAGACGATGCCGTGATAGCCGGCATAGGGTTCGGTCAGCACCGGAAACTTGCCGGACGCACGCCAGTCGAACCGGCCGCCATCGACGATTACGCCCCCGATCGCGATGCCATGGCCGCCGAGCCATTTGGTGGCCGAATTCATCACGAGGTCGGCGCCGAGTTCGATCGGCCGGCTGAGAAACGGCGTGGCGAAGGTGTTGTCGATCAACAGCGGGATCTTGGCGTCATGGGCGATTGCCGCGATGGCCGGAATGTCCAGCACCTCAAGCCCGGGATTGCCGATGGTCTCGCCGATCACGAGCCGCGTGTTGGGCTTGATCGCGGCGCGGAATTCGTCCAGCGCGCGCGGCTTCACAAAGCTGGTGGTGATGCCGAAGCGCGGCAAAGTGTGCGTGAGCAGGTTGATGCTGCCGCCATAGAGCGAGGAGGAGGCGACGATGTGATCGCCGGCATTGAGCAGGGTCGCGATCGCCAGATGGAGCGCCGCCATGCCGCTCGCGGTGCAGACGGCGCCGACGCCGCTTTCCAGCGCGGCAAGCCGCTCTTCGAGCACCGCCGTGGTCGGGTTCGAAATCCGCGTATAGATGTGGCCGGCGCGCTCGAGATTGAACAGCGCCGCGGCGTGGTCGGAATCCTGAAAGACGTAGGAGGTGGTCTGGTAGATCGGAACCGCACGCGCCCCCGTGACGGGATCGGGGTGCTGGCCGGCGTGCAGGCTCAGGGTCTCGAAGGCGGGCGGCTTGGGTGCGGGCATGGCGATCTCGAAACACGATGCGGTTGGGCGGGGTACTGAGGCACGATGTGCCACAAAAGCGCGTCGATTGTTAGTCCCCGCAAGGCCGCGCGGCTCACCTCGCCGCAGGACCGGGTCGGCGACCGAAGCTCGCACGTATTCGAAGCGATGGCCTTTTGTCGCGTCGCCGCGTAAAGCTCGCTTCGGTGCGACGCGAAGGAGACTTCGGCAACGATGGAATGCGACTTTCTTCAAATTGTGGGCGTGGAAAGGGCCGCTGTCAGATGAAGCGCCTGGCGGTCTGGGCTTTCTACGCGATCGGTACGCTCGCGATGCTTTATCTCGCGCTCTACGCCTATGCGGCATTCACTGGGCGCGAATTGCGTCCAGGCGATCCCATCCGCATCTTCCGCAATCCCGACGCGCCGGATTATTCGGCGGCCAGCGGCGGCGATTTGGCCTGATGGCGCGACACGAAGGTGCGGCCCATGGTGACGTTCTTCTGGGCGCGGATCTGGGTGTTGTCGTAGGTCCAGCACTCGCCGGAATCGTCCAGGAAGCAGACCCAGAGCAGATTATATTCCGGACCATAGTCGATCAGCGCATGGGCGTAGCCGTCTCCCTTCGGCGTAATGACGGGGATCGGCGGATCGAGCTGCAGGATGGACATGGACGACTTTCGAACAGGGATTGCAAGGGGCCTGTTCAGGAACGTGGCTGCCGCAAAACGGTTCCGGCGCGAGGTCTGCCCCGCGCCGGATTCATTCTAGACCACGGTAATGCCGGAACGATTACGCCGGCGCGGAGGCGCGGTGATATTCGCCGGCGCCGGCGGGCGTGATGGGCAAGCCGCCGTCGGCATATTCGTTCAGCTTGTTGCGCAGCGTGCGGATCGAGATGCCGAGGATATTGGCGGCATGGGTGCGATTGCCGAGGCAATGCTTCAGCGTTTCCAGGATCAGGTCGCGCTCTACGTCGGCGACCGTACGTCCGACCAAAGCGCGGGTCACCTGCTCGGCGGCGAAGGTGGCATGCGCCACCGCCGGCACGGTCTTCGGCGTATCGAGGCGGTCGCCGTCCGGGGTCAGGATGGCGTCGACACCGATCTCGTCGCCCTGCGCCATCAGCACCGAGCGATGGATGGTGTTTTCCAGTTCGCGGACGTTGCCCTGCCAGCGGTTGGAGGTCAGCACCCGCCGCGCATCCGCCGAGATCGGCCGCAGCGGCACGCCGTTGGCATCGGCATATTTCTTGGCGAAGTGCTGCGCCAGTTCGAGAATATCGGCCGGGCGTTCGCGCAACGGCGGGATCTTCAGGTTGACCACGTTGAGCCGGAACAGCAGGTCCTCGCGGAAGGTGCCTTCGCGGACGGCGTCGGCCAGATTGCGGTTCGAGGTCGCGATGATGCGGATATCGACCGGCACCGGCCTTGTGCCGCCGACGCGGTCGATCACGCGTTCCTGGATGGCGCGCAGCAGCTTGGACTGCAGCCGCACGTCCATTTCGGAAATTTCGTCGAGCAGCAGCGTGCCGCCGGTGGCTTCCTCGAACTTGCCGATCCGCCGCGCGACCGCGCCGGTGAACGCGCCCTTCTCGTGGCCGAACAGTTCGGATTCCAGCAGGTGTTCGGGGATCGCCGCGCAGTTGATCGAGATGAACGGCTTCTTGGCGCGGTTGGAGCGGGTGTGAACATAACGCGCCAGCACTTCCTTGCCGGTGCCGGATTCGCCGGTGATCATCACGGAGGCGTCGGAGCCGGCGATCTGCTGCGCGAGCTTGATCACCTTGGCCATCGCTTCGTCGCGGTACACCAGGTCGCGGGAATCGTTGGCGACGGCGGCAAGCACGGCTGCGATCAGTTCCGGATCGGGCGGCAGGGGGATGTATTCCTTGGCGCCGGCGTGGATCGCGGCGACCGCGGCGCGGGCGTCGTTGGAGATGCCGCAGGCGACGATCGGCACGTGAATGTGCTCGGCCTCCAGCCGCATCACCAGGTCGCGGATGTCGAGGGCGACGTCGACCAGCAGGAGGTCGGCGCCCTTGCCGCCGCGCAGCACCCGCATCGCCTGCTCATGGTCCTCCGCGTGGGTCACGGAGGCGCCATTGTCCATCGCGATCTTGGTGGCCGTCGTAAGCTGGCCCTTCAGTGTGCCAACGATGAGAAGCCGCATGATGATCTCCTGTTCGTCTGTCCGCGCCGTTCGGGCGCCATATCGTTAGAATTAAGTGCCCTTAGGCGCGTTCAGCCTTGATGATTTCCGTCATGGTCACGCCGAGCTTGTCTTCCACCAGAACCACCTCGCCGCGCGCCACCAGGCGGTTGTTGACGTAGATGTCGATGGCTTCACCGACGCGACGGTCGAGTTCGAGCACGGTGCCGGGCCCGAGTTTCAGGAGTTCGCCGACATCCATCTTCGAACGGCCGAGCACCGCCGAAACCTGCACCGGCACGTCGAACACGGCTTCGAGGTCGGCGGCGACCCGCGAGGCCTGTTCGTCTTCGCTATAGGCCACGTCATCGATCGCCGGCGCGTCGGCGGAGTTGAGATCGGGAAGTGGAACCTGTCCGTCGGTGTCACTCATGATTTAGGTCCCCATGGCCTTACGTTGCGGCTTGATTGCTGGACGCCATGTAGCGTCCGACGAGTTCGTTGATCTTGGCGTCGATCGCCGCGCGCTCCAGCACGACCCCGCCATCGGCCCACTCGATCTTGCAATCGCCGCTGTCGATTTCCGGTTCCGCCAGGATGACAAGGCGGCCCTGGAAGCCGCTTTGCCTGGCCAGTTTTTCGATTTGCTCGTGCGCCGTCTCGTAGAGGGAATCGTTGATCCGGACCACGAGGTGGGGCGTCGACACCAGCTGGGCGAAGCAATCCCTTACCAGCCCGGTGATCTCGCCGAGCGGTTCGCGGGCGATCAATTCGCCGCACAGCTTGCGCGCCACCGCGACCGCGACGTCGACGGCCTCGGTTTCCATCCGGGTCTCGATGCCGGAGAAGCGGGCCGCGATGCCCTTGATGGCGATTCCGATCTCCTCCAGCGCCAGCGCGGTGCGGCGGTCGCTTTCGGCCTTCGCCTCGCGCTGCCCGGCCTCGTGGCCGTCGCGATAGGCGCGCGATTCGGCGGCCGCGATCTTCTGCGCGATCTCCGCCGCCGTGGCCGGCCGCTCGCGCGTCTTGTCCGGCGCCGAGAAGTCCATGTCGAACAGGAATTTTGCGGGCGCGGTCATCAGTACACCAGTTCGTCGTCGGCGCGGTTCTTGGTCAGCATGATTTCGCCCTTGGCGGCGAGATCCTTGGCGAGGTTGACGAGCAGCGCCTGCGCCTCGTCGACGTCGCGCAACCTGACCGGGCCGAGCGCGGCCATGTCGTCGAGCAGCATCTTGCCGGCGCGGGACGACATGTTGCCGAGGAAGAAGCCGCGGACCTCTTCGTTGGCGCTCTTGAGCGCGATGCCGAGCTTGTCCTTGTCGACGTTGCGCATCAGCGTCTGGGCGGAAGCGGCATCCAGCTTGACGAGGTCGTCGAAGGTGAACATCAGCGCCTTGATGCGTTCGGCCGACTCGCGATTTTCCTCTTCCAGCGAAGTGATGAAACGGGTTTCGGTCTGGCGATCGAAATTGTTGAAGATTTCCGCCATCACCTCGTGGGCGTCGCGGCGCCTGGTCTGCGACAGGTTCGACATGAATTCGGTGCGCAGCGTCTGCTCGACGCGCTCGATCACTTCCTTCTGCACCGCCTCCATCTTCAGCATGCGGTTGATGACGTCGAGCGCCATGTCCTCGGGCAGGATTGCGAGCACGCGCGCGGCGTGTTCCGGTTTCAGCTTCGACAGCACCACCGCGATGGTCTGCGGGTATTCGTTCTTGAGATAGTTGGCGAGCACCTCTTCCTGGACGTTGGAGAGTTTCTCCCACATGTTGCGGCCGGCAGGGCCGCGGATTTCGTCCATGATGCCGGTGACGCGCTCGGAGGGCAGATATTGCTGCAGCAGCCGTTCGGTGGCGTCGAACGTGCCCATCAGCGCGCCGGATGCGGACATCCGCGAGACGAATTCGAGCAGCAGGTCTTCCACCACCTCGGCCTCGACGGTGCCGAGCGTCGACATGTGAATTGACAGCTCGCGCACCTCGTCGTCGTCGAGCAGCGACCAGACCTTGCCGCCATATTGTTCACCCAGCGCCAGCATCAGGATCGCAGCGCGCTTCGGGCCGCTTATTTTCGGCCCCTTGGGACGATTTGCCTGCCGGCTCGCCAGATTGGCGATGACGGAGGAAATATCGTTGGCGTTGGTGGTCTGCGGTACGGCCATGTCAGATCACGCGGGCTGCTGCTGTTCACCGAGCCATTGACGAATAATGGTCGCGGTTTCGTTAGGATTTCGCTCGGCCAGTTCGCCGACGCGGTGCACCGATTGGGCGTGGACCTGGCCCTGGACCTGGGCGACGTCGATCATCTGCGCGGTGGCGTTGGCGGCCGGAATCGAGATTCTCGGCGCTCTCGTCGGTCAGCGCCGGTACGTTGAGTGAGGCGACCTCCTCGGAGGCGAGGATGCGCTTGACCAGCGGCCGGATCACCATGAACAGCACCACCAGGCTGAGCAGCATCATGACGCAGAGCTCGATGACGTACATCACGTCATCCTTGGTGAACTGCAGCATGCCGAGAAGTCCGGTCGGCTCGGCCAGCGGGGCGACCATTGGCGCTTCGGCAAACTTCAGGTTCACGACCTCGACCTGGTCGCCGCGCTTCTGCTCGAAGCCGATCGCCGAACGCACCAGGGTGGCAATGCGGTCCAGTTCGTCCTTGCTGCGCTCCTTGTAGACCATCTCGCCCTTGTCGTTCTTGGTATAGGTGCCGTCGACCAGCACCGCGACCGAGATGCGGTTGACCCGGCCGGCCTCGGTCACCTCGGTCTTGGTGGTGCGCGAGATCTCGTAATTGTTGGTTTCCTCGGTCTTCTTGCTCTGGTCCCGCGCGGTGGCGGCGTTGTTGTTGTTCTGGTTGCCCGGCAGTTCATTGTTGACGGTGACCTGGCCGGTATTGTCGGCGGTCTGGCTGGATTCTTCCCGGGTCTGGGTCGAGCGCAGCACCCGGCCTTCGGGATCGAACTTGTCCGAGGTCTGGGTGATCTTGTTGTAGTCGAAATCGGCGGAGAGCTGGACGCGGGCGCGGCCGGCGCCGACCACCGAGGACACGATCGCCTCGACTTCATTGCGCATCCGCTTCTCGAAGCCGGCGCGGCGCTCGTCGGCGATGGTATTGTCGACATCGGTCGAGGAACCGGCGCCGTCGGCGAGCAATTGGCCGGCCTCGTCGACGATCGAGACCCGCTGCGGTTTCAGGCCGTTGACGGCGGAGGCGACCAGGTGGCGGATGGCCCGGATCTGCTGGGGTTCCAGCGCGCCGCGCACACGCACGACGATCGAGGCCGACGGTTCGGGCGTCTCGCGCGCAAACAGCGGCCGCTCCGGCAACACCAGAGTGGACCCTGGCCGCCTGGATTCGATCGATGGCGCGAATGGTCCGGGACAGTTCGCCCTCGAGCGCGCGCAAATGATTGATGTTCTGGACGAAGCTGGTGGTGCCGAGCGCGTCGGATTTGTCGAAGATCTCGTAGCCGACGCCGCCGCCCTTGGGCAGGCCGCCCTCGGCGAGCTTCATCCGAAGCCGGGTGACCTTGTCCTTTGGCACCAGGATCACGGCGCCGTCGTTGCGGATCTCGTAGGGGATCGCCTGGCGGTCCAGGTCCTTGATGATGGCCGAGGAGTCCTCGAAGCTTAAGTCGGTATAGAGGGTGGTCATCTGTGGCGTGGTGACGCGCAGGATGACAAAGCCGAAGAAGCCGATCAGCGCGGTTGTCACCGCAACCATCGCCATCAACCGGGAAGCACCCAGACCCTTTAGGAAGCTTACGAGACCCTGCACCAACCGCCCCTGAGATTCGGCCCCAAGAGCCGACTGGGCAATTATTGCCTATGGGATGGTTTCGATATGGTTAACGAAGATTAAGGGCCGGGGCGAAAACTTGAATATGAAGAAAATCGGCTTCGCGGAACGAAGCCGATTTTGGTCAAATACCAAAGGTTTCCAATAGAATTTATTGACGATATTGCTGGATGCGGGTGGTGCGCAGTCCGGCAAGACCGTGCTGATCGATGGAAAACTGCCAGGAAAGGAATTCGTCGACGGTCAGCGTGTAACGGCTGCAGGCTTCCTCGAGGGAGAGCAGGCCGCCGCGCACTGCGGCAACGACTTCGGCTTTACGGCGAATAACCCACCGTTTGGTCCCGGGCGCGGGCAAATCCGCGATTGTTAACGGACTGCCGTCAGGCCCGATGACGTATTTTACCCTCGGGCGATGGGGTTCTGTCATGGCGTACTCACAAACTCTCAACCACTGAACTCACGGTAACAACCTACGCCTTTCGGCTTAAAATTTGCCTAAGCCCAAGGCTCCAATGCGAATCTCCTTGGAATTGTCGTAATTTCCGCTCGCCCGGCTGTCTCAGCGGCCAAAACCATAAAGTCAGTTAATGTTATTTTGCACTCTAAGATTGCTGAAATGTCCGGGGCCGTCGGCAGTGCTGCGCGCCGAAGCCGCGCCGCGGGGCATCCCTTTCAAGGTGAGCCCGCGGTTTACGTTCTTCATCCCCGCGAAGCCGAACCGAAGCAAAAAAGCGTTGGTCAGGGCTAGGGGTTCAAGACAGAGGCGCGGTGCGAACCGGCGGGATGTGCCCATTCCGACAACCGGTCGCGGTGCCTGCGCAGCCCGAGATCATGATCCGATCGCTCGGGACCAGGTCATGATCTCATTTTGCGGCTGAAAGCGATCAGTTGACGATCGCCTTGATCTGGTTGACCGTATAGGTCTGGCCGCCGATCGACAGCAATGGCGGCGACTGGGTGAGATCGACCGAACTGACCACCCCCTGGATCTGGGTGGAAATCGCCACGGTGTTGCCCGAGGTGTCGGTGCCGGTGACGGTCATTTTGTACTGGCCGTCCGGCCACTGCGTGCCGTCGGTGCCCTTGCCGTCCCAGACGAAGGGCTGATTGTTGCCGGCGTTGACGGCGTAATTGCCGGAGAAGACGGTCTGTCCGGTGCTGTTGGTGATCGAGACGCTGACGTTGCCATCCTTGGGAATGCTGAGATCCCAGGTGGCCGAACTGTTGGTCATGGTCGCGGTCGAGCCGTCGACCACCGCGGTCTTGCCGACGAAGGTCAGCGCCTGCGTCGATTGCGCGGTCTGCTGCAGCGACACCAGCGTGGTCAGCTGATCATTGGTCTTGAGTTCCTGCTCGACGCTCGCGAATTGCACGAGCTGCTGGGTGAACTGGTTGGTGTCCAGCGGATCGAGCGGATTCTGGTTCTGCAATTGCGTCGTAAGCAGCGTCAGAAAGGTCTGAAAGTTTCCGGCCAGCGAGCTGCCGGCGGCCGAGTTCAGAGACCCCGAGGAACTGGATGAAGATGAGCTCGGCTGCTGTGTCGTTCCCGAAACGACCGGGCTCGCCGCGGTGGCTGCTGCTGTCATGTTCGTCTCCTCAGACCCTGATGTCGACGCCGCTGCTCGATCCGAGCACGCGGCCATACGTTTGTCCCGCAACCACGGCCGGGATCGTGTCTTCGTTGCTGATTACCAGGCGCTGCGCGTTGCTGCCCGACTGGTTGCCGTTGTTCTGTCCGGAAGAGCTCTGATCGCGCAGGCTGAATTGCAGGCCGCTATCGCCGGTCTTGAACCCGGCATCGTCGAGTGCACGCTGCAGCTGGGGAGCATCCTGGCGCAGCATCGACAGCGTTTCCGGCTTTTCCACCGTCAGATGCGACGTCACCTGGCCGTTGCGGTCGACGTCGATGCGAACGTCGATGCGGCCGAGGTCGGCCGGATCTAGCCGGATCTCGAAACTGCTCTTGCCGCTTTTGGCCGTGGCGGCGATCTCGAGCGCGAGCCCGCTCAGCGGCACCGGTGCATTGGTTGCAGCCGTTACACTCAGGGGGGCGGGAGCGGCCACGGCCGCCGCCGTCGGGAGCTGCGGCTGCATCGTGCTATTCACCTGGGTCCCGGCATCCACCGCATCGCTCGGAGTATCGGCGGTTGCGGCCGCGGTTGCTGGCGCATGGTCACGCGGCGCGGGAGCCGCCGCCGATGCAGCGTTGGTGGCGGGCTCGGCCTTCGCGAGGTCGGCACCGGTGTCGCCAGCCGCCGGCTTGGCCGTCGCGGTCGCCTGCGCGGCATTGGCCTGTAACGTCGGGGCCGGTGTGTCCGTCGAGGCCGCACCCGGTTTGGCGGAACCTGGATTCGAGGAGTTCGAAGTCCCAGTCTTCGATTGGGCCGAGACCGGGGTCTTGAGCAGCGCGGCTTTCGGCACTACCGGCGCCGTCGCGGCGACCGCCTCGGTCACCCCGGCGTCCGTTGCCGCGGTCTGCGTGACCGGCTGTTTGGCAGCCGTGGCGACGGGTGCGCCCGCCGCGGCTTGAACTGCGGTCTTTTCCGACGCCGCTGCGGCGGCGTTCGCGGTAGCGGCTGCCGCTGTGGTCGCGGCGGAATCGACATCGACCTTGACCTGTGCCGACGCAGCAGTCGACGCAGCAGCCGACGCCGTAGCCGGCGCGGCGGCGGCCTGCGCCTGCGCGGTACTGGTGGCGATGGCCGCCGCTGCGATGGCCAGCGGTGCCGTGGCGTTGCCGGTCGCTGGCGGTGCGGCCGGGGTATCCGTCGATACGATGGCGACCGGAATCGCAACCGCGACCGGGTTCGGCGTCGTCACGGATGCTGTGACCTGCTGCGCCGAGGCAGGCTTGTCGGTTGTGGCGGTCTTGTCGGAGGTCGGTTTGTCGCTCGTTTTCGCGCTGCCGTCTTTCGAATCGGCGGACTTTTTCTTGGGCGGTTGGGTTGTCGGCGCCGTATTCGCGTCGGCGTTGGCGGCGGCCTTGGCGTCCGACGCCTGTTGGGCGCTGGCGTTGCGGTCGTCGGAGGCGTTTTGAGCGGCCTGATCGGCAGCGGTATCGCGCGATTGCGTATTGTCGCTGTTTGACGGCGGATCGTCGGTACGGCGCGGCGATGCAGGTGGCTGCGGCGCCGCCTGGGCCGTGTTGCCGGTGTCAGGGGGAAGGCTGGAATCGACCATCGCCCCAAAACTGTCATTGAGCTGCGACGGGTCGGGCCGCGCGGGTTTGGCCTGCGCGCTCTGAAACGACACGCTTGCTGCTGCTTCTGACGTGATACTGAACACGGGGCGCGGCCTCTCGAAATGAAACTTGACCAGAGATCAGCAAGGACCGGGCCACCCCGGACCGCATTAAATATCAAGTTATTTCAATGGCTTGATTGGCGATCGGGGAAACTACGGAGCCGCTCTCGCACCGCTCTTTTCTGCCCGGCGGCAAGATTTGCCGCTTCCGGCCCGCAAAACCGGTCGGCCATGATTGCCTGCCGTGAATACGGCCTATATTAAAGGGCGGCTTTTCAGCCGTTTCCGGGAAAGCCCGCTCGCCTTGCCGGAACCGCTCCTGAGCCCTCTAATACTCGCCGCAACATGGCTGCCTGATCGCGCGGGATACGAAGCCGCCGCGATCGCATCAACGACCGGAACCATGCTCAACAGTCTCGATCTCAAGGGCCGTCCGCAGGACACCAGGGTCGTCGTCGCGATGTCGGGCGGCGTGGACTCCTCGGTGACGGCTGCGCTGTTGAAGTCCGAAGGTTACGACGTCGTCGGCATTACCCTGCAGCTTTACGATCACGGCGCCGCCACCCACCGCAGGGGCGCGTGCTGCGCCGGCCAGGACATCCACGACGCCCGCAACGTCGCCGAGCGGATCGGCATCCCGCACTACGTGCTGGACTACGAGAGCCGGTTTCGTGAATTGGTGATCGACAATTTCGCCGACAGCTACGCCTCGGGCGAGACGCCGGTGCCCTGCATCGAGTGCAACCGCTCGATCAAGTTTCGCGATCTGCTCTCGACCGCGCGCGAGCTTGGCGCTGCCGCGCTCGCCACCGGCCATTATGTCGCCTCGCGCCGACTGGCCGACGGATCGCGCGCGCTGGTTTGCGCCGCCGACGCCGATCGCGACCAGAGCTATTTTCTGTTCGCGACCACGCGCGAACAGCTCGACTATTTGCGCTTTCCGCTCGGCGACATGACCAAGCCGCAGGCGCGCGAACTGGCGCGGCGCTTCGGCCTCACTGTCGCCGACAAGCAGGACAGCCAGGACATCTGCTTCGTGCCGACCGGGCGTTATACCGACATCATCGGCCGGCTGCGGCCCAACGCGATCGAACCCGGCGATATCGTCGATCTCGACGGCCGTGTCATCGGCGCCCATCAGGGCATCGTGCATTTCACGGTCGGCCAGCGGCGCGGATTGGGCATCGCCTCCACGGCGCCGCTTTACGTGGTGCGGCTCGATGCGGCCGGCCGCCGCGTGGTGGTCGGTCCGCGCGAGGCGCTGCGGATGGATCGCATCGCGTTGCGAGACGTCAACTGGATCGGCGACGGCGCGCTCGATCGCGCGGTCGGCGATGGTCTCGAGATCTTCGTGCGGGTGCGATCGACCCGCGCGCCGCAGCCGGCATGGCTGCGCGCGGCCGATCGGCGGCTACGAAGTCGAACTCGTCGCCGGCGAAGAAGGCGTTTCTCCCGGCCAGGCTTGCGTGTTCTACGACGCGCCGTCAGGCCAGGCCCGCGTGCTCGGCGGCGGATTCATCCAGAGCGCGACCGCCAGCAGCGCGATGGCCAGGCGCGCGGCCCGTCGTCAGCCCATCGTCGAAGCGATGCGCGGATAAGAACTTTCAGGCAAATAATTTCCAAGGCTGGGGCATGGCGTCAGATATCGACCGCGCGGGGGTCGCAAAGGCTTATGGGCGCTGGGCACCGGTCTACGATCTCGTGTTCGGCAAGGTCTTCGACGCCGGCCGCCAGTCGACCATCGCGGAGGCCGACAGGATCGGCGGCCGGATTCTCGATGTCGGCGTCGGCACCGGACTGTCGTTGTCGGACTATTCGCCGACCACGAAATTATGCGGCGTCGATATTTCCGAGCCGATGCTGCGCAAGGCGCAGCAGCGCGTGCGCGCACTGGATCTTAAAAATGTCGAGACGCTCGCGGTGATGGACGCCAAGAACCTGGCGTTTCCGGATTCGTTCTTCGACGCGGTGGTGGCGCAATATGTCATCACCGCGGTGCCTGACCCGGAAGGCACGCTCGATGATTTCATCCGCGTGCTGAAACCCGGCGGCGAACTCATCCTGGTCAATCACATCGGCGCCGAGAGCGGCCCGCGCCGCATCTTCGAACTGGCGTTCGCGCCGCTGGCGCGGCGGCTCGGCTGGCGGCCGGAATTTCCATGGGCGCGGCTGGTCGATTGGGCCGCGAAGCATGGCGGCATCACCCTGACCGAGCGCCGCCCGATGCCACCGATGGGGCACTTTTCCCTCATTCGCTACCGCAAATCCTGAGGTTTGGCCTGTTCCGGACGGAACGTCCGCGCGCTCAATCCGTTTTCCCTGGATGCGGATGAAACACACAGCTCTTCTATCTTGCGTGCTGACGGTTGCGGCCGGGGCGGCGAGCGCGCAGGCGCCGCCTTCACCGGCGACGCCACCGGCTCAAACGGTACCGCCCACGCCGGTCAATGACTGTTCGCCAATGCGGCCGGTGCCGCCACGGGGCACCATCGCGCCGGAGGGCTCGACCACGGGTCAGAGTGCCGAACCTCTGGGCGACAAACTGGCGAAATCCGACGGCGTATTGTGCCCTCCGTCCGGCGTGGACCCCGAAATCCGTGCGCCGACCCCAGATACCGGCGACACCCCGGTGATTCCGCCGCCCGGCAGCCCCGGCGGCGACCTCAAGGTTCGCCCGAAATAGCCGGACGAATGCAAGGACTTGGCAGAGAAGCCGGGTTTGCTTGACATGCCCAAGTGCTACTTCTTATATGCCGCGCGTTCGCGACCGCGGTATCTAAAACCGTGACGTCGGATGCCGTGGCGGGGTAGCTCAGCTGGTTAGAGCACGGGAATCATAATCCTGGGGTCGGGGGTTCGAGTCCCTCTCCCGCTACCATCTTTCCCCACACTCCCCGGACCTTGTTGGGGAATGCCTGCTCCCCGAGCAGTGCATTCAAGCGCCCGGCAATTTCAACCGTAATGCCGCCTGGCCGCGAGGGGTCTCGGAAGACTGTTACAGTCTCAACAAGGCCTCTGATCGCCTCTGCCGCGTCGGAATCTCCGGCTTTGATACCCTTGGACAAAGCGTCTTGAAGCCCGACGAGTTTTTCCTGATAGCGCGCCAGCACCGCCGGGTGGAGCGAGATAGTGTCGCTGACCGCGGGTTCCACGTTCAACTCCATTGCAACTTGCTTCCGCTCTACGTTCAAGACGCTCGACCGAGGCCCCAATACAGCCGGATCGCCGTGCCCCTTTGCTATCGCATCAACGAGCCGATCGATCTCACGATTCAGTTCGCCGAGCCGCAACTCGAGATGAGCCCGTTTAGCGTTCGCTTTAGCTGAGAGACGCTTCCGCTCCTCATGATAGGTGCGCACATATTCGGCAATAACCTGCGGGTGCCGCATCTCATTTTCTAACCCCGCAAGAACGGCGCTCTCAACGGTTTTGAGGTAGAAGGTTTTTGCGTCTCGGCAGGAACCGCTCTCTGTGGCTGCGGAACAGCGGATGCGAATGCGTCCTGAATTGTCCTTCCCGTTCGTGGACATTCCTGCGCCGCAGGCTCCGCATCGGAGGAGACCCGACAGCATGTGGCGCGGTCGTCGCTGCTGGTTCGGGTGCATTTGGCCACACGCCTGTTTGCGACTTTGTGCGGCGTCGAATAATTCCTGAGAGACAATGAGCAGATCCGGAACGTCCACGGTTTGCCACTCGTTCTTGAGGTTCGGACGCGACAGTCGCTTGCCCGTGTCAGGGTCTTTGACCATCCTAACTTTATTCCAGACGAGGCGCCCTGCGTAGAGTTCGTTCTGGATAATGCCTGTGCCCCGCTGCATGTTGCCGTTGATAGTGGAGGCGTTCCACGAGCGCCCGCGCGGCGGCAAGATGCTTTCATTGTTCAAGTTAAGGCCAGTTCGCAGGAGCGGGAACGGCATCAGGACCGGGTCGCGCGTCTGCGCCGTCGGCTCGACCAGGCGGGCGTCGCGCATCTCGCCAACCCCAGCCATATCGTCCCCGTCATGGTGTGCGATCCCGTGCTTTGCAAGGAGATCAGCGACCTCCTGATCGACCGCTACGGCATCTATGTCCAGCCGATCAACTATCCGACCGTACCGCGCGGCACCGAACGGCTGCGCATCACGCCGTCGCCTCACCATACCGATGCCGATATCGAGCATCTGGTCGAGGCGCTGGCGGAAATCTGGGCCGAGGTCGGGCTGGCAAAGGCTGCGTGAGCGGCTGCCGCGCGGCTTGCGTCAGCGGCGTTTGCCGCGCGCCGATGTCCGGGTGAGGCGGAGTGTGCCGCGGGCTCGCGGCAGGAACTCGGCTCCCCTGGCGCTGAGGAAATCCAGCATGGCCCGGGCCGGCGGCAGCAGGACCTTGTCCTTGCGGGAGAGCACGAACCATTGACGGATCACCGGCAGGCCATCGACATCCAGCGTCACCAGCCGCCGCTCATCGAGTTCGGTCGCTACCGTGTGGGCGGAAATGAAGGCTATCCCGAGACCCGCGATCACCGCCTGCTTGATGGTCTCGTTGCTGCTCATCGCCATGCCGATCTTCGGGCGAACGCCGGCGATCTCGAACAGCTGCTCCATCAAGCCGCGCGTTCCCGATCCGGGCTCGCGCGTCAGGAATGTCTCGCCGGCAAGCGCGGACAGTGCAAGGCGCGACTTTCGCGCCAGACGATGGGTGGTCGGCGCGATGATAACATGGGGATGATCGCCGATCAGGTGGACGTTCATGGGGATGTCCACCGGCGGCCGGCCCATGATCGCGATATCCAGATCATAGCCGCGAAGCGCCATTCCGATTTCCTGGCGATTCCCGATCGAAAGCGTGACATCGATGTTGGGATAGAGCCGCGAGAATCCGGAGATCGCGAACGGCACGAAATATTTGGCGGTGCTGACAGCGCCGATCGAGATTTTCCCGGCGGTCTTTCCCGCGATCATGTCGAGCGACGTCTCGCAAGAGGCGGCCGCGGCCTCGATTCGCTCGGTGAGCGCGAGCACCTCGCGTCCGGCGTCAGTCAGCAACATGCCGTCGCCGGTCCGCTGAATCAAAGACATGCCGACGAGAGCCTGCAGGTTGCGAAGTTGCAGCGTGACCGCGGGCTGCGTCAGGTGCAGTTGCTTGGCTGCGGCGGTGACGGAGCGATGTTTCGCAACAGCGGCCAGCGCCCGCAGCTGGCGCAGCGTCAATTCCCGCGAAAAACGGCCCGTCATACCGGCACCTTCATAAGTAAAACTTTGTCCTCACAAAAGATAACAAAATTTCACTAATTCGGCAAATTGCGCTTCCATGGCGACGCGGGTTGCCGATCGGCGAACCGCATTCAACAGCCCCGGAGAGGGCGCAGGGAGACGGCCATGGACGGACGCGTGACACTGCGTTCGCATCTCGACCAGTCGGCACTGCAGACGCCGCACGGTGCGGCGGTGGGCGCGGTGATCGAAGCCATCGCCGCGGCGGCGGTCGAACTTGCCGCCCGAATCGCCGACGGTCCGCTGGCCGGCATCACCGGCGCGGGCCGTGGCGTCAATTCCGACGGCGATCAGCAAAAAGATATCGATGTCGTGGCCGATGAAATCATGCGGGCCGCGTTACGCAATGCTCCCGTCGCCGCGGTTCTTTCCGAGGAAGTGGCGTTGCCCGAAACCCTCGATCCCGATGCGCCCCTTTGCGTCGCTATCGACCCGCTCGATGGATCCGCCAACCTTGAAAACAACATATCGGTCGGCACCATCTTTTCGATCCGCCCCCGGGGGAACGATATTCTTTCGACCTTCTTCGAGCCTGGTACGGCGCAGTGCGCCGCGGGCTTCGTCGTCTACGGTCCGCAAACCACGCTCGTGCTCGCGCACAATGGCCGCGTCGATATCTTCATCCTCGATCGCGATACGCAGGAATTCCTGCTGATCAGGGAGGGCGTCAAGGTTGCATCCGATACGCCGGAATTCGCCATCAACGCGTCCAACCGGAGGCACTGGCACGGGCCGGTCCGCGCCTACATCGACGAATGTCTCGCCGGCACCAACGGCGACCGCGGCGCGGATTTCAACATGCGCTGGATCGGATCGCTGGTGGCGGAGGCGTATCGCATCCTCATGCGTGGCGGCGTGTTTCTGTATCCGGCCGACGCCCGGGCCGGCTATCGCGAGGGCAGGCTGCGCCTGTTGTACGAAGCCCATCCGATGGCGCTGGTGATGGAGTGGGCGGGAGGTGCTGCCACAACCGGGCGACGGCGAATTCTGGAACTCGGGGCCAAGACGCCGCATCAGCGCGTGCCACTGATCATGGGCTCGACGCGCGGCGTGCGCGACATCGCCGCCATTCATGAAGGCATCGAGCCGATGTTCGACAATTCCGACGCACCGCTGTTCGCGCGGCGCGGCTTGTTTCGCTGAAAGTACCCCGACCGATGTCGCGCAGTCACCCCATCATCTCGATCACGGGCTCTTCGGGCGCCGGCACCACCTCGGTCAAGAAGACCTTCGAGAACATTTTTCGCCGCGAGAAGGTCGCCGCAGCCTACATCGAGGGCGACGCCTTTCATCGTTATAATCGCGCGGAGATGCGCGCGAAAATGGCGGAGGAGGCCGAGCGCGGCAACAGGCACTTCAGCCATTTCAGCCCCGAGACCAATCTGTTCGAAGAGCTGGAGCGGGTGTTCCGCGATTACGGCGAGTCCGGCACCGGAACCACCCGGCATTACGTGCACGACGACGACGAGGCCAAGCTCTATGGCGGCGAACCGGGTACCTTCACCGAATGGGGCCCGCTGCCCGAAGGATCGGACTTGTTGTTCTATGAAGGCCTGCACGGCGCCGTCGTGACCGAAAGGGTCAATATCGCCCAGCATGCCGATCTCAAGATTGGCGTCGTTCCCGTCATCAATCTCGAATGGATCCAGAAGCTGCATCGCGACCGCGGCGACCGCGGCTACAGCCAGGAGGCCGTGACCGACACCATTCTGCGGCGCATGCCGGACTACGTGAATTACATCTGTCCGCAGTTTGCCGAGACCGACATCAATTTCCAGCGGGTACCGACTGTCGACACCTCGAATCCCTTCATCGCGCGCTGGATCCCGACGCCGGACGAATCGATGGTGGTGATAAGGCTCAAGAATCCGCGCGGCATCGACTTCCCCTATCTCCTTTCGATGATTCCGAACAGTTTCATGTCGCGCGCCAATTCGATCGTAATTCACGGGGCCAAACTCGACCTCGCGATGCAGCTCATTCTCACCCCCCTGATTCTGCAACTGATGGAACGCAAAAGGCGCACGGTATGAGTATTCATGCTCTCCCTTCTGTTAACGGTCGCGCGAATGTGGCGCATGCCGACCTTGCGAACGCGGTTCGGTTTTTGGCTATCGACGCCGTCGAAAAGGCAAAGTCCGGACATCCGGGGATGCCGATGGGCATGGCCGACGTCGCCACGGTGCTGTTTTCGCGCTTCCTCAAATTCGATCCCGCCGATCCCGCGTGGCCGGATCGCGACCGCTTTGTCTTGTCCGCCGGCCATGGCTCGATGTTGCTGTATGCACTTCTTTACTTGACCGGCTACGAAGGCGTGACGTTAGACGAACTCAGGTCATTCCGGCAGTGGGGATCGAAGGCGCCGGGGCATCCGGAGTATGGCCACACCCCCGGCGTGGAAACGACGACCGGCCCGCTCGGGCAGGGCATTGCTACCGCGGTCGGCATGGCGCTCGCCGAGCGCCTGTCGAACGCGCGGTTCGGCGACGACTTCGTCGATCACTACACCTACGTGATCGCCGGCGACGGCTGCCTGATGGAGGGTCTCAGCCACGAGGCGATTTCGCTCGCCGGCCATCTCAGGCTCAACCGGCTGATCGTGCTGTTTGACGACAACGAGATTTCGATTGACGGGCCGACGTCGTTGTCCTGTTCGGATGACCAGTTGGCGCGGTTCAAGGCCTCGCGGCTGGTCGGCGGGCCGTATCGACGGGCACGATCCCGAAGCAATTGCCGAAGCGATCGAACGAGCCCGAAACAGCGGCCGTCCGTCGCTGATCGCTTGCCGGACGGTGATAGGTTTTGGGGCTCCGAACCGGCAGGGCAGCGAGAAGGCACACGGGGCGCCGCTGGGCGCCGAGGAAGTCGCAATGACCCGCGCCGCGCTCGGTTGGCCTTATGAGCCGTTCGAGATTCCAGAATCCGTCCTGAAGCAATGGCGCAAGATCGGCGAACGTGGCCAAGCTGTCCGTCGGGGCTGGATCGAGCGAACCAGGAGCCTCAACCCCGCCGCTCGCTCACCGTTCCACGATGCACTGAACCGATATTTGCCCTGCGGATATGCCGAGGCGATGACTGATATCCGCGATCGCTTCGCGGCCGATAAGCCCAACATTGCGACACGGCAGGCGTCGCAGCTGGTGATCGACGCGATCGCGGAATCCCTGCCGAATTTGCTGGGCGGCTCGGCCGATCTCACCCATTCCAACCTGACGCGCGCCAGGACACACCAGCCGGTGCGTGCCGGTGCCTTTGACGGCAGCTATATTCACTATGGCGTCCGCGAGCACGCCATGGCAGCGGCAATGAATGGCATCGCGCTGCATGGCGGCTTTATCCCATACGGAGGCACCTTTCTCGCCTTCGCCGATTACAGCCGCCCCGCGATCAGGCTGGCGGCCCTGATGGGCATCCGCGTCATCCATGTGATGACTCACGATTCCATCGGACTGGGAGAAGACGGTCCGACGCATCAGCCGGTCGAGCATCTGGCGTCGCTGCGGGCGATTCCCAATCTGCTGGTGTTCCGACCCGGCGATGCGGTTGAGACCGCCGAGGCCTGGGATTGCGCCTTGCGAGCAGTGACAAGTCCGTCGGTGCTGTGTCTGTCGCGGCAGGCGGTCCCCACGTTTGGTGAAGGCGGCGGCGTCGTCAATCTGGTGGCGCTGGGGGCCTATGTGGTTGTCGAGCCGGAGGGCGGCCGCGATATCACCCTTATCGCTACCGGGTCTGAAGTGTCGATCGCGCTAAAGGCGGCCAAGCTGCTGGCCGACGACAGCGTCCGCGCCGCGGTCGTGTCGGCGCCCTGCTTCGACCTCTTTCGCGAGCAGTCGCGCGAATACCGGGCCAAGGTGCTCGGGAGCGTTCCAAGGATTGGAGTCGAGGCCGCGGTTGAGGGCGACTGGGCGCGCTGGCTGGGCGATTCCGGCGAATTCGTCGGCATGACCGGTTTCGGCGCGTCCGCTCCGGCCGAAGTGTTGTACCGCGAATTCGGCATCACTGCGGAAGCGGTCGCAGCGGCAGCGATGCGTCGCCTGGCGCGGTCCAAGGTAGCGGCAATTCATTCATGACATCCCCGCAGAATCGAAAGGAACTGAGGTGGCACGAATCACGCTGAGGCAATTGTTGGATCATGCCGCCGAGCACGACTACGGCGTGCCGGCGTTCAACATCAACAACATGGAGCAAGGCCTCGCGATCATGGACGCGGCGGCGGCCGTCGACGCGCCCGTCATCATCCAGGCCTCGCGCGGGGCGCGCTCCTATGCGAACGACATCATGCTGTCGAAGATGATCGACGCGCTCGAGGAGATGTATCCGCAAATTCCGCTCTGCCTGCATCAGGACCACGGCAACGAGGAGGCCACTTGCGCCACCGCGCTCCAACACGGATTCACTTCCGTCATGATGGACGGCTCGCTCAAGGCCGATGCGAAAACGCCGGCGGAGTATGACTACAACGTCGATATCACCCGCCGCGTGGTCGAGATGGCGCACTGGATCGGCGCCTCGGTGGAGGGCGAACTCGGCGTGCTTGGCTCGCTCGAACACGGCGGCGGCGAACAGGAAGACGGCCATGGCGTCGAAGGCAAGGTCAGCCACGATCAATTGCTGACCGATCCCGACCAGGCGGTCGATTTCGTCCGCGCCACCAAGGTCGATGCACTCGCGATCGCCATGGGAACTTCCCACGGCGCCTACAAGTTCACGCGCAAGCCGGACGGCGAGATCCTCGCCATGAAAGTGGTCGAGGAAATCCACCGCCGTCTGCCGAACACGCACCTGGTGATGCACGGCTCGTCCTCGGTGCCGCAAGCCCTGCAGGACCTGTTCAACCAGTTCGGCGGCGAGATGCCGCAGACCTGGGGCGTGCCGGTCGAGGAGATCGTCCGCGGCATCCGGCATGGCGTCCGCAAGGTCAATATCGATACCGACTGCCGGTTGGCGATGACGGCTGCCTTCCGCAAGGTCGCCGTGCAGAGCAAGAGCGAATTTGATCCGCGAAAATTCCTGAAGCCGGCAATGGACGCCTTGCGTGAGCTCTGCCGCGAGCGTTTCGAGCAGTTCGGCACAGCCGGCAACGCGAGCAGGATCCGCGTGATGACGCTGGCGGAAATGGCGCGACGTTATCGATCCGGCGCACTTGATCCTCGCATCGGAAATGTCGCGTCCGCCGCCGAATGACTTGAAATCCATTGATCGGGTCCGCCGGTCAGCACCATCAAAGGAGCAGCCCATGAACGAGCAATCAATGACCATCCGCGGCAAGGATCGCTACAAATCCGGCGTCATGGAATACAAGAAAATGGGCTATTGGGAGCCCGACTACGTACCCAAGGACACCGACATCATCGCGCTGTTCCGGGTGACTCCGCAGGAAGGTGTCGATCCGATCGAGGCGGCGGCGGCGGTTGCCGGCAAGTCATCGACCGCGACCTGGACCGTGGTCTGGACGGATCGGCTGACGGCCGCGGAAAAATATCGCGCCAAATGCTATCGTGTGGATCCCGTGCCGAATTCTCCGGGGCAATATTTCGCCTACATCGCTTATGATCTCGACCTTTTCGAGAACGGATCGATCGCCAACCTGTCGGCCTCCATCATCGGCAATGTGTTCGGCTTCAAGCCGCTGAAGGCGCTCCGGCTCGAGGACATGCGCCTGCCCGTTGCCTATGTAAAAACCTTTCAGGGGCCGGCGACGGGCATCGTGGTCGAACGCGAGCGCATGGACAAGTTCGGCCGGCCGTTGCTCGGCGCCACCGTGAAGCCGAAGCTCGGACTGTCGGGACGCAACTACGGCCGCGTGGTCTACGAGGCGCTGAAGGGAGGGCTTGATTTCACCAAGGATGACGAGAACATCAATTCGCAGCCGTTCATGCACTGGCGCGAGCGTTTTCTGTATTGCATGGAGGCGGTCAACAAGGCACAGGCCGCTTCGGGCGAGATCAAGGGCACCTATCTCAACGTCACCGCCGGCACCATGGAGGATATGTACGAGCGGGCCGAGTTCGCCAAGGAACTCGGCTCCATCATCATCATGATCGATCTGGTGATAGGCTACACCGCGATCCAGTCGATGGCGAAATGGGCGCGCCGCAACGACATGATCCTGCATCTGCATCGGGCCGGGCATTCGACCTATACGCGGCAACGAAACCATGGCGTCTCGTTCCGGGTGATCGCGAAATGGATGCGGCTCGCCGGTGTCGATCACATCCATGCCGGCACCGTGGTCGGCAAGCTGGAAGGGGATCCGGCGACCACGCGCGGCTACTACGATATCTGCCGGGAGGACTACAATCCGGCAAAACTCGAACATGGCGTGTTCTTCGACCAGCACTGGGCCAGCCTCAACAAGCTGATGCCGGTGGCTTCGGGAGGAATTCACGCCGGCCAGATGCATCAATTGCTCGATCATCTCGGCGAAGACGTGGTGCTGCAGTTCGGCGGCGGCACCATCGGCCATCCCATGGGCATCCAGGCCGGCGCGACCGCCAACCGCGTGGCGCTGGAAGCCATGATCCTCGCCCGCAACGAGGGTCGCGACTATTTGCACGAAGGGCCCGAAATTCTGGCCAAGGCGGCGCAGACCTGCACCCCGCTGAAATCGGCGCTGGAGGTGTGGAAGAACGTCACCTTCAACTACAAATCCACCGACATGCCCGACTATGCCCCCACCGCCAGCGTCTCGATGTAAGGAACAGGATCATGCGCGTCACCCAAGGCTGCTTTTCGTTCCTGCCCGATCTAACCGACGAGCAGATCTCCCGTCAGGTGCAGTATTGCCTGGAAAGGGGCTGGGCGGTGAATATCGAGTTCACCGACGATCCGCATCCGCGCAACAATCTCTGGGAGATGTGGGGACTGCCGATGTTCGATCTGCGCGACGCCGCCGGCGTCATGATGGAGCTGAACGAATGTCGCAAGGTTTACAGCGACCGATATATCCGGATGTCCGCGTTCAACTCCAGCCATGGCTGGGAGTCGGTGCGGCTGTCGTTCATCGTCAACCGGCCGAAACAGGAACCCGGCTTCCATCTGGAGCGCCACGAGGTGGCCGGCCGCAACATCCGCTACACCACGAAATCCTACGCCGCCGATCGTCCCGAGGGCGTGCGCTACGGTGACAAATGAATTCGCCAGCCAGCCCATCGGTCGCGCCGCAGCGCGCTGAGGATCCTCCGAGCCATGAACGGGTCGATTTGCGACGCGAATTCAACGAGGTCGGCATCGGCGAGGTTCTCGACCAGCTCGACCGTGAACTGATCGGCCTGAAACCGGTCAAGACGCGAATTCGCGAGATCGCCTCACTGTTGCTGATCGAGCGCATCCGCAAACGAATGAACCTGACGTCGGAGGTGCCGACGCTGCACATGTCGTTCACCGGAAATCCCGGGACCGGCAAGACCACGGTGGCGCTGCGGATCGCCAGCATCCTGCACAAGCTCGGCTTCGTGCGCCGCGGCCAGGTGGTCTCGGTCACCCGCGATGAGCTGGTCGGCCAGTATATCGGCCATACCGCGCCGAAGACCAAGGAGATCCTGAAAAAGGCAATGGGCGGGGTGCTGTTCATCGACGAGGCGTACTACCTGCATCGGCCCGACAACGAGCGCGATTACGGCCAGGAAGCGATCGAGATCCTGTTACAGGTGATGGAATCGCAGCGCGAGGACCTGGTGGTGATACTGGCCGGCTACGGCGACCGCATGGACAAGTTCTTCGCCAGCAATCCCGGTTTCCGCTCCCGCATCGCCCACCACATCGATTTTCCTGACTATTCCGACGATGAGCTGCTGGCGATCGCCGAGTTGATGCTGCAGGATATGAACTACAAATTCAGCGCGGACGCGCGGCGGGAGTTCATCCGCTACATCGCCTTGCGCAAGACCCAGCCGCTGTTTTCCAACGCGCGATCGATCCGCAACGCGCTCGACCGCATGCGGCTGCGCCAGGCGAACCGGCTGGTCGCGGATCTCGACCGCGTGCTGAGCGCCGACGACATCATGTCGCTGGAGGCGTCCGACGTGCTGGCGAGCAGGGTGTTTTCGAATAGGGCAGCAGCTGGCAATATCGAGTAAAACATTGATTGGCGTCAACGCATTAGCCATACGACGGGCAATGAAATTCCTGCATACGATGGGAGCCGTCGGGCAAATCGGTGCAATGGCGTGCCTGCTCGTGTTACTGAGCTTCGTTCCGGCGCCGACATCTCTTGCCGAATATTCATTGATGCGCGGCGCGATGGGTGGCATTGCGACATGGATATTTCTTCCGTCACTGGGGCTCGTTTTGATCAGCGGCCTGTTGGCGATCGCCTTCAACCCCGGCTATCACAGCGCCGGCTGGGCCTGGGCCAAGCTCTTTTCGGGCATCCTGGTGTTTGAGTGGGGCTTTGCTGCAATTCAGGGGCCAATGCAACAGGAAGCGGAACTGAGCGCTCGTGCCTTGGCGAGCGAGATCGATCCAGCCACCCTTGCGGCATCGCAGGGCGCCGAATGGAAATCGCTCTGGGTGTTGCTTGCGGTCGCGACGGCGAATGTGATCCTCGGTATATGGCGACCGCGTTTGACGAGACTTCCTGACTGATTTTGCCGCGCCTGCCAGATCGACTCCGCGGGCGAAGCACGATGTATCAGTCATCGCGCAACTCGCTGTCGGGCATGTGAAGCCGTCGCGCGCGGCAGCCACCCGCGGGCTTCGAGAGCATCGACCATGTCCAGATGAGCCTGCAGCACCGAATCGATTCGCTGTAATTGCGGCTCGTGCCGCGACGCGATACGAACCATCGCCGAGACGGCGTGGTCGAGCGGCCTTTGAAGGCAGGATGCAAGAACCGCCATCCCGAATGCGGGCTCCGCGATCGCGGGTATCACCAGCTCTCGGCCGAGCATCGTCGCGCGCAGATCGTTCCAGAACCGGCTGCGTGAACCGCCGCCCGTCAGCGACAAGCGACCATGGGTCGGGAGTCCGAGCAAGTCCAGATAGTCGAAGCAGAGTCGTTCGATGGAGGCGAGGCCAAATGTGATCGCGAGGAATGTATCGACTGGATCGGCCGGAGCCTCGCCAAGAAAGAACGCCGTCGCCTCGCTCGCGACGAAGGGAAATCGTTCCCCCTTTGCGGATGCCAGGGGATAGGCGAGGGCGGGTGGACCGGCTTGCCGGTCTGCTTCCACAGCGAGGGCATCGAGGTCGGCTTTGGCAAGAAACCTTGTCAGCGCGCCAGCGCCGGAGTTCGACGCTCCGCCGGGCAGCCAACGACCATCCGGCGACCGGTGCGAATAAACGACCCCGGCCGGATCCTGCAACAACGCGCTGCTGGTTCCTTTCAGGATAAGCGTCGTGCCGAGCACGCTGTTCCAGCTTCCAGTCGATATCGCGCCAGAGCTCAGTTGTGACGCGCAGCCGTCCGTCATCCCCGCGATAATCGGGGTACCCATCGGAATCCCGGTGTGCGCGGCGCCGGCGGCACCGACCGTGCCGATCTGGGCGCCCGATCGGCGCAACTCCGGCAACACCTCGTGCCGTACCCCCAGCTGCTCCATGACAGCCACGTCCCAGCGCTGCAAAATGGTGTCGCAGCCCGTTTTGAGGGCATTGCTGATATCCGAGGGAAGTCGCGTTCCGGCCAGCCTGCCGGCGATGAAATCGGCTTGATGCGAAAGGTACCTCTTGGCTGGACCGCCGCCCTTGCGAAGCAGCCACATCAGTTTGGGCAGACCCCAGACGGCTTGGATGCGCTGATAGCCCAGTTTTTCCCACAGTGCCGCGCCGACGGCGTTTGCTTCATCGCACTCCGCGGCAGCGCGTGCGTCGTCATACATCAGAGCGGACGTTACCGCGCGACCCCGGCCATCGGTCAGCAGAACCGTGCCGGACGTGCCGCAGACAGCGACGCCGCGGATTCGGTGGGACGGATCGATCGTCCGGCACATCTGGCTGCAGGCGTGACCGACCGCGATCCACCAATCCTCGGGCCTTTGCTCGTGCCGCTGCTCGACGCGCGTGCTGGATAGCGGATGAGCTCCGGAGCCGATGATGTCGCCGTCATTTGTGGCGGCGATCGCCCGCACACTCTGGGTGCCGAGATCGATTCCAATCCAGGTGTCTTGCGTGGCTCCATCTTTCATCATTGCAGGGCAACCATCGATACTCAGGTTTGTTCGCAAGCGTCCGCGCTCCTGCGTGGACGGCTTCGGCTAGCTGCTTTTCTTGCTTGCACCTACCATTCGACAAGCTTCTGCGTTTAGGCGGAAGATCGGAGGAAATATCGCAGATTGGCGTCTTGTGGGGAAAAGCGGTAGCGGTCTCCCGCTACCACAATTGCCGTGCGGCCTTTACGCCCGATCACCGGACAGACAATTTGGTCATCTGGCTGCGAACGACGTCGGTGTTGTAGGCGATGACGGTGCCGACGCCGCGCAGGTAGACGGGCACGTTCTTGCTGGTGACGGCCGCGGCGACCCCGGGTATCTCCGGCAACGGCGGTGCCGCTGCACTCACGGGTTCGGAGGTTTGCGCGTGGGTGAAGCACCGAAAGCCGCCGCCTGCCAGCACGACAACCAGAACGGCTGCGATGACAAGGATCTTGCGCTTCACGGCCGCTTTCCCTGAATGAAAGGGTTCAGTTCAACAACCGCTGGAACCGGCGGTTGCCGACGAAGAGGCGCTGGCGTCCTGACAAGGGCGAGCCGCACTTGGTTGGGACGACACGACGGGGGAGCCCAGCGGGGCAGCTACCGGGGTCACCGGGCTTGAGGCCGGCTCCACCGAGCTCAGTCGATCCGAGGGGAATGCCGGCGCGCCCGATGGACGGTCGCAACGTGACGGGACCCGGGATATCGAGTCCCTTTGTCGAGGCGCAGGAGACCGATGTTCCCCCGGAAAGACCGCCGCCATCGAATGGTGCTCCGGCGGATTGCGACAAATTGGTGAAACGGGAACAGCCTGTATTTCCGAGCGTGGAACCGGCAGCCGAGAGCGGGGCCGCCGGACTGATGCTTGGCGTCGCAACTTCCGTCGATCCCAGCGGAATTCCCACCAGAGGCACGGTCGGACGGGACCCAAGGCTCAGCGGTGACGTTGCGTCCATGTCGGAAGGCGCTGCAAGCCGGGCGTCGTCGCCCGAGCGCTGGCGGGGCTGCACAACGCCCAGGCGGTTGCGGCCATCAGAGGCATGCAACAGCTAAATCCAACCGCCAGAAGTAATCCGGGCGTTCCCGAGAAACCGATTCTCGTCAACGGAAGTGAGCCTGGCACGTGCAACTCTCCGGATACAGCGCTCAGCCAACGTTAGTTTGCGATGAGCAGACCGGTATTCCAAGAACGCACGCCCCATGGCGATGAATCAGGCAGTAGATACCAAGGTATGATGTGCCTAGCCAACGATATACTTTTTCAAAACGCCCGTAGAATGGAGCATCCGGCCTCGTTCGATGTTCTGCAATCGCACAAGCCGGAGCGGATAGACGAGAAGAGATGCGATCACGATTGCGGAAATGAGCGGCCCGGACCGGGCCCTGGAGTCTCCGGCTTCGTTCGTATCCCGCCTCTGAAGGCGTTCAGCATCCGGTCAGTACATCGAAGTACAATGACAAGGAATTTGGACCATGCCGCAGCAGTCGCTAATCCCACGAGACAACAACGGTAGTCCTGCAGAACGGGTGACGATCTACGAAACGGGGCGATCCCGCCTCGAAGCAACCGGCACCGCTCCGGTCACCGCCTATCTGGAAGATATCAACGACCTGGAATGCGCGTCTCGCGGCCAGCCCTTGGCCGAAGACAGGATGACGCTCGCCTTTCAGCACCTCGATGTCGTGCTCGCAATTGCGGCGCGAGCTCCTGGTCAGGCCGGTTCGGCCGAAGCCAAGACGCCGTTGAACGCCGGGTGTCTGCGCGCGGAATCCGCGCAGCAGAAGCAAGGCGGCGTTGCCATGCGGGTTGCGGACGCAACCAGCCACATCGAGGGCGTCCGGAACGCTCCCGCCGCCGGCAATACCGAGGATCCCGTCATCAGGCGGCTGTCCGACGCGCTTGCCGCAACCGAGCGCTCGGACGATCGCCATACCGGCGTCTGCGCCGACGCCCTGCGCCTTGCCATCGTCACCCGGATGCTCGGCCTGCAGTCGGAAACGCAGCTGCCCAATGAGCGGACCGACAAGCCCAATGATAGCTGCGTCGAACGGCAAATGCGGGCGTTGCAGAAGTGGCGTCTCAAGCGGGTCGTCGAATATGTCGACCACCATCTCTCGGGCAAGATCACGCTTCTCGATCTGGCCGCGGTGGCTGGGCTGAGCCGAATGCACTTCGCGTCGCAATTCCGGGCGGCGACAGGTTTCCGGCCGCATGAATATCTTCTGAGGCAGCAAATCCAGCGCGCCGAGGATCTGCTGCGCCAGTCCACCCTGACGCTCGTCGAGATTGCCCTGACCGTCGGCTTCCAGACCCAGGCGCATTTCACCACGGTGTTCAAGCAATTCGTGGGCGACACGCCGTATCAATGGCGTAACGCCAACTGCACCAGCGTCCGGCGCGCGAAATAGCGCTCGGCGCGGTATTCGCAGACCGCGTCGGGCTGAGTTCGACCCCGTGCTGGCGACGGATTCAGAAGCTTGAGAACTCCGGCTACATCAAGCGCCGGGTTGCGCTGCTCGACGCCGAGAAGCTCAACCTCGGCGTCAGCGTCTTCATCGCGGTCAAGACCAATCAGCATAATGCAGAATGGGTCCAGCGCTTCAGGAAGATTGTCGTCAGTTTTCCCGAGGTCGTGGATTTCTACCGGCTGAGCGGAGATGTCGACTATCTGATCCGCGCGGTGGTGTCGGATATTCGTGCCTATGACGATCTTTACCAGCGATTGATCGCCAAGATCGATCTTCATGACGTATCGTCGATGTTCACCATGGAACAGATCAAATCGACCACCGAATTGCCGCGGCTCAACGCGTCGACCAGGCCCGGCCGGCATGACGCCAACAGCGCGCGGCATTCGCTCGCAGCGTCCTGAACGGCGGCTGCCTAGCGATGCAGGCACGAATAAATACGGATGAGATCGCGACCGGCTTGTGGCGTCGCGCGCGCGGCTTTGTCGTTTGCTGTCGCGGTAGCGCAGGATAGCCAGAAATAATTTCCGGTGGGATCGATCACCAGCCGGTTTGGTGCGAAGTTCGCAAGCAGCACCGACAGATAGGGCGTGGTCGAGAACCACGACATCCGGTTCAGGTCGGAGCCGATCCGGTCCGACGAGACGAAACGCGGATCGCCGAGCGCCGGATCGGATACCTCGCCGATCGCGAGAGCCGCGACCACGCTCCGATAGTGCCGCCACGCGGCGACGAATTTTCCGGTTTCGACCACGTGCACCAAGGTCACGAGCATGAACGCCGCTGCAAGCGGCAAGGCCGCCCGATCCCGCAGCGCGGCTATCGCCCGTACCGCGCCTGGCAACGGAAAGGCCAGCGTGCCATCTCCGGACATGGCGCCTAGCGCCGCCAGCGCGCCGAATACCGGCGTGGCGATCACCAGTGCCGTTCTCAGATAATAGCGGCTGCTCGCGTGGATCGCATGATCGAACCCCAACCAGTAGATCGTCAGCGCGACGGCGACGACCGCGGCGGCGTAGAGATACGCCCTGTCCGGGACAAGCCGCATGAGCATCAGCAAGATCACGCCGTATCCGGCGAGCGCCGCGAACAACAGCACGACGACGCGGACCTGAAAGATGGAGAAATCGAAAAAGTGCAGCGCGGCCCGCAGAAATACGCCGGCATAATAGTCGTCGGGTGGAAGCATGATTTTTGTCGCGGCCGCCATCGCCAGCACCACGATCAGAATCGCGGCACCGCGCAGAAAGGAGGCGTCGCGCAGACCGCGCAGGGCCAGTGTTGCGACGATGGTGGCTGCCAGCACGAGCGCACCTTCATGGGTGAAGGCGAGCATCAGCAGCATGACGAAAACGAGGGCCGTCCCGGCGACGCTCCGTCGCGCATAAAGGCTGACGGCGAGTGCCGGCCAGAACACGGCATGCGCGAGCCACATCTCGGTCGGAAAGCCGAAGATCAGCGGACAGAGCAGGGCCGTCGAACCACAGGCGTAGGCGAAGATGATACGGCCGCGGGAGCGGTCGGCCGCGAACGTGGCGATCAGCCCTGCGAGCGGCGCGAGATAGAACAGGAGTCCGTAGACGACGATTCCGGCGCCGGGATTCCGGGTCAGCCCGACGAAGGCCTCCGCCGGTAGAAGGCTAAGGAAGAACACCGACAGGCGGCCGGAGATGTTGTGCCAGTGGAACGCCCAGACATCCTGCACGGCGACGGCATAGGAAAACATCGCCCCGTCGGCGTAGAGCTCGAGCCTATTACCCAGCGCGACAACGACGAACGCGACCGACCAGCAGAGACCGGTTCCGATCACGAGAGCGCGCAGCAGGTCGGCGCCGGAGCGGAAGGTGGGCCACGACATGCTGCTGAGGTCTCCTGTCACCGCGCGGGGATGCGGGACCCCCTTGTCGCCTAGGACGGATTGGCCAGCAAGGCCGTCAGGCGGTCGAAGCGGTGTCCGGAACGCACCGCCTTGGCGATCATGTAGCGGCGGTTGTCGGCGTTGATCGGCGCCTCGATCGGCATCCGGCCGGCGATTTCGATACCGGCGCTGATGAGGCCGTCGAGTTTGGCGGGATTGTTGGTGAGCAGCACGACCCGCGTGCAGTTCAGCATCGCAAGCATGCGCGCGGCCATGCCATAGTCGCGCTCGTCGTCATCGAAGCCGAGCGCGGTGTTGGCGTCGAAGGTGTCGAGGCCGTCATCCTGCAGCTGATACGTCCGCATCTTGTTGGCGAGGCCAAGTCCGCGGCCTTCCTGCGCCAGATAGAGAATGACTCCGCCGCCGAGGTCCTCGATCCGCGCCAGGGCCAGCCGAAGCTGGTCGCCGCAGTCGCAGCGCCGCGAACCGAACACGTCGCCGGTCAGGCAGGCGGAATGCAGCCGTACCGGAACGGCTGCGGTGAAATCAGGCTTGCCGACGATGATGGCGACCGGGCTGCCTCCCATGGCGTCGCGGAATACGACGAAGCGGGTGGTGGTACCCGAGGTGAGCGGCACGAGCGCCTCGCTTGCCACGAACAGCGAGGCGATGGCGTCCTCGGCGAAGCGGGCCACGGCGTCTGCTTCAATCCTGACGATGCCCTGTTTGCCCGCCATGACGTGGTCCGCTACGTCCGCCGCCAGTATCGCCGGCAGACCTTGCGATATCTTGACGAGTTGAATGGCGGCGGCAGCCGCCGCGCTCGCCGGTTCGGCCGTAAGCACGCGATTGGCGTTTGTGTCGGTCACGAGAGAAAGAATTGCATCCGCGTCGTGGCTCGCAGGGAGCGACAATGCCATCGACGTCGACGCATCCAGGCCGAGCGCCTGCGCGCGCCGCTGCGTGACAATGAGGCGCGGCACGGCCGATCCGCAGAGCGCGGTGAATTCGGCGAGCCGCTGGCCGTCGAGACCTTCGACCGGCAGCGCGAGGATCGCCTCTCCCGTTGCGGTGATGAGCACGGGCCGTCGCCCATGGAATTCTCCGAGGCCACGGCTGACACTGGTGTGCCCCGTTCTGCCGAATAAAGCCGAGCTTGCGCCGGTCCGCACGTCACTCATTTCCTGACTTTCCATTCCCATGGCCGTGACCGTAGAACACCGTGCGGCGGGCATCATTCCAGTCGCAAATCGATGATTTTTGTGCGAAGATGGCAGATAGTCGCATTGTTAACGCAACCACACAGTGTTTTTGATTCCTGCGTGCACACCAGCAATCTCCCATCGGGCAAATCCGCGTCTTCCGATCCCTGGGAAGACTTCAGCCATCTATTCCGTGAAGGACGCCAGCCGCTGCCGCGGGGCTGGGCCGATGTGTTCGGTCCGCTCCGCAAGGGCACGGTGGACGACCTCGTGATCGTAGGCCAGATCGGCCAGTCGCTCGACGGCCGGATCGCGACGGAATCCGGGCATTCGAAATATATCAACGGACCGGCCGGACTGGTGCATCTGCACCGACTGCGGGCCCTGGTGGACGCCGTGGTCGTCGGCGTCGGCACCGCCGTCGCCGACGATCCGCAATTGACGGTGCGGCGGGTCGCCGGGCCTCAGCCGGCGCGAATCGTTATCGATCCGAGAGGCCGGCTTGGCGCCGGCGCCAGAATGTTTGACGACAACGGTGTCCGGCGCTTGCTGATCACGGCACAGGGTACCTGCTGTGCGCCGCCGTCCGGCGTGGAGATCGTCGCCTTGCCGACGGTCGATGGAGAAATCCCTCCGTCCGCAATTCTCGCCGCGCTCGCCGGCTGCGGCATGCGGCGCGTGCTGATCGAAGGCGGCGCCAACACGGTGGCGCGCTTTCTTGCCGCCGGCTGTCTCGACCGCCTCCACGTGATGGTCGCGCCGATCGTGCTGGGTGCCGGGGCTCCCGGCCTGATCGCGCCGCCGATCGAGCGCGCCGATCAGGCGCTGCGGATGCCGATCCGCGTGCACCAGATCGGGGACGACGTGCTGTTCGACTGCGATCTGTCGGCTCAGCGCGTGGCGCTTGGGGTTGCGAAGAAATCCACATGACCGACGCGGAGTGAGGAGCGTCCCCCGGCAAGGGCGTCGCGGCGGCGTGCCAGCCAAGCCCTGGTGTCGGCGAGCGACAGTGCGCCGATGTCGTGCGCGGCATCTGCCCATCCCGTCAGGATTTCGCTTTGCATGTCGAATCATCAGGTCCCAGCGTCCAGTCGGACTCGCCGTGAACCACGGAATAGCCGAGCGCCTCGAAGCGCGCGATGGCGTAGCCGGCTGCCGTCGGTCCGAGCGCCGGCCCAAATCCCTTGTCGGTACGCTGATGCGCATTGACGGCAGTTACGATCGCTGCATCCAGCGGATCTGACGGCGTGAGCGCGATGTGGCCGTCATAACTCAGCGCCGCGTAAAGCGGGATCGCGCGCGCGGCGATCTCGACGGCGAGCCGGTCCAGCCATGTTTCGGAGACGAGGTCGAGCAAGGCCGAGGTTGCGACCAGATCGACCGCTCCATCGAGCGCGGCTTCGAGATCGCGGTTGAGGTCGAGCGGGACGGCCGTAACGGTGGCATGTTTGCCGAGCGGCGTGGCCGTGGCGCGCGCCAAGAGGCCGAGATCGTTGTCGATCAGCATCCAGTTCTGCCGTGCCGCCAGAAGCGGGCTCAGCGCGCGGAGGGTCGAGCCGGTGCCGCAGGCGAGATCGACGATCCGCACCGAGGAAAGCGGCGCGAGAAAGGCTGTGACCGCGTCGAGAACGGCCGGATTGCGCGCCCGCAAATCGTGGGGCTCGCGCAGCGTCAGCCAGTCGGCGGAGAAACCGCTCATGCCAGTCGCTCCAGGGCGTGCGCAAAAATCTCAGCAGATTGCCGCCAGCTCGGGAGTTGTGGAGCCGCCGCGCGCGCGGCGCCGGCCAGGCGCCGGCGCAGACCTGCATTGCCGATGACGCGGCGCAGCGCCTGCGCGAGTGCAGGAATATCGCCGGCATCGACCAGCAGGCCGGCTTCCGCCGGTACCGTTTCCGGGATGGCGCCCGCGTTGCTGCCGATGACGGGCAGGCCGTGCGCGATTGCTTCGGCGTAGGCCATGCCGTAGCCTTCGAAACGGGAGGCGAGGACGAACATGTCGGCTTCCGCGTAGAGCGTCGCAAGGCGCTGCGGCGATACCGCGCCCAATATTTCTATTCGCTCGCCCAGTGCGAGACGTGCAATGTCGGCATCGAGCTGCGCGGCTGTGTCGCAATCACGCGTGCGGTCGCCGGCAATCGTCAGCCGCCATGGCAGATCGCCGATCCTCGCCAGCGCGGGAACCAGAACGTCAAAACCCTTGCGTGGCACGATTGCGCCGACGGACAGCAGCCGCACGACGCCGTCCCGGCTGCCTTGTGCCAATGGCACGGGATCGCTGCCCGGTCTTGCGACGGTGATGCGCTCGGCCGGGACGCCGTAGTCGGACTCGACCAGCCTTGCCGTGACCCCGCTCGTGACGATAACGCCATTTACCGCAGCTAGCGCCGTTCGTTCGCTGGCGCGCAGCGCGTCGGCTTGCGCTGGCGACAACCCCCATTCCAGCGCCAGTGGATGATGCACCAGCGCCAGCAACGGATTGCGGCCCGCAAGCCGCAATGCCGCTTCCGGCTGGACGCCGAGCGCCAGTCCATCGATGACGATGGCGCGGCCGGCAGGCACGGCAAGCAGCCGCGCCAGCGCCGCCGCGCCCGTTGCTTCACTCGGCGAGGGAAAGTCTTCGCCGAGGTCGAGCAGATCGATTTCCCAGCCGAGATCGCGGAGTTCGGCCATCATGCGCCGGTCGTAGCCATAGCCGCCGGTCGGGGTCGCAAGATCGCCCGGCACGGCAAAGACAAAACGCCCTACCACAAATCCGCCTCGTACCAGGCGCGGGCGACATGCGACTCCGACAGCGTGACACGTATCGCCTTCAACTCGCGACCGTTGCGGCCGAGTTCGCCGGCGCGGGCATCGCTGGCGAGCGCATCGTAGATGTGCTTGGTGAGAAATTCGGTGGTGGTGTTGCTGCCCTTGAATTGGGGCACCTCGTCGAGGTTGCGATAATTGAGCGCCGCCAGCACGGCCTTGAGTGCGTCATGCGCGCGGCCGATGTCGATGACGATGCCGTTGGCATCGAGCGTCTCGGCAATGAAGGCCGCGTCGACGACGAAGGTCGCGCCGTGCAGCGCCTGCGCCGGGCCGAATACGGCGCCGCGGAACGAATGGGCGATCATGATGTGGTCGCGAACTTCAACGGCGAACAAGGGACCTCCTTCAGGGGTAAGTAATGAGCTGGCATAGTATGCCGCTTCCGGCATCGAGAATATCGGGCAGTCGCCGCGGCAGATCGCCAAACGCCACCGCCGGCGCCAGCAACGCGTCGAGCCGGGTGTCGGCGAGCAAAGCGAGCGCCGCCGCGAGCCGCCGTTCATGCGTCCAGCGCGGCCGGTGCGACGGTGCGATCCGTCCGACCTGGCTCGACACCAGCTTGAGCCGGCGGCTGTGGAAGGCGCCGCCGAGCAATGCCGTCACTGCGCCGTCGCCGTACCAGCTCATTTCGAGCACGGTTGCCTCCTCGCCGGCGAGTGCGAGCGCCGTGCCAAGCCCGCTTGGATGTCCGCTGGCGTGCACGACGAGATCGCAGTCGCCCTTGGCCGTTTCGGAGTCAGCAAAACTAACCCCGAGGGCGCGAGCTAATTCCGCGCGCGCCGGGTTGATGTCGACGAGCGTCACCTCCGCGCCGGGAAGTCGGCCGCACAGATACGCAACGAGAGAGCCCACCACCCCGGCGCCGACCACGGCGATACGGTCGGCCGGGCCCGGCGCCGCATCCCAGACCGCGTTGAGCGCGGTTTCCATATTGGCGGCCAGCACCGCGCGTTGCGGCGGCAGGTTTTCCGGCAGCACGACGGCCGCGCTCGCGGGAATATTGAAAAGGTTCTGGTGCGGGTAGAGGGTAAAGACCGTGCGCCCGAGCAGGGCTTTCGGGCCGCCTTCGATCCGGCCGACCGTGGCGTAGCCATATTTCACCGGAAACGGAAAATGGCCGGCCATGAAGGGCGCGCGCATGCGCTCGAATTCGCTCTCGGGCACGCGCCCGGCCAGCACCAGCGCCTCGGTGCCGCGGCTGATCGCGCCATGGAGCGCCCGCACGCGCACTTCGTCCGCCCCCGGCAGCGCAAGCGTCTCCCGGCGGATCTCGGCTTGTCCGGGCCGGCTATACCAGAGCGCCTCGGCGCTATCGTCGGTCCGGCTGATCGCCAATTTCTTTAATCTCCGGATTGGAATTCCTGGACGGTTATCGTGTTATATCGTTCAGTCTGCACTGTCTGCCGCGGGATTAGAAGTCGCAACCTCTGTGTTAGAACGCTCCCCCCAAGCCATCGAGGCCGACGCCGCCGGAAATGATCTTTTCGGCCGGCGGGTGCTGTTTGTCGTGCTGTTCGCCGCCACCATGGCCGGATCGCTGGCGCTCGCCGCACTAGCGCTGTCACCGGGCGGTCTTAGCGTCGTCGATATCGCGGCGCTGCTGCTGTTCGCGGTGACGCTGCCCTGGATGGTGGCGGGATTCTGGAACGCCGTGATCGGTTTTTTGATCATGCGTTTTGCCGCCGATCCGATTGCGGCGATCATGCCGGTGGCGGCGCGCATCCGCGGCGATGAGCCCGTGACGGCCTCGACCGCGATCCTGTTGTGCATCCGCAACGAGTTGCCGGAGCGGATGATCCGCAATCTCGAGCCGATGCTGGCGGGCCTTGACGCTGCCGGCTGCGGCGAACGTTTCCATCTCTATGTCCTCAGCGACACCAGCGCCGCCGACATTGCGGGCAGCGAGGAAACAAGTTTTGCGGCGCTTTCCTCGCGCTGGCGCGGCCAGGTCGCGATCACCTACCGGCGTCGCTCAGTCAACACGGCCTACAAGGCCGGTAACATCCGTGAATTCTGCGAGCGCTGGGGAAGCCAGCATGAATTCGCGGTAACGCTCGACGCCGACAGTTTCATGACGGCGGACGCCGTTCTGCGTCTGGTGCGCATCATGCAGGCCGATCCCAGACTCGGCATTTTGCAGGGGCTGGTCGTAGGCCTTCCCTCTACCAGCGCGTTTGCAAGAATCTTTCAGTTCGGCATGCGGCTCGGCATGCGCTCCTACACCATCGGCAGCGCCTGGTGGCAGGGCGATTGCGGACCCTATTGGGGCCACAACGCGGTGCTGCGGCTAGCGCCGTTCATTGCGCATTGCGCCCTGCCGGTTCTCTCCAGCGACGGCACCGAAGATCGCCATATCCTCAGCCACGACCAGATCGAGGCGGTGCTGATGCGCGCCGCCGGCTACGACGTGCGCGTGCTGCCGCAGGAGGATCTCGGCTGGGAGGAAAATCCGCCGACCCTGCTCGAATTCATCCGCCGCGATCTGCGCTGGTGCCAGGGCAACATGCAGTATTGGCGGTTTCTCGGGCTTCCCGGTCTCAAGCCAGTGAGCCGTTATCAGCTGGTGCTGGCGATCCTGATGTTCATCGGCTCGCCGGCCTGGATCGGGCTGCTCGTGCTCGGCACGCTCGCGGTCGCATGCGCCGATACGCCAGCAAGTTTCATTCGCGCCGATGCCGGCACGGCGCTATTCGTCTGCGTGCTGGTGATGTGGTTCTCGCCGAGGATCGCGAGCGCGATCGACATCCTGCTGAATGCCAGACTTCGCCGCGCGTTCGGTGGCGCCGGATTGTTCCTTGTCAATTACGTCATCGAAACCGTGTACTCGATCCTGCTGTGCCCGATCCTCTGGTTCGGCCATACCATCTTCCTGACCGGCCTGTTGTTCGGCCAGGAAATCGGCTGGATCGGACAGACCCGCGACGATCACGCGGTGCCGTTCACGCTGGCGCTGCGTAATCTGTGGCCGCACACGCTGCTCGGATGCGCAGCACTCGTCGTGCTGGCGATGACGCAGCCGGCGGCGATTCCCTATGCATTGTTTCTCGCCAGCGGCCCGGCTTTGGCGATCCCGTTTGCGATGATGACCGCGTGGCCCTGGCTCGGCGGTCTCGCCGCAAGGATCGGCATCGGCCGCCTGCCGGAGGAGACCACGAGGCCCACCGCGCTGCTGGTGCTGGAACTGCCTGCGATCGAGTTGGCGGCGCCATCGCTGCGGCCAAGCGCGGTCTGAGGCGGTGTTCGAAAGTCTCAGGACCGCGCGCGGGATATTACGGTCGCTTCGCATCTATTATGGCGGCAGGTCGCACGCGGCGGCGATGGACCGGCTCTATGGCGGCTTCGTGCGGCGCGGCGATCTGGTGTTCGATGTCGGCGCCCATGTCGGCGACCGCGTCGCCTCGTTCCGCCGGCTCGGCGCGCGGGTGGTCGCCGTCGAACCGCAGCCCAACTTGGTCAAGGTGCTGAAGCTGTTTTACGGGCGCAGCGCCGGCGTTGCGATCGAGGCGGTGGCCGCGGGCCGTGCGGCGGGCGCGGTCAGCATGCTGATCAACGCCGACAACCCCACGGTTTCGACGGCGTCGCCCGCGTTCGTCAGCGCCGCGCGCGGTGCACCGGGCTGGGACACGCAACGCTGGACCAGATCAGTGGAGGTTCCGGTGACGACGCTGGATGCGCTGATCGAAAAGCACGGTTTACCTTGCTTCATCAAGATCGACGTCGAAGGCTTCGAGGCGGAAGCGCTGCAGGGACTGTCGCACGCGGTCAAGGCGCTGTCCTTCGAGTTCACGACCATCCAGCGCGACGTCGCGCGCGCCTGCATCGAACGCTGTATCGCGCTGGGCTACACGCGGTTCAACGCCGCGCTCGGCGAGAGTCAGATTTTTGTGAACGCCGATTGGGTCGGCGGTGAGGAAATCGGGCGATGGCTGACGGATCTGCCGCACGAGGCCAATTCCGGGGACATCTATGCCGCTCTCGCCTGATCGCCAACAACCGGTGCCGCGTTCGTACGCTGCCGTCGCCGCGCTGATTGCCGCGGGCTACGGCCTGACGCTCGTGATCTTCTATCCCGGTATCATGACCTACGACGCGAAATTCGTCTACGAGGACATCGGCAAGGGCGTGCTCGGCGACTGGCAATCCCCCGTCATGACCGTGCTGTGGGGCATGATCGATCCGGTCGCGCCGGGCGCGGCCAGCGTGTTCCTCTTGATCGCGACCTCGTATTGGCTCGCCTTTGGCCTGCTCGCAATCGCGCTGGCGCGCCGCGGCAGCACGCGGCTCGCGCTGTTGCTGCCCGTGCTGGCGCTGCTGCCGCCGGCCTTCGTCTTTGCCGGAATCATCTGGCGCGACGTGCTGTTCGCTACCAGTTGGCTGCTCGCGGCGGCGATCACTTTCGCTGTCACCGAAAGCGACGCGCGCCTTCGCTTGCCGATGCAAGCGCTTGCGCTTGCGCTATGCGCCTTCGGCGTCCTGCTGCGCCCGAACGCGCTGATCGCCGCGCCGGTCATCGCCGTCTACATTGCGTGGCCGATGCGAGTGTACCCCGCGCGCACGGCGATCCTGTTTGTCCCGGCGATGGCAGGCTTTTTCGCGCTGGTGCAGGTGGTCTATTACGGCGCGCTCGGCGCGACGCGGCAACATCCGCTGCAGTCGATCATGGTGTTTGATCTCGGCGGCATCAGCCACTTCGCCAAACAGAACCAGTTTCCGGTCGACTGGAGCGCGCCGCAGACGGATCTGCTCCTGAACGGCTGCTACCAGCCGACCCAGTGGGACATCTATTGGCGGCTCGAGCCCTGCGAGTTCGTGATGGGCAAGCTCGAGCGGGAAAAAAAGCTGTTCGGCACGCCCGTCATCACCGAGGCCTGGCTGCGTGCGGTCACGCGCCACCCGGTGGCGTATCTGCGGCATCGCGCGGCGTTCATGTGGAATTTTCTTGCCGGCGACAACCTCACCATGTGGGTCGCCGACGTCGAGCATCCGTCGCGGACCGTGTTTGCCGACCGGCCGGTCCTTGCCGCGCTGGTTCTTCTGCACGACAGGCTCAAGCCGACGCCGCTGTTTCGGGCCGGCGCGTGGCTCCTGGTCTGCATCATTGTGGTCGGCTTCGGCTGGCGGCGGCGCGGGACGCCCGAGGGCGCTTTTGCGCTGGGTACGTGCGGATCGGCCGCCGTCTATGTCCTGACCTTCTTTGTCGTCGGCGTCGCGTCCGATTTCCGCTACGCCTATTGGGCGGTTCTCGCCGGCATCGCCGGATGCGTTGTCGTCGCGTCGGGCAGGCCGAATGAAGCGCCGTGAGTTGCGCTCAATGTGACGCGGTCCAGGCCTTGTAGTCGGCCTCCGAGATGCCCGGCAGCTTCTTGAGGTACGCGACGATCGACCAGATCTCGTCGTCCTTGGCGCCGGCCTGCGCGAAGCTCGGCATGCCCGTCATGTTGATGCCGTTCTTGACCACCCAGAACAACTGCCCAGGCGACAGCTCACCGACGACGTCCTTCAAGTCAGGTGGATCGGGATGCATGCCTTCCGAAAATTTGGCCCAATTGACGCCCGGCGCGCCATGGCAATTGGCGCAGCCATGTTCGGCGAATTCCTTGGCGCCGGCCTGCACGGTCGCTGCGTCGTTGACGTTGATGGAGGCCGGCGGCTGGTCGTCGGCATGGCGATTGATCGACGCCGTGCGCACCCGCGTCAGCGCCCAGGTGACCGCGGCCGGATCCTCGGCGGTCCCCGCGACACTGTAAAAGCCTCCTAAAAAGAATACCGCGGCACCGATACCGACCAGGATCGCCAGCGCGCCAATCACCGCCAGGATTCGCATGTGAGCCTCCAACGCCTTCGTTTGCCAGACCTTGGGAAATAATACACCGGATAGGAAATAATACATCGCCCGGAGGGTTGTGTACGTTACGATATCGTGAGCGTGACTTGGGTGCGCCGCACCGGCACGGTGTCCTGCAAACGGGGGATGAGGAACGCGATGACCGCAGCGCGCGCGTCAGGGCACGCGAGAGAGATCGCCCGGCAGGGCCTTCGCTAGGCATGTCGTCCAGCGCGCCCATTCTGGTCGACCGGCTCGTGCCAAGCGAGGCGATTTCGCGCCGCGACCGCATCGTGGTTTGCCTCGCCGCCGCGCTTCACGCGGTCGCGCTGATCGTCATGGCTGCGACGGAAACCGACCTGACCGGCAAGGCGGCCTTCCTGCTGGTATGGGCCGCGCTTAATTTCTCCTGGCTTGTGCTGGTTCGCCGGCCGACGGTGGCGGCGCTGATATCGCTCGAATTCATCGTCGCGCTGACGCTGCTGTCGCGCTTCAAGTTCGACAAGCTCTGGATGACGGTCGATTTCGTCGACCTCATGATCATCGACCGGGATACGTCGGCCTTTCTGCTCGCGGCCTTTCCCTCGCTGCGCGGATGGATCGGGCTTGCCGCAATCGCCACCGCCGCGCTTCTGGTCGCGGCGTGGCGGTTTGATCGCTACCGCGTGGGCATGCTCGCCAGCCTTGCCGGCACTTGTCTATGCATGGGCGCGCTCATTGGTCTGTCATTGTCGTTCCCGACCGATCTGCATGAGGATTTCATCGGGCAGAACTATGTTTCGAAATTCGCGCGGACCGGAATCGAGGCAATCCATGAATTTGCCGACCACGGCTTCCTGGAATCGGATGCGAGCGTGAACGGAAGCCTGAACGGAGCACCGGTTTCCTGCCATCCGTCAAGCAAGCTTCCGCATATCATTCTACTGCACGATGAATCCAGTTTCGATATCACCGCCGCGCCGGGAATAAAGGTGCCGCCCGGCTACGACAGGCATTTCCAATCGTTCGACGGCAAGGCGCGCAAGCTGGTGGTGGAGGGCGTGGGCGGACCGAGCTGGTTCACCGAATACAACGTGCTCACCGGGCTCTCGGCGCGCTCCTACGGACGCTTCGCCACGTCCGTGACCAGGATCGCCGCCGGCCGCGTCAGCCGGGGGTTGCCGCACTCCCTGAGCCGCTGCGGCTACAAGACCTTCAGCCTCTATCCGTTCTATGGCGCGTTTCTCGGTTCGCGTGCCTTCCAGGTGACGACCGGCATCGCACGCTATCTCGACATGCTCGACCTCGGCACCCGGGACTTCGAACCCGACAGTTTTTACTTCGACCGGGCTGTCGATATCATCGAGCGCGAGCGCGGTAATGGGCCATTGTTCCTTTACGTCTACACCGTGGCCAATCATTTCCCCTGGGATACGCGGCTGCGCCCCGAGCTGACGCCCGATTGGCACGATCTCGGCAACGCCCCCGATATCGATGAGTACATCCGCCGTCAGGGAATGACGGCGCATGATTACAAGAGATGGCTCGAGCGGTTGGCGCGGCAATTCCCGGCTGACTCCTTTCTGATCGTGCGCTACGGCGATCATCAACCGCAATTCGGCGCCCGCATCATCGATCCGTCGCTCGACAAGGAGGCGCTGGCGCGCCGGCTCGTAGCATCGGATCGGCGTTATCTCTCCACCTATTACGCCATCGATGCGGTGAATTTCACGCCGGCCGACCTGTCCTCGGCGCTCGACACGCTCGATGCACCCTATTTGCCGCTGGTGATCCAGGAGGCGGCCGGCGTGCCGCTGGGTCCGAGTTTTTCCGAGCAGAAGAAAATCCTGCAACGCTGCGATGGCCTGTTCTACGGCTGCGCCGGCGGCGCCGAGGCGCGCCGTTTCAACCGGCTTCTGATCGAGGCAGGCTCGATCAAGGGACTATAGGGGCAGGGGGCTTGCGATCCTCACATCATTGCGGGTGGCGAAGTCGCCTTCGCCACCCGCAATTCTTGAATCGCCCGTCAGGACCTAGCGATGATCGTGATCGTCGCCGTCGTGGTCATGATCGAAGACATAATGATAGTGATAGTGAGGCCGGATTCGAGCCTGGCACGCAGGCACCGGATCGGGGGCCGTCGCGGTGTCGTTTGCGGTAGGTGCGGGGACGCCCGCGGTGATACCGGCCTGCAGCAACCGGTTGACGATATCCTGGGTGTCGTCGCAGATCAGGAAACGATCCCGCACCAGTTTGTCGACCGCCAACACCACCTTCGTTTTATAGAAGGCGAAGGACGGGTAACGCTCCTGAACCGAGGGACGGGGATCCTGCGCCGCCGTACGGGCGGCCGCCGTTGCCGCGAATGGGATGTACTGGCCGGTAGCCTCGCATCCATCGTTCGCCCAGACGCCGGACCGCAGTCCCCATCCGGTGTAGGTCGCCAGTGGCACCGTCAATTCCGGCAGCCGAATGCCGGCGAGGTCGTTGCCATCCTTGTCGGTCTTCGGCACGTAGCTCGGGTAGATCGGACCGTTGGCCGAATTATCCTCGTACGGCGGTGTAATGACCGGCGGATTTATCGTCGGCACGAAGGTTTGGTAGAAGTTCGGGCCAAAGTTGTACCGATACCGGGTCGTCTTCAAGCCCGTTGCAGGCAAAGGCTAACAAAAGGGAAATACGCTGCAATGAATTTTGTATGCCACATGCCAGCAATGCATGCGTCAGTGCGAGCGCAACCCCTGAGATGTAGTGAGAGTTCAACTTCGCGCGCAGCTCGACCGTCGAACTTCAAATGATGCGGCGCACACCGGCTCGACTAAAAGCAGAGGCCGAGGAGTTTGAGTCGGCAAGGTTGTGCTGCCGTTTTCCGTTTGGCTGCTGTCTGCACTTTCTTCTCGGCCGCAGCAGGTGGCGTCCGCTTGCCGACAGCCACTCTCGGCGGTTCATAATCGCCCGCGATCTCCATCGCCCAATAGGTCCGATGCGAGGTGGCGCTTCTTGCGCTGGCGATGCCGACGCGAGACGCGTTGGGAAGCAACAGGTTCTTTCGATGTTCGCTCGACGCGATCCACTGATCGAGCGTCTTTTCGAAACTGTCGTAGCCATAGGCGATGTTTTCAGCGGCCCGTCCCGCCCGCGAAGGTGCGATCCGTCCACCGAAAGCCCCGAGCACGTCGTGGTCGAGCCTGTCTCTCTCGGCCATTGCCTTCGCCTGTTCCAGCGCGATCCGGTTGAGCGTGGCGTCCATGACGACGCGTCCTTCGCCGTGCTTCTGACGAAACTCGGAAATCAGCTCGGCAGGGGACGATGTTGCAGCAGCGAGGCCGCTGAACAGCAACGCCAGCGAGAGCGAAATGGCGAATAGGGGTTTCATTTGCTGCGGTGCGCGCGACCAATACGCATGGGTAGGGTTATCCCTCTTTCTCTCATTACCGCGACGAGTGCAAGGCGCCGCCGCGCCTCGCATTCACCCCACACCGAGGCAGGGCGCCGGTTCCAGCAGCGGAACGCTGGCTGTGCCGCGCGTCGATGCAAAATTTCGGTGCAAGGACGATCGGGAATCTTGAAGCCGCGGCACTCGCATCGATACGATGACCAATGATTCCAGGGCGGCAACCGTCTGGAGGACGACCGCAACGTCGGTCAAGCCGGGGGGCACAATGTCAATTGATCTGTTCGCCGTTCGTCATCTCAGGATCGCATCGGGTTTGGCTTTTTGCCTGGCAATGGTGCCGGCAATGGGGCACGCCTTCACGGAAGACGATCAGCGCAGGCTTTGCACCGGTGACGTTTTCCGATTGTGTGCGTCGGAGATTCCGAGCGTGGAGCGCATCACCGCCTGCATGCGCAAGCAACGGGCCAGCCTGAGCGAAGGCTGCCGGCGGGTTTTCGGCAAGCCGGCCGAGCAATCGGCGTCGGCCAGGTGATCCAGGCGCCGCCGACGCGCGAGACCTGAAGTGAAAACGTTCGTCGCACTTTTGCGAGCGGTCAATGTCGGCGGGACCGGCAAGCTTGCGATGAGCGAACTGAAGGCGATCTGCGAGGCCGCCGGATTTGCCGACGTCCGGACCTTCATCGCCAGCGGCAATGTGATCTTTGGAAGCGCAAAATCCGAGGCACAGATCAAGGCGGCTCTCGAGGCCCGGCTCAAGGCCCATGCCGGCAAGCCCGTCGGGGTGCTGGTTCGAACCGCCGCCGAGCTCGCCGCCGTCCTGAGGGCCAACCCGTTTCCGGAAGCCGCGCCCAACCGCACGTTGGCGGTCTTCCTGGACAAGCCGCCGCCCGCCACCTGCCTGGCGGAAATCAGCGGCCAGGCCGGGGAAGAGGTCCGGCTCGGCAAGCGGGAGATTTACGTCCACTACGGCGAGGGAATGGCCAAATCGAAGCTCCGGATCCCTGCGGCGGCGGACGGCACCGCCCGCAATATGAACACCATCGCCAAGTTGACAGCGTTGGCTGGATAAGCTCAATCGCCTGTCTGGCGGTGTTTCTTACAAGCCAGCGTCGAGACCGGGCCAAACCAGAATGAACGACAAAGCGCCATCCGCGGCCAGCCGATCCGCCGGGGTTCTGGAATTCGATTATGTCGTCGTCGGTGCGGGGTCGGCCGGATGCGTGCTCGCCAATCGTCTCAGCGCGGACGGCAAGTATTCGGTGCTGCTGCTCGAGGCCGGCCCCAAGGACACCAACCTCTGGATCCACGTGCCGCTCGGCTACGGCAAGCTGTTCAAGGAAAAGACCGTCAACTGGATGTACCAGACCGAGCCCGAGCCGGGCCTCAACGGCCGGCAGGTGTTTCAGCCGCGCGGCAAGGTGCTGGGCGGATCGAGCTCGATCAACGGCCTGTTATACATCCGCGGCCAGCACGAGGATTACGATCGCTGGCGCCAGCGCGGCAACGCCGGCTGGGGCTACGAGGACGTGCTGCCCTATTTCAAGAAGGCCGAGAACCAGCAGCGCGGCGCCGACAAATATCATGGCGCGGGAGGTCCGCTGCCGGTGTCGGACTGGCGACATGCCGATCCGCTGTCGGAAGCCTTCGTCGTCGCCGCGGCGGAAACCGGCATTCCCACCAATCCCGACTTCAACGGCGCGAGCCAGGAAGGCGCCGGCTTCTTCCAGACCACGACCCGGCGCGGCCGGCGGGCGAGCACCGCGTTTTCCTATCTGCGGCCGGCGAAGGGCCGAAGCAATTTGCGGGTCGAAACGGCGGCCCTGGCGCAGCGCATTATATTCGAAGGGCGCCGTGCGCGGGCCGTCGAATATCGCCAGGAAGGCGATTTGCGCACCGCGCGGGCGCGCAAGGAAATCCTGGTCTCAAGCGGTGCATACAACTCGCCGCAATTGCTGCAGCTCTCCGGCGTCGGGCCTGCTGAGCTGTTGAAGCAGCACGGCATCGAGGTCGTGCTCGACGCGCCCGGCGTCGGCAACGACCTGCAGGATCACATGCAGGTCCGGCTGATCACGCGGTGCGCGCAGCGCGTCACGCTCAATGATGTCGTCAATCATCCGCTCCGCCGCGTCATGGCCGGCCTGCAATACGCCGCGCTTCGCAAGGGGCCGCTGACGATCGCCGCCGGCACGTCGGGCGCGTTCTTCAAGACCAGTCCGCGGCTGGCTACGCCGGATATCCAGATCCACTTCCTGCCCTTCTCCACCGACAAAATGGGCGAAAAGCTGCATGCGTTTTCGGGTTTCAGCGCCTCGGTCTGCCAGTTGCGTCCCGAAAGCCGCGGCTCGCTGCGCATCAGGAGCGCCGACCCGTCGGTGCCGCCGGAGATCCGCATCAACTATCTCGCGACCGAAACCGACCGCGCCGCCTTCATCGATGGCATCAGGATCCTGCGCAAGATCCTGGCGGCGCCCGCGCTCAAGCCTTATACGCTCGAAGAGGTCGATCCCGGCGCGAAGGTTGTCAACGACGAGGACTTGCTGGCGTATTGCCGCCGGACCGGCAGCACCGTCTATCATCCGACATCGACCTGCCGGATGGGCAGCGATCCGATGGCGGTGGTCGACCAGCGGCTGCGGGTTCATGGCATCGAGGGCCTGCGGGTGATCGATGCCTCGATCATGCCGGACCTGATGTCGGGCAATACCAATGCGCCAACCATCATGATCGCGGAGAAAGCCTCCGACATGATCTTGCAGGATGCGCGGTAGCGCGCGTCGAAGGGAAAGTGAATGGCGGCAATTCGTTTCAGGATCGGCACGCGCAAGAGCGTCATGGCGCTGGCCCAGACCGAGGAAATTGCACGGCGGCTTACCGCGGCCGTTCCCGGCCTCGACGTCGAGATCGTCAAGTTCGAGACCACGGGCGATTCCGACCAGACCGGCAAGCTGCTGCCGCATGGCGGCAAGGGGGGCGCCTTCGTCGCCGAAATCCGCAAGGCCGTCGTTTCCGGCGAGTTGCAGGCCGCGATGCATTCGCTGAAGGACATGCCGGGCAATGAGGACACCCCGGGCCTCGTGATCGGCGCGACGCTGTCGCGCGATCCGCCTGGTGACGTCCTGGTGCTGCGCGCCGGTGTTTCGATCGACGATCTCAGGCGGACGCGCGGCCAGGGCTTCAAGATCGGCACCAACGCGGTCCGGCGCGCGGCCTATGCGCGGCGGCTCTTTCCGCAAGTCGAGGTGATTCACTATCGCGGCGCCGCCGACACCCGCGTCCGCAAGCTCGATAATGCGGAGATGCAGCGGCTTCCCGGCGGCGGCGCGGTCGGGCCGGCCGACGCGCTGATCATGGCGCGTTCGGGGCTGCAGCGCGTCGGCCTCGCGAGCCGCATCGCCTACGAATTCTCGATTGCGGAAATGCTGCCGGCGGTTGGCCAGGGCATTGTTGCGGTGGAATGTGCCGTGCAGGACTGGCAGACGCGGCGCATTCTCTCCGCCATCGACGACGCCGCCGCGCACAGAAGCGCCGACGCCGAGCGCGAGGTCCTGTGGGTGCTCAATGGCCATTGCAATTCGCCGATCGCGGGATTTTCCTCGATTGAGGGCGCGCAGATGTCGCTGACCGCCACGGTGCTCGACGAAGCCGGCGGCCTGTTCATCGAGGCCTCGCGTTCCGGCCCCGCCGACCGTCCGCGCGAACTCGGCCGCGCGGTCGGGCTCGAACTGCTGGCCAAGGGCGCGGCCGATATCATCGAACGCAGCCGGCCGGTGTAGTGCCTCAGCCTTTGTACGCCCGCACCCGCTTCAGCATCTGCTCGACATGCGCGATCGGGGTTTCCGGCTGGATGCCGTGGCCGAGATTGAAGATCAGCCGGCCTTTTGCATAGTTCGCCAGCACGTCATCGACTGCGGAATCGAGCGCGGCGCCGCCTGCGATCAGCACCAGCGGATCGAGATTGCCCTGCACCGCGACTTTGGTTTGTACCCGCTCGCGGATCAGCGAAGGTTCGGCGGCCCAGTCGATGCTGACGGCGTCGACGCCGGTCGCCTCCACATATCCCGGCAGCAGCGCGCCGGCGCCTCGCGGAAAGCCGATGATCTTCGCATCCGGCACTTTCGCCCGCACGCCTGCGACGATGCGGCGGGTCGGCTCGACCGACCAGCGCGCAAATTCGCGCGGCGGCAGCACGCCGGCCCAAGTGTCGAAGATCTGCAGCACGTCGGCGCCGGCGTTGAGTTGGCCGAGCAGATACTGAATGGAGTTCTCCACCAGCACGTCGATGATCCCCGCGAACGCCTGCGGATGGCGATAGGCCATCATCCGCGCCGGCGCCTGGTCCGGCGTGCCCTGGCCCGCCACCATATAGGTCGCCACCGTCCATGGCGCGCCGCAGAAGCCGATCAGCGCGATCTTCGGATCGAGTTCGCGCCGCACCCGGCGCAGCGCTTCATACACCGGTTCGAGTTTGCCGAAGTCGGCCCGCGGCGCCAGCGTTTCGACCTTCTCCGGCGTGTCCAGCGGCTCGAGCCGCGGGCCCTCGCCGACCTCGAAGCGCACCGAGCGCCCGAGCGCGTAGGGAATGACCAGAATGTCGGAAAAGATGATCGCGGCGTCGAAATTGAAGCGGCGGATCGGCTGCAGGGTGACTTCGGCGGCGAAATCCGGCGTGAAGCACAGGTCGAGAAAGCCACCCGCCTTGGCGCGCACTTCGCGGTATTCCGGCAGATAACGGCCGGCCTGCCGCATCATCCAGATCGGCGGTACCGCCTGACGGCGGCCGGAAAGCACCTCGAGGAACGGTTTTTGGGGTTGTTTTTGGGTCAAGCGCTGACTTCCGCAAGGAGTGATCGAGGGGCGGGATACTCGCTCCTGATACTTGAGGATGTGGACTTGGCCAAGCTGCGATCTGCCCCCGACCCGCGGGGGGCTGGGGCCGCAGGCGCTATGATTAGCTTATCGGGGGCAAAACGGCGGTTTTCGGGGGGGGGGGGTGCGAAGCGATCGGACCTTGAACGCACAGTCCTCCAGCCTGGCGCATGGGTCCATGCGGTCGCCCCAAATTGGAAATTCCAAACGGGCTGGGGTCGGAATTTGCTCTTGGAGCGCCCCGCGAGCTTGCCTTTGGCGATGAGGATGCAATCTCATCGCTAACCCCAGTCGAGCCCAAGTTGCGGCGCCTGTCTGCGTGATAGCGGTCATACCGCAAAATAATCCACGAGCCGGCCTTGTGCACGCCTCCGTGCATTTTCGCCTGCTCCGCCCGGAACGTCCCGGCGGCGGAGGCGTTATTCTCGACATGGAGGCTCGATATGGCCGAGAAATACGATCCTGCTCCGCACGACAAGCATGCCGCGGATCCCCGCGAAGCCGCCGCGGCGGATCGCGATATCCACGCGCGGCTGGAGGCCGGGCTGATCGACAGTTTTCCGGCATCTGATCCCGTCAGCGCAGCCCAGCCGTCGCCCTCCAAAGCCGACGGCGAAAATACCTCGCTATGGGACAAGGTGCTGTCGGTGTTTCGCTAATTCAGTGAACCGGCAGCGCGGTGGCGTTGCCCCCTGGAGGCGCCCGGATGAATCAGGAATTCAATCACGCCGCCAACAATTCCCCCCGTAGCGGCAGTTCGAAACAGGTTACGCCTGTCGTGTGGTGTGCCGTCGTTGTGGCGGCCGTCGCGCTGGCGACGTGGTTCGCGATCGGGCTATGACCCCGGGGTAGAACTGTGCCTGATCGACGGCGCGGCCGGCTCAAGGTTCTTGGTTCGCCCGCCTGCGCGCACGTTGGCTGTAATTCTTTGCACACCATACCGGCGATTGGGGACGTCGTCGGACGACCGTAATACTACGGAATTGCCCGTAGAATGACGTGCTTTGGAAGATTCACTTCAGAGATAAATAAGATGTGCATGGGAGCTTCCGCCGTTCGGAGAATCCCTGCTAGATGGAAGCCGCGCGTTACAGGATTGGCCCTGCACGCCTGCCTTTTCGGGCGGCGAGCTTTGTTGCGCTGGTTTGCGTCGCGATTCTCGGAATGAGCGTGGCGCGCGAGTGGAGTGCGCGCGAAGCCGCCTTGAAGGTTGCGGAGGTCGATCAGGCCAATCTGGCGCGTTCGCTCACCCAGCACGCGGAAGACAGCTTCGAGTTGCTGGACACCAGCATCCTTGGCGCCGTCAGCCGGCTCGAAACGGACGGAACGGATCACGCGACGCTTTCAAAACTCCAGGACATTCTGGTGGCGCGCAAGGCGGCCTCCAGACGCATCAGCGGGCTCGGCATTGTCGACGAACACGGCGACTGGCTTGCGTCGTCCGGCGTGATGGGGAAGAACCTCAGCGATCGCGAATATTTCCGCCACCACCGGCAATCGACCGACCGGGCCATCTTCATTGGGCGCCCGGTCAAGAGCAGCATGAGCGGCGAATGGGTCGTGACCCTCTCGCGGCGCTTCAATCATCCCGATGGCAGCTTCGCCGGGATCGTCATTGCGAGCATCGGCGCCGAGTATTTTTCGGAGTTTTACGACCAGTTCGACATCGGTGAGAGCGGCACCATCTCATTGGTTTCCACCGACGGAATCATGCTGGCGCGCGTCCCGGACACCACCGCCAATGTCGGACGCGACGTGTCGGGCGGGGCATTTTTCAAGGCCGCCCGCGCCGGCGGGTTCTCGGGCGTCCACTATCTCAAATCAAATCTGGATGGGTTGGAGCGTATCGGCTTTCACCAGCAAAGCAGCCGTTTTCCTTTCGTTGTTCTGGTCACGAGAACGCAGGATGAGGTACTGGCACCATGGCGTCATGCAACCATCACCCGCATGGTGGTCGTTCTCGGCCTGGTCCTGCTCATTGCCGTCATGGGACTCTACCTCGTCCGGCAATTGCTGAAAGGACAGCAAATGGCGGCGGCGCTTGCCTCCAAGGAGGCCAACTTCCGCGTGGTGGCCGAAGGTTCCAGCGACATGGTGACCCGTATCGGACTGGACGAGCAGATCTACTACGCTTCGCCGTCGTCCGTTCGCATTGTGGGCTGGCGGCCCGATCAGCTGGTCGGAACGCCCGCGCTGGCGGGCGTCCACCCGGCGGATATGCCCCGGGTCCGGGAGATCATCGCCGCGCTGAAGCGCGGGGAGACCGAGGAAACCCGCATCACCTATCGCACGCGGCACCGGGAAAAATCCGAGATCTGGGTCGAATCCACCCTGCGCGTGACGCGAAACAGCGGCGCGATCGACGGCGTCGTCGCCATCACGCGCGATGTGACGCAGCAAAAGACCCTCGAAGGAAGGCTCGAGACGCTGGCGACCGTGGACGGTCTCACGGGACTCGCCAATCGGCGCCGCTTCGACGAGCGCCTGCTCGAGGAGTGGGGGCGGGCCTATCGCGAGCGCACCAGCCTGTCGCTGCTGATGATCGACCTCGACCATTTCAAGGCCTACAATGACCAGTACGGCCATCCGGCCGGCGACGAGTGCCTGCGTGCCGTCGCGCATGTCCTGGCCGCGGAGGCCAAGCGCACCACGGATCTCGCGGCGAGATACGGCGGCGAAGAGTTTGTCATGCTGCTGCCCAACACGGATGCGGCCGGATGCGCGCGGATCGGCGAAAGGGTGCTTCGCGAGATCCGGGATGTCGGGATCGCTCACAAACTGAATTTCCCGTCGCGAATCGTCACTGCGAGCATCGGCGGGGCGGTATGCCGCCCGGGCGTCGAGCGCTCGGCAGGCCACGCCTCGCTGGTCGAGGCCGCCGACCACGCGCTCTACGCCGCCAAGGATCACGGGCGCGATCAGCTGATGATGGCAAAATTGCCGGCGCAGAAGCTCGAAGTCCTGTCCGCCGCGCATTGAAGAGCTATCGAAATTTCGATGCTCAATCCATGACGGTGCATGATCTTCTTCGGAAGACCGGCTCGTGCTTTTTAAGGATCGTGCCCTAGTAATGCGGCGGCCGTTCGTTCGCGGGGCCCGGCGCATTGGCCTCCGCTTCCTGCAGGCGTTCGCCGAGGCTCAAGACCTGCCGCGTCAGCGCATCGATCTTCTGCCATTGCTCGGTGATGGTCTTGTTCAGCGTCTCGATGGTCTCGTCCTGAAACATCAGCTTCGCCTCGAGCGCATCGATACGGTTGCCGAGGGTCTTTTCGTCACTCATCGGATTGCCGTTCCATCTGCCGCTCCCGCAAGCCGTGGCCGAGCGCGACGCGCTCGTCGAACACAAAACATTCGCCGCGCCAGCGGCTATTGGTTTCCGGCACGCCTTCCAGGTATTTCAGGATGCCGCCCTTGAGATGGTAGACCTCGGAAAAGCCGCGCGACAGCAGGTAGCTCGAGGCCTTTTCGCAGCGAATCCCGCCGGTGCAGAACATCGCGATCCGGCGGTGCTTTTCCGGGTCGAGGTGGCGCGCTGCGAAATCCTTGAATTGCCCAAAGCTCCTGATGCCGGGATCGACGGCGCCGGCGAACGTCCCCATCGCGACCTCGAACGCATTGCGGGTATCGATCAGGAGCGTGTCGGGTGCTGCGATCAGATCGTTCCAGTCGGCGGGATCGACATAGGTTCCGACCTGCCGCGTCGGATCGGCCTCTGCCGCACCAAGGGTGACGATTTCCTTTTTCAGCCGGATTTTAAGCCGCTGAAACGGCATCGCCTTGGCCTGCGAGAATTTCAATTCGAGATGGTCGAGCCGGCCGCCGAACAGACCGTCGCCGCGCAATTGGCCGACCAGTCCGCCGATGGCGCCGGCCTCGCCCGCCAGCGTGCCGTTGATGCCTTCATGGGCGAGCAGCACGCTGCCTTTCAACCCGAGGCCGGCACAAAGCACGCGCAACGGCTCGCGCCGCTCCCGGAAATCCGGCAGTGCGGCGAACTGATAGAATGCGGCGACCTGGTACGTCATGCCGGTGGTTTATCAGGTGGGCGGGAATGCGAGCAACCCATACAAATGCCGTTGCGGCGGGCTCCTGGCGGCTCGGGAAACATGGCGTCTATCCGCCCCCGCCATTGCCCAGGACCGCCGGAATGTGCCATCTAGGCCCGCGCCGATACCGGCTGAATAATGCGAAGAAGCAGCGGAAAAAGTGAGCAATTTGGCATGAGGAATTTCCATCTCGCCGGCCGGTCGACGGTCCACGCCCAGAATGCGATGGTGGCGACGTCGCATCCTCTTGCCGCGTTGACGGCCATCGAGGTGATGCGCGCCGGAGGCACCGCCGCCGACGCCGCGGTGGCGGCATGCGCGCTGCTCGGCGTGATCGAGCCGCAATCCACCGGGATCGGCGGCGACTGTTTTGCACTCTTTCAGCCGCGGGGCGAGGGCAAGATCGTTGCCTATAACGGTTCAGGCCGCGCGCCGAAGGCTGCGACGGCGGAATGGTACCTCGAGCGCAACATGCATGCGATCCCGTTGACCTCGGCGCACGCCGTCTCCATTCCCGGCGCGATCGACGCGTGGGCCACCATCCTGCGCGATCACGGCAAGCTCGGGCTCGATACCCTGCTGCAGCCGGCGATCAAGGCCGCGGAAGAGGGCTATGTCGTCGCCCCCCGCATCGCCTTCGACTGGAACAACCAGTTTGAAAAACTGAAGAAGGGCACCAACACCGAGCGCTATCTGCTGCCGCACGGCAAGCCCGCGGTGGCCGGCGACGTGATCCGGCAGCCTGAACTCGGCAAGACGCTGCGGGCGATTGCGAAAGGCGGCCGTGACGCCTTCTACAAGGGCGCTATCGCCGAAGACATGGTGGAGACCCTGCGCGGAATCGGCGGCCTGCATACGCTCGACGATTTCGAAGGCCATACCACCGAGACCACCAATCCGATCGGAACGCTCTACAAGGGCCACGACGTCTGGCAGTGCCCGCCGAACGGTCCGGGCATCACCATGCTGGTGATGCTCAACATCCTCTCCCGCTTCGATCTGACGAAGTTTCCGGCGATGAGCGTCGAGCGGTTCCATCTCGAGGCCGAAGCGGCGCGAGCCGCCTACATGATGCGCGAGCAGCACGTCGGCGATCCAGCCTATGTCAACGTCGACGTGGCCAGGATCCTGACGCCGGAATTCGCCGAGGAACACGCCGGCAAGATCCGGATGGACGGTTTGCGCGATCTGCCGAACGTGGCGCCGCCGATGAATCCCTCGACCGTCTACATCACCGTGGTGGACAAGGACCGCAACGTCTGTTCGTTCATCAATTCGATCGCGCATTCCTTTGGTTCGGCGATCGTCTCCAACAAGACCGGCGTGCTCTTGCAGAACCGCGGCGGCGGCTTTCGCGTTCAGCCCGGCCATCCCAATTGCATCGCGCCGGGCAAGCGGCCGCTGCACACGATCATTCCGAGCCTCGTCACCAAGAACGGCCGCGCGGTAATGCCGTTCGGCGTGATGGGCGGGCAGTACCAGCCGGTCGGCCAGGTGCACGTGCTGACCAACATGCTCGACTACGGCTGCGACGTGCAGGAATCCATCGACATGCCGCGCGGCCTGCACTACGAGGGCGTCTATCAGCTCGAGGACGGCGTCCCCGCCGCGATCGTCGAGGGCCTGAAGAATCTCGGCCATCAGACCACGCGCGTGGTCGGCCCGCTCGGCGGCGGCCAGGCGATCTGGATCGACTGGGACAAGGGCACGCTGACAGGCGGTTCCGATCCGCGCAAGGACGGCTGCGCGCTGGGCTATTGAGCCAGCTCGCGCGCGAGGCCTGATGGAACCTTCGGGCGATCGTTCGTTCCATCTTTAACAACGCGTTCATTTCCGGAACCCGCTTCACCTCCGGGCATTGACCTCTCGGAGGATGAGGACAATGCCGATTTTTCATTTCGATATTGCCGACGGTGTGCGGCTCGAGGATCCGGTCGGGCGCGATTGCGAAAGCGAGCACGACGCGAAGAGAACCGCCGACCTGATCGCGCGGCAGATCGCCAGCGATCTCCGCGGCGATCATGAGCCTCGCTCCGTGGTGGTGGTCGACGAGGCCGGTTCCGAAATCTACACGGCGCCGGTCACGGTCTGAGAGTTCGCGCGTGCATGCTGAGGGCTTGAACCAATCGCGCGCGCTGACGACTAAGCATCAGGGGCGGCCGCTGCCTGAAATTTCCGCATTGGACTCAGGACCTTGGCTGGAACGAACACCAATGTCCCGGCTTATCCCGAAATAATTTGACAGTTCTCGAGGAGACGCGACGTGCAAATCCGCGCCGGTTACGACATCGCCTTTCAATGCTTCCAGGAAACGCCGATGGTCCTGATGCTCAGCATCGAGCCGGCGCGCCTTGGCGATCTCCTGAGCGAGCACCGGATCCGGTTTTCGCCTGATGTTGCCTCGGCCGACTACGCCGACACTTTCGGCAATACCGGTACGCGAATAGTTGCGCCGGCCGGCCTGATCGAAATCCGCAACGAGTTCCTTATCAGGGATAGCGGGCTGCCGGATGCTGTCGCGCCCGATGCGCGGCAGCTCGAAGTCGGCGAACTGCCGGATGACGTGCTGCTCTATCTCCTGGGCAGCCGCTATTGCGACACGGAGAAATTGTCGAACCTCGCCTGGTCGATGTTCGGCAGCACCGCGCCGGGCTGGCAACGCGTGCAGGCGATCTGCGATTACGCGCATGACCGGATCAACTTCGGCTATCACCATGCGCGCAGCGACCGCACCGCGTCCGAGGGCCACGAGGAGCGCATCGGCGTCTGTCGCGACTTCGCGCATCTCGCCGTGACGCTGTGCCGCTGCATGAATATTCCGGCGCGTTACTGCACCGGCTATCTCGGCGATATCGGCGTGCCCGTCGATCCCGCGCCGATGGATTTCAGCGCCTGGTTCGAGGTCTATCTGGACGGCCGCTGGTACACTTTCGATGCGCGCCACAACCACCCGCGGATCGGCCGCATCGTCATGGCGCGCGGCCGCGACGCCGCCGACGTCGCGATCTCGACCAATTTCGGTCCGGTACAACTGGTGAAATTCTCCGTCATCACCGAGGAAGTTGCATCGGCGGCGGCCCGGGTTTCCCGGGCCGCGTGATGGCTGAGCCTCGCGCTCGCAATGACGGGTCGTTCCGGCTATTTGCGCGCGCCAAATGGGCTTCCAACCCCGTTCTCATTGCGCTAGACACGCTTCCGATCCTTGAACCGGAAGGTGCCCCAAGATGCAACGTCTCAAGCGTGCAGGAATCCCGATGCTGGCCGCGATCGCGATGACGATAGCGGCCGTGCCTTTGGCGTGTGTACCGACCATAGCAACGGCCCAGACCGCAGGAAAAACCATGACGACACCTTCAGGCTTGCAGATTATCGACACCACGGTTGGATCAGGCGCATCGCCGAAACCCGGTCAGACCTGCGTCATGCATTACACCGGCTGGCTTTACGAAGACGGCAAGAAGGGCAAGAAATTCGACTCCTCCGTCGACCGCAACGAGCCGTTCGAGTTTCCGATCGGGCAGCACCGGGTGATCGCCGGCTGGGACGAAGGCGTCGCCACCATGAAGGTCGGCGGCAAGCGCACCCTGATCATTCCACCTGCGCTCGGGTACGGCGCCCGCGGCGCCGGCGGCGTGATCCCGCCGAACGCGACGCTGATGTTCGACGTCGAACTGCTCTCGGTGAAGTAGGGTTACTGCCGAATTCATCATGGTCGGGACGCGCCCGGCCATGACGAGAAATACAAAAGACCGGCCCGAAGGGGCCGGTCTTTTGCTTGTCGCCTGACGTCGATCAGAGAATTCTTGTTCGCCGAAGCCGCCGCCTTGTTGACGGCGTCCTTGGTGGCTTCCTTGGCGTCGCCGACGGCCTTCTGGCCCTTGCCCTTGATTTCCTGGATCATGCCTTCGCCCTCAAGGCGGTCGGAACCGACGGCTTCGCCGACGCCCTGCTTGGCCTTGCCGATCGCCTCGTTGGTGGCGCCCTTGACCTTGTCTGCCGTGCTACCCATCGAATTTCTCCTTTGTCTTTTGCTTCACGGAGACAAGTCACGGTCGCGCGAAAAGTTCCGTTAATGCTGGATTGCGCGCGGTGATTTCGCTACCGTTCGCGAGGACGAATTTTTCGAAAAAGCGAGACACGATGACAGGTTCTCACGATCATCCCCATTCAGGCCATTCCCACGACCACGACCACGACGACGCGGAGCGCTGGAAGCACGATGGCGTGCGCGTCATTCCCGGCAATCAGCTCGATCCCAACGTGCCCTCGACGCCCGGCATGGACCGCAAGGCCGCGATCAACTTCGCCCGCGCCGGAGCGCAGAAATTGTGGGCGGGCACCGTGACCATCAAGCCCGACGCCAAGACCGGCGCGCATCATCATGGTCACCTCGAAAGCATCATCTTCGTCGTGAAGGGCAAAGCGCGGATGCGCTGGGGTGAGCATCTGCAATTCACCGCGGAAGCAGGTCCCGGCGATTTCATCTTCGTGCCGCCTTACGTGCCGCACCAGGAGATCAACGCCAGCCGCGACGAGGTGCTCGAATGCGTGCTGGTGCGCAGCGACGGCCAGGCGGTCGCGGTCAATCTGGATATCGAGCCGGTGGAGAAACCCGAGACCGTGCTGTGGGTCGATCCCGTGCACCGCGATCCCGCGGAGACGAAATGACGCTAGTCATCCCGGGGCGCGCGCCAGTGCGGACCCGGGATCTCGAGATTCCGGGTTCGCTCGCTTCGCGTGCGCCCCGGAATGACGAAAGTTAAAAAAGATAAAAGAGAGAGAAGCATGGCGAAGCTCGATCACCCGTTGCCGCGACGCACGGTCATCAAGGGCGCGGGCCTTGGCCTCGTGGCCGGAAGTCTTGCCGGTGCATTGCCGGCACGGGATGCGGCCGCCGCGACCGTCGATGGCAGCGAGATATGGAGCAGCGAATACTGGGCGAAGAAAGGTGATGTGCCCTTGTGGATGTATCGCAAGCGGCTGGGCGCGCCGAAACCCGGCGAGCCGTCGCGGCCGGTGATCTTCTTCGTGCACGGCTCGTCGGTTTCCTCGCGGGTGTTCGATCTCAACGTCCCCGGCCACGGCGAATATTCGGTCATGAACGAATTCGCCCGCTACGGCTTCGACTGCTGGACCATGGATCACGAAAACTACGGCAAGTCGGGTCGCACGTCGGGCAATGCCGACATCGCCAGCGGGGTCGAGGATCTGAAGGCGGCGGCCGAAGTCGTGACCCGCGAGACCGGCCGCTCAAAATTCCATTTCCTCGGCGAGTCCTCGGGGGCGCTGCGCGCCGGCGCCTATGCGATGGCGCAGCCCGAACGCGCCGACCGGCTGGTGTTCGCCGCCTTCACTTACAAGGGTGAGGGATCGCCGACCCTGACCAAGCGCGCCGAGCAGCTCGCCTATTATCGCTCGCACAACATGCGCAAGCGCGACCGCGACATGATTCGCTCGATCGCCACCCGCGACAAGCCCGGCACCAGCGAAGCCGCCGCCGTCGAGGCGCTGGCGGACGCGGAAATGCAGTTTGGCGATCAGGTGCCGACCGGCACCTATCTCGACATGACCGCCAACCTGCCGGTGGTGAAGCCGGACAGGGTGCTGTCGCCGGTGCTGCTGGTGCGCGGTGAATATGACGGGATCGCGACCGTCGCCGATCTCGAGGAATTCTTTAACCTGCTGCCGAACGGCGACCGGCAGTTCGTGATTCTGCCGGGCACCGCGCATTCGGTCACGCTCGCCACCAACCGGCAATTATTCTGGCACGTGACGCGGGCCTTCCTCACCATGCCGGCACCGACCGCGACGTAACGTAGAGCCGCTATTCATTCGGCCGTCATGACCGGAACAAGCCCGGCCATGACGAAATCGGGCCGATTCGCGCCAATTAAAAAAATCCAAATCCGGTGTCGGATTGCCGATTGCCCGTTCGTCCTTCGGCCATCACGCGCCAAAAGGAGCTCTCAATGGCTAAAATGATCTTCATCAATCTGCCGGTCGGCGATCTCGTCCGCGCGACCGCCTTTTATCAGGCGATCGGCGCCGAGAAGAACGGGCAATTCAGCGACGAAACCGCCTCCTGCATGGTGTTTTCCGACACCATTTACGTCATGCTGCTGAACTCCGGACAAATTCCGCCAGTTCACGCCGAAGAAGATCGCCGACGCCAGGACTTCGAGCGAGGTCTTGATCTGCATGTCCGCCGACAGCCGCGCCGCCGTCGACGATATGGTAGGCCACGCCCAGGCGGCAGGCGGCGTGATCGACCCGGGCCCGAAGCAGGATTACGGCTTCATGTATGGCCGCAGTTTCGAGGATCCCGACGGCCACATCTGGGAAGTGATGTGGATGGACGTTGCGGCCGCTTCGGCGGCGCAGACGGCCGCCGCTTGATTGAAGCTCGCGCAACGGAGTACACGAATGTCAAAAATTTCCCCCTGCCTATGGTTCGACGGCGAGGCCGAGGAGGCCGCGAAACTCTATGTGTCGCTGCTGCCGGATTCGCGGATCGAGAAGGTACAGAAGAACAGCATCGACAGCCCGGGCGGCAAGGCCGGCTCGGTGCTGGTGGTGGAGTTCACGCTGGCCGGCCAGCGCTTCATGGCGCTGAACGGGGGCACGCGGTTCGAATACACCCATGCGGTCTCCTTCAAGATCGACTGCGCCGATCAGGCCGAGGTCGATCGCTTATGGGACGCGCTGCTGGCCGATGGCGGCCAAGCCGAACGCTGCGGCTGGCTGAAGGACCGTTACGGCGTGTTCTGGCAGATCGTGCCGACCGCGCTGGTGCAATATCTCGGCGGTCCCGACAAGGCCGGCGCGCAGCGCGCGATGGCTGCCATGTTGCAAATGATCAAGCTCGACATTGCCGGCCTGAAGCGGGCTTATGAGGGCAAGTCGGCGGCGTAGGCGCTGTAAATCTGCAGGGTCGGATTGCGCTAATAGTTCACGCGCAATCCGACGCCGCCGTGGATGGTGTTGCCGACCGGCTGCGGGCCCAGCGTGCCGTTGGCGAAGAGGTCGGCGACCCAGCCCTTGGCAAGGCGGAAGCCGAGCCGGCCGCCATATTCGAACCAGCCCTGGTTGCCCATCGTCGGCACCACGGTGCCGTCGCCGGTCACGGTGGCGACGATGCCGGAATGCGTGGCGAAGGACTGCACCCATCCGCCGTTGATGTTGCCCTCGACACTGCCGAACAGATGCGTCCACTGGCCGCCGATCTTGACCAGGCTGGTCCGGTCGGTCCCGGTCGCAATCGTTGCGTCGAACGGATTGAACGCCGACGCCTGGTCCGCATAGCCGCTGACCCGCTGCCACAACTGCCAGACTTCGATGGATGCTGCGACCTCGTCGCGCGGCGATAGCCGGCTGATCCAGCCGGCGCGGCCGTAGGCGCCGTAATTTCCGGCATCGGTCTGGCCGTCGACGCTCACCGTGCCGAGGTTCGTCATGTAGCTGCGGCGATAGCGCACCTTCTCCCATGGCGTCAGCACGGCGCCGACGTCGAAGAACGGTCGGGACGATCCCCAGTCGGTGAAATCGTAGCGCAGCGCGAACGCGCCGATCGGTGCGCTGGTGACGCTGTAACCGCCTTCGCTGTATTGGGTATAGGCGATGCCCGCCAGCAGCGACAGATTGGGCGTGATCTCCTTGCGGCCATGGATGCCGGCGGAGAACGATCCCGCCGAGCCGAACGCACTGATGCAATCGCTGCAATTGATCTGCTCGTTGACGCCGAGCAGCACCGTGCCGAGCACCCGGTTGGTGATCATCTGGTTGAAGCGCTGGTTGCCGAGATCGCCGACCGACCCGCCGCTCGACCCGGCGCCGGTCGGCGTCGGCGACGAACTCGCGGACGGCGAAGGCAAAGGCGTCGGACTCGCCGAAGGTGAGGGCGTGGGGCTTGGAGAGTAGGTGGGTGTGGGCGTGGGTGTCGGCGTCTGCGCCGAGGCCGTATTGGCCTGTGCCAGCAGGAGCGAGATTGCTGCGAGCGCGACCGAAAGGGCAATGCAGCTGCGGAGCTTTGCCATCGTCAGCGCCCGCACAGCATGTTGGGATCGTCAACGGGCGGCACCGTGGGCGTGGCATCGGCATATTGGGTGACCGTGCAAAGCCCCGCCGCCGCCGCGCAGTTCGCCGCGAAATTCCACGCCGAATGATTGGTCTTGTGAATCGTGGTCTTGCCGCCCGTCAGGGTGATGATCGCGGTATCGCCGGGCTGCGTCAGTTCGGTGCATTGGAAGCTCAGGGTGCAGACGCGCGAGGCGCCTTCCTGCAGTACCACGGTGGTCTTGGTGCGTTGGGACAGAATATCGAGCACGGTGCCGCGCACGCCGATCGTCGCCAGCGGCGTGACGATCTTGTAGGCGGCCTTTTCCGAATGCCCGGTGACGAAGCGAAACGCGCCCGTCGTCAGCCTGACGGCGATGTCGCGATAGGTATGTTCGTCGTCGAATACGGTACGATCGAGCTTGAGCGACGCGCTCGGGCCGAGCGACAAATTGGTGCTGTCGGCCATCACCAGCCGCGCCGCGCTGTCGAGGCCGGTGCGCACGGTCTCGTCGCGGTTGACGCCGTCGCCGACATTGATCTGGCTGGTCGCCGATCCCGCGACGCGGACGACCTCGTTCTGAATGACGGCCGCTTCGCCGACGCGCGTCTGCGCGCGGGCGGGACTTCCCGACAGCACCGCCGCAAGGCAAAGCGTGCAGATATAGAGAAGGCCGTAACGCAAATTCATTTCACCGCCGATCGATTTTTCCCGTCATCGTACCGGACAGCGCACACTCGTTTTGTTGCCGATTTGCCACAAGCCGCGCCTGATACGCCCGACGATTAGTGACCGCCAATTCCAATTGCGTTCAAGGCGATGGACATAAGGATTTTGTCCCTCCACACTCGATTTGCTTGCAACGCCATCGATCTGTGAACTTCGTGCGCGAATCACCTCCTGCTCCGGATATTTCGGCGGCGTGGACCGCCATCATTGCCGTCATCCTGTTTCTCGCCGCGCATTTTGCCCTCCTGGTCGGCGTCACCACGCCGGAAAAGTTCTATTTCGACGAAGTGCATTACGTGCCGGCCGCGCGCCAGATGCTGGAGCCGGTGATGCCGCAGCCGATGCTCAATCCGATGCATCCGCCGCTGGCAAAACAGCTGATCGCACTTTCGATCCGCGCCTTCGGAGATGAGCCGCTGGGCTGGCGCTATCCGGGCGTGTTGTTCGGGTCGCTTGCGATCGTGGCGATGTATCTCTGCGGCCTCGCGCTGTTCGCAGCACACGGGCCTGCCATTGCATCTGCCTTGCTCGCATTTTTCAACCAGATGCTGTTCGTGCAGTCGCGGATCGCGATGCTGGATATTTTCGCGCTAGCCTTCAGCCTGTTCGCGATCGCGGCGTTCATGCAGGGTTTCCGCCAAGCGCGCCCGCATTTTTGGTTCGCGCTCGCCGGCCTCGGCTTCGGCCTCTCGGCCGCGTGCAAATGGAGCGGCCTGTTCGCGCTTGCCGTCGCAATCGTCATCGTGGCCGTGATCCGCCTGATGCAGGGCTGGCGCACGCGGTTCGACGACGGCAACGCGCTCGACTGGTACCGCCCGGACCTGTGGTCCGGTTTCAGATCGTATCATTTCGTCGCGTGCTTCGTGCTCATCCCGGCGATCGTCTACCTCGCGACATTCATTCCGCTCTATGGGCTTTCGGTTCCCGACCTCTGGGAAGCGCAGCGCCGCATCTTCAGCGACAACACCACGACCGCGATCGCGGGGCACACCTATATGAGTTCGTGGCCGAGTTGGCCGTTTCTGGTGCGGCCGGTCTGGTATCTCTTCGACAAGATCGGCGACGACAGGATCGCGGCGGTGGTGTTCCTCGGCAATCCGCTGCTGCTGTGGCCGGCGCTGCCGGCGCTCGGCCTCTGCCTGCGCGACTGGATCGTGACGCGCCGCTACGACGCCTTCCTGATCCTGTCGTTTTATTTCGGGACCTGGCTCGCCTGGGCTTTGCTGCCGCGGACGCTCGGTTTCATCTATTATTATCTGCCGGCGGCGACGATGGCTTCTCTCGCGCTGGTTTATGCGTTGAGGCGCGGCAGCAATCCGCGCTGGCTGCTGTGGGGCTTTGTCGCGGTTGCATTCGCGGGCTTCGTCGCGATGCTGCCGATCACGGCCGCCTTTGTCGGAACGTCGATGGCGACGTTCAACCGGCTGATGCTGTTCCAGAGCTGGATATAAGCGGCAGCGTAGGTCGCGCCTCCGAAGCCGCAACGGACGTCTCTTGAAGGTCGGAATGCCCTGCCGCGGGCCTGTGTCGTCGCATCCGTCACTTCGAAGCGGTCTTGGTGTCCATGTTGACGACCTCGACACGGCGGTTGATCGGGTCCATCGGCGCGTTCGGATCCTTGGGCTTGCTCTTGCCATAGCCGACGGTAACGAGATCGGTGCCGTTGATGCCGTACTTCTCGCTCAAATAGCGCTTGATGGTATCGGCGCGGCGCTCGGAGAGGTCCTGGTTGTAGGCCTCGCTGCCGATCGCATCGGTGTGGCCGGCGACGACGAAGGTCGAACCCTTGAGACTCGCATTCGACAGCGCCTTGCCGAGCTCCTGCACCGAAGGCAGCGAAGCCTTGCTGATCTCGGCGGAATTGTAGTCGAACTGGATGTCGAGATCGATCTTCGGCTTGGTGGAGGCGATCTCCGCGATTTCCTCGCGCTCGCCGAGCGAGAGGGACCGGGTCTTGCGGTTATGCAGCGTGGCGACGAAACTGTCTTCCTTGGCCTTGACGGCGGGATCGGCCTGCGGCGCGCCGGAGAGGCTGCGCGTCAGCGGCTTCGGCTGCAGCGCGTTGACGATCTGGTTCGCCGAGACGTTGTCGCCGGCGAGCGCTACGCCGGCCGTCATCGACAGCGCGGCAGTCAGCGTCATCGCCGCAGTAGCGGTAAGTCTGTGAAAGCTGGTCATGGCCTTGATCCTCACGGGTTCGCGCCTGATGGCGTGTTGATGCACGGACCGTATGACCGGTTCAATGCCGCGAATGTGATTTGGGTCACATGGCTGTTTCCGTCCGTCCGGCTCGCCCCCGTCGCCGCCCGCCGCCGCCGGGTTCGGTCGCTCGCCTCCTTAAAGTGATCCAAATCACAGTCCGGTCCCCGCGATCGGATCACATTCCGCGCAACGGATGGATCCCTCGGGACCAGCCAGTTCGACGACCGGATCAGGGGAGAATGAACATGCGCTTCTGGATCGCAGCATTGTCAGTCGCAGCACTTCTCGTCAGCGGCAACGCGGCCTTGGCCGACAAGCGCGTCGCCTTCGTGGTCGGCAACGGCGCCTACAAAAATGTAACGCCGCTTCCCAATCCGGCGATCGACGCCAGGTCGATGGCCGCGCTCTTGCGCAACGTCGGCTTCGACGTGGTGGAGGGCACCAACCTCACCCGCGACAAGATGACCGAAAAGCTGCTGGATTTCGGCAAGCGGGCCGAAGGCGCCGACGTCGCGCTGTTCTTCTATGCCGGCCACGGCATCGCCGTGAACGGCACCAACTATCTGCTGCCGGTCGACGCCGATCTCAAATCCGAGATGGACGTCAAGCTGGGGGCCGCCATCAATGTCGACCTCACGCTCGACCAGACCATGGCCGACGCCAAGGTAAAGCTGGTGTTCCTCGACGCCTGCCGCGACAACCCGTTCGCCGCAAAGATCCGTTCCGCCAAGGCCACCCGCAGCGTTGCGGTGGAGTCAGGTCTCGCCGAGATGAAATCGGGCGAGGGCACGCTGATCGCATTCGCCACCGGCCCCGGTCAGACCGCGCTCGACGGCGAGACCGGCACCAACAGTCCGTTCACCCGTGCGCTGATGGCCAATATCGCTTCGCCTGGCGTCGAGATCCAGCAGGCGATGACCCGGGTCCGCGCCCAGGTCAATGAAGAGACCAACAAGAACCAATTGCCCTGGGGCCACACCAATCTGACCGGCTCGGTCTATCTCAATCCGGTTGCCGGTACGGTCGAAGCGAACGCGGAAGCTGCGAATACACCGGCGGTGGCCGCCGGTTCCACGTCCGAAGTCGAGCTCGAGTTCTGGCGCTCGATCAAGGACTCCAACAAGCCGGAAGAGCTCAACGCCTATCTGACCAATTATCCCAACGGCCAGTTCAAGTCGCTGGCGCTGGCCCGGATCGCCTCGCTGCAGGACGGCCCGTCGACCACGACAAGGAACCTGACCACCGGCATCGATCCGGCGACCTTCACCCAGGAAGCCGACCAGTCCGCCGAGGATCAGCTCGGCTTCGACCGAGCCCAGCGCCGCGACGTGCAGCGCCGCCTCACGGCCTTGGGCTTCGACACCAAAGTCAGCGGCAAGTTCGACGACACCACCCGTGCCGTGATTACGCGCTGGCAGGCCGCGCGCGGCTATCCCCGGAGCGGTTTCCTCAACGCGCTGCAGCTCAGGGCGCTGCAGTCCGAGATATCAGCCACCAAGACCGCTTCGGCCGATGATGGCGACGACGAGCCCTCGCGCCACGCCCGCCATCACGGCGGCGGAGGCGGTCGCCACTATCGCGGCGCTGGCGGACCGGGCGCGTTCTTCGGCGGCATGATGGGCGGGCTGTTCGGAAGGAGATAAGGTTCCGCTTCTCGCCCGAAACCCGGATAGCGCGAACAGAGAGGCGGCCCGTTGGCCGCCTTTCTGTAAGCAAACACTATCCACTGCAAAATCGCGCCAGCGTCGAGGTACGGACAACAAATTGGCCAGATGCGTCATTAAGATGAACGCCATCGAAGAAAAGCAAAACACCGCAAGAACAAAAAGCAGCGAAGCAACAGGGCCTTGTTTCAGTCACCCAAGAGATATGGCGAGTATCAAGGATCGCGCCCGGTCATGCCGGATCGCTCAGCAGGCTCGATGCCGGTATTGGTGGGGGCCGCCATGATCGCGGCGGCGATCCTGCTGTCGACGCTGATCACGGCGGTCGGTTCCAGATTCATCGGCATGGACAGTCCGAACGACGACAATGTGTGGCTGATCGACCGGATGACCGGCAATGTCTACAAATGTCAGGCCGCCGATCGCGGCAAGGCCTCGTGCGAGGCTGACGTGGCGACCGGCAGTATTGCACCACGCGGCAAGCCATGAGCGGGCATGCGCGGCTATCTCCGCCAGGAGGCCGCGCCTCGGCGAGCCCTCCTGTTGCGCGGCAGCATAAAATAATAATTTCCCTCTGGAAACGCTATCCGGGGTGAACTCGTAGTTCGAATGCCAGTAACATGCTGGTTTCGTGCTTAGCGAGGTTCAGATGAAGAAGATTTTGATCACGGCCGCGATGCTCTCGGCGTTGTCCTTGACGCCGGCTTCGGCGGCAATGATGGCCTGCACCGGTGAAAACATGGCCAAATCCAGCGCGATGATGAGCCCGGGGCTAAACCCCGCAAACAAGGAAATGGCCATGGCCAACATGGACATGAGCAATGGCAAGATGCATAGCGCCTGCATGCATTACATGAAGGCGCAGAAGGCGAGCATGATGAAGTCGGGTATGTAATATGTGAATTCGGGCATGTAATATCCTAAGATGCCGTGCCGCCCTTCGGGCGGCGCGGCTTTTTGGTGGCGGCCGGGACAGGCTGCAGATCGCGTGAACTTGAGAATTTGGATGAAGGTGCGTCGGCTTGGCCGGGCGGTTCTCGCGATCGGACTTGCGCTGGCTGTGGCGGCGCCCGCCCGCGCGGACGAGCACTGGATAAGACTGCCGACCGCGCCCTATACGCTGAACAACAAGCAGGACGCGATCGCTTTTGCTGACGCGCTGACCGGCTGGTACGGCAACGGCACCGGGCGCATCTATCGCACCGACGACGGCGGCGACGCCTGGACGGCGATCTGGACCAAGCAGGGTACCTATGTCCGCGCGCTGGAATTCGCCGACGCCCAGACCGGCTTTCTCGGCAATATCGGCCCCGGATATTTTCCAGGCGTGACTGACCGCCAGCCGTTGTACGTGTCTCACGACGGCGGCGTGCACTGGACGGCGGTCAGGCCGGTCGCGGGCCGCCAGATCGTCGGTGTCTGCGCCATCGACGTGCTCAACGTCGATGGCAAGGTTCTGGCGGTGCGCGCCGGCGGCCGGGTCGGCGGCCCGGCCGGCCTGCTGGAATCCTTCGACGAGGGGCGCAGCTTTCGCGCCCGCGACATGAGCGCCTTCACCGGCATGATCCTGGATATTCATTTCGTCGATGCTGACACCGGCTTTATCGCCGGCGCCAGCGAGGCCGGAGAGGACAGGGCCCACGCGCGTATCCTGAAGACCGGCGATGGCGGAAAATCCTGGCGCGCGGTGTTCGACAGCGACCGCGCCGGCGACGTCAACTGGAAACTGGCTTTTCCGAGCGCGAAGGTCGGCTACGCCAGCATCATCTCGTATCAGGCGCCGGCGGGCGAAGCCCGCGGCTATGTGGTGAAGACCGAGGATGGCGGCGAGCACTGGCGGCGGCTGACCGTTACCCGTGACGCGAACTGGATTCCCTACGGCATCGCCTTCCTCGACGAGGCGCGTGGCTGGGTCGGCGGATCGACCGGCGGCTACGGCACGAGCGACGGCGGCAAGACCTGGACGCCGCAGGACATGGGGCTTTCCACCAACAAGATCAGGTTTGTGAAACGCGCCGATGGCGGCGTTACCGCCTTTGCCATCGGCAAGGAGATCTACAAGCTCGAGCTTCCGGCCGATGGACGCTGAGGCGCCTTTCCAGCCCGCCGAATCCGGCTAGATTGCCGCGCCATGTCCCGCGCCGACAAATCCCATTCCCTGACCAAAGCCCAGGCCCGCCGGATCTGGCTGCGCGCCCAGCGGTTGGACACCCGCACACCGTTCGGCGACGGGCCGGCAGCGACAGCGGCGGCCGTGGAACATCTCGGCTACGTGCAGATCGACACCATCAACGTCATCGAGCGCAGTCACCACCACATTCTCTGGAGCCGGATTCCCGACTATCGCCGCGCGGATTTGCGCCAGGCCCAGAGCGTCGACAAATCCGTGTTCGAATACTGGACCCACGCGCTCTCCTACGTACCGACCAGGGATCTCCGTTTCTTCATCCCAGCGATGAAACGCCACAAGCGCGAGGGCCATAAATGGCTGTCGTCGGTCAAGCCAGCCGACCTGCGCAAGGTCATGCGCCTGATCCGGCAGGGCGGCGCGCTGACTATCCGGGACATCGACGACGACGTGCTGGTCGACAAGGAGCATCTGTGGGCGAGCCGCAAGCCCTCGAAGCGGGCGCTGCAACTGGCCTTCTATACCGGCGAGCTCACCATCAGCGAGCGCAACGGCATGCTCAAGACCTACGAGCTGATGATGCGTCACTTCGGCTGGGACAAGCCGCCGAGGGGTGCTTCGGCGCGGGAAGCCACTGCCTATCTCCTCGACCGCGCACTTCGCGCGCAAGGCGTCGTCAGTCTCGATTCGATCTGCCACCTTGACGCGCCGAGCAAGGCCGCGGTCCGCCGCCTGATCGAGGCGCGGGTCCGCCGCGCCGAGCTCATGCCGGTCGCGCTCGACGGCGCGGGCAAGCAGGAGCACTGGGCGGAACCCGCAACGCTGGAGAATGCCGGCGACGCAGCGTCCGAGCTGGTTCACATCCTTTCGCCGTTCGATCCCCTGATCATCCAGCGCAAGCGCACGCACTTATTCTTCGATTACGAGCATCGCTTCGAGGCCTATGTGCCCCGGGAGAAGCGGGTGTTCGGCTATTTCGCGCTACCGGTCGTGGCCGGCGAGGATATCGTCGCCGCGCTCGATCTCAAGACCGACCGCCAGAACCGCAAGCTTTTGCTGCAGAAGTGGAACTGGGTCGGGGCGGGTGCGAAAAAGGGCGCGCGCAAGGAGCTGAAACGCCGCATCGAGGAGGAACTGCACCGGTTCGAGCGGTTCCAGCTTGGGGAATGAGCGCGCGCGGCGGAACCAGCCGTCTCCGGATGGGTTAATTCACGAACCGGAGTTCGGAGGCGACATGAGCACCACCGACCAATCGATTCTGGAAAAGATCACCGCCCGGATCAGGGAGATCGTCCGCATTGCCGAGGACGCCGCCAGCCACGCGATGAAGGCCGAAAAGCCGCCGCGGGCAAGCAGGCCTGTCAGCGACTTGATGGAAGGCTGAGCCGCTCATTGTTGAAAGAGCGCCGGGCGGCAATACGATCGAGCCCCATCGCCAATACGATCCCCACGCCATAGGCGACCATGTCCCAGGCTGAGAAGATGCGGCCGAGCAGCAGTGCCCCGGCGAGCGTCAGCCGAAAGGCGTCGAGCGCGGGCGTGTGGACCAGCCGAAACAGCTCCACGGCAATTGCGATCACGGCCGATGTCAGCGCGATACCATGACGTGACAGGCAAGGGACGGCGAGCGCCACCAGAAAGAACACCATCGCGCCCCACAGCACCGAGCCGCCATATTTGACGATGAAGGCCGGCAATCCCAGGTGGAGCCCGAGCCCGCGCAGGGCGAGGCCGCAGGCGATGATCGCCGCGCACAGGCAGGCGCGGGCGATCGTCATGACGCTGGAGCCTCGGCCAGCGGGATCGTCAGTTCGAACGCGGTGCCGGTTTCGGAATAGGTGAGGCGGATGGTGCCGCCATGGGCATCGAGCATGGCGCGCACGATGGCGAGCCCCATGCCGGTGCCGCCTTTATCGCGGCGCGTGGTGAAAAAGCTGTCGAATATCTGCGACCGGTTGTTGGGCGAAACGCCTTCGCCGTTGTCTCGAACGGTGACTTTGAGCAGATCGCCCTGCCGTGCGGCAGTCAGATCGAGCGTTGAGCTGCCATGGCGCACCGCGTTGTCGGCGAGATTGGAAAAGATGATCGTGGCATTTTCCTGCGACATGCGCATCGGAATATCCAGCTCGCCGCCGGTACGGATGTCGAGCGCGGCGAATGCCGAGCGCAGGCCGGCGATGGTGTCTGTGAGTTTGACGGCGCCGAGCGCGACCGGGTTTTCCGCGCGGGCGAAATCGCGCAGGCGTCCGGAGATCTTCGCCAGCCGGTCGGCATCGGCGATGATGTTGTTGAGGAATTTTCGCCGGTCGTCGTCGTCCATCGATGGCGCATCGACATCGTCGCGCAGCAGCTCGGCAGCCCCCTGGATCGAGGTCAGCGGCGATTTCAGCTCATGCGACACATGGGTGGCGAAGGTCGAGATGAAATTGGAGCGCGTATCCAGCCGTCGCGCCATGTCGAGAAAGCTCTGCGACAGCCGGGCGAACTCGCTGGTGCCGCGGCGCTTCAGCGGGGCCAGCGCATTGCGATCGCCCTTGCCGATCAAATTGCTGCGCTCGATCAATTCCCGCATCGGCGCGGTAATGGTGCGGTGAAACAGGAAGCCGATCAGCAGCGTCGGCACGATCATGAACAGCATCGCCAGTGCGACCTTGGCGCGCTGGTCGTACAGGTAGCGGAACACGTTGCTCGGCGTGCGCGAGGCATAGACGACGCCCGCGACCTGGCCGCGGACGATCACCGGCATCGCGGTGAAGACCCGCATGCCGGTGCCGCGGCTCATGGAATAGAGCGAGGGCTGATCGTGTTTGGAGATGCGCACGCGCAGGGCGCTGCTGAAGCGTCCCTGCAGCGCCTCCGTGACCTCTTCGAGATGCGCCAGCGACGTCCCGATCTCCTCGCGGCCGGCGATGACGGTGCCAAAGGGGTCGAGCAACCGAAATCCCGCGAGTGTCACGTTCTGCGTGGCCAGCAGATCGGGCATCATGCGCGCGCCGAGGGCGACGAAGGCGGCGTCCGCCGGCGCGGAGGCCGTATGCGCCGGCGGCCGCGGCGGCAGCACGCTCTCTTTGGCGAGTTCGAGCTTCGGCCAGATCGGATGATACGGTTCATCCGCCGGCTTTGGCGCGGCAGGCGGAATCCTTGTGCCCAGCACCACACTTTCCGGGACAGCGGTCTCGACTTCGCGCTTGAAGACCGCGGCAAGCGCAGCACTCTGCGCGATCAATTCGGACTCGGTCTGCTGGATCAGCTGGTTCTGGTAAAGTTTCAGGAAATACAGGCTGAACAGCGGCAGCAGCAGCACGCTGACGAGCACTAGAAACACGACGAGACTGAGGCTTGGCCGCCACTTCTGCCGCGGGGACATCAATCGGGTGGCGTCGGTCAACGCGACGCCTCGCAGCGTCCCAGCTTGAAGCCGACGCCGTGGACGGTCTCGATCACGGAATCGCACCCCGCAGCCGCCATCTTGGCGCGGATGTTCCGGATATGGCTGTCGATCGTGCGGTCCGCGACATGGATGTTGCCGGCATAGGCGGCATCGAGGATCAGCTCGCGGGTGAAGACGAAACCCGGCCGCGCCAGGAGCGTCCGCAGGATCGAGAACTCAAGCGCGGTCAGCGAAACCGGCGTGTCCGCGAATGTCGCGGTGTGTGCGTCCGGGTCGATCGCGAGCCCGCCATGGCGCCTCGCCCTGGTTTCGGGTGCCGCGGGCGCGTTGCGGGTCCGCCGCAGGATCGCATTCACCCGCGCGACCAGTTCGCGCGGGCTGAACGGTTTTGTCACGTAGTCGTCGCCGCCGATCTCGAGGCCGAGGATACGGTCGATCTCCTCGTCGCGGGCCGACAGGAACAGGATCGGCGTATCAGCGGTCTTTCTGATCTGGCGGCAGACTTCGAGGCCGTCCATCTCGGGCATGCCGATGTCGAGCACGACGAGGTCGTGGACGTTGCGGTCGAACTGGCGCAGCGCCTCCTTGCCGTCAGGGGCGATCGAGATCGTCATCCCCGTTTTCTCGAATGCAAAGCGCACGACGTCACGGATATGCGGGTCGTCGTCGACGACGAGAATCGAATGAGCCATGGTCGCGCTAGCCTTTGCCGCTTTCGAATGGAATGGGCGGTGTGGTGGGATTGTTAGCCAAATATCGTTGCAGGCGCCACGTCCGATAACCCCAGGCGCGCCAGTTTTCCAGACGCCGTCGCTCACAAACGTCCGGACCGGATCGCAAGTCCGCGATCGTCGACTGCAGGGCCGGGATCTGCGGCAAGCGCGGTTCGAGCGCGGGCAGGGCCTGCGGCCCCAGCGAGCGCAGATAGTTCATATCGAGCCAGGGTCCGGTGCCGCCGGCTTCCCGGCTATGCGCCAAATTGTAAGCGGCGATGATCCGCGGGGCATTGATGAAACAACAGCCGTACAGCGCCAGCACCAGCGTCGCGGCGTTGGCGGTGACCAGCCAGGAGACGGGCTTGCGCAACATGATCTGAATCAGGATCAGCAACAGCCCCGCGGCCACCAGCTCCATCCAGATGAAGGCTGCGAGCCGCAGATAGGTCAGCGAGAAAGCGGCGACATAGAGATCGAGCCGGAAAATCGAGGAGATGACGAGCAGCACGTTCTGCCCGATCCAGGCCAGCACCAGCGGCCGGATCAGCCGGGATTGCTCCGCCGGCCCCCCGGGGCGCATCGCGACCAGCACGAAGCCCGCGGCAAGCAGCGCGGTGACGATCAGCGGATAGGCGCCGCGATGGGCGTATTCGGCGTGGCTCATGCCGTCGGGCAGCGTCGCGCCGCCCCAGAGATAGATCAGATCGAGCCCGCTCTGCAGCGCGAACAGCGCGTTGAACAGGATCAGCGAGCGCGACATGGCCTGCACGCCAAGCAGATAGTCGGGTGCAGAGGGCTCGGCACTGGCGGCGCCGGGCTCGGGCTGCCGGACCCCCCTCGCTTTGATGCGGCGATGGATCAAAGGCCAGATCATGCAGATGATCTGGAGCCAGAAAAGCGTCCGTGAAAGCTCGAAACGGTCGAAGAGCACGCGCAGATCGATCTGCATCAAGTGATGTTCGATCAGCGGATTGGCCGACGATAACAGTGTTAGGAAGACCGCGAAGATGCTGAGCGGAACGATCCAGCCAACTAGCGAGCCGAGCCGTCCCGGTATCCGGATTCTTCACCTGCTGGACCGCGTTGAATAGATCGGCGGCCAACCGAAATGGACCGCGCATGGGAACGGTCACGGCCTCGAACAGTAGCCGTTGCCAGGACGGCACTGCAGGCGTGGTCAGCACGTTGACGAACAGCGCCGTTGCCAGCAGGCCCACCATCACCGACAGCACGCTGATATCCTCCACTGGCGCGGCCAGTGCGGCGACGAACACGACGGTCATGACGATCGTGGTCCTGTGCGTTGCCTGCACGCGATTGCCGGCAACGCCCGCGATACCGAGCACGCCGAGAAACAGCGCGAGCGAGATGCCGACGTCCCAGCCGTAGAACAGCCAGTCGGCCAGCGCGACGCCGGCGGCGGCGAGCAGGAGCGGGATGAGCAGCGGGCGGGCGGGAGCCGGAGCAAGCTCGAAATCGGACGCGGTCGCAATCGACATGGATTATTTCCCTGAGGTGACGAGGGTGAGGTGTCTGGCTTTGGGAGAGGGTCTGGATTTGGCCGCGTCGCGTCTCGGCCGCGCGATGACGTTCGATCGGGCCGGCGGCGTCTCCAGCCACCAGCCGTCCCGCAGCAGGCGCGTGGGCAGCCGCGGCCGGCTGACTGGAATGGGGATGATCTTCGCCATGGCCCGACGATGCCCGGCCGGTTGGCAGCGCATTTGCCCGACCCGCTCAGGATTTGCGGATTTTTGTGCAGGTTTTACGCACCGCCACCCGTAGCCGCGGGGAATTCGCAACTCCTTAACCAGCAAATAGGGTTCACGGAATCATGATCACTGACGATTATTGACATTCGTCACTAAACAATCGACACTTATTCGCAGGTAAAGCGAGGGAAGCCGTCATGCTCGTAAAATCAATTTTGTCTAGCTATTCCAGGCTATTAGCTGGTGCAGCGCTGGCGCTTGTGGCGGTCGCGCTGGCCGGTTGCAACGACAAGGTCGCCGAGAAGGCCACCCCTTCGCGCCCGGTTTTGGTTGCCACCGTGCACTACGAGGCCGAATCGCCGGAGCGCAGCTTTGTCGGCACCATCAAGCCCCGGATCGAGACCGACATGGGTTTTAGGGTCCCCGGCAAGGTCGCAAAACGCCTGGTCGAGGTCGGCCAGACCGTCGATATCGGCCAGCCGCTTGCCACCCTCGATGAGATCGATCTGAAGCTGCAGGCCGAACAGGCCGAGGCCGAATTGCGCGCCGCCACCGGCGTGCAGGCGCAGGCGTCCGCCGCCGAGACCCGGGCCAAGGAATTGCGTGCCAAAGGCTGGGCGACCGACGCGCAGATGGATCAGGCCCGCGCCACCGCCGACGAGGCCCGCGCGCGGCTCAACCGCGCCCAGCGCTCGGTCGAACTCACCAACAATTCGCTGTCCTACGCAACGCTCGCCGCCGACAGCCGCGGCGTCGTCACCGCGACCCTGATCGATCCCGGTCAGGTCGTGGCCGCGGGCCAGACCGCCATTCGCGTCGCGCGCTTTGCGGAGAAGGAAGCGGTCGTCGCGATTCCCGAGACGCTGCTCGGCCGCGCCAAGGAGGGCACGGCCAGCGTGTCCCTGTGGTCCGACCCCGACAAGAAATACGTCGCAAAACTGCGCGAGATCGCGCCCAATGCCGATCCCGCCACCCGTACCTATCTCGCAAAATTTTCGCTGCCCGGCGCCGGCGACGACGTTTCGCTCGGCATGACCGCGACGCTGACGCTGGCCGATCCCGCGACCACGCGGGTGGCGCGGCTGCCGCTGTCGGCGCTGTTCAGCGAAGGCGGCGATCCCTCCTTCTACGTCGTCGACGACAAGGGCGACGTGTCGCTGAAGCCGGTCGCGGTGAAGTCCTATGAGAGCAATGACGTCGTCATCACCGGCGGCGTCGATGAAGGCGCCAAGGTGGTGGCGCTTGGCGTGCAGAAACTCGATCCGGCCCAGAAGGTCCGGGTTGTCTCGTCGTTGTCGTTTTAATCCGAATTGATCCCCGTTCATTCGAGGAGGGCGCGATGAAGCACTTCAATCTTTCGGCCTGGGCGGTCAGCCACCCCGCTTTGATCCTGTTTCTGGTCGTGGCCCTCGGCGCCGCCGGCTTCGTCTCCTATGAGAAGCTCGGCCGCGCCGAGGATCCGTTCTTCACCGTCAAGGTGGTGAACGTCTCGGCAATCTGGCCGGGCGCCACCGCTGCCGAAATGCAGACGCAGGTCGCCGACCCCATCGAGAAGAAGCTGCAGGAACTGCCGTATTTCGAGAAGGTGCAGACCTATTCGAAGCCGGCGTTCACGGCGATGCAGGTCACGTTCAAGGATTCGACGCCGCCCAAGGACGTGCCGTATCTGTTCTATCTGCTGCGCAAGAAGCTCGCCGACGTGCAGCCGCAGTTGCCCGCCAACCTGCTCGGGCCCGTCGTCAACGACGAATTTTCCGACGTCGATTCCATCCTCTACATGATGACCAGCGACGGCGCCGACTACGCGCAGTTGAAGAAGGCCGCCGAAGGCATGCGCCAGCGGCTGTTGAAGGTGCCCGGAGTGACCAAGGTCGACCTCTACGGCACCCAGGACGAGAAGGTCTACGTCGAATTCTCCCATGCCAAGCTGGCGACGCTCGGGATCACGCCGCAGGCGCTGTTCGATTCGCTCGCCAAGCAGAACAACGTCGTGCCCGCCGGCACGGTCGAGACTTCCGCGCAGCGCGTGCCGCTGCGCGTCACCGGCGCGCTGGACGGCGTCAAGGCGGTTGCGGAAACGCCGGTCGAAAGCAACGGCCGGGTGTTCCGGCTCGGCGATATCGCCACCGTCACCCACGGTTATGTCGATCCGCCGACCTTCACGGTGCGTCAGGAAGGCAAGCCCGCGCTCGGCATCGGCGTCGTCACCGCCAAGGGCGCCAACATCCTGGAACTCGGCAAGGACGTCGCGGGGGCTACCGCCGACTTCATGAAGGCGGTGCCGCAGGGCATCAATGTCGAATTGATCGCGGACCAGCCCGAGGTGGTCGAGCATGCCGTCAGCGAGTTCGTGCACTCCTTCGTCGAGGCGCTGGCGATCGTGCTGTTCGTCTCTTTCGTGGCATTAGGCTGGCGCACCGGGATCGTCGTCGCGCTGTCGGTGCCGCTGGTGCTGGCGATCGTCTTCATCGTCATGAACGCGATGTCGCTCGATCTGCACCGGATCACGCTCGGTGCGCTGATCATCGCGCTCGGGCTATTGGTCGATGACGCCATCATCGCGGTCGAAATGATGGTGGTGAAGATGGAGCAGGGCTGGGACCGCGTCCGCGCGGCGTCCTTTGCCTGGGAATCCACGGCGTTTCCGATGCTGACGGGAACGCTGGTGACGGCCGCCGGCTTCCTGCCGATCGGCTTTGCCAATTCGGCGGTCGGCGAATATGCCGGCGGCATCTTCTGGATCGTGGCGATCGCGCTGGTGGCGTCCTGGTTCGTCGCGGTGATCTTCACGCCCTATATCGGCGTCAAGCTGCTGCCGAACATCACGCTGCACCATAACCACGACCCGCACGCGGTCTACGAGACCCGCGTCTACCGGATTCTACGCAGTATGATCGCCTGGTGCGTCGAGAACCGCATCAAGGTGGTGCTGGCAACCGTCGGCGTGTTTGCACTCTCGATCGTCGGCTTCGGCCACGTCCAGCAGCAGTTCTTCCCGCTGTCGGAGCGGCCCGAGCTGTTCCTGCAGCTGCGCCTGCCCGAGGGCACCGCGTTCGGCGTCACCGAGAAGTCGGTGAAGAAGGCCGAAGCGCTGTTGAAGGACGACCAGGACATCGCGACCTACACCGCCTATGTCGGCCAGGGTTCGCCGCGGTTCTGGCTCGGGCTAAGCCCGCAGCTGCCGAACGAGGCGTTCGCCGAGATCGTCGTCGTCGCCAAGAACGTCGAGGCGCGCGAGCGGATCAAGGCGCGGATCGAGAAGGCGGTCGATGACGGCGCGCTGACGGAAGCCCGCGTGCGGGTCGACCGCTTCAACTTCGGCCCGCCGGTCGGCTTTCCCGTCCAGTTCCGCGTGATCGGCCCCGATCCTGCCGTGGTCCGCGACATCGCCTACAAGGTGCGCGACGTGGTCCGGCAGAACGACAAGGTCAAGGATCCGCAACTCGACTGGAACGAACAGTCGCCCTATCTGAAGCTCGTGGTCGATCAGGACCGCGCCCGCGCGCTCGGCCTGACCCCGCAGGACGTCTCGCAGGCGCTCTCCATGCTGATCTCGGGCGCGCCGGTGACCACGATCCGCGACGGCATCGAGAAGGTCGGCGTGGTGGCGCGCGCGGTGCCGTCCGAGCGGCTCGATCTCGCCCATGTCGGCGATCTCACCATCACCTCGCGCAACGGGGTCGCGGTGCCGCTGACGCAGATCGCCAAGATTGAATATGCCCATGAGGAGCCGATCATGTGGCGGCGTAACCGCGACATGGCGATCACGGTGCGCGGCGACGTCGTCGACGGCGTGCAGGCGCCCGACGTGACCAATCAGATCTGGCCCAAGCTGCAGGACATCCGCGATCATCTCGAGCCGGCCTACCGGATCGAGGCGGGCGGCGCGTTCGAGGAGTCCGCCAAGGGCAACGCCTCGATCTTCGTGCTGTTTCCGCTGATGGTCGTGGTCATGCTGACGCTGCTGATGATCCAGCTGCAGAGCTTCTCGCGCCTCTTGCTGGTGTTCCTGACGGCGCCGCTCGGCATCGTCGGGGCATCGCTGGGCCTCAACGTCGCCAACCAGCCGTTCGGCTTCGTGGCGCTGCTCGGATTGATCGCGCTGGCCGGCATGATCATGCGCAACGCGGTCATTCTGGTCGACCAGATCGAAACCGACGTGTCCCATGGCCTGTCCCGGAAGGAAGCCATCGTCGAGGCCACCGTCCGGCGCGCCCGGCCGGTGGTGCTCACCGCGCTGGCCGCGATCCTGGCGATGATCCCGCTGTCGCGCTCGGCGTTCTGGGGCCCGATGGCGATCACCATCATGGGCGGCTTGTTCGTTGCAACCTTCCTGACCTTGCTGTACCTGCCGGGCCTCTACGCCCTCTGGTTCCGCAAGAGCCTCGAGGAAAGCGGCCCGAGCAAGGATGCCAATCTTGCACCGCACCATCAGGGTGAAGCCGAACCCGCATTTCCGCTTGCCGAGGCAGCGGAATAATTTGAAGATTGCGCGCACTTGAACCGAGTAACGACATGACGCTGGTTTCCGAACACACCGAACACGACACGAGGGATCGAATTCTCGTGGTGGCGGAGCGGCTGTTTCGCGAGATCGGCTACCAGAAGACCACGGTCGCCGACATCGCCAAGGTGCTGCGCATGAGCCCGGCGAACGTCTATCGCTTTTTCGATTCGAAAAAGGCGATCCATGAGGGCGTCGCGCGTACCTTGATGGGCGGGGTCGAGGACGCCGCCCAGGCCATCGCGGCCAGGCCCGGTCCTGCGGCCGTCCGCCTCCGCGAGCTCGTCGTCACCATCCATCGCATGAACTCGGAGCGCTATGTCGGCGATTCCAAGCTGCACGAGATGGTCGAGATCGCGATGGAGGAGAGCTGGGAGGTCTGCGTCGCCCACATGCACCGCTTGACGGAGACGATTGCCCAGGTCATCGCCGAGGGTGCCGCCTCGGGCGAATTCGACGCTCCCGACGTAGCCCTGGCGGCGATGTGCACCTGCACGGCGATGATGCGGTTCTTCCATCCGCAGATGATCGCGCAAGGCGCCAACAAGCCGGGACCTTCGCTGGACCAGATGGTCGATTTTGTCCTGGCTGGGCTGACCTCGCGCAAGGCGGCAGGCAAATAGCCCCATCCGTCATTGCGAGCGCCAGCGAAGCAATCCATTGGGCCGCATGACGAAAGATGGATTGCTTCGTCGCTTGCGCTCCTCGCAATGACGGTTAGAGTCCGGGTTCAATTTTTGAGGAAGACGGCGTGGACGCATCGAGCCCGAAAGACCTGCATTATTACGAGCCGAAGAACGGCCACGGCCTCAGGCACGACCCCTTCAACGCCATCATCGCCCCGCGGCCGATCGGCTGGATCTCGTCGAGGGACGCCAAGGGCAATATCAATCTGGCGCCCTACAGCTTCTTCAACGGCTTCTGCTATACCCCGCCGATCATCGGATTTTCCTCCACCACCTGGAAGGACAGCGTCGCCAACATCCAGGAGACCGGCGAATTCGTCTGGAATCTCGCCACCATGGATCTGGCGAAGCAGATGAACGCAACCGCGGCGCATGTCGCCCACGACGTCAGCGAGTTCACGATCGCCGGGTTGACGGCGGTGCCGGGAAAACTCGTCAATGTGCCCCGGGTCGCCGAAAGCCCGGTTTCATTCGAATGCAAGCTGACGCAGATCATCCAGTTGCAGGGCGCCGACGGCAAAAAGGCCCAGGCGTGGCTCACCCTCGGTGAGGTCGTCGCCGTGCATATCGACAAGGCCATGATCAAGGACGGCGTCTATCAGACCGCGCTGGCGCACCCCATCGTGCGCGCCGGCCGGCGGGGCGACTATTTCGAGATCAGGCCGGAGGCGATGTTCGAGATGGTGCGGCCGGATTGAGCTTGGTTCTCTTGTCCCTCCCCACAAGGGGGAGGGATCAAGACGTGGGAACCGATGGGCGTTTGCATCGTTATCGTCCGCCCCGCGCCTTGGATCAATTTCGCTTTATTTTCAATGCGAAGTGTTCACCGAAATCCCACGCTTTCCGCTAAACTGAACCGCCTTCTGGCATAGGCGGGCCGGCCGGGTCGTGCTGCACCACCGACCATGAGGAGATCGCCATGAGCAGTTTTTCCTTTCGCCGCGATATCATCACCAAGCCGATCTTCTCCTGGGCGCATGGCGTGCTGCCGGCGATGTCGGACACCGAGCGCGAGGCGCTGGAGGCCGGCGACGTCTGGTGGGACGCCGATCTCTTCACCGGCAATCCGGACTGGTCGAAGCTGCTCAGCTATCCGCCGGCGACCCTGACGGCGGAAGAGCAGGCTTTCCTCAACGGCCCGGTCGACGAACTCTGCGCCATGCTCGACGACTGGAAGATCAACTGGGAATGGCGCGACCTGCCGCCCGAGGCCTGGGACTTCATCAAGCAGAAGAAATTCTTCGGCATGATCATCCCGAAGGAATATGGCGGGCTCGGTTTCTCGCCCTATGCGCATTCGGAAGTGGTGCGCAAGATTTCCTCGCGTTCGCTCACCGCTGCCGTCACCGTGATGGTGCCGAACTCGCTCGGGCCCGGCGAACTCTTGATGCGGTTCGGCACCGGGGATCAGCAGCAGCGCTGGCTGCCGCGGCTTGCCGACGGCCGCGAGATTCCCTGCTTCGGCCTGACCAGTCCGGAGGCTGGCTCCGACGCCGCCTCGATGATCGACAGCGGCATCATCTGCAAGGGCACGTTCGAGGGCCGCGAGGTGCTGGGCCTGCGTCTCAACTGGCACAAGCGCTACATCACGCTCGGCCCGGTCGCGACGCTTTTGGGTTTGGCTTTCAAGGCCTTCGATCCCGATCATCTCGTGGGTTCGCAGGATGAACTCGGCATCACCGTGGCGCTGATCCCGACGCATCTTGCCCGGCGTCGAGATCGGCCATCGCCATCTGCCGGCGATGCAGGTGTTCCAGAACGGCCCGAACTGGGGCCGCGATGTCTTCATCCCGATGGACTACATCATCGGCGGGCAAGAGCGCCTCGGCCAGGGCTGGAAGATGCTGATGACGGCGCTCGCCGCCGGCCGCGGCATCTCGCTGCCGTCATTGTCGGCGGCGGGCGCGGCGTTTGCCGCGCGCACCACCGGCGCCTACGCCCGGATCCGCGAGCAGTTCAACGTGCCGATCGGCAAGTTCGAGGGCATCGAGGAGCCGCTGGCCCGGATCGCCGGCACCGCCTATTTGCTCGACGCGGCGCGGCGGCTGACCTGCGCCGCGCTCAACCAGGGCCATCATCCGGCGGTCATTTCCGGCATCATGAAGCTGCAGGCGACCGAGCGGATGCGGATCGCGATCGACGATTCCATGGACATCCATGGCGGCAAGGCCGTGATCGACGGCCCGCAGAACTACATGGGCAGCCTCTATCGCTCGGTGCCGGTCGGCATCACGGTGGAGGGCGCCAACATCCTTACCCGCAATCTCATCGTGTTCGGTCAGGGCGCGATCCGCGCTCATCCTTATCTTCTGGATGAGATGAACGCGCTGGGTGAACAAGACCGCGCTAAAGGGTTGGACGCCTTCGACAAAGCGTTCTGGAAACATATCGGTCACAGCATCGCCACGCTGTTCCGCGCCTGGGGCCGCAGCTGGACCTTTGGTGCCTTTGCGCCGGCGCCCGACGCGGGCGATGCGACGCGGTTCTATCGCCAGCTCTCGCGCTATTCGTCGGCTTTCGCGCTCTGCGCCGACATGGCGCTGCTGACGCTTGGCGGCGCCCTGAAACGCAAGGAGATGCTGTCGGCCCGCTTCGGCGACATCCTGTCCGAACTGTATCTGTTGTCCGCCGCGCTGAAACGCTGGCAGGACGAGGGCCGGCAGGCGGCCGATTTCGCCGCGCTGGAATGGTGCATGGCGAGCGGCTTCAAGACCATCGAGAACCGCGTCGCCGAAATCCTGGCCAACCTGCCCAACCGCTTTGTCGCAACGTTGCTGAAATTCGTGGTGCAGCCGTTCGGCGCCGGCGTGCTCGGGCCCTCCGACCGCGTCATCCATCAATGCGCGCAAATCGTGCTGGAGCCGTCGGCGTCGCGCGACCGCCTGACGCCGGATCTGTCGCATGTCGACGACGACCGTGGCGTCGCCCGGCTGGAGAAGGCGTTCCTGCTCGTCACCGGCGCCGAGGACATCGCCAAGCGATTGCGCGCCGCCCGCATCCACGACCTGACGGAGGCGGTGAAGAAGGGCGTCATCACCCAAGCCGAAGCCGATCGGCTTGCGGCGGCGCATCAGGCGGTTGCGAAAGTCATTGAAGTCGACGACTTCGCGCCGGAAGCGCTGTCGCCGATTTACAAGAACCCGGCCGATGTGCATCAGTTCTTTCAGGAACTCGGCGAGCAGAGGGCGGCAAGCTGATGGCGCGACCGGTTTTTATCATCGACGGCAGCCGGACGCCGTTCCTGAAGGCGCGCTCCGGGCCGGGCCCGTTCACCCCCGTCGATCTCGCCGTGCAATGCGGACGGCCGCTGCTCGCCCGCCAACCCTTCGCGCCCACCGCCTTCGATCAGGTCATCCTCGGCTGCGTCAATGTCATTGCCGACGAGATGAATCCCGCGCGGGTCGCGGCGTTGCGGCTCGGCATGGGCGAGGCCATGGTGGCGTTCACGGTGCAGATCAATTGCGGCTCGGGCATGCAGTCGATCGACACGGGATATCGCTATATCCGCGAAGGCGTCTCGGACCTGATCCTCGCCGGCGGCGCCGAAGCGCTGAGCTACGCGCCGCTGGTGTGGCCGCAGGCCGGGGTGCGCTGGTTTGCCGGCCTTGCCGGCGCCAAGGGCATTCTGGCGAGAATCGCAGCCTTGGCAAAAGCGCGTCCCGCTTTTTTCAAGCCGATCATCGGCCTTGAGCGGGGGCTCACCGATCCCATCACCGAACTCAATATGGGCCAGACCGCCGAAGTGGTCGGCCATCTCTTCGGTATCACCCGCGCCCAGTCGGACGCCTATGCCGCCGAAAGCCACAAGCGGCTCGCCAACGCCCAGGCGCAAGGCTGGCTCAAGGGCGAGGTCGAAACCGCCTTCGCCCGCGACGGCAAGTTCTACGACCACGACGACGGCGTGCGGCCGGACTCCACGCCCGAGACACTGGCAAAACTGAAGCCGGTGTTCGAGCGGCCGTGGGGCCAGGTCACCGCCGGCAATTCCTCGCAGATCACCGACGGCGCGTCCTGGACCATCCTGGCCTCGGAAGAAGCCGTCAAGAAACACGGTCTGACGCCAAAGGCCGTGATCGTCGACAGCCAGTGGTCGGCGCTCGATCCCTCGATCATGGGCCTGGGTCCGGTGCTGTCGGCGACCGAGCTTCTAAAGCGCAACAAACTGGCGCTTGGCGATATCGAGACCTGGGAATTGAACGAGGCGTTCGCGACGCAGGTCTTGGGGTGTCTGGCTGCCTGGAACGACGACACATTCTGCCGCGAGATTTTGGGCCTCGAGGCCGCCGCGGGCGAGATCGACCGCAGCAAACTCAATGTCGACGGCGGTGCCATCAGCCTCGGCCATCCCGTCGGCTGCAGCGGCAATCGGATCGTGCTGCATCTCGTCAACGCCATGAAGCGGCTGGGCACCAAGCGCGGCATCGCCACCGAATGCATCGGTGGCGGGCAGGGCGGCGCGATGCTGATCGAGACGGTGTGATGATGGATTCCAGGGTCTTGAACGTTCTCGCCGACCGCGTGCTCGAACTCGGGCCAAAGCCCGAGGAGAACGGTCCCTATCGCAATTTCAAGCTCACCCGCGACGCCGACGGAATCGCCTGGCTGCTGTTCGACCGCGACGGCGCCAGTGCCAATACGTTGTCGGCCGACGTGATCGAGGAACTCGACACCGTGCTGGCCGCGCTGGAAAGCCAGCGCCCGGCCGGCCTCGTCATCCGCTCTGCAAAGAAGTCCGGCTTCATCGCCGGGGCCGACGTCAACGAATTCCGCGGCGCCACCGATCCCCGCGCCGTCGAGACCGCCATCGGCCGGGCGCATGCGGTGATCGACCGCCTCGAAAACCTGAAAGTGCCGAGCGTCGCTATAATCCACGGCTTCTGCCTCGGCGGCGGCCTCGAGGTCGCGCTGGCCTGCCGGTCGCGGATTGCGATCGACGGCGCCCGCTTCGGCTTTCCCGAGGTGATGCTCGGCCTGCATCCGGGGCTCGGCGGCACCGCGCGGCTTACGCGGCTGGTCAATCCGATGCAGGCGATGACCCTGATGCTGACCGGCAGGACCATCGACGCGCGGCGGGCAAAGTCGCTTGGGCTGGTCGACGGCGTGGCGCAGGAGCGCCATGTCCGCAATGCCGTAAAGGACGCGCTGTTTGGCCACCTGAAACGCGCCCGGCCGGGTCTCCTCAACGCGGTTCTCAACTTCACGCCGGTGCGCGGCTTCCTTGCCAACCGGATGCGCAGCGAGGCCGAAAAGGCTGCGCCGCACGAGCATTATCCCGCGCCGTACGCCCTGATCGAGCTGTGGGAAAAGCACGGCGGCGACAAGGCAGCGATGCTGGCGGCCGAAAAGACCTCGTTCGCCAATCTGATGGTGACGCCGACGGCGCAGAACCTGATCCGGGTGTTCTTCCTGCGCGAGCAGATGAAGAAGCTCACCGGCCACGGCAACAAGGTCGGCCATGTCCATGTCATCGGCGCCGGCGCGATGGGCGGCGACATCGCGGCCTGGTGCGCCAATCAGGGCCTGCGGGTGACGTTGGCCGACATGAAGCCGGAGCCGATCGCCGGCGCCATGAAGCGGGCCGCGGATCTGTTCGGCAAGATCATGCGCAAGCGCACCGATGTGCGCGATGCGCTGGATCGCCTTGTGCCCGATATGGACGGCGAGGGCGTCCGCAACGCCGACCTGATCATCGAAGCGGTGCCGGAAAAGCTCGAGCTGAAGCAGAAGGTCTACAGCTCGCTTGAGCCGAAAATGAAGCCCGGCGCGATACTTGCGACCAATACTTCAAGCATCCCGCTGCAGGACCTGCGCACCACCCTGCAAAAGCCGGAGCGGCTGGTCGGGCTGCACTTCTTCAATCCGGTCTCGCGGCTGCAACTGGTCGAGGTCGTCAGCCATGACGGCAGCGATCCCGACATGCTGAAGGAGGCGCTGGCCTTTGTCGGCGCCATCGACCGGCTGCCGCTGCCGGTCAGGAGTTCGCCCGGCTTTCTCGTCAACCGCGCGCTGACGCCCTACATGCTGGAAGCGATGCTGATGCTGGACGAGAACATCGACAAGCTTGCCATCGATGCGGCGGCTGAAAAATTCGGCATGCCAATGGGCCCGATCGAACTCGCCGACCAGGTTGGCCTTGATATCTGCCTCGATGTCGGCGACATGCTGCGCTCGAAATTCGGCGATTTGCTGCCGCCGACGCCAGCCTGGCTGCGCGACAAGGTGGCAAAGGGCGAACTCGGCCGCAAGACGGGCAAGGGATTCTACGTCTGGAAGGACGGCAAGGCCGACAAGGCGCCGGCCTCGCCCAATGCGGCGCAGCCGACGCCGGAAATGATCGACCGGCTGATCCTGCCGATGTCCAACGTCTGCGTCGCGGCCCTGCGCGAAGGCATCGTCGACAATTCCGACACGGTCGACGGCGCCATGATCTTCGGCACCGGCTACGCGCCGTTCCGCGGCGGGCCGCTGAACTATGCGCGCAGCCGGGGTCCGGAAAAAGTGGTCGAGGCGCTGCGCGCGCTGGCCGCGAAATTCGGCGGCCGGTTCACGCCGGATGCCGGCTGGGATAGCTTCAAATAACCAATTCGATTCGACCGCGCGGGACGCTACCGACATGACCGACACCCAGGCCGTTCACGCCCCGCTGGTGACCTGCGAGGAGCCGCAGGGCGATCTCTGCATCCGCACGCTGGCGATGCCCGCCGACACCAACGCCAACGGCGACATCTTCGGCGGCTGGCTGCTGAGCCAGATGGATATCGGCGGCGGCATCTTTGCCTCCAAGATCGCGAAATCGCGCACGGTCACGGTGGCCATCGAAGCCATGAATTTCCGCAAACCGGTCTATGTCGGCGATCTCGTTTCCGTGCATGCCAATCTGGTCAAGATCGGCCGGACCTCGGTTACCGTGCACCTGGAAGCCTGGGTGCTTCGCCGCAAGGAATTGCATTCGATCCTGGTGACCGACGGCAATTTTACCTATGTCTCGATCGACGACCACGGCCTTCCGCAGGCGATTCAGCACGGCGAGCCGCCGATTTCAGCCTGACGGTTTTCGTCGTGGCGCCGGCGTCTCGCGAGCGGCTCCCGGTCGGTTTAAATTTCCCTAACGCGATCGTTCGATTCCGCCCGATGCCACGGCCCGAAATTTAGAATTCGCCCCCTATCGTCGAAGCTGACGGGGGTATCGGCACGATGAATTCGGCGCAGCAGGACATCAGGGAACGGCCGGGCTTCAAGGTCGTCTGCCGTGAGTGCGGCAGTCTGTCGATCAAGATGGCCGACTTCGCGAACGCCCCCGCCGACACCAAGATTGAGTGCGGCCGATGCACGGCCATCCGGGGCACGCTGGCGGAGCTGCATGTTCTGGCGCGACGCGGAAACGATATCTTCGAATTCTGATCCAGCGCAAATAACTTCCGATGCCGGCCTTGCGACCCGTTTGCCGCGGGCGCGCCAGGCGTTTCAGCGCGGACTTTGGCCAGGCTGAGCAAGAGCACGTTGGCGTCGTGCCCACCTTCTGCGCCCACGATCGAGGGGGCGCGCGGCGCCGCATCCCACGCGATTGTTATCGGGCGCCCATTCCTGCCTGGAACTCTTGCCCGCCTTCGCCGTTGTCGGCCCGCGCTGAGGAACAGGGCGCTCGGGAACGGGAAAATGTCGGACACCTACATCATCGAAGTCTCTTCGCAGCCGGCGGGAATCGTCGTGCGCGAATCCGGCGGCTATCGCTTTTTCGCCGCCACCCACCGCTTCAATCCGCTGGAAGGCCGGCTGTTTCGCAATGCCCGGGAGGCCGAGCGCGCGGCGCTCCAACTCGCCCGCGGCGATTTCAGGCTGGTGGCGTAAGGCGCCATCGCTTCTCTCCCCCTCGGATGAGTGGCGACGCCGTGGGCAGACTTTCTTTGCCGGATAGGTCGGCTCGCGGACATCGGCCGCTGCATTCGGCATTTAGAATGTCTCCAATTTAGAGCGAGTCTTTTTGCCTGCACGAGAACAAGCCGGTAATCGCCTCGGGTGAACGTAATGCAGGATTTGGCCGCGCGATGGCACTGATCGGAATTGTTGGTATCTGGTACGCCAGTAACGCACGAGCGCACGATCCGGGCTGCAGCAATGTTCAAGCCGGCTTCCACGACAAGGCGCGCGGCGCCCCGACCGTCCGATAGACGGGCGATAACAGGCATGACCACGCGCAAGCGATTCGAACTCGATATTCTGTGCCCGAACTGCGGCGCCGCCGGCAACGCGCACGCGTCCGAGAATGACGGACCCGACACGGCGGACGTTGCATTCAGGGTAGAGGCGTATCCACCCGGATTCTCCGAAGAGAGAGCTTCAGCCTCTCGCGATGAAACCCTGATCGCGTGCAGTTGCGGGCAAGTGTTTTACCTGCTGTGAGCGCGTGCGACGAGCGACCGCATTCAATGGCGGCCGCAAGCATGCTTTCAGGTGCGATTGTTTTTTTGATGATTTGCATCGCCGGTGCAAGAAATTGAAGTACCAAGAGATTGAACTGTAATGGCTCGGGCTGACTTCCCTGATCTCTTCGGCAAGCTAGCCCTCAATTCCCGCGAGCTGCGAAAATTGCAGCGGCTGGCGACGCCCGTCCGCTTTCGCTCCGGCCAGCGGATTATCGCTGAAGGCGAAATCGCCGGCGATGTCTATGGTCTGTCGCAGGGCGTCGTGCGCGTCTACAGGAAGCTCGCCGATGGGCGGCATCACGTGCTGCGGTTTGCGCTGCCCGGCGAGTTGCTGGAATGGCCGCGCGGCGAACGGCACGGTGTTTCGGCCGACGCGATCGGCGCGGTTTCCGCCAGTCGGTTTGCGCGGCGCGAGCTTTTCGAATTCATTCAGGCCAACCGCGCGATGTCGCGGTTGACGATCGATGTCGCGGCGGAGGAGCTGAAGCGCTCCCAGGACCAGATGCTGTTGCTCGGCCGGGGCGTGCCGGAGGAGCAGCTGATCGCGTTTCTCGCGAACTGGCGCAGGCGCCTGCCGCGACGCGCCGACAGGTTCGTCTCCTTGCCGATGTCGCGCCGGGATATCGCAGCCCATCTCGGCATGGCGCCCGAAACCCTGACCCGCACCTTCGCGAAACTGGAGCGGAAGGAAATCATCGAGGTGGTCGCCGATGGGGTTCTCCTGCTGGATGCGAGGGAGAGCCCGGCCCGCGGCAAAAAGCCGGTCCTCGGAAGACAGGACTACACCTGATCGTTTGCGACGGCCGGCCGCGCGGCAAGGCAGTCTCCGACAAGGTAAATCGCGAGCAGCACAATCCCGGAAGGTCGAGCCGGGATGCCGCAGGTCAGCCGGCCCCTGACTTTTTTAATTGCGCGGCAGCCACATGATCTCGCACCGGCCGTTGCAGGAGTTGCAGTGCGCCGGTTGGGCAAAGGTGCTGGCCAGCTCCCATTCCTGCGATTCGTTGCTCCACTGCACGGTCGCGTGACCGATAATGTCGTCCGATTGACAGTTGGAGCAGACGGGCGTGGTCCGCGTGGCCGGTGCCGCCCGCCGGCCGAAGCTTTTCGCAGGCTCCTGATTCGCGTGGAACGGATTGAGAAGCGAAGGATGTGTCATGTCATTCCCACTGAACTGCATGAGACCCTGGACTGATTCTGTCCAAGAACTGATTCTGTCGAGGACTCACCTCTGGAACTTAAAGCACAGCCGATGCGTGTGTCTGTACCGGAGCGGTCACTGCGCTGTGAATTGTGTTGATAGTCTGACCGTCCGAAGCATCAAGCGGCTCTGCGTCGCGACCCGTGGGCCGGCACCGTGCTCTAACGGGGACGTGCCGCCAAAACGTCACTTTGCCGGCGAATTGCAGTCAAAGCGGCAGGGCCTAACTGGAGGGGACGCGTTTTGTATCGGGGAGCAGGTGAATTGGCCTATCAGATCGTCGCAATGAGAGAGAATGAGACCGTCAAGTGCGAACGCAGCAGCGTTCTGATCGCGATTGCCAAGGCACGCGTCTGGGCCAGCGAGGGCTGGCAGGTCGTGGTTACCGACGGCGAGGGAAAAACCCTGGAGCCCGCCGAATTCGACAAGCTGCTGGCGGCGTAAACACCGGCCTCCCGTTTTGTCATGGCCGGGCTCCGTCCCGGCCCTCCACGATTTGCCCCGGCATAAGGAAGCCGGTTCTGTTGCGTTGACCGGACGTCGGAACCGCCGCACCATGGGCGCGACTTTGCCCGAGGTGCCGCCGTGACCGGACCGACCTTCCGCCATTCCGTCGTGATCGTTGCATTGGCGGCCACACTCCTCGGCGGATGGCCCGTCTCCGGCGCCACCGCGCAGACGGTGACGATCGAGCAATATCAGCATCCGAAAAGCGAGAAGGATTTCAGTTTCAACAAGCCCTATTTCGAGGGGATCAAGGACGGCCTCGTCGCCTACAACATATCGCTGGAAGGCAGGTTGTTTTGCCTGGGCGGAGATCCTCCGGTCCTGACGTTCGACCGGGCGAACGACATTCTGCTGCGCTGGGCACGCAAGCGGGGCGGTGACGCAGCCCTCATGCCGCTCTCCCTTGCGCTCTTGTACAGCCTGAAGGAAGCCTTTCCCTGCAAAAGCGCTCCCCGGTGAGACCACCGGCAGGATCCGGAAAAGTGGGAACCGGTTTTCCGAAAAGATCATGCTCAAACAAAGAGATGAGATCAGGATCCGGTTCTATTGAATCGGATCCTGATCACCCTTTAACCAGGATTCATCATTCGGCGCAGGGCGGCCAATGGGGCTGCCACTCCCGCGTTGACCGGGGGCCTGAACCGCCGCACCATGGGGGCGCGTCCTTGCCCGAGGTGCCGCCGTGACCGGACTGACCCACCGCCAATCCGAAATCCTCAACATCGCCCGCGCCTTCGGCCGGGTGATGGTGGACGACCTCGCCAGGCGTTTCGAGGTCTCGGCGCAGACCATCCGCAAGGATCTCAACGATCTCTGCGATCACCGCTCGCTCACCCGCATCCATGGCGGCGCCATCATCGCCTCCGGCGTCGAGAACCTCGCCTATGAGGCCCGCCGCTTCGTCGCCGCCGAGGAGAAGAAGGCGATCGGAGCGGCCGCGGCGGCGCTGATCCCGAACGGCTGCTCGCTGTTCATCAATATCGGCACCACCACGGAAGAAGTCGCGAGCGCCCTGACCTCGCATGAGGATCTGCTCGTCATCACCAACAATCTCAATGTCGCGATGCTCTTGTACCGGCACCCGCGCATCGAGGTGATCGTGGCGGGCGGCGCGGTACGCCGGGCCGATGGCGCGGTGATCGGCTCGACCGCGATCAGCCTGATCGGCCAGTTCAAGGTCGATTACGCCATTATCGGCGCCTCGGCGATCGACGAGGAGGGCGCGCTGCTGGATTTCGACTATCGCGAGGTGCAGGCGGCGCAGGCCATCATCGCCAATGCCCGCAAGGTGATGCTGGTCTCCGACAGCACCAAACTGCGGCGCAGCGCCCCGGTCCGCATCGCCCATATCAGCCAGATCCAGACCTTCGTCACCGACGCCGCCCTGCCGGCGGGGCTGGCCAACATCTGCCACACCCGCGGCATCGAGGTGATCGAGGCGATGCCGAAGGCGTCGGCCGATATCGACGACGCCGTGCCCGAGATTCCGTCGACCGTCACGCGGCTGCTTAGGTAGCTCATCATCCCGGCTGGCAGCGTATCCATGGTCTCAGATTCGCGACGCGCGGAGATGTCGCCGCTCACTTCGAGGAGTCTGACAGCTAATCCATGTCCGCCGTGCCGAAGGTGTTGGATCTCGTTTCGCGGAGCGGCCTCGCGAAGCCGCGTCTCGAAGGATTCCTCCTTGCCGAATTCGGCAATCCCGAGTTCCCGCTTTTCGCTTGCTTTCACATTTGGTTGTGATTTATTCGAAATCGAAAGCCAAATCGCCAAAGTGAATAGGCGAACGCCGGGGAAGCGTCTTTGGACCGAATTTTCGACCTCGCAATCATTGGGGGCGGCGTTAACGGCTGCGGCATCGCGCGCGACGCGGTGGGCCGGGGTAATTCGGTTTTCCTTTGCGAAATGAATGACTTGGCGAGTGGGACGTCGTCCTGGTCGACCAAGCTGGTGCATGGCGGGCTGCGCTATCTCGAATATTACGAGTTTCGTTTGGTGCGCGAGGCGCTGATCGAGCGCGAAATCCTCTGGCAGATCGCGCCCCACATCATCCGCCCCCTGCGATTCGTGCTGCCGCACCATGCCGGCCTGCGCCCGGCCTGGCTGCTGCGGCTCGGCCTGTTCCTCTACGACCATATCGGCGGCCGGGTGCTGTTGCCGCCGACCCGCTCGGTCGATCTCACCAAGGACGAGGTCGGAAAGCCGCTGGTGCCGAATCGCTTCAAGCGCGGCTTCGAATATTCCGATTGTTTCGTCGATGACGCCCGCCTCGTCATTCTCACCGCGCGCGATGCAGCCGATCGCGGCGCCGACATCCGCACCCGTTCGCGGGCGGTCGAGATCCGGCAGGCCGACGGCGTCTGGCACGTCACGGTCGAGAACACGCTGACCCGCGAGCGCTCGACGATCAAGGCCCGCGTGCTGGTCAATGCCGGCGGTCCCTGGGTCGAGCAGGTGCTGGCGTCGGGCGCCGGCGTCAACGCGCGGGCCAAGGTGCGGCTGGTGCAGGGCTCGCACATCGTGGTGCGAAAGCTGTACGAAAACGACCGCGCCTACATGTTCCAGAACTCCGACGGCCGGATCGTGTTCGCGATTCCCTATCAGGACGATTTTACTCTCATCGGCACCACGGACCGCGACTACGAGGGCGATCCGGCCAAGGTGAAGGCCTCGACCGAAGAGATAAAATACCTCTGCGATTCCGTCAGCGAATATCTGGCTAAGCCGGTCAAGCCGGAGGACGTGGTCTGGACCTATTCCGGCGTGCGTCCGCTCTATGACGACGGCGCCAGCGAGGCCAAGGCCGCCACCCGCGATTACGTGTTCGAACTCGATACCCCCGGCGGCGCGCCGCTGCTGTCGATCTATGGCGGCAAGATCACCACCTATCGCCGTCTCGCCGAGGAGGCGCTGGAGCGGCTGTCGCCTTATCTGCGCAGTTCCAAGGCGCGCGAGGGCTGGACCGCGAAGGCGGCGCTGCCCGGCGGCGACATGGACGTTTCCGCAATCCCGGCGCTGACGGCGGAGCTGGTGCGCAACTATCCGTTCCTCACGCCCGCTCACGCCAACCGGCTGGCACACGCCTACGGAACCCGCACTGCAAAATGGCTCGGCGATGCAAAATCGCTGGCCGATCTCGGCCAATCCTTCGGCGCCACCTTGACGGAGCGCGAAGTCCGGTACCTGATGGCGTCGGAGTGGGCGTTGACTGCCGAGGACATCGTGTGGCGGCGATCCAAGCTTGGATTGCGGCTGTCGCCTGCCGAGATCGCGGCGCTCGACGACTGGATTGCAACCCATCGTGTCTCCCTGGGAAGTCCCTTGCGTGAAGCGGGAGGGCGGACATGAGCGTTACGCTCGAGCATGTCACGCGGTCGATCGATGGCCTGCCGGCCATTCGCGACGTCTCGCTGACGCTTGAGCGCGGCACGCTGAGCGTGCTGCTCGGCCCGACGCTGTCCGGCAAGACCTCGATCATGCGGCTGCTCGCCGGCCTCGACGCGCCGACCTCCGGCCGCGTGCTGGTCGATGGCAAGGACGTCACCGGCATCGACGTGCGCCAGCGCTCGGTGGCGATGGTCTACCAGCAGTTCATCAATTATCCCTCGCTGACGGTCTATGAGAACATCGCCTCGCCCTTGCGGGTGCAGCGCCGGCCGCGCGAGGAGATCGACAAGCGTGTGCAGGAGGCCGCACGGCTGTTGAAGCTCGAGCCGTATCTGAAGCGCACGCCGCTGCAATTGTCCGGCGGCCAGCAGCAGCGCACCGCGATCGCCCGCGCGCTGGTGAAGGGCGCCGATCTGGTGCTGCTCGACGAGCCGCTCGCCAATCTCGACTACAAGCTGCGCGAGGAACTGCGCACCGAATTGCCGCGCATCTTCGAGGCCTCCGGCGCGATCTTCGTCTACGCCACCACCGAGCCTTCGGAAGCGCTGCTGCTCGGCGGCCGCACCGTCTGCATGTGGGAAGGCGAGGTGCTGCAGGCCGGCGATACCTCGAAGGTCTACCGCCATCCCGATACGTTGCGCGTGGCGCAGGTGTTTTCCGATCCGCCGCTCAACATCGTCGGCATCGAGAAGAAGAACGGCTCGGTGCAGTATGCCGGCGGCGTGCAGGCGCCCGCCTCGGGACTCTATGCCGGCCTCGGCGACGGCGCCTATCGAGTCGGCTTCCGCGCCCACCAGCTCGAGCTCGCCAACGGCGCGGCCGGCCGCCATGCCTTCCACGCCACCGTGACGGTGACGGAAATCACCGGTTCCGAAAGCTTCGTGCATCTCAGTCGCGATGCCTCCAATTGGGTCGCGGTGCTGCAAGGCGTGCACGAATTTCCGCCCGGGCATGTGCTCGATGCCGCGCTCGATCCCAACAATGTGTTCGTGTTCGACGCGGCCGGCCGCCTGGTCGCCGCGCCGGGCGCGATGTGAGGGAGATGCCGCATGGCCCGCATTGACCTCGTCGATCTCGCGCACTCCTACGGCGGCAACGATGCGCCGGCTGAATCCTTTGCGCTGAAGCCGGTGACGATGACGTGGCGGCAGGGCGGGGCCTATGCGCTGCTGGGGCCATCGGGCTGCGGCAAGACCACGCTGCTCAATCTGATCTCGGGGATCGTGACGCCGTCGCGCGGGAAAATCCTGTTCGACGGCAAGGACATCACACCGCTGTCAACGCAGAAGCGCAACATCGCCCAAGTGTTCCAGTTCCCGGTGATCTACGACACCATGACGGTCGGACAGAATCTGGCATTTCCCCTGAAGAACCGCGGCGTGCCGAAAGCGGAGATCGACGCGCGGGTCGCGGAGATCGCGGGCCTGCTCGACCTCACGCCATACCTCGGCCGGAAGGCGACGCGGCTGACCGCCGACGCCAAACAGAAGATCTCGCTCGGCCGCGGGCTGGTGCGCTCCGATGTCGCCGCCGTGCTGTTCGACGAGCCGCTGACCGTGATCGATCCCGAGCTGAAATGGCAGTTGCGCTCGAAGCTCAAGGCGCTGCACCGCGCGCTCGATCTCACCATGATCTATGTCACCCATGACCAGACCGAGGCGCTGACCTTCGCCGATACCGTGGTCGTGATGCATGACGGCAGGGTGGTGCAGAGCGGCACGCCGGCCGAACTCTTCGACAAACCCGCGCACACCTTTGTCGGCTACTTCATCGGCTCGCCCGGCATGAACATCGTGCCCGCCGAGGTGCGCGGCCGCGAGGCGCGGATCGACGGCCACACCATCCGGCTCGACCGCAACTATGACGGCCTGCCGCCGGGAGCGAAGATCGAGATCGGCGTGCGCCCGGAATTCGTCGACGTCGCGCCGCCCGGCTCCGGCCTGCTGGCGGCCAATATCGAGCGGATCGACGATCTCGGCCGCATCCGTTTCGCGCGCGTTCGCGTCGGCGACGTGAAATTCGCGGCCAAGGTGCCGGCGGGATTTTCGGTTCCGGACAACCAGGCGGGATTGGTGTTCGATCCGTCGCACGTCCACGTCTACGCCGACAGCCTTCTGGTCGAGGGGACGTAATGGACAAGACCGTCAACCAGAAAGCCTGGTTCCTGGTGCTGCCGGTATTCCTGGTGGTGGCGTTCTCGGCCGTGCTGCCGCTGATGACGGTGGTGAACTACTCGTTGCAGGACACCTTCGGCCAGAATCATTTCTTCTGGAACGGCGTCGGCTGGTTCAAGGAGTTACTCGATCCCTCGACCGATCTGGGCAGCCGGTTTCTGGCGTCGCTCGGGCGCAACCTGTTCTTCTCGGCCGTGATCCTCGCGATCGAGGTGCCGCTCGGCATCGTGGTCGCGCTGTCGATGCCGCGGCAGGGCTGGAGCGTCGCCGCCTGCCTCGTGATCCTGGCGCTGCCGCTGCTGATTCCGTGGAACGTGGTCGGCACCATCTGGCAGATCTTCGGGCGGCCCGACATCGGCCTGCTCGGCTATGTCCTGAACAATATCGGCATCAATTACAATTACGTGTCCAACGAGTTCGACGCCTGGGCCACCGTCATCGTGATGGACGTCTGGCACTGGACCTCTCTGGTGGCGCTGTTGTGCTACGCCGGCTTGAAGTCGATTCCCGACGCCTATTATCAGGCAGCCCAGATCGACGGCGCCTCGCGCTGGGCGGTGTTCACCGCGATCCAGCTGCCGAAGATGAATCGCGTGCTGCTGATCGCGGTACTGCTCCGCTTCATGGACAGTTTCATGATCTACACCGAGCCGTTCGTGGTCACGGGCGGAGGTCCGGGCAATTCGACGACGTTCGTTTCGATCGAGCTCGTCAAGATCGCGCTCGGACAGTTCGACCTCGGCAAGGCCGCCGCCTTGTCGCTGGTCTACAATCTGATCATCATCATCGTGTGCTGGATATTCTACACCGTCATGACCAACGCCGGCGCCGAGCGCAAACCCAACCAGGGAGTCGCATGATGCATTCGATTCCCGGTCGCCGCCTCATCCTCGCGCTGTTCCTGATCTTCCTGCTGCTGCCGATCTACTGGCTGGTCAACATGAGCTTCAAGACCAACGAGGAGATCGTCTCGACCATGACGCTGTGGCCGCACCAGCCGACCATCGCCAACTACATGCGCATCTTCACCGACGAGAGCTGGTATTCCGGCTACATCAACTCGCTGAAATATGTCGTCATCAACACCGTGATCTCGATTTCCGTCGCTCTGCCGGCGGCCTACGCGTTCTCGCGCTACCGGTTCCTCGGCGACAAGCATCTGTTCTTCTGGCTGCTGTCGAACCGGATGGCGCCGGCGGCGGTCTACGCGCTGCCGTTCTTCAATCTCTATTCGGCGATCAATTTGTTCGATACGCCCTGGGCGGTGGCGCTGGCGCACTGCATCTTCAACGTGCCCCTGGCGGTGTGGATCCTGGAAGGTTTCGTCTCCGGCGTGCCGCGCGAGATCGACGAAACCGCGTTCCTCGACGGCTATTCGTTCCCGCGCTTCTTCATCCGGATCCTGGTGCCGCTGATCGCGAGCGGCATCGGCGTCGCGGCGTTCTTCTGCTTCATGTTCTCCTGGGTCGAGTTGCTGCTGGCGCGCACGCTGACCTCCGTCAACGCCAAGCCGATCGCCGCCGTCATGACCCGTACCGTCTCCGCCGCCGGCATGGACTGGGGCCTGCTGGCCGCCGCCGGCGTGCTGACCATCATCCCCGGCGCGCTGGTGATCTGGTTCGTCCGCAACTACATCGCGCGCGGCTTCGCGCTCGGCAGGGTGTGAGGGGAGGGCCGCATGGAAAATATCGCATGGATGGCCTGGACGCTGCCGACCGCGATCTTCTTCGCGCTGCTCGCCTGCACGCTCGCGGTCATGACCTGGCTCGCGATCGCCTATCCGGAAGCCGAGCGCGTCGGAATCCTGCGGATTCCGACCACGCGCGGCGACCGGCTTTTCATTTCGCTGATCATGGCCGCCGTCATCCATCTGTTGTGGATCGGCTTCGTCGGCACCGACACGATCTGGACGCTTCCGGTCGGGGAAGCGGGTATTGAATTGTCGAGCCTGTGGCTCGCTACCGTGATTTCGCTCGTTTCAGCCGTTGCGATTTTCCGCACCGTCTGAAGATGGCGAAAAAGAGCAGATCCGGGACCAACCCGGGCCTGATGATGTTTGTCGCTGCAACGGAGGAACCAACATGCGACGCCTAGAGAAGAGCAAGGGGCCCTTGATCAGGACCCGCGTCTTGATGATGACGAGCGCGGTCGCGCTGATGGCAGCTTCGGCTGCGATCACTGCCCCTGCGTTCGCCGACGAAGCTGCCGCCAAGAAGTGGATCGACAGCGAATTCCAGCCTTCGACCCTGTCGAAGGAAGACCAGATGAAGGAGATGCAGTGGTTCATCAAGGCCGCCGCCCCCTTCAAGGGAATGGAGATCAACGCCGTTTCCGAAACCCTGACGGTGCACGAATATGAATCGAAGACGCTTGCAAAGGCCTTCGAGGAAATCACCGGCATCAAGGTCAAGCACGACATCATCCAGGAAGGTGACGTCGTCGAGAAGATCCAGACCCAGATGCAGTCGGGCAAGAACGTCTATGACGGCTGGATCAACGATTCCGACTTCATCGGCACCCATTTCCGCTACGGCCAGGCGGTCGACCTGACCGACTGGATGGCCGGCGAGGGCAAGGACGTCACCGATCCCCAGCTCGACGTCAACGACTTCATCGGCAAGTCCTTCACCACGGCGCCGAACGGGCATCTCTACCAGCTGCCCGACCAGCAGTTCGCGAACCTCTATTGGTTCCGCTACGACTGGTTCTCCAATCCCGACTACAAGGCCAAGTTCAAGGCCAAATACGGCTACGACCTCGGCGTTCCCGTGAACTGGTCGGCCTATGAGGACATCGCGGATTTCTTCACCAACGACATCAAGGAAATCAACGGTACCCGGATCTATGGCCACATGGATTACGGCAAGAAGGATCCCTCGCTCGGCTGGCGTTTCACCGACGCCTGGCTGTCGATGGCCGGCAACGGCGACAAGGGCCTGCCGAACGGCTTGCCCGTCGACGAATGGGGCATCCGCATGGAAGGCTGCCGCCCCGTAGGCTCCTCGGTCGAGCGTGGCGGCGACGTCAACGGCCCGGCGGCGGTCTATTCGATCGTGAAGTACCTCGACTGGATGAAGAAATATGCCCCGCCGCAGGCGCAAGGCATGACCTTCTCCGAATCCGGTCCGGTGCCCGCGCAAGGCAACATCGCCCAGCAGATCTTCTGGTACACCGCCTTCACCGCCGACATGGTGAAGCCCGGCCTGCCGGTGATGAATGCGGACGGTACGCCGAAATGGCGCATGGCTCCGTCGCCGCACGGCGCCTACTGGAAAGAGGGCATGAAGCTCGGCTACCAGGACGTGGGTTCGGCGACGCTTCTGAAGTCGACCCCGGTCGACCGCCGCAAGGCGGCCTGGCTCTACCTGCAGTTCATCGTCTCCAAGACGGTGTCCCTGAAGAAGAGCCATGTCGGTCTCACCTTCATCCGTGAATCCGACATCTGGGACAAGTCGTTCACCGAGCGCGCGCCGAAGCTCGGCGGCCTGATCGAGTTCTACCGCTCGCCGGCCCGCGTGCAGTGGACCCCGACCGGCAACAACGTGCCGGATTATCCGAAGCTCGCGCAATTGTGGTGGCAGAACATCGGCGATGCGTCGTCGGGTGCGAAGACGCCGCAGGCCGCGATGGACTCGCTCGCCGCCGCCCAGGATTCGGTGATGGAACGTCTGGAGAAATCCGGCGTCCAGGGCGCTTGCGGACCGAAGCTCAACAAGAAGGAATCGGCCGAGTACTGGTTCAACAAGTCGGCCAAGGACGGCAACATCGCGCCCCAGCGCAAGCTGGCGAACGAGAAGCCGAAGGGCGAGACCATCGACTACGACACCCTGATCAAGTCGTGGCCGGCCTCGCCGCCGAAGCGCGCTTCGGCAAACTGAGCCGAGCGTAACGAAGACAGCGAAGGCCGGGAGCAATCCCGGCCTTTTGCCTTTCGTCATTCCGGGCCTGCGCCAAGTGGCGCATCCCGGAATGACGAGATAATAATTGTCCGTCCGCCTCAGGAGCCCCGCCATGCGCATGATCTTTCGTTGCGATCCGGCCTTGTCGGAGCATCTGCCGCGGCCGGTGCCGGCGCGAAGCGGCTTGCCGGACTGGCTGCGCGCGATGCCTGCGAAAGCGCATTCGGACATCCACGGCCGCGACATCCGCACCGTCAAGCAATGCCCGCCCTTTGTCGACGCCATGGCCTATGGCGTGCTGATCCTGCTGCCGTGCGATGTCATCGTCGAGCGCGGCGCGTTTTCGTGGGAGTGGGACGTTCCGGAACCGGCGACATCGGGACATCCGCGCGCTCCCCTGAGCTTTCACGTCCCGGCCCAGTTCGCGCAAGCGCCGTTCGCGAAGGAAGGGCAGGCCGCGCTGAAATTCAACAGTTTCTGGACCATCGAACTCGAGCCCGGCTGGTCGCTGTTCGCCACCCACCCGGTGAACCGCGACGAGCTGCCATTTCGCCTGATTTCGGGACTGGTGGACGCCGATCGTTTCTACGACGGCGGCATCAATTTCCCGGCGCTGTGGACGCAAGCGGAGTTTTCCGGCGTGCTGCCAAAGGGCACGCCGGTGGCGCAATGCTTTGCGGTGCCGCGCACGGCGCCCGAACTCGTGTTCGAGAGCTTTGATGAGGCGCACAAGACGGCGTACTCCAGGACGGTTTCCGAAGTGCTCGCCACGCCCGGCGTCTATCGCAAACGTTTTCGCGCGCGAAGAGGGCGCTCAACCGCCTAGCGAGCGGCGCAGCGCGGCTTCGTCTAGCCACAGCCGGCCGTGGGGTGCAGAGGTCAGCGCCATCGCGATGGTGCCGAACATGGCCGGGCGCAGCCGATAGGCCGCCGCGTAGGCGCGCATGGCGCCGTCAAGGTCGCCGCCTTCCTGCAGTACGGTGCCGAGATTGAGCGCAGCTTCGGCATGGTCAGGCTTTTTCACCAGCGCCTCGCGGTAGGCGATCGCGGCCTTGTCGTAATCGCGCAAATCCTGCCGGACCAGGCCGAGATCGAACCAGGCCGATGCGGGGGCATCGCCCGTCACCGCGCGTTCCAGCAGCGAGGCGGCAAGCGCGTGGTCGCCATCTTCCCAGGCCATGCGTCCCAGTCGCGCCGCGGCCTCGGCATTCTGCGGCACGATTTTCAGGATCGCCTGCCACGCCTCGCGCGTGGCGGTCCGCAGGTTTGCCTGGTAAACGCTTGCCTGGTCGAGCGTGCGCGCCTTTTCCAGAAATCCCTCGCGTTGCGGCGCCATCGCGAGGGCGCGATCGAGATGGGATAACGCGGCGTCAAAATCCTTGGCGGCGCGGGCGATGCGTGCGGCAAGCAGATGGGCTGCGGCATGGCCGGGCCGTTTTGCAAGGCTGGTCTCGACATGGCCGCGGGCCGACTCGATCTCGCCTTGCGAAAACAGCACGGCGGCCAGCAGATGGCTGAGCATGGGATCGCCGGGCGCGCGGCCGAGCCCTTGCTCGCACAGTTTGCGGGCCTCGTCGCGGTGGCCGGCATTGAAGGCTGCGGTGGCACGGCGAACGATGTCTTCAGGAGAGTGCTGGCTCATGCCGGCACATTAGAACATCGTCGCGGGCCTGCAACCCGCCGGTCGTCGTGCTGTTGAAGCGTCATTCCGGGGCGACGCGAAGCGTCGAACCCGGAATCCCGAGATAATCGGCGCGAGATTCCGGGTTCGCGCTGACGCGCGCCCCGGAATGACGGTTTGCTCTTACTCCGCCGGGTCGAGCGCGGCGCTCAGCGTCGGATAATCCGTATATCCCCTGGCGCCGCCGCCATAGAACGTCGCCTTGTCCGGCGCGTTCAGGGGCGCGCCGCGCTTGAAGCGTTCGACCAGATCGGGATTGGAAATGAACAGTTTTCCGAACGCGATCAGGTCGGCCTCGTCAGCCGCCAGCACCTTGTTGGCGAGGTCGAAATCATAGCCGTTGTTGGCCATGTAGGCGCCGGAAAAACGTTTGCGCAAGGAGGCATAGTCGAACGGCGCGATGTCGCGCGGGCCGCCGGTCGCACCCTCGATGACATGGATATAGACGAGTTTCAGCGCGTTGAGGTGATCGACGATGTAGTCGAACAGCGGCTGCGGATTTGAGTCGGAGATATCGTTGGCCGGCGTCACCGGCGAGATGCGGATGCCGGTGCGCTCGGCGCCGGCCTCGGCGGCCACCACCTTGGAGACTTCGAGCATCAACTTCGCGCGGTTCTCGATCGAGCCGCCATAGGCGTCGGTGCGCTTGTTGGCGCCGTCCTTGGCGAACTGGTCGAGCAGATAGCCGTTGGCACCATGGATCTCGACGCCATCGAAGCCTGCTTCCAGCGCGTTCGCCGCAGCCTTGCGGAAACCGTCGACGATCCCCGGAATTTCCGCCAGTTCCAGCGCACGGGGCGGCGAGACGTCGGCGAATGTGCCGTTGACGAAGGTCTTGCCCTTGGCAGGGATCGCCGACGGCGCGACCGGCGCGCCGCCATTGACTTGCAGCGAGGTGTGCGAGATGCGGCCGACATGCCAGAGCTGGATGAAGATGCGCCCGCCGCGCTCGTGCACGCGGTCCGTCACCTTGCGCCAGCCGGCGACCTGTTCTTTCGAATAGATGCCAGGGGTGTCCTGATAGCCCTGGCCCTGCTGCGAGATCTGGCTCGCCTCGGTGATCAGGAGGCCGGCGGAGGCGCGCTGCGCATAATATTCGACCGCGAGCGGGCTCGGCACCAGGCCTGCGACCGCGCGGTTGCGCGTCAGCGGCGCCATCACCAGTCGGTTAGGAAGCGTGATCGGGCCAAGTTTGTACGGCTCGAAGAGTTTGGACGACGTGCTCATTTTTTTGGCTTTCGTGATTGTGAAGGCAGGAGAGGCAAGGGAGGTCCGAATGACAGGTTCCAATCAAGTGTGCACTGCGAAAGGCCGCGGCAAGCCGCCAGCCATTCGAAAAGTGCAGCCTAGGCCCGCGCGATCTCGGACATATGACCCTGCGTCAAGAAGCTACGAACATCGACGATAGGAAGATCTATTCGAAATTAACAACCGGGCAGCATAAGCAACCTGCCGGCCGATGCCATCGCAGTTGAACCACGCTGTAAGGGCACAATCGGAGAGGCGTCGATTGCCGCCAATCCCTCGACGTCATTCCGGGTTCAGCCCTGCGGGCTGCCCCGGAATGACGGGTTAGCTCACACCCCGAGGAAATCCCGTTTTCCGACCTCCACGCCATTGTGACGCAGGATGCCGTGGGCGATGGCGGCGTGGAAGTAGAAATTCGGGAAGGCGTAACCGCTGGCGAACTGCTGGCCCTTCAGCGTCATGCTGGTGGGCCCCACCGGGAAGGTCACCTCGCGCGCATCGGCGCCCTCGAACTGCGCCGGCTTGAAGGTCTTCACATAGTCGATGGTCTTCGCGAGCCGCTGCTTCAGTTCATCGAAGCTCTTCTCGGTATCGGGCGTGGTCGGCACGTCGCCGTGCGTGAGGCGCGCACAGCTTTTGCCGGCGAAATCGCAGGCGAGCTGGATCTGCCGGCTGAACGGCAGCATGTCCGGATAAAGCCGCGCGGAGAGCAGCACCTCGGGCTGTATGTTTTTTGCCTTGCAGTGCGCCTCGGCCTTGGTGAGTAGCCCGGTGAGGCTGCCGAGGATCTGCAGGAAGGCGGGCACGGTCGCGTCGTAGAAGGACATGGGATGCTCTTTCTTATGGGGTTCTCTTGGCGTCATTCCGGGTCTGGTCCTGCGGACCGTCCCGGAATGACGGAGTAACAGAGTTGCGCGACACTTGCGCTACTTGTCCGGACGGCAATTATCGCGCAGCCGTGGCCCCGGCCGGCGCCGCTTGCGCGCGGGGGCCGCGCATCCGCGTCAGCAATTCGGCGGTGGGCCAGGAATCCGCCGGCAGGCCGTATTTGATCTGCATCGCCTTCACCGCGGTTCGGCTCTGCTGGCCCATCACGCCGTCGACCTTGCCGACATTGAAGCCCGCGCGCACCAGAAGTTGCTGCAGTTCGCGCAGCTCGTTGAAGGGCAATTGCGCCACGGGGGCCGCCGGACGATGCATCGGCGCCGCGCCCGCGATACGCGTCGCGAGATAGCCGGCGGTGGTCGAATAGATCAGCGAGTTGTTCCACTCGGTATAGGCGGCGAAATTCGCGTAAGCCAGGAACGCCGGTCCCGTCCGTCCCATCGGCAGCAATAGTGACGCCGGCAGATCGTCATTCGGCAGCGCCTTGCCGTCGGCGTAGGTGACGCCGAGCTGAGCCCATTTCGAGCGCGGCAATTGAATCGTGAGGTCGGCCTGGTCCCAGGGAAAACCAGATGCAAGGTTCGCGGCAGTCGGCACGCGCACTTCCTGCAGCCAGGGCTCGCCGCGCCGCCATTTCAATCCGGTGGCGATGTAGTTCGCGGTCGAGCCGATCACGTCCTCGGCGCTGCGCAGGAGATCGCGGCGGCCGTCGCCGTCGTAATCGACGGCATAGGTGAAATAATGCGTCGGCAGAAATTGCGTCTGCCCCAGTTCGCCGGCCCAGGAGCCGATCATTTCGTCAGGCGTCAGGTCGCCGCGGTTGATGATCTTCAAGGCGGCGATGGTTTCACCCGCGAACCGTTCGGAGCGGCGGCAGTCATAGGCCAGCGACACCAGCGAGCGCAGCGTCGGCAGGTTGCCCATGTTGGCGCCGAAATCGCTTTCCAGCCCCCAGAACGCCGCGATGACAGCCGGCGGAACGCCATATTCCTTCTCGGCGCGGGCGAAGGCGGCCGCATGGGCCTTGATCCTGGCCTGGCCCTGCTGCATCCGGTAGGTCGCGGCCATGCGGCCGGCGAACTCGGTGAACACCTGCCCGAACACCCGCTGGCCGCGGTCGCGGTTGACGATGCCCTGGTCGTAGACGAGGTAGGGCGAGGCCTCGCCGATCGCGCGCTGCGAGACGCCCGCGGCAGCGGCCTGCTGTTTCAGTTCAGCGAGGAAGCGGTCGAACGACAGGCCGTTGTGGCAGGCGGCGGCGCGGGGCATCGGCGTTGTGGCGGGTCGCGCCGGAATTGGCATCGGTTGCGCGGGTGCCGGCCGCGGGGCCCAGAGCATCATCACGCCCAGCAGCGCCAGCAAGACTGCACCGAGGATCAATCGTGTCTTCGAGAAAAATTGCATGCGGTTTCCGGTTGCGTGCCAATTCGCTTCAGCCGTCGTAGCATCGCCGCGAGATCACGTCATCACCGGAGCGCGGCCGGCCGATAGGGAGCCAACTCTGGCGCCGGAACGGCGATGATCGGAGCTAGCTCATGACCCGGCGCACGAACGCCGATCTGTTGGTCAGCACGCAGATATAGGAATAGGTTTCCGCGGTACCCGCCGCGACGATATCCACGTCCACCATCACGGGCCGCGTCTGTCCCCGCCAGGTCGCCATGATCTCCGGGGGAGCCGGGCGGGTCCGGGTCTTCTTGACCAGGAGCCCGGAGATGTGCGGCAGGGCTTCGGTGGCCTTCAGGATGCAGGCCCGATTGTCCTCCGCATGGCCGTTGGCGGAGGCAAGCAGCATTGCCAGGGTCGCGAGGGTTAGTTTGGTGCGCATCGGGCCTCCGGCCATACGGCGAAAACGCACCGTAGTTCGCCGTTGGGCGGCGATAAAGAGGCAGGTCGAGGCTGAGCGCGGGATTCCGGGTCGTTGCGACAACGACTTTCCTGTTCCCGGAGCCGGAAATGCATTTTCGACTTCACAAAAGCGCAAAGAACCGCTTAACTGAGGTACCGGGGCTGAGCAGGTTGCCATTCCCAATCAATTTTGAGCCCGGAGGGCCGTCGGAACATATTCCCGGCGGCCCTTTCATGTCGGCCCAACCCCTTGTCCCAAGACTGAATTGCCTGGAGCGGTAACCGCGTCGCTCGCGGTCGACTGGGATGTTGAATGGAATACCGCCCGACGGGCTGATTGACGTGGATCGAGAGCAGGCGGCCGTTCCTGACGGATCATTAGGCGATATCCCGAGCGCCTCTCCATGGAGGAAGAGCCATTTCAAATGTCCTCACTCTCCAGAATTTGAGAAGATTCTCCGGATCGATGATCAAGCAGTCGATCAGGCGACGCCGCAAGGTCTGGTCAAGGTCATGAACCGCTATCTTTCGATCATGTCCGAACCGATCCGGAGCAACCGCGGGATCATCGACAAGTATATCGGCGACGGCATCATGGCCTATTGGGGGCCCCCGTTCGTCGACGAGGCCGATTACGCCCGCTTCGCCTGTCTCGCCGCTCTGGAAATGATCGAACGCATCGCGGCGCTGCGCCGCGAAAATTTCCGAGTTGCTAGGCGTGCGCGGCACCCCCATGGAGAAATGCGATTTGCGGATCGGCGTTGCGACCGGCGAGGCGCTGGTCGGCAGCATCGGCTCCGATGTCATGATGAGCTATACCGTGATGGGCGACGTGGTGAATCTCGCCTCGCGTCTGGAAGGCGCGAACAAGGCGTATGGTACCCGTAATCTGGTTTCGGCGCGAGCGATCGCCGCGACGGGTGGCGCCTTCGAGGTTCGCGAGATCGATCGGGTCGTGGTAGCGGGGCACACCCATTCGGAAGGACGCAAGGGTGAACTCATGCCGCAACTGCTGTCATCGCGGGACAGCTACCAGGAAGGGCTCGTAGCTTACCGCGCACGGCGATGGGACGACGCGGTTCGCGCGCTTCATGCCTCGCTCGAGGCCATGCCCGGCGACGGAACGTCGACGACCCTGCTCAAGCGTATCGACACCTTCAGGGTGGACCCACCGGCACTGGACTGAGATGGGTCGTGGCATATCGACAAATAGGCGTCGGCGGATCCGCGGGGAAAAGTGTGGTTGGTCACGAACCACAGGTCTGGGTCTGCTTCACGCGCGGAACGCGGCGGGAAGCGGTAGTCGGAAAGCCTTCGAATACCCGCCTGAATTTCCCGGTCGGCAAGGAAGAGCGCCAGGAACGCGATCGCGGCGAGGCAGACGATAACGGCCAGGAAGGTTCGCTTCACGATCCGCGCTCCCTCGTTTCCCCGACGGAACAAATGCGGATGCGGGCAAAGCGTTCCCACCCCTTCGCGGCCGCTTGAGACCCAAAGTGCCGCCGAAAACCCGGCGGCGCGGCGCTCATCGATTTCTCACGGACCAGCCCGTTGCGAACCCCGATCGGCGGGAGCCTCGCCAGATGGGCGTCACCAGCCCATGGCCGCGGCGACCAGTTTCATCAATTCCGGATCCTCGAAGGTGCTGGCCGTCATGCGCGAGCCTGCCTCGACCAGATCGGCATGGCTGAGGCTCGTCCTTATTCCGATCGTGGTAATGCCTGCCGCGCACGCCGACTTGATGCCGGAGCGGGAGTCTTCGAACGCAACGGACCGATCCGGCGCGGCGTTCGCCGCACGCAAGCCTTCCAGATAGGGCAAGGGATGCGGCTTGCCGTGTGGAAGTTCGTCGCCAATCACAACGGCCTTGAACCGTTGCCTGATCCCAAGTCCGGCGAGCAGCATTTCGGCATTCAGCCGTGGCGCGTTGGTGACCGCGACCACGGGAATAGCTGCGCGATCGGCGCGCGCAAGCAGCGTCATCAATCCCGGCACCGGCTGAATCTTCCCGGAAACGAGCCTGCGGAACACGGTTTCCTTCTCTGCCATGATGGCCGCTTGCCGCTCCGGCGGTTCATCCGGCAGAAACCGTTCGCTGATCGAAGCGGTGGAAAACCCCATAAGCTCCTTTGACGCGCGTTCGCGATCGAAGACATGACCGCGCGGGCCGAACACATGATTGAACGCCTGTACATGCAGCGCATCGGTATCGGCCAGCGTGCCGTCAATGTCGAACAGCAGCGCCTTCCCCGATTCCGGCGGCATCAAGACGTTCTCCCGCGTTTCAACATTTTCACCGCGTCGGCTGCAAGCTTTACCTGCGTCCCGGCGGCTGGCTAATCAGGATTTCGTCTTCTTGGTTGGCTTCTTGACCGCCTTCTTTTTAACCGCCTTCTTCTCTACGAACTTTTTGGCGGCGTGCTCGGCCGCGGCAGTCCGCATCGAGCGGGCATAACTGTCGGCGGCGTTGTCGGCGGAAATCTGCAGCCGCTTGGCGGCGAAGGTCGCTTGCTCCATCGTGTCCTTGGCGATCTGCTTGTACCGATCCGTGGTCGTCTTGTCCTTCGCCTTGGCGGCGAGACCGACATATCGATTACGCCGGCTCTTTGCGGCCGCCATCAGGCTTTTATGTTGTTGCTTCGCAAGCTGCCGGATTACGACATCCAGATCGGCGTCCGCCATTGTCTATCTTCCTCAAGTGCCAAAAGAAACATTTCGTGCGATCGAGTATGCAGTTGCACAGGCGGCTTTGCAAACAAGCGGCCGGTCATGCGCTATTTGGTCCCCAGCGCATTTGAGCGGCGGCTCGGCGTCGCGCTTTCTGCTCGCGACGCATGGGAGCCCGCCGTTTCAACCGGTTCTGGAGGCCTGTTCCAATCGTTCCCGCCCGTGTAGGCTATCGCCTCACGCGAGGCCCAACGACAAGGTGAGCTGACATCACCCGGGGGCCATCAGGGAGACGGCGGAACGACCATGACCGATATCCGATATCTGGCGCCGGCAACGCTTGACGAAGCGATCCGCGCCTTTGCCGCGGGCGGAACTGCCGCGCGCATCCTGGCCGGCGGCACGGATTTGCTGGTGCAGATGCGCGCCGGCAGTGTCAAGCCGGGCCTGATCGTCGACATCAAGAAAATCGCCGAGATGAGTGCGATCGAAGAGACCGCCGATGGCGGCTTTCGCGTTGGCGCCGCCGTCCCCGGCGCGGTGCTCGCCGAGCATCCGCGTTTCGGCCAGGTCTGGCCGGGCGTGCTGGAGGCCGTCAATCTGATCGGCTCCACGCAGGTGCAGGGGCGGGCTTCGGCGGGCGGCAATCTCTGCAACGGCTCGCCGGCCGGCGACAGCGTGCCGGCGATGGTCGCGGCCGGCGCCGTCGTCACGCTGCAGGGGCCAAGCGGGCGGCGCGAGCTGCCGGTGGAAAAAGTCCCGGCAGGGCCCGGCCGCACCAATCTGTTGCCTGGCGAAATCCTCGTCAGCTTCACGCTGCCGCCGCGGTCAAAGGGCTCCAGCGATGCTTACTTGCGGATGATCCCGCGCACCGAAATGGACATCGCCGTGGTCGGCGTCGGCGTCAGCCTTACGCTCAAGGATGGAATCTGCACCGCGGCCCGCGTCGGGCTCGGCGCGGTGGCGCCGACCGTGCTGCTGGTCGAGGCGGCGGCGAAGGCGCTGATCGGCAGCAAGCTCGACGATGCCGCGCTGAATGCCGCGGCCGCCGCGTGTTCCTCGGCCTGCCGTCCGATCGACGACAAGCGCGGCACCATCGTCTACCGCACCAAAATCGCCGGCGTGCTGCTCAGGCGCACCGCAGCGATCGCCGCCCGGCGCGCCCGCGAAAACTGAGGTTGGGAATTCAGACCATGTCAAAACTGCACGTTTCCACCAGCATCAACGGCGAGCCGATGGAATTTCTCTGCGAGGTCGATGCCACCATGCTCGACGCGCTGCGCGGACCGCTCGGCCTGACCGGTTCGAAGGAAGGCTGCGCGTCCGGCGATTGCGGCGCCTGCAGCATCACGCTGGACGATCGCCTGGTCTGCTCCTGCTTGATGCTGGCGGTCGAGGCCGAAGGCCGCGAGATCCGCACCATCGAGGGCATGGCGAACGGTGAGCACCTGCATCCGCTGCAGCAGAAATTCCTCGAAGTGGCGGCGCTGCAATGTGGCATCTGCACTTCGGGCATGCTGGTCGCCTCCGACGCGCTCCTGCGGAAAAATCCGAAGCCGAGCGAGGAAGAGGTGCGGTTCTGGCTTGCCGGCAATCTCTGCCGCTGTACCGGTTACGACAAGATCGTGCGGGCGGTTCTGGAAACCGCCGCGGACATGCGGGAGCAAGGAATCAGGGAGTCCTCGCAATGAACATCGTTACCAACAACAAGTGGATCGGCCAGCGCACCATTCGCCCCGACGGCGCCGACAAGGTCACGGGCCGCGCGGCGTTTGCCGCGGACACCACCATGCCCGGCATGATCTGGGGCAAGGTGCTGCGCAGCCCGCATCCGCACGCCCGCATCCGGTCGATCGATACCTCGAAGGCGGAGCGGCTACCGGGCGTCAAGGCCGTGATCACCGCGCGCGACATCGTCGACTTCCCGATCGACAAGCCGGTCATCCTCGGCATCCAGGACATGCGCTGGATGTGTCGCAACGTCATGGCGCGCGACAAGGCGCTGTTCCCCGGTCATCCCATCGCGGCGGTAGCCGCCACCACCGAGGCGATCGCGGCAAAGGCGTGCGAGCTGATCGAGGTGGACTACGAAGTGCTGCCGTGGTCGATCGAGATCGACGACGCGCTGAAACCGGACGCGCCGATCCTGCACGAGTTCATCAAGTTCGAAGGAAAACCGTCGAACATCGCGGGCAAGCTCGAAGTCAAGAAGGGCGACGTCGCCGAAGGTTTCAAGCAGGCCGAAATGATCGTCGAACGGACCTTCACGACGCGCCCCGTGCATCAGGGCTATATCGAGCCGCAGGCCTGCCTGGTCAGCGTCGGCGCCGACAACAAGACCACGATCTGGAGCTCGAGCCAGGGCCAGTTCATGGTGCGCGCGATGACGGCGCATCTGACCGGCATTCCCCAGAGCGACATCCGCGCCATTCCGGCGGAGATCGGCGGCGGTTTTGGCGGCAAGACCATCGTCTATCTCGAGCCGCTGGCGACCCTGCTGGCGAAGAAATCCGGCCGTCCGGTGAAGATGGTGATGACCCGCGAGGAAGTGATGCGGGCGACCGGCCCGACCTCGGGCTCGAAAAGCACGGTCAAGATCGGCGCCAGGAAGGACGGCACCATCGTCGCCGCGCAAGGCACATTTTATCTGCAGGCCGGCGCGCTGCCGGGCTCGCCGATCCGCGGCGCGGTGGGCTGCAGTTTTTCACCCTACGACATCCCGAACGTGCTGTCGGTCGGCTACGACGTGCTCTCCAACCGCTCCAAGGTCGCGGCCTATCGCGCGCCGGGCGCGCCGATCGGGGCCTATGCGGTGGAGTGCGTGATGGACGAACTCGCCGAAGCGCTCAAGATCGATCCGCTGGAGTTCCGGCTGAAGAACGCCGCCAGGCAGGGCACCAAGGCGGCGCACGGCCCGGTGTTTCCGCGCATCGGCTATGTCGAGACGCTGGAAGCCGCGAAAGCGCATCCGCATTACAAGGCGCCGCTGAAGAAATTACAGGGCAGGGGCGTCGCCTCCGGCTTCTGGTTCAACGCCGGCGGCGAATCTAGCGCACAGGTCAACATCACCGAGGACGGCAACGTCGTCGTCACCACGGGGCACCCCGATATCGGCGGCTCGCGCGCCGCGATCGCCAACATCTGCGCCGAACTGCTCGGCATCGATTACCGGCGGGTGTCGGTTCTGATCGGCGACACCGCCACCGTCGGCTTCTCCAACCTGACCGGCGGCAGCCGCGTGCTGTTTGCCTCCGCGATCGTGGTGACGCAGTCCACCGACAAGATCATCACCACCTTGCGCGAGCGCGCGGCGAAGATCTGGGAGATCGATCCCGAGGCCGTGAAATGGGAAAACGGCGCGGCGCATCCGGTTAGCCCCAATGCCGGTCAGTTCGAGCCGCTGACCCTGGCCCAGCTTGCGGCAAAAGCCCCGCAGATGGGCGGGCCGATCGGCGCCGGCGTGCAGCTCAACACCGAAGGCGCCGAGGGCGGGTTCGGTACCCACATCTGTGACGTCGAGGTCGATATCGAACTCGGGATCGCGCGCGTGATCCGCTACACCGCCGTGCAGGATGTCGGCCGCGCCATCCACCCCGGCTATGTCGAGGGCCAGATGCAGGGCGGCGTCGCCCAGGGCATCGGCTGGGCGCTCAACGAGGAATACATCTACAACAGGGATGGCAAGGTCGATAACCCCGGTTTCCTCGACTACCGCATGCCGGTGTGCTCGGACCTGCCGATGCTCGACACCGTGATGGTCGAAGTGCCCAACCCGAAACATCCGCAAGGGGTGAAGGGCGTCGGCGAGGTGCCGCTGGTGCCCGTGATGGCCGCGGTCGCCAATGCCATCCACAACGCGCTCGGCAAACGCTTCTACAGCCTGCCGATGTCGCCGCCGCGGGTGCTGGAGGCGATCGAAGCCAAGGGATGAGGCGAGACGACCGGCCTGGAATAACCGTGATTGTTGCGCGGGGGACACAGTTGCTTGCGATGTCGCCGCACTGAAGCACGATGAACACATCCATCGGGACGTCGAGATGGCGATCGCGCGCGTCAACTGCCGCTTCGGCAGCCCGGTGGTCGCAAAGTACTGATCCGTCATGGGTTATCGAGCGAAGCCTGCCCCACATCGGATGCGGGGAGGATTTTCGGTTCGCAAAGAAAACGTGTCGGATGAAGGAGATAGCGTTTTGGTTCTGATCAAATCAGAATCGATTCCGCGCTAGCCCATGCGGCGCCGATCGCTCAGCTCGGCGAGCGCTGCGGTGATGAACTTGTCCAGTTTCCGGTGCGATGCATCCTGCCGGGCCTTCGCCGTTGCCAGCGCTTCGAGATCCGGTCTCCACGCATCGCCTTGAAACGCATCGCCTTGAAACGTATCGCCTTGAAACGCATCACGCTGAAACGCGTCACGTTGAAACGCATCCCCTTGAAACAACGTGTTTTTAGGCAAACGAACGCGGGTCGGCTTCATTTCGTCCCCCGAAATACGAGATACAAACTCTCGGGCGCTGGTGACGGCATATAGTCGGTCGATCGCGGCGGAACTTTGCACGAAAAGCGACGGCGTGAAAATTTTTTTCGCTTCGCAACATTCGACGCGCGCGGCGAGCCGAAAAGCGGCGCTTAACCGCGCCAGCGGACCTGGGATAGGGTGACCGCCACAAAGGGGCGCGCATCATGAAACTTCTCCGCCGTCAATTCCTCAAGCTTGCCGGGGCCGTTGCATCAGCACCGCTCTTGCCGCGTCCCGCATCCGCGCTTGATTATCCGGCGCGGCCGGTGCGCATCGCGGAAGAAACCGAGAAATGGGCCAAGGTGGTCCGTACGGCCGGCATCAAGGCGGAGTAGATGTCAGACATGACCGATTCAGAGAAAGCCAACAAAGTCATCGAAGCCCTGAAGGCCGCCGAACGCGAGCCGCCGCAGGCCGCGCTGCCGATGCTCAACGAGCTGGCCTCCCTGGTGCAGGGCGAGGGCGAGCAGCCGCTGGAAGTCGAGGAGGCGCGATCGAGCGCCTTCATGGCGATCTGCGAAGTCGGCAAGGCGCTGCATCGCGGCCAGCCGACCGATGCGCTGTGGGCGCCGGCGATCGCGGCGGCGGAACGGTGGAAGTCGCTGGCGCGAGGGCGCTGAACCGGCGATCCCTTGCGAAACGAGCGCGTAGCCGGATCGGCTAAGCGGCAACCGGGGTGGCTTTTCGATGCCCGATTTTGTGAGTGAAGATCAGTGTGCCCTCTGCTCGGCCATGTGGCCGAGCGAGAGGGCGGCATTTCGCGAGAATCTGGACACGATCCCGCTGCGCGAGCCGGTTTGCGACGCCTGCTTGATGGCCTTTGCGCGAAACATCGGCCTTCCCGTACGCGATGACGGGCCAACCGAGCACTAAGCGACCCGCGGGCGCGTTACATGCCCATCTCGCACTTCTTCATGAAGCTGGTCTTGGCGGCGCCGGAAAGCGGCTTGCCATCCGCGCTCATCGCCTTGGTCGCGCAGCTGTCGGCCATGCATTTCTTCATGAAGGAGGTCTTTGCTGCACCCGCGAGCGGCTTGCCGTCCTTGCCGACGGCCTTGCTGTCGCAGGTTTCCTGGGCGAACGCGGCACCGCCGGCAAACGTCACGAGCACAGCGGCCAGCATCATCTTCTTGAGCATGGTTCTCTCCCTTTTTCAAAACGGCTCCGGTATTCGAATTTGATCCCAGACGTTTCGTTTGGGCAAGGGGTGAAATGCCGGCGCGATGGCGTTCGTGACGCCGGCAATAGCCAAAAAACGCCACCGTTCGGCGGCAGCATCGGCCATGTTAATCGTAATTCGGCTTCGCGATTGTCAGGCGTGCGCGGGCAACGATATCTTCGCCGCAGTGGGATCGGTGATGTAGTTCCTCGAAGTGCCAAAGCCAGCGCGGCAGTGTGCTTTAGGATCGGACTGCAGATGATCGAACGATCGATGGACGGCCTGCTGTTCTTCCGCGGCGGCCGGCAGTTGCACGCCTGTGTCGCCTGGGACGTCACGCCAACCGGCGCCCGGATCCGGTCGGATGGCCTGGGACTTGTCCCGACCGATTTCTACGTCACCTTCGACAAGTTTCGAACCATTGCGCGATGCCGGCTGGTCTGGCGGCATCAAGACCGCATCGGCGTTGTCTTCGAAAAATGGGTCCAGGTTCGCGGCCACGCCGCCGGTTCGGAGTCCGATCCGGGCTGAGCGGATTGCCCTGCGATCTCAAACCCTCATGGCAAGGTCTTTGATCCTCATGGTGAGGAGCGGGGCAAGGCCGCGCCTCTCCGGACGATGCTTCGCATCGCCGGGAGAACCACGAGGCCCGCGTGCCGCGCCGCGTTACTGCTTCTCGATCTTGGTGAGGGTCTTGGCTCCGTCCGCCTCGGTGGCGGAATATTTCACCCGGTCGCCGGCGTGCACATTTTCCAGCGAGATGCCCTTGGCCTTGAATTCGGTGGCTGCAGTGCCGGTATTGGCGCCGACGGTGCCGTCCTGGCTCGGGCGAATTGCGACAGTACCGTTGAGACGGTCAACGATGGTGACCATTCCGGTTCCGCTCGTCGCCTGCTGGGCAAAGCCGGCCGAACCCATCAACGTGAGTGCCGCGCAACTCGCCAGAACGATCTTGGCCATCTTCATGGAAGCCTCCGAGGTTTAGGCACGTCTAAGGTAAGCCGCCGCAACCGGATTCGTTCCCGCACCGAAGCCGGCGCAAATGTTCGTAGGCTGAGATGGTGACATCCGTAGGGCGGATTGGCGAAGCGTAATCCGCCATTCATCCGCACAAAGGACAAAACAAAGGCGGGTTACGCTTGCGCTAACCCGCCCTGCGATCTGTCATCGGCCCGCTTCGCGCGGACCCGTCGCTACGCTTCTATCAATAGCACCGCATGACGCTGACGGTGCGGTCCTTGCCGTCCTGGCCGGGAAACGTCTTGGTCTCCTCGGGGCAGCTCGACACATAGGGCCGGTCGGACAGGCGCGACCGACGGCGGATAGCGATGCGCCCAGTCCCAGGGAACGTCCTGGGTGTAGGTGTAATGCACGTCGCCCGAGGCCGGCTGCGTGGGGTCGACCAGCGGCTCGCCGGATGGCGTGCCATAGTCGAAAGCGTCGTAGCCGGGCCAGAAGATCGCGCCGCCGCGGCGGTGATTGCGGAACGACCGGATCGCCGGCGCATGGGAAGCCGCATGCGACGAGGCAAGCGCCGCGCCGTGGACCGTTGCCGACCCGGCGAAGGCAGGGGCAGCGGCAAGCGTTACGGCTGCTACACTGAGAGGCGCGACAAGCGCCCCAAAAACTCGATACATCATGGCGCGCACCATTCTCTGGTTACAAAGCCCCGCACTCCCCGGAAAAACGCTAGGCCGGGCTTTTCGGGCCCGCAAACACGTACTTAATTGTTAGTTAAAGCGTAACATTAACAGGGCCGGCGGGGCCGATCAGGCAAGCGTGATCCGCCGTCCAGCCTGGGAGAAAACCCCGGTAAAGGGCTGATTTCCCTGAGCTGCGCGAGATGCCCGCAGCGCGGATCAGCGCAGCGTAATCCGCCATTCACCGCCGGGCTCTAGATTGTTTGCACCCGGTTCAGGCAAAGCGAAGTCATGCAGGAAACAACCCTATCGTCGGCCTGGACGTTCTGGACGAAATTCATCTTCCCGGTGGTCTGGATTTCGCTCGTCGGAACAGGGGCCGTCCTTCTTTGGCTGGGCAACCTGGTCCCGGGTAACGCTCCGACGCCGCCTTCACAAATGAAATTCGCATTTCTGGCTCTGTGGATGGTGGGAACGACGCTCATCCTGTGGTTCAGCGCCGGCCTGAAGCGGGTGCGCATCGACGCGCGGCAACTCTACGTGTCCAATTACATCAGGGAGATTTCCGTACCCTTCAGCGAGATCGTCGATGTCAGGCAGAACCGCTGGATCAATTACCGCCCCGTCACGATCTATTTCCGGGACGCCACCGAGTTCGGCGGCAAGGCGACCTTCATGCCCAAACGGCGCATGCAATTGTTGTTTTGGCGCACGGATCCTGTCGTCGGCGAGCTGAGGCAATTGGCGGGATTGGCGGGCAGTGCGTAGGGCGGGCTGAGCTCTCTGCGAAACCCATCAGAGTCGAGAAGGCAATTGATGGGTATCGCTTCGCTCCACCTATCCTACGGGGTACCATCATCAAGGCGATGATCGGGACGTCCCTGTTACGTCTAGAGGCGCTGATTGAGTCGCGGGCGAAAACATGATCGTAGGCGATGAACTCGGTTTCACATCAATCGTGTATGTCATCTGCATGTACAGATACAGAAAACCCAGGGAAGCCAAATAAACCGTCAATCCGACTAATGACGCGGTCTGAATTGAGGTGAGCCGGATTTTTTGAAGCGTGACCTCTAGATCACTGACCGGCTGATGCCCCCTTTGTTGGGACGCTTTAGAATCAAGAAGAGGGAGAACGCAAAACCGCCCGCAGTAATGATCGTGACGAGGATCAATATAACCCAGCCCGTGTAGCGTTTCTGATCAAATACCTTGATGTTTAGCTCTTGTAGCGCCACATAGTATTTCGCCTTCTCACGCTGATACTCTGCTTCCACGTCTGATGTCGGTGTGATTTGAGCGCTTTCCGAAATCCGTTGTGAGCCAGAGATCGACTCGCCCAACGCCACGCAAGTGGATAGCCCAACTATCAGCGTTACCAGGATAAACAGTGGCTTCATACCATTCACCCCTTGAGTTCAACTCTTTTGCCCGAATTCAAGCTCTCTGGCTCAAAGGAGTAAGCAAATCATCTGAAATATTGCGGTCTAAGAATTTTACCGCCAAGCCGGATCAGCTCTCCTAACGATGCGACTTTATCAATAACCAAGTCGTTTGGGACCAATACTGGTTCGTGCCAAATTGACGTTTGCACCTGTATCAGCGGCGAGCCCGGAGGAGGTGGCTTATCAGGATCAAAGCCCGCTCTCCTTTTAGTTTCATCCGACACCTGCTTGATGTGATCGATCATCACTTGGCGATAAGGCGAGACAATAGGTTGTCCCCCACCGGTGATTGTAAACACCTTGCTGAAAGTGATGGTTTGGTCCTCCAGCCGGTCGGTGGTTGCATCTTCGAGACCACAGGCTAAGGCAACTTTGTAACCTGATTTAAAACTCAAGAGTCGGCTTGTCTCAAAGACCGCCGTACAATTTCCTGGAGGACCTCCCCAAGCGGTTACAATATTAGGAACAGCGCCCGTCGCACGAACTGCGACAAGTACTCCAAACATAAACGCGATAGCGGCTGCAACGAGTACTAATGGCCTAAAATCCGTTTGCGCGCCCTTCCGACTGCGCACGCCAGAATATAGCCAAAGTGCACCACCAAGCGAGAGGAGCCACCATCCGTAGTTCTGCATGAACTCAAAGACCATGGAGAACTTCTGTTCATTGACTTCGAGGAGGAAATCAACGTTCGAAATATTTGACACCCAACGCCAAATTGCTGGCCCCACTGTAAGCAGAAACGAGGCTTGGTTGCCGGGTTGGGCAACTATCTCTCTAATCTCTTCCGATCTGTTTGGCATAAATGGCCCCCCTCCGCCATTCTAGCGTCAGTTGCGGCCGAAGAAAACCAACCAAGAGCGCGTAGGGTGGATTAGCCAACGTAATCCGTCTTTCCCCGACGATGAAGAGGTGGGTTACGCCTTCGGCTAACCCACCCCCCGAATTTCGCTCACCCCTTCCTCCCCATCACATACGGCTTCAGCATCGCGTAGATCATGCTGTGCGTTGGGGTCGGCACGCCGAGTTCGCGCCCCAGTTCGGCGACCTTGCCGCTGAGCCAGGGCAGCTCCAGCCGGTTGCCGCGCTCGAGGTCGAGCGCCATCGAGGCCTTCATGTCGGGCGGCATGTGGGCGACCAGGTCGAGAACTTTTTCCAGCGCGTCGGCCGGCAGCGCGATGCCCTTGGCGCGGGCGACACTGGCGGTTTCCTGGCAGGCGGCAGCGAAGTAAGGGCGGATATCGGGATCGTCGCGCAGCGGGCCCATCGGCTGGCGCGCCAGCGCGGTCATGCCGGCATTGGTGGCGAGCAGGATGAACTTCATCCAGAGCTCGGTGATGATCGCTTCGCTCAAAGTCGCGGCAAAGCCGGCCTTCAGGCACAGCGCGAGAAAATCCTCGGCGCGCTTGCTTCGCTTGCCGTCGAGCTCGCCGAAGATCATGCGCATGAAGGTGCCGACCTGCGTGATCACGCCGGGCGCGGTGATCGAGGCCGAGATCTGCGCCACGCCGCACATCACGGCCTCGCGCCCGAGGATCGGGATCAGCCGCTCATGGGCATCGATGCCGTTCTGCAGCGGGATCACCGCGGTGCCGGGGCCGATCAGCGGTTTTATTCGTTCGCCCGCGCTTTCGACGTCCCACAGCTTGACGCAGAACAGCACGATATCGACCTTGCCGATATCGGCGGGATCGTCGGTGGCCTGGGTCGGCACCAGATGGGTGTCGCCGAGCGGGCCGGTGACCTTCAGGCCAACTCCCTTCATGGCGGCGAGATGCGCGCCGCGCGCGATGAAGGTGACATCGGCGCCCGCCTTCGCCAGCGCCGCGCCGAATCCCCCACCGACCCCGCCGGCGCCGACTACCGCAATACGCATGAATTCTCTCCCTCGGGTTTGACCGGAGGAGCATTCAATATTTTCAGGCCAATTCCAACCACCCGAAAACCGATTCACTTCTCCGGCATAGCCGTCCGAAGGACGGCGTCGCTTCCGCCAGCCTATGCCGGCCATGGCGAATCCGGCGAAAAGGCTCCATTGTCAGCCATTTCCCCGTTCGCGATCGCGCGAACAAAATCTATAATGGTCGCGAGCCCGCCTGCGGCGGGAGCAGCGACAGGAGGCGGATTGCAGGTGCCTTCGAACCGGAAAGCAACGACCCGAATTGTCGTCGCCTTCGCGTGCCTGTTCGTGGTCTTTGTCGCGCTTTCGTACGGCGCCTGGTATCTCTCGGGCCTCGCCAGCCATCAGGACAGCGTCGCCGCCCGCGAAAGCCAGGCGGCGCTGCAGGGCATCACCGAGCCGGCGCAGATCACCGGCGCGCTGAAGCAACATCCCTCCAGCCGCTTGCTGCAGACGCTGGCCATGGCCATGAAGGCCGCGGACGCGACCAATGCGGCCGCCGAAAAGCTGGCGGCCGAGGTCGAGCAGCCGCCGATTCCCAGGGACATCAATCTCGGCGCCATGAACCGCGAGCAGCTCGAAGCGTTCCGCCGCAACCTGAAGACGGCGCAGGCCAACGCGTCCGCCTTCATGCCGCGCTACACGGCCCTGCTCAAGGGCGAACGCGAGGCGATCGAAAAAGGCGCGCTCGCGCTAAATGTGGATAAGGAGACGCTCGACAGGCTGATGGAGACCGTCGACAAGCGGCAGGCCGAGCTGACGGCGTTCACCGCGAAGATGATGGCGGCGCGCGCCGAGTTCTACCGTGCCTACGAAAGCTATGTCGGCGTCATCGCCGGCGAGTTCGGCACCTACAAGGTCGTCGACGGCCAGTTCATCTTCCCGCTCCAGCGCACCGTGGACCGCTACAACGTCGCCGCCACCGCGATGAGCGCCGCCACCAAGCGCGTCGTCGCGCTGGAAGAGGAAAGAACGGAGCTTGCTGGCGTCGCAGCAGTCCGCCTGGGTCCAATTCGCCAACGGCAAATGATGCGCGGTAAGCGGCAAGGAACGCAGTGACGATTGGGAAGAAGGCCGTGCCGCATTTTCAGTCGTCGTCCCGGACAAGCGAAGCGCGATCCGGGACCCATAGCCACCGCTGTATGTTTTGCGAAGGCGGGCCACAGCTCATTGCAACAATTGACATCGGTGGTTATGGGTCCCGGCTTTCGCCGGGACGACGAGTTGAGATTGTTGCGCGAGATTTTACCTCGTCCCGCGATCCGAAACGGCGCCATTCCCTTTATGAACGGCTGCGCGTAAAATCGAATTTATCGAGCCGGATCAAGCTGTTTCTACCTGTCCAGTCCCTTCGCAAAAAATATTCTGATTTTCGCGAATATGCGCAAATCACCTGTATATCCCCGCCATCCCGTCCCGGAAGAGGGGCGTTGGCCATCGTCACGAACGTTGGGGCGGGTTGCGGTGGACGCGGGCAGCGCTTTTGACGAACAGCGCTGATTGCGGACGGAGAAGTCGTGTGGTCCTGACGCCTCGACGCTGGCGTCAAGCTTGCGGTCAAGACGCTGCAAGCGACGGTGGCAAAAGAGCCGATCGCCGGGGAGATCACGAAGGAAGCCGTTAAAACCATTGCGTGCGGGGATGCCGGGTGATTTCCGGTGCGACCGCTGTGAATACTCGTGTGCATTCTTTACTACCCCAGCGCACACGAGGCTGCGGGTGCACTGGGCACCCGGCATTCCCGCGCGCCCTCTGTTTGAAGGGCGCAGAATTCAAGCAAGCCTCGGGCGCAATCCGCGCCGCGGGAATTTTAGGCATGTGTGTTGATGCCGTCATTGCGAGCGAAGCGACTTGTCCGCCGTAGCTCAACGAGCGAAGGCGGAAGCAATCCATCGATTGGGAAAACAGGTGCGCCGCATTTTCAATCGTCGTCCCGGCGAAGGCCGGGACCCATAACCGCAGGAATTAGTTGCTTTACAAAAGCCCTCGAACAGCATCTTTCCCAACAGACGTCACGGCGTATGGGTCCCGGCCTTCGCCGGGACGACGAGTCCGGTTTGTTGCGCCGGCGCGGCCCTCACAACTCCATGCGGTCCTCGCCCTCCCTTGCATTCGAGAACGCGAACGAGGACACAGGCCGGCGGTTGACGGCGCCCAGTGTTCGCCCCCGTCTCTTTCCCGGATCATACGGTGGGAGGACGTCGGCTTCGTGCGTATGGTACATCAAGGCTGGACCTCACGTGCAGCCGCTGCGGCCTCGATCCGCACCGAAACGGAGCAAGGCGCATGAACGGCATGCTGCGTATCGCGTCGCTGACGAGCCTGACCATGCTTGCGTTCGCGGGTAATTCCCTGCTGTGCCGGGTCGCGCTGAGGGACACGGCGATCGACGCCGCCAGCTTCACGTCGATCCGCCTGATTTCCGGTGCGCTGGTGCTTGCCGGCTTGATGTATGCGCGGCCCGGCCGCGCCGCGGCGGCGGGCTCATGGCGTGCGGCGGCGTTGCTGTTCGCCTATGCCGCCTTCTTCTCCTTCGCCTATCGGCAGCTTTCGGCGGCCACCGGCGCGCTGCTGCTGTTCGGCGCCGTGCAGACCACCATGCTGGGCTACGGCCTGTTGAACGGCGTGCGGCTGGGCGGGGCGCAACTGGCGGGACTGGCGATCGCGGTGGCGGGCCTTGTCTACATGCTGCTTCCGGGTCTCGCGTCGCCGCCGCTGGCAGGCTCGCTGTTCATGGTCGGCGCGGGCGCGGCGTGGGGCGGCTACTCCCTGTCGGGCCGCGGCGTCCTGGACCCGGCTGCGGCCACCGCGGGCAATTTCCTTCGCGCCGTCCCTTTCGCGCTCGCGCTGAGCCTCCTGATGATCGGACAGACCAGCATCGATCCGCCGGGGGCACTCTATGCAACCTTGTCGGGCGGCATCGCTTCCGGATTGGGCTATGTGCTGTGGTACGCCGTGCTGCCATCGCTCAGGCCGGTATCCGCCGCGATCATCCAGTTGAGCGTGCCTGCCCTTGCGGCGGCCGGCGGTGTCGTGCTGCTCTCCGAACCGGTGACGCTCCGGTTGCTGTTCGCGTCGGTCGCGATCCTCGGCGGCATCGCGCTCGTCGTGCTGGGCAAGCGCCGGGTGTAGTGGATGGAACGCCGCCCTCACAACTCCCGTGCATTGGAAAACGAAAACGAACTCACCCGCCGCGTGTTCTCGTCGAGGATCAGCGTGCGCGTGATCGGCGGCTCGGCGCGCTGGCTGCAGTTTTCGCGTTCGCAGAGCCGGCAGTTGACGCCGATCGGCGTGCCCTCGGCTTTTTCCAGATCCATTCCGGCGGCGTAGACGAGACGCGAGGCATGGCGGATTTCGCACCCAAGCCCGATCGCAAAGCGCGGCTGCGGCCTGCGGATGCGGCGCCACCGGGCGGCGCACCATCTGCGCGATGGAGAAATAGCGGTTGCCGTCGGGCAGTTCGATCACCTGCTTGAGCAGCCGGTCCGGCGTGTCGAAGGTCGAATGCACGTTCCACAGCGGACAGGTGCCGCCGAATTTCGAGAACGGGAAGGTGCCCGACGAAAACCGCTTCGAGACGTTGCCGGCATTGTCGACGCGCAGCAGGAAGAACGGCACGCCGCGCGCGTTCGGCCGCTGCAAGCGTGGTGAGGCGGTGGCAGACCTGCTCGAAGCCGGCATTGAAGCGCTGCGCCAGCACATGGACGTCGTAGCTCAGGCTTTCGGCCGCACTGTGAAACGCCTGGTAGGGCATCATCACGGCCGCGGCGAAATAATTCGCCAGCGTAATCCGGTAGAGCCGGCGCGGGGTTTCGTCGAGCGGGCCGGCGCGGTTGATGATGGCGTCAAAACTGGCGCCGCATTCGGCAAGGCCGATCTGGAACGCGAGCTGGAAGCTGCGGCCGGGCCCGTCCACCAGCTCCGAGATCAGGAGCTGCCGGCGATGGCGGTCGAAGCGGCGCAGGGTCTCGCGCATCACGTCGACCGGCATGATGCGGGTGACGATCGAATGCTTTTCGCGCAGCCGCGAGGCGAGCGCGGCGAACAGTCCTTCCGCCGGCACGTCCAACTCGTCGCGCAGGGTTTCCGCGGTTTGTTCGAGTTCCGGAAAATAATTGCGGTTGGCCTCGATCAAATCGCGCACGCGCTCGATCGGGTTGGCCTCGAAGCGGGCGCCTTCCTCGCGGTCGGCGAATTGCGCCGCCGCCATGGTCTCGCCGCGGCGGGCCTCGGTATAGGCGGCGTACAGCCGTTGCAGGGAGTGCGTCACGCCGGGGCAGAGTTCGGCGAGGTCGCGCAGCTCCTGCTTCGGCAGGTCGATCTGCCGGAACAGCGGATCGGAGAAGATCTCGTTCAGTTCGGCGAAGAAGCGGTCCTCGTCGGCGGTGGCGAGGTCGCGCAGATCGAGGTCGTAGGTCTCCGCCAGCCGCAGCAGGATCTGCGCCGTCACCGGCCGCTGGTTGCGCTCGATCAGGTTGATGTAGGACGGCGAAATGCCGAGCCCCTCGGCGATCTGGGTCTGCGACAGCCCCAATTGCTGGCGAATCCGCCGGAATCGGGGGCCGACGAACAGCTTCTTTCCGGAATCGGTCGCCATGGCAGCCTTCCTGACTGGAGCCCCGGTTCCGTCGGAACCGGACCACCATCCCTTTGTTTGGCGCGTTTTCTGGCGCAAACCGCGAGGCAACTTCGCCTGAAAACGCTAATTTTGTGACAATTATTACAAAGTGACATCTATGACAAGTACGTATGTTACATGACATCACCATTAGAACACAAGCTATCTAGCCTAATTGCGTGGATTGGCGTTTAGCTCCTGCCACGTTTCGCAATGCACTGTCACGAATGTCGACAGGAAGAACGAAGGATCACGCAGATGAACTACCAGCCACGTGGGATCAGTGACCCGGCTATCCAGGGACCGGCTTCCTATCTGAGCGAAATCGGAGCCGCCGAGGCGCTCCTCAAGGCACAGCCGACCTGGAACGGCGTCACCGCCGAAGCCGTGGCGCGCATGCGTCTGCAGAACCGCTTCAAGACCGGCCTGGACGTCGCCCGCTACACCGCGGCGCTGATGCGCGCCGACATGGCTGCCTATGACGGCGATCCCACCAAGTACACCCAGTCGCTCGGTTGCTGGCATGGCTTCATCGCGCAGCAGAAGATGATTTCGGTCAAGAAGCATTTCGGCACCACCGATCGCCGCTATCTGTATCTCTCCGGCTGGATGATCGCAGCACTTCGCTCCGAGTTCGGACCGCTTCCCGATCAGTCGATGCACGAGAAGACCTCGGTGCCGGCGCTGATCGAAGAGCTCTACACCTTCCTGCGTCAGGCCGATTCCCGCGAGCTCAACGATGTCTTCCGCGCGCTCGACGCGGCCCGCAAGGAAGGCGACAAGGCGAAGGAAAAGGCGCTGATCGAAAAGATCGACAACTTCCAGACCCATGTCGTGCCCGTCATCGCCGACATCGACGCCGGTTTCGGCAATGCCGAGGCGACTTACCTGCTCGCCAAGAAGATGATCGAGGCGGGTGCGTGCGCCCTGCAGATCGAGAATCAGGTCTCCGACGAAAAGCAGTGCGGCCACCAGGACGGCAAGGTGACCGTGCCCCACGAGGTGTTCCTGGCGAAGATCCGGGCCTGCCGCCATGCTTTCCTCGAACTGGGCGTCGAGGACGGCATCGTCGTGACCCGCACCGACTCGCTCGGCGCCGGCCTCACGCAGCAGATCGCCGTCAGCCACAAGCCCGGCGACCTCGGCGATCAGTACAACAGCTTCCTGGATTGCGAGGAAGTGACGGCCGCCAACGCCAGGAATGGCGACGTCATCATCAACCGCAACGGCAAGATGATGCGTCCGAAGCGGCTTGCCAGCAACCTCTATCAGTTCCGTGCCGGCACGGGCGAAGATCGCTGCGTGCTCGACTGCATCACCTCGCTGCAGAACGGCGCCGACCTCTTGTGGATCGAGACCGAGAAGCCGCATATCGAGCAGATCGCCAAGATGGTCGACCGCATTCGCGAGGTGATTCCGAACGCGAAGCTGGCCTACAACAACTCGCCGTCGTTCAACTGGACGCTCAACTTCCGTTGGCAGGTGTACGACGCGATGAAGGAAGCCGGCAAGGATGTCAGCAAGTACAATCGCGCCGAGCTGATGAAGCCGGAATACGACGATACGCCGCTGGCCATCGAAGCCGACGAGCGCATCCGCACCTTCCAGGCCAATTCGGCAAAGCGTGCCGGCATCTTCCACCATCTGATCACGTTGCCGACCTATCACACGGCGGCTCTGTCGACTGATAATCTCGCGCGGGAGTATTTCGGCGAGCAGGGCATGCTGGGCTATGTGAAGAATGTCCAGCGCCAGGAGATCCGTCAGGGTATCGCCTGCGTCAAGCATCAGAACATGGCCGGCTCCGATATCGGCGACGTTCACAAGGAATATTTCGCCGGTGAAGCCGCGCTGAAGGCGGGCGGCACCCACAACACGATGAACCAGTTCGGCTAACGCTGGAATCGATCGGTCTGGAGTTCGGGTCGGACTCCAGCTGGTCAGGCTACTCGGACAACAGGAGACTACGATGACCAAAGGCAGCAATTTCTGGGTGATTGGCGGCGAGTTCGGTTCGATGAACTTCCACAAGCTCGTGGAAGGGTCGGCGCAGGTGCAGGGTCCGTTCAAGACCCGCAAGGAGGCCGAGGATGCATGGCGCGCGGTCTCGGAAGAGAACCGCCACAAGGCCGGCGTCCGCTTCTCCATCGTGGAAGAGCCCTCGCGCGCGGCCTGATCTACTCGAAGAAGACGTCCAAGGGCGAAGCGGTCCCATCCGGTTTTCCGGCTGGGGCCGTTTTCGTCTCTTCGCCGCTCTGCCGCCTGCGGGGGATAACCAGCCGAAGGCGTAAGCCATTGGGAATAAACGGCCTTTGCGGAAAGCATGGTTACTGATAGGTTAAGCCCGTTCGGGACCCATCAGGACAAAGGCGATCCAGCGTATGTCAGACGCGGCAAATACCGGAAGCAGTGCTGCGAGCGATGCCCGCCCGATCCGGCTGCGCGATGCGCTCCGGCAGGCGCGGATCGAGGCCGCCGACCGCACCGGCGTCGTGGTCGACCTGCGCGACGCCGAAGTGGCGCGGCTGGAAATTCTCAACGAGGCGCTCGATCCGCTGTTTGCGCAAATTCCCGCCGAGATCGATCTGTTCGATCGCGGCATCAGCCAGGGCGACACGCCGCGGTTATGGATCGACGTCGTGGCGCATGTGATGATGGGACGCGACAAGCGTATCTATCGTTTCGTGCAGGACACCCGCTTCGGCCGCATTGTGATCGCCGAATCCCACGAGGTGGCGAAGATCGTCGAGGCCGTCACCGATTATGTCGCCCGCCGCATGATCGAGCGCGAACACGCGCTGGTTGTTGCTCCGGCGCCGGCGCCGGTGGCGACCGGCAAGCGCGGCCGCCGCGGGTTCTGGATTTTCGTGCTTGGCTTCCTCGCCGGCGCGCTGGCGCTATTCGCGCTGGCGCTGTTTGCGACCTTGCGCAATCTCTAGCCGCGATTTCAGCGGGAAGTTCATTTCGGGGAATAAGACATCCAATCTCAAAGGCATAGCCCGAGCGTCATATAACATTCATACACCGTCGATATCGCCACCTGACAATGCGGTATCCGACGGACCGGTGAATCGAGATCGTGATCAGCGTCGATGTCCGATCGGTGACCAAGGCGTGGGGGGAGACCCTGGCGGTCGACGGCGTTTCATTCGCCGTCGAGCGGGGCCATCTCGTCGTTCTCTTGGGGCCGTCCGGATGCGGCAAATCGACCCTGTTGCGGCTGATCGCCGGACTGGACGATCCGGCCAAAGGCGCGATCGAGATCGAGGGCCGCAACGTTCTTGGCCTGACCGGCTCGGCACGCGGCGTTGCGATGGTGTTCCAGTCCTACGCCCTGTTTCCGCATCTGTCCGTCGCCGACAACATCACCTTCGGTCTTGCGGTGCGCGGCACGCCGAAGCGCGAGCTGGCGCAGCGGCTCGACAAGATCGTGGCGCTGCTCGGGCTGGAAGCGCTGTTGCGGCGCAAGCCCGCCGAACTGTCCGGCGGCCAGCAGCAGCGCGTCGCGCTCGGCCGCGCCTTGATCGCGGAAGCGCCGGTCTGCCTGCTCGACGAGCCGCTCTCCAACCTCGATGCCCAGCTTCGCCAGGAACTGCGCCGCGAGATCCGCAGCCTGCAGCAGCGGCTCGGCATCACCATGATCTATGTGACGCATGACCAGACCGAGGCCATGAGCATGGCCGATCGCGTCATCCTGATGCGGGCCGGCCGCATCGAGCAGAACGGCACGCCCGCCGAGCTCTACGAGCGGCCGGCAACCCTATTCGCCGCCCGCTTCATCGGCGGCGCGCCGATGAACCTGCTCGATCTCGACGACGGCCCGCATGGCGCGGTGGTCGCCGGCACCGCGGGCCCCGCGCTGTTCGCGGCCTCGGGGCGTGGCCGTGTGCTCGGTCTGCGGCCGGAGGACGTAACGGTGGACACCGGCAATGGTCACAGCCGATTTCACGTGACTGTCACGGCCGTCGAATATCTGGGCGCCGAGGCACTCGTCACCTGCACGATCGGGGAGCGGTCGATCCTGGCCCGCACGCGCGGCGATGGCGCTCCGCCGGTCGGGGCCACCGTGGGCCTCATTTGGGAGGCATCGGCCGCGCACGTCTTCGACGCCGTGAGCGGGCAACGCCTTGCCATCGATACCGGCGCCGGATCGCGGTTGCCGCAGCTGCAAACGACTGCAAATCAGGGGAGCACTTTCGCATGAACATCTTTGCGCGGCTGACAATTGCCGCGGCGCTGGCCGCCACCGCTCTCGGTGGCTCGGCCGCGTCCGCGACCGAGATCACCTTCTATTATCCGATCGCCGTCGGCGGTCCGATCACCAAGATCATCGACGGCTATGCCGCCGAATTTGGCAAGGCGCATCCCGACATCACCGTGAAGCCGGTCTATACCGGCAGCTATCAGGACTCGGTGGTCAAGGCGATGACGGCGGCCAAGGCCGGCAATGCGCCTGACGTCGCGATCCTGCTGTCGACCGACATGTTCACCCTGATCGACGACGATTTGATCGAGCCCTACGACGCGCTCGCCAAATCGGAGAGCGACCAGAACTGGATCAAATCCTTTTATCCGGCGTTCATGGAAAACAGTCAGGCGGGCGGGCATACCTGGGGCATTCCGTTCCAGCGCTCGACGATCGTGCAGTACTGGAACAAGGATGCCTTCAAGGCCGCTGGCCTCGACCCGGAAAAGCCCCCGCATACCTGGGACGAGATGGTCGAGTTCGGAAAGAAGCTGACGAAGCGCGACGCCTCCGGCGCGGTCACCCAGTGGGGCCTGGAGATCCCGTCGTCCGGTTTCCCCTATTGGCTGTTTCAGGCGCTGACCACCCAGAACGGCGCCATCCTCGCCAATCGCGACGGCACCAAGGTCGCCTATAACGATCCAAAGGTCATAGAGGCCGCGCAATTTCTTGCCGACCTCAGCCAGAAACAGGAAGTGATGCCGAAGGGCATCATCGACTGGGGCACGACGCCGAAGGATTTCTTCGAGGGCAAGACCGCGATGATGTGGACCACCACGGGCAACCTGACCAATGTCCGCACCAACGCCAAGTTCGCTTTCGGCGTGGCGGCGATGCCGTCGAAGGCGCGCGGCGGCTCGCCCACCGGCGGCGGCAACATCTATATCTTCAAGACCAGCGACAAGGCCAAACAGGCGGCGGCACTGGAGTTCGCCCGCTTCCTGTCGGCGCCGGAGCGCGCAGCCGATTGGGGTATCGCCACCGGCTACGTCGCGACCCGGCCGGATGCCTGGGAAACCGATGCGATGAAGAAATACACCGCCGAATTTCCGGCGGCTATCGTCGCCCGAAACCAGCTCAAGGAGGCCGTTGCCGAACTCTCGACGCACGACAATCAGCGCGTCACCAAGGCGCTCAACGATGCCTTGCAGGCGATCCTGACCGGCGCCAAGCAAGCCAAGCCCGCGCTCGACGAGGCCCAGGCGGAAGCGACCCGCATTCTCGCCCGTTATCAGAACTGATGGGCATGCCGGCCGGGGCATCGCGTCCCGGCCGGCGCTGTCTCCCGCGATGACGGTACGGCACACACCGCAGTTGAACATCCACGTGCAGGGCTGGCTGCTGGCGCTGCCGGCCGTCGTCCTGCTGGCGACATTTACCCACGTGCCCGCGGTCGCAACCATCATCGACGGTTTCTTCTCGACCCCGCATGGGAAGCGGCCTGCCGTGTTCGTCGGCCTCGATCAGTACCGCAACATGCTGGCCGACCCGATCTTCTGGTTGGCCCTCAAGAACAATCTGCTCTATGCGCTCATCACGGTTCCGATCGCGATCGGCCTGGCGCTGGCCATGGCGCTCTGGGTCAAGGGTCACGTCAGGGGACGCGCGGCGCTGCGGCTCGCGTTCTTTACGCCGACCATCCTGCCGATGGTCGCCGCCGCCAATATCTGGCTTTTCTTCTATACCCCCGACTACGGCCTGCTCAATCAGGTCATCCGCGCCTTCGGTTTCGGCAGCGTCAACTGGCTCGGCAGTCCCGCGACCGCGCTACCGGCGCTGATGGCGGTAACGATCTGGAAGGAGGCCGGCTTCTTCATGGTCTTCTTCCTGGCCGCGCTGCAGCAGGTGCCGCCGGTGCTCTATGAGGCGGCACGCATGGAGAACGCCGGGCACTGGGTGGTGTTTCGCCGCATCACCTGGCCGCTTGTGATGCCGACGACGCTGTTCGTCGCCGTCAACGCCCTGATCAACGCCTTTCGCGTCGTCGATCAGGTCATCGCGATGACCGGCGGCGGGCCGAACAACGCAACCACATTGCTGCTGTTTTACATTTTCCAGGTCGCCTTCAGCTTCTGGGACACCGCCTACGCGGCGGCGCTGTCTACCGTGCTGCTGTCGGTGCTCGCCATCATCGCGTTCCTGCAATTCTTCATCCTCGATCGCAAAATTCACTATCGCTGAAGGGTTGGACACTCGTGCACGATCGACTAGGAAAGTTCGCCTCGACGACCGCCGCCTGGCTGTTCGGGCTGATCTGGGCGTTGCCGCTCTTGTACGCGATCTGGGCCGCGTTCCACCCGTCAGCATTCGCGACGAATTTCGATCCGCTTGCGCCGCTCACCTTGCACAATTTCGAGCGCGCCTGGACCGCGGCGCCGTTCGCCCGCTACTTCCTCAATACCGTTGTCCTCGTGATCGGCATCATGACCGCGCAGTTCGTCATCTGCACGCTTGCCGCGTTTGGGCTGGCGCGCCGGAAGTTCTTCGGCAGCGAGGTGTTGTTCGCCCTCATCCTGGTCCAGCTGATGGTGACGCCGGATGTCCTCATCCTGGAAAATTACCGGACGCTGCAGAAGTTCGGCCTGATCGATACGCTGACGGGAGTAGGGCTGCCCTATGTCGCCTCGGCCTTCGGCATCTTTCTCCTGCGCCAGACCTTCAAGTCGATCCCGAAGGAGCTCGACGACGCGGCCCGAATGGAGGGTGCCAACACCCTGCAGACGATCTGGCGGGTCTATCTTCCGTTAGCGCGTCCCGTCTACGTGGCCTATGGCCTGGTCTCGGTGAGCTATCACTGGAACAATTTCTTGTGGCCGCTGATCGTGACCAACTCCGTCGAGACCCGGCCGCTGACGGTTGGCCTTCAAGTCTTCGCATCGGTCGATCAGGGCATCGACTGGTCGGTGATCTGCGCCGCGGCGCTGATGACTTCGGCACCCCTGATGATAGCGTTCCTGCTGTTCCAGCGCGCCTTCATCCAGAGTTTTCTGCGCGCGGGCATCCGCTAAGGCAATCCTTGTCCGCGGCCGGGATGCCGCGACGCCGATCGTGACCTTGCGATCTCTAGATCAGCCGGGTCTGGCGCAATTGCCGAACGCGCAATGCCTTGTCGATGCCCCGCACCGTCTGCTCGACGCGCCAGCCGTCGCCGTCGCGCTCGATCGCAAACAAATTATAGGCGGCGTCGGGGTAGCGGCCATGCGCAACCGCCGATGCCGAGGGCACGCCGACCGCCGGGATCGTGCCCTTCGGTCCCTCGACCCAGATCGTCGAATGCACGTGATCGTGCCCGTGCAGGATCAGTTCCACGCCATGCTGCTTGAGAAGCGCGAGCAGTTCGGCAGAATCGGTAAGCCGCTTGGCGCGCGAATCCGAGCGCAGCGGGTGATGGATCAGCAGCACGCGGAAGGCCTCCTCGGCGGAAAGCCCCGCCAGCGTCCGCTCGAGTTGCTCGAGCTGGGCGTGTCCGAGCCGTCCCGTCGCCATCAGCGGCGCCGTCGGGACCGCCGAGGACACGCTGACCAGCGCCAGCGGCCCGCGTCGGCGCAGCGACGGAAACGCGCCGCCGGGCGCGGCGTCGCCGTCGAGATAGCTTCCCCAGGCTTCCGCGAAACGATGCGCGGTGACGCGAACATAGGCGTCGTGATTGCCGGGGATCACCGTGACCCGGTCGGGAGCGCCGACGCTCTCCAGCCACGCCCGCGACGGCGGGAATTCAGCCTCGAGCGCGAGATTGACGAGATCGCCTGTTATGGCGATGTGATCGGGCATCTGCGCCTGCATGTCCGACACCAGCACATCCAGCACCTCGCGCCGATGGTACTTGTGCCGGTTGCGTGTCCAGTTGAGATAGCCGAACGCGCACTTTCCCGCGAGATCGCGCAGCCGGACCGCCGGCAGCGGCGGCAGATGCGGATCGGACAAATGGGCCAGCGTGAAGGCCGTCATCACATCCGGCCCGCTGGCGGCGCCGCGAGATCAAGCCATTGCGCGATCATCTCATGATATCCTGAACGTTCCGGACAATGTAATGGCAAGCGGGCCGGGGCGATGCAAGGATCAAACGAGGATCAAACACGATGGCGGGAACCCCGGAAATTCGATGACGATGAATCTGCAAGCCTTGCGAAGGCGCTTCGAGCCGGTGCTGCGGCAAAGCTTCCATCTCTATTGGCGCTTCGCCCGCGGCATGACGCTGGGGGTCCGGGCCGTGGTGCTGGACAGCGACAACCGGGTGTTCCTGGTCAGGCACAGCTATGTCGCGGGCTGGCATTTGCCGGGCGGCGGCGTTGAAGTCGGCGAAACGTTCCGCGACGCGCTCGCGCGCGAACTGATGGAGGAAGGGCGCATCGAACTTCTGGAACCGCCCGCCCTGCACGGAATTTTCCTCAACGGCCACGTCTCGCGCCGGGACCACGTCGCGGTCTATCTGGTCCGGCATTTCCGCCAGGACCGGCTGCCCGAGCCGAACCGCGAAATCGCGGCCTGCGGCTTCTTCGAGGTGGGCGCGCTGCCGGCGGAGACGACCCGGGGTACCCGGTTGCGGATATCGGAGGTGCTCGAGGGCAGGGCGCCGATTGCGACCTGGCGTTAGGCCTTGCGGGCTTCCGCGGATTTGGCGACAAGCCTGTGGGCGCCGTGCCCTGGGAAAGAGTGATGCGATATTTGAAGGTTGCCTGCGGCCTCCTGTGCCTTCTGGTAGTGGCGAGCAACGTCCGGTCGATCTCGCGCTGGAGCGAAGCCCGCGGCGTTTACGACGACATCTGCTATCTGCGGCAGGCGCATCTGTTCCAGCAATTCGGGCTTGGCGGTCTGGATACCGACATCTCCCGGGATGATGATCACTATCTGGCTTCGAAATTGAAGGAGATCGGGTTTCCGACCTGGAGCGATCCCGCCACCGCGCCATGCCACAATTTCATGCCGGCGACGAAAAAGCTGGTGATGCAATATCCGCCGGGCACCGGCTTTTTGCTGGCGCTGTTTCCGCAGGGCTTTCAGGCGATTCCGCTTTACGTCCTGTCGACCGTCATCGTGGCCGGCTTTGCGCTGCTCGGAATTTCATATGCGCGTTCCAGATCCTCCATCCTTTTGGCGACCGGATTCGGTTGCCTGGCGATCTACCTGATGATCAATCCGGCCAAGGCGAGTTATTCGGTCGCGCCCACGATGGCGGTATGCGCGCTCGCGGGCTTTCTCACCGCGCAACTGTTTTCCGCGAGGCAACAGCACCGCCTGCTTTTGGCCGGGCTCGTCGGTCTCCTCGTTGGCCTTTCGGTCAATTTCAGATTGCCGAACCTGTTTCTGGCGGCCGGGTATTTTGTTTTCTTCTTCGTTGCATTCCTGCTCTCCCGGAAGATGGAGACCATCCTGCAGGGCGCGGTGTTCGGTGTCTCATTGCTGGCCGGCATGGCGCCGACGCTGCTTGCGAATGCGATCAATGCCGGCAGTCCGCTCGCGACGACTTACGGCGCCGTCGACGTGACGCCTCCCGGGTTCAGCTTCGCCATTATCCGGAGCTACCTCGCCGATATGCAATTCGTGCTGCTCGTGCTCGCGCTTGCGTGGACCCTCGTGATGCTGCGCTGGCCGCGCGGCAACGGCTGCAGGCAAACGGCGCTGGTTACGGCTGCAAACCTTATGGTGAATCTGGCCTTCTTCCTGACCCACCCCGTGTTCACGCCTTATTATACAATCCCTGTCGCAATGCTCTCGCTGTGGAGCCTGCTGTTCGCCGCCCTGATGGCGCCAGTGGAAGCAGTGGACGACCGGCTGGTCCGGCAGGCGGCCCGGGCCTGATCATGCTATGGGAAATTGAGTCAGCGGGCTTCGAGGGGCAGGCGTTTCGGCAATGATACCATCATCGATGCGGATCGCGGTTCTGGTGCCGTGTTTCAACGAGGAGGCCGCGGTCGCAACCGTCGTTGCCGATTTTCGCAAGGCGCTGCCGTCGGCCCAGATCTTCGTCTACGACAACAATTCGTCGGATCGCACCATAGCGGTGGCGCGCGAGGCGGGCGCCGAGGTGCGCAGCGAGCGCCGCCAGGGCAAGGGCCATGTGGTCCGGCGCATGTTCGCCGATATCGACGCCGATATCTACGTGCTGGTCGACGGCGACGCCACCTATGACGCCGCCAGCGCGCCGCGCATGATCGATACGCTTATCTCGGATCATCTCGACATGGTGGTGGGCTTTCGCGTCGATCAGGTGCAGGCTGCGTACCGGCCCGGCCACCGTATCGGCAACCGGATGCTGACCGGGTTTCTGTCCTCGGTGTTCGGCCAGGCCTTCAAGGATATTCTTTCCGGCTACCGGGTGTTCTCGCGCCGCTTCGTCAAATCCTTTCCGGTGTTGTCGGATGGCTTCGAGATCGAGACCGAACTCACCGTGCACGCGCTCGAGCTGGCACTGCCCGTCGCCGAAATCGAAACGCCGTATTTTGCACGCCCCGCCGGATCGTTCAGCAAGCTCAACACCTGGAGCGACGGATTCCGGATTCTCGGAACCATCCTGAAGCTTTACCGTTCGGAAAAACCGCTGCGCTTTTTCGCGGCGATCGGGTTTTTCCTCACGATGATCTCGATCGGGCTCGCGATCCCGGTGATCGTCACCTACCTCGAGGAGGGCATCGTTCCCCGGCTGCCGACCGCGGTTCTGTCGATGGGCCTGATGATCGTGGCGGTGCTGTCGGTATCGTCGGGGCTGGTGCTGGACACGGTGACGCGCGGCCGGCGGGAAATGAAACTCCTGGCCTATCTGTCGCAAACCCCCGTCGACAAGAACTGAGCCGGTCCGAAATTGCCGGGGTCGGGACGATGGACCGCGCCTCCGCCAGATGCTATCCCGCGCCCCATGAACGATCTTTCTCTGACGATACTGGCTGAAACCGCCAACGACGCGCAGGCGATCGAACGGCTGCACGAGCGAACCTTCGGGCCCGGCCGCTTCGTGCTGAGCGCGTACCGGCTGCGCGAGCACGTCGATCATCTGCTCGATCTGTCGTTCACGGCCTGGATCGGCACGCTGCTGGTCGGCTCGGTGCGCCAGTTGCCGGTCTGCATCGGCGACACCAGGGCGTTACTGCTGGGGCCGCTGACGGTCGAGCCGCCGTTTCGCGGCCGCGGCGTCGGCCGTGCGCTGCTCGACCGCGCGCTGAAGGACGCCAGGGCAAAGGGACATCGCCTGGTGCTTCTGGTCGGCGACGAGCCCTATTACGGCCGCGTCGGCTTCAAGCCGATCCCGAAGGGGCGGGCGACCCTGCCGGGACCGGTCGACTACAGCCGTCTGCTGGTGGCCGAACTCGTCGACGGCGCATTCACGGACGTGTCGGGCGCGATCCGTCCGGACTGGAGCCTGGCGCGATAGTGGCAGCCTCTCAGAAGCAGGTCACGCGCTCGGCGGCGATGTAGCCCAGCAGCAATCCCACGCCGAACAGCAGCACCAGCCCGGCGGCTCCGAACTCGATGCCCCGCACCAGCAATGCGCCGCCGCCCTCGCGGCTGGCGGTCATCCGCCGCGCCAGCCCCTTTGCCGAGACCGCGAGGACGGCAATGGTCGCGACCGTGATCGCCGTGCCAAGCCCCATCGCGAAGGTGGCGGCGACGCCGGCCCAGAACAGCCCCTGCGCCAGCGCGAAAACCAGAACAAGAATGGCGCCCGAACATGGCCGGATGCCGACGGTCAAGACCGCGCTGAAACCGCGTCGCCAGCCGCCGGGACCGGAAAGTTGCGTGGGCTCCGGACCATGGGAATGTCCGCAATGCTCGTCGTGGACATGGCCGGGCGTCGCAATGCTCCGCGTGCGCATGTCCGGCCATATGGTCGTGAGCGGCAATTGCATGTGCAGGGGCACGGTCGTGACGATGATGTCCGTGATCGCCATGATGGTCCGAGTGATCTCCGTGACGGTGATGAAGTGCTGCCGCGTGAGCCAGCGCCGGCGCCAGCAGTGGCGCGGGTCCGCCGAATGATGATCGCAGCGCCCGGATCAGGTCGCCGCCCTTGCTCCAGACCAGCCGGACGCCGAATGCCGCGATCAGCGTGTAGCTGGCGATCTCGATGACGCGCTCGGCGCCGCACATGGTTTTCGCGGTGACATTGAGCAGCCAGGCGCCGATCCCGACGATCAACGCCGCGATCAACGATTGCATCAATGCCGAGACGAACGACAGCACGATGCCCCGCCGCGCGGTTTCCTCGTTAGCGACGAGGTATGAGGAGATGACCGCCTTGCCGTGACCAGGGCCCGCCGCGTGGAATATCCCGTAGGCAAACGAAATCGCCAGCAGGGTCCATACCGCGCGGCCGTCGGCCTTGGCGGCGCGAATGGCGGACGAAATCTCGCGATAGAATTCCGATTGTTTCGTCAACAGCCAGCCCACGATCCCGCCGACTTGCGCGTCGTGAGCCGCGGGCGGGCCGCCGAACGGATTTTGCGCCAGCGCGCTTTGCAGGGTTCCATCGGCGATCAGGGCGGCGGCTATGATTGCGGCGCAACTCAACGCGATGTGCCGGTGCGTTTTCATGCGTGTCATCCTCAAGGGCAATCCACGGTGATCCTGTTCGCGAACATCGCGCCATAATTGCGGTTGCTCCCATTCAGGAAGCTGGCCTCACCGAGCTTCTGGGCGCCGGCCGTTCCGTCGCTCGGCCGCTGGATCGCTGCGGTACAAGAGGCGGGCGCACCGACCAGGCGGATCGGCTCCTGCTTCTGCAGCGCGAAGTCGACGAAATAGCTCGGGTCGAATATCTCGACCACGATCTGTTTGGAATTGATGGGCGTCTTGAACGGGAGCGTGAAGTGGAGCACCAGGGCTGAGTCCCGGTATTCGAGAAAATAATCGGTCGGAGCCAGCAATTGCTGTTTTTGGCCATCGACCTTTGCGAAGGTGAAGAAGCCGTACTCCTTCAGGGATTCGACATTGGTCTGCGCCAGCGGCGCCAGTTCTTCCCTCGTATAGACGCCCTTCTTTCTGCTCTCGGTACCCTGCAGCGCATAGGTGGAGAACATGTCGTCGAAGGTCCAGGCATGCCGGATGGCTGTCACCGAGCCGTTCGGTCCATAGATCAGTTCGCTCGCGGCGGTAACCCAGACATGCGGATGCGCCGCTGCCGGGTTTGCGCAGACAGTGAGCAGCGCAACGCCGGCCAACACGCGCGCTAGCAGGTCGGTGAATGTCGTTCGAGGAGTTGACGTTTTCATGCTTCGACCCCGAGATGAGGTTGAGAGGTTTGCGCCGCGTCACAGCTTCTGCGAAATGCCGACGAAGAAGCCGCGGCGTGGCCCGAATTGCGGCGCGAAAACGCCGATGCCGGAGCCATCCCTGATCTCGTAGATCTTGTCGAACAGGTTGACGACGTCGAACCGCAGCGTGGTCGGCTTGGTCCATCCCGGAAAAAGGTACTCGTGCGATATACCGAGATTGACCTGAGTATAGGACGGCAGGTGATCGGTATTGGCAAAGCCGGAGCGAAGTCCGCTGCCGTAGATCATCGAGGCGGAAAAGCGCGTGCCGTCCCAGAGATAGGATGCGCCGGCCGACGCGGTCAGGACCTGGGCATGGTCGGTATAGATATAGTGGGTGGCGATATAGGCGAGTTCGTCGGCGCCGAACAAGAACTGGTTGGACACGATGTTGGTGGCGATCTGCTTTAGCCCAGGCGACGTTTCCATAGGCGCGGAAATTGCCATTGGTATAGGTCGACTTGAGTTCGAGCCCCAAATTTTCGCCGCGTTCGTAGTTGAAGCCGTTCAGCACATAGGCCGCGCCGAACTGGCCATCGTCGAGCAGGTCGCGCGCGAGCTTGTAATAGCCATCGACGCCGACTTCGAGGCCAGGCACGGGATAGATTTTCTGCACGACACCGACATCGAACACGTGAGACCGTTCCGGCAGCACGGGACTGTTGAGTCCCACCTCGGGAGTTTGCGTGTTGGCGGGGACCGTGGGCGGCGTCACCAGCGCGAGATTGGTCGGGGCAGCGATCACCTGCTGCGGCGGCGTGAAGTTTCGCGCGTAACCGGCGTGGAAGGTGGTGCCGTCATACGGCTTCCAGGTCAGGCTGATGCGCGGGCTGAGTTGGTTGGCATCGACATATTGATACATCTGGTCGAAGCGCAATCCGGCGTTCAGGGTCAATTGGTTGTTGATCTTCCACTCATCCTGAAGATAGGTGCCGATGAGCCAGCCCGTCTTGCGCTTGAATCGAATACGGAGAATGGCGCATCGATCGTGCCGGCGGTCGGGTCGTTGGGATCGGCGAGCGGCAGAACGGTGGATATGTTGTTGACCAGCGAGCGCTCGCCGCTCACGGAAAATCCGAACCGCAGGGTATGGGCAAAGCCGACGCGCCAGGCGGTATCTTCCTGAATGCCATTGACGACGCTCTGACGGTAAACGTCCGACGAGACGCCGTTGAAGACCAGATCTCCGACCGGATCGGGGTAGAAGTGCAACTGGCTGTAGCGGTTGAAATAGGAGACCTGCAAATCGATGTCGTCGATCGATTTCTGGTAGGCGAGAACGTTGAATTGGTTGAACTCGTTCTGATGTTCGTTAAGGAAGGCCGAATTGAAATTGGATACTCCGAAAGCCGTGTTGTTCGGCGTCTGCCCGGGGTTGTTGGGAATCTGATAACTTCCGTTTGATACGCCGCTCATGAAGGTCAGGCGGCTGGTCGGATCGATTACGGTCGAAAGATAGAGAAAACCTTTCTCCTGTGCCGTGCGGTCGTGAATGGCTTCATTCGAGGGTGTCGGATTTTCTATTCCCAGATTGCTGCCGAAATAGCGGCCGGACACGAAATACTGGGTCTGTCCGACCGTGCCGCCATATTCGAGCGAAGTCGTGATCGTGCCGTGGCTGCCGCCGTAGACGCTGACGCTGCCGGAATTGTTGAACGCATCGGTCTTGGTCTGGATGTCCAGCACGCCCGCGGTGCGCTGGCCGTATTGCGCCGGCAGCGCGCCGGTCAAAAGCGCAAGACTACCGACGATGCCGGTATCGAGGATTTGCCCGAAAGCGCCGACGCCGTCGGGGAGCATGATGCCGTTGATGCGATATTGAACGATTGGCGTGCTCGTTGCGGACATGCAGTTCGCCGCTCGCCGCCGAATCCTGCGTCACGCCCGGCAATTGCAACAGCACTTTGTCGAGCGGCGTATTATTGCCTTGCGGCAGCGCTTCGATGGCCTGGTGATTGATCTGAGTCGAGTTGGCGCCGATCGGCGCGACGATCATGTGCAGCGTCTCGTCGAACTTGGTGTTCTGACCCGCGACGACTTGCGCCTCGGTTGGCGGCGGCGGCGCGGCAGGTGTTTCGCGGCGCTGGCCCGTAACGACCCGGACCTTGGGACGGCGCGGCGGCTGCACACGATGCGGTGCCACGACCGTGATACTTGGCAGCGCGGTGGTGCCGCCGCCTGCGGGTGCTGCGGTCTGCGACATCGCGGTGCCGCCCAGGCCAAGCAGCAGCGCTGAGCTGGAGAGGAAGAGTGTACTTCTCGCAAGGAGCGTCATTGTCCCGATCCTGATAAGGCCACAGTCGAATTCGCCGAAGGCGGCGAATTCGGATGGTGCCTGCCGTCGATATTAGACGGACCGATCTCGATTCGCCGGACGGACCGCCTGCTGTGAGGCGGCGATCATCCGGACGTGCTCAATCAATCGAGGTCAGGAAACAGGAGGAGCGCGAGGCTGAAAGGCGACGCGGGCGGAGTTCAGATGGACGAACTCGGCGTCGGTGGTCTGGTACAGGAACTCGACCGCCTGCGGCAGCAGCAGCAGCGGCGGCGTCGCAAACAGTACGTTGTTCGCCAGCGCCATGACGGCGCAGATCGCGCAGTAATCGGCCGGTTGCTGGCCGGAATCGTGATCCGGGGCCGGTTGCTGCTGGGCGGATTGATCGACCGCGTCGGCGGGAAGACCGTTGGCATCATAAGCGCCGGGCTGCGACAGGCTGGTCTGGATGGCGGGTGCGGCCTGCGCGGCGTGGAAATGTCCGAACGAAAGCGCAAACTGGACAGCCAGCGCCAGAAGCGCGAGCCGCGAGCCATGTTTGATGTTCGACCGGAACCACTTCATGCCGATACCTTGCGTCGGAGGCCAAGGCATCTCGGCTGCCCCGACGTTATAATATAACATCGCAGGGAGAGGCGGACCGTGTCAACCGTAGTCGATCCGCGGGCGAAGAAAATTCGCAAGGCGTGTATGATTTGCGCAACGTGAGATGGCGCGCAGCGCTGGTCGCGCTCAGCGCCCCTCGCGCAGCCAGGTGGCGGCAAAGCCGCCGAGCAGCAGCAACAGGCCGATCAGGCCGGCGAACAGCGGCAGCACGCCGACGCCCTTGACGACGCTGGCGTCGCGCATCCGCACCCCCATCCAGCCGTCGCCGCGGAATACGCTCGATGCGCGCACCGGCACGATGCGTGGAAGATCGATGCTGGAGCCGTCGACCACGCGCCGCGCGTCACCGCCGGTGGCTTGCGCCAAGGGCTTGAGCATGTCGGTGGTGGACGTGACTTCGGAAAATTCCTTGGGGTTGGTCGGGCCGACATTGATCAGCGCCTTCAGCGTGCCGTCGGTCGCCTGCCACAGGCCGAGCTCGTTGGCGGCAAGCGTCGAGCGCCACGTTCCCGGTTCGCTTTCGTTAAGCGTCAGCTGGCGCGTTGCCCCGGTGGGAGACGTCACCGTCACCGGCGCGACACTGTCGGCCATGGTCTGACGCAGCACCACCAGATCGTGCCCCTGGACCTGCAGGCGAAGCGCTTCCTCGTCCAGATCGGGCTGCTTCATCAGCCAGTGCGACATCCGCCGCAACAGATCGAGATGCGGTCCGCCGCCTTCATAGCCGCGCGCCCACAGCCAGATATGGTCCGACAACAGCAGCGCGACGCGGCCTTCGCCGTATCGCGACAACAGCAACAGCGGTTTGCCATCGGCGCCGGTCATCAGCGGCGGCACGGTGGGGTTACGCGTATCGACGGTGCGGAAGAACCGGCTCCAGTGCGGCGGCTCGGTGGCGGAGCCTTCCAGTCCGCGCGTCACCGGGTGGCGTTTTCCGGCGTCGCTCAGATGCGCGTAATAGGGCTTCTCGGTGACGCCGACGGGCTCCGCCGGCAGCACCGAATCCAGCGGCGTGCGCCAGATGCTGGTGTTCGAGGCGTAATCGGGGCCTGCCGAGACCAGCACCGCGCCGCCGGCGCGGACATAGCGCGCGATATTGTCGAAATAGGCGATCGGCAGCACGCCCTGGCGGGCATAACGGTCGAAGATGATCAGCTGGAATTCGTTGATCTTCTGCTGGAACAATTCGCGGGTCGGAAACGCGATCAGCGACAATTCGTTGATCGGCGTGCCGTCCTGCTTTTCCGGCGGGCGCAGAATCGTGAAATGCACGAGGTCGACGCTGGCGTCGGACTTCAACAGGTTGCGCCAGGTGCGTTCGCCGGAATGCGGCTCGCCCGACACCAGCAGCACGCGCAATTTGTCGCGCACGCCGTCGATCGCGACCACCGCGCGGTTGTTGACCGGCGTCAGTTCGTTCTCGAGCGGCGAGGCCTCGATCTCGACGATGTTCGGCCCGGCATGTTTGATGTCGACGTCGACGCTGACGGTCTGGCCGCTCAGCACGGTGCGTTCGTTGATGGTTTCGCCGTCGCGGCGCACCACGACCCGGGCGCGCTCGCCGCTGACGCCCTGGTCGTCGAGCCGGTAGGTGATGGTCTGGGGCTGTCCGACGATGCCGAAACGGGGCGCGGCCGAGATCGCGATGCGGCGGTCGCGTTCGTCCTTGCGGCCGGTGATCAGCGCATGCACCGGGGCCTGGAATCCGAGCGCGGCGGCGTTCGGCGGAATGTCGTGGACCCGCCCGTCGGTAATCAGGAAGGCGCCGGCGACGCGATCGACGGGAACGTCCGACAGCGCCGAGGACAGTGCGCCGAACAATTTGGTGCCGTCGGTTTCGCCGTCGGCCTGGCCGGCCTCGACAACCCGCACTTCCAGCCCCCTGATCTTCTTCAGGCTGTCGACCAGCGCCTCCTTGGCCTTTTCGGTCTCCTCGGTGCGGTTGCCGAAATTCTGGCTCGGGCTCTTGTCGATCACGACGGCGGCCACCGACGACAGCGGCTCGCGGTCCTCGCGGGTGAATGACGGGTTGGCGAGCGCCAGCAGAATCAGCGCCAGTGCGGCGATGCGGATCGCCGCACCGCGGGCGCGCCCGAGCAGCAGCAGAGCCGCGATCACGGCGATGCCGGCGACCGCGAGCCAGAGCACGACCGTGGGAACGAGCGGGGTAAACGCGATGCCGTATTGCATAATGGCGGCCTTACTGCCCGAGCCGTTCGATCAGCGCGGGCGCGTGCACCTGGTCGGCCTTGTAGTTTCCGGTCAGCGTGTACATCACGATGTTGACCCCGGACCGGAACGCGAATTCGCGTTGCCGCGGTTCGCCCGGCGTCAGCGGCAGCATCGGCTGGCCGTCGGGGCGGATCGCCCAGGCGCCGGCCAGATCGTTCGAGGTGATGATGATCGGCGAGACGCCGTCGCCGCCGCGGGCAGGCCGCGAGGCATCCTCGTCGTCCTCGCCGCGCGGCAACGTCTCGACCCAGGTCTGGCCGGTGTTGAAGCGGCCGGGGAAGTCGCGCAGCAGATAGAACGTCTTGGTCAGCACGTGTTCGCGCGGCACCGGTTCGAGCTCGGGCACGTCGAGCGAGGCGAGGATGTTGCGTAGCGCCAGCATGCCCGGCGTCTGCGCCGCGCCGTTCTCTCCCGGCGGCGCTTCGATGGCATCGCGGGTATCGAACAGCACGGTGCCGCCCTGCTTCATGTAGGCGTCGATCCGGTTGATGGCGTCCTGCGGCGGCTTCTCGGCGCCCGGCACGATCGGCCAGTAGATCAGCGGGAAGAACGCCAGTTCGTCATGCGCGGGATCGATGCCGACGGGGTCGCCGGCTTCCAGCGCCGTGCGCTGCGCCAGGAACAGCGTCAGCCCGGCCATGCCCGCCTTGACGATGGAATCGACGTCGGCATTGCCGGTGACGACATAAGCGAGCCGGGTCTGCGACGTCGCCTTGATGGCGAAATCGTCGCTCGACTCGGCGTGCGCGGGCCAGGGGATTATCAATGTGGTTGCCAGCATCGCCGCGCCGACGATCGCGAACGCCAGCGCGGCCGGCGCCGCGCGCCGTCGCAGCAGCGCGGCGATACCGGCGCCGAGCATGGCGACGATCACGGCATCGATCAGGAACAGCGCCAGCGCCGCCGATAGCAGCATGCCGCGCAGGTCGCGCGGTTCGGCATTGGTGTAGCTGGCGTGGCGCGCGTTCAGGCTCGCGGTGTCGAGCGGGGCGATCCGGTCGGCGGCGGCCAGCGTGTTGACGGCGAGCGGACCGTCGGCCGGGCCGTAGAAGCCGGGCGGATGTTCGACCGTCGCGCGATCGCGGAAGTCGGCGGGCAGGGGTTTTGCGGTCGACGGCGGCGGGCCGAACACGCCGAAACCGTCGAGGATGTGCAGCGGCGCCACCGTCTCGGCGGCGGTTTCGCCGGCGACGCCCGCGCCGGGATTGGAGGTGTAGCCGGACATGTCGACGATCCGTCGCAGCATCTCGACGAAGGTACCGGACATCGGCAGGTCCGACCAGCGCATATCGGCGCTGACATGAAACAGCGTCACGATGCCCTTGCCGCGATGCTCGCCGGTGACCAGCGGCGTGCCGTCTTCCAGCGAGGCCCAGCTCTTCGTCGCCAGCACCGCATCAGGCTCGGCGAGCACCTGCCGGTTGATGGTGACGTCCTTCGGCACCGAGAGACCCGCGAACGGTCCATCGGCGGCGAAGGCCGCGAGGTGCTGCGGCTTTTCCCAGGTCAGGCTGCCGCCAAGGCTGCGCCCGCCGCGGCGCAGTTTGACCGGCACCAGATCGTCATCGGCCTGCGCCAGGCGGGGACCGGCGAAGCGCACCAGCACCCCGCCTTGCTCGATCCACGCATTGATGCGCTCGCGGATTTCGGGCGACAGCGTTCCAACGTCGGCAAGGATGATCATCGGCAGCTTCTGGTCGAGGAATTGGGTGATGACCTGCTGCGGCGCGCCTTTGTCGCCGAGCCGGACATCGGCGAACGGACCCAGCGCGCGGGTGAGGTAGAAGGTCGAGGCCAACAGCGGCTGCGCGGTATCGCTGGACGATCCGCTGACGACGCCGATCGCGCGGCGGCGCCAGCGCTTGTCCAGAAGCTGCACCGCGCCCGCGGATCGTTCGCCGGAGACCTCGAGCCGTGCAATGTCGTTGCGCAGCTCGACCGGCAGGTCGAAAGCGGCGTCGGTCTCGCGCTCCTGCGGCGCAAAGCTGTAGCGGGCTTCGCCGATCGGCGAGCCCTTCTGGTCGAGCGCGCGCACCAGCCCCGCCTCGATGCCGCCGCCGGTGCGCAGCACCTTCACGGTCATCTTCGCCGCGGCGTTTTCGGCCGCGGCCAGAGCCAGCGTCGGCGGCGTGCCGCCTTCATAAATCGTCAAGATGCGATCCCCGATGGTTTTGCTCAAGGCCTCGATGAACTCCGGCCCACGCCCGGTGTCTACGCCGTCCGACAGCCAGGCGATTTCGCAATCGCCGGTTGCCTTCAGGAAACGCTCGATGGCAGGGAGGGTTTCAACCCGTTCGATGGAATAGGGTTTTGGCGCAAACTGGCGCAACGCCACCCGCGCCGTGCCGCCGGGCATGATCGTGATGTCGCGCGCGGGCTCGGACAGCGGCACCAGCGCCACGCCGCGCCGGTCGTTGTCGGCGTTGGCAATCAGTTCGTCGGCGGCCTTGATCCTTGCATCCCAGCTCGAGGCGGCGCTCCAGCCGTCGTCGAGCAGGATCAAAAGCGGCGCGCGGCTGCCGGCCGCCGCGCCGGTTTGCGGATTCCAGATCGGCCCGGCGGCGGCCAGGATCACCAGCGCGGCGGCCAACAGGCGCAAGGCCGTCAGCCACCACGGCGTCCGCGACGGGGTCTCTTCCTTCGGCGCGATGTCGAACAACAGCCGCGTCGGCGGGAATTCGATGCGCCGCGGCCGCGGCGGCATCACCCGCAACAGCCACCATAGTACTGGCAGGCTCAACAGGCCCAGCAGCAGGACCGGTTCGGCGAAGGAGAGTGGCAGGCCTGCGATCATGCGCGTAGTCCCGCTTTGACCGTTGCGGCGCGCGCGCTGCCCTTGTTCACCATCATGCCCGAATGCAGGAACAGCAACAGCTCGGCGGCCGAGCGGCTGGTGGTGTGGGTCGAGAACAGCCAGTCGAGCTTGTTGGTCTCCCGGCGGATTTCATCGCGATGCAGCGCCACGCGCGCCACGTAGTCACCGGCCCATTTTTCCGCGCGGCCCGCGGTGATCACGCCGCCGCCTTCCGGCTCGACGAATTCGATCCGCCCCGAATAGGGAAAGCTTTCCTCGGCGGGATCGACGATCTGCACCAGCGTGCCGTGCGCGCCGGAGGCCGACAATCCCGCGAGCATGGCCCTGATTTCGGACATCGGCGACCAGAAGTCCGACAGCACCACGATCTCGGCCAGCGCCGACGGCACGAAGGACGGCGGCAGGCTGAGGCGCGCCGCATCGTCGTGAAGCATCGCCTGCGCCATCTTGTCGATCACCGTACCGCTCGAGGTCGGGTTCAGCAGGCCGGGAATGCCGACGCGTTCGCCGCCGGCGACCAGCAGCTCGGCGAGCGCGAAGGTTACGATCAGTCCGCGCTCCAGCTTGCTGTCGCGCGCCTGTTTGGAAGCGAACGCCATCGACGGCGAGCGGTCGGGCCACAGCCACACCGTGTGCGCCGCCTCCCATTCCTGCTCGCGGACGTAAAGATGATCGTCGCGCGCCGAGCGGCGCCAGTCGACGTTTTGCGACGGCTCGCCGGAAACGAAGCGGCGGTATTGCCAGAAACTTTCGCCGGCGCCGGCGCGCCGCCGGCCATGCAGGCCGTGGATCACGTTGGCGGCGATGCGGCGGGCTTCCAGCACAAGGCGGGGCAGCGTCGCGGCGAGCGTTCGGCTTTCGCCATCAGCACGTCGGATCGCTACAATCTCCCTCGCTTCGTGCGTGGTCTCTGCGGCCATCAACCGATCCGCGTCTTCAATTGTCTGATCACGTCGGGAATAGTGCGGCCTTCGGCGCGCGCGGAAAACGTCAGCGCCATGCGGTGCTTGAGAATCGGCTCGGCGAGATCGAGCACGTCGTCGATCGAGGGCGCCAGGCGGCCGTCGAGCAGTGCGCGCGCGCGAACCGCGAGCATCAGCGACTGGCTGGCGCGCGGACCCGGTCCCCAGGCGATCAGCTTGCCGGCTTCGCCGCCCTCAAGGCCCGGACGCGCGGAGCGCACCAGCGACAGGATCGCCTCCACCACGGAATCGCCGACCGGCAGCCGCCGCACCAGCCGCTGCGCGGCGACCAGGATTTCCGCGTTCATCGAAACCTTGGCGAGCGTCTCTTCGGCGCCGGTGGTTTCGAACAGGATGCGCCGCTCGGCGTCGCGGTCGGGATAGTCGACGTCGATCTCCATCAGGAAGCGGTCGAGCTGCGCCTCCGGCAGCGGGTAGGTGCCTTCCTGCTCCAGCGGGTTCTGCGTCGCCAGCACGTGGAACGGCTTCGGCAGATCGTGGCGGGCGCCCGCCACCGTAATGTGCTGTTCCTGCATGGCCTGCAGCAGCGCGGACTGGGTGCGCGGGCTGGCGCGGTTGATTTCGTCGGCCATCAGAAGCTGCGCGAACACCGGACCGGAGATGAAGCGGAACGAGCGCTTGCCGCTGCTGCTCTCGTCGAGCACCTCGGCGCCCAGAATATCCGACGGCATCAGGTCGGGCGTGAACTGGATGCGCTTGGCGTCGAGCCCGAGCGTGGTGCCGAGCGTTTCGACCAGCTTGGTCTTGGCAAGGCCGGGCACGCCGATCAGGAGCGCATGGCCGCCGGACAGGATCGTCACCAGCGTGTTTTCGATCACCCGGTCCTGACCGAAGATAACGGTGGAAATCGCCGTCTTCGCTGCGCGGACTTGCTCGGCGACCTGTTCAGCCGAACGCACGATACCGTCTTCGAGTTTCTCGACACTGTCTGCGCCAGCCATCTGCTTCTCCTTCAAACGAGACCTGCAAACGAGACCTGCGGCAGCGCCGCTTGCATCGTCATGCCATGAACCTCATGCTAAACTTATGCGAAGGCCATGTATTTGTTGAATTAAACTATCCCCACATTACCGGGTTTTCGGGGTATGAACGGCATCACGATATGGCGACCTGATCCGGGCTTCTACGGGCGGAACCCGCTCAAGTCGCACTTCGTGGGACTTGCACCAATCGTGCCAAGCCGAGGCGCTCAGACTCAGGTCAAACACTCAGGTCAAACAATGGCGAAGCAAGGGCAGACCACCAATCATGGCCTCGACGGGCTGACGGCTGCTGCAAGGGACGCTGCGAACGCCGGCGCCGCCGGAAAAGGGCTGCCGCCGGTGCATCTGTGGAATCCGCCATTCTGCGGCGATCTCGACATGCGAATCGCCGGCGATGGTACGTGGTTTTACATGGGGACGCCAATCGGACGGCCGGCGCTGGTCCGGCTGTTTTCGACCATCCTCAAGCGCGAGGACGGCAAGCACTTTCTCGTGACACCGGTGGAGAAGGTCGGCATCCGCGTCGACGATGCGCCGTTCCTCGCCGTCGAAATGGCAATGGAAAACGACGGGAAGGGACGCCTGCTGCGCTTCCGCACCAATGTCGACGACTGGGTGGCCTGCGATTCCGCCCACCGGCTGCGATTCGAGGCGGCTGCCGACGGCGGACTGACGCCCTATCTTCATGTCCGTGCCGACCTGTGGGCCAAGGTCACCCGCGCGCTCTATTACGATCTGGTTGACATGGGCGAGGAGCGGGTGGTCGATGGTCGTCCGATGTTCGGCGTGGCATCAGCCGGCGAATTTTTTGCGATGGCGGATGCGGACGAGGTGAGGGGCGCGCTTTGAACGAGCCGATGCTGAAGACCGATCCGGCCGCGATCAACTCGGCGGAATTTTTCGAACGGAGCCGGGCGCGGCTCGATTTCGAGGTCCCGCCGGGCCTGGTCGATCCTAACATCATCCCCAAGAGCGGCGATCAGGGTACCGATCGCATGCTGGAGATCGTCGCCCGCGAGCAGCCGGTGCGGCCTGCGGCGGTATTGATCCCGGTGGTCGACCATCCGCAGCCGACCGTGCTCCTGACGCAGCGCGCCGCCCATCTCAACGATCACGCCGGGCAGATTTCCTTTCCCGGCGGCAAGATCGATGCGACCGACGCCACGCCGCTCGACGCTGCGCTGCGCGAGGCCGAGGAAGAGATCGGGCTGTCGCGCGAATTCGTCGATCCGATCGGCTATCTCGATCTCTACGGCACCGGTTTCGGATTTCGCATCCTGCCGACGGTGGCGCTGGTGCGGCCGGGCTTTAAGCTGCGCATCAACAAGTCCGAGGTGGAGGACGCCTTCGAGGTGCCGCTCGCGTTCCTGATGGACCCCGCCAACCACCAGGTCCACAGCAAGGAATTTCGCGGCATGGAGCGTTCCTATTACGCCATGCCGTTCGCGGAACGTTATATCTGGGGCGCCACCGCCGGAATCCTGCGTGTGCTGTACGAACGGATCTGCCTGACATGATCCGTCCGGCCGTCACCGAGGTCCTGGTCTTCCTGATCCCGTTCGCGGTCTATGTGCTGTTTCTGCTCGCAACCCGCTCCGGACTGACGGTGCCGGCGTCGTGGCCGCTGCACGTCATCGCCAAATTGCTGGTGGGCTCGCTATTGCTGGTGATCGTCAGCTTCGTGCTGCTCGCCCAGTTTTCCGGCGCCTCGCCGCATTCGACCTACATTCCCGCGCATATCGAGAACGGCAAATTCGTTCCCGGAGTAGAAAAATGAACGATGCGCGGGTGCTCGAAGACGCGCCCTGGCTTAGATCCGGTCCCGCCGCCCGCGTGCTCAAGCTGTTGAACGGCGGCGGCGAGGAAGCGCGCGTGGTCGGCGGCGCGGTCCGCAACGCGCTGCTGAACATTCCGATCGGCGACATCGATATCGCGACCACCGCGCTGCCCACGGAAGTGATCCGCCGCGCCAAGGCGGCCGGCATCAAGAGCGTGCCGACCGGCATCGACCACGGCACCGTGACGCTGGTCGTCGACACGCACCCGTTCGAGATCACCACCTTGCGCCAGGACACCGAAACCTTCGGCCGCAAGGCCAAGGTCGCGTTCGGCCGCGACTGGGTCGTCGACGCCGAGCGGCGCGACTTCACCATCAACGGTCTGTCTGTCGATGCGGCTGGTATCGTTCACGATCACGTCGGCGGCCTCGACGATATCGCCAAAAGGCGCGTGCGCTTCATCGGCGAACCCGACCAGCGGATATCGGAGGATTACCTGCGCATCCTGCGGTTTTTCCGCATTCACGCCGCCTTCGGCGAAGGGCAACCCGATCGCGCCGGCTATCTCGCATGCATCCGCAACCGGGCCGGTCTTGCCAGCCTTTCCGCCGAACGGGTGCGGATGGAAATGGTGAAACTCGTGGTCGCCCACGGCGCAGCCGGCGCGATTGTCGCGATGTCGGATGGCGGGCTGCTGCTGCCGATTTTCGGCGGCGTCGCCTATACCGGGCCGTTCGCAAGCATGGTCGCGGCGGAGCGCGCGCTGGAACTGAAGCCGGACGCGGTTCGAAGGCTGGGCGCGCTCGCGGTCGCCGTCACCGAGGACGCCAGACGCGTAGCAGTGCGGCTGCGGCTTTCCAATGCCGAAACCAGGGCGCTCGATTCCATGGGCCATCGCTGGTGGCGGCTCGCCGGCATGGACGAGGCGATCGCGCGGCGCAGGCTCTACCGGCTCGGCGCCGACCGCTACCGCGACCGGCTGATGCTGGCCTGGGCGCGGGCAGGGGACGACGGAAATTCCGCGCAGTGGCGAGAGCTTGCGCTGCTGCCGGAGCGCTGGACCGCGCCGAAGTTTCCGCTTCGAGCGGCGGACTTCGTCGGCCGCGGCATCGCCGAAGGTCCCGCGCTCGGCCAGGTGCTGGCGCTGGCCGAAGACGCCTGGCTCGCGGCGAATTTCCCGCTGGAGGAGACCGCGCTCGCCGCCATCGCCGACCAGACCGTAAGCCGTTTCACCCGCGACAACAGGCTGTGAATATCGTTTCCGGCTTCGCCGACATCTCGCTGCTGCAGCTCCTGCTGGTCGCCGGCGTCGCGCTGTTTGCTTCCATCGTCGGGGGGCTCGCCGGCTACGGCACCGGCGCGCTGATGCCGCTGGTGCTGGTGCCGCTGGTCGGCGCCGAACCGGTGGTGCCGATCATCGCCATCTCCTCGATCTTCACCAATCTCAGCCGCACCGCCGCGTACTTGCGCTACGCCGACCGCCGCCGCGCGCTGATCGTGATCCTCGCCGCCGCATTGACCACCGCGCTCGGCGCCTATGGCTACACGAAGCTCACCAATGCCGGGGCGGCTCTGGTGATCGGCACCATGCTGATCGCGAGCGTGCCGCTGCGCCGCCTGGCCCGGCGCCGCAATGTCAGGATCGGCGATACCGGGCTCGGTGTCGGCGCGGTCGGTTACGGCGCCCTGGTCGGCGGCACCTCGGGCTCAGGCGTGATCCTGTTGTCGCTATTGATGGCGGCGGGGCTCGAAGGCGCGGGCGTGATCGCCACCGACGCCGTGATTTCGGTCGCCACCAGCCTCATCAAGATCTCGGTGTTTGGGCTGGCCGGCGTCGTCACCGCGCAGGTGCTTGCGTTGGCGCTGCTGATCGGCGGCATCGCGCTGCCGGGTGCGTTCCTGGCGCGCGCCTTCGTCGAGCGCATGCCGGTGCACATCCACACCGCGATCCTCGATGTCGCCGTGATCGCCGGCGGCCTGGTGATGATTTCGTCGGCGCTGCGATCTTTCTTCGGGTAGAACTCCGGGCGCCGCAAGACGACGGATGGGAAGCGGGAAGACGAAGTCGCTGCCTATTCTTCTCTTCCTCCTCTTCCTCTCATCCGAAACTTCGATTTCTGCCGGTTCCAGCACGGCAAGGGAAGCGATTCGCGGAACAGGTCGCCTTCTGCGCCCATCCAGACGCACAGGATGGTGTCGCCATTCACTTCCGCCACCGTGATTGGCTGGCTGCCGGATTTCAGGATGACGACGTCGCCCGGTTTCAAGTTCATGATTTTTCCCTCCGCGTTGGTTGACGCTGCGCGCAGGCTACCGCTATGTGATGACAGGCGGATCACGGCCGATCATTTTCGCCGGACGAATCAGAACTCCGAGAGACGGCCGATATGATGGCCGCCAGTCAGCGTCCGTCGGGCAGCAACTCGGTCAGCGAGCGGATGATGCGATCGGGCCTGATGTCGGAATTTTCGGGCAGGCCCTCGCCGTGCACGTCGATCCAGATCGCGTAGATGCCGAGACGCTGCGGCGCCTCGACCTCCCATTCCAGATTGTCGCCGACCATCCAGGTTTCGGGCGCGGTGACGCCGAGCGCCTGCATGGCGTGCAGATAGGCGCGCTTTTCCGGTTTGCCGAAGCCGTGCTCGCCCTCGATCTGGATATGATCGAAGCGATGCGTCAGCGCGAAGCGCTCGACCTTGGCGCGCTGCGGGCCGGCGGCCCCGTTGGTCACCAGCGCCAGTTTCACGCCGTGCGCCCGAAAGCCATCGATCGCGTCATGGGCGCCCGGGAACACGAACATTTCCTCCTCACGATAGGCGTGAAAGCGATCGGCGAGCCTGACTGCAAGGTCGCGGGGTAGGGGCTCGTAGCCCTTCGCAGCGAGCGCTGCAAATCCGCCCTGGACCACCACGTGCCGCGCCTCCTCGAGCTTGAGCCGCCACTCGGCGTCCGCCCTGGCCCAGAACCCTCGTGCGAATTCCACGACCGCCGCGGCGACCTGCTGCGACGGGATGGCGCCAAACTCGGCGACAAATTCGGCCGCGACCTTGTTCCAGGCGATCTCCGGGCGGCCATAGGCCGACAGGATGGTGTCGTCCATGTCGATCAGCATCGCGCGGGGCAGTTGCGTCATTTGTCTCAAGGCCATTTCACTTCAGGGGGCAGCGACGACAGGATCGAATTGACATTGCCGCCGGTCTTCAGGCCGAAAATGGTGCCGCGGTCGTAGAGCAGGTTGAACTCGACGTAACGGCCGCGCCGGATCAGCTGTTCCTCGCGGTCCTCGGCGGTCCACGGCTTGTCGAAATTGCGCCGGACCAGTTCGGGATAGATCCTCAGGAAGGCGCGGCCGACGTCCTGCGTGAAGGCGAAATCGGCGCCCCAGTCGCCGCTGTCATGCCAGTCGTAGAAAATGCCGCCGATGCCGCGCGCTTCTTTCCGGTGCGGCAGATAGAAATATTCGTCGCACCATTTCTTGTACTTGTCGTAGTCGGCAACGCCGTTGTGGCCGCCGCAGGCAGCCTGCATCGCGGCGTGAAACGCCATCGTGTCGGGATCATCCTGCGTGCGCCGGCGGTCCAGCACTGGCGTCAAATCCGCGCCGCCGCCGAACCAGGCCTTGGTGGTGACGACGAAGCGGGTGTTCATGTGCACCGCGGGGATGTTCGGATTGTGCAGATGCGCGATCAGCGAAATGCCCGACGCCCAGAAGCGCGGATCCTCGGCCGCGCCGGGAATCTGGGCGCGGAACTCGGGTGCGAATTCGCCGTGCACCGTCGAGCAGTGCACGCCGACCTTCTCGAACAGCCGTCCGCGCATCACGCTCATGACGCCGCCGCCGCCGGGCTGGCCGGTATGGTCGGTGCGGTCCCAGCGCGTGCGCGCAAAACGCCCCGCGTTGCCCGGATAGAGCGACGCCGGTGCGTCGTCCTCGAGCTTCTCGAAGGCGGCGCAGATGTCGTTTCGCAGCTGCTCGAACCAGCCTCGCGCGCGCGCCTTGCGATCCTCGATCACGGACATGTCCATGTGGAATTCCTAACCGTTATTCTCCGTCATTGCGAGCCACCGGGTCGGCGCGAAGCGCCGCCCGATGGTAAACTCCCCGAAGCAATCCATCACGCCACGAAGAAAGAATGGATTGCCGCGTCGCTACCGCTCCTCGCAATGACGGTTAAGTCTGCGGGCCGTAATAGCTGCAGCTTTCACCGCAGCTGTCGCGGTGAATGGTCACTCGCGTAACCCGGCCGGCATGCTGGACCCGTTCCCAGACGAAGCGCGACAGGTTTTCAAGGGTGGGGGCTCCGAGCGCCTCGATCTTGTTGAGCAGCTTGTGGTCGAGCATTTTCTGCACCTCGGCCATGCGCTGCTGCAGCACGCCGAGATCCAGCACCATCCCCGTCGCCGGGTCGGGCGTGCCGCGCACGGTGACCTCGGCGCGGAAGGAGTGGCCGTGGATTTCCTGGCTTGCCTCACCCAGCGTCGTGCCCGACAGCGCGTGCGCCGCTTCGAACCGGAACGATTTTGTCAACTCCCACATTCCTTACGTCCAACCTTTATCTGATACCGAGGGTCTTGTGTGTCTGCAGGCTGAGCCGCCATTGCGGATGGCGGATGCAATAATTGACGGCGCGCTCGGTGTTGGCCGCGACGTCGGGCCCGTCCATCGGCTGCAGCGAGAAGCGCTCGAAGGCGAGGTCGGCGAAGGCGGCCGGCATGGCGCCGGCTTGCGGGTAGACCAGTTTGAGTTCGTCGCCCCGCCGTATCAGCAATTCGGCGCCGGCCTTGGGGCTGACGCAGATCCAGTCTACGCCGTCGGGCGGCTCGATGGTGCCGTTGGTCTCCAGCCCGATCGCAAAGCCGCGCGCGTGCAGGGCATCGATCAGGTCGGCGTCGACCTGCAAGAGCGGCTCGCCGCCGGTCAGGACCACGTAGCGGTATCCATGTTCTCCGGCCCACTGGCTGGCGATGGCGTCGGCGAGATCGTCGGCCGAGGCATAGCGGGTGCCGAGCGTGCCGTCGGTGCCGACAAAATCCGTGTCGCAGAATTTGCAGGTCGCGTTGGCGCGGTCCTGCTCGCGGCCGCTCCAGAGGTTGCAGCCGGCGAACCGGCAAAATACCGCCGCGCGGCCGGCGTGCGCGCCTTCGCCCTGCAGGGTCAGAAAGATTTCCTTTACCGCGTAGCTCACCGCGCCGTCTCCTTGGGTGCGGATCCGGTCTGCCGCAGCGCCTCGCCCAGGGCCATCGCGGATGCGACCGCGATGTTGAGCGAGCGCAGGCCGGGCTTGATCGGGATTACCAGCCGGGCATCGGCGGCGCCAGCGACCTCGTCGGGAACGCCGGCGGATTCCCGCCCGAACAGCAGGATGTCGGCCTCGCTATAGCGATAATCAAGATAGGAGGAGGCCGCCTTGGTCGTGAACAGGACCAGCCGGAAACCCCCGTCCTTGCGCCATTCTTGGAATTTCGGCCAGGAGTCGTGGCGCGTGATGGTCACCTGGTCGAGATAGTCCATGCCGGCCCGGCGGAAATGCCGGTCGGATACCGGAAAGCCGGCGGGCTCGATAATGTGGGCTGATACGTCCAGGCAGGCGCAGAGACGGAGAATCGTCCCTGCGTTCTGCGGAATATCGGGCTGGAAAAGCGCAATCTGCATTGTCGTGACGGTCCGTCCGGTCTCCCCACCAATGTCCGAAAAAACACCAGTGCTGCGCGGAATTAGTGCATTGCACGCTGGCCAGCCGATAGCGGGCTTGCGCTCTTCCGGCAAGGGTGCCAATAGAACGATTCTGGACTGCTTCTCACTGGCGACTGCGCCGGGGAAAAGCAGTCTTTCTGCCGCCGCGGGGGTCGCGGGCGCCGGCAGCCTCCCTGGTTCATCTAAGCGGTGCCTGGGGCGGTTCCACCGGCTGCAGCTGAGAAAGGGTTTGGAATCGTGACGACAACGTCTTCGGCGGATCATCCCACACGCCGTGATTTCCTCTTCGTTGCAACGGGAGCCGCCGCTGCCGTCGGTGCCGCCGCTACGGTCTGGCCGCTGGTTTCCCAGATGAATCCGGATGCCTCGACGATTGCGGCCGGCGCGCCGATCGAAGTCGATCTGGCGCCGATCGCCTCGGGCCAGGACATCAAGGTGTTCTGGCGCGGCAAGCCGATCTACATCATGAACCGCACCAAGAAGCAGATCGACGAGGCCCGCAGCGTGCCGGTCGCGAGCCTGCCCGACCCGGCGACGGACCAGTCGCGCGTCAAGGACGGCCACGACCAGTGGCTGGTCGTAATCGGCATCTGCACCCATCTCGGCTGCATCCCGATCGCCCATGAGGGCAATTACGACGGCTTCTTCTGCCCGTGCCACGGCTCGCAATACGACTCCTCCGGTCGTATTCGCCAGGGACCCGCACCCCTCAATCTGGCGGTGCCGCCCTATCAATTCGTTTCCGACAGCAAAATCCAGATTGGCTGAGTTTCGGATCCCCTTTCCGAGACCTTGAGCCCGTCGCGTCGCCTTATTTTCCTCAGGATCGCATCATGAGCGGACCATCCGACTACCAGCCGACCAATCCGGCCTTGAAATGGATTGAGCGGCGCCTGCCGATTATGGGTCTCGTCCATTCCTCGTTCGTGGCTTATCCGACGCCGCGCAACCTGAACTACTGGTGGACCTTCGGCGCCATTCTTTCGGTGATGCTCGCGGTGCAGATCCTGACCGGCGTCATCCTGGCGATGCACTACACGCCGGAAGCCACCATGGCCTTCAAGTCGGTGGAAGGCATCGTGCGCGACGTGAACTACGGCTGGCTGCTGCGCAACACGCATGCCGCCGGCGCCTCGATGTTCTTCTTCGCGGTCTACATCCACATGCTCCGCGGCCTCTATTACGGCTCCTACAAGGAGCCGCGCGAGATCCTCTGGATCCTCGGCGTCATCATCTACCTGCTGATGATGGCGACGGGCTTCATGGGCTACGTGCTGCCGTGGGGCCAGATGAGCTTCTGGGGCGCCACCGTCATCACCAATTTGTTCTCCGCGGTGCCCTATTTCGGCGAGAGCATCGTGACGCTGCTGTGGGGCGGCTATTCCGTCGGCAATCCGACGCTGAACCGCTTCTTCTCGCTGCATTACCTGCTGCCGTTCGTGATCGCCGGCGTGGTGGTGCTGCACGTCTGGGCGCTGCATGTCGCGGGACAGAACAATCCGGCCGGCGTTGAGGCGAAGACCGAAAAGGACACCGTGCCGTTCACGCCCTACGCCACCATCAAGGATGCGTTCGGCGTCTCCTGCTTCATGCTGTTCTTCGCCTGGTTCATCTTCTACATGCCGAATTATCTCGGCGATGCCGACAACTACATCCCGGCCAATCCCGGCGTGACGCCCGCGCACATCGTGCCCGAATGGTACTATCTGCCGTTCTACGCGATCCTGCGCTCGATCCCGAACAAGCTCGCAGGCGTGATCGCGATGTTCTCGGCGATCCTCGTGCTGGCGTTCCTGCCGTGGCTCGATACCGCCAGGACCCGGTCGTCGAAATATCGTCCGCTGGCGAAGCAGTTCTTCTGGATCTTCGTCATCGTCTGCGTGCTGCTCGGCTATCTCGGCGCGCAGCCGCCGGAGGGCATCTATGTGATCGCCGGCCGCATTCTGACCTTCTGCTACTTCGCCTATTTCCTGATCCTGCTGCCGCTCCTGAGCCGGATCGAGACGCCGCGGCCGGTCCCGAATTCGATCGCCGCCGACGTGCTGGCCAAGTCCGGAGGCAAGACGGCGCCGATGGTGTCCACGGCGATCGCGCTTTTGGTCGCCGGCGGGCTGTTCGCCGGCAGCGTGCAAAACGCCCGCGCCGAGGAGCAGGAAGCACCGCCGTCGCAAAAATGGTCGTTCGCGGGTCCGTTCGGCAAGTACGATATCGGCTCGATGCAGCGCGGCCTGAAGGTCTACAAGGAAGTCTGCTCCGCCTGTCACTCACTGAACTATATCGCGTTCCGCAACCTCGCCGACCCCGGCGGTCCCGGCTACACCGAGGCACAGGTGGCGGCCCTCGCGTCCGAATACAAGATCAAGGACGGGCCGAACGACCAGGGCGAAATGTTCGATCGGCCAGGCCGGCCGGCGGACTACTTCCCTCCGCCGTTCCCCAACGAGCAGGCCGCGCGCGCGGCCAATGGCGGGGCGTTGCCGCCCGATCTGTCGCTGATCACCAAGGCGCGCTCCTATGAGCGCGGCTTCCCCTGGTTCATCTTCGACTTCTTCACCCAGTTCCAGGAGCAGGGCCCGAACTACGTCACCGCCATCCTGCAGGGGTTCGAGGAAAAGCCGCCGGCCGGCGTGACCATCCCGGACGGATCCTACTACAACAAGTATTTCCCCGGCCATTCCATCAAGATGCCCAAGCCCCTCAGCGACGGCCAGGTCACCTTCGAAGACGGCTCTCCGGCGACGGTGGCGCAATACGCCAAGGACGTCACCACCTTCCTGATGTGGGCCGCCGAGCCGCACATGGAGGCGCGCAAGCGGATCGGCATGCAGGTGTTCGTCTTCCTGATCCTGCTCACCGGCCTTTTGTACTTCACCAAGAAGAAGGTCTGGGCCGACGCGCACTGAGCCTGGGCTGTGATGACATGAATTTGAAAAAAGCCCCTGCGGGGGCTTTTTTGTTGGCCCCGTCATTCCGGGGCGATGCGATAGCATCGAGCCCGGAATCTCGAGATTCCGGGTCTGGTGCTTACGCACCATCCCGGAATGACGGACTGTGATTTGCGTTGTGGCCGCCCAGCAGCCAGAATGCCCGCCAATCCGCCAATTCCAAAAAGACCACCGGAGGAATCCATGGGTACCAGCATCTCGTTCAAGCGTCCGGACGGCAAGGACGCCAGCGGCTATCTCGCCAACGCCGCGCGCGGCAACGCGCCCTGCGTGGTCGTGATCCAGGAATGGTGGGGGCTTTCCGAGCAGATCAAGGGCATGTGCGACCGCTTTGCGCTCGCCGGCTTCGACGCGCTGGCGCCCGACCTCTACAAGGGCAAGGTGGTGCCCTATCACGACACCGACGCGGCCGGCAAAGAGATGAACTCGCTGGATTTCATCGACGCCACCACGCAGACCGTGCGCGGCGCTGCGCAATATCTTGGCCGCAACGGCGCCAAAGTGGGCCTGACCGGCTTCTGTCTCGGCGGCGCGGTGACCATCATCGGCGCCGCCAGAATTCCGGAGCTGGCCGCGGGCGTGGTGTTTTACGGCATCCCGCCGGAGCAGGCGGCAAAGCCTTCGGACATCAAGATTCCGCTGCAGGCGCATTTCGCCAACAAGGACGACTGGTGCACGCCGGAGCTGGTCAGCGGTTTCGAGAAGGCGATGAAGGCCGCCGGCAAATCGCTCGAGCTGTTTCGCTATGACGCCGAGCACGCCTTCGTCAACGAGCAACGGCAGTCGGTGCATGATCGGGAGTGCGCCGAACTGGCCTGGGGCAGGGCGACGGAGTTTTTCAAAAAGCACCTGGGGTGATGCGTATTGGCGTCGTCCCGGCGAACGCCGGGACCCATACGCCGCGGCCGTGGTATTGCGACCAAATGGCAGACGGCTTTGTCTGACAACAACGTCCTGTGGTTATGGGTCCCGGCATTCGCCGGGACGACGCGCACCGTGTAGCTGTCAGCCAGCCTTGCTCACCCCGTCCCACCACGGGCACGTTCCCGGCATCAGTTGGTAGTTGCCCTCCATCACCTGCACCGGCGCGCGACGGCCTTCCGCGGCGGCGCGCATCCGCATCTCGCGCGCCACGTCGCGGTCGGCGGGCGGCAGCCAGACCCGTTCATGTCCCCACAGGCTCGGGCCGTCATGCATCTCGACCGCTTGCCAGTTCGCCGGATCGATCTCGCGGCCGCCCCAGCCGCATTCGATCATGAAGGATGACGGCGACTTGCAGTAGAACGAGGTCATGAGGTCGTTGGTGTGACGGCCGAGCGTGACCCCGACGCGATCCGGCTGGGTCAGGGCGATATCGTAGGCCTGGCCGACGTCGTCGAGCGAAAACATTTCCATCATCAGATGGTGCATGCCGCTCTTGCCGGTCTCGATCATCGCGAGGCTATGGTGGCGCCCGTTGACGTGGAAGAAATAGGCGCGGAACGGCTTGAGAATGTAATCGCTGAGGGCGAAGCCGAGCACCTCGACATAGAACGCCATCATCGGCTCGATGTTCTCGACCGTCAGCACGGCATGGCCGAGGCCGAGCGGGCCGGTGCGGAAACCCGAGATCGAGCGGCCCGGGCTGAACCGCTCCTCCGCGATCTCGGCGCCGTAAAACGCTTCCAGGCGATTATTGGCGGGATCGCGAAACGAGATCAGCGCGGCAACGCGTCTTGCGTCAGCCAAGGTCCGCGGCTCGGCGGTCACCTCGACCCCGGCGGCTTCCAGCCCGGCGGCGAGCGCGTCGAGTTCGGCTGCATCGGCGACTTCCCAGCCGAAGAAACGCGAACCCTCCGGCGCCGCGCGGTCGATGACGATGCGCTGCTTGCGGTCGTCCATCCGGAACGCCAAGAGCGAGTTGCCGTGCTCGACCGCCTGCAGGCCGACCAGATGGGTGCCGAACTGCCGCCAGTCGTCGAGCGCGGCCGAGCCGAACCCGGCATATCCCAGTGCCCTGATCGTCATCGCGCGCCTCCCGTCTTTTATGTGTTGGGGCGAATCCTACGCATTTTTTCGGCCTTCCAATAGCCAGAGATGGCCGGAAATCGTTAACCCGGCGGTCCGGGCGGCGGCGATCCCGGCTTGACGTGGCGCCCGGCCTTGGTGTTTACCTGAGGCATGAACACCGTCGTCCGCAACGCCCGTCTGTGGTGGCGCACCTCCTGAAAGAGGTGGCCGGTGCGATTGCATTTTCTCAAATCGTCGGAGGTCGCCAACGCAGTTCGGCGGCCTTTCGTTTGTCCTGTGTGGCGTTCCCTCGGCAAGTTTCGTAAGAGGATCACATGAACAGGACAGCCTTCTCCCTGCCGGCGAGCTACGAATATCGCACCCGTGGCGGGCTTTCGGTCATGCGGACGGTGGAGCAGTTTTCGGGCGGCGCGAGCCGGCTCGACGACCTGATCGACCTGCTCGATCGCCGCGCCGGCGTGGTGCTGTCGTCGGGCACCACGGTGCCGGGCCGCTACGAGAGTTTCGACCTCGGCTTTTCCGATCCGCCGCTGCGGCTGGTCACCAAAGGCTCCGACTTCGCGCTGGAAGCGCTCAATGCTCGCGGCGAGGTCCTGGTCGCCTTTCTCGGCGATACCTTGCGCGAGCCCTGCGTCGTCGTCACGGAGAAAACTGCCGCGCGGCTTGCCGGCCATATCCTGCGCGGCGCGGCGCCGGTCGACGAGGATCAGCGCACCCGCCGCGCCAGCGTGATGTCGCTGGTGCGCGATCTCGTGGCGGCGTTCGGCGCCAATGACGATCCGCTGCTCGGCCTGTTCGGCGCCTTCGCCTATGATCTCGTGTTCCAGATCGAGGACCTCGTGCAGAAGCGGCCGCGCGAAAAAGACCAGCGCGACATCGTGCTCTACGTGCCGGATCGGCTGTTGGCCTATGACCGCGCGACCGGCCGCGGCGTGGTGCTGAGCTATGATTTTGCCTGGAAGGGCAAGTCGTCGGAAGGGCTGCCGCGCGAGACCGCCGAGAGCGTCTACGCCAAAACGCCGCGGCAGGGATTTGCCGATCACGCGGCCGGCGAATACCAGGCCACGGTGGAGACGGCGCGCGCCGCCTTTGCGCGCGGCGACCTGTTCGAGGCGGTGCCGGGCCAATTGTTCGCCGAGCCCTGCGAGCGAACGCCGGCGGAAGTGTTTCAGCGGCTGTGCCGGATCAATCCGTCGCCCTACGGCGCGCTGATAAATCTTGGCGAGGGCGAGTTTTTGGTTTCGGCGTCGCCCGAGATGTTCGTGCGCTCCGACGGAAGGCGGGTGGAGACCTGCCCGATCTCCGGCACCATCGCCCGCGGCGTCGACGCGATCGGCGATGCCGAGCAGATCCGGCAGCTCCTGAATTCGGAAAAAGACGAATTCGAACTCAACATGTGCACCGACGTCGACCGCAACGACAAGGCGCGCGTCTGTGTTCCCGGCACGATCAAGGTGCTCGCGCGGCGGCAGATCGAGACCTACTCAAAACTGTTTCACACCGTCGACCATGTCGAGGGCATGCTGCGGCCGGGCTTCGATGCGCTCGACGCCTTCCTCACCCACGCCTGGGCGGTGACGGTGACCGGCGCGCCGAAATTATGGGCGATGCAGTTCGTCGAGGACCACGAGCGCTCGTCGCGGCGCTGGTATGCCGGCGCGATCGGCGCGGTGAATTTCGACGGCAGCATCAATACCGGTCTGACCATCCGCACCATCCGGATGAAGGACGGGCTTGCCGAAGTGCGGGTCGGCGCCACTTGCCTGTTTGATTCCGATCCCGCCGCCGAGGACCGGGAATGCCAGGTCAAGGCGGCGGCGCTGTTCCAGGCGCTGCGCGGCGATCCGCCGAAACCGCTGTCGGCGTTCGCGCCGGACGCCACCGGCTCCGGCAAGCAGGTGCTCCTGATCGACCATGACGACAGCTTCGTGCACATGCTGGCGGATTATTTCCGGCAGGTCGGCGCCAACGTCACGGTGGTACGGCATGTGCATGCGCTGGACATGCTGAAGCAGAAGAACTGGGACTTGCTGGTGCTGTCGCCGGGTCCGGGCCGGCCGGAGGATTTTGCCATTTCAAAGACCATCGATGCCGCGCTGGCCAAGAAGCTGCCGATCTTCGGCGTCTGCCTCGGCGTGCAGGCGATCGGGGAATATTTCGGTGGCCGGCTCGGCCAGCTCGGCCAGCCGGCGCATGGCCGGCCGTCGCAGGTCGAGGTCAAGGGCGGGCGGCTGATGCAGAACCTGCCGGGTGAGATCGTGATCGGCCGTTACCATTCGCTCTATGTCGAGCGCGACAGCATGCCCGAGGTGCTCAGCGTCACCGCGAGCACCGAGGACGGCGTCGCGATGGCGATCGAGCACAAGACATTGCCGGTCGGCGGCGTGCAGTTTCATCCGGAATCGCTGATGTCGCTTGGCGGTGAAGTGGGCCTGCGCATCGTCGAGAATGCGTTCCGGCTGGGTGTGCCCGTCAATTATTGAAGTGTGTAATCAGGACTTGAAAGAAACATCGATGACGTTTGACCATGATCTGAAGGCCACCGTCCGCACCATTCCGGACTACCCGAAGCCGGGCATCCTGTTTCGCGACATCACCACGCTGCTCGGCGACGCGCGCGCTTTCCGCCGCGCGGTCGACGAGCTGGTGCAGCCCTGGGCCGGCAACAAGATCGACAAGGTCGCCGGCATCGAGGCGCGCGGCTTCATCCTCGGCGGCGCGGTGGCGCACCAGGTCTCCGCCGGCTTCGTTCCGATCCGCAAAAAAGGCAAGCTGCCCCATACCACGGTGCGGATCGCCTATTCGCTGGAATACGGCCTCGACGAGATGGAAATGCACGCCGACGCCATCCATCCCGGCGAGCGCGTCATCCTGGTCGACGATCTCATCGCCACCGGCGGCACCGCCGAGGGCGCCATCAAGCTGATGCGCCAGATCGGCGCCGACGTGGTGGCGGCCTGCTTCATCATCGACCTGCCGGACCTCGGGGGTGCTGCCAAGCTGCGGGCGATGGACGTGCCGGTGCGAACGCTGCTGTCGTTCGAGGGGCATTGAACTTTCTTCGACCTCGCCCCGCGCCCTCCAGCCGTCGTCCCTGCTTTCGCAGGGACGACGGCTGCATTTTCATCTCTACGACCGCTGCAGGATGAGGCTCAGTTCCAGCTCGCGGAAACTGAAATAATTCCTGCGGATCCATTGATGCAGTTCGGTCGATAAATCGTTCTCGCTGCGCAAATAGCCGGTGAACTTGAAGCTCAGTCGGTCGACATAGGTCTTCAGGAAGGTCGGCAGCGCGGCGATCCGCAGGACGCGGCCCTGCCTCATGGCCTCCGGCAGTTCGCCGCGCACGACATATTCATTGTCGATGACGATCAGCGACGCTCTCGGGATCTGCGCCTGCAGCATGGCATAGCCGCGCGCCGAGACGCGGTCGGTCTCAGCGACGAACAGGATGACCGGCGAGACGCCGCGCCGCGCCGCCTCCTTGATGAAGCCGATTTCATCCGCCATGGTGAAGAACTCGTCGAAGGCGTGGAAGCCGAGGTCGATCACCTTGGCGACGCCGTCATTGACGATCAGCCGGTCCATCAGCGCCATTTTGCCGAAGGTATTCTCGATCTCGGCGGTCTCGGTGATTTCTGGCAGGAAATCGAGCAGCGACGGCTCTTTCAGATTGATATCGAAGGCCACCACGTCGCCGTTCTTCAGCAGCAAAAACTCGCTGAGCTGCCGCGCGATCAGCGTCTTGCCGACCAGCGGGCGGGGCGAGCAGATGATGTAGACGGCGGTGGTGAGCATCCATCGCTATATCAGGCGAAACGGACGTCCAATCCAGCCAATTAGCGCCGGATAGGCAATTATTTTTCGCCGCTCCGCGACAGCGGTTTGCCGGAGCCGACCAGGTCGGTCAGCTTGATGCGGTCGAATTCGCTCCAGACATTGGCCAGCCAGTGGCGGACATAGCCGCGCAGCACGAACGAATAGTTCGCGGCCTCGTCCTGGGTTCCCTTGTTGGCGACGAATTTCAGGAAAGGCACGGACGCCACCTCGACCTGCTCATAGGCCATCTCGTTTAGCTTGGGGATGGTGAGTTCGGTGGCGTCCTTGATGCGGTGGAAATAGGCATTGTAGGTCGCCTGGTCCCATTCGAAGAAGCTGGTGTTGTTGATGAAATTCTTCACCAGGAAGTATTTCGCACCCACCATGAAATTCGCGGTCTCGGCGATCTCGTCCAGCGAGGCGATCGAGGGTCCCAGAATATGGAACACGGCAAAGGTGATCTGGCCGGACTTGGCGGCGTCGAGAAAGCCGATGTCGCGGAGCGAGGCGAGCGCGGGCGACAGCAGGCCGGCGCGGACGTCGATCACGGTGACTGACGGGCTTGCCGCGTTCAGCGTATCGAAGATCTTCATCTGGTCCGAGGTCGTCGTCATGTCGACGATCTCGGTGATGTCGGGGTGGAAGCGCTTCAGGGTGCCGCGCGGGGATTCGGTATCGAAGGCGCGGGTCGCGACATTGTTGGCGCTGAAATAGTCAAGCAGGGTGCGCGAGACGGTGGTCTTGCCGACCCCGCCCTTGTCGGCACCCACCACAATCACAACTGGCTTCGCCATAAACTTCCCTTACCCGTCCATTTGTCAGACGCACTATCCTAGAACAAACCAGACCGTTTGTTTCCGCAAAAACCGGCATTTGCTGCGGATCATGCGCCCGAATCGCCCGACCGATTGCGTGCCCCGGATCGGCGCGATTCCATCCCTGCTTTGGGCGTGAACATGGCAGAAACAAGGGGGAATTCAATTCATTAATCGCGTTCTAAGCGAAGCGCACACAGGCTCGCGCAACACGGGTCTAATGGCGGCCCCAAGGACCCGGGCGAGGATCGCCCCAAGGGCCGTGCGAAGGACCATGCGAGGTGCCGGGCGCCGCACCGGCGGGGTTTCGGGCATCGCTCCAGGGACCGGAAGGCACCGGCGGCGGTGTTTCGCCGGTTTCCGGCTGCGCCCCGTCGTCCGGCGCCTCGGTCTCCGACGGCAGCGCCAGCGGTCCGGGATCGTGTCCGCCGGCATATTTCACCAGCGCCTGGACCCGGGCATCGACCGAAGGATGGGTCGCGAACAGGTCGGCAAAGCCCTCGCGCGGGTTGTCGACGCACAATTCCATCACCGCCGAGGTGGCGCCGGGAAGCTCGCCGCGGTTTTCGATCTTGCGCAGCGCCGAGATCATGGCGTCGGGATTCTTGGTCAGTTCGACCGATCCGGCGTCGGCCAACAGTTCGCGCGAGCGCGACAGTGCCAGCTTTACCAGCTGCGACAGCAGCCAGGCCAGCGCGATCAGCACGACCGCGATGATGATGACGACGATGGCGCCGCCGCCCGAACTCTTGCGGTCGCCGTCCGAGGAGGACGACGAGGAAGAAGACGAGGATGAAGACGACCACGAGCCGCCGCCGTAATAGCCGAAATTGGTGAAAGCCCGGAAGAACAGCTCGCCGAAGAAGCCGACCACGCCGGCGATGATCACCGCGACCACCATCATCTGCACGTCGCCGTTGCGGATATGGGTGAGTTCGTGGCCGAGCACCGCCTCGATCTCCTGGTCGTTCAGCGCGGCCAGCAGCCCAGAGGTGACGGTGATGGCGTATTGCCGCTGGTTCAGTCCGGTCGCGAACGCGTTGAGCGCGTCGCTCTGCATGACCTTGAGCTTCGGCATCGGGATGCCGCGCGAGATGCAGAGGTTTTCCAGGAGATTGTACAGCCGGGGCTGCTCCTGCCGCGTCACGGTCTCGCCGCCGGTGACGGCATCGATGATCGATTGATGGAAGAAATAGGCGATCACGATCCACAGCGCGGCGGCGATCGTGGCATAGGGAAAGGCCGTGATCAGGTCGCGCGCCGCGGCCGCCAGGTAATAGTCGACCGTGGCATCGCTGTTGATCACGACCTCGGCGACCAGCGCGCCGGCATAGACCAGGACGTAGAACAGCACGAACAGGCCGGCGAGCAGCACCATCGAACGAAATTTGTTCGATGCGATGTGTGTGTAAAGGCCGTACGCCGCCATGATGGCTATTCCGCCGGGATGTGTGGCAGGCTCAGAACTTCACCTGCGGCGCCGCCTCGACTTCGGTCCTCGATGCGCCAAGATCGAAGAAATCCTTGCGGGTGAAGCCGAACATGCCGGCGAACAAAGCGGCCGGCATCTGCTGGATGCCGGTGTTGTATTCCTGGACCGCGTTGTTGAAGAAGCGGCGGCTGGCCGCGATCTTGTTCTCGAGGTCGGACAGTTCGCTCGCCAGTTGCTGGAAGTTGGCGTTGGCCTTGAGGTCCGGATAGGCTTCCGACAGCGCGATCAGCCGGCCGAGCGCGCCGCTCAACTGGTTTTCGGCCGCCGATACCTGCGCCGGCCCCTGCGCCGAGATCGCCGAGTTGCGCGCCTTGATGACCTCGTCCAGCGTGCCGCGCTCGTGCGCGGCATAGCCCTTCACGGTCTCCACCAGGTTCGGAATCAGATCGTGACGCTGCTTGAGCTGCACGTCGATGTCGGCGAAGGCCTGGCCGACCCGCTGGCTGAGCGTGACGAGCCGGTTATAGGCGCCGACCGCGAAGAGGACGAGAATGACGAGGATGCCGAGAACGATCCAGCCCGATGACATGACGAACAACTCCTGATGAGACCGCGCGCAGCCTAGAGCAAAGATCGGCGCGCGTCAGCGTCCCCCGATATGGGGGCGGTGCGGGTTGGTCGCTACGGGAGCTCTGGAAGTTCAATGGGCTTCGTTGCAGCGTGGTGCAGCGCGGCGAAGGCGGGAGATGGCCCGGCCCATGCTCGATCGGGCTTAATCCATGCGGCCGCGAACCCCGCGCCGGTTACGTCCGCTTTTCGAACAAAAAGCAGATATAGCCGGACCTGCGACTGGCCTGACCCAGTCGCGATTGACCCGTCTGCGACATTGACGACCAAAAATTCCGACCCCTTCCAAAGGTTGCGCCCCGCCGCTAGGGTCAAACATCGTCAGCCTGAGGTCCGAGCATGAGGCGCCGGGACGTTATCGTCTGGATGATCGGTGCGGTCGCATGGCCCTTCACTGCACCCGGAGCTTTGAGCGCCGGCTCGCCGGCCAAGATCGGCTGGCTTAAGATTCAAGGTCCTCGCCACACTCCTGATCAGCTGAAAGCGTTCCGCGAAGGCATGGCCGCGCTCGGCCAGATCGAGGGACGCGACTACGTGCTGGTCGAGCGGTACGGCGAAGGCAAGGAGGCACAGATGCCGAATCTCGCGGCGGAGCTTATCGGCCTCGACGTCCGCCTCATCTTGGCGACCAGTCAGCCATCGGTCGCCGCAGCCGCGCGCGTCACCAAGACCGTGCCAATCATCGGACGCCTTAACGACGACCCGGTTGCGAACGGCATGGCCACGTCGCTGGCCCGACCGGGAGGCAACATCTCCGGTATCTACAGTCTCGCCGAGGAATTGACTCCGAAGCGGCTGTCGCTGCTCAAGGAGATCGCGCCATCGGCGCAGCGCGTCGGCGTGTTGTTGCGCAACGACTGGCCGAATGCGAAACGGGCTTGGCAGACTGCGGAGGCGGCAGCAAGACAACTTGGGATCGAACTCGTCGCCTTGGATGCCCGCTCCGCCGGCGAGCTTACTGCAGCCCTCGACGATGCAAGTGCGAGACGTCTCGACGGTATTATCACCTTCCGCAATCCGACGGTCGTGACCAATCTCAAGCTGATCGCTGAGCAATGCCGAAAGCTCCGGCTGCCCGCTGTATTCGACGCTCGCGAATATGTGGATGCCGGCGGCCTTATGTCCTACGGTCCGAACATCGATGCAATTTATCGCCAACTCGCGCGCTTTGCGGTCCAGCTGATCAACGGCACATCTGCCGGCGAGATACCGATTGAGGAGCCGACCAAGTTCGAATTGATCATCAATCGCCGTACCGCCGATGCAATCGGAATTCGGCTGGCACCGGACCTTTCGGCGAGCGCAGATCAAGTGATCGAATAGATCCGCGCATGTCGCCTGATGGCATCTTTGAGGCATGCTAAACCAGTCTGACGATGTCCGTTCATCGGGGCAGGCCGGAAGTCGCAGACGCGAGATCAAAGCGACGCTAACGACCCAATCCAGAAACCGGTGGATTGGCTTCGCCCCGTTCGCCATTCCAGCTATCGGGACCACCACTTTCAATGGCCGATCCGATTTATGGTGCTGGAGTCCAAGCCGAGCGGAAGCATCATAAGCGGTTCTGGCTGAGTTGGGGTGCGCTGCCTCTACCGGTCGAAGAGACTCGAAGCGCTGATGACAATGGAGGCGTCGATGCGAATTTGCCTGATCATCACAGCCATGTTGGCCACCTTGATTGGCTTCGCGATACCAGCGTATGCAGGCAGGTTCATCGAGTTGGAAAGCGGCCAGTCCAACCAAGCACGGATCATTGCATATCTTTCCCGCCCTCCAGGCAACGGTCCTTTCCCGGCGGTCGTTGTCTTGCACGGCTGCGGCGGCTTTCACCAGGATATGCTTGCATGGGCGGACAGGCTTCGCAGGTGGGGATACGTTGCCCTCGCTGTTGACAGCTTTGGCTCTCGCGGAATTGAGACAGCGTGTGGTGGCTTTGGTGACCAGCCGGCAGACGCGTTCCGGGCACTCGCATACTTAACTACGCAGCCGTACGTACGCGCGGATCATGTGGCCGCCTTGGGCTTTTCCATGGGAGGCGCTTCGGTCTTGGCTGCCTTAGAGCGAGGATCTATCTCGGGCTTATTCCCAGACAAATTTAGCGCCGGTGTCGCTCTTTATCCCCCGTGTAGCGGCTCAACCGGCGTCATGACAGCACCGACACTGGTGATCATTGGGGCATTGGATGACTGGACCCCCGCGCCGGCGTGCGAGGCGATGGCCGCAGGGCGCAGCGAAATCGGCATCTCACGGTCGCCCGGCGACCGATCCTTAGTGCAATTGGTCATCTATCCTGGCGTTTACCACGGTTTTGATCTGGCGGGGCTCCGGTTTTCAAAAGGTGTTGAGTATATGGGGCATCGACTAGAATACAACGATGCCGCGACGAGAGACTCGATTGAGAAGGTGCGGGCGTTCTTCCGACAGACGCTTGACCACGAATAGAAGCGGCAAGTGCCCTTTCAGCCGAATGAGAGAATGCGTGGACGCATGCCTGAGATGGTTAACCTTCTTGGAAGATGGGATAAGGCCAGGCGGTAGTTCACAGACTAGAGACAGCACGCGGGATTGTGCCCTTAGCGTGAGCGCTGAGCGCGAAACTGGCTTCTGTCTATGGCACATCGCGTCATTTCGCTGCGAAAGCGAAATTGGCCGCTCTCGGGACACGGCAGACATCGAGAAAGCCGGGCCGATCGAACTCGATTTATGAGTACACGGCCTAGTCTTCCGCCATCACCGCATCGCCCCAGCGCCAGCGCCGGGCGCGGGCGTAATCGGCTTTGGCGCGGCGCGGTACTCTTGCGACGACGAGACCTTCGGCGGTGCAAAGTTTTGCGCTGACCTCGACCTTGCCGACGATCGGCTGCGCCAGCACGCGGGCGGGACGTCGCGCAATCGGGCTGCGGGTCAGCGCGACATAGCTGAATTTCTCGTCCTCAAAGGGAACGTCGGCTTCCTTGATCTGCTTGTGGGCGCGCGAGCGGGGCAGTCGCTGGGTGAAGTGACACCAGTCGGGGGGAGCAAGCGGACATTTGCCGTCGTGCGGGCAGGGGGCGGCGACATGCGCGCCGGACGCGAGCAGCTGTTCCCGCGCGGCGATGATGCGGCCATAGCCGGCGGGCGTGCCGGGTTCGACGATCAACAGCGTATCGGGCGTCTTGGCCCACATGAGATCAATGAGCGTTCTTCGTTCATCCTCGCCGATCTCGCCGATCATGTAGCTCGCCACCACCAGATCGGCAGGCGCCGCGTCAGCCAACGCGGTGCGGGCCTCGCCCTGGCGGTAATCGATCTTGCCGAGCCGCGCGCTGCCGGCGGCCAGATCGAGCGCCAGCGCGCGCAAGGCGCTGTTGGCGTCCAAAAGCGCAAAACCCTGCAGCGACGGAAACGCTTCCGCTGCGGCCCAGCTCGCCGTTCCCGGTCCGGCGCCGACGTCGAGCAAGGCTTTTGGCGCGAAGCCGGGCGTGATGTCGCGTAGCGCGTTCAGGCTCGCGGTCACCGCGGCATAGGTCGCGGGCATCCGCGCCAGCGCATAGGCCAGCGCGTCGGTCTCCGAACGGATCGCGGCCGAGCCGCCGCCGTCGCGATAGGTCCGGGAGATCGAGGCAGAACGCACCGAAGCGTCGCTGCGCGAAAAACCCTGCAGCCTGGCTTCGAGCGCGGCCTTGAGTTCGGCGGGAAGATCGGGAGCGGTCATTTTTCTTTTGTCATGCCCCGCCGCCGGGTTTCGTCCCCGGCGAGCCCGATGACAAGGCTCCGGCGGAGCATCCGGTATTCCGTGACGGCAGAGAGTTACATCGGCGGCGCGGCGTACTGGATCATCCGCTTTCGCGGATGATGACGTCAACACTTGCGGCGACGGCGGCGGACCCTACGCCACGTCCTGATCGAGGATCTTCACCGCTTCTTCGAGCGCGACCGAAACCAGTTGCGAGACGCCGCGCTCGGCCATGGTGACGCCGAACAGCCGGTTCATCCGCGCCATCGTGATCGGGTTGTGCGTGATGATGATGAAGCGGGTGTCGGTCGAAGCGGTCATCTCGTGCAACAGGTTGCAGAACCGCTCGACATTGTGGTCGTCGAGCGGCGCGTCGACTTCGTCCAGCACGCAGATCGGCGAGGGGTTGGTGAGGAACACCGCGAAGATCAGCGCCAAGGCGGTCAGCGCCTGCTCGCCGCCGGACAACAGCGACAGCGTCTGCGGCTTCTTGCCGGGCGGCTTTGCGATGATTTCGAGGCCAGCCTCCAGCGGATCGTCGCTTTCGATCAAATGCAGCGCGGCCTCGCCGCCGCCGAACAGTTCGACGAACAGCCGCTTGAAATGCGAATTGACGGTTTCGAACGAGGTCAACAGCCGCTCGCGCGCCTCGCGGTTGAGGCTCTGGATGCCCTGACGCAGCCGCTTGATGGCTTCCACCAGATCGTCGCGCTCGGTGGTGAGCGCGGTGTGCTGGGCCTCGACCTCGCGCAGCTCTTCCTCGGCGCGCAAATTGACCGCACCCAGCCGCTCGCGGTCGCGGCGCAGCTTTTCGAGATTTTCCTCGATCTCGGCAAGCGGCGGCAGTTCGGCGCCGGGCTCGATTTCGGCGAGCCCGGCCACGGCCTGCGGCTCGACCTCCAGCATGTCGTGGATTTCGCGCTCGACGTCGGCGATGCGGCGCTTCGCGCCCTCCATGCGCTCCTCGGCGCGGGCGGTGGCCTCGCGCGCGGCCGACAACGCTTCAAGGGAAATCTTGGCGGCGCGGTCGGTTTCCGCCATCAGGTTCTCGGCGGCGGCCAGCGCATCGGCAGCGACGCGGCGCCCGGTCTCGGCGGATTCGATTTCACCGATCAGCGCGCGGCGCTTTTCGGCGAAGATCGCCGGCGCGTTATCGAGTTCTGCGCGCTCGGCCGTGACCTCGGTGACGCGGGCTTCGATGGTGGCGATCTGCGAGGCCGCGCTGGCTTGGCGGTTCTGCCATTCGTTGCGCTCGGCCGTGATCGCCTGCAGGCGGCGGTCCGCCAGTTCCGCCTCGCGCGCCAGCGCCTGCGCTTCGGCCCGTACCTGGGCGGCGAGGCGGCGGTGGCCGTCGATCTCGGTGCGAACGTCGGCGAGTTTGGTTTCGGTCTCCAGGCTCGGTGGCAATTCGTTGAGCGCCGCTTCCGCGCTCTCATGGGCGGCTTGCGCCTCCAGGCGGTCGGCGGCGAGGCGGCTGTGGGCCTCGGCAAGCGCGGATTTCCGCGCGGCGTGACGGTTGATCTCGCGTTCGGTCGCGGCATGGCGTTCGCGCGCGGCATCGGCCTCGCGCTGTGCGGCGCGCCAGGCGTCGCGCGCCGAGGTCTCGCCGCTGGCCGCGGCCTTCAGCGCGGCCTCGGCGCTCTCCAGGGTCTGCCGCTTGGTGGCGGCATCGATGCGGGCCTGTTCCAGCTCGTTTTCGATGTCGACGAGACGTGCGCGTTCGGCGAGCCGCCGCGCCGCGCCGGTCGGCGCATGGGCGGCTGCGACGAATCCGTCCCAGCGCCAGACGTCGCCTTCCAGCGACACCAGCCGCTGGCCGGTCTTGAGCTGCGACACCAGCTCCGCGCCGCGATCCCGCGCGACGACGCCGATCTGCGCCAGGCGGCGCGCCAGTTCGATCGGGGCGTCGACATGGGCGGCGAGCGCGTCCACGCCGGCCGGCAGCGACGGATCGCCTGCGGTGACGCCGGCATTGGTCCAGCGCATCGGGGCGGAGGGATCGACCGGGGCATCGAGATCGTCGCCGAGCGCCGCACCGAGCGCCTTTTCATAACCCTTGGCGACGGTGATGCCATCGATGATCGGCGGCCACAGATTCTTGGTCTCGCCGTTGACGAGCTTTGAGATGGTGCGCGCTTCGGTCTCCAGCCGCTGCACCCGCTTGTCGGCCTCGGCCAGCGGCGCACGGGCGGCTTCCAGCTTTGCCCGCGCGGCGACGTGGCCGGCTTCGCTTTCCTGCGAGGCGCTTTCGGACTCCGCGAGGCCCTGCTGGGCGGTCTCCATGGCGGCGGCGAGCGCATCGAGGTCGCCGAGGCCGCTGGTTTCCTCCAGCAGCTTCTGCTCGTCGCGTGCGACGTTGGCGATGTCCTGGTCGAGCCGCGCCAGCCGGTCGCGGTGGGTGCGGACGCTGCCCTCGAGCTGGTTGCGCCTGGCGGTGAGATCGGCGAGCGCGGTGGTCAGCTCGGTGAACAGCCGCTCGGACGCGGCCAGCGTCGCCTCGGCCTCGGAGACGCGCTCGTCGACGCCGCTGCGCTTCTCGACGCGGGTCTTGATCTCGTCCTTCAGTTCGGTGTCTTCGGCATCGAGCCGCTGCAGCGCCACCTCGGCGTCGGAGGCCTGCTGTTGCTCGCGGGCGATATCGGCGGAAAACTGCGTCAGCCGGCGGTCGAGCTCGGCGACGCGTTCCCTGGCGCGCTCCTCCTCGCGATCGAGCGTTTCGCGGGCGCTGGTCAGCCGCTGCAATCCGGCCGCGGCGCGGGCCTCGGCCTCGCGCAGCGCCGGCAGTTCGGAGGCGCGGATGGCCTGGATGCGGGCGGCTTCGGCCTGCTCGCGGGTGCGTTCGGCCATCTCGCGGACGCTGAGGTCGTGGGTCGAGGAGGCTTCCGCGACGCCCGCATGGGCCTCGAGCCAGCGCAAATGATAGAGCAGCGCCTCGGCCTTGCGCACCTTGGCGGCGACTTCGCGGTAGCGGATCGCCTGCCGCGCCTGCTTCTTCAGGCCTTCCATCTGTCCGGCCAACTGCCCGACCACGTCCTCGACGCGGGTGAGGTTGGTCTCGGCGGCCTTGAGCCGCAGTTCGGCCTCATGGCGGCGGGCGTGCAGCCCGGCGACGCCGGCGGCGTCTTCCAGAACACGGCGGCGCTGTTCGGGTTTTGCCTGGATGATCTCGCCGATCTTGCCCTGGTGAACCAGCGCCGGCGAACGCGCGCCGGTGGCGGCATCCGCGAACAGGATCTGCACGTCGCGGGCGCGGACGTCGCGGCCGTTGATGCGATAGACCGAGCCTGCTTCGCGCTCGATGCGGCGGGAGATTTCCAGGATCTCGCGGTCGTTGACCGCGGCGGGCGCGGTGCGGTCGGCATTGTCGATTGTCATCACCACTTCGGCGTGGTTTCGCGCCGGGCGGTTGCCGGAGCCTGCGAAGATCACCGCATCCATGTCGGCGGCGCGCAGCGATTTGTGCGAGGTCTCGCCCATCGCCCAGCGCAGCGCCTCGACCAGATTGGACTTGCCGCAGCCATTCGGGCCGACCACGCCGGTGAGGCCGGGTTCGATCACGAAATCAGTGGGTTCAACGAACGACTTGAAACCGTGGAGGCGAAGGCGCGTGAGTTTCATGAACACGATTCTCTGTTGGCAGGGCGCGAATCTCCCTGCCGGGACAATACCATAGAAGGCCATGTCGGTGTGGCGGCGAGTCGCTTAAGGCGGCTCATGGGAGGCGACAATGGCGAGGCCGGGGCTTTTGGGCAACCACTGCCGCGGGCTTTCCCAAAGGTTTTATCAAGGGTTTTGCAGAGGGTTTTATGGAGCCTTTTGCGGGGCTTATCCGGGGCAGTTAGCGTGGGGCCGGGCGGGGCGCCGCAATCAGCTCTTCAGCAGCGACTTGATCTTCTTGTCGAATTCCTCGAACGGCGTCTCGCCCACGATCGCCTCACCGTTGACGAAGAAAGTCGGGGTTCCCTCAACCCTGAGCACGTCGATGGCGAACTTGCGATCGGCCGTGAGCTTGTCGAGCATGGCCTGGTCCTTCAGGCAGGCCTCGACCGCCTGCTGGCTCAGGCCGGCCTGCTTGCCGACCCGGGTCAGGGTTTCCGTGGTCTTGTCCACCAGCTGGTCCTGCTGCCGGAAGAAGGTGTCGACAATCGCGAAATATTTCCCGGAATCGCTGCCGGCGATGCTGCGCGCCAGCATCGAGCAGGCCACGTCCTTGATGTTGAGCGGGAACTCGCGGAACACGTAACGCACCTTGCCGGAATCGATATATTCCGACTTGAGTTTTGGAAAGACGGTCGCGTTGAACCGCGCGCAATGCGGGCAGGTCGCCGCGGCGTATTCGACGATCGTCACCTTGGCGTCGGCGGACCCGAGCGCCATGTCCGGCAGCGACACCGGTTTTGCGACATCGGACGCGCTCTGTGCCTTCGCGCCCTGGATCAGCCGGAGCGGCGAGAGCCCGGCAAGCAGGCTGAGCCCGGTCAGCGACAGGGCGGCGGTAACGGCCCGACGCGTGATCATGACAGGTTCGCTCCTCGATCGGCGCTTCCGCTGAAGCCTGGCGAAGACGGCCGGCGCCGATGAAATTGCTCAGCTTTTCAAGAGCGACTTGATCTTCTTGTCGAACTCCTCGAACGAGGTCTCGCCCTTGATCTTCTCGCCATTGACGAAGAAGGTCGGGGTCGAATCCACCTTCAGCACGTCGGCGGCGTATTTCTGGTCGGCCGCGATCTTGTCGAGCAGCGACTGGTCCTTCAGGCAATCGTCGACCTGCTGCTGGCTGAGGCCGGCCTGCTTGCCGATCCGGGAAAGCGATGCGGCGGTGTCCTTCATCACCCAGTCGCTCTGCTGGCGGAACAGCATGTCGGTGACCGCGAAATATTTCGCGCCATCGCCATTGGCGATGCAGCGCGACAGCATCGAGCCGGCGGCGGCTTTGATGTCGAGCGGGAATTCGCGGAAGATGTAGCGGATCTTGCCGGTGTCGATGTATTCCGACTTGATCTTCGGAAACACCGTTTCGTTGAAGGCCGCGCAATGCGGGCAGGTCATCGAGGCGAATTCGGTGATCGTGACGGGAGCATTCGCCGGTCCGAGCGCCATGTCCGGCAGCGACACCGGTTTGGCGACATCGGAGGCGCTCTGGGCCATCGCGGCCGAGATCAGCCGGAGCGGCGAGAGCCCGGCAAGCAGGCTGAGCCCGGTCAGCGACAGGGCGGCGGTGAAGGCGCGGCGGGTGATGATCAAAGCTGAACTCCGGGATTGGCGCATTCACGCCCAAAAGGACCGAAAACAAGACGTGTGTTCGCTAGCTTGAAACGACAGATGTGGCAATGGCGGGCCTCAAATACCCTGCGTTTTGGCAGGCTCAATTTCGCTTGATGAGGGCGCCGAGCCGCGCCAGCGCCGCCCGCAAATCCTCGTCCTCGACCGAGGACAGGGTTTCGGCGACCTTGGCCACCGCCTTCGGGTCCGGCGCACGGGAGGCCGCGGGCCGGTTCCGGCGCGACAACGGCGCCTGCCGCAGCGCCAGCCGCCCCACCGCGCTCCAGCCAAAGAAGCGGTTGACCCGCTGCAGGATGACGTCGGAGGCATGCTGGATTTCCAGCGCCATCGGCCCCTCCACCCGCAGCACCAGCGTCGCCGGCTCCTGCGGCTGCCCCTCGACCGGCCGCGGCCACTGGATTTTCAGGGGCTCGGAATGGGCCGCGATTTCGGGGCCGGCGATGTCGCCCCAGCGCGTCACCAGCTCGCGCGCGGCAAAACCCTGCTTGGCATAGGCGTCGGAAAACACGTCGCTGAGCAGGACGGAAAGCGGTTTTGCGCTGATATAGCCGGGCTTTGCCATGGGTTCTTATAGTAGCATGCCGCAAATCGCGCGAGAAATCATTGACGTTGTCATGGCCTGGCATAGCCGTCCGAAGGACGGCGTCGCTCCCGCTCGCCTATGACCCCAGCCATCCACGTCTTGAACCGACGCGCAAAGAAAGGCGTGGATGCCCGCGACAAGCGCGGGCATGACGTGGAGAGATGGGCGGTAGACAGGATAGATTGCGCGAATGGTTTCAGCGACGACCGCTCACAAGCGCAAGCCACGGCAACAAGACCGGATCGAGACGGCCCGCCCCGCGCTCTTGCTCGCCTGGTACGACCGGCATCGCCGGGTGCTGCCATGGCGGCCGCCGGCGAGCGAGCGCGCCGATCCGTATCGCGTCTGGCTGTCGGAAATCATGCTGCAGCAGACCGGCGTCAAGACCGTCGGACCGTATTTCCTGAAATTCGTCGCGCGCTGGCCGGATGTCGCAGCGCTCGGCCGCGCCTCGCTCGACGACGTGCTGCGGATGTGGGCCGGGCTCGGTTATTATTCCCGCGCGCGTAACCTGCACGCCTGCGCGGTTGAAGTGCTGCGCGATCATGGCGGGGTGTTCCCGGACAACGAAGCGGGGTTGCGCGCGCTGCCGGGGATCGGACCCTACACCGCGGCGGCGATCGCGGCGATCGCCTTCGATCGCCGCACCATGCCGGTCGACGGCAATATCGAGCGCGTGGTGTCGCGGCTGTTCGCGGTCGAGGAGCCGCTGCCGCAGGCCAAGCCGTTGATCAAGGAATTGGCGGCGACGCTATTGGGACCCTTTCGCGCCGGCGACGAGCAGTCTCGCGCTGGCGACAGCGCGCAGGCGCTGATGGATCTGGGCTCCTCGATCTGCACCCCGAAGAAACCGGCCTGCGCGCTGTGCCCGCTCGACGACGACTGCGCCGCCCGCGCGCGCGGCGATCAGGAGGTGTTTCCGCGCAAGGCGCCGAAGAAAACCGGCGCGCTGCGGCGCGGCGCGGCCTTTGTGATTGTAAGCGGCGACCGGCTTTTGGTCCGCACGCGTCCCGAAAAAGGCCTGCTCGGCGGCATGACCGAAGTGCCGACCTCGCACTGGCTTGCGGCGCAGGACGACAAGGCCGCCAAGAGCGAGGCGCCCGCGCTGGAGGGGCTGTCCCGCTGGGCTCGCAAGGCGGGCGTGGTCACCCACATATTCACGCATTTTCCGCTGGAGCTTGTGGTCTACACCTCGAGCGTTCCGCCTCGCACCCGCGCGCCGGAGGGCATGCGCTTCGTGCCGATCGCGACCCTGCACGACGAGGCGTTTCCCAATGTCATGCGCAAGGTGATCGCGCACGGGCTGGGGATTTAGGATCGGTCGCGACCCCGCGCGCTGCTGACACCATGCTGTCAGCAGACCTGCGCTAGGGGACGGAGCCAAAGCCAAATGGAGGCTCCCATGATCGCAACCGCCCTCGACCGTCTCGAAGCCCCGCCATCCTCCCGATTGCTGGGCTGGCATCTGCTCGACGCGCGGCCCGACGAGGGCTGGATCCGGATCGGCTTCGACGGCAAGCGGGAGTTCTGCAACCCGGCCGGCTTCATCCAGGGCGGTATCCTTTCCGCCATGCTCGACGACACCATGGGCCCGGCCGTGTTCGTCATGACCGAGGGCCGGCTCTATACCGCGACCATCTCCATGACCGTCAATTTCCTGGCGCCGGCGAAGGTTGGATCGATCATCGGCGAGGCAAAGGTGACGCAACTCGGCAAGACCGTGGCGTTCGTCGAGGGCAGGTTGATGGCGGCCGACGGCACGGTGCTGGCGGCGTCGAGCGCCAGCGCGCGACTGGTCGAGACCGCAAAGGCGATCCGGTAGTTGGGTCGCGCGACAACTTCGTCATTGCGAGCAATGACTATCCCGCGCTGGAGCGTTTTCCCGGCGCCGGCATCGTCACGATCGGCGGCTTGGCGTTGAGGCCTTCGACCTGGAAGCCGGCGACGCGCTTGTAGTTGGCGGCGATGTCTTCCAGTTCCTGTTGCGACAGCACGTCGGTGACGACCTCGTAGCCATCAGGCGCGCGCTCCTCGACCATCTGCATCACCTGCTCCGGCCCGTTGCGGCGGTTGAGCATCACGAGGTCCGTGGTCGCCGGCCGGCGCTCGGCTTCGTAGGCCGCCAGCGCGGCATGGGTCTCGCCCTGCGCCAGGATTTCGCGGGTCAAAACCCTCGCGTCGAGGATCGCCTGCGAGGCGCCGTTGGAGCCGATCGGATACATCGGATGTGCGGCGTCGCCCGTCAGCGTGACTCTGCCGAAGGTCCATTGCGGGATCGGATCGCGGTCGACCAGCGGATATTCGTAGGCATGCGGACAGTTGCGGATCAGGCCGGGCACGTCGAGCCAGTCGAACTTCCAGCTCTCGAACCAGGGCAGGAATTCCTCGAGTTTGGCCGTGCGGTTGTAATCCTCGCGTCGCCACTGATAGGTCGGTGGCATGTGCCGCTCGGCAACCCAGTTGATCTGGTATTTGCCTGACGCGTCGGGTTCTTTCGAAATCGGATAGCAGACGAATTTCAGGATTTCGTGCCCGGCCATGATCATGGTGCGGCCGGAAAGAAATGCATCGCTCGCGGTGATGCCGCGCCAGAGAATGCGGCCGTTCCAGATCGGCGGACCTTCCTGCGGATAAAGTTTTTCGCGGATGCGCGAGTGGATGCCGTCGGCGGCGATCAACAGCGCGCCATCGTGGCTGCCCGCCGGTTTGCCGGTCGCCTTGTCGATGAAATGCGCGCGCACGCCGTCGGCGGTTTCGCTCCAGTCGCTCAAATGATGGCTGGTGAGGATGTTCTCTGCGCCCAGCCGTTCGGTCGCGGCATCGAGCAGGATCTGCTGCAGCGTGCCGCGATGGATGGAGAATTGCGGCCATCTGTAGCCGGCCTCGATGCCGCGCGGCTCGCTCCAGATCGGCTTGCCCTGCTTGGAGAAATAGGCGAGCTCCTTGGTCCGTACGCCCGCGGTGTCGAGCTTGTCGAGCAGCCCGAGTTCGATCAGTTCGCGCACCGCATGCGGCAGCACGTTGATGCCGACGCCGAGCGGCTTCAGCTCGGAGACGCTTTCGAACACTTTGGCGGCAACGCCGATCTGATGCAGGCTGAGCGCCAGCGTCAGTCCGCCGATGCCGCCGCCGGCGATGAGTACGGTCATGATACGCCCTCCCTGGTCGATATCGTCTTGGCACGGCAGCGCGGCCGTGGGCAACTGCGAAGGCCGGCCGGGGATGGACGGCTGGACGATGCGCCGGTACTGTCCGGCTTTCGCACGAGGATACCCATGCTGAAACTCTATTATGCCCCCGGAACCTGCGCGCTCGCTTCCCACATCGCCCTGCAGGAGGCCGGCGCCGCCTACAGCGCCGAGCGGCTCGATTTCAAGGCCAACCAGCAGAACAGCCCGGAATATCTTTCGATCAATCCGAAGGGGCGGGTGCCGTCGCTGGTGACGGAGCGCGGCATCCTGACCGAGACCCCGGCGATGCTCGCCTTCATCGCGCAGAGCTATCCACAGGCGAAGCTCGCGCCGCTCGACGACGCCTTTGCGTTTGCGCAGGTGCAGGCCTTCAACAGCTATCTGTGCTCCACCGTGCATGTGAACCACGCCCACAAGGGGCGCGGCTACCGCTGGGCGGCGGAGGAGACTTCGTTCGCCGACATGAAGCGCAAGGTGCCGGAAACCATGGCGGCGTGTTTCGCGCTGATCGAGCGCAAGATGTTCAGGGGGCCGTGGGTGATGGGCGAGACCTACACGATCTGCGATCCCTATCTGTTTACGCTGTCGGGCTGGCTGGCCGGCGACAGCGTCGATATCGCGACGTTGCCGAAGGTCGCCGATCATCGCAAGCGCATGGCCGAGCGGCCGGCGGTGCAAAAGGTGCTGGCGGACGAGGGCTGAGCAGCAACTGGTTGCTGTCACTCGCGAGCGCGGGTGACCCATGCCCAACGGGGAGCGTCGTTGGTCCGCGAGCGTCCGCTTACCAGGCCGGGCATCGAAACTGACTGCGCATGCGCGCCAGCCCGAAACTGGTCGTCAGCCGCAACGAAGCGAACCGCTCAGCGACAATAGCAGGCCACCCAGGCCATCGGGCTGGGCGCAGCTTTTCAAGTCGCCGGCAGCCTTCGAGGGATTAGTGTTCTTCGACAATCTGATCCTGGGGCGGGGCTTGGGCAGCATCACCGCAATCCGATTTGCATGCGGACCCTTCAGACCCCGCGCGCTTCGGCCGGCTGCTGCCCTCGGCCGGGTTGGAAGAACCTCCATCGACTCGATGGGTAAGGCTGCATCCGTCTCCGAAGGAAGAAAATATCCGACGTCGAGCCTGTCAGATTGAGTCAGGGTGTCCTGCACGCGGGCAGTGCCAGCCGCCGTTGGATCAAGCGCGATATCCTCAGCGGGAGCCATCGACGCCGTGACTTTGGTGGCGAACAACCCACCGAGAAGTGCAAGGCAAAAGGCCGCGATCCAGACCGTTCTCAATCTCGCCCCCAACGCTGCGACCGCCTGTTTTCGCGACCGCTGAAGAACGGGATCAATCAACCTTAATTTTCTCTTATGCACAATCAGGAACGGGTTTTCGTCGCGTGTCGGATCGGATCGTAGTTAACGTGCGCTCGTCATATCGGTGACCTACTTGCGCTTCGGCGGGTCCAGCTCCCGCCCGGTCCGCAGCATCAGATTGCGCAGCCAGATCGAGCCGGGATCGAATTGCGCGCGTGTCGGATGGAACATGAACTGTTCGTCGATGCCGGGATCGAGCGGCGGCGGCACCGCCCGCAGCGACAGCGGCTTTGCCAATGCCGCGATCAGCCGGCCGGGGACGAAGGCGACGAGGTCGGTGCGCGCCACGATGTGCAGCGCCTCGAGATAGCCCGGCACCACCAGCGCGATGCGCCGCTCGATTCCTTTTGACCGCAGCCAGCCGTCGATCAGGTCCTCGTTCTGGCCGCGGATGATGACGGCAACGTGGGCTGCTTTCAGGAAGGTCTCGCGCCGGGCGAGTTTTGCGCCGACGGGATGGCCGCGCCGCACCGCGAGCGCGTCGCGGTCGGTATAGAGCAGCTGGCGGTGAAATCCCTTGAAGGCGTCGCCGATCGAGATCACGAGATCGATGGTGCGCGCGAACTCGGCGCCGAAGATCGCAGGCCCCCGCCACGGCACGATATCGAGCCGGACGTTCGGCGCGGCCTGCGCAATCTTCGCCATCAGCGGCGGCACCAAGAGCTCCACCGCGAGATCCGGCATCATCAGGCGAAACTGCCGCTCGCTGCTGGCGGCATCGAAATCGTCGGGAATGAACAGTCCGCGCACCTGGTCGAGCGCCTGCGCCAGCGGTCCACGCAGTCCTTGCGCCCGCGGCGTCAATTCCATCCGCGCGCCGGTGCGAACCAGCAAGGGATCGCCGAGCACCTCGCGCAGCCGCTGCAGCGCATGGCTGGCGGCCGGCTGCGACAGCCCGATCCGCATCGCCGCCCGGCTGACATTGGCTTCCCGCAGCAGCGCGTCGAGCGCCACCAGCAGATTGAGATCGAGCGCGGCTAAATTCATAAGATGAATATATATCATATTCATTATCGATTGGAAGAATGCCGTGCGGCGCGCGATGATCTTGCGCATTCGACAAACGGAGAAGCCACCATGAGCGCCGCAGCCAACAAGAAACTCGTGCAACAGGTCTACACCGACTCCGCCAGCCGCAGCGGCACGACGTTCGCCGACAACCTCGCCGATGATGCGAGCTGGATCGTCACCGGCCAGTATTCGTGGTCGCACGAATTCAGGGGGCGCGACGCCATCCTGAACGGATTGATGGGCCACTTCCGCTCGTTCTTCGCGGTGCGGCCGCGGACCGTGGCGTTCAACTTCATCGCGGAAGGCGACTATGTCGTGGTCGAAGCAAAAGGCGACAACGTCACCAGGGCCGGCCTGCGCTACGACAATCAATATTGCATGGTGTGGCGTATCGAGAACGGCAGGATCAAGGAGATCAAGGAATATTGCGATTCCGCGCTGGTCGAGCGCGTGCTGGGGCCGTTTCCGGAAGAGCGCAAGCTGGCCGGCTGACGCATTGGGCAGCGTTTGCGCCGGCGAGCCCGATCGGACCCGCGAGCGGGCGCGAAGCCTCCCGGGTTCGACGCCACTCGTCGTCCGGAGTATGCTGGCGCTGGTTCGGATCTGGAGGGAACGCCGCCATGTCCGGCGTCAACTCGCCGTCATGAGCGAGCGCGAATTACAGGATATTGGAATCTGCCGGGGCGAGATTGTCCGCGAGATTGGCAAGCCGTTCTGGCTGACGTGAAAGGAAGATGGAAATGAGCACGGAATTTCTCAGCCCGGCGACGCTGCCGCCGCCGGTCGGCTATTCGCATGTCGCCAAGGTCAACAAGGGCACGCTGATCTATCTGGCGGGACAGGTGTCGAGCGATGCCAAGGGCGCGCTGGTCGGCGAAGGCAATTTCGAGGCCCAGGTCGAGCGGGTGTTCGCCAATGTCAGGATTGCCGTCGAGGCGGCCGGCGCGCGGATGGCCGACATCGTCAAGCTCAATACCTACATCGTCGCGTCGGTCGATCCGGCCGCGATACCGAAGATGCGCGCGATCCGCGACCGTTACGTCAATGTCGAGAGGCCGCCGGCCAGCACGCTGGTTGTCGTCAGCCGCCTGGCGCATCCCGGCTGGCTGATCGAGATCGAGGCGGTGGCCGCGATCGACGGTTGAAACGAAAACGGCGCCCCCGAGGGGCGCCGTTTCCTGTTGCCTGCCCGATCAGGCAGCCCTGGTCTTGAGGTGGCGGAACATGATGTCCTTCGCCTCGTCGTCCATCTCGGTCTTGAAGGTAAACTTGTCCTTCAGCGCGATCGCCCGCGCCGCGGCCGGCCGTGCCGCGACCTCATCGAGCAGGCGCTTGACGTTGGGATATTTCGCGAATGTATCGTCGCCGAGTATGAACGGCACCATCCGCGCCCAGCCCCAGAACGCCATGTCGACGATGGTGTAGGTGTCGCCGATCATGTAGCGGCTGCCCGCCAGATGTTCATTGAGGATGCCGTAATGGCGATGCGCCTCGAACTGGTAGCGGTTATGCGCATATTCCAGGTCCTTGGGCGCGAAGTGCTTGAAATGCACCGCCTGGCCCGAATACGGCCCGACGCCGGAGGCCACGAACATCAGCCATGACAACAGCTGGGCGCGATTCTTGGAGGTGCTCGGCGGCAGGAATTTTCCGGTCTTTTCGGCGAGGTAGAGCAGGATCGCGTTGGAATCGAACACGAACACGCCGTCATCGTCTATCGCCGGCACCTTGCCGTTCGGATTCACTTTAAGGAATTCCGGCTTGAACTGGTCGCCCTTGCGGGTGTCGACCGGCACCGGCTCGAACGGCAAGCCGAACTCTTCGAGGAACAGCGCCACCTTGTTCGGATTGGGCGCGCCGTTGAAGTAGAATTTGAGCATCAAGTTCTCCCCTTGCTCTTGTTGCCGAAAAAATCGGGACATGGCGGAAATGCCACGGAGGATAAGTCCATGCTCAAATTTTGCAAAGGGCGCAACCGACGAGTTCGTGAGGCAGTTGCCATCTGCCAACGATCAGCGCGAAATTCTGTCGCAGGCGCATCGGTGAATCCCGACGCGTATCCGACGCAGCGCGCTTGGTCATCGGCGAGACCGTCCGCGCCGACGGCGGCTCGAAGCGCGGTGTGTCGGCTAATCGTCGGTGCACTACGCGCCAAAGGAGCCCGACCGTCATCCTGGAGTGAGACGGTCCCCTTTTTACTCCCGGATGCCTGCGCGTGCGGGCTCATGAGAGCTGATCGCGACCGGTTGCCAAATCATGTCTTCGATGGAAGGCGCGATTGATGGGGCCGGCTGGTGGTCCAACTCGGAAAGCCGGTCAATGAGCGATTGCAGGTAAGGCGGTGCCGCTGGCAGTTGACGACCATGAATGGCGCGCATGCGCTCCGCGATTTCATCACAGATCGCGCGGCAATGAATGCTGTCGATTTGGACCTGTTTTTGAGCGCCCATTGTCTTCCTTCCCCCAGGACTCCTGGCAGGGACAATAAGCGACGAATTTTAAGCGACCGAGTGCGATTCCGGCCGCATTCGAACGGGAAATGTTACGTGGAATTAACCACTGTCGTGGGCGGTGGCCAGCTTCATTCCAAGTGTAACGGGGGTGTCGGCTGGAGTGATTTGCAATGGCCGCAACTCGCGCGCCGTTCGCATGAGACCCACGGGTGCAACCGGCCGCTTTCCCTGCGCCCTTGTGTCCAGAAAATCTGTCAGAATGTGCGAACGGGCGGTTGCCGACCATGTCAGCGCAGATCAAGATGGTGGGCTCGCTTCGCTTAGCCCGCCCTACGCATTCCGGGGTGGGAGAGCGCGCTCTTCGCGCCGCGTTCCCAATGACTTCTTTAAAACCTCAGCCAGCCGCCATTTCGGAGCGGATTTCGGCGCGCAGTTCGTCGATCAGCTTCAGACCCTTGCTGGTCTCGACATGCCAGAAGGTCCAGCCGTTGCAGGCGCCGGCGCCCTGCGCCACCGCGCCGATGCGGTGGATCGAGCCGACCTTGTCGCCGAGCATGATGGCGCCGTCGGCGCGAACCAAAGCGCCGTGACGCTTCTTGGAATCGACCAGCCTCGTGCCGGGCGAGATCATGCCGCGCTCGATCAGTTCGGAGAACGCGACGCGGGGCGCGTCGCGCGCGGTCATGAACGGCGCCAGCGTCGCCTCCGGCAGCGGCTCGACGGCGGCGATGCGCGCTTCCGCGGCCGCAGCATAGGTCTTGTCGCGCTCGAAGCCGATGTAGCGGCGGCCGAGGCGTTTTGCCACCGCGCCCGTGGTGCCGGTGCCGTTGAACGGATCGATCACGAGGTCGCCCGGTTTCGACGACGACAGCAGCACGCGCGCCAAGAGCCCTTCGGGCTTCTGCGTCGGATGCACCTTCTTGCCGTCCTCGCCCTTCAGCCGCTCCTCGCCGGTGCACAGCGGGATCAGCCAGTCGGAGCGCGCCTGGACGTCCTCGTTGGCGGCCTTCAGGGCTTCGTAGTTGAAGGTATAGCCCTTTGCTTTTTCGTCGCGCGCGGCCCAGATCATGGTTTCGTGCGCGTTGGTAAAACGGCGGCCGCGGAAATTCGGCATCGGATTGGTCTTGCGCCAGACGATATCGTTGAGAACCCAGAAGCCGAGGTCCTGCATGATCGCGCCGACGCGGAAGATGTTGTGGTAGGAGCCGATCACCCACAGCGTCGCCGACGGTTTCATGATGCGCCGGCAGGCCAAAAGCCAGGCGCGGGTGAAATCGTCGTAAGCAGCAAAGGAGGAGAACTTGTCCCAGTCGTTGTTGACGGCATCGACATGCGATTCGTCGGGACGCTTGAGGTCGCCCTTGAGTTGCAGGTTGTAGGGCGGGTCCGCGAACACCAGGTCGACCGAGCCGGCCGGCAGTTTCGACATCTCGGCGACGCAATCGCCTACGACGATACGGGTGTTTTCCGGGAACTCGAATTTAGTGCGGGGCGCCCTTGCAGACGCCCCGCGACGCGACACAACCATGACTCAAATACTCTGACTCAGGCGACGCTGTCGGCGACGCGGGACTAAACAACCGACTGCCGGTACATTGACGAGGCAAAGTAAAAATCGACTTAACCCGGTAATTCTTTCTCGCTAGGCAATTTTTGCCGGGCGGGTTATTGATTACGCGAATGGAAATTTTACGTGTTTGCCGCGTTGGAAACCGACGAATGCGTCGCCGGACTGGAATGAGGAAAATGCACCATGCGTTACGATGATTTCCGTCGCAGCGACGATATTGAAGACCGTCGCGATGACAGCGGCGGCGGCGGTGGTGGCGGCGGCTTCGGTCTTCCCATGGGCGGCGGCGGACTCGGCATCGGAACCGTCATCGTGCTCGGCCTGATCTCCTACGCGTTCGGCATCGATCCGCGTATCCTGATCGGCGGTGCGGAAATTCTGGGCGGCGGCGGCAGCCAGGCGCCGAGCTATCAGACCGATCGCCGGTCCGGCCCCGCCAAGACCGGCGCGCCGACCGACGAGATGGGTAGCATGATCGCCGGCATTCTCGGCGAGATCGACGATCGCTGGAGCGAGATCTTCCAGGCGAGCGGGCAATCCTATACCGGTCCGAAAATCGTTTTGTTTCGCAACGCCACCAATGGCGGGCGCTGCGGCATGGCGCAGTCGGCGATGGGGCCATTCTACTGTCCGCCGGACAAGACGATCTTTCTCGACACCGGATTCTTCCGCGAGGTCGAGACGCGCTTTCACGGCTGCTCGGGCAATGCCTGCAAGTTCACCGCGGCCTATATCATCGCCCATGAAGCGGGGCATCACATCCAGAACCTGCTCGGCATCCTGCCGCGCGTGACGCGGCTGCAGCAGCAGGCCGGCAGCAAGGCCGAATCCAACGCGCTGCAGGTCAAGGTCGAGCTGCAGGCCGATTGCCTGTCGGGCGTCTGGGTCAATCGCGAGTCCAAGAAGCGGCCTGGCTTCCTCGAAGCCGGCGACATCGACGCGGCGCTGACCACGGCGTCCGCGATCGGCGACGATACGCTGCAGCGGCAGGCGACGGGGCGGGTGGTGCCGGACAGCTTCACCCACGGCTCCGCCGCGCAGCGCAAGCAATGGTTCATGACCGGCTATCAGCAAGGCACGGTGCAGGCCTGCAACACGTTCGGCGGGGGGACGTAGTGTCCTCCATGGACGAATCGAAAAAATTCATTCCGCTCAACATCGCGGTGCTGACGATTTCGGACACGCGCACGCTCGCGGATGACAAATCCGGGACTACGCTGGCGGACCGGCTTACCGCGGCCGGTCATCGTCTCGCGGCGCGCGAGATCGCAACCGACGACGTCGAGGCGATCCGTGGCGTCGTGCGGAAATGGATCGCGGATGCCGGCGTCGATGTCGTCATCACCACCGGCGGTACCGGTTTTACCGGACGCGACGTCACGCCGGAGGCGGTCGAGCCGTTGTTCGAGAAGCGGATGGACGGCTTCTCGATCGCGTTCCACATGCTGAGCCACGCCAAGATCGGCACCTCGACGATCCAGAGCCGCGCCACCGCTGGCGTCGCCGGCGCCACCTTCATCTTCTGCCTGCCGGGATCGCCGGGCGCCTGCCGCGACGCCTGGGACGGCATCCTCGCCGCCCAGCTCGATTACCGCACCCGGCCGTGCAATTTCGTCGAGATCATGCCGCGGCTCGACGAACATTTGCGCCGGGCAAAGGCGCAAGGCGCGACGGCCTAGCCTATGATCTTTTTCAGCGAGGCCCACACGCGGCGCCACAGGTCGTGCCACGCCTCGTCGCGGAGCCGGTGCGCGCGTTTCTTGTGAAAGGCCAGAAGTTCCGGCGTGACGCGCCGCGGTTGGTCGCGGCGCCCCGGCCTCACAGTTCGCGCTCCCAGGTCTCCCCGATCAGGCTTTGGCCAAAACTGCGGTGCGGATCGGTCGCGACCAGCACGAAGCCGGCATCCTGATAGATGTTGCGCGCGGCGAGCAGAATGCTCTGCGTCCACAGCGTGATCCTGCGATAGCCGCATGCCTGCGCGAACGAAATGCACTCTCCGACCAGCCGCCGCCCCAATCCCTGTCCGCGCCCGGCCGGATCCACCAGCAGCAATCGCAGCTTGGCGACGTCGTCGGTGTGCCGGACCAGAAAGACCGAGCCGACCTGCCTGCCGTCGATGTCGGCGATCCAGCAGCGCTCGCGCGAGGCGTCGAAGGAGGCGAGGAATTTTGCCGATATCTCCGCCACCAGCGCTTCGAACGACGAGTCAAAACCGTATTCGCGCGCGTACAATTCGCCGTGGCTCTGCACCACCCAGCCCATGTCGCCGGGGCGGGGATCGCGCAGGATCGCGGGTCGCGGTGCAGTTTGTGGTGCGCCGAGCAGATGCTCGATCGCGGTCATCGCCTCGATCAGGCGCGCCGCGCCGTCCGGGGACAGGGCTGCGAGCATGGAAGCGACGTCGTCCTGCGAGCTGCGCTCGAGTCTTGCAAAGGCCTGGCGGCCTTTGGCGGTCAGGCTGAGCTGGTATTGCCGCCGGTCCGCGGCCAGCGGCTTGCGGGTGATCAGCCCGTCCTCGTCGAATTTCTGGACGATGCGGCTGAGATAGCCGGGATCGAGGCCGAGCTCGATCCCGATCTCTTTCGCCGCCAGATTGCCGCGGTGCGCCAGTTCATACAGCACCCGCGCCTCGCTCAGCGAGAACGGGCTCTTCAGCAGCTGCTGGTCGAGTACGCCGAGCTTGCGGGTGTAGAAGCGGTTGAAGGCGCGCACCGCCGAGACCTGCGCGTCGGAATCCGGTTGGGACATGGTTCACCTCGATAGTTGCCATTGTCAAACAATTATTTGACTTTGGCAAGTATCGTGGGCGGGCTCACACCACCATGACGATCCGGCTGCGCAGCAGCGTGCGCGAGGAACGGCCGAGCTGCCGGAGCAGCCGGGCCTCGGAACGGCGGGCGTCCGGCGCGTGGCCGCCGAGCCGGTCGTAATGGTCGCGCGCGATCAGGAGCCCCTGGTCCGCCGACGGCCCGGTGATCATGCGGGCGATGAACTTGAAACCGTCGCGCAGGCTCGGGTCGGCATAGGGCGAGCGGGCGTAGCGGAAGATGCCGGCGCGGGGGCGGTCACTGTCGGAGACGCGCTGGATGAATTGCGAGGTTTCCTCGATCCAGCCGGAGTCGAGCACCGCGCCGGCATGCAGGAACATCAGCCAGGGCGAGCGGGCCTGCTGCGCGCCGGCCGCCAGCGCCGCCGCGCGGGAGCCTTCGACCGGCAGAAAGCGGCAACCCGCGACGTCGGCGACCCGCTCGATCACGCCGGTGCCGGCGCGGTCGACCAGAAGCACTTCCTTGATCACGCCGGCGGCAGCACCCGGTACCAGCGCGGCGAGGGTGGCGACGGCGGATTGTTCGACGCCCTCAGTGGGGATGATGACGCTCAGCATGAAGGAGGCTTGGTTGTCCCAAACGGTAAAAGCCTCGCACTGTTATCACCTTGTCACACTCAAAGCAGCCCGCCGGGTGCAGCTTTTTGCGGCAAACAAGGGCCGGGCGAGGCCGGCGGCGGGGCTGCCGCGCCCGGACCAAGCGGGCTACGGCTCAAGCGCCGGCCGCTCCGTGGCGAGCCTGATGACGCGGGGACTTGGTCTTATGACCGTCGTGCGCACCGGCAGCAGCCTGTGACCGCCAGCCCGCTATCTCCGCGAGTTCCGCCTCCGGCCGGGTCTCGACCGTGTCGCGGTGCCCCAGATAGATATTGCCACTGGTGCCGTCGATGGTGACCCAGTCGCTTCCGGAGATCGTGGTGCCTGCCAGTTGCGCCCGGTCGGCGGCCACGTCGACCGTCATGCCGCCGCAGCCGACGATGCAGGGCTTTCCCATCTGGCGCGCGACCAAAGCGGCATGGGCGGTGCGGGCGCCGACCGCCGTCATGATGCCGGCGGCGACCGCAAAGCCCGCGACATCGGCGGTACTGGTATCGGGGCGCATCAGGATCACCGGATCGCCGGCCGCCGCAAGCCGCTCGGCGCTTTCGGAGCTGAACGCCGCGCGTCCGACCGCGATGCCGCCCGAGGCGCCGATGCCGGCGACGACTGGCTTGCCGGCCGCGACCAGCGAAATCTCGACCAGCGCGGCCAGATCGATGCCGGCAATCCGCTCCAGCGCCTCGTCCCTGGTGATCAGCCCCTCACGCACGAGGTCGATGGCGATCCGCAGCGCCGCGCGCGGCGTCCGCTTCGCCGATCGCGTCTGCAGGATCCATAGTTTGCCATCCTCGATGGTGAACTCGACATCCTGCACGTCGCGCGAATTCCCGCTTCGAGCCGCTTGAGGATATCGCCGAGTTCGGCTGCGATGCTCGGCAGCGAGCGGACGATGGTCCCCTCGGTGTCGGGAGTGCGGCGGCCGGAAACGACGTCTTCGCCCTGGGCGTCGAGTACCAGATCGATCATCGGCTGGGCGAGGCCGGTCGACGGATCCCGCGAAAACGCCACGCCGGCGCCCGACGAAAGTCCGCCATTGCCGAACACCATGGCCTGAACCGTGACCGCGGTGCCCTCGAGATCATCGAGTTTCTGCAGCCGGCGATAGGCCTGCGCCCGCTCGCTCATCCAGGAGCGATAAACCGCCCTCGCGGCGCTTTCGAGCTGCGCCGCCGCGTTCTCGAGCCAGCCGTCATCGCGATCCTCGAGCAGCGCCTGCTGGTCGGCGGCGAGCCGTTCCAGCGCTTCGCTGTCGAGTTCGCGGTCGCTCGCGACGTCTTCGCTGGTCGTCAATTCGGCGAGGCGCGCGGCGAACATTGCGGGGTCGAGGCCGAGCACGGTCTCGGCGTAGCTCTCCAGAAAGCGCCGCCGGCAATCCCAGGCGAGCCGCGGCCGGCCGGTCAGCCGGATCAGGCCCTGCGCGGCGAGCGATGTGCAGCCGACATTGAGCACGGTGTCGAGCATGCCCGGCATCGATCGCGCGGCCCCCGAACGGACCGATACCAGCAGCGGCTGCCGGTGATCGCCGAAGCGTTTTCCGGTAACGCTTTCCAGGAACTCGATGCCCTCCTTCAGCCCGTCGCGCAAATGCCGCTCGGCATGCGCATCCTTGCCGATGATATCGGCGCACAGCCTGACCGGCAGCACGAAGGCCGGCGGCACCGGCAGGCCGAGCGCCGCCATCCGCGCCAGGTTCGCGGCCTTGTTGCCGATCAAGTCGGCGGAATGCTGTTCGGTCGAGACGCCGCCGATACGAACGATATGCATGGGCTTCAATCCTTGAAAAATCTAGGCCGACAGATCCGTCATGATGTGCCGCCGCAACAGATGTCCGAAGCCGGCCAGCCGATCGGTCGCGCGCTCGATGGCGCGGGCAAGCTCGATCACGGAGAGCGAGGTCGCGACGTCGAAGCCGCCGGCAAATACCCGCGTGGTGACGTCGCGTTCGCGGGCGTCCGCAGCGTGCTCGGCATCGATCAGGCGGATCACGGCGTTGAGCGCGTCCTCGGAATCGGCGCGGCGTCCTTCCGGGACCTCGATCGCCGCGGCGAGCCCGGAAGCGGCGGCTTCCGTCGCGGTCATGGCGACCGCGCATAATTCGGCGAGCGCCGTCAAAAGTGCGGCATCGATTCCCGCCGGCGCCAGCGAGGCGATAAAGGCGGCCTGTTCCAGTTCGTCGACGGCCTCCTCGACGCGGTCCACCAGCTGTTCGATGATCGCGCCGGCGTTCAGGCGAGCGGCTTCCTTGCGGGCCTCGATCGCGATGCGATCGGCCTTGCGCTCAATCTGGCCGGCGCGGCCTGCGAGCAGCTTGCCGTCGATCGGACGGCCCGCCTGAAGGGCAGCGACATGATGGGCGATCGCGGCAGTGATGTCGTGCGCCAATCCGATCTGGCGCAGCACGGTTGCAAGCAACGCGCTGTCGACGCGTTCGAGCCGCCTGACGAGATCAGCCTCGATCTGGTCGCGCACCAGCCGGACCGAACGCCCGGAACTAAGCGCCTCGGTCGAAACCCGCATCGCGGTTTTCAGGAAGTCGACCGCCGCGTTGCGACCGAGCGCCTGATCGAGCCGCTCGCCGAAACCGATCCGGGTCGGTGCGGCGTTGCGCACGGCCGCGCCGATCAGTTCATTGCCGCCGAGTTCGAGGAAACCGCGCTGGCCGATCCGCTGCCGCGCCGCCCAATCGAGGATGCGCGTCGCGTCGTCCTTGGCGACCCAGCTGCGCAACAGCTTGCGCGCCTTGTTCCAGTCGATCAGGAAGACCAGCGCCGCGCCGAGCGCGCTCAGGAAAGTATTTCGGTCGGCGGCGCTGTCGGCCTGATATTGTCCGGTGACGAGGAAGAAGGCGTTATCTTCGCCGAGCCCCGCCGCGACATGGCGATCGAGCCCGCTCCATTTCGCCTCGAACTTGTCGAACAGCGCGATGAAGAATTTGGCGCGCGCCCGATGCACGTCGGTGTAGGTCACGGTCACGGCATTCTTCTTGACCGCGATCACCACCACATGGGCGTCGGTGGTGCCGATGTCGTTCTGAATCAACAAGCGGCCGCCGGAACGGGTCGCCATCGTGTCGAGGCCCGGATGGTTGAATTTCAAGGCGCGGGTCCCGTTGAGCCCTTCCATGAAACTTTCGACGGCCGCGCGGTCTTCGGCATGCAGGCCGAACACATGGGCGCCGCCGACGATTTCCTCGGCGCAATCCGCCGCCAGCCGGTTCAGCGCCTTGTGCAGATCCATCACCAGCCGGTGCAGGCTGTCGCCGCCGCCCTCGGCGACGCCGGTCAGCTTTGCCACCCGCGCGATTTCGATGTCGTTGGCGGCTTCGAGCAGTCCGGCGGTGCGGATCGCGGCGAGCCGCGTCGTCATGGTGTTGCCCTCGGCCGGCTTGCCGGCGGCCACCGCGCGCAGCATCGTCGCCGCGTCGTCGTGGATTTCCTTCATCAGTCGGGCGAGATTGGGCGCGGCGATCCGGCCGTCGCCGGCCAGATGGGCGCCGCCGATCAGGGTTGCGAGCACGGCAGGCGCGATGCCGGCGGCGCGGCATTCGACCTGCAGATCGGTTGCCGGATGATCGGGCTCGCGCGCGTGATGCGCGGCCGCCTGCAGCGCGCTCATGCGCACCTTGATCCGGTCGTTGGCGGCGAGGCCTTCCGCGACCAGCGACGGCAGCAGGATGTCGCCCTGTCCGAGTTGCTCGACGATTTGAGATTTCATGGGCACACCCGGCGAGAGATCGATCTCGCACCTGTATGCTCCGCGCTTACGACAGCTTCATTGCGCTAGATCATTCATGAAACTGTCATGTTTCGCGCCGCTCGCCGCGACCGACATCAGCCGCGGGCATCTGTGTTGTTGCCGTAGGGCCAGACCCAGTCGCGGATCTGCGGCATGTCTTCGCCGTGTTCGCGCACATAGCGCGTGTGTTCGAGCAGCGCATCGCGAAATTGTTGCTTGATGTGAGCGGCGGCGACGTCGAGGCCGGGCACGCGGTCGATGACCTCGATCGCCAGGTGAAACCGGTCGAGCTCGTTCAGCACCACCATGTCGAATGGTGTCGTGGTCGTGCCTTCCTCGGCAAAACCGCGAACGTGCATGCCGGCGTGGTTGGTGCGGTTATAGGTCAGGCGATGGATCAGATGGGGATAGCCGTGATAGGCGAAGATCACGGGCTTCTCGCGCGTGAACATCCCGTCGAAATCGCGATCGCTGATGCCGTGCGGATGCTGGTCCTTTGGCTGCAGCGTCATCAGGTCGACGACGTTGACGACCCGGATTCTCAGATCGGGCAGGGTTTTGCGCAACAGGTCGACCGCGGCCAATGTTTCGAGCGTCGGCACGTCGCCGGCGCAGGCCATCACGACATCGGGTTCGTAGCCCGCCGCCTCGGTGCCGGCCCACGGCCAGATTCCGATGCCGGCATCGCAATGCGTCGCGGCCTCCCGCATCGTCAGCCATTGCGGCGCGGGCTGCTTGCCGGCGACGATGACGTTGATGCGGTCGTAGGTGCGCAGGCAATGGTCGGCGATCCACAGCAGCGTGTTGGCGTCCGGCGGGAAATATATCCGGACGATGTCGGCCTTCTTGTTGGCGACGAGATCGACGAAGCCGGGATCCTGATGGCTGAAGCCGTTGTGGTCCTGCCGCCAGACATGCGAGGTCAGGAGATAATTGAGCGAGGCGATCGGGCGTCGCCACGGCAGGCCGCGCGAAACCTTCAGCCATTTGGCGTGCTGGTTGAACATGGAATCGACGATGTGGATGAAGGCCTCGTAGCAGGAGAAGAAGCCGTGCCGCCCGGTGAGCAGATAGCCTTCCAGCCAGCCCTGGCAGAGATGCTCGCTCAGCACCTCCATCACCCGTCCGTCCTGCGCCAGATGAACGTCATAAGGCTCGATGCCCTCCATCCAGACCCGCTCGGTCACCTCGAACACCGCGTCGAGGCGGTTCGAGGCGGTCTCGTCGGGTCCCACGATGCGGAAATTGCGCGCCTCGGCGTTGTCGCGCACGACGTCGCGCAGGAATTTTCCGAGCACGCGCGTGGCTTCGGCCTCGCTGCCGCCGGGGCAGGGAACGTCGACGGCGTAATGATGAAAATCCGGAAGTTTGAGTTCGCGCTTCAACAGCCCGCCATTGGCGTGCGGATTGGCGCCCATGCGCCGCTCGCCGTCAGGCGCGAGCGCCTGCAATTCGGGAACAAGCCGGCCGTCTGCGTCGAACAGCGTCTCGGGCTGATAGCTGCGCATCCACTCTTCGAGCAGTTGCAGATGCCCGGGATTGCCGCGCGGGTCGGCGATCGGGACCTGATGCGCGCGCCAGAAGCCTTCGACCTTCAGCCCGTCGACTTCCTTCGGGCCGGTCCATCCCTTGGGACTGCGCAGCACGATCATGGGCCATTTCGGACGCTCGGTCGTCGTGCGTCCGTCGCGCGCGGCCGTCTGGATTTTGCGGATGCTTTGCAAGGCCTTTTCCAGCGTGTCGGCCATCAACCGATGCATCAGCCTGGGGTCGCTGCCTTCCACGAACAATGGCTCATGGCCGTAGCCGATGAAGAGATGGCGGATTTCCTCATCGCTCATGCGGCCGAGCACAGTGGGATTGGCGATCTTGTAGCCGTTGAGATGCAGGATCGGCAGCACCGCGCCGTCATGCGCGGGATTGAGAAACTTGTTGGAATGCCAGGAGGCGGCGAGCGGCCCGGTCTCGGCCTCGCCGTCGCCGACCACGCAGGCCACGATCAGGTCGGGATTGTCGAACGCGGCGCCATAGGCGTGCAGCAGCGCGTAGCCGAGTTCGCCGCCTTCGTGGATCGATCCCGGCGTTTCCGGCGCCGCATGGCTCGGAATGCCGCCGGGGAACGAGAACTGGCGGAACAATTTGCGCAAGCCCTCGGCGTCGCGGCCGATGTCCGGATAGATCTCGCTGTAGGTACCTTCGAGATAGGTGTTGGCGACCATGCCGGGGCCGCCATGGCCGGGCCCGCAAACGTAGAGGACGTTGAGGCCGGATGCGCGGATCACCCGATTGAGGTGGGCGTAGACGAAATTGAGTCCCGGCGTGGTTCCCCAATGCCCCAACAGCCGCGGCTTGATGTGCTCCGGCAGCAAGGGTTCGCGCAGCAGCGGATTGTCGAGCAGATAGATCTGACCGACCGACAAATAATTCGCCGCGCGCCAGTAGCGGTCGAGCAGATCCAGATCACGTTCTCTTGACGAAGTGTCGTTGGCGCTTGGCGTTTGCATGGCAATTTTCTCAGCGATGGCCTGAAGCAACAAGGTTGTCGGCCGATCGATCCTCTGGTGTGTGGACAGCATAGAGAGCGAATGTGTAGGGACGGCGTCGGCGCCCTTCGCATTGCCAGCAATAATCACACCACCTCCACAGCCGATGCTGATCCTGCGCAAGCAGGCGCCCATCCACAGGGGGCACCATCAATGTTCTTGATTTGTTCTTTTGACGTGCTATGTTCCCCCCATGAGCCGAGCATCCTCTCATGCCCTCAAGCACCCGCCGGTCACGGCGCCCTCCGAACCGGCGGGTGCTCCCACCCCTTTTCCCGAACTTGCGGTCGCGATCGAGCGCGAGCGGCGGCGGGGCCGCGGCGCGCAATCCAACGTCAGCGGCCGCTTTGAGGCCGAGGCGCGGGTCGCCTTCGACGACGGCTGGCAGAGCCTTGACGAACTGCCGCCGTTCAAGACCACGGTCGCGCTCGATACCGCGCGAAAAGTCATCACCCGCAACAATTCCCCCGATATCGGCTTCGACCGTTCGATCAACCCCTACCGGGGTTGCGAACACGGCTGCGTCTATTGTTTTGCAAGGCCGACCCACGCCTATCTCGGCCTGTCGCCGGGGCTGGACTTCGAATCGAAACTGTTTGCAAAGCCCGATGCGCCGCAACTGCTGGAAAAGGAGCTGGCGGCGCAGGATTACGAACCGCGCATGATCGCGATCGGCACCAACACCGATCCCTACCAGCCGATCGAGCGCGAACGGAAAATCATGCGCGGCATTCTGGAGGTGCTGGAGCGCGCCTCGCATCCGGTCGGCATCGTGACGAAATCGGCGCTGGTGACCCGCGACATCGACATCCTGGCGCGGATGGCCAAGCGCAATCTCGCCAAGGTGGCGATTTCGGTGACGACGCTCGATGCCAAGCTGGCGCGGACCATGGAGCCGCGGGCCTCGACGCCGGCCAAACGTCTCGAGGCGCTGCGGCAATTGTCGGAAGCGGGCATTCCGACCACGGTGATGGTCGCGCCCGTCATCCCCGCGCTGAACGATGCCGAGATCGAGCGCATTCTCGATGCGGCGGCGCATGCCGGCGTCAAGGAAGCGAGCTACGTGCTGCTGCGGCTGCCGCTCGAAGTGCGCGACCTGTTCCGCGAATGGCTGATGGCCAATTATCCCGACCGCTACCGGCACATCTTCACGCTGATCCGCGACATGCGCGGCGGCCGCGACTACGACTCGCAATGGGGAACGCGGATGAAGGGCACTGGGCCGATGGCCTGGATGATCGGCCGCCGCTTCGAGATCGCCTGCGAAAAGCTCGGGCTCAACAAGCGGCGCTCGAAACTGACCACCGACCATTTTGCAAGACCTGAGCGCAGCGGCCAGCAACTGAGTTTGTTCTAGGGGAACGGATTCGGCGCGGAGTATCCGGCATGAGTGAAACAATGGCTGCACCCGTCGCGCGGCTTACCATGATCACGCTCGGCGTCGGCAACATGCGCGCCAGCATCGCCTTCTACGAAGCGCTCGGCTTTACCAGGAAATTCCAGGCGACCGGCGAGACCGTCGCGTTCTTTGAAACCGGCGGTTCCGCGATCGGACTTTTTCCGTGGGACCAGCTGGCGCAGGATGTCACGCTGCCCGACCGTCCGCGGCCGCAGGCGTTCCGCGGGGTGACATTGGCCTGGAACTGCCGCTCCGCGGAGGAGGTCGACGCGGTGCTGGATTTTGCGGTTTCCAAAGGCGCCTCGCTGCTGAAGCCGGCGCACAAGACGGAGTATGGCGGCTATTCCGGTTATTTTGCCGATCCCGACAACCATCCCTGGGAGGTCGTGGTCGCGCCGGGGATCGAGGTCGGCGAGGAAAGGCGGATTCATCTGCCGGACTAAGCGGCGATGTTGAATAGCGGGAATTGCGCCGAGTTCCCGGTTGCGCCGCGGGCGCCGCTTGCGCACGATCCCGGCCATGATTCGGGAAAAATTCAAGGAAAAGCCGAAGGATGGGTCCAAGGAGAAATCCAAGGACGCTCCAGCCAAGCTGGCAAAAGGCGTGATTGCCGTGGCGCCGCCGAGCTTTCGCCGCGAACGCGCGCTGATCAAGCGCGGCGTCTGGCCGGTGGCCGGCTGCGACGAGGCCGGCCGCGGCCCGCTGGCGGGGCCGGTGGTGGCTGCGGCCGTGGTGCTCGACCCGAGGCGGATCCCAAAAGGTATCGACGATTCCAAGCGGCTGACGGCGGAGCGGCGCGAGGAATTGTTCGAGGAAATCTGCGCGACCGCCTCCTTTGCGGTGGCTTTCGGCTCGCCCGCGCGAATCGACCGCGACAATATCCTGCGCGCCTCGCTATGGGCGCTGGCGCGCGCGGTCGGCGCGCTGCCGGAGCCGCCGAAGCATGTCTTCGTCGACGGCCGCGACCGGCTCGATATCGCCTGCGACTGCGAGGCCGTGATCGGCGGCGACGGGCTGGTGATGTCGATCGCGGCGGCCTCGATCATCGCCAAGGTGACGCGCGACCGCCTGATGTGCGCGCTGGCCCAGGACTGCCCGGGCTACGGTTTTGAACAGCACAAGGGCTACAGCGTGCCCGAGCATCTGGAGGCGCTGCACCGGCTCGGACCCACCGTGCATCATCGCCGCCTGTTCGCGCCCGTGGTGGCCGCGCGGGAACGGCATCAGCTGGTGACGCTCGACAATAGTATCGTCATCAAGGAAACGACGACCGACGTCGCCACTTCAGCCGCAATTTGACATCAGCTTCCGGGCCCCGATCGTTGCTTGACGTGTATTCTTCGCGCGAACCGGCATCGGCTCCGCATCGCAACGCCACGGTTGCCTCGGCGGCTGACGCGCTCTATCACACGAATGGCGCCGTGTTGGGCATTTCGGACGGTTCATGCGTTTCACCTCCCTGATTATCGAACTGATCCGCGCCCGCCCGCGGCTCGTGGTCTGGCTGGTGGTGCTGGTTCAGGCCGCATTGTGGCTGCTGGTGCCGTTGCTGTTGTATCGCAGCCCTCCCGCCGACCTCGCCACCGTGATCGCCTATGGCCGGGAATACCAGGTCGGCACCTATCTCGGTCCGCCGCTGGCGTTCTGGCTCGCCGATATCGCCTTTCGCGCCGCCGGCGATCACATGATGGGCGTCTATTTGCTGTCGCAGCTTTGCTCGATCGCGATGTTCTGGGCGCTTTATCTCTTGGCGCGCGCCATCGTCGGCGGACAGCAGGCGGTGCTCGCGGTGCTGCTGGCCATGACGGTCACGGCATTCAGTTCCCCCGGCCTCGAGTTCGGCCCCGAAGTGCTGGCGCGGCCGTTGTGGGCGCTGCTGCTGCTGCATTCCTGGCAGCTGATCGGCCAGAACCGGCACAACGCGTGGTTTGCATGGTCGATCGAAGCCGGGTTGCTGCTGCTGACTACCTCCGCCGCGCCGTTCCTGTTGCTTTTGATCGCCGGATTTGCCGTCGCGACCGAGCGCGGCCGGCGCACGCTGATGTCGTTCGATCCCTTGTTCGCGCTCCTGGTGATCGTCGTGCTGGTGCTGCCCTATCTGATCTGGCTGATCCGGGCCGACGCGCTTTCGTTGCCGTATGTGCCGGCAACGGCGGATCTGCGCGCAAGGGCGCTGCACTGGGCCGCATTGCTCGGCGGCCTGCTCGCGGCGATCTCCGGCATCGTGCTGCTGGTCGTGCTCAATTCCGGCTGGTTCGCGCGCAATCGGGAAGAGGCGCCGATCATCTTTCGCCCGCCGGTCGATCCCTTGGCGCGCGATTTCGTCTATTGCCTGGCGATCGGGCCTGCGTTGTTAGGGAGCCTGATTTCCGGCCTGTTCGATTTCGATCGCGTCGTCGGCGGCTCCGGCGTCGCTCTGCTGATGCCGGGGCTCGCCGCGATCGTCGCCACCGGCGATCTCGTCCATCTCCGCCGCCAGCGTCTGTTGCGCTCGGTCTGGGCGGCCGCCGTCGTCGCGCCCGCGCTCGCGGTGTTTGCGACCACGCTTTTCGTGCCCTGGACCGGCGGCGGCGAGGTGGCGACCTCGCTGCCGGCGCGGGCGATCGCGAATTTCTTCGGCGACAGTTTTGAGCGGCGAACCAACCACCCGCTGAAGGCGGTGGCCGGCGACGCGCAGCTTGCGGCCCTGATCTCGCTCGACCCGGCGCGTCCCCATCTGCTTTTCGACGGGGCGCCGGAACGAACGCCGTGGATGACGCTTGCGAAATTCAACGAGACCGGCGGCGTCGTGGTCTGGCGCGCCGCCGACACGGTCGGCACCCCGCCGCCCGATATCGCCAAGCGGTTTCCCGGCCTCGTGCCCGAAGTGCCGCGGGCGTTCGAATGGTTCGTCACCGGGCGGCAGCCGCTATTGCGGATCGGCTGGGCCATCGTGCGGCCGAAAACGCCGTAGCTCCTCATGGTGAGGAGGCGCGTAAGCGCCATCTCGAACCATGAAGCCCCGATGTCGCGCATCCTTCGAGACGCACGCTGACGCGTGCTCCTCAGGATGAGGGTGAGGATTGCGGCGCAAGCGCTTTCGCGATCGCGCGCAGGTCCTGCCACGCCAGCCGCTTGTAGGACGGCGAACGCAACAGATAGGCCGGATGGAAGGTGGCGAGCGCGCGGATCACGCGGCTGCCGGTGTCGTAGTCGAGCCAGCGTCCGCGGGTCTTCATGATGCCCTCGCGCGTCGACAGCAGGGTCTGGGTCGAGGGGTTGCCGAGCGTGACCAGCACGTCCGGGTTCACCAGTTCGATCTGGCGCTGGATGAACGGCAGGCAGATCTGGGTCTCCTGCGGGGTCGGCGTGCGGTTGCCGGGCGGCCGCCAGGGGATCACATTGGCGATGTAGGCGCTGCTGCGGTCCAGTCCGATCGCCGCGATCATGCGGTCCAGCAATTTGCCGGAGCGGCCGACGAACGGCAGGCCCTCGAGGTCTTCCTCGCGGCCGGGGGCCTCGCCGACGAACATGATGCGCGCCTGCGGGTTGCCGTCGGAAAACACCAGCCGCGTGGCGGTGGATTTCAACGCGCAGCCGTCGAAATTCTCCAACAGCGCGCGCAACGCCTCGAGTGTCGGCGCAGTGCGCGCCGCTTCCCGCGCCGACAGGATCGCGGCCTCCGGCGCCTGCGCCACTTCGGCGCGCGGGACGGGCAGCGGGGCAGCGGCCCTGACGGGTCTTGGCGGCGCGGTTTCGCTCGCAACCGGAGCGAGGTCGGGATCGGCCAGCCGGTTGACCGGCGTGTCCGTCAGCGCGCAGTCGACCCCGGCCTCCAGATAAAAGGCCAGCAACTGCGAAACGGTCGGCGCGCGCTCAGGCGTCATGGCGGGATGTCGGGGGCATCCCGACATTCTAGAGCGGATCGCGCTGCAGCGAAACGTCCCACCGCGCATTTCCAGGTTGTTCTCAGGCGAAAAAAGTGGAAACAAACGACCTTCAGAACAGAACCTTTTCCACCCGGGCCGGGACCAGATCATGAGCACTGAAGAACTGCCGCCGCGCGAATCCATGGAATTCGACGTTGTCATCGTCGGCGCCGGGCCCTCGGGCCTTTCCGCCGCGATCCGGCTGAAGCAGCTCAATGCCGATCTCACCATCGTCGTAGTTGAGAAGGGTTCCGAAGTCGGCGCGCATATCCTGTCCGGCGCGGTGATCGATCCGGTGTCGCTCGATCAATTGGTTCCGGACTGGCGCGAGGATGCCGACTGTCCGCTGAAGACCCCGGTCAAGGCCGACAAGTTCTACTGGATGACGGCGGGTACCGCGATCCCGCTGCCCGGCATCGCGATGCCGCCGCTGATGAGCAACCATCATTGCTATATCGGCTCGCTCGGCAATGTCTGCCGCTGGCTGGCGCGCAAGGCCGAGGCGCTCGGGGTCGAGATCTACCCGGGTTTCGCGGCGACCGAGGTGCTGTACGACGACAAGGGCGCGGTGCGCGGCATCGCGACCGGCGACATGGGCATCGCCAAGGACGGCACCCACAAGGATTCGTTCACCCGCGGCATGGAACTGCTCGGCAAATATACGCTGTTCGCCGAAGGCGCCCGCGGCAGCCTGACCAAGCAGCTGATCGCGAAATTTTCGCTCGACGCCAAGAGCGAACCGCCGAAATTCGGCATCGGGCTGAAGGAAGTCTGGCAGGTCGATCCGGCGAAGCACCAGAAGGGCCTGATCCAGCATTCCTTCGGCTGGCCGCTGGACAATTCGACCGGCGGCGGCTCGTTCCTCTATCACTATGACGACAATCTGGTGGCGGTCGGATTCGTGCTGCATCTGAACTACCACGATCCTTATTTGTCGCCGTTCGACGAATTCCAGCGCTTCAAGACCCATCCGGCGATCCGAACGCTGTTCGAAGGCGGCAAGCGGCTGGCCTATGGCGCGCGCGCCATCACCGAGGGCGGCTATCAGTCGGTGCCGCGGCTGACCTTTGCCGGCGGCGCGCTGATCGGTTGCGCGGCGGGCTTCGTCAACGTGCCGCGCATCAAGGGCGTGCACAACGCGATCGGCAGCGCCATGCTCGCCGCCGAGCACGTCCATGCCGCGCTCGGCGCCGGCCGCGCCAACGACGAACTGGTCGAGTATGAGAACAGCTGGCGCGGTTCGGCGGTCGGCAAGGACCTCTACCGGGTGCGCAACGTCAAGCCGCTGTGGTCGAAATTCGGCACCGTGATCGGCGTGATGCTCGGCGGTATCGACATGTGGTGCAACACGCTCGGCTTCTCGCTGTTCGGCACCCAGTCGCACGCCAAGCCCGACCGCAAGACGCTCGATCCGGCGAAAACGCATGAGCCGATCGCGACGCCGAAGCCGGACGGCAAGCTCACCTTCGACCGGCTGTCATCGGTATTCCTGTCCAACACCAATCACGAGGAGGACCAGCCGGTTCACCTCAAGGTCGCCGACATGAACCTGCAGAAGACCTCGGAGCACGATGTCTTTGCCGGCCCGTCCAACCGGTATTGTCCGGCCGGCGTCTACGAATGGGTCGAGGAAGCCTCCGGACCGCGCTTCCAGATCAACGCCCAGAACTGCGTCCACTGCAAAACCTGCGACGTCAAGGACCCGAACGGCAACATCACCTGGGTTCCGCCGGAGGGTGGCGGCGGACCGAACTACGAGGCGATGTGACCACGATTGCGTGAGCGGCATGGCGTTTCGCGCGAAGTGGATGCCGGATTGGCGTGAAGAAAACGCGTTAAACCAAGGAAAGTCCGGTTCCGATTTTGATCGGGACGGAGCCGCGGGCAGGGGGCTGGCCACGATACGGCCACACTGCAAGCGTCTTCAAGCGCCGGGCGGCTGGCCGGGAGTTGCTGCCGATCGATTCGCCACCCCCATCCTTGCGGTTGAACGCCAAACGCGGCATTGTCAGCATGCTTGATGCCGCCAGTTGGGTTCGCATTCGAGAATGATCGCAAGATCTTGCCGTAAATCCTTCGTTGCTGTAATCCCTGGAGCCAAGGCGAACCGTGATGATCTCCATTCGTTTCAATCGCTGGGCAATTGCCGCCGTCGCCATCACCGCGCTCGCCGTGCCGGGATCGCTGTCGGCCCAGACGCCCGATCATCCCTCGGACAATTCGGCGCAGTTTCCGAGCCCGCATGACCTGAAATCGCTGACCATGTCCGGCAGCTATCTGGCGGCGCGTCATGCCAGCGTGGAGCGTGACTCGGCCGCGGCCGCGGCCTTCTATCGCTCGGCGCTTCGCATCGATCCGAAGAACAACGAACTTCTGGACCGCGCCTTCATTTCGTCGCTGGCCGACGGTGATATCGACGAAGCCGTCAAGCTCGCCGACCGCATCCTGACCATCGACAAATCCAACCGCGTCGCGCGCCTCGTGGTCGGCGTCCGCGACCTGAAACTGAAGAAATACGCGGCCGCGCAGTCCAACATCACCCAGTCGATCCGCGGGCCGATCACCGACCTCGTGGCGACGCTGCTGTCGGGCTGGGCCAGCTACGGCGCCGGCGACAGCAAGACGGCGGTCGCCAATATCGACAAGCTGACCGGCCCGGAGTGGTATCCGCTGTTCAAGGACCTGCATTCCGGCATGATCCTGGAACTCGCGGGCAAGGAAAAGGACGCCGGCGTGCGGCTGGAGCGGGCCTACAAGCTCGACAACGGCATGCTGCGCGTGGCCGACGATTATGCCCGCTGGCTGACCCGCAACAAGGACGACGCCGCGGCGACCGCGGTCTATGAGGCTTTCGACAAGAAGCTGCCGCGGCATCCTTTGGTGCAGGAAGGCCTGCGCGAGACCAAAGCCGGCAAGAAGCTGCCGCCGCTGGTCGATTCGGCGCAGGCCGGCGCTGCCGAGGCGCTGTATGGCATCGGCGCGACGCTGACCCGCCGCGGCGGCGAGGATCTCGCGCTGGTCTATCTGCAGCTTGCGCTCTACCTCGCGCCCAACCATCCGCTGGCGCTGTTGTCGCTGGCCGATCTCTATGAGTCCGTGAAGAAGCCGGCGATGGCGATCAAGGTCTACGAGCGCATGCCGGCGAATTCGGTGCTGAAGCGCAATGCGCAGATTCAGCTCGCGACCGATCTCGACGCCGCCGACCGCAGCGACGAGGCGATCAAGATCCTCAAGAGCGTCACGGCGGAGGATCACAAGGATATCGAAGCCGTCATGGCGCTCGGCAACATCGAGCGCGGCCGCAAGAAGTTCGCCGACTGCGCCGAAACCTACTCGCAGGGCATCGCGGCGATGCCCGATGCCAACGACAAGAACAACTGGGTCTATTACTACTACCGCGGCATCTGCCTGGAGCGCTCCAAGCAGTGGAGCAAGGCCGAAGCCGACATGCGCAAGGCGCTCGAACTGCAGCCCGAGCAGCCGCACGTGCTGAACTATCTCGGCTATTCCTGGATCGACCAGGGCATCAATCTCGACGAGGGCATGAAGATGATCAAGCGCGCCGTCGAGCAGCGCCCCGACGACGGCTACATCGTGGACTCGCTGGGCTGGGCCTATTTCCGCATCGGCAATTACGACGACGCGGTGAAGAATCTGGAGCGCGCGATCGATCTCAAGCCCGAGGACCCGACCATCAACGACCATCTCGGCGATGCCTATTGGCGCGTCGGCCGCACGCTGGAAGCGAAATTCCAGTGGGCCCATGCCCGCGATCTGAAGCCCGAGCCGGAGGATCTGCCGAAGATAGAGGCCAAGATCCAGAACGGTCTTCCCGACGCCGCCACCCCGGCCTCGGCTGCCTCCACGGACAAGAAAAAAGAAGACGACAAGGGCGGCTGATCGCAAGTCTGATCGAGGGGCGTATCGTCAAATGGGGGCGCTGGTCGAGGATGCGCGTGCCAAGGTCAATCTGACCCTGCGGGTGGTTGGACGGCGCGTGGACGGCTATCACGACCTCGAAAGCCTGGTTGCGTTCGCCGATTGCGCCGACCACCTCAGTCTTGCCGTCGGACCGGAGCTGCAGCTCGTGACCACGGGGCCGCTGGCGCAGGCTTGCGGCGAGACATCGGACAACCTGGTGTTCAAGGCGGCAAAGCTGCTCGGCGAGCAGGTGCCGGAGCTGAAGCGCGGCGAGTTCGTGCTCGACAAGGTGCTGCCGGTCGCAGCCGGAATCGGCGGCGGCTCGGCGGACGCCGCGGCGGCGCTACGGCTGCTGGCGCGGGCCAACAATCTTGCCATCGACGATTCCCGTTTGATCGAGGTCGCGGAGCTGACGGGCGCCGACGTGCCGGTTTGTCTTAACTCGCGCGCCTGCGTCATGACCGGCGTCGGCGAAACGCTGATGCCGCTGGCGCTGCCGGTCATGCCCTGCGTGATGGTCAATCCGCGCGTTCCCGTGGCGACCAGCGACGTGTTCAAGGCGCTCGGCCTGCGCAACGGCGAACTGCTGGTCGGCGCTTCCGACGTGTTCGAGGCGGCGGGCTGGCCGGAAGCCGGTGCGTCACTCGAAGACTGGGTCGAGGCGCTCGCTGCCGGCACCAACGATCTCGAAGCACCGGCGACGCGCATCCAGCCAGTGATCGGCGAGGTCATCGCGGCGCTCAACGCCACCAACGGCGCCTGGCTGGCGCGGATGTCGGGATCGGGCGCGACCTGTTTTGCGATCTACGAGAACACCGCCGAGGCCGGGCGCGCCGCGGAAAAACTCCGGCTCGATCATCCCGGATGGTGGGTGCACGCGGGAACGCTGAGCTAGGCTGTAGCCGGCCGCCTCGCGAGCGCGAGTGAAATTCCCAGTCCGGCGATGAAGAGCCCAGAGCCCTGTCGCAAGCGTCGAATGACGCGCGGTCTGCGCACGAGTGTTGCGCGGGCGCTCGCGGCCAATATCACGACAATGACGTCAGCGGAGGTGTTCAGCGCCACCGAGATCAAGCCCAGGGCGATGAACTGAAGCGCGGGATGACCGGCCGCCGGGTCCAGGAACTGCGGAATGAATGCCAGGAAGAAAGCCGCGGTCTTGGGATTCAAGGCCTCGACCAGGACACCTTCGCGAAATGCCCGCTCCGCACCGATCGAGTTGATCGGCGCCGACGACGGGTGACCCGCTTGACGGAAGGTCTTGATGCCGAGCCAGACGAGGTAAAGAGCACCGATCAACTTGAGCAGCGCAAACAGCTGCGCGCTGGCAAGGATGATCGCCGAAACACCGAGACCGCCCGCGATCACGTGCACCAGTCCGCCTGTTGCAGTCCCGAAAGTGGACGAGATGCCGGCTTTTCGCCCACCCGACAGCGTCCTTGCCGCCACGTAGAAAATACCGGGGCCGGGAATTGCGGCAATGACAAGCGCGGCCAGCAGGAACAGCGAGAGGTTCGCGGTGCTCACCGCTAATGCGACCGCGCCAGGCAGAACGCCACCACCTGCTCGAGCGCCGTCTTCATCGCGGAAGCCGGAAACAGCGCCAGCGCATCGACCGCCATCGCGCCGTAGTGCTGGGCGCGGTTGATGGTGTCTTCCAGCGCGCGGTGCTTGGTCATCAGCCCGATCGCGTGGTCGAGATCGCCGTCGCCGATCTCGCCGCGCTCCAGCGCCTTGACCCAGAAGGCGCGTTCGCCGTCGTTGCCGCGGCGGAACGCCAGCACCACCGGCAGCGTGATCTTGCCCTCGCGGAAATCGTCGCCGACGTTCTTGCCGAGTTTCGCCGATTTGCCGCCGTAGTCCAGCACGTCGTCGACGAGCTGGAAGGCGATCCCGAGATTCATGCCGACCGAGCGGCACGCGGTCTGTTCGGGCTTCGGGCGGTTGGCGATGACGGGCCCGACCTCGCAGGCGGCCGCGAACAGCTCGGCGGTCTTGCCGCGGATCACGGCGAGATATTCGTCCTCGGTGGTGGCGGTGTTCTTGGCGGCGGCGAGCTGCATCACCTCGCCCTCGGCGATCGTGGCGGCGGCGGACGACAGGATGTCGAGCGCGCGCAGCGAGCCGACCTCGACCATCATGCGGAAGGCCTGGCCGAGCAGGAAGTCGCCGACGAGAACGCTGGCCTCATTGCCCCACAGCATCCGCGCTGACAGCTTGCCGCGCCGCAATTCGCTTTCGTCGACCACGTCGTCGTGGAGGAGTGTGGCGGTATGCATGAATTCGACCGATGCGGCGAGCTTGATATGACCGTCGCCGCTGTAGCCGGACAGACCCGCCATCGCCAGCGTCAGCATCGGGCGCAGCCGTTTTCCGCCCGAGGAGATCAGGTGGTTGGCGACCTCGGGGATCATGGTGACCTCCGAGCCGGTTCGCGACAGGATCGTGGCGTTGACGCGCTCCATGTCGGAAGCCACAAGCGCGACCAGTTCATCGATCGAAGCGCTTGCCGGGCTCTCGAAAGGTACAATAACCGCCACGCTGGTCTCCACTTTTGCCCAATTCGCACTATCCTCGGATATAACCATAGAAAGTGCAGGGGAACGCGGCAAGGGCACGTTGCGGTTGAAAAGCCTCGTGCGGCCTTTCGGCCGGGCCGACAAAGGAGCGCCACAATTGCGGGAATTGGTTCGAACCAACGATATCGTGCTGGTCTCGGCGGTCGGGGCGCTGCTCGACGGCGCCAATATCCATCATCTGGTGCTGGATCAGAACATGAGCATCATCGAAGGTTCGCTCGGCGTGCTGCCGCGCCGGATTCTGGTCCACGAGGACGACAACCGGCAGGCGCGCCAGATTCTGCGCGACGCGGGTCTCGGCCACGAATTGCGGGCCGATGACTGATTCCGGCGACTATACCGAGGATGCATTTCTCGGCGGCCAATTGCGTCTGCGGCAACCCAAATCGGGCCACCGCGCCGGCCACGATGCCATGCTGCTGGCGGCGGCGACGGCTGCGCGTCCGGCCGACCGCGTCGTCGAATTCGGCGCCGGCGTCGGCGCTGCCGGTTTGGCGCTCGCAAGAAGGGTTGCGGAAATCAGGCTGGTGCTGGTCGAGATCGATCCCGCGCTCGCGGCGCTGGCGCAAGGCAACGCCGCCGCCAATAATATCCCCGCCGATGTGATCGTGCTCGACGTGACCTCCGAGGCGGGCGCCTTTGCCACCGCAGGCCTTGCGCCCGACAGCGCCGATGTCGTGCTGATGAACCCGCCGTTCAACGATGCCGCGCGGCACCGCGCTTCGCCGGACATGGCGCGCGCCTCGGCGCATATGGCAACCGCCACGACGCTGGAGAGCTGGATTCATGCCGGCCGGCGGATTCTGAAATCCGGCGGCATCCTTACGCTGATCTGGCGCGCCGACGGGTTGGCCGAGGCGCTGGCGGCGCTCGATCGCGGCTTTGGCAGCCTGAAAATCCTGCCGGTGCATGGCGAGGCGACGATGCCCGCCAATCGCGTGCTGATTCGCGCCACCAAAGGCGGCAAGGCGCCGACCGAAATCCACCCGGGGTTGATGCTCAATGAAGCGTCAACCGTGCCCAATAAATGGGTTCAGGAGATTCTCGTCGGGAAGGGGGTATTGCCGCTGGCATACCCCTGAAACCGGCCTGGCCACTTAAGGTTGTAAGCGGAACCGGCTATTGCGGAAGCGATTTCGATCGCGGTTCTGGCGCCGAAGTGAAGTGAATCGCGGTCAAAAGGGTACCGATCAGCATCACCAGCAGATAGATTTTCATGACTTTCTCCGCTGCGCCATTGCAGCTCACAATGGCTGCGATGCAAGAGGCGTTCCATTCCGGTTAATCGACCCCTTCGCATTGTCAGTAATCGAATAACAAATGGTTAAATTTGAGGTGACTGCATGACCGAACAAAGTATCGACCGCGGGGGATGGCCGGGCCTGCTCGACAGGCTGATGGGATTCGTTCCGGCACGCCTGCGGCCCGGGACTGCGGTCGTGCCCGTGGTCCGGCTGTCCGGTCTGATCGGCGCGGTGACGCCATTGCGGCCGGGCATGTCGCTCGCCGGTGTTGCGAGGACGCTGGAGCGGGCGTTCGCGACCAGGAACGCCAAGGCCGTGGCGCTGGTGATCAATTCGCCCGGCGGTTCGCCGGTGCAGTCGCGCCAGATCTATCTTCGCATCCGCCAGCTCGCGGCGGAGAAGAAGCTGCCGGTACTGGTATTCGTCGAGGATGTCGCGGCATCCGGCGGCTACATGATCGCCTGCGCCGGTGACGAGATCTTCTGCGACCCGTCGTCGATCCTGGGCTCGATCGGCGTGGTCGGCGGCTCCTTCGGGTTTCAGGACTTGATCAAGAGAGTCGGCGTCGAGCGCCGGCTCTACACGGCGGGCGAGCACAAGGCGATGCTCGATCCGTTCCTCCCGGAAAACCCCGACGATGTCGCGCGCGTGAAAGCGCTTCAACGCGAGATCCACGCCATCTTCATTGCGCTGGTGAAGGGAAGCCGCGGCGCTCGCCTCAAGGGCGCCGACGACGTGCTGTTCACCGGCGAATATTGGGCCGGAGAAACCTCGGTGTCGCTGGGCCTTGCGGACTCGATCGGCGACCTGCGCTCGACGCTTCGCGCGCGTTACGGCGAAAAAGTGCTGACGCCGGTGATCGCGCCTTCGGGCGGCCTCTTGTCCGGCCTGCTCGGCCGCAGATCGTCCGGCGCTGGTACGCTGGTATCGCTGGATGGTATCGCGGGCCTGCCGGACGAGCTGATTTCAGCGCTGGAAAGCCGGGCGATTTGGGCCAAATTCGGATTCTAACAGCGAATTTACCGCGCCATTTGGTCTCGGGTCTGGCGATTGCAGGCAAGGCCGGCTTGAGCGAGAATGCAGAAGTGGGGCGAGACGAATGAACGACAAGGATCGAGAGATGCCGCCGCTGATCGCATTTGCGGGCGCCCTGGGTGGGCTGGCCGTGGTCCGCTGGGCCTACCGCACCGCCGTCCGGGTGAACCGGGAACTGGAAGAGGCCCGCCTCGCACGGGTCGCCGAAGCGGCCCGCTCCGGCGACATTCCGACGCTGCGGCGCGACCCCGCCACCGGTGCTTACCGCCCGGGCTGATCGCGCGAAGATTTGCGGCTGGAATACTTGCGCCGGCCTCGGGGTGGGGCATCACCCCTGAGGACCGGCGAGCAAGCCTGGAGGTAGTTCGTCTTATCGGACGCCCCGGCTTTCGTGGCTCACAAGATAATCGAGAGCGATCACGAACCGGAGAGCCGATCCTCACCAGAGCCGAAGCGTCGGCCCTGGGCGAAGTTTGGCCGTGATAGGCCTCCAATTGCTAACGCACCGCTTGCTGGCGAGGGGATGTTGCGGCCTCGGTTAGCGGCGCCTGTCGCCGATCGGTGCAATTGTTGCGATTGCAGGCACTTTCGCGGGCCATCCCGCCTCCCATTGCCTTGATTCCCGGTCCCCCCGCCGATACGGTCCCGCGCGCTTGGCCACCCCCCTTCAGCAAAGACCGAATCGACGATGGAATCGCTACCTCCGCACATGCGCCCGGAACGCTCGTTCCAGGGTTTCATTCTTGCCCTGCAGCGGTTCTGGGCGGACCAGGGCTGCGTGATCCTGCAGCCTTACGACATGGAAATGGGCGCGGGCACGTTTCATCCGGCGACCACGCTGCGCGCGCTCGGGCCGAAACCGTGGAAGGCCGCCTATGTGCAGCCCTCGCGGCGGCCGAAGGACGGCCGCTACGGCGAAAATCCCAACCGGCTGCAGCACTATTACCAGTTCCAGGTGATCATCAAGCCGTCGCCGCCGGACCTTCAGGACCTCTATCTGAAGTCGCTCGCCGCCATCGGCATCGATTCGCATCTGCACGACATCCGCTTCGTCGAGGACGACTGGGAAAGCCCGACGCTCGGCGCCTGGGGCCTGGGCTGGGAATGCTGGTGCGACGGCATGGAAGTGTCGCAGTTCACTTATTTTCAGCAGGTCGCGGGTGTCGAATGCGCGCCCGTTGCGGGCGAGCTCACCTACGGGCTCGAGCGGCTGGCGATGTATGTGCAGGGCGTCGAGCGCGTCTACGACCTGAACTTCAACGGCCGCGACGGCGCCGAGAAGGTTACCTATGGCGAGGTGTTCCTGCAGGCCGAGCAGGAATATTCGCGGCACAATTTCGAACACTCCGACGCCGACATGCTGTTCAAGCAGTTTTCGATGGCCGAAGAAGCCTGCCGGAAATATCTCGACGCGGGCTGGAAAGACGGCAAGCGCGAGGCGCACCTGATGGCGCTGCCGGCCTATGACCAGTGCATCAAGGCGAGCCACGTCTTCAACCTGCTCGACGCTCGCGGCGTGATCTCGGTGACCGAGCGGCAAAGCTACATCATGCGCGTGCGCGAACTGGCCAAAGCCTGCGGCGAAGCCTGGATGCACACCGAAGCGGGCGGGGCGGCTGTGACGGTCGAGGTGACCTTGGATTTGAGTTGGAATTTCGCGAGCACGAACCTGCTCCCCTCCCTCCGTGCGCGAAGCGCGCGGCGGGGAGGGGTCGGGGGTGGGGGGTGGATGACACAGACACCGCAGCGTCCGGCTGACCACCGCGTGCCGCGCGCCCGAGCCTTGCGTCGCGACGCGACCGAGGCCGAAAAGAAGCTATGGCAACATTTGCGGCAGCCTCCATTCAAGCAGCATCATTTCCGTCGTCAGGCGACGATCGGTCCGTATTTCGCGGACTTCGCCAGCCATCAGATCAGGATTGTCATCGAGCTCGACGGCGGGCAGCACGCGGACAGCGCCTCCGACGAGGTGCGCACGCGATATCTCGAAGCGAATGGCTACCGCGTGTTGCGTTTCTGGAATAACGACGTTCTGGCCAACATCTCCGGCGTTCTCGCGACTATCGATGCAACGGTGAACGCCGATAGACCCCCCACCCCCGACCCCTCCCCGCCGCAAGCGGGGGGAGGGGAGTCGCGCCAGCGAGCGCCGCGACGTCTTCGCAAAAGGCTCTGCTGATGCCCGATCTTCTCCTTGAGCTGTTCTCCGAAGAAATTCCCGCGCGGATGCAGGCGAAGGCGGCCGACGATCTGCGCCGCATGGTCACCGACAAGCTCGTGGCCGAGGGCCTCGTCTATGAGGGCGCGAAGGCGTTCGCGACGCCGCGGCGGCTGGCGCTGACGGTGCACGGCGTGCCGGCGCGGCAGTCCGACCTGAAGGAAGAGCGCCGGGGACCGCGCGTCGGCGGACCGGACGCGGCGATCGCGGGCTTTCTCAAGGCCACCGGGCTTGCCTCGATCGAGGAAGCAAAGATCCAGCGCGATCCCAAGAAGGGCGATTTCTATATCGCGCTGATCGAGAAGCCGGGCCGTGCCACGCTCGACGTGCTGGCCGAGATGCTGCCCGTGATCATCCGAACCTTCCCGTGGCCGAAATCGATGCGCTGGGGCGAGCGCTCGGCACGGCCGAGCGCGCTGCAATGGGTGCGGCCGCTGCATGCGATCGTCGCCACCTTCGGTTTGGAGACCGAAGACCCGGACGTGATAAAATTTGCCGTCGACGGCATCGAGGCCGGCCAGACCACCTATGGCCACCGCTTCATGGCGCCGGCGCCGATTTCGGTGCGCCGCTTCGAGGACTACGAGGCAAAACTGCTGGACGCGAAGGTCGTGCTCGATCCCGAGCGCCGCAAGGATACCATCGTCACCGACGCCAAGCAGCTGGCGTTCGCGCAAGGTTTTGAGCTGGTCGAGGATCAGGGGCTGCTCGACGAGGTCGCGGGGCTGGTCGAATGGCCCGTGGTGCTGATGGGATCGTTCGACAAGGATTTTCTCTCGATTCCGGGCGAGGTGGTCCGCGCCACCATCCGCAACAACCAGAAATGCTTTGTCGTCAGCGATCCCAAGACGAAGAAGCTGACCAACAAGTTCATCCTCACCGCCAACATCGAGGCCTCCGACGGCGGCAAGCAAATCGTCGCCGGCAACGAGCGCGTGATCCGCGCGCGGCTGTCCGATGCGAAGTTCTTCTACGAGACCGATCTGAAGACAAAACTCGAAGACCGGCTGCCGAAATTCGATTCCATCGTGTTTCACGAGAAGCTGGGCACGCAGGGCGAGCGTATCAAGCGCATCGAGCGGCTGGCGGGAAGTCTCGCAATCGTTCTTTGGAAACAGCGCGAGACATTCTTCGATGGCAAATTTTTGAAGGCCGGGGAGTTCAAAGACGAACAAGACTACGTCCATAAGGTTAGGCGAGCAGCGCATTTGTGCAAGGCAGACTTGCTGACCGAAGTGGTCGGCGAATTCCCTGAATTGCAGGGCTTGATGGGCAAATACTACGCGTTGGCGCAGGGCGAGCACGCGTCCGTGGCAGCGGCGAGCGAGGAACACTATAAGCCGCAGGGACCGAATGATCGCGTGCCGACCGATCCAGTATCGTTGGCTGTCGCACTTGCAGACAAGATCGATACGCTGGTTGGTTTTTGGACGATTGACGAGAAGCCGACAGGATCAAAGGATCCATATGCACTGCGGCGAGCGGCACTGGGCGTTATCAGGATCGCCCTCGAGCGCCGTATAAAGGTCAGCTTGCGAGCGGTTGTCGAAGGCCATTTCGCGGATTCCTACGGCAAAGAATATGTCGATATCGCAAGCGAGATCGATAACCTGATGTTGTTCTTTGAGGATCGGCTCAAGGTTCAGTTGCGGGAACAAAAAGCGCGGCACGACCTCGTCGATGCTGCCCTAAGCGCGGGTTCTTTGCTTGAGGGACAACCGCTTACAACGATAGTGGATCGAGTCGAGGCATTGGGAAAATTTCTCGATACCGACGATGGCAAGAATTTGCTCGCCGGCATCAAGCGCGCAAGCAACATCCTTTCCATCGAAGAGAAGAAGGACAAGCGCAGCTTTGACGGCGCGCCCAATGTTGGGCTCTACAAGCTCGCCGAAGAGAAGACGCTCGCAAAAGCGATCGATCAGGTAAAGACCGAAGCCGGCGCAGCTGTCGCCGAAGAAGACTTTGCCGGAGCGATGAGCGCGATGGCAAAGCTGCGTCCGGCGGTGGATGCATTCTTCGACAAGGTCAAAGTCAACGAAGACGATCCGAAGGTGCGCGAAAATCGCCTGAAGCTGTTGAATGAAATCCGCGCCGCGACGCGCGCGGTCGCGGATTTTTCCAAGATCCAGGATTAGCAACAACCGTCATTGCGAGCGAAGCGAAGCAATCCATCGCGCAACAAGCAAGAAAGCTGGATTGCTTCGTCGCGGAGCCTGTCATCGGGCGCGCATTCGCGCGACCCGTTGGCTCCTCGCAATGACGAAGAGGTCTTCGGACGGCCGGCCAAGCTAGGTCGTGACGCGTGAGCATTGGCTTGTTTTGTCCTATTTAACCCGACGGGCAAATCACCTGGGTGATTTTCGGCCCCCTCTGTCAAGCCCCTTTTGCAAAAATATTCTGGTTTTCCGAAATGGCAAATCAGTTCTCTGTCGCGCCATCCCGCGCCAGACAGAGGGGCGTTGCGCAACGTCACGAAACGCGGAGCGGGATGCGGTGGACGCGAGCACTTCGCTTGACGGGCGTTGGCTGTTCGCGGACGGAGAAGTCGTGTGGTCCTGACGCCCCGGTGCTGGCGTCAAGTCGGCGAAAAGCAATTTTCGCCGGCGAGGGTGGCAAGAAAGCCGGTCGCCCGGGAGAGCGCGAAGGAAACCGTAAAACCATTGCGTGGGGAATGCCGGGTGATTCCGGTGTGACCTGACAACGCGTGTGCGTTCTACCACTATCTCTGCACACGCGGCTATCGGGCGCATCGGGCGCCCGGCATTCCCCGCGCCCTCTGTTTGGAGGGTGAGGAAATTTGATGGCAAAGCTCGGGCGCATGGCGCGGCGAGATCGCGATGGCATGCGCGGTGATCTCCCCTCCCTCCACGCGCTCTTGCGCGTGGCGGGGAGGGGTCGGGGGTGGGGGGTCTATCAGTTTGCTTTTCTCGCAGCGAGTTTGCCGCGCCACCCCCCACCCCCGACCCCTCCCCACCGCTTCGCGGGGGGAGGGGAGAAGAGCAGGAGATCGCAGTGTCGTGCCGTCGACGATACTCGCCTCGAGAATTCGCATGCACCCTTCGAACGCCAGCACTCAAAAAAAGCCCCGCCCGGAGGGGGGACCGGGCGGGGCCGAGGTGTCCGGAAGCGCCGCTGCGGGTCCGGACCGACCGTTCAGCTGGGGCTGGGGCTGTAGCCTACTCGACCACCTGAACGATGCGACGCGAGCGCGGTTCGACCAATATCGTGCGGCCGTTCACCACGGTGTAGCGATAGGGCGTGACGCCGTAAGTCTGCGGCACGTCGTAATAGGTGACGCCGGTCTCCGGCAGCACGCCGCCGACCACGACGCGATCGGGGATGGTGTAGTTCGGCACGCGCTCGCGGATGATGTATTCGCGGAACGCCGGCCGCTGATCCACCGCGATGCCGTCGGCGTCGTCCACGATCACCGGGCCGCGCGCGACGCCGGTGGTGACGACGCCTTGCGCCTGCGCCGCGATCGGTGCGGCCAGGCCGCCCGCAGCAATCATGGGGCCGGCAATCGCCGCGATGGCAAGTAATCTGTACCGCATGCTGGAACTCCTTCGCGATTGGCTGCACGCAGGCGGTTGGCCCCGCGCACACCTCCTGCCAATTCATCGCGCGCGGCATCGTTCCCGAAAAAGCCCCGCCTCACACGCGGCAATTTTCGGCATTTTTTGTGAGCGCCGGAACCGGACAAAGCCGAGCGCGTCTCCTATCGTGGAACCGCCCCGACGGATAAAATGCCGGCCTCGATTCGACCTCCCTCACACTTCATTCCGCAAGTCTCATTCCGGAGAATTCAATGACCATCACGGCTACCCATATTCCGGCCATCGTGGCGCTGATCGCTGGCGTTCTGATTCTGATCATGCCGCGGTTTCTCAATTTCGTGGTCGCGATCTACCTGATCTTCATCGGGCTGGTCGGCCTCGGCCTGCTCCGATGGCTGCATATGTAGCGGTTAAAACCGGACCGCGCGGCTTGCGCGGAACCCCTCAAAGTGGTGTAAGGCGCGCAACTTCCCCTCCTCTCGCGGATTATTTCCTGTCATGGCCAAAGCCGTCACGAAAACCAAGAAAACCGCAGTGAAATCAAAGCCCTCCGTCGCGGCCCGGGCCAAGCCCGCGCCGGCGGCCTCCGCCCGCAAGGCGCTCAAGAAGACCCCGGCCAAGCCGGCGCCGAAACCGGCCGCCAAGTCCGCGCGCAAAGTTGTCGCAGCCAGGCCCGCCGCAGGCGGGGCCAAGTCCGCCGCAGGCGCTGCAAAGCCCGCCGCAAGCGCCGTGAAGGCCGGCAAGTGGGTGTTCACGTTCGGCGACGGCAGGGCCGAAGGCAAAGCGGAAATGCGCGATCTCCTGGGCGGCAAGGGCGCCAATCTCGCCGAGATGGCCAATCTCGGTCTGCCCGTGCCTCCCGGCTTCACCATTCCGACCTCGGTCTGCACCTATTTTTACGCGCACGAAAAGACCTACCCGAAGGAATTGAAGGCGCAGGTCGAAAAGGCGCTCGATCACGTCGGCAAGCTGACCGGCAAGGCATTCGGCAATTCAAAAAATCCGCTGCTGGTTTCGGTGCGCTCGGGCGGGCGCGCTTCGATGCCGGGTATGATGGATACCGTGCTCAATCTCGGCCTCAACGATACGACGGTCGAGGCGCTGGCGCAGATGTCGGGCGACCGCCGCTTCGCCTATGACAGCTACCGCCGCTTCATCACCATGTATTCCGACGTGGTGCTCGGCTTCGAGCATTCGCACTTCGAGGACATCCTCGACACCTTCAAGGACGGCCAGGGCTACACGCTCGACACCGATCTGACCGGCGACGACTGGGTCGATCTGGTCGGCCGCTACAAGGATGCGGTGGCGCGCGAAACCGGCAAGGATTTCCCGCAGGATCCGCACGACCAGTTGTGGGGCGCGATCGGAGCGGTGTTTTCGTCGTGGATGAATGCGCGCGCGGTGACCTACCGGCGGCTGCACGACATTCCGGAATCCTGGGGCACCGCGGTCAACGTGCAGGCGATGGTGTTCGGCAACATGGGCGAGACCTCGGCGACCGGCGTTGCGTTCACGCGCAATCCCTCGACCGGCGAGAGCAAATTGTACGGCGAGTTCCTGATCAACGCGCAGGGCGAGGACGTGGTGGCGGGCATCCGCACGCCGCAGGACATCACCGAATATGCCCGCAAGGAATCCGGTTCCGACAAGGCGTCGATGGAAACCGCGATGCCGGCGGCGTTCAAGGAGCTGACGCGAATCTATACCCTGCTCGAAAAGCACTACCGCGACATGCAGGACATGGAGTTCACGATCGAGCAGGGCAAGCTGTGGATGCTGCAGACCCGCGGCGGCAAGCGCACAGCCAAGGCCGCGCTGCGCATCGCGGTCGAACTCGCCAATGAAGGCCTGATCTCAAGGAAGGACGCGGTGGCTAGGATCGACCCGGCATCGCTCGACCAGCTGCTGCATCCGACCATCGACCCCTCGGCCAGGCGCGACGTGATCGCCACCGGCCTGCCGGCTTCGCCCGGTGCTGCCTCCGGCGAAATCGTGTTCTCCTCCGACGAGGCCGCCAAGCTGCAGGCCGACGGGCGCAAGGTCATCCTGGTGCGGATCGAGACCAGCCCGGAAGACATCCACGGCATGCACGCGGCCGAAGGCATCCTGACCACGCGCGGCGGCATGACCTCGCACGCCGCCGTGGTGGCGCGCGGCATGGGCAAGCCCTGCGTCTCCGGCTGCGGCACCATCCGCGTCGATTACGGCCGCGGCACCATGAGCATCGGTTCGCGCACCTTCAAGACCGGCGACGTCATCACCATCGACGGATCGGTCGGCCAGGTGCTGGCCGGGCGGATGCCGATGATCGAGCCGGAATTGTCGGGCGAGTTCGGCACCCTGATGGGCTGGGCCGATTCCGTCCGCAAGCTCGGCGTTCGCGTCAACGGCGACACGCCGGATGACGCGCGCACCGCCATCAAGTTCGGCGCCGAGGGCATCGGGCTTTGCCGCACCGAGCACATGTTCTTCGAGGAAACCCGGATCCGCACCGTGCGCGAGATGATCCTCGCCGAGGACGAGCAGGCCCGCCGCGCCGCGCTGTCGAAACTGCTGCCGATGCAGCGCGCCGATTTCGTCGAGCTGTTCGAGATCATGAAGGGCCTGCCGGTGACGATCCGGCTGCTCGATCCGCCGCTGCACGAGTTCCTGCCGCACACCCAGGCCGAGATCGAGGAAGTCGCGCGCGCGATGAACACCGATCCGCGCCGGCTCGCCGATCGCGCCCGTGATCTCGCCGAATTCAATCCGATGCTCGGTTTCCGCGGCTGCCGTCTCGCGGTCGCCTATCCGGAAATCGCCGAGATGCAGGCGCGTGCGATCTTCGAGGCCGCGGTCGAAGCCGGAAAACGCACCGGCAAGGCGGTGGGTCTCGAGGTGATGGTGCCGCTGATCGCGACCAAGGCCGAGTTTGATCTGGTCAAGGCGCGCATCGACGCGACCGCGCAGTCGGTGATGAAGGAGACCGGCACCAAACTGACCTATCAGGTCGGCACCATGATCGAGCTGCCGCGCGCCTGCCTGATGGCCGGCGAGATCGCCGAGACCGCGGAGTTCTTCTCGTTCGGCACCAACGACCTGACCCAGACCACCTACGGCATCAGCCGCGACGACGCGGCGAGCTTCCTCGGCACCTATATCGCCAAGGGCATCTTCGAGATCGATCCGTTCATCTCGGTCGATCGCGACGGCGTCGGCGAACTGGTGAAGATCGGCGTGGCGCGCGGCCGCAAGACCCGTCCGAACATCAAGGTCGGAATTTGCGGCGAGCATGGCGGCGATCCCGCCTCCGTCGCGTTCTGTCACCAGATCGGGCTCGACTACGTTTCGTGCTCGCCCTACCGCGTGCCGATCGCGCGGCTCGCGGCAGCGCAGGCCGCGCTCGGCAAGGCGGTCTCAAGCCAGGCGTGACCGAGACAGGCCTTGCGACGATGATGCCTCGGCCGTCATTGCGAGCGCAGCGAAGCAATCCATCGAGCAGCAAACTAGAAGCTGGATTGCTTCGCTGGAGTTTATCGTCGGGCGACGCTCCGCGCCGACCCGTTGGCTCGCAATGACGGAGGGGTGGCTTTCCCTTGCCCACATGCTTGCGAATCCGACCACATGGAACCAGTCGTTTGCACGAGCGAACGAATCCGCATGTCGTGCAAATTTCCTTCATCATTTTTGTTGACCGGATATTTACCACTTTCGTCGAGCCGCTGTTTACCAACGTTTTCGATGCGATCGCAGCGAATCGCTGCGGCGTCTTGCCTGTATCCCGCGTGCAACGGCGATTAACTCCCCGGCAACCTAAATTCGTTACCAACAAAAAGGATCGAATTGCACGGATGTACTGAAGTTCGGTCTGTGTAAGCGTTGCGTGAGCGTATCTATGTCAGCAGTGCGTAACCGGCCGAAGGGCGCGCGGTTCGCGTCCTTCGGAATCGGCCTTTGCGTCTTCGCATTGATGCCGAACGAAATCGGATACCAGGATATTGCCTCGCTGCTGGCCCGCCAGCCGGGCGTCGCAGAGCGCTGGCAGAAGCGGGTGTTCTCCGCCGCCAGCAGCATCCAGGTCGCGACTTACTCGTTCGGCCGTCCGATCGGAACTTCGCTTCCGCATCCGGCGAACTATGTGCTGGCGAGCCTCAACAACCAGGGCGTCGACATCACGGGGTCAGTGACGCGCAACCCGATCGCCGCGCCGCCGCCGCGCTATCAGCCGTCGGATTTCCCCAGGGTCGATCGCACGCTGAAGGGCGATCGCCTGGTGATCGCGCCGCCTGAGACCCTCGCGCCGGCCAATGCCGCGTCTCCGCTGGAAAATCCCGCGACGTCGAATGCTTCCGTCAGGGGAGCAAAGACAGCCGCCGCTGCGCCATCCACGGGCAAGGCGCCGCTCGATCCGGAGCTTCAGGAAGCGCTGAGCGCGCCGCCGCTGGCGCAATACGATGTTTCGATGTCGCTCGAGGCCCAGCCGCTCGATGACCTGAAGAGCGCGCCCACCTCGCCGCTGGCGCTGGATCCTCCGCCTTCGCGCGAGGGCTTTTCGGTGAAGACCGCGAGCCTGTTCTTCGGAAGCGCCTCGCTGGGCGCGCCGGCCGAAAGCATCGAGCGCTGGCAGCCCGGCGAAGAACCCGAGATCGTGATGCCGGGCGCGCTGCCCGATCCCGACTTGAAGGCAACGGCGTCGCTGCCGTCGGCCGCCGATGAGCCCTCCAACGCCGGCGACAGCGGCGAGAGCGTCGCCGCCAAGGGCGAGGTCAACGCCGACAACCAGCGCGCCAGGACACCGGCCGAGCGCCTCGGCCTGCTGGATGAGAAGTCGCGCGCCAAATCCGAGAAGTGCCTCGCCGAAGCCGTCTATTTCGAAGCCCGTGGCGAAGCGGTGCGCGGCCAGATCGCGGTGGCGCAGGTGGTGATGAACCGCACCTTCTCCGGCTTCTATCCGACCACGGTGTGCGGCGTGGTCTATCAGAACAAGCACCGCCACTATGCCTGCCAGTTCACCTTCGCCTGCGACAACGTCGCCGACGTGGTACGCGAGCCCGACATGTGGGATCGCGCCAAGAAGATCGCCAAGGCGATGCTCGACGGCCAGCTCTGGCTGCCGGAAGTGGCGAAGTCGACCCATTATCACGCCTATTGGGTGCACCCGTCCTGGGTCAGCGAAATGAAGAAGATGTACAAGTTCGGCGTGCACACCTTCTACCGCCCGCGCGCCTGGGGCGACGGCAGCGACGCGCCGAGCTGGGGATCGCCGAAGCAGACCGCGGCGATCTCAGCGGAGCTCGCCGAGGAGGCCAAGAGCACGGCGGAGATTTCCGAGACGGCGGTGCGGCGGTAGGTCGGGTCTATCCAACTTGCCGTCATTGCGATGAGCGCAGCGACGAAGCAATCCAGCTTGGCATGCCGCACGGGCGGTATGGATTGCTTCGCTACGCTCGCAATGACGATGTTCACGCATCGATATCCAGCGCCACGTCGAAATTCGGCGCCGAATGCGTCAGCGCGCCCGCCGAAGCGTAGTCGACGCCGGTGGCGGCAATCTTCGCGATCGAATCCCGGGTGACGCCGCCGGAGGCCTCCAGCACAACGCGCCCTTTTGCCAGTCGCACGGCCTCGGTCAGCTCGACGATATCCATATTGTCGAGCAACACCACGTCGGCGAGGCCGGTGTCGAGCACTTCGCGCAGTTGCGCCAGATCATCGACCTCGATCTCGACCTTGACCAGATGTCCGACATGGGCGCGGGCGCGCTCCAGCACCGGCCGGATGCCGCCGGCGACCGCGATATGGTTGTCCTTGATCAGGATCGCATCGTCGAGCCCGAAGCGGTGATTGAAGCCGCCGCCGCAGCGCACGGCGTATTTTTCCAGCGCGCGCAGCCCGGGCGTGGTCTTGCGGGTGCAGCAGATGCGCATTTTGGTGCCGGCGGTGTGGCGGACATAGTCGGAGGTGAGGGTGGCGACGCCGGACAGCCGGCCGATGAAATTCAGCGCGGTACGCTCGCCGGCCAGCACCGCGCGCGCCGGGCCCGAGATCGTCAGCACCTGGACGCCGGCGGCAACGCTTGCGCCGTCGCGATAATGCGCCTCGATGTGCAGGTCCGGCGACAGTTTCCGGAACGTCGCAACCCCCAGCGGCAGCCCGGCGATCACGCCCGCCTGCCGCGCCACCAGGATGGCTCGAGCAGCGGCCGTTTCCGGGATGGTGGCCATCGACGTGATGTCGCCGGCGCGGCCGAGATCTTCTTCCAGCGCGCGCGAAACCGCCGCGTCGATGGCGAGCGGCGACAGAAACGCGTCCGGATGCAGCAGTGAGGCAGGTGTGGTCACGACGTCAGTCTCCATTTCAGGCGCTGATAGGTTGCGGTGCGCGCATCGCGGTGTGATCGGCGAGCGAGGCCGCGATCTCCCGCGCCGCGGCCAGCGTGGTGATGGTGCGCTGCCTGAGCTCCGGCCGCTCGGCGGGATAATCGGTGCGGTATTGCGCGCCGCGGCTTTCGCGCCGCGCCCATGCCGACGCCGCGACCAGCAGCGCGGAGGTTGCCATGTTGCGCAGCGCGATCGAGCCGGCATCCCGCTCCAGGCCAGCGATGGCCCGCACGGCCTCCGCGAGATGCTCGCCATCGCGGATCACGCCGACATGCGAGGTCATCATCGCGCGCAGGCTTGCTTCCTGCATCACAGGCATTGCGGAGTTTCGCAGGTCCGGCACAGCCGTCAGGCGGCCGGGCGCGGGGAGCGTGCTGCCCTCGATATCTCCGGCGATCCGCGCGGCATAGACCACGGCCTCGAGCAAGGAGTTCGACGCCAGCCGGTTGGCGCCATGGGCGCCGGTCGACGACACTTCGCCGCCCGCCCACAAACCTTTCAACGAAGTGCGGCCGCGCGCATCCACGGCGATGCCGCCCATGTGATAATGCGCGGCGGGCGCCACTGGGATAGGCTGCTTCGCCGGATCGATGCCGGCGGCGATGCAGCTTGCATGAACGGTCGGGAATTTTTCGGCAAAATGCACGCCGAGTGCGGCTCGCGCGTCGAGGAAGGCGCCACGGCCGGCGGCGATTTCGGCGAACACGCCGCGCGCGACGATGTCACGCGGCGCGAGTTCAGCCAGCGGATGCCGCGCCAGCATAAAGCGCTCGCCGACCTCGTTGATCAAGGTCGCGCCTTCGCCGCGCAACGCCTCGGTGGCGAGCGGTGCCGGATCGCGGCCGACCATGATCGCGGTCGGGTGGAACTGGACGAATTCCGGATCGGCGATGTCGGCGCCGGCGCGGGCGGCGATCGCAAGGCCGAGCCCGCTCGCCTCCGCCGGATTCGTGGTTACGGCATAGAGGTGGCCGATGCCGCCGGTCGCCAGCACCACCGCGCGCGATGCGACCGTCACCGGTTTTGCAAGCGCGTCGCCGACCGGGCGCAGTTGCAGCCCGGTGACCGCACCTTCCTCGGTCAATAATGCCTCGGCGGCGTAGCCTTCGATCAGCCGGATCGAGGGTGTGGCGCGCACGGCCTCGGTCAGCGCCGAGATGATCGCCTTGCCTGCCATGTCGCCGCGGACGTGGACGATGCGCCGCGCCGAATGCGCGGCTTCGCGGCCGACCGCGAGCCGGCCTTCGAGATCGCGATCGAAGGGAACGCCGTACCGCAGGAGGTCATGGATGCGGGCAGAAGCTTCGCGCGCGATCCCGAGCGCGATCGCCTCATCGACCAGGCCCGTGCCGGCCGCGACCGTATCGGCCGCGTGCGCCTCCGCGCTGTCGCCTTCCGCGACCGCGGCGGCGATGCCGCCTTGCGCCCACGCCGTCGAGGCGCCTTGGCCCAAAGGGGCTGCGGAAATCACGGTGACCGGGCGCGGCGCCAGTTTCAGCGCACAGAACAATCCGGCGAGACCGCCGCCAACGATGACGATACCGTCGGTGTTGCGGGTGAGATCATGAAGTTGATTTGGCATGGCTGCACCTGTGCGTCGTCCTGCTTTCGAGGGTGCGACGGCGTGTTTCAATTCTTCAGATTGATCATCCGCTCGACCGAACGCCTCGCCTTTTCGGCGATCAGGGGATCGATCGTGACTTCCTCACGCAAGCCGAGCAGGCTGTCCAGGATCTTGGCCAGCGTGATGCGCTTCATGTGCGGGCACAGATTGCACGGCTGCACCATCTCGACGTCCGGCAGTTCGGCCCGCACATTGTCGGCCATCGAGCATTCGGTGATCATCACCACGCGCCGGGGATGCTTGTTGCGGACCCAGTCGATCATGTGCGCGGTCGAGCCGGTGAAATCGGCTTCGGCCAGCACGTCGGGCGGGCATTCCGGATGTGCGATGATCTGCACCGACGGATCGGCCTCGCGATAGCTCCGCAGTTCGTCGCCGGTAAAACGCTCGTGCACTTCGCAGGCGCCCTTCCAGGCGATGATCTTGACGCCGGTTTTCGACGCGACGTATCGCGCCAGATACTGGTCCGGCAGGAAGATCACGGTCGGCGCGTTCAAGCTCTCGACCACATGGACTGCATTGGACGAGGTGCAGCAGATATCGACCTCCGCTTTCACGTCGGCCGAGGTGTTGACATAGGCAACCACCGGCACGCCGGGAAAACGCTCGCGCAACAGCCGCACGTCGGCGCCGGTGATGCTCGCGGCCAGCGAGCAGCCGGCGCGCGAATCCGGAATCAGGACCGTCTTGTGCGGATTGAGAATCTTCGATGTCTCCGCCATGAAGTGCACGCCGCACTGCACGATGATGTCGGATTTCACTTTGGTCGCTTCGATCGCAAGCTGCAGCGAGTCGCCGCGGATGTCGGCGACGCAATGGAAAATCTCCGGCGTCTGATAGTTGTGCGCCAGGATGACCGCGTCGCGGGTTTGCTTCAGCTCGTTGATGGCCTTGATGGTGGGCGCCATCAACGGCCACTCGACCGGCGAGATCACGCTCCTGACCCGCTCATAGAGATGCGCGGTCGCGCGTTCGACTTCGGGTGTCCACTCCAGCGGCGGCATCGGCAGCGCACCTGCGCGCCGGGCAGGGCTGGCGCGGTCCCTGGCTTGGACGGGGGAATGCCCCTGAGCGGGCTGGTCGAGATCTTCGCGACCGTAGATTCCAGCGATCGGCATGCAGGCCTCCCTTGCTTCCCTAATATACTCATATTGAGTATATATAGGTGTTGAGAAATCCGGCCTCTTGGGGGCCGGCATTTTCCGCGGTCTGTATCCGAACCGTCCCGCATCCTGACGGGCAGCTCGGTATCGTGAGGATTTTACTTATCCTCATAACGAGCAAATCGAACATAGCATGCGTCCCTGGCTTTCGCCAGACGGCGAGCCGGCTAAATTCGTCGGGGCTGTCCGCCCCGATTTGCAACGCTGCAATACCGCGGGACCCTCAGCCGAGAACACGGTTGGGATTTTCATGCCGATGCATTAACTTCACCCCGTGCCGATTTGCCGGCGGCTGTTCGCAGCTCGCGCGCCCGCCGAAATCTCTCCCTTGATCCGCCCAACCGTTTGAAGGAATTCTGCATGGCCGCCACCGAGGGCGCTCTCCGTCCGTCTCCCGCGGCGCCAAGCTGGCGGACGCCGCTGGTGATCATAATTTGCGGCTGCGCGATCGGACTGTTGAGCTTCGGGCCCCGCTCCAGCCTCGGCTTTTTCGTCCAGCCGATGAGTCGGGAGTTTTCGTGGGGCCGCGACATCTTCGGCCTCGCGCTTGCGGTTCAGAATCTGTTGTGGGGCCTGGGCCAGCCGGTGGCAGGTGCGATCGCCGACCGGTTCGGCGTCATGCGCGTGATGTGCGTCGGCGCCGTGCTTTATGCCGGAGGCCTGCTGATGATGCGCTACGCCGCGACGCCGCTGTCGCTCAATATCGGCGCCGGCGTCCTGATCGGTTTCGGCCTGTCGGGCTGCTCGTTTAATCTGGTGCTGTCGGCGTTCAGCAAGCTCCTGCCGCTCGAACGGCGTGGCTTCGCGCTCGGCGCCGGAACCGCGGCCGGATCGTTCGGGCAATTCCTGTTCGCGCCGTTCGGCGTCGCGATGATCGGCAATTTCGGCTGGCAGACGGCGCTGATGGTATTCGCAGGCTTGATGCTGCTGATCGTGCCGCTGTCGTTCGCGCTTGCCACCCCGCCCGCGACCTCGGGCCACGTGCCCGTTGCGGCCCAGCAGTCGTTCAAGACGGCGCTCGCCGAAGCGTTCGGCCACCGCTCTTATGTGCTGCTGGTGCTCGGCTTCTTCACCTGCGGCTTCCAGCTGGCGTTCATCACGGTGCATCTGCCGGCCTATCTGGTCGATCGCGGCATACCCGCGCAAACCGGCGGCTGGGTAATCGCCGCGATCGGGCTGTTCAACATCATCGGCTCGCTCAGCGTCGGCTGGCTGCAGAACCGGCTGCCCAAGCGTTACATCCTGTCGGCGATCTATTTCACCCGCGCGCTGTCGATCATGGCCTTCATCTCGTTTCCGATCACGAGCTTCTCCGCGATCATGTTCGGCGCCATCACCGGCCTGACCTGGCTGTCGACGGTGCCACCGACCTCGGCGCTGGTGGCCATCATGTTCGGCACCCGCTGGTTTGCGACGTTGTATGGCTTTGCCTTCGTCAGCCATCAGGTCGGTGGTTTCCTCGGTGTGCTGCTCGGCGGGGTGGTGTTCGAGAAGTTCGGATCGTACATGCCGATCTGGTGGCTGTCGGTGCTGTTCGGCGTGCTGTCGGCGCTGATCAACCTGCCGATCGTCGAGGCGCCGGTGCCGCGCCCGGTTGCGCAACCGGCCTAGACCGTCCAAACTCGGCGAAATCCAAAAAACCAGAAGCGTCAGGAGACTTGCGTTGGGAACGTTCAAGGCCATCAGGATCGACAAGGCGGAAAAAGGCACGGTCGCCGCGCTCACCCAGTTCGACGAAGCCGAGTTGATGGAAGGCGACGTCACCGTGCGGGTCGAATGGTCTACGCTGAACTACAAGGACGGTCTCGCCGTCACCGGCAAGGCGCCGGTGGTGCGGCGCTTTCCGATGATCGCGGGCATCGATTTCGCGGGCACCGTCGAGCAGTCGTCGCATCCGCAGTGGAAGGCCGGCGACAAGGTGATCTGCAATGGCTGGGGCATGGGCGAGACCCATCTCGGCGCCTACGCCGAAAAGGCGCGCGTCAAGGGCGACTGGCTGGTGCGCCTTCCCGAGGGCATGTCGGCCCGCGACGCCATGGCGATCGGCACCGCGGGCTATACCGCGATGCTCTCGGTGCTGGCGCTGGAAAAGCAGGGTCTGACCCCGAAGCAGGGCCCGATCGTCGTTACCGGCGCCGCCGGTGGCGTCGGCTCGGTCGCGATCGCGGTGCTGTCGAAACTCGGCTATCACGTCATCGCCTCCACCGGCCGCACGTCCGAATCCCCTTATCTGAAGGGCCTGGGCGCGGCCGAGGTGATCGACCGCAATGAGCTGTCCGGACCGGCCAAGCCGCTGGCCAAGGAGCGCTGGGCGGGGGGCATCGACAGCGTCGGCTCGACCACGCTGGCCAACCTGCTCTCGATGACGAAATATGGCGGGGCGATCGCCGCCTGCGGCCTGGCCGCGGGCATGGACCTGCCGACCTCGGTGGCGCCGTTTATTTTGCGCGGGGTGTGCCTTCTCGGCATCGACTCGGTGATGTGCCCGATCGAGCAGCGAAAAGCCGCCTGGAGCCGGCTCGCCAGCGACCTGGATCGGGCAAAACTAGCTGAAATCACTCATGAAATTGGTTTGGGTGGGGTTATCGAGGCCGGCGCCAAAATCCTTGCCGGGCAGGTTCGCGGTCGAATCGTGGTAAAAATTCTCTAATGGCGTTCAGACTTTACCAACCAAGCTGCTCCAATGTTCATTGAGTTGCCAAAAGTAAGGTTAACAAATCCAGCGGCCTAGGTTGAGGATGCGGTGGGTACCTAATGTTGCCACGGTTGGTATGGTAAGCAGCGGGTAAAGAATATCAGGCGTTGCCCGCGCTCTAGTACAGTCGGAGTTACAGCATGCTTGCGCGTTTCGTGTTGGGGGCCGTTACGGCCAGTGCGCTGATCGGACCGGCGATGGCCGGAGAAATGAATGCCGACGAGGCCCGCAAATTCGTCGCCGGCAAGGTGTTCGCCTTTACCTGCTTCGACGGCACCCGCGGCGCGGGCCGCATCCTCGATGACATGGGCGCGGCCGGTGCGGTGCAATTTTCAGGCTCCGGTCCCATTCGGCACCTGCGGTTGCCCGGCAACACGCTGCAGATCCGCGGCCAGGCCGTCTGCGCTTCGCTCAAGGGCATTCCGTTCGAGCCATGCTTCAGTCTCGACAAGAAAGACGACCGCAGCTTCCGCGGATCGGTCTCCGGCATGGGCTTCGCCTATTGCGATTTCCACCACCAGGGTGCGGCGCAGATGCTGATGGCGCGCGCGGTGGTCCATCCGCGTTCGCTGCGTGCGGCGGAGCGGACGGGCTCGGTCGGTGCGTCGCATGCCGAAGTGACGGCGAGGGTCGAGACCCCGCATGTCGAGGCCGCGCGCATCGATCCGATCAAGTCCGAGACGAAACCTGAATCTTCCAAGCAGGAAAGCGCTCCGGAACTTCGCCGGTCGACCGACTGACCGGGCGCGGCCCGAGCCATCATCACGTCTGGTTCTCGCTGACGGCGCACGAGCGCCGCGGCGCGATGCCGTAGTCATACGGTCCAGCACTTTCATGTGTTGGTAGCGACTTCCAATCCAATTTGCTGGAAATCGACAGGCTGTGGGGGCTGCCCAAAAACATGGGTTCGACAATGTCGCTGTATTTTTTCCGGATTAGCCACGGTCGCTATTCCGGAGCTTCCGATCACGGATCGGAATTCGAGAGCCGCGAGGCGGCCTGGTCCGAGATGACCAAGGTCTGCGCCAATCTGCTTGGCGGAATTTCGCGCAGCCTGAAACCAAATGCCGAATGGCATATGGAGCTCCTCGACGAGTCCAAACAGCCCGTATTCAGAATCCGCCTCGTGGCGGAATCGCTCGGCTGATCGATTCGATCGCGCGGGCGGGCCCTTGGCGCTCGTCGCTGCCGTCCACTGATACAATCAGACGATTGTTCTACTGGGACCAATCGCCGAACGCGGCTACGTGCCGCCGGATCGTTGAATTCACCGTATTTTTACGAGGAGGAAGTTAACGGTAATGTGGAACCGCGGCGCTATTCCTCGTAGGCGCTCAGTGAGTGGAACAGGCAGAAATCGTTCATGCCGCTCGCGCCTGAGTTTCGTCTACGCGTCGCATCAGCAAGGACCGGTCCATGTCGTTTCTCAACCTCCGAATTAGCGGCCGGCTCTATGCCGGTTTTGGCGCGCTCGTGCTGTTCTGCGCAGGCCTGGCGGCGTTGGGGGTGTGGCAGTTGGGAGAAATTCACGACCAGGTCAAGTTGCTGACGATACAGTCTACCAACACCATACGGGCCAGCGAAATCGCGACCGAACTGCAGGCAGGCCGCCGGGCGATTCTGCGCTATGCGTTCGATCGTGACGAGAACTCGTTCGCGGAAGCCGAGAAGCGGCTGAACAAGGCGACCGAACTTCTGGAGGCCGCCGCCAAGCTGGCGGTATCGAACGAGCGGCGCGGCATCTTTCAAGGGCTTGTGAAGGACGTCGAGGATTTGAAGGCCAAGCGACTCGCGCTCGGTGAGGCCGTCAATCAGATGGTGGAAGGCCGGGCTCTGCTGTTCACCGATGGTGAAAAATTGGCGGCCGACGTGCAGAAGTTCGTCAAGGCCGCGGAAGGAGGCGAATTCTCCCAGGAAGCGGCTCCCCTCGAGGCCAAAATCCTGCTGGTCCAGGTCGCCAGCTGGCGGATGCTGACCACCCGTGCGTCAAGCGGTATCGACGCCTTCAAGACCAATCTTGGCAAGGCCATGGATCATATCGAGGCCCTTGAGAATGCCGACCTGCCGCCGAAACTTGCCGCGCCGCTGAAGGATATCAAGGCGAGCGTGATCAAGTACGGCCAGGCCTTCGACAAAGCCGGTCCCGGCCTGTTGCGGGGAGACGAGCTTGTATTACAAATCCATCAGCCCCCTGACCATCAGCGCGATCGGAAAGCTTGATGGGCTCGTGGAAGTGATCGGAAAGAATTTCAAGAAAACCACCGCCCATACCGACGACCGCGTCAACAGCACCATTATCATGCAGGAAATCGTGGCCGGCGCCGCCGTATTGCTCGGCTTGTTGATCGCGTTCCTGATCGCGCGCGGCATCATCAAGCCGCTGTCGGGCCTGACCTCCGGCATGAAGGAACTCGCCGGCGGCAATTTCAGCGTGGTGCTTCCCGGCCTCGATCGCAAGGACGAAGTCGGCGACATGGCGCAGGCGGTCGAGACCTTCAAGGTCAGGGCCGAGCAGAAGGCGCGCGAGGAAGCCGAAGCCAAGGCCACCCAGGACCAGATCGCCGCCAAGCAGCGCAAGGCCGACATGATCAAGCTCGCCGACACGTTCGAGTCCGCGGTCGGCGAGATCGTCGAAACCGTGTCGTCGGCCTCGACTGAGCTGGAGGCTTCCGCCTCCACCCTGACCTCGACCGCGGCGCGGGCGCAGGAGCTCACCACGATGGTCGCGACCGCGTCCGAGGAAGCCTCGACCAATGTGCAGTCGGTCGCCTCCGCCACCGAGGAAATGGCGTCCTCCATCACCGAGATCAGCCGCCAGGTGCAGGAATTGGCACGGATGGCGGGCGAGGCGGTCGATCAGGCGCGCAAGACCAACGATCGCGTCAGCGAATTGTCGAAAGCCGCCGCGCGCATCGGCGACGTCGTCGAGCTGATCAACACCATCGCCGGCCAGACCAACCTCTTGGCGCTCAACGCCACCATCGAGGCCGCGCGAGCCGGCGAGGCGGGGCGAGGCTTCGCCGTCGTCGCATCCGAGGTGAAGGCTTTGGCCGAACAGACCGCGAAGGCGACCGGCGAGATCGGCCAGCAGATCACCGGCATCCAGGCGGCGACGCAGGAGTTGGTCGGGGCGATCAAGGAGATCAGCGGCACCATCGAGAGACTGTCCGAGATCTCGGCGACCATCGCTTCAGCGGTGGAGGAGCAGGGCGCAGCGACCCAGGAGATTTCCCGCAACGTGCAGCAGGCGGCGCAAGGCACTCAGCAGGTTTCGTCGCACATCGTCGACGTGCAGCGCGGCGCCGGCGAGACCGGCTCGGCTTCCTCGCAGGTGCTGTCGTCGGCGCAATCGCTGTCGAGCGAGAGCAACCGCCTCAAGCTGGAAGTGGACAGGTTCCTCGATACCGTAAGGGCGGCCTGATGATAGAGGGCGGCACCGTCGGTGCTGCACCCCGGGCAATCAAGGCCACCGATTTTTCTTTCAGGCCGTGCCAAGGCCGGGATCACTGCCGCATCGCGCCGGGTTGATCGGGCTCGCTTGAACCGTTCCGCCACAGCCAGATCGAAAGCGCGCCCGCGCGTCCGCGGATCCGGGTTTCGCTGGGGCCGGTGAGGACACCGAACTCGAACAACGCGCAATTCGGCCCGGCCTCGCGCAGCAAATCATTGCTCAGCGCCAGCGCCGCGCCGTGCTTGGCCGCAACTTCCATCAGGCGGCTGGCGACGTTCACGCTGTCGCCCGTCGCGGTAATGTGCTGATAGCTGCCGCCGCCGAGCCGGGACGCGATGATCGGGCCGAAATGGGCGCCCACCTTGAAGCCGGTTTGCGATGCGATCGATGGTGGCAGCGTTTCGATCCATCGTTCGATGCGGCTGCACAGGCCGACGCAACAAAGCGCGGCATTGCTGGCGTCGTCCGCGGCGCTCTCCGGCAAGCCGAACAGGATCATGGCGCCGTCGCCCAGAAAGCTGGTGATGACGCCGCCGCTCGCCACCACTTCGCGGTCGATCAGGGTGTGGAAATCCTTCAGCATCTCCAGTACCGCGTCCATGCCCTGCGTTTCGCTGATCGAGGTGAAGCCGGACAGGTCGACGAAGACGATCGCGGCATCCTGATGGACCGGCTTGAGGAGAAATTCCGGATTCACGGTCAGCCATTTGCGCAGCGCCGGCGCCTGGAACTGCTGCAGCAGGTCGCTCTTCATCGCGAAATACTGCGCCTGCCGCCGGTTCAGCCAAAGCTGCACGGCGCCGAACAGGATGGCCGGCGGCGCGGCCGCCGCCACCGGCAACGCCGCACTGAGCCAGACGCCGTGCGCAAATGCGACGAAATTCCCGATCGCCCAGACCGCGAGCACGGCCACGATCGAAAGAAGTCCGACTGCGCTGCGCCGCCACGCCAGCAAGCCGACCAGCAACAGTGTCAGCACGATGGCGAGAACGGCGTCGATGGCGCGGGTCGAGCGGTCGCGCTCGATCCCGTCCCCGGTCGTCAAATGGGCAATAGCCGTGGCGATGATCTCCACGCCCGGCATCACCGGATCGAATGGCGTCGGGAACACGTCGCCGCCGCCGGTGACCGTGCCACCGATCACGACGATCCGGTCCCGAACGGCCTCCTGTGCAAAGGTGCCGCTCAATATGGAAGCCGCGCTGATGGTCCGGATGGTGCCATGGCGGCCATAGAACGCCAGCGGCAGGATATGGTCGATGTCCACGGCGATCTGCCGTCCCGCCAGCGTGAGGCGGTCTGTCTCGAAGACAGGCTCGGTGCCGGCCGCCAATGCGGCGGCGCGCAGCGGGAACGACAGGTCAACCTTGTCGCCGGTTCGAACCAGCATGGGAGCGCCTCTGGGCGTCCCGGATTTGTCCGTGGTCAGGTTGACCGCTCCGACCGCGGCGTGATCGGAGAATGCCTTGAGCGGCAGCAGGAATTTCTCTGCGCGCGGCAGGCGGGCGAGAGGTCCGCTGTCGTCCGTCTCCATCAACTGCGTCGCTCCGGCAAAGACCGCCGCCGAGGCGATGACGGTCGGGCGCTTGTCGAACGCCTGCGCCAGAGCCGCGTCGCCCTGGTCGCTGCCGCGATCGATCAGCAGCAAGTCGAGCGCGATGGCACGGGGCTCGAGGCGGGCGATCGCCTCGACCAGGGCGGCGAGATCGGCGCGCGGCAGCGGGTAGCCGCCTTTCTTTGCCACGGTGTCGTCGTCGATGGCCACGATGGTGATCGAATCCGGCGCCGCTCTTTGCCCGCGTGCGAGCAGGCGCAGATCGGTCAGCGCGCCCTCGGCACGGTCAAGAAACTGAACGTCGCCGCGCCAGTGACCCAATCCCAGCGCCAACGCCCAAAGCGCCGACAGCACGAGCGCAGCCAGTATCTGGAAAGTCCGGCCGGTCACTGACGATCATCGTCCAAAATCATTGCCTGAGGTTATTACTTAGGATTACCGAGATTATTGTCCAAGCCGCGCCAGCAATGCATCGACGCGCGGCTGCGGCCATCGCTTGACGATCAGGGGATCGGTCCCGGGGTCGACGTCGACACCCTGGCCTGGCCCGAGAACGACCTGGTCGGCACCGGTCGGCCTTCGCACCGCGACCAGGCCTCTCAGGACCAGGACCGACGTCCTTGTTTCCTTGGTGTCCACCGCCCATTTCGTGCCGCGCACGGCGGCGATGGCCTGAGGTGTCGTGACCTCGAAGCGGTTCTTGCCGCGCTGCCTTGGCGCATCGACCAGCAATGCCCCGCCTTGCAGATCGACGGAATCCACGTCGCCATTCCTGCTGTGGCTCTGCAGCGTGAACGCCGCGCCGTTTTCGGCGACGATGGTCACGCCGCCGCGGCAATGCAATGCCTGAGCCGCATTGGGCAGATGCTCCGAGGAGCACCCCATCGTGGCTGGCTGGGCTGACGCCACGTCAACGCCAGAACAGGCGCAGATACCGAGACATGCGCTGATAACGGCCGCGCGCGTCATCCGGGCGAGCGCTCTCATGATCGTATCTCCCTGTTTAGGCCGGGCGATGCTTCAGCAAAAATGTCGCCGCGGCAACACTGTTTTTTGCTTGTCAAACTGTGTTCAGAAAATGTCTGCGCCAATGCAGGACCGAGAACGCGGTTGGGAAGCCTAGCCTCCCGGTTGGGGCGCAGGTGCGGCTCGCGGCGGCGCTTCCTTGCGGAACAAGATGCGCTGGTACAGCCAGCCGATCGCAACCAGCACCAACCCCAGGCACATGAATGACAGCGCCCGGTAGACGCCCGTCAGGGTCGACATGTCGATCAGGAACGCTTTCACGATCGTCAGCGCGATCACCCCTGCGGAAGCGAGCCTTGCGCGCTGCGAATTGACCGATATGCCGATGCCGAGCAACGCCACGCCGAAAGCGAGCCAGGCGATCGAATAGGTGTATTGCTCGGCGCCGCCGGTGACCCCGGACGTCAGCAGCGGGCCGTGATAGAGCCTGCGGATCTCCAGCGTCACATAGCTCAGCGCCATCACCAGCGCGCCGGCCGCGATGGAATTGGCATAGGCGGCAGGCCGCCGTCCCGCCACCGTGTAGGACAACAGCAGCATCAGCACGGCCGGCATGGCATAGGCCAGCATGATCCGGTTGACGAAGGGACCACCGACATTGATCGGCCACAGCAGCGGGTTATCCAGAAGCAGCAGCCCGAATACGGTGGCGAGGCCGGCGAAGGCCGTCAACAGCACCGCGCTCACATTGTGGACGATGCTGCCGGTGCGGACGCGCAACCGCTCCAGGCCGATCGCCATCGCGAGCGCGACGCAGACTTGCAGCCCGATCTCGACCAGCGAGGGATTGAAGCGGTAGACGTTGCCGCTGTTCGTGGCGTGACGGATCTCCATGAATGCCAGCAGCACGGTGAACAGCACCGCAGCCGCCTCCACGGCGCGCAGGGGAGCGTCGTCGCCGCGCCGGCGCAGAAAGATGCTCGCCACCCAGAACGATAACGCCGGAACGCCGTAGCCCCACAACAGCCAATTGAACACCAGCGTGGATCCGACCGCATCGCCGACGATGCGCGGCTCGTAGCCGACGCGCAGTACCACGATGCCGGCGAGAATGGCGGCAAGCGAACGCAGGAACGGGATCGGCCGCTGCATCGAGATCCACGCCGTGCCCATCGACATCAGCGAAAGCGCGATCGTGAGCCAGCCCTTTTCCAGCACGAAGGTCAGCGCCAGTGCCAGCGCACCCAGCGTACCCGTGGCGAACAGCGCGATCGAAATCGCCAGACCCGGCCGGTTGTCGCGTCTGGTCAGAATTTCGGTTGCCCAGCCAAAGGCGGCGGCGAGGATCACGGCCAGGATCGCAAACGGCACCGAGCGATCGAGATGGGCGATGCGGGCATAGAGTGCGATCAACAGTGCCAGCGGCGTGAACACGGCGGACGCCGACCACACCACCGGGATGATCGCGCTGACCGAGCGGCCCTGCGCCAGGAATCCGGCGGCGCCGAAGAGGCCTGCGAAGATCGCCGCCGTGACCAGATGAAGCGTGACGGAGGCGTCGGTCGCGACCGGACCGATGCCGGGCAGCGGGCCGCCCGGCAGCACCAGCATGTCCGGATTGCCGCGCACCGCCCATTCGGCGAACACGATAAAGACGAACGCCGCGGCGGCGCCGACCACGCCGGTGGCGGAAGGCGCGCGCCAGGCGACCAACAAGCTGCCCGCCACTAGTATGGCGAAAACGATGATGGCGGTATCGGCATGGATACTCGCCAGCACGATCATCGTGGCGCCCAACAGATAAGCCGCGAGCGAACCAGATGAGATCGGCTCGATGCGGCCCTCGTCGGCCGGCGGGCCGAACAGGAATCCGCACACCACGAGCAGGGCTGCGAGAACGAATCCCGCGATGACATGGAAGTCGTGCGGCCCGACCATCGATGCCCCGCAGTCGAGGCAGGGGAAAGTCCACAGCAGCGCTGCCGCGATGGTGGTGACCGCCAGCCAGCGCCACAGCCGGATCCGTGCCAGCGCGAAGGCCGCGGCGGTGACGATGGCGAGGTAGATATAGAGGGACCAGAAGTCGGGCTTCTCCGACGACACCAGGATCGGCGTGACGAAGGCCGCGGCAACGCCGAGACCGGCCAGTGCCGGGCCGTGCAGCAGTGCCGCGGCGAGCGTACCGAGCGCCACCAGCCCGAGCAGGACGAACGCGGTGGCTGGCGCGAGAAAATCATATAGCGCGTAGGCGGCATAGACGGTCGCGAAGGCGACCGCCGTGCCCGCGGCGGTGAGGATCGCCGGGATATTGGCGATCGGCAGCGCCTCGATGGCCGAAACGCTCTCCTTGCGGCGTGTCCATTCGCCGGCCGCGAGCAGAGCGAGCGCGAACGCGCCGCCGAGCAGCGTGCGCACGCCGGGGCCGAGCAGCCCTGCCTCGATCGAATAGCGGACCATGAAGAAGCCGCCGAGCGCGAGCGTCAGGCCGCCGATCCAGACCACCCAGCGGGTGCCGATGCGCTCCTCGAAGCCGGGTCGGTTTTCAGGAAGCGGCGGCGGCATCGCGGCCGGGCCGGCGGTGGCGGCAGCTTGCCGTACATCCGGTTGATCTTCCGCGACCGGCGCGACCGGTGCGGCGGCGACCGTCGGCGGTTGTTCGGCGGCAATGCCGGGCGATGCGGTGGCCAGCGTTTGCTCGAACTCCTGCAGCGGGGTGAGCGGCGGCGTGACCGGCCTCGCTTGCCACGCCGCTTCGAGGGCGTCGAGCCGCGCCCGCAGCGTGGCGGCCTGATTGAGCGCCTTGCGCGCGAAGGTGAATGCGACGACGGCAATCAACAGTGCAAAAAAATCGAATGGCGTGTCGAACATCAAGCCTCCAGGCGATCGGCCCGGCGTTGAGGGCTTAACCGCTTCAAAAAATCTTCAGCGCCGCGCGCGGACGCGCAGGCCCGGCGCAGGGCGCTCCTGCAGCACCTCTCGGCGGAACCGAAACAGCGCGGCGGGCCGTCCGCCGGTCTGTGTCGACATCTCGCCGGTCGGTTCGACCAGGGCGCCGGCTTCCACCAGCCGGCGGAAATTCTGCTTGTGCAGATGCCGCCCCGAGATCGCTTCCACGGTGCGCTGCAACTCAGTGAGTGTGAACTCACCCGGCAAAAGTTCAAACACCACGGGCCGGTATTTCAGCTTGGCGCGCAGCCGACCCATCGCGGTGGCGAGAATACGCCGGTGGTCGAAGCGCATGGCGACGCCGAGACTGGGGATCGACTTGCGCGCTAATGCCGCAGGGCGTCCGTCCCGCCGCGCCTCCTCGACGAGCCCGGCTTCGTAGAGCAGTTCGTAGCGATCGAGCACGCGCTCCTCGTCCCAATGCGCGCCCTCGGTGCCGAAATAGAGCCGGACGCGATCCTTGCGGCTGAGCGCGCGCGCGATGTCGGGTTGCTCGGTCTGGCCGGCCCAGCGCATGAGTTCGGGAAGGATGTCGCGCTCGATGATGGTGGGCCGCGCCTCGCGCCAGTCTTCCCACGGGAAGAAGCGGTACCAGGGCTCGAAGGTCGCGCCCGCCGCGCGCGCGGCATTGTCGGCGGCGCGGGTCAGCGCGAGGTAGCCGATCGAGGCGACATGCACGTCGGTGTCGCCGGGCTGGGTGTGGCGGCCGCGGTCGCCGAACGTGTAGAGCTGCTCGACATAGCCGAGCCGCAGTCCCGCCTGTTCTTCCACCCAGGCGCGCAAGCCGATTTCGAAGGTGCGGTGCTTGACCGCGTCGAACGGGCCGAACGGAAGGCCGGCGAGCTTGCCGTCGTCGCCGGAGGAGGCGGTGAGGATCACCGGCTCGTTGCCCTCGATCGCGACGATCGCCGCGGTGAGGCCGATCTCGATCGGCGTCAGAAGCTTTTCGCTCATCTGTTGGCGTGTGGTCGCATCAGTCGAGATCGATGCGGAAGGGGTGGCTCTCGACCATCATGCTGCCCGGCCCCATCTCGTCGAGCGCGCGCAGCATGCGTCCCTCCCGCCCCAGCGCCTTGTCGGCGAGACCGACGATCAGCCGGTTCGGCGAGGCGATCGGGGAGGCGGCGCGAATTTGCCGGGCGATCGCAATTTCGTCGCGATGCGGATTGAGCAGACAGGCGGCGGCAAAGGCGCTCGCGGTCGAGCGGCTGATGCCGGCATAGCAGTGCACGACCAGCGGCGCATTGCGGTCCCAGCCGCGCACGAAGTTCAGTACCTGCTCGATATGGAAATCCGAGGGCGCGACGAAGCCGTCGATCGCCTCGGTGATGTCGTCCATCTGCACTTTCAGGTGATTTTCCGGAAGCACCAATTCCGGCCGCTGGACCTGGTCGACATTGGCCATCACCGTGAGCACGTGGCTGGCGCCGGTGGCTTTAACGGTGTCGGGAAGGGCGGCGAGCGAGCAGACGTGGATCATGGCGTTCCTTTTGTCCCGGCGATTATAGTACGTAGCCGGTAGGGTGGGCAAAGGCGCTCTTCGCGCCGTGCCCACCATTGGTCCCTTCTGGGCAGAATTTGGTGGGCACGCTTCGCTTTGCCCACCCTACGACTACGAAGATGCGGCGACCGTCTCGAACCGCGCCAAGAACCGCTTCTCGGCCTTGGCCGCGGTCCAGGGCGTCAGATAATCCTGCCGCATCGCGGCGGGAAGGCCGGGATCGCGGCCGAACAGGCGCCTGGCTTCGGCTTGCGCAAAGCCTGCAAGCTCGGTCGCCTCGAGATAGGCCGCGCCGCGGTCGGCGGCCTTGATCTGCTGCGTTATGTCTTCCGCGAGCGCCGGCGGCAACCCGAAGCGGATGTGGATCGCGGAAAGCAGCCGCTTTTCCACTGCCTTGTAGTCGCCGCCAAGCACCGCCTTGAACGGCGAGATCATGTCGCCGATGACATATTCGGGCGCGTCATGCAGCAGCGCCGCGAGCCGCACCCGGGCATCGACGCGCGGCGTATGCTCGCGCATTACGGCCTCGACCAGCAGCGTGTGCTGCGCCACCGAGAAAATATGCGCGCCGCTGGTCTGCCCGTTCCAGCGCGCGACCCGCGCCAGCCCATGGGCGATATCGGCGATCTCGACATCGAGCGGCGAGGGGTCCAGGAGATCGAGCCGCCGCCCCGATAACATGCGCTGCCAGACGCGGCTGGAGGCCGGCGGCGCGGACGGTTGTTTCGCCGTCATTTGACTTGGAGGCGGGGCTTGCGATGCTGGCCGCCGCAGGTTTCGTGGCAGAAGCAGCTCACCAGATGGTCGTTGACCATGCCGGTGGCCTGCATGAAGGCGTAGACGATGGTCGGGCCGACGAATTTGAAGCCGCGCGACGCCAGTTCCTTGGAGATCTTGATCGAGAGCGGCGTCGAGGCCGGCACGCTGGCGGTGGTCTTGAAGTTGTTGACCTTCGGCCGGCCGTCGACGAAGTCCCAGAGGAATTTCGAGAAGCCGAGACCGTCTTCCATGATCTTCAGATAGGATTTTGCGCTGTTGACGGCGCCTTCGATCTTGGCGCGGTTGCGGACGATGCCGGCGTCGTTCATCAGCGCGTGGATTTTCCTGGCGTCGTAGCGCGCGATTTTTTCGGGCTGGAAGTCGTCGAAGGCTTTGCGGAAATTGTCGCGCTTGCGCAGGATCGTGATCCAGGACAGCCCGGCCTGGAAACCGTCGAGAATGAGTTTCTCGTACAGCGCCCGGTCGTCATATTCCGGCACGCCCCATTCGGTGTCGTGATAGGCCATGTAGAACGGGTCTTCGCCCGGCCACGGGCAGCGCGTCAGGCCATCGGCATGCAGGCGCGCGGATCGGCTCATGCGACGGTCTGCTTCGGCGAAGTCAGGAGGTCGTCCGGATCGGCGACGCGGAGCGCAAGGCCGCCCGCCGTGAGCGGTAATCCGGCGGCAAGCGCGTCGGCGACACGATCGATCCGCAGTAGCGCGAGACCGGCCTTGCCGGCCGTTGCGCCGATGGTTCCGACGGCCTTGTCGCCGGCAAGAATCGTCGTGCCCGGCTCCGGCGCAAAGCCTTCGAGAACGATGCGGACCGTCCGCGTCCGCGCGGTGCCGCGATGCTGCATCCGCGACACCACCTCCTGGCCGACGTAGCAGCCCTTGTCGAAATCGACGCCGTGCAGGCGGTCCATGTTGGTCTCGTGCGGAAACGCGTCGCCATAGATGAAGTCGAGACCGCCGCGCGGCGCGCCGGCTGCAATGCGATGCGCCTCATAGGCGGCGGCATCCGACGAGTTCCGCGCCGATCAGGTCGGCGACCTTTTGCGCAAGCTCCTGGGGGATCAGAATCCGCCAGCCGAGCGCGGCGTTGCGGGGATCGGCGAAGGCCAGATCGGGCTGCATGGCGGGCACGCCATCCCAGGCAGCGAGCACGCCGAGGCTATCCGTGAGATTCTCGATGGCGACCTTGGCGCGCAGTTTGTAGATGCCGAGCTTGTCGGCGAGCGCTTGGGCCAGCGCGCGCGGGCAGTCGATCAGGAAACCGCCGCCATGGCCGGCCGGCGCCTCGGTGATCAGGAAATCCGCAATGATCTTGCCCTGCGGCGTCAGCAACGCCCCGAAACGGCCGAGCCCCGGCCGCACCAGCTTGATATCCGTGGTGAAGAGGCCGTTGAGGAAGTCGCGCGCCCCTTCGCCGCTGACCTTGACCACGCCCCGGTCGGGGAGAAACGCTGCTTTCATGCAAAAATCTCTTGCGACATGTTGCCTTGGAACGTAAGCCGCCAAGTCATAAACGACAAGACCCGCGCGGGCCCTCTCAGGCTTCCTGAGGCAGCGAGGAGGCAACTGAACACGAGGAATGATGAGCCAAACCTACGATGTGATTCTGAAGTCCGGCACCGTGGTCAATCAGGACGGCGAGGGCGTGCGCGACATCGCCATCGCCAAGGGGCGGATCGCGGCGATCGGCCCGCTCGGACAGGCCTCGGCGGCCGAGATCATCGACTGCAAAGGCCTGCACATCCTGCCCGGCGTGATGGATACGCAGGTGCATTTCCGCGAGCCGGGCCTGACCCACAAGGAAGACCTGGAAACCGGTTCGCGCAGCGCCGTGCTGGGTGGCGTCACCGCGGTGTTCGAAATGCCGAACACCGATCCGCTCACTGTCACGGAACAGGCCTTCACCGCCAAGGTGAAGGCCGGGCGTCATCGCATGCATTGCGATTTTGCGTTCTTCATCGGCGGCACCCGCGACAATGTGGCTGACCTCCCGGAACTGGAGCGCGCGCCCGGCTGCGCCGGCGTCAAGGTGTTCATCGGCTCGTCCACCGGCGCGCTCCTGGTGGAGGACGACGAGAGCCTGCGCCGGATTTTCAACGTGATAAAGCGCCGCGCCGCCTTTCATGCCGAGGACGAGTACCGGCTCAACGAGCGCAAGCACCTGCGCCTCGAGGGCGATCCGCGCTCGCACCCGGCGTGGCGCGACGAGACCGCGGCGTTGATCGCGACGCAACGCCTGGTCAAGCTCGCCCATGAAACCGGGAAACGCATTCACGTCCTGCATATCTCGACCAAACAGGAGATCGAGTTTTTGCGCGACCACAAGGATGTGGCGAGCTGCGAGGCGACGCCGCACCACCTGACGCTTGTCGCGCCGGAATGCTACGAGCGGCTCGGCACCCGCGCGCAGATGAACCCACCGGTGCGCTCGGCCGATCACCGCGCGGGCATCTGGCACGGCATCGAACAGGGCATCATCGACGTGCTCGGCTCCGATCACGCGCCGCATACGCTGGAGGAGAAGGCCAAAACCTATCCGGCCTCGCCCTCGGGGATGACCGGGGTGCAGACGCTGGTTCCGCTGATGCTCGATCACGTCAACGCCGGGCGGCTGTCGCTGGCGCGCTTCGTCGATCTCACCAGCGCAGGTCCGGCGCGGCTGTTCAACATCGCCTGCAAGGGCCGGATCGCCGCCGGCTACGACGCCGATCTGACGGTGGTGGATCTCAAGCGCAGCGAAACCATCACCGACGAGTGGGTGGCCTCGCGCGCCGGCTGGACGCCGTATCACGGCGTGCGCGTTACCGGCTGGCCGGTCGGCACCTTCGTGCGCGGCAGGCGGGTGATGTGGCAGGGCGAACTGGTGACGCCGTCTGGCGGCGAGCCGGTGCGGTTTCTGGAAACGCTGAAGGCGTGAAACGCTACTGCTTGGCCAACCGGGTTGAAAACTCGCCGTTGCGCACGCGCAGCGGGAGGCCTTCGACGAATTTCGCCACCGCATCCTCGCCATAGGTAGCGACGAGTTCGGCGAATGCGGCGAACAGGCTGGCCTGCGCCAGGCAGTCGCCGTCAACGCCATCGTGCCGCGCTTCCGCCCAGGCTTCGTTAAGATAGCTTAACGCCGCCTGCTTCTGTTCCTGATCGGGCATGGGGGCGCGGGCGGTGAAGGGGGCTGGATGGCTCATGAAACCCGACAGTCTGTAAGCGATCCAGGGCGGAACGCTCGAATGCCTAATCTTTAGCATAAGCTTAACGGTCGCCTAGAGCAGTTCTTTAGGAAAGGTTAACGGGCGGAAACAATACGATAGGTTCCGGAACCGAAGCTCTACGTGAACCACATCCATGCGCTCGAACACGCTTCAGTTTTAGTTGGCGTAGCGAGCGGTCAGATCGCGCGAGATCTTCGAGCCTTCCTCGATGTAGCGGCGGATCGCCACCGTGGCTGCCGGGGTGCAGGTCCGGTAGGTCTGCTGGAAGCCGTTATAGCCGCGGTTGAAGCCCGCGATCATGCGGGCGCGGCGATCGCCCGAGGGGGTTTCGGCGTCGATCAGCGCCTGCATTTCATTGCGCCATTTGCCGCCTTCGTTGCTGCCGCAAATGCCGCGAAGGTAGTGCAGGGTGCCGAGGATTTCGGCCAGCCGCTGCAGGTCGTTGTCGAACGGCGCAGCCGCGTCCTGGGCCCGCACGGGGCCGCAAAGGCATGCCGAAATGAGGATGAGGGCGGCCAGAAAATGCTTGATCATGGGCCCGCACGATATGCCTTCTCAATGGGCTGGAAGCAAGGCGCGCGCCGGCCTGCGAGGCGGGAGCCGTTCAGCCCCGGAGCAGGTCCCGGGCCGCCTGGATGACCTCCTGCAGGCCGCCGGTGACCTTGAGATCGCCAATTGCATCCGGTTTCAGCCACCTGAAATCGTCGAGTTCATCGTTCAGCACCGGCTCGCCGGCGATCCAGCGCGCGGCAAAGGACATGATCAGATAATGCCCGCCGCCGGCGGTTCCCGGCACCACCTCGCGCCAGCCCGCAAGGCCTGCGATCTCTATCCTGAGCGAGGTTTCCTCGTCGACCTCGCGATGCAGCGCTGTCTGCAGCGTTTCGCCGAATTCGACCCGGCCGCCCGGAAGCGAATAAAAGCCCTTGGCCGGCGAGCGCGCGCGCCGCACCAGCAGAATCCTGTCGTCGCGGAAGATCGCCGCGCTGACGGCGAGCTGGGGATGGGAGGGCTGGGCGGACGACGGCATCAGAGCATGATCCGGACCCGAAGGGCCGCGTTGGCAAAAAGTGGAAACCGGTTTTCCCAGAAGATCGTGCTCAAGTCTAATGCGTCATGATGTAGTCGACATCGCCCTGGGAACCGCCATTGATGATGCCGCCGGCCAGCGCCACCAGTGGCTTGACCCAGTTGGTCGCCTGCTCGGCCAGCGTGGCCCGGGTCTTGTCCTGCGTGGCCTTGCGCATGGCGTCGCCGACGGCGGTCAGGATCGAGGTCATGGCGTTCGTGATATTGTCGAACTCGGCGCGGGTAATGGCGTCGGCCGATTCATAGGATTCGATCGCGAGGTCGCGCGCCTTGAAATTGGAGGCGTGGAAATGCTCGCCGTAGGACAGCGGGCGCCAGACCAGAAAATCCTCCGCGCATTCCGGCATGTCCGGAACCATCTCGAGCAGCATGACCGCTTCGTTGAAGTGGTTGAGGTAGTCGGTGGCAAGTCCGGTGCGGGGATTGATGTTGGCGGCGCGCAGCATTTCGGCCCGCGCCTCGTCGATCGGGATCGTCGGGCGAGGGGGCGGGGGAGCGGATGGCGCGGGTTTGGCAGCCGTGGATGTCATCCCTCCTAGTCTTGACGTTCGGGGTTAAAAGGTACTGAACGGATACCTATTTGGGTCACAGAATGTGCGGACGCTTCGTTATCACCTCGCCCCCGGCGGCCTTGCGGCAGATTTTCGGCTATGTCGAGCAGCCCAATTTTCCGCCCAGACACAATATCGCGCCGACGCAACCCATCCCGGTGGTGATCGTCGAGAACGGTGTCCGGCATTTCCGGCTGATGCGCTGGGGCCTGTTGCCTTCATGGGTGAAGGATCCCCGTAATTTTACCCTGTTGATCAATGCGCGCGCCGAGACGGTCAGGGAAAAGCCGGCCTTCAAGAACGGTATCAGGCGGCGGCGCTGCCTGATCCCGGCGGACGGCTATTACGAATGGCAGGCATCGGGAGCCCGCAAGCGGCCCTATTTCATCCACCGCCGCGACGGCGCGCCGATGGGTCTCGCGGCCCTCGCGGAAACCTGGATGGGTCCGAACGGCGAGGAACTCGACACGGTTGCGATCGTCACTGCGGCGGCGAGCGCCGATCTTGCCGTGCTGCATCACCGCGTACCGGTGACGATCGGCGCCGATGATTTCGCGCGCTGGCTCGATTGCAGCGACGACGATGCGGAAAGCGTGATGGCGCTGATGGGAACGCCGCGCGAGGGCCAGTTCGCCTGGCATGAGGTTTCCACGAGGGTCAACCGCGTCGCCAATGACGACGCGCAACTGGTTCTGCCGATCACGGCGGAGCAGCGCGAGGCCGAGGAGCCGAAACCTGCGAAGAAGGCAAGTCCGCGCAAGGCGGCGCCGGTGGCCCCCGATGACGGGCAGGGGTCGTTGTTCTGAGGCGCGTGTGATCTCAGCCGCCGAGCATTGTCTTCAGCTTCGCGACCGCGCTGTCCGGCGTCGTCAGCACCGGCAGGTGAGATGCTTCCGCAACCAGCGCCGCGGCGGGCGCCATGCTGTATTGCGCGAGCGCGATCAGGTCGCAGTCGCGCAGATCGCGCGAGGCCGCCACGACCAGGCGGTCGTGTTCGGCGCGGTCGCCGCGATCGAGCGCCGCCATGGCGCCGTCCACGAGTTTCGGCACGATCTCGAGCCCGCGGGGAAATTCCCGCGGCATCGACGCCAGGGTCGGAGGAAACGTCGACAGCAAACCGATCCGGTGGCCCCTTGCCGCGGCCTGCTCGATCATCGCCTCGTTGGGCTTGAGCACCGGCATCGGCGCGCGCTCGCGCGCCACCGCCTCGATGCAGGGGCCGAAGGCCGAGCAGGTGAAGAGGATCGCATCGGCACCCGTCGAGGCGGCGTAGCGCCCGAGCGCCAGGAAACGATCGGTCATCGCGCTGGTGAGCTGACCGTCGCGCGCGAGATCGGCCGACAGGCTGTCGTCGACCAGGTTCATCAAGGTCGCCTCCGGCCAGAGCCGGGCGAACGAGGCCTCGATCGGGACAATCGAATGTTTCAGGGCGTGGATGAGGGTGATGCGCATGCCGGTCAATCTGGCTTTGGCGTCGAGGGCTGTCAATGTTGCGGGGTGCGGTGGCCTCGTCGTCCCCGCGAAAGCGGGGACCCATAACCACCGAATGTTAGTTGCTTCACGATGCTGGGGCAACAATCCCTCTACCAATGATCCGCGGTGGTTATGGGTCCCGGCTCGCGCTTCGCTTGGCCGGGACGACGAGAGCTTTTTCACTGTCACCGAAAAATATTCAGCGCCGCGTATTGCAGCAGCATGATCGTCTTGGCGTCGACGATGCGGCCGTCGCCGATCATGGCGAGCGCCTGATCGATCGGCAGTTCCAGCACCTCGATGTCCTCGCCCTCGTCGGCAAGGCCGCCGCCGCTGCCGATCTTCATCTTCGGCTGATATTCGGCGACGAAGAAGTGCAGTTTTTCGGTGACGGCGCCGGGGCTCATGAAGGCTTCGAATATCTTCCTGATGTCGCCGAGCCGGTAGCCGGTTTCCTCCTCGGCTTCCGCGCGCATCCGCATCTCCGGCGAGGCGTCGTCCAGGAGGCCCGCTGCCGTTTCGATCAGCAGATCGTCATGGCCGTTGACATAGGCGGGATAACGAAACTGCCGCACCAGCACCACGGTGCGTTGCGCCAGATTATAGGGCAACAGCGTCGCGGCATTGCCGCGGTCGAAGGTCTCGCGGGTTTGCGTCTGCCATTCGCCGTTGGCGCGCCGCCATTCGAAGGTGGTATCCTTCAGCGTGGCGTAATTGTCCGAAAGCACGCGGACGTTCTTGACGCGGATGCGGTCGGAGACGGACATGAGCTGCCTGCCGGTTTCGATTACGGTGTCGGGTCGCGCCCGTCGAGCCATTTGGCGAAGGTCACGGTTTCCTGGTTGTAATAGCCGATCGACCGGTAGAACGCGTGGACCTTCGTGTTGTCCTTGCGGACCATGAGCTGGAGTTTCAGGATGCCGCGCGCACGCAGCCAGTCCTCCGCCGCGCTCATGATGGCGCGGCCAAAACCCTTGAAGCGATGCTCGGGATCTGATGTCACGTAGTAGACCCAGCCGCGATGGCCGTCATGGCCGACCAGCACGGACGCGGCGAGCGTGCCGCCGTTCCGCCCCAGCAATATCGTGGAGTTGGTTTCCTTGCGCGCCAGCGCAATATCGGCGGCAGGGTCGTTCCACGGCCGCGTCGACCCGCAGCGCTGCCACAGCGCGATCACCTCGGGGATGTCGCCGTCCTCGATCGGCTTGATGCTGAGGGCGTGAGCGTCCGCCGGAGCACTCACAACACTTTTCCCGGGTTCATGATGCCGAGCGGATCGAGCATCGCCTTGATGCCGCGCATCAGCTCGATCGCCACCTTGTCCTTTACCTCGGGCAGTTCCTCGCGCTTGAGCACGCCGATGCCGTGCTCGGCGGAGATCGATCCGCCCATCTTCAGCACGATGGCGAACACGACCGCGTTGACGTCGTGCCAGCGGCTCATGAAATCGGCGGTGTCGCCGCCGACCGGCTGGCTGACATTGTAGTGGATATTGCCGTCGCCGAGATGGCCGAACGGCACCGGCCGCGCGCCCGGGATCAGTTTTACCACGGCGGCGTTGGCCTCGTCGATGAAATCGGGCACCGCGACGACAGGCACCGAGATATCGTGCTTGATCGAGCCGCCTTCCGGCTTCTGCGCCGCCGACATCTCGTCGCGCAGCTTCCAGAACGCCGCGCGCTGGCTCAAATTCGCCGCGATCACGGCGTCATCGACGATGTCGTTTTCCAGCCCCTGCGCCAGGATCGCTTCCAGCGTGGCGCGGGCGTCGTCGCGCGGCGACGACAGTTCCATCAGCACGTACCAGGGATGCTTGCTCGCAAGCGGATCGCGGATGTCGATGCCGTGCCGCACGCTGAAATCCACGGCGATGTCGGACAGCAACTCGAAAGAGGTCAGCGTGCCCGCCGCCTCGTTCTGCGAGATCGACAACAGCTTCAGCGCCGCCGCCGGCGACTTGAGGCCGACATAGGCGGTTTCCACCGCCCGCGGCTTCGGAAACAGTTTTCAGGGTCGCAGCGGTGATGATGCCGAGCGTGCCCTCGGCGCCGATGAAGAGGTTGCGCAGGTCGTAGCCGGTATTGTCCTTCTTCAGCTTCGACAGCGAGTTGAGAATGCGGCCGTCGGCCAGCACCACTTCCAGCCCGAGCGCCATCTCGCGCGCCACGCCGTAGGCGAGCGCCGTGGTGCCGCCGGCGTTGGTGGAGAGGTTGCCGCCGATGGTGCAGCTGCCTTCGGCTCCCAGCGACAGCGGAAACAGCCGGTCGACTTCGGCGGCGCGCTGCTGGGCGATCTGCAGCACCACGCCGGCCTCGCAGGTCATGGTGTTCGAAGCCGTGTCGATGTCGCGGATCCTGTCCATCCGCCGCATCGAGATGACCACTTCGCCGTTATGCGGCGTCTGCCCGCCGACGAGGCCCGTGTTGCCGCCCTGCGGCACCAGCGCGAGGCGGTGTTCGCTGGCGAGCCTGCAGATCGCGGCGACTTCCGCGGTCGAGCCCGGCCGCAGCACCAAGGGCGAACGGCCGTGAAACAGGTCGCGCTCCTCGGTGAGGTAGGGCGCGATCTCGGCCGCGTCCGTCACCGCATATTTGTCGCCGACGATGGCGCGAAACCGCGCGATCAGGTCGGGCGACAGCGGCGGGGTGGCGGGCTTGACGATATTCATCTTCTTCTCGTGTTGGTCTTTCGCGTTTCCTCAATCCCGCTCCACCGCGGCGCGGCGCAGCCGGTCGTTGATGGCTTCGCCGAGCCCGTGATGCGGCACCGGCATCACGGCGATGGCGCGCGCGCCCCTGGCATCGAGCGCGCGAAGATAGCCGAAAAGGTTGGCGGCGGCCTCGTCGAGATCGCCGCGAGCGGACAAATTCATCACCGCGGTCGCGGCGTCAACACCCGCGACTGCATCGGGCCCAAACGCCAGCAGCACCTCTCCGGCCTCGATCCGCCTCGCATCGAGCCGCACCCGCGTGCGCGGGGCGTAATGCGAGGCCAGCATGCCCGGTGCGAGCGGCTGGCTGTCGTCGCTGCCGGCGGGCGGCTGCGCCAGCGCGCGGCCGAGCACGCGCTCGATCTCGCCGCGCGGCAGGCCGCCCGGGCGTAGCAGCACGGGCGTCTCGAAGCAGCCGACGATGGTGGATTCGACGCCTACTTCTACGGGGCCGCCATCGACGATCAGGTCGATGCGTCCCGCAAGGTCGCTCTGCACATGCGCGGCAATGGTCGGCGAAACATGCCCCGACAGATTGGCCGACGGCGCCACCACCGGGCCGCCGAACGCGCGCAGGATGTCGCGCGCGATCCTGTGGGCGGGAACCCGGATCGCGATCGTCTCCAGCCCGGCGGTGGCGAGATCGGCCACCGGGCAGTCTGTTGTTTTCGGCAATACCAGCGTCAGCGGCCCCGGCCAGAACGCCGTCGCAAGCGCGGTCGCTTGCGCGTCGAAGCGGGCAATCCGCCTCGCGGCCTCGATATCCCCGACATGGGCGATCAGCGGATTGAATGCGGGCCGGCCCTTGGCCTGGTAGAGATGCGCGACCGCCGCGGCATTGGTGGCGTCGGCGCCGAGGCCATAGACGGTCTCGGTCGGGAACGCGACCAGCCCGCCGGCCGCTAGAACGCGCGCCGCCGCTGCCACGGCGGCCTCGCCGGCAGGCAAAATCTGTGTTTTCAGGCCCACATTCACGCGGCGTTCCGTCCTCAATACGGCTGCTTGCGGTGTGCGAAACCCAAGGCTATAAGCCGCGCACTTGTCGGAGTGTGGCTCAGCCCGGTAGAGCACTGCGTTCGGGACGCAGGGGTCGCAGGTTCGAATCCTGCCACTCCGACCATTATAGCAATACCCAAGCATTTTCATATGGTTAAAGCTGACCGAACGGCCCGCATAGCGGGGGCCCGATCGAGGTCAGGTGCTACGACGGCTGCGCTGGTTTTGAAAGCGAAATAAGCCGTTTTCCGGCTGGGCTCACCGAACACGGTCGCCGCAGGCAACCCGGCATTTCGTTTGCCGCCTCTCACTCCCTTCGCCAACACATCCTGCTTTCTGCGTCCCCACCCGCCGGCGCCACAACGCGGCAATTCGAAAGTAGCACCCCGCGGGTCCGGAACTGTGATTGCGCTCGATTGTTGGACACTTCGATCGGCGATTCCGGCATCAGCGAGGTTGTCCTTTGACCTACCAAGACGATTTGAGATCCACCGCGCGCATCGCGGGCCACCCCATTCATCCGATGCTGGTGCCGGTTCCCATCGTGTGTTTCGTCGGCGCCCTGATCACCGACATCACCTACTTCGCCACCGCCAATATCATATGGGCCGACTTCTCCACCTGGCTGATCACGGTCGGGGTGATCATGGGCGTGCTGGCGGCCATTGCGGGTCTGATCGATTTCCTCGGCAACCGGCTGATACGCACCCAACGGCCGGCGTGGCCGCATGTGCTCGGCAACCTGCTCGTGCTGGTGCTGGCGACGTTCAACATGCTGGTTCACAGCCGCGATGCCTGGACTTCGGTCGTCCCGACCGGATTGATCCTGTCCGTGCTCGTCGTTCTCATTCTGCCGGTCACCGGCTGGCTCGGCTGGTCGATGGTCTACCGGTACGGCGTGGGAGTGGTCCGATGATGCGGACGTTGAGGGTTTCACGGCGCGGCAAAATGCGGGTTGCGACGCTGGTGCTGATGTGCGCGGCCGGATTTTTGCTGGCCGGCTGCGACGACCGGGGCGGCGATCCCACGGCCGAGATCGGCCCCCATCCCAATCTGCCGGCGCTGCAGCAATTCCTGTTCCCGCCGATGCACCTTGCCTCCATCGTCGGATGGAACAAGGGGGAGACGCCGACGGTGCCGCAGGGAATGAAAATCCAGGCGCTGGCGACCGGGCTGCAGCATCCGCGCTCGCTCTATGTGCTTCCCAACGGCGACGTGCTGGTGGTGGAATCCAAGGCGCCGGCCGAGCATTCGGTCAGGCGGCCGAAGGATATCATCATGGGCATGGTGGAATCCTGGGTCACCTCGGGCGGCGACACCGGCGAGAGCAACCGCATCACGCTGCTGCGCGACACCAATGGCGACGGCGTACCCGACGTGCGCAGCGTTTTCCTCGATCATCTGAATTCGCCGTTCGGCGTGGCGCTGGTCGGCAACGATCTCTACGTCGCCAACACCGACGCCATCGTCCGCTATCCCTACACCGAGGGCGAAACCAAAATCAGCGATCCCGGCACGACCTTCGTGCCGCTTCCGGGCGGGCCGATCGACCATCACTGGACCAAGAGCCTGGTCGCCAGCGCGGACGGTTCGCTGCTCTATGTCGGTGTCGGCTCCAACAGCAACATCACCGAGAACGGAATGGAAGCCGAGAAGAACCGGGCCGACATCCTGCAGGTCGACCGCGCCACCGGCCGCTGGCGCATCTTTGCGAGCGGATTGCGCAATCCGAACGGCCTGACCTTCGAGCCGCAGACCGGCGCGCTGTGGGCCGTGGTCAACGAGCGCGACGAACTCGGACCCGATCTCGTCCCGGACTATCTGACCTCGGTGAAGGACGGCGCCTTTTACGGCTGGCCCTACAGCTATTTCGGCCAGCACGTCGATCCGCGCGTGCAGCCGCAGCGGCCGGACCTGGTGGCGAAGGCCATCCCGCCGGATTACGCGCTGAGCTCCCACGTCGCGCCGCTCGGGCTTGCCTTCAACACCGGCAACGGCCTTCCGGCGGCCTATCGCGGCGGCGCCTTTGTCGGCGAACATGGCAGCTGGGACCGTCCGAACCTCAACGGCTACAAGGTCGTCTACATTCCGTTCAAGGACGGCAAGCCGGACGGCATGGCGCAGGATGTCGTCACCGGCTTCCTCAACAGCGACAACAAGGCCCGCGGCCGGCCGGTGGGCGTGGCGATCGACAAATCCGGCGCGCTGCTGATCGCCGACGATGTCGGCAACACGGTGTGGCGCGTCACCTCGGCCGGAAGCTGAGGGGAGTGACGCCGCGGACATGATGCCGCGTCGCCGCGCGGCGGTCATCTTCAGGCGTGTCTGCTTTCCCGAACCTTGCAAGGTTGCCGGCCTCCTCCTGCGATGCGGAACCCATCAAGCCTGTCATCTCTCCGAGGGCCCGCCATGGCGTCGCAAGGAAGCAAGCCGCATTTTTGCCTCTCGCGCCTTCCATGGTCCAGACGTGGGTTCACGACCCCGCGGCGCAAGGCGTCCGGGTCTTGCCGTTGTTCTCGCGTCCTCTTTTAAAAAAGAGGGCGCAGGGAAAGCCGGGTGCGCGCTGCACCCGCGGTCTCGCGTGCAAAGGGTAGTCAAGAAAGCGCACACGAGCATACAGGTTCAGCGGAGGCAATCCGGCCTTCCCTGCGCAATGGTTTTACGGCTTATAGCGCGCTCTCCCTGGCGATCGGGCTTTCTTGTCACCATCGCCGGCAGCGTCTTAGCTGCCGAACTTGACGCCGGCGTCGAGGCGTCAGGACCACACGACTTCACCGTCCGCATCCGGCGCGCCCGTCCTGCGCACCCTCCGCGGCCACCGCATCCAACCCCGCGTCCGTGACGGTCGCGAAACGCCCCTCGAGTGGGGTGGACGGGGAGGGTTGTTAAGGTGATTTGCTTGTTCGGAAAATCAGAATATTTTTGCAAAAGGGGCTGGACAGGCGGGGCAAATCACCCTCGCGGTTTTGCGCGACTGGAGCCGGTCAGCTTCGAGGATGGATGTGGTGCCAGCCCTGTCCATCCTACGTCTCCGCATAGCACGAATTATTAGACTGTCTTGTTAGCGCAATTACTCCGATGCTGCTTGGCCTTTCCGCGAGTTCAGAGCCTCTCGCATTGGCTTATGAGCAGCGATCCGCGCAGCCTCTCAGAGAGGCCTTAAATCGCTGCTGGGTTTCTTCATACTCTATGAATTGTCGGATTTCTCGCTCATGGCGAAAACCTTTAAACGGCGCACAAAGCTATATCGAACGGGCGATCATACCAGATCAAGCCGCGACCAAATGTATATTTTCGGTTCTCCCGGCCCCCTAACGCAGGAGCATATCTATTCCAGATGGACGCGATCGCTTTCTGCCGCCGCGCTCGATGAAGACTATTCGGCTATGCACGTTAACTCGAATGTTCTGACGTCGGATCGCACGTTGATCGTCAGACCTGGTGACATCCGAGATTGGCAGATCGCGTGTGTTTGCGGAGGCAGCAAGCACCGGCATCACGCTAGATGCGGGAAAAAGTCGAAGATCTCTATGCGTCCGGTCATGGCTCCGTCAATCGAAGGCGGCGACTTTTTGCGCGGTGAGACAACGATGATCCGACCCGCATCAGCAAAAAATAATCGCCAACTGAGCCGCTGCTGGAAAGCAATGGTCGCCGAATCGCTCCGCAGAGCGCACCGTCACTACCCACTAATGCAGCGCTGATTTCTCAAAGAAAGACTCACGCCTCCTGCGGGCTGGGCAGTCTGGATCGGCCCGTATCTGCGAGGAAACTGGGTTGTTCACTACGGGATCAAACGCCAGTTCTCTACCTTCTCCGAAACGAGAGATGAAACTTGGCCCGAATGCAAGGGCTACCCACCACGATAGCCACATTACGACGCACAGTCGTCGGCCAGCTCTTTATTCAGGTCATACGTTGCCCGCATCGCAGATTCGTCCGAACGATAGCGGTTCGCCCGTTCCAGACAAAGGCCCTTTCTTCCGCATCTGGCCGCCAAACGGCATCATCATCAAGTGGCCGGGACAGTTCATGTCCGACCATGATGCCGACCATGCCGCCGAGGCAGTTTACAACTTCGTGATGGCCAGATACGCGCGCCGCTATTTGGCAGAGGCGATTGCCAACTCTTGACGCTTTTGGCGCGCCCTCCCTCAAATCATCTGAGGGCTTGGAACACCAGTAATCCCTACATCAATCGTCGTGCAAGACGGGAACGGCTTGCTACGGGCGGTATTCGAGGCTCGGCCGCTACAATGGCAGTTTCATTTTGGAAGCGAATTAAGCCGGCCTTCGGCAGACCAGATCGATCTCGATCAGCGCGTCATAGGCGAGGCCGGTGACGCCGACACAGGTGCGCGCCGGCAGGCGGCCCTCCGCAAAATAGCTGCGATAGGTCGCGTTCATCGCCGCGTAGTCCTCCTTGAAGCGCGTCAGGTAGATCCGCGCCATCACGACGTGTTCGAAACCGAGATCGAGCCCGGCCAGCACCAGCCGCAGATTTTCCATCACGGCGCGGGTCTGCGCCTCGATGCCGTCGGGCAGCTGGCCCGGCGCATGCAGGCGTGTCCGGCATCTGTCCGGTGACAAAGACAAAACCGTCGGTTTCCACGGCATGGCTGAACGGCGCCACCGGTCTCGGGCCGCCTGCGATCATGTGAAATTTCAAGGGATGCCTCTTTTTTATTTGAGCATGATCTTTCCGGAAAACCGGTTTCCACTTTTCCGGATCATGCTCGGATCAAGCGCGCGGGGCGCTGTCGAACAGGCGCTTGCTCAGGATGGCGTGGACGCCCCAATTGCCGTCCACCACTTGCGTGACGCCGAAATCGACCGCGGCCGACATCAGCGCGATCGCCTCGTCCTCGCTCAGGCCCTTGATGTGCATCAGGAAGCGCCGCATCTTGCGGAAGGCGTCCTTCATCGCGAGGTCGAGCGAGGAGGTGGCATAGACCTCGCTCTGGCCCTTGGCGCCGAACTCGGCGAGATAGTTCGGGTGGCTGAAGCCGGTCAGCACCCATTCGGTCTCGGTCTCGATCAGGGGATAGGTGAGATCGGCGAACACGCGGCCGGCAAGATCCGCCTTCTTGTGCAGGATGAGCTGGAACGTTCCGGTCATCGAGCATTCGATCGCGGTGCCGCCGAGTTCGCCGTCGCCCTGGGTCGCATGGGGATCGCCGACCGAGAGCAGCGCGCCCGGCACCGAGACCGGCAGATAGACGGTCGATCCCTTGCCGAGCCGCCAATTGTCGAGATTGCCGCCGAAATAGGACGGCGGAATCGAATCGACGAAATCCACCTCGCGCGGCGCCACCGCGATCACGCCGAAATGCGGCCGCAGGGGAATGCGGATGCCGTCGAGCACGTTGTGCCGCCGCTTCACCGAGCCGGCGCGAACCGGCACGCCCGGATAATCGTAGGTCGTATGCACCACGCCGAACGGATCGGTCTGCGGCTCCCAGCGATAGGAATAGAGCGCGCGCGCATGCGGCGCTTCATCGTGGTCGAATATCTCGTAGATCGTCACGGCCTCGCGCGGGTTCGGCTCGGCGAGCAGTTCGTTGTAGTGATAGCCCCACCACGCCGCGACGCTGGAGCCGAACACCTGGCCTTCGAAATCGGGATTGCGCGAGGGGCGCGGCACGATGTCGAGGATGCGCACCTCCAGCACGTCGCCGGGCTGCGCGTCCTTCACGGCCACCGGTCCGGTGCAGATGTGAACCCCGAACCCTTCGCCGGCGCCGCGGCCGTAGACGGACGCATCCATCGGCCCCGCGCCGCGCCGGTCGACGTTCTTGGCCTCGCGCGTCCAGTGGAACACGCTTTCGGCGCCGGCATCGCCCTTGATCATCCGCTCGGGATCGTCGGAGGCATGCTGGGTCAGGGTTTCGATCGTGATGGTCTCGCCGGAATCGATCTCGATCTGCGGCGGCATCGAGCGGGAGAAATATCCCCAGTGCACGCGGGCGGCTTCCACCGCGAGGTGATGGCGGTGCTGCTCGCCTGCGGTGCAACAGGTCGCCTTGTCGGCCGGCGCGGGCTCGGCGCTGCGTTCGGCGCCGGCCAGCGGATAATGGCTGCGCAACTGCGCCAGCGCCTGCTGCGGCCAGCCGCGCTGCCCGGTCACCGCGGAAGCCGACGCGCGCTCGAGCTCCTGCTGGCGGAATTCGCGCGGCGACAGCCCGAAGCGATGGCGGAACGCGCGGCTGAAATGCGCGGAATCGTTGAAGCCGTTGCGATAGGCGATTTCCGAGATCGAGTGATGCGCCTCCGCCGGGCTCGACAATTCGGCCGAGGCCCGCTGCAGCCGTCGCTCGCGCACGTAATGGGTAAAGCTGCTGCCCGATCCCTCGAACAGCTTTTGCAGGTAGCGCTCGGAAATTCCTTCCGCGTCCGCCACCCGGGCCGGCGTGAGATCGGCATCGTCGAGCCGGCGCTCGATGGTCTGGCACAGGCGATGAAGGATCGCCGCCCGCGTCGCGGTGGCGCCGGCATCGGTCGCCGGCATCAGCTGCCGCACGAAGGTCGGCAGCAGATCGGCGAGGCTCTGGGCGACCGCCGCCCATTCGCTGTCCGACAGCGTCTCGAGATTGCGCGCGGCCGATTCCAGCGTGCGCGAAAACACTTCGGTGAAACCGGTCGGCGCCAGCACCCGGACCTGATCGAACACCGGGTCCAGCGACCTTGCGGCCGCCGAACGCATCCGGCGTCACCGACAGCACGATGGCGCGCATGTCGCGCTGGAACGACACGCTCCAGTCGCCCTTGCGCGGCAACAGCAGCAAGTGCCCGATCGAAATGATCTGGTGGCCGGTGGCCGTGCGCAGCGTGACGCCGTCTTCCAGTCGGCAGCAGCATGATCGGCATGTCGCCGGCCGGATGGGGCAGCGGCGACACCGCCTGCGATCCCGCCGCGAGCCTGGCCAGCACCACGCCCTCGGCATTGCGGCGTGACGCCGTGGCGTGCCCGGTATGCAGCGGCGAGCCCGCCGACGGCTGCAGGCCGACCGCGCTCAGGACATCGCGCCACGCCTCCAGGCGATCGCCTTCGGAATAGGATTCGCTGGTGAATGGGCGGAAGCTCATGGATCGACCCCAAACGGGGAAATCGAAGCAACCTCCGTGCCAGAACCGCGGGACATCTTGCCGCGGCGGCCACCGGATGCAACTCCCGGATATCCCAATGAGGTCTACAACTTGCGATCCGGCGCCGCGCTCCGTTGGTTCCATTTCAGGGCGCGTCAGTCGCACCTGAAGATGTTCTTGCGGATCGTGCCGTGGACGCCCCAATTGGCGTCGACCACTTGCGTCACGCCGAAATCGGCGCCCACCGACATCAGCGAGATGGCTTCATCCTCGCTCAGGCGATGCACCGTCATCAGGAACCGGCGCAGCTTGCGGAACGCGTCGCGCATGGCGCGGTCGAGGCTCGAATGATTGGCGATTTCGGTCTGGGCGCCTGCGCCGAGTTCGGCGAGGTAGTTCGGGTAGGTGAAGCCGTACACCGACCAGGCGGCGTCGTTCTCCAGCATCGGATGGGTGAGACCTTCCAGCACCGTGCCGCCGAGATCGGCCTTCTTGTGCAGCACGAATTCGAAGTCGCCGGTGAGCGAGGTTTCGATCGCGGTGCCGCCGAGTTCGCTGTCGCCCTGTGCGGCGTGCGGATCGCCCACGGAGAAGAACGCGCCGGGTACCGCGACCGGATAATACATCTTCGCGCCCTTGCCGATGCGCCAGTCGTCGATGTTGCCGCCGGTGTAGCTGGGCGGGATCGAGCTGACGAAATCCGATTCCGACGGCGCGAGCCCCATGGTGCCGAAATGCAGCCGCGCCGGCACCTTCACTGCTTTAAGGATGTTCTCGCGCTTCTTGATGGTCGTGTGATCGACGCGTACGCCGGGATAGTCGATCGTGGCATGCACGATGCCGTCGGGGTCGGTCTGCGGGGTCCAGACATAATTATAGACCGCCTTCGCGAACGGCTCGCCCGAGGTGTCGAGTTCGAAGATGGTGATGACCTCGCGCGGCTTCGGCTCCTCGATCAGATCGTGGTAGTGAAAGCCCCAGTTCGCCGAGGCATTGGAGCCGAAGCAGCGGCCGGCATGGCAGGCGTGGCAGGCCGGGCGCGGCCGCACGTCGAGGATGCGGACCTCCAGCACGTCGCCGGGCTCGGCATTCTCGATCGCGACCGGCCCGGTCAGGAGGTGAACGCCGAGGCCCTCGCCGGAGCCGCGGATGAACGGGCCTTCGGTCGGGCCGGCGCCGCGGCGGACCACGGCCTTGTGCTCGCGGGTCCAGTGGAACACGCTTTCCGCGCCGGGATCGTCGGCGATCATCCGCTCGTAATCGTCGTTGGCGTGATGGGTCAGCGTCTCGATGGTCGCGCGGTCGCCCGAGCGCAGCGTCAGGGCCGGCGTGACCTTCTTGCTGAAATATCCCCAGTGAACGGAAGCCGGCGATACCGGCAGCGTATGGTGCTTCATGCGAGTGCCTCTTCGGGAAGGGGAAGTTTCTGTCGGCCGGTCATGTGGTGCTCTCCGGCGCCTTGTCGGCTTCCATCACGCTGAGGAAGCGCGCCGTGGCCGGATGCTGCGGATTGCTGAGAATTTCGTGCGCCGGTCCCTGTTCGATGATCGAGCCGCCGGAAAGAAACGCGACGCGGTCGGCGACTTCGTCGGCGAAGCGGATCTGGTGGGTCGAGATGATCATGGTCAGCCCGTCATCGACGGCGAGCCGCCGGATCACTTCCAGCACCTCGTTGACGAGTTCGGGATCGAGCGCGGACGTCGGCTCGTCCAGCAGCAGCACGCTCGGGTTCGGCGCGAGCGCCCGCGCGATGGCGACCCGCTGCTGCTGGCCGCCGGACAGATGCCGCGGCAGGGCATCGGCGCGATGGCTCAAGCCGACGCGTTCGAGCAATTCCTGCGCCCGGCGGTCGGCGTCGGTGCGGCTCAGGCCGTGCACCCAGCGCAAGGGACCGGCGACATTCTCCCGTGCGGTCAGATGGCTGAACAGGTTGAACTGCTGGAACACCATGCCGACGCCGACGCTGGCGCGTTCGTTGGCAATCGCCCGCGGCGACAGTTTCCTGCCGTCGTCGCTGTGTCCGAGGCGGCGGCCGCCGACCCGCACCATGCCGGAATCCCAGTTTTCCAGATGGTTGATGCAGCGCAGCAGCGTGCTCTTGCCCGAGCCGCTGGGGCCGAGCAGCGCCACCACCTCGCCGACGCGCACCGTCAAATCGACGCCGTCGAGCACGGTCTGCTCGCCGTAGCTTTTGCGCAAGCCCGTCACCTCGACGGCGACATTGTTGCGCTGGACCATCGCGGCGTGTTTGGCCCGGTCGCTCCGCGAGGTGGGCCGTGGCGCCGTCATCTCCGGCAGCAGGCTGTGCGGCGGGGCGAGCAGCGCCTGCGGTTCGGCCGGTCTTGTCCTGGTCGCCAGATCGGCGCGGCGCCAGGGCAGGAAGATGGCTAGCCGCCCCTGCGGCGTCACGCGATCGAGATCGAGCGCCCGCTCCACGAACAGCTGGATCACGCTGACCAGGGTGGTGAGCACGAGGTAGATCAGGCCGGAAGCGAAGAAGATCGAGAAGAAGTCGAAGGTCGAGGACGCCAGCTGCGTGCTGCGCAGCGTCAGCTCCTGCACGGAGATCACGCTCGCCAGCGAGGAATTCTTCAGCGCGCTGACGGTTTCGTTGCCGAAGGCGGGAATCATGGTGCGGATGGCCTGCGGCGCGATGATGCGGCGCATCAGCAAGGAAGGCGTCATGCCCAGCGCCTGGCCGGCCAGAACCTGTCCGCGGTCGACGCCGAGCACGCCCGCGCGCAGCATTTCGGCGATGAAGGGCGCCTCATTGGCGGCGAGCGCGAGACCGGCGGCGCCGACCGCGGAAAGTTTCAGGCCGATCTGCGGCAGCGCGTCGTAGGCGAACACCATCTGCAGGATCAGCGGCGTGCCGCGGAAGATCACGGTATAGCCCCTCGCGAGTACAGCCAGCACGGGAAAGCGGCTGAGCTGCATCGCCGCCAGCACGAGACCGAGGATCAGCCCGCCGGCCAGACCGAGGGCGGTCACCATGACGGTGAACCAGATGCCCTCGATCAGATACGGCAGGCTGAGATAGTGGGCGAACAGCGACATTACTTGACCGAGAGAATGTCGGGCTCTTTGAAGTTGTTGGGGTCGAGGTCCCACTTCTTGAGCAGGGCCTTGTGGGTGCCGGCCTTCTGGACTTCGATCAATGCGGCCATCACGGCGTCGCGGAAATCGGGCTTGTCCTTGGGAACGGCGATGCCGACGGAATAGGGGATCGTCACCGCGATCGCCTTCTCCAGCTTGTCCGGATTGGCCTTCACCGCCTGATCGACCGTGTTGACGTCGTTGACATAGGTGTCGGCGCGGCCGGCCAGGATCGCCTGGATGCAGTTGGCGTTGTTGTCATAGAGCTGCAGCGTCGGCTCGGGCTTGCCGGCCTTCTTGCATTCGGGGATCAGCGCCTGCACCAGCGGCACTTCGACGAAGCCGGTGTTCTCGGCCGCTGCCGCGCCGCACATCGAGATGTTGATGCCGGTGATCTTCTTCGGATTGCCCTTGGCGACGAGAACGCCGTCGAACACCTTCGAATAGGTGATGAAGTCGGCCGCCTTGGCGCGCTCTTCGGTGGCGTAGATGTCGGAGATCACGATATCGGCCTGTCCGCTCGCCAGCGTCGTCAGCAGCGCCGCGAAGGTCACGGGCTTGTAGGTCAGCGTGAAGCCGAGGCACTCGCCGATCGCCTCGCCGAGGTCGATGTCGAAGCCGACATATTTGCTCGGGTCTTTCGGGTCGATCGCCTCATAGCCCGGCGTATGCGGGTTGATCGCGTTGACGAGCTGCTTGCCCTTGAACTGCGGATATTTGGTCTGCAGCGCGGCACAGCCGGCGGGGGCGGCGGCGCTCGCCGATGTCGGCGCCCAGATCCCCGCCAGGAGGAAGGCTGTCAGCGCGGCATTGCGCAATCCGGAGATCACGGCGGAATGCCGCGCCCGGGCCTCGGTGGAAAACTGCCTGTGCATGTGTTTTCTCCTTCGACATTGTCATGGCGGCGCCATGTTCCAAGTTCGAAGGAAGCCTACGGTCGCCTGCCGGTTTGCGGCTTGTCCCGGGGCGCACAAAAAGTTGGATGCGCCGCTGCCAGCGCTTAGGCAGCGGCTGCAGAAATTATGGGCAGTCGGCGCAGGAAATAAGCAAGTGGGGATCGGGGCGCCCGATCGGCTGCGGGCGGTGTGAATTGTCAGGCCGGCAGTTCAAGCTGCGTGTGAGCGTGATGTCGTTTCCGGCAATCTCCGCGCATGTCGTTAGCTTTCCTCGGGCTTCATCCCGGGCGCGACCCGCAGGCGAGATCCTGGCTGCGCAGCCGGCCGCGCCGGATCGACCAGCGCTCCGACGTGCTTTCCATCACTTCCTGCAGCGCCGGGCGCGCATTCAATTGCCTTTCCGGCAAGCAGGCGATGATCGCATTGCGGTCCTCGATGCCCTGCTCATCGATGATCCATACCCGCAAGCCGTCGCCGGCGAGCCGCGCGGCGATCCGGTCGGGCGTCGGATCGATATCGTTGGGCACCGTCACGTTCATGACGATGCGGCCGCCCGGCGCCAGGCGGGCGCGGATCGCCTCGCAGGTCTCGACGTCGAATTCATCGTTGAAGCTGAAACCGGGCCCGCCGATGTCGATGGCGATGCCGTCGTAGAGCGCGCTGTCCTCGAACACGAACTTGCGGAAATCGGAGACGATGCAGAGGAGATCGTCGGGCAGGGCGAAGAACTTTTGCGCGATCACGAAGCTGATCGGATTGTTGTCGACGATGGTCAGGTTTTTTCCGAGACGGGTCAGCGTTGTGGCGAGGTTGCCGCCGCCGCATCCCAAGACCAGGATGTTGGCCGAGCGCGACAGCAACTCGTCCATCAGCCTGACATAGGTGAAGACGCTCTCGCCGTCCGGCGTCGCCTGGCTCTGCCGCACGCCCTGTTCGAAATAGATGCGGGTCCCGGACTGCGAGCACTCGACGATTTCGATCTCGCCGTTCCGGCCCTGATATCGCCCCAACAGCCGCACAGGTGCCACCATGCATTAAATAGGATGTATCAAACATCTCTTATCATGTAACATCCCGGACGCCAATGTCCGCGACCGGACCGTTCGAGCCGTAAACCGGAGAAACCAGCCGCATGATCACCGCCAATCAGCTCAGGGCCGCGCGCGCGCTCCTGAACATCGATCAGCGGCAAATGGCCGAACTCGCCGACCTTTCGGTGCCGACCATCCAGCGCATGGAGGCCAGCGACGGCGTCGTCCGCGGCAACGTCGATTCGCTGATGAAGCTGGTGGCGGCGCTCGATGGCGCCGGGATCGAGCTGATCAATCCGGGCGGTGCGAGCACGAGTGGCGGCCGCGGCGTCCGGCTCCGCGAGCATGTCAGCAAGCCGAAGCTGAAACCAAGGCCGAAGACCAAGCCATCTTCCGCGCGGGCGCTGGAACGGGCGCGCTGAGCGAGCGCGCCATCGAAACCGCCTCTCAAATTGGTGCCGCGGCGGCGTCGACCCGTTCGAGCAGCGCCAGCAGGCCCTGCAGCATCGCGGTCGGCGTCGGCGGGCAGCCCGGAATGTGCAGGTCGACCGGGATCACCTCGGACACGCCACCGACCACCGCGTAGCTGCCCGCGAAACAGCCGCCGTCGCGGGCGCAATCGCCGACCGCGACCACCCATTTGGGGGCGGGGGCCGCGTCATAGGTGCGCTTCAGCGCTTCGCTCATGTTCCTGGTCACGGGGCCGGTCACCATCAGGACGTCGGCATGGCGCGGCGAGGCGACGAAGCGAAGCCCGAAACGTTCGACGTCGTAATAGGCGTTGTTGAGCGCGTGGATCTCCAGTTCGCATCCATTGCAGGAGCCGGCATCGACCTCGCGGATCGACAGACTGCGGCCGAGCCGCCGCCGCGCCGCGCGGCCGAGCGCGGTGGCGAGTTCGGCCACCGCGGCGTCGGCCGGCAACGGCGCCGGTTCGGTGAACGGCGAGCGAAACAGGCTTTGAAACAGCAGCTTGCGCATCTCTGTTGTCCTTAAACCTCATTGCGAGGACGGTTTCCTGGTCATCATTCCTAGAGATCCACACCCGAATAGGAACAGTTGAACGACTTGTTGCAGAGCGGAAAGTCCGCGACGATGTTGCCCTCGATGGCGGCCTCCAGCAGCGGCCATTGAAACCAGGAGGGGTCGCGCAGATGGCAGCGTTCGACCCGGCCGTCGCGCAGGCGCAGCCAGACCAGAATGTCGCCGCGGAATCCCTCGACGATGGCAAGACCTTCCCTCGCCAAGCCCTCTTGCGCCGCCATGCGCGGCGTGAGCTTCGCGCGCAGCGCGCCTTCCGGAAGCCGGTCCAGGATCTGGTCGATCAGCGACAGGCTCTGCTCGACCTCGCGCACCCTGATCCAGACCCGCGCATTGACGTCGCCTTCGTTCAGGACCGGCACCCCGAATTGCAAATCGTCATAGGGCGGATAGGCGAGCGTCCGGCGTGCGTCGAAGGACCGGCCGGAGGCGCGGCCGACATAGCCGCCGGCGGCGTATTGTTTTGCCAGCGCGGGCTTGAGCAGGCCGGTATCGACGGTGCGGTCCTGCAGCGAAGCGGTGTTGTCGTAGAGTTCGATCAGGGACGGAAAGCGCAGGCGGATGGTGTCCAGGGTCGCGTAGATGGCCTCCCGCCCGCCATCGTCGAGGTCGCGGGTCACGCCGCCGGGCACGATGACGTTCCGCATCAGGCGATGGCCGAAGGCGGCGTTGGCCGCGCGCAGCACGCTTTCGCGCAGCACGCTGGTGTGGGCGTGGATCAGCGCGAACGAAGCGTCGTTGCAGATGGCGCCGATGTCGCCGAGGTGGTTGGCAAGCCGCTCCAGTTCGGCGGCGAGCGCGCGCAGCCACGCCGCGCGATCCGGCGCGGCAAGCCCGAGCGCCGCCTCGGCGGCCCTTGAAAACGCGTAAGCATAGGCAACCGTGCTGTCGCCCGATACTCGCCCGGCGAGTTGCACGGCGCGCTCCAGATCGGCGCCGGCCATCAACCCCTCGATGCCCTTGTGGACATATCCGAGCCGCTGTTCGAGCCGCACCACGGTCTCGCCGCTCGCGGTGAAGCGGAAATGTCCGGGCTCGATGATGCCGGCATGGACCGGGCCGACCGCGATCTGGTGCATGCCGCTGCCTTCGACCGGCAGGAAGCGATAGGGCGGTGATTTCCGCAGCGCATCGATGCGGTCGCCCAGCGGAAAGCGCACGCCCCAATTGCTGTGATCGAGCCAGGGGCGGGTGTCGGGCAGGCCCTGCGCCACCAGGCCGAACAGGTCGTGCGCGGTGCGCTCCAGGCGAAGCGCCGGCGGATGGAGAGCGCCGACCGACGGAAAATGGCGGTCCGGGCAGTCCAGGCTGACGATGGCGATGTCAGCCGCCGCTTCGTCCAGGATCGCCATGTGCACCGTGGAGGGCTCGCCCCAGAGCCCGAGCAGGCTCCAGCTTCCTCGCGCCAATTGGCCGGCCGCAAATTCCCACTGCTTTGCATCGAGCACGACACGCGGCCATGGGCCGGATTGCCCGATCCGGCGGCCGTCCTGCAGGAAATCGATCAGCGAGGGCATATCCAGTTCATCCTATCCGAGGAGGCGGGCCACATGCTGGAACCAGGCGACGAGCGGCGCGGGAAGATAGATTCCCGCGCATAGAACCAGCGCGAGATGCGCGAACATCGGCACATAGGAGGCTTCCGCCGAGGCCGTGCTGCCGCGCGGCTTGCCGAAGGCAACGGTAGTGAGGCGCAATGTCAAGGCGCCGAAGGCCAGCAGCAGCCCGAACACCAGCACGATCGCGAGCAAAGGCTGGCGCGCGAAGGTCGAGCTTACGACCAGGAATTCGCTCATGAAGATGCCGAGCGGCGGCAGGCCGGCGATCGCGACCACGCCGACCACGAGGCCCCAGCCGAGCGCCGGATGCGTCACCGTCAAGCCGCGGATTCGGTGGATCCGCTGCGTGCCCTTGATCTGCGAGATATGGCCGACGGCGTAGAAGATCGCCGACTTGGTCAGGCTGTGCATCACCATGTGCAGCAGCCCTGCGAAATTGGCGAGCGGGCCGCCCATGCCGAAGGCGAACACGATGATGCCCATGTGCTCGATCGAGGAATAGGCGAACAGCCGTTTGATGTCGCGGCGGCGGTAGAGCATGAAGGCGGCGAACACCAGCGAGACCAGCCCCATCGTCACCATCAGCGGGCCGGGCGCGATGGCGTCGGGCGCGGCGGCGAGCAATATCTTGAAGCGCAGCAGCGCATAGAGCGCGACGTTCAGCAGCAGTCCCGACAGCACAGCCGATATCGGGGTCGGACCCTCGGCATGCGCGTCGGGCAGCCAGGCGTGCAGCGGCGCCAGGCCCACCTTGGTGCCGTAGCCGAGAAACAGGAAGATGAAGGCGACGTTGAGCAGAGCCGGATCGAACTTCGCCGCATGCTGGATCAAAATCGTCCAGACCATGCCGTCCTGGCCTTCGCCGACCACCGGCCGCGCCGCCATATAGACCAGGATGGTGCCGAACAGCGCCAGCGCAATCCCGACGCTGCCGAGGATGAAATATTTCCACGCCGCTTCCAGCGCGGCATGGGTGCGATAGATGCCGACCATCAGCACCGTGGTTAGCGTTGCGATCTCCACCGCCACCCACATCAGGCCGATATTGTTCGACACGAACGCCAGGTTCATGCCGAACATCATGGTCTGATACATGGCGTGATAGAACCGCAGGTAGACCGGCGTCAGCCGCCCGCTGTCGAGTTCATGGGCGATATAGCTGGCGCTGAAGATGGAGGTGGTGAAGCCGACAAACGTATTGAGCACGATGAAGACGATGTTGAGATCGTCGATCAGCACATAGGGTCCCGGCTGCGGACGCGGAATCACCAACAGCGACAGCGCCGAAAGGAACGTCGCAAGGCTCGCCACCACGTTGAGCCGCGCGGTGAGCCGGTAGCCCGGCAGCGCGGCCAGCAGCGCCGCCGAGCCGATCGGGATCAGCAGCACCGCCGCGACGGGGTCGTAGGAAGAGAGGTTCATCGGTGTTCGCCCCGGTAGTCGTCGAGGGCGGACACGTCGACGGAATCGAATCGTTCCCGGATCCGGAACAGGAAGATGCCGATCACGATGAAGGCGATCAGGATCGAGAAGGCGACGCTGATCTCGACCACCAGCGGCATGCCCTTGGCGCCGGTCGCCGCCAGCACCAGTCCGTTCTCCAGCGACATGAAGCCCACTACCTGGCTGACGGCGTTGCGGCGCGTCACCATGACCAGCAGCCCGAGCAGCACCACCGACAGCGCGAAGGCGAGGTCCTCGCGCGCCAGCGGATCGGCTTCCGCGGTGACCCGCAGCATCAGGACCATCGAGAGCGCGACCAGTCCCATGCCGGCCAGCATGGTCGGGCCGATCCCGACGGCGGATTCGATGTCGCGGTGAATCCCGAGCTGCTTGACGATGCGATGCAGCGCCACCGGGATGACGATCGCCTTGAACACCAGCGCGATCACGGCGGTGACGTAGAGATGCGGGGCGTTCTGGATGAAGGCCTGCCAGGCCACCGAAAGCGCGAGCACCAGGGCGTGCAGCGCGAACACGTTGAGCAGGGAATAGAGCCGGTCCTGGTACAGCATCAAGAAGCTGATCAGGACCAGCCCGCCGGCCAGCGTGTGGGAGACATCGAAGGAGAGGCTGTGCATCTGCATCAGAAACTCCTCGATACGAACAGCAGCAGCGTTCCGAGCAGCCCGAGCATCAGCGCCGCGCCCAAAAATTGCGGCACGCGAAACACCCGCATCTTGGCGGTCGCGGTCTCGAACAGCGCGAGCAGGAAGCCGGAAATCGCGAGCTTGACGAGGTAGGCGCCGGCGCCGATGGCGTAGGCGAGCGGGCCGGTGCCGAACAGCGCGATCTTCCAGGGGAAGAACACGCAGGCGATCAGCGAGATGTAGAGCAGGAGCTTGAGGAAGGCGCCGAATTCGATCATCGCGAGATGACGCCCGGAATATTCCAGCACCATCGCCTCATGCACCATGGTGAGCTCGAGATGGGTCGCGGGATTGTCGACCGGAATCCGGGCGTTCTCCGCCAGCGCCACCATGATCAGCGCGACCAGCGCCATTCCGAGCGACACCCGCAATCCGACATAGGACGAGGCGAGGAAATTCGCGACCGTCGAAAGCTGGGTCGAGCCCGCGACCAGCGCCACGCAAAACACCATCAGCAGCATCGCGGGCTCGGCCAGCGCCGCGATCATCACTTCGCGGCTGGAGCCGATGCCGCCGAAACTGGTGCCGACGTCCATGCCCGCGAGCGCCAGGAAAAACCGCGCGCTGCCGAGCAGCGCGACGATTGCGATCAGGTCCGCGGTCCAGTTGAACAGAAGCCCGGTGGCGAAGGTCGGCACCAGCGCCGCCGCGACCCAGATCGCGGCAAAGGTCACATAGGGCGTGACGCGAAACAGCCACGAGGCATTGTCGGCGAGCACGACCTCCTTGCGCAGCAGCCGCAAGAGATCACGATAGGGCTGAAACACCGAAGGTCCCTGGCGCCGCACCAGCCGCGCCTTGACCTTGCGCACGAAGCCGGTCAGCAGCGGCGCGAGCAACAGCACCAGCAGCATCTGGATGCTTTGCACGAGGATGTCGGAGATCACGACCATATCGCGAGCACCAGCAGCAGCGTGACGAGGGTGGCGAAGACAAGGCTGAGATAGCGGCGGATGGTCAGGAACTGCAGCTGATTGAGCCATTCCGAGGAGACGCCGACCGCGGCCACGATCGGCGCATACATGCCCTCCCAGATCAGATCGTGCAGTTCGATTCTGAGCCGCGCCGGCCGGATATCGCCGGGCGGCGGCATCTCGACGTGATCGCGGGCGTGGAACACCATGGTGCCGAACACGCGGCGAATCGGCTGGGCGAAGCTTGCGCCCGAATATTGCGCCTCCGGCACGGCATCGGAAAAGCCGCAGCCCCAGGCCGGCCCACGCCGCAGCGCGCGGGAGGCGAAGCGGTGAATGACGAACACGGCGAGCGAGGCGGAGATCGCGATGAACACCATCACCAGCAGGCCGTTATAGGAACTGCGGCTCTCCGCGATCGGCGCGATCGAAAGCCACGCTTCGTTGGCCTGGATCGGCATGCGGCCGCCGAGGATTTCGATCGAGATCGGCGACAGCGCATCGATCACCAGCCCCGGCAGGATGCCGGCCAGCAGGCACAGCGCGGCGAGGATGAACATCGCCGTGAGCGAGTAGCGGTCGACCTCGCTCGCCTTCTCCGCCGCCACGCTGCGGGGACGGCCGAGAAACGTCACGCCATAGGCCTTGACGAAAGTGGCCGCCGCCAGCGCCGCCGCCAGCGCCAGCATCGCGCCGACCGCGGGCACCATGATCTTCAGCGCCCATTGCGGCAGGTCCGGGCTTTGCAGCACGGCCTGGAACATCAGCCATTCCGACACGAAGCCGTTGAACGGCGGCAGCGCCGAGATGGCGACGCAGCCGACCAGAACGGCGAAGCTGGTGAACGGCAGGCGGTGAATGAGGCCGCCGAGTTTGTCCATGTCGCGCTCGCCGGTCGAGGTCAGCACCGCGCCGGCGCCGAAGAACAACAGGCTCTTGAAGAAGGAGTGGTTGAGCACGTGAAACAGCGCGGCGGTGAACGCCAGCGCGGCGGCGAGCTTCATGCCGTTGGCCTGGAAGCCCAGCGCCAGGCCGAGGCTGACGAAGATGATGCCGACATTCTCGATGGTTGAGTAGGCGAGCAGGCGCTTGAGGTCGTTCTCCATCATGGCATAGAGGATGCCCATGACAGCGGTGATGCTGCCGAGGAACAGCACGACCACGCTCGCCGACCAGCTCGGCGGTCCCAACAGATCGAACACGACACGGATAAAGCCGTAGATTGCGACCTTGGTCATGACGCCGCTCATCAGCGCCGAGACATGGCTGGGCGCCGCGGGATGGGCGAGCGGCAGCCAGACATGCAGCGGCACCAGGCCCGCCTTCGAGCCGGCGCCGAGCAGCATCAGGATCAGTACCAGCGCCGCCACATAGGGCGTGTGCGGCGCCGCGCGAATGGCGGCAAATCCGTAATCGCCCGCCGGTCCCGCCAGCAGGCCGAAGGCCAAAAGCAGCGCCAGTGTGCCGAAACTCGCCATCACGAGATAAACGTAGCCCGCCTTGGCGTTGCCGGGCTCGCGATGGTGCGCCATGACCAGCGCCCAGGACGCCAGCGACATGAATTCCCAGCACAACAGGTAGGAAAACGCATCGTCCGCCAGCACCACGAGATTCATGCCGGCCAGGAACGCCGGGAAGAACGGCAGCACGCGGTGCGGGGAGGGCTCGTGATGGCCGTAGCCGAGGCCATAGAGGCTTGCCGCCGCCCCGCCGAGATTGACCACGATCAGGAAGAACGAGGCCAGCGCATCCAGCCGGAAATGCGCGCCGAGCCAGGGTAGTCCGACCGGCAAAGTGAGAGTGGAGGCGTCAGCGCTGCCGCCAAGCAACGCGCGCAGCGCGCCGAACAGGGCGACCGCGCAAATCGCCAGCGTGGCGCCGTAGATGATGGCGGCGGCGCGCTCGCTGCGGCTGAGCGTGATCGCCAGAATGGCCGTCGCCAGCAAGGCTGCGACACCGGACATCTGCAGGGCGACGGAAGGGCTGACCACGGCCGATATCATGCGCGCGCGCCCGGAACGATCTTGGCCGATGCGTGCTTCAGCCGGACGCCGCGCCCCTGCGCGGTGCTGGCCGCGCCTTCGTCGATCATCTCGATCCCGGCGGCGTCGAAGGCCGCGATCAGCTTGACCAGCGAATCGACGTTGCCGCGCACCATGGTTTCAGAGGCCTCCATGCGCTGAATCGTCGGCACGGAAAGCCCGGACATCTCCGCGAGCCGGCGCTGATCGATGCCGAGAAGCACCCTGGCCGCCCGCAACTGTGCCGCTGTGAACATGAGTCTGCCCCGGGACCCCAATCCCCATCAAACATCACTGCTGCATCATAAGTAATGATGCCAAAGTGTCAATAAGTGATGTTTAAAACATCTATTCTGAGGAGCGCTGGACGGCGCAACGCAACCGGTTCCCGATCGAGCGTCAGCTTGATCCGGCGTCCGCAAGCATTGTTGTCGTCTCGATATCTGATCTCCACCGGCGGCGGATTGACAGGGATCAAGGTTCAACCCCGGCTGGGCTTGCGTCCGTCGTTGAGGTTTGGCGCCGTCCGCTTCGCTCAGCGCAGGATGTTGATGCAGGCTTCTTCGCCGACGCGGCCGGAATATCGATAGGGTGGCGCCGCCTTCACCTGATCGGGCGTCGCATTCATCGACGCATGCCAGACCTTGTCGGTTTCGGAATATCCCACCTTCACCGAAGCCGGATCGACGGCGATGTAGTGCTCGCCAAGGCCGAGGAAGCTTCCGACCGACAGGATATAGGCCTGGGTCTTGCCGTCCCTGCTCATCGCAATGTCGACGATCTGGCCGACGGCGCGGTCATCCTGGTTGCGAACCCCGACGCCGACGAGTTGCGAGCCAGCACCATCGCGGCTGCAACGAAAATCGTGCGCATGATGTCCTCCGGAATAAGCGCCAACCAGTACACGGCGACCGGCCGATGGCCCACAAATCAATCGTCGTAGCTGTCGATCACGGCGTCGGCGATGGCGCGCTTGGTGATGATCCCGACGATATCGCGCACCCTCGGGCGTTCCACACCATGGAAGATGATGGCCGCGCCCGAGCGATGGCGTTTCAGCCGGGCGAATACCAGGCTGAGGAGATCGACGTCGCGGCAGACCACGACCCGGCTTTCGACGAAGCGTTCGACCAGCAGGTCCGGGTTGCTGCGGGCTTCCCGCCACAGGCCCGAACGCGGCGGAATCAGGCCGGCGATCCGGCCCTCGCGCTCGACGATGATGGCGCGCAGATCATCGGTGTCCTCTGCGGCCAAAGCGTCCTTCAGCGTCGTCCCGGCCTTGGCGACGATGAAGCGCCGCTCCATGATGTCCTGGGCCTGCTTGACGAGATAAAGATTGATGTGCCGTTCCTTCGGGATGCGATGGCCGCGGTGGCGGAGTTTGATGGTGTAGATGGTCTCGCCGATCAGTGACCGGCGAACGCCTGCCGCGACCGCGACCGCGACGATGACGGGAACGATGATGGCGTAGTCACGCGTCATCTCGAACACCATGACGATGGCGGTCATCACCCCGCCGGTTCCCGCCCCGACCATCGCCGCCATTCCGACGATCGCGGCCGAGGAAGCGGTCAGGCCGGCGTGGGGGAGAAGCACTGCGGCTACAGCAGCGAAGGCCGCGCCGAGCGTGGCGCCAAGATACAGCGAGGGCGAGAAGATGCCCCCCGAAGCGCCGCAGCCGAGGCTGATGGTAGTGGCGAGCAATTTGAGGACAAACAACAGCGCCAACAGGCTCGCCATCGTCAGCTTCTGATCGAGGATCGACTGGATCACGGAATAGCCGACGCCGTCGATATAGGAATGGCCGAAGGCGTGGGTGAGGGCGACCATCATCAGGCCGATGATGAGCATGCCGACGATGTTCTGCGTGTAGACATTTCCCGGCAATTTCGGAAAACCGTCTTCCATGACGACGAGCAGGCGGATGAACGCCCAAGACGCCACGCCGCACAGGATTCCGAGCAGCACGAAGGCGATTGCCTCCTGAATGTTGATCGCGGGCGCCAGCGAAAGCTGGATATCGCTGACGGCGAAGGCCGGATTGGGACCAATCAGGATCCGTCCGATCGTGGTGGCGGCGCCGGTCGCGATGACGACGGGCAAGAAGGTGCGGTTGGAGACCTCCGGCAACAGGATTTCCAGCGCGAACAGCACGCCGCCCAGCGGCGTATTGAACGTCGCGGCGATGCCGGCGCCTGCGCCCGCGGAGAGCAGGGTAATCTTCTGCCAGGTCGACAGCTTGATGCCTTGGGCAAACGCCGAGCCCAGCGCGGCGCCGATCTGGATGATCGGACCTTCGCGCCCGACCGCGGCGCCGCTGCCGATCGACAGCGCCGAGGCCAGCGCCTTGACGATCGCAACCTTGCCCCGGATGTTGCCGCGCTTGTAGAACACGGAATCCATGACCTCGGGCACGCCGTGCCCCTTTGCCTCCGGCGCGAAACGCTCCACCAGGAAGACGACGACGAGGCCGCCGAGGATCGGCGACAGGAAAACCAGGTCGCCAAACCGGCTCGGGCCCTCGGTGACGTTCGCGTCGTAAAGGAAACTGAACGTGCCGTTGTAGAACACGTTGTGGAAGAACCCGATCAGCGCACGCAAGGCGACCGCGCCGAAACCGGTCATGATGCCGACCAGGAGCGCCAGGCCGCAAAGAACGAGGAGATTGACCCTTCTCTCGTCGCGGAATCTTGGGCCTATGCCGACGATGGGCTGGACGACTTTGGACACGGAAAGCGGCGTGACGGACATTTCGGGCTTGTTGACCTGAGAGGGAGAGATTGCAGGGGGGCGTACCCCCTTGATCTACCCGGGTAGCAATCCGTTGCCAAGGCGAAGAGGTCCTGATTGGCTGTGGGGTCTGGTGGCGGGACCGCCCGTTTCAAGCCGCCGACAGGGTCCAATGGCGGCTCATTGAGCCAACCGCGTCTCGCGGCGATTGTTCCCTTTTTTGGAACAAAGTCGCGAAAATTGCAACGTCCCGACGCGACGGATGGGTAACCCTGCCGCCAGACTCGGCTGGAATTGCGCGGTCCCGCTTCCTAAATGAGGGGTCGTTGCCGGATTCTTGTGCATTTCACGAGGCCTCGAATGGTCCTAAAAAATGCTTTCGCCGCTGCCTTCTGCGCTCTTTTCATGGGATGGAGCGGCGTATCTGTTGCGGACGAATATCGCCCCGACCAGTTTCTCGGCCTCGACCTTTCCAGGGCAGTGCTCTCGCCGAAGCGGCTCGGGCCGACGGCCGAATTCGAGTCGCTTGCCGTGGAGGCGAGAGACGATCGCGAGAACGAGGGCGCGCAGGCCGGCGCTGAGCCGACCGCCGAGCCCAGGCTTCACATGCAGAGCCCACGCGTTGCCGATCTGCCCGTCGAGGTGCCGCCGGTGCGCGGCGAGAAACCGCGCCTGCACGCCGAGAAGCCGCGCGCTGCGGCGCGCACGAAACTCGCCCATCGCCATGGCAATCCGCTCAACGCCCAGGCGTTCGACACGCGGGTTCAGGTCTGGCCCTGCAAGTCCGGCGGCATCTGCAACTGGAAGCGCTAATCCCGAAATCGCGGCAATCGTAGCTGTTCTACCCATTCCACGAGTCACACACCCGTCGCAAAACCTTCGGCCGGTAGTCAAATTGAGCAGGCAACCTCCGTCGCGATTCGACGGGGTGGCCACCGATGGCGATTGCGATACGCGGCAAGCATGGCCTGACCCGCCGGCACCTCCTGGTCCGCTCGGCATCCACCCTCGCACTGGCGGGCCTCGGAAGTCTGGCAAAACCCTATCTCAGCCGGGCCGCGGACCGTCCGCAGATCACCTGCGGAATCCAGTCGGGCGACGTGTCCGAAAGCAGCGCCATGGTGTGGGCAAGGGCAGACCGGGCCGCGCGCATGCAGGTGGAGGTTTCGACCCTCGAAAGCTTCAGGACCGTGCTGGGCGCCGCATCCGCGGACGCGCCGCCCGATCGCGACTTCACCTCGAAGATCCTGCTCGAGGGTCTTCCGCCCGGGCAGGATATTTTCTACCGGGTGCGCTTCGAAGACATTTCCGGAATTTCAGGCGAAACGCAAACCGGGCATTTCCGCACCGCGCCGGCCGACAGGCGTTCGATATCGTTCGCCTGGTCGGGCGATACCGCAGGCCAGGGATGGGGCATCGATGCCTCGCGCGGCGGCATGCGCACCTATCGGACCATGCTGGAAAACCGCCCGGACTTCTTCATTCATTCCGGAGATCACATCTACGCCGATTGTCCCGTGCCGTCCGAGCTGAAGCTGCCGAACGGCGAAAGCTGGCGCAACATCGTGACGGAAGACAAATCCGTGGTTGCCCACAGCCTCGCGCAGTTTCGCGGCAACTACAAATACAATTTGCTGGACGAGAACTTGCGCGCCTTCAATGCGGAGGTGCCGATGTTCGCGCAGTGGGACGATCACGAAGTCACCAATGACTGGTCGCCGATCGGCAGCGCCGACGAAACGGGTTACACTGAGGACGGCAAGTCGCGGCTGGTCGAGCGCGCGGCCCGCGCCTTCCATGACTTCATGCCGATCCGCGAAAATTCCCAGGAGGCCGGCCGGGTCTATCGCAGGATCGCCTACGGGCCGCTGCTCGACGTGTTCCTGATCGACATGCGCAGCTATCGCAATTCGACATGGAACAAGCGCGACGACCGCAGCGATACCTTTATTCTCGGCCAGGCGCAGCTCGCCTGGTTGAAGCGCGAGCTGGCAGCCTCCGACGCGACCTGGAAGGTGATTGCCGCGGACCTGCCGATCGGGCTGATCAGCAACGACGCGATTGCGCTGGGCGACGGCCCGCCGGAGCGGCGCGAGCACGAGATCGCCGATCTGCTGTCGTTCCTCAAGCGCGCCGGCGTCAGGAATACGGTGTGGCTGACCGCCGACATGCACTATACGGCGGCGCATTATTACGATCCGAACCGCGCGATATTCAGCGACTTCGAGCCGTTCTGGGAATTCGTCTCCGGCCCGCTTCACGCGGGAACCTGGGGCCCCGGCGAACTCGACAACACGTTCGGGCCGAAAGCGATGTTCCAGAAAGGCTGCAGCGCCGAGCAGGGCGAAAATCTCGCGCCTTGTTTCGGATTGCAGTTCTTCGGCCGTGTCGATATCGACGGCAGGTCGGAGGTCATGACGGTGACCCTGAAGGATGTCGGCAACAACGATCTGTGGTCGGTCGATATCGAGCCGCGGCCGGATGCGCGGCCGGGAAGACTGCTTGCTCAGCATATCTGAGCGGCTTCCATGGCGTTTTCGAGCGAAGTGGGTACCGGTCCGCGTGAAGAAAACGCGTCAAGCAAAAGATCTCAGCGCGACACGATCAGATAGCCGCCGAACACCAGCACCATCGACAGCACGAGCAGCCCGCCGGCAACGCCGGTGACGATCGCAAAGAGTTCGTTGGCTTCCAGCCATCGTCGTAACGCCTTGACCATCGTCAGCCACACCCGATCTTGATTTGGACACTGCCCTGCGGGCAGACTATCAAACGGCGGATACGCTGTCTCACCCAATCCCCCGCAACTCAACGCCCATTCGCGGCATCGCCGGTGGCTCATCCGGCGGATTCCTTCAGGAGTTATCATGGACCATCTGCAAACCCAGGGCATCAGCCTGCCGCGGCTCGGGCTCGGCACCTTTCGCATGCAGGGCGATGCCTGCCGCGCGGCGGTCGAAAGCGCGCTGGGCCTCGGTTATCGCCATATCGACACCGCGGAAATGTACGGCAATGAAGAGGCCATCGGGGCTGCTTTGGCTGCCGCCCGCGTCCCGCGCGGCGATCTGCACGTGACGACCAAGGTCTGGCACGAAAATCTCGCGCCGGATGCGATCCGCCGGGCGTTCGACGCCAGCCTGAAGAAGCTCAGGCTCGATCACGTCGATCTCTATCTCGTGCACTGGCCGTCGAAGAACATGAACCTGCCGGCGATATTCGAAACCCTGATGAAGCTGAAGGGGGAAGGGCGCACCCGCGCCATCGGCGTTGCCAACTTCACCGTCGCGCTCCTGAAGACCGTGGTCGAGGACATCAAGGCGCCGATCGCCTGCAACCAGGTCGAATACCATGTGATGCTGGATCAGACGCGGCTGCGCAAATATCTCGGCAGCAAATCGATCCCGCTGGTGGCCTATTGCCCGTTGGCGCAGGGCAAGGTGGCGTCCGATCCGACGCTGACGGCGATCGGCCGCAAGCATGGCGCCAGCGCCGCGCAGGTGGCGCTGAAATGGCTGCTCGATCAGGACGGCGTCGCCGCCATCCCGAAGGCGTCGCGCGCCGAGAGCCAGAAGGCCAATCTCGACGCGCTGAATGTGGGGCTCGACGACGAGGACATGAAGGCGATCGCGGGTCTGCCGAAAGACAGACGCTGCGTGAATCCCGGTTTCGCGCCTGCGTGGGACTGACAAATCGACAAAAGAAAATGGCCCCTCGCGGGGCCATTCCTGTGTCGGCCTTTAGTCCATGTGGCGGTGCTTGACGATTACCACCCGGTCGGCGTGGTGATGGCGCCAGCCTTCATGCCAGCCGTGATCGCGATGCTCGCGGAATTCGGCGCGCGCGCCGTAGGGATGGCCGCCATGCCTGATGACGACGGTTTCGGCGCTTGCGATCGACGGCGCGGCGATGGCGATCGCGCCGAGCGCTGCAATGACGTAACCAGACTTCTTCATTGTGTTCTCCTCGTTTTGGGCGAGGATTAAACATTGCATGCGGAGTAACGTTCCCGGGAAAAACCAAGAGAATTCTGAACGGTTGTTCAGCCGCGACCCCGGCGCGAACGCAGCGCCCGCTACATGCACTTGTGTTGCGGCTGTGTGGGGCTGCCGTTGGCGGTGAAATTGCCGTCTTTGATGCTGTATTCGTTTTTCTGGTTGCGATTATAGATCGCGCGCATGGTGCCGTCGGGCTGCATCATCAGGCCGTATTCGCGGGTCTGCTTGAGGCTCGGGAAGAACACGCGCAAATTCAGCATGCCGTCTGCGGAAATCTCGGCGCCGACGACTTCGCTTTCATCGGTGGTGCCGCCGAAGTCGCGCCGGTGCACGACCCGGTTATCGCCCGCGATCTCATAGTCGAGCACACTGCCCCTGTCGCGGTCGGGCTTGAGCGCGCAGTCCAGCGACCATGGGCCGATCAATCCCCACTTCTGCACGGTCTGGGCCACCGTTTCGGCGGAGGCGGGAAGCGGAAGCGTCAGGGCAACGAGTGCTGCCAGCGCCAGTCGGATAAAATGCCCGTTCAAGTTTCCGGCTCCGCTTTCGGCACCACCCCCAAAGCTTAGCATTCAAATCTCGCCGCGCAATGCGGCCGGAGCCATCGGGCGTGCATGCGTCAGGCCGGCTCCATCCATCCTCGTTTGCGGCTATTGTGGGGGATTTAAGCCCAGGTGCCCCTTCGGCGGCGGGTATCGGCCAATTTGATCCGCATCAATGCGGGCGCCCACGCGGCTGGCGAGCATGCCGGAAGGGGGGTGAGGGTTTGCGCGTGGCTGACAGCAGAATCAGATCCGGGGCGGACGCGACTGCCGGCTTTGCGGCCCGGGCGGCGCCGCCCGATGCGCTGCCCTATTCCGAAAGCGAATTCTTGTCCCTGCTCGGCGACCGCGTGCGGGCGATGCGCCTCCTCCGCGACATGTCGCGCCGCGAGCTTGCCCGCAAATCCCGGGTCTCCGAGCGCTACATCGCCCAGATCGAAGCCGGCAAGGGCAACGTGTCGATCATGCTGCTGCTCCGGATCGCCCATGCCATCCGCTGCGGCTAGCCATTTCATTCTCGCGCCTCGCGACAGGGGAATCTCTTAATGGGAAAGCTCGTTCTTGCCGCCAAGGTCACCCACGTCCCGTCGTTGATGTTGTCGGAGGCCGCGGGCAGTCCGCTCAAATCGGCGCGGGAAAACGCGGTGCGTGCGCTGCGGGAGCTTGGCCGGCGTGCGTCGGAGCGCAAGGTCACCACCTTCGTCGTGTTCGACACGCACTGGCTGTCCAATTTCGGCTACCATATCAACGCCAATCCGCATCATCGGGGTTCGTTCACGAGCCACGAAGCCCCGCACATGATCCAGGATCTCCGCTATGACCTGCCGGGCGACACCGCGCTCGCCGAGGCGATCGCGGCGGAAGCGCGCGAGGCCGGCCTCAACGTGATCGCGCACCAGGTTGCAAGCCTCGGGCTGGAATACGGCACCATCGTGCCGATGCATTACATGAATCCCGACGGCTGGGCCAAGGTCGTCTCCGTGGCCTCGCCCTTGTTCACCTCGCCGGAGGAGAGCCGCATTCTCGGGGAAGCAACCCGGCGCGCGATCGAGCAATCCGATGAACGGGTGGCGATCCTCGCCTCGGGATCGCTGTCGCATCGGCTGTGGCCCAACAAGAATCTCGGCCCGGACGCGTGGACATCGATCGCCAGCGAATTCAACCGCCAGGTCGATCTGCGCGTGCTCGAGCTGTGGCGGCAGGGCCGCTACCGCGAATTCATCGACATGCTTCCGGATTACGCCACCAAGTGCAACGGCGAGGGCGGAATGGCCGATACCATCATGCTGTTTGCGGCACTCGGCTGGTACGATTACCAGGGCGCCGCCGAGCAGCTGTGCGAATATTTCCCCTCCAGCGGCAGCGGTCAGGTCAATGTCGAGTTTCACGTCGACGGATGATCTCGGGACCGTCGTGCAGATCGGTCGCTTCGTTGCTGTGCGCGGCTATCGCTGATGACGTCGGCGACGACAGCTCCCATCACCAGCGCGCCGCCGAGCAGCGCCCGGGGAGCAGGGGCCTCCTGGAACGCCAGCCATACCCAAAACGGCATCAGCGGCGTCTCCAGCGTCGCGATCAGGGTGGCCTGTCCTGACGGTAACAGGCGCGAGCCGAGCACGAACAGGGTCAGCCCCAGCGCGACCTGAAAGAAGCCGAACATCGCGAGAATGACGAGGTCGGTTGCCGAGACACTGGCGATGCCGTGGGCGAAGGGAATGCTGACGATGCTGCCCAGGAAATTCGACAACGCAGCCGCCGCCACCATCGGGGTGTTCCGGTGCCGCCGCACCGTGACCGTCATGGCTGCGATCGCGACGGTCATGAGGCAGGCCAGCGCCACCCCGAGGATGTCGGAGCTCGCGCGCGCGTCGCCTACGATGATCGCGACGCCGCCGAGCGCCACGAGGCTCGCCAGCATGGTTTGCCATCGGGCGGATTCGCCAAGCCGGATCCAGGCGAACGCAGCGGCGACGAAGGGTCCCGTCGCGATGATGATCGCCACGTTCGAAACGCTGGTCAGTTGCAGGGCCGGGATGAAGCAAACCATGCCCACGGTCGACAGCGACGCGACCAGCCAGCCGTTTCCGCCCATCCGGGTCAGGTCGCGCAGGCCGGCCCGGCCCTGCATCAGCACCAGAAGGGCTGCGATCAGCCCGCCGCCGAACAGCCCCCGCCAGAACAGGATGGTCCAGGAATCGAACGGCAATAGCCGGGTGAAGAACGGCGCCGTGCTCCAGGCCACGGCGGCGGCGACGACCAGCGCAATGCCGAGGCGACGCTGGGAACGATCCCCCGCCATGAGAAATGTCCTTTGGTGATGCGGCTGCGCCGGATCGCGCGAATGATCAGCTGCGGGCGCGGGCCTCCACATTGGCAATTCGTGCCGGCACGCCGAATTCCCTGCGGCATATCTCGGCAAGCACGGCGACCCCTTCGCGGATCTGCTGGTGCGATGGGCTTGCAAAACACAGCCGCAACCGGCTGCCGGCATAGGCCTTGTCGGTCGACCATTCCGGCCCCGGATTGATGGCGACGCCGGCGGCAAGTGCGGCCTGGTAGAGTTTGAGGGTGTCGACATTGTCCGGCAGCTTGACCCACAGGAAGATGCCGCCCTTGGGGTCTTCGAATTCGGCCGAGGTACCGAATTGCTCGTTGAGCGCCTCCATCAGCGTGTCGAGCTTGGCGCGCAGGCCGCGCGTCAGCTTCGGGACATGGGTGGCGAAATGCGGCGCGCAATATTCCGCCAGCACCATCTGCTCCAGCGCGCCGGAACCGGCGTCGGTCTTCAGCGCCAGCATCCGCGACAGCATCGCCCAGGGCGCGACGATGAAGCCGACCCGCAGGGCTGGCGCGATCGACTTTGAAAACGAGCCGATGTGGATGACGCCTCCGTTCTTGCTCATGGCGTACAGCGCCGGCGGACGCTTGCCGTCCCAGATCAGGTCGGCATAGCAATCGTCCTCGAAGATCGGCACGCCATATTGCTGCGAGAGTTTGAGAAGTTCCGCGCGGCGCGCCTCGGGCATGATGGTCCCGGTCGGGTTCTGCACGGTCGGGATGGTGTAGATGTATTTCGGAGTGATGCCGCGCCGCTTGAGGTCGGCGAGCGCCTCCGCCAGCGCATCCATCCGCATGCCGTCCTGGTCGAGCGGAATGCCGACCGCATGGACGCCGAGCCGGGTCAGCCGGTTCAGCGCGCCCTGATAGGTGTCGCGCTCGATGATCACGGTATCGCCGCGGGCGAGCAGCGTCGCGTTGACGAGGTCGAGCGCCTGCAGCGAGCCGGAGACGATCAGGATGTCATCGGCGGCGCAGTCGATGCCGGCGTCGCGCTTGAGTTTCCTGGTGAGGAATTCGCGCAACGGGCGGTAACCCTGCGGGCCGCTGGCAAGCCCGTAAGTGGCGAGCATTCTGCCCTCGCGCAGCAGCACGGCGTTGACGGCATCGATCAGGCCCTCGACCGGCACCCCGTCGGGATCGTTGTTGCCGCCGACAAAACTGTATTTCGCAAGCCCCGTCCACTTCGCCGCCGGCGCGGGCAGGCCCGCGGGCAGCAGTGGTGCGAAGTCGAACTGCGCTGAGGTCATGGCCGGCGTCTCCCTTATTGTTCTTGTGGTGGTGACCATGGCGATTGCGACCAGACCCCGTCAACGGTTTTTCTGGCCTTAACCAGCTGGCAACGATCCCGCCGGCGCTGCGACGCCAGGGCCATTCTGCCCTGCGTAATGAGGCTGGCGCGGGCTTGAGAGTCCGGCTAATGCTCGCTCACACAAAGCGAGACCCTCTAGATGCCTGATCCGATCCAGGAAGTTCTGCAAGCCTTTGCCCACGGCGAACTCGTGGTCGTCACCGATGACGAAGACCGCGAGGGCGAGGGCGATCTGATTGTCGCGGCGTCGCTGTGCACCGCGGAAAAGATGGCGTTCATCATCCGCCACACCTCGGGCATCGTCTGCGCGCCGATCACGGGCGAGGATGCGCGAAGGCTGCGGCTCGACCCGATGGTGGCCCATAACGAGTCCAACCACACTACCGCCTTTACGGTGTCGATCGACTACAAGCCCGATGGCGGCACCGGGATTTCGGCCGACGAACGCGCCTCCTGCTGCCGGGCGCTGGCCAACCCCAACGCCGGCGCCAACGATTTCGCCCGACCCGGCCACGTGTTTCCGCTGATCGCCCGCGACGGCGGCGTGCTGCTGCGTTCCGGCCATACCGAAGCCGCGGTCGATCTCTGCAAGCTCTCGGGCCTGCCGCCGGTCGGCGTCATCTCCGAGTTGATGAACGACGACGGCACGGTCATGAAGGGCGAGCAGGTGGCGCGCTTTGCGGCCGCCCACAAGCTCAAGCATGTCACCATCGCCGACATGATCGCCTACCGCCAGGCGCGCGAGAAACTGATCGAGCGGGTCTCGACCTTCACCACTGACAGCCCGATCGGGCCGCTGCAGGGCTATGCCTACCGATCGCCGTTCAATTCCATCGCGCATGTGGCCTTTGTCTATAACGGGATCGGCGACGGCAGGAACGTGCTCACGCGCTTCCACAAGCCCAATATCGTCAAGGAACTGTTCTCGGGGCCGAAGCGCATGCAGGCCGTGCTCGAGCGCTTCAGGAGAGATGGCCGCGGCGTGCTGATCTATCTGCGCGACGGCGCCGCCGGCGTTCCGGTCAACCCGCTGCCGGAGGAAAAATCCGCGGAAGCCGACCGCAACCGGCAATGGCGCGAAGTCGGCGTCGGCGCGCAGATCCTGCGCGATCTCGGCGTTACCTCGATCCGGAACCTGACGACGTCGGTACACGACTACAAGGGATTGTCCGGCTTCGGCATCGAGATCGTCTCCAGCGAGCAGCTTGAAGGTTGAGCGTTCTCGTCAGTACCGGCGCGTCGCAGAAGCAAGAGCCGGAATTTTCGATATGGTTGAGTTCGATCGGGGTTCGTGCGTCGCGCGAAGCCGCATGAAACAGAGCATGAACCAATCCATTTGCGCTTTCACGCGTCGCGCTTTAAAATAAAGGCAGATATGCGAAAGGATTTTCCATGAGCGTGCGCCCTCAGACCAAGGACAAGCCGTCGGCGGTGAATTTCCAGTGGGACGATCCGTTCATGCTCGACGAGCAGCTCACCGAAGACGAGCGCATGATCCGCGACACCGCGCGCGCCTATGCGCAGGACAAGCTGCTGCCGCGCATCACCAAGGCCTATCTGGAAGAAAAGGTCGATCGCGACATCTTCCACGAGATGGGCGAACTCGGCCTGATCGGCATCACCCTCCCGGAGGAATATGGCTGCGCCAATGCGAGCTACGTCGCCTATGGTTTGGTGGCGCGCGAGATCGAGCGCGTCGATTCCGGCTATCGCTCGATGAATTCGGTGCAGTCCTCGCTGGTGATGCACCCGATCTATGCCTATGGCGACGAGAACCAGCGCAAGAAATACCTGCCCAAGCTCGCCACCGGCGAATGGGTCGGCTGCTTCGGCCTGACCGAGCCGGACGCCGGTTCCGATCCGGGCGGCATGAAGACCCGCGCCGAGAAGACCGCCGACGGCTACCGGCTGACCGGTACCAAGATGTGGATCTCCAACGCGCCGATCGCCGACGTGTTCGTGGTCTGGGCCAAATCGGCCGAGCACAACAACCAGATCCGCGGCTTCATTCTCGAAAAGGGCATGAAGGGCCTGTCGGCGCCGAAGATCGAGGGCAAGCTGTCGTTGCGCGCCTCGGTCACCGGCGAGATCGTGATGGAAGGGGTCGAGGTGCCGGAAAGCGCACTTTTGCCCAACGTATCCGGGTTGAAGGGGCCGTTCGGTTGCCTCAACCGTGCCCGCTACGGCATCTCCTGGGGCGCGATGGGGGCGGCCGAAGACTGCATGCACCGCGCGCGGCAATACACGCTCGACCGCAAGCAGTTCAACCGGCCACTGGCGGCGACGCAGCTGGTGCAGAAGAAGCTCGCGGACATGCAGACCGAGATCGCGCTGGGCCTGCAGGCCTCGCTTCGCGTCGGCCGGCTGATGGACGAGGGCAAGATGGCGCCGGAGATGATTTCCATCGTCAAGCGCAACAATTGCGGCAAGGCGCTCGACATCGCGCGCATGTCCCGCGACATGCACGGCGGCAACGGCATCCAGATCGAATATCATGTGATGCGCCACAGCGCGAACCTGGAAACCGTCAACACCTATGAAGGCACCCACGACGTCCACGCCCTGATCCTCGGCCGCGCCATCACCGGCATTCAGGCGTTTTCGTAGGTTGCTGCGGCGCCTGCATGTGAGGCGCGGCATGGTCGCCAAGTCTCGTCATGGCCGGGCTCGTCCCGGCCATCCACGTCTGGGCCGCCAAGAGGAAGACGTGGATGCCCGGCACAAGGCCGGGCATGACGAATGCAGCTTGCGGGTGAGTACTCCATGGCCGAAAACGACGACGTCCCGTTCAACCGCGATTTCCCGCTTCTGCCCGGCGTGGCCGAGGAGGTCCGCCCCGGCGTGCGGCGCGTCCTCTGCAACAACCCGAGCCCGTTCACCTTCACCGGCACGGTGAGTTACATCATCGGCCAGGGCAAGGTCGCGATCGTCGATCCCGGGCCCGACAGTGAGGAGCACGCCGCGGCGCTGCTGGCCGCCGTGCGGGGCGAGACCGTGACGCATATCCTGGTCACCCATACCCACCGCGATCACTCTCCGAACACCGCGCGGATCAAGGCGGCCACCGGCGCGACCGTCTATGCCGAGGGGCCGCACCGCGCCTCGCGACCGCGCTTCGAGAGCGAGAAGCACAGCCCCGAATCCGGCGCCGACCGCGACTTCAGGCCCGACATCGAGGTGCGCGACGGCGACGTCATCGAAGGCGCGGGGTGGGCGGTGCAGGCGGTGGCGACGCCGGGCCACACCGCCAATCATCTGGCGTTCGCCTGGCCGGACCGCAAAATATCCTTCGTGGGCGATCACGTGATGGGCTGGTCGACCTCGATCGTGGCGCCGCCGGACGGATCGATGGTCGACTACATGGCCTCGCTCGACCGGCTCGCGGGCCGCGACGAGGATCTGTACTTCTCCGGCCACGGTCCGGAAATCCCGCAAGGCCCGCGCTATGTGCGCTTCCTGATCCGCCACCGCCAGGCCCGCGAGGCCTCGATCCTGCACCGTCTCGCCAAGGGGGAGGCGGATATCCCGACCATCGTGCGCGCGGTCTATATCGGCATCGACCCGCGGCTGACGAACGCCGCCGGCTATTCCGTGCTGGCGCATCTGGAGGATCTGGTCGCGCGCGGCATCGTCGCGACCGAGGGCGATCCGGTAATCGGCGGGACGTACCGGCTGGCGTGATATTTCCGGGATGGCCCGAAGGGCCAGACCTCAGATGTGCAATTGCACATCTGGGAATGACGAAGACGTCACTTCTTCACCACCTTGGGCGGAAGCTTCGGTACCGGCGCGACCGGCTTCTTCACCGGTTTCAGGTTGGCGCTGTCGGCGGCGGTGTTGAGGTCGTCGATCAGCTTGGAGATGCGCGCGGCGTTGCTGCCGAGGTCGCTCTCGAAATAGCGCGAGGCCGAGCGGATATCGACGCGCGAGCCGTCGCCGTCGGGCGTGACGCGGATCGCCACGTCCTCGCGGAAGCCCATGATCGGCGTCCGCGCCACCGCCTCGACGCGGCCGATGCCGCGCGGCTGCGGCGCGCGCTCGTCGATCACCAGCCATTTCCGCTTGGTCACCAGACGCATCACGACCTCGAACGCCCGCGGCGCGGGGATGTCGAGTTCGACCGTCTCGATGTCGGGATAGGCCACCCGCTGCTGCTCGGCGGAATAGAGCCCGGCATAGACGGCCGGGTTGGTGCCCTCGCCGGTGCGCAGCCGCGCCAGCGCCTCGAAGCGCGGCGGATCGATCGGATCGGTGGTGATGTCGTGGATCGGCGGCAGCCTGCGATACTGCAAGAAGAGATAGGCGGGGTAGGCCAGCACGACCGCGTCGATCAGGAGCGCCAGCAGGATGCGGCTCATGCCGCGCGACCCGTTCTGCCAGATCGCGGCAAACGCGGCGAAGCTGACCAGGATGGATAGCCCGGCGATCGCCAGCGCGCCGAAGAAGGTGGCGAGCGCCGGCTTCATTTCGAGGAAGCCGAAGCGCACGATGACGATCGAAACCAGCACCGCGATGACAGAGAACACCGCTAGATTGCGCGCCCATGAGGCGAGGCTGGACACGGGCTCCGACTGATAGGGAGCGGAAAACCTGCGGGCCATCCCAGAATGTTCCAATATGGACGTAAGCCGCCGGTCCGGCTCGGGCCGGCCACCGGGCGCAGGTGACCTAGCGCATTTTCCGGCGCGCTGGGAAGCGGTTTATCCCGGAAAATGTCCAGGGCGCGCCCGGTCGGAACAGGGCGCGCCTTGGCGTCAATCGGCTGGGCTTAATGCGTGGCCAGCGGGCAGGCCGAATTCGGCCAGCTTGCCGAACGCCTGTTCGCCGGACATGGTCTGCACCAGCTTGTAGTAATCCCAGGGATACTTGGATTCCTCGGGCTTCTTGACCTGCATGATGTACATCTCATGTTCCATCAGGCCGTCGGCGCGGATCTTGCCGTTGGAGGTGAACATGTCGTCGATCTTGGCCTTGTGCAGCTCCGCCATCACCTTGTCCGGATCGGTCGTGGCGGCGGCCTTGACCGCGTTGAGATAGGTGAGGGTGGCCGAGTAATAGGCCGCCTGGTTCATGGTCGGCTCGCGCTTGGTCTTCTCGAAATAGCGCTTGGCGAAAGCGCGGGTCTTGTCGTTGAGATCCCAGTACCAGCCGGTGGTGAGATAGAGGCCCTGGGCGGTCTTGAGTCCGAGGCTGTGGATGTCGCTGATGAAGGCGAGCAGTGCGGCGGGCTTCATCGTCTTGCCGATGCCGAACTCGTCGGCCGCCTTGATCGAGTTGGTGAAGTCGTTGCCGGCGTTGGCGAGCCCGAGCACCTGCGCGCCGGAGTTCTGCGCCTGCAGCAGATAGCTCGAGAAGTCGGAGGTCGATAGCGGCACGCGCACCGCGCCGATCACCTTGCCGCCATTGGCTTCCACGACTTTCGCCGCGGCTTCCTGCAACTGGGTGCCGAACGCGTAGTCGGCGGTGAGGAAGAACCAGGTCTTGCCACCCTGTTTCACCATGGTCGTCGCGGTGCCGTTGCCGAGCGACGTGGTGTCGTAGGCATAGTGCACGGTGTAGGGGGTGCAGTCCTTGCCGGTCAGCGAGGCGCCGGCCGCGCCGATCGCGAAGAACGGCGTCTTCTTCTCCTTGGCGATGGTCGCCATCGCGATCGAGACGCCGGTGTTCGATCCGCCGAGCACCATGGTCAGCCCGTCGCGGTCGGCCCATTCGCGGAACTTCTGGGCGCCGAGGTCGGGCTTGTTCTGGTGGTCCGACGTCAACAGTTCGATCTTGTTGCCGAGCACGCTGCCGCCGAAATCGTCGATCGCCATCTTGGCGGCCTCGATACCCCCGGGCCCGACCACGTCGGCATACAGGCCTGACATGTCGTCGATATCGCCGATCACCACCTTGTTCCCGGCGGCGTGCGCTGCGGTCGCGCTCAGCGACGCAAACAATAGCCACGGGATGGTTCGAAGTCCGATCGTTTTCTTCATGTGGGGCGTTTCCTTGCCTTTTGGTTTGTCGGTGCGGCAAATTAGAAAGCTGCGGTGCCGGGTCCATTGGTCTTTCGTCGGAAATGTTGCCCCGGATGAGATGGATGCCTTCCTGTTGGGCAGTGTGAATTAGGTTAATTTTGTTGCGCGTCAGCGGTTGGCGAACCCGATGCCCCCGGGGGAGGCACCAACAGCCTGATATTGACGGGGAGTTGGCCTGCGGCGGTACCGGGAGGCGGAAATCAAAGGCCAATTGCGGTTGAAAAAGGCCGATGTCGTGGATGTCTCAGCCAGCCGCCTGTTCTGGCTGAAGAACACCGTCATTCTGGTCTTCTGTATCGGTCTGTGGATGTCGAGGCCGCTCTGGATCGGGCCGCGGTCCTTTCCGCTGGCGCCGGTCTCTTCGCTATTTCCCGTCATCGGCGATGCCGTGGCGCTTGCTCTCTACGTTGCCCTGTTCGTACTGGCGGCGGCCGCGCTAGTTGCCCCGAAGCCGGGATGGCCGATCGCGGTCTTCCTTGCGATCATGGCCGCGTTCTGCCTGACGGACCAAACGAGGTGGCAGCCATGGGTCTTTCAGTACTGCCTGCTGCTGGGGATCATGGCGCTGCATTCGTGGAACGGCGCCGATGCTGGCGGCGAGAAGCGCACGCTCAACATTCTCAGGCTGATCGTCGCCTTCACCTACATCTATTCGGGCCTGCAGAAGATAAACCTGAACTTCATGGAGAATGATTTTCCGTGGCTGGTTCAGCCCATCACCAATCCTTTTCCAGCCGCGGCGCCTTTTCTCCATGGGGTGGGGATGGCGGCCCCGTTCGTCCAGGTCGCCTTCGGCATCGGCCTCTTGACGCGGCGCTTCCGCCGCGTTTCGCTCGTTCTGGCGGTGGCGATGCATTTGTTCATCCTGACGATGTTCGGCCCGATGGGGCTCGACTGGAACAACATCGTCTGGCCATGGACCGCGGCGATGGCGATATTCGACGTCCTGTTGTTTTCCGGCGCGGAATTTTCATGGCGCGAGATCATATGGGGCGGACGCGACCCCCGTCATCTCGCGGCCATCGTGCTGTTCGCGATCCTGCCGGCGCTGAGTTTCTTCAATCTCTGGGATTCCTATTTGTCCTCGGCGCTCTACTCGGGAAATCTGACGGAGGCGCAGATTTATCTCTCCGACGCCGGCAAGGCCGCCTTGCCCGCGGCGATCGCTTCGCGCGCGGTGCATACCTCGCCGGATACCAATGTCCTGAACCTGCAACGCTGGGCGATCGAAGACCTCAATGTGACGCCTTATTCCGAAACCCGCGTTTACAAGGCGATCGCGAAGCGTGTGTGCGGCAATCTGCGCGATCCGAACCAGCTGGTCCTGATCGTACGGGAGCAGCGGATGTTTTTCAGCCGGCCGGAAACCGGCTTTCGCTGCCTCGAATTGTAGTTCCGGCCTCCGCCAGCCCAGGTGATTGCGCGCGGTCAGGCCGCGGGGCCGGGCCGCGCCTTGATGCCGAATGCGACGACCAGGATGGCAAGTCCCGAGAACACCGCGCCCGCGGCGAACGTCGCAGTCGGCCCGAAGCCGGACCACAGCCATCCCGCCAGGACGCTGGCGGCAAGCAGGGCGCCGCCGGTGACGAGATTGAACAGCCCGAAGGCCGTGCCTCGCAGATCTTCCGGCGCGGTATCGGCAACCAGCGCCGACAACAGGCCTTGCGAGAATCCGAGATAGAGGCCCCAAAGGCCGACGCCGATGACGACCCCGCCGAGCCCGGGAACGAAGGCCAGCGCCAGATCGGCGACGACAAGGGCCGCCAGCCCGCACAGCAGCACGTTCACCCGGCCGATCTTGTCGGAGAGGATGCCGGCCGGCGTCGCGGCGAGCGCATAGACGAGGTTCATCCATACCAATACCAGCGGGATCAGCGTCAGCGCGAGACCCTCGGCCTGCGCCTTCAGCACCAGAAACGCCTGGCTGAAGCGGGCGAGCGCGAACACCACGCCGATCGCAATGACCATCCAGAACGCCGGAGGCATCCGTTTGAGGTCTTGCTTGCGAACCGGCCAGCCGCGCTGCGCCGTCGCCCTGGTCCCGTCCGGCTCGCGCACGCCGATCACGATCAACAGCACGGCGAGGCCTGCAGGCAGCAGCGCCCACCAGAACACCGCACGGAAATTATCGGCATAGAGCGCCATCAGGACCACTGCCGATAGCGGTCCCGCAAACGCGCCGACGGTATCGAGCGCCTGACGGATGCCATAGCCCGCGCCGCGGACGGCCGAAGGCGTGATGTCGGCGATCAGGGCGTCGCGGGGTGCGTCGCGGATCCCCTTGCCGATGCGATCGATGAATCGCGCGGTCAGAACTTCCCAGGCCGCGCCGGCCAGCGGAAATATCGGCTTGGTGAGGGCCGACAGACCATAACCGATGCCGACCAGCAGCTTGCGCTTGCCGATACGGTCGGAGAACGCGCCCGAGAACACCTTGGCGATGGCGGCGGTTGCTTCCGCGATGCCCTCGATCAGGCCGACATAAACGGTGCTGGCGCCCAGCACGGTGGTGAGGAACACCGGGAGCAGGCCGTGAATGAGCTCGGACGAAACGTCCATCGACAACGAGACGAAGCCGAGCGTCCACACCGTCGCCGGCACGTCGCGCCAGGTCGCAGAGGGGGTCTTGAGGGGGGCAGCGCTCATCGATGCAGCCTATCGGGCCGTCATGCGCCGGGCTTTTGCGCCGGCTCAACGGATCGCGACGGGCATTTCGACGATCGCCCGAAAGCGCCAGCCTCTCCCCGCTGCGGAAAGCGGGGGAGAGGCCGGGACAATGCGATCGCGCCGGCCTTACGCCGCCGCGGTCGGGAAAGAATAGGTCTTGAACTGGTCGCGCAGCGCGGTCTTCAGGATCTTGCCCGTCGCGGTATGCGGGATGGCATCGATGAACACGATGTCGTCAGGCATCCACCACTTGGCAATTTTTCCATCCATGTATTTCAGGATGTCTTCGCGCGTTGCGCTCTGGCCCTGCTTGAGTTGCACGATCAAGAGCGGACGCTCGTCCCATTTCGGATGATAGACGCCGATCACGGCGGCTTCCGCCACCGCGGGATGCCCGACCGCGAGATTTTCCAGGTCGATCGAGGAGATCCATTCACCGCCGGATTTGATCACGTCCTTGGAGCGGTCGGTGATCCGCATGTAGCCGTGCTTGTCGATGGTCGCGACGTCGCCGGTGTCGAACCAGCCGTCCTCGTCGAGGATGTTGGCCTCGACGCGGAAATAGGCCTTCGAGACCGCAGGGCCGCGCACCTTGAGCCGGCCGAACGTCTTGCCGTCCCACGGCAGGTCCTTGCCGGCGTCGTCGGTGATCTTCATCTGGACGCCGAACGGCGGGTAGCCCTGGGTCTGCAGAATGTCGAGCCGGGCGTCGCCGGAAAGCCCGGTGAACGGCGGCTTCTCGGCAGCAAGCGTGCCGATCGGGCTCATCTCGGTCATGCCCCAGGCGTGGCGCGCGTGGACGCCCATGTCGATGAAGGTCTTGATCATCGAGCGCGGCATCGCCGAGCCGCCGCACACCACCATCCGCAGATGCGGCAGCTTCAGATTGTTGGCAGCCATGTGATTGAGCAGCATCAGCCACACCGTCGGCACGCCCGCGGTGTGCGTCACCTTCTCGGTTTCCAGCAGTTCGTACACCGAGGCGCCGTCGAGCTTGGCGCCCGGGAATACCAGCTTGGTGCCCATCGAAGGCGCGGAAAACGCGATGCCCCAGCTATTGGCATGGAACAGGGGAACCACCGGCAGCATTGTATCGCAGGCGTTGGCACCCAGGGAGTCACCGGTGTTGGCCATCAGCGCGTGCAGAACGTTGGAGCGATGCGAATACAGAACGCCCTTGGGATCGCCGGTTGTGCCGGAGGTGTAGCACATGGCGGCGGCGGTATTCTCGTCGAAGGTCTTCCACTTGAAGTTCCCGTCGGCCTGCGCGATCCAGTCTTCATAGGCGACCGCGTTCTTCAGCGTGGTCTGCGGCATGTGCGCCTTGTCGGTGAGCACGACGTAGCGTTCGACGCTGGGCAGCTTGTCGGCGATCTTTTCCAGGATCGGCACGAAGGTGATGTCGGTCATCACCACGCGGTCCTGCGCGTGGTTGATGATCCAGGCGATCTGGTCGGGGAACAGCCTGGGATTGACGGTATGGCAGATGGCGCCGATGCCCATGATGCCGTACCACACTTCAAGATGGCGCCAGGTATTCCAGGCGATGGTGGCGACGCGATCGCCGAGCTTGATGCCTTCGCGATCGAGGCATTGCGAGACTTTCAGCGCGCGCTTGTGGATTTCGGCGTAATTGGTGCGATGGATGGGGCCTTCGACCGATCGCGTCACGACCTCCTGGGTGCCATGGATGGCGGCGGCGTGCTCGATAATCCGGTGACACAGCAAAGGCCAGTCTTGCATCAAACCAAGCATACGGTCGTTCCTCCGAAAGTGTGTGGTCGCTTGTTGTGGGTCTTGGAATTGTCATGAACTTTAGCGCGCCGAAAGCACGCCGCAAATGGCCTTGTGCCGGTTTGGCCTGCGGCCAAACCGCAAAAATGGTTACCGGAATAACCTTGTTGGTGGCGCTCTGTGCGCTGCCGGCCCCTGCGGCGGCACGAAGGCCCGCCGCCTGGTCGCAGGCGCCGTGGGGAGGCCTGTTCGGGCAGCCAGCCGCTCCGAGGCTGCGCCGGTCCGCGCTGCGCGCCGCCGTGCCGCTGCCAAAGCCGCGTCCGCCGGAGGCGCCGGCAAACGCACCCAAGGAGCCCGAGCTGGCGAAACCGGCGCCTGTTGAGAGCGAGACGCAGAAGCAGGCGGTGCCGGCCGCGCCCGAGCCGCCGCCGCCATCGGCCTGCCGCCAGGCGCTGTCGGAAGAAATCGCGATCGCGCCGAGCATTCCCGACATCCACGGGCCCGGCGGCTGCGGCGGCGAGGATCTGGTCCGGCTGGAGGCGGTGGTGTTGCCGGACAAGCATCGCGTCGCGCTGAAACCCGCGGCGATCCTGCGCTGCACGATGGCGGCCGCGATCGCGGACTGGGTTCGCACCGACATGGCGCCGCTGGCCGCGGGCGTCGGCAGCGTCATCAGCGATCTCGACAATTTCGACTCGTTCGAATGCCGCGGCCGCAACCGCGTGGCCGGCGCTCAATTGTCCGAACACGGCCGCGCCAACGCCCTCGATGTTCGCGGCGTGAAGCTCGCCAATGGCCAGTCGATCTCGTTCACCGACCGCGGCGTGCCGCGCGAGCTTCGCGAGAGCGTGCTGCATTCGGTATGCACGCGGTTCATGACCGTGCTCGGACCGGGCTCCGACGGCTATCACGAAGACCACATCCATCTCGACCTGATGGAGCGGCACAACAATTACAAGATCTGCCAGTGGAACGTGTGGGACCTGTTGCCGCAGATCGCGCCGCTATTGCCGGCCGCACGCCCCGAAGAGGCGCCCCCGCGCGAGGTCGCCGCCAAAACCGACCCGGACAAGACGGCCGCGGAACCGGACGACGCCGCCAAGAAGGACGCGGCGAAGCCGGACGCCGGGAAATCCGCAAACCCCGGGCCGGAAGGCGCGGGATCAGCACCGCCAATAAAGACACCGCCAGCAAAAAAGCGCCGGCAAGACCGGCGCTTTTGAACTGCTTGAACCGGGCGTGCGGTTACTGCACTGACGGGCTGTTGCCGCCGCCCTGCAAGGCAATCTGCGAATTGAACGGCGAGTCGCCATGGTGCGGCTCCAGCACCACCACGATGGTACCGAGCTTCACCCGGTTATAGAGGTCGATCACGTCCTCATTGGTCATGCGGATGCAGCCGGAGGAAATCGACGCGCCGATATATTCCGGCTGGTTGGTGCCGTGAATCCGGAACAGCGTGTCCTTGCCGCCGGAATACAGATACATCGCACGCGAGCCCATCGGATTGTCCGGTCCCGGCGGCACGAAGGTCGGCACGCCGAGCCGTTCGATCTCGCCCGAGGTCGGATGCCAGGCCGGCCATTCGGTCATGCTGCCGACCTTGGCGATGCCGGACCATGCCATGGCTTCCTCGCCAACGGTGATGCCGTAGCGGATCGCCTTGCCGTCGTTCAGGACGTAATAGAGGTAGTGGTTGTCGGAATCGACCACGATCGTGCCGGGCAATTCCTTGCGGTGATATTCCACGATGGCGCGGCGGAAAGGCTCGGCCACGGGAACATTGGTGTAGCGAATCTTGGCCAGCAATTCCTTGTCGCGCGGCTTGAAATTGGTGGTGTTGGTCGCTTCATAGGTGGTGGCCTGCATGCAGCCCGAAAGCATCAGGCCGGCAGCCAGAATCCCGAATACAACCTTGAGCGACGACATGGTTCATTTCCAATCGTAAGTTTTGTGAAAACCTTGCGCTCACGGCCCAAACTGCACCGCTGACGCTACGATTCCATTAATCGCATTATCGCCGAAACCGGTCACAATTCCAGACATTAGATGGCCATTCCGCGTTGCGGGAGGCTTCCTGTGGCTTTTTTGCCGCAAATTTCCGGAACTCGGGCTGATTTTTGGGCAGGCGCGCGCGGCTGCCGAATCCGGACCACGCTGCCGCCACCCGACCGCCACAAATATGGATCGGCGGTTAATCCCCCCGTCACGAAGCGCTTGCCAGAATCGAGCTAAGTCCTGTTGGTAGTTCCCGCTCGGTCCCGGAGTTCCCCATGTTCGCGGTGTTCGTCCCCTCGGAATCCTCGCTGAAGAAAGTCCCCGCCGCCGACATCGCCGCGCTGCCGGAGAACGCGGTCTGGATCGACCTCGTGAAGCCGACCGCGGCGGAAGACAAGGCGGTGGAGCGGCTGGCCGGGATCGCGGTGCCGACCCGGGAGGACATGCAGGAGATCGAGATTTCCTCGCGTCTCTATATCGAGAACGGCGCGCGCTACATGACGGCGACGCTGATGTGCGCGGCCGACACCGAGAATCCGCGCACCACGGCGGTGACTTTCATCCTCGCCAACCACCGGCTGGTAACCGTGCGCTATGACGAGCCGAAGCCGTTCCTGCTGGTGGAAAACAAGCTGGCGCGCTCATGCGCGCCCGGCGTCACCGGCGAAACGGTGCTGATGGAATTGCTGGATGCCGTGATCGACCGCAACGCCGACATCCTGGAGCGCGCCGGCAGCGACATGGACACCATCAGCCACGATATCTTCGAGCCCGCCGGGGCGGCGCGCACCGGCCACGCCAAGCGCTATTCCGACATCCTGATCGCGATCGGCCGCAAGGGCGATCTGACCTCGAAAGTGCGCGAGAGTCTGGTCTCGATTGGGCGGGTGGTGACCTTCGTCGCGGCCGCGGTCGACGGCGTCAAATGGTCCAAGGACATGCGCGAGCAGCTGAAGACCATGCAGCGCGACGTGATCTCGCTGACCGACCACGCCTCCTATCTCTCCAACAAGATCACCTTCGTGCTGGACGCGATGCTCGGCGTCGTCAATCTCGAGCAGAACAACATCATCAAGCTGTTCTCGGTGATGGCGGTGGTGCTGATGCCGCCGACCCTGATCGCTTCCATCTACGGCATGAATTTCAAGATCATGCCGGAACTGGAATGGACCCACGGCTACCCGTACGCGCTGGTGGCGATGCTGCTCGCCGCGGTGCTGCCTTACGTTTTCTTCAAATGGAAAAAGTGGCTGTAAACCATTATCTCCCGCGGTTTTCGGCTCGCGGTGAGACGAGAAGGTTGCATCAATGCCTCTCCTAAAATTTGAGCATTGCGCTGAACGTTTGAGCGAAATTTTTCTGCGATAACGCTGTCATGAGCCGCGAGGACAGCAATGGTTGAGAAACTCATAACGTCGCCGCAGAACGTCGTCGATTTCGTCCGCTATCAGGCGGGCCGCGGCGTCGCCGGCAGGGCGGTTGCGATCTCGCCGCGGGTCTGCCGGCATTGCGGTGCGGCGCTGTCGGAAGGCGAGCGCGAAGACGAGTGCTCCAGCGCCCTCAACGTCAATACCGAAAGCCTGCGCTGGCAGGCCGCGCAGATCTTGCGCGGATTGATTTGAGCGCTGTTGTCATTCCGGGGCGATGCGAAGCATCGAACCCGGAATCTCGAGGTTCCGGGTTCATCGCTGCGCGATGCCCCGGAATGACAACTCCACGGTCACACGTGCTGGCCGCCGTTGATGTGGATCTCCGCGCCGTTGACGTAGGAACTCGTCTCCGTGCACAGCACATAGATGATCTTCGCCACCTCGTCCGGCGTGCCGAGCCGGCGCAGCGGGATCTGTTGCTCGACGATCTTCTCGGTGCCCGGCGACAGGATCGAGGTGTCGATTTCGCCTGGCGCGATCGAATTGACGCGGATGCCGAGCCGGCCGAAATCGGATGCCATCTCGCGGGTCAGCGAGGCCAGCGCCGCTTTCGAGGTGGCATAGGCAGCACCTGCGAACGGATGCACGCGCGAGCCGGCGATCGAGGTGACGTTGACCACCGAGCCCTTCGCCGCCGTCAATTCGTCGATCAGTCCGCGCGCCATCATGATCGGCGCGAAGAAATTGACCCGGAAGACGTGGCTCCAGGTTTCGATGTCGGTGTCGATCGAGCCGAGCCGGGCGCCGCCTGCGGCCTTGGGCGAGATCGCGGCATTGTTGACCAGCGCATGCAGCGCGCCGCCTTCCAGCCGCGAGCGGATTTCATTGATCGCACGCGTGGTGTCGGCATGGTCGGCGAGGTCGACCTGGACGTGATCCTCGGGCCCCGCGTCCCAGGGGCAATCTTCCGGGAACGGATGCCGCGAACAGGTAAGCACCCGCCAGCCGGCGGAGGAAAACCGGATCACGGTCGCGTGCCCGATGCCGCGGCTGGCGCCGGTCAGAAGCAGCGTGCGCCGCGGTCCGTTGTGGCTCGAAGTCGGCATAGGGTTCTTCATGCTTTCAATCAGGGATAAAGCCGCGTCCTGGACCAGGGCTGCCCCGGTCTGTCGCGGCGGAATTCGATGCGGTCGTGCAGGCGGAACGGGCGGTCGTGCCAGAATTCGAACCGGGCGGGTGTGATGCGCCAGCCGCTCCAGCCTGCCGGCCGCGGCACCTCGCCGACGATATGCCTGGCGGCGACGACGGCGATCGCCTGCTCGAAGGCAAAGCGGCTTTCCAGCGGCTGCGACTGCTTGCTGGCCCAGGCGCCGATCTGGGCCTGCTTCGGCCGCGTGGCGAAATAGGCGTCGGCCTCGGCCTCGGTGACGGGCGACACGTTGCCGCGGATGCGGACCTGCCGGCGCAGCGACTTCCAGTGAAACAGTAAAGCCGCCTTAGGATTTGCGGCAAGTTCGCGGCCTTTTTGACTGGCGATGTGGCTGTAGAAGACAAAACCGTCGGCGTCATAGCCCTTCATCAGCACCATCCGCACGTCCGGCAGGCCGCTCTCGTCCACCGTGGCCAGCGCCATGGCGTTGGGATCGTTGGGTTCGGCCTTCACGGCTTCCGCAAACCACTCGCCGAACAGCGCGAACGGTTCCTCCGCCGCGGTGAAATCACCGGATGTTAACGCTGGGGGGTGTTTGATGGAGGTCGTGTCGCTCATTTTGGGAGTTCCGAATTGCGCTCGCCCGCGGTCCAGTATGCGCGGCCGCCCCTGTATAGGCTCGCCCTATATAGGGCATGGGGACGCGTAGGCCTATCGGCGATCGCTCCGGCGGGCGCCATGTTGACACTGATTCTAATCGCGGTGGGGGCCGGCGGCTGCAGCATGTCCCGGCCCGACAACGCCTTCGCCAAGATGGACGACAATGACCCGACCGGCTCGGTCGTGCCGCCTTCCGCCGGCGGGGCGGCCCCGACCGAGAGCGATCTTGCCTTCGCCCGCAATGCCGCGTCCGACGTGCTGACCAAGGGCGACAAGGATTCCAGCCAGCCCTGGGAAAATCCCGACACCGGCGCCCGCGGTTCGGTGACGCCGCTGGCTCAGGCCTATGATGCGGACGGACGCACCTGCCGGGATTTTCTTGCAAGCTATGTTAACGGCCGCAACGAGAGCTGGCTGCAGGGCGCCGCCTGCAAGACCGCCGGCGGCCGCTGGGAAATCCACACGTTGAAGCCGTGGAGACAAGGTTAAAGCGCGCGTGCGCCCCGTTGCAAAAATGCCACGAGGACCCCAAATGAAACCATGGTGGGCGGGCTGCCCTCAGTTTAAGATCATACTTCCCTGTAAGGAGACGTGACGGATGCGTGACCCCTATGAGGTCTTGGGGGTGCCGCGGGGCGCCAGCGCTGCGGCGATCAAGAGCGCCTATCGCAAGCTTGCCAAGAAGCATCACCCCGACGCCAACAAGAACGATCCGAAATCCGCGGCGCGCTTTTCCGAGCTGAACTCCGCCAATGAGATCATTGGCGATGAGACCAAGCGCAAGCAGTTCGATCGCGGCGAGATCGACGCCGAAGGCAAGCCCCGTTTCCAGGGTTTTCCGGGCGGCCAAGGCGGTGCGCGCGGCGGGCCGGGCGGCTTCGAGAGCCACACCTTCCGCACCGGCGGCGGCCCCGGCGGCGGCGGCTTCGAGGACATCCTCAACAGCATGTTCGGCGGTGCCGCGGCGGGGCGTGGCCCGCGTCCCGGCGGCGGCGCCACCTTCGAATTCGATACCGGCGGCATCGCGCTCGATCTCGACCTTTCGGTCGCCATGACGGTGTCGCTGGAGGAATCGGTCAATGGCGTCGAGAAGCGCGTCCGGCTGCCGACCGGCAAGGAGCTGAACGTCAAGATTCCCGCCGGCGTCGTTGCCGGCCAGCAGATCCGGCTGAAGGGGCAGGGCGAGACTTCGCCCGGCCACCCGCCCGGCGATCTCCTGATCACCGTGAATATCGCGCCGCACCGGTTCTTCAAGATCGACGGCAGTGACCTGCGCCTCGATTTGCCGATCACGCTGTATGAGGCCGTGCTCGGCGCCAAGGTCCGCGTGCCGACGCTCGGCAGCGCGGTCGAGCTGTCGATCCCGAAAAACACCTCGAGCGGCCGGACTTTTCGCCTGAAGGGCAAGGGGTTGCCGAAGCCGCCGGGAACCGCCGGCGACCTCTTCGTCACCACCCGCATCATGCTACCGGACGGGAACGACGCCGAACTCGAAGCATTGATGCAGAAGTGGCGCGACGGCCACACCTATAATCCCAGGAGTGAGCTATCCTGACGCTCCCCAACTCACCCGAAGGCGGGTGAAAGAGGAGTGCGGCCTCGACCGGGGGACCAGCGCGGTACAAAACCCCGTGTCGAGGCCGCTTGCGTCGATCGGCGGATCGAACGCGTTACAATTTCGCGTGATCACCCAGTGCGAATTTGAGACCGGTCGATGTTCCAATTCCAGATTTTCAATGTCCGAATTGGGACAAAGGCCATGACCAAGTCAGCCGCCGGTCTTTTCGGTCTGGTCGTAGACCAGCCGCGCCACCTGGGTCAGGCGATCGCGGTCGGTACTGCCGCTGACCACGTAACCCACGCCATTGTCAGCCCAAAACAGCGCGCCGTCATTGTCCTGCCTGGCGTAGCGCATCTGCGTGGTCTCGGCCTTGGCGCGCGCGGTGTAGACCGTGAAGCGTTCGCCCGAGGCGCTTTCATACATCAAAAATGATGCAGGCCCGGTGGGCCCCGGCAGCAGCCGTCCGCCGACCAGCTTCAGTCCGGTCGCGCCCAATTCCGGCGCGCGGACATCCCAGCCGCAGCGCTTGGTCAGCCATTGCTGCAGATGCGCGCGTTCGCTGCCGGGCACCTCGACCGGGTGACGCACCTCGACCACGTAGAGCCGGTGCGCGTCGAGCGCGTCCACCGTGAAATTCTGGAACACCGAGGGTGCTGCGGCAGCCCCCCGCGCCACCCAGCCGGCGCCGCCGCCGGCGACGAACGCCAATAGCGTCGCGGCGATGGCGCCGTACATCAATTTGCGCGGCGTGCGCACCAGCCGGTCGATTGAAAGCCGCTGCGGCACCGGCTCGTCGGCGATGGAATCGTAACGCGCGTGCAGCGCCTCGGCCATCTCGCGCCATGAGCGCACCCGTTCTGCATCGTCAGGATGCGTCGACAGCCACGCCTCGACATCGCCGCGACGCTCCGCCGGCAATTCATTGTCGACATAGGCGTGCAGTTCGTCTTCGGTGACGGGAATCCTGGGGTCGGTCATGGTCTTTGTCTCTGTCCAAGCTCGATTAAAAAACGCCCGTTCACGAAGTCCGCCACGGCGTCGATATGCATATTGCCTGCCATCACTTCACCCGCCGCAGCGCCGGGCGCTCGCCCTCGAGGACCGCCTTGACATGGGCGCGGGCGCGGGCGAGGCGCGACATCACCGTGCCGATCGGCACGCCCTGGATGTCGGCGACCTCGCGATAACTCAAACCTTCCAGCATCACCAATAGCAGCACCGAGCGCTGCTCCTCCACCAGGGTCGCCAGCGCGCGGGCGATGTCGCGTCCCTCCGCCTCGGTTCCACTGGCGTCGGGGTTATTGTCGAGCAGCGGCATGAATTGCGGCTTGCGCGCCAGCGACCGCCGCCGGTTCTTGTTGAGGTTGGTCAGGATGGTGTAGAGCCAGCTCCTGACGTCGCCCCCGAGAAACAGCCGTTCCGAACGCAGCGCCCGCACCAGTGTGTCCTGCACCAGATCGTCGGCGATATCCGCATCCCGCGTCAGCGCGCGCGCATAGCGGCGCAGGGCCGGAATCATGGCTTCGACGCTCTCGCGAAAAGCGGTCATTCGCACCCGATCTGGGGTTGGTCCGGCCGGCGTCCAGGTTGGGAAGCTCGAACGCCTTACCGAACATAACACCGAAATCGCGTCACTATTCCGGCAGTTAGGGCTGCGGCGCAAACCGCCCGAACCGGCGCCGGATTTGGGCTGTACCGGCTGGGATGGCTGGTGTACCTCCAGAGTTCATCAAGCTTAACGGGATACTTGAATGGCGCAAAGTTCGGGGCTCATGCAGGGCAAGCGCGGGGTGATCCTCGGCGTCGCCAACAACCGCTCGATCGCCTGGGGCATCGCCAAGGCCTGCCACGCGGCGGGTGCCGAAATCGCGCTGACCTGGCAGGGCGATGCGCTGAAGAAGCGGGTCGAGCCGCTGGCAAACGAACTCGGCGGCATCCTGCTCGGCCATTGCGACGTCGGCGATCCCGCGACGATCGACGCGGTGTTCGATGTGCTGAAGGAGAAATGGGGCAAGATCGACTTCGTGGTGCACGCGATCGCGTTTTCCGACAAGGACCAGCTCGACGGCCGCTATCTCGAAACCACCGCCGATAATTTCTCGAAGACCATGCTGATCTCCTGCTATTCGCTGACGGCGATCGCGCAGCGCGCCGAGAAGCTCCTGGTCGACGGCGGTTCGATCCTGACGCTCACCTATTACGGCGCCGAGAAATGGATGCCGCATTACAACGTGATGGGGGTCGCGAAAGCGGCGCTGGAGGCGAGTGTGCGCTATCTCGCCGCCGACCTCGGCGAGAAGAACATTCGCGTCAACGCCATCTCGGCCGGACCGATCAAGACGCTGGCCTTTGCCGGAATCGCCGACTCCCGCTATCTCCTGAAGTGGAACGAAATCAACTCGCCGATGCGTCGTAACGTGACCATCGAGGAAGTCGGCGACAGCGCGCTGTATCTGCTCTCGGATCTGTCGCGCGCCGTCACCGGCGAGGTGCATCACGTCGATTCAGGCTATCACGTCGTCGGCATGAAGCGCCCCGACGCGCCGGACATCTCGCTCGTCAATTCCCTGAGCAAGGACTAGCCTCAAGGTTTCGCGCCGTGCCGACGATCTATTACATTCGCCACGGCGAAACCGAGTGGAACGCGCTGGGCCGGCTGCAGGGCACGCAGGATGTTCCGCTCAACGATCTCGGTCGCCGGCAGGCCGCCAGGGCCGGCATCATCCTCGCCGACCTGTTCGCGCGCGACGGCCGCAGCGAGACCTCGCTGGAATTCGTCGCAAGCCCCCTGGTCCGCGCCCGCTCGACCATGGAGCTGGTGCGCGGCAGCCTGAAACTGCCGTCGGATCTATACGCGGTCGACGACCGGTTGCGCGAGATCGCTTACGGCCATTGGGAAGGCTCGACCTTGGCGCAGATGCAGGAAAAGGACCCCGCGCTGTTTGCAAAACGCCAGACCGAGAAGTGGACCGTGGCGCCGCCGGGCGGCGAGAGCTATGTCGAGGTGCAGGCGCGGGTGACCGACTGGTACCACGAGCTCACCGAGGACACCGTCGCGGTCGCTCATGGCGGCACCGCGCGGGCGCTGATGGTGGCGCTTGGCCTGGAGACCCCCGACAGCGCCGCCGACCTGACCATCGAGCAGGGCGCGGTCTATGTGTTCGGCGAGGCCGGATTGTCGAAGTATAGTTAAGAAAGCGGGCGGGATTTGACCCCCCGAACCGCGCGCGTTACCACATTCCGCGCGTCCGCGATCTTCGAGCTTGCAAAAATGTCCTTCAACACCTTCGGCCACATGTTCCGGGTCACGACCTTCGGCGAAAGCCACGGAGTTGCGATCGGCTGCGTGGTCGACGGCTGCCCCCCGCTGCTGCCGCTCGCGGTCGAGGACATCCAGCACGATCTCGACCGCCGCCGCCCCGGCCAGTCGCGCTTCACCACCCAGCGCCAGGAGGCGGATGCCGTCAAAATCCTGTCCGGCGTGATGGCGCATCCGGAGACCGGCGTGCAGGTCACCACCGGCACGCCGATCGCGCTTCTGATCGAGAACACCGACCAGCGCTCCAAGGACTATTCCGAGATCAAGGACAAGTTTCGCCCGGGCCACGCCGACTTCACTTACGAGGCCAAATACGGCCTGCGCGACTATCGCGGCGGCGGCCGCTCCTCGGCGCGCGAGACCGCCACCCGCGTGGCGGCCGGCGCCATCGCCCGCAAGATCCTGGCGGGCGTTTCCGTGCGCGGTGCGCTGGTGCAGATGGGGCCGCACAAGATCGATCGCGGGAAATGGGACTGGGACGAAATCGCGCGCAATCCGTTCTTCTGCCCGGACAAGGACAAGGCGGCGTTCTTCGAGGGCTATCTCGACGGCATCCGCAAGAAGGGCTCCTCGATCGGTGCGGTGATCGAAGTCGTGGCAGAAGGCGTGCCCGCCGGCCTCGGCGCGCCGATCTACGCCAAGCTCGACGCGGAGCTCGCCGCCGCGCTGATGAGCATCAACGCCGTCAAGGGCGTCGAGATCGGCGCCGGCTTTGAGGCGGCGGCCTTATCGGGCGAGGAAAACGCCGACGAGATGCGGATGGGCAATGAGGGCGCGCGGTTCCTGTCCAACCATGCCGGCGGCATTCTGGGCGGCATCTCCACCGGCCAGCCGGTGGTGGCGCGTTTTGCCGTGAAGCCGACGTCGTCGATCCTGTCGCCGCGCCGCACGGTGGATCGCTCGGGCGCCGACACCGACATCCTGACAAAGGGCCGTCACGACCCTTGCGTCGGTATCCGCGCAGTGCCGGTCGGTGAAGCCATGATGGCCTGCGTGCTCGCGGATCATTTCCTGCGGCATCGCGGGCAGGTGGGCGGCTCGCAGCGGTAGCCGCTGGCGCGGAAGAGCGACGCGTTTCTGTCGCCTTGACGTTTCCGCAAACAGCGTCGCAAATGCTGGCCTCATGAACCCGACCGAACTGCAGGACCTGATCGACTGGCTGATCGACGGCGCGCGGTCCTCGACCGGTTCGCCGCGGATGGTGGCGGATATGTGCGAGCGCCTGGTGGCGGCCGGGTTGCCGCTATGGCGGGTAGGTCTTTTCGTTCGCACCCTGCACCCCGATGTTCTCGGCCGCAATTTCATCTGGCGGCCGGGCACCGAGGTCGTCACCGGCAGCGCGGATTATGATTTCCTGGATTCGCCGGAATTCATCAACAGCCCGCTGGCGATCGTGTTCGGCGAGGGGCGGGAAGTCCGACACCGGGTCGACGATCCCGAGGCCAGACGCTTTCCGTTTTTCGACGACATGCGCGCCGAAGGCGTCACCGATTATATCGCGCTGCCGCTGCTCTACACCGACGGTTCGGTACACGCGTCGAGCTGGACCACGAAGCAACCGGGCGGCTTCAGCGACGAACAACTGAACGCGCTGCGATCGATGGTGCGGCCGCTCGCAAGAACTCGTCGAGATCGTCAGCCTGCAACGTACCGCCGCGCTCCTGCTCGACACCTATGTCGGCAACCGCGCCGGCGAGCGTATTCTCGGCGGCCAGATCCGGCGCGGCCACGCCGACACCATGCATGCCGCGATCTGGCTGTCGGATTTGCGCGGCTTCACCGCGTTGTCCGACCGGCTGCCGGCCGAGACCGTGGTCGACATCCTAAACCACTATTTCGACTGCCAGGTGGCGGCGATCCGCAGCCATGGCGGCGAGGTGCTGAAGTTCATGGGCGACGGGCTGCTCGCGGTGTTCCCGATTGCCGAAGCCGACGGCGACAGTCGCCGCGTGTGCGGCCAGGTGCTCGAAGCCGCCCGCGAATCCCGCGCCAGCGTCGCGGCCCTGAATTATCCGATCGGAGAGACCGTCGAGCGTTTCCGCTTCGGGGTTGCGCTGCATGTCGGCAAGATTCTCTACGGCAATATCGGCGGCGGCAACCGGCTCGATTTCACCTGCATCGGTCCGGCCGTCAATCTCGCGGCACGGCTGGAGAAGATCGCCGGCCGCCTCAACCGCACCATCGTCGCCTCGGAAGGGTTTGCCGGCATTTGCGCCGGCGGCTGGGCCGAACTCGGCGAATTCCCGATCGCGGGATTTGCCAGGGCCGAGCGCGTCTACGGGCTGGCGGACGAAACGCCTGTGAACTGAACGCCGCTATTCCTCCGGCTCGGTGGTGAACAGCAGCGGATAGCCCTTGGCGCGGCCGGCGTCGGTGGCACGCGTCGCCTTGGTCTCGGCCACGTCCTTGGTGAAGACGGCGACCACGCAGACGCCGCGCTGGTGCGCCGTGATCATGACCTTGTGGGCCTGATCCTCGGTCATGCGGAACTCGGCCTTCAGAACGGTGACCACGAATTCGCGCGGCGTGTAGTCGTCATTGACGAGGATGACTTTGTGCAGTTTCGGCCGTTCGGTCTTGGTCTTGACCTTGGTTTTCGGCTTGGTGACGGCGTCGATCATTCCGGCAGCACCTTCTCGCGGTTCATTGCGTTTTCGCGCGAAGTGGATACCGGTTCGCGCGAAGAAAACGCGTCAAACAATAGATATAGAGCCCCGGTTCTGATTCCATTGGAAACGAGGCTCTGCGTTGCCTCGGCCAGAATACTACCTTCCGGCCCGCCGCGGAACCGGCGGTTTTGCGCGGGCTTCGTCGCAGCGGCGGCGCCATGCGCAGACAAGCGATGATGCGGAAGTTGTATTGCAGGCGGGCTGGTGCCGCAAAGCGAGCAGCATTTGCGATCCGCAAAACCGCGGCCTTGGTAAAATTGAGGCGGCTGGCTGACTTGAATGTGAAGCGTGGCGCATGTTCCGGCTTTGCGCAGGCTGATTTGCGTGTCACCATCATGTTGGACGTGGAGGGCAGCGATGCGCTGGTATGTCTCGATCGGGGCGGTGCTCGTCGCGGGCGCGATGGCCGGCGGCGATGTCGCGAGCATCGCTGCGCCGGCCTCCAAAACAGAACTCGCGGCGCGATCGGCCCAGAAACAGGCTGCGTCGTCAGTCGATATCGAACTGATCCTCGCCGTCGACGTCTCCTATTCCATGGACATGGATGAACTGGCGATCCAGCGCGAGGGTTACGCGCAGGCGATCGTCTCCAAGGAATTTTTGCAGGCGCTGAAAAGCCTGCCGAACGGCAAGATATCGGTGACCTATTTCGAGTGGGCGGCCTCGAGCGACCAGAAGATCATCATTCCCTGGCGGCTGATCGACGGTCCGGAGACCGCGGACGCCGTCGCCGACGAAATCATGAAGACGCCGATCCGAAGGGCGTCGCGCACCTCGATTTCGGGCGCGATCAACTTCGCGATGCCGCTGTTCGACGAGGACCCGTATCGAGGCCTGCGGCGCGTTATCGATATTTCCGGCGACGGGCCCAACAACAATGGCGGTCCCGTTACCGTCGCGCGCGACGCGGCGCTGGAGAAGGGCATCGTCATCAACGGCCTGCCGATCATGGTGAAAGAGCCGTCCTATTCGACGATGGATATCGACAATCTCGATTTCTATTACGAGGACTGCGTCATCGGCGGGCCCGGTTCCTTCGTGGTCTCGATCAAGGACCGCGACAAGTTCAAGGAAGCGATCCGCGCCAAGCTGCTGCTCGAGGTCGCCGGCAAAACGCCCGAACGCCGGGTGGTCCCCGTCGCCGAGAAGGAGCCGCGGGTCTCCTGCATGATCGGCGAGAAGATCTGGCAGGACCGCTGGGGACGCTGAGGCCTAGTTGCATGGCCGCTTGGTTCGACAGGCGCTTCGCATTATCCTGACGAAAGTCCGACTCGATCGCCGTCCTGGATGCAGCGCGAGGCCAAATGCTGACGAAAATCGTTTTGGGTTTGACCTTGGCGATCGCATCGCTTGGTGCGTCTGCGGCGCTGGCCGAGACCATCGATGTTTCCGACAACCACGGCGGAAGTGTCGCCGAATATAGTCAGCGGTGGCAGGGATACGCGGCGCGCGGCGTCAGCGTGCGGATTGTCGGGCCGTGTCAGTCGGCCTGCACGGTCCTGCTGGGATACATCCCTCGCAGCCGCATCTGCGTAACGCCTGAGGCCCAGTTTGGATTTCACATGGCGCACCGTGCCGATATGACGGCCGTGCTCTGGCGCTCATACGCCGCGGACATCAAGGGATGGATCAATGCCCATGGCGGGTTGACGCCGGATTTCAAATGGATGGGCGCGCCGGATATCTATCGATTTTTCCACAAGTGCTGAGCAAACGGGCTGACTACCGCGTGAACTTCGCCACCAGCTCGACATGCGCGGTGTGGCGGAACTGGTCGACCGGGGTCACGGCTTCCAGCCGGTAGCCGCCGTCGATTAGAATGCGCGCGTCGCGCGCAAAGGTCGCGACGTTGCAGGACACCGCGACGACAAGCGGAATCTTGCTGGCGGCAAGCTGGGTGGCTTGCGCCTGCGCGCCCTGGCGCGGCGGATCGAACACCACCGCATCATAGTCGCGCAATTCCTGCGGCATCAGCGGACGGCGGAACAGGTCGCGCGCCTCGGCCTTGACCGGCTTCAATCCCGGCGTCGCCTTGGCCGCCTTCTGCAGCGCCTCAACCGCGCCAGTCTCGCTGTCGAGCGCCGCAACCTTCGAATTGGCCGCCAGCCTGAGCGCGAACGGTCCGACGCCGCAGAACAGATCGGCGATATGCCTGGCGCGCTTGCAGTGCTGGCTGACCAGCGCCGCCAGCGCTTCCTCGCCGGCAATTGTCGCCTGCAGGAACGAGCCCGGCGGCAGGGTGACCCGTGCCGCGCCGATCATGATCGTTGGAGGCGCGCGCATCAGCACCAATTCGCCATGGCGCGTCAGCCGCGCCAGCCGGTGTTGCTCCGCGACGCGCGACAGCGCCGTGATCAGTTTGGTCGGCAGCGGTCCGGAGCCGCGCACGTCGACATCGAGACCGCTTTCGGTGCTCGTGATCTGGATGTCCAGCGGTTTTCCGGCAGGCCGCAGCGGCTCGGCGATCGCCCACGCCGCCTCTAGCGCGCCGTTCAGGCCGGGATCGAGGATCGGACAGAGATCGACCGGAACGATCTCGTGCGAATTGGCCGCGGCAAAGCCGACCTTGAGCACGTCGTGGGTGCCCATCCTGGCGTGCAGCGTGATCCGCCGCCGGCCGCGGCCATGGGCGTCGAGCAGCGGATCGACCTCGCAGTCGAGTTTTGCCTGCAGCCAGCGTCTCGACCACGAGGTTGCGTTTCCAGGCGCGATAATGTTCGGCATCCCAGTGCTGGATCGCGCAGCCGCCGCAAACCCCAAAATGCTGGCAGAACGGCGTGATCCGCTCCGGGCTCGCCTGCTCGACCGCGAGCAGGCGCCGGCGGTCGGGGTGTTGGCCGGGAACGGCGGCAACCTCGACGGTCTCGCCGCCCAGCGTGTACGGCACATAAATATTTTGGCCGCCGACCAGCGCGACGCCGTCGCCGAAATGGCCGACATGATCGATGAGGAGGCGCTCAACCACGGCGCGCGCCGAGGAAGAATTCGATGTTGCCGTCGCCGCCGGTGATCGGCGACGGGAACACCTTGATGTCGGTGCATCCGAGCGAGGCCGCGAAGGCGGCGATGTCGTCGCAGATTTCCTGATGCACCATCGCGTTGCGGATGATGCCGCGCTTGGAATGTTTTCGCGCCGCCTCGAATTGCGGTTTTATCAATGCCAGCAGATGCATCGGTGCGGCGGCGAGCGACAATGCCACCGGCAATACGGCCTTCAGGGAGATAAAACTGACGTCGATGACGACGATATCGGGCCGCGCCGGCAGCCGCTTGCCCTCGAAATTGCGGATGTCGGTCTCCTCCATGGAAACGATCCTGGAATGGCCGCGCAGCGAGGGGTGCAATTGCTCGCGCCCGACATCGATCGCAAACACAACGGCCGCGCCGTTGGCAAGCAGCACCTCGGTGAAGCCGCCGGTCGAGGCGCCGACGTCGAGACAGACATGGCCCTCGATATCGACCGGGTACTGCTCCAGCGCGCCGGAAAGCTTGACGCCGCCGCGGGAGACAAAGGGATGCGCGGGCTGCGCCTGCAGCACCGCGTCAGTGGCGATGGTGTCGGACGGCTTCGTCACCGGTTTGTCGTCGGCGATCACGAGGCCGGCCTCGATGGCGGCGCGCGCCCGCGCCCGGCTCTCGAACAGGCCGCGCTCGACCAAGAGGACATCGGCGCGCTTGCGGGGAGGGGGCATGGCCGCCTTGCCTTTGGCCGAAATCAACGCGTTGCCCGGGGTCGCTTGGCGGCCAGCCGCTCGGCGGCCATGCGCACGCAGGTCTCGAACGCGGTCAGATCGTGCCAGATGTCGGCGGGCTGTTGTTGCGGCGATATCAACGCGCAGCCATGCAGATCGAGCGCATGAATCATCATCAGATTGTCGCCCAGCCCGAAATCCTCGACCGTCATTCCCGCGGCATCGACCAGCCGTCCGTCGCGCCCAACCACCTCGGTGAACCCGCGCACGCGATCGGCGTAGGACGAGGGGACGTTGGAATAGCCGAGGCAGAGCTTGCCGCGCCCGGCCATGTAGCCAAGTTCATAGACGGTACCTGCGTCCGCACCGGGGCCGCGAAACGGCGTGAGATTGGCGATAATGGCGTCGGCCGCGCTCATCATGGTCTCGTTGCCGCGGAAGATCCGTAACGAGGCGCCCTCGGCGGCGGGGTCGATGGCATTGTCCAGCGGGTACAGTCCGCTCAGCCCGTGACGCATGCACAGATCGATCTTGCGCCGCCCAATCTCGAAGGCGTCGGGCAGAAACACGTCGGGACCGGCCAGATAGACGCTTGTCATTGCCGGATTTCACTCGCCCGGATGTCACTTGCGCCCTCGGACGCGCCGCTTTGCTGGCGCGCCGGGAATGAGTGGCTTGAACTTCAGGCCAGCTTCACGGTTTCGACTTTAAAATCCTTGCCGAGCGCCTCGAACACCTTGGCGACGATGCCCTTGGCGTCGAGGCCGGCGTGGGCGTACATCGCGGCCGGCGAGTCGTGGTCGAGGAACACATCGGGCAGCACCATCGCGCGCATCCGCAGGCCGCCGTCGAGCATGCCGTGCTCGGCGAGCACCTGCATGACGTGGGAGCCGAAGCCGCCGATCGAGCCTTCCTCGATGGTGAGCAGGACTTCGTGGTCGCGCGCCAGCTTCAGGACCATGTCGACGTCGAGCGGCTTCATGAAGCGCGCGTCGGCGATCGTGGTGGACAGCCCGTGTGCGGCGAGCTCATCGGCCGCCTTCTCGCATTCGGCGAGCCGCGTGCCGAACGACAGCAGCGCGATCTTGGTGCCCTCGCGGACGATGCGGCCCTTGCCGATTTCCAGGGGAATGCCGACTTCGGGCATTTCCACGCCGCGGCCTTCGCCTCTGGGGTAGCGCACCGCGCTCGGGCGGTCGTTGATCGCGACTTGCGTGGCGACCATGTGCACCAGCTCGGCCTCGTCGGAGGCCGCCATGATGACGAAATTGGGCAGGCAGCCCAGATAGGCGTTGTCGAACGAGCCGGCATGGGTCGCGCCGTCGGCGCCGACCAGGCCGGCGCGATCGATGGCGAAGCGCACCGGCAGGCTCTGGATCGCCACGTCGTGCACGATCTGGTCATAGCCGCGCTGCAGGAAGGTCGAATAGATCGCGCAGAACGGCTTGTAGCCCTCGGTCGCGAGGCCCGCGGCGAACGTCACCGCGTGCTGCTCGGCGATGCCGACGTCGAAGGTGCGCTTGGGGAAGGCCTTGTTGAAGATGTCGATGCCGGTGCCGGAGGGCATCGCCGCCGTGATGCCGACGATCTTGTCGTCCTTTTCGGCTTCCTTGACCAGGCTCTGGCCGAACACGTTCTGATAGGCCGGCGCGTTCGGCTTGGCCTTGGCCTGGGCGCCGGTGGCGACGTCGAACTTGACCACGGCATGGTATTTGTCGGCAGCCGCTTCCGCCGGACCGTACCCCTTGCCCTTTTGCGTCACGACGTGGACCAGGATCGGCCCGGTCTCCATATCGCGGACGTTCTTCAGGACCGGCAGCAGATGGTCGAGGTTGTGACCGTCGATCGGACCGACATAGTAGAAGCCGAGTTCCTCGAACAGCGTGCCGCCGTCCATCATGAAGCCGCGGGAATATTCCTCGACACGGCTGGCGCGGTTGGCGATGATTTTCGGCAGATGGTTGCCGAGCTGCTTGGCCGCCTCGCGCAGCGTGCGGTAGGTCTTGCCGGAATAGAGCCGCGACAGATAGGCGCTCATGGCGCCGACCGGCGGGGCGATCGACATGTCGTTGTCGTTGAGGATGACGATCAGCCGGGAATTCATCGCGCCGGCATTGTTCATGGCCTCATAGGCCATGCCGGCCGACATCGCGCCGTCGCCGATCACGGCGATGACGTTGTTCTTGCCGCCGGAGAGGTCGCGCGCTACCGCCATGCCGAGGCCGGCGGAAATCGAGGTCGAGGAATGGGCGGCGCCGAACGGATCGTAATCGCTCTCGGTCCGCTTGGTGAAACCGGACAGGCCGCCGCCGGTGCGCAGCGTGCGGATACGGTCCCTGCGCCCGGTCAGGATCTTGTGCGGATAGGCCTGGTGGCCGACGTCCCAGATCAGACGGTCGCGCGGGGTGTCGAAGACGTAATGGATGGCCGTGGTCAGTTCGACCACGCCAAGGCCGGCGCCGAAATGCCCGCCGGTGACCGAAACCGCATCGATGGTTTCCTGGCGCAGTTCATCGGCGACCTGACGGACCTGTTCCACCTTGAGCTTGCGCAGATCGTCGGGGGTTCGGATCGTGTCGAGAAGCGGCGTTTTACTGAATGCGGTCACGGCGATATTCCAATTTTGCATGTCGGGAAAAGCGGCCCGACGTAAGATGGGGTTGCGCAGTCCTCGGCGCGGCGAAAACCCAGACGCCGGATGCCACCTGAGTAGGCCGAAGCCCGATTTGATAGCCTAAATGCGCTCCGGGTAGGTCAATGTGATATACATCACGTTAGGCGATTTCACCCTTCCCAGCCACTTTTCTTAAGGATTTGAAGCAGTTACAGACGCCGAAATCCGGCGGCCGGACGCTTTCAACAGCCCATAGTGTTCCAACCTGTACACCAAACCAGCGCTTAAAGCCAACCCTTGGGCACCGTCAGGTGCCAAGGAACCGGTCATGGAACCGGTCACCTCGGGCGATAACCTTAACCCCGTCGGCGGGCGGATGGTTCCAGCTCGCCTGGTTCGACGGCATCCGCGCGGCTGGCGGCGGCGGCTTCGAGTCTTTTCCAGGCCCATTCGCGGACCGAGGCGTCTCCGGTGGCGACCGCCAGCGCCGCCTCGGGCACAGCCATGCGATCGATCAGGGGGATCGGGCCGCAGACGATCATGAAAAAGTCGTAAGCATGGGGCCGCTCATTGGCCATCACGAACTGGAAATGCACCCGGAAGAATTTCCAGCGGAACACGTTGTAGTGCTCCGGTTTGATGATCTCGCGAAATCGTACCGGTACGATGGTCGGGTTACGCCTTGCCGCGCCGACGTCGATGCCGTGGCCGGCGATCGGGTCGAACGGATAGAAATTCATCACATCCTTGCGCGACTGGCAGTCGATCCAGTCGATCGAAGGCTCTACCGCCAAAAGCCGAAGATGATCGCGGAAATCCTGCGAGGCGGCGTGGAAACCGACGATCGGAAAATTGCCGCCGATCGTCAGCAACACGATGCGCGGCCCGTGCCGCCCGAGCGCGGGATCGAGCTTCAGTGCGCGCGCCAGGATCTCGGCACCCAGGAACGATCCCGAACTGTGGCCGACGACGACGATTTCCTCGGCGTCGCTCTCGCGGGCGAGTTTTGTGAGGTATTGGGCGAAACGGTCGATCCGCTCGTCCCATTCCGGTCGCTGGCGGTGGGAGAACTGCCAGGTCCAGATCGTATCCGACAGCAGGTAGAGCAAATAGGTCTGGTTTTCGGTGTATTTCAGCAGCGTGCCCAGCAGCGCGACGAACACGATGACACCGGCCGCAATGCCGAGCAGGCCGGGAACGCCGAGCGCGCCCAGTCCCGTGGCGATCGCGTATGCCACGCCGAAACTGCCGAGGGCTTCGACCAGCAGCAGCAGATGCGGATAGGTGATGAAGGTCGCGAACCGCCAGTTCGCCTTCCAGAACCGCGCGATGGTGCCGCGGAACACCAGCCGCCAGTAGATCCAGATCGCGCGGAGCACCGTGCCCAGGATCGGGGCGGCAAGGTCGCGCTGGATCAGGTCTTCAAACCTGAGGAAATCGTAACCGGTGCGGGTCTGCCAGTCGCTCGCCTTGGTCTCGATGCTCCAGGACGCGCTTTCGCCGTCGGCGGCGGTCTTCGGGCGGCTGACGGTGGTGGTGAGCTGGTACAGCCGGCCGAACTTGCGCAGTTCGGTGCGGAACATGCGGTAATATTGCGCCAGACCGCGCGGATCGTATCCCTGCACATAGACGATATGGCGGTGCTGAACGCGCACGTAGTGATGATCCCCGGGCTAGCCGGGGGACTATATCAGGCTGCGCAACCGGCCAAGAGCTATTTCGGCCCCCGCCGGGACCGCTCGAGGCCGAATTCGCCTAATATTCGCTGGTGTTGCAGGGGAGCGACGAGAATCCGGCTCAAGCTGCGCCCCCGCCGTCACTGGACGTCCAGCGGCTCGGTTCCGGTGACCTGGCCGGACGCGTCGGTGGTGATCTTGTCGACCCGGGCCTCCGCCAGCCGCAGCAGCTCCTCGCAGCGGCGTTTCAGGGACTCGCCGCGCTCGTAGATGGCCACCAATTCCTCCAGCGGCACCTTGCCGTCCTCGAGCCGCTTGACGATCAATTCAAGCTCCTCGAGCGCCCGTTCGAAGCTGAGCTTCTTGACGTCCACAGTGGTGTTTTCGGCCATGGATGGTTTTCCCGGATGCGCCGTTTCGCGGGCGCGAATCTAAATCGACGGATGCGGGCGTATTGTGGCGCGATTTCACGCGCCCATCAACGCGGTGACGTGGGCTGCGACCAACTCCTGCAGGCCCTGCAAGTCATAGCCGCCTTCCAGCACCGACACCAACCGGCCGCCGGCGGTGGTTTCGGCGACGTCCATCAGCTGGCGCGTGACCCAGCCGAAATCCTCCGCCTTGAGATTGAGCGAGGCGAGCGGATCCCGGTAATGCCCGTCGAAGCCGGCGGAGACGAGGATCAGTTCGGGGCTGAACTTGCGCAATTGCGGCAGGATGAGGTTTTCGAACGCGGCGCGGAACTTCGGCCCGCCGTCTTCCGAAGCCAGCGGCGCGTTGACGATATTGTCGTGCTCGCCGCGCTCGCCGGCGGCGCCGGTGCCGGGAAACAGCGGCATCTGGTGGGTCGAGCAGTACATCACGGTCGGATCGGCCCAGAAAATGTCCTGGGTGCCGTTGCCGTGATGGACGTCGAAATCGACGATGGCCGCGCGCGCGATGCCGTATTTGCGCTGGGCGTGACGCGCCGCAATGGCGACGTTGTCGAAAAAGCAGAAGCCCATCGACTTGTTGATCTCGGCATGATGGCCGGGCGGCCGCACCGCGACGAAGGCGTTGTGATGGGCGCCCGACATGACGGCCTCGGTGGCGGCGACTGCGCCGCCGACGCCGCGCATCACCGCCTCCCACGTGCCGGGCGACATCGAGGTATCGCCATCGATGTAGATCAGGCCGCTGGTCGGCGCGATGTGCCGCAGTTCGCCGACGTAATGTTCGTTGTGGCAGAGCGTGACCAGATCGAGGTTGCCTTCCGGCGTTTCGCCGCGCACCAGCGGCTTGAACTTGTCCTGCGCCAGCACCTGGTTGACCGCGCGCAGCCGGTCGGCGCGCTCGGGATGTCCGGGAGGCGTCGCATGCTCGAGAAAGGCCGGATGGGTGAGAAGAAGCGTCATGCAGGGTCCTGGCGCGTGAACGCCGCGCTTTCGAGAAACCGCTAACTTAAGGGTTCGCCGGCCGCTGGGAAAGGGCCGCGCCGGCCATATGACCCCTGCAATTTCAGTTCAATCGCGCGATGCGATCGCTTGCCGCGGGGGCGACCGGACTGTGTGCCTGGAAATAGGTGTAGAGGGCATCGACGTCATAGGCGCCGATGCGCGGGCCAGTGCCGTCCTTCAGCACAATAAAGCCGTCGCCCCCGAGCGCGAGATAATTGTTCACGGTGACGCGGTAGCTCGCCGCGGGATCGATGCGCTGCCCGTTCAGCGTCATGCGCTCGGCGATCACGTGCTCGCCATAGGGTTTTGCGGCGTCCCAGGCATAGGAAAACCCCTTCGAGACCTGCAGGATCCGCGGCCGCTTCGGGTCGAGCCATTGCTGCTCCAGCAGGCTCCTGATTTGCGTTCCCGTCAGCGTCAGCGTGACCAGCCGGTTGCGGAACGGCTGGCTGGCAAACAAATCGGCGTAGGCGACCGCGCCGTCCGCTTTGCGGGGAATATCGGTGCGGATGCCGCCCGGATTGGTGAAGGCGATGACGGCGCCGCCGTCGGCTTCAGCGCTGGTCGCCGCCAATTGCGCATCGGCGATGATATCGCCGAGCGCGCTCTCGCCGGCCTCGTTGGGCACCCGCGACAGCGTTTCGGCGATCGAGCCCGCCGCGCGGTTGGCCAATGGTGCGGCGACCTTGTCGTAGGCGGCGAGCAGCGCGGTCTGTTCGGGATCCTTGGCGAGTGTGGCGGTGCGGACGATGACATTGTCGGCCCTGGCGCTGATGACGTCGCGGGTTTTGGGATCGAGCTTGAGGTCGATCGCGGTGACGAGGGTGCCGAATTTGTCGCCTGACGTGACCAGCCGTCCGTCAATCTCGCAGACATAGGCGCGGTGGGTGTGGCCGCTGATCACGACATCGACGGCCTTGTCGAATTTCTTGACGATGTCGACGATCGGCCCGGAAATTCCGGGGCATTCGTTGTAGTCGCCGGTCGGGATGCCGCCCTCGTGGATCAGGACGACGATGGCCTCGACGCCGTGCGCCTTCAGTTCCGGAACCAGCGCGTTCACGGTGTCGGCCTCGTCGCGGAATTCGAGGCCGGCGACGCCGTCCGGCGAGACGATGCCGGGCGTGCCTTTCAAGGTGAGACCGATGAAGGCGACGGGAATGCCGTCGAACTGTCTGATCTCGTAGGGCGGGAAGACGGTCTTGCCGGTCTCGGTGTCGAAGGTGGAGGCGGCCAGATAATGAAACCTGGCGCCGGGAAACGGATGCGGTCCCTGGCATTTGTCGACCGGATGGCAGCCGCCGTTCTGCATCCGCAGCAATTCCTCCTTGCCCTCGTCGAACTCGTGATTGCCGACCGCCGAAAGCTCCAATCCCATCGTCGACATCAACTCGATGGTCGGCTCGTCGTGGAACATCGCCGACAGCAGCGGGCTCGCGCCGATCAGGTCTCCGGCCGCGACGAAGATCGTGTTCTTGTGCCCCTCGCGCAATTGCCTGACCAGCGTCGCCATCGCCTCCGAGCCGCCGGCCGGCACCGTGATCTTCTTGGTTTTGTCGTCGGGATCGGCGATGGCGATCCCGCCCGGCGGCGGCCGCAGATTGCCGTGGAAATCGTTGATGGCGAGGATGCGCAGGTCGACCGGCGCGGCCTGCGCGAGCGCGGGCGGGGCGGGATGAAGCGCAAGCAGCAGCATGGCTGCGAGGAAAGACGAAAGCGAAGGTCTCATGACTTTACTTTTCGAGCGTGCGCGGAAACGAATCCAGCTTTTTCGTCATGGCCGGGCATAGCCGTCCAAAGGACGGCGTCGCTTCCGCTCGCCTATGTCCCGGCCATCCACGTCTTTCTACGCCTCGTCAAGACGTGGATGCCCGGGACAAGCCCGGGCATGACAAGAACTGTAACGCAGCAACGCAACGATTTCACGAAGGCTGCGCGCGCATTCACGCTTTCTTGCGCGAGAAGAACGCCTTGAACGCGGCCACCGCCTCCTTGGAACGCATGCGCTCGCCGAATAGATGGCCCTCCTGGTCGATCCGGCGGGTCAGGTCCTCCGGCGGCGTTCGCAGCAGCTTGCGCGAGATCGCGACCGCCTCGGCCGGCAGCGCGCAGATTTCCCGCGCCACCTTGCGCGCCTCGGCCTCGGTGTGGCCGGGCGACACCACGACGTTGACGAAGCCGGCAACGCGGGCGTCGTCGGCATCCATGGTCCGGCCCATCACCAGCGTGGCAAAGGCGCGCTGATATCCCATGGTGCGCGGCATCAGCAGGCTGGAAGCGCCCTCCGGAACCAGTCCGAGATGGATGAACGGCGTCGAGAACGTCGCCGTCGTGGAGGCGAGCACGTAGTCGCAATGGAACAGCATGGTGGTGCCGATGCCGATCGCGACGCCGTCGACCGCGGCGATGATCGGCTTGACGTTGTGGGCGAGCGAATAGAGGAATTTCGTCGCGTTCGAGGCGCGCGGCGTGTCGGCGTCGGAGGTGCCGTCTTTGAGGAAATCCTCCAGATCGTTGCCGGCGGTGAAGACGCCGGAGCCGCCGGTGATGATCAGGCAGCGGATATTCGGATTGTTCTGCGCGGTGTCGATGGCCTCGCTCATCGCGCGGTACATGTCCTGGGTGATGGCGTTCTTCTTCTCCGGCCGCCGCAGCTTGATGATGCGCGTCGCGTCTTCGTCGGTGACAATCAAATGACCGGACATCGGGCAGTCCCTGGGCATGACGAGCGGCGAGCGCTGCCGCTGGCGAGTCTTCGCTATATAACCTACATCATCCGCACGGCGCTCCAAACCGGGCAGGGGCGGTTTTCAACGGCGGCGGAATGACGCGCGGGGAGCCACGCAAATGCAGTTAACGGGGATTCACCATCTGACCGCGATTTCGGCAAAACCGCGGGAAAACCTGGCGTTTTACACCGGCCTGCTCGGCATGCGGCTGGTCAAGAAGACCGTCAACCAGGACGACGTCAGCGCCTATCATCTGTTCTATGCCGACGGAAAGGCCAATCCCGGCACCGATCTCACCTTCTTCGATTTTCCGGCCGCGCCCGAGCAGCGCGGAACCAACAGCATTTCCCGCACCGGCCTGCGCGTCGCCGGCGAGAAAAGTCTGGGGTATTGGCGCGACCGCCTGCGAGCGGCCGGCGCCCATTGCGGCGATGTCACCGAAGTCGACGGCCGGCTGACCCTGCCGTTCGAGGACAAGGAAGGCCAGCGCCTGGTGCTGGTCGACGACGGCGGCAACGGCGCCGCCGCGCCCTGGGAGAGGAGCGCGGTGCCGGCCGAGCATCAGATCCGCGGCCTCGGCCCGATCGTGCTGAACGTGCAAGAGTTTCACGCTGACCGAGCTCGTCCTGACACAGGTAATGAACATGCGCCGCGTGCGCGACTATGCGGCGCACGGCGGCGGAGATCCATGTGTTCGCGATGGGCGAGGGCGGTCCCGCGGCTGAACTGCACGTGCTCGAGCAAAAGGATTTGCCGGCGGCGCGGCAGGGCGCCGGCGGCGTGCATCACGTCGCCTTCCGCACCCCCGACGAGACGCAATACCACGCCTGGACGCAGCGGCTCAACGAGATGCGGATTCCCAACTCCGGCGAAATCGACCGCTTCTATTTCCGCAGCCTGTATTTCCGCGAGCCCAACGGCATCCTGTTCGAGATCGCCACCGACGGCCCGGGCTTTGCGACCGACGAGCCGATGGAGGCGTTGGGCGAGAAACTGGCGCTGCCGCCGTTCCTGGAGCCGCGCCGCGCGCAGATCGAGGCCGGGCTGAAGCCGATCGGGTAGTTGATGATGCGTAGGGTGGGTTAGCGAAGCGTAACCCACCAGCTTGTCACCGCATGCTGCTCGCGATGGTGGTTACGCCGGAGCCTGTCATCGGGCCGCGCGTTGCGCGGACCCGTTGGGCTTACCCACCCTACGAAACAGAAGTTGATCGGGTAGGAAAAATTTGAACCGTCATTCCGGGGCGCGCTCTTGCGCGAGCCCGGAATCCATAACCACCATCGGGCTATGGATTCCGGGCCTGCGCCGAAAGGGCGCATCCCAGAATGACGCTGTTCATTCTGAATCAGCGGCCGATGCGGGAAAAAGAACTCAGCATCCCCTGCAGATGCTGACGACACCGTGATCGATCTGCTTGTCCTGTTTGCTCACATGCGCACTGACCGCCGAACGATGCGATTTCCTTGTTGCAACTCGCGTTCGCTTCGTCTTTACCGCCGGCCGAACGTGGACCGGCCGATAGCTGTAAGCCGGGGCGTAGGATCGGTAACCGGCGGACGGCGCCAGAGCTGGCGGCCTGACCGGCGTGATCGTGGGCTGCGGCAGCGCCGGTATTTTGGCCGCGTTGCCGATGCCGCTGGGATCGCGGACCGAGCCGTTGAGCCCGTTGACATTGCCCGGCCCCGGCGGAATGCCGCTGACACCGGCGTCCTGCGCCGGCGATCTGGCGGGAGATGCCAGCAGGCACATCATCGCGATGCTCACGCTGATCGTTCGGCTGGTCAACCATCGGCGAGCGAAAACCGAGACTGATGACGCGCGGCTCATGTCAGGATGATCCCGTTTCAACGCTTCACGTGAGCGGGAAGAACAGGGAAGGCGGAGACAAAGTTCCGTCGTCCGACGTCATTTCTCGCCTTGTCGAGACCATTCGGCGGGACTGATTTAACCCGACGGGCAAAACACCACTGTTTTCAGATATCCTGTCAAGCCCCCTTTGCAAAAATATTCTGGTTTTCCGAAGAGGCAAATCACCTTCCTGTCCGCGCTGTCCCGTCCCGCAAGAGGGGCGTTGGCCATCGTCACGAACGTTGGGACGGGATGCGGTGGACGCGGAAGCGCTTTTGACGAACAGCGCTGATTGCGGACGGAGAAGTCGTGTGGTCCTGACGCCTCGACGCTGGCGTCAAGTTTGCGGTGAAGGCGCTGCAAGCGACGGTGGCAAAAGAGCCGATCGCCGGGGAGATCACGAAGGAAGCCGTTAAAACCATTGCGTGCGGGGATGCCGGGTGATTTCCGGTGCGACCGCTGTGAATACTCGTGTGCATTCTAAAACTACCACTTCGCACACGAGGCTGCGGGTGCACTGGGCACCCGGCATTCCCGCGCGCCCTCTCTTTTGGGGGCGGAAGGTTCTTTGCAAAACTCGGGCGCCTAGCGCCGCGGGAATACTCTTGGTCGTCCCGGCGAACGCCGGGACCCATAACCACAGGCTTGAGTTGTTGCGCGAAAGCGGTCGAACAGCTTCTTTCCCAACCGACGTCACGGCGTATGGGTCCCGGCGTTCGCCGGGACGACGATGGTGGTTACGGCTGCGTTCGCTCGCCCTACGGAGGCGGTTACGCCAGCAGCACCGCATCCGCGCCGTTCACCGCGTCGGCGCCGTCCATCACCGTGCGTTCCAGCGAACCGGCCTGCACCGAGACGTTCTCGGCGAAAAACCGCGCCAGCGTGACGTAGCGCGCTGCGTCACCTTCGCCGAGATCGCGCGCGGCCAGCGCTTCGTTGGCGAGCACGCAGCCGCCGAGCGCCGAGCCGAACAGCCGCAGATAGGGCGTTGCGCCCGCCAGCGCGTCGTTCGGCGCCGACGTGACGCGCTCCAGCAGCCAGCGGCTGGTGCGATCGAGCGCGCCGAGCGCGTCGCGCAATTTCGCGCCGGTGGTGCCGAAGGCGGGATTGTTCGAGGTCTCGACCTTCTTGACGATATCGGAGAGTTCGTCGAGCAGCGCCCACACCGAGGCGCCGCCATTGGCGGCGAGCTTGCGCGTCACGAGATCGATCGACTGGATGCCGTTGGTGCCCTCGTAGATCGGGGTGATGCGGGCATCGCGAAGATGCTGCGCGGCGCCGGTTTCCTCGATGAAGCCCATGCCGCCATGGATCTGCACGCCGAGGGAGGCGACCTCGTTGCCGATGTCGGTGGAAAACGCCTTCGCGATCGGCGTCAGCAGCGCGCCGCGCGCGGCGGCCAGCGCCCGGGTCTTGGGATCCTTGGCGCGCACCGAGATATCGAGCGCCACCGCAGTGGCGTAGCAGATGGTGCGCGAGGCGGCCGTCAGCGCCCGCATCTGCATCAGCATGCGCTTGACGTCGGGATGCACGATGATCGGGTCGGACTCGCTGCCGGGCCTGCCGGCGGCGCGGCCCTGCCGGCGCTCCTGCGCATAGGCCAGCGCCTGCTGATAGGCGCGGTCGGCGATGCCGACGCCCTCGAGGCCGACGCCGAGCCGGGCCTGGTTCATCATCGTGAACATGCAGCGCATGCCCTGGTTTTCCTCGCCGATCAGGTAACCGATCGCCCCGCCATGATCGCCCATGGTCATGGTGCAGGTGGGGGCGGCATGCATGCCGAGCTTGTGCTCGATACCGCTGGCGTAGATGTCGTTGCGCGCGCCCAGCGAGCCGTCTTCATTGACCATGAATTTCGGAATCAAAAACAGCGAAATGCCCTTGGTGCCCGCGGGCGCATCGGGCAATCGTGCCAGCACGAAATGCACGATGTTGTCGCTCATGTCGTGCTCGCCATAGGTGATGAAGATCTTGGTGCCCTTGATGCGGTAGCTGCCGTCGGGGGCGCGCTCGGCACGGGTGCGCAGCGCACCGACGTCGGAACCGGCCTGCGGCTCGGTGAGCTGCATAGTGCCGGGCCATTCGCCGGAGATCAGCTTCGCCAGATAGACCTTCTTCAGATCGTCGCTGCCATGGGCCTCGAGCGCCTCGATCGCGCTCAGCGTCAGCAGCGGGCAGAGGCCGAAGGCGATGTTCGACGAACTCCAGATTTCGGTGCAGGCCGCGTTGATCGCAAGCGGCAGGCCCTGGCCGCCGAACGCCTCGGAGCCGGATACCGCGTTCCAGCCCGCCGCGGTCCAGCGCTTGTAGGCGTCGGGCCAGCCGGGTGCGGTGGTGACCTTGCCGGCGTCGAGCGTGATGCCGTGCTCGTCGCCCACCTTGTTCAGCGGCGCCAGCACGTCGGAGGCGAATTTGCCGGCTTCCTCCAGCACGGCTGCCGTAATATCGGCGTCGAAGTCGCCGTAATGGCCGGCCTTCACGGCGGCCTCGAGGCCCGCGCCATGGTTGAGGGCCAGCAGCATGTCGTTGATCGGCGCGCGGTAGGTCATCGTGGTGTCTCGCATCTGGCGGTGAGTGGGAGGTCTTCCCACGAAACCGATGATCCCTCAACTCTCGGGGGCCCGAAATCGAGCCCCGCGGCAACGGGAAGGAGGGCGGTTCCGGCTGAAAAGGCCCGCATTTCACGTAAAGTTTCACCTGAATATAAAGAGAGGGGATGCAAGGCCGATTCAACCGGAATTCCCGGCCCTAGCCTGTTGAAATGGCTCAACTCCCTCTATAGACCGGCGGGGCCGAAAGGGAATCCGCAGGGTAGCCGGCCCGCCGCTTTCCGGACAGCTTTTGGGGCGTCGCCAAGTGGTAAGGCAGTGGATTTTGATTCCACCATACGGAGGTTCGAATCCTCCCGCCCCAGCCAGCTACTCCAAAACCCCGTATCCGTCCGGCTAGCGGTCGCCGAGGAAGTGCAGCAGCGCCGCGTTGAACAGCACGGGGTCCTGCAGGAAGGCGAAGTGGCTGGTGTTGGGCAGGATCAAAAGCCCGGCGCCGGGGATCGTGGCGGCGATATATTCGGTATGCGCGCGCTTGATCGCCTCGTCATGGTCGCCGTCGACCACCACCACCGGCGCCTTGATCGACTGCAACTGCGCCTCGGTCCAGTTCGGCTCGCTCTCCCACATCTTGCTGATCTGGGCGACGAAGGCGTCATAATCCTTTGGCGTCGCCGAGAGTTTGGCATACTCGCCGCCCGCGCGCGCAATAAAGCGGGCGAAGGTCGGGTTCTTCTCGACGCCCTCCTGAACGCCCGACGTCAAGGTGTTGGCCGCAAACGCAAACACCTTGCCGACGCGGTCGGGATGGCGAATGGCGAGATCGAGGCCGAGGATGGCGCCGTCGCTCCAACCGACCACGTCCGCCTTGGCCAAATGCAGGGTGTCGAGCAGGGCGACGACGTCATCGGCCATCAGATCGTAGCCGTAGGGACGCGCGTCGCGGGTGCTGCGGCCATGGCCGCGGCTGTCCACGACGATCACGGTGTGGTGCGGGGCGAGCGCCTTGACCTGGTTGCCCCAATAGTCGGAGTTCGACAGCCCGCCGTGCAGCAGGACCACCGGCGGACCCCGGCCGATCGTCGCATAATAAAGGCTGATGCCATTCACCTTGGCGTGGCCGCTGTGTTCGCCGGGGACGGGCGCGGGGGTCGGCGGCAGCGTCTGCCACAGCGGCTCTCCGGCGGCGGCTTGCAACGGCAGAAGCAGCAACAGGGCCAACAGCGTGCGGCGCATGGAGAATTGGGGATTGGGCATGCGTTATGCCTCCGCCGCCCTGATCCGGCTGTGCCGGACGCCATAGCCGAAATAGATCACGAGCCCGATTGCGAGCCAGACCGCCAGCCTGACCCAGGTGTCGACCGGCAGGCTGAACATCAGGAAGATCGAGGTCGCCGCACCCGCCGGTCCCACCAGCCAGATCGCCGGCGCCCTGAACGGGCGGTTGAGGGTCGGCTCGGTAATGCGCAACGCAACGACACCCAGCGATACCACGGCAAAGGCGAACAGCGTCCCGATGCTGACGAGTTCGCCGACCAGCCCGATCGGCAGCAGGCCGGCGAGCACCGCCACCACCGCGCCGGTCGAGATCGTGGCGATGTGGGGCGTGCGCAGCGTGGGGTGGATTTCGGCGGCGACCGGCGGCAGCAGGCCGTCATGCGCCATCGCCCGGAAAATTCGCGGCTGCGCCAGCAGCATCACCAGGATGACCGAGGTCAGGCCGAAGACGATCCCGAGCTTGATGAACGGCGAGAGCCAGCCGACGCCCGCCGCATCGATCCCGACCGCGATCGGATCGGGCACGTTCAATTTGTCGAACGGCACGATGCCGGTGAGCACCAGGCTGACCACGACATACAGCACGGTGCAGATGACCAGCGAGCCGAGAATCCCGATCGGCATATCCCGCATCGGGCTTTTGGCCTCCTGCGCGGCCGTGGAGACGGCGTCGAACCCGATATAGGCAAAGAACACCACGGCGGCGCCGCGCGCCAGCCCCGACCAGCCGTACATCCCGACGCCCGCGTTCGGCGGGATGAAAGCGCCCTGGGGATTGCTGGCCGTGACCCAGTTTGCCGTATTGAAGGCGGGCAGGGTGCAGACCACAAACAGCGCGATCACGACGAGCTTGACCGCGACGATGAAATTATTGAACCGCGCGGTCTCGCGGATGCCGACGATCAGGAGCGCCGTGATGGCGATGATGATCACGACCGCCGGCACGTTCAGGATAGCGCCGGTGGACGACCAGGCGTGCCGGGCCGCATCATAGATAAAGGGCGAGGACACAAAGCGCGTCGGCAGATCGATGCCCAAATCCCGAGCGAGCGAGACGACATAGCCGGACCAGCCGATGGCGACGGTGGTGGCGCCAACGGCGTATTCGAGGATGAGATCCCAGCCGATGATCCATGCGATCAGTTCGCCGAGCGTGGCGTAGGCGTAGGTATAGGCGCTGCCGCTGATCGGAACCGTCGAGGACATCTCGGCGTAGCACAGTCCTGCGAACGCGCAGGCAACCGCACCGAGCAGGAACGACAGCGCGACCGCGGGGCCCGCGTTTGCGGCGGCGGCGTGTCCGGTCAGCACGAAAATGCCCGCACCGATGATGCCGCCGACGCCAAGCGCAACGAGGTTGAGCGCGGACAGCGTACGCTTCAGACCCCGTACCTCGCCGTCGGTTTCGTTGCCTTGCGCGGCTTCGCTCAACAATTCGTCGGTGGATTTGCGGGTCCAGATATTTGCCATCGCGCGCTGCGTCCCGTGCCGGAGAATCCCGAGATTACAGCGCAAGCCATTCCTGTCCACACGGCTCAATTCTCAGGGATCGATCAGCACACCCGGATTGAGCATCCCCTGCGGATCGAGTTCCTTTTTTACCGCGCGCAGCGCCGCCGCGAACAGCTCCGGCCGCTGGCGGTCGTACCAGGGCCGGTGATCCCTGCCGACGGCGTGATGATGGGTGATGGTGCCGCCGGCCTCGATCAGCGCGTCGCCCGCCGCGTTCTTGATCGCCTGCCACTGCGTCAGCAGCGCGCCGTGACGGCCGAGCGCATGGAAGGAGAAATAAGGTGCCGGGCCATCCGGATAGATATGGGTGAAGCGGCAGGTGACCTCGCCCTTGACGCCGGTCGCCTCGAGGATCGCCCGTTCCGTTGCCGCCTTCACCTTGTCGTGGAAGCTTTCGAACCGGTCCCAGGTGATGGCGGTCTCGAAGGTGTCGTTGATGAGGCCCGCCGGCGTCAGGAACTCGCGCGCATAGGGCATGCGGATGAAGGCATTGCGCCAGATGCCCGCCGCGCCTTCGAGATGGGCGTCGCCCTTGGCGACCTCGGGCGTGCCGCCGTGATCGGCGCAGCATTGCAGCGCGCGCGCCATCCAGGCGTCGGTCGGATGATCGCCGGATTCAAAGCCGAGCACCATGATGGCGACGCTGCCGTCGGCGGCACCGGTGTTGAAGGCCTCCTGCGGGTCGAGAATGCGGCAGTTCGACGGATAAAGCCCCGTCTGCGCAATGGCGCGCACGGCGCGCGCCGCGGCGAAGAAGGTCTGGAAGCGAATGGAGGCGCCGGCGCGGAATTTCGGCCGTGGCTGCAACCGCATCCAGGCGCGCGAAATCACGCCGAGCGTTCCTTCCGAACCGATCAGCAGCCGGTCGGGGCTGGGACCTGCGCCCGAGCCGGGCAGGCGGCGCGTTTCCAGGATGCCGCGCGGCGTCACCACGCGCAGGTTTTCGACGAAATCGTCAATGTGCGTATAAAGGCTGGCGAAATGGCCGCCCGACCGCGTCGCAATCCAGCCGCCGAGCGTCGAATACTCAAAGCTCTGCGGAAAATGCCGCAAGGTGACGCCGTGCGGCTTGAGCTGGCTTTCCAGCGCCGGACCATAGGCGCCGCCCTCGATCAGCGCGGCACGCGAGGCCTGGTCGACCTCGACCACCTTGCCGAGATGGCGCAGGTCGAGCGTGACGGCGGCCTTGTAGCGAGCGCCGTCGGCGCGCGGCTCGACCCCGCCGCAGACGCTGGAGCCGCCGCCGAACGGGGTCAGCGAGGCGCTGATACCGCCGGCCCAATCCATCACGGCGGAAATCTCGGCCTCATTGCGCGGATAGGCGACGACGTCGGGCGCGCAATCGTAGTCGCCGAGCATGGCGCGCACATAATCGGGATAGGACTTGCCGTAAGCATGCGCGGCGCGGTCGTAGTGGTCCGTGCTGCAGAAGGCGGCGAGCGAGGCGGGCGGCGTGATCCGCGGCGCGCGCAGGCCGAGATCCTCCAGCCGCGGCACCGCGATGGTTTCGAACCTGTCGCGGGAGAATTTGGCGCGGTAACGGCCGAGCACGAAGGCCTGCTCCGCCTCCGTCATGCCTTCGCCTTCGCGGCCCCAGCCATAATGCTTCAGCCTTGCGCCGGTCATGGTAGCCTCCCTGAATTTCCACACCGAATTTTCTGGTTGGGCGCAGTCTCCCGCGACCCGGCCCGCTCAGCAAGCCCTGGAAATAAAAACCCTCTGCCGGCGGCCCAGCTCGGGAAACAAAGCTTTCGCCGCGGGTCGAACATTGAAAGTTCCAACCATTGTTATGCGGGCGGCCCTTGCGAGATAAAGGGTCTCGGGAACGATGCCGGAATACAGCGATGTTGGCCGATAAATTCGATGCTTATGGCGAAGAATTGCCGGATGGCTCACGCGGCAAGCGCGAGGCAGGCGGAGGCGCGTCCACGACCCTCAGCCGCGTCGGTCAGTACGCGTTCTGGCTGCTGGTCGTCGTGATCGTTTCGGTCCGGATCCTGATGTATCCGGCGGCCCCGGCCTTTGAAGTCGGCAGCGCGGCAGCGCCGAAACAGACCGTCAGCCGCTAGCGGCTTGAGCCGGCTTCTGATCGGGGAACGCCGAACGATCGAGCAGCATTTTTTCGAAGGCGCGCGCCGCGGGCATCGCCACCCGGCTGGGCAGTTTCAACTGCCACAGCGTGCGTTCGATTTTCAGGCCGTCGAGATCCAGCACCTTCAGCCGGCCGAGTTGCACCAGGTCTTCCACCGTCACCACCGAGACGATCGATATGCCGAGCCCTGCGGCGACAACCTGCTTGATCGCCGCGGTGCTGCCGATTTCGAGCGTGCGCAGCGGTTCGATGCCGTGAGCGGCCAGCGCCTGCGTTACCACCTCGCGCGACCCTGAGCCCGGCTCGCGCACGATCAGGACTTCGTTCTCCATCCGCTTGGGATCGATCGGCATAGCCGCGAGCGCGAAGGCGTGGTCGGGCGCCACGATCAATTTCATGACGTCGGTACGCCAGGGCTCGGAGATCAGGTTCTTGTCGTCGACCGGGCCTTCCACCAGGCCGACATCGAGGTCCTGGGCGACCATCTGTTCGGCGATGTCGCGGGTATTGGCGCTGATCAGGTGCAGGTCGACGCCCGGATAGGCCCGGTGAAACGCCCCCAGATATCGCGGGATCATGTAGGTCGCAATGGTCGTGGAGGCGCCGATCCGCAGCGAGCCGTTGTGAAGTCCCCGCAACGCGGACAGTTCTTCCTCGGCCGCGCGCTCGACCGCGAACAGCGCCTCGGCGCGCCGCGACAGCGCGAGCCCTTCGGGGGTCGGCACCACGCCCTTGGGGGAGCGGTTGAGCAGCCGGCAGCCGACCTGAAGCTCGAAGTCCCGCACGCCCTTGGAGATCGCGGGCTGGCTGATATTGAGGATTTCGGCGGCCTTCGAGAAGCTACCGCTGCGAACCACGGTTGCAAACATGCGTAGCAGATGGAGGTTGAGGGACATAACCTCTTTCTATCGGGCTATATTGAAACGATATTTTCCATTTCCGATGGTCTAGCGCATAACTTCCTCTCTTTGAAGGATTTCGCGTGCCGGACCGGGTCGATTCCCCTGACGATGTCGTAGCCTCCAGCGGCGTGAGCGCGAAAGCGGTTTCGCTGGGCTGGGGAATTGCGCTGTGCGGCCTCGTCACGCTTGCCGCAGTGACGGTGCAGGCCGTGGAAGAGCGCCTCATCGGCCACCCCTATGTTGAAGCCATCGTCATCGCGATCCTGCTCGGGATCGCCATCCGCGCGATCTGGCAGCCGGATCGCCGCTGGCTGATGGGGATCGCGTTCTCAGCAAAACAGCTGCTGGAAGTGGCGGTCGCGCTGCTGGGGGCCTCGCTGACGTTCGGTGCGATCGCTGCGTCGGGCATGGTCCTGCTCGGCGCGATCGTGACGATCGTCATTCTCGCGCTCGGGGCCAGTTTCGGCATCAGCCGGGCGCTCGGTTTGCCGGTCCGCCTGTCGATCCTGATCGCTTGCGGCAACTCGATCTGCGGCAATTCGGCGATCGCCGCGGTGGCGCCGGTGATCGGCGCGAGCTCCGACGACATTATTTCCTCGATATCCTTCACCGCGGTGCTCGGCGTCATCGTGGTGCTGGGACTGCCGCTTCTGATCCCGCTCATGCACCTTTCGGAAACCCAATATGGAGTCCTGGCCGGCATGACCGTCTACGCGGTGCCGCAGGTGCTGGCGGCGACGGTACCGGCGGGCCTCGTCAGCACGCAAATCGGCACCCTGGTGAAACTGGTCAGGGTGATGATGCTCGGCCCGGTCGTCGCCTGCATCGCGCTGTCCGCGAAAGGCCTGCGTGCCGATCGATCGGCGGCAGGCGCCTCGAAGACCAGGGGCATCTTCACCACCGTGCCGTGGTTCATCGTCGCCTTCTTCGTGCTGGCTGCGCTGCGTTCGCTATCGCTGCTGCCCGTGGCCGCGGTTTTCCCGCTGCAGAAGGCGGCAAGCATCCTGACCATCATGTCGATGGCGGCGCTGGGGCTCGGCGTCGATCTGCGCGTGATCGGGCGCGTCGGCGGCAAGGTGACCGCTGCGGTGACGCTGTCGCTGCTGTTTCTTCTCGCGCTCAGCCTTGGCTTTGTCTGCTACGGCGCCCTGGCGTGACGGCCGGCGCAAACCTGGCGATCGGCGTTTGAACCGGCGCTCTTGACTGCCACGCGTGAGCGACGGGGTTCGAAGGTACCCGGCCGGGATCAGATGACGTCAGCGAGCGATTGGCCGTGGAGGTCGATGCTCAGGCCGTCGAGTGCCAGATCGTTCAGCTCGCCGCCCATCGCCTTGATGCTCTCCTCGCGGATCAGCGACATCAATCCACGGCGCAACCCGAGAAACTCCGACGACATCATCATCGACTGGTGCCGGGGCCGCTCGAGCGGGATGGTGATCTCGGCCTTGATGGTCCCGGGCCGCGCGGTCATGCAATAAACCCGGTCGGACAGGAAAATCGCCTCGTCAATGTCGTGGGTGACGAACAGCACGGAGATCTTGAGCCGCTGCCACATGTTGGTGAGGATCTGCTGCATGATCACCCGGGTTTGCGCGTCGAGCGCCCCGAAGGGTTCATCGAGCAGCAGCACCTTGGGTCCGGTGGCGAGCGCGCGGACGATGCCGACACGCTGTTTCATTCCGCCCGACAGGCTGTCCGGGTATCTCTTCTCGAATGCGCTCAGGCCCGCCAGTCCCAACAGCGTGCGCGCGGCGCGGTCGCGGCTCGACTTGTCGAGATGCTTCATCTTCAGGCCGAACTCGACGTTCTCCTTCACCGTTTTCCAGGGAAACAGCGAATATTGCTGGAACACCATGCCGCGATCGGCGCCGGGACCGTCGACCGTTTCATCATCGACCGCAACGACGCCCTTGGTGGGCTTGAGAAAACCTGCAACCGCGTTGAGCAGCGTGGATTTTCCGCAGCCGGACGGCCCGACGATCGAGACGAACTCCCCGGGGTTGACGTGGATCGAGGCGTCGCAAACCGCCTCGACCGGTCCCTCAAGCGTATCGTAGCTCAGACCGAAATTCCTGACGTCGATCCGGCCCTTGGCGGGCGTACCTGTATTCGTTTCGCTCATGTTCGGTTCCACGGCATTACCAGGCGGCCCAGCCCGCGGATCAACGAACTCGATCCAAGACCGAGTACGCCGATGCAGATCATTCCAAGCGCAATGTCGGGATACTGCACCAGCGAATAGGCCTCCCAGGTGAAGTAGCCGATGCCGAACTGGCCGGAGATCATTTCGGCGGCGATCAGCGATACCCAGGCCACACCCATCCCGACCGTCAGCCCGGTGAAGATGTGAGGCAGCGAGGCGGGAAAATACACCTCGCGAAAGATCGCCGCCTCGCGCGCGCCGAGGCACTGCGACGCGCGCACCAGCACCGGGTCCACGAGCGACATTCCGTGCAGCGTGTTGACGAGGATCGGAAAAAAGGAACCGATGAACGTGATGAAGATGATACTTTGCTCGTTGGTCGGCCACAGCATGATGGACATCGGAACCCAGGCAATGGCCGGGATCGGTCGCAGGATTTCCGCGACCGGAAACAGGAACTCGTGGGTGAGTTTGAAGCGTCCCATTACCAGTCCGAGCGGAATCGCGCTGATCGCCGCCAGCGAGAAGCCGAGAAGGATGCGGCGGCAACTCAACAACACATCCATGAAGAATTTGGAATCGTGTGTCGCCCGCATCAGGCTTTCATAAACGGACATGGGTGACGGAACGTTGACGAACCGGACGAAGAATACGACGCGGTATTTGGTCAGCAGATGCCAGGCGAGAAGGAACAGCGCCAGCGAGAAGGCGCCGACGAAAATGGCCCGCAATCTGCCGTGATTGAGCAAAAGCCAGCGCTTGATATAGGACACCAGCTGCTGCGCGTTCATTGCCGCATCGACGGCTTCCGGTGGCGGTTGTTTAACCATGGACTCCGGCGCGGCCGAAGCTTGCTGTTCACGCCGAAGGGCTGCGCTCTCCACGTTCAGCCCCCGCTCACGGCGGTCTTGAGCGCATCGTCGAAACTCAGCACCTTGCCGTGGATCTTCGCCGCGTAGGTCTCGGCGTCCTTCTTCAGGAGAAACGGCGCGATCTCGCTCTTGTCGTCAGCCACGGCGAAGAAGGCCTGGTCGGCAAACAGCTTGATCCCGCGCGTGGTGTCGAAGACGTAGGCGACATTGATCTTCTTGCCCTTCGCCTTGAGGTCGGCGTAGGCGCCGAGCGTGCAGGCGGCGCTGCTGAACGGCTCGATGTCGCCGCCGTCCACCCAGACTTCGCCCGCTTTGCGCGGGTCCGAGATCGGCTTCTTGCAGAATTTATCTTCCCCCTTGATTTCATAGTTCTGCGTGCTCTTGATCCCGGCATCATAATCCATATGCAACTCGGCATAGGCTTTGCGGATATAGCTGTCGTCGACCCATTTCTTTGGATCGAATTCCTTCATCTTGCCGAGGCTCTGCAGCACCTTGACGTCGACGGCGGCGGCATCGATCAACTGCGGCTTGATCGTCGGATCGGTCGTCATATTGCCGCTTGGTCCGAGAAAGATATAAGCTACTTCCTTGTTGATACCGGTCCATTCCTGAATTTTCTCCGCAGCCAGCTTGGGATCGGCGCGCAGCCAGGCGTTGGCGGCGATGACGGCCTTGATATAGGCGACCACCACCTCCGGATATTTCTCGGCGAAGTCGGTGCGGACGACGACGCCGTGCCAGGTGGGAAGGTTGGTCTCGACGCCGTCGAAGATCTTGCGGGCAAAACCACGGAACGGCAACAGTTCGGCGAACGGCACGAAATCGGCGTGGGCGTCGATCTTTTTTTGCTGCAAGTTGGTCGATCCGACTTCCGGAGTTTGGCTCACGAGCTGGAAGTAGTCCGACGGCCACCCCTTGTCCTGCATCGCCTTCAGGACCATGCCGTGCGCGGCGGAGCCGAAGGGAACGCTGACGAGTTTGCCCTTGAGGTCGGAAAGTTCGTAATAGGGCGAGTCCTTGTGCACGACGATCCCGTTGCCGGACCCTTGCAGACTGTAGGCCGCGACCGCAATCAGCCGGCTCTTGCTTTCCGGATTATTTTCGAAATTGAAGCCGTTCACGATGAGCGGATAGTCTCCCATCATGCCGAACTGAAGCTTGTTCGCCATCATCCCGTTGGTGACGGGTGGCCCGGATGTGAAGTTCTGCCAATCAAGTTCGAATTTGATGTTCGCGTATTTGCCATCCCTGGGCAGATATTTCTCGAGCAAATGAAGCTCGCGAACGATCGTACCGGCGGTCGCCGTGTTGGTGGTGGTGTCCTGCGTTCCGATCCCGATCGTCACAGTGGTCTGCGCGCGCGCCATGCCGGCGAAAGCGATTGCTGCCGCGGCGACCGCGACGGAAAAGCTGCGATATCCCAAATTGCGACCCATTGCAGAACCTCTCGGTGTTTGATTGCGCCTCGGGTATTGCTCCCTGCTTTTGGGTATCCTTTGTCGATCCGCTGCACGGAGCAAACGCCGTCTCGTGCAAGCGGTCGATTAGTTGCCGTCAAAGACGCGCTGCTTACTCCTTGGGCAATTTGCGGGCCTGTCGCCAAATCTATAGGCAAGCCTTGATAGGTATAGGCAAGCCTTGATAGGTAAAGGCTTCAATCGCCGAGCCCCTTCATCTCCCGGAGCAGGTCGGGGCGCCGCACGATGATTCGCGATTTGCGCGAGACCACGATGTCCTTCTCCTGCATGCGCTTCAGGCTGATCGTAACCCATTGCCGGGTTGCGCCGACCATGTGCGCGAGGTCGGCATGCGTGAAGGCGGCCCCGATCAGCGTGCCCTCGGGATCCTTGACGCCATAGAGTTCGACGAGATGGAGGAGAAGATGGGCGAGCCGCTCGGTGATGGAGCGCGTGCCCAGCATCTGCGCCAGCGCGGAGTAGCACTTTCCCTTGAACGTCAGGCCTTCGATCAGGCCGATCGCGAGGTTCGGCACCTCCGTCACCAGCGCGCGCAACTCCTTGCCGGGAAGCTGCACGACGCTGCTGTTGCTGGTCGCAACGCCGGACCATTGATGGACGCCGCCACCGAACACTTCCGGTCCGCCAACGAAATTGCCGGGATGCCAGTAGGCCAGCGTAATCTCGCGTCCGGAGGGAGCGGTGTAGAAAACCCTGATGCGGCCAGTCTCGATCAGATAAATTCCGTCGTGCTTGGCGCCTTGATTGAACAAGGTCTGGCCACGGTAGAGCACCTTGCGGCGGCCGCGCTGCAGAACGGTTTCACGCTCGCGCGGCGACAGCGTCTCGAACAGCGACGGTGCGCCGCCAAGAGATTGCGGGCTCTCGGTCAGCAACAGCGACTGGCCGCTGTTGGTCGCGGACGCGGAAATCCGCGGCAAATTGGTTCCAGGACCTGACGCGGCATTCATGGTTGCATAGACGTGCATCGCCCACTCCAGACCTCGAAAACGGTCCAGAACAAGCAGCAAGCCTTATGCCAAGATCGGCTTTTGGACCCCGATCCCTCCGGAGGTTTTGCCCGAAGAATTATGGCGTAGAGTGTTGATCGGTTAACGATTTTGGTCGGGCGCTTCACCCTCGGTGAGGCCGAGCAGATAGGGCCACGGGTAAATCCCCCGCGTATGTCCGTCGGAAAAGGCGAGGTTGACCGCGTAGTCGCCGATCGGCGAGACCCCTACCACGGCGATGCGGTCGAAGCGGTCCGGAAAGACGCCGTCGATCCGCGCCCGGATGCAGTGCGCGCATTTGCAGGCGCCGCGCAGGCGCTCGGCGGCCAGGCGGATCTCGCGGCCTTCCGCCGTCGTAATATCCAGAAAATCCAGCTTCTCGCTGATGGCAATCTGCGTTGGCGTGGCCACGGGCGTGGCGGACAGGGCGGACGCGGATGGGGACATTTCGCTTTCTCCGATCCGGCAAGTCGATCACCGCACGCAGTGGGCCGAAAGCAACTAGTTGCGTGAAGCTGCGGATTAAATCCCCGGATCGTCCGTCAGGAGCCATGCCGCGGAAAAACTAATTTTGAAATTAATCGACCGTTGTTTTCAGTCCGTGATTGTGTGCCGGCGCCTCTCGATGGATGAACGTCATCGCACAGCACAGGCGATCTTCACAATCACGCCAATCGGAAAACCAGAACACATGAGCGCATTCCATCGAGAGAAAGTTCTTTCCGTCCACCATTGGACCGATACGCTTTTCAGCTTCCGCGCCACCCGCAATTCCGCCTTTCGATTCCTCAACGGGCAGTTCGCCATGATCGGGCTCGAGGTCGACGGCCGTCCGCTGCTGCGCGCCTACTCGATGGCGAGCGCCAATCATGAGGACGAACTGGAGTTCTTCTCGATCAAGGTCGCCGACGGACCACTGACCTCGCGGCTGCAGAAGATCCGGGAGGGCGACACCATCCTGGTCGGCCGCAAGGCGACCGGCACCCTGATCGCCGACAATCTGATTCCGGGCAAGCGCCTGTTGCTGCTGTCGACCGGAACCGGGCTCGCGCCGTTCGCGAGCCTGATCAAGGATCCGGACGTCTACGACAAGTTCGAGAGCATCGTGCTGGTGCACGGCTGCCGTCAGGTCTCGGAGCTTGCCTATGGCGAGGAGCTGGTAGCGAAGTTGCGCGACGACGAATTGTTCGGACCGCTGCTGGCCGATAAGCTCGTGTATTATCCGACCGTCACCCGCGAGCCGTTCCGCAACCGCGGCCGCATCACCGATCTCATCACCTCCGAACAGCTGTTCAACGATATCGGCCAGGAGCCGCTCGATATCGCGCATGACCGCGTCATGATGTGCGGCAGCCCCGGCATGCTGGAAGAATTGCGCCAGATGTTCGAAGCGCGCGGTTTCGCCGAGGGCTCCGGCAACGAGCCCGGCCATTTCGTGATCGAGAAGGCGTTCGTCGAACGCTGATCCTCCGTCGTCCCGGCCTTGAGCCGCAACGACGGCGGCCAATTCAGTCTTCGCGCGGCGCAGACAGTTTCATCCGGCTGACAACTAATTGCTATGCCCCGCACGCGGTCTGGCTAACTCTCCGCTCAGAGCCATTCCCAAAAAAACTGCTGGAATGGAAATTGCTTCGATACAGACGAAGGATTGCGCGATGGCGATGGACGAAATTGTTGACGGCCTTTCGGAGGTGTCTTGTGACGTCCTGGTAATCGGGGGCGGCACTGCCGGGCCGATGGCGGCCCTGAAGGCGAAGCTCAAGAATCCGAAAGCCAATGTCGTCCTGCTCGAAAAGGCCAATGTGAAGCGGTCCGGCGCCATTTCGATGGGAATGGATGGGCTCAACAACGCAGTGATCCCCGGCTACGCCACGCCCGAGCAATACACCAAGGAAATCACCATCGCCAACGACGGCATCGTCGACCAGAAGGCGGTCTACAAATACGCCCAGCGCTGCTATTCGATCATCGAGGAACTCGACAGCTTCGGCATCCGCTTCCTGAAAAACGAAAACGGCGACTACGCCGTCAAGAAGGTGCATCACATCGGCACCTACGTTCTGCCGATGCCGAACGGCGAAACCGTCAAGAAGGCGATCTACCGGCAGCTGCGCCGCGCGCGAATCCTGATCTCGAACCGCTACATGGCCACGCGTCTGCTTACCGGCGGCGATGGCCGCATTGCCGGCGCCATCAGCGTCAACACCCGCACCGCCGAGATCCTGGTGATCAAGGCCAAGGCGGTGATCCTGTGCATGGGCGCGGCCGGCCGGCTCGGACTGCCGACCTCCGGCTACATGTTCGGTACCTACGAGAACGCCGCGAATTCCGGAGACGGCTATGCCATGGCCTATCACGCCGGTGCCGCGCTCGCGAATCTCGAATGCTTCCAGATCAACCCTCTGATCAAGGACTATAACGGTCCCGCTTGCGCTTACGTCGCCGGTCCGTTCGGCGCCTACACCGCGAACAATGAGGGCTCGCGATTCATCGAATGCGACTATTGGTCGGGCCAGATGATGCTCGAATTCTACAACGAGCTGCAGTCCGGCAAGGGCCCGGTGTTTCTAAAGCTCAATCATCTGCATGCGGACACCATCAGCGAGATCGAAACCACCCTGCACAAGGTCGAACGCCCGACGCGCGGCCTGTTCCATGAGGGGCGCGGGACCGATTACCGGCAGGAACCGATCGAAATGCACATCTCCGAGATCGGATTTTGTTCGGGGCACAGTGCGTCCGGCGTGTTCGTCGATGACTTCGCGCGAACCACCGTCCCCGGGCTCTACGCTGCCGGCGACATGGCCAGCGTCCCGCACAATTACATGCTCGGCGCTTTCACCAATGGATCGGTCGCCGGCGAGGACGCCATGGAGTATGCCGACAACACCGACTTCGCGAAATTCGAGGCCGCCGACGTCGAGAAGGAGAAGGAGCGCGTGCTTGCGCCGACGCGGCGGGAGGATGGAATTCCGCCGAACCAGATCGAATACAAGGCGCGCCGGCTGGTGAACGACTATCTGCAGCCGCCGAAGGTCACGCGCAAATTCGAACTCGGGCAAAGGCGGCTTGCCGAGGTCCGCGACGACATGGAAACGCGGATGATCGCCCGCAACGCCCACGAATTGTTGCGCGCGTTGGAGACCCAGTCGATCGTCGACTGCGCCGACATGGCGGCGCACGCCTCGCTCTACCGGACCGAAAGCCGCTGGGGCCTCTATCATCTGCGCACGGACTTTCCCGACAAGGACAACGAGAACTGGTTCTGCCATTCGCTCCTGAGCAAGAAGGACGGCCGGATGACCAGCGAGAAACGCGCGGTCGAGCCCTACATCGTTCCGATCGCGGATGATGAAAAGGATCTCTACGACAAGCAGCGCATCCGGGCCAGCGCCTGACGTTTGCAACAACTCTTCATGGATTGGAGCTGATCGATGCCCCTCGCAAGTTACCAGACATCCGTTCCCGTCGTCGTCGACGACGCCAAATGCATTGCGGACAAGGGTTGCACGGTGTGCGTTGACGTCTGCCCGCTCGATGTGCTGCGCATCAGCGACATGACCGGCAAGGCCTATATGGCCTATGACGAATGCTGGTACTGCATGCCGTGCGAGGCCGATTGCCCGACCGGCGCCGTCACCGTCAACATTCCGTATCTGCTCAGGTGAGCCATGGCTGACCCGTTCGAATCCTATGACGATCTCGACGACATCGAAGACCGGCTGCTGGCCGCCGACCCCGGCGAGCGCCGCGTGGCGATCATCGCGCTGGGACATTCCGGCGATCCGGCGGCGATCGCCCATCTCGACCGCCTGACCACGGATCCGGATCCCGGAGTGCGGCAACAGGTAGCGCTTGCGCTCGGTGAATTCGACGGACCTGAAGCGGCGGCAGCGCTGGTCAAGCTTGCGGTCGATCCGGAACAGGCCGTGGCGAATGCCGCGGCCAACAGCATGGCCGAACTGAAGGATCCCGCCTGCGCCGATGCGATCCTGCCCCTGGTCGGTCATGCGCATGCCTTTGTCCGGATGGCCAGCCTGCGGGCGTTGAAGGAATTGCGGCGCAAGGACACGCTGAAGCCGGCGCTCGATGCCTTGCGCGACGTCGACGCCGCGGTCAGGGTGCAGGCCATCGGCGTGATCGGCTTTCTCAAGCTGGAAGAATCGATTCCTGCCCTGACCTCGGTGACGGCGGATGGCGATGCGCATGTGCGCCGCGCCGCGGTAAGCGCATTGGCGTTTTCCCACATGAAGCCGGCCGCCGAATCGATCACACGGGCGCTGGCCGATACCGACTGGATGGTGCGCGAAGTTGCGGCCGAGACGTTGGGTACGAACGTCAACGGGGGACAGGCCGTGGACTCCCTGATATCGGCATTGAGCGATGAGTTCTGGCAGGTTCGGCTGAAGGCGGCTCGAAGTCTTGGCAGGATGAAGGTGGCGCGCGCGGTTCCCGCGATCGGTGCCTGTCTGGCGCACACGCAGGCGAATCTGCGCAAGGAAGGTGCTGCCGCGCTTGGCGAAATCGCAGATGCGTCTGGCTGCAAGTACCTGGAGCCCATTCTCGACGACCCCGATCCCGAGGTTCGGAAGAATGCGCGCTGGGCGATGCAGCAAATCGTCTCGAAAAAGGGGGCGTTGGGATCGTAACGAAAGTTCAGTCTGGCCCGGTAATTGCTAGCATTTCGTAGAACAGTGCGAGGCTAGTCATGCTGCAGATTGACGCGCGCCGCGACGCCTCACCGCGGGTTAAGTCAGCTCGGTCCAAGGTCCTCGTGCTGTCGGAGACCGAAACTCTGGAAGGGCGCAAGCCGTTCCTGCTGGATCACCTCACGCCGCAGGAACATGACCACGTCATTCGCCAGTGCACGCCGAAATTGGCGAAGCGCAATTCCACGATTTTTCGTCAGGGCGAAACCCAAAAGGGTATTTTTCTGATCTTGTCGGGCGGCGTGCGGGTGTTTTATGCCGCGCCTTCCGGACGGGAGATAACGCGGGCCTACTGGTTTGCCGGAAATTTCATCGGCGGTCCGGACGTCTTCGCGCAGGCGCGCAACATGTGGTCCGCGGTGGCGATACGCGACACGAGCTTGCTGCTGCTTCCTAGTGCAACATTGCATTCGCTTTGTGCACGCATGCCCAATCTCGCGCTCGGCCTTATCGAGGCCATGGTTTTCAAGGGCCGTTGCTACGCGGCCATGGCGCAGATGCTGGGAACACGGACCGCCGGCGAACGCTTGACGCGGGTGTTGCTGCTGCTGGCGGAGATGTACGGCATCAAGACCGAGCGGGGACTCGCGATCACGGTTCCAATCACCCACGAAGAAATCTCGCACATGGTCGGCGCGACACGCCAATGGGTCACTGTGGGATTGAAGCGATTGCAGTCTGACGGCCTCATCGAGGTGGGCCGAGGCAAATTGCTGATCCGCAACCTCGATCTGCTTGCAGCGCTTGCCACCGGGCATTGATACCCCGGTGGTCCGCGGTCGAGCGCAGCGCGTCCTCTTTGCAATTTGTTGTCGTTTGGATTCCGATCTTGCTTGAGCTTTGCGGCAGCTTCGTCAGGCTTGGCTGGTCACAAACCGGCTGGGGTCGCTCGCAGCGAGCGTCCCCTCTAGGAAGGCTATCGCTTTGGCTGTCTCTCTGCGACGAAGTTTGAATGTCGTTTTCGCGTCGGAGCGTTTCCCATCTGTTCGGGAAGCGGACGCATGGATGCCCACGCCAAAGCCGCCTGGCAATCCGGTCGGCAAGGGCCGGATCGAAGGCCTCGGGCTTGCCATGCGCTTCAAGACCAAATCCGGGTCGGTGGTTGCGCTCGATGAGCTCGACATCGACATCCGCCCCGGCGAATTCGTCGCCTTGCTCGGACCTTCCGGCTGCGGAAAATCCACGCTGCTGAACCTGGTCGCCGGGATACTCAAGCCAACCGATGGCCGGGTGACAATTGACGGCAAACCGGTGAAAGGCCCCAACCCGGACTGCGGCATTGTGTTCCAGAACCACTCGCTGTTTCCGTGGATGTCGGTGCTGGAAAATGTCGCGTTCGGTCCGAAGATGCTGGGCAGCGCCGATCCGATAGGTACGGCGCGGACCTTCTTGTCGCTGGTCGGCCTCGAGAAGCAGGCTGCGGCATGGCCGTCGAGCCTGTCGGGTGGAATGCAGCAGCGGGTCGGCATTGCCCGGGCGCTTGCCACCTATCCACCTGTGCTTCTGATGGATGAACCCTTCGGTGCTCTCGATGCCCAGACTCGCTCGATCATGCAGGAAGAGCTTCTGAAGATCTGGTCGCAATTCAAGACGACCGTGATTTTCGTCACCCACGACATCGAGGAGGCTATCTTTCTGGCCGACCGCGTCGTGGTGATGAAGACCCTTCCCGGAGGCATCAAGCGCCAGGTTCTCATTGATCTGCCGCGACCGCGCGAGCCATCCATGATCAAGTCCGACCCGTTCAATCGATATCGCGGCGAGATATTCGAGTTGATCCGGGAAGAAACCCTGAAGGTGTTTCGAAATCCTGCCTGATCCAGGGAGAGTTGCATGGCGACCGCGAACTCAGGTGCGACCGATGTCAAACGCTGGATCTGGGCGCTGGTCGGGATCGGGCTGTTCCTGCTGCTCTGGACGATGGCGTCGTTGCGGATCGGCAATCCTGTGCTGCTTCCACAGCCTCAGTCGGTTCTGTTCGGATTCATTGAACTCGTGCGGGAAGGAAGCTTGCTCGGCGACGTGCTCGCCAGCCTGCGGCGGGTGATCGGCGGATTTGCGATCGCGTCCGCTATCGCCGTGCCGCTGGCGCTTCTGATGGCATTTTTCCGGCCGCTCAATCTTCTGCTGTCTCCGATCGTCAGTTTCTTGCGGCCGATCCCGCCGATCGCCTGGATTCCAATGGCCATTCTCTGGTTCGGCATCGGCGATCCGCCGAGCTACTTCATCACCGCGCTCGCCGCGTTCTTTCCGATCTTCATCAACAGTTTCGCCGGCGGCAATGCGGTCCGGCCCGAGCATGTCCATGCCGCGCGTTCACTTGGAGCGGGACCGCGAGCCCTGTTCGCTCGCGTCTTTCTTCCTTCCGCGATGCCGATGATCTCAACGGGATTGCGTATCGGGCTCGGTCAATCGTGGATGGCCGTCGTCACGGCCGAACTGATCGCCGCTCAATCCGGGCTCGGCTACATGATTCAGGCCAACCGGTTGTCGCTGGAAACCAGTCTCGTGCTGGTTGGAATGTGCACCATCGGCTTGCTCGGGGCGCTGATGTCGGTCGCGCTCGAGGCCCTGGAGCGGCACGTGCTCATTCCCTGGAAACAGGTTTGAGGATTGATTTCGGAGAGAGTCATGTCGGCGATCAACAGCAATTTCGCGCGCGGCCTTGTCACCGTCGCGCTGTTTCTCGGGGCAGCGGCCTGCACCGCGCCGACGGCGAGGGCTTCTTCCCCGGTAATGCGAATTGCATTTCCGAGCGGAATGAATGGCCAGATCGTGGTGACGATGGAAAAGGCGGGACTTCGCCGAACAGAGCGGCTTCAAGGCTGAATTTAACTCGTTCCAATACGGGCCGCCGATGATGGAGGCCCTCGCGGCGGGCTCGATCGATGCGGTCGTGACGAGCCTTATGCCGGTTACGGCTTACGCGGCAAAGATCCCCGGCGACATCAAGATCGTTGCGATGGTGGGCCAGTCGAGCCACTCGCTGATGGTTGACAACAGCAGCGGGATCGCAGGTCCCGAAGCCCTTGCCGGAAAGAAACTCGGCGTCTCCTTTGGTTCGGATTCGCACCTCGATACGCTGGTGTGGCTGAAACAGGTCGGGCTTTCCGACAAGGTATCACTGGTCAATATCGCCCCCGCCGAACTTGCAACCGCCCTTGCGAACAAATCGGTCGATGCGATCGTTATCCGCCAGCCGCAGGTGCTGCGGTTGCAGGAGCAGTCCGGCGCCAAAATCATCCATAGCTGGCCGTTCCGGTTTGTTTCAATCGTCAAGACGAAGTTCATTGCCGAGCATCCGGAGGAGGTGGAGAAATATCTCGCCGCCCTGCGCCGGGCGATACTCTTCATTGCGCAGAATCACCAGAAATCGGCGGATTGGTTTGGTGAATATCTCAGAACCGACCCTGCCATCATTCAGGCGGTTTCGAAGGATGACCCGTTCTACGCCGCCACGGACCTCGATCAGGTCGACATTTCTGTGAAGCCGGCCGATCGCGCTCTGATCGGGAAGTGGGCTTCGGACGCCTTTGAACAGAAGATGATCAAGCGGCAACTCGATCTCGAATCGTTGTTTCGATAGCGAGTTGCACTCACGGCGCTGAGGCGTTGAAGAGATTAACGATGACGGCCGGTCTATTTGGCAATTAGTTATAGCGGGGTGAGCGTTTTTCGTTTCGTCGGCATCGCCTCCGTTCCAGGTTGCGAAAATCAATCGGAAAATGCCAGAGGATCCCCGCATATGAGCCAGCGTCAACCGAAGCCCCGCGCCGCCGGGCCGAACGAGGCGGAAACCTTCCATCTGTGGGTGATTTCCGATGCGCACGTAGCGACCGACAAGGCCGTGTCAGCCGCGATACGCAATGGCATGGAATTCACCCCGCCGGCGGCCTATCCCGAGAGCCTCGCCTCGGCGCTGCGCCAATCCGAGAGCGGCGGTGAGCTCGGCGGTCCGCCCTTCCGTTGGGACGTTGCGCTCGACCTGGGTGACACTGCCGGTTTGTGGGATTTGCCGGACGACGAGCAGGGGCGCGAGGTGGCGCGGCAATTCGGGGTTCTCAGGCACCATCGCCGGGAGCAGATCTACTCCGTCGCGGGCAATCACGATGCCTCTCCGGGGAACGCGCCATCCAGTGCTGGCAAGCCGGCAAACTGGTGGTTTCGCAAATGGGTCGATCCGATCGGTGAAAATACCGAGACGTCGGGTGTCGACGCCTCACGACGGCCCTTTGCCGTGAAAGGCAGCTGGGAACGCTACTCCTTCAGCGTCGGCAATATCCGCTTTCTGATGATGAGCGATCGCAACGATCTGCCGTATCCGGTCGGTCGCCGCGAATTCGGCGGCGGGTCGCCGGCCGGCGCGGTGACCAGCGAGACCTGGGCGTGGTGGCAGGAGAATGTAGAGGCGGCAAAAGACGACATCGTCATCAGTTGCCACCATCACATGCTGCGTGAAACGACGGTGGCGTCAGGCGACTTCGAGGGCGTTTCCAAATATCCGGATGGCCGCTATCGCCACGGCCGCTATCATGGCGTCGATGGTGTTCCGGAAGGGGCCTCTTACCTGTACTTCGTCGATGACGAACCGAAGGCGCAGCGCTTTGAACGATATCTCGAACAAAATCCCGGTGCGGTCGATCTCTGGCTCGGCGGACACACCCATACCTTTCCCGACGATGTCGTCGGCGGTCGCGGGCACGTCGAGCGCAAATGGGGTACCAACTTCGTCAATTGCGCGCAGCTGTCGAAGTATCATTCCTTTGTGACATGCCCGCCGATGAGCCGCCACTTCACCTTCACGGTCGGATCGCCGCTGGTACGCGTTCGCTGCTACCTGCACGACGACACCCATGCTCCGCAAGGCTGGTACGCTCCGGCGGAACGGGTGCTTGAATTCAGCAAGCCGTTCTCCCTGAACGGCGAGCGCCTCTCCGCACCAACCCCGGAATCCAGTCCCGCGCTCAGTGGGTGGTGAACCCCGGCGGTCCCGTGCCAGACGCTCAGGAAGCCTTGACCTGCATGAGTTCGATCCGGTTTCCAAAGGGGTCATTGACGAACAGCCGGTCGTAGCCTTCCAGCGGTTCGTCATGGGCGATCGAATAGCCGGCTGTTCTTAGGGCGGATTCCAGCCTAACCAGGTCGTCCACGAGGAAGGCCGGATGGGCCTTTCGCGCGGGCGTAAAATTCTTCTCGACCCCGAGGTGAACCTTCAGTTCACCGTCCTCGAACCAGCAGCCGCCCCGCGCGGCGAGACCCGCAGGCTTCACCGCCTCCGGGATTCCGAGAATTCCCTGGTAGAACTCCCGGGCCTCGCTTTCCCGCCCAGCCGGCATCGCGAGCAGGACATGGTCCAACCGGCGAACCCGCATCGCTGACCTTCCTTCCCGAAGTCCCGTGCTTCGGGACCGCCGCACAAGAGGGTATTCCAGTTCGGCAGACCAGCCAACCGGCACGGCGTCGCTCCGCCCGAGGGGACTTGCGAGGGCAGGGGAGTGCCACCATCTGTTTCGTCCTCCGAGGAATTACCCATGCTGGATTTTACCCACTCCACATTCGACGAGAGCGCGCCGTCGCAAGCGGCCAGACCTGCGGCCACCGACGATGCGGCGCTGCTCGATGCCTATTCCAATGCCGTGATCGGCGTGACCGAACGCGTCGGACCTGCCGTGGTCCGCGTCGAGACCACCTCGGCCGGGCCGGACGCGCGCGGGCGCGGCGGGATCGGCTCAGGCATCGTGATCTCTCCGGACGGACTCGTGCTTACCAACAGTCATGTGGTTGGATCGTCGAAGCAGATCAGGCTGCGCGACACCGAGGGCATCGTCACGGACGCGCGCGTGCTCGGCGTTGACCCGGATACCGATCTGGCGTTGCTGCGCGCCGATGGCGTGCGGGATTTGCGCTACGCCTCGCTCGGCAATTCCAAGACGTTGCGGCGCGGCCAACTGGTGGTGGCGATCGGCAATCCGCTCGGCTTTGAATCGACGGTGACGGCGGGCGTGGTGTCGGCGCTCGGCCGTTCGATCCGCTCGGTCAGCGGCCGGACCATCGAGGACGTCATCCAGACCGACGCCGCGCTCAATCCCGGCAACTCCGGCGGGCCGCTGGTGTCCTCCGCCGCCGAGGTGATCGGTATCAACACCGCGATCATCAGCGGCGCGCAAGGCATCTGCTTTGCGGTCGCAAGCAACACCGCGCAGTTCGTGTTGTCCGAGATCATCCGCCATGGCTACGTCCGCCGCGCCTATATTGGCGTGTCCGGCCAGACCGTGCCGGTGCCGCGGCGGCATGCGGTGGTCGCCGGCGTCGACAACAAGATGGGCGCGCTGTTGGCGCAGATCGAGCCGGACGGGCCGGCGGCGAAGGCGGGCCTGTTGCCCGGCGATGTCGTGATCAAGCTCGATGGCGTCGACGTCAACGGCGTCGACGATCTGATCCGTATCCTCGATCGCGACCGGATCGGCCGCACACTGGCGATGGATGTGCTGCGAATGGGGCGCCTGCGAGCCATCGACATTCATCCGATCGAACGCAAGCCCGCGGTTCGGCAGGCGGCAGCCCGCTAGGGCCGCCGGCTCGCATTCCCTGTCCTTGCCTGCAAACGGCGCGGCCTGCCCTGCAGCCGCGCCGTCTTGACATTTTCGAGAGCAGCTTCCGGTTCCACCGCCGGCCGGCCAATTTCCTGCGCCCGGATCATGCGGGCCGGCGAGGGGGCGGCCTGCTCACCTCGCAGATATCCCGCGAGAAGTGGTTGCGGCACAGCATTTTTTTGATTCGGAGCCTGTCGTGCGGTTGTCCGTGAGTCCCGGGAATACGCAGGGACCCCCGGCGAACTCGACCGCCAACCGCGATTCACTCCCACCTACTTTAGTCGCGCTGACGCGGAACGCGTTGCGGTGCAGTTTCGCTTGCCGTGCCCGCATGCCCGGCTAAAATACTGGGAAAGCTCAATAACGGCTCAAGAATAAGAATGGAGAGAAACGATATGAACAAGACATCCAGGTCGCCTATTTTTTGGTCATTGCGAGGACTTCTCGGCGGAACCGCGCTCGGCCTGTTAACGATCGCCTCCGGCCAGGCGCTGGCCGCGGACCCCATCAAGATCGGCGTCATCGCCGAGGCGCAGGCCATCGCCGGTGCGTCGATCCCGCAGGCGGCCCAGATGGCGGCCGATGAAATCAACGCCAAGGGCGGCGTCGACGGCCGCAAGATCGAGATCGTCACCTACGACAACCATTCCTCTTCGGCCGATTCCGTTCGCGCGTTTCAGCGCGCGGTCAACGAGGACCACGTCAACATCGTCATCGCCAGCTACATCAGCGAAGTCGTGCTGGCGCTGGAGCCCTGGGCATCGCGCCTGAAGACGCCCTTCATCACGCCCGGCGCTGCATCGAACGAAATCAGCAAGAGCGTGCATGCCGACTACGAGAAGAACAAATACACGTTCCACGGCTATTTGACCTCGGCCGCGCTGGCGCTGTCGGTCTGCGACGCCGCCAAGGAATTGCTGGTTGAGCAGAAGCACATGAAGACCGCCGTCATCATGAGCGAGGACGCCGCCTGGACCAAGCCGCTCGACGTCGGTTACGAAGAGTGCCTGCCCAAGATCGGCCTGAAGGTGCTCGACCACATCCGCTTCTCGCCCGACACCACCGACTTCACCCCGATCTTCAACAAGATCGAAGGCGCCAAGCCCGACGTGATCATCACCGGCATTTCGCATGTCGGCGTGCAGCCGACGGTGCAGTGGAAGAACCAGCAGGTGCCGATCCCGATGCTCGGCATCTCTTCGCAGGCCACCAACTCCACCTTCGGCAAGGACACCAATGACGCTGCCGAGGGCGTGCTCTATCAGGGCGTATCCGGACCGGATGTGCCGGTGACGGAAAAGAGCCTGCCGTTCACGCAGGGATTCAAGGCGAAGTTCGGCAACTTCCCGTCCTATGCCGGCTACACCGCCTACGACGAGGTCTACTACATCGCCGACGCGGTGAAGCGCGGCGGCTCGACCGATGCTGACAAGCTGGTCGAGGCTCTGGAAAAGACCGATTGGGTCGGCACCATCGGCCGCATCCAGTTCTACGGCAAGGACGATCCGTTCACCCACTCGATCAAGTACGGCAAGGGCCTGATCACCGGCCTGATGCTGCAGTGGCAGGACGGCAAGCAGGTCGCCGTCTGGCCGAAGGAAGTCGCCAAGGGCCAGTTGAAGTTCCCGAGCTTCATCAAGGTCACGTCGAACTAGAAAAAAGAATGATCGTGCTCCCGGGTTCGCCCGGGAGCATTTTCGCTTTGGCAATTTCTTTTAGTAGGAGTGAGGCAGCGGTGCTGCCGCGGCCATATAGATGCTTGCTTTTCAGATCCTGATCGACGGCTTTGCCATCAGCGCCCTGTATGCTCTCGGGGCTACCGGCTTCACCCTCATCTTCGGCGTTTCCGGCGTGCTCAACCTCTCGCACGGTGCCATCATGGTGCTGGCGGCGGTGGCGGCGTGGGCGGCCGCCTCGACGCTGCACATGAACACCTACGCCGGGGCGCTGGTCGGCGTTGCGGTTGCCCTGGTCGCAGCGTTCGCCACATATTTCGCGGTGGTGCAGCCGATCCAGAAGTCGCGGCGAATTCCCAACGAGGAGAAGGAAATCTTCGTCCTCACCGGCACCCTGCTGTGGGGGATCATGATCCAGGAGCTGATCGCCTATTTCTTCACCAACAACGCCAAGACCGTGCTGCCGATCGTCGAGGGTGTCGTCGACATCTTCGGCGTCCGCACCCCGAAAAACGAGATCTTCACCGCGTTGGTCTGCTGCCTCGTGATCGGCCTGCTTTGGTTGATGGTGAACCGCACCCGAACCGGCAAGGCGGTGCTGGCCGCGTCGATGAACCCGCGCGGCGTCACGCTACTGGGACTTGAACTCACCAGCATCTATGTCGTGGTCTGGGCGATCTACGGCGTGCTCGCCGGCATCGCCGGCGTACTGCTCGGCATGTTCCTCGGCGTCAGCTCCTATAGCGTCGGCCCGCTGACCGCGAGCGCATTCTCGATCGTCGTGCTCGGCGGCCTCGGCAGCGTGTCCGGCTCGCTGATCGCGGCGTTCGTGGTCGGTTATCTTGAGACGCTGACGGCCTATCTGATCTCGCCGGCCTATCGCACCATTCCGGCGCTGCTGCTGCTGGTCATCGTCATGTATATCCGGCCGCAGGGCCTGCTCGGGAGGCGATGAGCATGGCCCAGTTCTTCAAATCTCGGCTGTTTTTTGTTTCGCTCGTCGTGGTCATCGTCGCGGCGACGCTGCCGCTCTATGTCTCTGGCTATATTCTTGGCCTGCTGACGGTCGCCTATTATTTCGGCGTGTTCGCGATGGCGTGGGACCTGCTGTTCGGCTTCGCCGGCGAGGTGAATTTCGGGCCGACCTTCCTGATCGGCGTCGGCGCCTACACCGCCGGCATCCTCAACAACCAGTATGGCTGGTCGGTCTATCTGTGCATCGTGCTGGGCGCGATGGCGTCGGTGGTGGCCGGCTTCGTGCTGGCGTTGCCGGCCTTGCGGGTACGCGGTCCCTATTTCGGACTGACGACGCTGGTCGCCGTGCTGATGCTGCAGAATTTCATCGTCGTGTTCGCCGATCTTACCGGCGGCGAGATCGGTCTCACCATTCCCGACGTGATCACCATCGACGCCGGCGCCAATTACTGGATCGCGCTCGGCTTCATGACCATCAGCGCCATCATCCTGTACGGGCTTTCGCAGTCGCCGGTCGGCCTGGTACTGCAGGCCAGCGGTCAGGATCCGGTGCAGGCCGGCGCGCTCGGCTTCAACATCGTCAAGCACAAGCTCGCGGCCTTCGTGGTGAGTGCGTTCTTCTCGGGCCTGTCCGGCGCGCTGTTGGTGTTTTATTTCGGCACCGCCTCGGTCGGCACCGTCGTTGATATCGCCGTCGGCGTGCAGGTCATTGTCGCGGCTGTGCTCGGCGGAAGACGCACTGTGCTGGGCGCGGCACTGGGCGCGGTCTTCCTGATCGTTGCAGGGGAGTTCCTGCGGCCTACCGGCGAATTGGCAACTTTTATCGTCTCGACCGTTGCTTTGTTGGTGATCCTGTTCTTCCCCAACGGTTTCCTTGGCGCGGCCCTCTCGCATGGGGCTCGGCAATAATGGACGCCACTAGCAACCGACCGGTTCTCGAAGTCCGAGGCCTGACCAAGCGCTTCGGTGGCCTGACCGCGGTGAAGAATCTCAGCCTCGATCTGCGCGCCGGCGAAATCTTCGGCCTGATCGGCCCGAACGGGTCCGGCAAGTCGACGGCGATGAAGTCGATCATGGGCATCGAGCGCCCGACCGCGGGCGAGGTCATCTTCCAGGGCGAGAATGTCGCCGGCCTGCCGCCGCACAAGATCGCCCGCAAGGGCTTTGGCATGGTGTTCCAGCACTCCCGGCCGCTGAACCGGCAAACCGTGCTGGAGAATATCATGGTCGCGCTGTTGCCCGACAGCCTGTTCATGCTGTTTGCCGACAAGGCGCTGACCGAGCGCGCGAAATGGATCGCCGATCGCGTCGGCCTCGGCGCCGTGATGGACCGGCGGCCGCCGACGCTGCCGTTCGCCGATCTGCGGCGGCTCGAACTGGCAAAGGCGATCGCGCGGGATCCCAAGGTGGTGCTGGTCGACGAACCCTTCGCAGGGCTGACGCTCGCCGAAGTCGGCACCTTCTCCGAACTGATCCGCAGTTTCCGCGATGAAGGCCGCGCCGTGCTGCTGGTCGACCACAACGTCAAGAGCGTCGCCGCCCTGGTCGACCGGGTGCTGGCGATGTATCTCGGCGAGGAGATCGTCACCGGCCGCGCCGACGAGGTGATGCGCAACGAAACCGTGCGCCGGGTCTATCTCGGCGGCGCGATCGAGACCTCGGCGCGCCCGGAGACCAGCTTCAAGGATAAGATTCCGCTGTTGCAGGTCGAGAATGTCAGTGTCTATTACGGCAAGGCACAGGCGCTGGAAAACGTCTCGATCCATGTCCACCAGGGAGAGTTCGTCTCGGTGGTCGGGCTGAACGGGGCCGGCAAGACCACGCTGTTCAACACCATTTCCGGCTTTTTGCCCTATACCGGCGAGATCCTCCGCGACAGCGAAAAGCTGCGCGGCACCAGCCCGGCGCGGATCGCCCGCAGCGGCATCGTGCAGTGCCCGGAATCGCGCGAGCTGTTCGGCGAGATGAGCGTGCGCGAGAACCTCGATCTCGGCGGGCAGCATTTGTCGGACCAGGAGAAGGCCACGCAACTGGCGTGGCTGTTCGAGTTGTTTCCGATCCTGAAAGAGCGGCAGAACCAGATGGCGCAGACGCTGTCCGGCGGTGAGCAGCAGATGCTGGCGATCGGCCGGGCGCTGATGATGCAGCCGAAAATCCTGATCCTCGACGAACCGACGCTTGGGCTGGCGCCGGTCATTCTCGAACAATTGTCGAAGGCGCTGGAAAAGCTGCGCCAGACCACGCCGATCACGGTTTTGTTGGGTGAGCAGAACGTCACCTTCGCGCTGCCGCATGCCGACCGGGTCTATGTGCTGGAGCACGCGCGGATCGTCTGGGAAGGCGACCCTGGGCGCTTCGCCGAGGAAGCCGGCACCGGCTATCTCTAGGCCGCATATAAAAGGCCAAAAGTCTTGGCTTACATCCTGATGCCGACCAGGTGCGAAGAAAACCTGGCGTGCCTGTGACGCGGAAATCGGGGAGGATACCATGCCCGGCAGGAAATTGGCCTATCCGTCGCGCCGCGAGATCTGCGGGGGGCGGGGCTCGGCGATCGTCGCTTCGATACCTCGGCCTGAAGCAGGCCAGGGCGGCGGGCTATCCCGAACGTCCCGTCAAGATCATCGTGCCGTTCGCCCCGGCCGGTCCGACCGACATCATGGCGCGCATCCTCGCGACCCATCTCGGTGAAGCCATTGGCGGCACCGTCATCGTCGAGAACAAGGCTGGAGCCGGCGGCAATATCGGAATTGGTGCCGCCGCGCATGCCGATCCCGATGGCTATACGCTCCTGGTCACCTCGAGCGCTTATGTCGTCAATCCCGGCCTCTACGCCAAAATCCCCTACGATCCCTACCAGGACTTCGCGCCGATCGCCGAGCTCGGGACATCGCCGAATGTGTTCCTGGTCAATCCAAAGCTCGGCGTCAACACCATGGCCGAGCTGATCGCGCGCGCAAAGGCCGATCCAAACGAGCTCAATTATGCGAGCCCGGGCATCGGCACGACGCCGCATCTGTCGGCCGAGCTTCTCAAGATCGTCGGCGGCATCCAGATCACGCATGTGCCGTTTTCCGGCGCGGGCCCTGCCATCCAGGCGGTGCTCGGCGGCATCACCCAGGTCTGCTGCGCGGCCTTGCCGCCGGCGCATCCGCAGATCGAATCCGGCGCGCTGAAGGCGCTTGCCGTCACCGGCGCCCAGCGCTGGTTCGATCTGCCCAATGTTCCGACGATGGTCGAACTCGGCTTCAAGGATTTCATCGCCGACACGTTCCAGGGCTTTCTCGCGCCGGCGAAGACGCCGCCGGCCATCGTCGAGCGGCTGTCGGCGAAGTCGATCGAAATTCTGAAGACGCCAGGGATTGCCGAGCAGTTGCGCAATGACGGCTTCGAGGTCATCGCCAACGGGCCCGACGGCATGCGCAAGCGTATCGCGGACGAGGTACCGAAATGGCGCGACGTCGTCGCCAAGGCCGGCATCAAGCCGGTCTGATGCAAACACATAAAAAGTCTTCGAGGAGACGCCTATGGCCAGACGACTGATCGATATTTCCGTTCCGTTGCAGAACGACGTGCCGGCCGATCCGCCGGGACTTCATCCGACGATCCAGTACAGCGACCATCAGCAGAGCCTGCCGCGCATGCTGCAGTTCTTCGAAGGGCTGAAGGCCGAGGACCTTCCGGACGGGCAGGGCTGGGCGATGGAGATGGTCCAGCTCTCGACCCACAACGGTACCCATCTCGATGCGCCCTACCATTATCACCCGACCATGAATCGCGGCGAGCGGTCGTGGACCATCGACGAGGTGCCGCTGGAATGGTGTTTACGGCCCGGCGTGAAGCTGGACTTTCGCCATTTGCCCGACGGCTACGTGGTGACGGCGAAAGATGTCGAGAACGAACTCAAGCGTATCGGCCACACGCTTTCGCCGCTGGAGATCGTCGTGGTCAATACCTCCGCCGGCGCCAAATATGGCCGGGATGACTACGTCACCTCCGGCTGCGGCATGGGCTATGAGGCGACGATGTACATGCTCGAGCGCGGCGTGCGGCTGACCGGCATCGACGGCTGGAGCTGGGACGCGCCGTTCGTCTACACCGCGAAGAAATACGCCGAGACCAAAGATGCCAGCCTGATCTGGGAAGGCCACAAGGCTGGACGTCACATCGGCTACTGCCACATCGAGAAGCTGCACAATCTCGAGCAGTTGCCGTCGACCGGTTTCACCGTGTCCTGCTTCCCGGTCAAGATCGAACGTGCCTCAGCAGGCTGGACCAGGGCGGTCGCGATCATCGACAGCTGAGGACGTAGACCGGTTACGCAGCTACTTCTTCATGCTCATGATGAAGGCGGCGATATCCTCGGCGTCGTTGCCGCGCAGCGGCACGTTCGGCATCGTGGCATGCGGCAGCCGCAGGAACGAGGCGATCATCTCGGTACTGATTTTTTCCTTCGCGGCGATCGCCGCAAAGGATTGCGCCCTGGATTTTCCGGGAGCGGGGGTGATCGCATGGCACTCCACGCACCATCGCTCCGACAGATGCCGGCCATTGTCGATGTTTTGCGCGAATGCCCCACCCGCGCCTGCGCAAAGCGAAAGCGCGACGGCAAGAGACAACGCCTGTGGATAATACCTGTTCTTCATTCTAGGCCGGTCGCTCACAGCGGCTCGTCGTCTGCGGTCGAGGGCTGCTCCTGCAACGAGACAATATCCCCGCCGCCGAGATCCTCTTCCGGCGGCGGATAGGCGCGCGCTTCGAGATTATCGACCACTTTCCTGACGCCCGGGACGTTTTCCGCGGCGACGATCGCTGCCTGCCGGGCATTCTTGCTCGCGATCACGCCGCTGAGGCCGACGACCCCGTCCCGCGCCGTGACCTTGAGCCGGCAAGGCCCCCAGGCCGCGCCGTCCATCGCCGCGACGACCCGCTCGCGAAGACTGTCGTCATCCGCAGACGGGCTCGGCGCATGGCGGGCGAGGTCGGCGACGGTGGCGAGGAAATCCGAGCGGGTGACGATGCCGACCAGGCGCTTGCCGCGCACCACCGGAAGGCGCTTGACGTTGTTCGATTCCATGATCTCGACGATCTCGTCGAGCGGCGTATCCTCCCAGATGGTCAGGGGATCCGGCGTCATGATCTCGCCGACCTTGCGGCCATGGGAATGAACGAAGTCGGCGGCGACCCGGTCGGTGCCAACCAGAAAACTCAGCCAGCGGCCGGGCTTGCGCTGCGTTCCGATCTCCGCGCGGCGGATGAAATCGCCTTCCGAAATGATGCCGATCAGATCGCCGTCGGTATCGACCACGGGCAGCCCGCTGACATGGTGCCGCAGCATGGTGTCGACCGCCTCGGCGATCGGCGCGTCGGCGCCGATCGTGATGACGTGCTGGGTCATGATTTGCTGCGCGCGCATTGATGGTCTCCGGGCCCGGTATTCGTAGATAGCGCGAACAGGCTAAGCGGAAAAGGCGATCCTGGCTTGATCAGGGTCAACCTGGAAGCGCCGGGCTGATCCAGCGCAAGGGGACTCTTGCCTCTCTCGGAGACTTCGGGTCTGCCACAAAGGAAAGCAGCGCCGGCCGTCGGGCCGATGCCGGTCAGAAGAAGATTGGTTCGCCGCTGGTTCAGTGCGGGGGCCGACGTCCCTGGGACCGGCGTTTCAGGACAGCCGGCTGAACGCGCATCGCGGCCTCAAGACTGCCAAACATCAGAAGCAGCAGAAGGATTTTCACGGTTTCGCCTGTCATATCGACACCTCTGCAGATTGCTGCGCCCTTCAGGGCCTCCTTGTTGACAGATAAGAGCGCAAAAGCCTCTGCTGTTTTTTGCTCTAGATCAAACTTCGGGAAAAATCGGTGGCCTCGTCAGGCCACCGCCGCCTGCTTGTCTTCCTCCAGCGCCGCGGCGATGGCGTCGTCGACGCGCTCGAGCCAGATGAATTCGAGCTTGTCGCGGGCGCCTTGCGGAATGTCGTCGTAATCCCGCCGATTGCGTGCCGGCAGCATCACCCGGGTGAGGCCGGCCGCGGCGGCCGCAACCACCTTTTCCTTGATGCCGCCGACCGGCAGCACCAGGCCACGCAGCGAGATCTCGCCGGTCATCGCCGTGTCGCTGCGCACCGTGCGGTTGGTAAGCAGGGAGGCAAGGGCGGTAAACATCGCAACCCCCGCGCTAGGTCCGTCCTTCGGCGTGGCGCCGGCGGGCACATGGACGTGGATGTCGCTCTTTTCGAACACCGAGGGGTCGATCCCGAGCTGGGCGGCGCGGCTTTTCACCAGCGTCAACGCGGCCTGCACACTCTCGCGCATGACGTCGCCGAGCTGGCCGGTCAGGATGAACGCGCCCTTGCCGGGAACACGCGTGGCCTCGATGAAGAGAATGTCGCCGCCGACCGGCGTCCAGGCGAGCCCAGTCGCCACCCCGGGAACGCTGGTTCGCATGGCGATCTCGCCTTCGAAACGCGGCTGGCCCAGTACGGCCACAAGTTCGCTGGCGGCGATGGTAACCTTGCTCGCAGAGCCTTCGGCGATCTGCACCGCGGCATGGCGCAGCGCCTTGCCGATTTCCCGCTCCAGCGAACGGACGCCGGCCTCGCGGGTATAGCCCTTGATCATCAGCCGCAGCGCCTCGATGTCGATCTCGGCCTGCTCGGGCTTCAGGCCGTTGGCCTCGATCTGGCGGCGAACCAGATAGCGCCGCGCGATCTCAAGCTTCTCGTCCTCGGTGTAGCCGGGCAGGCTGATGATTTCCATGCGGTCCAGCAAGGGACCGGGAACCGTATCCAGCATGTTGGCGGTGGCGATGAACACCACGCGCGAAAGATCGAAGGGAATGCCGAGATAATTGTCACGGAACGTCGAATTCTGCTCGGGATCGAGCACTTCCAGCATCGCGGCCGACGGATCGCCCTGAATTCCGCGTCCCATCTTGTCGATCTCGTCGAGCATCATCACGCAATTGCGCGCGCCCGCCTTCTTGATGCCCTGGATGATGTTGCCGGGCAGGGCGCCGATATAGGTGCGGCGGTGGCCGCGTATCTCGGCCTCGTCATGAACCCCGCCGAGACTGACGCGGACGAACGGCCGATCCATGGCGCGCGCGATCGACTGCCCCAGCGAGGTCTTGCCGACCCCCGGGGGCCCTACGAAGCACAGGATCGGCGCCTTGCCATGCGGCGCCAGTTTGCGGACCGCGAGATATTCGATGATGCGGCTCTTGATCTTCTCCAGGCCGTAATGATCCTCGTCGAGAATCCGTCGCGCCTCGGGAATGTCGATGGTCTTTTCGGGCGGCAGCGCCCATGGCAGCTCGATCAACCAGTCGAGATAGCTGCGGACCATGCCGGCCTCGCCGGCCGCTTCCGGCATGCGCTCGTAGCGGCGCACCTCCTTTTTCGCCTGGCTTTCCGCCTCCGGCGGCATCCCCGCCTTGGCGATCGCCTCGTTCAGCTCAGCGACCTCCTGCGCCTTGCCGTCGCCTTCGCCCAATTGACGCTGAATGGTCGCCATCTGCTCGCGCAGGATGGCCTCGCGCTGGCGTTCGTCGAAAGTCGCCTTGGTCTTCTGGCCGATCTCCGCCGTCAGCCGCAGCACTTCAAGCCGCTCGGCGAGGTGGCGCGAAACCTTCTCCATGCGCTGCGCGAGGTCGATGGTTTCCAGGATCTCCTGCTTGTCCTCCGGCTTGATGTCCATATAGGCGGTGGCGAGATCGGCGAGCGCCGCCGGAGAGGTGGTGGACTGGAATGCGGCGAGAAGCTCCGGCGGCGCCTGCGGCAGCAGTTGAATGGCTTCGACGGCGAGCCCTTGCAGGTTGAGAAAACGCGCCTGGATTTCCGGCGAACTCGTCGTGGGCTCCGGAATATGCAGCACCCGCGCCACCGGGAACGGCGTGCCGGGCAGGAAATCGAGAATGCGGGCGCGCTGGATGCCCTGGCAGATGATGTGGTGGGTTTCGTCGGGCGCGGTAATGTAACGAACGATGTTCGCGATCGTGCAAATCCGAAAAAGCTGGTCGGGAGCAGGGTCGTCCGCCTCGGCGTTTCGCTGCAGCAGGATCCCGACCGGCCGCTGCTCGCGCAACGCCTGCTGGGCGGCGGCGATCGATTTGGGCCGCCCGACGGTGATCGGCGCGACCACCCCCGGAAACAACACGGTATTGCGCACGGGAATGATGATCAGGGCATCGCTGGGGATCGGCATGGAGTCCGCCGGCGTGGTGGCGGAGGGCGAGGCCGAAGCGGCTTCTTCGTTGGCTGCTGACATGACGATCCTCACACAGACTTAATCTTCACACAGACCCGTCTTCGCAGAGACTTGTCTTCAAAGAGACTTGTATTCAAAGAGACTTGGCCAGACGCAATACGATGCATCCGTTCACGGCGAAACGGCTGACCGCGTAACGCCCGGTCGGCAGTGCGATGCGGCGTTCGAATCGGCCTTGCGGCAGCTCCAGCCGGTGAATCCTGGCGTTGCGCAGCTCCGCGGGCAGCACCCGTTGTCCGCTGACGATAAGCGTCCCGTTTTCGATCACGGCCTCGACATGCTCGGGATCGACGCCGGGTAGCGCAACGAGAATCAGAATCTCCCGGTCCGTCTCCAGCACGTCGATCGGCGGTTCCCAACTGGCCTCGCTCGAGCCGGCCCTCGACTGCAGGCTGAAGAACTGCTGGCGCAGCCGTTCGGCGCGGGCCAGTGAATCGATCGCCTCGGACAACATCCAGTTGACGGGATCTTTTGTCGACATGGGCACTCTCGTTCTTGACTCAAATCCGCGAAGCAACTGCTTCGCGCCATCCTGACGGCGCCCACGCCAAGGCATACGGCGGGGCCGCTGGAATAGTTCTACGCTTGCGCCATTCCGTCAATCGGGCGCGCGGCAGAATGGAAAGCGGGGGGTGCTAGGAGGCGGGGGAAGATTCGGACCGCACGCGCGCGATGATCCCGGCGGCGATCTGCATGGTCGTGCCGATCCCCCAGCAAGAGCTGATCAGGAGCGCCGTACCCGCGCGCGCCGTCTCGTCCAGAACGATGCTGGAGACGGAAACCACCGCTGCCACCGATGCAAGGAAAGTACCCGCTGCACTGAGCAGCTCCACGGTATCCCACATGGAACCCAACCCATGCCGCAGCGGCAGGTGCATCTTGTGATCGGGGGGAACGCGGGGCAGATCGATCCCGAGATAGAAGCCGGCGGCCCCGTAGATCATCATCGCCAGCACCGTGCCGGCCGAACCGATCAGCTCGATATTGGCCCTTGCCACATGGGCGGCGACGAACAGCCCGCAGGAGGCCCCCGTCAGGGCGAGCCCGCTCCGTTCCAGGACGTGCGCCCACCGGCTGATGATGGAGCGGGTGTCCCATGGCTCGTGATGCTTGATCATGTGGCTAAGTTAGCAAGCCGGAACTGGGGATCCATTGACAAAGATCAAGCCCGCGCGCGTCCGCGTCCGGGAAGGTGCGGGGTATTTCCCGGCATGTTGACCAACATCAAAGTGGACTGCCTGTTTCCGGCCAGTATGGTGCGTGGGCGGCATGACCGTCTCTTCAGCCGGCCGGAGGGCAATTGACCCAAGCGCAGTCAACGAGCCGCAGCGAGGGCATCTCATTGCGGCAGGTGCTTCCCAGTGCCATCGCGGGGGGCGCATCGCTTGCCGCCCCAATGGCTGAATCGCAGCCCGGACGCAACATCAAGGCACCGCATTATCTCACGGCGCATTACTGGTGGGCCTATGTACACCCAAGGGCTATCTGGTTCTTCGAGCGGCAATGGCTGGTCAACCTCATTCTGTGGGGCAATTATACGCGGCTGCGCAACGCGGCGATGGCGGAATTGGGGGATGTGCTTCCCGGCGCGACCTTGCAGGTGGCCTGCGTCTACGGCGATCTCACCAGCGAACTGACGCAACGGGTCGCGGCCGGCGGCGGCAGGCTGGATGTCGTCGACGTGCTGCTATTGCAACTGGAAAACCTGCGAAACAAGCTGCCTTCAGGCGCGCCGGCGCGGCTGCTCTCGATGGATTCCGCCGACCTCAGGCTTCCCGACGCCAGCTACGATCGCGCACTGCTGTTTTTCCTGTTGCACGAGCAGCCGGCAGCGCACCGCGAGCGAACGCTGAGCGAAGTCTTTCGTGTCGTCAGGCCCGGCGGCGAGATCGTCATCGTCGATTATGCGCTGCCGCGCTGGTGGCATCCGCTGCGCTATGTATGGGGTCCCTTGCTCGCGGCGCTCGAGCCCTTCGCGCTGGATCTGTGGCGCGATGAGATCGTCCATTGGTTGCCGGCGGCTGCGCGGAGCGGATGGCGCAAGCAGTCGTTTTTCGGCGGGCTCTATCAGAAAATCGTGATCAAGCGCTGACGTCAGATCGCGATCAGCGCGCCGGCGGCGACCAGAATGAGCAGCCAGGCCGTGCCGTAGCAGGCCGCCTTAATCGCGACGCCGCCCCCCAATCCGAGGTCATGCGCCGTCATCCGCAGGCGATGCGCGGCGTGCCAGGCCGGCAGCGCCACCGCGCCGAGCAGGATCAACTTGCCGATCGGATGGTGCGCGAACGCCGCGATCGTCTCGTAGTGCAGATGCAAGACGCCCAGCGGCACCAGCACGCCGGTGATCAGGATCAGCACCGGGGTGATCAGCGCCGCCACCAGTCCGCCAGCCGCGAAGGGCAGCCACAGGATCGGCTTGTTCGATTTCGCCATGGCCTACACCCCCGCCGCCATCAGCACGACGGCCGACACCGCCGCCCAGGCGAGGTAATGCGCGCCGACGATCCATTTGCCGGGCACCGGTTCGCCCTTCACCATCAGCGGCATCGCCTTCGGCGTCAGCGCGAACCAGGTCACGCTGTGATAGACGGCGAAGACCAGGCACAGCAATTGAAAGACAACGCCGGCGGGCTTGAGAACGCCGCGACGAATCCGTCCCACGCCGCATGGCCCTGCGCCAGCCGGATCAGGCCGATTGCGAGCAGCACGCAATAGAGGCCGACGAACAGGCTGGTCAGTTCGCGGATCATGTAGGCGACATAGCGCGGATGCTGCAGCCACCAGTTTCGTTCGACCTTGCGCACATAAGGACGGCGGTTCATCGATGCGCTCCCGGCGTCAGCAGGTCCTTGAGCCAGTCGACGGACGCGGAAATCTTTGTTTGCTGGATCGCGGCGGCGGGATCGACGTTCTTGGGGCAAACCTGGGAGCAGGCGCCGACGAAGGTGCATTCCCAGATGCCCTCGTTGCTCGCCACCGTTTCGGCGCGCGCGTCCTTGCCGCCGTCGCGGGAATCGAGATTGTAGCGGTGCGCCAGCGCCAGCGCCGCCGGGCCGACAAAATCTGCGTTCAAACCGATCTGCGGGCAGGCGGCGTAGCACAGCACGCAGTTGATGCACTGGGTGTACTGGTGAAAGACGTTGAGCTCGGCCGGCGATTGCAGATATTCGCCCTCGCTCAGCGGCTTCTCCTGTTTCGGGATCAGCCAGGGCTTCACGCCCGACAGCTTGTCCATGAAGCTGTCCATCACGATCACGAGGTCGCGCTCGATCGGGAAGTGGTCGAGCGGCTCGATCCGGATCACGCCGCCGCGGTAGTCGCGCAGGAAGGTGTGGCAGGACAGTTTCGGCTCGTTGTTGATCATCATGCCGCAACTGCCGCACACCGCCATGTGGCAGGACCAGCGGTAGGATAGCGTGGCGTCGAGATTGTCCTTGACGTGATTGAGCGCGTCGAGCACCACCCAGTCGTCCCTGAACGGAACGGTGTAGCGCTGGAAATGCGGCTCGCTGTCGGTCTCGGGGAGATAGCGCAGCACCTCGAGCGTGACGGTTTCACTCATGTGCGGCTCCGCCGTAGACGCGCTCGGCCGGCTGCGACCTGGTGATCACGACGTCGAGATAGCTGATCGATGGCGGATCGGCGCCGCGATAGCGCGCCAGGCTGTGCTTGAGATAATTTGTATCGTCGCGCGTGGGGTATTCGAGACGCTGGTGCGAACCGCGGGATTCCTTGCGCTCCAGCGCCGAATGCGCCATGGCTTCGGCGACGTCGAGCATGCAGCCGAGTTCCAGCGTCTGGATCAGATCGGTGTTGAAGACATTGCTGCGGTCCTGCAACTGGATATTCCGGTAGCGTGCGCGAAGGTCGGCCAGCGCGCCGCAGGTCTGGCGCAGAGTGTCCGCGCTGCGGTAGATACCGGCTCCGCTTTCCATGGTATCGTTCATCGCCTTGCGCAGGCCGGAGACGGTATCGCTGCCGCCCTCGCGGGCGAAAAGTTCGCGCAAGTTGCCTTGTGCCGCCTCCGCGGCCTTTGCGCTCGCGGCGGGCTTCGGGTGCGCCCGGGCAAAGGCCGCGGCGCTGCGTCCGGCGCGGGCGCCGAACACGACGATTTCGGCGAGCGAATTGGAGCCGAGGCGGTTGGCGCCATTGATCGAGACGCAGGCACATTCGCCGGCGGCGAACAGGCCGGGCAGCGACGTCGCGGTGTCGATATCGGTGTGAATGCCGCCCATGGTGTAATGCACCACCGGCCGCACCGGGATCATCTCGTGCACCGGGTCGACGCCGACATAGGCTTTCGCGAGTTCGCGCACCATCGGCAGCCGCTCGTTGATCATCTTTTCCCCGAGCTGACGGATGTCGAGATGCACCACGTCGCCTTGCGGAGTCTTGATGGTGCGGCCCTTCTGCTGCTCGTGCCAGAAGGCCTGGCTCAGGCGGTCGCGCGGCCCGAGCTCCATCGCCTTCTTGCGCGGCCAGGGGTCGGGCGGGCCGAGATTGTAGTCCTGCAGATAGCGGTAGCCGTCCTTGTTGACGAGGATGCCGCCTTCGCCGCGCGATCCTTCGGTGATGAGGATGCCGGTGCCCGGCAGCCCGGTCGGATGATACTGCATGAATTCCATGTCCTTCAGCATCACCCCGGCCCGGTAGGCCATCGCCATCCCGTCGCCGGTCTTGATGGCGCCGTTGGTGGTGAAGGGGAAGATGCGTCCGGCGCCGCCGGTGGCAATGACGACAGCCCTGGCGCGGAACGCCACCATGCGGCCCGATCGCATCTCGATCGCGACCACGCCGGTGCAGCGGCCGTCCTCGACGATCAGATCGGTCGAGTAATATTCGTCGAAGCGTTTGATCGAGGGATATTTCAGCGAAGTCTGGAACAGCGTGTGCAGGATATGGAAGCCGGTCTTGTCGGCGGCGTACCAGGTGCGCTCGATCTTCATGCCGCCGAACGGCCGCACCGCGACCTTGCCATTGGCTTCGCGGCTCCAGGGACAGCCCCAGTGCTCCAGCTGCAACAGCTCCACCGGCGCCGTGTTGACGAACAGTTCGACCGCGTCCTGGTCGCAGAGCCAGTCGCCGCCGGAGACCGTGTCGTGGAAATGGTTGTCGAGGCTGTCATTGTCCTTGATGACGCCGGCCGCGCCGCCTTCGGCGGCCACGGTATGGCTGCGCATCGGATAGACCTTGGAGATCAGCGCAAGCGTGAGGGAAGGATCAGCCTCAGTCACCGCGATGGCGGCGCGCAAACCCGCACCGCCCGCCCCCACAATAGCGACGTCGATTTCAATCACGTCCATGAGGCACCGTTCCCGAGAACGACTGGCCGGTGCGCTAGCCTTCTCCGCAGACATTCAATGCGCCACGGCGATGCAAAGAAGGCCTTGATCTAGGTCAACGTGCCGTCCGATTTGCACCGAAAATAACGGGCTACCGCGCTCCGGAAAACCACCGGCACAAGCCCGGGTCGCAGCCGATTCAGTCGCATCATTGATCCAGCGCAAGGACGCGCACCGGTTTGGTATCGAATTTAGCAGGGGCGATATCATCAGCGGCGGCATCGCGGCCAACCGACGGAGATCGTGTTGATGGCGCTGCGGTGGCGCTGATCTCCGACAGAACAGGAGCGGTCACATGAACGGCGCCCAATCCCTGGTTCAGACGCTGGTCAATTGCGGGGTCGACACCTGTTTCGCCAATCCCGGCACGTCCGAAATGCATCTGGTAGCGGCGCTCGACACCGTGAAGGGATTGCGGCCGGTGCTGTGCCTGTTCGAGGGCGTCGCGACCGGCGCTGCCGACGGCTATGGCCGCATCGCCGGCAAGCCTGCCGCGACGCTGCTCCATCTCGGGCCAGGGCTTGCCAACGGCCTGGCCAATCTGCACAACGCCCGCCGGGCGGCGACGCCGATCGTCAATGTGGTCGGCGATCACGCCACCTATCACCTGCAATATGACGCGTTGCTGACGTCCGACATCGCCGGCTTCGCCCGCCCGGTATCGGGCTGGATCCACGAGACCAAAAGCGCGAGGCTTGCCGCGGGTGATGCCGCAAGGGCGGTGCAGGCGGCGCGGGCCGCGCCCGGCGGCATCGCCACCTTGATCCTGTCCGCCGACGCCGCCTGGAATCCGGCCGAGCGCGCCGCGCACCGTCTGCCCGATATCGGGTCTGCGGTCGTGACGGCGGATGCTATCGAAGACATTGCCAGACTGATGTCGAATGGCAAGAAGACGGCGATGTTGCTGCGCGGCCGCGCCCTTGTCGGCGACGGGCTGGAGGCGGCCGGGCGTATTCAAGCCAAGACCGGCGTACGGCTGTTGTGTGACACCTTTGCGCCGCATGCCGAGATGGGCGCCGGCCGCGTGCCGGTGGAGCGCATTCCCTATTTCGGCGAGCAGGTTGCCGCGTTTCTCGCCGGAACGGAGCAACTGGTCTTGGTCGGCAGCACTCCGCCGGTGTCGTTCTTTGCCTATCCGGACAAGCCGAGCTGGTGCGTGCCCGAGGCCTGTGAGCTGATCTACCTCGCGCAGCCGCACGAGGACGGCGTTCGCGCCCTGCAGAATCTGGCCGACGCGCTGGGAGCGCCGCGGGAGATTTCGTCGCGGGTGCCGCTGCTTCTGCCGGGCGTGCCGACCGGTCTGCTGAATTCGCTCAGCATCGCTCAGATCATCGCGCAGCTGACGCCGGATCACGCGATCTATGCCGACGAATCCAACACTGCCAGCCTGCCGCTGTTGATGACGCTGGCGCGCGCGCGTCCGCATACGCATTTGCCGCTGGCTGGCGGCTCCATCGGGCAGGGGTTGCCGCTTGCCGTGGGCGCGGCGCTGGCCGCTCCCGATCGCAAGGTGGTCTGCCCGCATGGCGACGGCAGCGCCGCCTATACCATGCAGGCGCTGTGGACCATGGCGCGCGAAAAGCTCGACGTGACCACGGTCATCTACGCCAACCGGTCCTATGCGATCCTCAATTACGAACTGTACCGGGTGGGCGTGACGACGGTCGGCGACAACGCGCGCTCGACGCTCGACCTGCACAATCCGGAGATGAACTGGACGCAGATCGCGAGCGGTTTGGGCGTCGAAGCAAGCCGCGCCACCACGGCCGAGGAATTCGCCGCGCAATATGAATCGGCGATGAAGCACAGGGGTCCGCGCCTGATCGAAGCGATGATTTGAGGAGCTTTGTCATGGACCCCGTCGAAGCGCTGCGGGCCATCGTCGGCGAGACCGGCGTATTGAGCGCTGCCGAGATTGCGACGCGTTCCGCCGGCTTTCTGCGCCCCGATACTCTCAAGGCGCGGGCGCTGGTGCGGCCAAGAGATACCGGCGAGGTTTCGAAAACCGTCCGCTGGTGTCACGATCACGGCGTGCCGATCGTGACCCAGGGCGGTCTCACCGGCCTCGTCCACGGCGCCGATGCCTCGTCCGAGGAGGTGATCGTCTCCCTTGAGCGGATGCGCGCCATCGAGGCGATCGACCCGGTGCAGCGGATTGCCGTGGTGCAGGCCGGCGTCACGCTGCAGGCGCTGCAGGAGGCGGTCGAACCGCATGGCCTGAGCTTTCCGCTCGATCTCGGCGCGCGCGGCAGCGCCACGCTCGGCGGCAACGCGGCCACCAACGCCGGCGGCAATCGCGTGATCCGCTACGGCATGATGCGCGACATGGTGCTCGGTCTCGAGGTCGTGCTGGCCGACGGCACCGTGCTGTCCTCGATGAATCGCCTGATCAAGAACAATGCGGGCTATGACCTCAAGCAGGTTTTTATCGGATCCGAGGGTACGCTTGGGATCATCACGCGGCTGGTGCTGCGGCTGCGCGAGAAGCCGAGTTCGCAGGACGTCGCGATCGTGGCGGTGCCGTCGTTCGAGGCGCTGGCAAGACTGCTCAAGCACATCGACAGTGCTCTCGGCGGATCGCTCTCGGCCTTCGAGGTGATGTGGCAGTCCTTCTACCGCCTGGTGACGTCGCCGCCGGCGCGCGGCAAGCCGCCGGTCGGTCAGGACCATCCGTATTACGTCCTGATCGAGAGTCTCGGCGCCGATGCCAGACTTGATTCTGAGCGCTTCGTCACCGCGCTGGAAACCGCGCTGGAGGCAAAACTGATTTCGGATGCAGCGATAGCGCAGTCGGACAGCGACCGACGCGCCTTCTGGGCGCTGCGCGACGACGTCATGCAGGTGGTGGTCGGCGGCATGCCCGTCGTGTTCGACATTTCGCTGCCCTTGGCCGCGATGGAGCAATATGTCGAGGGATTGAAGAGAGATCTGAACGCCGGGATCGGCGAACACAGGCTCTGGATCTTCGGCCATCTGGGGGACGGCAATTTGCACGTCATCGTGCAGGTCGCACCGCAGAACTACATGGAGCTGCGGCCGAAGATCGAGGCGCTGGTCTATGGTCCGCTCGGAAAGTTCGGCGGGTCGATTTCGGCCGAGCATGGAATTGGGTTAGAGAAGAAGCCCTATCTTTCGGTCTGCCGGAGCGAGGCCGAGATCGCGCTGATGCGGGTGCTCAAGAAGGCGTTCGATCCCGAGGGCATCCTCAATCCCGGCAAAATCTTCTGACTGGATATAGATGATGAGGAATTTGCCGCTTTGGCAAAGGTCTATCAATTGCTGGAGCCGGGCCCGGTGGTGCTGTTGACGACGGCGCGCAAGGGCCGCGCCGACGTCATGACCATGTCCTGGCATATGATGGTCGAATTCGAGCCGCCGCTGGTTGCCTGTGTCGTCAGCAGCGCCGATTACAGCTTTGCGGCGCTGACGGCGACCAAAGAGTGCGTCATCGCCATCCCGGCGCTGCACCTGGCGCAGAAGGTCGTCGACGTCGGCAACAGTTCCGGCCGCGACGTCGAGAAATTCGGAAAGTTCGGCCTGACGCCGCGCAAGGCCAGGTATGTCGGCGCGCCGCTGGTCGCCGAGTGCTTTGCCAATCTCGAATGCAAGGTGGTCGATAGCCGCCTCGTGAAGAAATACAATTTGTTCGTGCTCGAGGTGGTGAAGGCCTGGGCCGACCCGAAGCAGCCGAAGCCGAAAACCATCCACCACCGCGGCTATGGCAAGTTTGTGGTGGATGGCCCCGTGATCAAGCTGACATCGAAAATGCGTTGACGGATTCGCGCGGCGCGTGGTCCAGTGAGCCGAAGCGGCTGGACGAAAAGAACTTTGCCAGTCTGGAATGTTACTCGTTTCGAACCGGTTTCGCCAAGCTCCCCCTCGTCACCATCACGGACATGCCTGAATGAACCAACTCATCGTCCACGCCGGCGACTTCACGTTCCAGGCCCGCTTCGAGGAGCGACTGGCGCCCAGGACCTGCGCGGCCTTTCGCAAGGCGACGCCGTTCGAGAGCCAGGCCATCCATGTGCGCTGGAGCGGCGAGGCCGTCTGGATGCCGCTTGGTGATCTCGATTTCGACGTTTCCTACGAGAACCAGACCAGCTATCCCGCGCCCGGCCAAATCATCCTCTATCCCGGCGGCATCAGCGAAACCGAGATTTTGCTGGCCTACGGCGGCGTGCGTTTTGCCAGCAAGGTGGGACAGCTCGCCGGCAACCATTTCATCACATTGACTTCCAACCTCGAGCGGTTGGCCGAACTCGGCAAGACCGTGCTGTGGAAAGGCGCGCAAAAAGTCCGCTTCGAGGCCGTCTGAACCACGATGCGCTCGTGGGGTTGGCCTCCGCCTCGCACAGTTGCATGATGAGTTTGCCGCCCAACTAATAAGCAATTGCACGTCGTGAAAGCTGCGCCCAGCGAATACGCAGGCCCCCCTCGAAAATCCAACTCGCTGAAAAGACGATCGATTTCCGACCGTGTCGCGGCCCGCAGCCATTGTACACAATGGCACGCGCTTTGCTTCGTTCGCATCCGGGAGTTCTCTCGCGCGGGGTGCGAACGTCATGGCGATCCCAAGACAACCGTCCACCGGTACCGTCGCCGCGGAGCCTGCACCGATCGATCTCGACTGGTCGGCGACGGCGCTTCTCATCATCGACATGCAGCGCGATTTCATGGAGCCGGGCGGCTTCGGCGAAACGCTCGGCAATGATGTCTCGCAGCTTAAGCGCGCGGTAAAGCCGATCGCATCCGTGCTGGATGCCGCGCGCGATCTCGGCGTGCTGGTCGTGCATACCCGCGAGGGCCATCTGCCCGATCTGTCCGATGCGCCGCCGGCCAAGATCGAGCGCGGCGCGCCGTCCTTGCGCATCGGCGATCCCGGCCCGATGGGACGGATCCTGATCCGCGGCGAAGCCGGCCACGACATCATTCCCGAACTCTATCCGCTCGACAGCGAGATCGTGATCGACAAGCCCGGCAAGGGCGCGTTCTACGCCACCGAGCTCGGCGATACCTTGCAGAAATACGGCATCGAGAATCTCCTGGTCTGCGGTGTGACCACCGAGGTCTGCGTCAACACCACGGTGCGCGAGGCCAACGACCGCGGCTATCGCTGCGTGGTGCTGGCCGACGGCTGCGCTTCCTACTTTCCCGAATTCCACGAGATGGGCCTGAAAATGATCAAGGCCCAGGGGGGCATCTTCGGCTGGGTTTCGGACTCGGCCGCGGTTCTCAAGGCAATGACAGCGGGGACTACAATTAGTTTGGCAGCGGGAGCATCACGATGAGCACGAGCATGACGGGAACCGTCGGAAAGACTGACTTCAAGCCGGCATTGTGGACACCAGGCGACTGGAACGCCTTCTTCGGATTCGGCACCAATATCCTGGTCAACATGCTGGTGCTCACCGGCCTGTTGCGCTTCGTGCTGAAGATGCCGGACTCGCTGGTGTTCGGCCGCATCCTGCCGGCGCTTGGCCTGATGATGTGCCTCTCCACCTTTTACTACGCGTGGCTGGCCTACCGGCTGGCGCAGAAGACCGGCCGCACCGACGTCTGCGCGCTGCCCTCCGGCGTCAGCGTGCCGCACATGTTCATCGTCACCTTCGTGATCATGCTGCCGGTCACCATCAAGACCGGCGATCCCATGAAAGGCTGGTCGGCGGGCCTGGTCTGGGTATTCTTCCAGAGCTTTATTCTGATGATCGGCGGTTTCATCGCGCCCGTCATCCGCAGGATCACCCCGCGCGCGGCCTTGCTCGGCACGCTCGCCGGCGTCTCCGTGACCTTCATCTCGATGCGGCCGGCGCTGGAAATGTACATGACGCCGCAGATCGGGCTGGTGTGCTTTGCCATCATCCTGGTGAGCTGGTTCGGCGGCGTGAAGTATTTCAAAGGCATTCCGGCGGGCCTCGTCGCCATCGCGGCCGGCATGATCATCGCATGGGGGTCGAACCTGTTCGGCCTCGGGCTCGGCGGGCTGAGCATCAAGGGCGTCGGCGACGCCTTTGCGAGTTTCGGCTTCTCGGTGCCGATCCCGGCGGTCGGTCACGTCTTCTCCGGCTTCGAATTCCTCGGCGTCATCCTGGTGACGGCGATCCCGTTCGGCATCTACGATCTCGTCGAGGCCATGGACAATGTCGAGAGCGCCGAAGCCGCCGGAGACGAATACCCGACCACGCGGGTTTTGACCGCCGACGGCATCGTCAGCCTGATCGGCTGCCTGATGGGCAATCCCTTCATCAACGCGGTCTATATCGGCCATCCCGGATGGAAGGCGATGGGCGGGCGGATCGGCTATTCGGCCGCGACAGGCATCATGGTGGTGGTGCTGTCATGGTTCGGCATCATCTCGGTGCTGCTGGCGCTGGTGCCGGTGGTCGCGATCTCGCCGATCCTGCTTTATATCGGCATGCTGATCGGCGCGCAGGCGTTCCAGACCACGCCGGTCAAGCACGCGCCGGCGATCGTGCTCGCCTTGACGCCGCATCTCGCCGCCTGGGCCAAGCTGCAGATCGATACCATGCTCGGCTCGACCCTGAGTGCGGCGCAGACGGTGGGCGGCCTTGCTGCCGACAAGGTCGGCGACGTCAAGGCCGCGGCGCTCGCAGCACTTCCGCAGCAGGGCGTGCTCTATCACGGGCTCGAGGTGCTGGGCGGCGGCTCGATCCTCGCCGGCCTCATCCTGGGCGCGATCGGCGTGTTTGTGATCGAGCGCGATTTCGTCAAGGCTTCCGCCTTCGCGTTGGCCGGCGCCGTGCTGACCTATTTCGGCTTCATGCATGGCGAAGCGGTCGGCATCGGCGGCGGTTTCGGGGTGACGCCCGCGGTCGCGCTGGCCTATGCGGTGGTGGCGGCCGGCTTGTTCGCGCTCAGCAAGGTGGAGACCAGCGCGCACTACGTCTCGCATCCGGATATGCCGGTGGCGGCGCCGGCGGAATAATTTCCACGAAACTGGCACCGGCTGGTCGACGCCGGGCTTGCCGAAAATTCGCGGCGTTAGGCGGCGAGATCCAGCAGTCGCGGCGAGCCGCGTAACAGCACGCTGCGGCCTTTCGGTGTCAGGACCGGGCGGCCGTTGGTCGTCTCGGCCAGCCCAAGTGCAACGAGATTTTCGACGACGAATCGATTCGACGCGCGAGCGCTCGGGGCGGGCGTACGCAGCGCCTTCAACATCTCCCATTGATCCGGCGTGAGATCGTAGTCGAATTCCGCGTTCATGCTGCCTCGAATGCGCTGGTGACTTTCGCGCGTGTCTTACAAAACGAGCATGAAAGCCGTGCGACCGCAATGAGTCCGGATTTCGTTCAACACGCATTTTAGGATGTCCGCGTTTAGAATTGATAGAACTGCGGTTTCTTAATTTGCGGCGCGTCGGAAATCGCCAGTAACGCGGCTGTCACAACAACGTGTCAATGGAGGTTATCGACCGTCCCGAATCAGGCGGCAACGAAAATTGATGCCGTTCCCGATTGGATAGACACTGGAAGCCATCGTGCCGCAAAAAACGTCCGGCAGCGGCTCCCGGCTGAGAGGCATGGGAATCGTCGTCGGCATTGCCATTGCGGCAATCGCGATATTCGCGCTGACGCATGCACTCAAGCACGTCAATTACGACGAAGTCGTCGCCATCATCCAACGAACCAGCACCGGCCTCCTGGCGCTGGCGCTGACGTTAGTGGCGTTTTCCTACGGCAGCTTGACCATCTACGATCTGCTGGCGCTTCGCACCATCGGTCGGACAGATGTTCCCTACCGCATTGCAGCGCTCGCAAGCTTCACCAGTTATCCGATCGCCCATGGCGTCGGCGCGGTGGCGCTGGTCTCGCCAGTGATCCGCTATCGGATCTACGCCTGCAACGGTCTCGGCGCGCTCGACGTGGCGAATATCTGCTTCCTGACCGGGCTGACATTCTGGCTCGGCAACTTGACCGCGCTCGGGCTCAGCCTGTTTTACGAGCCCGGGGCCATCGGCCTCGTGGACTACTTGCCGCCGCAGGTCAATCGCGTGCTGGCGGCGGCGCTGCTATGTGGCGTCGCCGGCTTTCTGGTCTGGAGCTGGCGCGCGCCGAGGCGGCTCGGAACAAAGAAGTGGCCGGTCAGGCTTCCGTCCGGGCCGATGGTGCTGCTGCAGATCGCCATCGGCGTCCTCGATCTCGGCGCCGCGGCACTCGCGATGTATGTGCTGATCCCGGCCGGGATGAACATCGATTTCTTCCGCCTCACCGCTGTATTCATCGCCGCGACGCTGCTCGGCTTCGCCAGCCACACGCCCGCGGGGTTAGGCGTGTTCGACGCCGCGATCCTGCTCGGGCTCGGCGGCGACGACCAGGAGCCGCTGATCGCGGCGCTTCTGATGTTCCGCTTCCTGTATCACTTCCTGCCGTTCGTGCTCGCGCTCGGCCTGTTCGGCGCCGTGGAAGCGTGGCGGAGCCTGCGCATGAAGCGTTAAGCGCATTGCGCTTTCACACCGGCGAATTGAGCTTGAGCCCGACCATACCCGCAACGATCAGCGTCAGGCACAGCAGCCGGACCGGATCGGCCGGCTCGCTGTAAACGAGAATGCCGACCAGGATGCTGCCGACGGCGCCGATTCCGGTCCACACCACATAGGCGGTCCCGAACGGCAGCGATTTCAGCGCCACCGCCATCAGCCCGAAGCTCAGCGCGATCGCGAGCGCAGTCGCCGCGGTCGGCCAGAACCGGGTAAGGCCATCGGAATATTTCAGGCCGAAGGCCCAGGCGATCTCGAACAATCCAGCTCCGACGAGTGCCAGCCACCCGCTCACGGCTTCGAACGCTCCACCGGCGAGGTCATCACCGCGTATTGCGCATAGCCGCGGAACGGGCGTTCGAACTTCAGTTCGGCGCCGCTGCTTTCGGCCAGCGCCGTCAGGATGGCCTCCAGATCGTCACGCGGGGTGACGTCGAACATCGCAAGCCACCGCAACAGCAACGCGCGGGCAATTCCGGGCAATCGCTCCTGATTGCCGAAATCGACCACGTGCAGACGGCCGCCGGGCGTCAGGCGGTTCGCCGCCGCCTGCAGCACGGCCCGCCAGTCCGGAATCATCGAGAGGCTGTAGGAGATCATCACGTGATCGAAGGAGGGGAGGTTGAATAGAAGCTGTGGATCGAACCCGGTTCCATCGCCATGCGCAACGCGGATGCGGCCCGTCATGCCGCGCCGCGAGATCGCCGAGATCGCGGACGTCAGCATTTCCGTCGAGACGTCGATGCCGAAAAATCGTGCGTCCGGATAGAGGCCGGCCGCCAGCACCAGGTTCCGGCCAGTGCCGCAACCGATTTCGAGCACGTTCGCGCCGGCGGCGGGCTTGAGCTCGGTGATCAGCCGGTCCCTGCCGAGCAGATAATATCGCCGCGTGCCGTCGTAGATGTGGCGCTGCCGGCGGTACATCCGGTTCATGCGGCTCGTCGCCTCGTCCGGCCACGCGGCGTCGGCGTCGAGTTCCGGGGAATAGAGAGACATTGCTGCACCTCCTGCTCGCCTGTCGCATATTCCCTTCGGATGTTCGCGCGACACCGGTGTGACAGGCAGGCGCGCTCATCGCGATGGTCCCGTAATTCTACCGACAACTCACGGTGTCATAAGGCCCGCGGCTGTCGCAAAACTGCAGTGAGCCCGCGATACCCTGATCAGATTGTTGATTCGAGGGATGGATGAACACGCAATTGATCGCGGACGCGGTTCGCAACTCCAGGGACGAGGCTGAAGCAACGCTTTGGGACAGACTGTTCGCGTTCTGGTTCCGCCGCTTGGTCTACACTCAGATCTGGGAGGACCCGGAAGCCGATCTTGCCGCACTGCAATTGCCGCTCGGTTCGACCATCGTCACCATCTCCTCCGGCGGATGCAACGCGCTGTCCTATCTGACCGCGCAACCGGCCCAGGTCTACGCGGTCGATCTCAACGAGGCGCATCTGTCGCTGCTCAAGCTCAAGCTTGCCGGGCTCCGGGCCTTCTCCGGCTATACCGAGTTCTGGCAGTTCTTCGGCGAAGCCGCTTCTCCCGCCAATTCGCAGCTCTATCGCGAGCGGCTGTGGCTGATGCTGGACGCCGACGCGCGCGCCTATTGGGACAAGCGCAATATCATCGGCCGTCCGCGGCATGCCTATTTCACCGACGGGTTTTACCGCCATGGCATGCTCGGCCGTTTCATTGGTTTGGCGCACCTGCTCGCGAAATTCGCCCGGATCGATCTCACGGCGCTCCTGATCGGCAAGGCGGAGGACCCCGAACGCCTGCGGGCGCTGGATCGCCTGGACCGGCTGTTTCATTCGCCGCTGGCGCGCCTGCTCACCGGCACGCCCGCGCTGCTGTTCAGTCTCGGCATTCCGCCGCAGCAGCGGGCGCTGCTCGGCGCCGACGCTCCGCTCAATGAGGTGCTGCATCAGCGGTTGCTGCGCCTGATCAACGGCCACCCCAACGAAACCAATTATTTCGCCTGGCAGGCGCTGCATCGCAGCTATGCCGGTCCCGGCGACCGCTGCCTGCCGCCTTATTTGCAGCGCCGCCAGTTCGAGCGCATGCGCGACGGCGCCGGCCTGATCATTCCGGTGCACGCCAATCTGCGGCAGTTCCTGGAAAACCTTCCGGCGCGCGAGGTCGATGCCGTGGTCCTCCTGGACTCGCAGGACTGGATGGCGGCCGACGAGATCGCAGCACTTTGGAACGCGATCGATCGCACCGGCAGCGACGGGGTTCGGGTGATCTTCCGCACTGCCGGCACCACCTCGCCCCTGGAGGGCACGGAGCATGCGGATCTGCGTCAAATCTGGCGCCGTGACGAAGCGCGAAGCGCCATCGGTTTTGTCAATGACCGCTCGGGGATCTACGGCGGCTTCCACTGCTACGTCAGGCGCTGATCGCTTCGCGGTCGCCGGGCAAATCAACGAGGCTGCCAAACTGGGCGCGGCCTCGGCGATTGTGGTCTGATCTATTGCTTGGCGGCTTCGCCAGGGTCTCCCTTGGGTCCGGCCGGACCCATCGCGCCCGCGGGTCCCGCGGGGCCCGGAGGGCCTGCCGGTCCAACTGGTCCGGGAAGGCCGCAGTTTTCTATCACCACGTCTCTCTTGTCCTCCCCGGAGGTAATTTCGATAATGCAAGTGGAGGGGAATTCAGGTCCAATCCAACGAAACCCTCCGGTCGAGCTGCTCTCGACCTGCACCGTTTTGCTTGGGCTTATTTTGATGTTCACGCTGTGCTCGCGCGGTCGCCTGATCCTTCCGACGATGGTCAACTCGCCACGCGTTATGGCGGCCGTCGTGATCAATATCTCTGCACGCGCATTTCCGCCCCACGTGATCACGCTGGCAGTTGTGACGGCTGCGACGGCGCGGGTAAGTTTTGCGAGCATGGCAATCTCCCCTGCATTCTGTCAGAATGCCTAATTCGATCACTAAAGCCGACCGGGAACAAGAGTGCGGCTGCGCCGGGCGACCACGCCAGCGAGCTTCCCTGAGTCGTGGCGGGGCACCACCCGAAAGCACGGCGGCTAGCGCCAGCCGCAGATACGATGTCCCCAGTGCCACCAGCGACGGTCCCTTTCCCACCAGCAACCCCAGCGACGGTGACGACTGCGCATGTGGCGATGCGGGCGGATCATCACCGCTTGCGCCGTTTGGGCCGCCTCCGCTGCTCCAGGCGCGATACTCCAGCTGATCGTCGTAAAACCGGCGACAGCAACCGCGGAGCCAGGCAGGAAATCTGCCAGGAAGTTGCGGCGACTGAATGTTCCCATTGTGTTTGCTCCCTTGTCCCAATTTTTCAGTCGGCGTGGAACGTAGCGCAAATTCCCGGCGCGGATTGCCTGCTGCTGACTTAAGGCCGTACTGCCGGCGTCTCGATCGGCATGCCCCGCGCGCGCGACATCAGATAGAGCTCGAGTTCGACCAGCTCCGGCGCGCCGATTGCTTCGTCGCTTCGCTCCTCGCAATGACGAAAAAACGCACCTTCGCGATCTCGCCGCGGGTTTCGCGCGAGGTTTGGCCGGCTCGTTCCGCCCTCTGCAGTTGGAGGGCGCAGGGAATGCCGGGCGCCCGATGCGCCCGCTAGCCGCGTGTGCAATGAGTAGTGAGATGCGCACACGCGTTAGTCAGGTCACACCGGAATCACCCGGCATTCCCCGCGCAATGGTTTACGGCTTACTTCGTGCTCTTCCCGGCGATCGGCTCTTTTGCCACCGTCGCTCCTGAGAAGCTTGCTTCCCAGGAACTTGACGCCAGCGTCGAGGCGTCAGAACCACACGACTTCGCCGTCCGCATCCAGTGCTCTCGTCTTTAGCACCGTCCGCGTCCACCGCATCCCGCCCCGCGTCCGTGACGATCGCGATACGCCCCTCGGGTGGGACGAGACGATCCAGGCTATTAAAGTGATTTGCGCCTTCGGAAAATCAGAATATTTTTTCAAAAGGGACTGGACAGGACCGGCAAATCAGCAAACGACCCGTCGGGTTACTCGGGCGATGGATCGTAAGGGGCACGGCTGAGCGCTTCGCGAACGCACCGACACCTCGTCTCGCTGCCAGATCGGAGTGGAAGAGACCCCGGTGGCCTTCCGCGCGAGGGCTTGTGGGCGTATCGTGACACGGACCATCGAGTTACGATTAGCCGAGCCGTCATTGCAGCGAGCAATCCAGCTTTACCGCAGCGAAGCTGGACCGCTTCGTCGCGGAATCCGTCATCGGGTGCGCATTCGCGCGACCCGTTGCTCCTCGCAATGGCGATCCCAGACTGGATGCACTTGGACTTTAGAGGAATCATCATGCGTATCGTCGTTCTGCCGGGTGACGGCATCGGGCCGGAGATCACGGCCGCGACCTGCAATGTGCTGCGCGCCGCCGCGGCCCGCTTCGATATCGGAATTCAGCTGGAAGAACATGCGGTCGGTCACGCCAGCCTGGAGCAGTTCGGCGCCACCGTCCGGCCGGGATTGCTCGACATCGTGCGATCCGCCGACGGGCTGATCCTTGGCCCCACCGCGACAGCCGACTTCAGGGACGAGCAAAGTGGCGAGATCAATCCGTCGAAATATTTCCGCAAGAGCCTCGATCTGTTTGCGAACCTGCGGCCGGCGCGAACCTATCCGGGTTTGCGCAACGCCTTTGGCGCGTTCGACCTCGTCGTGGTGCGCGAAAATACCGAGGGCTTTTACGCCGATCGCAACATGGAGCAGGGCAACAGCGAACTCTTGGTCACGCCGGATGTCGTGATCTCGCTCCGCCGCATCACGCGGCACTGCTGCGAGCGGATCGCGCGCGCCGCCTGCAAGCTGGCGATGAACCGGCGCAAGCACCTCACCATCGTTCACAAATCCAACGTGCTGAAGATCGGCGACGGCATGTTCCTCGACATCTGCCGGCAGGCTGCGCGCGACTATCCCGGCCTCGCCGTCGACGACATCCTGGTCGACGCCATGATGGCGCATGTCGTGCGCCAGCCCGACCGCTTCGACGTCGTCGTCGCCACCAACATGTTCGGCGACATTCTCTCCGACCTGACGGCGGAGCTGTCGGGCAGCCTCGGCCTCGGCGGCTCGCTCAATGTCGGCGCGGATTTTGCGATGGCGCAGGCCGCGCATGGATCGGCACCCGACATCGCCGGGCGCGACGTCGCCAATCCGATCTCGCTGATCCTGTCGGCGGCGCTGCTGCTCGCCTGGCACGGCGAGCGCGCCGGCGATGCCCGCTACACGACCGCGGCCCGCGCGATCGAAGACGCGGTCGCTGCTGCCATGCAAAGCGGCCGCGCCACGCGGGATGTCGGCGGCAGTCTCGGCACCGCGGCAACAGGGCGGGCGATTGCGGAAATTCTAACGTCGGAGCGGGCGGCGGCTGCGGCGCTGTAGGCCCTGTAGGATGGGTAGAGCGCAGCGAAACCCATCACCCCGGAGGAACTCGATGGGTATCGCTGCGCTCCACCCATCCTACCGGACTTCGCTAGAACTGATACCGCCGCAAACCGCCATCGACGGGAATGACCGTGCCGGTGATGTAGCGCGCCACCGGTGAGGCGAGAAATACCACCAGCGCGGCGAGGTCTTCGGGCTCGCCCCAGTAGCGCACCGGAATCTCTTCTTCGGCAAAATGCTTGCGATAATCTTCCGGGTAATTGCGCCGGATCTGCTCGCTCATGATGCGGCCGGGCGGAATGCTGTTGACGGTGATGCCGTGCTGTCCGATCTCGCGCGACAATCCCTTCGCCCAGGCATGCACCGCGGCCTTCGCCGCGAACGCCGCATTCAGTCCTTCCGGCTCGGACTTGCCGGTGATGTTGATGATGCGTCCCCATTGGCGCGCGATCATTTGCGGCAATAGCGCGTGGGTGACCTGCCGGTAGCGGGTGAAATTCAGCGACATGGCCTCGTCCCAAGCGCTGTCGGGCGCGTCAACCGGCAGCGGCCGGCTGCCGCCGGCATTGTTGACGAGGATGTCGACGTGGCCGAGTTCGGCGATCGCCGCCGAAGCCAGCCGGCTGGCGGCATCTTCCTGCATGATGTCCTGCGTCACCGGAATTATCACGCCGCCCGCGGGCTTGACCTCGTCGGCCAGCGTATCGAGCAACTCCCTCCGCCTGGCGACGCCGACGACGCGAACCCCCTCCAGTGCCAGCATTTTGGCGATCGCGCGGCCGATCCCGATGCTGGCTCCGCTGACGACGGCGGTCTTGGACTTGAGATCGAGGTCCATGTCTGCTCTTTCTTTCTGTTGACAACATGCACGCATGTTAGGATGGACTTGGCCGGCGAGGGCCACGGTAGGCTTGAAGTGTAATACCGTCCCGGCGGTGCAAAGGAAGAAGAAAAAACGATGGTTTGGAATCCGCAGCAATATCTCAAATTCTCCGGCCACCGGTTGCGGCCCGCGGTCGACCTCCTGATGCGGATCCCCGATTTCGAGGTCGGGAGCGTCGCCGATCTCGGCGCCGGCGCCGGCAACGTCACCAAGCTGATCAAGGAGCGATGGCCCGCCGCCACCGTCGTCGGCGTCGAAGGCTCCGCCGAGATGGTCGCCGCCGGCAGGAAGGCCGCGCCGGAGGTGGAATGGCAGCAGCAGGATCTCGGCGCATGGCAGCCTGCGACCAAATATAACGTGATCTACTCCAATGCGGCGCTGCACTGGCTGCCCGATCATGAAAAACTGTTTCCATCGCTGATGCAGAAGGTCGAGCCTGGCGGCATCCTCGCGGTGCAGATGCCGCGCAATTTCGAGGCGCCTTCGCATGTGCTGATCGCGGAAACCGCGCTGAACGGTCCGTGGCGCAGCCGCCTCGAGCACCTCGTCACGCCGCCGCCGGTCAAAGGACCCGGGTTCTATCACGCGCTGCTGGCACCGCACTCCGCCAACATCGACATCTGGGAGACCGAGTACCTGCAGGTTCTGGAAGGCGACAATCCGGTCAAGGAATGGACCAAGGGCACCTGGCTGACGCGGTATCTGGACGTCCTCGAAGGGCCCGACAAGACTGCCTTCGAGGCGGCCTATGGCGAGCGGGTGGCGAAGGCCTATCCGCGGAATGCGCAAGGGCAGACGCTGTTTCCATTCCGGCGCCTCTTCATGGTCGCGCAGCGCAAGGCCTGAGGCTGCCGCGCCGCACCATGGTTGCGACCTCTCTGGGTGCGACATCTGCGCCGCGCCGGCGGGGTGCGGAATCGAAAATCTGCCTATACAATCGTCACTCTAATTGTCTTTGGCCTGATTTTCGGCCTCGCCAATTCGGCTTAGGTCTAGTTGTTCGAGGGTTTGTTTGCTGCCACTACTGAAGCCGGAAAAACCAAAAACAACCGGTTCCGGTGCCTATTGGGAGGAAGAGTTCTATGCGCAAGTTCGTTCTGGCGGCGGCTATGGCTGCCGTTTTCATGGTTCCAGCCGCCGCTCTGGCCGATGATCCCATCATCATCAAGTTCAGCCACGTCGTCGCCAACGACACGCCGAAGGGCAAGGGCGCGCTGAAGTTCAAGGAGCTCGCGGAAAAATACACCAACGGCAAGGTCAAGGTCGAGGTGTACCCGAACTCGCAGCTGTACAAGGACAAGGAAGAGATCGAGGCGCTGCAACTCGGCTCGGTGCAGATGCTGGCGCCCTCGACCGCAAAATTCGCTCCGCTCGGCATCAAGGAGTTCGAGGCGCTCGACCTGCCGTGGCTGTTCAAGGACGAAGACACCTACAGCAAGGCCATGAAGGGTCCGGTCGGCAAATGGCTGTTTCAGAAACTGGAGGCCAAGGGCATCACCGGTCTCGCCTACTGGGATAACGGCTTCCACATGACATCGGCCAACCGTCCGCTGCTGGAGCCCGCCGATTTCCAGGGGCTCAAGGTCCGCATCTCCGGCTCCAAGATCGCCGACCGCTATTTCCGCGATTTGGGTGCGATTCCGCAGATCATGGCGTTCTCGGAAGTCTATCAGGCGCTGCAGACCGGCGTGGTCGATTCCTGCGAGAATACGCCCTCGAATTATCTGACCCAGAAGTTCTATGAAGTGCAGAAGGACATCACGGTCTCCTACCACGCCCATCTGCAATACGCCGTGATCGTCAACACGAAGTTCTGGAGCGGGTTGCCGCCGGATATCCGCGGGCAGCTCGAAAAGGCGATGAACGAAGCGACCGACTACACCAACTCGATCGCGGTCAAGGAAAACGAGGACGCGCTGGCCGACATCAAGAAATCGGGCAAGACCACGCTGCACTACCTGACCGACGATCAGAAGAAGGCCTGGCAGAAGGCGATGCGGCCGACCTATGCCTGGGCCAAGGGCCGGGTCGGGCAGGAGGTGCTCGATCTCGTGGCCAAAGAACTCAATATTGAAATGAATTGACCGAGCTCAGCTCCAATCAAGCTGCAATGGACGACCGGGATCGCACGCGCTCCCGGTCAAAACCGATTCCCGGGGGAAACGTGCTTTCGCGTGCGCTCGACCATCTTGAAGAGTGGCTCATTGCCGGGCTGATCACGGCTGCTACCGGGCTGATTTTTGTCGCGGTCCTGCATCGGTATGGCACGGGGCTTTCGATCGATTTCTCCAAATGGGCGGCCGCCCACGGCTTTACGCTGCTCGCGGCCTTTCTGAAGAGCATATTCCTGTGGCTCGCCGCGCTCGATCTGTCATGGGCGCAAGAGCTCTGCATCTACATGTTCATCTGGATGGCGAAGTTCGGCGCGGCCTATGGCGTGCGCACCGGCATCCACGTCGGCGTCGACGTGCTGGTCAATATCCTGCCTGCCGGCTCGCGCCGCCGCGTGATCACGTTCAGCCTGTTGTGCGGCGCGCTGTTCACCAGCATCGTCGCGGGCTTCGGTGCGTCCTTTGTCAACCAGATGTGGCACACCGGCCAGCAGTCCAACGACCTGGAAGCGCCGATGTGGATCGTCTATCTGGCGATCCCGCTCGGCTCGGGGCTGATGTGCTTCCGCTTCCTGCAGGTCGCCTGGTCGTTCTACCGCACCGGCGAGCTCCCCCACCACGATGCCGCCCAGATCGACGGCGTCGAAGTCGACGCGCTGCATCCGGCCGAAGTCACTCCGCGCGCGGCGCAGAAGGAAGGCTCGAGCCCGCTGGGCTGGATCCTGATCCTGCTGCCGATCCTGATCGTGGCGGTCTGCTTTGCGCATGCCGGCGGGCTGATCGTGCTGCCGCAAGGCGCGCGGGTCGCCATCGTGTTCGCGCTGCTGCTCTCGCTGATGCTGACGGGCATGCCGATCTCGATCGCGCTCGGCCTGACGGTGCTGAGCTTCATGTTCACGCTGACCGATGTGCGGACCGAATCGGTGGCGCTGAAGCTGTTCACGGGTATCGAAAGCTTCGAGATCATGGCGATCCCGTTCTTCATTCTCGCGGGCAATTTCCTCACCCATGGCGGCGTCGCCCGCCGCATGATCGCGTTCGCGACCGCGATGGTCGGTCACTGGTATGGCGGGCTTGCGCTATCGGCGGTGCTGGCCTGCGCGCTGTTCGCCGCGATCTCCGGCTCGTCGCCGGCCACGGTGGTCGCGATCGGCTCGGTGCTCCTGCCGGCGATGGTGGCGCAGGGATTCCCGAAACGCTTCGGCGCCGGCGTCATCACCACCTCGGGCTCGCTCGGCATTCTGATTCCGCCGTCGATCCCGATGGTGCTGTTCGCGGTCTCGACCAATACTTCGGTCGGCAAGCTGTTCATCGCCGGCATCGTGCCGGGCATTGCGCTCGCGACCATGCTGGGCGCGACCACATGGTACCGCGCCTGGCGCAACGACTATCCGCGGATGCCGAAGGCAAGTTTCGCCGAACGCCTGGATGCTTTCCGAAAGTCGATCTGGGGCCTGTTGCTGATCGTGATCGTGATCGGCGGAATCTATAGCGGGCTGTTTACCCCGACCGAAGCCGCCGCGGTCAGCGCGGTCTACGCCTTCATCGTCGCAGTGTTCATCTACAAGGATCTGAAGCTTCGGGATGTGCCGAAGGTGCTGCTGTCGTCGGCGAACCTCAGTGCGATGCTGCTCTACATCATCACCAACGCGGTGCTGTTCTCGTTCCTGATGACCTATGAGAACATTCCGCACGCGCTGGCGCAGTGGATGATAGATCAGGGCTTCGGCTGGGTCGGCTTCCTGCTGGTTGTGAACTTGCTGCTGCTGATGGCCGGCAACGTCATGGAGCCGTCGTCCATCATCCTGATCATGGCGCCGATCCTGTTTCCGGTTGCGGTGAAGCTTGGCATCGACCCCGTCCACTTCGGCATCCTGATGACCGTGAATATGGAAGTCGGACTGTGCCACCCGCCGGTCGGGCTGAATCTCTATGTCGCCTCAGGCGTCGCCAAGATGGGCATCACCGAGCTGACCATCGCGGTGTGGCCGTGGCTCCTCACGATGCTCGTGTTCCTGGTGATCGTGACCTACTGGTCCGGCCTGTCGCTGTGGCTCCCGAGACTGCTGGGCATGAATTAGGGTGTTCCGCCGGATCGTCGGCCGCTTGGTTAGAGACGCGCGGCGTTGCCGCGCTCCTCACCATGAGGGTCAAGACTGTATGCTGAGCTGTTTGACCTCATCCTGGGGGGCGCGGCAGCGCCGCGCGTCTCGAAGGATGAAGCCGCCGAACTCGCTGTGATCAGCGGTCACGCCGGCCGATGGCCTCAATCGACGCTGATGTGACCCGCCTTGATCGGCGCCGCCCATTTTGCGATCTCGCTCTGCACGAATTTCGCCAGATACTCCGGCGTGGTGCGGTCGTCGGAGACGAAGACGAGCCCGGCGCTTTCGAGCTTGTCGCGCACCGCCGGCGTCTTCATGGCCTCGACGGTGGCGTGGTTGAGCTTTTGCACGATCGCCTCCGGCGTTCCCTTCGGCAGGAAGAACGCGTTCCAGGTATAGGCCTCGACCTCAAAGCCCTGCTCGATGGCGGTGGGCACGTTCGGCAGCACCTTCGAGCGCTCCTTGGTCAGGATGGCGATCGGCTTGACGGTGCCGGCGTCGACCTGTGGTTTTGCCGTGGTGATGATGTCGCAGAGATAATCGACCCGGCCGCCCATCAGGTCCTGCATCGCGGGGTTGGCGCCGCGATAGGGCACGTGGACGATGTCGAGCCCGGTGACCATGTTCATCAGCGCACAGCCGAGATGGATCGCCGATCCCGTCCCGGCGGACGCGTACTGCATCTTGTCCTTGTTGGCTTTGCCGTAGGCGACGAATTCCTTCATGTCCTTGACGGGCAGGTCCTTGCGCGCCACCAGCACCAGCGGCGCTTCCACCATCAGCGCGACGGGCGCGAAATCCGTCACGGAGTTGTAGGCGGGCTTCTTGTACAGCGACTGGTTCTGCGCCTGGGTGCCGACGGTGCCGAGCAGGAAGGTGTAGCCGTCGGGCGCGGCCTTGGCGACGCGGTCGGCGCCGTTCATGCCGCCGGCGCCGCCGACATTCTCGACGATGATCTGTTGCCCGAGAATTTCGCCCATGCGCTGCGCGAACAGCCGCGCCAGCACGTCGTTCGGTCCGCCGGCGGCGAACGGATTCACCATGGTGATCGTCCGCGTCGGCCAATCCTCGGCCTTTGCGGCGCCGGTCGACGCCAAAGCGGCAATCGCAACCAGCGCGCTGATGACTTTCCTCATGGCTTTCCCTCCGTGTTTTTGTTTTCGGCCTCAGACGAACGAGATCGCTTCGGCCATCTCGAGAATGCGCCGGATCTCGATCAGCGCGCGCTCGAGATCCGCTTCGGTCGCGGGCGCGCCGAGGCAGAGCCGGACGCCGAGGCTTTCATTTTCCATCCGCCGCAAAGCGCCGGGAGGGGCGAGCGTGATGCCGGCTTGCGCGGCTTGCGCGATCAGCGCCGCCAGCGTGCGGCCGGCGGGCAGCGGCAGCCAGAGATGGAAGCCGGGCACCCCGGTCGGAGGCGGTAGCCATTCCTTCAGAATCCGCCGCGCGATGGCGTCGCGGCTTGCGGCCTTGTCGCGTTTGAGCTTGGCTTGGCGGGCGAGGCCGCCGTTGCCGATCAGCCGTGCCACCACTTCGGCCATGACCGGCACCGCCATCCAACCGGTGGCGCGCAGCGCGTTGATCGAGCGGTCGCGAAATGCCTCCGGCGCGATCATCGCGGCGATGCGCAAGCCAGGCGCCAGGCATTTTGCGAAACTGACGATATAGAAGCTGCGTTCGGGAATGAGCTTCGAGATGGGTGCGAGCGGCGGCGACAGCAGGTAACCGTAGGCGTCGTCTTCCATCAGGTAGGCGTCGTGCTTGCGGACGATCTCGGCGATGGCTTGCCGGCGCCTGGCCGGCATCACGGACCCCATCGGCGTTTGCAGTGTCGGCATGCAATAGAGCACGCGCGCCTTTGTCTCGGTGAAGGCACGGTCGAGATGTTCGGGAACCAGGCCCTGCGCGTCGGTGGTGAGGCCGTGCAGCCGGTAGCCCGACAGCGCCGAGAGTGCGAGCATGCCCGAATAGGTGTAGCTTTCGGTCAGCACGGTACCGGTCGGTGAAGCCACCATGGGAAGGGCAATCGACAGCGCATGCTGTCCGCCATGGGTGATGAAGAGATGATCGGGCTCGGCGGTCACGCCGAGCGACGTCAGCCAGGTCACCATCGCCTCGCGGTGCTGGCGCAAGCCCTGGTGCGGCAGATAACCGAGCAGGTTCGACATCTCGCCGTCGGCCACGATCTCGGCCAGCGTCGATGCAATCACCTCGTCCTCGCCGGTGTAAGGCGGCACGTTCAGCGCCAGGTTGATCGTCACCTCCGACGAACCGAGACCGCGCGCCTCGCTCCGTCGCCGTTGCACGAAGGTGCCGCGTCCGACTTCGCCCGAGATCAGGCCGCGCTGCTCGGCTTCCGCATAGGCTTTCGAGATCGTGCCGACGCTGAGATCGAGTCGCTGCGCCATGTCGCGCTGAGGCAATAATCGCATCCCGGGCTTGACGCGGCCGGAGGCGATGTCGGCTTCCAATGCGGAAACGAAGGCGAGGTAGCGCGGCCCTGGAAACTTGGCGAGAGCGGGTACCCAGTCGGTCATTTCCTGCTATCCGCGAGATGCCTTAGCACGCCTGATACCTGCGGTTTCGCTAAGTAGTACAATTTCGTAATTGTTACAATATTTGACCGGGTCCGAGGCGTTGCAATCGTCATATTTTGTTTATTGCAAACCGGCGATATCTGCAAGTAGCCATTTTAAAGGGGATTTCATGCATGCCTCGATCGTTTCATTCGGCCGATTGAACCAATTCAATCCTGCATAATTTACCAGATTGCCTCGGTTTGTGTTTGACAATTTCCGCCGCCGGCTTCTATCGTTCTTTCCAAGGCAGCGGACTTTCGACAAGCTGTCGGTTGGAACTGGGAGCGCGTTTTGATCTACGAAATCCGGGTTTATGAAGCCGCCGAAGGCCGCGCGGATGCGATGCGCCGCCGCTTTGCCGACAACGTCGCGACCAAATTCTTTCCCCGTCACGGCATCGCGCTGGTCGGCGCGTTCATCGCCCCGGCCGAGGACGGCCGCCTCACTTATATGACGCGCTTTGCGGACGAAGATTCCCGCAAGAAGGCCTGGGCGTCGTTCGCCGCGGATCCGGAGTGGGCGGCGCTGAAGGCCGCGACCGAAACCGACGGGCCGCTGTTGAAGAACCAGACCGTTTCGGTGCTGTCGCCGGCGATCGCCGGCCTGCCGCTCGGCTAGCGGCATCAGATGAAACCCGCACCCTTCGATTATGTCAGGCCGGCTTCGCTCGCGGAGGCCTGCGAATTGTTGGCCGGCGACGACGATGCGCGGGTGATCGCGGGCGGACAGACGCTGGTGCCGATGCTGGCGATGCGGCTGGCGCGTCCGGCAAAACTGATCGACATCCTGCGCTTGCCGGAGCTTGCCGGAATTCGCGAAGAGAAAGGCGCCGTGATCGTCGGCGCCACTACGCGCCAGGCGCAGGCCGAGCGCGATCCCGTCATCCGCGCCTCGGTGCCGATGCTGGCGCGCGTGCTGCCATGGGTCGGTCATCCGCCGACCCGCAACCGCGGCACGGTCGGCGGCTCGATCGCCAACGGCGATCCGTCGGCCGAAATTCCGCTGGTCGCGATGACGTTGGGTGCCGACATCATGCTCGCGGCCAGGGATGGCGAGACCTCGATGCCGGCGGAGGAGTTCTTCGTCGGGCCGATGGTGACGTCGATCGAGCAGGGCCAGTGCGTGCGCGCGATCCGGTTTCCGGTCTGGCCGCACCGGCGCATCGGAACAGGTTTCTTCGAAGTCAGCTCGCGGCGCTCGGATTTTGCGTTTGTCGCAGCCGCGGCGCAAATCGCGCTCGACGAGGACGGGCGTTGCCTCGACATTGCGCTCGGCCTTGGCGGCGTCGCCGACCGGCCGCTGCGGCTCGATATGTCCGCGCTCGCAGGGACTGCGTTCGATGCCGCATCAGCGGCGGATGCGATCGATGCCGCCTGCGCCGATCTCGAGGCGATGAGCGATCTGCACGCCAGTGCAACCTATCGCCGCCGCGTCGCCGGCGTGCTTTGCCGTCGCGCGCTGCAGCAGGCGCACGACCATGCGGCCGCGAAGGTCACGAAAGGTGCGCGATGAAGGTCGAACTGCGTATCAACGGCGTCAGCCGCTCCGCCGACATCGAGCCGCGCAAGACGCTGCTCGATGTGCTGCGGGAGAATTTCCTGCTCAACGGCGCCCATGCCGGCTGCGAGCACGGCGTCTGCGGCGCCTGCACGGTGCTGGTCGACGGCGAGCCGGTGCGCTCCTGCCTGATGTTCGCGGTGCAGGCGGACGGCTACGAGATCACCACCATCGAGGGGCTCGCGCCGGCGCCGGGCGAACTCAGCGTAATCCAGGATGCGTTCTGCGAAACCCATGGCCTGCAATGCGGCTACTGCACGCCGGGTATGATCCTGTCGGCGCATGCGCTGCTGCAGCGTAGCGTGACGCCGACGCGCGAGGACATCGTGGAGGCGATCTCCGGCAATATCTGCCGCTGCACCGGCTACGGGCAGATCGTCGAGGCCGTGCAGTTCGCCGCCGAACGCCTGCGCCTCGCCAATACGCCGCGGCCGGCGGGGCCTGCCGGCAAATCCATCGCGGAGGCGAAATGAGCGCCGATCCCGCCACCTTCCGCTTCGTCTCGACCAACCGCCGGGTTCGCGAGGACCGCCGCTTTGTCGCGGGCCACGGCCATTACGTCGCCGATGTTGCGCTCGAAGGCATGCTGCATGTAGCGGTGCTGCCGTCGCAGCATCCCGCCGCGCGTATCCTGGCGATCGATGCGTCCGAAGCCCTCGCAATGCCGGGCGTGCACTATGTCCTGACCGGCGAAGAACTCGCTGCCGCAACCGATCCTTTGATGAACGGCCTCGATACGCCGCTGGTCAAGCGCCATCCGCTCGCGGTCGGTCAAACCCGCTACGCCGGCGAATGGGTGGTGGCCGTGGTCGCCGATAGCCGCGCGCTGGCCGAAGACGCCGCGGAAAGGGTCGTCGTCGATTATGAACCGCTGCCTTTCGTGATCAAGGCGGAAGAAGCGCTGAAGCCGGACAGTCCGCCGGTGCATGCCGCGCACGGCTCCAACGTGCTGCTCGACCGCACCTTCGTGTGGGGCGAGGTCGAAAAGCATTTTGCCGAAAGCCCGCGGCATTTGTCGTTCCGCGTTACCTGGGGCCGCAGCTCGACCGTGCCGATCGAGACCTTCGGCGTCGTGGCGTCCTGGGATCCCTGGCGCGAGATGCTGGATGTCTGGGCCTCGATCCAGATGCCGAAATATCCCGACCAGATTGCGCGTGCGCTGAGGATTCCCGCGAACGGCGTGCGGGTGCATCAGGACGTCGACGTCGGCGGCAGCTACGGCGTCAAGCGGGGCATCAAGCAGACCGTGCTGGTCGCGCATCTGGCGCGGCGGCTCGGCCGGCCGGTGCGGCTGATCGAGGACCGGCTGGACAATATGGGCGGCGGCGACGCCCACGGCCCCGACCGCATCTTCGACGTCGAGGTCGCCTTCAACGATGACGGCATCGTCAAGTCGATGAAGATCCGCGCGCTCGACAATGCCGGCGCCTATGCCGGTCGCGCGCCGTTCCAACTGGGCAAGCCGATCGGTGCCATCGTCGGTCCCTACCAGATCCAGAGCGTGCAGTACCGCGCGCAGTCGGTGACATCGAACAAGGCGGTACAGGAAGCCGTGCGCGGCTTCGGCCAGTCGCCGACCAATTACGCGATCGAGACGGCAATCGACAAGGTTGCCGCCGCCTTGGGCCTCGATCGCATCGAGGTGCGCCGCCGCAATTTCATCGCTAAGGAGCAGTTTCCCTATCTGATCCCGAGCGGCAGCACCTATGACAGCGGCGACTATCACACCGTGGTCGATAAGGTGCTCGCCCATATCGATTTCGGCGCGATGGAAACGGAGCGCGACCGGTTGCGCGCTTCCGGGATGTTGGCCGGCATCGGCATCGCGGCGTGCCTGGAGCCGAGCGGCGGCAACTCCTCGTTCGAACCGCTGCTCAACGAAAAGAACACCACCACCACCTGGATGGATTCCTGTCGGATCAACGTCGACGGGCTTGGCTTTGTGACGATCACGATCCACAACACCTCGTCGGGGCAGGGCCACGAAACCCTGGTGTCGACGGTCGTGGGCGAAGTGCTGCAGATCGATCCCGACCTGATCCGCGTGGTGCGGCCGGATTCGCTGGCGTGCCTGCCATCCAACTCGCCGGTCGGCAGCCGGATGGCGATCATGCTCGGCGGCGCGGCGTTCCATGCCGCGCAGAAACTGAAGGCGAAGATCACGCGGATCGGCGCGCATCAATTCGGCCTCGGCGAAGACAAGGTGATCTATGCCGGCGGCGGCGTTGCCGTGCCCGGCGCCGGCAAGCCGCTCGGCTGGGCTGAACTCGTCAATATCGCGCATCGCAACTATCATCTGCTGCCGGAGGGCATGGAGCCCGGCCTCGAGGCCACACATGTGATGCAGGTGCCGACCGGCACCCAGCTGCCGAAGGACGGCCGGGTCCAGATGTATCCGTGCCACTCCTTCGAGTTTCACGTGGTGCTGATCGCGATCGATCCGGCGCTTGGAAAGCCGGAGATCCGGCGCTACGTGATCGGTCACGATTGCGGCACGGTCATCAATCCGCATATCGTCAAGGGCATGACGCTGGGCGGCATCGCCCACGGCCTCGGTGCAGCGCTGCTCGAAGAGTTCGTCTATAATGACGAAGGCCAGCTGATCACCCAGGGTTTCATGGATTACCTGCTGCCGTCCGCCCACGAGGTGCCGGAAGTCGAGATCGTGCATCACTGCACGCCGTCGCCCTTCACCGTCTTCGGGCAGAAGGGGTCCGGCGAAAGCGGCTATCTCGGCGCGCCCGCCGCGATCTCCGGCGCCATCAACGACAGCGTCGCCTCGCTCGGCATCTCCTTCAACAAGCTTCCGATCCGCATTTCCGCCATCGGCGACGCCATCGCCACCGCGCAATCCGCCAAATCCAAAGAGTGACAACATGATCATCGACTGCCATGCCCATCTGGTGCCGCCGAGCCTGCTGGACGCGATCCGCGCCCAGGCTTCGAGCTTTCCGTCGATCCGCCTGATCGAGGACGGCGGCAGCCTCGGCTTCTCCTTTGCCGGCGGCAAGCCGACCCGGCCGGTGTCAAAGCCGCTGAGCGATCTGCCCGGGCGGCTGAAATGGATGGACGAGCAGAAGATCGACAAGCAGGTGGTCGGCGGCTGGCTCGACATGTTCGCCTATGAGGTGCCGGCCGACGAAGGCGCGGCATGGTCGCGTCTGATCAACACGCACTTGGCGCAGACCGCGATGCGCGAGCCGCGCTTCGTGCCGCTCGCCACGGTGCCGCTGCAGGACGGCGCGCGGGCCGCGGAAGTGTTGCGGGAGGCGCATTCGGCCGGCTTCAAGGGCGCGATGATCGGCACCCAGCCGAAGGGCAAGGGCGGCGTGCTCGACGATCCCACGCTGAAGTCGTTCTGGGAGGCTGCCAACGAACTCGGCTCGGTGGTGTTCATCCATCCGGTGTTCGAAAGCGGCGACGACCGCGTGCATGATTACGGCATGGCGAACGCGGTCGGGCGCATCACCGATACGCTGATCGCGATGTCGCGGCTGATCTATGCCGGCCACGTCATCCGCTACGATAACGCCAAGATCGTCGCCGGCATCGGCGGCGCGGCGCTGCCTTACGTGATCGGGCGGTTGCGCCGGAACTACTCGCTCGACAAGGACAAGCTCGGCGATCCCGATGCGGCGCTGGCGGCGATGTATTACGACACTATCGTCCAGGACCCGCGCGCGCTGCGCTACCTCGCCGACATCGTCGGTCCCGAACGGATCATGATGGGATCGGACATGCCTTTCCCGATCGGCGATCTCGCGCCGACCAGGATCGTGGCCGAAACCAAATTTGCGGAAAGTGAGCGCACGGCCATCAATGGCGGGCTGGCGCGTAAGCTGTTCGGCCTGTGAGGCATTGTCGATTGTAACGGGTAAAATTACGGGGAGGTGGTGATGATTAGAGGTTTGGCTGGTCTTGCATGCGCAGGCATGCTGCTCGCGTCGGGCGCGACGTACGCGCAGGCGCCTGAGCCGATTTCGATTGTCGTGTTCGGTCCTCCCTCGCTCGGCGCGTTTTTGCCGCCGGTGATCAAGGCGCAGAAGCTCGACGAGAAGAACGGCCTTGCGATCAAGTTCGAGGAGCGCACGCCCGACGCCTACACCGCGCAGTTCAACTCCGGCGAATTCCAGCTCGGCGGCAGCGCGTCGCTGCTGACGGTTGGCCTTGCCGACACCCGTGGCGTCAAGGTGACTTATCTGTTCAACCTGTTCGACTTCTGGGGCGCGGTCGTCACCTCCAGGCCCGAGGTCAAGACGCTGAAAGACCTCGAAGGCAAGGATCTCGCCGCGGCCAAGGGCACCACCAATTATGTGATGTTCGACTGGTTCGCGCGCCAGCTCGGCGCCGACACCGCGAAAATTTCGGTGATCAATACCGCGACCCCGGGCCTGATCGGCTACGCGCTGGCCGATCGCGCTGCCGCGGTGCAACTCTGGGAGCCGGCCTACACGACGCTGTTGTCGAAGAAGCCGGAGATGCGCACCATCGATCTCGCCATTGCCGACAGCTGGAAGAAATTCACCGGCAGCCGCAACATTCCCTATCTCGGCGTCGCCGCGCATATCGACTGGGTGCAGAAGAACCCGAAGCTCGTGCCGAAGCTCTATGCGACCTACAAGGAAGCCGCCGACTGGGTGACTGAGCATCCCGACGAGGCTTCGAAGCTGATCGCCACCAAGGGAACGCCGGACGACCAGAAGGCGATCGCCGGCCTCATTCGCGCCAATGACCGGCTCGGCATGAACGTGAAGTGGGCGTCTGACGTAGCCAAGGAAATCAATTCGGTCTATGCCGCCGGCAGGTCGATCGCTTTCCTGCCGTCGGACCCGGCTGCCTCGACCATTTATCAGGCTCCGGGCAAATGAGCGATGCCGGGCCGCCGACAGCGCCATCGTCGCAGCCGAACAGGCTGTTCGCGGCGGCAAAGCGGCTGGGCACGTCGGTGCTGCCATTCGTCGTGGTGATCCTGGTCTGGCAATTCGCCTCGCTGTTCTTTCCACGCTTTCTTTTCCCCTCGCTGATCGACGTATTCTGGCGCTGCATCGATATCTTCTCCAGCGGGGCGATGTTCGCCGACGTGCTGGCGACCATCCTTCGCATTCTGGCGGGGCTTGCCGGCGCCTTCATCGTCGGCGGCGGATTGGCGCTGTTGATGGTGCGCTCGCGCGCGGTCGATAATTTCCTCTCCCCGATCCTGACGCTGTTCCAGGGCATTCCGGCGCTGTCCTGGGTGGTGTTCGCCATCATCTGGTTTCACGGCGTCGAATTCCGCATCTTCTTCATCATGGTGATGACGACGCTGCCGGCCTTTACGTTTCAGGTGCTCGGCGCGTTGCGGGCGATGTCGAAAGATCTGATGGAGATGGTGTTCAGCTTCCGTCCCACCCGCGCCAAGCTGTTCCGGGTGATGATCGCGCCGGCGATCCTGCCGGACATTCTCACCGCCTGGAAAGTCAATCTCGGCAACGCCTCGCGCGTCGTCGTCGTCGCCGAGCTGGTCGGCGCGACCGGCGGCGTCGGCTATCAATTGCTGCAGCAGCAGCAGTTGTTCGACATGGCCGGCGCGCTGGCCTGGACGTTGCAGCTGGTGTTCTTCGTGCTGATCGTGCAGGGCGCGCTGACCCTGATCGAAAACGTGGCGTTCCGTTATCGCGCCGTGTCGGAGCGCGCGATATGAGGGATACCGTCACCCCAATTGAGGCCGCCATTCATCTCGGCCATGTCTCGAAAGTGTTCGGCAAGCCGGGTACCGAGTACCGCGCGGTCGCCGGCCTCGATCTCGATGTCCGCCCCGGCCAGATGCTGGCGCTGCTCGGCAAGACCGGCTGCGGCAAGTCGACCATCTTCAACATGATCGCAGGGCTGACCGAGCCGACCAGCGGCACGGTGCGCGTCAGCGGCCGCGATCCGTTCCGGGATTTCAATTCTTTCCGTGGCAAGATGGCGATCGTGTTCCAGAGCGACCGGCTCTTGCCGTGGCGCACCGCGATCCAGAACGTCGAACTGGGGCTGGAGATGCTGGAGGTGCCGGCAGCCGAGCGGCGCGAGAAGGCGCAGCTGTGGCTCACAAAACTCGGGCTTGGCGGGCATGAGAACGATTATCCGCACGCGCTGTCCGGCGGCATGCGCCAGCGCGTCTCGATCGCGCGGGCCTTTGCCACCAACGCCAATATCCTCTTGTGCGACGAGCCGTTCTCGGCGCTCGATGAATCGACCGCCGGCCGGCTGCGCGCGGAATTCGTTCGCCTGGTAAAGGAAAACGGCAAGACCGCCGTGTTCATCACCCATTCGATCAGCGAGGCGCTCGAAATCGGCGACCGCATCGTGGTGCTGAAGCGCCCCGCCAAGATCGCCTATGACGTCAGCTTCGATGCCGATACGGGGCGAGAGGAGCGCGAGCTCATCCGCAGCCGGATCGGCGAAGTGCTGGCGGTGTGAGGGGCGCCAAAGCCCAACGCGAACATTCCAATTGTTTCCCGGGGATATAACCATGGCCAGGATCAAGTTCAGCTTCGCGCGCGGCGGTCACTTCACGGCGAAGGTGATGCTGGACAAGGCCCCCAGGACCTGGGAGGCGATCCGCAGCGAGCTGCCGCTGACGATCAAGGCGTACAACGCGCGATGGACCGGCCGCGAAACCCACACCAGGCTCGACCTGCCGGACAAGCCGCCGCGCGAGAACCAGATTCTCAACGCCGGCCTCGGTGATGTCATCTACGCCCGCGAATGGTCGGACCGCGACGTCACCGGCTTCGAGGCCATCGGGTGGTTCTACGGCACCGAGACGGTGCGCGACTGGCGCGGCGAATCCCGCGTCAACCTGTTCGCCCGCGTCGACCAGAGCGAGTGGCCTTTTCTCGAAGAGGTCGGGATGCGAACCTGGCAACAGGGCGGCGAGGATTGCACCATCAGTGTCGTGGAAGAGTGATTTTTGCACTCCCAAGTCGTCCCCGCGAAAAGCGGGGACCCATAACCACGGGAATTCGTTGTTGCGCGAAAGCCGTTGAGCCGCGTCTTTCAATACAGGCGACACGGCGTATGGGTCCCCGCTTTCGCGGGGACGACGCTGGGATTCGCTACGGGCAAACTCAACCGGAGGCGCGCAACCCTCATTTGACGACGTCGCTCCACTCCGGACAGGTCTGCTGCTCGACTGGCACGAGCCACGCCCTGTAGTTGCTTTTGTCGATGATCTCGGCCGGCAGCAACACCTTTTCCGGCAGCGGCTCTTGCCTGAGATAGCGCACCGCGGCGCGGGTCGCCGTGCAGCCGATCTTGAACATGTTGAAATCGACGGAAGCGAGGATCGCGCCGGTCTCGATCTGCTTGACCGCGGGCAGGATGCCGTTGATGCCGATCACGATGGAAGAGCGACCGGCTTCCTTCAGCGCCTCCAGCGCGCCGAGCGCCATGCCGTCGTTCGCCGAAAGCACGGCGTCGATCTCTGGGTAATCGGTCAGGAATTTTGCCATCACCCGCCTGGCGTCGGGTTGCTGGTAGTTGCCGATCCCGGACCCGAGCACCTCGATGCCGGGAAATTCGCCAAGTGCGCGCTTGTAGCCGCGCACCCGTTCGCGGTTGGTGGGCGCGGCCGGCGTGCCCTCTATGATGACGATCTTGCCCTTGCTGTCGAGCTTCTCGAACAGATAGCGCGCTTCGCGGTATCCGATCTGCTCATCGTCGGCGCCGACATAGGTGACAAACTGGCCGGGCAGGGGATTGGAGACCAGCACGATCGGGATTTTGGCTTCGTTGAGCTTCTTCACGGATTCGATCATCGCGACGTCGTCGACGGGGATGAAGATGACAGCGTCCGGCCGGTCCTTCAGCACGTGTTCGACCATTTCCTTCTGTTCGTCGACATTGTCCGGCTTCTTCGGAACGTAATGCACGATCCGCGCGTCCGCCGCACGTGCGATCTGGTCGGCGGCGATGCGGAAGGCTTCATAGGCCGGATTGGTGGAGTTCTTGGTGAAGACGGCGATGGTCATTTTTTCGTTGGCGGCGTTGGCGTAGCTTGCGAACAGCGCCATCGAACCGGCTATCAACCCTGCTGCCAGATTTCGCATCGTTGCCTCCTAAAGGTCACTCGGTACTCCATCCCGTCATTGCGAGGAGCGAAGCGACGAAGCAATCCAACTCACGGTCACCATGGATTGCTTCGCGGAGCTTGTCATCGGGCGCGCATTCGCGCGACCCGTTGGCTCGCAATGACGGTCTCAAACAGCGTTGGTATGCGGCGGAGGGCATGAAGCATCACAGCCACAAAATCTTCTTGCGGTATTCCAGATCGGTCAACAGCGGCGCCGCGGGCCCCTGGTGAAACACCGCGCCGCGCTCCAGCGCGAAGACGCGGTCGGCCAGCGTCAGCACCAGGTCGAGATTGTGCTCGACAATCACGATCGAGGTGTGGCGGCGCAACAGGTCGAACACCCTGAACAGTTCGAGGATCACGGTCGGTGCGAGGCCCTCGAACGGCTCGTCCAGCAGCAACAGCCGCACGTTGCCCGACATCGCGCGGGCCACCGCCACCATCTGCTGTTCGCCGCCGGAGAGATAATCCGCCGCGACGTCGATGCGCTCCTTCAGCCGCGGGAAGAATTCGAGGATCTGCTCCTCGCTCCACACCACGCCATGGCTGCCGTCGGTCTTGCGTGCCAGGCGGCCGAGCGAGAGATTTTCCCGCACCGTCATGCCCGCGAACAGGCCGCGGCCCTGCGGCACGTAGCCGATCCCGGCGCGCGCGATATCCGGGGCAGGGAGGCCCGCGATATTGCGACCCTCATATTCGATGTCGCCCGACGCCAGCGGCACCAGCCCGGCCAGCGTCTTCAGAAGCGTGGACTTGCCGGCACCGTTGCGGCCCAAGAGCGCAACGATCTCGCCCTCACGCACGTCGAGCGTCGCGTCGTGCAGGATGTGGCTCTTGCCGTAGAAGGTGTTGACGCCCTCGAAACGCAGGATTGGCGCGGCGTCCCGCGCAAGGTCGTCGCTGCGGCTGTGCTCGACTTCGGGAATGCCGGTGCCGGTATAGATTTCCTGCACCCGCCGGTCGGCGCGAACGGCATCGGGCGGGCCCGTCATCAGCACCTCGCCCTGGTTCATCACCGTGACCTGTTGCGAGAAGCCGAGCACGCGGTCGATGTCGTGCTCGACGATCAGCACCGGAATGTTGGCGGCGACGTTCTTGACCAGGTTCGAGACGCGTTCGCGTTCGGCGGCGGCGAGACCCGCGAGCGGTTCGTCGAGCAGCAGCACCTGCGGCTTGGAACCTAGCGCGATGCCGAGATCGACCAGCCGTTGCCCGCCATAGGACAGTTCGCCGCCCTCGATCGCCTCGATCCCTTCCAGGCCGAGGAACTTTATCAGCTCCGCGGTCTCGCGGTGGATCGCGGGATAGGCGTCGATATCGCGCCAGAGATTGAAGCGCATGGGACTGCGCGCCTGCAGCGACAGCCGCAGATTTTCATAGATCGACAGGCCGCGGAACAGATTGGTGATCTGAAACGAGCGTGCCAGCCCGCGGTGACAGATCAGGTCGGACGGCACGCCCTGAATCTCGCGGCCGCCGAGCTTGATGGTCCCGGCGTCGGTCGGGTAGAGGCCCGAGATCAGGTTGAACAGCGTGGTCTTGCCGGCGCCGTTCGGGCCGATCAGCGCGTGGATCTCGCCGGCACCGATCGTGAGGCTGGCGTTGTTGACGGCGCGGATGCCGCCGAAATGCTTCGAGATGCCTTCGACTTCCAGCACGCTCCCCTTGAGGCCTTCGGGCAGCAGAAAACCCGGCAGCGGCAAGCCTTCATAGATCCTGCGTTTGCTCATGGCGGCATGCTCTTCCGGTGCCGGCCGAAAGCGCCGCATCAGCGTGCGCCAGATGCCGATCAGCCCATCCGGTGAATAAATGACGAAGAGGACGAAGATCAGCCCGAACCACAGCAGCCAGTTCGCTGTCCAGATCGAGAACAGTTCGCGGAACACGATAAAGAACAGCGCACCCAGCGCCGGCCCCAGCATGCTGCGCATGCCGCCGATCACCACCATCGCCAGCAACTCGCCGGAAAACGGCACAGATACCGCTTCCGCCGAAACGAGATAGGTCTGGAATGCGAGCAGCGCGCCGGCAAGCCCGGCGACCACCGCCGAGATCACGAACACGACGAGCTTGTAGCGTTCGACCGGGTAACCCTGGAAAGTAGCCCGCAGCTGGTTTTCGCGGATCGCCACCAGCACGTGGCCGAACGGCGATCGCGACAGCCGAAGCAGCGCGTAGAGCACGGCGAGCCCGATCAGCGCGACGGTGACGTAGAAGGTCAGCGCGTTGTCGAGGCTGAACGGCCCGATACGGCCGCGCTGCAGGCCGCCGAGGCCGTCCTCGCCGCCGGTCACCTCGCTCCATCGGAAGGCGACGGTGTAGGTCAGGGCCGCCAGCGCCAGCGTCAGCAGCGAGAAATACACCCCGCGCCGCCGTAGGATGATGACACCCGCGGCCGCGGAGACAAGCGCGACGAAGACCATCGACAACAGCAGCGGCAGCCAGATCTCGCCGCCGAACCAGTGCAGCTGGAGCAGGCCGGCGGCATAGGCGCCGATGCCGAACCAGGTGGCGTGGCCGAACGATACGAGCCCGGTGTAACCGACGCAGAGATTGAGCCCCATGGCGGCGATCGCGAGGATTACCACGTTGGTTCCGGTGTTGAGCGAGAGCCCGAGCGCGCGCAAGACGAACGGCAGGGCGACCAGCGCCAGGCCCGCCAGCAGCAGCGGCCGGTATTTCTGCGTAAGCGAGGCGGTCGTCATTCGAATTTCTCGATGCGCTCGCCGAGCAGCCCGCGCGGCCGCACCAGCAGGACCAGGAACATCAGCACGTAGATCGAGGCCTCGCCGGCCGCGGGGACGAAATGAATGGTGATGCCGCGCACCACGCCGACCAGCAGCGCCGAGATCACGACACCCCAGAAACTCCCGAGCCCGCCGATCACGACCACGACGAAGGCGACGGTGATGATCTCCGCCCCCATCGCCGGATGCACGATGGTGATCGGCGCAAAGAACGCGCCGCCCATCGCGGCCATGCCGACGCCGAGCATGACGATCGCGGTCATGTAGGGCTGCAGCCGGATGCCGAGGGCGGCGACCATGTCGGGGCGCTGGATGCCGGCGCGCACGACGCGGCCGAACGAGGTCTTGTGCAAGAGCAGCCAGACCGCGAGCAGCACGACGGCGACGACCGCCAGAAGCATCACGCGGTAGCGCGAAAACAGGAATTCGCCGACGATCACAGAGCCGCGGAACACCGGCGGGATCGACGCCGACAATGGCGCCGCGCCCCAGATGATGCGGATCGCCTGCTCGGCGACCATCGCCAGGCCGAAGGTCACCAGCAGGCTCAGGATCGGGTCGGCGGTGTAGAAGCGGCGCAGGATGTAGCGCTCGAACAGGATGCCCAGCATCGCGACCGCAATCGGCGAGATCACGACGGCCAGTCCGAAGCCGAGATATTTGGTGATCTCGACCGAGACGTAGGCGCCGAGTGCGTAGAACGCGCCATGCGCCAGGTTGACCACGCCGCCGACGCTGAAGATCAGCGACAGCCCGAGCGCGATCAGGAGATAATAGCCCCCGAGCACGAGGCCATTCACCACTTGTTCAAGCAAGAATCCGAACTGCATGCTCGATCCCGGAAGACACACGATGTCGGCGGCGGTGGCGACCGGGCCGTTCAATGCCGGTCAGCCGGCGCGCGCCCGATGCAAAGGCGGGCGCCGGGCGACCGACGCAGCGGTTACAGGGAGCAGGGGTTTTGTTCTTTGGTCGGATTGAGGACTTCCAGCGGCTCGTTCGCCGCGGGAACGGCGGCGCCGAGCGAGATGAGGTCCCATTTGTCCTTGGCCTGGCCTTTCGGTTTCGGCGAGAATGTATAGGCTTCCTGGATCAGCTGGTGATCCCAGGACCGGAAGTAGGCCTTACGCGCCTTTAGAATGTCGAACTGGGTTTCCTTTTCGAAATAGGCAATCAGCTTGTCGGTGTCGGTCGACTTGGTCTCGTTCATGGCCTGCGCCATCATCTTGAACGCAACATATTCGATCCAGGCATGGTTCTCTGGCGGCTTCCCGTTCTTCTTGGCGAAATTTTCGACAAAGGCCTTGGAAGCCGGGACGTCCAGCGTGTGATACCAGACCGTCGGCCAGATTCCGGCGAGATTGCCTTCACCCGCCGCCCAGGCGTCCGCCGTATTGAGATTGAAGCCGACGATCGGATAGGGCAGGCCGAATTCGGCATATTGCTTGATCAGGGTCGTCACCTGGTTGCCGGCGAGGTTGGAGCAGACCACGTCGGGCTTCGCCTGACGTATCTTCAGAAGGTACGGGCTGAAGTCGGTGACGTCGGTAGCGATCAACTCGTCACCGACCAGATTGCCTTGATTGGCCGCGAAGAAACGCTTGGCAGCGGCCAGGAGATCATGGCCAAAGATATAATCGGCGGTCAGCCCGAAGAACTTCTTGTCCTTCACCATGTTGTCGCGCAGCAACGCCTTGCCGACGGTATTCACCATTACCGTATTCGGGATATCGGTGTGAAACGTGTATCTGTTGCAGTTCTTGCCGCGCAGCGCGTCGGAGCGGGCACCGGTCTGCATGAACAGCTTCTTGTTGCGCGCCGCCACCTGCATGATGGTCAGAGCGGAAGCCGAATTGATTTCGCCGATCAGCACGGTGGCGCCGTCCTGCTCGAACATGCGCTGCGCCTTGGTCGCGGCGGTGGCGGGATTGACCGAATCTTCCGACATCACGTCGATCTGGCGTCCCATCACGCCGCCGGATGCGTTGATTTCCTCCACGGCCAGTTTCATGCCGAGCTGGGCATAGGCGCCGAGGGCGCCGAGAAAGCCGGTCAGCGGCGTCAGATGGCCGATCTTTATCTTGTCGGCCTGGCCGTAGACGATCGACGGAAATCCGAGCGTCGAGGCGCCGGCAAAGGCGGCGCTGGCTTTCAGCAGGGTTCGTCGGCTGTAGCGGGTCATCGTTGGTCTCCTCCCAAAGGGCGTTTCCCGATGTCCCCCTTGCAATTCCGGCTTATGCGAGAATGTGAGAGACGTTTTTCTATTATTGGATGATATTTCCGGACGCGGCCGCCGCTGTCAACGTCAAAAGCGGCGTCGCGGCTCGTCCTTAAGAAGAATTCGCGGTGCTGTTGGCGCCGAATTCCCGCGACAATCGGCCGGCTGCAGCCTCGACGATCTCTGCACTGTTGTGCAGCGCCTGGTTGGACAGCCGCCAGATCGGGCCGGAAATGCCGAGCGCGCCGATCACCTGGCCGGTGAAGTCGGTGACCGGGACCGCGACGCAGCGCACTTCCGGATTGAATTCGCCGTCGTCGAAGGCAATCCCGGTGCGCTTGATCTCGGCGATTTCGCGCAACAGCACCGCAACGTCGGTGATCGACTTGTCGGTCGACGGTTTCATCTCGACGCGATCGAGAAAACGCTTCAGCTGATCGGGGCGGAGCGAGGCCAGGATGATCTTGCCGAGCGCGGTGCAATGCGCCGGGCGCACCACGCCGACGCGGTCGGTCAGTTGAAACGCGCCGGGGCCGGACGTGCGTGCAATTACCACGACGGCATCGCCCATTCGCACCGCATAATGAGCGCTTTCGCCGGTTTCCCGCGACAGCTCCTCGAGAATGGGGGTCGCGACATTGACCATTTCGATTTCGTCGAGCGCGCTGGCGGCCAGCGCGAACAGCGGTCGGCCGACCCGGTAGCGTTTTGTCTCTTTCCCCTGACGGAGATAACCCAGCGAGACCATGGTCTTCGCCAGATGGAACGTGGTGGAGTTGTGCAGGCCGACCAGCTTGCTCAGTTCGGCAAGCCCGATGCCGTCGCGGTGGCGCGCGACCTCTTCGAGGATCGCAAAGGCGCGGCCGAGCGACTGGACGCCGACCCGCTGGCGGTCGTCGGCATCGTCGTCGATATCGTGCGGCGGCGGCACCAGCTTGGCGACGGCGGACTTGCGCGGAACGGCCGGTTTTTCCGGGGTCTTTTGCTTGGTTCGGGCTCTCACCGGCTCGATTCTCCACGGGGACGTCGTTGCAACAAGGCGAGGCGCCTCGCGATCGAAACGTCGGCCGATCGCTGAATGCCTTCCGACGGTAGTCTACCACAATATAAATTGACGTACAGTATTATGAGAAATAGGGTGCCGCGCTCCCGGGCGGTGTCGGCGCAAGCCGATCTCCTGAGAAGAAGTCGAACGGTCGAGGAGAGAAGCGATGTCGCCGCGCAATGCGCTCAACGGGGCCCAGGTCATTGTCGATTACCTGATCCAGGAAAAAGTGCCGCAGGTGTTCGGCCTGTGCGGCCACGGCAACATCCAGTTCATCGATGCGCTGTATGAGCGTTCCGACGAGCTCAAGACGATTTCGGTGCACCACGAAAGCGTCGCCGGCTTCATGGCGGACGTCTATTACCGCGTTTCGGGACGGCCTACCGCGACCTTCACCTCCTGCGGGCCGGGCTCGGCGAACCTGCCGATCTCGCTCGGCAACGCCTTTCTCGAACTCGGTGCCGTTCCTGGCGGTGACCGGCAACGTGCCGACCAGCCAGTTCAACCGCGGCGCATTCCAGGAATTGTATCGGCATTACCAGGCCGACTTTCCTTCCACCGTGCGCTCCTATTGCAAGAAGGTGTTCCAGCCGACGCGCGGCGAGATGGTGCCGCTCGCGATCCGGCAGGCCTGGAAGACCATGACCACGGGCCGTCCGGGCCCCGTGGTGCTCGATGTTCCCTTCGACGTGTTCATGGAATCGGCCGCCGAGGAAGCGCCGAACGCGAAAGCCTGGAACGGCAATATTTCGAGCCGCTGCGGTGCCGATCCGGAAGGTGTCGTCAAGGCGGTCGACATGCTGCTCGGCGCAGAGCGGCCGGTGATGCTGGTCGGCCAGGGCGTGCGCTATGGCGGCGCCGCCGAGGAATTGTTGAAGCTCGCCGAACGGCTGCAGATTCCGGTAGCGGCCTCGGCGTCAGGGCTTGGCGCGATCGACTGCAACCATCCGCTGGCGCTTGGTCTGGTCGCACGCGCCGGGCATTATCAGGCCAACCACGCCACGCGCCAGGCCGACGTGCTCTTGGCGCTCGGCGTGCGCTTCGACGACCGCACCTCGAGTTCGTGGATCCCCGGCTATTCCTTCACCATTCCGCCGACGCGCCTCATTCACGTCGACATCGATCCCGAGGAGATCGGCCGCAACTATCCGGTCGCGCTCGGCCTGATGGCCGATGTCCGCACCTTCCTGCGGCAGATCCACGCCGAGCTCGACCGCCGCGCCGACCTGACCAGGCGCGCCGATGCGCGCAAGAAATGGCTGGCGCAAATCGACACCTATCGCAAGGAATGGGACAAGTTCGTCGCGCCCGGCTTTTCCGACGACACCACGCCGATCAATCCGCAACGCGCCGCGCTCGAGATCGACAAGGCGCTGCCGGAGAATGCGATCCTGGTCAGCGATATCGGCGTGCACCACAATTGGCTGTTGAGTTTCTGCAAGCCGAAGCGGCCTGACTCGCTGATCGGCTCGATGGGATTTGGTCCGATGGGTTTTGGGGTCGCCGGCGTGATGGGTGCAAAATTCGCCGCGCCCGACCGGCCCTGCGTGTCGGTCTGCGGCGACGGCGCGTTCTTCATGCATGCCAATGTGCTGGGGACGGCGGTCGAATATAATCTGCCTGTGGTCTGGGTGGTCTGGAACAACTACGCCTATGCCTCGATCCGCGGGCTGCAGCGCGGCTATCTCGGCGGCCGCGAACTCGCCACCGATTTCCACGATCCCGTCAGCGGCCAGCGCTACAATCCGGACTTCGCCGCGATGGCGCGCTCCTGCGGCGTCGAAGGCGTGCGCGTCGATCGCGCCGGCGATCTCGGCGAAGCCATCCGCAAGGGCATCCGTGCCAACAAGCCCTATCTGATCGACGTCGATATCGCCGCCGACATCAATCCCTCCGGCGCCGGCGTCTGGGAACTCCCGGGCCTCGGGCGCAGCAAGCCGGGGATCGGCACGCAATTCGAGCCGACCTGATCGTCGATAATCCATCGAAGCGGAATTCTTATCGGCCAAAAATCAAAATCGAGGAAACGTCATGATGCTCAAGGGCAAGAAGGTCGTGGTGGTCGGGGGCTCGTCCGGGATCGGTCTTTCGACCGCTGAACTGGCGACGCGGGAAGGCGCTGAAGTCATCATTGCCTCGCGCAACGCCGAACGCCTCAACGCCGCTGCGGGAACACTCGGCGCCAGGGCGGTCGCGACCGACGTCACCAATGACAAAAGCGTTGAAGATCTGTTCCGCGCCTGCGGCCCGGTGGATCATGTCGTTGTCACTGCGGCACAGCTCAAGACCGGTCCCTTCAAGACGGTCGCCATGGAAGACGTACGCTCGACGATGGAAGGCAAGCTCTGGGGCGCCTGGCGCGTCGCGCGCTTCGCCGATATCCGTCCAGGCGGCTCGCTCACGCTGGTCTCCGGCTACTTGAGCATTCGGCCGCGGCCCAATTCGGCGATTATCAGCGTGGCCAATGGCGCGCTGGAATCGCTCACGCGCGCTTTGGCGCTCGAGCTTGCGCCGGTGCGCGTCAATTGCGTGTCGCCGGGGATCATCGATACGCCGATCCGCGCCGCGATGCCGGAAGCCGCGCGCCGCGATATGCTGGCCAAGACCGCGGCGAGCCTGCCAGTGGGACGCGTCGGCGTCGGCGAAGACGTCGCGCGCCAGATCTTCGCCTTCATGACCATCGGCTTTGCGACGGGATCAATCGTCTATCTCGATGGCGGCGGGCTCGTCACCTGAACTTCAGGCCTTGGGCCCGAGCACTCAGATGCCGCAAAATCCCGCAAAGCTGGTTGTTGTCGGACACGGGGCGGCCGGGCTCGCCGCGGCGCTTTCCGCGGCCGAAGCGGCGCGCAGCCGCGGCGTTGCCGTCGACATCACCGTGCTGGAGAAAGCGCGCGAGGATGAAGCCGGCGGCAACACGCGCTGGTCACCGTCGAACATGCGGCTCGATGCGCCTGACCGGATCGATCCGGGTTTCGCCGACGACATGCTCAGGGCCTGCGGCGGGCGCGGCGATTCCGGCTATTTTCGCACCCTGGCGGACAATGCAACCGCAACCGTCGGATGGCTGCAACGCCACGGCGTCGAATTCGTCACGCCGCTTTATTATCTCAGCGCCGGGCCTGCGCGCATTCAGCCGGTCGGCGGCGGCGGCGCCATCGTTGCAAAACTGCTCGCCGCGGGGAAGGGCGGAGGCGTGAAAGTCCGCTATGAATGCGAGGCGACCCGGCTGGTGCTGGCGAGGGAGCATCGCATCGAAGGCATCGAGGTTCATACCGGCGATGGTGCGACGACAACGCTCGCTGCCGATGCCGTCATTCTCGCCAGCGGCGGATTTCAGGGCAATCCTTCGATGATGCGCGCGCATTTCGGGCCCGGCGGCGAGAGCATCAAGCTGATCTCGCCGGGAACGCGCTTCGACACCGGCGACGGCCTCCGCATGGCGACCGAGCAGGGCGCCGCCATTTCCGGCGATTGGAACGGCATGCATATCGAGCCGGTCGATCCGCGCAGCCAAAATTCCGCGCCGGTCGTGCTGGTCTATCCCTACGGCATCGTGGTCGATCAGCACGGCCACCGCTTCTTTGACGAGGGAGGTGGCTTGATGCACGAGACCTGGGAGGCGCTGGCTCGCAACATCCATTTTGCCAGGCCGAAGCGCATGGCGTATGCGATCCTTGACTGCCGGCTGTTCGACATCGAGGGTTTCGAGCGCGCGATCCGGTCGGAGGTGCCGCCATTTCAGGCCGATTCGATCGAGGCGCTGGCGGCGCAGATCGGCATTCCCGCAAATCATTTGCGCAACTCGGTCGATGCATTCAACGCGGCGGCGACCGGCGACCCCGCGCAATTCGATGCATCGCGCTGCGATGGTCTGGCGGCAGCGGATACGCTGAAGCCGCCGAAATCGAACTGGGCGCGAGCCATCGCAAAACCGCCGTTTCTCGCCTATCCCCTGGTCGGAGCGATCGCCTACACCTTTGGCGGTCTCGCCACCGGCACGGGTGCGGAGGTGTTGAGCGAGCGGGGGCCGATACCGGGCCTGTACGCCGCCGGCGAAACCACCGGGCATTTCTACGGCACCGCGCCGAACGCGGTCGCGGTGCTCCGCGCGCTGGTTTTCGGAAAGATCGCGGGAGAAGCCGCTGTGGAATTCATGCAGCGGCGATAGCATCGTCGCTCGCGCGGGACAGAAAGAGGAAGCACAGACATGACCGAGCTGAACAACGGCGCCTTTATCCGCAACATCGCCGAAGTGCCCTGGCGCGAATTTCCCAATCATTTTGGCGGCGCTTTGTCAAAACCGCTGGTGATGCCGGAGACCGCCGGCAGCCGCCACATCGATTACCGGATCTCGATGTACCAGCCGATGGCGCATGTCGCCCGCCACAAGCATCAGGTTCAGGAGCAGATCTATCACGTGCTCGAAGGCGAGGGGCTGATGGAGATCGCGGGGAAAAACCATTTGGTGCGCAAGCACGATTTTATCTTCTTGCCGCCGGGCGTGGAGCACGCGATCTCCAATTCGGGGCTGGTCGATCTGGTGTTCCTGGTGATCACCTCGCCGGTCACCGACGACGCCAGGATCGTCTGATGGTTCCGATGGCCACATGGTTCGAGATGCGCGGCGTTGCCGCGCTCCTCACCATGAGGGTTTCGCAACGCGAGAGAATTTGGACCTCATCCAGAGGAGGCGCGTAGCGCCGTTTCGAAGGATGAAGCCCGCGCTGCCGAAGTTACACGAACGCGAGCCTGACTGAAATGCCGGCTTCCGACGCATACGATGTCGTCGTCATTGGCGCGGGCGCCGGTGGGATGACGGCGGCTGCCGTCGCCGCCGCGGAAGGGTTGAGCGTCCTTGTCGTCGAGAAGACCGAATTCGTCGGCGGCACGACGGCGTGGTCGGGCGGCATGGTCTGGATCCCCGGCAACGCCCTGATGAAACAGGCGGGCCTTGATGACAGCCTGCCTGCAGCGGGCAGCTATCTCGCCGGCACCGTTCCGGAAAGCGAAAACGCCGATTTGCGGGAGACTTTTCTGGCGCGGGGGCCGGAGGCGGTCGGCTATCTCCAGGCGAACACGGAAGTCCGGCTGCAGCCGGTGAAAACCTATCCCGACTATTATCCGGAGAAGCCGGGATCGACCGCGGGCGGGCGCGTGCTCGAGCCCGTCGGCTTCGACGGCGCCGAACTCGGAAAGGACTTTGCGCGGCTGCGTCCGCCGCTGCCGGAATTCACAGTGCTCGGCGGCATGATGGTGAACCGGCTCGATATCCCCCATCTTCGTAAAGTGGGCCGCTCTCTGCGCTCGACGCTGCGCGCACTGCGGCTGGTTTCGCAATATGCGCTGCAACGGCTTCGCGCGCCCCGCGGGACGACATTGCATTTGGGCAATGCGCTGGCCGCGCGCCTCTATGCCTCGCTGCTGAAGCGAAACGTCGAGATCATCTTCGGCGCTGGTGTCGAGCAGCTTCTGATCGAAGGCGATGCCGTCAAAGGCGTTACGATCGCGGATTCATCCGGCTCGCGGCCGATCGCCGCGCGCAAGGGCGTCGTGCTGGCGACCGGCGGCTTCTCCCACGATGCCAAACTTCGCGAACAGTTGTTTCCGGCCGGAGCGGGCTCGGTTTCCGCCACCGCTCCCGCAGGGACCGGCGACGGTCTGCATCTGGCGACGGCCGCCGGCGCCAGCATCAATTCGCGCGTGGCCAGTCCCGCCTATTGGGTGCCGGCGTCGCTGTTCACGCGCGCCGATGGCAGCCGGGGTGTCTTCCCACATACCGTGACCGACCGCGCAAAGCCCGGCATCATCGCGGTCAATGCGGCGGGAAGGCGCTTCGTCAATGAAGCCTTGTCCTATCACGAGTTTGTCCTGGCCATGCTGCGCGACGGCAACGATGCGGCGAATCGCTCGTTCTACCTTGTCTGCGACCGCCGCTTTCTCTGGCGCTACGGCCTCGGCCGGATCCAACCTTTCACCATGCGCCTGAGGCGATACGTCCGAAGCGGCGAACTGATCGAGGCGCGCAGCATCGATGCGCTCGCAGGCGCCATCGGCGTCGAAAAATCGGCGCTGGCAAAGACGCTGGAGAAATACAACGCCTCCGCCCGCATCGGCATCGACCCGGAATTCGGCCGCGGCGGCTCGATCTATCAGCGTCACCTCGGCGATCCCGGCCATTCGCCGAACCCCTGCGTCGCGCCGATCGAGCAGCCGCCGTTTTACGCGCTGCGGATTGTTCCGGCGGATCTCGGCACCGCGATCGGTCTGCGGACCGATGGCCATGCCCGCGTTCTCAGAGACGACGGCAGCGTCATTGCAGGGCTCTATGCCTGCGGCAACGACATGGGCTCGATCATGAACGGGAATTATCCGGGGCCCGGTATCACGCTCGGGCCGGCGCTGACCTTCGGCTACATCGCCGGCCGGCACCTCGCACAGGAGAGGGAATAAGCATGACCAACCCGGCCGCAAGCTTCGGCGTCAACACCTATTCCTATATTTTCGGCGGCAGCGCCGCCGATACCGTCGCGCGGCTGGCCGACCAGGGCTATGGCGGCGTCGAGCTGATGTTCTTTCCCGGCCATCTCTGGCCGGCCGAACTCGATGCGGCGCAGCTTCGCAGCCTCCGCCATCTCTGCGAACAAAGATTGCGGCTGGTGGCCGTCAACATGCCCAATGTCGACATCAATGTCGCCGCGGCCGCGGAAGAGATGCGAGCCTATACGCTCGATCTCCTGAAAAAGTTCGTTCGCTGCGCCGGCGAATTGGGCGCGGGTGGGATCATCATCGGTCCCGGCAAGCCCAACCCACTGTTTCCGATGCCCCGCGAGCGCATGGTCTCGCATTTCTATCGCGCGCTCGACGTGCTGGCGCCGATGGCGCGGCAGGCCGGCACTAAACTGTTGATCGAGAACATGCCGTTCGCCTTCCTCCCCGACGCGGAATTGCTCATGAAGGTGGTCGACGACTACGGCGATGCCGGCATTCGCGTCATCTACGACGTGGCGAATGCGCATTTCATCGGGGAATCGCCGATCGCGGGACTGCGCCGCGTCCGCGACCGGCTCTCTCTCGTGCATTTCTCCGATACGACGCGGCAGAGTTACAAGCACGATCCCTTAGGGTACGGCGACCTGTCGCTCGCCGGCATCGCGCCCACGATGAAGGAGGTCGGTTATACCGAGCTGCCGATGCTGGAAATCATTTCGCAGCATCCGGATGCCGATATTGCCGACAGCTGCCGGCGTCTGCGGGAAGCGGGGTTTGGCGGCGAAGCCTGAAGGCGGCGGCTTTCGCGTGCGGTTAATGCCGTCTTAATCGCCGGTCGTTCAAATTTTACCAAACCGGGAGGCCGTAATTTTACGGACCAGCCGGTAGCGTGGTGCCCAGTAAGGGGACGACCATGTTATTTGCGGACAAGATGCGTTTTCGGACGGACACTCTCTCCGATACCGTCTACCTGGAGATCATTGCCGCGCTTTACGGCACACTTGTCCCGGTCGTGTTCGCGGGTATTTCCCAGGCGATCGTCGGCACCATCACCGCCCGGCAGACCGGGGATATCGCCACGGCCGTGCTGACCGCGTTGTGCGTGGTGGTCGCCTTCGTGCGGTTCTTCGATGTCCTTGCCTACCGCCGCCGCTTCGCCGGAAAGACGCCTGACCGCGCCGAAGCGGCCGTTTGGGAGTTGCGCTACGCCGCCGGCACCTGGATAACGTCCCTGATCCTCGGTTTGTCCGCCGGGCGCAGCCTGCAGCTCAACGACGCCATTTGCTCGCTGATGTCGATCGGCATCGCGTTCGGGTTCGCCGCCGGCATTCTCGCGCGGCTGTCGCTTCGACCGGTCGTCGCTGTCACCGATCTGCTTTCGATCAGTCTGCCCGCCATTATCGTGACGTTCATGCAGCCCGATGTCCCGCACGTCGGCCTCGGCTTGATGTTCACCATCTACCTCATCGGCGGCCTGGAAATGGTTCGCCTGAGTTACAACTCCACGATCAACCACATCACGCTGAAGCGGCAATTCGAACAGCTCGCGCGGCTCGATCCCTTGACCGGTATCTTCAACCGCTCGATCCTCGACACCGACCTGGTCCAGATGTTGGCTGACAGCAGGGCGGGCGCGGTTGCCGTCCACGCCATCGACCTCGATCATTTCAAGGCGGCCAACGACCGGTTCGGTCATCCCGTCGGGGACGGATTGCTGAAGCAGGTCGCGGCAAGGCTGAAATCGGTTGCCGGTCCCGCCGATCTCATCATTCGAATGGGCGGCGACGAATTCATCCTGGTTCAGAAATGTGTTTCATCCAGCGATGCGGAATCGATGGCGCAGCGGGTTTTCGAGTCGGTCAGCGCGCCCTATCGGGTGGCCGGCCATGACATCGAGATCGGGTTGAGCATCGGGGTTGCGGTATCGCCCGGCGACGGCAAATCCGTTGACGCGCTGCTGTCCGCTTCCGACAAGGCGCTGTATCGGGCCAAGGAAGCCCGCGGCGCCTACGTCCTCGCCCGCGAACTTTCGACGCCGGACCCGGCGGAAACCCCGCCCGCCAAGACCTCGGCGAAGCAACTGGCGGCCTGAGCGTCTTCCGCTCTGAGCCGTTCACCCGCCCTTGCGGTGCGCGACAAAGTCGGCCGCACGCGCCCGGGACACACCGTGCTGACCGAGAAAGCGCGCCGCGGGACTTTGCGTTTCAGCGAACAGGGCCAGGAGGACGTCTGCGCCGGTTACAATGGCGCGGCCCAGCTCCTGCACACGGAGCGCGGCGCGCTGAGGCACGCGCTGAAATGCGGCGGTCGGTTTGGGCGCTCCGCCATTCTCGATCACAATGTGCTTCAGTTCATTGTCGAGGTAATCGAGCAGGCTGGTCTTGAGGGCGTTGAGGTCGGCGCCGCAAGCCTTCATCACCGCGGAAGCATCGGAATCGTCAATCATTGCCAGCAGGAGATGCTCCAGCGTCGCGTACTCATGACTCCGCTGATTGGCGTAGTCCAGCGCTCGCCGTTGCGTTGCCTCGAACCCGCTCGAAAGCGGACGCGCCGACGGGTCCAGAAGGGCATCGACCCGTTTCAGCCGTGTCGCGGGATCGAGCGTTGCGAGCAGGCTCTGCTTGTCGGGTATCGGCAGTCTGATACGGGTGGCGATGATATCGGCGACACGTCCGGGATCGCGGGTCTGGTCGAGCTGCGGCCAAACCTGGGGTATGCGAATTTCACGGACCGCGGCGTAGCTCTCGAAGCGCTTGACGGCTATCTGAATGAGCTCGGGCAAATCGGGGATCGGCCCCTCGCTGAGTTCGGCGACCTCGGCCTGGAACGCGCCCGTCTCCTCGAAGAACCTGCGGATCACGACGCGCCGGTGCGCTTGAGCCAGGACCTTGAGTGTCCCGTCGACGAGCGGCTCGAGTTCGAGCAATTGCGCGAGGACGCCGACTTCGTAGATATCCTCAAATCGGGGCTCATCGATGGTGCTGTCCCTCTGGATGGCCAGCACCACCTCCCGCTGGCGTGCAAACGCATCGTTGAGGGCATGCACGGTCTTCTGGCGTCCTACAAAAAGCGGATAGGTCGCTGCCGGAAAGGGAACGAGATCCCTCAGCGGAATCGCGGGGTAGATCGCCGCGCGGGTCGGGAGTGTTGCAGCCGAGGTCCTGGTGGTGCGCTGGTCGGCCTGGAGCAGGGCGGACAAGGTGTTCCAGTCGGAAACGCCGAGCATTTTTGAAACGAGTTCGAGGCTCTCGCTGTGGCTGACGTTGATGGCCTTGGTGGTCAGGGATTCGCGCAGGGTCTGCGCCATGGCCTTGGCATCGCGAAAATCGCGCATTGGTTTCGTCCTCTGCATGAGCGAACCAGGCGTGTCAGGTGGTTGCGTTGCTGACCCGGTCGCTCGGGCAAAGGGAGGCCGATAAGGCTCGATACGTTCACCGTTCCCCGCCAAGGGCGCAACCAGCAGGTCGTATCAACCTGGCTAAAAATTGGCCCAAAGACGGTTTGCTGTCAATTGCCTGTCTAGGCGCTGGTCCCCAGCCCCAGGCTCGCATAGATCCTGCGCGCATAGGCGCCGAATTCGTCCGTCGTCTTGATCGGCAGCGCGCGGGGGAACGGCAGCTCAATCGGGAAATATTCTGCCATCCGCGCCGGCCCCGCGGTGAGCACGGCGCAATGCGAGGCGAGGAACACGGCTTCCTGGATCGAGTGGGTGACGAAGATGATGGTCTTGCCGCTCTCGCGCCAGATCCGCAGCATCTCCAGGTTCATTTGTTCGCGGGTCAGCGCGTCGAGCGCGCCGAACGGCTCATCCATCAGGATCAGTTTCGGGTCATGGATGAAGGCGCGCGCAATCGCGGTGCGCTGCTGCATGCCGCCCGACAATTGCTGCGGATATTTCTCCTCGTAGCCGGAAAGCCCGACAAGATTGAGCAGGTCGCGCGCGCGCGACCGCGCCGCCTTCATCGGCATGCCCACGATTTCGGCCGGCAACAGCACGTTGTCGAGGATGGTGCGCCATTTCAACAGCAGCGCCTGCTGGAACACCATGCCGATGTCGCGCGCGGGATCGAACGGCGTCCGCGGATTGCCGATCTGGATGGTGCCGCCGTCGGCGTCATGGAGCCCCGCCAGGATCTTCAGCACCGTGGTCTTGCCGCAGCCGGAAGGCCCGACCAGCGAAATCAGCTCGCCCTCCCTGACGTCCATGGTGACGTCGGAGACCGCGAGAAATTCCTGGCCGCCGGAACGGTAGACCTTGCGCAGGTTGCGCAGCCGGATGAAGGGCTCCTGCGGCGCGTTCATGCCAGCCATTTCTGCAGATTGTCGCTGACGAAATCGTCGTCGGAGAGATCCGCGTGCTCGTTGCAGACGCGGTCGATCTGTTCGATCTGGCCGGGGCTGAGGCCCTCGGCGACATCGAGGCACCAGATTCCCTGCATCAGGCCCTGCCGCCGCAGGATCTCGTGGCAGCCGGCGATGCAGCCGTGGAAATTGTTGGCGACGTCGAAGAACGCGCTGTTGCAGTCGGTGACGCGGGCGTCCAGCGCCAAAAGATCGGCCGGCACCGCGGTCTTGCCGCGCGCCGCCTTGCACATTTCGAACTGTTTGATCGCACTCGCGGTCCATACCGACCAGTGGCCGAGCAGGCCACCCTTGAAATAAGCCCGCGTGGTGACGCCTTTGTCGCGCAAATCGAACGGCAGCGTCAGGTCGAGCAGGATATGATCGTCATTGCCGGTATAGAGCGCGATGCGATCGAGCGCGCCGGCGGCGGCGACGCCGCGCAGCACGTCGAGCGTGCGGTAGCGGTTGAACGGCGCGACCTTGATGGCGATGACGTTGTCAATCATCGCAAAGCGGCGCCAGAATTCCGCGCTGAGGATGACGCCGCCGACCGCCGGCTGCAGATAAAAGCCGACCAGCGGAATTTCGCGCGCCACCGCCTCGCAATGGGCGATGATCTCGTGTTCGCTCGCGGATTTCATCGCGGCAAGGCTGAGCAGGCCGGCATGATAGCCGATGCCGCGCGCAACTTCTGCTTCGGCCACGGCCTGTTTGGTGGGGCCGGCGAGGCCCGCGACCAGCGCCAGCGGACGCTTGCTCCAGCCCAGCGCCGTCTCCGCGGCGAGCTCCAGCACCGGTCGGTACAGGCCGATATCGCGGATCGCGAACTGCGTGGTGTGGACGCCGACCGCAAGCCCGCCGGCGCCGGCGTCGATGTAATAGCGCGTCAGCGCGCGCTGATGTGTGACATCGAGCGTGCGGTCGGCGTTGAGCGCCAGCGGATGGGCGGGGATCACGGTCCCGTCGGCGATCAGGCGCCGCACGGCGGATTCGAGTCTGCTGTGGTGCATGTTCTGTACCTATCCAAATTCGGGGCCGGCGACGGCGAACGGCAGTTGCGCGGGCAGGGAGGCCGCGTTGCCAAGGCGCATGCGCTGGAACGGCCGCTCGATTTTCCAGCCCGAGCCGGTCAGACCGTTGAGGAATGGCTGCTGCTCGTAGACGGCGTCGATCAGCAGCGGTCCGCTTTCGGAGCGCACGATTTCATTGACCAGCGCCAGCGCCTGGTCCGGGCTCTCGGCATGCAATGGGCCGACATGCCGCGCCTTGCGGCCGTCGCGCACCAGCGCGAACGCGTCGCCGTTCGACACCAGCCGCGAACCGGAACGGCCGCCGAGTTCCACCAACAAAGCAGCACGATCGAAACCCATGACAAGACGGTCGCGTGCGACGAATTTATCGAGATCGATGGAGGACAGCGACGGCGGCGCTTCGGCCTTGGTCGAGATCGCATGCTCCAGCCGCAACCGTCTTAGCTGCAGCGTCGGCTTGAATCCCAGCGGACCATAGACCGTGGCGCCCGCCGGCGTCGCGTCGAGCCATGTGGTCAGGCCACGCTCGGCCGCGGCAGCGAGGCAGACATCGACCAGCCGGGTGGCGAGGCCGCGGCGTCGCCAGCTTTCCGTCACCAGCACCATGCTGATCCAGGCGTTGCCGGAGGCGTAGGGCAGCAGCGCGGCGCTGGCGACGAGGCGAGCGTCCTTGTCGCGCACGCCGAACACGGTTCCTTCTCTCAGAAAGAAACGCCAGTCGGCTTCGTTCTGATTCCAGTGCGCTTCCGTCGAAAGCAGGAGACCTGCGGCCGCATCATTCGGACCGAGCGGGGCAATCGCCGTCTGGTCAATAGCGGCCATCGCGCACCTCGTATTTGGTGGGCTTGCCCAGGCTCGGCATTGCGCGTGCGACCCAGTCCGCGGTCCATCTTATCAGTTGCTCGGTGCCGACGACCGGCAGGCCGAACAATTTTGTCGCTTGCGAGGTGTCGGTGAGCCAAGCCGTCGGCTCCTCCTGGCCCACGATGATGGGCTCGCGGCCGAGCCGCGCGCCGAGTTTTTCCGCGAGAGCGCGCACGGCGAGGATTTCGCGGCCGCTGACATTGATCGGCGAGGTCGGCGTGTTGCAATGCGCGAGGCAGCGCAGCGCCTGCGAGGACGCGTCGCCCTGCCAGATGAAATTGACATGGCCGAGGCTGACGTCGATCGGCTTGCCTTGCAGGATCTTGGTGGCGATGTCGTGCAGCACGCCGTAGCGCATGTCGATCGCGTAGTTCAGCCGGAACAGCCGCCCCGGCGTCGAAAATTTTCGTGAGAAATACTCGAACATGCGCTCGCGGCCGACGCAGGATTGGGCATATTCGCCGGGCGGATTGGGCTGAGCGTTCTCGTCGGCGCCGTTGCCATTGACCGGCACGAACGGGTAGACGCACCCCGTCGAGAACGCCACGATGCGGGACTGGCAAAACGCCTGCGCGACCAAAGCGGGGACATGCGCATTCATTGCCCAGGTCAGCGACAGGTCGCCCTCCGCGCCGAATTTGCGCCCGGCCATGAACACGATGTTTTGCACTTTCGGCAGCGCCTTGATGGCGGTCTCATCGAGCAGGTCGCAGGCGATCGTCTCGACGCCGCGGCCTTGCAGCCATTCCTTTGAGCCGGGTTCAGAGAAGCGGGCCACGCCGATGACACGGCGGCCGGGCAAGGCGGCCTTTGCAAGGCCCGCCAGCGTCGGTCCCATCTTGCCGGCGACGCCGAGGATCATGATGTCGCCATCGACCTTGTTGAGATCGTCGATCAGGGCTTGGCTCGGCCGGCACAGCAGATCGTCCAGCGCTCGCGTATCGGAGATCGTTTCCGGCAAGGTTTCGCGCGTCAGCAGCATGGTTCTTCCCTGTTATTGCAGCCGCACGTCCCGGACCACGAACAGCCGTTCGAGGCCGAGCACCAGGCCGTAGAGCGCGACCCCGAGCAAGGTCAGCAGCACCACCGCCATCACCATCGCCGGCGTGTCGAGCGAGGATTGCACCTGGATCATGAGATAGCCGAGACCGCGTTCGCTGGCGATGAACTCGCCGACGATGGCGCCGGCGACCGCCAGGATGGCGCCGACCTTCATGCCGGAAAACACATAAGGCAGCGCGCCCGGCAGCTGGATCTTGCGGAACAGCGTCCAGCGCGAGCCGCGCAGCGATTTGACGAGATCGAGCAGATCCGGCTCGACTTCGCTGAGGCCGCGCGCGGTGGTCAAGAGGATCGGGAAGAAGCAGATCGAGAACGCGATCAGGATGTTCGGAAGGATGCCGTAGCTGAACCAGACGATGAACAGCGGGCCGAGCGCCACCTTCGGGATCATGTTGAGCGTGACGAACAGCGGCAGCAGCAAAAGGCTCACCAGCGGCGACCAGCAGAACACCACCGCCAGCGCCACGCCGACCAGGGCGCCCAGCGCGAAGCCGCCGAGGATTTCCGCCGCCGTCACCGCCAGGTTGGAGAGCCAGGCGTATTTCGCCGAACCCAGCGTCGCGACCGTCGCCAGCGGCGAGGGCAGGATGAATTTCGGCACATGAAAGGCGTCGACCAGTACCTGCCAGAGCACGATCACGGCCAGATGCACGATCAGGACGATCGCGAACGTTCGGGCCGGGCGCATGCCGTCTGTGAGCAAGGTGGTCTCCTGTGGCACCCCGCCGCAGCGGCGAGGGCGAGAGTAATCTATCTCGTTACCTTCTGCCTTTCAACCAATTGGTTGATTAACGTTTTGCTGCTTCTACCGTCATTGCGAGCGGAGCGAAGCAATCCATAGCACAATCCGGGTGGTCAATGGATTGCTTCGTCGCTTCGCTCCTCGCAATGACGAGACTTTCGTGATCTGGTTTCACGGCCTCAGCGCCTGCATCACCAGGTCGACCACGTGCTTGCGACGGGCGCGCCGGGCGGTGGGGCTGGAGAGGTCCTTGCCGAAGATCGCCGACAGCGTCGGGGTATTGGAGAAGAAGAAATAGCTCAGGCCCGCGATCGAGATATAGAGATGCACGGGGTCGACACCCCTTCGAAAAATGCCCTCGCGCACGCCCTGTTTCAGGATCTTCGAGACCATGCTGACCAGCGGCGAATGCATGTCCTCGATCCGAAGCGAGGCGCGTACGTGCCGGGCGCCGTTGCGGTTCTCGTCGTTGAGCAGCACGATGAAGTCCGGATGCAGCGCGAGGTGGTCGAAGGAACTCTCGATCAGCTCGCGGATGGCCTGCCCGGGCGGCAATCCCTCGAGGTTGAGCTTGCGCTCCTGGGCGCGGATTTCCTCATAGACCCATTCGAGCACCGCCAGATACAGCGCGTCCTTGTCGCCAAAATAGTGATAGACCAGTTGCTTGTTGACGCCGGCGCGTGCCGCGATTTCGTCGACCCGCGCGCCGGCGAGGCCGCTTTTGGCGAATTCGCGCCGCGCCGCCGTGAGCAGTTTCTGGCGCGTGGCGGCGGGGTTGCGGCGCTGAGGCTTGGCGGCATTTGATCGTTGTTTGGGCATTTCCAACCAGACAGTTGACAATTCGGTCCGTCCCTTGTTGCATTGGTAGACCGGCGAGGGTGCTACGACAAGGCCGCGAGGCCAAGGCCGGAAAGTGACCAACCGCGAGAGCGAGGAGAGCTGCCATGAAGCGTTTCGGGATTGCAGGACTGGCGCTCGCGCTGCTGGCGCCGACCCCGCCCGCCAGCGCCGGCGAAGCCGTCAATCTGATCCTGAACTGGACGCCAACCGCCGATCACTCGCCGTTCTATTACGCCAAGGCGCAGGGCTGGTACGAAAAGGCCGGCATCGATCTCACCATCGAGACCGGCAAGGGCTCCGGCGTCTCGGCGCTGAAGGTCGGCTCCGGCGGCTCGCCGTTCGGCATCGCCGATCTCGCGACCATGCTGGTGGCGCGCAGCAAGGGCGCCGACGACGTGGCGCTGATGAGCATCTACGCCAACACCGGGCAGACCTTCTATTGGCTGAAGAGCTACGGCGTGAACGGGGTCAAGGATTTTCCGACCCATAAGATCGGCAACCCGCCGGGCGATGCGTCGCGCGTGATGTGGCCGGCGTTTGCCAAGGCGGCGGGGATCGCGCCGGACTCGGTGAATTTCGTCAATGTCGGCCCGACCGCGAAGATCGCGGCGCTGAAGAGCCACACCGTCGACATCATCAGCGATTTCTACAATGAGCACGATCTGAAGGTGATCGAGTTCGGGGCCGATCTCGGTTATGTCAACTGGAAGGACATCGGGCTAAACCCTTACGGTAATTCGCTGATCGTCAACGGCGCCTACCTGCAGAAGAACCCGAAGCTGGTCGAGGATTTCGTGAAGATCAGCCAGAAGGCGTTCGCCGCCTGCGTCGCCGACGTCACGCCGTGCCTGAAGGCGCTGCTCGACCAGGTCTCGGGCCTCGACAAGGAAAACCAGGAGCGCCAGTGGGAGCGCATCAAGTTCCTGATGACCGACGAGTTCACCACCACCAAGGCGCTGGGCTGGATCGACGGCGAGCGGATGAAGAAGGACTACGAGCTGGTGCAGACCTATCTCGGTATGGAAAAGCCGTTCAACGTCGAGGACGCGTTCACGACGAAGATGCTGGACACGTCGGTGAAGATGGACGCGAGCAAGGTGAAGAAGTGAGCGCCAAGCCGTCATTCCGGGGCGCGCGTTAGCGCGAACTACGATGTGCAGTTGCACATCGGAGAATCTCGAGATTCCGGGTTCGATGCTTCGCATCGCCCCGGAATGACCGGGAGCCGAATAGCTCTTTCGCTTCGCGGCTCGTTGACGAGATGAAGCGCGCCGCTACTCCACCTTCACCCCCGAGGCCTTGACCACGGTCGTCAGCTTGTCATGGTCCGCCTTCATCAGCGCGGCGAGATCGTTCAGCGGGATCGGCTTGCCCGGAATGTCGGCGACGGAAAGCTGGCGCTGCACGTCGGGATTTTCCAGCGCGGCGTTGATGCCGTCGTGGATCTTCACGACGATGGCGTCGGGCGTGGCCGACGGCACGTAGATGCCGTACCACGACACATAGGACGCGCCGGGATAGCCGGCTTCCGCGATTGTCGGCACGTCGGGAATATCCGCGATGCGTTTCTCGGTGAAGACCGCGAGCGGCTTGACCTTGCCGGCCTTGATGTGCGGCAGCGCCAGCGCCAGCGAGACCACCTCGAAATGCATGCGGTCGGTCATCAGGTCGATCAGCGCCGGCGGCTGGCCCTTGTAGCCGATATTGGCGAGCTTGATGTTGGCGGCCTGGAACAGTTTCTGCGCGGTGAGGTCGATCGACGAGCCGCTGCCGGGATTGCCGAAATTGAATTCGCCGGGCTTTGCGCGCGCAAGCGCAACGAAGTCGGCGAGCGTCTTGGCCGGCATCGCCGGATTGACCAGCGCCACGCTCTGGTTCCAGATCGCCAGCCCAACGCATTTGAAGTCTTTCATCGCGTCCCAGCCGGCATCGCTGTAGAGCGTGGGATTGACCAGCACCGCCGGGCCCGTGACCAGCCAGGTGTAGCCGTCCGGCGTGCTGCGCGCCGCCATGGCTGTGCCGATATTGCCGTTGGCGCCGGGCCGGTCTTCCATCACGACCGGCACCTTCCAGTCGCGGCCGATCTGCTCGGTCACGGCACGCGCGACGATGTCGACGATGCCGCCGGCGGGGTAGGGCACGACGACGTGGATCGCCCGGTTCGGATAGTCGCTCTGCGCCTTCGCGCCGCCGCCGAGCAGCATGGCGGCGATGCCGGCGGCAAGGCCAAGCTTTCCGAGGCCAAGCTTTCCGAGGCCAAGCTTTCCAAAGCCAAGCCTTCCAAAGCCAAGCGTTCGCAGTCCATTCATTTTCCTCTCCCTGTTCGCAACATCGTTCGTGCGACGTTGCCTTGTTTCTTTCGTCATTGCGAGGAGCGAAGCGACGAGGCAATCCATACTTGCTTGTGGCGCCATGGATTGCTTCGCTTGCAATGACGGCTTACGCACCCATGACCAGCGACCTGATGCTGCGGGCGAGCCCCAGGATGCGCGGCCCGCATTCGCGCTCGATCTGATCGGCGGAAAAGCGAAACGATGGGATGCCGCAATTGACGGAGAGGCAGTCGCCGGTGGGCGTTCGATAGAGCGGCGCCGCGACGCCGAAAATCTCCCGCCGCCATTCGCCGATCGACACCGCAAAGCCGCGCTCCTTGCAGCGTTCGATGTCGGGCAGGGTGCGTTCCTTTACATAGCCGAGTTCGTCCGGACGCTCCGCGGTCACGGTCGCCAGGTAGCGTTGCAGTTCCTCCGGCGTGTGGAGCGACAGCAACGCGCGGCCGACCGCGGTGGTCGCGAGCGTCCCGGTGAAACCGACGTCGGGGACGTGCGGCACCGCGTCGGTGGTGCGCAGCGTCTCGACATAGATGAAGTCGAGGCCGAACGGCATCGCGATCGAGACGGTGCCGCCGGCGTAAGCCGCGAAATCGCGCATCAGGGGCCGCGCCAGTTGCCGCACTTTCAGCGCCGACAGTACGGGATAGGCGGCCGCGAGCACGCCGAGGCCCAGCGCAAAGCGCCCCTTGGTGTCGCGCTTGAGATAGCCGAGCTGCGCCAGCGTGTAGGTCAGTCGCGACACCGTCGGGCGCGACAGGCCGGTATGGCTTGCGAGCTCCGCGTTCGATAGCGGGCCGTCGGCGTTGCGGAACGCGGCCAGCACATCGAGCCCATGCGCCAGCGTCGTCGCAAACGAGGGATCGCCATGGTCGGATCTCGACCGCGAAGGCACTGAAATCACTGGAGAAGGTGCGGTAGCCATGCCCGAATATTGGCCGCGATGCCGCGTTTTGTCAATATAGCGAAACAAATTTGCAATTTAAGTCGGTATTTGTATAGATATCTTGCAAAGCGGGAGGCATCATGGATTTCGAGCCGTCGGCACGCTCAGAGCAGTGGCGGAGAAAACTGCAGTCGTTCTTCGATTCCGAAGTGCTGCCGCGCCATCGGGCCTGGCTCGAACATACGGCTAAGCGCGAAGCCGTGCCCTTCATGGGCGAGTTGCAGCAAAAGGCGCGCGCGGCCGGCTTGTGGAATCTCGGCCTGCCCGAACTCGCCGGCGACGAACCGGGCACGCGGCTATCAAATCTCGAATATGCGCCATCGGCCGAGATCATGGGACGGCTGTTCTGGGCCTCCGAAGTTTTCAACTGCCAGGCGCCCGACGTGCCCAACATGATCGCGCTGCAAAACTGCGCCACGCCGGATCAGAAGCATCGCTGGCTGCGCCCGCTGCTCGAGGCCGGCACGCGTTCGGCGTTCGGGATGACCGAGCCCGACGTCGCCTCCTCGGATGCGACCAATATCGCCACCACGATTCGCCGCGACGGCGACGATTACGCCATCAACGGCCGCAAATGGTTTATTACCGGCGCCGCCCATCCGCGTTGCTCGTTCCTGATCGTGATGGGCGTGACCGATGCGGGAGCCGACCGCACGAGCCGCCATTCCTGCGTCATCGTGCCGATGAATGCGCCCGGTGTCCGCCTGGTCAGGCCGCTGCGCTGGATGGGCTGCGAGGACCATACAGCGCCGATCGGCGAGCTTACGTTCGACAATGTCCGCGTCCCCAGGGAGAACCTGCTTGGCCGGGAAGGCGAGGGCTTCAAGGTGGCGCAGGTCCGCCTCGGTCCGGCGCGGATCCATCACTGCATGCGTTCGATCGGGCTGTGTGAACTGCTGATCGAACTGATGATGGTGCGCGCGGCGGAACGCTCCGCCTTCGGCCGCACGGTGATCCAGTACGACACCGTGCAGCGCTGGATCGCCGAGGCCCGCGTCGAGCTGGAGCAGGCGCGCCTTCTGGCCTATCGCTGCGCGTGGCGGCTCGACCAGTCCGGCCATCATGGCGCCAGTTCTTCCACCAAGAATTGGCGCGACGTTTCGCTGCTAAAGGTTGCGGTGCCGGCGATGCTGCAGAAGATCGCCGACCGTGCCATGCAGGTGTTCGGCGCGATGGGTGGCTCCGACGACACGCCGATCCATCAGGCGCTGGCCTGGGGCCGCCTGCTGCGGATCGGCGACGGCCCGGACGAGGTGCACCTTCGGCAGATATTTCGCATGGAGACGGCGCCGGCGTGGAGTATCGCGGACTCGCCCTATCTGGCGGCGCATCCGGCGTGATTGCGGCGTCTGGGCCGCATGGTTCGAGACGCGCTGCGTTGCCGCGCTCTTCACCATGAGGGTCTTAGGGCGAAAGAAGATTTGGACCTCATCCTGAGGAGGCGCCAACGGGTCGCGCGAATGCGCGCCCGATCAAAGGCTCCGCGCGTCTCGAAGGATGAAGCCCTTGAATTGGACGAACTTGCGACTTTGAATGTCGCGATACGCGAGGAGGACCACACCATGACGGCACCAGTCAGCAGCGAAGCTCCGAAGGAAACTCCCAAGGGCGCCACCGCCTCCGTCGCCGCGCAGCAGGCCGCGATGCTCGAGGCGCTGCCGTTTTCCGACACCGCGGATTTCGACGATGCCGCGCGCGGCTTCATGGGGACGATCGACCATGCGCGGATTGCCAACCCGCAAGGGCGCGTGGTCTGGAGTCTCGAGCCCTATGGCTTCCTGTCGGAGGAGAAGGCGCCCGCCACCGTCAACCCGAGCTTGTGGCGGCAGTCGCGGCTGAACATGCAGCACGGGCTGTTCGAGGTGATGCCGGGCGTCTACCAGATCCGCGGCCTCGACATCGCCAACATGACGCTGATCGAAGGAGATAGCGGCGTCATCGTGGTGGACACGCTGACCTCGATCGAAGGCGCGCGCGCCGCGATGGAGCTTTATTTCAAGCACCGCGGCCCGCGCCCGGTCGCCGCCGTGATCTTCACCCACACCCACACCGACCATTGGGGCGGCGCGCGCGGCGTGCTGGCGGAGGATGCGCTGGCGACCGGCCGCGTGCCGATCCTCGCGCCCAATCTGTTCATGGAGCACGCGGTCTCCGAAAACATCATCGCCGGCCCTGCGATGCTGCGCCGCGCGCAATACCAGTTCGGGCCGTTCCTCGCCAAGGGCCCGCGAGGGCAGGTCGATTGCGGCCTCGGCAAGTCGATGGCGGCGGGATCGGTGGCGCTGCTGCGCCCGACCGATCTCATCATGGAGACCGGCGACAAGCGGATCATCGACGGGCTCGAATTCGAGTTTCAGATGGCGCCGAACTCCGAAGCGCCGGCCGAGATGCACTTCTACGTGCCGCACTACAAGCTTCTGAACCTCGCCGAAAACTGCACGCATAATTTCCACAATCTGCTGCCGTTCCGCGGCGCCGACGTGCGCGATGCGCTGGCCTGGTCGAAATATCTCGGCGAGGCGCTGCAGATGTGGGGCGGCAAGGCCGACGCCATGTGCGGCCAGCACCACTGGCCAGTGTGGGGCAAGGAGCGCATCGACACCATGATCCGCCAGCAGCGCGATCTCTATAAATTCGCGCACGACCAGACCATCCGCCTGATGAACCACGGCCTCACCGCCACCGAGATCGCGGAGGCGATCAGATTGCCGGCGAGCCTCGAGGGCGCCTGGCACACGCGCGGCTATTACGGCCACATCCGGCACAATGTGAAGGCGATCTACCAGAAATATCTCGGCTGGTACGACGCCAATCCCGTGCATCTCGATCCCCTGCCGCCGGTGGAGTCCGGCAAGAAGTATGTCGAGTACATGGGCGGCGCGGCGTCGATCCTCGAGCGCGCGCGGAAGGATTTTGCCAAAGGCGAATTCCGCTTCGTTGCCCAGGCGGTCAGCCATCTCGTGTTCGCCGATCCCGACAATGCGGCGGCCCGCGCGCTGCTCGCCGACACCTTCGAGCAGCTCGGCTATGCCGCCGAAAGCGCAACCTGGCGCAACGCCTATCTGTTCGGTGCGCAGGAATTGCGCCAGGGCATGCCGAAGGCGCCGCCGCGCCCCTCGATGCCGCGCGAAACGCTGGCCGCGCTGCGCACCAGCCAATTGTGGGACGTGCTCGGCGTTCGCCTCAACGGCCCCAAGGCCGAGGGCAAGCACATCGTGCTGAACTGGAATTTCACCGATACCAGCGAGAAGTTCGTGCTGACGCTGGAGAACTGCGCGCTGACCTATCTCGAAAGCGCGCAGGCCCACGCGGCCGACGCCAGCTTTACGCTGCCGCGCGCCGTGCTTGACGAGGTCATCGCCAAGCAGACCTCGTTTCCGGAAGCGGTCGCGGCCGGCAGGATCACCTTCACCGGCAACGCGCTGCGGCTCGCCGAACTGATGGGCCTGATGGACGAATTCCCGCGCATGTTCGAGATTGTCGAGCCGAAACGGACGGCGGTGAGCTAGCGCGGGATCACCGAACCGTCATTGCGGACCGGCGGGCCGCGTTTTGCGCGGCCCCGCCGTGTCTGGAGACTTCAGCCGGGAGGAGAAAGGCCCGCAGAAGGCGGTGACGGGACGCGATGATATTTGCGCTCTCCTGACAGGACCAGCCGATGGACCTTTATCCTGGGCTCTTGCCAGGAATCCAGCAGGCTCGTGCATACCGCACATTCGACCCGACCCGGTTTTCCCTTCACCGATGTCGACTCCGCGACTTCATACGACGACCCGCATGACGGGCAAACAAGATCTGATATCTTCATGTAGGCATCCTGGCGGTATTGACGATGTGTTCCATTGAGCCAGATCAATGCGACGCAAACCGGCCATTGGCTTCTCAAGATTTTACACTTTCAGCTGATCGCTTTTGTGATCTCTCGTGCCTCGCAGATCAGCTTCGACGTCCCAGAGCAAACAGGCTTTGCGATACCGTTGCGGCTACTCGTCCACGCCGGCTTCAAAGGAAAGTTAGCGAATTCTTAAGGATGATATCTTTCCGCCGCGCGGCACGGGATCGAACAGTCTTTTTAACGCCGTTGGAACGATATACCGCCAACATGAGGTCCCTCCACCGGGCGAAGAGCCCCCAAGGCTTCGAAACAGGCATCAGGGTTGGACGATGCGCGCACACGATGGCCCTGTGGTCGAAACCGCGGATGTCCTGCTGGCAGCGCTTGAACGCGCCAACGATGCCACCGTCATCGTCGATGGCGATCTCTGCGTCAGCTATTTCAACGCCGCGGCGGAACGGATCTGGGGGCTCGACCGCGCCGAAGTGCTCGGTTGCCACGTCAGCCGTCTGGGGCTCAAGGACCTGCAACAGCACGCTATTGCCGCGCTGGCCTCCGGTCGGGTGGGCGGCGATGACACCATCCCGGGTGCGGAGATCGCGATACTTCGCAAGGACGGCAGCCGCATCCGCGCCGCGCTGTCGCTGTCGCGTGTCGAGATCGACGGTCAAATCCGCACCATCGCCTTCGTCCGCGACGTCACCGCCGAGGTCGAACGGCGGCAGCGGCTCGATCTGCTCACATTGGTCGCCGACAGGACCAACCGCGCTGTCATCCTCACCGATCGCCGCTTGAGGATCGTCTACACCAACGCCGCGTTCGAAGGCATGTTCGGATACTCCTTCGAGGAAGCGCAAGGGCGGCCCGCGATGGAATTGCTGGCGGGGCGCCATACCGACCGCACGAAGCTGACACCGCTGCGCCGCCGCATCGGCAAGGATGAAGGCGGCGAGGAGGAGATCCTCGCCTACGACAAGAGCGGCGAAGAAGTCTGGATCTCGGCGAGCCTCAGGCCGTTCCGCAACAAGCGCGGGCGGATCAAGTACATGTTCGCCCTCTTGACCGATATCACCGAGACCAGGCAGTTGAGGTCGCTGCAGCAGCTGATCATGACCGCGCTGGCGGACGAAATTCCGATCACGGATATCGCCGACCGGCTTTGCCGGCGGGTCGAGGAAATCGCACCCGATGTGGTTTGCTCGCTGCTCCATGTCGACGCCGGCGGGCTGGTTCATCCGCTGGGCGGCCCCAGCCTGCCCGAAGACTATTGCCGGGCGCTGGAGGGCGTTTCGATCGGTCCGGATATCGGCTCCTGCGGGACGGCGGCATTTTACGGCAAGCCGGTGCTGGCGATGGATATCGACACCGATCCGCGCTGGCCGCCGTTCAAGGCCCGACCGCTCGAGGTCGGCTTGCGGGCCTGCTGGTCCACCCCGATCAAGGCCAAGGATGGCCGCGTGATCGGAACCTTCGCGTTCTATTTCAGGGAATGCCGCGCGCCGAGCCGCTGGCATCAGCGGATCGTCGACGCCTGCGTACACCTTGGGGCGCTGGCGATCGAACGCAAGGAAGCCCGGGCCCAGATCGCGCGGCTCGCTTATTACGACGTGCTGACCGGCCTGCCGAACCGCACGCATCTGCGGGACCTGATCTCCGAGGCGATCGACGCCTGTCCCGCCGGCGAACATTTGGCGCTGGCGTTTCTCGATGTCGACAATTTCAAGGATGTCAACGATACGCTCGGGCACTCGGCCGGCGACGAATTGCTGGTGCAGTTTGCCCAGCGCCTGCGCGCGCAGATTCGCCCCGATGACATGCTGGGGCGCCTGGGCGGCGACGAGTTCGTGATCGTGCTGTCGAACCATGACGCGGCTGAAGCCGCGCTGGTTGCTTCGAGGATTACCGAGGCGCTGGTCGTGCCGCTGCGGATCGGCGCCAGGCAGGTGCCGATGTCCGCCTCTATCGGCATCAGCCTCTATCCCGACAACGCGACCGACATCGATACGCTGATCCAGCAGGCGGACGCGGCGATGTACCGAGCCAAGCGGGCGGGCCGCTCCACCTATCGCTTCTTCAGCGCCGACATGAACGGGCTCGCCGAGCAACGGCTGGCCTATAGCGCGGCGCTGCGCAACGCGATCGCGAGCGACGCCCTGAAATTGCATTATCAGCCGCAGATCCGCACCGTCGATGGCACGATCCATGGCGTCGAGGCGCTGGCGCGCTGGCACGACCCGGTACTCGGCGAGGTATCGCCGGCAAAATTCATTCCGCTGGCCGAAGAGTGCGGACTGATCGAGCAGATCGGCCTGTGGTCGATCCGCGAGGCCTGTCGGCAGATGGCGGAGTGGCGCAAGGCCGGGCTGGATATCCCCTGCGTGTCGGTCAACCTGTCGCCCATCAATTTCCAGAACGTCAATCTGGCGGCGGCGGTCGCCGGGATCCTGGCGGATCATGGTCTGCCGCCGGACGTGCTGATGCTGGAGATCACCGAGGGTGTTATCATGAACGAGCGCTCGGTGGCGATCGAGACGATGAACGCCATTCGCGAATTGGGCGTGGGGCTGTCGCTGGATGATTTCGGAACGGGTTATTCGAGCCTCAGCAGGCTCGCGCATTTGCCGATCCGCGAACTCAAGATCGACCGCAGCTTCATGCGCGACGTCGAGACCGATCCCGGCGCACGGGCGATCGTGACTTCGGTGGTGCGCGTTGGTCAGAGCCTGCAGCTCACCGTCGTCGCCGAAGGCGTCGAAACCGACGGGCAGCGAAAATGGCTTTCGGAACTCGGATGTGACGTCGTCCAGGGATTTCTCTACGCGCCGGCGCTGTCGCCCTCCGCGTTCGGCCGCTGGCTGCTCGATCACAGCGCCGAGCGCGCCAGCGTCATGCTCAGGCGGATCGGCCAAGCCCTGTCCCAGCCGCCGGCCGGGTCTCCTTCTCGCGACGCCTCCGCCGAACGGCTCGGTTAGCCTCAGGGGCGGATCGCCGCCTGCGCCATCCGCCGGTCATGGGGATCATGGGCCGATGCGCCCGGGCCCATCATCGGGCTGGCGCAATCCGCATTCCTTCCGTAAGAAAGCCGGATGCTTGGCGGCCGCGACCGCCCGGCGAATATTTGGGGAGGAAAGTACGGCATGTTCTCGCACGTCATGATCGGCACCAACGATCTGGAAAAAGCAAAATCGTTCTACGACGCGTTGCTCGGCACGCTCGGCGTTCCGCCGGGCCGGGTTGACCGCCATCGCGTTTTCTACATGACCAAGACCGGCGTATTCTCGGTGTCGAAACCGATCGACGGCAAGCCCGCGACGCCTGCCAATGGCGGCACGGTCGGCTTCGTCGCCGCCTCGCCCGAGCAGGCCGACGCCTGGCACGCCACCGGCGTCGCCCATGGCGGCAAGACCTGCGAAGACCCGCCCGGCGTGCGCGAGGGCCCGCAAGGCAAGATCTATCTCGCCTATTTGCGCGATCCCGACGGCAACAAATTGTGCGCGACGCACAGGATGTAACTAGAACCTCCAGGGCGGATTAGCCACGGCGCAATCCGTCATCGTTCTACGGCAAAGCCTTCTTCCGACGGCAAAGCGCGTAGGATGGGTGGAGCGAAGCGATACCCATCAATTGCAGCAAAGATGATGGGTTTCGCGAAGGGCTCAACCCATCCTACGCGCTACACGAGGCGCTAAAAAAGCTCGTCATGCCCGGCCTTGTGCCGGGCATCCACGTCCTTCGTGCTTCATGGAAGAAAGACGTGGATGGCCGGGACGGGCCCGGCCATGACGAAAGAGAGAGTCCGTTTTGCCTTTCAACACCATTCCGAGGGGCGAAGCGACGAAGCAATCCACTCCCGTTCTTTTCTGTTGCACGATGGATTGCTTCGCTTAGCTCGCAATGAACCCTTGCAGCGCCATCGCAACATTCTCCCGCTGCTCCGCGCTGCTCACCAGCTTGATGCGGGGCTCGGCAGCCTCCATCAGGCTGCGATAGGCGGCGAGGTAATCGAGCGCCATGCGGCGCGCGGTGAAACGTCGTTCGAACTGCTTGCGGATCGCCGTCCGGCTCAAGCCGCTGAGGCGACCGACCGCGGCGACCGCGCTGGTTTCGTCCTCGACGACGAAGCCGGTCAGCCCGTCGTCGATAATCTCGGCGACCGAGCCGCGGTTATAGGCGATCACCGGCGTGCCGCAGGCCATCGCCTCGATCATCACCAGGCCGAACGGTTCCGGCCAGTCGATCGGCACCAGGAGCCCGATCGCGCCGCTGAGGAATTCCGGCTTCTCGGCATCGCCGATCTCGCCGATGAAATCGACCAGCGGATTGTTCTCGATCAGCGGGCGAATGAGTTCGTCGTAATAATCCTGGTCGGCACGATCGACCTTGGCGGCGATCTTCAGCGGAATGCCGCAGCGTGCGGCGATCTTGATGGCGCGGTCGACGCCCTTTTCCGGCGCGATGCGGCCGAGCACGGCGAGATATTCTGGCCGGGCCGGTTGCGGCGTCAACAGCTTCTCGGGAAGGCCGTGATGGATGGTGCGCACCCAGTTGGCCTGCGGCACCGGCCGCCGCTGCGCGTTCGAGATCGAGATCACCGGCGACTTGAAAGTGGTGAACACCGGCTGGTGCTCCGGCAGGTCGAGCCTGCCGTGCAGCGTGGTCAGAAACGGGGTCGGCTGCCGGGAGAACAGCGAGAACGGATAATAGTCGAGATGGAAATGCAGGAAGTCGAATTCCTCGTCGTCGCATTTCTGCCGCACGCGCTCCAGCATCACCATGTGCAGCGCGTTGGGATCCCGCACCGCGCCGTCGAGCCGCAGCGCCTTCGGCCAGGTCGCATCGAGTTTCGCCGAGGTCTGGGAATCGCCGCTGGCGAACAGGGTAACGTCGTGTCCCAAAGCCACCAGTTCCTCGGTCAGCCAGTGCACGACCCGTTCGGTGCCGCCATACAGTTTGGGCGGAACGGCCTCCGTCAATGGGGCAACCTGCGCGATGCGCATCTTACCTTCTCCTTGTGTCATGAGTGATCCACAGCCCCGCTATGCGATGGCACCGGCATGCCGCCAAAGGAACGTTTCCGCATGTGCGAAGTTCCCCCGAAGCCGCGCAGTTCTTCCACATCATGGTCTTGCTGATGCCATCACGTCCGCTCAGAGTTTCCCTGCGTCAATGCTGCAGAAATGTTGCGCGGTGAGGGCGGTAAAGCGGGAACCGAAACGCGGCTCGGGCTTTCGATTCCATCCCGCGCTCAGGCCAGGTTCTCCGTCAGGGGTTTTGCAGCACATGGACAATCTTTCGGGTTACGCCAACCGTCCGTTTCCCTTCGTGCTGCGCTACCTGCGCCAGCGTCTTTCCGCGCACCTTGTGATCCTGCTGTCTGTCGTTGCGGCAGTCGCATGTTCGGTGGGCACGCAATATGGCGTGAAGTCGCTGGTCGACGGCTTGTCGGCGGGAACTTCGCACGCGGGCGGCGTATGGCTGGCATTCATTTTACTCATGTCGCTGATCGCGGCCGACAACTTCCTGTGGCGGATCGCGAGCTGGACGGCGAGCTTCACATTTGTGGGAGTGACCGGCGATCTGCGCCGCGACATCTTCCGCCATTTGACCGGTCACGCGCCGAGCTATTTTTCCGACCGCCTGCCGGGCATGCTGACGAGCCGTATTACCGCGACGTCGAACGCGGTCTATACCGTCGAAAACATGTTCGTCTGGAACGTGCTGCCGCCCTGCATGGCGACGATCGCGGCGATCGCCCTGATTGGAACCGTCAGCCTGCCGATGGCGGCCGGGCTGATCGTGATCGCGGGCCTCATGGTGGTGGCGATGTTCCGCCTGGCCGCGGCGGGAAAGCCGCTGCATGATGATTTCGCCGACAAGGCCGCCGCCGTCGATGGCGAAATGGTCGACGTCATCAACAACATGCCGCTGGTGCGGGCGTTCTGCGGGCTGCGCTACGAGCACGACCGCTTCGACGCGACCGTGGGGCGCGAACTCACGGCGCGCGGACGCAGCTTGCGCTATCTGGAAAAGCTGCGGCTGCTGCACGCCGGTGTTACGGTCGTGTTGACGATCGCGCTGCTCGCCTGGGTCATCGTGCTGTGGCAGCGCGGCGGCGCCACCACCGGCGATGTCGTGCTGGTCTGTACGCTCGGCCTTTCGATCCTGTCGGCCACGCGCGATCTCGCGGTGGCGCTGGTCGACGTCACCCAGCATGTCGCCCGGCTGACCGAAGCCATCGCCACGCTCTTGCTGCCGCACGAATTGCGCGACCATCCCGAAGCCGAGCCGCTGGTCAGAAGCGGTGCGGCGATTGCCTTCAACAATATTTCGTTCCGCTATCCCGGTGGGCTGAAGGTGTTCGAGCAATTCAGCCTGCGCCTGCATCCGGGGCAGCGGGTCGGCCTGGTCGGTCAGTCCGGCGGCGGAAAATCCAGCCTGTTCGTGCTGCTGCAGCGGTTCTACGACGTCCAGAGCGGCAACGTCACGATCGACGGTCAGGATATCGCCAAGGTCACGCAGCAGAGTCTGCGCGAGGCGATCTCGGTGGTGCCGCAGGACATCTCGCTGTTCCAGCGCTCGATCCTGGAGAACATCCGCTACGGACGTCCGAACGCGACCGACGACGAAGTACTGCGCGCGGCGATCGCGGCGCGCTGCGACTTCGTCGAGACCCTGCCGGAGGGGCTTGCCACCATGGTCGGCGACCGCGGCGTGAAGCTGTCGGGCGGCCAGCGCCAGCGCATCGCGATCGCGCGCGCGTTCCTCAAGGACTCGCCGATCCTTCTGCTGGATGAGGCGACTGCAGCGCTGGACAGCGAATCCGAGGAGGCAATCCGCGAAGCGCTGAGCCGGCTGATGCGCGGGCGCACCGTGATCGCGATTGCCCACCGGCTGGCGACATTACGCAATTTTGACCGCGTGGTGGTGCTGAAGGCGGGTAAGATCATCGAAGACGGGCCGCCCGACCGGCTGATGCAGGGGCAGGGGCCTTACCGCGAACTGGTAACGCAGGAAATGAGCCGGCTCGCGACGCATGCCGCCTGAGATTGGGCTGCAAAATCCAGTCGAGTTGCGTAGATCCAGCGACGCGCGGGCGAGGGAACCGATCGAGGTCAGATGGCAGCCGAACCCGTAACCCAGATCATGACGGCTCGGGTCGTCGAACAGATCCAGGAATCGCCCTTCTATATTCCGATGACTGGGCCCGCCGCACGGCCGCGGCGCTCGCTCAAGCACGACGACACCTTCATCGTGCTCGACAGCCATGGCGACATCGGCGCTTCCGTCGGCGGGCCGGACGGGCTGTTCAACGCCGACACCCGCTATCTGGCACGGCTGGAACTGGTGCTCGACGAGCTGCAGCCGCTGCTGCTCGGCTCCAACCTGCGCGACGACAATTCCGGTCTGACCGTCGATCTCACCAATCCCGACATCTACCGCCAGGGACGGATCGTGCTGCGGAAGGACATGCTGCACATCGTGCGCACCATCTTCCTCTGGCGCGGCACCGCCTATCAGCGGATCGGCGTGCAGAATCACGGCGACCGGCCGGCGAGTTTCGACCTCACGCTCTTGTTCGACAACGACTTCGCCGATCTGTTCGAAGTGCGCGGCGAAAAGCGTCCGCGCCGCGGCATCGGCACGAGCAGGCTGCTCGGTCCCGCCGATGTGCTGCTCGAATATAGAGGTCTTGACGACGCGGCGCGCACCACCGCGCTGCATTTCGATCCCCGGCCGACGCGGCTTGCGGTCAACGCGGCGACCTATCATTTCGATCTGGCGCCGCAACAGGTCGCTTCGCTGTTCGTAGCGGCGTCTTGCAACAAGCCTGCCAACTTCAAGCCGGCGCGGTTCTTCCGCGGGTTGCTGGCGCACCACCGCGAAATGCGCCGCCAGACCGCGGGCGCGGCCAGCATCGAAACCTCCAACAACATCTTCAACGAGGTGCTGTGCCAGTCGATGGCGGATCTCAATATCCTGACGACGGAGACGCCGCAGGGGCGATATCCCTATGCGGGCATCCCCTGGTATTCGACGACCTTCGGCCGCGACGGCATCATCACCGCGCTGCAGATGCTGTGGATCGATCCGCGGGTGGCGCGCGGCGTGCTGCGGCGGCTCGCGTTCTATCAGGCGAAGTCGGTCGATCCGCTCGCCGACGCCGAGCCCGGGAAAATCCTGCACGAGATGCGCGGCGGCGAGATGGCGGCGCTGCGCGAGGTGCCGTTCGCCTGTTACTACGGCAGCGTCGATGCGACGCCGCTGTTTGTGTTGCTGGCCGGTCTCTATGTCGAGCGCACCGGCGACGACGAGACGCTCACCGAATTGTGGCCCGCGATCGAGGCCGCGCTCGGCTGGATCGACGGGCCGGGCGATCCCGACCGCGACGGCTTCGTCGAATACCAACGCGCATCGGAGCAGGGGCTTGCCAACCAGGGCTGGAAGGACTCCTACGACGCGATCTTCCACGCCGACGGCCGGCTGGCCGAAGGCTATATCGCGCTGGCCGAGGTGCAGGGCTACGTATTCGCCGCCAAGCGGCTGGCGGCGCGCTGCGCCTTGCGGCTGGGACGTGAGGAAAGGGCGGGGCAACTCGCGACCGAGGCGCAAGCGCTCGCGGCGCGGTTCGAACAGGCCTTCTGGTGCGAGGAACTCGGCACCTATGCGCTCGCGCTCGACGGCGAAAAGCAGCCGTGCCGGGTGCGCACCTCGAACGCCGGGCAATTGTTGTTCACGGGCATCGTGAGCACGGACCGCGCCCGCCTGGTCGCCGCCGACCTGATGCGGCCGCATTTCTTCACGGGCTGGGGCATCCGCACCGTCGCGCATGGCGAAGCGCGCTACAATCCGATGTCGTATCATGATGGCTCGATCTGGCCGCACGACAATGCGCTGATCGCGTTGGGGTTCGCGCGTTACGGCCTGAAGCATTCGGTGGCGCATCTGTTCAAGGCGCTGTTCGACGCCGCCACCTATATGGACCTGCGCCGGCTGCCCGAATTGTTCTGCGGTTTTCGGCGCGAGAAGCGGCGCGGGCCGACACTTTATCCCGTCGCCTGCGCGCCGCAGGCCTGGGCGAGCGCGACGCCGTTCACGCTGCTCGAGGCCGCGCTCGGGCTCGAATTCGACGCCGGCCGCGGCGAGATCCGGCTGCGCAATCCGCGCCTGCCGGCCTTCCTCAACGAAGTGGTGCTGCGCGACCTACGTTTGGGACCGTCGAGCGTCGATCTGCGGGTCAGTCGCCACGGCGACGAAGTGTCGCTGGAGGTGCTGCGCACGCGCGGCCAGATCCAGGTGTCGATCGTATTGGCGCATTGAAGGCGGCGCTTGAATGGAGAGGGCCGAATGCGCGCAAGACATCTATCATTGGTCCTGATGGCCGTCGGCCTTGCCGGGTTGGCCGACGCGACGTCCTGGGCGCAAAACCAGGCAGCACCACCGCCGGCGGATAGCCATCCGCCGGCGTCGCAGCCGCAAAATGCGGCCACGCCGGCCGCGCCGAAGACGCCCGCGCCGCCGCCCTCCGTCACCATCATCGGCGCCAGGGAAGCGCATGGCGTGCTCGGCCGCGACGTCCGCAGTCCCACGGACGAAGACATGGGGCATATCGTCGACGTGATCGTCGACCGCGCCGGCGTAGTGCGCGCGGCCGTGATCGATTTCGGCGGCTTTCTCGGCGTCGGCAGCCGAAAGATCGTCGTCGACTGGAACGCGCTGCATTTCGGCCATGTCGCGGACAAGGGCGACAGCATCACGCTCGAATTGACCAAGGAGCAGGTGACCGCCGCGCCCGAATACAAGGAGGATCAGCCGATCGTGGTGCTTGGCGCAGCGGGCAGCCTGAAGCCGCTGCATTTCGATCCCTAAGAAAAGCCGAACCAATATGCCGTTCGCAGGTTCATCACGTTCGATTGACCGGATTGATGGTGACGGGCGTGCGCGAACGATCGGCGGCGATGCAGCTTCATCCCGGGTATTGGAACCGGTGATGGACAGGACGACAGGAGCATGCTCGCCCCAGAGCGCGCGCGGCCTCGACTGGTTCATCTTTTTCCTTGCCGACGTGCAGACCGGTTTCGGTCCGTTCATCGCGGTCTACCTGACGACCGAGAAATGGACGCAAGCCGAGATCGGCCTGGTGTTGTCGATTGGGGGCGTGGTCGGGCTGATCGGGCAGATGCCCGGCGGCGCCATCGTCGATGCGGCCCGTTCGGAGCGGCTGGTGGCGGGCCTGGCGGTTGCGACCATCGGCATGAGCGCGCTGGCCTATGCGCTGTGGCCGATCTTCCCGGTGGTGGCGACCGCGGCGACGCTGCATGCGGCCGCAAGCTGCGTGCTCGGCCCGGCGATCGCGGCGATCAGCCTCGGGCTGGTCGGACCGCCGGCGATGGGCGAGCGACTCGGGCGCAATGCGCGCTTTGCCTCGCTCGGCAATGGAACGGCCGCGGCCGTGATGGGCACGGCCGGCTATCTGCTGTCGAGCCGTTCGGTGTTCCTGGTCACCTTCATCCTGGCGTTTCCGACATTGCTGGCGCTTTCGCGCATCCGCGAGCGGGAGATCGACGTGGCCCGCGCGCACGGCGCGGTGTTGCGGGAGGCGCCCGATGCCCGCGCAACGAGCGTGTTCAGTCTGGTGCGTCAGCGCCCCTTACTGATTTTTGCCGGCACCGTGCTGCTGCTGCAACTCGCCAACGCGGCGATGCTGCCGCTGATGGCGGGCGTGGTGACGACCCGGTCGAGCCAATGGGCGCCGGTGCTGATCGCGGCCTGCATCATCGTTCCGCAAGCGATCGTGGCACTGGTGTCGCCCTCGGTCGGGAGCTTCGCGCAGGAATGGGGGCGACGGCCGCTGTTGCTGATGGGGTTCGGCGCGCTGGCGATTCGCGGCCTGCTGTTTGCGATCGTGCGCGATCCCTATTTGCTGGTTGCCGTCCAGATTTTCGATGGCGTCACCGCGGCGGTCTTCAGCGTGATGGTGCCGTTGATCGTCGCCGATGTCGCGTTCGGCAGCGGCCACTTCAATCTGGCGCAGGGCATCGTCGGCACGGCTACCGGCATCGGCGCATCGCTCAGCACCGTGCTGGCCGGTTACGTCAGCGACAAATTCGGCAGCAGTTTTGCCTTTACGGGACTTGCAGGCGTGGCCGCCCTTGGCCTCGTGATGATCTGGCTGGTGATGCCGGAGACGCGGCGGAGTCCAAATTAGGCGGGCGGAATACGAAAACGCCGGCCCAACGGCCGGCGTTTGAACGGAGATGATCCGAGAAGTTCCGCTTGCTCAGGCGTCCAGCGTGCGCAGCTTCTGACGGTTGCGGAGCACGATCTGCCGCGCGCCGGAGAAGCCGAGAATGCCCTGGCTGTGAAGCTGCGAAAGCGCCCGCGAGACGGTTTCCAGCGTCAGGCCGAGATAATCGCCGATATCCCGGCGGCACATCGGCAGCGCCATCATTCCAGCCACCGCGAGCCGGCCGTCCATTTCCAGCAGGAAGGTGGCGACCCGCTCCATGGCGGTCTTGCGTCCGAGCAGCAACATGTGATCTTCCGCGTGGCGCAGATCGCCGGCGGTCATCGCCCACAGCTTGCGCGCGACCTGGACATCGACGCCGGCCGCCTGTTCGAGGCCGCGGCGCTTCACCAGCCGGACGGTGGTATCGGTAATGGCTTCGGCGGCCAGCCGGTGGCTGGTTCCCGATTCGAGGCCGAAGACATCGCCGGGCAGATGGAACGCGCCGATCTGGCGCCGTCCGTCGGAAAGCAGCTTGTAGCTGCGAACCGCGCCCGAAATCACCTGGTAGACGTATTCCGCGGGCTCATCCTCGCCGTAGATTTCCTCATCCTTCTTGTAGGAAAATTCCGTTGCCACCAAGCCGGCGTGACCGGTGACGGCGCCGAACTGGTCAGGAGTGGGGGCAGGATAGGCGACCGGATTGACCTTGTTGCCGATAACCGAGGTGTTGAGCGATTGGATGAACATTTGCCATCTCCTGTGCGGCGGATGGCGTATGGGTATCGGGGATTTTCGGGGCTGGAAATTTCGCTAGATATCTTAAGGAGATGTACCTACGTATATTACCGGAGGTCCCGGCTTCCCCGCCTCACCCGCCGACGGGGCGGCTTTCCTGGATGGCACCCCGGATACGGGTGGCAAGGCTTTCATCCAACAGGGGTTTCATCAGGACGTGCCGGACGCCTGCCGCCTCGGCCCTTGCCGCGATGTTTTCGTCGGGATAGCCGGTAATCAGGATCACCGGCGCGGCGATGTCGCGGTTTCGCAGGCGGCCGGCCAGATCGATGCCGTTCATGTCGGGCATTTTGTAATCGATCACGAAACAGTCGACGCCGGTCGAGCGCACAGCGTTGAGCAGCGACGCTCCGTTCCTGAAGGTGCGGACTTCGAAGCCGTCCGTTTCAAGAAGGAATCGCAGCGAACCAAGGACGTCCACGTCGTCGTCGACCACGTAAACCGTTGGTTTGGCGAGTGACGACATCGCGAGAGCCGGCGCCTCTTTCGAGCTGGTCTGGATCATAGTCGAGCCAGACTAGCAGCTGAAAAACGGTCGGGGCTTGATTTAGCTCAATCGTTCAGCAGGCCGGCGCGCATCGCAAGCCGCACCAGTTCCGAGAGGCTGTTGGCCTGCATCTTCGTCATCACGTTGGCCCGGTAGACTTCGATCGTGCGGGGGCTGATGTCGTAGTCACGGGCGATCAGCTTGTTGGAAAGCCCGGCGACCAGTCCGTCCATGACCTGGCGCTCGCGAGGGCTGAGCGATGCGATCCGCGCCGCGATCTCCTGGGTCAGGGCCTCGCTCCTTGCGGCCGGCTCCGCCTGGTTGATGGCCGTCTCGATCATGGCGACCAGGCGGTCATCCTCGAACGGTTTCTCGAGAAAATCGACCGCCCCCAGTTTCATCGCTTCGACGGCAAGCGGCACGTCGCCGTGTCCAGTCATGATGACGATCGGAAACCTGCTGTGGTCCGCCTTCATGCGCTTCAGAAGCTCGATTCCGTCGAGGCCCGGCATGCGCACGTCGGAAACGACACAGCCGAATTCGAGACCCGGGAGAGCGTCGAGAAACGCCAAGGCGGTTTCGAACAGCGTGACCTTGTAGTTGGCGGAGTCGAGCAGGAAATTCAATGAATCCCGCATCGCCTCGTCGTCGTCGATGACGTAAACCCTTCCCCTATCCGGCATGTCTCAACTCTCGTTCGCTGCCGCTGGCAAGGTGAAGCGAAAAGTCGCTCCTCCCGCAGCATTGCTTTCGGCCCACATCCGGCCGCCATGGGCTTCGATGATCGACCGGCTGATGGAAAGTCCTACCCCCATCCCGGTTTCCTTTGTCGTAAAGAAGGTTTGAAACAGGTTGGCCTTGACGTCGTCGTGGAATCCGGACCCGGTGTCCGACACTTCAATCTCGATCATGTCGTCCCCGACCTTGCTGTTCGAGGCAATCAGCTCCCGTCGCGGCGACTGCGCCATCGCCTCCAGCGCATTGCGGAACAGATTGACCAGCACCTGCTGGATCTGGACCCGATCCGCCAGCACCAGGTCGAACTCCGGATTGAGGTGGAAGCGCAGCTGGATGTTCTGCTCACGGGCGCCCGCCAGGCCCAGCGCGCCGGCTTCCTCGATCAGTTTCGAAAGGCTTTCGACGCGTTTTTCGGATTCGCCTCGGGAGACAAAATCGCGAAGACGCCGGATGATCTGGCCGGCGCGAAGCGCCTGTTCGGCGGCGCGGTCCATGGCGTTTTCGATTTTCGCGGTATTCGGATCGGTGCTGCCCGCCAGCAGCCTCCGCGACCCCTTCATGTAGTTGCTGATGGCGGCGAGCGGCTGATTGAGCTCGTGCGCGAGCGCCGACGCCATCTCGCCCATCGCGCTCAAGCGGGAGATATGAACCAGTTCGGATTGCAATTCCTGCAGCCGTGCCTGGGTCTGCTGGTGCTCGGTCAGATCGCGCACGAAGCCGGTGAAGTAGGGCTCTCCGCCCGACTGCATCTCGCCGATCGACAGGTGCATCGGAAAGGTCGTCCCATCCCTGCGCTTGCCGGTCACGATCCGTCCGATGCCGATGATGTGGCGTTCGCCTGACGACCGGTAGCGCGCCAGATAACCGTCGTGGCGCGCCCGGTCCGGCATCGGCATCAGTTCGCTGACGTTCTTGCCGATCGCCTCTTCTTCCGCGTAGCCGAACAGCCGCTCGGCCGCGGTGCTGAAGAACTGGATGATGCCGTAACCGTTGATGACGATCATCGCATCCGGCACCGTGTCGAGGATCGAGCGCAAGTGGCTCTCGCGCGTTCTCAACGCGTCCTCGAGCTGCTTTTCCTCGTCGATGTCGAGCGCGATGCCGCTGACATGGCGGGGGACCCCGGCCTCGTCCCTGACCAGGCCGCCGCGGGCGCGAATCCACTGCCCAAGCTTAGGCTTGCCGAGCAGCCTGAAGGAAATGTCGAGACTGCCGCCGGTTTCGGCAACCTTCCGGATGGCCCGGTCGATGCGCTCGCGGTCTGTCGGTTCGAGCAAAGAAAGAAACAGCTCGTAGGATATGGGCTCCTCGCGGCCGACGCCGAACAGGCTTCGCGTGGTATCGGACCAATCCAGCTCGCGCGTGGAAAGGTCGAGATCCCAGGTTCCGACGCCGAAACCCTCCATTTGGAGTTGAAAATGCTCTTTTGACGATCGAGTTATGCCAGCCACGCCTAGACTTTCACTTCCTTTTGCCCGGCCTCGGCCAGTCCGAACCGGCAAGCCCGTGCCGGGCAATCCTACACCAGATTGACGTCCGAAAAGCCCCATGAACCCCAAACTTTGATGCGGGATTCACAATTTCGGCCGGTTTGCATGGGTCCAAAATCCCGCCGGATTTCGCCGAAATGCCTGCTTCGCGTCGCTCGGGGCCGCCTGGGCTTCTTGTGAATTTCGCTGGGAGTTCGAAGGTACTTTGATCTATCTCATCCTGGGCTCCAATTCCGCCTCTAAAACAGCTCCGTGACAACGGAGGAAGTCGGATGACATACGCGACCGTCATGGTCAGCCTGGCGCTTGACCAGTCGAACGAGGCGCGTCTCGAAGCCGCGGGACAGATCGCCGAGCGATTCGACGCCGGTATCGTCGGGATCGCGGCGTCGCAGTTCACTCCGCCGCTCTATTTCACATCGGGCGAACTGGCCCAGGACCTGATCGACCAGGGACAGGCATCGATCAAAAAACGTATCGGGGAATTGGAAGGCCAATTTCGCGAGGCGGTCAAGAAACGGACCAAGCAGGTCGAATGGCGCAGCGCCATCGACTTTCCGGCACGTTACATTCTGCGGGAAGCGCGTTGCGCCGACATCATCGTCAGCGGTGGAGACAGGGGGGCGCTTGCGGACCCGTTGGCGGTGGCCAGCCCGAAAGATCTCGTGATGCAGGCGGGCCGGCCGCTGCTGATCGTGCCCGATTCTGCCGATTGGCTCGATCTGCGCAACGTGTTGGTGGCGTGGAAGGACACCACGGAGGCGAGGCGGGCGATCGCCGATGCCCTGCCAATGATGCGCAAGGCCAAGAACGTCACCGTCGCGGAGATACTGGAGGAGGATGGCAGCCAACCGGCGGCCGCCTCGCGGGTTGGCGATGTCGCTGCCTGGCTGTCACGTCATGGCGTTTCGGCCTCCGAACGCATTGCGGAGAAGGATGGAGACCTGGACGCGACCGCGCAACTGGACGCGATCGCTGCCGATCTCGGCGCAGGGCTCGTCGTCGCGGGTGCCTATGGTCATTCGCGATTCCGCGAAATGATTCTCGGTGGCATGACGCAGCATCTCATCACTCAATCCGCCCGCTGCGTGTTGCTGTCGCACTAGAGGCCAACGTTTTAACCACGTAATCGATGGGATCGCGCCTTGTACAAGTTTCTCGAACAGACCGTAGCCGGCTACATGACGCGCGCAGCCAAGACTGTGACGCGCGAACGAACAGTGCGCGACCTCAGCGAAATGTTCGAAAGAGACGATTTCAACTCCTATCCGGTCGTAGAGGACGGACAGGTTGTCGGCATCGTCACCAAATTCGACTTGCTGAAAAATTTCATCTTTACGCCGAGCCAGATGATTCCGCCGTACGAGCAACTGATGAGCCGGACGGTCGGCGACGTCATGACTTCGGAATTCATCTATGTTCGCACCGACACCAAACTGACCCGGGTACTCCAGCTCATGGTCGATCACCGCATCAGGAGCGTTCCCGCGATCGACGACGAACGTCGTTTGGCCGGTATTATCGCGCGCCGGGATGTTCTCAAGGCGCTGGCGGATTGTTCCATTTGAGGTTTGTCGTGCAGATCCAGCGCCTCGGCGTCCGGGCTCTGCACAACTCTCGCCTGACCGGAAGCGGCGAATCGGTTTCGCCAAGCCGTTGATAACGGACGTCTAAAAATCTCTTCCCGTGGTTTCCCGGACTCGAAATCGGCCCGTTCGTTCAAAAGGGTTGATCTCGATCAAATCGCTCCTCGCGCGACTGTGATTGTTTGAGTCGTGTCCTCAAGAGAGAATCCGCATGAGCCAGGCCTCTAGTTCCAAAACCATGACCATCGGCGAAAGTGGCTTGTCACTGATATTTGCAGTGACCGCCTTTCTTTGCGTGGTCGCCGCGGCCAAAGCCGTCGATGCGCCCTTCGCATTTCATGCCTCTCTTAGCGCCGCCGCCAGTCTTGCGGCCGTATTTTTCATCCTTAACCGGTATTTCGACCGTCCTGCCGCGCTGCCGGCGCAGGAAATCAACGGCCGGCCCAACTACAATATGGGCCCGATCAAGTTCGCTTCGGTCATGGCGATGTTCTGGGGAATCGCCGGTTTCACCGTCGGCCTCTTGATCGCATCACAGCTGGCGTGGCCGGCGCTTAATTTCGATCTGCCCTGGACCAGTTTCGGCCGGCTGCGGCCGCTGCACACCTCGGCCGTGATCTTTGCGTTCGGCGGCAATGTGCTGATCGCGACCTCGTTCTATGTGGTGCAGAAGACATCGCGGGTGCGGCTGGCCGGTTATCTCGCGCCGTGGTTCGTCGTGGTCGGCTATAATTTCTTCATCCTCATCGCCGGTACCGGCTATCTTCTCGGGGTCACGCAGTCGAAGGAATATGCCGAGCCGGAATGGTATGCCGATCTGTGGCTGACCATTGTCTGGGTGACCTATTTGCTGGTGTTCCTGATGACGCTGATCAAGCGCAAGGAACCCCACATCTTCGTGGCGAACTGGTTCTATCTCGCCTTCATTCTCACCATTGCGGTGCTTCACCTCGGCAACAATCCGGCGCTGCCGGTGTCGGTGTTCGGCTCGAAGTCGTACATCGCCTGGGGCGGTGTTCAGGATGCGATGTTCCAGTGGTGGTACGGACATAACGCCGTCGGGTTCTTCCTGACCGCCGGCTTCCTCGCCATCATGTATTATTTCATCCCCAAGCGCGCCGAGCGGCCGATCTATTCGTACCGCCTGTCGATCATCCACTTCTGGGCCCTGATCTTCCTCTACATCTGGGCGGGCCCGCATCATCTGCACTACACCGCGCTTCCGGACTGGGCCCAGACGCTCGGCATGACGTTTTCGATCATGCTGTGGATGCCGTCATGGGGCGGCATGATCAACGGCCTGATGACCCTGTCGGGGGCCTGGGACAAGCTTCGTACCGATCCCGTGCTGCGCATGCTGGTGGTCTCGGTCGCCTTCTACGGCATGTCGACGTTCGAAGGCCCGATGATGTCGATCAAGGTCGTCAATTCGCTGAGCCACTACACCGACTGGACCATCGGGCACGTGCATTCCGGCGCGCTCGGCTGGGTCGGGTTCGTCTCGTTCGGCGCGCTGTATTGCCTGGTGCCCTGGCTGTGGGATCGCAAGGGACTCTACAGTCTCAAGCTCGTCAACTGGCACTTCTGGATCGCGACCATCGGTATCGTTCTCTACATCTCCGCGATGTGGGTTTCGGGGATTTTGCAGGGCCTGATGTGGCGCGCCTACACCTCGCTGGGCTTCCTCGAATATTCCTTCATCGAGACCGTGGAAGCGATGCATCCATTCTACATCATCCGCGCCGCCGGAGGAGCGCTGTTCCTGATCGGCTCGCTGATCATGGCCTACAATCTCTGGATGACGGTTCGCGTCGGTGAGGCGGAAGTTCAGTCGCCCGTCGCTCTTCAGCCGGCGGAATGAGGAGCGATTAAATGTCTTTCTGGACACGGCACCAAGTCTTCGAAAAGAACTCGATCGTCCTGATCGTGGGAATCCTGCTGGTCATCGCCATCGGCGGACTGGTCGAAATCACCCCGCTGTTCTACCTGAAGAGCACGATCGAGGTAGTCGACGGCATCAGGCCGTACACCCCGCTTGAGCTCACCGGCCGCAACATCTACGTCCGCGAGGGCTGCTATCTCTGCCACTCGCAGATGATCCGGCCGCTGCGCGACGAGGTCGAGCGTTACGGCCACTTCTCGCTCGCCGCCGAAAGCATGTACGACCATCCGTTCCAGTGGGGGTCGAAGCGAACCGGTCCCGACCTGGCACGGGTCGGCGCCAAATATTCCGACGACTGGCACGTGACGCATCTGACCAATCCGCGCGCCATCGTGCCGCAATCGGTGATGCCCGGCTACCCGTTCCTGGCCGAGACCGAGGTCAACGCCGATACCATCGCCGATCATCTGCGGACCAACCGTGCCGTCGGCGTGCCCTATACCGACGATCAGATCGCCAACGCGGTTGCCGATCTGAAGGCGCAGGCCGATCCGGACAGTCCGGGGGTAGATGCATTCCAGAAGCGCTACCCGAAAGCCGTCGCGCGCAACTTCGACGGAAGGCCGGGTGCTCCCACCGAACTGGACGCGCTGATCGCTTACTTGCAGATGCTCGGCACGCTGGTCGATTTCAAGCTTTACAACGAAAAAGCCAACCTTCGCTGAGGCAGGACGATGAGTGCAATCCTAACCGTCCAGAACATCACATCGGATTTCGTCACGACCTTCTGGACCCCGGTCTTCGTCGGAATCTTCATCGCAATCGTGACTTACGCGCTTTGGCCTCGCAACAAGAAAGCCTTCGACGAGGCGGCGAGAATGCCGTTGCGGGAGGATTGACAAAATCATGACTGAACATAGCGATTTCGACCAAGTCTCCGGCAAGACCACGACCGGCCACGAGTGGGACGGCATCAAGGAATTGAACACGCCGCTGCCGCGCTGGTGGGTGATCACGTTCTATTTGTGCATCGTCTGGGCGTTCGGGTACTGGATCGTCTATCCGGCCTGGCCGCTGGTTTCCGGCTATACCACCGGAGTGCTTCATTACTCCTCGCGCGCGGACGTTGCGGTGGAGTTGGCCAACCTCGAAAAGATCCGCGGCGACAAGATGGTCGCGCTCGGCGCGGCATCGCTCGCCGATATCGAGAAGGATCCGGCATTGCTGGCGCTGGCGCGCGCCCGCGGCAAGACGGTATTCGGTGACAATTGCGCGCCATGCCACGGCTCCGGCGCCGCCGGCGCCAAGGGCTTTCCCAACCTGAACGACGACGATTGGCTCTGGGGCGGCACGCTCGACCAGATCATGCAGACAATCAAGTTCGGCGCGCGTTCGGGGCACGCCGAGACCCACGAGGGCCAGATGCTCGCCTTTGGCAAGGACGGCACCCTGAAAAAGGAAGAGATCGTCACGGTGGCCAATTACGTCCGCTCGTTGTCGGGCCTGTCCACCCGCCCGGGATATGACGCCAAAGCCGGCGCCAAGATCTTCGCCGATAACTGCACCGTTTGCCACGGCGAACAGGGCAAGGGAAATCAGGAAGTCGGCGCGCCCAATCTCACCGACAAGATCTGGCTCTATGGTTCCGACGAGGCGACGATCATCGAAACCGTCACCAACGGCCGGTCCGGCGTGATGCCGGCATGGGTAGGGCGTCTCGATCCCTCCACGATCAAGGCCATGGCAGTCTATGTTCACTCCCTCGGCGGAGGGAAGTGACCCAAAAGTGAACGCAAGGGCCTCGGATCTGATGAAATCAGGACCGGGGCGCAGGGTGCCTTCTTGACGCGTTTTCTTCAGTGAACCCGTCCGCATTTCGCTCGAGAACGCCATGGCAGTGCAAAGCCGGATATCTGCCGGTTATTTGAGCTGGATCAACTGCGCGTCGGATGCTGAGCCTAATCTGCATCGCTCATGCGAGATAAATCCTGCCGATGAACAAGCCCGTACTCCCGACGGAAATGGAATATGACGACAATGGACCGCTTTATGCGGCCCAGAAGAAAGTCTTTCCGCAGAGCGTCTCGGGAACCTTCCGCCGCATCAAATGGGGGCTGATGGCGTTCTGCCTCGGCGTCTACTACCTCTTGCCGTTCGTGCGCTGGAATCGCGGCCTCGGCGCCCCCAGCCAGGCGGTGCTGATCGATCTCCCCAACAGCCGCTTCTATTTCTTCTTCATCGAGCTGTGGCCGCAGGAGGTCTACTACTTTACCGGCCTGTTGATCGTCGCTGCAATCACGCTGTTCCTGATGAACTCGGTGGGCGGACGCATCTGGTGCGGATATCTCTGCCCGCAAACCGTGTGGACCGATCTGTTCTATGCCGTCGAGCGCCTGATCGAGGGCGATCGCCGCGAGCGCATGCGAAAGGACGCCGCGCGGGGCACGCTGAAGCTGGAGCGCTTCGCCGAGATCACGCTGAAACATTCGATCTGGCTGATGATCGCATGGTGGACCGGCGGTGCCTGGGTGCTCTATTTCAACGACGCGCCGACGCTGATGAAGCAGCTGGTGACGTTCCAGGCGCCGATGCTGGCCTATATCTGGATCGCGATCCTGACAGCGACGACTTATGTGCTCGCCGGATTCATGCGCGAGCAGGTCTGCGTCTATATGTGCCCGTGGCCGCGCATCCAGGCGGCGCTCACCGACGAATGGGCGCTCAACGTCACCTACAAATACGACCGCGGCGAAAAGCGCACCTCGCTGAAGAAGGCAAACGAATTACGGGCGCTGGGCGAAGCCGCCGGCGACTGCATCGACTGCTATCAGTGCGTCGCGGTTTGTCCGACCGGTATCGATATCCGCAACGGCCCGCAACTCGACTGCATCCAGTGCGGTCTGTGCATCGATGCCTGCGACACCGTGATGAAGAAGATCGGCAGGGAAACCCGGCTGATCGGTTACGACAACGACATCAACATTCACCGCCGCCAGGCCGGCAAGCCGCCGGTCTATCGCCTCGTCAGGCCGCGTACCATCGCCTACAGCGTCATGATTGCCTCCGTCGGGGCGATCATGCTGTACGCGATGCTGACGCGGTCGCTGCTCGACGTCAACGTATTGCATGACCGCAATCCGCTCGCCGTGAAACTGAGCGACGGTTCGGTCCGCAACGCCTATACGGTCCGGCTACTGAACAAGCGTGGCTTCGACCGTGTCATCGCGATCGACGTGGACGGCCCGGCGAACGCCACCGTCCATGTCATCGGCACCAACTCCATTACCCCGGACAGGCCGATGATCATCCTGGCGAGGGATACCACCACCGAATTGAGAGTTCTCGTCACCGCACCGTCCGAGGAAAATTCCGAGAAATCGATCCCGGTGAAATTCCACGTCACCGACATCGGCCTCGGCGAGGTGGCCTCCGCAACCGATAATTTCGTCATTCCCTGAAGCTTTCAAGAAAGAGCCCGACATGAGCAGATCGCCCGTTTCACCGAAGCTTCTCACCGGCCGCGCGGTACTTTTCATGCTGGTAGCATTTTTCGTCGTCGTGTTCGGGGTCAACGGTCTGATGGCGACGCTCGCAATCCAGACCTTGCCCGGCACCGAGGTCGACAGCGCCTATAGCGCGAGCCTCGCCTACGAGAAGGAGATCGCGGCTGCCCGCGATCAGGATGCGCGGGCCTGGAAGGTCAATGCCCATGTTCAGCGCGGCGCCGATGGCGGCGCCACGGTTCAGGTCGAGGCACGCGACAACAAGGGCGCACCGATGTCGGGCCTGACGTTTCAGGGCCGCTTCGAACGGCCGACCGACCGTCGGGCCGATCAGGCGGTAGGCCTCACGGAGGTGGGCGGCGGCATCTATCGCGGCAGCGCGCCGTTGATCGCGCCCGGACAATGGGATCTGGTGCTGGAAGGCGACGCGGCGGGACAGCGGATGTTCCTGTCGAAGAATCGCGTGCTGCTGAACTAGGACAGCCCCGACCATGCAGGCGACGCGCGACTTCTCCCATTATGTCAGGGACGCAGGATCCGGCCTGCAGCACATCGACCTTGCCGTCGAGGGGGTGAGTTGTGCCGCATGCATGTCGAAGATCGAACGGGGACTTTCGGCGATCCCCGACGTCACGCTGGCGCGCGTCAACCTGACCGACCGCCGCGTGGCGCTGGAATGGAAGCAGGGCACGCTCGATCCCGCCCGCTTCATCGACCGGCTCGCCGAGCTCGGCTACAAGGCCTATCCGTTCGAAACCGCGGGCGCGGAGGCGGCCGAAGCCGAACAATCGCGCTTCTTGCTGCGCTGTCTCGGGGTCGCGGCATTCGCGACCATGAATGTGATGATGCTTTCCATTCCGGTCTGGTCCGGCAATGGCAGCGACATGATTCCGGAACAGCGCGATTTCTTTCACTGGTTGTCGGCGCTGATCGCGCTGCCGGCGGCGGCCTATGCCGGCCAGCCATTCTTCCGCTCGGCGTTCCGCGCGCTGCGCACCGGCAACGTCAACATGGACGTTCCAATCTCGATCGGTGTTATCCTGGCGCTTGCGATGTCGGTGGTCGAAACCGTCAATCATGCCGAGCATACCTATTTCGACGCGGCGATCATGCTGCTGACGTTTCTGCTGGTCGGTCGCTACCTCGACCAGAGCATGCGGCGGCGAACCCGGGCGGTCGCCGGAAATCTGGCCGCGCTGAAGGCGGAGACCGCGACCAAGTTCATAGGCGCCGATGAAATCTCGCAAGTGCCGGTCGCGGCGATCTTCGCCGGCGACATCGTGCTGCTGCGGCCGGGCGAGCGTTGCGCGGTCGATGGCACCGTGATCGAAGGGCGTTCCGAGATCGACCAGAGCCTGATCACCGGCGAAACCCTGTATGTCACGGCGGAGCATGGCACGCCGGTCTATGCCGGCTCGCTCAACATTTCCGGAACATTGCGCGTGCGGGTTTCCGCGGCGGCGGAAGGCACCCTGCTTGCGGAGATCACCCGGCTGCTCGACAACGCACTGCAGGCGCGCTCGCGCTATGTGCGGCTGGCGGATCGGGCGTCGCGACTCTACGCGCCGGTGGTGCATGCCACCGCGCTGCTGACCGTGATAGGCTGGGTGCTGGCGGGCGCGAGCTGGCACGACGCCATCGTCACCGGCGTCGCGGTACTCATTATCACGTGCCCCTGCGCGCTGGGTCTGGCGATCCCCACGGTGCAGACCGTCGCCTCCGGCGCGATGTTCAAGGCCGGGGTCCTGCTCAATTCCGGCGACGCGATCGAGCGGCTGGCCGAAATCGACTGCATCGTCTTCGACAAGACCGGAACCCTGACGCTGCCCGATCTCGAAGTGGTGAATGCCGCCGGCATCCCCGAGGACATCTTTCGCCTCGCAGGCCAGCTTGCGCTGGCAAGCCATCATCCGGTCGCCGCCGCCGTGGCGCAGGCGGCCGGCGCGAAATCACCTTTGATCGGCGCCGTCGAGGTGCCCGGGCAGGGCGTGCGCGGCATGCTCGGCCAAACCGAGATGAGACTGGGAAGGCCGTCGTTCTGCGACGCCGAGCAATTGGCGAATGAGCGCGCAAAGCTCGATCCGGAAGCCTCTATCGTGGCGTTTCGCCTCGGCGAAGCCAAATACGTGTTCGCCGTGTGCCAGGGGCTGCGCCCGGACGCAGGTGCGGTGATCGCGGCGCTGCAGAGGCGCAATATCCAGCTTGAGATTCTCTCGGGCGACCGGGAACCGGCGGTGCGCGCGGCGGCGCAAGCGCTCGGTATCGGCGAATGGCGGGCCGGCGTCACGCCGGCCGACAAGATCGCCCGCATCGAGGATCTGAAACGCGGGGGCCGCAAGGTGCTGATGGTCGGTGACGGCCTGAACGACGCGCCCTCGCTTGCCGCTGCGCATGTCTCGATGTCGCCGATCAGCGCCGCGCATCTGAGCCAGGCCACCGCCGATCTGGTTTTCCTCGGCAAGCCGTTGGCGCCGGTAGTCGCGGCCGTCGATTGTGCGCGCAAGGCGCTATCGTTGATGCGGCAGAACCTCTGGCTCGCGGTCGGCTACAACGTTCTGGCGGTTCCGATTGCGATCAGCGGCGTGGTTACTCCCCTGATCGCGGCAGCGGCGATGTCCGGCTCCTCGGTACTGGTGATGCTCAACGCGCTTCGCGCCCGGCGCGTCGCCAAGGGGAGAGCGTAATGGAAGTGATGGTCATTCTGGTGCCGCTGGCTCTCGGCCTCGGCCTCGCCGGCCTGCTCGCCTTTCTCTGGTCGCTCAAGAGCGGCCAGTATGACGATCTCGAGGGCGCGGCCTGGCGCGCCATCTCCGACGACGACCCGCCGCAGGAGAAGCCGGCCGAGTGAGCCGATCCTGCCGGGCACGCTCCGGTGTAACAAGACGGGATTGTGTGCGAATATCCGGAGGGGTGAACGCCATTCGGGTAACACATGCTGAACAATCGGAACATTCCGGCGCCGCAAGGCATGGGATCGCCGAGCAGAACCTTGCCTGGCCAGGTCGTGCTGGTGCTGCAAGGGGGCGGCGCGCTGGGGGCTTATCAAGCCGGCGTCTATCAGGCGCTGCACGAAGCGGGAATAGAGCCGGACTGGATCATCGGCACCTCGATCGGTGCCATCAATGCGGGCCTGATCGCCGGTAACGCGCCGCAGGACCGGTTGCCGCGCTTGCGGGAATTCTGGAAGCGGATGGAGCAGCGACCGGTACCGAGCTTTGCCGGCGGGATTCCTGGCATCAGCGAACAGCTGTCCTACTGGTCGACGCTGACGCAGGGCATTCCGGGGTTTTTCAAACCCAATCCGTTTGCCCATGCCGGCGCCAACTTTCCGCTCGGCGCCGACCAGGCGGGCTATTATTCCACCGAACCGCTCGAACGGACGCTTGGCGAGCTCGTCGATTTCGAGCTGGTCAATCGTGGAGCGCCTCGGCTCACCGTGGGTGCTGCCCATGTTCGAAGCAGCATGATGCGATATTTTGACAGCCGCGACGGCGCGATTGGTGTGAAGCACATCATGGCGTCGGGCGCACTGCCGCCGGCGTTTCCCGCTGTTCGGATCGACGGCGAACTGTACTGGGACGGCGGCGTTCTGTCGAACACGCCAACCGAGGCGGTGTTCGACGACAATCCGCGCAGGGACTCGCTGATCTTCGCCGTCAATATGTGGAATCCGTCAGGCCCCGAGCCGACCACGATGGCGGAAGTGCTGAACCGGCAGAAGGACGTCCAGTATGCGAGCCGCATCGACAGCCACATCGCGCGCCAGCAGCAAACCCATCGGCTGCGGAATATCATCAACCAGCTTGCCGCCCGGATACCTGAGGCCGAGCGAAACAGTGAGGCCGTGCGGGAGTTGACCGGTTACGGCTGTCCGACCCGGATGCATGTGGTGCGGCTGCTGGCGCCGCAGCTCGATCGCGAGAACCACACCAAGGACATCGATTTCAGTTCGTCCGGCATCCGGCAGCGGTGGGACGCCGGGTATGCTCATACCAAGGCGGCGCTGGATCGTTCGCCCTGGGTCGGGGAGTTCGATCCGCTGTCGGGGGTTATCCTGCACGAACAGCTGGAGATCATGCCTGCGGCGAAGTGATGCCTGGCTAGGAAGACAATGCCTTCCGGTAGAGCGCGTTGTAGCAGGCCGCCGAAATATCCCAGCTGAACGAGCGCGACATCGCGCTGCGCCGCATCGAGTTCAGGCGATCCTTCGCCATGAAGGTCGCGAACGCGCGCCTGACGCCGCCGAGGAAGGATTCGGTCGAGGGACGGTCGAACAGGAAGCCGGTTTCGCCGTCGGTGATGGTTTCAGCCAACCCGCCGGTCTGGTGGCCGATCGGCAGCGATCCGAATTTCTGCGCATACATCTGGCTCAAGCCGCACGGCTCGAAACGCGACGGCATCAGGGTAAAATCGCTGCCGGCGAAAATTCGCCGGGCCTGTCCGTCGTTGAAACCGATGGCGACGCCGATCGCGTCCGGCCGGCGGCGGTGCGCATCGACCAGCGCCTGCTCGATGTCGGGCTCGCCGCTGCCGGTCACTATGATCTGTCCGCCGCTCTCGATGATCTCGTCGGCGGCGGCCAACACCAGATCGACGCCTTTCTGATGAACGAGACGGGCCACGAGACCGAAGATCGGTCCGCGCGACAGCGCCAGGCCGAACTGCTGGCGGACATAATCGGAGTTCGCCTGCTTGCCTTCCCAGTCGCCGGGAGCGAACGGCTGCGCCAGTTGGGCGCAGACCCGCGGATCCCAGCTTTCGTCGATGCCGTTCAATATTCCGGTCAGTTGCGCGGCATCGGAACGGCGGCGCAGCAGGCCTTCGAGCCCGCAGCCGAGTTCCGGCGTGGTGATCTCCTTGGCATAGGTTTCGCTGACCGTGGTCAGATGCGAGGCGTAGATCAGGCCGCCCTTGAGAAAGGACAATTTGTCGTAAAATTCGAGGCCTTCGATGTGGAAGGAGTCTTCCGGCGCGCCGATCCGCCGCAGCAATTCCTTGGGAAACAGGCCCTGATAGGCGAGGTTGTGGATGGTCAGGATTGTCGGAATCCTGGTCTTGCTCCAGGCGAGGTAGGCCGGCACGAGTGCGGCCTGCCAATCATTCGCATGAACCAGATCCGCTGCCCAGTTCTTGTCCAGAGTGCCTGCCGCCAGTTCAGCCGCGACGGAGGCAAACCGGCCGAAGCGGATATCGTTATCCGGCCAGTCGCGGCCGGACGGGTCGCCATAGGGGTTGCCCGGGCGGTCGTAAAGTTGCGGGCAGAGCAGAACGTAGACCGGCAGGCCGTCTCTGGTCGCCGCCAATCCAACCGTGCAAGCCGGCATTTCCGCCATCGCCGGGCATCGGCCAACGATTTGAATATGCGTGAATTGTTCGACGACGTCGCGATAACCGGGGAGCAGGATCCTGACGTCGGTCCAGAGCCGCAGCGCCCGGGGCAAGGCCGCCGAAACGGCCGCGAGGCCGCCCACCCGGATAAAGTCGTCCATCTCGGTGGTGACGAACAGAACTCTCAAAAGTGCCCTCGTTCCCCGCGCTGACGTAAATCGATGCAAGAACGATTCCAGTTTCTCTTCTGGGTTGAGCTGGGACCCGGGCGGGATTTCCGCCAGAGCTGTAACGGTCCGTCAGGGAAATGCTTCCCCGGCCGGGCTGCGCAATTTAGGGTCACGCCGCGGCTCAGGGCACGCGGGCCGGAGGGAGTTCTCGACCAATGACGGTAACGGCAAACGATGAGGCTAATTTGACAAAGAGCTTCGCAGGTCTTCGCGTGCTGGATTTTTCGACCACGATCGCCGGTCCGCATTGCACCCGGATGCTCGCGGACATGGGGGCGGAGGTCATCAAGATCGAACAGGCCGAGGGCGAAACGATGCGGACCCGGCCTCCGGTCCGCAACGGCTGCTCCACCGCCTTCGGCCAGCTCAATGTCGGCAAGAAGAGCCTGGTTCTCGATCTGAAATCGACTGAAGCGATCGAAATCGTGCGCCGGCTGGTCGCAACCGCCGACGTGCTGGTCGAGAATTTCCGCCCCGGCGTGATGCGCCGGTTGAAGCTCGACTACGCGTTCCTGCGCGAACTCAATCCAAAGCTGATCTATTGTTCGATCTCCGGCTACGGCCAGACCGGGCCGTCGGCCGAACTGCCGGCCTATGCGCCGGTCATCCACGCGGCTTCCGGCTACGAGATGGCGCATCTGGCGTACCAGCCCGGCCGGTCGCGCCCGGACTATTGCGGCATTTATCACGCCGACGTTCTCACCGGGGTCTATGCCTTCGGCGCGATCTCGGCGGCAATGTACCAGCGTCACGGCACTCAGAAGGGCCAGCACATCGACGTCTCGATGCTGGAATCCATGCTCAGCCTGACCCTGAACGAAGTGCAGTGGTCGCAATTCGAGGTGAAGCAGGGCTTGCGGCCGCTGTTCGGCCCGGTCGAGACCGTGAACGGATTTGTGATGCTGGCGGTCGCCAGCGAGAAGACGTTCCAGAGCCTGACCAGGGTGATCGGCCATCCCGAATGGGTCGCCGATCCGCGCTTCGCCAGGTATTCCGACCGTCGCGAAAACTGGGCCGATCTGATGGACGGCGTCGAGGCGTGGTCGCGCACGCTGACGACGGAAAAATGCCTCACCGAACTGGGCAGCCACGGCGTGCCGTGTTCCGCCTATCGCACGGTTGCTGAAGCGTTGAACGATCCGCAGATCGCCCATCGCGGCGCATTGACCGAGGTCAGGGATGGCGGAGGCACGTTCAAGGTACTGAACCTGCCGTTCCGCATGTCCGGTGCTGCCGTGTCCGCGGCCAAGCGGATGTCGACCCTGGGCGAGCACACCGTTGCGCTGTTGAAGGAGGCCGGGCTTTCCCAGGATGAAATCGCCGCCTTCTCGGGCAAGCCGCTGGCGGCGGAGCTGCGCTGACGGTGCGCGCGCATCCACGGCAGCACGACAGCTGCGGCTTTTCATCCTGAGCCCGCTTCCCGGCCTTGCCGGGGCCAATGTTTCCGGCCAAGCTTGCGAACGATCCGGAATACCGGACGAAGCGCTCTGGGAGGAGATGACATCATGGCAGCGATCCGCTCGCGCATATTGGCGCAGATATTCCTTGGTGCGGCATTTGGCGTTGCCATGTTTGCTGGCGCCGCCCACGCGCAGAAGCAGGGCGGCAGCATCACCGTCGGCCTCGAGCTCGATATTCCCGGCTTCGATCCGCTGAAGGTCGGCGTTTACGACACGTCGGCCGAAACGGCGGCGGCGGCGATCTTCGATACGCTCACCACGCTCGACGACAAGGGCGAGGCGCGGCCGAAGCTCGCGCTGTCCTGGACGCATTCCGATGATTTCAAGACCTGGACCTTCAAGCTGCGGCCCGGCGTCAAGTTCCAGGATGGCACGCCGTTCAACGCCGAAGCCGTGAAAGCCAATTTTGACCGTCAGAAGGATCCGGCCAACAAATGCCGCTGCGCGTTCTACATCGCCTATATCCACGACGTACAGGCGCCGGACGAGTTGACGGCGGTCTACAATCTGAACGATCCGCAGGTGAACCTGCCCGCGCTGATGACCCTGCAAAGCTCCAACAACGTCGTGCAATCGCCGACGGCGTGGAAGATCAAGGGTGACGATTACAACCGCAATCCCGTTGGAACCGGACCCTATATCCTGAAATCGTGGACCGCGGGCGACCGCATGGTGCTGGAAAAGAATCCGGACTACTGGAACAAGGAGCATGTCTATCTCGACCGCATAGTCCTGAAGCCGCTGCCGGATGCGCAGTCGCGCTTCGCCAGCCTGCAATCGGGCGAGGCGGATATCATCTGGGACGACGAGGTCGACGCCGACAATATCCAGAAGGCGCAAAAAGATCCGAAGATGGCGGTCCACACCTATGCGGGCTCCGGCGCCGCGGTCTACGCCTTCAACACCAAGAACGCGCCGTTCGACGATGTGCGGGTACGCCAGGCCCTGGTGATGGCGATCGACCGCAAGAAGATGTCGCAGGCCCTTACCAACGGGCTGAGCCGGCCGGCCAGCAATCCCTATGGCGACGGCTCCTGGGTCAAGTGCAAGGACGACGGCGCGCTGCCCAACGATGTCGAGAAGGCCAAGGCGCTGATCAAGGATTACGGCAAGCCGGTCGATTTCAAGATGATCGTCACCGCGACGCCGCGGGGACGCAACACCGGCCAGATCCTGCAGCAGTTCTGGAAGCAGGTCGGCGCCAACATGGAGATCGAGCAGGTCGACCAGGCCACCATTGTGCCGCGCGCCTTCATGCGCCAGTTTCAGCTGACGCCGTGGCGGATCGTCGATCTCGCCGATCCCGACCCGCAGATGTATGCGAATTTCCACACCGGCAGCCCGGTTGCGCTTGCTAATTATTCCAATCCGGAACTCGACAAACTGCTCGAGCATGCGCGCACAACCGCCGACGTCGCCAAGCGTACCGACGACTATTGCGCGATCAGCCGGCTGATCAATCAGGAGGCGATCTGGTTCTGGACCTTCCAGAATACCTATTACGCGATATCGAGCGCCAAACTGAAGGGCCTGCCGAAGATCTATGGCGGCGTGATCGACGTATCCAATGTCTGGATGGAATAGCCGGGCATGCTGGGCTTCGTTGTTCGAAGGCTGCTGTACCTCTTGCCGGTTCTGGTCGCCGTATCGCTGCTGACGTTCCTGATTGCGTCGCTGCTGCCCGGCGATCTCGCCTACGTGATCCTCGGCGATCAGGCGACGCCGGAGAAGGTCGCGGCGTTGCGCCATGACATGGGGCTCGATCAGCCGATCTGGTGGCGTTACCTGAGCTGGCTCGGTCACATCCTGGAAGGCGATTTCGGCCGCTCGTTCCGCACCGGCCAGACCGTGCTGCAGGCGGTCGCCGAGCGGCTGCCGGTATCGCTCGAACTGATGTTCTTTGCCGAGCTCGCGGGCCTTGCGATCGGCGTTCCCGTCGCCATCGCCTGTGCGGTGCGTAGCGGCAGCGCCTTCGACCGCTTCATGACCGGCAGCGCCTTCGGCATGCTGTCGGTGCCGACATTCCTGTCCGCGATCCTGCTGATCTATCTGTTCGCGGTCGAGCTGCGCTGGCTGCCGGCGACCGGCTACGTGCCGTTCGCCGAGGACCCGATCGCGAATCTGCGCTTCATGGTGCTGCCGGCACTGACCCTGGCGCTCGCCGAATGGCCGGGCATCATGCGCGTGCTGCGCTCCGACATGATCGCGACCTTGCAGGAAGATTATATCGCACTCGCCAGGGCCAAGGGACTGAAGGCGTCGCGGATTCTCTTTGTGCATGCCCTCAAACCCTCCTCGCTGACGCTGATCACCATCACCGGGATCAACATCGGCCGCCTGATCGGCGGCGCGCTGATCGTGGAAACCATCTTCGCGCTGCCCGGGATCGGCCGGCTGCTGGTCGGCGCGATCTACACCCGCGACCTCATCATCCTGCAGGGCGTGGTGCTGTTCGTCGCCGGCGGCTTTGTCGTGATGAATTTCGTCGTCGACATGCTCTACGCCGTGCTCGATCCAAGGATTCGCCATGGCCACGCTTGAGCTCGGGATCGACGAGCAGACCGCCGTCGCCCCGCTCGGGCGGACGCGCCGGCTCGGCCCCTTGTTCTGGGCGGCGATCGGCTGGACGGTCTTCATCCTGGCCGCCGCCGCGCTTGCGCCGCTGTTGCCGCTGCCGAGTCCGACCGACATGGACATGCTGGAGCGGAGGGCGCCGATGTCGCTGCAGCATTGGCTCGGCACCGACGGGCTCGGGCGGGACGAGTTGGCGCGGCTGATCTATGGCGCGCGGGTATCGCTGACGGTGGGACTTTGCGCGCCAATGATCGGGGTTGCGATCGGCGGCGCGCTCGGCATGCTGGCCGGCTATTTCCGTGGCCGATTCGAATCGATCGTCGTCGGCAGCATGGACGTGCTGCTCGCCTTTCCACCCCTGATCCTGGCGCTGGCGGTGACCGCCTATCTCGGTCAATCATTATTGAATCTGACCTTTATTCTCGGTGTGCTCGGCATTCCCGCTTTCATGCGGGTGGCGCGCGCGGCAACGCTGACGCTGGCGCGGCGCGAATTCGTGATCGCGGCGCAGGCGCTGGGCGCCACCCATGCGCGCATCCTGTTGCGCGAATTGCTGCCCAATGTGTTCCTGCCGCTGCTCGCCTTTTTCCTGCTCGGCGTCGCCGTTACCATCGTGGCCGAGGGCGCGCTATCGTTCCTCGGCCTCGGGGTGCCGCCGCCAATATCGAGCTGGGGCAGCATGATCGGGGAGGGACGGGAAAGCCTGGAGATTGCACCACGGCTCGCCTTCATTCCCGCGGTCGCGATGTTCCTCACCGTGCTTTCCTTCAACCTGATCGGCGACACGTTGCGGGCGCTGACCGACCCGCGGCAGGGCGCGCTGTGACGGATCGGACGCTGCTTTCCGTCGAGGATGTTTCGGTCGATCTGCCGACCCCGCGCGGCAATTTGCGCGCGGTGGATCATGTCGACCTGACGCTCAGTGCCGGCCGGACGCTCGGCATCGTCGGCAAATCCGGCTGCGGCAAGACCATGCTGTCGCGCGCGATCCTGCAGCTGTTGCCGAAAAAGGCGAAGCTGTCGGGCCGGGTGATGTTCGGCGGCCAGGACCTCGTGGGCCTCGATCGCGAACGCCTGCGCAAATTGCGCGGCCGCTCGCTCGCGGTGGTATTCCAGGACCCGATGACCTCGCTCAATCCGGTGCTGACCATCGGCACCCAGCTGATCGAAACCTTGCAGGAGCATCTCGAACTCGACGGCACGGCGGCGAAAAATCGCAGCGCCGAATTGCTGGCGGCCGTCGGCATTCCCGCGCCCGAGCAGCGGCTCGCGCAATACCCGCATCAACTCTCCGGCGGCATGCGGCAGCGGGTTGCGATTGCGATTGCGCTGTCGTGCGAGCCGGAACTCTTGATCGCCGATGAGCCGACCACCGCGCTCGACGTCACCATCCAGGCCCAGATCCTCGATCTGCTGGCGCGGGAGCAGCGCCGCCGCCACATGGCGATGATCATCATTACCCATGACCTTGGCGTGGTCGCCGGCCGGACCGACGAAGTCGCGGTCATGTATGCCGGCCGCGTCGTGGAACGGGCGCCGACGCCGTTGCTGTTCAAGAACATGCATATGCCCTACACGCAGGCGCTGCTGGCGGCGATCCCGAAGCTCGACGCCGCTCCGCATACGCCGCTGCCGGCGATCTCCGGGCGGCCGCCCGATCCGACCCGCCCGCTGCAAGGCTGCTCGTTCGCGCCGCGCTGCCGTTATGCCGCCGGGCTGTGTCATCGCGAGAAGCCCGTGCTCACGCCGGCGGAATCGCCGGAACACCAATTTGCCTGCTTCCACCCGATTCTGGCACCGGCCGGGGTGGGCGCATGACGGAAGCCATCCAGCCGTCGCCTTCGTCCGAGCCGCTGCTCGAGGTGCAAAACCTGGTCGTCGAATATGCCGTCGGCGGCAGGACCATTCATGCGGTGTCCGACGTCAGCCTGGAAGTCGCGCGCGGCGAGACGCTGGGGCTGGTCGGGGAGTCCGGCTGCGGCAAGTCCACGCTCGGCCGCGCAGTGCTGCAGTTGCGCCGGGCCCAATCGGGGCGGGTGCTGTTCGACGGCCAGGACCTCACGGCGATGCACGGCGACGCCTTGCGCAGGATGCGCCGGCGCGTGCAGCTGATCTTCCAGGACCCGATCGCCTCGCTCAATCCGCGGCGGCGGATCGGCGATATCGTCGCCGAGCCGCTGGTGATCGCGGGCGTCAAGGATCCCGACAAGCGGCACGAACTCGTCCATGAGGTGCTCAGCGCGGTCGGTCTCGACCCCGCGCTGGTGATGGGCCGGCTGCCGCATGAATTTTCCGGCGGCCAGTGCCAGCGCATCTGCATCGCGCGCGCGCTGGTGCTCAATCCCGAATTCGTCATCTGCGACGAGCCGGTGTCGGCGCTCGACGTTTCGATCCGGGCGCAGATCCTCAATCTGCTGGAGGACATGAAGGCGCGCTTCGGGCTGACGCTGCTGTTCATCGCCCATGACCTCGCGGTGGTGAAGGCGGTCAGCGACCGGGTGGCCGTGATGTATCTCGGCCGGCTGTGCGAGGTCGGGCCGTCCGAGCAGGTGTTCGCCAGTCCCGCCCATCCCTATACCGCGCTCCTGATCGAGGCGATCCCGGTGCCCGATCCGGATGTCCGCCCCGCCGAAAGCGTGGCGGTCGGCGAGCCGCCTTCGCCGATGTCGCCGCCGTCGGGCTGCCGCTTCCGCACCCGCTGCCCGCGCGCCGACCGGCGCTGCCGCGACGAGGTGCCGGAACTTCGCGAACTGGCGCCCCGGCAGTCCGCCGCCTGCCATCATCCATTGATCGCAGACGGCTAAACGTCTAGCAAGTGTATGGGAATGCGTGGCAATCTCCGCGCAAGAATTGAAACAAGAGCAACAATAACCGGGAGAGCAGCGATGAAGAGTTTTGTGGTGGCCGAGTTCAACGCCCCCCTGAAAGAGGTGGATCAGCCGACCCCGCAGCCGACCGGAAGCCAGGTCCTGATCAAGGTGAAGGCTGCCGGCGTCTGCCATAGCGACCTGCATATCTGGGAAGGCGGCTACGATCTCGGCCACGGGCGCAAGCCGCTGTCCTTGAAGGATCGCGGCGTGTCGCTGCCGCGCACCATGGGCCATGAGACCGTCGGCGAGGTCGTTGCGTTCGGGCCGGATGCCAAGGCGGCCGCCGGCGACCTCAGGATCGGCGACGTCGCGCTGGTCTATCCCTGGATCGGCTGCGGCAAATGCGAGGTGTGCCTCGCGGGCGACGAGAACATGTGCCTGAAGCCGGCCTCGCTCGGCGTCTATTGCGACGGCGGCTATGCCGACCACATGACGGTGCCGCATCCGAAGTATCTCCTGAATTTGAAGGGCCTCGATCCCGTCACCGCGGCGCCCTACGCCTGCTCGGGGGTAACGACTTACAGCGCCCTGAAGAAGGTCGAGGCGGACTTCAAGACGCCGATCGTCATCATCGGCGCCGGTGGACTCGGCCTGATGGCGCTGTCGCTGTTGAAGGCGATGGGCGGCAAGGGCGCCATCGTGGTCGATATCGACGCGCGCAAGCGCGAGGCCGCCGAACAGGCCGGCGCGCTTGCGACCGTCGACGGCTCGGCGCCGGACGCGCTGGAGCAACTGGCCCAGAAGGCCGGCGGCCCGATCCGCGCGGTGATCGATCTCGTCGGCAACGCCAAGACCACGCAGCTCGGTTTCGACTGCCTCTCCAAGGGCGGCAAGCTCGTCATCGTCGGCCTGTTCGGCGGCGGCGCGACCTGGGCGCTGCCGCTGATTCCGATCAAGGCCCTCACCATCCAGGGCAGCTATGTCGGCAATCTCCGCGAGACCCAGGAACTGCTCGATCTCGTCCGCTCCAAGAAGATCGCGCCGATCCCGGTGACGCCGATGCCCCTGGCGAAGGCCAATGAGGCACTGGTCGATCTGCAGAAGGGCCGGCTGGTCGGGCGCGCGGTGCTGACGCCGTAGGTTTGTCCTCGTACCGTCATTGCGAGGAAGTGGAGCGACGCCGCTGCAGCATGGATTGCCTCCGCTCCTCGCAATGACGGTCGTCATATTCGAGTCTTTTCAAGGGGTTTCCCATGTCCGCTAACAACGCGCTTCACATCGCCGTGCTCGCCGGCGACGGCATCGGTCCCGAGGTAATGGCGCCCGCGCTTGAAGTTCTGCGCAAGGTTGAAGCGACCTCGGGCCTGAAGTTTCGCTTCACCGAGGCGCCGGCCGGGGCCAACGAGTATCTTGCGACCGGCAAGTCGATGCCGGACTCCACGGTGCGGCTGTGCGCCGACGCGGACGCTATCCTGCTCGGCGCCTGCGGGCTGCCCTCGGTGCGCTACCCCGACAACACCGAAATCATGCCGCAGGTCGAACTGCGGTTTCATTTCGACCTCTATGCCGGCGTGCGTCCGGCGCGGCTGATCCCGGGCGTTCCCAGCCCGATCGTCGGCGCCGACCAGCGCGGCATCGATCTGGTCGTGATCCGGGAATCCACGGAAGGGCTGTTCGCCTCGATGGGGAAGGGCGTCGTCACCGACAACGAGGCGCGCGAGACGCTGGTCATCACGCGAAAGACCTCGGAGCGGCTGTTCGAGTTTTCGTTCAAACTGGCGGAACGCCGCAAGGCGCGCGGCCGCCCCGGACAGCTCACCTGCGTCGACAAGGCCAATGTGTTCAAGGCCTTTGCCTTCTTTCGCGAGATGTTCGACGAGGCCGCCAAACGCCATCCCGACGTCAGGACCGACCGGCTCTATGTCGACGCCTGCTCGGCGCTGCTGGTGAAACGGCCCTGGGATTTCGACGTCATGGTGATGGAGAACATGTTCGGCGACATCCTCTCCGACATGACCGCCGGCCTGATCGGCGGCATGGGCATGGCGCCCTCGGCCGACATCGGCGACACCCACGCGGTGTTCCAGCCCTGCCACGGCACCGCGCCCGACATCATGGGGCAGGGCAAGGCCAATCCCACCGGCATGATCCTCTCCGCCGCCATGATGCTGGACTGGCTCGCCGACAAGCACGGACTGGAGTCCGCGGCGGAGGCCGCTGAAAACATCGAGCGCGCGGTCGACAAGGCCTATGCGGGAGGTATCAAGCCGATGGAATTCGGCGGCAGGAATGGCACCGCCGATATTGCGAAAGCGGTGCTTGAAGCGTTGTAGGGCGACTCTATCGTCGTCCCTGCGAAAGCAGGGACCCATACGCCGTGCCGCTTGTTGTGAAAAACGCTGTTCGCCGGCTTTCGCGCAACAACCGCGCCCTGTGGTTATGGGTCCCTGCTTTCGCAGGGACGACGGATATTCACCCGCCGGATTCGAATTTCAAACAGCCGCACCTTCGCGATCTCGCCGCGCGTTTTCGCGCGAGTTTTGGCCTGCTCGTTCCGCCCTCCTCGTCGGAGGGCGCAGGGAATGCCGGGCGCCCGATGCGCCCGATAGCCGCGTGTGCAATGAGTGGTGAGATGCGCACACGCGTTAGTCAGGTCACACCGGAATCACCCGGCATTCCCCACGCAATGGCTTTACGGCTTATGTCGTACCCTCCCCGGCGATCGGCTTTCTTGCCACCGTCGCCCCCGAGAAGCTTGCTTCCCAGGAACTTGACGCCAGCGTCGAGGCGTCAGGACCATACGATTTTGCCGTCCGCAGAAAAGCGCTCTCGTCTCCAGCGCTTCCCGCGGCCACCGCATCCCGCCCCGCGTTCGTGACGTTCGCGAAACACCCCTCGAGTGGGGCGGGATGGCCGAGGATATAGACTGATTTTCGATTTCTGAAAATCAGAATATTTTTGCAAAAGGGGCTGGACAGGTTTTTGCTGATTTGCCCGTCGGGTTGCGCTTTTCGCGAAATCCTCGTCGTCGCCGTCGGGAACAATGGGTATCGCTTCCGATCCTACGCGCTAATGCGCCTACGAGCTGTGGTCGTTCGCCCAGCGCAGAAAGATCGAAATTACTTCGTGGAGTTCTTTTGGGCGGGCAAAAGCCAATGAATGCGCGGTCCTTAACGACGCATAGTAGTGCTTCTTTATCATCTCGCCTGTTTTCAGAGATTTCCGCAAAGGCGCGGTCCGCCAAATACGTATCGGTGAGCTCCACCTTGAACATCCATCCGGGATTATCCACCGTCTCTATCGTTACGCCGTAGGTGTGCTCCCAATCTCCGTTGCATTGAGCCGAGTACCAATCCTCCAGTTGTTCCAGCAATTCGGCTGATGAATCACGCATCGCATTTCACCTATTCAATTCGCGGAAGCAGCCCCTCACCCCAGCCCTCTCCCGCGAAGAGCGGGAGAGGGGGAGTGATTTACTGCGCCAGATGCGCCGTCAGGGGATGATTGGCGGCCTGGTTGAAGAAGGCGGCTTCCTCGGCGGTGGCTTCCAAGAGCTGCTCGTCCTGGTCGTAGATGTCGTTGCGGAACTGGATGGTCTGGTCCCTCGTCATCCATCCCGTGAGGTAGATCCAGGCCACCGGCACCTTCTTCGGCAGGCGGATGTCCTGGCGCTGGCCGGTCGCGATCGCCGCATCGATCGCGGCGCGATTCCACTGCGGCATCTCCTCCTGCAGCAGCCAGGCGGCGAGATCGCGCACATTGTCGACGCGCGAGCAGCCATGGGAATCGAAGCGGTAGTCGTCGCTGAACAGGCTGCGCTGGTTGGTGTCGTGCATGTAGACCGAATAGGGGTTCGGCATGTCGATCTTGACCGCGCCGAGCGCATTCCAGGCGCCGTTCTGCTGGCGCACGGTGAAGTTCGGGGTGTGCGCGCCGGACCAGTCCACCGCATGCGGATCGATCGGGATGTCGTGGCCATCCAGCACCTCCATGTGCATGCGGGCGAGGTAGCCGGGGTCTTTGCGCATATGCGCGGAGATTTCGGTTTTCGCGATCGAGGACGGCACGGTCCAGGTCGGGTTGAGATTGACGCTGGTGATCTCGGCGGTCAGCGTCGGCGACGGCTTTTCGGTCTTGCCGACGATCACCCGATAGCGCCGCACCACATGATCGTTCTCGACGGCTTCGGCGAACGTCGCGGGGAGGTTGACGACGACGTAACGCTGGCCGAATGCGAAATTCATGTTCTCGAGCCGCTCCAGCGAGGCCTCGAGCTGCTTGATCCGCTTCTGCACGGGGATATTGAGGGCGGCAAGCGTTCGCGGCGTCACCGTTCCCGTCGCCGCCAGGCCGTGGCGCACCTGGAAACGTTTGACCGCCTCAGTGACGGCCTCATCATAGGGGCCGGTCGCGCGGCTTGTCGGGCGCGAGGTCGCCGCTGATCAAGAGGCGCTTTCGCAGCAGATCGTCATTGGGCCCCGCAACGCCCAGGGTCGAATTTGGCATCGGCGGGAATCGCCGGCCATCCGCCGCGGACCGCCAGATCCGAATAACTCAGCGCCGCTTCCTTGATTCGCTGCGCGGTGCCTTCGTCGAAAGTCGGCTCGTGCGAGAGCGCCAGGGCCTGCGCCGAACGTGATTCGGCGGTGGAGGCGGCGGCGGCCGGTTTTGCCGGCGGGGTCGCATGCGCGGGATTTGCCGCAACGGCCGTTGGCGCGGCGGGCGCGCTTTGCCCAAACGCCGATGTCGTCGCCAACGTCAACGCGACGGCGATCATTGTCATTCTACGCATGTTTGAAGCCCCAAGGAGGCGCCGGAAGGCGCGAAGGAAGTGAATCAACGGCCCGGCCGTTGCGGCCGGGCAAACGGGATCGGAGCCGATCCGCACTCTCGATCTTGCGAAAATAGCCCATGAGGGTTGCGGTCTGATTAAGTCGCATGGTCGGCTGTTGCACCGCGACAAACCTGGATTGAACTTTGGTGGCCTTTGATATGTCGCAACTGCGGTTAATGTGGTTCGCGAAGCTGATCGCCGAACCAAAAGATTCTGCCCTGAAAAATCCATCCTGGGAGGACTCATGCTGTTGACGCGCCGGAAGGCGATCGCCGGACTAGGCGGCGGGCTGGTTTTGCTGAAGGGGGTGCCGGCGCGGTCGCAAGCGGCCTATCCCAGCCGGACCATCAAGATGATCGTGCCCTATCCGGCCGGCGGCACCACCGATTTTCTCGGCCGCCTGGTCGCCGACCAGCTTCAGACCGGCCTTGGCGCCACCGTCGTGGTCGAAAACAAGCCGGGGGCCGCGACCTCGACCGGGGCCGAACTGGTGGCGAGGGCCGAACCCGACGGCTATACGCTCTTGATGGCGACCTCGACCACGCTGGCCATCAACAAGACGCTCTACAAGAAGCTGCCCTACGATCCGGTGAAGGATTTTACCCCGATCGCGCTGGTGGCCGCGGTGCCGTTCGCGCTGATCATCAACCCGCAGATTCCCGCCAAGAACCTGTCCGAGTTCATCGCCTATGCCAAGACGACGCCGGGGCTGGCCTATGGTTCGGCCGGCAATGGCAGTCCGCAGCACCTCGGCGCCGAGATGCTGAAGTCCGCGGCGGGCATCGATGTCCGTCACGTGCCGTATCGCGGCAGCGTGCCGGCGATGCTCGACGTGATCGCGGGACATATCCCCTTCATGGTAGTGGATCTCCAGCCCGCCTTGCCGCAGATCCGCGACGGCAAGGTTAGGGTGCTCGGCGTCACCACGACGAAGCGCGTCGCGGCCGCCCCCGACATTCCGACGCTGGCCGAAGGGGGGCTGGCCGGTTTCGACCTGGTCGCTTGGCAGGGCGTCGTGGCACCCGCCGGCCTGCCGCGGCCGATCGTCGACCAATTGGCCGCGCAGATCGGAAAGCTCGTTGCCGACCCGGCGACGCGCGACCGGCTCACCGCGATTGCGCTCGAGCCATTGCCGCCATCGACGCCGGACAGTTTTGCGGCTTACGTGAAAACCGAGGTCGATCGCTGGGCGGGGGTCGTCAAGAAGGCCGGTGTCGAGCTGGATTGATGATCCGGATTGTTGTCTTGACGCGTTTTCTTCACGCGACTTCCGGATCATGCTCTAATGTCTCAGGTGAAGTCCTCGCTGCAAGGCGCTGCCGATGCCCGCAATGACTGAGCAGGACGTGCTGATCGTCGGCGCGGGCCCGGTCGGATTGACGCTGGCGCTCGATCTCGCGTGGCGGGGCATCGACGTCACGGTCGTGGAGACCCGCGCCCGCGCCGCGCCGCCGGAGCCGAAATGCAACCATGTCGCCGCCCGCACCATGGAAATCTTCCGGCGGCTCGGCGTCGCGGACAAGGTGCGCAACGCCGGGCTGCCGGCGGACTATCCGCACGACATCAGCTACCGCACCTCGTTCACGGGTGCGGAGCTGACCCGCATCGAGATTCCCTGCCGCCGCGACCGATTCACCCGGCAGGACGGCCCGGACTGCAACTGGCCGACGCCGGAGCCGCCGCATCGCATCAACCAGATCTTTCTCGAACCGATCCTGTTCGAACATGCGGCAGCGCAAGGGCGCATCCGCATCGTCAACCGGACATCGGCCGAAGACGTCAGGATCGAGGAGACCTCCGCGAGCCTGGCCCTGCGCGACCTCGATAGCGGCGATGTCCGTCGCACAAGCTGCCGCTATCTGATCGGCTGCGACGGCGCGCGCTCGATCGTCCGCAAGGCCGTCGGCGCCGAGCTGACCGGCGACGCCGTGGTGCAGCGCGTGCAGTCGACCTTCATTCGCGCCCCCGGCCTGATCGACCGCCAGCGTCACGCGCGCGCCTGGGGCACGGGCGTCATCAATCCCCGCCGTTCCGGCATGGTCTATGCGATCGACGGAAGCGAACGCTGGCTGGTGCATAATTACATGAAGCCCGGGGAGGGCGATTTCGACAGCGTGGACCGTGACGCCTCGATCCGGACCATTCTCGGCGTGGATGCCGACTTCCACTACGACGTCATCTCCAAAGAGGACTGGTACGGACGCCGCCTGGTCGCCGACAGGTTTCGCGACCGCTGCGCGTTCATCGCCGGCGATGCGGCGCATATCTGGGTGCCTTATGCCGGCTATGGCATGAACGCCGGGATCGCGGATGCCATGAACCTGTCCTGGCTTCTGGCCGCTCATCTCAATGGCTGGGCGCCGTCGTCGATTCTCGACGCCTATGAGGCCGAGCGCTGGCCGATCACCAGCCAGGTCTCGCGCTTTGCGATGTCGCATGCCGAGGCCGAGATTCGCCGCCGTGGCGCGATACCCGATCAGATCGAGGATGCGGGGCCAGCGGGCGAGGCGGCGCGGCGCGAGATCGGGCATCGCACCTACGAGATCAACGTCCAGCAATATGCCTGCGCGGGTCTCAATTTCGGCAGCTATTACGATCGTTCGCCGATCATCGCCTATGACGGCGCCGAACATCCGGCCTACACCATGAGCAGCTATACGCCCTCCACGGTGCCGGGTTGCCGCACGCCGCATCTGTGGTGCGACGACGGCCGTTCGCTCTACGATGCGATGGGGCCGGAATTTACCCTGCTGAGGTTCGATCCGGCGATAGATGCAGCCCCGCTCGAGCGTGCCGCTCGCGAGAGGGGAGTACCGCTAAGGGTTCTCGATCTGCAACGCCCAAAGGCCGCCACTTACTATGGCGGCGGGCTGGTATTGTCGCGGCCGGACCAGCATGTGGCGTGGCGCGGCGACAGATTGCCGGCGGATGCGCTCGCACTGGTCGATCGTGTCCGCGGCGCTGCAAGCCAGGGTAGCGAGGCCAGGGGCGGCCACGCGCGCCCGACGACTTAATCCTCGTTCGCGGCGATCAATTCCATCAAGGACACCAGCTGACGCTGGACGGTCTGATCCTTGATCTTGCTATAGGCTCGCAGCAACCGCAGGCTGAACGCGCTGTCGAGAAACAGCAGGCTTTCGACCTCGCGCGCCTTGCCGTCGCCGTCGTAGAAGAACGTGACGGGCACGTCGAGCGCGGTGGCGATTTGCTGAAGACGAGCGGCGCCGACGCGGTTGACGCCCTTCTCGTATTTCTGAACCTGCTGGAAGCTGACGCCAAGCTTGTCGCCAAGCTCAGCTTGCGAGATCTTTTGTTCGACCCGCCGCAGCCGAATGCGCTTGCCCAGTTCAATGTCGGGTTTACCGGCACTGCGTTGCTTCATCTTCTTTGCCGCTGATTTGTTCATTCTGGTTCTACCGTCCTTCGGTCGAATATTCCCCGAGCCGATGGGTCAGGGATTTACTCTTATATACCGCTTTAAATTCCCGTGGATGGATGAATTCGTCCTTAAACCACGGGAATTTTGCAGGGTTAAAGGCCTCAATCAGCCAGTCGATCATGTGCCGTACGCGGGGAATCCGGCCATTGCCCGGATGATACGACAGCCAAATATCGAAGGGCAGATGCAGTTCAACCTCTAGAGGTATTATTTTCCCGCCTAACGCATGAGCATAGGTCGGAAATACCCCAATTCCGGCGCCATTGGCCACCGCCCAGTAATTGGCGCTGCTTACATTGGTCCTCATGACCAGCAGATCCCGCTGGGAATAGCCGGGAAACAGGCTCTCGAAAGCTTCCTTGGCGGCCGTCTGATCGGCGACCTGCATCACCAGCCGGTGCTTGACCAGCTCGGCCGGCGTTTTCGGGGTGCCGTAGGTTTCGAGGTATTTCTCGCTGGCGAAGTACATCAGGTGCATGCGCCCGAGCCGGACCAGTTTGACATCGAGCGCGGCCGGCCGCGACAGATGGATCGCGATGTCGGCCTCGTGCCGGGACACGTCGGCGGAGCGCATCGCGCAGTGCAGGTCGACCAGAATATTGGGGTAGGCCTGCTGGAATTCGACCAGGCGAGGGGCGAGCCAGAAGGTCCCCAGACCCTCGGTGACGGCAACCCGGACTTCGCCCGAGAGCGTGTTGGCGACCGAATTGCCGGCGCGCAGCAGGTCGAATGACGCAGCCTCCATGCGTTCGACGGCGGAGACCACCAGCGAACCCTCGTCGGTCAGGCGGGCGCCATGGAAGTCGCGGGTGAACAGGGTGGCGCCGATTTGCCGCTCGAAATCGTCGATCCGGCGGCGGACGACGTTGATGGACAGGTCGAGCCGCTCGGCCGCGGACCGGAAGCTCCCGCAACGGACGACCTCAAGGAAAATCCTGGCAGCGTCCCAATCCGTGAGACTGCCGAGAGCGAGCTTTTGGTGTTCCTCCTGAGGAACGCCCCTTTCCAGCGCCTGACGCATACACAGTCCTTTCGTCGCGCTAAGCTTGGCAGAAGTTTGAGCGAACCACAACCATGCCGGGTTGGGGGCGGGCAATTCGACGCGCCTGTCCTCCGAGGCCGGGACCGGTATCCCGGGAACGCCAGAAGGCTTCGGCCCCAAGACTTTACCGCGCCGAACAGGGGATTCCGTGCCTTCAGTCGTGAGCCTCAGGATAGCTGCGAATTCGCCGAGCGTTCCAATCGTCGCGTTCGTGGATATGCAGCAGGAATGTGCGGCAAAGGCGCGGCTGCCGGCGAATCCGCCGAACGATGGTGCGCTGGACAAATGCCGCAAGGTTCTGGATCATTTGCGCAGGATAGGTCTTCCGGTTGCCTTCATCCGCATGATCGACGAGTCGGCTTTTTTGAACCGTGCTATTCCCTTGATCTGCTTGATCGAGGGTTTTGCGCCCTATCGCGACGAAATGATATTCGAAAGAAGCAGCCCGTCGTGCTATTCTAGCGAAGCGTTCACTGCGTTGGTGAAGCAGAGCCGTGGCGGCATCGTGCTGGCGGGATTTGCGGGCGAACAGGCCTGCCTGTCGACCCTGACCGATGCATTCCACCGCAACCATGAGGTTACTTATCTTTGCGACACGTCTCGTTGGGACTCATCGGCCAGTCACGCACTCGACGAAATGCCGGCGGACGATGTCCACCGCGCGGTTTCGAAAATTTCCGGTATTTGTGCAGAAGTATTTGAAACAGACGATTGGATTGAACAGACTTTACCTCGCAATCTCGGTTATGGAAAAAACGCCGGTGGCTAATTCAGAAGAACGATTGCATTTGATTCTCGCGACACTCGAGCAGTGCCGGGCGGGTCTCATCGATAGCTCCAACCGGGAAACGGCCCAGTTGGTGTCGGTGGCGATCCTCGAACTCCGGATGAAGCTCAATCGGATTACGGACCAGGAACTGAGGGCTTTGTGTGATGCGATGGTGCCGGACGATGCGGCCGCGGAAAGGTCGCAGGATCCGAAATCACCGCATGGGCCGCATGGGCCTCGTCGCCGCCCGCTGCTGAAACTGGTCAAATAGCAGCGCGGGTTTTTGGGTTCCGGACGCCCGGTACCGTCCCGTCGCGACGGCGGCACCCGCTTGGAATGCCGCGATGCCGCATTGTTGATCGAAAAAGCCGCCATCCTCGCCGGTTAGGCCGCCCCGCGGCGCGCCAGCTCTGTTGCGCATTTCCAGCCTTCCGGTACATGAGACCGGATCGACCCGCGCTCCCACTCCTGGCCGGGCGAAGGGTTGCAAGCCGCAAATTGTCAATGATGGCGACGACTGCATGATAAGCGATGTCTCGATCCCCGCGGCGCTGATTGCCGGCCTGGTCAGTTTTTTGTCGCCATGCGTGCTGCCGCTGGTGCCGCCCTATTTGATCTACCTCACCGGCGCGACCATCGAGCACATCGAAAACGAAGAGTCGGTTTCGTCGTCGCAGCGCGCGGTGATGATGTCGGCGGTGATGTTCGTGCTCGGATTTTCCACCGTGTTCGTGGCGCTCGGCGCCAGCGCCTCCCTGATCGGCAGCTTGATCCGCGCCTGGTCGGCGGAGCTTTCGATCGTCGCCGGCATCATCATCATCGCCATGGGCCTGCATTTCCTCGGGCTGACACGGATCGGCTTGTTGATGCGGGAAGGGCGGTTGCCGATTCCGAAGCCGGTCGGATTGTGGGGCTCCTATCTGATGGGCCTCGCCTTCGCGTTCGGCTGGACGCCCTGCATCGGCCCGATCCTCGCCGCTATCCTGTCGGTGGCCGCGGCCGAGGCAACGGTGACAAGGGGGGCGGGACTGCTCGCCGTCTATTCCGCGGGCCTCGGCATCCCCTTTTTGATCGCGGCGCTGATGGTCGAGCAGTTTTCCTCGTTGTTCTCGCGCATGAAACGCCATCTCGCCAATGTCGAGCGGGCGATGGGCGTTCTCATGGTGCTTACCGGCATCGGTTTTCTGACCGGCGCGATCTCGTCCGTCAGCATCTGGCTTTTGGAGACGTTTCCGAGCCTGCAGAATTTCGGGTAGGGAAACTCCAACGGAGAATCTAGCCCTCGTCTTCCAGCGCGCTGATCACGGTGTAGACCACGCCGCGGGGCAGGAAATCGACGGTGGCCTCGCCGCCGAGCTGGTCACGGGCGCTGCGTTCGATCAGCCGCGAGCCGAAGCCGCGCTGCACCGGCGCCGTGACGGGAGGGCCGCCGGCCTCGGCCCAGACCAGCCGCAATTTCGGCTTGCCGTTTTCGGTGACGGTTTCCCAATCGAGCCGGATGGTGCCGTTGTCGTTCGACAGCGCGCCGTACTTGGCGGCATTGGTGGCGATCTCGTGGATGATCATCGACAGCACCACGGCGAGCCGCGGTGACAGCGGCACCTTCGGCCCGGACATGCGCAGCCGTTCGGGGTTGTTGAGCAGATAGGGCTGCAGCACGCGGCGCACCACGTCCTGCAGCTCCGAACCCTGCCATTTTTCCTTGCTCAGCAGATTGTGCGCCTCGGCGAGCGCGCCGAGCCGGCCCTCGAATTTCTCGCGTTCGGTCCTGCTTGCGCTGCGGAAGGTTTGGGTGGCGATCGACTGCAGTATCGCCAGCGTGTTCTTGACGCGGTGGTTGAGTTCCTCGATCAGCAGATCGTGCAGCATCTCGCCGCGGGCGATGGTGGTGGCCATGCGTACCGCGAAGGCAAGCCCGAGCAGCAGCAGCATGCCGCCGATCACGCTGGTGATCGCGAGGTTGCGCCAGAGCGGGCCGACCAGCGAGCTTTCGGCGATGCCAGCGGCCACGGTCCAGCCGGTGGCCGACGAGCGAACGAAACTGGTGATTAGCGGCACGCCTTCGAGCGAGACCGTCGGCACCGTCGCCTCGGGCTGGCGCTGCATCTCGGCATAGAGCGAGGGCGAGGCGCGCTGGCCGACCGTCGCCTGCGGATTTGGCATGCGTGCGAAGTTGATGCCGTCGCCGTCGAAGATCGAGATCGTCCAGTCCTGGCTCGGGCGCTGCTTTTCGATCAGCGACTGGAAAATCTCGATCGGCGGGCTGAAGGAAATGTCGTAGAGAACCTCGCCATCACGCAGCACCGGCACTTCGACCGTTACGATCGGCCGTTTCTTCACCGCGCCGACGAACCGGTTCGAATATTGCGGCACCTTGCTGGCGAAGACCTTTTCCACTATGGCGCGGTTGTTGCGCGGCGGAAGGCTCACGGTGTCCGTCGTGGCCGAGGAGAACAGCTGCCGGCCTTCGCGGTCCGCTACCAGCACGACGCCGTCCTTGCCATATTGATCGAGAAAGCCTGCGGCGATGCGGCGGAAATTCTCGAAATCTCCGTTGCGCAGCGTGTTGGTGAGCGCCAGCACCCGCAGCCCGCCGGTCATGCGCTGCATCTCGGCGTCCAGCACCAGGCGGATGCTGCGCACGGTCTCCAGAACGCGCTGGGAAGCGTCCTTGCGGTCCTGTTCGTAGCCATTGAACACCAGCACGGCCGCGAAAACGATCAACGGCAGCGTGGTTCCCGCGACGAGAAGGGCAAGGCGCGCTGGCAGGGAGGGTTTCGGCACGCGGTTCCCGCATCGATGCACTCGGCGCGGGGAGCGCCGAGCCGTTTGCGAGCATAGGTGAAGCACCCGAAATCCGCCAAGGATATTGGCCGCGCCAGCCGGTTCCAGCTTCGCGGGCTACGACGAGGGCGCGCGGGTTCCCTAAAGATTGCTGTCGGTGATGGCGGCGTAGACCATGGTGCGCAGCTCGCGCCGGATCGGATAGGCGCTCGACGGCAAGACCTGGGTCATGAAGATCGCGATCAACTCTTCCGCGGGATCGATCCAGAACGAAGTGGTGGCAGCACCTCCCCAGGAATATTCGCCGGCGCTGCCGGGGATCAGCGTCTGCGCGGGATCCATCGTGACGGAGAAGCCGAGGCCGAAGCCGATGCCGTTGTAGGTCGCTTCCGAGAACAGCGACCGCGACATCGCCGGCAGGTCACGTCCGCCGGGCAAATGATTCGATCTCATCAAGGCGAGCGTCTTCGGGCCGATCAGCCTGACGCCGTCGAGTTCGCCGCCGTTGAGCAGCGCGCGGCAAAAGGTCAGATAATCGGCCGCGGTCGAACACAGGCCGCCGCCGCCGGAGATGAACGATGGCGGCTTCAGGTACGCGCTCGTGGTCGGGTCGTCCTGGAGCGTCAGGGTTCCCTGGCGTTCGGTGGCGTGGAAGGTCATGCCGCCCTTCGGATCGGCCGAGTAACAGGCCGCGAAACGATGGACCTTGTCGGCGGGCACGAAGAAGCCGGTGTCGGTCATGCCGAGTGGATCGAGGATGCGCTCTTTGAGGAACGCTTCGAACGGCTTGCCGCTGATCTTGCCGATCAGGTAGCCGATCACGTCGGTGGAGACCGAATAATTCCAGGCCTCGCCCGGCGAAAATTCCAGCGGGATTTTTGCCAGGCCATCGATCATCGATTGCAGCGTGCCCGACGTTGCGACCTCGCCGATCTTGTTCTCGCGATAGGCGGCATCGACGTTGGAGCGCTGCTGGAAGCCGTAGGTCAGTCCCGACGTGTGCCGCAGCAGGTCCACGATCAGCATCGGCCGCGACGGCGGCCGGGTCAGGAATGCCGGCGCGGTGCCGGCCTGGAACACGCCGAGGTTTTTCCATTCCGGGATATATTTGTGGACGGGCTCGTCGAGGGCGACGCGGCCTTCCTCGAACAGCATCATGAAGGCCACGCTCGTGAGCGGCTTGGTCATCGAATAGATGCGGAAAATGGTGTCGTCCTTGACCGGCGCCTTGCGCTCGAGGTCGGCAAATCCCTGCACCGCGGAGTGGACCACCTTGCCGCGGCGATAGACCAGGACCTGGGTCCCCGGAAAGCGGCCGGCGTCGATGTAGCGGCTCCTGATATGGGCATCGAGGCGGTCGAAGGCTTGCTTGGACATGCCGGCGGATTCGGGTGAGGCGGGGGTCGGGGCGAGCATCGGGGCATTCTCCGGGCGTTCGGTGGCGAGCCTTGATAGCCGAAAAGTCTATCAGGTTCCAATCACCACGCGCTTACCCTCGGCTGGCCGCCGGTGTAGGCTCGCGCCTGCAATGGCCTAGAACCACAGGATCCCGGCATGCCCCAATTCAACGACACCGAACTGACCGCCGCCGTCATCAAGAGTTTTGAGGAGACGCCCAACCCGCGGGTCAAGTTCCTGATGGAAGAGCTGACGAAGTCGCTGCACGACTTCGTCCGCAAGACCGATCTCAGTTTCGACGAATGGGCTTATGCGATCGATTTCCTGACCCGCGTCGGGCAAAAATGCTCGGCAAGCCGGCAGGAATTCATCCTGCTGTCGGACGTGCTCGGGGTTTCGATGCTGGTCGATGCCGTCAACCACCGGGAACGCGAAGGCGCCACCGAGACCACCGTGCTCGGCCCGTTCTATGTCGGCGAGCACAAGGCTGTGCCGCACGGCACCGATATTTCCGCAAATCTCACCGGCGAGCGGATGTTCGTGCAGAGCCGCGTCACCGACCTCAAGGGCAAGCCGCTGGCCGGCGCCGCGGTCGACGTCTGGCACGCCGACGATGACGGCTATTACAATTCGCAAAGGCCGGATTACGAGACCGAAGGCCCGTCATCGCGGGCGCGCTTCGTGACCGACGCCGACGGCCGGTTCTTCTTCCGCACCATCCTGCCCTGCAGCTATCCGATCCCGACCGACGGTCCGGTCGGGCAGATGATCCTGCAGACGCGGCGCCACCCGAACCGGCCGGCGCATATCCATTTCCTGGTCGACGCGCCCGGCCATGAGCCGCTGATCACCCACGTCTTTATCGAGGGCGACAAATATCTCGAATTCCGACGTGGTGTTCGGGGTGAAGAACGACCTCGTTTCCAGGGTCGAGAAGCGCACCGACAAAGTCATGCCCGACGGCAAGCTCGCGGACGCGCCCTGGCACCTGATGACCTACGAATTCCGGATGAAGCCGGGCCAGGGCGTGGCGCCGAAGCCGATGATGGCGGCGACCGAGGACGCCTGAATCGCCTGCGTGCGGCCGACTAGAAGTGGCCGAAATGCCGGCTGGCTAGCAGGGCCACCACGATGCAGGCAAGAATGACGGTCGCGCATTTCCAGAACAGCAGCGGATTCCGTTCGATCAGGGGCGGTGCCGAAGCGTTGAGATATTTCGCATTGGGGTGGCGCAGGTCGAACGTAAATTCGGACAAGCTTTCATAACGTTTGTAGGGATCGGAATGCACCGCCCTTCGCAGCGCGCTATCCATCCATGCCGGAATTTCGCCATTGTCGTCGACGGCGGAGCGGTATCGAAGCTTGTTGAACTGCGACCGTGTTCGGGATCTCGCGGCCTCGGCGCCATACGGCAGTCTTCCGGTCAGCATCTGATAGGCGATGACCCCGAGCGAGAACATATCCGAGCGCGGTGAACCGCCTTCACCCAGGAAATATTCCGGCGCTGTGTATTGCGCCGTGCCCAGAATGTCATGGTGGTCGGTGGGCGGCGCGGCTTCGGCCACGCCGGTGATCCTGGTTGAACCGAAATCGATGATCTTTGCCGTACCGGTCTTGTCGATCATGACATTGGCGGGTCGCAAATCCTGGTGCAGCATTTCCTTGCGGTGGAAGGCGCGCAGACCCATGGCGATCTGCTCGACGATGCCGCGCACGGTTTCCAGGTCCGGCCTCGGATGGTCGATCATCCACTGCGCCAGCGTCTGGCCATCGATGAACTCGGTCACGACGTAGAGATAATTGCGCTTGCGGGCGTGCAGGCGCGGTTTCAATACGTGCGGACTGTCGATGCGCCGGGCGACCCATTCCTCCATCATGAAGCGCTTCAGATAGGCAGGGTCGCCGCGCAGATCGATCGATGGAATCTTGATCGCGACCAGGGCCTCGGTTTCGGTATCGACGGCCAGATAGATGTGGCTTCGGCTGCTGGCATGCAATTCCCTGACGATGCGGTAGCCGTCGAACGGCATCCGCGCTTCCAGCAGCGGAGGAAGCGGCAATTCCGAGGACTGCCCGAGAACCTCGCCGGCTTCGCCGTCCGCCAATCGATCGACGCGGACGATCTGGACCGTGAGATTGTCGGGGCTGCCCTGTCGCGAGGCTTCTTCCACGATGGCCGTTGCGGCCAGATCGAGATCGGCCGCGTTGCCCTTGATGGTGTCGATGATGAAGCGGGCGGCGACATATTCGTAGACCCCGTCGGTCGCCAGCAGAAAGACATCGTCCTTCTCGATCGGAAAGGCGAGGTAGTCGATCTCGATCTGCGGATTGACGCCCAGCGCGCGGCCGAGATAACTCTGCTCCGACGAAACGACGACCCGATGATCCTCGGTGAGCTGCTCCAGCGCGTTGCCGGCGAGGCGGTAGATTCGGGCGTCGCCGACATGAAAGATATGCGCGGTCGTGGATTTGAGGACCAGGGCGCTCAGCGTACAGACATAGCCCTTGTCCCTGTCGTAGGAGTACTGGCTTCGCCGGGTCTGGGCGTGCAGCCAGGAGTTGGTCGCCGACAGCACGCGATGCGCCGAGGTTTTGACGGACCAGGATTCCGAGGTGCAGTAATAGTCGGTCAGGAAACTCTTGACCGCCAATTCACTGGCGATCTGACTGACATTGCTGCTGCTGATCCCGTCCGCCAGCACGACGGCGATGCCCTTCAGGCTCAGCAGCGGCTCGTTCGGAACGAGGACGCCGTGGAAATCCTGATTGATCTCCTTGCGGCCTTTATCGGAATGCTGCCCGACCGATATCTGCAATTCGCGCGGCATGCTCTGGGCCAGAAAAAGAGGAGCCTTACCCTAACCCGGGCAAGGCTCCTTTGTCGGGATCAAATCAGGCCGCGGAGCGGATCGGAGCGGTTCTCGCATCGCGCTTCGGCGCGGTCCTGACATGGGTGGCGTAGAGGGTCAGCCCGGTGAAGGAGAGCCCTCCCACCAGATTGCCAAGCACGGTCGGAATCTCGTTCCAGATGAAGTAGTCCATGATCGAAAATTTCGCATGGAGCATCAGCCCCGACGGAAACAGGAACATGTTCACGACCGAATGCTCGAACACCATGTAGAAGAAAACCAGGATCGGCATCCACATCGCAATCACCTTGCCGGGGACCGAGGTCGAGACCATGGCGCCGACGACGCCGGTGGAGACCATCCAGTTGCACAGCATGCCGCGCATGAACAATGTCGCCATGCCGGCCGCACCATGTGCCGCGTAGCCTAGCGTTCGGGCCTCGCCGACGTTTCCGATCGTCACGCCGACTTTGTCGGGCTCCTGCGTGAAGCCATAGGTCGTCACGAACGCCATCATGAAGGCCACCGTGAGAGCGCCGGCGAAGTTGCCGATGAAGACCAGGCCCCAGTTCCGCAACACACCGCCGATGGTCACGCCAGGCCGCTTGTCGAGCCAGGCCAGCGGACTGAGGACGAAAACCCCGGTCAGCAGATCGAAGCCCAGTAGATACAACATGCAAAAGCCGACCGGAAACAGCAGCGCTCCGACCAGCGGCTGGCCCGTGTTGACGTTGATCGTGACCGCGAACCAGGCCGCCAGTGCGAGGATGGCGCCGGCCATGTAGGCGCGGATCACGGTGTCGCGGGTCGACATGAAGATCTTGGATTCCCCGGCGTCCACCATCTTGGTGACGAATTCTGAAGGTGCGAGATAAGACATTGAAGTTCCCTTTTCGTAGCGAAATTTGAAGCTCCGTCGTCAGGTAACGGCGCCCCCGTGAGATCAATTCAGCCGTTCCCGAAACGCGCGCTGCAGTAGCGGCTACCGGGAATAGTTCTGCTTCAGTGCTTTGGATTGCCGGGTCATTTGCCATCCCGTTTTCTGATCGGACCAGATCGGAAGGCGGGATGTGCGAGCCTGATTGATGTGGCGTCGCGACCGACTGCGTCAGGCTTACCGGTGAGGTGACCTGAGCCTGTCCCGTCAGTTTCAGCCATGAGCGGCTTCAACATCCGGCGGGCCGCAGTCTTCGTTGACTAGCAACTCAACGATGCAATCGACGTGCCACTGGATTGCCGGCTTGAGAAGGCGGAAAACCCTTGATTTGCAGGCTTTCGCAACGCCCCTTTCGGGGAAATGCGATCCGCCGCTGATGGTGGCTGCATGTTCTGCCCAATTATTGTGCGCTGCACAAAGATTGAGCGAATCGCAAATTTTGGATGCGTACAGCCGTGAAGAGTCTTCGTGGTCGAACGGCTAACCGGTTACGATCAAAGTCGTTTTGACGTTGCGGTCGCTTGGCACGAAGCTTGAATAGCTGGTGCTGACGCCATTGATGCCGTCCCTCGAAACCCAATCATCCGAATTGTGACACCGCCAGACTGGGGCCTCCCCAGAGCGTGCTCCTGTGCCTCTGAGCGAGACATCGGACGGGTGGCCATTCAACCGCAAAGGACTACCGCATCCCATGACGAAGAAGACCGACGACAAGCAGGCACGATGGCATCGCGACCGTCGCGAATTCCTCAAGGCAAGTGTGAGCGCCGCTGCGCTTGCGGGTCTGGTGCCGGCCGCGACTCTGTTCGCGCCCTCGATCGCGCAGGCCGCACTGAAGCCCGAGAAAGAGGAGCTGACGTTCGGTTTCATCAAGCTCACCGATATGGCGCCGATCGCGATTGCCAAGGAACTCGGCTATTTCGAGGACGAAGGGCTCTATGTCACCGTCGTCCCGCAGGCGAACTGGAAGGTTCTGCTTGACGGCGTTATCTCCGGCACGCTGGACGGCGCCCATATGCTGGCGGGTCAGCCGCTCGGCGCCACCATCGGGGTAGGCACCAAGGCGCACATCATCACGCCATTCTCGATGGATCTCAACGGCAACGGCATCACCGTGTCCAACACTGTCTGGGAGGAGATGAAGCCGCTCATTCCGAAGCAGCCGGACGGCAAGCCGGAGCATCCGATCAAGGCAGAGGTGCTCAAGAAGGTCGTCGACAAGTACAAGGCCGAAGGCAAAGCCTTCAATATGGGCATGGTGTTCCCGCTATCGACCCACAATTACGAACTGCGCTACTGGCTCGCCTCCGGCGGCCTCAATCCTGGCTTCTATTCGCCGACCGATACCTCCGGCCAGATTCTTGCCGACGTTCTATTGTCGGTGACGCCGCCGCCCCAGATGCCTTCCACCATGGAAGCAGGCACCATCCTCGGTTATTGCGTCGGCGAGCCTTGGAACCAGCAGGCCGTGTTCAAGGGCGTCGGCGTGCCCGTCATCACCGACTACGAATTGTGGAAGAACAATCCCGAGAAAGTATTCGGCTTTTCCGCCGCGTTCCAGGAGAAGAATCCGAATACCGTGCTCGCGGCCACCAAGGCGTTGATCCGTGCCGGCATGTGGCTCGATGCCAACAACGACGCCAACCGCGCGCAGGCGGTGAAGATCCTGGCGAAGTCGGAATATGTCGGCGCCGACGCCGATGTCATTGCCAACTCGATGACCGGCACGTTCGAATACGAAAAGGGCGACAAGCGGCCGGTGCCCGACTTCAACGTGTTCTTCCGCTACTTCGCGACCTACCCCTATTATTCCGACGCAGTCTGGTACCTCACGCAGATGCGGCGCTGGGGTCAGATCCCCGAAGCCAAGCCGGACGCCTGGTACGCCGAGACGGCCAAGAGCGTCTATCGGCCGGACATCTATCTTCAGGCCGCGAAGCTTCTCGTCGCCGAAGGCAAGGCGAAGAAAGAAGATTTCCCCTGGACCAGTGACGGCTATCGCGATCCGACCAACGAGTTCATCGACGGCATCACCTACGATGGCCGCAAGCCCAATGCCTACATCGACAGCCTGAAGATCGGTCTCAAGGATGCCGAGCGGGTCGAAGGGCTCAAGGTGGTTTCGAACTGAACGGACGGGGCCGTCCGATGTGGATCGGCGCGCTGCGATCGGCTTCGCAGCAGCGCTGTTCCCTCCGGCCTTGTGTCTTCGCAACGGGAAAGCAAACCCTGATGTCGCACTCGATTGAAGGATTGAACTGATGTCCGTGACTACTGATCTCGGAGCTGGCACCATCCATCCCGCACCGGCGGCGTGGCGCGAACGCTGGCACGCGCGTATCAACCGATCGGCGGGCTTCTTCGAACTGATTGGATTCGGCTGGCTGGTGCCGCTGATGCGCTTGGCCGCGGGCGACGACGTCAAGGCCCAGGGCAAAGCGCTATGGAAGGCGCTTGGCGTCCCGCTCTCCGCCATCGTCATCTTCCTCTGCATTTGGGCGTTTCTTGCGCCCAAGGTAAAGACCAGCCTCGGCCTGCTGCCAGGTCCGGCGCAGGTCTGGGTGCAGGCCGAAAATCTCTGGGCCGACCACATCGCCGAACGCGCCAAGGCGCATGCGTTCTACGAACGGCAGGAGAAGCGAAACGCCGAGATCCTGGCCAAGGATCCGAACGCGGTGGTGAAGAACCGTCTTTATACCGGCAAGCCCACCTTCCTCGACCAGATCGTCACGAGCCTGGAAACGGTATTCACCGGCTTCCTGCTGGCCAGTATCGTCGCGATCCCGCTCGGCATTCTGTGCGGGTTGTTTGCGAACTTCAACGCTGCCATCAATCCGCTGGTCCAGATTTTCAAGCCGGTATCGCCGCTGGCGTGGCTGCCGATCGTCACCATGGTGGTGAGCGCGCTCTATGTCTCGGACGATCCCCTGTTCCCGAAATCGTTCCTGGTCTCGGCCATCACCGTCACGCTGTGCTCGCTGTGGCCGACACTCCTCAACACCGCGGTCGGCGTCGCTTCGATCGACAAGGATCTGGTCAATGTCAGTCGCGTGCTGAGGCTGTCCTGGCGCAAGAAGATCTTCAAGCTCGTGCTGCCGTCGGCGCTGCCGCTGATGTTCACCGGTTTGCGTCTGTCGCTCGGCGTCGGCTGGATGGTGCTCATCGCGGCCGAGATGCTGGCGCAAAATCCGGGACTTGGAAAATTCGTCTGGGACGAGTTCCAGAACGGTTCGTCAGAGTCGCTTGCGAAAATCATGGTAGCGGTGATCACCATCGGCCTGATCGGCTTCGCGCTGGATCGCGTGATGCTGGCCCTGCAGGCCACCTTCACCCACGCCGCAACACGCTAAGGGGGAACGGCGATGACAGGACCGACACCCATCCTTGAACTTAGATCCGTCAGCAAGTTCTACGTGTCCGGCGATACGCGCACCGACGTACTCAAGAACGTGTCGCTGTCGGTCGCGCAAGGCGAATTCGTTGCCGTGGTCGGCTTTTCCGGCTCCGGCAAGACCACACTGATCAGTTTGATCTCCGGTCTGGAGCCGCCGGATTCCGGCGAGGTTCTGTTCAGGGGAAAAAAGGTGACCGAGCCCGGCCCGGAGCGCGGCGTGGTCTTCCAGAATTATTCGTTGATGCCCTGGCTCTCGGTTGCCGACAACGTGGCCCTCGCGGTCGAACTCGGTGTTTGAGAAAGACACGTCCGCAAGCCGCCGCGAGCGCACCCGGAAATACGTCAACATGGTCGGTCTCGGTCACGCCGCTGAGCGCAAGCCGGCCGAACTGTCGGGCGGCATGCGTCAGCGGGTCGCCGTTGCGCGTGCCCTCGCGATGGACCCGGAGGTCCTGCTGCTCGACGAGCCGCTCTCGGCGCTCGACGCGTTGACCCGCGCAAACCTGCAGGACGAGATCGAGGCGATCTGGTCGCAGGAAAAGAAGACCGTTCTGCTTATCACCAACGATGTCGATGAAGCGCTGCTGCTTGCCGATCGCATCGTGCCGCTGAAATCCTGGACCGGGCGCCACCTTCGGGCCGGAGTTCGTCGTGCCGTTCGCCCGTCCGCGCGATCGCGCCGCGCTCAATGATAGCGCGGCTTACAAGCGCCTGCGCGCGGCCGTGACTCAATATCTGATGGATGCCGGCGTGAAGCGCGACGCGGGCGCAACCGAAGATGCCTCCCAGTTGCCGAACGTGGTGCCGGTGACCTTCGATCCCGGTCCACCGCGCGCGTATCGCGAAGCCGCGGCCGGCCCGGCCGACCAGCGCTATGTCGAGTTCTACGAGACAACGAAGGCGTACCCGACGCCGAAGGGCCCGGTGACCATCGTCGACAAGTTCAACCTCCTGATGCGCAAGGGCGAGTTCATCTCGCTGATCGGCCATTCCGGCTGCGGCAAGTCAACGGTACTGTCGATGGTCGCCGGACTGAACGAGGTTTCCGGCGGCGGCATCGTGCTGGACGGCCGCGAGGTGACCACGGCCGGTCCGGATCGTGCCGTGGTTTTCCAGGCGCCGTCGCTGTTCCCATGGATGACCGTGCGCGAAAACGTCGCGATTGGGGTCGAGCGGGTGTTTCCGCATGCCAGCAAGGCTGAACGCGGCGAGATCGTCGACTATTACCTGGCAAAGGTCGGGCTCGCGGATGCCATGGATAAAGGCGCATCCGAGCTGTCGAACGGCATGAAGCAGCGCGTCGGCATCGCCCGCGCCTTTGCATTGTCGCCGAAGCTGCTGCTGCTGGACGAGCCCTTCGGCATGCTGGACTCGCTGACCCGCTGGGCATTGCAGGAAGTGCTGATGGAGGTCTGGTCGCGAACGCAGGTTACCGCGATTTGCGTCACCCACGACGTCGACGAGGCCATCCTGCTGGCCGATCGCGTGGTGATGATGACCAACGGCCCCAATGCCAGGATCGGTCGCGTGATGGAAGTCGACATCCCGCGGCCGCGAACGCGCCGGGCGCTGTTGGAACATCCCCGTTATTACGAATACCGGCGCGAATTGCTCTCGTTCCTCGAGGAATTCGAGCACGGCGCGGGTGGCCGGAAGCAGCTTCAGACTACTGCCGCATAGGTCTCCTCGTTCAGCGAAATGGCCCGGCCAAAATGACCGTTAACAGTATGGGTTCAAACGACACCTCAGTTCGCATCCCCCGTGAAAGGAGCCAGCAATGACACCCGAGCAAGTCAACCTTGTGCAGCAGAGCTTTGCGAAAGTCGCACCGATTTCCGAAACCGCGGCGGTCCTGTTCTACGACCGGCTGTTCGAGATTGCGCCAACGGTGAGGGCGATGTTTCCCGCCGACATGACCGAGCAGCGCAAGAAACTGATGGCGATGCTGGCGGCTGTCGTGAACGGGCTCGCCAATCTCGACTCGATCCTGCCCGCCGCGAGCGCCCTGGCAAAGCGCCACCTCACTTACGGCGCAAGGGCCGAACACTATCCCGTCGTCGGTTCGGCGCTGCTGTGGACCCTGGAAAAGGGACTTGGCGAAGCCTGGACGCCGGAGTTGGCGGGGGCGTGGACGGCGGCTTACGGCACGCTGTCCGGCTACATGATCTCGGAAGCCTATGGCCGCCCCCAGGCCGCCGAGTGAGGACGAGGAAGCGCGGTGAGTGAACCACTTGTCGTTGTCGGCAATGGAATGGCTGCGGCGCGGCTGGTCGATGAACTGGCGAAGGCTGCGCTCGGACGCTACGCCATCGCCGTGATCGGCGAGGAGCCGCGGCTCGCCTATAATCGCGTGCTGCTGTCCTCGGTGCTCGCGGGCGAGACCGCCTCGCACGACATCGAGCTCCGGCCGGCCCAGTGGTGGCGCGATCGCGGCGTCACCTTGAAATATGGCTGTGTCGCCACCGAGATCGATGTCGGCCGCCGCGAGCTCAAGATCGCCAACGAGGAGAGCATCACCTTCTCCAAGCTCGTGCTGGCCACCGGCTCGACGCCGCTGCGGCTCAACGTGCCCGGCGCCGATCTTGCCGGCGTGCACACCTTCCGCGACAGCCGGGACGTCGATCTGCTGCTGACGCTGGCCGCGCAGAAGAAGCGCGTCGTCGTGGTCGGCGGGGGTCTGCTCGGCCTGGAGGCGGCTTACGGCCTTGCCAAGGCCGGCGCACAGGTCGTGCTCATTCACCTGATGGACCGCTTGATGGAGCGCCAGCTCGATGCGCCGGCGGCGGAACTGTTGAAATCCCTGGTCGAGCGCAAGGGCATCGAGATTCTGCTCAACGCAAGCACCGCCCGAATCCACGGCGAGACGCGCGTCGAAGGCGTCGAACTGGCGGACGGACGCCGGATCGATGCCGACGCGGTGATTTTCGCGGCCGGCATTCGGCCCAATGTCGCACTGGCAAAGGACGCCGGCATTCCGGTCAATCGCGGCATCGTTGTCGACGACAGCCTGCAGACCGGGGCCCCCGACATCTTCGCGCTCGGCGAATGCGCCGAGCATCGCGGCATCTGTTACGGGCTGGTCGAGCCGGCTTACGAGCAGGCCCGCGTGCTGGCGCGGCATCTTGCCGGCGGATCGGCGAGCTATGCCGGCAGCGTGGTGGCGACCAACCTGAAAGTGTCCGGTGTCGGCGTGTTTTCCGCCGGCGATTTCATGGGCACCGAGGGCTCGGAGGCCATCGTGCTGAGCGATGCGAAGGCCGGCGCCTACAAGAAGCTGGTGATCTCAGGCGGCCGCCTCACCGGCGCGGTGCTGGTCGGCGATACCGCCGACGCGCTCTGGTATCTCGAACTGATCCGAAGCGGCGGGCCGGTCGTGGCGATCCGCAAGGACATGATCTTCGGCCGCTCGCTGGCGATTCCGTCGAAGGCGGCATAGGCAGATGATGCGATTGTTGAAATGACCTCCATCGATCCCACGCTGCGCGCCACGCGCACCACCTGTCCCTATTGCGGCGTCGGCTGCGGCGTGCTCGCCACGCCCGACGGTAGCGGCGGCGCGGCGATCTCGGGCGATGGCGAGCATCCCGCCAATTTCGGGCGGCTGTGCTCGAAAGGCTCGGCGCTGGGCGAAACGCTCGGGCTCGAGGACCGGCTGCTTCATCCGATGATCCGCTGCAGCAAGGGCACCATGGAGCGGGTGGCCTGGAGCGACGCGCTCGACCATGTCGCGCATCGCTTTGCCCATATCGTCAAGCGCGACGGTCCCGGCGCGGTGGCGTTCTATCTCTCGGGACAGCTCTTGACCGAGGATTATTACGTCGCCAACAAGCTGATGAAGGGGTTCATCGGCAGCGCCAATGTCGACACCAATTCGCGGCTCTGCATGTCGTCGTCGGTCGCCGGTCACCGCCGTGCGTTCGGCGCCGACACCGTGCCCGGCTGCTACGAGGATCTCGACCAGGCCGACCTTTTGGTGCTGGTTGGCTCCAACGCGGCGTGGTGCCATCCGGTCCTGTTCCAGCGCATGCTCGCCAACAAGCAGGCGCGCGGTGCGCGCATCGTGGTGGTCGATCCGCGCCGGACCGATACCGCCGGCGATGACGACCTGTTCCTGGGCTTGAAGCCGGGCACCGACACCGCGCTGTTCTCGGGGCTATTGGTGTATCTCGCCGACACTGGCGCGCTCGATCGCGGCTATATCGATTCCAATACAGCCGGTTTCGACGATGCGCTGGCGCGCGCGCGCAGCATCGGCGGCAGCGTCGGCGCCACCGCGCTGGCGACGGGCCTCACCGAGCAGGACGTCGCGGATTTCTTCCGCTTGTTCGCCAATACGCCGCGCGTGGTCACGCTTTATTCGCAAGGGGTCAACCAGTCGGCGCAGGGCACCGACAAGGTCAACGCCATCATCAATTGCCACCTCGCCACGGGACGGATCGGCAAGGTAGGCGCGTCGCCGTTCTCGCTCACCGGCCAGCCCAACGCGATGGGCGGGCGCGAGGTCGGCGGGCTCGCCAATCAGCTCGCCGCCCACATGTTGTTCACGCCGCCGGACATCGACCGCGTGCGGCGGTTCTGGAAGGCGCCGCGGATCGCGACCCATGAGGGGTTGAAGGCGGTCCAGATGTTCGAGGCGATCGGGCGCGGCGAGATCAAGGCGCTGTGGGTGATGGGCACCAATCCCGCGGTGTCGCTGCCGGACGCCGACGCCGCGCGCACCGCGCTGAAAAAGCTCGAGCTGTTCGTGGTCTCGGAGAACGTGCGTTCCAACGACACCATTCAGTCGGGCGCGCATGTACTGTTGCCGGCGCAGGCCTGGGGCGAGAAATCCGGCACCGTCACCAATTCGGAGCGGCGCATCTCGCGGCAGCGCGCGTTCCTCGACGCGGCGGGCGAAGCAAAGCCCGACTGGTGGATCGTCAGCGAAGTGGCAAAGCGCCTCGGCTTCGGCGCGGCGTTCGATTTCAACTCCGCGGCGGATATTTTCCGCGAGCATGCCGGCCTGTCGGCGTTCGAGAATAATGGCAGCCGCGATTTCGATATCGGGGCGCTGGAACGGGTGTCGGACGAAGCCTTCGAGGCGATGGCGCCACTGCAATGGCCGATGCAATGGGGCGACATCGAGCCCCGGCAGCGGTTCTTCGCCCGCGGGGGGTTCTTCAGCAATGACGGCAAAGCGCGCTTCGTCGCGCCGGAAATTCCGGCGCTGCGGACCGAGACCAGCGCCGGCCGGCCGTTGCGGCTCAACACCGGCCGCATCCGCGACCAATGGCACACCATGACCCGCACGGGCATGAGCCCGCGGCTCGGCCAGCATTTGCCGGAGCCGTTCGTCGAGGTGCATCCGGACGATGCGATCAAATACGGCCTCGCCGACGGCGGCTTCGCCCGCGTCACCACCGACTACGGGCAATGCACGCTCCGGGTTGCCGTGAATGCGCGGCAGCAGCGCGGCATGCTGTTCGCGCCGATCCACTGGAGCGAGGCGAACGCATCGGCGGCGCGCATCGGCGCGCTGGTGGCCCCGTTCACCGATCCCTATTCCGGCCAGCCCGAGAACAAGGCGACGCCGGCGTCGATTACGGATTATGAATATGTCTTTCGCGGCTTTGCCCTGTCCCGGGTGGAGCTGGATTTGCCGGAGCATCTCTGGTGGACGCGTGTGACCGTTACCGGCGGCTATGGCTATCTGTTCGCCGACAATGCCGATCTCGCCAGATGGCAATCGTGGATGCGGTCGGCCGCCGGCGGCGATCTCGCCGAATACAAGGATTTCGGCGGCGGCGTTTTTCGCGCGGCCTCGTTTAGCGACGGCCGCATCGAGACCTGCCTGTTCGTCGGTCCGGCGCGCGATGCGGGCGACTGGAATGTGGTGAAAAACCTGTTCGCCGCCGGGATCCTCAGCGACGATCAGCGCCGGATGCTGCTGTCGGGCAAATCCGCCGACGGGCTCGCCAGTGCCGGGCCGGTCGTCTGCGCCTGCTTCGGCGTCGGCCGCAACACGATTTGCGACGCCATCGCCGCCGGCGCCGGCACCGCCGCCGCGATTGGCGCGCAGTTGAAGGCGGGCACCAATTGCGGCTCCTGCATTCCCGAATTGAAGCGGCTGATCGCGCAGACGCCGACCGCTGCCGCCGCGACCGATCCCGAACAACGCCGGCTGACCGCGACGGCCGACTGAACTGGCCCGCCCGTCCTTGCTGATGACGGATGATGTCATCTATGGTGCACCCGTTCAAACAAGACGGGTGAAACCTCGCGATGATGTATCTGGAAACGCCGCCGCGGCTGATTGAGACAAAAGTGTTTTCGGCGATGCCCGAGGCGTTCCGGCGCAAGGGCGTGCGCACCGAATGGGCCGATGCCAACCGGCCGGGCCAGCCGACCGACAGTTTCATCGAAGGCCCGTCCTTCGACGCCGATGGCAATCTCTACATCGTCGACATTCCCTTCGGACGCATCTTCAGGATCGCCCCCGACGGCACTTGGTCGCTGGTGATCAAATATGACGGCTGGCCCAACGGCCTGAAGATCCGCGCCGACGGCCAGATTTTCGTCGCCGACTACCGGCACGGCATCATGGAACTGGACGTCAAGGCGGCGCGGATGCTGCCGGTGCTGACCGCGCGCAATTCAGAATCCTTCAAAGGGTGCAACGATCTGCATCTGGCGTCGAATGGCGACATCTATTTCACCGACCAGGGACAGACCGGGCTGCACGATCCGACCGGGCGGGTTTTTCGGCTCTCGCCGCAGGGTCGGCTCGACTGCCTGATCGATACCGGCATCAGCCCCAACGGCCTGGTGCTCGATCCCAGCGAGAAAGTACTGTTCGTCGCCATGACCCGCGACAATGCGGTCTGGCGCATGCCGTTGATGACGGACGGCGGCGTCGCAAAAGTCGGCCGCTTCTGCTCGACCTTCGGCGCCAGCGGACCCGACGGCATGACGATGGACAGCGCGGGGCGCCTGTTCGTGGCGCACGCCTCGCTCGGACATGTCTTCGTGTTCGCGCCCAACGGCGAGCTGATCGCGCGGATCAAATCCTGCGCGGGAGCGAGCTGCACCAATGTCGCGATCGGCGGCAACAACCGCGACCGCCTCTATATAACGGAGTCCGTGACCGGCACGGTGCTGGTCGCCGACATCGGCATTCTCTAGCCGTCATTGCGAGCGAAGCGAAGCAATCCAGCTTTGTTACGAAAGGAAGAAGCTGGATTGCTTCGTCGCTTCGCTCCTCGCAATGACGGAACAGACAAGAGTCGGAGGTGGTCTTGAGACAGCAACAGTTCGGCCCGGGCGGCCCGGCGGTGTCCGTGATCGGGCAGGGCACCTGGTACATCGATCGCGGCGAACGCAAGGGCGCGGTCGCTGCTCTACAGCGCGGCATCGATCTCGGCATGACCCACATCGACACCGCCGAAATGTATGGCGATGCGGAACTCGTGATCGCGGACGCCATCGCCGGCCGGCGCGACGAGGTCTTCCTGGTCTCAAAAGTCTTGCCCAGCAACGCCTCGCGACGCGGCACCGTCACGGCGTGCGAACGCTCGCTCGCGCGGCTGAAGACCGACCGGCTCGATTGCTATTTGCTGCACTGGCGCGGTTCGTACCCGCTTGCGGAAACCGTGGCCGCGTTCGAGCAACTGGTCAGCGCCGGGAAAATCCGTTCCTGGGGCGTCAGCAATTTCGATGCCGACGATCTCGACGAACTGCTTGAAGTGGCCGGGGAAGGCAAGATCGCCTGCAACCAGGTGCTCTATCATCTGAAGGAGCGCGCGATCGAGCACGCGGTGATTCCGTGGTGCAGGAAGCACGGCACCGCGGTGGTGGCCTATTCGCCGTTCGGTCACAATGATTTTCCGGCTCCGCAAGGCAAGGCGGGCGCGCTGCTGCAGGCGATCGCGAGCGCCCACGGCGCGTCGCCGCGCCAGGTCGCGCTGGCGTTTCTGACGCGCGATCCGCTGGTATTTGCGATTCCAAAGGCCTCGAGCGCGGAGCATGCCGCCGACAATGCCGCGGCCGGCGACCTCATCCTCGCCGGTGACGAGATCGCCGCGCTCGACAAGGCTTTTCCGTTGGGGACGAGGCCGCGCAGTCTGCCGATGCTGTAACGGTTTCTAACAAAGTGTTTCATGGCGGATGTCGAGTTGTCGCGGCGAGCCGCCGCGGCCGAACGCGCATATCGGCTGCCTGTTTTCGGACCTTGTCCGACGGCGCCGATTATCGTTGTTTGAGCCCTCGCCCGATTCGACCATTTTCCGCGCCAGAGTTTTGCCGTGACCCCGCCACAAGCCGCAGCCGCCAGGCTGGACAGTGCCGCATTGCCCGTGCCCGAGAAGAAACCGGCGAAACGAACCGCGCCGGCGCGCGCCGACCGTCCGTTCCACGGCATCGCGCTGATCCTGGCATCGACGGTATTTCTCGGCACCTCCGATGTGACGGCGAAATATCTGTCGGCGACGCTGCCCTCGATCGAGATTGCCTGGATCAGGTTTCTGGTGTTCGCGCTGATCATGTCGCCGGCGATGCTGCCGGGTTCGCCGCTGTTTGCCCTGCATTCGCAGCGGCCCGGATTCCAGCTGATGCGCGGCCTTGCGCTGTTGGGCTCCTCGCTGTTCTTCATCTCCGGCCTGCGCTATCTCCCGATCGCGGAGGCCTCCGCCACCGGTTTCGTCTCGCCGCTGTTCGTTACCGCGCTGTCGATCGCCTTTCTCGGCGAGCGCGTCGGCGCCCGGCGCTGGATCGCGACCGCGGTCGGCCTCGTCGGCGTGCTGATCATCCTGCGGCCGGGCTCTGGCGCGTTTCATCCCGCCGCGTTCTTTCCGATCGTCTCGGCGCTGGCCTGGGCCTGCACCCTGATCATGACGCGAATGATGAGCGGCAGGGAACATGCGCTGACCACCATGACCTATTCGTCGATCGCGGGCGTCGCCGTTTTGTGCGCGCTGGTGCCGTTCGTCTGGGTCGCGCCGAACTGGCACGATATACTGTTCGGGATTTTCATCGGCATTGCCTCGACGGCGGGGCAGTGGATCGTCGTGCTCGCCTTTCGCTACGCCGACGCCTCCGTGCTGGCGCCGTTCTCCTACACTCAGCTGCTGTGGGTCAGCATTCTCGGCTTTGTCATTTTCGGCGAGGTGCCGGATATCTGGACCGTGACCGGCGCCGTCTTCATCGTCGGCAGCGGCCTCTATACCGCGCACCGTGAGCGCGTCAGGCGATCGCAGCTTCTGGCACTGGGCGGCGAATTGTCTCCGAATGCCTGATGGCACTGGCTGACGGCTGCGCGTTGCTGTTAGATGCCATAATAATTAAAGAGTGACGCCGGGAGGAACGATTGCGCGCAGCCATTTTCAGGAACGGCGAGATCGTCGTCGACACCATGCCCGAGCCGAAGCCGTCCGTGGGACAGGTGCTGGTCAGGACGCTGGCCTGCGGCATCTGCGGCTCCGACCTGCACGCCCGCAAACACGCTCCTCGCATGGTCGAAATGGCACGGCATTTTCCCGGCCGCAAGCCGATGGACCTCGCCCGCGATGTCGTGTTCGGCCATGAATTCTGCTGCGAGGTGCTCGATTACGGCCCCGGTACCGAGCGCAAGCTGAAAGCGGGCACCCGCGTCTGTTCGCTGCCGGCGCTGCTGACGCCGGAGGGGCCGAAGAGCATCGGCTATTCCAACGACTTTATCGGCGGCTACGCCGAGCGCATGGTGCTCAGCGAGCCGCTGCTGCTGGAAGTGCCGAACGGCCTGGCGGCGGAACATGCGGCGCTGACCGAGCCGCTGGCGGTCGGCGTGCACGCGGTGGCCAAGGCCAACATCAGCGGCGACGAGGTGCCGCTGGTGATCGGCTGCGGCCCGGTCGGACTCGCCGTGATCGCGGCGCTGAAACTGAAAGGGCTGCATCCGATCGTGGCTGCGGATTATTCGCCGGCGCGCCGGGCGCTGGCGCAAAGGCTCGGCGCCGACATCGTGGTCGATCCCGCGCGCACGCAACCCTATGCGAGCTGGGCCGAGCACGCCGCGATGTCGGAGGAAGCAAAGGCCGCGCGGCCACCAATGCAGGCCTGGCTGCCGGCGCTGCGGCCTGCGCTGATCTTCGAATGCGTCGGCATTCCCGGCGTGATCCAGCAGGTGTTCGAAGGCGCGCCGCGCGATGCCCGCATCGTCGTGGTCGGCGTCTGCATGGAAGCCGACCGCTCCGAGCCGATGCTCGGCATCATGAAGGAGCTCAACGTCCAGTATGTGCTGGGCTATGCGCCGGACGAGTTCGCTTATTCGCTGCGCCTGATCGCGGAAGGCGAGGTCGACGCCGCTTCGCTGGTGACCGCGACCGTCGGCGTCGACGGCGTCGCGCAGGCATTCGCCGATTTGGCCAATCCGGAAGCCCACACCAAGATCATCGTCGAGCCGTGGCGGTAACTCCATCGTCGTCCCGGCGAAAGCCGGGACCCATGCGCCGGGGCGGTTATTGTTTTGCGACGATGTTCGACGGCTTCTTTCAACTATGAGCGACTGTGGTTATGGGTCCCGGCTCAAGGCCGGGACGACGCGAGGTCACACCGGCAGCGCGATCGAGTATTTCACCTGGCTCAGGGCAAAACTCGATTCGATCGAGGCGATGCCGTCCAGCCGCGTCAGCTTGTTCTTCAGGAAGGCTTCATAGGACGATAGGTCCGCGGCGACGACGCGCAGCAAATAGTCGCGGTTGCCGGTCATCAAATAACATTCCAGCACCTCGTCCCATTTCGAGATCGCCTTGGCAAAGCGGTTGAGGTCTTCCTCCTTCTGGCGCGCCAGCTTGATCGAGATGAACACGCTGACGTGAAGCCCGAGCGATTTCTGGTCGACGGTTGCGATATAGCGGGTGATGACGCCGCGCTCCTCCATCAGCTTGACGCGGCGATGGCAGGGCGAGACCGACAGGCCGACCTTGTCGGCGAGTTCGGCCATGGTGGTGCGGCTGTCGGCCTGCAGGATGCCGAGGATCTTGCGGTCGATGGCGTCGAGGGTGTGCATTGGGATAAACTCGGGTTTCATGGGGATCCTGTTGGTAATTTATCCCAAAATCCGCGGGTATGTCGCGATAATTTGAGATTTTTGCCGAACGCTCAAGCGTTAACATCCCGGAATCATCACCGTGCCCGGGAGTGCCGTCATGCCGATCGAGCCCGCACGCCTCGAATTGCTGTCCGCGCTGGCGCGCAAGGTGCTGTGGCTGTCGTCGTGGACCATCCACCACGCCAATCACATCCGCCCCAATACCGACGGCCTGAAGGTCGGCGGCCATCAGGCTTCCTCGGCCTCGCTCGCGACCATCATGTCGGCGCTGTATTTTTCGGTGCTGCGGCCGGAAGACCGCGTCGCGGTGAAACCGCATGCGAGCCCGGTGTTCCACGCCATCCAGTATCTGTTCGGCCGCCAGAGCCGCGACAAGCTGGAGAATTTCCGCGGCTACAAGGGCGCGCAATCCTATCCGTCTCGCACCAAGGATACCGACGACGTCGATTTCTCGACGGGCTCGGTCGGCCTCGGCGTCGCGCAGACCTTGTTCGCCTCGCTGGTGCAGGACTACGTCAAGGCGCATGGCTGGATGAAGGACCGGCGCGAGGGGCGGATGATCGCGCTGGTCGGCGACGCCGAGATGGACGAGGGCAATATCTTCGAGGCGCTGCTCGAGGGCTGGAAGCACGGCCTGCGCAACACCTGGTGGGTGGTCGACTACAACCGCCAGAGTCTCGATGCGGTGGTGCGCGAGGGGCTGTGGGAGAAATTCGAATCCATGTTCCGCAATTTCGGCTGGGACGTGGTGATCGTGAAATACGGCCGGCTGATGCAGCAGGCCTTCGCCGAGCCCGGCGGCGAGGCCTTGCGGAAATGGATCGATGCCTGCCCGAACGCGATGTATGCGGCGCTGTGCTTCCAGGGCGGGGCGGCGTTCCGCAAGCATCTCTCCGACGAAATCGGCGATCAGGGCGCGGTGTCGCGACTGATCGAAAAGCGTAGCGACGACGAATTGCTGGCCTTGATGTCCAACCTCGGCGGCCACGACATGGCCAGCATGATCGAGGCTTTTGAATCGATCGACCACGACCGCCCGGTCTGCTTCATCGCCTACACCATCAAGGGCATCGGCCTGCCGTTCCAGGGTCACAAGGACAATCATGCCGGCCTGATGACGGTCGCGCAGATGGAGAAATGGCGCGGCGCGCAGAATATCCGGCCCGGCCACGAGTGGGAGAAGTTCGAGGGGCTGACGCAGCAGCCGGCGGCGCTGGAGGCGTTTCTTGCGCGACGTGCCGTTCAACCGCGACGATCGGCGCCGGCTGAACGCGCCCGTGATCGACGTGCCCGAGCGGCTTGCGTTCACGCCATCGCCCGCGATGTCGACCCAGCAGGGTTTTGGCCTCGTGCTCAACGAACTCGCCCGCGGCGATAGCGAACTCGCCTCGCGTATCGTCACGGCGTCGCCCGATGTCACGGTGTCGACCAATCTCGGCGCCTGGGTCAACCGGCGCGGGCTGTTCGCGCGCGCCGAGAAGGCCGACCTGTTCCGCAGCGAGAAGATCCCTTCGACCTTCAACTGGGATTTTTCTCCGAAGGGCCAGCACATCGAGCTCGGCATCGCCGAGATGAACCTGTTCATCCTGATGTCGGCGCTGGGGCTGTCGGCGCAGATCAATGGCGAACGCCTGCTGCCGATCGCGACCCTCTACGATCCCTTCATCGAGCGCGGCCTCGATGCGCTGAACTACGCCTGCTACCAGGACGCGCGCTTCATGGTGGCGGCGACGCCGTCCGGCATCACGCTTGCGCCAGAAGGGGGGGCGCACCAGTCGATCGCGACGCCGCTGATCGGCATGGCGCAGGATGGCCTTGCCGCGTTCGAGCCGGCTTTCGTCGACGAACTCGCTGTCATCATGGGCTGGGGATTTGCGCACATGCAGCGCGAAGGCGGCGAGGGCGGTTCGGTCTATTTGCGGCTTTCGACCCGCAGCATCGAGCAGCCGCAGCGCTTGATGACGCCGGACCTGCAGAAGGCCATCACCGACGGCGCCTATTGGCTGCGCAAGCCCGGGCCGAATTGCGATGTCGTGGTGGCCTATACCGGCACGGTCGCACCCGAGGCGATCGAGGCCATCGGCCTGATCGGCGAAAGCCGGCGGGACGTCGGGCTGTTGGCGATCACCTCCGCTGACCGCCTGCATGGGGGGTGGACCGCCGCGCGACAGCTCCGCCGCGACCGTCGCGGGACACAATATCTGAGCCATATCGAGCAATTGCTGGCACCGCTGCCGCGCGACTGCGGCCTCGTTACCGTGATCGACGGCCATCCGGCGGCACTCGGCTGGCTCGGCAGCGTGCGCGGGCACCGGGTCGAGGCGCTCGGCGTCGAGCATTTTGGCCAGACCGGCACGATTCCCGACCTCTACCGCCATTACGGCATCGACGCCAACGCCATCATCGATGCGGCCGAAAGCCTCACCGCCGGTGCCCCCGTCCGGCACCGCAAGATGGCGGTGTAGTCTATGCGGCCAGTTTAGTCGTGGCCCCGGCGAAAGCCGGGGGACGAATGACGGCCTTGCATGCTTCACACCACCAACCTTATATCCAGCGTCCGCCGCAACGCGGCACCCCGTATATGGCGGGTTCAATTTCCCCGGCTTTCGTGCGAGGATGCCCGCCGAACGCCCGTTCCCCAATCCAATTACCCCCGAGAAGAAGAGGTTTACGATGGTCAACCGCATGCAATTCTACATCGACGGCGCCTGGGTCGATCCCGCCGTCAAGAAGTCCACGCCCGTCGTGAACCCCGCGACCGAAGAGGCGATGTATGAGGTTGCGCTCGGCTCGAAGGCCGACGTCGACAAGGCGGTGGCCGCGGCCAAACGTGCCTTCGAAACCTATTCGCAGACCAGCCGCGAGGAGCGCGTGGCGCTGCTTTCGAAGATCATCGAGGTCTACAAGACCCGAATGAAGGATATCGGCGCCGCGGTCTCCGACGAGATGGGCGCGCCGCTGCCGATGGCGGAGAAGCTGCAGGCCGGCGCCGGCCTCGGCCATCTCGCCTCCACCCTGGAAGTTCTCAAGAACTATCATTTCGAGGAGCCGTGTGGTTCCGCGGTGGTGCTGCGCGAACCCGTCGGCGTCATCGGCATGATCACGCCGTGGAACTGGCCGCTGAACCAGATCGCCTGCAAGGTCGCGCCCGCGCTCGCCGCCGGCTGCACCATGATCCTGAAGCCCAGTGAGTTCACCCCGTCGTCGGCGTTGATTTTCGCGGAAATCCTGCATGAAGCCGGTGTGCCCAAGGGCGTGTTCAACCTGATCAACGGCCTCGGCCCCGAAGTCGGCGCCGCCATGAGCGAGCACCCGGACATCGACATGATCTCGTTCACCGGCTCGACCCGCGCCGGCGTCGACGTCGCCAAGCGCGCGGCACCGACGGTCAAGCGCGTCAGCCAGGAACTGGGCGGCAAGTCGCCGAACGTCATCCTGGAAGGCGCCGACCTCGCCAAGGCCGTCACCGGCGGGGTGATGCACATGTTCAACAATTCCGGGCAGTCGTGCAACGCGCCGTCGCGGATGATCGTGCCGCTGTCGAAGATGAAGGAAGTCGCCGCCATCGCCAAGGCCGTGGCCGACAAGACCAAGGCCGGCGACCCCCGCGCCGAAGGCACCACCATCGGCCCGGTCGTGTCCCGCATCCAGTGGGACAAGATCCAGAAGCTGATCCAGAAGGGCATCGAGGAAGGCGCCACGCTGGTCGCCGGCGGCCCCGGCCTGCCCGAGGGCGTCAACAAGGGCTTCTATGTCCGTCCGACCATCTTCGCCGATGTCACCAACGACATGACCATCGCGCGCGAGGAAATCTTCGGACCGGTGCTGACCATCCTCGGCGCCAAGGACGAGGAAGACGCCGTCAAGATCGCCAACGACACCCCCTACGGTCTCGCCGGCTACGTCTCCGCCGACACCGTGGAAAGCGCCCGCAAGGTCGGCCGCCGCATCCGGGCCGGCAACGTCAATCTGCAGGGCGTGCCGAACGAACGCACCGCGCCGTTCGGCGGCTACAAGCAGTCCGGCAACGGCCGCGAATGGGGCAAATACGGCCTGGAGGAATATCTCGAGGTCAAGGCGGTCGCGGGCTACAACGCGGCGTAAGCATCTACGCATCATTGAAGCGCCGGGGCGGATGAAAATCCGCTCCGGCGTTTTCGCGTTTTACGGAAGGTGTCGAGTAAAACTTGATGTCGTCCTTGCGAACGCAGGGGACGCATAACCACAGGACTCCGTTGTTACGAAGGCAACGGCCAGTGTGCCCCTAAGAGAAGTCACGGCGTAGGGGTCCCTGCTTTCGCAGGACGACGGTGGGGTTGCCTACAAACGACGTCCTATCCCCCCGGCGCGCCTTGCGTGTTCACGTACAGCGCGTAGATCGACTGGCTGGCGGCCATGAACAGGCGGTTGCGTTTCAGGCCACCGAAGCAGACGTTGGCGCAGCGCTCGGGCAGGGCGATGCGGCCGATCATGACGCCGTCGGGCGCGAACACCACGACGCCGTCGAGTTCGGGATCGCCCATGCCCCAGCCGCACCAGAGATTGCCGTCGATGTCGCAGCGCATGCCGTCCGGCGTCGCGGGGCCGGCGTCGACATGCACGCGCTTGTTGGAAATCCTGTCGCCGCTTGCGGCGACATCGTAAGCAAGGATCTTGCGGGTCGGCACGCCCCGGGATTCGATGATGTAGAGGATTTTCTCGTCCGGCGAGAAGCACAGCCCGTTCGGACCCAGAACGCCTTCGGCGACGATGGTGGCCTTTCCGGTCGCGCCGTCGATCCGGTAGACGTTCATGTCGATCTCGGATTCCGCCACGTAGCCTTCGTAATTGCCGAGCAGGCCGAAGATCGGATCGGTGAACCAGATCGAGCCGTCGGATTTCACGATGACGTCGTTCGGCGAGTTCAGCCGCTTGCCGTTGAAGGAATCCATCAGAACCGTGATCGAGCCGTCATATTCGGTCCGCACGACACGGCGGCCGCCGTGCTCGCAGGTGACAAGCCGTCCCTGGCGATCGCGGGTGTTGCCGTTGGCGAAGTTCGACGGTTTGCGGAACACGCTGACCGCGCCGGTTTCCTCCTCCCATTTGAGGATGCGCTGGTTGGGAATGTCGCTGCACAGGAGATAGCGGCCGTCGCCGAACCACACCGGGCCTTCGGCCCAGCGCAATCCCGTGGCGAGCCGTTCCACCGCCGACAGTTTCAGCCAGTATTTTTCGAAGCGGGGATCGAGCGCATGGATCGCGGGATCGGGATAACAAGTCGCCGGCTGCCAGCCGGCGCGCGGGGGTTTTGCTTGCGACATTTGCCGTTCTCGTTGTTGTGCTTCCTCACCGGGTATTTGCTACCATTGGTATCTGCCCGCGGCAAGCAACCGCCGCTTCAGTCGTCATCGCGAGCGCAGCGAAGCAATCCACACTTTCTTTGCCGCGCCATGGATTGCTTCGCTGCGCTCGCAATGACGCTGAAAGGCCGTGTCTTGCGGCATAAGCACCGCCGCGCCATACTCACTTCAACGCGATAGAAACGAGGGAAGAAATGCCACGCATTTTGATGACCGGCGCATCTGGGGGAATCGGGACCTCGTTGCGCAAGCTCTTGCCGCCGGTCTATCCGGACCTGCTGCTCAGCGACGTGAAGGCGCCCGTCGATCTCGGCGCTCACGAAAAGTTCAAGGCGGCCGAACTCTCCGACCTGGCGCAGGTCGAGGCGATCTGCGAGGGCGTCGACGGCATCCTGCATTTCGGCGGCTATTCGGTCGAAGGTCCCTGGGACAGCATCCTGCAATCCAACATCATCGGCTGCTATAATCTGTTCGAGGCGGCGCGCCGGAAGGGCGTCAAGCGCGTGGTGTTCGCGTCATCCAACCATGCGGTGGGATTTTATCCGAGGCATCACCGGGTCGGGACCGACGTGACGCCGCGCCCGGACAGCCGCTACGGCGTCAGCAAGGTTTTTGGCGAAGCGGTCGGCGCGCTCTATGCCGACAAGCATGGGCTTGCGGTGACATGCCTTCGCATCGGCAATTTCGGCGACAAGCCGCTGGACCACCGCCGGCTGTCGATCTGGCTCAAGCCGGAGGACCTGGTGCAGCTCTGCCGGATCGGGCTCGATCACCCCGACATCCATTTCGAGATATTCTACGGCGCGTCGTATAATGAGCGCTCTTGGTGGGACAACCACCGGGCCTACGACCTCGGCTATCGCCCCACCGGCCGCGCCGAGGACTTTCGCGAGCATGCCTTCGCCGAACAGGCCAAACTGCCGCCCGATCCGGTCGGCGATTTCTACCAGGGCGGCGCGTTCTGCGGCATGGAGTTCGACGGCGACATCAGCCGGATCATCGGCTGGAAATAACCTTCAGGTCGTTCCGGATTCCGGGCTCAGCCCTGTGGGCCGCCCCGGAATGACTATATGCTGGGCGGACGACGACCCAAGATCGCTACAAGGGAAACTGAAATGGCTGACGGACTGCGCAAGGGACTGACGAGCTATGGCGACGCCGGATTTTCGCTGTTCCTGCGCAAGGCCTTCATCAAGGCGATGGGCTATTCCGACGACGCGCTGAACCGGCCCATCGTCGGCATCACCAATACCTATAGCGACTATAATCCCTGCCATGGCAACGTGCCGCAGATCATCGAGGCGGTGAAGCGCGGCGTGATGCTGTCGGGCGCGATGCCGATGGTGTTCCCGACCATCTCGATCGCGGAGAGTTTTGCCTATCCGACCTCGATGTATCTGCGCAATCTGATGGCGATGGATACCGAGGAGATGATCCGCGCCCAGCCGATGGATGCGGTCGTGGTGATCGGCGGCTGCGACAAGACCCTGCCGGCGCAGATCATGGCCGCGGTCTCGGCCGATCTGCCGACCGTGGTGATCCCAGTCGGGCCGATGGTGGTCGGCCATCACAAGGGCGAGGTGCTCGGCGCCTGCACCGATTGCCGCCGTCTGTGGGCCAAATACCGCGCCGGCGAGATCGACGATGTCGAGATCGAAGCGGTCAACGGCAGGCTCGCGCCGTCGGTCGGCACCTGCATGGTGATGGGCACCGCATCCACCATGGCCTGCATCACCGAGGCGCTGGGCCTGTCGCTGCCGATGAGCGCGACGATCCCGGCGCCGCATGCCGAGCGCTTTCGTTCCGCCGAAGCCAGCGGCAGGGTCGCCGCCGCGATGGCGATCGCGAAGGGGCCGAAACCCAGCGAGTTGCTGACCGAGGCCTCGTTCAAGAATGCGCAGGTGGTGCTGCAGGCGATCGGCGGATCGACCAACGGGCTCATTCATCTCACCGCGATCGCCAACCGCACCCAGTATCGCATCGATCTCGAATCCTTCGACAGGCTCGGCCGCGAGGTGCCGGTGCTGATCGACTTAAAACCGTCGGGCGAGCATTACATGGAGCATTTCCACCATGCCGGCGGCGTGCCCAAGCTGATGAAGCAGCTCGGCGATCTCATCGACCTCGACGCCAGGACCATCACCGGCGCCAGCTTGCGCGACGTCGTAGCCAGCGCCGAGGAAGTGCCGGGGCAGGATGCGATCCGCCCGCGCAGCCAGCCGATCAAGCCGGAAGGCGCGATGGCGGTCTTGCACGGCAATCTCGCGCCGCGCGGCGCGGTCATCAAGCATTCGGCGGCGAGCCCAAAACTGCTGCAGCACACCGGCCGCGCCGTGGTGTTCGAATCCGTGGAAGACATGACGCTGCGGGTCGACGATCCCTTGCTCGACGTCAACGCCGACGACGTGCTGGTGCTGCGCAACGCCGGGCCGAAGGGCGCGCCGGGCATGCCGGAGGCCGGCTATCTGCCGATCCCGAAGAAGCTCGCGCGCGGCGGCGTCAAGGACATGGTGCGGATCTCCGACGCGCGAATGAGCGGCACCGCGTTCGGCACCATCGTACTGCACATCACGCCGGAATCCGCCGTCGGCGGCCCGCTGGCGCTCGTTCGGAACGGCGACATGATCCGCCTCGACGTCGCCAAACGAAGCATCGAGCTGCTGGTCGACGCCAAGGAGCTGGAAAAGCGCCGCGCCACCCTGGCGCTGCCGGCGACGCCGGACTGGGCCAGCCGCGGCTACGCGCATCTGTTCAACGAGACCATCCTGCAGGCCGACGAAGGCTGCGATTTCGACTTCATGCGGGCCAAGGGGAAATAGGCGGCGTCGTAGCCAATCGACCCTCCCAACGACCTCTCGCCGCCGCGTTCCCGCCCTTTGTTTTGTTGACTTTCGAACAACCCCAATGGGATGATCGAAGAAAATACAACACGCCAAAGGGGGAGACGATGCGCAAGCTGAAAGGCATTCTCGCTGCAATCGCGGCCGTGTCCGCGATCATGACCGCTGCCGGCGCGTCCGCGCAGGAAGTAAGGCATTATCGCTTTGCCTATGATCAGCCAAAGACGACCGGATACGGAATCCTCGGCGATATCTTCGCCGACAAGCTCAAGGCGCTGAGCAAGGGCACCATGCTGATCGATCAGTATCCCGGCGCGCAGCTCGGGCAGGAGCCGCAGGTCCTGCAGCTCGTGAAATCGGGCGACGTCGAGTTCTGCATTTCCTCCTCCGCGAACGCTGCGACGCTGTCGCCGCAGGCCGGCGTGATGTCGATGCACTTCCTGTTCCGGTCGGAAGCGCATCTCGTCAAGGCGATCGCCGATCCCGACGTATCGAAAGCCGTCAAGGCGATGATAGCCGACACCGTGCAGGGCGCCCACGTCATCGCGCTGGCGACGCTCGGCCTGCGCAGCATGTATTCCAAGCGCGAGATCAAGAACATCGGCGACATGAAAGGCCTCAAGGTGCGGGTGCAGGCGACCCCCACCGAGGACACCATGTTCCCGGCCTACGGCGCGCAGATCGTGCACATGCCGTTCGGCAGCGTCTACACCTCGCTGCAGACCGGCGTGGTCGACGTCGCCGAAAACGGCGTCAACGTCTATCTCGCCAACAAGCACTATGAAGTCGCCCCGGTGCTCTCGATGACCGAGCACGAGGCCAATAACAGCCTGGTGTGGGTGAGCGACAAGCTCTGGAACAGCCTGACGCCGGAGCAGCAGGGCTGGGTGCAGGCCGCGGCCGACGAGGTCAACAGGAACCAGCCGGCGAAGGCGATCGAGCTCGAGCACCAGTCGCAGGAAAAGCTGAAGACCATGGGCGTGAAGGTCGTCACCGATGTCGACAAGGCGGGCTTCATCGCCGTCGCCGATCCCTATCTCGACAAGCTCGCCAAGGAGCTCGGCCCGCACGCCGAGAAGGTCAAGGACCTGATCCGCGCGATCAAATAAGTCGCATTCGCGTGTCGTCCCGGCGAACGCCGGGACCCATACGCCGCGGCCTTTCAGTTTGAGCAAACGGGTTGCCGGCTTTCCATCAACGACCGCCGCCGGTGAATATGGGTTCCGGCGTTCGCCGGGACGACGAGAGACTTTGACGGAGAGTTCGCCGATGGCCATCGCCGACAAACTGGTGCTGCAGCGGCAGCATCACCTGAAATGGCGATCATTCGACAGGCTCGAATTGATCCTGATGGTGCTGTGCGGGCTGTTGTGCTTCGGCTTCTCGCTCTCGGTCACGTGCGACATCGTCACCCGCACCATCGGCCATCCCTGGCTGTGGCTGCAGGAGGTCACCTCCACGCTGTTCATCTACGCGATCTTCATCGGCGCCGCCGTCGCCACCCGCCGCAACGATCATCTCTATTTGACCGCGATCTCGGATGCCCTGCACGGCACGCCGCGGCTGATCGTCGAGATCCTGATCCGGCTGGTGGTTCTCGGCGTCGCGGTTTGCCTGGTCTGGTTCGGCTATATCAATTATCTGCGCGGGTTCGGCAGTTTCCGGCTGCCCTCGGGAACGCCGATCGCTTCGCTCTATGCGGTAATTCCCGTCGCGGGCCTTTTGATCGGACTGTTCACCATCGAGCAGCTGGTCAACGGCATCAAAAACGGCTTCGACCATCCGGAGCCGCCGGAAGAGGACCTGCCGATCCGCTCTGTCGATGCCGGCGGGCAGAAGAGGGTGGGCCTGTGAGCGCACCGGTCATCCTCGCGCTGATGTCGTTCTGCTTCCTGTTCTTCGGCTATCTCGGCGTGCCCGTGCCGTTTTCGCTGATGGCGGGTGTGTTCGTGGGCGCGATGTTCACCGATGTCTCGCTGGCGGCGATCATCCAGAAGATCTTCGATGGCATGGATTCCGAAGCGCTGCTGGCGATCCCGTTTTTCCTTCTGGTCGGTGAACTCATGAGTTCGGCCAATGTGGTGGTGCGGATCGCCAATCTGTCGCTGTCGCTGGTCGGGCATATCAGGGGCGGCCTGTCGCAGGTCGTCGTCGTCTTCAGCATGTTCTTCTCGGAGATGTCGGGATCGACCACGGCCGACGTCGCCGTGATGAGCCGGGCGCTCGGCGGGCCGATGAAGCGGGAGGGCTACAGCCCCGCCTTCATCGCCGCGATCATCGCCTCCGCCTCCACCATCGCCGCACTGGTGCCGCCGAGCATCACCGCCGTCGTGTACGGCGCGGTCGGCAATGTCTCGATCGCCGGCCTGTTCATGGCAGGTGTGGTGCCGGGATTGATGATCGGCTTCGGGCTGATGATCTATTGCTATTTCTTCGGCCCCTCCGGCATGCGCAAGCCGCGCGCGCCGTTGCGCCAGATCGCGTTCGCGACCGCCGACGCCGCGCTGCCGCTGATGATCCCGGTGATCCTGCTCGGCGGCATCCTGACCGGCTGGTTCACGCCGACGGAGGCCGGCGTCGTCGCGGTGGTCTATATCATCACGGTGGTGATTCCCGCGCTCAACCGCGGGCATCTGCGGAAGATTCCCTACGATTTCTGCCTCGCCGGGCTCATTTTCTCGCTGCCGCTGATCACCATCGGCGCCGCCAACGCGTTCGGCTGGATGCTGGCGTATCTGCGCGGCGCCATCGTGATCGCCGACTGGATCACCTCGATCGCCGGCAACGACCCGCATTACATGATGCTGCTCTTGGTGCTGCTGTTCACCGTGGTCGGCGATTTCATCGAGCCGGTGCCGACCATCATCATCTTCATGCCGCTGGTGAATGCGCTGACGCAGGCCGGCGAGATCAACGGCGTGCACATGGGCGTGGTGCTGATCGCCACGCTGGCGTTCGGCCTGATCACGCCGCCTTACGGACTGGTGCTGTTGATGGCGTCGAAATTCGTTGGCGTCAATTTCGGCAAGGCGCTGCGCGCCGCGCTGCCGATCTATGTCGTGTTCCTGGTGACCATCGTCTTCACGATCTATTTTCCGACCGTCGTGCTGTGGCTGCCGAAGCACGTGATCCCGGAATCGGTCGGCTGCTTCAAGTCACCGGCGGGGGCGGGGTATATCTGCCCGAATTGAAAACGCGTATCCTCACGAGTTGTCCCGGCGAACGCCGGGACCCATAACCCCAGGCCTTCATTGATGCGACACGGTAAAGGCGACCAACACCTCCCCAAATATTACTGTCACGGCGTATGGGTCCCGGCGTTCGCCGGGACGACGCTGAATGCCGCAGGCTGTTTTACGCCGGTTTTGATTTGCTCGTGAATTTCTTCACCGCGACGCGAAACTCGTCGGTGTGCATGGCGTAGATGATCTTTTCTTCCTCGGCGTCGAGCTGCTGCCGGGTCGGGGTGACCGCGGCCTGGTAGACCAGCGACTTGGTGCCGGCGATAGCGGCCGGCGGGTTCTGCGCCAGCCGTTCGGCGAATTGCCTGGTCGCAGCTTTCAGCTCAACCGCCGGCACCACCTTGGCGACCAGGCCCCAGTCACAGGCCTGCTGCGCCGAAAAACTGTCCTCGGCCAGAAAGATCTGCAATGCGCGCCGAACCCCGACGGTGCCGACCATGCCGACGGTGCTGCCGCCATCCGGCGACACGCCGATCTTGGCGTAGGCCGGGGTGAAGCGGGCGTTATCGGCGGCGATGCAGAGATCGGCGACGAACGCCAGCCCCATGCCGGCGCCGGCCGCGGATCCGTGCACGCTCGACAGCACGATCTTGGGCATCCGCCGCACGGTCTCGATGAAGGCGTGATAGTGCTTGAGCAGTTCGCCGACCACAGGCGCAATGGTGTCGGCCTCGGCCGCCGCGCCGATGGTCTGCAGGTCGCCGCCGGCGCTGAAGGCGCGGCCTTCGCCCTCGATCACCAGCACCCGGATTTCGTAGGAGGCTTCGACCTCGGCGGCGAGCTGCTCCAGCTTCTTGGCGATCGAAAGGTCGACCGAGTTGAAGGCGTTGGGACGGTTGAGCGTAATCGTGGCGATCGGGCCATCGATGCGCAGCAGCGCCGGATCGTCGGGATGGGAGGTCGCAGGGGCGGACGTCGGCATGGCAAAGGCCTTTGCGGGGCGAGGGGGTCGCCGGCATTTAAATAGCAGAAGGCAAGAGGTGACAATCCCCGCCAAGTCTGCAAAATGCGCATCAATCGTTGGCTGCAATGCAGCACCGGGAGCGAAAACGGGAGTGCTGAACATGGATACGACCGTCGATCGTCCGGTTTCCGCCATCGATCCGTTTTCGCACGCGTTTCTGCGCGATCCCTATCCGCATCATGAGAGCCTGCGCGAGACCGGCCCGGTGGTGTGGCTCGAGCAATACGGGATCTGGACGATGGCCCGGCATCAGGAAGTCCGCGATGCGCTGACCGACTGGCAGACCTATTGTTCGTCGGCCGGCGTGGGCTTGAGCGACTTCCGCAAGGAGCCGCCGTGGCGGCCGCCGAGCATCATCCTGGAGGCTGATCCGCCGCTGCACACCCGTACCCGCGCCGTGCTGACCCGGATTATGTCGCCTGCCGCGATCAACAGCCTGCGCGAGACGTTCGAGCGCGAGGCGGAAACGCTGGTGGCCCGCCTGGCCGGGCAGGGCGAATTCGACGGCATCACGGATCTCGCCGAAGCCTACCCGCTGAAGGTATTTCCCGATGCGGTCGGGCTTGCCGAGGACGGCCGCGAGAACCTGCTGCCATACGGCAGCATGGTGTTCAACTCGTTCGGCCCCCGCAACGACCTGTTCGAAACCGCGATGGCCAATGCCGGTCCGGTTCGCGACTGGATCATGTCGAAGTGCAGCCGCGCCGCTCTGGCGCCGGATGGATTGGGAATGCAGATTTTTGAAGCCGTCGATTCCGGCGAGCTGAACGAGACCGAGGCCGGCATGCTGGTGCGCTCGTTCCTGTCGGCCGGCATCGATACCACGGTCTACGGGCTCGGCAACGCGCTGTATTGTTTCGCCCGCCATCCGGAGCAGTGGCGAATTCTTCGCGAAAACCCCAAGCTGATCCGCGGCGCCTTCGAGGAGGTGTTGCGCTTCGAGGCGCCGGTGCAGACGTTTTTCCGGACCACGACGAAAGATGTCGAAGTCGGCGGCGTCCGCATGGGCGATGGCGAAAAGGTGCTGCTGTTTCTTGCCGCCGCCAACCGCGACCCACGCCGCTGGGACAATCCCGCTACGTTCGACGTCACGCGCCGGGCGACCGGGCACATGACCTTCGGCACCGGCATCCACGGCTGCGTCGGGCAGGCCATCGCCCGGCTCGAGAGCGAGGCGATCCTGGGAGCCCTCGCCAGGCGCGTTGCATCGTTCGAATTGACTGGCGAACCAAAATTGCGGCTCAACAACACGCTGCGCGGTTTCGATACCCTGCCGCTTCGAACCGTGGCAGCCTGACATCATGACACAAGGAACAGTTCTGATCGCCGGCGCGGGCCACGCGGGTTTCCAGCTCGCGGCCTCGTTGCGGCAACATGGCTTTGGCGAGCGCATCTGCCTGATCAACGACGAGGCGCATCTGCCGTATCAGCGGCCGCCTTTGTCCAAGGCCTATCTGAAGGGCGAAGGCCGTCCCGACAGCCTGATGTTCCGCCCCGACAAGTTCTACCGCGACCAGAACATCGAGCTGATCGGCGATCGCGCCGCCTTCATCGACCGCGCCGCGCGCCGGCTGGTGCTGGAGTTCAGGCTCGTTCCTCGATTACGGGCACCTGGTGCTGGCCACCGGCGCGCGCAACCGCCTGCTCGACATCCCCAACGCCAATCTGCCTGACGTGCGCTACCTGCAAATCCTCGACGAGAGCGAGGCATTGCGGCTGCGGATCGCTACGGCCCGGCACGTGGTGGTGATCGGCGCCGGTTTCATCGGGCTGGAATTCGCCGCCACCGCGCGGATGAAGGGCCTCGAGGTCGACGTGCTCGAACTCGGCACGCGCGTCATGGCACGGGCGGTGACGGCGGAAATCTCCGATTATTTCCAGGAGCGCCATACCGAGGCGGGGATTCGCCTCCATCTCGGCGTCCAGGCCACCAGCATCGAGAGCGATGGCACCAATGTCACCGGCGTCAGCCTCAGCGACGGCCGCCATATTCCGGCGGACCTTGTCGTCGTCGGCGTCGGCGTGCTGCCCAATGTCGAACTGGCGGCGGAGGCCGGGCTGCCGGTCGCCGCCGGCATCATCGTCGACCAGCATTTGCTGACTTCCGATCCCAACATCTCGGCGATCGGCGATTGCGCGCTGTTCGCCAGCCCGCGCTTCGGCGGCTCGCTGCGGTTGGAATCCGTGCAGAACGCCACCGATCATGCCCGCTGCGTGGCGGCGCGGCTGACCGGCGATGCCAAACCCTATGACGGCCAGCCGTGGTTCTGGAGCGATCAGGGCGACGACAAGCTGCAGATCGCGGGGCTGACCACCGGCTACGATCGTGTCGTGGTGCGCGGCGACCGCGCCGCGCGATCGTTCTCGGCCTTCTGCTACAAAGCCGGCCGGCTCGTCGGCATCGAGTCGGTCAACCGCGCCGCGGACCATGTGTTCGGGCGCAAGGTTCTCGGCATGGAGCGTTCGATCACGCCGGAACAGGCGGCGGATCTCGGCTTCGATCTGAAGGCGGCGGTGAAGTAGCAATCGGTCGTCCCGGACAAGTGAGCGCAGCGAACGCGATCCGGGACCCATACGCCGTGCCGGAGCGATTTGGCGCCGGGGTCGGGCGGCTTTCCAACAATTGATATCGGTGGTTATGGGTCCTGGCGTTCGCCGGGACAACTCGTGGAGAGGACCGCCTTGACTTCCTCCACCGTCGGCATCGACGGCGCGGCCCCCATTCGCTGCACGCAAATCGAAGCCGCGATGTTGGCGTACCCGAATGCGGATTAAATCGGCTGCCCGCCGGCGAGCAATGCTGCGACCGCTCCGACAAAGCAATCGCCCGCGCCGGTCGTATCGACGGCTTTCACAGGCCGACCGCAGTCAATGTGTGTTCGGCCGTCGATGAGAGCCAGGATGCCACGTCTGCCCAGCGTCACGCATATGACCTGGTCTTTATCGATCTGCAGGGATCTGACCGCATCGATGAACCGCCGATCATCGTCGCTGTCGCGAAGCTCGGTTTTCGTCAGCAAACCTAGCTCGGTTTCATTGAGGATCAGGATATCGACGAGATCGAGCAACTCGCGGCCGAAATCCCTGGCTGGTGCCGGGTTGAGGATCGTGGTGGCGCCGGCGGCGCGTGCGCGCTCGAAGAAGGCGATGATGGTGGGTAGGGGAATCTCGAACTGGCTGACCGCGACGTCCCCCTTCGCAAGTGTGGGCGCGGTGACATCGGCGGCACTGAGCAGCGCGTTCGCCCCGGGAACGACGACGATGGTGTTGTCGGCTTTGGCGACCGTGATGAGCGCCGTTCCGCTATGGGTTTCAGCGGTTTGCCGGACGAAGCTGAGGTCGATTCCCTGGACGGTGAGAAACGCCTTCAGCTCGTCGCCGAACATGTCCCGGCCGAGCCGGCCGATCAGCGCGACCTGCGCGCCGAGTTTCGCGGCTGACACCGCCTGGTTGGCGCCCTTGCCGCCGGGGAAATAAAGCACTGCCTGGCCCGCGACGGTTTCGCCGATGCGGGGATGCCGCTCGGCGGTTGCCACCACGTCCATGTTGATGCTGCCGGCAACGAAGACGTGGCCCATACCTAATCCCGGAGCCTAATCCCAAAATTCCTTCTTGCGCCCGATCTGAAACTCCCGCCTGACCGCCTCGATGTCGGCCAGCGTCGGCAGATCCCGCCTCGTTGCCGAGCCGCTGGATCTTGTAGGTCGAGGCCGCGCGCGCGAACTCGAAATGGTCGTGCCAGCTTTTGCCGGGACTGGAGAGGTAGGAATAGACATAGGCGCCGTGGAACACGTCGCCGGCGCCGTTGGTGTCGAGCACGCGCTCGCGCGAGATCGGCAGCGCGGGAAGCGTATGGGTCTTGCCGGCCTCGTCATACCAGAGCAGGCCGCGCTCGCCCATGGTGACGCCGCCGACCCGGCAGCCCCGGCTCTTGAGATAGTCCAGCATCTTTTCCGTCGTCAGGTCCATCTGCTCGCACAGCCGCTCGGCGACGATGGCGACGTCGATGAATTCCAAGTAGCTCGTGGGTGTTGGTGCGCAGGCCGCCGCCATCGAGCGAGGTCAGGATGCCGGCCTCGCGGCACAGCTTGGCATAATGGATCGCGGCATCGGGCTGGTGGCCGTCGACATGCAGCGCGCGGCAGCCGCCGAGATTGAGCAGCGGGAAGGGGTGGATGTGCTCGTCGTCGCGGCAGCGCACGATCGCCCGCTTGCCGTCCTTCGGCATGATGAAGGACAGAGAGGATGAGTTGACCTTGCGCGGATGGATCGAGATTCCGTATTTCGCGCTCATGTCCTGAAACATGCGGCCGAGCCAGTCATTGGCGACGGTGGCGATCAGGTCGGGCACGATGCCGAGCTTGGCGCAGCAGAACGCCGCCGTGACGGCATTGCCGCCGAACGAGACCGCGTAGGCTGAGGCGACATGCTTCTCGTCGCCGGTCGGCATGTGGTCGGTGATGAAGGTAACGTCGATATAGGTCTGTCCGATGAAGAGGGCCTGCATTCGTGTTCCGTCATGGCTGAGGGGTGGTCCCGGCCGGCGCCGCACTTTAGCACCGCTATGCCGGATCATTCGCTGAAATTATTCGCAAAGCCTGCCCGTTAATGGCTTGAGCTGGCCATGTGGCGGGACTACGACCGTCCCCGGATATCGCGGATCGCGCCGGACCAACGGACCGCGGCTGGCCTGAGTTCCTGAGAGATAGGAGGGAAGATGACCGTCTATTCCGGTCCGGTGTTCGACATGGCGGTCAACCAATTCGCCGTGATCGCCGATCATCTTTCGATTCCCTCCGACGAGCGCGATCGGCTGCTGCTGCCGAAGCGGGCGCTGACCATCTCCTGCCCGATCCATCGCGACGACGGCACCATCACGGTGTTCGAGGGGTATCGCGTGCAGCATCATCTCACGCTCGGGCCCACCAAGGGCGGCACCCGTTTCGCTCCCAGCGTCGATATCGGCGAGGTGGCGGCGCTGGCGATCTGGATGAGCTGGAAATGCGCCCTGGTCGGTCTGCCCTATGGCGGCGCCAAGGGCGGCGTCCGGGTCGACCTCACGAAGCTATCCAGGCGGGAGCTGGAGTCGCTGTCGCGGCGCTACATGCAGGAGATGATTCCGTTCGTCGGCCCCCATACCGACGTGATGGCGCCGGACATGGGCACCAATGAGCAGGTGATGGCCTGGTTCATGGACACCTATTCGATGTATCAGGGCCGCACCGTGACCGAGATCGTCACCGGCAAGCCGGTTTCCTCAGGCGGTACCCTGGGGCGGCGGGAGGCCACCGGCCGCGGCGTCGCCCATCTCGCCCGGCGCGTGATGAAGGAACTCGCGATCGACCTCAACGGCGCCACCGCGGTGGTGCAGGGTTTCGGCAATGTCGGCTCCTATGCGGCACTCGGATTGCACCAGTTCGGCCTCAAGGTGATCGCGGTCTCCGATCACACCGGGGCGCTCTTTGACAAGTCCGGGCTCGATATTCCCGCGCTGATGCGCCACGCCGGCGAGCACGGCAGCATCGCCGGATTTTCCAACGAGCTTGCCTTCGATCCCGCGCAAATCCTCACTTTGCCGTGCGACGTGCTGGTGCCGGCGGCGATGGAGCGGGTGATCGACGCCGAGATCGCACAGAATCTGAAATGCCGGGTGCTGGCGGAAGGGCGCCAACGGGCCGACCACGCCGGAAGCGGATCTGGTGCTGGAAAAGCGCCAGGACGAGATTTTCCTCATCCCCGACATCCTCTGCAATTCCGGCGGCGTCGTCGTCAGCTATTTCGAATGGGTGCAGGACCTGCAGCAACTGTTCTGGGAAGAGGAGGAAGTGATGCGGCGCGAATATCACATTCTCGATCGCGCCTTCGATCAGATGCTGACGCGGGCGAGGGTGGAGAAGGTCGCCCATCGCACCGCCGCGATGGCGATCGGCGTCGAGAAGGTCCGCGCCGCCAAGAACACGCGGGGGCTGTTCCCGTGATCGCCGGTCGTCGACCATCTCGTCGTGCTGCTTTCCGATATCAAGGCCGGCGCCGAAGGCTTACGAATCGCTGCTCGGCCGCGCGCCGTCCTGGCGAAGCCAGGGCGACGGTTCCGAGACCGTGCTGTTCACCCTCGACAACATGTCGCTCGAGCTGATGGCGCCTTCCGAGCCATTCGCCGACGGCCGAGCGCATCCGCAACGTCATGAAGATCTGGGGCGAGGGGCTCGCCAGCGTATGTTTCCGCGTCGGCGACATCGCGAAAACCCATCGCCGGCTCGATCGCGTGGCGCTGACGCCGGAACCGGTGGCCGAAGTCGAGAGCCGCGATCTGGATTCCGGCAAGACCCTGCACTGGAAGCGCACCCGCGTGGCGACGGAGCTGACGCGCGGGGTGCGGATGTTTTTCCTCGAACTGACCGGGGAGCGCCCGGTCTCGCGCGTGACATCGGCGGCACCGATCATGGCGCTGGATCACGTCGTGGTTTCGACCGAGGATCCGGAGCGCGCCGCGGCGCTCTATGGCGCGCGGCTCGGCCTCGACATGGCGCTCGACCGCTCGCACAAGGATTGGGGGCAGCTGATGTTCTTCCGCTGCGGCGATCTCATCGTCGAGATCGTTCACCGGCCGGTCGCCGGCGCCGACAAGGCCCACGACAAATTATGGGGCCTGAGCTGGCGCGTCGCCGACCTCGCGGCAACCCGAGCGCGGCTTCTGGCTGCCGGCATCGACGTCTCGGAGGCGCGCGCCGGCCGCAAGCCGGGCACGCGGGTGGCGAGCGTGCGCGGCGGCACCTGCGGCATCCACACCTTGCTGCTGGAGCAGACAGCGAAGGGGTGACCCGCCTTTCCGTCATTGCGAGGAGCCAACGGGTCGGGCGAATGCGCGCCCGATGACAGGCTCCACGACGAAGCAATCCATCGGCGCTCGTGCCGTGCGGTGGATTTCGTCGCTTCGCTCGCAATGACGGCGGATGGCATATTGCTTCATTCTCAAAGCGCGCCGCGCGTGCTACATCCGCCTTCATACAACGGTGGGCGGCAATCTTGGCCAAGACCAAAAAAATCCTGAAATGGCAACGCGACCCCGAGGGGATGCGGCTGCGCATCCTGGAGGCGGCGAAGCAGGAATTCGCCGCCCAGGGGCTCGCCGGCGCGCGGGTCGACCGGATCGCGGCCAAGGCCGGCGCCAACAAGCGCATGCTGTATTATCACGTCGGCAACAAGGAAGATCTCTACCTCGCAGTGCTCGAAGGCGCCTATGAGAAGATCCGCGCCGAGGAGCGCGGGCTCGATCTCGAACATCTCGATCCGCCCGACGCGATCGAACGGCTGATCGACTTCACCTGGAACTATTTCATCCGCAATCCGGAATTCCTGGCGCTGCTCAATACGGAAAACCTGGCACGGGCAAAGCACCTGAAGCGCTCGACCAAGGTCAAATCGATGCATTCGCCGTTCGTCGAGATGATCCGCACCGTGGTGCGGCGCGGCGTCGAAAGCGGCGATTTCGTCGTCGCGGTCGATCCGGTGCAACTCTACATCTCCATCGCGGCGCTGTGCTTCTTCTATCTCTCCAACAGCGCGACCTTGAGCGTGATCTTCGGCCGCGACCTCTTGGCGAAGGAGGCGAGGGACGAGCGGCTTGCGCACATGGTCGCGCTGGTACTGGCGGCGCTGACCGGAAAATCGATCGCGTCGTTCGGCAAGGACAAGCCGGCCCGGGCGCGCGCGCCGGCCAAGCAGCCAGCTTAACCTTCCGTCGTCCCGGCCTTGAGCCGGGACCCATGTTGCCGCAGTTTCGATTTGTGGGGCCGAAGCACTGCTTCGCAAAGCCAACAACCATTTGTGGTCATGGATCCCGGCTTTCGCCGGGACGACGAATATTGGAACCCGCACGCTGCAAAATTACCGCCGGAAAATCCGCTAGACAGTATTTATCCAACGGGTTAATTTGTTGCCCAGAAGCCGATGAACCCGGGAGAGACGCGTGGCCGAAACGAGGGCCCCGACAGCCATATCGAAAGCGCTGAACGCGGCGTGGGTGCGGCCGTTTCTGTTCCTGATTTTCATCGTGGTCGCCTGGGATCTGGCGATCCGGCTGTTCCGGATTCCCGCCTATCAAATTCCGGCGCCGGCCGACGTCGTGGTGGTGCTGTGGCAGGACTGGCCGGAGTTGCTGCGGCAGGCCTGGCCCACCACGTACGCGACGATCTGCGGCTTCCTGCTGTCGGCCATGTTCGGCATTCCCGTGGCGATGCTGATCGCGGGATCGAAGACGGTGGAGAGCTACGTCTATCCGCTGCTGGTGTTCTCGCAGTCGGTGCCGAAAATCGCGATCGCGCCCTTGTTCGTGGTCTGGTTCGGTTTCGGCATCATCCCGAAAGTGATCTCGGCGTTTCTCCTGGGATTCTTCCCGGTGGTGGTCTCGGCGGTGCAGGGGTTCAAATCGGTCGACCCCGACATGGTCGATCTGGCGCGCGCGATGCAAGGCAGCCGCTTCCATGTCTTCTGCGCCGTCAACCTGCCGCATGCGATGCCCGCGATCTTCTCGGGCTTGAAAGTCTCGGTGACGCTCGCCGTGGTCGGCGCCGTAGTCGGCGAATTCGTCGGCTCCAATTCCGGCATCGGCTACGTGCTGCAGCGCTCGATCGGCACCTTCGACCTGCCGACCATGTTCGCCGCACTGGTGATTCTGGCGCTGATCGGCGTGATCCTGTTCTGGATCGTCGACCGGATCGAGCGGTTTGCCATTCCCTGGCATGTCAGCCAGCGCGAGGAAGTTTTCTTCGCCGCCTGAGGCGGTGAGGGCAATCAACAAAGCGGCCCTGCGACAAGGCCGCACCAACATCAACGGGAGGATGACAATGATCAGACTTTTTACAGCGCTTTCATCGGTACTGATCTGGACGGTGCTCGCCGCAGCGCCGGCCAAGGCTGCAGACAAGGTCGTGCTGATGCTCAACTGGTACGTCTATGGCGAGCACGCGCCGTTCTATTACGGCAAGGCCAAGGGCATCTTCGCCGCCGAGAATATCGACCTTGAAATCCAGGAAGGCCGCGGCTCGGCCGCGACCACGCAGGCCGTCGCCGCCAAGACCGCGGATTTCGGCTATGTCGACGTGCCCACCATGATGCGCGCCGCGGTGAAGGGCGCCCCCGTCATCGCCACCGGCGTGCTGCTGCAGACGAGCCCGATGTCGGCGATGGGCTTTGTCGAAAAGAACATCCGCAAGCCCGAGGACATCAAGGGCAAGACGGTCGCAATTACGCCCGCGGATTCCATGACGCAGATCTGGCCGCTATTCCTCAAGAAGACCGGCCTGAAGGAAAGCGATTTCCAAACCGTCGCCGGTGACGGCCAGACCAAGCTGAACGCCGTGATCAACGGGCAGGCGGACCTTTTGCTCGGCTACGTCATGGACCAGTCGATGAAGATCAAGGACGCCACCGGCAAGGACGTCTATCCCATCAAATTCGCCGACTACGGCATCAACATGGTGTCGTCGGGGATCATCGCCAATACCGACTACGTCAAGGCCAACGCCGATCTCGTCAAGCGCTTCATGTCGGCCGCGACCAAGGCGGTCGAAGCCGCCGAGAAGGACCCGAAGGGCGCGGCGCAGGCGATCCTCGACGCCAATCCCGAAGGGCGGCAAGATCGACACCCTGACGCAAGGTTTTGAGCTGACGATCCCGCTGTACCGCACGCCGGAAACCAAGGGCAAACGGCCGTTCCAGGTCACAGACCAGAACATGACCGACACGGTCAATCTGATGGTCGAGTATGGCGGTCTCGATGCCAAGGCCAAGGAAAACCCGAAGGCGTTCTACACCAACGACTACCTGCCGAAGGGCAATTCGTGAGTGGAGCTTCCCGAATGCATCCTCCCGCCATTGCGCGCGGAGCGAAGCAATCCATGACGCCGCAAGGCAAGTGTGGATTGCTTCCTCGCGTTGCTCCTCGCAATGACGGTTACTTCTCGCTTGTGCTGAACGGGACCGCTTGAATGACTCCAGCCACCAGAATGTCCGACGAGGGGCAGCCGGGCGCGCATCTGCGCCTGGTGTCGGATCGCGTGGCCTCGGCCACGCCGGGCATCACGCTCTCCGGCGTCTCCAAGACCTACCGATCGCGCGATGGCGATGTGCCATCGCTGCGGCCGCTGGATTTCCACATCAATGAAGGCGAGTTCTTTGTCGTGGTCGGCCCGTCAGGCTGCGGCAAGTCGACGCTTTTGAAAATGATCTCCGGGCTGCTTGCGCCTTCGACCGGCGAAATCCTGGTCGAAGGCGAGAAGGTGACGCAGCCCCACGGCAATGTCGGCATCGTGTTCCAGCACTCGCTGCTCTTGCCTTGGCGCAACATCCTCAACAACGTCATGCTGCCGATCGACATGAAACGGTTGCCGCGCGACAAATATCTGCCGCGCGCGATGGATCTGTTGAAGCTGGTCGGCCTCGAAGGTTTCGAGAAGAAGCTGCCCTGGCAATTGTCCGGCGGCATGCAGCAGCGCGCCTCGATCTGCCGCGCGCTGGTGCACGATCCCAAGATCATGCTGATGGACGAGCCGTTCGGCGCGCTCGACGCCATGACGCGCGAGCGCATGAATGTCGAGCTGATGCGGATCCAGCGCGAGACCGGCAAGACCGTGCTGCTGATTACGCATTCGATTCCGGAGGCCGTGTTCCTCGCCGACCGCGTGCTGGTCATGACCGAGCGGCCGGGGGCGATCGCGGCGATCTACGACGTACCGCTGCCGCGCCCGCGTTCGCTCGATGCCATGGCCGAGCCCGTCTTTACCGAACTGGTGCAGCGCATCCGCAAGCATTTCTTCACCCAGAGCGCGTTGGACTAAGGGCAAAGGAAAGATCATGCCGCCACGTTTGGCCGTGCGGGATATTTCGCTGTTCGAGCGGCCGGTTTCGTTTGCAAGGCCGTTCCGCTTCGGCGCCGTGACGATCACGTCCGCGGCGCAGGCCTTCGTCCGGGTGGAGATCGAGGTCGAGGGCAGGGGCACGTCGGTGGGCGCCAGCGCCGAGCTGATGGCGCCGAAATGGTTCGACAAGCGGCCGCAGCTTTCGCCCGAACAGACCGTTGCCGAACTGCGGCGGTCGCTGGACATTGCGCGCGGGCTCTATTCAGGCCGGCCGGGTTTTGAAACCGCCTTCGGCCTGCATGCTTCACGTCTTGCGTCGCAGGTCTCGGCCTGCGCGAAGGAAGATATCCCGCCGCTCGCGGCCTGCTTCGGGCCGGCAGAGATCGACAAGGCGGTGCTGGACGCGCTGCTGCGCGTCGTGGGGATGAATTTCTTCGACGGCATGGCGGCGAACGTCGCTGGCGTCGATGCGCGGCTGTCGCCCGATCTTGCGAATACGGACATCGCCCAATTCCTGGCGCGAAGCGGACGGCTGGAGCGGGTCGCGATCCGCCATACCGTGGGCCTCGACGATGCGATCGAGGGCAAGGGCGGTGTCGCCGATATCAGCGAAAATGCCGGGGCGCATTATTTCAAGCTGAAGCTCAGTGGCGACCCGGAACATGATGCCGCCCGCCTGGCCCGGATCGGCAAGGAACTGGCGACGCTGCCGCATGACTACCGCGTCACGCTGGACGCCAACGAGCAATATGCCGATCTCGCTGGCCTTGGCGCGCTGGTCGATCGGCTCGACCGCGACGGCGCGCTGGCGCCGATCGCCGCAAAACTGCTCTATATCGAGCAGCCGATGCCGCGCGACATTTTCAGGCAGTCGCCGCTCGGCGCGCTGGCGCGCCGCGATGTCATCATCGATGAGGCGGACGATTCCTACGATGCGTTTCCGGCGGCGCGCGCGCTGGGCTATCGCGGCATCTCCTCGAAATCCTGCAAGGGCATCTACAAGTCGATCGTCAACGCGACCCGCGCGGCCAAATGGAGCGCGGAAGGCGAAAGCTTCTTTATATCGGGCGAGGACCTGACCTGTCAGGCTGGCCTTGCCGTGCAGCAGGACCTGGCGCTGGGCGCGCTGATCGGCGTCACCCATGCCGAGCGCAACGGGCATCACTATGTCGACGGCTTTGGCGAGGCGCCCGCCGCCGAAGCGCAGGCGTTCCGGTCCTCTCACCCCGATCTCTATCGCGACGACGGCAACGGGATCCGGCTGTCGATCCATGACGGCGATCTCCTGACGGGATCGCTTATGGTGCCGGGTTTCGCCAGCGGCGTGCATCCGCTGTGGGCCTCGTTGTCGCCACTCGATCGACCAAGAACAAAAATCCAGCAGGAGCAGAAAATATGACGACGCAACGCCTCGGCGTGATCATGAACGGGGTCACCGGCCGCATGGGGCTCAACCAGCATCTGGTCCGCTCGATCGTCGCGATCCGCAACCAGGGCGGCGTGCAGCTCGGCAACGGCGACCACGTGATGCCGGATCCGATTTTGGTGGGCCGCGACGCGGGCAAGGTCGAGCAGCTCGCCAAGCGCTTCAACGTGGCGCGCTGGACCACCGATCTCGACAAGGCGCTGGCCGACAAGAACGACACGATCTTCTTCGATGCCGCCACCACGCAGGCGCGTCCGACGCTGCTGACCAAGGCGATCAACGCCGGCAAGCACGTTTATTGCGAGAAGCCGATCGCCACCAACCTCGAGGAAGCGGTGGCCGTTCTGAAACTTGCCGCGGCCAAGGGAATAAAACACGGCACGGTGCAGGACAAACTGTTCCTGCCGGGCCTGAAGAAGCTCGCCTTCCTGCGCGACTCCGGATTCTTCGGCCGCATCACCGCGGTGCGCGGCGAGTTCGGCTACTGGGTATTCGAGGGCGACTGGCAGGAGGCGCAGCGGCCGTCGTGGAATTACCGCAGCGAGGACGGCGGCGGCATCATCCTCGACATGGTCTGCCACTGGCGCTATGTGCTCGACAATCTCTTCGGCGACGTCGAAAGCGTGAGCTGCCTCGGCACCACGGACATTCCCGAACGCTGGGACGAGAAGGGCAAGAAATACAAGGCGACCGCGGACGATTCCGCCTACGCCACCTTCCGTCTCAAGGGCGGCGTGATCGCCCACATCAACATGTCCTGGGTGACGCGGGTCTATCGCGATGACCTCGTCACCTTCCAGGTCGACGGCACCCACGGCTCGGCGGTGGCCGGGCTTTCCGAGTGCATGATCCAGGCCCGGCAGGCGACGCCGCGCCCGGTGTGGAATCCGGACGAGAAGCGGCTGCACGACTTCTACGGCGATTGGCAGAGGCTGCCGGAGAACACCAGCTACGACAACGGTTTCAAAGAGCAGTGGGAGATGTTCATCCGCCACGTCTGCGAGGACGCGCCCTACAAGTTCACGCTGCTGGAAGGCGCCAAGGGCGTGCAGCTTGCCGAATGCGCGCTGCAGAGCTGGCGCGAACGGCGCTGGATCGACGTCGCGCCGATCAAGGTGTGAGGAGAAGACCCCATGAACAGACCGGTGTTGCCCGTCTCGTCGTATCAGCTGAAACTGCCGAAAGCCGATCGTTCGATCGAAACTTATCGCCTCGCGGCGTCGCGGACGTTTCCCGCAAAACTTCAGGGCACGCTGAACCGGGTGGCGTTTTCCGCCGCGCATGTGGTGTCCGATCCGCTCGCCGATGTCGATCCGTGGCTCTCCGCCGCCGTCGATTGGGACAGGACCATTGCCTTTCGCGAACACGTCTGGGACCTCGGTCTCGGCGTCGCCGAGGCGATGGACACCGCGCAGCGCGGCATGGGGCTGGACTGGCCGACCTCGCTGGAATTGATCCAGCGTTCGGTGAAGGCGGCAAAGGCCCGCGGCAACGCGCTGGTGTTTTCCGGCGCCGGCACCGACCATCTCGCGCCGGAAGATGCGAAGAGCCTCGACGACGTGATCCGCGCCTATGAAGAGCAGATCGCGGCGGTCGAAAAGGCCGGCGGGCGGATCATCCTGATGGCTTCGCGCGCCCTGGCGCGGATCGGCCGCAATCCGGACGATTACATCAAGGTGTACAACCGCGTGCTATCGCAGGTGCGCGAGCCCGTGATCATCCACTGGCTCGGCGACATGTTCGATCCGGCGCTCGCGAATTACTGGGGCACGCAAGACCTCGACGCGGCGATGGAGGTCGCGGTCGGCGTCATCAACGCCAACGCGGCGAAGGTCGACGGCGTGAAAGTCTCGCTGCTCGACAAGCAGCGCGAGATCGACATGCGCAGGCGGATCGACGGACTAGTGAAGATGTATACCGGCGACGATTTCAACTACGCCGAGTTGATCGCGGGCGACGAGGAGGGCTTTTCCCACGCGCTGCTCGGTATCTTCGACGCCATCGCGCCGGCGGCGTCCTACGCGTTGTCGAGGCTCGCGGCCGGCGATGCGGCCGGCTTCCACGATGTGCTGGGGCCGACCGTGCCGCTGTCGCGGCATATCTTCAAGGCGCCGACGCGGTTCTACAAAACCGGCATCGTGTTCATGGCCTATCTCAACGGCCATCAGGATCATTTCACCATGGTCGGCGGGCAGGAGAGCACGCGTTCGACGCTGCATCTGGCCGAGCTGTTTCGCCTCGCCGACCAGGCCGGGCTGCTCGCCAACCCTGAAGTGGCGACGCGGCGGATGAAGGCGGTGCTGGCCTCGCGCGGCATCGAGGCGTGATGCGGGATTTTTCGGCCGATCATCGCTGGCTGTCGCTGAACACCGCGACGGTCCGCAAGCAGGGCGATCTTCTGGAGATCATCGAGGCCTGCGCGCGGCATGGCATCCGCGCCATCGACCCCTGGCGCGACCAGGTCGCTGCCGTCGGGCTCGATCGCGCGGCGCGGGCGGTACGTGATGCCGGGCTCGAACTGTCCGGTTATTGCCGCGGCGGGATGTTCGTCGCCGACGCCGCGCAGCGGATCGAGGCGCGCGACGACAATCGTCGCGCCGTCGATGAAGCAAAGGCGCTCGGCGCGCCCTGCATCGTGCTAGTGGTCGGCGGCCTGCCGCAATATTCGCGGCCGGGCAGCGCGGCCTCGAAGGATATCCTGGGCGCGCGCGCGCAGGTCGAGGACGCCATCGCGGAAATAATGGAATATGCGCGCGAGGCAAACATGCCCTTAGCGATCGAGCCGCTGCATCCGGCCTATGCGGCGGACCGCGCCTGCGTCAACACGACGAAACAGGCGCTCGATCTCTGCGACCGGCTGGACCCGCAACGTTCAGGCGCACTCGGCGTCGCGCTCGACGTCTATCACGTCTGGTGGGACCCGGAGGTGCTGCCGCAGATCGCGCGGGCGGGGAAAGAACGCTTGCTGGCGTTTCACGTCTGCGACTGGCTGGTGCCGACCAAGGACATCCTCAACGACCGCGGCATGATGGGCGACGGCGTGATCGACATCAAGGCGTTGCGCGCCGCGGTCGAGGCGCAGGGATTTGCGGGCTATTCCGAGATCGAGATTTTTTCCGGCGATTGGTGGGGCAAGCCGATGGATGAGGTTTTGCGCACTTGCATCGCGCGACACTGCTCGGTGGTTTAGGAACTGTAGGGTGGGCAAAAGCGAAGCGTGCCCACCGGAAATGCCGACACATGGAATGGTGGGCACGGCGCGAAGGGCGCCTTTTCCCACCCTGCGAACTGCTTTCGCGGCGACGACGATAGAGATGCGTTCGCCGGCTCAGTCCTTGTGCGTGTGCCCCCAGGTCTCGTCCCAATCGGCGCCGTTGGCATCGACGACGCGGCCGTCGGCCTCGAAGAACTTGTTGGGGACCTGGAACATCGCAAGGATCAACGCGCCTTCCGGACACCAGGCGGCGTGGCGGCTGTGCGGCTCGCGCCAGATGAATTCGCCGGATTTGCAGGCGACGCCCTTCGCCGGGCCTTCCTTGTCGACCAGGCTGCCCTCGAGCACGTAGGTCTGCTCGATGTTGACGTGCTCGTGGTCTGGCAGCACCGAGCCCGGCGCGAACCGCATCAGGGCGGTCATCAGGCCGGTCGTGCGATCGAAGAGCAGAGTCTTGGCCTCGCAGCCGGGGAAGCGGGTCTTCTGCCACTCCATGTTTTGCGGCTGAACGAGGTGCGAATGCGCGTCCGATGCCTGAGAGCTCTTCGGCGTCACGGCGTCCATGGCGAAGCTCCGTTTGCGATGAACCTGAGGCGATCCTAGCAGCTTTGCCGGCGACCGTCAGCCGACGGGGAGCATGCTGCAGCGCGATGGCAACGGCCACCGGATCCAGTGGGGAGTTATTATCCAAGCAAACCCGGCGATAATTTCTCGGCCTCCCAGGCTCGCAGGAATTGCTCCTGCTGACCAAGCCAGGCCATCGTCTCCGTGCCCCACTCGGCCACCCGGCCGGCATATTCGCCCATCAGCCAGATGTGGCGGATCGGCACGAACAACGCTACCGCCGCAAAGTCGCCTTGCGCGATGGGCCGAACCGAGCGATAGCCGTCGATGAAAGCGAGCCAGATCGCGTGCCGGTGGCGGTTGAACGATATCTGGGCCCAGAGATGCACAGCGAGGTCGTAGGCGAGATAGCCGAAACCGCCGTCGTCGAAGTCGAAGAATCGGGCTTGTCCGGCGAGCCGACCTTCCGTGATGATGCGTGCGTTGACGCCGTGGCAATCGCCATGACAACGCGTCCAGCTCAATTCCGGCAGCGCGCCGACCGACGCATCCAGCCGGGACGACAATTCGGAAAGATAGCGCCGGGTCTCGTCCTTGATGTCCTTCAGGCCGAGGATTTGCGCCAGCGGGAGATGCAGCAGGTGATTCAGATCCAGACGGTACCGGCCGGCTTCCCGATCGGGAAACCGCTCCGCCGCGTCGTGGAGGCGCGCGAGCGTGGCCCCCTGCGCTCGCGCATCCTCCGGCGCGTCGAGTATAGGTGCGCGTCCTTCGGCGTGTCGAAACAGCACGACGGGTCGCGCACCTTCCGGCATCGCCGCTTCGCAGAACAGCGCGCCGGCGCGATTGGGTACCGCGGCCGAAACCGGCACGCCGACCGAATCCAGATAGGCCAGAAATCTGGTCTCCGTGTCCACATCGGCAGCGCCCCGCTGGCGCCGGCCCGACATTCTCAGGACAAAGTGCGTGTCATCCGGCGTACGGACGGCAAAGCTGTCGTTGAAGCCGCGTTGCAGCAGAAGGCATTCCAGCGGTTCCGGCAAATCGTAATGGACGGCAACAAACGCCGCCACGGCGTCGGCGGTCGCCGTGGCGTAGGTCACCCGAAGCATTTTAGGCTCGGCGGCGGTCATGGCGACGACCTTATCACGACGAGGCGGCGCGATCAGTCCGGGCCGTGTCCGACCGCGCACGGCACCTTCAAAAATCCGCGAAAACGCGCGCGGCCGCCGCGCACCGGCTCGCCGTTCAGCGTGAAGCCGGGGAATCGCGCCAGGAACCGCGAAATCGCGATCGCGCCTTCGAGCCGGGCCAGCGCCATCCCCGCGCATTGATGCGCGCCGGTGGCGAACGCCAGATGCCGGTTCGGCGTGCGGCCGATGTCGAAAGTTTCCGGATCGGTGAATTGGGCGGAGTCGCGGTTAGCGGCGCCGATGCAGAGCGTCACCGACGTGCCCGGAGCAAGCATGACGCCGCCGAGTTCGACCTCTTCCGTCGTCATGCGATTGCCGAGCTGGTTCGAGCTTTCGAATCGTAAAATCTCTTCGACCGCGGTCTTGATCAGATCAGGGTGTTCGATCAGCCGTTTCTTCTGCGCAGGATAGCGCGACAGTGCAACCAGCCCGTTGCCGATGAGGTTAGTGGTGGTCTCGTGGCCGGCATTGAGCAGAAAGATGCAATTGTGCAGCAATTCCTTCTCGGTCAGCCGCTCGCCGTTTTCCTCGCCCTGTATCAGCCGCGTCAGCACGTCGCGATCGGGATTGCCGGGGTTTGCCCGGCGCCGCGCCACCAGGGTCTCCAGATAATCAAGAAAATCCTTCACCGCATTGTTGCCGCGGGCAAAGGCTTCCGCCGAGATCACCGGCTCGAGCGCGCCGAGGATTGCCAGCGACCAGTCGCGCAAGGGGTCGCGCTCGTCGTGGGGCACGTCGAGCAGATTGCCGATCACTTCAATAGGAATCGCGGATGCAAAATCGTCAATCAGGTCGACATTTTGCTTGGCGGCGAGGCCATCGAGCAGCCGGTCAACCAGCGCGATCAGATAAGGCTCCATTTCCGCGATGGCGCGCGGCGACAGCGCGCCCATGATCAGCCGCCGCACCCTTGTATGCGCCGGCGGGTCGTTGAAGACGAGGCTGGTGGTGTGGTGCTCGTAGAGCAGCGACGAGCCGTATTTCGGCGCGAACTCCTTTTTCTTGTCGGAGGAGAACAGCTTTGTGTTCTTGTAGGCGCTGACGAGATCGTCGTAGCGCGTCAGGAACCAGGAGCCGTTGGGCATGCGCTTGACCGGTTCATGCTCCCGCAGTGCACGATAAACCGGGTAGGGGTCGGCATAGAATTCCGGCGTCAGCTTCTCGATGTCGAAATGGGCCGCCAGCTCTCGCGCGTTCGCATTCATGCTGCCATACTCTTTGGGGAGACCGATATGCCGTTTTTGCTCTTTTCGAAACCGGCTCAGGCACTAAAGTCCCGCACCTGAATACAGTCTCGCCTAACCCACTGGAAATGAAAATGCACGCCCGCACCGAAACCACCGAGACTGCGCCGTCCTGGCCCGAAGACATCTTCAAGATATTGCAGCGCTTCGAGGTCCGGCAGGTGCCTTACGTGCCGGACGCCGGGCATTCGCAGCTGATCGAACGCGTGCTGGGCACATCCTCGATGCGGGGGATTCCGCTGACCACCGAGGAGGAAGGCGTGGCGCTCTTGGCCGGCGCCTGGGCCGGCGGCCAGCGCGGCGTGCTGCTGATGCAGTCGAGCGGCGTCGGCAATTGCGTCAACATGCTGTCGCTGACCCAGATCTTCCGCTTTCCGTTCCTGACGCTGGTGACGATGCGCGGCGAATGGGGTGAGTTCAATCCCTGGCAGGTGCCGATGGGCTCGACCACGCAAGGCGTCTTCGAATTGTGCGGCATCAAGGTGCTGCGCGCCTCTCACCCGGACGAGGTGCGCGAGGTCGTCGAGGCTGGCGCAGGGCAGGCCTACAACGCCTGCACGCCGACCGCCGTTCTCCTGTCGCAGCGCCTGATCGGCGCAAAGGTCTTCACCAAATGAGCAAAGCCAATCTTCTCGATCGCCGTGCCGTCGTCTCCGGCCTGCTGGCGGACCGCAAGAATGCCATTGCCGTCGGCGGGCTGGGCGCCTCGACCTACGATATCGCCGCGGCCGGCGATCACGACCGTAATTTCTATCTGTGGGGCGCCATGGGCGGCGCCGTCATGATCGGGCTCGGCATCGCGCTGGCGCAGCCGAAGCTGCCCGTGGTCGTCATCACCGGCGACGGCGAGATGCTGATGGGGATGGGAAGCCTCGCCACCGTCGGCCTGCAGAAGCCCGCCAATCTTACCATCGTGGTGCTGGATAACGAGGTCTATGGCGAGACCGGTGGGCAGGCGAGCCACACCGCGGCGACCGTGGACCTCGTCGGCGTGGCGAAGTCGTGCGGGATCGCGGATGCCCGCGCGATGGCGACCATGGCCGAGATCGAAGATTTTGCGTCCTCGATGCAGGACACGGCCAGCGGGCCGCGCTTTGCCAGCGTCAAGATCGACAGCGCCAACCTCGAGCGCGTGCTGTCCAGCCGGGACGGAACTTTCATCGTGAACCGGATCCGCGGGTCGCTCGGATTCAGCCCGATCTAACGTTCACGTGAACGTGTGCGGCGCAGCAAATTTGTTGACATTCGTTAAGGTGAGTGCTTACTCACAAGATGAGCACTTTGCGAATGACTGGCGACTTGCGCCGGCAGCTGATCCTCAGCGCCGCCAAGCGTTGCTTTGCCCGCCATGGCTTCGCCGGCACCACGACTAAAAGCGTTGCGGCGGCGGCCTCGATTTCGGAAGGCTTGCTGTTCAAGCACTTTCCGACCAAATCGGCGCTGTATGCGGAAATCCTTGCGGAAGAATGCGAGGCTGATCCGGGCCTGAACCGGTTATTGGGGAGTGAGCCTTCGACTGAAACGCTGGTCGTGCTGATTCGCTGCATGGTCCGGCATTTCCAGGGGGTCTCGGCGGCTCCCGATCAGGAGGAAGCCCAGCGGCTCCGCCTGATGGTCACCAGCCACCTCGACGACGGAGAATTTGCCCGGCTGATCTACGAGAAGATCGGAAGCCTGCTCGGACCCGTCTTCACCGCCTCGCTGAAGCGCGCCCTTGAGACGGGGGATGCGGCGCCGATCGGGCGCGAGCCGATGAACCTGTTCTGGTTCGCCCATCACGCCGTGCTGATGGCGACGCTGACGCGGATGCCGTCGGTGCCGTGTCTTTCCTACGGCAAGTCAGCCGACCTGGAGCGGCAGCTTTGCGAATTCATTCTCCGCGGCATTGGATTGAACGATACCGCCATTGCCTCGCATCTGGATCGCGAATTGTCGGATGATTTCGAGCAGAACATAGCTGCAGAAGGTGCATGACATGAACATCGCAACGGAACCCAAGATCGCAGGCAAGCCGATCGTGGAACAGCCGCGCAAGCGTCCGGTCCGGATGGTGCGCTGGTTCATCATCGTGGGGTTGTTGCTGGCGGCGCTGGTCGGCGGCTTCGTTTGGTTCAATTATTTCCGCGGCCAGATGATCGCGCAGTTCTTCGCCAACAATAAGCCGCCGCCGTCGAGCGTGAGCATTTCGGAGGCGAAATCCGAAGTGATTCCGAATCTGTTGACCGCGGTCGGCGATCTCGCCGCCGTGCATCAGGTGAACGTCACTTCCGACGTCTCCGGCCGCATCACCGACATCATGTTCACCGCCGGCTCCAGCGTGAAGGCCGGCAGTCCGCTGGTGCAATTGTTCGACGGTCCCGATCAGGGCGATCTCGCCAGCTTCAAGGCACAGGCGACCGGCGCGGAGCTGGTGCTGGATCGCGCCAAGCAGCTCGCGGCGAAGCAGTTCGGTCCGCAGGCGACGGTCGATGCCGCTCAGGCGGCGTTTGATCAGGCCAACGCAGGCATCGCCAAGACCCAGGCGCTGATTTCGCAGAAGCTGGTGCGCGCGCCGTTCGACGGTGAATTGGGCGTCCGGCATGTAGAGGTCGGCCAGTATCTCACCGCTGGCACGCAGATCGTGACGCTGACCGACCTGTCGCAGCTCTATGCCAACTTCACCGTGACGGAAAAGGACAGCGCCGCGCTCAAGGTCGGACAGACCGTGCGCATCGCGGTCGACGCCTATCCCGGGCGCACCTTCGAGGGCAAGATCACCGCGATCGAACCGCAGATCGCCACCGACACGCGCAACATCCGCGTGCAGGCAACCCTCGACAATCCCGGGCACATCCTCAAGCCCGGCATGTTCGCGACCACCACCGTGGTGCTGCCCGACAAGCCGCCGGTCGTCACCGTTCCCGAGACCGCCGTCGACTATACGCTGTACGGCGATTCCGTGTTCCTGATCACCGAGAAGAAAGAGGCCGACGGCAAGACCAGCCTGACCGCCGTTCGCACCTTCGTGCGCACCGGCAACCGGGTCGACGGGCGCGCCGAAATCCTCTCGGGATTGAAGCCCGGCGATCGCGTGGTCGCGGTCGGCCAGCTCAAGCTGCAATCGGGTGCGGCCGTGGCGATCTCGACCGACGGGCCGCCGCCGATTCCGGCGAACCCGCCGCGTTACTGAGACAGGACCCGCGACAGACGCGAAGCGTCTTCCCGGGGATCATGCTCGAACAGAAAGATGAGATCGTGGTCCGGTTGAACCGGATCATGATCTAACGGAGCGCATCGCGATGGTCTGGACCGATATTTTCATCAAGCGACCCGTGCTGGCGGTGGTCGTCAGCCTGCTGATCCTTTTGATCGGCTTCCGGGCCGCGACCACGCTGCCGATCCGGCAGTATCCGAAATTGTCGAACACGGTGGTCAACATAACCACCGTCTATCCCGGCGCGTCGCCCGACCTGATCCAGGGCTTCATCACCACGCCGATCGAGCAGGCCGTGGCCTCCGCCGAAGGCGTCGATTACATGACCTCGTCGTCGGTGCTCGGCACCTCGACCATCCAGGTCTACATCAAGCTGAATTTCGATCCGAACCAGGCGCTGACCGAAGTGCTCGCCAAGGTGAATTCGGTCAAATACCTCATTCCGAAGGAATCCAACGACCCGATCGTGACCAAGACGACCGGCCAGACCACGGCGGTGATGTATCTCGGCTTCTCCAGCGAAGTGCTGTCGGGCTCGGCGATCTCGGACTATCTGACGCGCGTGGTGCAGCCGGTGCTTTCCACGGTCGACGGCGTCGCCTCGGCCGACATTCTGGGCGGCCAGACCTTCGCGATGCGGCTGTGGCTCGATCCGGTCCGCATGGCCGGCCGCAGCGTGTCGCCGGCGGACGTTTCGGCCGCGATCGCCGCCAACAACTTCCAGGCGGCCGCCGGCCAGTCCAAGGGCTTCTTCATCGTCTCCAACGTCTCGGCCAACACCGACCTGAAGAACCTCGACCAGTTCAAGCGCATGATCGTCAAATCCAAGGACGGCGGCTTCGTGCGCATGCAGGACATCGCCACCGTTGAACTCGCGGCGCAGAGCACCGACGCCAGCGTCGCCTTCAACGGCGAGCATGCGATCTTCATCGGCGTGCAGGCGACGCCGCAAGGCAATCCGCTGACGCTGGTCAAGGGCGTCCGCGCGCTGTTTCCGGAACTGGAGCGCAACCTGCCGCCGTCGATGAAGATGAAGGTGGCGTACGATTCCACCAAGTTCATTCAATCCTCGATCGACGAGGTCGAGAAGACGCTCGGCGAAGCCGTCATCATCGTGGTCGTGGTGATCTTCCTGTTCCTGGCCTCGTTCCGCTCGGTGATCATCCCGGTGGTGACGATTCCGCTGTCGCTGATCGGCGTCTGCAGCCTGATGCTGATCGCGGGATTCAGCTTCAACCTTTTGACGCTGCTGGCGATGGTGCTGGCGATCGGGCTCGTGGTCGACGATGCCATCGTGGTGGTGGAAAACATCCACCGCCATCTGGAGGAGGGCAAGCCGCCGGTGCAGGCGGCGATGCAGGGCGCGCGCGAGATCGTCGGCCCAGTCGTCTCGATGACCATTACGCTGGCCGCGGTGTATGCGCCGATCGGATTCCTCGGCGGCCTCACCGGTTCGCTGTTCCGCGAATTCGCCTTCACGCTGGCCGGCGCGGTGATCGTTTCCGGCGTGATCGCGCTGACGCTGTCGCCGATGATGTGCTCGGTCTTCCTCAAGAGCGCGGAAGAGGGACGGTTCGCAAAGATCGTGAACCGGGTGTTCGGGTCGATGACGCGATGGTATGGCCGCCAGCTCGATCGTTCGCTCGACTATCGTCCGATCACGGGCTTGTTCGCGCTGACCATTCTCGGGCTGGTCGGATTTCTCTATCTGCACACCTCGAAGGAACTCGCGCCCGAGGAAGACCAGGGCATCGTGTTCGCGGTGACCAAGGCGCCGAAATACGCCAACATCGATTACGTCGACTACTACGGTGAGAAGCTGGACAAGGTATTTGGCAGCTTCCCGGAGACCGACCTGCGCTTCGTGCTGAACGGCATCAACGGCCCGCAAGGTGGTATCGCCGGCATGCTGTTGAAACCCTGGGACGAGCGCAAGCGCTCGTCGATCGCTCTCAAGCCGCTGGTGCAGGCGCAGCTTTCCAAGATCGAAGGCGTCAACGCCTTTGCGTTCAACCTGCCGCCGCTGCCGGGCGGGCCCGGCGGTCTGCCGGTGCAGATGGTGATCAACTCCACGGCCGGCTTCCAGGCGGTCTATGAGCAGATGCTCAAGCTGAAGGACGCCGCGCGCAAGAGCGGGCTGTTCATCGTGTCCGACAGCGATCTCGACTTCAACCAGCCGGTGGTGCGGGTCAAGATCGACCGCTCGAAGGCGAGCGATCTCGGCATCACCATGGCGAATATCGGCAGCACGTTGGCGACGCTGCTCGGCGGCAACTACGTCAACCGCTTCAACCTCGAGGGACGTTCGTACCAGGTGATTCCGCAGGTGCCGCGCAGCGATCGGCTCTCGCCCGAAGCGCTCGGTCAATATTATGTGTCGACCAATACCGGCCAGCAGGTGCCGCTCTCCACCATTGTCTCGATCGAGACGGCGACCGATCCGAACGCGCTGACCCACTACAACCAGCTGAACTCCGCCACCTTCCAGGCGGTGCCGATGCCGGGCGTGACGGTCGGCCAGGCGGTCGACTTCCTCGAAGGCGAGGCCAAGAAGCTGCCGGCCGGCTTCAGCCACGATTATCTCGCCGACTCCCGGCAATATGTCCAGGAAGGCAACCAGCTCGCCGTCACCTTCGGCTTTGCCCTCATCATCATCTTCCTGGTGCTGGCGGCGCAGTTCGAGAGCCTGCGCGACCCCCTGGTGATCATGATCAGCGTTCCCATGGCGATATCGGGCGCGTTGATTCCGCTGTTCTTCGGCGTCGCCACCATGAACATCTACACTCAGGTCGGACTGCTCACGTTGGTGGGGCTGATCAGCAAGCACGGCATCCTGATGGTCGAGTTCGCCAACGAGCTGCAGCTCCGGGAAGGGCTCGACCGCCGCTCCGCCATCGAGATGGCGGCGCGCGTCCGGCTGCGGCCGATCCTGATGACAACGGCGGCGATGGTCACCGGCCTGTTGCCGCTGCTCACCGCCACCGGCGCCGGCGCGGCAAGCCGGTTCTCGATCGGCCTCGTGGTCGTCGCCGGCATGTCGATCGGCACCCTGTTCACGCTGTTCGTATTGCCCGCGGTCTATGTGGCGATCGCCACCGATCACCGGGCGGCGGCGGAGTCCGCGCGCGCCAAGGAGATCGCGGAATTCGATGTGGGGTCGAAGGCCCTGAAGCCGACGTAAGCCCCATTCGGGAGCCGCAACCGCTTTGGCGGTTGCTGCCGTTCGCACTGCTCGATCCCCGATATCCAGCCATTGGACGGGCTGCGGTCAGCCCGACCCTACCGCAGTGCGGCAAGAGACAAGGGCGCGCCTTCTTGCTAACTTCGGCGGGATGAGCATTTCCCTCCACCCGGACACCTCAGGCGGAACGCTGGCGACCCCGCCAGCGGCCGGGGCGGCGCCGGTGGTGGGCTCGGCCGGGACCAGGATCCGCAGCCGGCTGTTCACCAAATATGTCGCGCTGTTTGTCGCGGTGGTTGGGATTGCGCTGCTATCCAACGGGATTTTCGAGGTTTTCTTCTATTACCGCGAGCACAAGGCGGCCCTGATCCGGATTCAGCACGAGCAGGCGGAAGCTGCCGCGGCGAAGATCGGCCAGTTCATCAAGGAAATCGAGAGCCAGCTGGGCTGGACCACCCAACTGCCGTGGTCGGCGGGCTCGATCGAGCAGCGCCGGTTCGACGCCTTGCGGCTGTTGCGGCAGGTGCCGGCCATTACCGAGCTGGCGCAGGTCGACTCGACCGGCAAGGAGCGCCTGAGGGTGTCGCGGCTCGCCATGGACGTGGTCGATTCCGGCCTCGACCTCTCCAAGGATCCGAAATTCACCGAGGCCGTCGCCCACAAGGTCTATTACGGGCCGGTCTATTTCCGCCGGGAGTCCGAGCCGTATATGACGCTGTCGCTGGCCGGCACCCGCAAGGATGCCGGCGTCAGCATCGCCGAAGTCAATCTCAAGCTGATCTGGGACGTCGTCTCGCAGATCAAGGTCGGCGAGCACGGTCATGCCTATGTGGTCGGCCCGCAGGGACGGCTGATCGCGCACCCCGACATCAGCCTGGTGCTGCGCAACACCGACATGTCGAAGTTGCTTCAGGTGCAGGCGGCGCAGACCGGAAGCAATGCCGCGCCCGAATCGCTGCAGGGCGCGAGGAACATCCAGGGGCAGGAGGTGCTGACAGCGTCTGCGCCGATCGCGCCCTTGGGCTGGACCATGTTCGTGGAATTGCCGGTGGAGGAGGCCTACGCCTCGCTCTATCTGGCCTTGCAGCGCCTTGCGCTGGTGCTGGCGGCGGCGTCGATCTTCGCGGTGCTGGCGGGGATTTTCCTGGCGCGCCGCATGGTCGGTCCGATCCAGGCCCTGCGTGCCGGTGCCGAGCGCATCGGCAGTGGCGATTTCGCCCAGCGCATTTCGATTCCGACCGGCGACGAACTCGAAGGCCTCGCCAACCAGTTCAACGACATGGGCGCGCGCTTACAGGAATCCTATGCCGACCTGGAAAAGAAGGTCGAACAGCGCACGGCGGAATTGAGCGAGTCGCTGGAGCAGCAGACCGCGACCGCCGACGTGCTGAAAGTCATCAGCCGTTCGGCCTTCGACCTGAAATCCGTGCTGACGACGCTGACGGAATCGGCGAAAGCGCTTTGCGGCGCATCGCTTGGCATCATCTGCCTGCGCGACGGCGAGGTGATGCGGCTGGAAGCTGAATCCGGCTGCACCCAGGCTTTCATTGATTTCATGCAGGTCAACCCGATCAGGGCGAATCGCGACACCATCACCGGCCGGGTCTTCATGGACAGCAGGCCCGTCCATGTCCCGGACGTGCAACTCGACCCCGAATATGATTTTGGCGCCGCACCGATGATCGGTCATTACAGGGCGGTGCTCGCTGTCCCGCTAATGCGCGACGGTGCGGTCGAGGGTGTGCTGCTGTTGGGAAGGCCGGAGCCCGGACCGTTCAGCCAGCGGCAGATCGATCTGGTCCAGACCTTTGCCGACCAGGCGGTCATCGCCATCGAAAACGCACGGCTGCTCAGAGAAATCCGGGCCCGCACCGACGACCTGAGCGAATCGCTTCAGCAGCAGACCGCAACCGCCGAAGTCCTCAAGGTGATCAGCCGCTCGGCATTCGATCTGCAGACCGTGCTTGACACGCTCGTGGTATCGGCCGCTCGCCTGTGCGACGCCGACGAGGGGACGATATTTCGCCCGGCCGACACCGGCTATCGTTTGGCGGCAAGCCACGGATTGGCGTTGGAGCAGAAGAATCACCTTGCGACGTTCTCATCGGTGCCAGAGAGAGGAAGCGTGGTCGGACGCACCTTGCTTGAGCGCAAGACGATTCACGTCCCGGATGTCCAGGCGGATCCGGAGTATGCCCCCTCTGCCGCGCGTAGGGGTTCAAACGTACGCACGATGCTTGGCGTACCACTGTTGCGCGAGGGCGCGCCGATCGGCGTATTCGTTTTGACCCGTTACATTGTCCGCCCGTTCAGCAACAAGCAGATCGAACTCGCGGCTACATTTGCCGACCAGGCCTTGATCGCGATTGAGAACGTTCGGCTATTCGAGCAAGTCCAGGAGCGCACCCGGGAGCTTTCTCTCTCCCTTGAAGACCTGCGCACCGCGCAAGACCGACTGGTGCAGACCGAAAAGCTCGCCTCGCTCGGCCAGCTCACCGCCGGCATCGCCCACGAAATCAAGAACCCGCTCAATTTCGTCAACAATTTCTCGGCGCTGTCGGGCGAGCTGATCGATGAACTCAACGAGGTGCTGACGTCGGCCGCGCTCGACGACAAGACCCGCGAGGAGATCGACGAACTCACCCATATGCTGAAAGGCAATCTCGAAAAGGTGGTGCAGCACGGCAAGCGCGCCGATTCGATCGTCAAGAATATGCTCCTGCATTCGCGCGAAGGCTCGGGCGAACACCGGCCGGCCGATATCAATGCGATCGTCGAGGAAAGCCTCAACCTCGCCTATCACGGGGCGCGCGCCGAGAAGTCCGGCTTCAACATCACGCTGAAGCGCGACCTCGATCCCGCCGCCGGGATGATCGACCTCTATCCGCAGGAGATCACGCGGGTATTCCTCAACCTGATCTCGAACGGTTTTTATGCCGCCACCAAGCGCAAGGAGGCGGGGGAGGCGGGCTTCGAGCCGACGCTGAGCGCGGCCACCAGAAACCTCGGCAACAAGGTCGAAATCCGGATCCGCGACAACGGCACCGGCATCCCGCGCGAGGTAAAGGAGAAGATGTTCAATCCGTTCTTCACCACCAAACCCGCCGGCGAGGGCACCGGACTTGGCCTGTCAATGAGCCACGACATCATCGTGAAACAGCATGGTGGCAAGATCGATGTCGATACCGAGCCGGGATCATTTACCGAATTCATCATCACGCTGCCGCGAGCGGCGGCAGAGTCACAGGCCGGAGGCAAAAATTGAGCGTTTACATACTCGTCGTCGATGACGAGCCCGACGTCGAAGCCCTGTTCCGCCAGCAATTCCGGCGCGACCTGAAATCCGGACGCTTCACGATGGAATTTGCCCCATCGGCGCCGGCGGCGCTGCTGCGGGCCGCCGAGATCAAGGATCCGTCGCTGATCCTGATTCTGTCCGACATCAACATGCCCGGCATGAGCGGGCTGGAAATGCTACCGAAGGTGCGCGCGGAGCGGCCCGACGTTCCCGTCATCATGATCACCGCCTATGGCGATGCCGAGACCCGCCGCAAGGCGATCGAGCGCGGGGCGGTCGGCCTTTTGACAAAGCCGATCGATTTCGCGCTGCTGCGCGGCGAGATCGATACCAGGCTCGGGCAGGCCGCATGACCGCCACCATCCTTGTCGTCGACGACGAGCCCGATCTCGAGGCCCTGGTGCTGCAGAAGTTTCGTCGCCAAATTCGCGACGGCGCGGTCGCTTTCGTGTTCGCCCGTGACGGCGTCGAGGCGCTGGAGTCTATCGAGCAGCATCCGCATGTCGACCTCGTGGTGTCCGACATCAACATGCCGCGGATGGATGGGCTGTCGCTGCTTGCGAGGCTGCAGGAGGCCGAGGACAAGAAATCGACCGTCATCGTCTCCGCTTATGGCGACATGAGCAACATCCGCACCGCGATGAATCGCGGCGCGTTCGATTTTCTCACCAAGCCGATTGATTTTTCCGACTTCGAAACGACGATCGACAAGACCATCCGTCATGTCGAGATGATGCGCGACGCGCGCCGCCGGCAGCTGGAGGCCGAGCGCGCCCATGCCTCGCTGTCACGGTATTTTTCGCCGCAGATCGCACTTAGGCTTGCGGCCGTCGGCGACAGCAACGGCATGGAAGTGCACTGGCGCGAGGTCGCAACCATCTTTACCGACATCACCGGTTTCACCTCGCTGGTGGAGACCGCGCCGCCGGAAGTGCTCGGCGCGCTGCTCAACGAATACGTAGGCGGCATGACCGACGTCGTGTTTGCCCAAGAGGGCACGGTGGCGAAGATCATCGGCGATGCGATCCAGGTCCTGTTCAACGCGCCCGGAGACCAGCCGGACTATGCGGCGCGCGCGGTGGCGTGCGCGCACGATCTCGATGTTTGGGCGGAGGCGTTTCGCGCGCGCTGGAAGGAGAGAGGCGTGAATTTCGGCGCCACCCGCATCGGCGTACACGCCGGTCCGGCGCTGGTCGGCAATTTCGGCGGCAGCCGCTTTTTCGACTACACCGCCTATGGCGACACCATCAACACCGCCGCACGGCTGGAAGCCGCCAACAAGCATTTGGGCACTCGCATTTGCGTCAGCGCCGCGGTTGCCGATGCCGCCGGAAATTTCAGGGGCAGGCCGGTCGGCGATCTCGTGCTGCGCGGGCGCAGCGAGCCGCTGCGGGCTTTTGAACCGCTGCCGCAAGCGGCGTTCGAGGGAGCGCCGACGAAGCAATATGCCGATGCGTTTGCCAAGCTGGAAGCCGGCGATGCGGCGGCGATGCCGGCCTTTGCCGCGCTGGTCGGGCTGCATGCCGACGACGCGCTGGCCGGTTTCCACCTCAAGCGGTTGCTCAATGGCGGCAAGGGTGTCCGCATGCAACTGGAATAGGGAATTTTTGGGAATGCCAGAGACGCTTCGTGATTTTCGGGCCGGCAATTATCGGTTCATTCCGGCGGTGTTTCAGTATTCGAGCGGCGCTGCCGCCGATCCGGGTTTTGAAATCGAGCGGGTGCGCTTCGACAGGATGCCGCTACTCGCCGAGGGCTTTGCGCAGATCGCCAAATACATCGAGGCGGCCGGGCGGCCGCTGACGTCGTTCTGCGCCTGCGAGCTGCGTTCGCCAGCGGCGTTCACCGAGGACGGCTTTCGCCGCTTCAACGAGCACTACGTCAAGACGCTGGCGCAATGGAAAATTTTCGATGGCACCACCAATCCGGTGGCGCGCAGCAATGTCTGCCCTGAAATCGATCCGCCGGCCGAGCCGTCATTCTACGCCTTCTCCTTCACTCGCCCGAGCCAGCGGGCGACGCCGAGTTTCGTCATCGCCGGTGGTGCCGAGGCACGCGGTGGGCCGGGCAGCTATCCCGAGCGTATCGTGCGCTACCGCGACCTCAGCCCGGAGGGACTGAAGGAAAAAGTCCGGTTTACCGTCGGCGCCATGGAGAACCGGCTAGGCGCGTTCGGTTTCGGCTGGAAGGACACGACGGCCGCGCAGGCCTATACCGTGCACGACTTTCATCCCATGATTGCCGACGAACTGGTTCGCCGTGGCGCCACGCGCTCCGGCCTGACCTGGCATTTCGCGCGGCCTCCGGTGATCGATCTCGAATACGAGATGGATTGCCGCAGGGTGATGCGGGAAGTCCTGATCTGAGCCGCACCTGCATCCAGGTCATCTCAGCCCATTAGCTCAGGCACGATTTATTTCGAAAACCGGCTCCGCTTTTCCGGATTGTCCCTTACCGTCCGGCCGCGTAGCCCTGCATGCCGCGGGGATTGGCGGCGGCGCGGCGGCGTCGTCCGACTTTCGAGGCGGCGGTAAGGCGGCCTTCCGACCAGTCCGGGCCGGTTTCCACGATATGCCCGCGGCCTTTGAGGTTATCGACGGTCGCCTTCGGCACACGGTTCTCGACCACGAGCACGCCGGGGCGCGCGGTGCGCGGCCAGAACGAGATCGGGAAATGCTCGGAGTGCCAGGCCGGCGCGTCGATCGCTTCCTGCAGGTTCATTCCGGCATGAACGTGTCGCAGGAAGAATTGCGTGATCCATTGATCCTGCTGGTCGCCGCCGGGCGAGCCCCATGAGAGATACGGCTCGCCGTCGCGCAGCGCCATGGTCGGAGACAGTGTGGTGCGCGGCCGCTTGCCGGGCGCCAGCGCCGCCGGGTGATTTTCCTCGAGCCAGAACATCTGCGCGCGGCTGCCGAGGCAGAAGCCGAGCTTCGGAATCACGGGCGACGACTGCAGCCAGCCGCCCGATGGCGTCGCCGAAACCATGTTGCCGGCCTGGTCGATGATGTCGAAATGCACGGTGTCGCCACGCACCTCGCCGAAGCGGCCGACGGTAGGCTCGCCGGCGCCCATGGCGCCGACCGCCTCGCGATGACCCTCCTGGCGGCGCAGCTTTACGACTGCGCCAAAACCTTCGACCGAGCCGGGGACGAAATCGAGCGAGGCCTTGTCGGAGATCAGCTTGCGCCGTTCGTCATTGTAGGCATCGGACAACAGCGTCGCGATCGGAATTTCGGTGAAGTTCGGGTCGCCATAGAATTTCTCGCGGTCGGCATAAGCGAGCTTGGCGCATTCGACCTGCAGATGGATGAACTCGGGACCCGTGGGATCGAGCCCGTCGAGCTCGAATCCCTTCAACAGCGCGAGCTGCTGCAGCATGACCGGGCCCTGGCTCCAGACGCCGGCCTTGCAGACGGTGTAGCGGCCATAGTCGTAGGTCAACGGCGCTTCGACCGATGGCTGCCAGCGCGCCATGTCGTCGGCGCGGAGCACGCCGCGATGCGGCGAGCCGGAGACGTCCATGACCGCCTGCGTGCGGCAGAATTCGTCGATCGCCTCGGCGACAAAACCGTGCGACCAGGCCTTGCGCGCGTGCTCGATCTGGGCGACGCGATCGGAGCCCGCGCTTTCGGCTTCCTTGAGGATGCGCGCATAGGTTTCCGACAGTGTCTTGTTGGTGAAGAGCGTGCCCGGCTTCGGTACTTCGTTGTTGGGCAGGTAGACCGCGGCCGAGGTGGGCCAGTGCTTCCGGAACAACTGCTCGACGGTCTGGATGGTCGCCGAGGCGCGCTCCACCAGCGGGTAGCCGTCGCGGGCATAGGCGATCGCGGGCTCCAGCACGTCGCGCAGCCGCAAGGTCCCGTAGTCGCGCAGCAGCAGCATCCAGGATTCGAAGGTGCCGGGAACGCAGGCCGCCAGCAGCCCGGTGCCGGGAACCATCTCCAGCCCCTCGCTGCGGTAATGCGCGATGGTCGCGCCCTGCGGCGCGGGACCCTGGCCGCAGATCACCTCGGTGCGGCCGCGCTTGACGTCGTGCACGATGATCGGCACGTCGCCGCCCGGGCCGTTCAGATGCGGCTCGACGACCTGCAGCGTGAAGGCGGTAGCGACGCCGGCGTCGAAGGCATTGCCGCCCTTCTCCAGGGTAGCCATCCCGACCGCGGTGGCGATCCAGTGGGTCGAGGTGACGACCCCGAAAGTGCCTTCGATCTCCGGCCTGGTCGTGAATGGATCGGGGTTGATGTTGCTCATGGAAATCCATTGTTTTTCGGGCAGATCGTGGCGGGCGCACTTGACCACAGCCGGGGCGGCCTGCCAACCGGCACTCTCTGCGGCCGGGCTCCCATCCGCGGGATCATGCCGGGATTTCGGCGCCGGCGGGAGTGTTGACGGCGTGGCAGGCGACGCCGTCGATCAGTTCGGGGGCCTGCCGGCGGCAGAGGTCGAACGCCAGCGGGCAGCGCGGGTTGAACGCGCAGCCGGGCGGCGGATCGATCGGGTTGGGAATCTCGCCCTTGACCGGAATCCGCTGGCGGCCGGACATCGCGAGATCGGGCACTGCGCCGAGCAACATTCTTGTGTAGGGCATCCGCGGATTGCGGAAGAGTTCGCGTCCCTCCGCGATCTCGACGATACGGCCGAGATACATCACGCCGATGCGGCTCGCCATGTGACGGACCACGGCGAGGTTGTGGCTGATGAAGAGGTAGGTGAGGCCGAACTTGTCCTGCAGGTCGCGCATCAGATTGAGGATCTGCGCCTGCACGGAAACGTCGAGCGCCGAGGTCGGCTCGTCGCAGACGATGAACTCGGCTTCCGAGGCGAGCGCCCGCGCGATCGCGATGCGCTGCCGCTGGCCGCCGGAAAATTCGTGCGGAAATTTCCAGCCATCGTCGGCGTGCAGGCCGACCAGATTGAGGAGCTCGCCGACCCGGGCCTGGATGTCGCGCTGGCCGTGGATCAGGTCGAAAGCGCGGATCGGCTCGGCGACGATGGCGTCGACCCGAAGCCGCGGGTTGAGGCTCGCATAGGGGTCCTGGAAGATCATCTGGATGCGGCGGCGCAACAGCCGGCGTGCCTGCATCTGTTTGACGGCGCTCATCGAGACGCCGTCGATGACGACTTCGCCTGATGTCGGCGGCAGCAGCCCGACCACCATGCGGGCTACCGTGGTCTTGCCCGAACCGGATTCGCCGACGAGGGCGAAGGTTTCGCCCTTGGCGATGTCGAAGGTCACGCCGTCGACGGCCTTGAGAAATTCCAGATGACCGCCTTCGAGCACCCGGTTCAGCCACGGCTTCGAAACGTCGAAGACGCGGCGCAGATTTTTCACCTCGATGAAGGGCGCCACCCTCATGCCGCATCATCCCTGGCGGCGGCATCGAACAGATGGCAGGCGACGGCCTGGTCGCCCTGACGGATTGGTTCCGGACGCTCGACCCGGCAGCGGTCGAAAGCAAAGGCGCAGCGCGGGTTGAAGGCGCAGCCCGGCGGGATCGCCGATAGCCGCGGCATCGAGCCGGGGATCTGGACCAGGCGTGCGGCATCGCCCGATAGCGTCGGGATCGCGCCCATCAGGCCCTTGGCGTAGGGATGCAGCGGGTTCTGCACGACCTCCCGCACCGGGCCGATTTCGGCGATACGGCCGGAATACATCACCGCGACGCGGTCGCAGGTCTCGGCGATCACGCCCATGTCGTGGGTCACCAGCATCACCGCCGTACCGTGGTCGCGGCCGAGACGTTTTATCAATGATATGATTTGGGCCTGCACGGAGACGTCGAGCGCCGTGGTGGGTTCGTCGGCGATGATCAGTTCCGGCTCGGCGCAGATCGCGAGCGCGATCACCACGCGCTGGCGCATCCCGCCGGAGAATTCGTGCGGGTAGGCGTCGATGCGTTTTTCCGGCGCGGGAATGCCGACTTCGGCCAGCAGGTCGATGGCGCGTCTGCGCGCGGCCTGTTCAGTCAGGCTGGTGTGGGTCCGGATGGTCTCGATCAGCTGGTCGCCGATCCGGTACAGCGGATTGAGGCTGGTGAGCGGATCCTGAAAGATCATGCCGATCCGCTTTCCCCGGATCCGGCGCATTTCCTCCGGCGGCAGATCGTCGATCCGCATCCCCGAGAGATAGATCGAGCCGCCACTGATGCGGCCAGGCGGATCGATCAGGCCGATCACCGCCAGCCCGGTGACGGATTTTCCGGCGCCGGATTCGCCGACCACGCCGAGCACTTCGCCCTTGGCGATGTCGAACGAAATTCCGTCGATCGCGCGCAGCGTCGAGCGGCGGCTGACGAATTCCACCTGAAGGTTACGCACGGAGAGAACAGGATCGGTCATGCGATCAGTTTCATGGGTCGGACGCCACCTCTCATCGGAGTTTTGGGTTGAGTGCGTCGCGCAGCCAGTCGCCGAGCAGATTGATAGAAAGGATCAGCGCCGCCAGCGCAAATCCGGGGAAGGCGACGATCCACCATTCGCCGGAGAACAGATAATTGTTGCCGATCCGGATCAAGGTGCCGAGCGAGGGCATGGTGTCGGGCATGCCGGCGCCCAGAAACGAGAGCGTCGCCTCGGTGATGACGGCCAGCGCGAGGTTGATGGTGGCGATCACCAGGATCGGTCCCATCGCGTTGGGCAACACGTGACGCAGCATGATCACCGGCGCGGGAAGCCCGATCAGCTGCGCGGCCGCCACGTAGTCCTTGTTCTTCTCCACCATCACCGAGCCGCGCACGGTGCGTGCATATTGGACCCAGAAACTCAGGCCGATCGCGACCACCAGCACCCCGAGCGTACTCACGGCATCGAGCCGGTTGCCGAACACCGACTTGGCGACGCCGTTGACGAGGAGCGCGATCAAGATGGCGGGGAAGCTAAGCTGCACGTCGGCAATGCGCATGATCAGGCCGTCGACAGCGCCGCCGAAATAACCCGCGATCAGGCCAAGCGCGATGCCGAGCGCCCCCGAAAACAGCACGCCGAGAACGCCGACGGCGAGCGATATTCGCATGCCGTAGAGGATCGCGGAAAACACGTCGCGGCCCTGCTCGTCGGTGCCAAGCAGGAACGGGCTCTGGCCGTCGGCGGTCCACAGCGGCGCAATCCGCGAATTCATCAATTGAAGCTGCGCGGGGTCGAACGGATTCTGCACGGAAAACAACGGTGCGAAAATCGCGAGCAGGAAAAAAACAGCCGTCACCGCCGCCGCGATCATGGTGATCCTGGAGCGGCGAAACGAATAGAACAAATCGCTCTCGGCTGCGCGCCGGAACAACCCGCGGGGCGAGAAACGCATGCGCGGCGCGGTGGAACCGGGTTTGTGCGGGACGACGGCGTCGGACATGGGCGAACTCGGTTCAGGCCGGGCGGCTGATGGTCGAACGCAGCCGCGGATCGACGATGGTGTAGAGAATATCGACCACCAGGTTGATGGTGACGAAGATCAGCGACACCATCATCAGGTACGCTGCCATGATCGGAATATCGACGGTCTGCACGGCTTGCACGAACAATAATCCCATTCCGGGCCACTGGAACACGGTTTCGGTAATGATCGCGAAGGCAATAACCGAGCCAAATTGCAGGCCCGCCACGGTGATGACAGGCACCAGGGTATTCTTGAGCGCGTGACCGAAGTGGACGGCGCGCGTCGTCAGTCCGCGCGCCCGCGCAAAGCGGATGTAGTCGGTGCGCAGCACCTCCAGCATCTCGGCGCGCACCAGCCGCATGATCAGCGTCATCTGGAACAGGCCGAGCGTGATCGACGGCATGATCAGCGCTTTCAGGCCGGAGACGGTGAGGAGGCCCGTAGTCCACCAGCCGATGTGCACCACTTCGCCACGGCCGAATGACGGCAGCCAGCCCAGCACCACGGCGAACAGATAGATCAGGAGGATGCCGATCAGGAAGGTCGGCAGCGAGATTCCGATCAACGAAATCGCCTGGAATATTTTCGCGAGCACCGAGTTGCGCCGCAGCGCCGAGTAGACACCCATCAGGATGCCGAACACCATCGCCAGGATGGTGGCGCAGACCGCTAGTTCCAGCGTCGCCGGCATCCGCTCTTTCAGCAGGCTCGCGACCGGCTGGCGGAACTGGTACGACACCCCGAACTTGAATTGCGCCGCGTTCGCCAGATAGCGCGCGAACTGCACCGGCACGGGATCGTCGAGCCCGAGGGATTTGTGAATCTCGGCGCGCTCGGCAGCCGAGGTGTCGATGGCGACCATCTGATTGACGGGATCGCCGGCGAAACGGAACATCGAGAACGAGATGATCCCGACCGCGATCATGACGCCAATGGCCTGGATCGCCCGGCGGAGAATGAAAGCGAGCATGTGTTCCTTTCACTTCTCTCTCAAGGCGGGGCGCGCCTCATCACGAGCCCCAAATGAACAGTCCCGGAAGCGCGGAGCCACCGGGACTTGTGCATTGAAGCGGGCTACTCCTGTTTGGTCGCCCAGTACAGCAGGACCTGATTGTCCGCGCGCTGGGTCAATTTCACTTTTTTCGACACGCCCCAGGCCAGCGCCTGCTGATGCAGCGGGATATAGCTGTAGTCCTTGATGCCGATTTCGAACGCCTGCTTGATCAGCTGATTGCGCTTGGCCGGATCAGTCTCGATCAGCACCTTGTCGGTGAGCGCATCCAGCTCCTTGTTGCAATAGCCGCCGAGATTGGCTTCGCCGCGCGTGGGGTCGCTGGGATCGTTGCGGCAGCCCATGATGTCGTGCAGCACGTTGTGCGAATCCGACGAGGCCGGGGTCCAGCCGAGCAGGAAGAACGAGGTCTGGTAGCCGCCGGGCTTCAGCACTTTGGCGAAATACTGCTGCTTCGGCTGTGCCAGCAGGTTGATCTTGATGCCGATGCGGGCGAGCATGCCGACCACCGCCTGGCAGATCGCGGCGTCGTTGACGTAACGGTCGTTGGGGCAATCCATCGTGACCTCGAAACCGTCCGGATAGCCCGCTTCCGTCAGGAGTTTCTTGGCACCGTCGGGATCGAATTTCGGCCGCGTGAACTCCTTCGAGAGCGGGAACAGCTGCGGCGCGATCATCAGCGCCGACGGCGTCGACAGTCCGCGCATCACGCGGTTCTTGATCAGTTCGACGTCGACGGCCTTGTAGAACGCTTCGCGGACGCGGATGTCCTTGAACGGATTCTTGCCCTTGACGTTGGAGTACAGCAATTCGTCGCGGCTCTCGTCCATGCCGAGGAAGATCGTGCGCAATTCCGGTCCGGTCATGACGGTCGCATTGCCGCTCGCATTGACCCGCGCAATATCCTGCAGTGGAACCGGCTCGATGACGTCGACTTCGCCTGACAGCAGGGCGGCGACGCGAGTCGCATCGGAGGCGATCGGCGTGAAGATGATCTCCTTCAGATTATGTTCGGGCTTGCCCCACCAGTTCGCGAAGGGCTTGAACACGGTCTTGACGCCGGGCTGATGGCTCTCGATGTAGAACGGGCCGGTGCCGTTTTCGTGCAGCGAGGCGAAGCTCGGCGTGGTGGCCGAGGCCGGCGTCGGCGCCACCGAGCTGTTTTCCTCGCACCACTTCTTGTCCATGATGTACCAGGAGTCCCATTGCGCGATCAGGATGGGATTGGGTGAACCGAGCATCACGTCGACCGTATTGTCGTCGACCTTGACGAATTTCGCGTCGGCCGGAACGTTGCTGCCGAAGTTCGTTCCCTTGGCGCGCACGCGGTCGGCGGAAAAGATCACGTCATCGGCGGTGAAGGGGTCTCCGTTGTGGAATTTGACGTTCTTGCGGAGATGGAAGCGCCAGTGGGTCGGGTCGAGGATTTCCCAGCTTTCCGCCAGCGCCGGAACGATCTTCAGATCCTTGTCGCGGGTGACCAGGCCCTCATACACATGCGCATGATGGGCGATGGTCGTGGTTTCCTTGAGCGTGTAGGGATCGAGCGACTTGAGGTCGCCCTGGTTGGCGTAGCGTAGCGTCTGGCTTGAAGCCGGCGACATCGTAAACGCGACGACGAGACCGATGGTCGCCGCAAGCAAGCTCTGACGTACCGACATTTGTTCACGATCTCCGCTGTGGCTTATTAGCTGTGGCTGATTGTTCGTTTCCGCATGATCGGCGGCTCCAGCCGATCCATGTTGCCAGAGTGTTTGGCCGCCGCGCAAGCGCGATTTCCCCGAAAGGCAGGGCCGGTTTGCACGGCGATGCCGCAATGGCTAACGTCACTCTAGGCGGCGAAAGCCGGCGCGTGACATTCGACTTTCGGAGTGCGGAATGGCGGAACTGAAGGCCGATGTTCTCGTGCTGGGAGCGGGGATGGTCGGCGTCGGCGCCGCATTGCATCTGCAGCAGCGCGGGCGGGACGTCATCCTGGTCGACCGCCACGAACTTGCCGGCGAAGAGACGAGCTATGGAAATGCCGGGCTGATCGAGTGCGCCTCGGTGTTTCCTTACATGTTTCCCCGGGATGTCAGGCAGATCGTGAAATACGCGCTCAACAGCGCGCCGCAGGTGCGTTGCCGGTTCTCGGACCTGCCGAGCTTCCTGCCCTGGCTGGTGCGCTATTATCTTGCATCCTCTGAAGAGAGGACGCTGCACAGCGCGCTTGCCGAACTGCCGCTGATCCAGCGCAGCCTGATCGAGCATGAGGCGCTGATCGCTGAGGCCGGCGTGCCCGAGCTGCTGCGGCGGAGCGGCTGGATCAAACTTTTTCGCTCCGACGCTACGCTCGCCAACGCGGTCACCGAACTGGAGCGTGCCAGGCAATACGGCGTCGCAGGCGAGGTGCTCGATGCCAAGGCAATCGCGGCGCGCGAACCCAACCTGACCGGGGCATTCACCGGCGCGGTATATTTACCCGCGCCCGGATTCGTTCCCGATCCGGGCGGGCTGGCAAAAGCCTATGCGGCGCTCTTCAAGCGCAAGGGTGGGCGCTTTCGCGTCGGCGACGCGCGCACGCTGCAACAGGATGGGCGGGGCTGGCGTATTGCCGGCACCGACGGCGCGATGGTCGCGCGCGAAGCCGTGGTGGCGCTGGGGCCGTGGTCCGATCAGGTATTTCGCCCGCTCGGCTATGCCATTCCGCTTGGCGTCAAGCGCGGGTATCATTCGCATCTGGCGCCGCGCGGCAATGCCGTGCTCCATCACCCCGTTCTGGATACCGATTTCGGCTATTTGCTGGCGCCCATGAACCGCGGCATTCGTCTCACCACCGGCGTGGAGTTTGCCCGCCGCGATGCGCCGCCGACCCCGGTCCAGCTGCAGCGTTCGCTGCCGCGGGCGCGCAACCTGTTTCCGCTGGGCGAGGCGATTGACGCCAAACCCTGGATCGGCGCGCGGCCGTGCCTGCCGGACATGCTGCCGGTAATCGGCAGGGCGCCACGCCATGCGGGGCTGTGGTTCGATTTCGGCCACCAGCACCACGGCCTGACGCTGGGGCCCGCGACCGGCCGGCTGCTGGCGGAAATGATGACCGGCGAGACGCCCTTTGCCGATCCCGGCCCCTTCGCCGCCGAGCGTTTCGGTTGACCATGTCGGCCGAATGGCAGGCGGGAACAGCGCCTTAGCCCTAAGGTCGCTTGCGTCGCATGGCCCGTCGCGGTGATACTGTCACAAGCCCGTCAAAATGCATCAGGAGCGGACATGAAGATTAACGTCGAAATAGACTGCACGCCGCTGGAAGCCCGGCAGTTCTTCGGGTTGCCGGACGTGCAGCCGATGCAGACCGCGGTCATGGACAATTTGCAGAAGCAGCTTATGGCCAACATCGAAAAGGTTTCGCCGGAAGCGTTGATGCAGAGCTGGTTCACCTTCGATCCGAAGATCGCCGAACGGTTTCAGGACATGTTCGTGACCATGGCGGGCCTCGGCGGTGTGCGCCCCAGCGACAAGAAAACCAGCGACAAGAAATAACGATGCCGGTCGAGCGAAGCGAACCGCCGCCTTCGGACCGGCTGCGTCCGCCGGGTCTTGGCCTCTTGCTCGCCGAAGCGCGAGGCATTTTCGAATTCAACGCCAGCCTGCTACTTTCGCCGCTGTTGATGCGCGCGCCGCGCGGCGACGGTCATCCGGTGCTGGCATTGCCGGGATTTCTTGCCAGCGACCTGTCGATGGCGCCGATGCGGCGATACCTGTCGGAACTCGGCTACGACGCCCACGCCTGGCGCATGGGCCGCAATACCGGCGGCATCGCGCGGATGCGCGCGGCACTGCGCGACCGGCTTGCCGAGATCCACGCTTCCAGCGGCCGCAAGGTCTCGCTCGTCGGCTGGAGCCTCGGCGGGGTCTATGCGCGCGACCTGGCGCTGCAGGCGCCGGAGATGGTGCGCTATGTCGTGACGCTGGGAAGCCCGTTCGCCAACGATGTGCGGGCGACCAACGCGACGCGGCTTTACGAGGCGCTGTCGGGCGAGGGGGTCGAGGACAATTCCGGGCTTCGGCAGGCCATATCGGGCGACCTGCCGGTTCCGACCACCTCGATCTATTCGCGTACCGATGGCATCGTCAACTGGCGAACCTGCCTCCTGCGTCCGTCTGAGACGGCCGAAAACATCGAGGTGCACCTGGCGAGCCATGTCGGGCTAGGGGTCAACCCGGCCGCGCTGTGGGCGGTGGCCGATCGCCTGGCGCAAGGGGAGGGCCAATTCCGGCAATTTGATCGTTCCGGGCCGTTTGCCATTGCATATGCGCCCCCGGAAAATGCACAATCCATTGATTAGGCGTCCTGAAAACGGGACCGTCTGAACGCCAGAAGCGCCACCAAGGCGCCGTGCGATCGATAGCGGGAGGGAACAATGGGTGACGCCAAGAAGCTGTCCTCGATGGACGCGTCGTTTCTCTATCTGGAAACGCCGGAAATGCCGATGCATGTCGGGAGCATGGCGATCTTCCGCCTGCCCGGGGATTACAAGGGCGACTTCTTCGAGGACTTCAAGGCGATGATCGCCTCGCGGCTGCATGTCGCCCCGATCCTGAAAGCGCGGCTGGAAAAGACGCCGCTCGATATCGATCATCCCTCCTGGGTCGAGGACGACCAGTTCGATATCGACCGCCATATCTTCCGCGGCAGCCTTCCGGCGCCGCACGACCGCGCCACGCTGGAACGCATCGTCGGCTGGATGCACGCCAAGCTTCTCAACCGCGCCCGTCCGCTGTGGGAGTTCTACGTATTTGAAGGCATGAAGGACAACGAGATCGGGCTTTACTCCAAGATGCACCATGCCTGCATCGACGGCGGGGCCGGCGCGGCGCTGACCAACATGATCTATGACGTGACGCCGATTCCGCGGAAGATCGAACCGCCGGCGGCGCGCGCCAAGGTCGGGCAGGAGCCGCGCGATATCGCCGCCAATCTCCTGGATTCCTATCAGCAGCTCTGGACCCAGCCGCTCGATGCCGCGGCCGCCGCCAAGGGCATCGAGTTGCCGCGTACCGGAAAGAGCGATCTCGGATCGATCCTGTTCGACAACGCGATGTTCCAGATCGAGAACGCGGTGAAGTTCGCCGGCAACATCCCGACCATGCTCAAGAGCGTCTCCGACGTGGTTGGAAAGATCTCCGATCCGAAATCGCGCGACAGCATCGCCGGCATGATGTCGCCGCCGACGATCCTGAACAAATCGATCTCGTCGGAGCGCAGCTTTGCCGGCACCTCGATCCCCTTTCGCGCGCCAAGGCGCTGGCCAAGCAGGCCGGCGGCAAGCTGAACGACGTGGTGCTGGCGGTCTCCAGCGGCGTGGTGCGGCGCTATCTGAAGGAGCGCGGCGCGCTGCCGGCGAAATCGCTGACGGCCGCGGTGCCGATCTCGCTGCGCGAGGAGGGCAACACCGATGCCAACAACCAGGTGTTCGGCATGATCTGCTCGATCGCCACCAATATCGAGGATCCGAAGGCACGGCTGGAGGCGATCATCGCGCAGTCCACCAAGTCCAAGGAGATGTCGCATCCGCTGCGAGCCTTGATGCCGCAGGTCTCCAACGTCTCCATGCTGGGCGCGCCGATCCTGGTCCAGATTCTCGCGCTGCTGTACAGCCGCTCCAGCCTGTCGGACGTGCTGCCGCCGGCGGCCAACATCACGGTGTCCAACGTGCCGGGGCCGCGGCAGACGCTCTATGCGGCGGGCGCGGAACTGCTGCACATCTTCCCGGTGTCGATCTCGACCCATGGGCTTGCGCTCAACATCACCGTGCAGAGCTACCGCGACCAGCTCGATTTCGGCTTCATTTCCGGCGCCAACATCATCCCCCATGTCCAGGTGCTCTGCGACATGCTGCCGGAGGAATTTGCCAATCTCGAAGCCGCGTTCGCGCCGCCGGCCGATCTCAAGAGCGCGGCGAGTTGATCAGCGCAACAAGAGTGAGTAGACGATGATTGAAATGCCGCCGCTGCAGTTTGCCCAGACCAACGGGATCCGGATGGGCTATTACGAGGCCGGCCCGAAGACCGACAAGCCGCCGGTCGTTCTCTGCCACGGCTGGCCGGAGATCGCGTTTTCCTGGCGCCACCAGATCAAGGCGCTGAGCGAAGCGGGCATTCGCGTGATCGCGCCGGACCAGCGCGGCTATGGTTCGACCGACCGGCCCGAGCCGGTGGAAGATTACGACCTTGAGCATCTGACCGGCGATCTCGTCGGCCTGCTCGACCATCTCAAGATCGACAAGGCGATCTTCGTCGGCCATGACTGGGGCGGCTTCGTCGCCTGGCAGATGCCGCTGCGGCATCTGGATCGTGTCGCCGGCGTCGTCGGCGTCAACACCCCGCACGCCGATCGCGCGCCGGCCGATCCAATCGAACTGTTCCGCAAGCGGTTCGGCGAGCACATGTATATCGTGCAGTTTCAAAACCCCGCGCGCGAGGCCGACAAGATCTTCAACAGCCGGGTCGAGCAGACCTTCGATGCCTTCATGCGCAAGCCCGTGCCCCGCAGCGACGACGCGCCGGCCGAGCAGCCGGTCGCCGGCCTCGGCGCCTCGCCGCGGCTCAATCTGGCGTTCCCGCAGATGATCGCCGGCTACGACTGCCAAACACGATCCGCGGACGCCGATCCTGTCGCCGGAGGAAAAGCAGGTGTTCGTCGATACGTTTTCGAAGTCCGGCTTCACCGGCGGCATCAACTGGTACCGCAACATGTCGCGCAACTGGCAGCGCGCGGCCGGGCTCGACCATACCGTTCGGGTGCCGGCGCTGATGATCATGGCCGAAAACGATCACGTGCTGCCGCCTTCGGCGGCCGACGGCATGGAGAAGATCGTGCCCGACCTGGAGAAATATCTGGTTCGCGGCAGCGGCCATTGGACGCAGCAGGAAAAGCCCGAGGAGGTCAGCGCCAAGCTGATCGAATGGCGTAGAAAGCGCTTCGGGTGAGGCTCGCGCCGGCGCCGCGTCGTCATTGCGAGGAGCGAAGCGACGAAGCAATCCATCTTTCTTTTTGTGGCGCGATGGATTGCTTCGCTTCGCTCGCAATGACGGGTAGATTGGCTGCCGGTTCGCAAAACAGGCAGGGGAAGCTACCGCGATGGCGTCGACCAACCGACTGAGTCCGATTCCGCAGCCGCCGACCAAGCCGGTGGTCGGCAACATGCTGTCGCTGGATTCCACCGCGCCGGTGCAGAACCTGGCGCGGCTGGCCAAGGAATTGGGGCCGATCTTCTGGCTCGACATGATGGGCGCGCCGCTCGTCATCGTCTCCGGCCACGACCTCGTCAAGGAGCTCTCCGACGAGAAGCGTTTCGACAAGACGGTGCGGGGGCCCTTGCGCCGGGTACGCGCGATCGGCGGCGACGGCCTGTTCACCGCCGATACGACCGAGCCGAACTGGAGCAAGGCGCACAACATCCTGCTGCAGCCGTTCGGCAACCGCGCCATGCAGTCCTATCACCCAAGCATGGTCGACATCGCCGAGCAGCTGGTCAAGAAGTGGGAACGGCTCAACGCCGACGAGGACATCGACGTCGTTCACGACATGACCGCGCTCACGCTCGACACCATCGGGCTCTGCGGTTTCGACTACCGTTTCAATTCGTTCTACCGGCGCGATTACCATCCCTTCGTGGAATCGCTGGTCCGCTCGCTCGAAACCATCATGATGATCCGCGGCCTGCCGATGGAAAATCTGTGGATGCAGAAGCGACGACGCGATCTCGGCGCCGACGTCGCCTTCATGAACAAGATGGTCGACGAGATCGTCGCGGAACGCCGCAAGAATGCCGAGGCCGCTTCCGACAAGAAGGACATGCTGGCCGCCATGATGACCGGCGTCGACCGTTCCACCGGCGAGCAGCTCGACGACGTCAACATCCGCTACCAGATCAATACCTTCCTGATCGCGGGGCATGAGACCACCAGCGGTCTGTTGTCGTGCACGCTCTATGCGCTGCTGAAACATCCCGACGTGCTCAAGAAGGCCTATGAGGAAGTCGACCGCGTGTTGGGGCCGGATGTCAACGCCAGGCCGACCTATCAACAGGTCACCCAGCTCAGCTATATCACCCAGATACTCAAGGAGGCCCTGCGGCTGTGGCCGCCGGCGCCGGCCTACGGCATCGCGCCGCTGAAGGACGAGACCATCGGCGGCAAATACAGACTGAAGAAGAACACCTTCATCACCGTGCTGGTGCTGGCGCTGCACCGCGATCCCAGCGTCTGGGGGCCCAACCCCGACGCGTTCGATCCGGAAAATTTCAGCCGCGAGGCGGAAGCCGCGCGCCCGGTCAATGCCTGGAAGCCGTTCGGCAACGGCCAGCGCGCCTGCATCGGCCGCGGCTTTGCCATGCACGAGGCGGCGCTCGCGATCGGCATGATCCTGCAGCGCTTCAAGCTGATCGACATCAACCGCTACCAGATGCACCTGAAGGAAACGCTGACCATCAAGCCGGACGGTTTCAAGATCAAGGTGCGACCGCGCAACGAGAAGGAGCGCGGCGCCTATACCGGCGCGGCTGCGGCGGCCGCGCCGGTCGCCGCGGCGGCCCGCACGCGCGCCCGTCCGGGGCACAATACGCCGCTGCTGGTGCTCTACGGTTCGAACCTCGGCACGGCGGAGGAACTCGCTACCCGCGTCGCCGATCTCGCCGAGGTCAACGGCTTTGCAACAAAGCTCGCAGCCCTTGATGACTACGCCGGCAAATTGCCGGAGCAGGGCGGCGTGCTGATCTTCTGCGCCTCCTACAACGGCGCGCCACCCGACAACGCCACGCAATTCGTCAACTGGCTCCGCGGCGATTTGCCGAAGGATGCCTTTGTGAAGCTGCGCTACGCGGTGTTCGGCTGTGGCAACAGCGACTGGGCCGCGACCTATCAATCAATTCCGCGGCTGATCGACGAGCGGTTGGCGGCGCACGGAGCGAGAGCCGTATATGCGCGCGGCGAGGGCGACGCCCGCAGCGACCTCGACGGCGAGTTCGAGAGCTGGTTCGCCAAACTCGCGCCGCTCGCGACCAGGGAATTCGGTATCGATTCGAGTTTCAGCCGCAGCGCCGAGGATGAACCGCTCTACCGGATCGAGCCGGTGGCGCCGTCGGCGGCCAATGCGGTCATCGCGCTCGGCGGCGTTTCGCCGATGAAGATCCTTGCCAGCCGCGAATTGCAGAACAAGTCGGGCGCCAATGCCTCCGCAAGGTCGACCCGGCACATCGAGGTGCAACTGCCGCCGGATATCACCTACCGCGTCGGCGACCACCTCAGCGTGGTGCCGCGCAACGATCCGGCGCTGGTGGATTCCGTGGCGCGTCGCTTCGGGTTTCTACCCGCCGACCAGATCCGGCTGCAGGTCGCCGAGGGCCGCCGCGCGCAATTGCCGGTCGGCGATGCCGTATCGGTCGGGCGGCTGTTGACCGATTTTGTCGAGCTGCAGCAGGTCGCGACCCGCAAGCAGATCCAGATCATGTCGGAGCACACACGTTGCCCCCTGACAAAACCGAAACTCGTGGCCTATCTCGGCGACGATGCCGGCTCGACCGAACGCTATCGATCGGAAATCCTGGGCAAGCGCAAATCGGTGTTTGACCTCCTGGAGGAACATCCGGCCTGTGAGCTGCCGTTCCACGCCTATCTCGAAATGCTGTCGCTGCTGGCGCCGCGCTACTATTCGATCTCGTCGGCACCGTCGGTCGATCCGTCGCGCTGCAGCGTCACGGTCGCCGTGGTCGAGGGCCCCGCGAGTTCCGGTCGCGGGATCTACAAGGGCGTCTGCTCGAGCTATATCGCCGGCCGCCGCGAGGGCGAAACCGTCCACGCCACGGTGCGCGAAACCAAGGCCGGCTTCCGGCTGCCCGATGATGCTGCCGTGCCGATCATCATGATCGGACCAGGCACCGGGCTGGCGCCGTTCCGCGGCTTTCTGCAGGAGCGGGCGGCGCTGAAGGCCAAGGGAGCGAGCCTCGGCGCCGCCATGCTGTTCTTCGGCTGCCGCCATCCCGATCAGGATTTTCTCTATGCGGACGAGCTGAAGGCGTTCGAGGCCTCGGGGATCACCGAACTGCACACCGCTTTCTCTCGCGCCGAAGGCCCCAAGACCTACGTCCAGCATCTGGTCGCCGCGCAGAAGGACCGCGTCTGGAGCCTGATCGAGCAGGGCGCGATCGTCTATGTCTGCGGCGACGGCGGCAGGATGGAGCCGGACGTCAAGGCAGCATTGGTCGCGATCTATCGCGAACGCTCAGGCAGCGATGCGGCCGCCGGCCAGCGCTGGATCGACGATCTCGGCACGAAAAATCGATATGTGCTCGACGTCTGGGCGGGCGGGTGAGCACAAACTCGGAGTCGTCCCTGCGGAAGCAGGGACCCATACGCCGAGGCTTCTCGATTTAACTCCGCTGTTAGTTGCCTTCGTAGCAACGCGGGCCGGTGGTTATGGGTCCGTGCTTTCGCAGGGACGACGAGAGAGTCGTTACCGCTTCGGCAGCCGTTCAAACGTCGGTATCCCCTCGGGGATCTGATGAAACGGCTGCTGGTCGATCGTGTAGATCGCCATCTGCGGGGTACCGAAAAGACCGGGATCGTCGAGCGTGCCGACCTTCAGGATCACAGCGGGCAGGCCCGGTCGCCGCGTGGTGAGATGCGTGCCGCATTCGGCGCAGAATTCCCGCGTCACCGCGCCTTCGAGATCGCTGCGGGTAAATTGCTTGGGCGCTCCCTTGGTGTAGCTGAATCCGTCGACCGGCATCAGCATGAACATGTTGGGGGAGCCGCCCGAAATATACTGGCATTCGCGGCAGTGGCATTGCGCCTTCATCATCGGCTCGCCTTCGGCCACATAGCGCACACTGCCGCAATAACATCCGCCTTCCAGTTTCATTTCACCCTCCCTGCGTTTCCGTTTCGAGTTAATGGTAGGCCTTGGCCGCCGCGGCATGCGCGTGCTTGTCGATGGCGTCGATGATCTGCGGCCACATCGGGATCGGCAGCGCGTGCCCCATGCCTTCGATCATCAACAGTTTGGCGCCGGGAATCGAGGCCGCCGTGTCCTTGCCGCCGGCGGGGTGCACCAGCGGATCGACGGTGCCGTGAATGACGAGAGTGGGCGCCTTGACCGTGTGCAGCCGCTCCTTGCGGCTGCCCGAGGCTAGGATGGCGCGGAGCTGCCGGCCGACGCCGGCCGGGTTGAGGCCGCGCTCGAACGTGCGTTCGGCGCGGGAGCGGTCGAGGGCCTCATCTTCCGGGAAACTGCCGACGCGCAGCACCTTCCAGGTCTGCGCGAAGCGGGCATAATATTCGTCCCGCGTGGTCGGCGGCGGCGCCATCAGCACGGCGGAGGCCTCACGGGTCGGCGGCGGTATCTTTGGGTTGCCCGTCGTCGACATGATCGAGGTGAGCGAGCGCACCCGGTGCGGATGCGAGATCGCGATTTCCTGGGCGATCATGCCGCCCATCGATAGGCCGACCACATGCGCCGACTTGATGCCGAGCGCGTCCATCAGCCCGACGGTGTCCTCCGCCATGTCGCGCAGCTTGTAGGGGGCTGTGACCGGAATTTTCAGAAATCTCAGCTTGAGAAACTCGGCAAGGGTAATGCGGCTTCCGCCGGAAAGATGGCTCGACTTGCCGATGTCGCGATTGTCGAAGCGGATGACGCGAAAGCCGCGGCCCGCGAGCTGCCGGCAGAAATCGTCCTCCCAATGGATCATCTGGGCGCCCAGCCCCATGATCAGCAGCATCGGCTCCGCACCCGCATCGCCGAAGATATCGTAGCAGAGGTCGATGCCGTTGGCGCGGACGATCTGCGGCGGCTGATGGGCAGTGGCGTTCACCTTGGCAATCCCTCGAGTGGTTTTCTTGTCCGCAACTCTATGACACGGTTTTTCGCGCTGCAGAAGGCTCCCAGGGGCGGCAACCGGCGGCCGCCATGTTGACCGTCCTGTCGCAACAGTGTGGTATGGTGCAAAACAAGCGGGAAACTCGCGATCACGCCGGAGGGCGCCAATGGCAGACAAGAGCAACGATCCGGTCGCGATCTGGCAGAACATGATCGGCGAGATGGAGAAGGGATTCAACGCCTTCGCCGCCAAGGCGCTGGAGTCGCCCGAAATCAGCAAGGCCGTCAATCAGGTCGGCGGGGTCTCGGCGGGCGCGCAGAAGCAGCTCGGCGACATGATGGAGAAATACCTTGTCAGCATGAACCTGCCGAGCCGGGCGCAGATGGTCGGCATGGCCGAGCGGCTGCAGGGCATCGAGGGGCAGCTGAACGAGATCAAGGCAATGTTGCATCAGCTCCGCAACAACGCCGGGGCAGCGGAGGGCGGATATCCGGCCCCGCCAAAACCGCCCCGGACAAAACGTCCGCCTCCCGCGGGTGGAGAGCCGAAATGAACGCGGCCGCGGCCCTCGATCTGGCGTCGCTCCCGGAGCGGATCCAGTCCGAGGTCCAGCGCGCGATCCAGCGCAGCATCAAGGGCGTCGAATATATCGCTTCCTCGGGGCCGTCGCTCGGTTCGACGCCAAAGGACATCCTGAATGTCCGCGGCACCATGAATCTCTATCACTATCGCCCGGTCGCGGACGAGATCTACCGCGTGCCGATCCTGATCGTGATGGCGACCACCAACCGCGGCTACATCCTCGACATGGTGCCCGGCCAGAGCTTCATCGAGTTTCTGCTCAAGCGTGGCTACGACGTCTACATGCTCGACTGGACCGCGCCGAGGCCGGAGGAAAAGTCGCTGCGGATGGAGGATTACGTCCTCGACTTCATTCCCGATTGCGTCCGCCGCGTGCAGCGCGATTCCGGTGAAACCGAAATCAGCGTGATCGGCTATTGCTTCGGCGGCGTGCTGTCGCTGCTCTACGGCTCGATCTTCGCCGACGGACCGATGAAGAACCTGATCTGCTTCACCACGCCGGTCGACTTCCGCGAGATGAAGCTGTTCCAGAATTTTTCCGACAAGCGCTATTTCGACGTCGACCGGCTGGTCGACAGCGTCGGCAACGTTCCGCCCGAGATGATCCTGTCGTCGTTCGAGATGCTGCGGCCGGCCTCGCGCGCCGCAAGCCAGGTGCAACTGTGGGAAAACATCTGGAACGACGAATATGTCAAATCCTACCGCATGTTCGACCGCTGGGCGACCGACACGCTGCCGCTGGCCGGCGAGTATTTCCGCACCATCACCAAGGACCTGATGTGGGACAACAAGCTCTATAACGACGCCATGTCGGTCGGCGGAAGGAAGGCCGATATTTCCAAGATCAAGGTGCCGTTCCTGCACGCGGTCGCCGAGCATGACCACATCGTGCCCTATGATGCCGCCAAACCCTTGATCGGGAAAATCGGCTCGACCGACAAGGAAGAGGTGATCCTCAAGGGCGGCCATGTCAGCCTGGTCGCCGGCGCCAACGCCGTCAAGCGGCTGTGGCCGAAACTCAATTCATGGCTATGCGAGAGATCGACATGAGCTCAAGCGACAAACGCAGCTATCCGCTCCACGTCGCCACCGAAGCCGGCGGCATCGAGCTTCGCATGATGGGACCGGCCGACGAGGCGCTGGTGCTGGAATTTGCACAAAGGCTGCCGGCGCATGACCTGCTGTTCCTGCCGCGCAACATCAGCGAGCCGAAAGTGCTGGCCGCCTGGATCAAGGAGATCGAGCGCGGTTCGATCATCAGCCTGCTGGCGGTGAAAGCGGGCAGGGTGGTCGGCTGCGGAACGATCGTGCGCGATCCCTTGTCGTGGTCGCCACATGTCGGCGAAATCCGCAACGTGGTTTCTCCCGATGTGCGCGGCCAGGGGGTCGGCCGCGCGCTGTCGCAGGAAACCTTCGCGCTTGCCCTGAGCGCCGGACTGGAAAAGCTGCTCGTGCAGATGACGGTCGACCAGACCGGGGCCATCGCGATTTTCGAAGGGCTCGGCTTCAAGGCCGAGGCGCTGCTCCGCGACCATGTCCGCGATCTCGCGGGCAAGAAGCACGACATCGTCGTGCTGGCGCATAATGTGGCGCAGGTCCGCGCCCAGATGGAAGCCTATGGGCTGCCGGAGGCGGTCCAGCCTTAAGGCAGGCTGCGAGCCGGTTTATCGGGCAGATTGCGCAGGGCTTGTGCTGATCACGAAGTCGTGATATCGCAGCGCAATATGAATATTGCAGTGCACCATTAACTATGCCATATAGGGATTGCCCCGGGCCAGACCGGACGGGGTGAGCCCATAGCTCAACTCTGAGGATGGAGAGACCCCAATGACCACCGATACCAATTCCGTGCTGAATTCCGTCAAGGAAGCTTTCGCGCCCGTCACCGACGCGCTCAAGAACCTCCAGAACATGGAAGTTCCCGAGGCGGCCCGTGAGTTCGTGAAAAAGCAGACGGAGACCGCCAAGGGGCGCGCCGCCGACCTTCATGCCGGTTCGGAGAAGGTGACTGCCGCGATCGAGACCGCCGTTGCCGGTTCGGTCACTGAAGCCGCCAAGATCAGCCGCAACATTCAGGACGCGCTCTATCAGGACGCCGAGGCTTTCTTCGCCGGCATCGACAAGCTGGCTTCCGCCAAGTCGATCAACGAGGCGGTGCAGATCCAGTCCGATTTGCTGCGCTCGCGCGGCGAAGTGCTGGTGTCGCGGGCGAAGGCCTCGACCGAATATCTCGGCAAGCTCGTCGCCGACGGCGCCAAGACCGCCCAGGACAATTTCAGCAAGGTCTACACCAAGACCGCCTGATCGCGGTCCGACGACCAACTGCTCTTTCGAAGGCTCGCTTAGGCGGGCCTTCTTTTTTGCGATGTCGGAGATGTCGCCCTGAGGTGCGAGCCGGCTTCGGCGAGCCTCGCAGGATGACGAGGCGCGCAGGAGCGCGCACCTCAGGATGACGGCTGCGCTTGCAGTTCCTATGTACAGATTCTCGTTGTCCCGAAAGCCGCCATGACCGTCCCCGCCACCTTCTCCTTCGACGCGCCTGGCGATGCCGCGCGGGCCGCCGAACTGCGGCGGGTCAAGGCGCTGGCGACGCTGGTGCTGGCGGGGACGCTGGCGTTGTTCGTCGTTGCCAAACTGCTGCTGCCGCTGCATCCGGCGTTCGGTTTCGTCGCAGCGTTCGCGGAAGCCGCCACCATCGGAGGGCTCGCCGACTGGTACGCCGTGGTGGCGCTGTTCAAGCGGCCCCTGGGCCTGCCGATCCCGCACACCGCCATCATCCAGGGCAACCAGCACCGCATCGCCGACAAGCTCGGCGAGTTCATCGAGGTGCATTTTCTTGAAGCGGGCCCCGTCGAAGCGAAGCTGCGCCAGATCGACTTCGGCTCCTTCATCGCCGACTGGCTGCGCGACCGCAAGCGCAGCGCCGACCTCGCCCGCTTCACGCTGCGGCTGCTGCCGGAGGCGGTCAGCGCCACGGAAACCTCGGGTCTGATGAATTTCATCACCCGCCGCATCACCGCGCAATTGCAATCGATCGATCTGGCGCCGCTCGCCGCCGGCACGCTGCGCGGCTTCGTGGCGGATGGCAAGCATCAGGGGTCTGCTCGACGATCTCCTGCGCGTGATGCATCAAACGCTGACCCAGCCCGACACCATGGCCGTGATCCGCGACAAGATCCGCGCCGAGATGCCGACGCTGCTGAAACTCTATCGTGCCGACAAATTCCTGGTGAACAGGATCGTCGCCTCCGCGACGAATTTCTTCGCGGAAGTGCGCAACGATCCGCAGCATCCGTTCCGTGGCGAGTTCGACCGCATGCTGCTGTCGTTCGTCGACCGGCTCGGCCACGATCCGGCCTTCGCCAGCCGCATCGACGGATTGAAACGCGACCTCCTGGCACGGCCCGAACTCGCCGGCCTCGCGAAGAACATCTGGTCCAACGCGCGTTCCTTCATCGAGCGCAGCGCCAGCGGCGAAACCCAGGTACTGCAGCAGCATCTCGCCGGAATGTTCGTCAAGGCGGGCGATGCGCTCGCAGGTGATGCCGAGTTGCGCGCCGAGATCAACCAGGGTCTGGTCGCCGTGCTGCGAAGCTTCATCGCCGACCAGAAGAGCGGCGTCTCGACTTTCATCTCCGATCAGGTCAAGGCCTGGGACATGGGACAGCTGATCTCCCTGATCGAAATCAACATCGGCCGCGACCTGCAATACATCCGCTTCAACGGCTCGCTGATCGGCGGGCTGGCGGGTCTTGCGCTTTACACCGGCGAATTCCTGCTGCGGCTGTTGTGACTTTTGCATCACTGAAGCGGCTTTTGAGCGTTGAGACCTATTGTCCCATCGCAGTCCAGCCGCTTGAATGAGGGAATCAGGGCCATAGCTCTGGAGATGCTGCACTGCGGAACGATGGTGCAAGATGTGCGTTTGATTTGGCCGCGTTTCATTTGATCGATTGGGCCGCATGAGGCCCCGAGAGGAAACAGAATGTCCGCCACCGCCGATACGCTTGCCCCGCCGTCCAAAACCCTGATGTTTCTGGAGGGACGGGCCTTCCACGAACTCGGCGCGTTTCTCGGCGCCTTGCCGCTGCTCAGCCTGGCGCCAAAGGGCGACGGGCATCCGGTGCTGGTATTGCCCGGGTTGGTCGCCTCCGACACCTCGACGCGTCCGCTGCGCGGCTTTTTGAAGAACCGCGGCTATGCCGTGAGCGGCTGGCGGCAGGGCCGCAATCTCGGTTTGCGCGACGGCGTGCAGCACGCGATGGTCGATCTGGTGCATGAGATGAGCGATGCGCACGGCCGCAAGATCAGCCTGGTCGGCTGGAGCCTCGGCGGTCTTTACGCGCGACAATTGGCAAAAATGATGCCGGACCGCGTGCGCGCGGTGATCACGCTCGGCAGTCCGTTCGCGGGCCATCCCAAGGCGACCAACGCCTGGCGCGTCTACGAGATGGCGAGCGGCCGCAGCGCCGAGGAGGAAGATCATCGATTCGGTGGGGCTCTCTCGGAAACGCCGCCGGTGCCGACCACGGCGATCTTCAGCCGCACTGACGGCATCTGCGCCTGGCAGGGCTGCATGGAGAAGCCGTCCGCGCTGTCGGAGAATATCGAGGTCGAGAGCAGCCATTGCGGCATGGGTCATCATCCCGCCGTGGTTTACGCGGTGGCCGATCGGCTGGCACAGCCGGAAGGCAACTGGACGCCGTTCGACCGCAGCGGCTGGCGCAGCATGGTCTATCCGGATCCGAGCCGGTAAGCTCAACCGGCTTAGGGTCGTCATTGCGAGCGCAGCGAAGCAATCCATCTTTCCAGTGGAGGCGCAGGAAGATGGATTGCTTCGTCGCTTTGCTCCTCGCAATGACGAAAGAGATGAGCCGATCCAGCGGGCCGGCGTTGTCGTAAATCCAGAAAACGCGCTATGCGTTGAGTATGCCGCAGCCGCTTGCCCGCATCATCGACCAGCTCAAGCGCGAGCCCTCGCGCACGGGGTCCATCGTCATCACCGTGTTCGGTGACGCCATCGTGCCGCGCGGCGGTTCGGTCTGGCTCGGCACGCTCCTGGAGTTCTTCAAGACCCTCGACATCGACAGCGGCGTGGTGCGCACGGCGATGTCGCGGCTTGCCGCCGACGGTTGGCTCGAACGCGAGAAGGTCGGCCGTAACAGCTTTTACCGCTTGGTGAAGAAGGGGCGGCAAACCTTTGATGCCGCAACCAAACATATCTACGATCCGCAGCCGTCCGATTGGACCGGACGCTTCGAGCTCTTGTTGATCGGCAATGGCGAGGACCGCGACGCCGCGCGCGAGGCCTTGAAGAATGCCGGTTTTGGCAGTCCGCTGCCGGGGGTGTGGGTGGCGCCGTCGGGGGTTCCGGTCCCCGAGGAAGCGGCCAGCGCGATCCGGCTCGAAGTCTCCGCCGAGGACGACAGCGGCCGGCGCCTCCTCAGCGAAAGCTGGCCGCTCGACCGTACCGCCGACGCCTATCTGAAATTCATGAAGACCTTCGAGCCGTTGCGCGGCTGGATCGGCCGGCGCGAAAAGCTGTCGGAGGCAGACGCGTTCACGGCGCGGATCCTCTTGATCCATCATTACCGGCGCGTGGTGCTGCGCGATCCCTTGCTGCCGCCGGCCCTGCTGCCCAGGGACTGGCCGGGCCGGGCGGCGCGGAAACTCTGTGGCGAGATCTATCGCGGGCTGTTGCCGAGTTCCGAAAAATGGCTGGATCGCAATGGGTTGAATGAAAACGGCCCATTGCCCGCGGCCGACGCCGAACAGGCGCGCCGTTTCGGCGATTGATATGTTACAGAAATATATTGCAGGTTGAGATTTGTGTTATATATTGACTCCCAACAATCCGGGAGGTCGGCGCATGTACACCCAGGCGCTCAATACGTCGGACGCCGAAGAGCGCACCATCGAGGACGCCGGGCGCGCTGCGCAGTTCCAGGCGCGCATCGACGCCGAGGAGCGCATCGAGCCGAACGACTGGATGCCCGCGGCCTATCGCAAGACGCTGACGCGGCAGATCTCACAGCATGCGCACTCCGAAATCGTCGGCATGCTGCCGGAAGGCAACTGGATCACCCGCGCGCCGTCGCTGCGCCGCAAGGCAGCACTTCTGGCAAAAGTGCAGGACGAGTGTGGCCACGGGCTCTATCTCTACGCCGCCGCCGAAACCCTCGGCGCCTCGCGCGAAGAGCTGGTCGACCAGATGCTCGCGGGGAAGGCAAAGTATTCCTCGATCTTCAACTACCCGACACTGACCTGGGCCGACATCGGCGTGATCGGTTGGCTGGTCGACGGTGCTGCGATCATGAACCAGATTCCGCTCTGTCGCTGCTCCTACGGTCCCTATGCCCGCGCGATGATCCGCGTCTGCAAGGAGGAATCCTTTCACCAGCGGCAGGGTTACGAGATCATGGTGACGCTGTCGCGCGGCTCCGACGAGCAGAAGGCGATGGCGCAGGACGCGCTGAACCGCTGGTGGTGGCCGGTGCTGATGATGTTCGGGCCGCCCGACCAGGCCAGCCAGCACAGCGACACCTCCACGAAATGGAAGATCAAGCGCTTCTCCAATGACGAGCTTCGGCAGAAATTCGTCGATGCCACGGTGCCGCAGGCGCAGTATCTCGGGCTTACGATTCCCGATCCCGGCATGAAGCAGAACGCGACGACAGGACATTGGGAATACAGCGCGATCGACTGGACCGAGTTCAAGCAGGTGCTGGCCGGCAACGGCCCCTGCAACCGCGACCGGATGGCGGCGCGGCGCAAGGCGCATGACGAAGGCGCATGGGTGCGCGAGGCGGCCCAGGCTTACGCGGAGAAGCGCAGGCAGCGGCAAGTCGCCCAGGCCGCCGAATAGGCTTTTAGGGAGATCATGATGTCCACGCCGAACACGCCGCTATGGGAAGTCTTCATTCGCAGCCGCAATGGTCTGGCGCACAAGCATGTCGGCTCGCTGCATGCCGCCGACACGACGCTGGCGCTGCAGGCCGCGCGCGACATCTACACCCGCCGCGGCGAGGGCCTGTCGATCTGGGTGGTGCCGTCGAGCGCGATCACCGCCTCCGATCCCGCCGAGAAGGGCATGATGTTCGAGCCGGCGGAATCCAAGATCTACCGGCATCCGACATTTTACGACGTGCCCGAGGAAGTCGGGCATATGTGATTTTGCCGCGTCATTGCGAGCGCAGCGAAGCAATCTACAGAGCCGCGAAGAAAGATTGGATTGCTTCGTCGCTACGCTCCTCGCAATGACAACGATAGTTCAAGCAAGTGGTGAACATGACGATAGCCTCGATCTCCGTTTCCGAAACGCCGCTGGTGCTGTACACGCTACGCCGTGCCGACGATGCCCTCATTCTCGGGCACCGGCTGTCGGAATGGTGCGGCCACGCGCCCATCCTGGAAGAAGACATGGCGCTTTCCAACATCGCGCTCGACCTGCTCGGCCAGGCGCGGGAGCTCTACAGCTATGCTGCCAAGGTCGAAGGCAAGGATAATGACGAGGACAAGCTCGCCTATTTGCGTGATGTGCGGCAGTATCGCAATCTCTTGCTGCTGGAGCAGCCGAACGGCGATTTTGCGCGCACCATGGCGCGGCAATTGTTCTACTCGGCCTTCGCCGACCTCTATTGGCGCGCGATGATGAAATCGGGCGATGCGACCCTGGCGGCGATCGCGGCGAAATCCGAGAAGGAGAGCGCCTATCATCTGCGGCATTCGTCGGAATGGATCATCCGGCTCGGCGACGGCACCGAGGAAAGCCACGCCCGTGCGCAAACCGCGATCGACGATCTCTGGGCCTTTACAGGCGAGATGTTCGAGGTGGATTCCAGCGAGCGCGCCCTGATCGATGCCGGCATCGCCGTCGATCCCGCAAGCCTGCGTCCGCAATGGCTCAAGACCGTTTCCGATATTTTGAACGAAGCGACGCTGGCGCTGCCAATGGGCGACTGGATGCAGCAGGGCGGCCGCGATGGCCGGCACAGCGAGCATCTCGGCCATCTCCTCAGCGAACTGCAGTCGATGCAACGGACCTTTCCGGGCGCGACATGGTGATCGCCGTCTTCAACGATGCCGAATTGCGGCAGCGCGCCTGGGACGTGGCGGCAACCGTGGTCGATCCCGAAATTCCGGTGCTCAGCATTGCCGATCTCGGGGTGCTCCGCGACGTCGCGGTGCACGACGGTCAGGTCGAGGTCGCGATCACCCCGACCTATTCCGGCTGTCCCGCAATGAACATGATCACGCTTGAGATCGAGCTGGCGCTCGAGCGCGAGGGCTTTCGCAATTCGAAGGTGCGCACCGTGCTGTCGCCGGCCTGGACCACCGACTGGATGAGCGAGGACGGCCGCCGCAAGCTCAGCGAATACGGCATCGCGCCGCCGCAGCCCGCAAGCTCGCGCCGCGCGCTGTTCGGCGTGGAGCAGGTGGCCTGCCCGCAATGCGGCTCCATCGACACCGAAGTGCTGGCCGAATTCGGTTCGACCTCCTGCAAGGCGCTGTGGCGCTGCAAGAGCTGCCGCGAACCCTTCGATTACTTCAAATGTCACTGACCATGTCCGCATCCGCCCCCCGTTTCCATCGTCTCGCCGTGAACGATCTGCGCCGCGAATCGGCGGACGCGGTGTCGCTGACTTTCGCGATCCCGCAGGAACTCGCCGAGGACTACCGTTTCGCGCCCGGGCAGTATCTGACCCTGCGCACCACCATGGACGGCGAGGAAGTGCGCCGCTCCTATTCGATCTGCTCCGGCCCCGACGACGGCGAACTGCGCATCGCCGTGAAACGGGTCGATGGCGGCGCGTTCTCGAACTGGGCCGCGGACGAATTGAAAGCCGGCGACGAACTCGACGTCATGACGCCCACGGGGCGCTTCGGCGTCGCCCCTGCGCCGGGCGAGGCGCGGGTCTATGTCGGCTTCGCGGCCGGCTCCGGCATCACGCCGATCCTGTCGATCGTGAAGGGCGTGCTGGCGCGCGAGCCGAACAGCCGCTTCTTCCTGTTCTACGGCAACCGTTCGACCGGCGGCATGCTGTTTCTCGAGGAGCTGGAGGAACTCAAGGACCGCTTCATCCAGCGGCTATCGCTATTTCATGTGATCTCGGGCGAGGAGCAGGACATTCCGATCCTGCACGGCCGGCTCGACGGCGAAAAGGTGAGGGTGCTGCTGCGCTCGCTGGTGCCGGCGGCCAGCGTCGATCACGTCTTCATCTGCGGCCCGACCGGCATGAGCGACGATATCGAGGCGACCTGCAGGGAGATCGGCATCGCCGCCGACCGCATCCATGTCGAGCGCTTTGTCTCCGGGCTGGGCGGCAAGCCGCGCGCGAAAGCCGTCGTGCCCGCGAACGCGCCGCCGAAGGCAATCGCTGCGCTGATCATCGACGGCAAGCGCCGCGAGGTCCCGGTCGCCGAAGGCGAGGCCATTCTCGATGCCGCCTTGCGCGCCGGCGTCGACCTGCCGTTTGCCTGCAAGGGCGGCATGTGCTCGACCTGCCGCGCCAAGCTGGTCGAGGGCAACGCCGAGATGGAAGTGAACTATTCGCTGGAGCCGTGGGAGCTCGAAAAGGGATTCGTGCTCACCTGCCAGGCGCGGCCGACGACGGAACGGGTCGTGGTCGATTACGACCACGTGTAGTCGCGTCGTCATTCCCGGATGCGCCGTAAGGCGCAGGCCCGGAATCCATACTCATGATGGTGGTTATGGATTCCGGGCTCGCGCTTGGCGCGCCCCGGAATGACGAATTAGAGTTTCGGTGGCGGCGCCGTTCCCAGGATGGCCTCGATCGAAAGCCCGAGCGCGAGCAGTTTGGTGTCGCTGCCAACGGGACCGTCGATCTCGAGGCCGACCGGCAGGCCGCCCGCGGTCATGCCGGCGAACAGCGACAGGCCGGGGAGGCCGGCGTTGCTGCCGGGATCGGTGTTGCGGATCATGGTGTCGAAGGTCGGCACTGGCGCGCCGCCATTGACCGACATCTCGCTCGATCCTTTTTCCGCGTCGATCACGGGTGCCGGCGCGATCGTGGTCGGAAACAGGATGGCGTCGAGCCTGTTGTCGCGGAAATACGCCGCGTAGATATTCTGCAGTGCCGGCCGCTGCACATTCATGACGTCCGGATAGGCCGCCCCGAATACATCCGCAGTGATGGCGCCGAACGCGCCCTGCACGTCGGGGCAGGCGATTTTTGCCGCGATGTCGGCGAGCGTGATGCCTTCGAGGCCGGACGCCTTCAGATAGGCGGGGATATCGGCAACCGGCTCGTGCAGCGCGACCGGGAACGACACCTTGCCATTCTGCTCGAACAATCCGGGCATATCGACATCGACCAGCACCACGCCAGCGTCCGCGAGTTTTGCCCGTGCGGCGATCGCGACCGCTTCCAGTCCGCGATCGAGCCCGCTCCAGAACGAGGCCGGGACGCCGAAGCGCTTGCCGCGCAACGGTTCAGCCGAGACAACCGCGCTGCCGGTGATGACGGAATCCAAGAGTGCCACGTCGGCGACCGTGCGGCCCATCGGTCCCACGGTGTCGCGGGTATGGCTGATCGGCACCACCAGATTGGCATCGTCATAGCGCCGCTCCGCACCGCCATTGCCGACCGAGGGCCGAAGGCCGACGGTGCCGGTCAGCGCCGCCGGCACGCGGGTCGAGCCGCCGGTATCGGAGCCAAGGCCGCATGTCGCGATCCCTGCGGCGATCGCCGCCGCCGTCCCGCCCGACGAGCCGCCGGGAATCCGGCTCTTGTCGTAGGGATTTCTTACCGGGCCAGCGAATGACGACAGATTGGTGCTGGTGATGCCGAATGCGAGCTCATGCATATTGGCCTTGCCGATGACGATGGCGCCGGCATCCAGCAGCTTTTGCAGCGAGGGGGCGTTACGGCTGGGACGGGCGTTCCGCAGTGCCGGCGTGCCGGCCGTGGTCGGCAGATCGGCGGTGTTGATATTGTCCTTCACGACGATCGGCAGGCCGGCAAGCGCACCGGTTACCTTGCCCGCATCGACCAGGGCTGCTGCTGCCAGCGCGCCCTCCCGGTTCAGCACGATGAACGCGTTGAGATCTTTCAGCTGCTCGGCGCGCTCCAGCGCGGCACGCACGGCGCTGACGGCCGATAGCTTCTTGTCACGGATCGAGGCGACCAACTCGGCGGCGGTGGGCGAAGGGGTATCGGCCATGACGGTCTCGCATTTTTCGGAAGGACGGATGCGTCGCCCCGGCAGGCGGCGATCGACGATAGCAGCATATCGCGCCGCGGCGCCAGAGATGCGGGGGCTCCCTAATCCTTCGGCCGTTTGTCGTACACGCGTTTGGCCTTGCCGAGCGAGCGCTCCAGTGTGTCCGGCGCGACAGCCCTGATGATGGCGTGGATGCCGGTGGTGTTCTTGATGTGGTGGGTGACCAGCGCGGTCTGCTCGACCAGCCCACTTTCGTCCCAGCTGCCGTGGCGGGCTTCCGCCAGCACCGTCATCACGTCCATCCGGCCCTCGCGCGTCAATTCGATCACGAAGTGACCGCCGCACCAGTCGGTGGCGAGCAGCACTTCCTCGATCTGGGTCGGGAACACGTTGACACCGCGCAGGATGATCATGTCGTCGGAACGCCCGGTGACCTTCTCCATCCGCCGCATGCCCGGCCGCGCCGTGCCCGGCAACAGCCGCGTCAAATCGCGGGTGCGATAGCGGATCACCGGAAACGCTTCCTTGGTCAGCGAGGTGAAGACGAGCTCGCCCTTTTCGCCGTCGGGCAGCACCGCGCCGGTCTCGGGGTCGATCACCTCCGGATAGAAATGATCCTCCCAGATATGCAGGCCGTCCTTGGTCTCGATGCATTCCTGCGCGACGCCGGGGCCCATCACTTCCGACAGGCCGTAGATGTCGGTAGCGTCCATGTCGAAGGATTGTTCGATCTCGGCGCGCATGGCATTGGTCCACGGCTCGGCGCCGAAGATGCCGATCTTCAAGGAGGATTGGCGGGGATCGAGACCCTGCCGCTTGAATTCGTCCAGGATGGCCAGCATGTAGCTCGGCGTCACCGTGATGATGTCGGGCCTGAAATCGTTGATCAGCTGCACCTGCCGTTCGGTCATGCCGCCGGAGATCGGCACCACCGTGCAGCCGAGCTTCTCCGCGCCGTAATGCACGCCGAGGCCGCCGGTGAACAGGCCATAGCCATAGGCGTTGTGGATGATCATGCCGCTGCGGCCGCCGGCCGCGCGGATCGAGCGTGCCATCAGCGTCGACCATGTCTCGATGTCGTTGCTGGTGTAACCAACCACGATCGGCTTGCCGGTGGTGCCGGAAGAGGCGTGGATGCGAACCAGTTGTTCACGAGGCACCGCGAACATGTTGAACGGGTAGTTGTCGCGCAGGTCGGTCTTAACCGTGAACGGAAAATTCCTCAGGTCCGACAGCTGCCGGAAATCCTTCGGGTGGACGCCGGCCTTGTCGAACGCTTTTTTGTAGTGCGCGACGTTGTCGTAGACGCGGGCCAGCGTCGCGGCGAGGCGCTTGGTCTGCAGCGCCGTGATCTCGTCGCGGGACGCGCGTTCAGCATCGTCCAGTTCGGGGTTGTAGCCGCTTTTCTTCGATTGAAGGTTGCTCGAAGCCATCGCAGGTTTCCTCAGGGATTATTTCTGTTTCTTGTTTGGTTCTTATTTGGCGCCGGCCTGGGTCGCCGGCACCCAGGCGCCGCCGATGGTGCGGGAATGGCCGCGCAACTCGGCGATGACAGTTCCATCGACGGTGACGCGCACGTCGTAAATTCCGGAGCGTCCGGTCCGCGAGATCTCCCGCGCGGTCGCGACCAGCCGATCGCCGAGCTTTCCCGGCCGGATGAAGGAGATATTGCCTTGGGCTGCGACCGCGCGCTCGTTGTGGGAGTTGCAGGCAAAGGCGAAAGCGGAATCGGCCAGCGTGAAGATGAAGCCGCCATGGGCGATGCCATGGCCGTTGACCATGTTCGGCTGGACCGTCATGGCCAGCGTCGCTTCGCCGGCCCTGATCTGAAGGATCTCCATGCCGAGGCCCTTGCTGGCGTCGTCTTCCTTCCACATGGCGTCGGCGCAGGCGCGCGCGAGGTCGTCAGGCGAGAGCGTGGCCTTGACGTTCACCGCGGCGTCTCCGCCGATATCGATGACTGCTTTTTAATCAGGATCGGATGCAATCCGCTTCTCCCCTGGGGCCGTGCCGGACTTGTTGGAACAAGCCTCTTTAGCTGTTGGTTCAGTCGATTAGTCATGATGGGAAGGGGTCATGCTGTCAACGATCCCGGCGGGCGTGGCTCGATCGGCGGGAACGGAATCATTCGTATTTGGGTTGCAGACAAGGGTTTCATTCCCTCAAGCCTCGACCGCGCAATAGCTTCTTTCTTATTTCTTGACAGAAGTGGACGGGTCTCCATGTAAGCCATTATAGCAGCACAGAAATTGCATTCTCCTTCGGCCGTGGCGGACGTCGCAGCCGTGCTTATTCTGAGGAAAAGCCAGTGCAGGACGGTGGCAATATTGTCGTAGTGAGCGGGCTCCTGATCGGCCTTGCCTATGGCGCGATCGCCCTGTTGAGCGGGTTCTGTCTGCTCTCCGGCTTGCGCGGCTGGTGGGCCGACGGCGACAGCCGCCTGATCCGGACGTTTGCGCTGGCGCTCGGCGTTGCGATCGCCGCGACCCAGCTTCTGGCCGCCGGCAACGTCGTCGACATCGGTAAATCGATCTATCTGCAACCTTCGTTCTCCGCGCCGCTGATGTTCGCGGGAGGATTGCTGTTCGGCTACGGCATGGTGTTGGCCAACGGCTGCGGCTCGCGCGCGCTGGTGCTGCTCGGCCGCGGCAACCTACGCTCCTTCGTGGTGGTGATCGTGCTCGGCATCGCCGCGCAGATGACCCTGAAGGGACTAATCGCGCCGGGCCGGATCGCCGTGCTGCAGGCGACGCAGGCGGCGCCGAAGTCGGTTTCGCTGCCGGCACTCTTGTCGACCCTGGGCCTGACCGAGACTTTCGCGCGCATGATCGCGGCTTCCGTGATCGCGGGCGCGCTGATTATCTTTGCGTTCGCGCACACGCCTTTCAAGCGCGCCTGGGGCCAGATTGCCGCCGGGGTCGCCGTCGGCCTCTTGGTCGCCGGCGGCTGGTTTGCGACCGGCTATCTCGGCGCCGATGATTTCAATCCCGCCCCGGTCACCTCGCTCACCTTCATCGCGCCGATCGCCGACACCGTGCAATACGCCATGCTGTCGACCGGGCTTAGCCTGAACTTCGGCATTACCATGGTGGCGGGCGTCTTCGCCGGGAGCCTGGTAACGGCGCTCATCACCGGCCGCTTCCATTGGGAAGGCTTTACCTCGCCGCGCCACATGCTGCGCTCGATCGGCGGCGCGGCGCTGATGGGGGCGGGCGGCGCGATGGCCTATGGCTGCTCGATCGGGCAGGGCCTCACCGGTCTGTCGACGCTGGCGCTGGCGTCGTTTGTCGCGGTTGGCGGCATTTTGTTGGGCACGGCCGCGGGATTGCGCGGCGTGCTTCGCGTGCAGCCGCTGGTGCCGGCGCAGGACGCCCGGGTTTCCGTGCAGGATGGTCAGGCGCGCTGACGCGAGGCTGATTCATCAGCCTCGCGCTTATCCTTGTTTGAGGCATGATCTAGTCCGAAAACCGGTACCCACTTTTCGGGATCATGCCTTTGAGGTTGCCAGCCGCATCACGTCGAGATAGCCGGGCCGCACTTCCATCCGCTTGATCAGGCCCTTCTCCAGAAGAAGCCGGTGGGCTTCCGGAAGCCGGTAGCACGGCAGATACATGAACAGATGATGCTCGGCGTGATAGTTCACCCAATAGGGCGCGATCAACAGCCGCTCGATCGGGTTGGCGAGCGTGGTGCGGGCGTGGCTGAACGGATCCTCGCCGGTCGAAGTGCAGGCGTGTTCGGCGATATTGCGGATGCGCGTCACCAAAGGCAGCCAGGTCGCCATCGCCAGCACCCAGACCGCCCAGAACCAGATGCCCGCGCCGGCCAGCCAGAACAGCACGAACATCAATGCGTTCATGCCAAGGAAGCGCGCCATCTTGTCGGCGCCGCTGGAGACGAAGCTGTCATGCGACAGCCGATTATCAGTGTCACTGCGCTTGAACAGCGACAGGAACAGCGGCAGCCGTTGCTTCACAAATGTCTGCCCGGTGAGATCGCGGATCGCCTTGCGGGTGTAGCTCTCCCTGGTGATCGGAAACGGCGCCGACAGCGACAGATCGGGATCCTCGGGCTGCTGGGTGAATTTGTGATGCTGCAGGTGATAGGAGCGATAGCTCGCGAGATCAGCGCCGACCGGCACCGCGCACAGCCATTGCCCGACCCATTCATTGATCGCTTTGTTGGCGTGAATGCCGCCATGCGCGGCTTCATGCATCAGGATGGCAAGCCCGAGCTGGCGCGCGCCCACCACCATCACCGCGATCAGCCAGCTCAGCGGATTGGGCCACAGCGTGACCAGCGCGATGGCGGCAATGATGGTGCCCCAGGCGTGAACCACCAGCCACATGCCGCGCAGCGAGCTGCGTGAGGTCAGCCGGCTCCACTCTTCCGGCGTAAAAATCGTCTTGGGATCGACGCGCGCAACGACGGGCATGGCTGTTTCCGAGTTGTTGTTTTGACGCGTTTTCTTCACGCGAACCGGTGCCCACTTCGCTCGAAAACGCTTTGGAGGATGATACGCCCGCTCGGCTCTTCGTCAATCGGCCGCACGGGTCACGATGTGGATCTCGGAGGTGAGGGTGCGGTGCACCGGGCACTTGTCGGCGATTTCCAGGAGGCGCTTGCGCTGTTCGGCGTCGAGATTGCCCTCCATGGCAATGACACGTTCGATCTGGTCGAGCATCCCCTGCTTGGTTTCGCAATCGGCGCAATCCTGCGCGTAGATTTTGCTGTGCTTCAGCGTCACCGTGGTCCGCTCCAGCGGCAGCGACTTGCGATCGGCATAGAGGCGCATGGTCATCGAGGTGCAGGCGCCGAGGCCGGCCAGAACGAAATCATACGGCCCCGGCCCGGTATCCTCGCCGCCGGCGGCCACCGGCTCGTCGGCCAACATCCGGTGCGGTCCGATCGAGACGGTCTGCTGGAATTTGTTGTTGCGGGTTTCGCGGACCACGACCACGCGCGGCGCATCGCCGGGATCGGCGATTTTCTCCGACGCAACGGGGTCGAGGTAGCGCGTGGCCCAGGCGGCAATGACGTCGGCGACATAGGCGGCGTCACGCCTTTCGCTCAGCAGATGATCCGCGCCCGCGAGCGAGACAAAACTCTTGGGATGTTTGGCGGCGACGAAGATACGCGTGGCGTTGTCGATGCCGACGGTGTCGTCGGTCGGCGAATGCATGATCAAGAGCGCCTTGTGCAGACTGGTCACATGCGCCATCAGGCCGTGCTCGGCGATGTCGTCGAGGAAGTCGCGCGTGATGTGGAACGGCCGGCCGGCCAGCGAGACCTCGACCTTGCCATGCTTGCGGATGTCCTCGATGCGATCCTTGAACAATCCCGTGACATGGGCGGGATCGGAGGGTGCAGCGATGGTGACGACGGCCCTGGCTTCCGGAATTTGCCCGGCCGCGGCGAGAATAGCGGCGCCGCCGAGGCTGTGGCCGATCAGGATCGCCGGAGCCTTTTTTGTCTGGCGCAAATGATCGGCGGCGCGGACGAGATCGGCGACGTTGGAGGAGAACGTGGAGTTGGCGAAATCGCCTTCGCTGGAACCCAGGCCCGTGAAATCGAACCGCAGTACTGCGATGCCCTTTGCCGCGAGAGCCACTGCGATACGTTTGGCCGCCAGCACGTCCTTGCCGCAGGTGAAGCAATGCGCGAACAGTGCATAGGCGACCGGTTCGGCCTCCGGCAGATCGAGCGATGCCGCCAGTTGATGGCCGCCTTCACCGGTGAATTGAAAGCGCTCGGTCGGCATATGAGATCTCCGTGAGGGGGGCTCTTCCTTCACCTCTCCCTATGGGAGAGATGTCGCATCAATCGCTCGAATAGCGTTCCTCTTTCCAGGGGTCGCCGCGGTTGTGGTAGCCGCGGACCTCCCAATAGCCCGGCGCATCGTCTTCGAGGAATTCGATGCTCTGCAGCCATTTGGCGCTTTTCCAGAAATAGAGATGCGGCACCACGAGCCGCACCGGGCCGCCATGCTCCTGATGCAGCGGCGCGCCCGACCAGCTGTGCGCAAGCAGGGCGTCCTCGGCGGCAAAGTCTTCCAGCGCGAGGTTGGTGGTGTAACCGTCGTGGGAATGCAGCACGACGTGACGCGCCTCCTCGCGCGGTTGACAGGCTTCCAGGAGGTCGCGGGTCGCAAGCCCTTCCCATTGGTTGTCGTAGCGCGACCAGGTCGTGACGCAATGGATGTCGGAGACGAATTTTGCCTGTTGCTGCGCGGTGAATTGGGCGAAATCCCAGAAGATGGGACGCTCGACCGCGCCGTAGACGTCGAGCCGCCAGCGCTGGCGGGAAATCTGTGGCGTCAGGCCAAGGTCGAGGACCGGCCAGTCCTTTGTCAGGTGCTGGCCCGGCGGCAGCCGCTGCTCTTCGGGGCGAGCGATCTTTCCGGTGAGGAATTTTCCCTCGCGCGCCCAGCGCTGCTTGCTGCGCGTCAGCTTGCTGTCCGCAGGCGGGTTGTTCTGTTCGGCGAAATCTTTTTCGGACATGTCTCATGCCATCGCGTTGACGCCGGCATCGCCGGCGTCGCGGACGGTAGCATGAACGCTCAGCAGGCGGGAGGCGAAGGCTTCAGCCCGCCTTTCCAAAAAGCACGGGAAGCTGACGCGGTCCGCGCACGGTGCCTTCCGACCATTTGACCTGACCGGCCGGGTCGAGCCGAAAATCCGGAATCCGCTTCAGCCATTCCTCGATCGCGACCGTCATTTCCATGCGCGCCAGGTTGGAACCGACGCAGCGGTGAATGCCCAGGCCGAACGCGGCATGGCGGTTCTCCTTGCGGTCGATCACGACCTTGTCGGCATCCGGAAACATGGCGGGATCGCGGTTGGCGGCGGGGAACGACAGCAGCACCATGTTGCCGGGTCTGACCGGGCAGCCGCTGACGGTCGTTTCCTTCATCACCTCGCGCGCCATCGTAACAGGCGAATAGGCGCGCAGCAGCTCTTCGACCGCGGTCGGCATCAGTTCGGGCTCGGCGACCAGCCGCTCGCGGTCCGCCGGCGTCTTCGCCAGGTGCCACAGCGAGGCGCCGATCGCGCTCCAGGTGGTATCGATGCCGGCGATCAGGAGCAGGCGCAGCGAGCCCAGCACATGAATGTCGGACAGCGGCTCGCCGTTCTTGTCCTTCGCGTTCATCAGCGTCGAGATCAGATCGTCGGTCTTGTGTTGCTTGCGGTGCTCGATATGGCCGGCGAAATAGCCGGTCATCTCGTGGACCGCGCGCATCAGGGTGTCGTCGTCCTTGATGCCGAGTTCGAGGATTTCGTGGATCCACTTGATGAAGAGATCGGAATCTTTCTCGGGGATGCCGAGCATGTGGGCGATGGCGCGAACCGGAACGTGCTTGGTGTAGCGCGCGGCGGCGTCGCATTTGCCGTCGGCGATGAATTCGTCGATCAATTCGTTGCAGATGGCGCGGACCCGCGGCTCCAGTTTCTTCATGGCGTCGGGCGTGAACGGCGGCAGCAACAGCTGCTTGGCGGGCTTGTGTTGCGGCGGGTCGGACGTGATCGGCGGCGCCACGCCGGTGGTCTCCGGCCGCACGTCGCGCACGATGACGCGACGCGAGGAGAAATGTTCGGTGTCGTGGGCGATCTCCCGGACCGCCTCATAAGTGGTCGGCAGATAGCAGCCGAGGAAGCGATCGGTGTGAACCACGGGCGAGGCGGAACGCAATTCGTCCCAGATCGGGAACGGATTTTCGGTCCAGCGCGGATCGGTATGGTCGAAATCGTGGACCCAATCGGTGACGGGGGGATGTTCGGGCATCATGCTGCTGGCATCGGACATCGCGGCAAATCCTCTGGTTCGTTCGCTTGATCTATGATGGCGCTAGGAATTGGTCAGCGGACGTCAAATCGGCGGTACTGATTTGGCAGCGTTCACTCTTCGGTGACGTCGATCGCTATTTCCGGGCAATTGGCCTTGGCGAGCCAGGCCTTGTCCTCGAGCCCCGCTGGCACGTTGCCGTCGCCGACTTCGTGGGCATTGCCGAATTCATCGAGGTTGAACAACTCGGGCGCCAGCGATTTGCAGCGGGCGTGCCCCTGGCACTTGTCCTGGTCGACGTGGATTTTCAGCTTTCCCGGCATGGCCATCGTTCCCCTCGCTCGCTCGCGCGCGCTTTGCGGCGCGGTATGTGTTTCCCGTCTTTTTGACCGAGACGAGGCAGGCGTCTTGGCTGCGCCCTTAAGTTATAGCATATTACATTAGCGTCGCGCTTGTGCGTCAAGCGGAAAGTGATGGATTGTTACTTCAGATGACCCAGCTCGCCCGCAAGTCGCTCAACGCCTATCACCACGGGGATCTCAGGGATGCCCTGGTTCAGGCTGCGCTCCAGGAAGCCGAGCAGGGCGGCCCGGAAGCCATCAGCATCAAGGCCTTGGCGAAGAAACTTGGTGTTTCGCAGCCGGCGCCCTACCGGCACTTTGCCGACCGCGAGGCACTGCTCGCGGCCGTGACCGCCGAGGCCTTCCGGCAGTTCAGCGCGACGCTGCGCGAGTCCATCACAAAACCGTCCCGGCGCTCAAAGCTGTCGCGCTTCGCGCAAGCGACACTGGCCTTTGGCCTTGGCCGCAACGGAATCTACCGGTTGATGTTCGCGTCACGAACCATGGCCTGCGCGGCAAAAGGCAGCGAGCTCCACAATGCGGCGATGGAAACTTTCGGTCTGGTGCTGGAGGCCCTGGAAGCCCCGGCGGTCGGATTGCTGCGCGAGCGGCACGCTTTGAAGATCTGGGCGGCGCTGCACGGGGTCGTGATGCTGGCGGAGCAGGGGCTGTTGACCGGACAGGTCGCCAACATCACCCGGGAGGAACTGGTCGAGGATATCGTGGCGGAGACCAAACTGGCGCTGTCGGTCGCGATCAAGGAGGCGACGGGCGCGTGAGCGCCACGTCACGATACGGAACTGATACCGCGTCAGCGGATGCTATTTCGGCGGGCGCGGATCGATCGGCGTGGTGCCGCGCACGCCCAGGATATCTTCCAATAGCTTTGCGCCGGCGAGAAGCTGTGGCTCGCCGCGTGGTGCGGCCACCATCTGGAGTCCGACCGGCAGGCCCGACGCTGTAAAGCCGCACGGCAGCGACAGCGCCGGGCAGCACACCAGCGTGATGGCGTAGACGATGCCGAGCCATTCGACGTAATTGTCAAATTTCTTGCCGGCGCACTCGGCGACATAGCGGTTCTCGATCGGAAACGGCGCCACGATGGTCGCCGGCGCCAGCAGCAGGTCGTAGGTCCCAAAGAATTCGAGCGTGCGATTGGTCATCGCGACCCGCTGCGCTTCGGCGCGGGCGAGCTGCTCAACCGTCAGCTTGAGGCCTTCCTCGATGTTCCAGATCACCTCGGGCTTGAGCATGTCGCGCCTGGACCGCAACAGCTCGGCCTTGCTGATCGCGAAATCGAACGCGCGCAGCACGTGGAAGCATTCATGGGCCTCGCGCAGGTCCGGTTGCGCCTCCTCGACGATGACGCCCAGTTCGGCAAAGCGCAGGGCCGCCTTGCGGGTGATGGCGGCGACTTCGGGATCGACCGGCGTGATGCCGAGATCGGGCGAATAGGCGATGCGTTTCGGGCGCTTGCCGGAGCGCGCCGCCGACAGGAACGAGGCCGGCAGCAGGGGCAACGACAGGGGATCGGCCGGATGTTCGCCGCTCATGGCATCGAGCAGCAGCGCCAGATCCTCGACATTGCGCGCCATCGGGCCCTGCACACCGAGATTGCGGTCGATCTTGAATGTGGGCGTATGCGCGACGCGGCCGATGCTCGGACGCAGGCCGACGATGCCGCAGAAGCTCGCCGGGTTCCGCAGCGAACCGCCCATGTCGGAGCCGTGCGCCAGCCACGCCATGCCGGTGGCGAGGGCGACCGCGGCACCGCCCGAGGAGCCGGCGGCGGAGCGCGACGTATCCCAGGGATTGCGCGTCGCGCCGAACACCTCGTTGAAAGTGTTGGCGCCAGCGCCGAATTCTGGCGTGTTGGATTTGGCGTAGATCACCCCGCCATTGTCTTCGAGATGCTCGACCAGCAGATCGGAATGCGCGGGGATATTGTCGCGGTAGATCGGCGAGCCCTGCGTGGTGAGCACGCCCTCGACATCGGTCAGGTCCTTGATCGGTATCGGCAGCCCGGCAAGCAGGCCGCGCTCGCCTTTGGGCTTTTTCATCAGGGTTTTGGCGTGGCCGCGGGCGCGATCGAAGCAGCGCGTCGGCAGCGCGTTCACCTTGCCGTCAACCTCGCCGATCCGGCGCTCCAGCACGTCGAGCAGATCAAGCGGAGTGACCTCGCCCGAATTGAGTTTTTCGACGACCGCACACGCCGTCGCCCGCACCAGTTCCTGATCGGATGCCACTTGCGCCTCCCACTTTCCGTCTTTGCGAATGCCTAGTCCTGTAGAACATTTTCCGGCAAAGTGGAAACAGTCAGCAACCGGAGTTCTCCCGCATGACCACGCCATTCCATACGCCCGACTGGCGCTTGATGAGTCAAGAGGAGCGCGACCTCGGCCTCAACAACGGCGTTGCCGTGCCCGGGAGCGCCGAGATGGCGGCGGATTGGGAGCGGCGTTCCGCGGTCATGCGCCAACGCCATCCCGACCATATCGACCTCCGCTACGGCCCGCGTGAGCGCAACCGGATCGATTTTCTGAAAGCGCGTGAGAAGTCGCCGACGGTGTTGTTCATTCACGGCGGCTACTGGCAGACGCGCGCCAAGGAGGTGTTCACGATTTTTGCCGAAGGGCCGATGGCGCATGGCATCAACGTCGCGCTGATCGGCTACACGCTGGCGCCGGACGCCACGCTCGACCAGATCGTCGCCGAAATCCATGCAGGGATAGATTTTCTCGGCCGCCAATTGCCGTCGCTCGGCGGCGACGGAAAAGGCATCGTGGTGTCAGGATGGTCCGCCGGCGGGCACCTGACGTCGATGGCGCTGTCGCACCCGCAGGTCCGGGCGGGCATGGCTATATCGGGCATCTACGACCTCGAGCCGATCCGCCACAGCTATCTCAATGTCAAGCTCGGGCTCGACGAGGCGATGTCTCAGCGCAACTCGCCGATGATGCAGCAAGGCGGTGCCATGAAGCCGTTGTCGCTGGTGGTCGGCAGTGCGGAGCTGCCGCTGCTCCGCAAGCAGACCGCGGATTTTGCCGGCCATCGGGCGAAGTTCGGACTGCCGGTGACGTACGAAGAAATACCCGGCGCCGACCATTTTTCGATCATGCAGGAACTGCTCTCGCCCGCGGGGCGGATCACGACGCTGATCCGGCAGCTGTTCGAGCGGACGGCGCTCTAGCCCCCGTCATTGCGAGCGAAGCGAAGCAATCCATCGTGCCGCGAAGAAAGAGTGGATTGCTTCGTCGCTTACGCGCCTCGCAATGACGGTGATCCGTTCAGCTATCCCCACCCCGCGGCGATTCCGCCATCGACCGTAAAGATCACCCCCGACGTATATCCCGAACGATCCGAGGCGAGGAACGCCATGAGGTCGCCGATCTCGCGGGCGTGCGCGGGGCGGCCGAGCGGCATGCCCTTCTGGAATTCCTTGTAGCGGTTCTCGTCGCCGAACTGGTGCTTGGCACGGGTCTTGAGCAGCGTGATGTGGCGGTCGGTGCCGACCGGGCCGGGATTGATGCCGACCACGCGGATATTGTCGGCGAGACTTTTCCCGCCGAGCGCGCGGGTGAATGCCATGATCGCGGCGTTGCCGGCGCTGCCGCAGATGTAATTGGCGTCGAACTTTTCGCCGGCGGCGCCGATGTCGTTGACGATCACACCGCCGCCGCGCGCTTTCATCTGGGCATAGATCGCGCGGGTGAGATTGATATAGCCGAACACCTTCAGGTTCCAGGCGTGACGCCAGGTCTCTTCGTCGATCTTGTCGAGCGAGCCGCCCGGAATGTCGCCGGCATTGTTGACGAGGATGTCGATATCGGCGGCGGCTTTTGCCAGTTTGGCCAGATCCGCGGGGTTACGCAGGTCGACGACGTGTGTGGTGGCGTCGATCTGGTGGGCTGAGCGCAGGCGATCGGCCAGCGCCTTCAACTGATCGCCGCTGCGGGCGGCCAGCATGACATGGGCGCCTTCTTCGGCGAACGCCTCGGCGGCGGCCGCGCCGATGCCCTTCGATGCGCCGGTTATCAGCACGCGCTTGCCGCGCAGATGGAGATCCATGGGATGACTCGCTGAGTTTAAGGGATTTCCGACTGGATTTCGTGGTGGGACGGAACTGTTAGGCCGGCGCCGCCGAGGCGGTCAACATTGCACTGCAGCGTTGCACCCGGGCACGGTTTGGTCCATTGCAATCCGGCTTCGATAACAGCGGTCCCGGCCCGGCAAGACGATAAAGGAATTTCTGGATGAGCAACCCCAAAAAGCAGTATCGGATCGCGGTCATTCCCGGCGACGGCATCGGCAAGGAAGTGGTGCCGGAGGGACTGCGGGTGCTGGAGCAGGCCGCAAAAAAGCACGGCGTTGCCGTGCATTTCGACCATTTCGATTTCGCCTCCTGGGATTACTACGAGAGGCACGGCGAGATGATGCCGGAGGACTGGAAGGAGAAAATCGGCAAGCACGACGCGATCTATTTCGGCGCGGTCGGCTGGCCCGCGAAAATTCCCGATCACATTTCGTTGTGGGGATCGCTGATCAAATTCCGCCGGGAGTTCGACCAGTACGTCAACCTGCGCCCGGTGCGGCTGATGCCGGGGGTGCCGTCGCCGCTCGCGGGCCGCAAGCCCGGCGATATTGATTTCTGGGTGGTGCGCGAGAACACCGAGGGCGAATATTCGTCCGTGGGCGGGCGGATGTTCCCGGATACCGAGCGTGAATTCGTCACCCAACAGACCGTGATGACCCGGATCGGCGTCGACCGCATCCTGAAATTCGCCTTCGACCTCGCCCAGTCGCGGCCGAAGAAGCATCTGACCTCGGCGACCAAATCCAATGGCATTTCCATCACCATGCCCTATTGGGACGAGCGCGTGGAGGCAATGGCGAAGAAATATCCCGGCGTGAAGTGGGACAAGTACCACATCGATATTCTCACCGCGAATTTTGTCCTGCATCCGGACTGGTTTGACGTGGTGGTCGGTTCCAATTTGTTCGGGGACATTCTTTCTGATTTGGGACCTGCCTGCACCGGCACCATCGGCATCGCTCCGTCGGGCAATATCAACCCGGAAGGAAATTTCCCCTCCGTGTTCGAACCGGTGCACGGCTCGGCGCCTGACATCGCGGGCCAGGGCATCGCCAATCCGATCGGCATGATCTGGTCCGGCGCGATGATGCTGGAGCATCTCGGCGAGAAGCCGGCCGCGGCGGCGATCGTGTCGGCGATCGAGCGCACCCTCGGCGAACGCACGCTGCGCACGAAGGACCTTGGCGGCAATGCCGACACGGTCGCCTGCGGCAAGGCGGTGGCGGAGATGGTGGAGTAGGGGTCTTCGTTGTTGTCGTCCCTGCGAACTCAGGGACCCATAACCACAAATGTTGGTTGCTAAGCGGGCTGTGGCACCTGTCAGGTGCAGCAATGTCCGCCGGTGGTTATGGGTCCCTGTGTCTGAGAAGTCTGTCATGATGGATGTGGGCGGGAAGCCGTTGGGTCCCTGGCGCTTGACGCCGTGAGCCGGCCGGGTCTCCCGCCCGTTTCGACCATCAACCTGAACAGTTGCACGAGGCTGCGCCAACAGACCTCGCATCACAGGGACAGGCCCCATGATCTTACCCCTTCGCTGCGTCGGAATCGACGTCTCTAAGCGTACGCTCGACATTTTTGATGATGCCATCGGAGTTCCCGAGCGCATCGCCAACGCGCCACAGGCCATCACGGAGCAGGTGGCGCGTTGGCGATGTGGCAATGTGTTCGTCGTGTTCGAGGCCACCGGTGTCTACGACCGCGAGCTTGCCGAGTTACTACAACAGAGCGGCGGCATACGCTTTGCCCGCATCAATCCTGCCCGCGCCCGCGACTTCGCCCGTGCCACCGGACAATTGGCAAAGACCGATGCGATCGATGCCCGCATGCTCGCCGCCTTCGCACGCACAATGGTACCAGCGGCTAGCCAAGCGCCCAATCCAAGACGCAACGCCCTGGCCCTGCTGGCAAAACGGCGCGATCAACTGGTCCAGATGCGTGCGCAGGAGAAAACCCGCCGCAGCGAAGCCCAAGACCGCGCCATGATCCAATGCATCGCACGCCACATAGACTTCCTCACTGGCGAGATCAAAGCGATCGAGGCCGAGATCAAGGCCCTCATCAAGGCGGAGCCGGAGATCTTTGAGCAGGCACGCATGATGCGATCCGCACCAGGCGTCGGACCCGTCGCCTGCATGCAGCTGATCGCCCAGATGCCCGAACTCGGACAGCTCGGCCCCAAGCAGATCGCTGCCCTGGCAGGATTGGCCCCGCGCAATGTCGACAGCGGCACGTACCGCGGCAAGCGAACAATCGGCGGCGGCCGCAAGCGTGTCCGCGACGCTCTCTATATGGCCGCCCTCAACGCCGTGCGCCGTGACCGCTCCTTCAAGGCCTTCTACCAAAAGCTTCGCTCTGCCGGAAAACCCGCAAAGCTCGCTCTCATCGCCGTTGCCAGAAAGCTCCTGACAACACTAAATGCCATGCTGCGCGACCGGAAACCCTATCTTCGGCCGCAACCCACATAACAGTTGCCGGCTCAAGGCCGGGACGACGAATGGGTTTCAGCTCTTCGCGATCCGTCGGCAATGCGCCCAGGCGGCCCCGATCAGATTCTCGCTCGCTTCCGGCGTGCGGAAAGCCGAATGCGCCGACAGCGTCACGTTCGGCAATTTCGTCAGCGGATGATCCGCAGGGACCGGCTCGGTGTTGAAGACGTCGAGACCGGCGTGGCGGATATGGCCCGATTTCAGCGCTGCGATCATGGCGGCCTCGTCGATCATGGCCGCGCGCGCGGTGTTGACGAGGATGACGCCCGGTTTCATCGCCGCGATATGTCTTGCCGAGAGAAAGCCGCGGGTTTCGTCGTTCAGCAACAGGTGCAGGGAGACGACGTCGCTCTCTGCCAGCAGCTTTTCCAGGGCGACGAATTCGACGCCGGTAAAGCTCTTCGGCGACCGGTTCCAGGCGATCACCTTCATGCCGCTGCCGAGGGCTATGCGGGCGACCTCGGCGGCGATGCCGCCGAACCCGATCAGGCCCAGTGTCTTGCCGGTCAGCTGCATACCGTCCTCGCGCAGCCAGTTGCCGGCGCGCATCTCGCGGTCCATCCGCGCAATGCCGCGGGCCGCCGCCCACATCAGCGCGATGGCGCATTCGGCGACCGCGGTGTCGCCGTAACCCTTGATCAGGTGAACCTCGATGCCGAGCTCGCCAAGCTCCTCCGGATTCATGTAGCTGCGCGCGCCGGTGCCGAGAAACACCACGTGCTTCAGCCCGGCGCATTGGCGTGCGATCGCGGTCGGCAGCGCGGTGTGATCGACGACCGCGATTTCCGCGCCGTCGAGGATTTTCGGCCACTGGTCCGGCGTGATGTCGGGATCGCGATGGATCCGCACCTTGGGATCGCCGGGTTTTTCCAGCCGCTCGAAGATGACGGCGAGCGCCTCGTTGGCGTCGACAAATACTCCGCGCATGAATCCTCCGTGGTTAGGAAGCAACGCCCGCGAGCGCCAGCACGGTGTGCATCAGCGCGTTCGCCCCGGCGGTGCAATCGGCCTGGGTTGCGTCTTCCAGTTCGTTGTGGCTGACACCGTCCTTGCAGGGGACGAAGATCATTGCCGCGGGAACGACATTGGCGAGGTTGCAGGCGTCGTGGCCGGCGCCGGAGGTGATGCGGCGGTAGCTGTAGCCGAGCGATTTGGTGGCGTTCTCGACCGCATCGACCAGTTTGGCGTTGAAGATCGTCGGCGGCTTGCGCCAGATCGCCTCGAACGCGATCTCGACCCTGCGCCTTGAGGCAATCTCGGCGATGGTGCTGCGCAAATCCCCGTCGATCGCATCGAGCGTTTCGGATGCGGGGCTGCGGATATCGACGGTGAAGGCGACTTCGCCGGGGATCACGTTGCGCGAGGGCGCCGCGATCACGGTCTCGCCGACGGTGCCGACCGCGTTCGGTCCATGGGCCCTGGCGATCCTCTCCACCGCCAGCACCACTTCGGACAGCGCCGCCAGCGCGTCGCGGCGCAGCGGCATCGGCGTGGTGCCGGCATGGCTTTCGAATCCGGTGATCTTGCCGTCATACCAGATGATGCCCTGGCCGCGATCGACCACGCCGATGGTCTTGTTCTCGGCCTCCAGCAGCGGGCCCTGCTCGATATGCAGTTCGACGAAGGCGCCGAGCTTGCGCGCGCCGACCGCCTCGTCGCCGCGATAGCCGATGCTGTCGAGCGCCTCGCCGACGCTGATTCCGGCCGCGTCCGTCCGCACCAGGATGCCCTCGGTGCTGTAGTCTCCGGCGTAGGCGGCCGACGCCATCGTTGCCGGCGCGAAGCGCGAGCCTTCCTCGTTGGTCCAGTTGACGATGCAGAGCGGCGTTTCCGTCTCGATTCCGGCATCGTTCAGCGTGCGGACCACCTCGAGCGCGGCCAGCGTGCCGAGCACGCCGTCGAACTTGCCTCCCGTCGGCTGGGTATCGAGGTGCGAGCCGAGCCCGACCGGCGGCTTCGACATGTCGCGGCCCTTGCGAAGGGCGAACATCGAGCCGAGCGCGTCGATATGCACCTCGAGACCGGCGGCCTCGCAGGCGGCGCGGAACCAGTCGCGCACCTGCTTGTCCTCGGGACCGAGCGTCAGCCGCCGCACGCCGCCCTTCGGCGTGGCGCCGAATTTCGCGGTTTCATGGATCGTATCCCACAGCCGGGCGGAATCGATTTGCAGGTTGGATGCGATTTTGGTCATGAAGCTGTTCCGAAAGCCAATGGCGCGAAGATGATCATTTTCAATGACGCGGCGGTGGCGGCGCGTCAATGACAACGCTGCCCTGCGCCAGCTTGGCCGCGAGTTCGGCCACGCGCTCCACGGCGACGGTGTCGGGCGACGCCAGCCAGCTCGCCGAAAACGTCAGCGGCGGAATCTGCAGGTTGGTCGACAGCAATTGCAGCCTTCCGTCGGCCATTTCGTTTTCGACGATCGCGGTCGGAATCACGGCAATGCCGAGGCCCTCGATCGCCATATGGATGACGGTCGCGAGCGAAGCCGAGGCGTGCAGCCGCATCGGCGGCAGGCCGGGGCGGTTGAACAGCGAGCGCACGATCTCATAGGGCTGCGTCTTGCGCGGGAAGGTAATGATCGGAAATTTCGCGAGATCCTGCACCGTCAGCCTGCGCTGGCCGAGGCCGAGCGAAGGACTGGCGAGGAAGCCTACGGGATAGTCGCACAGCACCCGGTTGCTGACGGTCGGAGCGGTCAGCGGTCCGAGCAGGAAGGCGAGTTCGATTTCCTGCGCCAGCAGCCGGTTGCGCAAATTCGAGGTGATATCGACCTCGATTTCGAGCGAGAGATTGGGATAGGCGCGGTTGACGCTCTTGACCAGTTGCGACAGCCAGGTGTGGACGATGGTCTCGGCGACGCCCAGCCGCAGCACGCCATGCATCGCCGAGCGGTCGCCGACCACCGCCAGCATTTCCGAGCGCAACCCGATCAGCTTCTCGGCATAAACCATCATCTGCCGGCCGCTCGGCGTCGGCAGCACCATGCGCCGGTCGCGCTGCAGGAGCCTGACCCCGACCTCACGCTCGAGCTGGGCGATCCGCTGCGAGATCGCCGGCTGGGTGGTGTTGAGCTTCTGGGCGGCGCCGCGGAAGCTGCCGAGCGTCACCACCCACATGAAGGTCTCGATTGCCTTGAAATCGGTCATGCATCCAAAGTCCACAGATCGATAAATTTATGTTATCGATCTTGATTAAAAACAACGATTAGACATTATGGTAGCCATATGCGCCATTCCCTGTCGAGCAAATAGAAGCGGGATCATCGATGACCAGCTTGGCCAGGACGGAACGGATGTCGCAGCCCGACGAGGCTGACCTGTTACCCAGCGTAGCGGCCCGGCGTGCCTGCCGCGCCGGCATGGCCGAGACCACGTCGGGAATCGCCAACGGTTTTGTTCAGGGCAATCTCGCGATCCTGCCGGAGAGGCTCGCGGCGACGTTTCACCGGTTCTGCCAGCTCAACCCCAAGCCCTGTCCGATCATCGGCATGTCCGATGTCGGCGACCCCCGCATTCCCTCGCTAGGCATCGATCTCGACATCCGTACCGATCTGCCGCGCTACCGCGTCTGGCGCGACGGCGAGGTGACGGAGGAACCGACCGACATCATGGCGCATTGGCGCGACGATCTGGTGGCGTTCGTGCTCGGCTGCTCGTTTTCGTTCGAGGAAGCGCTGATGGCGGATGACCTGCCGATCCGCCACATCGAGCGCCACGTCCGCGTGCCGATGTATCGCACCAATATCGCCTGCAGTCCCTCGGGGCCGTTCGCAGGTCCCATGGTGGTGTCGATGCGGCCCTTCAAGCCGGCGGATGCGATCCGCGCGGTGCAGATCACCTCGCGCTTTCCCGCCGTGCACGGCGCGCCGGTTCATCTCGGCCATCCGCATTCGATCGGGATCGAGGATATCGCAAAGCCCGACTATGGCGACGCCGTGCCGGTCGAGGCCGACGAGATCCCGGTGTTCTGGGCGTGCGGCGTCACCCCGCAGGCGGTGATCGCAGCGGCGAAGCTGCCGTTTGCCATTACGCACGCTCCCGGGTTGATGCTGGTGACCGACCTCCGTAACAAACAATTGGCTGTGCTTTAATGGGCAGTCCGTGCCGCTCTTTGAGGCTTTACCGCCATCTTCAATCGTTTCATCGATAGCTGCCGACAACAGAGGATATCGCAATGCCCATCACTCGCCGTAATGTATTGCTTGGTGCGACCGCCACCGCTGCGCTGCTGCCGATCGCGGCGCGCGCTGATGCGCCGGAGGTGAAGATCGGCATCATCTATCCATTTTCCGGATCGAGCGCGCAGATCGGCGTCGATGCGCAGAAGGCGTTCGAGACTGCCGCCGATGTCATCAACAACAAATACGATTTCGATCTGCCGCTGGCGCGGGACGCGGGATTGCCCGGCCTCGGCGGCGCCAAGATCCGTCTCGTCTTCGCCGACCACCAGGCCGATCCGCAGAAGGGCCGCGCCGAGGCCGAGCGCCTGATCACCCAGGAAAAAGTCTGCGCCATCATCGGCACCTATCAGAGCGCGGTCGCCGTCACCGTCAGCCAGACCTGCGAGCGCTACCAGATTCCGTTCATCTCGGCCGACAATTCCTCGCCGAGCCTGCATCGCCGCGGCCTGAAGTTCTATTTCCGCGCCGCCCCGCACGACGAGATGTTTTCGAAAGCGATGTTCGACTTCTTCGATGCCATGAAGAAGAAGGGCCAAAAGATCGAGACGCTGTCGCTGTTCCACGAGGACACCATCTTCGGTACCGATTCCGGCAACGCCCAGCTCAAGCTCGCCAACGACCGCGGCTACAAGGTGCTTGGCCGACATCAAGTACCGCGCCAATTCGCCGTCGTTGTCGGCCGAAGTGCAGCAGCTCAAGGCGGCCAATGCCGACGTGCTGATGCCGTCGAGCTATACCACCGACGGCATCCTGCTGGTGAAGACCATGGCCGAGCTCGGCTACAAGCCCAACGCCATCGTCGCGCAGGACGCGGGCTTCTCCGAAAAGGCGCTGTATGACGCGGTCGGCGACAAGCTCGAAGGCGTGATCTCGCGCGGCAGCTTCTCGCTCGATCTCGCCGCCAAGCGGCCGATGGTCGGCAAGATCAACGCCATGTTCAAGGAAAAGTCCGGCAAGGACCTCAACGACTTCTCCTCGCGCCAGTTCATGGGCCTGATCGTGATGGCCGATGCGATCAATCGCGCCAAGTCGACCGACGGCGACAAGATCAGGGAAGCGCTGGTGGCGACCGACATGCCGGGCGAGCAAACGATCATGCCGTGGAAGCGCGTGAAATTCGACGAGATGGGCCAGAACAACGACGCCGATCCAGTGCTGCTGCAATATATCGGCGGCAAGTTCGTCACCATCTTCCCGCCGCAAGCCGCCGTTGCCGAAGCCGTCTGGCCGATGAAGTGAGGCGATTGCGGAGGGCGGGGATGGTTACCGCTGTAGGGTGGGCAAAGCGAAGCGTGCCCACCATTCGTAATTTCGATCTCATCAGCGGTGGGCACGGCGCAAAGGGCGCCTTTGCCCACCCTACAATCTCCTCGCACGCGATGACGACGTTGCAAATGGGGCAGGGGACGTGACCGCCGAAACCATCATCCAGTCTCTCGCCTCAGGCCTGTTGATGGGCCTGCTCTACGGCCTGATCGCCGTGGGGCTGGCGCTGATCTTCGGGCTGATGGACGTCGTGAACTTCGCGCACGGCGAGTTCCTGATGATCGCGATGTACGCGACGTTCTTCCTGTTCGCGTTCTTTGCGATCGATCCCTTGCTGGCGGCGCCGCTGGTGGCGGCGGCGCTGTTCGTGTTCGGCGCGGTAGTCTATCTTTTGGTCGTGCGTTTTGCAGTGCGGGCCAAGGCCAATGCCGGCATGGTGCAGATCTTCTCGACCTTCGGGCTCGCCATCGTGATGCGCGGGCTGGCGCAGTTCTTCTTCACGCCGGACTATCGCAGCGTCACCCATTCCTGGCTCGGCGGCAAAACCATCTCGATTGCAGGCATTTTCCTGCCGGTGCCGCAGCTCGCGGGCGCGCTGGTGTCGATCGTGGCCTTCGCGGCGCTGTATTTCTTCATCAATCGCACCGATTTCGGCCGCGCGCTGGAAGCGACGCGGGAGGACGCCGGCGCGGTGGCGCTGGTCGGCATCGACAAGAACAGGGTGTTCGCGCTGGGCTGGGGGCTGGGCGCCGCGCTGGTGGGTCTCGCCGGCGCGATCATGGCGATGTTCTTCTACATCTATCCCGATGTCGGCGCGTCGTTCGCGCTAATCGCCTATGTCACGGTGGCGCTCGGCGGCTTCGGCAGCGTGTTCGGCGCCTTTGCCGGCGGCATCATCGTCGGCCTGGTCGAAGCCTCCACCGCCCTGATCCTGCCGCCGTCGTTAAAATCGGTCGGCATCTACGCGGTCTATCTCCTGGTGGTCTTCATCCGGCCGCGCGGCCTGTTCGGGTCGATCTGATGGACACGGGTTTCGCCCAGCGCCGCCGCCGCAATCTGGTCGTTGCCGCCGTGTTTGCCGCTCTGGCCGCTTTGGCCCCAATGTTCGTCAAGGACGTCTACGTCCAGAACATCATGGTGCTGACGCTGATGTATGCGGCGTTGTCGCAGAGCTGGAACATCCTTTCCGGCTATTGCGGACAGATTTCGCTCGGCCACGCGCTGTATTTCGGGCTCGGCGCCTACACCACCACGCTTCTGTTTACCAAATTCGGTGTGCTGCCATGGTTCGGCATGCTCGGCGGCGGCCTGATCTCGGCGCTGATCGCGATGGCGCTCGGCTATCCCTGTTTCCGCCTGCGCGGCCACTATTTCGTCATTGCCACCATCGTCATTGCCGAGATCGCGCTCTTGTTGTTCCAGAACTGGAATTGGGCAGGTGCTGCGCTCGGCATCGATGTTCCCGTGCACGGCGACAGCTGGCTCAAGTTCCAGTTCACCCGCAGCAAGCTGCCGTATTTCTACTTTGCGCTGGCGCTGGCCTGCGTCGCCTGGCTGGTGACCTGGTGGCTGGAAGATTCCAAATGGGGCTACTGGTGGCGCGCGGTGAAGGACAATCCGGACGCCGCCGAAAGCCTCGGCGTGGTCGTGTTCAATTCCAAGATGGGCGCCGCGGCGGTCTCGGCCTTCCTCACCGCGGTCGGCGGCGCCTTCTACGCCCAGTTCGTGTCCTACATCGATCCCGAGAGCGTCATGGGCTTCCAGTTCTCGCTGCTGATGGCGCTGCCGGCGGTGCTAGGCGGCATCGGCACCTTGTGGGGACCGGTGCTGGGGGCGATCATCCTCATTCCGCTCACGGAGCTGACGCGCTCCTTCATCGGCGGCTCCGGCCGCGGCGTCGACCTGATCGTCTACGGCACGCTGATCGTGCTGATCTCGCTGGCGCGCCCCGAAGGCTTGGTCGGACTGTTCTCGCGGCGGCGCAAGGGAGCGGTCCGATGACGCCCTTGCTCGAAACCCGCGGCGTCTGGCAACGCTTTTCCGGGCTGATCGCCAACAGCGATATTTCCATATCGGTCGGGCGCGGCGAGATCGTCGGGCTGATCGGTCCCAACGGCGCCGGCAAGTCGACGCTGTTCAATCTGATCGCGGGCGTGCTGCCGCCGACGCAAGGCTCGATCTGGTTCGACGGCGAGGACGTCACGCGGCTGCCGGCGGCGGAGCGCTGCCAGCGCGGCATCGCGCGCACCTTCCAGGTGGTGAAGAGTTTCGAGACCATGACGGTGATCGACAACGTCATTGTCGGCGCGCTGGTGCGCAACACCGTGATGCGCGTGGCGCGCAGCAAGGCGCATGAGGTACTGGAATTCTGCGGCCTCGCCGGCCGCGCCGACGTGCTCGCGAGCGAACTGATTCCGTCGGAAAAGCGACGGCTCGAGGTAGCGCGCGCGCTCGCGACCGAACCGAAGTTGCTGCTGCTCGACGAAGTGCTGACGGGGCTGACCCCGATCGAGGCGCAGACCGGCGTCGAGCTGGTGCGAAAGGTGCGCGCCACCGGCGTCACCGTGTTGATGGTCGAGCACGTCATGGAGATCGTGATGCCGCTGGTCGACCGCGCCATCGTGCTCGATCTCGGCAAGGTGCTGGTCGAGGGCAAGCCCGCCGACATCGTTCGCGATCCGAAAGTCATCTCGGCCTATCTTGGGGATCGTCATGCTGTCGGTGCATGAAGTCACCACCGCCTATCAGGGGCTGGTCGCGATCTCGCAGGTTTCGATCGAGATCGCCAAGGGCGAGATCGTGCTGGTCGCCGGCGCCAATGGGGCCGGCAAGTCGACACTGATAAAATCCATCGCCGGCGCCGAACGGCCGCGCTCGGGCACGGTGACGTTCGACGGCGCCCGCATCGACGGCAAGCCGCAGCACGTCATCACCGCCGGCGGCATCGCCTATGTGCCGGAAAACCGCCGGCTGTTTCCGCGGCTGTCGGTGCGCGACAACTTACGGCTCGGCAGCTACCTCTACCGCGGCGAAGCGAACCGCGACGCGCCGCTGGATCTCGTATTCCAGTTGTTCCCGCGGCTGGCGGAACGGCTGGACCAGCGCGCCGAGACGCTTTCCGGCGGCGAGCAGCAGATGCTCGCGATCGGGCGTGCGCTGATGACGCGGCCGCGGCTTCTGATGCTGGATGAGCCGTCGCAGGGCATCATGCCGAAACTGGTCGACGAAATATTCCAGGCGGTCAAACGCATCCGCGATACAGGTTTGACCGTGCTGATCGTCGAGCAGCGCATGGCCGAATGCCTCGAAATTGCCGACCGCGCCTACATCCTGCAGACCGGCCGCGTGTTGATGCAGGGCACGGCGGGCGAGATCAAGGGCAATCCGGACGTCAGAAAGGCGTATCTGGGATTGTGAGCCGGGATCGTCATTCGGGAGCGTAGCGACGAAGCCATCCGCGCTTCCCTTACGCGGCGGCGGATTGCCTCGCTTTGCTCGCAATGACGTGGAGAGCCTTTGCTCAGTAAATGGGTGGGGGTGTGGTACGACCTGAGGGGAAAATCACGGTCGGTGTTTCGGCCTGCTTGTCCAGCCCCTTGGGAAAAAATATTCTGATTTTCCGAAGATGCAAATCACCTTACATCCGCAAGCCGTCCCGTTCCTTTATGAGGGGCGTTGCGCAACGTCACGAACGCGGAGCGGGATGCGGTGGACGCGGGCACTTCGCTTGACGGGCGATGCGGCTTCGCGGACGGCGAAGGCGTGTGGTCCTGATGCCCCGACGCTGGCATCAAGCTGCGTGGAAGTATCCACGCGGTGAGGGTGGCAACAAAGCCGGTCGCCCGGGAGAGCGCGCTATAAGCCGTAAACCATTGCGTGGGGAATGCCGGGTGATTCCGGTGTGACCTGACTAACGCGTGTGCGTACTACCACTATCGTTGCACACGCGGCTATCGGGCGCATCGGGCGCCCGGCATTCCCTGCACCCTCTTTCCAAAGAGGGCGGAACGAATTGACAAACCTCGCGCGTAACCTGCGGCGAGAACGCGAAGTCATGACCGGTGATCTCCCCTCCCTCCACGCGCTCTTGCGCGTGGCGGGGAGGGATCGGGGGTGGGGGGTGCCTCAGCAAACTCGCTGCCAGAGGAGCAAGCTAATAGACCCCCCACCCCCAACCCCTCCCCACCGCTTCGCGGGGGAGGGGGACGGAGGTATTCGCGATGGCAGGCTGTTTGAAATTCGAATCGGGAAGGTTGTATCGCCGCGCACGCAGTCTAAGCCTCGGAGCTCATTGATCCAAAACATCTTGAAGGCCAAATAATCTAACCGAGAGAATAAATCCGATACCGACAATTGCCGTCAATGCAGCAACCAGGGCCGCCATCTTGAAGCGCTTGAAATGCATTATGCATTCATCTGATAGATTTTTGTCGTTCAGATCGCGCGCAAAACCTAACGACGCACGGATAGCGGTAAGTGGTCCGACAGGATCACGCCTTGGCCATAGATTCCGATACTGCATATAGCTGTGCTGAGAATAGAAGAGAGAGCCGCCGAACACGATAAAGATTATGATCGAAAGTGAGATGATCGTTGCCTTCATGTCGGCGCCTTACAGACAGAGCGCGCATTTGGGGTGGTCGAAGTCAGTTATGGGCGAACGCCATCGTTCATCAGTGTTCATGCCCATGCTCCGGAAGCGTCACCCCGAACGTCTTCGACAAATCCGCAATCTGCGCCGGCGTCAGATAGCGCGGGTTCAGCCCGCGCAACAACAGGTAGAGTTTCGCGGTCTCTTCCAGTTCCTCGGTGGCGAACACGGCAGCTTCCAGCGATTCGCCTGCGACCACCGGGCCGTGATTGGCGAGCAGCACGGAGGCGTATTTGCCGGCGAGCCCCTTGATCGCGTCGGCCACCGCCGGATCGCCGGGCCGATAATACGGCACCAGCGCGGTCTGACCGCACTTCATCAGGTAATAGGCCGTCATCGGCGGCAACGCGGCGCGCGGGTCGATCTCCGGCAACATCGACAGCGCCACCGAATGCGTCGAATGCAGATGCACCACTGCGCGCGCCGAGCCGCGGGTCTGGTACAGCGCCGTGTGCAGCGGCACTTCCTTGGTCGGAGCATCGCCGGAGGCGAGTTTTCCGGTGGCGTCGAGCCGCGACAGCCGGGCCGGGTCGAGAAAGCCGAGCGAGGCATTCGTCGGGGTCACAAGCCAGCCGCCGTCGTCCAGCCGCACGCTGATGTTGCCCGAGGAGCCCGGCGTCAGCCCGCGCTCGAACAGCGAGCGGCCGAGCCGGCAGATTTCCTCGCGAACCCTGGTTTCGGTCATGCCAGCACCTCTTTGCCGCCTTGTCTCATGCTTTGGCAGCGCGGCCAAGCCGTGATACCCAGAGGGCAAAGCCGCGCTTAAATTCGGCTGTGAGGAAACCTGAGGTAACGCCTTATGCCTGAATCGAATTCTCAAAAGCCACGGATCGCCGTCATCGGGCTGGGGTCGATGGGGTTTGGCATGGCGACTTCGCTCAAGCGGGCGGGTTTTGAGGTGACCGGCTGCGATGTTTCGGCCGAGGCCGTGGCGCGGTTCGTCGCCGACGGCGGGCGCGGCGCCGGAACGCCGGCGGAGGCCGCCAAGGGTGCCGGCATTGTCGTCAGCGTCGTGGTCAACGCCGCCCAGACCGAAACCATTCTGTTCGGAGCGAACGGGGTGGCGGAAACACTGGCAAAGGATGCTGTGTTCGTCTCCTCCGCGACCATGGACCCCGATGTCGCGCGGCGGCTGGCGAAGCAGCTGGAAGGCACCGGCCGGCATTATCTGGATGCGCCGATCTCGGGCGGCGCGCAGCGCGCCGCGCAGGGCGAACTGACCATTCTTGCCTCCGGCAGTCCCGCGGCCTTCGCCAAAGCGAGGCCGGCGCTGGATGCCATGGCGGCAAAGCTCTATGAACTCGGCGATGCCGCGGGCCAGGGCGCCGCGTTCAAGATGATCAACCAGCTGCTCGCCGGCGTGCACATCGCCGCAGCCTCGGAAGCAATCGCGTTTGCCGCCAAACAGGGCCTCGATATCCGCAAGGTCTATGAGGTGATCACGGCCTCCGCCGGCAATTCCTGGATGTTCGAAAACCGCATGCCGCACGTGCTCGACGGCGATTACACCCCGCGCAGCGCGGTGGAGATATTCGTCAAGGACCTCGGCATCATCCAGGACATGGCGCGCACGGCGAAATTCCCGGTGCCGGTCGCGGCAGCGGCATTGCAGATGTTCTTGATGACGGCGGCGTCCGGCATGGGCCGCGACGACGATGCGTCGGTGGCGCGGATGTATGCGCGGGTGACCGGCACGCATCTGCCGGGCGAGCCGAAGTAACCGGATACAGACAAGAGGACCATCGATGCCCCGTTTCGCCGCCAATCTCTCGATGATGTTCACCGAGGTGCCGTTCCTCGACCGCTTCGACGCCGCCGCGAAGGCCGGATTCACCGCCGTGGAATTCCTGTTCCCCTACGATCATCCGGCAGACGCCGTCGGCGAGCGGCTGCGGCGCAACGGCCTGACGCAGGCGCTGTTCAACCTGCCGCCGGGCAATTGGGAGGCTGGCGAAAAGGGGTTTGCGGCGCTGCCGGATCGTCTTGAGGATCTCAAGCAGAGTCTTGTGACCGCGCTGCCTTATGCCAAGGCGACCGGCGTCAAGCGCGTGCATCTGATGGCCGGCATCGCCGACCGCAGCAGCGCCAAGGCGGTGGAGGCATTCTCCAAATCGGTGGCCTGGGCGGCGGAATTCTTTGCGCCGCACGGCCTCGATGTCGTGATCGAGCCGATCAATTCGCGCAACGTGCCCGGCTATTTCCTCAACGATTTCGGTTTTGCACGCGACCTGATCGTGGAATTGAAAATTCCCAACCTGAAACTGCAGTTCGATATTTATCACTGCCAGATCATCCATGGCGACGTCACCATGCGGCTGCGCGAGATGATGCCGATCATCGGCCACATCCAGATCGCCAGCATTCCCTCGCGCAACGAGCCGGACGGCGAGGAATTGAACTATCCGTTCCTGTTCGCCGAGCTTGACCGGCTTGGCTATGGCGGCTTCGTCGGCTGCGAATACAATCCGCGGGGCAAGACCACCGACGGCCTTGGCTGGTTCAAGCCCCATGCCGGAGCAAAGCCGTGACGCCGGCCGTCAAATTATCCCTTGGCTGCATCGCCGACGACTATACCGGCGCCTCCGATCTCGCCAATACGCTGACCCGTTGCGGCCTGCGCACGGTGCAGACGATAGGCGTGCCTTCCGACGACCTGGCGCTTCCGGAAGTCGATGCGGTGGTGGTATCGCTGAAGAGCCGGTCGATCGAAGCAGGACTTGCGGTGTCGCGCTCGCGTGCAGCGGAGAAATGGCTGCGTGGGCGTGGCGCCGGGCATGTGCTGTTCAAGATCTGCTCGACCTTCAATTCCACCGACGCCGGCAATATCGGCCCTGTGATGGACGCGCTGCGCGCCGATGCCGGCGACACCATCGTGCTGGTGACGCCGGCGTTCCCGGAAACCGGTCGCACGGTCTATATGGGCAATCTGTTCGTCGGCTCGGTGCCGCTGAACGAGAGTCCCTTGAAGGACCATCCGCTCAACCCGATGCATGATTCCAATCTGGTGCGGGTATTGGCGCGCCAGAGCCAGACCAAAGTCGGGCTCGTCGCTCTCGCCGACATCGCCCGCGGCCCGGATGCTGTCCGCGCGCGGCTTGCTGAGCTCGTGAAGAAAGGCATCGGCGCGGCGGTTGCGGATGCGGTGTTCGAACGCGATCTGGAGACGATCGGCCAGGTCGCGCTGGATCATCGCGTCTCCGTCGGCGCATCCGGCCTCGGGCTCGGTCTCGCCCGCGCGCTGGTCGCCCCGGGACTGGTCAAATCGAAGGCGGCGGACGCAATCCCGGACGCCCCGGTCGGTGGCCCGGCGGCGTGCCTCGCCGGAAGTTGCTCACAGGCCACGCTGCGGCAGATCGAGAGCGCGGAAGGCCGTGATGCCGGTGCTGCACCTCGATCCCGATCAGGTGGTCAGGGGTAAGGACGAAGCGCGGCGTGCGCTGGCCTGGGCAAGCGAACGGCTCAAGGATGGTCCGATCCTGATCGCCTCCAGTTCGACGCCGGATCAGGTCGCCGCCCTGCAGGCACGTCATGGCCGCGATGCAGCCGGACATGCCATTGAGCAGGCCATGGCCGACATCGCCGAAGGCCTGGTGCAATCCGGCGTGCGGCGGCTGGTGGTCGCGGGCGGCGAAACTTCTGGCGCGGTAGTGGATCGCCTGGGGATTCCCGGCTTCCTGGTAGGCGCGGAAATCGCTGCGGGAGTGCCGGTTCTGCGCGCCGTCGGCGCAAGCGACGGCGCGATGCTGTTGGCATTGAAGTCGGGCAATTTCGGTGGCCCGGAGTTCTTCTCCGATGCCCTCAAGCTGATGCCTTGAGCCTAACGGATCCTTTCGAACAAGCGCACGGCGTCCGTAGTCCTACGGGGCCGGAAGTTAACGCAAGTGCAGCAAGCCCGCGGTGTGATGGCGGGAAGTATTGCTTCCCATTCCCAGGTCCCGCTGTCCGATCGCCTCCGAAGTCCCAACGCGCTCCAACCCGAGAGATTTTCCCCCCATGCTCGCCAACTACTCCATCCGTGCCAAAATTACGGCCGTCGTCGCCTTCCTGCTTCTGGCGATGACAGGCATGGGCCTGCTGGCGGTCAAGAACATGCGCTCGCTCAACGCGAGCACGGTGGACATCAACACCAACTGGCTGCCGAGCGTCCGGGTGCTCGGCGACTTGCGCGCCGGCGTCATCACCTACCGTAACGTGATCCGGGAGCACATGCTGGCGGAGACGCTCGAGGAGAAGCAGGCGATGGAGAAGACCCTCGCCACGGTGATCGAGGGCAACGCGAAAATCCGCAAAGACTACGAGCCAATGATCTCCTCCCCGGAGGAGCGCGCGCTTTATAATGATTGGGTCAAGCTGTGGGAGAGTTACAAGAAGTCGACCGAAGAGGTGATGGCGCTGTCCCGCAAGGAAGCCGGCAAAATTCCCCATGAAGCGCATGAATTGAATGCGAAGACGGCGAACAAGATCGGGTTGGAAGCGGACGCCGTCCTGAAGAAGGATATCGATCTCAACAATACCGGGGCCGACAAGGCAGCCACGGATGCGGCGGACAACTACACCTTCGCTTTTGCCTTGCTCGCCGTCATCCTCGGCGTCGCCGCCACCGTCGGCATTGCCGTGGGCATCTATCTGGTTCGTGACGTCTCGAGCGGAATTGCCTCGATCGTCAGGCCGATGCAGGCGCTCGGCCAGGGGGATCTGGCTGCGCAGGTGCCGCATCAGGGCGAGAAGACCGAGATCGGCGCGATGGCGGACGTGCTGCAGGTGTTCAAGGAGGCCTTGATCGCCAAGAAAGCCGCCGACGAGGCGGCGGCGCGCGACGCCGAAGCCAAGATCGAGCGCGGCCGCCGCGTCGACGGCATCACCCGCGACTTCGAATCGATGATCGGCGAGATCGTCGAGACCGTCTCTGCCGCTTCGACGCAGCTCGAGGCTTCGGCCGGCACGCTGACGGCCACCGCCGAACGCTCGCAGACCCTGACCACCGCGGTCGCAGCCGCCTCCGAAGAGGCCTCCACCAACGTGCAGTCGGTGGCTTCCGCCACCGAGGAAATGTCCTCCTCCGTCAACGAGATCAGCCGCCAGGTGCAGGAATCGGCGCGGATGGCCGGCGATGCCGTCGGCCAGGCCCGCACCACCACCGACCGCGTCAGCGAACTGTCGAAGGCGGCGACCCGCATCGGCGACGTCGTCGAGCTGATCAACACCATCGCAGGCCAGACCAACCTTCTGGCTCTCAACGCCACCATCGAGGCCGCGCGAGCCGGCGAGGCGGGGCGAGGCTTCGCCGTGGTCGCCTCGGAAGTCAAGGCGCTGGCCGAGCAGACCGCCAAGGCCACCGGCGAAATCGGTCAGCAGATCACCAGCATTCAGGCGGCGACCCAGGAGTCGGTCGGCGCGATCAAGGAGATCAGCGGCACCATCGAGAAGCTGTCCGAGATTTCCTCGACCATCGCGGCCGCGGTGGAGGAGCAGGGTGCTGCGACCCACGAGATCTCCCGCAACGTGCAGCAGGCCGCCCACGGCACCGTGCAGGTCTCCTCCAATATCGCCGACGTGCAGCGCGGAGCCAGCGAGACCGGCATGGCTTCATCGCAGGTGCTGTCGGCGGCAAAGTCGCTCTCCGGCGACAGCAACCGCCTCAAGCTGGAGGTCGGCAAATTCCTCAGCGCGGTACGCGCCGCCTGAGCGACCGAGATCGCTGGCAAGGTCGACAGCCTTCGCGAAACGCTGGTGCGCGTCGTCCGCACCTCAACGACCGATGTCGACCGTCGAACTTCCACCCGAGTGTACGTCGAACGCAGCGGGGCCGTCGAAGCCGGCGGAAGAGTGCATAAGGTGGTGATCCACAACCTGTCCTCCGGCGGTGCGATGATCGTCGGCGGATTGCCCGAGCTCGCAGTGGCTACCCCCGTGGTGCTCACGGTGGACGGAATCAAGCCAAGCTTGAGCGGCGTGATTGCCCGAAGCGACCAGGGCGGCACGTTGATCACGTTCAAGATCACCGAAGCCACCGAGACGCTGGTGGAAGACCTGGTCAACGGGGGGCAACGCGCCGCCTGAGGCGACGTTCGGTCCGGCCCGGACCCGGCCTCCCGCTGTGGGCAAGCACGCTCGGCAGAGCTGTCGAGGATGTGAAGGCTGAAGCCCCGCCCGACATTGGCTATTTGCCGCGGTTCGGGTAAGTCTGGGTCAACGAATAAGCTTTTTGGAGGGCGGTTCCCCGCCCTTCCACCTGACCTTGGGGCTGCCCGTTTTATGATCGCACTGGTGCGCATCGCGCTGAGCCGGCCGTATACCTTCGTCGTGCTCGCGCTGCTTCTGTTGATTATCGGGCCGCTCGCCGCATTGCGCACGCCCACCGACATTTTCCCGGATATCCGCATCCCCGTCATCGGGGTGGTCTGGCAGTATACCGGCCTGCCGCCGGATCAGATGGCCGGACGCATCACCACGCCGTTCCAGCGGGCGCTGACCACCACGGTCAACGATATCGAACATATCGTCGCCAACTCCTATAACGGCTTCGGCATCGTCAAGATCTTCTTCCAGCCGAATGTCGATATCCGCACCGCCAACGCCCAGGTCACCGCGATTTCGCAGACCCTGATCAAGCAGATGCCGCCGGGCGCCACGCCCCCCCTGATCCTCAACTACAGCGCCTCCACGGTTCCGATCATCCAGGTCGCCCTGTCCGGCGAGGGGCTCACCGAGCAGAACCTCGCCGACATCGGCATCAACCAGCTGCGCACACCGCTGGTCACGGTGCCCGGCGCCGCGATCCCCTATCCGTTCGGCGGCAAGCAGCGCCAGGTGCAGATCGATCTCAATCCCCAGGCGCTGCAGGCGCGGGGATTGTCGGGGCAGGACGTTGCCAATGCGCTCGCTGCACAAAATCTGATCACGCCGGTCGGCACCCAGAAGATCGGCGACTTCGAATACATCATCCAGCTCAACAACTCGCCCTTGAAGATGGAAGACCTCGGCGGTCTGCCCATCAAGACCGTGAACGGCGCGATGGTCTATGTCGGCGACGTCGCCAGCGTGCGCGACGGCAATCCGCCGCAGACCAATATCGTCCATGTCGACGGCAACCGTTCGGTGCTGATGATGGTGCTGAAGGCGGGCTCGATCTCGACCCTGGACATCATCGCCGGCATCAAGCAGAAGGTCATCGACGTCAAGGACCAGTTGCCCGAGGCCCTCAAGATCGGCTTCATCGGCGACCAGTCGATTTTCGTTCGCGGCGCCATCACCGGCGTTGCCTTCGAGGGCGTCATTGCCGCGCTCCTGACCAGCGTGATGATCTTGCTGTTTCTGGGAAGTTGGCGCTCGACCATCATCATCGCGGTGTCGATTCCGTTGTCGGTGCTGGGCGCGATCATCATGCTGTCGGCGATCGGCGAGACCCTCAACATCATGACGCTCGGCGGTCTTGCGCTGGCGGTCGGCATCCTGGTCGACGACGCCACCGTCACCATCGAGAACATCAACTGGCATCTGGAGCACGGCAAGGCCGTCGAAACCTCGATCATGGACGGCGCCAACCAGATCGTGACGCCGGCCTTCGTGTCGCTGCTCTGCATCTGCATCGTGTTCGTGCCGATGTTCTTCCTGACCGGCGTGGCGCGCTTCCTGTTCGTGCCGATGGCCGAAGCCGTGATGTTCGCCATGATCTGGTCGTTCATCCTGTCGCGCACGCTGGTGCCGACCATGGCGAAATACCTGCTGCAGCCGCACACCCATCACGAGGGCGAGCCGCCGCCCACGCGCAACCCGCTGGTCAGGTTCCAGCGCGGTTTCGAGGCGCGGTTCGAGCGCATCCGCGGCGGCTACCGCGACCTGCTGACGCTGGTGATGCGGCGTCGGCCGCTTTTCGTGATCGGGTTTCTGGGCGTCGTTGCGGCGTCGTTCCTGCTGGTGCCGTTTCTCGGGCGGAATTTCTTTCCCTCGGTCGATGCCGGCTCGATCCTGATGCACGTCCGTACCCAGGTCGGCACCCGGGTCGAGGAGAGCGCCAATCAATTCGCCGACGTGCAGAAGGCGATCCGCAAGATCATCCCGCCGTCCGAAATCGACACGCTCGCCGACAACATCGGCATGCCGATCTCCGGCATCAACCTGACCTACAACAACACCGGCGTGATCGGCACGCAGGATGGCGACATCCAGATCAAGCTGAAAGAGGGTCACCGGCCGACCGATGAATATGTACAGGCGCTTCGCGAACAACTGCCGCGCGCCTTTCCCGGCCTGACCTTTGCTTTCCTGCCGGCCGATATCGTCAGCCAGATCCTGAATTTCGGCGCGCCGGCGCCGATCGACCTGCAGATCCGCGGCGCCAACGTGAACGCGAATTTCGCCTACGCCAACAAATTGCTGAGCCGGATTCGCCGGATACCGGGCATCGCGGACGCGCGCATCCAGCAGTCGCCCAACAATCCGACCTTCAATATCGATGTCGACCGCACTCGTGCGCAATATGTCGGCTTGACCGAGCGCGACGTCACCAACAGCCTAGTGGTCAATCTGGCGGGCAGCGCGCAAGTGGCGCCGACCTACTATCTCAATCCCGACAATGGCGTGTCCTATTCGATCGTGATGCAGACGCCGCAATACAAGATCGATTCGCTGAGCGCGCTGGAGACCCTGCCGATCACCGCGGGCTCTACCGCCACCCCGCCGATCCTCGGCGGCATCGCCAACATCACGCGCTCGACCTCGAGCGCTGTGGTCTCGCAATACGACATCCAGTCGATGGTGCAGATCTACGCGACGCCGCAGGGACGCGACCTCGGCGCGGTCGCCGCCGATGTCAAGGCGGTCATCGCCGATACCGCAAAGGACGTGCCGAAGGGCTCGTCGGTGGTCCTGCTCGGACAGGTGCAGACCATGAACAGCGCGTTTTCCGGACTGCTGTTCGGCCTGTTGGGCGCGATCGTGCTGATCTACCTTTTGATCGTGGTCAACTTCCAGTCGTGGTCCGATCCGTTCGTGATCATCACCGCGCTGCCCTCGGCGCTGGCCGGGATCGTCTGGATGCTGTTCACCACCCAGACCACGCTGTCGGTTCCGGCGCTCACCGGCGCCATCATGTGCATGGGCGTCGCCACCGCCAACAGCGTGCTGGTGATCTCCTTTGCCCGCGAGCGCTACGAGGAACTGGGCGATCCGATCGCGGCCGCGATCGAGGCCGGTTTCGTGCGCTTCCGGCCGGTCCTGATGACCGCGCTGGCCATGATCATCGGCATGATGCCGATGGCGCTGGCGCTGGGCGAGGGCGGCGAACAGAACGCCCCGCTCGGCCGTGCGGTGGTCGGAGGTCTGATCTTCGCCACCGTGGCTACCCTGATGTTTGTTCCCGTGGTTTTTAGTATGGTACACAAGAAGCAAGGCGCCAAAGCAGCCGCCCGCGTCCCGGAGACTTCGCATGCCCACTGAACGTAACTCGCCGGTCTCTCGCCGGAGGTTGGGCATTTTCGGGGTGGTCGCGGGGATCGCCGCGGTGCTGGTGGTGGTCACGGGAATTCGGGCGCGTGAGGATTCCAGCGCCAAACTACGCGAATGGACCGATGAGCAGTCCGTTCCCACCGTCGCGGTGGTGCTGCCCGATGCCAGGGTTCTGAACGCCACGATCGACCTGCCGGGCCGGCTGGAGGCCTATTACCGCGCGCCGATCTTCGCCCGCGTCAGCGGCTACCTGAAGAGCTGGAGCGCCGATATCGGCGCCAAGGTCAAGGCCGGCCAGGTGATCGCCGACATCGAGGCGCCTGACCTCGATCAGCAGCTGTTGCAGGCGCGCGCCGATCTGGCGAGCCAGGAGGCCAGCGCGAAATTGTCGGAGGCAACGTTGACGCGGCGCAAATCGCTGATCGCCTCGAATTTCGTTTCGATGCAGGAAATCGACGAACGCTCCGCCGACCTCTCCAACAAGAAAGCCGCGGTCAATTCCGGCCAGGCCAATGTCGAGCGGCTGGAGGCTCTGGCGGGCTACAAGAAGATCACGGTGCCGTTCGACGGCGTGGTCACCGCCCGCGACACCGACGTCGGCGCCTTGATCAATGCCGGCGGCGGCAGCGGTCCGCCGATGTTCGTGATTTCCGATATCAGCAAATTGCGGGTCTACGTCAACGTGCCCCAGAGCTATGTGCCGGCAATCAGGATCGGCGCCAAGGCCAGGATATCGATGCCGGAATATCCGAACCGCACCTTCGATGCGACCGTCGAGGCCTCCTCGCAATCCGTCGATGTTTCTTCCGGCACGACGCGGATGCAGCTCGCGCTCGACAATCCCTCGGGCGAGCTGATGCCGGGCGGCTATGCCAACGTCCGCATGAGCCTGCAGCGCGACGCCGTGCCGCTGCATATTCCGGCCAGCGCCCTGATCTTCAACGGCAGCGGCCTGCGGGTGGCGACCGTCGGCGTCGACGACAAGGTCAAGTTCAAGGCCGTGACCATCGCCCGCGATCTCGGCAAGGATATCGAACTGGGCTCTGGCATCTCCGCGGACGATCGCGTCATCGTGGCGCCCCCCGACGGCCTCGCCGACGGCGATCAGGTCCGTGTCGCCGGCGCCAGCCCCAGGGGCAAGCCGGAAAAAGTCTCGGAAAAGCAGGACGTGAAGGGGTAAGGGCAGGCGAACCTCGGCGCCTTTTGTTGTTTCCCGCGTCGAGCGAGGCTAGCGGAGCCGACGTTAAGCCACCCGCCACTCCAGCACGCCATCCTCCGCCGTGACGATATCACCCTTTGATCCCACCGGCGTGCGGTCGAGGTCCAAGAGATGCGCCAGCGTCGCGTCGTCACGGGCCGGCACGCGTGCCAGAACGCGGGCATTGTCCGATGTCCGCAGCATCACCACGCCGTGCTCGACCTCGTTGTTGCGGCCGTAGATCACCGTAAAACTCTCGACCGTCCCTTGGCCGGCGGCTTCGGTGACGAATTCGGGCACCTCACCGCGATGGCCGTCGGCCTCCGCCTGCACGCTGGTGTCCTGTGCCAGCGCGGCGGCAGGCGCCTGCCGCGACAGCACGAGGCCATGATGTTTCGTCACAAACCCGCCCTGGCCGTAGAGCAGGCCGAGCCTGGCGCCGTCGCGCAGCTTGCGCACCATCGCGCAAGCCGCGTGCGTCATGTAGGTATTGAGCGGCGCGCCGAAGAACGTCAGCCCGCCGGTCACAGTGGGCTGCACATCAGGGCCGAGCCCCAGCGTCCGCCGCGCCATTTTCGGCACGCAGGGAAAGCAGCTGTAGAGTTCGATGGCGTCGAACGCGCGGCCGTCGCCGCCGACGAGCTCCATCACCGCGTTGAGCACCGCATTCTGCGGGTGGCTCTGAAAAAACTGGTCGCGGATCAGATAGTCGCGCGGCTCTTCGGCCGACGCGCCGCCCCAGACGTGGATCAGGCGATCCTCGGCGATACCGGCGGCACGCGCTCTTGCGAGGCTGGTCATCAGCAGGGCTGCGCCCATGTTGACGGTCGGATTGGCGACCTGGAGTTTGGTATAAGGCCAGGCGATCAGCCGGTTGTCCGCCGTCGGCGTGGTGATCTCTTCAGGCGTAAAACGACGCTTCAGCCAGGCATTGGGATTTTGCGCGGCGACTTCCGAATAGCGCGACCATAATTCGCCGGATTCCGCCATCGCCTGCCGCGGGGTCTGGCCCCAATGCGCCGCGGTGGCGGCCTCGTAGAACGGATAGACCGTCACCGGCCTGAACACGCCGAGTTTTACCGCCATCGGTTTCTGGAATGCAGCGCCGCGCTTTGGCTCAGGAACATCATGGGCGAACGGCGTCCACGGCGGCGTGATGCCGGCCCGCTCGGCCTTGGTCGCGGTGGATTGCGCCTCCGCGCCGCAAACCGCCGCAACGTTGCATTCGCCGCGCGCGATGCGCTGCGCCGCCTCGTGCAGATAGCGGATCGGGCTCTCGCCGCCGACCGGGCCGTAATAGGCGTGCTTTGGCGTGATGCCGAGCCGCTGCGCCAGCGCAATTTCCGGATCGCGGTAGCGCCAGCTCAGGAAATTGACGATGTCGAGCGAGCCGATCTCGTCCAGGAGTTTCGCGCCGCTGTCGGCTTCCGCGCGCCTCAGCGCCTGTTCCAGCAAGACGAGCGGCTCGAGGCCTTCGGTGATTTCCTTCGGGCGATCGACGATTTCTCCGATGCCGACGATGACGGGAACGCGGTCGTCGGAGACGGGGGAAGTTGGATTGGGCATTTCTTCTTGTTTTCGCTTTCCAGATGTTCAATTCGTCGCTCGTCAGCTTTGTCCGTCATTGCGAGCGAAGCGAAGCAATCCATTTGACGCGAGGGAAAGGCTGGATTGCTTCGTCGCTGCGCTCCTCGCAATGACGGGGCCGGTTGTGTTGCTTCTTACTCCGCCACCAGCGTGTTCATGTGCTCGACCGCCTCGACGAAATCTTCCTTGAATTCCTGTACCACGGCGCCCGCGGACTTCACGCTGTCGATCAGGCCGACCCCTTGGCCGACGAAATAGCTGACGAGGTCGCGCGCCTGCGCGTTGCCGCTCGCCGCAGCGCGGTCGATCGAGTTGAAGGCGTCGCGGCTGATGATGCTCTGCAGCGGCATCGGCAGCGCGCCGGGGCTGTCGGGCCCGCGGTCCCAGGCATCGGTCCAGACCGAACGTAGTTGCCGCGCGGGCTTGCCGGTGCGGCCCTTGGAGCGGATGGCGTCGCGCGAGGAGGCCGCGATCATCTTTTCGCGGAAGATCTCGGTGGTCTCGGATTCGACGGTGGCGAGCCACACCGAGCCGGTCCACACGCCAGCCGCGCCCATCGCCATGCACGCCGCCATCTGGCGCCCGGTCATGATGCCGCCCGCCGCCAGCACCGGCACGTCGCGGATATTCCGGATCGCCTTGATCACCTCGGGCACCAGCACCATGGTGGAAACTTCGCCGCAATGACCGCCGGCCTCGGTGCCCTGCACGACGAGGATATCCACGCCGGCCGCGACCTGGCGCAGCGCATGCTCCTTGGCGCCGACCAGCGCCGCCACCGGGACGCCGTGCTTCTTGCCCATGTCGATCATGGCCTTCGGCGGTACGCCGAGCGCATTTGCGATCAGCCGGATCGGGTGGCGGAACGACACCTCCAGGACTTCCAGCGCGCATTGCGCATCGAACGGCTGCGGCTGGTTCTTGGGGACTTCGGTCGCCGTCAGCTCGATGCCGTATTTCTTCAGGAGGTTGCGGGTGAAGTCGCGATGTTCGTTCGAGATCCGCGCCTCCAGGCTCTTCCAGGTGACGTCCTTTTCGCCCGCCGTCGAGATGTTTTCCGGGATCAGCACGTCGAGGCCATAGGGCTTGCCGTCGACGTGATCGTCGATCCATTTCAGTTCCTGCTCGATGGTTTCGGGCGTATGCACGGTGGCGCCAAGCACGCCGAAACCGCCGGCGCGGCTGACGGCGGCCACCACGTCGCGGCAATGGCTGAAGGCGAGCAGCGGAAATTCGATTCCCAGCATGCCGCAGATCGGCGATTTCATGGCTGTCTCCACTCCCGCCGGCTGCCTTTTCGGCACGGCTTGTTGTTGGTTCGAATGACCAAATTCTCCGGCGACGCTAGCCTATCCCGGGCACCGAAGCCAAGCCGGTTCGGCCCGTCAAATCTTGCGTGCAGACGCCGGCAGACGTGCTCGCCCGCGGCGCATTCCGCGCGGCAAAATATGCTGTGCCGGCCTGCCGTTTTGTCTCTTGCGCTTTCGCGGCGGCGGTAGAATGCTGGCCGGCAATAGCAGAAAAATATCGAGGGAGTTCGAATGTCCGCCTTGCAATCCGCTTCCGGCAAGAGACCCGCCAAGGACACCGAGGCCTACGATGTCGTCGTGGTCGGCGCAGGCTTTGCCGGCATGTATATGCTGCACCGGCTGCGCGGGCGGGGTTTTTCGGTCCGCGTCTACGAGCAGGGCGGCGACGTCGGCGGCACCTGGTACTGGAACCGTTATCCCGGCGCGCGCTGCGACGTCGAGAGCATGCAATATTCCTATTCGTTCTCAGAAGAACTGCAGCAGGAATGGAATTGGAGCGAGCGCTACGCGCCGCAGCCCGAGATACTGAAATACGCCAACCACGTGGCCGACCGTTTTGATCTGCGCTCCGACATTCAGCTCAATACCCGCGTCGATCGCGCCGCCTTCGACGAGAGCGCCAGCCGCTGGTCGGTGACGACATCCGACGGCAAGACCGTCACCGCAAAATACGTCGTGCTGGCCACCGGCTGCCTGTCGAATGCGCGGATGCCCGATATCAAGGGGCTGAAGGAATTCAAGGGCAAGGTCTATCACACCGGCCACTGGCCGCATGAGCCGGTCGATTTCACGGGCTTGCGCGTCGGTGTCATCGGTACGGGCTCGTCGTCGATCCAGTCGGTGCCCATCATCGCTCGCCAGGCGCGCCAGCTCACGGTGTTTCAACGCACGCCGAATTTTTCGATTCCCGCCCGCAATGCGCCGCTGACGGCGGAGGAGCGCGAGGCGTTTCGTACCAACTACCCGGAAATCCGGCGCTTCGCGCGCGAGGAGGCACGCAACGGCATCTATACGGAGATGCCCGACCGCGGCGCACTCGACGACGGCGAGAACGAACGGCGCGCGAAGTACGAAGCGCGCTGGGACCGCGGCGGCCTCACCTTCATGTCGGTCTACAACAACCTTGCCATCGACAAGGCCGCCAACGACACCGCCGCCGATTTCGTCCGCGAAAAGATCGCGGAGATCGTCAGGGATCCCGAGACCGCAAGACTGCTGCAGCCCAACAACCATCCGATCGGCTCGAAGCGCATCTGCATCGATACCGACTATTTTGCCGCGTTCAATCGTCCGAACGTAACCCTGGTCGATATCAAGTCCAATCCGATCGAGGAGATCACGGCGAATGCCGTGCGCACCGGGGCCAAGGATTACGAGGTCGACGCGCTGGTGCTGGCGACCGGCTTCGACGCCATGACGGGCTCGGTGGCAAAGATCGACATTCGCAGCCGCGACGGGCAGACGCTGAACCAGAAATGGGCCGAGGGGCCGAAAACCTATCTCGGCCTGATGAGCGCGGGCTTTCCCAATCTGTTCATCATCACTGGCCCCGGCAGCCCGTCGGTGCTCTCCAACATGATCGTCTCGATCGAGCAGCATGTCGACTGGATCACCGACTGCATCGCCTGGATGCGCGACCGCGGCCTCGATACCATGGAGGCGAAGCGGGATGCCGAGGACAAGTGGGTGACGCACGTCAACGAGGTCGCGCACACCACGCTCTATCCGCAGGCCAATTCCTGGTACATGGGCGCCAACATCCCCGGCAAACCGCAGATCTTCATGCCCTATATCGGCGGCGTCGGCGCCTATCGTCAGATCTGCAACGACGTCGCGGCGAAGGGCTATGAGGGGTTTGCGATGGCGGCGGCCGAGCCGCAGGCTCAGCATCGCGCGGCGTCGTAATCGCAGGACTCCGAGCCTCGACGGACACATCGATTCTTGTCATGCGTGGGCTTGTCGCGGCCATTCACGTATTTAGATGCATGTGCATCAAGACGTCGATGGCCGGGGCAGGCCCGGCCGTGACGGCAGCAGACACCAGGAGCCAACAGTGACCGACCCATCCCCGTACGTGCCGCCGAAAGTCTGGACCTGGAACAAGGAGAATGGCGGCCAGTTTGCCGGCATCAACCGCCCGATCGCAGGATCGACGCATGACAAGGCGCTGCCGATTGGCCGCCATCCCATGCAGCTTTATTCGCTGGCGACGCCGAACGGCACCAAGGTCACGGTGATGCTGGAAGAGCTGCTGGCGGCGGGCCACAAGGGCGCCGAGTATGACGCCTGGCTGATCAAGATCGACGGCAATCAGTTCGGCAGCGGGTTTGTGGCGGTCAATCCGAACTCCAAGATTCCGGCGCTGATGGACCGCAGCGGACCGACACCCATCAGGGTATTCGAGTCCGGCTCGATCCTGATGCATCTCGCCGAAAAATTCGGGGCGTTCCTGCCCTCCGGCGGTCAGGAGCGGGCCGAATGCCTGTCCTGGCTGTTCTGGCAGATGGGCAGCGCACCCTATCTTGGCGGCGGCTTCGGGCATTTTTATGCTTATGCGCCGACCAAGATCGAATACGCCATCGACCGGTTCGCGATGGAGGTGAAGCGCCAGCTCGACGTGCTGGATCGGCGGCTGGCCGATAACGAGTATCTCTCAGGCGGGGCCTATTCGATCGCCGATATCGCCGTATGGCCTTGGTACGGCGGCCTGGCGAAGGGACTGCTCTATGGCGCGGGCGAATTCCTGTCCGTGCAGGACTACAAGAACGTGCAGCGCTGGACCGACGCCATCGCCAGGCGTCCGGCCGTGCAGCGCGGGCGCATGGTCAACCGCACCTGGGGCGATCCGGCCAGCCAGCTCCACGAGCGCCACGACGCCAGCGATTTCGAGACCAAAACGCAGGACAAGATTGGGGAAGCGGCCAGCGCCGGGAGTTAGTCGGCGAGCGTCTCGCCGGAGCCGCCGAGGTCGGCGGGGAGATCCCGGTACTTCGGCAGGCCGTCGCGCACCGAAACCATCTTGCTTGCGTAATTCGCATGCAGCGTCGGCTTGTGCGTGTAGCCCTGCAACAGATTGGCGTAGACATCGATCAATCGCATGCGCGGATGCTCGGTCATGAGGTGGCCGCCGCACTGCTTGCAGAACTTGCGATAGGAATTTTCGGTCTTGTGAAAGGTACCGATATCGGATTCGCCACGGGCGATCCGCACGCTGTCCGACTTCCACAGGCTGAAGGCATTGATCGGCGCGGCCGACCAGGCTTGGCAGTCATGGCAGTGACAATAGCCGGCGAACACGGGCTTGCCCGTGACCTCCAGTTCGACAGCGCCGCAGAAACAGCCGGCCTTGTAGGTGGCGGCGTCGGCTTTCTTCTCTTCGCCGGCCGCCAGCAGGTCGTCGTATTCCGGATGCTTGGCCATGAAGTTCCGGATGAAGTCGCATTCGACATGGAGTTCGCGGCCCTGAGACCGCACGGAGTCCAGCGTCGCCCGTCCGAGCTTCGAGCCTATCCCGCGTCCGCCCAGTTCCGGCGGCACCTCGGTGTGCACGAGCGTGATCGCCTCAGGCGATTTGCGATAGGTGACGAAGGCGGTCGTTCCCTCGACATCGAGTTCGAACCGATTGCGGTCCTCGCGGTCACGGAATTGGTTGGTCATGCACGCTCCTTTTCCGTATTGGCGCGAACCGGTTACGCCGCAGGCGCCCCCTGGGCCGGCGGGAACACGATCCGGTCGTCGGTCCGGCAGTAGCGGTCGGCGAACATGCGGCCCACCGGATGATAGCGCTCCATGCGCACCCGCATCGTGCTGTCGTCCCACAATTCGTCGCGGATGTGGAAATGGAGGCCTTCGCCCATGATGAGCTGGCGGTCGCCGTTCACATCGATGGTTTTCCAGGTCTTGCATTCCATCGCCCATGGCGCATCGGCCAGTCGCGGTACTGCGACCTTGGTCGAAGGCGCGAGCTTGAGGCCGAGATAGCCCGGCTCGCCGATATCGGGCGGGAAGTCGCCGCTGGAATCGTGCATCGCGCGCGCCAGCGGCTCGTCGGCGAGGTTGACCACGAACTCCCCGGTGCGCTCGATGTTGGCCTGCGTGTCCTTGGGGCGGCCGTCGGGCCGCTGGTTGACAGCGAACATGCAGAGCGGCGGATCCTCGCAGAAAACATTGAAGAAACTGAAGGGGGCGGCATTGACCACGCCGGTAGGGCCGATCGTCGTTACCCAGGCGATCGGCCGCGGCAGCACGAAACCCGTGAGCACCTTGTAGCACTCACGGGGGGTGAGATCGTTGGGGGCGTATTCCATTGCGCGAGCCCTACGGCATGCTGAGTTCGTGGCGGCCGACGACCATCCAATGGACCTCGTCGGGGCCGTCCGCGAAGCGCAAATGGCGCACGTCCTGGTACATTTCGGCGAGCGGGGTCCATTGCGAAATGCCGGTCGCGCCGTGCATCTGGATCGCCTGGTCGATGACCTTGCAGGCGCGCTCGGGCACCATGGCCTTGACCATGCTGACCCAGACCCGGGCTTCCTTGTTGCCGAGCACGTCCATCGCCTTGGCGGCCTTCAGCACCATCAGCCGCATCGCCTCGATTTCGCAGCGCGCCTGCGCGATGATCTGCAGGTTGCCGCCGAGATGGGCGATCTTCTTGCCGAAGGCTTCGCGGGTGAGGCCGCGCTGCACCATCATGTCGAGCGCCTTTTCGGCCTTGCCGATCGTGCGCATGCAATGATGGATGCGGCCCGGGCCGAGGCGGACCTGGGAGATCTCGAAGCCGCGGCCTTCGCCGAGCAGCATGTTCTCCTTCGGCACCCTGACATTGTTGAAGCGCAGGTGCATGTGGCCGCGCGGGGCATGGTCGTGCCCGAACACATGCATCGGTCCGATGATCTCGACGCCCGGGGTGTCCTTCGGCACCAGGATCTGCGATTGCTGCTTGCTCGGGGCCGCGTCCGGATTGGTCTTCACCATCACGATCATGATCTTGCAGCGGGGATCACCGAGCCCGGAAATGTAATACTTCTCGCCGTTGATCACCCATTCGTCGCCGACCAGTTTTGCCGTGGTCGAGATATTCTTGGCGTCCGACGAGGCGACATTCGGTTCGGTCATGGCGTAGGCCGAGCGGATCTCGCCGTTGAGGAGCGGCTTCAGCCACTTTTCTTTCTGCTGCTTGGTGCCGACGCGCTCCAGCACTTCCATGTTGCCGGTATCCGGCGCCGAGCAGTTCATGGTCTCCGACGCCATCGGGCTCTTGCCCAGCTCGGCGGCGATATAGGCGTAGTCGAGATTTCCCAGGCCTTCGCCGGTCTCGGTATTCGGCAGGAAGAAATTCCACAGGCCGACTTCCTTGGCCCTTGCCTTGGCTTTCTCCAGCACCTCGATCTGGCCTGGCGTAAAGCTCCAGCGGTCGGTTTTCTTCTCGCCCAGCCGGTAAAACTCCGCCGCCATCGGGTCGACCGTCTCGCGAATGAATTGCCGCACATGGTCGTAGAGCGGCCGAACCTGTTCGGACATGCGCAAATCGTTGAGTTCGTCCTCCGGGTTCAGGCTGTAGGACGTCGTGCGGGGCACGTAGGCGTGTTTCATGTCATTCTCCCATTCGCGCAGGCGCGTTTTTTTCCGGTTCGGCCCGGTCTGTCTGCTCGTTGACGGCAATGTAGACGGCGGGGCGGGCCTTGCACAAGCAGGCGAGGGCGCCCGGCCTCCCGGGACCGTCGGGGGAAGCGGGTGAAATCTCCCGCGAAAGCTGCAGGATTTCGCGTCGGCCGCGGTGGAAAGCACGACAAACGACACACAACGGGCGACACAAAGCCTTTAATAACTATTGGCATTGTTATTGGCGCTGTTGAGGTCGGGTCTCACCGGGAGGAAAGGCCCGGTTCACCAAACAGGCGGCTTCATAAGGGTTACAGTCGGCTTCTTCCCCAAAATCGTCAGATTCCGGCTTCAGCGTATGGGGGGCGACAGAACAGGGTCCAGTGGAAAAGGAAGCAAAAACCGACGCCGAGCTCGAAGACATGATTCTTCAGAGGCTGGTGATCGGCGGCGTGTTCGTATCGGTGCGCAGGGATCCCATCCTCGGCTGGCGACCGACGGTGGTGACTGCGCCGAAGCATACCAGGAACGCGCAGGAACTCGCCGACAAGATTGCTGCGGAGCTGCGAAAGAAGTTCACGCTGAAGGAATGAGGTCGTGCCCGCATCGTTCGCGGTCGCCGAATTCCCAAGACGGATTTTCGGTTGCAGTTAGGCCGCGGCGGCGGCGAGTTCACGCGGGTTCACCACGTATTCCTTGAGGACCGTGCCTGTCGGGTCGATCTCGGCAAGCGACACGTCATAGCTCCAGAGATCGGCGAGGTGCTGAAGCACGCGCTTGGCATCGGCCTCGTTCAGCTGGGCTCCCTTCACCACCGAATGGCGCAACATCAGGCGGCGATCGCCGGCGAGGTCGACGTCGACCACTTCGATGTTGGGGTCAATGAACCCGACATCGTACTGCCGCGCCAGTTCGCGGCGAACCCGGCGATAGCCGCGTTCATCGTGAATGGCATCGACGCGGACGCCGGCGCTCTCCGCCGGGTCGTCGTGCAGATGAAACATTCGCAGGTGCCGCATCAGCCGCGGGCTGAGGAACTGGCTGATGAAGCTCTCATCACGATAATTCGCCCAGATGTCGCGCAGTACCGCCATCGCGTCGCCGGTGCCGGCAATCTCCGGAAACCACAGGCGATCCTCATCGTCGGGATTGGTAACGACGCGTTCGATATCCTGCATCATTGCAAAGCCGAGCGCATAGGGATTGAAGCCCGAAAAGTGCTGGTTGTCGAAGTCGGGCTGAAACACCACATTGGTGTGCGACTGCAGGAATTCGAGGAAATTTCCGTCGGAAATCTGCCCCTGTTCGTGCAGCCGGGTCATGATGCGGTAATGCACATAGGTGGCGGTACCCTCGTTCATGACCTTGGTCTGGCTCTGCGGATAAAAATACTGCGCGATGTGGCGCACGATCCGGAGCACCTCGCGCTGCCATGGCTGCAGGCGCGGCGCGGTCTTCTCCAGGAAGTACAGCAGATTTTCCTGCGGCAGCCCGAGCAGCTTGCGGCGCCGCTCCGTGTTCAGAAGTTCCGGGCTCTTGATAGGTCCGGTCGGAACGGTTCGCCACAGATCGTTGAACGCGCTTTCCTCGTGCAGACGGCGGTCGCCGGCGCGCTTTTCCTCGGCGCGCAGATCGAGTTTCTTCTTGCCGGGATAGCGGTCGATGCCGTGCGACATCAGGGCATGCGCCGCATCCAGCGTCTGCTCGACCGCCAGCCGGCCATGACGTTCCTCGCATTGCGCCACGTAGTTCTTGGCAAAATCGAGATAGTCGAGAATGCCGTCGGCATCCGTCCATTGCCTGAACAGATAGTTGTTCTTGAAGAAATGGTTGTGGCCGAACGCCGCGTGCGCGATCACCAGCGTCTGCATGGTCGCGGTGTTTTCCTCCATCAGGTAGGAAATGCACGGCGAGCTGTTGATCACGATCTCGTAGGCGAGACCCATCAGGCCCTTGCGGTAGGACGCCTCCTGATGGGCGAAATGCTTGCCGAACGACCAATGCTTGTAGAACAGCGGCATCCCGACCGAGGAATAGGCGTCCAGCATCTGCTCGGCGGTAATGACCTCGATCTGGTTCGGGTAGGTGTCGAGCCCGAGTTCGGACCGTGCGATCTCCTCGCACGCATCGTGGATACGCTGCAGGGTCTGGAAGTCCCAGTCCGCTCCCTCGAACAGGCGTTCGGTCGTTGCGGTCATGACGCGGCCTTCTCTTGTTTTCGACGGCGCTGAAACAGATCGTGAAACACCGGAAATATTTCGCTCCGCTCGCTGACCTTGCGCATCGACAGCGGCGCTCCGTCGGTGCGCAGACGCTGGTACAGCGTCCAGAGCGAGGAATCAGGCATTTCGAACGTGCTGCCGCCGGTTTCGCCGACCTCCAGATAGGCAAAGAACTGGCTGACCGGCAGTATCTTCTCGGTCAGCAGCCGGCTCACGGCGTCGCTGTCCGACGTGGAGTTGTCGCCGTCGGAAGCCTGGGCGGCGTAGATGTTCCAGTCCGCGGGGCGAAACCGCGATCTCACGATTTCGTGCATGGCCTCAAGCGCGCTCGACACCAGGGTGCCGCCCGATGCCGGCCCGTGAAAGAACGTATCCTCGTCGACTTCCTCCGCCCGGTCGGTATGACGAATGAAGACGATCTCGACATGCCGATAGCGCCGTGTCAGGAACACGTAGAGCAGCATGTAGAAGCGCTTGGCCAGGTCCTTCATGTGTTCGGACATCGAGCCGGACACGTCCATCAGGCAGAACATGACGGCCTGGGCTACCGGCTTCGGCACGGTTTCGAAGCGGCGGTAGCGGATGTCGATCGGGTCGATGAACGGGATCCGCCGGATCTTTGCCTTCATTGCCTCGATCTCGGCCAGCAACTCGGCGCGGCGCGCCTCGTCGCAATCGGCGAGTTCGGCTTCGAGTTGGGCGATCGTTGCCGGCCGCGGCCGCCGTAGCGCGACCCGCCGCGCCAGCGCGAGGCGTACGGTGCGGCTGACCGAGAGATTCGCCGGGGAGCCGGAGGTCGTATAGCCGGCCCGGCGAAGTCCCTCGCTCTCCGCCTCGGCGAGCTTGCGCTTGGCGAGATCCGGCAGTTCGAGGTCGTCGAGGAACAGATCGACAAATTCATCCCGGCTCAGGACGAACCGGAAGGCGTCTTCGCTGTCGCCTTCGCCCGGCCCCGAAGCCCGTCTCCGGCTTTCTCCGGAGCGTGGGAGCATGTCGCCTTCGACGAACTTCTTGTTTCCGGGCAGCACCATGTCGCGGGTGCCGCCTTCGCGGCGGAAGCGGGGTTCATGCATCCCGTCGAGCGGGATCGATACCTCGCCGCCTTCCAGGACATCCTTGATGTCCCGGTCCTGCGAAGACTTCTTGACGGCGCCCTGAACCAGCGCCTTGGCCCGGCGCAGGAAGCGCTGGCGGTTCTCCAGGCTCTTGCTGCCCGGATTCAGCCGCCTGTCGATGATGTGCATTGCCACTGCTTCATCCGTCCTAGCCAGCCTGTTTCACGCGCATGTACCATTCGACGAGCCGGCGAACCTGGCGTTCGGTATAGCCGCGCCCGACCATCCGCTCGACAAACTCGCCGTGCTTCTTTTCGGTGTCGCCGTCCTTCTTGGTGCCGAACGAGATGACGGGAAGAAGGTCCTCGACCTGGGAGAATATCCGCTTCTCGATGACTTCGCGGATCTTTTCGTAAGAGGTCCATGACGGGTTCTTTCCGCCGTGCTGGGCACGCGACCGCAGCGAGAACTTGACGACCTCGTTGCGGAAATCCTTCGGGTTGGCGATGCCCGCGGGCTTCTCGATCTTGGTCAGTTCCTGGTTCAAGAGCTCGCGATTGAGCAACTGCCCGGTGTCGGGATCCTTGAAGTCCTGATCCTCGATCCACGCATCGGCATAATCGACGTAGCGGTCGAACAGGTTCTGGCCGTAATCCGAATAGGATTCGAGATAGGCTTTCTGGATCTCGTGGCCGATGAATTCCGCATAGCGTGGCACGAGCTCGGCCTTGATGAATTCGAGGTAGCGCTTCTCGATTTCATCGGAGAGCTGTTCGCGGCGGATCGCTTGCTCGAGCGTGTACATCAGATGGACGGGATCGGCGCCGAGTTCGTTGGTGTCGTGATTGTAGGTCGCGGCGAGAACCTTGAATGCGAACCGCGTCGAGATGCCGTCCATGCCCTCATCGACGCCGGCGGCGTCCTTGTATTCCTGGACGCTGCGGGCCTTCGGGTCGGATTCCTTCAGGCTCTCGCCGTCGTAGACCCGCATTTTCGCAAACACGGTCGAGTTCTCGTGCTTGCGCAGGCGCGACATCACCGAAAAGCGCGCGAGCGTCTCCAGCGTTGCCGGCGCGCAAGGCGCGGAGGCGAGTTCCGATCCCTGGATGAGTTTCTCGTAGATCTTCTGCTCCTCGGTCACCCGCAGGCAGTACGGCACCTTGATGACGCAAATGCGGTCGATGAAGGCCTCGTTGTTCTTGTTGGCCTTGAAGCTCTGCCATTCGGATTCGTTCGAATGGGCGAGAATGACGCCGGTAAAGGGAACCGCGCCGATATTCTCGGTGCCGATATAGTTGCCCTCCTGTGTCGCCGTCAGCAGCGGGTGCAGCATCTTGATGGGCGCCTTGAACATCTCGACGAATTCGAGGATGCCCTGGTTGGCGCGGTTCAAGCCGCCGGAATAGCTGTAGGCGTCGGGATCGTTCTGCGCAAAGGTTTCCAGTTTGCGAATGTCGACCTTGCCAACCAGGGACGAGATGTCCTGGTTGTTCTCGTCACCCGGCTCCGTCTTGGCAATCGCGATCTGCCGCAGACGGGAGGGCTGGATCCTGGCGACTCGGAACCGCGAAATGTCGCCACCGAAGGCCTCGAGCCGCTTGTAGCACCACGGACTCATCAGCCCGCTGAGGCGGCGGCGCGGAATGCCGTATTTTTCCTCGATCATCGGACCCAGCAATTCCGGATCGAACAGGCTGAGCGGGCTCTCGAACACCGGACTGAGTTCGTCGCCGGCCTTCAGCACATAGATCGGATGGACCTCCATCAACGACTTCAGCCGCTCGGCGAGCGACGACTTGCCGCCGCCCACCGGCCCCAGCAGATAGAGAATCTGCTTGCGCTCTTCCAGGCCTTGCGCGGCGTGCCGGAAGAACCCGACGATGCGTTCGATGGTTTCCTCCATGCCGTAGAATCCGGCGAAGGCCGGATAGGCCCGCATGGTTCGATTCAAAAAAATACGGCCAAGGCGGGGGTCCTTGGCCGTGTCGATCATTTGAGGTTCGCCGATTGCCGCCAAGAGCCGCTCAGCGGCATTGGCATATCGCATTGGATCGCCTCGACACAATTCCAGATATTCGGCCATCGACATGTCGGTTTCGCTTCGAGCTTCAAAGGAGCGAGCGAAAGCGTTGAACAGAGAATCGTTGTACATGATCCTTCTCCTCATGCAGTTTGTTGGAACTACTGGAACGCGAGGCAAAGGTTCCGTTTGACCGCTGCCCGTCCCCTTCACGAATCAGCACCTGGACATGGGTTCAATTGAACACGCGACAGACTTCGCCGCGCAATGCATGCCGCGGGCAGCGACTGGGTTATAAGCAGGCAATTTGCCGAATAATTGGGCGAACGGGCCACGCTCGCCGGAACTTGATGTGATTTCGGAATGATTTACGAAGGTGTTACCGCGCCGCAACAGCAACGCGCATTAAAACTAGGCTCCGTCAAATTACGGAGTGTCGTCGGTTCCCCTTCGAGTTCCCGTTGGAACTATGTCAGCGAAGCTGAGGCATCGACTCCCAGCAGTTCGCTGCTTTCGGTGAGCTAGCGCCGGAACCGCCGGGTCAACGCCGCAACGAAGCGGTCGGTATCGGTCTCGTCATTGAAGACGTGGGGCGAGACGCGCATGCGGTCCAGACGCGCCGCAACATGGACGTCTTCGCTCGCAAGTCCGGCGACGAGGTCCGCCGGCATCCCACCCTCGAAGCCAAGGCTGAGGATATGCGGTGCCCGCAAGCCAGGTTCCGGCACGCTAACGCCGCCAATATCGCGCACGCCGTCTGCGATCCGCGCCGTCAGCATCTGCAGGCGTTGCACGATGGCCGCCCGGCCCCAGTCGGCCATCATTTCCATGCCGATCGAAGCCATCTCCATCGAAATGAAGTGGTCGCGCTCGCCCATGTCGAAACGCCGCGCATCGGAAACGTAACGGACATCGGCGAAATAGACCTTGTTCTCGGCGCGCACGTCCCGGCGGCCGAACGAGGTCTGCTCCAGCGGGGTACCGTCCTGATGGCGCTTTGCAATGTAGATGAACGCCCGGCCGTACGGTCCGAGCAGCCATTTATAGGTCGGGAAGATCACGAAATCCGGATCGAGGCGCCTCACATCCATCGGCAGCACGCCGGCGCTGTGCGTTGCATCAATCAGAAAGGCCGCTCCCCGCTGCCGGAGGGCTGCGGCCACCTTCTCGATGTCGATCAGCCCGCCGTCCGACCAGTGTACCGATGAGATCGAGGCAAGGCCGACCGGCGGCGCGCCCAGCCGTTCGATGGCCGCGAGAACCGCCGAAGTCCAGTCGCCGTCATCCGGCCGGCGGATGGTCTCGACGGCAAAACCTTGCGCATCCGCCCGAATTTGCCATTCAAGCACCGGCGAGGAATGGTCGTTTTCCAGAACGAGGACGCGGGTGCCGCGCGCGATGGTCAGAACCTTTGCCGCGGTTGCGACGCCGTAGCTGATCGAGGGGATCAGCGCGACGTCGGCGGGATCGGCATTGATCAACCGGGCCGCGGCGCGGCGCGCGCGCTCGTGCTGTTCGTTGGCGAAGCCGGCCTCCAGCGTCCATGGCCTGCCCTTGCGCCCAACCGCGGCGCGGGCGGCTTCCTGCGTTCGCAGCGGCAGCGGGCTGTAGGAGGCCGAGTTCAGGTAGCAGATATGGCTGGGCATATCGAACAGGGCGCGCTGTGAGGCAAGCATCTTGGTTCCGCCTGGGCTCCGGATGGCTTCGTCGCTTTGTTCCCGCAACGATGGAGGCCGTCAAAACGCCGTATAGCCGCCGTCGATCACGAAACAGTCGGCGGTGTGGTAGGACGACGCCTTGCTCATGAGATAGACGGCGATGCCGCCGAAATCCTCCGGCTCGCCGAACCGCCGCACCGGAATCCGCGGCATCACATTGGCGACGAATTTCTCGTTGGCCATGATGCCGGCGGTCATGTCGCTCTTGATCCAGCCGGGCAGGATGGCGTTCGCGGTGACGCCGTGGCGGGCCAATTCGACGGCGAGCGCGCGGCACAGCGCGTTGATCGCGGCCTTGGTCGCGGCGTAATGCTCGTTGCGCGCGGTGCCGAACAGCGAGGCGAGGCTCGAGGTCGCCACCAGCCGGCCAAAACGGTCGCCGGCTTCGGCGCGCTCGGTCATGTGGCGCGCGGCCGCCTGGAAGGCGTGGAATACGCCGTCGAGATTGGTGGCGAACATGGCGCGCCATTCTTCCTCGGTGCGGTCGATGAAGGCGCGCCGTCCGCCGCCGCCGATGCCGGCGTTGGCAAAGCAGCCGTCGACCCGGCCGAAAACATCCAACGTCGCTTTCATCGCGGCGTTGACCGAGGTGGCATCGCTGACGTCGCAGATGCGGGTGTCGATCTTGCCGGGAGCGCCGGCCATGGTTGCGGCGGCGCTTTTGTTCTTCTCGGCGTTGCGGCCCCAGATCGAGACGTTGCACCCGGCCGCGGCGAGCGCCTGCGCGATGCCGAGGCCGATGCCGCCATTGCCGCCGGTGATGACGGCGACGCGGCCGGTGAGGTCGAAAATACTCATGAGCGTTTCCAGTATGGTTTGGCGCGCATTTGGCGCGTTGCGCCCGGTGGCGGGCCGATGTTCCCCGACAACCATGGACAAGGCCGCCCAGAAAATCAAATATGGGTTCGAGATCAAACCCCTTGTACCGCGGGACGAAATAACGCGGGACCACAACCCCTTGAGGAAACAGATGCAGTTCAAGCACGTCACGCTCGAGTTCGACGGCCCGGTGGCCATCCTGAAGCTCGACCACCAGGAGGTGATGAACGCGGTGTCGATCGACATGCTGGGCGGTCTCGCCGAGGCGCTCGACGCCATCGACGACAAGAGGGACGAGGTCCGCTGTCTTGTTCTCACCGGCGCCGGGCGGGCGTTCTGCACGGGCGCCAATCTGCAGGGCCGCAACAACCAGAAGCCCGGCAGGAGCAATGCCGGGGCGGCGCTGGAAACCGCGTTCCATCCGTTCCTGCGGCGGCTGCGCAACCTGCATTGCCCGATCGTCACCTCGGTGAACGGTCCGGCCGCCGGCGCCGGGATGAGTTTTGCGTTGATGGGCGACATGATCCTGTGCGCGCGCTCGTCGTATTTCCTGCAGGCATTCCGCCGCATCGGCCTCGTGCCGGACTGCGGATCGACCTGGCTATTGCCGCGGCTGATCGGAAAGGCGCGCTCGGTCGAATTGTCGTTGATGGGCGAGCGGCTGCCGGCCGAGAAGGCGCTGGAATGGGGCCTCGTCAACCGCGTCCACGACGATGCGGCCTTGACGGAGGAGACCATGAAGCTGGCGCATGAGCTTGCGAACGGTCCGACGATTGCGCTGTCGCTGATCCGCAAGCTGTATTGGGATAGCCCGGAAAATTCGTTCGAGGACCAGCTCGATCTCGAATTCCAATCGCAACGGATCGCGGGCAGGGCGGAGGATTTCAAGGAGGGCGTCACCGCGTTCCTCGAAAAACGCCCCGCGAAGTTCAAGGGCAAATGATCGACGCGCAACTCGGACGCTGCGTCGCCGCCTGGTGTCCGGGTGCGACCGGCGTCACTGGCGCGGCAAAACTCTCCGGCGGCGCCAGCCAGGAGACCTGGACGTTCGATATCGTGCACGCCGGCGGCAATATCGGCGCGATCCTGCGCCGCGCCCCGCCGGGCTATGGTGCTTCGCCGGGGCGGGCGGCGGGGCTCGATGCCGAGGCGACATTGATGCAGCTCGCCCATGATGCCGGTCTGCCGTCGCCGCGCGTGCTGCATGTGTTGACGCCGGAGGACGAACTCGGCACCGGCTTCATCATGCAGCGCATCGAGGGCGAAACCATCGCGCGCAAGATCCTGCGCGATGAGCAATTCGCCAAGGCGCGTCCGATGCTGGCGCGTCAGGTCGGCGGAATCGCGGCCGGCATTCATGGGCTCGATGTGACGAAATTGCCGAAGCTGCGGCAGATGACATCGACCCGGGAGATCGCGGACCTCGACCAGGAATACCGCAGTTTTGAATGGCCGCGGCCGGTATTTGAGCTGGCGCTGCGCTGGCTGCGCGATCATGACCCCGGGCCATCCGCCGAAGTGACCCTGGTGCACGGCGATTTCCGCCACGGCAATCTCGTCATCGGCCCCGACGGCGTGCGCGCGGTGCTGGACTGGGAACTGGCGCATCTCGGCGACCCCATGGAGGATCTCGGCTGGGTCTGCGTCAACTCCTGGCGCTTCGGCGAGATCGATAAACCCGTCGGCGGTTTTGGATCGCGCGAGGAACTGTTCGCGGGCTACGAGGCGGCCGGCCGCCGGGCCGATCCCGATCGGGTCAAATTCTGGGAAGTGATGGGCACGCTGCGCTGGGGGGTGATGTGCTGCGGCATGATGCAGCGCTTTCGCCAGGGCCCCGACCATTCGATGGAGCGCGCCATGATCGGGCGGCGCTCGTCGGAGACCGAGATCGATTTGCTGCGATTGCTCGCGCCACGGGAGACCTGAGATGCAGGACGAACCGACACCTGTCGAGCTGACCAAGGCGGTCGCCGATTTCCTGCGCCATGACATCACCCCGATGATCTCCGGGCATAACGCCTTCAAGCTGCGGGTCGCGATCAACATGCTCGATCTCGTGACCCGGCAATTGACGCTGGAACAGGGGAGCGATGCCGCGGAGGCGGCGCGGCTGACGCAGCTATTGGGCATGCAGGGTTCGCTTGGTGACCTCAACCGCGCGCTCGCGGACCGCATCGCGAAAGGTGACGTCGACCTGCAGACGCCGGGCTTTGCCGAGCATCTGTGGCAGACCACGATGGACAAGCTCGCGGTCGATCAGCCGAATTACGCCGCGTACAAGCGGGAATTGGGCACGAAAGGCGCCTAACCGTCATTGCCTGCGACAAACGCGAAGCGTTTGCGCAAGGGAGCGTAGCGACGAAGCAATCCACTACTTGTCGTGATGTCGGCAATGGATGCTTCGCTCCGCTCGCAATGACGGGGAGGGGACCTCTTCGTTACTTCCCAACCCATTTCGGCGGACGCTTTTCGGAAAACGCCTTCGGTCCCTCGATGTAATCCTGCGACGCGGCCATCGCCTTCACCGCGGGATATTCGCGCTGCTCGGTGATTGCCTGCTCCAGCGAGACCGCAAGGCCCCTCTGGATGGTCTGCTTGGAGGCGCGGATCGACATCGGCGAATTCTTGCAGATCGTCTCGGCCCAGCGCTCGGCCGCAGCCAGGGCTTCGCCCTGTGGCACCACCTCATTGACAAAACCGAGTTCAAAACCTTCCTTGGCCGAGACGTGACGCGCGGTGAGGATCATGCCCATGGCGCGCTTCAGTCCAATCTGCCGCGGCAGCCGGTGCAGGCCGCCGGCGAGCGCCGCGAGCCCGACGCGCGGCTCTGGCAGGGCGAAGGTCGCATTGTCGGAGGCAATGATGAGGTCGCAGGCCAGCGCGATTTCGAAACCGCCGCCCATCGCGACACCGTTGACGGCGGCGATGATCGGCTTGTCGCAGTCGAAGCGCGAGGTGAGGCCAGCAAACCCGCCCTTGTCCCAGCCGCGCTTTCCCCCGGCCGCCTGCCATTTCAGGTCGTTGCCAGCGCAGAACGCCTTGTCGCCGGCGCCGGTGACGATCGCGACCCATTGCTCGGGATCGGACGAGAAATCGTCGAACACCTTGTCCAGCTCGAAATGCGCATCCGTATGCAGCGCGTTGTACACTTCCGGGCGCGACAGCGTCACGATCGTGACCGGGCCCTTGCGCGTTACTACCGAAAATTTCAGGTCCATGTTTGCTCCCCTGGATTTTTTTCTGCGGCGTGGAATGTTGACAAGGATATTAGCGTGCCAGCGGCGCCGGGCGCCACCCAATTACGCAAGGGCCCAGCGCGCCACAAGCCCGATCGCGTTGCTTGACTCGGTCTTCCCTTCTCACCTTAATCGATCGAGGCTTGGGCGCCTCGTAGCGCCTTAACGCAAATCGAAAAAAACGATAGTTCCGGGAGAGACCGCCTTGGATTTCAACCTGCCGGCCGATCTGGTCGCCTATCTCGACGAACTCGACCGCTTCATCGCGCGCGAGATCAAGCCGATCGAGGAGGCCGACGACAACATCCGCTTCTTCGATCACCGCCGCGAATGGGCGCGCACCGATTTCGACAATGGCGGACTGCCGCGGCATGAATGGGAGGCGCTGCTGCGGCGCGTGAAAAATCTCGCCGACAGCGCCGGCCACCTGCGCTTTGCCATTTCCAAACGCTACGGCGGCAAGGACGGCTCCAATCTCTGGATGGCGGTCATCCGCGAGCATTTTGCCTCCAAGGGGCTTGGCCTGCACAACGACCTGCAGAACGAACACTCCATCGTCGGCAATCTGCCGCTGGTCACCATGCTCGACCGCTACGGCCGCGACGACCAGAAGGCGATGATCGAGGGCTCGATCACGGGAAAGTACCGCATCACGTTTGGTTTGACCGAACCCGATCACGGCTCGGACGCGACCCACATGGAAGCCCGCGCGGTCGAGGCCACGCGCGACGGCGTCAAGGGGTGGGTGATCAACGGCGAGAAGATGTGGACCACCGGCATGCATGTCGCCACCCATTGCGCGCTGTTCGCGCGCACATCGGGCAATGACGGTGATGCCCGCGGCATCACCTGCTTCCTGGTGCCGGCGAAGGCGAAGGGCGTGAAGGTCGAGGAATATATGTGGACCTTCAATATGCCGACCGATCACCCGCGCGTCAGTTTTACCGATGTGTTTGTGCCCGAGGACGCGCTGTTCGGCGAAATCGGCCGCGGGTTGTCGCTGGCGCAATGTTTTGTTCACGAGAACCGCATCCGGCAGGCTGCGAGTTCGCTGGGCGCGGCTGTCTACTGCATCAACGAGAGCGTGAAATACGCGCGCGAGCGAAAACCCTTCGGCAAGGCGCTGGCCGAAAACCAGGCGATCCAGTGGCCGCTGGTGGAACTGGCGACGCAGGCCGAGATGCTCAGGCTGCTGATCCGCAAGACCGCCTGGGAAATGGACCAGCTGACGCAGGCGCAGGTCGAGCACACGCTGTCCGACCGGGTTTCGATGTGCAATTTCTGGGCAAACCGGCTGTGCTGCGAAGCCGCCGACCGCGCCATGCAGGTGCATGGCGGCATGGGCTATTCGCGCCACAAGCCCTTCGAGCACATCTACCGCCATCACCGCCGCTACCGCATCACCGAAGGCAGCGAGGAAATCCAGAAGCGCAAGGTGGCAGGGTTCCTGTTCGGCTACATGGGGGCGGGGAAGCACTGAGGGCGTCTCGCTTTTCAAACGGCAGATACAGGTCCGCGTTCTCGCGGCGGGAGACGCCCGAGGGTTGCGTTTCGTTGTCCCTCGAAACAACGAGGGAGCAGGGAATGCCGGATGCACGCTGCACCCGCGGTCCCGTGTGCAAAGGGCAAAAGGAAAATCGCACACGAGCATACAGGGCAGCGGAGGCGATCCGACATTCCCTGCGCAATGGCTTTACGACTTATATCGCGCTCTTCCCGGAGTATCGGGCTTTCCTGCCTCCGTCGCCTCCCGGAAACCGGCACTCTGGCCCGGTTGGGCTTGCGCGCCTCCGAAAGACTTGATGCCAACCACTGAGGCATCAGAACCACACGACTTTGCCGTACGCCTCGGCACCGCTCGTCGGCGCGTCCCGGGATTCGCTCACGGAGTTTATCCCGCCCTGCGATCCCATCGCGCGCACGATGCCGCCGCGTCCACCGCATCCCATCCCAACGTTCGGTGACGATGGCCAACGCCCCTTCCTCGGGGACAGGATGGGAGGACTCCTGAAGGTGATTTGCCCGACGATGAAAGGGAAATTCTGCCCGACGGGTTAATTTGTCGCAGCCCGTCGGCACCGAGCCCGGTCGTGAAGCGGGGAACACCGAGTGCTCCCTTCACCTCGGTCGCCAGCGCAAAAAGCCTGTTCCATCGCAGCCGCCATTCCGCGGAAGCGGAGTATCCGGCCATCGCCGGCGTGCGCGAGCCTCCGGGCCTGGTCCGAGGACGAGATCGTCGCGTGGCAAGACGCGGTTGACGAGTGCAATCCAAGCCGTGGCAGGGGCAAAGAGCCGAGCCGTGCCGTGCCTCAAGCTGAATACGGCCGGCAAGCAATGTCCGCTTCTGGGGGGATAACGGAGGTCGGATTTTGGTGCCTACAGGGCTGCTTTTTGACCCAGAGCGGACATTGAGACACCGAACTTCCAATTGTCCGCGAAACGATAACGGGCGCTATGATGCCTGCATCACGCTATCAACAAACGGGTTACGGCGGCTGTTCCGGCTTGAGAGCACCTGTCTCATTGAGCCGTTCCTGCACGATCGCCAAAAGGCGGTAGGACTCAGCCACATCAGCGTAGCGTTCTTTTAATGCCGGTTCGCTGGTCGATCTTGCCAGTTCATCGAACTCGGCAGCCTTCTCCAAATATTCGGCGACGCTGCGCATGTCCTTGTCCCCAGCGCCAAGCAACGTACAAAATGACAGATTTGGGCGGGATCAAGTATGGCTCAACGGTGAGCAAACAGTGGAATTAAGGGGTAATCCGCTAGGTCGCACCTAGGGCCGACAAACGGGTTACGGCCGTTCGGGCTTGAGAGCACCTGCTTCAATCAGCCGTTGCAGCTCGCTGGCCAGGAGGCGGTAGCATTCAGCCACGTGAGCGTAGCGTGCTCTGAGGGCCGGTTCGAAGGTCAGTCTCGCCAGGTCATCGAACTCGGCTGCCGTCTCCAAATACACGGCGACGCTGTGCATGTCTTTTCCCTTCCACCAAGCAATGCGCATCCTAAACGAAAAGCCCGGCGCAAGCGCCGGGCAGATCGCAGTATGGCTAACGGGTGCGAACAAATTGAATAAAATTGTAACAGTCCGCGCGCGAGCCGTCTGGTCGGTTTGAAACGCAGGGGGAATTATGGACGACGCCAACCTTCTCGCTTAACCACCTTGCTATGCCAGGAGCTCGTCAATGCCCGTTTTGTTGTCACGGGAATTTGATCTTTGGGAGATGGCGACCGCTGCCAGCGCGGTCCGGTTGCTGATTTCCAACTTCTCATAGATGTGATGGAGATGCACCTTGATGGTGCCGTCGCAAATATTGAGTTGACGGCCAATTTCCTTGTTCGACAAACCTTCGGACACCAAGCACATGATCTGGTGCTCTCGGTTTGTTAACGCTGCAGTGACCGCGCTTTGCTCCCGAGATACCTGATCAGAGCAAGGCAGCGGGAATAGCCTCTGCCCATCGGCGACCTGCTGCAGCGACTTCACCAGAAATTCCAGTGCCGCATTCTTCAGAATGACGCCGTAGGCACCGGCAGCGGCTAACTCGACCAACTCGCTGTCTCCAACAGACGCGGTGAAAAAGACCACCCGCGTGGAAAAACCCTCGGAGTTAACGATGCCGAGAAGCTCCAACCCGGTCAGGCCGGGCATTGAGTTGTCGAGAACGGCGATATCCGGCCTTAAATTCCGAATTGCTTCGATGCAGCTCGTGCCGTCACTGCAACACGCAACAATTTCAAAGTTTCGTTGCGCTCCCAGCGCCTTCCTCAAACCCTGCACAACCACTGGACAGCTGTCGGCAATCAACACATTGGTGCGCATAAGCAGCCCCTACTAAACGCTAACCGATGTTCGTTTCGGGCCGCCCTTGCAGGTTTAGCGACGGCGCAAGCCGCCGAATGAGCGTTTTTTTGCGCCCAACCCGCCGCAATCTATAATTATATATACCCGCCGCGACGCGCGTCTGTGATATGAATCATAATAATCCAAATTTTTAAGTCTTGCTGAACCATCGTTGCATCCCCATGGCGGCACGAAAGCTCTCACCGAAAGCCAGAAGTAATACGACAGGCGTGCCCTCAAGGCGCAGCTTCTCCGGCATATTGCCGAACCTGCCGATCCAGTTTTCCGAGAGCCTGTTGGCAAACGCGAAGCCGCAATCGCTCGTCGAAAGGGGAGTGCTATTTGAGGCTGGCGATGTCGCCGATGGTTGCTATCGGCTTGAACAGGGCCTTCTCAAGGTCAGCATCGCTTCGCCTCAAGGTGACGAGCGGATACTGACGATCCTTGGCCCGGGCTCGATCGTCGGAGAACTCGCGATCATCGACGGGCTGCCGAGATCGGCCACCGTGGTCGCGATCCGGGACTGCAAGTTGAGCTACATCAGCCGGGAAGCGTTCGTCCGTTGCCTACGAGAATATCCCGAAATCTACAGCGATCTCGTCTCCACGCTGGTGTCACGCTTGCGCGAGGCCGATAATGCGATGGCAGCAGCAAGCTTCCTGTCCGTCAAGGCCCGGGTCGCGCGCGCGCTGCTCGAACTAGCGGAGCATCTCGGTCGCGAGACGGAATCCGGACGAATTGTCATCCTCCACAAGATCAGGCAGAGCGATATCGCCGCAATGGCGGGCGTTGCGCGCGAAAACGTAAGTCGAACACTGACCGAACTGAAGCGGCGCGGATTGATCGGTCAATCATCCAGCTACTATTTCATCAACGACAAGCGAAAGCTTCTGCGCGAGACCGAAGATATAGCGTGAGCTGATGCATCGCAGGGCCGCAAAGGATAGGATCGCCGCACTTAGTGTCGGCTTGCTAGAGGCGGGCTTCAAATGAAGGTACGAAATATTCCTTGGCCATACGCTTCGCCGGAGTACCTGCGACCTTGCTGCCGCTCGTCGACGAGGGATCGAGTGAAGCGGCGACTTCCGGGTTTGGGCACTTTTCGGACATGCCAAATTGTCCGCCGGATGTCTGCTTTGAAGGGTGAAGCGGAAGTCCGCGCGGCGAAATTGACTCCGGGTTTTACCCACATCCGCAATCGCCCGGTTGGTCGTTAAATGTCCCTTCGGGGCCTAGCCGCCATCGAAAATAGCGAAAGGGCGACGAAGCAACGGGCCAGGCTTCCTGCAATCAGTGGAAAGGTCGTTCCGCGCGACCGGTTGGCTTGCCGGCACGACCTTGAAAACCAGACGACGCTGATGCCTAATTCACCTGCCGGTCCTTGCCCTCCCAATAGGGATCGCGCAGGTGCCTTCGCAAAATCTTGCCCGAGGGGTTGCGCGGCAGCGCCTCGATGAACTCCACCGATTTCGGCGTCTTGAAGCCTGCGATGCGTTCGCGGGTGAAGTTGATGATGTCGGTCGCGGTCGCGTCCTTGCCCTGCTTCATCACCACGATCGCCTTGACCGCCTCGCCCCATTTGTCGTCGGGCACGCCGATGACCGCGACCTCGGCGACATCGGGGTGGTCGCAGATCGCGCTTTCGACCTCGGCGGGGTAGATGTTCTCGCCGCCGGAGATGATCATGTCCTTGATGCGGTCGTGGATGTAGAGATAGCCGTCACTGTCCATGTAGCCGGCATCGCCGGTGCGCAGCCAGCCGTCCTTGCCGAGCGTCCTGGCGGTGGCTTCCGGCAGGTTCCAGTAGCCGACCATGTTGGAGCCGGAGCGGGTGGCGATCTCGCCGACTTCGCCCGGCGGCAAGCGGTTGCCGTTGACGTCGAGGATCGCAAGTTCGATGCCCGGCAGCGCCTTGCCGGCCGAGCGCATCCGCTCCAGCCCCTCGATATGGTCTTCCGGCGGCAGTGCCACGATGGTGCCGGTGGTTTCGGTCATGCCGTACATCTGCACGAAGCCGCATCCGAACACCTCGATGCATTCCTTCAGGAGTGCGGCGGGAATCGGCGAGGCGCCGTAGAGCATGTATTTCAGCCGCGAAAAATCCACGCTTCGCGCGCGCGGCTGCCGCACCACGAACTGCATCGCGGCCGGCACCATGAACAGTTTTGTAATTCCGGACTGCTCGAAGAAATCCAGCACCTTTGTCGGATCGAACTCGCGGGCGATGACGCCCCTTGGCGCCGTGATAGAGGCCCATGACGCCCCAGCCGGAGCCGCCGATATGGAAGATCGGCATCGCCACCAGCGAGACGTCGTCCTCGGTCCATTGTTCCAGTCGGGCTTTTCGTCCTTGCCGGTTTCCACCAGGTTGAGGAAATTGGCATGCGACAGCATCGCGCCCTTGGGCTTGCCGGTGGTGCCGGAGGTATAGAGCTGGATCGCGATATCCTTGCGATCGATGTCGACATCAGGGTCGTCACCGCTTTGGGCGTCGCGCCACGCCGTGTAGTTCAAGAAGCCCGGCGCGGCTCCTTCGGTAACGATGACGGTGCGCACGCTGGGGAGCTGCGGCCTGATCTTCTCGATCAGCCCGGTAAATTCAGGCCCGACGAACAGCACGGGCGCCTTGCAGTCCTCGACGATGAAGGCGATCTCGGGTCCCGCCAGCCGCCAGTTCACCGGCGCCATCACCACATTGGCCTTCATCGCGCCCATCAACAGCTCGAAATAGACGTCGCTGTTCTTGCCGAGATAGGCGATGCGCTCGCGAGGGTGAACGCCCAGCGCCTTCAGCGCGTTGGCGACGCGATTGGTCAGGATATCGAATTCGGCAAAACTGGTCTGGCGCCCCTCGAATTCATACACAATGGCATTGCCGCGGCTCTTCGCCCGCGCGCGCACCATTTCGGCGAGGTTTGCCGGTTCCTTGATGTCGGACATGTCGCTCCCGGAGGTTTGCTTTTGGTTGCGGCAATACTGGCGTTGTTGCGCGCCCAAGACAATACGGGGGACTCTCCGATATCTCAACAACGTCGTCCCCGCGAACGCGGGGACCATACGCCGCGGGCGATCAGTGAGGCGACGGGGTTAGTTGCCTTTGTAGCAATTAGCGCCGGTGGTTATGGGTCCCTGCGTTCGCAGGGACGACGATGGAGAGTCACCCCCGCGCCGCGCGGTCCTTTTCGTTCTGGGCCTTGATCGAGTCGCGCGCCGCCGTCCAGTCGGAATCCTTCCAGTCGCGCAGCTGATAGAAATTGCCGCCCATCGCCAGCCCCTGGGCGCCGTCCATGGCGATGGTCTCGCCGTTGATCCAGTCGCAGCCGCCGGAAATCAGGAACACCGCGAGGTTCTGCAGCTCTTCCATCTTGCCGACGCGGCCCATCGGATTCATCGCCTTGGTCCGCGCGCCGGCTTCATCGCCGGGTTTTATGCGCTTGCTCATGCCCTCGGTCGGGATTTCGCCGGGCGCGATGGTGTTGAGCCGGATGCCGTAATGGCCCCATTCCGTCGCCAGCGACATGGTCATGGCGTGGATCGCGGACTTGCTCATCGCCGAGGGCACCACATAGGGGCTGCCGTTACGCACCCAGGTCACGGTGATCGACACCACGTTGCCGGGCTGCTTCAGGGCGATCCAGCGCTTGCCGACCGCGTGCGTCACATAGAATGTGCCGTGCATGACGATATTGGCGACCGCGTCGAAGCCGCGCGGCGTCAAATCCTCGGTGCGAGAGATGAAATTGCCGGCGGCGTTGTTGATGAGGTCAGTCAGCGGAGCGTCACGGAAAATCGTCTCGATCATCTCGTCGACCGCAAGCGCGTTGCGGATGTCGACGCCATGGCTGGTGACCCGGCCGCCATAGAGGTCCATCAGCTCGGTCGCGGTTTCGTCGCAGACGCCCTTGCGGCGGCCGCAGATATGGACCTCGGCGCCGAGCTCGAGGAAGCGCGCCGCCATCGACTTGCCGAGCCCGGTGCCGCCACCGGTGACCAGAATGCGACGCCCAACGAGAAGCTTTTCATTGAACATGGGAGGTTTCCCCCTAAAAGGATTGCTTGTTAGTTGGTCGATTGACTAAATCCGGACAAGGCCGTTCTGTAAAGCGGCAACATAAAGAAGTGCAGGGAGAACCATCCATGGAAGATCGCGTCAGTGTCACAATGGCGGACGGCGTCGCCGATGTCCGCCTGGTGCGGGCGGACAAGATGAACGCCCTCGATGCCGCGATGTTCGAGGCCCTGGTCGCCACTTCCGGGCGGCTTTCCCGCGAAAAAGGCCTGCGGGCGGTGGTTTTGTCCGGGGAGGGGCGGGCATTCTGCGCCGGCCTCGACATGGGCCGGTTCGCCGAAATGAAGGAAAAGGGCGGCAATGGCATCGCCGGCGGCGAAAAACGCGACCTTTCGGCCCGCACCCACGGGCTCGCCAACTTCGCGCAGCAGGCGGTATGGGGCTGGCGGCAGCTTCCGGTTCCCGTGATCGCCGCGATCCAGGGCGTGGCGTTCGGCGGCGGCTTCCAGCTCGCGCTCGGCGCCGACATGCGCTTTCTGACCCCGGACGCCCGGATGTCGATCATGGAGATCAAATGGGGGCTGGTGCCGGACATGGCGGGAACGCCGATCCTGGCAAGCCTCGTGCGCGACGACATCCTGCGCGACTTGACCTATACGGGCCGGATCTTCTCGGCGCAGGAAGCGCTGAGTTACGGCCTCGCCACGCGCATCTGCGACGATCCACGGGCCACCGCCCTCGAAGTCGCGCGCGAAATCGCCGGCAAGAGCCCGGACGCGATCCGCGCCGCCAAGCGCATGCTCAATAATCTTTCCGTCGACCCCGGTCCGGCGCTGCTCGCCGAGTCGGTCGAGCAGCAGAAGCTGTTGGGCAGTTCCAACCAGACCGAGGCCGTGCGCGCCAATATGGAAAAGCGCGCGCCGCGCTTTGCGGATGTGGGGTAGCAATTCGCGTCATGGCCGGGCTTGTCCCGGCCATCCACGTCTTTGCTAAACGGCAACCGAAGCAAGACGTGGATCACCGGGACAAGCCCGGTGATGACGAAAACGGTCGGTACTCAGCGACAACGAAAAAACAAAATGACTGATACGCCCTCCCTTTTCTCCGGCATCATCAGCGGCGAGCGCCGGCGCGGCCACGGCGAGGTTGCCGATCGCGCCGCGCGGATGGCCGGCGGCTTCGAGCGGATCGGCGTCAAACAGGGCGACAGCGTCTGCATCCTCATGCGCAACGACATCGCCTTCATCGAGGCGGCCTATGGCGCGATGCAGCTCGGCGCCTATGCGGTGCCGGTCAACTGGCATTTCAAGCCGGAGGAGATCCGTTACATCCTGGAGGATTCCGCCACGCGCGTTCTGGTCGCCCATGCCGACATGCTGCATCAGCTGCGCGACGCGATCCCCGAAGGCGTCACCGTTCTCAGCGTGCCGACGCCGCCGGAAATCCTGGGTCATTACAAGATCGATCCCGATCATCTCGCCACGCCCGATTTCGCGGTCGACCTCGAATCCTGGCTGCAGGCGCAGCGGCCCTATGTGGGCCCGGCGCGGCCGCAGCCGGCCAACATGATCTACACCTCGGGCACGACCGGTCATCCGAAGGGGGTCCGTCGCCACGCGCCGACGCCGGAGCAGAGCGCGTCGGCCGAGCGGATGCGCGCGATGATCTACGGACTTCGGCCGGGGACGCGGGCACTGCTGCCGGGGCCGCTGTATCATTCGGCGCCGAATTCGTTCGGCCTGCGCGCCGGACGCCTCGGCGGCGCGCTGGTCCTGATGCCGCGGTTCGATCCGGAGGAATTTTTGGCGCTGGTCGAGGCCGAGCGGGTCGACTCCATCTTCATGGTGCCGACCATGTTCGTCCGGCTGATGAAGCTGCCGGAGAGTGTGCGCCGGAGATACGACACTTCCTCGCTGCGCCACGTCGTCCATGCCGCGGCGCCTTGCCCCGCCGACGTCAAGCGCGCGATGATCGAATGGTGGGGGCCGGTGATCCATGAATATTACGGCTCTACCGAATCCGGCGCGCTGACCTTCGCCAATTCCGAGGACGCCCTGAGAAAGCCGGGCACCGTCGGCAGGATCCTCGATGGCGTCGAACTGCGATTTCTCGGCGAGAGCGGCCGGCCGTTGCCGCAAGGAGAAATCGGAGAAATCTATTCGCGGACCGCCGATGCACCGGATTTCACCTACCACAACAAGCCGGAAAAGCGCGCCGAGATCGACCGCGACGGTTTCATCACCTCGGGCGATGTCGGCTATATCGACGCGGACGGCTATGTCTTCATCTGCGACCGCAAGCGCGACATGGTGATCTCGGGCGGAGTCAATATTTATCCCGCCGAGATCGAGGCCGCGCTTCACGCGGTTCCCGGCGTGCACGATTGCGCGGTGTTCGGCATTCCCGATGAGGAATTCGGCGAGGCGTTGATGGCGGTGGTGGAACCGCAAGGAGGGGTGACGCTGGACGTCGCCGACATCCGTGCGCAGCTCAAAACTTCGCTGGCCGACTACAAGGTCCCAAAGCACGTCGAAATCCTCAAAAACCTGCCGCGCGAGGATTCCGGCAAGATCTTCAAGCGGAGGCTGCGCGATCCCTATTGGGAGCGGGCCGGGCGGAGGATTTAGCATCCGTATTTCCTGCTTTCGCAGGGACGACGACGCGACCGCCTCCATCTTTATCTTGCGCTGCGGCAAAAAAGTTGCAGACTCCGGGTTGCCGGGCAGCTTCTGGAGGATCGCGCCATGTCACCCCAGATCATGCCTTCCGAACCCGATTTGCGGTCCAATCGCGCTGAGGACGCTCAGGCGCTTGAGGAAGACGCCCCGCTGCGCAACGACATCCGGCTGCTCGGACGCATCCTCGGCGACACCGTGCGCGACCAGGAAGGCGCCGGGGTGTTCGACCTGGTCGAGCGCATCCGGCAGACCTCGATCCGGTTCCATCGCGACGACGACAAGCCGGCGCGGCGTGAGCTCGAGATCATCCTCGACAGCATGTCGACCGGCCAGACCGTGCGTATCGTGCGCGCTTTCAGCTATTTTTCGCACCTTGCCAACATCGCCGAAGACCAGAACAACATCCGGCAGATGCGGGCGCGCTCCTATGCCGGAGGAACGCCGCGGCCGGGAACGCTGGCGCTGACGCTGTCGCATGCGCGCGCGGCCGGGATCAGCCCGGCCGACCTGCGCAAGTTCTTCGCCACCGCTTTGGTCGGCCCGGTCCTGACCGCGCATCCCACCGAAGTCCGCCGCAAGAGCACCATCGACCGCGAGATGGAGATCGCCGCGCTTCTGGACCGGCGCGAGCGGGTCCAGCTGACGCCGGAAGAGCTTGCGGCGAGCGACGAGGAGCTGCGCCGCGAGGTGCTGACGCTGTGGCAGACCAATCTCTTGCGCCGGACCAAGCTCACCGTGCTCGACGAGGTCGCCAACGGCCTGTCGTTCTACGATTATACCTTCCTGCACGAGGTGCCGCGGCTGCATTGCGCGCTGGAGGACCAGCTAAACGAGGCCGACAGCGCGCAAGGGGAACTTGCGGCCTTCCTGAGGATGGGCAGCTGGATCGGCGGCGACCGCGACGGCAACCCGTTCGTGACGGCGGAAGTGATGCGCGGCACGCTCAAGCTGCAGTCGAGCCGCGTGCTGCGCCATTATCTCGAAGAACTGCACGTGCTGGGTTCCGAACTGTCGCTCGCCGCCCATCTGGCCGACATCTCCAAGGATCTGCGGGCACTCGCCGACCGCTCGCCCGATACCTCGCCGCATCGCAAAGGCGAGCCCTATCGACTGGCGGTGTCCGGCATCTATGCACGGCTCACGGCGACCGCCGCGCGGCTGGATGTGGAAACCACAAGGCCGCCGGTCGGCGAAGCAGCACCTTACGCTGATGTCGCGGAATTCAAGGCCGATCTCGATACGCTGCACCGCTCGCTGATCTCGAACAAGTCGGGCGTGATCGCGCGCGGGCGGCTGCGGCAGTTGCGCCGCGCCGTGGACTGTTTCGGCTTCCACCTGGCAAGCCTCGACATAAGGCAGAATTCGGCCGTGCATGAGCGCACGGTCGCGGAACTGATCGACGCGGCGATGCCCGGCATGTCCTATCTGGCGCTGGGCGAGGAGGCGCGGATCGCGCTGCTTGCCGGCGAACTGCGCAATGCGCGGCCGCTGACGTCGTCCTTCGTCAAATACAGCGAAGAGACGCTGGGCGAACTCGCGGTGTTCCACGCCGCCGCCGAGGCGCACGCCAGGTTCGGCGCCGATACCATTCCCCAATGCATCATCTCGATGTGCAAGGGCGTCTCCGACATGCTGGAGGTCGCGCTGCTCCTGAAAGAGGTTGGCCTGGTCGACCCCTCGGGCCGCAGCGCCATCAACATCGTGCCGCTGTTCGAGACCATCGAGGATCTGCAGGCCTCCAGCGCCATCATGGACCGGATGCTGTCGCTGCACGATTACCGCAAGCTGGTGGACAGCCGTGGCGCGGTGCAGGAAGTGATGCTCGGCTATTCCGACAGCAACAAGGACGGCGGCTTCGTCACCTCGGGCTGGGAGCTCTACAAGGCCGAGATCGGCCTGGTCGAGGTGTTCGAGCGCCATCATGTCCGCTTGCGGCTGTTCCATGGCCGCGGCGGTTCGGTCGGCCGCGGCGGCGGCCCGAGCTATGACGCCATCATCGCCCAGCCCGGCGGCGCGGTGAACGGCCAGATCCGGATCACCGAGCAGGGCGAAATCATCTCCAGCAAATATTCCAACGCCGAGGTCGGCCGCAACAATCTGGAGATTCTCGCCGCCGCCACGCTGGAGGCGAGTCTGCTACAGCCGCGGCACAGCGCGCCGCGGCGCGAATATCTCGACGCCATGGACCAGTTGTCGGCGCTCGCCTTCAAGGCCTATCGCGGGCTGGTCTACGAGACCGAGGGCTTTGCGGAATATTTCTGGAACTCCACCGTCATCACCGAGATCGCCACGCTCAACATCGGCAGCCGCCCGGCGTCGCGCAAAAAGACCCGCGAGATCGAGGACCTTCGCGCCATTCCCTGGGTGTTCAGCTGGGCGCAATGCCGGCTGATGCTGCCCGGATGGTACGGCTTCGGCAGCGCGGTCGAGGCCTGGATCAAGCAGCATCCCGACCAGGGCATGGCTTTCCTGCGGGAACTCTACCGCGAGTGGCCGTTCTTCCGGACGCTGTTGTCGAACATGGACATGGTGCTGGCGAAAAGCTCGATCGCAATCGCCTCGCGCTATGCCGAGCTGGTGCCGGACGAGCGTTTGCGCGAAACCATCTTCGGGCGAATCCGGCAGGAATGGCAGACCTCGATCGACATGCTCCTGGACATCATGGGGCAGGAGCGTTTGCTGCAGGGCAACCCGCTGCTGGAACGCTCGATCCGCAACCGCTTCCCCTATCTCGATCCGCTCAACCATGTGCAGGTGGAGCTGTTGAAGGAGCACCGCGCCCAAAACCCCGACGAGCAGGTGCTGCGCGGCATCCAGCTCACCATCAACGGCATTTCGGCGGGGTTGCGGAACAGCGGCTAGCCGTCATTCCGGGGCTCGCGCTCCGCGCGCCTCGGAATGATGTGAAGGGCCGCCTGCGTCATGGGGAACTCAGCAGCGACCATCCGCCAAAAGCATCAAGTCGCCGCTGATGCCTCGCGGTTGGTCATGGCTTCATGGCACCCTGAACACTTGTGTAGACGGCATAGAGTGATGTCGAGCCGCAGATGTAAAGCCGATTTCGTTGCTGACCGCCGAAGCACAGGTTGGCGACAGTCTCAGGTATGTGGATCTTGCCGAGCAGATCGCCATCTTGAGTGTAGCAGCGCACGCCGTCCTCATTCGGATCGCCCCAACCCACGGAGCACCAGACACGCCCTTCGGTGTCACAGCGCATTCCGTCGGTAATGCTGGGCTTCGGTATTTCCGCAAAGACTTTGCCGTTCGACACCTTGCCGGCTCCCACATCCAGGTCGAACACACGGATATGCGACGGGTTGTCCGGCCCGTCCGTGAAGCCGGTGTCGATGACATAGACCTTCTTCTCGTCAGGCGAGAAGGCAATGCCGTTGGGTTCCACGAAATCATCGACGACAACCTTGATGTCGCCGGATTTTGGATCCACCCGGTAGACGTTATGCTTTTCCTGCTCGGGCTCGGCCTTGACGCCTTCATAATAGCCGCCGATGCCGTAAACCGGATCGGTGAACCAGATCGAACCATCGGAAGCGACAACCGCGTCGTTGGGCGAGTTCAGCCTCTTGCCGTTATACTTGTCCGCTATGATGGTGATCGAGCCGTCGAATTCGGTCCGGGTGACCCGTCGGCCGCTGTGCTCGCAGGTGATCAGGCGTCCCTCCCGATCGATGGTGTTCCCGTTCGAGTTCATCGACGGCTGGCGGAACACGCTGAGGTGGCCGTCATCCTCCGAGAAGCGCATGATGCGGTTGTTGGGAATGTCGCTGAACAGCACGTAGCGCCCGGCCGGGAAGTAAACCGGCCCTTCCGCCCAGCGCATTCCCGTCGCGACGCGCTCGACCGCCATGGTGCCGGCGAAGGCCGGGAAACCGTTCGGTCCGAACGAAAGCTTGGGCTTTGCAGACTCCAGGTGAGCGTCCGGATAGCGGCTTCCGGGTAGGGGTCCCAGGGGCAGCGGGCCGGTTGACCGCGTTGGGGCGCCGGTTTGGCCGAGCGGCGGTGCGGTCGCCGCCGAGGCCGCTTTGATGGACACGGCCGTTGCGGCCAACGCTGCCGCGCTCTTGATCAGTGTGCGGCGGTCGAAGGACTGGTGGTCGGGCAATTCCGCTTGATTTGTCATGGTTTCCTCCGGGGATTTTTTTGTTGGGAGGAGACCGTGAGCCCACAATCCGGCATAAAGCGGGCGAAGTTTAGATAAAACAACCAGAGATAGCGCGTGGGAGGCGGGATGCTGCCGCGACCTTCGTCATTGCGAGCGCAGCGAAACAATCCATGCATCAACACCAGGAAAGATGGATTGCTTCGTCGCTTCGCTCCTCGCAATGACGCTGTCCGCTCCGCGTAAGCCGGCGCGAACGTTTGGGATACCAGGTTTGGCTGCGCTGCACCCGCGGCCGGTGATCCTAGATCGCATCCCAGTTGAAAATATCGGCCGAGCGGTCGAGCTTGTAGAACGACGATTTCAGCGCGGGCATGCCGTGTTCGGCGATGGTCTGCGGGGTCCAGCCTTCGCCGCGATGGATCGAGCGCAGCGGTCGCGACTGGCTCATCAGGAAGATTTCGTTCATGCGAACCGCGAAAATCTGCCCGGTGACGTCCTTGGCGGCGTCGCTGAGCAGGAACGCACAGATCGGCGCGATCTTTTCCGGCCCCATCTGCTGGATTTTCGCCACCCGCGCCTTCTCCGCCTCGGTTTCGGTCGGAATGGTTCCGATCAGCCGGCTCCAGGCGAAGGGCGAGACGCAGTTGGAGCGCACATTGAAGCGGTTCATGTCGAGCGCGATCGATTTCGACAGGCCGACGATGCCGAGTTTCGCGGCGGCGTAATTGGCCTGGCCGAAATTGCCGACCAGGCCTGAGGTCGAGGTGAAGTGCACGAAGGAGCCGCTTTCCTGCTCGCGGAACAGCCGGGCCGCGGCATGCGAGACGTAGAACGAGCCCATCAGATGCACCTTGATGACGGATTCGAAGGCGTCGATGCTCATGCGGTGGAAGATCGCGTCGCGCAGGATGCCGGCATTGTTGACGACGCCGTCGAGCTTGCCAAAACTGTCGACCGCCATCTTGACGATCTTGCTGGCGGGGATCGCTTCCGCAACCGTTTCGAAATTCGCCACTGCCGTGCCGCCACGCTTCCGGATTTCCTCGACCACCTCTTCCGCAGGCGAGGCGCTCGATCCCGAGCCGTCGGCGGCGCCGCCGGGATCGTTGACCACGACTTTAGCTCCCTCGGCCGCGCAGAGCAGCGCAATTTCCTTGCCGATGCCGCGCCCGGCGCCGGTGACGATGATGGACTTGCCTTCGAGTGATTTGCCTTGGCTCATGGATGCCTCCCGTTGTTTTCGTCGTTCCGGGGGCGCAAAGCGCGAGCCCGGAAGTTCGAGTTATTTCTCGTTGGTGAAGATGATCGTGCCGCTTGCGGCGAACATGCCGCCGACGCCGTGGCAGACCGAGATTTTCGCGCCCTGGACCTGCGCCGGCGCGATGCCGCGCATCTGCCGCACGCTTTCCTGCAGCGCGTACATGCCGTACATGCCCGAATGCATGTAGGAGAGCCCGCCGCCATTGGTGTTGAGCGGCAGCTTGCCGCCGGGCCGCGTGTTGCCGTCGGCGATGAATTTGCCGGTCTCTTCGTGCGGCATGAAGCCGAGATCGCCGAGGCCGTAGAGCGGCAGGTGCGCAAAGGCGTCGTAGATCATCAAATGATCGACGTCCTTGTGGGCGATGCCCGCCTCCTTGAAGGCCAGCGGACCCGCGACCCGGAAGGCGCGCGAGGAGTCGAACGTCTTCATCTGGCTGACCATCGGCGTCTCGACGCTCTCGCCGGTGCCGAGGACATAGACCGGCTTGTTCGGAAAATCCCTGGCGCGGTCGGCCGAGGTCAGGATCAGCGCGCCGCCGCCGTCGGTGACGAGGCAGCATTGCAGGATGCGGAACGGATAGGCGATCATCTTCGAGTTCAGCACGTCCGCAACCGTGATCGGCGCCTTCATGGTGGCGCGCGGATTCTTCGCGGCCCACTCGCGCTGCACCACGGCGACCATCGCGATCTGCTCATGGGTGATGCCGTGGGTCTTCATGTAGCGCAGCACCGGAATCGGAAACATGCTGGGCGGCCCGAACACGCCGAACGGCGCCTCGAACTGGCCGTTGAGGCTGTCCGCCGGCGTGGAGCGCGGCTGCTTGCCGATCATCGACTTGCCGCTTTCGGCATGGGTGATCAGCACGGTCTTGCAGAGTCCCGCCTCGATCGCCGCCGCGGCATGGCGGACGTGCAGCATGAACGAGCAGCCGCCGACCGAAGTACCGTCGACCCAGGTCGGCGTGATGCCGAGGTAATGGGCGATCTGCTGCGGCGTTTCCACCGCGGTGGCAAACCCGTCGATATCGGACAGTTTCAGGCCGGCGTCCGCGATGGCGTTGAGCGCCGCGTCCGCGTGCAGCTGGATCTGCGACACGTTGGGAATGACGCCGAGTTCGGTGGTTTCGGCAGCGCCGACGACGGCAACCTGGTTTCTGCGCATGACGCTCAACCCTTCGCCGGACGGAACAAGGGGAGGGTGATCTTGTCGTCGAGCTTCTCGAACGCGACCTCCAGCTTCATGTCGAGTTCGAGCGCCTCCGGCGTCTGCGGGCAATCGATGATGTTGCTCATCATGCGCGGGCCTTCATCGAGTTCCACCACGGCAATGGCGTAGGGCGGCGTAAAGCCGGGCGCGGCGGGCCGGTGGTTGATGACGTAGCTGTAGAGCGTGCCCCTGCCGCTCGCCTTGAACACGCTGACCTTGCGGCCGCCGCAGCCCGGGCAGAACGGGCGCGGCGGGAAATACACGTTGGCGCAGGCGTCGCAGCGCTGCAGGCGAAGCTCGCCCGCTTGCGTGCCGTCCCAGAAATGCTGGGTCTCCGGCGTCGGTTTTGGTTTCGCGCGCGCTGGTTCGGCCATCCTCATTTCCTCTCTTTCGGCGTGCGGGCCCCGCCTCGGGCCGCCGGTTCCGATCTTGATGCGACATTGGACGGCCCGGCGTCAACGGTCCAGCGGAGGGCTTGCATGCCGCATATTCCGCCACACGCCCTATTGCTAGGGTGGAGGTGCTTGTATGCCTGTCGCCGCTCGCGGTAGATTGCCGGCGAGAACGAAGAAAATCGGGAGGATTCGATGTTGAAAATCACGGGCGCGGTGCTGGCCGCGGGTTTGGCGTTCGGCACACAGGCAATTGCCGCAGACGCGCCGGCCGAAATCAAGATCGGCACGCTCTATGCCTCATCCGGACGCTTCGCCTCGATTTCGATGCCGGTGCACAGCGCGCTGAAGCTCTGGGCGGAGCAAAAGAACGCCGAGGGCGGGGTCTACGTGAAGGCGTTCGACAAGAAGATCCCGGTCAAGCTCGTCGCCTACGACGATCAAAGCAACACCGCCACGGCTTCCACGCTCTATAACCAGCTGGTCACGCAGGACAAGGTCGATCTCCTGGTCGCGGATTCCGGCTCGGTGCTGACGGCGCCCGCGGTGGCGATCGCGCGCGACCACAAGATGTTCCTGTTCGACCAGACCGGCACCGGCGCCAGCTTCTTCTCCAAGGACAATCCCTATATTGCGCTGATGGCGGATCCGGTCTCCACGGTTTGGCCGAAGCCGGTGGCCGATTTCGTTTCCCATGACGGACCGGGTCTCGGCATCAAGAAGATCGCGATTCTCTATTCGACCAACGAGTTCACGGGCACGCAGGCCAACGCCTTCCGCAAATTCGTCAAGGATTCCGGCGCGCCGATCGAGATCGTCTACGATCAGGGCATCCCGACCGAGACCACCAACTACACCGTCATCATCAACAACATCGCCAATACGCAGCCGGACGCCGTGATCCACTTCGGCTACGCGCCGAACGATATTGCGTTCCTGCGCAACGTCGCCGACGTCGGCGTCAACTTCAAGATGCTGTTCTCGATCTATGCGGGGCTCGAGACCGAATTGCTCGAGAAGAACGTCGGCGAGAAGGGCCTGGAATATGTCTACACCTACGTGCCGCCCTCCGAACTCGAATATCCCGTCAATTTCGGCATGAACATGAAGGATTACAAAGCCGCCTGGGACAAGAAATATTCCGACGGCAAGGTCGAGTTCGGCTTCAACGCGGTGGCCGGCTACACCACCGGGCTGGTGATCGAGAAGACGCTTTCGGTCGCGACCAGCCTCGACCAGATGGAATTGCGCCGCGCGGTATTCAGCCTGTCCGGAGAACTCAAGACCCTCGACGGCACCTTCGCGCTCGACGAGATGGGCGGCCAGATCGGCGAACTGACGCCGCTCGGCCAGCTCAGGCTCGACGACCACGGCCACATCAAGTTCGTCTCGATCTATCCGCACGAGACTGCCACCGGCAAGCCGGTCTATCCGCGTCCATGATGCGGCCGGGATCCGGAAACCGGCTGGCGGGAGCGACGCGCCGATGCTGATCTACGCGCTCGTCGCCGGCGTCCTGTTCGGCCTGTATTTCAGCCTGGTCGGCATCGGCCTCAATCTCGTGTTCGGCGTCATGCGCATCGTCAACCTTGCGCATGGCGACATCCTGATGCTCGGGGCGTTCGTCGCCTTCGGCGTCGTGACCTTGGCCGGCATCGATCCCCTGTTCGCGGTGCCGCTGGCCTTCGTGATCTTCGTGCTGGCCGGCCTGTTGCTGTATTGGGTCCTGGTGCCGCGGCTGCAGGGCTCGGTCAATCCGGAGATGCTGTCGATCATCCTGTTCTTCGGCCTGTCGCAGGTGATCGAGGCCGTCATGACGATCTTCTTCGGCACCAGCGAGCGCTCGATCCAGAGCCGTCTGCTCGGCACGGTGTTCTCCACCATCAGGATAAAATTGTTCGGCGGCAAGCCGGGGACGAGCGGGCCGATCCAGATCTTCGGGCAGGCCTTTCCGGCTGCCTGGGTGATCGCATCCATCACCAGCCTGATCGCGATTGCGCTGGTCTATGTCTATCTCTACCGCACCCGGCTGGGCACGCTCACCCGCGCCGTGATGTCGCGTCGCGACGAGGCGCTGGCGACCGGCATCGACGTCGACCGCGTCTCGGCCGCGGCGTTCGGCATCGGATTGGGGCTCGCCGCGGTGGCGGGCGTGTTCGCGCCCTTCATGTTCGGATCGGTGACGCCGGCATTCGGGGCCGATGCCACCGTCACGTCCTTCGCCATCGTGGTGCTGGGGTCGCTCGGCAACCCTCTCGGCACCGCGCTCGGCGGCGTGGTGTACGGCGTCTGCTACATGCTGGTGCAGACCTACTTGAGTTCATGGGCGGACCTTTTGCCCTACGTGCTCCTGATCTTCATCCTGCTGCTGCGTCCGAGCGGGATATTGGGAAGGCGGGTGCGCGTTGCCTAGCGCCTTCAAACACGCACTCTTCATCGTGCTGCCGCTGATCGCCGTCTTCGCGGTGCTGCCGGGCGTCTATCAAAACCATCTGCTGCTGTTCAATTTCGTGATCTTCCTGATCCTCGCCCAGGGCGTGAACATCATCTACGGCTTTACGGGTTACCTGCCGTTCGGCTATGTCGGCTTCTTCGGCGCAGGCGCCTATGGATTTGCGATCCTGGTGATGCATTACCAGGCCGCCGCACCGGTCGCGGTGCTGGCCGGCGGAGCCGTCGGTGTCGCGCTTGGGCTGTTGCTGACGCCGCTGTTGCGGCTGTCGGGCGCCTACTTCGCCATCGCCAATCTCGCGGCGTCGCTGGCGGTGCTGCATTTCGTCGCCAATCCGGCGCTGGAGAACATCACGCGCGGGCCGTACGGCGTCTCGCTCACCGGCGCCTTCAATCCAACGCTCGCCTACAATGCCGCGCTCGTCGTGCTGGCGCTGACGCTCGGCGCCGTCGTCTACCTGAAAAACTCCCGCTTCGGCCTGGCGCTGCAGGCGGTGCGCGAAGATGCGGTCTCGGCCTCGATGGCGGGCGTCGACGTGGTGCGGATGCGGGTGATCGCGTGGCTCGCGTCCGCCCTGGTCGCGGGTCTCGCCGGCGGCGTCTATGCCTGGTACGTGTCGGTATTCTATCCGGACAACGTCTTCTCCGGCGATTTCAGCATTTTTGCCATCGTGTTCGCGCTGTTCGGCGGCGTCGCCACCATCACCGGTCCGATCGTCGGCGTCGTCATCCTCTACGGCATCTACAATCTGATCGGCTTCACCACGCCGCAATATTTCCAGTTGATCTATGGATTGTTGATCATGGGGCTGGTGCTGTTCCTGCCGGCCGGCCTGGTTTCGCTCGCGACGCGGAGGGGCTGGCATGTCCCCTGAGCGTGCGCCCATTCTCAATGTGAAAAAACTGGCAAAACGCTTCGGCGGGTTCTACGCGCTCGACGGCTTGAGTTTCCATGTCGCCTCCGGCGAGATCCTGGGATTGGTTGGGCCCAACGGTTCCGGCAAGACCACCGCGATCAATGTGATCTCCGGGCTCTACGCGCCGGACGGCGGCGAGGTGGTGCTGGATGGCACGTCGATCGGCGGGGTCGCCTCGCATAAACTGGTCCATCGGGGCATCAACCGGACCTTCCAGGTGCCGAAACCGTTTATGTCGCTGACGGTACGCGAGAACATCGAGGTGGCGCTGGCCTATGGCCGCGCCGCGGTGGCACCGCCCGCGATGGCCGATCTGCTCGACGAATACCGCTTGACCGAAGTGGCCGATCGCCCTGCCGCCGATCTCAACAACGCGCAGCAGAAGATGCTCGATCTGGTGCGCGCGCTGGCCACGCGTCCAAGGCTGTTGCTGCTCGACGAACTCGCCGCCGGGCTCAATCCCGCAGAGTTGGACTGGATCGCCGAACGCATCAAGGCGCTGGCGCAGACCGGAATCGCCATCATCGTGGTCGAGCATCTCATGGGATTCATCGAGCACATCACCGACCGCGTTATCGTCATGAACGCCGGCAAGGAGATCTTCGAGGGCACGCTCGCGGTTGCCGTGCAGGTACCGCAGGTCATCGAGGTGTTCCTGGGAGGCGAGCATGCCGCCTGAGGCCGCGCCGCTGTTGAAGGCTGCCGGCGTCGATGCCGGCTACGGAACCATGCAGGTCTTGTGGGGCGTCGATCTCGACGTGCGGCCGGGCGAAACCGTGCTGCTGCTGGGGGCCAACGGCGCCGGCAAGACGACGTTTCTCAAGACGCTGGTCGGCCTGATCGAGGCACGGCACGGCCGCATCGATCTCGGCGGCCAGGACGTGACACGGATGCGTTCCAGCGACCGCATGCGGCTCGGTATGACCTACATGTCGGAGCTTGCGGTATTTCCGGATCTGTCGATCGAGGAAAACATCCGCGTCGGCGCGCAGGCGCTCGGGCACGCCGATCCCGGTGCGCGCGCGGAGGAGCTCTATGGCCTGTTTCCGGCACTGCGCGAAAAGCGCCGCGCGCCGGCGTCCAGCCTGTCCGGCGGCCAACGCAAGATGCTCGGCATCGCCAAGGCGCTTGCCGCCGAGCCGCGGCTTCTCGTGATGGACGAGCCGTCGGCCGGGCTGTCGCCCCTGTTCGTCAAGGAAGTGATCCGGATTCTCAGCGATTTGCGCGGGCGGGGGCTTGCGCTGCTGATCGCCGAGCAGAATATCGGCTTCCTCGAGGTCGCCACGCGGGTGTTCGTGCTGGAAGGCGGCCGGATCCGCTTTTCCGGCACGGTCGCCGAAATGACCGACAATGAAGCGTTGCGGCGTGCCTATTTCGGGCTGAAGTGATGCGAACCATCAGGATAGGGTCAGGCGCGGGCTATTCGGGCGATCGCATCGAGCCCGCGCTCGAACTCGCCGAAAAGGGCGGCATCCAGTATCTGGTGTTCGAGTGCCTGGGCGAGCGTACGGTGGCGCTGGCGCAGCAGGCGCGCATGAAGAACCCCGAAAGCGGTTTTGACCCGCTGCTGGAAGAACGGATGCGCGCGGTGCTGCCGGTTTGCGCCGCCAGGGGTATCAAGATCGTCACCAACATGGGTGCGGCGAACCCGCTTGCCGCGGCCCGCAAGACCGCCGAGGTCGCAAAATCGCTCGGGCTGTCGTCGCTGAAGATCGCGGCCGTGACCGGCGACGACGTGCTCGAGGCCTGCAGGGACGGCGATCTGCCGATCATGGAATTCGACGGCACGATCAAACAGCTCGGTAACCGGCTGTTGTCGGCCAATGCCTATCTCGGCGCCGAGCCGATGGCGAGGGCGCTTGGCCTCGGCGCCGATATCGTGATCACGGGGCGCGCGTCCGATCCCGCGCTGTTTCTGGCGCCGATGATCCACGCCTTCGGCTGGGCGATGGACGACTGGAACTTGCTGGGACAGGGTACCGTCGCCGGCCATCTGCTGGAATGCGCCGGCCAGATCACCGGCGGCTACTTCGCCGATCCCGGCTACAAGGACGTTCCCGATCTGGCGCGGCTCGGTTTTCCAATCGGCGAAGTCGGCGAAGACGGCAGCCTCGTCATCACCAAGGTGGAAGGCTCCGGCGGCACGGTGACGGCGCAAACCTGCAAGGAGCAGTTGCTCTACGAGGTGCACAATCCCACGCAATACGTCCAACCCGACGTGGTCGCGGATTTCTCGCAAGTAAAGGTCGATGAGATCGCGCCGAACCGCGTGCGCGTCAGCGGCGGACGCGGGACCCAACGCACCGGCACCCTGAAAGTCTCGGTCGGTTATGTCGACAGTTTCATCGGCGAGGGGCAGATCTCCTATGCCGGGCCCGGCGCATTGGCGCGTGGGCGGCTGGCGCTGGAAATCGTCCGCGAGCGGTTGAAACTCAACGGTGTCGCCGCGAGCGAATTGCGTTTTGAGCTGATCGGCATCGACTCGCTGCACGGGGCCCAGGTCTCCGCGCACGCCAGCGAGCCATACGAGGTGCGCGTGCGCGTCGCTGGCCGCACCGAAAATCTGCGCGAGGCCGTCAGGATCGGCAACGAGGTCGAAACGCTCTACACCAACGGCCCGGCGGCCGGCGGCGGTGCCTTCAAATCGGCGCGCGACGTGATCGCGGTGGCGTCGGTGCTGCTGCCGCGCGAACTCGCAAAACCATCGATCCAGTTCGTGGGGCGTGAATGATGAAATTGCGCGAGATCGCCCATTCCCGCACCGGCGACAAGGGCAACATTTCCAACATCTCCGTGATCGCCTATGACGAAAAGCACTATCAGCTGCTGCTTGCGCATGTCACCAGCGCGAGGGTGAAGGCCCATTTTGCCGGCGTTGTCGAAGGCGAGGTGATCCGCTACGAACTGCCCAACATATCGGCGCTGAATTTTGTCATGAGCCAGGCGCTGGGTGGCGGCGTCACGCGATCGCTGGCGCTCGATGCGCATGGCAAATCCTTGAGCTCCGCGCTGCTCGATCTGGAGATCGAGGCGGCGAACGGCTAACAATCGACCAGACAGTGACGAGGCGCCCACGCAATGCTGAACGTTCCAACCCTGGCTGAACTGGCCGACGATCTCGAAAATGGCCGCACCAGCGCCCGCAAGATCGTCGATGGCTGCCTGGAGCGGATCGCCGATGCCTCCGGCGAGGGCGAGCGGGCCTTCATTCATGTCGATGCGGAAGCCGCGATCGAAGCCGGCGAAGCGATGGACCGGCTGCGCGAGATCAAGGCGGCGCCGTCGCGCTATGCCGGCATTCCCATCTCGATCAAGGATCTGTTCGACATAAGGGGGCAGGTGACCCGCGCCGGCTCGCGGGCGCTGGATGATTCCGCGCCGGCGGAAGCCGATGCCACCGTGGTGGCGCGGCTGCGCCGTGCCGGTTTCGTGGTGATCGGCCGCACCAACATGACCGAATTCGCCTATTCCGGGATCGGCATCAACCCGCATTACGGCACGCCGAAAAGCGTGTGGCGGCGCGATGTCGGCCATGTGCCCGGCGGCTCGTCGTCGGGGGCCGCGGTCTCCGTCGCCGACCGGATGGCGCACGGCGCGCTCGGCACCGATACCGGTGGTTCCTGCCGGATTCCGGCGGCCTTCAACGGCATCGTCGGTTTCAAGCCGACGCAACGGCGGGTGCCGCTCGCCGGCGGCGTGCCGCTGTCGTCCACGCTCGACAGTTTCGGGCCACTGGCGCGCAGCGTTGGCTGCTGCGCGGTGCTCGATGCCGTTTTGGCCGGCGAAGAGATCGTGCCCCTGCAGCCGCGCCCGATCAAGGGAATGCGGCTCGCGGTGCCGACCACGGTTGCGCTCGACGAACTCGACGGCGAGGTGGCGCGGGTATTCGAACGGGCGCTGGCGACGCTGTCGCGACAGGGTGCGCTGATCGAGCGGATCGCGGTGCCGGAGTTCCTCGACGTGGGCGTGATGAACAGCAAGGGCGGATTTACCGCCGCGGAAAGCTATGCCTGGCATCGCTTTCTTATCGCCAGCCATGGCGACGTCTACGATCCCCGCGTCGCCATTCGAATCCAGCGCGGCGAGACCATCAGCGCCGCCGATTACATCGACCTCCTGGAGATGCGAAAGTCGCTGATCGCGCGCGCCGCGGCTCGCCTTGCGCCTTACGACGCATTGGTCATGCCGACCACCGCCAACACGCCGCCCAGGATCGCCGATCTCGCCGACGACAAGGCCTTTACCAGGGAGAACCTCCTGGCGCTGCGCAATTGCTCCCTGATCAACACCATCGACGGCTGCGCGATTTCGCTGCCATGCCATCGCGAAAGCGAGGTGCCGGTGGGGCTGATGCTGGCATCGTCAGGCGGCGCGGACCGCCGCATCTTCGAACTCGCCGCCGGAATGGAGGCCGCCATCCGTGTTTGACCTTGCCTTCACCATCGACGCCCAGGACACCACGACGCCGCTGACGCTGGCGATCGATCAGGCCGTGATCGCGGGGTGGACCGGGCGCGATCCGGTGGCGCGCGACAAGCATATCGCCGAACTCGAGGCGATCGGCATCGCGCGGCCCGCCACCACGCCGATCTATTACCGCGTCGCCGCGCGGCGGCTGACCACCGCGGACAGCATCGAGGTCTGTGGCGGCGATTCCTCCGGCGAGGTCGAGTTCGTGCTGATCGGCTGGCAGGGCCGCATTTTCGTCGGCGCCGGCTCCGACCATACCGACCGCAAGGTGGAAACCTACAGCGTCACCGTCTCGAAACAGATGTGCGACAAGGTGATGGCGCCGGTGCTGTGGGAAATCGAGGACGTCGCCGGTCACTGGGACCGGTTGATCCTGCGCTCCCACGCCTGGATCGACGGCGCGCGCGTGCTCTACCAGGAGGGCACGTTAGATGCCATGCTGCCCGTCAAGGATCTCATTCGGCTCGGCTTTGGCGGAAAGGCCCTGCCGGACGGCTGCGCCATGTTCGGCGGCACCTTCGCGGCCAAGGGCGGCATCCGCCCCGCCAGCCGGTTCGAGTTCGAGCTGGAAGATCCCGTGCTCAAGCGCAGTATCCGGCATGGCTATGATGTGACCGCACTGCCGGTGCTGGGCTAGTTCCGTCATTGATGGCGTGGAGGGCTTCCCGGAAATCGGGTGGCGCGGGACCTTGCGATTTGCGAAACTCGCACCCATGAAATCAGCCGCACAGAATATCATTCGCCCCGTACCTGCCTCCGATGTCGCCGCGCGTGTCGGGGCCATCGACTGGGCGCAGGCGACGAACGAACTCGACGCACAGGGTTGCGCCGTCTTCAAAGGGCTGCTCTCGCCGGATGAATGCCGCGCGCTGGCGGCACTCTATCCGGACGATGGCCATTTCCGCAGCAAGGTCGTGATGGCCCGCCACGGTTTCGGGCGCGGCGAGTACAAATACTTCTCCTATCCGCTTCCGGATCTGATCGCCCAATTGCGGCCGGCGCTTTATGCGCGGCTTCGCGACGTGGCCAATCGCTGGAACGAAGCCATGGGCATCGATATCCGCTATCCCGAAAGCCATGATGCGTTCCTCAAGCGCTGCCTTGCCGCCGGCCAGACCCGGCCGACGCCGCTGCTGCTGCAATACGAAGCCTGCGACTACAACTGCCTGCACCAGGATCTCTATGGCGAGCATGTGTTCCCGCTGCAGGTCGCGATCCTGTTGTCGGAACCGGGCCGCGACTTCACCGGCGGCGAATTCGTGCTGACCGAGCAGCGGCCGCGCATGCAATCCCGGCCGGAAGTGGTGCCGCTCGGCCAGGGCGACGCGGTGGCTTTTGCGGTGCATGTCCGGCCGGTACAGGGGACGCGCGGGACCTATCGGGTTAATCTGCGCCATGGCGTGAGCCGGATCCGGTCCGGCCATCGCCATACCGTTGGGGTGATCTTCCACGATGCGAAGTGAGTGCTGGGCCGTTGACTGCCGATCTCTTTGAAGGCGTTGCCGATCTCCTGCCGTCGCGCGAAGTGATGGCGGAGGGCGCTGTGCTGCTGCGCGCCTTCGCAATTCCGTTCGAAAGCGAGCTGATCACGGCTTTGCGCGATATCGCGGGCCAGGCGCCGTTTCGTCACATGATGACGCCGGGCGGCCACCAGATGTCGGTGGCAATGACCAATTGCGGCCCGCTCGGATGGGTCACCGATCGCACCGGCTATCGCTACGATGGCAACGATCCCAACACCGGAAAGCCGTGGCCGGCAATGCCGGCGGCGTTTTGCGAGCTCGCCGCTCAGGCGGCCGCGCAGGCGGGATTTTTCGAATTCTTGCCGGATGCCTGTCTGATCAATCGCTATGAGCCGGGGGCGCGCATGTCCCTGCATCAGGACAAGGACGAGGACGATTTCGGCGCGCCGATCGTCTCGGTCTCATTGGGCTTGCCGGCGATCTTCCTGTTCGGCGGCGTGAAGCGCAGCGACAAACCGCGCCGGTTCCGCCTGCAGCACGGCGACGTCGTGGTGTGGGGCGGACCGGCGCGGCTGGCTTTTCACGGCGTCGCCCCGCTCGCCGAGGGCGAGCACGCGCTGATCGGCCGCCAGCGCATCAACCTGACCTTTCGCCAGGCGCGCTAGAAGGCGAACCTGTGTTGCCGCAGCGATCGCGGCCTCGCGAGTCACAGTCTGGTCTCACGAGGCCGGTAGCCTCTGCTATTTCACGGCGACAGGAATCGTCTTTTCCTTCTTCTGCGCCTCAGGCGACTTCGGCAACGTGACCGTCAGGACGCCGCTCTTGTAGCTCGCTTCGATCTTCTCGGAATCGACGCCGCCGGGTATCTGCAACGTGCGGCGGAACGAGCCATAGCGACGCTCGGAGACATAGCGGCCCTTGGTCTTCTCCTCCTTTTCCTCCTGTTTCTCGCCCTTGATCGTCAGCATGCCGTTGGCGATCTGGACGTCGATGTCCTTGGCGTCGAGGCCCGGCAGTTCGGCCGTGACTTCGAACGCCCCATCCTTCTCGACGACGTCCATCGCCGGGCTGACGCTGAATCCGAGTTCACGGCGCCAGAACAACTCGATGTCGGGGAAAGGACGGAAGAAAGGGACCTGCAGGAAACCGGCCTGGAAATCGTGGAACAGCCGGTCGACCTGACCGCGCAGGATATCGAACGGCTGCCAGTCCGCGGCCTTGGTGGGCAGCGTTCCCTGGTTGGTTTCGGTCTTGATGGGTAATTTTGTTGCAGCTTCCGCCATGACAAATACTCCTTGTCAGAGGTTGTTCAACGGACGAAAGATATGGGAGGCGGGCATGGAGTTTCTTTGACCTCCGTCAAACCAGTCGACCATCGGCGTTCACTTTCAAGCGACTGCTCCTGTGACATCGAACTAGTGCGCCGGCGCTATAGTCTTTCGAGGCGGTCGAGAAACGGTCGCTGGCTGGCGAGAATTTTTTCCCGCGCCAGAGGCAGGTTGAACCATTCGGCGCGATCGATCTCGGGGATATGGATCGTGCGGCCGGTCCGCGGTGGCCATTCGATGGCAATTTGGTTGCTGCGCACGGCGCCGGCATCGAGCGTGCCTTCCAGCGCAAAGGCCAGAACGATCTTGCCGCCGCGCTGGCGCACCTGGCCGAGCGGCCGCAGCGGACCGCTCGCTGCGACACCGAGTTCCTCGGCGAATTCCCGGCGCGCCGCTGCTTCCGGGTCTTCGCCGTCGTCCAATTCGCCCTTTGGGATGGACCAGGCGCCGAGATCGCGGTTTTGCCAAAAAGGTCCGCCTGGATGGACGAGAAGCACAACGAGGCCGGCCTTGCCACGTTGGTACATCAGGATGCCGGCGCTCATGGTTGGCATGCGGTGGGTCCGGATGCAGGAATGAGGGGATAAATTGATCTGGCTCAACTCGGCCGCGGCAAGGCGGGCATCCTTATAACAAATGGTTCAGCCTCCCGAAGGTCAATTCCCATACGCAGCGTTCTTCTGGCCGGCGCTGGCGGTCGCATCGGCGGTTGAAGCCGCGTCATCGATGACGGCGCATTTTCTGGGGCTCTCCGACGATGTCGATGACGGCCGTGCCGCGCAGGAGCCGGAAGGTGCGACGCCCAGCAAGATCGTGCTCGAGCTGAACACCGTCCGGCTGCGCGACTTTACCGTGGCCGAGCGCGGCGTTCCGGCGCTGCTGTGCGCGCCGCAGGCGCTGCATGGCGCTGTGGTGGCCGATCTTGCCGCAGGGCACAGCCTTGTCGCCGCCCTGCGTGGCGCCGGACTTGGACGCCTCTTCATGGCCGACTGGCGTTCGGCGAGCGCGGATATGCGATTCCTCGGCATCGATGACTATCTCGCCGCGCTCAACGTCCTCGTCGATCATCTCGGCGGGCAGGTCGATCTGATCGGGCTCTGCCAGGGCGGCTGGCTGTCGCTGATCTATGCCGGCAGATTTCCCGCCAAGGTACGCAAGCTCGCGATGGCCGGTGCGCCGATCGATATCGCGGCCGCGCAGTCCGAATTGTCTGCCATGGCCACGGCAACTCCGCTGGCGATGTTCCAGAGCCTGGTCGATGCAGGGAATGGTCGCGTGATCGGCCGCAACGTCGCGCCGTTCTGGGGAAACGAGGCTGCCAGCGCCGACCATATCCGGGAAACGACGCAGACAGCCGAGCCGGTCGACTCGCCGGGATTCGCGCGCCTCGAAACGAGTTTCAGGAAGTGGAACGCCTGGACCATCGATGTTCCCGGGACCTACTATCTCGAAGTCATCGAGAAGCTGTACATGCATAACGAATTGGCTGCCGGAAACTTCGTCGCCCTGGGACAAAGAATCGAACTCTCGCGCCTGCGGCTTCCGATCTATCTGCTGGCCGCGAGCGCCGATGAAGTGGTGGCTTCCGAGCAATTGCTGGCGGTGGAGCGGCTGGTCGGAACGCCGCCGGAGCATCGCCGTCATGAGGTTGCGCCCTGCAATCATCTCGGCCTTTTCATGGGCAAACGGACGCTTGAGGAATACTGGCCCCGGATCGTGCATTGGTTGAACGAGCCTCCGGCCTGAGGAACCGGGCATTGACCTGCATCAACGCCCGGGGAGATGAGGGCGCGCAATCTTACGCCACGCTCCGTTCGATGAGGAGAAAGTCATGCAGACACCGGTTGAACTGGAATTCCAGGATATGGCTGCCAGTCCCGCGGTCGAGCAACAGGTTGCCGACCACGTGAAGAAGCTCGAGCAACTCTACGGTCGGATCACGGCCTGCAGGATCGTCCTCAAGGGTCCCGGCCAGCGGCACCAGACCGGCGCCCTGTACGATGTCAAAATTCGGCTGGCGCTGCCGGACGGCTACGAAGTCAATATCGGGCGGACGCCAAAGGCGGATGAACGGCACTCGGAGCTGGCGTTCGCCGTCAACGACGCGTTCAAGCGGGCAGGCAGGCAACTCCAGGACAACGCGCGGCGCATGCGCGGCGACGTCAAAACCCATTCGTGAGCTGTGCCCGGTCGGCCCGTTAAATTGCGCAATATGCTGAAGCGGTAGCGGCGCAGGCGTACTGGCCTGCTGCTCCGCTTATTTCCATAGGCGCTCAGGCCGCCGCGTCGCTAGCGGCGAAGGTCTGCTGCCCGGGAGCGGTCTGCGAGGCGTCGCCGGAGACAGCGCCCGGCACGGGGGCGGAAGCAGGAGCCTCCTCGAGGGAAAGCTGCTGGCGGGCGATCATCTTCTGCCAGAGCCGCAGGATGTTCTGCTGGGTTTCCATCGCGATGAAGCAATGGCCTTCGCGGTCGAGCGCGCAGAATCGCGCGGTGACGTCGCCGCAGGCGTTGCTGAAGGCCTGGTTGATGATGTCGAGGCAGGCTACCACCTGGTTCACATCCGACAGCCGGGTGTGATGGGCGATGTCGAGCAGCCGGAATGCCTCGATGTTGGGCTGGCCGAAAATCGCGCCCTGCCGGCCGAGCTCGAAGAACACGTTGACGACAGGCAGCACGCCCTGGATTTGCGCCAGCACGGCTTCGGCCTGCGCCGGACTGCAAACCGCCAGATGCTCGCCGCGAGGCTCGCCCTTCGGCTGCGACGGCTGGCCGAATGAGGCCATCACCTCGCGCTCGATCCATTGCCGGACGTCGGGCGGAGCGGTCCTGATCTGCTCCGCCGTCAATGTAATTCCAATCATGCTCGCGTCTCCGTGAATTAAACGAAGTGTGGCACCCTTCGGCGTGACCGGTATTGATCGGGATCAATCCGCGCGCGTCAGCCGGGATCGCGCGGCACCCATTGGTCGCCGGATTTGCGATATTTGCGCTTCACCGCCGCCCAGGCCACGCGATGGGCGGTGGCTTCGCGCTGGGTCGGGCCGCGCGCCGCGTATTCGATCCAGGCGTTGTTGAAGGCGCCGAGGTAGATTTCCTGCGCGTGCAGCGGCAGATGCGCCTGGACCGGGGGAGGCAGGTCCTCGATGGATGCGTAGGGCAAGCAGCCACCTCCGCGGTTGCGGCAAATCCTGCACCGCGCCGGATCTGCCGCAACCGGGTAGCCCCGGCGCCAACGCCCGCCATTGATCCAGAGCAAGCCCGCGGGAACCCGCGCTGCTAAAAACCACGGGACCGTCGCCTATATCGGTCCGGTCGTGCCGTCATTCGTGCTTCCGATTGACCGGAGAATGCCATGGAATCGGATTCATCGTCGCGAAAACAGGCCGTTACCATCGGCTATATCTTTGCCGCCGCCATCGGCATGGTGCTGCTGCAATGGGCGCTGACGACCTACAACACCGTCGAAACTATTCCCTATAGCGAGTTCGAGCAGCTCGTCGCCAAAGGCAGCGTCAGCGAGGTCTCCGTCGGGCAGGATACGATCCAGGGCAAGTTGAAGGACAAGCTGGCGGACGGCAAGTCGGCGTTCGTCACCGCCCGCGTCGATCCGGCGCTGGCCGAAAGACTGGAGGCGAAGGGCATAACCGTCACCGGCATTCCCGCGGGCGGGCTGTTCCAGACCCTGCTGTCGTGGATCGTGCCGGCGCTGATGTTCTACCTGATCTGGGTATTCCTCGGTCGCAAGCTGGCGGATCGGCAGGGTTTTGGCGGGCTGATGTCGATCGGCAAGTCGCGCGCCAAGGTCTATGTCGAGAAGGACACCAAGGTCACCTTTGCCGACGTGGCAGGCGTCGAGGAGGCGAAATTCGAACTGCAGGAAGTGGTCTCCTTTCTCAAGGATCCCAAGAGCTACGGCCGGCTCGGCGCGCATGTGCCCAAGGGGATTTTGCTGGTCGGGCCGCCCGGCACCGGCAAGACCCTGCTCGCCCGCGCGGTGGCCGGCGAGGCCGGGGTTGCGTTCTTTTCCATTTCCGGCTCCGAATTCGTCGAGATGTTCGTCGGCGTCGGCGCCGCGCGGGTTCGCGATCTCTTCGAGCAGGCGCGCAAAGCCGCGCCCTGCATCATCTTCATCGACGAGCTCGATGCGCTCGGGCGCAGCCGTTCCGCCGGCGCGTTCGGCGGCTACGACGAGAAGGAGCAAACCCTGAACCAACTGCTCGCCGAACTCGACGGCTTCGATCCCTCATCCGGCGTCATTCTGCTCGCGGCCACCAACCGGCCCGAAATCCTCGATCCCGCGCTGTTGCGGGCAGGGCGGTTCGACCGCCAGGTGCTGGTGGATCGCCCCGACAAGAGCGGCCGTGTCGCCATCCTCAAGGTGCACGTGCGCAAGATCCGGATAGCCGGCGATGTCGATCTCGACAAGGTCGCGGGCCTCACCACCGGCTTCACCGGGGCCGATATCGCCAATCTGATCAACGAGGCGGCGATCGCCGCGACGCGGCGCAAGGCCGACGAGGTGTCGTTCGACGATTTCACCGTCGCGATCGAACGGATCGTGGCCGGCGTCGAGAAGAAGAGCCGGGTGCTCAGCAAGCAAGAGCGCCGGCGGGTCGCTTACCACGAAATGGGCCATGCGCTCGTTGCAGCCAACTTGCCGGGCGTCGATCCCGTGCAGAAAGTATCGATCGTTCCCCGCGGCGTCGGCGCGCTCGGCTACACCATGCAGCGTCCGACCGAGGACCGCTTTCTGCTCGCGGTCAGCGAACTGAAGAACCGGATTGCGGTCCTGATGGGAGGCCGCGCCTCCGAGCAGATGATCTTCGACGGCGACGTCTCGACGGGGGCCGCCGATGACCTGCAGCGGGCAACCGAGATCGCGATCGAGATGGTGACGAAATACGGCATGGACGCCAAAGTCGGCCAGCGGACCTACGCGCCCCGGCCGCAAGCTTTCCTTCCCGCCGCGCAGGACACCGTCGTCAGCGCCGCCGAGGCGACGGCGCGCGAGATCGATCTGGCGGTGCGCGACCTGATCGAGGCCGGCGGCGCTACGGCGCGCGCCATTCTCGAGAGACGGCGAGCCGATCTCGACGCGGGCGTGGCGCTTCTGGTCGCAAGGGAAACGCTGACCGCGGAGGAATTTGCCCCGTTGCGCCCGTTGGCGGCGCAACAGAACGCCGCCGAGTAACCGGCCCGCTTTGCCGCCGCCTGCTCGGCGGTTGATGCCGATCAAACGGGCCGGCCGGCTGGGGGCGTAGGCTGCCCGACAGGAATTGCCGAGATGTAGGAGCCATTGCCATGGGATCTCCAGCGTCCAGGGAAAACCACTCCGGCGAATTAAAGCCGTATGCCGCCCTCCGCGTGGAAATGGTCGAGCGCAATATTGCCGCGCGCGGCGTGCGCGACGACCTCGTTCTCGACGCCATGCGAAAGGTGCCGCGCGAGCTGTTCCTGCCGAAAAACCTTCGCGAATTCGCCTACGAGGATTCGCCGCTGCCGATTGCCGGGGAACAGACCATTTCGCAGCCCTATATCGTCGCCTTCATGGCGGAAGCCTTGATGCTCAAGGGCGGCGAGAAGGTTCTCGAGATCGGAGCGGGCTCGGGCTATGCCGCCGCCGTGCTGTCGGAGATCGCGGCCAGTGTCTACACGGTCGAACGTCTCGGCCAACTCGCCGACAAGGCTGCCGCACTGCTGGCCGAACTCGGCTATGACAATGTTCACGTCTTGCACGGCGACGGTACCAAGGGGTGGCCGGAGCATGCCCCCTACGATGCCATCGTCGTTGCCGCCGGCGGACCGCAGGTTCCGGAGTCGCTGAAGGAGCAATTGAAGATCGGCGGGCGGCTGGTGATCCCGGTCGGCGCCGATCAGCGCACCCAGGAACTGGTCAGGGTGGTCAGGGTTTCAAAGGACGAATATCGCAGCGAGGACATCGCCGACGTTCGCTTCGTCCCGCTGATCGGCGAGGAGGGCTGGGAAGGTGCCCAGGGCGAGGGCCGTGCGCCGGCGCGGCGGGCGCCGCGGCCGGTTCCGTCGGGCGAGGAAGCGCTGGTGCGCAATCTCGCCGACGCCGCGGAATCGTTTTCCTCGATCGAGACGGCCGATCTCAATCTGCTGATGCAGCGCATTGGGTCGGCGCGCATCGTGCTGCTCGGGGAAGCGACCCACGGCACCTCCGAATTCTACCGGATGCGCGAACGCATCACCCGCGATCTGATCGTCAAGAAGGGCTTTCGCTTCGTGGCGATCGAGGCGGACTGGCCGGATGCGGCCCGCGTCGACCACTATGTGCGGCATTTCCAGTATCCCCCTTCGGAGTGGACCGCCTTTGCGCGGTTTCCGACCTGGATGTGGCGAAATACCGAGGTGCGCGATTTCGTCAGCTGGCTGCGCAAGCACAATGGCACGGCGGAGGCGGGCGAGCGCGTCGCCTTTCATGGGCTCGATCTCTACAGCCTCTACGATTCGATCCGGTCGGTTCTGAACTATCTCGACGAGGTCGATCCGGAATCGGCGAGGGTGGCCCGCGAACGCTATGGCTGCCTGACGCCGTGGCAACGCGATCCCGCGACCTATGGCCATGCCGCGTTGACCGGATCCTATCCGACCTGCGAATCCGACGTGGCGCGCACGCTCGCCGATCTGCTGGCGAAACGCCGGGCCTATGCCGAGCACGACGGCGAGCGGTTCCTCGACGCCGAGCAGAACGCCCGTCTGGTCGCCAATGCCGAGCGTTATTACCGGATCATGTATTACGGCTCGCGCGCGTCGTGGAATCTGCGCGACACCCATATGTTCGAAACCCTCAAGAACCTGCTGGCGTTTCACGGCGCGGATAGCAAGGCCGTGGTGTGGGCGCACAACTCACATGTCGGTAATGCGGCGGCGACCGAGATGGCGGCGCGCGGCGAATACAATATCGGGCAACTTTGCCGCGAGGAGTTCGGTGAGCAGGCCTATCTGATCGGCTTCGGCACCAACAGCGGCACGGTCGCCGCGGCGACCGAATGGGATGGCCCGATGGAAGTGAAGAAGGTCCGGCCGTCGCATCCCGACAGCTATGAGCATGTGTGTCACGCGACCGGGCTCGCGCGCTTCATGGTGGGTTTGCGTGACCGCGGCGAGCTATGCGGTCCGAAGGGGCTGGGCAGGGAACGTCTGGAACGGGCGATCGGCGTGATCTATCGGCCCGAAACCGAATTCGCGAGCCATTACTTCCAGGCCAACCTGCCGCGGCAGTTCGACGAGTATGTGTGGTTCGATGACACCCATGCGGTGACCCCGCTGGATACCGCCGAAATAAAGGGACTTCCGGACACTTATCCGTTCGGGGTGTGATCCGATCATGAGCAGCGACGCGATCGCCTATGTTCTGAAAAAAATGGACTGGATGCGCGCTGAGCGAGTATGGCCCAATGGCCGGCGCTATTTGTGGACGGATGCCTTTGGACTTGTCCTGCTGGTTTCGCTCTATGCGGAACTGGGCGACAGGAAATTCCTCGAGCAGGCCGAGTGGCTGGTCGCCGAGGTGGACCGGGTTCTCGGGCGTACCCGCGGTATTCGTATCGGTGAGGCGCCCGATCGCGACGGGCAATATTTCCACTATTTGGCTGTCTGGATGTACGCTCTCGCCGTACTTGCCCGCTATCTGCCTGCGTACCGGGATAAAGGCATCGATCTCGTGCGGCAGACCCATCGAGCATTTGTCCTGCCGGGCCGAGGCGTGATCTGGAAGATGAAGGAAGATTTGTCCGCGCCTTATCCCGGCTATGGTTTGGGCGCGCTCGATGCCTTCGATGGCTACGTCTCCTACCGGTGTCTCGGCGAGGAGCCGCTGCGCCGGGAAATCGCTGACATGAAGGCGCTGATCGATCTGTCTGCTCCGGAATTGTTCATCACCCAGGATCTGGGTCTTGGAATGATGTTGTGGATGACCCACTTCTTCCCCGAGGAGGAATGGGCGGTGTCGCAGCGGGGCCGCTGCCTGAGGCAGCTCGATGCCATGTGGCAGAGAGACAGCTATTTTTGCCGCGAACCGGAACTGCCCAAGATCAAGATTGCCTTTACCAATTATGGCGTCTCGGTCGGACTTCAGGCGATACGGGAAATGCCCCAACGCGTGCGGCGGCTGAATGAATTCTTCGATAGCTTCCGGTCAGGCGACGAATATGATCGCGAAGCCATCACCCATGTCATGGCCTGCAATTCGCACTTCCCGGGCTATTTCCTGCGTGACTTTCGCGGCTCGGCCGATCCCCCATGACGACAGGAAACCGGCAGGCGAGGACCAGATGAACAAGCTCAAGATTCCACATAATGCCTTCGTGTTCGTCGGCGACGGCCGAAAGGCCCTGTTCCTGCGCAATGAAGGCGACGAGAGATTTCCCAATCTGAAGACCGAAACGGTTTTCGAGGATGAAAATCCGCCCAGCCACGCGCAGGGCACCGACCGGCCGGGACACATCGCCAAGGGATCGCAGCGAAGCGCGGTCGAGCCGACCGATTGGCACGATATCGAGGAGCACCACTTCGCGCGAAAGGTCGCCGCCGCCATGGAGCAGGTGGTCCGGGCGGGCAAGGTGAAAGCCCTTGTTGTGGTGGCCCCGCCGAGAACGCTCGCCGAGTTGCGAAACGCATTGCACGCCGACGTGAAGGCCTGCGTCATGGCCGAGATCAACAAGGACCTGACCAAGGAGCCGGTCTGGGAAATCGAGAAGCATCTCACGGCGGAAGCCTGAGACGCGGCATTGGAACCAGGGAAGGTTTTCGAAATGGCACCTCCGCGGAATCCTCGCAATTCGCCTTCCGAACAGACCGATGAAGCCCCGGGCCTGATCGAGAGCGAAGAGGTCGAGTTCGAACGTGACATTCCGGCCGACGACAATCAGCCGGTCGAGCGCATCGAGCCGCGCGAGCGGCCGGCCCCGCCGGCCTTCGAGGAATAAAAAATAAGGCTGCCGCGCGCGGGCACTGCCCGGCCTCTATGAGGCCGCGCCGGGGGCAACGACCGGTTCGTCGCCGGCCAACCGGCCGTCGACGATGCGGATCTGGCGCTGCATCTGCGAAGCCAGATGAAGATCGTGCGTGACCGCGACTACGGTCTTTCCGCGCAGCGCCACCAGATCCCTGAGGATTCCGAAGACCTGCGCGGTGGCGGCTGAATCGAGGCTGCCGGTCGGCTCGTCGGCGAGGATGACAGGGGGATCGTTGGCGAGCGCGCGGGCCACCGCCACCCGCTGCCGCTGGCCGCCGGACAATTGATCCGGATTCTTGTGGCGATGATCGCCGAGCCCGAGCGATGCCAGGAGTTCCTCGGCGTGCGCGGTGATGGCGCGCGGCGACAGTTTTCCCAGCGCGCGCATCGGCAGCGCGACATTTTCGGTGATCGAAAATTCCGGAAGCAGAAAATGAAACTGGAACACAAATCCCAGCCGCGACAGCCGCACTTCCGCGCGTTCGGCCTCGGTCATCCCGGTGGTCGACCGGCCGTCGATCAGCACGTCGCCGCTGGTCGGCAGGTCGAGCAACCCCAGCAAATACAACAGCGACGACTTGCCCGAGCCGGAGGGGCCGGTAATGGCGATGAATTCGCGCGGCACGATGGAAAAGGTGATGTCGGCGACCAGCGTCACCGGCACGATCCCGCCGAGGATCTTTGTCACCTTGCGGGCCTCGATCAGCGCAGTGCTCATGTGGCGCCCCGGATGATGTCGACGGGATGCAGCCGCGCCGCGGCGCGGGCCGGGAAATAGCCGGCGACCAGGCTCGAGAACAGGGCTACGCCGGTCGCCAGCAGATAATGCTTGGCCGAGTAGAGCACCGGCAGATGGTTGTAATCGGAGAACGGCGTCTTGAACTCCAGCGACCCCAGCCCCCGCGTCAGGAGATAACCGAGCACCCAGCCAAGGGCCGCGCCGACAAAGCCGACCAGCAGCGCCTCGAGGATGAAGATGGTCCGGATGGTCCGATCCCTGAAGCCCAGCGATTTCAGGATGGCGATATCGCGGGTCTTCTCATGGGTGATGGTGGAGATGATGTTGTAGGTGCCGAAGCTGGCGACCAGAAGGATCGCGCCGACGATGGTGTACATCAGCACGTTGCGCAGCGTGATCGCGGACAACAGGTCTTCCTGCGCCTCCTGCCAGGAGATCGATTTATAGCCGGTCTGCTCGCCGATCCGCTCGCTGATCAGGCGCGCCTGCATCGGGTCCGCGGTGCGCACCCGGATCTCGTTGACGATGCCGGTCTGCTTTTCGAGTATCTGCGCGGTCTTGAGCAGGACATAGCCGGTGGTCTCGTCGGTGGCGCGAAATCCGGAGTGGAAGGTGCCGACCACGGTTGAGCTCATGGTGGCGCCCTCGGCGGACGCCAGCGTGATGTTGGAATTGACCCGCGCGCCGATCTTGCCGGCGAGCCGGTCGCCGAGCAGGATCGCGTTCGACGAGCGGTAGAGCGATCTCAGCGTTCCCTGCTTCATGTGGGTCGCCAGATTGGAAACATCGGCCTCGGTGCGGGGGTCGATGCCGACGATGGAAACGGTCAGGTTGCGGCCGGCGAAGCGCAGCACCGCCTTCGACTGCACCGAAGGCGTCAGCGCGCCCGGTACCCAGCTCTGCAGCGAGGCGATGGTGGCAAAGGGATTCTTGATGCCGGGTCGCCGCACCTCCGGTGTCAGGCCATGAAATTCCGCCGCCGCATAGGTCATCTCGGCCGGTTGCCGGGTCGGCTGGCGCAGCTCGTCGGTCACCGAAATATGCGGTAGCGCGTCGACCAGGGTCTTGATGAAGTCGTCCTGCGATCCCTCCATCATCGCCGCCATCATGATGGAAAAGCCGACCCCGGTCATGACGCCGAGGATCGCCACCAGCGTCTGACGGGCGCGGTAGCGGACATGGGTCCAGGCGATGGTCAGGATCAGGTTCATGGCGGGGCGTGCTCGCTCAGCACCGGCCGGACCCGCGATCCGCTCTTGATGTTGGTGGTGGCCGGGGAGACCACCAGTTCGCCTTCGCTGGCGCCATTGACTATCTCGACGAAGCCGGTGCCGCGAATGCCGATCTCGACCTTGCGCAAGCGCGCGCGGTCGTTTTCGATCGTCAGCAGGTTGTTGTCGACCACGGCATTGGCGGGGACCAGCAGGACGTCAGGCTTCTCGCGGCTGACGATATTGGCCTCGACGCTCATGCCCACCCGCAGCGGGGTGTCGTCGGGCAGGCCGATCCTGACGCGGAACGTCTTGGAGACGGGATCGCCGGCCGGCGTGATCTGCTTGACGAAGCCGGGCAGCACCTGGCCGGCGAAGGCGTCGGTGCGCAGCAGCGCCTTCTGGCCGACCTGCACGCGGGGGATGTCTTCTTCGTTGACGTCGGCGACGACCCATAGCGGCCTTTCCAGACCGACGCGGTAGAGGATGGTGCCGGGATCCACCATGTCGCCGACCTCGCCGTCCTCCTTCAGCACGGTGCCGTCCATCGGCGACACCAGCTTGTAGTATTCCAGCCGCTGGGCTTGGGCTGCGATCTGGGCCTGGATGCGCGCCAGGTCGCTTTCGGCGCGCTGATAGGCCTGCGAGGTCGCCACCCCACGCGCCAGCAATTGCGATTGGCGGTCGAATTCCCGGCGCTGGAACTCCTCCAGCGCGCGCAGATCGTTCAGCGTGGCCAGCGCTTCCTTGTCGTCGAGGCGCGCCAGCAGATCGCCCTTGCTGACGATCTTGCCCTCGCAGCGGCAGCGCTCGATGATGCGGCCGCGCACCAGCGGCGTCGAGCGCGACCACGTTTCGGGTTCGACCGCGCCGGTCGCATAGACGATTTCCGCGGCGTTGCCGCGGCCGACCCGGGCGACGGTCACGGCCGGTCCGCGCGACAGCCACCAGACGATCGCCGCCAGCGCGACGATGATGGCGGCCGCGATCAGCAGGTTTCGGGCGGACAGCCGGCGAACGGCCGCGGCCCGCGGCGGAGCTGTTTCCGGGACGTCGGTTGGTGCAACTCTCATGTCCATGATCGGTCGTCGGTTGTGTCGATGAAACAGTTCTGCGCGTGGCCTGCGGCAAGCGCGCGGGGATCAGTGGACCAGCAGCACACAGGCGGCGCGTTGCTGCAGCAAATGACGCGTGACGCCGCCGAAGATCCATTCCTGCAACCGGGCATGTCCGTAAGCACCGGCCACGATGACATCGATCCTGGCTTCCGAGGCGATGGCACCCAGCTGGCTGCCGGCGTCACCGGCCGACAGTTCGACCAGCACTGACGCCTGCACATCGTGGCGCGAGAGCCAGTTGGCCACGTCGGCTACGCGGGCCGCCGCGGCGTCGCGTTCGTCTTCCCCGGGCACGATCTCGATGATCGTCACCTCGGTGGCCTTCCTCAGCAGCGGCAGCGCGGCCGATATCGCCCTGCGGGATTCGGCGGTGTCCTTCCAGGCTACCACCACGCGATCGAGCGCCAGACTGGTGCGGCGGGGCGGCACCACCAGGACCGGGCGGCCCGCTTTCATGACGGCATCGCCGATGTCGAGCAGCGGATGCGGACCGAAGGCCTTGTCGTTCTCCGAACGGCCGACCACCAGCAAATCCGCGGCGCGCGCCTCCGCGGCGAGAAAGTCCGCAGGGTTCGCGGCGCCCGAGCGCCATTCCAGCGGGCCGCCGAACTCCTTGAGCGCCAATCGAAAGCGGGTTTCGCAGCGGCCGATGGCCTCGTTCAGGTGCTCGTAATCGACCTCGAGCACGCTTGTTGCGATCATCCCGTCGGCATGGATCGGCGCGGCCGGCAGGCCCGCGGTGACCCCGATCACCTTCGACTTGTACCGATCGGCCAGTTCGTGCGCGACCCGCAAGGCAGGCTCGCTGCCCTGTTCGAGGTCGAGGTGCACCATAAGCGATCGATAGGTCACACCGTCCCCAATTCAATGCGAGATCAGCGCCGGGACGGTGAGGGATTCGAACATCCCCCGCGTCGTGCCTCCCAGGATGAATTCCCGAAGTCTCGAATGGCCGTAGCCGCCCATCACGAGCAGGTCGGAATTGTTGTCTGCCGCCAGCGACAGAATGGCGTTGTGAATGTTGGGGCCGTCGGCCGTGATCCGGTAGGGCGTGGCGGCCAGGTCGCGGCGGGCGAGGTGAGCGATCAGTGCCGCCGAGGATGCTTCGCTGGCGTCTTCCTTCTCGTTGACGGTAACGACGTCGATCGTCTTCGCCTTGCGAAGGAACGGCAACGCATCGTGGACGGCCCGCGTCGCCGGGATGCCGCCGTCCCAGCAGATCAGCACGCGATCGGCCTTGATCGGAGCGCGGGTGATGTAGGGGACCATCAGCATCGGCCGTCCGGAACCGAACAGCACCGCCTCGGACAGGAAATCGGTCTGGCTCGGATTTGACCGGTCCGGCTGGCCGACGATGTTCAAATCGTAAAGCCGCGACATCTGCGTCAGGGTGCGGGTCGCCGCATAGGAGACGTCGAACGTGCTCTTGGCGTCGTGCGGGATGTCGAGCTTTCTGGTGACGATCTCGAATTGATCCAGTACGAGAGCGGCCTGCTCGACGCCGGTTTCGTACTCGGCGGCCATGACGACGGCGGCCGCTTCGGAGGCGATCATCGGATTCATCGCCTGATAGACGCAAGCGATGCCATCGAGATGCGCTTCAAACAGGGTGGCGACCGAGGCTGCGCAATCGATCAAGGCGCCGGCGGGCCGGTCAACGGGAAGAAGGACGGAGATATCTTTCAACATGCTCGACCGCTTTCTGGTTGGGAGGACCTTTCATTGGTTGAATTATGCCCGCCCTCGGCTCCGGACTTTTTGATCTATCTCATGCCTGGCGCCGCTCCGGGGACCGGCAAAAAACATGGGCAAGTGCCCCACGGGGAACCGCCACCCGGTGTTTCGTCTCTCCTCCCTTGGGGGATGTAGACTCGATGGCGACTCACCCGTAATCTGCGGGCAATTCAGCGCGGGCGCGGATCCGGATAGCGACCGGCAGGGGTTATTTTCGACTATCCGATATTTTTTTGGATTGGGCTGGGCCGGTGGCCTGAAGAACATTTGGAACGGCACGTGCCGCTGTTTTACTTCCAAATCTGCAACGGAAACTATTCGGGGACGTCCGGCGAGGGATTCGACCTCGCCGACAAGGATGCTGCCTGGGCGGAGATGACCAGGGTTTGCGGCGATCTGGTCGGCGGTATTGCCCGCAAACTGCAACAGCAATCGGAATGGCGGATGGAGCTTCTCGACGAGGCCCGAAGGCCCGTGTTCAGAATTCGTGTCTTGGCGGAGACGGTGGATCGGCCGGCTGCCTCTTAGATCCGCAAGCCATGCGGGCGACGTCGGCGTGAGATCATCTTGCGAACCATCAAATCCCTGATCTGCGAATGCCGGCGCGACGCCGCTTCCCGGTGCCGTCTCTTCTGGTTTATGCTCGACAACCGGAGGGCAACATGAGCGAACCGAAGCTGTCAGCTGATACGAGCAGGGCGAGTGTCAATCGCACCGGTGTCTATCTCGCCGTCCTGCAATTGGTGTTTACGCTGGGCTGGACGACTTACGCCATCTATCTGCCGAAGCTTGCCGCCGAGGTCGGGATCGCACCGTCGGCCGTCATCCTGATCCTGATGCTGGATCAGGCGATATTTACCGTGTCGGACACCGCGATGGGCATTGCCGCCGACAGGATTTCTCGCTTCGGCGGCCGGATCGGGGTGTTCGTCGGCGCGCTGACCGCACTCTCCTGCGCGGCCTTCGTCGCGCTGCCCTTCGTGGCCGGCACCGGCCCTGCCGCTCAGGCTTGGTTCATCGCGTTGATAGTGACCTGGGCCGTCACCTCGTCGGCCTTGAGGGCGCCGCCGCTGACCCTGCTCGGCAAACATCGCGCCAGGCCCAAGGTTCCATTCCTGTCGGCGCTCGCGATGCTCGGTTACGGTCTCGCTGGCGCGGTGTCGCCCTATCTAGGCGTCACGCTGCGCGATCACGACGCGCGGCTTCCTTTCGTCATTTCCAGCATCGTTCTTTTGATCACCGCGCTGGCCTTGTCCAGGGTCGAGCGCGGTATCGAACCAGAGGCAGCAATTTTGGACAAGCCTGTCGAGCCGGCAACGCCGTTCGGCGGGGTGCCGACGATCTTCATCCTGTCGATGGTCATTCTCGCGTTGGGCTATCAGCTACATTTCAGCATCAACAGCGCGCCGTTGTATCTGCGTTTTGCCAAACCCGCCGATCTGCAGTGGCTGATGCCGGTTTTCTGGATCGGCTTCAATCTCGCGATGTTCCCGGCCAGCGTGGTGACAAAGCATCGCGGCGGATTGATTGTGATGGGCGCTGCCGGTCTGTTGGGCGCATTGGCCGTTCTCAGCGCTGAACTGGCCGGTAACCTCAATGCGGAGATTGTTGCCCAATTCGTCGCGGGCGCTGCCTGGGGCTGCATGCTGATGAGCGCGATCTCGGCGGCGCTGGCGATCGGGGAGACCGGCGCGGAAGGCAAGGTGGTCGGTCTGGTGTTTTCGGCGCTGGCGTTCGCGACGTTCGCACGGATGACGGCGGTGGCCGGCGGCTTGCAGAAGCTTCCCGAATATGCGTCGCTGCTGCACTGGGCGCCGGTGGCATGCTGGTCGGTCGCCGGCGCCGGGCTTTTGGTGATTGCGGCGTCGCGGGTACAGCGAAGCGTTCAGCGCGCAGACGCGGCATGAATTTCCCTCGCCATTCCAGGGCGACCCGAAGTGACGCTGCGGAATCTCGCGCCAAGGAATGACGGCGAGGCCTACGGCTTCGCCGGATGGATGAACGTCCACGGCGTGGCTTCGGAATCCCTGGGCACTTCGACGTCGATCAGATAGGGCCCGCCGTGCGCCAGCGCTTTTTCCAGCGCGGCACGAAAACCCTGCGGCGAAGTCACCCGCGCCGCGCCCACGCCAAAGGATTCCGCAAGTTTCACAAAATCCGGATTGACCAGGTCGGACGCCACCACGCGGCCCTCGAAACGCTCGCGCTGGTCGCGCCGCACGTTGCCGTATGAATTGTTGTTGAACACCAGCGTCACCACGCCGATGTTGAACTGCACGGCGGTGGCCAGTTCCTGCACGCCGAACATGAAGCCGCCATCGCCTGTTATCGCGACCACGGGCCGGTCGGGATTGGCGACCTTGGCGCCGAGCGCGGTGGGGAAGCCCGAGCCGAGCGTGCCCTGATAGCCCGAGGTGATGAAGGTGCGCGGCTCGTAGACCGGAAAGCCGTACCAGGAGGCAAAACCGACCTGCGACAGCTCGTCGGTGACGATGGCGTTGGCCGGCAGCACCTCGCGCAGGATGTCGAGATAGGCCATCTGCGGCTGGACTTTCTGGATCTCCTGCTGCGCCGCCGCTGAAGCCTCGCGGATCGCGGCGCGGCGGCCGCTCGTCTTCTTGTAGCCGGCCTTGCCGACGGCGGCGAGCAGCTCGCGTGTGCCGGCGCGGGCATCGGCGACCACGGCGGCGTCGGGCGTCAGGCGGCGCATTTCCGAAGGATCGATATCGATCCGGATCGATTTCAGGCCGGCCGGCTGAAATGGCCAGCGGAACGAGGAGGCCGGCAATTCCATGCGGCTGCCGATCCCGATCATCAGATCGGTCTTCGGCCACAGCCGGTAGGCCGCCGCCATGGTCAGCCCGAGCTCATGCGCGTTGGAGACGATGCCGCGGCCGCTGCGGAACGCCACCACGGGCGCGTCGATCAGTTCCGCCAGTTCGAGGATCTCGTCGCGGGCGTCGATCGCGCCGCTGCCGACGAAGATCATCGGCGTCCTGCTCGCCGCGATCAGGGCGGCGGCGGCCTTGATCCGGTCGGGATCGGGCAGGGCTGCCGGAAACCGATCGAACGATTTGGCTGCGCCGACTTCCGCGCGCTGCGTGAACACGTCCCACGGCATTTCCAGCGAGACCGGTCCGCGCCGGCCCGACAGCATTTCCTGGAACGCGCGCGCGACCTGCGCCGGCGCGGCATCGGGATATTCGATCCGCTCGGCCCATTTGACGAAGGTGCGCAAGGTAGCAAGCTGGTCCGGCATCTCGTGCAGATGGCCGCGGCCCTTGCCGAGAAAGGCCGTCGGCACCTGGCCGGTCAGGCACAGCACCGGCTCGTTGCAGCCCAATGCGGTGAGCAGCGCCGCGCCCGCATTCAGCACGCCCGGACCGGGCACCACGCTGAATACGCCGGGCCGGCCGCTGGAGCGCGCATAGCCAAAGGCCATGTAGCCGCAGGCCTGCTCGTGGCGCGCGCCGATCACCTTCAGCTGCGCCTGATGGAAGGCGTCGAACAAGCCATAGATCTGTGCGCCGGGCAGGCCGAACACGGTATCGACGCCGTGCGCGACCAGGCCCGAGACGATGGCTTCGCCGCCGGAACTCACTGTCATTGCTGTTTCTCTTCGCTCGCGGGAAGGTTCATATCATGGCTTCGTCGACCACGCCGTTGCGCAGCACGCCGATATTCTCGGCCTCGACCTCGACGACATCGCCCGGCTTCAGATAGCGCGGCGGATCGAACCGCGCGCCGGCGCCGGTCGGCGTTCCCGTCACGATGACGTCACCGGGGACGAGTGTCGTGAAGGTCGAGATATAGTTGATCAGATAGCGGAAGCCGAAGATCAGCCGCGAGGTGCGGTCGTCCTGCCGCGTCTCGCCATTGACCCGCGTGGTCAGCCTGACATCCGCGATCTGCGACTCCTTGACGTAGGGAATGAGCCAGGGGCCGAGGCTGCCGGTGGAATCGAAGTTCTTGCCCTGCGTGACGTTGAATTTCGCGTGGCGGACCCAGTCGCGGATCGTGCCCTCGTTGCACAGCGTCACTGCAGCGATGTGGTCCAGCGCCGCGCCCTCCGGGATATGCCGGCCGGCCTTGCCGATCACCAGCACCAGTTCGCCCTCGTAATCGAGCTGCGAAGAGGCGCGCGGGCGAACCAGCGGCGCCAGATGGCCGACAAAGGAGCGCGGCGTGCGCATGAACATGCTCGGATATTTCGGCGCGTCCTGTCCGTCTTTATATTCGGCGTTGCGGTCGGGGTAATTGACGCCGATGCAGATGATCTTTTCCGGCGCGGGGACCGGCGGCAGCCAGCTGATGGCGTCCAATGCGTAATCCGGCTGGTACTGTCCGGCATCCTCGGCCAGTCTTGCGAGTGCACCGGCGGCGATCACCTCGCGCAGCGTCGGAAAATCCTTGCCGAAGCGCGCGGAGAGATCGACGATTCCGTCTTCGGTGACGGCGCCGTATTTGGTCGATCCATCGACGGAGAAAGTGGCGAGACGGGGAGAGGTCATGGGATGTCCAATAATGCTGTGCGCTTAGCCAGGCTTCATGCCCTTGGCCGTGATAACGGCCTTGGCGGCGGGAGTGGTCAGAAAACCGATGAACGCCTTGGCGGCTTCCGCATTCTTTGAGTCCGCCGCGACGGCGGCGGAGAAAACCAGTTCCTGCTGCAATTCGGCCGGAAAGGCGCCGGCCGGTTCGACGCCGGGGCCGATCAACACGTTGACGAGAAACACCCCGAGTTCGGCCTCGCCCCTGGCGACGCTGGGGGCAATCTGCGCCGGCATGGCTTGCGGCCTGGTCTTGGCTTTCATCGGTTCGCCGATATCGAGGCGGTCGAACGTCTTCAGGACATGGGCCCCGGCCGCGCTCTCCGGCACGAAGGCGATCGATCGCGCGTCGAGCAGGGCCTTTTTCAGCGCCTCTGACGTGCCGATGTCGGGCTTCGGCGCGCCTGTGCGGACGATGACGCCGTAACCGACGCGGGCGATATCGATGGTCGGGCCGGCGGCGAAGCGGGCCCTCGCAGCGGCGTCCTTGAATACATCGACCGGCACGACGGCGAGATCGAACGGCGCGCCGGAAGTGGCCTGCTTGATCAGATTGGGCGTGGAGTCGAAGTGGATGACGGGCTTGTCGGCCGCTCGTGCGCTCGAATTGCGCGGCGAGTTCGTTCATCCAGCCGGTCGTGGAGCCGCCGGCCAGGATCTTGAGTTCGGCAGCCCTAAGATCAGTCATGGCCGGCATTCGCTTCCTAATCCGCGATGGTGACGTCGGCGACGAACAAAGGTTCGCGCACAGCTTGCCCAGCGAACGGCGATCCCTGCTCGAACCAGGAGCGCGGCGCCGGCGCGCCCCACAGCGTTTGCCGCCGCGGGTCCTTCAACGACCAGCGCAACGGCTCATGATCGTGATCGCCGGTGAAATAGTCGCTGGTGTAGAGCTCCAGCCGATGGCCGTCGGGATCGCGGACATAGAGGAAGAAGGCGTTGGAAATGCCGTGGCGGCCGGGACCGCGTTCGAGGTTCTTCAGGTATCCGCTCGAAGCCATCACGTCGCAGAGGTGCAGGACGTTCATCGCGGTCGGCACCCAATAGGCAAAATGGTGCAGGCGCGGGCCGCGGCCGTTGGTAATGGCAAAATCGTGCACGTTGCCCTTGCGGTGCATCCATGCCGCCGCGATCCGCCCGTTCGGCCCGTCTTCCTCGCCATATTCGGTGAGCCGGAAACCCAGCCGCGCGTAGAAGTCGACGGTGTCCTGAACTTCGGCGGCGAACACGTTGAAATGGTCGAGCCGCTGCGGGTGGCAGCCCTTGTAGAGGTCGTAGCGGCGCAACAGATGCGGGCGCTTCTCCATGGTGGCGTAGAGTTCGATCTGGAAACCGAAGGGGTCGGTGAATTGCAGCGTGCGGCCCTGGAACGGCTGGTCGGCAAAGGCGTGAGCGATGCCGTTTTCGGAAAAGAACGCGGCGGCCTTGTCGAGATCGCGGTCATTGCCGACCCTGAAGCCGAGCCGGTTGCAGGCGGCGGCCTGCGCCTTGCGCAGCACCAGCGAGTGATGCTGATGCTCCTCGGCGCCGCGCAGGTACACGGCCTTGTCGTCGCGATCCTCGACATGGAGTCCGATGGTGGTCTCGTAGAACGCGCGGCTCAAATCGAGGTCCACCACGTCGAGCACGACATGGCTGCACCGGATGATGTTGAAGGGCGGCTCGAAGACGTGTTGCGGAACGGGCATTATGTGTCCTTGGTGAAACTCGCAGTCGATTTATCCCGTCATTGCGAGCGAAGCGAAGCAATCCATCTTCTTGTTAGCCAAAGATGGATTGCTTCGTCGCAAACGCTCCTCGCAATGACGGAAGACATAGGGTGCATTTTACTCTCAGGATGAGGACGCGCCGAGTTTCTGAATCTTGTGGGTGCCCCGCGCCAGCGAGACATGTTTGGTTTCCATGTAGAAATCGAACGAATAATCGCCGCCGTCACGGCCGATGCCGGAGGATTTCATGCCGCCGAACGGGGTCGGCAGGTGGCGGACGTTTTCCGAATTCAGCCAGATCATGCCGGCTTCCAGCGCGTCCGCCACGCGTAGCGCCCGGCCGGTGTCGTTGGTCCAGACATAGCCGGTGAGGCCGTATTTCACGTCGTTGGCGATCTCGATGGCGTCGGTCTCGTCGCGGAACGGAATCACGGTCAGGAACGGCCCGAACACTTCCTCCTGGGCGACCCGCATCCTGGCGTTCGCGCCGGTGACCAGCGTCGGCTGCACGTAATGTCCCCCGCCGGGGCCGTCATGCGGCCGGCCACCGACCGCGATCACCGCCCCATCCTGCCGCGCGACGTCGAAATAGGAGCAGACCTTTGCCAGATGCCGCTCGTGGATCAGCGGCCCGATTTCGGTCTGGGGATCGAGGGGATGGCCGACCTTCAGCGCTCTTACCCGCGCGGCGAGCTTTTCGACGAATTTTTCGGCGATGCCTTGCTGGATCAGAAGCCGGCTCGACGAGGTGCAGCGCTCGCCGTTGAGCGAGTAGATCATGAATACGACCGCATCGAGCGCGCGATCGAGATCGGCGTCGTCGAACACGATCACGGGGTTCTTGCCGCCGAGTTCGAAATGCACGCGCTTGAGGGTCGGCGCGCCCTGCGCCATGATCGCCGATCCCGTCGCGCTTTCGCCGACAAAGCCGATCGCCTTGATCGCGGGGTGCTCGGTCAGCGCCTTGCCGGCTTCCTCGCCGATGCCGTGCACGGTGTTGAGGACGCCGTCGGGCACGCCCGCCTGTTTGACGAGTTTTGCCAAAAGGTCTGCCGTGACCGGCGACCATTCGGCGGGCTTGTGCACCACCGTGCAGCCGGCGGCGAGGGCAGGGGCGATCTTCCAGGTCGACAGCATGAACGGCGTGTTCCACGGCGTGATCACGCCGACCGGGCCGATCGGCACGCGCGTGGAGACGTTCCAGTGCTCCTCGCTCGGCATGTTCAGGCCGTCGCGCGCATCGGCGCATTTGTCGGCGAAGAAGCGGAAATTCTCCGCGGCGCGGATCGCGGCCTTGGCCATGAAGCGATGGGCCTGGCCGGTGTCGATGCATTCGAGCACGGCGATGTCGTCGGCGCGCTCCTCGATGGCATCTGCTACCCGGTGCAGCAATTTCTTGCGCATCGAGGCCGGCATGTCGCGCCAGGCCTTGAAGGCCAGGGCAGCCGCCGTCGCGGCGCGGTCGATATCCTCCGCGTTGCCGCGCGCTACCGTCGCGAGCACGCTGCCGTCGATCGGCGACTTCGTCTCGAAACTATTGCCTGAGATCGACGCCACCACCTTGCCGTCGATCATGTGCCCGATGCCGTCGGCTCTCAGTGCCTTGAGCAGCGGCGCGGCGCGGTCGAGATTGGCCTTGAACACATCCGACTTCGGCGTGACCTTATCCATGCGCAACCTCCGCCTTCAGGGCCTCGTGAATGTTGTTGCGCTTCCAGCTGGTTTCCTTGTCGTTGATCTGCATATCGAACGACAGCGCGAACTTACTGCCTGCGAAAACCGGATCGAGATGGCTGGAGAGCGCCTTGAAGATATGCTCGCCGGCCTTCTGGCGGGCGGCGAGATCGCGGCCTTCGCCGAGCCGCAACAGCATGGCGAGAAAGCCGAAATGCGGATTGCCGTCGGCGATGGCGTAATGCTCGCAGCGGATGGCGCGGACGCGAATGCCGCCGATCGGAAATATTCCGGTTTCCACCGCGGTCTTGCGCACGAGTTCGACCACCTTGGCCATGTCGAGCCGGGAATCGAGATTGGCGGAATATTCGATCGTGAAATGCGGCATGTCCGGCCTCCCAATAATTTTTCAGAGCGGCATCAGGCGAAATAGCAGCTGACCGATCCGTAAGTCCCATAATCGGCTTGAATCGTGTCGCCTTTGCGGGTCTCGATCGGGCGAATGAACGATCCCGCCAGCACCACCTGGCCGGGCTCGAGCGCAAGCCCCAGCGGAGCGATCTTGTTGGCGAGCCAGGCCACCGCGGTGGCGGGATGATTGAGCACGCCGGCGGCAAGCCCGGTCTCTTCCAGCTGGCCGTTACGATAGCACAGCGCGCCGATCCAGCGCAGGTCGGCATCGAGCGGGCGCAACGGACGGCCGCCGAGCACGATGCCGGCGTTCGCAGCGTTATCGGCGATGGTATCGAAGATCTTCCGCGTCGCCTTGGTTACGGGATCGACCCGCTCGATCCTTGTGTCCAGGATTTCCAGGGCAGGGACCACGAAGTCGGTCGCGTTGAGCACATCGAACATCGTGCAGCCGGGCCCGGCCAGCCGTGTCTTCATGATGAAGGCAAGCTCGGCCTCGACCCGCGTGCCGATGAAGCGGTCCGATGGCACCAGCCCGCCATCGGCAAAGAACATGTCATCGAGCAGCACGCCGGAATCCGGCTCGTCGATCAGAAGCGCGCTCTGCATCGCCTTCGAGGTCAGCCCGATCTTGTGGCCTTTGACGAGGCGGCCCTCGGCGAGCTTGATCTCGATCCACGCCTTCTGGATCGCGTAGGCATCCTCGATGGTGATGGAAGGATAATCCTGCGACAGCTGCCGGATCTGCTGCTTCGGTCTTCTCCGCCTGATGGAGCCGCTCGGCGGCAAGACGGATATCGTCCTTGGTGAGAGCCATGCTGGGATCGGCCTGGGAAAACTGGAGCGAAAAGGCGGGATGCGGAAATATGATTAACATGTTAAATGGTTCGCGGCAAACCGAATTGGGCTTTGTTGCGGTGCAAACGCGCCGTGGTGCGGAATTCATGTGAGCGGTTGAAAAGATCGTGGCGCGGAAGAAATCCCCTGACAAAGCGACCCCGCGGCGGGTTCCGATGCGCGAATTCTCCCGCTCGCTGCCGATGTCGCTGTTGCGCGCCCGCGAGGCCGTGATGCGGCAGTTCCGTCCCTCGCTGCGGGATCACGGCCTGACCGAGCAGCAATGGCGGATCTTGCGGGCGCTGGCCTCCGTCGACACCATCGAGGTTACGGAACTTGCCCACGTGGCTTTTTTGCTCGGCCCCAGCCTGTCGCGGATCCTGCGCGACCTGGAAGCGCGTCATCTGATCGAACGAGAAGTGGCGAAAGCCGACCAGCGCCGCGGCCTGGTGTCGATTTCGGCGAAGGGATTGAAACTGATCGAGACCGTGGCGCCGACTTCGGAAGCCATCTACGCCGCCATCACCCGCCGCTACGGCGCACGCAGGCTGCGGGAACTGCAGGAAATGCTGCATGAACTGGAGGGCGCGGCGTCGCGAGCGGGTGAGGGGGATGGCGAGGCCGACGAATCCGGGTGAGTGCAAATTTGCATGATTATCCCAAAAAGACGCATAGCTCCGCCGCATGCATATTGTTTGAGCATTTGCAAGCCGCTGCCAATGGCGGGAATAAGCCTTGCGGTACGGCGTTAACCTCATGCGGCGGATAAGCCGCGCGGCGCGTTTGCGCCCTTAATAGAAATCGTCGCGATATCAATTTACTCCGAGCCCGAGAGTCCGTAGATACGCGTTCGGTGTCGCGTCCTCTGGGACTGCAAACATCAAGAAGGGCCGACAGAAGCACGGCCTCACGGAGGAACGAATGAAGCTCACGAGACGCGATTTCGCGGCCGGCTTGGCCGTTGGTATTACCGCACCCTATGTGATCGGCAGCGCCCGCGCGCAGGCCGCCACCATCAAGATCGGCATGTGTGCACCTGTGACCGGCCCGGCCGCCGAATCCGGCGGCTACGCCATCAAGGGCGCCAAGCTCGCGCTGGAGGCCGTCAACAAAGCTGGCGGCATTCTCGGCAAGCAGGCCGAATTGATCGTCGAGGACGATCAGACCACCAACCCCGGCATCGTGCTCGCCTTCTCCAAGCTCGCCTCGCAGCCGGACATCGTGGCCTTCCTCGGCTCGATCCGCTCCACGCAGGTGCATGCGATGGCGCCGGACGTTCTCAAGCTCGGCAAGCCCGTGATGATCGGCGGTACCGATCCCAATCTGACCCACATGGGCAACCAGTGGCTGTTCAGGTTTCGCCCCAATGACAGCTATTCCGGCCGCGTGATCGCCGACTACGGCGTCAACACGCTTGGCAAGAAGAAGTGGGCCGTGCTGCATTCGACCGATGCGTTCGGCACCGCCGGCGGCAAGGCGCTGGTCGATGCGCTCGGCAAGCTCGGCGCGCCGCCCGTGCTCGATCAGGGCTACGCCAACCAGAGCCAGGACTTCACGCCGGTCGTGCTCGCGATCAAGCAGTCCGGCGCCGATATCCTCGGCTCCTACTTCACCTTCGAAAACGATCTCGGCATCTTCGCCCGCCAGCTGCGCCAGCTCGGCGTCAACATTCCCTGGGTGGGCTCGCCCTCGATCGTCAACATCACCGCGCTGAAACTCGCCGGCCCCGCGCTCTACGGCACCTACGGTGTCGCCGACTATGCCGAGGATTCCAGCGCAGGCTCGAAGGCGTTCGGCAAGGCCTATCGCGACCTCGTCAAGGTCGCGCCGGACAACCAGAGCTCGTGGCCCTATGACGCGGTCACCGTGCTTGCGGCCGCGATCAACAAGGCCGGCTCGACCGATCCGGCGAAGATCCGCGAGGCGATCCTGGCCATCAAGAAGTTCCCGGGCGCCGAGGGCGAATACAATTTCGACCAGAACGGCGACGGCCTGCACGGCTACAACATCGTCAAGAACGACAAGGGCACCATCGTTTTCGACAAGCATATCGAATTCAACGACTGATCGCGGCACCGGCCCCTCCCGACCAGGAGGGGCCGGCTTTGCATCCGTCGAGGCAGTTCGATGCCGTGCCGGCGCGCATCGCGCCTGTCCCCGTCGGCTGTCGAATTCGGGCCAATCCGATCGTTTAATCCGGCCGGTTCGTTTCTCCCACCGAGCAAGTCCATGGATCTCGTACTGCAACTGCTCTTTACCGGGATCGGCATCGGCGCCGTCTATGCGCTGGTCGCGCTCGGTTTCGTGCTGATCTTCCGCGCCACCAACGTGGTCAACTTCGCGCAAGGCGAATTCTCCATGGTGGCCGCCTATCTGATGGTAGTGTTTGCCGTCGACCTCGGCTGGCCGTACTGGCTGTCGTTCCTGCTGGCGCTGGCCGGCATGGCGCTGCTCGGGGTTATCTTCAATCTCGGCGTCTATTATCCGCTGCGGCACCGCAGCTTCCTGCCGGTCATCATCGCCACCATCGGCGCCTCGATCCTGATGGCGAACTCGGTGCTGGCGATCTACGGCCCGCAACCGCAGGTGCTGCAGGGCTGGTTCGAGACGCCCGGCATTCAGCTTGGCCCGGTCTATCTCGACAGCCAATATCTACTCATTATCGCGGTGACCATCGTGATGGTGATCTTCAATTACTGGTTCTTCGAGCACACCATGCTCGGCAAGAAGCTGCAGGCGACCTCGCAGGACAAGGAGATGGCCTCGCTGCTCGGCATTTCCGTCTCCACCATGATCATGATCACCTTCATCTATTCGGCGGTGCTGGGCGGTCTCGCCGGCATTCTGGTGGCGCCGGTCTTGTTCGTCTCGATCCAGATGGGCTCGACGATCGCGCTGAAGGCGTTCGCCGCCACCATCATCGGCGGCTTCGGCGACGTCGCCGGCGCGATCATCGGCGGGCTGGCGCTCGGGGTCATCGAGACCTTTGGCGCCGCCTACATTTCAGTGCCTTACAAGGATGGTTTCGCCTTCCTGGTGCTGGTGCTGTTCCTGATCTTCCGGCCGCAAGGTATCTTCGGCGAACGTGTCGCGGAGAAAGCATGAGCGCGCCCAGCGACAACATGACGATGGCATCGCCGGTGCGGACCAGACCGCTGCTGCTGCGCCATCTTCCCTATTTCATCGCCGCGGCGATCCTGGTGGCCATGGCCGCCATGATGCGGTTCGACGGCTATATCCTCAACATCCTGATGCAGGCGACGACGTTTGCGATTGCGGTGTTCGGCCTGTCCGTCGTGCTCGGCCTGTGCGGCCAGATCAATCTGGCGCAGGCGGCGTTCTTCGGCTTCGGCGCCTATGCCGTCGGCATCGGAACCACCGACCTGCACATAAGCTACTGGCTCTGCCTCGTCGCGGGTTGCGTCATCGCGCTGGGGGCGGGGGCGTTCCTCGGCATGTCCACGCTGCGGCTCGGCGGCCATTACCTCGCGATGGTGACGATCTCGTTCCAGCAGATCGTCACGCTGGTCATGATCAACGCGATCGGGCTGACGCATGGCCCGGACGGCGTCTCCAACATCGGCCGGCCCGATCTGTTTCAGACCGCGCAGGGCTATCTCGCCTTCTGCGTCGCGGTGCTGGCAATCGTCGGGTATGCCGTCTGGCATTTGCCGGATACGAAGCTCGGGCGCGCCATGCGCGCGGTGCGCGACAATGAGCTTGCCGCAGGGGTCAACGGCATCGACGTGTTCCGCACCAAGGTCTACGCCTTCGCGCTCTGCGCCGCGCTCGGCGGTCTCGCCGGCGGGCTGTTCGCCGGCGGCTTCGCCTATGTCAGCCCCGACCAGTTCTCGTTCGCGGAATCGATCGTGTTCCTGACGATGTCGCTGCTCGGCGGCGTCGCCTCGCCGATCGGATCTGCGATCGGCACGGGATTGTTGATCCTGATCCCGGAATGGCTGCGGTTCCTGAAGAGCGTGCCCGGGCTTTATCTCGCGATATACGGGCTGTTCGTCATCCTGATCATCCGCTACATGCCCGACGGTATCTGGGGATTCATCGGCGCCGCGCTCGATCGCTGGCGCAGCCGGATCAAGGCACCCGCGGCTGCGGCACCGCTGCTCCTGAAGCCGGCCACCGTCGGCGGCGATATCGTGCTCGAAGTCACGGGCCTTTCGAAATACTTCGGCGGCCTGAAGGCCGTCGACGGCGTCGATATTTCCGTGAAGCGCGGCGGCGTTCACGCGCTGATCGGGCCGAACGGTTCCGGCAAGACCACGACGCTCAATGTTCTATCCGGCCTCTACAAGGCGACCTCGGGCAAGGTCGTGCTCGACGGCACCGACATCACCACCATGCCGCCGCATCAGCGCACGGCGGCAGGGCTCGGACGCACGTTCCAGAACATCCGGCTGTTCCGCTCGATGACGGCGCTGGAGAACGTCGAGATCGGCGCCGAGCGGCCCGGCAACACGCTGATCGGGCAGGGCGGTCCCGCCGCGCTGACCGAGCGCGCGATGGAAGCATTGACCTTCGTCGGTCTCGGCCCCCGCGCCAACGAACCGATCACGAGCTTCTCCTATGGCCATCAGCGGCTGATCGAGATTGCGCGCGCGCTCGCCGCCAATCCGACGCTGCTGCTGCTCGACGAACCGGCGGCCGGCCTGAATTCGACCGAGAAACTCGAACTGCACGAGTTGCTCAGGCGCATCGCCGCGCAGGGCCTGACCATCCTGATCATCGATCACGACATGACGCTGGTCTCCGAAGCGGCGCAGCACATCACCGTGCTCAACTTCGGACGCCGCATCGCGGACGGCGAATCCATGGAGGTGCTGCGTCATCCCGACGTCGTCTCCGCCTATCTCGGGAGCGAATGATGGCGCTGCTCCAGATCAACGATCTGATCGTGCTCTATGGCGAGATCGAAGCGCTGCGCGGCGTCTCGCTCAGCGTCGACGAGGGGCAGGTGGTCACCTTGCTCGGCGCCAACGGCGCGGGCAAATCCACCACGCTGCGGGCGATCTCGGGACTGGCAAAACCGGCGGCCGGTGAAATCCTGTTCGACGGCAAGTCGATCGCGGGCCTCGGGCCGGAGGCGATCGTCCGCCTCGGAATCTCCCACGTTCCCGAAGGGCGGCGTATTTTCCCCGGCCTGACCGTGAAGGAAAACATCATGCTCGGCGCGTCGAACCGGCGCGTCGCAAAGGCCGAACTGTCGCGCGAGGCCGACGCCATGTTCGACCTGTTTCCGGATATCCGGCAGTTCTCGAATTCGCTGGGCTGGACCTTGTCGGGCGGACAATTGCAGATGGTGGCGGTCGCCCGCGGCCTGATGGCGAAGCCGCGGCTGTTGCTGCTGGACGAGCCTTCGCTGGGACTCGCGCCCGTCATCGTGCAGGCGGTGTTCCGGATCATCGCGCAGATCCGGCAGACAACCACGGTGCTGCTGGTCGAGCAGAACGCGCGCATGGGGCTTTCGGTGGCCGATCACGGCTACGTGCTGGAAACCGGCCGCATCGTGCTCGGCGGCAAGCCCGACGAACTCTGGGGCAATGAAGCCATCGCCGCCGCCTATCTCGGCGGTCACGCCAAGGTCCGTGCCTGAACGGCCGGCGAAGATGCATGGTTGCTATCATTGCGCCGGCGTGCCCTTGCCGGACGACAGCCGGGCGGCGATAGTGAACACCGCGCGGGGTGGACGAGGCGAGCATTCCAGGGGCGACGGCTTAAACGAAGTCGTCATTGCGAGGAGCGCAGCAACGAAGCGATCCAGTTCTTTTGTGCGGTCGTGGATTGCTTCGCTTCGCTCGCAATGACGGTGTAAATGGTCAAAGGGAAGGAAACAAAAGTGGCAAATAACGTCAAGAAAGTCTGGGCTTCGGGCAAGGCCGTGGTGAACGCCTGGCTGGCGATCCCTTCCGGCTTTTCCGCCGAGGTGATCGCGCAATGCGGGTTCGACAGCGTCACGGTCGACATGCAGCACGGCGTGCAGGATTACCAATCGATGGTGCAATGCTTCCAGGCGATGAACGGCCACCCGGTGACGCCGATGGTCCGCGTGCCCTGGAACGAGCCCGGCATCATCGGCAAGGTGCTCGACGGCGGCGCCTATGGCGTGATCTGCCCGATGATCAACACCAAACAGGAAGCCGAGAACCTCGTTCAATACGCCAAATATCCGCCGCGCGGCACGCGCTCGAACGGCCCGATCCGCTCCGGCATGTACGGCTCCGCCGGCTCCTATCAGCAGACCGCCAATGACGAGATCGTGCTGCTGCCGATGATGGAAACCAAGACCGCGGTCGGCAACATGGAAGCGATCCTCGATGTCGAGGGCATCAACGGCGTCTATATCGGTCCTTCCGATCTCGGCTTCTCCTATGGTCTCGTGCCGAAGCTCGACCGCGACGAGCCGGAAATCCTGAAGATCTACGAGAAGATCGTGAAGGAGTGCGGCAAGCGCGGCCTCTATCCCGGCATTCACTGCTCGGGGGCCGACGGCGCGGTTCGCGCCATCAACATGGGCTTCAAGCTCGTGACGCTGTCGAACGAGAGCGGATTGATGATGACCTACGCCAAGATGCAGGTGAACCAGACCCGGAAAGAATCCGCCGGCAAGGCGTGACACTTCTCCCTCGCCCCGCTCTTCGCGGGGAGAGGGAGCGATTTCGAATTCAAGGAGACCTCCCATGACCCCAGCCCCCGTCATTCGCCTGCATCCCGACGACGGCGTCTTGATAGCGCGGTCGAGTCTGCCGCCGGGGATGGCGGTGGCCGACGGCGTCACCACGGTCGAGCGGATTCCGGCCGGTCACAAGGTTGCGATCCGGCCCATTGCCGTGGGTGAGCCGATCCGCCGCTACGGCCAGATCATCGGCTTTGCCACCGCGCCAATCACGCCGGGCCAGCACGTTCACACGCAGAACTGCGGTATGGGCGATTTCGCAAAAGACTACGCCTTCGGCGTCGACGTGAAGCCGGTGCCGAATTTCGATCTGCCCGCGACCTTCGAGGGCATCCGCCGGCCCGACGGGCGGGTGGCGACACGCAACTATATCGGCATCCTCACTTCAGTGAATTGCAGCGCCCATGTCGCGGGCCTGGTCGCCGATGTCTTCAAGAAGAATCCGTTCACGCACGACAATCCGCTGGCGGATTTTCCCAATGTCGACGGCGTGGTGGCGCTGACCCACAAGACCGGCTGCGGCATGACGCAGGACGAGCCGCTGGCGCTGCTGCGGCGGACGCTCGGCGGCTATGCGCGGCATGTGAATTTTTCCGCGGTGATCGTGCTGGGGCTGGGCTGCGAGGTCAATCAGATCGGCGGGCTGATGACCGAGCAGAAGCTCGCCGGCCGCCTGCGCGCGATGGACATTCAGGAGGTCGGCGGCACCCGCAAGACCGTGGAAGCCGGCGTTGCCTTCGTGAAGGAGGCGCTGACCGACGCCAACAAGGTGAAACGCGAATCCGTGCCGGCAAGCGAGTTGACGGTCGCCCTGCAATGCGGCGGCTCCGACGGCTATTCCGGTGTCTCCGCCAATCCGGCGCTGGGCGCGGCGAGCGACCTGTTGGTGCGGCATGGCGGCACCGTGATCCTGTCGGAAACGCCGGAGACCTATGGCGCCGAGCATCTGTTGACGCGGCGGGCGGTCAGCCGCGAGGTCGGCGAGAAGCTGGTCTCCCTGATGCGCTGGTGGGAGGAATATACCGCGCGCGAGGGCGCCGAGATGAACGCCAACCCGAGCCCCGGCAACAAGGCCGGCGGCCTCACCACCATCCTGGAAAAATCGCTCGGCGCGATGGCCAAGGCCGGCAGCACCAACCTCGTTGACGTCCTGAACTATGCCGAGCCTGTGACGAAGAAGGGTTTTGTCTTCATGGATACGCCCGGCTACGACCCGGTCGCGGCGACCGGGCAGGTGGCCGGCGGCGCCAATCTCGTCTGCTTCACCACGGGACGCGGCAGCGTGTTCGGCTGCAAGCCCGCGCCCTCCATCAAACTTGCGACCAACACGCCGATGTACAGGCGCATGGAAGATGACATGGACGTCAATTGCGGCACCATCCTCGACGGCGAGGAAACCGTGCAGCAATGCGGCCAGCGCATTTTCGATCTGATCCTGCAGACCGCCTCCGGCCGGCCGACCAAGAGCGAGAGTTTCGATTTCGGCGGCGCCGAATTCGCGCCCTGGGTGCTGGGCGCGACGATGTAGGCTACGCACACTCTAACGTCGTCCCTGCGAAAGCAGGGACCCATAGCCACCGGCGGTAGTCTTGCGGAAGGTGTCTGCCACCCCGCCTTATTCAGAGATCACGCGGTATGGGTCCCGGCGTTCGCCCGGGACGACGGGGAATCCGCACCTCCCATAGGCATTTGCTGCCCGTTGTTAGTGCTTGATGTCGGCCGGAACCGGTGTTCTGCTTAAAAAAGCTGCTGGAGCACTCAGACTTTGTCGATCTTCGTCGCGCTACATCACGTCACGCACTACAAATACGACCGACCGATCGACCTCGGCCCGCAAACCATCCGCCTGCGCCCGGCGCCGCACACGCGTACCCCGATCCTGAGCTATTCGCTCAAGGTCTTGCCATCGAACCATTTCGTGAACTGGCAGCAGGACCCGCAGGGCAACTGGCTGGCGCGCTATGTCTTTCCGGAAAAGGCCACCGAGCTGAAGATCGAGGTCGATTTCACGGCGCAGATGACCGTGATCAACCCGTTCGATTTCTTCGTCGAGCCCTATGCCGACAGTTTTCCGTTCGCCTATAGCGCTGACCTCAAGACCGAACTCGCGCCTTATCTGGCGACCATCGAGCCCGGGCCGCAGTTCGCCGAATACCTCGCCGGAATTCCGCGCGAAGCCTCCAGCACGGTCAATTTCCTGGTCGATCTCAACGCGCAGCTGCAGAAAAAGATTCGCTATATCATCCGCATGGAGCCGGGCGTTCAGACGCCGGAGGAGACGCTGGCCTCGGGCGCCGGATCGTGCCGCGACTCCGCCTGGCTGTTGATCCAGATATTCCGGCATCTCGGGCTCGCCGCCCGCTTCGTCTCCGGCTATCTGATCCAGTTGCGTCCCGACATCGACCCGGTCGAAGGGCCGCGCGAGGTCGAGAACGACTTTACCGATCTGCACGCCTGGGCCGAGGTCTACCTTCCCGGCGCGGGCTGGATCGGGTTCGACGTCACCTCGGGCATGCTGACCGGCGAGGGGCACATCCCCGTTGCCGCCACACCGCATTACCGTACGGCGGCGCCGATCTCGGGCGCGGTCGGATTCGCCGAAGTCGAATTCGCCTTCGAGATGAGCGTCAAGCGCATCCGCGAAGCCCCTCGCATTACAAAGCCTTTCTCCGACGATTCCTGGGCGCGCCTCGACAGGCTGGGCGAGCGGGTCGATGCCGATCTCAGGGAAGGCGACGTGCGCCTGACCATGGGCGGCGAGCCGACCTTCGTCTCGGTCGACGATCTGGAATCGCCGGAGTGGAATATCTCCGCGGTCGGCCCCACCAAGCGCGGCCTTGCCGACGATCTCATTCGCAAAGCTGCGGACGCGGTTCGCGCCGGGCGGCCTGCTACATTACGGGCAGGGCAAATGGTATCCGGGCGAAAGCCTGCCGCGCTGGGCGTTCGGCCTGTACTGGCGCAAGGACGGCGTGCCGATCTGGAAGAACTCCGACCTGATCGCCACGGTGGAAGGGCCGCACCGCGCGCGGATCGACGATGCCGGACGCTTCGCGGAGAGCACGGCCGCAAAACTCGGCGTCGATGCCGAATACGTGCTGCCGGCGTTCGAGGATCCCAGCCACTGGCTGCAGAAGGAAGCCGGCCTGCCGCCCAATGTCGATCCCGGCGATTCCAAGCTGGCCGATCCCGAGGAGCGCGCGCGCATGGCGCGGGTGTTCGATTCCGGGCTCAACACGCCGAGGGGTTTCGTGCTGCCGATCCAGCGCTGGAACGCCGACGCAAGCAAATCTTCCTCGCGCTGGAAGAGCGAGCGCTGGAAGCTTCGCCGCGGCAATCTGTTCCTGACGCCCGGGCGATTCCCCGCTGGGGCTGCGGCTGCCGATCGCCTCGCTGCCGCATATTCCGGCTGACGAATATCCCTACACCGTGGAACAGGATCCGCTGGAGCCGCGCGAGAACCTGCCGGTCTATGACGGGACGCCGGCGGAGGCCGCCGCGCCGCATCAGGAGGTGCAGGAGCAGCAGCTCACAGGCGGCGGCGTCCGCACCGCGATGTCGATCGAGATCCGCGACGGCGTCTTGTGCGCCTTCATGCCGCCGGTGGAGAAGCTCGAGGATTATCTGGAACTGGTCTCCGCGGTCGAGGCGACCGCCGAAGAGATGCAGATGCAGGTGCATGTCGAGGGTTATCCGCCGCCGTTCGACCCGCGCGTCGAGGTGATCAAGGTGACGCCGGATCCCGGCGTGATCGAGGTCAACATCCAGCCGGCGAAGAGCTGGCGCGACGCTGTCGATATCACCTTCGGCCTGTATGAGGATGCGGCGCAAGTGCGGCTGGGCGCCAACCGCTTCCTGGTCGACGGCCGCCACACCGGCACCGGCGGCGGCAATCACGTCGTGGTCGGCGGCAGCACGCCGGCCGACTCGCCGTTCTTGCGCCGTCCGGATCTCCTGAAGAGCCTGGTGCTGTATTGGCAGCGCCATCCCTCGCTGTCCTATCTGTTCTCGGGGATGTTCATCGGCCCGACCAGCCAGGCGCCGCGCATCGACGAGGCCCGCCATGACGGCCTTTATGAGCTGGAGATCGCGCTGGCGCATGTGCCGCCGCCAGGCATCAAGGCGCCGCTGTGGCTGGTCGACCGGCTGTTCCGGCATATCCTCGTCGATATCACCGGCAATACCCACCGCGCCGAGATCTGCATCGACAAGCTCTATTCCCCCGACAGTTCGACCGGCCGGCTCGGGCTGGTCGAGTTTCGCGCGCTGGAAATGCCGCCCGATCCGCGCATGAGTCTGGCGCAGCAATTGTTGATCCGCGCCCTGATCGCAAAGCTCTGGCGCGAGCCACAGGCCGGCAAGTTCGTGCGCTGGGGCACCACGCTGCATGATCGTTTCATGCTGCCGCATTTTCTTTGGGAGGATTTCCTGGATGTGCTGTCCGAGCTGAAGCAATCCGGCTACGATTTCTCGCCGGACTGGTACGCGGCACAGCTCGAATTCCGCTTCCCCGCGTTCGGCCGGGTCCACCATGGCGGCGTTTCGCTGGAGGTGCGTCAGGCGCTGGAGCCCTGGCACGTGCTCGGCGAAGAGGGCTCGGCCGGCGGCACCGTGCGCTATGTCGATAGTTCGGTGGAGCGGTTGCAGGTCAAGGCGACCGGCTTCGTCGAAGGCCGCCATGTCATCACCTGCAACGGCAGGCGGATGCCGATGACGGAAACCGGCCGCTCGGGCGAAGCAGTCGCCGCCGTCCGCTTCAAGGCATGGCAGCCGGCGTCGGGACTGCATCCGACCATCCCGGTCCACGCGCCGCTGACGTTTGATCTGATCGATACCTGGAACGGCCGTTCGCTGGGCGGCTGCGTCTACCATGTGGCCCATCCGGGCGGCCGCAGTTACGAGACAAAACCGGTCAATTCCTATGAGGCCGAGGCGCGGCGGCTGGCCCGGTTTCAGGATCACGGGCACACGCCCGGCAAGATCGATCCGCCGCGCGAGGAACGCACAATTGAGTTCCCTTTGACCCTCGACTTGAGGACGCCGCTCCTGCATTGAATAGGCAGAAGCGTTTTCAAGACCTGAAGCCGCGTTTCGATCGTATCGAAATGGGGCTCCGGGTGTGGGGAGTTGGGATGGCGGGACAGGACGGCCAGGAAGGCGGCCGGGCAAGCAGTCAGGGCAACAGGGTCCGTCCGGCCGACCGCCGGGTGGCGCAGTGGATGCGCGACTATGCCCGCCTGCCGGGAATTCCCGATGAGTATATCGCGCAGGACGGCGCGCCGCGGGCGGTCTGGAACCGGTTCTTCGATGCCTTCGCGGCCTTAAGCCCTGCCGAAATCGACCGGCGTTTCGGCGCCGCCGACCGTCATTTGCGGGAAGCCGGCGTGACCTACCGCGCGCCCGGCGAAACCTCCGACCGGCTATGGCCGCTGAGCCATCTGCCGCTCCTGATCGACGAGGCCGAGTGGCAGCAATTGACCGCCGGCATCGTCCAGCGCGCCGAACTGTTGGAGCTGGTGCTGAGCGATCTCTACGGCCCGGGCCGCCTGGTTGGAGAGGGTGCGATTCCGGCCGCGGCCATTGCCGGAAGCGCCGAATATCTGCGCGCGGTATGCGGCGTCAAACCGCCGGGCGGCCGGTATCTCAGTCTTTACGCCGCGGATGTCGGTCGCGGTCCGGACGGGCGCTGGTGGGTGCTCGGCGACCGCACCCAGGCGCCTTCGGGCGCCGGCTACGCGCTGGAAAACCGGCTGGTGCTGTCGCGCGCCTTCGCCTCGCTCTACAAGTCGATGAACGTCGAACGGGTCGCGCCGTTCTTCGAGGCGTTCCGCGATTCCTTGCGCGCCAGCGCTGATCGCGACGAGCCGCGCATCGGGCTTCTGACGCCCGGCCAGTTCAGCGAAACCTATTTCGAACACGCCACGCTGGCGCGCTATCTCGGCTTCCTGCTGGTCGAGGGCGACGATCTTGCCGTCAGCGGCGACCGCATCCACATCCGCACCGTCGCCGGCCTGAAGCGGCTCGACGTGCTGCTGCGCCGGGTGGATTCCAATTTTCTCGATCCGCTGGAACTGGATGCTTCCTCGCAGCTCGGCGTGCCCGGCCTGATCGACGTGGTGCGCAAGAACGGCGTCGTCGTCGCCAACATGCCGGGTTCCGGCGTGATGGAGGCGAGGGCGCTGCTTGGCTTCCTGCCGAGTCTTTCCCGGCGTCTTTTGGGCGAAGATCTCAAGATGCCGAATATCGCGACCTGGTGGTGCGGCCAGAAGGCCGCCCGCGACGAGGTGCTGTCGCGGCTCGACGAGATCGCCATCGAAGGCGCTTATGGCAGGGGCGTTCCCGGCTTCCCGGGCAACGGACCCGTGCTCGCCGGCGAGCTGTCGGCGGCCGACCGCGAGCGGCTCAAGGCTGCGATCAACGATCGCGGCATCGACTATGTCGGCCAGGAACTGGTGCGGCTGTCGACCATGCCGGTGTGGGACCAGGGGCGGATCATGCCGCGCCCGTTCGTGCTGCGGGTGTTCGCCGCGGCCACGCCAAACGGCTGGACCATCATGCCCGGCGGCTTCTGCCGGATCGCCGAGCAGACCGATGCCCGCGCGGTGTCGATGGGGGACGGCGCGCGGGCGGCGGACGTCTGGGTGGTCTCCGACAAGGCGGTGCCGGCGACCACGCTGCTGCCGGCGGGCGACACTGTGCGGATCCGCCGGATCGCCGGCTGGGTACCGAGCCGGGCCGCCGACAATCTGTTCTGGCTCGGCCGCTATCTGGAGCGTGCCGAAGCCACGCTGCGGCTGGTGCGGGCGCTCGGAACCTCGCAGCGCGATCCCGGCAAGGGATCGTCACCCGTCGCGCATGCGCTCGAGCGAATCCAGCGGCTTCTGGTGACATGGGGAGCGACCGCGCTGGCCTCGCGGACCCAGCCTGCCAAGATCGCCGCGGAAGCGCTTCAGGCTGAAGACAAATTCGGCTCGGCGTTGTCGCTGGTGCGGGCCGCGCAGCGCACCGCGACCTCGCTGCGCGAACGGCTGTCGCCCGATGCCTGGCAGGTCATTACCGAAATGGTTGAACGCCTTGCGCAGGAGGTGGAAGACGACGACGGCGTGGTCAGCGCCGCCGAACTGACGCTGCAGGAGCTCGCAAGCTTCGCAGGCCTGGCGCAGGAAAACATGAACCGCGCCGCCGGCTGGCGCTTTCTCGAAATGGGCCGGCGCGCCGAGCGCGCCATCAACACCGTGCGGTTCGCCCGCCAGTTCGCCTATGACGAGGCCGGCGGCGAGGATCTCGACATCCTGCTGACGCTGGTGGATTGCCAGATCACCTACCGTTCGCGCTATCTGGTCGGCCCGCTGCTGGCGCCGGTGCGCGATCTCGTGGTGCTCGACCCCTATAATCCCCGCTCGGTCGCGTTTCAGGTCCAGGCGCTGAACGACCACATCGCGAGCCTGCCCGCGCTGAAGGAGAGCGGCCTGATCGAGCGGCCGCAGCGCCTCGCGGTCGCGCTGCAGGCGGCGCTGACGACGGCGGAAGCGGCCAGCCTCGATACCAAGACGCTGTTTTCACTGGAGCAGGACCTGCTCAACCTCGCCGATGCCATCGGATCGCATTATTTTCCGCATGGGCCCAACGCCAGCCGGCCAGAGAAGCTGACGGGGCTGGCGTGATCTACGACATCCGTCACGTCACGAGCTACAGTTACGAGAGTCCGGTCAGTTTCGCCCGCTGCTCGCTCCGGCTGGAGCCGCGGACCGGCGACGGCCAGCAACTGGTCTCGCACAGCGTCGAAATCCGTCCCAAGCCCGCCGACCGCGCGCTTCGGCGCGACTTCTTCGGCACCCTGACCGAGAGCATCCTGATCGAAACCGCGCATCGCAGCCTGCGCATCGATTCGAGGTCGCGGGTTTCGGTGTCGCGCCAGGCGCCCGGCCGCGATGCGCCGAGTCCTGCCTGGGAAAGCGTCCGCGACGTGGCCTTCGAAGCCGCCAGCCTCGGCCCGGAATCGCCGGTTGGCTACGTCTTTGCGAGCCCGCTGGTGCCGGTGCAGCGGCCGGTCACCGCCTATGCCGCTGCGAGCTTTCCGCCTGGTAGCGGCATCCTCGCCGGCGCGGTCGACCTGATGCACCGGATCCGCACCGAATTCAAATACGATCCGAAGGCCACCGTGATCTCGACGCCGCTCAAGGAAGTGTTCGAGAAACGCCATGGCGTGTGCCAGGATTTCGCCCATGTGATGATCGCAGGCCTGCGCGGCCTCGGGCTGCCGGCGGCCTATGTCTCGGGGTACCTGCGCACCATCCCGCCGCCGGGCAAGCCGCGCCTGCAGGGCGCGGACGCGACCCATGCCTGGGTCTCGCTGTGGTGCGGCGAGGGGTTCGGCTGGGTCGGCTTCGACCCGACCAACGACATTCTGGTCGAGAACGATCACATCATCCTGGCCGTAGGGCGCGATTTTTCCGATGTCTCGCCGATCGACGGCATCATCGTCGGATCGCGCAAGCAGAAGCTCGCGGTGGCGGTGGACGTGCTGCTGGTCGAATGACGAAGGCCGGCCATCCCTCTACGAACTTCCATGACGTCATCATCCTCGGCGCCGGCGCCGCCGGGCTGATGTGCGCACGCGTCGCCGGCCAGCGCGGACGCTCGGTGCTGCTGCTCGAACAATCCCGCCATCCGGCCGAGAAGATCCGCATCTCCGGCGGCGGGCGCTGCAATTTCACCAACCTGCACACGTCGCCGGCGAATTTTCTGTCGAACAATGCGCGCTTCTGCACCTCGGCGCTGAGCAGCTTTACCCAGCGCGACTTCATCGCGCTGGTGGAAAAATACGGCATTGCCTGGCACGAGAAGACGCGCGGGCAATTGTTCTGCGATGGCTCCTCGCGGCAGATCGTCGACATGTTGCTGGAAGAATGCCGCAAGGCCGGCGCGGAGCTGCGTCCGGGAGTCCGCATCTCCGCGGTCTCGAAGGGCGAAGACGGTTTTGTTGTCGCCTCGGACCAGAGTGAGTTTCGCTCCCGCGCGCTGGTGGTCGCCACAGGCGGTCCTTCGATCCCCAAAATGGGATCGAGCGGGTTCGGTTACAAAATCGCTGAGCAATTCGGCCTGAAAATCGTGCCGCCGCGCCCCGCGCTGGTGCCTCTGACCTTCGACGCCGCGCTGCTCAAGCAATTCGGCGATCTCGCCGGCGTTTCGGTCGAGGCGGTCGTGAGCTGCGGCAAGACCAGTTTCGGTGAGGCGCTATTGTTCACCCATCGCGGCCTGAGCGGTCCGGCCATTTTGCAGATATCGTCCTATTGGCGCGAGGGCGAGGACATCGTCGTCGATATGGCGCCCGGGATCGACGTCCTGGCCGGTCTGAAGCAACTGCGCGGCGAGCATCCGAAGCAGGAGATGGCGACGGCGCTTGCCGGCTTCGTTCCGAAGCGGCTCGCGCGTGCCATTGCCGATACGGTCGGCGGTCCGGAGCGGATTGCGGATTTCTCCGACGCGTGGCTTGCCAAGGTGACCGCCGCGGTGAAGCAGTGGCGGGTCCGGCCGAACGGGACCGAGGGCTATCGCACGGCGGAAGTCACGCTCGGCGGCGTCGACACATCGGAGCTTTCCTCGAAGACCTTCGAGGCGAGGACCGTCCCCGGGCTCTATTTCATCGGCGAAGTCGTCGACGTCACCGGCTGGCTCGGCGGCTTCAACTTTCAATGGGCGTGGTCGTCAGGGTATGCCGCGGGCCGGCACGTTTAACGGCGGGGGCTCCGTCAATGACGGGGCGAGATCTGAAGTTCCATGAGCGCCATCCTCTGCAATGTCGCCGGGTCTCTCTCGCCTTCCTTGGCCGTGCGAAGAATGCTTTCTGCCAGGGACTGCACATGGGCGGAACTGACCGGCTCGGGCAGTGAGGCAACCGCCGCGTCCAGGGCGTTTTTCATGATGTCCAACGTTTCGGGTGGAAAAGATGCGTTGGAAAAGTCTTTCATTTCGCGACGATCCCGATCGACGCCCTGAAGGCGGCGTTGCCGCGATCGATGCTGTCAAATCGTTCCGTGAGGCCGAGAATATGGCGCGGCACCTGCTTCGGATTTCCTGTCAGCGTGACACGCAGTCTTTCGCCGATCTCCTGGCAGATTGCGCCGGTATGGATCCGATCGATTCGAACGCCGCCTGGATCCTGGCTCATCATGAGTGGTCCGTCTGTTGCAATTCAACCTGATTGCAGCACCAAGTCCCCAAAAGAGATTTGGTTCATTCAACATGGCCATAAGCTGGAAACGAAAAGCATCTGCCTGTCCCGATGCTCGGAGAATCGCAGGCTAACTGGTTGAAATAGCTCGGGAGCTGACTTTGGGAGGCGGCGACGCTTGTGTCGCGTCATCGTCGGCTAGCAGGCGCTGCAAATCTTGAGCGTACGCTTGAGCCTGGCCTCGTCGTCCTGATCCGCCGCCTGCTCTTTCTCCCATGGGTCCTTCGGGCGGGACCTGCTGGATTGATCGGTCGCCGCGGTGTCGAGCGGACCGAGAACGATCTCGCGCTTGGCCCGTGCCTGTTTTCTGGGCGGCGGAGCCTCAACCGCCTGGGTGTCGTCCGCTGGAGCTGCGCCCAATCCATCCCACGCGGCCGGCACCGCGGATGTCGGCGCGCAACCGTTTCCCAACGCGCAGCAATTCGCGAGCATCAGCGCGGCAGACAGGAACAAAATGCATTTCGCAATCATCGTGACCAACTTACCATCGTTGCAGTCAAAAACATATAAATCGATCCGAAGCCGGAGCCCGCTCGTTTCAATGAAATCGAAACGGCCTCCAAACTCCTGATCCGGCGCGCGTTTTCTTTACGCGCGCCGATGTCGACCCCGCATCACGCGCGGGGCGCAGGCTGTCGCTCGAAAACGCGATGGTTCAGCATCGCACTCAAAAGCCGAGCAAGGCAAGGCTGACCCAGCTAACTGCAAATATCGAACCAACGATAGCGGCCGCCGACGCCAATGTCGCAATGGTTTTTACGGATCGCATGACCAAAACCCTTGATAGTCAACGCTCCAACATTGTTCGACAATCCGCGCCCAATCATGGCGAGATTCCCGCTTGATAAATAATGCGGCTGACTGTGGCTGCGCTGCTACATCGGGGGCTTCTTGCCCGCAAAAACCCGCATTTTTTCCGCGTAATGCCCGAATCGGTGGGGGACTCTTGCGTATGTACCGTTTGCTGGACGGTAGCGTTGAAAAGTGGCTGGTCGCATTCCTCGTGCTGGCTTCGCTTGCGCTGGTCAGTTGGTGGCTGGATTCTGGCGGGGCGTCGCCGGAATCTGCCCGCGATTTCGAAGAGTGCGTCGAACAGGTCCAGGCCAGCGCTCCATCGAACGACGAGAGCGGTCGCCTGACGATGGACTGCAACGCGCACTTCGCGGGCCGGCGAAAGCCGGGCGGTGGCTATACCTATTACGACTTCATGCAGAACCGGAATTTCGACATCGCCGGACCCAATCCGACAGCGGAAGAGCGCAAGCAGATCGATCGCGAGTATATGAATTTCCTCGATGCGCAACGGCGAGAGGATATCTCGGCTGAACTGGCGCGAAGACAGAACGAACAGCTTCAGGCGAATATGGAAAGCGCCCGTCAGCCCGCCGGGCCGCCGATGATGTTGCTGCCGAGGAAGCGCCCGATCGAACGATCGAAACAAGGGCGTTGCGAGGATGCCTCGCTGAGTTGCAGCTGGGCCAAGTTCTCGGCGGTGGTGAAAAACGCATTCGCGTCCTCGCCCCGGAAAAAACCATGATCCGATTCCGGTGCCGGAAAATTTGCCGTCAACGCGCCCCATGAAAGGCCAAGTCGTCGACCTAAAGTGTCCCGGTTCGACGCACCAAGGGGGATACCAAATGCGCCGCGAGCGCCGGCCGGCCGACGATGACGCCGGGACGACAGCCTACACGTTCCATTTTCAGATAACCAATAACGGGGGAAGACAAGCTTGCAGCGTCAAGGTGCAGGCGGCCACCATTTCCGATGCCACGACATTCCTGCGGCAAAACTGGCCGATGATCGAGTCGATGGCCCGGGATCGTCTGGTCGGTAGCGAAGACCGGACCATCCAGCTCGCCATGCCTTGATCCCGGGACGGCTCAGGCCGGATCGGATGCCGATCCGGATTTCGCGGCCTGGCGGCAGCGAACGACTGAGCCGCTCCGTGATTCAGGCGGATCAATAAGCGTAATAATCCGGCGTCGGGTAGCAGGGGATGTTGTTGCTGTTGGTCCACGGCTGCGAGGCAAATGCGCCGACGCGCGGGGCGGGGTAGCAGGCGCGGCCGTCCACGAAGATGGCCCCGGGCGCAGCGGCTTCGGCGTTTGGTGCGAAGTGCGGCATGGCTACACGGCTCTCGCGGGCCATGGCGGGGGCGGCAAGCGTGGCCGCGGCGATCAGCCCGGCCGACAAGAGTTTGAGCTTCGTCATTTCAATTTCTCCATCGGATGTAAGAAGCCGGTATCTGGCCTCTCATTGCAGATGAGAGAAGGAGGCGATCGTTCAAAGAGAACGGCCTGTCACGTTGTTTCAACGCCGCGCGAGGCTCACCTCTACCGAGACCGCCCGGCGCTTCTATCTGGCACATGGCTATGTCGAGCAGGGCCCGCCGATCCTGAGTTTCGGAACCCGTTCCGGATATCCGATGTCGCGGGTGCTGGCCTCGTAGCCGAACCGAGGTCCGGACCGAATTGGGCACAGCGCACCGGCCATGCGCGCCACGTGAGCACTATTGCTCACACCGGCGCCCCGCACGGGGCCTATGTTGCGCAGCACTGGCGATGATCCCCCGAACGGAGAAGTGAGCATTGGACGCCCCGTCCAACGCTCGGAAGGCCTGCCCGGCAATGTAATAGGCACAATAAATAACGGAGCCGACAATGCTGATCGAAGTCAGAACTGACGGCAATATTCAGGGGAGCGAGCAGTTTTCAGACCATGTGAAAACGATCATCCAGACTGCGCTGGACCGCTTCGGTGACCGCATCAGGCGGGTCGATGTGCACCTCAGTGATTCCGTCGGCAACAAAACCGGCCACGACGACACGTGCTGCAAGATCGAAGCGCGCCGCGATGGCCGTGAGCCCATCGTCGTGAGCCAGCAGGAAACGACCATCGATCAGGCAATCCGTGGCGCCGTCCAAAGCTTGAAGAAATCAGTGGAAAGCGCGTTCGGAAAAGAAGCCACGTTGGATCAACTCCGGGACCGCCAATAGGCCCCCGGCTGCGGCCATCTCGCCGCCGGTCGCCCGCAACGAACACAGGAGACGACCACGTGAACAATGCAGAACCGCTCTGTGACCTTCGCTTTGTGAAGGCGGAATACCGGCTTGCGATGCCCGCAGGCCAATCGTCGGAGAATTCGTTTCAGGTCTCGTTTCAACCGCGAACTGGCGTTTCGCACAGCTTTTCCGTGGCGGAGAAGGACGGTGAGCAGTTCGCCGCCGAGCTCGATGTTCTCGCCGCGCTCGTCGGGGCCAGGGTGATCCGCGCGCGAGTTGACGGCGAAGAAGCGGCCTGACGCGAGTTATCTCGCGAGTGTCAATCACAAACCGGATCGGGAAAGTCCATGCAAATTCGCAAAGCTCATATCGTTGCCGCAGCCGCGGTCTTGATCGCCTTCGCAGGAATGGCCAACGCCCAAACCGCAACATCTCAGGCCGCAACCCACAAAACGAAGGCCACGCCCGCGGCGACGCCGGCCGGGTCAACCTCCGCCGCGGAAGTCGAGACCTGGACCAAGAAGCAATGGGATGCCGCGCAGAAGGAATGGGCCAAGGACAAGACCAAGTGGTCGGATTGCCAGAAACAATCCGAAAAAAAACATCTCGACGGTCGGAAGAGCTGGTCCTTCCTGTACAGCTGCATGACGGGTTGAAAATGGGCGGCGGCCGCTCGGAAAACCAAGCCCGTGGAGAGACAGCCATACTCCTGATGCCGCCGTCGGACCGCCTTGTCGCCTTGCGCGCTTTTCAACTCACGCGAACTGGAAGGCAGATACCGGAGCGCGCTGCCCAACCCGTGCCCCGCCCATCGCCGGCGGGTAACATGAATTGCCCCAAATGCCATGCGACGATGAACCCTGTGCGGCCCGTTCGAACGTCATTCGGCTCTGACATTCACACGTTTGAATGCACCGGCTGCGACCACGTTCAGATTTTTGCAATTGCATCAAACTCGCCGGCGGAGAGGCGCAATCCGAATGACGTGGCGGTGGACGCGCTTGAAGAGGCGCGGAGCATGCCGCCTGGCGCGCAGCGCAACATGGCACTCAAAAAGGCGGGACTCCTCCGTAGAACGGCGGATAATCGGGGGGTAATCTCACCGAAGAGCAATCCCCGGACGTAATTACCGTTGAAACCCTAGCCTGCCACCCGAGCCAAAGGGGCCTGTTGTTGACGACGCCAGCCAACGATGAGTTTGACGCGAAAACGTTTCTTGCGAAAGTCGGAGCAGGGAAGGCGATTCTCGAATTCCAGAAAGACCAGCACGTTTTCCGGCAAGGCGACGTCGCCGATACCGTGTTCTACATCCAGAAGGGCAGGGTCAAGCTTACGGTCCTTTCCGAGCAGGGCAAGGAAGCCGTCGTCGCGATTCTGGAATCCGGCCAGTTTTTCGGCGAGGGCTGCATGAACGGTCATCGGCTGCGCATTTCCACGACAACGGCAATGGAGGATTGCGTCATCACGGCCATCACCAAATCCGCGATGGTCGCCGCCATTCATGATCAGCCGAAATTTTCCGAGCTGTTCATGGCCTATCTCCTGACCCGGAACAGCCGGATCGAGGAGGATCTCATCGACCAGCTGTTCAATTCGAGCGAGCGGCGGCTTGCGCGGCTGCTCCTGCTGCTCGCGAATTTCGGCAAGGAAGGCAGCCCGCAGCCGATCAGTCCGAACATCAGCCAAGCCACTCTGGCCGATATGATCGGCACCACCCGATCCCGCGTCAGCCATTTCATGAACAAGTTTCGCAAGCTGGGCCTGATCAGCTACAACGGGCATATTGAAGTTCACAGCTCACTGCTTAGCGCGGTCCTGCACGAGAAGCCGCTGCTGAAAGAGCGTGAATAAGGGGGCACCCCCCTTGATCGGGTACACCTTAACTCTGACCGGCATTCCGCGCGAGCGCCGTTTTCGTGCGTTCGTCTCGACCCGCGAGCTTTGCGGCATGGCTACACGCATGGCACTGCGCGCATGGCATCAGGAGACCTTGTTTGATCCCGATATCGCCGGCCGACACAAAGGGGCATGTTCCAACCTCTCTCGTATTGCAGCGCCTGCACGAGCAGATGCCAGCTGACCGCTTCACCCTGGGTTGGCTCATGCACAGCCTGCACAAGCGCTCCTTCGGAATCATCATGCTGCTGCTCGCCTTGGTCGCGATCACGCCCGGGCTCTCGATCCTGGCTGGCCTGCTGCTGATGATTCCCGCGATCCAGATGATCGCGGGCAAGCCCGCTCCGGTCTTCCCAGGCCGTATCGCCACACGTTCGTTTCCGGCGAGTCACCTTGCCGCCGTGGTGCAGCGAGCGGTTCCAATGCTTGGATATCTCGAGCGGGTCGTTCATCCACGCTGGCACACACCGCCCGAGGCCACCAAGCGTCTGGTTGGCGCCGTCGTCGTGCTGCTGAGCGCCACGCTGGTATTCATTCCAGTACCCCTCAGCAACGAGATCCCCGCTTTGGTGATCGCCTTGATCTCGCTTGCTTATATCGAGGAAGACGGGCTGCTGCTCTCGATCGCCTTGCTGGCCGCCGCGGTGGTGCTGATGGCAGCGATGGCCGCGGGGTGGGAGATGCTCGCCGGCGCCAAATGGCTCATCCGTCTCTGGCGATGAAATGCGGCACCGGGAGCGGACGACCGCGCCAATGTTCCTCGCCGGCAGTGTACGTCATCCGACTTATGATTGACATGGATCAAAGCGATGCGGCCGTCCTGTGCGCATCCTGATGAATGGGCAAAGCAGCAATTCCACAGCAGGGTTGCGGCGCTGAAGAGGCCACTACGCCGCTGCCCCATGCCCTGACCTTTTTGAATTCGGGGCGCCGTACCATCGAGAGTTACGAGCGCGAGTTGATCCAGTATCGAGCCGTGGAAATCCGCCTGCGCGATGCGCTCGCGGAAAGTGAGGCGCAGCTTCGTCAAAAGGACGAGTTGATCCATCGACAGGAGCTGCTGAAAAAGGAATCCGATCACCGGCTGTTGAACGACCTGCAGATGACCATCAGCCTGCTCTCGTTGCAGAGCCGGGGATCGACCAACGCAGAAGCGGCCAAGCAACTGGCCGTCGCAGCCAACCGCGTTTCCATGATCGCGCGAATCCACCATCGCCTCAATTCCTACGAGGGCGCGCAAACCATCGAATTCAAGAAATTTCTTCAGGACTTCGGCCGCGATTTTTCCGCGATGGTGTCCTCGGAGGAATCCCCGGAGCAGATCGTCGTGGAGGGCATTGAAATAAATCTGCCGGCCGCGATCGCGATTCCTCTCGGCTTCATCGCCAGCGAACTGATCACCAATGCGGCAAAATACGGCAAGCGCCGGATCGTCGTCAGGCTGAAGTCAGACCCGAGGTACGGTCACTCGCTTTCGGTTTCCAATGACGGCCCGGCCCTGCCGGAAGGGTTCGACCCCGGCGCCAGCAGAGGGCTGGGGATGAAGATCATTCAATCCTTCACAAGGCAGATCGGCGGCGAATTGCAGATCGGTCGAGGCGACAACGGCCAGGGTGCGCGATTTACGGTGCTGTTTCCGTGAATGGTCGCCGAACCCGGCCGGGAATGCACTGTGGCAAGGATTTGATTAGGCAAAGATAAAGGAAACGAAAATGCGTGTGCGTGAAGGATTGGTTGCTTCGGCCGGCCGCGTCGTCGTCATGGCGACGATTGCTGCGCTGGTTGTCACGATGAGCGAGCCGCTGCCGGCCATGGCCGGTCCGGCGGCTCCCGCTCCGAAGGGTATCTCGGCCACCACGGGGTCCAGCGGCGCCACGGATATCAGTTCGGTCCGTCGTCGCCGCTACTACCGAAATGGAGGCAATGCCGCGGGATTGGCTTTCATGGGAATGGCGATTGGCGCGATGGGTGCGATCGCGGCCCAGCAGCAGCGCAACGACTATTACAACAGCTACGGCTATGGGCCCGGCTATTACGGCGGCGGACCCTATTATTACGGTGGCGGGCCATATTATGGCCGCCGCTATTTTCGGCCCTACTAGGATATTCGGGCCGCACCGCCTGATCGCTCTCTGGATCAAGGTCGCAGGGACGATCGGGAGCGCCGTGACCTCGTCGAAATCGATGCGGAGGATCTGATCCATGCGTGCCACTGACCCGGCCGTTCTCTTTGTTCTGGCTCTCGCGATCGGCATCTTCGCCGGCATTCTCTTCGACCGTCTGGCCGGGCCTTCCTGGCTGGCCCGGCAGTTCTCCGGATCGACCCGCGGCACGATCACCAGCGCGCTCGTGGGCGTCGCCGGGGCATTCGTCGGTTATCACATCGCGATGCTCGCGCTCGGCGGCGGGCTGATAATTTCGCTCATCGCCGCGGCGGCTGGTGCCGCCGTGGTGCTGTTTGTCTGGCGGATGGCCAAGTAACGGTCAGCCCCGGTACCCTCTTGCGCCGAGATTGCTCTAAATCAAGCCAGCCGTGCCCGACATGTAGATCATGGACCATGCAACACACTACCCAACTGTCATCCACGCAACAAAAGAGACCGAACGCACGGAGGTAGAAATGTCGATCGGAACAATCATACTCATCATTCTGGTCATAGCGCTGCTCGGCGGCTTTAGCGGAATCGGCGGCGGACCCTTCTATGGCACCGGCTATTATGGCGGCGGGGGCCTGGGCCTGATCGTCGTCATTCTGTTGATCCTGCTATTGCTCGGCAGGCTTTGAATTCTCAATCGGCCTGTTTTGGCAGGCCGTTTCCTTTTGCAGGTCAACTGAGGGAATCCCGATGTCGAAACACGGTCATATGCCGCCGGTACCACCCGCCAATCGAAGTCGCAAGGGAACGGGTGATAATTCCGAGACGACAAACGAGATGCCGAAAACACATGCGGATGTGAATACCCTGGAGCAGGGTGATACGGCCAACATCAAGCAAAACACGACCAACAAGGGCTTCTTCAGGGGCCGCCGGGTCAAATGACGCATTCGCACACAGGAGAGGGTCATTAGCCGCCTACGTCACCATCCGGAAAAACATCTCGTCGACCGCATCGGATGGCTGCGAGCAGCGGTGCTTGGTGCTAACGACGGAATTATCTCGACCGCCAGCCTGATCGTCGGCGTCGCTGCGGCTGCCGCGAAGCAGAACGACGTGTTGATCGCAGGCGTCGCCGGACTGGTCGCCGGCGCCATGTCGATGGCCGCCGGCGAATACGTCTCGGTGAGTTCACAGTCCGACACCGAGAAGGCGGATCTCGCACGAGAACGCCGGGAATTGAATGACGACCCACGGGCCGAGCACGATGAACTTGCCGAAATCTACGTCAGGCGCGGCGTCGATCGGGCAACCGCACAGCAGGTGGCCCGGCAGTTGATGGCAAAGGATCCGCTCGCCGCTCACGCACGCGATGAGCTCGGGATTTCCGAAATCACCACGGCGCGGCCGGTGCAGGCCGCGCTCACGTCGGCCGTGATGTTCTCCGTGGGGGCCGCCATGCCGTTGCTGATGGTCGTGGTCTCTCCCGCCAACCTGCTTGTCCCGGTCGTTGCTGCCGCGTCGCTGGGCTTTCTTGCGCTGCTGGGAGCTATCGGCGGCAAGGCTGGCGGAGCCGATGTTCTGCGCGCGACACTGCGCGTGACGTTCTGGGGAGCATTGGCCCTCGGCATCACCGCCGGAATCGGCAAGCTGTTCGGAACGGTCGTTTAGACTACGCGCAAGACCGCGATCGCGGCTATCATGAATCGACAGAGGCGGCCTTAACGGCCCTTAGGCAGGAGGCTCTTTGCCTCTTCCTCCGCCAGGAGCTTCAGCAGGATCTGGCGCCGCGCGTCGTCGCAGGGCTCTGCGAGGCGTTTCCTTAGCAGGGCCAGGTTCTCCCGGTGAATGAACCCTTCCATGGCAGTGCTCCTGTTCGTGCCAAAATCTATTCGCCGGGGGCTGCAGGCGTGTGCAATCCACCCCCGCCAGGTCTCAGACTTCATCGGGTCTTCGGGGTTTCTCGCTTCTCTCTTGTTATGACGCGCATTTGGACATTCCCCGCACCCGGGAAATTCAAACACGCAGAACTCGTGGCTCAATGGCGCGTCTGCCGCCGTCATTTCGAAACGGCACCTCAACCGGACGGGCTGAAGTTGGGCTGGCAGAACGTGGATTGGTTGAATTTGAGGCATGATGCGTGGTCTGACATTGGGAGCGCGAGACTGAGTCTGCGGTGATCGCTCGGTCCGCCCACGACCATGCGCTCTTGGGTTCCGCCGTTGTGGTCTCAATTGCTCAGTCATGAAAATTTCACGAACGGCGCTACCGACCGATTTTCTCCGGGCTGAACCGGAACCATTGCCGTCCAGCCAACTTGTTGATGCACTGCCGGACGCGACTGCCCCATGCGTCCGATGAATTGCCGGCCTCAGCATGTTCCCCCGTGCTGAGGCCGTTTCTCTTGTGACCATCCGGTCGCGATCGTGCCTAGGCCTCGATGAGGACCTTGAGCGCCTTGGTCTTGGCAGCATTACCGAAGGTTTCATAGGCATCGAGGATCTGATCGAGCTTGAAGCGATGCGTGATGAGCCGCTTGGGATCGATCTTGTGAGCCCCAACCGTCTTGAACAGCAACGGTATGGTCACTGTATCGACCAGCCGCGTGGTGATCGAAATGTTGCGGTCCCACAGCTCTTCGAGATGCAGATCGGCCTTCTTTCCGTGCACGCCGATATTGGCGATGGTACCGCCTGGCGCGATGAGCTTTTGGCACAGCTCGAAGGTAGCCGGAATGCCCACGGCCTCGATAGCGGTGTCGACGCCGCGCTTGCCCGTCATCTTCATGACCGTCTCCAACGCCTTGCCGTCGGCACTGTTGATGGTCGCCGTGGCGCCGAACCGTTTGGCGACTTCGAGGCGGTTGTCGTCAAGATCGATCATGATGATCTCGGCCGGCGAGTAGAACTGCGCGGTAAGCAGGGCCGCGAGTCCGATCGGGCCAGCGCCGACGATCGCCACGGTATTCCCCGGCGCGACCTTGCCGTTGAGCACGCCGCACTCGAAGCCGGTCGGCAGGATGTCGCTGAGCATCACCAACGCCTCCTCGTCGGCGCCGCCCGGAATGGGATAGAGGCTGGTGTCGGCATAGGGAATGCGGACGAACTCGGCCTGGGTGCCGTCGATGGTGTTGCCGAGGATCCAGCCGCCGGTCGTGCAATGGGAGTACATCTGCCTCCGGCAATATTCGCATTTACCGCAGGCGCTCACGCAGGAGATCAGGACATGGTCTCCCGCCTTGAACGCCGTCACCGCTGCTCCAATCTGCTCGACGATGCCGACGCCTTCGTGGCCGAGAATCCGGCCGGGCTGGCAGGTCGGCACATCCCCCTTGAGGATGTGCAGGTCGGTGCCGCAGATCGTCGTTTTGGTGACCTTGACGATCGCGTCGGTGGGCGCGGTGATTTCCGGTTTGGGACGGTCTTCCAGGGCCTTCTTTCCCGGTCCCTGATAAACGAGCGCTTTCATCGTCCCTGTTGCTGGCGGACGCGTGGCTGGTTTTGGCGTCATGAAATTCATGGCCGGTGACCTTTCAGGTGGATTGGTTGATGGAATCGACCATAGCTGCTGGCCGATCTGGCGCGGCAACCACCGGCGGAACTCCGGAGGAAAGAGATGGGCATGGTAACCGCGACCCATGACAGCTAGTGCATGGCATCCTTCGGCTTGCGGGGGCGGCGTTTAGACGCCACCGCGACTTCCAATCCGATCGCCGGGTAATAGTTCCGCGCGGGCGCTAAATTCGCCGGAAGTCAAGTCGGCCCGACCGGATGCAGGTCGTCGCCGATGACGCTTGAAAGCTTCGTGCCGTCCGGCCGTTTGAGCCTCAGCGGGCCGCAGCAGCGGTCCGCCGTCCGTCTTTTTGCTCGAGGGGATCGACGCGCAGACGGCGAAAGAATTTGTCCACCTCGCGCGAAAGAGTTTCCGCCGTTGCCGTGAGGTCGCTGGAAGCCGTCAGCACCGATGTCGCCGCCTTGTTGGTCTCGCCGATGGCCTCGCTCAACGAGCCGATATTGGCGACCAGCGTCTCGTTGCCCTGGGCGGCCGATTGCGCATTGGAGGAGATCTCGCGGGTCGCGGCGTCCTGCTGACCGACGGCGCTGGCGATGTTCGAGGTGACCTCATTGATGTCGCGCACGGCGTGGCCGATTTCGCGCACGGAATCGACGGCGGTGCGCGTCGATGACTGGATCAGGCCGACGTTCTGGCCGATCTCGGAGGTCGCCTTCGCGGTCTGTTCGGCCAGCGCCTTGACCTCATGGGCCACCACCGCGAAGCCGCGGCCGGCTTCGCCGGCGCGGGCGGCCTCGATTGTGGCGTTCAGCGCCAGCAAATTGGTTTGCTCGGCGATGGTCTGGATCAGATTGAGCACGCCGTCGATGCGCTGGGTCGCCGCGGCCAGGCTTTCGATTTCGGCGACCGACTTCTCGGTCCGCTGGCCGGCCTGTTCGACGACACCCGCGGATTGACGCACCTGGCGGCCGATCTCCTCGACCGACGCCGACAACTCTTCGGCCGCGCTCGCCACTGCGTTCACATTGCTGGAGGCCTGCTGGGTCGCGGTGGCGGCGGCGGTGGCGCGTCCATTGGCGTCGGATGCCGCGCCAGTGATGGACTGCGCGGTCTCACGCATCGCGGTGGCGTTGTCGGTGACCGCGCGCAAGACGTCGCCGATCGCGCCGCGGAACTCTTCCACCGAGGCTTCGATGTGCTTCGCCCGCTCTTCGCGCGCCTTGGCGTCCTGTAAGACCTGGGAATTGAGATTGCGGTTGCCCTCCATCGCCTGCTGGAAGATCTGGATCGCCCGCGCCAGCGCGCCGATCTCGTCGCCGCGGTTGGCGTGGGGAACCTCGACGTTTTCGTCGCCCTCGGCGACGCGTTTGATGGTGGCTGTGATCGCCGAAAGCGGCTGGGCGACCGAGTGGGAGATGATCAGGACGCCGAAGCCGACCACGACCAGCGTCAGCCCGCCGAGAAAGGTCAGCAGGAACGCCATGTTGCGGCCGGTCTGGGATTGCTGGGAAATCTGCTTGCCGCGCTCGGCGTAGACCCTGGAAAGCGCCTCGAGATCCTTGTTCAGCGCGGAGCGCACTGCGCGGTTGGCGTCGTTGTCGCCCCATTCGCGGCCGGCGGCGGCGTTGATCTCGATGCCACGGCGAACCAGTTCCTTTCGGAACTCGACGAACTGTTCGATGCGCTTCTTGAAGGTGGCGAATTGCTCGGCGTCATCGGCCCGGACGATCAATTCCCAACTCTTGACCACGCTCAGGATCTGGTCATTGAACTTGAGCAGCCCGTTGCCGAATTTCTTCACGGTAGCGGGTTCGCTGGACATGTAGACGCCGCGGGACTCCATCACGACTGCGTAGACCAGCGAGTTGACGTGCTGGACGTTGAGGGCGGCGCGGTTGGCCGTCTCGATTGCTTCCGTCAGTTGCTCGTTGCGCTGGGTGTTGTAGTAGGACAGCACGGCGGTGGCCGCCGTCAGAAGCGCGATCAGCGCGAAGGTCGAATAGAGCTTGGCCGCCAGCGAAAGCCGCGACCCGAAAGCAGCCTTGGAGGACGGGCTGGCAGATTTGGATATTTCAGACATTGCACGGCCTTCTTCGAGAGGCCGGTCAGCGCTGCCCGGCCGTCCAAAAACCATGCAAAACCTTCATGTATAAGTCATTAAATTCGCCCCAGTTTCATTCCGCCCCGCGTAATTTGTATGATGGTACCGCCGCGCGCGAAGAACAAATCCAACCAGACAAATTCATTAAGTATATCAAATAATTACATTGGATTCCTGGTTCTGGATCTCGGGGCCGACGACCTCGCCGGGCCGGGCGATCGCGCCGCCGGCAGCACTTCCGGAACTGTCTGGTAATTAGGCACCTACCCGCAGCCGATCCGCAAATCGGCAAAAAAGACAGCCTTGCTGCATATAATCTTTCCTTCCGGCCCGCCGCCGTTCGGGCTGATAGTCTGGCGGAGGTCGCTGCCCATCGCGGTGGCCCCGGAGCCGCCATGGTCTATCGCTGCACCATCGATGCCACCATTCATGTCTTCGCCGATCTGCGCGATCTCCTGGCCAAGGCCACGCCGCCGCGCTCGGGCGACCGTCTGGCCGGGATCGCGGCCGAGAGCGCCGAACAGATGATCGCAGCGCGGATCGCGCTTGCCGACGTTCCCTTGAAGCAGTTCCTGCAGGAAGCGGTCATCCCTTACGAAGGCGACGAGATCACCCGCCTGATCGTCGATACCCACGACCGCCCGGCCTTCGCGCCGGTTTCCTCGCTGACGATCGGCGCGTTCCGCGACTGGCTGTTGTCGGACGCGGCGACCACGGAGGTTCTTGCAAAGCTCGCGCGCGGCATTACGCCCGAAATGGCCGCGGCGGTCTCGAAGCTGATGCGTAACCAGGATCTCATCCTGGTCGCTAAAAAATGCCAGGTGACGTCGGCCTTCCGCAACACCATCGGCCTGCGCGGACGGATGAGCGCGCGGCTGCAGCCCAATCATCCCTTCGACGACGCCAGGGGCATCTCCGCCTCGATCCTCGACGGGCTGATGCTGGGATCGGGCGATGCCTGCATCGGCATCAATCCGGCCAGCGACGATCCGGCGGTGATCGGCGGCCTGCTGCGACTGCTCGACGAGATCATCGCGCGGCTGAAAATCCCGACCCAGGCCTGCGTGCTCACCCATGTGACGACGACGCTCGGCCTGATCGAGCAGGGCGTTCCGGTGGATCTGGTGTTCCAGTCGATCGCGGGCACCGAAGCCGCCAATCGCAGCTTCGGCGTCGATCTGGCGCTGCTCGACCAGGCCCGCGAGGCGGGCTTGTCCTTGCAGCGGGGAACCGTCGGGAACAACGTGATGTATTTCGAGACCGGGCAGGGCTCGGCGCTGTCGGCCAATGCCCATCATGGCGTCGACCAGCAGACCTGCGAGGCGCGCGCCTACGCGGTGGCCCGCGCGTTCGATCCGCTGCTGGTCAACAGCGTGGTCGGCTTCATCGGCCCGGAATATCTCTATGACGGCAAGGAAATCATCCGCGCCGGGCTCGAGGACCATTTCTGCGGCAAGCTGCTCGGCCTGCCGATCGGCGTCGACGTTTGCTACACCAACCACGCCGAGGCCGATCAGGACGACATGGACAATCTCCTGACGCTGCTCGCGGCGGCCGGGGTGACCTTCATCATGGGGGTTCCGGGGGCCGATGACGTCATGTTGAACTACCAGTCCACCTCGTTCCATGACGCGCTTTATGTCCGCGATCTGTTCGGCCTGAAGCGGGCGCCGGAATTCGACGACTGGCTGTTCCGCACCGGCCTCGTCGACGCTGATTTTCGCCTTTCCGGAAACACCGGGCAGTTGCCCGATTTTGCATCGCGGCTGATCGCGTGAAGGCGCGGGGCTGCTGCCGGCGTGGTTTTTCGGCAACCATCCGGGCCTCAAATGATTGAGATGACGGCCACATTATTGAGGAATTTCTGGCCGAGCCTTGATTGGCATGCTTAACTTTGTTCGGGTCTTGCCGGATATCGCGAGAGGCAATCTGATGAGAGCTCGGAGCATCGAAACGGTACGGCGCATACTGTGCGTATTTCCGCGCTATACGTCGTCGTTCGGCACCTTCGAATATGCCTATCCCCTGACCGACGGGGTCCAGGCCTTCATGCCGCCGCAGGGGCTGTTGCTGATCGCGGCCTACCTTCCCGAGAACTGGCCGGTCCGCTTCATCGACGAGAACATCCGCCCCGCCGCCAGGGAAGATTTCGAATGGGCGGAGGCGGTGTTCGTCAGCGGCATGCACATCCAGCGTCAGCAGATGAACGACATCTGCCGCCGCGCCCATGCCTTCGACCTGCCGGTGGCGATCGGCGGTCCGTCGGTCTCGGCCTGTCCGGACTACTATCCCTCGTTCGACTATCTCCATGTCGGCGAACTCGGCGATGCCACCGACGATCTGCTGGCGCGGCTGGCGCGCGATCCGTCGCGGCCGGCGCAGCAGGTGGTGCTGAAGACCAACGATCGCGTCGCCATGACCGACTTTCCGATTCCGGCCTATGAGCTTGCCGAGGTCAAAAGATATTTCCTCGGCTCGATCCAGTATTCGAGCGGCTGTCCCTATCAGTGCGAGTTCTGCGACATCCCCGGCCTCTATGGCCGCAATCCGCGGCTGAAGACGCCGCAGCAGATCATCGCCGAACTCGACCGGCTGCTCGAATGCGGCGTGACGGGGTCGGTCTATTTCGTCGACGACAATTTCATCGGCAACCGCAAGGCCGCGCTCGATCTGCTGCCGCACCTCGTCGAGTGGCAGAAGAAGACCGGCTATGTGATGCGGCTCGCCTGTGAGGCGACACTCAACATCGCCAAGCGGCCCGAGATTCTGGAGAAGATGCGCGAGGCGTACTTCATCACGATCTTCTGCGGCATCGAGACGCCGGATCCCGACGCGCTGAAGGCGATGCAGAAGGACCACAACATGATGGTCCCGATCCTGGAAGGCGTGCGCACCATCAACAGTTACGGCATGGAGGTGGTCTCCGGCATCATCATGGGGCTGGATACCGACAAGCCGGAGACCGGCGATGCGCTGCTCGCCTTCGTCGAGCAGTCCAACATCCCGTTGCTGACGATCAATCTGCTGCAGGCGCTGCCGAAGACACCGCTGTGGGATCGTCTCGCCAAGGAAAACCGGCTGATCGAGGACGACAGCCGCGATTCCAACGTCGATTTCCTGCTGCCCTACGACCAGGTGGTCAATTCCTGGAAGAAATGCATGGAAGTCGCGTTCGAGCCGGAGCGGCTCTATGCGCGCTACCAGCACCAGGTGGACTTCACCTATGCCAACCGTCTCAAGGTGCCGGTGACGCCCGAGCAGAAGAGCTGGGCCAATATCAAGCGCGGCCTGACCATGCTCAGGAACATCTTCTGGAAGATCGGCGTGCTCGGCGATTACAGAAGGGTGTTCTGGAAATTCGCGCTGCAGCGGCTGCGGCACGGCGACATCGAAGACCTGATCGCGGTGGCGCTGGTCGCGCACCATTTGATCAAATACGCGCGCCTGGCTTCGGTCGGGCACCACAACGCCTCGAACTACTCGATCCGGCTGCGCGAGGCCGCGGTTCCCGCCGAGTAATCCATGACGAAGACGCCGGTGCCATCGTCCCGCTCGCTTTCGGATCTGCGGGGCCTTACGCCGGCGCGCGTCGGGCTCGGCCGTGCCGGCGCCGGCCTGCCGACCGAGGCGCTGCTTTCCTTTACGCTCGACCACGCGCGCGCCCGCGATGCCGTTCATGCCGCCTTCGATGCGCCCGCGATCATCGCCGCCCTGCACGGTCTCGGTCTCGAAGCCGTCGAGGTCCTCAGCCGGGCCCGCGAGCGGACGGAATATCTGCGGCGTCCCGATCTTGGAAGGACGCTCGAGGAGGCTTCGCGGCATTTGCTGGCGGGCGATGGCTTGACGGGACCTGGCGGCGGATGCCGGCTCGCCATCGTCGTCGCCGACGGCCTGTCGCCGGCGGCGGTCAACACGCACGCGGTTCCGCTTCTCCGCAGCCTGGTTCCGCGGCTCGCGATCGACGGAATCGAGATCGGCCGCGCCGTGGTCGCGCGCGGGGCGCGCGTGGCGCTGGGCGACGAGATCGGCGCCATTCTCGGCGCCCGCATGATCGTCATGCTGATCGGCGAGCGGCCGGGCCTGTCGGCGTCGGACAGCCTCGGGGCGTATCTGACCTTCGCGCCGAAAATCGGCCGCACCGATGCCGAGCGCAATTGCGTCTCCAACATCCACGGCGCGGGGCTCGGCCATGACGAAGCCGCCTTCAGGATCGCGTGGCTGATCCGCGAGGGTCTGGCGCGCGGGGTGACCGGCGTCGGCCTCAAGGACGAAAGCGGGGAATCGACGCCCCGGCCGATCGCCGCAAATTGAAGCGCGGGCGGCGTCACGAATCCGGCAATGACGGTCCGAGATCGCCATATCCGCAGCGATTTCGCACTGGCGTGCGCGCTTGCGAGACGCGGTCAAGACCTGCTAAAGCTGTCGCGGCAAATTTATCTTATGTTTTCAAGGGCTAGCGCCAATCCAACCCCGGCTCCTCAAGGCCTCATTCGCGCCCAAGAACAAGCTAGACAATTTAAGCTATACAGATTGAGCTGAAGCGAGGACTGGACAGGGCATGCTCGAAAAGAACAGCGACAGCGAGGTTCATGTCGAGAAGGTCGAGCAGCGGCCGCCGGGCGCCAGCATCGCCTTCGGGCTGGAGCGGCTGGGGCTGATCGCCGTTCAGCGGCCGGTCCTGTCCTGCATCATTCTGGTTGGCCTGTTCATTGCCGCGCTGTTCGGTATCGACCGCATCAAGATCGACAATTCGCTGAGCCAGCTGTTCCGGTCCAACTCCAAGGAATACCGGCAATACGAGGCCGAGACCAAGCGCTTCCCGGCGGTGGAATTCGACGTCCTGGTGGTGGTCGAGGGCAAGACGCTGCTCAAGCGCGAAAACCTCGAAAAACTGCGCGACCTCGTCACCGACCTGCAGCTGGTCGACGGCACGCGTGGCCTGATCTCGCTGTTTTCGGCGCGCCAGGCGCCGGCGCCCGGCAAGCTGCCGGCGGCGCTGTTCCCCCAGGACCTGCCGAAGGGCGCCGACTACGACAAGTTCATCGAGACCGTCAAATCCAACGAGATCATCCGCGGCAAGCTGTTGTCCGAGGACGGCACGCTGGCGCTGGTCGTGCTGTCGCTCGAACCGGACGTGGTCGCCAGCAACGGTCTCGCCAAGACCATCGGCGACATCCGCAAGGCGATGGCCGAGGATCTGCGGGGCTCAGGCCTGAGCGCGGAACTGTCGGGCGTTCCGGTGATGCAGCTCGAAATCCGCAACGCGGTGAAGCGGGACGGGCTGACCTACAACGTGCTGGGCATCCTGGCCGGCTGCATCATCGCGATCATCTTCTTCCGCAAGATATCCTTCATGGTCGTCGCCGCGTTCCCGCCGATCATCGCCATCGTGCTGGCGCTGGGCGGGCTCGGATGGGCCAATTTCAACCTCAACATGTTCCTGAACGTGATGACGCCGCTGATCATGGTCATCAGTTTCTCGGACTCCATGCAGCTGACGTTCGCGGCGCGCGACCGCCTGATCGCGGGCCAGGACAAATACACCGCGTTCAAGAACGCCGTGCTGGTGGTCGGGCCGGCCTGCGTGCTCACCCACGGCACCGCCGGCATTTCGTTCATTGCGCTGCAATTCTCCAACTCCGACCTGATCCGCAAATTCGGCGAGGCAGGCCTTGCCGCCACCATCATCGCGCTGATCGCGGTGCTCTCGCTGGTGCCGGTGTTCGGGGTGCTCTTGGTCCGCAACGAAAAGGTCTTCGCGGTGAAATTCCAGGGCGCCGACGCCGGCGTCCAGATGCTGCGCAATTTCTGCTACTGGATCGCGGTGCGCATGGTGAGCCGGCCCGGCCTGTTCAGCCTGATCGCGGTGCTCTTCGTCGGCGGCCTTTCGGTGATCTACGCCAATCTGGAGCCGCGCTACCGGCTGGCCGATCAGGTGCCCGACAAGCAGCAGGCGGTGGCGGCGAGCGGCCGCCTCGACGCCAAGCTGACCGGCGCCAACGCGATCGACGTGCTGATCGAATTCCCCAAGGGCGCCTCGCTGTACTCGCCCGATACGCTGCAGACCATCGCCGAGGTTCATGCGACGGTGGAGAAGCAGCAGGGCGTCGGCAACGTCTGGTCGCTGGAGACGCTGCGGCGCTGGCTGGCGGAAAAAGCCGGAAGCAATGACGTCGCGACCCTGAAGGAATATGTCGACGTAATTCCGAAATACCTGGTACGGCGCTTCATTTCCGCCGATCAGGACGCGGTCGTGGTTTCGGGCCGGGTGCCGGATCTCGATTCAAGCCAGATTCTGCCCGTCGTCGAGAATCTCGATCAATCGCTGGACGCGGTGCGCAAGGCGCATCCCGGCTACGAGATCGCCGTCACCGGCCTGTCGGCGATCGCCGCCCGCAACAGCGCCAACATGATCGAGAAGCTCAATCGCGGGCTGACCATCGAGTTCGCGCTGGTCGCGGTCTTCATCGGGCTCGCGTTCCGCTCGGTGGTTGTGATGTTCTCCTGCATCCTGCCGGGCATCTTCCCGGTGGTGCTGTCGGGCACGGTGCTGTGGCTGCTCGGGGAGGGGCTGCAATTCGCCAGCGTGGTGGCGCTGACGGTGTCGTTCGGCCTCGGCCTGAGCGCGACGATACACTTCCTCAACCGGCTCAGACTTGAATCCCAGCCCGGCGTCAGTCCGGAGCTGGCGGTCGAGCGCGCCACCGTGCTGGTCGGTCCGGCACTGATCCTGACCACGGTGGTGCTGGCCTGCGGGCTGGTGGTGACGGTGTTTTCCGACCTGCCGTCGCTGCGGCTGTTCGGCTGGCTCAGCGCGTTTTCGATGGTCGCGGCGCTGATCGCGGATCTCTTCATCCTGCGGCCGACGTCGATGTTCCTGATCAACCTGTCGCAGCGGCTTCGCGGGACGCCTGCTGAACGGGCAAAGCCGGCGGAAGAAGGCGGCGTGAACGGCTAGGACGTCATCCGGCTTGGACGGGCCGTTCGCGCAAAGCGCAAACCGGTTCTTCAACAGGACAAACGCGGGGCGTTTGTCCCGAGATGGTGCTCAATGCAGCAGATGCGCGCCGTCAGCTCTTCACCATCGTGATGTTGACGCCGCGGATCTCACCCTTGGAGCTGATCTGCACGGTCTGCTTGTTGCCGTTGGTCTGCAGCGTCAGGTTGGCGGCAAATCCGTTGGCCTCGACGAACACCTCGATCCGTCCGCCGCCCGCGGTGCCCTGCAGATTGCCGAACACGTTGCGGCTGGCTTCGCTCCAGCTGCCGGAGATCCGGTCGCCCTGGCTCCTGACATCGCTGGTCAGATCGAATTTATAGCTGTCGCTGGCGCATTTGAGCGTTTGCTTCAGGCCCAGTCCGGAGCCGTCGACGATGTAGTCGGCCTTGCAGCGGATGCGTTCGGTGGTGCCGTCGGAAAGCGCCACCGTGCCGTTGCCGGTCCACGCACCGCTAAAGCCGATGAACGGACCCGACTGGGCGTTGCTCGCCGTCACCGACAGCATAAGTACGGCGCCGACGCCAGCGGCCTTGATTGCCTGTCCATACAAGCTGGAGCCAAACAGTTTCATTCGCGTTTTCCCTCAAATTGACGCTCTCATGAAGGAGATACGTCTCGCCGCATCGAAGATTTAGTGTCGCCGCAGTGTGTTAGGTTCAAATGACAGATCGAACGCCGCCCGCGGTTGCGCCGGCTGGTTCGTCGGTACTGATCGGATACGCACTAAGATACACAATCTGGCCGACGCTGGCGAACCGCTTTTTCGCCTCGGCGAAAATGGAACAGCCGCGGGGTTCGTCAAGTTGCGGTTCGCAGAATAGTTCCTGGCGTGGCCCATCCGCAACAAATACGGAAAATGCGAACCGGTGAATAATACCTTGAAATCAACCGGTTAGTGCCATCGTTGAACTAATTCGTGGAGCGCCGCAATTCACAACCGAACCGCCGTAAATTTGGCCGCATTTACCAGCGCTTCTGGTTGCCTTGCTGCTGCGCTTCGCGGCACTTGCAATCCGACCAGCCGGTCCGGTCATGCCTTGCATTATGCGGGACCGGAATTTCTCTGCCGTCAGAATGAAGGAATACGATGCGTAAATTTTTCCTGGCACTCATCCTGTTGTCGCTATCGGTTTCCACCGGCGCCCTCGCCGAGACGCCGCCGGCGCAGCGCAGCGGCACGGCTGAGGAGCAGGCGGCCTGCTCGCGCGACGTTCAACGCTACTGCCGTCCGGTGATCGATCAAGGCGATTTCACCATTCTGGCGTGCCTGCAGCAGAACCGTCCCAAATTGAGCAAGGCCTGCGAGTTGGTGCTGAAGGACCACGGGCAATAGAGGCGCGCTTCCGGCAGTTGCCGCCGCAGGCCTGAATTAGGCTTAACAGCCCCGTTTTCGGCCTGATTTGGGCGCGCCCGGACACCGCAGATAGCATTGGTTTTGGTGACGTATTCCCCTATATGGGGTTCGCGATCCCGCCTGCATGCGCGGGCCATTCCGGCGCATGCGAAACCACTGTTTTGAGCGAATGGTGCCAGTTGCCGATGACGAGCGCGAGCCAACTACGATCCGGCAAGACGCACCGCGACGAGAATTTTCCGGTCGCCTCGTGGATCATTCATCCGCGGCATCGGGCGCTGATTCTTGCGTTCTACAATTTCGTCAGAACCGCCGACGACATCGCCGATCACGCCGGGCTTCCCGGAGAGGAAAAGCTCAGGCTTCTCGATCTGCTCGAAGCCGAGCTGTTGGGCCAGGGCGACAGCCAGCCCGAGGCGGTCAATCTGCGGCGCGCGCTGGCGGAGCGGTCGATGCCGCCGCGGCACGCGCTCGATGTCCTCGTCGCGTTCCGGATGGATGTGACCAAACTTCGCTACGAGAACTGGGACGAGGTGATCCATTATTGCCGTTATTCGGCGATGCCGGTCGGCCGCTTCATGCTCGACGTCCATGGCGAGAGCAAATCGACCTGGGCGGCCTCCGATGCGCTCTGCGCCGGCCTGCAGATCAACAACCATCTGCAGGACTGCGGCAAGGACTATCGCAACCTCAATCGCGTCTATCTGCCGCGCGATGCGCTGGCGGCCGCCGGGGCGGCCGTCGAGACGCTCGGCGAGGGGCGGGCCTCGCCGCAGCTTCTGCAATGCCTGCATGCGCTCGCAGTGCGAACCGAGGCGCTGCTCGATGAAAGCAAATCGCTCAGCGCCGAGGTGAGGGATTTTCGGCTCGGGCTCGAGATCTCCGTGATTCAGGCTTTCGCCGACAGGATCGTCCAGCTCCTGAAGGTGCGCGACCCCCTGAGCGAGCGGGTGCATCTCGGCCCGCTCGAACTGCTCGCCCACAGCCTCGGCGGAATGGCGGGCGAGATGACCCGGCGCGCGGTGGGCCGCCGCCCCGTATCGAAGCCGGCGGCCGGCGCATGACGCTTGAGGCGGCGGCAGCCAACCCGAGTTACGGGACAACCGCGTCCGGCAGTTCGTTCTACGCGGCGATGCGCATCCTGCCGCGCGAGCAGCGCGATGCGATGTTCCAGATCTACAGCTTCTGCCGGCAGGTCGACGATATCGCCGATTCCGACGGGCCGCGCCCCGAACGGCTGAAGGCGCTGCAGCAGTGGCGCGACGATATCGATGCGTTGTACCAGGGCCATCCGCCGCCGCGGCTCTCCGATTATGTCGCCTCAGTCCGCAAATTCGATCTCAAGCGCGAGGATTTTCTGGCTATCGTCGACGGCATGGAAATGGACGTGCCGCAGGATATCCGCGCCCCCGATCTGGCGACGCTCGATCTGTATTGCGACCGCGTGGCGAGCGCGGTCGGACGGCTGTCGGTGCGGGTGTTCGGGTTGCCCGAGCAGGACGGCATCCTGCTCGCGCATCATCTCGGCCGCGCGCTGCAACTGACCAACATCCTGCGCGACGTCGACGAGGATGCGGGCCTCGGCCGGCTATATCTGCCGCGCGAAAGCCTGCTGCTTGCCGGCATCACCGGCGACGATCCGGTAAGGGTGATCGCCGAGCGGACGCTGCCCAAAGTGTGCCTGCCGCTCGCCGAGCGGGCGCGAATGCATTTCCAGAAGGCCGATGAAATCATGAACCGCAACAAGCGGCGCGCGGTGCGCGCGCCGAGGATCATGTCGAAATACTATCACGCGATACTGGATCTTTTGGTCGCCCGCGGATTTGCGGCTCCCCGCGCGCCGGTTCGCGTCAACAAGATGGCCCGCATCGCCATTATCCTCCGCTACGCGTTCGTCTGATGCCAAACACCGTTCATATCATCGGCGCCGGAATATCGGGCCTCTCGGCGGCCGTCCGGCTGGCCAATGCCGGTTTCATGGTGCACGTCCACGAGGCGACGCAGCAGGCCGGCGGCCGCTGCCGGTCCTATTTCGACGCCGCGACCAACCTGACCATCGATAACGGCAACCATCTGCTGCTCTCGGGCAATCGTCACGCGCTGGCTTACGCGCGCTCGATCGGCACCGAGGCCGGGCTGGTCGGGCCGAAGCGCGCCCAGTTTCCATTCGTCGATCTTTCCACCGGACAGCGCTGGCAGCTCGACCTCGGCGAAAGCCGGCTGCCGCTGTGGGTGTTCGACGAGTCGCGCCGGGTGCCCGACACCGGTTTGCGCGATTATCTCGCACTGATGCCTCTGATATGGGCAGCGCAAAGCACGCTGGTCGGCAAGGCGATCCCCTGCGAGGGGACGCTGTACCAGCGGCTGGTGCAACCGCTGCTGCTGGCGGCGCTGAACGTCGACCCGCCGGAGGGCTCGGCGGGTCTGGCCGGTGCGGTGGTACGCGAGACCTTGCTGGCGGGCGGACAGGCCTGCCGGCCGCTGATCGCGCGCGACGGCCTGAGCGCGGTTCTGGTCGAACCCGCGGTCAAGCTGTTGCAGGACAAGGGCGCCAGTGTCCGGTTCGGCCACGAGCTGCGCGAGTTCGGCATGGCTTCGGGAAGCGTCGGCGAATTGAAGTTCGGCGGCGACACCGTCGCCATCGGCGCTGACGACGCCGTGATCATGGCGGTTCCGCCGCGCCCGGCAGCATCGCTGCTGCCGGGGCTGACGACACCGACCAAGTTCCGGGCGATCGTGAACGCGCATTTCCGCTTCGATCCTCCCAAGGGCATGCCGCCGCTGATCGGGGTCGTCGGCGGGCTGGTGGAATGGCTGTTCGCGTTCCCGCAGCGCCTGTCGGTCACCATCAGCAATGGCGACCGGCTGGTCGACATGCCGCGCGAGGAGCTTGCCCAGGCGATCTGGCGGGATGTCTGCAAGGCGGGGGGCGTGCAGGGCGACCTGCCGCCCTGGCAGATCGTGCGCGAGCGCCGGGCGACTTTCGAGGCCACGCCGGAGCAGAATGCGCTGCGGCCGGGCGCCTCGACCGCATGGAAAAACCTGTTTCTCGCCGGCGACTGGACTGATACGGGGTTGCCGGCCACCATCGAGGGATCGGTGCGGTCGGGAAACCGTGCCGCCGACCTCGTGCTTGCCATGCGGCGATCCTGATCGCGGACGGCTTCTGGTGTAACCTAGCAAGGCCAATACAGGAGATGTCGAGCCTGATGCATTCCCCCGAAAAGTCAGCTGGAATCGACGCCGGTCAGGCACTGGAGACGAGCATCGCCTCGGCGACGCACGCGCTGCTCGGCTACCGGCAACCGGATGGACACTGGGTGTTCGAACTGGAAGCCGATTGCACGATCCCGGCGGAATATGTGTTGCTTCGCCATTACTTGGGCGAGCCGGTAGATGCGGCGCTGGAAGCCAAGATCGCCAATTATCTGCGGCGGGTTCAGGGCGCCCATGGCGGCTGGCCGCTGGTGCACGACGGCGATTTCGACATGAGCGCCAGCGTGAAATCCTATTTCGCGCTGAAGATGATCGGCGAATCCACCGATGCCCCGCACATGGTGCGGGCGCGCGAGGCGATCCGCTCGCGCGGCGGCGCCATCCACAGCAACGTCTTCACCCGCTTCATGCTGGCGATGTTCGGGGTGATGACTTGGCGCAGCGTGCCGGTCCTGCCGGTCGAGATCATGCTGCTGCCGATGTGGTCGCCGTTCCATATCAACAAGATCTCCTATTGGGCGCGCACCACGATCGTGCCGCTGATGGTGCTGGCGGCGCTGAAGCCGCGCGCGATAAATGAAAGCGGCATCGGCATCGACGAATTGTTCCTGCAGCCGCCGCATTCGATCGGGATGACGGCGAAGGCGCCGCATCAGAGCTGGGGCTGGTTCCTGCTGTTCCGCGGGCTCGACAGCGTGTTGCGGACGATCGAGCCGCTGTTTCCGAAGAAGCTGCGCGCACGGGCGATCGACGCGGCCGTGGCCTTCATCGAGGAGCGGATCAACGGCGAAGACGGTCTCGGCGCGATCTATCCGCCGATGGCCAATGCGGTGATGATGTACGAGGTGCTCGGCAAGGGCGCCGATTATCCGCCGCGCGCCATGACACGACGGGCGCTCGACCGGCTGCTGGTGATCGGCGAGGACGAGGCCTATTGCCAGCCCTGCGTCTCGCCGGTGTGGGACACCTCGCTGACCTGTCATGCGCTGCTGGAAGCCGGCGGCGAGGCGCTGGGCCCGGCCAGACAGGGTCTCGAATGGCTGAAGCCGCGGCAGGTTTTGGACGTCAAGGGCGACTGGGCGGTGAAGCGCCCCGAGATACGTCCCGGCGGCTGGGCCTTCCAGTACAACAACGACTACTATCCCGACCTCGACGACACCGCGGTGGTGGTGATGGCGATGGATCGCGCCCAGCGCGCCGACGGGAGCCATGGGTACGACGCCGCGATCGCCCGTGGCCGCGAGTGGATCGAGGGCATGCAAAGCCGCGACGGCGGCTGGGCCGCTTTCGACGTCAACAATCTCGAATACTACCTCAACAACATCCCGTTCTCCGACCATGGCGCGCTGCTCGACCCGCCGACCGAGGACGTCACCGCCCGCTGCATCTCGATGCTGGCGCAGCTCGGCCAGACCGTCGAGGGCAGCAAGTCGGTCGCGGACGGGGTCGCCTATCTGCGCCGTACCCAGCTCGCCGAGGGGTCCTGGTATGGCCGCTGGGGGCTGAACTACATCTACGGCACCTGGTCGGTGCTGTGCGCGCTCAATGCCGCCGGGGTCGACCACCAGGACCCGATGATCCGCAAGGCGGTGGACTGGCTGGTCTCGATCCAGAACCGGGACGGCGGCTGGGGTGAGGACGCCACCAGCTACAAGCTCGACTACCGGGGATTCGAGGGCGCCCCCGCTACCGCCTCGCAAACGGCATGGGCCTTGCTTGGTCTGATGGCGGCAGGCGAGGTCGGGCACCCGGCGGTCGCCCGGGGCGTGCAGTACCTGATAGACACACAGAGCCAAAAAGGGCTCTGGGATGAGCAGCGCTACACGGCAACGGGCTTTCCCAGGGTGTTTTATCTGCGCTATCATGGGTATCCGAAGTTCTTTCCGCTCTGGGCGTTGGCGCGGTATCGAAATCTGAGGAACACCAACAGCAGGGTGGTAGGGGTCGGGATGTGAAATTGGGGGCGGGGGACGGCAGGTCCGCGGGCAGTCGAATTGACCCGCGGCCGGTTTTAATCGTGACCGGTCTGGTGCAGGAGGCCCGCATTGCGGCTGGGCCCGGCATGACGGTTATCTGCAGCAGTAGCGATCCCCGCCAATTGCGGGCCCTGCTCACGGTGTTCGACCCCACCACGATCCGGGGCGTCATCAGCTTCGGCGTCGCCGGCGGGCTGGACCCCACCTTGAAATCTGGCGACGTGGTGGTGGCGACCGAGGTGCTGGCCGGTGACACGCGCTGGCTGGCCGGCCTGCCGCTGAACGAGGAGATGATCGCCAGCGTGGCGCTTGGACGCCGGCGCGTGGTCAGGGGCAGCCTTGCCGGGGCCGAAGAGGTGGTTGCCGCCCGGCACGTCAAGGCCGCGCTGCACTCGGAGACGGGAGCCGCCGCGGTCGACATGGAAAGCCATATCGCTGCCGCCTACGCCGCCGAATCCGGGCTTCCGTTTGCCGCGCTGCGCGTCATCGCCGACCCCGCCAGCCGGGCCTTGCCGGCGCTGGCGATGTCGGCGATCAAGCCGAACGGCGATATCGATCTGCGCAAGGTGCTGCGCGGGGTGGCGCGCAACCCGATGACGTTGCGCGCGCTGGTCTCGACCGGAATCGATTTCAACCGCGCGCTGCGCTCCTTACGCGGCTGTCGAGGCTTTCTGCTCGGCGGCGAGGGCCTCGTCGCGGCGGATTTCTGACAGCCGCTTCTGCACTTCCGACGAGAAGATGTACTGCGCCGGGCGCTGCTTGCTGAGATCGATCTCGGGCGCCATCGGACCCGTGGTCCGCACGCCGCGCAGCGCCACCCACATGGCCTTCAGCGGATTGTCGAGCGCGGCCTTCGCCGCGGTCGGCTCGTAGCCGCAATGCGCCATGCAGTCGGCGCACTTCTCGTACTTGCCGGTGCCGTAGGTCTCCCAGTCGGTGGTGTCCATCAGCTCCTTGAAGGTCTTGGTGTAGCCTTCGCCGAGCAGATAGCAGGGCTTCTGCCAGCCGAAGATGTTGCGCGCCGGCATGCCCCACGGCGTGCATTCGTAGTTCTGGTTGCCGGCCAGGAAGTCCAGGAACAGGCCGGAATGCATGAAATTCCACTTCTTGCCCTTGCCGAGCGCGAACACGTCGCGGAACAGCTTCTTGGTCTTGGTGCGGTTGAGGAAGTGCTCCTGGTCGGGGGCGCGCTCATAGGCATAGCCGGGCGACATTGAAACGCCGACGCCGAGTTCGGTGGTGAAGTCGAGGAACTTGGCGATCTCTTCCGCCGGGTGGCCGTCGAAGATGGTGGCGTTGACGTTGACGGTGAAGCCGCGGGCTTTCGCCGCCTTGATCGCGGAGACGGCGCGGTCGAACACGCCCTTCTGCGACACCGCCTTGTCGTGATGCTCCTTCAGGCCGTCCAGATGCACCGAAAAGAACAGATAGGGCGACGGCTCGAACAGATCGAGCTTCTTCTCCAGCAGCAGCGCGTTGGTGCACAGCGAGACGAATTTCTTGCGCGCCACGAGGCCGCGCACGATCTCGCCGATCTCCTTGTGAATCAGCGGTTCGCCGCCGGGGATCGCCACCATCGGCGCGCCGCATTCATCGGCCGCATCCCAGCATTCCTGCGCCGACATGCGGCGATTGAGGATCGCATCGGGATAGTCGATCTTGCCGCAGCCGACGCAGGCGAGGTTGCAGCGGAACAGCGGCTCGAGCATCAGCACCAGCGGATAGCGTTTCCGCCCCATCAGCTTCTGCTTCATGAGATAACCGCCGATACGCAGTTCCTTGAAGAAGGGTATTGCCATTACGGATTTTCTTTCTGGACAAACGAGAGAATGGATCAGCCTGCCGCCAGTTCAGCCGGAAGCCGGAATTCGATATTTTCTTCACGCCCGGGCAGGATCGAGACCTTCACCGGGCCGATCCGCCGCAACGCCTCGATCACGTCATCGACCAGCACCTCGGGCGCCGAGGCGCCTGCGGTGATACCCACGGCCTTGGCGTCCTTCAGCCAGTCCGGGTTCAGCTCGCTGCCATCGGCAACGAGATAACTCGCGACGCCGGCTTCGGTGCCAATTTCGCGCAGCCTGTTCGAATTGGAACTATTGGTAGCCCCCACTACCAGGATGACGTCCACGAGCTTGCTGAGGTCCCTTACCGCAGATTGGCGGTTCTGTGTCGCATAGCAGATATCCCGGATGTCGGGGCCTTGAATATCCGTAAATCGCTGCTGGAGGGCGGCGATAATGTCCTTGGTGTCGTCCACGCTAAGGGTAGTCTGGGTGATATAGGCGAGGGGGGTATCCCGTGGCAGGCTCAGCGCCGCCACGTCATCGACGTTCTGGACCAGCAGTACGGGGCCTGGAACCTGGCCCATGGTGCCCTCGACCTCGGGGTGCCCGGCATGGCCGATCAAGACCAGCGCCCGGCCCTTCGACATATAGCGCTTGCCCTGGTTGTGGACCTTGGTCACGAGCGGGCAGGTGGCATTGAGTACCGGCAGGCCGCGCGCGGCCGCTTCCTCCTCCACACTCCGCGCCACGCCATGGGCGCTGAACACGGTGACGGCCAGCGGGGGCACTTCCGACAGGTCCTCGACGAAGATCGCGCCCTTGTTCTTCAGGCTTTCGACCACGTATTTGTTATGGACGATCTCGTGCCGCACATAGACCGGCGGGCCGTATTTCTCGAGGGCACGTTCGACGATCTCGATCGCACGCACCACGCCCGCGCAAAAGCCGCGCGGCTGGGCCAGATACACTTCCATCGGACGCCCGTTACGCAATTGCACCACACTCATTTCCGCATCGTCTCCAGCCGGGATATCTGCAATATCCGCACCATCCCCGCTTGCGCATCCGTCCCGTCCTCAAGCGCATGGAGGCACAGGGCTTTGTGTCAAAAAACCGCTGGATAGGAAAGCCGGGTTTCGAACACGGCCGACCAAAAGTCAGTGAGGTTAAGACGGTATTATGGTAAAGTTTCCGGCATTTGCGGGGGAATAACGTCCGAGAACCCTCACTTGTTCGTCACTTTACCGCAGGCCGGAGCGGTCTATATCAGCCCCCGAACGCGGTTTCGGCGCCCCCGCTGCGCCCTGGTCCCGCGCCCCCAGGGAATACCATTAAAAAGCAACATTAGATCGGCCTGTGCAACTGCGGTAAAGAGCGGGCGTTTCCCGGCGTGCCGTTAACATTAGAAAGAAAGAATGTGCTGACAAGTATTGTCGTATCGATTGTCAAAGCCTGCACGCGGTTTGCCTCTCTCACGGTCCTGGTCGCGCTCATTCTTGCGATAGCGGCGGGCTACTATACGGCCCGGCATTTCTCCATCAACACCGACATCAACACGCTGATTTCGTCCAATCTGGACTGGCGCAAGCGCGATAACCAGTTCGGCCAGGCCTTCGATCGCGACCGCACCATCCTGGCGGTGGTGGACGCCCCGACGCCGGAATTGACCAGCGTGGCGGCCAAGGCGCTGGCGGAGCGGCTGTCGGGCGACAAGAAGAACTTCGAATCGGTCGCCCAGCTCGGCTCCGGCGAGTTCTTTGAAAAGAACGGGTTGTTGTTCCTGCCGGTGGCCGAGGTCGGCCAGCTGACCGGACAGTTCGAATCGGCCGCGCCCCTGATCGAAATCATGGCCGGCGATCCCTCGATCCGCGGATTGACCGGCGCGCTGGAGACCGGGCTTGCCGGCGTCAAGCGCGGGCAGGTCAAGCTCGACAGCACCGCGCGGCCCTTCAACCTGATCGCCCAGACGGTCGAGAACGTGCTGAACACGGGTTCGGCGACGTTCTCCTGGCGCGAACTCCTCAGCGACAAGCCGCTGACGGACGCGGACCGCCGCGCCTTCATCGAGTTCAAGCCGATTCTCGACTTCAACGCGCTGGAGCCCGGCAAGGCTGCGACCGACGCCATCCGGCAGGCCGCCAACGATCTGCATTTCGCCAGTGAATATGGCGCGCGGGTCAGGCTCACCGGGCCGGTTCCGATCGCCAACGAGGAATTCGCCACCGTCCAGGACGGCGCCATCAGGAACGGAATCGGCACGGTCATCGTCGTGCTGTTCATTCTCTGGATGGCGCTGCACTCGCCGAAGATCATCTTCGCGGTGTTCGCCAATCTCTTCATCGGCCTTTCCATCACCACCGCCGCAGGCCTGATGATGGTGGGATCGCTGAACCTGCTCTCGATCGCGTTCGCGGTGCTGTTCGTCGGCCTCGGTGTCGATTTCGGCATTCAATACAGCGTCCGCTACCGCTCCGAGCGCTTCAAGGGCAACGAGCTGAGGGCGGCGCTGGTGCAGGCGGCCGAGCGCTCGGCGGTGCCGCTGTCGCTGGCCGCGATGGCCACCGCGGCCGGTTTCCTGTCGTTCCTGCCGACCGACTACAAGGGCATTTCGGAACTCGGCGAGATCGCCGGCGTCGGCATGCTGGTCGCGTTCACCACCAGCATCACCGTGCTTCCAGCGATTCTGAAACTGCTCAACCCGCCCGGGGAAATGGAACCGGTCGGCTACGCATTCCTGGCACCGCTCGACCGTTTTCTGGAAGACCATCGCGTCGTCATCATCGTCGGCACGCTCCTGATCGCGACAGCCGGCCTGCCGCTGCTCTACTTCCTCCACTTCGACTTCAACCCGATCAATCTGCGCAGTCCCAAGGTCGAGTCGATCGCGACCTTTCTCGACCTGAGAAAGGACCCGAACACCGGCGCCAACGCCATCAACGTGATGACCAACTCGGACGAGGACGCCAGGAAGATCGCAGCCCGGCTGGAGAAGGTGCCGGAAGTGCTCCGCGTGATGTCGCTGGAGACCTTCGTGCCGGAAGACCAGCCGGCGAAACTGAAGCTGATCGCGCAGGGCGCCAAGGTGCTCGACCCCGCGCTCGATCCGGACTCCATCGACGACCCGCCGTCGGACGCGGAGAACGTCGAATCGCTGAAGGGATCGGCGGAAAACCTGCGCAAGACCGCCGGCGATTCGAAGGGGCCGGGCGCGGTGGCGTCGCGGCGGCTCGCCGATGCGCTGTCGAAGCTCGCCGAATTCGAATCAGGCCACGCGCGACAAGACCCAGGCCATTTTCATCAACCCGTTGAAGGTGGTGCTCGGCCAGCTTAAGAACTCGCTGCAGGCCCAGCCGGTCAGCCTGAAGACGCTGCCGCCGGATTTGGTCGCGCAGTGGAAGACCAAGGATGGCCTGCAGCGCGTCGAGGCGCTGCCGCGCGGCGATCCCAACGACAACGATACGCTGCGCAAGTTCGCCGCCGCCGTTCTCGACGCCGAGCCGAACGCGATCGGCGGGCCGGTCTCGATTCTCAAATCCGGCGACACCGTCGTGAAGGCGTTCATCCACGCCGGCATCACCGCGTTGTTGGTGATCGGCTTCCTGCTCTGGCTGGCGCTGCGGCGGATCACCGACGTGCTCTTGACGCTGGTGCCGCTATTGGTGGCGGGCGCGGTGACGCTGGAAATCTGCGTGCTGATCGGAATGCCGCTCAACTTCGCCAATATCGTAGCCCTGCCGCTGCTGCTCGGCGTCGGCGTCGCCTTCAAGATCTACTATGTCACGGCATGGCGATCGGGCAGGACCAACCTGCTGCAGTCGAGCCTGACGCGGGCGATCTTCTTCAGTGCGATGACGACAGCGACCGCGTTCGGAAGCCTGTGGCTGTCCAGTCACCCGGGAACCGCGAGCATGGGCAAGCTCTTGGCGCTGTCGCTTGTCACGACGCTCGCGGCGGTGCTGCTGTTTCAGCCGGCGCTAATGGGTAAACCCCGCGATGTCGGGGAGTAGGCAGATATCGCCGACGGGATCGTCGGCCTGCGCGGTTGCCTGTTTCTGGCCCTTGGCCGCCGGGCCGACCGATCCGGTGGTCTTCGGCGCCCCGGCCATCTTGGTCGCGGCGGTCTTGGTCGCGGCGGTCTTGGGAGCGGCGGCTGCGGTCCTCGGTCCGCCCTTGGCCATGCTGTTGGCGGGGCTCGAGGGAATCGGAGGTGCGACGCGGGTCCAGGTTTCGCCGCCGCAGAGGAAGCCCAGCACGCAGCCCTGGATCTCCAGGTGGTCGGGATCGACCGGCTTGATCGTCGAACTGTAATATTGCCCGTCCTTGCCGTTGTAGACTTGGCCTTCCCATTGATCCACGCCGGGCTTCTTCTTCATGTCGATCAGGATCGGCATGCCGAGGCTCGGCCTGTTCTGTTTTGAGACATCGGGATTGTGAATGTCGCGGCCGCCCGGTGTCTGCTCCCAGGCAACGGCGCCCCACATGTCGCCGTTGCACTGTGCAACCCGGATGTTGGCAACGCCGTCGGCGACTTTCCAGTCGCCGGTGGGATCGAGCGCGAAGGCCGGTGCAAGGCCTGTCGCCAAAATGATTCCCGAATATACTAATTTACGCATGATGTGCCGGGGGCAGTGCAACATGGTTTGAACCTATGCTTAAGTAGTGATCTGAACGGAGGCAAAACGCCGCATTGAGCGTTTTGGCCTGACGAATTCAGTTGACGAAATGGCCATCAACCGAAGTATGTAGCTGATGCTATATTCAAATCTAGACGTTTCCGAGATGTTTGTGGACCGCCAGGCGCAGCGCAGTTCCATGCACGCGCGCCACTTAAATGAGCAACTGGTGCGGGTGCTCAAGACCATCGGTTACGACGTCGGATTCCAGAAGGGACAAGGCCAGTACCTCTATGATCGCGAAGGGGCGCGCTATCTCGATCTACTGAGCGGTTTTGGCGTTTTTGCGATTGGCCGGAACCATCCGGCGCTGCGCCGGGCCCTCAAGAGCGTGCTCGACAGCGACCTGCCCAACCTCGTCCAGCTCGATGTGTCGACGCTGGCGGGCGTGCTGGCGGAACGCCTGCTTAAATTTGTTCCATATCTGGACAAGGTGTTTTTCGCCAATTCCGGCGCGGAATGCGTCGAAGCGGCGATCAAGTTCGCCCGCGGCGCCACGGGCCGTCCCGGCATCGTCTATTGCGCCCATGCCTTTCACGGCCTGTCCTACGGCGCGCTGTCGCTGACCGACGATCCCAATTTCCGCGCCGGCTTCGAGCCGCTGCTGCCGGGGTGCACGTCGATCCCTTTTAACGATCTCGCAGCGCTGGAGCAGGCGCTGTCGTCGCGCGAGGTCGCCGCCTTCATCGTCGAGCCGATCCAGGGCAAGGGCGTCAACATGCCCAGCGACGAATTCCTGCCGGGCGCCGCCGCGCTCTGCAAGAAATACGGCACGCTGTTCGTCGCCGACGAAATCCAGACCGGGATCGGCCGCACCGGCCGCTTCCTCGCGGTCGAGCACTGGAATGTCGAGCCCGACATGGTGCTGCTCGCCAAGGCGCTGTCGGGCGGCCATGTTCCGGTCGGTGCGCTGCTCACCCGCAAGTCGATCTTCGACAAGATCTTCAACCAGATGGATCGCGCGGTCGTGCACGGCTCGACGTTCGCGAAGAACGACCTCGCAATGGCCGCCGGCATCGCCACGCTCGAGGTGATCGAGTCCGAGAAACTGATCGAGGCCGCCGCCAAGCGCGGCGCCGAGCTTCGGCTGGCGCTGACCCGGATGGTGCCCGGCTACGAATTGCTGAAGGAAGTGCGCGGCAAGGGGCTGATGATCGGCGTCGAGTTCGGCCCGCCGAAATCGCTGCGGCTGAAGGCGTCCTGGAGCGTGCTGGAGACTGCCAACAAGGGCCTGTTCTGCCAGCTCATCACCGTGCCGCTGTTCAAGGATCACAAGATCCTCACCCAAGTCTCCGGCCACGGCAGCCACACGATCAAGCTGCTGCCGCCTTTGACCATCACGGAAGAAGACTGCAACTGGATCGAGACCGCTTTCGACACCGTGATCGCCTCCAGCCACAAGGTCCCCGGCGCGATCTGGTCGCTCGGCAAGACGCTGGTCGACAACGCGGTAAGGAAGTCGGCTTAGGGCATCGGTTGTCATCATCCGCGAAAGCGGATGATCCAGTATTCCAGAGACGTCAGTGATTGAGACGAGAAGCCTCGGCTTACTGGATACTCCGCTTGCGCGGAGTATGACGGTCTGTGTATGGCGAAAAATGCCTCACCCCGTGCTCGTCTTCATCGCGGTCTGGAACTTGTCGCTGAATTCGGCGAGTTCGTCGGCGGCGATGTCGCTCACCGCCCAGTAGTTCAGTCCGCCCTCGCTCCAGCTTCGGACGTTGAAGCCCTGGAAGGTTTCGGTCCTCGCCGCGCGGGTCTCGGTGCTCGCGGTCTGCGCCACGAACAGGTTGATGACGTGCAGGCGGCGGCGGTAGACGATGGCGCCGACCGGGCGGGCGTCGATGTAGTCGAGCCGGCCGCCGATCAGCGTGAAACCCAGCGCCGTGAGGTCGATCACCGGCGGCGCCACGTCGAGCCTGCCGTTGAACCACGGTTTTACCGTGTGCTGGTCGGTCGAGAGCACGTCGGTGAGATGTCCGGCCTGCAGCGAGCGCAGATGGGCCGAGACGATCTCGGAGGTGATGCGGGACTGGTCGTCGTTGCGCAGCACGATGGCGACGAGGCCAGTGGCCGCAATCGCCGAGACCGCCGATCCCATCGCAAAGCCCCTGAGCACCGCGCGCCGGCTCGGCGCCTGCGCCTGCGGTTGCGGCAGCGCCGCCTCGATGCGCCGGCGTAGCGCCGCTGGCGCGGTGTAGCGCAGATCGGTGTCGGCAATCGCCTGGTGCATCTCGCGGATGGCGGCAAGCTCGGCGGTGCAGCGCGGGCAGGTGGCGATATGCGCCTCGACCTCGCGCGCGTGCCCGGCGTCGAGTTCGCCGTCGGTCAGCGCGTGCAGCAGAATTTCAGCCTCGTCGCAGGTCATTTCGGTGGCTCCTGTTCCGCGAGCCACGCCGAGCGCAGCATGGCGCGGGCGCGCGCCAGGCGCGACATCACGGTGCCGACAGGCACTTCCGCGACATCGGCGATCTCGCGATAGGAAAGATTTTCGATTTCGCGCAGCACGAGGGTCTCCCGGAACGGTTCGGCGAGCGCGCCCACCAGCCGCTGGATCGCGCTGGCGTCGCGCTGGCGCAGGATCTGCGTCTCCGGTGTTTCCGGCGCCTCGCTCCACAGCGGCGTCTGCTCTTCCTTGCCGGCGACGTCCTCGACCGGATCGGTCGGCAAACTGGCGCGCCGGGCAAATTCAGCGCGGCAGACATTGCGCAGGATCGCCAGCAGCCACGGCTTCATCGCCGGCCCGCGATAACTGTCGAAATGCTTCAGCGCGCGCAGGTAGCACTCCTGCACCGCGTCCTCGGCATCGCCGGCATCGCGCAGCAGATAACGCGCCACGGTGTAGACGTCGTCGAGATGCGGAAGGGCGGCGTCGCGAAAGCGCCGCGCCTTGTCCGGATCGTCGTTCGCAGCGTTGACCGCCATCGCGCCTCGCCCGGCTTTCGTCGAAAGGGCTTGCGCCCGGCCGGCGTTGAGCCACCGGCCGGGCGATGCTGTGATGCCTTGATTTGCGGGACTATTCAACCCAAGCCTCTTCAACCAAGCCTCTTCAACCAGGCCTCTTCAATCCAGGCCTATTCAACCTTGATCATTCCAGTCATGTGCGGGTGCAGCGAGCAAAAATATTTGTAGTCGCCCGCCGCCGTGAAGGTGAACGAGAAGCTGTTGTCGGTATCCAGCGCCTTCGACCTGAACTTGCCGGCGGAGACCACCGTGTGGGGGATGTCGTCGTGGTTGGTCCAGGTCACCGTCGTGCCGACCTTCACCGTCAGCTCCGCCGGAGCAAAGGTGAAATTGTCGATGGTGACGTTGGTATCCTCGGCATAAGCATGGGGGGCGCCGAGACAGAGGGAGATCGCCGCAGCGATCGCGAGCCTGCCAAGGCTGCGCAGAGTAGCGGATATCATCTTGCAATTCCTTTGAAGTTCTCTTGGGTCCGGTGGTTTCATCCCAAGCGACCGCGCTGGCGCGCGCTCGCTTAGAGATGCGGTCTTGGACCCTCATGGTGAGGAGCGCGGCGACGCCGCGCGTCCCGAACCATGAGGCCATGGAGTCGTCATTCGTTCCGCAGGGCACTTCAGCCCTGCAGCGGCGTGTCGATGATCGCAAGCCGCTGGTCGCCCGGCTTGAAGTTGATGCTGGCGACGCCGAGCAGGGTGCGAAGCTTGGAGTCTTCGACCTTCATCGGCCCGGGTGAGGGCGCGGTGCCCGGCGCCGGCTGCGGGAAGGCGGTCGAGCGCGCGGTGTGGAAGGTGACGTTGCCTTCGACCTTCTGCATCACCTGGTGGATGTGGCCGTTGAGCACGGTCACCGAGCCGAAACCTTTGAGGAAATCCAGCGCGCGGCCGCCGTCCTCGGTGCCCCAGCCCCATTGCGGATATACCGTCCACAGCGGGATATGGGCGAACACCACGACCGGCGTCGATTTCGAGCGCCCCTTGAGGTCATCCTCCAGCCAGGCGAGCTGCTCGGCGCCGAGATTGCCGAGCCCGCCGGCCTTGAGGTCGACGACGTTGACGAGGCCGATGAAGTGGACGCCGTTGGCATCGAACGAATACCAGCCGGCACCCTGGGTGCCCTTGCCATAGCGATCCTTGTAGAACTTGACCTCCTCGTCGAGGAAATCGTGCTCGCCCGGCACGTAATGCACGTCGAGCTTGGCCTGCGAGATGATGCGTTCGGCGTCGTCGAATTCGGACGCCTTCGACAGATGGCTGATGTCGCCGGTGTGGATCATGAACGACGGCTTTTTCGGGATCGCCTTGACGCGGTTGATCGCTTCCTCGAGCGTGCCGAGCGCGTTCGGATTGGCCGGCTTGTCGAAGCCGACATGGCTGTCGCTGATCTGCAGGAAGGTCAGCCCGGCGGGCTCGGCGGCCAGCGCGGAATCGACCAGCCCCAGCGAACGCGGCACGCCGCCGGAAATGGTCCAGAGCACGCCGGTGCCGGCCCAGGTCATGCACTCCAGCACCTTGCGGCGGCTGACGCCGGGCTTGTCATCATGATGATCGTGATCGCTCATCGCCTGTTCTCCTTGGACCCATGATTGGGTTTGCGGGGAGGTGATCGGGCGAGGCGGCGGTTTATTCCCGGCGAAGCGGGATCAGCGGGCCGGGGCGATGACGATTTCGTGAGGACTGGGGCGCGGACTCATTTGCTCGCAGCCAAATTCGAATCGATGTGAATTTGATCCGAGCGCCACGGCGTTTGTTCGGTAGCTGCTCCGGATTTGCCTCGACCTTCGGCGATATAGCGCACATGGCCGGATAACCCCCAGGGCCGGGTCTCGATGGAAATGCTCAGCGGCGGGGCAGCAGCTGGGAGAATCTCACCCTCGACTAGGTAATCACCCGATACTGCAAGTCGCTCGCAACGCGCATCGTGCAGGCCGCGCGGGGGGCGAACGTCACCCAGGAGTTTGCGATGATGATCAGGAAAATTGCCGTTGCAGCCACTGCAGTTCTCATAACAGCATCAACTCTTGCCTACGCAGCGGAGACGTCTTCGACCGTAGGAATGCGGCAGCCCAGTGCCGCCGACCTGAAAGCCTTGACGGATGCGCGCGTCGGCATAATCAAGGCCGCCTTGCAGCTGACGCCCGACCAGGAAAAATACTGGCCGGCCGTGGAGGAGGCCATCCGCGCGCGAGCGAAGAACCGACAAGCCCGGTTTGAAAGGGTGGCGGAACTGCGCGATAGCGGCCCAATGGAGGCGGCTGGCGAACGCAATGCGGTCGAACTCATGCAACGTCGGGCGGAGAGACTGAGTCAACGTGCCGCTGACCTCAAGAAGGAAGCCGATGCATGGGAGCCACTGTATAAGACGCTAGCCCCGGATCAGAAGAAGAGGATGGCCTTCGCCACATATGCGGTCGGACGGGGGATACGAGATGCGATTGAACATCGTACCGAGGATGACGACGACTAAAGATAAGGTCGCATGAAACGACACTGTCGCGGACCAAACGACCGCTCCGCGACAGTGCCGTCGTTCACGTGCCACAGGTTGCCGGCCGCTATAAGCGCCCCTGACAGGTTCACATTCTCGCGGGGCCATCAACCTCAAGACCGTCAAGGCACTAGGCTCAGCGCGCCACCGACGATATTGGCACATCGCGTCATTTCGTTGCGCTGCGGAATTTTGTCGCTAATGGGGCACAGCGGACTCTGGCAAGCTGCGTTCCCGGCGGATCTAAGAGTTCACCGCCTTAGCTCGTCTCGGCCTCGAACGCCTCCAGCGCCTGCAGCAACTGCGCCGGCGCTTCCTGCGCCACGCAATGGCCGACGCCGTCGAACGTCCACTGGCTCGCGCCCGGGATCAGCGCAACCGCCCTGGCGGCCATCTCCTTGTAGACGCCCCACGAAGTTTCGGCGGTGGCGACGCGTACCGGGCAATCGATGGCGGTGAGCGAAGTGAAGGGATTGCCGCGTTCGTCTCCGGCGTAGACCTGCTCCATCGCCTCGAAGATCGGCCGCAGCATCGCCGCTTCGATCTCCGGCCGGCACAACAGCCGCACCCGGCCGTCGGGCAGTGTCTCGAAGCCATATTGTATATAGGCCCGGAGCGCATCTTCCGACCAATCCGCGAAGGCCGGCGCCGCGCGATAGCGGTTGAATGCCGTGGCGGCGTGCTCGAATTCGGGCTGGCGGCGCAGCGTTCCCTGCACGGAAGCGGCGGCCTGGTTGCTAAGCCCGCCGTCGCGTCGCGCGCGCGGATCCATGATGGTTGGCTCCATCACGAACAGGCGCGAGAAGCGGCCGGGCATAAGGTGCGCGGCGAGCAGCAGGTCGGTGGCGCCGGCGCTATGTCCGATGCCGAAGATATCCGTCAAGCCGAGCGTCTCGACCACGGCACGGATGTCCGATGCGAAATCAAGGAAGTGATACCGATCGAGGGAAGGCTTGTGGCTGCTGCCATGGCCGCGGCGGTCGATGCCATAGACCGTGTATCGGCGTGCCAGCTCACGGGCGACCTCGTCCCAGACCTCGGCGACGAAACCGGTGCCGTGCACCAGCAGGGCAGGCGGCTTGCCGGCCTCGACGTCGCCCCATCGCGCGAGCGCGATGCGTCCGCCGGCATGGTCGATCCAAATGCGATGCCGGTCCGTCATGCCGAGCGCTGTTCCGTGGTCTTGCCCGACGCGATCGATATAGGCGTGGGTTCTGGGTTACCCGACGTTTTCACAAGGAGGCGATCTTTGTCCTGTTGCACGCCCTCTACGATGTCGCTGTCAAGCGCCCACTCGATCGTTCCATTCATCGAAAGCCTTATCAATCCGATTTCATAAACGACGATGATGTAGTCGTGCTCGTCACCGGTCAGAAAATGGTAGAATGGAGCCGGTAGATGAATGTTGAATTTTGGCACTCCAGCGTTCAGATCAACTGCGGTGACGGATTTGTCATGTCCAACCATGAGGAGACTGTCGGAAACCTGAATGGCAATCGGCTTTATGCCAAAGTGCGAGCACACGATTCCAAAGCCTAGTTCTCGGCCGAATTGTTGAATTGAAAAGGAGTAGAATTGTCTTGGTGCTTCCGCGTCCTGTCCGATGACACAACGAATTTCATCTGAACTCGCCAGATGCTCCATCAGCGCCGATCGCGAATCCCATTCCGTCACTTCAATTTTATTCAAGGTCCACGCCCGCAAAAAAATTTCGATATTCGGTCCATTCTTTATCTCAACCCCGCTCGAAAAACGCTATCCCAAACAACCCGACGGGCAAATCACCAAAAGTCTGTCCAGCCCCTTTTGAAAAAATATTCCGGTTTTCAGAAATCGCAAATCACTTCTATATCCACGGCCGTCCCGCTTCTTTGGAGGGGCGTTGCGCAACGTCACGAAACGCGGAGCGGGATGCGGTGGACGCGAGCACTTCGCTGGACGGGCGATGCGGCTGGCGGACGGCGAAGGCGTGTGGTCCTGATGCCCCGACGCTGGCATCAAGTTTGCGGCAACATCCGCAAATGACGGTGGCAAGAAAGCCCGGTCACCCGGGAGAGCGCGTTATAAGCCGTAAACCATTGCGTGGGGAATGCCGGGCGATTTCCGGTGTGACCTGACTAACGCGTGTGCGCATCTCACTACTCATTGCACACGCGGCTATCGGGCGCATCGGGCGCCCGGCATTCCCTGCGCCCTCCGATTGCAGAGGGCGAAACGAGCAGGCCAAACCTCGCGCAAGTCCTGCGGCGAGATCGCGCAAGTATGTTTTGCCGTCATTGCGAGCGCAGCGAAGCAATCCATGGTGCAACAAAAAGAAAGAGTGGATTGCTTCGCTGCGCTCGCAATGACGATGGTAGTCCGGGTGGAGCGAAGCGAAACCCGGGGACAGTCTCGCCGACGGATGGAGCTATCCCGGATTGCGCTTCGCTCCATCCGGGCTACGCAATCATTTCGCATCCTCCAGAATCATCGCCGCACCCTTTTCCGCGATCATCGCGGTCGGGGTGTTGGTGTTGCCCGAGGTGATCGTCGGCATCACCGAGGCATCGGCGACGCGAAGGCCGGCGATGCCGAAAAAGCGCAGCCGTTCGTCGACCACCGCGGAGGGATCGCTGGCGGTGCCCATCTTGGCGGTGCCGACGGGATGGAAGATCGTGGTGCCGATGTCGCCCGCGGCTTTTGCCAGCGAGGCCTCGTCGTCGCCGACGGAGGGGCCGGGAAGGAATTCGTGCGGGTGATACGGCGCCAGCGCCTTTTGCTGCATCAGCCGCCGCGTGGTGCGGATGGCGTCGGCGGCGACCTGGCGGTCCTCGCCGGTCGTGAGGTAATTCGGCGCGATCGCGGGCGCCTCGGTGGGCGCGGCCGAGCGGATGCGCACGGTGCCGCGCGAGGTCGGCTGCAGATTGCAGGCGCTGACCGTGATGGCGGGAAAGCGATGCAGGGGATCGCCGAACTTGTCGAGCGACAGCGGCTGCACGTGGAACTGGATGTTGGCGCGGTCGCGATGGGAATCGGAGCGGGTGAAGATGCCGAGCTGCGAGGGTGCCATGGTCAGGGGACCGCGGCGGCGGAAAGCGTAGTCGAGACCCATCAGGCCGCGCCGCAGCAGCGAGTAGTAGGTCTCGTTGAGGGTGCGGACGCCCGAGACCTTGTAGATCGCGCGCTGCTGCAGATGGTCCTGCAGATTGCGCCCGACGCCGGGCCGGTCGAGCACGGTTTCGATTCCGAGCGGCGCCAGCCATTCGGAAGGCCCGATGCCGGAGCGGTGCAGTACCTGGATCGATCCGATCGAGCCGGCGCACAGGATCACTTCGCCTTTGGCGCGCGCCTCGACCACTTCGCCGCCCTGCATGAAGCGGACGCCGGCGGCGCGGCCGTTCTCGACGATCAGGCGGTCGACCAGCACGTTTTTTTCCAGCCGCAGATTGGGCCGGTTCAGTACCGGCTTCAGGAAGCCGCGCGCCGACGACCAGCGGCGCCCGCGCTTCTGGTTGACGTGGAAATAGCCGATGCCCTCATTGTCGCCGGTGTTGAAATCGGCGATGCGGCGGATTCCCATCTGTTCGGCGGCGTCGCCGACCGCGTCGAGGATTGCCCAGGACAGCCGCGCCGCCTCGATCCGCCAGCCGCCGCCGGTGCCGTGGTGCTCGCTCTCGCCCAGAAAATGATCCTCCAGCCGGCGGAATGCGGGCAGCACGTCGTCGTAGCCCCACCCCGCGAGGCCAAGCTGGCGCCAGTGGTCGTAGTCGGCGGCCTGTCCGCGCATCGAGATCATGGCGTTGATGGCCGAGGAGCCGCCGATCACCTTGCCGCGGGGATAGGCCAGCGAGCGGCCGTTGAGGCCGGCTTCCGGCTCGGTCCGGAACATCCAGTCCGAGCGGGGATTGCCGATGGCGAAGAGATAGCCGACCGGGATGTGAAACCAGATCCAGTTGTCGTCGCCGCCGGCCTCCAGGATCAGGACGCGGTTCTTGGGGTCGGCCGACAGCCGGTTGGCCATGATGCAGCCGGCGGTGCCGGCGCCCACGACGATATAGTCGAAATCACCTTCAAGCTGCTTCATAAGGCATCACCATGCTGCCCTTCTTGGCACGAAGGCGCCGGAAATCAAGGCCGTCGCCTCATCATGGCACCTCTGTGCGGTGTTCGAGGAGTGTTGGGCGGATCGCGACCGCGTGCTAGACAGGCGAACCGCCATGAACCTTCAACCGAGAATTCCACATGCCCATCGTCAACCGCGTCGCTGATCTCCAACCCGATATCCAGGCCTGGCGCCGGGATATCCATCAACACCCCGAATTGCTGTATGACGTGCATCGCACCGCAGCATTCGTGGCGGAGCGGCTGCGGGAATTCGGTTGCGACGAGGTTGCCACCGGCCTCGGCCGTACCGGCGTGGTCGGCGTCATCAAGGGCCGCAAGCCGGCCGGCAAGGGCGACATCAAGACGATCGGGCTTCGCGCCGACATGGACGCGCTGCCGATCGAGGAGGAGACCGATCTTCCCTATGCTTCCAAGACGCCGGGCCTGATGCACGCCTGCGGTCATGACGGACACACCGCGATGTTGCTGGGCGCTGCCCGCTATCTCTCGGAGACGCGGAATTTCGCCGGCGACGCGGTCGTGATCTTCCAGCCTGCGGAGGAGGGCGGCGCGGGAGCCGCCGCGATGATCAAGGACGGGCTGATGGAGCGCTTCGCCATCGACCAGGTCTACGGCATGCATAATGGTCCGGGAATTCCGGTCGGCTCGTTCGCGATCCGCTCCGGTCCGATCATGGCGGCGACGGATGCGATCGACATCAGGATCGAAGGCCATGGCGGGCACGCGGCGCGGCCGCACAAATGCATCGATTCGGTGCTGGTCGGCGCGCAGCTGATCACGGCGCTGCAGTCGATCGTGTCGCGCAGCATCGATCCGCTGGACTCCGCCGTCATCTCGATGTGCGAGTTCCATGCCGGCAACGCCCGCAACGTCATCCCGCAGACCGCGGAGCTCAAGGGTACGGTCCGCACCTTGACCGAGGAAGTGCGGTCGCTGGTCGAGAAGCGCGTGCATGAGGTCGTCGCCGGCGTCGCGCAGATCACGGGCGCCAAGATCGATCTGGTTTACGAGCGCGGCTATCCGGTGACGGTCAACCACGCCTTGCAGACCGATCGCGCGACGGCGGTGGCCAAGGAAATCGCCGGCGAGGGCAACGTGCACGAGACGCCGCCGCTGATGGGCGCGGAGGATTTCTCCTATATGCTGGAAGCGCGGCCGGGCGCGTTCATCTTCTGCGGCAATGGCGACAGTGCCGGCCTGCATCATCCCGCCTACAATTTCAACGACGAGGCGATCGTGTACGGCACCTCGTACTGGATCAAGCTGGTGGAGAGCACGCTGGCGGCCTGAGGCCTGCTCTGTCCGTCAGGCGACGTTGAGCGCGGCGTGTCCACATCCAAAGTGGCCGCCGCGTTTGCTTGTCGCAGGTGCTGGAACATTGCTCCCGAGGCGACGTTGGGAAAGCGGGAAACCTCCCTCATCGCCAACGGAGTGCACCATGACCGCGAAAGACAAAGACCTCAACGACCTCTTCCTCGATACGCTGAAAGACATCTACTTCGCCGAAAAACAGATTTTGAAGGCGCTGCCGAAGATGGCGAAGGCCGCCAGTTCCGACAAACTGCGCGCGGCCTTCGAAAAGCATCACGGCGAGACCGAAGGCCAGGTCGAGCGCCTCGAACAGATTTTCGAATTGCTCGACAAGCCGGCGCGCGGCAAGACCTGCGACGCGATCCAGGGCATCCTCGACGAGGGCAAGGAGATCATGGATGAGTACAAGGGCTGCGAGGCGCTCGATGCCGGCATGCTGGCGGCAGCCCAGGCCGTCGAGCACTACGAAATCTCGCGTTACGGCACGCTCAAGCAATGGGCGCAGCAGCTCGGCATGAAGGATGCGGCGCGGCTTCTGGATCAGACCCTGCAGGAAGAACGGAAGACCGATGAAAGCCTGACGTCGCTGGCGGAAGCGGCGGTCAACCTCGCCGCCGCGGCCTGACACAAGAGTGGCGCGCTGCGCGGTATCCGGGGCCAGTCAACCACGCAGCGCGCCAACCCCTCTGCGGAATTACCGCATTGTTTTCAATTAAAGGTTGTGCGAATGAATGTCAAATATTCGCATCGCCAAGCCCGCATGAATTGTGGGCAAATTCTCTTGAATTGTGTGCAAGCCTTCAGGCCGCGCGCGTCGACTTTCGTAAAAGCGCTGCAGCAATTTTCAGGTCATCGACAAAACGCTGATATTCCTTTGCCTTGGCGTCCTCGTCCGGCAGCCGCAACAGATAGGACGGATGCACCGTCACCAGCGCCCTGGTTCCATCATCGAGGTCGATCAGGCGGCCGCGATTCCTGTTGATCGGGGTGATCTTGCCAAACACGCTTTGCGCGGCGGTCGCGCCCATCGCCACCACCAGATCCGGTTTGATCGCGGCCAGCTCGCGTTCGTACCATGGCCGGCACGCCTTGATCTCCGGCGTCGTCGGTTTCTGGTGCAGGCGGAATTTTCCCCGCGCCAGGAATTTGAAATGTTTGACCGCATTGGTGACGTAGGCCTTGTTGCGGTCGATGCCGGCTTCCTGAAGCGCGCGGTCGAGCATTTGTCCGGCGGGGCCGACGAAAGGCTTGCCGGCGATGTCTTCCTTGTCGCCGGGCTGCTCGCCGACCAGCATCAGGGGCGCGTGCGGCGGGCCTTCGCCGAACACGGTCTGGGTCGCGTTTTTCCAGAGTGGGCAGGCGCGGCAATCGGCAGCTTCCGCGCGCAGGATTTCGAGGCTTTGGGATGCAGTCGCCATGGGCATTTTCCGCTTGCTGTGGAGAATATGATTGCGGCGGTCGAGGCTCAATTCGGGCGGGGCGGTAAGGGTTCCCTTGATCCCATTGGGATTGCTCAGGAAAAACATAAAGCACCGGACCCGATTGACTCTCCCCGCCATGTTAGCTTTATATTAGAACATATCATGAACAAATGGGCCAGTCACGGGTTCATGAGAGAACCAGTGACGGCCACCATCTCTTTAAGGAGCGGCGCATGACCGGCGCACGCATGAACACGCTTGCGGATTTGCGCGGCAGCATCGAACGCATCGAGTCGCACGGCGATGCCTATGCGCCTCGCAAGGCCGCGCTTGGGCATACGGAGGCGGATGCGACGCTGCAGGGCGGCCTCGCCTTGGGCGCGATGCACGAGGTGTTTTGTGAAGGTGGCCGGCAAAGCGCCACGGCAACGGGGTTCGTCGCAGGCCTCGCGGGACGGGTGACCGCACGGCGGCCGCTGCTGTGGATCCGGCAGGATTTTGCGGAAATCGAAACGGGCGCGCTGTCGATGAGCGGACTGGCCGAACTCGGTCTCGATCCGCGGCTCCTCGTGACGGTGCGCGCCGCCGACGTGGAGGCCGCGCTGCGGACCGCCGCCGACGCGCTGGCCTGCGATGCGCTCGGCGCCGTCGTGCTCGAGGTCTGGGGCGAAACACGTCAGTTCGATCTCGTTGCCAGCCGCAAGCTGACGCTGGCGGCGCAGGCCTCCGGCGTGACCGGCCTGTTGCTGCGGATGGCGGCGGAGCCGCAGCCCTCGACGGCGGAGACGCGATGGATCGTGCGCGCGGCGCATTCGCCGCCGGCGCCGTTATGGAGCGCGTGGGGTGCACCGGTGTTCGATGCGCAGCTTGTCCGCAACCGTCATGGCCCTGTCGGCCGGTGGATCATGGAATGGAAATGTGATGAGTGCCTTTTCGCGAAACCCGCGGCGGATCCTCAGCCTGTGGCTGCCACGCCTGCCCATCGACCGCATCAAGCGCCAGCTTTGGCAAAGCGACGCCGCGCTGGCTGATGATCCCAGCATCGTCGTCGCCAGGCAAAACAACGCGCTGCAGATTTTCGCGCTCGATGATGCCGCCGCACGTCTGGGTCTCGATATCGGCCTGCCGCTCGCCAATGCCCGCGCCATCTGTCCGCAGCTGAGGGTATACGACGCCGACGAAGCCGCCGACGCCCACGCGCTGAACGCCATCGCCTGTTGGTGCGACCGCTTCACCCCGCTGGTGGCGCTCGATCCCCCGCACGGCCTGTTTCTCGACATCACCGGCTGCGTGCATCTGTTCGGCGGCGAGGCCGCGATGATGCGGCTGATGTGCGACGTACTGACCGCGCAGGGTTTTGCCGTCAGCGCCGCCATCGCCGGCACCGCCGTCTGCGCGCGGACGCTGACCCGCCATGTCCATGGCCGCATCGTCAGGCAGGGCGAAGAGGCCGATGCGGTCGGGCCGCTGCCGGTATCCGCGCTCGGCGCCGACGCCGCCGTGGTCGCGGGCCTGCGCCGCGCCGGCCTGAAAACCATCGGCGATGTGGCTTCCCGCGCGCGGCATGAGATCGCCGCGAGATTCGGTGCCGGTTTTACAACCCTGCTGGAACAGGCGCTGGGACAAAGCGATGCGCCGATCAGTCCCTTGAAGCCGTTGCCGGATTACATCGTCGAGAAACGCTTCGCCGAGCCGGTGGCGACCGAAGCGGTGATCTCTGCGACCTTGTCGGGACTTGCCGGCATGCTGGTCGCGGCGATGGCACAGCAAGGCAAGGGCGCGCGGCGGCTGGAAGCCCGTTTCTTCCGCACCGACGGCGTGGTCCGCACCATCATGGTCGATACCGGCCGGCCCGTGACCAGGCGTGAGGTGATCGACCGGTTGTTTCGCGAGCGGCTCGGCGCCCTGAGCGATCCGCTCGATCCGGGCTTCGGATTCGATCTCATTCGCCTGAGCGCCAGCCGCACCGAAATCGTCGTGCAGGAGCAGCGCGATCTCGATGCCAATGTGCACGACAATGACGAGGTGGCCGCGTTGATCGACCGCATCGCCGCGCGCATCGGCGGAAAACGCGTGGTCGTGCATTTGCCGCAGGACACCCATATCCCCGAGCGCGCGGTGCTGGCGGCGCCCGCGCAGCATCATCTGACCGCTGCGGCGCATGCGGCCTGGACGCCGCGGGTGGAAGGTGAGCCGCCGCTGCGGCCGTTGCGGCTGTTCGAGCGGCCGGAACAGATCAAGGTGATCGCGCAGGTGCCGGATGGGCCGCCCGCGCGGTTTGTCTGGCGCCGCGCCACCCATGCCGTAATCCGCGCCGAGGGCCCCGAGCGGGTCGCCATGGAATGGTGGCGCGCGGAAGGACTGACGCGGGATTATTTCCGGGTCGAGGACGAGGCGGGCTTGCGGTTCTGGCTCTATCGCGACGGCCTTTATGATCGCGAGATCGCGCAGGAGGAGGGCAAGGCGGTGCAGCCGAACTGGTTCATGCACGGATTATTCGCATGACCGCGCTTGCTTACGCGGAAATCGGGATCACGACGAATTTTTCGTTCCTGCGCGGGGGATCGGATCCGCGCGATTACGTGCATCAGGCGAGCGACCTGCGTCTTCCCGCGATCGGCATCGCCGACCGCAACACGCTGGCCGGCGTGGTGCGGGCCTACAAGGAGCTCGATAATCCCAACGTCACCTCCAAGCCGAAGCTTCTGATCGGATCGCGGCTCGTCTTCATCGACGATACGCCGGATATTCTGGTCTATCCCTGCGATCGCGCGGCTTACGGCCGGCTGTGCCAGTTGCTCACCCGCGGCAAGCGCGGCGACACTACCGAGAAGGGCGAGTGTCATTTAAAACTCGATGACCTCCTGGAATTTTCCGGAGGACAGCTTCTGGTTCTGACGCTGCCGCATCGCTTCGAGACGGCGAAAGCGCTCGCGGTGCTGGAGCGGTTGCAGAAGAGCCGCGCGGATGGTGTGTGGCTGGCGGCGAGCCTGTTGTACCGCGGCGACGACCGGCGCCGCTTGGCGCGGCTTCATCATATCGCCGTAACCGCCCGCGTGCCGCTGCTCGCGACCAATGAAGTGCTGTATCACCATCCCTCGCGCCGCCGTCTGCAGGATGTGCTGACCTGCATCCGCGAAAAGACCACCATCGAGGCCGCCGGCAAGCGGCTCGAGGCCAATGCCGAACGCTTTCTCAAGCCTGCCGAGGAAATGGCGCGGCTGTTTCGCGACGTGCCGGAGGCGATCGCGGAAACCATGCGGTTTGCCGACCGTATCGCGTTCTCGCTCGACCAGCTCAAATACCAGTATCCCGACGAGCCGGTGCCGCCGGGCAAGACCGCGCAGCGCCATCTGGAAGACCTGACCTGGCAGGGCGCCCACCGGCGATTCCCGATCCGGATTTCACCCAAGACCAGGAAGGTCCTGCACAAGGAACTGCGCCTGATCCGGAAGCTGAAATACGCGCATTACTTTCTCACCGTGCACGACATCGTCCGTTACGCGCGCAGCCAAGATATCCTCTGCCAGGGCCGGGGATCGGCGGCGAACTCGGCCGTCTGCTATGTGCTCGACGTGACGTCCGTCGATCCGACCAAGGTCGATCTGTTGTTCGAGCGCTTCATTTCCAAGGAACGGCTGGAGCCGCCCGACATCGACGTCGATTTCGAGCATTCGCGGCGCGAGGAGGTGATGCAATATGTCTACCGCCGATATGGCCGGCACCGCGCCGCCATCATCGCGACCGTCATTCATTACCGGCCGCGCAGCGCGATCCGCGACGTCGGCAAGGCGCTGGGGCTGACGGAGGATGTGACGGCGGCGCTGGCCGACACGGTGTGGGGAAGCTGGGGCAAGGGCCTCGACGAAATGCAGGTCAGGCAGGCCGGGCTCGATCCTGCCAATCCGATGGTCGGGCTCGCCGTCGAACTCGCCGCCGAGCTGATCGAGTTTCCGCGCCATTTGTCGCAGCATGTCGGCGGTTATGTGCTGACGCAGGACCGGCTCGACAGCTATGTGCCGATCGGCAATGCCGCGATGGACGACCGCACTTTCATCGAATGGGACAAGGACGACGTCGATGCGCTGAACATGATGAAGGTCGACGTGCTGGCGCTGGGGATGCTGACCTGCATCCGCAAATGCTTTGACTTCATCGCGGACCACAAGGGCGAACGCTGGGAACTGGCGACGATCCCGCAGGACCAGAAGCCGGTCTATGACATGCTGTGCCGGGGTGAATCGCTCGGCGTGTTCCAGGTCGAAAGCCGCGCCCAGATGAACATGCTGCCGCGCCTGAAACCGCGGGTATTTTATGATCTCGTCATCGAGGTCGCCATCGTGCGTCCGGGCCCGATCCAGGGCGACATGGTGCATCCCTATCTTCGCCGGCGGAACAACCAGGAGAAGGTAAGCTATCCTTCGCCGTCGCCAGAACATGGCGACAAGGATGAATTGCGCAGGGTCTTGCACAAGACCCTCGGCGTGCCGCTGTTCCAGGAACAGGCGATGCGGATCGCCATCGAGGCCGCGAAGTTCACCTCCGAGGAGGCCAACGGCCTGCGCCGCGCCATGGCGACGTTCCGCAATGTCGGCACCATCGGCAAATTCGAATCCAAGATGGTCGGTAACATGATCGCGCGCGGCTACGATCCGGAATTCGCGAAAAACTGCTTCGACCAGATCAAGGGGTTCGGCAGCTACGGTTTCCCGGAAAGCCACGCCGCGAGTTTTGCCCAGCTCGTCTATGTCTCGTCATGGCTGAAGCATTTCCATCCCGATGCGTTCTGCTGCGGGCTGTTGAATTCGCAGCCGATGGGATTTTACGCTCCCGCCCAGATCGTCGGCGATGCCCGCAAGAACGGCGTCGAGGTGCGCGAGATCGATGTGTCGCACAGTTTCGCGCAGAACACGCTGGAGGAGAGAAGCGGAGATTATTGCGCCGTTCGGCTCGGTTTCCGCCAGATCGACGGGTTCAAATGGGCCGATCCGGATGAGGAATTCTTAAGGCAAAAAGCCGGCAAGCCGAAAGCGGAAGACTGGGCCGAGCGCATCGTCGCCGCGCGGCAGCGCCGTCCGTTCACCTCGCTGGAGGATTTCGCCCGCGACACGGGGCTGCCCAAGCGTGCGCTGATCCTGCTGGCGGATGCCGATGCGTTTCGCTCCATCGGGCTCGACCGCCGCGCCGCATTGTGGGCGGTACGGCGGCTGCCCGATGACGTGCCGCTGCCGCTGTTCGAAACGGCCGCCGCGCGCGAGCAGCCGGACGAACAGGCACAGCCGTTGCCGCTGATGCCGCTGCCGGAGCAGGTGGTCGCCGATTATCAGACCATCCGGCTGTCGCTGAAGGGCCACCCGATGGAGTTCCTGAGGCCGATGTTTGCCGGCGAGCGCGTCATCCCCTGTGCGGCGGTTTCCGATGCCAATGACCGGCAACATGTCTGCTGCGCCGGCGTGGTGCTGGTGCGGCAGCGTCCGGGCAGCGCCAAGGGCGTCGTGTTCATGACGCTGGAGGATGAAACCGGCATCGCCAATATCGTGGTGTGGCCGAAGGTGATGGAAAGATACCGCAAGGAGGTGATGGGGTCGCGGCTGGTGCTGGTCGAGGGCTATATCCAAAGCAGCCCGGAAAAGGTCGTGCATCTCGTTGCCGAGAAACTGTTCGATCGCTCCCGCGATCTGGTGGGTCTCGCCAATGATTCACTCAGCCGGAAACCCGCGCTGCCGGCAGGGGCGGCGCTGATCGAACCGCTGCATGACGACCCCCGCCAGCATCCGGATAATCCGGCCCAGAAAATCCGCCATCCCCGCAACGTGCGGATCCTGCCGCCCTCGCGGGATTTTCATTGATGGCGTTTCGCTATTCCGGCGCGGCGCCGATCGGCGGACCGCCGGGCGGCCGGTGCAGGAATGTGATCGTTGCAAACGCGCCGAGCCAAGAACCGATCGCCGCGAAGGCGACATAGACCCAGTTTTCCGTATAGCTGATCACGGCGTAGGAGGAGAGCAGATACCATACGCTGCTCCAGGTCGCCGCCGGCACGCGCCTGCGTGCCACGACGGCCGAGGTGAACATGACATAGACCGCGTCCGTTGCGGCCGTCGCCAGCAGTACGCCCGCGGCGGTCAAGGGATCGATGGCAGCCATTGCAGTTCCCTCCATGGTAAGGCAAAAAACAGCAGGATTGCGCGACAAGGCCAAACGAATTCCAGCCAGTCCAGAGCGTAGGGAAAAGTGACGGTCATGCAAACGCCCCGCGAAATTCTGGCCGATCTCTGGCTCTCCGCCGGCGGCGAGCCAGCCGCGCTCGATGCCGTCACCCTGACCGGGGAAGAGCCGCAGCTGCCGTCGTCGTTTCGCGTCGCCGCCGCGGCGCAGACCAGCATTGCCGCGGCCGGTCTTGCCGCCGCGCAGCTCTGGAAATTGCGCAGCGGACAATCGCAAGGCATCGCGGTCGACATGCGTCATGCCGTCGTGGAGTGCCGCAGCGAGCGCTATTTGCGCGTCGACGGCAAGCCGCCGCCGCCCGCCTGGGACGCCATCGCCGGGGTCTACAAAACTGGCGATAAACGTTTCGTGCGGCTGCACACCAATTTCCCGCATCATCGCGCCGCGGTCTGCAAGGTGCTGGACTGCAACGCGGAACGCGACGACGTCCAGGCCGCGCTGATGCAGTGGGAGGCCGAAGCCTTCGAGACCGCGGCCTATGCCGCGGGCGGCGTGGTCGCGATGATGCGTTCCCATGACGAATGGTCGGCCTTGCCGCAGGCCAAGGCGCTGGGCGACTTGCCGACGGTCTCGATCGAAAAAATCGGTGAGGCCGCACCAAAACCATGGCCCGCGGGGGACCGTCCGCTTGCGGGCGTGCGCGTGCTCGACCTGTCGCGGGTGATCGCCGGTCCCGTCGCCGGCCGCACGCTCGCGGCTCACGGCGCCGACGTGCTGCTAATATCGGGCCCCGGTCTGCCGGCAATCCCCTGGCTCACCATCGACACCGGACGCGGCAAGCTCTCGGCTTTCGCCGAGCTCAAGAGCGAGCAGGGACAAGGCGCGTTGCGCGATCTGCTGGCGCAGGCCGACATCTTCTCGCAAGGCTACCGTCCGCGCGCGCTCGGCTCGCTCGGTTTTTCGCCGCAGGATGCCGCGCGCATCAATCCGGGCATCGTGTATGTGTCGCTGTCGGCCTACGGCCATGCGGGGCCGTGGGCCGAGCGCCGCGGTTTCGATTCGCTGGTGCAGACGTCGACCGGCTTCAACCATGCCGAGGGCCAGGCCGCCGGCGCCGAGGGGCCGAAGGAATTGCCCGCGCAGATGCTCGATCACGCCACCGGCTATCTGATGGCGTTCGGCGCCATGATGGCGAAAGCGCGCCAGGCCCGCGAAGGCGGCAGCTGGCATGTCCGCGTGTCGCTGGCGCAGACCGGACGATGGCTGTGGAATCTCGGCCGCATCGCCGATGGGCTCAAGAGCGAGGATTTGAAGGGCGAGGCGGTCACACCCTTCATCGAAGAGGTGCCTTCCGGGTTCGGTCCGCTGCGGGCGGTGAGCCATTCGGCCACCCTGTCGAAAACGCCCGCCTTCTGGTCTCGCCCGGCGATGCCGCTCGGCAGTCACCCGCCGCAATGGCCGGCGCGCGACTGACCGGGCGCGGAAGCCTTTCGAAAATAAGACGCGCCTCTCCAAATTTTAACTTTAAACGCTGGCGCAAGCGTCGTTTTTAGGTTGTTTGAAACATCAAATCGGCACTATTAGCGAACCGATGAGGCAGTCATTGCCGGAATCATCGCCGAAGTGACTGGACCCATGCTGCCGGAGTTTATGAAGCAATTGCAGATGCTTAACCGGCAGCGGCTGGCCATCGGGGCAGCCCTCTTGGTGTTGGCCGGGGCGGCTCTGTATGGGCTCACCCATATCGGCGAGGCGGGCCACGGGGCTTCCGAGGTGTCGAGCCAGTCCCGAAAGGGATCGCAGCGCTACACCCCGACGCCGGCGGAATGGGCGAGCCTGACCATCGAACCCGTCGCCGAGCGAACCTTCCGCGCCGAGACCGTGACCGAGGGCAAGGTCGCGGTCGATGAAGACCGTTCGACGCCGGTGTTTTCGCCCTATGCGGGCCGCGTCATGAAACTCATGGTCCGGCCGGGCGACAACGTCACCCAGGGCCAGCCGCTGTTCGTGATCGAGGCCGCCGACACCGTGCAGGCGCAGAACGATTTCGTCGCGGCGATGGCCGCCCTGAACAAGGCGAAGTCGGCGCTGGATCTCGCGCAAATCCAGGATACGCGAGCCAAGGATCTGTTCGAGGGCAAGGCCGTTCCGCTGAAAGATTACCAGCAGAGCCAGGCGAATTTGATCCAGGCCCAGAACGACATGCGCTCCTCGCAGACGGCGCTGGAGGCGGCCCAGAATAAATTGAAAATTCTCGGATTCAGCGACGAGGCGATCAAGGCCTTTCAGGAAAAACGCAGCATCAATCCGGACACCACCATCTTCTCGCCGATCGCGGGCACGGTCGTGCAGCGCAAGGTCGGCCCCGGCCAATATGTCAACTCCGGCGCCAGCGATCCGGTGTTCGTGATCGGCGACCTTTCGACCGTCTGGCTCACCGCCTTCGTCCGCGAGACCGACGCATCGAAGGTGTCGGTGGGGCAGGAGATCGCTTTCAACGTGCTGGCGCTGCCGGGTCGCACGTTGACGGCGCACATCGACTATGTTTCCGCGGCGATCGATCCGGCGACGCGCCGGCTTCTGGTCCGCGCCACCATCGACAACAAGGACGGCCTGCTGAAGCCTGAGATGTTCGCCAATGTCACGCTCTATTCTCCCGGCGATCATCCGGCCGTGGGCGTGCCGAAACAGGCGTTGATCTACGAGGGCAACCAGGTCCGGGTCTGGGTCGCGCACGCGGACAAGTCGATCGAACTGCGACAGATCAAAACCGGGATGACCAATGGCGACCTGGTTGAGGTCGATAGCAATCTGAAACCCGGTGAGCAGGTCATTACCAAAGGCAGCCTGTTCATCGACCGCGCCGCATCAGGCACCTAATCCCAACTCAGCCAGCGAAAGCCCCGATCTGAATGGATCGTCTCGTCGCCATTGCCGTCAACCGGCGCTATCTGATGGTGGGCCTGCTCGCCGTCGTGCTGATCGGCGGCTTGATCGCGTTCAAGCAGCTCAACATCGAAGCCTATCCCGACCCGACGCCTCCGATGGTCGACATCGTGACGCAGAGTCCGGGGCTGTCGTCTGAGGAGATCGAACGCTACATCACCATTCCGATCGAGACCCAGGTTTCGGGCATCAAGAACCTGCGCACGATCCGGACGATTTCGCTGTACGGCCTGTCCGACGTCAAACTGCAGTTCTCGTTCGACTACACCTATGACGAGGCGCTGCAGCAGGTGCTGAACCGGCTGTCGCAAATGGCCCCGCTGCCCGGCAACGTACAGCCGGGGATTTCGCCGCTCAGCGCCATCGGCGAAATCTACCGCTACCGGCTGGTCGGACCGCCGAACTACAGCGTGCTCGACCTGAAAACGCTGCAGGACTGGGTCCTGCAGCGCCGCTTCCGCGCCGTGCCCGGAGTGATCGACGTCACCGGCTGGGGCGGCAAGACCAAGACCTACGAATTGCAGGTCGACTTCAACAAGCTGATCTCCAACGGCCTGACGCTGCCGCAACTGCTGCAGGCCGTCAGCAACTCCAACATCAATGTCGGCGGCAATACCGTCAATATCGGCACCCAATCCGCCGTGGTGCGCGGCGTCGGCCTGATCCGTTCCATCGACGATCTCGCCAACACCATGGTGTCGCAGAGCGGCGGCAACCCGGTGCTGGTCAAGGACGTCGCCAACGTCACCGTGGGCGAGAAACCGCGGCTCGGCATCGCCGGCCTCGATCAGGACGACGACATCGTGCAGGGCATCGTGCTGATGCGCCGCGGCGAGCAGAGTTCGCCGACGATCCTGCGCGTCGAACAGCTGGTGGCGCAGATCAACAATTCGAGCATCCTGCCGCCCGGCGTGCATATCGAGCGCATCTACGACCGCAAGGACCTGATCGACATCACGACAGCCACGGTGCTGCACAACATGGTGGTCGGCATTCTCCTGATCGTGCTGCTGCAATGGATATTCCTCGGCGATCTCCGCAGCGCGCTGATCGTCGGCGCCACCATCCCGTTCGCGCTGTTCTTCGCCGTCATCATCCTGGTGCTGCGCGGCGAATCCGCCAATCTGCTGTCGGTGGGCGCGATCGATTTCGGGCTGATCGTGGACGCGACCGTGATCATGGTGGAGGCGATCTTCCGCCGGCTGTCGCAAACCACGGCGCTTTCGGAGGCCGAGCAGAGCCATATCTCCTACGACACCACCATGGGCATGAAGAGCCATGCCATCCTGTCGGCGTCCGCCGACGTGTCGCGGTCGATTTTCTTTGCGGCCGCCATCATCATCGCGGCATTCCTGCCGCTGTTCACCCTGAGCGGCGTCGAAGGCAACATCTTCGGGCCGATGGCGCGGACCTATGCCTACGCGCTGGCGGGAGGCCTGATCGCGACCTTCACGATCACGCCGGCGCTGAGCGCGATCATCCTGCCTTCGCATATGGAGGAAAGCGAAACGCGGATCATGCTGTTCCTGCACCGGATCTATGCGCCGGTGTTGCACTGGGCCGTGAGCAACCGGCGGCTGGTGATGGCCGGCGCCATCGGGCTCGTGGTCATGACCGTCGTATTCGGCCGCCTGCTGGGGCTGGAATTCCTGCCCAAGCTGGAGGAGGGCAATCTCTGGATTCGCGCGACCCTGCCGCCGACCATCTCGCTCGAGGAAGGCAACGCCTATGTCAACGAGATGCGCAAGCTGATCCGCAGCTTCCCGCAGGTGGAGGCCGTGGTGTCCCAGCATGGCCGTCCCGACGACGGCACGGACGCTGCCGGGTTCTTCAATGCGGAATTCTTCGCGCCGCTGAAACCGGCCGGCGAATGGCCCGACACCCACGACAAGGACGAGCTGACCGCGCGGATGCTGGCGAAGCTGCAGGACAAATTTCCCGGCGTCGAGTTCAACTTCTCCCAGTATCTGCAGGACAACGTCTCCGAAGCCGTCTCCGGCGTGAAGGGCGAGAACTCCATCAAGCTGTATGGCAACGATCTGCAGGCGCTGACCGACACCGCCAACAAGATCAAGTCGGTGCTTGCCACCGTGCAGGGAATTACCGACCTCGCGGTCTTCACCTCGCTCGGGCAGCCGACGGTCCAGATCGATATCGACCGCGCCAAGGCCGCGCGCTACGGGCTCGCCCCCGGCGACATCAACGCCACCATCAAGGTCGCGATCGGCGGCGACACCGCCGGCGATCTCTATGAGCCCGGCAGCGACCGGCACTTTCCGATCATCGTCCGCCTGGCCCCGGAATATCGCAAGAGCGCCGAGGCGATCCAGAACTTGCGGATCGGCGCGCCGGGTCCGAACGGCACCATCACGCAGATTCCCTTGAGCGAAGTGGCGTCGATCAGCCTGGTCTCGGGCGCGGCCTATATCTACCGGGAACAGCAGGAGCGCTATCTGCCGATCAAGTTCTCGGTGCGCGAGCGCGACCTCGGCGGCGCGGTCAGGGAAGCGCAGGAAAAGGTCGCCGCCCAGGTGCAGCTTCCGCCGGGATCGCACCTGGAGTGGGTCGGTGAATTCGGCAATCTTCAGGACGCCATCAAGCGGCTGTCGATCGTGGTGCCGATCAGCCTCGCGCTGATCGCGGTGCTGCTGTGGTTCAATTTCGGCTCGATGGTAGATACGCTGCTTGCCATGAGCGTGATCCCGATGGCGATCTTCGGCGGCGTGCTCGGGCTTCTGCTGACCGGCATTCCCTTCAGCGTGTCGGCGGCGATCGGCTTCATCGCGTTGTTCGGCATCGCGGTGATGGACGGCATCATCATCCTGTCGCAGTTCAACCAGCTGATCGACGAGGGTTACGACAAGGTGACGGCGGTGATCCGCACCGGCGAGCTGCAATTGCGCCCGGTGCTGATGACCTGCGTGGTGGCGGGCGTCGGGCTGTTGCCGGCGGCGATGTCGGCCGGGATCGGATCGCAGGTGCAGAAGCCGCTGGCGGTGGTGGTCGTCACCGGCATGATGCTGGCGCCGCTGGTCATCCTGGTGACGCTGCCGGTGCTGATCTCGTTCTTCTCGCGCCGGGCGCGCTGACAAGGGCGGGTCTCCGGCTCAGGATCGCTGTGGGCAAGCGCCCATAAATCCTGCCCACTCCGTTTGTGGTTGACGCAACCTGTCGGCTGTCCCTGAATATGACAAGGGACAAACCGCGGGGGGAGAACACCATGCGGATCGGGGAACACCAGGAACGCACCACATCCGGCACGTCGGACCAGATTCTCGGCGAAATCCGGGATTATTGCCGCGCGACGCAGACCGCCGAGTCGACCTTCGGGCGGCTCGTCGTCAATGATGGCAAGCTGGTGTCGCGGCTGCGCGATGGCGCCAAGATCACCACCGGCACGCTCGACAAGGTCCGCGCCTATCTGACCGAGCACCGGGCCGCTTTGCCGTCGGAGCGGACCCGATCGCCCGTGACCTTCAAGCCGGTCAATGGCGCGATCGCCGCGGCCGATGTCGCGCCGCCGGGTTTCCGGTTTTTCGACAACCGGCAGAAATATCTGCTGTTCGTCTCGACCTGCAGCGAGAAGACCGAGGTCGCCAATCGCGTCTCGCTCGAACTGGGCAATCTGCAGCCGTCGCCGCCGGCGCTGCGGATCTTCGACGCCGGCGTCGGTGACGGCACCGTGCTGTCGCGGGTGATGCGGGCAGTGCACGCCCGCTTTCCGACCATGCCGCTCTACGTCGTCGCCAAGGAAATCTCCTACGAAGACGTGCGGCTGATGCTGGAGAAGATGGCGGACCGTCTGTTCGAACATCCGGCAACCGTGCTCGTCATCACCAATCTCTATTATGCCGAGGCGCCGTGGCTGACGCCGCGTTCGGCGACGTCGGCGCAGGGCCTGATCTGGAAGGATGTCGCGCTGGCAGGCAATACCGCGCACGGCTTTGCCGAGCAGATCGGACAGCTCGAAGGGTTTCTGGCCGAGAACTGGCGCGCCGGAATCAGTCCGACCACGGGAAATCCGCTCTATACCCGCCCCATCATCCTGACGCTGCGGCGCGAGGATCACTCGTTCCTGCTCGACCCGATCATGCCACGGCCCGGGCGGGTGATGGCCGACTACGATCTGGTGATCGCCTCGCAGCCCTACCGCGCGCGGGCCAGCGTCGAATTCAAGGCCTCGAAAGTCGTCACCCCGCTGGTGCGCGCGCTGCGGCCCGGCGGCCGGCTGATCGGCATCCATTCGCACGGCCACGATCCCGGCATCGAGATCATCGAGGAGGTCTGGCCCGGCGAAGATCCCTTCAAGACCGATCGCTACGCGATCCTGCGCCAGATCAAGCACGAGCTTGGCGCCGAGGCGCGGCACTACAATTTCAACGCTTCCTCCGATGCGCGATCGATCTTCCGCTATCACATGCACACCTTGCCGGACGAGGTCTCGGGGCCGATCGGAACCTCGACGCTGTTCGCCGCCTGGAATGCCGCGATCTATGTCGCGCAGATCGAGGATGTCAGGCTGTCGGAAGTGGTCCGCGACGGCCGTTACCTCGAAGCCACCGACCGGGTGCTCAAGAAGCACGGCGGCTTGTGGTTCAACGACGAAACCTATGTGATTTCGCGCCGGCGCGCCTGACCGGGAGGAAGATATGTCCGCACCCGATCAGGCTCCGTCCCGCGATCTCGACGCGCTGCTGTCGTCCGCCTCGGTCGAAGTCTCCTCGCGCGGGCACCAGCTGGGGGAGCTGCGGGATCATTTCCCGCCGGGCACGGATGTGTCGATCACCTTCCTGCCCGGCGACAATTACAGGCACAACGTCGAGACCGCCGCCGTGCTGCGCCGCGCCGGTTTCAACCCGGTGCCGCATATCGCCGCGCGCGAAATGCCGTCGCGCGAGGCGCTCGACGACTTCCTGGCGCGCATCCGCGGCGAGGCGGATGTCACGCGCATTCTCCTGATCGCCGGCGACGTCGCGGCGGCAAAAGGACCGTTCAAATCGAGCTTTGACGTTCGCGCCAGCGGATTGATCGAGGCGCGCGGCATCTCGCGGGTAAGCGTCGCCGGGCATCCCGAAGGCCACCCCTATCTGGCGCCGGATGCGACCGTTAAGGCGCTCGAAGCCTGGCGGGATTGGGGGCGTTCGACAAAAATCCGCGTCGATGTCGTGACGCAGTTCTGTTTCGAAAGCGCGCCGATCCTGGGCTTTATCGGCGAACTCGATGCGCGCGGCCTCGATCTTCCCGTCATTGTCGGTCTCGCCGGGCCGGCGAGCCCTGCCACGCTGACCAAATTCGCGCTTCGCTGCGGTGTCGGCAATTCGATCCGCTCGCTGCGCAGCCAGATCGGCCGTTTCGGCCGGCTGCTCACGGATACCGGGCCGGATGAGGTCATGCGCGGCCTGCAGTCGGCGCCCAAGACCGCGACGGAATCGATCGCGGGATTTCACCTGTTCCCGTTCGGCGGACTGCGCAAGACCGCCGACTGGTTACGCCCCTATCGCGCGGAACCGCTGCGCCAAACGGAGCGGGCTCGAACCGGCGCTCAGAATCCGTAAAGCCGTGCCGGATTATCGGCGAGGATCTTCCTGCGGATCGCCGCGTCCGGCGCCCACACCGGCAGCTGGTTGAGCAATCGGCCGTCGTCGATCTGGTACAGCGGCGTTAGTTCGGTCGGCTTCTTGCCGGGCGGCGTCACCGAATTCGGGTGCGGCCAATCCGTGCCCCAGACGATGCGGTCGGAATTGGCCGCGATCAGCGCCCGCGCGAGCGGGACCACGTCGGAATAATCGGGCGCGAGCTTCGAGGCGCGATAGGCGCCGGAAATCTTGACGTAGGCCTTGCCCGATTTCACGAGTTCCAGCAGGTCCGAGAAACCGGGTTGCGCCACGCCGAGTTCAGCCTGCGCGCCGCCGAAATGATCGAATACGACCGGCACCGGCGAGGCGGCGACGAGATCCTTGATTGCAGAGATCATCGACAAGGTTGGTGAACAGCTGGACATGCCAGCCGCGCGCTTTCACGCGCTCGACCGCGGCCTGAAAGCGCGGGCGGCCGACCGCGGGATCGTTGACGCCGCCGGTGGCGAGATTAAGCCGGATGCCGCGAATGCCGGCTGCGCTCATGGCGTCGAGATCGGCCTCCGGCGTCTTGTCGTCGATCACGGCGACGCCCCGCGCGGTCGGCCCGCGCGCCTTGATGCCGAACAGCGTCGCCGAATTGTCGGTGCCATAGACGCTGGGCGTGACGATCACGACGCGCTCGACATGCAGCGCCTTGTGCAGCGCCGACATCTCCTCCGGCGATGCCGGTTCCGGGGTATAGACGCGGCCCGAAAAGAACGGGAATTTTTCGGGATCGCCGTGGATATGGGTATGGCAGTCGCAGGCTCCGGCCGGGACGTCGAAATCGACGGGTGTCGAAGGCTGCGAGGCTTTGGCAAGGACGTTTCGGTTCGGCATGCTCACTCCGGCCGCTATCGAGGCGAGCAGAAGACTGCGTCGCGTGAACATCGTTTCTCTCCCTCGCTCTTGTTTTCTGTTTTTTCTTAAGGTGACAACGTAGCACGTCCTTTGCTCAGCAGCATGTGTGCCGCGCCGATCAGGGCGGCGTTGTTCTCTGCCTCTGCGCCGGAGGGCAGCAGTTTCCCGTCCTCGAAACCAATCCTCCCATCGAGCCGAAGGCGAAGTGCCTCGCGATAGAACGGCCACATGGTGTTTTCCAGCCCATGGAGCAGGCGCGGCAACCGGATCGCGGCCCGGTCCAGAATGGCCATGATCTGACCCGCGACCGCCGCACCGTCCGAAAATTCCTTCTCGTTGATTTCGATCAGAACTCGGAGGCATTTGCGCGCCCCCGCAATGGAAACAAATCGTTCGGCATCGGCGGCGGACCACAGGCCCGCCTCCACGCCAATGCCCTTCTGAAGCGCGAGGTCGATGATTTCGGCCGCGTCTTCCTCGATCAGATTGACGGAGACATAATCGGGCAGCGTTTGCCATGCCCGGATCTGCTGCTGCCGCGCGCGTCCTTGCGGGGCAATCCACCAGCCGGTCGACAACCCGACGGGAATCCCGGGCACGCTGGCCCGGATGGCCTCGAGTGCGCGACCAGTATCGTCGGGATGCAGGCTTTCCCGACCCGCGGCGTCGCGCGGATGGACATGCAGCTCTCGCGCGCCGGCATCCACGACGGCTCTTGCGTCGGCTGCCAGTTCTCGCGGCGTGAGCGGCGTGGCGGCATGAAAGCCCCTGTCGCGGCCCCCGTTCAAACAGGCTTGAAGCATCGAAGTGACCCCGGCTGACCACCGCGATTCAATGTCCCAAGGCTGGCCGGGCCGGTCAAGCCGGGTTGTCGGTTCGGCCACCAGCGCGTGCATCAAGCGTGGCGCGGACTTCCGCTACCAGTTCCGGCATTGACCGCGATCCGTCGAGCCGCACGACGGGGCAGGGCAGTGTGGCGAGCCAGGCCTCGTGCTTTGCCAGGCTCCGTCCTTCGCGATCACCCTCCTCGTAGTGGGCCGCCCAGTCGACGAAATCTTCGGCGTCTTGATGGCGCCAGCCGCCCGGGGCGACCGCATAGCTGCCGAAATGCGTGGCCTCCCGGGCGCGCAAGCGCTGCAGGCGAACCTGTCGGGGTGTCGAGAGGAACATCACCAGATCGAAGTACGGAATGATCTCGTCGCCCCAGCCCTCGAGCGATCCGCTCAGCACCCAGTCGGCGCGCGGCAGAAAGATTTCCCGCATCAGCCTGATACGTTCGGCGCGTTCGCGCTTCTTTTGATAGGGCGGCACCGTCGGCTGCCAGAAATAATCGTCGGTGTCGTGATGCGGCAGGGCCAGTGCGTCGGCCAGAGCGCGGCCGAGGCTGGTGGCGCCAGAGCCCGACGCCCCCAGTGTGTATGCGGCAGCTCTTCATGGCGCCGGTTTCCGGATCACTGCCCCGACGGCGTGCGCAGGCCGTGCCAGGCGTCGCGGACCTGATGATAATGCACTTCCGGCAGGTAGTCCGGCGTGTTGAGCGCCAGCGTCTTGACGTCGAGGCGGCCGATGGCGCTGAGCAGGGTATAGGAAGCGATCACGCGGTCGCGCTGCGCGCCGATCAGCCGCGCCTTTGCTGAAATCAGGTCGGCCTGCGAGTTCAGGACATCGACCGTGGTGCGCTGGCCGCCCTGCGCTTCCTTGCTGACGCCCTGCAGCGCCACGGTCGCCGCGCGCACCTCGGATTCCGATGCGGCCACCGCGATCTTGGCGCCTTCGTTCGCAACCCAGGCGCCGACTGCCGCGGTGCGGGCCTGGCTGCGCACCTGATCGAGCACCTGCCGGCTTTGCGCCGTCAGTTCCTTGGCCTGCCGGGTCTGCGATGCCGCCAGGCCGCCGTCGTAGATCGGCGCGCTCATCTGCGCGGTCACCGCGGCCTGATCGGTCCTGAAGGTGGTGAGGCTCGGATCGGCGTCGCTGCTGTGGCTGGCGTTGCCCTGCAGCGTGATAGAGGGCAGGAGGCTGCTTTCGGCGACGCGGATGGTGGTGGAGGCGACATCGACGTCGAAGCCCGCGGCGGTGACGGCCGGATTTTCCTTGGCGGCGAGGCCGATGGCGTCTTCGCGGCTGCGCGGCAGATAATGGTCCACGGGGTCTGCGGACCGCAATTGCCCCGGCGGGTTACCGATCACTTGGGCGTAGGTTGCCTGGCTGATGGCCAGATTGACCTCGGCGGCGTTCAGGTCTGCGAGCCCACGGCTGAGCCGCGCTTCGGCCTGCGCGGTATCGGTCGGCGTGACGTCGCCGGCGTTGAGGCGTTTCTGGGTGATGCCGACGGTTTCCCGCAGGAACGCGACATTGGAGCGCTGCGCCTCGACCAGCGACTGGTTGGCCAGCACGTTGGTGTAGGCGGTGACGGCATCAAGCAGCACGCCCTGACCGACATTGCGCAACGCCTCGCGGCCCGACTGCACCTGCAATTCCGCGACCCGCACGCTGTTGGCGGTCTTGAATCCGTTGAACAGCGTCTGCGACACCGTCACCCCGATGGTCCAGGGCTTTAGGGTTGCGGATTGGAAGGTGTTGTCCGGCAGCAGGTTGCGGACCGCCTGCAGCCCGGCGCTCAACGACGCGATGATCTGCGGCCGGTAGCCGGCCAGGGCCTGCGGCACATTCTCGTCGGTGGCGCGCTGGCGCGCCCGTTCGGCATTGAGTTGCGGATTGGTCTGATAGGCTTTGGTCAATGCCTCGGGGAGGGATTCGGCCCGGGCCGCGGTAGCGGCAAAACCGACGCAAGCTACCACACCAAGACAAATGCCCGATCGAAGCACGCGCCTTGCCACGTGGCCAGCTCTAGCGGCACGCCCAATCATGTGAACCCGAAGCAACCCCGGCCGTCCGCCCCCGCCGACGACCCCGACACTTTTACCTGTTTAGAGGGCGCTGCAGCCACAAGCAAACCGGGGAACGCGTAACCCCCATGAATTCGGTGTCTCGCTGTTGCCGGCCCGTCACAGACGAACGGCAGTCACAAATATGCTAGACTACCCGACGCGCCGTACAATTCCCGGCACCGGAGGTGCCGGTGCGCCATGATGCCGAACTGATTCGGCTCAGGCGAGTTCTTCTGCAATTGCTTTGCGAACTGCCGGCCGCTCGGCCATCCGGCGCCGGTGCGCGATGACTTTCGGAAATCGGGAAGGATCTACGCCGTCCTGCTCCAGCCACTGTGCCATGGTGAACAGGTAGGGATCGCAGATCGTGTAGCTCTCGCCCATCACCCACGGCCCTCGCAGCAGGTTCTCCTCGATCGGATCGTAACAAGCGCTCACGGATTCCGGGACCTTGCGTTGCATCGCAACTATCGCAGCCGGATCGTCGGCCCAACGGTTGCCGCGCATGCGATGCGAGTGCGCCACATGCAACGTCGCGCACAGATAGCTGTTGAAGGCCTGCACCTCCGCGAACAGGAAGGGATCATCCAGCGGCGCCAGCCGCGCCTGCGGGAAGCTCTGGGCGATGAAGGCGAGCATCGCAGGCGTCTCCGTCAGAACACCCCTGTCGGTGACCAGCGCCGGAACGCGCCCTTTGGGATTGACGGCAAGATAGGCCGGCTTGCGCTGCTCGTCGTCGGCGAAGTTGATCCGTACGGTCGTGTAGTCGGCACCCGCATCCTCCAGCGCAATATGCGTTGCGAGCGAACAGGTGTGGGGTGTGTAAAACAGCTTGATCACCATGGTTCTCCTTTGCGGAGGCTGATATCGGCGACGGCGCTGCCTTAGTCGGCGGCGCCGTCGATGATGATGAAATCAGCGTCCGCATATTTCTGGCGAATGGCCCTCGCGCTCCGATATTCCGCGCTCTGGTAGCAGGCAGAGGCGGTCGGGCGGTCCTTGAACTCGACCACGACGTTTCGTTCGCGGGCGCTGCCTTCCATGGTTTCGAACGCCCCGCCGCGCACGATGAACCTGGCTCCGAATTTCTGGAATGCAGGAGCCGCCGCGGCAAGATATTCGGGATATCTGCCTTCGTCACGAACCGAGACGCTCACAATCCAGTAGGCTTTTGCCATATGGTTCTCCCTCTCCGTTTCCAGGCAACGGCGATGGCCGTCGCGTCCATGCCGCGGTCTTTACCGGGGATGGCAGATCACATAAAATGAATAATTATGATGTGAATGATCTCATGGAGAGATGAGTGGATTTATCGGACCTGACGATCTTCAGCGCCGTGGTGCGCGAAGGCAGCGTGACGCGCGCAGCCGAGCGCTTGCACCGCGTTCAGTCCAACGTCACGACACGCATCCGGCAGCTCGAAGAGGATTTGCACGTCGCGCTGTTCGTTCGCGAGGGAAAGCGGCTGCACCTGGCGCCGGCCGGTCAAGTATTGCTCGACTACGCCGATCGCCTGATCGCGCTTGCCGGCGAGGCCCGTCACGCCGTCCAGGACGCAAGGCCCCGCGGGACTTTCCGGCTTGGTGCGATGGAGAGCACGGCAGCCGTCAGGCTGCCGGGCCTGCTCAGCGAATACCACCGGCGGCATCCCGAAGTCGTGCTGGAACTGCGCACCGGCAACCCGCGGGTTCTCGGCACTGCCATCCTGGCCGGCGAGCTCGACGCCGCACTTGTCGCCGAGCCGGTTGCCGACGTCCCGTTCGGGAAGACGTTCGCCTTTGACGAGGAACTGGTGATCGTTGCGCCCTTAAATCATCCGCCGATCGGAAAGAAGAATGGTCTGCCGTCCACCATCATCGTGTTCGAGCATGGATGCCCGCATCGAAAGCGGCTCGATGACTGGTATGCGAGCCGCCGCGAGATGCCGGAGCGCACCATCGAGATCGCGTCGTACCACGCCATGCTTGGATGCATCGTTGCGGGCATGGGCATATCCCTGATCCCCAAGAGCGTCCTGACGACGTTTCCGGAGAGACGGCGTCTGAGCGTTCATCGGCTGGCGAAGACGGAGAATTGCGCGCAGACCGTCCTCATCTGGCGCAAGGGAGCAAATTCCGCCAACGTCAGGGCTCTGGAGGAGATCCTGCGAGGCCGTGCCTCGCCCGCCCGTCAAAATTCCGGATAGCGGGCAGGGAACTGTAATAACTTCACGCGGTGACGCTCGATTTTTCGACGCCGCCGGCCATTCGGTTCGTGTCGCTTCAGACGGGATATTGATGCCAAAACTGTTCTCCGACCCCGAGGCGATCGCCGAGGATATCATCCGTGACGTCGGGACCAATCTGATGGTCGGCTTGCCGCTGGGTCTCGGCAAGGCCAATCACGTCGTCAACGCGCTCTATGCGCGCGCCGCCGCCGACCGGTCCATCAATCTGACGTTCTTCACCGCGTTGACGCTGGAAAAGCCCAGGCCGAAGAATCTGCTGCAGTGGCGCTTCATTGCGCCGGTGATCGACCGTTTGTTCGGTGGCTATCCTGATCTGGCCTATGCCGCAGCGCTGCGTGCAGGGGCGCTTCCGCCCAATATTCGCGTGACCGAATTCTTTTTCCTGGCGGGCCGCTGGCAGCACGTGCCGGCGGCGCAGCAGCAGTATGTTTCCGCCAATTATACCCATGTCGCGTCCTATTTGATGGCGGCGGGCGTGAACGTCGCCCTGCAATTGGTGGCCAAGCGCGTCGTCGACGGCGTGCCGCGCTACAGCCTGAGCTGCAATACCGACATTTCGCTGGAGCTGTTGCGCGCCCGCGGCCAGGGCCGGGCGTCGTTCAAATTGATCGGGCAGGTCAATTCCGAGCTGCCGTTCATGCCGGGCCCGGCCGAACTAGCGGCGGACGAATTCAGCGCGGTGCTCGACAGCCCCGAGACCGACTTTCCGCTGTTTGCGCCGCCCGCCGAGCCGATCTCCGACACCAGATACGCCATCGGTCTCCATGCCGCGGGCCTGGTGCGCGACGGCGGCACCCTGCAGATCGGCATCGGGCAGGTTGGCGATGCGCTGGCGCAGGGGTTGATCGTTCGTCACCGCGACAATGGGCAGTTCCACGAGATCATGAAGCGGCTCGTGCCGGGGCCGGAACACCTGGCGGCGCTGCACACGGGATCGTTCGAACAGGGCCTTTATGGCGTCAGCGAGATGCTGTTTGCGGCATTTCTCGGTCTGGTCGACGCCGGCATTCTCAAGCGCGAGGTCGACGGCGCCGTGCTTCACGGCGCGTTCTTCCTGGGGCCGAAATCGTTCTACCGCGCGCTGCGCGAGATGACGGCCGAGCAGATCGCGCGGATCCAGATGGCTCCGGTTTCCTTCACCAATGAGCTCTATGGCGACGAGGAGGCCAAGCGGCGCGCCCGCGTCGACGCCCGCTTCGTCAACAGCGTGATGATGGCGACCCTGATGGGGGCCGCGGTGTCCGACGGGCTCGAAAACGGGCAGGTCGTGAGCGGCGTCGGCGGGCAGTATAATTTCGTCGCCCAGGCCTTCGCGCTTGCCGGCGCGCGCTCGGTGCTGACGCTGGAAGCAGCCCGGCAGGCCGGCGCGAAACCGCAATCCAACATCCGCTGGAGCTATGGCCACGAGACCATCCCGCGGCACCTGCGCGACGTCGTCGTCACCGAATACGGCGTCGCCGATCTCAGGGGCAAATCCGATGCCGACGTGATCGCGGCGATGCTCCAGGTCGCGGACTCAGCCTTTCAGGACGAACTCGCGCGCCAGGCCAAGGACGCCGGCAAGCTGCCGAAGCATTATGAAATTCCGCCCCTCCACCGCGACAATCATCCGGAGCGGATTGCGCGCGCGTTGAAGCCTGCGCGCGAGGCGGGGCTGCTGCCGTCGTTTCCGTTCGGCACCGACTTCACCGAGGTCGAGCAGCGGCTGATCCCGGCGCTGCAATTGCTGCAGGATTCCGAGCGGGTGCCGCTGCGTCTGGCGGGATTATTGTGGCGGGGGATCACCGGCCATCCCGATGCCGCCGACAATGAATGTCTGGCGCGGCTCGGCCTCGACAAGCCGTCGACGCTGAGCGAACGCGCCTACCGCGCGCTGGTCAGCGCGGCGCTGGCAAGGAGCCGGGCAGGGTAAGGTACGTCCGACGCATCCCCGTCATTGCGAGGAGCGAAGCGACGAAGCAATCCAGCTTCCTTTCATCGGACAATGAAGCTGGATTGCTTCGCTCCGCTCGCAATGACGGCTGTGAGGGCTCGGCCCGCAACCTCTGTCGTCCTGCTTCCACAGGCACGACGGTAAAATGTAATCCGCCCGCTACCTGTTCTTGTTCACCGGCTTGCGCTTCTCGATGAACGCCGCCATGCCCTCGGAGCGATCTTCCAGGGCGAAGGTCGAATGGAACAGGTTGCGTTCGACGCTGAGCCCTTCGGACAGCGGCGTTTCGAAGGCGCGGTTGACGGCTTCCTTCGCCATCGCGGCTGCCGGTCGCGACATCGCGGCGATCTTTTCCGCCGCCGCCAGCGCTTCGGCCATCAGCTTGTCCGCGGGCACGATGCGGCTGACCAGCCCCGAGCGCTCGGCCTCGGCGGCATCCATCATCCGTCCCGTGAGACAAAGGTCCATCGCCTTGGATTTGCCGATCGCGCGCGTCAGCCGCTGCGTTCCGCCGATGCCCGGGAATGGTGCCGAGCGTGATTTCCGGCTGGCCGAATTTCGCGGTGTCGGCGGCGATGATGATGTCGCACATCATCGCCAGTTCGCAACCGCCGCCGAGCGCATAGCCGCTGACGGCCGCGATCGTCGGTTTGCGGCATTTGGCGACGCGGTCGCCTCCGACGGCGGCGAAATCGCTGGAAAACATGTCGATGAAGGTTTTGGGCTGCATTTCCTTGATGTCGGCGCCCGCGGCAAACGCCTTTTCGCCGCCGGCCAGCAGGATGCATCCGACTGCGTCGTCGGCTTCGAGGTCGTCGATCGCCGCGGCGATCTCCTTGAACACGCCGAAGGACAGCGCGTTGAGCATCTTCGGGCGATTGAGGGTGACGATGCCCACCGCGCCTTTGCTTTCCACAATGATGTGTTCGAACGTGCTCATGATCCACCCCGCGCCGATTTCGCGGGCAATGTGCCCGCTGGCGCGGTGGGCATCAAGTGGAGAGTGGGACCAGACTGACGCGCCGATCCCAACTCTGTCATTCGCGAGGTGCGCAAGCCACGAAGCAATCCGGCCCCTCGCTCGGCCTTGCGGATTGCTTCGTGCTCGTCATGATGGCTACGCCATGAACATGCGCGCGGCAGAGGCCATCGTCAGCAGCGCGCCGAAGCCGATGAAGATCTTCCCGATCAGGGAGCTCTGGTCCCAGGCCGTGCTTTCGCTGCCGGCGGCGGGCGCGGTAGTCGCCTCGGCCGAAGCTACCGCAAGGGGAGCCGCGGGCGGTGTGCTCGCCGCCGGCGGGCTCTCACGCAACGCACGGTCGACGTCGTTGAGCTGATCGGCGGAAACGACCGGGGCGCTCGATTGGGCTTCGGATTGGGCGCCGGCGGGGGGCGGGGCATCGGCCGGCTGGCCCGGGGCGGCCTGCAGAATATCGCTGGCCCGGGCGGTCATTGCCCTGGCGGCATTGTCGGTCGGGGTATCGGTCGATGTCGGCTGGGCAGGAGTAAGTTGGGCATTGGCGTTGGCCACCGATGCCGGCATCGTGGACGATTGGTCGCCGTCAGCGGCCGCCTTGGCGCTGCTGGAGGTTTTCGGCGCGGCCGGGTCCGAGCCGCGATGCGCCAATTTTTTCCCGTGGTGCGAATCGTGTCTGGTGTATTTGTGGAGCGCGACGGGCGCTCCGGCAGTTTCCGGTTTCGCGGCCGAGTCTTCCGCGCCCGCCGCCGCCGGCGAGGGCCCCGCGAAACACACAAAGAGCCCGGCTGCCAGAAGCAAGGCCGGGCGCCCGATGGCTTTGAAGGTCATGCGCTGATCTCCCCATTATCCACCCACCCGGCGCGAAAAGAGACCTTGGGCCATGTCGGCAACGGGGCAAAAAAAGGGAATCTTCGGGTTACACCGGGCAAAAACGGGGCAATCGCTGCGGCAGGCGAGCGATTCCTTCCTTTTCTGCCGTGACCTTCAGGGAGTCCAGGCGCCGGGTGCCAGCGCAACCGATCAATGTTATGAGCCGGAGGCTGAGGAAAGCGGTCTTCGCAATTCCAGGATCGGAACGCTAGCAAGGGGATGGCCTCGGAAGGCATTGATCACGACTTCGTGATCGAGGCTGCCGGGTGTAACAAATTGTAAGATCGACCGAATTGCAATGTGGGAGCGCTCGTGCGCGAACGTGAAGACGAATGGACCGGCCTGATGCGGTCGGCCATGACGGGCGATGATGTGGCGTATCATCGCCTCCTCAAGGCAGTCACGCCGGTATTGCGGGCCGCGGCGCGCCGTGGGCTGGCGCGGGCGGGGCAACCGATCGATCAATCCGAGGACATCGTGCAGGACATCTTGTTGGCGGTGCATCTGAAGCGGCATACTTGGGACGCCAACGCGCCGTTCGCGCCGTGGCTGTTTGCCATTGCGCGCAACAAGCTGATCGATGCGCTGCGCCGCCGCGGCCGGCGGGTTTTCGTCAACATCGACGATTTCGCCGATACGCTGCCGGGCGAGCCCGCAGCCGAGACCGCGCCGGCCGGCGAGGTCGCGGCACAGCTGCAGTCGCTGCCGGCGCGCCAGCGCGAGGTTCTGCAGGCGATCGCGGTCGACAGCGTCTCCATCAAGGACACGGCGGCGAAATATTCGATGAGCGAGGGCGCGGTGCGGGTGGCCCTGCATCGCGGGCTTGCCAGCCTTACCGCCAAGCTGAAGGAGCAGTGAGAATGGAAACCGATCAGCTCATTCGCTCCCTTGCCGCCGACAACGCCCATCACGCAAGGCCGGTCGGTTTTGTGCTGGTGCTGGCGCTGCTGGCGGCGGCGCCGGTCTCGGCGGCGATGTTTTTCGCGACGTTGGGCGTCCGCCCGGACGTGATGATCGCGATGCATAACCCGTTCTTCGATCTGAAGTTCGCCGTGACGCTGGCGCTGGCGATCTCGGCCGCGGCCATCGGCCTGCATCTGTCGCGGCCGGAAGCCTCGCTGCACGGCTGGGCGTGGCTGTTGATGATTCCGGCGGGGCTTCTGGTCGGCGGCATCGCCAGCGAAATGATGCTGCCGCAGCGGCTGCCGATGATGACGCGCTTGGTCGGCAGCAATTCCAGGGCCTGTCTGACCGCGATTCCGCTGATGTCGCTGCCGCTGCTGGCGGCGGCGCTGGTCGGCCTGCGCCACGGCGCGCCGACGCGGCCAGCGGTCGCCGGCGCGATCGCCGGGCTGTTGTCGGCGGGGCTGGCGGCGACGCTGTACGCCTCGCACTGCACCGACAATTCACCGCTGTTCGTGGCGACCTGGTACACGATCGGCGCGGCGCTGGTCACCGCGATCGGCGCACTGGCGGGATCGAAGGTGCTGAGGTTCTAGGCAGCATACTCATAAAGGATTCCGTTTTGCGGCGGAATGTGATTCAAGCTCCTTGAAGGAGTTTGGTCATGGCTCGCTACGAACTGACGGAGTTTGAGTGGAAGGTCATCCAGCCGCTGCTGCCCAACAAGCCTCGCGGTGTGCCGCGAGTTGATGACCGGCGGGTTCTGAACGGTATTTTCTGGGTGTTGCGATCGGGCTCCCCCTGGGCCGATGTGCCGGAGCGCTACGGCCCGCCAACGACGGTCTACAATCGGTTCAACCGCTGGCGCAAGGCCGGGGTCTGGGACAAGCTGATGGATGCGATCATCGCGGCCCACGACGGCAAGGTTCAAATGATCGATTCCAGCGTGGTGCGGGTGCATCAGCAAGCCGCCGCCCAAAAAAACAAGCTGGAGACGCTTGTATCGGTCGAAGTCGTGGAGGACTGACCACCAAGTTACACCTCCGGGTGATCGGCAACGGTCTGCCGGTCCAGATCGAGCTTTCGCCAGGCCAGATGAACGACGCGCCGATGGCCGAACTGCTGCTCAACGACCTGCCCGCGGGCGCCGAGGTCATCGCCGACAAGGGATACGACGCGGACTGGATCAGGGATCTGATCGAAGACCAGAACTGCACCCCACACATCCCGCCGAGATCGAACCGTTACGACGGCATCACCTACAACAAAACGAAATACAAGAAACGCAACCTCATCGAACGCTGCTTCAATAAGCTCAAGCAGTTCCGACACATCGCGACCCGATACGACCGCAGCGCTCTCAACTATCTAGCAATGGTCAAAATCGCTTGCGTCCGTCTCTGGCTCAGCTTTTACGAGTTCGCAGCCTAGGGCGATGTACCCATTAACGCGCGGATGTCGGCTTTGGGACCGCGAACCAAATTATACGCTTGATCCGTCTGACTGGTTGTGAAACCCGGCGCAGTCGTTTGAAGATCACGGTTTGGTCATCGAACCAACTCGAGACTTGGACCTACTCATTTGCAGGTTCAAGTCACTGTTCGGTCTGAGCGAACCCGCTTGCTTCATCCGGGAGGCTTCTAAGATGACCATTCTTGTGGACAAGAACGTCATCACTGATATTGCGCGGGGCAATGCGGCCGTTTCCGTGGCGTTGACGCGCATTCTTAAATCGGGAGAACGCGTCTACATTGCGCGCGCCGCATACAACGAACTTCTACGGGACTCCCCAATACAGCTGCGCATGGGATATGAACTTCTCCTCAAAGATCTAAAGCTTACGACAGCGCCAGCGGGCGCCTCCAGCATCACGGACCGCGGGAATTTCCTGGCCGACAACCCTGAAAAGGGACAACCAGGGTCTGTGAAGGAATATGGCAAGGGAAATGCTAAGGATAGGCCCGCCGATGCTTTCGTGGCTGCGGAGGCCAAGGCCCTGAACGCGCGGCTCTGGACCCTCGACGAGACGTTCGCCAAAAAAGCCAAGAGCCTCGGGATCGACTTGGCGCGCGAGTGTCAGATCAAGGGAAAGAGCGGGACCGAAGATATCTTCCAGGCTAGGCGGCTTATGGGATTAAAGCCACTTAGCATCCTGCAGACCAAAGCCGCTCCTGGGAAAGGCGGTCCGTCCAGCCCGCCATCCGGTGGCGCTGGAACGACGGAGACAACAACCAGTGAAGTGGGGACACCCATTGAGCCTGTGCAGGAACACGGCCCCAATGCGCGGGGAGACGCCAAATTCCAGGCGGCGACTCTGGCCTTTCAGGGTGTCGATTTCGTGCTGCAAAAAATCAATAGCGCCATTCAAGCCCGACGCTTCGAAGCCGAGTGGTCACGTTGGCTACCTGAAGTGACGCGGCGGCTCAATGCCGATCCTCAACTTGGCGCCTTGGTGTTGATTTCCTATTCGAAGGACCAGGGCGATCCGGAGAGTGCAATTGATACGGTGACGGTTTTTCAGGGTATTCAGGTCGGCTATGGCCTGAACGTCGACGATGCCCTGCGCGACGCGCAATCGCAACCTCGCATGGCTGCCGGCAGATCGGATGTGGGCGACAGAATATGGATAAAACCCAGGGCGCCGATGGACATCAACAGACTGAAGCTTCCGTTCGGCGCAACCATAGCCGGATTGGCGACGTTCGTGCCCGGAAAAGAAAAGCTGGTGCGAGTCAAATTCAGCGCAAGGGCGGGGTTCGACGACAGGATGTTCAGCAAGGATGCGTTGAATGTTCCAGGCGGTATGAAACCACGTTTTTATTATCTCTGGCCGCCGGACAAGATTAACTATTTCCAGTTCGGGAGGTGGCAAACCACGGAGGTTGATTGGGATATGTCGCAGGACGCGGACGTGTCCTACGGGGATGTTGCTGCCTTTTTCCCCGGCGTGCCCGCAGTACAACTTGACTCATCGATCAATCCGTACAGCGCCACTGCGGCGATGGTTTGGCCCGCCGATAACAGCACCGCCAATCTGTTCCAGGTCGCCGATGCGACCGAGGACGTTAATGGCCTGCTCTCCGGACAAGGCATAGGACCGCTGCGGTGGGTCAGGCCAGAGTTTATCCGTATCCTCAAAGCTCCCATCTAGATCCGATCGAGGCTTAATCAGAGAAGGGATGATGGCGATTTATGAGTACACGCCCTAGCACGCCGATCCGGCGTATTTTTCTCCACGCGTGCCGGTATCTACCTCGCTCGATAGCGCTATCGTGTCACGCCGCCGGCGCGGGCGCGGTCTGCTGCATGCGGTGGAAGCGCAGCACCTGCTGCGCGGTGGAGGGCCGCAGCCTTTCATAGGTGGCCTTGCATGCCGCAAGATCGGTCGGCTCCCCGACCGCGAGTTTGTCGCGCATGCTGATGATCGCCTTGACCGTGGCCCACGACATCCCCGAGACCTTGGCCAGGATCATGACGCCTTCGGCGCGGGTTTCGATCATCATGTTCTCGGCGACCGATACTGAAACGTTGGCGAGCGCCGCGATCGACGCGTTGGCTTCGTCGAACTTGCCGGCCTCCGCGAACGTCGCCACCTGATGCTCGTCGAGCCTGCCGTCCTCGTAGAGCGACTTGACGAGCGAATGGGCAATCGCCGTTTCCTGACTGACAGCCGAGGGCGCGGTGCGCGCGCGCCGTGTCGCTTCCCGCACCGCGGTCGGCACGTCCCCCGCCTGCTGGGGGTTGGCGGCCTCGAGCCGCTCCCGCACGGTCGCGGAAGCCTTCGCAAGCAGTTTCAGGTAGAGATGCCGCGGAATCGTCGGACGCATGGCGAGGCAGGTTGCGAGATTGTCGTCTCCCTCGGCGCGATCGACCAGCCGGGTGAAGCCGCCCTCGGAAAATTCCGCGCCGGGATTGTTGACGGTGCTCTGGATCACTTCGTCGTTGCCGCGCAGCACCAATACGTCGGTGACCGCGCCGCTCAGTACCCGGCGCACCGAGATCGCCATCAAATGCGCCTGGCTCTTGTTGCGCGCGGTCTCGATCAGCGTTTCGTCGTCAAGCCGTTCCGACCGCGACAGCACCGGAGCTGCAACCTCGATCAGGTCGTCGAACGCCAGCGCGCGAATGGTGCGCGGCGGCGCGGTGTCGATCGGCGCCAGCCGATTGGAAAGCAGCACCTTGGCCGAAGTCTCGATGTGCTCGGTCAGGCACTGGAAGACGTCGTCGAACAGCGAAATCTGTTCATTCGAAAAATCCACCGCGCCGTTGATGAACAGATCGGTCACGCGGCGGAGCGTCTCGACCCGGCGCGCGACGGTGCCGTGCGCGAGCGTGGTCTGCAGCTCGTCGAGCAGACTTTCGGAATTGGCGGCGGATTTCGAACCCATGACTCTATCCTGGAGTATAAGTGCAAGCCGACGACGGTTTCTCCGGCGCCGGTAACATTGGTGACTAGGGCAACGCGCTGGCGATGCGGTTGCGTCCCCCTGCCTTGGCTGCGTAAAGCGCGCTGTCGGCGCGCGCGAGAAATGTGTCGGCGCTCTCGTCCGGCGCCAGCGTCGCGACGCCGGCGGAGATCGTCACCCGCATGCCGGGCGAGAACGCGCTCCAGTCGAGATCGGCGATGATCGCCCGCAGCCGGTCCAGGATGCGCGCGGCACCCTCATTCGACGTTTCGGGGAGCACCAGCAGGAATTCCTCGCCGCCGTAGCGGCCGAACCGGTCGATGCTGCGGATATTGGCGAACACGGTGATCGCGAAGGTCCTGAGCACCTCGTCGCCGGTGGGGTGGCCGTAGGCGTCGTTGACACGCTTGAACCAGTCGAGATCGATCAGCGCGATCGAGCAGGGCGTGTTGATGCGATGCGCGCGCGTGATCTCGTCATCCAGCATCCGCATGATGCAGCGGCGGTTGAATGAACCGGTCAGCTCGTCGAGTTCGGCGAGTTCTTCGATGCGCTTGTAGGCTTCGCGCAGCTTGAGACCGTTGGTGTAGAGCGATCGGCGCATCGAGCTCGAGTACATGCCGAGAAACATGCAGCGGCCGATGGTCAGGACGAACACCGACATGGTCGCGAAGCGCTCCAGATAGGTGTCGTGCGGCATCGAGATCGGCTTGTCGGTCAACAGAAACAGCGCGGCGATGCCAAGCGCGGTGGCGGTCCAGACCATGGCGGTCTGCCGCGGCGGCGAACGCAGCGAGCCGAAATTGAACACCACGAACAGCGTGCAGAGAAACAGCACGCCGACTTCGGGCGCGATGTAGGTGAAGGTCAGCATGATCGCCACGCTGACGATCAGTTGCGGGGTGACGAAATAGTGATCCTGAAAGCGCTCGGTGAATCCGGTTTCCGAAAGCACCAGGTAGGCGGCGATGGAGACGAGCCCGCAAGCGACGAAGGCCGGGCCGATGGTTGTGGGTATGTCGCCCGCATGGGCGTAGACCGACAGGACGAGGGCATCGATAATGTAGCTGGCCGCGACCATCGCCTGGATCTGCCGGCGCTGTCTGGCGCGGCGCGCCAGCACCTTCGCCGTCGGCTTGGGGCCTACGCTTTCCAGTTCAGCCGCAATCGGGTGCAGAAAAGGGGACGCCGCAGTGCCCATGATCTCGCCGTTAAATGGAACTCAGGCCGAAAAATCTACGTGGGAAGCCTTTAGGTTTGGTATCTTTCGGAACCCGCATCCGGGCCGCAAAAAGTGTGCTTTTACCGTTGTTTGGCAGTGGAAATCGTCCGGATCGGGGTAAGGTGGCGCGATCTGCGCCAGGCCGGCGGGCGGCGGCTATTGCGCGCCGGTTCCATCGGAGCTGATTTGTCGGCGAAGCCTTGGTAAGGTCGTCCGCGGGCGGGGTTTGGGCGCGAAGAGAGCTTTTCTGTATTATGATACTGTTATTTTTGAATCATTGCTGCCGGCGCGGCCAATCGTCGCCGGAAAATCGGGTTCTGTGGGGTATGTCACAGATGCAACCCTGGCCTTGCGATAATTTGAAGATTCTTGCCTTTCCCGTCGAACCACCCGCCAACCCAATCCGACCAACCTTGCGAGACGGCCATTGAGTGCGACACAGGCGGCTTCGGACGACGTCCTGATCGCTCGGATCGCCCAAGGCGACCGCCTCGCCATGCAGGTGCTGTACGGACGGCACCATGTCAGGGTGTTCCGTTTCGGGCTTCGTCTCGTGCGGGACGAACAGGTTGCGGAAGACCTCATCAGCGAGGTGTTCCTTGATGTGTGGCGCCAGGCTGGCAAGTTCGAAGGCCGATCCGCCGTCTCCACCTGGCTTCTGGCGATTACGCGATTCAAGGCCCTGTCTGCGCTGCGGCGCAGGAAGGATGTTGAACTGGACGATGAGGCCGCCAATGCGATCGAGGATGCGTCCGACGATCCGGAAGTGGCGGTGCAGAAGAAAGATACCAGTGAAGCGTTGCGCAAGTGCCTGACCGCCCTTACGCCGGACCACCGGGAGATCGTCGATCTCGTCTACTACCACGAGAAATCCGTGGAAGAAGTGGCTGAAATCGTCGGCATTCCGGAGAATACCGTGAAGACGCGCCTGTTCTATGCGCGCAAGAAACTGGCCGAACTGCTGAAGGCAGCCGGCGTGGAACGAGGTTGGCCATGATGGCAGCGAGCAAGAAAATGCTGGATCAAGAGCCCAGTGAAATAGAAATGCTGCTGCCATTTCACGCGGCCGGCACGTTGAATGCGCGCGATGCTCGCCGTGTCGAGGAAGCGCTGGCCCGCGATCCTGCGCTCGCCCGGCAATACGCCGTGATCCAGGAAGAATACGCCGAAACCATCCATCTCAATGAAAGCCTCGGCGCGCCCTCGGCGCGCGCCATGCAGAAGCTGTTTGCGGCCATAGACGCGGAGCCGGCGCGCCAGCCGTCGGCTTCGCTTGATTTTTCCGCGCGCTTTTCGGGGTTTTTCGCGAAGCTCTCGCCGCGGACGCTGGCCTGGTCGGCGAGCCTGGGTGCGCTCGCGCTGTTGCTGCAGGCCGGGGTGATCGGCGCGGTGCTCGTCAAGAACCAGAACTCGACGTTCCAGACCGCCTCGCTGAGCACCAGCGAGCCCATCACCCGCGACCTCGCGGGCGGCACGCCGCCGCACGCGCTGGTACGGTTCACGCCGGAGGCGCGCATCGCGGATATCACGGCGCTGCTCGACCATTATCAGGCCTCGATCGTCGATGGCGCCAAGGGCGGCATGTTTCGGCTCCAGTTCGGCAATCGGGCGATGAGCAAGGAAGACATCGCCGCGCTGATGAGCAGGCTGCAAAGCGAGAAGATCGTCAGTCTCGCGGTGGCGACGCCCTAAGAGCCGCGCGGCGTCTTGAGTACAGGCCGAGGTCCCATGGTCCACGATCGCGCGAATTGGCGGATGACGGCGCAGTGCGCGGCGTGGGCGCTGGCAGCGGCGGTTTTGCCGTTCGTCTGTCCCGATGGATCGGCGGTTTACGCACAAGGCATCATGCGCTCGCCCAGCATCAGCGTCCAATCGCGCATTACCAACTTCAATCCGGCGATAACGCCGCGAATCGATCCGAGTATCGCCGCCCGATCGGTGACGGCCGTCGGCAGAACATCGCCGAACCTGCGGATCCGGCCGGCCTGCAGCTCCGCCTATCGCGCCAGCGATGGCTCCTGCCTCGATCAGCCGGTGACCTCGACCGATGGCGGCGGCAGTGGGCCGTCGGGCAAGAAAACCGGCTCCGGCTCCGGCCGCGACGCCTCGCAGATCGCGGCGCTCAATGTGCGCAACGTCGCCAACGAAATCGTGGCCGAGATCGACGGCGCGCTGACCGATGCGCAGGCCGACGAACTGGCGCGGCGCCACAGGCTTGCGCGCCTGCGGTCGCAGAATTTTCCGCTGGTCGGCGCCACCATCGGTCTGTTCCGCATCACCGATCGCCGCTCGATCGAGACCGTCAGCCGCGAACTCGCTGCCGATTCCGGTTTTCGTTCGGTGCAGCCCAACTTCCGCTATCTGCTGCAGGACCAGAGGACGGTTCCGACCGAGGGCGATCCCGCGCAATATGCGCTCGCCAAACTGAGGTTGCCCGAGGCTCATACGCTGGCGCATGGCGCCAACGTCACCGTCGCCGTGATCGATTCCGGCATCGATGTCGGGCATCCCGAGCTCGCCGGTGCGATTGCCGACAGCTTCGATGCACTCGGCAGCAAGGAGGGTCCGCATCTCCACGGCACCGGTGTCGCAGGCGCGATCGCGGCGCATGCGCGGCTGATGGGGAGCGCGCCGGCGGCGCGGATTCTCGCGATCCGTGCGTTCGGCACCTCGGCCAAGGGCGCGGAAAGCACGACCTTCGTGGTGCTGAAGGGGCTCGATTACGCGGCCGGCCATGGCGCGCGGATCATCAATATGAGCTTTGCTGGGCCGAAGGATCCGCTGATCGAACGCGGGATCGCCGCGGTGGCGGCCAAGGGCATTTTGATGGTCGCCGCCAGCGGCAATGCCGGGCCGAAATCGCCGCCGCTCTATCCGGCCGCCAACCCCAACGTGATCGCGGTCAGCGCCACCGATGCCCAGGACAAATTGTTCGCGGCGTCGAACCGCGGCGCCTATATCGCGGTCGCCGCGCCCGGCGTCGACATCTTCCTGCCGGCACCGGACGCGAAATATCAGATGATTTCGGGCACCTCGTTTTCCGCCGCTTACGTCTCCGGGCTGGCCGCCTTGATGCTTGAGCGCAATCCGGCGTTGAAGCCGGACGACGTGCGCGCGATCCTGATGCAGACCGCGCACGATCTTGGCGCGCCTGGCCGTGACGATCTGTTCGGCGCGGGGGAAGCCGATGCCTATGCGGCGGTCTCGGCCGCTGCCAGCGCGCCGCTCGTTGCGGCAACCGATGCGCCGGCGCCTGCCGTCGTCAAGGGACCGGAACGCCAGGACGCGCCGGCGACCCGCGCCCTGGAGGTGCCGGCGCCCGCCATGGCCAGCGGCAAGCCGGCCTCCGCCAATCGTTCATCCGCGCAATAAGTTCCCCACCGAGCGCTTTGCGCCTTGATCGAGAATGACGCCCTAGATGATTGATTCGACGCGTTTTTTGGATGCGGGCCCGGCCTTGAAAACAGTTCCGAAAGCGCCTTCCGAAGCGTTAAAAAAATTCACTTCCGGTTTGAACGTTCGGCAGCCCTTGCGCGACAGAATAGGTGTGGGAGCGGTTATCCCTCCCCATCGAGGCTGTATTCGGCGCGAGCGCCCATCCACCCCAAGCGCCCATATGGCTTGACCCGTCCGGTTGTCCCCCCGGACGGGTCTTTCGTTTCTGGCGCTGTTTCCGACGCATCGATGCAAACGATATCCCGCATGTTGCGGCGCGCTTGCCCCCGGGGAACCGCGCAGTTGCGCCATGCCGATATATGCCTTGACTGTGGATCGGCAGGAAAACCCCCGATGACTACGGCTTTTGTTCGAAAATTCTCGGTCGACTGGAAGGCTCGCTAGACTTCGTCAAAGTTTTCCACAAAATATATGTGTCACGTGTGATTGATTCGTGCCGGTTGCGTCAGCGTCCGTTATTCTCTCCTTACGGGCTGGTTCATGACACATCAACTCGACGTGGCACGTAGCCGCGACGTGGTCGCGCGCTGGTGCACTCTCGCGGAGCGGCGCCTCGAATATCTCACCGAATTGTTCGAGACCGGCCGCTGGCGCCGCTTTCACAGCGAACGCGACTTCCTCGAGAATATCCAGGAAGCCAAGGCCGCGGTCGCGACTTGGCGCGATCTTTCATCGCGCGAGGCGTCTCTCGACAATAACGCCATCGACCTGTCCTGGCTCCGCCGCCCGAGGACGAAGCTGCCGCCCGTCGTGGGATTGCCAGCCATCGTGCAACGGCCTCAGCCGGCGCCGATTTCAGCAGAACCGCCGCGATCGATCATCTCGATTGTCCCGAAAGCTGATCCTGCTCCTGCGGAAGAAACGTCCGCCGCGCCTGCGTCGGAGCATTCCTGGGAGCAGAGACGGGATATTGTCGCGGCCATCACGGAGCGCTATCCGCTGCTGCGCAACGCGCTGTAGCGACTATCGCCGCACCGCGTTGGTCCCCATCACCACCTGGGCAAAGCGCTGGGCGCCTTCGGCGGAAAGATCAGGCGTAACGGGGCGGGCGCGATCGAGCCCGACCACGGCGCCGCGCGGCGTCTCCGAAATCACGTTGTTGTTGACCAGCGCGCTGCCTGCGCCTTCCGCCACCGACACGCCGATGCCGACGAAGGCCTTGCGGATCACATTGCCCGTGATCGCGACGTCGCGCAGATATTTGCCCCAGCCGGCGACGATCCCGAACGACGGCGCGTTCTCGATCACATTGCCTGTCACCGAGGTGTCGGCCTCGACATAGATGCCAATGCCGGCGTCGTCGTCCGGCGCGGTGCCGATCGGGCGCTTCGGCAACAGATTGCGGATGATATTGCCCTGCACGACGGCGAGGCGTCCGCCCTCGTTGAAATTGCAGACGGAGACGCCGACCGCCGCGCCGTCCACGGTGTTGTTGGCGATCACCGCGCCTTCGAATGAGAATTCCGAATACAGCGCCACCTCGCGGACCTCGCTGACGCTGTTGCCTGATATCTGGATGTTGGCGGCCGAATTGCCGCGCACCGCGGAATAGTCGCAGTTGCGGATCCGGTTGCCGCGCACGATCACATTGCCGGCGCGAAAGGCGTTGATGGCGTTGCCATATTGTCCGGAGCCGCCGGGGCCGGCCTTGATGTCCTCGATGCGGTTGTCGGCGACCAGCGTGCCGTCGTCGCCGATCGCGGTGCGCAGGATCTCGATGCCGTTGTCGCTGGTGCCCGAAATCGTGTTGCGGGAGACGATGAGGCCCTGCGCGTCGAACGACAGGATCGCGGTGGCGGCGGTGTTGGTGATGATGTTGCCGCTGATATCGCCGGAGACCTGCTCGAACCAGATGCCGTTGCCGCCGCTGCCGCTGATTTCGCAATCGCTGATGCGGATGTCGCGCCCGCCGAGACAATGGATCAGGCCGCGCCGCGCCGGCAGCGGAATGCCGCCGCCGTCGAACGTGATATTTGAAAGGCCGATGCCACCGGCGCCTTCGCCCTGAAACATCGAGGCGCCGCCGCTGAAGATCAGTCTGGTCGCCCCGCGTACGCCGATCAACTGCGTGCCGTTCTGCAGGCGAAGCATCGAGGTGCGATAGATCCCCGGCGGCAGCGCCAGCGGCATTTGCGCGCGCGCGGCCTCGTCGATGGCGCGCTGCAGAACCTTGGTCTGGTCGTCCGCGCTGCCGGGCCGGACGCCATATTGCGTGGCGTCACGGCCGAGCGCCGAGGTCAGCGGCGCGGCGCGCGCGGCGTCGGGCGCCATCGCGAGCGCGCCGGCAAAACCTGCGGCGGATGCTCCGATGAGGTGGCGGCGATTGAGGTCCATGGTCGCGGTCTCCGGCGACGCGTACGCGGCGTTCGCGATCGTGGAGTAACGCAAAAATGCGACCGCGCAGGCCGCCGCGGAAGGCGGAAGCGGACGTTTGTTGGGGGTAGGGTTAACCGTTGCGGAATGCGGTTTAACGATCCCGTGCCGCCTGCCGCGTCAGCCTCACCAGTTCCAGCAGCATGGCTTCGCCGGCATCGACCAGCCCTTCCAGCGTGATGCGGTGGCTGCCTTTGGGCCGGGAAACGCCGCCGCGCGCCAGCAGCGGGATGTGGACGAAGGCGGCGAGGCGCGGGCCATCTTTGGTGTCGACGGCTTCATTGGCGCGCCAGCTCAGGTAGTTGCAGAGGTAGCTTCCGGCATCGCGCGAGGCCCGGGCGTCGATGCCGGTGCCCACCGCCGCGCGTAACAGTTTGGCGGTGTGCGGGCCGAACATCAGGGCGTCGGCGCCGGCCGATATCGATCCCTTGCGCGCGTGGGCGCGATCGGCGTCGGGAAAGCGCGTGGTGACGGCATTGCGCGCGCGGGTTTCGATCCGCACATGCGCGGTGCGATCGGCGAGGCCGAACATCAGCATCGCCTGCGGGCGATATTTGGCGATGAGCTCGGGAAGCTCGCGGTCGACGGTTGCGTAGGTGACGTGGAAGATGTGGCCGGTCAGTTCGACATCGGCGAAAGCCGGCCGGCGCAACTGCGTCAGCCGTTTCACCAGCGGCATCGTCGGGTTGAACGGCGCACCGGGAAAGGGCCCGAAGCCGGTGATGAGGATGCGCAGTTTCTCGTTCATGTCACCTCAGCATGTCAGCGATCTTGTCCGCCGCCAGCGCCGGCGTGATGCGGCCGTCGGCGACGTCGGCCTCGATCTTTTTCACCCTGGCGCGGATCGCCGGATCGGCGCGCAGCCGCGCCATCATCCGCTGTTCCAGCATCGACCACATCCATCTGATCTGCTGCTGCCGCCGCCGAGCGGCGAATTCGCCGGACGCGTTCATTGCGGTGCGGTGATCGAGGATCTTCTGCCAGAGGTCGCCGATGCCGGCGCCGGTCAGCGCCGAATAGGTCACGACCGGCGGATGCCAGTGCTCCGAACGGGGGCTGAGGATATGCAGCGCACCGCGATATTCGGCCGCGGCGAGGTTGGCGCGCTTGATGTTGTCGCCGTCGGCCTTGTTGATCGCGATCATGTCGGCGAGCTCGACCAGGCCCTTCTTGATGCCCTGCAACTCGTCGCCGGCGCCCGGCAGCATCAGCGCCAGGAAGAAGTCGGTCATGTCGCAGACCGCCGTCTCGGATTGCCCGATGCCGACGGTTTCCACCAGCACCACGTCGAAGCCGGCGGCCTCGCACAGCAGCATCGCCTCGCGGGTTTTCGCCGCCACCCCGCCGAGCGTGCCGGAGGCCGGCGAGGGCCGGATATAGGCGTTGTCCGAAGCCGACAGCCGCGCCATCCGGGTCTTGTCGCCGAGGATCGAGCCGCCGGTGCGGGCGGAGGAGGGGTCCACCGCCAGCACCGCGACCTTGTGGCCACGCTCGATCAGGAACATCCCGAGCGCGTCGATGGTGGTGGATTTGCCGACGCCGGGCGAGCCGGTGATGCCGACGCGAACGGCCTTGCCGGTCTCCGGCAACAGCTCTTGCACCAGATCGCGGCTTGCCGCCTGATGGTCGCCGCGCCGGCTTTCGATCAGCGTGATGGCGCGCGCCAGCGCCGCGCGCTGTCCGGCGCGCAGCTCTTCGCTCAGTTTGCTGATGTCTGGCTGGCTACGGCCGGTCATTGCGTCTCGTCATCGCCGCCCTTGAGCCGCGCGCCCCCGAAAATCTTGGTCCCTTCCGGCGTCAGATACGGCTTCAGCGTCTCCCACGGCACGAACGCGACATATTGGCCTTCGGCATAGGGACCGACCGCATAGGGCGGATAGTGAAAGGTCAGGCCGGAGCTCTTGCCGGCTTCGGTCGATGGCGCCAGCGTCACCGCGCCGATCTTGAGCAGTTTGGGTTCGACGCCCTTGTACCATTCGGCGGTGGCGGTATCGCCGGTCTCGCGTTTCTTCTTCTCGAGGTTCAGCGAGGCGATCACGGCCTTGCGCATCGCCGTCATGGTCGGGCCGTTGTCGGCGGTCTCGGTGAAGAAGGGGCGGATGCTGATGCGCTTCCTGGCGGTTGAATCCCACAGGATGGTGTTGACGTCGGAATTGGGGTGGGCGCCGCCGGTGTTCATGTAGTCGGCTCTGATGACGCTGACATAGTGCCCGTCGACCACGGAACGGACGCTGTAGTTGCGTTCGAGCGTCCAGGCGCCGTCACGAAACATCATCGGGTCCTGCTTGCGCGAGGCTGCCGCGTCGGCGGCATTCTTGTCCATCCACTGTTTGCCTTCGGCGAGGCAGTCGGCGGCGAGGGCGGGATCGGCCTTGATCTTGTCGTCGAGCAGGACGCTGGCGTCGATATTCCTGTTCTTGATCGCGGCGTCGGGCTTGGGGTCGGACTTGGGCTCGGCGGCAAGAACCGTCGCCGCCGCGAAGCTGGCAAGCGCGCCAACGAGAGCCATCCTGCGGGCGAACGTCAGGGATGTTGCGAAGCGCAAGGGCAATCCTTTGCAGTGAATTCAACCGGGGCGGCGTTATTCCGCCGCTTCGCTGTGTCCCAGCCGCGCATTGAGCTTGTGGATCAGTTCCTCGGCGGCATCCGCGATCACCGTGCCCGGCGGGAAGATCGCCTCGGCGCCGGCCTTGTACAGCGCATCGTAATCCTGCGGCGGCACCACGCCGCCGATGATGATCATGATATCCTCGCGGCCCTGCTTTTTCAGCGCGGCCTTCAGCTCCGGCACCGCGGTGAGATGGGCGGCGGCCAGCGACGACAGCCCGAGAATATGGACGTCGTTCTCGACCGCCTGACGTGCGGCCTCCTCGGCGGTGGCGAACAGCGGCCCGATATCGACGTCGAAGCCGACGTCGGCGAAGGCCGAGGCGATCACCTTCTGGCCGCGGTCGTGGCCGTCCTGGCCGATCTTGGCGACCAGGATGCGGGGGCGGCGGCCTTCGGCGTCCTCGAAGGCATCGATCAGCGCCTGCACCTTTTCGACCCGGTTGGACATGGTCGCCGCCTCCCGCTTGTAGACGCCGGTGATGGATTTGATTTCGGCACGGTGGCGCCCGAACACTTTTTCCATCGCGTCGGAAATCTCGCCGACGGTGGCCTTGGCGCGCGCGGCATCGATGGCCAGCGCCAGAAGGTTGCCGTTGCCTTCGCCGGCGCTACGGGTCAGCGCCGCCAATGCGTCGTCGACGTCCTTCTGGTTGCGTTCTTTTTTCAGCCGCGACAGCTTGTCGATCTGCAGCCGCCGTACGGTGGAATTTTCCACCTTCAGCACGTCGATCGGCGCTTCGTTGATTGGCTTGTACTTGTTGACGCCGATCACAGCCTGCTTGCCGGCGTCGATCCTGGCTTGCGTCTTGGCGGAAGCTTCCTCGATTCTCAGCTTCGGCACGCCGGCCTCGATCGCCTTCGCCATGCCGCCGAGCGCCTCGACTTCCTGGATATGGTCCCACGCCTTGGCGGCGAGATCGCGGGTCAGCCGCTCGACATAATACGAGCCGCCCCAGGGATCGATGATGCGGCTCGTGCCGCTTTCCTGCTGCAGGAACAATTGCGTGTTGCGGGCGATCCGCGCCGAGAAGTCGGTCGGCAGCGCCAAGGCCTCGTCGAGCGCATTGGTGTGCAGCGACTGGGTGTGGCCTTGGGTTGCCGCCATCGCCTCGATGGTGGTGCGCATCACGTTGTTGTAGACGTCCTGCGCGGTCAGCGACCAGCCCGAGGTCTGGCAGTGTGTGCGCAAGCTGAGCGAGCGCGGGTCCTTCGGATTGAATGGCGTCAGCAGCTTGGCCCACAGCAGCCGCGCCGCGCGCATCTTTGCCACCTCCATGAAGAAGTTCATGCCGATCGCCCAGAAGAACGACAGCCGTGGCGCAAAACGGTCGACGTCGAGGCCGGCGGCAAGGCCGGCGCGGAGATATTCGACGCCGTCGGCCAGCGTATAGGCGAGCTCGAGGTCCTGCGTCGCGCCGGCTTCCTGCATGTGATAGCCGGAGATCGAGATCGAATTGTATTTCGGCATCTTCTGCGAGGTATAGGCGAAGATGTCGGAGATGATCCGCATCGAGGGCGCCGGCGGATAGATGTAGGTGTTGCGCACCATGAACTCTTTCAGAATGTCGTTCTGAATGGTGCCCGACAGTTTCTCCGGCGGCACGCCCTGTTCCTCGGCGGCGGCGACGAACAGCGCCAGGATCGGCAGCACCGCGCCGTTCATGGTCATCGACACGCTCATCTGGTCGAGCGGGATCCCCGAGAACAGCGTGCGCATGTCGTAGATCGAGTCGATCGCGACGCCGGCCATGCCGACATCGCCGGTGACGCGCGGGTGGTCGCTGTCGTAGCCGCGATGGGTCGCGAGATCGAACGCGACCGAGAGGCCTTTTTGCCCGGCGGCGAGGTTGCGGCGGTAGAACGCGTTGGAATCTTCCGCCGTAGAGAAGCCGGCATATTGCCTGACAGTCCAGGGCTGGTTGACATACATCGTGGGGTAGGGGCCGCGCAGATAGGGCGCGATGCCGGGCCAGGTCTCGAGGAAATCGATGCCTTCGAGGTCGCTTTCCGAATAGCCCGGCTTGACCAGGATGCCCTCGGGCGTGAGCCAGGGTTCGGCGCTGCCGGCGGATCCCACGCCGGCAGTCTTCTCAAAGGCAATATTCGCAAAGTTCGGTATGCGGCTCATGGTGTCCATCATAACACAGGCGACCCCCGGGGGTCGCTACCCCTAATCATGGTCCGGATGCTGGTGGTTGACGATCCCTGAAAGCTTCTCGGATCCGTAGTTCTGCAGCGTGGTCTGGCTCGGCAAATTGGCGATGCCGACTACCCAGCCGAGCCGGGATTCGGAGCCATATTGCAGCGTCGGTATCACCCGGTCCGGGCGGTCGAAGGCGCCGGTCATGATCTCGATCCGGGGGCCGTCGATGCGGCGGAAGCTGAGCGGGGTGCCGCAATCGGCGCAGTAGTCGCGCATCGCGATGGAGGAGGAGCGGAACGCCGCCGGCTTGCCGCGGGTCCAGGCGAAATCGCTTCGTTCGATGTCGGCAAAGGACGCGAACGGCGCGCCGGAGGCCTTCTGGCACATCCGGCAATGACAGATGCTGACTTTCACCGGCGGCGCCGACAGCGCAAAGCGGATGGCGCCGCATTGGCAGCCGCCGGTCAGCACGGGTTTTGTCGCCGCTGTCATGCTCACTCCGTCAGCCGATAGGCCTCCCGCAGGACGGTCAGGGCGTCACCGCCGGCCATGACGAAATCGTTGACGCCGGCGGCGCGGAGCGCGGCTTCCTGTTCGCCCGGGCGGCCTGCCAGATAGATATGCCTCGCGCCGGCGGTTTGAAGTGCCCGGGCCGCCGCGGCGGCGTGTCCGGCATAGACCTTGTCGGACGAGCACAGGCAGGCCAGCGCCGCGCCGGAGGCCTTGAACGCCTGGGCGAGCGCCGCCGGATCGGTAAATCCCTCGGTATCGACGGCCTCGATGCCGCCGGTCTCGAAGAAGCTCTTGGCAAAGGTCGCACGCGCGGTGAAATCGGCCGGCGTGCCGAGATTGGCGAGGAAGATCTTTGGCCGTGCGCCCTTGTCTTTCAGGATTTGATCCGAGCGGTCGCGCAAGCGCTCGAACGGCGCGGCCAGCCGCATCGGCGGCAGCGCGTCGAATTTGAATTTTGCCTCGCCGTACGGCGCCAGCACCACCGGCCTAGCGTCCAGCACCGCGACCTTGGCCTCGTGCAAATTGGGGAATTCGGTGGCGCCGGTCAGCACCTCCTTGCGCCGGGCGATATTTTGTTCGCGCACCGCCCGCGTCGCCGCGACCTTGCGCTGAATCAGGCTTTGCTCGAGGGAGGCGAACACGCCGCCGGCCTTTTCGATCTCCTGAAACAGCGTCCACGCTGCTTCGCAGAGTTGCTGGGTGAGGCTCTCGATGCCGCCGGAGCCGGCCGCCGGATCGGAAACTTTGGCGAGGTTGGATTCCTCCAGCAGCACCAGTTGGGTGTTGCGCGCCACGCGCCGTGCGAACGGATCGGGCAATCCAAGCGCCAGCGTATGCGGGAGCACCGTGACGGCGTTGGCGCCGCCGAGCCCCGCGGAGAATGTCGCGATCGTCGCGCGCAGCATGTTCACATAGGGGTCGCGCTGCGTCAGCATCCGCCATGCGGTATCGGCGGCGATGAAGATCGGCTTGGGTGTCAGCCCGCAAGCCTGCTCGACCCGCGCCCACAACAGCCGCAAGCTCCGGAACTTTGCCAGCGTCAGGAATTCGTCGGCATCGGCGGCAAGCCGCGCATAGACCATGCCTTGCGCTTCCTCGAGCGGAACGCCGGCGCTCTCCAACGCGCGCAGATAGGCAACGCCTGACGCCAGCACGAACGCGAGTTCCTGCACTTCCGATCCGCCGGCATCGTGGATCACCCGTCCATCGGCAACCGCGAACGGACCCTTGAAGCCCATGGCGGCAAGGCCTTTGACCGCGCCGGTCACCGCCGGCACGATCTCTGCCCAGGCATAGGGGCTCGATCCCCAGGCCGCGCAGGCGCCGATCGGGTCGAGGCCGAAACGGATGTAGCAAGCCGCGGGATCGAGGCTCTTGCGCTTCACATATTCCGCGACGTGAATCGCGGCCATCCGCGACTGCGGCCCGACCTGAAGTTCGATTCCTATTCCGGCATCGAGGAAAACGCCGTCGAGGACTTTCTCGACCGCTTCCGCTGTCGGCTCCAGGCCAAAGCCATAGGCGCCGTTGGCGCCCGCGAACACCAGCGTCAGCCCGGTGGCGCCGTTTTCGAGATCGTGCAGCGCCTGCGCGTTGGCCTCTCCCGCATCCGGGTGATCGATCCGCTGCATGATCTGCCAGGGCGCGGCCGCCGGCCGCCCCGCGACAACTGCGGCGCCCTTTGCGCGCGGATAGATCGGGTCGATCTTCAGGCCGTCGGAGGTCTTGCCGACCAGTTTCTCGAACGGCGCGCCCTTCAGCACGCCGTCGACCAGCTTGCGCCAGTCGTCATAGGTCGCAGGCGCGAAATCCGCCGCCAGCCGCAGGTCTTGGGTCAAGGTCATTCGGCAGGGTGCTCCCGGGCGCCGTTCTCGTTGTTGGAGCCGAAATTGCCACGTGGCGGCGGCCAAGCCAAACGGTTGTTTTCGGCGTGAGGGGCGCGGTTTCCGGTCAGTTCGGGTCGGGTAACCGCTCGATCCCCTCGGTGGATAACTGGGCCAGGGCCGCGGCAACCTTGCGTCCCGCAATGACACGGTCGGGCGCGATCTCGGCGAGCGGAACCAGCACGAAGGCGCGCTCGAACAGGTGCGGATGCGGCAGCGTCAGTTCCGGCTCTCGCATGGAAACGTCGTCATAGGCGATCAGGTCGAGGTCGAGCGTGCGCGGACCCCAGCGCCTTTCGTCGGCCCGATCGCGGCCGAACTTGTTCTCGATCTTGTGCAGCGTGAACAAGAGCGCGTGGGGGTCGAGCGCGGTTTCGATCTCGATGCAGGCATTGATGAAGGGGGCCTGCGCTTCATCGCCCCAGGGCGGCGTGGAATAGTCGGACGAACGCGCCAACAGCGCCGCCTGCGCCATCCCGCATATATTGGCGATCGCCTTTTGAAATGTCGTGCGGACGTCGCCGACATTGCCGCCAAGCGCGATCAGAACATCAGCCATGCGACGGAGCTTGCCGCGTACGCGTCAGCACGACGCCGACATCCTCGAAAATCGCGGCGATCGGCGCGTGCGGCTTGTGAACGGTGACCTTGACCGCGGCGATGCGCGGAAACGTCGCCAGGATGGCGTCGGCCACGGCGCCCGCCGCGCGCTCCAGCAGCTTGTAATTGGCATCCTTGAACGCCGCGGTCGCGGTCGCGACCACGTTGGAATAGGACACGGTGTCGGCGAGGCGGTCGGTGCGCGACGACTCCGACAGATCGGTCGACAGTTCGAGATCGATGACGAAACGCTGGCCGACCTCGGTCTCATGCTCCATGACGCCATGGCGGGCATGGATGACGACGCCGGTGATGAAGATCATGTCGGTCATCGCTTGTCCCAAATTGCCGCTGCCACGCGCAGCGCCTGCACGGTTTCTGCCACGTCGTGGGTCCGGATGATGCGCGCGCCGCCTTCCGCGGCAATCAGATGCGCCGCGATCGAGCCGCCGAGCCGCTGATGCGGTTCCGAAGGCGTGACTGAACTGATGAAGCGCTTGCGGGATGCGCCGACCAGCAGCGGCAGGCCGAAGGCGCCGAATTCGCGCAAGCGCGCCAGCGCGATCATGCTCTGCTCGGGCGTCTTGCCGAAGCCGATGCCGGGATCGAGCACGATGTTTTCACGTGAAATGCCCGCTTTGGTCGCGATCTCGATCGAGCGGGCGAAGAAGGCGGCGATGTCCTGCATGATATCGATGCCGGGATCGGCGCGGTCGCGGTTATGCATGACGATGACGAGGCGAACCGCGCGCCGCCAGCAGGGCAGCCATGTCGGGATCGCGCTGCAGGCCCCAGACGTCGTTGGCGATGGCTGCACCCGCATCGAGCGCCCAGCCGACGACCGCCGATTTCATGCTGTCGATGGAGACGGGAATGCCGAGCGAAACCACGTCAGTCAGGACCGGCTCCAGGCGTTGCCGTTCCTGATCGGCCGAGACCGGTTCGGAGCCGTAGGGACGGGTGGATTCCGCGCCGATATCGATGATGTCGGCGCCCTCCGCGATCATGCGGCGCGCCTGCGCCAGAGCGCGCTCCGGCGCGATGAATTGGCCGCCGTCGGAAAATGAATCCGGCGTGATATTCAGCACGCCCATCACGGCCGGATACGGCCTGGACAACAGCGCCGGCCATAGCGGCTGCCCGGCGAAGGCGGCCGCCGGGGCGGGTCTGGAGGTGGTCGCGATCATGCGGTCGCTTTGCGCGGTCCGTGCATGGGAGTCAAGATGCCCGCGCGGGTGCGGGGGGCGTCAGCCATGCCCGCTTCCGCAGGACTTAATAGGTGATTTTGGGCTGCAGCTTGCGGGCCTGCGCGATCAGTTGTTCGACCGACTTTTCCGAAGGCAGCACGCGGACGAGCTTGCGCCTGGTATTCACTTCTTTCATATTTTGCGCGAGCCGCGCCGGATTGCGAAGGGCGAGTTCGCGAACCGTGGTGACGCCGGCGGCGCGCACCAGCCCGACCTTGGCCTTGCCCATGCCGGGAATCCGCATGTAGTCCGAAACATTGGCCCATTCCAGCAATTGCTGCTCGCTGATGCCGGTCTTCACCGCCAGCGCCTTGCGGCCCTTCACGGTCCGCGCCGCCTCGAGCAGCCCATCCGTGGTGCGAATGCCCAGCGATTTGAGTTTTGAAGCGGCGAAGGCTGGCAAGCCATCAATCTCGGAGATTGGATATGTCATGGTACTCAATTTGAAAAAATGTGCTTCAAGCGAACTGGCTGAGGCCCGGTGTCCCCTTGATGATCTCGCCCATCTGATCGGCTCCGATTGTGTCGCGACCGAACCTGAAAAGTTCACGCGCGACGCTCTGGATCTCGCCCATGCCCAGACCGAGCCCCATCAGCTTGGTGCCGAGCGCCATCAGGCCGCCGCCCATCAGCCTGCCGAGACCGCTGCTCTTGCCTGAAGCCGCGATCGCAGCTTCCGCGCCGGGAATCTTGTCGATCAAAGCCTGAACCTTGTCGGAAGGACCCTCGTTGCGGAGGAAACCCAGGATGATGCCGATGGTTTTTTCGGCGACAGCATCGTCGATGCCGGCCTTCGCGGCCAGCCTTCCAATCAATTCGTCCATATTAGCCCGCCCTCATCCGGTTTGGTGCCGGACCCTTGCTTGTGAATTTATCTTGATCGTCCGCGCCGCGAATTACAAGCGACGACCGCCATCGATGATGCGATTCCGCCTCGATCGCCTGACGAGTGTTGCAGCAATGCAAGAGCAGATGCGGATTTCGCAAAAAAATTGTCGCCTCAGGCCCATTCGCTGCAACTTTGGTAGGAAGTTTGCGCGAAGCCGGTCGATCGGTTCGATCAAGGGGGGTTTTTCAATCCGCTCGAGGGCGCGTTGAGCGGTTTCAATCGGGTTGCAACATGCAGTATGATACCGGGGGTCAGGCAACTAGATGCCCCGACGCGTGAAGAGGCGATGCAATGGTGACTCCCGATAACAAATTGGTCGATACCGATGAGAAGATCTTCATCGGGAAGGGTGAAGCGCCGGCGTGGCTGACGCTTGGGCTTGCCAATCGTCACGGCCTCGTCACCGGCGCTACCGGAACCGGAAAAACCGTGTCGTTGCAGGTGATGGCGGAAGGATTTGCGCGCGCGGGCGTGCCGGTGTTCGCCGCCGATATCAAGGGCGATCTCTCCGGCATCTCCGAAGTCGGCGAGGCCAAGGATTTCATCGTCAAGCGGGCCAGCGACATGGGCCTCGACTTCCAGCCCGACCAGTTCTCGACGGTATTTTGGGATGTATTCGGCGAGCAGGGCCATCCGGTGCGCGCCACCGTCACCGAAATGGGGCCGTTGCTGCTGTCGCGGATGCTCGATCTCAATGACGTGCAGGAAGGCGTGCTGAACGTCGCGTTCCGCGTCGCCGACGATAACGGTCTGACGCTGATAGATATGAAAGACCTGCGGGCACTCTTGGATGCGATCGTTCCGGACACCGGCAAGAAGGGGGCTGACGGCGACGACGATCCGCTGGCGCCGATCCGCAAGGCCGCGCAGGGCTTCGGCAATGTCACCAAGGCGACAGTAGGCACCATCCAGCGCCAGCTGTTGGTACTGGAAAACCAGGGCGGAACGAAATTTTTCGGCGAGCCGGCGCTGACGCTGAAGGATTTCATGCGCACCGACCGCGACGGCCGGGGCATGGTCAATATCCTGGTGGCGGACAAGCTGATGCAGAGCCCGCGGCTGTACGCGACCTTCCTGTTGTGGATGCTGTCGGAACTGTTCGAAGAACTGCCGGAGGCGGGCGATCCCCCGAAACCCAAGCTGGTGTTCTTCTTCGATGAGGCGCATCTGCTGTTCAACGATGCGCCGAAGGCGCTGATGGACAAGATCGAGCAGGTGGTGCGGCTGATCCGCTCCAAGGGGGTCGGCGTCTATTTCGTGACGCAAAATCCGATCGACGTGCCGGACAGGGTGCTCTCCCAGATGGGCAACCGCGTGCAGCACGCGCTGCGCGCCTTCACGCCGCGCGACCAGAAGGCGGTCGCGGCCGCGGCGCAGACGTTCCGGCCCAATCCGAAGCTCGACACCGCCAAGGTCATCATGGAGCTGGGCAAGGGCGAAGCGCTGGTGTCGTTCCTGGAAGGCAACGGCACGCCGGCGATGGTCGAGCGCGTCATGATCCGGCCGCCATCGGCGCGGATCGGACCGATCACGCCGGAGGAGCGCAAGGCGATCATGGACGCAAGCCCCGTGAAGGGCAAATACGACACCGCGATCGACGCCGAATCCGCCTATGAGATGCTGCAGAAGCGCGTCGCAGGCACCGCTGCGCCCGCGGACGGGGCGAGCGGCGGTGGCGGAATTCTCGGCCAGATCGGGGCAATCGTCGGGACGATTTTCGGCACCAATGTTTCGCGCGGAAGATTGTCGACCGGCCAGCTGATCGCGCGAAGCGTCACGCGCTCGGTCACCACCAAGGTGGTCGGCGGGGTGGCGGCCGATCTCGGCAAATCGGTCGCCGGCTCGATGGGCGGTTCGGTCGGCCGCGCGCTGGTGCGCGGCGCGCTCGGCGGCCTGCTGCGGCGCTGACCTCTGATCATTTGTTGCCGTTACCTCCCTCTTATCCTGCGGAAAGCCTGAGTGTGCTGAGATACCCGTCGCTGCGAGCTCCGATCGATATCCTGTTTCTGGTCTGCTGTATCGTGCTGACGGCCGACGTGCTTGGTCCGGAAATTCTGGGGCACGGGAAAACCAAGGATTATCCGCTCTGGTTCTGGGCCGGCCAGCAGGTCCTCCACGGCGGCAATCTCTATCCCAGCGATCCCAGATCCTATTTCGAATTCATCTATCCGCCGCTGCCCGCGGTTCTGCTGGCGATACCCGCTTATTTCGGCAAGCTGTTTCTCTATACGTGCCTTGCGCTCTTGAACGCGGTCGCGTGGTGGATGACGGCGCAACTCTCCAGCGCGATGACGGGATCAGGTCGGACACCCGGCCCGTGGCTGTACGCGCTGCCGGGTTTTGCCACGGTTACCTTTGTCTTCGACATGTTCGATCTCGGCCAGCCGAACCTCGTGCTGCTGGCAATGATGTTGTACGGGTTCTGGCTGCTGCAGCACGAGCGGCCGTGGCTGGGGGGAAGCATGTTTGCGCTCGCCACCGCGATCAAGGTTTTTCCGGTGGCGGTGTTTCCCTATCTGGTCTGGCGAAGGCAGTGGGCCGCCGCCGCAAGCATGGCGGTTTTCACCGCGATCTTCCTGTTCGTGGTTCCGGCGCCGGTGCGCGGATTCCAGCACAATGTTTCCGAACTGAAGACCTGGTTCCAGGGCATGGTCGGCACGAGCTCGGAGCAGGGGTTCGGGCAGCGCGGCGAACAGAACTGGTCGTGGGTCAATCAGTCGATCATCGCGGTGACGCATCGGCTGACGCGGCCCGTCAACTATAACCAGGACGATCCGGCCAAGCCGCCCGCCTACATGAATGTCGCCGATGTCAGCTTCGAGACCGCGAACTGGATCGTGCTGGCGGTCTCGCTCGCTGATCGGGCTCGGCTTCATCGCGGTGATGCCGCCGCGCGCGCGGATGACGCCGCGTTCCAATGCCGAAGAACTCGGCATCCTGTTTTGCCTGATGACGGTGGCTTCGCCTCTGGCCCGGCAGTATTATTTCCTGTGGCTGTTCTTTCCGATCACGATCCTGACGCACCGGGCGGCCTATGATCCCCGCATGGCCGTCCGGGTCGGCACCTGGGCCGGCCTCGCGGCCGCGGGACTGCTGATGTGCCTGTCGTTGCCGCTGTTCCCGAAGGCTCTGCAGGCGTACGGGAACAATCTCGCCGCCACCGCCGTGATTGCCGGGGAACTGGTCTGGCATATCCTGCATCCGCCGCCGGATGATGATGGCTGGCTCCTTGCCGCCTGCGGAGTTAAAAACGCCGACGTAGAACCAGCCCCAGGGAAAACTGCAAATGTCCAATGCGCCGCAATTGCAACCGGTCCTCGACCGCATCGACGCCGATTTCGACAACAGCCTGGAACGGCTGTTTACGCTGTTGCGGATCAAGTCGATCTCGGCCGATCCGGCCTTTGCCGGCGACTGCAAGGCGGCCGCCGATCATCTGGCCAGGGATATCGGCACGCTCGGTTTTTCGGCCGAGGTCAGGCCGACCGCGGGTCATCCCGCGATCATCGCCAAGAGCAATGGCAAGAGCAATGGAAGCGGCAAGGCCGGTGCACGGCCGCATGTGCTGTTCTACGGTCACTACGACGTCCAGCCGGTCGATCCGCTCAATCTCTGGCACCGTCCGCCGTTCGAGCCCGCGGTGACCACGCATGCCGACGGACGAAAGATCATCGTCGCGCGCGGTGCCCAGGACGACAAGGGCCAGCTGATGACCTTCGTCGAGGCCTGCCGGGCCTGGAAATCCGTCACGGGTTCGCTGCCGCTCGACATCACCATCGTGATCGAGGGCGAAGAGGAAGTCGGGTCGAAGAATTTCGTGCCGTTTCTCGAGAAGGTCAAGGACGAGCTCAAGGCCGACTTCGCGCTGGTGTGCGACACCGGCATGTGGGATCCCAACACGCCGGCGATCACCACCTCGCTGCGCGGACTGCTCTATGAGGAAGTGAAGATCAAGGCCGCCAACCGCGATCTGCATTCCGGCATCTTCGGCGGCGGCGCGCAGAACCCGATCCGGGTGCTGACCCGCATACTTGGCGGCATTTTCGACGACAACGGCCGCATCACCATCCCGGGCTTCTATGACGGCGTGAAGGATCTTCCGCCCGATGTCCTCGCCCAGTGGTCGAAGCTCGATCTGACGCCGGAAAGCTTTCTCAAGCCGATCGGGCTTTCGATTCCGGCCGGCGAGAAGGGCCGCCTGCTGATCGAGCAGATCTCCTCGCGCCCGACCTGCGACGTCAACGGCATCATCGGCGGCTATACCGGCGAGGGCTCAAAGACGGTGATCCCCGCGGAAGCGTCCGCCAAGGTCTCGTTCCGCCTCGTGGAGGGCCAGGTGCCCGACAAAATCCGAAAGGCGTTCCGCGACTACGTCACGGCGCGGCTGCCGGGCGACTGCAGCGCCGAATTCGGCGATCATTCCAGCGCGCCGGCGATTGCGCTCGACTGGAACATGAAGCCGCTCGCCGCCGCCAGGCGCGCGCTGACCGAGGAGTGGGGCAAGGAAACGGTGCTGATGGGCTCGGGCGCTTCGATCCCGATCGTCGCCGACTTCAAGCGCACCCTCGGCCTCGACACCGTGATGGTGGGATTCGGGCTCGACGACGACAACATCCATTCGCCGAACGAAAAATACGACCTGAAGAGCTTTCACAAGGGCATCCGGTCTTGGGCGCGGATTCTCGCCGCGCTGGCGGAAGCGCCGAAGGCCTAGCCGATCGGGAGTGGGCGTCCGCTATTTGCCGAGCTCGTCCAGCAGCCGCAGCACGTCCTTCGATGCGGTTTCGACCTCATGAATTTCCTTCATGGCGCCGGGAAGGTCGCCGGCCTCGAACAGTCTTGCCGCATTCTTCCCATGCTGATGCACCAGGGCGTGCGGGCTTTCCAGTTGGGCAAAGGCGCGATTGTTTCGCGAGTCGCGCGAGGCGTCGCCGTAATACCATTTGCCAAGCCGGCAGGAATGGTGGTCGGCCAGTTCATCGGCTTTCAATTTGGTGCGCCCCACCGCCATGTCGGCGAGGCGTTTTTTCCAGATCACGTGATCGGCCTTCGCGAGACGCGGGATCTTGTTGTCGAACGAATATTTGGAAATATTCAGCAGTTCTTCGCCCACCAGGCCGTGAACGGTATCGAGCTGGTTGGAAATCGCTGCCACCTGTTTGACGCTCTGCTCCGTCATGGCCGCGATGGAGGAAACGCCTTGCGCGATTTCACGTGACGCTTCGGTCTGCTGGTTGAGGATGTCGGAAATCGCGCCCATGCCCGTCGTCACGCTGGATACCTGCTTGCCGACGCCGGCCATCGCCGCGCCGAGCGATGCCACCACGTCGCGGCTCCCCACCGCCGCTTTGGTGCAGTCGGCCATGGCCGCGACGATGGTCTGGATATCGACGCGCAGCTGATCGATGCGGGTTCGGATGTCCACGGTTGCCCGGCTGGTCTGCTGCGACAGGCCTTTGACCTCGGTCGCCACCACGGCAAAACCCTTGCCTGCCTCGCCGGCGCGCGCGGCCTCGATCGTGGCGTTCAGTGCCAGGAGATTGGTCTGTCGTGCGATCGCGTCGATCGAGCCGACGATGGCTCCGATCGCCTCGGATGCTTCGCTCAAGGCGGTGATCTTCGCCGCTGCCAGGTCCGCGGTGTTGCCCACGCGGTCCATGGCCGCCGAGGCGGAATCGGCGGTCGACATGCCTTGTTCGGCGCTGGCGCGCATTTCCGCGGCGTATCCGCTTGCCGCCTGAGCGGTGGCCCTGATCTGGCCGATCGAGGCCACCAGTTCCTCGCTCGCCGCCGCCAGCGACTGGGTGCGATGATCGACCTCGCGCGAGGTCTCGAGCAGGCGGGCGGTCGAGATCGCCGTTTCGCTTCCCTGGATGCTGAGGTTGACGATGCGATCGAGATCGCCGGACGCGCTGGAGGCCAGTCGCTTGAGCAGCCTGCCGACGGCGCTGGAGAGCGGATCCTGCGCCGTCGGCGGCGCAACGTCGAGGCGCCCCTCGATGATGGCGTCGAGACAGGCGATCAAAGCCTGGTCGCGCGCCTCGATCTCTGCCAGCCGGCCGGCCGGCTGCGAGGAGTCGAGCGATTTTCCCGTGCCTTGGGCGCGACGGGCTTGGGCCGATGAAGAAACGGAAGAAAGAAATGACATGTCGCCCCCCATCGGCAGATTTTTCAGCCAACTGGGGGGCACGGTCTGCGATTCGGATTAATTTTCGGACGAATTCATACCCCGTACGATTACGGGTTTCTGGCTGGCACCACGCAAAAACGCCGCCCGGAATTGGGCGGCGTTTTGATTCGTAGTGCAGAGGTTGTTGAGTTCGATACTACACCGAAATCCGCAGATTTCAATTCTTGTAGCTGGGGTCGAGGCGGTCGAGCTTGCGCAGCAGCGCCGGCCAGACCAGCGTGGTCGAGCGCAATTCCTGCCGGTCGGGGTTGTTGAGAAGCTGGGTGTTCTTGTCGACCACGGCCGCGTCGACCGGATAGGCCACCGGGCCCAGCATGCGCGTGCGCACTTGCATGGTGCAGGCCCGCTCCAGATGGAACATGCGCTCGAAGGCGGACGCGACCGAGCGGCCGACCGTCAGCGTGCCGTGATTGCGCAGCAGCATGTGGTTTTTGGTGCCGAGGTCCTTTTGCAGGCGCGGGCGTTCGTCGTGATCGAGCGCGATGCCCTCATAGTCGTGATAGGCGAGGTCGAAGGTGACGAGCTGCGCGGTCTGGTTCAGCGGCAGCAGGCCTTCGGTGCAGCTCGCTACCGCCGTGCCGTCGGGCGTATGCAGATGAAGCACGCAGCCGGCATCTTCCCGGACTTCGTGGATCGCGGAGTGGATCGTGAAGCCCGCCGGGTTGATGCTGTATTGGCTCTTGGTGAGCTGGTTGCCGTCGAGGTCGACCTTCACCAGGCTGGATGCGGTGATCTCGTCGAACATCAGGCCGTAGGGGTTGATCAGGAAGTGATGCTCGCCTCCCGGCACGCGCGCGGAAATGTGGGTGTCGACCAGGTCGTCCCAGCCGTAATGCGCGATCAGGCGATAGCAGGCGGCCAGATTGACGCGCTGGCTCCATTCGGCCTCCGTCATGTCCGACGGCACTTCCTTCAGGCGGGCTTCCGCTGGTGACATGATTGGTTTCTCCCGTTTGAATTGTTGATTTCGGTGCTCAGCCTAGCGCTGCGAATGGCTTGCAGCAAGGCGCAGGTCTTGCGCTGCAGTCTTGCGCGGCGGTCATGCTTGCATGCCGCGCGCCCGCCTTAAGGCGCCGGAATCGCCAGCAGGCTGGAAATGCTGCGCCCGCGGATGTCGTAGACGCGCGCGAACACCACGTCATCGCGCTTGATTTCCACCAGAACCGGCGCGGTCAGGCCCTTGCAGTAGAACTCGCCGAGCGTCATCGCGAAGTCGGCGGCGTGGCTGTCCCAGCCGATGGTGAAATCGGGGCCGAGCGCGACCTGCGCCGGGCGCTGCGGACCGCATACCGCGACCTTCCATTTGCGCCCCCGCGGCGGGACTTCCTGGCGTTCGGCGATTTCCTCGCGCAGGCCGTCGGAGGCCTGCTTGAGTGCAAGGCCCCAGTAATCCAGCATGAAGCGATCGTCGGCTTCACGCACCGTGCCCGCGATGTAGTTGAAGTGTGTGTATTGGTAGGGATGCAGACGGATCATTTCCGCCAGCGGCAACAACAGGCCGAAGGCGAAGACGGCGACGGCTGCCGGCTGCCAGGTGCGCCGGTTTTCCCCGAGCCAGTTCATTCCCCAGGCGAAGGCGGTGCCGGCAAGCACCGTCATCGGCGGAATCACGAAAATGAAATGGCGGATGCCGTTATAGAGGGCCGGGCGCTTCACCATCGCGATCAGGAGCGGCAGCGTCGCGGCTGACGTCAGCATCAGCAGGATGGTCTTGCGGCGCGCGGCCACGTCGCGGCGCGGCAGCACCATCAGCGTACCGATCACGCCGGCGATCAAGAGACCAAGCAGCACTTCGGGAAGCTGCAGCGCGAACAGCGTCGGCAGATACGACCAGGGCATGTCGGGCACCGACACCAGCGCGCCGTCGAACATCTCCTTCCAGGGCTTTTCGAAGAAGTGCGAGAAATAGGTCAGGGCCTGGAACGGATTGTCCGGCTCCATGATCGACCATGGCCAGATCAGCCCCATCACGAGGTAGCCAAGGATCAGGCCCGGCATCAGCACGTAGAGCACATGCAGGAAGCGGCGGCCCGCCTCGCGCGGGTTATGGCTGCGAATTTCTTCCACGAACAACGGCATGAAGCCGACCAGCGCGTAGACCAGAGCAAGTCCGCCGAGGATGCGCGAGCCGATCGACAGTCCGGCGCCGAGCCCGACGATCAGGATCGTCCGCGGCGAAGGATTTGGATACTCTTCGGCCAGCCGGACAAGCCCCAGCATCAGGATCACCATCGCCACGGCGAACGGCGCATCCTTCGGATTCATGAACATGTGCCCGTAGAAGGTCGGGCACAGTGCCAGGAGCAGCAACGCCGCGAGTCCGGCGACCGGGCCGCCGACGCGCCGGCCGAGCCGCCACGTCACGGCAAGGCCGATCACCCCGACGATGGCCCCGAGCAGGCGGCGGGTTTCAAACAGCTCTAATGGGATGACCTTGTGGAGCAGCGCGGCCGCCATGTCGAAGCCGCCGCCATACATATAAAGATTGGCGAAGGACAGCGCGCCGGTGTCCTTGAACCCGGAACCGTACATGCGCAGCAGGAGGTCGGCATATTCGGCGTGGGTATAATCGTCCCAGCCCAATCCGTAGTCGCGGAACGTCAGGCCCGCGATGATCGCGACCATGGCCAGCACGAGGATGGCAAGGTCGTCGCAGGTCCGCTCCACCGAGCGCCGCAGGGGCGTATCGATGGCGGAAGTCGTGATGGATGACATGGCTATCGGTAACCCGGCGTCCCTCTTGGCCCAGCGGTGGCGCTTGTGGGCCTCGTTCCCCGGCATCCATATAGCGCAGTTCCTTTCCAAGTAATTGGCAATTGTGGCTTAATTTCCCTTACGCAGTGCAGCAATCGGCTGAAATCAAGGTATTGGAGCGCCGATCGCTTACCGAACAATGGTTAAGTCGGGGATCTTGATCCTCTATGGGAACCGTTCCGGCAATTGTCCGTTGGCGAGGAGCACAATATGACGGTATCGTGGCGTAGGCGGCTGTGCCCATTTCCGGGCGCGGCCCAAGGGTGATTCGATGATGCTTGTGGTGTTGATCGGCGGGATTGGCCTTCTGGTGGCCGGCCTCGTGACGGTCGGTCTCGGGATCGAACTGGAGCTCAGCTTCGGTAACACCTTGCTGCTCGCGGGCGTCATCGTGGCTTGCACCGGCGTCTTGATGCTCGGGCTTTGGATCGCCGTCCGGGAGCTGAAGGCGATCGCACGGCAGTTTTCCGGTCTGCCGGCACCATCGCGGGCGGCAGGCCCGCGGCCATCAGCGGCTCTGAACGCCGTGTTGGGAGATCAGGCGCCGGAAGACGACGAATTTCCGTTCGGCCGCGAGCAGCCGGCGCCGGAACATGCAGGTCCACGCGGAGCCGGCGGTTCCGTTACCCGCGCCGCCATGGCTGGAGGAGGCCACATCGCGCGGCCGCGGCGAGGCCCCCGGCTCCGCGCCTGTCGAGGCCCCGGCGGTCACACGACCGCGCCGCAATCTCCTGTTTTCGTCCTCGTCGAGGAAGGAGCGCGAACGCGCCCAGGCGCGTGGGGCAGAGCCATCTCCCGCCGATCTGCTGCTCCGGTTTAGCCGCCGCGCTGGAGGCGGCAGAACCGGATGGCGCGCAGCCCGCGACCTTCGACGACGCCTGGCCGAGGCCGGAACGTGCCCGGGGTGGCGATGCGCCACCGCCACGGCGCGGCGGCCGGACACCTTCGACCTTTGCCGATGCGGCGGCCGGCGCGGCCCAGGCGGATCGCATTGCGTCGGCCCTACGAGGCGAGGATGAGCCGCAGGTCACGGTGCTCAAATCCGGCGTCGTCGATGGAATGGCCTATTCGCTGTATTCCGACGGTTCGATCGAGGCCCAGATGCCCGAAGGCATGATGCGCTTCGCGTCCATCGACGAACTGCGCGCCCATCTCGATCAGCGTCCCTGATTCGACAACGGCGGCGGCGTGCTTCTTCGAAAAATAAAGCGCGTCGTTCTTGTCACATCATCAGTAATCCGCTCAAATCGAATAGTAGTTACAGATTCCGATAGCGTATTTCAGCCATTGATACTGTATCCGCACAGATCCCCTGGGATTCCAGACATCGAAGGGTTCAGGCCATGAGCGACGGCGCCGGCAAGAATTTCATCGACCTGACAGCGAGCATCGTGTCGGCCTATCTCAGCAACAATCCAACTCCGGCCTCCGAGATCCCGAACCTGATCAGCCAGATTCACGCCGCGCTGCTGCGGGTTTCGGCGGGCCGCATCGAGACGCCGCTGGAGCCGGCCAAGCCGGCCGTGTCCGTGAAGAAATCGATGACCCCCGATTATCTGGTGTGCCTCGAGGACGGCAAGCGCTTCAAATCTCTGAAGCGTCATCTGCGCACGCAATACAACATGACGCCGGAACAATACCGGGACAAATGGGGTCTGCCGGCCGACTATCCGATGGTTGCGCCGAATTATGCGGTGGCGCGCTCGGATCTCGCCAAGAAAATGGGGCTCGGCCAGCAGCGGCAGCGGCGGAAATAGCCGGGAATGTTCAGGCGCTGAGCGCTTCCGAGGGGCCGTCGCGGCCGACGAGTTTGGAATATTCCGAGATCGGATGGGGCCGTCCCATGAAATAACCCTGCACTTCGTCGCAGGACTCCGCGACAAGAAAATCGAGCTGGGCCTTGGTCTCGACGCCTTCCGCCAACACCGGCAGATTGAGCCCATGGGCGAGCCCGATCACACCGCGCACAATCGCCGCCGACTGCGGATTGTTCTTCACCTTCGAGATGAACGACTGATCGATCTTGATCTTGTCGAACGGGAACGATTGCAGATAGGACAGCGACGAATATCCGGTGCCGAAATCGTCCATGGCGATGCGGACCCCAAGCGTCTTGAGGCGCCGCAGGATCGAGACGCCGCGGGCGAAATCCTCGACCAGCACGCCTTCGGTGATTTCGAGCTCCAGCCGGGTCGGCGCCAGGCCGGTTTCCAGCAAGGTCGAATGCACCAGTCCGGCAAGGTCGCCGTGCAGGAACTGTACCGGCGACAGATTGACCGCGATGCGGAGCGGGTGCGGCCATGACGCCGCTTCGCGGCAGGCCTCGCGGAGCACCCATTCGCCGATCTGCATGATGAGGCCGCTTTCCTCGGCGACCGGAATGAAGGTCCCCGGCGAAACCATGCCGCGCTGCGGGTTGTGCCAGCGCACCAATGCCTCGAACCCGATGACCTCGCCGTCGATCTTCGACAGCGGCTGATAGTGAAGACAGAGCTCGTTCCGCTCGATGGCGAAGCCGAGTTCGTGCTGGATGGCGCGCCGCTCGCGCAGCCGGTTGTCCATTTCGATTTCGAAGAAACGCGTCACGCCGCGGCCGGCGGCCTTGGCGCGCGTGAGTGCGGCGTCGGCATTGTTGAGCAGCGTCGTCGCGTCGGACCCGTCGGCCGGAAAGATCGCAATGCCGATGCTGAGGCCGACATGAAGATGCTTGCCGTTCAGTTCCAGGTCGGTTGCGACCGCCGCGTGGAGCCGTTCGGCGAGGACTTCGGCGAGCGCCGGTTGATCGCCGTTCGGCGTGACGAGGATAAACTCGTCGCCTCCGATCCGCGCCAGATAGGCCTCGCCGGCCAGCACGTGCAGTTGCCGCGCAAGCTCGCGCAGCACGCCGTCACCGACCGCGTGGCCGAACACGTCGTTGACCTCCTTGAAGCGGTCGAGGTCGATGCTCAGCACCGCGAACGATTCTCCACCCGCCTTTGCGGTGTCGATCCTGCCGGTGAGGTGTTCCACGAAGGCGGCGCGATTGGGCAAATCCGTCAAGGTATCGTGCTTTGCCAGATGCTGGATGCGGGCTTCAGCCTGCTTGCGCTCGGTAATGTCCTCGGAAAGGCTGAGGAGGTAGCGTTGTTCGCCGGTCTCGTCCGGTATCGAAAGATTCCTGGTCGTCAGGATGCGCGTGCCGTTGTGCTGGGTGTGAACCACGTGCTCGTCGATGGTTTGCAGTTCCCGGGAGCGCAAGGCCTCGCCGGCGAGCGGGAACAGGTCGTTGACGGTGTCCCGGCCGGGCTGATCGTGGATGCTTCTGCCGATCAGGTTGCCGCGCGCGATCCCGAAAATGGCTTCGGCGGTGCGGTTGATCAGCACAAAACAGCGGTCGCGCGCATCCTTGACGGCGACCGACACCGGCATGTTCTCGATGATGCTGTCGAGAAAGTTCTGGGTGCGGCCGAGCTTTGCCGCGGATGCATCGAGCGCCTCCAGCTGACGGAAATGCATCAGCGAAATCGTCAGGCCGGCAAGCGCCAGTGCGAGGAACAGGCCGAGGCCAATGCCGGCGCTCTGCCACATCACGGTGCGCAAAAACGGCGAGATCGGAACGTCGATCACGAACGCGCCGATGACGTCGCCGAGATGCCACTGCGCCTTGCCGGTCTGCAGCGCGTTGTGACAGTTAACGCAGCTCTGTTCGTGCGCCACGGTGGGATAAACCGTGCGGAACATCCGTTCGCCATTGACGTCGAGCAGCTCCGATACCGGTTTTGGATTTGGCGACGTCGCAATGGTCTCGATGGTGAGGGCCATGTCGACGTCTGTTGGGGGCGTCAGGATCTCCCGTCCGGGGCGGCCGACCGACGCCAAATGAAAATCGGAATTATCGCCGTTCTGCTTGTTGAAGGCCTCAATGGCGTGGGCGCGGAACGACGCCGGAACCGGCGCGTTCTGCCCGAATTGCGACCGGACGGCCGAATAATTGGTGACAAAGGCGTCCACCAGCTGGAGCGCGACGATCTTTTCGCGGCTCTTGTGCTCCTTGAACCAGTCCAGGCTGAAATAATAGAAGCCGCAGCCGACCGTCACGGAAAGCATGGCGCAGAGGCCGAGGTGCAGCATGAAGCCGCGGCCGGATCGCGACCGCATGAAGCGCCAGACCGGGGAAAGCTCACTCATCCGCCAACTCTCGTTTTGTCGGCGGATCATGCGATAAATGCCTTAAAAACACATTGACCCGACATCGTCAGGTTGTCTCAAGGCCTTAACACCGTGAAACGGTTGTAGATCACGGCGCCGTGATCGCGGAACAGGCGGCCCGAATTCAGGTCTCAGGAGGCGGCGGCAAGCGCCTCGCGGGCGTCGGACCGGATACGCTCGACCATGGAGCGCAGGCCGTTGGAACGCTGCGGCGTCAGGTGCTCGCGAAACCCGAATTCGTCGAACACCGCGAGCGCATCGGTGGCGAGAATTTCCCGCGGTGTGAGGCCGGAATACAATGTCAGCAGGATCGCGATCAATCCGCGCACGATATGGGCGTCGCTGTCGCCAAGGTATTTCAGCAGCGGTTCGCCGGCGCTGCCGCGCTCGATGCGCCTGGAGAGCCAGACCTGGCTGGCGCAGCCCTGCACCTTGTTGGCCGGGGAATGCTCGGCTTCCGGCATGGGATCGAGCGTGCGGCCGAGTTCGATGACGTACCGGTAGCGGTCGTCCCAATCGTCCAGCAGCGCAAAATTGTCCCTGATTTCGTCGATCGTCATGTGGTCCCGCGCTCAATCCCGATGGCCCTATATAGGACGGCGGCGGATCGAAAGCGATATTGTCCGGTCAAAAAGCCGGATTGTTCCGTGCCGGCCTTGGCGTTAAGGCACGCCGCGCCATTCGGCCTGCAGATCGTCCGGCGTCAGGGTGTCGCGCGGAGCGGCATCGGCTTGCTCGATGCTGCCGATCGAGCCGGTATGGTCGGGCGAACGCTTGTCGGTGATGATCTTGTAGAGCTTGCGCGCGCCCTCCTGGGCGCGGTGGCCGATCACGGTCGCGGCCTGGCCGCCCACTTCACACGCGGCCGGTTGGCGCTTGCAGAACTGACTCATGTCCGATACCGCTGCCGTCGCCGCCGACACGGCTTCGGAGGCCCCAACTTGCGGCAGCTTGTCCGATTCAGGTGTCTTGTCTCTTGGCAGCAGCACGAGCACCAGCCCGAGCCAGAATGCCATGCGAAGCAGGAAGAACATCTCGCGATCCCGGTCGTCTTCTTGGTTCCGTTGCGGTTGATCTCGCAATCGTGGTCTGACTAACAGCCGTCGATAAATCGCAAGTATTTGTCTTGAGTTTAAATCGCCGAAAATTCGCGAAAAATCCGAATCATTCGATTCGGTGTAAATTTTCGATTGATGGCGATTTTCCGCAAAATAACGGAGGCTTGCGCCCCGCTACCATTTCGAAACCATACCGGCACCGTGCTGGAAACCTGCCGTTCACCATTTACGTCGAATGAACGCGGCGACCATCGTAAAAAATCCGCGAACCCGCGGTCATCGACGACGTGCCGGTCGTGCCTTAGCGTTCGCTTAATGTCGCTCTGACACGGTGGCTCAACGATGAGGGGGCGTTCCGGCCCGTCTGTTTGACGATTTAAGCCGAAGCGCGAGAGCCGTGACTGTTTTGAGTATCATCCAGGATTGCCTCGACACCTTGTTGCATCCGTCCGCGCGCTACGACGCGCTGACGAGCGCGCGCCACCGCGCCTTCATGGCGCCGCGTTTGCTCGGAAGCCTGGTGGCGTTCGCGGCATTCCCGGTCTATCTGGCGCTGCGCGGCGCGCCGAGCGCGCTCGAGGTTGCCGCCTTCGCCTGGCTGATCGCGCCGATCCTGCTGTCGTGGTTCCTTTCTCGCACCGGGCGCTATGAGGGCGCTCATGTGCTGTCGTCGCTGGCGCTGTCGGGTCTCGTCATGACGCTGGCGATGACCACCGGCGGCATTGAATCCTTTGCCGCGGTCTGGCTGGTCGTGGTTCCGCTCGAGGCGGCGCTCTCGGCGTCGCGCCGCGTCGTCGTATTTGCTTCTGCGCTCGCGCTGTCCTGCGCCGCGCTGTTGATCGCAGCGGGACATTTCGACCTGCTGCCGGCGCCCGAAGCCAATCCGCTGCTGCGCAACCTGTTCATGGCGTTCGGCGTCGCCTCGGCGACTTTCTATGCCGCGGGGCTGGCGTTCGCCGCCGAATCGCTGGCGCGCACCGGCGTCGCGCTGCTCAATGTCGAGGAAGACCGCTATCGCCTGTTGGCGCGCAACATGAGCGACGTGATCTCGCGCCATCGCCGCAACGGCGCGGTGCAGTTCATTTCGCCGGCGGTGGAAACCATGCTGGGCACGCAGGTCACGCGGCTGCTCGGCCACGGCCTGTTCGACCGCGTCCACGTCGCCGACCGTCCGGCCTATCTCACCGCGCTTTCCGATGCCGCGCGCGGCGGCGAGGCGCGCAGCGTCGAATTTCGTCTCCGGCGCGATGCGCCGCGCGGCGGCGAGCGGAATTATCACCAGGTCGATTTCATCTGGGTCGAAATGCGTTGCCGGCCGCTCGAGCAGGCCTCGCAGGCTCAAGCCGCCGAATCCGAGGTCGTCGCGGTGATGCGCGACGTCACCGACCGGAAGCTGCAGGAACAGGCGCTCGATCTGGCGCGCACCGAAGCCGAGCAGGCGGATGCGGCCAAGACCCGCTTCCTCGCCACCATGAGCCACGAATTGCGCACGCCGCTCAATGCCATCATCGGCTTCTCCGAAATGATCGTGCAGGAACAGGCGCTGATGCTGGATGCGGCGCGCCGCAGGGAATACGCGCAACTGATCAACGATTCCGGCCAGCATCTCTTGTCGGTGGTCAACGGCATCCTCGATATGTCCAAGATGGAATCCGGCAATTTCGAAATCGCGCCGGAACCGTTCGCGCCGCGCGAGGCGTTGATCAATTGCTGCAGCCTGCTGGCGCTGAAGGCGCGGGAGAACGGCATCGATCTGGTGACCCGGATCCCCGACGATCTGCCGGTCATGACCGGCGATCCGCGTGCGTTCAAGCAGGTCGCGCTGAATCTCGTCTCCAACGCCATCAAGTTCACCGAACGCGGCGGCAAGGTGACGGTGTCGGCCGGCGTCGAAGGCGCGCGGCTCATGCTTCGCGTCACCGATAACGGCGTGGGCATCGCCGCCGACGATCTCAAGCGGATCGGCGATCCCTTCTTCCAGGCCGGCAAGACCTATCAGCGCCGGCACGAGGGCACCGGCCTCGGGCTGTCGATCGTGAAGAGCCTGGTTGCCTTGCATGCCGGCGAATTGACGGTACAAAGCCAGATCGACGAGGGTACCACCGTGACGGTCGCGCTGCCGCTGACCTTCACGGCGCCGGAACCAACGAACAATATAGCGACGCTCACGCCGGTGGCGCGATCCGCCGGCCCGGACCAAGCCCATCAGGTGAAGAAAAGTGCCTAGAAAAGCTGCCAGAGATGACGACAGGCCGCGCCGCCGCCGCGGTGCGCGCGCCGCTGCGGTCGAAGCCGAGCGCGGTCTGGCGATGCGGATCCTGCTGCACAGCCCGAAAGACACCATCGCGGGCTTCTTGGCGTTCGCCGCCGTCAGCGCCATCCTCGCCAACGCGCTGTTCCTGCAGAGCGGACATCACCCGGCGCCGATGTTCGGCTCGGTTGTCGTGATGCCGCAGCCGGGACCCGTTTCCGCGAACCTGTTGCCGCGTCCGCGTCCGCTCGACGCCGACGTCTCCGAAGCGCGGGTTGTCGAACCAAGGGCAGCCGAACCAAGGGCTCTCGAAAGAGCCGCCGAACCCAAACCTGCCGATCCGAAGTCCGTCGATCCCCTGGGCAATCTGGTCAAGGCGACCGGCACAGCACCGGCGGCACCTGCCAGCGTGCTGCGTCCGCCCGCGCCAATTCCGGCTTCGACGCGCGGGGAGCTGACCGGCCCGCGCCGCGTGGCGGCGGTGCAGCGCGTGCTGACCGAATATGGCTATGGCCAGTTGAAGCCGACCGGCATCGCCGGCACGGACACGCAGGCGGCGATTGTGAAATTCGAGCGCGAGCGCAAGCTGCCGGTGACCGGACAGGTGTCCGATCGGCTTGTTCGCGAACTCGCCGCCGTGATCGGCCACCCGGTCGACTAGCGGGGCGGCGTTCCCTCATATGCGCATGGTATACGGCGCCTGCTTGCTCCGTCTCGCTTCGTTATGTCGTTTTGCCTATCTCGCGCGCACCGTCGCAAGTCCGGCGCGCGGAGATCGTCGCGGCGAGGGGGGATCGGCCGCCGCCACTTTCGCCGGCACTTTTGAACTCAATACGGCTGCGCGAAATGAACCGCTTCGCCAGTAGCGGTACTGCTGCGGGCGCACCGGCGGTTTTAGGCGCCTGTGTTTCCGCGAAACGTGTTAGGCACGGGCCACACGTCAGAAGGAGCCGGCAAGGGCCGCATCATGGAAACCAAACCGCCGATCCCGCGCGCGATTCTCGTCGGCATCCAGACCCCCGATGTCGACGATGTCGCGCATGCCGCGAGCCTCGAGGAACTGGGCCGTCTGGTGAAGACGCTCGGTTATGAGGTGATCGGCACGCTGTCGCAGAAGCGCGACGAGGTCGGCGGCGCGACGGTGCTCGGCAAGGGGCGGCTCGAGGAACTCGCGGCAATGACCGGCGGGACGGGCGAGGTCGGATCGATGGCGATACAACGCAAGTCGAAGGCCCGCGAGCGCTTCGAGGATGCCGGCGAGAAGAGACCCGATGCCAGGCCGATCGAGCCGGATTCGCAGGCAAAGCCGGAATTCGTCATCGTCGATCATGATATTTCGCCGAGCCAGGCCCGCAATCTGGAGCGCGCCACCGGCGCGCAGGTGCTCGACCGCACCGGGGTGATCGTGGAGATCTTCCATCGCCATGCGCACAGCCGCGAGGCGAAGCTGCAGGTCGAGATCGCGCGGCTGAAATATGTCTCGCCGCGTTTGCGCGAATCGTCGGGCGGCGGACGGCAGCAGGGCGTCGGCGCGGGCGAGTCCGATCTCGAACTCGATCGCCGCAAGATCCGTGACCGCCTCGCCGAGCTGAAAGGACAGCTGGAGGCAATCCAGCGCGATAACGACCAGCGCCGGGCGGCGCGTCGCGATCAGCTGCGGGTCGCACTGGTCGGCTATACCAACGCCGGAAAATCGTCGCTGATGCGGGCGCTCACCGCCAGCGAGGTGCTGGTCGAGGACAAGCTGTTCGCAACGCTCGATACCACGGTGCGCGCGCTGCAGCCCGAGACGCGGCCGCGCGTGCTCGTCTCCGATACGGTCGGCTTCATCAAGAAGCTGCCGCACGATCTCGTCGCCTCATTCCGCTCCACGCTCGCCGAGGCGCTCGAGGCGTCGCTGCTGCTGTTCGTGGTCGACGCCTCCGATCCGACCTACGAATCGCAGCTCGAGGTCAGCCGCGCCGTGCTGCGCGAGATCGGCGCGGATGCTGTCCCATCGCTGCTGCTCCTCAACAAGATCGATCGCGTGAGCGAGACGGATCGCGCCGCGCTGCGCGCCAAGCATCCCGACGCGATCCTGCTGTCTGCAAAGTCACCCGAAGACGTCGCCGGGTTGCGCGAGACCATCATCGGGTTTTTCGAAGCCGCGATGGTGGACGACCAGCTGGTGCTGCCCTACGCCAAGCAGGGCCTGCTCAGCGACGTCTATGAGAATGCGCGCGTGCTGTCCGAAGACTATGACGCCACCGGCCGCATCATGCAGGTGCGCGGCCTGCCCGGCGCGATCGCGCGGCTGCGAAGGACGCTGGCTGCCACCTGAGAGTATGACCGAAGAAGCATCCAGCGAACTCAGCTCGTTCCAGCTAGGTGAAAGAGATTCTCTTTTTGCTCATGGCCGGGCTAGTCCCGGCCATCCAGGTCTTTCTTGTCTAGCGCAGACTAGCTTCAGCCATTGCGCTGGCCTATCGTCCGCCCCATGCGATTGAAATCAAGCATTTGGGTGGCGGCTTATCTGCGCCGCTGCCAGACCGCCGGAATATTCGGCGCCGTGCGCCGGCGCGGCGCGGAAGAAGCCGGGGCGGTCTTCGTCAAGGTGGCGCTGCTCGACGGCAACGCCATGCTCTATATCCCGGCGCCGCAGACGGTCTATGACGACAGCCGGCCGATCGAGCGTTTCTTCATGCCGATATCGAAAGAGCCCGTCCCGGAAACCTCGGTGGAAGAACGCCTCGTCAAGGAAATCCGCTTCGATCCGGATGCCTGGATCGTCGAGGTCGAGGACCGGGCAGGGCGGCATTTTCTCGACCTGGCAAAAGCCTAGAGCATCTTCCAGGCCGGCGGCTCATTCTTCGAGACGACGAGGGCGGAACTGCCGGAGCGTTTCACGCGTCCCAAGAACAGGAGGTCAGACGCGAGAAAAAACAGAGATCAAAAATACAGGACATTGGCATCTGGCTCTCATGCCCGTCCTCGTGCAGGGCATCCGCGCCTTGGCGTTCAAACGGCAAGAAACCCGTGAATAGCCGGAACAAGCCCGGCCATGGCCGAACATGGAATCTCCGGATATGGACCATCGCGGTGAGGAGCGCGGCACCGCCGCGCGTCTCCGAACGATGCTTCGCATCGCTGGGAGAACCATGAGGCCATCGGATGCGCCATCATGATCCCGCCAAGCGGAAGCCGATCGCGCCCTAGCCTTCCGAGCCCGTGCGCTTGACGATGCCGGAGCCGGGCTGCACCGCCGCCGGGCGCCTCTCCGTGGATGCCGCGCGCGCGCGATTGCGTTCGTCGTCGTAGAGGCCGGGCCGGAATTTGGCGCGGGTGGCCGCCATCGTCGAGCCGCGCCACGCGGCCAGCATGACCAGAGCGGACCGTTCGCTCAAACGCTCGTAGAGCCGCGCCAGCCGGTAGACGGTGTGCACCGAGGATCCCATTTCCGGCTTGAGAAACAGCAGTACGCGCTGAAACACCTCATCCCGCATGTCCAGCGCCTTGGCCGCACAGGCCAGCGGTTCGCCGCCGGGATCGTTGACCACTTGCGTGGCGACCCGCCACGGCAGGATCAGCGTCTCGCCGAGCTCCAGGGTGAAATTCTCGACGTCCTCGGCGAAAGCCGCCATCTCCAGCGTCTCGATGGCGCGCCTGGCGCGGGAAACGGGAATTCGCGCCGCGGCCCGCAACGGCGTGTCGTGCAGATTGTACAGGATCAGCGCGCGTTCGCTGGCGCTGGCACGGGAAAACAGGTCGTTGATTTCGGCGGCGTCCTTGGGCTGCATCGACAGGTTGGATGCCAAACGCAGTTCCGCCTCGCTCGGCGGCCTTGCCGGCGGCGCCGCCGGCGGGGCGCTATCGGCAATTTCCCAGGCGAGCGGCGCGTGCAGATCGGGGGCAGCCGGCCTGATCCCGAGTTTCCCGAGTATTGCGGCAGGCGTAGCCGGATAGATCGCCAGCCGCGCGCGGACGGCGGCGCGCGTCGCGTCGTCGACCTCGTCGATCAGGCGGGATGTCAGCTCGATGAACTGCCGCTCTTCGTCGGCGCTGTGCGCGGAGGCCTGAACATAGAGGTCGGTCAGCACGCGCAGCAGGGTGGGTCTGATATCGACGCCTTCGCGACGGGAGAGCGTCATCAACCCATCGAAGCCCGGAAAAAGTGGAGGTGTGGTCATGTCAGGGTACGCGACTGAGTAATTCTCCGCCAAATCCTACTTCGGTTGCTTTAACAGCTCGTTAAGGAAAACAATCCGTGAAGGCGATCGCCGTATTCAAGGCGGACCGTGCCGCAACGGGCCAGGGGTCCGGGGGCTGCTGAAATCGAGGCTCATTAAGATGCCGTTAACCACGTCCTGATCTTAATGACGACATGTCGCGGGCCAAATCGTGCCTGAAGCGGCAACCAGAGAGACGAGCTAGACATGGGCACCATCATTGAATTTCCGGCGGATGCGGCATCGCGGCGGCTGGGCTCAACCATGGATGGCGCGCCTCGCGAAGGCATGGGAACCATCCTGATCCTGCCGGTGGTCCGGATCGAACGCGAACCCGACGAAACCAGCGGGGGGCGCGGACCGGAAGAGGGTACGGCGCCGGGCCGCCGTCGCCGCCGCCGCTGAAATCGGGGATATTCCGACATGCCGGCGACGCGCTTTCCGATCCGGACAAGCCGACCGAGCCGGCGCTCATCGGTGGCGCTGGGGCTGCTGCTCGCCGCCTGCGCGCTCGGCGGCTGCAGCGGCGGCGATTTCGGCCGCACCCGGCAGGATTTCCTCAACGACGACATGCATCGCTGGATCGGCGGCGAGGCGACGGGAAGCCTCGGCCTCAAGGCCTCGCAATTCCAGCTCACCGACAATGAGCGCCAGCTGCGCGATCTCGCTTACCCCCTGATCGAGCCGCCGCATTCGCGTCCCGCCTGGCGCAGCGTGTTCGGCGAATACGCCGCGCTGCCATCGCCCTGGCGGCAGCAGGTGGTGTTCGACCGCACCGCCTATGGACGCAGCCTGATCGACGAACCGCACCGTTCGTACTCCTCGCGCTATTCGCAGCTGACCGACGACGTGCGCGACGACATCACCCGCTTCGAACCGTTCTTCGCCTCGGCGGTGCGCGTGCTCGATCTCGACAGGAAGCGCAACGCCGCGATGGCCCAGATTTCCGCCTTGTCGCCCCGCGAGCGCGCCGACGCGGTCGCGCGCATGCAGGAGAACAGCCTGATCGTGCAATGGGTGCAGCAATGCCTGGAGCGGCGGGTCTCGTCCTACCGCTGGGCGCTGGAACGGCTGGTGCTGCAGGCCCCCGACAACATGGCCGCCGACGCCGACCGCCTGATCGGCGAACTTGCCGCCCAAACCGCGAACCCGCCGGTCGCCGCGCAGCCCGTGGCCGGCGCCGCCGTGAGCGTGCGCGGCTAATCACATCGGAAACGCGCAGGGCGGGCTGGCGAAGCGTAACCCGCGGCTTTTGGCTGGTTGAACGGCGGATTAGGCCCTGGGCTAATTTCGTCCTCCGGGCTACCATCCACGTTCTCACATGCACTCCGTCAACTATTCCAAGCGGTCTTAAGGTCCTTCGGCAATGAGCAAAATTCAAAGACACAAGCTCTTTGGCACTGCTATCGAGGAATGGATCGAGAAGGTTCCGGGCGAACTTTCTATCGACGCGGTTGGCCTATGGCAGATTGTTTCGTCCGGTCGCGAGGGATTTGGTCTTTCGGGAGACGGGCTTGTCGATTTTGTGCGGCGATGTATCCTTACGCTCACCGCAAAGGGCGCGAGACCCGTTGTCGGTGCGACGGACAACGTTCACATCTGGACCACCGTCGACTATGGTCAGCCTGACGAGAGCGCGGCCGACGCAATAATTTCCCAATGGATCACTTCCGGTCAGGACCCTGACGCCGGTGGCGTGTGGTTTGCGCTTCCGCATGTTTACAAGGAAAGAAGGGGCGCGCAATGCATCCGAGGAGAGCGCGCATATCGAACAAGACGTCACGCGCTGAATGTACGAATGAGCGACGCACTGCCCCGCAGAGCCATTCGGCCCTATGCCTTGCACTTGCTAAGGGCAATCTCCTTCAGACGGATCTCGCGGACGACTTAACAAAGCACTCACTTCAGCCATTCCAGCATCAGAAACAGCGTAGAAAAATCTGCCGTGCGCGAGCTTGGTCCACTAAGTTCATATTTGCTTTGGGATTAAAGTGACGGTGCACTCAACCGTAATGCTACGGGCCTGCAACGGAGCGCGGCAAGTACGAAATGATATTCAAGGCCGCGGATACGCCGTCAGTGCGGACTGACCTGCGAAAAGCCGCCGGCGCCGGTCGTGCCGCCCGTCAGCAAATTCGAGAATCCGTTCGGGGTAAAATCGCGACCGGGCAGGGTGCCGCCGATGTTTGGTCCGCCAGTCGCAGGCAGGGTGCCGGTGGGACCACCACCGCCGCCGCCGCCAGCTCCGCCAATGCTTCCCGTCGTCAATGTGTCTTCAGCCTGCGCAAAACTCGTCTGGCCGCACATGCCATTGCAGGCGGAGTCGAACGACCAGGAAGACGACGGCTGCAGCACGATATCAATTCGTCCGTTGGCTGATGTTATAACGGCCGTATCGCCTGTTCTCGTCAATTCAATACAGTTGCCAGCCGCGCACACGCGAGCCTGGCCCTCCTTGAGGACCACGGTGTTTTTCAATCTCTCCACCAGGAAGTCGAGCGTGGTTCCTCGTACGCCGAGCGTCGCCATCGGGGTGTTGATAACGTAGGATTCCTTGGCCTGATTGCCGGTCATGAACCGGAACGCGCCGAGCGTAAGATTTACTGCGACATCGCCAACGCCTTTCTCGCCGGAAAAGACGGCTCGATCGAGTTTCAAGCTGGAGTTCGGACCCAACAGCAGGTTGGTATTGTCCCGGAGTACAAACTTCGCGCTGCTGTCCGTTTTGGTGCGGACGAGCTCGTTCCGGACGATATCGTCGCCGGGAACGATCCTGGAAATGATCGGCTCGACTTGTGAAACGTCGTTGCGAATGACGACGGCGAGGCCAATCTGTTCCGGTGCTGCGAGAGCCGGGCTCAGCAGAGCGGCACAAAATCCAATTTGAAAAATCGCGCGCAAATACAGCGGGTGCTTCAAGGTCTACTCACCCAAATCCAGATACGAACATTGACTGTCGACAGCTACAGCAGGTACCAAAAAGGACAGAATTGAAGAAACTTGGCATATCCGTGAGAAAATAGCCGTGGTCTGTGGCAAAATCTGGATTGCTCCCATTTTCGTGACATGAAACCGTGCCATTCCGGTAGCCCCGTAGGGCTGATTAACCTATCCGGACTTGCGCGTAAAATCTAATTTCTCCAGCCGGATCAAGCTGTTTCTACCTGTCCAGTCCCTACGCGAAAAATATTCTGATTTTCAGAAATCGCAAATCACCTTCTAACTCGCTCCGTCCACCCCACTGCAGGGGCGTATCGCGATCGTCACGGACGCGGGGTTGGATGCGATGGACGCGAGTGGTGCTTCTGACGAGAGCGCTTTCTTGCGGACGGAGAAGTCGTGTGGTCCTGACGCCTCGACGCTGGCGTCAAGTTTGCGGTCAAGACGCTGCAAGCGACGGTGGCAAAAAAGCCGATCGCCGGGGAGATCACGAAGGAAGCCGTTAAAACCATTGCGTGCGGGGATGCCGGGTGATTTCCGGTGCGACCGCTGTGAATACTCGTGTGCATTCTAAAACTACCCCAGCGCACACGAGGCTGCGGGTGCACTGGGCATCCGGCATCCCCCACGCCCTCTCTCTTTTGGGGGCGGAAGTTTTATCAACGCCTCGGGCGCCATCCGCGCCGCGGGAATTTTAGGCATGTGTTGATGCCGTCATTGCGAGCGAAGCGAAGCAATCCAGCTTTCTTTCTTATTGCGCGATGGATTGCTTCGCGGAGTCTGCCAACGGGCGGCACTTCGCGCCGACCCGTTGGCTCGCAATGACGTTCTGAAAGACCTTGCTTGGCTGTTTGAAAATTAAATCAGTATCAACACCCGCACGGCTGGGTCTTCCGGCCCGCTCGCGCCTCAGCGCTTCGACGGCGGCGCTTGGGCCTGCTTGGCGGGGGCGTCGCTCTGCACCTTGCAGCTCGAGGCGGCGAGCGAGGCTTGCGCCTGCGGCATCAGGCCGGGCTCGGGCGCGAGCGCCTTGAGCACGATCAGGCCGGTCGCGGTCGGGGAATCGATGATCAGCCGGTCGGCCGCGGTGACGTCTTCGTCTTCCGGCAGTTCGGCGTGCTGGGCTTCCGTCATCAGATCGAGTTCGATCACCTTGCGGCCGGCGGAGCGATCGTTGATGGCGTAATAGGCGACGTCGTTGCGGGTATAGAACGACACCGAGGTGTAGGCCTGGCTGACCGGAACGGTGAGCTTGATCGAGCCACCGGTGAGATCGTAGCGGCAGACCGCCATCGCGAACGCCGGGTCCATGAACGGCATCGGCTCGTTGTTCGGATCGGCCAGCGGGAGGGGCGTGACCGCATTGAGCTTGGTCGCCGGCGCCAGACGGGCATAGGCGTCGTTGCTCGCGATCCGCGGCAACGCCAGCACGCTGACGAGGTGCACGATGCCGCCCAGCAGCACGCCCGCGATGATCGTGAACAGAATGCGGATCATGGGCATCCCACCGTGGCGATGGTCGGCATCGGCGCGTCGCGCTTCGATCGCGTCGCAACCCCGACCGGCGTATCGTAGAGCCGCAGCATCAGCGCATAGCGCTCGATGCCGCCGGTGGGAAGCCAGTTTCCAGCGCGCGATCGCGACGCAATGCGGATCTCGAAGGACCCGTCGGCGCCGCGGATGATTTCCTGGCTGGTGAAGCCGTAACGCTGCAGCGAATTGGCGACCAGCCGCCCCTTCTGGTCGTACAGCGTCAGCGTCCAGAACCGGGCCGCCGGCGTGACGCCGCTGACGACGACGTCGCAGCGGCCGTCGAGCGGCTTCTTGCGGTCGTCGGTCGTCGCCGAGAACGCGACGCCGTCACCGGTGCCGACCGGGAGTTCGCCGCTGCGCGCGATGGTGGCGCGCGAGTAGGGATCGACGTCGGCGGTGCCGGTTCTGGGCCGGGCGGTCCAGGCGCCGATCGTGAGCGTGCCGAGATCCGTGCCGCGCGTCGCGGTCATCCACGTCGCCCCGAGGCCGACGGCGGTGGCGATGACGAGTGCCAGCAGGGTGATGAAGATCAGCCGCACGGTCAGTTCTTGCGCGGCGCTGGCGTTGCCGCATTGTCCGGCGCCGCCGCCGCGAAACTATCCGGGAAGGCAACGGCGTTCGAGGAAACCGGCTTGACGGGCTTCGGCGGCTCGCCCGCGGTCTTGGCGGCGTCGTCGAGCATTTTTTCCACCTGCACCAGGATATCGGCGCCGCGCTTGGTCAGCACCGGCGGCGGCCCCGGCTTGATCTCCGGCGCCTTCGGCGCGCCATTGGCCGCAACCAGCGAGGAGGCGGCGGGCGCCGGCAGTTTCGTGCCCATCCCGACGCCGGCCAGTTCCTTGATCTCGACGCCCTCATGGGCCGCGATCATGATGTCGTGCCAGGTCTGCGCCGGCAGCGAGCCGCCGGTCATGCGGTTGGTCGGCGAGTAATCGTCGTTGCCGTACCACACCGCGCAGGTGAAGTTGCCGGTGTAGCCGACGAACCAGGCATCGCGATAGGCGTTGGTGGTGCCGGTCTTGCCCGCGGTCGGAATGCCGTCAAGCGCGGCGCGGCGCGCGGTGCCTTCGCTGACGACGTGGCTCATCATCCCCGCCATGTCGGCCGCGATCGATGCCGGGATCGCCTGCTTCGGCTTCGGACCGTCGCGGTCCCAGCGCCACACCAGGTCGCCGGCGCCGGTGCGGACTTCCAGCACCGAATGCGGCGTGACCGCCTTGCCCTTGTTCGGGAAGGTCGCATAGGCCACCGCATGCTCGAGCACGGTGACTTCGTCGGCGCCGATCGGCAGCGAGGGGGTGTCGGGCAGCGGCGCCTTGATGCCGAAGCGGCGCGCGACTTCCACGATCTTGGCGCGGCCGGCCTTCGGTCCGTCCTTGCCGCCAAGCGCGATCGACAGCTTGACCGGCACCACGTTGATCGAGCGGGTGATCGCCTGCGTCAGCGTGACCGGGCCCGAATAGGAATGGCCGTAATTCTGCGGACACCAGTTGCCGATGCAGACCGGGCCGTCGACGATGATGGAGGTCGGCTTGAAGCCGTTCAGCAGGGCGGTGGTGTAGACATAGGGCTTGAACGACGAGCCCGGCTGCCGGTAGGCGTCGGTGGCGCGGTTGAACTGGCTGGCGCCGTAGTCGCGGCCGCCGACCATGGCGCGGATGCCGCCGTCGAGGTCGGACACCACGGTGGCGGCTTGCGTCGCGTGATAGTCGCGGCCGAACTGGCGCAGCTGGTTTTCGATGGCTCCTTCCGCGGCACGCTGCACGTTCATGTCGATCGCGGTGCGCACCACGAACACGCGCTCGGTGTAGGATTTCGGGAAGGTGTCGACCAGCTTGCGCATCTCGTCGAACGCCCAGTCGAGATAGTAGTTCGGCGAGTTCTCGTCGCGGCGGTCGACCGCGGTGGCCGGGTTGCGCCGCGCGCCGAACACCTGGCCCTCGGTCATGAAGCCGGCGTCGACCAGATTGTCCAGCACCACGTTGGCGCGGGCGCGGGCGGCGGGCAGGTTGATGTGGGGCGCGAACTTGGTCGGCGCCTTGAACAGGCCGGCCAGCATCGCGGCTTCCGCCAGATTGACGTCGCGCACCGACTTGTTGAAGTAGAAATGCGCCGCGCCATCGACGCCGAAGGTGCCGCCGCCCATATAGGCGCGGTCGAGATAGAGCTTCAGGATTTCGTTCTTGGTGAGTCGCGTCTCCAGCCAGATCGCCAGAAACGCCTCGTTGACCTTGCGCTCGATGGTGCGCTCGTTGCTCAGGAACAGGTTTTTCGCCAGCTGCTGGGTGATCGAGGAGCCGCCCTGGCGCACCCCGCCGGCCTGCGCGTTGGTAACCAGCGCGCGCGCGGTGCCGGCGATGTCGATGCCGAAATGGTCGTAGAAGCGGCGGTCTTCGGTCGCGAGCGTCGCCTTGATCAGGTTGTCCGGGAAATCCTCCAGCGGAATGGAATCATTGTGCTTGATGCCGCGGCTGCCGATCGGGTTGCCGTAGCGGTCGAGGAAGGTCACCGCGAGATCGGATTTTTTCAGCCAGTCGTCGTCGGCGGTTTCGCGGAACGCCGGCACGGCAAGCGCAAGGAGCAGGATCAAGCCGCCGAGCCCGATGGTGGCGGCTTCCGACAACGGTTCGATGAAGACCCAGCGTTTCCAGCGGCCGACATAGAAGCGGTCCATGAAGGTGGAGTACCGCTCGTAGAGTTCGCGCACGCCCTTGCCGGTCGAGAACAGCGTGGAGTCGATGCGCGCGTCGAAATCCAGCATCCAGTGCCGGATTTTCCTCTTCCATTCCGCTGGTACGATTCTGCGCACCGAGGCCCTTGGTCAGTTCGAAAGCGCTCAAGCACCCGGCCGGGCACCGTCGAGACGTCTTGCGGGAATGTTGCGGCAAACCCAAGGCGCTGTTGCGCTATTGGGGACTCACTCCCTATCTAGCCGAGCGGGGGCCATAAACCAATGCTCGGGCTCGCGATTTCGATCGGCAGGGCTAATGCTGTCCCGGGCTTTTTTACCTGTGTTCCACACCCCCACTTGCACCCCTGCCGCTGCAGCCCCTAGAAGGGCGCCAGCCAACTCCGCCGGAATCGCTGGGACATATGACCGCCCGAACTCAAGCCGCCCTCGGGTCAAGAGGGATTCTTTTGGAAAACCAAGACGTTGGAGGAAATGTCCAACGCCGAATGGGAAAGCCTGTGCGACGGCTGCGCGCGCTGCTGCCTGGAAAAGCTTGAGGACGAGGATACCGGCAAGATCTATTTCACCCACGTTTCCTGCAAGCTTCTGGATGCGGGCCTATGTGCCTGCAAGGACTATGCGAACCGCTCCGACAAGGTTCCGGATTGCGTGCGGCTGACGCCGGAAAACGTCCGAACCCTGAACTGGCTGCCGCCGAGTTGCGGCTACAAACTCGTCGCCGAGGGCCGCGATCTCTATTGGTGGCACCCGCTGATATCTGGCGATCCTGACACCGTGCATGAAGCCGGCGTCTCGGTGCGCGGGCGGGTGCAGGGAACAGAGAACGAGATCGCGGACGCCGACCTCGAGGACCACATCGTGCAATGGCCGGCGCTGTTGCCGAAACGGGCGCGGCTGAAGAAGCGGCCGCAATCCTGAGAAAGCCGATCACGCGATTGCGATTGTCATCTCGCGGGATGCACCCATGCGCGTAACCCGCTGCCGCGGCTGGGATTTGCCGCGTAAATTGCATACGAACCAGCGATTCCACGCGAGCCTCTTGCCGCGCAGCCGATAAATACGTCCGCATGAACAAGTTCGAACGGCAAAGCCGTCATCCGGCCGACCAGCAGCCATTGCCCGAAGCTGTCGCCGGCGAACTGTCGAAAATCCCGGTGGAGGTATTCGAACTCAGCGACGCGCCGCCGATCGCGCCCAAGGCGCCGCTGACCCCGAGCGAAGTCCGCACCATTCTGATGAGTCTGTTGCTCACGATGTTCCTGGCCGCGCTGGACCAGACCATCGTCGCGACCGCGCTGCCGACCATCGGCCGGCAATTCGGCGATGTCTCCAATCTGTCCTGGGTGATCACGGCGTATCTGCTGGCCTCGACCGCGGTGGCGCCAGTGTTCGGCACGCTCAGCGACATCTACGGCCGTCGCGCCATGATCGTCACCGCGCTCAGCCTTTTCATCGCGGGCTCGATCCTGTGTGGGCTGGCGCCGAACATGCCGGTGCTGATCCTCGCCCGCGGGCTGCAGGGGCTCGGCGGCGGAGGCATCATGCCGTGCGTGCAGACGGTGATTTCCGACGTGGTGAGCCCGCGCGAGCGCGGCCAGTATCAGGCCTATTTCAGCGGCGTCTGGATGGCCGCCGGGATCGGCGGACCCGTCCTCGGCGGCATATTCGCCGAGCATCTGCACTGGTCGATGATTTTCTGGATCAACGTGCCGCTCGGAATAGCCTCGCTGGCGATGCTGTTGCCGAAGATGGCCAAGATTCCGGTGTTCCACCGCCGCCGCAAGATCGACTGGCTTGGCGGCGTGCTGCTGATGGCCTCCGCCGTCGTCTTCATGCTGGTGCTGACCTGGGGCGGCAATCGTTACCTCTGGCTGTCGCCGACCATCATGGCGATGGTGGGGGCCGCGGTGGCGCTCGCGCTGGCGTTTGTCTGGCAGGCCGGCAAGGCCGAGGAGCCGTTTTTGCCGCTGTCGCTGCTCCGCGGGACGGTGGTGCCTTACGCGATGCTCGCGGGCGGCTGTGCGCTCGGCGCGATGCTGGGGCTGACCGTGCATCTGCCGCTGTATTACGAGGTGGTCTATCACCTCAGCGCCAGCGAAGCCGGACTAGGGTTGATCCCGCTGGCGGCGATTTCGACCTTCGGCGCGGCGCTCGCCGGGCGGACCATGGCCCGGGTCAGGCACTACAAGCGGGTGGCGATCATCGGGACTTGCTGCGCAACCCTGCTGGGGGTCGCGCTGACGCTGACGGCGCTGCCGCTGTGGGCGCTGTTGGTGGTGATGTCCGGGTTCGCGCTCGGCCTCGGCACCGCATTTCCGGTCAGCGTGGTCTCCATCCAGAATTCGGTCGCGCGCGCGCAGGTCGGCACGATTACCGGCGCGATGAATTTCTTCCGTGCCCTGATGGCATCCTTCACGGTGGCGGCGTTCTCGGCGATCCTGCTGATGGCGCTCGGTGCCGACATTTCGCTGGTCGGCGAGCATCGTGGACCGGTGAACTCGATTCCCGCCGCCGACATGATCGTGGCCTTCCGCTACGTGTTCGGCGCCGCCACGGCGATGATCGCCTGCGCGGCGCTGTGCATGATCCTGATGGAAGAGAAGCCGCTGGCCGGCCCGCCGAAGCCGGTGGAGATGATGGAGTAGGGCGCGGGGCCCGGCTATCTATCGGCGGCGATTTGATCTAACAGCGGCGCCAGCGACCCAGATATTCAAATCGACCAGGAGCCGGCCATGAGCAAACCCTCCATCGAACAGACCAAGATGGGCACCGAGGGCATTGCCTTCTGCATCGCGCGGACGTTGATCGAACGCGATCCGTCGCTGAAGGCGCCGATGCGCGCCAATTTGCGCAAGATGTGGGAGCTGCTGGAGGAGCGGGAAGACCACGGCGCCGCCGACATGGTCGACACCATGATCAAGGCGCTCAACGATCCCGCGTTCTTCAAGCCCTGATTTCCAAATTCAGCCCGCCTGCTGCAGCCTGGTATCGATCTCCTCCCGCAGCAGGCCGAAGTCGATCGGTTTGGTAAGCAGGCCTTCCGCGCCGCCTTCGATCGCCTTGCGCTTGGTCTCGGGATCGCCGTAGGCGGTGATCATGATGACGGGAACGTCAGGCCGCAATTCCCTGACCTTGGGCAGCATTTCCAGGCCGGTCATGCCGGGCATGTTGATGTCCGACAGGATCAGGATCAGCGACTGCTCGATGGTATTGGCGATCCGCGCCAGCGCGTCCGCCGCCGAGAGCGCAAAATCCATGACAAAACGTTGCGCGCGTAAATCCCGCCGGAACTGCTGGCGGAACAGTGCCTCGACGTCGGGCTCGTCGTCGACCACAAGAACCAAAACGCTCACGTCTGACCTCTGTTTTTGTCTGAAGCACTGCTCGTTCGCGGGAGAACGATCCGAAATTCGGTGTACTGTCCGGGCTCCGTCTCGACTTCGATCCTGCCACCGTGCTGTTTCACGATGATGTCGTGGCTCATCGAAAGGCCAAGCCCGGTTCCTTCACCAGCCGGCTTGGTCGTAAAGAACGGATTGAACATCTTTTCCCGCACCTCGGCCGGGATTCCCGTGCCGTTGTCGCGGATGCGGATTTCCACGGTGTCGCCGAGATTGCGCGTGGCGGCGCTGAGCACCGGCTCGAAGCCTGAACCGCCATTCTCCGTCTTGCGCTTGGCGACGGCATAGAAGCCGTTCGAGATCAAATTGAGGAATACGCGGGTGATCTCCTGCGGAAACAGTTCGATCATCCCCGCCATCGCGTCGAAATCCCGCTGCAGGGTCACGTTGAATTGCGGCTTCTCGGCGCGCGCGCCATGATAGGCGAGGTTGAGGCTTTCGTCGAGCAGCGCGTTGATATCGGCGGGCCGGTGCTCGCCACTTCCTTCGCGCGAATGCAGCAGCATGTTCTTGACGATGGAATCCGCGCGCTTGCCGTGCTGGACCACCCGCCCGAGATTGTCCTTCAGCATGCCCGTCAGTTCGTCGACTTCCTCCCGGACCTTGTCGGTGAGCGCGGTGGAGGCAAGCACCTCGTTCAGTTCATCGGTCAGTTCCGCCGAAAGTGCTGCAAAGTTGTTGACGAAATTGAGCGGGTTCTTGATCTCGTGCGCGATGCCGGCCGTGAGTTGACCGAGTGAAGCGAGTTTTTCGGTCTGCACCAGACGGTCCTGGGCGGTGCGCAAGTCGTCAAGCGATTGCGACAATTCGCTGGTTCGCGCCTGCACCTCTTCGAACAGGCGGACATTCTCGATCGCGATCACCGCCTGGTCGGCGAAGGTTTGCACCAGATCAATCTGCCGGGCGTTGAACGGTCCTGGCGTCGGGCGCGAAAGCGCCATGATCCCTTCGACCTTGCCGTCGCGCAGCAGCGGTACCGCGAGTACCGCACGGATGCCCGCAAGCGAAGTTGCAGGCATGTTGATTTCGGGGTCCGCGAGCACGTCCGGCACGCAGACAATCTCGCCGTTCCCGATCGCCCGCGCGATGGCGGAATTCCGTCCCGCCCTCTGCGGATTTTCCCGCAGGAACTGGACCCACTCCGGGCTGGCTTCAGCGGCGTAGGAAATCGCGCGGAACCGAAACAGATCGCCGTCGCGCAGGAAGATCACGCCGCGTCTGGCGCCGCTCAATTCCACGGCCGAGCATACCAGGGTTTCCAGCACGGTCTGCAGGTCGAACGCCGATCGGCTGATCACCTTGAGCACGTCGGCGGTTGCAGTCTGCTGCTGCAGCGATTCCGTGAGGTCGCGCGTCTTCGCCTGCACCTCTTCGAACAATCGTGCATTTTCGATGGCGATCACGGCCTGGTCGGCAAACGTCCGCAGCAACTGGACATGATGGTCGGCGAAAGCGCCGGGCTGAACGCGTGTCACCACAATGAAGCCGATCGACACGGCATCGTTCATGAGTGGCGCGAACAACATGCTGCGGAAGCCGCGCGCCCGCGAGATACCCAGAATTTCGTCCGACAGGGCTTCGGTGTCGGGAATTTGCGTGACCTCGCCGGCTTGCGCCAATTGAAACGGCGGAAAATCGGCAGCGGGCCGTGGGAAGGTGGCCTTCAATATTTCATCCGCGACGGGAGTGGTTGGCGTGAACGCTTTGAGGTAAGCGATGCCATCGATTAAGCGGAAGACGGTGCTCGAGAAGCCGCCGATCAGCCGGTTGGCGCTGGCTGCAATGGCCGCGAATACCGGCTGCACGTCCGAGGGCGAACTTGCGATCACCTTCAGGATGTCCGCCGTGGCGGTCTGCCGCTCCAGTGCCTCCTTCGTTTCATTGAACAGACGGACATTCTCGATCGCGATGACCGCCTGGCCGGCAAAGGTCTGGAGCAACGCGACCTGTTGATCTCCATAGGCGCCGGGGTCGGCCCAGCCCACCGTGATCGCCCCGATCGGCTCTCCGCGGCGAAACATCGGCACGGTCACCTGACTGCGCGTCCCCAGGGCTTCGATCATTTGCCGCGAGAGCGGCGGCACCGACTGATCGGATTTGATGTCGGCGACAAAGTTGGGCCGGCGCGACTGGATGGCCCGTCCCGCCGTC
>CAWFYF010000010.1:0-2407500 GCA_963819935.1 uncultured Alphaproteobacteria bacterium
GAGGCGGATCTCGATCGGCAACAGACGGCGCTACATGCGATGGACCCAAAATCGGGACTGACCTATCGCACGCTCTGGCGAACTTCTGGCCATCGAAGCAGCCCAACCCAAGCCGATCGACCTTCCGTCGATCCGCCCATTGCTCACGGACCTTCATCCCGCAGATATCGTCATACTCGAAGAACATTGCGGACCGCTGGCGAGATTTTGGTTACCGGCCAAATTCGAAGGCAGCGCCCTCTCGGTGCTCAAGCTTTTCAATCCCGATCGGGGCACGGCGGACACTCTGGTGGGGTTCCTGCGCACATTCGTGGAAATCGATGTCCGACGTGAGGAGGTCGATGCCGCGACATCGGACTCGCGGACGTCGCCGACGCCGAGCGCTTGCGCACGTGGATGGCAGGCGCCGGCAATTTACGCTCCATCGGCGACGCCCTATGCACCAATTTGGGTCGTTGGCTCCCATTGTTCCGAAGCCCCGAGGGCAACGGTTCCCGGGGCACCAACATGCTTGCCGGACTGATCCAGCTCGAAGCAGGGCTGTCCGCGCTCGACGCTTCCCGTCACCAGCCCGGGATTTCGGAAAAGCTAATTTCGATTCGGTCGGACGAACTGCGCAAGCTTAGTGTCCTCGCCAAGGCGGTCCTCAGCCCCATCCGCGGACTGGGGTACATCAATCCCATGCGTTGGATACGCAAGCGAAATCTGCGAAAGCTGATGACTGCAATTGAAATTGTTCCGGACGATGAGGGCGTTCGGGCGTTCGAAAACGCGATCGACCTGGAGATGGGCCTGCGCCCATTAAGGCTCAAGCTTGCCGACTACGTAATGGCGCTCTTCAATCGCGCTCCGGACTCAAGCTTCCGCCGGGCCCCTTGGCTGTTCTGGCCGGCAATCTTCACTCCATCGTCACGCGCGTTCATAACTTCGTGTCGCTAATCGACGAGTGCCCTCAGAAAGCCGAGTTGGATCAGGCTGCTACGACAGGCGCGATGAAGGACCTGGATACGTTCTTCGATCGTGCAGATCGTTCACTTCAACGTCACGACGCGCGGGCGATAAGCTCCCAGGCTCTGGAGCAGCTAAGACCATATCTCGATGAGCTTTGGATCGGGTTGCGGCATTCGGCAATCCATGGCGGACGCTCAAACGGAACCGCCATCAGTCTCATTCTCGAAGCTGCTCCGACACTCGCGAGCTTTCAGGAATTTCGGCTTCGTTCGGTGCGTCTTGGAGAGGTGGAACGCACGATTTCGGGACCCTCAGGGCGAAAGAGACAGAACTGTTGCGGCTGCCAGCCGCCGAGCTCGACAAGTGCGTTCGCGGCACGATCGCGCGCGAGGCCAGGATTGCATGGAGGGCCGCAATGGAAGCCTCCAATCCGGAGGTCCTCTTCGACGGTGATGCAAGCGACGTGAAGGTGAAATCGCTTGCGGAAGCCGATAGGCAAATCCGGAACTGCAAGATAGACCTTCTCATCAACGGCATCGATCCCGTTCGCATTCGGCCGACGCGAGATTCGGAAACAGATAACGAGGCTAACCGGCCAAAGGGCGCTGCGGCTGCGCGAATTCATCGACGCGGAAGCGCACTAGGCTTGCTCGCATTGCGGCCCGTTTGGCTCATGACGCCCGACGTGGCGAGCCGCGTACTTCAGCCGAAGCCCGGCATCTTCGATACCGTCATCTTCGACGAGGCCTCCCAGATGCCCGTCGAATACGCGCTGCCCACTCTGTTCCGGAGCAAGATCGTCGTCGTCAGCGGGGACGAGAAGCAGATGCCGCCGACGAGCTTTTTTTCAAGCAAGGTCGAGAGCGATGAGGCGGCGATCTTCGAGGGAGAAGAACCCGAAGACGTGGCAAGCGAGGAGGAACGCGACGTTTTCACGGAAACCTGGAACCGGCGCGAGATCAAGGACTGCCCCGATCTGCTCCAACTCGCGCGCCGGTACTACCGTCAAGAACGCTTCAGGTCCACTATCGGTCCGAGTATCGCGAGCTAATATCGTTCTCGAACGCTTCATTCTACGGAAACCGGCTGAGCGTACCCGTTCGCCATCCGGACGAAATCATACGCAAAGTGCGACCGATAGAGATGATCCGGTCGGACGGCGTATACAAGAACCAGACAAATCCGAAGGAAGCCGCCGACGTCGTCGAATACCTGAGCAATCTTTGGGAAGAGCATCGCCTCCTTCGGTCGGGGTGGTCACGTTCAACCGAAAGCAGGCGGACGTGATGAAGATGCGCTTGAAGAGCGCGCCGAAGATGACGCACCTTCCGCGACGCACTGATGCGCGAGCGTGAACGGACAGAAGGCGGCGAAGACATGGGTTTCTTCGTAAAGAACGTCGAGAACGTTCAGGGAGACGAACGCGACGTCATCATTTTCTCTACTACCTTCGGCCGTAACGAGCATGGCGTATTCCGGAAAAGCTTCGGTGCCCTGGGACAGGCCGGTGGTGAGCGCCGGTTGAACGTCGCGGTGACGCGCGCTCGGAAAAAAGTCGTCATGATAACTTCGATGCCGATTTCGGAGATATCCGACCTATTGACCACGCGTCGCGGCCCGCGTGTGCCGCGGGACTACCTTCAGGGTTATCTCGAATATGCCCGGACCGTATCCGAAGGCGCTGGCGATTTTGGCAGGACCCTGCTTGACCGGATGGTTACGGAGATAAGCGCGGAACACGATCTCGGGAATGACGAGGACGACGGCTTTACGAAATCCGTCGAAAACTTCATGGAAGCGCACGGATGGGCGCCGGCAAAGGCGCGCGACGGCGGAGCATTCAGCCTGGATTTCGCGGTCACCGATCCCAGGACGGGGTTCTATGCGATCGGGGTGGAGTGTGACGCCCCGCGTCACCGCCTTCTTGAAAAGGCACGAGCTCGGGAAGTTTGGCGGCCGAACGTGCTGGGCAAGGCGGTACCTCACATTCACAGGGTTTCGTCTTACGCCTGGGACGGATCCAGGAAACGCCGAACGTCAACGCCTCAAAGAAGCGGTCGAGAATGCACTTCGAAGCGAAGGAGGAATCCAATCAGCGGTCCCAAAGCCTTCCGTATCGTGACCCGCGCCGAAATTGTGACGATCTGCCGACGAAGCCTCGCCCGGTTAGATGCCGCCATCGAGGACTGGATTTCTCGAGGCCAACGCAATGGCACCATCGATAAAGCGGACATCGACAAAGTCATTGCGCGACGGGACGCCCTTCGTGGTCTGCTGTCGGCCGATAGATTTGTCGAGCTTCAAAAACAGCTCCCGGCAGAAAATATCCTATCTTCAGGCCGACGCCGAACGGCGCGCCGAGAAGGCCGCCGAGCTGGAGGCACAACCTAAGCGAGCCATGAGACGGATGAAAGGAACTGCCCAAGCACTCCTCGCCAGCCTCGAGTTGTCGGGCATTCAGATACCCCATGAAATTCGACAGGGCCTCGCGTCTTCAGGGATGCCTTCCGAACGATTGGAAGCTGCAATCAATAAGGCTTTTCTCATGCTTCATGCCGCGCCCGCGGCCAAAGGCGTGTCTGATCTGCAGCGCGACATTGCTGCCCGGTTGGGCGTCGGCGAAAAACGCGTGAGCTTGGAGGAATGGATGTCCCAACAGCCCGGGGCGACAGAAAACCAGGCGCTGCTTCGGGTCGACGGATTTCTGGGTGAATTGAAAGACCTCGGCATCGATCCAGGCCCATTCTCGGCTCGTATCACAACTCTGGAACTTGAGTTCCCTGCCCGCCGGACCCTTCTCGCCGATAGCTTACTCCTCGACCTGGCGACCGCCGTCAAGAATGGTCGGGAACACATACGCCTCCAAAGCGACCTCCGCGCGCGCCATGCCGAGCTTTCGGAAATGAAGTCTCCCGAGGCCGCTTCGCTTCGATCCGAAATTGGCCAAAGTCTTTCAATGGTTTCGGCCGGCAATGAAGCCGCCCTCATCCAGCGTGCTGACTTTCTCATTGAGGCAGAGGTTCAGGCGATCGCTGCGGAAGAGCGCCGGCGCGCCGTGCTCGAAGGCTTAGCAGGTCTCGGTTACGAAGTTTCGGAGGGAATGGCGACGGCCTGGGTCAATGGCGGCCGAGTTGTTCTTCGGAAGGCGGCCAATCCCGGATACGGCGTTGAGCTTTCGGGAGGATCGAAGTCCGACCTCCTCCAAGTCAGGGCGGTTGCATTCGGCAATTCAACCGAAACGCGGGATACAAGCCGGGACCGGGATATCGAGACGATCTGGTGCGGAGAGTTCGAACGACTTCAATCTTTGATAGCCAAGGATGGCGGACACCTCGCAATTGAGCACGCGCGGCCCGTCGGACAATTCCCGCTGAAAGTTGTTGAAGATAAGGAAGGGACCGCTGGAGACAACGACGCGGCCAAGGTGACCCGCCATCTGCTTCGGTGAACGTGCCCCGGCGTCGAAGTCTTAGTTTCTTGACCACGAGTTCTACCCCGAAGCGGTAACCGTGCATGGCAACCGACGCAAGATCGTCTGCAGAGTCACCTTGGTTTCGTAACTAACACGTGACATTCACTACATCTCGTGATTGCATAACGCCAATGCCCGCTTTACGAAGGGGTATAAGCGATGAATGTACGCTTGATTCCGGTTTCGATCATTGCAGCATTTATAACTTTCACATCGGCGGCCGCAGATTTTTTCTCAGATGTAGGAAACGCCGTAACCGCACCTATCCGTGCCCCCATCCAGGCGACGCAAGACCTGCTTCAAGGAAGACCCGCAAACGAAATTGTCCAAAATCAACTCAATCTTCAGGTCGGCGCGCCCGCGGTCGCCGCTGGCAGCACGTTGAATTTGATTTAGCAGGGAAACGATTTTATAAACCGCGTTCCCCGAGACATTATTCAGACCAATTTAGGCGGCGATTGGCTCACCGCTTACGACACCCTAACTGCCTCCCAGCGGATTCAGCAGGAGATGGCATTTACGCAGGGACGCTTTCTAAGCCAGTGCCTTGCCACGGGTGCTTGCAGTGTGAATCAGATGACAGCGATGCCCTTGGCTGCGTCGTTGCGCGACGCTTACAAGGTCTACTTTCCCCATTCGCAACCGCTCAATCCCCAGCTCGTTCAAATTCTCAGTCGCGTCGTCCCGTTTCCTGTCCTTGCGAACGCGCGTTGGACGATCGGCGGCGTTCCCAACTTCACGATCCCTGGATTTATCAATGCCGGCCACGAGATGATGGGCCAAGGATTTGCAGTCACAATCGGAAACGTAATGATTTTCTCGCAGCCGCCAGACCTCAGCACTCAAATGGGTGTTACTTGGCTTCTGCACGAGATGTTTCATATCGAGCAATATATGCGTTACAGCAGCAATCAACTTGAATCAGTGGACGGCTTTGCGGTTGATTACATTACGAACTACGACGGGATGGAGAACGAAGCAGAAAGCAATGCCGAAGCGCGGTATGCCAACCTCTATCAGCAATGGCCGCAATAGCGGACCATTGTCATACTTCGTCTCTAATTATGCGCGGCGATAGATGCGTACAAGGTGCGAGCAAGTGAGCTTAGCTACGGAGCTGAACTGTGTCACAACATGATCAGAGCATCAGAACTTCGGCCAAGCCATCCCTCGATCTGGTTGACATATTCATCGTCCTTCTGTTCGCCGCATCGATTGATATTTTTATTCTCACAATCGGCACTCAATTCTCCAATAATTCGGTATTCCAGGTATTACCTGCGTTCCTGACCGACGCGTATTCCGCGATTTGGGCGAGTTTAGCGTCAGGCGGCGCCGGGGTCGGGCTAGTTGTAGTCAAGGCCTTGATTTAACATCGAAGCGCGAGACCAAACTATTTTTTGTTCGTATCGCTGACGGCCACCGTATTGCTAATTGCGATCCTCGCCATCGCGGTCGTCTCGCATTATCTAAATCCGAGGCCGTCGCCAAACCCGCCGCCCGGCGTCACTCTGCTCGAAAAGACGGGACCTGCCTCTTTCGAATTTGGTTCGCTACCAGGATCTCAGGCATCAGTCCGAATGACCGGTACTTATGAGGTAAAAGACCGCGAAGTTCGTGGCCATCTGGACCATGGATCGATAACGACCACCGCGTTCTTTCAATCGCCGTTTTCGATGACCCTGCGCCGCCTGGTAATTCGCTCGTGCTATATCCATTCAGTTTACGGCGCGGATCAAATGGATATCTTTCCGCCAATCGGGAAGTCCGAAAACTCTCAACAGATCAACATCAAATTGGAAAAGAACCATAGTTACGAACTTCCAAAAATGGATTTTGTTTTCGATCTGCCAAAAGATGCCAGACTAAGCAGGACATGGCTCTGCGCTGCTCTGGATCACGACGCTGGCTATATGCCTGCTCAGTAGTGCTTACAAATAAGATGGGCCGCCAAATACGATTTAGGCTGCACGCTGCCGGCAGCAAAGCGAACCGAAGATGAAGTCGGTCTGGAAAACCTCGGTCCTTGGGACGATTTCAAGTGGGGCATGTTCAACGGCAAGCTATCGGGCCCTGAGCTTCTTGGTGACTAATGGGACATGCTCGATACGTAAGAGCTATTTGCTTTCGCGATGGCTTGAAGTGCTGGAAGTTATATGACTGAAAAAGACGATGAGGCCTCTGCATTTTTTACCGCCGTACAGGCCGCGATTGACTTCGGTGGTCCGGGATACGGCAACGACCCGGTCCTGGGGTTCAATACCGCCAGCCAGCATGTGCTGGTGCTGCTTGACGACGCCGTGGCCGCATTCGAGCACGGCCCCTACGGCACAAGTCTGTTCCTCGCGATAACGGCGCTCGAGGAAACAGCTAAAGCCGAACTTCTCGCTTTCCGGATGCAGAAACCCGAAGGCACTCCGAAAACGTGGGGCGATCCGCTTCGCAGTCATATGAAGAAGCACGCCATGGCGGTTCGTCCTACAACATTCATGGGCCGTCTGCCGAAGATCCTGGGTGCGGAGACTTGTGAGAGGCTGCTACGGGAGGCCACGGATGGTTCGATCAATCGTCTCCGTGAAACCGCAATCTATGTGAGCTGCTCCGCCGATGGGAAAATATCAACGCCCGCCGCGGCGGTCGATAGAACCCGCGCCCGCGAAATTGTTCTGCTCGCGCTCGAAAGCGCAGATGACATTCTGGTTGGCTTGACGAACAATTTATACCAATTGGGTAAATCGGTAGAAGCGTTCATTGCCCAAGTCTCATAACTGGACAAAGCCGGCCGTCTCTCGCCGCGCTATCGCTGAAGCAGAGGAACGAAAAGATTCTTCAATGCCTCGTCGTCGAACGTATCTTTCTCGGGCGGCCTGACACTTCGAAATGACGGCGAGCTTGAGACCTCGGTCCCCTCTTCGAGTTTTGTGATGCGATCCCTCACCGTTTCCACAGCATTTGAAATGACATTGGTGCTCAGGCCAACGCGCTTCGAAAGCTTCTCGATCGTATCAATATGCTGCTTGAGAGTCAACTCCGAGTTTATCTCCTCGATGATAGTACCAACATTGTTGATTTCATTCCTAATTGCGTCATCGACCGCGCGAAATAGCTGGTCAGTTAAGTGATGGCTCCATTCATCAACCGCATCAGATATTTTTTCGAGTTCCTCGGAGGTCATGTTTTGATCGATCATCGCGACGGCCGCCGCTTCAAGATAGTCGGCGATGTCGGACGCGTGGGGAAGCTCGTCAAAATAATCGCCGTCCCGCAGCTTGCCGATCAATTCGATGACTTCGTTGCCATCACGCCATGGATCAAGGCCATCGATGGGCGAGCGAGCCAGTACGAGCGCAACATCCGAAAAACGGTGATCTTTACTCGCCTCCCACCATTCAATCAGTAGTTCAATGCGATCTGTATTTGAAAGGCCTTTGGCGTAGCCAACTGAACCGTATTCACCAGGAACGATGATCCAGACCGGAAGTTGAGTGAGTTGCCCTGCTAGCTCGGCAAAAGCGAGAGCGAAATCCTTCCGCAGTTCATTGGATAACTTCAAATAAGTAGCAAACCTCCAGACATCCCTCGCCCAGTCAGTCCGGCGTGAGCAACGGGCAATTTCCAGCAGTAGATTAGTGTCACGAAGGTATTCCGTCAAATAATCCCTCAGTGACGGATTGACGAAGCCGACCTGCGTGCCTCTGATCGTAATGAAGTCTCCTTCCAATATTCGAAGCGACTCTTCGAAATCCTTTGGTCCGTGACTTTCGCCATATTTGGTGCAAAGACGTGGATGCGATCCTTCATAGGCATCGCGCAAATCGTCGGTACTGACCCCGTATTCAGAGCTAAAAAATAATGCGATAAGCAGGTGCTGGCACGCTTTCGAGATGTGAGCCCGGAAAGCGATATCCCACAGCTGGCCCGGATGATCGAGCGCATAAAGAAAGGATGCGGGATAAGCCCCGGCGTCGCTATCGCCGATGCGCGCTGTATCGGTCATCCATTCGATAATGCGCGGATTGTAATTCTTATGATCGACGATCCTGGTGATGTCTCCGCTTTCGATGAGCGCCGCGATGTGGCTTGACGGCGTACCCGCCACAACAAGATGATTGTAGACGATGCGCGCTTTGATGCGGCGAGTATATATGCCGACATCTAGGACGTATTTGCTGATATCCAGTCGTCGGTCCGCCAGGTACTCGGAAACCTGACGAGCCTCGGCAAAGATGTAAGCTCTTGTGGTCAGGATGAAGCGAGCGTTTGGAGAAGTTCGAACACGCTTGATGAACCGTGCCAGCTCGGAATTTTTGTGCGCCAGCGCGCTTCGGTCCAACGCAACCTTCCCAAGAAAATCATCGAACAGGAAAATCTGCTTGTCTTTATCCTCGATGACGGCGAGTCCATCTTCAAGACTTCCGGATCGCGAATAGATCCCAACCTTCGGCGATATACGCATAGGAAAGCATCTCTGCCAAAGTCGTCTTGCCGACGCCCGGAGGCCCCGAAATGATGACAACATAATTCGCCTCAAGTGTGTCGCGCGCGCCATCAAAACTTGGGTTCGGCGCCTACACTTTGACCTTGGCTTCAATTTCCCCTTTTGTGATTTTATTGAACGCATGCGCCGCGGAATGCACGACGCGATCCAGAACCGCGGCATCGGATAGCCAGAGTTTGATGTGTGATTTAGCGATTTCAGGATATTTTCTGAGCAAGGCGTTCAAGTCGCCAGGCCCCAAAATATCTGCTTCGCTCAGAAGCGAGGGGCCGATCAGTCCGGCAAGCTCGGATTTGTTGGGAGGTGTAAGCGGGCAAGACGTGGCCAGCACGTACCGGGCAGGAGCGAGCTTGGTAATCGATGCGTGCTCACGCTTCATCTGCGACCTAAGCGACGCGTAGGAAGATCTCGCATAGTGCTTCGCTTGAAGTATTGTGGCCGACGACCCTTTGGCATGGCGGCCGTCCATGCCGCCGTCGGGACCTGCCGCAAAGGCTTCGAATCGGACCCCTAATTCGCGGCCAATAAGGTCACGGACAAGGTCCTCGAAGTCAGCTGGCGAAAGATTCCCGAATTCATAAGCCATCCTAAAGCTCTTTGTAGATCGGGATGGAGGCCGCGTGCGCGTCAACCATCTCGACGACTTTCTCCTCCATTGGAAGTTTTGTCTTCTGTTCGGACCATACCTGCTTGAAACGCGCGACGGTTTCAGCCGCGGTATCGAGCACCAGCTTCTCGGAAATCCTCGCTTTTGCCGCAAGGTGCTTCAGCTCATCCTTGGAAAATTCGGTCATTTTCTTGGTGCGCGAATATTTAAGCGCCATCGTTTCATCGGGAATGTACGGGATGGTCGAAAGTAAGTCATACGCGGGCGACAACGTTGGCGTCCGCCCGTCTTTATAGATCAGGGACCAGTTCTTGAGGTGCATATCCGCATTCCCGATCAGGGTGCTGAACACAAGCCGGCGGACAAATTCCGCGATATCTGCATCGCCGGTTTCGATACCAAGGACCGCGGCTATGCGGCGGTATGTGGCGTGATCGTACTTACCGTCAGGATAGACACCGAATACTTGTGCGAAATCTTCGATATGTACCGGGCCTTTGTCGCTGCGGTCGAACCGCTTGATCGCCAGGGCCTGCCCCTTGAGCTCACCAATGCCGTCGGGAAGGCCGTCGATCGCATCCAGCTCCAGAAGCTGAAGATCGGGTACGTCCATGCCCATCGATTTGGCGATGGTCATCATTGAGTATTCGTTATCCGGCAGGCCAGCATATTGCTGCGATGGCAGCTTAACGATCCATGAGCCGCCGACACCTTCGGCAGGAATGACGAGGCCGCCTGCCTTAACTCCATTTTGCAGGGCCGAGAATTTCAATTGCACGCCTGCAAGGGAGAAGCGCAGCATGTTGCTGCGCTCTTCCGGCGTTATCTCTGCTTCTACTTGAGGAGGAAGTTCATCGCCTTCGGCTGGGTGCACGGAAATCGCGCCTGAAAGGTCAAGGCCCAGCATCCAAAGCAAAAAGAACTCGCTGTGTTGTTTTACACCGGCCCGCTCGGCGAGGTACTTGCGCAGCGGTCCCTCTGGCAGAAGGTTTGAAAAGAACGGCGGCACGACCTGACCGACTGGTTTAAAGTCTGTAACGAGCCCGCCGAATTGATCCTTGAACGACAGGCTCAAAATCGAGCGGTTGGGATCGTCGATATACGCCTGATTGAATGCAAACAGGTTCCGGTTTCCCTGCACGTGCGTGAGGGTAGCAACAGGGTGGCCGTGCAAATGAACGTTTAAGACGGATACGTCAGGCATCGTCGTCCTCATCATCTATGGCGTACGCTGGCCTCGGCGCCTCCGAGGGGCTGTGCACCACCCGGTTGCGAAGCTGTTGCAGGTCTGTGGCGATGGCAGCCAGAATGTCTTTCGACTGCGGACTCGCCTGATACCTCCGCAGTTTATTGATTGCGTGGGTAACGATCTGAAGATCGGGCTTGCGGAGTGGAGCGTGCCTGAGAAAACGCAGAGCGTCAGCAATCCGGTCAAGGTCCGCCGAACTGCCGTACAGCAGTTTCTGCTTGATAACGAGACGTTCCCCCCGTGCGATTTCGCGGAGTGCCGCTTCGCCCTCTTGCGGGGTAGATTGCTCGGTGGATGTTTGACGAAGGATACCCTGTACAGCTGGCAGGAATTTCTTTGGCACAAGCATAATCTCAAGGTCGAGCGCCCTCGCCATGTCGATAAAGCTCGAAAGGCCGGGTTCTAAAGTCCCTGTCTCGATCTGGGAGATGTGAGCTTGCGTCAGACCCGAGCGAGCGGCCAGCGCACGCTGGCTAAGGCCCGCGTCCGTCCTGCGGTCCCGTATCTCCCGGATAAGATCTTCGCTTTTGTAACTCACGATATATTATCCTTATCAAAATTGGGGTGTGATAACGATAGTATATCGCATTTTTGAGGGAGTGTCAAATATCGATCAGATTTCTTATCAATCTCCACGCTTGATAATAATACTATATCACAATCCTACTTAAGCGAATAAGCACCGCTCTCGACGGGAGACGGCGGTAAACCTAGGAGCGAGCAGTGACAAGAGAGAGCCAAAACCGGCCGCTCATAACGGTCCCAACCGTAAGACGCACCAAATAAACTTCTAGTGCTTTCAGCCCGCTCTATCGGTCATAAGGCACGTGACGAAGGCAATATGACAAATCCGTATCCGCAATCCGACACGAAGAAGAACGTGTTCAGCAGCGTCTTGTTGTTCACCGCAAGCCGGTTAAGCTTGCCGAACCGCTTCTTGAGCCTGTCCAGCGCGGCGGCCGCCGGCGCATCCAGTAGCGGAAGGTACTCACGACCGAGCGGCCTCTTCAGGAAGCGCCCCTCGACCAATCTCCAAGCTTCCTGCATCGCGCCGATGGTGAGCCTGACGAAGATCTGCGTCTGCGCGCCCTCCAGCTTCTGCTTCACCGGATCGCTCTCGTCGCCGTTGGTCAGTACGATCACCAGCTTCCAGAGCGCGTTCACCTGGTTCGAAGCGTGGCCCAGCGCGAGGAAAAGGCAGCGCTCCTCCTTCGTCATCTTGCGAAGGAGTTTCCTTGGTGATGTCCATCCTGAGGATATCGAGCACCGGTCCCTCCTTCGGAGCGACGCCCGCCGACGCCGTAGGCGGCGTGCCCGTCACGACACGACGACCTTGGGATCGGCGGCCATCACGGCGCCGATCAATTTGGCCGGATCGACCCTCTTCTCCTGCGCCCACGCGACGAGGTTCGGCGGACGATAGGTCGCGTCCGCACGCCAGCGGTCGAACACGGAGCCGTCGATCGTCTCGTTGATGCGCGACGTCGTCGCTGCCGTTCCCTTCTCCGGCGCGGCACCGACGGAACGATAGAACGGCTTGGAAAAGAGGCGGTAAATCCGCTTCCGAATTCGCGGTAGGAATCGTTGATCGGCGGCACGACCTGAGTCGTGTCGACGTCGACCGCACATCTGTACGCGAGACCCAGCGCGCCGGCCTTCTCCATGAGCCACACCAGCGGCCGCTGAGACAGCGGATCGCTCGCGTAGCCGCCGCCGACGTTCGCATGGGCGCCGACGAACCAGCGCTGCTCGACGTGTGCGATCGGGCGATCTGGAGCGCCCGCCTCCCCTGTCTTCACCGTCCTCGTCCAGAATGTCGCCTCGAAATCCTCGCGGTGCTCGTCGAGGGCCAGCGCGTGAAATGCGTACTCGTTGTCGAGGCGCAGGTGCGTGTCCAGGAACCGATACTTGTGGACCTTGGCTTCGGCGCTGCCGCGCGGGATGCCCATTGAACCCACGGTGTCCCAGACGCCGAGGAACCTGATCTTTGTCGGGCAGGAATATTTCGTCAGCCACTGCTCCTCGATGGAGGCATCCTTGGGCAACGGCTTGGTCAGCAGCGACCTAATTGTCGGCGCGACGTAGAGGCGGTATCGAGCGTAGAGCTGTTCGATCGAGAGCGGCGCGCCGAGCTTCAGGATTCCGCACTTGCTGATCAGACCCGACAGGCTGCGCGCCGTGTAGGCGCCGCGGCTGAATCCGAAGATGAAAATCTCGTCGTCGTCCTCGAAATTCTGGATCAGCCATGTGTAGGCTTCGATGATCTCGTCGTCAATTCCGTAGCCCTCGACGCCGCCTCGGGTGACCTCGCCACGCTTCGTTCCGACGCCCTGCGAATAGTAGACGCGCTGGTCGGCGGTCTCCGACGTAAGCGACTGCAACCGCCATACGTTCGTGTTGTTGTTCAGCGTGTTGAACGTTCCGTCCAGGAAGATCGCAAGCCTTTTCACGGGCGCCTCCGCATCGTCGCCGAGCGCGGGAAAGCTCGGCCGTCATCGTCCGCAAGCAGATCCAGATCCTTGGGCCCGAGGAAGATCGTGCCGTCACGTTCGACCATACCCCTTCCAGCCTTCTCCAGCGCCAGCCGACGCAGCAGATCCTCGTGCCGATGGAATGCTTCGGTCATGTGCCGGGATCCGGCCGGAAGCGCCCGCCTTTCGATGTCTTCGAGGATGTCGCCGTGGGCGCGGCAGATCGCGGTCGCGCCGTCGACCACGACACCGAACTGAACGATCGCGCCCTGCACGTCGAAGACTTCGTGCAGGAAGAGATCGGGACGGCGAGCACGCGTCTTTTCCGGTTGAAACAGGGGAAAGGTCCGCAGCATTGAGAGCGCATCGCCTTCGGAAGCGAACAGCCCGGGGTTGTGATAGAAGCGGATGAAATATTGCAGCTCCTCGCGTTCGAAGGTCTCCTCGGAGACGATGCCGAGGAAATGGACCCGCTCGCGGAAGTACCGGGCTCCTCGCAACGGATTGCGCGCGTCGAAGGCGCCGATGATCGGAAACTCCCGGCCGTCGTCGCCGATCCACCGATATCCGGCCCATTCCGGAACGGCGCCGGTGCCGTAGGCGATCTGACGGCAATCGATACGATCGGGTCTGCCCTGAGCGCGGGCGTCGATGACCAGCATCGATCTCGACGTACCGTCGGGTTCCGGAAACTTGGATGGCCGCCCGTCGTTCTGCGCCTTGCCGACGATCCTTTCGATCGCCTTCAGCGTCTCCCCTTCGGGACTCTGCTTCCGCAAGTCGCTTCGACGTCGTCGCTCCGTCTCGTCGAGCTCCATCTCGTCGGCCGTCGGCGGCGTGGGCGATATCAGCGTCCTGCCGAAGAACGGTTCCTCGTTCCAAGTCGCTGCTTTTGCTGCTTCCAACTCGTCGAACGACAGGAGCTCGACGTTCCAGCCGTCGAAGGCAAAGTCGACGCTGGTCTCACCGACGCCGGTGGCGTGTTCGTAGATCGGCGCAATTCCGCAATCGTGCAGCGCCCGACCGAAGCGAACTTCGAAAAGCGTTGGCATGTTCTCGGTGGTCAGCCCCCCGCGCTCGCCGGCGCGTGCGAGCAAAGCACCCGCCCATGGCAGCGATCGGAGGGTCTCGATGGCCTCGGCCGTAGCCACGGCCTCCGCCGAGGTGAGCACGAAGAAGGATGTCACGTCGCGGCTCCCCGTTCTGCGATCGCTGAGCCGGCCGTGTCGCCGGTCTTCTTGAGCGGGCACTCTTGCATGGTGCCGCAGCAGGCGACGTGGCCGCGCAGGCTACGCCAGTATCCGTCGACCATGACACGCCGGCGATGTTCCAACACGATCGGACAGCCGAGCCCGCTACGATGGCAATCTCGTCGGAGCAGGATCCGTCCCCGTCGGTCGGTACGCCCGCAGACGCACGCGTTGCGCCCGTTTCGCAACGTTCCGGTCCTCGCATCGATCTTAAGCAATCCGGATGCGATGAGGCCTGTGTCGAACGCGACGGCTTCGCGGTAGACCGCGCGCAATCCGAGCTGATCCGCCGCATCCTCCGCCGCGAGTTCCACTTCGCCGGCACCGCCATGAGAGAGTTGGGCTTCGCTGGGCCAGAACCCCGTCTCCGCCGCGGTCTCCTGGCACAGCGCGAACGCATGCAGCTTATCCCACCACGCCAACGCTGTCCCGTCCGCGATGCGTTCGCCGGCTCGCAGCCCGATGCAGAACGAGCCGTCCGGATTGATGTGCCGCTGCGGGCAGCACGCCGGCAGCGTGCTGCCGATTGCGCGCTCGAACACGCCGATGTCGTCGCCGAGATGAACGAGCCTGAGCTCGAAGAGCCTGGTGAACGTCTTGCTGGCGCGTACCGCGACGACGTCGACATGCGCCTCGCGGCCGTCGATCGACCGGAATTCGGCCCAGGTAGGGCAGCATCGTGCGAGCGCCGCGAGCGACATGACCGACGATCACCCCCGCGACGGCTTCAGCGGTGCCGAGTGGGAACGCGCCGCCGGTTCGCTTCGGAGGATCTGCACCGCGGGTGCCTGCGCCGTCCAAAGCAGGTCCGAGGCGGAGTCGAACGACATCAGCCGGCCCGCGGAGAAGTGTTTGCGGACAGCCGGGTCGGCGACGGCGGCCGCGACCGCGCCCAAGCGGACGCCGCCGTGTTCGATGGCCTGCTGCGTCCGCTCGGCCTCGATCGTGGCGCGGCTGGCGGCGCAGCGGACGCTGTCGTCGCCGCGGTGGCCCAGCCGTGTCATCGGGGTGGGCCCGTACTCGATGCCGACCGCGAGTTCGATCGCGGCGTCCGAACGAACCGTCTCCAGGCAGAGGTCGAATGAGGACCTCATCGCGGAGGCGCACAGCACCGCCTCGCGCACGCTCTTGGCCGCGTCGTCGGCCCGCTCGCCTTCGGCCACGCAGCCATGGATGCAGTCGCCGATGAAGCGCACGCGCTTGCCGCCGAAATCCTCCTTCAGGACGGAGTTGAGCTCCTCCCGAATGACGTGAACGATCTTGACCGCCTCGCGGATCTTTTCGGAGCCACCCAAGATCGACTGGTCGACGAAGTTGGTGAAGCCGTCGATGTCCGCGAAGATCGAAGCCATTCCCATGCGAATCGAGTTCGCTGGCGAGAGTTCGCCGAACTTGACGGTCGACAGCGGCAGCGTCGGGCGCTTGAAGCGAAACATCGGCTCCGCGGAGTCGAGCGCGATCTCGGTAGCGGTGCGATCGATGCTGTCGAAGGCATACTTTCTCGCCGCGTCCTGAACGTACGCTTCATCGAGCGTCATCGTACCGGCGTGCTTGCGAACGGCCCGGGCGGCGACACGCTTCTGCGCCGTTTCGGTGAGGAAGATGCCCTGGTCGGTTCCGGAGGAGACGAGCTTCGCCGCATAGTTGGCGGGCCGCCCCAGAAACAAGGTGTCCTTCTCGTGCGCGCCGCGCCCTGTCGTCATGGCGAGGCACTTGCCGTGATCGATGCCGAAGCGGATGCGCGAGGGAAAAACGTGAGCTTCGCCGACTTTCCGCGCCGCTTCCGTAAGCTTGCGGGCGAGCGCGACGGCCCGTTCGATCTGGGCTGCAGGATCGCCGACGGGGGAGGCGATGACGGCATGGAGCCGTGCGCCGTGATAGTCGACGCGATCACCGTCGTCGCCGTCGACTATGGAGTCCCATACCCGGTAGTGCATGTTGAGGAAGCGCAGCAGGCGGCGGTGCGCCGTTTCGGTCTCTTGGCCCTGATCCGCAACCAGATCTTCGAAGTCAAGAAGCTGGCCGTAGAGGTGGGCGCCTTCGACCACGAAGGCCTCGCTGAGCGGCATGCGGCTCAACAGCCCCCGCTTGGCCATGGTGGCGCTGTCGAGCGCCACTTGGCGATCGACTTCGGGCACGGTCTTGAGGTGCTCGCGGATTCTCGATTTGGCGCGGTCTGCATTCCAGGACATTGCTTGCTCCTCAGATGGAATAAACGTCGAGTTCCACGCCGTGCTTCACTTCCACCTTCGTCGGGCCCCGGAAGGTGTCGGGATTTGCGCCCGATCGGACCATCAGGTCGCGCAAGGTCGGGCTGATCCTGATTTCGCCGAGCTCGGCGGACTTCGCCTGTTCGTACCTGGCGGCGGTGTTGACTGCGGCGCCGAGCAGCGTGACCGCGATCCTGTTCTCGGCGCCGAAGTCGCCGAAGGAGACGTCGCCGGCATGCAGGCCGATGCGCAGGCCAAGCGGCAGGCCGTGCTTCTCGAAGTAGGCCTTGCATTCCGACGCGATCTTCAGCACGCAAGCGAGCACGGCGGCCGGCTCGCACTTCTCGCGCTCGCCGGAGTCGACGAACCAGTAGGCCATCGCGCCGTCGCCCATCAGCTTGTCGATCTGGCCGCCGCAGTGGCGCACCGCGCTGATCTGGATCGCGGCGAGTTGGCCGAGATGGTCGGCGACCTCGCCCGGAGGCTTGGACGCGGACCAGATGCTGAATCCGGCGATGTCGCTGAAGAGGATGATCGCGCGGCGGTTCTGGATCGAAGGGCGCTCGCCGAGGGTCGCCATCTTGACGAGGCCGAGAGCGTCGCCGTCGGAAAACCGGCGGAGAAGCAGTTCGTGTTGGGCCGCCAGGTCGCGCAACTCGGAGCGCGTGTCGGTCGCCTGCTCGAGCTTGTGATTGATGACGCCAGCCAGCGTCAGCGTCCAGACGACCTTCTCCTGGTCCTCCAGGCGTTCCTGGAAGGAGGCATCGATGCACAGCACCTTGACCGGGCCGATCGCTTTGACATCCGCAGTCCGGGTGCCCTCCTTGCCAGAAAGGACGTGGACGAGTCCTTGCTCGCCGAACAGTTCGCCGGGCCCACGGAAAGCGACGATCTGCTCGTCGGCGCGGACCTCGACCTGCCCGCTGATGACAAGCCAGCAGCCTTGGACACGGTCACCGCGCTTGCAGATTGATTCGCCCGGAAGGAAATCGCGCACGGTTCCGAGACGCGTGCGGGCTAGCGCACTCTTGATGGCGGCTGGATCGGGGCAGAACCGCTTGAGGAATACGTCGAGCCACGTCTCGACGATCGAAGCCGAGACGTCTCCAAGCTCCGGATCGGGAAGCCGGCGGATCCGTTGACTGCCCTTCGAATGACCGAAATCGTTGTTCATAGCCGCGGGATCCTGCATTTCAGAATCCCTTCCTTTCTGGGGCGCTCCGGTTCTTCGCGGGGTGCGAGCGTAGAAATCTCCGCCACCAATGGATTGATTCCAGAAGATCAGATTGTTGTCAATAAGCACCAGCTTATGTGCTTATTAAGCACATAATGTGCTTGTGATTGACACTGCGACTCGCGTGAGGCAATCATCCAAATCATGGCGAACGAACCGATCTACAAGGCGTTCGGCAAGGCCGTAGCCGCGCGGCGCAGAACACTCGGGTGGACTCAGTCCGATCTGGCAGGTCGCGTGGGGATGTCTCGCGCATCCGTAGCTAACATCGAAAGCGGCAGACAAAGCGTATTGTTGCATCACGTGTACGCACTCGCTTCGGCGCTCGAATGCGCGAAGGTCGCCGACTTGCTTCCGGCGCCGACGAGAACATCAAACAGGGAGGACTTCGAAATGTTCGTTCTGTCCGACGAGGACGTCACGCCGACCGGAAAATCTCAAATTAGGGATCTTATTGAGAGCGCTCTCGCCCAACGCGCCGGCAAAAAGGCCGGATCGTGAGAGCCGACACCGACAAGGCGAGAAGCGCCGCGCAAGCAATCATCCGTGATTTCGCAATCAAGAATCCGCCAGTCCCCATCGAGCGCATCATCAAGTCGAAGAACATCGTGCTCCAGTACGCTCCGCTCGAAGAAGAACTCTCGGGCATGGCCTACATAAAAGACGGCATCGGCATCATCGGCGTCAACGCCCTTCACCATCCAAATCGCCAGCGATTTTCGGCGGCGCACGAACTGGCCCATCACGAGCTGCACGCGAAGGAAATTCACAAGGCCGTCCACGTCGACCGAGAATTCCGGGTATTGCTTCGGGACGACGTGTCATCACAAGGAGTCGATCCCCTCGAAATCGAAGCCAATGCCTTCGCGTCCGAACTGCTGATGCCGAGAGAACTATTGATGACTGCATTGGGCGCCGGCGGACTAGATCTCGACGACGAGACGGGCATCGAGGCTCTCGCGCGCAAGTTCCGCGTCAGTCCAGCGGCGATGCGCTACCGCCTGAGCAACAGGCTGTAATCGGAGAACATCCCGCTGAGCTTTGTCTTCTTCGACACAGAGACCACCGGCCTGAAGCCCGGCTTCGACCAGATCGTGCACTTCGCCGCGATCCGGACCGACGAGAATGTCAGACGAAATCGACCGCTTCCAGGTCCGCTCCCGCCTGCTTCCGCATGTCGTGCCGCACCCTTCCGCGCTATACACCAATGGCTTGCCAATAGGACACCTATTGGACGAGACGCTGCCGGCCCACTACGACATGGTCCGCTCCATCAGGCAGAGGCTTCTTTCTTGGTCGCCGTCGATCTTCATCGGATACAATTCAATCCGCTTCGACGAGGAGATGCTGCGGCAGGCGCTCTTCCAGACGCTCCACAACGCCTATCTCACCAACACTCACGGCAACTGCCGCGCAGACGCTCTCAGTCTGGTGATGGCGGCCACGACCCTTTCGCCAACATGCCTTTCGGTCCCGCGCGGCCCCCAAGGTCGCCCGATCTATCGATTGGAAGGACTGGCGACGGCTAACGGTATCGCGCACAGAAACGCGCACGATGCGATGGGAGACGTAGCCGCGACGGTCGAGCTCTGCCGGATGGTCTGTGATCGGTCTTCCGAGCTTTGGCAGCGCTTCGTCCGCTTCTCGAAAAAGGCCACCGTCGCCGAGTTCGTGGACTCCGAGGATGGCTTCTTGCTGACGGAGTTCTATGCGAACGAGGCCCACCATGCTGCCGTGGTCTGCATCGGCCGAGATCCGGATCAACCAAACGCCCGTTTCTGTCTCAGACTGGATTGCGGCATCGACCGTCTCGCGGCGATGTCAGAACAAGATCTTCGCGCCGAACTCAGCGTCAAGCCGAGCCCGATCCGACGAATAAGGGTCAATGCAGCGCCGACGCTGACACCGCTCTATGAGGCTCCAGACTTGATGCTTGGGGGCATAGCACCAGCAACAATCGAGGATACCTCCCGGAGAATCAAGGACGACCAATCGTTGCGACAACGACTCGTCGCCGCATACCTTTCTGGGCAGACGGAGCGACCGCAATCACTCCTCGTCGAGGAGCAACTGTACAGCGCATTTCCGGGGCCGAGCGATGAGGCGAGAATGGCCGCCTTCCACGACGCGAGCTGGCCCGAGGCGCTTTCGATTGCCTTGAGCTTCGATGATCTACGACTCCGCGCGTTCGGACTAAGATTGATCTATTTCGGATCACGATCCAGCTTGCCACCCGAACTTCGGATGGAAATCGAGCGTCTCCTGATCGATCGTCTTCTGGACGAAGCTGCGGGCGGCCTCACCCTTAGTCAGGCGATACAGGCACTAGACACAGTATCTGTAGAAAATAGGCCCGGCATGGATGCGTTGCTTGCTGACTATCGCGTCCATCTGAACGACCGACTTTCCCGGGTGACACAGTACCGGTCCCAGCATCCCGCCGCGTCCTAGCCCTTTCTGACGAATACATCGGGCCGCCAAAGGGTCGTCGCGTAGTGGACCTTTGATCACGATTGAGTCATTGCGCCGCGCGCCAATCCCGCACGTCCATTAGTTCGACATGTTGGTGTCAAGGAGCGCCACGAACGCGCTCGGATTGAACCAAAAAGACAGTAAAATCAACGAAGCCGATCGTTATCCCGCCGCTCATAACGGTCTGGTTGCAGAGTTCGAGCCCCGGACCAACCAGAATCAATGGGGTGTTTGAACGTCACTTCGGACCATCCGCATCAGAAACGCCCCATATCCGCGAAGTCCGACAAGTAAGGACGAAACAGGTCGAAGGAAACGAAGGCTTGGACGCGTGCTGAGGAACCGGCGAACGGAAATCGACCGGTTCCCCTTTGTCAATGGAACTGCAGCGAAGCTTAGATCACTCCGGGTTACCCGTCCCGCTTCCACTCCAATCTAGCCAATTGTCCGACTGACACCTCGTTGCTCTTTGGTCTGCAGCCTTCTCGGTCTTTCATGTCAATCGTTTAGCCGGATCCAAGTAAGGGCCACAACTGCGCTCGCGGCTGAACAATGGTTCGGCGCGCGCAACGTCGCTAATGGTGATGCTGACAAATGATTCCGCCCCGCGGTATGTCGAAAAAACAGGCTGCGGCCTACGCCGGCTGCGAGACGCTTTCCGCTTTCAACAACTGGATTCGACGCGGAATCATGCCAGGACCGATCCCCGGAACGCACAAATGGGATAGGAAAGCAATCGATGCAGCCCTTGACCGGCTATCCGGCCTCCGGCCTACAATTGAATCCCAATTATCACCATACGACGCATGGAAGGCATCCCAAAATGCGAGTGCGGCTGAAGGGAATCAACTGGTCAATCAAAAAGCTCGCTGACGGAACGTCGAAGACCTACTGGTACGCTTGGAAGGGCGGCCCGCGCATCGACGCCGAGCCAGGCACGCCGGAGTTCATGCGCCTCTACAACGAGGCTGTTGCGTCGTACAAGAAAAAGAGCGCCGAGACGTTCAGCTCGCTCATCGACTACTTCAAGGACTGTAGCGAGTACAAGGACCTTGGTGACAAGAGTAAGCGCGCCTATGACGGCTACCTCAAACTCATCGAGGTCAAGTTCGGCTCGATGCCAATCGGCGCTCTGGAAGACAAGCGTGCGCGGGGTGACTTCAAAGAGTTTCGTAATTCATTCTCCGACACGCCGCGCAAGGCGGACTACGTCTGGACGACGATCGCGCGGGTGTTGTCGGTTGCGAAGGATCGCGGCAAGATCGCGGTGAACGTCTGCGAGCGCGGTGGCCGGCTGTATGAATCTGATCGATCAGAGATAGTGTGGACCGCCGAAGACATCCGTGCCTTCTGCGGTGTCGCGTCCGTCGAACTTCAAGCCGCTCTCCTGCTCGCGCTATGGACAGGCCAGCGTCAGGGAGACCTGCTGCGGCTGACCTGGAAGGACTACGATGGCACATACATCCGGATGCGTCAGTCGAAGGGACGCGGCAGCAAGGGCCGGCGCCGTGTAACCATACCAGTGGGGCCACCGCTGAAGGTAGCGCTTGATGCTGCGCTGAAGGAGAAACGCTCGGCCGTTACCATTCTGGTCAACTCGTTCGGCCGACCGTGGACGGAGGACGGTTTCAGGACGAGCTGGGACAAGGCATTCAAGAAAACGTCGTTGAAGGACCTGCACTTCCATGATCTCCGCGGGTACTGCTGTTACGCGCCTCGCACTCTCGAATTGCTCGGTGCCCGAGATCGCCTCGATCACCGGCCATTCGATGAAGACGGTGCAGGAGATCCTCGATGCGCACTACTTGGGGGGTCGCGTCGAGCTCGCGGAGTCAGCGATCAAGAAGCTGAGCGAAGTGTACGGGTAGGAACAGAAATGAGTTTGGGATGTGGATCGACTCCAGGTGAAGGCGTCCTCGGTCGCCAAGGCTTCTGCGTGAGAGAGTGCTCCACGCCGCCGGGAACGAGCTAGCCGCTGCGGTAACGCGCAGCCATCCCGCCAGTCTTTACGAGGGACAGCAGAGCGGACGCGCACGAATGACGAACAAATTTCTCAAACTGGACGTCAAACCGAAGAGACCGTTCTTATTCCTATGAGTGCTAAGTGCTTGAAAAGCTTGGTGGGCGCACCAGGGCTCGAACCTGGGACCCGATGATTAAGAGTCATCTGCTCTACCAACTGAGCTATGCGCCCGGAACTTGGGCCCCGGAAAGCCTTCGCAAGAGGGCGTCGTTTAGCAAAGCAATTCAGCGATGTCCAGCAAACCATTGAGGTTTTCCCGGCTCTGCGGGGGGCGCGAAACGCGAAAAAGCCGCCGGAATCCGGCGGCTTTTCCTTGAAAACTGGGGGAATCGGAAGGCACGCGCGGCTAGAGCCGGCCGCTTTCCCGATCGCCGCGATCCATATGCTCCATGTGGTCCATATGATCCCGGTCGCCACCCATCATGCCGTGCTCGAAGCCGCGGTGCCGCCAGCCGCCGCCGAACCGGCCCTCCATATGGGTCAGGATGGCGAGGCGGCGCTTCTGGCCGTCGTCCAGCATCTTGTAGAGCGGGTCGGCCGCGTCCGCGATCTTCTTCATCGCCGCTGCCGAGGTCGCCATGTTGTCGGCGCGTTCGCGCAGCCGTGCGACCGGATCGTCGGGCTTCTGCTGGTCCTCATTCTGCTGCGCTGTCATCCGCGCATTGGCGCGATCAATCCGGATCTTGGCGAAGTCCCGCACCGCGGTCTCGACCGGCGGCCACAGCTTCTCCTGGTCGGCGGTGAGCTTCAGCCCGGCATGGACGGCGGCGATCCGCGCGTCGGTGAAGGCGGCCCGGTCCTCCGGGCTCATTCGCATGTGCTGCATGTGCTCGTGAAACCACGGACGGTGCGTCTGGGCATAGACCGCGGTCGAGCCGGCGATGGCGAGCGCCGCGATCCCGGCAATGGCAAACTTCTTCATGTGAACCTCCTTTGAAGGTTGGCTGAAGATGGGCGCGCGCCGTGCCGCAATCAACTTACAGTTTCGAAATAGTGCCTGCCTTACCAAGATGTAATCCGCCTGCTGCAACACAACGTAACACAATCGAAATCCTTCAAAGCATACCAAGCGCGTGCGGCAGCCACAGCGAGACCTGCGGCACGTAGGTGACGATGCCGAGAAAAATCAGCATGGTCAAAAGCCACGGCCATACCGCGATCGTCAGCTCGGTGATACCCATCTTGGCGATGCCGGAAGCGACGTAGAGATTGAGGCCCACCGGCGGATGGCACATGCCAACCTCCATGTTGACGACCATCAGAATTCCCAGATGTACCGGATGAATCCCGAGCTTGACAGCAACCGGAAACAGGATCGGCGCCATGATCAGGACGATCGAGGATGCCTCCATAACGTTACCCGCCACCAACAGCAATACGTTGACGATCAGTAAAAACACGATCCAATCCACGCCGATCGAGGTGATCCAGGCGGCAATTTGCTGCGGAATATTCTCGTTCGCCATCAGGAACGAGAACAGCACGGCGTTGGTGATGATGTAGAGGATCATCGCGCTCATGTTGGCGGAGCCGAGCAGCACTCTCGGCACATCTTTCAGAGATATGTCGCCATAGACGAACACGGCGATGACAAAAGCGTATACCGCGCTGACGGCGGCGGCTTCGGTCGGCGTGAAGAGGCCCGCATAGATGCCGCCGAGCACGATCAGGATCAGCAGCAACCCCCACATGCACTTCCGGAACGCAACGAAACGCTCGGACCAGTTCGCGCGGGGAAGCCTCGGATAGTCGTTCTTCCAGGCGCGGTAAAAGGTGGTGAACCCGAGCAGCGTCGCCAGCATCAGTCCCGGGATCACCCCGGCCATGAACATCTGTCCGACCGAGGCCGACGAAACACGGTTGCCCGCGGGATCAAGCGCAATGCTGCCGCCGGTTGCCACGCAATAGATCACCATCACGATCGACGGCGGAATCAGAATGCCCAGCGCGCCGGAGGTGGTAATCACGCCCGCGCCGAAGCGCTTGGGAAATCCCTGCCTCACCATCGCCGGCATCATGATCGATCCGATCGCGATCACGGTCGCCGGCGACGATCCCGACACTGCCGCAAACAGCGCGCAGGCCATCACGCCGGCAAGTCCCAGTCCGCCATACCAGTGCCCTACCATTGAAGTTGCAAAATTGATCATGCGGCGCGCAACGCCGCCATGGGTCAGGAAATTGCCGGCAAGAATGAAGAACGGGATCGCCATGATCTCGAAATTGTCGATTCCGGTAAACAGCTTCAGCGCCACCAATTCGGTCGGAACATGCGTCATCGTGTAGATGAAGGTGAGCACCGTCATGCCGAGCGCGATCGAGATCGGCATGCCCGTCAGCATCAGCGCGATCAGCAATCCGAATATGATCAGACTGCTCATCGCGTGACCTCTGCGGCGCCGACCCCGGGTTCTTCAATGTCGACTCCCTCGACAACGGTATGGTCGTGATGCGGCAGTTCGCCAGTACGCCAATAGGCGTACGCGACCTGGAGAAACCGGAAACACATCAGGTATGAGCCGAGCGGGATACAAAGGTAAACAATCCAGCTTGGTATCTCCATATCGGGAGAGACCTGATCGGTGGACATCAGTCCGATCACGAATTTTGCGCCCATCGTTCCGATCACGGCGGTGAAGAAGGCACCGCATAGCAGTCCGAACAAAACGACGACATTGCGCCACGGCGCCTTGAGCTGATTGACGAGAACGTCGACGCCGACGTGTATGCCGGTCCGCACGCCGTAGGCCGCACCGAACTTCGCCACCCACACGAACATGTAGATGCACAGCTCCTGCGCCCAGGACAGGTTGATCGGAAACAGCACGGGATAGAGCAAGGGAATGCCGATCAGATAGCGGTGCATCACCGCAATAAAGATGATGACGGTCGCCGCCGCCATCAGCGATGCGATCAGTATCTCCTCAAGCCGATCGAGGATGCGAAGAAACATGGACCCCCCGGTGCGGATCATCCATCAACGGCGGGATGATCCAGCGCGCTCCCTCCCGCGGCGATCGCCACGGCAGACCCCAGACAGAAAAAGGCCTCCGTGCCGAAAAGCACGGAAGCCCTGTTGTCGCGTTAGTTGGTCGCGCCCCTCGTCTCCTTGAGGAATTCGTCGATCAGCGGCTGGCCGACACGCGTTGCCACGTCCTTGTAGACCGGTTCCAGCGCCTTCCGCATCGCGGCATCCTGCTCCGGGGTCAGCGTGACGATTTCGCTCTTGCCGGTCTTCTTGATCTCGACGAGCGCGTCATCGTTCTCCTTCGCCGACTGCCCGTTGCCGAAGGCGGTGGCTTCCTTCATGGCCTTTTCGCATTCGGCGCGGATGTCCGCGGGAAGGCCATCCCAGAACTTCTTGTTCACGACCACCACATAGCCGATGTAGCCGTGATTGGTGTTGGTGATGTACTTCTGCACTTCATGCATTTTCTGGGTGTAGATGTTCGACCAGGTGTTCTCCTGGCCGTCGACCACGCCGGTCTGCAGCGCCTGGTAGACCTCCGAGAACGCCATCACCTGCGGGATGGCGCCGAGCGCGCGGAACTGGGCCTCCAGCACCTTGGAGGACTGGATCCGGAATTTCAGGCCCTTATAGTCTGCGGGAGCCACGAGCTTCTTGTTGGCGCTCATTTGCTTGAAACCGTTATCCCAGTAGGCGAGGCCCGTCATGCCCTTGGCATCGAGCAACTTGAGAAGCTTCGCGCCGAGCGGACCGTCGGTGACTTTGCGCAGTGTCTTCAGGTCCGGCAGGATATACGGCAGATCGAACACCTCGAACTCGCGGACGCCGATTGGACCGAACTTGGAGTTCGACGGCGCCAGCATCTGCACCGCACCGAGTTGCAACGCCTCGAGCTCTTCCTTGTCCTTGTAGAGCTGGGAGTTCGGATAGACTTCAACCTTGACCTTGCCGTTGGTGTACTTTTCGGCCAGTTCCTTGAATTTCAAGGCGGCCTGGCCTTTCGGCGTATTCGGCGCGACGACGTGGCTGAACTTGATGACGATCGGATCGTCCGCCAGTGCCGGCCCGGCCAGCGCCAATGCTGCGATCGACGCAGCGGCCAATATCAATTTACGCATGTTACCTCCGCTTGATTCTTGCGGAACGCACGCCCCAGCGCCGCTCCTGTCCTTGTATGCCAAGCGCACCAATACAGAGAAGCCGGCCGAAATGCCAATGCCCTTTAACGAGGGGCATTTGCAATCCTCGGTAACGTTAAAACCCTTGCTGCAGTGCACGCGGCGCCGAGGGCGCCGCGTTTCCTTGGTCGGATCTGCATCTTTTCGGAGCAATCAGCTCGCAGCCGCCGCGGGCACGTCGCGCTGGCGCTTCATGACGATCTTGTTGAGCGCGCCGAGATAGGCCTTGGCCGAGGCCACCAGCGTATCCGGATCGGAGGCGCGCGCGGTCATCGAGCGGCCCTCATGGGCGAGCCGCACCGACACCTCGGCCTGCGCGTCGGTACCCTCGGTGACGGCGTGGACCTGGTAGAGCTCGAGCTTGGCCTCGTGCGGGACCAGCGCCTTGATGCAGTTGAACACGGCGTCCACCGGGCCGTTGCCTTCGGCTTCCTCGATCCTGGTCTGGCCGTCGATGTTGAGCTTCATGGTGGCGCGCTGCGGCCCATGGGTGCCCGCGATCACCGTCAGCGAGGTCAGCCTGATGCGGTCATGCGCGTTGGCGATTTCCTGATCGACCAGCGCCTCGATGTCCTCGTCGTAGATGTCCTTCTTGCGGTCGGCCAGCGCCTTCATCCGCACGAACGCGTCTTCCAGCTGGTTGGCGCCGAGCTTGTAGCCCATCTCCTCCAGCTTGTGCACGAAGGCGTGGCGTCCGGAGTGCTTGCCGAGCACCAGCGACGACTGCTTCAGGCCGATCATTTCCGGCTTCATGATCTCGTAGGTCGAGGCGTCCTTCAGCACGCCGTCCTGGTGGATGCCGCTCTCATGCGCGAACGCGTTGCGGCCGACGATCGCCTTGTTGTACTGCACCGGGAACGAGGTCGCGGCCGACACCAGCTTCGAGGCCCGCGTCAGCATGGTGGTGTCGATCTTGTTCCACCACGGAAACACGTCGTTGCGGACGTTCATCGCCATCACGACTTCCTCGAGCGCGGCATTGCCTGCCCGCTCGCCGATGCCGTTGACGGTGCATTCGATCTGCCGCGCGCCGCCGGCGATGCCGGCCAGCGAATTCGCCACCGCCATGCCGAGATCGTTGTGGCAGTGCACCGAGAATACCGCCTTGTCGGAGTTCGGCACCCGCTCGATCAGCGTGCGCATGAAGCGGGCATATTCCTCGGGCGTGGTGTAGCCGACGGTGTCGGGAATATTGACGGTGGTCGCGCCGGCCTTGATCACGGCCTCGACGATGCGGCAGAGGTAGTCCATCTCGCTGCGGGTGGCGTCTTCGGCCGACCATTCGACGTCGTCGATCTGGTTGCGGGCGCGGGTGACGTTGGCGATCGAGAGCTCCATCACCTGCTCCGGCGTCATGTTCAGCTTGACGCGCATGTGCAGCGGCGAGGTCGCGATCACGGTATGGACACGGCCGCGCTTTGCGAACTTCACGGCTTCGGCGCAGCGGTCGATGTCCTTGGGATTGGCGCGCGACAGGCCTGCGATCACGGCATTCTTGGAGCGCCGGGCAATCTCGCTGACCGCCTGGAAGTCGCCTTCGGAGGTGATGGGGAAGCCGGCCTCGATGACATCGACGCCCATGTCGTCGAGCATTTCTGCGACCTCGAGCTTCTCCTCGAAGGTCATGGTCGCGCCGGGGCATTGTTCGCCGTCGCGCAAGGTGGTGTCGAATATGATGACGCGGTCCTTGTCGGACTTTTTGACGGTGGTCATTGAAAAATTCCTTGTAGCTGGTGCGCTGCTGTCTGAGCGCTGAAGGGTCCTGGTGATCTCTCGCGACCCCTGAGTGCCCAGGCGAGAAACGCCCAGACGGCCCTCAGGGGCAGATAAGAAGCAGAAGCCCGCCAAGAAGCTGGGTGGGCAAGGACGCAGCCGGAATCGCTTCGGGAGCGGCGATGAAGGCCGCTTTCCCGTGAACTCCGAACGAACAGCTGCAAATCAGCATTGCCAGACCCTATGGAAGCCCGATCCTCGGCCAAAACCATTGACGGTTTATTAGCCTGCGGGGCGCTTCCGGGCCCCTTCTAGACGAGAAATGTCCGAAACCGCAATGCCAAAAGATAGTCAGCGGCGGGATGGTCAGGAGTATTGACCTAGTTTGGGCAGTCCTCCAACGCTCAACCGTCATTGCGAGCGCAAGCGAAGCAATCCATCGGGCGGCAGGAAAGAAAGCTGGATTGCTTCGTCGCTGCCGCTCCTCGCAATGACAGCAAAATAAGCGTCCGCGTTCTCGCGGCGCGATCCGCCCGAGTGGTGCAAGGAACCTCCGCCCCCCAAAAGAGAGGGCGTGCGGGAATGCCAGGTGCCCAGTGCACCCGCAGCCTCGTGTGCGCTGGGGGTAGTGAAAAATGCACACGAGTCTCAGCGGTCGCACCGGAAATCACCCGGCATCCCCGCACGCGAATGGTTTTAACGGCTTCCTTCGTGATCTCCCCGGCGATCGGCTTTCTTGCCGCCGTCGCTCCCAAGAAGCTTGCTTCCCAGGAACTTGACGCCAGCGTCGAGGCGTCAGGACCACACGACTTCTCCGTCCGCATTGGCGCTGTTCGTCAAAAGCGCCGCCGCGTCCACCGCATCCCGCCCCAACGTTCGTGACGATGGCCAACGCCCCTCTTCCGGGACGGGATGACAGGAGTAGGAAAGTGATTTGCGGCTTCGGAAAACCAGAATATTTTTGCACGGAGGGCTTGACAGTTTTTTGCTGATTTGCCCGTCGGGTTGTTGGATCAAGCCTACCAGAGGATTTTTCTCTCTGTCATCCCGGGGCATCGCCAACGGGTCGCGCGGATGCGCGCCCGATGACAGGCTCCGCGATGAGCCCGGAATTCATAACCCCGGTTCGCGGTTATGGAATCCGGAGCCTGCGCCAGGAGGCGCATCCACGATGTGCAACGGCACATCGGGAATGACGGGTTATGCCGGGATCGCCAGGGAACTATTATCAATAGCCCGCATTAGCCAGCGATCATCTCTTGAACGATCATCTCCTGGGAGCAAGGTCATGCACCTGTCCAATCAGAGTCTGCTGGTTATCATCGTCGTTGGCATTGTCGCGGGTTGGCTGGCCGGCCGGGTGATGGAGGGCGGCGGCTTCGGGCTGATCGGCGATTTGCTCGTCGGCCTGATCGGCGCATTCATCGGTGACTGGCTGTTGCCGCGACTCGGTATCCACCTTGGGGTGGGAACGGTCGCGCTGATCCTGAATGCCTTTATCGGCGCCGTCGTCCTTCTGCTGATCCTGCGATTGGTCGGCGGCGGCCTGGGCCGCAGACGACGCTGGGGCTGAGCCCTGCGTTTGTGGACGAACCACGTCGCCCTGTGGCTGCCATTGCCGCTGCGATTTCATTAGCGTTTTAGCAAATCCGGATACCGGTCCTTAAAACCGCGTAGCGCAGAATCCCCGCGTTCAGTCAGGGGTATTCATGGCCGAAGAAAAAGTGAAAATAAAATGCACGAAATGCTCGCAGGTATTCCGCGAGCGGGCGCAGAAGATCCGCAACGGATTCCAGACCAACTGCCAGCATTGCAATCGGCTGATTACGTTTGACAGCACCTCGGAAGACAGAAATATCCGCCGCGCCCTGATGAGTGCCAAAGAGATACGAATGACGCTCGAAGCGCGGCCGAAAGCCGACAGTGCGACGGAAGCCTCCGTCGTCGATCGCAGTCAGCTCTAGCCTGTCCCAGCCTGGCCGTACTTCGTTGTAACCGCCGTCCCGTGCATCCGTCCCGCCGACCGGAATCCACCTACACCCCGAACGAGGCAAACAGCGCTTTTTCCGCCCGGCTTGCGTAGCGCTGCTTGTGCCTCAGCGCGAAGAACGAACGCTTCGGCAGCTCGATGTTGACGCGATGCAGCATTCCCGCGGCCAGCGATTGCACCACCACCAGATCCGAAATGGCCGCGGCGCAATCGCCGAATTCCACCGCAAGGCGCACGGCTTCGTTCGATGGCAGTTCGAGCCGGATGTCGAGGTCCGACAGCCTGACGCCAAACTTCTTCAGCGCGCTCTCGAACATCGACCTGGTGCCGGAGCCGTGCTCCCGCAGGATCCAGCCCGTCTCGGTCAGGAGCTTTGGAGTAATGCGGGTCTTTGCGGCCCAGGGATGCTGCACGCCGACCACGACGGCGAGCGTGTCGCCTTCCATTTTCCGCACCGCCAGCGATGGATCGTTCACCTCGCCCTCGACGAAGCCGAGATCCGCGGCACCGCGATGGACGGCCTGCGCGACCTGCCCGGTGTTGGCCATCGTGACCTGCAGATCGATGCCCGGATAGGCCTTGCGAAAGGTCTCGATGCGCTGCGGCAACCAGTAATTGGCGACGGTATGGCTCGCCGCCAGGCTCAGCGAGCCGCGCTTGAGGCCGGCCAGATCGTCCAGCACCTGCGCCGCGGCCCTGGCGCGCGCCACGACCTCGCGCGCCTCGTCCAGAAAATCCCTCCCCGTCTGGGTCAGCACGATGCCGCGGCCGATGCGGTCGAACAGCTTGATCCCGTAGCGGGCTTCGAGTGCGGCGATGGCGGCGCTGGTCGCCGATTGCGTCAGATTCAGTTCGCTGGCGGCGCGTGTGACGTGCTGGCTTTCCGCAACCGCGATGAAGATGCGAAGCTGTTCCAAGGTCATGACATGCCACCCAGACCAATCATCGAAGATATCGATCATATCGAGCGGAATTATCCGTTGGAAGATTTGCCCGCCGGCGCGCACCTTATGGGACAGAAACGATCGCCTCTGATCGTGATGAAGCCGAAAGGGAGTTCCGCTATGACCAACATTGCCTCAGCATCCACGGGGATGCGCCTCAAGACGATCGCCACGCTGTTCGCGGTCTCGGCCGTCGTCCTGACCGGTTCGCCTGCATTCGCGATGCCCGTCTCGCACCATGACACCCACAGCCAGACCATCGAATCCTGTCGAGCCTTCGATGCGTGCGCGCCGCGCGGCATCGACGCGCCGCACGCGAACGGCGGCAATACGACGCCCGATCACTGGCCGAACAACATGATCCTGGGTTGATGCCCGCTGACCTGCCGGGATGCCGGCCTAGCCGGCCTTCCCTGCCCGCCTGGCAACCTTAGCCTTCTTCCGCCCCTTGCCTTCGTTCTCCAGCGCCTCGCGCACCTGCTTGAACTCCTTGAGCGAACTCTTGTCGGCGCGCGGAAAGTGCAGATCGAGCTTCTCGAGCGCGCTGACGATCGCGGAACCGATCACCACCCGCGCGAACCATTTGTGATCGGCCGGCACCACGTACCACGGCGCCATCGCGGTCGAGGTATGCCGCACGATATCCTGATACACCGCCATGTATCGCGGCCACCGCGCGCGCTCGGTGATGTCGTTCATCGAGAACTTCCAGTTCTTCGCGGGCTGGTCGAGCCGGTCGAGAAACCGCTCGCGCTGCTCCTGCCTGGAGATGTTGAGGAAGAATTTCAGGATCACGGTGCCGTTGCGCGCGAGGTAGCGCTCGATCGCCGAGATATCCTCGAACCGCTCGCGCCAGATGTTCTTGGTGACCAGCTTCGGCGGGATCTTCTCCTCAGCCAGGAATTCCGGATGCACGCGCGTCACCAGGCATTCCTCGTAATAGGAACGGTTGAAGATGCCGATGCGGCCGCGCTCCGGCAGCGCGACCATGCAGCGCCACATGAAATCGTGGTCGAGTTCGTGGGAGGTCGGCTGCTTGAACGAATAGACCTCGCAGCCCTGCGGGTTGACGCCTTCGAAGATGCTCTTGATGGCGCTGTCCTTGCCCGCCGCGTCCATGCCCTGCAGGATCACCAGCAGCGACCAGCGGTCCTGGGCGTAGAGCCGTTCCTGAAAATCGCTCAACCGCTGCCGGTTGGCTTCGAGGATCTTCTCGGCCTTGTCCTTGTCGAGGCCGCCCTTCTCGTCGGTCTTGTGCGACCGCAGATGGAACGTGCCCGATCCGTCGAAGCGGAACGGCGCGACGAAGGATTTCAGCTCGGCCGGCGACGGCGGGGGTTTCTTGCTCATGGCGGGCGACACCCTTGTTGTCTTGTCGGCTCTTTCGGCAAGAACCTAGCTATTCATATGTTTCTCGACAAACGCGGCGACAAAGCGCGGCATGGCCGCCGTGAGATCGCCCCTTCCGCGAACGAGATGGATCGCCGAAAGTTCCGGCTGACGCTGGCCGGCGAGATTGGCCTTGATCCGGGCGCGCAGCGCCTCGCCGGTGAGATCGACGTCCAGGACCCGGATCATCGCGATGGCGCGGCCGGAGACCACGCAATCCCAATGCACGGCAGCACGATAATCCGAAGGCGCCAGTCCGGTTTCCTCCAGGACTTCGCGGGCGACGCTGCCGGCAATATCCACTGTGTCCCCGCTGATATCGTCGAGATCGGGCGTTCCCGACGGAAAATAGATGCGGCCAGCGTTCGAGGTGTGCTGGCCCATTTCGCCCAGCGCGAAGGCGCCGTCGGAAGCGCGCAGCGCGCCCATCCCGAAGCCGTTGAAGACAGTGGCGTCGGGAAAATCCCAGTCGCGCCACGCCAGGAAGCTGGCGAAATCCGCCTCGAAATAGGCGGCACGCAGGCGCTCTCCGGCGAAAACCGGATCGCGCCCCAGCAGGATGCGACCGTTCCAGATCGGCTTCTCGCGCTGCTTGAGCGCGAAATGCGCGTCGATCTCGGCGCGCCGCTCGGCCGCAAACGGCCAAGACCAGGGCTCAAAGGCCAGATCGAGCGTCGTAACGCGATGAATCACCGGCTGCGTCATGCCGCCCGATCGGATCTACTTGGCATTCATCCCCGTCGTCTTTTTGGCCTGCTCGACGAATTTGTTGGTGAAGGTCTTGGCGACGTCGACATTGGCTTTTGCCACTTCCGGCGAACTCTCGCTGAACACAGCCAGCACGGCATCGGCGCCCTTCGGGTCCATCTTGCCGGTTTCGGAATACATCGGGATCGTGTTCTTCAGCGCAGCGAGATAAAGCTCCTTGTTCTTGCCGACCATTTCCGGCGGCATCTTCGCCATGATGTCCTCGGCCGAATGCGAGTGGATCCAGTCGAGCGTGTTGACGATCGCGTTGGTCAGCGCCTGCGCGTCCTTTTCATGCGAGGCGACCCAGGCCGCGGTGGAATAGAGCGCGCCACCCGGATATTCGCCGCCGAACACGCCGAGCGTATCCTTCTGCGTGCGCGTATCGGACAGGATGCGCAGGTCCGGATGGCTGCCCTGCAGCACGGTCACCGAGGGATCGAGCATCACGGCCGCATCGATCTGGCCCTGCTCCATCGCCGCCACCGCGGTGGCGCCGAGGCCCACGCCGATCACGGAGGTGTCGGCGGGATCGACGCCGTTCTTCTTCAGGAGATATTTCAGGAAGAAATCGGTCGAGGAGCCCGGCGCGCTGACGCCTACCTTCTTGCCGGCGAGATCCTTGATCGACTTGATCTCGCCATTGTGCGAGGGCGAGACGACCAGCACGAGGCCCGGATAGCGGTCATAGACCACGAACGCGACCAGCTCCTGCTTCTTGGCGGCGAGATTGACGCAATGATCGAAATAGCCGGAAACCACGTCGGCGCTGCCGCCGAGCACGGCCTTCAGCGCGTCCGAACCGCCCTTGAGGTCGACCAGCTCGACGTTGAGCCCGGCCTTGTCGAATTCGCCGAGCTGTTTGGCAAGCACGGTCGGCAGATAGCACAGGCAGGCGCCGCCCCCGACCGCGACGGTGATCTTGCTTTGCGCCGCAGCGAGACTGGACGTCAGCGCGAGCGCCAGCAGCGCGCCGGTCAATCTGCCCAATAGTTTCCTCATGATTTCCTCCGTTCGTTGGCGCCAACATAATGCAGCGCACACCCCTTGAGAAGGCGACTTTGGTCGCCGGAGCGCCGGCCGCTCGGAAATCGGCCCGGCGTTTATTCCACCAGCGGCGCTGGATTTTTTTGAACGACCGCGCGGGGCCGCCGTGCTGGCGCACTGGCCAAGCGCGGATTCGCAGCATAGCATCGCGCCCACAAAAAACTGCCACCGGGGAAGGACAATCCATGAACCGCCTGACTGCCACGCTATCGCTCGTCGCCGCCTTTGCCGCCGGGTGCGGCGTGACCCATATGATGCAGCCCGCCCGCGCCGCCGCCGAGAACATCACGGCGCAGATCATCCACACCCAGGACTTCTCCGGCGATGCGCTCGGCGCGGCCAACGCCGGCGGCATGCATTCCAAGATGTTCGTGTCCGCCGACGGCGCCACGATCTCGATCCAGGACGGCAATGTCGGCAAGCACATGCATCCCAACGCCAACGAGATCCAGTACATCCTGGAAGGCACCGGAACGATCTGGCTCGGCGACAAGGAAGTTCAGGTGAAGCCCGGCGATCTCATCGTGATTCCCCATGGCACCGCCCACGGCGGCACCAAGCCCGACGGGCGCCCCCTGAAAGCCATTGCCATCAAGACCCCGCCGCAGACGCCCGACGACGTCAAGATGCTGAACTGACGGCGGGTCTTCACGCCGTCATTTCCGGGCGCACGCGAAGCGGGCGAACCCGGAATCTCGAGATTCCGGGTTCGCGCTTCGCGCGCCCCGGAATGACGTTTTCCTACCCCCGCCCCTCCATCGCGTCCGGCCGCCAGACCAAGAGCCGCCGCTCGACCGCGGTGACGCCGAGATCGATCAGGATGACGAAGGCCGACAGCACGAACATGCCGGCGAACACACCCGCGACGTCGAACACGCCTTCGGCCTGCTGGATCAGATAGCCGAGCCCGGCCGCCGATCCCAGATATTCGCCGACCACGGCGCCGACGACGGCAAAACCGACCGAGGTATGCAGCGAGGAGAACATCCAGGACAGCGCCGAGGGCCAGTACACATGCCGCATCAGCTGCCGCTCGCTCATGCCGAGCATGCGGCCGTTGGCCAGGACCGTTCCGCTGACTTCCTTGACGCCCTGGTAGACGTTGAAGAACACGATGAAGAACACCAGCGTGACGCCGAGCGCGACCTTCGACCATATCCCCAAGCCCAGCCACAGCGTGAAGATCGGCGCCAGCACGACGCGCGGCAGCGCGTTGGCCATCTTCACATAGGGGTCGAACACCGCGGCGACGACCGGCTGGCGCGCGAACCAGAAGCCCACCAGCACGCCGCCGAGCGAGCCGATCACGAAGGCCAGAATCGATTCCCAGAGCGTGATCGCAAGATGCTTCCAGATCACGCCGGTGCGGAACCAGTCGAAGATCTGGCTGCCGACGTCGAGCGGATTGGAAAAGAAGAACGGCGGCAGCAGCATATGCCCGAACACCGGCACGGTGGCGAACACCTGCCACATGCTGAGCGCAACGACAGCGACGAGCAGCTGGAAGCCGAGAAGCGTCAGGCGCGGCATGGGCACGATCCATCCATCGTGAGGCCTGCTGGCATCATGGTTTCGAGAACGTGCCGATGAGGCCGGTCGCGCTCTTGGCGTGGCCCTCCAGCGCCTTGACCAGTTCATCGCGGGTCAGGCCGGGCGGCAGCGCGGTCGGCTCGAGATCGGTCGCCATCAGCGTGAAGGTGTAGTGATGCAGCGGGCCGGCCGGCGTGCAGGGCCCGGTGTAGGTGGAGAACTTGTTGGTGCCGATGCCGCCGACATATTTTTCGCTGGGCTTCGACACCTCGCCCTCGGCGAAGGCTGCGACCCCGACCGGAATGCCATAGGCCACCCAGTGGATCACGCCGCCGGGCGGCCGGCCCTCGGGATCGATCATCAAGAGCGCGTAGCTTTTGGTGCCGGCGGGCGGGTTGGCCCAATTCAAGGCCGGTGAAACGTTGTCGCCGACGCAATTCGGATTGGCCTTGTTGTTGCCGGCGTTTTTAAATGCCAGCCGCTCGCCGTCCTTGAAGTCCGGCGAGGACAGCGTGAACACGCCTTGCGCCAAGGCTGCATGCGAACCGCACAACGCAGCAAGCGTGACGGCGACGACCCAAATCAAACCACGTAACAGCATGACATTTCCCTTTGGTTTCTTGTTGCCGGTTGAGGGCATCGTGTCACCCGGCCGCCGACTGCGCGTAACCCTTCATCACTTCGTCCTTTAGCACGCCCCAGATTTCCCGGTGCAGCGCGTGGAATTCATCCCCCAGGCGGATTTCCGAAATGTCGCGCGGCCGGGGAAGCCCGACCCGCCAGTCGCCGATGATGCGCGCGGCCGGCCCCGCCGACATGATCACGACTCGGTCTGCGAGCGCGATCGCTTCTTCCAGATCGTGGGTGACGAACAGCACCGCCTTGCGGTCGGCATTCCACAATTCCAAGAGCAGATTGCCCATGATCTGGCGGGTCTGCGCGTCGAGCGGCCCGAACGGCTCGTCCATCAGCAGGATTTTTGGGTCACGTATCAGCACCTGCGCGAGACCGACACGCTTGCGCTGGCCGCCCGACAGCATATGCGGATAGCGGTTGCCGAACGCACCGAGGCCGACCGCGGTCAGCCAGCCCTGCGCCCGCTGCAGCGCCATCGCGCGCGGCGCGCCCTGGATCTCGAGCCCGATGGCGACATTGTCGATCGCGGTCTTCCAGGGAAACAGCGCATCGGCCTGAAACAGGTAACCGGCATCGCGGTTGAGCCCGGTCAGCGCCTGGTCGAAGATCCGCACCGAACCCGAAGCCGGCTTGAGTAGGCCGGCGGCGACGTTCAACAGCGTCGATTTTCCGCATCCGGTCGGCCCGACAATGGCGACGAACTCGCCATGCGCGATCCGCAAATTTGCCTTTTCGACCGCGGTGTAGACGCGGTTATCGGAAAGGCGGAACGCCACCGTCGCGTCGTCAAGCGCGACCGCCGTTGGCTTTGCGGTGACATCCGCCTGCACGCGTTTCCCCGATATCCGTTGTTGCGGCGTAGGGATTACCGCGCTGCTTCAGACAATTCAACCGATCGCAGCCATAGGCAAGCACCGCGGCGGCTTGTAGTGTCCTAATTTGAATTTAGCCCTTTAGCCAGAAGCGGACCAGTAAGTAGATGCCAAGGCCGATGAAAGTCAAAATTTTTATGGATGCGAGCGCAAGCGCGATCGAGGGGCAGATCAACGCCTGGCTGGACGACTTGGGTTCGGCGAGCATCATAAAGATGGAAACAGTGGTTACCGCGGTTGCCGAGAAGGCCAATGATGGGACCCGTCCCTGCATCGTCGTGACCGTATGGTATGAACCACCAGCTTCAAACTAGGACGTCAGCGGTCGGCTTGGTTGCTTGCTGCCGGTGTGATAGTCCCAACAAATGACCGCCGCCCCGCCCAGAATCGCATTTGCGCATGTCGGCAAGAGTTTTGACGGCGGGCGCGGCGCAAAGCCTGTTTTGGCCGTCGACGACGTCTCGCTCGAGGTCGGCGGGGGCGAATTCCTCGCCATCGTCGGCGGCTCCGGTTCCGGCAAGACCACGCTGTTGCGGCTGGCGAACCGGCTGATCGAGGCCGACGCTGGCCGCATCACGGTCGAGGGCGAGGACGTGCGCGCCGTCGATCCGGTCGCGTTGCGCCGCCGCATCGGCTATGTGTTCCAGAGCGGCGGACTGTTTCCGCATATCAACGTGGCCGGCAATATCGGGATCACGCCGAAACTGCTGGGGCAGCCGGCGGCGGAGATTTCCGCGCGGGTGGATGAGTTGCTCGACCTGGTGCGGCTCGACCGCACGCAATATCGCGACCGGTTTCCGCATGAACTGTCGGGCGGCCAGCGCCAGCGGGTCGGCGTCGCGCGGGCGCTGGCGTCGCGGCCGAAGATCGTGCTGATGGACGAGCCGTTCGGCGCGCTCGATCCCCTCACCCGCGACGCGCTCGGCGATGATTATCGCGATCTGCATCGCGAGCTCGGACTGACCACCGTGATGATCACCCACGACATGACGGAGGCGATCCTGCTCGCCGACCGCATCGCGGTGATGCGCGGCGGAAAACTGGTGGCGCAGGGCACGCCGGCACAGCTTGCCAAAAGCGGCGACGCTTACGTCGGCGAACTCTTGCGCACGCCGCGGCGGCAGGCCGAGCGGCTCAACCAACTCTTGCCGCGGGATGGCGCGGCATGAGCCCGTTCTCCGATCCGCGCTGGAGCGAGGCGCTGGCGCATCTGCCGGATTATCTCGGCAACCATGTCCGCGTCAGCGTCGCGGCGCTGGCGCTGGGACTTGCCGTCAGCCTGCCGCTGGCGATCGCCGCGCGCAACCAACCGGTGCTGCGCGCCGTGCTGCTCGGGCTTGCCTCCATCGTGCAGACGGTGCCGGGCCTGGCGCTGCTCGCGCTGTTCTATCCGCTGCTGCTGGCGCTGGCGTCGCTGTCGCTTGCCTGGTTCGGGTACGGCTTTTCCGCCTTCGGCTTCCTGCCCGCGGTGCTGGCGCTGGCGCTCTATTCGATGCTGCCGGTGCTGCGCAACACCATCACCGGCCTTAAAGGCGTCGATGCAAGCCTGCTCGAGGCCGCGCAAGGCGTCGGCATGACGGCGCGCCAGTCGCTGTTCACGGTGGAACTGCCGCTGGCGCTGCCGGTGATCATGGCGGGCATCCGCACCGCGGCGGTATGGGTGATCGGCACTGCGACATTGTCGACGCCGATCGGCCAGACCAGCCTCGGCAATTACATCTTTGCAGGATTGCAGACGCAGAACTGGGTGTTCGTGCTGTTCGGCTGCCTCGCCGCCGCGGTCCTGGCGCTCGCGGTCGATCAATTGCTCGCCCTGATCGAGAGCGGCATTCGCGACCGCAGCCGCGTCCGCACGGCTCTCGGCGGGCTCGGCATCGCCGCGCTGGTCGCGGCAACGCTGGTACCGACGATGGCGCGCTCGCCGTCGAGCTATATCGTCGGCGCCAAAACCTTTGCCGAGCAATATGTGCTGTCGGCGCTGATCGCGCAGCGGCTGCAGGCAGCGGGGTTTTCGGCCACCACCCGCGAGGGCCTCGGCTCCAACGTGATCTTCGATGCGCTGGTGAGCAACGACATCGACGTTTATGTCGATTATTCCGGCACGCTATGGGCCAACCAGTTTCACCACACCGACATCAGGCCGCGCGAGCAACTGCTCGCCGAATTGAAGACGACGCTGGCGCAGCAAAAGGTAACATTACTCGGCGAACTCGGCTTTGAAAACGCCTATGCGCTGGTGATGCCGCGCCGGCGCGCCGAGGCGCTCGGCATTCACTCCATCGCCGATCTCGCCGCGCATGCCGGCCCGCTGTCGATCGCGGGAGATTATGAATTTTTCTCGCGCCCGGAATGGGCCGGGCTGCAAAACGCCTACGGCCTGAAATTTCGCGCGCAGCGGCAGATGCAGCCGGATTTCATGTACGCCGCGGCCGCCTCCGGCGAGGTCGACGTGATCGCGGGCTATACCTCGGACGGGCTGATCGCGAAATACGATCTGGTGGTGCTGGACGATCCCAGGCACGCGATTCCGCCCTATGATGCTATCGTGCTGCTGGCTCCAAAACGCGCCGGCGATGAGGGCCTGAGCAACGCGCTGGCGCCCCTGCTTGGCAAGATCGACATTTCGTCGATGCGCGAGGCCAATTTGCGCGCCGCCGGCGGCGATGGCGCGTCCTCGCCGTCGGCGGTGGCGCGCTGGCTGTGGGAGAAGATCGGGAAGCGATAAGTACCCGCCGGTATGACCGGATCGGAGAACCGTCGATCTCGCGACACGTCGTCGATTGCTTGATCTCACGCTCAGGTCAGCCGCGCTGACTTGTTGACGCGAATCAATGAGAGCGCCGGGGACTGGTATGCAGTGAGGAATTCTGTTCACCCAGCCACGGAGTTCTTGAAATGAGTGAGATTACCAAATCTGAACTTATCTCGCGCCGTGAAGCTCTTCTTGGATTAGCGGTCGCGCTTGGCCTCGCAACTTCCACGACCTTGCTGACATCGGATGCCCAGGCTCAGACCCTAGGGATGGAACGGCGCCAGGAGCGGCGTCTAGGACGGACGGAGAGACGTCAAGAGCGCCGAATGGCTCGCACCGCGCGACGTGTGGAACGCCGCACAGGACGAACCGAACGACGCGAGGAGCGGCGCTACTGAACGATGCCGAAGGCGGGACGCAGAGAATTTCGCCAATCAATCGGCTATGGGCGGCGACATGGTCATGGGCCACGGTGAGCGTCACCGTGATTTCCTGAACGTGCGCGCCCGACGGCCACGACCGGCGCGCCGAGCGTCCAACGCCTTGCGACGCGCCGGCCCACCTGCTCACCAGATGACGTTGCCAAACCAGCCGAATTGCGGTCGCCGCGCCACCAGGACCATCGCTGGCGCGCGTCGCTTTGCAATTTTGCGTTGGCGTGACCGCTTTACTTCTCGCTTTTTTGAATCGGATGGTCGCAGCTGCTTGGCATCGGATGGCTGCAGCTGTGCAAAAGCCTCCCGCTCCCGCGCCTGCACCTTCGCGGCGACATCTGTGACCGCCATCGGCGCGGCGGCGCTTGCATCCGTGTTCGCGATCTGCGCGGGAACGATCGTCGGGAGGCTGGTGTCGTAGACAACGCGCTCCGGCCATTTCTGATCGGAATGAATCCGGATCAAGGGCACACCGGCAGCTGCCTCGTGCGCAACCGGCAATTTCGGCAGATACGCGTCCGAAATAAACAGCAGCGCGAGCAATACTCCACCCACATAGAAGAAATAACGCGCCAGGGGCATTCGATACTCCGTCCCCCTCGCGCCTACTACAAGGTTTCCCCTGGCAAGCATTGATCGATGTCAAGCCGCGACCCACAACTTCATGTGTCGGCGCTATCGCGTCATGGCTGCGAGTTCTCCGAATTTCTTTGATGTATTTTCGACGTTGCGATTCCTTCGGCAAATTCTTGCAACACCGAACCGGTTTTCTGCTTTTCAGCAACGCTCCGAGCCTATGAGACACCAGCGGCCTTGGAATACCGCTTCGTCGATTTGGAAAGTCAACACGCCTGACCTTCTGGTCTTTTTGCAGTCACACTTGAAAAGCGGACTGTTGCCTTTCCGGCACGGGATTTCGGGGTCAAGTGGACTAGGATTCCAACTGGAAGTGGAATCAAGCGCAATGTCTGCAACCAAATATCTGCGGTCGTGAGAAGCGACGGCAATGGAGGGGATAAGATGAAAAAGTTTTTGTTGGCTACAGTTGGTCTGGCAGTACTCGGCATGGCCGCTCCCGCGTCGGCTGCCGATCTGGCTGCACGTCCCTACACCAAGGCGCCGCCGCCGGTGCTGGCTCCGATTTACGACTGGACCGGCTTCTACATCGGCGCGAACGGCGGCTGGGGCCAAAGCCGTAACTGCTGGGGTCTCGTTCCGGCAGCCGGCGCGGTCATTCCCGCCGGTTGCTCCGATCGGTCCGGAGGCCTTTTCGGTGGCCAGCTCGGATACCGCTGGCAAGCCGGTCAGTTTGTTTTCGGTCTGGAAGGTCAGGGCGATTGGGCGGATCTCAACAGCTCGCGCGTCAGCATCTTTAATCCAGCGTTTACGCTTGGCGCTAAAGTGAATGGCCTAGGCCTTTTCACCGGTCAGATCGGCTATGCCTGGAATGCGGCGCTGCTGTACCTGAAGGGCGGCGCAGCGGTGACGAGCAACCGCGCTTTCATAAGCGACACAGCCACTGGCGTTGGCTTGGCCTCGGCAAGCTCGACTCGTTGGGGCGGTGCCTTGGGTGCCGGATTCGAGTACGGCTTCACGCCGAATTGGTCGGCCGGTCTTGAATACGACCACCTCTTCATGGGAGACTCAAACAATACGTTCTCGGTCGTGAATCCCATACTTGCCGGTGCGGCAAATCGGATCAGCCAGAACGTGGATATGATCACCGTGCGTCTGAACTACCGCTTCGGCGGCTTCGGAGCCCCGGTCGCAGCACGTTACTGATTTCCTGATCTCCGGCGAACTCAAGCCCCGGCTTCGGCCGGGGCTTTTTTGTGCGGAGGAAATCAAGCCGAATGTCGGCCTGGTCAAACGCGTCCGCTTCACGATGTCCGCCGTATGCGGCGGCGGATCGAGACGCGTTTCCACAATGACATCATCTCGGCTTCAGATTTTGGTGGGCACGGCGCAAGCGCGCCACGTGATCGCGGGCTATACCTCGGATGAAATACGATCTGGTGGTGCTGGACGATCCCAGGCACGCGATCTCGCCCTATGACGCGATCGTACTGCGGCACCGAAGCGCGCCGGCGATCAGGTGCCGCGCGACGCGCTGGCGCCGCTGCTCGGCAAGATCGACATCGCGGATATGCGCGAGCCTGATTTGCGCGCCGCAGCCGGAGATGGCGTGTCATCGCCGTCGGCGGTGGCGCGCTGGCCGTGGGAGAAGATCGGGAAGCGATAGAAAAGCTAGCGCTGCCGCTGCGCCAGATAGAAACCTGACAGCACCGTGACCAGTCCTGCCGCCTGCAACGCGGTCGGCGGCTCGCCGAGCAGCAGCCAGCCGACGAGCAGGGTCAGCGCCGGCACGATCGCCGGAAAAACCGCAGCGCGAGCGACGCCGAGACGCTGGATCGAGAACACGAACAGATACATCGCGCCCGGGCCGGCCAGGATCCCCTGCCCCAATGCTTGCAACGCATTCTCGCCGAGGCCGATCGCCGCCACGCGTCCGAGGCCGCCGAATGCCGCATAGGCCGGAAACAGCGTGAGCGACAGCACGCTGATGACCGTGGCCGCCGAGAGGGCGGAAACACGCCAGTACCGCAGCAACGCGCCGAAGCCCGCGAACATGAAGCCGGTCAGGACGAAGATCAAATCGCCCTGCACGCCGCTCAGCCCGATATGGCCGATCAACTCGGCGCCGATCACGCCAAGGCCGCCGACGATGACGACCGCGCCGAACAGCCGCGAGAATGAAATGGGCTCCTTGAGCAGGACGGCCGCAAAGAACAGGCCGCCGAGGGTGGCGCAGGAAGGCTGGATCACGCTGCCATGCCCCAGGGGCACGAACAGGAAGCCGGTATAGCTGATCATCGACATCACCGGCCCGCCCAGCAGCATCAGCACGAGGCCGCGGCCCCATCCGATGCCGCAGAGATTGCCGAGACCGGAGCGAACGACGAACGGAAGGAACGCCAGGCCCGACCAGAGGAAGCGGTGCATCAGCAGGTCCGCGGGCGTAAATCCCACCTTCAGCCCGTGCCGTGTCGCCACGAAGCCGAGCGCCCAGAACAGCGCCGCACCAAGGCCGCATGCGACCCCCAGGAGAGCCGGTGCCGCATCTGATTTTTGGGCTAAAGCTTCAACGCCGCGTATCGGCTCGTTCATCGCGGACCATTACGTCAGCACGCGTAGCCGTTCAACCCACGGGCCTGCAGGTCAGACGAGCGGAGCGGGCGACACGGCGAGCGGCCCGCCGCCTTACGCCTTGAGTTTCAGCTTGCCCATGAAATCGCGTTTGCCGATCGGCGCGCCGTTGTGACGGAGGATGTCGTAGGCGGTGGTGACGTGGAAGAAGAAGTTCGGCAGCGAGAACGACATCAAGAAGCCTTCTGCCGTGAACGGCAACGCGCGGTCGCCGATCTTGAAGGTGACATCGCGGCCGACCAGCGCGTCGACGGCCTCGGGCGTAAGGCCCGACAATTCGCTGCGGGCGTCCGTCACCAGAGCCTGCAGCCCGGCATAATCGAGGTCCGGCTTGCTCGAAGGCGGCACGAACACGCCGTTCTTCGCCGCCTCCATGGCGCCCCGCGAATGATGCGCGAGCGAGACGATCTGGGAGCGCAGCGGCCACATGTCCGCGGCCAGCCGCGCCTCGACGATTTCAGCGGGGTCGACGCCCTTGTCACGGAAATGCAACAGACTCTTTTCAAGAAGGCCGCCGACAGCGCCCAGCATCTGGAGATAGTTGGCGACGGTTGCATCGTAAAGCGAAAAGGCCATGGCCTAAGTCCCCCGTTGATATCTGCGTGAGACATTCGCCGCATTTTCCAGCGATGGCAACCTCGGCCGTCAGGACCCATGACGCCCTCCCCGAGGCGTCTCACATCCCCGGTTCGATCGGCCTGTCGATCTCGCCGCCGGCCTCGGCCCAGTCCTTGAAGGCGCCCACATTGTAGACCTGGTCGTAGCCCAGATCCTTCAGCGCCTTGGCGGCCAGCGCGGAGCGGCCGCCGGACGCGCAATAGAGGATCACGGTCTTGTCCTTGACAAAATTCTTGTCGTGATAGGGCGAGTCAGGATCGGCGCGGAATTCCAGCATGCCGCGCGAAACATGCACCGCGCCCTTGATCTTGCCGCTCTTTTCGACTTCCGGCGCGTCGCGCACGTCGACCACCAACGTATTGCCCTTGCCGATCATCTCGCGGGCCTGCGCCGGCGTGATCTTCGGCACCGCGGCGTTGGCGGCTTCCATCATCTGCTTCAGGCTCGTAGCCATTGTGTATCTCCCGTGATCATCTTCGTTAACTGTCGATGCAACCTAAATCATCATCCGATCGGATGAGATCGGATCATGATCCAATTTATTTGAGCATGATCTTTTCGGTAAACCGGTTCCCACTTTTCCGGATCATGCTCTATGGCGCTTTTCCCACGGTGAGCACCTGGAACTGCTGATTGACCGGCGCCGTGGGATGGGCGCTGTCCAGCATCTGCTCCTCGCCGAGGCCGATGGATTGCAGGCGCTTCGGCGAAATCTTGAACGTGCCGACCAGGATGTCGCGGACCACGTCGGCCCTTCGCTGGCTGAGCGTCAGATTGTAATCGCGTTTCCCGGTCGAGATCGTATGACCCACGATCAGGAATTTGTAGGCCCAGAGCGACGGCAGCGAGAGCGTATCGGCGATGCGGCCCAGCGTCCGATACGACTCCGGCCGAATCACGGCAGCGTCCTCGTCGAATTGCAGTTCGGCGGAAAACTGCGGCAGCTTCAGCAACTCCGGCGCGATCAGCGGTCGCTTCAGCGGCGCCGCATCGGGCTTCGCCCGCGCCTTGATGCGATCCGCCGCCTGTTGCCGCAGGGCCGCCAGATCCAGATCCGGCTCGGTTTCGAGACCGGCGAGCTTGCTGGCCCATTCATCCGCCGCAGCAGTCCCAGGCGTCTGCGCACGCGCCGGGAGTACCGCAAAGGCGATCAGCGCGGCCACGAGCAGGCCGATGAAGCGGCGATTTTTGCTGGCCCGCCGCATCAGCGATACCCCGCCTCGGTGAGGGCCTTGTTGCAGTTGATGGTCATGCCGCGCGGTCCCGCCAGCACGCAGGCCAGCGCCTGGGCGCGATCGCCCTTGACGCTGGCGCAGTATTTGTTGACGTCGCGCTCGCATAGTTTCGTCACGGCGGCGCGTGCCGCGACGCGCTTGACGATGGCGTCGAAGGCCTGGCCGTAGGCGCTCTTGCACTGGGGCGACAACACGTCCTGATTGCGCGACAGGCAATCCTTAAGGCGAACGGCGTCGAGATTGACGCCGCGGCAATTGTCCACGATGTCCTTGGCGCAACTGGCGCCCAGCATGGCCGCGGAATCCTCGAATTTCATCGTGTCCGCCGAAGCGGATGACCAGGCTGCAAGCAGAACAAGGGGCAATAGCGCGCGGACGGGGCTCATGGTTCATCTCACATGAATTGGACGCCCGCGGTCAAGCCGCAGCAGTCAGGCAGGCGGCTGCATCCCCAACCTATACCGCAGTGCAGCGTCTGAGTCTCGTCGGGAGCCCGACGTCCTACAATCCGTGGATCAGGCCGGCGTCGATCAGGAGCCGGTTGAAGCGGCGGGCTTCGGCGCCGTCCTTGCAGGCATAGAACACGCCCTTGCAGCGAAGCATGATGTTCTTCTGCTCCTCAAACGACGGATCGAGCGGAATACCGGCGGCTTCCTGGATCACCAGCGGCAGATAAGCCCCGTCGATCGTATCCATTACGGCGGGGCTTTCGACCGGCTCGAAATTGATCGCATCGATTGCATAATAGGTCGCGTAATAGCGTGGGTCGTATTCCTCCAGCTTCTTGCCGATTCCGGCTTCGTCGAGGCCGGGATCGAGAATGTGCGGCGAGAATTCCGGCTGGTGATCGCCGTAACGCACGATCAGGAACGGCTGCCCGGGAAACTTCTTCTTCAGCCCGGCGATGAAGGCCCGGTAATCCTCGGCACTGATCGCCTGCCGGCGCAGATATTCGTCGACCGCCGGCTCGTTGCCGGGCTTGCGCCAGCCCGGCATCAGGTCGGGACGAAACCGCGTCTCCCACGGGAAATGATTGGCGGCGAGATAGACGAACGTGAACAGCGGCGTCGCCGGCGGTTGCTGCGCCATCAGGCCGAGCGCCTTGTCATAGAAGAAGCCGTCGGGCTCGACATCCCTGGCGCCGAGATCGTGCGCGTCATGGAAGTGCTCGATGCCGGTGGTCAGCTGGAAACTGCGCGCGCTCATGAAGGCGCCGAAGGCCGGGTACAGCGAGATCGTATCGTAGCCGCAGCGGCGCAGCGCCAGCGGCAGGCCGCGCTCGACGCGGCCCGAGGCGATGCGGGTCACGAAATAGGCGAACCGGCCGAACGACCGCGACGACAGCCCGGCCAGTACGTTGTATTCGGTGAACCAGCTCGGCCCGCCATTGCTCTCGGCCAGGAATTTGCGCTCCTTGCCGTCGAACGAGTTGAACTGGCTGCCATAGCCTTTCGGCACCTTGATGCCGCTGGCCGCGCGAATATCGAAACTGGATTCATCGTGGATCATGACGATGTTCGGCCGCACGCCCTTGGGATGGCAGGAATCCACCAGCGGCACCTTGAGCCGTTCAGTCGTAGCCGCATCCGATTCCATGAAGCCGTAATGGATGAAATCCGACACCGCGGTGACGCCGGAGCGGGCGAATTTCGACAGATAGCCGTCGTCGTAATAGCCACGCCAGGCTTCGTCGGGCCATTGAACCGAATATCCGACCAGCGCGGCAAGGCAGGCGAGCTTGCAGGCCAGCGCCGGCAGCCGGCGCACCCGGAACGGATCGAGCCACCAGAGCGCGTACATCAGCGGCAGAATGAGCAGACCGGCGCCGACCACCGACCAGCGCAGATTGGGAAAGATCGTGAACAGGAACGCCGCGGTATCGCGGTCGATCACCATCAGGTCGACGAAGTTCGCGGTCATCTGCACGATGTCGTGCTTGAGCCGCGACAACAGCACCAGCACCACCACCAGCGTCAGCGACAGCGCGCCCGACAGCGCCGGACGCCGCAGCAGCGCGATCCAGAAGAAGTTCAGGATCCCCCAGGACAACAGAAAGCCGGTGCGCGAGCCGAAATCGGTCTCGGTCTGCAGCATGACGACGAGCGCCGCCAGTTGCGGCGCCGCCACCGCAAGTAGCCGCCAGATGCCGACCGAGGCAAGGCCGCTGGCGGCGGCATTGGCGGACGGACCTGGATTTGGCGCGGGCGCCATGGGCTAAGACGCAGACTTAACCCGGCGCTACTTGGGGCCTTGGCTGGCGAAGACCAGGAGGACGGACGACGCAGCCGGAGCCTGCGACGTGTCATAAAAATGTAATGGAAGGGTCATGAACACGCAATGAATTTGGCGCGGGCGCCAGCATGAGCCATTCAGAACATTAAGATTCTGCCGCGCAAGCGTTCAGGCCTGCTCGGGGCGGCTGGCGATACCCTCGATGAAGAGATCGAGGACGGCCTCGGCGCTGCGTTCGACGTCCGCGCCTGCCACGCCCCAGCGCGGCAGATGGCCGTCGATGTTCATGCGGGCAAAGCCATAGACCAGCGCCCGGCCGGCAAGCTGCACCTGCTTCAGATCGACGCTCCGCAACTGCCCGGCTGCGAAGGCCTCGGCCAGCAGGCGTCCGGTCAGGCCGATCAGTTCGGCATTGTCGCGCGACAGTTCAGCCGCCCGGTCGTGGTCGAAATACCGGCCGCTGGAGATGATCTCGAAATGCGCGGGATTGCGCATCGCCCAGCGCAGATAGGCAAGGCCGAGCATGCGAAACCGCGCCAGCGGATCATCGGCCGGGGCTTGCGCAAGCGCGGCAGCGATCTCGGCCCGGAACCGCCGCTGCGCTTCCTCGGCCACCGCCGTCATCAGCGCGTCGCGGCTTTCGAAATGCCGGAACGGCGCCCCCGGCGAGACGCCGGCGCGGCGGGCGGCCTCGCGGACGCTGACCGCCCCGGCGCCGCCCTCCTCGGCCAGTTGCAGTGCCGCATCGATCAGGCCGCGCCGGAGGTCGCCATGATGGTAGGGCCTCGGTTGCGGTGACGGACGGCGGGCGGGCCGGCGCTTGACGGCGGGCTTTCGCTTCGGGCTCGGCTTGGCGGCTGCTGGCATCGCCTTCAATAGCATCACCCGATCGTGAATGTAAGCACTGATTACACGGATTGACGGAGAGGGATCCGGCTAGATGTAACTGATGATTACATTTCTGAACGCGGAGACGATCATGCTGCAGCGACGTCACAACTGGTTCGAGGGCTGGCGGCTGTTCGCCGTGCTGACGCTGGTGCTCGCCGGCCTGTGCCTGTGGATCGCGGGCATGCGGCAGTTCGAGACCGACGGCGTGCGCATGGTGATCCGCTTCACGGCGCGAAGCTCGCTGTTGTTGTTCTGTCTCGCCTTCAGCGCCGGCGCGCTGGCCCGGCTGTGGCCCAATGGCTGGACGCGCTGGCAGCGCCGCAACCGGCGCTTTCTCGGCGTCACCTTCGCCGCATCTCACGGCATGCACGCGGTCGCCATTGCCGGCTTCGCGGCGATGGACCCCCCGGGCTTCATGGCCGCCACCTCGGCCGCCTCCTATGTGTTCGGCGGCATCGGCTATGCCTTCATCATTGCGATGACCGCGACCTCGTTCGACCGCACGGCGCACGCGATCGGCCCGCGCGCCTTTCGCGTCCTGCATCTCACCGGCGGCTATTACCTCTGGTTCCAGTTCATGGTTTCGTTCGGCAAGCGGATCCCAGGCATGCCGCTCTACGCGCTGTTTCTGGTGCCGCTGTTATCGGTGATGGCGCTGCGGCTGATCGCCATGGCCTCGGCGCGGACGCCGCGCACGGCCGACATCGCCCGCTATTGATGGCCGAGGCCTTCCAGTTCGCGGGCGCGCGCCTCGGTCATGCTGCGCATGCATTCGCCGGCATCGAGGCGGGCGATGGTGCCCTCACCCAGGCCGTAATACAGGCAATTGGCGTCGCGATATTGAATCCATAGCCGCTGCGCCGTGCGCAGCTGGTCATGCTGCTGCCGGCACCGCGTCCTTCAGCGCCTGCTGATAGGCGATGGTCATCCGCTTGTCCCACTGTGCGGTCTTGGCCTTGAGACACTCGACCATCTCATAGGTATTGCCGTCGCAGGATTTTTCGGGATCGCCCTGGTCGCCGGCATGAGCGAGCGATGCCGCGAGGCACATCGCGGCGGCGCCTGACACGGTTCTGAACATGGCACGCATCGCCGGGCTCATGCCTTCGGCGCCAATCCGAGGCGCTTGGCAATGATCCTGTCGACGGTCCGCTTCGGCAACAGCCCCGTGATCAGGTGCCGCATCGGGTCCGGCGTGAGCTGATAGCGCACCTTGGGGCTGGCCGACGTCAGGGCATCGGCGATCGCCTCCGCAATCTTCTCCGGCGGCAAACCGATCTCGCTCAGATATTGCGTGACTTTGCGGACCCGTTCTAGCGCCGGAAGATATGCCGAGTTCTTGTAGCGGGAAATATCCACCTCCTCGGCCTTGCTCCAGATCGGCGTCTTCACTGCGCCGGGTGCGACGATGATGACGTCGATGCCGAACAGCATCATTTCGCGACGCAGGCTTTCCGACAGGCCCTCGATCGCGTGCTTCGACGCCGAATAGGCTGCCGACAGCGGATTGCCGTTCTTGCCGGCCACCGAGCTGATCATCACGATCCGCCCCTTCGGCCCTTTCAGCGACGCATCCGCCCCGAGCAGCGGCCCGAAGGCCTGCGTGGCGATGATCGGCCCGATCACGTTGACGTCCATCTGGCGGCGGAATTCGTCGGCTGAGAGCTCCAGCACCGGCCCCGCAACCGCGATGCCAGCATTGTTGACGAGCCCGGTCAGCGTTTCGCCGTTCAGCGCGGCGCGGACCTCGCGGGCGGCCGCCAGCACCGCGGCTTCATCGGTGACGTCGAACAACAGCGGGGTGAAGCCGGCGCCGAATTCGGCCTTCAGCCGCTCGGCGTCGACCTGCTTGCGCACGCTGCCGAACACCCGAAACCCGCGCCCGAGCAGTAATTTTGCGGTGGCCCAGCCGATGCCGGTGGACGCCCCGGTAATAACGACAGATTGCATGGATCAACTCCCGATCGAAGCCTGCAGATTGTTTCTCACGCGCATCCCCCTAGCAACACCGTTTTCGCAGCTGAGGCCAGCTCAAATATTCTTCGCATGATCGCCGTCAACGGGGCGAACAGCCACCGTTGCGGGCTGACGCGCCATCGCGCCGCTTCGCGTCCGCAAGGCGAGGTTTTCTGCTTTTGCGATTCCCAATCGGGATCGATTGACCTACCCTTCTCCGGTTGACGGATGGGGGACTGCAATCATGGCGAGGAAAGCGAAGAAGGCAGGATCGAGCCGGACGATCGCTGCACGGTCGGCGCGCGGCTTCCAGGTCCTCGCGATGCACGTCACGGAAGAACGTGACCGCCGCGCCTTCGAGGCGCTCAGGGCGGATCGCCCGGCTTCGAACACGTTTGCGCTCAGGGAATGCCTGCCGAAGAACCTCGACCCGGAAAGCGCTGCCAAGCGCATCCTCGCCCACGCCTTTGCCAGCCGCGCGATGCCGTCGCTAAGCGCGCCGAAGATCCATGATGAGGAGTGCGATTTCAGGAGCCTCGGCGTCGAGACCGTGCCTTTGACCGGAACCAGGGTGGTAAAATTCCGCCAGCAGATCGAGGGTATTCCGGTTTTCGGATCGCTGGTCAGCGTCGAGCTCGATGATCACAATGAGCTGGTCTCGCTCAATTCCAGCCTGGCAAAGCCGGATCTTGCGTCCTACGTCGCAAGAATTTCGCCGCGCGATGCGCTGAAGCGAATTGCCGCGCGGGCAGGCTATGGAAGCAAACTTCCCGACGGCGTTCCGGCGCTCAATCTGTTTCTCGACCACCGGGGTAAATGGCATCTCGCCTATATCGTCGAGGACGTGCGGAGCCGGAACAAGGGCAAGGGAAAGGGAAAGGGCATTGCATCGAAGGCCCAACACCAGATCCCGCTGGTGTTCGACTACGTCATCGACGCGCACAATGGCGCATTGGTGGCCGAGTTGCCGCGCACCCCGGCCGCAAGGCACGGCACCGCCAGCGCCCTCGACGAGCTCGGCCGGATGAAGACCTTCAACGTCGAGACGAAGGGCGGCAAGCGGGTCATGCGCGATGCCAACCTGAACATCGAAACCTGCGATTTCGGCTACCGCGACCCGGTCGGGGGCAAGTTGCCCGGCAATCTCGCGACGGCGCCATGGTCGCCGGCGGCGGTCAGCGCCCATACCCACGCAGCCACGGTCGCGACGTTTCTGCGCAAGGTGCTCAAGCGCAACAACATCGATAACATGGGCGGACGTGTGGTCTCCACCGTCAACTGCGTGGTCAAACAGTTCGAGCAGCCGCCGGGAAGCGACGTGTGGCTCAATGCATTCTGGGACGGCGCCCAGATGCTGTACGGCCAGGAGCTGGTCGGGGACAAATTGCGCTCGATGGCCTCGTCGCTCTCGGTGGTCGCCCACGAGCTGTTTCACGGCGTCACCGGCGCCACCGCCCGGCTGGTCTATCTGGGCGAGACCGGCGCGCTCAACGAGTCCTATTCGGATATTTTCGGCACCCTGATCGCCAACGACGCGCGGCCCGATATCGCCGAATGGAAATGGCAGATCGGCTGCGGCGTCGCGATCCGTGACATGCAGAACCCGACCCTGTACAGGCAGCCCAAGCTGATGAAGGATTTCATTAACGCTCCGCTGACTCCGAATGACGATTCAGGCGCCGTGCACTTCAACAGCGGCATTCACAACTATGCCGCCTATAATGTCATGGCGGCGAAGGCCGGCCGCAAATTCATCTTCAGGCCGCACGAACTGGCGGCGATGTTCTATATCGCGCTCACCCAGCAGCTCTCGCGCCAATCGACCTTCGCCGACAGCCGGCGCGGCGTGGTGCTGGCAGCGCGATCGCTGTTCCGCAAGCTTCCGGGAAAGCAGATCGAACTCCGCGCGGCCGCGGTGGAAGCGGGTTTTGACGCGGCCGGCATCAGATAGCGGAACTGCCGGTAGGCTTCCGTTAAGGACGATTTCCACCGCTCCCGCCCGGTCGGGACGCCGGCCTGAGGTCCCGCGGCGGTCTTTTCGGAATACCGCGCAATTATTGAGCAAGCCGGGCCTGTAGTTCTACGGGCTCATTTTTAACGAGAGCGTAGGGTTGCAAGACTATCGTCTCCGTTTGAACTGCGACACTTTCACGATGTTCCAGAACCGGACTTGCGCCGGAAAGTGTCGAAAGAAGCATCGGGGCGTGTTTTGCAGAAGCTCGAGCATTCCATCATCGCCGAACTCGAAGAGGCCGTCAAAAGCGGTTCCTCCGAGCGGCGCGTCGAAACCCTTCGCCAGGTAACGAACCTTTTCCTGCATGACGCGGAGCGGCTCAGCGAGGACCAGATCAAGGTCTTCGACGACGTTTTGTGCGTCCTGATCAGCCGCGTCGAAAGCCGCGCCAGGGCCGAACTCAGCCAGCGGCTGGCGCCGATCGATTACGCGCCGTTCGAGGTCATCCAGCATCTTGCGCGGGACAATGAAATCGCGGTGGCCGGCAGCGTGCTTGCCAATTCCAGCCGGCTGCGGACCAGCGACCTCGTGGAGATCGCCAGCACCAGGGGGCAGGATCATCTGCTCGCCATTTCGGGCCGGACCAATCTCCCGGAAGCCGTGACCGACGTCATCGTCGACCGCGGCGAACGCAAGGTCATTCGCAAGCTTGCCAACAATGCCAGCGCGCGCTTTTCCGACACCGGCTATTCCACCATCGTCGCGCGGGCGGAAGCCGACGATGAACTCACCGAGATCCTCGGCCTGCGGATCGACCTTCCGATCAAATTCCTCCGCGACCTGCTGCGGCGCGCCACCGACGCCGTGCGGGCCCGGCTGATGGCCATCGCGCCTCCCGAGCTCCAGGAGGAGATCAAGCGGATCCTGAAGACCATCGCCGGCGCGGCGGGGCGAAGACGGCCCGGCGCAGCGCGACTTCAGCCGCGCCGAGGCGCTGGTGAAGCTGTTGAAACAACACAACGAACTGGACGACGCCGCCGTCATCAAGTTTGCCGGCGCGGGAAAAATCGAGGAAGTCGCCGCCTCGCTCGCCATTCTCAACAATGCGACGACCGACATGATGGTGCGGCTTCTGGAGGGGCCCCGGTCCGACCTCATCCTGATCCCCTGCAAATCCGCCGGCCTGAACTGGCTGACGGTGGAAACCATCCTTTCGCAGCGTCCGCTGCAGCCGCCGATCTCGGAGGAGACGCTGAAGCTCGCCTGGAAGGATTACGGCAAGCTGTCGACCGAGACCGCCCAGCGCACGCTGCGGTTCTGGCAGGTCCACAACAAGATCGAGAAGTAGTCTCGCAGGTCGCGACGGCGCTGGGAATCAGCCATCCAGCGCCGGGCTTTGGCGCGCCAGCTCGCGGTGCCGGTAGAGCTGAAGTGCGGTCCGGGCGGTTTTCGGCTGCAGCCGGAAGAAGCTGGCAAGGCCTTGATTGAGCCGATCGCTCCCCACCCCGCCGCGGCCGGCCTGCAGCGCCAGGATCGCCTTGGCGGTGTCCCACGACAGCTCGATGGCCTTGGCGAAAACGATCAGCTGTTCCGGTTCGCTCTGAACCAGCACGCGCTCGATCAGGCCGATCGGAAGATCGCACATCAACGAGAGCGCGACGGCGGTCTTGTCGAAATCCCGCTCGCGCGCATAGGCGAGCAGCCGCGCCTCGTCGAGTTGCCCGAGCGAGTGCAGCGTCCGCACCATCGCCAGCGCCTGCGCATGCTGGCTGGAGCCGGCGCGTGCCGTCGCCTGGATCGCGTCGGAGGCTTGCGCGACCGCCGCCCGGACCAGCACGGCCTGCCGCGGGTCGGCCGCCTCAAGCCTGCCTCTGACGATTTCGGACGCCTGCACGAACAGTTTTACCAGATCGTGGCGGGGGATGTCGGGGCGCGCCCAGACGCTTAGCGCGAGATCGCCATTGTCCTGCGCTCTCCTGACCAGGATCGACATGCCGGACGTCGAGAACCTGGCGCCGCGGTTGGCGGCGGCGCCGGTGATGACCAGGTGGTTACCCCGCTTGACCAGGATATCGGTCACGGCCTCGGCCAGAATGCTCCGGCTGGAAATCGCCAGCAGGTGACCCTGGCTCTTGGTTCGCGCGTTTTCCACCAGCGCCGCCTCTTCGAGCCGCACCGAGTGCGCCAGCACCGGCGCGGCCACGTCGATCGCGTCGTCGAATGCCAGCGTGCGGATGACCCCTGCGGGCGCGTCGGAGACGAGCGCGAGCCGGCTGCCGAATTCCGCCCGGGCGGCCTGCCCGATGGTCCCGACCAGCCGGCTCATGACGTCGCCGAACAGGCCGATCTGATCGACGGTAAAGCTGCCCGAGCCGTGGACGAAGAGATCGGTGACGCGGCGCAGGATCTCGGCGCGCCCGGAGGAATCCCTGCCGGTCAGCGCGCTTTCGAGATCGCCGATCAGATGTTCCTGCGCGTTCATCAGGCGACGTTCTTTGCAAGCGGAACCGCGGCATCGAGGTCAAGCTCGGAATGCGGCACCGGCGGCCCGAACAAATAGCCTTGCGCGAAATCGACGCCCGCGACCAGCAAGGCCTCGTACTGCGCCGCGTCCTCGATTCCCTTGGCCGCCGTCGCGATATCGAGGCCGCGCGCCAGCGCCAGCACGGAAGCAACCAGCGCGGCGCAGTCGCGGCGGTCGGCAAAGCCCTGCGCCACCGATTTGTCGATCTTGATCTTGTCGAATGGAAAGCTCGTCAGATAGCTCGCCGAGGAATATCCCGCCCCGCAATTGTCGAGCACGATCGAGACGCCGAGGTTTTTCAGTTGCCGGATGGTCGCCAGATGTTCCGCCTGGTCCTTCTGCAAGAGCGAGGTGTCGGCGATTTCCAGCTCCAGCCGCGTCGGCGACAGGCCGGAATCGACCAGCGCCCCCAGCACGAGATCGAACAGATTTCCGCTGGCGAATTGCACGGCGGAGACGTTGACGGCAATCCCGATATCCGCCGGCCAGGCGGCGGCATCGATGCACGCCTGGCGCAGGATCCAGTCCCCGAGCGGCAGCATCAGACCCGTCGATTCCGCGAGCGGCAGGAACCGGTCCGGCGCCAGCAGGCCTCTCGAGGGATGATGCCAGCGCACAAATGCCTCGACGCCGCAGATGCGGCCGGCCCTCGCATCGACGATCGGCTGATAGTGCAGTTCGAATTCATTCCGCGAGATCGCGTCGCGCAACTCGCCCTCCATCGAGCGCTGGATGTCGGCCGCCTCGGTCAATTCGGGCCGGAATACCCGGAAGGCGTTTCGCCCGCCCGACTTCGCCGCGTACAGCGCGAGATCGGCCTTGTGCAGCAGCGTCTCGGCATCGGCGCCATGCTCCGGCGCGAACGAAATTCCGATGCTGGTTCCGACATTGACCTGATGACCGCCGAGATCGAACGGCTGCTCGATCAGCCGGATGATCCGCAGCGCCAGCGCCACCGCGCCCTCGACCTGGACCTTCTCGTTTTCCTGGATGATGGCGAATTCGTCGCCGCCGAGGCGGGCCAGCACGTCGATATCGCGAATCGACGACCGCAGCCGCCGCGCGACTTCGACCAGCAACTGGTCGCCGGCCGAATGTCCCAGCGTGTCGTTGACGTTCTTGAACCGGTCGAGGTCGAGCATCAGCACAGTGAACGTGGTGCCATGGCGCTGCAGGCGCCTCGCCGCGTCCTCGAGCTTTTCGGAGAACAGCGCGCGGTTGGCAAGGCCCGTGAGCAGATCGTGCTGCGCCAGGAATGCGATCCGCTGTTCGTTGCGCGCCCGATCGGTGATGTCCTCATGGGTGGTGAGCCATCCCCCGTTCGGCATGGCATGGCGGGCGATCGCGACGACGCGACCGTCGGCGAGTTCCTGCACCTCCTTTGCCGCCTTCACGTTCTGCGTCAGGTAGGTCTCCGGCGCGACGTTGAAATGGGTGCCTTTCTCGCGCCGGTATTCCAGAATCTGCCGCAGCGAGGTGCCGGGCTTTATCTGGTCGCGGCTCAGATGATAGATTTCGCCGTAACGCGCATTCGACACCACGACCTTCTGCCCCGCATCGAACATGCACAGCCCCTGCGACATGTTGTTGAGCGCGGCATCGAAACGCAGGTTGGTCGCCTCCAGTTCATTGGCTTTCTCGGCGACCAATTGCTCGGCGCGTTTTCGCACCGTGATGTCGTCGTGGGTGGCGACCCAGCCCCCATCGGGCGTCGGCGTGCGCTGGATATCGATGACGCGGCCGTCCGGCGGCTCGTAATGCACGTTCTGTTCCGTCAGGACGCGGTGAATGCCCTCGTCGACGGTCACATCGCCGGCAATGCCATGGTCCTTGTAAAACTGGAAAATCCGCCGCAGCGACGTGCCCGGCACGACCAGTTCGTCCGGCAGGCCGTACATGGTCTGGAACCGGCTGTTCGATATCACCAGCCGCCTGTCGGCGTCGAACAGGCAGAGTCCCTGCGACATGTTGCTGATGGCGCTATCGAAGCGCGCATTGGTTCGCGCCAGCGCCCGGGTCTTTGCCGCCAGCGCGTTGGTCCGCCGCACAAGAACGAACGTACCCAGCATGATGATGGCGATAAAGGCCGCGACGAACGAGCCGAACGTGTAGAGGTTCTGGTACCATGGCCTCAGCACGTCGCTGCGGGCGTAGGTGACGGCCACCACCAGCGGCAGCCCGGGCACGGCCTTGTAGCCGACGATGCGAGCCGCGCCGTCGACGATGCCGGTCGTCTCGTAGGCGCCCGTCTCCGAGGCCGGCAGATATCTGCTCAGCAGCGCGCCGCTGGAAAACGACGTTCCAAGCGTATCCATCAGTTCCGGCTGCCGCGCCAGCAGCTTGCCATCGCGGTGCAGCAGCAGGATGGTCCCGCCCTTGCCGAGATCGATCGAGCGATAGAGCTTGACGAAATAGGATTGATCGAGCGGCGCGCTGACGATGCCGGCGAAACTGCCGTCGGGATTGCGCAACCGCCGCGAAGCCGCGGTGATCCATTTGTCCTGCGCCAGCGAACGATAGGGCGGCGCGACATACAAGCGGTCGTCGACGCTGTCGCGCTGGGCGATGAATTGCGGCATGTCGGCAATATTGGAACGCGGCGGCGCCGGACTGTAGGAATGGGCGACGACTTGTCCGGAGGCATCGGTCCATCCGATGCCGAGAAGGACGGACGAGGTCTTTTGCAGCTGTCGCAGGGCGGCGTTGGCCGCGGCGGGTTTGTATCGTCCGGCAAGGCTGTCGCTGCGTATGGCCTCTGCCCGGCGCAGCGACCGGTCGACATCCTCGAAGGTCAGCACCGTATGCTCGGCCAGGATGTTGGCGAAACTCAGCGCGTCGGATTTCGCCGCCGCGATCCTGTCGGCGTAGCGGGCCTGCACGCCGACGACGAACAGAACGATGGCCACGAGCGAAAGCAGGACGCCAAGCGTCGTCAGCGACGAACCCGGCGATTGGGCCAGCCTTCGATACATTTCCCGCATCGCGAAATCCGCGCCAACAACAGGGGCATACCGTCGCTCCGCAACGTTAATATTTTGCCCATAATCTCGAGGGAAGTCGGCTGGCGGACCCGCCTCCGCAATCCCGCGGGTTTCGGCTTTGACGGCCCTGGAGGCGTGGACTAGTTCTTTCCTGGGTCGAGGGCGGGGGGCGGCCATGGACGGGTTGACGGCGGCGCGGATCCAGACCGTGCGCGACCACATGCGGCTCGAATGCGAGAGCGACTGGGACGGCGTCATCGCCACCTTCGCCCACCCGCGCTACGAGCTGTACGGCGCCGGCACCGTGTTCGACGGCGAAGCGGCGGTGCGCGGCTATTTCGCGGCGTCGCGCATCCCGTTTCCCGATCAGGCCAACGAGATCATCGCCATCGCCGCCGACGGCGACAGCGTGCTGGTCGAGTTCTGGCTGACCGGCACCCATCTCGGTCCGCTGTCGACGCCGAAGGGTGAGATCGCCCCCACGGGCCGCGCGTTTCGGGTGCGGATGATGGCGAGCTTCGAATTCGCTGCCGGTTCGGACAGGATCGTCTGCGAGCGTCCGTTTTACGACCGGCGCGCGGTGGTCACGGCGCTGGGGCTGGACTGAAGACGGAGGCCGGAGCGCATCTGCTTCCGTCGAGAGAAGATCAGCCGCCGGCCTGGCGCGACACGGGGCGCTCGCGTCGCTCAACAATATTTATGCGCCGCGGAAATCCTGTCGCGAGAGCGACGTTCAAGATGCAAAAAGATGGATTAAGTAACGGCGCTTTGAATCTGAAGCTGCACGGCTTTTTGGCTTCAAGAAATCACCTGAAGTACTTCAGATGAAGAATGTGATTGAAGCGTCAGTTCTTGGCTTTGCGGGTGCGTTTCACGCGGCGCATGAGCGGCCGGGACGCCAAAGGCGAGAACGCGTATCGCGCTCTCGCCTTTCAATATGCCGCTCTCGGCTTAATTTTTCGTTGCGGTGCAAGGTGCGCCCGCGCGCCCTGCCCGCAACCGGCAGCGAGCCTCAGTTCTTCGTCTTGTCGACCAGTGCGCCCTTCTTGATCCACGGCATCATGTCGCGGAGCTTGGCGCCGACTTCCTCGATCGGGTGCGTTGCGAGCTTGGCACGGGTCGCCTTGAACGAGGTCTGGTTGACCTTGTTCTCCAGCATCCAGTCGCGGGCGAACTTGCCGCCCTGGATGTCGGCGAGAACTTTCCGCATCTCCTTCTTGGTCTCGTCGGTGATGATGCGCGGGCCGGTGACGTATTCGCCGTATTCGGCGGTGTTGGAGATCGAATAGTTCATGTTGGCGATGCCGCCTTCATAGATCAGGTCGACGATCAGCTTCACCTCGTGCAGGCATTCGAAATAGGCCATTTCGGGCGCGTAGCCGGCTTCCACCAGCGTCTCGTAGCCGCCCTTGATCAGCTCGACCAGGCCGCCGCACAAGACCACCTGCTCGCCGAACAAATCGGTCTCGCATTCCTCCTTGAACGAGGTCTCGATGATGCCGGCGCGGCCGCCGCCGATCGCCGAAGCGTAGGACAGGCCGAGGTCATGGGCATTGCCCGAAATGTCCTTGGCGATCGCGATCAGGCAGGGCACGCCGCCGCCGCGCTGGTATTCCGAGCGCACGGTGTGGCCGGGGCCCTTGGGGGCGATCATCAGCACGTCGAGATCGGCGCGGGGGTCGAGCAGGTTGAAGTGCACGTTCAGGCCATGGGCGAACACCAGGGCCGCGCCCTTCTTCATGTTGTCGTGCAGGTGCTCGCGGTAGATATCGCCCTGCAATTCGTCGGGGGTCAGCATCATCACGAGGTCGGCCCATTTGGCGGCCTCGGCGACTTCCATCACCTTGAAGCCAGCGGCCTCGGCCTTCTTGGCAGAGCCCGATCCCTTGCGCAGCGCGATGGCGACGTCCTTGACGCCGGAATCCTTCAGGTTCAGCGCGTGGGCATGGCCCTGGCTGCCATAGCCGACGATGACGACCTTCTTGCCCTTGATCAGGTTCAAATCGGCGTCGCGATCGTAATAAACTCGCATCTTCGTTTCCTCGTGAGTTGCCAAAATCGGCAGTTAAATCAGGCGCTTGGGCGCCGGTGAGCCGGGCGCGCCCAGCGAATTTCCGGCGTTGTCTAGAGCATTTTTGAAGCGGAGGGAAACCCGTTTCTGCATGGTGCGCCGCCCTTTCATGCGTCCATCAGGACCGGATAGAGCGAGGCCAGCAGCAATATCGGCCATCAGGACATTGAAAATCCGCACGGCCGACAGGCGAGGTCAAAAAAGTCCGCAGCGAACTGCCGAACAGCGCCCAGGTCAGTGACGACAACGCCGCCATGATGAACATCAGCGCGGCCTGTACGGCGATATTCCAGGGAAAACTGGCAACCGCGGAATAGGCGGTAATGATGCCGATCGCCATCACCCAGCCCTTGACGTTGACCCACTGGAACAGCACCGCAGCCCAGAATGTCATCGGGCCTCCCCGGTTGCTTTCCCCCGGCGTGACCGACCCGGACATCGCGATCATGGCGGCCAGATAGATCAGATAGGCGATGCCGGCATATTTCAGGATGGTCTGCAGCACCGGATAGGCGAGAAAGATCGTTCCGAGGCCGACGCCTACGGACGCAACCATCAGCGAAACGCCGATCGCGATGCCCGAGATATGCGGCAGGCTGCGACGGAAGCCGTAAGTCAGCCCCGACGACAGCACCATGATGTTGTTGGGTCCCGGCGTGAAGGCCATGACCGCACCGAAAACGACAAAGGCAGCGACAAGCGACTGCGACATGTTCCCTCACGCGATTTCCGGCAGGGCCTGCGGCCGCTTCGACGGCAGCATGACGGCGACGCCGCCGACCACGGTGAACCCAAGCCCCCATATCACCGCGACCAGGATGGCGAGCAAGACGCCGGAAGGCTTCATCGGCGCTAGCCCTGCCCGCCGGATTTCGGTTTCTGCAGCAGATAGGTGCCGTGCAGCGGAGCGTGATAATCGGCGGAGACCAGCGTGAAGCCGGCATCGGTCAGCATGCGCTCGATCACCCAGCCGAAGGTCGAATACTCGTCGCGCATGTGGATCATCACGCTGTCGCGGTTGAAATCGTGGTTCTTGATGCTGAAATCGGCCCATTGTTCGATATCGCGCTCGGCGCCGTCGGGCGTCGAGACGAACACGATGTCGCGCAGATAGAAATTCGCGCCGGGCTTCAGCGCGGCATGGATCCGCGACAGCGCCACCGCCTTCCAGAAATCCGGCAGATGGTGCAGCGTGAATTCGCTGACGATCAGGTCATAGGAATTCGGCTTATAGGCGAAGCTCAGGAGACCCGCGGGCTGGGTGCGGATCGCGACCTTGCGATCCCTGGCCTGGATATTGGCCAGCGCCAGCATCGCCGGCGAAATATCGATCGCGTCGACCTCGGCGCCCAATAGCGCCGCCTCGCAGGCCAGAACGCCGTTGCCGCAGCCGATATCGGCCACCCGCCAGCCGGGCTGCACGCCGAGCATGGTCAGCGCCGCGCGGGCGCGGATGTCGCTGTCGTCATGGCGGTCGTAGATCGCGGCGACCGCGGAATCGAGCCCGATCCGCCGCCGCTCATTGTAGTACCAGTCGCGCGCCAGCATGGCTCACATCCCCTCGGCCCCGCGCCCGATCGCGGCGACGCCGGTACGGGAGACCTCGATCAGGCCGAGCGGCCGCATCAGGTCGATGAACTGGTTGATCTTGGCGGAATTGCCGGTGATCTCGAACACGAAGCTTTCGGTGGTGGCGTCGATCACGCGGGCGCGGAACGCCTCCGCCAGCCGCAGCGATTCGACGCGGTGCTCGCCGCTGCCGCGCAATTTGACCATCGCAAGTTCACGCTCGATCGAGCGGCCGGTCAGGGTCATGTCGACGACGCGGTAGACCGGCACCATGCGGTCGAGCTGGTGCTTGATCTGCTCGATCACCATCGGCGTGCCCGTGGTGACGATGGTGATGCGCGAGACGTGCTTCTGGTTCTCGGTCTCGGAGACGGTGAGGCTTTCGATGTTGTAGCCGCGCCCGGAGAACAGCCCGATCACGCGCGCGAGCACGCCGGGCTCGTTCTGCACCAGCACCGAGAGCGTGTGCGACTCGGTCGGCTCGTGGCGGTCTTCCATGAAGTAGGCGGATGCGGGCTGGCTGGTGGGCTGGTTCATTGTCATCGTCCCCAATTCTGCGCTCACACCAGCGCCTTGCCGCCGGCGAAGGCCGCGGCCTGTGGAATGATCCATCGGTCGAACAGATCGAAATCGATATTGCCGCCGCTCAGGATCAGGCCGACCCGCTTTCCCCGGATCTTCGCCTTCTCCTGCATGGCGGCGGCGAGCGCGGCGGCGCCGGCGCCCTCGGCAAGATTATGCGTATCGGTCCAATAGGCCCGGATCGCCGCGGCCACTTCATCATCGCTGACCTGCACGATGCGGGATGCACCCTTGCGGATGATCGCAAGCGCGTCCGCGTCGGGAACGCGCGTCGCCATGCCGTCGGCCAGCGTATTGCTGCTGTTGGTGCTCACGACCGTGCCGGCCGCGAACGACAGCGCATAGGACGGCGCTTCCGTCGATTGCACGCCGACGATCTCGGTGGCAAGCCCAAGCAGATCGCGCGTCAGGATGCAGCCGCAGATGCCCGATCCCTGCCCGATCGGAACATAGAGAACGTCGAGATCCGGCGCGGTGCGCAGGAGTTCGAGCGCGTAGGTGGCAACCCCCGTCACCAGATCGGGATGAAACGACGGCACGAATTCGAGCCCTTCGCGCCGGGCGTGAACCTCGGCCTGTTCGCGGGCTTCCTGGAAATCCTCGCCATGCTCGACCAGCCTGGCGCCGAAAGCCCGCATCGCCCGGTTCTTCTCGACCGAATTGCCATGCGGCACATAGATCGTCACCGGCACGCCGTAGCGGCTGGCTGCAAACGCGAGGCTCTGGCCGTGATTGCCCCTTGTGGCCGAGATCAGCCCGGGCGTATCGGGCCGTTCACGCCTGAGACGATCCACATAGACGAGCCCGCCGCGCACCTTGAAGGCGCCGATCGGGGTGTGGTTCTCGTGCTTGACGATGGCCGTGGCGCCGAGCCGTTCCGACAATAGCGGCCACGCATAAGCCGGCGTCGGCGGCATCGCCGCGCCGACGATGGCGTGAGCGTTTTCCAACTGCCGGAGATCAAACATCGCTGCGCCTCCTCAGCGTCGGCGCGCTCACTCTCTCCGCTCGCGCCCCGGTCGTCATCCCCGCGAAAGCGGGGATCCCGTATCCCAGAGACGTCAGCACACGATCGAGACGCCGCGTCGTACTGGATCGTCCGGTCAAGCCGGACGATGACAGCCGAATTTGCGGCCAGCGGTTTGCGATCACCACCGTCATCGTCACACCAGCGCCTTGCCACCGGCGAAGGCGGTGGCAGTGGCCTCGTCGGTGGCTTCCGCCGGCAGGAGCATTTCATTGTGCGCCTTGCCGGACGGGATCATCGGGAAGCAGTTTTCCAGTGCCGCCACCCGGCAATCGAACAGCACCGGACGCTTGACGCTGATCATCTCCTTGATCGCGCCGTCGAGATCGCCGGGCTTGATGGCCTGGATGCCGACGCAGCCGAAGGCGTCCGCAAGCTTGACGAAATCCGGCAGGGCTTCCGAATAGGAATGCGACAGCCGGTTGCCGTGCAGGAGCTGCTGCCACTGCCGCACCATGCCCATATACTGGTTGTTCAGGATGAAGATCTTGATCGGCAGCTCGAATTGAACGGCCGTCGACATCTCCTGCATCGTCATCTGCACCGAGGCGTCGCCGGCGATGTCGATCACCAGACTGTCGGGATGCGCAACCTGCACGCCCAGCGCCGCCGGCAGGCCATAGCCCATGGTGCCGAGCCCGCCAGAGGTCATCCAGCGGTGCGGCTCCTCGAAACCGAAGAACTGCGCCGCCCACATCTGATGCTGGCCGACTTCGGTGGTGATGTAGACGTCGCGGCCGCGCGTGGCCTCGAACAGCCGCTGGATCGCGAATTGCGGAAGGATGATATCGTTGTTCTTCTTGTAGGACAGCGAATTGCGCGCGCGCCATTTGGCGATTTCATGCCACCATGGCTTGATGTCGGGCTTCTTCGTCTCCGCCTTGAACACCTGCAAGAGGTCGCCCATCACGTTGCCGGCGTCGCCGATGATCGGCACGTCGACCCGGATGTTCTTGTTGATCGAGGACGGATCTATGTCGATGTGGATCTTCTTGGAGCCCGGCGAAAATGCATCGACCCGTCCGGTGATGCGGTCGTCGAAGCGCGCGCCGACGCACAGCATGACGTCGCAACCGTGCATCGCCATGTTGGCCTCATAGGTGCCGTGCATGCCAAGCATGCCGAGCCAGTTCTTGCCCGAGGCCGGATAGGCGCCGAGACCCATCAGGGTGGAGGTGATCGGAAAGCCAGTGGCTTCGACCAGTTCACGCAGCAGCCGCGAGGCTTCGGGACCGGAATTGATGACGCCGCCGCCCGAGTAGATCACCGGACGCTTCGCCGCGGCGAGCAGCGCCACCGCTTTTCGGATCTGCGCAGCGTCGCCCTTGACCCGCGGCGCATAGGACACGTGCACATCGGCCTTGCGCGGCGGATGATAGGTGCCGACCGCGAACTGCACGTCCTTCGGCACGTCGACCAGCACCGGACCGGGCCGCCCCGTGCTCGCGACATAGAACGCCTCGTGCAGCACCTTGGCGAGATCGTTGACGTCGCGCACCAGCCAGTTGTGCTTGGTGCAGGGCCGGGTGATGCCGACGGTGTCGCATTCCTGGAACGCGTCGTTGCCGATCAGATGCGTGGGGACCTGCCCGGTGATGCACACCAGCGGGATCGAATCCATCAGCGCGTCCGTCAGCGGCGTCACCATGTTGGTGGCGCCCGGGCCCGACGTCACCAGCACCACGCCCGGCTTGCCGGTGGAGCGCGCATAGCCCTCGGCGGCGTGGCCGGCGCCCTGCTCGTGCCGCACCAGGATGTGCTCGACCTCGCTCTGCTGGAAGATCTCGTCATAGATCGGAAGCACCGCGCCGCCGGGATAACCGAAGAGATGCTTGACACCATGATCGATCAGGGCGCGGACGATCATCGCTGCGCCGGTCATCTGGTTGGGATCGTGGCTCTGGTCACTCATGGCTTGCTCCGGATGCGCTGTTCTGGCGCGGCTTCTTCAGTTGGAGGTTTGGAAAATAAAAAGGGGCCCAAGAGGCCCCATGCACACCGCCCGAATGTGGATGGCCTTAGCCATCCCCGGCGGTGCGCCTGGGTACGACGACGATAAGGAGTTTGGTAATTTTATTACGCATATAGCCGCCCGGACTTCCCAAAGGTTGCGCGAACATAGCGACCGGCCCCGGAAAGTCAAGGGAAGGCGTCGCTTGGCGCGATTTAGGCAGTTTAGCGGGGTTCCGGGCGTTCGGCGAGAGAGAAAATTGGGCCTTTGATATGCGCCAGCCCCGCCCGTCATTGCGAGCCACCGGGTCGCGCTAATGCGCGCGCGATGACAGGCTCCGCGAAGCAATCCATCGCGCGGCGGAATGAAAGTATAGATTGCTTCGTCGCTTTGCTCCTCGCAATGACGTTTCAGTGCCCGGGGACCGCCTTACGCAGCCAATCCCCCGCCGCCTCCGGCCTCACCCATTCGAATTCCGGCAGCTGGTGCCGGAACCAGGTGAACTGCCGTTTGGCGTAATGGCGGGTGTCGGCGCGGCCGATGGTGGCCGCCTCTTCGAGCGTGATTTCTCCCGCCAGATGCCGGATCAGCGCCGGCACGCCATGGGCCTTCATTGCCGGCAGCAGGGGATCGAGACCCCGCGCCGCCAGCGCCGCCACTTCCTCCTGCGCCCCGGCGTTGAGCATCGCATCGAAGCGGGCATCGATCCGCGCATAGAGCGCGTCGCGGTCGGGTTCGAGAAACAGCGCGCTGAAACTGCCCGGCGGCAACAGCGGCGGCAGGCCGTCGCGATGCCAGTCGGTCAGCGAACGCCCGGTGGCTTCGACGACTTCCAGCGCGCGGGCGATGCGGGTGCGGTCGCGCGGTTTCAGGCGCTCGGCGCTCGCCGGATCGCGCTGGCCAAGCTCCGCATGCAGCGCCTCGATGCCGTCGCGCGCCAACCGCGCCCGCACGCCTTCGCGGATATCGGGGGGGATCGGCGGCACCGCCGACAGCCCGCGCGTCAACGCCTTGAAATAGAGCCCGGAGCCGCCGACGAAAATCGGCAAGGTCTTTTGCTCGCGGGCTTCCGCCAGCACGTGGGCGGCGTCGGCCACCCAGCTCCCGGCCGAGAAATTCACGGCGGCATCGACATGCCCATAGAGCCGGTGCGGAACCTCAGCCTCTTCCTCCGGCGTCGGCCTTGCCGTGATGACGCGGAGGTCGCGATAGACCTGCATGGAATCGGCATTGATGACGACGCCGCCGTTCTTTTGCGCAATGGCAAGCGCCAGCGCCGACTTGCCGCTGGCGGTCGGCCCTGCGATAAGCACCGCCTTGCTGCCCTGTCCGGGTGAAACCACGTCAGATGTCTCTCGTCGCCACGCTGATCTGCAACCCCGCCAACCCCGCGCTCGATAGCACGGTGGTGGACGGCGCGCGCGCCATTTTGCCCTCGGCAGGCCCGGCGCACTGGCTATTCGACGAGGTGGCGGTCGATATCCCTTTCGTCGCCGAGGGCCAAATTCTTTCCGAAGGCCTCCATGCGATCGAGGCCCATTTGCGCAAGGTGCGCGGCGACCTGCCGATCGACATCGTCGTGCAGCCGCAGGCCGCGCGGCGCAAGAAGCTGTTTCTGGCCGACATGGATTCCACCATGATCGGCCAGGAATGCATCGACGAGCTTGCCGACTTTGCCGGATTGAAGGCGCATGTCTCGGCCATCACCGAACGCGCGATGCGCGGCGAGATCGCGTTCGAGCCGGCGCTGCGCGAGCGCGTCGCGCTGCTGAAGGATCTGCCGGCCGGCGTGGTCGATGAGGTGCTGGACAAGCGCATCACGCTGACGCCGGGTGGCCGCGAACTGGTCGCGACCATGCGCGCCAACGGCGCCTGGACCTGCCTGATCTCGGGCGGCTTTACCCTGTTCACCAACAGGATTGCGGCGAAGATCGGCTTTCAGGAAAACCGCGCCAACGAACTGGTGGTTCGCGACGGCCAATTCACCGGCGAGGTCAAGGAGCCGATCCTGGGACGCGCGGCAAAATTGGCGACCCTGGTCGAACTCACCGAATCCTTCGATCTCGACGAGATCGACACGCTGGTGGTCGGCGACGGCGCCAACGATCTCGGCATGATCCAAAAAGCGGGGCTGGGCGTCGCCTATCACGCCAAGCCCGCGGTCTCGGCCGCCGCCGCCGCGCGGATCGACCACGGCGACCTCACGGCATTGTTGTATGCGCAGGGGTATCGAAGGGACGAGTTTGTCGAGACGTGAACTCTCGGCGTCGTCCCGGCGAACGCCGGGACCCATACGCCGTGACGATCATGTTGCGCTTGGTATCAGTTGCCTTCGTGTCGCATCAACAAAGGCCTGTGCTTATCGGTCCCGGCGTTCGCCGGGACGACATATTCGTTTTGTGCAGCCGGTGCAGCCCGACGGCAGCCCCTACTGCACGCTCAGCGCGACGAAGCGCAACTCGCCGTCGGCGTTCGACACCAGCAGCAGCACGGATTTCTTGCCGTCCTTCTTCAACTGGTCGACGCGCTTCTTGACGTCGGCGGCGTTGGCGACCGCCTCCTGCGCCACCTCGACGATGACCTCGCCGGGGCTCAGGCGCTTGTCTGCGGCGTCCGACGTGCTGTCGACATTGGTGATGATCACGCCCTTGACGGTGTCCTTGATCTTGTAGCGGCTGCGCAGGTCCTTCGACAGCGTGGCGAGATCGAGGCCGAGCGCCTTTTGCGTCACCGGCTTTTCCGCGGGCTCGTCCTTCTTCACCGCGGCCGGCACGGCCTTGTCTGTATCCTCGAGGCGGCCGAGCGTGACCTTGTGGGTCTCCTCCTGGCCCTTGCGGATGATGACGACGTCGACTTCCTTGCCGACGGCGGTGTCGGCCACCACGCGCGACAGGTCCTTCGGCTCCTTGATGTCCTTGCCGTCGAACTTGATTACGACGTCGCCGGGCTCGATGCCCGCAGGCTTCGCCGGGCCCTTGTCCTCGACGCCGGCGATCAGGGCGCCGCGCGCGGGCTTGATGTTGAGGCTTTCGGCGATCTCGTCGGTCACGGTCTGGATGCGGACGCCGAGCCAGCCGCGGCGCAGCTCGCCGAACTGCCGCAGTTGGTCGACCACGCCGGCCACCGTCTTCGACGGTACCGCAAACCCGATGCCGATCGAACCGCCCGAGGGCGAGATGATCAGTGTGTTGACGCCGATCACTTCGCCGTCGAGGTTGAACAGCGGGCCGCCGGAATTGCCGCGGTTGATGGCGGCGTCGGTCTGGATGTAGTTGTCGTAGGGGCCCGAGGAGATGTCGCGGTTGCGCGCCGAGACGATGCCGGCGGTCACCGTGCCGCCGAGGCTGAACGGGTTGCCGATCGCGATCACCCATTCGCCGAGCCGTAGCTTGTCGGAATCGCCGAACTTCACCGCGGTCAACGGCTTGCTGGGCGTGAATTTCAGCACTGCCAGATCGGTCTTCTTGTCGACGCCGACGATCTCGGCCTTGAACTTGCTGCCGTCGTTCATGATGATGCTGATCTCGTCGGCGTCGGCGATGACGTGATTGTTGGTCACGACGATGCCGGAGGTATCGACGATGAAGCCGGAGCCGAGCGAATTGGTCTTGTGCGGCTGCAGGTCGCCGCCCTTGCCGCCCGGACCGCCGCGGCGGTTCTTGAAGAAATCGTCGAAGAATTCCTCGAACGGCGAACCCGGCGGCAGTTGCGGCATCGCGCCCCTGCCCTCGCCCCCGCCGCCTTTGGCCTCGACGGTCTGCGAGGTCGAGATGTTGACGACCGCATCGATCACCTTCTCGGCCACATCGGCGATACCGTCGGGGCCGCGCGCCAGCGCCGGCACCGAAAGGACCGGCGCGGACAGCATGACGCCGGCGGCGCCAAGGCAGATCGCAGCCAGCATGGGACGCAGGCGATGGCTCAGGGCTGGAATCGCACCGGTCATATCAGCTCTCTCTCCTCACAAATCGGGCGGAATCTGAAGTCCACAGTGCGCCCGAACGGGGTTGCGGCGCAAGCATTTGAGCCGGACATTCCGCTGACATAAGCGCCGCCGAATACGGCAAAAAGCGGGACGCGGTCCGTCACGATGACGTTGATAGCACTTGTCTTTCCGGGGTGGCGCGATCAGCGCCGAACCTGGAATCTCGAGGTTCCGGATTTGGTGCTTGCGCACCATCCCAAGACGACGTCGGCTAACGCCGGACCACCCAGATCAAAATCAGGCCGGCGACCGCCGAACCGATGCCGACGGCGCGCAGAATGTTGTCCGGCGTCGCCAGCGCGCTCTTCATCGCCCGGCGCATCCAGGCCGGGCTTGCCGCGAACATCAGGCCTTCAAGCACAAACAGAATGCCCAAACCGATGAGGAAGTCGGCAAACGCTATGGACCTCATCGGACTGAAACCTCCCGTTTAATGTTGTTTTTACTTCTAGCAGAAGGCGAAAGCTTCGTTACGCCGCCTGTTTCGCCTTACGGCTTCGGCGCGGCCGGGGGAGCGGGCGCCGCCGGCCCCGCGGGCGGTTTGCCGGAGGGGCCGCCGAAGAACCTGAAGAAGTCGGAATCCGGCTTCAGCAGGAAGCGAGTATCGCTGCTCTTCAGCCCGTTCTCATACGCGGTCATCGAACGGTAGAAGGCGAAGAAATCCGGATCCTGGCCATAAGCCTCGGCGAACAGCCGGTTGCGCTCGCCATCGCCCTCGCCGCGCACCCGCTCGGCAGTCGAATTGGCCTCGGCGATGATGACGGTCGCTTCACGATCGGCGTTGGAGCGGATTTCCTGCGCCTTCTGTCCGCCTTGCGCCCGGAATTCGGCGGCTTCGCGCTGCCGCTCGGTCTGCATGCGCTGGTAGACCGCCTGGCTGTTCTGCTCCGGCAGATCGGCGCGCCTGATCCGGACGTCGACCACCTGGATACCGTAGCTGCCGGCCTCCTTGTCGAGCTGATCGCGGATCCGCCCCATCAGCGCCTCGCGCTCATCGCGCACTACCTGGATGAAGGTGACCTCGCCGAGCACCCGGCGCAGCGAGGCGTTCAGCAGCGTCGTCAGCTGGATGTTGGCGGCCTGGATCGAGCCGACGCTCTGGTAGAAGTGCAGGGCGTCCTTGATGCGATAGCGGGCGAAGGCGTCGACCACCAGCCGCTTCTGGTCCGAGGCGATCACTTCCTGTGACGGATTTTCGAGATCGAGGATCCGCTTGTCGATGTCGATCACGGTGTCGATGAACGGCGCCTTGAAATGCAGCCCCGGTTCGGTGACGACGGCGACCGGCTTGCCGAGCCGCACCACCAGCGCCTGTTCGGTCATATCTACGGTGAAGACCGAACTGTAAGCGGCGATGATGGCTGCGAGCAGCAGAATCAGCGCAACCATGCTTGCGACCGGGGATCTCATCGGGAGGCTCCGCTCTGCTGTTGCGGCTGGCCGGTCGTCGCCGTCGGCGGACGCCGCGGCGTCAATTCGTTGAGCGGCAGAAACGGCACCACGCCCTGCGACGACGAACCGCCGCTGTCATAGATCAGCTTCTCGGAGCCACCGAAGATGCGCTCCATCGTTTCCAGATAGATGCGTTCCCGCGTCACGTCAGGCGCTTTCTTGTATTCGTCATAGACCTTGAGGAAGCGCGCGCTCTGGCCCTTGGCCTCGGCGACCGCCTGCTGCTTGTAGCCCTCGGCGGCCTGCAGTATCTGCGCCGCGCGCCCCTTGGCGTCGGGAACGACGCGGTTGGCGTAAGTCTGTGCTTCGTTCTGCAAGCGCTCGAGATCGGCGCGCGCCGCCTGCACGTCGCGGAATGAATCGATCACCTGCGCCGGCGGATCGACCTTCTGCATCTGCACCTGCTGCACCAGGATGCCCGATCCGTAATTGTCGAGCGTCTTCTGCATCAGTTCCTGCACGTTCTGCTCGGTGGTGGTACGGGCGCCAGTCAGGATCGGCTGGATGTTGGCCTTGCCGACGGCCTCGCGCATCGCGCTCTCGGCGACCGCCTTCACGGTACCTTCGGGATTCTGGATGTTGAAGAGATATTCGGCGGCGCCTTTCGGCTTGATGCGCCACAGCACGGTGAAATCCACGTCTACGATGTTCTCGTCGCCGGTGAGCATGAGGCTTTCTTCCGGCACGTCGCGCATCGTCCTGCCGCGGCGGGCGGGATCGTCGATCAGCGTCATGCCGATCGAGATGGTGGAAACGCGCAGCGCCTTCGGCAGCAGCACGGTCTCGATCGGATACGGCAAATGGTAGTTCAGGCCGGGCTGGGCGTCGCGCACATACTTGCCGAAGCGCAGCACGATGCCGAGCTCTTCGGACTGCACGCGGTAGAAGCCGGACAATCCCCAGATCGCAACGGCGACGAGCAGCACCAGCGCGACGCCGATGCCGCTGAAATAACCGCCCGGCAGCAACTGCTGCAGCCGGTCCTGGGCGCGGCGCAGAAGGTCTTCAAGGTCGGGCGGCCTCGGCCCCACCGGCTGCGGGCCGGAGCCCCACGGTCCTTTCGGACCCGAGCCCCACGGGCCTCCGCCTTGATTCTTCCACGGCATCGATTGGTCTCCTCCGAGGCCCCTGGGCGGATGCCCGGCCTCGCAATATCCGCAGGCTTTATAGGGGACCGCCCCGGCCCTTACAACGCAAGCTTCCGGCTCGAAGCAGCTATGCCTGAGCGGCAAATTGTCAATGTAAACATTGCCAAATGGAGTTAATGCGACTTTCGTCGGCGGTATGTCACATAGGAGAAGTCCGCGCTGTCGTTCGGGCCTGCCGGATGCCGCTCGCGCGCGACTTCCTGCCAGATAGAAGCATCAATTGCGGCAAAACGCGTGTCGCCGTCGGGCCGGGCATGCACTTCGGTGATCTCCAGACGGTCGGCGCCATCCATCCATTGCGCATAGATTTCCGCGCCGCCGATCACGGCGATTTCAGTGGCGAAACGCCGCAGCGCATCGCCCCGGGCAATCGCGCGGGCGTCGGCAAAGGATGTCGTCACCACCGCCCCCGAGCCGCGAAAATCACCATCGCGGGTGATGACGATATTGGTGCGGCCGGGCAGCGGCCGGCGCAGCGACAGGAAGGTCTTGCGCCCCATCACGATGGGTTTGCCCATCGTCATCGCCTTGAGGCGGGCTTGATCCGATTTCAGCCGCCACGGAATGGCGCCGTGCGCGCCGATCACGCCATTGTCGGCGACCGCGACGATGAGAACGATTTCGGGAGACGCATTCGCCGTCGCGGTCACACCGCGACCTCGGCCTTGATGTGCGGATGCGGATCATAACCAACGAGCGTGAAGTCCTCGTAGCGGAACGCGAAGATGTCCTTCACGTCGGCATTGAGCTTCATCACCGGCAACGGCCGCGTCGGGCGCGTCAGCTGCAGCCGGGCCTGCTCGATGTGGTTGGAATAGAGATGCACGTCGCCGAAGGAGTGCACGAAGTCACCCGGCTTCAGTCCCGTCACCTGCGCCACCATCATCGTCAGCAGTGCATAGGATGCGATGTTGAAGGGCACGCCGAGAAAGACGTCGGCCGAACGCTGATAGAGCTGGCACGACAGTTTTCCATTGGCGACGTAGAACTGGAACAGGCAGTGACACGGCGGCAGCGCCATCTTGTCGACGTCGGCCGGATTCCACGCGCTGACGATCAGGCGGCGCGAATCCGGATTGCGCCGGATCATGTCGATGACGTGAGATATCTGGTCGATGTGCCGGCCGTCCGGCGCCGGCCAGGATCGCCACTGCGATCCGTAGACCGGGCCGAGATCGCCGTTGGCGTCGGCCCATTCGTCCCAGATCGAAACGCCGTTGTCCTTGAGATATTTGATGTTGGTATCGCCCTTGAGGAACCACAGAAGCTCGTGGACGATCGCCTTCAGCGGCAGCTTCTTGGTGGTCAGCATCGGAAATCCGGCGGCCAGATTGAAGCGCATCTGATGGCCGAAGATCGACAGGGTGCCGGTGCCGGTGCGGTCACCCTTCTCCGCACCGTCCGAGAGAATCCGTTCGAGCAGGTCGTGATACTGGTTCATGGCGTTGCGTTATGAGCCCTTGGCGAAGGCGAATTCGAGGCGGCGGCGAAATCCACGAAGGCACGTTCTAGCGGCCGGACCGGCGATCCGACAGCGCCGACTCGGCGGAACCTATCCATTATACCCGGAAAAATGAGCATCCGGACCCGAAACGGCAAGGGCCGGGAGGGCCGCCGGGACCACGCCGCGGCCGGCCTTCTCACCCGATCACGCCGGCAAAACCCAAGAGGCCACCGGCCAGCAACAGCCAAAGCGGGTTGAGCCGCGTTGCAAAGGCCAGCACCGCGACCGCGGCGGTGACAAAGGCGGCGGCCCAGGTACGATCGGCGGTCAGCGCCAGAACCAGCCCGCTGGCGCCCATCAGCCCGATCGAAAGCGGCACCAGCGCCGCCTGGATGATGGCGGGCCAGCGCGAATGGCTCGAGCGCGCCAGCAGGCCGCTCACCCAATAGGCCAGCACGGCTGTCGGAACGCACATTGCAAGCGTTGCGGCCAACGCGCCGGCGACGCCGGCGACGGAGTAGCCGATCAGCGTCACGATCAGCACGTTCGGCCCCGGCGAAAGCTGCGAGATCGCGTAGACATCGGCGAATTGCTTGTCGGTCATCCAGTGCTGAACGTCGACCGCGATCCGGTGCATCTCGGGGATCGCCGCATTGGCGCCGCCGACCGCGAACAGCGACATCAGCCCGAAGGTCGAGATCAGCGTCCAGATCGGGCTCTGGTTGAAATTCATGCCGCCGCCCGCCGGCGCATGGCAAAGGTGATGGCGACGCTGAGCGGCATCGCCACCAGCAGCACCGCGGGCAGCGGCAGCCGCAGCACGCCGATCGCGGTAAACACCGCACCCAGAACCACGACGCCGACGACATCGCGTTTCCTGATCAGCGGCATCATCATCCGAAACACCACCGATATCAGAAGGCCGATCGCCGCACAGGACACGCCCGACAGGGTGCGCCTGAGCGCGTCGACTTCGCCGAAACGCCCGTAGAGCGCGGCCAGGATCGTCACGAGGACCACGGGGGGACCGACCAGCCCGGCAAACGCCGCGATGCTGCCGGGAACGCCGCGAAAGCGCGATCCGAACACCACGCTGAGGTTGACGATGTTCGGCCCCGGCAGGAAATGGCACAGCGCGAAGGTTTCGTTGAATTCCTCGGCCGTCATCCATCGGTGCTCATCGACGATGCCGCGCCGCGCAAAGGCCAATACGCCGCCGAAGCCCGACAGCGACATCTTGGCGAACGCCATGAACAGCGCGAACAGGCCTGGCGGGGCTGAAATCGGGAGTTCCGGCGCCGCGATGGCAGCCGGCGGCGAATCCGGGGGCATGGGTCGAGATTTAGAACGGGCGCCGCGGCAAGGCCAACCCAATTCGGCGTGTTCCGCGGCCAAATCCCCCAAAACCGGCTCTGTTTTTCTCAACTTTTGCCCCCTATATTTGCAGGGCCGGTTCGCCGGCTATGGAAATAAATTGCCGTCGCAATAAACCATTCGGACCCGGGGGCAGTACCCGGCGCCTCCACCAAAGCCCCTCGCGAAAGGCGGGTTTCGGCGGGGGCGAACCAGGATCGACGAGGGCGTAAAGGGCGTGTTTTTTCCCGGTATGGTTCCGCCGTTATCGGGCTATGCAATAGTTGCAAACGACAACTATGCTCCGGTTGCTCAGGCCGCGTAAGCGGTTTGAAAAACCACGTCTAAAGTCCTAGTGGGTTAAGCTCCGCTGGGCGGGGTTCGGAGGCACCTGGCAACAGAAGCCTCCACTTCATTTGCCTGATCGGAAGCCGGGCCGCCTGCCGGAATTTGCGTCACCGGCAGCAAGCCTGCTGACCTCGGCCCTCCGCCGGGGTAGCATGGGGTAAAGGGCGAGTCGGACCAGCGGCGTCGCCGCCGGCTTGACCGGCAGGCTTTTCGAACACGACAGGACCGACGATGGCGACCGATCATATCCGATACGACGTGCTGGCGCGCGATGCGCTGCGCGGGGTGCTGCGGCGCGTATTGACCGACGCCGCCGAGCACGGCCTGCCCGGGGACCATCATTTCTTCATCACCTTCCTGTCCACCGCGGAGGGCGTGAAGCTGTCGCCGCGGCTGCTCGCGCAATACCCGGAAGAGATGACGGTGATCCTGCAGCACCAGTTCTGGGACCTGGTCGTGACCGACGACCGCTTCGAAGTCGGCCTGTCGTTCGGCGGCATCCCGGAGCGGGTGGTGGTTCCGTTCAACGCCATCAAGAGCTTCTTCGATCCGTCGGTGCAGTTCGGCCTCACCTTCGAGCCGTCCGACGCTGTCTCCGAAACGCCGGCGACCAACCTTCCGGCGGTCCCTGCCCCCGCCGTCCCTCCGGCTGCCGCGCCTGCCGCGGAAAATCAGGACGAGCCGGTGAAGCCTAGCGAGGGTGCCGAAGTCGTACGGCTGGATCGCTTCCGCAAAAAATAACACGTGCGCGGAAAACGCCGCGCGATCATGTAGGATGAACGTGCCGTCAGGGAGCCCGCCTGAGCTGGTTCCACGGGATATGCTCGTGCAACGGACACAACTCATGGCTCGCCCGACCCCATCCGGTTCCACGCGCACCGAGACCGACAGTTTCGGTCCGATCGAGGTTCCCGCCGATCGTTACTGGGGCGCACAGACCGAGCGGTCGCGGCAGAATTTCCGCATCGGCCAGGACCGGATGCCGATGCCGATCATTCGCGCGCTCGGCATCGTCAAGCTCGCCGCGGCGCAAGCCAATCGCGAACTCGGGCTGATCGACCGGCGCCGCGCCGGCGCCATCACCCGAGCCGCGCGCGAGGTGATCGAGGGCAAGCTCGACGATCATTTCCCTCTCGTGGTCTGGCAGACCGGCTCCGGCACCCAGACCAACATGAACCTCAACGAGGTGATCGCCAATCGCGCCAACGAAATGCTCGGCGGCAAGCTCGGCGCCAAGGCGCCGGTTCATCCCAACGATCACGTCAACATGAGCCAGTCGTCGAACGACTCGTTCCCGACCGCGATGCACATCGCGGCTGCGACCGGCATCACCGCCGATCTCATCCCGGCGCTGAGCCTGCTCCACCGTGCACTGCAAAAAAAGCAGAAGGCGTTCGCCCATATCGTCAAGATCGGCCGCACCCACACCCAGGACGCAACGCCGCTGACACTCGGCCAGGAATTTTCCGGTTACGCCGCGCAGGTCGAGAGTGGCATTAAACGGCTAGAGGTGGCGGTGAATGATCTATACCCGTTGGCACAAGGCGGCACCGCGGTCGGAACCGGGCTCAATTCGAAACCGAGATTCGCTCGGATGTTCGCCAGGCACGCCGCGAGGATCACGAAGCTGCCCTTCACCAGCGCCGCCAACAAGTTCGAAGCGCTCGCCTCGAACGACGCTTACGTGTTCGCGCATGGCGCCATCAATTCGGTCGCGACCGGACTGTTCAAGATCGCAAACGATATTCGCCTGCTCGGCTCGGGTCCGCGCTCGGGCCTCGGCGAACTGATCCTGCCGGAGAACGAGCCGGGCTCCTCGATCATGCCGGGCAAGGTCAATCCGACGCAGTGCGAAGCGATGACCATGGTGTGCTGCCAGGTGTTCGGTAACCAGACAGCCGTCACGGCGGGCGGCAGCCAGGGACACTTCGAACTCAATGTTTACAAGCCTTTATTGGCATATTGCATGATGCATTCCATCCAATTGCTTGCCGATGCCGCGCGCTCATTCACGGTGCACTGCGTCGACGGGATCCGCGCCGACGAAAAGCGGATCCGGGACTTGATGGAACGCTCGCTGATGCTGGTGACCGCACTCGCGCCGAAGATCGGCTACGACAACGCCGCGAAGGTCGCCAAGTCGGCGCACGCCCGCGGGACCACACTGAAGGAAGAAGCGGTGCGACTGGGCTTCGTTTCGGAGAAGGAATTCGATCGGCTGGTCCAGCCGGTCAAAATGATACACCCGGGCTGATCTCGGGACGTGCGGCCCCCGTGAGATTACGGTGCGGGAAAATAATTATGGACGATAACACCTAAAGAATGAGATCGATCATCTATCGTCATTGCGGCAGGTCATCTATCGTCCCTGTGTTGAGGTTGTGGTGAAGCGCGAATTATTTCGTTGCCGCAAAGCGGAAAATATTTTTTGACGTTATGGGGGGCTATCGACGGGAATTTTCTGATGATGATGGAGCAGGCCGACCCAGCACGCCCGCTCACGCCTTCGTGAAAATTTCTCACGCCCCAAATTGGTTAAATGAGGGAGGCTGGCATGGGGGATTTAGTCAACCTGAAGCGATTTAGGAAACGCGCTGAGAAAGAGCAGTCGGCGAAACAGGCCGACGCCAACCGGAAGCGGTTCGGCCGGACCAGGTCCGAACGCGTTCTGGAAGAAGGGCGCAGCAAACGCGCCAACGACCTGCTCGATCAGCACCAGATCGATGGCGAGGATGCGTCATGAAATCGCCGGTCGTAAAACGTTCGATTGTCGTTGCCGGTCACAAGACCAGCGTTAGTCTCGAGGAAGCCTTCTGGAACGGCATGAAGGAGATTTCCGGATTGCGCGATATGACGCTGTCCGAGCTGGTGGGCGAAATCGACAGTAATCGCCAGCAGGGCAATCTGTCGTCCGCGATCCGGCTTTTCGTGCTGGATTATTTCCGGACGCGCGCTTTGGCGACTGTATCGGATGCGAAGCAAAGCTAGTCGCGACAAGGCTGATCGCGACAAGCATGGTTGTGACGCCACGAGCCGCCAGGCTCCGCTGCGATCGCGTTCGAGCGGCAACCGCAGGGGAGATCGGCGCTTTCAAAAGAAAGACGCGCCCGCCGGCCTCGCACAACGAACTCAGTAAACGAGCCCGGTGCCGGGCGGCTTTTCCAGCGCCTCCGCGAGCGACCGATACTCCGCGCAGTCGGTTCCGCAAATCGCGGCAATCCGGCTCAGATGATAGACCGCCTGATCGCGGTTGCCCTGTTCGATCTGCCACAGGCCGTAATAATTCCAGGTCAGCACATGGTTCGGATCGGATTTCAGCGCGCGCTCGTACCAGACCTGCGAGAGCTTGTAGTCGCCGAGCTTGCGATAGGAATAGCCGATCAGATTGGCCACGTTCGGATGATCGTCGTGGCCGAGCGCCTTGAGCTGATCGATCGCGGACGCATAGTCGCCGCGATCGTAGATCGTCTCATAGGCTGCGCGATAGGCTTTTGCGAAAACAGGATCGTCGCACAGCGACTGCTTGGTCGGCTTCTTCTTGATCTTGTGGGTGGTGCGGGTGGCCTTGGTATCCGCCGAAGGCGCGGGCAATTCATAGGGCGATGCGTAAGGATCCCCACCGCCGCCGCCGCCGCCGCCACCTCCTCCGGCAGCCATTGCCGGGACGAGCGGGGACAGCGCGGTCAGTCCCGCCAGGAACATTACCAGTGGCACAAGCCGGATCACGGAATTGGTCATGCACGCCTCCTGCTTCCTGTGGTGAGCTACTCCTCCAGCCGCAGCTCTAAACACCACTTCGGCCCGGACACTCCCGGCATTCCGGTCGCCGGAAAATAATTGCGCTGGGTCAATACGGGCTTTGCCGGTGCGTTTAACAGTTCGAAACGAGTTGGGCCGAATGTGTTCCGAAAGCCCACTCTGGGTGGAAGGCGCGTTCGCTTGTTTATAATCGCTCTAAGATGCGGCCGCATTTCGATCGCAAGCCTTGACCGGCTGGCCCGCGATTGGAAATACACACCATGACCAAACAGAACGGCACTCGCCCACATCTGCCGCTGGGAATGGCCAAGCGCGGCTATTCGGGCGTGATCCAGCACCTCGCCGCCGGCGATGCCGGTTCCGCGCTGTCGGCCAACGAACTCGAAAGCCGCTTGATCGAACTGGGCTTCGTCGAAGGCGCCCGGGTCGAGGTGCTGCATGAGGGAATCGTCGGACGCGATCCGATCGCGGTCCGCGTCGAGAACGTCACGATCGCGGTACGCCGTCGCGAGGCGATGGCCATCATTGTCGCCTGAGGCGAGCGGACCGCAAACCATGGAAGCTCCGTTGCTGCATCTGGCTCTGGTCGGCACGCCGAACAGCGGCAAGACTTCGCTGTTCAATGCGCTCACCGGCAGCCGTCAAAAGGTCGCGAACTATCCCGGCGTTACCGTCGAGCGCAAGGAAGGCGGCTTCGTCACGCCGTTGGGCCGGCAGGTTTCGCTGGTCGATCTGCCCGGCACCTACTCGCTGCGCGGCCGCAGCCCCGATGAAGAGATTACACGCGACATGGTGCTCGGCCGCACGCCGGGCGAGGCGGTGCCCGACCTCGTGCTCTGCGTCGCCAATTCCACCAATCTGAGGCTGACGATCCGTCTCCTGCTGGAGCTCAAGAGCACCGGCCGGCCGCTGATGCTGGTTCTCAACATGTTCGACATCGCGAACCGCCGCGGCGTCACCGTGGATGTGCCGCGCCTGTCGGAGGCGCTCGGCGTGCCCGTCGTCACCTCGATCGCGGTGCGCAAGGGCGGCACCGCCGAACTGCTGCGCCGGACCGACGAACTGGTAGCGCAGGCGCAACCGCACCTAACGGAAAATCTCTGGGAGCCGCTGACGGTCGCGCAGTTGCGCGCCACGCAGCGCGAGGCCGATCGCATCATCGCTTCGACCGTGAGCCTGCCGTCGCGGCCGGACTCCTGGACCGCGCGGATCGACGCGGTGGTGCTGCACCCGGTCGCGGGGCTCGCGATCCTGGCGCTCATTTTGTTCGTGATGTTCCAGGCGGTGTTCGCCTGGGCACAGCCGCTGATGGAGCTGTTGTCGCAGGCCTTCACCGCGCTCGGGCAACTGGTGCACGACACGCTGCCCGGCGGCCTGGTGCAAAGCTTCCTGCAGAACGGCGTAATCTCCGGCGTCGGCAGCGTCATCGTGTTCCTGCCGCAGATCATCATCATCTTCCTGTTCATCCTGCTATTGGAAGATTTCGGTTACATGGCGCGCGCGGCGTTCCTGATGGACCGCATCATGGGCGGTGCCGGCCTGCACGGCCGCGCCTTCATTCCGCTGCTGTCGAGTTTCGCCTGCGCCATCCCCGGCATCATGGCGACACGGGTGATCGACAATCGCCGCGACCGGCTGACCACGATCCTGATCGCGCCGCTGATGACCTGCTCGGCACGGATCCCGGTCTACACGCTGATCATCTCCGCCTTCATCCCGGACACGCAGGTCTGGGGTTTTGTCAACTTGCGGGGCCTGGTCATGTTCGGCCTCTATGCGGCGGGCATCCTCAGCGCGCTAGGCGTCTCGTTCCTCATAAAATTCTTCATGTGGCGCGACTATGCGCCGGCACCGTTCATGCTGGAGCTGCCGGACTACAAGATGCCGCGCCCCAAGAGCATCGCCATCGGCATCTATACGCGGGCGAAGATGTTCCTGCAGCGCGCCGGCACTACCATCTTCTCGATGATGGTGCTGATCTGGTTTCTGGCGTCGTTTCCGACGCCGCCCGCCGGCGCCGAAGGTCCCGCCATCAATTTCAGCCTCGCCGCGATCATCGGCAAGGCGCTGGAGCCGCTGCTCGCCCCGCTCGGCTTCAACTGGCAGATTGCGGTAGCGCTGATCCCGGGCATGGCCGCGCGCGAAGTCGCGGTGGCAGCACTCGGCACCGTCTATGCAATCGAGGGCGGCAAGGAAGCCGCCGACCAGATCGGCCAGGTGCTCGCCACCAAATGGAGCCTGGCGACCGCGCTGTCGCTGCTCGCCTGGTACATCTTCGCCCCGCAATGCGCCTCGACGCTCGCCGTGATCCGCCGCGAGACCGGAAGCTGGAAATGGATGGCGGTCACCTTCGGCTACATGTTTGCGCTGGCGTACGCGGCAAGTCTTGCCACCTACAACATCGCGGTCGCGCTCGGCGCGGGCTAGATCGATCGTTGTTCCGGCAGGATTGCGGTTGCAGGCGAGCCACGGTGCACTGGTCGTGGTGAGCCGTAACCAGAGCTTTCTGCAAGGTCAACGCGTAACGCGACATCAGGCTTCGACGGATTTCTCCGGCTCAGATTGCCGGATGGGAATGCGACGCCGCGACATAGGGACGAAAGGTCGATTTGTCGGTTCCGCAATCCGGGCAGCGCCAGTTTGCCGGAATCGCGGCGAATGGCGTGCCCGGCGCGACCTGCTGATCGGGGATCCCGGCGGAGGGTTCGTAGATGAAGTAACAGCCGCCGCACATGAAGGTCTGCCGCTCCAGCGGCCGCATCGCGGCAGGCGCACGCGCGGCGCTCCTTGTTGCGGCGTCGGCCGGTGTGGCGATCTGGTCGCCGACGCTGACCCGCCCGCCTTCTTTCGCAATCAGGTAGATTCCGAGTTCCTTGTGCCCGAACGCCGCGCGCAGCGAACCGGGGATGTCGAGGTCGCGCCGCCCGGTTTCAGGGTCGACATTGGTGGCGCCGCAACGGCCGTTGCGACGGTCGACGCGGAACAGCGCCTCGCCGATCCTGATGTCGCCGCCGACCCAGTCGAACTCCTCCCAGGGGTTTGCGCCATCGATGTAGAGATTGGCGCGAAAACGCAGCGGATCGATCTTGATGCCCCATTGCGCTTCGAGGCTGCGTATGGTTGCCAGATTGATCAGCGAAATGACGTTGTCCGGCTTATCCATGAAATGCCCGTCCGGCGAGCGGACCAGCGTCGGCGCGCCGCGCAGCGCGGGAACCAGCTGCCAGAGGATTTCCTCCACTTGCGCGCGACCGGCTTCGTCGTTCAGGTCGGCGACGGTCAGTTGACGATTGCCTTGCGTAATCGTCAGTTTCAGCGTTTCAACATCCAGCGCAGTCCTGACCCGCGCCAATCCCTCCTCCAGCATGAGCATGACGAACAACCCCTTCTTGCCCCACCTGGGCTGGCTGACGTCGAACGGCGCGCCGGGGCGTACCAGCGCGAAGACGCGATCATGTGGAAAGGGCTTCTTGGCCTGCAGGTCGACGCTTGGTAGCGGCTGCGCGCTCAGCCCCTTGATCGGATAGCGATAAATATTCTTCAGAACCGGCATCGGCGCGCCACCCTGTCGTACAATGATCTTGCTGGAAAATGCACGATGAGGCGGCGATCTGCGTAGAGCCGGTTGTTGCCGATGTCGTGGAGCCAGATCACGCTTGCCGGAAACCGGCAGCGGATGCGGCGCGAACTGGTCCGAGAACAGCGCGGTCATGTCGGTCGCCGGATCGTCGATGGCGTCGTCGATCGCGTCCGACAGCCGTGCGATGCCCTTCTCGATCTGCTTGGACGAGAGGGCGGCGTAGCCGAGGGTCAGGGCCCTCGCCGTGAGCGCGGTTCGCTGCCGGAAATGGACTCGCGCCGAGGCAAGCGAATAGACGCCGACCCGCGCGCGCTGGGCGAGGGCCTCGACCGTCATGGCATCGGGAATGCCCGGCGGCAGATGCCAGAGCACATGCAGTCCCCCCGAATCGCCGTCGACGCGGACGTCGCCGAAGTTGCGGCGCAGCGCGGCCACCAGGCAATCGCGATTGTCCTTGTAGTGCGAGCGGACGCGAAGCAGGTGGGAAGCGTAGCTGCCGCTGTGCATGAAGTCGGCGAGCGTCGCCTGCTCCAGCCAGGGGTTGCCGCCGTTGAGCAGGGATTTCTCGGCGCAAACGGCGTCGGCAATATGTTCGGGGACAACCATGTAGCCCAGCCGCAGCCCGGCGCCGAGCGATTTGGAAAAAGTTCCGATGTAGAGCGTGCAATCGGGCGCCAGCGCGGCCAGCGGCGGAAGATGCGAGCCTTGGTAGCGGATATCGCAATCATAATCGTCCTCGATGACGTAGCAGCCGTATCGCCGCGCCCATTCGATCACCTCGGCGCGCCGCTCCGCCGACAACGTCGCACCCGTCGGATATTGATGCGAGGGAGTGGTGTAGAGCAGCGACGCGGTGCGTCGCGGCAGATCATCCGGAACCAGTCCATCCCGGTCGACGGGGACGCAGGCGATTTCGCCGCCCGCGGCTTCGAACGCCAGAGCGGCGCCCTGATAGCAGGGATCCTCGATTACGCTGAGCGCGCCGCGGGCGAGAAAGAGCCGTGCCGCGAGCGTAAGCCCTTCCTGGATTCCGGACACGATCACGATGCGGCTGGGATCGGCCACGATACCGCGTGCGGCCGCCAGATGATTGGCGATCGCGGTGCGCAGCGCCGGCAATCCCGCCGGCTCGCCATACTGGGTAAGCCCCGCACCGCCACCGTGAGAAAGATTATTTTGCAGGAGGCGGCGCCAGGTCTTCAACGGAAACAGATCCGCGCTGGGGCGTCCCGGAAAGAAATCGTAGAGCAGCCGGTTGCGGCCGGCATGGGCTGGCGCGTGCGCGCGCGCGTGACGCAGCGGCAACGGCATCCGCGGGCGCGGCGGGAAATCGCGAGGTTCGGAGGCAGGCCGGACCGGCGCGGCATCGCGCGGCAACGCTTCGGCGACATAAATCCCCGATGCCGGCCGCAACTCGACGATCCCCTCCATCAACAACAGGTCGTAGGCGCGCACGACGGTGTTTCGGGAAATCGCCAGTTGCTCCGATAGCCGTCGCGACGACGGCAGGCGCGTTCCCGGTCCGAGGCGGGCGCAGCGGATGGCTTCGCGGATCTGATCCACCATCTGTGTCGTCAAGGACTCTGGCCGGGAGCGATCCAGAAGTACGGAAATCTGCATGTTCGCCGCGCTGGTGTGAGCCTTCCCCCCGATCCTGACCTGGAGCAAGGGCCGGGCCAGTTGTGGGTCCAGTTCGCCGATTTTTGTCGCGATTCCCGGCAAAGTCAGCCGATTTTACACGTTTTTCGAACTGGTCCCCTCGCTTTGCCAGCGACTGGACTCATCAAGGCCGCCGGGTGCGCACGACTGCCCAGAGCCCATGCAGGTTCTGCCCGAAACCTTCCCTTGCCGTCTATCTCCTGAGCAACCGCGGAAATCGCGCGCCTATCGCGAAGCCAGCGCATGGAGCCATCGCATTTCCCACCGGCGGCTCTCGTTGCCGCCGTTCGCTTCATGCGAGCGTCGAACCACTGACGAGCTTAGCGGGAGCCGCACAGCGATGCTCCCGGTCATCGAACCATGAGGAGAACCTATGCGCACCGCACTGTCCCGCTGGCTATCCGCCGCGGCCGCCCTACTCGCCATCTTCGGATCTGGCGTGAACGGCGCACGAGCCGAAGACACCATCAAGATCGGCGTCCTGCATTCGCTGTCCGGCACGATGGCGATCAGCGAAACCATCCTGAAGGACCTGATCCTGATGGAGGTCGCCGACGTCAACGCGAAGGGCGGACTGCTCGGCAAGAAGATCGAGCCGATTGTCGTCGACCCCGCGTCGAACTGGCCGCTGTTTGCCGAAAAAGCCCGCGAGCTTCTCACCAAGGACAAGGTTGCCGCGGTGTTCGGCTGCTGGACATCGGTATCCCGCAAGTCGGTGCTGCCGGTATTCGAGGAACTCGACGGACTGCTGTTCTATCCGCTCGAATATGAAGGCGAAGAGGCCTCGTACAACATCTTCTACGGCAGCTCGGTACCCGACAACAAGGCGGTCCCGGCGGTCGAATATCTGATGGGCAAGGACGGCGGCGAGGCCAAGCGCTTTGTGCTGGAAGGCACCGATTACGTCTATCCCCGCACCAGCAACAAGATCATCCGGGCCTTCCTCAAGACCAAGGGCGTCAAGGACGAAGACATCCGCGAGAACTACACGCCGTTCGGCTTCTCCGACTGGCAGACGGAAGTCGCGGCGATCAAGAAGTTCGGCTCGTCCGGCAAGAAGACGGCGGTGATCTCGACCATCAATGGCGACGCCAACGTGCCGTTCTACAAGGAGCTGGGCAATCAGGGCGTCAAGGCCACCGACATCCCGGTAATCGCGTTCTCGGTCGGCGAGGAAGAACTCGCGGGCATCGACACCAAGCCGCTGGTCGGCCATCTCGCGGCCTGGAGCTACTTCCAGTCCGTCAACACGCCGGAGAACAAGGCGTTCATCGCCAAGTGGCGCGCCTACACCAAGAATCCCAAGCGCGTCACCAACGATCCGATGGAGTTGGCCTACATCCTGTTCCACATGTGGGTCCAGGCGGTGCAGCAGGCCGGCACCACGGATGTCGAGGCCGTCCGCCAGGCGATGATCGGCCAGAAGGTCAAATCGCCCTCGGGTTTCGAGGTCGTGATGGGCAGCAATCACCACATGGCGAAGCCGGTCATGATCGGCGAGGTCCAGGCCGACGGCCAGTTCAGCATCGTCTACAAGAGCAAGGCGTTGCCGCCGAAGGCATGGAGCCCCTATGTCGAGGCCAACAAGGGCAAGGTCGCCGACTGGTCCTGGCCCTGGGTCTGTGGCGGTTGCACCTCGCCGCGGTTCGCAGCGAACTGATCTCCCTCGCTGCTCACCGCTGCTGGCGATCCGGTTACGACGACACGGTCGACGTAACCGGATCCGTTCTTGTTTTCGCCTCGTTGGCAAACATCCGGACCGCCCGTTTTCCAGTTCGCACGGGAATATCCGGCGGGGGACTGGAACGTAAGCCCCGCAGGCGCATTTTCTGCCCGGCTGGCAGGAAGATCTGATCATGACCATCGGGCGGCGCGAGTTTTTGGCAGGAACCGCGATGCTGGTGCTGAGCACCATGAAAAGCCGGGCCACCATCATTTCCGGCGGCCTGCCCTGGGCGCCGGACGCGGGCACCCCGCCGATCCCGGTCAGGCCGGGTCCCTGGCACTATTTCACTTCAGATGAAGGCCGCGCGGTCGAGGCGCTGGCCGATCGTATCATTCCGCCCGATCCGCAAACGCCGGGCGGCAAGGAGTCCGGCTGCGCCGTCTTCATCGATCGCCAGCTCGCCGGACCCTATGGCCGCTCCGAGGGCCATTACAATCAGCCGCCCTTCATGCCCGGCACCAAGCAGCAGGGTCCGCAATCCGCGAAAGATCCGGCGGCGATCTATCGCGAGGCGCTGGCCGCGCTCGATCGCTATTGCCAGTCGACCTATCAGGGCAAGCGGTTTGCCGATCTTGCCGATCAGCAAAAGGATGAACTTCTCAAAGCCCTTGAGGATGACAAGACAAAACTCGAAGGCGTCGACGGCAAGTCCTTCTTCGCGCAGGTGATCAAGGACGTGCAGACCGGCTTCTTCGCCGATCCGATCTATGGCGGCAATGTCGGCATGGTGGCGTGGAAGATGATCGGTTATCCCGGCGCGCGCTACAATTATCTCGATTGGGTCGATCGCCACAATGAACGCTTTCCGCTGCCGCCGGTGAGCCTGATGGGCCGCGCCGACTGGTCACCGAAACCTTGATTGCGAGGGGCCATGCCGCGAAAACTTCCCAGGAAAGACGTCGTCATCATCGGGCTCGGCTGGACCGGATCGATCCTCGCCCATGAACTGACCGACGAAGGCCTCGACGTCATCGCGATCGAACGCGGCCCCTGGCGCGACGCGCCGACCGAATTCCCGCCCAATTATGTCCAGGACGAGTTACGCTACCGCATCCGCCACGAGCTGTTCCTGCGGCCGGAGCAGAACACCTTCACCTTCCGCAACAAGATGAACCAGACCGCGCTGCCGATCCGCGACTGGGGTTCCTTCATGCCGCCCAACGGCGTCGGCGGCGGCGGCGTGCACTGGAACGCGGAAACATTCCGATTCCTGCCGTCGGATTTCGTACTGAAGACGCACCTGACCGAGCGTTATGGCGCCGCCTTCCTGCCCGAGGACATGACGATCCAGGATTACGGCATCACCTACGACGAGCTCGAGCCGCATTACGACGCGTTCGAATATCTTTGCGGCACCTCGGGCACGGCCGGCAATCTGCGCGGCCAGATCCAGGAGGGCGGCAATCCCTTCGAGGGACCGCGGTCGCGGCCCTACCCCACGCCGGCGCAGAAACAGCCGTTCAGCCACACGCTGTTCGCCAAGGCCGCGCGCGAACTCGGCTACAAGCCGTTCCCGCAGCCTTCGGGCAATCTGTCCCAGGCCTACACCAACCCGTTGGGCTTGCGCATGGGCCCGTGCACCTATTGCGGATTCTGCGAATGGTTCGGCTGCGGCAATTATTCCAAGGCGAGCCCGCAGACGACGATCCTGCCGCTGCTCGTGCGCAAATCGAATTTCACGGCGCGCGACAATTCGGAAGTGATGCACATCAACCTTGACCGCTCGGGCAGCCGCGCCACCGGCGTCACCTTCGTCGATACCGGCGGCGTCGAATGGGAGCAGCCCGCCGACCTCGTGATCCTGTCGGCCTACACGATGTTCAACGTGCAGATGCTGCTGAACTCGAAGATCGGCACGCCTTATGACCCCGTTGCCAACAAAGGCGTGGTCGGCCGCAACTTCACCCACCAGACCATTTCCAGCGTCAACGGCTTCTTCGACAACAAGAAGTTCAACTTCAATCCGTTCATCGCGTCGGGCGCGATCGGCATGTGCATCGACGAATTCAACGGCGACAATTTCGATCACGGCCCGCATGGCTTCGTCGGCGGCGGCTATATGGGACAGGTACAGACCGGCGGCCGCCCGATCCAGACCACGCCCGTCCCGCCGGGAACGCCGAAATGGGGCGCGGCGTGGAAGAACGCGGTGCGGGACAATTATCTCTCGACCGTAAAGCCGGGTACCGGGGTCCACGGCAGCTTCTACAGCTACCGCGACGTCTATCTGGATCGCGATCCCACCTACAAGGATCGCTTCGGCCGCCCGGTAATGCGGATGACGATCGATTTCCACGACAACGAGCTGAAGCAGAATGCCTTCCTGACCGACAAGTTCGCCGAGATCGTCCGCGCGATGGGCGCCCACACGCTCGACAAGCAGTATCGCAAGGGCCCCTATGACGCGACCGACTACCAGACCACGCATCTGAACGGCGGCGCGATCATGGGGACGGATCCCTCGACCAGCGCCATCAACCGATATTTGCAGAGCTGGGACGTGCCGAACCTGTTCGTGATGGGCGCCAGCGCCTTCCCGCAGAACGCCGGCTACAACCCCACCGGCACGGTGGCGGCGCTGGCGTTCTGGGCGGCTTCCGCAATCCGCGGTCAGTATCTGAAAAACCCGGGGCCGCTGGTCCATGCGTAATGCAGCAAAAATCTCGATTGCAGCCGGCGTGGCCGCGGCCTGGCTGGCGGGTATCGGATTCAGCGGCGCGGATCCGGACAGCCAGGCGTTCGACCAGATCGAACGTGGCCGCTATCTGACGACGGTCGCGGACTGTTATGCCTGTCACACCGTGCCGGAGGTCGGCAAACCCTTTGCCGGCGCCCGGCCGATCGAGACGCCGTTTGGCGTCATCACCTCGTCGAACCTCACGCCGGACAACGACACCGGCATCGGCGCCTGGACCGACGATCAGTTCGACACCGCCGTGCGCAAGGGCCTGCGGCCGGACGGCAGCAGGCTTTACCCCGCGATGCCGTTCCCGGCCTACACCAAGATGACCCGCGACGACGTGCGCGCGATCCGCGCCTACCTCAAGACCGTCGAGCCGGTGCATCAGCCGGTCAAATCCAACACGCTGCCGTTCCCCTTCAACATCCGCACGGCGATGCGATTCTGGGACGCGCTGTATTTCACCGCAGGCGAATTCCAACCTGACGGCCATCAGTCGGCAGCCTGGAATCGCGGCGCCTATCTGGTGCAGGGCCCCGGCCATTGCACCGCCTGCCACACGCCGAAGACCGTGCTCGGCGGCGACAAGACCACCGACAATCTGCGCGGCTTCAACCTGCAGGGCTGGTTCGCGCCCGACATCACCGGCGACAACAACCAAGGTCTCGGCCGATGGAGCGAGGCGGATATCACCGGCTATCTCAAGACCGGACACAATCAGTTCACCGCCGCAACGGGACCGATGACGGAGGAAATCGTCAACGCCACCTCGCAATACAGCGACAGCGATCTCACCGCGATCGCCACCTATCTGAAGTCCCTGCCGCAGCGTCAGGACAATGCGGCGCCGGTGCCGGCCAACTCGCCGGCGATGATCGCGGGCCAGGCGATCTACCGGGATCAATGCTCGGCCTGTCACGGCATCGACGGCCGCGGGGTGGCGATGCTGTTTCCATCGCTGGCGCAATCGGCGCTGGCCCATGCCAGCGATCCCGCCAGCGCCATTCACCTGGTGCTGCGCGGCGGCCGCAGCGTGGCGACAAAACAGGAGCCGACCGCGCCGGGCATGCCGTCGTTCGCCTGGCAGCTAAACGACGAACAGGTGGCGGCGGTGCTGACCTACATCCGCAACGCCTGGCAAACCTCCGGCACCGCGGTTTCCGCCGAGACGGTCGGCAAGGCGCGCAAAGAGCTTGATACCCGCTCGGATTAGAATGGGCCTGCTTCGCTTCGGGTTGGCCGCGGCCCGGCGTTACTTGCCGGTCGAGGACCGTTCCAGGATGGCCTTGCGCAGCGCCCGGGATAAAGCCTCGACCGAATACGGCTTCTGAATCAATTCGAACCCGTGATGGGCGTTCTCGGCAAGGACGCTGCTGTAACCGCTGGTCAATACCACCGGAAGATGGGGATGTTGCTCGCGGATGATGTTGGCCAGTTCGACGCCGTTCATGCCGGGCATGATGACATCGGAAAACACCAGATCGAAAGCCGATTGATCCGCGGCAATCAGCGCCAGCGCCTGCCTGGCATTGTCGGCCCGCCGCGTGGCATAGCCCAGATCCTGCAGCAATTCGGTCGAAAACCGCCCGACTTCCTCGTTGTCCTCGACCACCAGGATGCGGTGGCCGCGCCCGCTGGTGGCCGATTCAAAATTGCGCGCGCCGCTTTCCGCATGCCTCGCAGGTGCCACGGCCTGGGGCAGGAAGACGGTGAATGTCGAGCCATGCCCGATACGGCTGGCGACGACGATTTCGCCGCCGGACTGCTTGGCAAATCCGAGCGCCTGGCTGAGGCCGAGGCCGGTGCCTTTTCCAACTTCCTTGGTGGTGTAAAACGGCTCGAAGATCGACGTGAGCTTGTCGGGCGGGATGCCGATGCCGGTATCGGCGACCGAAATCGCGATGAAGTTTCCGTCGCGTCTTTCGCCGGTGCCCGACGCCGGGATCGCATTCGCCTTTGCTACGCTGATCGAAATGAGCCCCTCGCCGTCCATGGCATCGCGGCTGTTGACGGCGAGATTGATCAGGGAAGTCTCGAATTGAGCGATATCGGCCATCGCGAAACAGTCGGGGTCACGAATTTCGATACCGATCTGGATGCCTCCGCCAACCAGCGGGCGGATCAGCTGTGCAATGCCTTCGACCTGCTGGCCGACATCGAACACCTGCGGCGCCAGCGGCTGCCTGCGCGCGAAGGCCAGAAGCTGTCCGGTCAGCTTGGACGCCCGGTCCACCGTGTCGGAAATCGCGTCGATGTAGCGGCGGCGGCGCTCGTCGGTCAGGTCGCGACGCCGGAGGAAATCGGTAGCCGAACGGATGATCGTGAGCAGATTGTTGAAATCGTGCGCGACGCCGCCGGTGAGCTGGCCGACCGCCTCCATCTTCTGCGATTGACGCAGCGCTTCCTCGGCCTGGCGGCGCTCGGTGATATCGACGGCCTCCGGCAACACGGCGGTAACGCTGCCATGCTGATCGAACACCGGCCGCATGGCAAAATCGAAATACCGGTCGCCGATCGGCAAATGCAGCAGCATCTCGATCCGCATGCTTTCACCGCGCCGGACCGCCGCAAACGCATCGGCGACAACCTCGCGAACCGCAGGGGTGGTGGAAAACCAGGGCGTGTCCCAGAACGGCTTGCCGACGACGTCGGCCGAAGCCGCCATGATTCCGGCCAGCGCGGTCTTGTTGGCGTAGATGACCCTGCCGTCCAGGTCGAGAAGCCCCTGGTACTGGTTGCTGGTTTCGAACATCGCGCGCAACTGCGCCTCATTCGATTCGAGCTGCCCGGTCCGCTCCCTAATGCGCTGCTCCAGCGTTTCGTTGAGGCGGCGCAATTCACCTTCGGCTTCCTTGGCCGCGGTGATGTCGTGGGCTACGCCGATGAAACCAATATGCCGGCCGGCCGGATCCCAGCGCGGCTGCGATTCCGATCGCATCCAGCGCCATACGCCATCGGCCCGGCGATATCGCGCTTCCAGCACAAACGGCTTCAGCGAGGCTTCGCCGGCGATGCTTTCATTCACGATCCGGGCCTGGTCGTCGGGGTGAAGAATCGCGCGCCAGTCGAAAACAATCGCCTCTTCGTAGGGCAGACCGAGGAAATCCAGATAGGCCTGATTGGCGAAGCCGCGCGTGCGATCCAGTTTGCTGACCCACATCGGCACCGGCGCGCTATTGGCGATCAGACGAAAGCGCTCCTCGCTCTCTCGCAGCAGTTCCTTCGCCAGCGTGCGTTCGGTGATGTCCAGATGAGCGCCGATCAGCCGCAACGGCCGGCCCTTTTCGTCCCGTTCAATCTGCGCCTCGCAGGCGATCCACCGGACTTGTCCGTCGTTCGGCCTGACGATCCGGTATTCCGCCGAATAGCGGCGTTCCGCGCCGTTGATGGCGGTGACGAAATGCTGCACCGTCCGGTCGCGGTCCTCGGGATGAACACGCTTGACCCAGTCCTCGTGGGTATCGACGGCATCAGGACCGAGGCCGTGTATTTCCAGATATTCGGGCGAGCGGCGTCCGCTGTCGAAGCCGTTCCTCAAGTCAACCGAGACCCCTCCGACGCGCGCGATCTTCTGAACGCGGGCAAGATCGTTCTCGCGATCCTTCAGCAGCCGTTCGGTAATCACCCGCTGCGTCGTTTCGACCACGATGGCGATCACCCCGGCCGGCTGGCCGGCTTCATTCAGAACCGGCGAGTAGTCCAGATTCATCCAGACCTGCTCGGGCCGCCCATGCCGGTACAGCGTCAGCTCCTGGTCCTTGTAGGCCAGGGTGCCGCCGCTCAGCCCCACCTTCATTACATTGTCGTTGAAATCGGCCACCTCCGGCCATCCCTCGCGCACCTTCGATCCCAACAATTGCGGATGCCGGCCGCCGGCGAAGACCGAATAGGCGTCGTTGTAGATCATGATGCCGTCGTCGCCCCACAACAGCACGATGGGCACGGGCGACCGCAGCAGGGTGTCGGTGACGGTTTTGAGGCTTTGGGGCCACGCCGCGAGCGGTCCGAGGCCGGTTTTCGCCCACTCGAATCGCCGAATCAGTGCGGCAAGTTGGCCGCCGGCGGCCGGAAACGATCCACCCGATCCGGCGGATACACCTTCTTCAGGCACCTTTTCCCCCTCGGAATGCCCCAATACCAACCGCCATCAACGCCGTAAGGAGACTTTTGTTCCATTGGGGGTACCATCGCCGGGAGCGGCGGTAGATTCGGCTAGCCTGTTGCCTGCCCGCGAGCGGTATCTTTAGCAGGCTCAGCTGCAATCAGGGGCGATCCCGCCCGAAAGGACGAGAAGCGTTGAAAGAGAAGGAACTCCGGATAGCACTGGTCTGCTTCGGAGGCGTTTCGCTTGCGATCTACATGTATGGAATCAGCAAGGAGATCCTCAAGCTGGTTCGCGCCTCCTGCGCCTTGCACCGGATCACCAACCGTTCCGAGCGCTCGGCGGCGAATTTCTTCGACAAGTTCGACCGCGACGATCCCGAATACGACACCGACGAGATCTATTTCGAGCTGCTTCGGGATATCGGCCAGACGCTCGAGCTGCGCGTCATCGTCGACGTCATCGCCGGCGCCTCGGCCGGCGGCATCAACGGCACCATGCTGGCGCGCGCGCTCAGCCATGACCTGCCGATGGGCGCGCTGCGCGATCTCTGGCTGAACCATGCCGACGTGGGCGATCTCCTGGCCCCGGACGCGCGCGCGAGTGCCGCCAGCAAATTGATCCTCAAGCCGATGATCTGGCTGTTGGGCGCGACCGGCCTGTGGGAGCCGATCAAGGATCCGGAAGTCCGGCAGAACCTGTCGCTGTTCGTGCGCTCGCGCTGGTTCCGGCCGCCGCTCTCGGGGATGCGGATGACCGAACTGATGTACAACGCGGTAACCTCGATGGTCGATCCCGGAAACGGAGCCGCGACGTTGCTGCCGGCCGGCCACGGACTGGATCTCTATGTCGCCGTCACCGATTACCACGGCTATGAGCAGCCGATTCCGATCCACAATCCGCCGATCATTCACGAGCGCGAGCACCGGCACATTCTGCATTTCTCTCACCGCCAACAGGCCAATGGCGAGGTCGTGAGCGACTTCGCGCTGGAGAATGCCGCGGCCCTGGCGTTTGCGGCGCGCGCGACCTCGTCTTTTCCCGGCGCGTTTCCGCCGGCGCAGATCAGGGAAATGGACGAATTTGTCGCGCGCAAATCCGTCGGCTGGCCGCGCCGCGCGGAATTCATGGCCGGCAATTTCGACCCCTACGCCCGCAAGAATATCGATCCCGCCATGGTGTATTTCATCGACGGCAGCGTGCTGAACAACCGGCCCTTCCGGCAGGCCATTACCGCCATTCGCGATCGCCCGGCATATCGCCAGGTCGACCGGCGGCTGGTCTATATCGATCCCGATCCGGATCGGTCGGGCGCATCGAACCGCCGCGACCTCCCCGGCTTCTTCTCCACCCTGAAGGGCGCCTTGTCCGACCTGCCCAGCGCCGATCCGGTGGCGGACGAACTTGGTTGGGTCAGCGATTTCAACGACCGGATGAAGCTGTTGCGGGAAATCATCGAGAATGCGAGGCCCAATGTCAGCCAGTTCGTTGCCGGGATCATCGGCACGCTGCCGGACGGCCCGATCGAATCCGGGCAAATCCGCGCCTGGCGCGAACAGATCAACGCACAGGTGAGGGTCGACGCCGGATTTGCCTATGAAGGATATATCCGTCTCAAGCTCGCCTCCGTCCGCGCCTTCATCGCAAGCCTGATCGCCGGCATTCGCGGTGCGCCGCCGCTTTCGCAATTCGGTCGCACGATCGCGGAAATCATCGACGTCTGGGCCACCGAGACCGGGGTCGTCTATGGCAAGGATCTGGCAATTGCCGACACCGCCGCGACCGAGCGCGGCCATCCGCGCTGGACCGAACTGCTGCTCGATTTCGACGTCGACTACCGCAAGCGGCGCCTGCATTTCCTGATCGAAAGCCTGAACCGGCTGTATCAGCCTTCCGAACGCATGCATTTCGAGGATCGCAACTGGCGCGCGATCGATGCACTGAAGCGAAGTTTCTACAACTGCCTGGAAGACCTCAAGCGCCAGGAAAATGTCGCCGCCTTCACCGCGTCGACCCGCGACCTTGCCGAGGATCTGTTCCGCTCCGCCCCGCCGCCCGGCGATTCCGAGAAGCTGACGGCGTATGCACAATCGTTCGTGCAGCGGCACAGGGAGGCGATCGACGTTTTGGTCGTCCGGCTCGCGGCGGAGATCAATCTCGATTCCAGCACCAACGACATCGATATTCTGCTGGCCTCGACCGATCCGGAACAATGGCATTCGCAAGCGCGCCGCGAAATCCTGGTCGACCATCTCGGCTTCCCTTTCTGGGACGTTTTGACATTTCCTGTCATGCCCTGGCGCGAGGCGGGCGAACTCAACGAGATCCTGGTGGACCGCATCAGCCCGCAGGACGCGACTGCGCTCGGGGAGTTCAGCGGAAGCACCGCGCTGAGGGGCGTCCGCTTTGCACATTTTGCCGCGTTCTTTTCCCGCGCCTATCGCGAAAACGATTATCTGCTCGGACGCATCCACGCGCTGGATCGGTTGATCGACATCGTCTGCAATTCGGCGCGACTCGATATCGAGAAGCAGCGCAGCTCGGTTGCGGCGCTGAAGGTGCGCGGATTCAAGAGGATACTCGACGCCGAGGAGAAGTTCCTGCCGAACAGCGTCGAACTGATCGCCAGACTGCGCCGCTCGATCGCTGCCCTCGAGGCGCGTACCGGATCAGCCGCTAGAACGCCGGCCGCTGCGGGCTAACAGCCGGCGGCGTCAGCGCCAGCGGCGGCTTGGGCTTCGGCCGCACCAGAGGAGGCCCGGGCGGAGGACGAACCTCGATCGGCGGTGGTAGCGGCGCAAGCTGCTGGCTGACCACGGGCGCACCGGGGCTGGCAGTGGAGGCTGGCGGCACGGCTGCGGCCGGCGAACGCGGCGCAGTGACCTTTGGCTTCAGCAGGGGCCGGCGCAGATCGCGGCCGGGGAGCGGCAGGTTGGAAGTCGGCAGGTCCGAAGGCTCCGCATCAGAGCCGGCGGCCGGTGGAATCGACGCCGGAGTCGTCGCCGGCTCGCCGCGCTCGATCGAATCCAGCCTCCGGGTTTCGCGGTCGATCGCCCTCACCGCCAGCCACGCCGACAGCGACGCCACGTCGACCGTGCGGTGGAGCGCATCGGGCGAACCCGCGGCGAACAACTGGATTTCCGGTCGGCTCGCCGCCTGGCCCGCAGCGGTCGAGACAAGGGTGACGCGAATGTCGGCCTGGTCGGCGGGAATATCGTAGCCGCCGGATATGATGGCGCGCGCATTGTCGGATTCGAGCGTGGTCGCGCCGACACGCAGCCGGCCATTGCCGATATTGAATGGAATCTGCGCTGTTTTCACCGACAGCGCGCCGGCCGACAGCACCGGCTCGACGATCTGCCGCAGCCTGGAATCGTCGGTCGCCCGGCCGGTGTCGCTGGCACGGATCGCAACGTCGAAGGCCTGCGGATCGAGCCCGGCGATACGGGCGGAATCCAGCGTCAACGTGCCGCTGCCGGACAATGCGCCCGTCAACGCCGAGGCGCTGCGGCCCTGGCTCATCAGCGTCAGTTGCATCGAGGCACGCCCGGCGGGCATCGCCAGGCCGCGATAGCGCAACGCGGTGCCGTCGACGCCGGCGAGCTGAACGCTCGCATTCAATGCAATGCCGTTTGCGTCCGGCCTCGCGTCAATGGTCGCCGTGGTTTCGCCGCCGCCGATACCGCCCTTGATCGTGTCGAAGGTCAGCGACTGGCCGTCGCTCTTGACGGTGCCGCTGACGGGTCGCAACTCGCCGCCGCCCGGCAGCGCGCCACGCAGCGCCTGAAATGCGACACGGCCTCGCCAGCCCTTCAACAATCCGGCGCCCAGCGGCTCGGTCGCATCGTGGCCGGACGCGCCAATGGCCAGCGCGAACGCCGGCGCGAGATCCAGCGTGTCGAGACCGACTTCGCCATCGACGCTCCTGTCGCCGTCAAGCGTCACCGCGACGCGCCCGCGCAGCCGCGAGCCGGAGATCGTGCTGTCGAGATCGTCGAAGGTCAGTCTGTTGCCGGACAGCGACACGCGCGAGGACAGGTTGATGTTCTGCGCCTGCAGGTCCGCCGGCTTGAGATCGAGCAGTGGCGCGAGACTGACGCCGCGAACGTTCAGATTGACGCTGGCCTTGGCGTCCTGGGCCCATGGCTCCGCGGTGCCCTGTGCGTCCGCCAAAAGCCCGGCGCCCGTCATCTTCGCTTTCAGGCGCAACGGCGAACCCCACACGCCAGCCACCGATCCCTCGAACTGCGCCGGGCCGTCGCTTGCGGCAACCGCGCGATCGAGTCCGAACAGCGCCAGCAAGATGCGGCCCTGATCCGACGATAGTTTCGATTCAAGGCTGAAGGCTGTGCGCTTGAGCGCATCGAGATCGATCCCGCCCAGCGCCGACAATTCGGGCATCGCGGTGAGCGTCGCGCTGCCCTTGAGCTGCGGCGCATCGAGATCGAGCGAGGCGGAAGCGACCGGACCATCGGCCCGTGTCTTGTCCTTGCCGAGATCGAGCGCCAGCCTGGTGCGCACGAGCCCCGGACCTGTTCCCAGCGCATTGAGCCGGGAGGCAAGCGACGGTGCAAACGGCGCGATAAGCGCGGTCAGCTGTGGCAGCGACGCCGAAGTCGAATCGAGCGCCAGCTTTCCGGTCAGACTGGCGCGATCGAAATTGCCGCTACCCTCCACCGTTACGTTATCAAGCTGACCGATCTTCAGCCGGTCGAGCGCGAAAAATTTCGGGCCGTAGCCGAGTTTCGCCATGAACGGCCGCAACTCCTGACCGGCGGAGACGGCGCGGCCGATGTCGAGCGACAGTTGCGCTTCCTCGGGCCAGTCACCCGGCGGGCCTGCCAGCGCACGCGTCAACGCGGCCGCGGCGTCGAGATCGAGACGTTCGCCCTTCAACTCGGCGTCGAAGCGCGAGCCGCCGCCGGCCGGCAGATTCGACAGCGCCATTCGACCTTCGACGGCGCCGCCGTCGATCTCGGCCTTCATGGCTTCGATCGCAAAACCGCCGGCGGCCACGCTGACATTGCCGCGCAGGCGCAGCGGCTTCTGGCTGCGATAGGTCACTTCGCCGCGGCCCTGCAGCCACGCAGCAAGTGCATCCGGATCGGAGGATTCAACGCTGAGCGCGCCGGCAAAGCCCGACGGAGCGGCCGGCGCAGTGGCGCCGGTGAGGGACACCAGCGTCGCGCCGGGCGCGCGAAGGTCCAGCCGCTGGATGCTCCAGGAGTTGGTGTCGCTGGTGAACGCGGCGGCAAGGTTCTGCACCGGACGGCCGCCCAGCATGATCTGCTCGGCGCTGAATTCGATTTGCGCCGGAATCGGCGACTGCGGGATGCCGGCGATCAGCGCCCGCAGGCCGGGCACCACCCGCAGCGGCTCGGATGCGCTGGTGTCCTTGCTGTCCCTGGCGGCGAACCGGTCGGCATCGAGCTGCCGCGCCGAGAGAACGGCATGCAGCAGCGGCGACGCACCGAAGCTGACATCCCCGAGGCCCGAAAATCTCAGCGCCCGCTCTTCGGCGCCATAGCTGACATCGAGCTGGTCGAGCTTTGCTGCAGCCGGATCGGCCTTGACCTTGGCCGATATTTTCCAGGGCGTCGCAGCGACATTGCCCTTGGCGTCCCCCTGGGCCTTGAGCCCGGCGGGGACCGCGAGCACGAGCGCGCCGTCGAAGCGCGGCGCGCGCGCCTCGAACGACAGCACGCCATCGAGGTCGACGGAGAGCGGACGTGCGCCGGGATCGATGTTGAGGTGGACGCGGGTGCCGTTGCCGTCGCCGGCCGGACCGGACGAAACCCGGAACGGGTAGCGCAGCCCCGACAGCATGAAATTGCCGTCGCCGCGCACCGCGCCCGCCAGCGAGCGCACGTCGCCGGAGAAGGCGATATCGTTCAGCTCCAGCGTACTGCGGCTTGCGGCGTCATGCAGCGCGATGCGGCCGGTCAGGTTCAGGCGGTCGATCGAAAGCGATCCGAGATTGAACTTTCCGGTCGAGGCCGGCAATTCGACCCTGCCCTGCCGATCGAGGCCGAGATCGACCGACAGGCCGTTGATCGTCAGTTCGTCGGCGCGCCATTCGCCGCGCATCAGCGAGCTCAGGCTGAACTCGACATCGAGCTTGTCGGCGCGGATCTTGCCGAGGTCGTTGGGGCCGCCGACCATCACCGAGCGCAGCCGCAGCGACGGCGTCGGCAACAGCCGCGCGTCGAGTTGGCCGGCGACGTTGACCGGCGCGCCGATCACCCGCGTCGCCTCCGCCTCGAATTGCGGCCGGAACTGATTCCAGTCGATGAAGTACGGCCCGATCAGCGCCGCCATCAGCGCGATGATAAAGGCAATCGCCAATCCGAGCAGCGTCGTCTGCACGGTGTCTCCCTTTGAGCACGCCCCCGGGCGGGGTCGGCGTAACCCTAGCCCATCCGCCGGCGTCGCGCGCCCGCCGCCGCCCGAAATCAATCCCGGAGCAGTGTCTTATATAGAGACAACTGTGGCGAAGTCACAGTGGCGTCGTGCGACGGCCGCCTCACCAGCTGGCGGGCAGGTTTTTCAGGCCGCGCAGCACGAAGGTCGGCCGCCATTCCGGATTTTCGGCGTTGTCGAGCTTGAGATCCGGCAGGCGGCGCAGCAGGGTCGAAATCGCCACCTCGGCCTCGATCCGCGCCAGCTGGGCGCCGAGGCACAAATGGATGCCCCCGCCAAAGGATAGCGGGCGGATTTTCGGGCGGGTAATGTCGAGCCGGTCCGGCCGGTCGGGATAGACAGCCGGATCCCGGTTGGCGGAACCCAACAGGCACAGCACGCTCTCGCCTTTCGGGATTTTCTTGCCGCCGAGGTCGTCGATGTCCTCCAGCGCCACCCGGCCGGTCAGTTGCACCGAGGAATCGTAACGCAGGAATTCCTCGATCGCGTTGCTGATGAGGTCCGGATTGGCCTTGAGCAGCGCGAGCTGGTCGGGATTGCGGTGCAAGGCCAGTAGCCCGTTGCCGATCAGATTGACGGTGGTCTCGTGGCCGGCGCCGAACAACAGGATGATGTTGGCGATCAGTTCCTCATTGGAGAGCTTGCTGCCGTCTTCCTCGGCCTGCACCAGCTGCGTGGTCAGATCGTCGCCGGGATTCTTCCGCCGCAGTTCGAACAGCTGCTGAAAATACATCTGCGCCATCAGGTTGCCGGCGTTTCCCTGCTCGATTTCGGCTTTCGTCAGCGGCACCGGATCGAGCAGGCGTCCGCCGTCGCGCGAGCTGGTGTAAAACACCTCGCGATGCTCCTCGGGAATTCCAAGCATGTCGCAGATGATCGTGACCGGAAGCCGGAACGCGAAATCCTCGATCAGGTCCATGTGGCCCTGGGGCGCGATGCGATCCAGCGTCTGGTCGACGATCTCCTGGATGCGCGGCCGCATGTCCTCGACCCGGCGCGCGGTAAACGCTTTCACCACCAGGCCGCGCAGGCGGGTGTGATCGGGCGGATCCTGCTGCAGCATCCAGTGGCTCATGCTGCGGAAGACCGGCTCTTCCATGATCTTCGGGCCGTAGCGCCGCTTGGTCCGCTCGATGTAGTCCTTGCCGAAGCGCTTGTCGCGCATCACCAGGCTGACCTCGGCATGGCGGCTGGCGACGTACGCCCCGAACGGCGTCAGATGCATCGGATCGCTGGTGCGCAGCCGCGCGTAATGCGGATAGGGATCGCGAATGAACTCCGGCGACAACGGATTGAACAGCGGCTCGGATACGGCGGTCTGAGCAAGCTCGTTCATCGGTGACCTCAATCGGCTGGCGAAATACGATACACTCTTGTATCGAGTTGCATTCTGACCTAAAATTGTCCGATGTCAAGAGTTCGGACCAGACCGACCCGGGACGACACCCGCGAAAAGCTGTTCGAGGCGGCGGCACGCGTCTTCGAGGAACAAGGCATCGGCGGCGCCAGCATCGAGGCCATCGCGGCCGCGGCCGGCTTCACACGCGGCGCGTTTTATTCGAATTTTACCAGCAAGGACGAATTGATCATCGCCATGCTCGAGGATCACGTCGAGCAATCCATTCGACGCAATCTCGACCTTCTCGCCAAACACGAAAACATCGCGGGTTTCATCGAAGCCCTGAAAACCATGGACCGCAACCGGCAGGATCCGCTCGGCCGTTCCCCGCTTTTGCACATGGAGATGATCCTTTTTGTGGCGCGCGGCGAAAAGCGCCGGCCGGAACTCGCCAAGCGCCTGCGCGCCCGGCGGCAGCTGATCACCGATATCGTCGAAACCACCTTGAAGAAATCCGGCCGGAACGCCGCCTTGAACCCGGCATGGACCGGCGCGATACTGCTGGCGCTGGAGGACGGCTTCCGTCTGCACCGCCTGATCGATCCGGAGACCACGCCGGCCGACAGCTTTCTGCGAGCGATCGGCGATCTGCAGCGGGCCGTCGGATTTGCATCGGCCTAAAAAACGCCGCGATCACCGTCCGGTTATCGGCTCTCTTTTCAAGCGGCGGCGTTGGCCTGTGTCTTGTGCAATTGCCCGGCCACTGCCCTCACCTTGCGTGGGGACGCCATCCAGATCGCGAGCGCGGACAATGCGCTCATGGCGATGCCGATCGCGAAAGCGAAGGCATAACTCCCGGTGAGATCGTGCAGCGCGCCGGTGACCCAGGGACCGGCGGCGCCGCCCCCGAGCGCCGCAAGCATCACGGTGCCGAAAATGCTGCCGAAATGCTTGCCCTGAAAGATTTCCAGCACCACCGCCCCCATGATGGAAGTGAGCCCATAGCCGAGCGCGCCCTGCGCCAGCACCATGAGGTAGACCAGCATCAGGCTGGGAAAGGCCTTCAGCGCGATCAGGGCCGCAAAGCAGATCGCAAAACCCGAACAGCCCGCCGTCCATATCCATTCACGCCCGACCCGATCGGAGAGGTGTCCGAGCCAGATCTGGCCGGGAATGCCGAGCAGGCTGACGGCACCCAAGGCCCAGACCGCGACGTTCGGGCTGAAGCCGATGTCGAGCAGAAATTTGGTCTGGTGAACCTGCACCGCGTACCAGATGTACAAGCCGCCGAAATAGCCGAGCGATATCCACCAGAACCGCGCGGTGCGAACCGCGCGGCCTAGCGTCCAGTCGATACCGGCCCAATCGTGATCGACCACATAGGAAACCGGCTTGCTCGAGGCCGAAGGCGCAGCGTCGCCGTCCGGCCGCAGCCCGATGTCCTCGGGGCGTTTGTGCAGCAGCAGATTGATCGGCGCGAGCACCGCCAGGATCAGGATTCCCATCGCCGTGCAGGCGGTGCGCCAACCGGTCTGCTCGATCATGTGCTGCACCCATGGCAGCAGCGTCATCGAGCCGACGCCGACGCCGGCGAACGCGAGCCCGATCGCCAGGCCCCGCCGGCGGTTGAACCAGTTCGGCAGAAACAGCGACTGGCCGGAATAGCCGAGGCAGACGCTGCCGGAGCCGACCATGACGCCGATGGTCAGATAGAGGTGCCAGGGCTTTGTCGTCAGCGGCGCCAGCAGCATGCCGCCCGCCATCAGGGCGACGCCGAGCTCCATCACGGCGCGGGGGCCGGCGCGATCCATCAAGCGGCCGATCAGCGGACTGACGGCGCCGGAAACCAGAAAGCCGAATGAGAAGGCGCCCGCCGTGACGCCGCGCTCCCAGCCGAACTCGTCGATGATGGGCGGAAAGAACAGCGAAAAGGCGGTGCGGGCGTTCACCCCGATCGCCATGGTGACGAAGGTCACGACGACGATGATCCAGCCGTAAAAGAAGGGAAGCCGCATCAGGTTCTGCACCTTGTCATTCCGGGGCGGTCCTTCGGACCATCAGGGAGTGACGGGGTCAAGGCCTTTCCCGGGACGTAAGCCGGATGCCGGACAGATGTTGCACTGCGCAGGGCAAGATTATTTCGGCAATTGAAAGATATGCCGTGAACTTTTTGCGCGGCGTGGATGCCTAATGGAAGGATTCGCGGCTGTCGGCGTTTTCGCTGGCGCAGTCGGGGATGGCGATTCCGGCAGGTTTTGTTGCGGTGCAGGAACCCGGCGACGGGATGGGCGTTCTGATCTTTGTTTTCAAACGGCTTTAGTCTTTGAATATTTGCGCGACAGGCGGGATCGTCCGTATGCTTCAGGCTCCAGAACACGGCGACCGGCCAAACCCGGAAAGCGCATATTGCCCGCCAGCGCCAAAGCCGCAGGCGCACCCGCTCAAGCCGCTGGCCCTGCTCCGTACCCTGAAACGCAATCCACTTGAATGCTGGGCGGCGGCGCATTTCGAGCAGCCCATCGTTGCCGGCGGCCTGCCGATCGGCCATGTGCTGCTGGTGCACGAGCCCTCCGCCATCCGCCGCGTTTTGCTGGATAATGCCACGAACTACCGCAAGGACCGCCTGCAGCGCCGGGTATTGTCGGCGGGACTGAACGACGGCTTGTTGAGCGCCGAGGGTGAGCGATGGCGCCTGCAGAGGCGGGTCATCGCACCGATGTTCGCGCGCAGGAGGGTGATGGATTTTGCACCGGCGATGATGGCTGCAGTGGACGCCTTGATCGACCGCTGGTCCGCGCTTGGCGACTGCGCCGCCATCGACGTGGCGGCCGAGATGGCCAGGGTGACACTCGATGTCGTCGAGCGCACCATCTTCTCCGATGGTTTCGGATCCGACGCCGAAGACATCCGCATGGCGATGGCCACCTATTTCAACACCATCGGCAAGATCAGCGCGCTCGACATTCTCGGCGTGCCCGACTTCGTTCCGCGGCTCAGCCGGTTCCGGGTGCGCTCGACGCTCCGGTTTTTCGAAACCGAAGTCGACCGCGTCATCTCCGCCCGCCGCCGGATTCTGGCGGAGCAGCCGGACCGGGCGCCCAACGACCTCCTGACCCATCTGCTTGAAGCGCTCGATACCACGGGCGCGGACGGTCTCACCGAAGCCGAGGTGCGGTCGAACATCCTGACCTTCATCGCCGCCGGTCACGAGACCACCGCGAACACGCTGAGCTGGGCCCTGTTCCTGCTTTCCCAATCGCGAGCATGGCGCGAGCGGGTCGAGGCCGAGGTGGACCGCGAGCTGACGGGATCGGCGAGCGGCGGCATCGCCGATCGCCTGACCGAAACCCGCGCGGTGGTCGAGGAAACCATCCGGCTGTATCCGCCGATATCGGCGATCAGCCGCGTCGCTCTCGGTGACGACGCGCTGAACGGCGAAGCGGTGCGGCCGGGATCGCTGATCGTCATCTCGCCTTACGTGCTGCACCGGCATCGGCTGTTGTGGGATCGCCCCGACGCGTTCGATCCCGGACGTTTTCTCGGCAGTGCCTCGGCGAGGATCGACCGCTTCGCCTATCTGCCGTTCGGGGCGGGGCCACGCAAATGCATCGGATCCACTTTCGCGCTGCAGGAGGCGACGCTGGTGCTTGCCATGATCGTCAAGCATTTCAATTCCGAGCTGAGACCGGGCCACACGGTTTGGCCAAGCCTGCGTGTTACCCTGCGGCCGGCGAACGGGCTGCCGATGATCGTCACGAGGCGGCCGGCGAACGATCGGGCCCGCCGCGATCCGGCTTCCCGCCAGATGATGGATTCATGACGCTGGCGCGATGGGCGGCACCGGTCCCGGCTTGCTCGCGATACGCCTCGAAGTCCCAGAGGAGGGTGGCTTGCGCCCGACCCGAGCCGCGCATCGTGCGCCAGCGTTTTTGCGTCCACGTTCCTGCCCTCTGTCGATGGCGGCAACGTTCCGCCGGGCTGATCCCGGACCCCGCATTATTGTGTCCATGGGGCGGGAGTGCGCCGGTAAATTGTCTTTCTTTCGATGCCGGGCTTTGCAACATCAACTTGCTTCGACGCCAGCGCTCGGCGGCATCACGATCAGTTTGATCCCGCGCGCAATCTTTCGCACACCGAGCTCTCACCAGGCTGTGAGCAAAACAACTCCCGCCCGCTCCGGCTTCGGCCAGCGGAGCGGCACTCAGTTTCAGAGAGCATCGACTGTCGCATGGTAATCGCTTGACCCTTGCTCGCCTAGCCCTTGGCGCGCGTGCGGATCATGAAGGTTTCGTAGGAATATTCAGCGACCTGCCACCAGAGATTCTCGTCGTTGCGGAACTCCATCTGCAATTCCAGGATCTTCTTGAAGTCGGCATTGCTGGCGGAAGTTTCCGCATTGACCTCGTTCGACGCCTTCAAACAGGCCTCCATGATCGCCGGGGTGAACGGGCGCAGCTGGGTCCCGGCCGCCACCAGGCGCTTGAGCGCCTGTGGATTGCGCGCGTCGTATCGCGCCTGGACGTCGAGATTGGCGTAGCCGCAGGCGATCGTGAGCAGCGCCTTATAGGCCTTCGGCAACCCATCCCACTTGTCCGAATTGATGAAGAAGTGGAGCGCCGTGCCGCCCTCCCACCAGCCCGGATAGTAGTAGTACTTGGCGATCTTGTAGAAGCCGAGCTTCTCATCGTCATAGGGGCCGACCCATTCGGTGGCGTCGATGGTGCCCTTTTCCAGCGCCGGATAGATGTCGCCGCCCGCGATCTGCTGCGGAATCGTGCCAAGCTTGGACAGCGTCTTGCCGGCCCATCCGCCGATCCGCATCTTGAGGCCATTGAGATCATCGACGGTGTTGATCTCCTTGCGGAACCAGCCGCCCATCTGGGTGCCGGTATTGCCGCCCGAAATGGCGTAGGTTTTGTTCTTCCTGGCGAACTCGTTGAGCATGTCCTGGCCGCCGTGATCCTGGAACCAGGCATTCTGCTGACGCGAATTCAGCCCGAACGGCACCGAGGCGAACAGTGCGTAGGTCGGGTCCTTGCCGATAAAATAGTAGGCGGCCGTGTGACACATTTCGACCGTGCCGTTGGCCACCGCATCCAGCACCTGCAAGCCGGGAACGATTTCGCCGGCGGCAAACGGCTGGATCTGGAATTTGTTGTCGGTCGCTTCGGCGACGTACTTCGAGATCGTCTCGGACGCGCTGAAGGGAACGTCGAGCGACTTCGGCCAGCTGGTGGTGCAGCGCCATTTCAGCTCGGGCATCGACTGCGCGATGGCCGGTGCGGCAACGGTGGTCGACGCGGCAAGGCCCGCGCCCGCGGTTTGCAGGAATTCACGACGTTTCATGGCGTATCCCCCTTTTGGATCTTTGCTTTCGGAATCGCCAGCCCGTGGCGATCTTGCGCAGCGTCGCCTTGATGGCGATCGTCTCTTCTTTTGGTCGAGAATATCAGAGGTCAAGCCAGCCGGGTAGCCATTAGACGCCCGGACGGCCCGGGCTGGATGTGGCGCAGCCGCGCACCCCTCAAGCCGCGGTCGCGCCGATCCAGTTCGACAAGGTATCCACGATCTCGTTCATGACCTCGCTGTCGTTCCTGCCCGAACGCGCCAGCACGTGGAAGGAATGATCGGCCTCCGGGACCTGATGCAGCGACGCCGATTTCCCAAGTCGCTTCACGACGGGTTCGAGTAGCGTCAGTTCGGCCAGCTTGTCGCGGGTGCCCTGGACGAACAGCATGGGGACATGAACGTCCCCGAGATGCTTTGCGCGGCCGTCGGAAGGTTTGCCCGCCGGATGCAGTGGAAAGCCCAGGAAGGCTAGTCCGCTGACGCCCGCCAGCGGCGCGATGGCCTGCGCCTGCGACGTCATGCGGCCGCCGAACGATTTTCCGCCGGCAAAGAGCGCAAGCCCGGGGCAGCCTCGCGCGGCCTCCGCGACGGCGGCGCGCACCGCGGCGTGGGCCAGCGGCGGCGCATCCGGCCGCTTGCTGCCCTTTTCCATGTAGGGAAACTGATAGCGCAGCGTCGCGATGCCGCGGTCGCAAAGGCCGGCCGCAACCCGTTCCATGAATGCGTGGGTCATCCCTGCGCCGGCGCCGTGGGCAAAGACAAAGCAGGCCAGCGCGCCTGCCGGCCGCAGCAGCAGCGCGGAGACTGCGTCCGAGCCATCGACGTTCAATTTGAGTGGTTGCGGGGTGATGGTGTTCATCGCATCGTTGAGGATACTACGAACAGAAAAGCGGCCGCAATTGCGGCCGCCCATCGATTGGTCCGGGAAACGCCTTCCCTCGACCCGTTTCGCACCGGCGCGGCTTCCTACGCCGCGCGGGGCTTCGCCTTGCGCGGCACCAGACGCTCGCTCGCAAGCGCCGCCTGCGCGCTCGAGGATCCCGCCTCGTGATATTCCGCATCCTCGTTGACCTGCCAGATGTCGTAGAGGCGCTCGCCGGCCATGATGTTCCGCGCCGTCAGCATGGCGGTCATCATGGCGTGATCCTGGTTGTTATATTTGTGCATGCCGTTGCGGCCGATCAAATGCAGGCTCGGATAGGTCTGCTCGAGGTCGCGCCGGATCATGTCCATGTGCTCGCGATAAGCGTCGTCATAGACCGGATAGGCCTTTGGCTGGCGCACCACGCAGCCGTCGACCACATCGGCGGCCGAAGCCAGGCCGACCTTGGCGACCTCGCGTTTGGCCAGCTCGATCAGTTCCCGGTCGGACATCGTCCACAGGCCGTCGCCCTCGAAGCAGAAATATTCCAGCCCGAGACAGGACATGCCCGGCGGCGCCATCTCGGGCGACCACGAGGCGAAATTCTGGACCCGGCCGACCTTCACGCTGGGGTCGTGGATGTAGATCCAGTTGTCCTCGAATACTTCCGGCTTGTCGAGCATCAGTGCGACGGTGAGGAAATCGCGGTAGCGGAGCGCGCGCGCGTGCAGCAGCGAGATCGGTTTCGGCGTGAGTTTCTGCACCAGTTCGCGCACCGGCGCCGAACTCACCACGTGCCGCGCCGTATAGTTTTCGCGTTTTCCGTCAGCGGTCGCGACTTCGATGCGCCAGAGTTTCTGGGCGTCGTCATAAGCGAGCCCGACGAGCTCTCGGCCCATCAGGATTTGGCCGCCGCGCTCCACGGTCTTTGCCGCCGCGGCTTCCCACATCATGCCGGGGCCCCTGCGCGGATACTGGAACGTCTCGATCAGCGTCTTGACGACGTCGCCGCCGGCGGCCTCGGCTTTCGGCTTGCGCCGGAACGAGCGCGTCAGCGCGTTGGTGACGGCGACGCGGAGGTCGAGCCCCTTGATGCGCTGCGCCGCCCAATCGGCCGAGATGTCGTCGCACGACATGCCCCACACCTTTTCGGTGTAGGTCTTGAAGAAGATCTGGAACAGGCGCTCGCCGAACCTGTTGCGCACCCAGTCATGGAAGCTGCGCGGCGAGGCGACCGGAAAAACCCTGGCATAGGCGTAGGACAGCATGCAGACGACGCTGGTAAATATTCCGAGGTTGCGCAGCGCCTGGAACGCGCTGAGCGGATAGGAATAGAATTTGCCGCCGTAATAGATGCGCGACAGCCGCCGCCGGGTGATGAAATCATCGGGCAGGATCTCCTGCCAGAGATCGACGACTTCCTTGGCCTTGGAAAAGAACCGGTGGCCGCCGATGTCGAACAGGAATTTGCCGTGCCGCACGGTGCGGCTGATGCCGCCGACATAATGCGGGTCCTTCTCGATCACGATGACCGATGGCGTTTCCTTGGTCAGGCAATACGCGATGGTCAGGCCGGCGGGTCCCGCGCCGATTACGAAAATCTCTGCATCAACGGTCATTCGCGGCGCGATCCCCTGGATTCCCGCCGCATTTGCGCAGAGCTTCGTTAATGTTGGGCTTATCGCCGCGTGCAGATTGACCGCTGTTGCAGCGTTAATGAATCGTCAACGCGCCGGCGCCGCGCGCCTGACGTCAGCCCACAGCCTTTTCAGCGAAAAACGCCGCCTCTTTGGTCCCGTATGACAGATAGGTCAGGCGCCAGCGGCGCTTTTCCGTGATCTCCTGCAGCGCCTTGAAGCCGCCGGTTCTCCAGTCGGGAAATCCGAAGAAATCGTCAAAATGAAAGACCAGTCCCTGATCCACATAGTCGGCGCAGACCTCCAGCACGTCGACCGTCGCGGCGTAGGTGTCGCAATCGACATGCACCAACAGCGGGACGTCGGACCCGGGGTTTTGCGCTTTCCAGCGCGGTGCCGAGTCCGCGAACCAGCCCTTGACCAGGCTGACATTGGGCCGGACCTTCGGCAGCTTGCCGCCGAGATCGAAGGTCCTTTCGGGAGCCATGCCGCTCCACTGTTCCTGCAGGCCTTCGAAACTGTCAAATCCAACGAAATTCAGCCCGGGATATTTCCTGGCCTGGTAGTTGATCATTCCACCCTTGTAGACCCCGAACTCCAGCACGCGCTTGCGCGAGGGAAACCTGCGCCTTGCGTCCTCGATCGACAACGACAGGCCTTCAAATCGATCCAGAAACGAATACGCGCCCTTCATGTTTTCCTTGGCGTACTCAAAGGAATCCATGACGGCATCGCGGCGCATCAGCAGGGGGACGGATTCGGGCAGCGTCCTTTCGGCGACATAGCGTGCAAACGCGGCCACCACGTTGGAAAACCAGACCTCCGCTCGAGTGCCTATCCGCGTCATATTCGGTTTACCTTCAGCATTGTCTCGGGAAACAAAACTGGTCGGTCTCGGGGACTGCCAGCCGGGGGGTGAAACCAATCGGGTCCGGATCGCCTCCACTCCTGCGCCAGCTCGCTTAACATACACCTTAATTTCCAACCTCTAATGCCGTGCATCCGCTGGGAGCGCCCATCATCGCATAGGATTGCTTAACGGCCGCCATGCACACTGGCACAATGTTTGCGCAAGATAATCTCGATGCCGATTCCGCTGTGCCCACGCAGGACGGGGAAGGCACTAGCTCTGCCAAAGCGGGCTGGCGGGTTTGCGCCATCGTGCTCCTGCTATTCATCGTCGCCGCCGCGCTCAGCGCCATGCGCAAGGATGTCACGCGGGGCTTCGACGAGGTGGCCCACGTATCCTACATCGCGCATCTCCAGCACACCGGCGAGACGTGGCCCGTCTTCGCGGAAATGCGGATGCTCGATCCCTCGAGCTTCCGTTTCACCGGCGAGGCCAATTATCTCAATCACCCCTCGCCGTATTATTGGCTGCTGGCGCGGCTCGGTCCCGGCCTGGAAGGCCATCCCCGGGCGCTGCTCGCGCATCGTCTGTTCAATGTGGCGCTTGTCGCGCTCGGGCTCGCCGCCCTGATGGCGATCGGGCTCGCCGCGGGGATGCCGCGGCTCGCGCTCTATGCCTATGTCGTTCCTCTCGCCTGCATCCCGGTGCTGGCGCCGCTGGCGGGCGCCGTCAACAACGACAATGCAGCATTCGTCGGCGGCGCCATTGCCACGCTGGCGGCCTTTCAGCTTCTCGCCACCGGGAGCCGGCCGTGGCTCCTGGCGGCACTCGGCGGGGTCATCGTCGCATCATGGGCGAAGTTCACCGGACTGTTGCTGGCGGGCGGACTGGTCGCGGGCGTGCTGCTGTGGTTGCTGTGGCGCGGGCGCCTGCCATTGCGGTGGCTCTCGCCGATGGCGGTCGCGGCACTGCTGGCTGCCGCGCCCTATCTGGCTTTCTTGATACAATACGGCAGCCCAACGCCGGCGACGCCGGGAGAAATCGCGATGATCGAGTCCGGCGCACACATCGCCGGCTGGGATAGCGCCGAGCGCCTGCGTCCCCTCGCCTTCGCGGGGCATTTTGTCTCGGAGTTCATCCTTCAATGGATGCCGACGTTGAAGCCGCGCAACGCGGTCAATTACGCGGCGCTGGCCATACCTGTCACAGCGGCGCTCTGCGCCTTTGCCGGGATTGCGATTGCGGTCCGGCGGATCACAAACGGAAAAGAAGCTCCCCTCGATATCGTCATTGCCGCCGGCGCATTGGCGTTTGCCGCGACGTTCGTCATCCACGGCATCTTCGGCTATCGGCTGCATACCGAGTTCGGCTGGCTGACGACCGCCTACCCGCGCTATTACCTGCCGCTGGCGGCGATCCTTCCGCTCGCCGGGCTCGCGTTGCTCGGCGAAATCAGAAGGCCCTCCGCCCGCACCATTCTGCTAATCTTCCTGATCGCCGGCCCCGTGCTGTTTCGCCTGCTGGCCGAACCGCTGGGTTAGACACTCAACCGGCGCGATTAAATCGCCGGGCCGTTTCACGCGCAACGCATTGCAATGCGCGCGTCGCTCCCCTAAATAGCACAAAAAGCCGCGCTCCGCGCGGCTTCAGCCCAGCCAAAAAATTCCCAGCGTTGAAGCATCACAATTCGATGGCCGCTATCGAGCGGCCGCAACTTTCTTTAAGGCAGAAATGATTCGCCTCGACAACGTCAGCAAGCAGATCGGTCACCAGATCCTCTTCATCGAAGCCTCCGCGGCGCTGCAGAAGGGCGAAAAGATCGGCCTCGTCGGCCCCAATGGCGCCGGCAAGACCACGCTGTTCCGGATGATCACCGGGCAGGAACTGCCTGACGAAGGCCAGGTGGCCGTCGATCGCGGCGTCACCATCGGATATTTCAGCCAGGACGTCGGCGAAATGTCGGGTCGCAGCGCCGTATCCGAGGTGATGGATGGCGCAGGTCCCGTCAGCGCGGTGGCCGGCGAGCTGAAGGAGCTGGAAGCCGCCATGGCGGATCCGGCGCGTGCCGACGACATGGACGACATCATCGCGCGGTATGGCGAGGTGCAGGCGCGCTTCGAGGAGCTCGATGGCTACGCGCTGGAGGGCCGCGCGCGCGAAGTGCTCGCCGGCCTCTCCTTCAGCCAGGAGATGATGGACGGCGACGTCGGCGCGCTGTCGGGCGGCTGGAAGATGCGCGTTGCGCTGGCGCGGATCCTGCTGATGCGACCCGATGCCATGCTGCTGGACGAGCCGAGCAACCATCTCGACCTCGAAAGCCTGATCTGGCTGGAGCAGTTTTTGAAGGGATATGACGGCGCGCTGCTGATGACCTCGCACGATCGCGAGTTCATGAACCGCATCATCGACAAGGTGGTGGAGATCGACGGCGGCCAGCTCACGACCTATTCGGGCAATTACGAGTTCTACGAGGCGCAACGCGCGCTGAACGAGAAGCAGCAGCAGGCCCAGTTCGAACGTCAGCAGGCGATGCTCGCCAAAGAGATAAAATTCATCGAACGCTTCAAGGCACGCGCCTCGCACGCCGCGCAGGTGCAGAGCCGGGTGAAGAAGCTGGAGAAGATCGAGCGCGTCGAGCCGCCCAAGCGCCGCCAGACCGTGTCGTTCGATTTCCCACCGGCGCCGCGCTCGGGCGAAGACGTGGTGAGCCTGAAGAAGGTACAGAAAGCCTATGGCAAGCGCAGCATCTATGACGGGCTCGACTTCATGGTGCGCCGCAGGGAGCGCTGGTGTGTCATGGGCGTCAACGGCGCCGGAAAATCCACGCTGTTGAAGCTGGTGGCGGGTTCGACGTCACCTGACGACGGCACGGTGGCGCTCGGCGGCAGCGTCAAGATGGGCTATTTCGCGCAGCACGCGATGGATCTGCTCGACGGCGAGCGCACCGTGTTCCAGTCGCTGGAAGATTCCTTTCCGCAGGCCGGACAGGGATCGCTGCGCGCGCTGGCCGGCTGCTTCGGCTTCTCCGGGGACGACGTCGAGAAGAGATGCCGGGTGCTGTCGGGCGGCGAGAAGGCGCGGCTGGTGATGGCGAAGATGCTGTACGACCCGCCGAACTTCCTGGTGCTGGATGAGCCGACCAACCATTTGGACATGGCGACCAAGGAGATGCTGATCACCGCGCTGTCGCAATATGAAGGCACCATGCTGTTCGTCTCGCACGACCGGCACTTCCTGGCCGCATTGTCCAACCGGGTGCTGGAGCTGACGCCCGAAGGCATCCACCAGTTCGGCGGCGGCTATACCGAATACGTGGCGCGCACCGGCCAGGAAGCGCCGGGCCTGCGCAGCTGAGCCCGTATGATTACCGAAAGATTGCGTTAACCGATAAAATTTGCAGGTATTTAGTAAATCTACGGTTGAGTTTCCTGCAGGGGACGCCGGGAGAAGCCCGGCGTTTGCCACACCAGGAGGTACTCTTGAAGCGCATCTTTCTGCGGTTTTTGACCGATCAATCCGGCGCCACGGCCATCGAGTACGCCCTGATCGCGGCCGGCATCAGCCTGGCCATCATCGCCGCCGTGAATGGTCTCGGCAGCACGCTCAATAATTCCTACGCCTCGATCAATAGTTCATTGAAATAACCAATTCGGGTTTGGGGAGGACGGGCGAAGGCTCCGGCTTCGGCTGGGGCCTTTGTCGTGGCTGGAATTGGCCCTCCTCGAAAGCGTGGGTGCGACGTCGTTCGTCCGATTTCGCAAAGCCGGTTGGCACGCCGGATGACTGGGACGGCCGGCCGCGATAGGCTGCGCAGATGCACATCGTAGCAATCCTGCAATTGATGACGCTGCTGACGCTGGCGAACGGTGCGCCCGTCGTCGCCAAAAAGATTCTTGGCGGCAGGTTTGCGCTTCCGCTGGACTTCGGTGCGGCGTTCTTCGACGGGCGGCCCCTGTTCGGGCCCTCGAAGACGGTCCGCGGCATCCTGGTCGCGCTGCTCTCTGCCGCGGCGGGAGCGCCGCTGATGGGCCTCGATCCGGTGATCGGGCTGACCGTGGCGGGCGCGGCGATGGCCGGCGATCTGTTCTCCAGTTTCGTCAAGCGCCGTCTCAACCTGCCGCCGAGCAGCCAGGCGCTCGGGCTGGATCAGATTCCCGAATCTCTGCTGCCGATGCTGGCATGCCGCGACGCGCTGTCGTTGACGGCCGTCGACATCGCGCTTGGAGTCGGGGTGTTTTTTGCCGGCGAACTGGTGCTGTCGCGCCTGCTCTTCCGCGCCCACCTGCGCGACGAACCGTATTAAATTTCGGTCAGCCGCAGCGCAGGCAATGCAGGGTGATTTCAGGTGGACAGTTGAGGCGCACGGGAACGACGCTCGTCCCCGCCCCCACCGAGGTGTAGCCGGTCATCCCGTGATACTGCCAGGCGCCCGCCCCCATGCGTCTTGGCAGCACCGCCTCCAGCATAATCGGAATCGACCCGGGCAGGCAGAGCTGGCCGCCATGGGTATGACCGCTCAGCATCAGCCTGAAATGCGCGTGCACCGCCTGGCGGTAGATTTCGGGCGTGTGCGACAGCAGGATCGAGAACGCGCCCTCCGGTACCTTCGCCACGGCCTTTTCGATATTGTCCATCCGGTAGAAGTGCGCATCGTCGACGCCGGCGAGGAAGATGCGCTGGTCGTCGCGCGCGATCGGCTCGCACTCGTTGAGCAGCATGCGTATTCCCATGGCCTCCAGCCCGGGCACCATCCGGATGGTATCGTGGTTGCCCAGCACGCCGTAGATCGGTCCCTTGAGGCCGCTTCGCACCCGCCCGACGCCGTCCAGCGCCACCTCGAACGGCCCGAATGTCTCGCCGCGATAGTCGCCGGTGAGGACGCAGATGTCGTAACGCAGCTCGCCGACGAGCTCACACACCCGCTGCATCGCGGCCCCGCTGATGTCCACGTGCAGGTCACTGAGGTGCAGGATGATGAAGCCATCGAAACGCGGCGGCAGATCCTTGAAGACGATGTCGTTGCGCCTGACGATGACGCTTTCGGCGTTGCGGCGCGCGCGCCAGTAGAGACCGCTCAGCTTCAGCGCGGTCCGAATGATCGATCGGGCGGAATACCAGTTTTCCAGATGAAAGAAGGTCAGACCCTGGCCGAAGATCTGGGCTTCGTGATCGGTCTCGATGCCCAGGCGCTGCCTCGCATGCAAACGTCCGAGACGCTGCTCCAGCTTGGCCAGAATATCCTCATCCATTGAACCAATTCCCCGGAATTTCGTTTGCTGTTGTACGCGGCATCTGGCGAGCCGGGAACCGTGTCCGGCGCCTGTCGGACAAGACTAGCGGAGAGCTCAGATGTTGCCCGGTCGAATTGGAACCATGCACCAAATTGCCGCCCCCGGTTGATATAAATCAATGACATCCGCCGGGTAACGGCCTCGCCTTCTATCAGTCAGCAACCATAGCTGTCAGATACAAGAAGCCAACACGGAGTGAAGACGAACACAGCAACAGGAGGGATTGTCATGTCGGCACCCAAAATTGCGACCCTGCTCGCGATAGCAGGAACGTTCGGCGTGATCGTATCGGTCATGCTGGGCACCCTCACCGCAGCTGGCTACCTGCTTGACGCGGCCTTTATCTGCCTCGTGCTCGCCGGTGTCATCATGATGCTGCACGTGATACTCGGGCTCTGGACCGATTTCACCCGGTCGGCATAGTGCGATCGCCGGTTTACTGCCGCAGCATCGGGTGGTCGTTGAGCGCGTCTTCCCGGATCGATACCGCGCCGATCGCGCGCAGCAATATCCGGGCGGTCTTCAGATCGTTGGCGGTCACGCACAGGCCCACGATCTGCCGGACCGAAGAATCGCGCAGGAGATCGTCGGAAATTTTCATGGCGATTTCCATCGCGGTCCTGGCAGCGCGTTCATAGCGCTCGGTCTCCGGATTTTTCTTCTCGGCCGCGCCGGCTGATTTCCCGGCGCATTCGGCCGCCGACCGGCAGATTTCGCGGATGCGGTGCGCGGCCTCGATATCGCCGACCGGCCACTGGATTTCCTCGTCCCAGATGTCCTTGTGTTCGCCTCGCCTGAACTTCCACATCGCCCATGCCCCGAATGCGCAAACAGCATAGATTAGTCGTAGTGGGCGGGCCGGGGGTTCGCGTCATTAAGAGCCCTGGACCGCCGGCAGGATCTTTCCAGGATTGAAAATATTCTGCGGATCGAGCGCCTGCTTGACCGCCCGCATCGCGTCGATGGCCTCGGAGCCGAGTTCGGCCTTAAGATATTTCTGCTTGCCTTGGCCGATGCCGTGCTCGCCGGTGCAGGTGCCCCCCATCGCCTGGGCGCGCTCGACCAGGCGATGCATGAATTCCTCGCCGCGCGCCATCTCGTCGCGGTCGTCGACGTCGCACAACAGCGAACAGTGGAAGTTGCCGTCGCCGACATGGCCGACGATCGGCGACTGCAGCTTCAGCCGCTTCAGGTCGGCCTCGGTCTCGGTGACGCAGTCGGCCAGCCGCGAGATCGGTACGCAGACATCGGTTGCGACCACGCCGGCGCCGGGGCGGAGCGCCTTCACCGACCAATAGGCGTCATGGCGGGCCTGCCACAGTTTGGTGCGGTCCTCGGGCCGCGTGGTCCAGGTGAATTCGCCGCCGCCGCATTCCTTGGCGATCTCGCTGAAATTTCTGGATTGCTCGGCGACCTCATTCTCGCTGCCATGAAACTCGAGCAGCAGAAGCGGCGTCTCCGGCAGCGTCAGTTTCGAGTAGGAATTGCAGGCCTTGACCTGTTCAGCGTTGAGCAGTTCGATCCGCGCCACGGGTATGCCGGTCTGGATCGCCAGGATCGTCGCCTGGCAGGCGCCGCGCACGGTTTCGAACGAGCAGGCCGCCGCCGCGATGGTTTCGGGGATGCCGCGCAGCTTGATCGTCAGTTCGCAGATGATCCCGAGCGTGCCCTCGGCGCCGACGAACAGATGCGTCAGGTCGTAGCCGGCCGAGGATTTCTTCGCCCGCGTGCCCGTGGTGATGATCTCGCCATCGCCGCGCACCACCTTGAGCGCCAGCACATTGTCACGCATGGTGCCGTAGCGCACCGCGTTGGTGCCCGACGCCCGGGTCGAGGCCATGCCGCCCAGCGAGGCATCGGCGCCCGGATCGATCGGGAAGAACACGCCCTGGTCGCGCAGATGTTCGTTGAGCGCCTTGCGGGTGACGCCGGGCTGGATCACGCAGTCGAGGTCGTCGGCATGGACCTCCAGCACCTTGTTCATGTCGCGCAGGTCGATGCAGACGCCGCCGGCCGGCGCATTGACCTGCCCCTCCAGCGAGGTGCCGGTGCCGAATGCGATCACGGGAACGCCGTGTCTGGCGCAGATCCGCACCACGTCCTGGATATCGGCGGTGTCCTGCGCCATGACCACGGCGTCGGGCGGCTGCGCCGCCAGCCAGGTCGTGGTATGGGCGTGCTGGTCGCGTACCGCCTGCGAGGTGATCAGCCGGTTGCCGAACCGGGCGGCCAGCGCTTCCAGCGCCCCGGCCAGCGCCTGCGGTTCCGGACGTTTCAGTTGATTGGTGATGGTCATGCCCAAGTGAGGTCCTCCCGTGCGGCCGACCCTTGCAAAGGATATAGTGGGCGGTCAAGAGATCATGGGCCACAAACGGGGATTGACGATGACAGCTGCTGCCGCCGGCGAGGATGTACTGCTCCGGCCCACCCCGTTCCTGTCGTCGGTGATGCAGATCGAGCCGCAATGGATCGACTATAACGGCCATCTCAACATGGCTTATTACAATGTGATGTTCGACCGCGCCATCGACGAATTATGGCTCAAGCTCGGGATCGGGCCCGGCTATATGCGGGAGCGCCAGGGCTCGACCTTCACCGCCGAATGCCATGTGCGGTACTTGCGGGAGATTCACCTCGGCGATCCGGTGCAGATTTCGATCCTGCTGGTGGGCGCCGACGAGAAGCGGCTGCACACGTTCGAGGAACTGCGCCACGCCGGCGAGGGCTGGCTGTCGGCGACGTCCGAAAACATGACGATCCATATCGACATGACCGCGCGCAAGACCGCGCCATTTCCGCCCGACATCCGTGCCCGGATCGAGGCCCTGGCGAACGCCCACGCGGCCATCTCGCGGCCGGAAGGCATCGGTCGCAAGATCGCGATGCCGTCGAAATAGCGGATCGAGCCTACGCGGAAAAATGCCGCGTGATGCGGCGGCAGCAAGGCTCCCGGGGAGACCGGGCTCGGGTAACCTGGTTCACGCAAACATGAAATCGTGCGCGTGGAGCGAGGCGAACGATATGTTCTGCGGCGTTCGATGGCCTCGCTCCGCCTGTTGCGGTCACGGTCGACGAGACAACGGACGGAATGATGATTTCGTCGGCGCCGGATCCGATGAATTTGGCCATGATGATGATCCTCGCAAATGTGTTGCGCGCCAGGGTATGAGCGCGCGGATGTCGGCAGTGGCCGCCAAACACACGACACGAACATCCTGCAATCCGATGAGGGCGGGATCATGAAATCGCGGGCCGCGAGAAGCCGGCACATACGGTGTCGTGAGTCTGCCCCGTCCGAAACGCGCGGGCTCTACCAGAATGCCTTGTGGGATCGCGAAGCCATGGTGGGCGTGAGGCCGTGCGAGCGAAGCCCTGTGTCGATCTTGTACAAGACGAACCCGTGCGCCAATGCGATGCCGACCAGGGCACCCGTCAAAACCATACGTCTCAGCATTATCTGCAACTCCAAATCGAACGGCCGCGTTTCCACCTCGCGCATCGCGAATGGCGATCTCGGGAATCACGCGGCCTCGTCGCGCTCATCGCGCGCGCTTCCAGCTTCACGGGAAATAGATCTTGGACCGGACATCGTCGTCCCCCATTTGAAGGACGTCGCATGACGATCTGTTGAACCGTTAACCACCACAACGTAGCGGCGACGAGCCGCGCAGCGGTCGGCGCGGTTCTTCGTGCGGTTCGATGAATGATTCGCGTCAGCTGGCCAGTGGCGTGGAAAACCCGGCCACCAGCTTGACCAGATCGGCCTGTCGGCAGACGCCGGTTTTTTCAAACAGGCGATTGAGGTGGGTCTTGATGGTGGTGGAAGCCACGCCAAGCGCCGCCGCCACCTCCGGGACTCCGCCGACATCGACAATGGCAAGCAGCACGCGCAGTTCGGCGGGCGTCAGCTTGTACATCCGGCCGATCACGTCAGGAGTTGCGGAGGCTTCCAGCGCCGCCTTGCGAATGAACAATGCAGCAACCGCGTTGAACGCAAGGCCCGCCTGCCGGCGTACGCCGGAGGTCAGCGGCAGCACGTGAGCGACGTAACGTTCGCCATCATGCGCGGTCAACGGCAGGGCGACGCCCCTGACGCCGATCGCCGCGTCGCCAGCATCCGCCGCGACGAGTATTTCGCGAAAGGCTGCATTGGTCGACGCATCGCCGGCAACGAGCCGCCCGTGTATGGTGCGCAGGAAGTCGGCGGCGCGGAGAATGGCATTGCCCGCCGCATTGGCATGCACGACGCGGCCGATGCCGTCGACGAGAATCATGCCGGCGCTCAGGCCATCGAGGATGTCGGAGAAGCAGGCAGCTTCGGACTGCCCGAGATTGATGGTCTTGCCGATCAGGTAGGCGCGCCGGACATGAGGTATCACGAGCGCCATCCGCCGGCGCATTTCATTGTCGACCACGCCGGTCGCCTCGTGGCGCACCACGCTGAGAAAGGTGCAGCTCGTCGCGGATTTATCGACCACCGCGCTCGCCACATCGACCCAGCCATGCGGCCCGGCCCACTCCCGGTAAAACCGGCCGCGGCGGAACTCGTCATGAGGCACGACATCCGTGGCGCTGACGACCTGCGCGAGCCCGAAGGAATGCGTAGCCGCCGTGGGATCGAGCTTCGGATAGCTCTCCGAATAGGCCTGCAGGCTCTCCGGATCCGCCCCGATATAACAATAGAGATTCTCGGAACAGCCCAACGAATGCTTCGACAGCAGCCCACCCGAGTGACCGCCGCTGAAGCTCGCGATTTTCTCGATCACGTCGATTCGCTGCGCGGGATCGAGGACGGCGTCATAGATATCGCCGATCAGCGCCGACAATTGCTTTCTATCGTTCATGGCTATGGGTCTCGGATAAAATGATGCGGAAGGAAAATAGACGGAACAGGAAATGGCAGCTTGGTCTAACGCGCAGACACCGCAACTCGATGGCATTTCGAAGGCACCAATCCCCGTACTAAGCGCTCGAGCAAATCATCGCGGCGTGAGATGGATAGGACGCGACGATCGATCCGTCCCGAACGAACTCGTCTCAGGTGCTACACCGCAACCGCGGGAATATTCCCTACGCCGGAAGGCCGACATCGTTCAGCGCATCGACGACCAGATTACGGTAGGATTCCGGCAGCGGCGGCATTCCCCGTTGCACCTCCGACAGCGTGAGCTGCGGATATTGCCCGCGCAGCGCCGCCAGGCTCCGATGGGCGTCAAGCCTCGCGCCGGCGAGCACATAGGCCGGACACAGGGTCCGATGCACCCAGATCGCCGACGGATGCTCGATCAGCGCCCGCTCCTGCCACCTCGCGGCTTCGGAATAATTGCCAGCCTTGAAATGCGCGCAGCCAATTCCGACCAGGCTGTTGAAGGCAAGCGAATCATGCGGCGCGAGGTCGAGCGCGATCTTCAACCGTTCGATCGCGGATTCGGGATCGCCCCGGTAGACATCGAGCCATCCGCTGCGGCTCCACGCCCATGCCGATCCGCCGTCGACCGCCAGCGCCTTGCCTATTACCAGCTCCGCGGTGTCAAGTTCGTCGAGCAATGTCAGGGCGTTGCCGAGCACGGCGAGCACGCTCGCATCGCAGGAAAGCGCCTGGGCCCTGTGCGCCAGCTCGATGCCGCGCGCCCGGTCGGCCTGCGGCTCGGACGTGAAGTGGTACACGACACGCTGAGCATGGGCCCAGGCCGCAAGCGCCGTGGCCAGCGCGTGGCCCGGATCCTGCTCCATCGCGCGTTCCAGCAAATCGAGCGCGCGCGCATTGCCCTCGGCATCGAGCGAGAGCACGCCGGGCATGGCCCGCAAGGCAAGGTCGTGCGCGCCGAGGTCGGTGCCTTGCTTGCGCAGCGCGCGCTCGATCTCGGCGGAGCGCAGACAAGGCTGCAGCGCCGCGGCGATCCGCGTGGCGAGATGTTCCTCGGCGGTGTTGTCGTCATGCAGCGCGCCGTCGGAGCGGTGTGCCCAGAGTTGACGGCCGGTCTCGCTATCGATCAGGCGGAAGGTGAGACGCGTCTGCGCGCCCTCGCCCCGGATCGCGCCGGCGAGCTGGTAGCGCGCCGATCTCGGCTGACTCGCAACCGCAATGCCCGCGCGCGTCAGCGCCGTGGCGAGATCCTCGCCAAGCACGCCGGCGATTTCGAGATGCTCCGCGGCCGCCTCGATCGGACCGAAGGCAACCGTCGGGCGGTCGCGCGCCGGCACAAAGAACGAAGGCATCGAGCCGAGGGCAGCCGAGAACACCGCCTGCCGCTTCAGCGTTTGCGACGGCGTTTCGCCGTAGCGGCGGCGATACTCGACGGAGAACCGCCCGCCATGGAGAAAGCCGCAGCGCTGCGCGACATCCGCCACCTTGGCGCCGGCAGAGCCGCGCAGCAGTTCACGCCGGGCCCGCTCGAAATTGATATCGCGAAGCGCGGCATGCGGCGCCTTGCCGAGAAAGGCCAGAAATTGCCGTTGCAGCGTCCGGCCGGAAACCCCGGCGACCGCGGCGAGCCCCGTCACGTTCCAGCCGTGCCCGACATTGGCATGCATCGCATCGAGTGCGCGCCGAACGCTGCGCGGCAATGGTGTTGATGAAATGTTCTGTCTCGCAATCATCCCGAAAACTCCAAACCATCGATGTTGAGTCTCGATTGCGGCTAAAAAGTTCACTTTCCGGATAATCGTGGCGCGAACTGGATAAGCGTCTGCGGCGGCAGGGATTAAGCCCGCCCCTCGTTCCACGCATACGAGGAATTCCCAGTGGCAGTCTTATTTACAATTCTACACGGCGTTGGCGCCTGTGCCGCGCTGATCGAACGCGGCGTCGCCGGATTCGGCGGCCAGATCCGCCGCTATCGGCAGGTCTCGTCGCGTCCGCGATTTCCCAACGCGTCCGGCCGCGACACGGGCCATCACCAAGAATAATGGCGCGTTCGCCACGCTCGAATTTCAACCCCAGTTCATTACAGGAAAGCATCATCATGACCGCAACATCCGCCGCCGCAAGCCAGACACAAGTCCAGCTCGATCTCGCGGCACTGAAGACCCGTCAGCAGGGCGCCTGGTCCTCCGGCGACTATGCCGTTGTCGGCACCACCCTGCAGATCGTCGGCGAGGAGCTTTGCGAAGCGCTCGACCTTCGCTCCGGACAAAAGGTCCTCGACGTCGCCGCCGGCAACGGCAACGCCACCCTCGCCGCCGCACGGCGCTGGTGCGAGGTGGTTTCCACCGACTATGTGCCGAGCCTGCTCGAGCGCGGCCGCTCGCGGGCCACGGCTGACGGTTTGTCGGTCGAGTTCAGGGAGGCGGACGCGGAAGCTCTGCCCTTTGCCGATGCCAGTTTCGACGCGGTGGTTTCGACCTTTGGCGTCATGTTCACGCCTGACCAGCACAAGGCCGCGTCGGAGCTTGCGAGAGTAAGCAAGCGTGGCGGCAAGATCGGCTTGGCCAACTGGACGCCGGAAGGCTTCATCGGGCAGCTCTTCAAGACGCTGGGCAAGTATCTGCCGCCGCCGGCCGGCGTGAAATCGCCGGCGCTGTGGGGCACCGAGGCCCGCATCAAGGAAATGTTCGGCGCTTCCGCCGCCTCCATCAAGGCGGAGCGGCGCCATTTCAACTTCCGCTACCGTTCGCCCGAGCATTTTCTCGAAATCTTCAAGAACTATTACGGCCCGACGCTCAAGGCCTTCGCGGCGCTCGACGCGGCCAATCAACAGGGCCTGACGAACGATCTGCTCGCGCTGATCGCGCGGATGAATCGGGCCGAGGACGGCACCATGGTCCTTCCCAGCGAGTACCTAGAGGTCGTGATCACCAGGCGCTGATCTCCCGACGCGGCGCGGCCACGGCGTCGAGCGATTGTCCTCCGTTCGGAGGGCGCGGGCTCGACGCCGTTTTGGCTAACTCTGACCGTTCAGAAGGAGTGCCTAAATCATGATCGAGGATTTGCGCGGGCGTGTGGACTATGACGAAGCCGGAGCCGGACCGACGGTCGTGCTGGTGCCGGGATCGTGCAGCACCGGCGCGGCGTGGCGGCCGATGCTCGCGCATTGGCAGCGCGGCTTCCGCTGGGTGACCACGAGCCTGCTTGGCTATGGCGGCACGGCCGAGCGGCGCACCGCCGGAGATACCGATATTTCCCACGAGGCCGAAGCCGTTGAAGCGGTGATCAGGCGCGCGGGCTGCCCCGTGCACCTGGTCGGCCATTCCTTCGGCGGCCTGACCGCGCTGGCGGTCGCGCTGCGACGGCGCGTGCCGCTGCTGAGCCTGACGATCGCCGAGGCGCCTGCTGCGGAAATCTTGCGGCCAATGGGCGAATACCGGCACTATCTCGCGTTTCGGAATATGACCGACAACTATTTCCTTGCCTACTATTCCGGCGACAAGGCCGCGATCGAACAGATGATCGACTTCTATGGCGGCGCGGGCACGTTCTCGGGCTGGCCGCAACGGCTTCGCGACTACGCCATTGAAACGACGCCGGTCAACCTTCTGGACTGGGCCAGCGCCTATGGTTTCGAACTGACCCCCGCATGGCTTGCGACGATCAAGATCCCCGCGCTGGTGTTGTGGGGCGAGGCCAGTCACCCGGCCGCCAAACGCGCCAACGAACTGCTGGCCCTGGGCATGCCGAATGCGAGCATCGCCGAAATTCCGGAAGCCGCTCATTTCATGATTTCGACCCATGCCGGGCAAGTCGCCGACATGATCGCGCAACTCGTGGCTCGCGCCGAACACAGATCGGCGGCCGAGCTTTACCACTGACGGCGGATCGGATCGGGACGACAAAAAGCCGGCCCTTGGCGACAAATGGCCGGCAGCATGGTGATTTCGCCGCCGCCGTTTGCCCGATCCGCCCCAAGACCTCGGGCTAAACGCGGGTACGACCGCGCGCGAGGCCAACCACGGCCGAGACCAGAAACAGCACGATCGCGATGAAGAAGATGATCTTGGCGATTTCGATCGAGGCGCCAGCGACGCCGCCGAAGCCCAGAACGCCTGCGATCAGCGCGATAATCAAGAATGTAACGACCCAGCTCAGCATGGCACGTACCTTCCTGTTCGGTTTCAAATTCGGCGCGACGGAAGGCGCCGCGCATCGGATGCCGAAATAATCGGCCGCAGGAACAAATGTTCCCGGCCTCGAAACCAGGAAAATTTCGGTCCCCCGAAGGAACAAAATCCGGGGTCGGGACCCGGAATGCGGCCTCAGCCGGCGCGGGATAAAGCCTGTCAAAAGCCCCGCCAAAGCCCTATATGCCCATCAATCCTGCTATGAAGGCTCCCCTTCACGGCCCCGCGGTGCCATCGTGGGCGGAAGACGATTCGCATATGACCGAGCCGAACAGACTGAGCCATCAGGGCGTCCCCGACCACCAGCCCGCCGCTGGCGGCATTGCCGCGCGCGCCCGGGCGTCGGCGACCCCGCAATATCTCTCTGGCCTCAATCCCGAGCAGCGCGAAGCGGTGGAAACGCTGGATGGCCCGGTTCTGGTGCTGGCCGGCGCCGGCACCGGCAAGACCCGGGTGCTGACCTGCCGGATCGCCCATATCCTCAGCACGGGCCGCGCGCGGCCCGGCGAAATCCTCTCCGTCACCTTCACCAACAAGGCCGCGCGCGAGATGAAGCTGCGGCTTGGCCAGATGCTGGGCCAGGCGGTCGAAGGCATGCCATGGCTCGGCACCTTCCATTCCATCGGCGGCCGCATCCTGCGCTTCCATGCCGAACTGGTGCAGCTGAAATCCAACTTCACCGTGCTCGATGTCGACGACCAGGTCCGGCTGCTCAAACAGCTGCTGCAGGCGGAAAATATCGACGACAAGCGCTGGCCGGCGCGGATGCTGGCCGGATTGATCGACGGCTGGAAGAACCGAGGGCTGACGCCGTCGCAGGTGCCGCCGGGCGAAGCCGCGGTGTTCGGCAACGGCAAGGGCGGCAAGCTCTACACGGCCTATCAGGAGCGACTCAAAATTCTCAACGCCGCCGATTTCGGCGATCTGCTTCTCGAGAACATCCGGCTGTTCCGCGAGCATCCCGACGTGCTCAGAAATTACCAGAACCGCTTCAAGTTCATCCTGGTCGACGAATATCAGGACACCAACGTGGCGCAGTATCTCTGGCTGCGGCTGTTGTCGCAGGCGTCGTCGAAGCCGGGTGTGCCGCTTTCCGCCGTTATTCCGGGACACACCGGCTCTGCCGTCATTCCGGGGCGCATCGAAGATGCGAACCCGGAATCTGAAGAGGAACTCACTTCGAGATTCCGGGTTCGCACCTGCCGGTGCGCCCCGGAATGACGTTGCTCAGCCCGCCTCGCCGCCCAAGAACATCTGCTGCGTCGGCGACGACGACCAGTCGATCTACGGCTGGCGTGGCGCGGAGGTCGACAACATCCTGCGCTTCGAGCACGATTTTCCCGGCGCCAAGGTCATTCGCCTCGAGCGCAACTACCGCTCCACCGGCCACATCCTCGCCGCCGCCTCGCATCTGATCGCCCATAACGAAGGCCGGCTCGGCAAGACGCTGCGCACCGAGGACGTCGACGGCGAGAAGGTCACCGTCACCGGCTCCTGGGACTCCGAAGAGGAAGCCCGCGCCATCGGCGAGGAGATCGAGGAGCTGCAGCGCGCCGGCCACAAGCTCAACGACATCGCCATTCTGGTGCGCGCCTCGTTCCAGATGCGCGAGTTCGAGGATCGCTTCGTCACGCTCGGCCTGCCCTACCGCGTGATCGGCGGCCCGAGGTTCTATGAGCGCGCCGAAATCCGCGATGCGCTGGCCTATCTGCGCGTGATCAATTCGCCGGCCGACGACCTCGCCTTCGAGCGCATCGTCAACGTGCCGAAGCGCGGACTCGGCGACGCCACCGTGCAGATGCTGCACGATCACGCCCGCAAGCGCCGCATTCCGCTGTTCGAGGCCGCCCGCGCCGTGGTCGAGACCGACGAGCTGAAGCCGAAGGCGCGCGGGTCGCTGCGCGACCTCATCGCCAGCTTCGACCGCTGGCGCGTGCAGCGCGAGGTGACCTCGCATACCGAGATGGCCGAGATCGTGCTCGACGAGAGCGGCTACACCGAGATGTGGCAGAAGGACCGTTCCGCCGACGCCGCCGGCCGGCTCGATAACCTCAAGGAGCTGGTGCGCTCGATGGAGGAATTCGAGAACCTGCAGGGGTTCCTCGAGCACATCTCGCTGGTGATGGACCGCGACGGCGGCGCCGATGACGACGCGGTGTCGCTGATGACGCTGCATTCGGCCAAGGGCCTCGAATTCGACAACGTCTTTCTACCGGGGTGGGAGGAAGGGCTGTTTCCGAGCCAGCGCACGCTCGACGAACAGGGCCGCGCCGGGCTGGAGGAAGAGCGCCGTCTCGCCCATGTCGGGCTCACGCGCGCCCGTCGCCGGGCGAAACTCTATTTTGCCACCAACCGGCGGATCCACGGCACCTGGTCGACCACGATCCCGTCGCGCTTTCTCGACGAACTGCCGGCGCATAATGTCGAGATCACGGAATCCAAAGGCGGCTCCGGCTGGGGCGGCTCCGGCGGCTACGGCCCCTCGCGCTTCGACAATGTGGAATCCTTCGGCTCGAGCTACACCACGCCGGGCTGGCAGCGCGCACAGGCCAACCGCGCCCGCGGCCAGGGCGGCCGCCAAGGAAACGGCCAAGGCCAGGCCGGCGGCGGCTTCAACGAAAGCCAGTCGCCATTCTCCGGCTCGCGCGGCGATACTTCTTCACGCGGCGACTTCACGCGCAACAAGCGCGGACCGATGACGATCGAGGGCGAGCTGATCGCCAAATCCACCGGCACCATTTCGGAATTCAATCTCGACGACCGGGTGTTTCACCAGAAATTCGGCTACGGCAACGTGGTGAAGATCGACGGCAACAAGCTCACCATCGCCTTCGAGAAGGCCGGCGAGAAGAAGGTGGTCGATAGTTTCGTCGAGCGGGTAGCACCCACCTAAAGCGGGCTGGCCGTTCCAAGCCTTCCATCATATATTTCCGATGGGGGCGATTCATGTTGACCAGCAGCCGCGACATTATTCGCCGTCTCGAGCGGGAGGGTTGGACGCTTGTGCGCGTCACCGGCTCTCACCACGTCTTCAAAAGTGCGATCTCGGGCGCAACGGTGGTCGTTCCTCACCCCAAGAAGGACTTGGGAAAAGGCCTGGTTCGTGCCATTTATAAGGGCGCAGGATGGAAGCCCGATTGAGGTTCGCGTGACACATTACGTCGCCATCATCGAGGATGCAGGACCGGACCACGCCATTGGCGTCTGGTTTCCGGACCTGCCCGGCTGTACGTCTGCAGGCGACGATATCGACGAAGCCTTGCGCAACGCGCCGGAGGCGTTGGAGCTGTATGCGGAAAGCTTTGCGGCGGACGGCAAGCCGATGCCTCGGCCGCGAACCCTGACCGAACTCAAGTCCGATCCGGAAATCACGGATGATATCAAAACCCACATGGTGGCCCTGATCGAATTGCGCGCGCGTGCTCACGCGGCGGAGTGAGTCAACCGCGACCGGCAACAAGTTCACCATCGCCTTCGAGAAGGCCGGCGAGAAGAAGGTGGTCGATAGTTTCGTCGAGCGGGTGTAAAATCGGCGCGGACCCGTCATTGGGGCAGCCGAGGTGTTTGATTGGTTACATTCCGGGAAGCCGCCGTCTGATACATCCGCGGCGAGAGAGCCGCTGCGGGGGTTCGCTGCACCCGACCTGCTGCTTAAAAATCTCGCCAGACGCGTCCCGCAATATCTCGACGACCTCGATCAGGGCAGACTGATCTATCCGGCCTGCAAGCGCACGCTGTCGGACGCCGGCGGCGACGTGGCTTCGGTCTGGGATCACACCCGGCTGGAAGCGATGCGCTACGTGATGGCGGTGCCCGGACATGAAACTGGACTGCTGAGCGAAGCCGGCCGCCAGCTCGAGATGATCGACGCCTACCTTTTTCAGCGTCCCCATGCGGAAACCGTGATCGATTTCGAAGGCAATGCCACCGTTGATTTTTCCATCGCCATCGTGGGCGGGCTCAACTGGCTCACCCATTGTGCGCAGCTGGCGGGGGTCGATCCAGCCCGGCAATCCGGCACCATCCGCCATTTCAGGAAGCTGGTCACGCTGGCGCAGGGTTGGTGGCTGACGGAAGGCGCCGCCGAACGCTGCGCGCAACTGCTGTCGGCTGGCCGGCAGCCACCGCTGATGCTCTATTTGATCTGGTCCGAGTACACGCGGCTGGCGAAGCCGGTCGCGGGGGCCGCGATTTTTGGCGCATCCGCCAGCCGCTCGGCGAAACTGGTGGCGCTGCCCGACGGCCTCGTCCCTCGATTCGAGGCTGCCCTGGATCCGGCCGATCTCCTGGACATTTGACCGGGATTCCCGAGCCGGAAGAGCGACATAGCGCGGACCCCGGCCTATTCCGTCGCATTTTAGCGAATTTTTAGAGACAATACTTATCCCCCTTCTTTACCGAAAACTCGCGGATCGCTGGGTAACATCAAACCCGGATAGCGCATGTGCGCGCATTTTGCCGCGATTTAAGGTTGCCGAAATGAGTGAAGACAATTCGTTTCTCCGGGATCTCGACGAGGCCGTCTCGCGAGGTACGCCCGAGAGCCGCAAGCGGGCGCTGTGGCATACCACCGACCTGATGATTGCCGGCAGCTACAGCGACGACGAGATCTGGACCTTCGGCGAGGTGATCGGAAGGCTTGCGGACGAGATCGAAGTCGCGGCGCGCTCGCATCTCGCCGAGCGGCTGGCCAGCTTCGACCGTGCCCCGGTCAACATCATCCACAAACTCGCCTTCGACGACGAGATCGAGGTTGCCGGCCCGGTGCTGCGCGAGTCCGAGCGGCTCGAGCCCTACGCGCTGGTCGCCAACGTCTGCCTCAAGGGCCAGACCCACATGCTCGCGATTTCGGAGCGGAAATCGATCGAGGAGTTGGTCACCGACGTGCTGGTGACGCGCGGCAATCAGGAAGTGGTTAACTCTGTCGCACGGAACAATGGCGCGCGCCTGTCGGATTTCGGCTTCCTGCACATGATCCAGCGGGCCGAGGGCGATTCCATCCTCGCCGAGCAGCTTGGCCTGCGCAAGGACATCCCCCGTCACGTCTTCCAGCAGCTGATCGCCAAGGCTTCGGACGACGTGAGGAAGCGGCTCGAACGCGAGCGTCCCAACATGGTTGAGGACATTCAATCCACGGTGACCGATGTCGCCGGCGAGTTGCAGTCCAAGTTCGGCCCGGTGTCGCGAGGCTACTACGTCGCAAAACGGGTTGTGACGACGCAGCACCGGCAGGGCAATCTGAACGAAAACAGCATATCCATCTACGCGCGCTCCCATAAGATCGAAGAGGTCACGATCGGGCTGTCGCTGCTGTGCTCGCTGCCGGTCGACGTGATCGAACGCGCTCTGCCGGACCGGAACAGGGAAACGCTGCTGATCCTGGCCAAGGCGCTGGAATTTTCGTGGCCGACCACGATGGCGTTGCTGTTCCTGGGCGCCAAGGATCACCGCATCACCGCGCAGGAGTTGAAAGACCTCGAGCGCGATTATGGCCGCCTCAACATCGAGACATCCCGCAGCGTTCTGAAAGTCTATCAGTCGCGCAAACATCCGGGGGATACCGCTCCCGACGCCAAGCGCCAGCCAGCGCTTGCCATGCAGTGACACGACCGATCTGGATCGGATGGGGATATATCGGCCATGAACGAACCCGCCCTCGGCATACGCAAGTGTCCCGGCATCGGTTCCGATGAACAGAAAGCGGAAAATCCGCTGAATGCGGCCTGGATCGTTCTCGAAGCCGCCAACGATCTCGGCGACCACGCCACCGTCGAAATCTGCCGGCGGGTCATCGATGCGGGCCTGAACGGGGCGCCTCCCTCGCCCTTCGATATGCACGTCATCACCGGATATTTCAGGTAAAATTCCGTCAGCTTCCGTTGGAGGTCCCTGCCCGGCTATACGGCCGGGCTCGGCGGTGCTTGCGCGCCGCCGCCGCCGTTCCTATGTGTGGGCGCTCGCCCCTCGAGCGGGCCGAAGCGCCGCGTTATCTTTCCCCCCGCATGTTGAATTCAGATCTTCAAGCTCCGCATGACTTCCATCATATCCGTTGCAAACCTGTCCAAGACCTATGGCTCCGGTTTCAAGGCGCTGAACAATATCAATCTCGACATCCGACGCGGCGAGATCTTCGCACTGCTGGGGCCGAACGGCGCCGGCAAGACCACGCTGATCAGCATCATCTGCGGCATCGCCAATCTAAGTGAAGGCAAGGTTACCGTCGGCGGCCATGACATCAACGCCGATTATCGCGCCGCGCGCGCGCTGATCGGGCTGGTGCCGCAGGAACTGCACACCGACGCCTTCGAATCGGTGTGGGCGACGGTGAGCTTCAGCCGCGGCCTGTTCGGCAAGCCGAAAAGCCCTGCGCATATCGAGAAGGTACTAAAGGACCTTTCGCTGTGGGACAAGAAGGACGCCAAGATCGTCACGCTGTCCGGCGGCATGAAGCGCCGGGTGATGATCGCCAAGGCGCTGTCGCACGAACCGCAGGTGCTGTTTCTCGATGAGCCGACCGCGGGCGTCGACGTCGAGCTGCGCAAGGGGATGTGGGAAGTGGTGCGAACGCTGCAGGCCAAGGGCGTCACCATCATCCTCACCACCCATTACATCGAAGAGGCCGAGGAGATGGCCGACCGCATCGGCGTCATCAACAAGGGCGAAATCATCCTGGTCGAGGACAAGGCCGGATTGATGCAGAAGCTGGGCAAGAAGCAGCTGAAGCTGTATTTGCAGGGCAAGATCGAAACCATCCCGCCGGCTCTGGTACCCTACAATCTCGAACTGTCCGACGACGGCTGCGAATTGACCTACAGTTACGATACCAAGGGCGAGCGCACCGGCATTACCAGCCTGCTCAGCGATTTGCGCGGCGCCGGCATTCGCTTCTCCGATCTCGATACCACGCAGAGTTCGCTGGAAGACATCTTCGTCAGCCTGGTGAGGGCGCCATGAATTTCAGGGCGGTCCGCGCGATCTATCTGTTCGAGATGGCGCGCACATGGCGCACGCTGCTGCAAAGCATCGTTTCGCCCGTGGTGTCGACGTCTCTGTATTTCGTGGTGTTCGGGGCGGCGATCGGCTCGCGCATTACCTCCGTCGAAGGCGTCAGCTACGGCACCTTCATCGTGCCGGGGCTGGTGATGCTGTCGGTCCTGACCCAGAGCATTGCCAACGCCTCGTTCGGCATCTACTTCCCGAAATTCGTCGGCACCATTTACGAATTGTTGTCGGCGCCGATTTCCTATTTCGAGATCGTGCTTGGCTATGTCGGGGCGGCCGCGACCAAATCGATCGTTCTCGGCCTGATCATCCTCGCCACTGCCGGCCTGTTCGTGCCGCTGCACATCCATCATCCCGTCTGGATGCTGACGTTCCTGGTGCTGACCGCGGTGACCTTCAGTCTGTTCGGCTTCATCATCGGCATCTGGGCCGACGGTTTCGAAAAGCTGCAGATGATCCCGATGCTGGTGGTCACGCCGCTGACGTTCCTCGGCGGCAGCTTTTATTCGGTCAACATGCTGCCGTCGGGCTGGCGCACCATCACCCTGCTCAATCCCGTGGTCTACCTGATCTCGGGTTTCCGCTGGAGCTTTTACGAAATTGCCGACGTCAATGTCGGCGTCAGCGTCGCCATGACGCTGACCTTCCTCGCGTTGTGCATGGCTACGGTGTGGTGGATCTTCAAGACCGGGTACCGGCTGAAGAACTGACGCGCACTGCAGCAACTTGCCGTCATTCCCTACGCAAGCGCGTAGCGCTTGTCGCCGGGGCGTGCGAAGCACGAGCCCGCAATCCACAACCACGATCGGGAGTATGGACTCCGGGCCTGCGCCCAAGGGGACGCATCCCGGAATGACACGCGGATTGATCTACCGATAGCAGCGGAAATGGCCGTAGCGGTTGTAGTAGCCGCGGCAACCGTGGTGGCGCCGGTAATAGCGGTGATTGGGAATTCCGAGCACCCCGTTGACCGCGCCGACCGCACCTCCGACGCCGGCACCGACCGCGCCGCCAACCACGGCGCCGACCGGACCCGCCGCGCGGCCGCCCTCGCGCGCGCCTTCCTGCGCACCGCCGACGATGCCCTGTGCGTGCCCGAGCTGAGGCATCGCGAGCAATGCGAGCGCGATCGCCGCCGCCGCGAAGTAGAATTTGATGGATAAGCCAGCCGGCAGCGTCGCTGTCCTGACCCTCATTTTCCTGTTCATCTGGATTCCTTGATAGTCGGCCGTGACCGGCCGGCGAGACGGGAATCTCTAACGCCGATGTGACGAAAAAGTTGCTCGGCTGCGGTAAATCCGCGACCGGCTCATCACGAAAAATTAGCGCTGCCGCGCAGGCAAAATCGCCGCTGGGCCTTGTTTGCGCCCCACCGTGCTTTAACGTTGGGTCGATAGCCCGCTGGAACAAAAGCCGGTTTTCTGGCATATTACAGCGGGGACGGTGAGAGCGGCGCCATCGTCAAGGCGTCGTATTGAAAGGCCCGGAGGCCAGAGTAAACATGCGTTCCTTCCTCGTTGCCCTCGCAGGCCTGATGCTCTTCGCCGCTACCGGGGCCGCGCAGGCCAAGATCGCCATCACCGTCGACAAGGACAATCAGATGATGACGGTCGCCGTCGACGGCGTCGCGCGCTATCGCTGGCCGGTCTCGACCGGCAATCCGTCGCACGAGACGCCGAACGGCAGCTTCCGCACCTTCCGGATGGAAGCGGACCACTTCTCCAAGGAATTCGACGACGCGCCGATGCCGCATTCGATCTTCTTCACGCGGGAAGGTCACGCGATCCACGGTACGGGGTCCGAGGGCCAGCTCGGCAACCCGGTGTCCCATGGCTGCGTGCGGCTGTCGCGCGCCAACGCCTCGACGCTGTACGCACTGGTGGAAGAGCAAGGCGTGCTCAACACCACCGTGACGCTGACGGGGTCGTCGCAGGTCGCGCTGGCGCGCAATCCGCGCGGCCGCGCCAATACCGCCGTGGCGCGCCGCGACCCCGGCGAGGCCGATGCCCAGCAATATTACAACGCCGCCGGCGATCCCGTCGTGCTGACGCCGCGGCAGCCGGCGCAGGCCCGGTATCCGCAAACCCAGTATCCGCAAGAGCGGCCGGACGACGGCTACATCTATCCGGCCGACGGCAGCCAGGACGGCGCGCGTTATCCGGCTCCGCGCACCAGCCGGCGCCTCTACGACGCGCAGGCCTATCCGCCGCCCCAGCAGTATTACGGCAACGCCCCGCAATATGGCGCGCCGCAGGTCTATGCGCCGCGGCCCTACCAGCCGCGCGGGCTGTTCAGCTATCCGGACTGACGCGCCACCCCGGCATCCCGCGATCCCTCTGGCTTAATCGACCGACCGATACATCGGCGCCCGTGCCCGGACCGGATCGAGCAGCGACCAGTCGCCCTGCTCGACGACGTGCCCAAGGGGGAAAGGCGGCCTCGGCTCCAGGCCAAGCGACTGCATGACGCGGTCGTCGCGGTAATAGCAAAGCAGCACCACGCGAACGAGCGCGGCGAGCGGCGCGCCGCCGGTTTCGCGGAACTCCGCGGCCACCTCAGTGCGGCGCGCCGGGTCGAGTTCGGCGAAGGCGCCGCCGGCCAGCCGGGCAAGATGGCCCAGCGCCAGACGGACATCGTCACGGTCGCGCTCGAGGCTGCGCAGGATGTCGCTGAAGATACGCTCATCGTCCGCGCCGGGCACGCCGTAGCTGGCGCTCGCCGGGATGATCGTGCCGGCCAGCGCGCGGAAGTCGCGGATTTGTTCGGGGGCGAGATCATGGTTCTTCATGTCGGTCATTCTCAGTCGAACAGATTGGCGAGACGCTGCTTGATGCTGTCGGCGATGTAGAGCGCCAGCGCCTGGATGGTCGAGGTCGGGTTGACGCCGCCCGACGTCACCCAGATGCTGCCGTCGACGATGAACAGGTTCTTCACGTCATGGCAGCGGCCCCATTCGTTCACCACCGAACGTTCGGGGTCGGTGCCCATCCGCGCGGTGCCGAGCAGGTGCCAGCCGCCGTTCAGGATCGGGCTTTCCACGCAGATATTGGAGGCGCCGGCGGCAGCGAGAACTTCCTTCGCCCGCGCGATGCCGTGGGTCATCATCCTCTGGCTGTTGGCGCTGATGGTGTAGTCGAGTTTCGGGGCGGGAATGCCGCTGGAATCCTTCAGCACGGGATCGAGCGTGACGCGGTTGTGCTCTTCGGGAAGGTCCTCGCAGATCGCCGAAAGCCCGATGCGGCGGTTGACGAGCTTGCGGTAGGCCGCGTGATGGTCCTCGCCCCAGGGCAGCCGCCCGGCATTGGCGCTGACGATCGCCTCCATGATCGCGCCGACGCCGCGGCCGAACTGGAAGGTATAGCCGCGCACGAAGTCGCGGCTCATGTCGGTCTCGTAGAATTGCTGGCTCCACAGGCACAGCGGCGGGCCGTGATTGCCGTCGAGCGGCTCGTCGACATAGCCGTAGGTGAGCGCGTAGGGGTGAAACATCAGGTTCTTGCCGACCAGCCCCGACGAATTGGCGATGCCGTTGGGAAATTTCGCCGACACCGAATTCAGCATCAGGCGCGGCGTGCCGACGCCGTTGCAGGCGAGGATGACCACTTCGGCGGGCTGGAAGTGCTCGTTGCCCTCGGCGTCGTAGTAGATCGCGCCGGAGGCCATGCCGTGCTCGTCGACAGTGATTTCGCGCACCCGGCACATCGTGCGCAGTTCGACGCCGGCACGGATCGCCAGCGGCCAATAGGTGATGTCGGTCGAGGCCTTGGCGCCTTGCGCGCAGCCCGGCGTGCAATGGCCGAGGTTGATGCAGCGCGCGCGGCCCTCGTAATCGGTGGTGGCGATGGTGGTGTCGGACGGCCACCAGTGCCAGCCGAGCTGGTTCATGGCCTTGCCGAAACGGGCGCCGGACTTGCCAAGTGGCAATGGCGGCATCGGCGGCTGCTTCGGCGGATAGGCGGGATCGCCGGCAAGCCCCGAGACGCCCATCATGCGGTCGTTCTCGGCGAAGTACGGCTCCAGCGTGGAATAGTCGATCGGCCAGTCGTCGGCGACACCGTCCAGCGTGCGCACCCTGAAGTCGGAAGGATGCAGGCGCGGAAAATGCGCCGTGTACATGATGGTGCTGCCGCCGACGCCGTTGAAATTGACCACCTTGATCGGCGAGTTGGCGTCGTTGATCGGATAATCGGTCGGCCGGGCGCGGCGATTGGGATTGATGGCGAAATCGCTGAACAGGCGCGCCTCCCAGTCGCGGCCGTTGCTGGGATAATCCGACGACTTCACCCAGTCGCCCTGCTCGAGGCAGAGGATTCGCATCCGGGTATCGGCGAGACTCCAGGCCACGGCCGCCCCCGATGCGCCGGATCCGATAATCAGGACATCGACTTTGTCGTGCATCGGACTCCCCAACCCCCGGGCCTTATTGTTCGCCGTCGCGCAGCCGCCGGTAGACCGCGCCGAGCACGTTGGAATAATCGTCGGTCCAGACCCGCTGGTTCTTGTCGGCCTCGGTCAGCGCCCAAACGTCCGACGATGCGAGCTTGCCGACATCGGCCTCCTCGCGCGCGCAGACCACGACCGAGGTCGCGAAGATATACTCGTTATCGCGGTTGGAGTCCTCGCTATAGACCCAGCTCTTGAGATCGTTGGCGTCGGCGATGCCGACGATGACGCTGGCCAGTTCCAGATGCCGGTTCGAGACGTGCATCACCACCGCACCCTGCGGCGCCAGCTTCTTCTTGTAGATCGCCATCGCCTCTTCGGTGGCGAGATGAATCGGGATCGCGTCCGACGAATAGGCATCGACGATGATCAGATCGTAGATGCCATCCGGCTCGCGGGCGAAGGTCAGCCGGGCGTCGCCGATCACCGGTTTCAGGTCCGGCTCGCAATCCCTGATGTAGGTGAAGTATTTGGGATCGCGCGCGGTGTCGACCATGGTCTGGTCGATCTCGAAGAACTTCCAGGTCTCGCCGGGCTCGGAGGCGCAGGCCAGCGTGCCCGCCCCCAGCCCGATCACCGCGACGCGCAGCGGCGCCGCCCTTGCGCTCGCGCACCGCCGTGATCGCCTGCCCGATGCCGCCGTCCTTCTGGTAGTAGGTGATCGGCTCGGGCCGGCCGGCGACCGGCGTGCCGTCGTCGTTCTGGAATTTTTGCGCGCCGTGGATGGTCGTGCCGTGCATCAGCACGTGGTACTGGCCGTGCGGCGTCACCACGATCTTGTGGACGCCGAAGAAGCTGCGCACGGTTTCCACCCGCCCGTCGTCGGCCGGATAGGCCCGGATCAGCAGCAGCGCCACCACCACGGTGCCGAAGATCTTGGCGCGGTCGGCATTCAGGCCGAGCGCGAGCAAGGCCGAGAGCACGCCGACCGCGCCGATCATCCAGACCCTGTTGTCGTCGAGCCAATGCATGACCTTGCCGTCGGACCAGGACGGCGCGATCAGGGCCACCGCGAGCACGGCGAGGAAGGGCCAGTACCAGCCGCTCCAGCGCGAGAACCGCTCGGCGCCGCCGGGCGGCCGGCACAGCGCCGCCAGGGCCAGCAGGATCGGGTATTCCGCGACCCATGAAAACGCGAACGGCGCGATCAAGCCGGCGAACAGGCCGCCGACCATGCCGCCGAACGACAGCGCGACATAGAAGCCGGTGAGATATTTCGCCGCCGGGCGGGTGCGCGCCAGTTCGCCATGGCAGGCCATCGCGATGACGAAGAAACAGAGCTGATGGCCGCCGAGCGTCAGCAGCAGGTTCTGTTCGCCGCCGACCGCGAGCAGCACGATCACGCCGGTGATCGCCAGCGGCTGCAGCCGCAACATCCATTTGTGCGGCAGCAGCGGCCGCGACTGGAACACCAGCACCCAGGTCAAGAGATACAGCGACAGCGGCAGCACCCACAATAATGGCGCCGCCGCGACGTCGGTGGAGATGTGCGCGGTGACGGCGATCAGCAGGCCCGACGGCACCGCGGCGAGGAAAATCCAGCGCGCGCGCAGGCCCCATGGCGGCGGCGGCGCGTCGGCTGCTTCCGCCGCCGTGTCGGCCACAGCCATCGCCGGCGAGCGCAGCAGCAGCACGGCGCAGCCGCCGATCAGGACGATCAGCAGGCCGTAGCCGCCGGTCCAGATCAGGTTCTGCGTGCGCAGCGTGAACATCGGCTCCAGCAGCACCGGATAGGACAATAGCGCCAGGAAGCTGCCGATGTTCGAGGAGGCATAGAGGAAATAGGGATCGGGGCCGTCGGGATGGCCGGTGCGGAAGAACCAGGCCTGCAGCAGTGGATTGTTGGCGGCGAGCGCAAAGAACGGCAGCCCGATCGAGACCGCGAACAGGCCCAGCAGCCAGAACGCATAGCCCGAGGTCGGCGGCTCGCCCCACCCGCTCGCGATCGACAGCGGCAGCGACAGCAGCGCGATCACCAGCAGCACCAGATGGATCGCCGCCGGAAGCCAGCGGCTGCGGATTTGCGTCAGATAATGCGCATAGGCATAGCCCGCGAGCAGCAGCGACTGGAAGAACACCATCGCCACCGACCACACCGCCGGCGAGCCGCCGAGCCGCGGCAGCACCATCTTGGTGAACAGTGGCTGCACCGAGAACAATAGCAGCGCGCTGACGAAGATCGCGGCGGTATAGACCGTCAGCACCAGCCGGTTGCGGCTCGCGGAAGGCTGGTCCGCGACCACGGACGGATCAGGTGAAGCCATGAAAACTCCGGCATGATCCCGGCGGGCGCCGGAATTCCGGCGAAGCGCGCGCGCCGGGGCGGGCAATGGAGCATATGCCGGCGCGACGGGCAATGCGGGGCGCGGAGCGCGGATCGTCACTTCGCGCTGGGCTGCTACAGCATCATCTTCGCTAATGAACGTCATTCCGGGGCGATGCAGAGCATCGAACCCGGAATCTCGTCATTCCGGGTCTGGCCCAGGCGGACCATCCCGGAATGACGATACCCAGTCGATCAAACCTTCTTGAAGCGGACATGACAGAGACGGATGTTGTCATCATCGGCGCCGGGCATAACGGCCTCACCTGCGCGGCCTATCTCGCGATGGCCGGCCTGCGCGTGAAGGTGGTCGAGCGCCGCAAGGTGGTGGGCGGCGCGGCGGTGACCGAGGAATTCCATCCCGGCTTCCGCAATTCGGTCGCGGCCTATACCGTCAGCCTGCTCAACCCGCAGATCATTTCCGACCTGAAGCTGCACGATCACGGCCTGAAAATCGTCGAGCGCCGCGCGCAGAATTTTCTGCCCTGCCCCCGACGGCAGCTATCTCCTGACCGGCGAAGGCCGCACCAAAGCATCCCTGGCAAAGCTCAGCACCCGCGACGCGGACAGGCTCGATGCGTTCAACCGCGACCTCGAGGTGATCGCCGACGTGCTGCGCGCCTTCGTGCTGCGCGCGCCGCCGAACCTGGTCGAGGGGTTTGGCGCCGGCGCGATCCGCGAGGCTTTTAATGCGGCCGGCACCGCCAACATCCTGCGCAGGCTGACGCTGGAGCAGCAGCGCTCGCTGCTCGACCTGTTCACGCGCTCGGCCGGCGAGATGCTGGACGATGTCTTCGAGAGCGAACTGATCAAGGCGCTGTTCGGGTTCGACGCCATCGTCGGCAATTACGCCAGCCCCTACGCGGCCGGCTCGGCCTATGTGATGCTGCATCATGCCTTCGGCGAGGTGAACGGCAAGAAGGGCGTCTGGGGTCACGCCATCGGCGGCATGGGCGCGATCACCCAGGCGATGGCGAAGGCCGCGCGCGAGCATGGCGTCGAGATCGAACTGGAGAAAGGCGTGCGCGAGGTGATCGTCGAGCGCGACCGCGCGGTCGGCGTCATCCTCGACAATGGCGAGACCGTTCGCGCCAAATACGTGGTCTCCGGCGTCAACCCGAAACTGCTGTATACGCGGCTGGTGGCTGCGGATGCGCTGCCGCGCGAATTCCTCGATCGCATCAGGAATTGGCGCAACGGCTCCGGCACCTTCCGGATGAACGTGGCGCTGAGCGCGCTGCCCTCCTTCACCGCGCTGCCCGGCACAGGCGATCATCTCTCCGCCGGCATCATCATCGCGCCCAGCCTCGGCTACATGGACCGCGCCTGGCTGGACGCACGCGCGCAGGGCTGGAGCCGCGAGCCGGTCGTCGAAGTCCTGATCCCCTCGACGCTCGACGACACGCTGGCGCCCGAGGGCCAGCATGTCGCGAGCCTGTTCTGCCAGCACGTCGCGCCGCAATTGCCGGGCGGCAAATCCTGGGACGACCATCGCGAGGAAGTCGCCGATCTCATGATCGCGACGGTGGACAGATACGCGCCGGGTTTCGCGGCAAGCGTGATCGGGCGGCAGGTGCTGTCGCCGCTCGACCTGGAGCGGCAGTTCGGCCTGCTCGGCGGCGACATCTTCCATGGTGCGCTGACGCTGAACCAGTTGTTCTCGGCCCGCCCGATGCTCGGCCATGCCGATTATCGCGGGCCGTTAAAGGGCCTCTACCATTGCGGCAGCGGCGCGCATCCCGGCGGCGGCGTCACCGGCGCCCCCGGCCACAACGCGGCGGAGGTGATTTTGCGGGATCACCGGGCGTTGTTCAAGTGACCGGGCCGGTGCAGTAACAGGAGACGTGAACCATGGCATCCTCTTTTGCCGGCTGGACCCGGCTCCTGGTCGTCGGGCTGCTCGTGGGTTTATCGGGTGTCTCAAACGCCGCCACGTCCAGCCAGCTCAGGAACCGGGGCAAGGCGCTGCTGCAGGAAAACTGCGGCCGTTGCCATGCCATCGGCGCCGTCGGCAGCAGCCCGCTGAAAGCGGCTCCGCCGATGCGAAATATCTACGCCAGATTTGCGCCGCGCGAGCTGCAGGCCGAGTTGCGCGAGGGCATGGTTTCCCGGCACCGGGAGATGCCGCAGATCGACTTTTCCAACGAGGACGTCGACGCGATCCTGGCCTATCTCTACGCGCTTTCGATCCGCAAATAGCGACAGATCCGGATTTGTCGCCCGTGCTTCAGGAGCCGGACGGTTTCGTCGCGCCCGCTTTCGCTCGCTGGGTTATGCCACACCTTTGCGCCTCCTGATGATCAGCAGGATCGGGGTACAACCCTGTGGACAGGCTGTGGAAAACCGGTGGATGGCTGGGCGGAAAACCGTTGGCTTCAGTCGTCTGCGAGCTTCTTCAAGGTCGCCCTGAAGCTCAAGCTGCGGGTTCCCACCAAAGCGGTGCCGAACGCCTCGGCCAAGTCGTTGCCGAATGTCCCGGAAAATCCACTGGTGACTTCTTGCCCGCCGGACAGCGGGCGAACGAAGGGGTCGGAAAAGGGCGTGTGCTGATTGGTGGTGAGCTGCCCCTTCCAGGTGCCCTCGCCGAGGGTGTAGGAGCCGATCGACCAGAAATAGGGGCCGCCGCCGATCAAAACGCCGTCCCGCAGGATCAGGATCCCGCTGTCACGGCCCCTCACGCCGTCGAGCATATGCATGTGGATGGAATAGAGCCCGTTCTTCATGGCTGATGAACCGTCCTCCCGGACCGCAACGATACCGCCCGCGGGGCGGTGCGTCGAGACGCGGCCGCCTGTGGATAGCCTCTGTATATTTCGCCGTATAACCCCGCGAACAATCGGTGGTGTCTCGGTTTGAAACTTCCCGAAAAATTTACCCGGTCACGCTGCTGCCGCAAGCTATGGTATTCTGAGCGGATAGCAGGAGGGATGTCGCAATGCCCAGCTCTGCCGAACGGGTAATTTTCACCGCTCTCGCTCCCAAGCATCGCTATGTTCTTGGACCGGAAGAGGTGAACGAGTTGCGGGAACTCTTTGAAGAGCTGCCTTACGCCTCCATGCGCGCGGCGGCATCGTTGCGCGCGAACGGAAAACCCATGAGGGGCGATGATTTACTGCCGTTCTTTAGAGCGGAAAGCGCCGTCGCCGAAATCCTTCAACGAATTCGCGAAATACTTGAGAACTGATCGAACCACCTTTAAGTCCGGCATTGCCGGATGCCGGGTTGATACTCGTTCGGAATACAAGGGCTCTGAAAGGCTATCCCGCCCGCCTCAGGCGCCTGTATGATTATGGCAACCCAACGGAGGGCGCCAACATGGCTGTAATCCGGCATGAATTTTACCGGAGTTCGCGCGGCCCCGGGCCGGCCGACGAGGATTGGTGGTCTCTCGTCTTCGATCCCGAAACCAGGCGTCTTTTGGTGCGTCACGACTGGCAGGCTTCCGGGCATGGCGGCTTTGACGACTGGGACGTCACCGAATTCCTGGCGCAGACCGGCGGCGCGCAATCCGCACTGATCGACAGCCTGTTTCGGGTACCCGCCGACGCCTGAGGGGGCGGCGCGCGAAAGTCCTGCGAATGGGTTGGGAAGCCGGGTCATTGATACGGCGAAGGATAAGGTTTATCCGCCTGTTTTCCCTTCGACGGACCCTCGATGACCTCCACCCTCACCCCCTCTACCCATCGCGCCAGTTTTGCCATCGGTGACGAAATTGTCGCCAAGCGCGTGGTCGACCTCCTGACCGAGAGTTTTTTCGAGGGCCAGGCCGCGATAGCCGCGTTCGAGGGGCCCGGCGGGCGCTGGAACATCACCGTGCATTTTGCCGAGGCGCCGGATCAGGTCTCGATCCGCGATCTGGTCGGGCTGGCCGCCGGCGGCGAGGCCGCGGCCGACATCGCCTTCGACATCGTCGAAGCCAAGGACTGGGTCAAGGCCACGCTGGAAGAACTGGTCCCGGTCCGCGCCGGGCGCTTCATGGTGCATGGCCGGCATGACCGCGCCAAAGTGCCGCCCAACAAGCTCGGCATCGAGATCGAGGCGGCGCTGGCATTCGGCACCGGCCATCACGGCACCACGCGCGGCTGCCTGTTGCTGCTCGATCAGGTGTTGAAGGCGTATCGCCCGCGGCACGTGCTCGATCTCGGCACCGGCACCGGTGTGCTGGCGATAGCCGCGGCGAAGGCCCTGCACATCAAGGTGTTGGCGAGCGACATTGATCCGCTCTCGGTGAAGGTGGCGGATGACAATGCCCGGCTCAACGGATCGGGGGATCTGGTGGAGACTATCCACGCCACGGGGTTCTCCGCGCCCGAGTTCGCGCAGCGCGGGCCGTTCGACCTGGTGCTGGCGAACATTCTCGCCAATCCGCTGCGGCAGATGGCAACGCCGATGGCCCGGCATCTGGCGTCATCGGCGCTGGTCATTCTGTCCGGCCTGCTGCCGCACCAGGCGCAAGGCGTGATCGCCGCCTACCGTGCGCGCGGGCTGGTTCTGAAACGCCACATCCGCATCGAAGGCTGGAGCAGCCTTTTGTTGCAGAACGTGGGGTGAGGAGCCGCCGCCCCCATGAGCGAGGAATCATCTCCCGGGAAGGCGTGCGGCGACTGCACCCTTTGCTGCAAGGTGATGGCGATCGAGGAGCTGGCAAAACCGGTGGGGTCGTGGTGCCCGCACTGCAAGGCCGGCCAAGGTTGCCGGATTTATCCGGAGCGGCCCGGCGAGTGCCGGAGCTTCCGGTGCCTTTGGCTGGTGAATGACCTGCTGGACCAGCACTGGAAGCCGAGCAAATCCAGGTTCGTGCTGACGACGTCGGAAGACGGAATTGAAGTCAGGTGCGACCCGGGCTTTCCCGATGCCTGGCGCAGGGAGCCCTATCGGCGCGAAATACGCGAATGGGCGATTTCAGGTGAAACCCGCGACGTAACGGTGGTCGTCACGATTGGTCAAAAAATGATTCTGGTCACTCGCGATCGGGAATTCGATCTCGGCGTCGTACAGCCGGACGAGCGAATTGTACGGGAGTTGGAGGGAACCCAGGTCGTGAACGCTACCGTGGTGAAGGCATCAGACCTCAGCGAGACCTGACTATCGGCGATGGACGTACGAAGCCTATTCCGGCGCTTTCGGCGGCCGACGGGCGATGACGCCCTTCTCCCCACGTGATGCCCGCTTCACGCGCGCCTCGACGAAGCGATCCAGGATCTGGACGATGACGCCACGCTGCTTGGTGACGATCGGAGCTAGCGGGCCGCGGCGGACAGGTGGCAAGATCTTTTCAAAACTGAACGCAGGCATTGCGTATCCCCCTCGTCATTGAGTTGAGACACCCCTGGAAGCTTCCCCTGGTATCGTTGGATCAACCGCCTGTGACAGCAAGTCGTTCCAGCCCGTCTAACGCAGGTGCAGCAATTCAAGCATAATAAATCCCAGACCGGAAGCGATTTGCGCGGATTGCGCAGTTTTTCACCTGCTCCTAAGGTAGCCCGACGATGTTCGAAGCCCTCTTCCAGACGTTCGAAGAACCCGAAGGCGGCGTGGCGCTGGCCGCGCGGCTATCCGCCTTTCGCGAGGAGCTGGCGCGGCGCAACCTCAGCGGATTCGTGGTTCCCCGCGCCGATCAGCAGCAAAACGAATATGTCCCGCCCTCGGAGGAGCGGCTGGCCTGGCTCACCGGCTTCACCGGATCGGCCGGACAGGCGATCGTGCTGCCGCAGGCCGCCGCGGTGTTCGTCGACGGCCGCTATACGCTGCAGGCGGCCAAGCAGGTCGATCGCAAGGCCTGGAGCATCGAGCCGCTGGCCGACCCGCCCCCGGAAAGCTGGCTGACCAGCCATCTCAAGGCCGGCGACCGGCTCGGATTTGACCCGTGGCTGCACACCTCCGCCGGCGCCGAGCGGCTGGCCGCGGCCTGTGCCAGGGCCGGCGCGGAACTGGTCGCGGTCGACAGCAACCCGCTGGACGCCGTGTGGACCGAGCGCCCGGCCCCACCGCTCGGCCCGGTGACGGTTCACGGCACGCAGTATTCCGGCGAAGCGGAGGCCGACAAGCTCAAGCGGATACGGCTGGAGTTCGCAAAACTCGGCGCCGAGGCGCTGGTGCTGTCGGATTCGCACGCGGTGGCGTGGACGTTCAATATCCGCGGCGCCGATGTCTCGCACACGCCGCTGCCGCTTTCCTACGCGCTGGTACCCAAAGACGGCCGGCCCACATTGTTCATCGATCACCGCAAACTCTCCAACAGCGCCCGCGACCATCTCGAACAATCGGCCGATGTCGAAGAGCCGGACGCCCTGGCGCCAAAACTCACCGAGCTTGCGCAGCGAGGCGCTGCGATCGCGCTCGACAGCGCGACCGCCGCCGACGCCCTGAGCCGGCTGATATCGTCCGCCGGCGGCAAGCCGCTGCGCGGCAGCGATCCCGTCAGCCTGCTCAAGGCGGTGAAGAATAGCACCGAGATCGAGGGTACAAGGAATGCGCACCGGCGCGACGCAATTGCACTGGTGCGGTTCCTGGCCTGGATCGACCGCGAAGCGCCAAAGGGCGCGCTGACCGAGATCGACACCGTCGAGGCGCTGGAAAGCTTCCGCCGCGACACCGGCGCGCTGAAGGACGTCTCGTTCCCGACCATCGCCGGCACCGGCCCGAACGGCGCGATCGTGCATTACCGCGTCACCCGCAAGAGCAACCGCCGCATCTCGCCCGGCGACCTCCTGCTGATCGATTCCGGTGCGCAATATGAGGACGGCACCACCGACGTCACCCGCACCATCGCGATCGGTCAACCTTCGGCGGAAATGCAGGATCGCTTCACCCGCGTGCTGCGCGGCCACATCGCGATCGCGCGCGCGGTGTTTCCCGACGGCACCACCGGCGCGCAGCTCGATACCCTGGCGCGGCAATATCTCTGGCAGGCCGGCATCGATTTCGAGCACGGCACCGGCCACGGCGTCGGCAGCTATCTCTCGGTGCATGAGGGGCCGGCGCGAATCTCGAAACTCGGCACCACGCCGTTAAAGCGCGGCATGATCCTGTCCAACGAACCCGGCTACTACAAGACCGACGCGTTCGGCATCCGGATCGAGAATCTGGAACTGGTTGTTAGCACCGACATCGCGGGCGCGGAAAAGCCGGTCAACGCCTTCGAGACCCTGACGCTGGCGCCGATCGACCGCCGGCTGATCGACCTGAACATGCTGAGCGGAGACGAATTGAGCTGGCTCAACGACTATCATGAACGCGTCCGTCATGCGGTCCGCCCGCATGTCGACGAGGCCGTCAGGGTGTGGCTCGACGCCGCGACCGAGCCGTTGTCGCTGTAGGAAGCGTTTTACCGCCTCCCGAAATTTTACCGCCTCCCGAAAACGGAATAGCCGCATTCCGAAACGTCCGTATTCCCGCTGAACCATCGCGCTACAGTCCGATTCACGAGACTGGATCGGACCTCAATGCATGGAGTGATGGGCAAACCGCCCGACGCGGCGACCGGCAATGCCGGCGTCGCGACGTCCCGGATCATGCTGCTGTTGCTGGTCGCCATGACCGGCGTGGCGCCGATTTCGCTCTATATGTTGGTGCCCGCGCTGCCGGTGCTGGCCACCGCTTTCGGCCGCGACATCTCGGTCGCGCAGATGACGGTGTCGCTCTACATGGTCGGCATCGCCTGTTCGCAGATCATCATGGGGCCGCTGTCGGATCGCTTCGGACGCCGCCCGGTGCTGCTGGCGGGTCTCGGCCTGATGGTGATGGCGAGTGGGGCTTGCATCTTCGCCGAAACCTTGCCGCAGCTGATCGCGGCGCGGTTCCTGCAGGCGCTGGGCGGCGCCGCCGGCATGGTGGTGAGCCGCGCCATCATCCGCGATCTCTACAGCCGCGAGCGCATCAGTTCGATGATCTCGCTCGTCATCGCGGTCATGATGATCGCGCAGATGCTGAGCCCCCTGACCGGGGGCCTTCTGGAAACCGCGTTCGGCTGGCGCTCGATCTTCTACGTCATCACCGCCGCATCGCTCATCATCGCCGTCGCAATTGCGCTGGCGCTGCCGGAAACCCGCCGCGTCCGCGCCGAAGGCAGCAATTTCCGCGGCGATTTCGGCTATCTCATCACCAACCGTGCCTTTGTCGGCTACATGCTGTGCCAGGTGCTGGCCTCGCAGATCATCTTCACCTTCGCCGGCGGCGGGCCCTACATCGTCGTCTTGCAGATGGGCCGCTCCAGCGCCGAATACGGCGCCTGGTTTGCCGCCACCGGCTTTGCCTATCTGATCGGCAATTTGTTCTGCGTGCGCTTCGCGCCGCGGCACTCGCTGGAAAGGCTGATCTGGTTCGGACTGGCGATGCAACTCACGGGTGCCTTCCTGAACCTGGTCTGGGGCGTCGCCGGGCTCAATCTGATGCCGTCCTGGTTGTTCGGCACCCAGATGCTGGTGATGTTCGCCAACGCCTTCGTGATGTCGAATTCGGCGGCCGGCGCCATCAGCATCCGCCCCGAAGCCGCCGGCACCGCCTCGGGCGCGATGGGATTCCTGCAGATGGGGATCGGCTCGCTGTTCTCGCAGTTCGGCGCTTATCTCGGCGGCCATTTTGCAACGCCAGTGCCGCTCAACGCCGCTATCGTCATCCTCTCGATTGCCTGCGCCTCGACCATGGTCTTCCTCGTTCCCCGGCGGGACGTGGTGGTCAGCGAGGAGCTGATCGAGCAGGCGGAGGAGGAAGAGTCGGGAATGATGTAGCGACGCGCAACAGCCCCGATCTTTTTGCCCCTGCGAACTTTCGCTGGGACGGCAACGCACGGGATGCACTCTCTGACAATTCATTTCATCGCACTTTTTGCATTTCAAACGGCGCATTCCCGCAAGACACGGTTTCGCATTCTCGCCGCAGGGTTTGCGCGGGGTATTGCCTGTTCGTTCCGCCCTCTTCGAACGGAGGGCGCAGGGAATGCCGGGCGCCCGATGCGCCCGATAGCCGCGTGTGCAATTTTATTGGTAGAGACGCACACGCGTTAGTCAGGTCACACCGGAATCACCCGGCACTCCCCACGCAATGGTTTACGGCTTATAGCGCGCTCTCCCCGGTGACCGGGCTTTCTTGCCACCGTCATTTGCGAGAATTGCTTCCCACGAACTTGATGCCAGCGTCGGGGCATCAGGACCACACGCCTTCGCCGTCCGCCAGCCACATCGCCCGTCAAGCGCGAAGCCAGCGTCCACCGCACCCCGCTCCGCGTTTCGTGACGTTGCGCAACGCCCCTCTAAAGGAGCGGGACGGCGGGGACAAAAAGGTGATTTGGGGTCGAGGTCAAGGGCAATTTCTGAAAATCAGAATATTTTACAAGAGGGCTTGACGAGTTGCCGGCTGATTTGCCCGTCCGCGAGCGAAGTAGAGTATTATAGCGCAAGCGCCACAGGCGAGATAAATTCCCGCCATGCTACTCCAAGGCGACGAACTCTCCGTTCAGCTGTTTATCGGTGCTGCTGCAATCAGCGCGCTTAGTGTCGCGATGACACAGGCTGGCTGGACGCATAAATGGTTTATCCGGACTATGTTCGTCGCAGCCGTCTTATTAGCCTTCGCTAGCGTCGGTTGGCCGTATTTTGAGAGCCGGATTCCGGCCATTAGCGACGCCTTGCAAGCCACGACTGAAACCCGCATCGCATGGTTTTTTGCCGGGATTATCCCCGCGTTGGTAGTTGGGATGCGCTTGGCGGAACGACAGCGTCGCCGGAACACTCAAGTTCGGCTGCCAACAACTTGGATTTCCGTAGGGGAGGCGATGCACGAATATGCGCGCCAGGATTTGATGGACCGTTACGAGTACGTTTTAGGTCAGTCCGCAGACCAAGCGCTACGGGGAGAAATAATCGATGCCGAACTGGCAACCTTAGGAGCGGCATCAACAATTAGTACTGAAGAAGACCAAGAAAAAATGTCGATTCGGATTTCCCTCCTTACATCCGAAAGAGACGCCATCAATGCGTCTTTCACGAAAAGGCAAGAAAGGATCAGTATTTGCAGCGATGTGTTGCGTGAGAATATTCATAACCAACTGGTGGCTGGAGACCTGCTTGCTAAAGGATTTCTGACCCCTCACGTTCCGGGCTCGCCTGAGAGCATCATTCCAACAGATGAATGGCGATTCCTCCTACTGGACGAAGATGACAACAAGGCGCTTGGACCAAATTTCGAATATATCGCCGTCCAAATCGGAAAGCCTTGAGACTAGATATCGTCCAGCGCCACGCCCTCCAATTCCAAACCCGCGATACATGCGAGAAAGAACGTCGCCGGGAACGTGCCTCAAACTCCGCCTCGTACCTCATTTTGAGGAGTGTCTATTGAGACGCTACCGGAGGCCGCCATGCGTACCGCGCCCTCCTAACCCCCGACCATCTTCAGCCACTCATCCTCGGTCAGCACCTCGACGCCGTGCTTCTTGGCTTCCGCAAGTTTCGAGCCGGCGCCGGGGCCGGCAACCACGTAATCGGTCTTCTTCGACACCGAACCCGCCGCCTTGGCTCCCAGCCGTTCCGCCATCGCCTTGGCTTCGTCGCGGGTCATCTTTTCCAGTGAACCCGTGAAGACCACGGTCTTGCCCGCGATCTTCGAATTGCTCTTCGGCTTCTCGGCATCGAGGATAGTGACTTCCTTTGTCAGCCGCTCGACGATGCCGCGATTATGGCTCTCGCCGAAATAGGCCTTGATGCTGGCGATCACGGTGTCGCCGATCTGGTCGAGCGCATCCATCTCGGCGATGGCCTCCTCGTCGTCCTTGGTAACCTTGAGGCAGGCGTCGTGGAATGCCTGCCAGGAGCCATAGCCGCGCGCCAGCGCCAGCGCCGTGGTCTCGCCGACATGGCGCATGCCGAGCGCAAAGATGAAACGCTCCAGCGCGATGCGCCGCCGCTCCGCGATGGCCGAGAACAGATTGCGCACCGAGGTCTGGCCGTAGCCTTCGATGTCCTCCAGCTTGATCTTCGCGTTGCGCTTTTCCAGCGTGAAGATGTCGGCCGGTTCCTTCACCCATCCGTTCTCGATAGAAGAACTCGATCTGCTTCTCGCCGAGGCCCTCGATATCGAAGGCGCGGCGCGAGGCGAACAGTTTCAGGTGCTCGATCTTCTGGTAGGGACATGCGAACTCGCCGGTGCAGCGGGCGCGCGCGCCCTCCTCGCCGGTCGCGGTCTCCTCGCGCACCACGTCGGTATGCAGCGGGCACGGGCATTTCTTCGGGAAATGATACGGCTTTGCGTCCTTTGGCCGCTTGTCGATCACGACGTCGACCACTTGCGGAATCACGTCGCCGGCGCGCTGGACGACGACGGTGTCGCCGATCCTGATATCGCGGCCCTCGCGCAACTGCTCGCCGTCGCCGCCGATGCCCTTGATGTAATCCTCGTTGTGCAGCGTGACGTTCTGCACGATCACGCCGCCGACGCCGATCGGCTCGAGCTTGCCGACGGGCGTGAACGAGCCGGTGCGCCCGACCTGAATCTCGATATCGCGCAGCACCGTCATGGCGCGCTCGGCCGGGAATTTGTGCGCGATCGCCCAGCGCGGGGTGCGCGACACGAAGCCGAGGCGTTCCTGCCAGTCGAGGCGGTCGACCTTGTAGACGACGCCGTCGATGTCGTAATCGAGTTTTGCGCGCTGTTCCTCGATCTTGCGGTGAAACGCGATCAACTGCTCGACCGAATGACAGATCTTCGTCAGCGGATTGGTCTTGAAGCCGCAGCGCTCGAACCAGCCGATCATGCCGGACTGGGTGTCCTCCGGCATCTGCGTCATCTGGCCCCAGGCGTAGGCGAAAAAGCCGAGCGGTCGCGAGGCGGTGATCGACGGATCCTTCTGCCGCAGCGAGCCCGCCGCCGAATTGCGCGGGTTGGCGAAGATGGTGGCACCTTCCGCTTTTTGGCGCTCGTTGAGCGCGAGAAACGCCTTCTTGGTCATGTAGACCTCGCCGCGCACCTCGCAAATGTCGGGCACGTTGCGGCCCTTGAGCTTCTTCGGCACGTCCTCGAGCGTGCGGATATTGGCGGTGACGTCCTCACCCTCGGCGCCGTCGCCGCGGGTAGCGGCGGTGACGAGTTCGCCCTCCTCGTAACGCAGCGACATCGAGAGCCCGTCGATCTTCGGCTCGGCGCTGAAGTCGATCCCGTCGTCTTCTGAAAGCTTGAGGAAGCGGCGGATGCGGCCGACGAAGTCGAGCACGTCCTCCTCGGCAAAGGCGTTGTCGAGCGACAGCATCGGCACCGCGTGGCGGACTTTCTTGAATTTTCCCGACGGCGCCGCGCCGATCTTCTGCGACGGCGAAGCGCTGGTGACGAGCTCCGGAAACTTCACCTCGATGGCGTTGAAGCGCCGGCGCAACGCGTCATATTCGGCGTCGGAAATCTTCGGCGCGTCTTCCTGATAATAGGCTTTGTCGTGCCGCTCGATCTCGAGCGTCAGCCGCTTGTGCTCGACCTTGGCCTGGGCCCTGGTGAGGTCGGCGACGTCGGGAGGGGGTTTTGGTTTTGCTGTCCTGGCCATGGTTCCTGAATACGACGAAGTCCATTTCAAGAAAAGCCGGCATCGGCGGCGGTCCCCGGATGCTGTGCGCCCGGCGCGTTTATGCGCGTCTTCGACGCGCCCTCGAAATGACGATTAACTCGCCGCCTTCAGCAACCGTTCGGCTGCCGCGCGGGCCTCGGCGGTGATCTCGGCGCCGGCCAGCATGCGGGCGATTTCCTCGCGGCGGTGATCGGCGGCGAGCGCGTTGACGCGGGTGGCGACCCGCTTGCCCTTGTCGAGCGCGTCCTTGGAAATCAGAAGGTGCTGGCTGGCACGTGCGGCGACCTGCGGCGCATGCGTCACCGCCATCACCTGCACCTTGCCGGCGAGCCGCGCCAGCCGCGCCCCGATCGCGTCCGCCACCGCGCCGCCGACGCCGGTGTCGATTTCGTCGAACACCAGCGTGGGCGCCGAGCCGCGATCGGACAGCACCACCTTGAGCGCCAGCAGGAACCGCGACAACTCGCCGCCCGAGGCGACCTTCATCAAGGGGCCCGCCTTGGTGCCGGGATTGGTCTGCACCCAGAACTCGACGCGATCGAACCCTTGCGGGCCGGGCGACTTCGGATCCGAATCGATCTGCGTCATGAACCTGGCGCGTTCGAGCTTCAGCGGCGCCAGTTCGGCGTTGACGGCCTTGTTGAGCTTGTCCGCCGACTTGGTGCGCGCAACAGATAGCTTTGTCGCCGCCACGTTGTAGCGCGCGTCTGCTTCCGCAGCCGCCGCCTCGAGCTTCTTCAACCGGTCGGCGCCGGCGTCGATCAGCGCCACGTCGGCGGCGTATTTCTTGGCGAGCTCGGCCAAGCCATCGACCGGCGTCGAATATTTGCGCGACGCGGCGCGAAGCGCAAACAGCCGCTCCTCGATACGTTCGAGTTCGGCAGGGTCGAAATCCGCCGCGACCAGCGCCGCATTGAGGTGCTGATCGGCCTCCTCCAGCGCGTTGATCGCCGCATCGATCGCCCTCACCGCGGGTTCCACCAGCGCCGGCAAGTTTCCGGCGCGGCGCTCCAGCCGCCGCACCGCTGCCGACAGCGCCGGCACCGGCGAATGATTGCCGCCGACGGCATCCTGCGCCTCGCGCAGATCGGCGGCGATCTTCTCGCCCTGCATCATGGTGGTGCGGCGTTCGGCGAGCGCGGTCTCCTCGCCGTCCTTCGGCGCAAGCTGCTTCAGCTCGTCGGAGGCATGGCGCAGATAATCGGCCTCGCGCGCCGCGCGCTCCATGTCGGCGCGATGCGCGTCGAGCACGCCGTTGGCGGCGCGCCGCGCCTCCCACAGCGCTTCCAGCGCGGCGACGTCCTTCTCGAGCCCGGCAAACGCGTCGAGCAGGCGGCGGTGGGTGGAGGCATCGACCAGCGCGCGCTCGTCGTGCTGGCCGTGGATCTCGACCAGCGCCGAACCGACCGCTTTCAGGGTCTGCACGCTGATGGCCTGATCGTTGATGAAGGCACGGGTGCGGCCATCGGCCAGCTGGACACGGCGCAGGATCATTTCGCAGGAGTCTTCAGAACTCGCATCGTCGAGCCCGTTGTCGCCCAGGATTTTGAAGGCCGGATGGTCCTTCGGCACGTCGAACACCGCGGTGACCTGGCCCTGCTCCGCGCCGTGACGCACGAGCCCGGCGTCGCCGCGTCCGCCGAGCGCCAGCGCAAAGGCATCCAGCAGGATGGATTTGCCCGCGCCGGTTTCGCCGGTCAGCACCGCGAGCCCCCGGGAAAACTCGATATCGAGCCGTTCGATCAGGACGATGTCACGGATCGAAAGACGCGCCAGCATGGAAGGTAAGACCCTAACCGAGACCCAGTTTCTTGAAGGCTTTGGAGATGTAGGAGCCGGTGTTCTCGCTCGGCTCGACTCCGCCCGACTTCACAAGATTATAGGCGTCTTTGTACCAGGGGCTATCAGGAAAATTGTGCCCGAGCACGGCGGCCGCGGTCTGCGCCTCGCCGACGATGCCGATCGCCATATAGGCTTCGGTCAACCGGGCCAGCGCTTCCTCGACATGCCGGGTGGTCTGGTAGCGGGTGACCACGGTCTTGAAGCGGTTGATGGCGGCGGTGTAATCGCGCTTTTCCATGTAGTAGCGGCCGACATTCATTTCCTTGCCGGCGAGCTGGTCGCGCGCGCCTTCGAGCTTGGCCTTGGCGCTGACGGCGTATTCCGAGGTCGGATACTTGCGGATCACCTCTTCCAGCGCGGCGATCGCCTTCTCGGTGCGGCCCTGGTCGCGCGAAGTATCCGGAATCTGGTCGTAATGCGAGGCCGCGATCAGATATTGCGCGTAAGCGGCATCCGGGCTTCCCGGGTGCAGCGTGACGTAGCGGGTGGCGGCACCGATGCAGCTGTCATAGTCGCCGGCATTGTAGAAAGCATAGGCCGACATCAAGAGCGATTTGCGCGCCCAGTCCGAATAAGGATGCTGGCGGTCGACTTCCTCGAACTTCTTCGACGCCGCCTTCGGATCCTGTTTCTGATTCATCAGGAACAGGCCCTCATTGTAGAGCTTGTCCGCCGGCTCATCGACAAAGGTGTCGTCCTTGGCCATGAACTTGTCCCACAGCGCGCCGGTGCCGCAGCCGCTCAAGGGAATCGCGAGCACGATCAGGCCCGCGGCCAGACGCAATCCCCGGCCCAACCGGGCGCCAGCCGATATCCTGCGCAGTTCGAGCGTCATACGCTGTGCCGACATGAATCCTAGACCTGACGCTTGTGCTGCAGTGCCCGCCGCGCGCCCCAGAGTCCTGCTGGACGCAATAACTGCCGTGCCCGTGGCGCCTGCCATGCAACCGGGGCTATCTACCCGAAAAAAGTCTGTTAACCAACCGGATACGCAGGCATTTCGCCCGGATTAAGGCGGCTTGGGCCGATCGCGGCCGAACATGGTTACTTTGCCAAATTGGGCTGTGCACGGCCTTCCGGAGGCCGCGCAAGACGATTCCAGGCGGAGTCAGGAGCTTTCAGAAGACGAAAGTCAGGACATTTCCGGAAAGGAAAGTCAGGAAACGTCGGGGCCGTAGGCCGGGGCGATCATGCCGCCGACCATGCCGCTGCCGGCTTCGGCGTAAACGCGGGAGCGACGGGCGGTTTCGGCTTCGATCACCCGCCAGGCGGTGCGGTCGGCCAGCAGGGCCGTGAGGACGGCGTGGTTGAGCTTGTGGCCGCCACGCACCGAGTGATAGGTGCCGAGCATCGGCAGGCCGGCCAGCGCGAGATCGCCGATCACGTCGAGCGCCTTGTGGCGGGCGCATTCGTCGCTGTAGCGCAGGCCTTCGGTATTGAGCAGGCGGGTGTCGTCGAACACCACGGTATTGTCGAACGAGGCGCCGAGCGCAAAGCCGGCGCTCCAAAGCCGAGCGACGTCACTCATGCAGCCGAAGGTGCGGGCGCGGCAGATTTCGCGGCGGAACCGTTCCGCGCTGAGATCGAGCGAATAGCTTTGGCGGCCGATCACAGGATTGGCGAAGTCGATGTCGATCTCGACGCGGAAGCCGGCCGCGTGCGGCCGCAACTCGCCGAACGAATCGCCCATCGCAACCTGCACAGGCTTCAGGACCTGAAGGAAGCGGCGCGATCCCGACTGGGTCTGGATACCGGCCTGATCGATCGCGGCGACGAATGCCGCCGCACTGCCGTCCATGATCGGAACTTCCGGGCCGTCGATTTCGATGGTGGCGTTGTCGACGCCCATTCCCCGCAGCGCGGCAAGCACATGTTCGGCGGTGGAAACCAGCGGACCTTCGCGGTCGCCCAGCACCGTTGCGAATTCGGTGGCGATCACGGATTCCGCAACCGCCTGAACTTCGCGGTCGCGACCGTCCAGGCCGGTGCGGATAAAAACAAAACCCGCATCGACAGATGCAGGCCCGAGGGTGAGGTTGACAGGAAGACCGGAATGCACGCCGACGCCGGTCACGGTGGCTTGCGAACGAAGCGTTGTCTGCCGGCTAAATTTCATGCGAAAACCGCCCACTACCGACTTACCAAGAGACCGCACCAGATCAGAACGCGAGTGGTTCCGATTGATTCGTCTCTAAGTTTCCCCAAGTCACAGCAAGACAATAGCACTGCCTCAAAGAGCGCCAACTCACGGTTTTTTACTGATTGTTACCCAATCTCTGCCGCATTCGCGCCAAAGCTTAACCAAATTACGCCGGCTTTGGCGACGATTTCGGCCAAGCCATTCCACCACCGAATGGATAATTAATCATTTAAAATCAGTTGCTTGCCAAAGCGGCATCGACCTGTAGCCGGGCAAAAAACAAGGTCCCGGCTGGCTCGAGCCGGGACCTTTTTCGCCGTCGTAATTGTAACAATCGTCAGTTGGACTGCCGGCGCAGGAAGGCCGGGATATCCAAATGATCGTCGCCCTGTGGCTGCGCGGCAACAGGTGCGGGGCGGCCGTGGACGTCGAGGCCTTGCGGCGCGGGCCGGCGAGCATATTCCGATACCGGATCGCTTGACGCGATCTGCTGGGCGACCGAGCGCTGCGGCTTGCGATCCGGCAGCGGCGGCATCGGCGCCATCGCCGGACCCGAGGCACGGGCCGCGATCGGCTGCTCGGTTTCCTCGTCGCGGCGGCCAAGACCGACATTGGCGAGACGCTGCAGCAGCGACATCCGGGTCTTCTGCGGATGCTCCTCCTCGCCGTCGCCGCGGGCCTGCCGGATCTCGTTTTGCGCCGGCATCGGCAGTTCCTCGAATTTCGGCATCCGCGGCGCGCGGGCCGGGGCACGTTCGGCCGCCTGCGGAATGAAAGTTTCCGGCGTGGCGGGTTCCTGAACCTCGACCCGTGCGACCTCGTGATGGTCGGGGAACAGGGTCGGTTTCTGCGCGGCGATCGGGCGAACCGTGACGTCGCCGTAGGAGGCGGGCTGCAGCGGCGCGGGCGCCGGCTGCTTCGGAGCCTCGGGGGCGACCGCCGCCGCGATGGCGGCAAGGGCAGCGCGTTCCACGGTATTGGAAGGCCGCTGCGGGGCCGCGGCAGCGGGAGCCGCCTGCGCCGGCGCCGCCGGCTCCATCTTCTGGGCAGCGCGTTCGGCCAGCCGCGCATTGTCGGCGCGCAGCCGGGCGGTCAGTTCGGCCAGCCGGTTTTCCGGCGGGGCGGTCGGCGCAGCCGCGCTGGGCGTAATGGTCGCGCCCGGCGTCGCGTTGCGAATCAGCGCCTGCTCGATGCCGGTGGCGACGACGGAGACGCGGATGATGCCGTCGAGGCTCTCGTCGAAGGTGGCGCCGACGATGATGTTGGCGTCCTGATCGACTTCCTCGCGGATGCGGGTGGCGGCTTCGTCGACTTCGAACAGCGTCAGGTCCTTGCCGCCGGTGATCGAGATCAGAAGGCCGCGCGCGCCCTTCATCGAGGAATCGTCGATCAGCGGATTGGCGATCGCAGCTTCGGCCGCGGTCAAAGCGCGCTTGTCGCCCGAGGCCTCGCCGGTGCCCATCATCGCCTTGCCCATCTCACGCATCACGGCGCGGACGTCGGCGAAGTCGAGGTTGATCAGGCCTTCCTTGACCATCAGGTCGGTGATGCAGGCAACGCCCGAATACAGCACCTGGTCGGCCATCGCGAAGGCGTCGGCGAAGGTGGTCTTCTCGTTGGCGACCCGGAACAGGTTCTGGTTAGGGATAATCAAAAGCGTGTCGACCACCTTGTGCAGTTCGGCGATGCCGGACTCGGCGGTGCGCATGCGGCGCTGGCCCTCGAAGTGGAAGGGTTTGGTCACCACGCCGACGGTGAGGATGCCCATGTCGCGGGCGGTCTTGGCGATTACGGGTGCCGCACCGGTGCCGGTGCCGCCGCCCATGCCGGCGGTGACGAACACCATGTTGGCGCCGGAGAGATGGTCGCGGATTTCATCGAGGACTTCCTGGGCCGCGGCCGCGCCGACGTCCGGCTGCGAGCCGGCCCCCAGACCCTGGGTGACCTGCGTGCCCATCTGGATGATGCGCTGCGCCTTGGACATCGTGAGCGCCTGCGCGTCGGTATTGGCGACGACGAAATCGACCCCCTGCAGTCCGGCGGTGATCATGTTGTTGACGGCGTTGCCGCCGGCTCCACCAACGCCGAACACGGTGATGCGCGGCTTCAGTTCGCTGATGTCGGGGGGAGTAAGATTGAGTGCCATGGTTGCCTCTCGATTACGACGCGCGCGTTGGTTCGCCCCGGCCGGCGGCCGCGGGGGTTGGTGAAAGTCGAAGAGTGGTGGGGAAAAGTTTCATCAGAAGCCCTCGCGAAGCCATCGTCCGACCTTTCCGAAATAACCGTCAGTCCCCGTCCTGAGCTGCCGCGTATGCCGCGGTTCGACGTGTTCGAGATGAGCGTATTGCGGGTAGACCAGCAGGCCCGAGGGAACCGCGAAGGACGCGCTCTTCGCCTCGTTGGGCAGGCGGCCGAAGCCGAGCGGGCGGCCGATCCGCACCGGCCGGCCGAGGATCCGGGTCGCGAGTTCGGGAAAGCCGGTAAGCTGGGAAGCGCCGCCGCTCAAGACGACCCGCGCCTTTGGCTCTGCGGCAAAGGGGGAATCCGCAAGGCGGTCCCTGACCATTTCAAATATCTCCTCGGCGCGGTGCCGAACGATGTTCGCGATCGTGGCGCGGGACACGATTTGCGGAGCATCCTGCTCGCTGTCGCCGGCGGTCGGCACCGACATCAACTCGCGCGTGTCCGACCCGCCGGTCAGCACGGTGCCATATAACGTCTTGATTCGCTCGGCATCCGCAATGCATGCCGAAAGGCCGCGGGCAAGATCCATCGTGATGTGTTGCCCGCCGACCGCAAATCCGGAAGCATGCACGAACCGCCCGGCGGAATAGGTGGCGATCGTGGTGGTTCCCGCCCCCATCTCGACCACGGCGGCGCCGAGATCGGCCTCGTCGTCGGTCAGGACCGACAGGCCTGCGACATAAGGACTCGCCGCCATAGCCTCGACGTTGAGGTGGCAGCGCTCGACCACCAGCATCAGATTCTTGGCCACTGTCGCGTCCGATGTGACGACGTTCATATCGACGCCGAACTGCCGGGCCACCATGCCGCGGGGGTCGCGGACGCCCTTGACGCCGTCCAGCGCATAGCCGACCGGCAGCGCATGCAGCACGGTGCGGCCCGGCCCGGTGGCGTGGCGCATGCCGGCGGAGGTGATGCGGGAAACGTCGGCGTCGGTGACCGCGCCGCCCTTGATGTCGGCCGCGGCCTCGACCAGCTGGCCCTGCAGCCGGCCGCCCGATACCGACAGCAGCACGGATTCGACGCGGACCTTGGCCATGCGCTCGGCCAGCGCCACCGCCTGGCGCACCGCCTGTTCGCATTCGGCGAGGTCGACCACCGCGCCGGCCTTCATGCCGCGCGACTGGATCTGGCTGTATCCGATCAGCTCGACGGCGTGGGTCCGTCCGCGCAATGCCTCGTTCGGCGGGCACGGCTTCAGCCGCGCGATCATGCAGGCGATCTTGCTGGTGCCGATATCGAGGGAAGCCACCAGCGCGGTGCGCTTCTGCGGCATCGGGCGCGTCTTCGGCGTCTGGTTGCGATCAAGGCCGGTCATGCGTCACCGGCTTTTTTCTTCGGCTGCTGCTTCTTGAACAGCTCTTCGCGGGCCTTGGCCGCGTCGTCGGACAGCTGCACCGTCAGGCGATCCGGCAGCCGCATGTCGACGGCGACGATGTCGCGCGAGAACAGCCTGTCGTCTTTGTCGAGCTTGCTGAGGCTCGCCAGCGCGTTGCCGACGTCGTTTTCCGGCAGCCGGATATCGAGGCCGTCCTTGAGTCGCAGGTTCCAGCGCCGCTCGCCGACGAAAATCGCGGCCTTGGTCACCGCATGCACCTGCGGATAGCGCGCCAGCAGCGCCAGGAAATCCCTGGCGTGGGTCTCGGCGCCCTTGCCGACCACCAGCGGCAGCGAGACGAAGCGGCGCGACAGATAGGGTTCGAGCACCGTGCCGTCTTCCGAGATCACCGAAAGCCGGCCATCCTGCTGCCACAGCGCGAACGCCGTGCGCTCGACGATGTCGATCTGGAGCTGGCCGGGATAAAGCTTGAGCACGGTGGCGTCGGCAATCCAGGGATTGGCTTTCAGCCTGTCGCGCACCGCGGCGGCGTCGAGGAACAACAGCGAGGAGCGCCCGTTGACGCCGCCGCTCGCGAGCACTTCGTCCTGGGTCAGTTGCTTGCGGCCGTTGATGGCGACCGTGTTGATGCGGAATCCGGCCGAATTGGCGAGCGCATTGCGGGTGTCGCTCAGCGCCGAAATGAAGTCATCGAGGTGGCCGCCCTTGACGATGCCGAAGGCGGCGCTGCCCGCGAGCAGCAGCACGGTCAGGGCGACGCCGGAGCGGTTCGGCAGATAACGCTCGACGGCAGCGATCAGCCGGTGCGGCGGCTCGCGCTCGATCGACGGTTGGGTGACGGCGCGCTTCCGCGCCAGATGCTCGCGCAACAAGATGACCGCGCCGATGGCGGCGGCCTTCAGATCAGTTTGGGGCCCCTGCGATCTCCGCGATCGAGCGAGGCGTCCTGCACCATCCATTGCACGAGCTCGTCAAAGTTATGCCCGCAAACGCTTGCGAGTTCTGGCACATGTGACGTCTCGGTCATGCCGGGCTTTTCGGGTTCGGCCTCAAGGCAAAAGAGGCCACCTGTTCCCTCGATGCGGTCGCAGAAAGCGGAAAATCCGCAACAGCTCACGCCCCGGCAGCCAAGCGCCACATGCGCCGCCAGCGTTAACCTTCGGACTTCCTGGTAAACAAAGTGTAAATCGGGGTGAGGCAGAGCGTGATTTGATCCGCCTTCTGAGTAGTTTGCCTCGAATTCGTAAAGTTTTACCAATGAGCCAGCCCGGCCAATCCCGTTTTCGCCCGGATAGGTGCAAAAAACTATCTATGCGTGCGTTTTTCCGCCAGCGCGATCTGGCCGCGCAGGAAATCGGCGAATTCGATTCCCTGGGCCTTGAGCGCCTTGGGATAGAGCGAGGCCTTGGTCAGACCCGGCAGGGTGTTGGTTTCGAGAAAGACCGGGCCCTTGTCCGAGATGATGAAATCGGTCCGGGAATAGCCGCCACATGACAGTGCTCTGTGCGCGCGCAGGGCGTGATCCATGAGTTGCGCGTTGACATCGGGGGCGAACCGGGCCGGACAGATTTCCTGCGTCGCCTTGGCAATGTACTTGGCCTCATAGTCGAACGCGCCTTCCGCCGGGATGATCTCCACCGGCGGCAGCGCGATCAGCGAGCCATCCGGCTGCTCCAGCACACCGCAAGTCGCCTCCTGACCCGCGATGAAGGGTTCGATGACATATTCCTCGGTCCTGGCGGCGTTACGGACGGCGACGAGATCCTGCTTCGCATTGACGAAGATCAGCCCGTAGCTGGAGCCGTCGCGCGCCGGTTTTGCAATCAGCCTGCCGTATTCGGCGAACGCTGTGTCCAGATCCTCCAGCTCAATGCCGGCGGGCGCCTTCACGCCGGCAATTGCCGCGAAGCGCTTGGCGGCAATCTTGTCGAAGGCAAGATGCGACGACGCCGAGCCCGAACCGGTAAAGGCAATCCCGCGCAGCTCGCACATGGCCTGGAGCTCGCCGTTCTCCGCCGTGCCGCCGTGCAGGCCGAGCACCAGCAGGCGGCCCTCGCCCCTCGCTTTATCGAGCGCCTGCTCGATCCTGCCGAGGCTGGGCGTGCCGGGCCTGAACGGATGCTCGAACGGCCGCGAATGCTTCAGAAGCGCCGCGGAGGAAGTTTCATGTACGGTGTCGTCGACATCCCAGAACCATAGATCGGCGTCGGGCAAGGCCGAATGCAGCGCCTGGGCCGACGCCACCGACACCAGGCGCTCCTTGTTCGTCCCGCCGAAAAGAATGGTGATCCGCATCAGTCCTGCTCGATCCCGATCCGCTTGATTTCCCAGTGTAGCTCAATTCCGGACTTTTCCTTCACCCGCGCGCGAACCGTCTCGCCCAGGGTTTCGATGTCGTGGCCGGTCGCATGGCCGGTATTGATCAGGAAATTGCAGTGCATTTCCGACACCTGCGCGCCGCCGACGCGCAAGCCCCGGCAACCCGCGGCGTCGATCAGCTTCCAGGCGCTCTGGCCGGGCGGGTTCTGGAAGGTCGAGCCGCCGGTCTTCTCCCGGATCGGCTGCGCGGTCTCGCGGTGGGCCTGCACCTCGTTCATCCGCGCGCGGATCGCCTCGGGTGCTGCGATCGTCCCGCGAAAGCGCGCCGCGGTGAAGATGATCGACGGGTCGACGCCGCTATTGCGGTAGACGAACTTCATCTCCGCGTTGGTGAAGCTGTGTTTCCTGCCGTCGCGGCCGATACCGGTCGCCTCGATCAGGACGTCCTTGGTCTCCCCGCCATTGGCGCCGGCGTTCATCCGCAGCGCGCCGCCGATGGTGCCGGGAATGCCGAAGAAGAATTCCAGCCCGCTGATATCAGCCGCCGCCGCGGTCTCAGCCACGCGCTTGTCGAGCGCGGCGGCGCCGGCAGAGACGATGTCGCCTTGCGCGCTGGTCTCACCGAAGGCGCGCGGCGACAGGCGGATCACCACGCCCGGCAGGCCGCCGTCGCGGACGATCAGGTTGGAGCCGACACCGACGACAGTGACCGGCAACTCGCCCGGCAGATGCCTGAGGAAATAGCCGAGATCGTCTTCATCCGATGGCGTGAACAGCACCTGCGCCGGGCCGCCGACCCGAAACCAGGTCAGTTCCGCGAGCGACTGGTTCGCCAGCAGCCGCCCGCGCAGCCGAGGCATCGCGGCCTTGAGGTCAGGTGTGATGTCGGGAAAGGACACCTTTACCCCAGCGCCTTCAATTCGCCCGGCAGCGCGTAGGCCCATTGCGTGATGTTGCCGGCGCCGAGACAGACGACGAGGTCGCCGCGGCTGGCGAGGCCGCGGATGACGCCGGCGAGATCGGCGGAGTTTTGTAGCGGGATCACCTCGCGATGGCCGTGCGCGCGCAAGCCCAGCACGAAATGATCGCGATCGATGCCGGGGATCGCCGCCTCGCCCGCGGGATAGACCTCGGCGACCACCACGGTGTCGGCGTCGTTGAAGCAGGTACAGAATTCCTCGAACAGCGATTGCAGGCGGGTGAAACGGTGCGGCTGCACCACGGCGATGATCTTGCCGTTGGTGGATTCCCGCGCCGCTTTGAGCACCGCCGCGATCTCGACGGGATGATGGCCGTAGTCGTCGATGACGGTGACGCCGTTCCACTCGCCGGTTCGGGTAAACCGCCGCTTCACGCCGCCGAAGCCGGCCAGCGCTTTCCGGATGACGTCGTCGGCAAGCCCCAGTTCATGCGCCACCGCGATCGCCGCCGTGGCGTTGAGCGCATTGTGCCGTCCCGGCATCGGCAAATGCAGATCGGCGATCTCATGGGCGACATCGGTCTTGCGGTCGCGGAAGGCGACGGTGAATTTCGATCCGCCGCCCATCGGGGTGAGATCGACCAGCCGCGCGTCGGCCTGCGGATTTTCGCCATAGGTGACGATGCGGCGGTCCTCGATCTTGCCGACAATGCTCTGCACCACCGGATGGTCGATGCACATCACGGCAAAACCGTAGAACGGCACATTCTCGACGAAATTTCGGAACGCCTCCTGCACGGCCTCGAAAGTCCCGAAATGATCGAGATGCTCGGGATCGACATTGGTGACGATGGCGACGTCGGCCGGCAGTTTCAGGAATGTGCCGTCGCTCTCGTCGGCTTCCACCACCATCCAGTCGCCGGCCCCGAGCCGGGCGTTGGTGCCGTAGGCATTGATGATGCCGCCGTTGATCACGGTCGGATCGAAATCGCCGGCATCGAGCAGCGCCGCAACCATCGAGGTCGTGGTGGTCTTGCCATGGGTACCGGCGATGGCGACGCAGCTTTTCAGCCGCATCAGTTCGGCCAGCATTTCGGCGCGGCGCACCACCGGAATGCGCTGGGCGCGCGCCGCCATCAATTCGGGATTGTCGCGCTTGATCGCGGTCGACACGACCAGCACATCGGCGCCATCGACGTTCTCGGCTTTGTGGCCGACGCTGATCCTGATGCCCTTGGCGCGCAGCCGGGTGACATTGGCGCCCTCGGAGGCGTCGGATCCCTGCACGGTGTAGCCGAGGTTGCACAAGACCTCGGCGATGCCACTCATGCCGATGCCGCCGATCCCGACGAAGTGGATGGGTCCGATCTCGCGCGGCAGTCTCATGAGGCAATTCCTGACATTGGCTGTACTGGATGCCCCGCTTTCGCGGCGCATGACAAGGGCAATTTTACCTGCGATTGCCTAGATTCCGGCGACTTTCATCACCAGATCGGCCAGCCGCTCGGCGGCGTCCAGCCGGCCGGCGCCGCGGGCGCCGGCGGCCATCGCGGCGAGCCTTGACGGCTCGGCGGCGAGTGCCGAGATTTCCGCCGCCAGCCGGTCCGGGGTGAAATCGGCCTGCGCGATCCGCAGCGCGCCATTGACCTGCGCCAGCACGCCCGCATTGGCGAACTGGTCCTGGTCGATCGCGCCGGGCAGCGGCACCAGGATCGAGGGCCGGCCGATCGCGGCGAGCTCGGCCACGGTACCGGCGCCGGAGCGCGACACCACCAGATGATTGGACGCCAGCCGTGCCGGGAGATCGCTGAAGAACGGCGCCAGTTCGGCATTGATCTTCAGCCGGTCATAGACCGCGCGCACCCGTGCCATGTCCTCTTCGCGGACCTGCTGGGTGAGGACCAGCCGGTGCCACAGCGCCGGCTCCAGCCGCTCGATCGCGCCCGGCACGCTGTCGGCCATCACGCGGGCGCCCTGGCTGCCGCCGACCACGAGCAGCCGGAACGGCGCCCGCCGGTTCGGGCGCGACATATTTCACCGCGGCCGCCGCCAGCACCGCCGGGCGCATCGGCGTGCCGACCGTGGTGGTCTTGCCCGCCAGCGCCGGGTCGCGGTCGAGCACGCCCGGCAAGCGAGGTCGCGATCGCGCTGACGCGGTTGCGAAGAAAACGGTTGGCGCGGCCGAGCACGGCATTGGCTTCGTGAATGATGCCGGGCACGCCGGAAAGCTTTGCCGCCAGTAGCGGCGGCAATGTCGGATAACCGCCGAAGCCGACCACGGCTGCGGGCTTCAGCCGCCTTATCAGATTGAGCGAAACGGCGGTGCCGGCGGCGAGCATCAGCCCGGTATGGGCCAGCGACCAAGGCGCGCGGCTGCGCACGGTCGCGCTCGGCACCACGTCGATCGTGTCCCTGGTAAACAATCCGCTGTAGCGCAGCGCGCGGGAGTTGGTGGCAAGCCGCACGCGAAAACCGCGCCGGATCAGTTCCACGCCGAGCGCCTCGGCGGGAAACAGGTGGCCGCCGGTGCCGCCCGCGGCCAGCAGGATGAGAGGGGAAGTGGTCATGACTTCAGATAGCCGACGGCGCGGCGTTAGTCATCAGCGGATGATCCGCCAAGCCATGCCCTCCGGCACGCGCTCATTCATCAGGCGTAGCCGCTGACCGCGTTGGCGTCGCCGATCGATTCCATTTCGGTGCGCGGCCGCTGCCGGGTCAGCGCCAGCATCATGCCGACGCCGTAGGCCAGCGAGACCATCGACGAGCCGCCATAGGAAATGAACGGCAGCGTCATGCCCTTGGCCGGGATCAGCTGCAGATTGACCGACATGTTGATCGCGGCCTGAACGCCGAACAGGATCGCAAGCCCCGAGGCCGCAAAGCGCGCGAACATGTCCTCGGTCGCATAGGCGCGCGACAGCGCGCGGATCACGATGAAGGCGAACAGCGCCAGCAGCGCCAGACAAAGGATGATGCCGAACTCCTCCGCCGCCACCGCGAACACGAAATCGGTGTGGCTGTCCGGCAGGCTGCGCTTGGCGATGCCTTCGCCGGGGCCAAGCCCGAACCAGCCGCCATTGTAGAAGGCCTCCATCGCGGTATCGACCTGGAAGGTGTCGCCCGACGCCGGATTCATGAAGCGCTTGATGCGGCCCGCGACATGCGGCACCAGAAGATAGGCCGCGAACAGCCCGGCGCTCGCAGCACCTCCGAGCCCCAGCACCCAGATCATCCGCATGCCCGCGATGAAGAACAGCGCGCCCCACACCATCAGGATCAGCATGGTCTGGCCGAAATCGGGCTCCATCACCAACAGCGAAATCAGCGTCATCAGCAGCACCAGCGCCATCGAGGTCGCCGGCATTTCCGGCCGCCGCGTCGATTCCGCAAACAGCCACGCCGCCAGCACCACGAAGGCGGGTTTTGCGGATTCGGAGGCCTGGATGTTGACGCCGATCAGCGTGATCCAGCGCCGCGAACCCTTGACCTCCGGCCCGATCAGCAAGGTCGCCACGATCAGCGCGATCGAGACCGCGAACACGATCAGCGCGGTGCGGCGGATCTGCCGCGGCGACAGGAACGACACCCCGATCATCACGATGAAGGACGGCAGCAGGAACAGCACGTGACGGTTGAAGAAGTGGAAGGGATCGAGGCCGATCCGGGTCGCCACCGGCGGGCTTGCCGCCAGCGAAAGAATGATGCCGGCCAGCACCAGCGCGATGATCGCCCCGAGCTGCAGGCGGTCCACCGTCCACCACCATTCGCTCAGGGGATTGCGTTGTTCACGGGAGAGCATGGGCATTCCCTGGGGCCGAAGGGTTTGCCCCATTGGTCGCGCAGGATAGTTTCCAAGGGGTTAATGGATTCGTTATCTTTGAAGATGGAGCGAGGGACCAAACTACAAAAAGTCGTCATACCCGCGAAAGCGGGTATCCAGTACGTCGCGGCGGTCGCGATGGAACCGCAGCGCCTCTGGAATAGTGGATCGCCCGCTTTCGCGGGCGATGACAGTTTTGGGCAGGATGGCGCGCGCCCTCACACCACCGGCTTGACGCCGGGCAGTGCGGTGACGAGGTCACGAAACGCCGTCCCGCGGATTTCGAAATTGCGGTACTGGTCGAACGAGGCGCAGGCCGGTGACAACAGCACCACCGGATCTGGCAATCCGGAGGCTTCGGCGTCGCGCGCAGCGTTCGCCACGGCGACCTCAAGCGTTTCGCTGATCTCATGCGGCACGTTTTTGCCGAGCGTGCCCGAAAACTCCTGCGCCGCCTCCCCGATCAGATAGGCCTTGCGGATGCGGGGAAAATATTCGGTCAACCCAGTGATGCCGCCGAGTTTCGGCTTGCCGCCGGCGATCCAGAAGATGTCGGCGAAGGACGACAGCGCATGCGCCGCGGCGTCGGCATTGGTGCCCTTGGAATCGTTGACGAACAGCACATGGCCGCGGCGGCCGACCTGTTCCATCCGGTGCGCGAGGCCGGGAAAGCTGCGCAGGCCGTTCTGCAGGGTGTCCGCGGAGATGCCTAGCGCGAGCGCGCAGGCCGCGGCGCAGGCCGCGTTCTGCGCATTGTGCAGGCCGCGCAGCGAGCCGATGCCGCCGATGCGCGCTATCTCCGTGCGCGCGGCGCCGGACGCGCGCCAGATGATTTCATGCTCGACATAGACGCCGTCGGGCAGCGGATTCTTCACGGATACCCGCACCACGCGCCGGCCGGCCTGCTCGATGCGGTCGGCGCTGTTGCGGGAAAATCCGTCGTCGACGCCGACGATCGCGGTGCCTTGTTTCTGCACGCCGGCGACCAGACGCTCTTTCACCGCGGCGTAATGTTCCAGCGTGCCGTGGCGGTCGATATGGTCCTCGCTGACATTGAGCAGGATGCCGACGGATGGATCGAGCGAGGGCGCCAGATCGATCTGGTAGGACGACATCTCGACGACATGGACGCGTCCCATGCGCGGCGGTTCCAGCGACAGGATCGCGGTGCCGATATTCCCGCCCATCTGCGTGTCGTAGCCGGCGAAGCGCGTCAGATGCGCAATCAACGCCGTCGTGGTCGATTTGCCGTTGGTGCCGGTGATGGCGACGAACGGCGCGTCCGGGGCATGACGCCGCCGTTCCCGGCAGAACAGTTCGATGTCGCCGATCACCTCGATGCCGGCCTGTTGCGCAGCCAACACGGTCCAGTGCGGCGCCGGATGCGTGAGCGGCGCGCCCGGCGTCAGCACCAGCGCGGCGAAGTTCGCCCATGATACGCTGCGCAAATCCGCGGTGACGAATCCGGCCTGCGCTGCCTTGGCGAGGTTTTCGGTATTGTCGTCGCCGGCGATCACCGTGGCGCCGCCCGCCTTCAGGGCGTGACAGCTTGCCAGGCCCGATCCGCCAAGGCCGAACACCGCAACCGTTTTCCCTGCGAAGGAGGTGACGGGGATCACACGCTCACCGCAGTTTCAGCGTGGAGAGGCCGGCGAGCGCCAGCATCACCGAAATGATCCAGAACCGGATCACGATCTGCGGCTCGGTCCAGCCGAGCTGCTCGAAATGATGATGGATCGGCGCCATCCGGAACACGCGCTTGCCGGTCAGCTTGAACGACACCACCTGCACGATCACCGAGACCGCCTCCAGCACGAACAATCCGCCGATCACCGCCAGCACGATCTCGTGCTTGACCGCGACCGCGATCGAACCGAGCATGCCGCCGAGCGCGAGCGAGCCGGTGTCGCCCATGAAGATCGACGCCGGCGGCGCGTTGAACCACAGGAATCCCAGGCCCGCGCCGAGCACGGCGCCGCAGAGTACCGCGAGTTCGCCGGTACCGGCGACGTAATTGATCTGCAGGTAATCCGCGAACACAGCATTGCCGGCAAGATAGGCGATCAGGCCGAAGCTTGCGGCCGCGATCATGACCGGCACGATGGCGAGACCGTCGAGCCCGTCGGTCAGGTTCACCGCATTGCCGGCACCGACAATGATGAACGCGCCGAAAACCACGAAGAACCAGCCGAAGTGCAGCGCGACGTCCTTGAAGAACGGAATCACCAGCGCGGTCGAGAACGGGTCGCGTCCGAGCCGGACCAGCGCGTAGCACGCCGCCAGCGCGATCACCGCCTCGAGCGCCAGCCGGATACGGCCGGCGAAGCCGCTGTGGGTCTGTTTCGTCACTTTCAGGTAATCGTCGTAGAAGCCGACGAAGCCGAAGCCGAGCGTCACCGCGAGCACGATCCAGACATAGGGGTTGAGCGGATTGGCCCATAACAGCGTCGAGACCACCAGCCCGGACAGGATCATCAGCCCGCCCATGGTCGGCGTGCCCTTCTTGGTGAGGAGATGCGATGCCGGGCCGTCGGTGCGAATCGGCTGGCCCTTGCCTTGGCGCAGCCGCAAATGATCGATGATCCAGGGACCGAACAGGAACACGAACAGCGCGCCCGTCACCATCGCCCCGCCGGTGCGGAAGGTAATGTAGCGGAACACGTTCAAAAACGTCCGGAACCCGCCCATGCCGGGCACCGTGTTGGAAAGATCAATCAGCCAGTAGAACATTCATTCGCCCTATACCGCGGCTTCGTCGCGCGCGGTCTTTCCGGGAAAGCGCTTTTCGAGCGCATTCACAACCGTCTTCATCTTCGAGCCGAGCGACCCCTTGACCATGATCGCGTCGCCGGCGCGAATCGCTGCAACCAGATCGGCTTCGAGACCGGCTGAGCTGTCGGCATAGCCGCCCCGTTTACCCGTGGAAAGCGCCTCCCACAAGTTGCGCATCAACGGCCCACAACAATAAACCAGATCGATCCGGTTGGCCTTGATTGCCTCATCGAGGCCGCTATGCAGCGCCGGGCCGCCGGGACCGAGTTCGAGCATGTCGCCGAGCACCGCGATGCGCCGGCCGTGCGCGCCGATCACGGCCTGCCCCAGCACGTTCAGCGCCGCAGCCATCGACGCAGGATTGGCGTTATAGCTTTCATCGATCAGCGTCGCCTCGCCCTGCGCGAGTTCCAGCATGCGCCGCACGCCGCGGCCGGCAGGCGGCACGAGCTGCGACAGCGACAGCGCCGCGAGCGCGAGATCGGCGCCGGCGAGCGAGGCTGCCGCCAGCACCGCCAGCGAGTTCATCGCCATGTGCCGGCCGGGCATGCCGAGCTTGTAGGTAACGTCATGGCCGAGAATATTGGCATGCACCGCCGAACAGGCCGCCTGCAGCGCCACGTCGAGCAGCCGCGCGTCGGATTTTTCGTCAGCGCCGAACGAGACGATGCGGGAAATGCCGAGCGCTTTGGCGCGCGCCGTTAGCCGCGGGAATTGCGGATTGTCGCGGTTGAGCACGGCGGCGCCGCCGGGCTCGAGGCCCTCGAAAATTTCCGCCTTGGCGTCGGCGATCGCCTCGATGCCGGCGAAGAATTCCAGATGCACCGGTTCCACCGTGGTGACGATGGCGATCTGCGGCCGCACCATCTTCACCAGCGGCTCGATCTCGCCCGCATGGTTCATGCCGATCTCGAAGATCGCAAAGCGCACATCGGCCGGGCAGCGCGCCAGCGACAGCGGCACGCCCCAGTGATTGTTGAACGACGCGGCGGAAGCGTGGGTTTCGCCCTGATCTGACAGCACACAACGCAGCGCCTCCTTGGTCGATGTCTTGCCGACCGATCCCGTGACCGCGATAACTTGCGCGTTGAGCCGCGCGCGCGCGGCGCGGGCAAGGTCGCGCAGACCCGCAAGCACGTCGTCGACGACCAAGAGCGGCGCATCGTCGGGAAACTTGCCGCGCTGGGCGGACTCGACCACCGCGAGCGCGGCGCCCGCCTTCAGCGCGGCCATGACAAAATCGTGCCCGTCATGCACATCGCCCTTGATGGCGAAATAGGCCTCGCCCGGCGCAATGCTGCGGCTATCGATGGAAAGGCCCGTGACGGCTTCCGGCAGCGCTCGCGAAGACGAGGCACGCATCGCCTGCGCCATCGCCGTCGACGTCCATAGCGGGCCTGCACTCATGCGACCCTCGGAGCGAGGGCTGCCGCAACCGCATCGTGATCGCTGAACGGCAGCGTGCGGTCGCCGACGATCTGTCCGGTCTCGTGGCCCTTGCCGGCGATCAGCAGCGCATCGCCTGGCTGCAACGCCGATATCGCTACGCGGATCGCCTCGGCGCGGTCGCCGATTTCCTGGGCGCCCTTCGCCGCGCCCAGGATCGCGGCGCGGATGGCCTGCGGATTCTCGCTGCGCGGATTGTCGTCGGTGACGATGACGCTGTCGGCATTTTCTGCGGCAATCGCGCCCATCAGCGGGCGCTTGCCGGCATCGCGATCGCCGCCGGCGCCGAACACCACGACGAGCCTGCGCTTGGCATAAGGCCGCAGCGCCTGCAGCGCCTTCGCCAGCGCGTCCGGCTTGTGGGCGTAATCGACGAAGATCGGCGCGCCGTTGCGCTCGGCGACCCGCTCCAGCCGGCCTTTTGCGCCTTCGAGCAGTTCGAGTTCGGCGAACACGGCATTGGCTTCACTGCCGGTGCCGATCGCAAGGCCCGCGGACACCAGCGCGTTCTCGATCTGGAATTCGCCGACAAGCGGCAGCCGGACGGAATACTTCCTTCCGCGATGTTCGAGCGTGAGGTTTTGCGCAAATCCGTCGACGTCAGCCGCCGACCAGGCGAATGCCCTCGCCCGCGCCATTGCCGTTGCGGCCGACCGTGAGGAGCCGAAGCTTCCTCGCTCGCGCCGCGTCGATCGCGGCCTGCGAACAATCATGATCCGCCGAGATCACGGCGGCGCCATCCGCTGCGACCAGATCGCGGAACAGCCGCAGCTTGGCGGCGAGGTAATGCGCGACGTCGGGATGATAATCCATGTGGTCGCGCGACAGATTGGTAAAACCGCCGGCGGCGATCCGCACGCCGTCGAGCCGATACTGATCGAGCCCGTGCGAGGAGGCCTCGAGCGCCAGATGGGTGACGCCCTCGCGCGCGATCTCGTCGAGCTGCCGATGCAGCGCGATCGGATCCGGCGTCGTCAGCGAGCCGTAGATGGTGCGCTTCGGCGATACCAGCCCGATGGTTCCGATGCTGGCGGATTCATGACCGAGCCGCTGCCATATCTGCCGCGTGAAGGCGGCAACCGAGGTCTTGCCGCTGGTGCCGGTGACGGCCGCGATCGTGGCGGGCTGCCGGGAGAAGAATTTCGCCGCCGCCAGCGCCAGCGCGCGGCGCGGATTGGGCGTGGCGACGAACGGCACGCGCAAGCCGCCTTGCGGCGGATGCTCGCCCGCGACCGCCACCGCGCCGGAGGCGATCGCCTGCTCGATGAAGCGCGCGCCATCGGTCCTGGCGCCGGCAAGCGCGAAGAACAGCTCGCCCGGCTTGACCGCGCGGCTGTCCACGGCAAGGCCCGCGACCTCGACGGATTCCGCCCGCGGGTCGATGGCAGCGTCATCGCTGAACAGGTCGCGAAGTCTCATCAATCTTCCAGTCCGCCCGGCGCGCACCTTACGCCTTACTGGGTTGTCTTCGATGCCGCAAGAATAAGGCGGTCGGACGGCGGCAGGTCGAAACGCGGCTCGATGCCCAGCAGCGGTGCAATGCGGGCGATGATATTGCCCCCGGTCGGCACCGCGTTCCAGCCCGAGGTGATGAAACCATGGGTTTCCGTCAGCGACTGCGGCTCGTCCAGCATGACCAGAAGCTGGTATTTGGGATTATCGGCGGGCAGGATCGCGGTGAAGGCCGTGAGCACGCGCTTCTTGGCGTAGCGGCCGTTGATGACTTTTTCGGCGGTGCCGGTCTTGCCGCCGATATAATAGCCGTTCACGTCGGCTTTTCGGGCGGTGCCGACTTCGGCATTCAGCCGCATCAGGTATCGCATTTTTTCCGATGTCTCGGGCTTGATCACCCGCTTGGCCAGCGCCATCGCTTCCTGCTCGGTGCGCTTCAGGAAGGTCGGCGGAATCAGATAGCCACCGTTCACCAACGCGTCGATACCCATCACCGCCTGCAGCGGCGCCACCGCGATGCCGTGGCCGAAGGCGATCGTCACCGTGTTCAATTCGCCCCAGTGTCGCGGCACGATCGGCGAGGCGCTCTCCGGCAGCTCGGTGCGCAGCCGATCGAGCTGACCGAGCTTGCGCAGGAATGCCTTGTGCGCTTCCACGCCCTGCGCCAACGCCATGCGCGCCGCGCCGACATTGGAGGAGTAGTAGAAGACCTCCTTCATGTTGAGGAACCGGCCCTTTGGCTCGTCGTCATGGATCGCGAACTTGCCGTAGTGCAGCGGACCGCGCGCGTCCCACAGCGAGTTGAGATCGTACTTGCCGGAATCCAGCGCCATCGCCAGCGTGAAGGCCTTGAACGTCGATCCCAGTTCGTAGACGCCGGTGGTCAGCCGGTTGATGCGATCGGGATCGTGCGCCTCTTTGGGATTATTGGGATCGAAATCCGGCACCGACACCATCGCCACGATCTCGCCGGTCTTGACGTTGGAGACGAGGCCGGAAGCGGCCTTGGCGTGGAATTTTTCCTTGGCCTTGAGCAGTTCGTCGCGCAGCGCGTGCTCGACGCGCAGATCCACCGACAATTCGATCGGCCGCTGCAGCCGGTCGGTGGCGAAGCCGGCGCGATGCAGATCGGCAAGCCCGTTGGTGTCGAGCCACTTCTCCATGCCGGCGATGCCCTGGTTGTCGATATTGACCAGGCCGATCAGATGCGCGACCTCGTTGCCGGTGGGATAGACCCGCTTGTTCTCGCGCAGGAAGCCGATGCCGGGAATGCCGAGGCGGTGAATTTCCTGCTGCTGCTGCGGCGTGATCTCGCGCTTCAGCCAGACGAAGCCTTTCTTCGACGACAGCCGGTCGCGCACTTCGCCGGTGTCGAGATCCGGCAGGGTCGCGGTCAAGAGCTCGATGGCCTCGTCCTTGTCGATGATGCGGCGCGGCTCGCCGAACAGGCTCGGCGCCTTGACGTCGGTGGCGAGGATCTCGCCGTTGCGGTCGATGATATCCGGCCGCGCGGTCGCAATCGCGTCCTGCGCCGCGGTGCGCCGCGCGCCATGGCTGTCGCCAATCGTGGCGAACATGATCAGCCGCCCGCCGATGATGGCGTAGATCGCCGCGAACGCGATAATCGCGAATCCGACGCGGGCGCGGGCCTTCGCCGACCGGTCGACGTTGCGCCCGTACAGCAGGCTGCGGATCAGCCGCTGCCGCCACGGTTCCGACGATCTGAGCTTTGCGGGTGCGGAATCGGTCATCGCCGATCCTCCGGCGCCGGCACCGAACCCGTCACCGAGGAAGCGTCGGTGGCGGCATCGATGGTCTGGATCATCGCGCCGATCGGATCGGGATCGCCGGGCCTGACCAGGTTCGGCGGCCGCTCGGGAAGGTTCTTCAGCGAACCATACTGATTGGCATTGATCGGCTTCAGCGGCAGATGCCGCTCGGCGAGGCCCTGCAGCCGCAGCGGCGCATCGAGCCTGGCCCATTCCGAATGCAGCACGGCGATGGCGTCGCGCTGCTCGCGAATTGCGGCGTGCAACTGCAGCACCCGCTCGACACGGGTCGTGGAGTCCATCTTGATGCGATAGACGTAGGCGGCGGCAAACACCAAAGCGGCGATGACGAGGACATGGACGATCCGCATGATCAGCCCCCCCTCATCACATCGTCGAGGGTCGGCCAGTCCGGCAGGGAAGCTGCTTGATGCGCCGGCGCGTCGGTGCGCTCGGCCGCGCGCAATTTTGCCGAGCGCGCGCGCGGATTGGCCGAAACCTCCTGGTCATCGGCGACGACGGGACGCTTGGTCAGGATCACGAAGCTCGGCGCGGCCTGCGCCAGTTCCGGCAGGTGCCGCGATCCGCCGCCGGCCTTGCCGCGCTCGGTCAGGAAATTCTTGACGATGCGGTCTTCCAGCGAGTGAAAGGACACCACCACCAGCCGGCCGCCGGGCTTGAGCAGCCGCTCCGCCGCGGCCAGCGCCAGATGCAGTTCGTCGAGTTCCCCATTGACGAAGATCCGCAAGCCCTGAAACGTTCGGGTTGCCGGATGGATCTCGCCCGGCTTCGAGCGCACCACCTTCGAAACCAGATCGGCCAGCGCGCGGGTGGTCGCGACGGGCGCTTCCTTGCGCGCGGCGACGATGGCGCGGGCGACGGCACGCGAATGACGTTCTTCGCCGAAAATATAGATGATGTTGGCGAGATCGGCCTCGGAGGCCTTCGCGATCACGTCCGCCGCGGTCGGACCCTCGTGCCCCATCCGCATATCGAGCGGCCCGCTTAGGCGAAACGAGAAGCCGCGCTCGGCCTGGTCGAGCTGCATCGAGGAAACCCCGACGTCCATCACGACGCCGTCGACCGCCGGTATCCCCTGCGCGGCGCACACCTCGGCGAGATTGGAAAACCGGTCCTCGACCAGCGTCAGTCGGCCACCCGACCGATCGACCAGTTCGAACCCGCCCGCGATCGCCGACCGGTCGCGGTCGATGCCGATCACCCGGGTTCCCGCCACATCGAGGATCGCGCGGCTGTAACCGCCGGCTCCGAACGTGGCATCGACGTAGACGCCGCCGGCGCGGGGCGCGAGCATCTCGATCGCCTGACGGCCGAGGACGGGGATATGACCGGTGTCAGCCGGATTCATGCGCCGGCTCCGGAGCCGGTCCGGGCAAAATCGCAGGAATTGGACGCCAACGGGCCCATTGCGCCTCAAATCTCTCGGCTCAGCGTGGCCTTTCGCCCCGAAGACCCACGCCAGCGCATGATTGCCGATCCCGTGTGGCCCGAATCGCACCCCCTGATTTCCCGATGGAATATGAAGGGCTGCCATGGGATTTCGAGCGTCAAATGGGGCCTCGGCCGTCCCCCAAAACCGGTTCGGCTCTTCACCACTTAGTAACGGCAGTTACCATTAAGAAAGCGTTGATGGGACTGTTAGAATTACCTACCTCGGGGCATCGTGACCGGGCATCCGGCCGGTGATGCCCGGCGCACACAGTCCGGCAAAATACACCGCGTCGGACGGCTCTTGCGTTGCGCCGGCGGCCTCGTAAAGGAATAGTAAACGCGCCCTTCCCATTGCCGTTCTCCTGCCCGGTTTGAGCTGTCCTATGTCGCTTGGTTCGTTCGCATCCGATGGTATTGATTCGAAGCGTCAACGCGCCCTCCCAATTCCGCCGGCCGGTGCGAACATGAAGACATTCACCCCGGATTCCTCGATCGCCTCCGACGTCATCCCGTCGGCGAATCACGGCGACCGCCAGAAAGGCCGCCTGCCCGACATGATCCTGCTGCACTACACCGGCATGCCGGACGTGGAAGGCGCGATCGCCCGGCTGTGCACGGCGGGAACCGACGTTTCCGCCCATTACATCGTTCTGGAGGACGGCCGCATCGTGCAATGCGTCCCGGAAGCCAGGCGCGCCTGGCATGCCGGGGTGGCGTCCTGGGCGGGCGAGGAAGACATCAATTCCTGTTCGATTGGAATCGAGATCGTCAATCGCGGCCATGACTGGGGCTATCCGGACTTTCCGTTGCGCCAGATCGCCGCCGTGATCGCGCTGTGCCGCGGCATCATGCTCCGCCGCAAGGTGCCCTCGCATCGGGTGCTCGGGCATTCCGACGTCGCGCCCTCGCGCAAGAAGGATCCCGGCGAGAAATTTCCGTGGCATTCGTTGGCCAATTCGGGCGTCGGCCACTGGGTGCAGCCGGCGCCGATTGTGCGCGGCGATCCGCTCAAGCTCGGCATCATCAGCGACGACGTCCGCGACCTGCAGCAGGCGCTGGCGCGATACGGCTACGGCATCCCGATCAACGGCAAATACGACACCGCGACCATGGAGGTGGTCACCGCCTTCCAGCGCCATTTCCGTCCCGCCCGCGTCGACGGCATCGCCGATCATTCGACGCTGAACACGCTGCAGGCGCTGCTGGCGAGCCTGCCGACCGAAGCTACCAAGGTCGCGGTGAAATAGTTTTCCAACCGTCATTGCGAGGAGCGTCAGCGACGAAGCAATCCAGCTTCTTGCGTGGCCGCGGTATGGATTGCTTCGCTTCCGCTCGCAATGACGAGGGATAGCTGCAAGCGTCGCTTACTCGCCGTCCAGCTCCTTCAGTCGCCGCGCGTAAAGCCGCCGCAGCGGCTCGAGCTGCGTCGCGCCGGAGGCGACAAGATACGCCTCGCGCGCGGCATCGCGTCGTCCGAGCCGGCGCAACAGATCGGCGCGGACCGCCGGCATCAGTTCGTAGCCCTTGAGCCCGCCGCGCGCTTCCAGCGCATCGATCAGGTCGAGCGCGCGCAAAGGCCCGTCCACCATCGAAATCGCCGCGGCGTGATTCAGCTCGATCACCGGCGACGGACTGATCCGCAGCAGCACCTCGTAGAGGCCGGCGATCTGCGGCCAGTCGGTGTCCCGGTAATTCGGCGCCCGCGCATGCAGGGCGGCAATCGCCGCCTGCACCGCATAGGCCTCCGGTCGCCCCGGCAGCCGCAAGGCCTCTTCGACCAGCCGCAAGCCTTCGGCGATCTGGCAACGGTCCCACAGCGCACGATCCTGTTCTTCCAGGGGCACGATGTCGCCGCCGTCGGTCTGCCGGCCGGCGCGGCGCGCATCGTGCAGCAGCATCAGGGCCAGCAAACCCTTGATCTCGCCCCGTTGCGGCATCAGCGCGTCGAGCAGACGACCCAGCCGGATCGCTTCGCGCGCCAGATCCGGCCGCATCAGATCCTCGCCGGAGGTTGCCACATAGCCTTCGGTGAAGACGAGATAGATTACCGCGAGCACGCCGCGCAGCCGCGGCTCGAGCGTGTCGCGTTCGGGCACCTCATAGGGAATGCCGGCGAGCCTGATCTTCTGCTTGGCGCGGACCAGGCGCTGCGCCATGGCGTCTTCGCCGAGCAGAAAGCCGCGCGCGACTTGCGCGGTGGTCAGCCCGCACACCGTGCGCAGCGTCAATGCGACCTGGACTTCCATGGCGAAGGCCGGATGGCAGCAGGTGAAGATCAGCCGCAGCATGTCGTCGTCGAGCGCGGCGTCATCGGCCTCCTCGGGGGCCGACGCATTGAGCAGCAATTCGTGCGTCAGCTCGTTCTGCTTGCCGCGAAACGCGATTTGCCGGCGCACCCTGTCGATCGCCTTGTTGCGTCCGACATTGACCAGCCATGCCCGCGGATTTGACGGCACTCCGGCCTCGGGCCAGCGTTGCAGCGCCACTGCGACCGCATCCTGCATCGCGTCCTCGGCAAGATCGAAATCGCCGACGAGGCGGATCAGCGTGGCCAGCACGCGTCCCGCCTCGTCGCGGAATATTTTTTCGATCTCGGTCGTGGTCATGCGGATTTGCTTTTGTCAGCCGTCATTCCGGGGCGTCCGAAGGACGAACCCGGAATCCATATCCACGATCTGGGGTTACGGATTCCGGGCCTGCGCCCCAGCGGGCGCATCCCGGAATGACGACTGGGCATTCAATTGTACACCCAGATCGGCCTGACCTCGATCGAACCGAATCTCGCGCCCGGAATCTTCGCGGCGATGGCGAGTGCGGCGTCGAGATCCTTGGCCTCGACCAGATAGTAGCCGCCGAGCTGCTCGCGGGTTTCCGCGAAAGGGCCGTCCGTGGTCAGCGTCTTGCCGTCGCGCACCCGCACCGTGGTCGCGGTCGTGGTCGGCTGCAGCCGGTCGCCGGCCTTGAAATTGCCGCTCTGGACGATGCCTTGCGTGAAGGCGCCGTATTCCTCGAGCATCTTCTTGCCGGTCGCAGCGTCGATTTTGCCGTACTCGGCTTCGTTCTGGTAGATCATCAGCAAATACTGCATTTCCTTACTCCCTTTGCTCGGCGTTGATCGCCGACACCCAGTCGAACGGTGGAAGCGCAAAACGACATCTTCAGGATAATTTATTTTAGGCGCCGGCGTACGGCGTTAACGGCTTGACGCGGCCGCCCCCAGCCCCCATCACAAAGCCGTCAGTCGGCCGGACGGCCGCTCCCGCTACGGTCGAAAGGCTGCGGAAGAGGAAAGTCCGGGCTCCATCGACATACGGTGCCGGATAACATCCGGCGGGGGCGACCCCAGGGACAGTGCCACAGAGAACGAACCGCCCGCCTTCGCCCTTCGGGGTTTTGGCGAGCAAGGGTGAAAAGGTGCGGTAAGAGCGCACCGCGGGTCCGGCAACGGAACCGGCATGGCAAACCACACCGGGAGCAAAACCGAATAGGGACGGCAAGGCGGGATGTTCGCTCGAAGAGCGATAACACCGCAGGGCGATGTCAGGCTCGCCGTCCGGGTAGGTTGCTCGAGGCAACGTGCAAACGTTGTCCCAGAGGAATGGCCGTCACGTATCGCCCGCCACAAGCGGACGGTACCCTACAGAACCCGGCTTACAGGCTGGCTGATATCTTTGAACGAAAGCGTTTTCCAAAACGCGTCTTGTTGAGAATGAGGGGTTCGGCCTAACACGCCGGACCCCTCGCCAATTTCAGACGCGCTCTGTGACGATCTTTTGCAGCAACGCCATCAGCGCTTCCGGCGCCGTCACGTTCGGCGAATGGCTGGCGTCGATCTCATAGTAACGCCAGCCGGCCTCGCTTTTGGCGCGCTTCGCAAACGGACCAAACGTATCGGCGGGCGTGATGCGGGTGGCGTAGATATAGCTGCGCGGCAAGCTCAGGCTGCCGCCCCGCAGCTTGAGCGGCATTTCAAAACACCTGATCGGCATGTCGACGCGGCGCGCTGTCAGCCATTCCAGATCGCCTTGCGGCGTATCCGGCGACGTCGGATTCGGCGGCACGCGCCAGCCATCGCCGGATTTTGCGAGTTGCTGCATATGCGGGCGCGCCGGCTCGTTGAGATCGAGCAGCGACTGGCCGTCGTCGGGCACGAACGCGTCGATATAGATCAATTGCGAAATGCGATCCCGCGCGCGATCGGCGACGCCGGTCGCAACCATGCCGCCATAGCTGTGGCCGACCAGCACGATGTCGCGCAGGTCTTCATATTTGATGACATTGAGAACGTCCTGAATATGGGTCTCGAGATCGATCGAGGGGTTCGCCAGATGCGCCCGCTCACCCAGACCCGTATAGGTCGGCGTCACCAGGCGAAGCCCGCAAGCTGCCATCAGCGGGTGCATCTTCTTCCATGCCCACCCTGCCGACCACGCGCCGTGGCAGACGAGAAAGATTGGCCCCATGACGTTTCCCCGTTGGCTATGGCTCAGGAACGCTATAAGGCACAAAAACAAATCTTCGCCAACTCCGCAACATTCATTCCGGAGTGTGCCAACGGGTCCGGCCTATGGCCGGCCTGATGACAGGCTCCACAACGAATCCGAAAATCTCGAGATTCCGGATCCGCATCTTTCGATGCGCCCCGGAATGACGAGGGAAATCACGAACAGTCATGACCACGACAGCCTTTGTGCTCCTGATTGCCGGTGCGCTGGCCGGCGGCTTCGTATCCGGCCTCGCCGGGTTCGGAACCGCGCTGATGGCGCTGGGGATCTGGCTCTATGCGCTGCCGCCATCGGTGGCGGTGCCGCTGGTCCTGATCTCCTCGATCGTCGCGCAGACCTCGACGCTGCCGTCGATCTGGCGGACCATCGACTTCCGCCTGGTGTGGCCGTTCCTGATCGGCGGGCTGGCGGGCGTGCCGCTGGGCACGCTGATGATCGCGCATGCCGATCCGAAAGTCTTCAAGTTGAGCATCGGCGTGCTGCTCCTTGTGTTTCCGGTCGCGCTTTATTTCGATCGCACGCCGATGCTGCCGCGTTTCGGCGGGCGGGCGGCCGACGGCATGGTCGGATTTGCCGGCGGCATCCTTGGCGGGCTGGCCGGATTGTCCGGCCCGCTTCCGATCCTGTGGGCCAATTTGCGCGGCTGGGGCAAGGACGAGCGGCGCGGCATTTTCCAGACCTTCAACTGGACCATCCTCACCGCGTCGCTGTGCCTGCAGGCGGGCACCGGCTTCATCGGCACCGACGTGCTTTGGCTCGCTGCGATGGCGTTTCCGGCGACGCTGCTTGGCGCCTGGATCGGCGCGCGAACCTATCATGCGCTGAGCGACGAGAATTTCAGGGATGTCGTGTTGGGATTGTTGGTTCTGTCCGGCGTCGGCCTGGTCTGGAGCAGCCTCGGCCTGCACTGATCGGTCCTTCGGCGCCATCGCGCATGGCCGCCATGCATGACGGCCGGGCGCTGTACGTGCGCCCGCAAATTCGCTACCTGTCGCGGCATGTCCTCCCCCTCTTTGTCGCAAGAATCCTCTCACGCTGTGTCGCGCGAACGTCTCGGCCTGCTGCTGGGTTTTGTCGGCATGGCGATCTTCGGCGGCACGCTGCCGGCAACGCGCATCGCGGTGTCGGCGATCGATCCGCTTGCGATGACGGCGATGCGCACCGCGATCGCCGGGCTGTGTTCGCTGGCGCTGCTGGTCGCGCTGCGCCGGCCGCTGCCGCCGCGCCATCTATGGCCGCAGTTGGCAATCGCGATGCTCTGCGTCAGCATCCTGTTTCCGTTCCTGATGGCGCTCGCGGTGCAGACCGTCGACGCCTCGCATGGCGGCGTGGTGCTGGGCGTGCTGCCGATCGCCACCGCGCTGGTCGCCGTCCTCATCACCCATGAACGGCCGAGGCCGCTATTCTGGATCACTTCCGTCGCCGGAGCCGCGCTGGTGATCGCATTCGCGTTGCGCCAGGGCGGCGGCGCGCTCTCGGCCGGCGACCTGTTGCTGTTCGCCGCCGTCGCCGTGTCGGCGATCGGCTATGCGTTCTCCGGCCGGCTCACCGCCGAGATGCCGGGATGGGAAGTCATCAGCTGGGTATTGGTGATGGCGCTCCCGATCTCGCTGCCCGCGGCGGCGCTGACCATGCCGGCGGATCTCAGCCACATCGCCCTGAAACCGTGGCTCGCGCTGCTCTACGTGGCGGTGTTCTCGCAATGGGTCGGGTTCTTCGCCTGGAACGCCGGTATGGCGATGGGCGGCATCGCGCGGGTATCGCAGGTGCAATTGCTGCAACCCTTCATTACCTTTGCGCTCGCGGCCCTCTTCAACGGCGAGACCATCACGCCGCAGATCCTGCTGTTCGCCTCCGCCGTCGTCGCCACCGTCGCGATCAGCACGCGCACGAGGGGCAAGCCGCCGCTCAAGGACCGGCCGTAAGGCTGTCGTCCCGCCTCGCCCGCAGCACCATGCCGCCGGCGACGCCGACGCCGAGCACGTAGATCCAGGCTTCCTGAAAATCGAACAGGTGCGAATTGAACAGCGAGGTGGAGACGTTCTGCACCACCACCAGCAGCCCGATCCAGGCGGCCAGACTGTCGCCGCGAAACAGCAACAGATGCACCAGCCACATCGCGTAGAGCAGAACGACGCCGATCACGCCCCACTGCACCGCGACGTTCAGGGTCTGATTATGCGGGTTTGAGGTAATCTCGGCGCGGACGCCGACCTGACCGACCGCGGCCTCTTCGAACAGGCCGCGCGTGGACCCGGTGCCGTGTCCGATCATGGGCGCGGCGGCGATGAAGCGCAGCGATTTCTTCCAGAATTCGAGCCGCGAGCCCATGCCCGAGACATTGCTATAGACATTGCTCTCCTGATAATCCGCGAAGAATTTCGCCACCGTGCCGCGCAAATGCGGCGACACGTTCCAGACCAGCGCCGCAACCAGAACGGCGGCACACAACGCGACGATCGCCATCCGCAATCGCAGATGCAGCAGCGCGAACACCGCAAGCATGATCGGCATCGTCACCAGCGCCGTGCGCGAGATGACCACGAACATCATGTTGGCCAGAAGGCTCAAGGCGATCGCCGTGAACAGCACCGCCGGCCAAATCCTGTTGGCTCGCAGCAACGCCATGACGGGATAGGCGAGCGCGACCGCGCACAGCATGAATTCCTGGCTTTGGTCGATGTAATTCTTGACGGCGATCCCGCTGGCCGGCAGATAGGCCCCGCGCGAGAAATACAGCTTCAGCGACAGGTTGGGATTGAAAGCGACCGCCCACGACGCCGCCATCAGCAGCAGGCACGAGCCCAGAAAGGCGATGAAGACCCACTTGCCGCGCGGCGAGCGTTCGCAATGGTAGAGCAGGAGCGGCAGCATCAGCAATCTGAGGGTCGGCCCGACCGCGTGGAGGCGTTCGCCCCATGGCGCGTCCGACCACAGCATTCCGACCGACGCCAGGGCGAACATCGCGATCGGCAGAACGCAAATCGGCCGCTTCAGCGAGCGCCAGAAAGCCGCCAGTTCGATCGTTGGAACCAGCACGACCAGCCACAGCACCGATGCGATCACCACGCCGGTCGTCGACCACGGCAGCATAACCGCGATCAGCACCGTTACGAGATCGACGTACAGGATCAGCGCAGACCGATCGAACCAGCGGGCAAGAACCGGCAAGAGTCCGGACAGGCCGGGCTCTCTTCTCGTGGCTTCGATCATGCTGGCCCCTTGCGCATCCGGACGGATCGGAAAAGCCTAGCGAAGCGGCGCAGGCGCCGCAATCCCGGCCGCCCGGGCTCACATGGCACGGCCTTTGGCGCTCGCTGGCTCAGTGCACCGGCGGGTTTGAAAAGCCGGCGGCGATCTTGACGAGATCCGCCTGGCGGTTGGCGCCGGTCTTGGCGAAAACGCGGTGCAGATGGGTCTTGACGGTCAATTCGGCGACCCCGAGCGCCGCCGCCGTCTCCGGCACGCCCCCGACATCCACGATGGAGAGCATCACGCGCAACTCCGCCGGCGTCAGTTCGAAGCTGCGCGCGATGATCTCGCTGCCCGCCATTTCCATCGCGACCTTCCGGACGAACAAGGCGGCGACGGACTTGTAGGCCGCGCCGGTCGCGCCGCGCGCCGCGGCGGTGAGCGGCAACACATGCGCGACATAGCGCTCGCCGTCGAGCCCGATCATCGGCAGCGCGATGCATGCGGCCTCGGTCGCGATCCTGCCATGGCCGGTGAAGGCCTTGCGCAAGGTCTGGTTGATCTGCGCATCACGGGCGACAAGCTGCCCGTTGACGGCGCGCAGGATATCGCCCGCGCCGACGATGTCATGGCCGGCCGTATTGGCATGAACGATCCGGCAGGAGGCATCGATCAGGAATATCGCGGCGCTGAGGCCGTTGAGGATATCGGCGAAGGTCGAGGCTTCGGACACCGTCGCATCGATCGTCTTGTTGACGAGCAGGGCCCGGCGCGCATGGGGCGCCACGGCGGCGATGCGGCGCCGCATCTCCGCATCGGCCAGCTCGGCGCCGGGCAGGAACGTCAGGAGATCGGCGCAATTCGTGCCCGATTTATGCAGCACGACATTGGCAACGTCGACACAGCCCTGCGGGCGCAGCCATTCCTGATAGAACGGGCCGCGGCGATACGCGTCGTACTCCAGCAGATCGGGAATGCCGACGACTTTCCCCGAGGGCGGCAGCGTCGGGAGCGGATCGAACCTGGAATAGGATTCGGCATAGAGCCTGATGTAATGCGGATCGGCGCCGCAATAATAATGTGTCTCTCCGAACTTGCTTCTGGAATCCTTCGAGATCAGTCCGCAGGCCTGGCTGCCGACGAAATCATTGATCCCGATCACGACGTCGTTCCAGCGCGCGGGTTCGAGCGCCGCGTCGTAGATATCCTCGATGAGATCGGGAAGCCTGTTGGTTCGGGCCATTGAGCTTGGTCTGTCGTATCGTGGTGGGCCAGGTCGCACCGGCGCTGCGACCAGCATCCTCCGATCGGAGGATGCCGGTCACACGCTCCCGTAGGTGGGTCTTGGGGAAACGGGTAAGGTTCACCGCCTCCGGCAAATAATTGCGGGCGAATCCGCTCGGTCCATTCCCCTTGAACAGGCTCGCCTTTTGTTCCGGGCCGGGATCGCCGCCTCCGCTTCAGGGCACGAGCGGCAGCAGTCGTTTCCCGAATTCGCGACGCAGCAACCACAAACTCAACGCCGCCTGCAGCGTCGTCGTGGCGATCGACAGATACCACACGTCCACGACGCGAAAACCCGACTGCGCGGACAGCCATATCACCGGGATCGCGTAGGTGATCAGGCGTGCGCCGGAACTGAGCAGCACCGGCTTGGTGTTGCCCAACCCCTGAAACATGGCCGAGCAGACGAAGATCAACCCCTGTGCGACGAGGTTCAGGGAAACCATCTGCAAGAACAGCGCGGCCACCGCCAGGGTCGCGGGATCCTTGGCAAGGCCACCCAGCAACACATCCGGCCTCCATTGCGCAGCCATCGTGACGGCTATCATCAGGGCCGTGCCGATCAGCGCGACTTTCTTGAAGGTTTCCCTGACGCGCTCGCTGTTGCCGGCCCCGAAATTCTGGCCGGCGATCGGACCAGCGGCGAACGCAATGGCCATCGCGGGCACCTGAATGAGGCCCATCACGCGCGATCCGATGCCAAATCCCGCCTGTGCCGCCGCGCCAAAATCGCGCAGTGCATAATAGATGACACCCATATTGGCGAACATCATCGCGAACTCGCCGCCGGCGGGCAGGCCGATGTTGAGGATGCGTTTCCACTGCCTGAGTTGCGGACGCAACAGCCGGCGATCGACACCGACATAGCGCTCCAGCCGGTGGAAATATATCCACAGCATCCCCACGCCGATCAGCACCGCGATCGAGGTCGCAAGGCCCGCACCGGCAACCCCCAGGGCATGACCCGTGCCCCAGCCCGCGATCAGAACCGGCGCAAACACGATGTTGAGCCCGATCGCGAGCGCCTGCACGATCATGGTCGGCCGCACGATCCCGGTGCCGCGCAAGGCGGACGACATCACGGTGAATGCGAACTGCATCGCGAGCCCCGGGATGAACCAGATCAGGTACGTCGTGCCGGCCTCGATCGTGGCTTGATCTGCGGCGACCGCGCGCATGTAGCCGCGTGCGCCGAGAGTTCCGGCAATCCAGGTCAACAGCCCGCATGCCGCGGCCAGGCCGAGCGACTGGTTGAACACCAGATTGGCATCGGCGCGATCCTTGCGGCCCACGGCATGCGAGATCAGCGCCATGGTCCCGACGCCCAGTACCTGCATCAATGCGTTGATCAGAAATCCGGCATTGCCGGCCGCCGACACGCCCGCCACCGCGGCGTCTCCGAGGCCGGAGACGAAATACAGGTCGATCAGCCCGCACAGCATCATCATGATCATGCCCGCGAAAATCGGCGGGGCCATGCTCAGGATATGGCTGACGATGGAGCCCTTTGTCAGATCCTTCATGCTCTCCTCACCCCGCCGCCGAGACCGCGGCGACTTCCGTCGCCTGTCGCTCGAACAGCCCGCGATAGATGCCGCCCGGGCGAACCGCGAGCGCGGCATGGGTGCCCTGCTCGACGATCCTGCCGCGGTCGAATACCAGGATGCGGTCGAGGCTGCGCACCGTCGACAGCCGGTGCGCGATCACGATCGAGGTGCGGCCCTTCATCAGCCGTTCCATCGCCTGCTGGATCAGCGCCTCCAATTCGGAATCAAGGCTCGACGTCGCTTCGTCGAGGATCAGGACCGGCGCGTCGGCCAGGAATGCCCGCGCCAGCGCGACGCGCTGCCGCTCGCCGCCCGACAGCTTGACGCCGCGTTCGCCGACCAGCGTGCCGTAGCCTTTCGGCAGCCGCAGGATGAACTCGTGCGCGTTGGCGAGCCGCGCCGCCTGCTCGGTCGCCGCCATGGACGCACCGGGCCGGCCATAGGCGATGTTCTCGGCGAGCGAGCGGTGAAACAGGATCGGGTCCTGCTGCACGATCGCGATCTGGCTGCGCAGCGATAGCTGCGTGGCTTTGGCGATATCCTGGCCGTCGATCAGGATGCGGCCGTCCGAGACGTCGTAGAGCCGCTGCACCAGCTTGACGAACGTGGTCTTGCCGGAGCCGGAACGGCCGACCAGGCCGACGCGCTCGCCGGCGCGGATGTCGACCGACAGGGCGTCATACAGCGGCGCGCGGTGGCCGCCATAGTGGAACGTCACGTCCTCGAACACGATGCGTCCGCCCTGGATGTCGATCGCCTTCGCATCGGGCGCATCGGCAATGCCGATCGCCTCGTCATGGATGGCAACGAGTTCCTCCATGTCGTTGACCGAACGCTGCAGATTATTGATGTGCATGCCGACGTCGCGCAAATAGGCGTGGATGATGTAGTAGCTGGTCAGCACATAGGTGACGTCGCCGGGCGAGGCGCGGCCCGCGATCCACAGCAAGAGCGCGCCGCCGATCACGGAGGCGCGCAGGCACAACAGCACCGAGAGCTGCGCGGTGGAAGTGTAGTTGTAGCGCAGCCAGGTCCGCCGCACCCGCGTGCGCCACCGGCTGATGACGCGCGCCAGACGCGCGTCCTCGCGATGCTCCGCGCCGAACGACTTCACCACCGCGTTGCAGGTCAAGGCATCGGCCAGCGTGCCGCCGACCTTGGTGTCCCAGGCGTTGGAGACGCGGGCGGCCGGTGCGATATAGCGGATCGAGAACACCGCGGTCATCGACACATAGGCGAGCGCGCCGACGGCGATCACGAGACCGAGCGAGCTCCAGTGCAGCCCGAGCAGGATCATCGATCCCAACAGCACGACCAGCGACGGCAACAGCGCCATCAGGATGGTGTCGTTGAGCAGGTCGAGCGCCCACATGCCGCGGGTGATCTTGCGCACGGTCGAGCCGGCGAAGCTGTTGGCGTGCCAGTCGGTGGAGAAGCGCTGCACCCGCATGAAGGCGTCGCGCGCCACGTCGGACATGATCCGCAGCGTGAACGGCACGATCGCCTGCAGCCCGGCAAGGCGCAGCACCATCGAGACGAAACCGAGCGCCACGATCGCGCCGAAGGCCGTGATCGCCGCCCGCTTCGCCGATGGGTCGATCGCGCCGGAAGTCATGGCGTCGACGAGGTGGCCGGAGAACACCGGCATGAACAGGTCTGCCACCGTGGCGCCCAACAGACCGCCGGCAACGACGGCGGCGCGGACCGGCTGCTCGAGCCAGTGGCGGAACACGAAGGGCAGCACCACGCGGATGGCGGCGGGTCGCTTGTCGCGAGAGGCGGTCATGGCGTCATCCGGGTGGCGGCAGGCCGCGCACGCCGGCTCCATTGCTTGACGCGCGGACGGCATCGGGCCGAACGCAGGCGTCGTTGAAATCAATCACTTAGTGGGAAGCTTGGGGGATCGGGACGTCAGACCCGATCGCTGCTGACGGAAACCGCCCTCAAAGGGCGAAACAGGCGTCCAGCATGAGCATCGGACGCGGGCGTTCGATCTGCGAATATGACGAAATCATGCAAATCCCCCCGGTTCGAGCGACGATACGAAGCTTATAAATGCATCGCGGGCGATTTGCAATATCGCGGTTGGAGTCCGTTTCGATCGTATCGAAACAGACTCCAGGTTTCTGGTTTGACGCGTTTTCTTGACGCGAACCGGTCGCCACTTCGCCTGAAAATGCTCTAATGCGCCGGTTCTGCCGTCACCGAGGCCGGCTTTTTCAAAAGCATCACGAGCAAGGTGAGGCCGAGATAGAACACCGTCAGGATAAAGAAGGCGTCGCCATAGCCCATCACCACCGCCTGCCGGTGAACGATCTGGGACAATTGCTTCATCGCCATCAGCGCGGCGTCGCCCATGCCCTGCAGGCGCTGGGTGAACATGTTGAGCGTCTCGACAGCGGTAGCGTTGCCCCAGGTCACCCTCTCCTGCAACCGCGAAATGTGCAGGTCGGTGCGCTCATTCAGCACCTGGTTGATGAGGGCAAGCCCGACTGCGCCACCGAGATTGCGCGTCAGATTGAACAGCCCCGCAGCGTTCTTGACCCGGTCCGGCGCCAAGGTTCCGAGCGCGATGGTGTTGGTCGGCACCATCGCGAACATCATGCCGATCCCGCGCAGGATTTGCGGCACCAGCAGCTCATAGAAGTCATAGTCCCGGGTGATCCAGGTCATCTGATACGACCCCATCGCGAAAATCACGAGGCCGATCGCGATGATCGCGCGCATGTCGACCCTCTGCATCAGACGCCCGACGATCGGGGCGGTGAGGAACATGGTGATGCCGGAGATGAACATGGTTTCGCCGATCATCATCGCGCTGTAGCCGCGCACCTCGGCGAGATAGCGCGGATAGATGTAGGTCAGCCCGTAAAGCCCGATGCCGATGCAGAACGAAATCAGGCAGCCGATGCCGAAATTGCGGTCGGTGAAGGCCCTGATGTCGACGATCGGCTCCTCCGCCGTCAGTACGCGGTAAAAGAAGGCGATCGCGGAGATGGCGCAAACCGCGGCGCAGATCGCCACCGAAGTGTCCTGCAGCCACTCATATTGCGGCCCTTCCTCAAGCACATATTCGAGCGCGCCGAGAAAACCCGCCATGTAGATCAGGCCCCACCAGTCGAAGCGGTCGAGCAGCGAGAAATTCGGCTGATCGAAATCCACCAGCGCCAGCACACCGATGGTGATACCGATGCCGGGGACGACGTTGATGAAGAACAGCCAGTGCCACGACATCAGGTCGGTGATGTAGCCGCCGACCGTCGGGCCGATGGTCGGCGCGAGCGTTGCGACCAGCCCGATGATCGGGCCGACGATATAGAATTTCGAACGCGGAAACACCGTATAGGCCGAGGCGAACACCGTCGGTATCATGCCCGCGCCCAAAAACCCCTGGATCGCGCGCCACAGGATCATCTGCTCGATCGACGAGGCAAACCCGCACAGGAAGCTCGCGACGGTGAACCCGCCGGCCGAAATTGCAAACAGCAGGCGGGTGCCGAGCGCGCGCGACAGGAAACCGGATAGTGGAATCGCGATGACTTCGGCGATCAGATACGAGGTCTGAACCCACGACACTTCGCTGGAGCTCGCCGACAGGCCGGCCTGGATCTCGGTGAGCGAGGCCGAGACCACCTGGATGTCCAGGATCGACATGAACATGCCGAACACCATGATCAGGAACGCAATCAGCCTCTTCGGCGGAATGCGCTCGATGGCCGCCGCGGGAGCGGCGGCCATCATCGCGGGCGGGGCGGTCGTGGCGTTGGCCATGATCTCGGATGCTCACAGTCGGGCGCGCGGCCCGGGGCTCTGGAATTATTGCGGGCGGATCATCATCGGCGAATCGAGGTCGGTCTCGCTATCGGCATCGGCCGCGCCCTCGCGGGTATCGACGGTGGCATAGACCGACATGCCCGCACGCAGCAGGTTCAGCTTCGCGACATCCTGCGGCACCCGCACCCGAACCGGCAACCGCTGCACGATCTTGGTGAAGTTGCCGGTGGCGTTGTCCGGCGGCAGCAGCGTGAACACCGAGCCTGCCGCGGGCGAGATGCTGTCGACGAAGCCGGCGAACTTGCGATGGCCGTAGGCATCGACCGAGATCGTCACCGGCTGGCCCGGACGGATGCGCTTGAGCTGCGTCTCCTTGAAGTTGGCGTCGATGAAGACATCGTTGAGCGGCACGACATTGGCCAGCCGCTGGCCGACCACGACGAAGTCACCGGTGTTGACCAGACGGTTGGAGAAGGTGCCCTCGACCGGCGCCCGCACCGCGGTGAAATCGAGGTCGCGCTGGGCTTTGGCCAGCGAGGTCTGCAATTCGGCGAGCTGGGCACGGGCCTCGGCCTGCTGCGCCCTGGTCACGTCGACATTGTCGCGCGCGGCGTCGTAAGCCGCCTGCGCCGCCTTGACCGCCGCCGCGCCCTGGTCGCGCCCTGCCTCGGACTGTTCGAAGGTGGCGTGGGTGGCAAAACCCTTGGTGCTCAGCGTCTGCTGGCGTTCGAAGTCGAGGTCGGCGCGCTTCATGCCGGCTTCGGCAGAGACGACTTGCGCCTTGGCTTGGGCAGCCGCGCTTTCCTGGGCGGTGACCTGACGGCCGATGCGGTCGATGGTAGCCTGCTGGGTGGCGATCTTGGTGCGCGCGGCATCCACCGCGATACGATAATCGCCGTCGTCGATCCGGAAGATCACCTCGCCGGGGTGGACCACGGCGTTGTCACCGGGAAGGATCGCGGCGATGTGGCCCGACACCCGCGCGCCGAGCGTGGTGTTGTTGGCGCGCACATAGGCGTCGTCGGTCGAAACATAGAACCGTCCGACCAGCATATAGTCGAGACCATAGCCGGCCCCGGCGAGCGCGATCAGCGCGATGAGCCCCATCAGGACCAGCCTGCGCTTTCCCGATTTCGGCGCGGCGGCGGCCGCGGGAGCAGACGGCGCAGACCCCGGCCGCTCGACCCCGGGCTTTTCGATCGAGGGCTTTTCCATCGTGGGGCTTACCGGCGCCTCGGCGTGGCGACGCGCGGTCTCGTCGGAAAGATGTGCCCGAAGCTGCTCCGCAAGGGCCGCCGCATCGCGTGCGCCGTCATCGCTCCCTGCCGGATCCTGCCCGGAACGAAACATGCGCGCGGCCTGGTCTCTTGCTGCGGCCATCAAGGCCTCCTCATCACAAAATCGCGCTGCGTACTCGGCCCAAGACGGGCCCTGCCGCATCGCCAGTTTTCAAATTAACATTGACCGAACGGTTCGGTCAAGCTATATTGCTATAGTCGGGACACTAGGAGGACGGTGCCTTCCCGGTCGTTTCCAAAAGTTTCCAAAATTGGAATCTTTCCAGAAAGCCTAAACTAATGGTTGCAGCCCCTCGCACTACTACGGTCCACGTCCTCGGCGACGAAGACAGCGCAAAGCGCCGGCAAATCCTCGCCGGTGCCAGCAAGGTCTTCATGGATCTGGGTTTTGACGGCGCCAGCATGGGCGAAATCGCCCGCGCCGCCGGGGTCTCCAAGGGGACGCTGTACGTCTATTTCGCCGACAAGAGCCGGCTGTTCGAGGCCATCGTCGAGCAGGAAATGCACGACCAGCAGAAGATCGCCTTCGATTTCGATCCCGGCCGCGACGTCCCGACCACGCTTCGCGAATTCGGCCGGGCCTATCTCGAATTGCTGTGCCGGCCCGGCGGCGGATCGGCGATCCGCACCGTGATGGCGATCGCCGAGCGCATGCCGGAGGTCGGCCGCCGCTATTACGAAAACGTGCTGGAAAAAACCATCAACCGCCTCGCCGACTATCTCGAGGTGCATGTGCGGGCCCAGGAGCTTGCGATTCCCGACTGCCAGCTCGCGGCCTCGCAATTCATGCAGATGTGCCAGGCGTCGCTGTTCCTGCGCTTCATCTTCCAGGCCGCGCCGCCGCCCTCGTCCGAGCGCATCGGCGAAGTGGTCGAAAGCGCGACGCGGATGTTCTTGGCGGCGTACCAGGTGAAGGCGGGCTGAGCGAAGGCGGCGGTGTTAACGCCTTCCCGAAGCAACAGCCTCATGTCTTTTTGCTTCTCTGTACTTTCGCGCGCGCCCCTGCAGCGTTCTTCTTCAATTTGGTCTGATTGTAATCGATGGCGGCACGGACGAGGTTCTTCAGGGCACGCTCATCGACCTTGTCGCCCTCGAGAAAATCGATCGCCCGTCGCGCATTGCCTTCGAGTCCCGCGTTGAAAAGTTTGTCGGGATCCGGCAAGCCTGCCCCGTGGGCAAAGGTGAGCTTCACCTTTCCCTTGTGGGCGTTGGCGACCGCGATCATTCCGTCCCGCGACCACACCGGGCTTCCCATCCACTTCCATTCCTCGACGATCTCCCGGTCCGCCGCAAGGATGCATTTGCGGACGCTGGCGAAGATCTTGCCGCGCCAATCCGTGAGTTCGGCGATCAGCCGGTCGATTTGCTCCGATGGTTTCATTGGATCTCCACGTTTCGAATCCGGTCGATGGACTGAAAAGGCCGCCGTGCGCCAATGGTTGCGGCGACGCCCCTATTCGTCCTCGAATTCGTCTTCTTCGTCGACCTTGTTCTTGTGCCGATGCGCCGCGACCTTGCTGCCGCCGAGCGATCCCGTCACGTAAGGATCGCGCGAAGCATAGGGGTTGCGCCGGGCCGCCCGCGCGGCAACCTCTTCGCCTGACATCGCGGCCGGCTGGCAAATCAGGCGCCGCGAGGCGCGGCGCATCAAATCGACGTGGATGTGATCGTAGTGATAGACGTTGGAGCCCGGCGCCAGCACGGTGGTGAACTGCTGGCAGGCCGTGGCCTGCACGTCATGCAGAAAGCCCTGCTCTTCCGGCAGCCCCTTCCAGCCGTCCTTGACCGAAATGTGCCTTCCGTCGGCGAGCGTGAAGCCCGCGATGTCGAGCGCGTTGCCGAAGGCGTGCTCGGAAATATGCGCATAGGAATTGCCGTTCATGCCGCGGCAGGAATAGGCGGAGATCTGCCTGATCTCGACGACGCGCGCGCCGAACCAGCGCACCGCCGCCGGCTGCACGGCATCGGCGAGCCAGCGGTCGAGCACCGAGACGATCGGACAGGCCAGCGTCGCCGTCGGCTTGACGGCGACCGGCCCGAAGGTCGTGACGGGATTGCCCCGTGACGGCCCGAGAGGCGGCAGCGGCGCCGTTTGCGGGTAACGCCCGGCGATATCGGGACGCGGCGAATAGGGCGCGGTGGCGCGGTCGCGCGATGGATAGGCCGGCGCAGCCTCGGGCGGCAGATCGATGTCGTCTTCCTCGGGCGCGACGCCCGGCGGGGCCAGCGAGATCGGACCGCCAGGCGCGGCGCCATAGGCGGGCTGCCGCGGCGCACTGTTTAAATAGGGCGACGGAGATGATGGATAAGTCGACGTTGCCGGATAGGACGATGCCGATGGTAGCGGCGGCTGCGAGATCGGCCAGCGCGGCTGGTTGCCGATATTGCCGGGCGGCCGCAAGCTTTCGTCGGCAAAGCCGAAACTTCCGCTGCCTTCGCCGAGCGCGCCGACCTTGAGCGGAAACTCGGCGCCGCAGACGCCGGGACCCGAGATCGGGTCGATCCGGACCAGTTCCGCGCTCTCCTTGACCGCGCCGGATTTCAGGCAAGCGATTTCGGCCTCGGCCCGCCATGGTTCGCGCTCCGCGGACTGAAAAAATCCACGGCCGCAACCCGCCAACGAGACAAGGACGAAGGAGCCGACGAGATACAAACGAACTCCGCGCGTCATGCACACAGGTTCGACGAATTTATTTAAGGACTCATCAACGTGTTGTTTTCACGACTCTTTAACCACGTTGCGCAGCGCAGCGACGTGCCGGAGCGACAGTGCCGCTGACTTTTCCACCGGGAACGGATGGTTATGTTGAACGGTTGAACGGGCAGCGAAGCGAACCAGGGAGTTCCCGATGGGCTCGACGAGTCCTTTCGTCAGCAAATTGATCGTTGTTGCCACCTATGTTGCATTCGCCTTTGTCGGCGCCATCGTGTTCGGCGTGTTCTAGCGTTCAATTCCCCAGATCCTACAGCGCCCGGCGGCTTTGGACTTTCCAGCCCCCGGGCATTTTCATGCGCACCGCCGCGCAGTGGCTACGCTAAAAATTCGAGCAGCTCGATCCGGTGATGCCGCCGATGGTGAAATCCCTGCACATCAGGCCGGGATTGTCGGGATCGGGACACGCCGTCGCGCGAGTGATCGCGCACCGTGTGATTGTAGCGCCAGCCGCGGGCGAGCATGCAGCGCTTGTAGGCCTTCGAGGTCGGCGCACCGTTCTGCGGCGCGCCCAGGGTTTGCGAGCAATAGTTGGTATCGGCCTGCAGCGCCTCGTCGCCGCGCGGGTGTTTTGTGATGTTGTCATACACGTCGCTGTCGGCATGCGCGCTCAGCGCGCCGCCAAGCAGCAACAGCGGTACCAGGGGCAAACGTTTCATCTGAATTCTCCGTGCCGGCGACAGCCGCCCCGGCTATCGGTCGCGCCGGATGGGATGCGCCGGTTCAGGCGCAATCGATTACAAATTGGAAATGGCGACCGGGTCGGGCAGGATGGCCATTCACCGACCGTTCAGCCGCGCGGGCTATCAATCCACGACCAATCATCGGGGCGGTTTCGATCGTGATGGGGCAGAAATTTTCGTGCGCGGCGGTCCTGATGTGCTGGCTGATGATGGCCGGCACGCCTCATGCGCAGGCGATGCCATCGCCTTTCGAGGTTGGGGTGGCGGGCGTCTCGGGCGCAACGTCCGGCCTGACAAGACTGGCGCAAGCCCAACCGGCGCAAGCGCCGGCAGCGACACCCGCACCTGCCACTGTTCCCTCGCCTGCTCCCACCGCCACCGACGCCGAGCCGATCGGCAATGTCGCGACCTTGACCGGCGGCGCGAGCGTCACCCGCAACAAGACATCGACGCCACTCCATCTGCAGGACGACATATTCGAAGGTGACGTGCTGCAAACACAGGCCAACTCCGCGCTCGGCGTCACCTTCAACGACGCCACCACCTTCAATCTCACCGCAAGCGCGACGATTACGGTGGACAGCTACGTCTATGAAGACGGCGGCAAGCAGAACGGCGCGCTGTTCGACGTCGCCCGCGGCACGGTGGCGTTCGTGGCCGCCGCCGTCGCCCATACCGGCGACATGCGGATCTCGACGCCGTCGGCGACGCTCGGCATTCGCGGCACCACCGGCCTGATCGAGGTGCCGCAGGGCGCCTCCGCCGCAAACCCCAGCAACGTCGCGATCAAGCTCTATCCCGACGCCGACGGCCGGGTCGGACGGATCGAGGTCAACGGCCGCGACGGCTCGCGGCTTGGCTTCCTCACCCAGGGCGCGAGCGGCTTTACCATCCGGCCCGGCGCCATGGGACGCTTCGCCGCGGTGCCGCTGGTGATCTCGCCGCAGCAGGCGCTGCGCGATCAGGGCATCGTGCGCCAGGTGCACGCCGCGCAGAGCGTCGGCCGCCAGATCGTCACGCAGCGCCGCATTCAGCGCCAGCAGAATCCAAATCGCAATCCATCGCGCGTTCCGGGCGCCAACCCGCCGCGTCAGCCCGGCCTGCAGAAGCAGAATGGCCTGCCGCAACAGCCGGGCGCGCCACGCGAACCCGCGTTGCCGAACCGTGCTGGCCAGCCGCAACTGCAGCAGCAGCCGGGGCCGGGTGCACCCGGCTTGCGGCAGCAACCCGGCCTGCGGCAGCAGCCGGGATTGCAGAACCGGCCGGCGCTGTTGCCGCGGCGGCCGATGCTGCCCGGGCCGAAGGGAAAACCGCGCAAGGAGAAGCGCTAGCTATCCCTCCGGCGGCGAGAAGCAGAGTCTGAACTTCAGACCGGGCGCATTGTCGAGCATTTCGATCTGCGCGCCGTGAAGGCGGGCGACGGCGGCAACCAGACTGAGCCCGAGGCCGTTTCCCGGCCTGTAGCGGCTGTGTTCGAGCCGGTAAAAGCGCTTGAAGACGTGCCCGTGCTGGTCGGCGGGAATTCCAGGCCCGTCATCGGCGATCGAGACGACCGGCCTGCCCTCGATGTTTTCGTTGGCGACGACGACCTGCCCGCCGGCGCGGCCGTACTTGATCGCATTGTCCACGAGATTGGCGATGGCATCGAAGATCAGGTCGCGATCGCCCGTCACCAGCACCTCGCCGTGCCCCGCGACGACGAGACGGGTGCCGTCCTGTTCGGCCGCGGCGTCGTACAACTCGACGACCTCGCCGGCGATCTCGACCAGGTTCACGGTGCGGAACGCGCTCTTGCGGGCCTGGGTTTCGATCTGCGCGATCCGCGTCAGCGACGAAAATATCCGCAGCACGGCGTCGAGGTCGGCAAGCGTATCGCCGATCAGCGCCTGGTCGTCCTCGGCCGCGCGCGCACCGTGATAGGCCATCTCCAGCCGGCCGCGCATGCGGGTCAGCGGCGTACGCAGATCGTGCGCAACATTGTCGCTCACCTGCTTGACCTCGCCCATCAGGGTTTCGATGCGATCCAGCATCAGGTTGAGGTTCTCGGCGACCCGGTCCCATTCGTCATCGCTGCCGCGCAGCGGGATGCGCTGGTCGAGGCCGCTCTGCATGATCGCCCGCGTGGTCGCGTTGATCGATTCGATCCGGCCCACGGTGCGGCGCGTCACCAGGATGCTGACCATTCCGGCCAGCACGAAGATCAACGCGGCGCCGGAGATCACCGCCGTCTTCATCCGCTCGGTGAAACTGTCGAGATCGCCGATATCCCGTCCCACCAGCAGACGGTCGCCGTCAGGCAACGTCTCGATCGTCGCGCGCAGCAGCGGCGCCTTCGCTCCGCCCGGCAATGGCTCGGGCGCGCGAAATTCGGTCCATCCCTGCGCGCCGTCCGCCGGCGGCCACGAATTGAGGTTACCGGCCAGAATCGCCAGCGACGGGTCGGTCGAGCAGATAGACGTGGCCGATGAAACTCGTATCGGCAACGCGCTGCTCAACGAGGGCAATCAGTCCGTCGCGGCCGGATCGCCGGTAAGCGTCATGCAGGACCGCCCGCTCGGTCATGATCATGCGATCCGACCTGTCGCGCACATAGGAGGCGGTGGACAGATAAACGTAGCTGAAAATGGCCGACACGATCATGCCGAAAGTGCCGATCGCAATCAGCGCGATCTTGAATGTCGATGACGTGAGCGTCTTAGCCAGGAGCACGGAGACAGTACCCGATGCCGCGAACGGTGTGGATCAGCGGATAAGCCTGCTGGCCATCGACCTTGCGGCGCACGCGCCCGACATAGACGTCGATGATATTGGTCGAGGGATCGAAATGAAGGTCCCATACATGCTGCAGCAGCATGGTCCGGGATACGACGCGGCCCTCGTTGCGCACCAGATACTCCAGCAACTGGAATTCGCGGGGAAAAAGCAGGATGTCCTTGCCGCGCCGGCTGGCGGTCCGCGAGACCAGATCGACCGCGAGATCGCCGACACGCAGGATGGTCTGCTTGACGACGGTGTCGCTGCGCCGGCCCAGCGCCTCGACGCGCGCCAAAAGCTCGACGAAGGAGAACGGCTTGACCATATAGTCGTCGCCGCCCGCGCGCAGTCCCCGCACCCGATCGTCGACCTCCCCGAGCGCGCTGATGATCAGGACCGGCGCGGCGACGCCGCCATCTCGCAACTGGCGCATGACCGTGATGCCGTCGATGTCCGGAAGCATGCGGTCGATCGTGATCACGGCATAGTCGCTGGCGGCGCCGCGGCTCAGGGCGTCGTTGCCGCAGGCGGCAACATCCACCTGGTAACCGCTGGTCGTGAGCGATTCCACCAGCTGGCCGGCGGTTTCCGGATCATCCTCGACGACCAGAATACGGCGGTGACTTCCCGGCATGGTTTTCGTCTCCGAGCGGCCGTCATAGGCCAGGCTGCTAATTCGGAAAACCGCAACGCCGACATATAGGTCAGACCAGCCCGCAGGTAACCTAAAGGTTGCGTGATGATCTCAGCAAGAGCGCGATGGCCGCCATCCGCCGACACGGATTCCGCTGCGCCGGAAATCGTTCGGCCGACGACGGCCATCGCGATACCTGGCTCGCTGCCCGAAAACCGTAACCGGCGCGACGGGACCTCGCACAAGCACGCGTCGGCTAAGGCTGCGGCAACTCGCCAGATATGCCGCGCAGCGTCAGTAGTAGCCGTAGCCGCTGCAGAGATCGGTCCATTGCGGTCCATAGGGCGTCCACACCCTGCGCCAGCAACTGTCGTAGTCGGCGTAGAAATAGGGCGCGCCGAAGAACGCGAAGCGGTGATGGAAGCGACCCCGGCCATGGAACCCGAACCTCGAAAACCGCGGCCCGAATCCGCCATGCGCGAAGGGCGCACCCACGAAACGAGCGCCGCCGAAATGCGGCCCGACACCCATCGCGGCAAAATGCGGTCCGCCCATCGCGGCGAAATGCGCGCCGCTACTCATCCCGCCGGCATGCATGCCGCCGCCCCAGCCTCCGCCGTGCATGCCGCCGGCCATACCGCCACCCATGCCGCCAGCATGCCCGCCGCCGCCCATGCCTCCACCATGTCCGCCGCCGCCGCCACCACCACCGCCGCCGCCGCCGCGTGCGAATGCCGGTGACGCAAGCACAAGCGCCGTGGCCAGCGCACCCGCGATGAGGCAACCAAGAATCCTGCTGTTCATCCCAAATCCTCCGTGGTCGAATTGCTGCGACGAATTTCGCCGCGAGCAGAAGACGGTCAACAGAGCCAAAGGATCCGGTGAATTCAAATGACAAATGCGACAGTTTCTGACACGCAAGTTAGTTTAGTCAGACCGAGCGCATTGTCAGGTCGAGCGGCGTGTCCCGATGACAGCGCGTTCGTTCTTGCAGAGGGTGTCGAGACCGGTCCAAACAGAACGCATCAACGGCAATTCAGGGATATCAGCGCAGCAAGCTTTTCACGCCCGGGTCAGGCGGCACGCCGCAGCCAGTCCCGCACCTTCTGCATCAGGTTGATGCGCCGGCCTCGCGCCGTTGCGACGGGAGCTTGCTTGAATTGGGGCTCCGCGGCCGGCACTGCCGCGGGCGCCACCGGGATTTCCTCCGCCGAACGAGCCACCGTCACCAGCGCCGTCGAACTTACCGGCGCTTCGACCGCGACGACATCGTTGTCGATCGGCGGGCGCAGCTCCCGCTCGCCTGCCGAAGGCACCAAATCGGGCTGCGGCGGAGCCGATATCGGGGCTACCGGCGCTGCCGGCGCCGCCACCACCGGCCGGCGCCGCCGCTTTTCGGCCACCGGCGGCTTCTTCGCTTTGGCCGGCCGCACAGGCCGGGCGAGCGCCGCCGCCTCCAGCGCCAGCGGTCCGACATTTTCGAGAAACGCGCGCTCATAGCTGCGGGAGAGCCGATCGACGGCGGCCTCGAGCGGCAGCCAGTCGACGGCTCTGACGTCGTCCATCAGCTCATAGGCCTGCTCGCCGCTAGTCTCCATGCGCCAATAATGAACAATTTTGCAGCGTCCGCCGGATTCATAGACCAGCGTGCCCAGAAATTCGTGCACGGAGACCTCATGGCCGGTTTCTTCCAGCACTTCGCGCAGCGCAGCATCGCGCGCCGTTTCGCCGTCATCGAGCTTGCCCTTCGGAAGCACCCATTCGTTGCGCTTGCGCAGGCGCACCACCGCGACCTCAGGCGTCTCCGCCTGCCGCAGCACAATGCCGCCGGCCGCCAGAACAAGCGCTCGCGCCATCTCACATCCTTCTGCAATATCGAATCGGATTTCGACCGCCCATTATCTAGTGAAGCGCGGCCGAAAAATCGAGATTGCCGAAGCCACTTTCCGCGACAATCCGCCGAAACGGCGTTCAGCCGGATCTTTTCAGCAGCGGTTCGCCGGCGCGGATCCGCGCCGATGCCACGATATTGTCGCAGAACTCGAAATTTTCCGGCGCGAGCACGATGATGGTCGAGCCGTGCTCGAACCAGCCGAGTTCCTCGCCCTTGCGGACATTGACGTCGCAGGGGAAGGTGACCGGCCCCGTGGTGTCGGCGTTGAGCAGGCGATCGAGAAAATGCAGCCGGATGCTGGCCACCAGAATGGCCGCGACCGGCACCAGCGTCAGCGCCTCGCCGGTGGCGAGGCGGGTCCGGATGACGGCGCGCTCGTTCTTGCAGAACAGTTTTTCGATCCGCTTCAGCGCGATCGGATTGACGTTCCAGGTGTCGCCGCTGATGAAATCGACCTGCTCGATCCGGCAATCCGCGGGCGCGTGAAAGCGGTGATACATGCTGGAGGTCAGCCGGAGCGTGATGAAGCGGCCGTTGCGGTGCGCCTCCACCAGCGCGGGATCGCCGATGAGGTCGGCAAGCGAATACGGCGCGCCCTTAACCTGGAACAGTTCGGTGTCGGCGATGGCCCCGAACGCGCCAATGATGGCGTCGCACGGGCTGACCACGATGTTCGGGTCCGGATCGGGCGGACGCAGCCCGGGCTTGAGCTCGCGGGTGAAGCAATCGTGCAGGCTCTTGAAATGGCTCTTGCGCGCTTCAGACAAATCGAGATCGGAGAACAGCCGCCAGCAGGCGATCGAGAGGTCGCGCACCACCGGCTGCTCGATCTTGCTGAACCAGCCCATGAACCGGGTCAGCGCCGCCCGGGGCACGCGGTTGGTCAGGAGGAAGTTGAGGTCTTCCTGCTGCGTCAGGGCGGAGATAAGACCTTTGACTGTCATGAATCTGTCAGCGTGTCTGGATAGCGGTTTGTGACATGGATTCGTCCCTTCCGATTCTGTCTTTCGCCACGGCCGCGGTCGCCGGTACCGCCGCCGCCGTTCCCAAATTGCGAGCGCGGCTGGCGCTGTCGCGGGCCAAGCACCGTTCGCTGAGCGGCCATTCCAAGATGTCGCGCCTGGTGGCGCGGCTGATCCCGTTCTACGAATTCGGCATCGACGATTTCTTCAGTTCCGACGGCCCGCCGGCAGAGATCGCCACACAGCGCCAGGAAGGCTTCTTCCGGCTTGCGAACCTCTACCGCGAGCGGTTCGCCAGGGGCCGGGCGCTGACCCTGCAGGCGTCGGAACGGATTTCCGACCTGCAATTCACCGAATCCTATCGGGTGCCGTTCCAGTATTCGAGGCTGGTCCGCGAGCATCTCGGCACCAGCGCCTTCGTGGAGTCCTCCGCCGGCGTCACCGTGACCGATCTCGACGGCAATGTGTTCTACGACCTGACCGGCTCCTACGGCGTCAACATCTTCGGCAACGACTTCTACAAGGAATGCATCGCCAGCGCGGAAGGCCGCGCGCACGCGCTCGGCCCGGTGCTCGGACCCTACCACCCCGTCATCGTCGACAACGTCAACCGGCTGTGCGCGATTTCCGGACTCGACGAGGTCTCGTTCCACATGTCCGGCACCGAAGCGGTCATGCAGGCGGTGCGGCTCGCCCGCTACCACACCAAGCGATCGCATCTGGTTCGTTTCGCCGGCGCCTATCACGGCTGGTGGGGCGACGTGCAGCCCGGCGTCGGTAATCCGATCGCACCGCACGAGACCTATACGCTGGCCGAGATGTCGGAGCGCACACTGCGCGTCCTGAGCACGCGGCGCGACATCGCCTGCGTGCTGGTCAACCCGCTGCAGGCGCTGCACCCCAACGGCAATGCGCCGTCGGATTCGTCGCTGGCGGACTCCTCGCGCAACGGCGGCTTCGACCGCGAGGCCTATGGCGAATGGCTGCGCGCGCTGCGGCAGGTCTGCACGGAGCGCAATATCGTCCTGATCTTCGACGAGGTGTTCGTCGGCTTCCGCCTTGCCGCCGGCGGCGCCCAGGAATATTTCGGCGTGCGCGCCGACATGGTGACCTATGGCAAAAGCCTCGCCGGTGGCTTGCCCGTCGGCGTGGTCTGCGGCCGCAGGGAATTGATGCGCCGCTATCGCGACAACCGCCCCGTCGACGTCTGCTTCGCGCGCGGCACCTTCAACTCGCATCCCTATGTGATGACGGCCATGGACGAATTCCTCACCCGGACCCGCGATCCCGTGTTCCGCACCGTCTATGACGGACTGGACGAACGCTGGAACGCACGGGCGCGGCAAATGAACGAGGCGCTGGCCGAGCACGATCTCCCGGTCCGTCTCTCCAATCTGTCCTCGATCTGGATGGTGCATTACACCGAGCCGTCCCGCTACAACTGGATGTTTCAGTATTACCTGCGCGGCGAAGGACTGGCGCTGAGCTGGGTCGGAACCGGCCGGCTGATCTTCAGCCTGAATTACACGGATGCCGATTTTGCCGAGGTGACCGGGCGCTTCGTCGCCGCGGGCAGGAAAATGAAGCAAGACGGCTGGTGGTGGCACGAGGCTTCCCTCACCAACAAGAAAATCCGCCGGCAGATTCTCAAAGAGATGTTTACGCGACGGGTTCGCTGAGCTCACCGTCATGGCCGGGCATAGCCGTCCGAAGGACGGCGTCGCTTCCGCTCGCCTATGCCCGGCCATCCACGTCTTTCTTGCCGTTGGGAAGCAAGGACGTGGATGCCCGACACAAGGCCGCGCATGATGAGCCGGATGCCAATGCCCGGATTTATTGATCGCTTTTTGAGTCAGACTAAGAGGAGCCGCGCCCTTGCGCGGCGTCTCGACGGATGAGGCCACCGTGCGCGCTGTCAGCCCGGCAAGACGTGGATGGCCGAGACAAGCCCGGCCATGACGAGTTTTGATACTTGGCGGCATCCCGGCGTTGAATTCGCTCAGGCGTGCTTCTCTTCCAGTTCCATGCCGTGCTCGATCAGGTCGAGGCCGGGATCGATCAGTTCGCCCTTCATCAGATACAGCGGCGCCTTGTAGTAGAGTTTTAGATCGCTGAAGGGGTCGGTGAGAATCTTGGTCATCCAGACGAGGCCGGTCTCGACGTCGCGGATGAAGAACAGGTGGATGGTGCGGAACAGAAGACCGCCGATCCCGACCGCAAGCCACACTTTGGCCACCTGACGCATGAAATCCGCCGGCGACGCCCAAGGCGTGAACAGGCCGAACAGGGTCGGATCGAGGTAGAGCACCAGCGGCGACAATGCCCAGATCGTCATCAGCACGACCTTGCGCTGCAGATTGTAGCCGACCTTGATCTCTTCCTTGTGCTCGTGGGTCGCCTGGTTGAGGTGATCGTAGCCCTTCGGCTCGAAGAAGAAGTGACCGGCCTGGCGCGTGGTCATCGAGACCAGCCAGCCGATCAGCGCCGCCTTGACCGGGTCGACGAACATCAGGGCATAGCCGACCAGGAAACTGAACGCGCTGACGAAATGCAGTGACTGGTTGATACGGCTGTGGTGGTAGTAGCGATGGTCATCCCACCGTTGCGTTCGCAATGCCGTCATGAATCGGTTCATCGTGCTCCCCTGTGTCGTCTGCGTGATCTGCGTACAGAGATTCGATGTAAGACGTGTGACAACATCATAATGACATGTCGGGTTAACGCTTTGTGTCATCGCAGCCCCGCGGTTCGAAACGCACGGCGTTGCCATGCCCTCGCCACGAGGGTCTGCACCTCATCTCGAGGCGCGGCAGCTTCACCGCGTCTCGAAAGATGAAACCTCCAGCGTGGATAACGCTCAGGCCGCCGCGGCCACCTCGGTCTTGCGGAAGCGGACCAGCGAGAAATGACCGAGCGGCGGAACCGGACGGCGTTCGACCAGCTCCATGGCATGGGCGCCCGCCAGCCATTTCGCGTAGCGCGACCAGGCGAATTCGGCGGTGCGGAAGCCGAGCCGGCGCACCACCGGCTGCAACCGCTGCTCGATGAAGCGGCGCATCCCGACATCGGCGCTGACCCGGGTCAGGATGATCAGCTCGCCGCCCGGCCGCAGCACGCGCGCGAACTCGTCGAGGGCCACTTCCGGATTCGGCACCGCGGTGACGACATATTGCGCCATCACGACGTCGAAGGAATTGTCGGGGAATTCGAGCTTCTCCGCGTCCATCACCGCCAGTCCCTCGACATGCTTGAGGCGGAGATCGGCAACCCGCCGCTTCGCCTTGCGCAGCATGGCCTCGGAGATATCGGTGCCGAAGATGCGCAGATGCGGCGCGTATTGCGGCAACGAGATTCCGGTGCCAACGCCGACCTCGAGCACGCGGCCGCCGATCCGGTTGGTGGCCTGGATGGCCGCCTTGCGGCCCTTGCTGAACACCCCGCCGAACACGAGGTCGTAGACCGGCGCCCAGCGGTCATAGGCCTGCTCGACCATCGCGCGGTCGAAGTCCAGTTTGATGATTTCTGCCATGGTGATTTTTCGCTCGCTGTTTTCCGTTGATCCGGTTGGTCTTGAATCGGACTAGCGTTGTCGCACTAGCCTTATTGCCTATCCTTGCACTGCGCTGGTATTCGCCATACGGCGCGCCGGCCGCAGCGACCGGCTCGGCTGCAGCGCGCTGAGATTGCCGATGAACTGCCGCGCGCTGTTTTCCCAGGAACGCTCCAGCGCGAAGCTGCGGCACTTTTCGCGGGACATGCCGAGCGCGCGGATGCAGGCGCTCCGCAGATCCGCATCCAGCGCGCCGATCGGATGGTCGGCGATCACGTCGAGCGGTCCCATCACCGGGAACGCCGCGACCGGCGTGCCGCAGGCCAGCGCCTCCAGCTGCACGACGCCGAAGGTGTCGGTGAGGCTGGGGAAGACGAAGACGTCGGCGGCGGCAAAATGCGCGCTCAGCTCCCTGCCCTTCTTTTCGCCGAGGAAGCTGACCTTGGGATAACGGCGCTCCAAAGCCGCGCGCTGCGGTCCGTCGCCGATCACCACCTTGGTTCCCGGCAGGTTCAGCGACAGAAACGCCTCGAGGTTCTTTTCGACCGCGACGCGGCCGACGGTGAGGAAGATCGGCCGCGGCAGATCGAGTTCGGCAGGCTCGTCGGGCCGGAACAGATCGGTGTCGACCCCGCGCGTCCAGAAGCCGAGCTTCTTGAAGCCGCGCGCGGAAAGTTCCTGCCTGAGCGAGGCGGTGGCGACCATGGTCATGGCGGCGGCGGCGTGGAAATGCCGCAGCACCGCGTAGCTGAACCATTCCGGAATGATCGAGCGGACCGCGATGTATTCCGGAAAACGCGTCGTATAGGACGTGGTGAACGCAAGCTTGCGGCGCAGGCAATAGGCCCGCACCGCCCATCCGATCGGGCCTTCCGTCGCGATATGGATGGCGTCCGGAGAAGCCGCCTCGATGCGCCGGGCGATCTCGCGCCGGTTGGGCCAGGCGACCCGCAGGCCCGGATAGGTCGGCAGCGCCATCGACGGAAACCCGTCGGGAGTCAGAAACTCGACCTCGGCGCCCAGCGCCGCGGCGCTTTTGGCCAAGGAGGTTAACGTGCGCACCACGCCATTTACCTGCGGATGCCAAGCGTCGGTCGCGATCAATATCCGCATGAACGGCGCGCCTTAAGAGCGATTGATTCTCATTGGCGGACGTTCGGCTATGGATATTTCATGCGTATGACGTCATGGACGGGGGAAGCGGGCTTTTTGGCCGGTTCCCGGGGTTTTTCCCGCTTCCCACGACACATTGACGAAATATTTCCTTACCGTGACGAAACCATTTTGCGGTTTCGACGCAAACGTTCTGAAACCGCCGCCCTGTACTGATCCCCCTTACAAGGCGCCGACGTGGCGCCAAAAGAATAACAGGGCGCACAAACATATCCAAAGACAGGGGGACGACCATGTTCAATCCGGACACGTTGAAGCGCAATTCACGCCGTGCCGCCTTTGGCGCGCTGGCTTTTGCTGCGATGGCATTTTCCGGCGCCGCCTCGGCCGCGCCGCTGCAGCTGTTTCCCTTCATCCTGACGCCGCCGGCGCCAATGGCCCAGCCGCCGGTACAGGCCGCGCCGACCGAGGACGAAGACACCGTGACTGAGCTGCCGGCGCGGCTGAAGCGCCAGGTCGTGAGCTACGCCACCCGCGAAGCGCCCGGTACCGTCATCATCGATACCCCCAACACCTATCTCTATTATGTGCTCGGCGGCGGCCGGGCGATCCGCTACGGCATCGGCGTCGGCCGCGATGGCTTTACCTGGTCCGGCGTGCAGTCGGTGACCAAGAAGGCGGAGTGGCCGGACTGGACGCCGCCGCCCGAGATGATCGCGCGCCAGCCCTATCTGCCGCGCCACATGGCCGGCGGCCCCGGCAATCCGCTCGGCGCCCGGGCGATGTATCTCGGCGGCACCGTGTATCGCATCCACGGCACGAACGCGCCGGGCACCATCGGCACCCATGTTTCGTCCGGCTGCATCCGTCTGACCAACGAGGACGTCACCGATCTCTATTCACGGGTCAATGTCGGCACCAAGGTGATCGTATTGCCGATGGACCGCCGCGCCGACAATGCGGACGGCAAACGCGGCTGACAGACGACGACGGCAACTTCATGCCGAAAAAATGGCGCGGCTTCCCGCGCCATTTTTTGTTTCCGCTCGGAAACGAATCGCTTCGCCCGCAAGCCGTTAAGTTTCGGGATTGCTTCAATTAACCGCGATCCGCCACTCTGGCGCCGCACAAGGCCGGCCTGTAGAACTCACTCCTTGAATCAACCCGGGGGGACGATGCGGCTGGCGGTGAGCCTCAAGACAATTCTGGTGGGGATCGCGGTGGTCGCGGTCTCGTTTTTCGTCAGCCTGAAGGCGATGGACTGGATCGCCCCGCGGAGCCGGACCCCGGCGCCGCTGCTGGTCGAACTGCCGCCATTGCCGCCGGTGTCGAAACGCTCCTTCGTGCTGGCGCCGGTCGCGATCGCGCTGACCGCGATCCGCGACGCCGCCGACCGCGCCGCGCCCCACAATTTCGCCGGCAAGGCCGACAATCCGGTGTCGCAGATCCTGCAGAACGCCGACATCGGCTGGACCGCCTCGCGCGGCCCGATCGTGGCGACCGGCGGCCAGGACGTGCTGTCGCTGGCAACGCCGCTGACCGGCAAACTCAACGTCACGGGCTCGCTGTCGTCGAAGGCGACCGGCGCGGTCGGCGATGCGCTTGCCGGCGTGCTGGGCGGCAACGTCGCCAAGCAGATCGGCAGCGTGAACATCAAGTCGCTGAACGCCAGCGCCGAGATCAAGGGCACCGTCACCTTCACCTCGCGGCCGAAGCTCGCCGCCGCCTGGCACCTCGAGCCGAACCTGGCGGCGCAGGTGACGCTCGGCGATACCAGCCTTGTCGTGGCCGGCGCGCGCGTCAACGTGCCGGCGCAGGTCAAGCCGTTGATCGACAAGACCGTCGCCGAGCAGGTCAATGCCGTGGAGGCGCGGCTGCGCAACGACCGCAGCTTCGAGCAGAACGCACGCACGCAATGGGCCAAGGCCTGCCGTTCGATACCGCTGCAGGGCACCGGCGCCGGCTCGACCTTGCCGCCGCTCTGGCTGGAGCTGAAGCCCAACCGGGCGATCGCGGTGCAGCCCAAGGTCGATGCCTCGGCGGTCACGGTGACGCTCGGCATCGAGGCGGAGACCCGCATCACCCCGGCCGAGACCAGGCCCAACTGCCCGTTCCCCGCCAAGATCGACATTATCCCGCCGTCGCCGGGCGGGGTCGTTATCGGCGTGCCGATCGACGTTCCCTTCACCGAGATCAACAAGATCGTGGAAGCGCAGTTCGCGGGCCGCACGTTTCCCGAGGACGGCTCCGGCCCGGTCGCCGTCACCGTGAAGCATGCCACGGTCGCAGCGTCGGGCGACCGGCTGCTGATTTCGCTGCTGGTGAACGCGAAGGAAAAGAAGAGCCTGTTCGGCTTCGGCGGCGAGGCCACCGTGCATATCTGGGGCAAGCCGCTGCTCGATCAGGCGCAGCAGACGCTGCGGCTCGGCAACATTCAAATGGCCGTCGAATCGGAAGCCGCGTTCGGGCTGCTCGGCGCCGCCGCGCGCACGGTGATGCCGCGCCTGCAGCAGGCGCTGGCGGAGAAGGCGACGGTCGACCTCAAGCCGTTCGCGACCAATGCGCAGAAGAAGATCGCCGCCGCGATCGCCGATTTCCAGAAGAACGAGGATGGCGTGCGGGTCAGCGCCGAAATCACCAGCCTGCAGCTTGCCGACATCGCCTTCGATTCCAAGACGCTGCGCGTGATTGCGGAAGCCCAAGGCGCGATCAACGTCTCGGTGACCCAGCTATCGGGCTTGTGAGGTTGAGGCGGAAGTTGAATTCGGCATCACCCAGGGCGGCCGGAAGATGATCGCGCTGCTGCAGGAGATCACCGACAGCCACGCGCTCGGCGCCAAGGCGACCCAGGGCCTGATTGTCACCGACGCCTTCTACTTGGACATGAACGACGAGACCCGCGCCTTCTCCAAGCGCTTCATGGAAAACGTCGGGCACATGCCGACCATGATCCAGGCCGGGCTCTATTCGGCGACCATGCATTATTTGAAGGCGATCGAGATTTGAAGGCGATCGAGGCGATCGATACCGACGAGGCGCCGAAGGTGATGGTGCAGATGCGCGCCACCCCGGTCAACGATTTCTTCGCCAAGAACGGCAAGATCCGCATCGACGGCCGCATGGTGCACGACATGTATCTGTTCGAGGTGAAGAAGCCGGAAGAGTCCGAGGGCCAGTGGGATCTCTACAAGCTGATCGCCACCGTGCCCGGCGACGAAGCCTTCCGTCCGCTCGACAAGGGCGGCTGCCCGCTGGTCAAGGGCTGATCGAGGCGGGGTGTTAATCACCTCCGTCATGGCCGGGCTTGTCCCGGCCATCCACGTCTTTCTTGCGGCTAGCCGTTAAAACGTGGATGCCCGGCACAAGGCCGGGCATGACGACGCAAAACGGTAGCGCAAAGCCAAACATGAGCGCGCCCGGCATGACCGGACGCGCTAGACACCGGTTCAAGCTCTTCAATCCTCGAATTTGAACGAGACGTTGAGCTTGGCGCGGTAGGCCTCGATCTTGCCCTTGGCATCGAGCTGCAGATCGAGCTTCACGACTTCGGCAACGCGGAGGTCCCGGAGGGATTTGCCGGCCCTTTCCACCGCTGCGGTGGCCGCCTTCTCCCATGAATCCTTGCTGGTACCAATCAGCTCGATGACCTTGTAGACACTCTCAGTCATGTCGTTCCTCCCGTTCGGTATAGGCAGGAGGCAGGTGCTCCTGCCGCCGGGAAGCGTAGCATCGCAGGATCAGCCCCGAAAGCCGCAAAGCAAAAGCGCGCCCGGCAAAAGCCGGACGCGCTCGCTGCAGCGAGTTTAATCAGCCGCTGCCTCAGGTCGAATATTTGAACTCGGGCATCGACTTCAACTGATCCTTGGTGGCGTTAAACACCGCGTGGTCCGGATACCACGGGTTCTTCGACGAACTCATCGAGGAGTTGCTCGAAGCCGGCGCAGTTGTGGTTCCGGCCGCTCCGGTCGTGGTCGACGGCGCGGGACGGGTGCTCGACGTGGTGGTAGACGGCACCGGCGTATCCACGAACTTGACCTGGTCGAACGCGACCGCGACCAGGTGCTCGCCGACGCCGAGGAAGCCGCCGACGCCCAGCACGATCCCCTTGATGTTTCCGCTCTTGTCGGTCAAGAGGTCGTTGATGGTGCCGATGCTCTCGTTCTGATCGTTGTAGACATTGAGGCCGACCAGCTTCGAGGTGCGCCAGTCGCCCTGATACGATGCGTTGGTCGTCGAGCTCGCCGCCGGCGCCATGTTGTTGCGGTCGGTCGTGGTGGTCGGCGACTGCGCAAACGCAACGGTCGCAAGCAACGCCGACGCGGCCGCACCGGCCATGATATTCTTAACTAACATCTGTGTTCTCCCTTAAGAAGCAATTGTCGGGAGAGAACACGTCACCGCACCCGCCGTTCCAGGTCACGCGACACATTTTAAATGCTCGCGCGCGCAAGTTCCGTGGAACGTTTCGCGCGATGCCAGCTCGATACGTTGTTCCCGAGTTGTAGTTCCGGATGCGTGATCCCCGACGGCGATCAGAAGCCGCCCCAGTAGGGCGGGATGCCGTAATAACGATGCAGCTCGGCTTCCTGCGAGCGATCGCCCCAGTCGAAATCCTTGTCGGCGCGGAACGACGGCGCGCGCCGCAGTTCGTCCTGGTCGATGTCGAGTTCGTAGGCTTCGGACTTCGGATTGTAGCGCAGCCGAGCCCAGGGCAGCGGCAGGAAATTGGATCCCATGCCGAGGAAGCCGCCAAAACTGAGCACCGCGTAGGACACCTTGCCGGTGACCTTGTCGATCATCAGCCGCTCGATGTGGCCGAGCCGCTCGCCGTTCGGCCGTCGCACCGCGGTGCCTTCGACGCGATCGCTCGCGATCAGCGGATGGGGTCGCGCAAGCACATCGGTCATCGTCACCCTCCCTGGGTCGATGAAACCGAACCAACGTGACGCCGGCGCCGGAGTTCCGTCCAAAGCGCTTTTGACCGGATCAGAACCGGGATTCTACGCCGCCAGCGGCTCGGAATCCGAATTCGTCTCGTCGAAGAACGCCACGGCCTCGAACCGGTAGTCGCAGGCCCGGCAATGCCAGAGATAGGAGATACGGCGCGGGCCCTGCTCGATCCATTCCGGGGCAGGAATCGGCTTGCTGCATTGGGCGCAGGGATTTCCTCGGGGCAGATAGCCGAAATCAAACTTGGCCATGGCTCGTTCCCTTTTGGCGTTTCTTGGTTTGACGGCGAATGCGACAGGCTTGCTGCCTGATATCGCCGCCGGCTCCGTCGCCTTTTATGCGTGCGCATTTTGGCTTTTGAACGGCGATGCCGTCGTCACGCCCCGACAATGTGTCGCATGAAAAAGTTGGATTTATTTCACCACCGGATCGACCGCGGGCTCGGCGGTATGCACCGCGCCGGCTTTGCGGACATGGATGGTGGCGATGTCGTCGGCATAGACCTTCTGCCAGCCGTCGATGTGGTCGAGCAGTTTGGTCGCCGCACTCTGCGTGCGCATCAAGGTGGCTTCGATCTGGTACTGATCCAGCAGCCGGAACAGGTTTTCCGGTTGCATCAGGCCGGAGGCCGCGTTGTGGTCGACGAAGAATTTTTCGCCGTAGAGTTCGGTGCGGCCGTCGATGAAGGGAGCGACGCCGCTCGCGATCAGATAGCCGCCGAAATCATAGTCGTTGAACACGCGCGCGACATTGAGCTTCTTGAGCTCGGCCACGGCCGCGACCGGCGCGCTGTGCGGATGCGGCTCGAAGCGGTGCACCGAGGCGTAGGCAAAGGTTCCCGCCATCAGCAGCACCGCGACAAAGGCAAACAGCACGCCGCGCGCCGGGGCGATGCGCGAATGCAAGACCTCGTTGCCGCCGATCTGCGCGGCGAGCGGCGCGGCCAGCGCCAGCGGCGCCAGCAAGGCCAGGATTTCGCTCGCGCGGCCTTGCGACAGCGCCATGTGCAGGAAGCCCAGCAGCAACACGATGCGCAGCGGCGGCAGTTTGATGCCGCGCCATAGCGCGAGCCCCAACCCCAGCAGCAGGCAGATCTCGAGCGGCCCGACGCTGGAAAAATCCGCTGGCCGCCATTCCAGGATCAGGGGCAGCGCGCTGCCGAGCGCGAGGATCTTCTGCGCCGCCAAGAGCGCGTTCCAGCCATAGGGATTGCAGAAGCTCGCGATCAGCGCGGCCACGCCGAACGCGGCCCAGCGCAGCACCAGCGCGCGGCGCGAATTGGCTTTCGCGCTGACCACCGCGTCGAGCGCGATCGGCGCGATCAGCACCAGGCCAAAGACAAAACCGCCATGCAGGTTGGACCACAGCGCCATCAGCGGCAGCAGCCAGAACGAGGGCGCCTCGCGGCGGTCGGCGGCCGCGATCAGCCCGCAGACCCAGGCCACCATCACAGGCATCGCCAGCACATGCGGCCGCGCCAAAAGATGCGGCACCGTCAACCCCAGCGCCGCGGCGACGAACACCAGCGTGGTGCTCTCGCTCAAATGCCGGTTGAGGAATTTCGCGAACAGCGCGAACGTCGCCGCGATCGCGGTTGCCGAAATCACCACCGGCCCGCTCCAGCCGAACAGCGCATAGCTTTTGGCGAACACCACCTGCGCCAGCCATTGCGTCGAGATCCAGGGCTGGCCGCGCATGGTGAAGGAAAACACGTCGGTCTCGGGCACCGCGCGGTGATCGAGTATCCATTGCCCGACCGTGACCTGCCACATCGTGTCGGGATCGATCAGAAGCCGGTTGCCGCCCAGAAGAAACAGCGCGTAGACGCCGATGCCGACCCACAGCGGCAAAAGCCCGCGCATCGGGCTTGAATCCTCGCTGGCATGGGCAACGGACAGGGTCATCGGCTTCGCGCGGCTCGTTAACGATTTGGCAAGGGGGGTCGAACCGGCCGATCGAACCACGCCGGGGCATAATTCTTGGTAAAGCCAGCCCCCGCAAATGAGGCCAAAAGCCCGGGAAAGCCGGATTTCGGCCATAACATTGCCCGGCGGATGCAACATTCGGGGAACCCCGAGCGTTCACGTGCCGGCTCCAGCCGGCGTCCCAGAGGCGATTAAAAGAGGCGAAACAAGATGAAGCGTCCGCACCTCCTCGCCTGTCTCGCAGCCATGGCCGTGCTGTATCTCCCTCAGGCAGCGCTGGCCCAGCGCGCCGACTATGAGGCGATGGTCGCAAGCCATGCCAGCGCCAATGGGGTGCCGCCAGCGCTGGTGCATCGCGTGATCGTGCGCGAGAGCCGCTATCAGCCGAGACTGGTCGGCCGCGGCGGCACCATCGGCCTGATGCAGATCAAGCTCGCGACCGCGCGCGGGCTGGGCTACACGGGCGACGCCGAAGGGCTGCGCGATCCCGACACCAACCTCACCTACGGGGTAAAGTATCTCGCCGGCGCCTATCGCGCCGCCAATGGCGACCACGACCGCGCCGTGCACTATTACGCCGCGGGCTATTACGAGGTCGCCAAGCGCCAGCGGCTCGGCGAAGCGCACGCGCAGGAGTTCTCCGCTGCAGTGCATCGCCGCCACGCATCCGGTGCAGTTCCCGGCCAGGTGCGTTGACACGCCCACGCATCGGCCTACATTAGGCCCGTTCCGAGGGGAGCTCCGACGAGGAGCTGAGATACCGCAAGCTTGAGGCCTCATGTGAGGTCCTTAAGACCGCGGTGACCCTTTGAACCTGATCCGGGTCATGCCGGCGAAGGGACAGGGATGTACCAGAGTTCAAAAGCCCCGCGGGGGGATTCTCCCGTATCGATCATCGGTGCCGGCATTGCCGGCGCCTGGCAGGCATTATTGTTCGCGCAGGCCGGCCACCCCGTCACGCTGCATGAGCGCAGCGACGAAGCGATGATGCTCTCCACCAGCCACTGGGCCGGCGGCATGCTCGCGCCCTATTGCGAGAGCGAGGTCGCCGAGCCGATCATCAGCCGGCTCGGCCTGCGCGCGCTCGATCTGTGGCGCCGCGAATTGCCGGACACCCCGTTCAACGGTTCGCTGGTGGTGGCGCACAGCCGCGACCGCAATGATTACGAACGGTTTGCGAAACTGACCTCGGGCCACCGGCGGCTCGATGCCAGCGCGCTCGCCGAACTCGAGCCCTCGCTGGAGGGCCGCTTTCGCGATGCGCTGTTCTTCGCCGACGAAGGCCATGTCGAGCCACGCCGCGTGCTGCCGAAGCTGCACGAGCGGATCATCGCCGCCGGCGGCACCATCAAATTCAACAGCGAACCCCAGCCGTCCGACATCGACGGTCTCGTGATCGACTGCCGCGGGCTTTCCGCGCGCGATACGCAGCCGGAGCTGCGCGGCGTCAAGGGCGAACTGATCCTGATCGAGACCGACGAGGTAAAACTGGCGCGCCCGGTGCGGCTGATCCATCCGCGCTGGCCGCTCTATGTGATTCCGCGCGAGGACAATCTGTTCATGCTGGGCGCCACCTCGATCGAGGCCGAGGACACCGGCGTCAGCGTCCGCTCCGCGCTGGAGCTGCTTGGGCGCCGCCTATGCGGTGCATCCGGCGTTCGCCGAGGCGCGCATCGTCGAATTCGGCTCCGGACTTCGCCCGGCCTTTCCCGACAATCTGCCGCGCATCTCGATCGGCAAGGACAACCATATTTCGGTGAACGGCCTCTATCGCCACGGCTTCCTGATCGCGCCGGCGCTGGCGGAATTGACGCTGAGCTATGTCGAGCAGGGCCGGATCGACAACGAGGTGATGCAATGCGCGTGACCGTCAACGGCGAGCCGCGCGAGATTTCGTCGGCCAGCGTCGATGCGCTGCTGGCCGAGCTGGACTACGAAGGCACGCATTTTGCCATTGCCGTGAATTTCGACGTGCTGCCGAAAAGCCGCTGGGCCGAGACAGAGCTAAAGAGCGGCGACGAAATCGAGATCATCACGCCGCGGCAGGGAGGGTGAGCGCACGATGCGGACGAACTCTCTCCCCACGTCGTCCCGGCGAAAGCCGGGACCCATAACCACCGGCGCTCGTGGTTACGAAAGGCAACTGACCGAGTGCCATACCGAAACGACACGGCGTATGGGTCCCGGCTTTCGCCGGGACGACGGCTGTGTGGAAAGCTGACGCCATGCCAAGATTCTACGACCGCGAATTTTCTTCCCGCCTGCTGATCGGCAGCGCGCTGTATCCCTCGCCCGCGATCATGCAGAACGCGATCCGGGCCTCGGGCGCCAACATCGTCACGGTGTCGCTGCGGCGCGAATCCGCCGGCGGCAAGACTGGAGACTCGTTCTGGTCGCTGATCCGCGAGCTCGACGTCACCGTGTTGCCGAACACCGCCGGCTGCCGCACCGTGCGCGAGGCCGTGACCACGGCAAAGCTGGCGCGCGAACTGTTTGCCACCTCCTGGATCAAGCTCGAGGTGATCGCCGACAACGACACGCTGCAGCCCGACGTGGTGGGCCTGGTCGAAGCCGCCGCCATCCTGATCAAGGACGGGTTTGAAGTGTTCCCCTATTGCACGGAGGATCTCGGCGTCGCGATGCGGCTGGTCGATGCCGGCTGCAAGGTGGTGATGCCGTGGGCGGCGCCGATCGGCAGCGCCAGGGGCATCACCAACCGCGATGCGCTAAAATTGCTGCGCGACCGCCTGCCCGACATCGCGCTGGTGGTCGATGCCGGATTGGGCGCGCCGAGCCACGCGGCGGAGGCCATGGAACTCGGCTACGACGCCGTGCTGCTCAACACCGCGATTGCAAAGGCCGCCGATCCCGTGGCGATGGCGAAGGCGTTTCGCATGGGCGTCGAGGCCGGCCGCATCGCGTATGAATCGGGGCTGATGGAAGCCCGCGACTTCGCCTCCCCTTCAACCCCGGTCGTTGGGACACCGTTCTGGCATGCCGTATCCTGACCGCTTCTATCCCGTCGTCGACAGCGTCGCCTGGGTCGCGCGGCTGGCGCTGCTCGGCGTCGGCACCATCCAGTTGCGCGCCAAGGGCCTCGGCGAGGCCGAGGCGCTGCAGACCGTTGCCGACGCGCTCGAAATGACCAAGGGCACGGAAGCAAAGCTCGTCGTCAACGACTACTGGCGTGCGGCGATCGGCGCCGGCGCAAAGCATCTGCATCTCGGCCAGGAAGATCTTGCGGACGCCGATCTCCAGGCGATCCGCCGCGCCGGCCTGACGCTCGGGCTCTCCACCCATGACGACGCCGAACTCGAAATCGCGCTGAAGGCGCAGCCCGACTACATCGCGCTGGGGCCGATCTTCCCGACCACGCTGAAATCGATGCGGTTCGCGCCGCAGGGCATTCCGAAGATCACCGAATGGAAAAAGCGCATCGGAGATATCCCGCTGGTCGCAATCGGCGGCATCAAGCTCGAACAGGCGCGCGAGATTTTCGCCGCCGGCGCCAACTCCATCGCCGTCGTCAGCGACATCACGCAAAACCCCGAACCCGACGCGCGCGTGCGCGCCTGGCTCGAACTGAACGCGGAGACCGCGTGATATGAGAGTATGCCCGACGCAGCGAACGTCGATTTCTCCCCTCCCCACACGCGCGCAGCGCGTGGCGGGGAGGGGTCGGGGGTGGGGGGTGCTTCAGCGTGCTCAACATCAGCGTGGGTACCCGCGGCGCCACCCCCCACCCCCGCCCCCTCCCCACCGCTGCGCGGAGGGAGGGGAGAAAAACGCACCGGAGCTGCGGAGAGAAAGCCTCATCGAAACAGACGGCTCCATCATATGCGATAGCCCCGCGCTTGCGAGGAGGGCGGCGCGCTCGTCAGAGCGCGATGGGTGGGGCGCGCTCGCGATGACAGCACCAACAAATAGAAATTCACAGGAGGATACACCATGAACATCCGCTCCAACCCGGACACCACGCTTCCCGCCGTCACCACCGGCCCGCTGCCCGCCTCGCGCAAGATCTTTGTCACATCAGACGAAGCGCCCGATGTGCGGGTGCCGCTGCGCGAGATCATCCTGTCGGAAGGCGCCGGCGAGCCGAACCTGCCGGTCTACGACACCTCCGGCCCCTACACCGATCCGGCTGTCACCATCGACGTCAATGCGGGCTTGAAGCGCGCGCGCATCGAGTGGGTGAAGGAGCGCGGCGGCGTCGAGGAATATCAGGGCCGCGAGATCAAGCCGGAAGACAACGGCAATGTCGGCGCCTCGCATGCGGCGAAATCCTTCAACGCCCATCACAAGCCGCTGCGTGGGCTCGATGGCCACAAGATCACCCAGCTCGAATTCGCCCGCGCCGGGATCATCACCAAGGAGATGATCTACGTCGCCACCCGCGAGAATCTCGGCCGCAAACAGCAGCTCGAGCGCGCGGAAGCCGCCGTTAGCCGACGGCGAGAGCTTCGGCGCCGCGGTGCCGGCCTTCGTCACCCCGGAATTCGTCCGCAGTGAAATCGCGCGCGGCCGCGCCATCATCCCCTGCAACATCAACCACGGCGAACTCGAGCCGATGATCATCGGCCGCAATTTCCTGACAAAAATCAACGCCAATATCGGCAACTCCGCGGTGACCTCGTCGGTCGAGGAGGAAGTCGACAAGATGGTGTGGGCGATCCGCTGGGGCGCCGACACCGTGATGGACCTCTCGACGGGCCGCAACATCCACACCACGCGCGAATGGATCCTGCGCAATGCGCCGATCCCGATCGGCACCGTTCCGATCTACCAGGCGCTGGAGAAGTGCGAAGGCGATCCGGTGAAGCTGACCTGGGAGCTCTACAAGGACACGCTGATCGAGCAGTGCGAACAGGGCGTCGACTATTTCACCATCCACGCCGGCGTGCGGCTGCCCTACATCCACCTCACCGCCAATCGCGTCACCGGCATCGTGTCGCGCGGCGGCTCGATCATGGCGAAATGGTGCCTGGCGCATCACAAGGAGAGTTTCCTCTACACGCATTTCGAGGAAATCTGCGACCTCATGCGCAAATACGACGTGTCGTTCTCGCTCGGCGACGGCCTGCGGCCCGGCTCGATCGCGGACGCCAACGACCGCGCGCAATTCGCCGAGCTGGAGACGCTGGGCGAGCTGACGCAGATCGCCTGGAAGAAGGGTTGCCAGGTCATGATCGAAGGCCCCGGCCATGTGCCGCTGCACAAGATCAAGATCAACATGGACAAGCAGCTTAAGGAATGCGGCGAGGCGCCGTTCTATACGCTGGGGCCGCTGACGACCGACATAGCACCAGGCTACGACCACATCACCTCAGGGATCGGTGCCGCCATGATCGGCTGGTTCGGCTGCGCCATGCTCTGTTACGTGACGCCGAAGGAGCATCTCGGCCTGCCCAATCGCGACGACGTCAAGGTCGGCGTCATCACCTACAAGATCGCCGCCCACGCCGCCGATCTCGGCAAGGGCCACCCCGCCGCGCAACTGCGCGACGACGCCTTGAGCCGCGCCCGCTTCGACTTCCGCTGGGAGGACCAGTTCAACCTCGGCCTCGATCCCGAAACCGCCCGCGCCTATCACGACGAGACCCTGCCGAAGGAAGCCCACAAGGTCGCCCATTTCTGCTCGATGTGCGGCCCGAAATTCTGCTCGATGAAGATCACCCAGGACGTGCGCGATTACGCGGCGACGCTGAACGATCCGGCGGCGGTGGGGATGAGCATGAGCGGCACCATCGAGGATGGCATGGCGCAGATGTCGGCGAAGTTCAAGGAGATGGGCGGACAGGTGTATCTGGATGCGGAGAAGGTGAAGGAGAGTAATCGGGTGTTGTGAGGAGCTAATAACCGCACGATGCCGCCGTTCAAGCTTTACTGGGTAGAGACACGCTCCGCTGAGGAGAACTGCTTCGTTGCTGCGCGCTCCAAGCGCGCAGCAGAAAAGTTCGAAGAAGATGGAACAGGCTTCGACCCTAATGACTGCGAAGCCACGCCGATAAGACAACTCGACAATGAGTGGGTGTCTCGGTATCGCGCAGTGGAAGCGGCGGGAGAGCTGACTTCCCCATTTTATGTCCAATCTGAGGACGTTCACGAACTCGGAATAGCTTGGCGGATCGTCGAAGGCGACGACGTCTTCGTCTGCGGCGATCAAATGTTTCGGAAGCAAGGTACCCTGAACTACTTTGCTTCGTTGGTGAAAAGACGAGAGATCGTCGTTATTCGCTCGGTTGCAGATCTGCTGGAAGCAATCAGAAAGGCTACCGGCCAAAACGAATGGATTTTTCGAGGGCACGGCTCAGCATTCTGGAGTCTAAAGGCCAGTGTGCATCGCCTGTCGTCCGAGACCGCCACGAATACGGAAGAGCTAATTCAAGGGGAGCGCTGGTTCCTAGACGAGTTCAAGCGAAGGGCGCGAACCTTCTTACCGTTGCCTCCAGCATCTGACTGGGAGTGGCTGGTCTTAGCCCAGCACTTTGGCCTCCCTACCCGACTGCTGGATTGGACCGAGAATCCGCTTGTTGCGCTATTTTTCGCCGTCCGAGATCAAAATGAGGCAGCCAACGATGGGATGATTTTCGCTTACCATCATGGCGCTAAAGCAATTGATCTTTCGTCAACAAGTGATCCGTTCACGTTGGGTCAGATAGAACTGGTCAGACCGCCGCATCTTGATCAAAGAGTGATCGTACAGCAGTCCGTCTTCACTGCCGAACCGCCCCTATACGACAAAGGAGGGCGGGAAAAGTCGAACATAAAATATTGGTACGTGTCGGTCCGACACAAAACCAACATACGAAACGACCTCGCCAAGCTAGGCATTTCCGAGAGCGCGATGTTCCTGGACTTGCTTCGCTGGCCCTGCAAATCAAGGAAGAATTCATGCTCCGCAACACCAAAGCAACTCGGAGCGGAAAGAAGCGCCGGAAAAGCCCCGGAATGGACGCCGAATTGATCATCAACACGGAGCCCACCAAGTAATCCTAAGACTGGTTATGTGCAGGTGTAACCCAATGACTTCGCAAACGAGCGCGGCGGGTTTCGCTGCGCTCTACCCACCCTACGGAATCCGCAGAGGGCGCCCACTCTTGAGCACCATCTCGAACAACTCCCTCGCGATGGACAAACTCCCCGACCAGCTTCGGGATGATCTGCGGCTGGTCTTCGTCGGCACCGCGGCTGGACAGCGCTCCGCCGACACGGGCCACTACTATGCACATCCCGGCAATCGCTTTTGGCGCACCCTCCACGCGGTCGGGATCACGCCGCGCCAATACGAGCCGCATGAGTTTCGGGCGCTGTTGGAACTCGGGATCGGCTTCACTGACCTCTGCAAGTCAGGCTCGGGAATGGACTATCAGGCGCTGGCCTCCCCGATCGATATCCCGGCTTTCCGGCAAAAGATCCGGCGCCATCGACCGAAGACCATCGCTTTCACTAGCAAGAAGGCCGCGAGCCTGTTTTATGGAAGGCCGACGAAAGCGGTTACGCTCGGCCGCCAGCCGCGGCTTGAAGGGTTTCCCATCATCTTCGTGCTGGCCTCGCCGTCCGGTGCGGCGTCGGGCCACTGGTCGATCGACCCGTGGCAGGCGTTGGCGGATTCGATCGCGGACGCCTAGGCTCAACCCGCCTGCTGGCCAGACACCTTCAGCGCCGTGCCCTTCGTGCGCGTCGTCGGCATCTCGACAAATCGCGCCTTCGCAACTATTCTTCCCCCATGAACATCATCCGCCGCACGCTCGATATCGATGCCGATACCGACGCCCGTTTGCGCGAGATGGCTGACGAGCGCGGCCAGGATGTCGCAGCCGTGCTTGCGGAAGCGGTGGCGCTCCTCGATTCCGTGATCGATATCGCCGGACCGGATATCGGCGAGGACCGCCGGCGGCTGGACGCTTTCAAGCGGACTCGTGCCGCCGTACCGCTGGATGAAGTGAAGAGCTGGGTGGCAAGCTGGGGTTCCGCTAACGAACTGCCGCGCCCGGCGCCCCGCAAGATCGGATGATCCTGCTTTCGCCCGACGCCGTTGAGGACGTCGAGCGGTTGCGAACCTTTCTCGATCGGAACAATCCCGATGCCGCGCGACGCGCACTGGCGCTGATCTGGACAGCAATCGACCGCTTACAGGAGTTTCCCAATCTGGGCATGCCGACGGGAGACGCCGACATTCGCCAGATCGTGGTCCGGTTTGGCGCGTCCGGCTATGTCGTGCGCTATGCCATCGTGCCCGGCGACGAAGACATCCTTGTCACACGGATTTGGCACGGCCGCGAGGCGCGGACGTAACGCCGCGCTTCAGCCGCGAGCGTTGCACGATCTTTGCACTTGAAACTCTCCCGCGTTTGCCGCACCTAATGCACCTCACATCATCGCGCAAACAGGGTACCGCCCCGCTGATCGGCGGAGGCCTTTCCCCTTGTTTCCGACAGGAGATTGATCATGCGTCGTGCTTCCGCCCTCTGTGCCGCCGCCTGCATCGCCGTCGCGGCCATTGCCGTCGCGAGCCCTGCGAAGGCCGGCTACTACGTGATCCGCTGGGACAACACCGGCATCTGCCAGATCTGGAACGAGGATCTGAACTTCAAGCCGCTGCATTGGCCCTCGGACTACAAGGTCGTCAGCAAGCCGGTCCCGACCCTTACCGCCGCGATGACGGTGCAGGAAAAGATGCGGCTGGCCCACCGCTGCACGCTGTGATGCCGGCCGCTCGCGCGAGCGCGAGCAGGAAGACCCGGACCTCATCCTGAGGAGCCGCGAAGCGGCGTCTCGAAGGATGGATGCAACCATCGAACCCGCGGCCATTTCGAGACGCCACGCTGCGCGTGGCTCCTCAGGGTGAGGCCGGAGATACCTTCGCTGCCCGACTCGCGCGCAAGCACAATCTTGAGAGCGGGACTGCGACAAAACAACCCGACGGGCAAATCACTTCTGATTTTCAGAAATCTCGTCAAGCCCTTCCGCGAAAAATATTCCGCTTCACGCCCGGCGCAAATCAGCGCTTCAGTCGCGCCGTCTCACCCGATGAGAGGGGCGGCTCGCGATCGTCATTGAACGCGCGGTGGGATGCAGTGGACGCGGGATGTGGCGCAGGACGAACGCCGCATGACGCGGACGGCGAAGTCGCGTGGTCCCGACGCCCCGACGCTGGCGTCAAGTCCTCAGGAAGCCAACGCTTCCCGGGGGCGACGGTGGCAAGAAAGCCCGGTCACCGAGGAGAGCGCGAAGTAAGCCGTAAACCACCGCGCAGGGAAGGCCGGATTGCCTCCGCTGAACCTGTATGCTCGTGTGCGTTTTCTTGTTGCCATTTGCGCACGAGACCGCGGGTGCAGCGCGCACCCGGTCTTCCCTGCGCCCTCTTTCTCGCAAGGGGGTGAAAGTCACGCAAAGCCCGGGCGCTATCCGCGTCGCGGCAACGCGGAGTCGTGTTCGCGATCGCTGTTTGAAATGTGAATCGGAAATCCAACCCCGATGTCGTCCCGGGCAAGCCAACGGGTCGCGCGAACGCGCGCCCGATGACAGGCTCCCCGCGACCCGGGACCTATACCGCGTTGTGCCCATGATTGAACGAGGTGGATGACGCGTCCTTCGCCAAGCTGACGCCGGTGGCTATGGGTCCCTGCTTTCGCAGGGAAGACGGCATCATTGTGCCAAGGCGAAACGCTAAGGCCCCCTACCTCAGCGTGATCGCAAGCCCGCTGAGATCCACGTTCGCCATCAGCCCGACCTGCCGGCCGGAAAGCTCCAGCACCGCGCCCTTCTGGTTGCTCAGCACGATGGCGCGCGCGCCGCCGCCGACCGCAAGGCCCGCGCCGGCCGCGCCGTAGACGCCGGCGACATCGGAGGGGCGGTAGATGTTGCTGACGCGGCCGCGCAGCACCGTCTTCGAGCCGCCGAATACCAGGCCGTAGTCGAGGCCGCCGGCGGAGAGCGGATAGCTTCGCCCGTGGAAGGTCAGGACGCCGCCGCCGCCGGAGCCGCCGATGATCCAGCCGGCCTTGTAGATCGTCAGCGTCACGAAGCCTTCGTCGGCGCGGACGGCGGAGGACAGCGTGGCGCCGGCGAAGGCCGTCAGCGCGAGCAGCACGATGCGAATGGCGGATGATATCTTCATTGCTGAAATTCCCTGGAAGGTTGAGAGGCAGGCGTCGCGATGCAGATTGAGTTGCGCTTTTGCCAGTGTACCCGATGGGAGGGACCGGCAAAGCGTAATTCGCTGCGGGATTTACCAGCTGCGCGGGATCGCCTCATCGCGCCTTCCCGGTTAAGCTGGCCTTCCTCCACCACAGGAGTTCCCAATGCTGACGCTTTATTCCTATCCCACGCTGTTCGGCGTCGCCGACAATAATGGCTATGGCCTGAAGGTGTTCGCGTTCCTGCGGCTGGCGGGGGTGCCGTTCCGGCACGAGCATATTTTCGACGCCTCGAACGCGCCGCGCGGCCAATTGCCCTACATCGTCGACGGCGACGACACGGTCGGCGACAGCGAGACCATCCTGCAGTTCGTCACCGGAAAATACGCGCTGACGATCGATGCGGCGCTGACCGCTTCGCAGCGAACCAGCAGCCTGCTGATCACGCGCATGCTCGACGACCTCTATTGGGTGATGTCCTATTCGCGCTGGAAGGACGAGCGGTACTGGCCTGAATTCCGCGATGCGCTGCTGCGCGAGCATCCGAGCCTGACGGCAGAGGGCCTCGCCAAGGCGCAGGCGTTCAACTTCCAGCGTTACCATTACCAGGGCATCGGCCGCTACGATCCCGATGCCGCGATGGCGCGCGGGCTGGCCGATCTCGGCGCGCTCGCCGATCTGGTCCCCGCGCGAGGCTATGTGCATGGCGAGCAGCCGACCGCGATCGATGCCGGCATCTACGGTTTCATCGCCAACATCTATTTCTACGATATTGATACGCCGCTCAGGCAATTCGTGGTTGCGCACGAGAATCTCGTCCGGCACTGCCGCGCCATTCATGAGCGCGTCAGCGGGCCGGCATGAGGCGAAAGCGGGGCAAATGAGCGCCCGCATGGTCAGACATCCCTGCCGGATGGAGTGAACCGTCCCGCCGCGTTTGAACCTCGTTCCCGTTCGCGGCACTAACGCTTGGCCGGATACCTCAAGCCCGGCACGGCGTCTCCCCGAGTTCTCTTGCGGAGACGACCGGATATTTTTCAACAGGAGCAATTGATACCATGCGTCGAATTTCGCTTTTTTGTGCCGCCGCCGGCCTCGGCCTCACCGCGCTTGCCGCGACCAGCCCGGCCGAGGCCGCGTTTCACCTGATCCGCTGGGACGGCAACGGCTATTGCCAGGTCTGGGACCAGACCCTTCCGACCAAACCGTTCCCGTCCGATTACAAGACCGTGAGCGCGCCGGTGCCGACGCTGGTCGAGGCGCTCGCAGTCAAGGAACACATGCTGCGCAAGGGCAAGTGCGCGTTCTAACACACTGTTCGATCGGCGGATCGGGTGGGCACGTGCGCATCTCGCGCCGTGCCCACCGCTCTTTCAGCAACCGGCAGGCCCCGCCATGAATCTCGCCGCGACAAACCTCGCCGCCATCGCTTCGATCGGCCTGCTCTGCGGTTTCGACGCGCCGTCGCGGGCCGAAAGCCCGGAACCGTCAGCCTCGCTTACCGTGATCTCGCCGGTGTTCGGGCAACTGGTGCGGTTTTCCATGCCGGCGAGCTTCGCGGCCGTGTCCGAGAGCACGAGGGATACATTCTACATCCGCGAAGCCGTGCTGAAGGGCGAGACGGTCAAGCAATGGTCGCAGATGATCACGATCACCGGCGCCAAGGGGCAAGCGGAAGCCGACACTTTCTCGCCGCAGGGCCTCGCAGGCGTGATCGCGGGCGGTTTCAAGCGGGCGTGCCCGGACAGTTTTGTCGCGCAAGGCCTCGGCGCGACCAAGTTCGGCGCGCACGAGGCCTACGCCGCGGTGGCCGGCTGCGGCAAGGTCGGCGCCGATGGCCATAGCGAGACCGCGCTGATCATCGCGGTAAAGGGAAGTTCCGATGCCTATACGATCCAGTGGGCCGAGCGCACCGCGCAAGCGTCATCGGCTCGTGACATCGACGAGGCAAAATGGCGGGGGCGGCTGCGCGAGCTGATGCCGATCCGGCTGTGCGCGATCGTGCCGGGCGAAGCCGCGCCCTATCCGAGTTGCCTGCAGCAGAAGTAGCGCGCGAGCGCATCACCGGGAGATGCAGATGATCGACGAATTCACCGCGCCCGACATCACCGTCCTGGGCGAGCAGGACGGGCCGGCCGAGCGGCGGCTGAAGGAAGCGCTCGGCGTCGTACTCGGATTGGATCATGGCGTGCTGCGGGCCTATCTCGCCCGCGTGCTCTATGACGGCAAAACCCCCGGCGTGATGCTGGCGCTCCTGACCGAGGACGGGCAGGACGGCGAGAAGCTGGTGGCCCAGGCCGGCAAGACCTTTGCGGCGCTGTTCAACACCACGGCGAGTCTCGACGTTATTTTTCTCAGCGACGAGAAGGACGCCGAGATCAGGAATGTGTGTCCGCCGTTTTATGCGCGGAGGGCCTGGATCGGAGACTCGCGCCCTACGGCACATTGAACCGCTTCCTGCACGAGGCGCCGATCACCTCGATGCCCTTGGCGCCGAGCAGATGCGTGATATCGAGCGCGGTGTGATAGGGCGCCGTTTGCGGCAGCCCGACACCGTCCTGGCAGGCGACCACCTCGATGCCCCAATATTCCGGCTGCTTGATATAGGTCAGCGGATGCAGCTCCACCTTCATCGTCAGCCACGGCTTGACCCCCGCGGCGATCAGGAAAAACGTCTTGGGGACGAAACCCGGCACCACATCGGCCTTCTCGAATTCGATAAGGCGGCAGGTCGACGAATGCGGCAGCGACTCGAGCGCCTTCAAATGTACTTCTTCCATGGCAAAACTCTTTTCTACAAAAAAATCCAGGTTGCAAAGACCCAAGCTGCAAAAGCCCAAGTTGCAAAGGTCCAAGTTGCAAAAGCCCAAGGCAGTGACGATGTATCGACTGTATCTTAATGCAATCTAAAATTGTTAACAAGCAACCGCGCCTTCTGTACGCCAAGGTGCATTTCGCGCAAGAGCATTGGCGCGCGCGGCGCCAATCTGCCGGCTCATCTCTGCCTGATCAGCGCATCGCGCGCCGCGGAGATTTCCTGAAATTCCCGCGCGCTGCCGCCGGCGTCCGGGTGCGCGCGCTTGGCGACGTGCTTGTAGGCGCGGTGGATCTCGGCTCTGGAGAGGCTGCGGCCGAACGGCAAGCCGAGCGTTTGGCGATAGCCCTCCTCCGGTGTCAGCGCCTTCAGGCTGGACTGGCGCCTGCCGAATTGCGGCGTGAGGAGCGCGTGCAGGGCTTCGCGAAGCACGCCGAGCCGGCGCCGCGCGGCATCCTGGATGGCCTGGTCGGTTTTTTGAACCGAAGCGCTGCGCAGGATCGAAAACGCCTGCGTCGCCGCCTGCCGCAGCGTCGTCTCCTCGCTGAACCGTATCATGTCGTCCGCAAGGCACGCCGCTTCGTAATAGTCGGGCTCGGCCGCCGACCATATCCGTTCGATATCGAATTTCCATTCCGCAAGCCGTCTGTCCATGCCCATTTCAATACGACGGGCCGGTAAAGCTTTCCGTTTCCGCTCCCGCCATTTTGAACTAATTTGTATCGAAGACCAAAAACCAAGAAACAGAGGAAACTTCCATGGCGCTTCTCCAGAACCACATCGCGGCCGTCACCGGCGCCGGCTCCGGCATCGGCCGGGCCATCGCGCTCGGCTATGCGCGCGAGGGCGCGCAACTGGTGCTGCTCGACATCAACGAGAATGCGGCGGCCGAGGCGGCGCAGGAAATCCGCGACAGCGGCGGCAAGGCGCAGAGTTTTGCACTGGATGTCACCAGCCGCGAACACTGCAATGCGGTGGCAACGCAGGTCGCCGACAAGGTCGGGCAGGTTTCGATCCTGGTCAACAATGCCGGCATCGCCCGCCGCAACGGCATGCTGGGGGCGACCGAGGCCGTGATCAAGGATTGGGAAGACATCATCGCCATCAACCTTTCCGGCGTATTCAATGTCACGCATGCGTTTCTCGATCCCTTGCGCGCGGCCAAAGGGCGCATCGTCAATATCGGCTCGATCCAGTCCTTCGTACATCTGCGCACGCCGAGTTCGCCGGCTTACACCGCCTCGAAACACGGCGTGCTCGGCTTCACCAAGGCGCTCGCCGCCGAACTCGGCAAGGACGGCGTGCGCGTCAACGCGATCGGCCCCGGGTTCATCGAAACGCCGCTGAACGAAAAGGTCCGCGCCAGCGATCCCTCGCTGGTCAAGATCTTCATCGACCACACCCCACTCGGCCGCGCCGGCAAGCCCGAGGACATTGTGGGGCCGGCGATCTTCCTCGCGTCGGATTTGTCGGCCTACGTCACCGGATCGATCGTGATGGCAGATGGGGGATACAGAACGATCTGAGTGCGGCGCGAATCCGTATTGCACGCTTAACGGTTGCTGTGTAACGATACAACTTCTGCAATTTGGCAGGGAGATTATCGTCATGGCAAGAAAGGTAAATATTGCGCCCAAGGTTTTCCCGTTCAAACTCGGAAAAAAGCCTGCCCGTCGGGGCGCGGTCAAATTCAAGCTCGCGTCATATCTCGTGAAGCCGAATCTCCCAACACCGCCGAAAGTCTTCGGTCATCAAAGCCTGGTCGGCTCGGGTTGGGGAATCCTGGGCAACAAGGATTACGGCGATTGCGTCTGGGCCGGCGCCGCCCATGAGACAATGCTTTGGAACAAGGAGGCCAACAAAACGGCGACTTTCGACGACAATGTCGTACTCGGAGATTACTCTGCGGTCACCGGCTTCAAGAAGAGCGTTCCAAAAACGGATCAAGGCACGGACGTGCAGGTCGCGGCTTCATATCGGCGCAAGACCGGCGTGCTCGATGCCAACGGCAAGCGACACAAAGTAAAGGCATACCTTGCGCTGTCACCCGGAAACGTCGACCAGTTGATCCTCGCAATGTATCTGTTCGGGGCGGTCGGTATCGGCTTCCGATTTCCGGATTCGGCGATGGCCCAATTCGACGCCCGCAAGCCGTGGGACGTGACGCCGGGACCGGCCCCGAAGGACGGTCACTACGTTCCAGGCGTCGGCCGTGATGCCAAAGGCAACATCGTTGTCGTGACCTGGGGCAGACTGCAGCTCATGACGCCACGGTTCTACGAGAAGTATTGCGACGAAGTGGTGGCCTACATCTCCGAGGAAATGCTTGTACCACCCACCGACGTCTCGCTCGAAGGGCTCAACCTTGCCCAACTCGTGAAAGACCTCAACGCACTTTAAACTCCGCATCCCATTCGAATATGCCGCGCGATTTCGTCGAACACTGTGCGGGCAGCGGCCCTGGAGCGCCGTCTTCGAGCTGGCCGACCGGGTACCATCCGTCTTCCGAAAGGGTCTTACGGGAAGATGAATGGTACCGACATTAAGGATTTGTTAACCAACTCCGCCCACGGTCTCGCACGCTGGGGGTAGTTGGTTTCTCGATGTTTCCGCTCCGGGATCGGGCGGGCGTTGATCGGGAGGTGTCCATGACCCATGAGTTGGCCGTACCCGCGCCGGAAATGCCGGCGCCTTCGCTGGCCCCCAATGAAATCGTGCCGCTACTGATCGGATCGACCGTCGAGCAGATCGAACGGGAGCTCGTGCTGCAAACCCTTCGTCATTGCGACGGCAACCGTACCCACGCCGCGCGCCTGCTCGGGTTGTCCGTACGCACGATGCGCAACAAGATACGGCAATATGCCGCCGACGGACGCGACGTGCCCATGCATCACGACTAGAGACCGCCGCGCCCGGCGGGCGGAATTTGACAGTCCGGCCGCGCTTGGCCACCCTGTGCGCCACCCGCCGCACCGGACGCCCCGCGCCATGTCCAACGCCCCGCATTTCGACATCGACGTCGCTTCGTTCTGGGCCGATCCCTATCCGGATCTCGCGGCCATGCGGCGCGAGGCGCCGATCGCATTCGTGCCGCAGCTCGGCTCGACCGTCTTCACCCGGCGCGACGATATCTTTACCCAGGAAAAACGCATCGACGTGTTCTCCTCGCATCAGCCGGCCGGATTGATGAACACCCTGATGGGCCACAACATGATGCGCAAGGACGGCGAGGCGCACATGGCCGAGCGCGCCGCGATGTTCCCCGCGGTGTCGCCGCGCGCGGTGCGCGATACCTGGAGCCGGCAGTTCAAGGCCCATGCCGACCGCATCCTCGAAGCGCTCGCGCCCTCGGGCCACGCCGACCTCTGCAAAGCGTTCGCGCTGCCGCTGTCGGCGGAATGCCTGAAGGACATCACCGGGCTGACCAACATGCGCTTTGAGGACATGGATGCGTGGTCGCAGGCGATGATCGACGGCATCGCCAATTACACCGGCAACAAGGAAGTCGAGGCGCGCTGCCGTGCCGCCACCGCGGGAATCGATGCGGCGATCGACGACATGATCGCGGTCGTGACGAAACACCCCAACCATTCCATCCTCAGCGTGCTGCTCGCCGCAGGCATGCGAATCGAAAGCGTGCGCGCCAACATCAAGCTCGCGATTTCAGGCGGACAGAACGAGCCGCGCGACGCCATTTCAGGGACGATCTGGGCGCTGTTGACGCACCCCGACCAGCTCGCGCTGGTCACGGCCGGCAACGCGAAATGGATCGACGTGTTCGAGGAATATGCCCGCTGGATCGCGCCGATCGGGATGTCGCCGCGGCGGGTGGCAAAGCCCTGGTCGTATGGCGGCGTCGATTTCGAGCCGGAGGACCGCGTGTTCTTCATGTTCGGCTCGGCCAACCGCGACGAGGCCTGTTTTGCCGATCCCGATCGTTTCGATATCACCCGCGATACGGCCAAGAGCATCGCGTTCGGCGCCGGCCCGCATTATTGCGCCGGCGCCTTTGCCTCGCGCGCCATGGTTGCGGACGTGGCGCTGCCCGGCATTTTCGCGCGGCTGAAGGGCCTGCGCCTCGAGGCGCGCGAACCGGTAAGGATCGGCGGCTGGGCGTTTCGCGGGCTGTTGAACCTGCCTGTCCTGTGGGACGCGGATTGATGTTGATCGTTACACACAGGGCAACCCACGCAATTGATGCCGCAATCGGACGTCTGCTAAAGAAAACGCCTGACCCATCGGAGTGACGCGCGTGGCGGAAGAGACCCGGCAAGGACGACAGGGGCCGCAAGGGCCACGCGGCGAGCCGGGGCGCGCCGGTCCGCAAGGCCATCCCGGACGGCCAGGACCGGAAGGTCCGCGCGGCAAACCGGGTCCAGCAGGCAAACCCGGCCCGCAAGGAGCGCGTGGCGAGGCCGGGGCGCAGGGCAAGGCCGGGCCCCTCGGCCCCGCTGGTCCGCGCGGTGAACCCGGTCCGCCAGGCCAGCTGCCGTCGATCGAGCAGGTGATGCCCTGGCTGCATCTGCTGTTCGATGCCTACGAGGATTACAAGCGATTGCGCGAGCACGAAGCCGCCGAGCGCGAAGCCGTCGAACGCGCCGTGCTGGAAGCGGGCGAGCACGGCGAAGGGTCTGGCGATGACGACGAAGACGATGAGCGTCGCAAGGAAAAGAAGAAGAAACGCCACAAGGACAAGAAGAAGTAGATTCCGTGCGCCGCCCCTCCGCAGCCCCCGTCGTTGCACAAATCAACCCGGCGGGCTCACGATGGAGGACTGCCCTTGAGGTCGGTTACGATACCCTCACCCGAACCTCAACTTGGAGCGCTCCCTCGCCTTCTCCGCCTCGGTGTCGCGGTCGCGCGCCGGAGCATGCGTTTGCAGCGAGGTCAGCAGGCGCCGCGCCGAGGCGGCGACCTCGGCAACCGCGCGGTCGAAGGCCTCGGCGTTGCCCTGCGACGGCTTGGTGAAGCCGGAGAGCTTGCGCACGAACTGCAGCGCGGAGGCGTGGATCTCATCCTCGGTCGCGGGCGGTTCGAAATTGAACAGCGTCTTGATATTCCGGCACATTGCTTTTTCTCCCTGATCGGCCCGGCCGTGCTTCAAATACCTGCATCACAGCTCATTTTGGCATAGAATGGGCGCCACGTTCACCCCTGCCGTCCCGGCAAAATCCAGAGAGTTCCCGCGCATGTCTCATGTCATCTACAAAATCGTCCAGCACGACGGCGGCTGGGCCTATACCGTCGATGGCGTATTTTCCGAACCGTTTGCGACCCATGCCGCGGCGCTGGCGGCCGCCAAGCGCGCCGCCGCCGAGCAGCGGGTGCCCGGGCGGACCGAGGCGATCGAATATGAGACACCCGACGGCAAGTGGCACACCGAAACCGCCGCGGGCGGCGACCGTCCCGACACCGATGTCGAGGACGCGCCGTAGTATTCCCCCTGCACGGCAAAAATTTTTGGAAGGAGCCGCGGCGCCTCCGCCTCGGCTCCTCCCGCACGGTGTGATAGGTTCGCGCCCCAAGCGGCCCCGGCTAACGAGTGGCCGCGCCCCGGGGAGACGCCATCCATAAAATGTTCGCGCGCGGTGCTATCGGCTGTCTTTGCAATGACCTCTTTTACCGCGCTGGCGGCGGACTATCCCGCACCGAAGCAGGGCGACTGGATCGCCAGGGATTTCAAATTCCACACCGGCGAGACCATGCGGGAACTGCGGCTTCACTACACCACCGTCGGCGAACCCTCGGGGCAGCCGGTGCTGGTGCTGCACGGATCCGGCGGCTCGGCCGCGGCCATGCTGACACCGGCCTTCGCAGGCGAGCTGTTCGGCACCGGCCAGCCGCTCGATGCCGCGAAATACTACATCATCATTCCCGACAGCATAGGTCACGGCAAATCCGCAAAGCCGTCCGACGGCATGAGGACGGCGTTTCCGAAATACGACTACACCGACATGGTCGATGCGCAGTATCGGCTGGTCACGGAGGGCCTCGGCATAAAACATCTGCGGCTCGTGATCGGCAATTCGATGGGCGGCATGCACACCTGGATCTGGGGCGTGCGGTATCCGCACCTGATGGACGCGCTGGTGCCGATGGCGTCGCAGCCGACCGAAATGGCGGCGCGCAACTGGATGCTGCGGCGGATGATGCTGGAAACTATCCGCAACGATCCCGATTATGATGGCGGCAATTACACCAGCCAGCCGCGGATGATGAAATACGCCATCGCCGCCTTCGGCGTTGCCTCCGCCGGCGGCACGCTCGGCTATCAGACGCTGGCGCCGACCGCGGCGAAAGCCGACAAGATGGTCGACGAGCGGCTGGCGTTGCCGCTGACCGCCGACGCCAACGATTTTGTCTATCAATGGGAAGCCTCGCACGACTACAACCCGTCGACCGCGCTGGAGAAGATCGAGGCTGTGGTGCTCGCGATCAATGCGGCCGACGACGAACGCAATCCGCCGGAGACCGGCGTCACCGAGGCCGCGCTGATGCGCATCAAGAATGCAAAGCTCTACCTGATCCCGGCCTCAACCGAGACCCGCGGCCATCTCACCACCGGCAACGCCAAATTCTATCGGCAGCCATTGCAGGAATTGCTGGCGACCGCGCCGCAGCGGACGATGTGAGATCGAGCTTTCGCAGCGCATCAAATTTCGCAAGCGCAAAACATAAGCATATTTTTTGAGCATGCATCGGCAGCCCAGCTCGGGCTTAATCGCATTCTATTGCTGAAAGATTCGCGGCGCGCCGCATACGGTCCGCCGCGATGATGGCAGATGCAACGCTGTGGAGGATCGCATGCGAAGGTTCGCGCGGATCGCGCTGCTGGCCTGCTTGCCGGTGCTGGCGGGCACGGCTTTCGCCTTCGACAACGGGCAATACGAAAACGTTCCCGCCGACATCCGCGCCTGGTTCAAGGGCGTGATCGCGCCGAACGGGGTACCCTGCTGCGACATCTCCGATGGCCATCGCACCGAATATGATTTTCGCGGGGGCGCCTATTGGGTGCCGATCGAGGGCCAGTGGATGCAGGTCCCGGCGCACGCCATCATCCGCGACCGCGGCAACCCGGTGGGCGAAGCCGTGGTGTGGTACGTGCATCACCGCGGCAGCATCATCATCAGCTGTTTTGTGCCGGCGGACGCGGTGTGAGCGCGTTACCGATCCGTCAGCCTGAGGAGCGCGCCTTCGCGCGCGTCTCCAAGGACGGGCACTGCGCCTGCGGCTCATCCTTCGAGGCGCGCAAGCGCGCGCACCTCAGGATGACGCAAACGCCCTATGCTGATACACTCGCCGAGATTTTAGCAGGAGACTGCCCTTGACCAAACTCGCCGCCTGCGACCTCGAGAAGATCTATCAAAAGCCCTCGCCACGGGTGCTTGCCAAGGCGCGTCCGGAAATCGACGCGCATGCGAGGAAGTTCATCGCGATGTCGCCGTTCTGCGTGCTCGCCACCTCGGGCTCCGACGGCAGCGTCGACGCCTCGCCGCGCGGCGGCAATCCCGGCTTTGTTCATGTCGCCGGACCGAACCGGCTGTTGATGCCCGACCGCTCCGGCAACAACCGGATCGACAGCTTTCGCAACATCATCGAGGGGTCGGGATTTGTGCAGTTGATCTTCTTCGTGCCCGGGATCGACGAGACGCTGCGCGTCGGCGGCACCGGCACGCTGTCGGATGATCCGGAACTGCTGGCTTCGATGGAGGAATTCGGCAAGCCGCCGCGCGCGGTGCTGAACATCAGCGTCAGCGAGGCCTATTTTCATTGCGGCAAGGCGCTGATGCGCTCGAAACTGTGGTCAGCGGAGACACGTGTCGAGCGCGCCGTGATGCCCAGCATCAGCGAGGTGATCCACGAGCAGACCGGCCTCGGCGAGCCGGAGAACCAGGCCGTGGTCGAGGCGCGTTACCTGACGCAGCTGTAAGAGAACGACAGCGCTCTTGGCGGTTTCCGTCATGCCCGCGGGCTTGTCCCGGGCATCCACGCCTTAGCGACACCGCTACAACGAAGACGTGGATGGCCGGGACAAGCCCGGCCATGACGAACGAAGTGTTCAGAAAATTTAGCGCTGGAATTCTTCGCCCCGCCTAATGCTCGCTCTCGAGCCCGCCGACATGCTTCTGGGTGTAGAGATCGAGCCCGATCCGCCCGATCAAATCGAGCTGGGTTTCGAGGAAGTCGATGTGATGTTCCTCGTCCTTCATCAGCTTTTCGAACAGGTCGCGGGAGACATAGTCCTTGACGCCGTGGCAGTAGGTCGCCGCTTCCTGGTAAAGCGTTCGCGCCGCGACCTCGGAGGCCAGATCGCATTCGATGATTTCCTTGACGTTCTGGCCGATCCGCAAGGGGTCCAGCACCTGCATGTTGGGAAAGCCGTCGAGGAACAGGATGCGGTCGGTGAACTTGTCGGCGTGTTCCATCTCCTCGATGGATTCCTTGCGCCAGGTCTTGGCCATCTCCAGGAGGCCCCAGTTGTTCAGTATCCGGTAATGCAGCCAATACTGGTTGATGGCAGTGAGCTCGCTGCGCAGGCCCTTGTTGAGATAATCGATAACCTTGGGGTCGCCCTGCATGATGCTCTCTCGCTGACGTGACGTGGTGGCGCGAAAACTAGGTCACATTGCCGGCAAGAGCAACCCTCTGCCGGCAGCAGCGCGGACGCGCATAATATTGGTCATTCAGGATGCGGCGAGCGAAAACTCGGCGTAAAGATCGTTGTGCATGTCGGCGTGCGCATGAGCATGCGCCTCGTCCATGCTGTGCGGACAGCCGGGCCGGCAGGCCTTGGCGCAGGCGCCGAGCGCCTCTTCGACGATGGTCTTCACGGTACTTGCACAGCGACCGCATTCGACGCTGCAACCGAGGCAACCGTAAACCTGCCTGGCATTGCGCGGAAGATCGTCCTGCGCCGAACTGACGGCGCTGCGGACATCTTGGTCGCTGAGGACGTTGCAGGAACAGACAATCATGAAACCGAAGACCCTTCGCTGGTGCTGAACCATCAGATATTTAAGGCCGCAGCGCGAAGCAAAAGGAAAAACGCCTTTTTCAAGCAATTCCAAACTGCCCGCCGAGCCAGTTTGGATTGAATCTAAAATAGTGTTGTTGCGTCAGATCAAAATCCCGGTGTTTTCCGGAACGCCCGACCGCATCAATCGCCGCCGCCGCCTCCATCACCGCCGCCGTCGCCACCGCTGCCGCTATCGCCGCCGCTGAAATCGCTCGGATTGCCCGAGCTGTCGGTCGCCGAATGATGACCGCCGAACCAGCTCTCGCTGGCTGAGCCGTCGCTGCTCCAAGTGCCGCCGCCATCGGCTGGGCTGTCGCTCGTCGGCCGCCGATTGCGTTTGATTTTCTCGGCCCGATTCAGCAGCGCGTAGCAGACCGCCGAGGTGGCGGCGACGGCGATTCCGAGGGCCGCCATTGCGCTGGTCATGGTTTTCCCCTTTGCCTGGGCCGTAAACAGAGCTGATTGTGCACTGCAATATACGCTCCGTCGGCCCACACTTCGTCGTCAAATGTGGCGCCCCCGTTCATTGATCATTCAAGGGAAATATGGAACTTTCGCCGCGACGGGTTTGCACGATAAGGAAAGGTTAAGGCCATGAGGAAGACATTGATGGCACTCGCTGCCGTCGTCACGCTGGCGATTTCGGCTCTGGCGGCGCCTGCGCCCGCCCACGCCCAGCGCGGTTTCGGCGCAGGTCTGGCTGCGGGCGTGATCGGCGGCGCCATCGTTGGCGGTGCGCTGGCAGGCCCTGGCTATTATTATGGCCCCGGCTACTACCCTGGACCGCGCAACGGCTACTACGGCTACGGTCCGGGCTACGTCGCCGACGACTATTATGGCGGCTGCGTCTGGCAGCGGCAGCGTTTCTGGGACGGCTATGGCTGGCGGATGCGCCGCGTGCGGGTCTGCGGCTGATCCCGTTCATCTTCGTTAAAAAGGCGCCGGTTCTTGCCAAACCCGCGCCTTTTCGGGGAGTACTGGAAAATCGGCCTGAAAAAGCCTTTTTTCCCGGTCCAGTAGCCCAAGGGGACGTAGCCTTGGATTGACAGTTGTCCGCTTTATGGCGAGGCGACCAGCTTCGAACACGGCGTTTCGAGTTATCTTAACCCCGGCGCCGTTGAAGGTGCCAATCTCCAGGAGAGCCCAGGACATGAAGAAGACATTAGCTGCCTTGGTTGCGGTCGCAACGATCGCCGGTTCGCTCGCCGTGACGCCCGCGAGCGCACAGCGCGGCGTTGCCGCAGGCGTGGCGGCCGGACTGATCGGCGGCGCGATCGTTGGCGGCGCCATCGCCTCCCAGCGCCCGGCCTATGGCGGCCCGGTCTATGTGGAAGAAGCTCCCCCGCCCTGCCGCTGGGTTCGCGAACGCTTCTGGGATGGTTACGGCTGGCGCTTCCGCCGGGTTCAGTACTGCGACTGATAGGGCCTGGCGCGCGATCCATCGCGCGAAGATTTCAAAACCCGGCCGATGCTTCGGCCGGGTTTTTTGTCGTCATCGCGCCGCCTCGATCGAGCGCAGCACCGCTTCGCTCGGCCAGCAATCCACCTTGAGGCGGGCCTTCTTCTGGTAGGCGCCGAGCGCCGCGCGCGTCTGCATGCCGGCCTTGCCATCGACCTTGTCGGCATAGAGACCGATACGCGTGAGGCCGCGCTGCATGGCTTCGACGTCGGCGGTGCGCAACTGGGTCGAGGCCGACCACGGCGTCGCGAAGGCAAGCGGGCTTGTCATGCGGTCGGCGAGATGGCCGACGAACAGCACATAGAGATCCGAAAAATTATATTCCTTGATCACGAAATAATTCTTCGTCGTCAGGAACGCCGGGCCGTAGATGCCCTCGGGCTGCAACAGCGACGCCGGCTGCGCCTGTTCGGCCGCGCCGAGTTTCTCTCCGCGCACGGGCACGAAACCGGCGCGCAGCCATTCGCCGATCGGTTTTGTCACCTCGGGGACGCCCATGGTGCAATCGACACTGGCCGGCGCCTTCACCTCATAGGCCCAGCGCACGCCCTTCTGCCAGCCCTTGTTGACGAGTTGCTGCGCCGCCGAGGCCAGCGCATCCGGCACCGAATGCCAGATGTCCTTGCGGCCGTCGCCGTCGAAATCGACGGCATGCTGGTAGAATTCGGACGGCAGGAATTGCGTGAGCCCGGTGGCGCCGGCCCACGACGTGCGCAAATCCTTGCGCGTCACCTCGCCGTCGCCGATCATCTTCAGCGCGAGGATGAACTCGTTGCGGTATTTGTCCTTGCGCCGGCCGACATAGGCCTGCGTTGCCAGCACGCGCACGCCGTCATAAGGCAGCGTGTAGCGGCCGAAATCGGTCTCGCGGCCCCAGATCGCGAGCACGATGGGCGCGGGAACGCCGAAGCGGGCTTCGATCCCGCTCAGCGCAGGCCGATACTTCGCCAGCAGCCGCTGTCCTTCCTCCGCCAGCCGCGCGATGCTCGCCTCTTTCAGATAATCCGCCGGCACCTGCACGAATTCAGCCTGCGACGGCGCACCCGTCGCGGGACGTCCGGGCAGGATCAGATCGGGCAGTTTGTAATCCGGCTCCAGCCCGCGCGTTTCGCCGTCGAAAGTCGCGCGCAAGACGCCGGCCGCCTGCGCCTCCGGCCATAGCGAAGCGATGAATTGCGTGAAGCCAGGGTCGGCGGCAAGGACGGGCTGCGGCAGTAGCAAGATCGAAAACAAAAAGCCGAGCGCCAGTGTTCGGCCGATGTCCAACCGGAGGAATCCGCTCACGCGTCGGTCAGATCGAGACGGCGCTCGATACGCTCGATCCAGACGTCCATCCGATCGAGCCGGTTGGACATATTGGCGTACTGGTTCTCGAGATTGCCGACGCGCTGTTTTATCTCGCGGATATCGTCGCGCACGTCGTCATTTGCGCCGCGGATGTGGCGCAAATGCTCAAGAACGATGTGGTCCGTTTCGGTCATTGGGTGAGACTATCATAACGCCAGTTCGTTGTGAACCGTACCCAGCTCACCGCGTCAGCTTCTTGTACTTCACCCGATGCGGGATGATGGAATCCTGCCCCAGCCTTCGCATCTTGTCCTTTTCGTAATCCTGGAAATTGCCTTCGAACCATTCGACATGGCTGTCGCCTTCGAACGCCAGCATGTGGGTGGCGATGCGGTCGAGGAACCAGCGGTCATGGCTGATGATCACCGCGCAGCCGGCGAAATCCTCCAGCGCCTCTTCGAGTGCGCGTAAGGTGTCGACGTCGAGGTCGTTGGTCGGTTCGTCGAGCAGCAGCACGTTGGCGCCGCTCTTCAGCATCTTGGCGAGGTGCACGCGGTTGCGCTCGCCGCCCGACAGCGCGCCGACCTTCTTCTGCTGGTCGGCGCCCTTGAAGTTGAACGACGAACAATAGCCGCGCGAATTGACCTCGCGCTTGCCGAGAAGAATGAGCTCGTTGCCCCCGGAGATTTCCTCCCACACCGTCTTCTTGCCGTCGAGCGAGTCTCTGGACTGGTCGACATAGCCGAGATGCACGCTCTCGCCGACCGTGATGGTGCCCTTGTCCGGCTTCTCCTGCCCTGTGATCATCCGGAACAGCGTGGTCTTGCCGGCGCCGTTGGCGCCGATCACGCCGACGATGCCGCCTGGCGGCAGCTTGAAGGTGAGATCGTCGATCAACAACCGGTCGCCATATCCCTTGGTCAGGCCCTCGAAATCGATCACGTTCTGACCGAGGCGCTCGGCCACCGGGATGGTGATCTGCGCGGTCTGGGTCTGCTTCTCGCTCGCGAGCTTCAGAAGATCCTCGTAGCGCTGGTAGCGCGCCTTGGATTTGGCCTGGCGCGCCTTCGGCGAGGCGGCGATCCACTCCTGCTCGCGGGCCAGCGTCTTCTGATGCGCAGCGTCCTCGCGGCCTTCCTGCTCGAGCCGCTTCTGCTTCTGCACCAGCCAGGACGAATAATTGCCCTCGTAGGGGATGCCCTTGCCGCGGTCGAGTTCGAGAATCCATGACGTGACGTTGTCGAGGAAGTAGCGGTCATGGGTGACGATCAGGATCGCGCCGGGATAGTTGCGCAAATGGCCTTCGAGCCATGACACCAACTCGGCGTCGAGATGGTTGGTCGGCTCGTCGAGCAGCAGCAGTTCCGGCTGGTCGAGCAGCAGCTTGCACAGCGCGACGCGGCGGCGCTCGCCGCCCGAGAGTTTTGTCACATCGGCATCGTCGGGCGGACAACGCAGCGCATCCATCGCCTGATCGACCTTGCTGTCGAGATCCCACAGGCCCTGGGCCTCGATCTCGTCCTGCAATTTGGTCATCTCGTCGGCGGTCTCTTCGGAATAATTGGCCGCGAGCTCGTTGTAGCGATCAAGGATCGCCTTCTGCTTGGCCACGCCCAGCATGACATTGTCGCGCACGGACTTGGTAGCGTCGAGCTGCGGTTCCTGTTCGAGATAGCCGACGCGGGCGCCCTCGGCGACCCAGGCTTCGCCGTTATATTCCTTGTCGAGACCGGCCATGATCTTGAGCAGCGTCGATTTACCGGAGCCGTTGACGCCGAGCACACCGATCTTGGCATCGGGATAGAACTGCAAATAGACGTTATCGAGCACCTTGCGGTTCGGCGGAAAGGTCTTGGACAGACCCTTCATGAAATAGATGAATTGGCGCGCCATCGAGGTCCCTGGAATCGAGAGGATTTTACGGAAATTTGCTGCCGCTGATGTAGCGGCGCGGTCGCCAAAGGGCAACCGCGGCACCGCGTTTTCCATCCGTTCACCACGGATCATTACGGGATTGATACCATGCTTGCCGCCGATCCGGACAATTGAAACCTTCTTTTAATGAATCGGCCCAAAACTCGCTTTCGACGCCTCAAATGGCGTTCCCTGGGACAGAAGTCGCGGGCGAAAACAGCGGGCCGCGTCATGACAACCATCACGTCAGACTCCCTTTCCTCCGCCGCCGAGAGCGGAAAACGCGAACCCGCAATCCGCGGCTTTTGGCGCCAGTTCTTCTTCAGGGCATTCGACCCCTATCGGCCGGAACTGCATTATATGCGCGGTCCGGGCCCGGCCTGGCACGCCAAGCACAAGGCGCTGTCACCCGCGGTTCAGTCGATGGTCGTCGAAATCCGGGCCGCCAAGGCGGTCAGGTCGCCGGCGCGCTCCTAACCCCAAGCCGATTTTTCAGCCGCAGGCGCTTGCGCGCGCGGGCTTTGCGCGCGACCATGACCGTCTCCCCGACGGCACGTTTCCGCGCCGTCATCCTCGCTGAGACGGACCTTCCCATGACGCGGCTGCGCTGTGCAATTCTCGACGACTACATGGACCTGACATTGCGGATGGCGGACTGGTCGAAGATCAGCGATCGCGTCGATGTCAAGGCGTTCACCGAACCGTTTGCTTCCACCGAAGCTGCGGCCGCAGCACTTGCGGATTTCGAGATCGTCTGCGCGATGCGCGAGCGCACCCCGTTTCCGCGCGCACTTTTCGCAGGCCTGCCCAAGCTGAAGCTCCTGATCACCTCGGGCATGCGCAACGCCGCGTTCGACACTGGAGGCCGCCAAGGAGCGAGGGGTCGTGGTGTGCGGAACGCAATATGGCCGCGATCCCACCGCGCACCTGACCATGGGCATGATCCTGGAGCTGACCCGCAATATCGGCCGCGAGAACGCGCGCATGCATGCCGGCGAGTTCTGGCAGAAATTCATCGGCCTCGAGATCGAAGGCAAGACGCTGGGGGTGATCGGGCTCGGCAAACTCGGCGCCAAGGTTGCGGGGCTCGCGAAAGCGTTCGGCATGAACGTGATCGCCTGGAGCCCGAACCTGACGGCGGAGCGATGCAAGGAAGTCGGCGTCGGCTATGCCAGCAAGGAAGAGCTGTTCGCGGCCGCCGACATCATCACCATTCACGTGGTGCTGAGCGAGCGCTCGCGCGGCCTGGTCGGAGCCGCGGACCTCGCTCGCATGAAGCCGACCAGCTATCTCGTCAACACCGCGCGCGGGCCGATCGTCGATGAGGCCGCCCTTCTGGAAACCCTGAAGGCGCGCAAGATCGCAGGTGCCGCGATCGACGTGTTCTCGGTCGAGCCGCTGCCGGTCGATCACCCTTTCCGCAAGCTCGACAACCTCGTGCTGACGCCGCATCTCGGCTACGTCACCGAGGAGAGCTTTCGCGCCCATTACAGCCAGATGGTCGATTGCATCGACGCCTGGACCAAGGGCGGCGAGCCGCCGCGGCGACTCGCTTGAAACTGAACCCAGCCGCTCACGCCGCCGATCGGTGAGCCAGCGCCTGGTGCGCGATCACCGAAAACCCTTCGCGCCATGACGGATGGACCGGCTCCCAATCGAGGTCGCGCTTCGCCTTGATGTTCGAGCCTGCGCGCACCTGCGTCATCATGGAAACCATGTGTTCGCCGGCCACCAGGCGTGCGATCCAGGCCGGCAGATGAAACGGCGGTTTCGCATCCAGCATCTGCGCCAGCGCGGGAAGCCATTCGCGGACCTCGGCGGGTTCATCGTCCACGATGTTGTAGATGCTGCCGGGCTTGCCGCGCTCGACTGCCCTGACGGTCGCGGCAGCGGCGTCGTCGACATGAATGAACGACCACCATCCGCCGCCGTCGCCGATCAGCGGCACGCGGCGGTGGCGGATCTGTTCGATCATGACGTGATCGAGCATCCCGGTGTCCGGCCCATAAAACGCGCCGTAGCGCAGCACGATGCCTTCGGGCTGGGATGAACCGGTGACGGCCTGCTCCAGGTACCGGATCGCCTCCAGCGTCGGATGAAGTTCTTCCGGCGGATCGGGATCGAGCTCATCGGCCTCCGTTTTGATGGCGACCCCGCTGCGGGCATAGGGCCAGCCGCAGTAGCTCTGGGCGATGAAACGCGGGACCCCAATCTCGCGGGCGGCCGCGAGCAAATGGTCGGTGCCCATCGTCCGCAGCCGGTTGCTGCTCGCGAAGGTGCGATTGAAGTGCCGCAGGTCGGTCGTCCCCGCGAGATCCGTCATCTCATGAATGATGGCATCGGGCCTTGCAGAAAGGACGGCCGCGCGAATGGCCACCGCGTCGAGACCGTCGGCGACGACGGGTTCGGCCCCCATCCGCCTGATGGTGTCCGCTTTGCCCGGCGTGCGCGTCAGCCCCACGACCGAATGACCTGCCATGATCAGTGCGGCGACGAGTGGACGGCCGATGGCGCCGGTGGCGCCTGCAACAAAGATTCGCATGGCGAGTTTTCCTCTTGGTTCGCCGCTGCACCGAGTTCCGCAAGTGCGCCCGATGCGTTCTTCGGCTTCGTAGAGACCAGCCCGCTCCGAAAGAATCCTCCTAATCGCGCAACAAGGGAATCCCGCGACAGTCAAATTGTCGCGATCCGCGCAGCAGCGGAACCAGTTGTCCTCGCAGACAATGCGGCGAACGCGAAAAAGGCGCGCCGTTGGCGCGCCTTTTTCGGAAATGTCAGTACCGGGTGATGTCAGTGCCGATCGTGGCTTCTAGCGCACCGTCACCGGCGCCGGCAGCGGCGGCACCACGGTCGGCTGCGTGCCGGATGTAGCACCGGCAGCGCCCGCAGGTCCGGGCAATGGCGCCGCGGAGGCGGTGGTGGTCGATGCGGGCGCCGGGCCGCCGGGCAGCACGACCACGCGGGTACCGACCTTGACGCGATCGAACAGGTCCGAGACGTCCTCGTTCAGCATGCCGATGCAGCCCGACGAGACGAACTTGCCGATGGTCGAAGGCTGGTTGGTCCCGTGGATGCGGTACACCGTATTGCCGAGATACATCGCGCGCGCGCCCAGGGGATTGCCGGGGCCACCGGCCATGAAGCGCGGCAGATAGGGCTGACGATCGATCATCTCCGGCGGCGGATGCCAATCCGGCCATTCGGCCTTGCGGGTGATCTTCTGCACGCCGGTCCAGGTGAAGCCATCGCGGCCGACGCGGACGCCGTAGCGAATCGCGCGTCCCCCGCCCAGCACGTAGTAGAGATAGGTGTTCGGGGTATCGACGATCAGCGTTCCCGCCGGTTCCTTGGTGGCAAAGGCCACTTCCTGCCGGCGCAGGTTCGGCGCCAGGTCGGCGGGGCCGGATTCCGGCTGCTCATCCGGCGGCAGAGCGGACAATACCGTCGGCTTGCCGTCGGCCCCGATCGGCGCCGGCTGCACTGAACCCGTGACGCCGTTCGGAGCCTGGCCGGCGCCAGGTCCCCCGATCGCCTCGGGCGGCCGCATGCCGCGCTCGTCATTGGGATTGCCGGATCCGGCGGCCCGGTCTGAATAGATCACCGGCGGCGGACCGTCGGGCCGACCATAGCGAGGGTCGTTGGGCGAAAGAACTGGTCCCGTCGGCGCACCGCGGTCGGAGTAAGCCGGCTGTGGGTCGGCGGCGTGGGCATAACGCGGATCGTCCGGCGACAGAATCGGGCCGGTGGGCGCGCCGCGGTCGCCATAGAGCGGCGTGACCCCGGCGGGACGGCCATAGCGCGGGTCATCCGGCGACAGGATCGGGCCGCTCGGCGCGGCGCGGTCGGTATAGATCGGCCGCGACCTTTCGGGATGGGCGTAACGCGGATCATCCGGCGAAAGCACCGGTCCGGGCGGAGACAGCGCCGTCGAACTCTGCGCGTTCGGCGCCTCGTCGTCTTCCAGCGAATCGAAATCGGGCGCGCCGGGACCGGGGCCGCGACGATAGTCGGCCGGATAGCCGCCGGGCGGATAAGGCTGCGGTGCAGGCGCATAGACCGCCCCGGGCGGGGAGACCGGATAGCCCTGCGCCAGCGCGAGCGAAGTCCCCGCCGCACCTGCCATCAGGGCAGCACAAATCGTCAGAATGCTTTTGCTCATCATCGCTCTTGTATAGTCCCCAAGCCGACACCGGCCAGTTAACGGCAGATGGCTGAAGATCGCGGCACATTCAAGACAAATCCGGTTAAATGGTGCCGGATTCGGCACTTTGTGATCGCAGGCAGCACCGTTGCACCCAAGCCTCACTGGCTGACGAAACTGCTTTCCGGCCGTCTCGGGGCTTAATTCCAACGAATTGTAACAAACGTCGCAGGCAACCTTGCGGTATCTTCGAACCGGGCTGATTCGCTGCGCGCTGGGGGCTGTCCGATGCGTCGCGAACGCGGCCATTCAGTGGTCACCGCGTTCCCGGATGCTCGAAAGCCTTCGCAACATCAAAGCGAAGGCGGAATTTGCCTTTTCATGCTGCCCGGCTTCCGCTTCTTGTTCGCCGCGACCTTCCTGACGTTGTCGATACTGGTCTTCGGGCTCGGCGCGGCGGCGCTGCTGCGCGCTGCCCACGAGCAGTTCGCCACCAACCCCTCCTGGCACGCCGCGCCGGAGGCCACTTTCGTGCAGCAAGCCGAGCCCGCGAGACCGCTGCTCGCGCTGCTGCGGGTCGGGACGCCGGCCGCTGAACAAAAGGCGTCGGGCGACACTCCCGGCGCCGATGTTCCCGCAATTGCAGCACCGGCCGAGCCGACGCCGGCCGAGCAGGCGGCGCCAGTTCAACCATCAGCCGAGCCCGTGGCGATCGCCTCCATAAAGCCGGAGCCGCCAACGCTGCCAGTCGACGCGAAGTCCGACGGGCCCGTTCCTGAAAATCCAGCAGCGGCAGCGCCAGGCGATGCGCCGGCCCCCGGCGCGTCACAACAGGTCCCATCGATGGGCCAAGCCGCACCGGAGACGGTCGCGCCGCCGGCAATTCAGGCTGAGCCGGCTGCGGCCAACGCCGACGCGGCGGCGCTCTTGCCCCCTAGCGCGCCCGCTTTGCCCGAGGCCGACACCATATCGGCAAAAATCGCAGCGCTGGACAGCCCATCCGTCACCGTCGAGGCGAAGCCGCCGGTGGCCAGCGCCAAGCCTGACCCAAGCGAGGTCAAGAAGCAGCTGCGGGCACGGCGGGCGGCCCACCGCCGCCGGATGGCGGCACGCGCCGCGCGGCTGGCGCGGCTGGCGGCGGAGCTGAAACAACAGCAGGCAGCCGACCCGTTTGGTCTGCGATTCTCGCAACCGGCGGCGGCGGCCGTACGTAGCCGCGGAGCATTGGAGCCCGTGCCCTGCCCCAATCCCAAAACCGGTACCCGCTTTTGCGCAATACGTCCCAATCAGGCCGGACCGGTCGCGACCGGCGGTCCGTCGGGCAGGCCCCATTCGGACCACGATCCGTCGTAAAGCGCGCTGCCGCGCACGCCGAGCCGATACAGCGCAAGCGTCAGCACCAGCGCCGAAACGCCGGAGCCGCAGGTCGTCACGATCGGCTTCGTCACATCGACGCCGGCGCCGGTGAAGGCCTTGCGCAGTTCCTCGAGCGGTTTCATCGCGCCGGTCGCAGGGTCGAACAATTCGGCATAGGGCACGTTGCGGCTGCCGGGGATGTGGCCGCCGCGCAGGCCGGGCCGCGGTTCGGCCACCGAGCCCTCGAAACGCGGACGCGGACGCGCATCCACCAGTTGTTCGTCATGCGTCGTCAGGTTGCCGACCAGTTGCTGCTGGCTGCGCAGATAGCTCGAATCGAACTTCGCGAGGAATTTCCCGGGCTTCGCCGTCACCCTACCGGCGTGCGTCGGGCGGCCTTCGCGCAGCCATTTCTTCAGGCCGCCATCCAGCACCTTCACGTTCGGGTGGCCGAACGACAGGAACATCCACCACGCCCGGGGTGCGGCGACCCAACCGCCGGAATCATAGGCCACCACCGTATCGCCGTTGGAAATGCCGAGCGCCGGCAACGTCGCGCGAAAACTGCTCGGCGGTCGGATACATATGCGGCCGCGGATCATCGTGGTCGGAGACCGCGTCGACGTCGAAAAACACCGCGCCCGGAATATGGCCGGTGAGATAATCGTCGACGGGCAGCGGCAGCACGCCGGGCAATTTGAACGATGCATCGATGATCCTGACCTTGGGATCGTCGAGATGGGCGGCAAGCCAGTCGGTGCTGACGAGCGGGTCGTCGGTCGGTGATGTCATGGTGCAAAATCCTTTATCGTCATTCCGGGTTCGCGCGGCGCGCGCCTTGGAATGACGAGGCAAGTTCAGCCCTTCTTCTTCGGCTCCCACTTCTCGATCGGGCCGCCGGCGTCGCGCCAGGCGGCAAAGCCGCCGCCCATATGCGCGACCGGCTTCAGGCCCATGTCCTGCGCGGTCTTGGCCGCCAGCGCCGAGCGCATGCCGCCGGCGCAATGGAAGATGAATTTCTTGTCTTCCTGGAAAATCGGCTTGGCATAAGGGCTCGCCGGATCGATCCAGAATTCCAGCATGCCGCGGGTGCAGGAGAACGCGCCGGGAATTTTTCCTTCGCGCTCGATCTCGCGGGGATCGCGGATGTCGACGATCACGACGTCGTCGTTATGCGCGATCTTGATGGCATCGGAGGCGCTGACGGTCTCGATCTCGGCATTGGCCTCGTCCATCAGGGACTTGATGCCGCGGTGAATGGTCTGGGGCATTTTATCATACCTCTCGTTTCGCATCATTCCGGCGCAACGCGGCCGGAATGACGATGATCCTACCGCACCAACTCTTTCATCGCGCCTTCGAGGCCCTCGATGGTGATCGGGAACATGCGCTCCGAAAACAGCCGGCGGATCAGGGTGGTGGATTCCGAATAATCCCAGTGCCGCTGCGCCACCGGATTGAGCCATACCGCGTGCGGATAGGTTCTGACGATGCGATCGAGCCAGACCGAGCCGGCCTCCTCGTTGACATGCTCGACCGAACCGCCGGGCACCATGATCTCGTAAGGCGACATCGAGGCGTCGCCGACGAACACCACCTTGTAGTCGTGCGGATATTTATGCAGCACGTCCCAGGTCGGCGTGCGGTCGGTGAAGCGCCGCTTGTTCTGCTTCCAGACGCCCTCATAGAGGCAGTTGTGGAAGTAGAAATATTCCATGTGCTTGAATTCGCTCTTCGCCGCCGAGAACAATTCCTCGACCTGCTCGATGTGCAAATCCATCGAACCGCCGATGTCGAAGAACACCAGCACCTTGACGGCGTTGCGCCGTTCGGGGCGCATGTGCACGTCGAGATAGCCGTGGTTGGCGGTCTCCTTGATCGTGGTGTCGAGATCGAGTTCGTCGGGCGCGCCGGTGCGGGCGAATTTGCGCAAACGCCTTAGCGCGATCTTGATGTTGCGGATGCCGAGCTCGACATTGCCGTCGAGATCCTTGAACTCGCGCTTGTCCCACACCTTCACCGCGCGGTTGTTGCGGTTCTTCTCCTGGCCGATGCGGATGCCCTCGGGATTGTAGCCCTCCGCGCCGAACGGCGAGGTGCCGGCGGTGCCGATCCACTTGTTGCCGCCCTGGTGGCGGCCCTTCTGCTCCTTCAGGCGCTGGCGCAGGGTCTCCATGAGCTTGTCCCAGCCCAAGGCCTCGATCTGCTTCTTCTCTTCCTCGGTGAGGTATTTCTCGGCGAGCTTCTTCAGCCATTCGGCGGGAATGTCCGCCTTCTCCATGGCGTCGAGCAGGCTTTCCAGCCCCTTGAACACGGTGCCGAACACGCGGTCGAACTTGTCGAGATTGCGCTCGTCCTTCACCAGCGCCGCGCGCGACAGATAGTAGAAATTCTCCACCGTCTGCTCGGCGAGGTCGGCGTCGAGCGCCTCCATCAGCGTCAGATATTCGCGTAACGTGACCGGGACCTGCGCGTCGCGCAGCGATGTGAAGAATTGCAGGAACATGACTCACAGATTGCCCGCCGCACCGGGAAGGTCAAGGGCAGACAGGCCTAGACCTGCCCGGTTTTTCAACTAGAATTGAGCCAACAGGGCTTTTGAGCGGGGCATTTTCGATGGGTATTTTAGCGGCACTCGTGATCGGCGCGATCGCCGGCTGGCTGGCCGGCCTGATCGTGCGCGGCGCCGGCTTCGGACTGATCGGCAACATCGTGATCGGCATCATCGGCGCGCTGGTCGCAAGCTGGGTGCTGCCGCAGCTGCATATCCAGCTCGCCGCCGGCACGCTCGGCGCGATCCTGGACGCCACGGTGGGCGCGGTGATCGTGCTCGTCATCCTCTCGCTGATCAAACGCGCTTGACGGCATTCTTCATCCCCGCAGCCACCACCGGCAGCGGTTTCCCGTTCAGGCACGGCGCCAAATCCGCGCTCAAGAACAAGCAACAAGGCAAAGACTAGATGAAATTTACCGGCACCAAAGACTACGTCGCCACCGACGACCTCAAGATCGCGGTCAACGCCTCGATCGTGCTCGAGCGCCCGCTCCTGATCAAGGGCGAGCCCGGCACCGGCAAGACCGTGCTGGCCGAGGAAGTGGCCAAGGCGCTCGGCGCGCCGCTTCTGACCTGGCACATCAAGTCCACCACCAAGGCGCAGCAGGGCCTCTACGAATACGACGCGGTGTCGCGCCTGCGCGACAGCCAGCTCGGCGACTCCAAGGTTTCGGACATCTCGAACTACATCAAGCGCGGCAAATTGTGGGAGGCCTTCACCCACGAGAAGCGCCCGGTGCTGCTGATCGACGAGATCGACAAGGCCGACATCGAATTCCCCAACGACCTGCTGCTCGAGCTCGATCGCATGGAGTTCTTCGTCTACGAGACCGGCGAGAACATCAAGGCCAGCCTGCGCCCGATCGTGATGATCACCTCCAACAACGAGAAGGAATTGCCGGACGCCTTCCTGCGCCGCTGCTTCTTCCACTACATCAAGTTTCCCGACATCGACACCATGAACCGGATCGTCGAGGTGCATTTCCCCGGCATCAAGAAGCGCCTGGTGGAAGAAGCCTTGCGGATCTTCTTCGAGGTGCGCGAGGTGCCGGGCCTGAAGAAGAAGCCGTCGACGTCGGAATTGCTGGACTGGCTGAAACTCCTGCTCAACGAGGAGATGACGCCGGAAATGCTCCGGGAGCGCGATCCACGCAAGCTGATCCCGCCGCTGCACGGCGCGCTGTTGAAGAACGAGCAGGACGTGCATTTGTTCGAGCGGCTGGCGTTCTTGAGCCGAAGAGAAGTGTGAGCGGGATTTCGTTTTCAAACGGTCTGCCATTGCTAACAACTGCTCTGCTCCTCCTCTCCCCCCGCGCAGCGGTGGGGAGGGGGGATCACCAGACACAGTTTCGCGATCTCGCGGCATGATCCGCCCGAGGTTTGCTCTTGAATTTCCTTACCCTCTCATTCCGAGGGCGCAGGGAATGCCGGGCGCCCGATGCGCCCGATAGCCGCGTGTGCAATGAGTAGTGAGATGCGCACACGCGTTAGTCAGGTCACACCGGAATCACCCGGCACTCCCCACGCAATGGTTTTAACGGCTTCCTTCGTGCTCTTCCCGGTGACCGGCTTTCTTGCCACCGTCATCGGCGAAAGTTGCCTTTCGCGAACTTGACGCCAGCACCGGGGCGTCAGAACCACACGACTTCTCCGTCCGCCGGAAGCAATCGCCCGTCAAGCGCGCACCCAGCGTCCACCGCATCCCGCTCCGCGTTTCGTGACGTTGCGCAACGCCCCTCAGAGGAACGGGACGGAGCGATGGAGAACTGATTTGCCATTTCGGAAAACCAGAATATTTTTTCAAAAGGGGCTTGACAGAGGGGGCGGTAAACCACCCGGGTGATTTGCCCGTCGGGTTACGTCTGCCCGCCGGGCGGGAAGCGCTTCTGCGACGTCCACCACGAGGCCGATGCGCCTCACCCGGCCTTTGCTTGCCCCGAAGGCACTCCGACCACCGCGTCCGGCGCGCTTTTGCCGCGGATCAAATCCGAGGCCTTGTCGGCGATCATCATGGTCGAGGCGTTGAGATTGGCCGAGATCATCCGCGGCATGATCGAGGCGTCGATCACGCGCAGGCCCTGCAGCCCGTGGACGCGGAGCTGATCGTCGACCACGGCCCATTTGGCGTCGGCCGGGCCCATCCGGCAGGTGCAGCCGGGATGGAAGGTCGTGGTGCCGCGCTGCGTCGCCGCCGCCAGGAATTCGTCGTCGCTCTGCACGCCCGGTCCGGGAAAATCCTCGTAGGCGTAATACGGCGCGAGCGGCGCCGACTTCAGCAGCCGCCGCGCCAGCTTCATGCCGGCGACGATGACGCGGCGGTCGAGTTCGGCGGTGAGATAATTGGTCTGGATGATCGGCGGCGCAAACGGATCGGCCGAGCGCAGCCGGACATAGCCGCGGCTCTCGGGCCGCTGCTGCCAGGAGGCGACCGTCATGCCCGGCTCGTCCTCGAGCTGGCCCTGCACGCCCTCCTTGTAGCTCGCGGGCGTAAAGGTCAGTTGCAGGTCGGAACTCTCGGTGGTCTCGCCGGAGTGCCAGAAGCAGTAGACCATGGTCGGCGACAGCGACAGCAGGCCGCGCCGCGTGGTCGCCCATTTCAGCGCCTCGACCCACAGGCTCAGGCCGCGCCGGAGTTCGTTGATGGTCTTGATGTTCCTGACGCGGGCCACCGTGCGCGGCGCGTAATGGTCCTGCAATCCCTCGCCGACGCCGGACAGCGCGTGCCGCACCTCGATGCCGTGCGAGGCCAGCAGATCGGGCGACCCGACGCCCGACAATTGCAGGAGCTGCGGCGAGTTGTAGGTGCCGCCGGCGAGGATCACTTCCTTGGCCGCGCGCACCTCGAGCGGCGTGCCGCCCTTCCCGCCCTTGACGTAGCGCACGCCGACCGCGCGCTTGCCTTCGAAAATGATGCCGGTGGCATGCGCGTGGGTCTGCACATGGACGTTCGGCCGCTTGCGCGCCGGATGCAGGAACGCGGTCGCCGCACTGACGCGCCGGCCGTTCTGGATGGTGCGCTGGGCGTAGGATACGCCCTCCTGGATCGCGCCGTTGTAATCGGGGTTTCTCGGGATGCCGAGGCTGATCGCGCCCGCCATGAACGCCTCGCACAGCGGATCCTGCCAGTCCATCGTGGTGACGGTCAGGTTGCCCTCGCGCCCGCGATAGGCGTCCTCGCCCTCGCCGACGCGCCGCTCCAGCCGCTTGAAATAGGGCAGCACGTCCGGATAGCCCCAGCCGCGATTGCCGAGCTGCGCCCAGGTGTCGAAATCCTGGCGCTGGCCGCGGTTGTAGATGTGGCCGTTGATGGAAGAAGAGCCGCCGAGCGTCTTGCCGCGCGGCGCATAGATGCTGCGGCCGCCGGTCCAGGGCCCCGGCTCCTGCTGGTAGGCCCAGTTGATGCTCTTCATGTGGAAGGTTTTGATGAAACCCGCCGGCAGATGGATGTAGGGATGCCAATCCTTCGGTCCCGCCTCCAGCACGCAGATCGTGGTGGCCGGATCTTCGCTCAGCCGGTTGGTCAGCACCGAGCCGGCCGAGCCCGCGCCGACGATCACGTAGTCGAATGTATCCATCGTCTCCGTCCCTGGCGTTTTATCTTTTCGACGCGTTTTCTTCACGCGAACCGGCACCCACTTCGCTCGAAAACGCTATGCACGCGGCTTCTCGTTCAGCTGATAGGTCAGATGCGCTTTCACCGTCGGCCATTCGCCGGCGATGATGCTGTAGACCACGGTATCGCGCAGCGTGCCGTTCGGCGCAATCTGGTGGCTGCGCAAAATTCCGTCCTGCTTGGCGCCCAGCCGTTCGATGCCGCGCCGGCTCTGATGATTGAAGAAATGCGTGCGGAACTCAACCGCGATGCAGTCGAGTTTCTCGAAGGCATGCGTCAGCAACAGGAGTTTGCACTGCGTGTTGAGCCCGCTGCGCTGCACGCGCCTGGCGTACCAGGTCGAGCCGATCTCGACCCGCCGGTTCGGCGTATCGACGTTCATGTAAGTGGTCATGCCGGCGATCCCGCCCTCGGCGTCGAACACCGTGAACGGCAGCATGGCGCCCGATGCCTGCAAGGCCAGCCGGCGGTCGATCTCCTTGCTCATGCCTTCAGGCGTGGGAACGAAAGTGTACCAGAGCTTCCACAGCTCGCCGTCCTTCACCGCTTCCGTCAGCCCGATGACATGATCGTGCGACAGCGGTTTTAACTGTGCATGCGGGCCGCTCAGCGTTACCGGTTCAAGCCAGGGCATCGTATTTTCCTTCCGTCATCGTGCGAAGAGCACTCACATCCGTCATTGCGAGCCAACGGGTCGGCGCGAAGCGCCGCCCGATGACAGGCTCCGCGAAGCAATCCATAAAGCCGCCAGCTCGAAGAATGGATTGCTTCGTCGCTTCGCTCCTCGCAATGACGGAAACCAGCATCTTCACTTGTTCAGAAAATTCAGCGGCAGGCCGGACCGCGCCCAGTCCATCGCGATCAGCTCGCCCCTGCCGGACAGCGTGATGTAGGCGGTCTTCAGGTCCGCTCCGCCGAACGCGATGTTGGTGGTGACGCGGTCGCCGGTCGGCACCTGCTCGACCAGCGTACCGTCGGGCGCGATCACGGAGATGCAGCCGGAGATCAGCGTCGCCACGCAGACATTGCCGCTCGCTTCCACCGCCAGCGAATCGAACATCTGGTAGCCGCCGAGCCCCGCCACCGGCTTGCCGCGCTCGCCGCGATAGATCACGTCGCGCGGCTTGATCGTACCGGGCTCCGAGACTTCATAGGCCCACAGCCGCGCCGTCGGCGTCTCCGCGATGTAGACGGTGCTCTCGTCCGGCGACAGGCCGATGCCGTTGGCGGGCAGTACGCCGTGCACCGCCTCGACGATCTCCTTCATGCCGGGCTTGATGTAGTAGAACGCGCCGACATCCATGTCGCGGGCGCGGCGCTTGCCGAGGTCGGAGAACCACAGGCCGCCATGCCGGTCGAACACCAGGTCGTTCGGCCCCTTGAGGGGATGCTCGCCGCATTTGTCGACCACGGTCTCGACCTTGCCGCTTTGCAAATCGACGCGCTGGATCGAGCCGCCTCGATAATCCTCCGGCTGCGGTCCCGGCATGATGGTACTGCGGGTCGGAATCCAGGAGAAGCCGCCATTGTTGCAGACATACATCTTGCCGTCGGGCCCGAGCGCAGCGCCGTTGGGGCCGCCGGGAATCTGCGCGACCACCTCCTTGCGGCCATCAGGCCAGACCCGGGTCAGCCGCTGCCCGCGGATTTCGACCAGCACCACCGAGCCGTCGGGCATCACCACCGGACCTTCCGGAAATTCGAGACCGGTGGCGAGCACGCGAACATTGGGCATTGGAATCCTCCCGGCTTTTTTTCAAGGCGAGGCGGATTTCAGGCTCATTTCCGCACGCGCAACAATTTGTTGCGCCATGTTATGGCAAAGTCGGTATCGCTTGCCAAGCAATCACCGGCCGGGAGCCGCGCAAGGCAGCCAAGCCTTGAGGATTATTCCTTCACCGGCACCCAGATCTCGAGCCCGCCATCGCCGGTGCGCGGATCGAAATTCTCGTCGTAGCGCTCGAAGCTCGGGGCATCCGCCGCTTTCAGGCCGGATGCCGGCAGCCAGTGATTCCAGATCGTGTTGACGGTGCGGCGGATGGTCGAGATATGATCGCGGTGGGTGAACACGGCGTATCGCTGTTCGGGAATCCGCACCTTGGCGAATTCGCGCGGCAGGTCGGAAAAGTCGGATACTTCGACGCCCGCGATGTAATCGAAATTGCCGGCATCGTCGCCGTTGCAGCAGACGCCGTAGGCCACCTTGCCGATGCGGCCGGGAATATCGGCGACCGTCTGATGGAAGCGATGCCACTGGGCGGGAATGCCGGCGCCGTTCTCGTGGCTGTAGCGTTCGCCGAGGCCGGCGACGAGCAGCGGCTGGCCGGTTTCGAAGCGCGGCGCCGGAAGATTGTCGGTGCGGGTTGAATCCATGGGGATCGGCTCCTGAAGTGCGAGATGGTCGAGGCACATTGCGGCGCGGACCGCTTCGGGCGTCACGCCAAAATGGTCGCGGAACGCGCGGGTGAATGCTTCGTGCGAGCCGTAGTCCGCATCCAGCGCCAGCGTGAGGATATCGGGCGCGCCGGCGGCGAGCGCACGCGCCGCCTCGCTGAGCCGGCGGGCCCGCACATAGCGCATCACCGACAATCCGGTTGCCGCGGCAAACGCCCGGACCATGTGAAAGCGCGAGATACCGGCGACGCCGGCGATCTCGTCCAGCGTCAGGGCGCCGGCGAGATGGCTTTCAATGAACCAGAGCGCCTTCTGGGCAGGATTCATGGGACGATGAGCCTTCGTTCGAAGCGCTCCCATCATGACGCTGTCGCGCGCGGCGCGTTTGACCGTCATTGCTGTTGTCCTCGCACGTCGTCACGGCCGCGCGGCCATCACCAAGAGGCCAGCGCCCGTTACTTTCCGCCCTCCTTCGCCGCCGGTGCCTCCTTGGCCGGCGGCGCGGCCTTCTTCTGCTCCTCGGCCGCCTTCTTCTGGGCGGCCTGCAAATCGTCGACGGTCTTCTGCAGCGAGGCGAGACTGCCCTTCAGCGCCTCGATCTGCCGATTGGCGGCGTCCAGCTTCTGCTGATGGTCGGCGGCGAGTTTTGAAATGGTCTTCTGCAGGAAATCCACATTGCTCTGCAGGCAGCTGGTGCGCCGCTCCATGGTCTTTTCGACGGTACAGATTTCGATGCCGGGAACATCCTGCGCCGCGGCGCGGCCACCGGAAAGCCCGAAGGGCGCCACGAGTACCGAGGCGACGAGAACGATCCGGCCGATCATCGAGATCTTCACGTGAATCCTTAACTGATTGGAGTTGCACCCGACCGCGGTCAATTTGTTGCGAGCGAACGGCGAGGCTGCGAAGATACCACACCGAAACCTCATTCGCGCGTTGAGCTTTTGCGGTCGAGACCCCAGTTATAGGGGGAAGACGGGGCGCAGGGGTGGAGCGCAAGAGGGTGCTTGCGCGGTTTACGGAGATCATGGGCATGGCGACGCGGGAACGACGGCTGGCTGAATTCAATGGCGAGGGACAACCGCCGCCGGATCAGCCGGTCCAGGTGCTATGCGAGGACCACAGCGGAACCTATCAATTGCCGTTCGCCTGCCGGTTCGTCGATGGCGAGTGGCGCAACAATGAATCGGGTGGGACCGTCGAGGCGACGGTGGTCGGCTGGCGCCTGAGCGCCCCCGATTTCAGGCGGGCCGGTGATTTCAAGCGACATGGCTGAGCCCCGGCGCCCAATTGTGCCAAAATGCAACGGGGACCGGGAGAATTTTAAGGTTCGGAACGCGGCCGGAACGAACCGCGTCCGAATCAGCGGTCGGGCTCCGTACTCCGTTGTTCACGGCTAGATATCGGCACTACCCCGATACGCCGCGCTACATCCAGCACCACGGCGATCGGCCGCAGCCAGCGGCCGAGGACAAAGATTAACTCCTCCGGGGAGGACATCGGCTACTCATACAGATACCCGACCGGCTTTCCTTCGGTACGCAGTGGGCGAATGTCCTTCCGCGTAATGATCTGACCGGCAAGGCCGTCAATTTCGTCGCGCTGCGTTGGCGTCCAACTGCGCAGGTTCTCCATGCCTTTGAGCAAGCCCAGCCGCAGGACCTGGGTATTTTCGCCTACCCCGATGAGATTGATCGCGTTCTTGCCCGCCGTAACCGTATCGCCGGTCGCAAGTTCAAAATTCTCACCCGCGCTATTCTCGAATTCGGCCGTGCCGCGGATGACGCGATAGATCACAACCTCGCCTTTCTCGAGAAAGCCGGTATCCGCCGCTGCCGATGTGCTCTTCGGCAACAGCGACTGGCCACTCGGGTCGGTTGCGATGATGTGTCCGGTTGTCAGACGACCGCTCGGAATCTCAATTCCCATATCGCGCACATAGACAGGCCCGGCGGCCTTGATGGGTGCACCGGCCGCCAGCGGCTTGTAGAGCGCTTGCAGCTCCAGCGGATCCTGCAGCCAAAAGCCGGCATCCGATGGGCGATCGTGCAGCGGGTGGCTCCAGGCCACTCGCGGCGTTTCCGCCTCGTCGATCTGATCCGGACCAACCACCGTCGGGTTGGGGAAGGTCGTCGGATCGGTAATGAAGGCTTCGAGAAACTTGCCGGAATAGCCCATGGCAATCGGATCCGGCACCACCGACTGCGGCGTTTTCAGATTCTCTTCGGTTGATAACCCCGACCAGGTGTAGAACAGCTGGCGATGAACGATCGCGCTCTGCAGCATCACCGCGCCAGGGCCGACAGAATAGAACCTTCCATCGTAATCGAAGGTGAACATGCCCGACGTCACCAGCACGAGCTGGTAACCGCCCGGTGGAAGGTGAAGATGGAAATCGGTGGGGCCGGTATCGGGGCGGTAAATCGGCAGATTTGTCGAAACCTCGTGGAGCAGGAAGGTCTCGTTGTTGGCATGAAAGCCTTCGTTGACGCGGTTGTAGAGCGCCTGCGGGCGATAAGTCGCCTCGTATGAAGCATCCCGATCGCGATCGATCGCCACGAAATTCTTGTTATTCAGGCGGAGGGGATCCCCGTTCGGGCGAGTAAGGCCAGGCCATTTGAGATCGACCGCGGCATGCATATTCATGACACCCTCCAATCCGAGTACTTCAAACGGGATCCCGAGATCGCGATGCCGGAAGAAGTCGCGCAGACCCCCTCGCGTGAATTCGGTATCGTCCGGTTTGACCTGTGAAATTTGCCGGCGACAGCGTCCTCATTCATGTGGGCCTCCGCTGGTCTTGATCCTGCCGTTCGCACAATGCCCGACCAATAATTTGGCAGCGCTCGGTCGCCTTGCTGTGAGCTTGAGGGTGCTATGCGAAAATCAAGCCAGCCGCGCTGCAATGCGGCGAACCAGCCAACCGCGACTTTAAAAGGCGCCGAAGCTGCTGGCGGCAGAACCGAATTTGGGGTGGGCGAGAAGCGGCGCATCGCCGACGGCTAAGCGGTTCAGGCGCGTGCGGTCGTCCCAGATGGCACCAAGTTGAGCAAACAGTGCCCGCTGCTTGAGCCCCGTAAACAGGCAGCGGGCCGCGCGCGCTGCCTAATATTCGACCTCGAGCTCCTCGATGTCGGCGGGCTCGGCCTTGGCCGCCTCGATCCATTCGACCATCTCCGGCAGCGCCATGATCATGTCGGCATAGGCCTTCAGCCGCGGCTCCAGCTTGACGTCATAGGTCATGAAGCGGGTGACGACCGGCGCATACATGGCGTCCGCCATGCAGCGTTCGCCGAACAGGAACGGTCCGCCCGATTTGGCCAGGCACTCGCGCCAGATGGCACAGACCCGGTCGATATCGGCCTGCGCGCGCGACCAGATCTTGAAGCCGGGGAAATGACCCTTGAGGTTGACCGGCAGCGAGGCGCGCAGCGTGGTGAAACCCGAATGGATTTCACCGCAGATCGAGCGGCAATGCGCCCGCAGGATGCGGTCTTTCGGCAACAGGCCGGCGTCCGGCATCACCTCGTTGAGATATTCGGCGATCGCCAGCGTGTCCCATACGGTGGCGCCCTCGTGCCGCAGACACGGCACCAGGATCGAGGACGACAGCAGCAGGATTTCGGCCCGCGCGGAAGCATCGTCGGGCGCCGTGACGACCTCGTCGAACGGCAGTCCTGAGAACCTGGTCAGCAGCCAGCCGCGCAGCGACCAGGACGAGTAGTTCTTGCTGCTGATGGTCAGTGTCGCTTTGGCCATATGGCTCTTCCCCTCACGCCTGAACGCCCGTCCGGGGCCTCCGCAGAGTGCCCATTGTTTATGCTTCAACGCATTTTCACCAGCTTTAACAGCAAGCGACGTGCCAGTTTAGGAGGCTGTTTGAACTCGGCTTTGGCTTCGATATTGCATGGCATCGGGTGGGGGCGGATCCGGATGAAGTCGATGATGTATCAAGCCTATCAGAACCACATGGACCTGACGGCGCCATGGCGGACGGGGGCCGCGCATGCGCTGAAATATCTCAACCTCGTTCCGCAGGGCGTCTCCGACAAGCTGTTCGGGCGGCTGGCCGCGGCGCTGGAGTTGATCTCGCGCACCTCGCTCACCTATACGCGCCCGGCTTACGGCATCGACAGCGTGATGGTCGGCAACCAGGAGCTGGAGGTCACCGAAGAGGTCGTCTATTCGACGCCGTTCGGTTCGCTGCTGCATTTCAAGAAGCAGAATTCGCCGGAGCAGCCGCGGATGCTGCTGGTGGCGCCGATGTCCGGCCATTTCGCCACCCTGTTGCGCGGCACCGTGAAGACGCTGCTGCAGGACCACGACGTCTACATCACCGACTGGCACAATCCCCGCGACATTCCGCTCGGTGCGGGCCGGTTCGGTCTCGAGGACTACACCGATCATCTGATCGACTTCCTGGACAAGATCGGGCCGCGCGCGCACATGGTGGCGATCTGCCAGCCCTCGGTATCGGCGCTCGCCGCCGCCGCCGTCATGTCGGAGAACAATCACCCGGCGCGGCCGGCGACGCTGACGCTGATGGCCGGGCCGATCGATACCCGCATCCAGCCGACCAAGGTCAACGAATTCGCCAAGAGCAAGCCGATCAAATGGTTCGAGGAGAACCTGATCAACTTCGTGCCGATCCAGTGCAAGGGCGCGTTAAGGCAGGTCTATCCCGGCTTCGTGCAGCTCACCGCCTTCGTCTCGATGAACCTGGAGCGCCACATCAAGTCGCATATCGATCTCGCCGATCATCTGGCCAAGGGCGAGAAGGAGAAGGCCGAGGTCATCAAGACGTTCTACGACGAATATTTCGCGGTGATGGACCTGCCGGCCGAATTCTACATCGAAACCGTGCGCGACGTGTTCCAGGAGCATTTGTTGCCGCAGGGCAGACTGATGCATCGCGGCCGCCCGGTGAACCCCGCCGCGATCAAACGCATGGGGCTGATGACGGTCGAAGGCGAGAAGGACGACATCTGCTCGATCGGGCAAACGCTGGCGGCCCAGGACCTCTGCACCGGCGTGCGCGCCTATCGCAAGGTGCACCACATGCAAGCCGGCGTCGGTCATTACGGCGTGTTCTCGGGCCGCCGCTGGAACAACGAGATCTATCCGCTGCTGCGGGATTTCGTCCACGTCAATTCGTGAGGCGGTGTGGGCTGGGCTGACCTCTCCCATCGGGAGAGGTGGCACCGGGCACGCGGAGGCTGAAGAAGGCCCGCCTCACTTCATCCGGATCGGCGCATCCTTCAGCCCGTTGTCGTCATAGGCCTTGCGCAGCGTGCCGTTGGCGGCGGCTTCCGTCATGAACCTGGTCGCAAACGCCAGCGACAGCGGATGATTGAGCGGCACCGCCACCGCGGTGACGGTCTGCTTGAAAGTTTCGTCCAGCACCCGCGTGCCCGGGATCTTCTTCGCCAGCGCGTTGAGCTGTTCGCGCGACAGCGCGAAGGCGTCGATCTCGCCCTTCTTGAGCAGCGCGAAGATCTCGTCATAGGTCTGATAGCCCGTGACCTTGGCATGCTTCAGATGCGCGATCGCGCCGCGCATGGTGGTGGTGTTATTGACGGCGGCGACCTTGACGCCGGGCTGGTCGAGGGTGGCGAAATTCGTCGCCAATGAAGCTGCCTTGACGATGTAGGTCGCGTCCGTCACCTCGTAGGTGGGGCCGAACGACATCCGCGCCTCGCGCTCCGGATCCTTCGGCAGGAAGCTGACATCCCAGGCCCCCGTCGACACGGCGTCGACGATCTGTCCGGAATTCTGGTAGGCGACATATTCCACGGGGACGCCGAGTTCCGCCGCCATTTCCCGACCGAGATCGACCGGCACGCCGGCATAACCGCCGGCGTCGTTCCTGGTGGACCAGAACGCGCCGCCGGCCGGGCTGATCGCGATCGCCACCCGCAGCTTGCCGGTCGGCGCGATTTCGTCCTTCAGCGCATCGGCACGCGCGGGGACCGCCGTCATGCCCGAAGCCCCCAGAATAAGAATGGCGAGGCGCAGCAAGCGTCGATGGAACATCGGATACACCCTCCCCCTGGCCCGTTATCGACCGGGCCTTCGCCTTCCATTGTGATCGATTGGGGGTAGCGTTGAAACCGAAATTGCCCGGCCCGGACTTCAAAAATTTGTCACGGTCGAGCCGGGGCCTGCCTATTGGCGCGTCCGGAAAATGGTCTCGGAAGGAAGCTCGCCGAACGCTTCGCGATAGTCTTTCGCGAAGCGGCTCGGACTTGCGAAATTGCTCTTGAAGGCCGCCGCCGTCACGCTGACGCAGGGATCCCCGGATGTCAGGATTTCCCGCGCGCGCTTGAGGCGGATCGCCTTGGCAAAGGCCATCGGTGAATAGCCGCGGCTGCGCTCGAAAGCCCTGAAAATGGCGCGGGTGCTGACCCCGGCCTCGGCTGCCAGTCGCTCGATGGTGATCGGCCGCTGCCAGTTGGCTTCGATGAACTCCTCGATCCGCCGAACCACCCACGGCGCAGGCAAGCTTTCCTGGTTTTCCAGGAGATGGCTGAAACTGTGGCGGCTCGCATAGAGAAAGGCGATCTGTACCGCCTGCTCAAGCTCCCGGCACACGGCCTGGGGCAGTGCCGACACCGTCGAGTCCAGTTGCTGGGCAAGAAAGCGGATGAGGTCGGCAAGGCCTTGCGCGTGAGGCTCGCCCGCGGCGACCGCCGGCTCGAACGTCAGTTCGCCCTTCGGCTTGGCGCCAAGCAGCGCCGTCATTCTTTGCAGCAGCGCCTGCTCGCTGAGGCGAAGCGTCAGGCGTTCATGACCGGCTTCGCAAATCATCAGCGAGCGGCTGCCCGCCGGGGCGATCGCGAACTGATGTTCGTTGATGTCGGTTGTTCGGCCTGCGATGGAGGTGGCGGCGCGGCCCCTGTGCGCGATCTGCAGCCGGATGAAGTCGGCCGCAAGATTGTCGATCACGAGATCGGCGGTGGTCGCGCCGAAGGCGAGGCCCGTCTCCTGCAGCTTGATGAGATTGACGCGCGCCTCAAAACCGTCGGTGTTCCTCAGATCGATCCCGGCGGCGCCAAACAATGTCGTGCTTAGCTCCCGCAACTCTTCAGGATCCGACGTTCGGAAGACCGGGAAGCGGTGCAGCGGATCGGTTACAGCATTGAGCATGGTTGTCCGGTTGTCAGGTTCAATGAACGACTCGGGCGTCAGCAGTCTTGCGCAACCATCCGCTTGTTCGTTTCGAAGTTTAGCCGCTACCAGAAACCTACCTTGATTTGCATCAGGTCCGCACCAGCGGCCTTACCCAGAATGGGTATTCGCTCAAAAACGACATGATGCTCAGTTGAGGCGAAGCTTGCCTGAGCGGATATCCGGGGTTTTACGGGACCTGGTTCCAATCGAGCCCCGTTTTCCGCAGAAACACCCCGGCGCTCAAATTATTCCACCGCGCTGATGAACAGCAGCTTCAGGCCGCGCGCGAATCCGCAGTCATCGGACAAATGGACGCGCCCACGTTGCCAGCGCGGACTACGCGCGTCCCACGAGACGCGAACTCGCAGGATTCAAATCTGCGCAGCGGCTAATTCGAACCGGCCGCCGGCACCCTGATCTCCGCCGGCAGGATGATCGCCGCGGCGATCACCAATAGACACAGCCCGGCGAAGGCGTGCAGCATGGTGACGAAACCGCCTTGCTGATACAGCCATGCAACCAGGCCCACCGACGCGCCGGCCGCGGTGAAGCCGATGAAATAGCGCACCGCATAGGCGCGCGAGCGCCATTTCTCGCTGGTGTATTTGCCGACCATGGCGTCGTTGACGGTGACCTGGCCGAACGCGCCCATCACGATGCCGATCGATGCGATGATCAGCGGCAGGTTCGACAGCGTGGCGGCGAGATAAAGGAACGGCGCCAGCACGAACGACAGTGGCAGCGAGACCGCCTTCAGCGAATAGCGGTCGATCAGCTTGCCGATGGTGTATTGCGTCATCGCGCCGAACACGTAGACGCAGGCCGCGATCACGCCCAACAGCGCCGGGCTCTCGGTGAGATCGCTCAATCGTTCCGCAAACAATTTCGGCAGCGCCACGGTGACCGCATTGAAGGTGGTGGAGATCGCGAGTACCACGATCAAGAGCGCGACGATCACGCGCCACATGTCTTCCCTGGCCACGCGCGCCTGCGCCGCCGCCTGTTTGTGGCCGGAGCGATCCTCGTGCACCACTGTCAACGCAAAGGCCACGCCGATCAGGATCGTGACAATGCCGGGAATGATGAAGGCAAAGCGCCAGCCGAGATACTGGCCGACCACGCCAGTGACCAGCGCCGACGACGCCACGCCGAGATTGCCCCAGACCCCGTTCAGCCCCATCTCGCGGCCGAGCCGGTCGGCATAGGACACGATCATCGCGGTGCCGACGGGATGATAGATCGACGCGAACAGGCCGATCGACAGCAGCGCGGCGCCAAGCTGAAGCTGCGTCTGCACCAGGCCGACCGCGATCATCGAGGCCCCGATGCCGACAAAGAAGATCACCATCATGTGGCGGCGGCTCCAGCGGTCGCCGAGCCAGCCGGTCAGCAGCGATCCGGCGCCGAAGGCCACGAAGCCGGGAGTGGCGTAAGGCAGCAGTTCCGAATAGGCCATGCCAAGCGCCGGCCCCATCACGATGACGGCGGCCGCGAAGATCAGCATCGAATAATGGTCGATGAAATGGGCGGCGTTGACGAAGCCGATCACCCGGGCCGGGCTGTTCATTGACGAATTCCTTGACAAATTCTTTGGGTCGAATCTTGAGGGCTTTTGCAGTAGGTTATACGGTCTTGTCCTGACGGGATGTGGCCAATGAGTATCGCCGAAACGCCAATTACCGCCATCCGGGCGCGCCACACCGCAACCGGCAACGGCGTGCACCTGGTGGCGCGCAACTATCGCAAGGGCGTCCGGCTCGACACCCACATGCACCGCGAGGCGCAGCTGGTTTACGCGGCCAAGGGAACGATGCAGGTCACGACCCCCAAGGGGCGCTGGCTGGTGCCGCCGGATCGCGCGGTGTGGGTGCCGGCGCGGATGGAACATGCCATCGACGTGCTCGCGGACATCGAGATGCGCACGCTGTATTTCGACCTCATATGGTTAGCGCGCGAAGAGCGCAGCGAAAGCCTCAAGTCCGAATTCGTCGTCCGGGTGTCGCGGCTGCTGCAGGAGACGATTCTCGCGCTGTTCGACGGCCGCAACGATCCCGAGCGAACCGAGCTGCTGGTCAGGCTCGCCGTGCTCGAGCTGCATCACGCCGAGGATTCCACCACCTTCATTCCGCTGCCGCACGAGCCGCGCTGCCGCCGCGCCGCCGACATCGTGCTCGCCGATCCCACCGGCGCCCACGAGATCGAAACGCTGGCGCGCGCGGTCGGGACCTCGGCGCGGACGCTGTCGCGGCTGTTTTCCGCCGAGACGCAATTGAGCTTCAAGAGCTGGTTCCAGCGCGCGCGGATCGCCTGCGCGATCGAGCGGTTGTCGATGGACGGCAATATCCCGGTCAAGCAACTGGCCTCCGCCCTCGGCTATGCCAGCGTCCCCGCCTTCTCGCATGCCTTCCGGCAGGTGACGGGCAAGACCCCGACGGAATTTGCCGAACAGAAATGAGGCCGATTCGGGCCCCAGGGCGGCTGGAGCTCCGGCGGGCGCCATGTCCGTTTTTTAGGCTGCTCATGCCTGCTTGATTGTGGTCGGCATTATCCTAAATCCCATGTAAGATTCCATGCCGATCCGGATTCGACATGCCCGCCATGAACAACGCCTTCTTCTCCGACCTCCTCTCGTCGATTTCCGAGCGGGGCCGCACGCTGCTTCGCCGCGTCGGCTCCTCCGAAACCAAACCGGACGGGGCCGGGCTGATCGCGCTCTGCGAGGCGCTGTTGTCGGGCCGGGGCGAAGCCTCCGGCACCGCGATGGCGCGCGAGGTTCTCGACCGTTATCATACGCTCGACGACCCCGAGCGGCTGGCCTTCTTCGAAACCCTGACACGCGACTTCGGTCCGGACCGCGAAAAGCTCGCCGAAGCGATCGAGGCCTGGCGCGCGCAGCCGAGCGATGAAGACGCCAGCGACCTGCATTTTGCTTCGGAGCCGCGGCGGCAGGAACTGATCCGCCGGCTGAACCGCGCGCCCGGCGGCACCAGCGAACTGGTGGCGATGCGCGCGGACCTGCTCCGTCTCATGAACGACCACAGGGACCTCGCCGCGTTCGACCGCGACGTCGTCCATCTGCTTTCTTCGTGGTTCAACAGGGGGTTTCTCGTGTTGCGCAGGATCGATTGGTCGACACCGGCGAATATCCTGGAGCAGATCATCCGCTACGAGGCGGTGCACGAGATCCACGACTGGAACGATTTGCGCCGCCGCATCGACCCGGCGGACCGGCGCTGCTACGCGTTCTTCCATCCCGCCTTGATCGACGAGCCGCTGATTTTCGTCGAGGTGGCGCTGACGGAGCAGATCCCCGGCGCGATCGCGCCCCTGCTCGCCGCGGACCGCCAGCCGGTGCCGATCGAGCGCGCCCGCACCGCGGTATTCTACTCGATCTCCAACACCCAGCGCGGCCTCGGCGGAATCTCCTTCGGCAGCTTCCTGATCAAGCAGGTGGTCGAGGAATTGCGGCGGGAATTGCCGAAGCTCGACAATTTCGTGACGCTGTCGCCGGTACCGGGCTTCATGCAATGGCTGAAACAGGCGAGCGACGTTCCGGTCTCCGACGAGGACCGGGCGCTGTTGGAAAACCTCGACAAGCCCGACTGGTTCAAGAACGCCGAGCTGGAAGCGCAGTTGCGCGCGGTGCTGGAGCCGCTGGCGGCGCATTATTTCCTGAAAGCCCGCACGCCGAAAGGCCGGCTGATCGATTCGGTGGCCCGGTTCCATCTCGGCAACGGCGCGCGGCTGGAGCGGATCGACTGGCTCGGCGACGTCTCGCCAAAAGGCTTGCGCGAATCCGCCGGCATCATGGTCAATTATCTCTACCGCCTCGATGACATCGAGAAGAACCACGAAGCCTACGCCAACCAGGGCGAAGTGATCGCCTCCAGCGCGGTGAAGAAACTGCTGAAGAGCGAAGGCCGGCGGTTGCTGGATATGCGGCTGTCATAGACCTCCACCGGCGCCACGGTCCGTCCCGTCGTCCCGAGGCGCTTGCGCACGATGAATTTCGGTTGGTTCGCGGGCTCTGCTCACCTCTCCCATCCGGAGAGGTAAAGGGGAAGAGAGCACGCGCAGACAGCTCAGACGCGTTAAGCGAAATATCTTTATCAGAGGGGCCGGACGGATTTTTGCCGATTTGCCCGTCCGGGTTTCCGGATCGCACTCCGACGGCGAATGCGGGTAAGCGCGTGCGCTGAAACTGGAATAACATTCACCTGCAAGCGGCCGCCATTTCCGCGCCGCACGTTCCCGCATCTGGCAGCGAGCGCTGCCGCGCTCCCGGCGGTGTCGCGGATCGCACCTGCGCAAACCTGTCCGACGCGGGAGCGTCGCACCAAGGTTGTTGTTTGACTCCCCTCGCAGACCATCGAGAAGACCGCTGTTATCGGGCGGAGCGCGCAATCATCACTCAGGGAGAGGCATCGTGATCGATATACTGTTCAGGGGGATCGGGTGGACCGACATCGCGCTCACGCTCAACCGTGTCGCGGTCGGGATGTTCTTCATGTTCTCAGGCTACCACAAGCTATTCAACGCGGAGCGCCATCGAGCGCTGGTCGACGAGCTGACGGCGCTGCACGTTGGCGCGATCAAGATCAACCAATGGTGGGTGCCCTCGGTCGAATTCGCCGCCGGCAGCGCCGTCTTCATCGGCCTCCTTACGCCCCTGGCCGCGCTTGGCCTGCTTGTGATCGTCCTCGTCGCCGGCGTTACGTCGGGCCGACAGCGAATCAAGGGTGACCAGCCGATCGATAGAGCGGACCGGATCGACGATTGGCTGTATCTCCCCGAGATCCTTTATGCGTTCATACTGATCATGTTCGTCGCGGCCGGGGGCGGGCCGTTCAGCCTCGATGCCGCGATCTTGCACTTGATCGACAAGCCCGGCGCGCCGGGTTCCTTTTGAAACATCGGGAGTAAGCCCGTATTATGCGACTGGCGCCTGCGCGATTTGCACCGCGTGTCGACGGCCCCTTGGCCGCAAAAGCATCAACGTCGCAGGTTTGGTCGATGCAGCGACGTGGTAAATCCATCGCGGTCGGCGTGACGCACGAAATCAGAGCCCCGTTACCGGGGTGCTATCCAGGATTTTGGTGAAAGATGGCGGACCGTAGAACCGGGCACGGTGCTGGGCGTGATCGATCCGGTGTGATCGGATGTGACAGCGTCCCGCTCACATCCGGTCTGCCCCGATAAGCCGACAGCTCAGGGTGCGTCGGCATGCTGCACAGCAGCCCTGGCCGAATGGTAAACGACCCGTTGCCTCCGCCGCCGAAATTCGGCCCCTGGCGTTGAAGCTTGCTTATGGCGCGCGCCATTAAGTGGTGGCCAGACCGTCCGTCCAACGAGCCCTTGATGAGCAGCATCTCGACCATCGCAGTGTCCGGCATGAACGCGGCGGCCCGCCGCCTCGAGGTCTCCGCCTCGAACGTCGCCAATGTCACGAGCACGGGCGCGCTTCCCAACGCCGATGGCACGCTGCCTGCCGGGGCGCCGCAGGCCTATGCACCGCTCGAGCTCGTCCAGACCGCGAGCGCCGGCGGAGGCACCCAGACGGCCGTCACGACGGTGACGCCGGCCACGACCGCGGTCTACGATCCGCAGGCGCCCTTCGCCAACCAGGATGGCCTCGTCGCCGCGCCCAATGTCGACCTCGCCCAGGAGCTGATCGGCCAGCTGATCGCAAGCTACACCTTCACCGCCAATGCGACGGTGCTGCGGGCGGACGACCGCATGACCAAGACGCTGCTCGATATCACGGCGTGAGGCGAAGCTTGGGACGGGTTGGGCTACTCGCTCGCCGATGACCGCTCCGGGCGTTAGCGGATAGTAGATCGGTCGCTCCGTTTGGGCCGCAAGGCAAGAATGGATTGCTTCGTCGCGCAGCCTGTCATCGGGCGCGCATTCGCGCGACCCGTTGGCCTCTCGCACTGACGAAAAGCGCGACGTGAGCAATCCTGCCTAAGACGCCAGCGCCTTCATCTCCTTATAGAGATCCGACTTGCCCTCGAACCCGATGCCCGGCAGGTCCGGCATGGTGATGTGGCCGTTCTCGACGCGAACGCCGTCGGGAAAACCGCCATAGGGCTGGAACAGGTCGGGATAGCTTTCATTGCCGCCGAGGCCGAGGCCTGCGGCGATGTTGAGCGACATCTGGTGGCCGCCATGCGGGATGCAGCGGCTCGGCGACCAGCCCAGCGTCTTGAGAACTTCGAGCGTGCGCTGGTATTCGCACAGCCCATAGGACAGCGCGCAATCGAATTGCAGCCAGTCGCGATCGGGCCGCATGCCGCCGTAGCGCAACAGGTTGCGCGCGTCCTGGTGGCTGAACAGGTTTTCGCCGGTCGCCATCGGCCCGGGATAGAACTCCGCGAGCGCGGCCTGCAGCTGGAAATCGAGGGGATCGCCGACCTCCTCGTACCAGAACAAAGGATACTCCCGCAGCATTTTTGCGTAGGCGATGCCGGTCTCCAGGTCGAAGCGGCCGTTGGCATCGACGGCGAGCTGCGCTTCCTTGCCGATCTCCTCGAGCACGGCCTCGATGCGCATGCGGTCTTCATCGATCGGCGCGCCGCCGATTTTCATCTTGACGACGTTGTAGCCGCGATCGAGATAGCCGCGCATCTCGCCGCGCAGCATCGACAGGCCCTTGCCCGGATAATAATAGCCGCCGGCGGCGTAGACGAACACCCGCGGATTGGCTTTCAGCCCGTGCCGCTCGGCGAGCAGGCGAAACAGCGGCTTGCGCGCGATCTTTGCCACCACGTCCCACACCGCCATGTCGATGGTGCCGACCGCGACCGAGCGCTCGCCATGGCCGCCCGGTTTCTCGTTCGACATCAGCGTCGCCCAGATTTTATCAGGATCGAGATTGTCGCCGGCTTCATTGATGAGGGTCTTCGGATCGGCTTCCGTCAGGCGCGGCGCAAAGCGCTCGCGGATCAAGCCGCCCTGCCCGTAGCGGCCGTTGGAATTGAAGCCGTAGCCGACCACCGGCTTGCCGTCGCGCACCACGTCGGTGACGACGGCGACCAGGCTCGTCGTCATCTTGCTGAAATCGATATAGGCGTTGCGGATCGGCGAGGAGATCGGTTTTGTCACTTCGCGGACGTCGACGATGCGGACGGACATGGTTTTGGCTTTCGCTGGATGGCAGGAACTATCTACGCCGTCATTGCGAGCCACCGGGTCGTGCGTATGCGCGCCCGATGGTAAACTCCGCGAAGCAATCCATTGCGGCATCACCAGCGGAAAGAATGGATTGCTTCGTCGCTACGCTCCTCGCAATGACGAAAAGGGTACTCAGGCCTTGTCGCGGAAATACGGTTCGACCGGACCGTGAACCTTGATGGTCAGGGGATTGCCGTAGCGGTCCTTGGCGTTGCCTGCGGTGACGCGGACCCAGCCCTCGCTGACGCAATACTCCTCGACGTTGGTCTTCTCCACGCCCTTGAAGCGAATGCCGACGTCGCGCGCCAGCACCACTTCATTGTAATAAGGGCTCTTCGGATCGGTCGAGAGACGATCAGGCAGTTGATCCGTCTCGGCGTCGTTGTTCTCGTTCACAGCAGGGCCTCGATTTCCTTTTTCAGGGATTGCGGGGTTGTGGTCGGCGCATGCCGCGCCACCACCTGGCCCGAGCGATCGACCAGGAATTTGGTGAAATTCCATTTGATCGACGCTCCCAATAGCCCGGATTTCTCGCTTTTCAAATACCGGTAGAGCGGATGCGCATCGCCGCCATTGACGTCGATCTTGGCGAACATCGGAAAGGTGACGGCATAATTGGTGTCGCAGAACTGCTCGATCGCTCTGGCGTCGCCCGGTTCCTGTTTGCCGAACTGGTTACAGGGAAACCCCAGCACCGAAAAGCCGCGCGGACCAAGCTCCTTTTGCAGCGCCTCGAGACCCCGGTATTGCGGTGTGAACCCGCAGGCGCTGGCGGTGTTGACGATCATGAGCACCTGACCCTCGAACCGCTTCAGCGGCACCTCCTCGCCGGCGAGCGACGCTGCGGTGAAATCGTAAATGCCGGTCATCGTGCTCTCTCAGGCCATCGGTGTCAGATTCATATTTTGACGCGTTTTCTTCACGCGAACCGGCATCCACTTCGCTCGAAAACGCTTCAACTGACGGGATCGATCGGCGCAGGCGGCGTTCCGCCGGCTTCGATCGCCTCGCCCGCGAGCAGACAGAGATCCTCGCGGTAGCGGCCGGAGACGATCTGGACGCCGACGGGAACCTTCCCCACCAGGCCCGTTGAAACCGTTAGCGCAGGCAGCCCCATGAAGGGAATGGCGATCTGCGTGAGCTGGGCCCGCCACACCCGCGCGAACGAGGCCTCGTCGCGCATGTCGAGGCCGTCGGGGAACGGCAGTTCGCCGGACACCGGCATCAACAGCACCGGATAGCTCTCGAAAAACTGCAGCCATTCGCGCGTCAAGGTCGCCCGCCGCGTCAGCGCTTTGGAGAAGGCGGCCGCGTCGAACGGAAACACCTTTGCGCGGTTGCCGCGCAGGCAGGCGAGCGCGCCGGGATCGCCTTCGCGCTCGGCGGCGGCGAGCTGCGCCTCATAGCCGTCGCCGAGCCACAGTTTTGTCTGCAGGTCGGCGGCCTCGCGCAGCGGCGGCGTGGTTTCGATCTCCTCCACCACCCAGCCGGCGCGCTCCAGGCGCTTGCCCGCATCCGCAACCGCCGCCTTCACTTCGGCAAAGGTCTCCAGACCGTCCGGCTGGAGACACAGCGCCGCCCGCTTCGGCGTCGCAGGTCCTTGCAGCGGCGCCGGCACCCACCAGGGGTCGCGCACGTCCTTGCCCGACATCGCGGCGAGCGCGATCCGGAGATCGCCGATGGTGCGCGCCAAGGGTCCTGAGACCGCCGAGATCTGCGGCCCGATCGTGCGTTCCGGCAGCGCCGCATTGAAGGCCGCGATGCGGCCAACCGTCGGCCGCAGGCCATGAACGCCGCAGGCATAGGCGGGATAGCGGATCGAGCCGGCGATGTCGGTGCCATGGGCGATATGGCCGATGCCGGCGGCGACCGCGGCCCCTGCCCCGCCGGAAGAGCCGCCCGGGGTGATGCCGGGGTCGCGCGGATTCCTGGTGTCGCCATGGACCAGATTGGTGGTGAACCAGCGATAGGAAAATGCCGGGCAGTTGGTGCGCCCGAGGATCACGGCGCCGGCCTTGCGCAGATTGTCGATGACGGGGCTGTTGCTCTGCGCGATGACCTCGCGCTGCAGCTTCAGCCCATTGGTGGTGGCGAACCCCTCCTGATCGATATTGACCTTGACGGTGACCGGCACGCCCGCCAGCGGACCCAACTCCTCGCCCCGCTTGATGGCCGCATCGATTGCCGCTGCCTCCGCCAGCACATCCTGCGGCCGGTGATCGACCACGGCGTTGATCGCGGGATTGACCGCGTCAAGGCGCGCCAGCGCCGCGAATGCCGCCTCTTTCGCCGAAACCCTTTTCGATTTGACGAGGCCCGCGATATCGGCGGCCGACAGACGCCAGAGATCCTGCATTGTCCACTCCATTGAACGCCCGCTTGTAGCGTCACGCGGCAATGGTTGTCGAGCACGCGCACCCCGTCATTGCGCGCTGCCCGCAAGCCCCGCGGAACGACCGCAGGCAGCGCCGTCAGTGTTTCGTGACGGGAATATCGGAGAAGTCGAGGATCGCCTCGGTAAAGGGAAACTCCAGCACGATTTCGCCGGTGTCGTCGGTCACTTCGAGGGTCGCTTTCAACAGACCGCCCTCCGCGCCTTCGCTCTTCAGCAATTCGCGGATCATGGCGCGGGCCACTTCCCATGCGCGGTCGGGGTCGCGCAGCTCTTCGCCTTCGGGATCGGAGATCAATTCATCCTCGATACGGGTGTTGAAGAAATAGCGCGGCATGGGTCTGGTCCACTTGGGTTGGGGGCTTGCATTCGGGAACCGGCGGCTCACAAGTTCTTTATCCGGAATTCGCCGGGTGAGGTCGAGCCCAGACAGGTTGCGGATCGGAGCGGGCGACTATGAACCCGTTGATCCGCCTTTGGTTTGACACGTCGCCGCACAATAGCGTGAGTTCTCTTGCACCGCAGCATGAAAACCCTGGGTTTTGCAGCAAAAGATTTCACTGGCGAACTTTTCAATCCCGATTAGTTTATCTCCCCGAGGGCGGAATGCGTCCGGTCTAGCAAGGAGAGCCAAAATGGCCTGGAAGACCCCGAAGATTGTCGAAGTGCCGGTCGGCATGGAAATCAACATGTATGCGTGCGCCGCCCGCAAATAAGCGGCTGCGACTCCACGTCTTGACTTAGGTGGACCTCCAGGCATGACCCGTTCCTGACTGAGGAACGTTGTTCATGCCTGCGTCCGCCTTCAAAGCTTTTCGAGTACCCGAAGCTTTGAAATCAATCTCTTAGAAATCAATATCCAGGAGAGAGCGATCATGCTTCGCGTCGTCGTCCTGGGCGCCGCGGCAGGTGGTGGCGTTCCGCAATGGAATTGCGGATGTGCGGTTTGCCGGAAAGCGCGGAGCGAACATCCGGAGTTGCAGAGCACGCAAGCCTCGATCGCGATCAGCGCCGACGGCGAGCACTGGTTTCTGATCAACGCCTCTCCCGATCTGCGCCAGCAACTGATCGCGACGCCGCAGCTTCACCCCAGGGCCGGGAAGCTTCGTCACAGCCCGATCGCCGGCGTGATCCTGACCAATGGCGAGATCGACGCGGTCGCGGGTCTGCTGTCGATGCGCGAAGGCTGGCCGTTCACGATCTATGCCCACGAGAAGGTGCTTGCGATCCTGAAAGCAAACAGCATCTTCAATGTGCTGAGCGAAAAGAACGTAAGCCGCCTGCCGATCGCGATCGACAGGGCGTTCGAACCGGCGCTGCCCGACGGCACGCCATCCGGCATCGAGATCGTGCCGTTCGAGGTTCCCGGCAAGAGCGCCTGGTACCTGGAGGGCAAGGTTCATCCTGGCGGCAGCGATGGCGCCGGCGACACGCTCGGGCTCCGGATCCGCGACAAGGCGACGGGCAAGTATCTTTACTTTCTGGCCGCCTGCGCCACCGTGTCGGATGATCTCAAGGCCCGGCTCGCCGGCGCGCCGCTCGTATTCTTCGACGGCACGGTGTGGCGCGACGACGAAATGATCACGGCCGGCCTCGGCACCAAGACCGGACAAAGCATGGGGCACATTGCCATGTCCGGCGATGACGGCGCGATCGGAAGCCTGGCCGGCCTCGATATCGGCAAGAAGATATTTCTGCATATCAACAATTCCAATCCGGCGCTGCTGCACGATTCCGCGGAGCGCAAGATGGCCGAGCGCGCGGGATGGCAAATCCCCGCCGATGGAACGGAGATCACGCTGTGAACGCGATAGCCCAGAATGCCATGTCTCAAAACGCGATGTCTCAAAATGCAATGAAACCGGATGGCATGACGGCGTTCTCGCGCGGCAACAGCGCCCCTCTGAACAATGCCGAAGAGCTGGAAGCAGCACTCCGCCACATCGGGGCGGTGCGCTACCACAATCTGCATCCGTTTCACCGGCTCCTGCACGGCGGCAAGCTTGGCAAGGGCCAGGTGCAGGCCTGGGCGCTGAACCGCTATTTCTACCAGAGCACGATCCCGATCAAGGACGCGGTGGTGATCTCGCGCTTCCGCGACCGCGCCACGAGGCTGGAATGGCGGCACCGCATCGAAGACCATGACGGCGATGTCGGCGCCGAAGGCGGCATCGAACGCTGGCTGAAGCTGACCGAGGGTCTTGGCCTCGACAGCGCCTATGTGGAATCCACCGAAGGCATCCTGCCCGCGACGCGCTTTGCGGTGGAGGCCTATGTGCATTTCGTCCGCGACAGGAGCCCGCTGGAGGCGATCGCCTCCTCGCTGACGGAACTGTTCGCGCCGAACCTGCACGAGGAACGGATTTCGGGAATGCTGGCGCATTACGATTTCGTCAATCCCGACATCATGAGCTATTTCAGCCGGCGGCTGACCCAGGCGCCGCGCGATGCGGGCTTCGCGCTTGAATACGTCAAGGCCCACGCCAGGACACCGGCGGAACGCGAGGCGGTCTGCAACGCGCTGTTGTTCAAGACCAATGTGCTATGGGTCCAACTCGACGCGCTGTATCATGCCTATGTCGAGGGCCACATTCCGCCCGGCGCGTTCGTGCCCAAGGAATCGTCCAAGGAAAATTAAAGGAAAGTTAGAGCAGAGGCGCCCCATGGTGAGCCGCAACATCAATGTCAGCGAGACCAGCCGGCCGGTGCTGCCGCGGCATGCCAAGCTGAAATTCGATGAGACCCGGCAGGTCTGGGTCATTCTGGCGCCGGAACGGGTGCTGGCGCCGGACGAGATCGCGGTCGAAGTTCTGCAGCTATGCGACGGCGTGCGCAATGTCGCCCAGATGGTCGATCAGCTCGCCGAAAAATACGCCGCCGAGCGCGGCGCGATCGCAACCGACGTCATTGCCATGCTGCAGGACCTTGCCGACAAGGGATTTCTGACCGAAGTGCGGGAGAAGACGCAATGAGCCCGACGCTGACAGATGCCCATCTCGTAGCCAGCGATCCCAACGATGGGCTCGCGGTGCTGGAGAACCGCGGCTCGACCGCCGAGACGTTCGGCATTCCGCTCGCGGTGCTCGCCGAACTGACGCATCGCTGCCCGCTGCAATGCCCCTATTGCTCCAACCCGGTCGAGCTTGATCGCGGCGGCACCGAGCTTTCGACCGAGGAATGGAAGAAGGTGCTCTCGGAGCTCGCCGAAATCGGCGTGCTGCAGATCCACTTCTCCGGCGGTGAGCCGACCGCGCGCAAGGATCTGGTCGAACTGGTGCAGCACGCCAGCGACGTCGGGCTCTATTCCAATCTGATCACCTCGGCCGTGCTGGTGACCCGTGAAAAACTCGCTGCACTCGCCGATGCCGGGCTGTGCCACGTGCAGATCAGTTTTCAGGGCAACGAGCCTGTCGTGGCCGACCGCGTCGCCGGCTTCAAGGGCGCCCACGCCAAAAAGATCGAAGTGGCAAAATGGACGCGCGAGCTGGAGCTGCCGCTGACGGTCAATGCGGTGATGCACCGGCAAAACCTGTTCCAGCTGCCCGACATCATCCAGATGGCGGTCGATCTCGACGCCGACCGGCTGGAAGTCGCCAATGTGCAATATTACGGCTGGGCGCTGAAGAACCGCGCCGCGCTGATGCCGACGCTCGCCCAGCTCGAGGAAACCACCGCCATCGTCGAGGAAGCGCGCGAGAGGCTGAAAGGCACCCTCGCCATCGACTATGTCGTGCCGGATTATTACGCGCTGCGGCCGAAGAAATGCATGGGCGGCTGGGGACGGCAGTTCTTCAATATCTCGCCGGCGGGAAAGATCCTGCCCTGCCACGCCGCCGAAAGCATCACCGGCCTCGAATTCGAATCCGTGCGATCCAATCATTCGATCGCCTGGATCTGGCAGAATTCGGAAGCCTTCAACCGCTATCGCGGCACCGGATGGATGAAGGAGCCGTGCAAGAGCTGCGAATTCAGGGAAATCGATTTCGGCGGCTGCCGCTGCCAGGCCTTCGCGCTGACCGGCGATGCCGGCAATACCGATCCGGCCTGCACGCTGTCGCCGATGCACGAGCAGATCTTCAAGCTGGCGGAAGCGGAATCCGCCGGCGATCACAACCGTTTCCTCTATCGCAATTTTGCCGGCGGTACGCTGGAGACGGGCGACGACCATGGCGCCTGACGCCGATGCGGGGAAATCGAACGGCTCCCGCTCCGATCCGTTCGCGCCGCTGACCTCGCAACTGCTGCCGGTCGGCGACGGCCATGAGATCTATGTCGAAAGCGTCGGCCGCGACGGCGGCATCCCGGCGGTTTATCTGCACGGCGGGCCGGGCAGCGGCTGCCAGCCCGATCACCGGCGGCTGTTCGATCCCGAACGTTTCCACGCCATCCTGTTCGATCAGCGCGGGGCCGGCCGCAGCCGTCCCAAGGGCCGCCTCGAGGACAACACGCTGCCGCACCTGATCGCGGACATGGAGAAGATCCGCGAGCAATTCGGCTTCGAGCGCTGGATGATCGTCGGGGGCTCCTGGGGCGCGACGCTGGCGCTGGCGTACGCGGAGGCGCATCCCGGGCGGGTCAGCAGCATCGTGCTGCGCGCGACCTTTCTCGGCACCGGGACCGAACTCGAGGGCGCCTTCCTCGACGCGCTGCCGCGCTTCTATCCCGATCTCAGCGAGGATTTCCTCGGCCTGTTGTCGCCGGATGAACGCGCGCGGCCGCTCGACGCCTATTACCGCCGCATTCTCGATTCCGATTCCCAGGTGCATGGCCCGGCGGCGCGCGCCTGGCACGACACCGAACGGATTCTATCCGAACACGCGCCGGGACGGGTGCGGCTCGATCTCGCCGCGCTGAATTCGTCGCGGCCGCTGCCGGCCACGCCGTTCATGGAAGCGCATTATTTCCTGAATGACTGCTTCATGAAGCCGGGGCAACTTGTCGCCGAAGCGGCAAGGCTCGCCGGCATTCCCGGCCTCATCGTGCAAGGCCGGTACGATTTGCTGTGCCCTCCGTCGACTTCGCACGCGCTCGCAGCCGTCTGGCCCGATTCGAAGGTTCGTCTGGTCGAGGGCGCCGGCCACTCGCTCTACGATCCCGGCGTCAGGGATGCCGTGATGCGGGCGATTGCGGACCTCGCTTCCGAAATCTCCGAGTAAGGCCCTCGAAATATGCCGCTTGCCGGAAAAGGAATGTTGCTGACCTCGATGGACATCGATCCGAAGCACGAGGCCGATTTCAACCGGTGGTACGACCGCGAGCACCTGATCGAGCGCGTGGCGATCGACGGCTTCCTGGAAGCAAGGCGCTACATCGCCCATCAGGGCAGCCCGAAATATCTCTGCCTGTATTCGACCGAGACCTTCGAGGTGCTCGACAGCCCGGCCTATCGCACTGTGCTGATGAATCCCACCGAATGGTCGAAGACGAACCTGGCGCGCTTCGAGAACATGATCCGCACCATCGCGCGCATCACCGTCAGCCGCGGACAGGGCCGAGGTGCCGCGCTCGGCATCATCCGCCTTCGTCCGGTCGCCGGAGGCCACGAGCGATTGCGCGCGACATTGCGCGAGCGGCTCGATCCCGACGAACTCGACGGCATCATCGCGATGCATCTGATCGAGAGCGATCCGGCGCTGTCGAAGCCGCTCACCGGCGATCCTCCGGTTTCGGACCCGGGCGCCGGCGACTGGTTCGTCCTGATCGATGCCGTGAACGTGAACGCAATCGGCGAAACAATGGCTGCGCAATTCACGGGATCGGGAATATTCGAGGGCGGAGTGAGGATATCTTCGGGCAGTTATCGGCTGATGTGGGATCTCGCGCGATCGGACATTCCATTGTCTTAAATCAATGCAGAAAGCCCCGATGAGGGCATATGTTGCAGTGCCGCATGCGTCGTCGCGGCATTAAGGCCGGGGGGCCAGACCAATAACGAATGGCCGTTCAGCAAAAATGGCTTTTCAGTGCAGCGCCGATGATATTGAATGGCCTGATTCATTAAGCCAATGATATGTCTGGCAAACCACAAGAACGCCGCGATGAGCGTTCACAACAGAAGATAAGGACCGCGCGCTTTCTTGTCGTCGCGCGGGCAAGGTGGGAATGAAACCGACTGATATTGCGGCACCCGATTACTTCCACAAAGTCGTCGACTGCCAATGGGCCTGTCCCGCACACACACCCGTCCCTGAATACATCCGCCTGATCGCCGAGGGCCGCTACAGCGACGCCTACATGATCAATTGGAGATCGAACGTGTTTCCGGGAATTCTCGGACGCACCTGCGATCGCCCGTGCGAGCCCGCATGCCGCCGCGGCCGCGTCGAGGAGACGCCGGTTGCGATCTGCCGGCTGAAACGCGTCGCTGCCGACTTCAAGGACGACGTCAAGGGCCGCATGCCGCGCCCGTCGGCGAAGAACGGCAAGCGCATTGCGATCGTCGGCGGTGGACCCGCTTCCCTCACCGTGGCACGCGACCTCGCTCCGCTCGGCTATCACTGCACCGTGTTCGATGCCGATGCCAGGGCGGGCGGGATGATGCGCAGCCAGATTCCGAAATTCCGGTTGCCGGATTCGGTGATCAACGAGGAAACCGATTACATCCTCAACCTCGGCATCGAGTTCAAGGGCGGCCAGCGCATCGACAGCCTGAAGAAGCTGCTGGCTGAAAATTACGATGCCGTCTTCGTCGGCTCCGGCGCACCGCGTGGCCGCGAACTCGACGTCCCCGGCCGCAAGGAAGCCGCCGGCAATATCCACATCGGCATCGACTGGCTCTCCAGCGTGTCGTTCGGCCACACCGACAAGATCGGCAAGCGCGTGATCGTGCTCGGCGGCGGCAACACCGCAATGGACTGCTGCCGCACCGCGCGCCGGCTCGGCGGCGAGGACGTCAAGGTGATCGTGCGCTCCGGCTTCGAAGAGATGAAGGCAAGCCCCTGGGAGAAAGAGGACGCCCTTCACGAGGACATTCCGATCCTCAATTTCATGGTCCCGACCGCGTTCGTTCACAACAATGGCAAGCTCGCCGGCGTCACCTTCCAGAAGGTCAAGGCCGAGTACGACGCCAAGGGCCGCCGCAATCTGGTGCCCACCGGCGACCCCGACCAGACCATTGCCTGCGACGACGTGCTGGTCGCGGTCGGCCAGGAAAACGCCTTTCCCTGGATCGAACGCGATTGCGGCGTCGAATTCGACAAGTGGAACATGCCCAAGGTCGACGCCACGACCATGGGCTCGACCAACCCGAAGGTATTCTTCGGCGGCGACGCCGCGTTCGGGCCGAAGAACATCATCTGGGCGGTGGCGCACGGCCATGACGCAGCACTTTCGATCCACAAGCTTCTCTCCGGCGAGGACATCACCGAGCGCCCGCTGCCCGAAGTGCATGTCTCCTCGCAGAAGATGGGCATCCACGAGTGGAGCTACGACAACGACATCTCCGCCGACAAGCGCTACAAGGTGCCGCATCGCGACAAGGTGGTGGCGCTGAAGGACATCCGCGCCGAGGTCGAACTCGGCTATGACGTCAAGCTTGCACTCGGCGAGGCCAAGCGCTGCCTGAATTGCGATATCCAGACGGTATTCTCGGCGCCTTTGTGCATCGAGTGCGATGCCTGCGTCGATATTTGCCCGATGGACTGCATCACCTTCACGGAGAATGGTGAGGAAGCCGATCTGCGGGCACGGCTGAAAGCGCCATCGCCGCATCTCGACCAGGACCTCTATGTCGCCGACGGGCTGAAGACCGGGCGCGTGATGGTGAAGGACGAAGACGTCTGCCTGCACTGCGGCCTGTGCGCCGAACGCTGTCCCACCGGTGCCTGGGACATGCAGAAATACCTCATCGATATGACCCACGCAGGTACATCATGCCCGTCCAAAAGCCGATCAGCAGCGTAAACGATTTCGTCGTCCGCTTCGCGAACGTCAACGGCTCGGGTTCGGCGAGCGCCAACGAAATGTTCGCCCGTTCGATCCTGCGCCACGGCGTGCCGGTCAGCCCACGCAACATCTTCCCCTCCAACATCCAAGGCCTGCCGACCTGGTACGAGGTGCGGGTGACCGAAGAAGGCCATCTCGGCGCGCGTGGCGGCGTCGACATGATGGTGGCGATGAACCCGCAGACCTGGGACAAGGACATCGCCTCGATCGAGCCCGGCGGGTATCTGTTCTACAACTCGACCAAGCCGATGCCGTCGTCGAAATTCCGAGCCGACATCACCGTGATCGGCGTGCCACTGACCGCGATCACCAATTCGACCTACACCGATCCGCGCCAGCGCCAGCTGTTCAAGAACATCATCTATCTCGGTGCGCTGTGCGCGTTGCTCGACATGGACCCCAAGCTGATCGAACAATTGATCGGCGAACAGTACAAGGGCAAGGAGAAGCTGCTGTCGTCCAACGTCCACGCGCTGCATCTCGGCCGCGACTGGGCGCTGCAGAACCTGAAATGCCCGATCGGCCTGCGGGTCAAGAAGGCCGACAAGGTCGGCGACCGCATCTTCATCGAAGGCAACAGCGCCGCCGCGCTCGGCGCGGTCTATGGCGGCGCCACCGTCTGCGCCTGGTACCCGATCACGCCGTCGTCTTCGCTGGCCGACGCCTTCGGCGCCCACTGCAAGAAGCTGCGGCACGATCCGGAGACCGGCAAGGCCAAATACGCCATCGTGCAGGGCGAGGACGAACTGGCTTCGATCGGCATCGTGATCGGCGCGTCGTGGAACGGGGCCCGCGCCTTCACCGCGACCTCCGGTCCCGGCATTTCGCTGATGCAGGAATTCATCGGCCTGTCCTACTTCGCCGAGATTCCGGCCGTGATCATGAACGTGCAGCGCGCCGGTCCCTCGACCGGCATGCCGACGCGCACCCAGCAATGCGACATCATGATCTGCGCCTACGCCTCGCATGGCGACACCAAGCATGTGCTGCTGTTTCCGGAGGATCCGGCCGAGGCGTTCGAGTTCGCCGCCACCGCCTTCGACCTCGCCGAACGGCTGCAGACCACGATCTTCGTCATGCTCGATCTCGATATCGGCATGAACCACCGGCTATGCCGGCCGCTGAAATGGGATGACGCCCGGCAGTACGACCGCGGCAAGGTAATGACGGCTCAGATGCTGGAGGAAGGCCGCGACTTCGGCCGCTATCTCGACGTCGACGGCGACGGCATTCCCTTCCGCACCTATCCCGGCACCCACCCGACCAAGGGCTCGTTCTTCACCCGCGGCACCTCGCGCGACCGCTATGCGCGCTATTCCGAAGAAGGCTCGGTCTACGCCGACAACATGCAGCGGCTGGTGCGCAAATTCGAAACCGCCCAGGACATGGTGCCGCGGCCGCTGCAGGCCAACGCCGGCAAGCCGACCAAATACGGCGTGATCTATTTCGGCTCGACCGCGCCGGCGATGGACGAGGCGATCGGGCTGTTGGAGGCGCGCGGGCACCAGCTCGACCGACTGCGCATCCGTGCCTTCCCGTTCCATTCCAGCGTGGCGAGCTTCATCGCCGACCATGATTTCGTTTACGTCGTCGAACAGAACCGCGACGCGCAGCTTCGCTCGCTGATCGTCAACGAAAACGGCATCGATCCGGTTCGGCTGGTGCCGATCCTGCACTATGACGGCACGCCGATCACCGCACGCTTCATCGCCAATTCCATCGGCGATCACCAGGATCAGCTCCAGGTGACCCCGCTCCGCAAGGTAAAGTCATGACCTACATCGCCAAGCCGAAATTCCATCATCCGAGCCTGCCCAAGAACGATCTCGGCTATACCCATCGGGACTATGAGGGCAAGATCTCGACGCTGTGCGCCGGCTGCGGCCATGACTTCGATCACCGCCTCGATCATCGAGGCCTGCTTCGAATTGTCGATCGAGCCGCACCGCGTCGCCAAGATTTCCGGCATCGGCTGCTCCTCGAAGACGCCGGACTATTTCCTCGGCAATTCGCACGGCTTCAATTCGGTGCACGGCCGCATGCCGTCGGTCCTGACCGGCGCCAACCTCGCCAACCGCGAGCTGATCTATCTCGGCGTCTCCGGCGACGGCGACTCGGCCTCGATCGGCTTCGGCCAGTTCGCCCATTCGATCCGGCGCGCCGTCAACATGACCTATATCGTCGAGAACAACGGCGTTTACGGCCTCACCAAGGGCCAGTTCTCGGCCACCGCCGACCGCGGCTCGAAGTCCAAGAAGGGCGTGACCAATACCGACAACGCCATCGACCTCGTGGCGATCGCGCTGCAGTTGGGCGCGACCTTCGTGGCGCGCAGCTTTTCCGGGGACAAGAGCCAGCTGGTGCCGCTGATCTCCGCCGCCATCGAGCACCGCGGCTCGGCCTTCATCGACGTCATCAGCCCCTGCATCGCATTCAACAACCATGCCGGCTCGACCAAGAGTTTCGACTATGTCCGCGAGCACAATGATGCGGTGAATCGCCTCGACGTGCTGACCGGCCGCGATCCGATCACGGTCGACTACGCGCCCGGCACCGTGCAGATGGTCGAGCAGCACGACGGCTCGCGGCTTGCGCTGCGCAAGATCGATGCCGATTACGACCCGAATGACCGCGGCTCGGCGATGACCTTCCTGCAGAAGCACGCCGCCAAGGGCCAGATCGTCACCGGCCTGCTCTACATCGATCCCGAAGCGGACGATCTGCACGCCCATCTCAACACGGTGGATACGCCGCTCAATACGCTCGACGCCCAGGCGCTGTGCCCCGGCTCCGCCGCGCTCGACAAGATCAACGCCGGCCTGCGGTAGAGCGTTTTCGAATGAAGCGGATACCGGTTCGCGTGAAGGAAACGCGTCAAAACAAGAGTCCAGCTTCGGTTCCGATTCAATCGGAACCGAAGCTCTAGCTACTTCGCGGCAGCGACCTCCACGGCCGCCTCGCTGTCGATCGGCAGCGAGAAATGCTCCACCCGTCTGGACGGCTTGTTGTTGAACAAGAGCCGCGTGACATCGGGCCTTGAATAGTGGCCAGCCGGATCGGCGGCGTTCTTGGCGACCCCGATCATGCCGAGGTCGATATCGGCGTAGAGCAGCCCCTCCTGGTCTGGAGGGAGTTTCTCGGCAAGCGACGAACCGTCCGGGCCGTAGATGACCGCATGGCCGCCGCCGGCGTGCAGCAGCGCATTCTTGTCGGGCGTATCGCAGATTTCATCGATCATCGCCTGCGATACCGTCGCGCAAGGGCCGAGCACGAAGCAGGAGCCCTCGACCGCATACACCTTGCTCGCGGCATTGTTCACTTCCGCGCCCAGCGCGTGGGCAAACGGGTCGTACAGCGAGAAGCTCGGCCACGCCGCGACATGCACCTGCTCGTCCTGGGCGTACATCGCATATTTCGACAGCGGCTGCAGATGCTCCCAGCAACATAGCGCGCCAAGCCTGCCGATGTCCGGACGCGCATGGACCGCAAGGTCGCTGCCGTCGCCGTCTCCGAACACCGTTCGCTCGGAATGGGTGGGACGCAGCTTGCGGCGTTTGGCGATGGTCTCGCCGTCGGGGCCTATGAGCCATTGGGCAAGGTAAAGGCTGCCACCGCTTCGCTCGGAAAGTCCGAGCACGGCGGTAATACCGGCGCGGCGAACCGCATCACGCAGCTTGTCGGCCTGAACGCTTTCGTAGGAAAGCGAGTTGTCGAAATAGCGCTGAACAAAACCGCGCCCAATCGCCCAGGCCGGTGCTCCCATCCATATGTACCATGGGTATCCCGGGATGAACGCTTCGGGAAAGGCGATTAACTTCGCGCCATTTGCTGCCGCTTCGGTGATCAGGGCGATCGTCTTCTCGACCGTTGCATCGAGATCGAGCCAGACCGGCGCGGCCTGCACCACGGCGACCTTGTACTTCGGATGTTGAACGCCCATCGATTTTCCCCTTCGCCACGTCTGCCAATCCGGCAGCGGTAATCCGCCCGCCATCTTCAAAACTAGCGGCGCCGGAAAAACCTGCTTGATCGAGGCGGAAGCAAGACTTGACCGACAGGGAAGCGAAGGCGCCCGCTGCCGGGCCCGGGCTTTGCGGACGCACCTTGTCTGGGCAATGCGCGCGCCCTATGCTGCCTTCGTATCGTGCCTGGTTGGCGACAGACCAGCCCGGCGCCACCGGTCGGCTTTGCTTGCGCGCCCGGGCGAGGATGACATCGTTCTGATCGGCAGGAGGATTCTTCCGTGACCGTTCGATACGACACAGCTTCCGAACCAGCGCGTCGTCGCCTTTCGGCGTGGCAGGATATCGTCTGCGACGTCTTCGTTGGGCTCGATTGCAAATCGGACCTGGAGGATTTTCGCGGCTCGGTGACGCAGACGACGTTCGGCGAATTATCGCTGACGCGGGTAGATTCCGCCCGGCAGCGAGTTTTCCGGACACCATCGCGGATCGCGCGGGCGAAAGAGGACTACGTGTTGTTCGCCTTTGGGTCCACGGGCGTCGGCGGCGTCATTCAGGATGGTCGCGAGGCACTTATCAGGCCCGGCGAGTTCGCCTTTTACGACACCACGCGACCTTACGAACTTTCCTTCGATGCGGACTTTTCCCAGACCATTCTCCAGGTTCCCCGCAAGCTCGCCCACGAGCGCCTGGGACCTGTTGACGACCTGACGGCCGTGACATTTTCCTCCGACCGTCCGCTTCACCGCATCGCCTCGGATTTCATTGCGGGCCTGTCGCAGGTTATCGAAGCGATCGAGACGCCGGCGGCCGACCGGCTGTCCGGGCAGGCGCTCGACCTTGTGGCAATCGCGCTGAGCCAGTCGGCGGAGGCGCACCGGTCCTCGACATACAGGTCAGCCATGACCTACCGGTTGAAAGCTTATATTCGCGCCCATCTGCCGGATCCCCGGCTGTGCCTGACCGAAGCCGCCACGGCCATGGGTATCTCGCCGCGATATGTCAACGCCTTGTTGGAATCGGAGAACGAATCGTTCGGCAGGTACGTGTTGGCCCACCGGCTCGAGGCCTGCCGGCGCCATCTTGCCGATCCCGCACTGGCCCACCGGCAGATCACCGAAATCGCCTTTGCCTGGGGATTTAACGATCAGTCGCACTTCAGCCGGTCGTTCAAGGATAGATTCGGCATTTCGCCCCGCGACTACCGCGCCGGCAGTCGCAAGGACACCGCCGGCTGACGAAGCGGGGCGGCGCTCTATCGTTCGTTTATGAAAATCCCGCCGGGAATTGCCGCCGAATGGCCGATTTTCCGGGATCGAACTATCGTGAGTGGCGTTATACCCGGGGCTTACGCATATTTCGGTCGTCGATAACCGTTATAAGGGCTGGACCAGCGCCGGTTGACAACATTCGGCTTCCCGCCGGATGGTGCGGGAACCCCGAGAAGGGGCCGGCTCGAACAGAACAAGGCCATCATGAATCCCGTCAAAGCACTCGAAAACCACGGTCAGGCCATCTGGCTGGATTTTTTGGCCCGCGGCTTCGTCGCCAAGGGCGACCTGCAGAAATTGATCGATACCGACGGCGTCAAGGGCGTCACCTCGAATCCGTCGATTTTCGAGAAGGCGATCGGCAGTTCCGACGAATATGACGGCGCGATCGGCAATGCCTTAAAAAAGGGCGACCGCTCCGTGGCCGAACTGTTCGAGCAGGTTGCGGTCGAGGACATCCAGCACGCGGCCGACGTGTTGCGGCCGGTCTATGACCGGCTGGGCGGCAACGACGGCTTTGTCAGCCTGGAGGTCTCGCCTTATCTCGCGATGGATACCAAGGGCACCGTCGCCGAGGCCGAGCGGCTCTGGAATGATGTCAGCCGCAGGAACCTGATGGTGAAGGTGCCGGCGACACCGGAAGGCCTTCCCGCGATCCAGCATCTGATCGGCGAAGGCATCAGCATCAACATCACACTGCTGTTCTCGCAAAAGGTCTATATCGAGGTCGCCAAGGCATATCTCGCGGGACTGGAAAAATACGTCAAGGCCGGCGGCGATCCCTCCCATGTCGCGAGCGTCGCGAGCTTCTTCGTCAGCCGCATCGACAGCGCGGTCGACAAGCAGCTCGACGAGAAGATCGCCCGCGCCAACGATCCCGGCGAGAAGGAGCGGCTGGCCGCGCTGAAGGGCAAGGTCGCCATCGCCAACGCGAAGCTCGCCTACCAGGAATACAAGAAGCTGTTTTCCGGGCCGCGCTGGGACAGGCTTGCGGCCAGGGGCGCAAAACCGCAGCGGCTGCTGTGGGCCTCGACCGGCACCAAGAACAAGGATTATAGCGACGTGCTCTATGTCGAGGAGTTGATCGGCCCCAACACGGTCAACACCGTACCGCCGGCGACGCTCGACGCCTTCCGCGATCACGGCACGCCGCGCGACAGCCTCGAGGACAACGTCGAGGACGCGAGAGATGTCCTCGCCGAGCTCGAAAGGTCCGGCGTCTCGCTCGATGCGATCACGGCCGAACTGGTCAAGGAGGGCGTCAAGCTGTTCGCGGATGCCGCCGACAAGCTCTACGGCGCGGTCGCGCACAAGCGCGCCACCGTGCTGGGCGCAGGGCTCGACCGGCAGGCGCTCCGCCTCGGCGGCGACATCGGCAAGGCGGTCGAGAGCGCAACCGAAGAGTGGCGAGCGTCGGCGAAGATCCGACGGCTCTGGCAGCACGACAAATCGGTGTGGACCGGAACCGACGAGAACAAATGGCTGGGCTGGCTCGACAGTCCGGCCGCAGCCGACATCGCCGATTACGAGGATTATGCCCATCGCGTGAAGGGGCAGAATTTCAGCGATGCCGTCGTGCTCGGCATGGGCGGATCGAGCCTCGGGCCGGAAGTATTGGCCGAGACCTTTGCCAAGCAGCCCGGCTTCCCGAAGCTGCATGTGCTCGATTCCACCGATCCGGCGCAGGTGCGCAGCCTGCAGGCGAAGATCAACCTCGCCAACACCGTCTTCATCGTTTCCAGCAAATCCGGCGGCACCACCGAGCCGAACGTGATGAAGGATTATTTCTTCGCCCGCGTCGCCGAGACGATTGGCGCCGACAAGGCCGGCCATCGTTTCATCGCGGTGACCGACCCCGGCTCGTCGCTGGAGAAGGTCGCGACCAAACAAGGTTTCGCGCGCATCTTCCACGGCGATCCCACCATCGGCGGGCGCTACTCCGTGCTGTCGCCGTTCGGGCTGGTGCCCGCCGCCACCGCCGGCATCGACGTTCGCACCCTCATCAAACACACGCTTTCGATGGCGCGTTCCTGCGGACCGGACGTGCCCCCGCATGAAAATCCCGGTGTGCAGCTCGGGCTGGCGATGGGACTCGCCGGCCTCGACGGCCGCGACAAGGTGACCATCCTGTCGTCGAAGAAGATCGCCGATTTCGGCGCCTGGGCCGAGCAGTTGATCGCGGAATCCACCGGCAAGGAAGGCAAGGGCCTGATCCCGATCGACGGCGAACCGCTGGGCGATCCTTCGATCTACGGCCATGACCGGTTCTTCATCGACATCAGGACCGAAGGCGAGGACGACACCGCGCATGACGAGAAGCTGGCTGCGCTGGAAAAGGCGGGCCATCCCGTGGTCCGCATTGTCATGAAGTCGATCGACCATATCGGCCAGGAATTTTTCCGGTTCGAGATGGCCACTGCGGTGGCCGGCGCCGTGCTCGGCATCAATCCGTTCAACCAGCCGGACGTCGAGGCCGCCAAGATCAAGACCCGCGAGTTGACTGCCGCGTTCGAGAAATCCGGCAAGCTCCCGGCCGAGCAACCTGTCATGTCGACCCCGGAGGCCGATCTCTACACTGACGAAAAAAATGTCGCAGCCTTGCGCCAGGCCGGCGCCGACGGCGATCTCGGCTCGTGGCTGAAGGCGCATCTCTCTCGCGCCGGTACCGACGATTACGTGGCGCTGCTCGCCTATATCGAGCGCGATGGCGCGCATATCGACACCTTGCAGCACATGCGGCTTGCGGTGCGCGACCACCGCCACGTCGCGACCTGCGCCGAATTCGGCCCGCGCTTCCTGCATTCGACCGGCCAGGCCTACAAGGGCGGGCCCGACTCAGGGCTGTTCCTGCAGATCACGGCCGACGACGCCAAAGATCTCGCCGTGCCCGGCCAGAAGGCGAGCTTCGGCGTGATCAAGGCAGCCCAGGCGCGCGGCGATTTCGACGTGCTGACCGAGCGCGGCCGGCGCGCGCTGCGCGTGCATCTGAAGGGCGATCTCGAAGCCGGCTTGAAGATGCTCGATACGGCAATTCACGATGCGTTGAACTAGGGATACTCACATGCAGCTCGGCATGATCGGCTTGGGGCGGATGGGCGGCAATATCGTCCGCCGGCTGATGAAGCACGGACACACGACCGTCGTGTACGACAAGGACGCCAAGGCCGTGGCTGCGATTGCCGCCGACGGCGCGGTCGGCGCCGGCGCGCTGGAGGATTTCGTCAAAAAACTGACAAAGCCGCGCACCGCCTGGGTGATGCTGCCCGCCGGCAAGATTACCGAAGCGACCATCGATGCCTTGTCAAAACTGATGGAGCCCGGCGACGTCATCATCGACGGCGGCAACACCTTCTGGCAGGACGACGTCCGCCGCGGCAAGGCGCTGAAGGAGCGCGGCATCCACTACCTCGACGTCGGCACCTCCGGCGGCGTCTGGGGCATCGATCGCGGCTATTGCATGATGATCGGCGGCGACAAGGCCGTGGTCGACCGGCTCGATCCGATCTTCGCTGTGCTGGCACCTGGAATCGGCGATATCCCGCGCACCGAGGGGCGCGACGGACGCGATCCGCGCATTGAGCAGGGTTATATCCATGCCGGCCCGGTCGGTGCCGGACACTTCGTTAAGATGGTGCACAACGGCATCGAATACGGCCTTATGCAGGCCTATGCCGAGGGTTTTGACATCCTCAGGAACGCCAATATCGAGGCACTACCGGCCGAACATCGCTTCGATCTCGATATTGCCGATATCGCCGAGGTGTGGCGGCGTGGCAGCGTGATCCCGTCCTGGCTGCTCGACCTCACGGCGTCGGCGCTCGCCAGAAACGACACGCTCGACAATTATTCCGGCTTTGTCGAGGATTCCGGCGAGGGCCGCTGGACCGTCAATGCCGCGATCGACGAGGCGGTGCCGGCGGAGGTGCTGACCGCAGCCCTGTTCGCCCGTTTCCGCTCGCGCAAGGAACATACCTTCGCCGAAAAGATTCTCTCCGCCATGCGCGACGGTTTTGGGGGACACAAGGAGCCGCAGCAGCATCCCGATCCGGCGCGGCAGAACGCGCCTGATATCGTCAAGCCAAAGGCCGGCCGCTCGTGACAGGCGCTCTTCCAAACCAAAGCCCGCTCACCAACCAGAAGAAGCCGGACCCCTGCTCCTTCGTCATCTTCGGCGCGACCGGCGACTTGACGCACCGGCTGGTGATGCCCTCGCTCTACAATCTCGAAGCCACCGGCCTGTTGCCCGACAAATTCTGCGTGGTCGGCGTCGCCCGCAAGGGCACGTCGAGCGACGATTTGCGCGACAGCCTGATGAAGGGCCTGCGCCAATACGCCACCCGCCCTGTGGACGACAAGGTCGCCCGGCGCCTTCTGGAATGCGTCACCAGCATCGAGGCCGATCCGAAGGACCCGGCCTCGTTCGACGCGATGCGCGAACGGCTGGAGAAACTGGAAACCAACCGCGCGACCGGCGGCAACCGGCTGTTCTACCTGGCGACGCCGCCGACCGCCTTTGCCCCGATCAGCCGCGAGCTCGGCCGCACCGGCATGCTGAAAGAGGCCAACGGCGCGTGGCGGCGGCTCGTAGTCGAGAAACCGTTCGGCACCGACCTCGCCTCCGCAAAAGCCCTGAACGACGAACTGCTGAACATCGTCACCGAACACCAGATCTACCGGATCGATCACTACCTCGGCAAGGAGACGGTGCAGAACATCCTGGTGCTGCGCTTCGCCAATGGCATGTTCGAGCCGATCTGGAACCGCAATCACATCGACCACGTGCAGATCACCGTCGACGAGAAGCTCGGCGTCGGCCACCGCGGCAGTTTCTACGACGCCACCGGCGCGCTCCGCGACATGGTGCCGAACCATCTGTTTCAGCTGCTGTCGCTGGTCGCGATGGAGCCGCCGATCCGCTTCGATGCGCATTCGGTGCGCACGGAAAAGGCCGACGTGCTCGCCGCTATCCAGACCCAGAGCGAGCAGGAAGCGCTGAGGAATTCCGTGCGCGCCCAGTATCTCGGCGGCAAGATCGGCGACACCGAGATCGAGGACTACGCCAGGACGGAGGATGTCCGTCCCGGCAGCACCACTGAGACCTACACCGCGCTGAAACTCGGCATCGACAATTGGCGGTGGGCCGGGGTGCCATTTTATCTGCGCACCGGCAAGGCGCTCGGTATCAAGCGCACAGAGGTGGCGATCAAGTTCAAGCAGGCGCCGTTCGCGATGTTCGAATGCACCCCGGTCGACACGCTGGCGGAGAACTATCTCGTGATCGGCGTCGAACCGACCGAAGGCATCGCACTGCAGTTCAACACCAAGATGCCGGGGCCGACCATCACCATCAGCGGAGTCGAGATGAAGTTCCGCTACAAGGATTACTTCAAGGCCGAGCCCGCGACCGGCTATGAGACGCTGATCTATGACTGCATGACCGGCGACAACATCCTGTTCCAGCGCGCCGACAGCGTCGAGGCCGGCTGGAAAGCGGTGCAGCCATTCCTCGATGCCTGGAAAAAGGCCGGCGCCAAGGGGCTGGAGAAATACAAGGCCGGCAGTGAAGGTCCCACTGATGCCGAAGAGCTGCTCAAGCGCGACGGTCGCAGTTGGCGCAAGCTCGGTTAGACCGGATGGCCGGGAACGATCATCGCCATGTGATCACGGTTTCCGATTCGGCCGCGCTCGCAAGGATGGCCGCCGAGCGGATTCTGGCGAGAATCGCCGCCAATCATGATCGCCTGGCGATTTGTCTCACCGGCGGATCGAGCCCGAAACAGCTTTATCGGTTGCTGGCGACGGAGCCCTACCGAAGCCGGATTCCGTGGCCGCGCGTGCACTGGTTCATCGGCGACGAGCGTTTTGTCGGCCCGGCCGACCCGCGCAACAACATGGCCATGGCGCGGCACGCGTTTCTCGATGCCTGCGCGCCCGCCGCCAACATTCACCCGATCCCGACCGATTGCGTCAATCCGGACGAGGCCGCGCGGCGCTACGAACTCATCCTGCAGTCGTTTTACGGCGCCGACCGCCTCGATCCTGCGAGACCCTTGTTCGACGTCGTGCTGATGGGCCTCGGTCCGGATGGGCACACCGCCTCGCTGTTTCCCCTTTATCCGGCGATTGCCGAAACCGAGCGCTGGGTGGTCGGCGTGCCCGAGGCGCATGTCGAGCCCTTCGTGCCGCGGGTGACGCTGACGCTGCCCGCGCTCGCCTCCTGCCGGGAAATGCTGTTCGAGGTGGCGGGCTCCGAAAAGCGTGCGATCTTGACGCGCGTGCTCGCAGGCGAGAACCTGCCGGCGAATCAGGCGCGCTCCGCGGGCGAGACCGTCTGGCTCATGGACCAGGCCGCGCTTCCGGAGAACTTTCGTGGGCAGTAAGACGGACAATATGCCCTGCGCGCTGATCGTGATGGGTGTGTCCGGCTCCGGCAAGAGCACCATCGGGGAACGATTGGCCGAACGGCTGGCCTGGGGCTACGAGGACGGCGACAAGTTTCATCCCGCCAGCAACGTCGCCAAGATGAGCGCCGGCCAGCCGCTGACCGACATGGACCGTTGGCCCTGGCTGATGGCGATCGCCGACGAGATCGACCGGGTTTGCTTAGCCGGCAAGCATGCCGTGATCGCCTGCTCGGCGCTCAAACGGGCCTATCGCGACGTGCTGGTGCACGGACGAAGCGATGTCCGCATGATCTTCCTCAGTGGGACGCAAGCCTTGATCGCGAGCAGGCTGACGCAGCGCAAGGGCCATTTCATGCCGCCGGGGCTGCTGGAAAGCCAGTTCGAGACGCTGGAACCACCGGACGCCGACGAAAACCCGGTGACCGTCTCGATCGACGCCCCGGTGGACGCGATCGTCGATGACATCGTCCGTCAGCTCAGGCTTGGCGCCCTCGACGGCGGCGCATCCTTGGGGAAACGCGCATGAGCCGCATCGCCCTCGTTGTCTCCGATGTCGACGGCACGTTGCTGACAAAAGACAAGACCCTGACTGACCGCGCGAGGGACGCGGTGCGGCGGCTGCACCAGGCCGGCATCGGCTTCACCATCACCTCCAGCCGCCCGACCATCGGCATGCGCTTCCTGATCGAACCGCTCGCGATCAAACTTCCGCTCGGCGCCTTCAACGGCAGCTCGATCGTCGATCCGCAATTGAATCCGATCGAGCAGCATCTGATCCCGGCACAGGCGGTCGAGCGCAGCCTCGACGTGCTGGACGCATTCGGGATCGATATCTGGCTGTTTACCAACGAGGACTGGCTCACCCGCAACGGCGACGGCGAATACGTCCCGAATGAAAAGCGCGCGATCCGCGCCGATCCGACCGTGGTTACGGATTTTTCGCCTTATCTCGCGGCTGCCTGCAAAATCGTCGGCTCCAGCGCCGATCCGGCGCGCCTGCAACGCTGCGAGGCCGCGATGCTCGAGGCGGTCGGCGCGCAGGCCACCGCAGTGCGATCGCAGAGCTATTACCTTGACGTCACCCCGCCGGGCCACGACAAGGGTACGTTCGTCGAGGCGATGGCGCGGCGCCTGTCCATCCCGACCGATCAGGTCGCCACCATCGGCGACATGCAGAACGATCTCGCGATGTTCAGGAAGAGCGGCCTGTCGATCGCAATGGGCAACGCCACCGACGACGTCAAGCAACAGGCGACGCATGTCACGGCCTCGAACGAGGAGGAGGGATTTGCGAAGGCGATGGAGATGATCCTGCGGAATAACGCGGCCGGCTAGTCCTTGGCTTGCGCGCCTCTCTCCCCTCGTCGTCCCGGCGAAGGCCGGGACCTATACGCCGTGTCCTCTCGTTGAAGCGATGCGGCAGTTGCCTTTGCCGACAATTGGCGCCGGTGGTTATGGTTCCCTGCTTTCGCCGGGACCACGAGAGTGAATTATTTCGACCGCTGCATCGCCGGCTTCTCCTTGGATTTTCCGGCGTCGCTTAGATTATGCGCGGTGTTGATCAGCGCGATATGGGTCAGCGCCTGCGGAAAGTTGCCGGTCTGACGCCCGACGCCGGAATCATATTCCTCCGCCAACAGGCCGAGATCGTTGGCGACCGCCACCACGCGATCGAACAGCGCCTGCGCCTTGTCGATCTCGCCGGCCAGCACATAGGCGTCGGCGAGCCAGAGGCTGCAGGCGAGAAACGCGCCTTCGATCGGCTGCTTCTCGTCGCTGATTTCGCGCGGATCGTGACGCAGCACGAAGCCGTCCCGCATCATGTGCTTTTCGATCGCCGCGATGGTGCCGAGAACGCGCGGGTCCGAGGGAGAGCAGGAAACCCACTGCGGGCAGCAAGAGGATGCTGGCGTCGAGCAGTTGCGAGCCGTAGGATTCGACGAACGTGTTCTGCCTGGCGTCAAAACCGTTCTCGCAGACGTCCCGGCAGATTTCGTCGCGCAAATCCCGCCAGCGATCAAGCGGTGCGTCGAGCCCGAACTTCTCGGCGCTCTTGATGCCGCGGTCGAACGCGACCCAGGTCATCACCTTCGACGAGACATAGTGCTTGCCGTCGCCGCGCCGCTCCCAGATGCCGTGATCTGGCTGATCCCAGACTTCCGCCAGATGCTCCAGCACCGTGCATCCCAGCTCCCATGATTCACCGTCGAGGTGCAGCGCTGCCATCCGCGACTGGTGAAACGCGTCCATCAGCTCGCCGTAGACGTCGAGCTGCAACTGCGCATGCGCGGCGTTGCCTACCCGGACCGGCTTTGCCCCCTCATAGCCCGGCAACCAGTCGGCCTCCCACTCCAAGAGGCGCCGCTGGCCCATGATGCCGTACATGATCTGCATATCGGCCGGCGACCCGGCCGCCGCGCGCAGCAGCCAGTTGTACCAGGCCAAAGCTTCCTCGGTATAGCCGGAGTTCATCAGCGCCAGCAGCGTGAAGGTGGCGTCGCGCAGCCAGCAGAACCGGTAATCCCAGTTGCGTGCACCGCCCAGCTTTTCCGGCAGCGAGGTCGTGGGCGCTGCGACGATGCCGCCGCTCGGGCCATAGGTCAGCGCCTTCAGCGTGATCAGCGATCGCAGCACGAGATCGCGGTGATCGCCCTCATGGGTGCAATGGCTGCACCATTCGGTCCAGAACTCCTCGGTCGCCTGCAAGGCATAGGCGGGGTTGATGGGTTCCGGCACCGGCAGATGCGACGGCCCGTAGGTCAGCACGAAGGGGACGGTCTCGCCCTCGCCTACCCAGAAATCGGCCACCGTGGTCAAATCATCGCCGCGGGTTTCAACCGGCGTACGCAGCACCGTCATGTCGGGTCCGCAGATCGCCAGCAGCGCGCCATCCTCGGTGCGTTTGACCCAGGGGATGTCGGTGCCGAAGCCGAAGCGGATCACGAGCTGCATCATCATCCGGACGCGCCCGCTCACGCCGCGCACCAGCCGGACGACGTCGGAGGCGTGGCCGCGCGGCGGCATGAAATCGATCAGCGCCACAATGCCGCTTGCGGTCTCGAAGCGCGTCTCCAGGATCAGCGTGTTGTCCCGGTAACGGCGCGTGGTCCTCGTCACCTCCTCCGCCGGCGCGATCAGCCATCTGCCGTTGCGGTGGGTGCCGAGCAGCGCGGCAAAGCAGGCGTCAGAATCGAACGCCGGCCAGCACAGCCAGTCGATCGAGCCGTCGCGGCCGACCAGGGCCGCGGTCTCGCAATCGCCGATCAATCCATAGTCTTCGATGCGGCTGGACAAATCGCTCACCCGTTACAATCAAGTCGTCAGACCGCGGCGCGTATCCGCATCGCCGTGGCGCGCTTGAGCGCGGCAACGTCGATCGCCGCCGCAATCTCGTCGAGCGCAAGCGGCAACCGCCGGCGCCAGTTCGGATGTTCGTTGACGGTACCGGGAATATTGGGCTGATCGATCACCCCGAGCAGATCCTCCAGCGAGATCGCCAGCAGGCGGGATCTGGTCCGCGCCAGGAAACCTGCCACCGCAAAGAGATCGTGGGTGTCGATGGCGTGATGGCGCAGGACCTCGCTCAGCATCGTCAGCGCGTGCCAGCGCGCATCGTCGCTTTCGCCGGGATCGATGCCGAGCGAGCGTTTCAGCTTTAGATCGCTGAACGAGCGCCAGCCGGCATAGGTCGACAGATCGTGGGTATTGAAGGTGACGAGCGCGTTGGGCGTGTAATAGTCGATGCCGCGAAACCGGCCGCTATCGTCGCGCTCGAACATCATCACCTGATAGGACCAGATGCCCCAGTCGGCCATCTCTTCGCGAAAGCCTTCCGGCACCGTGCCGAGATCCTCGCCGATCACCACGCAGCGATGCGTCACGCTCTCCTGCGCGGTCGCCGCCAGCAGCGCCTCGAACGGCATTCGCACATAGACGCCATTGTCGGGGGCAAAGCCGCGCGGCACCAGATAAAGCCGTTTCAGGCCCAGTACATGGTCGAGCCGGATCGCGCCGGCATGTCGCATCGAGGCCCGCAGCATTTCCCGATAGGGCTCGAACGATTTTCTTTCCAGGCCCGCGGCGTTGAAGCCGGCGAGACCCCAGTCCTGGCCCGCGGTATTGAGCGCATCCGGCGGTGCGCCGACCGCAAGCCGGCGGGCGATCGCGACCTGTTCGTTCCAGGCATCAAACCCGTCTGACTGCACGCCAACCGCGACATCGAGATAAAGACCGACCTTCATGCGCAGCGATTTCGCGTGCGCCTGGCATGCCCCGAGTTGCCGGTCGGCGATCCATTGCACGAATTCGATGAATTCGATTTCGTCTCCATCGACGCCCTGACGCAGCCGCGCGCAGCTGGCCTCGCTGGGCGCTTGCCACTCTTGCGGCCATTCCCACCAGGGCTTGCTGAATTTGTGCCGGAGCACCTCGAAACAGGCGAAGCGCTGTAGCAGCGGCGCGCGCTCGCCGCAGAATTTATCGAAATCGCGCCGCTGCGGGTTGTTCGCATCCGCCTGGAATCTTCCAAAGGCCAGGCGCAACGCGCGCCATTTCAGCGCGGCGACCGCGACGTAATCGACGATATCGCTCTGCCGCAGTTTTGCGAGCCCAGCACTATCCGCGGCGCTGGGCTCAAATTCCGGGGCTCGCTCGACGTCGATATAGAGCGCATTGAGAAACAGCCGGCTGTTCGGCGAATAGGGGCTGCAATCGCCGGGGCGGTCGGCGAACAAGGCGTGCAGCGGATTGAGGCCGACACCGTCCGCGCCCAACTGGCTTGCAAGTTCGATCAAGCCTTCGAGATCGCGGAAATCGCCGATCCCCCAGTTGCGCGCCGACCTGACACCGTAAAGCTGGACCGCCAGCAGCCAGCAGCGGTCGAAATCGCCGCCGAAGGCTTTTTCCGGTGCGACGATCAGCGGCACGTCGTCCGAACAGCCGGAAGCATCGGTCAAAAGCAGCCGGTAACTGCCCTCAGGCAGATCCGGTGGCCAGACGATGACGGGATCACGGGCCTCGCCCTGCGCGATAACCTTAATATCCTTAACGATTTTCCAGTGCAGCGGGAAGGTGGCAGCCTGCTTGAGCGCGGTCCGACCCGGACCGCCCGACCGGATGACCACGGCCTCGTCGAGAAGGCGGTGCGGGGCACGCGGTGGAAGGGCGTCGATGATGATTTTCAGCGCAGTCGCGCTCGTCACGCGGTGGTTACCGAGAGCGTCGATAAAATCGGGCTGAATTCCCAGGTCGTTGGCTTTGGTGAAAAGGTCCATTCGGCACGCGGTTTGCACGCAACAGCAGGGGCCGTCACGAAATTCTCTAGATGCAGGAATAGGATAGCCGTGTTTAACTCCAAAGCTAGCCCGGCGTTCCCCGGGAACCAATGCCCGGCCCGCGGCTTTCTATATAGGTCTGCGGCGCCTCCTTTCCCGCAATCGAAACGGGACGTCGTTTCCATGTCAATGGCATCACCGTGAACAAAACAACTCAAACTGTCGAGAGCGCCGAGGCCGGCGGCGCTTTCCATATCGAGGATATCTTTCCGCTGATCGATGGCGGCCGCTTCCCGGTGAAGCGGATCGTCGGCGAGCGGGTAGAGGTCTGGGCCGACATCTATCGCGACGGGCATGACGTGATTGCCGCGGCGCTGGTCTGGCGCCGCGAAACCGACCGCGAGTGGCGCCGCGAGCCGATGGCCCACAGCAGCAACGATCGCTGGGGCGGATCGTTCGTGCCCGACCAGCCCGGCCGTTATGTCTATGCGATCGAGGCATGGACCGATGAATTCGCCACCTGGCGGCGCGGCTTCGAACTCAAGCAAAAGGCCGGCGCCGACGTGACGCTCGACGCGCTCGAGGGCGCGGGCCTGCTGACGAAGGCGCAGGCCGGCGGCCATGCCGCGGCCGCAATTGTCCTGCGCCAATGCGAGGCTTTCCTGCAAACCGGCGAGAACGCGTCGCTTTTGACCGACGAGCTGAAAGACGCGATGGCCGTGAGCCAGTTCCGGCCGGACCTGACGCGGTCGCCGCTGTTTCCCTTTGTCGCCGACCGGCCGCGCGCGCGCAACGGCGCCTGGTACGAGATGGTGCCGCGCAGCCAGGGCAGGATCGCGGGCCAGCACGGCACCTTCAAGGACTCCATCGCCCGCCTGCCCGACATCGCGGCGATGGGCTTCGACGTGGTTTATCTCACGCCGATCCACCCGATCGGCCATACCAACCGCAAGGGCCGCAACAATGCGGTGACCGCGGCCGAGGGCGACCCCGGCAGTCCCTACGCCATCGGGTCAGCCGAAGGCGGCCACGATTCGGTGCATCCGGCACTGGGCACGCTGCAGGATTTCCGCGATTTCGTCGCGGCCTGCAAGGAGCACGACATGGAGGTCGCGCTCGACTTCGCCGTGCAATGTTCGCCCGATCATCCCTGGCTCAAGCAGCATCCGCAATGGTTCAAGCGGCGGCCGGACGGATCGATGCGTTACGCGGAAAATCCGCCCAAGAGATACGAGGACATCGTCAATCCCGATTTCTCGTCGCAGGACGCCGGCGCGCTGTGGGATGCGCTGCGCGACGTGGTGCTGTTCTGGATCGACCAGGGCGTGAAGATCTTCCGGGTCGACAATCCCCACACCAAGCCGTTCCGTTTCTGGGAGTGGCTGATCCATGACGTCCAGCTTCGCCATCCCGGCGTGATCTTCCTCGCCGAAGCCTTCACCCGGCCGAAGCTGATGAAGGGCCTCGCCAAGCTCGGCTTCACGCAGTCCTACACCTACTTCACCTGGCGCACCCAGAAGTGGGAGCTGGAGCAATATCTCACCGAGCTTACGGCCTATCCGGAGCGCGATTACTATCGCCCCAATTTCTTCGTCAATACGCCCGACATCCTGCCCTATCATCTGCAGGGCGGCGAGGAATGGATGTTCAAATCACGCGTGGCGCTGGCGGCAACCCTGTCCTCGACCTACGGCATCTATAACGGCTTCGAGCTCCTGGAACACGAGCCGATCCCCGGCCGCGAGGAATATCTCGATTCCGAAAAATACGAGATCAAGGTTCGCGACTGGGACAGGCCGGGCAACATCAAGCCCTATATCCGAGACCTCAACCGCGCCCGCCGCGAAAACACGGCGCTGCAGCAGACCAGCCAGCTGCGCTTCATTCCGGTCGACGACGGCAATGTCATCGCCTTCGTCAAGGAATCGGTCAATCAGACCAACAGCGTCGTGGCGGCGATCGCTCTGTCGCGCGACGTGCATGAATTCTGGCTGCCGCTCGGCGATATCGAGGTCGGCATGGAAGGCGACCGTCGCCATGTCGCCGCGGTCGAAAACCTGATGACCGGCGAACGTTCCGCCCTGGATTGGGGCGGGATACGCCTGCGGATCGATCCGGCGCGCGACCCCGCGCTGCTGTTCCGCTGTCTGGCGTGAGGGACGGCATGAACCTCTTGTCCTCCATCGACGCAACCGAGCTGCCAGTCACCTCGCTGGACGGCGACGAGCTTTGGTACAAGGACGCCATCATCTATCAGCTTCACGTCAAGGCCTTTGCCGACAGCAATAATGACGGCATCGGCGACTTCGCGGGACTGACGGAGAAGCTCGGCTATCTGCAGGATCTCGGCGTCACCGCGCTGTGGCTGCTGCCGTTCTATCCCTCTCCCGGCCGCGACGACGGTTACGACATCGCCGACTACGGCGCGATCAATCCCGATTTCGGCACGATGAAGGACTTCAAGCGCTTCATCGTCGAAGCCAAGCGGCGCGGCCTGCGGGTCATCACCGAGCTCGTCATCAATCACACCTCCGACCAGCACGACTGGTTCAAGCGCGCCCGGCGCAGCGACCCAAAATCGAGCGCGCGCAACTGGTATGTCTGGAGCGATACCGACCAGAAATACCTGGGCACAAGGATCATCTTCACCGACACCGAGAAATCGAACTGGACCTGGGATCCGGAAGCCGGCCAGTTCTACTGGCACCGCTTCTTTTCGCACCAGCCGGACCTCAATTTCGACAATCCGCGCGTGGTCGGCGCGATCACGAAAGTCATGAAGCGCTGGCTCGATACCGGCGTCGACGGCTTCCGCCTCGATGCGATCCCCTATCTGTGCGAACGCGACGGCACCAACAACGAAAACCTCCCCGAGACCCACGCCATCATCAGGAAGCTGCGCGCCGAGCTCGACGCCTATGCCAAGGGCAAGGTGCTGCTGGCCGAAGCCAATCAATGGCCGGAGGACGTGCAGGAATATTTCGGCCGGGGCGATGAATGCCAGATGGCCTATCATTTCCCGCTGATGCCACGGATCTACATGGCGATCGCGCAGGAGGATCGCTTTCCGATCACCGACATCCTGCGCCAGACCCCGGATATCCCCGCCAATTGCCAGTGGGCGCTGTTCCTGCGCAACCACGACGAACTGACGCTGGAAATGGTCACCGACGTCGAGCGCGACTATCTGTGGTCGACCTACGCCAACGATCCGCGCGCCCGCATCAATGTCGGCATCCGCCGCCGTCTTGCGCCATTGATGGACAATGACCGGCGCAAGATCGAGTTGATGAATTCGCTGCTGCTGTCGTTCCCGGGCACGCCCATTATCTATTACGGCGACGAAATCGGCATGGGCGACAACATCTATCTCGGCGACCGCAACGGCGTGCGCACCCCGATGCAATGGACGCCGGACCGCAATGGCGGCTTTTCCCGCGCCGACCCGGCACGCCTCTATGCGCCGACCATCATGGACCCGGTCTATGGCTACGAGGCGGTCAATGTGGAAGCGCAGTCGCGCAGCCTGTCGTCGCTGTTGAGCGCCACCAAGCGGCTGATCGCGGTGCGCAAGTCGACCCTGGCGTTCGGCCGCGGCACCATGACGTTCATCCGGCCGGTCAACCGCTCGGTGCTGGCCTATGTCAGGCAGTACCAGGATGAAGTCATCCTCTGCGTCGCCAATTTGTCGCGGTCGGCGCAGGCCACCGAGCTCGATCTTTCCGCCTGGAAGGACCGGATTCCGCTGGAAATGCTCGGCCGCACGCATTTCCCGGCGATCGGCGAATTGCCTTACATGATCACGCTGGCGCCTTACGGCTTCTACTGGTTCCAGCTCAGGGAACGCGACAAGTCCGAGCGCGTCGTGCCCTCCGTGGTTCCGGAATTCGAAACCCTGGTGGTGCCGCTCGGCGCCACCTGGGTTTCGCTCGCCCGTACCCGCAGCGTCTTCGAGCGCGATGTGTTGCCCGGATTCCTGGCGCGCACACGCTGGTATCCGGAGCGATCGCCGAAGGCGATCCATCCGGTCCTGACCTCGGCGATCCCGTTCTGCGACATCGGCGACAACCGGCCGTGGGTCGCGTTCTTCGAAGCGACCCAGCGCGGCGTGACTCAGCGCTACGTGTTGCCGATGCAGATCGAGTGGGCGCGTTTCGACCGCGAGCGTTACAACCCCCGCGCCTTCGCCGCGGTGCGCCAGGGCGCGCGGGAGGGAACGCTGCTGGATGTTGCAACCGACCACATCTTCATCGCGCTGTTGCTGCGGAACTTGCGCGAAAACCTCACCGTCGAAGAAGGCGGCCTGCGCCTTGAATTCCGGCCGACCAGCCGTTTATCCGACAAGCCGATCAAGCCTCTCGAGCATGTCCGCGCCGTCGAAACCGAGCAGTCCAACTCGACCGCGCTGGTCGACAACCAGTTCGTCATCAAGGTTTATCGCAAGCTCGAACCGGGCATCAATCCGGAGATCGAAATGGGCCGCTTCCTGACCGAGGTGGCGGGCTTTGCCAACACGCCGGCGCTGCTCGGCAGCGTCGAACTGGACGAGGGCAACCAGAAAAGCGCGATCGCGATCGTTCATGCCTTCGTGGAAAACCAGGGCGACGGCTGGACCGTGACCTCGGCCTATCTCGATCGCTTCGTCGATGAGCAGCGCCTGCTGGCGTCGAGCGGATATCCGGCCGAAAGCGACGGGCAGGTCTCCTATCTGCGTTACATGTCGCAAACCGGAAGACGCGTCGCCGAGATGCATCTGGCGCTGTCCAGTACCGACGAATTTGCCGAGTTCGCGCCGGAGCCTGTGACACCTCAAGACATCCAGCGCTGGACCGACGATGTGCTGGCCCGCGCCGAACGCATTTTCGAAGCGCTCAAGCAACGGCGTGACGCCATCAGGGACGCCGACCGCCTCCTGGTCGACCAGTTGCTGGCGCAGCGCGAGGCTCTTCGCGACCGGCTGAACGCGCTGATTCCATCCGATGTCGACAGCCTCAAGATCCGTCATCATGGCGACTTCCACCTCGGACAGATGCTGATCGTCAAGGACGACATCTTCATCATCGATTTCGAGGGCGAGCCGCGCCGGCCGCACGACGAGCGGCGGCGCAAGGCGCCCGCCGCGCGCGACGTCGCCGGCCTGATCCGCTCGATCGACTATTCGGCCACCGCCGCGCTGGAGCGCGCGCTGAGGATCGCGCCCGACGAGCAGGGCAGGCTCGGCGCCGCGCTCGCGGAATGGCGCGACCGCGCCACCGCGGCGTTCCTCGCCGGCTATCGCGAGATCATGACCGATCCGCGGCTGTGGCCGGCCGATCCGCCAGCCGGCGAGCGGCTGTTGAACTTCTTCCTGCTCGAGAAGGCCTTCTACGAGATCGAATACGAGCTGGCCTACCGGCCGGACTGGCTGCGCGTGCCGCTGACCGGCGCGATCCGAATCCTGTCCGCGAAAAATACCAACGAGGCTTCATGACCAAACTGTCCGCGGAGGCCTATGCGATTGTGGAAGGCCGCCACTCCGATCCCTTTCACTATCTCGGCCTGCATACCGAGGGCGATCGTACCGTGGTCCGCGCGTTCCTGCCCGAAGCCTCGAACGTCGAGGCGATCGGCGAGCATGGCGAATCGGCGCAGCTTTCGCGGATCCACGATGCCGGCCTGTTCGCCGGCACCCTGCCGAACGGCTCCAAGCGCTACCAGTTGCGCGCCCGCTTCGGCGACACCGTGGTCGAACTCGACGACCCCTACCGCTTTCCTCCCATCCTCACCGATTTCGACCTCTATCTGCTCGGCGAAGGCACCCATCAGCGCCTCTACGACAAGCTCGGCGCCCATCCGATGACGCTCGACGGCGTCGACGGGGTGGGCTTCGTGGTACTGGCGCCCAATGCGCGGCGGGTCAGCGTGGTCGGCGATTTCAACTACTGGAATCCGCGGCGGCACCCGATGCGCGTGCGCGGCGCCGGCTATTGGGAGCTGTTCGTGCCCCATGCCACCGCGGGCGATCACTACAAGTTCGACATCATCGGCCCCCAGGGCCAGCATCTGCCGCTGAAATCGGACCCGATGGCCTTTGCCGCGGAGATGCGCCCGAGCACGGCCTCCATCGTGTTCGACGAGGCAAAACTGCCGCATCCGCAAGGAGCACCGGAGCGCATCAATGCGCTGGGCTCGCCGATGTCGATCTACGAGGTCCATCTCGGCTCCTGGCGGCGCAAGGGCCACAACGAGTGGCTGACCTATCGCGAGCTTGCCGAGCAGCTGCCGCGCTATGCCCACGATCTCGGCTTCACCCACATCGAATTCCTGCCCGTCAGCGAGCATCCGTTCGATGGCTCGTGGGGCTACCAGCCGACCGGGCTGTACGCGCCGACCAGCCGGTTCGGTACGCCTTCGGATTTCGCCGCGCTGGTCGATGCCTGCCACCGCGAGGGCATCGGCGTGCTGCTGGACTGGGTGCCCGGGCATTTTCCCGACGATCCGCACGGGCTCGGCAATTTCGACGGCACCGCGCTCTACGAGCACGCCAACCCCCTGCAGGGCCGCCACCTCGACTGGGGCACGCTGATCTACAATTACGGCCGCACCGAAGTGGTGAATTTCCTGGTGTCGAACGCGCTGTTCTGGCTGGAGCGCTACGCCATCGACGGCCTGCGCGTCGATGCGGTCGCCTCGATGCTGTATCTCGACTACAGCCGCCCCGCCGGCGGCTGGATCCCCAACAAATTTGGCGGCCGGGAAAATCTCGACGCCATCGATTTCCTGCGGCGCTTCAACACCGAGGTGTTCGCCCGCTTTCCGCAGGCCACCACGGCCGCGGAGGAATCAACCGCATGGCCGCAGGTGTCGCGCCCGGTCGAATATGGCGGGCTCGGATTCGGCTATAAATGGAACATGGGCTGGATGCACGACACGCTGAATTACATCAGCAAGGATCCGATCCACCGCAAGCATCACCATGGCAGCATCCTGTTCGGCCTGCACTACGCCTTCTCGGAGAATTTCATCCTGCCGCTGTCGCACGATGAAGTCGTTCACGGCAAACGATCGATCATCGGGCGGATGCCCGGCGACGACTGGCAGCGCTTCGCAAATTTACGCGCCTATTACAGCTTCATGTTTGGCCATCCCGGCAAGAAGCTGCTGTTCATGGGTTGCGAATTCGCACAGGAGCGCGAATGGAACCACGATCGCTCGCTGGACTGGCACCTGCTCGACCAGGGCAAACATGCCGGCATCCAGTCCCTGATCCGCGATCTCAATCGGCTGTATCGCGCGCTGCCGGCGCTGCATGAACTGGATTGCGATCCGGCCGGCTTCGAATGGGTCGTCACCGACGACGCCAACGGCAACGTGTTCGGCTGGATCCGCAAGGGCAACGATGCCCGCGCGCGATGCCTGGTGGTGGTTAATTTTTCGCCCAATGTGTATTACAATTACCGCGTCCGGGTGCCGTTTGCCGGCAAATGGCGCGAGGTTTTCAATTCGGACTCCTCCCATTACGGCGGCAGCAATGTCGGGAACGTCGGCGAGGTCCATACGTTGGAAGGCCTCGTGCCCGAGCTCAATCTCACCATCCCGCCTTTGGCCGCCATTTTTCTCGTACCGGAAGCCTGACGCATGCGATTGTCCGCCGGAACGTTCTCGCGGCTCGGCGCAAGCTGGGACGGCCGGGGCACCAACTTTGCGCTGTTCTCCGCCAATGCGCAGAAGGTCGAGCTTTGCCTGTTCGACAGCCAGGGCCGCCGCGAACTCGAGCGCATCGAATTGCCGGAGCGCAACGAGGACGTCTGGCACGGCTATCTGAACGACGTGTCGCCCGGCCAGCTCTATGGCTACCGGGTTCACGGGCCCTACGAGCCGGAGCACGGCCACCGCTTCAACCCCAACAAGCTTCTGCTCGACCCCTATGCCAGGCGGCTCGCGGGCCGGCTGGTATGGAGCGATGCGCATTTCGCTTATCGCACCGGCAGCGCGCGGGAAGATCTCTCCTTCGACCGCCGCGACAATGCGCGCGGTATGCCGAAGGCCGTGGTGGTGGACGAAACCTTCAACTGGGGCCGCCGCGAAATGCGCCCCAACGTCCCCTGGGAAGACACCATCATCTATGAGGCCCACGTCAAGGGCCTGACGCAGAAGCGCGAGGACGTGCCGCCGAACCTGCGTGGCACCTTCGGCGGCTTGTCGTCGCCGGCGATGATCGAGCACCTGAAGCGGCTCGGCGTCACTACGCTCGAGCTGCTGCCGGTCCACGGCTTCGTCGACGACCGCGTGCTGGTCGAGAAGAAGCTGGTCAACTACTGGGGTTACAACACGCTGTCGTTCTTCGCGCCGGAGCCGCGCTACTCGCAGGACAATCCGCTCGATGCCTTCCGCACCACGGTGGCGCGGCTGCACGACGCCGGCATCGAGGTGATGCTCGACGTCGTCTATAACCACACCGCCGAGGGCAACCATATGGGCCCGACGCTGTCGTTCCGCGGCATCGACAACGCCTCCTATTACTGGCTGATGAAGGACAATCCGCGCTTCTACGACGATTTCACCGGCTGCGGCAGCTCGGTCAATCTCACCCATCCGCGGGTGCTGCAGATGGTGATGGATTCGCTGCGCTACTGGGTGGAAGTCTGCCACGTCGACGGCTTCCGTTTCGATCTCGCCACCACGCTCGCCCGCGGGCCGAACGGATTCGACCGCAACACCGCCTTCCTCACCGCGATCCGGCAGGACCCGGTGCTGGCCTCGGTCAAGCTCGTCGCCGAACCCTGGGATCTCGGGCTCGGCGGCTATCAGGTCGGCGCGTTTCCCTCGCAGTGGTCGGAATGGAATGACCGCTATCGCAGCGCGATGCGGCGCTACTGGAGCGGCGAAGGCAGCCTGATCGGCGAAGTATCGAGCCGCATGACCGGCTCATCCGACCTCTACAATCACGACGGCCGCAAGCCGCGCGCCGGAATCAATCACATCACCGTCCATGACGGCTTCACGCTCGCCGACCTGTTCAGCTACAACGAAAAGCACAACGAGGCCAACGGCGAGGGCAATCGCGACGGCTCCAACGACAACCTCAGCAACAATTGCGGCCATGAAGGCCCGACCGACGATTCCGCCATTATCGCGCTCCGCAGGCAGTTGCGGAAGAACCAGCTCGCCTGCCTCATGCTCGCGCAGGGCCTGCCGCTGATCCTTGCCGGCGACGAGGCCGGCAACAGCCAGAACGGCAACAACAACGCCTATTGCCAGGACAACGAGATCGGCTGGGTCGGCTGGGAAGGCCTCGGCCGCGAAGGCGACGACCTCATCGATTTCATCGGCTACATGACCGAACTGCGCCGGCGCTTTCCCCAGATACGCTCGCAGCGCTGGCTCGACGGCCGGCGTGCGGACGGCTCCTACGGCGTATTGTGGCTGACGCCGGCGGCCGAAGACATGACGGAAGAGGACTGGAAATTCCCGGAAGGCCGCTTTCTCTCCTACGTGCTCGGCCCCGCCGAACACGGCCGCGAACCGATCTTCATCGTGCTGAACGCCGCACCCGAGGAGATCGCGTTCACGCTGCCGAAGCTGCCGGAATACAGGACATGGCGGCAACTATTGAACACCGCGGACGTTAAGCAAGAGGCCAGGGATTTAGCGGCGGCAAGCGAGGCAAAGGCGCCTCCCCGTTCGGTCCTGGCGTTTGCGGGTTCGGCATGAATGAACGGCAATTCGGCCCACGACTGACTGTAGACGGCGCCTCGTTCCGGCTTTGGGCGCCGGCGGCGAAGCGGGTCGATCTCCTGCTGGAAAAATCCCATGCCATGCGGCGCGGCGAGGCTGGCTGGTTTGTCGCCGAAGTCCCGGGCGTCAAAGCCGGCGCGCGCTACAAATTCCGCATCGACGACGACATCGACGTGCCGGATCCTGCTTCCGCCTTTCAGCCCGACGACGTGTCGGGGCCGAGCGAGGTGATCGATCAGGCGAGCTATCGCTGGCGCGCGGCAGACTGGCGCGGCCGGCCTTGGCCGGAAACCGTCCTGATCGAAACCCATGTCGGCACCTTCACGCCGGAAGGTACCTACCGCGCCATGATCGGCAAGCTCGACCATCTGGTGGCCTCCCACATCACCGCGCTGGAGCTGATGCCGCTGGCGGATTTCGCCGGTACGCGCAACTGGGGCTATGACGGCGTCTTGTGGTACGCGCCGGACAGCGCCTATGGCCGCCCGGAAGATCTCAAGGCGCTAATCGATGCCGCCCATCTGCGCGGGCTGATGGTGTTCCTCGACGTGGTCTATAACCACTTCGGGCCCGAGGGAAATTACCTCGGCTGCTATGCGCCCGGCTTCTTCACGGAGGCGCAGACCCCGTGGGGCAGCGCGATCGATTACCGGGTGGCGGAGGTGCGCGCCTTCGCGATCGAGAACGCGCTGTACTGGCTGCGCGACTACCGTTTCGACGGGCTGCGGCTGGATGCGGTGCATTCGATCGCCGAACTCGGCGAAACCTCGATGCTGCACGATCTCAGCGTCGGCGTCGGCCAACTCGCCGCGGAAACCGGTCGCCACATCCATCTGGTGCTCGAGAACGACGACAATGCCGCGAGCCTTCTGGATGCGGACGAATATCCGCCGCATGGCAAATACCGCGCGCAGTGGAACGACGACTATCATCACGCCTGGCACGTGCTGCTGACCGCCGAATCCCACGGTTACTACCGCGACTATCAGCGCTCGCCGCGAAGAGACATCGCCCGCGCGCTGGGCTCGGGCTTTGTCTATCAGGCAGAGGCGTCGGCGCATCGCGGCGGACGATTGCGCGGCGAGCCGAGCGGCGCGCTTTCTCCAACCGCCTTCGTCAATTTCCTGCAGAACCATGACCAGATCGGCAACCGCCCGCTCGGCGACCGGCTCGAGAGCATGGCCGATCCCAGGGCGATCGAGACCGCGCTGGCGATCACGCTGCTGGCGCCGATGATCCCCATGCTGTTCATGGGCGAAGAATGGGGATCGACGCGGCCGTTCCCGTTCTTCTGCGATTTTCACGGCGATCTCGCCGACGCCGTCCGCGAGGGCCGGCAAAAGGAATTCGCGGGCGCCCATCCGAAGCATCGCGACCGGATGCCGGATCCGCTGGACGCATCGACGTTTCGATCCGCCGTGCTCGATTGGGATGCACTGGGCGAAACGGGTGCAAAATCCCGGCTGGCGCTGGTGCGCGATTTGCTCGCGATCCGCCAGCGAGAGATCGTCCCCCGGCTCGCAGGCGCCGCTTTTGGCGATGCCCATGCGGCGGACAACGGTATTCTGACGGCGCACTGGCGCATGGGCGACGGCGCAACGCTGCAGCTGACCGCCAACCTGACGGAAAGCCAAATAGTCCGCGCACCAGGTCAGCCAACCGGCACCCGCATCTGGGGCAACGACACTGGCGCGACCATGCCGCCGCTGTCGGTGCTCTGGCATCTCGGAGCCGGCTGATGCCTCCGGCCATTCCGATCGCGACCTACCGGCTGCAATTGACGGCGAATTTCGATTTCGACGCAGCCGCTGCCGTCGTGCCCTATCTGAAGGCGCTCGGCATCAGCCATGTCTACGCATCGCCCTTCACAAAGGCGCGCCAGGGCTCGACCCACGGCTACGACATCGTCGACCACACCGAACTCAATCCCGAACTCGGCGGAGAACAGGGTTTTGAGCACTTGAGCCAGGCGTTGAAGGCGCACGGCCTCGGCCTGATCCTCGATTTCGTTCCGAACCATGTCGGCGTGCATTTCGCCGACAATCCATGGTGGCTCGACGTGCTCGAATGGGGTCCGGCCTCACCGCATGCCGCCTCCTTCGACATCGACTGGGACATCCTGCCGTACCGGGCGCGGCCCGGCGTGCTGCTGCCGATCATCGGCTCATCTTACGGCGAGGCGCTGGAAAAGGGCGAGATCGAGCTACGCTACGATGCTGGCGAAGGCAGCTTTTCGGCCTGGTACTTTGGGCACCGCCTGCCGATCGCGCCCGAGCGCTACGGCGAGATCCTGCGCAATATCGTCAGGGAAACCGGAGCGGAAGGCAGCGACGCAGGAAAACGCATCCTCGAACTGGCGTCGCGCTACAAAGGCCCGCGCCGTCCCAACCGCAAGGAAGCGCCGGCCTTCAAGACCGAGCTGCGCGACATCCCCGGCAGCGCAGCGATCATCGTGCGCGGGCTCGAAGCATTCCGGCCGGGAGCCGACCGGCCGTCGCAGACGATCGCCTTGCATCACCTGCTGGAGCGCCAGCATTACCGGCTCGGACACTGGCGGCTTGCATCGAGCGACATCAACTACCGGCGGTTTTTCGATATCAATACGCTGGCGGGACTGAGGGTCGAGGATGCCGGCACATTCGCGGCCATCCATCGGCTGGTCAGGAAACTGATCGCGGAAGGAAAGCTGCAGGGCCTGCGGCTTGACCACATCGACGGCCTGCGCGATCCCGCGCAATATTTCCAGCGTCTGCGTCGCCTCGTCCGCGATGCCCAAGGCCATGACGCCAGTCCGTTCTACATGGTGATTGAGAAGGTTCTCGGCGAGCACGAAGAGCTGCTGGCTTTTTCCGGCGTACACGGCACCACCGGCTACGAATGGCTCAACGCCATCACGCAGGTGCTGCTCGACGGCAACGGCCTCGAGCCGCTCGACGAAATATGGCGACAGATCAGCAACCAGCCGCCACGGCTGGCGCCGTTCCTGAAGGAGGCCAAGCGGCGCGTGCTCGAGACCTTGCTGACCAGCGAATTCACGGTGCTGTCGCGGCTGCTGGCGCGCATCGCCGGCGGCCATTACTCCACCCGCGACTTTGCCGCCGACAGCCTGCGGCAGGCGCTCGAGCTCTACATCCTGCATTTTCCGGTCTATCGCACCTATCTGACGCCCGCCGGCCCGACCGCTCACGACCGCGCGCTTATCGCGGAGACGATCGAGAAGGCGCGAAGCGAGTGGTTCGCGGCAGACGAGGGTATCTTCGACTTTCTCCGCGACACCCTGACCATGGACCTGATCAAGCCGGGCCGCGCATCGCACAGCGCCCCGCGGGTACGCCGCTTTGCGCTGAAGCTGCAGCAATTCACCGGTCCGATGATGGCGAAGTCGCTGGAGGACACCACGTTCTACCGCTACCATCGCCTGCTCGCGCTCAATGAAGTCGGCGGCGACCCCGCGGCGGCAGCACTTCCGGTCAACGCCTTTCACGACGCCATGAAGGTCCGCGCCGCGGAGTGGCCGCACGGCATGACGGCAACCGCAACCCATGACACCAAGCGCGGCGAGGACGCACGCATGCGCCTGATCGCTTTGGCCGAATTTCCCGGCGAATGGGCCAGTGCGGTTGCGCGATGGAAGGTCATGAACGCGCCGCATCTGGCCATCAAAGGCGGGGCGCGCGCACCGTCGGCGACTTCGGAATACATGCTGTATCAGGCGCTGCTCGGCGCATGGCCCTTGGACGAGCGCGACGCGGCGTTTGCGGAGCGGATCCAGGCTTATGCGTTGAAGGCCGCGCGCGAGGGCAAGCAGGAAACCAGCTGGCTCAATCCCAACGAAGCCCATGAAGCGGGCCTTCGGCTTTTCATCGAACGGATCCTGGATCCGGCGGTCTCGGCCGAATTCCTCAGTTCAATGGACACGCTGGCGCGGCGGCTTGCGCTCTTGGGCGCATTGAATTCCCTGAGCCAGGTCACGTTGAAGGCGACGATGCCCGGCGTGCCCGATTTCTATCAGGGAACGGAATTCTGGGACCTGTCCCTGGTCGATCCCGACAACCGGCGGCCGGTGGACTTTTCCGAGCGGGCCCACGTGCTGGCGTCGCTGGAAACCCCCGACTGGCAACGCCTCGCGCAAAACTGGCCCGATGGTCGCGTGAAGCTGGCCTGGACGAGGTATCTGTTGAAGCTGCGTACGGAACTTGCGGACGTATTCACGACCGGCGACTACGAGCCGCTGCGGGTGAGCGGGCCGCATCGCGATCATATCATCGCGTTTGCGCGGCGCCGCGGCGGCGATGCCGCGATCGTGGCAGTCGCAAAATCACTCGCCGCGTTCTCGCAAGGCGGCCGCGTGTGGCCCCGGCCGGAGAATTACGACAGCTTGCTCGATATCGACGGCTACGCGGTGCAAGGCTTTGCGGATGCCGATGCGAGTCAGCTTCGCCTCTCCGATATCTTCAGGCATCTACCAGCGGCGGTGTTGAAGGCCAGGGTCGTCACCACGAAGCCAGCGCGAAAGCGAACTCAGCTGTCGAACGTCTAGAGCATGTCGGTTCTGATTGAATCAGAACCGAAGCTCTGGATTCTTGTCTTGACGCGTTTTCTTCACGCGAACCAGTATCCACTTCGCTTAAAGACGCTCTGATGCGCAAAAGCCGCCCGGGATCGACGGCCGGGCGGCTTTGGCGGATGTCGTGCCGACTCACGAAGTTCGGTTCCCTTCCCCGCGCAAACCAAATCGTCGACCAAATTCGTTACCGGCAAGTTCACATCCACAAGTGCCAAGGTTCATCGCAGCTTTTGCTGCTGCGCAACATCAGCCGCGCTTGGTCAGCAAGAGATTGCCGCGATGCCGTATCGCCGCTTGCGCCACTTCGGCAAAGCGCTGCAGCAGCCAGGGCAGCGTGACTTCCAGGCGAACGTGATCGTCGGCCACATCGAGATGGCCTGACGCCGCCTGCCCCATCGCGCGAACGCGGAAGGTCATGCGATTGTCCTGCCAGCTCTCCTCATCGACTTTCAGAACGGGAACGCTGGAGGCCGCGCGCGCCAGGCCCGTTTTGAGGCGGCGCATCGCCTCCTCGCGGCCGAGCTGGTGCGGGATCGAAACGATCAGCGGTTGAGACATCATCGTTTCCTCGACGAACGAGACTGCATGTAGTTCCACCTCGCCATAAAAAAAGAGCGCGGCGATGCGTCGCAAGATCGCGGAACTTTCCAAGTTCCCATCTGTTTTTACGGCCTGAATGGCAGAGCAACAGGTGCCGACTGCCGGGCTGGAGGAGATTTTAAATGTCTATCGGAACCATTATCCTGATCATCCTTGTGATCGCCTTGCTCGGCGGTTTCAGCGGCATCGGAGGCGGACCGTTCTACGGCACCGGATATTACGGCGGCGGCGGCCTCGGCCTCGTCATCGTCATTCTCTTGATTCTGCTGCTGATGGGACGACTGTAAGGACGGCCTCCGGCAAGTTCTGACGGACAATGCGGGACTCAGCCCGGCTGGGTCCCGCAGCTATGATATCGTGCCGCCGGCACGGATACACCTTACTGCGCGGCGATCCAGCCGGATATCGTTGGCCATTGTTCCTTCAACGTCCTTGCTCCCATAAAGAGGCCGATATGACCGCCGGGCACCGTTTTCTGTGTGATCCGGTCTTTCGAAGTACCGAGATATTTCGCGGCGTTGAGGACCTGCTCCGGCGTGGTGATGTCGTCGTCGGCTCCCGCCAGCAAGTAGACCGGGCATTTGATGTCGTGCAGATCGAGCCTGCGGCCCAGCCCGATGAACTGGCCCCTGGCAAGCCGGTTTTCCCTGAAGAGCTGCTTGATCACCTGGAGATACCAGCGTCCCGGAAGGTCGATCGGATTTTCGTACCAGCTGTTGAACGTCTCCTCCTTCGCGACAAAAGCGGGATCGTCGATATGCTCATAGAGATCGATGTGGTCCTGGATATAATGCTGTCCGGGATGCATGTTCTTCCAACCCTGCAGCATGAACTTGCCCTTCATCAGACCGCCGCCCAGCGCGATCAGCTCCTCGTAGAAGGAAAATGGTGACTCGTGTACCATGCGCTTGATCGGCCCGTTTCCGGCATCGGTGTCGATCGGCGCCCCAGCAAGCACCAGCGAGTTGATCTTGTCCGGAAACCGTGCCGCAATCATCGCGGCTAGCCAGCCGCCCTGACATAACCCCACCAGATTGACGCGGCCGCCGAGATCGTCGATCGCGACGACGAGTTCAGCCAGGTAATTGTCGATCTCGAGGTCCTTCATGTCCGCTGTGGCCGACTTCCAGTCCGTCAGCGCGACATGGCCGACACCGTTTGCAAGGAGTGTCTCGACGAGACTCTGGCCTTTGTGATAGTCGGCGATGACGGCAGTATGGCCCGCGTGCGGCGCGTCGACCAGCGTAGGAATGCCGCCGGGCTTCCCGTAGTCCCGCAGCAGCATCGTCCGCAAGTCGAGACGCACTTGGTTCGGGGTCGCGAGGACAGGTCTCAGTTCGCCGTGGATCCTGGTTTCCTCCTCGACGAATTTCAGATTACGCGCGTACAATTCCGTACCCTGCTTCACCAACGCGGCCGCCATCGCCACGGGCCAGAATGCCGGAACGCTTAGCAGCAATTCATTTGCCGGGCGGGCAGGTAAGTTCGTTTGCATTCTCAAATCCTTTTGATTTGGCCGGCCGTGTGCGCGCTTACTTTCGAGGCGATCGTCCCTTTCGTGCGGCGCACTCAAGCTTCTGAATGAGTTTCCACACCGCAAGATGTCGCGACTGGCTCGGTGCGCTCTTTTGGCGGGCCAGCTCGCCGAGCGAAGGCGCACCGCCATCTCTGCCGCCCCGCACAACAACCCTGCGGTACCCTGCTTCACCGGTGCGGCCGCCACTGCCGTCGCCAGAACGCTTAGCAGCGGCTCGATCGCGAGGCTTGATACGTATCAATGTCTCGATGGAGGAAACATATATTGATGGATCGCAAGGACTTGCAAAGCTCAGTGAGCCATCCATGAATCCTGGGTCGTTAATGGGGAAGGTCGTATCGGTGCGAGGCGCCGTGGTCGACGTCGGTTTCGACAGCAAAAATTTGCCCCCCATCAACACCGCCATGATCGTCGAATGGGATCGGCCCGAACCTCTGGTCCTCGAAATCCATAGCCACGTCGACCCGGCGACCGTCCGCGGCATCGCGCTTCAGGCAACCGCGGGCCTCGCGCGCAGTACGAAGGTGCGCGCCACCGGCGCGCCCATTTCAGTGCCGGTCGGGGAAGGGGTTCTGGGACGCCTTCTAGATGTCGTCGGGACGGTTCGCGACCGCGGACCTGCGCTCCCACCTGATACCCCGCGTCGCGGTATCCACAATCCGCCACCGGCGCTCGAGGAGGAGACATCAACCAGCGCGGTGTTTGAGACAGGAATCAAGGTAATCGACCTGCTGGCACCGCTGGCCCAGGGCGGCAAGGCTGCGATGTTCGGCGGGGCGGGCGTCGGCAAAACCGTTCTGGTCATGGAACTGATCCACGCCATGGTCGAGAAATACAAGGGCATCTCGGTTTTTGCTGGCGTCGGTGAGCGGTCCCGCGAGGGTCATGAGTTGCTGACCGACATGCAGGGATCGGGAGTTCTCGCTCGAACGGTGCTCGTCTACGGCCAAATGAACGAGCCCCCGGGCGCCCGCTGGCGGGTGCCGCTGACAGCTCTCACTATCTCCGAATATTTTCGCGACCAGAAGCATCAGAACGTGCTTCTGCTGATGGACAACGTCTTCCGCTTCGTCCAGGCGGGGAGCGAGTTGTCGAGCCTGCTGGGACGTCTGCCTTCGCGTGTCGGCTATCAGCCGACGTTGGCGACCGAGGTGGCGTCGCTGCAGGAGCGGATCGCGTCGGTTGCCGGGGCGGCCGTCACGGCGATCCAGGCCGTCTACGTTCCGGCCGATGATTTCACGGATCCGGCTGTGACAGCTATCTCCAGTCATACGGACAGCATCATCATGTTGTCGCGCAGACTGGCGGCGCAAGCCTTTTATCCGGCCATAGATCCGCTCGCCTCGTCATCCGTACTGCTCGATCCGCTTGTCGTCGGGCGAGAGCACTATCTTCTCGCCGAGCGAGCCCGCGAGGCGCTTGCCCGTTTCAAGGACCTGCAGGACATCATTGCTCTTCTCGGGGTGGAGGAGCTCGGCGCGAACGATCGACTGGTCGTCAAGCGGGCCCGTCGTCTCCAGCGGTTCCTCAGTCAACCATTCATGGTCACGGAGGCTTTTACCGGCATGCCCGGCCGTAGCGTCTCTCGCACCGACACGCTCGCGGGCTGCCGCGCAATCCTTGACGGCGAAACCGACGATTGGAACGAGAGTTCGCTGTATATGGTCGGAACCCTGGATGAGGCCCGCCAAAAGGAGGAAGCGGCCGCCAAGAAGGAAAGCTTGTCATGAGGCTGCGAATTGTCACGCCGCTCTCGGTTGTCATCGATGAGGACGGAGTGCGTGCCGTGCGCGCCGAAGACGCCACAGGCAGCTTCGGGATATTACCCCGCCATGCGGATTTTCTCACAAGCCTCGCGATTTCCGTCGTGAGCTGGGAAAGCGGCAACGACACGCGGCACTATTGTGCCGTGCGCCGTGGTGTATTCAGCATTTCCGGCGGGCACGATATCGCCGTTGCAACCCGCGAGGCGGTGCCGGGGGATGATCTCGCGACCCTGGATGAAACGGTCCTCGCTCGCTTCCGCGCAGAGATCGAGACCGAACGGACGGAACATGTCGAAAGCACCCGCCTGCAACTTAGTGCAATCCGGCAGATCATGCGCCATCTTCGACCCGACCAGCACGGCCGTCCGGAGATGTTCTCTTGACCGCCCCGGAGCAAGCGCCACCATCTGAGACAGGTCCCGACGGGCAGGACTTGCTGGTCAAGGGCGCACGGCTGCGCGGCGAGCGCCACGCGCGCTGGCTGCGCGAGGGCGATCCGTCGGTCACACGCAGACTCGCCCAGATCGGCGTGCTCGGCTGGATCATAGTCGTTCCCATGCTGATTGGTGTTTTTGCTGGCCGCTGGCTCGATCAGAAATTCAACTCCGGACTGTTCTGGACCGCCCCACTCCTGATGTCTGGACTTGCGCTTGGATGCTGGTCCGCCTGGAAATGGATCAAGAGTGCATGAACCTCCCTGCTCTCGATACTTTGCCGACCTGGGCCGTGGCTGTCGATCTCGCCGCCCATTTTGGTACGGGATTTTGGCTGGGTTTTCTGTATTTCCGCAGCCTATGGTGGTCCACCCGCCGGTTTTCCGGTCGCGGAAGCGTGCTTGCGATACTCGCCTTGATGATCGGCCGCTTCGTCCTCATAGGCGGCGCACTGGGGTTGGTGAGCCTCGAAGGTGGAATGCCGCTTCTGACCATGGCGCTCGGCGTGATGGTCGCTCGCTTCGCGGTCGTGAACGGAATCCGGAAGGCTGCACCATGACCTCGCCGCTCAGCAGCGTCGCGCTTTTCCATCTAGGGCCGGTGCCGATCACCACCGGCGTTGCGACAACGTGGATCATCATGATGGTCCTGGCTCTCGGCGGCTTCCTGGTCACCCGCCGCCTCTCACTCGTCCCTTCGGCAACCCAGGCGGCTTTTGAACTGGTGGTCGATACCGTGGACAGCCAGATCCGCGATACGATGCGGGTTGAACCCGCTCCCTATCGCGCCTTCATCGGCACACTGTTCGTCTTCATTTTCGTTGCCAACTGGTCCTCACTGGTACCGGGCGTCGAACCGCCGACGGCTCATCTTGAGACCGACGCCGCACTCGCCCTGCTGGTCTTTATTGCGGTGATCTGGTTCGGCGTTCGAGCGGGCGGCGTGCGGGGTTATCTCTCGACGTTTGCCTCACCCAACCCGATCATGATTCCGTTGAATTTCATCGAGAGCCTGACGCGAACATTCTCGCTGCTCGTGCGCCTGTTCGGCAATGTGATGAGTGGTGTCTTTGTGATCGGAATCGTCCTCTCGCTCGCCGGCCTGCTGGTGCCGATTCCGCTGATGGCGCTCGATCTCCTTACCGGGGCGGTGCAGGCCTACATCTTTTCGGTCCTGGCGATGGTGTTTATCGCCGGAGCGGTGAATGAGGGACATTCCGACAAGAACACTTCCAGCCAAAGGATGCCGCCATGAACTGGTTAGCTTTCGTCAGCATCATCTCAGCCGCCGTAGCGGTCTCGTTCGGGGCGATCGGTCCGGCCCTTGCCGAGGGGCGCGCGGTAGCAGCCGCCATGGACGCCATCGCCCGCCAGCCCGAGGCCGCCAATACCATCTCGCGCACCCTATTCGTGGGGCTCGCGATGATCGAGACCATGGCAATCTACTGCCTGGTGATCGCGCTGCTTCTGTTGTTCGCCAACCCGCTGCTGAAATAATATCATGACCATCGACTGGTGGACGCTTGGTATCCAGGCTGTCAACGTCATCATCCTGATATGGTTGCTCGCGCGGTTCTTCTGGCGCCCGGTTGCCGCGATGATCGAGCAACGCCGCGCCGCTGCGCAAACGCTTCTGGCCGAAGCGGAAGCGAAGCGGGGCCAGGCAACCGACGCGCTCACCGAGATCGAGCGGACACGCGCCGGCATCGACAAGGAAAGAGAGGCCATCATCGCCGCGGCGCACCAGGCCGCGGAAGAAGAGCGGACAACCATGCTTGACGCCGCAGCCAAGGAGGTGGCGGCGCTCGAGGCCTCGGCAAGAACGACGATTAGGAAGGAGCGCGACGAAGCTGAGGCGGCCTGGGTCGATCGCGCCAATTTGCTTGCGGTTGAAATCGCCCGACGCCTTGTCGCCCGCCTTGATGGCGCTGCAGTGGACAATACCTTCCTCGACTGGCTGCTTCAGGAGATTCGGCGGCTTCCGAAGGCTGTGCGCAGCGCCGTCGCTGCCGACGGCGTCGTGCTCGAAGCCGTCAGTGCGACCCCTCTCGAACCGGCCGACCAGGAGCGTTACCGAAAATTGATCGGCGAGGCGTTGGGCACTTGCCCACGGATCGACTTCAAGGTGGACGCCGCACTGATCGCCGGCCTTGAACTCCACGGCCCTCACCTCGTCGTTGCCAATAGTTGGCGCGCCGATCTCGCCAGGATTCTTGCGGACCTTGCGCATGACAAACGATCCTGAGACCTCCGCGGACATCTGGTTCGCGCATGCTCGCGCAAAGCTTGGCGCCACTTCTCTCGGACCACGGGCTGAGCAGATCGGTCGGGTGGAAGAAGTCGGGGACGGAATCGCGCTGATTTCGGGGCTGCCCACCGTCCGCCTCGACGAGTTACTGCGTTTCGGCAGGGGACAATTTGGCTTCGCACAAGTTCTCGAACCCGGCCACGTCGGCTGCGTCCTGTTCGACGATGTAAATGCCATCGAGGCGGGCGATACCGTGCGCGGCACGGGCGACGTCGTGCGCGTGCCGGTGGGGTCCGCCCTCCTCGGCCGCATCGTCGATCCGCTCGGCCGCCCGCTCGACGGGAAGGGCCCGGTCGACACAGATGTGCGGGAACCGATCGAGCGCCCGGCGCCCGCCATTATTGATCGCGATCTGGTCACCGAGCCCGTTCAGACCGGCCTCGTGGTCGTCGATACCTTGTTCGCCCTCGGCCGAGGGCAACGCGAACTCATTATCGGCGACCGCGCCATTGGCAAGACTACCATCGCGATCGACACCATTATCAATCAGAGGACAAGCGACATGGTCTGTATCTATGTCGCAGTCGGTCAAAAGAGCTCCAGCGTCCGTCGCGCCATCGACGCGATCAAGGCCTTCGGCGCGCCCGAGCGCTGTATCATTGTCGTGGCGGGAGCGTCGAGCTCACCGGGATTGCAGTGGATTGCTCCTTTCGCCGCCTTCACGATGGCGGAGTATTTTCGCGATCGCGGTCAGCACGCGCTGATCGTGGTCGACGACCTGAGCAAGCACGCAGCGAGCCACCGCGAGATTGCGCTTCTCACCCGGCAGTCGCCCGGCCGCGAGGCCTACCCCGGGGACATCTTCTATGTTCATGCGCGACTTCTCGAAAGAGCTGCCAAGCTGTCCAAGGAAAAGGGTGGCGGCTCGCTGACGGCGCTGCCGATTGCCGAGACCGACGCGGGCAACCTCAGCGCCTACATTCCGACCAACCTGATTTCGATCACCGACGGTCAGATCGTGCTGGACGCGAAGCTCTTCCATGAAGGACAGAAGCCCGCCGTCGACGTCGGCACGAGCGTCAGCCGAGTCGGCGGCAAGACCCAGGCGCACGCGCTTCGCGAAGCGGCGGAGACGCTACGCCTCGATTACGCCCAGTTTCTGGAATTGGAGACCTTCACCCGTTTCGGCGGGATGCCGGACACGCGGGTCCGCAATCAGCTCACCCGGGGCGCGCGCATTCGCGCAATTCTGGACCAGCCGCAGCATGCACCGCTGCGGCTTGCCGACGAGGTGGCCTTGGTTATGGCGGTGCAGTCCGGCCTTTTGGATCCGTTGCCGCTGCCCGCCTTGGCTATGTTCCGCCAGGGGCTGCGCGAGGCGCTTGACCGCGACGTCCCGGACATCATCCGGCGCATCGGAGATACCGGCGCACTCGACGACGCCGGAAAGCGGGCAATCCACGAAACGCTGGAAACGTATATTCAGACGCTGAAACCGACCGCGGACGCGGCAAAATTCGTGGGGCGGCCATGACGGAGCGCCTCTCCGACATCAGCGCGCGTATCGACGGTATGCGCCAGCTCGACGCCGTTGTGAATGCGATGCGCGGCATCGCTGCCGCACGCGCACAGCAAGCGCGCAGTCAGCTTGTGGCCGTCGACAGCTATGCGGCAACGATCGCACTCGCCATTGGGCGGACCCTCCCGCGGATCTCCTCCGGCCGCTCGACCGTCACGCGCCGATCAGCTCGGCCGGCGCTCGTGCTATTCTGCGCCGAGCAGGGATTCGCGGGCGCCTTCAGCGAGCGCGTGCTCGAAGCGGCCAGCAAAGACATCTCCACATCGGAGGTGTTCCTGATCGGTACCCGGGGTAAAGCCATCGCCGCCGAACGAGGCATCCATCCCGCGTGGAACAGCCCGATGCCGTCACATTCGCTGGCCATTCCCAAACTAGCCGACAGGATCTCCGAAGCGCTCTATACCCGCTTCGCAAAGGGAGCCATCGATCGCCTCGACGCCGTCTTCAGCCAATGGCTACCCGGCCATGGCATCCACGTCGAACGCCGTCGGTTGTTTCCGATCGAGATGTCCGGCTTTTCTTCCCCGACGGACACCGGCGCGCCACTACTGAATCTCGCGCCCGAACCGCTCCTGATCGAGCTCACGGCTGACTACGTGCACGCTCAACTTTGCAAGACGGGACTCCATGCCTTCGCGGCCGAGAACGAGGCGCGCATGGAGGCAATGGCTTCTGCGCACAGCCAGATCGAGCGGCAGCTTTCGGCGTTGCAGGCGACCCAACGAATCGTGCGACAGGAAGAAATCACGGCGGAAATCATCGAACTTGCCGCGGGTGAGACGGCGAGCCGACCACGACCGAGCGACTTGAAGAAACAGCTGGAGCGAGATCAGCCCTTCTGAAGATGAATTGAAGAACGAATGACATAGTATTCGCATGCACCGACACATGCTCACTCAATTAAACTTCTTGCCGGAAGTGCAACAAGTCAATGTACGCGTCTTTGAGTGCGTGTTATCAGCGAAGTTAATGAATTACCTTAAACGACATCAGATACCTAATTGGGAGGATATTTCATGGTAACGGAAATACGTGCGCCGGCGTTCGTAAAACCTGGCGTCAGGGTTTCGATCGGGCGATGGTTCAAGCGGCCCGGTGACCCGGTCACGCTTCACGAGCCGATGGTTGAAATCATCGCCGACCAGGTGACCCACGAACTCAGCGCGCCTGCCACGGGCGTGTTGTCCAGTATCACTTTGGCCGACGGTCAGTCCGTCGAACCGGGCAGCCTGCTTGGAGCGATTACCGCATATTGAGCCTCCGTCTTCCTTGCTTCACGCCCCCTACGCTAGGATTCCCGCGTCGATTTCCCGGCAGCGTTTCGCGTCAGGCTCCAGGTATGTCGGGCAATCATCAGATCTTCATCGGTCGGGATCACCCATGCCGACGATGGACTGTCCGGTCTCGTGATCAGCGGACCCCCTGCAACGTTGGCTGCCTCGTCGAGTTCGAGCCCCAGCCAGGACGCGTCCCTGCACACCCTGCGGCGGATTTCGGGCGCGTGCTCACCGATCCCGGCGGTGAAGACCAGCGCATCAAGTCCGCCGAGTGCGGCGACCAGCGATCCAAGTTCACGCCCTATCCGATAGACGAACAGGCTCACCGCCTCGGCTGCACTGGGCCGGTCACTCTCCAGCAGTGTCTTCATGTCGTCGCTCAGCCCGGAGACGCCGAGCAATCCCGACGATTGATAGAGAAGATCGCTGACGGCGTCGGCGCTCATGTCCTTCTGTTGCATCAGATACAGCACGACCCCCGGATCGAGATTGCCGCAGCGCCGGCTCATCGGCAGCCCGTCGAGCGCGGTAAACCCCATCGTGGTTGCGACGCTTCTGCCGGCTTTGATCGCGCACATGCTGGCCCCGCTGCCGAGATGAGCCACCACGACGCGTCCGCGGGCGACTGCGCCACCGACCATTCCGGGCAGCACACCGGCGATATATTCATAGGAAAGACCATGGAAACCATAGCGCCGGATTCCTTCCTCGGTCAGGCTGCGCGGCAACGCATATCGGCCAGCAATCTCCGGCTGGGTACGGTGGAAGGAGGTGTCGAAGCAGGCCACCTGCGGCAGTGCGGGATGAAGTTTGGCGAGTGCCGCAATGGCGCTGAGATGATGCGGCTGATGCAGCGGCGCCAGCGGAACGAGGCGGGTCAACTCCTCGATCACCTTTTCATCGATGAGGACCGGACCGTCATAACGCGTCCCGCCATGCACGACGCGGTGCCCGGCCGCTGCCAATTCCCGGTCGGGGAAACGCGCTCCGAGCCAGCCCAGAAGCGCCGCGACGACCTCCTCATGGGTTGTAATTTCCGGCAAATCCTCATTGACCAATGGACTTCCGGTGCCGTCCTTCGCGCTGAAATGAACCCGGTGCCGCAGTCCGTCATAGGCGCCCTCGCAAATGAGGTTGCCTCTTGCCGGCCGCTGGTCGGCGGGGAAAAGCGCAAATTTGATGCTCGATGAGCCGGCGTTAAGGACCAGGACGGCGCCGCTCATGAAACTATCTCCGTCTTGTGGCGCGCCAGCAGCAGCGCAATCGCGCAAGAGGAAAGCCGCGCCAGCGTCTTGTCGGCGCGGCTCGTCAGAATGATCGGAATCCGCGCGCCCAGCACGATGCCGGCGACCTCGGCCTTTGCCAGATATTCGAGTTGCTTCGCCAGCATGTTACCGGCTTCGACATCGGGCACCACAAGAATGTCCGCGTGACCGGCGACCTTCGAGACGATGCCCTTGGTTTTTGCAGCCTCCGCCGACACCGCATTGTCGAATGCGAGCGGCCCATCGAGAATGCCGCCGGTGATCTGCCCGCGATCGGCCATCTTGCAGAGCGCAGCGGCATCGATCGTCGATCTTATTTTGGATGACACCGTCTCCACGGCGGAGAGAATGGCGACCTTGGGATGCGCCAGCCCGAGGACGTGGGCGAGATCGATCGCGTTCTGAACGATATCGACCTTGTCCTCCAGGGTGGGATAGATGATGATGGCGGCATCGGTGACAAACAGCGGCCGCGGGTACCCGGGCACATCGATTACGAAAACATGGCTCATCCGCCGCGCGGTGTGCAGCTTTTCCTCTCCGACAATCGCGCTCATGAACTCGTCGGTGTGCAGGCTGCCCTTCATCAGCGCCTCGACCTTGCGCTCCACCGCCAGTGCCACGCCCTGCACGGCCGAGGCGTGGCTGTGCTCGGTCGCGACCAGCTCATATCGGGACAGATCGAGCCGTGCCTGCGCCGCCACCTCGGCAATCCTGGCCTGGGGGCCGACCAGAACCGGCTCGATCAGTCCCGCCTCGGCAGCCTTGATCGCGCCCACTAGCGATACGGTGTCGACGGGATGCACGACAGCCGTCCGGATGGGTTTCAGGCCCTTCGCTTTCTGAACGAGGTCCTGATGATGACGGCTTTCCATGCAATACTCCCGGACGCAGATGATGTCGTTCAATAATGATCTGAAGCGCATATCCGCGTATTGCGGTGCATCAATTCTGGTCAAATCTTGTGCAAACGCGATTGCTCGGCAGGCTGGAATATTCGGAAAATAGCGACGATCAGGTCTTTCCGGCGAGCTTTTCGATCGCTGCCTTGATCGGCGACGCCGCCTCGTCGTAGCCGTCCCATGCCTTGGTTTTCGCCAGCAGCGCCGGCACGGTGCGGACGGTGTAGCGCTTGGGGTCGAGATCGCCGCGCACCTGCGCCCAGGTCAACGGCATCGAGACGGTTGCGCCTTCGCGCGCCCGCGGCGACAGCACCGCGACCGCGGTCGCCATGCGGTCGTTGCGGAGATAGTCGAGGAAGATCTTTCCCTTGCGCAGCTTCTTCGACATGTTGAGCAGATAGCGCTCGCCGTCTTCATCGGCCATCCACTGGCAGACGCCCTGCGCGAAGGCTTTTGCCTCCTTCCAGCTCACCTTGTCCCTGGCGCCATAGGTCAGCGGCACCACCACGTGAAGTCCCTTGCCGCCGGTGGTCTTGCAGAAGCTTTCCATGCCGATATCGGCGAGATGCTGCCGCATGTCCTTGGCGGCCTCGACGACGTCGGTGAATTCGACCTCCGGCGCGGGATCGAGATCGAACACCAGCCGCCCCGGCGTGTCATAGGCATTGGGCGCGCAATTCCAGGGATGCAGTTCGAGGCCGCCGATCTGTGCCACCGCAGCCAGTCCCTCGACGCGGTCGATCTGCAGATAGGGCTTGCGATCGCCGGACACTTTTACGAGCTCCAGCAGGTTCGAGGTGCCGGGCATGGCGTGGCGCTGGAAGAACTTCTCACCGCCGATGCCATCGGGGGCGCGGACCACCGAACATGGCCGGCCCCTGATATGTCCGATCATCCAGCCGCCGACCGCCTCGAAATAGCGGGCGAGATCGAGCTTGGTCACGGGCTCGTCATCGCCGGCGTCCGGCCACAGCGCCTTGTCGGGTTTCGAGATGATGACGCCCATCACCTCGGCGGATTTGTTTGCTGCAGCCTTCGCCGGCACCCTGCCCGATTTGGCCGCGGCCTTGCCGGAAGCGGGTTTTGCAAGTTTGGTCATGGCCGGTTTCTCCGCGACGATCTCGTCGGCAGGCTTGTCCTGACGCAGCCCCTTGAACGCAGCCTGCCGGATGTTGCCGCCGTCGGTAAAGCCCGCGAATTCGATCTCGGCGACCAGCTCGGGCTTCAGCCAGTGCACGTCGCGGGTCTTGCGCGGCGCATCCTTGCCGCCGAACGGGTTTTTATCGGAGGCGTTGGCCTTCAGCGCCGGCATGATCCGCTTCACCATGTCCTGACCGAAGCCGGTGCCGACCATGCCGACAAAGGCCAGATGATCGCCGCGGTAGACGCCCGCCATCAGCGAGCGGAATTTGCCGCCTGTGGTCTTCCACCCCCCGAGCACGACCTCCTGCCCGGCGCGGCATTTGGCCTTGGTCCAATTTTCGGAGCGGCCGGAACGATAGAGCGCGCCGAGCTTCTTGGAGACGATGCCTTCCAGCGACAGCCTGCAGGCCGATTTCAGGATGGCGTCGCCGCCGCTTTCGAAATGCTCGACATAGCGGATCGATCTTGCCTTTCCGTTCCGCCGCGCCGCCAGCAATTTTTTCAGGCTTGCCTTTCGTTCGCGAAGCGGGAGGCGGCGGAGGTCTTCGCCGCCGGCGAACAGCAGATCGAACGCGTAGAAGATCAGCTCGTCGGTCTTGCCGTCGGAAATCGCGGCCTGCAGGGTGGAAAAATCCGGCGCGCCGTTGTGATCGAGGGCTACGATCTCGCCGTCGATCAGCGCATCCGGCAGCGCGCTGCCCTCTTTCGCGATTGCCCTGAACTTGTCGGTCCAGTCCAGGCCCTTGCGGGTCTTTAGCGTGGCATCGCCGTCTTCGACGCGCAATTGCACGCGGTAGCCATCGAACTTGATCTCGTGACACCATCCCTCGCCATCAGGCGGACGATCGACCGAGATACAGAGCTCGGGGGCCACGAAATCCGGCATCGCCGCGACCTTCTTGCCCCTGAGTTCTTTCGCAGGCACGGCGGCGGAGATGACGTCATCGCCGCGATTCGAGTGCCACACCGCGTCCGCCCGCGCGCGCGTGGTCCTGGCGGTCATGAACGGCTTTGGCGGGCGGCCCTTGCCCGCGGCGATCTGCGCCATGCTGCGCCCCGATGCGACGGATCTGTCTTCGTCGAGGATATTGTTGGCCTTGCCCTCCCTGGCGTATTCGTCGCGGTGCTTGATCAGCAGCCAGTTGGTGCGCTTGCCGCCGTCGCGATCTTGGCGCATCCGCACCAATACCCAGCTGCCGTGCAGCTTGTCGCCGTGCAGGGTGAATTTCAGATCGCCCTTCTTGAAGCCTTTCCCTGGATCGTCGGATTCCCAATAGCCGCGGTCCCAGAGCTGCACGGTGCCGCCGCCATATTCGCTCTCGGGAATGGTGCCTTCGAAATCGCCATAGTCGAGCGGGTGGTCCTCGACCTCCACCGCCAGCCGCTTGTCGTGCGGATCGAGCGAGGGCCCTTTTGTCACCGCCCAGGACTTGAAGACGCCGTCGAACTCCAGCCTGAGATCATAGTGCAGCCGGGTCGCGTCGTGCTTCTGGATCACGAACCGCCGCTGTTTCGAAGGCGCAACCGGCGTGTCGCCGCTCGGCTCCGCGGTCTTGTCGAAATCGCGCTTTTTCCGGTAGGTGGTGAGTTTTCTCAAGGCCACGATCAAATCCGCACAAATGAGCATCGGCGGTCTCGCACGGCGAGCGACGCCCGGAACCGAAACCTACAATAGCCGTTGAAGTTCCGGAATTCATTGCCAGAAAACAAGGTTTGGAGATTGTAATGGCCGCCCGTGCCTATTGGAAAGGGTCCCTGAAGCTGTCCCTGGTGTCCTGCCCGGTGCTGCTCTTTCCGGCTTCGACCGCATCGGAGAAAACCCGCTTCCACATGATCAACAAGGAGACCGGCAACCGGCTGAAACAGCAGATGGTCGACGCCGAGACTGGCGATGTCGTCGAAAACGGCCAGAAGGCCCGCGGCTATGAGCTGAAAAAAGGCGAATATGTCGAGATTGACAAGGAGGAGCTCGAGGCGGTCCAGATCGAGAGCAATCACACCATCGACATCGATAGTTTTGTGCCCAAAGACGAGATCGACAGGCGCTACCTCAACCATCCCTATTACATCGCCCCTGACGGCAACGCCGGCATCGACGCCTTCGCGGTGATCCGCGACGCCATGAAGGACCAGGACCGCGTCGCGCTGGCCCGGATCGTGCTGACCAGTCGCGAGCACATCATCGCGATCGAGCCGCTGGGCAAGGGCCTGCTCGGCACCACCCTGCGCTATCCCTACGAGCTGCGCGACGAGGACGAATATTTCGATGAGATAAAAAGCCCGAAAATCTCGAAGGACATGGTCGAACTCGCGGGCCATATCCTCGACACCAAGGCCGCGCATTTCGATCCCTCCAAATTCAAGGATGAATACGAATCTGCGCTCAAGACACTGGTGAGGCGCAAGGCGGCCGGCAAGCCGGTCAAGGCGGCCGAGCCGGAGGAAAAGCCCGACAACGTCATCAGCCTGATGGACGCGTTGAAGCAGAGCTTGAAAGGGAGAGACTCGGCGAAACGCCAAGCGCCGGCGCGGCGGGCATCGCATCGCACGGCCAAAAAGACGCACCGCTCGGCGGCGCGGGCGCGCAAGACGGGGTAGCAGCTCTCTCCACCGTCATTGCGAGGAGCGAAGCGACGAAGCAATCCATCGCCCGACAAGGAAAGAAGGCTGGATTGCTTCGCTGCGCTCGCAATGACGAATATCGTGGCAGCGCTAGCTCTTCGCTTTCCTTCCCCGCTTCTTCGCAGCCTTCTTCCTCGATGCCTTCTTCGGCACCTTCGCGCCGGCAGCTCGCGCTTCCGACAGGCCGATCGCGATGGCCTGCTTGCGGCTCTTGACCTTGCGCCCCGATCGGCCGCTCTTCAGCGTGCCGGCCTTGCGCTTCTTCATTGCGCGCTCGACCTTGGCGGCTGATTTCTTCGAATATTTTCGTGCCGAAACTTTTCGTGCCATGACACTTCTCCCAGTTGTGGGAAAATAATCTTCGCAGGCGCTGATGGTTCCCGGTTCGGAGCTACCGTCAGTCAGACGATCGCCGCATGAAGCTCGGGGACATTCTTCGCGCTCCGTAGCCGAGCGAGGGTCTCCGGCGATCGCAAAGTACGCGCCACCAGCGCCAGCGCGCCGAGTGCTTCGTTTTCGGCCGCTGCGGGCAGCAGGAGAACGAACACGATGTCCACCGGCTGGGCGTCGATGGCGTCGAATTCGATCGCGGGCTTCAATTTCGCGAGCAGCCCGTAAGGCCGTTGCAATTCCGGCAGCCGGGCATGCGGTATAGCGACGCCCTTGCCGATCCCCGTCGATCCCAGGTCTTCGCGCTTGAGCAGATAGGACGCGACCTGATCGGCGGGCAGGCCGAGGCCGGCCGCCGCCCTGGCCGCGAATTCCAGCAGCAGCAGTCGCTTGCCGGAAGCCCGCACGTCGATCATGACGTCTGATGGCGACAGCAGATCGGAGATTTTCATGGTCGCTCCGCAAGGACGCATCGCTATGAGCATTGATCGGCCTCGGATGGCAAGGGATTTTACGCGCTAATCCGGCGCGCGCAGCCGGTAGCCGATGCCGGTTTCGGTCAGCACGAATTGCGGACGCTCCGGGTCGGCCTCGATCTTCTGCCGGAGCTGGCGCACGTAAACCCGTAAGTATTGCGCATCCGTCAGTTCGTCCCACAATTCCTTCAGCAGGAACCGGTGGGTCAGCACCTTGCCCGCATGTTGCACCAGCACGCGCAGCAATTCGTATTCCTTGGGCGACAGCCTGACCTCGCGGTCGCCGACCCTGACGTTACGGCGCACCAGGTCGACCGTGAGATCGCCGGTCCGGAACACCGGCCGCTCGCCGTGGACCTGCAATTGATGCCGCAGCGCCGCGCGCATGCGGGCGAGCAGTTCATCCATTCCGAACGGCTTGGTCAGGTAATCGTCGGCGCCGAGATCGAGCGCCTGGACCTTGCCGGCCTCGTCGCCGCGGCTCGACAGCACCACGATCGGCACGCTGTCGTTGCGGCCGCGGATCATGCGCAGCAATTCGTGGCCCTGGATATCCGGCAGTCCGAGATCGAGAATGATCAGTGCCGGGTCCTGCGCCAGCAATTCCAGCGCCAGCTTGCCGTTGGAGGCTTCCAGGATCTCATAGCCCTGCGTGCTCAGTCCCATCCGCAGCAATTTGCGGATCGGCGGCTCATCGTCGATGACCAGGACCTTGATCGGCGTCGCGTTCATGCGGCAGTGTCCAGCGCGTTGGAGGCCGCCGGGATCGGCAGGCGGATGGTCAGCACGGCGCCGCTCCGGTCGGCGCGATTATCCGCCGAAATCGTGCCATGCAATGCCTCGACAAACCCGCGGGCGATCGCGAGCCCGAGACCGGTGCCGGGACGAACATGGTCGCCCTTTTGCGCGCGATAGAATTTGTCAAAGACGCTTTCCAGCTCCGAGCGCGGGATGCCATCACCCTCGTCGATCACCTGCAGGGTGACCCAATGGCTGTCCCGCGCCGTCCTGATCGATATCGTGGAATCCGAGGGCGCGTACTTGGCGGCGTTGTCCAGCAGGTTGAACAACGCCTGCTCGAACAGCACCGCGTCCAGTTCGAGCATCGGCAGATCGGCCGCGAGCTCGAGCATAACCTTGTGATGGGCGAGAATCTTGCTGCCGCGCCGCAAGGCGCTGCCCACGATCTCGTCGATATCATGCCGCGCGGTATTGGGGACGATGGCGCCGGACTCCAGTTTCGTCATATCCAGAAGATTGGCGATGAAGCGATTCAGCCGTTCGGATTCATCGATCACGGTGGCCAGGAGATCGCGCTTCTGCGTGTCGCTGAGACCGGTCTCGAGATCCCGCATCGTGGAGGCGGCGCCGAGTACCGAGGCCAGCGGCGTCTTGAGATCGTGCGAGATCGAGGTCAACAGCGCCGAGCGCAGGCGGTCCAATTCCACGGTGCGCTTGACGCGATCCATGTCCTCGACCAGCAGCACCCGCTCGATCGCCAGCGCGCCCTGATCGACCAGCGCATCGAGCAGGCGGCGCTGGTCCGGCGTCAGCAGCGGCCCGGTCCGGTCGTCGTCGATGCCGATCACGCCGATCGGCCCGCGCCCGGTGCGCATCGGCAGGAACAGCCGCTTGGCCCCCGGCAGCGTATCGGAGCCGCGTCCCGCCGGACGGTCGTTGCTCCACGCCCAGTTGGCGGCGGCGAGATCCGCCTTGTCGAGTTCGTCCTCGGGGGGATAGCCCGCCTTGACGGTCAGCACGCCCTGCTCGGGCAGCAGCAGCACCACCCGCACCTTCAGCATCAGCGCGGTTTGATAGGCTGTCGCCCACAGCACATCGTCGAGCGTCGCGGTGCCCGCGAGCTTGCGGCTGAAGGCGTAGAGCGACTCCGTGGTCCGCACCCGGCCGATCGCCGCGACCGCCTGGGTCCGCACGCGCGCCGCGACATTGGAAACCAGGATCGCGATCAGCATGAAGAAGAAGAACGCCGCGACATTGGTCGGATCGGTGATGGTGAAGGTATAGACCGGCGGCAGGAAGAAGAAATTGTAGCACAGCGAGGCGGCGACGCTGGCCAGCAGCGACGGCCACAGCCCGTAACGCACCGCCACGCTCACCACCGCCGTGAGGAACACGAGGTCGACATTTTCGATACCGAAATACGGCTTGATCAGTTCGGCTGCGCCGAGGCCAATGGCCACGATCAGAAGCGCGAACAGATAAGGCTTGGGGTCGAACGGTTCGGGCCGCGCCGCGGTCTGCACCGCGGTCTTGGCCGTCGACTCGGCCGGCTGTTCGTCGCCTGGAATTACATGCACGCTGATATTGCCGGCGCGCCGCACCAGATCGTGCACCACCGAGCCGCGCATGAGTTCGAACCACCAGGAACGCGTCGACTTACCGATGATGATCTGGGTGACGTTGTTGGCCTGCGCAAAGCGGATCACATCATCGGCGATCCGGCGCTCGACGGCGGGAATGGTGAGCGCCTCGCCGCCCAGCGCCTCGGCGAGCCGCAGCGTGTCGGCAAGCCGGTCGCGCTGCTCGTCGGTCAATTGCAGGCTGCGCCGCGTCTCGATGCTCAGCGCGGTCCAGGGCGCATGCAGCCGGTCCGCCAGCCGCTTGGTGTAGCGCACCAGCCCCGCCGCCCGCGGGTCCTCGCTGACGCATACCAAAGCGCGTTCGCCCGCCGCCCAGGGGCCGGCGATGGCGTTGGCCTGCATGTGGGTCAGCAATTGCTCGTCAACCCGCTCGGCGGTCCGCCGCAGCGCCAGTTCGCGCAGCGCGGTCAGGTTACCCGGCGAGAAATAATGCTCCAGCGCCCGCTCGGCCTGCTTGGGGACGTAGACCTTGCCCTCCTTCAGCCGCTGGATCAGGTCGTCGGGTGTCAGATCGATCAGCTCGATCGCGTCGGCGCGGTCGAACACCGAATCCGGCACGGTTTCGCGCACCCGCACATGGGTGATCTGCGCGACCACGTCATTGAGGCTCTCGATATGCTGGATGTTGACCGCGGTGTAGACGTCGATGCCGCGCGAGAGCAGTTCCTCGACGTCGAGATAGCGCTTCGGGTGGCGGCTGCCGGGCGCGTTGGTGTGGGCGAGTTCATCGACCAGCGCGATCTGCGGATGGCGCGCGATCAGCGCGTCGAGGTCCATTTCCTCGATGCGCTGATCCCTGTACTCGATCCGCTTGCGCGGCACGACCTCGAGGCCGTGCAGCAGCGCCTCGGTCTCGGCGCGCCCATGGGTCTCGACGGCGCCGACCACCACATCGGCGCCGGCCTTTTTCCTGGCATGCGCGCTTTGCAGCATCTCGTAGGTCTTGCCGACGCCGGGGGCGGCGCCGACGAAAATCTTCAGCCGGCCGGCGCGGCTGTCCTCGCGCCGGGCTGTTTCCAGCAGGGCTTCCGGCGAGGGGCGTTGTTCGGGATCGCGGCGTTGCTGGACCATTTTGACAATATAGCCCCCTGCCCAGGTCCAGCCTAGGCGCCTGCTACTTCGACGCAGCCTGGTCCAGCGCCAGATTCAACTCCAGCACGTTGACCCGGGGCTCGCCCAGCAACCCGGCGAAGCGGCCCTTGGTGTTCTCGTTAACCAAGGCGCGGACGCGGTCTTCCGGCATGTTGCGGGCCTTGGCGACCCGCGGCACCTGGAACAGCGCGGCTTCCGGCGAGATGTCGGGATCGAGGCCGCTGGCGGAAGTGGTGACGAGATCGATCGGAACGTCGGCCTTGGGATTCTCGGCCTTCAGCTTGTCGACGTCTTCCTTGACCCGGTCGGCCAGCGCCTTGCTGGTCGGGCCGAGGTTGGAGCCGCCCGAATTGGCCGCATTGTAGGGCGCCGAAACGGTCTTGGTGGAATCGGCCGGGTCCGGGGCCGTGGTCGCCGACGGTCGGCCATGGAAGTATTTGTCGTCCTTGAATTCCTGCCCGATCAGGGAGGAGCCGACCACCTTGCCGTCCCGCTCGATCAGGCTGCCTTGCGCCTGCTTCGGGAAGATCACGCCCGCAATCGCGGTCATGGCCAGCGGATAGGCCAGCCCCGTGATCAACGTCAGCAGGACCAGGATCAGGATGGCGGGGCGAATTTCTTTCAACATGACAGGTCTCCTAAGAGTTTCGTCATTGGGAGGAGCGAAGCGGCTATGATTGCCACGCTACGCTCGCCATGACGGTTCAAACCAGGTGCAAGGCGGCGACGACGAGGTCGATCGCCTTGATGCCGATAAAGGGAATGATGATGCCGCCGAGGCCGTAGACCAGCAGGTTACGGCGCAACAGCGCGCCGGCCCCGATCGCGCGATAGGCCACGCCTTTGAGTGCCAGCGGAATCAACGCGATGATGATCAGCGCATTGAAGATGATCGCCGACAGGATGGCGCTCTGCGGGCTCGCCAGGTGCATGACGTTGAGCACGGCGAGCTGCGGATAGAACGCCAGGAACATCGCCGGGATGATGGCGAAGTATTTCGCAACGTCGTTGGCGATCGAGAACGTGGTCAGCGCGCCGCGGGTCATCAACAGCTGCTTGCCGATCTCGACCACCTCGATCAGCTTGGTCGGGTTGGAGTCGAGATCGACCATGTTGCCGGCCTCGCGCGCGGCCTGCGTGCCGGTGTTCATGGCGACGCCGACATCGGCCTGGGCGAGCGCCGGCGCGTCGTTGGTGCCGTCGCCGCACATTGCCACCAGCTTGCCCTTGGCCTGCTCGTCGCGGATCAGCTTCAGCTTATCCTCGGGCGTCGCCTGGGCGAGAAAGTCATCCACGCCGGCTTCCGCGGCAATCGCCGCCGCCGTCATCGGATTGTCGCCGGTGATCATCACGGTGCGGATACCCATGCGGCGCAACTCGGCAAAACGTTCGCGGATGCCGCCCTTGACGATATCCTTGAGCTGCACGACGCCAAGCAGGCGGCCGTCCTTGGCCACCGCGAGCGGCGTGCCGCCGGACTTGGCGATTTCGTCCGAGATCGCCTGGATCTCGCGCGCGATGTCGGATACGGCACCGGACTGGATGGCGCGAACGGTGTTGCCGGACGCCACCGCATGGGTGCCGCCGCCTTGCGACATAGTTCAGGATCGCATCGACCGCGCCCTTGCGGACCGACGAAGCGCCGGCATCGACGCCGCTCATGCGGGTCTGCGCGGTGAACGGGAATGAAGGTCGCGGCCAGCTCCGCCATGTCGCGGGCTGCGCAGGCCGTATTTCTCCTTCGCCAGCACGACGATCGAGCGGCCTTCGGGCGTCTCATCCGCCAGCGAGGCGAGCTGCGCCGCATCGGCCAGTTCCTGCTCGGTCACACCGCGGACCGGGCGGAAACGCCGTCGCCTGCCGGTTGCCGAGCGTGATGGTGCCGGTCTTGTCGAGCAGCAGGGTATCGACGTCGCCGGCGGCCTCGACCGCGCGGCCCGACATCGCCAGCACGTTGAAGCGCACCAGCCGGTCCATGCCGGCGATGCCGATCGCCGACAGCAGCGCGCCGATGGTGGTCGGGATCAGCGTGACGAACAGCGCCACCAGGATCACCACCGAAATCGAACCGCCGGCATAGCTCGCATAGCTCGGGATGGTCACGGTCGCGAACACGAAGATGATGGTGAGGCCCGCGAGCAGGATGTTGAGCGCGATCTCGTTCGGCGTCTTCTGCCGCTCGGCGCCTTCCACCAGCTTGATCATGCGGTCGATGAAGGTCGAGCCCTGCGCCGCGGTGATGCGGACGCGGATCCAGTCGGACAAGACCTGGGTGCCGCCGGTGACCGCCGAGCGGTCGCCGCCGGATTCACGGATTACGGGCGCGGATTCGCCGGTGATCGCGGCCTCGTTGACCGAGGCGACGCCCTCGATCACCTCGCCGTCGGAGGGAATGTTGTCGCCGGCTTCGACCAGGACGACATCGCCGACCTTGAGGCTGGTGCCGGAGACCAGACGATAGGTATTGTCGGAACCGGTCAACAGCTTGGCCTGGCTTTCGGTGCGGGTCTTGCGCAGCAACTCGGCCTGGGCCTTGCCGCGGCCTTCGGCGACGGCTTCGGCGAAATTCGCGAACAACACCGTGAACCACAGCCACAGGATGATCTGGAAGGTGAAGCCGAGATTCTCGCCACCCGTCACCAGATCGCGCAGGAAGATCACCGTGGTCAGCGCGGCTACGATCTCGACCACGAACATCACGGGGCTCTTGATCATGACCCGGGGATCGAGTTTCTTCACCGCCGAGCCGATGGCGGGGATCACGATCTTCGGATCGAGCATCGCCGACACCGGCATCCGCTTGTTCAGTTTTTGCACGACTTCCATGGAAGTAACTCCGAAATGAGTTCGATCAGAACAGGGTATTGGAGGTCATCGCCAGGTGTTCGACGATCGGTCCGAGCGCCAGCGCCGGGAAGAAGGTGAGACCGCCGATGATCAGGATCACGCCGACCACGAGGCCGACGAACAGGCCGCCGGTCGTTGGCAGGGTGCCCCCCGAGGGCGGGATCGACTTCTTGCCCGCCAGCGAACCGGCCATCGCCATCGCCGGCACGATCATGAAGAACCGGCCGACGAACATCGCGATTGCGCCGGTGACGTTGTAGAAAAGGATATTGCCGGTGAGACCCGCGAAGGCCGAGCCGTTGTTGCCGGTCTGCGAGGTATAGGCGTAGAGCACCTCGGTGAAGCCGTGCGGGCCGGCGTTCGCCATCGACGCTACCGCCGTCGGATAGACAACGGCAACCGCAGTCCAGCCGAGATACATCAGGGGCAGCACCAGGATCGCGAGCATCGCCATCTTGACCTCGCGCGCCTCGATCTTCTTGCCGACATATTCCGGCGTGCGGCCCACCATCAGGCCGGCGACGAAGATCGAGATCACGACGAAGATCAGCATGCCGTAGAGGCCGGCGCCGACGCCGCCGACGATGATCTCGCCAAGCTGAATGTTGATCAGCGGGATCATGCCGCCGAGCGCGGTAAAGCTGTCATGCATGGCATTGACGGCGCCGCAGGAGGCGGCCGTGGTAATGACGGCAAACAGCGAGGAGGCAACGATGCCGAAGCGGACTTCCTTGCCTTCCATGTTGCCGCCAGAAAGCCCGAGCGCATGCATCGCGGTGGTGCCGCTCGCTTCGGCCCAATAGGTGACGGCGACGCCGGCGATGAACAGCACCCCCATGACGCCCAGGATCGCCCAGCCCTGCTTCTGGTTGCCGACCATGCGGCCGAACACGTTGGTCAGCGCGGCGCCAAGCGCGAAGATCGAGATGATCTGCACGAAGTTCGACAGCGCGGTCGGGTTTTCGAAGGGATGCGAGGCGTTGGCGTTGAAGAAGCCGCCGCCATTGGTGCCGAGCATCTTGATGGCGACCTGGGAGGCGACCGGGCCGACCGCAATGGTCTGCTTGGCGCCTTCCAGCGTGGTGGCGTCGACATAGGCGCCGAGCGTCTGCGGCATGCCCTGCGAGACCAGGAACAGCGCATAGACGACGCAGATCGGCAGCAGAACATAAAGCGTGCAGCGCGTCACATCGACCCAGAAATTGCCGATGGTGCGCATCGAAGCGCGGGAGAAGCCGCGGATCAGCGCCACCGCCAGCACGATGCCGGTCGCCGCCGACAGGAAGTTCTGGTGCGTCAGACCGACCATCTGGGTCAAATAGGACAGCGTGCTTTCGCCGCCATAGTTCTGCCAGTTGGTGTTGGTGATGAAGGAGATCGCGGTGTTGAAGGACAGGTCTTCCGCCACGGCGGATTGCTCCGGCTGGATTGAACGGCAGGAACGCCTGCAGCCGCATCAAGCCGTAGATGATGAGGAAGCCGCCGACATGGAACAGCAGCATGGCGACCGTATAGGTCAGCCAGTGCTGCTCGCGCTTCTCGTCGACGCCGCCGATCCAGTAGATCCCGGCCTCGACCGGCCGCAGCACCGGCGACAGGAAGGTGTGCTCGCCGTTGAAGACGCGGGTCATGTACCAGCCGAGCGGCTTTGTCAGGGCGACAATGATGGCGCAGTACAGAATGATTTGAATCCAGCCAATGGCGGTCATGGTGGTGTGCCTTCAGTTTGCACGTTGTCTCTGGGGAATGGTACGTTGCCGCTCCGGATCTGGTCCGGGGCAGACTAGAGCGTCAGAACCGCTCGGGTCGCAGCAGGGCGTAGGTCAGGTAAAACAGCAGCCCCAGCGAAACGAGGCCGGCGAGTGAATAATCGAAAATCATGGCTCTACTCCTTCAAAGCCGTTCACAGGCATAGGCATAGCCAATGCCCGCTACGAACAGGCCGAAGCCGAGGACCAGCATGACGACGTCCCACATGACAATGCTCCTTGTCGCGCTTGTTTCCGCGCGCAACTTGTGCGCGTTTTGGGGAAGGCGACTTGCGGTGAATCAATACCGGTTCGGATTACGATCCCGGCCTTACCCGTATCAGTGGGGGTGAAGTGCCACTCGCCGCATAGGTTTTCGAGGCGGGCACGACGGCAATGTTATAGGAATCTCATATAAGCCCGGCAGGGCGACGCTTGAGCCGGATCCGTAACCCTCTGACTCCATTGGTCGGAGAGGACGTCCGTCACACTGCCGTCATTGCGGGGATCGGCGCCGGGACGGCTCACACCCGGCTCTGTTCGCTTGCCCGGACAGCGCTCTGGTCAAAGGCGGATAGCACCCCTCGCGCCTGCCTTTATGACATCTTTATTTCTGGGGGCGCCGTCCCACCTCGTTTTCAAATGGCGTTTTGGCCATCTTGTCACGGTGCGGCTGCTGTGCGCGACCGCGCCATGTGTGAGATAAAACCATGCGCCTCCTCAGAGAACATCATGATCCGCTCGTGCTCGGCGACCGGCTGCGCACCGCGCATGCCGTGACGGCCGAGCTGATGTCGGAGATCGTCGGCGCGGCGTGCCGGCGCTTTCCGTCGATGGGACAGGTCGAGAAGACCGCGCGGATTGAACGACTGATCGGGTCCGAAGCCTGGACCGATGCCGCGCTGGCACTGATCGACCTGGAGCTGCCGCTGTGGCAGGTTCGCCGCATCGCCTATGACGAGGGCGAGTGGTACTGCGCCCTGTCGCGCGAACGCGAACTGCCCGACTGGCTCGACCAGTCGATCGAAGCCCGCCACGCCGATCTGGCGCTGGCGATCCTGAGCGCCTTCGTCGAGACGCAGCGCGCCACCGCGCCTTCGAGCCGGCCGAGCGTTCCTGCCGTGGCGCGCGAGGCGAGCCCGCTCTACGATACGGTCTGCTGCGAAAATTTCGGCTAGGCCGCGAACGCAAACTCCCTTTGCCACCATCGGCGGCGAGCGGATACAACGACAGCTCCTGCGATTCGAGGCCCCCCGGGCATTCGAACGATTTTGTCGCTGGGTGCGGATGCCTCGCCTATACTCCACCACCATTGTAGGGTATCTCGTGAACCAGCCACCGATTGCACTCCTCAAAGTCAGCAGCGTGGCGTACGTTCGCAACAAAGTTGCCTTGCGTCGCGACAAATGCTTCGTCGAAAGTGAATCGATGCTCCATCGAATAATTCGTCCCCTGAAATATTTCGGACTCGGGTTTGCCGTGATCATCGTGCTTGCGCTTGCAATCGCGCCGTTCTCCAAACGGCTGATCGAGCAATGGTCGCGCAGCGATGTCGAGGCACGCTCACGGTTGGTCTACAATGCCATTCAAAATCCCGTCGTGCGCGCGATCGCCGACCAAGACAACTCCCGTCTATCGGTTATTTTTGAGAGTGTCGCGCTGGATGAGCGAATCCTAGCCGTCGGACTGTGCGACCAAGGCGGCCGACTGCTCAATCCGACCAAGCTTATGCCGACGACATTCTCCTGCGACAAGGTCGCGCGATCGGAATCGGAGAGCTTCTCGACAATTTTCAACGACGGGCGGCGCATCCTTGTCGGCGCATTTCCGATCGTAGAGCGCAACCAGAAATCCTATCTCGTCATTCTTACGGATCTAAGCTTCATCGATCAGCGCTCGGGACAGGCGCAGGCCTTCGTCGTTGCCGCACTGGCGGGCGTCGCGATAGCGATCGCCGGGGTCGCGGCGATATTCGTGGTCGTCATGTTGCGGGGCTGGATGCGTTCGCTGCGCCGGGCCATCGATGAGGTGCGTTCGGGCGTGATTTCGACGGCATCCTCGCGCGACAGGTCCGCAATCGACAACCAGATCAAGAAATTGCTGGGGGAAATCGAGGTCGGCCGCGAGACGATCCGTTCCGGGCAGATCGATTGGACACCGGCGACGCTGCAGGAGCTGCTGCACAAGGTTCTTCCCGGCGCCGAAGTGCTCGTGATCTCCAACAGGGAACCGTATATCCACAATCGTACCGGCGGGAAGATTGCACTGCAAAGACCGGCGAGCGGCCTGGTTTCAGCGCTCGAACCGGTCATTCGCGCCTGCGGCGGCACCTGGATCGCCCATGGCAGCGGCAGTGCCGACCGGGAGACGGTGGATGCCAATGACGCGATCGGCGTGCCGCCGGACGCCCCCTCCTACAGGCTCCGACGGATCTGGATTACCGACACTGAACAGGACGGCTATTATTATGGCCTGGCCAATGAAGGCCTCTGGCCGTTGTGCCACATAGCGTTCGTACGACCGCAGTTCCGGGAAACCGATTGGCGGCTTTATGAGAAGATCAACGCGCGGTTTGCCGATGCGGTCGCCGACGAGGCAAAGACGGAGGATCCGATCGTGCTGGTGCAGGACTATCACTTCGCGCTCGCACCGCGGATGATCCGGGAGCGCCTCCCGAAGGCAACCATCATCACGTTCTGGCATATACCTTGGCCCAACGCAGAGACGTTCAGCATCTGTCCGTGGAAAGAGCGCATCATCGACGGGCTGCTCGGCAGCACGATCCTCGGATTTCACACCCAGTTCCACTGCAACAATTTCTTCGAAACAGTCGACCGATTCGTCGAGAGCCGCATCGACCGGGAGCACGCCAGCGTCATCTCGGCCGGCCATGAGACGATGGTGAGGGCCTATCCGATTTCCATCGAGTGGCCGCCGAAGGCGCTGGCCGGCCAGCCCTCGATCGAAGATTGCCGCTCGCAGGTCAGGCAGGCACTCGGCATCGCACCGGATACCAAGCTCGCGGTGGGCATCGAGCGCTTCGACTACACCAAAGGCATCCTCGATCGCATGAGGGCGGTCGATGATCTCCTGACGCGCGAACCCGGCTGGAGGCGGAAATTCACTTTCGTTCAGGTGGCGGCCCCGACGCGGAGCAAGCTCGCAAGCTACAGCAACCTGCAAAACGAGGCGGTAGCGCTGGCCGACGACATCAATGCGCGCCACGGCGATGGTTCATACAGACCGATCCATCTTCTGATCCGGCATCATGAGGCCGCGGAGGTTTTCAAATTGTTCCGCGCGGCCGACCTTTGCATCGTCTCCAGCCTGCACGACGGGATGAACCTGGTTGCCAAGGAGTTCGTCGCGGCGCGCGACGACGAGAGAGGCGTACTGGTGCTGTCGAGTTTCACCGGGGCATCGCGGGAACTGGCCGAAGCCCTGATCGTCAACCCGTACAATACCGAGGAGATGTCGTCGGCTCTCGCGATCGCCCTTCGCATGCCGGCCGAGGAGCAGCAAGAGCGCATGCGCGTGATGCGCCAGCAGGTCCGGGAATGGAACGTCTACCGCTGGGCCGGGCGGATGCTGATCGACGCGGCCGCCAGCCGGCAGCGCCGGCGAATATTCGAGATCAGCGAGGCCAACCAGTTGCGTTAGCGGCCTGGCGCAAGATCCGGAGGGGTGAAACCAGTTTTCCGAAGAGGTCATCTGCAAACAAAACGATAGAACGCGATGACGACTCGAGGAAACCTCATCCCGCTCTAGCGCCTGGTTTCACGGCACCCGGAGGCAATCGCCTCGGTGGGGGTACAGAACCAGCGATCCCCGTATCTCGCTTCCATCGTGATCCGCTTGTACCAGCGGCCGCCCGGCTGGTGGAATATGCATTTCCCGCCCCAATTGACATTGCCCTTGATCGCGCAATCCGCCGAAGGCGGCGAAGCGCCAAAGGCAGAAGAGAGCAACTGGGCCGCGGAACGCGGTCGTACCGAATTCCTTCCGTAGATCTTCGCGTGCCAATTGTGCTGACGCCAGTCCAGCGGCGCCACGAAGGCGCCCGCCCAGATTCCCGCGCCGGCAACGCGGGCTACCTCTTCACTCGGAAGATAGGTTGCTAGTCCGGTCGTCGACGCCAGTGCCCATCCACCCTCCACCATCTGGCGCGCGATGTCCTCGTCTCCCGCTTGGCATTTCGCCAACTGCCTGCCGAAGCTATCCTTGCGGTCTATCCTGCACACCCATGATTTGCTTGCCGCCAGCAACTTGAGCCGGTCGCTGGCCGCCACGCCGCATTTCCAGCGCGCCCCGGTCTTGTCGAAGCAGGCTTGATCCATCTGCGGGGCGTCGATGCCTTCCAGATGCAGCTTTACGTCGCCGAACTGGACGGTGTCGCCGTCAACGATCCTGGGGACACCGTTGAACTCACCGATCCTGGCCTGCGCGCCACCGATCATGGCCGCAAGGGTGAAGACGGCGACGACATGGTGCATCATTCGCATCGCAAAGAACCTCCGCATTCAGATTTCTGCACCTGACAGGGGATCTGCCGAGCACCTTTGCCTTGACGGTGGCACGTATCGCCCGTCAACGGCGCGCGGCCACCGCAACCGATCAAGCGGTGAACGCGCTGTTCGCAGTCCGTCGGTGCGACGGACCACGATCGGCTTTGGCGTCTGGATGTTCGCGTTTCGGCGATTTCCAGCGAGCGTAAGCATCGCGCACTATGCCGTAGCAATCGCAGGCTCTCGTTTCCAGCGCAGGGCGGTTGGTAAGTTTCACGGCGCCTCGGGTCTTTTTCAGGACGCCGTCAGCCTCGAACCGCAGCAATGCATTGGTGATGCCGGCGCGGCGGACGCCCATGACCGTGGCCAGTAGATCATGTGTTACGCTGAGCGTATCGCTCTGCATCCGATCGCTGGCAAGAAGCAGCCAACGCGCCAACCTCCGGTCGAGTTCGTGTTTGGCTGCGCATAAAACGCCCTGCGCGTTCTGCGTCATCAGCGACTGGACAAACTGCAACATCTCGGCCTGGATCTGCGGCCGGCTCTGCAGAATTCGGGAAAGCTGATCGGCTCGAATTCGCATGGCCGTTCCGGGCAATCGCACAACCGCACGATGCGAGGACAGGGTCGAGCCGAGAACAAGCGCTACACCCGTGTAGCCGAAACGTCCGACCATCGCGGTTTCGATCGAGCAAGTCCGGCCGCCGGCGATCCGGGAGACCAGCCCGTGCTCGATAAAATACACGTATTCGATGCACCTGTTGGCCTCCTGGAGGACCGATCGCGCCTTGATTTCGACGCGCTCCAGATGCGGCTTCAGGGCGCGAATATCTTCGGATAACAAATTTGCCAGAACGCCATTCCTGAAAAAACATCCTTCCTCGTCCTGCCGGACGATCGCGAGATTTGTAATGCGCTGGGACGTTGACATGGTTTCGCGAGGGCTATCCGACGGTTCAATCCAGAAATCGATGCGAAGATTCATCTCGGCTGGAGCCTACGCATTCAATTCCATTAAGAACACCCCCGAGCTTGGCTAAAATTGTCGCAGGCGCGGATTCAGCGTCCGAATCACATCGTGCGACCAAAGTCTGAGACGTGGAATTCCGCCGCGCCCGTTGCGGGACGTGTCGCCGGTGACAACTCGGCCGCGATGGACGTCCAAACCCCGCCGTGGACGCCATCGTACCGACTACAAAGGTACGTCAGCGTACGGAGCGCCGGATTGACGGTTGCGCGAGAGTTCCCGCTATGAAAAATTTTGCCGGGGATTCTCGGCACGTGCTGGGAAAGGAATGGAGCGACGCCACCATGTCGAGCATCGACCGCGATGTCGGGATGGCTTTCGACGGCGCCGGGGTTTGCGACGGGCCGCGACAAGCATCGAACGAAATCATGGCCACTCGGAGCGGCGCTCCCGCTGACATACCGCTTCCAGCCGCAAGCGAAGCATCGGCCGAGCGCAACGCCGACCGTATCGGCCGGTTTCTGGCGGCTCGTCGGCCGGGGCTGTTTTGCGACGACTGCATTGCGGACATGCTCGGGCTCAGTCACCGCCGGGAGGCAAATCGCATCACCGGCGCGCTGGGGAAGACGCACCATTTTTGGCGAGACGTCGGCGCTTGCTCGGCCTGCGGGCAGCACAAGCAGGTGATCCGGCATGTCTAAGGAAACCAGAAGCGAGAAGCGCCCTGAGGCTTACTGCGATTTTTGTTCAAGCAAGACGCCACACCTCTATGAGCGGCTGGCAGTCAACGGCCGGCTTATGACTCGAGCGGTTTGTCTTTCATGCAACAACGAACGGCCCAGAGAATGTAGCTGAGACGCGTGGAGGACCCCCTCACGATCCTGGAAAGCCGGCCACGGAACAGCACAGAGGTAACCGTGGCGGCTCCGCTTACTTGAAAGCTTGACGCGATTTGCTTCCGGCGCCAAACATTTGACGCGAGCCGAAACATATCGGAGAACAATCAGCCGGGCCTGCGGCTGGGTTCCACGCGCCTTACCGAAAGCTTGAAATGGCGGATCAATACGTCCCCGACAGAATCCGGGATTTCATATTGAAGCATATCGATTCGGTCGCGCAAATCGAGGCTCTTCTTCTGGTTCGTTCAAATCCTCAGGAACGATGGAACGTTTCCCAGATCGCAGCGCGCCTGTATACGAGCGAGACCGAAGTCGCAGAGGCACTCGACCGACTTTGCGCTGCCGGTTTGCTTGCTCTCGACAATGATATATACCGCTTCGAGGGAATCTCTCCTGAAAGTGCAGCGCTAATCCAGGAACTCCTGGCGCTCTATGCCCGGCATCTCATTCCGGTGACGAACATCATTCACGCCAAGCCTCGCCGGATTCGCTCATTCGCCGATGCGTTCCGATTCCGAAAGGACTCGTGAGATGGCCGCCATCATTTACAGCCTGTGCGCCGCAACGGCCGCCGTTTGCGCCTGGATGCTGTTGAACGGATATCGAAGCCAGAAATACCGGCTGCTGCTCTGGAGCGGCCTCTGCTTCGTCGGCCTCACGCTCAACAATCTACTGCTCGTCCTCGACAAGGTCGTGCTGCCGGACGTCGATCTTTCGCTTTGGCGCCTGTCGGTCGCCTTGATTGCCATGACGATCCTTCTGTACGGCCTGATTTGGGATACGGAATGAGCAGCAGCCTGTCATCACTCCTGTCCGGCGCAGTGGCCATGGCGTCCTTTGCGGCGATGCTGTTCTTCCTGAAATTCTGGCGTCAAACGCTGGATTGGTTTTTCCTGTTGTTCGCCCTTGCATTCGCACTCGATACGGCGGCGCGCGTAGTGCTGGGTTTGACCAATCTCTCCCACGAAATCGAACCGTTCTTCTACTGCATTAGGCTTCTTACCTTCGCCCTCATTATCGCGGCCATCATCGTGAAGAACCGGTCGCGAAACGACCGCCGGTAAATTCAAGACCGGGCGAAGGATTCGAGGCGGCCTTCGACGCTTTCTCATAGCCGCGGCATAAATGCCCTAAGGCAGAGGCAGCGCGATCCCTCGCGGGCTTTTATATCTCCCTTACAAGACACCACGCCGGGTCATCTCGCATTCCTATGGCCTCATCGGCACATCATGGCCGTTAGAAGTCATGAGGAGGCCGCCATGGCCGCGATCGCCATCAACGTCATGCATCACAAAGAGCAAGTCCGGAAGCAGCCCGAAATGGCCGCCACGTCCGTAACCGCCGCCGCGGCGTTTCGGCCGCTCGATCCCGATATCGTCAACGAGACGATCCCGGCATTTTTCATCGGCCGCAACCGGCAGGGCTTCTGGCTCGCCCGCGACGTCAACGGCCGAATCGGCGGCATCTTCCTGTTCGAGAGCTCCGCGGTGGTGTTTGCGAGGGCGAACAGCGGCGCTGCGGGGTGCGCCACCGTATATCTGTCGGAGCCGTTCGAACTCGACCTGGAGAACAGGGGCAATCCGTTCGTCGCCCAGCTTGCATCGCTGATCCGGTTCGCAAAGCACCTGCGGGCGCGAGTGACCGCCCTCGTCGGCAGGATGACGGAGCCGGTCAGGAAGGATTCCTGAAATGACCATGCTGACGCACACGCGCGGCCCGTTCGAGCCGGCCCGCTACCCGCTGGAAAACCGAAGCGACGTTCGCGCGGGCAGCGCGGCGGCACACCTGGCGACGATCAAGCAATTCTGTCTCCGCGCTCTTACGATCCTGGTGGCTGGAAGCGCTGTCGCCGCCATCATGGCGCTGAAGATCGCGATCTATCTCCCGCGCTTCCATCATTGACGCAGGCTGCGTGTCAGGCGCTTCCCTGCCGCGCCCGGGGACCGTGTCGCCGGCCGGACTTGCCCGTATTTGGGTCGCGACCACCAGGCGCGGCCGGATTCTTTAGTCGAATTCCCATGGTGACGCGCCCCGGTCGATGCCCTTATATTCCCCGGCGCAGCGGTGATTTGAGACCCTCCTGACGCTGCCAGGCTTGGCAAACGAAACAGGCCGCGGACCTGGATGCAATGTTTCCAATAATTTCTTCAATCCCACGACAGACCGGCCTCTGGCGGGACCCGCCGGCCGCGATCCTCGCGAAACCGGCTGTTTCGCGCAGGCGCAAAGGGGACGAGATGAAGCTTGGCGGTGCAGGGCTGTGAGTACGCTCGATCGCATCCTCAACACGGCGGCGGACAACCTGACGTTCGCCAAGATCCTGGTTCAGCTGGGTCTCGATCCCAACAACGTCACCTATGACGCCATCTTCAACCGTCTGCTGGAAATCTTCCTGCACAACATCACCCTGGCCAACATGTTCGCGCTGGTGGGCGCGGTGTTCTTTGTCGCCACCCTGGTGACGCAGACCATGGTGCCGCTGCGGGTCGCGAACATGATCGGCTGCGCCTTCTTCGCCGGCTTCGGCGCGCTCAGCGGAACCGTCACGACCTTTCTCCTGTATCTCCTGATGGTCCCCATCAATGCGTATCGCCTGCGTCAGATGCTCGTGCTGGTGAAGAAGGCCCGCAGCGCAACGCAGGGCGACACCTCGATGGAATGGCTCAAGCCGTTCATGACCGAGCGCAAATACCGCAAGGGCGATATCCTGTTCAAAAGAGACGATGCAGCTCACGAGATGCTCTTGACCGTCACCGGAAAATTCCTGGTGAAGGAAATCGGCGTCGAACTTCCACCGGGACGCCTGATGGGCGAACTCGGTTTTCTGACGCCCGACAACCGTCGCACCGCGACGATCGAATGCATCGAGGATGGCCACGTGTTGACCATCACCTACGAGAAGCTGCTGGAGATCTACTTCCAGAACCCGCAATTCGGCTATTATTTCCTGGTCCTGACCAGCCAGCGTCTTTTGGAAAATATCGCGCGACTGGAAACGATGGTCGCCCAGAACAAGGCTGCCCAGCCTACGATGCCCGTTGTCGGAACGTCAGGAGCGACGGCGCCGCGATAATGTCGGGCTACCCATCCGAAAATATGCGAGGCCTCACGCCGCCGCTTCCCGTCTACTCCGCCGCGTTGCTGATCTCGGCGCGCTCGGCCCTGACCGCGCAGAATTTGAATTCGGGAATCTTGCCGAACGGGTCGAGCGCCGGATTGGTCAACAGATTAGCGGCAGCTTCCGCGTAGCAGAACGGCATGAACACCATGTTCTCCGGCACGTCGCGGTCGGAGCGCACTTTCACCTCGACCGCGCCGCGGCGGGTTTCGAGCCGGATGAAATCGCCAGGCCAGACGTTCAGGCGCCGCATGTCCTTGGGCGACATGAAGGCCACCGCTTCCGGCTCGATCTGATCGAGCACGCTGGAGCGCCGCGTCATCGAGCCCGTATGCCAGTGTTCGAGCACGCGGCCGGTGGAGAGCACCATCGGGTATTCGTCGTCAGGCACCTCGTCCGGCGGCAGCACGCGCGCCGGCACGATCTTGCCGCGGCCGCTCTCGGTCGGAAAACCGGTGGTGAAGATGATCTCGTTGCCGGGCTTGGTGGGGTCGTCGACCGGATAGGTCACCGCGCCCTCGCGCACCAGCCGCTCCCAGGTGATGTTCTTCAGCGAGGGCATCACCTCGGTCATCTCGGTGAAAACATCCGCCGGGCCGCTGTAATTCCACGGCAGCCCCATGCGCTTCGCAATTTCCTGGATGATCCAGAGGTCCTGCTTGGCCTCGCCGGGCGGTTTTATCACCTCGCGCGCCAGTTGCACGCGGCGATCGGTGTTGGTGAACGTGCCGGATTTCTCCGCGAAGGCCGAGGCCGGCAGGATCACGTCGGCGTGGAAGGCGGTCTCGGTGACGAACAAATCCTGCACCACGAGATGCTCGAGTTTCGCCAGCGCCTCGCGGGCATGCTGCAGATCGGGATCGGACATCGCGGGATTCTCGCCCTCGATATACATGCCGGTGATCTCGCCGGCGTGGATCGCGTTCATGATCTCGACCACGGTCAGCCCGCGAACGGGATCGAGGTCCTGGTGCCAGAGCTTTTCGAACGGCTCACGCAGATCGGTGCGGCCGACCGGCTGGTAGTCCGGCAGGAACATCGGGATCAGGCCGGCGTCGGAGGCGCCCTGCACGTTGTTCTGGCCGCGCAGCGGATGCAGGCCGGTGCCGGGCCGGCCGACCTGGCCGGTGATCAGCGCAAGCGCGATCAGGCAGCGCGCATTGTCGGTGCCGTGGACATGCTGGCTGATGCCCATGCCCCAGAAGATGATCGAGGATTTGGCGCGCGCGTACATCCGCGCCACTTCGCGCAGGGTCTCCGCCGGAATGCCGCAGATCGGCGCCATCTTCTCCGGGGTGAATTCCTGGATCCGCTCCTTCAGGTCGTCGAAGCCTTCGGTGTAGCCGGCGATATATTGCTCGTCGGTCAGCCCTTCGCTGATGATGGTGTTGATCATCGCGTTCAGCATCGCGACGTCGCTGCCGGCCTTGAACGCCAGGTGCTTGGTGGCGTGGCGCGACAGCGTTTGCCGGCGCGGATCCATCACGATCAGCTTGGCGCCCTTCTTGGCCGCGTTCTTGATGAAGGTCGCCGCCACCGGGTGGTTCACGGTCGGATTGGCGCCGATCACGATGATGACCTCGGCGTCCAGCGCGGCTGAGAACGGCGCCGACACCGCGCCGGAATTGAGACCTTCCATCAGGGCCGCGACCGAGGAGGCGTGGCACAGCCGCGTGCAGTGGTCGACATTGTTGGAGCCGAAGCCGGTGCGTACCAGTTTCTGGAACAGATAGGCTTCCTCGTTCGAGCCCTTGGCGGAGCCGAAACCGGCCAGCGCCTTGACGCCCTTGCCGTCGCGGATTTTCACGAGGCCTTTGGCCGCGATGTCGAGCGCCTCTTCCCAGCTCGCTTCACGGAAATGCGTGAACGGATTGGCCGGATCGACCTGGTCGTTGGCGTCCTTCTTCACGTTCGGCAGCCGCACCAGCGGCTTGGTCAGGCGGTTGGGGTGATGGATATAGTCGAAGCCGAAGCGGCCCTTGACGCAGAGCCGGTTGTGGTTGGCCGGGCCGTCGCGGCCTTCGGCATAGATCACCTTGTCGTCCTTGACCTGATAGGTGACCTGGCAGCCGACGCCGCAATATGGGCACAGCGAGTCGACCTTCTTGTCGGGATAGGTGACGCGGGTCTGGTTCTCGTCGAGCATCACCGCCGGCATCAGCGCGCCGGTCGGGCAGGCCTGCACGCATTCGCCGCAGGCGACGCAGGTCGACTCCCCCATCGGGTCGTCGAAATCGAACACGATCTTGGATTCATGGCTGCGATAGGCCATGCCGATCACGTCGTTGACCTGGACCTCGCGGCAGGCGCGCACGCACAGCCCACACTGGATGCAGGAATCGAGATTGACGCGCATCGCCGGATGGCTGGCGTCGCCGTCCCAGCGCTGGGCGGCGGGAAAACGGCTTTCGGTCACCTCGACCTTTTCGGCCCAGTGCCAGAATTTCGAATCGGGATCGTGCGAGGTTTGGCGCGCCGGCTGATCGGCGACCAGGAGCTCCATCACCATCTTCTGCGCCGCGACCGCGCGCGGGCTCGCCGATTTCACCTTCATGCCGACGCTGGGGGTGCGCTTGCAGGAAGCCGCCAGCACCCGCTCGCCCTCGATCTCGACCATGCAGGCACGGCAGTTGCCGTCCGGCCGGTAGTCGGGCTCGGGCGAATAGCACAGATGCGGGATTTCATTCCCCTGGCGTTTTGCCACCTGCCAGATGGTCTCGCCGTTGACGGCCTCGACCTGCTGGCCGTCGAGTTCGAACTGGATTTTTGTCATTCCGCAGCCTCTTTCGGTGCGAATTCATCCGGGAAGTATTTAATCACTGATGTCAGCGGATTCGAGGCCGCCTGGCCGAGGCCGCAGATCGAGGCATCGCGCATCGCCTGACCCAATTCCTCGAGCAACTCGCGGTTCCAGACCGGCTTCTGCATCAGCAGCGCCGCCTTTTGGGTTCCGACCCGGCAAGGCGTGCACTGGCCGCAGCTTTCGTCCTCGAAGAAGCGCATCAGGTTCAGCGCCGCGTCCTTCACACTGTCCTGCTCGGACAGGATGATGACCGCGGCCGAACCGATGAAGCAGCCGTATTTTTCCAGCGTGCCGAAATCGAGCGGAATGTCGTCCATCGACGCCGGCAGGATGCCGCCGGATGCGCCGCCCGGCAGATAGGCATAGAATTTATGTCCATCGGCCATGCCGCCGCAGAATTCGTCGATCAATTCGCGCACCGTCAGGCCGGCAGGCGCAAGCTTCACGCCGGGATTCTTGACACGCCCGGATACCGAATAGCTGCGCAGGCCATGGCGGCCGTTGCGGCCGTGGCTCTTCCACCAGTCCGCGCCCTTCTCCACGATGTCGCGCACCCAGAACAGCGTCTCGATGTTGTTGATCAGCGTCGGCAGGCCGAACAGCCCGACCTGGAACGGGTATGGCGGCTTGTGCCGCGGCAGGCCGCGCTTGCCTTCGATGCTTTCCAGAAGCGAGGATTCCTCGCCGCAGATGTAGGCGCCGGCGCCGCGGCGGATGTGCAGGGTGGGACCGCCCTTCGGCAGCTTGGCAAGCTCGAGCGGAAGCACCTTGAGCGCCGCCGGATATTCGTCGCGGATGTAGATGTAGACGTCGGTCGCATCGACGATATGCGCGCCGATCAGCGTGCCCTCCAGGAAACGGTGCAGATCGCGAAGCAGATAGAAGCGATCCTTGAAGGTGCCGGGCTCGCCCTCGTCGCCATTGACCGCCATCAGCCGCGGCCCGGGTTCGCCGAGCACCGCGCGCCATTTGCGGCCCGTCGGGAAGCCGGCGCCGCCGAGCCCGCGCAGGCTGGAATCGTCGAGCGCCTTCAGCACGTCCTCCTTGCTGACGCGGCCGGCGCGCAGATCGTTCAGCAGCTTGTAACCGCCGTCCTTCACATAGCTCTCGTAGTCGACATAGGGCGGAATATCCGGCTCGGTCTCGCCGCGCGCGGCCGTCGCCAACACTTCCGATGAGGTCGCGCGGAAAACGTAGTGATGGCCGACCTCGGCCACCGGGGCCACATCGCACAGCCCGACGCAGGGCGCGCGCACCACGCGAACGCCCGGGCCTTTGGCGTCCTGCAATTCCTGCAGCAGCTTTTCCGCGCCCAGCATGGCGCAGGTCAGCGAGTCGCAGACGCGAATCGTCAGCGGCGCCACATCGGGCTCGCCTTCCTTCACCACGTCGAAATGGGCGTAGAAGGTCGCGGTCTCGAACACTTCCGCGAACGAAAGCTTCATCTCGTCGGCAAGGGCAGCCAGATGGGCGGCGGAAATCTGGTGATATTTGTCCTGGATCAGATGCAGGTGCTCGATCAGCAGGTCGCGCCGCCGCGGCCGGTCGCCGAGCAGGAGCTCGATCTCATGCGCCGCGGTGGGATCGACCTGGCGTCCCTTGGGAGTCGATTTCGCCCGCTTGCGTCCTTCGCCCGGATGTTCGAACGAGCGGACCTGTTGCACATCATGACTCATTGAGACGTCTCATTGGTGGCGTTATTCCTTGCGACTCTAATCCGTGGCATGCCACATGCCAAGAAGAAAGAGCGGCGGAGATATAAGCAGATAAGCGTCGGGGCAGAACAGCTTGCGCCACCCTGCCCCGACCGGTTTTCAAGGCACGACCTTGAGACAAAATCGCTCCTGCGTCACGCAGGCATCCCGTTGCAGGGGATGCCGGTCACGGCTACTGGAACAACTTCATCGCGTTGGTCAGCGTCTGGAGGACCCCCCAGATGAGAGGAATCCCGACGAACCCCCAAGCGAGCAAAAGCTTTAGCTTCATTGTACCGTCCTGATTTGCGTTTTGCATGATCCTGTCCCCCTCACGCGCCGGCCGGCTTGGAAACGGCAGCCACCTCCGCGACCGCGTCTTCGACCTCGTGGTCCGTCATATGGAACCGCGCGTGGACGGCCTTGATCATGAAGTTGCAGATGAAGCCGATCACCAGCAATCCCGCCATGATGTACATGGTGGTATTGTAGGCCTGTGCCTTGGGCACGCCGTGATCGATCTGGTACTGGCGGATGTAGTTGACCAGCACTGGACCGAAGATTCCCGCCATTGACCAGGCCGTGATCAGCCATCCGTGGATGGCGCCAACATAGCGCGTGCCGAACATATCCTTCAGATAGGCCGGCACGGTGGCGAAGCCGCCGCCATACATGCTCATGATGACGACGAAGCACAGCACGAACAGCGCAACGCTGCCGATCGAACCGGTCCAGGGTACAAGGATATAGAGCACCGTCCCGATCGCGAAGAAGCAGAAATAGGTGTTCTTGCGACCGATGAGGTCAGACGTCGAAGCCCAGAAGAACCGCCCGAGCATGTTGAACAGGCTCAGCAAGCCGACAAAACCCGCGGCTGCCACCGGCGTGACATGACCCGGAAACATTTCCTGGCTCATCGCGGAGGCCTGGCCGAGCACGCCGATGCCCGCGGTAACGTTAAGGCAGAGCACCCACCAGATCAGCCAGAACTGCGGCGTCTTGATCGCGTCGTAGACGTAGACGTGCTGGGTGGTAATCAGCTTTTGCGCGACGACCGGCGCCGTATAGCCCTCAGGCTTCCAGCCCGGCGCCGGCACGCGCACGATCGCCGCACCGACCCACATGAACGCCAGATAGACCACGCCCAGCACAATAAAGGTCTCGGCAACTCCGACATGCGTCGGCGTGGAGAATTTCGCCATCAGCCAAACCGACAGCGGTGACGCGATGAAGGCGCCGCCGCCGAATCCCATGATGGCCATGCCGGTCGCCATGCCGGGGCGATCGGGAAACCACTTGATCAGCGTCGATACCGGCGAAATGTAGCCGAGTCCCAGACCGCATCCGCCAAGAACGCCGTAGCCCAAATAAATCAACCAGAGATGGTGGGTATAGACGCCGAGCGCGGAAACCAGAAAGCCACCGGACCAGCACAGTCCCGCGGTGAACATCGCGCGCCGGGGTCCACCTTCTTCCACCCAGCGACCAAACACCGCAGCCGAGGCTCCCAGGAAGAAGATCGCAATCGAGAATATCCAGCCAAGATCGGTCAGCTTCCAGTCATCCGGAGCGGACTGAGTGATTCCAATCAGCTTCGTCATCGGCAGATTGAACACACTCAGCGCATAGGCTTGCCCAATGCACAAGTGCACGCACAACGCGGCCGGCGGCACCATCCACCGGCTGAAGCCCGGCTCCGCGACCGTATGATCGCGATTAAGAAACGAAAACATTCCCATTCAAACCTCCCCTACAGCCAGCCGCCCATGCCGGACATGTCTGCGCGTCCACGATCCCGTTATCATAAGTTCCTGCGCCCCACGCAAGCTTCTGCCTTGCTGCTTCGCACCATTCCGGATGCGCCGGAATCGCGGCGCGCATCCGAAACAGAACACCCCAAAAACTAACACCACGAGATACCAGTTATGCCGTGCGCCGCCACCAAATTCTACCCAGGATTGCGTGTCATACTACCGGCACACATCCATCCGCCGTCCCAGAGCGAGACAGGATTGGGGCAGAAGCTGCGTTCGATGTCGATAGGCAAATGGTCGCGAGAATCGGCATGTTCGTCCCTGCGGTGCAACAAGCCAAGGGAACGTGTCCAGATTTTGTTCCCGCGACGGCGGGCAGCTAGCCATTCGGCGTTTCGATCAGACCATTTGCTTTTTCAATCAGGAAGACGATCTGCTGCTCGGCACGCTCGGTGATGTCGACCTTGTCGCCGGTTTCCCGGATCAGGTTGGGGATGTCGATCACCGACAGCGGATCGGTGCAGCGAACTTCCAGAAAATCGCCCGGCTTCAATGCTTTCAAAGCCTTGCGCGTCTTCAATGCCGGCAACGGACATTTGAGACCGGTGAGATCGAGTTTGGTCGTAGTCATGCGCCCACAAGATGGCGAAGCGGGCGGGCATCGTCAACGCATGCCGCAAGCCGGTAGAATTCAAAGCAAATTTGCATAGCCGAGGAAACCCACGGCCTGGCCCGGCTCGACTTGCGTGATCTCCTCGCCGAGTTCGACCAGCCCGTCGGTATCCACCAGCGACGACAACAAGCCTGCGCCCTCGCGCGGAAATTTTGTCGCTTCCAGCATGCCATCCGTCGCCCGGCGCAAGGTCACCCGGACATATTCGCGGCGGGCGATCTTCTTCCGGTAGGCGAAGGCCGCGCGAACCGGGATCGGAACGATGCGCTGTTGTGTCGCGCCCGCCAGCGCCAGCACGGTCGGCCGCACCACGTGCACGAAGGTGACGAAACTCGCCACGGGATTTCCCGGCAGCCCAATGAACGGCGTGCCGCCGATGATTCCCATCGCCACGGGCCGGCCGGGTTTTATGGCCATGCGCCAAAGCACCAGCGAGCCGCCGCTTTCGACCGCGGCCCTGACATGGTCCTCTTCGCCGGTCGAAACGCCGCCGGTGGTCAGGATGAGATCGTGGCGGCCCGCCACCTGCTTCAGGCCGGCAGCCAGCGAGGCGCGATCGTCCCGCAGAATGCCGAGATCGCTGACCTCGCAGCCCAGGCGCACAAGCATCGCCATCAGCATGAAACGGTTGGAATCGAACAATTGCGCAGGCAGGCGCCGGCCGCCCGGCGATACCAACTCGTCGCCGGTCGAAAACACCGCGACCCGGATCCGCCGCGTCACCTCGATTTCCGTCAGGCCGAAGGCTGCCGCAAGTGCTACATCCTGCGGCCGCATCCGCCGGCCTTTTGCCAGCGCGGCGGCACCAACCGGAATGTCTTCGCCGGCGGGGCGTACATTGGCGCCGGGTTTTAGCCCGGCCGGGAGCACCACCCTGCCCTCGCCGTCGAGCCGCACGTCTTCCTGCATGAACACCGTGTCGGCGCCCTCGGGCATCGGCGCGCCGGTGAAGATGCGAATGGCCTGGCCCGGCTGGATCGGATCATTTGCCACGGAGCCTGCCTGAACGCGGCCGCTCACGGCGAAGGCCGCTTCCGCCCCCTTCGGCAGATCGCGGCTCCGCACGGCATAGCCGTCGACGGCCGAATTGGTGAATGGCGGCAGCGGCAGCGGCGCTAAAATGTCGCCGGCGAGAATGCGCCCATCCGCTTCCTTCAGCGCAACGGTCTCGGTCTCCTTCACCGGCGTGACCCGCGCGGCGATGATGCCGACGGCTTCGTCCACCGACATCATCGGGCCGCCGAAGGCAAAGCAATCGTCGGACAACTGCGCCATTTAAGTCTCAGCTTTCGCCGGCGCCACGCGCCAGCAGGTCTTCGACCGGTATCGCCGCTCTCAGCATCATGGCGGCGACGGCCTCGATATCATCGAGATGGGCCACCGGGAGTGCGGTTTCAACCACAGCATCGGTGGCAATACCCGATATCGCGGGATCGCCCTGGAACAGAAACGGCTTGTCGTTGGCCGAGCGATGCACCTCGATCTTGCGATGGGAGTAGGATTTGAAGCCTTCGACGACGACCAGATCGACCGCCGACATTTTCCGAAGTAACTCCGGCAGGCGCGGCTCGGAGGCCTCGCGCAATTCGTGCATCAGGGCCCAGCGCTTGCCGGAGGACACCAGCACCTCGGTGGCGCCGGACTGGCGATGCACCCAGGAATCCTTGCCCGGCACGTCGACATCGAAACCGTGATGGGCGTGCTTGACGACGGACACAAGCAAGCCACGCCCGACGAACAGCGGAATGACCCGCGACAGCAGCGTGGTCTTGCCGGCACCGCTCCACCCGGCCAGCCCAATCACTTTCATCCTGTTCTCCGACCCGCCGGCGGAACCGGGCTAGGTTTTGCCGCTGGGTGCTTTATATCGGCTAACAGGCAAATGTCATGCTAGCTTGCGGGACATGATGAAAATCGACAAAACGCCCGTTCCCCTGATTTTACCGAACCCGCACGATCCCAGGCTGACCGAACGCGTCGCCGGGACCGACCAGACCGGTGCCCCCGTCGAGATCAACGTCCCGGTGGAGCGGCCGCTGACGCTGTATCTGAACGCGCAGGAGATCGTCACCATGATGACGATCGGCGACTATCCGGAATATCTGGCGCTCGGCTATCTGCTCAATCAGAACATGCTGAAATACGACGACGTCGTCACCGAAGTCGAATATGACGACGACCTGCAGGTGGTGGTAGTGCGCACCGAGCATCACACCAATTTTGAGCAAAAATTGAAGAAACGCACGCAGACCTCGGGCTGCGCGCAGGGCACCGCGTTCGGCGATCTCCTTGAAGCGGTGGAAAGCGTGGCGCTGCCGCAAGCGGAGCTGCGCACCGCCTGGCTCTACCAGATGACGCACACCATCAACACCATGCCCTCGCTGTATCTCGAGGCCGGCGCGATCCACGGCTGCGTGCTCTGCAAGGAGGGCACGCCGCTCTGCTACACCGAAGACGTCGGCCGCCACAACGCGGTGGACAAGATCGCGGGCTGGATGTTCCGCCATGACGTCGATCCCGCCGACAAGATTCTCTACACCACCGGGCGGCTGACCTCCGAGATGGTGATCAAGACGGTGCGGATGGGAATTCCGATCCTGGTTTCGCGCTCGGGCTTTACGGCGTGGGGCGTCGACCTCGCGCAGCAGGTCGGGCTGACGCTGGTCGGCCGCGCGCGCGGAAAGCGTTTCATCGCGCTGTCGGGCCAGGAACGTATCGTCTACGATCAGGATCTTACTTACGTCGAAGAGGAATCGGCGCGTCACAAGCGCAAGGGCGCCGACCGTGACGAGTGAATTTCCGGCGACCCCTGGATTGCTATTGGCTGGCGGACTGGCGCGGCGGATGGGCGGCGGCGACAAGCCAATGCGCAGCATCGGCGGCCGCACGATCCTGGCACGCGTCATCGCGCGGCTTGAGCCGCAATGCGACGGGCTGATCCTCAACGCCAACGGCGATCCGGCGCGGTTCGCAGGTTTTGGCTTGCCGGTGATCCCGGACTCGGTTGCGGATTTTCCCGGGCCGCTTGCCGGCATTTTGGCCGGCCTCGACTGGGCGGCGGCGAACCGGCCCGAGGTTGCCTGGGTGTTGAGCGCGGCGGCCGATTGTCCGTTCCTGCCGCGCGATCTCGTCAGGCACCTGCACCAGGCGCGCGCCGAACAGGACGCGCAGCTCGCGGTCGCGGCCTCCGACGGACAATCGCATCCGGTGATCGGATTATGGAGCGTTGCATTGCGCGCGGAGCTTCGCCACGCGCTGGTGGTCGAAGACATCAGGAAGATCGACCGCTGGACCGCGCGTTACAGATTGGCCACCGTGACCTGGCCGACGACACCGCTCGATCCCTTTTTCAACGCCAACACCATGGATGACATTGCGGAGGCGGAGCGGTTGGCGGCGCTGGACGGGGGCTAGTTCACTTCTCCCGGAGGATCTTTATCATGACCATCAAACCGGCTCTGGACGGCCATATCGCGCTAGTGACGGGCGCCTCGCGCGGCATCGGAGCCGCAATTGCCATGGCGCTCGCCGGGGCCGGCGCCGCCGTCGCGGTCAATTATCGCGAACGCGCGGGCGAGGCCGATGCGGTCGTGGCCGAGATCAAACGCAAGGGCGGTCGCGCGATCGCGATCGCCGCCGACGTATCGCACGCCGCCGCCGTGGCGAAGTTGGTCGACCACGTCAATTCGGCGCTGGGGCCAATCGACATCCTCGTCAACAACGCCGGCATGGCGATCGTGCGCGGCATCGATGATCTGACCGAAGCCGACTTCGATCAGACCATTGCGGTCAACCTGAAATCTGCCTTCCTCTGCAATCAGGCCGTGGTGCCTGCGATGCGCGCAAAGAAGTGGGGCCGCATCGTCAATATCTCGTCGGGCGCCGCGCGCGGCGCCGGCGCCATCGGTGTGCACTACAATGCGTCGAAGGCCGGCATGGAAGGACTGACGCGAGGCTATGCGGCGCGGCTGGTCAAGGAAGGTATCACGGTCAACGCGGTGGCGCCGTCGCTGATCGAAACCGACATGATGCGCGGCCGGTCGGATCTGGCGCGCAATATTCCGCTGGGCCGGCTCGGGCAGCCGGATGAAGTGGCGCAGGCGGTGTTGATGGTGCTCGGCAACGACTACATGACCGGCCAGACTATCGTGCTGAATGGCGGCATGGCGTTTATTTGAGGGGAGGAGCTACTGCGAATTTTACCCACCATCCCCCGTCATTGCGAGGAGCGAAGCGACGAAGCAATCCAGCTTCGCGGCGGTCAAGCTGGATTGCTTCGCTTCGCTCGCGATGACGGTGTCAAGACGACGCATCCCGCACCATGACGCTTACGCCTTCCGAAATCCCGCCTGCGTCAGCGCCGCACGAGCTTCCTGCGACGCCAGCGCCTTGAGGAATGCCTGCACCGCCGGGCGATCTTTCCGCGCCGTCACTAATGCAAAATCATAATGCTCTTCCGCGAAAGGGATAAAGCCGAGACCGGCCGCCTGCGCCACCGGCGCGATGGTCATGCCCCAGTCGGCGCGATGCTGCGCGATCGCGGCGGCCACAGCGTTGTGCGACTTCGGCTGGTTCCAGTAGCCATCGGGCCTGTTATCTCCGAGCAGCCGGTCGATCAGGATGCGGGTGCCCGCGCCCTGGTTGCGGTTGACCATGATGCAGGCGGAATCAACGAGCGCCGAGCGCACCGCGGCTTGCGCGTCCTTTGCTCCTTCGAACCGCACGTCGCCCTTGCGAAACACGATACCCTGCATCCGCCGCCAGCCCGGCACCAGTTCGAGGCCGGCGCCGAGAAACGCCTTGTTGTAGGTCTCGGTCTTTTCATCGAACAGATGGATCGGCGCGAAATCGCATTCGCCGCGCCTGGCCGCGGCGAGGCCGCCAAGGCTGCCGACCGCGATCGAACGTACGTTAAGGCCGGCATGCGCCAGCTGCGCCGTCACCAGGTCGAGCCCGGTGCAGTGGCTGCCGACGATGACGAGGTCAGGCACCCGCACATGCGGCGTGAACAGCGTCACCTCGGCCTCGGTGCCGGCCGGCATCTGGTCGGCCAGCGCATCGATCTTCAGGAATCCGTCGGCCTGCGCGAAAGAAGTGATCGCGCCGCTTCCCTTGCCGGAAGGATAGGCGATCAGGCCGTCATTGCCCTCGACCAGCGACACCATGACGAATTCGGTGCGGCCGAGTTCGGAAGCGATCCGCACCGGGACTTTCGCCGTGACCTTCGCATCGGAACGCGGCGGCAGCCCCGCCATCCGCCGCAGCACCGGCACGATCATGTCGTGGAAGGTGAACATCGCCGAGGTCGGAAACCCCGGCAGGATCACTACCGGCTTGCCGTCGCAGACCGCAAGGCACAGCGGCTTGCCGGGCTTCAGCGCCACGCCATGGGCGATGATGCCGGGCTTGCCGAGCCGGTCGATGATGCGGTGGGAGACGTCGCCCGCGCCCTTCGAGGTGCCGCCGGACAAGACCAGCATGTCGCTGGTCGCAAGTGCGTCGCGCATCGCGGCCTCGAGCTTTGCTTCGTCATCGGCAATGGCGCCGAGAAAATCCGCCTCGCCGCCGTTTTCGTTCACCGCCGCCGCCACGATCGCGCCATTGGTGTCGTAGATTTCGGCGGGACCCAGCGGCCGGCCCGCCTGCACCAGTTCGTCGCCGGTGGAGAGGACGGCGACGCGCGGCCGGCGCGCGACGAAAACTTCCGCGATCCCGCAAGCCGCGCACATGCCGATCTCGCGCGAGCCGATCACGGTGCCGGCACGCAGCAACGCCTCGCCGCGCGCGATATCGGAACCGGCATAGGACACGAACTGCCCCGGGGAGGCGGCGCGGCGAATCTCGATCGCGCGCGGTCCGACCGGCTGGCTATGCTCGACCATGACGACGGCGTCGGCGCCGCGCGGCAGCGGGCCGCCGGTCGCAATGGAGGTCGCCGTACCCGACAGCACCGGCCTTGTCGGCGCGGTGCCGCAGGCGATGACCTCGCCGTTCAACTTGATCCGCACCGGGGTGGCCTCAGTGGCGGAGGCGAGATCGGCGGAGCGTACCGCAAAGCCGTCGACATTGGAGCGATCGAACGGAGGCACGTCGATCGACGCCACGACATCCCGCGCCAGCGTGCAGCCGAGCGCATCGGCAAGCCGCCGCGGCTCGGCCGGCACTGCTTTCGGGAACAGGGCGGCTTCGAACCGCGCCACCGCCTCCTCGCGCGACAGGATGGTCAGGAACTGGTCCTGATCCAAATTATCGCGGTTTTTCGGCGAAGGCGCGTTGGTCATGCGGGAACCATAAACCCTATGTCAGTCCCGCAGCATATAGGCATCGACCGGCGTGCCCGCAGCATGGCCTTCGGCCCCGCCGGGTACCGCCAGCCATGCGTCGGCGCGGGCGATCGCGTCGAGCGAGAAGTCGCCGACCGCCAGCGGCAGCCACCGGCCCTCGATCCGTTGCAGCAGCACGAGTTCGGTGATGCCCACGCTTGAGGCAATCTTGCGCGCAAGCGGCAGGGTGACCGGCTGCCGCGGCGAGAGACCGGACAAGGCATCCAGCACCGGAAGCGCCAGCGTCCACCACGCCGCCAGCGCCTGATCCGGCGCGCCCGGCAGCGCGATCACCGGAACCTTTCCGACCCGGCCCACAGCCGCGGTCCGGCCGGGCTGCAACGCGATGCCATGGGCCAGGACCTCGCCGCGCCTGGCAAGGGCCGCCACGACCGCGTCGTTGCCGCCGACGCCGCTGCCTCCCGTGGTGACGAGCATATCGCAGGCGTCGGTCGCGGCCGCCGCGGCAACGGATGCCGCATCGCGTCCCGCGGCATCGATAGAGACGACAGCGGCCCCCGCCGCCTGCGCGCTCTCCGCAATCAGCCGCGCCGTCACCGCAGTGCCGGAGGTGGAGGGAATGTTTACCATGCGCAGCCGCGGGCGGCGCACGTGCAGTTCGGCAAGGCCGCTCGCGCGCGCGATCAAGAGGTCGAGCGGACGGATGCGCCGCCCGGGAGCAATCGCCGTGCTTGCTTCGAGGATTTCGCTGCCCGCACGTCGAACGCCCTGCCCCGGTGTCGCTTCCGCCAGCGCCTGAACCATCGGCCCGGTTTGATCCAGCAGGTCGGCATCGATCACGCAGTCGCAGCCTGCCGGCATGGCTTCGCCGGCTTCGACCCAGACCGGAGACGCCGAAAGCGGCAGCGGCGAATAGGAAGAGGCCCCGACGAGATCGGCCGCGCGCAAGGCCCAGCCATCGCTGACGGCGACGTCGCGGGAGGGATGGGCGCGAAGCGGCGGCATATCCGCCGCGACGGTGCCCAGGGCATCGGCGAGTGGGAGCACTACGGGCGCGACCGGCTCAATCCCCCGCAGCAAAGCCGCGAGCGCGGCGTCGAGCGGGGTGAGCGAAAGCGGCAAACGCTGGGTCGGGATCATCTGGAAATGGTGGACCACACATCGTCCCTTTGGCAACCGTCGCCAAGAAGATTGCTCACGAGCCCTTCTTGTCCGCGTCGGGAAAGAACAGTTGCTGACCGTCGATCTTGTAGCCCGCGATCACGTTCTGCCCTTCCGGCGAGACCAGCCAGTCGACGAAGGTCTGCCCGAGTTCCTTCTTAACGGTCGGATATTTCTCAGGGTTAACCAGCATGACGCCATATTGATTAAACAGCTGCCTATCGCCCTCGACGACGATTTCGAGATCGCCGCGGTTCTTGAAGGAGATCCAGGTGCCGCGGTCGGACAGCGTGTAGCCGTTCACGGCAGCCGCGGTGTTGAGCGCCGCGCCCATGCCCTGCCCGATCTCGCGGTACCACGCGCCCTTGGTGGCGGCGATGTCGATCCCGGACTGTTTCCAGAGCGCGAGTTCGGCCGAATTGGTGCCGGACCGATCGCCGCGCGAGATGAATGGCGCGGCCTTGGCTTGAATGGTCTTCAGCGCGGTCTCGATGTCCTTGCCCTTGACGCCGGCGGGATCGGCTTTCGGCCCGACCAGCACGAAGTCGTTGTACATCACGTCGAAGCGTTTGACACCGAAACCCTCGGCGAGGAATTTTTCCTCCTGCGCCTTGGCGTGGACGAACACTACGTCGGCATCACCGCGCCGCGCGGTGTCGAGCGCTTGTCCCGTGCCTTGCGCAATCACCTTCACCTCGATGCCGGTCCTGGCCTTGAAGATCGGCAGCAGGTAGCCGAACAGCCCGGAATCCTGCGTCGAAGTGGTCGAGGCCACCACGATCGACCTGTCCTCGGCACTGACGGGCGTGAAATGAACCAGCGCGGCAACCAGAACCGCCGACGCGAGCGATGAAAAACGAGACATGATTTCCTCCTTCAGCACATCAAATCACGAGATCGCCGCGCAGGAAGGCAACGGCTTCGGGTGTATTCGGATGATCGAGAAATGCTTCCGCGCTGCCCTGCTCGCACAGCGCGCCGCGGACCAGAAAGATCACATCGCCGGCGAGCCTTCGCACCTGGCCGAGGTCGTGCGAGGCCATCACGATCTTGACGCCGGATCGCGCGGCGCTCAGCACGATCTCCTCGACGCCGCGCGTCGCAGCGGGATCGAGATTGGCGGTGGGCTCGTCGAGCAGAAGAATTTCCGGATCGCGCGCCAGCGCGCGGGCCAACGCCAGCCGCTGCTGTTCGCCGCCGGATAACCGCCGTGCCGGCCGCAGCGCCAGATCCGAAAGCCCGACGCGATCGAGCAAGGTAACGATCCGCCCGGCGCGCTCGCGGTATGGCACGCCTGCCTGCGCCAGCGCATAGGCGATGTTGGCGCCAGCCGTCCTTCGCAGCATCACCGGGCGCTGAAACAGGATGGCGCGACGCGTCATGGCGCGATCGGCGCGGCCGCCCCAGGTGATGCAGCCCGCCGATGGCGCATCGAGCCCCATGCACAAGCGCAACAGGCGGGTCTTGCCCGCACCGTTCGGCCCGACGATCAGCGTCGGCGCGCCGGGGATGATCTTGATGCTCACCCGGTCGAGGATCGTGGTCGAGCCCGCCTGCAGCGAGACGCTATCGAGGACCAGGGGAAGATCGCTTGCCGGTGCCCGCATGGTCTCAGCCCGCCTGCCGTTCGGACCAGACCCGCGTGCCCCAGGCAGCCGCGTTGATCGCCAGAACGATGGCGACCAGGATGAGCCCGAGCCCCATCGCCAGCGGCAGGTCGCCCTTGGAGGTCTCGAGTGCTATTGCCGTCGTCATGGTGCGGGTGAAGCCATTGATATTGCCGCCGACGATCATGACCGCACCCACTTCGGCGGCGGCGCGGCCGAATCCCGCCAGCAGAGCCGTGACCAGGCTGAAGCGCGCATCCCACAACAAGGTTGTCATGCGGCCGACCGGACTGACATTCATCGCCGCGAGTTCGTCGCGGTATTCGGCCCAGAGATCCTCGACCGTCTGGCGCGTCGGCGCCGCGATGATCGGCACGATCAGGACGGTTTGCGCCACCACCATCGCCGCCGGGGTGAACAGAATGCCGAACGACCCGAGCGGCCCGGAGCGCGACAGCAACAGATAAACCGCAAGCCCGACTACTACCGGCGGCAGCCCCATCAGCGCATTGAGCAGCACCACCAGCACCGAGCGCCCGGGAAAGCGGGTCAGCCCCAGCAGCGCGCCGAGCGGCATGCCGATCAGGGCGGCCAGCGCGACCGCGGACAGGCTGACGGCAAGCGACAGCCGCACGATCGCAAACAGCGCGGGATCGCCGTTCAGGATAAGCTGCCAGGCGCCGGATTGGTCGGACATCGCATCCTCCGTATGTCCTGTTCGGCAAGAATTCCACAACTGTCAATTGGTTGAACAGACGCAGGAATATGCATAAAAGTGCAGGATGGAATTTCTGACCACCAGCGAGGCCGCGGATTATCTCCGGCTTGGCGAGCGCAAGCTCTACGAATTGGTGACCGCAGGCGCGATTCCCTGCAGCAAGGTGACCGGCAAGTGGCTGTTTCCCCGCCACGAACTGGACCTCTGGGTGCTTGCGGGGCTGGCCCGGCCCAGGGGCATGATGACAGCGGAGCCGCCGCCCATCGTCGGCGGCAGCCAGGACGATCTCCTGGAATGGGCGCTACGCGAATCCGGCTCTGGCCTTGCGTCCCTGACCGAGGGTACCGGGCGCGGCGTCCAGCGGCTCGAGCGAGGAGAGGTGATTGCCGCGGCCGTGCATTTTCATAGCCCCGCCATCTTTGAGGGCTCCCCCGACGACGCCAATGTCGTGGCGGCACGCACGATGCCGGGCCTGCATGATGCCGTGCTGGTCGGCGTGGCACGCCGCGAACAGGGGCTGCTGCTGGCGCCCGGCAATCCGAAACAGCTCAACAGCCTGGCCGATGTGCTGTCTTCCCGCGCGAAAATGGCGGTCCGGCAGCCCGGCGCCGGCGCACAGATGCTGCTCGAGACGCTGCTGACGCAAGCCGGCGCAGCGCCTAAGGATCTGCGCCGGCTGGAGCCGCCATGCCTGACCGGTCCCGATCTTGCGGCCGCGATCCGCGACGGCAAGGCCGATTGCGGCATTGCGGCCCGCGCCGCGTCCAAATCGGCCGGGCTCGATTTCGTCCCGCTACTGTTCGAGAATTTCGACTTGCTGATGCGGCAACGCAGCTATTTCCGGCCGCAGGTGCAGGCCCTGGTCGGTTTCCTGCGCGACAAGCGGATGAAACAGCGGGCCACCGAGCTCAGCGGCTACGATACGGCGCCCTCCGGCCTGATCCGTTTCGCCGCCTGATCGCGGCAGCGGCGTTGACGCGGAGTGCCAATTAATTGCAAGAAATTCGAGCGGCTGGGCTAAAAACTCCCGGTCAAACAATAGGGCCCATGCGCCTGATAATAACGGGAGGACATTTGTGATTTCAGCCAGAAGATTTTCCATGCTCGCGGCCTTCGCCGCCGCGGCCCTGTCATCGCCGGCAGCGCTGGCGCAGGTCTCCGACGATGTGGTCAAGATCGGCGTCCTCACCGACATGAACGGCCCGGCGTCCACGCCGACCGGCCAGGGCTCGGTGACCGCGGCGCAAATGGCGGTGGACGATTTCGGTGGCACCGTGCTGGGCAAGCCGATCAGCGTGATCGTCGGTGATCATCAGCTCAAGCCGGATATCGGCGCCGGCATCGCGCGTCGCTGGTACGACACCGAGCAGGTCGACCTGATCGTGGACGTGCCGGTGTCGGCGGTGGGACTGGCGGTCCAGAACGTCGCCAACGAAAAGAAGAAGATGTTCATCACGCAGTCGACCCTGGCCGCGGATTTCCACGGCAAATTCTGCTCGCCTTACGCGATGCAGTGGGTGATCGACACTCGTTCGCTCGCGGTCGGCACCGCGCAGGAAGTGGTGAAACGCGGCGGCGACAGCTGGTTCTTCATCACCGACGATTATGCGTTCGGGCATTCGCTGGAGAAGGACGCTTCCGAGGTGGTAATCAAGAACGGCGGCAAGGTGCTCGGCTCGGTCCGGCCGCCCTTCGCCACGCCCGATCTGTCCTCCTTCATCCTGCAGGCCCAGGCCTCCAAGGCAAAGATCATCGGCATCGCCGGCGGGCCGCCCAACAACGGCAACGAAATCAAGACCGCCGGCGAATTCGGCGTGTTGAAGGGCGGACAGCAGATGGCCGCCCTGCTCGCTTTGATCACCGATATCCATTCGCTCGGCCTTAAGGCCGCGCAAGGGCTGTTGCTGACGACCTCGTTCTACTGGGACATGGACGACAAGACGCGGGAATGGTCGAAACGCTATTTCGCGAAGATGAACCGGATGCCGACGATGTGGCAGGCCGGCGTCTATTCCTCGGTCATGCACTATCTGCAGGCGATCAAGGATACCGGCACCGACGAGCCGCTCAAGGTGGCGGCGAAGATGCGCGAGAAGCCGATCGAGGATTTCTTCGCCCGCAACGGCAAACTGCGCGAGGACAATCTGATGGTGCATGACCTCATGCTGGTGCAGGTCAAGAGCCCGGAGGAATCGAAATATCCGTGGGACTATTACAAGATCCTCGCGAAGATTTCCGGCGAGGATGCGTTCGGACCGCCGAACCCGGCGTGTCCGCTGGTGAAGAAGTGATTGCCTAGGCTGTCATTCCGGGGCGCGTCGAAGACGCGAACCCGGAATCTCGAGATTCCGGGTTCGATGCTTCGCATCGCCCCGGAATGACTTATCGCCTTTCGAGCGCGCTAACGCGTGCTCCTCGCGATAGCGATCATTTCGCCACGCCGATCTCGCGAAAATATTTCAGCACGCCGGGATGAATCAATTCGATACTCGGCGCCGCCGCAACCGTGTTCACAGCCGTAGTCTCGCAGGCCTGCGCCAGCCTCTCGCAGAACGCAGCCTCGACACCGTGCAGTGTCCGCGCCAGCCGATAGGCGACATCATCGGGCAAATTCTCCCGCGCCAGAACAAAACTCCATGAGCCCACCGAATTGATCGGCGCGGTCTGGTTCGGATAGCTGCCGGCCGGCACCGCCAGCGGCTTGAGATAATTGTGTTTGGCGCGGATGCGCGCGATCTCCTCAGTGTCGGGTGCGATGAAGCGGGCGCCGCCGGGGCTTTCCGCCACCGCCTTGAATCCCGGCCAGCCGATGCCGGCGCCCCAGAGTGCTGCGACCCGCCCGTCCAGCACCATCGCAGGCCCGTCGCCGGCGCGGTCGAGATAGACCGATTGAAAATCCTCGTCCTGCTTCAGTCCGAGACCGTCGAGCATGTAGCGCGACAGGATCGGCAAACCCGAGCCGCGCGCGCCGAACGCGATCGCGTGGCCGATGAGATCGCGGATGGTCTTGTACGGGCTGTCCGCACGCACCACGAACATGCCGGGACTGGAATAGATCGCGGTCAATATCTTCAGGCGGGTCGCCGGCCGGCCGATGCCCATGAAGGCTTCATAAGCGGGCTCGCCGGCGACCAGCGCGATATCGAGCTCGCCTTTTTCCAGCAGCGGAATGTTCTCGTTGCTGCCCTTGGTGTTGCGCGGCAAGATGGAAAGCGAGGGATCGGCGGCGTTCATGATGTCGGCAAAGGCGTTGCCGTACAGCGGAAAGCCGCCGCCCGGCGTCGCGGTTCCCAGGCTGATCGTCGTCCTTGGAATGGCCTTGCCTCCCTCTTGCGCCGCAGCGCTGCCGGCCAGCAGCAGAACGCCGGCGCAAACGATACAAACGAGGTTCATGTTCGGCCCCGCAACGCTGGTGACGAAGTTTCACGCAAGGGACGTTGTAGGCAAAGTCGGGATTTTGTGAAAGCATGGATGCATAGGGGCGCGAAAAGCCCGATCTGTCGCCGGTCTGTTCGACAGTCACGAAAAAATGTTGGGGGAGACCATGATCGCTTTTGCGCGTGCAGGTCTGTTCGGCCTGGCTTTTCTGGCGGGGTTTTCCAGTTTGGCGAGCCTTGCCGGCGCCATCACACCAGCATCCGCCGCCGGCTATCCGGACCACCCGGTGCGCTGGCTGATCGGCTTTCCCGCCGGCGGTCCGGTCGACACCGTGGCGCGCATCATGAGCCAGGCGCTGTCGGAGCATTTCGGCCAGCAATTCGTGGTCGAGAACCGCGCCGGAAGCGGCGGCAACATCGCGACCGAGGCCGGGGTCAACGCGACGCCGGACGGCTATACGCTGATGTTCAGCGGCGCCAACAACGCGATCTCGGGCTCGCTCTACAAGAAACTGCCGTTCGATTTCATCCGCGACACCGTGCCGGTCGCGTTCTTCACGGAGGTGCCCAATTTGCTGGTGGTCTCGAACGCCTTGCCGGTCAAGACGGTTCGGGAGCTGATCGATTACTGCAGGCAAAATCCGGGCAAGCTGTCCTATGCCTCCTCGGGCAACGGCACCACGCTGCACATGTCGGCGGAACTGTTCAAGGCGATGACCAAGTGCGACATGCTGCATGTGCCCTATCGCGGATCGGCGGCTGCGTTTCCCGACGTCATTTCCAACAAGGTGCAGCTGATCTTCGACAATTTACCAACCGCGATGGCGCAGGCGCAGAGCGGCAGCGTGCGCGCGCTCGGCGTGACCTCGCCGCAGCGCTGGCCCAGCCTGCCCGACGTTCCTGCGGTCGCCGAGACCGTGCCGGGCTACGAGGCGTTCGTGTTCTACGGCATGTCCGCGCCCAAGGGCACGCCGGGCGAAATCGTCGCAATCCTGAACAAGGCGGTGAACGAGGTGCTGAAGGATCCGAAACTGATCGCACGGTTCGCGACGCTCGGCGGCGTTCCGCAGCCTATGACGCCCGAGGGCTACGGCAAGCTGATCGCCGACGAGACCGAGAAATGGCGCAAGGTGGTCGCCTTCGCCGGCGTGTCGGTGGAATAGAACGTTTTCAAATCAAACTCCGGTCCGCGCTCAATCAATACAAATAAGCCAACAAACAGAAAAAACGGAAACCCCATGAACGCCTTTTTACGCGCCGCCTGTTTCAGCCTCGCCTGTCTTTCAAGCCTCATGGCCGGCATCGCGACGTCGTCGGCCGCCGACACCTATCCCAACCGCCCGGTGCGCTGGCTGATAGGGTTCGCCGCCGGCGGTCCGGTCGACATCGTGGCGCGCATCATGAGCCAGTGGCTGTCGGAGCATATGGGCCAGCAATTCGTGGTGGAAAATCGCGCCGGAAGCGGCGGCAACATCGCGGCCGCCGCCGCGATCAATTCGACGCCGGACGGTTACACACTGTTGTTCGTTGCGCCCAACAACGCGATTTCGACCTCGCTCTACAAGCATCTCTCCTACGATTTCATCCGCGATACCGTGCCGGTGGCGAGCATCATGCAGCTCACCAACATGCTGGTGGTGTCCAACGCCATGCCTGTGAAAACCGTTCAGGAGCTCATCGACTACTGCAAGGCCAACCCCGGCAAGATTTCCTATGCCTCGTCGGGCAACGGCACCTCGGTGCACATGTCCGCCGAACTGTTCAAGGCGATGACCAAATGCGAGATGGTGCATGTGCCCTATCGCGGATCGGCGATCGCGTTTCCGGACATCATCTCCAACAAGGTGCAGCTGATCTTCGACAATCTGCCGTCGGCGCTGGAACAGTCGCGTTCCGGCACGGTGCGCGCGCTCGGCGTCACCTCGCCGCAGCGCTGGCCCGGCGTGCCCGATGTTCCCGCCATCGCCGAAACCGTGCCGGGCTTCGAATCGGTCGGCTTCTACGGCATCTCCGCGCCCAAGGGCACGCCGCCCGAAATCGTCGACGCCCTGAACAAGGCGGTCGGCGAGGCGCTCAAGGATCCCAAGCTGGTCGAACGGCTCTCCGCCGTCGGCGGCATCCCCAAGCCGATGACCCCGGCCGAATTCGGCAGACTGATCTCGGACGAGACCGAGAAATGGCGCAAGGTGGTCGAATTCGCCGGGGTTTCAGTGGATTGAGCGGCGGAGCGTTGGTCACTGCCCCCCTCGACCCGGCATTGCCGGATCGCGGCCGTCCCTGTAAACGGTGCCGGCACCGTTGCCGGCCGTCCCCTCAAGGCCGCTCGCGGCGGGGCCTGTAGCTCAATGGTTAGAGCCGGCCGCTCATAACGGTCTGGTTGCAGGTTCGAGTCCTGCCGGGCCCACCAGCATTTTCAGCCAGTTTCGGCGACTCATCGCACGAACGGCTGGATCGGGTGGGTCAACCGCTATTCCGTCGTCGCGTTGCGCGCCATGAACGACTGTGGTGTTCCCTCTTTCTGACCGACGAAGATGATGTCCATCGGATCGCGCCGTGGCGTGTCGATCGACAGGAAGACCACGGGGTGGTCGAACAGTTTCGGCATCGCGTGAACCGTGCCGCGTTCGAAGAACAGCAGCTGGCCCGGCTTGAACTCCGCTTCCGTCGCGGGGTCCTTCATCCAGAACGTCCCCCGCCCCGAGAACACATAGAGATATTCGTCGCAGGTGGCGTGATAATGTGCCGGCGTGGGGCGATAGACGCGGAACACCCGCGAGCTCGCCTGCTCCCGATTGGTCAGATATTCGTCGACCAGCAAAGTCGCCGCGGATTGCGGAAATGCGCCGGCGATCGCGCCGATGTCGAAACGTCCCGTCGCCACGGATTCACTTGGCATGAATATCTCCTGTTAAGTTTGGCAGCGCCCGGTCAGTCATAAGCCCGGATCAGCGCCTGCGTTCCATCACGAAGGCCGCCGCGCTCGGCGAGCACGCCATATTGTTTCAAGGCGGTCTGCAGCCCCTTGAGGTCGAGACCGGCGGCGCTTGCCTCCTCGCTGGCGATGGTCAGGTCCTTGATCAGATGCTCGACGAAGAAGCCCGCGGCGAAATCGCGATCGACCATCTTCGGTCCGAGGTTGTTCAGGAGGAAGCTGCCCGCAGCACCAGTGCCGATCGATCCCAGCACGGCGCGGGGATCGAGACCGACGCGGCCGGCATAGGCCAGCCCTTCGGAAACCCCGAGCATGGTGCCGGCGATCACGATCTGGTTGGCGAGCTTGGTGTGCTGGCCCGCGCCGGGACCGCCCTGGCGGCGGATGTTGGTGCCCATCAGTTGCAAGACCGGCAGCACCGCATCGAAATCGGCCGACTCGCCGCCGACCATGATCGAGAGCTTGGCGTCGCGCGCGCCGATGTCGCCGCCCGAAACCGGCGCGTCGATCGCGCGCAACCCCTTCGCCTTGGCCGCCGCCGCGATCCGCACCGCGAGCGAGGGGCTCGACGTCGTCATGTCGACCAGGATCGCGCCCGGCGCCGCGCGCGCCAGGATTCCGCCCTGCCCGAGATAAATCTCTTCCACATCGCGCGGCAAGCCGACCATGGTGATGACGATTTTGCCTTGCGATGCCGCGGCGCCGGCGTCGTCATGCCATGCCGCGCCGCGCGCGATCAGGGGCTCGGCCCGGGCGCGGGTCCGGTTGTAGACGTGCAGCGGGTGCCCGGCGTCCAGGATATGGCCCGCCATATGCGCGCCCATCATGCCCAGCCCGATGAAGGCGACCGGAGGTTTCGCGTCCGTCTTTTTGGTGTCGGTCATGAATTGTTCCTTGGATCCGTCCTGCCCCGCAACAGCGAGCGCAGGTACATGGGAGATAACGGCTGGCGCTCGGCGACGACGCCGAACGGCGCGAGCGCATCGTTGACGGCGCTCGGCACGGCGCCGGTCGCGCCCATCACGCCACCCTCCGACATGCCCTTGCTGCCGGTCAGCGTCTTCTTGTTCGGCGTGTGCTGCGAGATCACCTCGATCGGGGGGATCTCGACCGCGGTCGCCAGCAGGTAATCGGCGAAACTTCCCGAACGGTTCTGTCCGTTCTCGTCATAGACGACTTCCTCGAGCAGCGCGCCGCTGATGCCCATCGCGATCGCGCCGTGCTGCTGCCCGCGCACGACCAGCGGATTGAGCACGGTTCCGCAATCCTCGACCACGAGATAGCGCTCGACCGTGACCTTGCCGGTCTCCACCTCGACCAAGACCTCGCAGACATGCATCGAGTTGGAAAACGTCATCGGCGGCGGATCGTAGGCCCGATGCGCCTCGAGGCCCGGCTCCATCCCCGGCGGCAGCCGCAGCGGATCGAGATAGGCGACGCGCGCGACATCGACGAGCGATAGACCAGCGTCGGTCCACTCGCCGCCGAGCCGGCGCTCGACGCGCGCGGCGTTGAGCCGCAACTCGCCGCTGCTGTTGAGCCCGAGCAAGGTCGCGGCGATGGTCAGGACCTTGTCGCGCAGCGTCTGCGCTGCGCTCAAAAGTACGCTGCCGCCGGCCGTGCCGCCGCGCGCACCGCGGCTGCCCATGCCGTAAGGCGCGGTATCGGTATTGCCCAGGTGAATGCGCACCTCGTTCGGATCGACGCCGAGCGGCTCCGCGACCACCTGCGCAAAGGTGGTCTCGTAGCCCTGCCCCGAGGCCATCAGGCCGACGGAAGCGTTCACCGCCCCCGAGGGCTCGATCTTGACCCAGCCGGATTCATGGCCGGAGCCGGGAATTCCCGCGGCCTTGTAGAAGGCCGAGCCGTAGGTGGTGGATTCGACGACACAACAAAGGCCGACGCCGCGATAAATGCCGCGGGCGCGATCGGCCGCCTGCCGCGCCCGGAACGCCGCGAGATCGAAGGCCTCCAGCGCGCGCTCGAAGGCTTCGCGCGGCGTGACGTCTTCCAGCAATAGCCCCGTCAGCATCGGATAGGGCAGATCGGCCGGCCCCAGCATGTTGACGCGCCGCACTTCGACCGGGTCGAGCGACAGCTTGCGGGCGATCGCCTCGATGGTGCCCTCCATCACCCAGCTCGTGATCGCCATCGGCGCGCGCATCGGGCCGTTGCCGCATTTGTTGGTGAGCGCGACCTTGATGTCGTAGGCGTAGTTCGAAACGCGATAGGGACCGGTCAGGATCATCGCGACCACGCGCGCCAGATAATTGGCGGGATAGAAGCAATAAGCGCCGAAATCCTCGACGATCTCGAGTTCGAGCGCGAGAATCCGCCCGCTCGCGTCGACCGCCGTGCGGGTTCGCGCCACGTCCTCGCGCGCGTGGCTCGCCGCGATCAGGTTCTCCGCCCGGTCCTCGCGCCAGCGCACCGGGCGCCGCAATTCGCGCGCCAGTGCAGCGACAGTCAGTTCCTCGCGGTAGAGTGCGATCTTCTGGCCGAAGGCGCCGCCGATGTCGGGACAAACGACCGTGACCTGCGCTTCGTTCAGCCGCAGGCGCGCCGCGAGCTGCGTCCGGAAGGGATGCGGCACCTGGTTGCCGATATGCATGGTGAGATGCCGCCGGCCCGCATCCCATACGGCGCAGCAGCCGCGCGTTTCGATCGGCGCGTGGGTCTGGCGCTGCTGATGAAACGCGGCTTCGACCACGATCTCGGCTTCGGCAAAACTGCGGCCGGGATCGCCCGCCGAAAAACTCTGGTGCGAGACCAGATTGTCCGGCAGGGCATCGTCGACGAGCGGCGCACCGGCCGCGAGCGCGTGGTCGAGATCGGCGACCGCATCGAGCTCGTCATAGTCGATATTCACGAGCTCGGCGGCGTCTTCCGCGAGGTAGCGGTCCCGCGCGACGATGCACAGCACGGGATCGCCGATGAAGCGGACCTTGTCGATCGGCAGCGTCGAAAACTCGACCGGGCGCAAGCCGTCGATCGGCGGCGCCATGCGCGACGACGTGGTCCATTGCGCGAGTTCACGCCCGCCGACGATGGCGATGACGCCCTCGGCCCGGCGCGCGGCTTCGATGTCGATCGAGCGGATCCGTGCATGCGCGTGCGGCGAGCGAACGAAATGCGCGTGCAAGGCACCCGGCACCACGACATCGTCGAGATAGCGGCCCTGTCCGGTGACGAAGCGATAATCTTCGCGGCGCAGCAGGGCCTTGCCGATGATGCGCGTTTCGCTCATGGCGGGCTGCCCTCGCGCCGCCGGGCCGCGGCCTTCACGATCGCCGCGACGATGTTGTGGTAGCCGGTGCAGCGGCACAGATTGCCGGACAGCGCGTCGCGGATCTCCGTTTCGGTCGGATCGGGATTTTCCGCAAGCCAGGCTTCCATGGTCACGACGATCCCGGGCGTGCAGAAGCCGCATTGCAGCCCGTGCTCCTCATGCAGCGCCTGCTGCACCGGCGACAAGGCACCCTCGCCGCCGAACGCCTCGATGGTGGCGATTTCGTGATGCTGAACCTGAACCGCGTAGGTCAGGCAGGCGCGCGCCGGGGCGCCGTCGAGCAGGATGGTGCAGGCGCCGCAGACCCCGTGCTCGCATCCGACATGGGTTCCGGTCAGCCCGCAATCGTCGCGGAGCACATCGGACAACAGCCGGCGCGGCTCCGCGAACAGGCGATATTGCGTGCCGTTGATTGTCAGGACGATGGGAACAGGATCGAATTCACTCACGATGCACACGCTCCGCAATCCGCCCCAGCGCCTGATCGAGGGCCTCACGCGTCAGCGCCGCGACCAGCTCCTTGCGAAACGCAACCGGGATCCGCTCGTTGTCCTCGATCTCGATGGTATCGGCGACCACAGCGCCGACGCGCGCGGGCCAGTCCTTCGACAGCGGCTTCGACAGTGACTTGGCGAGATCGCCGGCCACCAGTTGCTCGGCGCGGACCGGCACCGGGCCGATGCCGCCGATCGCCAGCCGCAAGCCCGCGACCGCACCATCTGCTCCGGGCGCGAGTGTCGCTGCGACGGACACGATGGCGAAGTCGCCCGCCCTTCGGTTGAACAGACGAAAGCCCCAGCCTTCCTGCGGCGGCGAAATCGGCACATGAATCGCGACCAGCAGCTCGTCCGGGTCCAGGATCGTGGTGAAGATCGACAGGAAGAAATCGCGCGCGGGGACCATCCGGATCCCTCTCGCGGAATGGATCTCCATCTCGGCATCGAGCGCGAGCGCTGAAAGCGACAATTGCGCCGCAGGATCGGCATGCGCGAGGCTGCCGCCGATCGTGCCGCGCTTGCGGATGGCATAGTGGCCGATGGTTTCGGCCGCGTGCGCCAGCATCGGGCAAGCGCGCCTGATGATCTCGCTCTTTGCGAGTGCATCATGGCGCACCAGCGCGCCGATCCGCAGCCGGCCATCCCGCTTGGCAATGCCGCTGAGTTCATTGACGCGGTTGATGTCGATCAGGCGTTCCGGCCGCGCCAGCCGCATGTTGAGCATCGGCGCCAAACTCTGGCCGCCCGCGATCAGCTTGGCGTCGTCGTTCCAGGTGGCGAGACTCTGCAACACTTCCTGCAACGTCGCCGGCGCCTCGTAGGAGAAAGCGCCGGGCTTCATCGCGAGGCCCCCTCCAGCAGCGTCATCCCGGTCGCCTTGTCGAACAGATGCAGCCGCTCGGCGACGAGACCGAGCTGGATGCTCGCTCCCTCCTGGTATCGGGCCTCCTTGTCGACGCGTACATAGACATCCCGGCCTTCGACCTTGAGGCCGATGAAGCGGTCGGAGCCGACCGGAAGGACCGAATCCACCACGCCGGACAGCGCCATGCCGGACCCGGCTTCGCCCGCGGGGCAAACGTCTTCCGGCCGCAATCCCAACACCAGTTCCTGCCCCTCCCGTGCCGCCACGCGCGCGGCAAGCTTCGGCGGCAGCGTGATCGAGAGAGCCCCGCGCCGGAACACCGGAGAAGCGCCGCCGCGGTCGATCGTGCCCTCCAGATAATTGATCGCGGGATTGCCGAGAAAGGAGGCCACAAACATGTTGCGCGGCCGCTCGTAGACGTCGTCGGGATTGCCGATCTGCTGGATCACGCCATCCTTCATGACCACGATCCGGTCGGCCAAGGTCAACGCCTCGGCCTGATCGTGGGTGACGTAGACGAAGGTCGTCTGCATGGCGGTATGAAGGTGCTTGATCTCGGCGCGCATCGAGATGCGCAGCGCGGCGTCGAGATTGGACAATGGCTCGTCCATCAGGAATACCGCCGGCTGGCGCACCATCGCGCGACCGAGCGCGACGCGCTGGCGCTGGCCGCCGGAAAGCTGGCTCGGGCGCCGGTTGAGCAGATGTCCGATTTCGAGCTTGGCGGCGGCGTCGCGGACCCGGCGGTCGATCTCGGCGGTGGCGACTTTGCGCATGCGCAGGCCGAAGGCGATATTCTCGTAGACCGATTTGTGCGGATAGAGCGCGTAGCTCTGGAACACCATCGCGACATCGCGCTTGTGCGGCGGCAGCGCGTTGACGATCTGGTCGTCGAACCACAATTCGCCCTCGGTGACGTCCTCGAGCCCCGCGATCATGTTCAGCGTCGTGGATTTTCCGCAGCCGGACGGGCCGAGCAGGACCACGAACTCCTTGTCGCGGATCTCGAGCTTGAGATCGTCCACCGCAATGACGTCGCCGGCGTACCGCTTGGTAACCGACTTGAATTCGATCCGCGCCATCGATCGGCCTCCCTCAACCCTTGACCGCGCCGGCGGTGAGGCCGGACACGATGTAGCGCTCGAACACAAGCGCGAGAATCACCGGCGGGATGATCGCAAGCACGCCGGCGGCATTGATGAACGAAAAACTGATCGTGAAGTCGGAGGTGAACGATGCCACCACGATCGGCAGGGTTTGCGACGCCGTCGTCTGCGTGAACATCAGCGCCAGCAGGAATTCGTTCCAGCTCGCCAGGAATGCGAACAGGATCACCGCCACCAGCGAGGGACGCGCCAAGGGCAGATAGACCCGCGTCAGCGTTTGCAGCCGGGAACAGCCGTCGACCCGCGCCGCCTTGTCGAGCTCGTCGGGCAGCGATTCGAAATAGCTGACCAGCACGAACACCGAGAACGGCACGGTGACCGCCAGATAGGTGATGATCAGCGACCAGATGTTGTCGAGCAGGCCGAGATTGCGGATGAAGAGGAAGAACGGCACCACCAGCGCGATATCGGGAATGACGCGCGTGGCCAGGATGGTGTAGATCGACGCCTGCCGGCCGCGAAAATGGATTTTCGCCATCGCATAGGCCGCCGGCACGCCCACCAGCAGGTTGAGCGCCACCACCGCGCAGGCCACGATGAAGCTGTTCAGCATCGCCGGCAGCAGGTTCCCCGCGGTGGACGGAATAAAGCCGCCGCTGGCGGGATCGCGGGCCTTTCGCGTCTCATAGGTGACAGTCTTGTCCCTCGCCGTGAAGATCGCGGCGAAGTTCTGCGCGGTCGGCGCCTGCGGAATCCAGTGCGGCGGTTTCGAGATGATTTCGTGCTCGCTCTGGAACGAGGACGACACCAGCCAAGCGATCGGCGCGAGCACGTAGCCGAGAAACAACAAGGAGGCGACCGCAAGCGCGAGGCCCCGGCCGACGCGCTTGAGCCGGGAATGCGCCCGGTAGTGGCGGACTTCAGCTAATGGGGCCGCGGTGCTGACGATCGCCATCTCAGATCTTTCGGGCGAGAGCGCGGATGATCGCGTAGGCCAGCGCCAGCGTCGCGAGCGCCAGGATGTAGGCCATCGCGGCGCCCGTGCCGAACGACAGGTTGCGGAACGTCTCGACATAGATCCGCCAGGCCACCACGTGGCTGGCATCGCCGGGGCCGCCCTCGGTCAGGATGAAGAAGAGATCGAAGTGCCGGATCGCCATCATGGTTTCGTACACCACGACCAGCCCGAAGCTCGATTTCAGCGACGGCAGGGTGACATGGAAGAACCGGCTGATGGCGTTGGCGCCATCGACCTTCGCCGCCGCGTGCAGGTCCGCAGGAATGGTCTTCAGGCCGACCAGCAGCAGGATGGTGGCAAGCGGCACTTCCTTCCAGACGAACGCATTGGCGATCAGCGCCAGCGTCTTGTCGGAATCGCCGAGCCAGACCATGTAAGAATTGATGAAATCGAGCTGGTAGAGCAGCCCGTTGAGCGCGCCATAGTTGGAATCGTAGATCCACTTCCACATCAGCGCATTGGCGACGTAGGGAATGGCCCACGGCACCAGCAGCACCGCGCTGAGCACGCGCCGTCCGGGAAACTCCTCGTTGAGCAGCAGGGCAATCAGAAGCGCCAGCACCGAGACGGCGACGACGCAGAGCACGGCGAAGAAGGCGGTGCGCTCGACCGCGTGCCAGAATTGCGGATCCGACAGCACGGTGACGTAGTTGCCGAGGCCGACGAACGGTGTTCGGCCTGGGCGCGTCAGCTTCACCGTGAACAGGCTGATGTAGAACGAATACAGGATCGGAAAAACCGCGACCGCCATCAGTACCGCGGCGAGCGGCGCCACGAACAGAAAGGCCACGCGCTCGTCGTAGGTCAGGGGCCCGCGAAGCCGTGGCTTCGCGGCAGCGACACTAGTGGTCATTGGATAAGCCTCGGCTCGGCGTCAGCTCTGCTTCTTCAGCTCGGTCCACTTCGCGGCCGAATTGTTCAACGCCTGCTCCACCGTGATCTTGCCCATGATGGCCTGCTGCCACGCGGTACCGTTGATATCGTTCCACTCGCCGAACCAGGGCGTCACGACATCCTTCTTGCGCGCCAGCGACTGCTGCTTGCCGATCAGGTCGACGTCGCCATACGAGGCGTAGGCTGCCCTGATCTCCGGATCGCTGAACAGGGATTTGACGCCGAAGCCGGAGCCGACATCCTTGAACAGCATCTTCTGGAACTTGTACTCGCCGTCGGCCTTGCCACCGAACCATTCCATCAGCTTCACAGTGTTTTCCGCGCGGGTCGCATCCGCCTGCGCGCGCGGCGTCATGCCGTAGAAGCGCATCCAGCCCACCGTTGCGTGCGAGCCCTTTTCGCCGGCGGGCATCAGCGCGATCTTGGCGTTGCCGGCGATCTTGCTTTGCGCCGGATCGTTCAGCGTGCGCAGGCGGTATTTGGGGATCAGTCCGAACGCGTGCTCGCCGGAGGAGAAGGCCTTCAATACCGCGAGTTCACCGCTCTCCACGCAGGACGGCGACAGGATCTGCTGCTTCTGCACGGCATCGACCAGCCAGCGCAGCGCGGGGGCAGCGCCCGCCGCCGGGTCCTGCATCACGGCATTGCCCTTGTCGTCGACGAAACGGCCGCCATTCGAATAGACCATCGCCGTCATGAACTCGATCAGCCAGCTTTCCTGCGCCATCGAGATCAGCACCGGCCATTGCGCCAGGCCCTTGTCCTTGATGGTCTTGGCCTGGCTTGCGACTTCGGCCCAGGTCTGCGGCGGCGTCTTGATGCCCGCCTTGTCGAGCATCTCGGCGTTGTAGATGAACGCCATGTAGTCGCTGTAATAGGTGTTGCCGTACTGCTTGCCCTTGTAGGTCATGGAGTCGACGCAGAACTGGTCGACATCCGAATTGTCGGTGAGCGATTTGTACTGGTCGACCGGCGAGATCCAGCCCGCTTCGGCCCATTCGGGCAGCCAGCTGTCGGATACCCACAGCGTATCGATCGGCGCCTTGCCGATGAATTTGGTGATCATGCTTTCGCGATATTGCGCCCACGGACTGTTGCTGTAGGCAACCTTGATCCCGGTCTTGGCCTCGAACGCCGCGATATGGCTTTTCACGGTGTCGACCGCGGCCGACCAGGTCGCGAAGTTGATCGGTTCGGCGGCGATCGCAGGGCCGGCGCGGCCTGCCAGGCTCGCAGCACCCAGCCCCAACGCGGCGGTCTTCAGGAAATTACGACGGCTGACAGCTTGAAATGTGGACACGACGGTCATCTCCCGTGATTTGCTCGATGGCACCTGTTCGATCGGCTTCTTGCGTCCGGATTTTTCAAAAGCCTAGCACCCATCCCTTAAGTCGTAAACTGACGACTTAAGGGAAATCGCAAAAATCATCGCGCCGCCCGTCGAGGCAATTTCACGACATCATCCTCGACTGCCCGCGCCGCCGCCGCCATCGCGGCAAATCCCGTTACGAACAGCCGCACATGAAGGGCCACCACGCGCTCTTCGAGAATTTGCCGGCTCGCTCCGTAAATGTGACGCCGGATGGCGAAATGCGAGACCGCTCCGTGCAACGCATAACCCATCTCGTGGAGCAGCACCCGATCGCCGGGCAGCCCGACTTTCAGCGCACGGGCGGTTTCGGCCACGATGGTTTCCAGCAGTTCATGGACGATGGCGTCGTTGTAGTCCGGCGCCATCTTCGCTTCCGCCAGCGATGCGTAAAGGAACAGCCGCAACCATTTGCGCGTCAGCACCGTGGAGTAGTAGGCGCGATAAAAATCAACCAGGCGCGCCTCGATCGGCCGCGTGCGATCCTTCAACTGAACGAGCCATACCGCCTTGAACGGCGAAACGATCGCCTCATGATAGACCTCGTCGAGCAACGCCGCCTTGGACGGGAAGTAGCGATAGAGCAGTCGCTGGGCGACGCCGCATGCGGCGGCCAGAGCTCGCGTCTGCGCCGTGAGCCCATACTCGGCGAAAAAATCGATGGCCCGCGCCAGGATCATGGCCTTGCGCTCGGCCGGCGCCATCCGCGCGACCACCGGCGCCTTGCCGGAGGCCTTGTCCTTGGCGCGGACCGGCCGGACGGCCGGCGTGCCGCTGAGCAGCTTGGATCGCGCTCGCATCCCGAACGTTTCCCTTTAAATCGTCGTTTGACGACAGATTACATTTGCCCCCGCGCCAAAGCAAGCTAGGCTCGAAGGCCGTCCTACCAGTTGATCCCATGCCGGAGTTGAATTCGATGATCTACGAGCACCGCACCTATCAAATCACGGCCGGCAAGGTGCCGGAATTCCTCAAAATCTACGAGGCGACCGGCCTTGCCATCATCACCCGCTATGCGAGGCTGATCGGCTGCTGGACCAAGGAATCCGGCGTCCTGAACTCGGTGGTCTTCATCTGGGCCTATGATGATTTCGGCCATCGCACGGCGCAGCGGCAGAAGCTCGCGCAGGATCCGGAGTGGCAGAAATTCGTGCCGAGCATCCTGCCCTACCTGGTGCATCAGGAGAGCATCTTCCTCAATCCGGCGCCGTTCTCGCCGCAAAACTAGAAGCGGTCGCACGGTTCAACGGGCCTCCTCGAAGCCCGCCAGCGCGGCGGTCAGATTCGCTCCAAGGATATCCGAGAGATACCCGCCCTCCTGCACGAACACGGTCGGCAGTTCGAGGGCCGCGATCGCCTGACCGATGCGCCGGAAGCCATCCGTGGTCACCGCGAGGCCAGCCAGCGGATCATGCTCCGACGCGTCCAGGCCGAGCGCGACCACCAGCGCGCCCGGCGCGAAAGCCTCGATCGTCGCTTTCGCCGTGCCAAGCGCCTGCAGATAGCCTTCATCGCCGGTGCCGATCGGCAAGGGGATGTTGAGATTGGCACCGAGGCCTGCGCCTGAGCCGCGCTCATGGGCAAATCCCCAGACGAACGGATAGAACGAGGTCGGATCGGCGTGGATCGATACCGTCAGGACGTCGCCGCGCTCGTAGAAAATGCCCTGGGTGCCATTGCCGTGGTGAACGTCGACGTCGAGAATCGCGACGCGCTCGTGCTCGAGCCGCAGATGGGCGGCGGCGATCGCGCTGTTGTTGAGGAAGCAGAAACCGCCGGCGAGGTCGCGATAGGCGTGATGGCCCGGCGGACGACAGAGCGCATAGGCCGCACCCTCGCCGTCCAGGACCAATTGAGCCGCGGTCACTGCGACATCCGTCGCGGCACAGGCGGCAGCCCAGGTGCCCGGACCGATCGGACAGGCGGTGTCGACCGTATGCCAGCCGAGCCGGCCGACGATGTGCGTGGGATAAGTCCCGGCGTAGCGGACCGGGTGCATGTTCGCGATCATTTCCGAGCCGGCATCGCCAAGTGCGGACCAGGCCTCCCACGCTTCCGCTAGAAAGCCGAGATATTCCGCGCTGTGGATTCGCGCCCGCGGCCCCTGCCCGAATATCGTGGGCTCGATCAGTTGATGCCTGCCCGCCTTCAGTCCCGCCAGCAGACGATCGGCGCGCTCAGGCTGTTCGGTCGAGCGCCTGGCGACGCCGCGCACCAGAAAGAATTGCGGATCGTGGCTGCGATGCAGCTCGGTATGGACAGCTTTCACGAAAGACGGCTCCCGGCGATGATGCAAGACGGATCTGCTTGAACCCGGAAAATAGCCCAATCAAGTCGTTCGCAAAGCGAAAATCGGGGTCAGGTGCGCGGGCTTCAGAGGATTTGCGTCATCTGAGATCGCGTAGCAGGATGTTGTTCGCAGCTTCGAAGTTCTCTCCAGATCGGAAACACGGCAATCCCCATGAATGACCTCTTCAGCAACGCCCAGCAGATCCGCAAACCGGCCGTGGCGTCCAAAGGCGGTATCGTCGCCGCGCAATCGCGAAAGGCGGCCGAGATCGGCGCCGGCGTGCTCGCGGCGGGCGGCGACTGTATCGACGCCGTGGTCGCGACCACGTTCGCGCTGGGGGTGCTGGAGCCCTGGATGAGCGGTCTCGGCGGCGGCGGGGCGATGGTGCTCTACCGCGCGCGCGAAAACCGCTACGAGGTGATCGACTACGGCATGTGCGCGCCCTTGAGCCTGCGCGTGGAGGACTATCCGCTGACCGGCGCCGGTACGGCTTCCGATCTTTTCCCCTGGGCGCGGGTGAAGGACGACCGCAATCTTCACGGCCCCGGCTCGGTCGCCGTGCCCGGCGTGGTAGCCGGCATGGAGGAAGCGCATCGCCGCCACGCCAGGATGCCGTGGCGGGAATTGCTTGCGCCCAGCATCGCGCTCGCAGGCGACGGGCTCGCTGTCGACTGGTGGACCACGCTGATGATTGCGAGTTGCACGGCCGATCTGCGGCGTTATCCCGCCAGCGCCGCCGCTTATCTCGTCGACGGCCTGCCGCCCAGCGCACCATGGGGGATCAAGGCCGGCGTGACCCTGCCGCAGGACCGGCTGAAGGTGACGCTGTCTTTTCTTGCGGCCGAGGGCGCGCGTGACTTCTACCAGGGCGATCTGGCGCGAAGCATCGCTTCCGACGTGCAGGCGGGCGGCGGCACGCTGTCGGTCGCGGACCTCGCGTCCTTCCGCGCGCATTGGCGCGAGCCGCTGGTGATCCCCTATCGCGGCGGCACCGTCCATGCGACGCCGGAGCTCACCTGCGGACCGACACTGGCGCACACCTTGCGCCTCCTGCAGCAGAAATTGCAGCCCGGCCGCGGCGGGCCGGACGCCGCTGCCTACACCGAATATGCGCTGGCGCTGCAATCGGCCTACCGCGAACGGCTGACCGACATGGGCGATGCCGACGGCCGGCGCGCGCTCGGCGCCGAGCACCTGGCGCCAAGCTGCACCACGCATTTCTCGGTGGTGGACCGCGAGGGCAACATGGCGGCGGTGACGCAAACCCTGTTGTCGACCTTCGGCTCGAAGTTCGTGGCTCCGCAGAGCGGCGTCACCATGAACAACGGCATCATGTGGTTCGACCCGACGCCCGGTGGTCCCAATTCGCTCGCCCCCGGCAAGCGCTGCCTGACCAATTACACGCCGGTAGTAGCGGAGGCCGCCGACGGCCGGCGGCTCGCGGTCGGCGCCTCCGGTGGACGGCGCATCCTGCCGGCGGTGGCGCAGGTGCTGTCCTTCGTGATGGATTACGGCATGGACCTGGACGCGGCGATCCACGCACCGCGCATCGATGCCAGCGAAGGCGCCACCGTGATCGGCGATGTCCGCCTGCCGACGCCTGTGCGGGAAAGCCTGCGGGCGCGTTTCGACTACGAGGAAGCCCGCGTGCAGACCGTACCGATGAAGTTCGCCTGCCCGAGCGTGGTGCTGCGGGACGGCGAAACCAACAGCGGCGCCACCGACATCGCCCAGCCTTGGGGCGACGCCGTGGCGGAGGGATAGGCCGATTTCCAGCGGTCGAGGCTGAAACCATCATGCGGGGTGAAACGTACCAGCAGGGTTCATGGAGCCTTCCGATGCGCGCCATCGCCCTGCTCACCGCCCTGTTGCTCACCGTCGCCCACGCCGGCGACAACGTCGCCGCCGCGCAAGGCGTCATCCGTTCCCAGGAACAGGCGTTCGGCCGCGACGATGCGGCGGCAGCCTATTCCTATGCGGCGCCGGCGATCCACGAGCTGTTCCCGCAGGCCGACGTCTTCATGTCGATGGTCCGGCGCGGCTATGCGCCGGTCTATCGGCACAGGAGTTTTGAATTCGGCGAGGCCCGGGTCGAAGGCGGCTGGATCGCGCAGCGTGTCCACATCGTCGATGAAAATGGCGAAGCGTGGGAGGCGCTGTATACACTGGAGCAGCAGCCCGACGGCTCGTTCAAGATCACCGGCTGCGAGCTGTTGAAAGCCGGCCAGTCGGTTTGAGGCGCCTCACGCCAGCGCCAGCCTGCTCCGCGCCCGCAGCAAGAGCCCAACCATGATGGTGATGTTGAGCGCGTTCCAGCCGAGGCCGTTGAGAAACGCCGCGCCGTAGGAGCCTGTCGCGTCGAAGATCACGCCGGACACCCAGCCGCCAAAGGACATGCCGACCACGGAGGCCAGGATCACGATGCCGACGCGGGTTGCGGCCTCGCGCGCCGGCATCGCTTCGCGCACGATGATGGCGTAGCTCGGCACGATGCCGCCCTGGAACAGTCCGAACATCGCCGAGATGATGTAGAGCGAAGAGAGACTGTCGAAGAACAGGTAGAACAGCAGCGCAAAGCCCTGCGCCACCGAGCCGATCAAGAGCGTGCGGATGCCGCCGATCTTGTCGGCGAGATAGCCCGAGCCGATGCGGCTGACGATGCCAAACGCCATCATCAAGGACAGCATCTCGGCACCGTGCACCGGGCCGTAGCCGAGGTCGCCGCAATAGGCGACGATATGGACCTGCGGCATCGCCATCGCCACGCAGCAGGCAATGCTGGCGATGCACAGCAGCACCGTCAGCGTGTTGGTCGAGAGATTGAGATCGACCCGCGGCGGCGGCGCGTTGGCGTGGTCTCGCAGCTTCTCGCCGCCGATCTGGGCGCGCAGCACGAGCAGCAGCAGCGTCATCGTGAGCGCGCAGAAAATGCCGGTGGCGATATGGGTGGTTCGCCAGCCCACGGATTGAAACCCAAAAGTGATCAGCGGCGGCCAGATCGTGCCCGCGATGTAATTGCCGCTGGCGACGATGGTGACCGCGAGCCCGCGATAGCGCTCGAACCAGTGCGAGACCTCCGCCATCAGGGGCGCGAAGGTCGCCGAGGTTCCGAGTCCGATCAGGAAATACACCGCATTGAATTGCCACAGCGTGGTGGAAAGCCCGGCGAGGACATAGGCCGAGCCGAGGAAGCCGATGCTGAGCGCCATCGCGGCGACGATGCCGAATCGGTCGGTGATCCGCCCGGTCGCGACGCCGCCGAGGCCGAAGCCGACCATGGTGAGCGTAAAGGCCAGCGACACCGCGCCGCGCGTCGCGCCGAATTCGGCCTGCACCACCGGCAGCGCCACCACGACCGACCACATGCCGACGCTGCCGACCGATCCGATGGCCAGCGCCAGCGCCAGCCGCACCCAGGCCAGACGGGAGTCCGGGGTGAAATGGGCCGAATCTCTGTGATCGGAGGGGGCGTGCACGGGGCGCAACTTCGACGCGTCATGCCGTGGCGTCAAGCAACATTGCCGCGATAATAGGCATGCGGAATGCGCTGCAGCATCGCCGAATCAGTCATTCCGGGGCGATGCGGCAGCATTGGCGCCCCGGAACGACGAAAGCTCCCCTTGTTAACCCTTTCCTAACCATACACCGGGCAAAAATTGCCCAGTAGAGAAGTTGAGTGTCGTCAGCCGCGTAAAACGGGGGAGTACCCGTGGACGCCAGTGCGGTGCCTCACTTTCGAAACGGTGGTCCTTCGGCCGCCGCGCAGACGTTTGGCGCCCGTGACCGGCATTCGCGGGGGGAAGCAGCGACGATGGTGGATGTCACGGCAGGTCAGGGCGGGGGAAGCCCGGGGACCGGATTTCCGAGCCTGAGTGAGATCGGCACCATCCTGAAGCGCGGCGATCTCGCGCTGGCGTTCGGCATCCTCACCATCCTGGTGGTGCTGATCCTTCCACTGCCCTCGGTCGTGCTCGATCTCTTCCTCGCGATCTCGATCACGCTGTCGATCCTGATCCTGATGACGTCGCTGTTCATCCAGGCGCCGCTGGAATTTTCGGCGTTCCCGACCATCCTGCTGATCTCGACCATGCTGCGGCTGTCGCTCAATTTGGCGTCGACCCGGCTGATCCTGTCGCGGGGGCATGAGGGCACCGCGGCCGCCGGCCACGTCATCGAGGCGTTCGGCAATTTCGTGATGGGCGGCAATTTCGTGATCGGAATTATCGTGTTCGCGATCCTGGTGATCGTGAACTTCGTCGTCATCACCAAGGGTTCGGGCCGCATCGCCGAAGTCGCCGCGCGCTTCCACCTCGACGCCATGCCCGGCAAGCAGATGGCGATCGACGCCGACCTCTCCGCCGGCCTGATCGACGAGAAGATCGCAAAGGAGCGGCGCAAGGCGCTGGAAGACGAAAGCGGCTTCTTCGGCGCGATGGACGGTGCCTCGAAATTCGTGCGCGGCGACGCGGTCGCCGGCCTTCTGGTCGTCTTCATCAACGTCATCGGCGGCATCATCATCGGCGTCGCCCAGCAAGGTCTCTCGTTCGCTGAGGCCGCGCACAGCTATACGCTGCTGACCGTCGGCGACGGCCTGGTCACGCAAATCCCGGCGCTGATCGTCTCCACCGCGGCCGGCCTGTTGGTCTCGAAGGCCGGCGTCAGCGGCGCCGCCGACAAGGCGCTGATGAAACAGCTCTCCGGCTATCCGCAGGCGCTGGGCATGTCGGCCGGCGTGATGCTGGTGCTGGCGGCGCTGCCTGGGATTCCGATGCTTCCCTTCCTTGCGCTGGGCGGCGGCGCCGCGGCGCTGGCGTGGAGCGCGAACAAGCGCAAACACGCCACCGCGGCGACCGAAGCCGCGGCGGCAGCAGCTCCCGCCGCGGCCGCCGCGGCGGCGGCGAGTGCCGAAGAGCCGATCGCGAGCGCGCTGAAGATCGACGATCTCAAGATCGAGCTCGGCTATGCGCTGCTGCCGCTGGTCAACGGCCCCGACGGCACCGACCGCCTCACCGAGCAGATCAAGGCGCTGCGCCGCTCGCTCGCGATCGAGATGGGTTTCGTCATGCCGGCGGTGCGCATCCTCGACAATGTGCAGCTCGAGGCCAACACCTACATCATCAAGATCAAGGAAGTGGACGCCGGTACCGGCAAGATCTGGCCGAACCAGTTCATGGTCATGGATCCCGCCGGCAACCAGGTCAGCGTGCCCGGCATTCACACCATCGAGCCGACCTTCGGCCTGCCGGCGACCTGGGTCGATGCCGCCCTGAAGGAGGAAGCCTCGCTGAAGGGCTATACCGTGGTGGACGCCGCCACCGTGCTCTCGACCCATCTGACCGAACTGCTCAAGAACAACATGTCGGACCTGTTGTCCTATGGTGAAGTGCAGAAGCTCCTGAAGGACCTGCCGAAGGAACAGGGCGAACTGGTCAAGGACATCGTGCCGAGCCAGGTCACGATCTCCGGCATCCAGCGCGTGCTGCAACTGCTGCTCGCCGAGCGCATCTCGATCCGCGACCTGTCGACCATTCTCGAGGGCATCGCCGACGCGCTGGCGTTCTCGCGCAACCCTGCGACCATGGTCGAACATGTTCGCGCCCGGCTGGCGCGGCAGATCTGCGCGCAGAATACCTCCGCCAACGGCTATCTGCCGCTGATCGCATTGTCAGCGAAATGGGAGCAGGCCTTTGCGGAATCGCTGATCGGCACGGGCGAGGACCGCAGCCTCGCGATGCAGCCCTCGAAACTGTCCGAATTCATGACCGTGGTGCGCGACCGGTTCGAACAGGCCGCGCGCGAAGGCGAGGCGCCGGTGCTGGTGACGTCGGCGGCGATCCGCCCGTTCGTGCGTTCGCTGGTCGAACGCTTCCGTTCGCAAACCACGGTGCTGTCGCAGGCGGAGATTCACCCGAGGGCGCGGCTGAAGACGGTCGGCAGCGTCTGATCCTCGCGTGCGATCGCGCGCGATTGAAGGTGCGTATCATGCGCAGAAAAAACTTTTCGAGAATCGTTCAAGACTGCGCGTGATGCTGTTGCCGTCGAAGATGCACAGCGCTACTGAGATCGCATGTTCGCTTCATCAGCCGCATCGGATCGCCTCTCGCCTCTTCCGTTTCTCCGCTTCCTGCCTCTGCCCCTCCTGCAACCCGTTCTCACTCTCATCGGCACGCAGGTTGCGAAACGCCAGCCCGATGTTTTCCTGCGTCTCGGGCCGCACGCGCAAAAATCCTTCATCATCGACCCCACCGATCTTCCGTTCCTGCTGGTGTTGAAACCACGGCCCGAGGCGCCCTCGCTCAGCGCCTGGCGGCGGAATGAAGCGCCCTCTTCGCATGCGCGCATCGCCGGCACATTCCTCAATCTGTTCGATCTGATCGACGGCTCGCTCGACGGCGATGCGCTGTTCTTTTCGCGCAGGCTGCGCGTCACCGGCGACACCGAAGCCGTGGTCGCGCTGCGCAATGCGCTCGACGATGTCGACGGCGGGGTGGTGGAAAGCATCACCAGAGCGTTCGGCCCGCTGGCGCCGGTCGCGGCGATGACGGTCTCGCATCTGCGCACGCTGTCGCGGCAGGAGAAAAATCATGATTGAGAATGCCGCGCCCACGCGCGTCGAACTGGTCTGCCCGGCCGGGACGCCGGCGAGCCTGCGCACCGCGGTCGATGCCGGCGCCGACACCGTCTATTGCGGCCTGCAGAACGCGACCAATGCGCGGAACTTTCCCGGACTGAATTTCTCTCCCGACGAATTGCGAAAGTCGGTCGACTACGCCCATGCGAGGGGCAGCAAGGTGCTGCTGGCGGTCAACACGTTTCCCCCCGCGGGGCAATTCCAGCTCTGGAAGGATGCCGTCGGGCTCGCCGCCTCGGCCGCCGTCGATGCCATCATCGTCGCCGACATGGGAGTCGCGGCCTTTGCCAACCGCGAATATCCGCAGTTGCGACTGCATCTGTCGGTGCAGGCCGGCGCCTCGTCGCCGGAAGCGATCCGCTTCCACTGCGAGGAGTTCAACATCAGGCGCGTGGTGCTGCCGCGCATCCTGACCGTTGCCGAGATCGCCGACATTCACCGCCAGATCCCCTGCGAGATCGAGGCCTTCGTGTTCGGCAATATCGGCATGATGGCGGAAGGCCGCTGCAGCCTGACCAATTATGTCACGGGAATTTCGACCAACATGGACGGCGTGTGTTCGCCGGCCGCCGACGTCCGCTATGAAGAGGAAGCCGACGGCACGCTGACGACGCGGCTCGGCGAATTCGTCATCGACCAATACCGTTGCGGCGAAAACGGCGGCTACCCGACCATCTGCAAGGGACGCTATTCCTGCTCGGCGCACCGAGAGCCCTATTACGCCTTCGAAGAACCGCGATCCCTCAACCTCTCGGCCCTGCTGCCCGAACTGATGCGCGCGGGCGTCACCGCATTGAAGATCGAGGGCCGGCAGCGCAGCCGAGCCTATGTGAAATCCGTGGTCGCGGCCTTTCGCCAGGCGGTCGACGAGATCATGGCGGGCAAGGCGCCGGCGCTGACGGATCTGATCGCGCTCACCGAAGGCCACAAGGAGACCCAGGGCGCCTTTCAGAGCAAGAGCTGGAGATGAGCATGACCGCCGCGCCGACCGAACTGACGCTCGGGCCCGAATCTGTTCAACTGGGCGCCGGAGACATGGCGCGATTTCTATTTCCGGATCGCCGACGAGGCGCCGGTCGCGGTCGTCTATCTCGGCGAAACCATCTGCTCCAAGCGCGCGCCGCTGTTCGACGATTATTACCGGGAGGTCCGCGAACGGCTCGGCGCGGCCGGCAAGACCGTGGTGCATTCGACGCTCGGCGAGACGGCCTCAAAGATCGACCGCCGGCTGGTCAGCGACGTCTGCGAGAACACGTCCGATCTGGTCGAGGCCAACGACGCTTCCGCGACATTTCACCTGCGCGGACGGCCCCACACCGTCGGCCCGCTGATGAATGTCTATAATGAGGAGACCCTGCGCTTTCTCGCAGGGTTGGGCGCGCGGAATATCTGCCTACCGGTCGAACTGCCGTTTTCAGCAACCCAAGTGCTCTGCACCGCTGCGGCTGCATTGAACGTCACCGTCGAGGTCCAGGTGTTCGGGCGGCAGTCGCTGGCCCTGTCGGCGCGGTGCTATCATGCCCGCGCCCACGGCCGCACCAAGGATACCTGCCGCTTCGTCTGCGAAAACGATCCGGACGGCCTGGTGCTGGCGACGCTCGAAGGCAAGCCGTTTCTGGTCGCCAACGGCGTCCAGACCCTGTCCTGGGAATACCTGAACCTGGCGCGGGAAATCCCGGCCCTCAAGGCGGCCGGCGTCACGCGCTTCCGGCTGTCGCCGCACAGCTGCGACATGGTGCAGGTGGCGACCGCCTTTCGCGGCGTCCTTGACGGCGCACTGAGCGTCGAGGACGCCCTCGCCCGCCTCGGCGAACTGCCGCTCGAGGCGCCGTTTTCGAACGGCTTCCATCACGGACGGCCGGGCCATGGCTGGGCCGCCCCGGCGGTCGCATCGGCTCACTGAGAGGGCAAATCACCTCGCCTGGGGGGCGTGCTTTTTCGCAACAGGCAACCAATTTATTAACGCTGACGGAATCGGTATCGCCATACGCCTCAAAATATCCGAAACCCGTAAAATCTTATAAACCACTGTAATAATTTAAAAATTCATCTCGCCGAGGATGCGGTCGCGGATGCTTGGTCGCGAACGTTCAACTCTGTTCACTGCCTTGTGATCGCTTCTTAGGAACCGAAGGGCGAATCACTACGTTTGCTGAGCTGAGATGTTGAACCTGCCGGCGCGCGGAGTCAGACAAATCGGCGAACGGCAGGAAGGCGGCAGGAGGCCTCCATGAACCACTCGATCTACAGTGCAGATCGCTCGACCCATCTGAAGATTGTGGTCGTGGCGCTCGTTGCCGGTATCGCGGTGGCGGGCTTCGGCATCTCGGCTCGGACCAGTTCGGACGAGTACACCCAGACCGCGCACGTCATCAAGGCCGGCAAGCCGATGGCGATCACCAGCACGAACACGATGGTGGTGCGCTGAGCATAAGGAATTAACGGAATTCACGCGGCTCTTTACCAGCCCCCCAAAGTCGCCACGTGGATAATAGAAGACCCCAACTACCCCCAAGTTGACTACCGAAAACGCCCGCTCCCCACGGGCGTTTTCTTTTTGTGGGTCCAATGGCGTTTTCGAGCGAAGCCTGTCCCGCACCAGATGCGGGATGGATTTCGGTTCGCGTCTAGCAAGCGCGATGGCCCCTGATCCAATCAGAGCCTGTCCGGGCCGTGGATCTCAGCGGGCCTGCGTCGCCGCCGGCGGCACCGTCTCCACCAGCTTGCCGGCATAGACCGGCGCGGAGTGCGGATTACCGTCCGGCGATCCGCCGGCCTGCTCGATCGTCACCGCAAAGGTCGCATTGTTGACGAGATCGGCGTCGTAACCCGACAGCACCGGACGCGCGGTGAAGTCGCCATTGCCGATCACGCCGAGCGAGCGCGGCTTGGGCAGTTTGTCCGAAATCAGCCACAGCTCAAAACTCTTGCCCGGTTCGGGCTGCGCGCCGACCTTGCGGATCGTGAAGTTCCTGGTCGCGGCGTCGACCGTGAGAATGAAGGCGGGCGAGCCGCCCTCCTTCTGCAGCACGGCGACATATTGCGCGGATGGCGGCGCCGGCGTCGGCGGGGTCTTGACCTCGACCACCTGGATGCGCGGCTTCGGACGAACGGCATCCGGCAACAGGTCCGGCTGGAGAGCGCCAACCGCAATCAGCGCGACCAGCGCGGCCGCGATCGCCGTGGTGAAGCCGGCGACGGCGCGCCAGCGCCGCGCCCGTCGGGCGAGGCGGATGACGGTCGAACGGTCCGTGTCGGTGGCAGGCGTGGCGACTTCGTGCACGACCGGCGGCGGCAAATCCTCGGGCAGCAGCAGCGGGGCCTGCGGTTCGGAAAGTCCGATCGCGGTTTTGATCCGGTCCCACACTTCGGGGCTGGGATCGACCGATCCGACCATCTGGTTCAACACGCCGAGCCGGTACTCCCACGCCTGCACCATCGCCGCGAACTCCGCGTCGACGGACATCAGGGACTCGACCTGCGCCCGCTCGTCGGCATCGAGGGTGCCGAGGGCATACTCCGCGGCGAGCGCGATATGGTCTTCACTATAGGCCATCGTCCAAAGTCCAAGATCTTAAAGTCCAAGACACTCCCGGATGTCCAGCATGCTGCGGCGCAGCCAGGTCTTCACCGTGTTCACCGGCGTCTCGAACTTTGCCGCCAGTTGCTCACGGCTCCAGCCGTTGTAATAGGCCAGGAGCACGAGCTTTTGCCGGTCCGGCTCCAGACGGCCGACACATTCGAGCAACCGTTTCAATTCCTCGGTCATTTCCCGGCGCGCCAATGGATCGGGGCTGTCGGCGGCCACTTCCATGGCCGACGGCTCCTCCTCGATCGAGAGCTCGCCTTTCTTGCGCACCACGTCGATGGCCCGGTTGCGGGCAATGGACGCCATCCATGTGATCGGCGACGACAGGCCGGGATTGAACTGTCCGGCGCTGTTCCAGATCTTGACGTAGGCTTCCTGAATGACCTCCTCGGCGAGATCCTGTCGCCGCAAGATACGGAGCACCACGCCGAAGAGTTTCGCCCGTGTCGCGGCATAAAGGCGCTCGAAGGCAGCCTCATCCCCCTTGGCAACCGCGGCGATCAGCCAGACCAACTCCGCTGGCGTCAGCATTCACTCCCCCAAATCGCGATGCCCCGTCGCTCTCCTGCACAGCACAAGCGGCGTTCCTGACGTGTGGTATCATATCCTGCGCCGGACAGGGCCACCAAGTCACGCCGCGCGCCTGTGGACATTCGGTCAAGATGCCCAAGCAAAAAACCCGGACCTGGCGGCCCGGGCTTCAATCGTGCAATCGGCGGAGGCTGCGGGAAAGCCTCAGGCAATCGCCCCGAGGCGCGCGCGCATCAGGCCGATGCTGTCGAGATCGGCCTGTTCACGGGCGTTCTCCTCGGCGCGCTCGCGCGCCTGGTCGCGCTCGTCCAGGAGTTCGACTTTCTTCAGCTCCTCGAAAGCCTCGCCTAACAGGCTTTTGGCGTCCTCGAGCTGGATCCGCAGTTCATCGGCCGAACGGGTCAGGTTCTCCCGCCGCTGGATCGCGGCCTTGGCATAGGTCGGGTAGGCGAAGTGCGTGGGGTCGTTGATCCCGGCGCGCTCCTGTTCGGACTGGATTTCGCGCTCGAGGTCGACCGACATCCGTTGGAAATCGGCGATCATGCCTTCAATCTGGGCGACCCTTCGGCGCTTTTCGTCGACCTGAAATTTCTTCAGGCGGATCAGCGTTTCTCGTGACTTCATCAACTCATACTCCCCAGAAGTCCCGATCTGAACGCGGGACATGACCGGTACCCTCCAGGGGCCCCACCGGTTTCGCTAACTGTGTGGCGGGGATGATGGCCTGACAAAGTTAGCGTTCCGTTTCCAAATCCCGCAGGATTTGCTCTAGTTGCCGGTAACCCTCGCCCAGGCTGCTCACCTCGTCCTTGCCCTGGCGCAGGAAGCTCTCGAGCGGCTGATTGAGCCGGATCGATTCGTCGACTTCGGCGCTGGAGCCGGCGCGATAGGCCCCGAGCCGGATCAGTTCCTCCATATCCGCATAGGTCGCCATGACCTGACGCGCCCGCGTGATCACAGGCAGATAGGCCGGATCGGCCGATTTCGGCATGGTGCGGGACACCGATTTGAGGATGTTGATGGCCGGATAGCGCCCGCGTTCGGCGATCGAGCGCTGCATCACGATATGGCCGTCCAGGATGCCGCGCACGGCGTCCGCGATCGGCTCGTTATGGTCGTCGCCGTCCACCAGCACCGTAAAGATGCCGGTGATGGTGCCGGCGCCGGTGCCGGGACCGGCGCGCTCCAACAGCTTGGGCAATTCGGTGAACACGGTCGGCGTATAGCCCTTGGCGGTCGGCGGCTCGCCCGCCGACAGGCCGATCTCGCGCTGCGCCATCGCAAAGCGCGTGACCGAATCCATCAGGCACAGCACGTCCTTGTCCTCGTCGCGGAAGTATTCGGCGATCGCCAAGGTCAGATAGGCCGCCTGCCGCCGCATCAGCGCGGGCTCGTCCGAGGTCGCCACCACCACCACCGACCGCGCCAGGCCCTCATCGCCGAGATCGTCCTGCAGGAATTCCTGCACCTCGCGGCCACGTTCGCCGACCAGCCCGATCACCGTGATGTCGGCGTCGACATTGCGCGCCAGCATCGACAAAAGCACCGACTTGCCGACGCCGGAGCCCGCGAAAATACCGAGCCGCTGGCCGCGGCAGCAGGTCAGGAACGTATTGAGCGCGCGGACGCCGAGATCGAGCGGCGCGCCGACCCGCTTGCGCGAATGCGCCGGCGGCGGCGAGTTGCGGAACGGCATCGGCGACGGTCCCTGCGGCAGCGGCCCCTTGCCGTCGATCGGCTCGCCCATGGCGTTGATGACGCGGCCGAGCCAGGCGGTCGACGGCCGCACCTGGCTGGCGGCATTGGCGATGACGGCCCGGCAGCCGCGCCGCACGCCTTCCAGGCCGGCGAACGGCATCACCACGGCGTTGTTGCCGGTGAAGCCGATCACTTCGGAGGGGATGAAGCGGTTGCCGCCGGTGTCGATCACGATGCGGGCGCCGACCGACATCGCATGGATGGGGCCTGCGATCTCGACCATCAGGCCACGCACGCCGACCACGCGCCCGTAGATGTTGACGCCGTCGATATCGCTGATCTGCTCGGCGAGGGCCTTCATTGCGAAACCCTTAAGTTTCCATGCTTTATGCGTCCGGCCTTAACTTCGTGTTTACCCGCATCGTTAATCATTACGTCATTGTCTTGGGTGACTGAGAGCGCTCGGCCGCAGAACGAAGGTCGAAGTCGCAGGAGTCGGTTAGGCACGGCTCTTAATGTGGAACTTGAGCGAGAGCGGATACCAAAAGCTGCTTCACAGCAAAGTCTTAGCGCGATTCGATAAAAATTGCACTGAGAACCCTTGCGAAGAGGAATCAGATTTTGTTAACCATATGTCGTCAGGATCCGAATCAGTTGTTCAAAGGCGTTTTGAGTGCCGCAAGTGCGGCCGACCTGACGCCCGGAGCGGCGACTATAGGGGACTGGCATGCGCGTATTGCTGATAGAAGATGACAGCGCCGTCGCGCAGTCGATCGAATTGATGCTGAAATCCGAGAGTTTCAACGTCTATACGACGGATCTCGGCGAGGAAGGCGTGGACCTCGGAAAACTCTACGATTATGACATTATCCTGCTCGACCTCAACCTGCCCGACATGTCCGGCTACGACGTGCTCAAGCAGCTTCGGGTTTCCAAGATCAAGACCCCCATTCTGATCCTTTCCGGCCTCGCCGGCATCGAGGACAAGGTCAAGGGTCTCGGCGTCGGCGCCGACGACTACATGACCAAGCCCTTCCACAAGGACGAACTGGTCGCCCGCATCCATGCGATCGTCCGCCGTTCCAAGGGCCACGCCCAGTCGGTGATCCAGACCGGCGATCTCGTGGTCAATCTCGACACCAAAACGGTCGAGGTCGGCGGCCAGCGGGTGCATCTGACGGGCAAGGAATACCAGATGCTGGAGCTGCTTTCGCTCCGCAAGGGTACCACCCTGACCAAGGAGATGTTCCTCAACCATCTCTATGGCGGCATGGACGAGCCGGAGCTGAAGATCATCGACGTCTTCATCTGCAAGCTGCGCAAGAAGCTCGCCAACGCCTCCGAGGGCCGCAATTTCATCGAAACCGTGTGGGGCCGCGGCTACGTGCTGCGCGAGCCGCACGAGACCGAGGAACGCATCCCCGCCTGATCACTGGGTTCTACCGAGAGCCCGTCGGGCTCTCTCCTCCCAGACTGGACCCCGCCGCAAATGGCGGGGTTTTTGTTTTGGGGGGATTGAACTTCGTGCGGCGCGGCCGGTGGACGACCTGGCAGCCCGAAAAATCCTTCAATCGCTGGGCGCGAACCGCCGGCCAGGCCGGGATCGGAATGCGCTTACGCCATGGTGTCGTTCGTCTTGTTGGTCTCGCAGGCCAGTGCGGCAGCGCTCCACGCAGGAATCGCTTGAGCGCGCTTGGCGACTTCGCGGTTCGAACCGGTCTCGATCCCCTCGGCTCCGCCGAAATTCGATTCGAAAACCAGGCCTTCAGCAACGACGGCGTCGACTGTGTTTCGCTTTTCCATGATGCCCTCCATATCCGATAGCTGGCATCCCGAACCGGTGCTGGCCGCCCGCCATGATCCTGATCAAGCAGGCGGGTTCAAATCGCGGTGGGTTGACGCCGGCTGCCCCAGGGATGACGCTACCTCTCCTTAAAAATGGCGACGCGGAGATCGTAGAGCGCGAATCGTGGGAGGTGACCATGTCTCGCAAATCATGGGTGATTTTCACGGCTTTCCTGCTCTGCGCGGCGTTTCCGGCACTCGGCCAGCAGTTACCCGACGGGCCCGGCAAGGAATTGGCGCAAGCCAACTGCAATATCTGTCACACGCTGATGAGCCGGGTCGGCGCAGGCTACACGCCGGATGGCTGGAACACTGTGCTGCGGATGATGATCAACCAGGGCGCTCCGCTCCCGGCGGACCAGGTCGAACCGCTCAAGGCCTATCTGATCAAGAGCTTTCCGGAAAAAGGCAAACCCGCCGGCGTGGTGATCCCGGGGCCCGCCACGATTTCGTTCAGGGAATGGCAGGCTCCGACCGCGGGATCGCGGCCGCACGATCCATTGGCGGCGAGCGACGGCTCGCTCTGGTACACGGGCCAATTGGCCAATGTGCTCGGCCGGGTCGATCCCACCACCGGCGAGATCAGGGAATTCCACCTCAAGACCGCGCATTCCGGACCGCACGGCCTGAAAGAGGATTCCAAGGGCAACATCTGGTACACCGGAAACACGGGCTCGCTGATCGGCAAGCTCGATCCCAGGACCGGCGCCGTCACAGAGTACAAGACGCCGGAGGCCGGCGATCCGCACACGCTGATCTTCGACAAGGCGGGCTTCCTGTGGTTCACGATGCAGAACGCCAACCGGATCGGACGGCTCGATCCCAGGAGCGGCGAGATCAAGCTGTTGACGCCGCCGACGGCCAATTCGCGCCCCTACGGCATGGCGCTGAATTCGAAGGGCATCGTGTTTTTCGTGGAGTTCGGCACCAATCAGGTCGGCAGCGTCGATCCGGACACGCTGGAATTTCACGAGTACAAATTACCCGATCCGGCCTCGCGCCCGCGCCGCATCGCGATCACCGGCGACGACATCGTCTGGTACTCGGATTATTCGCGCGGATTTCTCGGCCGTCTCGATCCCTTGACCGGCAAGGTGACGGAGTGGCAGTCGCCGAGCGGGCCGAAATCCGAGCCCTACGGCATCTCGGCGATCTCCGGTGTCATCTGGTACAGCGAGTCCGGCGCGACGCCGAACACCGTGGTGCGCTTCGATCCCAGATCCGGAAAATTCCAGAGCTGGGCGATCCCCGGCGGCGGCAACATCGTGCGCAACACGTCGGTGACGCGCGACGGAAATTTCTTGCTGGCCAACAGCCTCGTCAACGGCATCACGCTGGTTACGATCGAAAAGTAAGCGGCTTGAAAGGATTCTTGCCGCGCGTACAAATTGTCGTGCGCGCCGCTCGCCGCACGATCCCGTGAATAAGTCGGCTTTCGCTTGCCTCGCCGGCTCGGCCTGATGGAAACTCCTCAAAGAACAATCCGTCAGCGCTCGAGAGCAATCATGAAACGTTCGCGCCGCGTCATTCTGACCATGATGGGCAGTGCCGCCGTCGGCGCGGTGTCGATGGGGTTTGTGCGGCGAAGCGATTGCGGCCCCGGACAGATCCGCGAATTCCGGCGCGAGCCGAACGGTCACCTGCGGGAATATTGCCGCGTCAGCTATGGCGGCTTCGGCGGCGCGCCGTATCGGCTGCACGCGCATTTTCACGCATGGCCATGGCGGTCACGCCCATGGCGGCGGATAGCGGCTGAGCCATGCGGCGCCTTCCCTGCACCGAGCGCGCGGACTGGCAAATCACGGCTGACGAAACCGGTTTTGATTTTCACACCATCGATGGCGAGCGCTATTGGGATGAGCGCGCCTGCTATGCGTTCACGCTGGAGGAGATCGAAAACCAGATCGAAGCGCCGACCGGGGAAATCGACGCGATGTGCCTCGAACTCGTCGCCTGGGCGGTCGACGACGAGGAAGTTCTGCGACGACTAAAGATCCCGGAAGCCTTCTGGTCGCTGATCAGCGAAAGCTGGTACCGCGACGAGGCGAGCCTCTATGGCCGGCTCGACCTCCGTTTCGACGGTCGCGGGCCGGTAAAACTGCTGGAATACAATGCGGATACGCCGACCTCGATCTTCGAGGCGGCGGTGTTTCAGTGGACGTGGCTCGATCAGGCGATCGAGCGGGGCATCGTTCCCGCTTATGCCGACCAGTTCAACTCGATCCATGAGCGCCTGATCGAGACATGGAAAAAACTCGGCGAGGGACGCCATCTTCATCTCACCGGCACCACCGAAAACCCCGAGGATGCCGGCACGCTCGCCTATCTGGAGGACACCGCGCGGCAGGCTGGTCTCGAAACCACATCGATCGACATCGAGGACATCGGCTTGCGCGACGATGGCAGTTTCGTCGATCTCGACGACCGGGAAATCGCGCTCGCCTTCAAGCTCTATCCCTGGGAATGGATGTTCCACGACGAATTCGGCGCGCGGCTCGCCAGGGCGCCAACGCGCTGGATCGAGCCGCCGTGGAAAGCCATCCTTTCCAACAAGGGCATTCTTCCGCTGCTGTGGGAGATGTTTCCGGACCACCCCAATCTGCTGCCGGCCTTTTTCGAAGACGACCCGAACGCTGCACGCCTCGGCACCAGCTTCGTGCGCAAACCGCTTTATTCGCGCGAAGGCGCCAACATCGCACTGGTCAGCGACGGCGTGACGGTGCTGGAACAGGAAGGGCCGTATGGCGCCGAAGGCTTTGTCCGCCAGGCACAGGTGCTGCTGCCGAATTTTTCCGGGCAATATCCCGTGGTCGGAAGCTGGCTGGTCGACCACACCCCGTGCGGCCTATCGATCCGCGAGGACGAGAATCCGATCACCGGCAACGCGTCGCGGTTCCTGCCGCACGCGATTTTGTAAAGCGTCTTCGAGCAAAGGGGTACCGGTTCGCGTCAAGCAAATCGCGTCAAACAAACGCGATCAGCGCGCGCCAACCAGCTTCAACACCTGCGGCATGGAGGCCGAGACGCCGGCGCGCGCGGCGCGCTCGTTGTTTAGCCGATAGAGTCCGCGCCGATCCGGATAGGGCCTGAAGGCGTCGGAGATCCCGACCACGGATTCGGCCGCGCCCAGCGCCAACACGCCATCCGGCTCCAGCATCCGCGAAAGGCGATCGAAGATGCTCGCTTTGGTGTCCTGGTCGAAATAGATCAACACGTTGCGGCAGAAAATCACGTCGAACGTGCCGAGGTGGGAAAAGTCCTGCAGCAGATTGAGGTGACGATGCTGCACCATGCCGCGGATGTCGGCGCTGAGCTGCCACAGCTCTCCGGTTTGCGCGAAATACTTGACCAGCATCTGGATCGGCAAGCCGCGCTGCACCTCGAACTGGCTGTAGAGGCCCGCCTTGGACTTTTCCAGCACTTCCTGCGACAGGTCGGTCCCGATGATTTCGACCCGCCAGCCTGCCAGCCCGGCGAACTCCTTGACGCACATTGCGATCGAATAGGGCTCCTGCCCGGTGGAGGACGCCGCGCACCAGATCCGCAGGGAACGCCGGCTGGCGCGGGCCTGCACCAGCGCCGGCAGGATCGTCTCGCGCAGATGATCGAACGGAATCTTGTCGCGAAAAAAGAAAGTCTCGTTGGTGGTCATCGCCTCGACCACGTCCGACGTCAGCGCCTCGGCGCCGGCCTTGATCTTCGCCACCAGTTCGGGAATGCCGGGAAATCCCGCCCTCCGCGCCAGCGGAATCAACCGGCTTTCGACCAGATACTGCTTGTCGGCGGACAAATCGAGGCCGGAGCGATCCTTCAAAATCTTGCGCAGAAAATCATAGTCCTGCGGCGTCACGACCGGTCTCCCGCGAACACCCGCACGAGCTTCGAACCGATCTGGTTGAGCGGCAGGATCGCGGCGCAGATTCCCGCATTCGCGGCGGCGCCCGGCATGCCCCACACCACGCTCGAGGCTTCATCCTGGGCGATCACGCTGCCGCCGGCGGCGACGATCTCCTTGCCGCCGCGCATGCCGTCCGAGCCCATGCCGGTCAGCACCACGGCCAGAACGCCGGCCTGCCAGACGTCGATCGCCGAGGTGAACAGCGGATCGACCGCGGGCTTGCAGAAATTGACCGGCGGACCGTCGTCGAGGGCGATCGCGACATCGGCGCCATGGCGCACGACGCGCATGTGGCGGCCGCCCGGTGCGAGATAAATTCGACCGGCCTTGACGATCTCGCCATCGACGGCTTCGTGCGCCGGCCGGTGGCTCGACCGCGCCAGATGCTCGGCGAGAATCGTGGTGAAGGTCGGCGGCATGTGCTGCGTGATCAGCACCGGAAAGCGGTCGATCACGGGACCGAGCTCGGTGACCAGCGCCATCAGGGCCTGCGGACCGCCAGTCGACGACCCGATCAGGAGCACCCGCGGCGCCTGCATGCTGAACGCGCGGCGCATCAGCAGCGGCTGCGCAACCGGCGCCGGCGCAGGCCGCGCCAGTTCTCTGGCCCGGTCCAGCGACGGCGCCAGCGACGGCGAAGACGCCGGGGCGGCGCGGCGGACCTTGGCGCCGAGCGAACGGATTTTCTGGATCAGATCGTGGTGGAAGGTTTCGGCGGCCGCGGTCTCGCGGGTGCTTTCGGGCTTTGGAATGTAGTCGGATGCCCCGAGCGACAGCGCCTTGAAGCTGATCTCCGCGTTGCGGCGGGTCAGGGTCGACGCCATGATGATAATCAGGTTGCGTTTCTTCGCCAGCAGCTGCGGCAGCGCGGAAATGCCGTCGAGCTCGGGCATTTCGATGTCGAGCACGGCGACATCGGGATTGACCCGCTCAAGCTGGTTGACGGCGTCAAGGCCGGTGCGCAGCGACGCCGCGACCACCATGTCCGGTTCGGATGCGATCCAGCGGGAGATCAGTCCCCGGATGACGACGGAGTCGTCGACCACCATCACCCTCAACGGTTCTTGTCGCGTCGAGGTCGGAGGCGGGGCACTTGTCAAGGCAACACTCATTACTCACCAGATACGGCTGAACTCGGCACTATTGCAGCGGTAACGCCGAGGGCAGCTGAGCCGTCGGATCGAAAGAAGCGGATCAGATGAGGCCGACTTCCTGGAACTTCGCGGTCACGATGTCCTTGTCGAACGGCTTCATGATGTATTCGTTGGCGCCGGCATGCAGCGCCCGCGCGATATGCGCGACGTCGTTCTCGGTGGTGCAGAACACCACCTTGGGCTGGTCGCCACCGGGCATGCGACGCAGCGCGCCGAGGAACTCGTAGCCGTCCATGACCGGCATGTTCCAGTCGAGCAGGATGGCGTCGGGCAGTTGGCGCTTGCAGATTTCCAGCGCCTTCTCGCCGTCCTCGGCCTCGACGATCTGGAAGTCCAGGCCTTCCAGGATGCGCCTTGCGACTTTCCGGATGACACTTGAGTCATCCACTACAAGACATGTTCTCATTTCAGCCTCTGCTTCTTCCAATCCCTCAAGAGGGACGTTTCCATTGCCAACGGCGTTGCGTGCCCGCCGCCGGTCTTATGCCGCCATCATGTCAGGCACGATTTCGAGGACGCGATCGACATCGAGGACGACCATGAGCTGGCCGTCGAGGCGATGGACGCCGCCGGCGAGCTTGGCCATTCGGGGATCGAGATTGACGGGGTTTTCCTCGCAGCCATCGTCGGGAAGCCTGAGCACTTCGCCGATCTGGTCGATCAGGAGGCCATAGGATTCGCCGCGCAGGTCGACGCCGACCGCCATCGGCGGCTTGCCGTCGTCGTTCTTGGGCAGGCCGAGCCGGGCGCGCATGTCGACCACGGTGACGATGCGGCCGCGCAGATTGAGCACGCCGGCGATCTCGCCCGGCGACAGCGGCACCCGCGTCAGCCGTTCCGGCATGAACACGTCCTGGACGCGGGAGATCGGCAGCCCGAACAATTGCCCGCCGATCATTGCGGTGACGTATTCGGCGACGGCGCCTTCGGTGAGGTCGGTCTTGCTGGTCATGCTACTACTTCCCCTATGCCGCCGCGCGGTGCTGTTCGGCGGTCTGTTCCTTCAGCGCCGCGATCAGGCCGGGACGGTCGAACTTGGCGACGTAATCGTGGAAGCCGGCCTGCCGGCCGCGCTCGATCGCCGCCGGCGATACCAGCGAGGACAGCCCGATGATCGGCATCGTACTCAAGTGCTGGTCGGCCCGGATGGTCTCGGCGAACTCGAACCCGTTCATGTCGGGCATTTCGATATCGGTCAGCACCACGTCGAAGCTCTGGCCCGAGCGCAGCACGGTCAGGCCCTCCTGGGCGTTGGGCGCCACCCGCACCTTGTAGCCGGCGGCCTTGAGCACCGGCGCCAGCATGTTGCGGAAGAACGCGCTATCGTCGACCAGCAGCACCGATTGCGCCGAGGCCGAGGGCGTCATTTCCTTGCGCGTGAACCAGTCGGGGAACGCCATCGGCAGGAAGTGGCCGACGTCGATCACCTCGGTGGCCTGGCCCTTGATCACGGCGGAGCCGAGAATGCCGTCCGGCGAGCCGCCGACCTCGATGTTGAGCCGCTCCTCGACGATGTCGACGATCTCGTCGACCACCAGCCCCATCGAGCGGCGGTCGTCGGCGAACACCAGGATCGGCTGCGAGCCGGAGGTCTGGACGTTGACGCCGGCCATCTGCACCAGCGGCATCAGCTGGTCGCGGTACTGCACCATGTAGCGGCCGTTGGAGAGTTCGATCTTGTCGCAGGCGATCTCCTCCAGCCGGGTGACGAGGCCGAGCGGCACCGCCTTGGGCTGGTTGGTGCCGGCGCGGAACACCAACAGCGAGGTCAGCTGCTCGGCGGCGCTGGCGCGGGAAGCGGCGTTCTCGTCGGCGATCTCGTGGGAAGCCGCACCCGAGGCGCCCAATGCCTTGGCGATGCCGTTGGGATCGATGATCATGATCACGGCGCCGTCGCCCAGGATGGTATTGCCGGAGAACATGTCGATGTGGCGCAGTTTCGTGGACATCGGCTTGACCACGATTTCCTCGGTGTGGAACACGCCGTCGACCACGATACCGAAGGTCTGGCTGCCGACCTGCGTGACGACGATGAAGCCGTTCTCCGGATCGGAGGAGGAGCCGTCGTCGATCTTCAACAGCTTCTTCAGGTGCATCAGCGGCAACAGCTTGTTGCGCAAGCGCAATACCGCGGTGTCCTTGATGCGCTCGATGCGGTGCTCGGAATTGGCGCGCGCCCGCACCAGTTCGACCACCGACAATTGCGGAATGGCGAACCGGTCGCCGCCGGCTTCCACGATCAGCGCCGAGACGATGGCGAGCGTCAGCGGGATCTTGATGGTGACGCTGGAGCCCTCGCCGGCCACCGACTTGACGTCGATGGTGCCGCCGATCTGGTCGATATTGGTGCGCACCACGTCCATGCCGACGCCGCGGCCGGACACCGAGGTGATGGCAGCCGCGGTCGAGAAGCCGGGCGCGAAGATGAACTTGTGGATCTGCGCTTCCGTCATCTTCTCCAGTTCGGCCTCGCTGACGAGACCTGAGGAGACCGCCTTGGCCTTGATCTTCTCGGTGTTGAGGCCGCGGCCGTTGTCGGCGATGCAGATGATGATGTGGCCGCCTTCATGATAGGCGGACAGGCGGATGGTGCCCTGCTCGGGCTTGCCGCAGGCCATGGCGCTCGGCGGGGGTCTCCAGCCCGTGGTCGGCGGAGTTGCGCACCATGTGGGTGAGCGGGTCCTTGATCAGGTCGAGCACCTGGCGGTCGAGCTCGGTGTCGGCGCCGTGCATCTCCAGTTCGATCTGCTTGCCGAGTTCGCCCGACAGATCCCGCACGATGCGCGGCAGCTTCTGCCAGGCATTGCCGATCGGCTGCATCCGCGTCTTCATGACGCCTTCCTGCAGTTCGGCGGTGACGTTGGAGAGCCGCTGCAGCGGCACCTTGAACTCGGTGTCCTCGTTGCGGCGGGAGATTTCCAGGAGCTGGTTGCGGGTCAGAACCAGTTCCGAGACCATGGTCATCAGATGTTCCAGCGTATCCACGTTGACGCGGATCGACTGGTTGGCGACCTTGTCGGCCTCCTGGACTTCGTCGGCGGCGACGGCCGGCTTGGTGGCTGCGGGTTTGGCCGCGGCGGGTTTTGCCTCTTTCGCGGCCGGCTTTGCTTCCTTGGCCGGCGCAGAAGCCTCGGCCGCGGGCTGCGGCGCGACCGGCGTAGGTGCTGCTTCGGTCGCGGTCTCGCGGAAGGCGCGCTCCAGTTCGTCGAGCGATACTTCGCCGGGGCGCAACGGCCGCTCCAGCGTCTGCGGTACCAGAGAGCCCTCGGCAACCGTGGGCGTCGCAGCGGCCGGCGCTGCCTCAGCCGGCGAAGCCTGTTCTGTCATCGCTTTCATCCCACGCTCTACCATTGCTTCCAGTTCGCCGATCAGATCCTGGTCGGAGCCGTCCGGCTCGGCCTCGTTGGCCTCGAGCTGACCCAGGATGTCCTTGATGCGGTCGATCGTGGTCAGGATCAGCGTCACCGCCTGCCCGGTCACCGGCATTCCGTCGCGGAATTTGCCCATCAGCGTCTCGGCGGCATGCGCCAGCGCTTCCAGCCGCGGCAGCCCGAGGAAGCCGCAGGTGCCCTTGATGGTGTGGACCAGGCGGAAGATGTTATCGAGTATCTTGGCGTTGTTCGGTTCCTGCTCGAACCGAACCAGCTGATTGTCGACGGTGTCCAGGCTCTCGCTGGTCTCCGTCAGAAACTCCCGCAACAGATCATCCATGAAACCAGCCTTTGGACGCACAGGCGCGCCACTTCGACACGCCCTTCGAACGAGGCCAGCTTCACCGCAAAGCGTTTAATATTGGTTGAGTAAATCCAAAAGAACGGGATCAACAAAGAGATAAGGCGTCCTCGGCGATCTCCGGGCGCACCGTAACCTCTGGTTAACCATGTTTGCTCAGGAAGCGGTAACAACCACCGCATCGCCCTCGGGCGCGAGCACCACATTCAGCCCGCAGGCCTGCGCCAACAGCCGCGTATAATAAGGCTGCACCGCATGGGCATCGACCGTATGCGTCGAGCCCGCACTCAAGAGATCGGCGATATTCTGCGGCATGCGGGCGTTGAGCCCGCTGGCCGCTACGCGAAAGCCGATTTGCTCGCCCTCGCCGATCGGATCGACCGTGAGCACGCCGCCGCGCGGGATCGTCTGCTGCGCGATCACCATCATGTTCAACAGCAGCTTGACCCGGTTCTTCGGCAACAGCACGCGCGGCAAGTTCCACGCGATCGAGGTCTTGTTGTCCTCGAGGTGACCGCGCGCCATGGTCTGCGCATCGCCGAGATCGATCTGTGCGCCGGAGGATCCCGCGGCGCCGAACGCCAGCCGGCAGAACTGCAATCGCGCCGACGCCGTCTTGGCGCTCTTGCGGATCAGGTCGAGGGCGAACTCGCGGTCTTCCGGCTTGGGATTGTCGTCGAGGACCTCAAGCCCATTGACGATGGCGCCAACCGGGCTGATGAGATCATGACAAACCCGCGAACATAACAGCGCCGCCAGTTCAAGGGCGTCGGGGGCCGGAGCGGGAGACGGGGTGTCGGACATAAGATGTTCCTGTAAATCCGCTGAAAGCGCGGACCAAGGCGAATCACGCTTGCTTCCCGGCTTGATACACTGCGGATGCGCGTGCTGCCAACACAAGGCCGAAACCGCAGAGATAAGGCGAACCGCAGATGAAATCCGCCCATGAATAAGGCAACTTCGCCCGCTATCGTGATCGAAGGCGAGGCCGCGGCCGCGCTGCTGGAACCATTGACCGATCTGGTGATCCGGTCCGGAGCGGCGATTCTGGCCGTCAACCGGGCCGCGATGCGGGTCGAGGGCAAGCTCGACGGATCGCCGGTGACGGAAGCCGATCTCGCCGCCGACCGGATCATTGCCGAGGGCCTGGCGCGGATCGCGCCGCAGGTTCCGGCCCTGTCGGAAGAACGCGTCAATCTGGCGAAGCCGCCTTACGATGGCAGCTTCTTCCTGATCGATCCGCTCGACGGTACCAAGGAATTCGTCGCCGGCCGCGACGAATTCACCGTCAACCTGGCGCTGGTGACGAACGGGACGCCATTATTAGGCATCGTCGGCGCGCCCGCGCTCGGACTGGTCTGGCGCGGACTGGTCGGCCGCGGCGCGGAACGGCTGCGGTTAGGCGAAAAGCCGGTAGCCGAGCCGATCCACACCCGGCCGTATCCCAAGCGCGGCGAACCCTGGATCGCCGCCGTCAGCCGCTCGCATGGCGATGCCCGCACCGAAGCCTTCATCGCGGCAAGACCCGGCGCGATCCGCAAGACGCTCGGCTCGGCGGTCAAATTCGGCCGGGTGGCGGAGGGGCAAGCCGACATTTATCCGCGCCTCGCGCCGACATCGGAATGGGATATCGCGGCCGGCCACGCGGTCCTCACCGCCGCCGGCGGCAGGGTCACGGATGCGCAAGGCGGCGCGCTGCTGTTCGGCAGGGGCCGCGCCGGATTCATCGTGCCGGAATTCATCGCCTGGGGGGATCCGTCGGCGGTGGCATGACCCATCGCCTTGGCGTCGCATCGATGGCTACTGCGCCAGATCCTGCAGCAGGGCCGGCCAGCGCGCGTCCGCCTCATGCAGGACGTGAGCGGGATCGGCGCCAAAGGCATCGCGGGCCTCCTCGCGGCTGAACAGATAAAGCCGCTGTCCCGTGATCAGCCAGAACCGGGGATTGCCGGCCACGGTGACGCCGCGGGCCAGATCGACCGGGTCGTAACCGCCGAACTGGGGGCCGTAAACCTCGGGATGGGCGACAAAGGACGCCCGGTTGCCTTCATTGCGGAAACGCCAGACCGCGCCCGCCGCCGACGCCTCGAAGTCCTCCAGGCCAAGTTCGGGCTGCGCGTCGACGAAATAGGCGACGGGGTCATACCCCTCGATGGCGAGGCCCGTGACATGGTTCACCACCACCCGCTCGGTGGTAGCGGATTGGGCCTCCGACCCGGAAAAGCCCAGCGCCACGGCGCAGAAAAGGCTGGCCAGCGAGGCGATCAAGGCTATTCCGGGGCGAAAGCCTGTTCGGGGCCAGGGGCCGTTTCTTTCCTGCCGTTGTGCCGTCATAGTTGATGCCGATAACATCCGAGTCGGGGGATACTGGGCGCAACCTAAGGCCGTGGCCGTTGGCGTCAGGTTAAGGCCGCAGCCGGTATTCGATACGCAGGGGTAGTTTCATGACTTTCGCATCACGCCTCGCCGCGGTGGCGCTCGCCGCGCTGATGGGCTGGGCCGTGCCCGCTTCCGCTCAGCAGCCGCCCCCGCCTCCCGCTCAGCAGCCCTACCCGCCTCCCGCCCAGCAGGCGCCCCCACCTTCCGCTCAGCAGGAGCCGCAACCATCGCCGCCGCCGCAACGGCAGCCCGGCCCGAATACCTTTGGGCCGGACGAACTGATGGGCGCGGGACACCGGTTCTTCGGCAATGTCTCGCGCGGCCTCGCCTCGGTGATCGAGCGCGCGGTCAGCCAATGGGGCCTGCCGAACGGCTATGTTCTGGGCGAGGAAGGCTCCGGCGCTTTCGTGGCCGGGCTGCGCTACGGCGAAGGCACGCTCTACACCAAGAACGCCGGCGATCTCAGGGTGTACTGGCAAGGCCCCTCGGTCGGCTTCGACTGGGGCGGCGACGGCGCGCGCACCATGACGCTGGTCTACAACCTCCCCGCCACCAATGCGATCTATCAGCGCTTCGCCGGCATCGACGGCTCCGCCTACATCGTCGGCGGTTTCGGGATGACCGCGCTGACGGCGAACAACATCGTGCTGGTTCCGATCCGATCCGGTATCGGACTGCGTCTCGGCGCCAATATCGGCTATCTCAAATACACGCCGCGCGCGACCTGGAACCCGTTCTGACCTCGCGCGCGAACCGGGTTTGCGGCGGCAGGGCCGGCCCGGTCAGGGATTCACGTTAACGCGCCATTAGGCTGGCGTTTACCCTGTGCCACATGGCAGTGTGATTAAGCATCTTCTTTTCATGGGGAGTTTCCGCCGATGGTCGAACCGATCATGTATCTGGCGATCGGTTTCCTGCTTTCGATGCTGGTTGGCCTGATGATCGTGCCGCTGGTGCATAACCGCGCGGTGCGGCTGACCACGCGGCGGCTCGAGGCGGCGACGCCGTTGTCGATGGCCGAAATCCAGGCCGACAAGGACCAGTTGCGCGCGGAATTCGCGATGTCGGCACGGCGGCTCGAGATGAGCGTCGACCAGCTCAAGAACAAGACCACCAGCCAGCTCGCCGAACTCGGCAAGAAGACCGATGCGATCAATCGCATGAAGATCGAGCTCGGCGAAAAGAACGCCACCATCTTCTCGCTGGAAGCGCGCGAGAAGGCGGTGAAGGAACAGCTGCGCGCCACCGAAGAGGAATTCGCCACCAAGACGGAATCGCTGCGCGACGCCGAAAAGGCGTTGAAGGACAAGCAGGGCGATCTCGCCAAGATCAACGCCGAATTGTCCGACCGCTCGATGATGGCGGAGAGCCGCCAGGTCGAGCTGGTGGCGGTGCGCGCGCAGATCGACAATCTCAAGAACCGCGTCGGCGACGCCGAAAAGGAATTCGCCAGCACGCAGGCCCGGCTCGAGCAGGAACGGAACGAATCCGAAAAGGCGACGCGCGAGCTCGCCGAGGCGCGCAGCCGCGTCGAGAATCTGAGCCAGCGCGTCACCGATCTGGATCGCCAGCTGATCCTGCAGGTCAAGGAAGCCGAGTTGCTCGGCAACCGCGTCAACGATCTGGAGCAGCGGCTGGCCACCCAGGGCAAGCTGCTCGCCGAGCGCGACTTCGAAAACAACCAGCTGCGCCAGGCGAGCGAAACCGCCGAACGCGTTGCCAGGGAATTGCGCGTCGAAATCACGGCGCTGAACAGCGGCAAAGCGCCGGCAATCGAACGACTGCAGAAGGAAAAGGCTGCGGTCGAGGAGCAGCTTCGCCAGGCCCGCGACGAACGCGCCAAGCTGCAGCGCGACATCAACGCGATCCAGCAGCAGGCCGAAAGCTCCTGGGCGACCGAACGCATGGAAAACGCGCTGTTGCGCGAACGCATCAACGATATCGCCGCCGAGGTGGCGAAACTGGCGATGCAGCTCGAAGGTCCGAATTCGCCGATCGAAACCATGCTGGCGGCGGTGGATCCGGCCGTGCCGGCCAAGGCGGTAAAGCCCGTCAACGGCACAGGCGCCAATGGCGCGGCCCCGGGCAGCGTGTCCGAGGGCGGCGGAACGCTCGCCGAACGCATCCGGGCGCTGCAGTCCCACGCCTCCCGTGCCCGCCAGCAGCAGCCGGGCTAAATCCGCCGAAAAGTGGAATCCCCTTTCGGAGAGGATCCTGCCCAAACCGGAAAACCGCCCGGTGCCGACCCCATACTTAGCTTGACACCCCGGCCCCGCACTTCGTAAATCGCCGCTACCAACGACACGTATCGCCCGATCGGACGCCGCCTTGCCGGCCCTCGATCGTGCACGAAAATCCCGGACGCATAGCTCAGCGGGAGAGCGTTCCCTTCACACGGGAATGTGGCGTCCCGCTAAGTAGTTGTTGTTGCTAAGCTACCAATTCACCTTGAAGGCGCGTCACCGGATTTTCACCCAATGAAGCATCCCGCCGATGTCGGTATCATCGCTTCAGCGATCTGGCTGCTGGCTTCAGAAGTCATTGACGTGCTGACGCCGAAGGCTGTTACGGGCGTAATGATCGCTGAAGCGTTAGCACCGCCAGTGCTAGTCGGCGTTCTGCTGTATGCTCTGCGATGGCACCGTAACAAGCGGCATAGCCTGTAGCATACTTTGCAGCATCACGTTCTCGTACTGCTGCCGCACTGCCTTTGAAGTCAGTTCGAAGCCTTGATCCAGCGCCGCGCGGAACAGCGTTTGCGCGGCTTCACGCTCACATCTGTACGGAATGTAGTCCTTCAGCAGAGACAGCATATTGTTCGCGAACAGACGCGTAATCGCCGCCTTCGGTACGACGAAACGACATACCGTTCAGCGATAGACGCTGACGCGCCCCCCGTTGTGTAATCATAGCTGTTGCCCTTAGTTGGTTGTGTGAGCACACAGCGCAGGCATAGTTCTCCCGTCCGCATTACATCACAACACTAGACTACCTACCTAGTCATAGACCGATACGGCGTTTCGGATGTCCAAATAGGGAGGGAATTAACCGGCGAACCGGTCCCCGGATTTTCCCCGGATACGGGCGCAGTTTCGTGCCTATCCGTGCCTGTTTAGGACTGGACAAACGCCGAGCAATCTATAAGAAACCGTTGATATTGCTTGGTTACGGACGCATAGCTCAGCGGGAGAGCGTTCCCTTCACACGGGAGAGGTCCAAGGTTCGATCCCTTGTGCGTCCACCATTTTCGATCTGCGGTGTTGGCGATCTACAGCCAACAAGCTTGCGCGACCCGATTGCCGGATAGCCAGCGATGAATTCCCGGAAGCTGATCGTTCTCTTCGCCAGCCTCAGTGGAGGTGCGATCGGCCTGTTCGCTCCCGTCGGCGTCGTCAAATGGCTGCTGCAGACGGAACCGGAGGATGCGGGAATCCTGACCGTGTTCTTCTTCCCGGTCTGGTGCCTGCTGGTGGTGCTGGGGCTTCTGATCGGACGCCGGATCGGACTATTTGCGGCCGGCGAGCGGCGTGTCCCGCAGCGATAGCCGTTTTTTGCGCTGTGCCCGGTCAAGGGGAATCGCGTCAGGCCAATCGCCCCGCGCTAAATCCCGAGGAGCCAGATCGCGACAATGGCCCCGATGACCGCCAGGCCGGAGATGGTCCAGCCGGTCGCGTAAACCCCGTGATCCGTTGCAGGCCGCTCCACCATCGTATCATGCCAGTGGGTCATGCCAGCCTCCTGAAGATTGTCCCTGCGCCTTAAGTCTCCGCCCGCAGCGAAAGGTTCAAACAATTTAAATCCGACATTGGCGGCGGGTTCCCTGCGTGCCCTGCTGCGCCAATGGCTCATTTGGCGGCAAACGGGGTGCCGGCGGTGTGAACCAGCCGGTCGGCCTTGATGAGGAGATAGGTATTGTCCGGCTGCTCCCGGGCAAGAAAGCCGATCGCCACGAACGCCGAGCAAAACAGCAGTCCCACCAGCATGATCTTGCGGTGGGCGGCCTTGTCGGCGGTGTAAAACGAACTGGACATGGTCCATCACAACCATCCGCCGGCCAAACGCGCAATCGGAGTCGCGTTTTAACCTTGCCGGTGAAGCTTATTCAGACAGGCGAATTTGAACTAAGATCGCTCGATCTCATTGATCGGATCGAATTGTCTGCGCGAATTTTCCGCGTGTTGCAGCGCAAGACTGCCGGATTTCAGCGCGCCGGCAGGCTGGATCGTATCGGCTCGAGCCGGTTTTCATCATCCTGTAATCGAACTGACATGCCCCCGCTGCACACCTGACACGCGCGGCACTTAGCTTCCGTTTCGTTCGCTGCTCGCCGAACGACTTCATGCATTTTTTAATTTTGAACAGGGGGCCGCCATCCGCTGGACGCATGCTGGGCCATCTACAAGGCCCACTTTCAAGGCAAGCGTTCTCGTATCACCAGACCGAACTGGCGGAATATTATCTGGCCTATCGCCGCCTCACGCAGCATTGGCGGGCGATCTTGCCGCCGGAGGTTTTGCTGGAGATCAGCTACGAGGACATCGTGCGGGATCAAGCGGCGGCGAGCCGGCGTCTGATCGGCTTTGTCGGACTTCCCTGGGATGACGAGGTGTTGCGGTTTCACGAAAGCCCGGCACCGTCGGCGACCGCAAGCGCCGTTCAGGTGCGCCGTCCGGTCTATTCGTCGTCGGTCGGCAAATGGCGAAACCATGCCGAGCGGCTGGCGCCACTGCGCGCGCGGCTGGCGCGCGAGATTCCGGAAGCGGAATTGGCGTGAGGCGGCTTCAGGCAAAGACTTCGGCCGGTCAGCTTAACCCCAGCCGCACGTCCTTCAGCCGGCCCGCCAGCCACGCCGACAGCGGGCCATCGATCACGCCGCCGACGTAGACGTCGGAGACGACGCTCTTCTTGCCGAGCACGAGATAGATCCCGATCCAGTAGGCGAACCACAGATGCGGATCGGTCATCGCCTGCAGCTTGTGGCGGTCATGGTCCGGCGGCTGATGATTGCTCGCTTTCCGTATTTCGATCGCGAGCAGATTGTTGGGGATTTCGCGCTGGTGCACGACGATGTCGGGATAGATCGACTTTGCCAGATGATCGTCGGTCGAGACGATCGTGCCGTGCGGCAGCCGCAAGGTGCGCTCGCCCAGCCGGTCGTAATCGCAATCGACCTGCCAGCCCGGAAACTGCTTTTCCAGATGCACCGCCAGCCGGTGCGTCAGCGTGCGCTCGCCGAGATCATGTTCCAGCAGCCAGGTCTCCTGCGCATAAAATTCCCGGAGCGCGGCGACGACCTTGTTGAGTTCGGTTTGCATCTGGCCTCCGACAACATCCCAGATTCTAACCGGAAATGCTTCCAACTATTATCAGGCACTCCCTCTAATTTTTCTAAATGGCTTTTTTTATCTCGTCATCGCCGGACGTCGCCGTCCGAAGGACGGCGCCGCGGCCGCTCGCCTGCGCCCGGCCATCCATGTCTTTCTTGTTGCCGTTGCAAACACGTGGATGCCCGGGACATCCAGCGCGAAGTCGCGCTTCGCGCTTTTGCCCGGGCATGACGAGACACCGCGTCCGCCGCTGATCCTCACATCCGCACTTCGATCAGCCGCGGTCCCTTCTCCGGCATCGCTTCCGACAGTGCCGCGACGAGTTCATCAGCCGTGGTGACCGCGCGGCCGGGAACGCCCATGCCCTTGGCGAGCGCGACGAAGTCGAGCGTCGGGCGGTCGATCTTGAGCATGTCCTGCGCGCGCTGGCCGGGCTCGCCGGCGCCGACGCCGTCGAATTCGCCGCGCAGGATTTGATAGATGCGGTTGGCGAACACGATGGTGGTGACGTTGAGGCCTTCACGCGCCTGCGTCCACAGCGATTGCAGCGTGTACATCGCGCTGCCGTCGCCGACCATGCAGATCACCTTGCGGTCGGGACAGGCCACCGCGGCCCCGGTCGCAACCGGCGTCGAAAACCCGATCGAGCCGCCCATGTTCTGCAGCCAGTCGTGCGGCGCCGCGGCCGCCGTCGGCGGAAAGAAGCCGCGCCCGGTGGTGATGGATTCGTCGACCACGATGGCGTTTTCCGGGATCGCCATCGCGATCGCCTGCGCGATCGAAGCGTGCGTCAGCGCGCCGGTGGGTTTTGCCAGCTCGACCAAAGCCTGCGGCCTGGCGTCGGACGGCTTGGCGCCGAGCGCGGAGGCCAGCGCCTCAAGGGCGGCGACCGAATTCTCGCCGCCCGAGGTCATGCGGTGAACCTCGCAGCCTTCCGGCTTCAACAGGCTCGGCTTGTTCGGATAGGCAAAGAACGCCACGGGATCGTTGGCCTCGACCAGCACGATGTGCTTGAAATCCTTCAGGATCGGTACCGCCTGCTCGATCACATAGGGAATCCGGTCGATCGAGAAGCGCCCCTTCCCGCGCGCCATGCGCGGATTGTAGGTCTGGCCCATCACCTTGCAGCCGGTCTTGCCCGATATCTGCGCCGCCAGCGCCAGCCCCTGCTCGGTCAGCGCGCTGCCCGTGAGCAGAAGCAGCGTCTCCGCGCCGCCGCGGAGCACCTTGGCGGCGTCGTCCACCGCCTGCGAGGAGTAGCTGGCGCGCTGCGATTCCGCCGGCACCTGCGCGATGCCGTCGGCTTCGTTCCAGGCGGTGTCGGCCGGCAGAATGAGGGTGGCAATCTGCGCGCTCCTGGCGGCGGCGATGGCGGCGGCGCCGTCTTTGGCGACCGATTTGGCGTCCGGCGAGGTCCGCACCCAGGCCGACATCGGCCGGGCCAGGCCCTCGATGTCGGAGGTCAGCGGCGCGTTGAAGCCGATGTGATAGACCGCGTGTTGGCCGACGATGTTGACGATGCCGGAATTCGCCTTCTTGGCGTTGTGCAGGTTGGCGAGTCCATTGGCGAGGCCGGGACCCAGATGCAGCAGCGTCGAGGCTGGCGAGCCCTTCATGCGGAAATAGCCGTCGGCGGCACCCGTCACCACGCCCTCGAACAGGCCGAGCACGCAGCGCATGCCCTCGACCCGGTCCAGCGCCGCGACGAAATGCATCTCGGAGGTGCCGGGGTTGGCAAAGCAGACATCAACGCCGCCCGCCACCAGGGTCCGCACCAGACTTTCCGCACCGTTCATCATTCCACTCCCGTTCGCGAGGCTTTTTGAATGTCAGGGCAGATCAATCATTCCTTGCGCCTTTCGTCAAAGGGTTCCCGGGCATTGCTGGTATCGAGGCAATGGCGCTTTCCTGACCGCGGCGATCGAAAATCGGCGGCTCACGGCCTCGTTGCTTGCGGAATCGCCGCTTGTATGGCCTGCTTTCGCGATCGATTGATCGATTTGCGGGGAATGAAGATGATCCGGGCTTTTGCTGTGCTGGTTGCGGCGATGACACTGGCGATGACACTCCTGGCGGGCGTCGACCAGGCTCGGGCCGAGAGCGCCGACTCACGCGATTTCATGGGCTTCGGGCCCAGCTTCTTCGGCTCCGGCGCCAGCCCGATCCCGCGCACCACCGTGAATTTCACCAGCGAATATGCGCCCGGCACCATCGTGGTGAATACCGCCGAGCGGCGGCTGTACCTCGTGCTGCCCAACGGCCAGGCGCTGCGCTACGGCATCGGCGTCGGCCGCGACGGCTTCCGCTGGGGCGGGGTGCATCGCATCTCCGCCAAGAAGGAATGGCCGAGCTGGACGCCGCCCTCGCAGATGCTGGCGCGGCGGCCCGACCTGCCGCGCCACATGGCCGGCGGCATCGACAATCCGCTCGGCGCGCGCGCCATGTATCTGGGTTCGACGCTATACCGCATCCACGGTTCCAACGAGCCGGAGACGATCGGCCAGGCGGTCTCCTCCGGCTGCTTCCGCATGACCAATGACGACGTGAAGGATCTCTATGATCGCGTCTCCGTCGGAACCACCGTGGTCGTGAAGAACTAGGCGCTGCGTCGGACGCGGGAACTCGCGATCGAGCCTTGCGCGCCCGCAGCGATTGCGGCAGCGTCGATGCGATGAGGCGATCCTTGCATTTCCCGATCTTCGCGGCTGTTGTCTCGGCCATCGCGTTCGGCGGCCTGCTCTGGCAGCCGGCCGCGTCGGCCGAAATCCCCGCCATCGCCTCGCGCCAGCATGCCGAGAAGAAGGCCTTCACCGACGGCGAGATCACGGACGGATTCTTCAAGACCGCCTTCGGCGCCGAATATCATCTGGCCGGCCGGGTCGATCGCATCCGCAAATACGACGTGCCGGTGCGGGTATTCGCCGACGGCAATCGCTCCGACCGCAAGGCGCAGCTCGCAAAGGTCGTCGCCGACATCGGGCAAAAGGTCCAGCATCTCGACATCGCCATGGCCGACAACAGCGACAGCGCCAATGTCGTCGTCAAGCTGGTGCGCGACCGCGATCTCTTTCGCACCATCACGAGTTTCTACGGCAGCGAACGCGCCAAGGAGATCAGGACTTCACTCGATCCGCAGTGCCTTTCGGGGTTTCGCAAGAACGACAAATACGAGATCGAGCACTCCGACGTCATCCTTACCGTCGACAATGGCGACTTCATCTTCCTGGATTGCGCGTATGAGGAATTGCTGCAGTCGCTGGGGCCGATCAACGACACCTCCTCGGTGCCCTGGACCATGTTCAACGACAATGTGTCGATGGGATTCTTCGACGTCTACGACCAGTACATCCTGAACATATTGTACGACCCGCGTATCAAGGCCGGCATGACGGTGGCCGAAGTCAGGGAGGTGCTGCCCGACGTGCTCGCCGATGTGCGGGCCTGGGTGAGGAAGGTGAATGATCTGACGGAGTAGAAGCCAACCGTCATTGCCGGGCTTGACCCGGCAATCCATCTTCTTCCAAACGAATCTCTTTTCAGGATGGATGCCCCGGGTCAAGCCCGGGCATGACGAGAGGTACGTTACGCCGATTTTTCGAACAGCTCCCGGCCGATCAGCATGCGGCGGATTTCGCTGGTGCCGGCGCCGATCTCGTAGAGCTTGGCGTCGCGCAGCAGCCGGCCGGTCGGATAGTCGTTGATATAGCCGTTGCCGCCGAGCAGCTGGATGGCGTCGAGCGCGCACTGGGTGGCCTTCTCGGCGGCATAGAGAATGGCGCCGGCGGCGTCCTCGCGCGTGGTCTCGCCGCGGTCGCAGGCCTTCGCCACCGCGTAGACATAGGCGCGCGAGGCATTCATCGTGGTGTACATGTCGGCGATCTTGCCCTGCACCAGCTGGAAGGTGCCGATCGGCTGGCCGAACTGCTTGCGCTCGTGCACGTAAGGCAGCACCACGTCCATGCAGGCCTGCATGATGCCGAGCGGCCCCGCCGCCAGCACCGCGCGCTCATAGTCGAGGCCCGACATCAGCACGTTGACGCCGCGGCCGACCTGGCTGAGCACGTTCTCTTCCGGCACCTCGCAATTGTCGAACACCAGCTCGCAGGTATCGGAGCCGCGCATGCCGAGCTTGTCGAGCTTCTGGGCGGTGGAAAATCCCTTCATGCCCTTTTCGATGATGAAGGCGGTGATGCCTTTCGGGCCGGCCGCGGCGTCGGTCTTGGCATAGACCACCAGCGTATCGGCGACCGGGCCGTTGGTGATCCACATCTTGCTGCCGTTGATGACGAAGCGGTCGCCCTTCTTCTCGGCGCGGGTCGCCATCGAGACCACGTCGGAGCCCGCATTTGGCTCCGACATCGCCAGCGACCCGACATGCTCGCCCGAAATGAGCTTCGGCAGGTATTTGCGCTTTTGCGCCTCGCTGCCGTTGCGGCGGATCTGGTTGACGCAGAGATTGGAATGCGCGCCGTAGGAAAGGCCGACCGAAGCCGAAGCGCGCGAGATCTCCTCGACGGCGATGCAATGCTCGAGATAGCCGAGCCCGGAGCCGCCATACTCCTCCTCCACGGTAATGCCGTGCAGGCCGAGCGCGCCGATCTTCGGCCACAGATCCCGCGGGAATTGGTTGCTCTTGTCGATTTCGGCGGCGCGCGGCGCGATCTCGTTGCTGGAGAAATCCTGCACGGTTTCCCTGATGGCGTCGGCGGTCTCGCCGAGATCGAAATTGAACATCCGTTGCGCGTTGGGGATCATGACGGGACGGCCTTTCGGGCAAGTAAAACTGCGTTTTGCGGCTACAGCCTTAGTCTCTGGAAATAGCCTTGTCACGGGCCGAAAGACGCCCCCGAAAGGGGCTTGGGCTGTATACCAGGGGACCCGTCCCCGCTGCGGCCAAATGCTTCAAACTCTCCCTTGCTCTGGCGCGTCCGAAGGGCTGTAATTCGCATCAACGACCACCCTCCGGACATTGCCATGGAGGGGGCAATCCAGGGAGCTGCCCGATGCACGGGACGATCGATTCCGCGGAAAATATCAACCAGAAGGCCGCGCGGGAGCTGGCCCTATCCACCCCGCTCGCGCAGTTCAATCCCGGCGATCCCGAGCTGTTTCGTTCCGATGCGTTCTGGCCGTATTTCGACCGGCTGCGCAAGGAAGACCCCGTGCACTACTGCAAGGACTCGATGTTCGGTCCGTATTGGTCGGTGACCAAATACAACGACATCATGGACATCGAGACCAATCATGCGGTGTTCTCGTCCGCCTCCTCGCTCGGCGGCATCACCATCCGCGACATCGCGCCCGAACTGCGCAGCGAAAGCTTCATCGCCATGGACCAGCCGCGTCACGGCGCGCAGCGCAAGACCGTGGCGCCGATGTTCACGCCGACCCATCTCGACCAGCTCGCGGTCAGCATCCGCAAGCGGGCGGTCGAATGCCTCGAAAAGCTGCCCGTCAACGATGTGTTCGACTGGGTCGATCAGGTCTCGATCGAGCTGACCACCCAGATGCTCGCCGTGCTGTTCGACTTCCCCTGGGAAGACCGCCGCATGCTGACGCGCTGGTCCGACATCGCGACGACGATTCCCGGTCCCGATGGCCTGGTCCCGACCGACGAAGCGCGCCAGGCCGAACTCTTGGAATGCGCGGGCTATTTCGCCAGGCTCTGGAAGGAACGCATCAACCAGCCGCCGAAGAACGACTTGTTGTCGATGATGGCGCATAGCGAAGCCACCCGCGACATGGACCCGAAGAATTTCCTCGGCAATCTGATCCTCTTGATCGTCGGCGGCAACGACACCACCCGCAACACCATGAGCGGCAGCGTCTATGCGCTGAACAGGAATCCGGACCAGTACCGCAAGCTGAAGGAAAATCCGGCCCTGATCGACAGCTTCGTGCCGGAGGTGATCCGCTGGCAGACGCCGCTCGCGCACATGCGCCGCACCGCGCTTGCGGACATCGAGTTCCGCGGCCGGCAGATCAAGAAAGGTGACAAGGTCGTGATGTGGTACGTCTCGGGCAACCGCGACGAGGAAGTGATCGACCGTCCCTACGAGTTCATCATCGACCGCGCCCGGCCGCGCACCCACCTGTCCTTCGGTTTCGGCATTCACCGCTGCGTGGGCTTACGGCTCGCCGAGCTGCAGCTGAAGATCATCTGGGAGGAAATCCTTAAGCGCTTCGACAATATTGAGGTGGTCGAGGAGCCCAAGCGGGTGTATTCGAGTTTCGTGAAGGGCTATGAGACCTTGCCGGTCCGAATCACCGGCTAAGCTCGCGCCGCACCACTCATTTTTGGACGACAAACGATGAACATCCAGACTTCAGTCCGCGCCGGCAAGGCCGAGCTTCTGCGCCTGGCGCGCGAGGAGGCCTATTCCACGCCGCTGAAGGATTTTCATCCCGGCGCGCCGCGGCTGTTCCAGAACGACACGCTGTGGCCGTGGTTCGAGCGGCTGCGCAAGGAAGAGCCGGTGCATTACTGCACCAACTCGCCGATCGAACCCTATTGGTCGGTCACCAAATACAACGACATCATGCATGTCGACACCAACCACGGCATCTTCTCCTCCGACGTTTCGCTGGGCGGCATTTCGATCCGCGACGTGCCGCCGGGCTACGACTGGCCGAGCTTCATCGCGATGGACCAGCCGCGGCATGCCGACCAGCGCAAGACCGTCTCCCCGATGTTCACGCCGACGCATCTGGACGAACTCGCGATCCTGATCCGCGCCCGCACGGCCAAGGTGCTCGACGGCCTGCCGCGCAACGAGACCTTCGATTTCGTCGACCGGGTGTCGATCGAACTGACTACCCAGATGCTGGCGACGCTGTTCGACTTCCCCTTCGAGGAGCGCCGCAAGCTGACGCGCTGGTCCGACGTCTCGACCGCGCTGCCCAAGAGCGGCATCGTTAAATCGGCCGAGCAGCGCCGCGCCGAGATGGACGAATGCGCCGCCTATTTCTCCAGGATGTGGAACGAGCGCGTCAACGCCGAGCCGCGAAACGACCTGATCTCGATGATGGCGCATAACGACGCCACCCGCCACATGGACCCCGACAATCTGATGGGCAACATCGTGCTCCTGATCGTCGGCGGCAACGACACCACCCGCAACACCATGTCGGGCTCGGTGCTGGCCCTGAACGAACATCCCGAGCAATACGACAAGCTGCGCGCCAATCCGGCGCTGATCAATTCCATGGTGCCGGAAGTCATTCGCTGGCAGACGCCGCTCGCCCATATGCGGCGCACCGCGCTGGTCGACACCGAAATCGGCGGCAAGACCATCAAGAAGGGCGACCGGGTGGTGATGTGGTACGTCTCCGGCAACCGCGATGAAGAGGGCATCGAGAACCCCGACGCGTTCGTCATCGACCGCGCGCGGCCCCGCACCCATCTGTCGTTCGGCTTCGGCATCCACCGCTGCGTCGGCATGCGGCTTGCCGAATTGCAACTGAAGATCGTCTGGCAGGAGATGCTGAAGCGCTTCGAGCGCATCGAGGTGGTGGGCGAGCCGAAGCGGGTCTATTCCAGCTTCGTGCGCGGCATCGAATCCCTGCCGGTGCGCATTCCCGCGTGAGCAAGCCTCCCCTCAACCCTCCGAGCCTGGCGGAGGCCGTCAATGCGAAGGGCTTTACGGCTGCGGCGGGGTTCCGGATCGTCGCCGTCCAGCCGGGCAGCGCCGAGGTCGCGTTGCCGCGCCGCCCCGACCTCCTGCAGTTCTTCGGTCATTTTCATGGCGGGGTCATCACCGCGCTGGCCGACCAGGCCGCCGGGATCGCCGTCACCTCGAGCCTGCCCCAGGGAAAGATCGGGGTCACCGTCGAGCTCAAGATCAACTTCCTCAGCCCGGCCGACGGCAGCGAAATGATCGCCCGCGCCAAAGTCCTGAAAATGTCGGGTTCGATCGGGGTTGCCACGGTCGAAGTCTTCAGCAAAAACGAGGCGTCCGAAACCCTCTGCGCGTTCGCGACCGCGACCATGCGCGCCCTCGACCTGCCCGCCGAGCACCGATGACCTCAACAGAACAAGAAGATTACGCCGACATCCGCGACGCCGTCGCCAAGCTCTGCGCGCAATTCCCCGGCGAATACTGGCGCAAGCTCGACCGCGAGATGGCCTACCCCAAGGCCTTTGTCGATGCGCTGACCGAGGCCGGCTATCTCTCGGTGCTGATTCCGGAAGAATATGGCGGTGCCGGGCTGAAACTGTCCGCCGCGGCCGCGATCCTGGAAGAGATCCAGCGGGCGGGGTGCAACGGCGGCGGCTGCCACGCCCAGATGTACACCATGGGCACGCTGCTGCGGCACGGCAGCGACGAGCAGAAGGCGAAATGGCTGCCGAAGGTCGCCACCGGGGAATTGCGGCTGCAGGCATTCGGCGTCACCGAGCCGACCAGCGGCACCGATACCTCCTCGCTGAAGACCTTTGCGAAGAAGGACGGCAATGGCGATTATATCGTCAACGGCCAGAAGATCTGGACCAGCCGCGCTGAATATTCCGACCTGATGATCCTGTTGGCGCGCACCACGCCGAAGGAGCAGTCGAAAAAGCGCACCGACGGCCTGTCGGTGTTCATCGTCGACATGAAGGCGGCCAAGGGCAACGGGCTCTCGATCAGCCCGATCCGCACCATGATGAATCACGCCACCACGGAAGTATTCTTCACCGACATGAAGGTGCCGGCGGAAAACCTGATCGGCGAGGAAGGCAAGGGCTTTCGCTACATCCTCTCCGGCATGAATGCCGAGCGCATCCTGATCGCGTCGGAATGCGTCGGCGACGCCAAATGGTTCATCGCCAAGGCTAGCGCCTATGCCAAGGAGCGCGCGGTGTTCGGCCGCCCGATCGGCCAAAATCAAGGCATCCAGTTCCCGATCGCCAAGGCCTATGCGGCGATGCGCGCCGCCGAGTTGATGGTGAAGGAAGCCACCCGCAAATACGAGGCGGGGCTCGATTGCGGCGCCGAGGCCAACATGGCAAAAATGCTGGCCGCCGATGCTTCCTGGGAAGCGGCGAATGCCTGCGTGCAGACCCATGGCGGTTTCGGCTTTGCCGAAGAATATGACGTCGAACGCAAATTCCGCGAGACGCGGCTCTATCAGGTGGCGCCGATCTCGACCAATCTCATTTTGTCGTACCTCGCCGAGCACGTGCTGGGCATGCCGCGCTCCTACTGAGAACAACAGATGCTGCCGCTTGAAGGACTGACCGTCATTGCCGTCGAACAGGCGGTCGCAGCCCCGTTCTGCAGTTCGCGGCTGGCCGACGCCGGCGCTCATGTCATCAAGATCGAGCGCCCCGAAGGAGACTTCGCGCGGGGCTATGACGCGGCCGCCAGGGGACAGAGCAGCTATTTCGTCTGGCTCAACCGCGGCAAGGATTCGGTAGTGATCGACCTCGCCACCAAGGAGGGCCGCGCCAGCCTCGAAGCGTTGGTCGCGGGCGCCGACGTGCTCTTGCAAAACCTGAAACCCGGCTCGATGGACAAGCTCGGCTTTGCGCTGGAGCGGCTGCGCAAGGATTACCCGAAGCTGATCTGCTGCACCATTTCAGGCTACGGCGACGACGGCCCCTATGCGCATCGCAAGGCCTATGATCTCCTGATCCAGGCCGAAAGCGGGCTCGCCTCGATCACCGGCGGCCCGGAAGGTCCTTCCCGCGTCGGCGTGTCGATCGTCGACGTCGCCACCGGCGCCACCGCCCACGCCGCGATCCTCGAAGCCCTGATCGCGCGCTCACGCAGCGGCAACGGGCGCCGATATCCGGATTTCGATGTTCGACGTGATGGCCGACTGGCTCACGGTGCCCTTGCTCAATGCGGAAGCCGGCAATCCGCCGCAGCGGCTGGGGCTGGCGCATCCCTCGATCGCGCCCTATGGCGTGTTCCGTTCCAAAGACGGCAAGGACATTCTGATTTCGATCCAGAGCGAGCGGGAGTGGAAGAAACTGTGCGCCGACGTGCTGGGCCAGCCTGATCTCCCGAACGATCCGAGATTTGCCAACATGGTCGAGCGCGTCCGCAACCGCGCCCTCACCGACAAGACCGTCGGCGACGCCTTTGCGGCCATGACCCGCGACGCGCTGTTGCTGCGGCTGTCCGACGCCGACATCGCCTTTGCCGAGGTCAACACCATGGCCGACCTCGCCCGTCACCCGCATTTGCGGCGGATCGAGGTAAATACGCCGGCGGGACCGGTGAGCTATCCCGCGCCGGCCGCCATCGTCGTCGACCAGCCTCGTCATTATGGCGCGGTGCCCGCCATCGGAGAGCGCACCAATATTGCAAGTCCTCCTCAGGTCCGGAAATCTTCATGACCGACAAACCCGATCTCGACCATTTGCGCCAATGGATCGGCCGCAGCACCCAGGCCTCCGACATCGTCACCGCGCAACTGGTGAAGGGCCTGCGCTCCACTTTGTTCATGGAAATCGGCGATCCCAAACCGGGCGACGCCGCGCCATGGACCGTGCATTGGTGCCTGGCGCAGCCGGTTTTCCCGATGTCGGAGCTGGGTCCCGACGGCCATCCGACCCGTGGCGGCTTCCTGCCGCCGGTACCGCTGCCGCGCCGGATGTGGGCCGGCGGCGAGCTCGAATTCTTCGACACCTTGCGGGTCGGCGACGAAATGACACGGACCTCGCGCATCGCCGACGTGACCATGAAGACCGGCAGCTCCGGCGTGTTGTGTTTCGTGTCCGTCGATCATCTGGTGACGACGCCGCGCGGCACTGCGCTGCGCGAACGGCAGGATATCGTCTATCGCGACATCTCGAGCGCGCCGGCTGCAGCGCCCGCCAAGACGGCTCCGCCGCCGCCCGTGGCAAAACACCGCGAAACCCACATGGCCGATCCCGTGCTGCTGTTCCGCTACTCGGCGCTGACCTTTAACGGACACCGCATCCACTACGATCGCGACTACGTCACCAAGGTCGAGGGCTATCCCGGGCTGATCTTCCACGGCCCGATGCAGGCGGCCTTCATCGTCGAACTCGCGGCCAAGCTGCATGACGGGGCCGCGCCGAAGAAATTCAGCTATCGCGGCGTTCAACCGTTGTTCGAAGGCAGCGAGTTCAGCGTCAACGCCAACGATACCGGCACCGGCATGGAATTGTGGACGGCGAATTCGGATGGCCAGCCGACCATGAAGGGCACCGCGACGTGGTGAAGTTTATTTGACCGTCATTGCGAGCCAACGGGTCGCGCGAATGCGCGCCCGATGACAGGCTAAGCGAAGCAATCCATCCATCCGCGCGGATTGCTTCGTCGCTTCGCTCCTCGCAATGACGACAGTTCCAATTCGAATTATCCCCTAAGGGCGCACCACATTGTCCCGCAAACCCGCCAAAACCACCGCCGCATCCGTGACCGTGAAACAGGCCACCCTCGACCTCTTGCGCTCGTTCGGCATCAAGAAGGTGTTCGGCAATCCCGGCTCGACGGAATTGCCGTTCCTGAGCGACTGGCCCGACGACATCGACTATGTGCTCGGCCTGCAGGAGGCCTCGGTGATCGGCATGGCCGATGGTTACGCCCAGGCCACGCGCAACGCCGGTTTCGTCAATCTGCATTCCGCCGCCGGCGTCGGTAACGCGCTCGGCAATATCTATACCGCGCACCGCAACCAGACCCCGCTGGTGATCACGGCGGGCCAGCAGGCGCGCAGCATCCTGCCGCTGCAGGCGTTTCTCTATGCCGAGCGCGCCTCGGAATTTCCCCGGCCGTACGTCAAGTTTTCGGTCGAGCCCGCGCGCGCCGAGGACGTGCCGGCGGCGATCGCGCGCGCCTATTACGTGGCGATGCAGCCGCCGTGCGGGCCGACCTTCGTTTCGGTGCCGATCGACGACTGGACCCATCCGACGCAGCCGATCGAGGCGCGCCAGGTCAGCCGCGAACTCGGTCCCGACGCGAACGCGATGCAGGCGCTCGCCGCGGCGCTTTCGGCCAGCAAGCACCCTGCCCTCGTTGTCGGCCCCGGCGTCGATCGCGCCGGCGCGGTCGAGTTGATGGTCAAGGTCGCGGAGAAGGCAAGGGCCTCGGTGTGGGTCAGCCCGTTCTCGGCGCGCTGCAGTTTTCCGGAGCGGCATCCGCAGTTCGCAGGCTTCCTGCATGCCTCGCCGGCGCAGCTTTCGGATGCGCTTCGCGCGCATGATCTGGTCGTCGTGATCGGCGCGCCGGTCTTTACCTTCCACGTCGAAGGCCACGCCTCGATCTTCGACGGCGCGACCACGATCTTCCAGATCACCGACGACCCGACCGCGGCGGCGGTCACGCCGCTCGGCAGCAGCATCGTCGCCACCATGAAGCCGGCGCTGACCATGCTGCTGGAGCTGTTGCCCGAGGCGAAGCGGGCAATGCCGGCCGGCCGCACTCTGCCTCCGGCCCCCTCGTCGGCCGATCCGCTTCCCGTCGAATATCTGCTGCACACGCTTTCGTCTGCCATGCCTGACGACGCCGTGCTGGTCGAGGAAGCGCCGTCGCACCGGCCGCTAATGCACAAATTCATGCCGATGCGAGGTGGGGACAGTTTCTACACCATGGCGAGCGGCGGCCTCGGCTACAGCCTGCCCGCCGCGGTCGGCATGGCGCTCGGCCGCCCCGGTATCCGCACCGTCTGCCTGATCGGCGACGGCTCGGCGATGTATTCGATCCAGGCGCTGTGGACGGCGGCGCAGCGCAAGCTGCCGCTGACGGTGGTGGTGATCAACAATGCCGGTTACGGCGCGATGCGCTCGTTCAGCCAGGTGATGCAGGTGCGCAACGTCCCCGGCCTCGAACTGCCCGGCATCGATTTTGTGAAGCTCGCGGAAGGCATGGGCTGCGACGCGGTGCGTGTCACAAGATCGTCCGAACTGGCGCCGGCATTAAAGCGCGGCCTGGCGCACAACGGCACGAGCCTGATCGAAGTGATGGTGGATTCCGCGGTACCGCTGCTCTACGCGCAGAGCGGCAGGGTCTAGCATCATCGAGAGCTGTCGCCCCGTTCAAGTCGTGCGCACCATGATGCGTTTAGCGGTACCTGCGTAGTTACCAGCTCTCGGCCCATGCCGTCATGCCAGCCCTGCGAGTTCGGCAAACATTGACTTCGCGCAAAGCGCACTGGCGACGAAGGTGCATGTCTTGAATTGTGGGGCAACTCTGGAGGCATATCATGACTCTGACAAAGGTTGCCATTGCGGCTTCGGCCTTCGCGTGCGCGGCAGTGCTCTCCTTCGGCTGGTCTGAGCAAGGCGGCGTGTCGCTGTCGATCGAAAGTGCTCAGGCACGGGTCGGTCGGCCACTAACCCCAATGAGCGTTGCAGGTGTGGCACGTCGACACACGCGGCGGGCTGTGGTTGGTGCTGGCGTCGTAGGCGCTGGCGTCGTGGGCGCTGGCGCTTACTACGCAGGCCGTGGTTACTACGGAGGCGGCGGTTACTTCGGAGGCGGCGGGCCCTACGCCTCTTATGGCACTGGCTATGGCGGCGGCTGGGATGAGTACGCCGCGCGCAACGGCATAGTCTGCCGGCCCGGTACCTTGTTCCGTGGCCAAGACGGCATGCAGCACCTCTGCCAGTAAGACAAGACCAAAGAAGGCGGCTCAATGAGCCGCCTTCTTTGTAGTTGCATGCATTTATTTCAGTTCGGCGCGCCCCGGGGGCGGGCTCGGCTTGTCACTTCCCGAAATCTTCCCGCATCTTCGCCTGGATCTTCGCCATCCCCGAGATCCAGCGATCGTAGTTTTCCGTCTTCTTGCGCATGTAGTTCAGCACCTGCGGGTGCGGCAAAATGACAAAGGTCTCCTGCTCGATGCCGGCGAGCGCGTCCTGCGCGACCTGCTCCGGGCTCAGGTCGCCGTCGCCGGATTGCGGGCCCTTCGGGATCGAGCGCAGCATGTTGGTGTCGACGCCCTGCGGGCACAGGATCGACACCTTGATGCCATGGGCCTTGTGCGAGATCGCGAGATTTTCGGCAAACCCGACCGCGGCATGTTTCGTGGTCGAATAAGCGGGGCTGCCGACCTGCGACAGCAGTCCGGCCGCGGAGATCGTGTTGAGGAAATAGCCGCCGCCGCGCGCCTTCATGCGCGGGATCAGATGCCGCGCGGCGTAGATGTGGGCCATGACGTGGATCGCCCAGCTTCGCATGAACGGTTCGTCGGAATGGCCGCCGGCATTTTCCGACATCGGATCGAAGCCGCCGCCGATGCCGGCATTCGAGCAGAACAGCGCGATCGGGCCGAACTGCCGCTCGGTCTCCTCGATGACGTGGACGATGTCCTTTTCCTGCGCGACGTCGCATTTGAAGGCCGCGCCGGCGACCGAGGCCGCGACCGTCCGCGCGCCGTGGATATCGAGATCGGCCACGATCACCTTGGCCGCACCGGCGCGATGAAAGGCCTCGCAGAGCGCGCGGCCGATGCCGTTGGCGCCGCCGGTGACAACCACGACCTTGCCCGTCACCTGCATGGCACGCTCAGCCTTTCGTGGATTAGTTCAGAACGAGATCGAGCACGGCGGTGTAGTGGCAGGCCGCGCCCAGCAGCACGAAGGAATGCCAGATCGCGTTCTGGAAACGCAACCGCTGCCAGGCGTGAAAGATCACGCCGAAACTATAGAGCAGGCCGCCGGCGGCGATGAACCACAAGGTCAGCGTCGGCAGCGACGCCACGCCGATGTCGTAGGCCATGAAGCCGCTCCACCCCATCGCCAGATAGAGGCCGACCGCGAGCCGGTCGAAACGGCCCGGAAACACCAGCTTGATCACGATCCCGACGATCGCCACGCACCACACCCCGATCAGGAGCGCGATCGCGAAGATGCTGTCCTTCATCTGGGCGATGATCGGCGTATAGGTCGCCGCGATCAGCACGTAGATCGCGGAATGGTCGAACCGGCGCAGCACCCATTTGGCGCGCGACACGGGCCACAGATTATAGGTTGCCGACAGCACCAGCATGGTGAGCAGGCCGGCGACATAGACCGAGACCACCGCTACTTCCAGCGCGGTGGCGTAGATCGCGGTCAGCACGATCAGCACCGTGGCCGCGACCACCCCGCAGAACACGCCGATGCCATGCACGACGCCGTCGGCGATCAGTTCCGCCCGATCGTAATTCCAGCGCATGGCGCCGGCCGCCGCATGGACGGAGGTCGAGGCCAGCTGCTTCAGTTTGAAAATGGTCATGGCGGTCCGGCGGGCTTCCTGGCGAGAGCGATAGATCATAGCACTTTGGGGGTCAACGAGGCCTGAACCCCTTCGGCTCCAATAGCGCCCTAAGTATGAAACTTGATTTTGGACCGCCAATCGCCAACTTGCGGGTAGGTTTCCCGTCAATTGGCCGCCAAATCGAGTTTTTCCCGCCGCATGGCCCCCCGTTTTTCCGAAATGATCGAGGAAGCGCGCCTTTCTGCACGGGCGCTATGGGACTATGGCGACCACTTTTTCAATCCGACGGTGCGGCTCGGCGTCACCGGGCTTTCACGGGCCGGCAAGACGGTATTCATCACCGCGCTGATCCACGGCCTCACCCGCGGCGGCCGTTTTCCGGTTTTCGAGCCGTTCGCCAGCGGGCGGATCGCGCGGGCGCGGCTGGCGCCGCAGCCCGACGACGCGGTGCCTCGCTTCGACTACGAGAACCACGTCCGTACCCTGATCGAACAACGGCGCTGGCCGAATTCGACGGTCGACATCAGCGAATTGCGCTTGGTGATCGACTACCAGCGGCAAAATGGCGCGGACCGCACCCTGACCCTCGATATCGTCGACTATCCCGGCGAGTGGCTGCTCGATCTGCCGCTGCTCAACAAGAACTATGAGCAATGGTCGCGCGAGAGCCTTGCCCTGTCGCGCGAGCGCCCCCGCGCGCCGCTTGCGAGGCAGTGGCATGCCCACCTGGCGACCTTGAGCGCCGAGGCCCACGAAGACGAGCAGGCGGCGCTGACGCAAGCGCGGCTGTTCACCGATTATTTGCGCGCCTGCCGCGACGAGCGTTTTGCCATGAGCCTGTTGCCGCCCGGGCGCTTCCTGATGCCGGGCAATCTGGCGGGCTCGCCGGCGCTGACCTTCGCGCCGCTCGATTTGCCGGACGAAGGCACCGCGCCCGAAGGCTCGCTGTGGGCGATGATGGTGCGGCGTTACGAGGCCTACAAGGACGTGGTGGTGCGGCCGTTCTTCCGGGATCATTTCGCGCGGCTGGACCGCCAGGTGGTTCTGGTCGATGCGCTCTCGGCGTTCAACTCCGGCCCCGAAGCGCTCGGGGATCTCGAGGCGGCGCTGGCGGGAATCCTCGATTGCTTCCGGATCGGCCGCAGCACGTTTTTGACCAGCCTGTTCCGGCCGCGGATCGACCGCATTCTGTTTGCCGCGACCAAGGCCGATCATCTGCACCATTCGAGCCATGATCGGCTGGAAGCGGTGTTGCGGCGGACCGTGGCCGCGGCCGTGGCCCGCGCCGAAGACACCGGCGCATTGATCGACGTGGTGGCGCTGGCCGCGGTGCGCGCCACCCGCGAGGCGATGGTTGCGCGCGGCCGCGACAAGCTGCCCTCGATCCTGGGGACCCCTTCTCCCGGCGAGATCGCGGGCGGCGAGGCCTTTGACGGCGCCACGGAAGTTGCGACCTTTCCGGGCGACCTGCCGGCCGATCCCGGAACAGCTATTCGCCGGCGAAGGCGCGTTCCGCGGACTTTCCAGCGCCAGCGCCGACAAGAGCGATTTCCGCTTTCTTCGCTTCCGGCCGCCACAACTGGAAAGCACCGATGCCGAGGGCCCGACCCTGCCTCACATCCGCCTTGACCGCGCCCTCCAGTTTCTGATCGGAGACCGACTGCAATGAGCGAGCGCCCGCGCAAGCCGCGACTTTCAAGCTCGACGACCCCGGCGTGGTCGTGATGGACGCGGACGAACCCGGCCGCCCGGCGCGCGGCACGGTCCGTATCACGCCGGAATCCGATCCCGCATTGCTGCCGGTCGTGATCGAGGCGCCGCTGCTCCCGGTGCGGCGCGGCTTTCCCTGGGGCGCGGTGTTCTGGAGCGCCGTCGGCGGACTGGTCGTGCTCGGCCTCGGTCTCAGCGTTACCCAGCTGATCGAAAACCTGTTCGCGCGGAGCGAGGGTCTGGGCTTTCTCGGCCTCGGCTTTGCCCTCGCCGCGGCGCTGGCGCTCGTCATCGTCGCCGCGCGCGAAGCGCTCGGCCTGGCGCGGCTGGCGACCATCGAAAAACTGCATCTGCGCGCAACAGAGGTCCTGCTCAGCGACGATCGCAGCGAGAGCCGCGCCATCGTGCAGGAACTGATAAAACTCGCGCACCAGAATCCGCATCTGGCGCGGCCCCGCGCCGCGCTGCAGGGCCATGCCGACGACATCATCGACGGCGCCGACATGATCCGGCTGGCCGAGCGCGAACTGATGACGCCGCTCGACCAGGAAGCGCGCCGGCTGGTGTCGTCGGCCGCGCAACGGGTCTCGATCGTCACCGCCGTCAGCCCGCGCGCGCTGGTCGACGTGCTGTTCGTGTTCGTGGCCTCGCTGCGGCTGATCCGGCAGCTGGCGCTGCTCTATGGCGGGCGGCCCGGCGCGCTCGGCATGGTCAGGCTGATGCGCCACGTCATCGCCCATGTCGCGATCACCGGCGGCATGGCGGCGAGCGACAGCCTGATCCAGCAGGTGCTCGGCCACGGCTTGGCTGCAAAACTATCGCAGCGACTCGGCGAAGGCGTGCTCAACGGCCTGTTGACCGCGCGGCTCGGGCTCGCGGCCATCGACGTCACCCGCCCGCTGCCTTTCACCGCGCTGCCGCGGCCGGCGCTAGCCGATCTCGCCAAGGATCTCTTGCGCAAGCGCGACGGTGAGGAATGACTCACGGCCTCGGCGCGACGATCCTTGTCCGCAGCGACATCAGTCCCTCGAACGCGATCACCATGTCGTCGCCGGGCTTCAGATAGAGCTCGTCCGCGTTCGGCTGCCCGACCGCGACGCCGCTCGGCGCGCCCATGGCGATGAGATCGCCGGGCTCGAACACCACGTAGCGCGAGAAATGCTCGAGCACGTCGGCGATCTTGTAGAGATAGTCCCCGGTGTTGGAGCGCAGCCGGCGTTCGCGGTTGACGTCGCAGGTGACCCAGAGATTGTCGGTGTCGGCGGCTTCGTCCATGGTCAGGATATAGGGGCCGACCGGCGCGAAGCCGGGCATGTTCTTGGCGGTCCAGAACCGGCTGCCGGACGCCACCTCGCGCTTCTGGATCTCGCGCGCGCTGACGTCGTTGGTGAGCGTGAAGCCCGCGATGTAATCCATCGCCTCGGCCTTCCTGACGCCGTGGGCGCGCTTGCCGACGACGTAGCAAAGCTCGGGCTCGTAATCGAGCGTGGTGATGTCGGCAGGTTTCACCACCTCGTCGCCGTCGCCCGACATCGTCGAGACCAGCTTGATGAATCCGGTCGGCTCGTTCGGAACCTCCGTGAGCATCTTGTTGGCGGCGAGCTCCTCACGGTGCTTCCGGTTATTCTTGCCGACGCAAAAAAACTTTGACGGATCGGGAATCGGCGGCAGGAATTTCAGGCCCGCGACGGGGCGCAGCACCTTGGCCCGTTCGGCCGCGACCGCCAGTTCCTCGAGTGCTGCGATCGTCTGCGCGCCGCTGGTCAGCGCGAGCTTGACCGTGGCCGCCGGTACCGCGCGGTGCAGCCTTTCCGCGGCCGCCACGACGTCGACGATATGTTCGCCGCGGACGATGCCGAAGCGGGCCTCCCGGCCAAGCCTTTGATCGGCAAATGTCGCAAGACGCATCTTCACTTTCCTCCCGGTAATTGCACGGCGTTGTCTTTCACGAGCTTGCTCCATTTGGCAACGTCGGCGTTGATGTAGCGGCCGAATTCCTCCGGCGTCTGCGGCTTGGGCTCGGCGCCCAATGTCGCCAGATGGTCGCGGAATTCCTGGGTCTGCATCGCGGCGACGATCGCCTCGTTGAGCTTGTTGACGATCTCGGGCGGGGTATGCGGCGGCGCCAGCAGGCCGAACCAGCCGACCGATTCATAACCGGGCACGGCGTCGGCAACCGGCGGGATATCCGGATAGAATTTGGAGCGCTTGGTGTCGGTGACGCCGAGCGCCTTGAGCTGGCCCGAAGCCACGAACTGCTGCACCACCGGTCCGGGCGCGAACATCACGTCGATCCGCCCGCCGATCAGGTCGGTCACCGCGGGACCCGTGCCCTTGTAGGGAACGTGCAGCATCTTCGTCCCGGTTTCGCTGGCAAACAGCAGCCCGGAAAGATGCGAGGCCGCGCCGACGCCCGATGAACCGAAGGTCAGCCCTTCCGGCTTCTCTTTCGCCAGCCCGATCAGGTCGGCGGTCGAGGTCACCGGCAAGGTCGGTCGCACCACGAGCAGATAGGGCGGCGCCGCCGCGATCACGATCGGCGAGAGCACCTTGTTGACATCGAACGGCGCCTCGCCATCGGCGCCGGCGGCAACGGTCATCAGCGCGCCGGTCGATGCCATCAACAGCGTATAGCCATCCGGCGCCGCCTTCATCGCCGCGCGGGTGCCGATCGCACCCGACGCGCCCGGCTGGTTTTCCACCACGACCGGCTGGCCCCATTTGCTGTTGAGGTTTTGCGCGACGATGCGCGCCAGCACGTCGGTGCCGCCGCCGGCGGCAAACGGCACGATCATCTTGATCGTATGGTCGGGGTATTCGGCGGCCGAGGCCGGCAGCACGGCCGCACAGAGCGCGAGCGCCAAAGCAGTAATTCGAACAGACATTTTTTGATCCTCCCCGAGATGTTTTCTTACGTCGTTGGTCGCTTCATTGAGCCAGCGCCGCCACGCGCCATGGCGGATGAATATCGCCCGCCAGCACGCGCCAGCGATAGAGCGGCGTCCCCGGCGGCGGCGAAAGCTCCGGCGTCCAGCCGGTCAATTTTTCCAGCGTGTAGGTATCCATCACGATGCCGCGCCAGCTGCGCTCGACCCGCTCCAGCGGCTGCCTCACCGCCGTGGTGGACGCCCAAATCGGGGTTTCGTCGTCTGGTTCGCGCCCGACATAGAGCCCGGTGTGGCCCCTGATCGAATCCATGCCGGGATCGCGAAAGCCCATGAACCGGCCGCGCTCGTTGATCTGGATCACCGGCACCCGGCCGTTGAAGAACCAGCGCAGCATGGCATAGGTCCGGTAGTCGGTGGTGGCGATCCAGCTTGCGCCGGTCTTCTGCAATTCGGCCTGCGCGCGATCCGCGACCTGCTCATAGCCCGCTTCGCCGCCGACCGGATCGGCGCGGCCGATGAAATTCCAGGGGGTGGCGACGTAATAGAGAAACACCGCGACGACGAAGACGATTCCCGAAACGACCGCGGCCCTCGCCCAGGCAATCGTCGATTTGATCATCCAGGCCGGAAAACCTTCCCGCGGCAGCATCGCGATGTTGATGGCGGTGGCGGCAAAGCCGGCCGGCCACATGAACATCGGCCAGGTATCGCCGACCCGAAGCGTCAGCGATTTCCAGAAGAAATAGAGAAAGGGAACGATCACGGCGGTCGACAACAGGATGGCGACCGGATCGCCGCGGCGATAGCCGCGCCACGCCGTCAGGCTCACGCCCGACAGCACCACCGGCAAAAGGATAAATCCGACCAGCCCGAACTGTAGCCCGATGAAGTCGCCGACGGTGCGCCACGACAGTTCGTGGGTCGCGGTAGCGCGCACGAGCTGGAACCGGAACGACGCCCAGTCGTGCCCGGCATTCCAGATCAGCACCGGCGAAAACACCGCAACCGCAATCAGCGCCGCCGCCCATGGATATGGGCTGAACAGCCAGCGCATCCGCCACGACGGCACCAGCAGGAATGCCGCGACCGCCGGAAGCAGCATCACCGCGGTGAATTTCGACAATAGCGATAGCCCCGCGAACACGCCTGCAGCCAGCCACCAGCGCCCGTCGCCGCTCCCGGCGAGCCGCACCAGCGCCCACAGCATCGCCACCGCGAACGGGATCAGCGCGGTGTCGGGCGAGACCTTGGCCATCAACAGCCCGTAATACAGCGCGGCCTCCGGCATCAGCACCGCGAATACGACGACGCGGAAGTCGTGCGTGACGCGGCGGACGATGTCGGCGAGCAGGAGCTGCGTCACCAGCATCGCGAGGATGCCGGTGAACCGCACCCCCAGATTGGTATCGCCGAAGATCGCGGTGCCGAACCGGATGAACCAGGCGATCATCGGCGGATGATCGAGGAAGGAAAGCACGCTCTCCTTCGACCAGGTCCAGTAATAGGCCTCATCGGTGCGCAGATCGGTGACGCCGGCATAGATCAGCCGCAAGGCCGTCATCGCCGCGATCAACGCGGCCACGGCGAGCAGTTGCCGAGGGGGGAAACTGGCCGGTTTTGCAGGCGTATCGGGGGCGGCGATCGTCACGGGGCCTTTTCCCCGACTGCCGGGGAAGTGTCAACGGATTGATCCGGCGGCCGTCACACCCACCAACGTCGTCCCGGCGAAGGCCGGGATCCATAACCACAGCTTTGCATTGGTGCAATGATGATAGTCGCTCCAGCTCTTCAAAATCGAACCGCCGGGGATTATCGGTCCCGGCCTTCGCCGGGACGACACCGAGAAGATGGTCACTTCGGGAATTAAACTCTACAGTCTCCGATCTATTCCCCATGATCGCTCAATCGATTCGCATGGCCCGCCTTTCCCAGGAACGACTGACGAGATTCCTCCGCGGCATCGGCGTCCGGCAGGTTCGGCTGGCCTGCGGCCTGGTGCTGTTCGCCTATTTGGTCAGCCATTTCCTCAACCACGCGCTCGGCAATATCTCGATGGATGCGCTGGCCGACGGCATCTACTACCATACGGTGTTCTGGCAATTTCTGCCCGTCGCGATCGCGTTCTACACCGCCGCGCTGGTCCATGCCGGCCTCGGGATCTGGGCGCTGTACCAGCGCCGGCAATTTCGCTGGAAGGCGATCGAGCCGCTGCAGCTCGTGCTCGGCCTGAGCATTCCCGCGCTGATCATCGCCCATATCACCGGCGTGCGGCTCGGCGAGACCCTGTTCGGCCACGAAAAGCTCTATCCGCAGGTGTTCTACGCCTATTGGGTGGTGTGGCCGTACAAGATCCTGCAGATGTACGCGGTGCTGCTGATCGCCTGGACCCACGGCTGCATCGGGCTTTATTTCTGGCTGCGGATGCGGACGTTCTTCAAGCGCGCGGCGCCGTTTCTACTCGCCGCCGCGATATTGATTCCGACGCTTGCGATGCTCGGCCTCTATCAGGGCGGCCGCAGCGTGGTCGCCGACAGCGACAGCACGGAATGGCGGACGGAAAATCTCGGGCCGCAGCAGGTCGGCACCGCGGCCGAGCAGGACGTGCTGGAAAGCATCGTGGAATATTTCCTGGCCGGCTATTTCGGCCTGCTCGGGCTGGTGCTGCTGGCAAAGGGGGCGCGCGCGCTGGCGGAGCGGCGCGGCGGCATGATCAATTTGTCTTACGGAAATGGCCGAACGGTCCGCGTGCCGAAGGGACTGAGCGTGCTCGAGGCGAGCCTGCGCTATAACGTGCCGCATGCGAGCGTCTGCGGCGGCCGCGCCCGCTGCTCCACCTGCCGCATTCGCGTCATCGGCGACGTCAGCGCGCTGCCGGAGCCATCGCCGCGCGAGGCCTTCGTGCTCAACCGCGTCGGCGCGTCCGATCCCTCGATCCGGCTCGCCTGCCAGCTCCGCCCGGAGAGCGACCTCTCCTTCTTCCAGCTGTTCATGCCGCACCAGATGTCGGCCAACGCGCACGCCTCGCATCCGCATCGCATCGGCCAGGAGCGCTATCTCGTCAGCATGTTCGTCGACATGCGCGGCTCGACCAGGCTCGCCGAAAACCAGTTACCCTTCGATACCGTGTTCATCGTCAACCGTTTCCTCGGCGCGGTGTCGCAGGCGGTGATCGAATGTGGCGGCCAGCCCAACCAGTTCGTCGGCGACGGACAGCTGGCGCTGTTCGGGCTGGCGACCAACCCGCAAACCGCCTGCCGCCAGGCGCTGCGGGCGGCGGCCATGATCGCGGTCAATGTCGACGAATTGAACCAGTTCCTCAGCCACGATCTGCGCGAGCCGATCCGCTTCGGCATCGGCGTTCATGGCGGCGAAGTGATCATCGGCGACATCGGCTACCGCGACCACATGGTGTTCACCGCGCTCGGCGACGCCGTCAATGTCGCGGCAAGGCTGCAGGACATGACCAAGACCCTCGCCTGCGAAGCGATCGTCTCCGAAGAGGTCCGCATCACGGCGGGCGTCGCGGAGGATGCGCTGCCGCAGCAGCAGGTCACGATACGCGGACGCAGCGAGCCGATGATCGTCCGCGCCGTGATCGAAGCAAAGGTGCTTTCGGCGCTGGTTAACGATGTGCAAATTGCAGCGGCCTGAACGGCTGTGTGATCCAGCGCACACCTGAACGATCGTTCAGAAAAATCCCCGCGATTCCAACGCTGTTTTCTCGAACCGCGCTCCGCAAGGCCGCGACTGATGGGCGATGGGCAAGACTGAAACGACACCCAACTGAAAGACGACAACTCAACCCGCGCCACGGCGCACATCGAAGGAGAACGACCATGTTTCGCAAACTCACCCTCGCATTCGTTGCCGCAGCTTCTCTCAGCGCAATGGCGCTGGCTCCCACCGCCGCTTCCGCCCATCCGTGGGGCGGTGGATGGGGTGGCGGCTGGGGCGGCGGCTTCCATCATCACTATTTCGGTCACAGGTTCGGCATCGGCTATGTCGGCGGCGGCGACGATTGCTATGTGGTGCGCCGCGTGCCCACCCCGTTCGGCTATCGCCTGCGCACCGTCAACGTCTGCGAATATTGATTGAAGTTCGCAGGCCTCCATGCAGATCCCCGGTCGCGAGGCAGCGGCCGGGGATTTTCCTTTGGCGGGGTCGGTTCGGCCCCATCATCCTGACCACGGACTTGCCAAAAGCGGCACGACGACCCGAACCAGATATCACCCGTTGTCGAAAAAACTCGATCCGCCGGCGCTCAATAACAGGCTCTGGTCCGATTGTAGCTGCTGCAACTGCCCGACTTTTTCTCGGTGTAAGTTGTGCCGGAATAAGGACCAACGAAGACTCCGGTTTTCTGGCAGCTTTCTCCGGCTGCCGTGCACCTCGCCACGCTGTCAGGCTTGCCCGCCGACACGCGGATGCATTTGCTCGTAGCCCCGGCGCAGTCTGCCGCAACTGCCGGCGACCCAAGAGAAAATGAAACCGCGATCGGCGCGGCTGCAAGCAGGCATGCCCGGACAAGGCGACCATCGAATCTGATCATTTTTCCCTCCAAAAAAAGCCAGGTGCCGACAACTGAGCGGCGCGCAATCTTCCGCCGCCCAAATGAGCCGGTTTGCATCTCGGCCAGACCGTTCCCCTGCAGTTGCAGATCAGGGTAAGGAGCGCTGACATGATCGAGCCGGCTCATCATGCCACTCCTACCCAATCGCTGTTTCCGGCTGACTTCGCCGCTCACAAAATTGGCTGCTTGAACCAGGAAGTTTTCGCAGGGCATTCGTCAGGAATTTGATGTCCGCTCCGCCGCGTATAATGGACTCAGGTCGGACATCGCGCCATGTCCGAAAAAGTGCCAGATCTCGGAAGTTCTCGATTTTTGCGACTTTATTGATTGCTCCCCACTTGCGAAAGCCGCCCAGGAACCGGCGTTACCTCTCTTCAGCTGAGGGGCGGATACGACGGCAAAACCAACCAGGAGCGGGCAATTGCCGAAATCGCCGCCCGAGGTAAAATCAATCGATTGCACCAAGACCGCTGGCGACGGCTTTGCGCGGAGGATGATCCGATGGAGTCCATCAGTGCAGATCTTTCAACGATACTGGACCGCATTCTTGATACGGCGGCGGACAATCTCAGGATCGCAAAGATTCTGGTTCAGATTGGTCTCGATCCGAACAACATCACCTACGACGCACTATTCAACCGGCTGCTGGAAATTGTGCTGGCCAACATCACGCTTGCCAATATGTTCGCTCTGGTTGGCGCCATCTTTCTTGTCGCTACCTTGCTGATGCATACAATAGTGCCGCTGCGCGTCGCGAACATGGTCGGCTGTATGTTCTTCGTCGCCTATGGCGCGCTCTCGGGAAATGTCGGGGCTTTCTTCCTCTATCTGTTGTTGCTGCCGATCAATGCAATCCGTCTCCGTCAAATGCTCAAACTGATCAAAAGGGCACGTATCGCGACGGAGGGCGACACCTCATTGGAATGGCTCAAACCTTTCATGACCGGGCGCAGATATCGCCGGGGAGATAAATTGTTCAAGAAGGATGACGCAGCTTCCGAAATGTTTCTAACGGTCACAGGAAGGTTTTTGGTCAGGGAAATCGACGTCGAGCTTCCGCCGGGACGTCTCGTAGGCGAACTCGGTTTCCTTACTCCCAGTCAGCGCAGAACCGCGACCGTCGAATGCATCGAAGACGGGCAGGTGATGACTATAACTTATGAAAAGCTGCTCGAGATTTATTTTCAGAATCCGCAATTCGGCTATTACTGTCTTGTGCTGACCAGCCAGCGCTTGCTCGAGAACATATCGCGGCGAGCGCGCGACCGACTCTAGCCACGGATGACATAGCTTGACACCTGGCTCCTGATGTCCCGCCCTTTTAGGGAACAGGCCGTCCCGGCGCAGTGTGGGTCTCGCGAGGCACCGATGTCCGGTTCGGGTCAAAATGCGAAATACTCACCCCGAGTAGATGTTTTCCGCTTTGCCTCCGACAACAGACCTGCGGCGACCGCACCGCCATGACCGTTTCGTGCCCAGAAGCAGACCGAAGCTGACCCTTCCAACCGCTGATCTATTTTTCTTGGCGTAACAAGCCAAAGTCGATGGGCTTTGGGAGCAACCCGGCTGCTCCGAGTTCGGTAGCTCTCTTTCTGGACGCATCGTCCCCATAGGCGGTAATCATAATGACGGGAACGTTTGGACGTGCCGCCTTTACCTTGGGAAGCATTTCAAGACCGGTCATGCCGGGCATGTTAATGTCTGAGAGGATTAAGATCAGTGACGGATCAGGGATGGCTTTCACCTGCTCCAGGCCAGCCGGCGCGGACAGAGCAAATTCCATCACGAAACGACCCGATCGCAATTCTCGCCGAAAATGCTGGCGGAACATGCTTTCGACATCCGGCTCGTCATCGACGACGACAATGTACGTGCTCAATTTGCGTCCCCTGCCGATTCTCGCGCGCGCGTTGTTCGCGGTAGCGTGATGATGAACTCAGTGAATACGCCGGGCTCGCTATCGACGTCTATCGTCCCGCCATGCTGTTTCACAACGATGTCGTGGCTCATGGACAGGCCCAACCCGGTACCCTCGCCTGGAGGTTTGGTCGTGAAGAATGGATCGAAGATCTTTTCTTTCACTTCAGGAGCTATGCCTGTGCCATTGTCGCGGATTCGAATTTCGACGCGATTGGGCAGACCACGGGTCACCGCTTTGAGCCTCGGCTCAAAACCGTTGCCTGTTTCGGCGGCGCGTTTGGCGGCCGCATAAAAGCCGTTCGAGATCATGTTGAGAAAGACGCGTGTGATTTCCTGCGGAAAGACTTCGGCCATCCCGGCTTCCGGGTCGAGCTCGCGCTCAAGCGTGACATTGAAGCTCTGCTTCTCGGCGCGCGCTCCATGGTAAGCGAGATTAAGGCTTTCATCGATGATTGCATTGATCTCAACCCGGCGGGGCTCGCTCGAACCTGAGCGCGAATGCAACAGCATGTTCTTGACGATCGAATCGGCGCGCTTGCCATGCTGCACCACTTTTTCAAGATTGCCTTTGAGCATCTCGGCGAGCTCGTCGATCTCCTCGCGCCTCGGCTTGTCGAGCGCGGCCCGCGCAAGCGCCTCGCCGAGCTCGGCGAGCAGCTCGACGGACAGCGCCGAAAAATTATTGATGAAATTAAGTGGGTTCTTGATCTCATGCGCGATGCCGGCGGTGAGCTGGCCAAGCGACGCAAGCTTTTCCGTCTGGATCAGGCGGTCCTGTGCCGTGCGCAGTTCGTCCAGGGATTTGGCCAGGTCGCGCGTGCGTGCCTGCACCTCGTCGAACAGGCGAACATTGCCGAGGGCAATCACCGCCTGGTCGGCGAAGGTCTGGAGCAACGCGATCTGCTTGTCGCTGAAAGGATGTACCTCGGCACGGCGAAGCAAGATCGCGCCGATCGCCTCGCCCTCGCGCAGCAGCGGCGCACCCAGGAGCGTGTGACAGCCGTCGACGCGCGACATTTCTCGCCCGATGACAAATTCCGCACCTTCGTCGGAGAGCATGTCGTGGACGTGTACCGGAAGGCAGTCAGCCATTGCACGGCCAGAGACCGAGGTCCGATCGTTGGACCAGCGATGCCGGCTCATTAGAATCGGGCCATGATGCGCACCAAGGCATAGCTCCTCGCCGTCCTTCAGCATGACAACCGCGTCGTAGGCTTCGCAGAGCCCGCACGCGCTTTCGACGATGGCCTGCAGCACCGGGGCGACATCGGTCGGGGAGGAGGCGATCACCTTCAAAATGTTGGCACTGCCGGTCTGGTAGGTCAGCGCTTCGGTGAGATCGCGGGTGCGCGCCTGCACCTCATCGAACAGACGCACGTTCTCGATTGCGATCACGGCCTGGTCGGCGAAGGTTTCGACGATTTCAATCTGCCTGGGTTCGAACGATCCCACGGCGAAGCGGAACAGGTTGATGACACCGAACGTGTGGCCTTCGCGGATGAGAGGTACCCCGAGCGCTGCCCTGAAGCCCATGAGCTTCTGCGCCTCGGGGCGCCTGTAGTTGGGGTCGGCGAGCACGTCCGGCATATGCACGGTACGGCCGCCGATGATTGTCTGCCCAAACACCGAGCTCTGGTCCGGTTTTGCCGAGTACCCCGAAAAATGCCTGATCCATTCAGGCTTGCAGCCGTAGGTGGCCGCAAGCCGATAATTTTCGCCGTCCTCGTACCGAATCGTACCGATGTCGGCCTCGCACAGCTGACAGGCGGACGTGAGCAACGCATCCAATACGGTCTGCAGATCAAAGGCAGAGCGGCTGATGACTTTCAGCACGTCGGCGGTCGCGGTCTGCTGCTGCAGCGATTCCGAGAGATCGCGGGTTTTCGCCTGCACCTCGTCGAACAGGCGCACGTTCTCGATCGCGATGACCGCTTGGTCGGCGAAGGTCTGCAACAGCTGCACGTGATGGGGCGCGAACGTGCCGGGCTTGGCACGCGTGACCGAAATGACGCCGATTGGCAACCCGCCGTTCATCAGGGGTACGAACAGCATGCTGCGGAAGCCGTTCAACCGCGCGATTTCGCGGATCGGGGCGTGCGGTACCTCCTCGGTGTCCGGGATAGCGAATGGCTCGCCCGGTCGAGTCAGCGCTAACGGCTCGAAGGCATCGACAGGCTTGGGAAAATCTGCCCTGAGCGCTTTGTCGGCGGCCGGATTGGTTGGGGTGAAAGCGGCGACATGTACCATGCCACCGAACAGACGGAACACGGCAGCGGCAAACCCGCCCAGCAGGCGCTTGGCGTTGGTCGCAATCGCTTCGAACACAGGGTCTACGTCACTAGGAGAACGGGCGATGACCTTCAATATTTCGGCCGTTGCCACCTGTTGTGCACGGGCCTCCTTCAATTCTTTGCCAAGACCCGAGCCCGTGGAACGTTTTAATCGTCGTGCGATTGGCGCAATGCGGTGCTGGGTCTTGCCGGTGTGACGGCTCTTTACTGAGCTTGTCTTTCCCGTTTTCGAAGCGATCGTCTTGCCGCCCGTTCTCGATGGCCGCGCCATATATGTCTCCCACGGTCGATGAGGGCATCTTATCGGGACAAACCACCACTCTGGAAGGATGGATTAGCCGGAATTGTGCTTGCCGGCAAACTCAGATGTTGTCCGCAGTGGGTCAATAGCGTCATTTTGGTTGTGAGCCGGTCACTTCCGGTGTCCCCCCAACTCCGGACGTGGTGCTGCACGGTAACCACTGACGTTATGTGCAAGCGGCCATTGCCGCACCTCGCCGGGCATCTCTCGGCAAGAAGAGCAGTGGATCTAAAGGGCGGGCAAGCCGGGCGGCGGTTTGCGCGTGCGGGAAGCCTGCTCGAAGGCATACCCCAGGCGCAGAAGCTTGTGCTCGCTCCAGGCACGGCCCGCGAAGGTGACGCCGAGCGGATAGTCGGGCGTGTCCTTGCCGTCGGCCCCCGAGATGAAGCCTCCAGGCACCATGACACTGGGATAACCTGCCTTGGCGGCGATCGCCGCGCCCGTGCTGCCGGCGAACAGCACGGCGTCGAGCTTGTGCTGGTTCATGTAGGCGTCCATGCCACGCGTCCTGGCGGCGAGCAGGTCCATGGCGCGTGCCGACTTGTACTCGCGCTCACTCAAGTCGCCCCTGGTGTTGTTGGCGGCGAGAAACAGGTCCTGGCCGAAGCGCAGCGCCTTCTCCGCGTTCGCCTCGTTGAAGGCCACGATGTCGGCGATGGTCTCGATCCCGGTGTTAGTCGCCCAATCCTTCAGGTAGAGGTTGAGATCGCGCTTCAGTTCGTAGAGGAAAACGATCCACTGCATCACCGGATTGCCCTTGTTGCGGCTCAGCGGGTTGCGGTTGAGCACGGCCATGGTCGTGCCTGGTCCGGCAATCCAGCCGGCCGTCGGCATGCCGGCACGCACGACGACGGCGCCCAAATCTTCCAGCACCTTGATCGCGCCGCCCATCACCTCAGCCCACTTGGGTGGCAGCTTGCCGTAGTAGCAATCGTTCAGCGGGTCAGCTGGATCGCTCGGCACGCCGATGCGCGCGCCCTTCATCGCATCGGATGCTAGGCCGGCGGTGTAATCGGGCGGCCGCCGCTGCCGTTGCGTCGCCGGATCGAGCGGGTCCTTGGCTGCCAGCACATTCAGGAGCATCGCCGCATCGCGCACCGTGCGAGTCATCGGCCCTGCGGTGTCCTGGCTGTGCGAGATCGGCAGGATGCCGGCACGGCTGATCAGTCCGACGGTCGGCTTCACGGTGACGAGGCCGTTCTGGCTGGCGGGGTACAACAGCGAGCCCGAGGTCTCGGTGCCGATCGAGGCCGCGCAGAGACCGGCCGCCACGGCGACCGCCGAACCCGCGCTTGAGCCCCCTGGGGATACGACCGGGATACCCCGCTCATCGACAAGCGCCGGCGCGTAAGGGCTCTTCACCTGACCGCCCAGCGATGAGTAGCCCGAGGGCATGTCAATCGCGAGCATGTTGGCGAACTCCGTCAGGTTCGTCTTGCCGAGGATCACTGCGCCGGCGTCCCGCAACAGCTTGACGACGGTGGCATCATCCTTGGCGCGCGCGCCCTCCAGCGCCAGCGAGCCCGCCGTGGTCGGCTGTTTGTCACCAGTGGCGATATTGTCCTTCACCAGAATTGGTATGCCGGCCAGCGGCCGTTCGACCGACGGTTTGGTGTCGTCGAGCTCGCCCGCGATCATGAGCGCGTCGGGATTGAGCTCGCGCACGGAGTTGAGCATCGGCCCATCGCGGTCATAGGCCCCGATGCGGGCAAGATACGCGCTGGTCAACGCCGTGGCGGTGACCCGCCCACTGGCCAGAGCGCTGACAATGTCGCTCATAGGCATGTTTTCGAGCTTCAGCATGGTCGGCGCCTCGACAGAGTTGGTTGGCGGAAAACCGTCCTTCATGCGGGCATTCCCCGACGGTGACGCGATGGGTATCGCTGCGCTCCACCCATCCTACGAGCTGCTTTGCCCGTCGGTCAGGATCTCTCGGCATGTCTCAAACGTGCCAACAACGGTGGTGTCTATTCGATCACCTCGTCGGCGATGGTCAATAGTGAGGGTGGAACGACCAGGCCGAACAATTTTGCCGCCTTTAGATTGACCGTCAGTTTGAAGCGAGACGGCTGCTCTACCGGAAGGTCAGCGGGCTTGGCACCTTTCAGAATTTTGTCGGTGTAGGCCGCAGCGCGTCGAAAGTATTCCGGAAAGTCCTGGCCGTACGACAGCAGAGGCCCAAATGGGACCATTTCCGAAACCCCGACCTCCGTTGGAAGTTTCTTGCTGGATACCATCGCGCCGATGCGGGCCCTCTCGTTGAACATCATGGAGCCGGGCCCAACGAGCAGTGCATCTTCGCCCGTTGCGACCAACGCGGACACTACGTCATCTATCGAGGCTGGTGTTGTAACTTCAACGGGCCGCAATTCGATCCCGAGCGATTTCGCGGCGGCCAGGCTAAGGGCAACGACACGCTTTGATGACAAATCCTTGGGATCGACCATCAGCGTTACACGGGACATGTTTGGAAGGAGTTCCTTCAAGAGGGCCAGCCGTTTTCCCGACAGATCGATAGCCATCAACGACAGGCCCGTCACGTTCCCTCCTGGATGCGCCAAACTTGTAACAAGTCCCGCGGCCACGGGATCTGGCGCAATGACGACCACAATCGGGATAGTGCCAGTTGCCTGTCGGGCTTCTTTGGCTCCTATTTCCGTCACCGCAATGATTGCATCCACCTTGAGTGCTGCAAGCTCCCGCGCCATCGAACGGAAGCGGTCGGCTTGCTCGGCGGGAAACCGGTGTTCAAACACAATGTTTTTGCCTTCGACGTACCCAAGGTCGTCGAAAGCCTGCTTCAAAACGCCGAGATAGACGTCTTCTTCTTCAGCGCTTCCGGCATGCCAGAGCACTCCGACCCGGGACATGGAGCTCGGCTTCTGGGCAGTTGAAGCGTCCGGCCACGCTGCCGCAACGGCGCCGACAAAACCCAGGAACTCTCGTCGTCTCATTTTCCGCTCCACCGGTGTTCACCACGGAAGTACATCGTAGCTCCAACCGCGGAAATCCAAAAGAAGCTGACATGGCTTCTGACGTCGGCTTCGGGTCAAAGGAAAACGGTGCGCACCGGCCTGCTTTGCTTCTGTTTCCTCGGCAGGACGAAGCCTTCGCAAGGAGGCACGGCTTTTAACCGGCTTGGCTGGGGAGACCGTCGTTGATGTCGACATTCGCGCATGCCGACGCGACGGGTCCGCCCACCCGCGGGCACCGGACAACACGGGACAGGACGGCCGGCTGCCACTGGGCGCTGCCATTTATTTCTGATTTTCAGAAATTATGCTTGACGGCTTGGTAGAAACAGGAATAGAGCGATTTGGTCCCGTCCCACAGAGGGGCGTTGCGCAACGTCACGAACGCGGAGCGGGATGCGGTGGACGCCGATGTGCCTTTGACGAATGGCGCGTGAGGCGGACGGCGAAGGCGTGTGGTCCTGATGCCCCGACGCTGGCATCAAGTCGGCGAAAAGCTTTTTTTCGCCGGCGAGGGTGGCAACAAAGCCGGTCACCCGGGAGAGCGCGTTATAAGCCGTAAAACCATTGCGCAGGGAAGGCCGGACTGCTTCCGCTGAACCTGTATGCTCGTGTGCGCTCTTCTATCCCCATTGCACGCGAGACCGCGGGTGCAGCGCGCACCCGGTCTTCCCTGCGCCCTCTCCTCTCCCGAGGGCCGAACGAACTGATAAAACCTCGCGCGAAACATGCGGCGGGGATGGCGAAACCATGTCCGTTGTCGCCCGGTAAAAGCCGCGGCTTCGAACAAAATTCCAAACGCCGTGCTGCATCGCAACGTCCTGTTCAGGCAACCAAAGCATGAATTGACTCGGGCTTTTGCAGTGTGACTATTGCGGCACCTGAGTCCGGTGGAGACCGGCCTCGAAAACAAAGCTTCGGAGGAAGCAGGATGCTCGATAGACGAGAGATGATGAAGCGCGCCGCGATGGCGGCGCTTGCCACGGGTTTCGGTTCGGCCAGGGCGTTCGCGCTTGACGCCGTAACGTTGCCGATCGGCAATGGCGACCGGCCTTTGCTAAAATATCCGCAGAAGCGCCCGATGATCGGCCTGACCCAGCGGCCGCCGCAGCTGGAAACGCCGTTTTCGATCTTCAACGACGGCCCGATCACGCCGAACAACGCCTTCTTCGTCCGCTATCATCTGGCCGGCGTGCCGCTCAACATCGATCCGGACAAGTTCACTCTCGAGATCAAGGGCAAGGTCGACCATCCCCTCAAGCTTTCGTTGAAGGACATCAGGAAGCTGCCCGCGGTCGAACTGACCGCCGTCAACCAATGCTCGGGCAACAGCCGCGGCTTTTTCGATCCGCGCGTGGCGGGCGGCCAGCTGGGCAACGGCGCGATGGGAAATGCGCGCTGGCACGGGGTGCCGCTGAAGACCGTGCTCGACAGAGCCGGCGTGCAGCCGGGCGCCAAACAGATCACGCTGAACGGCATGGACGGGCCGGTCAGCGACAAGACGCCGGATTTCGTCAAGGCGCTCGACATCGACCATGCCCGCGACGGCGAGGTGATGCTGGCCTACGGCATGAACGGCGAGGACCTGCCTTATCTCAACGGTTTCCCGCTACGCCTGATCGTGCCGGGCTATTACGGCACCTACTGGGTCAAGCACCTCAACGAAATCACCGTGATCGACAGCACGTTCGACGGTTTCTGGATGAAGACCGCCTACCGGATTCCCGATACGCCGTGCGCCTGCGTCGATCCGGGCACCGCGCCGAAGGCGACAATCCCGATCAACCGCTTCAACGTGCGCTCGTTCATCACCAGCGTGGCCGACGGCGCGAAGGTGAAATCCGGCACCACGACGCTGAAGGGCATCGCCTTCGACGGCGGCAAGGGCATCAAGGAGGTCGCGGTTTCCTCCGATGGCGGCAAGACCTGGATGCCGGCGAAACTCGGCAAGGATCTCGGCAAATATTCGTTCCGGGAATGGAAGCTGCCGGTCAAGCTCGCAGCCGGCAGCCATGACCTGCAGGTTCGCGCCACCAACAACGCCGGCGATACCCAGCCGAGCGAGCCCAAATGGAACCCGGCCGGCTACATGCGCAACGTGGTCGAAACCGTTCGCGTGACCGCGGCTTGAGGAGATTTGACATGAACCGCCTTCTTCTTGCGCCGCTGCTCGCTGGCGCCGCCGTCGCAGCCCTGGGTTTCGCCTCGGTCATCGCGGCACCGATCAACTACAAGCTTCCCGAAGAGACCGCCGCGTTCAAGCCCGGCCCCAATCTCGAGGTGGTGCAGAACAACTGCACCGCCTGCCATTCGGCCGACTACATCAACACGCAGCCGCGCGGTCCGAAATTCAAGAAGGATTTCTGGCAGGCGGAAGTGACCAAGATGATCAAGGTCTATGGCGCGCCGATCGACGATGCGGACGTACCCAAAATCGTCGAATATCTCGCCGCGACCTATTAGACGCAGCGGCTTTTTGCCACGACCGGCCGGTTCGCGTACTCCGCGAATCGGCCGCGAGGCCGGCGGATCTGGCGTTTGATCAGTCTCGATCACGCAAAGTCCATTGGGAACGGGTGGCCGTCTGCACTAGGATTCCATCCCCCGATCGAATCGCCGATCCCGATCGCGGCCATCGAAACGCACACGGCACGAAACCACCTGCATGGATATCAAAGCGATTGTCGCGGCACACGAGCGCGACGCCAGGATCGACCTGTTCCGCGGCATCGCGAACTGGTTCATCTTCCTGGACCACATTCCCGACAATGTCGTGAACTGGATCACGGCCCGGAACTACGGGTTCTCCGGCGCCGCCGATATGTTCATCTTCATTTCGGGTTATGCGGCGGCGATCGTCTACGCCAAGATGACGCTGGAACGCGGCTTCGTCGTCGGCGCCAGCCGGATCTTCAAACGCGTCTGGCAGCTCTACGCAGCCTATGTCGTTTTGTTCGTGATCTACCTCGTGACCATCACGGACGTGGCGGCGCGATTTTCCGCGACCGACCTGATTTACGAATTCAATATCGCGGGCCTCGTCGATCACCCGATGCGGACCTTGATCTACGGGCTGCTATTGGAATCGAGGCCGCTCAATCTCGATATTCTGCAGCTCTACATCGTGCTGGTGGCGTTTTTTCCGCTCGCGTTGTGGCTAATGCTGCGCAAGCCGGACCTCGCGCTGGCGGGATCGGCGGCGCTGTATTTCGCAGCGCGGGCGTTCGATTGGAACCTGCGGTCGCTTCCCGACGGCAACTGGTATTTCAACCCGTTTTGCTGGCAGCTGCTGTTTGTGCTCGGCGCCTGGTTCGCGCTCGGTGGAGTGGAGAGATGCCGCTCGCTTCTGACGTCATCAATGCTGTTTTATCTCGCGATCGCCTATCTCTTGTTTGCTCTCGCAATGACGATGGCCGGACGTTTTCCGGACCTTGGGGAAATGCTCCCGGCGTGGCTGTTCAATGCCTTCGAGCCGAACGACCGGGAAAATCTCGCCCCGTACCGCGTTCTGCATCTCCTCGCGGCGGCGTTGATCGTGACGCAATTCATGCCGAAGGACTGGCCCGGACTGCAATGGCGGATCTTCCGACCGCTGATCATATGCGGCCAGCAGTCGCTCGCCGTGTTCTGCCTCGGGGTCTTCCTCTCCTTTGCCGCTCACTTCGCGCTGCTCTTGAGCTGGGGCTCGCTGCTGGCGCAGTTTCTCGTCAGCGCGGGCGGCCTCGCCATCATGACGCTTGCCGCCTACTACATCTCATGGTCGAAGCGGCAGGACGATCCGTCGGAAATCCGCCGTCGCATGGCCTCGATCGATGCCCATTTCTGAGTTCCGGGGGCGTGAAATTGGGTTCCGGGCTGAACCCGGCCGGCGGCGTGGGGTGGGCTGCCGGACCGCCCGCGTGCCATTCGACGGGGTTGGAGCGATCGGGGCATTTTCAGAGATTTTGAGCGTAAAACGATCGAAAAACCGCCAAAAGCTGCAAATGCGCCGCCATAATGATCGTTTTCCGCCGAAATCCTCCTGTCGTTTAAGCTATCAAGCGTGCCGCATTACGCGTATCCTGCGCCCCATCGGAAGTGCCGGTTTGCGGGGACTGGCTGTCCGTTTTTATTTTTTGATCCCGCGGAGACGACGTAATGGCTAAAGGTACTGTGAAGTGGTTCAACCCGACCAAGGGCTTCGGATTCATCCAGCCCAACACGGGTGGCAAGGACGTTTTTGTGCATATTTCGGCGGTCGAGAAAGCCGGTCTTTCCACGCTCAACGAAGGCCAGACGGTGGAATACGAAGAGGTTGCCAATCGCGGCAAGACCTCGGCCGAGAACCTCAAGGTCTGACGCCAGCCACACGATAGCAGCACCCTCTCGGAAGAATCCGGGAGTGGAGCTTTTCAAAAAAATTAAATTCAAGAAAACTGCGATCGGCGAAAGCGGTCACCGCTCAATCCTCGGTGACCCATTTTTCGACCGTCATGACATCCGGCGGCTGCGCATAGCCGCGTGGCCACACGTCGAGGACCCACTCGACCTTGGTCGCGCGTTCGACCACGACTGCGGTGTTATGCGGTGTCTGCAGCACCAGCGCGTTGCCGCGGTAGTGCGGGTCGCCGACCACGTGGTATTTCAGCAGTCCCCATTCCTGCAGCACCAGTAGCAGGCTCATGGTATTGCGGGTGGTATCCCAGCAGTCGTAATTGTGCGCGTCGTCCCGCGCGCGAAAGTCCGCCTTCGCGACGCGCTTGTCGGTTCCGAGGATCGGCCCCATGCGGCGGTCGAACCAGATTTCCGCCTTCTGCGCCGCTGCGCGCTCGGCCGCGGCCGATGCCCGCCCCGCCGCCATAATCCGCGTCAGCGCGGCGCGATCGGCAGCCGTGAAATCGAGCATCTCGCGGCGCCGGCAGCCGAAAGCATAGCAGACCGTCATGCGCTGCGCCGTCGGCGGGAAAATCGATGCCGCGCTGTAGATTGCCGCCTGCTGGGTGTCCAATTCGAGCGAAAAAGCCGGCGAGGCGGCCGCGAGCAAGAGCAACCCGATCAGGCCGGTGGCAAGACCGCAGAACGCCGAGGCTTTGCCTGCCTCACCTGCTCGTGCCAAGCTTTGCATCAGCCCCGTTCGCCGCGTTTCGATCTAAAAATATCGCGCGGAAACTATCGCAGCGGTTTCGCGATGCCAAGACCGGCGGCATGATAGTGCACGGGAACTTGAAGTGCATGCGATGACAACCGATTCCTCTGCCTTTCCGCGGTTCGAAGCGGCCTACGCGCCGGACGACGCACTCATGGCCGCCCGGTTTCTCGAAGCCGGCGCCCTGAGCCGCGAACAGGACGCGCGGATCGATGCCACGGCGAGGCGGCTGATCGCCGCCATCCGGGCCAACGACGACCGGTTCGGCGGCGTCGAGGACATGCTTCGGGAGTTTGCGCTCTCCACCAAGGAGGGCCTGGCGCTGATGGTGCTCGCGGAAGCGCTGCTGCGGGTGCCGGATGCCCGCACCGCCGACGAGTTCATCGAGGACAGGCTCGGCCAGGGCGATTTCGTCCATCACGAAACCAGATCCAGCGCATTTCTCGTCAATGCCTCGGCGTGGGCGCTCGGCATGTCGGCCCGGGTGATCCAGCCCGGCGAAACCCCGCAAGGCACGATCGGACGACTGACCAAGCGGCTGGGCGCGCCTGCGGTCCGCGCCGCGACACGCCAGGCGATGCGGCTGATGGGCAGCCATTTCGTGCTGGGCGAGACCATCGAATCGGCGCTGGCGCGGGCTCGCTCCACCGGCGGCCCGCGCTATTCCTTCGACATGCTCGGCGAGGGCGCGCGCACCGCCGCCGATGCCGAGCGCTACTTCAACGCCTATGCGAGCGCGATCGAAGCGATCGGTGGCAGCGCCGGCGACCGGCCGCTGCCCGACCGGCCCGGCATCTCGGTCAAACTGTCCGCGCTGCATCCGCGCTTCGAAGCCCTAAGCCGCACGCGCGTGATGGCGGAACTGGTACCGCTTCTGATCGATCTGGCGCGCCGTGCCAAGGCTCATGAGATGAATTTCACCGTCGACGCCGAAGAAGCGGACCGGCTGGAATTATCGCTCGAGATGATCGCGGCCGCGTTCAGTGACGCCTCACTCCAGGGCTGGGACGGCTTTGGGCTTGCGATCCAGGCCTACCAGAAACGCGCCGAAGCCGTAATCGACTACGTCGACCAACTCGCACAGGCGCTCGGCCGCCGGCTGATGGTCCGTCTCGTGAAAGGCGCCTATTGGGACACCGAGATCAAGCGCGCGCAGGAGCGCGGCCTCGACGATTATCCCGTGTTCACCCGCAAGGCGATGACCGACCTCAACTACGTGGCCTGCGCACGAAAACTGTTGGCGCTGCGGCGGCGCCTGTTCCCGCAATTCGCTACCCACAACGCGCTGACGGTGGCGACCGTGCTGGAACTGGCCGGCGGCGGTGGCGGATTCGAGTTCCAGCGCCTGCACGGCATGGGCGAAGCGCTGTACGCGCAATTGAGCGAGGATTTCCCGGGACTAGCCTATCGGACCTACGCGCCGGTCGGTAGCCACCGTGACCTCTTGGCCTATCTGGTGCGGCGGCTGTTGGAGAACGGTGCCAATTCCTCCTTCGTGGCGCTCGCGGCCGACGATGCGGTGCCGGTGGCGACGCTGCTGCGCCGCCCGGCCGATATCATCGGTGCTGCAGCCAATGCACGCCACCCGAAGATCCCGCTGCCGCGCGATCTCTATCGGCCGCAGCGGCAGAATTCGCGCGGCGTTGAATTCGGCGAGCGCGCGGCATTGAGCGCGCTGCTCGACGCCATCGCAACGGAAACCAGTCCCGTTGCTTCGGCGCCGCTGATCAACGGCGAGACCAAGGCGGGGACAGCGAGGCCGGTCGTCAGCCCGATCGACCCGACGATATCGGTGGGAAGCGTTGTCGATCCGACGCCAGCGCATGCCCGCGCGGCCATCACTGCCGCGCGCGAGGGATTTTGGTCCTGGAGCCGAACACCCGCTGGACGCCGCGCGGAAATCCTGGAGCGAGCCGCGGATCTGCTGGAGCAGCGATACGCCCATTTCGTCGCGCTGCTGCAGCGCGAGGGCGGCAAGACGCTTGATGATGCGCTTTCCGAAGTGCGCGAGGCCACGGATTTCTGCCGCTACTACGCCGCCGAAGGCCGCAAGCTGTTTTCGCCCGAGACCATGCCGGGCCCGACCGGCGAGAGCAACGAACTCCAGTTGCGCGGCCGCGGCGTATTCGTTGCTATATCGCCCTGGAATTTTCCGCTGGCGATTTTTACCGGCCAGGTGACCGCCGCGCTGATGGCCGGCAACGCCGTGGTGGCAAAGCCCGCCGAGCAGACACCGCTGATCGCGGCCGAAGCGGTTCGCCTGCTGCACGAGGCGGGCGTGCCGGTTTCCGTCCTGCATCTCGTCCCTGGCGACGGCGGCATCGGCGCGGCTCTCGCGGCGCATCCCGATATCGCCGGTGTCGTCTTCACCGGCTCGACCGAGGTCGCGCGCGCGATCAACCGCGCGCTCGCCGCCAAGGACGGCCCGATCGTGCCGCTGATCGCGGAAACCGGCGGCATCAATGCCATGATCGTGGATGCAACCGCGCTGCCGGAACAGGTCGCCGACGACGTCGTGACGTCGGCGTTCCGCTCGGCCGGCCAGCGCTGTTCGGCGCTGCGGCTGTTGTTCGTGCAGGACGACGTCGCCAACCGCATGATCGAGATGATTTCCGGCGCAGCGCGTGAACTGACTATCGGCGATCCCCGCGACATCGCTACCCAGATCGGTCCGGTGATCGATGCCGAGGCGAAGCTGCGGCTGCAGGCGCATATCGCGCGCATGAAAAACGAGGCCCGCGTGCATTTCGCAGGCATCGCGCCGCCGGGCAATTACGTCGCGCCGCATATTTTCGAACTGAGCGACGCCGGTCAATTGACCGAGGAGGTGTTCGGACCGGTGCTGCATCTGGTGCGCTATCCGGCCGACCAACTCGACCGCGTGCTGCGATCGATCGAAGCCAGCGGCTACGGGCTGACGCTCGGAATCCACTCCCGCATCGACGATACGATCGAAGCCGTGATCGACAGGCTTTCCGTCGGCAACGTCTATGTCAACCGTAACATGATCGGCGCGGTGGTGGGCGTGCAGCCGTTCGGCGGACAGGGATTGTCAGGCACCGGTCCGAAAGCCGGCGGCCCCCATTATTTGGCGCGATTCGCCGCCGAACAGACCGTGACCATCAACACCGCGGCCGCCGGCGGCAACGCCGCGCTGCTGTCGGATTTGGACTGAAGAGGCCGCTGTCAGGATGACGGTCTTGCCTGCAGCGCGCAGCGTTTAAGTCGGTTGCATCACCCCGGCAACATCGGTCAAATACACTGAATCCACCTGTCACCGGCCAAACGATTCCACAATTCGGAATGACACCGACAAAAATCACGGGAGCGACGCCACCATGGAAAAGGGCATCTTCGAAGGCCTCAAGGTTCTGGACTGCGCAAGTTTCATCGCAGCGCCAGCGGCCGCGACCGTGCTGTCGGATTTCGGCGCCGACGTGATAAAGATCGAGCCGCCCGGCCACGGCGATCCCTACCGCAACCTGCCGAACCTGCCGGGCTATCCGGCTAGCCAGCACAATTTCGCGTGGATGCTGGAATCCCGCAACAAGAAGAGCCTCGCGCTCGACCTTTCCAAGCCGGAAGGCAAGGCCGTGCTGTATCGCCTCGCCGCCGAGGCCGACGTCTTCATCACGAATTTTCCGCCCGGCGTGCGCCAGCGGCTCGGCATCACCTATGAGGAACTGCGGCCGCTCAACGAGCGGCTGGTCTACGCCTCGTTCACCGGCTACGGCGAAAAGGGCGAGGAGGCCGACAAGCCCGGCTTCGACAGCAACGCCTATTGGGCGCGCTCGGGCCTGATGGACCTGGTGCGCGCCGACGAGAACACCACGCCGGCGCGCTCGGTCGCCGGCATGGGCGATCACCCCTGCGCGATGGCGTTTTACGGCGCCATCGTCACCGCGCTCTACAAGCGCGAGCGCAGCGGCAAGGGCTCGCATGTCAGTTCCAATCTGATGGCCAACGGAGTCTGGGCGGCCTCGGTGCTCGCCCAGGCCAAATTATGCGGCGCGAAGTTTTCGGAGCGGCGGACGCGCGAGCACGCGCTGAACGCGGTGACCAACCATTACCGGTGCAAGGACGGACGCTGGCTGATCCTGTCGCTGCTCAACGAGGACCGGCAATGGCCGACGCTGGCGCGCTGCCTGGGACGGGAGGATTTTGTCACGGATCCCCGCTTTGCCACCCGGCCCGATCGCCATGCGCGTTCGCTGGAACTGATCAAAATCTTCGACGAGATTTTCGCTACCAAGGATCTGGCCGAATGGCGCAGGATCCTCGACGGCAACGGGCTGGTGTTCGGCGTGGTCGGCATCCTCGACGATATTCCCCACGACAAGCAGATGCTCGAGAACGAGGTGCTGGTGCCGTTCGAGAACGACACCATGCTGACCATCAACAGCCCGATCTGGGTCGACGGCAGCCCGAAGGTCAAGCCACGGCGGGCGCCCGGTATCGGCGAGCACAGTGACGAGATCCTTCGCGCGGCGGGCTACGACGAGGCGGCGATCCGGCAATTGCGGGCGTCGGGGGCGGTGGCGTGACGGGCACGGCTTCAGGCTAAGGCCGGCGGCACCGGCGCGCGCTACCTTTTTCCGATCAAGCCATCGATGAGCTGCAGGAGCGCGGTTCTCGCCTCTTGCCGGAAATTGCGGCGCGGTACCGCCAATTGCTGCAAGACGATGCCGATCAAGGCGGAGACAAACAGCTCGGCGTGACGGCGCGGCTCGGACGAGCCGGCGGCCCGCAGCGCAAGCTCCGCACTTTGCCGCCAGGTCTCGAACCATTCAACGACGATGGCGCGGTGGCGTTCACTCCTCGCCGCCGCCATGAAAGCCTCGTAGCAGGCAATGTGCGTTTCGGGCTGCGTCTTGAGCTCCATCGAATACCAGTCCACCAGCGCATCGATCCATGTCTCGACCTCAAACGCCTTGTTCTGCAAACTGAGCGAAAGCGCGCGCAGGCGGCCGACTTCGCGCGTCAGAGCAAACCGAAGCGCGGCTTCCACCAGGACGTCGCGCGTCTGGAAATGGTGCGTGACGGCGCCCAGCGACATCCCAGCCTCGGCTGCCACCGCCCTGTGCGTCACGCCGTCGATACCCTTGCGGCCGATGATGCGGAGCGTCGCCTCCATTACGGGCCGCTCGCGCGCCCCAATCTCCCGGTGTGGTTCCGCCGACATATTGACAGCCTCAATAACAGAACATATGTTCTTTTTTACAAAACTAAAAACATCTGCGCAAGTCCAGCCCTGATGGAAGGCATCGATGTCCACCTACCGGTTGCACTATTTCCCGGAGTCCGGGAACAGCTACAAGCTGGCCCTGATGCTCACCCTTTGCGGTCAGGCATTTGAGCCGGTGTGGACCGACTTCGGCGGCGGCATCACGCGAACGCCGGCGTGGCGGGAAAGCGTCAACGAGATGGGCGAAATCCCGGTGCTGGAAGCCGACGGCGAGCGTCTGACGCAGACCGCGCCGATCCTGCTCAAGCTCGCCGAACAGTACGGCCGTTTCGGCGGTGAGACCGCCGAAGAGAAATTCGAGGTGCTGCGCTGGCTGTTCTGGGACAACCACAAGCTCACCGGCTTCATGGCGACCTATCGCTATCTCCGGACGTTCACGCCATCCCCCGACCCGCACGTGCTGGCTTTCCTGCGCAAGCGTCTCGACGACTTCCTCGGAATTCTCGAACGGCACCTGCAGCGACATGCATTTGCGATTGGAGACCGGCCGACCGTGGCGGATCTTTCGATGATCGCCTATCTGTCCTACCCGGGCGACGAAACCGGATATGATTTTGCGTTAAGTCATCCGGCAGTGAGCGCCTGGCTCGGCCGGGTCGCTGAGCTGCCCGGCTGGCGATCAGCCTACGACCTGTTACCCGGCAAGCGCCTTACGCATTACGCCTAAACAACGTTTGCCTCCCGGCGACCGCGTATCCGCGGCAACAGGCCTATCTGTTGTGAATCAACACCCAGCCGACCGCGGCCAGACCGATGATGACCGCGACCGCGATCGCCCATGTGCTGACGCGGATATCGCCTGTGGTTTGCCGCGCGCTTTCATTCCGGGCGATCTCGCGGTTGCGCGCCTTGTTCTCGCTGCCTGCATCGCTCACCGCCGGCCCTCCTCGCCATGAAGGTCGATCCTGCCCGATCCGGATCGGCAACCCCGACAAGCTAGCGTAAGTTCCGCCTGACGACAAAGAAGACACTTCCGGCACGCGGACGATCGGACAATTTCGGCGGTTACTTGATGAAACACATCCCGATCCGGGAGGCGTTGCCGGCCGGCTGACACGCGAGCCCCTCCGCGCAGGCCCATGACTTGAAACTCTTGTCGTTATTGGCGGCATTGGCGTGCTGGACATAACAGGACGCGCCCCAGCCATCTTCGTATTCGGTGCCAGCGAGTTCCGCGCTGCCGCGCAGTTGCGGCCGGCTGGAGAAGCCGCGCGAGTAGTCCGGGCGCTTGCCGTCGCGCAGCGCGGCGAGAATATCCCGGCGGCGGACCTGGTCGCCGAAGAAATGCGGCGACGCCGGCACCACCGTTGAATTGTTGGGCTTCGCTGCCATCCAGTCGACGCCCGGGAAATGAAAGCCGCCGATGCCGCGGGTCTGATGGCAGCCTGCGCAGGTGATGTCGTTGAGCCTTCGCTCGAAGCCCGCGACCGAGCGAACATTTTGCAGGGCGATGCCGCTCTCCGCGGCTTTCTTCAAGGCTGCGACCACGTCCGCGTTCTTGAATAGGGGCTCGACCGGCGCATCATTACCCTGGACAAGACCAAACGCCGGCTGCAGGTCGGAGGCTGAAAATCCGACCGGGGTCGGAGCGATCGCAACGGTAGCGAGAAATCTTTCGGGGATCAGGATCGTACCGCGATCAAGCTCGGAAAAATGCGATGGCTCGAGCAGCCACGCCTTGAACTCGCGCCCGAGTTTGGCGTCAGCGAGGATACGCTCGCGATCGATCTGGTTCTCCATCGGGGCTTCAATGAACGTTTTCGACGACGCATTGTAGTTGAACACCTTCAGCAGATAATCGGTGCGAAAATCGCGGATGGCCGATTTCGGCGCGTGGGCGATCTGAAGGTTGGTCTCGATATGCGTGATGTCATCAGGCCCGATCAGATCCAGCGGGCCGTCTTTCGCCGCGAGTTTCTCCGCCAGCGCAGCACCGGTCAGCGACCATTCGCCGGCGGCGAGCCAGCGGCGGGCGATTTCGGCGCAGGCAAGGGGTTTGCCGCTGCCGTCGATCGCGGAGGCGCCCCTGGCCTTCAGCACCACGTTCAGCGTCATCGGCAGCCGCGGCGAGACCGCGCCCTCGCCCGCCGTCTCCGGCACCTCGGTTCGGGTCAGGCGGTAGATCAGCCGGATTTCACCGCAATCCGCCTCGTGGACATAGGCGCGATCCATGCGGTTGACGATGCCCGCGAGCACGAAGCGCGTAGCCGGGGAATCCAGCAGCGCGCGATCGAACAGCTGAAAGTCGAAAGCCGTTCCGACCCCGATGGTTTCGTTGGCAAAACCTACTTTATGCCTTGCGATGTAACGGTCGAACTCGGCGTCGAGCACCTTGCGCACCGGCATCATCGACGGCAGAGCGAACAATTCGCTGTTGCTGAGCGGCGCATCGGCCGATCGCGCCGGCAGCATCACGCGGCCGAGACCGAACCTGCCGCGATCAAGTTCGCCCAAAGCGCCGGGGTCGATGATCGCCGCGCCGCGCTCCAGCGCCGCTGTGCTGCGCGCATGGCGCACCGGCAGAACGCTGGCAAGCAAGACCAGAAATGTGACCAGAAATCGCACGCGGCCCATGTCCCGATAAACACCGCAGCGGAGGCCTCATTCCAGTTTCCTGGATTTCGAAGTCTGTTGCGGGCGGTGTTTCTATTGCAGGAAAACTAGCCGAAATACGGACACGCCGTCTCGGCACAGGCCGAGACAGCGGCCAATCGCATCACGTCGTGGTGATGCGAAAGGTTTCAGCGGGCGACGATCAGGCCCTTGCTGGTCACGACCACCCAGCGGCCGTCCTGGCGGCGGATGGCGTCGATGCGGCCGAGACCGGGCACGGGATCGCCGGCATAGACCTCGAAGATTCCGCGCCGGCCTTCGATCAGCGCCCCGCCGTTGGCGACGTCGCGCAGCACCCAGCCTTCCAGGGTCGGCAACCGTGCGACTTCGGGCTTGGGCGAAGGCAGCGGAACCGGCGCGGCCGTCGCCGGAGGCGCAATCGACCCGGTGACTTCCTTTGCCCCAGCCGGCATCGCGGCAACGGGTGCGGGGGCTGCCGCCGTTGGTGGCGTACGCAGCTTGTCGACGGTCTCGCTGAGTTTTGCCAGTTTGGCAGCGGGCTCCGCTTGAGCCTTCTCGACCTTGTCGAGGCGTTCGCTGGTCTTGTTGTACTGGGTCACCGCGAGCTTGGAACTGTGTTCGACACCGGCCTTCAGCGCCTGAATGTCGGCGTCGATCCGCGCGATGGCCGCATCGAGCGCGGGGCTGTCGGCGCTTGCGACCTCGCCGCCGACGAGATGCGACAGACCCGCGGTCGCCAGCGCGCCGCCAAGCGCGCCCGCCACGACGGCCAGAGCCACCATGGCGGCCACGGCGAGCCGGCGGTTGCCGGATGGTTCCTGGCTCGGCCCGGATGGCGTCTCGGACGCAGCACGGTCGTCCCAGTTGCGCTCGCCGGCCGACATGATCATGACCTTGCCGGGAAAGCGCGGCGCGTCGGCCTCGGGAGTTTCGACCTTGGGAGCTTCGGCCTTGGGACTCGGCTTGGAGATTCGGCTCTGGCAGTTTCGGCCTCAGTCTTGGCCTCGTCCGCCTCGGCGGCGCCCTGTCCGGGCACCAGATCGGGAGCAGCCACCACCGGCTGGATCGAGGGCTGCGGCGAAGGGGGAACAGCCGGCCCGGCACTGGGGGAACCGGATTCACCGCTGGTCAGTTCGGCGTTTTGTTCGCTCACGGTCAAATCTCCAGTGAAGATTGACCATTTGGTAACTTTCATTGCTTGCCAAATCGTTACCTGGTCACCGGCTTACCTAAATTTTAGGAAGTCATCGGGTCGGCCTTGCCCGACCGGCCGGCGGCGGGCCCCCAACATCTCCCATGCCGCTCCGCGGTATAGCGCGCCGAAAGCACCATGCTGGTTTGCGCCGCCGGATTTCCCGACTAACATGTGGCGAGGGCCGGCCAGAAGGCGGGAGTGTCCATGGCGATCGAGAAATGCATCGACGAATTTGATGTCGACGATGTCGTCTTCGAGGAAGGCTCCACCGGGCGCGAACTGTTCGTGGTGCTCGATGGCCAGGTCGAGATCGCCAAGGTCAACGGCGCCCGCAAGACCGTGATCGTCACCCTCGGCAAAGGTGAGTTCTTCGGCGAGATGGCTGTTATCGACGGTTCGTCCCGTTCGGCCACCGCGATCGCGGCGGCGCCGGGCACCCGCGTGATGCGGATCAACCATGCCCGCTTCGTCTATCTGGTCAGCCAGCAGCCGGCGTTTGCGCTGATGATCATGGATGCGCTCAGCAAGCGGTTGCGCGCCTCCAACGCGGTCACCTTCAGGGCGGTCAACCCGTGAGCGACCGCAAGCCGAGCCCGTTTCCGATCCTTTTGAACAACGACGTCTGCTCGCTGATCCAGGCGGCCGAGGATGTCTATCAGGTCCGTTTCAAGAACCGCGCTGCCAACGCCTATCTGGTGCGCGGCAAATCGCGAACCATCATGATCGATGTCGGGCTGTCGTCGAATTATCCGGCACTGCTGGAATGCCTGCACCATCTCGACTGTCCGCCGGAAAAGATCGACATGCTGGTGCTCAGCCACGAGCATCTCGATCACATCGGCGCCGCCTATCATTTTCACGGGCGCACCATCATCGCCGCGCATCGGCTCGCCGCCAACAAGATCATGCTGCGCGACGATTTCTCGATGCTGCGCAAGATGTTCAACGAGCCGGAAGTGCCGATCAACATCGACATCTGGCTGGAGGAAGGAAACCTGATCGACCTCGGCAATTTCCGTCTCAACGTAATGTACACGCCGGGCCACACCTCGGCCTGCATCAGCCTGTTCGAGCAGGACAAGGGATTGTTGTTCGCGGCCGACACCCTGATGCCCGGTGGCGTGATGGGCGGGGTGTTCGGATCGGGCAGCATCGCCGATTATATCCAGTCGCTGGAACGGCTGAAGGGCTTGAACTCGAAAATCCTGCTGTCAGGGCATGGCCGGCTGTCCGACACGCCGCAGGACGACGTCCGGATCGCGCTGCAGCGTTCGCACGGGCTATTGTCCGACACGGCGCAATTGTTCGACGCGCTGGATGCGCGGTCGAATTTCGAGCCGATCATGCAGTCGGTGCGCGATCTCAACAAGCTCGACGACGCCTGATTTTTTTGACGCGTTTTCGTCACGCGAACCGGTATCCACTTCGCTCGAAAACGCTATGGCGCCCTCCTTCGCATTTGACAAGGGGCCTGACGGTCTGCTCAAAAGCAGCCAACAAGCCTGCAAGCAAGAATGGGGAGAAACCAACCAATGAAGCTCTACGACTCGATCGGGCCGAACCCGCGCATCGTCCGCATGTTCATGGCGGAGAAGGGCATCGACATGCCCAGGCAGCCGGTCGACCTGCGCGCCGGCGAAAACCGCCAGGCCGAGCATCTCAAGCGCAACCCGCATGGCCAAATGCCGACGCTCGAACTCGATGACGGCAGCTATCTGTCGGAAATCACCGCGATCTGTGAGTATCTCGAAGAGAAAAATCCGAAGCCCGCGATGATCGGCGCGACGCCGGAAGAGCGCGCCGAATGCCGGATGTGGGCGCGACGCGTCGATCTCAACATCTGCGAACCGCTCGCCAACGGCTACCGCTTCGGCGAGGCGCTGAAGTTTTTCGAAAAGCGCATCCCGGTCGCGCCCGAGGCCTCGCCCGGCCTGAAGATGATCGCGGCCGACCGGCTGAAATGGCTCAACGGCCAGATGGAAGGCAAGGAGTATCTGTGCGGCAAGCGCTTCACGCTGGCCGATATCCTGCTCTACGGCTGGATCGATTTCGGCAATCAGGTCGGCCAGCCGCTCGACCCCGCCAACAGCAATATCGCGGCGTGGTTCGCGCGCGTCGGGCAACGGCCGTCGGTGAAGGCGTAGCTCCACCACCACTGTCATTCCGGGATGCGCCCTGGCGCAGGCCTGGAATCCATACGCCCGATGGTGGTTATGGATTCCGGGCTCGCGACTTCGCCGCGCCCCGGAATGACAAGACTACATCACCACCGGCGCGTCAGGCAGTTCGTTCTTGCCGCCACCGTGCTTCGGGAAATGCGCCGCCAGCTGCCTTGAGACCGCTTCGATCCCCCTGACAACGCCGCCGGCGAAATTGCCCGCCTTGAAATCGCTCTCCATCGCCTGGCAGATCTTTTCCCAGCCCGCGCGGCCGACCTTGGCGTCGATGCCGCGATCGGCAATGATCTCCACTTTCCGATCGGCCAACAGCAGATAGATCAGTACGCCGTTGTTGTGGGCGGTGTCCCAGATCCGTAGTTGCGAGAAAATATCCAGCGCGCGGTCCCGCGCCGGCTGGTCGCGGAACAACGGCTTGCCGTCGAGCGCGCCTTCGACCACGAAGCGGACCTGGCCGGAATGGGTGGCCTCGCCCGCCTTGATGGACCGCTCGATCGTCGCCAGCACTTCCGGCGGAAAAATCCGCCGCATCCGCCAATTGTGTTCGAGAAGATGCTTGCCGATGCGCTTGATGCCCATGCTGCCAGTTCCTACCAGCTTCCCGACGCGCCGCCGCCGCCAAAACTGCCGCCACCACCGCTGAACCCGCCGCTGTCGCTCGAACTGCCGCCGCCGCCGGACCACGAACTCCCGCCGCCGCCACCGCTCCAGCTGCCGCCCCTGCCGCGCCCAATTGGCGTCGGCGCGGTGAGGCTGTCGCTGAACATCGCGAAAACCGACGCGACGATGCCGGCCAGCCCGGAAAGGATCAGCGAGCCGAAAATGAACCACACCAGGAGCCCGATCAGGCCACCGGTCGCCACCGAGCCGAACAGACGGCCAAACAGATGGCGGAAGGCGCCGCCGAGCAGCAGGATGAAGATGATGGTGAACGGATTCAACGGATTGAGGAACTGGTAAAGGTCGGAATCGGGTTCCGCATGCCGCGGCGCTGCCGGCGGAGGCGCCGGCAGCGGCTCGCCGTCGATCACGCCGATGATCCGTTCGACACCTGCCGAAATGCCGCCGGCAAAATCGCCGCTCCTGAATTTCGGCGTGATGATTTCATCGATGATGCGCTTGGCGGTGACGTCGTTGAGCGCGCCTTCGAGACCGTAGCCGACCTCGATGCGAAGCTTGCGGTCGTTCTTGGCGACCACCAACAGCGCGCCGTCGTCGATCTTCTTGCGCCCGATCTTCCAGGCTTCGGCGACCCGGATCGAATATTGCTCGATGGTTTCGGGCTGCGTGGTCGGCACGATCAGCACCGCGACCTGGCTGCCTTTCCTCAGCTCCAGCGCCCGCAGCGTCTGGGTCAGCGAATCGATATCGCCCGAAGACAGCGTCCCGGTCTGGTCGACCACCCGCCCGGTCAGCGGCGGCACCGCCACGTCGGCGAAGGCCGCGAAGGCCCAGCACAGGAGCAGCGCAAGCAGGGAAGCTCTTGCAGCGTTCATCGCGGCGATCGATCCGGTTGTGGAACTATTTTGTCGGCGCCGGCGTCGGGTTGAAATCCACCTTCGGCGCAGTGGAGATTTCCTTTTCGTTGTCGACCGTGAAGTTGGCCTTTTCCTTGTAGCCGAAGGCCATCGCCGTCAGATTATTCGGGAAGGTGCGGATGCCGACATTGTAGTCCTGCACCGCCTTGATGTAGCGATTGCGCGCCACCGTGATGCGGTTTTCCGTGCCCTCGAGCTGCGCCATCAGGTCATGAAACAGCGCGTCCGACTTGAGCTGCGGATAGTTCTCGGTCACCACCAAGAGCTTCGACAGCGCGCTGGTCAGTTCACCCTGGGCAGCCTGGAATTTCGCGAACGCGCCGGGATCGTTGACGAGTTCCGGGGTTGCCTGGATGCTGCCGACTTTGGCGCGGGCGTTGGTCACGCCGAGCAGCACGTCCTTTTCCTGCTGCGCAAAACCTTTCACCGAATTGACGAGATTGGGCACCAGATCGGCGCGGCGCTGATACTGGTTCAAGACCTCGGACCAGGCCGACTTGACCTGCTCGTCATTGGTCTGGATCGCGTTATAGCCGCAATTGGTCAGGCTCAGCGTCGCCAGCGCCGCCAGCACGGTCCAAAATCTGCGCATCGAAAATCTCCCGCTTCAAATTTGCCGCAAGCTATCAGAACGATCCCGCCGGGTATGCAGGCGAAAAGCCCCGTCCCGCGACAATTTTGCGGCGGATGGCCCTTGCCTATCATCAGCTGAAATAGTCAACATGACAAAAAACGAGGAAACGCCGCCCAATGACCCTGCACGAAACCGCCTACGAGACCATCGTCGTCGAACGGCCGGAGCCGCGCATCGCGCGGATCGTGATGAACCGGCCCGAGGCGCGCAACGCGCAAAACCTGCAGATGACCTACGACCTCAACGCCGCCTTCGACAAGGCGGTGCAGGACGATGCGGTCAAGGTCATCATCCTCGCAGGCCACGGCCCGCATTTCTCGGCGGGCCACGACCTGCGGCCCACCGGGAAAAACGCCGCCGGCGCCGATTTTCCGCCGGTCGGAAACTGGGGCGGATTTGCCGAGCCCAATGCGCACGGCCGCTTCGCCCGCGAGCAGGAGATCTACCTGCAAATCACAAGGCGCTGGCGCAATCTGGCCAAGCCGACCATTGCGGAAGTCCACGGCAAATGCATCGCCGGCGGCCTGATGCTGGCCTGGGCCTGCGACCTGATCGTTGCCAGCCATGACGCCGAGTTCTGCGACCCCGTCGTCACCATGGGCGTCTGCGGCGTCGAATGGTTCGTTCACCCCTGGGAACTCGGCCCGCGCAAGGCCAAGGAATTCCTGTTCACCGCCGACAGCTGGAGCGCCGATGAAGCCCACCGGCTCGGCATGGTCAACCACGTCGTGCCACGGCCGGAGCTCTCCTCCTTCGTGATGACGCTGGCGCAACGGATCGCCGCCAAACCTTCCTTCGCGCTGAAACTGACAAAGGAGGCCGTCAACCGCTCGGTCGATGTCATGGGCCAGCCCGCGGCGATCGACCAGGCGTTCGCGCTGCATCAGCTCTGCCATGCGCATAACCTGCAGGAGTTCGGCATGGTGGTCGATCCCGCGGGCCTGCATCCCTCCGTCAAGAAAACCGCTGTCGTAAAGTAGCCAACATGGACCTCACCCTGAGCGACGAGCAGCGCCTGCTGCGCGAGAGCGTCGACCGCTTCATCGACGAAACCTATGACGCGGATCATCGCCGCCGCACCGCCGGCGATCCACTCGGCTTCAGTCCGCAAATCTGGAAACAGTTCGCCGAACTCGGCTGGCTGGCGCTGCCGATCGGCGAGGCCTATGGCGGGCTCGGCGCCGGCGCAATCGAGACCGGCATCCTGATGGAAGCGTTTGGCCGCGGCCTGGTCACTGAGCCCTATCTTGCCACTGTCGTGATCGGCGCCGGCCTGATCGCCGAATGCGGCAGCGAAGCACAGCGGCAGGCGATCCTTCCCGCAATAGCCGATGGCTCGCTGCTGCTCGCGTTCGCCCATTCGGAACGCGCCGCGCGTTTCGATCTCGCGCATGTCGAGACCAGCGCAAGGAAATCACCGGACGGCTGGCGGCTCGACGGCCACAAGACGGCGGTGCTCGACGGGAGTGCCGCCAACCGGATCATCGTCTCCGCCCGCATCGCCGGCGATAACGGCGCGGCCGGCAACCTCAACCTGTTCCTGGTGCCGGCAGGGAAAGCCGGCGTCACGTTGAGAGATTTTGCGCGGCTCGGCGGTGGCCGCGCCTGCAATCTCGATCTTGCCGATGTTCGCCTCCCCGCCGATGCTTTGCTCGGTGACGGCGGCGATTGCCTGGCGAAGCTCGAGGCCGTGGTCGACCGTGCGCTCGCAGCCCTGGGTTCCGAGGCCGTCGGCATCATGCAGACCCTGCTCGACAAGACGCTGGAATACACCAAGGTGCGCCAGCAATTCGGCCGGCCGCTGTCCGCCAACCAGGTGATCCGCCACCGGCTCGCCGACATGGCGATGCAGTGCGACGAGGCGCGCTCGATCGCGCTGCGCGCCGCGCTGATGGCGGACGCCGATCCCGCCGCGCGCAGCCGCGCCGCGTCGGGCGCGAAAGCGAAAATCGGCAAATGCGCCCGCTTTGTCGCCGAACAGGCGGTGCAGCTGCATGGCGCCATGGGCGTCACCGAGGAACTCGACATCGGCGCCTACTTCAAGCGGCTGCTCGCCTTCGACACGCTGTTCGGCGGCAGCGCGCATCACTATCGCCGCCACGCCGCGCTGGGCGGGCGGGTAACCTGACAATCGGAGCGTCGCCATGGATCTCACCTTCAGTGCCGAGGAACGCGCCTTCGAGAGGGAAGTCCGCGACTTCATCGCACAGAACCTTACGCCGGAAATGAAGCGCGCGACCGCGCTGACGCCGTCGGTGTTCTCCGATCCCGATATCGGCATGGCCTGGCAGCGGGCGCTGCACGGGAAGGGCTGGGGCGCGCCGGGCTGGCCGGTGGAATATGGCGGCCCGGACTGGACCTCGGCGCAGCGCTGGATCTTCGAGGCCGAATGCGCGCGCGGCGGCGTGCCCAATGTCAACATCATGGGCGTGAAGATGGTCGGCCCCGTCATCATCGGCTTCGGCACGCCGGAGCAGAAGAATTTCTATCTGCCGCGGATTCTCTCGGGCGAGGATTATTGGTGCCAGGGCTATTCCGAGCCGGGCTCCGGCTCCGATCTCGCTTCGCTGAAGACGCGTGCGGTGCGCGACGGCGACCACTACGTCGTCAACGGCACCAAGATCTGGACCACGCATGCGCACCACGCCAACCGCATGTTCGCGCTGGTCCGAACCAACGACACGCCGCGCCAGCAGGACGGCATCAGTTTTGTCCTCATCGACATGAAGAGCAAGGGCATCACTACACGGCCGATCCTGACCATCGGCGGCGACCACGAGGTCAACCAGGTGTTCTTCGACGACGTCCGCGTGCCCGTCGCCAACCGGGTCGGCGAGGAAGGCAAGGGCTGGACCTACGGCAAATATCTCCTGGAGTTCGAGCGCGGCTCCGGCATCGCCTCGGCCAAATTGCGCGACGCGCTGAAGACGGTCTCGGATCTCGCCGAGTCCGACGCCACCGGCCGCGCCATCGACGATCCCGATATCGCGCTTCGGATGTCGGAGATCGAGGTCGATATCGATACGCTGGAGATGACCGAGTTGCGGGTGCTATCGGCGCTGCAGACCGGGCAGAACCCCGGCGCGGTGTCATCGCTGCTAAAGCTGCGGGTCAGCGAAATCCGCCAGGCGGTGACCCGGCTCGGCGTCGACGTGATCGGCAATGACGGCCTCGCCGTCGAGCCGATGCGGCCGTTCTACCGGCTCAATCAGGAGCCGCCGGTCCCGGAGGCGATGCTCCCGATCGTGCCGGAATATCTCAACGGCCGCGCCTACACCATCTTCGGCGGCTCGTCGGAGATCCAGCGCGACATCGTCGCCAAGATGGTGCTGGGGCTCTAGCGCGCCCTCCTCCCACCGTCATTCCGGGGCGCGCGAAGCGCGAGCCCGGAATCCATACTCCCGATCGTGGTTATGGGTTCCGGGCCTGCGCCCAAGAGGGCGCATCCCGGAATGACCTTTGAGAGAGTGAAGTTACGCCCGCGCCTTGGCGTCCCGGATCGCCTGCCAGACCTTCATCGGCGTCAGCGGCGTCGGCAGGTTCTTGATGCCGAGTTCGGCGAGCGCATCGATCACGCCATTGGTGATGCAGGGCGTTCCGCCGATGGTGCCGGATTCGCCGCAACCCTTGGCGCCGAGCGGATTGGTGCGGCACGGCGCGCTCTCGTCGAGCGTGACCGTGATCGGCGGAATGTCGTCGGCCCGCGGCACGCAGTAGTCCTGATAGCTCGCGGTCAAGAGCTGCCCTTCGGCGTCGTAGGCGACGCCCTCGTACAGCGCCTGCCCGATGCCCTGCGCGACACCGCCGTGAATCTGCCCCGTCACAAGCATCGGATTGACGGCGACGCCGACGTCGTCGACCGTGACGTAGCGCACTACCCGGGTGACGCCGGTTTCCGGATCGATCTCGACCTCGCAGATATGCGTGCCGTTGGGCCAGCTCGGCCCGTCGACTTCACCGGTGCTGTCGACGGACAGCCGCGCGCCGTCTTCTTTCTTCGCGATCTCGAACAGACCGATCCGCTTGTCGGTGCCGACCACCGTCAACATGCCGTCGCGGTATTCGATGTCCTCGACGGACGCCTCCAGCTCGTTCGCCGCCTTCTCTCGCGCCTTCGCGATCAAATCGTTGGCGGAAACCGCGAGCGCCGTGCCGCCGACGAACAGCGAACGCGAGCCGACGCTCCCGAAGCCGGTGGCAAGATCCGTGTCACCTTGCACGATGTCGATCCTGTCCATGGGAATGCCGAGCGCTTCCGACGCCATTTGCGTGTAGGTGGTCTGCAGCCCCTGCCCCATCGCCATGGTGCCGGAATGCAGGATCACGCGCCCTTCGGCGGTGGCGTGCAGGCTGACCTTTTCGGTGTGCGCGCGCCCGCCGGTCCATTCGATGTAGCTGGTCAGGCCGCGGCCGTAGAGCAGGCCTTTCTTCTTCGCCGCCTTCTTGCGCGCGCTGAAACCGTTCCAGTCGGCGAGGTCGGAGGCGCGCTCCAGCATGTGCGCGAACGCGCCGGAATCGTAGATCTGGCCGACGGCGTTGGTGTAGGGCAGCTGCGCCGGCTTGATGTAATTGAGCTTGCGGATGGTGCGCGGGTCGATCCCGATCTGCCGGGCGGCCGCATCCATCAGCCGCTCGACGATGAACACGCCTTCGGGCCGCCCCGCGCCGCGATAAGCGCCGACCGGCGCGGTGTTGGTCATGACGGATTTGACCTCGTAATGCACCAGCGGCAGATCGTAGACGCCGGACTGCACGAAGGGGCCGAGCACCAGCGGAATGATGTTGCCCGCCCCGGTCGAATAGGCGCCGGTGCCGCCGAGCGAGCGCACCCGATAGGCCAGCACGCGGCCCTTGGCATCGAGCGCGAATTCACCGGTCGAGGTGAGGTCGCGACCATGGGTGCCGCCGACGAATTCGTCGGTGCGGTCGCCGCGCCAGCGCACCTTGCGGCTCAGCTTGGTCGCGGCGTAGGCCACGATGCCGTCTTCCGGATAGAGGTTGGTCTTCTGCCCGAAGCCGCCGCCGATATCGCCGACCAGCACGCGCACGCTTTCCTTCGGCCGCTTCAGCACGGCCTCCGCCAGCACGTCGCGGGTCGAGCCCGGCGTCTGCGATTGCACATGCAGGATCAGCCGGCCGGTCTTCTTCTCGACCTCGGCGATGGTGGAGCGCGGCTCCATGGCGGAGGGCACCAGCCGCTGGCTGACCAGGTCGAGCGACACTGTGTGCGCGGCTTTCGCGAAGGCCTCTTCGACCTTGGCGGCGTCGCCATAGCTCATGACCGCGACAATGTTGTCGGGCGCCTCGGGCCATACCACCGGCGCGCCCGGCTTGACCGCTTCGACGGGATCGATCACCGACGGCAGCACTTCGTAGCCGACAGCGATCGCTTCGGCCGCGGTTTGCGCGGCAACGCGCGAGGTCGCCACCACGGCGGCGACCGGCTCACCGGCAAAGCGCACGATTTCATGGGCAAGCAGCCGGCGCGGCGGCACCGTCATCGGTTTGCCGCCGGGGCGCATGAACACCGACAGCGTCGGGATGGTGCCGACATTATCGGCAACAAGGTCGGCGCCTGTATAGACCGCCTCGACGCCCGGCATGTCCTTTGCGGCCTTGACGTCGATCGACACGATCTTCGCATGGGCATGCGGCGAGCGCAGCACATGCAGCCACAGCGCACCGTCCTCGGGCTTGTCGTCGATGAACTGCCCCTTCCCGGTGAGAAGTCGCTGGTCCTCAAGACGCTTGACAGGCTGGCCCGCACCGAAACGCATATTGCCGGGAAGAATGTTCATCAGTTTGTCCTTCGAGTCTCTTGTTCGACTGGCTTGGAGCGGGTTTTAGCGGATTTTGGGTTGGAGACAACCAACCAGCGCGGTTGTGGGCGTCGCCGGCCACCGTCATTCCGGGATACGCTGCAAGGCGCAGACCCGGAATCCGGAGGTCATCCGCACGAGATTCCCGGTTCGCGTCTTCGACGCGCCCCGGAATGACGGCGCGCAGCTACCCCAGGTCCCGCAGCACCGCGGCCACCGCCTCGCGCGCCTCGGCCGTCAGCGCCGGCTGCGGCGCGATGGGGTCGCCGACGTCGTAGCCCTGGATCGCAAGCCCGGCCTTGATGCAGGCGGCGAGGTTGTAGCGCGCGAAGGCTTCGTTCATCCGCCACAGCCGCCGCTGCAGGACCAGCGCGTCGTCCCAGCACGCCGCCTGGCAGAGATTGTAGAGCTCGACGCTCTGCCGCGGAATCAGGCATGCCGGCCCCGCCATCCAGCCGACGCCGCCGATCAGCATCACGGCGGCCGGAATATGCGCCGATGCTGCGAACACCTTGATGCCGTCGCCGCAGCGATTCATGATCGAGAGCAGCCGCCCGGTATTGGTGGAGGCGTCCTTGATGTAGCCGATGCGCGGATGGCTCGCGAGCCGCGCGATGACGTCGAGCGTCAGATCGGAGCGCTGGAAATTCGGATTGGTGTAGATCACGACGGGAATATCGACCGCATCGGCGATCGCACGGAAGTAGGATTCGACCTGCGCGTCCTGCAGCGGGAAGTAGGCTTCGAGGATGGCAAGGATGCCGTCGGCGCCGAGCTTTTGATAGGCCTTTGCCTGCGCCACTGCATCCGCGGTCGACGTCGAGGCGACGCCGGCCACGACCGGCACGCGGCCCCTCGCCGCCTCGATCGTGGTCTGCACCACCACCGCACGCCGCGCATTGTCGAGATAGGCAAACTCGCCGGTCGATCCCAGCGGCGTCAGCCCGTGCACGCCGGACGCAATGAGATCCTCGCAGAGACGCGCCAGCACACCGGTGCGGATGTTTCCGTCGGCATCGACGGGCGAAACCAGATAGGGAAAGACGCCGCGGAAATCAATCATGATGAGGATCAAATCTCAATTCGCCCGGCGTTCGTCATGCGCGCCGATGACGACCCTCTATAGTTCCGCGATCACGGCGATGCAAACAGCGGCGAGACGCCCTCGGTATCGATGTAGACGACCCCGTCCTCGACCTTGACCGGATATTCGGCAAGCGCCCTCTCTTTGGGGTGAATTGGCTCGCCTGTATTCAAATCCCAGGTCCAGGAATGGCTGGGACAGGTCAGCACCGTGCCGTCGAATTCGGCCTCGGCCAGCGGCATATTGCTGTGAGGGCACACGCCCTGAAATGCCTTGATGGCGCCGTTCTCGGGCCAGGCCAGAACGATGATATGGGCATCGGCGATCACGATCCGCATGCCGCCTTCGGCGATCGTTTCCAGCTTGCACACCCGGTTGAACATCGCCTCTCAAATCCGGCGCGCCAGCGACCTTAGAAATCCCTGGTATTCGTCATTCAGTTCCATATCCACGGCAGGCGCCAGCTTCAGCAGCGAGTTCGCGATAAAGGGCTGGTCGTTTCGAGTGTCCTCCAACGCCTCGCGCAACACCGGAACGCTGTCCTCGATGTGCTGGAGGAAGGCTACGCCCTTATCCAGCGTCTCGGTCCAGCGCTCGCGGGTCCATTTGGCCAGGGGATACATGATCTCGTGGACGAAATTGGATTTGCGCGCCATCTCGAAGAAGCGAAGGCCGGTGCTCCAATTTTCCTTGGCCCGCAGCGGCGGCGGCGGGATGTCGCCGAGCAATAATTTTTTGCCGGCCTGGCCGACGAAATCCTCCAGCGTCGCCGGCGTTTCGATCGTCGCGCGAAAGTGCCACAGGCCGGACGAGCCGGGGAAATCTTCCCCCATGCTCTGCGCCAAAGCAGCTTCCACTTTGTCCACCGCGGCCTTGTCGCCCTTCAGCGCCGCCGTCATGCAGAATGCGAAGATCGCGTCATTGCCGACATTCTGCACGTCGTCACGTTTCAACTGATCTTCCGACAGCGCCGGCGCGATCCCGTCATCGGGCGTTCGGGCCAGGCCCGCCCGCTGGGCCGTGATAAACGCCGTTATTTCCAGCCAGCCCATGAAGTTGGCGATAAACGCGTCGGGGTCGACATAGACAATCGCAAGATTGAGCGCTTCCTTGCGTCTTTTCAGTTCCAGCATGTCCGTCATGAATTATTCCCCATGTGGCCCTGCTTGTTGTCAGGCCGATGGGCTCCCCACCCGGCTCCGGCGCGCAGCCACCTCGGCTGGACTTGCCGGCACGCCCTCGCGCAATCGCCCGCCGGTCTCAGCCCCGAGAGGGCCGCATATTCCTCGCCGCCCATTTCCGACCGGAGGCACAAGCATCTCGTCCGACCGTGCCTTGCTTGCGCCACATCCCTTACCGATGACGGCTCCGGACGGCCCGGGCCCAAGAGCCTCGGGCTCGGATCGGCGCGGCCGCCGAAGCTTGAGCGGCAAGCGAAAACGCCGTCAAAACGCGGAAAAATGCCGTTCACGGATGCCCGTACGCCTGGCGCGCCGCACTAACGGGGCAGTCGGCCCGCCCGATGACCACGATTCGGGCATCACCGGCCGATCGTCCGGAAGGGGGCTAAGTCCATGGCAAGAGTCATTTTTCTGCCGTACTGGACCAACATTATCCACAGGTAGTGATGTTGTGTTTGTACGCGTGCTCCCGAGTAAATTCGCGGCGGGAATTTCAGTCGGAGAGGCGGGGAAATCCAGCGCGAGAGCGACGATGGATACGCTTTACGATTTACTCGGGGCCCTTCCGCATGATGACGCCGAAGGTCTGCGGACTGCATTCCGGCAGGCCGTCAAGGGCGCCCATCCCGACCTCAGACCCGACGATCCCGACGCGGCGCTGCGGTTCAGGGAGATCGTCCGCGCCAACGAAATCCTCGGCGATCCCGAACAGCGCTCGGCTTACGACCATCTGCTCTGCCTCGCCTACCATGAGCAGGAGCAGGTATCGAAACAGGCCGTCTTTGCCAGGGTGCACAGGCTTGCCTCCGGCGTGATGGCGTTCGCCGGCGTCTCCATCATGACGGCCGGGGGTTATTTGCTGTTCATGCACATGTCGGCCGCATCGGTCGCCCCATCGGACGACATCGACACCGCCATGGATGCATCGCCCGCGATCGTTGCGGTCAGTACGGCGGCGCCTGCGGATGTGGTCGACAAGGTCAACTCGCCGGTAAAGCCCGCGGTCGTGACCAATCCCGCTGAGCCGGCGGCGCCGAACATCGCCGTGGCCCGGACCAATACGGAAAGTCCCGCGCGAGCCAATGTCGATCCCGGTTCCGATCCCGACGCGAACGAGGCCAAGGCCTTGCGGGCCCGCGGGATGTCCGCTTACCGCAACGGGGACTTCCACAGCGCAATCGCGGATCTTGATCAGGCGCTGCAGCACGATCCGCGTTTCCTGCCTGCCTATATCGACCGCGGCACCATTCTGTATCGCATGCGAAAAATCGGCCGCGCCTTCGCCGACCTCGCGCCATCGAAGCGGATCGAAAGGCTGGATCGCCCGAAACCTCCGCCGGCGGCGATCGGCAAGTCACGCGTTGACCGGTCCGCGATCACAGGATCGGTGACGCCATCGCAACGGCAAAAGGTCACGCAAATGCCGGCGCCGGAAGAAACGTACCCGCCGCTCTGGGTGCGCTGAGGTGTGAGGCTCGCCCGCCCGCCCGCAGGGCGTACGGGTTTCGGAAATGCATCCATTTGGATTTGGATTCAGGCTCCTAGACCGGGTCGCCGGTCTTGCCCTGCAGGTTTGGAAACAAGAACACCAGCGGAAGCGCGAGCGGCCCGATAAAGGCGGCAATCCACGCCCAGATCTTGAAGCTGCGTCCGCGACGCTCGGCAAGCCGGCCGGCAAGATACATCGAACCGATAAAAGCGACCAGGGTGATGGCGTCCATGATGCACGCTCCAATGCCGCGAATATCAAATGGACTTGGTCGCGCGACGACTGGCCGTCAAGGCTCAAATTCTCAGCCCGCAGCCAAATTTCCCTGAGGTTGAGGTAGTGACATCGTTCTTCTTTTGTTCTAGCCTCCCCGGATCGAAAATGCAGGCCAAAAGTCAGGGTTCATCGGGGAGCGCTATGTCATGGGGGATGTTCAAGACGGGGCCGATCTCTTCCAGATCGTCCTTCGCAACGACGATAACACGCCGGACGATTTCGTCCTCGAGGTTCTGTGCCTGGCGCTGAAGCGGCCGTATGCCGACGCGGTCAAACTCATCGACGCGATCGAAAAACACGGGCACGCCATTTGCGGGACCCATCCGCGCCGCATCGCCACCAGGATGCTCAAAGCCGCCCGACAGCGCATCGATGCCGCAGGTCATCGGCTCGTTGTCACGAGCGAGGCGGTTGCGACGGGTACAGAAACGCCTGACGGCACATGCAAGCTCTGCGACGCCTTTTCGAACGAGAACCGGCTCACGCTGAGAGGCGTGCCGACGCTGGTCTGCGATGATTGCACGGGCGAGGTCACGAACAGCCTTTCCGACGTTACTCGCACCAGGCAATTCAGCCACGCCTGCGATGCCTTGAACTGGCATTTCGCCGGCATTCCGCGCGATCAACTGGTCGCGACGACACGGCAATTCCCGGGTCACATGCGCGCAGACGTGCAAGTGGCCATCGACCGGTTGTTCTCGACCTCGCCGCTGCGGTTTTTCGGCATCTACGAACAGCATCGCTACGAGACGCTGACCTTTGCGGGCCTGACCAGGGACGGCAGGGATGCCCAGGCCATCGCGCCGGCCCAGTATCACGATGTCGATGTCGGCGAAGCCGCGCCGGTGAAATGCCTCAATAACGGTCTGTGGCTCTGTCGGGACGATGAGTTGCGTTACGCCGTCGTCCTCTCATCGCATCGGGAATACGGCTTCGAATCCGGAACACGCATCGAAATTGCGGTGCCGGTCGGTGCGGCAGGCGCGCAGTTCGTGCAGCGCTGTTTCTCCGAATTGGAGAACGCGGTCAGCGAGGCGCGTTCCTATCGCGGCAAGATCCTGTCGCTCGATCGCGACAATGAGTATCGGGGACGCTCGAGGGGCATCACGGTCCACAAACTGCCGACGATCGAACGCGGGGACGTGATCCTGCCCGAAGCCGCGCTGAAGCTGCTCGACCGCAACGTCCTGAACTTCGTGGGGAACCGCGCGCAGCTGCGCCGGCTGGGCCAATCCACCCGCAAGGGCATCCTGCTCTATGGGCCGCCCGGAACCGGAAAGACCCATACCATCCGCTATCTGGCGAGCAACCTGCCCGGCCACACCACCCTGATCATCACGGCAGCGCAGGTCACGTTGCTTGCCGAATACATGAGTTCTTGCCCGCCTGCTGCAGCCCGCGATGGTCGTGATCGAGGACGTCGATCTCATTGCACGCAATCGCGACGACATGGGGCCATGCGAGGAATCGATGCTCAACGCCCTTCTCAACGAGATGGATGGATTGAAGGAGAATGCCGATATCCTGTTCGTCCTCACCACCAACCGGCCGGAGCAGCTCGAGGGTGCCCTGGCAAGCCGTCCCGGCCGTATCGACCAGGCGATCGAGGTACCGCTTCCGGACGACATCGGCCGCGCCAAGCTCGTCGAACTCTATGGCAGAGGCCTGCCGCTCGGCGACGCGGTCGTGGATGAGGCCGCGCGACGGACGAAGGGCGTCAGCGCCGCGTTCATCAAGGAGATGATGCGGCGCATCGCACAGGCAAGCATCGCCCGGGACGGCGGCGCAACGGTCCTGCCCGACGATATCGGCGAGGCGCTGGACGATATGCTGTTCACTGGCGGCAAGCTCAACGTCAAGCTGCTGGGCGGCGCGAGGGAAATGGCGGTCGGGTGACCACCGCAGCGCGGCCCGAGGCTTCCTCGTACGGCGCGTACTCGGTCGCGCTTACGCAGCCTGCGTCAGCGCCAGCCGCCGACGAGGTCAACCTGGGAAGCATTGGACAGCGAGGGCGATTTGGTGTCGGTGTCGAGGCGCCCCGACTGCCCGGTGTAGCCGACCCCGAGCGACAGGCTGAGATTCGACGTCGGCTTGATTTCGACACCCGCATGCGCGCCATAGCCGCGCACCGTGCTGGACGTGAGGTCGAACGGCGAAAAAGCCCCGCCGATGCCAGGATTGTATTTCAACGTGTCGAACCCGCCATAGACGGAGACGGCCGTATTCTTGAAGCTGTAGCCGAACTGCACGCCGTCGGTTTGGAGCGAGCCGAACGCACTAGCCTGGTTGATGCCGCTCAAGCCCATGCCGCCGCGTTCGTTGCCGACAAACCAGCCGTTCGAAAAATTGTAACGCGTCGTGGAAAAGCCGCCGGCGCCACCGCCATCAAAGCCCGCAAAGTTGCCGTCCGTGGTCGCGCCCTGGCCGGCGTTCAGATTGCCGCCGAAGCCGAGCCAGCCCGGGGTCCAATAGGTCAACGGCGCCGACTGGGAGTGGGCCGTTCGCCCGCCCAGACAGAGCGCCGCTACCAGGAACACGAGACCTAGCCTGCCTGCCAACATGGACACCCTCGCTACCGCCAAGTTCGCTTGAAATTATACGGTCCGGACAGCGGGAACGCCAGTTACGTTGTTCTTCGGGCGGGTTACGTCGGGATGGCGCGGATGAGCCGCTTACAGGGAGCTGAATGCCGGCGCTTCCGGAACCGCTGGCGCGCCACTGAGAATAAAACCGCGAACTCATAGGTTATTGAAATTGCGGTATAAAGGTGCGCCCTGCCAAAATATCGAAAACAACCCCATGCAAAGGTGCAGGCGGCCGGCATGGATGGGTCGAAAGCAGGTTGACATGTCGGGCAAATCACCGGCATTTCGTCAGCATCCCGCAATCCTGTAAACGCCCGTCGCGCCGCAACCCTGCGGCGCGCCGGTTACGATTGCGGCACAACATCCTCGCCCACATTGAAATTGGACCGCCCAACCGCGGCATCGCCTGCGCGTGACCAAATCGCGCGCTTGCCGCGCCCGTGGTCTAAAGGGAATCTCGACATGAACACCGCTCCCGACCTCACGATGCCAACCACGATCACCGCAACCGACCCGACGAACGCTGCCGCCACCCCGCGAATAAAGCTTCTGTCGCATGGATTCTCCATCGACCATCCAGACCCCGAAATCGGCGAGCGGCTCATGGCAAACGCATTGGGGGTCGCCGACCGCGAAGCGATGCATGGCATCCTCCGACAATTGGTAAAGGCCAGCGTGAGCGGCGAGACGCCCGACGAGGTCAACCTCTCCTTCATGATTTCGATGGTGAAGAGCATTCGCCCACGAGATTCCGTCGAGGCCATGCTGGTCGCGCAAATGGTTTCCGTTCATGTGATGGCGATGCGATGTGCCCATCACCTTGCGCATACGGACGATCTCGCCCAGCACGACAGTGCCGCGCGCGCGCTGGGCAGGCTTGCCCGCACCTTTCCCGCCCAGATCGAGGCGCTCAACCGCTACCGGAGCCAGGGCGAGCCCGCCATCAAGGTGCAGAACGTGTCGGTGGGCGACGGCGGCAAGGCCATCGTCGGCAACGTCACGCAGCATGCGCGCGTGATCGTATCGGACCAGAACGCAAGGCCCGCGGCGCAAGATGCGCCGAAGGCCGCGCGCGCCAGGCGAAGGCGCGGCTCCGCCTGATCCAGGCGGGCAGCCCAGGCATGAGCGATCACATCCAAAATACCGGCCCGATGCTGGCGAGCCCGCGTTGCGGCGCCAAAACCCGTTCCGGCGCCGCGTGCCGCTCGCCGGCGGTGCACGGCAGGAAGCGCTGCCGCATGCACGGCGGTGCACCGGGATCCGGCGCGCCAAAGGCAAACCGGAACGCGCGCAAGCACGGCCTGTTCACCGCGGATGCGATCGCCGAGCGACGGCGGATTCAGGCGCTGTTGGGGGAAGCAAGGAGGCTGCTGGAGGAGATGAAGTGATGGAGCTTGGCAGACAGATCGCAAACAAAAGGGAGGCGAGCGTAGCAAGCCACCCTGACCGCCCCGACACAGCTCGTGACAAGCGAGTTAATGCGCACTGTCACCGTAATACCGTAATACCCGACCCGCTGGCGGCGATTGAGGCCGCGAAAGGAAGATAACCGTGCCGCTGCTACGACCAAATGTCCTCTAGCTCATCACGCAGCTGTCGGAATTGCTCTTCAGGCAAACTTCTCGCGACCACGACCAGCAGATTAACAAGGTTACTCGTTTCGTTTTTCTCATCTGTCCGAGCACCACGAATAAAGGAAAGTCTTCGGCGCTCCCGCTGGATGCTAATCCTAGCTTTTGTGCTCGGCGTTTTACCGTATTTGGCAAGGAAGGAGACAAGTGCTGCATTCAGCTCTGATTGGAGTGGATCATCAGCATTTACGACATAGAACCAGTCTTGAAGTTGAGCCTCCGTCCTCCGACCGTCGGTCTCTTCAGCGGTCGCTAAATAAATCTTGGCGTCGATATCCTGATAGCCAATAAATTTAGACGGGCCGAAACGCCATTGCCCTTTGTCATCTTTGTCAGCGTACCAAGCCCGTGCGTATGCGAGCCGTGCTTGCAGCTCTGAGCTGCCCTTTAGCTCAGCTTCAAATCTGCGAATGTTAGCAAGAGCTTGTGCCGGGACAGCCACTATCTTCAACCTGAGATCCTCCTCATGAACATCATGTTATTCGTGTTATTCGTGTTATTCATGAATAAGGTGAGTTAAATCTTCTTGACTGTCAATGCCGGATTTCGGGGCTGTTGTGAAACCCTCCACAACCATTCCGGGTCATCGGAACCCCTGCTATACGCAAGGGCGTGGGGACCAACAAAATGGCAGCCAAGGCCAAAGCGGATAGTGAATCTGGGATGCACTAATTCAGAGGGCTGATTTAGCGGCCCCTGGCGAGGCTGCAGAAGATATTGCAGATATTTCGATCCTTGATCTTGACCCCAAAGGTTTTCTTTATCCGGGGCTTCGTAAGCCGGATTTTCAACGCGAAACAGCGGGATGGACCCCCGATCAAGTCGCCGATCTAATCACCACGTTCGCGCGTCGCGATCTAATTCCGGCAGTGATTTTATGGCGGGCCGGTCAGAACGTTTTTGTCAATCGACGGGGCGCATCGTTTGAGCGCGCTAATTGCATGGGTTCATGACGACTACGGAGATAAGGACATCTCTCGAAAGTTTTTTCAGAACGATATTCCAGAAGAACAGATCAAGGCCGCCGAGCGCACCCGAGAGCTAGTCGAAGCATCAATCGGTTCATACGGCGACCATAGGAGAGCGATAGAAAGCCCGACGGAAGCTCGGCCTGAGATAGCAGAGCGCGCCCAGCGTCTGGGTTGGCAAAAAATTCCCGCACAGTGGATAAGAAACCCGGATCACGAAAAGGCGGAAAAATCATTTTTTCGCATCAATCAGGGTGGCACTCCGATCGACCCAACTGAAGCCCGCATTCTAAACGCGCGCAGATCAGCGATTGCCTTGGCCTCCCGCGCAATATTAAGAGCGGGCACGGGTCACAACTATTGGGATAGGTTTTCGCGAGGAACGCAGGATCGCATCGAAGAGTTGGGGAAAGAAATGTATGAGTGGTTGTTTGATCCAGAATTTTCGTTGCCGATCAAAACACTAGATTTGCCGATGGCAGGACAGGGATACGGTCCCCACGTCCTTCCGTTTATTTTTGATTTAGTGGGGATCGTCAATGACATTTCGACCGGCAACGCTGAAAAATTTTCGGACGATCCCGACGGATCCGATACGATTCAGTATCTGCAAAGTACCCGAAAAATGGTTTGGCGGTTGTGCTCTACAAATCCATCATCGTTAGGCTTGCATCCTGCTCTCTATTTTTATAGTCGCGGTGGGGCATTCCAGCCCGCTGCGCTTTTGAGCTTCGCTCTCTTGCTTAGAGATTGGGACACTCAGGATTTTCGTACGTTTACGCAAGTACGCTCAAATATCGAGAAATTCCTTTTAGACAATAGAGGTATTACAGAAGCGGTTAGAGATTGGGTAGCGGTGGCAGAAGTCGTCCTCGTATGATCTCTTTCTATAACAAATTAATTTCTGATTTTGGAAAGGGAAAAACTCCCGAACAAATGCGACGCTCTTTGCGCCGAAATCCGGAACTTTCGTTCTTGGTTGTCGAAACCCCGCCGGAACCTTCTAGTAAAGATGGAAAACTCTCCAGAGATATGAAGGGAGCAGCATTTCTCCGTGACGCGCTTCCACAGGCTCCAAAATGTCCAACGTGCGGGGGAGTATTACATCGCAACGGCATGCAGGCAGGACATAAGAAAGCTAGACGGGTAGGCGGGGAAGGCACTTCGGGAAACGCCCAAATGCAGCATCCATTCTGCAACAGGGACCGCGGATCAGATGATCCATGCATTTAAACGCGCTTGATGAAATCGAGCGGACCTCGGCGGCTACTCACGTGAAAGCTCTCTTGGATGGCCCGCCGCCCCTAAGAGCTAAGCCCGGCTATCGTTGGTTCATTCTTAGAATTACGGTGACGGTGCATTTAACTCGCCCGCGACAACTCACGCGTCAATTCAATGCACTGTCACCGTAATTCGAAGAAGTCATACTGTAATACGGATGTGCAACATCTCAACTCAATTGACAGACGGCGACGTCGATGACTTCGCCCGGAGAATGCTGGAGACCAAACGCGGGATCGGCATGATGCCGCCGTTCTACGCTGAGACAGCCAGCATGAAGGGTAACGAGTCCTGGCCCTACTGGATCGTAAGGAACACGTACTGCAACTCCCTCGGTTTCATTCTTCCTCGCGAACATGCAAAGCGAGTTGCTGCTGCGATGAATAGGATGTCTACACAGATGGAAGAGACGGAGCGCGATCTGACTGCTAAAGAAGAAAACACTGGAGAATACTATGCGCTGACCGAAGACGCGCTTCAGCACCTTCCTGAGGAATGGAGAAATCACTTCCAAGCGATGGCGGAAGACGGGCGCGTCATCTTGAAATCGGTAGATAACGAATTGTCGCAACTTGTCAGACTTCTTACGACTCGTTTGCCACCTTGGTGACATTGAAGCATGTGCAGAAGCGCCTATCGGCTTACAAATTCGAACCAGAAATGGGTGCTTTTCTAGAGCTGGAAATGCTTATTACAGCGTTCGTAGTAACCTACGTGCGCCTTCACCATGGAGGTCAGCAAAGTGGCTTTTCGCGCGATAGCCTTCCTGAGAAGCTTCGAATATCTACGATGAAGTCATCGATTTGAGGAACAAGCGGTTCGCTCACCACGATGAGCATGGCTCGGTTTGCTCCTCCGCGCTTGAAATATTTTACGAGCACGACCGCTTTGAAGTCAATTCGGAATTTCATTCGGTTTCTGATGTCAGGAGGCCGCACGGAGTGGCCCGACCTCGTTAAATCAGTCGAAGCCTTATATAATGAGAGGATCGAAACACTGCTTGAACGGCTCAAGCAGAAAACCGGCCACGATTGGGCTCTTCAGGGAGGTCCGCCGCCGGAGGATCTTGAAGATCCCGCGGTGTCCGTTCGAACCAATCGTCCGTCACCTTCCTCAATTACGGTGACAGTCAATCCGACCGCGACAACTCACGCGTCAATTGAATGCACTGTCACAGTAATTCATCTCTAATTTGCTTTCGCGATGATTTGATTTACATCCCCCGAGGGGACCACGATTACATCTCCTTTATCGGAGTAGAGCACTGTGTGGTGGGACGTAATCATAACGACTCCCACATCCTTCATCTCAACGCCCTTCAAGATTACGTCGTGTTTGAAGCCGTCCGTGTCTCGGGTGTAGTAGCCGAACATGACCGAAGACGGACAATATGAATACCGCCATGACGGCATCGTTGGCCCAATGTTGCGGGGTCACGCTCTTCCATCCCTTGAAGCGCCAAACGGCTACGACAGCAACAAACCCGATCAACAGCGCGGACAAATGCAGCATGATGTGCAACATGTAGTAGTGCACCGCGTGCGTCTCGTCATACCAAATCTTGGGGACGAGGCTTGCGAAGAACCCGACCGTGACGAGCTTTGCCCACGAAAGTTTTCTTTCGGGGTCGTCACTAAACGCAACATGGTACGCGTCTGTAGCATAACCCTGTATCAGAGAGAGGTAGCCGGTAAGAACCGAGAATGATCAGACCAAACTTTAACACGTCACTATATTCGATAACCCAGATCAGCCGCCAGTCGAAGACTGAGAGATAACCGTAAAGGAAAACAGTCGAGCCCAGCAAAGCGGTGAGCCCCGCAAGAGCGGAAATCGGCGCAAAATTCTCCCGCAGTATATTTTCCAGCACACCGCGCCTGTTGTCGCCAGGACGTCTAAAGATGTAACGTCATCCATCTCCGCAATTTCCAATATGGCAATCAGCTCAGGCACTGAGCGCGAACTTTGGCGCGGTCCCCCGGCGAGCGGGTAGCTAGATTCAGGCATCGGGGCGCTCCTCGGATAGAATCAGAAATCGCCTAAGGATACGCTATCTGGGCCGTGGCGAAGTGACAACGACTATGCTACCTATAAACGGCCCTGCCGCGCAGCCCCGACGCTGTTCGCGCAATAGGAGCTCGTATACAAACTATCCCCCGCTATTCTTGGTTGATTCTCTGGTCGAGGGCCGCGCGACCGCGAAATGGATACATCTAAGCTATTGAAATATTTGGCGCTCCCTAGGGGAATCGAACCCCTGTTTCAGCCTTGAGAGGGCCGCGTCCTAACCGCTAGACGAAGGGAGCGTTGGCCTCAGCCAATAGCCTTGAAATCGGCTTGCTGCAAGGCGGAACTTGTCGTGCCCGGGCCTGACCCGGGCATCTTCCGGCAAAAGCGGTGACAGAGACGTGGATGGCCGGGTCAAGCCCGGCCATGACGAGCAACGTGTGGAGCGACGTCAAGTCGGGGACAGGCGCCCGGCCATGACGGATCGTGTGGCGCAGACTACGGTTCGCTGACGAATTTCAGCCGGCCGGCCGGCTTCAGCGTCCGCGCATCGAAGGTGCGGATTTCGGTCGCCCCGCCGACGTCCAGCGTCACCACCAGGCGGTCGCCGGCGACCCCCGTGGAGACGATGCGGGCGCCCTTCGGCAGGCTGGCGGTGATGTCGGTGGCGGCGGCCGTCACGCTTCCATCGGTGCGGAAAAGGCGGTAGCCGATGGCGATCAGAACGGCCGCTACCGCCAGCGCCGTGGTCAGGCCCGCGATCAGCATCATCCGCCGCACCCGCGCGAACAGCGCGGCTTGCTCGGGGGTCGGTTCGGGCGCAACAGTCTCGGTCATGCAGAACTCTTCAGGGCAGAACGCTTCAGGAATCGGCTCTTCGTCGGAACCAGCTTCGCGCGACGGTCAAAGGCTGGAAGTCACCGCCGCCGGCGACGAGGGCTCGCCCCGGCTCGACCGCGTGCTGGCGGCACGCCTGCCGGAGCTGTCGCGTTCGCGGCTGAAGGCGCTGATCCTTGCCGGCCGCGTCGCGATCAGGAACGCCCCCATCCGCGACCCCGCTTATCATGTCGCGGGGGGCGATACGATCACAATCGACGTGCCGGAAGCCGTCGCCGCCGAGCCCGCCGGCGAGGATATCGCGCTCGATATCGTCTATGAGGACGACGACATCATCGTGATCGACAAGCCCAGGGGGCTGGTGGTGCATCCCGCCGCCGGCCACGAGACCGGAACCCTCGTCAACGCGCTGATCGCCCATTGCGGGGCGAGCCTTTCCGGCATCGGCGGCGTCAGGCGCCCGGGCATCGTGCACCGGCTCGACAAGGACACCACCGGGCTGATGGTGGTGGCGAAGAACGACCTGGCGCACCAGTCGCTGAGCGCGCAGTTCGCCGACCACGGTCGCACCGGGGAGATGCGGCGGGGATACATGGCCTTCGTGTGGGGCGTACCCAGCCGCCAGCGCGGCACGGTGGATGAGCCGATCGACCGGCATCCGCATGCCAGGGAAAAAATGGCGGTGCGCCAGGGCGGCCGCGAGGCGGTCACCCATTGGGAGGTCCAGGAAACCTTCAACGGGCGCGACGGCAAACCGGTCGCGGCGCTGCTCGCCTGCCAGCTCGAGACCGGGCGCACCCACCAGATCCGGGTGCATCTCGCCCATATCGGCCACCCCCTGATGGGGGACAGCGTCTACGGCCCGCACTTCAAGACCAAGGCCAGCCATCTCGGCCCCCAAAGCCGGGCGGCCCTGGCCGCCCTCGACCGCCAAGCGCTGCACGCATACCTACTGGTATTGGAGCACCCTAAAACCGGGGAGATTCTGGAGTGGATTTCGGATTTGCCCGACGATCTCATCAACTTGCGGGATTGCCTGCGAGCGGCGCTATGACGCAGGCCGCCCGGAAAAGACTTGATATGACAATAGCGTTATATCTGCCCCACGGAGACGTGACCCCCGCGATCCTTCCAAATGGTCCCCGAAATAGTGTATGTTGCACGTGCGTTGAATATCCAACGCGGAACATCGCAGCGCGACTGGCTTTAACAAAGCGGCCGTCTGCCGGGCCCGCCGCTATCGGGGGCCTGAACCACTGGAGGGCGCTAAATGGCCCGTACAGCTACCCTGCCGATTCTCAACGGAGAATCCGGCTTATCCCGTTACCTCGCCGAGATCCGCAAGTTTCCGATGCTGGAACCCCAGCAGGAATACATGCTCGCCAAACGCTGGCGCGAGCATGACGATCGCGACGCGGCACATCACCTCGTCACCAGCCATCTCCGGCTCGTGGCCAAGATCGCCATGGGCTATCGCGGCTACGGCTTGCCGATTTCCGAGGTCGTCTCGGAAGGCAATGTCGGCCTGATGCAGGCGGTGAAGCGGTTCGAACCCGATAAGGGGTTCCGACTCGCTACCTACGCCATGTGGTGGATCAAGGCGTCGATACAAGAGTACATCCTGCGTTCCTGGTCGCTCGTGAAGATGGGCACCACCGCGAACCAGAAGAAGCTGTTCTTCAACCTGCGCAAGGCGAAGAGCAAGATCTCCGCGCTGGACGAGGGCGATCTGCACCCCGACCAGGTGAAGCTGATTGCCAAGCGCCTCGGCGTCACGGATCAGGACGTGATCGACATGAACCGCCGGCTCGGCGGCGATGCCTCGCTCAACGCACCGATCCGCGACGACGGCGAGGCCGGCGAATGGCAGGACTGGCTGGTCGATAACTCGCCCAACCAGGAAGCCATCCTGGCCGAGCACGAGGAGTTCGATCATCGCCGCGAGGCGCTGAACGGCGCCATCGGCGTGCTCAACCCGCGGGAACGGCGCATCTTCGAGGCGCGGCGTCTGGCGGAAGAGCCGATGACGCTGGAAGACCTCGCCGCCGAATTCGGCGTGTCGCGCGAACGCGTGCGGCAGATCGAGGTCCGCGCCTTCGAGAAGGTGCAGTCGGCCGTGAAGGGCACCATCGCCCGGCAGGAAGCGGCGGCGCTCGAAGCCGCTCACTGACAAAGGCGGATTGAACAAGACGAAAAGCCGGCGGCAACGCCGGCTTTTTTGTTGGGCGCATGAACTACTCCGGCGCCGTCAATAGTTATCCCGCAGATACTCCGCGACGCTGTCGGGCTCGTCGAGATTGTCCCAGTCGTAGGGATCGCCATACAACAGCGCGCTCGCCTGGGTCTTGTAATCCGGCGCGACGTCGTCGGCCTGCGGCAGCAACAGCACGATGGCCGGAAACGCAAAGGCCCTCAGGCCCCGCGCGCGAAACGGCCGCCCGTGGCCGCCGACGAGCGGCCAGATCAGTGACGCGGGCGACGCGCCAAGAGGCCGGATCCCCGGGGCTGCTTGAACCGGGTGACGGGCTCCGCCGACCAAATCAGACGAGATGTCGCGCGCAGGATAGCCATGCCGATCACGCTGCAATCCACCGTCGGCGGATTCACCGCCGAGTTCATGCGCAAGGTCCCGGCCCTCGAGCAGGCCATGATCGCGCATGGGCTCGAGCCCTCGCAATTCGTGATCTCGAAGGACCGCGCCACACCGCCCTCGGTGCCCTTCATCGGGCCGTTCTTCTACGCCTATACGGTGTTCGTCGGCGACGACAGTTTTACGGTGACCGAGCCGAACGACATGACCTTCCTGAAATATTTTTACGAGCGCTGCATCGCCGAGGACGAGGCCACGCCAGAGCAGGAGCAGCCCCGACGGCCCCCGGGCCTGATCCGGCGTATCTTCCACTGGATGGCGCAGCCGGTCTGAACCAACCGCCGTCATTCCGGGGCGCGAGTGAAACTCGCGAACCCGAAATCCAGAGGTTGTTGGCGCGAGATTCCGGGTTCACGCTGCCGCGTGCCCCTGAATGACAAAGTCACTCTCCCCACTGCCTCGCCAGCGTTGCCAGCGCGCAGCCTTCGCAATAACGCGCATCCTTGAAGTCGATCCAGTTATGGGCATAGACGCGATCGAGCGGAATGCCGTAACGCGCGCGCAGTACCTTCACCAGGATCCGCCATGCCGCGATCTGCGCTTCGGTGGCGGGCCGCGTCACGTCCGGATAGTTGCCGGCGAATTCCACGCCGATCGAGACATTGCCGATCACCTGGTGATAGGTCGGGCCGTTGTCGATGTATTTGCTGTCGTTGCGGTTGGCGCCGTCGCCATGGGTCGGCACCAGATTTTCCGCGACCGCCCAGTACACCGTGCCGTCGGTTTCGACCCAGACGGTGACCCCGCGCCGTGTCGGGTTCTTCGACTGTTCCTGCGCGCCATAGCGCGCGGAGCCGGCCGGGCCCTCGGTCTGGTGCACGATGATGTTGCGCCAGGGATGGGCCTTTGCCACGTCGCCCCAGGGCGACAGCCAGACCATCTTGAGACCTGGAATTTCGGGCGTTCCCGAGGCGCGCGCGATGGTCGCGAGATCCGGCGTCTGCGCGGCGGCGGGGGCTGCGATCGCTGCGGCGCAGAGCGCCGTCATCAGCAGGCGGAGGATCATGTTAAGTGAATAGCACGCTTCAGGCGAGCCTGCGCAGCGAGGATTGCGGCATCGGCTCGTGCGAAGGCGCCAGCGGCGGCGCCGGATCGTAGACGGCGTGACGGTTCTTGCCGTCCTTCTTGGCGGCATAGAGCGCGTGGTCGGCCGCGGCCATCAGCCGGTCCGGATGCGGGCCGATCTCCCGGTTCCATTGCGCGACCCCGATCGAGAGCGAAATCGGGATTTCATCGCCGACACAGGCCTCCGCATCGGCGCGGCACACATCCAGGATGCGGCGCGCGATCATGGCACCTTCGCGCACGGTGGAAGCGGGCAGCACGACACAGAACTCGTCGCCGCCGCTGCGCGCCAGCATGTCGCCGGGCCGCAGCCGCGTCTGCGTCATCAGGGTGAAATGCTGCAGGCAGGCATCGCCCGCGGCGTGGCCGTGGGTGTCGTTGATCAGCTTGAAGCCGTCGAGATCGATCACCAGGAGCGCGAACGGCTCGCCGCTGCGTTCCGACCGCGCGCATTCCTCGGTCAGCCGCTGCAGCAAATGCCGCCGGTTGCCGACGCCGGTGAGATCGTCGAGCAGCGCGAGATCGGCGACCTCGCTGCGCAGCCGGTCCACTGTCATCAGCAGGAAACCGAAATTGAACGACATGGACAGGAACATCATCAGGAGCACGATCACCGATAGCGCCGGGCCCGAGCGGGTGAACGCGAGGTCGGCGCCGGCCAACTGGCCGACCGCCCGTACCGCGAACATCAAGAGGATCAGCGCCGCAACTATACCGGCAAGTCGGGCGCCCGGATGGGCGCGGCTGTCCTTGGAGAAAAGCAGCAGCCTGATGACGAGGACAAGCGGCGTCGCCTCGGCGAGCGAATAGACCAGCACCCGCATCAGCACACTTTCGTGGACGAAGGTGAAGAATGCCAGCACGGCAAGGGTTGTGGCGGTGAGCAACGCAGCGCTGCGCCAGGCCACCGGCCGGCCGTAAAACCGCTGCACGCCCATCGCGGCGAGCCAGATCGCAAACAGGATGATCGCGCCACCGGACAGCAGAGCTAGGATCCAGCCGAACTCGCGGCTGACGACGGCAGCGCTTGCGCCGATTGCTGCGGCAAACGCCGAACCGGTCCAGAAGCGGGCGGCTTCCAGCTTGGGGTAACTGCGCGCGACATAGGCCCAGATCAAGCCGAGCGCGAGAAAATTGATGACGAACACCGTCCACAGCGTCGGAACGCTCAGCATCCATGAATGCAGGATCGCACGGTCCCGCCTCCCCCTTTGTCGAACAGCTCAGCCACATCCAACCCCTTGTTGACAGCAACATGCGGCTGCGTCGCTTAACGGACTCTCACTCGCGCGGAACAATCCGCGCCGTGGTTTTGAAATCATGAAGATGGCGGCGCAGTTCCCGGTCGATGCAGAATGTGTCCGCGCATTGGCGCATCGTTAACCCTGAAGCGCGCCGGAGACGCGCGAGCGAGCTCCACGACGTCATCGCCGGACGCGATCCGGCGATCCATCCGTCTTGAAAAATCGATCGATGCTCTCGTCGAGAATGGGTACGACCGTGGAAATCCCGCCGGAAAGCATCGAAAAACGCATAACAGCTGTGGATAACGCAATGACAGCAACGTGACAGCGCGGGGCAGCGGCCCGCGAATCTGTTGGGATTGCAATCGAGGATGTTGCGAGGCTGGCCCTCCGCCGAGCATGCCTCGTGTCGCGTTTCCATCCATTAAACCCTGAGAGGATACTATGGCTAAGAAAGCGAAGAAGGCGAAAAAGGCGAAGAAGGCGAAGAAAGCCAAGAAGTCCAAGAAGTAACCTTCCAAGCCCGGGTGGGGCCTGAGCTCCGCCCGGGCATCCGGCCAGAGTAAAACGATTTTTAAAAACAGCGGGCCTCGGGCCCGCTTTTTCATTTGCGGCGCGGCCGTGACCGCCCGGCATGGCAGGCCGAAAGCTATCGCTCGGCGAACGCCAGCCTGATACCGAGCGCGGCGAAACCGCCGGCAAAGCCGCGGCGCAGCCAGGTCATCACCCGCGGCCGGGTCACGACGTGGTCGCGGACACGGGCCGCGAACAGGCCGTAGAGCACGAACACCAAAAACGTCATCGCCATGAAGGTGCCGCTCAGCTCCAGCATCGAGAGCAGCGGATGGGCCTCGTCCGCCGCGATGAATTGCGGCAGGAATGCCAGGAAGAAGATCGACAGTTTCGGGTTGAGGATGTTGATCAGAAACCCGGTCGCGGCCACGCGCGTGAGCGAACGCGCATCGACCTGCGCCTCGACCGCGAGCGCCCCCTGCTCGCGCAGCACCTGGAGCGCCATGTACAGCAGATAGATCACCCCGCACCATTTCAGCGCCGCAAACGCCAGCGCGCTGGTGTGCATGACCGCGGCCAGCCCCAGCATGGCGGCGAACATCGACGGAACGATCCCCAGCGTGCAGCCGAACGCCGCGGCGATGCCGGCCCGCGATCCCCGCGTCAGCGCCGCCGCCAGCGTATAGAGCACGCCGGTGCCGGGCGAGACGACGACGATCAGCGCGGTCACGAGGAACGAGAGCGACATGGCCCTGCCCATAGCATGGCGCGGCCGCGCCAGGAAGCCGCACCGGTACGGCGACGCCGCGTCCGGTTGCCAAAGCCTGCCAGCCGTATAAGGGTTGCCGCGCGAATTTCCCGACATGGAGCTTGCGAGACATGACTGCGATCCGTGGATCCGCCGTGGCCGTGACCGGCGCGGCCAGTGGCATCGGCCGGGCGCTGGCGCTGGAATTGGCCGCGCGCGGCGCCGATCTGGCGCTGGCCGACCGCGACGAGGCGGGGCTGCAGGCGGTCGCCGCCGAGATCGCCAAAACTGGTTCGGACAAGGCTGCTCCGCGCAAGGTCAGCGTCCACCGCGTCGACGTCGCCGAGCCAGCCGAGATCGAGGCCTTCGCGCAGAGCGCGGTCGCCGCCCATCCCGGCCTCAACATCGTCATCAACAATGCCGGCGTGGCGCTGCTCGGCCAGTTCACCGAGATCGACCAGGCGCAGATGGAATGGCTGTTCAACATCAATTTCTGGGGCGTGGTGCGCACGACACGCGCGTTCCTGCCGCATCTGGCGCAGACGGCCCGAGGCCCACATCGTCAACCTCTCCTCGATCTTCGGCATCATCGCCCCTCCCGGGCAGTCGGCTTATGCGGCGGCGAAATTCGCGGTGCGCGGCTTTTCCGAAAGCCTGCGCCATGAGCTGGCGATGGCGAAAAGCCCGATCAAACTGTCGGTGGTGCATCCCGGCGGCGTCGCCACCAACATCGCCCGCAACTCCCGCACCGGGGTAGGCATGACCGACAACGCCCGCCGCGCGCAATCGATCGAACGGTTCGACGCGGTGGCGAAAACCACGCCCACCGCGGCGGCGCTGCGCATCATCGAGGGCATCGAGAAGAACCAGCCGCGCATCCTGATCGGCAACGACGCCCGCTTCATGGATCTGTTGCAACGCCTGCGTCCCGGCACCTACTGGTCGGTGCTGCAGCGGCGGATCGAGAAGGCGATGCAGGCGGGGAAGTAGGGCGACCAACTCCGTCACTGCGACGATCCGACAATTCTCTCCGGTGTCGTCCCGGCGAAAGCCGGGACCCATACGCCGTGTTGCCTGTTGGTGAGAAACGCTGTTTGTCGGCTTTCGCGCAACAACTGCGCCCTGTAGTTATGGGTCCGGGCTTTCGCCGGGACGACGAAGAGGGTGAGCATTCGCGCTCCGACTAACAGTCGTCATTGCGAGCGAAGCGAAGCAATCCATGTCGCCGCCCGGGGAGAGAATGGATTGCTTCGTCGCTTCGCTCCTCGCAATGACGAAGACACACCTTCGCGATCTCGCCGCATGTTTCGCGCGAGGCTTTATCAGTTCGTTCGGCCCTCTTCAGTACAGAGGGCGCGGGGAATGCCGGGCGTCCGATGCGCCCGATAGCCGCGTGTGCGGAAGTAGTGGTAGCAGGCACACGCGTTGTCAGGTCACACCGGAAAACGACCGGCACTCCCCGCGCAATGGTTTACGGCTTATGTCGTGATCTCCCCGGCGATCGGGCTCTTTTGTCACCGTCGCCCGCGAAAATTGCTTCCCGCGAACTTGACGCCAGCGTCGAGACGTCAGGACCACACGATTTTGCCGTCCGCCTCACGCGCCGTTCGTCAAAGGCGCATCAGCGTCCACCGCATCCCGCTCCGCGTTCGTGACGTTGCGCAACGCCCCTCTGTGTGGAGCGGGACAGCGGCGGACAGGAAGGTGATTTGCACGGACACCAAAGCGAAATATTTTTTCGAAAGGGGCTGGACAGGTTTTTGCTGATTTGCCCGTCGGGTTACTTCACACCAGCTTTATCCCCACGTCGTCCCTGCGAAAGCAGGGACCCATACGCGGCGGCCTCGCGGTCAGGCGCGGTGGTAGCCGGCTTTGCAAACCAACGAGCGCCGGTGGTTATGGGTCCCTGCTTTCGCCGGGACGACAGGGAGTACGCGATGCTTTCGCTACCGCCCCACCAACTGATCCGCGAAATACGCGATGGTCTTGCGGTAGATCGTGGCATGGTTCCATTCGCGCATGGCTTCGAAATTCGCCGTGCCTTCTTCGTAGGGCGCGCCCATCTTGAAGCCGTTGGTATGCAAAAGGTTCGCGGTGGAGGCGAGCACGTCGGGCACCGAGTGGCGCAAATCGACGCGGCCGTCGCCGTCGAAATCGACGCCATATTTGATGTAGGACGACGGCAGAAATTGCGTCTGCCCGATCTCGCCGGCAAAGGCGCCGATCAGGTCGCGCAACGGCAGATCGCCGCGCTGCACGATCTTCAGCGCCGCCAGCAGTTCGCCCTGGAACAATTCCGAGCGGCGGCAATCATGCGCCAGCGTGGTGAGCGTGCGGATCACAGGAAGCTTGCCCATGTCGCCCTTGCCGAAATCGGTCTCCAGCCCCCAGATCGCGACGAGAATCTGGCGGGGCACGCCGAACCGCGCCTCGATCCGCGACAACAGCGCCGCGTGACGGGCCAGCATCGCCCGGCCGCCATTGATGCGCCCCGCGCCGACACGGGTCGAGACATACTGCTCGAAGGTCTTGTTGAAGGTGTAGCGCTGGCGGCGGTCGAAATTCAGCACAGCCGCGTCCTGCGATACGCCGGCGAACGCCGAGCCGATCACGTTCTCGGAAATGCCGGCCGCCCGCGCGTCCGCCGACATGCCCGCGACGAACGAGTTGAAATCGCCGCCGCATCTGGCGGCAAAGCGCGGGGTGGGCGGCGATGACAGCGCCGAACACGATCACGGGAAGAAGTTTGCGCATGCGAATCCCTTATTGCTTTCTGAATGTCCCGACCATGCCATGAAAAACGACGCGCGGCAGGTATCTTAAATCTTCGTCGTCCCGGCCTTGAGCCGGGACCCATACGCCGCGGCGTATATTATAGAGCGGAATGGTCGACGGCTTCGCTTCGACAATTGCCGCCGGTGGCCATGGGTCCCGGCTCAAGGCCGGGACGACAGCGGAGTGGGACGAACACGAGCGCGCCGCCAGCCCCTCACTCGCCGCCGTCGATCTGGCGGCCCATCAGCGCGATGGCTTTCTCGTAGACGCCGGCGGCATTCCACTCCTGGATGGCCGCGAAGTTGGGCTCGCCCGGCTGGTAGCCGGCGCCGGCCTTCCAGCCGTGGGCTTTGAGGAAATTCGCGGTCGAGGCCAGCGCGTTGGCGGCGACGTCGAGATTGCCGATGCCGTAAGCCAGAATGTTCTTCGGCATGAACTGGGTCTGGCCGACTTCGCCGTGCATGGAGCCGCGCTGGCTCGGCGACAGCGCGCCGCGCTCGATCAATTGCAGCGCGGCGTAGAGATGCTCGGTGAAATAGGCCGAGCGCCGGCAGTCATAGGCCAGCGTCGCGATCGAGGAGAGCATGTTCTGGTTGCCGCGCTGGCTGCCAAAGCCCGTCTCCATGCCCCAGATGGCAATCAGCGGGCCCGGCGGCACGCCGTAGCGCTGCTCGATGGACGCAAACATCGGCGCCTGCGATTGCTTCAATTTTCGCCCCCGCGCAACGATGGTCGCCGCCCCCCGCTTGGCGAGAAACGCGTCGAGCGAGAGACTAAAACTGCGCTGGCCGCGGTCGGCGGCGATGGTCGCGCTGGCGTAGTTCGTCGCCATCAGCGCCGAGATCGCCGAGGCGCCGATGCCTTTTGCCCTGGCTTCGCCGGCGAATTCGCTCTTCCAGGTCTCGAAACCGCCGGGGCCGTTGCCGCATTGCGCCGCGCCAGCGCGTGCGTTCAGGCAGGCGAGCATGGCGAGGGCCAGAAAGGCCAAACGGAAAACAGGCATGCGAAGAACCATTCCTTGGACCAGAGTTGCCGGATACACGTCTAACACGTCTGCCGCCGGCATGTCAGGCTGTTCGCGTCATCGCCGACGCCCGGCGCGTGACAGAAACTTGCCTGGGGGTCATTGATATCCAATGCAGGGGAACTGCGACGCACGCACACCGATCATGGGTTGGTGAGGAAAATCACGACGCGGCGGTTCTGCGCGCGGCCCCTGGGATCAGCGTTGGACGCCACGGGATCGGCTTTGCCAAACCCACTCGTCTTGATCCCTGATCTCGGCAGGCCTTTCGACGCCAGCCAATTGGCGACGGCCTCGGCGCGGCGCTCCGACAGTTTGTTGTTGTAATCGTCGGATCCAACGCCGTCAGTATATCCGTTGACGCGGATCACCGTCCCCTTGTGCGCGAGAGCCTTGATGTTCTTGGCCGCCTTTTCGAGAACCAGGGCCGCGGCCGGTTTGACATCGAACTTGTCGAACTCGAACAACGCGTCGCCATTCAGGACCATGACGAACGAATCGTCCTTCATCGTGACTCGAATGGGCTCGGGATCAGGGCTGGGGGGAGGATAGAAATCCTTTTCGCAAAGCTGGATGATGTTGAGCTTGCGTGCGGCCGGGTTGCCGTCATAGAGCACTTTCTTGACGAAACAGAAACGCTTGTCGTCGTCCTCGCCTTTCATGCCGGCGCCATACCACTCTTCGACCAGCTGGGCCTGACCTTCAAATCCCATATCGTCCCAGGAGTTGGTGAGGATGTCGTACTGGTAGAGATAGTCCTCATCGCGCCCTCCCAACTTGCCCGCAATACTCCGATGGACATGGGCGATAATGCCGTGCGATCTGGTGAGAAGCCCGTGGTAGTATTGCCAGACGTGCACCATCTCGTGGATCAGTGTTTCTTTATCCACCTGGAAGTCGGTCAGCTGGTTATCGAACAAATGCTGGCCAACGGAAATATTGTACGTGCCATCGTAATGGTTGGGGAAGGTGATCGCCGTGCCATTCGGCGACAACCCGTTGCGAATGCGGATTTTGGAGAAAGGGGGCAGCGCCGTGTTCTTGTATACGTCCTTGACCAGGGCCGCTTCCCGGCCGGTCAGGAGGCGGTCGTCGTCGCCGTAAGGAAGTATGCCCATGAACCTAATTCCTGTTGCGAAATGGACAGATTATCATTTGTGCGCTCGGGATTCGACTGGTTTTTACCGGTCTTCCTCCGCGCGGACTTCGCTGCATCGGGCGCGCTGTGCGCTTCGCGGGCCGCACCTCTACGAGAAAAAAATGGATGGGAAGAACTATTCCTTGAACCGGAGTTGCTGAATACACGACTAACACGTCTGCTACCGGGCCTCGCGTGTGGCAGCGGCCCGATGTCGCGGCCACATCGCGCGGCCATAATTTTGGATAAAGTGGCGCGGCATGGTCTGCCACCCGTGTTCCACATCTGCTCTCCCGCAACTGACCATTCCCATTCCCGTAAATGCAGAGATTTTGCCGATGGTTCCTCCCCGCAAGATATTCCGGCCGTTCGTCCTCCTGTTCGCCCTCGCCCTTCACGCGACCGGCGCCGCCGCGCAGACGCGCGATGTCGCGGGCGCCAGGGATTTCCCCGGCATCGGCCGCTTCGCCGGCAGCGTGATCACGGGCTATCAGGTCAAGGATTTCGACGCCGCGCGCATGCAAGGCGCCGCCTTCAAGGACGGCAACCCGGCCGACGCGCGGCGGCTGGAAGGCCGCATCACCCGCATCGCGTATGCCACCAAGCCCGGTCCCTCCATCCTCGAAGTGTCGCGCAATTTCGAGACGCAACTGGCGAAGGCCGGCTATGAGACGCTGGTCGCCTGCGACACCGACGCCTGCGGCGGCATCCCCTTCACCGAAGCCATCGATGTGCTGCCGATCCCGCAGATGTGGCTGGACGGTTTCAACTATCATTACTATGCCGGGCGCAAGGTCGATGGCGGACGCGAGACCTATGCCAGCGTCGTCGTCAGCGAGAACAACCGCGAGATCCACGCCCAGCTCACCGTCGCCGAACTCGGCGCGATCGAGAACAAGATGGTGGATGCGGCCGCGATGGCGAAGGGCCTCGGCGAGACCGGCCACATCGCGCTCTACGGCATCTATTTCGACACCGACAAGACGGTGATCAAGCCCGAAAGCCGCCCGACGCTCGACCAGATCGCCAAACTCCTCACCGGCCAGCCGCAGCTCAATGTCTTCATCGTCGGCCATACCGACAACCAGGGTGCCTACGATTACAATCTCGACTTGTCGCGGCGCCGCGCCGAGGCGATCGCCGCCGAGCTCGTGAAGAGCTATCGCATCGCGCAAGCCAGGCTGCGCACCGCGGGCGTGGGATTCCTCGCTCCGGTCGGCTCCAATGCCAACGATGCGGGCCGGGCGCTGAACCGAAGGGTCGAGCTCGTGGCGCCTTAAGGTTCCGGCTCTTTCCAACCAAGATCGTTCGCCGGGCTTACCGGTTTGGTCCGCCAAAGCTTTAGCGGAGGCGGGCAAGCCCGGCCATGACGAAGGACCGGTCCTCTGATAGGTTTGCCTGGAGACAAGGCGAGCTGCGATGTCGGACACCGTACCAAGCAACGAACAGAAGCCCGGCCGCTTGGCGTTTCTGCGCGTGCCGCTGTTCCGGCTGCTCGCGATCAACCTTGCCATTGGCATGACCGTGGCGGCGCTGTTGGTCGGCGGTCTGCTGGTGCTCGATCCCTATCACTTGCGCGATTTGATCTTCGCCAACTCATCGCCGGGCACCGCGCTCGGGCTGTTGCTGTTCGGGTTCGTCGTGACGTTCGGATCGGCGGCGATGGGGACTGCGATCATGGCGATGGGCACACGATCAGCGGATGGCGACACGCCGCGCGGGCCGCCGCGGCTGGTGGCGCAGGCGTCAACGCGTCGAACGTCGCGCTAGCGCGGCCCTCACCGACACCGGAACCATCAGGCCCATACCGACACGTCCCGATCACACCGATTTGCGGTCCACTCGCGTTGAAAACAGCCCGGCACGCTTGATCAGGAGGTCCAGGAATGTTCTGGCCCGCAGCGACATCCAGTGCGTCTCGGGATAGACCGCATGCAGCGGCAGCGCGGAGACCGAGAACTCGGGAAGAAGATTTTCCAGTTGACCGCTGCGAAGACCGGCGATGGCGTTCCATTCCGGGAGTATCGCTACGCCGAGATGGTGCATCACAGCCTGCTCCATCGCATCGGCATCGTCGACCAGCAACGGACCGCTGATCGCGGCGACGTGACGTCCGTGCTCGGATTCAAAGGTCCATTCAGTGGCGGACTGCAGCCGTGAATAGACGATGCATCGATGGGCGCCGAGATCATCGGGCGTTCGCGGCGCCTTGTGATCGCGAAGATATTTCGGCGTCGCAACCAGAGAACGCGGCACGGTGCCGAGGCGGCGGGCCACCAGCGTGCTCGCTTCGAGCTTTCCGATCCGCACCGCCAGTTCGACGCCCTCCTCTACCAGGTTGACGAAGCGTTCGCTGTAGCGGACGTCGAGACAGACTTCGGGGTAACTTCCAACATATTCCGCCAGCACCGGCATCAAGTAACGCCGACCGAACGAAGACGGCAGGCTGATCCGGAGCGTTCCGCTCGGCCGCGGCGACGTTTCCTCGACATTCGCCCGCGCTTGATCGAAGTTGCCGAGGATCTGCTGCGCGAGGCCGTATATGCGGTGACCTTCCGGCGTCGGCCTGAGCTTGCGCGTCGTCCGCAGGAAGAGCTGCGTGCCGAATTCGCGTTCGAGCAAGGCGATGCGCTTGCTCACCGCCGGCTGCCCGATCCCGAGTTCGCTGGCGGCAACCGAAAAACTGCCCCCTTCGAGGGCACGCACGAAGGCGCGCAGGCAATCGATGCGGTCCATTTTCCATTCCTATCAGGAATAGATCATATCCTATCCATTCCCTAGTATTCCAGCAAGCCGGTGGCTAGCCTTCATCCTGGGAAAATCGAACGGGAGAAAACTCCCGGACAAATACAGGGGGAGGCAATCGTGGGACGTCACGTAGGAATCGTCGGCGCCGGTATCGCCGGTCTGCATCTGGCGCTTTATCTGCAGAAGCATGGCGTCGCCGCCACCGTCATCACCGACCGCACGCCGGACGACTATCGCGACATTCGCCTGCTCAACACAGTCGCCCACCATCATGTGACGGTGGCGCGCGAGGACTATCTCGGCGTCAACCACTGGCGCGAGCCACGCGACCACTATTACTACCACGACCATTTCTTCAACTTCCCGCAACCGATCCGTTTTCGTGGCGACTTTTCGAGGCCGAGCCGCGCCGTCGATTACCGGCTCTATCTGCCGGCGTTGATGAAGGACTTCGCCGATCGCGGCGGAAAAATCGAATACCGCCGGATCGAGGAAGGCGATATCGCGCCACTGGTCGCCCGGTTCGATCTGCTCGTCGTTTCGACCGGCAAGGGCCCGCTCGGCCAGCTCTTCACCTACCGGCCGGAGCACACGCCCTATTCACAGCCGCAGCGGCGGCTTTGCGTCGGCCTTTACACCGGCGTCCGGCAGCCCGATCCGATGAATGTGACGCTGTCGGTGTCTCCGGGACATGGCGAGATGATCGTCATCCCCACCATCACCTTCGACGGCGTCGCCAACGCGCTTCTGATGGAAAACGTCCCGGGCGGCGACATGGAGGAACTCGCCACACTCAGCTACGAGGCCGATCCCAAACACTTTCGCCGCGTCATTCTGGACAAGCTCGAGAAGCACCACCCCACGACCTACGACCGGATCGATACGGCACGCTTCGACCTCGCCCAGCCGCTGGACCTGTTGCAGGGAGGGATCGTGCCGACGGTGCGCAATACCGTCGTGCAGTTCGACGGCGGCAAATGCGCGATCGCGCTCGGCGACGTGCATTCCGTCGTCGATCCGATGATGGGGCAAGGCGCCAATGTCGCCTCCTATGCTGCGTTCGTGCTCGGCGAGGAGATCGTCAATTCCGACGTGCTCGATGCGCGGTTCTGCGAAAAGGTCGATCTCAAGCGGCAGGACCGGGTGCTGGCCGCCTCGCGCTGGACCAACGTCATGCTGCAGCCGCCGTCGGAGGCGCTCGGCATGCTGATCGGCGCGATGAGCCAGAACCAGGCGCTGGCCGACGAGTTCACCGAGAATTTCAACTATCCCGACCATCAGTGGGATCAGATCGCGTCGCCGGAACGGATTCGTGCCTGGATCGATCGCAAGTCGGCACCCATGGCGCCAGTGCGGGCAACCGCGTGAGGGCCAATCGATGCATTGCCTGACCGTCATCTATCCCGCACCGAAGGACGCGGCGCGCTTCAAGGCGTACTACGAAGGAACGCACGTGCCGCTTGCGAAACAATTGCCCGGCCTGAAGTCCTGCTCCTTCGCCTATCCGGAGGCGCTCGGCCCCGCGACGGCGCCGTTCTGCATCTTCCAGGCCTGGTTCGAGGACAGCGCGGCGATGTTTGCCGCGCTGCAATCGGAAATGGGGCGGAAAGTCGCGAACGACGTTCCGAACTATTCGCCCGACGGGGCAACCCTGTTTCACTTTCCGGCCGGAGCATGAGATGGGGAGCGTCAACCCCGCTGTTTTCCGGCAGGCGGCGTCGCGCTTTGCGACCGGCGTCGCGGTGCTGACCGCGCTCGATGCGCAAGGCGATGTCTGCGGCATGACGGTCAACAGCTTTGTTACCGTCAGCCTGTTCCCGCCAACCGTGTTGGTCTCGGTAAAGCCCGGACGAGTCCACACGGCGATTTCCGAACGTCGCTGCTACGGCGTCAACGTGCTGCCTGAGGGCGGCAAGGGACTGTCGAGACATTTTGCGGGCGGGCCGGCCGACGCGCCGCCTGACTGCGAAATCACGGGTGGCTCGCCGCGATTGTCCGGCTGCGTCGCCTTCTTCGCCTGCGAGGTGACGCGCGCCGTCGATGTCAGCGACCACACGTTGTTCATCGCTGAAGTCTCGAACTGTGATTATGGCGACGGCCTTCCGCTGGTGTTCTTCTCCAGCCGCTACCATCTCGGCCCTGGGGCACCGGTCGATCGCTGAGTGGGGCGTCTTGCTTAAAGCGGGAAAATAAAAACGGCGGACCTTCGCCCGCCGCTTTCGTTCGATGGATTGCCGGGTCAAGCCCGGCAATGACTATCGGAATTAATTGTCCAGGAACGACCGCAGCTTCCTTGACCTCGACGGATGCTTCAGCTTCCGCAGCGCCTTCGCCTCGATCTGGCGAATACGTTCGCGCGTCACGCTGAACTGCTGGCCGACTTCTTCCAGGGTGTGGTCGGTGTTCATGCCGATGCCGAAGCGCATGCGCAAGACGCGTTCCTCGCGCGGGGTCAGCGAGGCCAGCACCCGCGTCGTGGTTTCGCGCAAATTGGACTGGATCGCGGCGTCGATGGGCAGGATCGCGTTCTTGTCCTCGATGAAATCGCCGAGATGGGAGTCTTCCTCGTCGCCGACGGGAGTTTCGAGGGAGAGCGGCTCTTTCGCGATCTTGAGAACCTTGCGGACCTTCTCCAGGGGCATGCCGAGCTTCTCGGCCAATTCCTCGGGCGTGGGTTCGCGGCCGATCTCGTTGAGCATCTGGCGCGAGGTGCGCACGATCTTGTTGATGGTCTCGATCATGTGCACGGGAATGCGGATGGTGCGCGCCTGGTCGGCGATGCAGCGGGTGATCGCCTGCCGGATCCACCAGGTCGCATAGGTCGAGAACTTGTAGCCGCGGCGGTACTCGAACTTGTCGACCGCCTTCATCAGGCCGATGTTGCCTTCCTGGATCAGATCGAGGAACTGCAGGCCGCGGTTGGTGTATTTCTTGGCGATCGAGATCACGAGACGCAGGTTGGCCTCGACCATTTCCTTCTTGGCCTGGCGCGCCTCGCGCTCGCCCTTCTGCACGCCGTGCACGATCTTGCGGAATTCGCCGATCTCGAGCCCGGTCAGCGCCGCCAGCGACTGGATCTCGTGGCGCAGCTCCTTGATGCGGTCCTTCTCGTGATGGACGAAATTCTTCCAGCCTTTTGCGGAGAGTTTCGACACCCGGTTGAGCCAGCGCGGATCGAGCTCGGAGCCCTGATAATTCCGCAAAAAGTCCTCGCGCGCGACGCCGTGGCTGTCGCCGAGGCGCAGCAGGCGGCCCTCGAACGAGACGAGCTTCTTGTTGATGTCGTAGAGCTGCTCGACCAGCGAATCGATGCGGGCCTGGTTCAGCCGCAGCGACTTCACCTCGACGATGATTTCGTCCTTCAGCTTCTTGTATTTGCGCTCCTGCGCCGGCGACAGCGTTTCGTTCTGCAGCTGGTTGGAGATGTCCTGTTCCTGCAGGCGGCGCAGCTTCTTGTAGTTGTCGGCAATCTTGTCGAAAGTCTCGACCACCTTCGGCTTCAGCTCGGCCTCGATGGCGGCGAGCGACATCTGGTTCTCGAACTCGTCGTCGTCCATGTCGCTTTCGGCGGCGGCCTCGGACGGATCCTTTTCCTCGCCATCGGCGCCGGGGGCGGCCGCGGGCGCGGCGCGGAACGGGGTCGGCGCGGGCGGAGCGGCCGGCGGTGCGACGGCGGCCGGCATCGCGGCGCCCTCGCCGTTTGCCTCGGTAAGCGGCTGGCCGTCGGCGCCGACGGGGGCTGCCAGCAGCGGGTTCATGTTGTTCTTGGCGTCGGGGCCGGCATAGGTGGCTTCGAGATCGATGATGTCGCGAAGGAAGATCTTTCCTTCGTTGAGTTCGTCGCGCCAGATGATGATGGCCTGGAAGGTCAGCGGGCTTTCGCACAGCCCAGCAATCATCGCCTCGCGGCCGGCCTCGATGCGTTTTGCAATCGCGATTTCGCCTTCGCGCGACAGCAGCTCGACGGTGCCCATCTCGCGCAGATACATGCGGACGGGATCGTCGGTGCGCTCGCCGGGCTCGGACTTCTTGACTTCGGTGACGGCCTTCTGCGTGACCTCGACCAGCTCGTTGTCGGTCTCGTCCTCGGCGTCTTCCTTGGTCTCTTCCTCGCTGTCGGCGTCCTCGGCCTCGGAGACATTGATGCCCATGTCGGAGAGCATCGACATGATGTCCTCGATCTGCTCCGGCGAGGTGGTGTCGGAAGGCAGCACTTCATTGAGCTGATCGAAGGTCACGAAGCCGCGCTTCTTGGCCTGCTTGATCATCTTCTTGACGGCGGCGTCGGAGAGGTCGAGCAACGGCGAGGGAGCTTCGGCCGCGTCCTTTTCAGGAGCGTCCGCTGCCTTGTCGTCCTTTTCCTTGTCCTTCACCTGCAGCGTCTTTGCCTTGCTGGCCATTCAATGCTCCCGAAACGCGCTTCATGAGAGGATGCGCCGATGGCACCCGCCTGAAACCCTGAAGTCAGTTACGACGCGCAAAGGGCGGCGCAAACCCCGCCACCCCGAATCTGTTCGTCGGATAATTAAGTCCTAATAGCCAGCGCGTATTCCGTAAAAGTGGATACCGGTTTTACGATCGGAATACGCGCCATTTTATTTATGACGCATTTTCTGACGGCGAACCGGCGACCACTTCGCCTGAAAAGGCTCTGGAACCCTTAAGCTTCGCTTAACCCTGTTTTTGCCGCCAAACCTTGGATTTGGCGAGTTTTTTAGCGGTTGCGGCGGCCGCCGTCCGCATGATTCTTCGTCTCAGACGCTGCGCTGGAACCGGCCCGAAGACTCCCCGAACCCCTCGATCAGGGCCTCGGTGCCGTCGACTTCCTCGAGCCTCGCCTTGACGTCGCGCAGCCACGCCAGATTCGCTTCGCTGGCCTCGTCACCAAGGGCTGCTTCCGCGTCCTTCAATTCCCTAAGTAAGGAGTGCCATTGGTGATGCAAGGAGACGAGCTGATGCCAGGTGGAAAGAACGTCCTCCCGCGCCGCATGGGCCTTCGCGCCCCACACCGCTCCGGTCGTGATCGCCCGCTCAACCCTTTGAAGGAATTGTGAAAATCCGCTCCTCTCGAGGTCGGCCCGCATCTTCTCGGCCTGCTCGTCGGGCTCGGGCGAATGATGATGGTCGTTGGCGAAGGCGGCGATGATGCCGGCACGCAATTTGTGGGCCTCGGGGTGGGCCAGTTCGAGGGCGGCGACTTCCTCCAGATGATCGTGCAGCAGCCAGGGGTGGTTGATCAGGGTCTGCAGGATCAGCGCCTCGCGGCGGGACAGCGCGCTGCGCTGGCCGCGCATGATCGGGCTCAGCGCCAGCTGGGGGCTCGCGGCCTGGTAGGGGCCGCCGGCCAGGGCCGGGGTTCCCCCCTGTGGACGGCCGAATCGCCCCGCGCCGCCGGGCGCGCGGGGGGTGAAACGGCGGGGTGATTCGCTCGCCCCTGGCGCCTTGAAAATTGCCTCTTGTATAGCTGCCGCGCGCCGTTTCCGGCGCAAACGTCCGCGCCAGCCGCTCGGCCAGATCCTGGCGATAATAGCGCCGCACCACCTCGTCGCGGATGCCATTGGTGAGTTCGCCGATCCGCGCCTCCAGCGCCGCGCGGCGCTCCGGCGTGGCAAAGCTGCCGCCCTCGATCTCGCGCGACCAGATCATGTCGGCAAGCCCGCGCGCGGCGCCGATGACTTCCTCGATTGCGCCACGCCCGCCGGAGCGCGCGAGATCGTCGGGGTCCTGTCCCTCGGGCAACAGCGCGAAGCGAAGACTCTTGCCCGGCTTGAGCTGCGGCAGCGCGAGGTCGGCGGCGCGATACGCCGCCTTCTGCCCGGCGCGGTCGCCGTCGAAACACAGGATCGGCTCGTCCGCCATCTTCCACAACAGCGCGAGCTGGTTTTCGGTGAGCGCGGTGCCGAGCGGCGCGACGCTTGCCGCAAATCCCGCGCCGACCATGGCGATGACGTCGACATAGCCTTCGACCACCACGATGGGCGCGCCGTCATGCGCGGCCTGCCTGGCGGTTGCGAGGTTGTAGAGATTGTCGCCCTTGTGAAACAGCGGGGTTTCCGGCGAGTTCAGATATTTGGCCGGGACATCCTTTTCCAGCGCGCGGCCGCCGAAGGCGATGACGCGGCCGCGCAAATCCGTGATCGGAAACATCACGCGGTCGCGGAAGCGGTCATACGGCACGGGAATGTCGTCGCCGTGAACGAGAAGCCCCGCCTCCACCATGTCCTCGACGGGAATGCCGTGGCTGCCCAGATGCTCCTTCAGCGCAAAGCGTTCGCTCGGCCGCGTAGCCGAGACGAAACTGCACCTGCACCGCGGGCGAAATCGCGCGGTCGCCGAGATAGCCGCGCGCTTTCGCACCGTTGCGCGAGGCCAGCGTGTCGGAAAAGAATTTCGCCGCCAGTTCCATCACGTCATACAGCGTCTTGCGGCGCTGTTCGTGGCGCGCGGCATCGGGCGTCACCGCCGGCAGCGGCACGCCCGCCATCGACGCCAGCCGCTCCACCGCTTCGGGGAACGAGACGCCCTCGGTCTCCATCACGAAGTCGAAAATGTTGCCGTGCTTGCCGGTGGAGAAGTCGTGGTAAAATTGCTTCTGGTCGTTGACGGTGAAGGACGGCGTCTTCTCCTGCTGGAACGGCGACAGCCCCTTGTACTCCTTGCCCGCCCGCTTCAGCTTCACGCGCCGGCCCACGACTTCCGAAACCGGAAGCCGGGCACGCAGTTCCTCGAGGAATTCGGGCGTAAAGCGCATGGTTCAATGTTGCTGTGAATAGGGGCCGGTGCCAACCGATCATGGATATAGGGACGCCCCGGTAAAATACGAAGATTATTAGGTTTATCCGGGCTATTCACAGGGAAAGTCAGGCTCGCCATCGACAATGCCGAGGGTCGAACCCATATGCATCGACGCCGCGCTGCGCTCCTCCATGCCGCAGAAGGCCAAGCCGAAAAAGCGCGCCTGAAGGCGCCATCCCCAAGGACCGGGCCCGAGCCCATCAACCTCCAAGCGCGCCTCGTACGCAGGCGCGCGACGGATGCCGTCCAGTCCTTGTGAAAGCCCTCCATGCTGCAAAAAACGCCTGAACGATCGGTCCAGGACACGGGTCCCGGCGCGGGGCTGATCCTGTCGCTGGCGATCGCCAGCGGCGTCACCGTCGCCAATCTCTACTACGCCCAGCCGCTGGTCGGCACCATCAGCGCCTCCTTTGGGCTCGATGTCGCCGCCGCCGGCCTGATCGTCACCATGATCCAGTTCGGCTATGTGCTGGGACTGCTGTTCCTGGTGCCGCTCGGCGATTTCATCGAAAACAAGTCGCTGATCCTTTTGATGCTCGGCGGCCTGATCGCGAGCCTGTTGATTTCGGCGGCAGCACCCAACACCGCGATCTTCGTCGCCTCGTCGTTTTTGCTCGGCTTCTCGGCCGTCGGGACGCAAATGATCCTGCCGCTCGCCGCGCATCTCGCGCCGGAACACCGGCGCGGGCAGAGCGTCGGCACCGTCATGAGCGGGGTGCTGGTCGGCATCCTCCTGGCGCGGCCGGTCTCCACGCTGGTCGCCGGCGAATTCGGCTGGCGGGCGATGTACCTGATCTCGGCCGCGGCGATGGGCGCGGTGGTGGTGCTGATGGCGCTGGTGCTGCCGCGGCGGCGGCCGCAGCATACGCTGACCTACGGGACGCTGTTGCGTTCGCTCTGGGGCGTGCTGTGGACGACGCCGGTGCTGCGCCGGCGCGCGGCCTATCAGGCGCTGCTGTTCGGCGCGTTCATCATGTTCTGGACCGCGACGCCGCTATTGCTGCAGGCGCCGCCATTCTCGCTCGGTCATCTCGCGCTGTCCGCCTTCCTTTTGAGCGGCGCGGCCGGCGTCTTCATCGCGCCGCTCGCGGGGCGTCTCGCCGACCGCGGCCATGTGCGCGCCGTGACCGGACTGGCGATGACCGCAGTGGCGCTGTGCTTCGTGCTGAGCTTTATCGGCGGCTCGGGGTCGGTTGCGATCATGGTCTGTGCGGGCATCCTGCTCGACGCCGGCGCACAGGCGAATTTCGTCGCCGGCCAGCGCGAGATCTACGCGCTGTCGCCGGCGATCCGCAGCCGTCTCAACGCGCTCTATCTCGCGGTGGTGTTCCTGGGCGGCGCATTGGGATCGGCGGCCGGCGGCTACACGGTGGCGCTCGGCGGCGCAAAACTGTTCAGCGCCGTCGGGCTCGGCATCGCGCTGGTGGCGCTCGCGCTGTTTTCGACCGAGGGCCTGGGGAAGGCCAAGGGGGATGCGAAGAGTTAGCCGGTCGAAAACCGCCCCGAGGCGATGCGCGCCAGATCCGTGACCGGCCAGTTGTAGACATAGGTCCAGGCCTCGCTGACCGTGCCGTCGGCGCGCGTCACGGCGAGCATTTGCCTGAGATATTCGGTCGGCTCGGCAAAGCCTTCGCCGCAGGCCTCGTACATGTCGAATTCGCGCAGCAATTCCGCCGGCCGGCGCAGCCGGAAAGTTCGCCGAACACGACATCATCGGCAACGTCCGACAGCACGAGGGCCGGGATAATGCGTCACCCGGTAGAGCCGGCCGCGGCAGTGCGCCTCGCCGATAAAATCGGCGCTGCGCGACAGCAGCTGCGCCATCGGATTGTCGAACCCGCGCATCAGCGTGCCGTAGACGAAGAGGAGATCGGAGGTCATGGGGGTGTCTATAACCGTCATTGCGAGCGAAGCGAAGCAATCCATTTGTCGGCGAAGAAAGAGTGGATTGCTTCGCTTCGCCTCGCAATGACAGTTGGGGGCACGGCGCCGCCTCAGGCCGCCACCACCTCATCGCTGATCACGACGAACTTCTTCAGTTCCATCCGGCCAAAGCTCGTGGTCAGCGCCACGTCGGCGGCGTCGCGGCCGGTGCCCATCAGGATGCGGCCGATCCGTGGGACATTATGGCGCGCGTCGAAGGTGTACCACTGGCCGGAGAGATATGCCTCGAACCAGCCGGAAAAATCCATCGGCTCGGGTTCGGGGGGAATGCCGATGTCGCCCATGTAGCCGGTGCAGTAGCGCGCCGGAATGCCCATGCAGCGGCACAAGGTCAGCGCCAGATGGGCAAAGTCGCGGCAGACGCCTGTGCGCTGTTCGTAGACGTCCTGCGCCGACTTCATGTGATGGGCGTGCTGATAGCCGAAGGTGACGTGGGTGTGCACGAAGTCGCAGATCGCGGCAACGCGTGGCCAGCCCGGCGCAGTGGCGCCGAACAGCGACCAGGCGATGTCGGTGAGCTTGTCGGTTTCGCAATAGCGGCTCGCCATCAGATAGAGCAGGAGATCGTCGGGCAGTTGGTCGATCGGCACCTGCTGCGCGTCTGGCGCGACCGCATCGGGCAATCCGGAATCGCGCACCAGCGCCGCGCCGCGCAAGGTCACGCCGCCGGCGGGCGCCACCAGCCGGCCGCAGATATTGCCAAAGCTGTCGCGGTAGAAGCTGATGGGCACGCCGGGCTCGGCCACGATGGTCTCGGTGCCGATGATGTCGGCACGGCGCGAGGGGTGGATCGAAAGCATGATCACCATCGGCGTCGGCTGCACAGCCGCGTGGGTGATTTCAAATCCCACCTTGATTTCCATGGTCAGACGCTGGCCTCCTCGCCGACGGAAACGACGTTGATGGCGACCTCCATGCCGACAAAGGCGTCGGCCGAGCCGAGGTAGGTGCCGTGCAAGGGGATCGCCTGGCGCGGATCGCGCGCCACCGCGACGCGCACGAGGTCGCGGGTGCCGACGATGCCGTTGGTGGGATCGAACTCGATCCAGCCGGCGCTCGGCAGATAGACCTGCACCCAGGCATGCGTGTTGCCGCCGCCGACATAGCCATGGGCGCGATCGCCGGGGGTGGCGATGTAGCCGGAGACGAAGCGCGCGGCGATGCCGAGCCGGCGCAGCGCCTCGATCATGAACAGCGCGTAGTCGCGGCAGGTACCGGACCTCGTTTGCAGCGTGTCGAGCGGATGCTGGGTGCCCTGCTCGTGCCGCTTGCGGTAGGTGAAGGCCTCGCGGATGCCGTGGGTCATCTCGGTGAGGATCTTGAAGGTCGGCGTCGGGCCTTCGGCGTCGAGAAAATTGCGCGCCCACGCCGACAATTCGCCCTGCGGGTCGCCGTATTGCGGCGTGATGAACTGGACGAGATCGGGAAATTCCTCGTCGTCGTAGACGAACGGATAGAAATAGGCCGTGTCGTCCGGGGTCAGCGCGAACTCCTCGGCCGGATTGTGCTCGACGGTCGCGGTATTGACGAAAGACAGGAGATCGGCGCGCTCGTCGAAGGTCGCGATCGCGACCGAGTTGCCGAATACGTCGTGGATCCATCGCAGCGACATCGGCTGCGGCGAAATCTCCAGTTCGTTCGAGAGCACGCGCAGATCGTGGCCGTCGCGCGGGCGCAGCATGATGCGGTGTTCGCCGAACGCCACGGGGTGCGCATAGCGATATTCGGTCTTGTGGTGAATCGTCAGGAGCGGCATCGTCGACACAATAATCATGACTTTGGGCGCTGTAATCTATACCGATCCCTGCTTATTTCTAAATCGGTATGCTGCTTCGCTAGGCAAACACGCAAGGAAAAATGGATTTGGCAGGCCCAGCCGACACATCATTACTCCTGGATGGCCAGGATGTTCCGCCGGTGCACGAGGATAATACCGCGGGGCGCTCGCCGTTCCTGCTGACTTCCGACCATTACGGCCGCGCCATCCCGCGCGCGCTCGGCGATCTCGGGCTGCCGGCGAGCGAGTTCGAGCGGCACATCGCCTGGGATGTCGGCATTGCCGGCGTTGCCAACGCGCTGTCGAAACATCTCGACGCGCACCTGATCGCGCAGCGCTATTCGCGGCTGGTGATCGACTGCAATCGTCCGCCGGCAGCGGCAAGCTCGATCCCGCGCATCAGCGAGGCGACGACCATTCCCGGCAATGAAGGCATCCCGCGCGAGGCGGTCGAGGCGCGGCGGACGGCGATCTTCGATCCCTATCACCGCCGCATCGACGAGGTGATCGAGGCCCGCCTGCGCGACCATGTTCCGACCGTGCTGGTGTCGCTGCACAGCTTCACCCCGGTCTATGCCGGCGTCGCACGGCCCTGGCACATCGGCACGCTGTATCAGCGCGACACGCGATTGCCGCCGCTGCTGCTGAAATATTTGCGCGCCGAGTCCGATCTCGTGGTCGGCGACAACGAGCCCTATGCGGTCAGCGACGACACCGACTACACCATCCCCGTTCACGGCGAGAAGCGCGGGCTGATGAACACCGGCATTGAAATCCGTCAGGACCTCATCGCCGATCCGGCCGGACAGAAGCAATGGGCGGACCGGCTGGCGCGGATTTTTGGGGAGATCGAAACGACGCTGCGGGCGCAGGGGCTGATAGCTTTCAAACGCTGAATAAGCGGATCGACCTTTTGGGGTGAGCCATGATTGAACCAGTAAAATGGGTGCGAGAACCCGAGCAACCTGCCAAGTCGTTCAGATGCCCTTGCTGCAAATTCAAAACGCTACATGGACGTGGGCAGGACGAAATTTGCCGCGTTTGCTTCTGGCATGATGACGGTCAGGATGAAGCGGATGCGGAGCGCGTCTTGGGTGGCCCTAACGGCAGATTGAGCCTTAGGCAGGCTCAAATCAATTTCAAGAAGATCGGAGCAATCGATGAGCGCTGGAAGAGTAAGGTGAGAGCACCCGAGCCCGACGAAGCTTGAGTTCAACCCGAACAACAATGCGCGGTCACCGCGCCCGCGTCAGCGCCAGCCAGATGCCGCCGCCGATCATGAAGCCGCCGGAGACGCGCGACACCAGCCGCGTCCGCCGCGCGGAGAAGAATTTTCGGGCGCGGCCAGCCAGCAGCGCGTAGATCGAATCGGTAATCGCGCCGGTCACCATGAAGGTGACGCCGAGCAGCGCCACCTGCGAAAAATGATCGCGGCTCATGTCCATGAATTGCGGAATGAACGCGCCGAAGAACACCAAGACTTTTGGATTTGACAGCAGCACCAGAAAACCCTGCAGGAAAAACCCGCCGCGCGGCGGAGGCGGCGGCTCGTCGGCATTGACGCCCTCGACGGGGAAACGAATCAGCTTGATGCCGAGCCAGACCAGATAGGCGGCGCCGGCAAAGCGCACCCAGTCGAACCAGTAGCCCATGGTCGCCATCAGCGAGGTCAGCCCGATGCCGACGATGCCGATCACGATCGCGAGCCCCGCCTGGACGCCGAGGATGTTGGTCAATGCCGCGCGCGTGCCATGCCGCAGGCCGTTGGCGATCACCAGCGTCACGACGGGCCCGGGGATCAGCGCCAGCGCGATGCAGGCGGCGACGAAGGCGAGATAGACTTGCAGGGACATGGGGGACTCGCGGGTGATTTGCGTCTTGGCGGGGCTTGTCCCGGCCATCCACGTCTTATCTCAAAGCGGATCCGATAAAAAGGACGTGGATGCCCGGGACAAGCCCGGGCATGACGGTGATGTAGTAGCATGGCCCCGTTTCAAGCCGGATCAACTTCCACCTAACGCCGCCATCATCCAATGCGTCATCGCCTGCGAGCCCAGGAACGCCAGCGCGGCACGCTCGACGTTTGACGCGTCTGCGTTGCCTTGCGCCACCGCGACCAGGAGATCGCAGCGGTGCGACATAGCTATGCCGACGGCGGCGTGGTGCGCGCCACCGGCCATGGCGAGATCGTAGGCCCGCGCGCGGCCCGACATGTCGGCGACGCGAATGACGTCGCCCGCCGCGCGCGGCACAAAATTTGGCGTGATCATGTCGAGATCGGCGACGCGGTCGACCTCATCGTCGTCGGCAACCCCGGTATCGCAATTGCAGAAGCCGATCTTCGGCCGCAGGTAGAACTCGACGCCCTCGCCACATGCGGCCGACTGGCAGCGAAACGCGCGGCCCGCGGGCCAGGCATCGCGCGGGAACGGCCAGGCGATCTCCTGCCAATTGGCATCGCCGGCACCGCCTTGCGAGCGCACCTTCTGATACGCCGCAACGCCCGACAGGGCACCGAACGCCAGCGACGCAATCAGGATGGCGATCAAACGGCGCATGCGGCGAACCTCTTATGGCAGCCCGGCGGCTTTTCGCGCGTCGCCGGTCAATTCCAGGATATGCAGCCCGGTATTGGCGCGATCGACGATGTAGATATAGCCGCGATCGTCGGTTTCGACATTGTTGGTCTGGATCGCCACCTTGCAGCGATCCTTGCCGTCGATCGTGACGCAGCGCTTGTCGGTGGCCGCCGTGATCGAGGGGATGAAATAGCCGACTTCGGTGGGGTGATAGGGATCGCGGATGTCGAGCGCGCGGACGCCGGCATTGAAGAAGGCGATGAAGGCCATCTTCTTGTAATAGACCGGCGCCATGCTCTCGTTGGAGGAGTGCGAACCGAACCGCCCTCCCCGCTCGCAGAACGAGCCGCCGGCCTCCGGCACCGTGTAGCTCGAAATCATCATCGGGCGGTTCTCGACCGTGACGTCGGCGAACCACACCATCTGCCGCGGTTCGCGGCATTCGTTCTGGATTGCCTCGTCGACGATCATCACGATGTCGCGGCTCTGGCCGTCCTTGTCGCGGGCGAATTCGGCAATCGGCATTTTCAGCATCGGAAACGTGGTGTGGGCGCCATTGAAGGCCGACATGGTCAGCCTCGAGATTTCCGGATAGCGCAGATTGTCCGGCGTCGGCTCCTTCGGCCCGTTGATGAGCTTGTCGCGATCGACGATCTGCAGCATGCCGCCCTTGTCGGTGCCGTAGCCGAAGAAGACGCGATTGCCTTGCGGGCCGGTCGAGATCGGCCCGTGCAGTTCGGTCGGCACCGCGCCGGTCGAGCCCGGCTCCTGGCCGGGCAGGCCGAAGTCGCGGATCTTTACCGGATGCGCGGGATCGCCGAGGTCGTAGACCTGCGTCATGCGGCGGGTGCGCCAGTCCGGCGCGCCAGAAACCAGAAAGGCGATGCCGGTGTCGCATTCCCACCAGCTCTTGTGGGTGTCCTTCAAGCCGCCGAGCCGGGTGATCAGCACAGGGTTGGCGGGATCGGCGACGTTCCAGATCTCATGCGCCTCGCTGCCGAAGGTGCGCAGCATATAGACCGCGTTGGGATCGCCCTTGGGCAATGTCTTGCCGTCGCAGATGCGCACCATCTGGGCGCCGCCGCCCTCGTACTTTCCCTCCTGCCCGGGAATGTGATGCAAATATCTGGGATTAGCGGGATCGGTGACGTCGACGATCGAGGTGCCGTTCGGCTCGGCCTTTCCGGTCAGCGGATTGACCGGGTCGGGAATGGCGTCGGTGCCGCCGTGATGGCCGATATAGGCGATCCAGCGGTCGCCCTGGTGATGGATAGTGGGCTGATAGGCGCTGCGCGCCTGCAGATCGTTGCTCCCGACCAGCCGCATGTTGGAGGCTTCCGGCGGCGCGCCGATGACCTGTTGCTGCGCAGAAGCGACACTAAAGGACGCGATGAAAGCGACGCAGAGAATTGTGGCGAGTTTGACGTGACCGCTCATGCTTTTCCACCCGGGGCTGTCGAGGCCAATCTGTGTTGGCTGACTTTAGCGGCGACATCATAGCCAAGCGTGACGCGATTGCACCAAGCTTCGCCGGTGCGCTGCCATGCAGCGAGGACCAAGCAGGAATTGAGCGAATATTCCTGTAGCGTACCAAGCGCGCGCCGCGAACAGACGCTATTGCTTCTGGTTCGACGCCCGGACTTGTCGATCGAGGAAATCGAGGGCGCGCCCGACAGACTCCGCGGTTACTTTGGGATTTGACCGGTACTCGACGTGCCGGCCGTTCGCGGCGGTCTTGGCGAAGCTGATTCCCATGTCCCAAGCATGTGTCGCGTTCTTGTAGACCACCGTCTCGACCGGAGCTCCCTTGTCCTTCTGCACCTGGAGCCGGGAGATGCAATCTTGCGGTGGTCCCTCGGTATCAAGGTCGCCCATTTGCACCAGAAGCGGCACCGTGATCTTTTCCTCGGGTACGAAGTTGAGGTTTACCGGACCGCGACCTGGCATCCGGAGGTTACCAAGAAAGCAGACCGGGTAATTTGCCACGATTGCGCGGAAGGCAGGTTGGCCCTGTGGCGTCTCGTAAAGACTTGCCGACACGCCCAAAGCGGCCATCGCGCCCTGCGACAGGCCCAATAGCCCGATCCGGTCGGGATCGACAAAGGGCTGTTTTCGCAGATGCGCGGCGGCATCGAAGGCGTCCTTGCGCAAGCGCCACAAACTGACCTTGCTTGGTGGCTGGCAGTTCTCTCCCGGGGCTGTCACGCCGCGTGGCGTCAAAGGGTCGACGACCAGCACGGCATACCCGCGCTGGAGCGCAGCCTTCGCCCACACATCGAAGACATGGGGCCGCAAGTGCCCCCCACAGGTCGGAAGCATGACAAGGGCTGGAAAGGGACCGGACCCTTGAGGCTTGAACATCTTGCTTGCCTTGGCGGCGCCGAACGGCTCTGGCGAAGCAGGAAAACTCAAATCATCATTGAGGCCCGTGGCAGCGTACGCTCCAACCGGTACGGACGCCGATTGAAGGAACAATAACAGCAGCCCGACGCATTTCACGGCAATACGCATTTGGCGCCCCTATCGACTTTGCGGACGGTCGCACCCGGATGCGGCCCTTGGTCCGTTGGATCGTACCCAACATCCGCAGATTTTGAAAATCTCTCACTCACAGGCCCTTGGCCCGAGGGCAATGCGAGCCGCCGGGCCAAAGGACCGGCGCGAAAGCTTCCCTTGACATGCAACCTATTGGTTGCCTATTATGTTCGCCATGGATGACGTCTTCAAAGCGCTGGCCGATGCTTCGCGACGGTCGCTGCTGGACAGGCTTCACGCCAGGAACGGCCAGACCCTGAACGAACTCTGCGACGGCCTCGCCATGACGCGGCAGGCGGTGACGAAACACCTTGTCATTCTCGAGGAGGCCAACCTCGTCACCACGCTGCGGCATGGCCGCGAGAAGCTGCATTATCTCAACCCGGTGCCGATCCATCAGATCGGCGAGCGGTGGATCAAGAAATTCGAGCGCGGAAAACTGACCGCGCTCAGCGAGTTGAAGAAGCAACTGGAGAAGCGCGATGAGTAAACCGGAATTCGTCTACACGACCTATATCGAGACCACGGCCGAAAAGCTCTGGCAGGCCCTGACCGACGGCGATTTCACCGAGCGCTACTGGTTCGGCCACCGCGTTACCTCGGACTGGAAGGCGGGATCGTCCTACCGTTTCGCCAGCCAGGGCACACCAAACATCGAGGGCAAGGTCCTCGTGTCCGATCCGCCGCGGCATCTCTCCTATTCCTGGGATTCCTGCTCGCCGGAGGCGCAGCGCGAGCGCACCTCCCGCGTCACCTTCGACCTGGAGCCGCACGGCAAGGTCGTCAAGCTCACCGTGACGCATGATGAACTCGACGAGCGCGGCGTGACCTTGCGCAACATTTCCGGCGGCTGGCCGATGGTGCTGGCGAGCCTGAAGAGCCTGCTCGAGACCGGGCACGGCCTCGATATCGAAAAGCCCGCCGTGACGCAGCCGGAGGCGGCCCGTGCCTAGGCCCGAATTCGTCTACGTCACCTATATCGAGACCACGCCGGAAAAACTCTGGCAGGCGCTGACCTCGAGCGAATTCTCGAAACGCTACTGGTTCAACACCGAGTTGCGATCCGACTTCAAGGTCGGCTCGCCGTTCGCGCTGGTGATGGACGGCACCACCACCGATATCGGAGAAATCCTGGAGGCCGATCCGCCGCGCCGGCTTTCCTACACATTCCGTCATGTGCTCACCGAGGCCGCGCGAAACGAGCCGCCGACCAAGGTGGTGTTCACGCTCGAAAAGCACGGCAGCCTGGTGAAGCTGACGCTGACCCACGAGAATTTCGCCGCGGGCTCCGAGCTTCTGGACGGCATCTCCAAGGGATGGCCGGCGATCCTGGCCAGCCTCAAGAGCCTGATGGAAACCGGCACCGCGCTGGTGATCCCGTTCGCCGCGCTCGGCATCGAGGGCATCGAATGAACATTGACCAGTTCAAGCCGATGACGGTCTACACCATCTACATCGCCTCGACGCTGGAGAAAGTGTGGGAGGCGCTGACATCTGCCGAATTTTCCCGGAAGTATTTCTTCGGCAATTCGGTCGAGGTGGAGTTGAAGGTCGGCGGCGCGTATATCGTGCGCACGCCGGATGGCGCGCTGCATATCTCCGGCGAGGTGATCGAGTGCGATCCGCCGAAGAAGCTGACGTTCACCTTCAATGTCAACTGGCCGGCGCTGATCGAAAAGCTCGGGCCGACGCTCGTCACCTACGAGATCGAGCCGGCCGGAGATGCCGTCCGGCTCACGATGACGGAGTCGCACGACCGGCCGCTCAGCGACGATATGCTTTCCGGCGGCCGCCAGGGCTGGCCCGCGATCCTGTCGAGCCTGAAGAGCGCGCTGGAAACGGGCGAGCCGCTGGTCATCAGGATGGCCCCGCCGCAGCGGATGCTGGCGGCACTAAGGGAGATGGGCATCGCCACGCCGTAGCCCTTCTCGTCGTCCCGGCGAACGCCGGGGCCCATACGCCGTGACGGTCATGAGAGAGCCGGTGCTCGTTGCCTTATCCTTGCCCACACGTCGCAACAACGGGCATTTGTGGTTATGGGTCCCGGCGTTCGCCGGGACGACGACTTTTTTTGATGCGGCAGTGTGCCGCCCACGCGGGCACGCTAACCGGCCACCGGCGCCACGATCCTCCGATACAGATGCCAGGTCGCGTGGCCGAGCACCGGAAGCGTGATCAGGAGCCCGAGGAAGTACGGCAGCGCCGAGACGATCAGAAGCACCACGATGATGGCGGCCCAGCCGATCATCGGCGCCGGGCTGGTCACGACGGCGCGCACGCTGGTGATCATCGCGGTGACGAAATCGACGTCGCGGTCGAGCAGCAGCGGGAACGACACCACGGTGAGCGAAAACAGGATCAGCGACAATGCGGCGCCGACCGCGTTGCCGATCGCGAGGAACACCAGCCCCTCATTGGTGGTGAGCACCACGGTCATGAATTCGTGCAGGCTGGAAAACGAGGCGTTCAACCCGATCAGGAGCGCGATCAACAGGCGCACCTGATACATCCAGATCACGAAGACGAACAGCGTGACGAACGCCATCCAGCCGATTTCGCCGCGCGATATCACGGTTGACCAGATCGCGGGAAGCGAGATCGGTTGCCCGGTCTCGCGCCGGCGGCTCAGTTCATAAAGCCCGATGGCGACAAAGGGGCCGATCAGCGCAAAGCCGGCCGCCAGCGGATAGGCCAGATAGACCAGGCCGAACGCCGTCAGGCACAGCATGATCGCAATGCCGCCGCCGGCATAGAGCGCGCCGAAAAAAAGCCCGTACAGCGGCATGGCCTGGAAATCGCGCAGGCCCTCCCCCAACGCCTCCGCGATATCGGCGGTCCGGATCCGCCGCACCACCGGATCGACCTTGCCGGAGACGGATGTCATCGGCGTACCCTCCCAAATTATTTCGGGAAATGGTGCGGGGTATTGGGGCGGGCGTGTTGATTTGGGTCAATATCGTTATTCCGCGCCCTCTATTCGCGCGGTTTACCCCAGCGTCCGCAGCTCCCGCCGCAGCACTTTTCCCGTCGCGGTCATCGGCAAGGTGTCGGTGAACTGCACGAAGCGCGGGTATTCGTGGGCGGCGAGCTGGACCTTGACGAAATCCTGGATCTCGCGCGCCAAGGCGTCGCTGGGCGAAAAGCCCGGGCGCAGCACGATCCAGGCCTTGATCGATTCGGTGCGGATCGGATCGGGAATGCCGACCACCGCCGACAGCGCCACCGCCGGATGTTTCAACAACGTGTGCTCGATCTCGGAAGGCCCGACGCGATAGCCGGCTGACGTGATGACGTCGTCCTCGCGGCTGACATACCAGAAATAGCCGTCCTGATCGCGCACCCCGAGATCGCCGGTCAGCAGGAAATCGCCGGCGTATTTTTTTGCGGTCGCTTCCGGATTTTTCCAGTACTCGATCATGGTGCAGGGATTGGGCTGGCGTACGCCGATGATGCCGCGCTCGCCGGTCGGCAATTCCTCGCCGCGCTCGTTGACGATGCGGACGTCGAAGCCCGGCGTCGGCTTGCCCATCGAGCCCGGGCGGATCGGAAACAGCTTTGAATTGCTGCCGATCACGAGATTGCACTCGGTCTGGCCGTAGACCTCGTGGGCATCGATGCCGAAGGTCGTCGCGCACCCAGCCCAGTAGTTCGGCGCCGAGCGACTCGCCGCCGGTCAGCATGCTGCGCAGCTTCACGCCGGCGTGTTTCACGTTGGCCTGCCGCATCAGCTTCAGCGCGGTCGGCGGCAGGAACACGTTGCGCACGGCGTGATCGGCCATCAGCTGCATCGCCGCCTGCGGCTCGAACTTTTTGGCGCGATGGCCGACCACCGGCACGCCGTGATACCAGGCCGGGAACAGCGCATCGAACAGCCCGCCGATCCAGGCCCAGTCCGCCGGCGTCCACATCACGTCATCAGGCTTGGGCATGAAGTCGTGCACCATCTCGACATTGGGCAGATGCCCGAGCAGCACGCGATGGGCGTGCAGCGCGCCTTTCGGATTTCCCGTGGTGCCCGAGGTGTAGATGATGATGGCGGGATCGTCGGCCGAGGTGTCGATGGTGGGAAATTCGGCCGACGCGCTTTCGATCGACGGCCAGAACGATTTGCTGCCGGCCGGCGCGGTCTCGCCGATCACATAGATATTCTTCAGCTCCGGCAGCCGGTCGCGGATCTTTGCCAGCTTCTCCCAGCCGCTTTCGTCGGTCACGACCGCCTTGGCGCCGGAATTGGCGAGGCGGAATTCCAGCGCGTCCTCGCCGAACAGCGTGAACAGCGGCACTGACACGAGGCCCGAACGGAACGCCGCGAGATGAACCACCGGCAGTTCCAGCGACTGCGACAGGAACGCCGCGACGCGGTCGCCGCGGATCAGGCCGTCCGCCTTGAGCACATTGGCGAAGCGGCTAGACATCGCCCGCAGTTCGTCGAACGAGGTGCGCGTGGCGTCGCCATCCTCGTCGACATAGATCAGCGCCAGGCGATCGCTACCGTCGGCATGGCGATCGCAGCAAGCGGTCGCGATGTTGAAGCGCGCCGGCACGTTCCAGCGGAAATCGCGGTAGAGTGTCTCGTAGTCGGCGGTTTCCGTGAGCATGAGCGCAGCCTTCGAAGTCTTCACTCTCTCTCGAACATCTGAGGTGTCGTCCCCGCGAACGCGGGGACCCATAACCACCAAATTCAGTTATGGGCCGGGACGTTTCGACATGTCGAACCAAATCGTGAGGCCTCGGAGTATGGGTCCCTGCTTTCGCAGGGACGATGGAAAGATCGCGCCTACCCCGTCAGCGCTGCCTTCACCAGGCCGCTGGCTTTGGCAAAATCCATTTGCCCGGCGAATTTTGTCTTGAGCACGCCGATCACCTTGCCCATGTCCTTCATGCCGGCAGCATTGGTCTCGGCGATCGCCGCCGAAATCGCGGCCTTGACGTCGTCGTCCGACATCTGCTTCGGCAAGTAAGCCGAGATGATGGCGATTTCCTCGCGCTCCTGCGCGGCCAGTTCGGCACGGCCGCCCTTGTCGTAGAGCTCGACCGACTCCTGGCGCTGCTTGATCATCTTCTGGAATACGCCAAGCAGATCGGCGTCGGACAGCGGCGGCTTGCCTTCGCCGCGCGCGGCGATGTCGGCGTTCTTGATGGTCGAATTGACCATGCGCAGCGTGGACAGCTTGCGCTCGTCCTTGGCCCGCATCGCATCCTTGACCGCGTTGTTGATGTCATCGCGCAGCATCGTGGTGGTCCTCGTGGCGCCCCTGACAGGCCGCATCGTCACAGGCCCCTGATCTAGGCCGTTCGCGGCCGTCAGACAACTCGGTTCCGGCGCCATTCTCGCCGGTCTTGCGCCTCGTTCACCGGAAATATGCGGATTTGCATGTGAATCCGTCGCTTTCCGGCTTTGACGCCACTGCCCGCGAAGACTATGTAATGCGCTCATGACACAAACGGAAAACGCCTCAGCCTGGCCGGATCACAAACCGACCGCGCTCCTCGTGCTTGCCGATGGCACCGTGCTGGAGGGTTTCGGCCTCGGCGCGGAGGGCCACGCCGTCGGCGAGGTCTGCTTCAACACCGCGATGACCGGCTATGAGGAGATCCTCACCGATCCCTCCTATGCCGGCCAGCTCATCACCTTCACCTTCCCGCATATCGGCAATGTCGGCACCAACGACGAGGACATCGAGACGGTGAACATGGCGGCGACGCCGGGCGCGCGCGGCGTGATCCTGCGCTCAGCCATCACCGATCCCTCGAACTACCGCGCCACGCGCCATCTCGACCAGTGGCTGAAGGCGCGCGGCATCATCGGGCTTTCCGGGATCGACACCCGCGCGCTGACCGCGCTGATCCGCTCCAGGGGCATGCCCAATGCCGTGATCGCGCACGCCGAAGACGGCCAGTTCGACCTGCACGGCCTGAAGGAAGAGGCGCGCGAATGGCCGGGCCTCGAAGGCATGGACCTGGTGCCGCTGGTGACCTCGGGCCAGCGCTTTACCTGGGACGAAACGCCGTGGGCGTGGGGCAAGGGCTTTGGCCGCCAGACCGCGCCCGAGTTCAACGTCGTCGCCATCGATTACGGCATCAAGCGCAACATCCTGCGGCTGCTCGCCGGCGAAGGCTGCAAGATCACGGTGGTGCCGGCGACCACCTCGGCGGAAGACATCCTGGCGATGAAGCCGGACGGCGTGTTCCTGTCGAACGGCCCCGGCGATCCCGCCGAGACCGGCAAATATGCGGTACCCGTCATCAGGAAGGTCATCAACTCGGGCACGCCGACGTTTGGAATTTGCCTGGGCCACCAGATGCTCGGGCTCGCCGTCGGCGCCAAGACGAAAAAGATGCATCAGGGCCATCACGGCGCCAATCATCCGGTCAGGGACGAAACCACCGGCAAGGTCGAGATCACCTCGATGAACCACGGCTTCGCGGTCGACCAGGCGACGCTGCCGAAGGGCGCCACGCAAACCCATGTCTCGCTGTTCGACGGTTCCAATTGCGGCATCCAGCTCGAGGGCAAGCCGGTCTTCTCCGTGCAGTACCACCCCGAAGCCTCGCCCGGCCCGCGCAATTCGCATTACCTTTTCAAGCGGTTCGCGGATCTGATGCGCGCGAAGAAGAGCGCGTAGCCGAACTTCGCCCTCGCGCTGGAAATCGTCATTGCGAGGAGCGCAAGCGACGAAGCAATCCATTCCTCGGCACCAAAGCTGGATTGCTTCGCTTTGCTCGCAATGACGGAACGGCTGGCGTCGCTGCTTTTTTCTTGGTATGATACCCATCATCATACCGCAGGAACCACCCCATGGACGACCAGACCGCCTCCAAAATCGAGTACGGCGTGACGCCGACCGACGTGATGGCCTCGATGGCCGGCGTCGATTTCGTCCGCGCCATTTTCGACGGAAGGCTGCCGTCGCCGCCGATCATGCAGACCATCGAGCCGTTCAATTCCACGGCCGAGCCGGGCGTGGTGGTGTTCCACAGCATTCCCGGCTTCCGGCATTACAACCCGATCGGCTCGGTGCACGGCGGCTATGCCGCGACCTTGCTGGATTCGGCGATGGGGCTCGCCGTCCACTCGACGCTGCCGCCGGGCACCGGCTACACCACGCTGGAATTCAAGATCAGCTTTGTCCGGGGCATGACCAGGGATACCGGGACGGTGCGCTCGGAGGGCCGCATCCTCAATGTCGGCCGCCGCGCCGCCACGGCCGAGGCGCGCATCACCGACAGCAAGGGGCGCCTGCTGGCCCACGCCACCACGACCTGCCTGATTTTCGAAATACCAAAATGAACGTGAGGCGCTGACACCCGCGCGGCGTTCATTCCGCAGCGGCCTTCTGCGAATCCTCCTCCGCAGCAAGCCCGGAATCCGCAGGCTTCCCGCTTTGCATCCAGCGCGTCAGCGCATTGGAGAGATTGTCGAGATAGAGATACACCACCGGCGTCGTGAACAGCGTCAGCGCCTGGCTGACGAGCAGGCCGCCGACCATCGCATAGCCCAGCGGCTGGCGGATCTCCGATCCGGTGCCGGTACCCAGCATCAACGGCACGCCGCCCAGCATCGCCGCCATCGTCGTCATCATGATCGGGCGGAACCGCAGCAGCGCGGCTTTTCGGATCGATTGTTCCGGCGACAGGTGCTCGTCGCGTTCGGCCGAGATCGCGAAGTCGACCATCATGATGCCGTTCTTCTTGACGATGCCGATCAGCAGGATGACCCCGATCAGGGCGATCAGGCTGAAATCGAACTTGAACAGCATCAGGATGGCGAGCGCGCCGACGCCGGCCGAAGGCAGCGTCGAGAGAATGGTCAACGGATGGATGTAGCTTTCGTAGAGAATGCCGAGGATCAGGTACACCACGACCAGCGCCGCCAGGATCAACAGCGGCACGGTGCCGAGCGATTGCTGGAACGCCTGCGCCGTGCCCTGGAAACTCGAAGCGAGCGTGCCGGGCGCGCCGAGATCGTAGACCGCCTTCTGGATCGCATTGGTGGCCTGGCCGAGGGCGACGTTTTCGGCGAGGTTGAAGCTGATCGTGATCGCCGGAAACTGGCCCTGGTGGGCAATCGACAGCGGGCGCACCGGTATCGTCGTCCATTTGCAGAACACCGACAACGGCACCTCGGCGCCGGTCAGCGGCGATTTGATATAGAGCTTGTCGAGCGTGTCGAGCTTGCCCTGCATTTCCGGCAGAATTTCCAGGATCACGTGATAGCTGTTGAGCTGGGTGAAATACTGGGTGACCTGGCGCTGGCCGAAGGCGTCGTACAGCGTGTCGTCGATCAATTGCGGCTGGATGCCGTAACGCGACGCGGTGTCGCGGTCGATCGTTATCGTCAGCGTGGTGCCCTGGGTTTGCTGGTCGGTGGCGACGTCGCGCAATTGCGGCAGCTTCTGCATCGCGGCCAGGATCTTCGGCGCCCACTCGTTCAGTTCGTCGAGATTAGCGTCCTGCAGCGTGAATTCGAACTGGGTGCGCGTGGCGCGGCCGCCGAGGCGCACGTCCTGCGAGGCCTGCATGTACAGCCGTGCGCCCTCGACCTTTTCCAGTTTCGGCCGCAGCCGCGCGATGATCTGCTGCGCATTGGCATCGCGCTGGTCGTGCGGCTTCAGCGTGATGTACATGCGCCCCGAATTGAGCGCGGTGCCGCCGCCGCCGATGAACATCGCGATGCTGTCGACGGCGGGATCGGCCTGCACGATCTGGCTCAGTTCCTCCTGATGCCGCTTCATGTCGGCAAAGGAAATGTCCTGCGCCGCCTCCGACGTTGCGGTGAGAAAGCCGTTGTCCTGCTGCGGGAAGAATCCCTTGGGAATGATGATGAACAGATAGATCGACAACGCCAGCGTCGCGAAGAAGATGCACAGCGTCGTCAGTTTCCAGCGCAGGGCGCGGTCCAGACCCCGCGCATAGGCTTCCAGCATCCGCTCGAAGGCCCGCTCGCTCCACTGATAAAACCGGCCGTGCCTGGTCTCGTTGTGCGCGCGCAGGAAGCGCGACGCCATCATCGGCGTCAGCGTCAGCGACACCACCAGCGAGACGAAAATCGCCATCGCCAGGGTCACCGCGAATTCGCGGAACAGCCGGCCGATGATGCCGCCCATCAGGAGCAGCGGGATCAGCACCGCGACCAGCGACACGCTGATCGACACGATGGTGAAGCCGATTTCGCTGGCGCCCTTGAACGCCGCGGCGAGCGGCTTTTCGCCCTCCTCGACATAGCGCGTGATGTTCTCCAGCATCACGATGGCATCGTCGACGACGAAGCCGACGGCGATGGTCAGCGCCATCAGCGACAGATTGTCGAGGGTGTAGCCGAACGCCCACATCAGCGCGCAGGCGCCGAGCAGCGCCAAGGGCACCGTCACCGCCGGAATCACGGTGGCCCAGAAGCTGCGCAGGAAGACGAAGATCACCATCACGACGAGCAGAATGGTGATCAGCAGCGTGATCTGCACGTCTTCGACCGCGGCGCGGATGGTCAGGGTACGATCGCTGATGATCTTGATCTTGATCGCCGGCGGTATCGCCGCAATCAGCCGCGGCAGCTGCGCCTTGATCCGGTCGACGGTTTCGATGACGTTGGCGCCGGGTTGCTTGAAGATGACGAGGAACACCCCGCGCTTGCCGTCGGCCCAGGCGGCCTGCTTCATGTCCTCGGGCCCCGCGACGGCCTGGCCGATGTCGCGGATCCGCAGCGGGCCGCCGTTGCGGTAGGCGATGATGACGTCGTTCCAGTCCTTGGCGTCCAGGAGCTGGTCGTTGGCGTAGATCGTGTAGGCGCGCGTCGCGCCGTCGATGCTGCCCTTGGGGCTGTCGACCGTGGTCATCGCGATCTGGCTGCGGATGTCCTCGAGCGACAGGCCTTTGGCCACCAGCTTGGCCGGATCGACCTGGACCCGGATCGCGGGCTTCTGCTGGCCGCCGATGAAGACCTGGGCCACGCCGGAAATCTGGCTGATCTGCTGACCGAGCTGGGCGTCGACCGCGTCGCTCACCCTGATCAGCGGCAGCGAGTCCGAGGTCGCCGACAGCAACAGCACCGGCGAGTCGGCCGGATTGATCTTGCGATAGGTCGGCGGCGATGGCAGGTTCTTCGGCAATTGACCGCTGGCGGCGTTGATAGCCGCCTGGATGTCGTTGGCCGCGCCGTCGATGCTGCGGTTGAGATCGAACTGGATGGTCACGGCGGTCGAGCCCAGCGAGCTCGTCGAAGTCATCTGCGCGATGCCGGGAATTTGCGCGAGCTGGCGCTCCAGCGGCTGCGCCACCGAGGACGCCATGGTTTCCGGGCTGCCGCCGGGCAGCGATGCCGAGACCTGGATGGTCGGAAAATCGACCTGCGGCAAGGGGGCGACCGGCAGCAGCGGATAGGCCACGATGCCGACGAACAGGATGCCCGCCATCAGCAACGAGGTGCCGATCGGGTATCTGATGAAAGGCGAGGAGATGCTCTCGTTCATGTCTGCGCCCCGGAGAGGCGACGGGCGCATCTTCTCCCGACGATCGGGATTAGCCCCCGGCTCGAGCTCCGGGCGCGAAGGTGCGGTTTCCTCGCCTGCGGTCAGGAGGTTCCCGGATCGGGAATCCGGAACCACCTGTTGGCGTAGCATAATCGCTCCTGCAGTTGTTCCGCGATTGGAAACCTTCGCAGGCCTATGCGACCTTCGTCCTATCGGCGATACCATCGGAAATCGGCCGCCGGATACCGATGCGGTGGCGGGGCAACGGGCGGGCGCCGGATCAGCCGCTCGCCAGATTGAGCTGCCAGGAAATGCCGAATTTATCCGACAGGCCAGCCAAATCTGGGCTGAACGGATATTTGTCGAGCGGCATGAAGATCTGGCCGCCGTCGGACAGTTTTGCAGACAGCTCATCGATTTGAGCGGCATCGACGCAGTCCACGAACAGCGATATGTGGCGCAACGGAATCTCAGGGCGGGCAAACGCGTTCGCGCGGCACCCAGCTCTTCATTGCGACAATCGTCCTGACACGTTCGGCGTCACTGAGAGCATCCTACCGGTCACCGCAAGGTACCTCCGACGGCGCAGGATAATTGATGCCTCACTGCACGAGTCCGCATGATGAAAACACGACCCGCAGCGCCACGATGCAAAGGCGCGGGATAATGTCCACGGCTGGTTCTCATTCTCCGTTGTGCTAGAGTGCCATTGATAGAGGGTCCCGCATGAAAGGCAACCAAAGAGGCTCTTCAAGCGACATCCATCAGACAGCCCTATGGCATCTGCTCTTATCGACCCTGTTTCGATTCTGCATACGCCGTACGGCATTTTATGCAGCCGACGGTGCAAGTTCTCTTACAAGCAATACGCAACCTCTCGCGCCGTAGCGAGAAGGGTTTCCGGTTCGTGCGGCCGAACCTTACGGAGGCCGGAAGATTTCACGGGAGGTCAAGACCAACGACCGTACACAGCAGAAAAGGAGCGTTCGACATGTTCCGAAGAATCCTGAAGCTGACATTGTGTCTCTGCCTTGGCGCGATGATTGCGCCAGGGGCGTCGGCCCAAGCGGCGGCGCCGGTCACCGAGCAGGAGGCGCACGCCATCGCGGTGGACGCCTACGTCTATTTCTACTCCATCATGTCGATGGACGTATCCCGCAGGCAATTCACCAACGGCACAACCGATTTCAAAGGCCCGATGAATACGTTCGTCAATGTGCCGGAATATCCGCCGGCAGATTTCAAGGGTGTCGTGCGGTCGAACTTCGATACGCTGTATTCCGTTTCCTGGCTCGACATGACCAGGGAGCCCGTCGTGATCACCGCTCCGGATACCGATGGACGCTACTACCTGCTGCCGATGCTCGACATGTGGAGCGATGTCTTTGCGTCGCCGGGCTGGCGAACGACGGGCACCAGGGCGGGAACGTTTCTCGTGACACCCCCAGGGTGGAGGCCGGACTTGCGCGACAGGTTCGCCGACGAACTCAATCTCCCGAAGGACACTCAGCGTATCGAGGCACCAACGCCTTATGTCTGGCTTATCGGCCGCACGAAGACGGACGGGCCGCCGGACTACGATGCGGTCCATAAAATCCAGGCCGGCTACAAGGTCACCCTGCTCTCCGACTTCGGCAAAGCGCCCAAGCCGGTCGAATTCAAGCCGGACCCCAGCGTCGACATGAAGACGCCGCCAAAAGTCCAGGTCGATACCATGTCGGCCGGGGTGTATTTCGCAAATGCAGCAGAATTGCTCAAGCTTCATCCGCCCCATGTCACCGATGAGCCGATCATCGCGCAGATGAAAAAGATCGGAATCGAGCCCGGCAAGAGCTTTGACATCGGCAAGCTCGATCCGGCCGTGCAAAGGGCGCTGGAAGCCGCGCCACAGGACGCCCAGAAGTTGATGGCATGGAAAATGCCGACGCTGGCCCGGGTGGTGAACGGCTGGTCAATGAACACCGACGCGGTGGGCGTATACGGCAACTATTACTTGAAACGGGCCATTCTCGCGCAGCAAGGCCTTGGAGCGAATGTCGTCGAGGACGCCATTTACCCTCTCAATCTTGCCGACGAGTCCGGCAAGCCGCTCGACGGCGCCAACAAATACACGATCACTTTTGAAAAGGGCGCTGCGCCGCCGGTCAACGCCTTCTGGTCGATCACCCTATACGACCCGGAAGGATTCCAGGTTGGCAACGTCCTGAACCGCTTCGCGGTCAGCAGCTGGATGCCCTTCAAGTACAATGCCGACGGTTCGCTTGATCTTTATTTTCAGAACGAGAGTCCCGGAAAGGACAAGGAAGCCAACTGGCTCCCGGCACCAAAGGGAGGGTTCAATCTGACCATGCGGCTCTATGCTCCAAAATCGGAAGCGCTCACCGGAAGATGGAGTCCCCCTCCGGTCACACGGGCGCAGCGAACGGTGGGTTTGCCCGCTCAGTAAACGCAGACGGAACGCCGGCGCTTCGCGCCGGCGTCCGATCTATCTCCGTCTCGATTTTTCACTCCGTGGAGCGACCTGTGACGGGAAGGTCTACGCCGCGTTGCTGCCTTCCCGGCGGCTGGCCTCGAACAGGAACCAGGTGCGGCGCTCGGTTTCGTCGATGAAGGTTTCGAGCAGGCCCGCGGTGCCGGAATCCTCGTTGTCGTCGGCAAGCTTGTGGGCTTTGCGCATGGCGGCGGCCACGTGCTTGTTGTCTTCCATCAATTCGCGCAGCATCTCGCGCGGCGGCACGTAGTCCTCGTCGTTGTCCTGGATGGTCTGCAGTTTGGCGACCTGCCCGATCGAGCGCAGCGTGGTGCCGCCGAGCTTGCGCACCCGCTCGGCCAGCTGGTCGGTGGTGGCGAAGATCGCGTCCGACTGCTCGTCGAGCATCAAATGGTAGTCGCGAAAATGCCGGCCCGAGACATGCCAATGGAAGTTCTTGGTCTTCAAATAGAGCGCGAAAGCGTCGGCCAGCAGCGTGTTGAGCGCCGCCGAGATCTTGTCCGCCGCGGCTTGCGGCAGGTCGGTCGGCGTATCGAGATCGGGGGACACTTTGTCGGATTTATTATCGGACCTGGCTTTGCTCACGATGTACCTTCCTGTTAGGAACCGGACGAATGACGGCATGGACACGGGCCGCTGGACCCTCTAACGCATCAACTTCCCGCCGGTTCCGCTGCCGGAACCCCGTTTTACCGGACCCCATACGACGATGGACGACTGGATCGATTATTACGATTCCACGCATACGATTTATGCGAGCAAGCTGCATCGCGACCTGCATTTCCAGCTGATCGCCAGGGACATCATCGGCTACGTCTCCTCCCCTGATGCGGTGGTACTTGATTATGCCTGCGGCGAGGCGCTCTCGGCGGCCAGGGTCGCGGAGGCCTGCGGCCAGTTGATCCTTGCCGAACCGGCGCCCGGCGTGCGCGGCCGGCTGATCGCCCGCTTCGCACCCAATACGAAAATCCGGGTGCGTTCGCTCGATGACGTCAGGAAGATGCCGGAACGATCGGTCGACCTCGTGGTGATGAACTCGGTCGCCCAGTACATGACCCCGGCCGAACTCGACGCGGCGTTTGCAGTCATCAAGCGGTTGCTGAAGCCCGGCGGCAGGCTGGTGGTGGGCGACGTCCTGCGCCCCGAAGTAGGCATGCCCCGGGACGTGCTCGCATTGCTGCAGTTCGCGGCCAAACACGGCTTCCTCAGGGACGCCCTGATCGGACTGGCCGCCACCGCGCTGTCGGACTATCGGCAATTGCGCAGCAAGGTCGGGCTGCAGCGCTACAGCGAGGCCGAGTTGGTGGCAAAGCTGGCGGCCGCGGGATTCACCGCCTCCCGCGCCCATTCCAATATCGGGCACAATCCGTGGCGGATGACCTTCGTGGCCCGGCACGCGCTGAGCCTGCCGCCGGCCGGTTAGGGTTAATCAACGGCAACCGTGGCTCACCGCGGCGTGATCGGCAATGATCGCCGCGGCCCGGTGGCGGAACGCGTCTACGCGAGAGCAGTGCATCGCTCTTTATCCTGGTTCAAATCCAGGCCGGGCCTCCAGCCTTCGCTGCTTTGCAGCTTCGGCTCGGCGGGCCAGCCGGGCGCCTCAAAAGGGCTTGCCGCGCCATAGCTCGAGCAGCCGCAGGCGGGCTTGTCGCGCCGAAGCCCGAAGGGCGAAGGCGGAAGCCAAAATGCCGGTTGATTGGGGCGTTAATACCCTTTCGCGGCTGCGGAATCTGGTCTAAAGACCACCCGCGCGCGAGGTTGATCCCAAGCGCCGGGTTTGAGGGACGCGCGATAGGCGCGCCCTTTTTTTGTGCCCAAATCCCTGTTCCCGCGAGACTTGATGCCCAAAAGAACCGACATCTCCACCATCCTGATCATCGGCGCCGGCCCCATCGTGATCGGCCAGGCCTGCGAATTCGATTATTCCGGCACGCAAGCGGTGAAAACCCTCAAGGAAGAGGGCTACCGCATCGTTCTCGTCAATTCCAATCCGGCCACCATCATGACCGATCCGGAACTGGCGGATGCCACCTATATCGAGCCGATCACCCCGGAGATCGTCGCCAAGATCATCGAGAAGGAGCGCAATGTCGTCCCCGGCGGCTTTGCGCTGCTGCCCACCATGGGCGGCCAGACCGCGCTGAACTGCGCGCTGTCGCTGCGCAAACAGGGCACGCTGACAAAATTCGACGTCGAGATGATCGGCGCTACCGCCGACGCCATCGACAAGGCCGAGGATCGCGGCCGTTTCCGCGAGGCCATGACTAGAATCGGGCTGGAAACGCCGCGCTCGGTGCAGACCAAGACGCTGCCCGACGCGCTGCGCGCGCTCGACGACATCGGCCTGCCCGCCATCATCCGCCCCTCCTTCACCATGGGCGGCACCGGCGGCGGCATCGCCTACACCAAGGCCGAGTTCATCGAGATCGTCGAGCGCGGCATCGACGCCTCCCCCACCGACGAAGTCCTGATCGAGGAAAGCGTGCTCGGCTGGAAAGAGTTCGAGATGGAGGTGGTGCGCGACAAGAAAGACAACTGCATCATCATCTGCTCGATCGAGAACCTCGATCCGATGGGCGTGCACACCGGCGATTCCATCACGGTGGCGCCGGCGCTGACCCTGACCGACAAGGAATACCAGATCATGCGCGACGCCTCGCTGGCGGTGCTGCGCGAGATCGGGGTGGAGACCGGCGGCTCCAACGTGCAGTTCGGCGTCAACCCCGCCGACGGCCGCATGGTCGTGATCGAGATGAACCCGCGGGTGTCGCGCTCTTCCGCGCTGGCCTCCAAGGCGACCGGCTTTCCGATCGCGAAAGTCGCGGCCAAGCTCGCGGTCGGCTACACGCTCGACGAGATCGCCAACGACATCACCGGTGGTGCTACGCCGGCCTCGTTCGAGCCGACCATCGATTACGTCGTGACGAAAATCCCGCGCTTTGCGTTCGAGAAATTTCCCGGCGCTTCCACCACGCTGACCACCTCGATGAAGTCGGTCGGCGAAGTGATGGCGATCGGCCGCACGTTCCAGGAAAGCCTGCAGAAGGCGCTGCGCGGACTGGAAACCGGCCTTACCGGCCTCGACGAGATCGAGATCGAAGGGCTCGGCCGCAGCGACGACAAGAACGCGATCCGCGCGGCGCTCGGCACGCCGACGCCGAACCGCCTCCTGCAGGTGGCGCAGGCGATGCGGCTCGGCTGGTCGAACGATGAGATCTTCACTTCCTGCAAGATCGATCCGTGGTTCCTGGCGGAGATGCGCGGCATCGTCGACATGGAGCGCAAGATCAAGGAAAACGGCCTGCCGCAAAACGCGTTCGGCATGCGGACCCTGAAGGCGATGGGCTTTTCCGACGCGCGGCTGGCGGTGCTCGCGGAAGTCACCGAGGCCGAAATCACGGCAAAACGCCACGCGCTCGGGGTTCGCCCGGTGTTCAAGCGCATCGATACCTGCGCCGCCGAGTTCGCCTCCCCCACCGCCTATATGTATTCGACCTATGAATCGCCGTTCGCCGGCACGCTCGCCGACGAGAGCGCGCCGTCGGACAAGAAGAAGGTCATCATTCTCGGCGGCGGACCGAACCGCATCGGCCAGGGCATCGAATTCGACTATTGCTGCTGCCATGCCTGCTTCGCGCTGCACGATGCCGGCTATGAATCGATCATGATCAACTGCAATCCGGAGACGGTGTCGACCGACTACGACACCGCCGACCGATTGTATTTCGAGCCGCTGACCGCCGAGGACGTGCTCGAAATCATCGCCACCGAACGGCAGAACGGCACCCTGCACGGCGTCATCGTGCAGTTCGGCGGCCAGACGCCGCTGAAACTCGCGCGCGCGCTGGAGGCGGCCAATGTGCCGATCCTCGGCACCTCGCCCGACGCCATCGACCTCGCCGAGGACCGCGACCGCTTCAAGCGCGTGCTCGACAAATTGCGGCTGAAGCAGCCGAAGAACGGTATCGCCTATTCGGTCGAGCAGGCGCGGCTGGTCGCCGCCGATCTCGGACTGCCGCTGGTGGTGCGCCCCTCCTACGTGCTCGGCGGCCGCGCGATGCAGATCATCCGCGAGGAAAGCCAGCTCGGCGATTACCTGCTCGGGACCTTGCCGGAGCTGGTGCCGGGCGACGTCAAGGCGCGCTATCCGAACGACAAGACCGGGCAGATCAACACCGTGCTCGGCACCAATCCGCTGCTGTTCGACCGCTATCTGTCCGACGCCATCGAGATCGACGTCGATTGCCTGTCGGACGGCAAGGACACCTTCATCGTCGGCATCATGGAGCATATCGAGGAGGCCGGCATTCACTCCGGCAACTCGGCCTGCTCGCTGCCGCCGCATTCGCTGGATGCCGCGATGATCGCCGAGCTGGAACGGCAGACGCGCGAACTCGCGCTCGGGCTCGACGTGGTCGGGCTGATGAACGTGCAATACGCCATCAAGGACGGCGACATCTACGTACTGGAAGTCAATCCGCGCGCCTCGCGCACGGTGCCGTTTGTCGCGAAAGTGATCGGCATGCCGGTGGCGAAGATCGCAGCCAGGCTGATGGCCGGCGAGAAGCTGAAGGACTTCAATCTCAGGAAACCCAAGCTCGGCCATGTCGGGGTCAAGGAATCGGTATTCCCGTTCGCCCGCTTCCCCGGCGTCGATACCGTGCTCGGTCCGGAGATGCGCTCGACCGGCGAGGTGATGGGCATCGATCGCTCGTTCGAGATCGCGTTTGCCAAGAGCCAGCTCGGCGGCGGCACCCGCGTGCCGCGCAAGGGCACGGTGTTCGTGTCGGTGCGCGACATCGACAAGACCCGGATCGCGGAAGCGGTGCGGCTGTTGTCGGCGGTCGGCTTCAAGGTGATGGCCACGTCGGGGACGCAGCGCTTTCTGACCGATTTCGGGGTGCCGACCGAAAAGGTCAACAAGGTGCTGGAAGGACGGCCGCATATCGTCGACGCCATCATGAACGGCGACATCCAGCTGGTCTTCAATACCACCGAAGGGCCACAGGCGCTGGCCGACAGCCGCTCGTTGCGGCGAGCTGCCCTCTTGCATAAAGTACCATATTACACCACTCTTTCGGGCGCCGTGGCGGCCGCGCAGGGCATCCGCGCCTATCTGGGCGGGGACCTTGAGGTCCGCACGCTGCAGAGCTATTTTTCTTCCGAATCCTGATCCTTGACGGGCCTAACGCGCCCGTTAACCGATCGGCAATAAAGCAGGCTTGGCTGGAACTCACCGGCCATGCGGATGTTCTGTTTCGGCGCTCGGTCGCCCCGAAATTGCAATCTGAAAAACGTCTCGCGCGCGCCCCCATGGACGGCTCGCGCGATCGAAGGACAAGAGAGATGATGGAAAAGGTTCCGATGACCGCCGGCGGCTATGCCGCCCTTGAGGTCGAATTGAAACAGCGCCAGTCGGTGGACCGTCCGCGCATCATCGAGCATATCGCCGAAGCGCGCTCGCATGGCGACCTGTCGGAAAACGCGGAATATCACGCCGCGAAGGAAGAGCAGTCGCACAATGAAGGCCGCATCGCCGAGCTCGAGGACAAGCTGGCGCGCGCCGACATCATCGACATCTCGAAGCTCTCCGGCGACACCATCATGTTCGGCGCGACCGTGACGCTGATCGACGAAGACACCGACAAGAAAGCGGTTTGGCAGATCGTCGGCGAACCGGAAGCCGACGCCAAGAAAGGCCGCATCTCCATCACCTCGCCGCTCGCGCGGGCGCTGATCGGCAAGAAAAAGGGCGCTTCCGTCGAAGTCGTGGCCCCCGGCGGCCCCAAGGCCTACGAGATCACCAAGGTCGAGTGGCGCTGAAACGGCCGCCTGATTTCGCGACGGCGCTTTGAAATACCGGGTTTGAAATGAAGGGCCGGGGCAATCTCCCGGCCCTTTCGCTTCCGCATCATGATGCCGTGCCGCGCAAACACTCTGCGAGCGCCCTTATTCCCATTGTTGCTTTGCGAAACGCCGCCGATTTATTTTGGCGGCATGCTTTCGCTCGGCTTCGCGCCAAGATACGACTCGAACAGATCGAAACTTCTTGGGGGACACGGCAATGATGGAGAGCCTCGCCGCCTGGAAACCGCGGGCCTTGAGCGTACTGCGCATCATCACTGGATTGATGATCATCGAACACGGCATGGGAAAGATCTTCCACTTTCCGGCGCTTCCGGCCTACGCCAGCGTCCAGCCGCTGTCGCTGCTGGGCGCCGCCGGCTTCATCGAGCTGATCGGCGGCGCCTTGCTGATCATCGGGCTCTGGACCCAGCCCGCGGCCTTCATCGTGTCAGGTGAAATGGCGGTCGCCTATTTCATGGTGCACGCGCCCAAGAGCTTCTTCCCGCTGGTCAATGGCGGCACGCTGGCGATCGCCTATTGTTTCGCGTGCCTGTATCTGTCGACCGCGGGCGCAGGCCCGTGGAGCCTCGACGCAACGATGAAGCGGACCTAAGGGGCAAGATCATGGACAGGTTCAACAAAATGCTCGCCGCGGGCGAGCCGATCATTCTCAGCGTTTTCCGCATCGTCACCGCGCTCTTGATGCTGCAGTTCGGCGTCGCGAAGCTCCTGAAATTTCCGGCAGGCACGGCGTTCGACAAGGTACAGCCGTTGTCGCTGTTCGGCGTCGCCGGCATGTTCGAACTGGTGGTGGGCGGCCTCCTGCTCGTCGGCCTGTTCTCGCGCTGCGCGGCTTTCGTGCTCTGCGGTGAAATGGCGTTCGCCTATTTCATCAGCCATTTCCCGAAGGGCTTCATTCCGCTTTTGAACGGCGGCAACCTCGCGATCATGTTCTGCTTTTCCTGCCTCTTCCTGGCCTGCGCCGGCGGCGGACCGCTGAGCCTCGACGCGATGCTGCGCAAGAAAAGCTGAGCGGCGCGGGCGTCGTTCAAGCCAGCCGAACGGCACAGCCTCAACCCGGCACTTTCAATTCCAGCGGCACGGCCGCCTCGTATTTGGAATTGTGCAGCACCAGCGACGTCCTGACGTTGCGCACATGGGGCGCGGCGGTGAGGTGGGTGACAAATTCCTGAAAGGTCGCCATGTCCGGCGCCACGCATTTGAGGATGAAATCGACCTCGCCCGACAGCATCCAGCATTCCCGCACCAGCGGTTCGGCGCGAACGAAGGCCTCGAACGCGCGCAAATCGGCGTCGGCCTGGCTCGACAGATGCACCGAGGCGAACACCGTGACGTCGAAGCCGAGGCGGCGCGGGTCCAGCAGGCCGCGATAGCCCTGGATGTACCCTTCTTCCTCCAGCGCCCGCACCCGGCGCAGGCAGGGCGGCGGCGAAATCCCGACACGCTTGGCCAGTTCCACATTGGTGATTCGGCCGTCGGCCTGGATTTCGCTGAGGATTTTGAGGTCGATTTCGTCAAGATTCTTCGACACGCGGGTCCGGATCCTGGGGCTGGCAGTGGCTTGTGACAACGGTTGGCAACTCTCTTAGCCCAGCAACGGCCGCTTGCGCAATTTTATTGCGCGTGCGCCGCGCAATTGTTCACCCTTGGGGGGAAAAATCGCCGATATGGATTGCAATTCTTGCATAGCTTGCCAGATATCCTAGACTTGGATTTGACACTTTCAGCGCCGGGGCGATGCCCTCCGAGCGCTTTTCGCCCAAGCCCAGACCAAATTCCCTTAAGAGAGGGACTTCTCCCATGCCTGCTCCTATCCACGCCAAGGTCGTCATCATCGGTTCCGGCCCCGCCGGCTACACCGCTGCGATCTATGCCGCGCGCGCGATGCTGGAGCCGGTGCTGATCCAGGGCATCCAGCCCGGCGGCCAGCTCACCATCACCACCGACGTGGAAAACTATCCGGGCTTTGCCGACGTCATCCAGGGCCCCTGGCTGATGGAGCAGATGGAGAAGCAGGCCGCCCATGTCGGCACCAAGATCGTCACCGATCTCGTCAGCAAACTCGAGCTGGGCCAGCGGCCGTTCCGCCTGACCTGCGATAGCGGCGATGTCTATCTTGCCGAAACGGTCATCCTCGCCACCGGCGCGCAGGCGCGCTGGCTCGGCATGCCCTCGGAAGAGAAATTCAAGGGTTTCGGGGTCTCGGCCTGCGCCACCTGCGACGGGTTCTTCTATCGGGCTAAGGAAGTCGTCGTGGTCGGCGGCGGCAACACCGCGGTCGAGGAAGCGCTGTTCCTGACCAATTTTGCATCGACCGTGACGATCGTGCATCGCCGCGACCATTTCCGCGCCGAGCGCATCCTGCAGGACCGCCTGTTCAAGCACCCCAAGATCAAGGTGATATGGGACTGCGCGATCGACGAAATCTGCGGCACCGAGAATCCGGGCAAGGTCACCCATGTCCGCCTGAAGAACGTCAAGACCGGCGCGCTCTCGGAAGTGCCGGCGGACGGCGTCTTCATCGCGATCGGGCATGCGCCGGCGACCGACCTCGTGCAGGGCCAGATCAAATTGAAACCGTCGGGCTATGTCGAAGTGGCGCCGAATTCGACCGCGACCTCGGTGCCCGGCCTGTTCGCCGCCGGCGATGTCGCCGACGAAACCTATCGGCAGGCCGTGACGGCCGCAGGGCTCGGCTGCATGGCGGCGCTCGAGGCCGAACGCTTTCTCGCCTTGCGCGCGAGCGACCGCGCGGCGGCGGAATAGTCATGGCTCGAACCCGCAACGGATTTACCGATATGGATTGGGACAAGCTGAAGGTGTTTCACGCGGCGGCGGAAGCGGGCAGCTTCACGCATGCCGGCGAGCAACTCGGCCTGTCGCAATCGGCCGTCTCGAGGCAGGTCAGCGCGCTGGAGCAGGAGCTCTCGGTGTCGCTGTTCCATCGCCATGCGCGCGGTCTCATCCTCACCGAACAGGGCGACCTGTTGTTCCGCACCGCGCATGATGTGTTCATGCAGCTGCAGGCGGCGCGGGCGAAACTCACCGACAGCCGCGAGCGGCCGAGCGGCGATCTCAAGATCCAGACGCCGCCGGCGCTCGGCATCAACTGGCTGATTCCGCGGCTGCACGAATTCACCGCGCTTTATCCGGAAATCCGGATCTCGATGATCGTCACCGACGAGGAACTCGACCTTTCGATGCGGGAGGCCGACGTCGCGATCCGCACCCGCAAGCCGACCCAGCCGGACCTGATCCAGCGCAAGCTGTTTTCGATCGGCTTCCACGCCTATTGCTCGCCGGAATACATCAAGCACTTCGGAACGCCGCGTACGCTCGACGACCTCGATTCGCATCGCATCATCATGCTCAGCGACACCCAGGTTCAACCGCATCTGCAGAACCGCAGCTGGCTGATCGAGGCCGGCCGCAACGGCTCCGGTCCGCGCGAGGCCTATTTCAGGGTCAACAACATCCTGGGACTCGTGCGCGCCTGCCAGCAGGGGCTCGGCATCGCCTCCCTGCCGGACTATCTGGTCGAGGAAAACAACCGCCTGGTGCAGCTGTTCGGGGAATCCGATTCGATCCAGCTCGACACTTATTTCGTCTATCCCGAAGAATTGAAGACGGTGGCGCGGGTGCAGGTGTTTCGCGACTTCGTGGTGAGCAAGGCGCAGCGCTGGCCGTCGTGATCTTGCGCCAAGTTGTTGCGCGAGTTGTCACAAGCCCTCGGTCTCCGCATGACTGACATGCTTGGGGCGGAGTTGCTGCAAGACACGGGCGGGGACCATACTGTACGTACGCTGAGCATTCGCGTTGCGCATTTGTCCCCCTCCTCCAGTGGCGCGGAAGCTCAGTAATCCCTCTTGGAAGGTGATTGTGTCGGCCTCACGTGGCCAATACCTTAAGCCGGGCTCGATTGAGCCCGGCTTTTTTTTGGGTGTCGCGTCATGATCGCCGGCTCGCCGTGCGGCTGGATGCACCTGGCTGCACCCGTTCCGCACGTTGACAGGCGCAGGGCGTCCGACCATCATTGCCGGATGATCATGAGTTTTTGCATGGCAGCGTTGTCGAAAAAAGCTCCGGCTTCCGGGGCTTTGAATCGGCGCGCGAGATAGTTTTTCAGCCAGCGCCGATCCGAGAAAACCCCGCCGTCTGGACGGGGTTTTTTAATGTCCCGTCTTCCGGCTTTCCCCCGAGGAGATGGACCAATGAGCGACCTTCGAACTTCCGATCTTCAAGCTTCCGACCTTCAATCTCGCCTGCGCGGCCTCTGGCTGCCGCTGATCACGCCGTTCCGCGACGGCCTGCTGGACGAGACCTCACTGCGGCGGCTGGTCCGGCATTACATCGCGTTGCCCGTCAACGGGCTGGTGCTTGCCGCCACCACCGGCGAAAGCCTGACGCTTTCGCCCCTTGAGACCGAACGGCTGGTTTTCACGGTGCGCGACGCGGCCGGAACGACGAAAAATCTTCCTGTCCTGCTCGGCCTGTCCGGCAGCAACACCAGCGCGCTGCTCGACACGCTCGCGCGAACCGCCTCATGGCCGATCGACGGCTACCTGATTTCCTGCCCATATTATTCGCGGCCGTCGCAGCGGGGGCTGGAGCTTCACTTCCACGCGCTCGCCGATCGCGCCAGCCATCCGGTGGCGCTCTACAACATTCCCTACCGGACCGGCGTCAATCTCGGCAACGAGGCGATGCTGCGCCTGGCCTCGCATCGCAATATCGCAGGACTGAAGGATTGCTGCGCCGACCGCAACCAGTCGCTCGAGCTGTTGCGCCGGCGTCCGCAAGACTTCGCGCTGCTGACCGGCGAGGACGCGCAATATCAGGAGGCGCTGAGCGACGGCGCCGACGGCGGCATCCTGGCGTCCGCGCATGTCGAAACCGCGACGTTCGCGGAAATCTGGCGGCTGCAGGCGGCGGGCGAGTCCGACGCCGCGCTGATGCGCTGGCGTTCGGTTGCGGATCTCACGAAACTGCTGTTCTCCGAGCCGAGCCCGGCGCCGATCAAGCACTGGCTGTGGCGCACAGGATTGATCGACAGTCCGGAGGTGCGGCTGCCGATGACGGAGGTGAGTGAGGCGCTCGCCGCGCGGATCGATGCGGAAATCGAGCGGCGTCTGTCCCGTCATTGCGAGGCGCTCCGCGACGAGGCAAGCCAGCGTTCGTGACTCCGGATCGCTTCGCGCAGCCTGTCACCGATCGGCGCCGCCGACCCGGTGGCTCGCAATGACGTCTTAATCCAGCCTGGTCCTCGCGAGCCTCAGCGCGTTACCGATCACGCTGACCGAGGACAGCGCCATCGCGGCGGCGCCGATCATCGGCGACAGCAGGAGGCCGAACACGGGATAGAGCACGCCGGCGGCGATCGGCACGCCGGCGGCGTTGTACAGGAACGCGAAGGTGAGGTTCTGGCGGATGTTGCGCATGGTCGCGACCGACAGCCGCCGCGCCCGCACCAGGCCCAAGAGGTCGCCGGTCAGGAGCGTGACCCCTGCGCTTTCGATCGCCACGTCGGTGCCGCCGCCCATGGCGACGCCGATGTCGGCCGCGGCCAGCGCCGGCGCGTCGTTGACGCCGTCGCCGACCATGGCGACGCTGCGGCCTTCGTTGCGAAGCCGCTGCACCACCTCGCTCTTGCGCTCCGGCAGCACGCCGGCCTCGATCTCGTCGATGCCGAGTTTTGAAGCCACCGCGCGCGCGGTGGTGAGATTGTCGCCGGTCAGCATCACCACGCGCAACCCGTCCTCCCGCAGCTTCTGTAGCGCTGCCGGCGCCGACGCCTTGATCGGATCGGCGATGGCGATGATTCCGGCGGCGCGGCCGTCGACCGCGACATAGATCGCGGTGGCGCCATCCTGCCGCGCGGCTTCCGCGGCGGCGTCCACATCTCCGGTTGAAATGCCGAGCTCACCCATCAGCATCGCATTGCCGAGCGCGACCTTGCGGCCGTCGACGGTTGCGGTCGCGCCCTTGCCGGAAGGCGAGGCGAAGTCGGCGGCCTCGCCCGGCTTGACGCCGCGCTCCTTGGCGGCGTTCAGGATCGCCTGCGCCAGCGGATGCTCGCTGCCGCGCTCGACGCTGGCCGACAGCTGCAGCAATTCACCTTCCTCGATGCCGCCGGCGGCGACGATCGACACCACTTTCGGTTTTCCTTCGGTGAGCGTGCCGGTCTTGTCGAGCACGATGGTATCGATGCGCTCGAACCGTTCCAGCGCCTCGGCGTCGCGGATCAGGATTCCGGAATGGGCGCCGCGGCCGACGCCGACCATGATCGACATCGGGGTCGCCAAACCCAGCGCGCAGGGGCAGGCGATGATCAGTACTGTGACGGCGGCGACCAGGCCGAAAGTGAAGCGCGGCTCGGGACCGAAAATCATCCAGGCCGCGAATGCCGCGACCGCCGCCGCGATCACCGCCGGCACGAACCAGCCGGCGACCCGATCGGCGAGCCGCTGGATCGGGGCGCGCGAGCGCTGCGCGCGGGCCACCATGTCCACGATGCGCGCCAGCATGGTGTCGCGGCCGACCTTTTCGGCCGACAGCACCAGGCCGCCGCTCTGATTGACGGTGCCGCCGATCACGCGCGCGCCTTCGGCCTTCGATACCGGCATCGACTCGCCGGTCACCATGGATTCGTCGACCGCGGAGCGGCCTTCGATGACTACCCCGTCGACCGGGATCTTCTCGCCCGGACGCACCCGGAGGCGGTCGCCCACCGCGATGGCATCGATCGCGACATCCTCGTCGCCGTGATCGGTGACGCGGCGCGCGGTTTTCGGCGCGAGCCCGAGCAGCGCCTTGATCGCGCCCGAGGTACGCTCGCGCGCCCGCAACTCCAACACCTGTCCGAGCAGAACCAATACCGTGATGACGGCGGCGGCCTCGAAATACACCGCGACCATGCCGTGCATGTCGCGGAACGCGGGCGGAAACAGCTGCGGCGCGAGCGTGCCGACCACGCTGTAAATATAGGCCACGCCGGTGCCCATCGCGATCAGCGTGAACATGTTGAGATTGCGCGTCACCAGCGAACGCCAGCCGCGGGCGAAAAACGGCGCGCCCGCCCACAGCACCACCGGCGTCGCCAGCACGAAGGATATCCAGTTCGACCACATCGGCGGAACGAGATGACCAAGGCCGAGATGGCTGCCCATCTCGATGACGAAGACCGGCAGCGTCAGCACCAGCGCGATCCAGAACCGCCTGGTCATGTCGATGAGTTCAGGGTCCGGCGCCTGGTCGAGCGAGACCCGCTCCGGCTCCAGCGCCATGCCGCAGATCGGGCAGGAACCCGGGCCGACCTGCCGCACCTCCGGATGCATCGGACAGGTATAGATGCTGCCGGCGGGCGCCGCGGGCTCAGGCTGCCGCGATTGCTTCGGCGCGAGGTATTTTTGCGGCTCGGCCTCGAAACGCTCGCGGCAACGCGCGCTGCAGAAGAAATAGTCCTGCCCCTTGTAGGCAAAGCGGTGTTTTGCGGTGTCGCGGTTGACGCTCATGCCGCAGACCGGGTCGATCGCGACGTTGGCCGCCTTGTCGCCGCCGCCATGTTTGCCGCCGCAGCAGGCGTGCGTTTCCGGACCGTGATGGTGGCCGGCATGCGCCGTGCCCGTCCCGAGTGGGTGATCCGTCTCTGCCATCACTGCTCTCCCGGCCTCTTGAAAAGTATACCCTAGGGGGGTATATGAACCCTATGAGAAGCGAGATCAAGAGCTCCTGCCTGAAAAGACTGAAACGGATCGAGGGCCAGATCCGCGGCCTCGCCGGGATGGTCGAGGACGACCGCTACTGCATCGACGTGGTGACGCAGATCGCAGCCGCGAAGGCGGCGTTGCGCCGCGTCGAGGAGGAAATCCTGCGCGACCACGTCGCCCATTGCGTCGAGCACGCGATCTCCTCCGGGGACAAGGCCGACCAGCGCCGCAAGATCACGGAGCTGATGGACGTGATCGGCCGCGCCGACCGCTAGGCTGCTCCGAGCGGGCGAGTTGCGTGGTTAATACGGGGTAATGCCTGCTCGGCAAATCCGAACGAGACCGTAGCGCGTAGTTTAAAGCTTGAGGTCTATTGAAATCCCCAACCACAAACTGACCAGGGGGAAACAATGACCAAGAAGACCATTCGCGATGCCGCCGTTCTGGCTTCGGCGCGCGCCGAAGCCGTGCAGGACCTGCTTCTGGTGTCCTCGTTCGGACTGTGGGCGATGCTTTTGGGCGTGGCGCCGGTGGTGGCCTTCCGCCTCGTGACGGGAAGCTGACAGGCCCACGGGCGGCCGCCTTGGTTAATCCGCGGTAGCGCCTGTGGTCAAAAGCGCGCGAAATCGCGATCGGCTTTTTTAAAAATTCTCGCGTATCAACATGCCTACAAGAGCAAGAAGCGCGGGGGCGTCGTGAGCACTCAGGATAATCCATTCCCTGGACAGCAGGGCTTCAGCACAGAAGACATTCTTTGGGCGCTGGGCATCTGGTCGGTGATCCTCGGCCTGTCGCCGGTGATCGTCTTCTACATGCTGATGGTCGCCTAACGCGGGCCATCGCAAACGAATTTCCAGGCTGTAACAATTTCCAGGCCAAACAACGTCATCCCCACGTAACGCCTCAGCCGTTACGTGGGGATGACGGTTCACAACAGAAAAACGCGCGAAGCCTTGCGCGTTCTTGTTGGTCTTGAGCCGCGGCTTGCTTAAGCCGCCTGCTTGTGCATTGCGCCGCTCGCCGACGCCGATCCGCGGATCGCCTTCACCGAACGTTCGATCGCGGCCCACAGCCGGCCGATCTCGGCCGCAGCGCGCCCTTCCGCATAATATTCGCGCGCGCCTTCGCCATGGCTGAGCGCCATCAACAGGTCGGCACGGTTGGTGATCTGGCCGCCCCAAACCGGCGCCCGGAACTTGGCCAGCGATTCACGCGCGATGGTGACGATCGGGCTTTCCGCGTCGTCGCGGCGCGCAGGCGCACCGTTGAGTACGACAGCATAGGGCTTGCGCGCGGCGCGGCAGGTCTGAATGGTTTCCTGCACGGCGTTGACGTCGAATACCCCCGGCCGCGCCGGAATGATCACCATGGTGGCGTTCTTGATGGAATCTTCCACGACGGCCGAGAGATTCGGCGGCGTGTCGATGAATACCCACTCGAAGCCGTCACGTTTCGCGGCCGCGACGATCCCGCTGACGGAATTGACCGCGGTCTTGATCGGCGGTTCGTTGGTGCCGCGCAGCTTGTGCCAAAGAGTCAGCGAACCCTGCGGATCGGCGTCGACAAGCAGAGTGGGTTTCGTTGCCTTATGGACATGCGCAGCAAGATGAGCGGCCAGGGTACTTTTTCCCGAGCCGCCTTTACGCGAAGCGAAAACAATGACGTTCATACCTTGGCCTCCAGATTGACCCCAGAACGTGAAAATAAATCACCGCGCTGATTCGTGAAAGAAGAATTTACAACCAATTGTGATGCAGCCCCCGGATTAATCCCAAGGGTTGGCTTTTGAGTCACACCAAGCGGCACAGCAAGGGAAAAACGCGCAAATCGAATCGAAAATGCCCTTGTTGGACTCATTGCGCGATTTTTCAGGGGGGCATCGGCAGTCGCATTCAACCTGACCGGGTACCGGCGCTGTCGGATTTTCATGCCGACCGATAGGTGTGCATCGAACAAAACGAGTCCACGCGGTCGCGATCGTGCCCGCAAAGGAGGCATCGGCTCGGTTCGACGACGGAAAGCGAAACGCCGGCGCGCAAGCAGGAATGGAAAACGATCAAGGGACGATCGAGGCCGACCTCAGTCGTCGTCGGACTTCCTGGATTTTCGCGGCTTCCGCGAATCTACCGGCCTGATGCTCATCGGCCGGCCGACATTGGCCGCGGTGGCATTGGCCTCGGGCTCGGATCTGAAGAACACGCGGCAGCCCGGGCTGAGCTGTGACTTGTTCTGGATCATGCAGACCGTGATGCGGTCGACGTCGGGAACGAAGGCGCCGCAGACGCGCATCGCGTCGCCGCTGCAGGCTTGTTCCTGCTCGGGGGTATAAGCCCGGCTTGCCGCGGGCCACATCGACACCGACAGCGCCGTCGCCAGCATCAGACCTACTTGGTAGTTCCTGGACCGGACTGTCATCGCAAATCCCCCCGAAGCAGCGCTGCGGGAATTGTGGGTGAAGGGCGGCGGATTAGCAAGGAAGATGGCGGGGAGAACGGCAAGGACAACAGCAAGGAGAACAGAATATCAGTCAACCGTGTCGTGGAAAACACAGCGCTCGCTTCGACATCGCATGCGCGCAATCAAGGGTTCGATGCGTGGTACAGTTGGGTGGGCTCGAACCACCGACCTCCTGTTCCACAGACAGGCGCTCTAACCAACTGAGCTACAACTGCATCCTTCGCCGGCCCTGAAAAAGGGGCGGCCGAACGGGGCGGAAACTAGGTGCAACGCCCGTCTTTGGCAAGGCCGACGGGGCCACCTATCGCGCGATCCGAGGCCCCTGGAAGATGGCAAAAAACAGGAGGCCCGGGCGGTCGGCCCGGGCCTCCTGGCAGCAGAATGATCGGTCAGGCGGCCGGCTTGAACAGTTTCGACGCATTCGCCTTGATCGGCTCGACGGTCTCGGTCGCGACCTTCTGGGCCAGCTCGGCGAGCTCCTTGGCCTGGGCGGAGATGGTCTCGAACTGCTTCTTGGCGTGGGAGCTCCACAGCTCGACCGCCTCGGAAGGCGTCTTGATGCCGAGCAGCTCCTGCGCGAAGTCCAGCGTCGCGGTGCTGTTGGCCTTCATGATCTCCATCAGCTTGGCGGAATATTCGCTGGCGCCCTTGCTGGCGCAGGAGAATACCGCCTCGATGGTGCCGTTGTTGCTCTCGGCAACGTCCTTGAACTTGGCGTAGCTGTCGCGCGCCTGCGAAACGCCCTTTTCGGCGAACGCGCGCATCTGCTCGGGGACCTCGAACGGGATGACGGAGGAGGAGAAAGGATCGGAACTTGCCATGGCATGAATCCTTCAAGACTGGGGTGAAATGATGTGACCCCTTGCGCGCCCGGCAGCGCAAAACACCGGGAACGTCGACTTGGATCACGCTGTGGGAGTGTCCCGCGTCGGACACCGGACACTTCTAGGCCTATATAATGTCAATTTTGTGCAACGCAATACGATCGAACACAATTTAAGGTTACGGCACTGCATGGCAGACCCGGATGAGATGCAGCGATCCCTCCCCGGTACTGGACCGTCAAACACCCCCGCCAGGAAGGATCTGCGTCTCAGGTTTTGGGCTTGGCGGCTTCCATGGCTGCCCGGCTGACGATCTGGCCCATTTCGCTCGCCTGCTCGGCCAGCGAGCGCATCTGGACCTGCACATATTCGCTGTGCAGCTTCATGATTTCGGTCAGGTCCTTGGCGTGCAGCAGCGATTGCGCATAGTCCAGCGAGGCCTGCACATTCTTTTCGGCATAGGAGATCGCCTTGGCGCCGACGTCCTTGGCGCTGGCGCGCACGCTCGCCCCCCGCTCCTCGATCGAGCCAGCGGCGGCCTGCGCGGTGGCGACGAATTTCTCGAAGGCGCTGCGGGCCTGATTGAAGTTAGCCTCCGCCATCGATCGCATTTCCTTCGGAATTTCGAAACGGTTTTGCTCTTCCTGGCTCATGGTCTCACTCCTGTTGCGCAATCGCGAGGGCCGTCCGCGACTCCCGCTTCCCGTTCGCCCAATTCTATCGACAAGATACTTCGCCGGCGTGACGTGGCGGCCGCAGGTTCCCATCGTGAACCTTTGATCGCCGTTTGCAACAGCCCCAACGCCGCAGGCGCCAATCGGGTTCAACCGGATTAAGGTTATCGCAGCTGCGATATAAACCGGGGCCGCCAGGCCGTGGACCTGCCGTCGCCCGCGGGCGATACTGACGCTCCACCAGGGTGGTCATCCTTTGGCCGCCGGTATCTGAAGCCACCACCGGGCACGCGCCTCGCCAGTCGGATCATGTCGTTGCGATGAATAATGCGGAATTCCAGTTGCGAGGCGTCGGCGATCCGCGACTGGCGGTCCATGCGACAAGCGCCTTCCCCGCCTGGCTATGGTCGCTCGACGGTACCCGGATTCTCTGGGCCAATCCGGTCGGCGCCAGACTGTTCGGCGCGGCCAATGGCGCGGCCCTCGCCCAAAAACCCTTCGGTCCGGCGGACGCGCGCCGGCGCCAGGTGGCTCAGCTTTGGGGAAGATTGCCGCTGGGCGGCGCGATCCGGCTGGAGCGGCTGCGCGGCTTCGGCTCGGCGCTGGGCATGCTCGTCACCTGCGGCTGTGCCCGGCTTGAATTTGCCGATGGCAACCACGGCATCCTGATCGCCGCCGCCGAACCCGTCGGCCGCGCCATGCCGCTGCTCGAGCGGCTGCAGCTTCTGGTCGAGGGCGTCGAGCAGCCGATCGCCGCCTTCGCGCGCGACGGCATGTTGGTCGGCGCCAGCGACGCCGCGGCTCCGCTGTTCGGCTTCCGCAATCTCTCCGAGGCCGGCCTCGACGAAGCGCGCGACAACGCACTCAGGCAGGGCTGGGTCGAAACGACTGTTGGCCTCGGCCGCATGGTCCTGCAGCGCGTCGGCAGCGGCGCGGATGTTGGACTGGTCGGGCTGATCGCACCGGCGGTACCGCAGGCGACGGAGTCCGGCTCAGAGCCGATCGCACCAGCGGTGGAGCAACCGATGCCGGACTATGAACAGCCCGCGATTTCCGGTGAAGCGCCGGCCGAGTTTGTGCTGGTCGACGAATTCGCCGATGAGCCGTCCGCCGAGACCACTGAACCGGCACACGCCGAACCGGCGCCCGAGGCCGTAGCGCCGGCGGCGGAGCAGCCGATGCCCGACTACGAGCAGCCCGCGATTTCAGGTGAAGCGCCGGCCGAGTTCGCATTGGTCGACGAGTTCGCGGATGAGACGCCCGTCGCGACGATGGACGCACCACAGGCCGAGCCCACGCCCGAGCCGGTCGCGCCGGCCGCGGAGCAGCCGATGCCCGACTACGAGCAGCCGGCCAATTCCGGCGAGGCCCCGGCGGAGTTCGCCTTGATCGAGGAAGGCTCCGAACAAACCGCAGAGCCCGCCGATGCGAATACGCCAGGCGAATTCGACATGTCCGATGTGGAAGCATCTCCCGCCGAGGCCCCGACCGCCACGTCGCCGGAGTGCGACAGCGGCTCCACCCGCGAGCCATCACCCTATGTCGAAGCCGTTGCCGACGAGCCGACGCCGATGTCCTCCGAAGTCCCGTCATGGCGCGACGAGCCCGCGCCCGCCGAGCGCCGCCACCCGCTGCGCTTCCTGTGGCAGATGGATGCCGACGGCCGTTTTTCAGTCGGCTCCGACGAATTCATCCGCCTGATCGGCGCGCGCACGGCCGCGTGCTTCGGCCAGTTGTGGAACGAAATCGCCGTTGCCTTCGGGCTCGATCCGGAAGCCCGCGTGCTCAAGGCCGTCGCCACCCGCAACACCTGGAGCGGCATCAGCCTGAACTGGCCCGCCGACGGCGGCGACCGGTTGCCGGTCGAATTATCGGGCCTGCCGGTCTACGACCAGGCGCGCAATTTCGCCGGCTACCGGGGGTTCGGCGTTTGCCGCGATCTCGACGCCCTGGAGCGGCTGGCGGCGCTGCGCCGCTTCGAATTGTTGAATGCCCCGCCAGTGCCACAATCGCTTTCGGCCGGCACCGTTCAGGCCGATCTAGCGAAAGATTCGGCCGCGAATTCGCCTTCGATTCGCGATACTGGAACTGCCGGTTCAGCTGAATCTCCTGCCGCTGACGCTGTCGAGACTTCACCGCCAACCGATTTGGAAACGCCCGTGGAAACGCCCGTCGACATCCCCAAGAACGTCCTGCCGTTTCGACCCCCGGGCGAATCGAAATTGGGCGAATCGAAATTGAACGGGGGCGAGCCGAAATCGCCGGCCCTGACGCCGGTGGAAAACAGCGCCTTCGACGAACTGGCCCGGCAATTATCCGCGCGGCTCGAAAGCGAAACCGGAATCACCGCTACCGCGCCGGCGACATCCGAACAGCCCGTGGCCGCGATCGAATTCCTGGCCGCGCCCGAAACGCTCGAGATCGGCGAACAGGCCGGCTGGCTGATCGAGCCCGAACCGGCGCCGCGCGGCCAGGCCCGGCGCGACCGGAAGCTGCTCGACCTGTTGCCGATCGGCGTCTTGATCTATCGGCTCGACCGGCTGGTCTACGCCAACGCCGCGTTCCTCGCGCGGATGGGCTATGCGAACCTTCATGCGCTGGAGGATGCCGGCGGTCTCGACGCGCTCTATGTCGAGCCAGGCGTCTCGAACGCCAGCAGCACCTCCGACACCGGCACGCCGGTACGGATTTCCGCGCCCGACGCCTCCAGCGAACACACACCGTCCTCGGCGATCGACGCGCGGCTCTACACCATCAGCTGGGACGACGAACAGGCGCTGGCCCTGATCTTCTCGGGCACCGGAACCGAAAGCGCCGATATCGCCGCCGCGATCTCGGAGGCGCCGCCGCCGGCGCCGGAGCCCTCGCCGGTCGGCCACGCCGATGCCGAGGAACTCGGCGCCATCCTCGACACGACAGCCGATGGCGTCGTGATGTTCGACGCCGAAGGCAACCTCAATTCGGGCAACCGCAGCGCCGAGGCGCTGTTCGGCTATGACGGCGCTGAACTCGTGCAGCGCAATCTTTCCGAGCTGTTCGCGCCGGAAAGCCAGCGCGTGGTGATGGATTATCTGGAAACCATCAAGGGCGCCGGCGTCGCCAGCCTGCTCGAACACGGCCGCGACGTGCTTGGCCGGGCGAGCCGCGGCGGCATCATCCCGCTGTCGATGACCATGGGACGCACCCGCCATGACGGTCCGAATTTCTTCGCCGTGTTCCGCGATCTGTCGCAGAGCAGAAAGAGCGAAAGCGAGCTGCAGCAGGCGCGGCGGCTCGCCGATCGCGCCGCCAACGCCAAGGCCGACCTGTTGGCGCGGATCAGCCACGAGGTCCGCACGCCGCTCAACGCCATCATCGGCTTTGCCGAAGTGATGATCGGCGAGCGCTTCGGCGCGCTCGGCAACGAGCGCTACGTCGAATACATGAAGGACATCCGCGCCTCCGGCGAACGCGTGATCGCCATCATCAACGACCTCACCGATCTGTCGCGGATCGAGACCGGCAAGCTCGACCTCACCTTCGCCAGCCAGAACCTCAACGACCTGGTCGAGCAATGCGTCGCGGTGATGCAGCCGCAGGCCAACCGCGAACGCATCATCATCCGCACTTCGCTCGCGCACGCGCTGCCGCCGGTCCTTGCCGACGCCCGCGCGCTGCGCCAGATCACGCTCAATCTGATCGGCAATTCGATCCATCTCGCCAATGCCGGCGGTCAGGTCATCGTCTCCACCGCGCTGTCGGATTTCGGGGACGTGGTCTTGCGGGTCCGCGATACCGGCCAGGGGCTCAACGACAACGAGCTCGCCGCCGCGATGGAGCCGTTCCGCACCCAGGGCCCCCCGGATCAGGCCTCCGACGGCGCCGGCGTCAGCCTGTCGCTGACCAAGGCGCTGGTCGAGGCCAACCGCGCGCAATTCCACATCAAGACGGCCGCGCATTCGGGCACGCTGGTCGAAGTGGTGTTCGCGCAGGAGATGGCCAAGGCCCAGTAGGCTCGGGCGAAGCCGGACATCGGTGCGGGAATCTGTCGCGCCGAACCGACGCGACACGGCACAATCTTTGCTCTGTATTGGCGGATTGAATGCAGGCGCCAGCTTGCCGCCCAATTCTTGAGCAATCGGATTGATCTGAAATGCGCTGCCTCGTCGTCGCGGATCTGCACTATTCGCTGCCGCAATTCGACTGGCTGCTCAGCGCGGCGCCGCAATTCGATCTTGTGATCTTCGCCGGCGACGCGCTCGACGTCGGATCGGCGGTCGATTTCCGCGCCCAGATCGTGGTGGTGAAGAAATATCTCGCGCTGCTGTCGGCGATCACGCCGGTGATTCTGTGCTCGGGCAATCACGACCTCGACGAGCGCAGTCCCGAGGGCGAAAAGATCTCGCGCTGGATCGGCGAGGTGCGCGAACTCGGCATCGCCTGCGACGGCGACAGCCTCTCGATCGGGGACACGCTATTCACGGTGTGTCCGTGGTGGGACGGACCGCTGGTCAAGCAGCGGATCGAGGACCAGCTTCGCGCGGCGGCCGCGCGGCGGCTGACGCGCTGGATCTGGGCGCATCACGCGCCGCCGGCGAATTCTCCGACCAGCTGGGGCGGCAAGCGATTTTTCGGCGACGTCGAACTCGTGCAATGGATCGAGACATATCGGCCATCGATGGTGATCTCGGGTCATGTGCACCAGTCGCCCTTCATCCCCGACGGCTCCTGGTATGACCGGCTCGGCGACACCTGGGTGTTCAATGCCGGCCTGCAACCCGGCCGCCCGCCGGTCCATATCGTGCTCGACATCGACGAGGGCACGGCGTTCTGGCTCGCAGCCGGCGAGGCGCAATGCATCGACCTCAAGGCGCCGCTGCGGCGGCCGGCTTCTCCGGTCGTCGATCCGCCGGAGTGGCTTACATCCTTGGGTCGGATTGCCGATCCGAGCCTGGCGAGACCTTTATCGGCGGCAGGTTGATCATGCTTTGCAGGATCTCGCCGACCATCGCGAGGTGATCGCCGTGACCGGCATATTGATGCATGATGTCGGCGAGATAGGTGGTTGCGACATTGAGCCGCTGCGCCAGCAGCCGGGCGATCAGGAGCGCCACCTCCGGCTGGTCGCGCAGGAATGATGCGGCGTCGCCAAACTCGTAGATCGTCGAATCCGCCGCCGCGCGCACGGTCGCGGTATGCGGCTTGTCGAGCAGCACCGACATTTCTCCGACCACCGCACCGGGTTCGGCGATGCTGGCGACGACGGTATCGCCCTTGATGACCTCGAGCCGGCCCTCGATCAGGACATAGAGGTGACCTGTGGTGCCGCCCTCGTGGAGGATGACCGTTCCCGCGGGAAAGCTTCGCTGAACTCCTCCGGAGCAATAATCGAGAACCGTGCGCATTCAAACTCCTCAATCGGCGATGCGAGACTAGGCATCGGGATTGCCGCCGTCGAACGGATAATTGAGGCCGGCCTGCCCATTTTGTCGGCACGAGCCGAAGCCGCCGCCGGCGCGCGTTCAGGCGACCGCTTTCCGCCTCATGCGGGGATCGTGACCCGTGAGCAACGGTGCGTAGGCGACCGCGAATCCGATGAAGGCGATCGCCCATGCAAAGCCGGCGACATGCAGCAGCGGGTCGCTGTAGCCGGGTTCGAGCACCGCGCAGATGCGCGCCAGCGCTGCGACGATGATCGCGGCGTAGATCGCCTGCGTGGCCCAGGATGCGGTGAGTTGCCGGCCGGTATGGCCGAGCGTCGCGCGGCTCATCACCGCCAGCGTCATGATGCCGGCCGCGCCGACCATCCAGGCATGAACGCCGGCGCTTGCCGGCACAGCCGCGAATGCGGCCGCCGCATTCAGCAGGAAGCCAAGCGGCACGAAGAAATAGCCGACATGCAGGATCAACAGCAGCCGCTCGCGTGCGGTTCGATCGCCCGCCCAGCGTCCGAGCCGCACCAGATGCAACAATCCGGCGAGCGCGAGCCCGGCGCCGGTGAAAAGGCTGTCAGGGCTGACCACCCATGCCGCCAGCGCCACCGCGCCGATGGCGACGACGATGGTGTCGAAGCGGCCGAACGGCACCGGCAGGCGGCCGGGATTTTCGCGCACCAGCCAGTTGCGGGTAAAGCTCGGAACGATGCGGCCGCCGATCAGTGCGATCAGCAGCACGACCACGGCGATGCCGGCGCGGATGGCGATGTCGGCGCTGCCGCGGAAATGCGCCTCGAGATGGAAGGCGATATTGCCCGCGAGCAGCAGCAGGACCAGCATCACTACGGCGAGATTGCGCCAATTGCGTCCGGCGACGATCTCGCGGGCCGCGGCCAGCGCGACCAGCAGCAGGAAGCTCGTATCGATCAGCATCGCCGGAAGCCAGCCGGTCTCGGCGGAGAACGTCACGCCAAGGCGCCCTGCGATCCAGACCGCCACCAGCACCATCAACGGGGTGCCCCTGATCGGCAGCCGCCCGGTCCAGTTCGGGATCGCCGTGAACAGGAACCCGGTGATCACGGCCGGCAGATAGCCGTAGAGCATCTCGTGTACATGCCAGTCGCGGGGCGCGAAGGCCGAGGTCAGGGTAATCTCGCCATGGAACGCCGGCAGCCAGACCAGGATCGCAAGGCCCGCATAGATCGACCCGAGCAGGAAGAACGGCCGGAAGCCGTTCGCAAACAGCACCGGACCGTCATAGGATTGCCGGGTGGGAACGGTCGTCATGGCTTTTCCTCGATCTCTGGTGGGGCTGGTTTTCCCGTTATTTAGAGACAAGACCGCGTGGCCATGTTGTGCCAGCGCAAACTATGGCTTGATCGGGCGGCCCAATCGCAGTCTAAATTCATTTCAGGTCGCCGCCTTCGGAGGGAACATGGCCACACTCGACCCCTCGCTGGTCGCCCATCTGCCGCTGTTCTCGGGCTTCGGCGCGGACCAACTCGGCGAAATCCTTCGCGAGGCCCGCTCGCTGCGCTTTGCCAAGAACAGCGCAGTATTCGAGCAGGGCGAGGACGCCCATTCCTTCTTCGTGCTGCTGCACGGACATGTCCGCGCCAGCAAGACGACACCGTCGGGCGAGCAGATCGTGGTGCGCTATGTCGCGCCCGGCGAGACCTTTGGCGTTGCCACCGCGATCGGGCTGCAGCGCTACCCCGCCACCGCTACCGCCGTCGACGACAGCGTCGCGCTGGCGTGGCCGTCAGCGGCATGGCCGCGTTTGGTGGAGAAATTTCCGGCGCTGGCCGTCAACACCCTGCAGACCGTCGGCAGCCGGCTGCAGGAATCCCACACCCGCGTGATCGAGATGTCAACTCAGCAGGTCGAACAGCGCATCGCGCACGCGCTGCTGCGGCTCGCCAAGCAATCCGGGCGCAAGGTAGAGCACGGCGTCGAGATCGACTTTCCGATCAGCCGGCAGGACATCGCCCAGATGACCGGCACCACGCTGCATACGGTGAGCCGCACGCTGTCGGGCTGGGAACAGCGCGGGCTGATCGAGAGCGGCCGCCAGCGCATCGTGCTGCGCGAGCCGCACAGACTGATGGTGCTGGCCGAGGAAACACCGGGCGAAAGCCCCTCGCCGACCCGGCCCTGACGCCGGCGGGAACGCCGGCGCTACGCAGCCTCATACGCAGCGGTGAGCGCCCTGAAAAACGCTTCGCGGTCGACGCCGTGCTCGCGGCAGGCATCGTCGACGGTATGGAAGCACGCAATCGGGCACCCGACGCAGCGCATCCTGAATTGCAGAAACACGCGGATCGTGTTGCGGCGAGCGGCTCATCACATCGTCGACCAGATCGTCAAATCGAATGGGCATGCGCGCCTCCGTCCCCATCGAACGGTAGTGCCGATGGCGTAGCCGCTCTTTGTGCCGGCGCAAACTTCGGGGGCGCTTCGCCATTCTCGTCATGGCCGGGCAAAAGCGCGAAGCGCGTCTTCGCGCCGGATGTCCCGGCCATCCACGTCTTTCTCGCGGCGGCAATTTGAGACGTGGATGCCCGGGACAAGCCCGGGCATGACGGTCGTTGCGGAGTTGTGGGCTCTTAAACCGCCCGGCTATGCAGGTGCCTTGATCCATCGAGATGCGCGTCGAAGGCCGCCGCGACGCTGCGCACCAGAAAGCGGGAATCGTCCCCCAAGGCCAGCGACGCGCCGTCGACTTCGACGATGCCGTCGCAGATCAGGTCCTGAAGCCGGGGCGACGACAGCAGCATCTGTTCCGGAACCGATCCGTGCCGCGCGCATATCTCGCCGAGATCGACGCCGAATTCGCACATCAGGCGTTCGATGATTTCGCCGCGCAGCCGGTCGTCGTCCGTCAGGGCATAACCCTTGGCGGTCGCCAGCCTGCCGGCGGCGATGGCTTCCGAATAGGCCAGCGTATGAACCTCGTTCTGCACATAGCCCTGCGGCAGGTGCCCGATCGCGCTGGCTCCGAACCCGAGCAGCACGTCGCTGGCATCCGTGGTGTAGCCCTGGAAGTTCCGGTGCAGCCTGCCTTCGCGCAGCGCCACCGCCATCTCGTCGCCAGGAAGCGCAAAATGATCCAGCCCGATCTGCACATATCCGGCCTCGATCAGCGCATTCGATATCGCATTGGACTGGTCGAGCCGCCCGGGGCTGTCGGGAAGCCAGGCCTCGTTGATCATGCGCTGGTGCTTCTTGAAGGAAGGGACGTGCGCGTAGCCGAACACCGAGAAGCGATCGGGACGAAGCTCGATGCTTCGCCGGACGGTGTCGAGACAGGAGGCAACCGTCTGGTGTGGCAATCCGTAGACCAGATCGAAGCTGATGCCGGCGATGCCGGCGCGCCGCAGGCCGTTGGCAGCGGCGGCGGTCTCCTCGAAACTCTGCACCCGGTTGATGGCGCGCTGAACGACCGGGTCGAAGCTTTGCACGCCGAGGCTCGCCCGGTTCACGCCGCCAAGGGCGAGCGCCTCGATCATCGGCGAGCGAAGCGTGCGCGGGTCGATCTCGATCGCGATCTCGGCGGACGGCAGAACAAAGAAGGCGTGCCTGAGCGATCCGATCAGGTCCGTAAAACTCTCCGGCGCCATGATCGTCGGCGTTCCCCCGCCGAAATGGATGTGGTTGACCTTGAGGCGGCGCTCGATCCGTTGCGACACCTCATCGATCTCGCAACGAAGCGCCGCCTCGTAGACGGCAACGGGCTCGTCGCGGTGGGCGATCGAGGTGTGGCAGCCGCAATACCAGCACATCGACCGGCAGAACGGGACATGCAGATAGAGCGAGGCAGTGGCATGCGTCGGAATTATCCTCAGCCATTCGGCATAGGTCTCGGGACCGATGGCGCTCGAAAAATGCGGAGCGGTCGGATAGCTCGTATAGCGGGGCAGCCGCTCCTGCCCGTAGCACGCCGCAATATCCTGCTTCATCTCCTCACCTGCGCCCAAAACAAGTACCGCGATCGGGCGCTACACCGCACCCCAGTGTTCAATTCTCTAGAGCAAGCCAAGGCGCGCCGCCTTGCGCTGGCTCAAACCGCCGCACCGAAAATGCGGCCGCGCCGCAAAATTCCGTAAATAGCGACTAAAGATTTGCGCTCGCGCAAAGTGTTTCGGCCGGTTCCGCGCCATCATGAGTTACTGAGCGACAAATCGGAGCGAAGCAATGAGCCTGTTCCTGCTGGACGCCGTTCTCTGGGTTTTCGGAATTCGCGGCCATATCCCGCAGCTTGACGGGTTCCCCGTCGGGCGAAGCGGATCGTCATTCGCAGCCCGTACCGCCACGCTGATGCGGGTTTTGGCCGTCGCCGTCGTTTCAATCGGGTTCCTGTCGCTGGCCCTGTGGGCGGCGGTCTGGCTCGCCCTCAAACTGCTCTAGGCCTCGCGGCCTGCACGGCCGCTTTACGCAAAATCCCGGAAATCGAAAGCGCGGTGGCTCCGTTGCCCCGGTCATACCGGTTTGGCCGCCGGAGGGACGGCTGCCGTCGCAGATGAGATGACCTACGTAATGTTACGGAGGTCCCGCAAAGCACCGGAAGGTTGTTGCAGCACAAACAGTCCGGCCTCGCGCGGGGCGAAAATGCCGGCAGTCGATCAAGGCATCCAGATAAAGGAACGATCCGATGTTCACCCGCAGAGCCGCCATGTTCAGCGCCGCCGCAGCAGCCCTCCTGCTGGCGACCCCCACGCTTGCCGACGATCTCAACCTGCCGCGTCAGCACGTCGATCTGGTGGCGCCGCCGTTTGTGCACGCGCACGAACAGGCCACCAAAGAGGGTCCCAAGATCATGGAGTTCAAACTCGTGATCGAAGAGAAGAAGGTCGTCATCGACGATCAGGGCACCACGTTTCACGCCATGACGTTCAACGGCTCGATGCCGGGTCCGCTGATGGTGGTGCATGAGGGCGATTACGTCGAAGTGACGCTGGTCAATCCCGCCACCAACACGATGCCGCACAATATCGACTTCCATTCCGCGACCGGCGGGCTCGGCGGCGGCGCGCTGACGCTGGTCAATCCGGGCGAGCAGGTCGTGCTGCGCTGGAAGGCCACCCGCACCGGCACGTTCGTTTATCACTGCGCGCCGGGCGGCCCGATGATCCCGTGGCATGTCGTCTCCGGCATGAACGGCGCCGTGATGGTGCTGCCGCGCGACGGGCTCAATGACGGCAAGGGACATCCGCTGCACTACGACAAGATCTTCTATATCGGCGAGCAGGACATCTACATTCCGAGGGATGAGAAGGGCAAATTCAAGTCCTACGATTCTCCGGCCAAGTCCTACACCGACACCATCGAGGCGATGCGCAAACTGACGCCGACCCATGTGGTGTTCAACGGCAAGGTCGGCGCACTGACCGGAAAGAACGCGCTGACCGCCAACGTCGGAGAAACCGTACTGATCGTGCACTCGCAAGCCAATCGCGACAGCCGGCCGCATCTGATCGGCGGCCATGGCGACTATGTCTGGGAGACCGGCAAGTTCTCCAACCCGCCGGAAACGGGCCTCGAGACCTGGTTCATCCGCGGCGGTTCGGCGGGCGCCGCGCTCTACACCTTCCAGCAGCCCGGCATCTACGCCTATGTCACGCACAATCTGATCGAGGCCGCGATACTCGGCGCCACCGCGCATTTCAAGGTCGAGGGCAAGTGGAACGACGACTTGATGATGCAGGTGAAAGCGCCGGCGAAAATCACCGCGGCAACCAATTGACCGGCCATCGGGTGCCGGCGCGAGCCGGCACCTCTCATCCCCCACCGCGCCGGGACGGCCATGCTGATCGCCTTCAAACTCAAGCTCGCGCTCGCCTGCGTCGCCGGCCTCGCCGGTCCGCTTGCGGTCGCGCCGCTGTTTTCCGAGGGCGGTTCGCCTGACGGGATCCTGCGCGATCGACAAGCGATGGTGGAATTGCAACCCGGCAGCATGTCCTATCGCGCCGCCGGTGACTTCACTCACGCCGGCAGGCAGGCGGAAGCGCCGCCCGTTTCCGTTCGCCTCGATCGACCGCTGTCGATCATGCGGCATCAGGTCGGCGCCGCCGACTACCAGCACTGCGTCGATGACGGCGCCTGCCGCGCGCTCGACCGCAACGTCGCCATCGCGATCGACCGTCCTGCCGTACAGGTCAGCTGGCAGGACGCCGAGGTTTACGCCGGCTGGCTGTCGCGCAAGACCGGCGATCGTTACCGTCTGCCGAGCGACGAGGAATGGGCCTTTGCCGCCGGCAGCAAATTCGGCGATGACGCCCTGCCGGTCGACGACAACGATCCGTCGAAACGCTGGATCAGCCGCTACGAGCGCGAATCCGGCCGCGACGCCGACGACAACGAAGCCCATGCCTTCGGCAGCTTCGGCGCCAACGAGAACGGCTTGCTCGATCTCGCGGGCAATGTCTGGGAATGGACCTCGACCTGTTTCGTGCGCACCGCGCTGGACGATGCGGGCAGCGCGATTTCGACGAATGCCAATTGCGGCGTCCGCATCGCCGAGGGCCGGCACCGCGCCTATGTCACCGATTTCATCCGCGACGCCCGCGCCGGCGGCTGCGCGGCCGGCGTGCCGCCGAACAATCTCGGCTTTCGGCTGGTACGCGAGCAGCCATCATGGATAAGCAGCCTCTCCACGGGCTTCAATAAGGCGTTGGCGAAGGCGCGGTCGTAAATCGGCGAGGCTCACTTCGCCGCCGACGGTTGCGGCAGAAAGTCGCCGATCGCCTCCAGGAATATGTCGGGGGACTGCAGCTGCGGGACATGGGCGCAGCCGGCGATGATCTTCAGCCGCGCATCCGGCAACAAGGCCGCCAATTCGCGCGACATCGGCGGCGGCGTCGCCTCGTCATGTTCGCCGACCAGCACCAGCACGGGCACCCTGACCTTGCCGAGCTCGGGCCGCAGATCGAGCGCCGCGAGCGCGAGGCAAGCCGCCTGGATCACCTCGGGATCGCTGCGCAAGAACGCCTCGCGGCGATCGCGCATCAGGTCGGGGTGTTTTTCCTGGAATTCCGGCGCGAACAGCCGACGCATCGCGACATCGGTGATCGCAGCCAGTCCCTTGGCCTTGGCCGCCGCGGCCATGTTGCGGAAGGCCTGGCGGCCCTCTTCCGAAAACGCCGCGCCGCAATCGGCGAGGATCAGCCGGCTGGCGATGCCGGGATGGCGAATGGCCATCTGCAGCGCGACGAAGCCGCCATAGCCGTTGCCGAGCACGATTGCCTCGCCGCCATCGGCGGCATCCTTCACCGCCTCCACCATCCGGTCGGCGACTTCAGCGAGACCGCCGGCGACGGCCTTTGACGCGCCGAAGCCGGGCAGTTCGGGAACGATCAGGCGGAACGACGGCGACAGTTTTGGGACGACGGCGTCGAAACTGGCGCGGTCCGACAGCAGCGAATGAAACAGGAATAGCGCCGGCGCAGCCCCTTGGCCTGATTGCGCCGCATTGACCGTGCCGCCGGCGAAAAGTCGATCCATGCCTGTCTCTCTCATGCGGGTTGCGGACATCCGCTTTGGCAGCGGGCCGGATGGGCCCCTCTTGATAAATCAAAATTCAGGTTTTTCAAGCCTTTGTCACTTGACGTGATATTTCACGACTGCAACATTGGGGGCCTTGATCCAGGAAAATATCGATGCTTTTACGCGATAACGTCTATGAAAGTCTGCGGACTGATATTCTGACCTGCCGCCTGGCGCCGGGCGATGATATGCGAGAGCACGAGCTCGCCGAGCGCTATGCCGTCAGCCGCCAGCCGGTGCGCGAGGCCTTGCTGCGGCTGGAGCGCGAGCATCTCGTCACCGTGCAGCCGCGCCAGGGCTATCGCGTCAATCCGATCTCGCTGTCAGACGCCCGCGACCTGCTGCGGTTCCGCTTCGCGCTGGAACCCGCCTGCGTTTCGGAAGCGATCGAGCATGCGGGCGACGATGTCCTGAAGGCGCTCGACGAATTCAGGCGCTTCGCCGGCGATCACGAGGACTTCATCGCCTATAACCGCGCCTTCCACTCGGCCCTGGCGCACGCTTCCGGCAACCGGCGCATGGCGGCGGCGCTGTGCGACCTGATCGGCCAGGCCGACCGGCTGGTGCGCGTCAGCGTCGCCAATGTGAAGGGACATGATCCGGCGCGGCTGGTCGCCGAACACGTCGCCCTGATCGAGGCGATGCAGCGCCGCGACGGCCGCGCCGCCTCCCGCATCATCAAGGCCCATATCGGCCAGACCGAAAAGCGCGTGTTGCCGGCCCTGAAGCGCAACGCCGTGATCGTCGAAGCGTAATTCGCTTCCGATCATGATCGAAAGGAGAGAACCATGAATGTTTCCGCCAAACCATCCACCGCCGAGGTCGAAATCCACGGCAATTTCGTCGATGGCCGCGAGATCGAGGCCGGCCGCGGCGAAATGCTCGACGTCCGCAATCCCGCCACCGGCGACGTGATCGCGCGGATTCCGAATTCGACCGCCGAGGATATCGATCGCGCCATGAAAAGCGCGCGCGCCGCGTTCGAAGGCAAGGCCTGGGGCGGCATGGATGTCCGTTCGCGGGCGCGGCTGGTCAACCGGCTGGCGGATGCGTTCGAGGCCAACCTCGAATCCCTGTACCGGCTGGAGACGCTCAACAACGGCCGGCCGCTCAACGAGACCCGCGCGCAGCTGTCGCGGCTGCCGGACTTTTTCCGCTATTTCGCCGGCCTTGCGCTGGCGCGCCGCGATGCCGTGATCCCGGTCGAAGGCTCCTATCTGAACTACACGCTGCGCACGCCGATCGGCATCGTCGCCAATTGCACCCCGTTCAATCATCCGCTGATGATCATGTGCAAATCGCTGGCGGCGGTGTTGGCGAGCGGTTGCGTCACGGTGGTCAAACCGTCGGAATATACGCCGCTGACGACCTTGCGGCTGGCGCAGATTTTCAGCGAGGCGGGACTGCCGCCCGGCGTGTTCAATGTCGTGCTCGGCCTCGGTGCGAGCGCCGGCCGGATGCTCGCCGAGCATGGCGACATCAACAAGCTGGTGCTGACCGGCGGCACCGAGGCCGGCCGCATCGCCGGCGCCGCGGCGTCAAAAGTGTTCGCGCACCAGACCATGGAACTCGGCGGCAAGACCCCGGTGATGGTGTTCGACGATTTCAATGTCGACCAGGCCGTCAACTACGCGGCGTTCGGCGCCTTCATCGGCGCGGGCCAGACCTGCGTCTGCGCTTCGCGGCACATCGTGCAGGCCTCGATTTACGACGAGTTCGTCGAGAAGCTGAAGGCGAAGACCCAGAGCATCCGCATCGGCGATCCCTTCGATCCCGCAACCCAGCTCGGGCCGGTGATCTCGGCGCGGCAGCGCGACCGCGTGCTGTCCTATTGCCAGTTCGGCCGCGACGACGGCGCGCGGCTGATCGCGGGCGGGGCCGCCGCGAAAATTCCCGGCCACGAGAACGGCTATTTCGTGCAGCCGACGGTGTTCGCGGACGTGAAGTCCGACATGCGCATCTTCCAGGAGGAAGTGTTCGGCCCCTTTACTTCGGTGACGCCGTTCAAGGACGAGGCGGACGCGCTGCGGCTCGCCAATGACTCGCCGTTCGGGCTCGCCGCCGCGATCCGCACCCGCGACATCGCCCGCGCGCATCGGCTCGCAGCAAGCGTCAAGGCCGGCATCGTCTGGATCAACGACCATCACCGGCTCGACCCGGCCTCGCCCTGGGGGGGCGTCGACGATTCCGGGGTGGGACGCGAATTCGGCACCGAAAGTTTCGACGACCATTTCAACGTCAAGAGCGTGATGGTCGCAACCCACGATCAGCCGTTCGACTGGTACCGCGACACGGCGACCCAGCGACGCCTGAACTGACGCGAACAAGACGCGGCCGCCTCAGATCAAACAAGCCGGCAGCCGCGCCAACAAACGGAAATCCAAGGGGGGAATTTCATGGCTACCGCAGTAAACGCCGGCGCGCGACTCGACCGGCTTCCGATCTCGTCGTTTCACTACCGGGTCTTCTGGCTGGTCGGCGCCGGCATGTTCTTCGACGGCTACGACCTCTATGTCGCCGGCGGCGTACTGGCGGCCGCGATCCAGACCAAATTCTCGACCATCCCGCAGAACCTGCAATTCATCTCGCTGACCTTTGTCGGCATGACGCTGGGAGCGCTGATCACCGGATTTGTCGGCGACAAGATGGGCCGGCGCTTCACCTATCAGATCAACCTCCTGATTTTCGGGCTGGCGTCGCTGGCCGCCGCCTTCGCGCAGGACATCAACCAGCTGATCGCCTGTCGCTTTGTACAGGGGCTGGGCCTCGGCGCCGAAATCGTCGTCGGCTATTCGACACTGACGGAATTCGTGCCGCCGAAGACGCGCGGGCGCTGGCTGTCGATGATGGTGTTCATCGTGGTCGCGGGCTTCCCGATCACCGCGCTGCTCGGCTATCTGATCATCCCGGCCTTCGGATGGCGGCCGATGTTCGTCATCGCCGGCATCGGCTCGCTGATCGTGTGGTACCTGCGCAAGAACCTTCCGGAATCGCCGCGCTGGCTCGAATCGCAGGGCCGCAACGAGGAAGCCGAATCCCTGATGCAGGCGATCGAAAAGGAGGCTTCCGACGGCAAGCCGCTGCCGCCAGTGGTGGTGCCGGCGCCGGTCGCCCAGGTCAGCGCATCGGACATGCTCAGGCCGCCGCTCCTGCAGCGCATGATCGTCGGCTCGTGGGTGCTGATCACGATCAATACGCTGATCTTCGGCTTCGTGCTGTTCCTGCCGCAGTTCTTCCTGCGCCAGGGCCTGACCATCACCAATTCGCTGGCCTATACGCTGGTGCTGTCGATCGCCTCGCTGGTCGGCTGCGCGCTCGGGGCCTATCTGTCCGACGCGGTCGGGCGGCGCTGGAGCATCATCGGCGCATCGATCGTCACCATCGTCTCCGGCTACATCTATGCCCGATTCGACGCGGCCTCCGATCCGGCGATCGTGCTTTCCGTCGGCTTCGTGCTGATCGTCGCGATCTATGTGCAGACCGCGATCCTGTTCGGCGTCTATACGCCGGAACTGTTCCCGACCGAGATCCGCCTGCGCGCCAACGGCATCTGCAACACGCTCGGACGCGGCGCGACCGTGGTCTCGCCCTTCATCGTCGGTGCACTGATGACATCCTACAAGCTGCCGGGCGTGCTCTGGCTGATGATCGGCCTTGTCATCGTCCAGATCGTGGTGGTGTGGGTCTGGGGCGTCGAGCCGCGCAACCGCGGGCTGGAGGAGGTGGCGATCGCCAAGGCGTGATTGGGCCGGCACCCCGCACCGTCAGGTGCGGACTCCATCGGTGCAAAAAAGTCGTCATGCCCGGGCTTGTCCCGGGCATCCACGTTCTTGGGAGCGATCAAGCGAAAAAGGCGTGGATGGCCGGGACAAGCCCGGCCACGACGACGTCAGGAAATCAGTTCACACGTTCTTCAGCGCCACCCGGAATTCGGCTTCGGTCTTCGACCTCACCTCGTCGAGCGTGACGCCGTCGGCGAGCTCGATCAGCGCCATGCCGTCCTTGCCGTGCTTGTCGATGGTAAAGACCGCAAGATCGGTCACCACCATGTCGACTACGCGCTCGCCGGTCAGCGGCAGGTTGCAACTCTTCAACAGCTTCGCGCCGTCCTTGGCGGAATGCTCCATCACCACGACGACGCGCTTGACGCCGGCGACGAGGTCCATCGCGCCGCCCATGCCCTTGACCATCTTGCCGGGGATCATCCAGTTGGCGAGGTCGCCGTTCTGCGCCACCTGCATCGCGCCGAGGATCGACAGGTCGATATGTCCGCCGCGCACCATGCCGAAGGAATTGGCCGAGGAAAAATAGCTGGTCGAGGGCAGTTCGGTGACGGTCTGTTTTCCGGCGTTGATCAAATCGGGGTCTTCCTCGCCCTCATAGGGAAACGGCCCCATGCCCAGCATGCCGTTCTCGCTCTGCAGCACGACGTCGACGCCATCGGGGATGAAGTTCGAAACCAGCGTCGGGATGCCGATGCCGAGATTGACGTAATAGCCGTCGCGCAGTTCCTTGGCGGCGCGCGCCGCCATTTGTTCGCGGGTCCAGGCCATCAGACTTCCTCCCCGGCGGCGGCGGCCGCCTCGCGTTTGCGCGTGGTGCGCTGCTCGATACGCTTGTTGCCGGTTCCGACCTGGACGATGCGCTTGACGAAAATGCCGGGCGTGTGGATCTGGTCGGGATCGATCTGGCCGGCGGGCAAGAGGTGCTCGACCTCGGCTACGGTGACCTTCGCGGCGGTGGCCATCATCGGATTGAAGTTGCGCGCGGTCTTGCGGTAGACGAGATTGCCGGCGGTGTCGCCCTTCCAGGCGTGGACGATGGCGAGGTCGCCGAACAGCCCGCGCTCCATCAGATATTTCTCGCCGTCGAATTCCTTCACTTCCTTGCCCTCGGCGATCAGGGTGCCGACGCCGGTCTTGGTGTAGAACGCCGGAATTCCGGCGCCGCCGGCGCGGATGCGCTCGGCCAGCGTGCCCTGCGGGGCGAATTCCAGTTCCAGTTCGCCGGCGAGGAATTGCTGGGCGAACAGCTTGTTCTCGCCGACATAGGACGAGATCATCTTCTTGATCTGCCGCGTCTCCAAGAGCCGGCTCAGCCCGATGCCGTCGACGCCGGCATTGTTGGAGACCACGGTGAGGTTCTTGACGCCGGAGTCGCGGATCGCGTCCGACAGGGCCTCGGCGATGCCGCAAAGACCGAACCCGCCGGACATGATCATCATGCCGTCCCTCAAGAGCCCTTCGAGTGCCGATTTGGCGTCGGGATAGACCTTGTTCATGAAATGCGACCTGAATGGAGGAGAAGGCGCTGACGGTCTTAAACGAGTGAGGGATTATTAGGCGAAATCTTCGCAATGCGTCAATGACGGGCCATTTGGGCTTTCGGACCGGCTCGGATCGCCAGAACCGCCGTCAAACCGTCTTGAAACCGTCTTGGGAACGGCGTTCAGCACCGCCCTGAAGACGGCCTTGAAAGCGTCAAGAAAACCCCTCAAGTTGCCGAAATTGGCATGGCAATCCAAGTCGGCTTTTGCCGACCAGGATAGTTTGCTTTGCCGAACTCGGGTAAATCCGAGTTCGGAGGTACCCTGCCCACCGCCCCTTTTTCAACCGCAACCTGACATCAACCCGGTTACGGTTTAGCCAGACTTGGTTTAAGCAGACTCGGTTTAAGCAGACTTGGTTTAAGCAGACTCTGGATTTAAGCAGACCGGATATGTCATTGACGATGGCCCAAGGAATGAAGCGCCTGGGGACGCCGATCGCGGCGTTGCTCGGGATCGCGCTGATCGGCCTGGTCGCGACGTCCTGGTTTCTCAACCGGGATGCGCTGCGCCAGGCGGTCGAGGCGCAGATCCGGGGCGTCACCGGCCTCGATCTGGTGGTCCACGGTTCCATCGATGTCTCGGTGTTTCCGGCAAGCTACGTATCCTTTCATGACGTCGGGCTGAAGGGGGCTGCGGCCGCCGATCCCGCGCTCTCGGTCGACGTGCTGACCGCCAATCTGCGCCTGCTGCCGCTGCTGCTGCAGCGGTTCGAGATCGCCGATGTCATGATGCTGCGCCCGCATATCCGCGTGGTGCGCACCCCCGATGGCGAGAGCAACTGGACCCCGTTCATCGATACCATTGCCCGCACCATGAAGCCCGGCGCCGACAACCCGGTGTCGTTCTCCGAAATCCGGATCCAGGACGGCGTGCTCAGTTATGAGGACGCCGCCAACCATGTCTCCGAAAAGCTCGACGATATCGACCTTTCGCTGGCGTGGCCGTCGATTTCGCGCTCGTTCGCCGCGACCGGACAGTTCGACTGGCGCGGCGAGCGCGTCGATGGCGCGATCTCGGCCAGCGACTTCCTCGCCGCGTTGTCGGGCGACCGTTCCGGCCTGAAGGCGCGGCTTTCCAGCGCACCGCTCAAGGTCGCGTTCGACGGCAGCGTCGCCGACCGCACCAGCATGATGATGGAAGGCACGCTGACCATCGACAGTCCGTCTTTGCGCAGCGCCATGGGCTGGATGGGCGGAGCGCCGCCCGGCACCGGCGGGTTCGGCCGCTTCGCGCTGAAGGCGCGCGCCAATGTGGTGGGACCCTCGATCGCGCTCACCAACGTCAATGTCGAACTCGACGGCAACGTCGCCGAGGGCGTCATGACTTATGCCAATAACGGCCGCCAGACGCTGCAGGCGACGCTGGCCGCCGGCAATCTCGACTTCACGCCCTATATCTCCACCTTCCGCCTGCTCGCCAGCGGCGCGCGCGACTGGAACCGGCAGGCGTTCGATCTTGCCGCGCTGTCCTCGACCGATCTCGACATGCGCCTGTCGGCGGCGCGCGTGACGATCGGCCCGACACGCCTCGGTCGCACCGCCTTCGGCGCGAACTTGCGCGGCGGCGCGCTGGCGCTCTCCGTCGGCGAGGCGCAGGTCTATGGCGGCATCGCCAGGGGATCGTTCGGCATCGCGCGCTCGGACGCGATCGCCGACGTCAAGGCGCAGTTCCAGTTCACCGATGTCGATCTGCAGGCCTGCGCCAGCGAATTGTTCGGGGTGACGAAGCTGTCGGGCCGCGGCAATCTCAATGTCTCGCTGGTGGCCTCGGGCTCGAGCCCGTTCGGGCTGGCGTCGTCGCTCGACGGCACCGCATCCCTGACCGGTCATGACGGCGCTATCTCGGGCTTCAATGTCGAACAGCTCCTGAAACGGCTGGAGCGCCGGCCCTTGTCCGGCGGCGGCAATTTCCGCTCCGGCTCGACGCCCTACGACAAACTGAGGATCGCGGTGAAATTCGCCGACGGCATCGCCACCGCCGAGGATATCCGCGTCGAAGGGCCGGCCGCGCACCTCACCTTGACCGGCACCGCTTCGGTGCCGACGCGCGAATACGACATGAAGGGCGTGGCCAGTCTGAATGCGCCCCCGGGCGGCGCTCCCGGCTTCGAACTGCCGTTCGTGGTGCAGGGGCCGTGGGACGATCCCCTGATCTTTCCCGATCCGGAAAGCCTGATCCGCCGCTCACCGGCCTCGGCGCCCTTGCTCGACGCGGTCAAGGACCGCAAGACCCGCGATGCCGTGAAGTCGGTGCTGGACCGGCTGACGGGCGGTGGCGCGAAGCCGGCAGCGCCGGATGCGGCGCCAGCGAATGCGCCGGTGGCGGTAGGGGACGGCAAGACGAACTGAGGCTTCCGTCTTGCAAACGCGCCATGGTCGCCGGCGCGACGGGCCGGCAGACTCTGTTTGAACTTGCCGCCGTCTGACGCCGATCGAGCGCTCCGCCGCCTTTTTGACGCTGTTGGACCCTAATGCAGCCTGGGATGATGGGTGGGGACGCCAGCATTTGATCGCGGGCGCGGTTTGAGGGACGAAAGCAGCATGCTGACAGCGTCGGAACCTGCGTTGCTACGGAAACGTTGCTTGCGTCTTCTCGCCTTTGGGGCCGTTTCGCTGCTGATCGGCGGAGCGGCAAACGCCCAAAATCTCGACAAGGGCAAATCGCCCGCCAAGCTTTTTGCCGATGGTTGCGCAACATGCCATCACAGCGCGCGCGGTCTCACCAAGGGCCGCTTTCGGCTGACACTCTTCATGTTCCTGCAGGATCACTACGCGACCAATTCCAGTTCGGCCTGGGCGCTCTCCTCCTATCTGGAATCAGTCGATAGCGGGCAGCGCGGCCGGTCGCGCGACGCGAAGCCGGCGCCTGCTGCTGCACGCTCCTCACGGTCCGCGCTCCGCCCGCCCGGGTCCGTGCCGGAGCATTAGCCTGGCGAGCCGCCGCCACGGTAGGGATTTCCGGCCGTCAAAGCACTTTCGCTCTGATGAATAGTGCGCGCACCGCGTTGGTCGCGGGCACGCTCAGCATTGCATCATCGGCGGCGCCCTCGAGCCGGCTGATGGCGTCGGCATGCAACGAGCGGAATTCCATCCACTCGACCGAACTGAGATTGGTCAGGAAGCGATAGGCCTGGCCGACCGTCGCAATCGATACGGCCTTGCCATTCAGCTTGATCTTGAAGGTGGTTCGCAGCGGCGTTTCGCAGCTGGACACATCGCTCATGACGGCGTGTTGGAGTGCTGAGCCGCCAGTGTCGCGTTGCTCAGGCTCGGGACGACGACGAGGCGATTGAACTGCCCGTCGTTGAAGGCCTTGAGGAATCGATCGTAGTCCCTGATCGAGACGCAGCCGTTCGAATCGCCATCGGGGCCGAGCATGTAGCTGTGCGTGAGCAGCCCGGAACGCCCGTTGGTGCTGGTGCCCTCGGCGGGAATCATGCGCAGCGCCTGTACGCCGTGGAACAGATGCTCACGCGGCTTCAGCTCATAGATGGCGGGCGGCGTCGCGCCGGCCATCCGCACGCTGACGTGCTCGGGATCGTCCTTCAGGCTGCCCATTCCGGAGTGCGCCTCCAGGCTCAAGCCGCTCGGCAGGTAAACCGCATGGGCCGAGATGTCGTAAACCGCGGTGAGACTGTCGTAGCCGAGAGCCGCCAGATCCGGTCCCTGGCGAAACAGCCCGCCGTCCGGCGCGAGCGAGGCCAGCTTGACGTTGCCCGGCAGCAGGTCGGACAGCTTTTGCAGCAGCGTGCGATCGTCGGACCGGGACGCGTTATCGGCCTGAGGCGAAACCGATCCTGGCCGCAAATCCACGTCCGCCATCACCGGACGGGCCCTTGGCAAGGGAATGCCGGCAGGAGCCGACGGCCTGCTCTCGTCGGCCCCGTTTTCATCGGCCCTGTTATCCTCAACCCTTCTTTCGCCGAGCCTGCCCTGGTCGAGCCTGCCCTGGTCGAGCCTGCTCTGATCGAGACTGCCCGCGTCGAGGCGGGCCTGATCGACAAAGCCAGTACGCCAGTTGGGGGACATCAACTGTCGGGCAAGCGTGTCCCTGGCGAGGCGGACCTTCAATTCGGGTGCGGCCGATCCGCTCATCGGCAGCGGAGAAAAACGCTCGTTGAAGGAGATCGGATCCGGGCCGCGCGGCAAGGCCGCCGATGCGAGCGCCGTGGTCTGATCGGAATCGGAAATCCAGGCCGCCGCGCCGAGCGCCAGCGCGACCGCGGCCAAAACCAGCACGGCGGTCTCTGGGCGCCCCATGCGGCGGCGCGACAACAGCCCGTCAGCAATCGCGGCGTCGAAAGCCATCAATTCCCCAAAGCCAATACCCCCGATTTCACCTCGCAGGATGCCCCCCGCAAGGATTCGTCGACCGGCCGGGCACAATATGAGAGCCAAAAGTGCGGCATAATCGAGACAAGCTCATGGGGACGAGCCAGAATTCAAGCAGCCTTGGTTGGCTGGGGCCGATTGGGAGGCTTCCCGGGGCGCCGGCCGCCGGCCCGGGACGGGCCGGGCATTCCCCCGGCAGGCACCCGCCGCACACATATTTTTGTCGCGATGGCCAGTGATTCCGTGACAGAATTACTACAGTTCAATGTCGGTTCGGTTACACGCGGAGCGGTCCATGAGTTTGGAATGGCGGGCGCGGTCAAATTCCCTGTCCTGGTCAAATCCGGTGGCCTGGTGGTGGGCGTGGTTGACCCTGGTCAGCGGCGCGAACATCGCATTTTGGTTGGTGCTCTACCGCCAGCTCCACGAACCGCCGGCCAGCGGCCTCGGCAGCACGTCCGGCATCGAGCTTATGCTCCTGCTCTGTGCGGCCTATGTTTTTGGCTGCGCCTTCAGGTCGTTCTTGCCGCGCGCGGATGTGCAGCGGATTTGCCTGTTCGACCATTGGCTGTCGAGCGTGGTGGTCGGCCGATCGGTCGCAACCGTGGCCGAGATCTGCTTCGCCGCCCAGTGGGCGATCATCCTGCACCAGCTCGGCACCATGACCGGAGCGGACACCACCCTGAATGCTGCCTGGGTGATCGTGCCGTTGATCCTGATCGCGGAATGCTTCTCATGGTATGCGGTGCTGACCACCCACTATCTGGGCAACGCCATCGAGAATTCGATATGGGCGGTTGCCTTCTTCATCGTCGGGGTCGGCCTTGGCCGGCTGCTGCCCGAGTTCGATGGCGAGGCCCGCGTGGTGCTCGTCGTCGCGATAACAGGGATTGCAGGCTATTTGGCGTTTCTCGCCACCGTCGACGTGCCGATGTATTTGAGCCGATGGCGGGCCGGGATGGCCGACGGCAGCAAGCGTATGCGACCGCTCGAGGGTCTGCGTGACGTGAGCACACGATGGGTCGTGACGCACGACCTTGCCGAGTGGAAGGAAGAGATTGTCTGGATGTCGCTTTATTTCAGTGCCGCGGTCTGGGCCAGCCTCGCTTTATGCGTTTGTTATTCGCTCGAGAATCGAGCCCCGCGCGATCAATCCACGATTGCCCGGCTCGAAAATAGCCAGGCGCTTCCGGGCACCAATACCCTGCTGCGCTAGGCCGGATGACCGGCGACAGGTTTGATCGGCGCTCCCTGCCCGTGGCGAGGCGCGGGCGCGCAGCTAGTGGGGGCGCTGGCATGCTCCCTGCGGCCCGGTTCCCGAAGCGCCCTGCCGCAACCGGCCCCAACCTCTCCATCGTACCGCCTTGCTTTGGTCAAACCGCGGTGAAGTCTGGGGCGGGAGTGACGTTCATCTCACGGAAATCCGCCGGCTGCCGCGATGCCGTGACGTAGGACCGAGCAGGGAGCCGCCCATGCAGACCGCGCCGAACCCGAAGCCAACCGATGATCCGCACGATATCCTCGTGGTCGCCCCCGGCGTGGCCGTGATGGTGCCCACGGATGAAGAGCTTTCGAGGCTGGCGCGCAGCCTGCGCCATCCACCCTTTCCGCAAGCCCCCACCGAGGCCGAGCTTCCTCCGGGGCCAACCGTTCCGCCGGTCGATACGACGTTTCGCCCCACCGCCGTCGGCGTGACGGGCCAGCGGCTGACGGCGGGCGGGAAGGCGGCACGCACCCTCGTGGCCGCGTTGGTGGTGGCAGCGTGCACGGGCGGCGCTTCGATCGCCTGGCAGTCCTATGGCGATGCCGCAGAGACCATGATCGCGCAGTGGGCGCCGCAGCGCATCCTCGCGCTGCTGCCGCTGGAAAAACCGGCGCAGTCCGCGCAGCAGCCGGCCCCGCCGGCCGTCGAGCCAACCGCTGCGAACGCAGAGCCCGCTTCGACAGTAACTGCGGCCGAGAACACCGCGCAAGGTGTGGCACCAGCCGCCGGCGCTCCATCGGCCGAAACGGCACCGTCGCAGGGTTCGATGGCGAACGAACTCGCGAGCGCGCAGCAGGAGATCGAGCAGCTCAAGGCCACCATTGCGGACCTCAAGGCCAGCCAGCAGCAAATGTCCCGCGACATGGCCAAGGCTTCTGACGTCAAGGCTCCTGACGTCAAGGCTCCTGACGTCAAGGCTTCCGAGATCAAGGCTTCTCCAGAAGTCAGGGCATCCGAGGCCAGGATGTCGGACGTCAGACCCTCCGAGCAGAATTCTGCGGCCGAAGATGCCGGCGCATCCGCCGCGGACGGCCGCGCGGGCGCGCAAGCCGATGCCGGCGCTCCAGCAGGCCGCGACAGCTCCCATGCCGCCGCCGCCCGCGGCTTACGTGCCGCGGCAAGTCGCGCCGCCGCCGCTGACCACGGGCGAGACGCTGACCGATCCGGAACTGGCATCGGTGCCGCGGCCGCCAATGCCCGTGCGCTAGCCGGGCTCGTTCACCTCCACTTGCGGCCTGGTCCATCCGTTGCCGGCTCGCGGCGGCGAGGTGCCTGCGGCATGCCGATTGCTTCTCTCACCCGCGAGGTCGACGGCTTCTTCGTCGGGCCGATCGGCAGGCGAGGTGATAAATGGCGAATATTGTTGGAACGATCGGCGCAATCATGCGCTTCCCGGTCAAGTCGATGCTGGGAGAAAGCCTGGACGAATGCGACATCGTGGCCGGCGGCGTCGATGGCGACAGGACGCATGCCCTGGTCGACCCCTCGACCGGAAAAATCGCCAGCGCAAAGCAGCCCAACCTTTGGCGTGATTTGCTGGCTTTCAGCGCCCGAACCAGAGCGAAGACCCGCGGCGAAACCAATCCTCCTGCAATCATCGTGTCCGACGGCGGTGGCAACCAGATCGATGTTCTGGATCCGGATTTCGACGCGAAGCTCTCGGAATGGCTGGGACGAAAGGTCAGGCTGATCGACGTCAGGCCCGCGGGTATCGAACTCAACCGGGCCAAGGCCGGACGAAGTCATGACCGAGGGTGTCGACGCCAGCGTAACCCAGGACGTGCTGGCGATCGCGTCGGCGGCGCCGGGCGGCGGATTTTTCGACTTTGCTCCGCTCCATGTGATGACCTCCGCTTCGCTCGACGCCACGCGCGCCGCAGCGCCTGCGGCGTCGATCGAAGCAGCGCGATACCGTCCCAACATCGTCATCGAAACTCCGTCTCCGCAAATATTTGTCGAGAACGCGTGGGTCGGCCGCCGGCTCCGCATCGGCGCGCATGTCAGCATCGAAGTGATCGCGCCGACGCCGCGCTGCGCGGTGCCGATGCTGGTTCACGGAGCGCTGCCACACAGCCGCGAGGCGGTCGCCGTCGGTAAACAGCGCTGAACCGAATCGAGTTCCCGCCGCTGGGCCCCGGAACATTCCCGTGCCTCGGCGCCTATGCGACGGTCGTTGCCTCGGGCCGGTGAAGTGCGGCGATCGAGTCGTGCTGGAATAAGCGGCGCGATCGTCGGGCGCGCGTTCGCGCGGCACACCCTCCTTCATCCCATTGCGACTGCAGACGGTCATGGCCGAATCACGGTCATTTTGAAGGGACCGGCATTGGCGGCGGCATGCGCGACAGCGTCGTTGGCATGGTCGAGATCGAAGGTCACGATCTCGTAACCGTCCAGCCTCAACAGTCCGGATCGGATCAGCCCGACCAGGCGGATGGCCGCTTCCGGCGGATACATCCACGCGCCGTGGATCGAGATGCAGTTGCGCATGATCCAGGGATAGGGCAATTCCAGTCCGCTTCCTCCCAGCATGCCGACCCCACCCATCAGCACCGCTCGGCCGTAAGGCCGCACCGTCATCAGCGCGGCGCGCACCGTGGTGGTCGAGACCGACGGCGGCATGATATCGATCACGCAATCGATCGGACCGGACGCTGCCTGCTTCATCCGCTCGCGGTCGTCGTCCTCGTTGCCGCCGAGTTTCACGGTTCGTACCCGGTAGCCGAAACGGCGCGCCAGTTCCTGCAAGACCGTTTCATTGCGGCCGGGAGCGACGACGCGGGCCGCGCCCATGGCGAGCGCGACCGCCACGGCGGCGCTGCCGAAATTACCGGTGGCGCCGGAGACCAATACGGTTTCCCCGGGTTGCAGTTTCGCGGCGAGGAAACCGCCATAGGGCACCAGCAGCGTGCCGAGCTTGCACCATGAAGCGGCGTCCACCTCATCGATCGCGCCGATCCGTTTGACGTTCTCGGTGGGAACGCGCATTTGCTCGGCCCACGAACCGTCGCGGAAATGTTTCTGCAGCCGCAGGCCGCCCTCGCCGCGGGCACTCCAGCCCTGCAAGGTGATATCGGGTGACAATACGTCATCGCGCGAACGTACGGTGGGATCGCAATAGACCCAGTCGCCCTTGACGAGATGCGTCGCATCGGGCCCGACCTCGCGCACCCGCCCGATCGCGCCGGCGCCCGGCACCACCGGCAGGTCCAGGAGATATTTGCGTTCGCCGCTGAAGACCTCGTGGGCATAGGACAGGACGCCCACCGCCACGACGTCGACGATGACTTCGCCGGTGCCTAGCACGGGGTCGGGTACGGTCTCGATCGTCAGCGGCGATCCGAACCTCTTCAATACGGCAGCCTTCATAGTCATTCCTCTCCCTTGCGATGAATGAGCATTCTGGCAGGCTTCCCCCGCCCAGAAAGGCCTGGTATTATCCCAGGACTAGGAGATCCCCGTTTGGCCCGGAGAGAGCGTGATGGCGGATCCACGCCGCATTGAATTCGGCGACTTCCTGAGGTCGCGCCGCGAGAAGCTGACGCCCAAGTCGGTGGGACTTCCGATCGGGCGCAGGCGCCGGACCGCGGGCCTGCGGCGCGAGGAAGTGGCGGAGCTGGCCGGCATCGGCGTCGACTGGTACATCCGGCTGGAACAGGGCCGCACCGTCAGCCCTTCCGTCACCACCATCGACGCGCTGGCGCGCGCGCTGCGGCTGAGCAAGACCGAACACGCCCATCTCAAGGCCCTCGCGCGCGACGCCGATCGGCGCCCGTTCGTCCGCGAGAGCGTGCCCGAAACGCTGCTGCGCCTCGTCAAAGGCCTCAATCAGCCTGCCTATATCACCGGCCGCCGCTGGGACATTCTGGCGTGGAATGCAGCCGCGGAAGATATCTTCGCGTTCGGCCGTCTGGCTGAAGCAGATCGTAACAGCCTCGTGCTCGTGCTGACCAATCCGCACACGCGGCGTCTGTTTGGTACCGGCTGGGCCGATGAGGCCAGGCGCATGGTGGCGCAGTTTCGTGCCACGCATGACTTGTGGGCGGGCGATCCCGCGTTTCTCGAACTGCTGGAGCGCCTGCGACAGGGCTGCGCGGAATTCGCCGGCTGGTGGGAGGCTCACGACATCAAGGGCGTCGCCGGTGGCCAGAAATTGCTGAAGCATCCCGTGAAAGGCCTGCTGCGCCTTGAGCACGCGAGCTTCCAGGCCAATGACGACCCCGCGCTGAAACTCGTCATCTATACGCCGGCGTGAGGCGATCGCCGCAGCTCAGTCAGAAATCCGACGAGAACCCGCTCGGCCGCTCTCAGCATGCTGGCTACCCACCTTAGATCTCCGCCAAGCGTGGCAACCTGGTAGCTCACGAAGAACGCTGCCATGTAGAAATAGGATGGCCGGGTTTGCTCCCATCTTGACGACAAGGCGCCCCAGCGCAGACGAAAAAGGGCGCCTTGCACCGCCCAAACCGCAATCGAAGCGAGGGCAGCCCCCCCAGCAGATCCGATGGATAGTGCGCCCCAAAATATATGCGCGACAGTTCAACGAAGGCCGTCAGGATAATCGCGGCGACGCGCGAATCTCGAACGCGCGATAAAGATCACGACTACCAAGCCTGAAAATACCGTGGCGTGGTCGCTGGGAAATGAATTCCACGTGTTGAGCGGCACATGGCCGGGTCCCAACGGCAGTTGAAAGTGAATCGTCGGGTCATAGTACGGCCGCGGGTGAGTCGGTAATACATGTTGGAGCAAACGGCTGACGCCGCCGACTGCGAAAGACGCAAGCGTTCCAACCAGAATTCGTGAGCGATGTTCAGCGTCGGTGTCATCGAACCAAGAGAACCAGATCAGAGATAGAAGAAATACGCCGGAAAAAGTGGGTAGAGAATATCCAATAAGAACGAAATTATCAAAAAGTCTGGAGTGCCCTCCGACGCTGTTGATCATCGTGGCGAGGGGCCTGTCGAACAGATCCGGATTTACGGCCAAAACATAAGCCGCGATAAGAACGGCGAAAGAAATTAACAGATTCGGCCAAATGCGGGCGCGGACGTCGTGGACATCCGGCGACCCAAGATCGCTTGACGTAGTTGCCAAGGTTAATTCTTTCATCTGCCTCGTACCCAGACCCGCGACGAATTCCTATCGGGAAAGCGATAAAGACCCGGTTAATACAAACAAAACACCAGGGGCATTCGGGTTTCCGCGTCGGCCGTGGGGCCGACGACGGGCTCGAATGCCGTTTCCTGATGCAGGCCAATTTCGGCCGATATTTGTCGCGGTTCCCGCTGCCGCAATTTGCGGCATCAATCGTTCGGTGGACGCCGTGAGGAAAAGGAATGAATGTCGAACGTTTTCGAATGCGAGACGGTCTTCCCACGGCTTCGGCTTTCGTCGAGTGCGATTGGATCCGGGAAGCGACGTGGTGAACGGCTTCGGGAAGCACTGAAGCCGGCACGCATGCGCCATGAGAATTTCAGGTCGAACGGCCCTACAGCGGTGCCGCGCTCTCGCCCCGCGCGCTCGACAGCTTTGACGCCAGCGAGGCGATCACGATCACCACCGCGATCAGCGCGATCACCAGCGTGCAGATGGCGTTGATCTCGGGTTTTACGCCGAGCCGCACTTCCGAATAGATCCGGATCGGCAACGTCGCCGAGCCGGGGCCGGTGGTGAAACTTGCGATCACGAGATCGTCGAGCGACAGCGTGAACGCCAGCATCCAGCCCGCGGCGATGGCGGGCAAAATCAGCGGCAGCGTCGCGGCGACGAAGGCGCGGGCGGGATCGCAGCCGAGGTCCATCGCGGCCTCCTCGAGGCTGCGATCGAGCGGGCCGAGCCGCGACTGCACCACCACGGCGACAAAGCACATCGTCAGCGAGGTGTGGGCTATGGTCACGGTCCAGAAGCCGCGCTCGGCGTTGGCGGCGACGAACAACAACAACAGCGACAGCCCGGTGATGACTTCGGGCATCACCAGCGGCGCGTAGAGCATGCCGGAGAACAGCGTGCGGCCCGGAAAGCGCGCGCCGCGCGACAGCGCCACCGCGGCCAGCGTGCCGAGCAGCGTCGCGATCGTGGCGGACGTCGCCGCCACGCGGAAACTCATCAGCGCCGCCTCGAGCATGGCGCGGTCGTGGAAGAATTCAAAATACCAGCGCAGCGACCAGCCGCCCCATACCGTGACCAGCCGCGAGGCGTTGAACGAATAGATCACGAGGATCACGATCGGCAGATACAGAAAGGCGAGGCCCAGCGCGAGCGAGGCGGCGTTGAAGCGCGACAGCCGGTTCGGTCCGCGCGCGGTCATCGCGAATCCTCGAGCTGCCGGCGCTGCAGGCGATCGTAGAAGATCAGCGGCACCACCAGCAGCAGAAGCAGCATGACCGCGGCGGCGGAGGCCACCGGCCAGTCCTTGTTGGTGAAGAACTCCAGCCACAGCGTCTGGCCGATCATCAGCGAATTGGAGCCGGCGAGCAGATCGGGAATCACGAATTCACCCACGATCGGGATGAAGCAAAGCAACACGCCGGCGGCGACGCCGGGCAATGACAGCGGAAACGTCACCAGCCAGAACGCCTGCAGCGGCGAAGAACCGAGATCGGCGGCCGCTTCCAGCAGCGCCGGGTCCATTTTGGCCAGCGTCGCATAGAGCGGCAGGATCATGAACGGCAGATAGGAATAGACGATGCCGAGATACATCGCGCTGTCGGTGGAGAGCCACACCACCGGCGCGGAGACAACGTGAAGCGCCAGCAGGATCTTGTTGAGCAGGCCGTCGTGCTGCAGGATGTTGATCCAGGCGTAGATGCGGATCAAAAACGAGGTCCAGAAGGGCACGATGACCAGCATCATCGCGACCGGCTGCCAGCGTTGCGGCAAGCGCGCCATGCCGTAGGCGATGGGATAGCCGATCACCAGCAGGATCGAGGTGGAAACCGCGGCGACGACGAGGCTGCGCAAATAGGACAGCACGTAAAGGTCGTCGGAAACCAGCAGCCTGAAATTATCCAGCGACAGCGCCGCGAACGCTGCCTTCAGCGCGGCAGCGCCTTGCGCGAGATCGAACACCGGTAGATACGGCGGCTGCGCGATCGCGGTCTGCGACAGGCTGATCTTCAGCACGAATCCGAACGGCACCAGGAAGAACAGCACCATCCACAGAAAGGGCGCGATCGCGGTGAGCCGCGCCGGGCGGGTGAAGATGCGCCGCGCACTCATTGTTCCAGCACCACGCAGTCGTCGGGCGTGAACCACGCCACCACGCGATGACAGACCTGATAGGCGTCGATCTCGATCCGCGCCGTGTTGGCCATCGACGAGCGTATCACCGCGCCGGAATCGAGCTTCACCTTGTAGCTGGTGACGCCGCCGAGATAGCTGACGTCGGTCACCACCCCCTCCAGCCGGTTGATCGCATGCGCGCCGGCCGCGTCGCCGGGCGCCGGACCGCGGCGTGACAATTTTATCTTCTCGGGGCGGATCGCGACGCACACCGCGGGTTTTGCCAGCGGCTGGCGCGGCTGAGTCACCGCCAGCATCCCGGCGTCTTTGGTCGCGATCAGCAGCCGGCCGGCTTCCTGCCTTTCGAGCTGGCCTTCGAAGATGTTGATGTCGCCGACGAACTCGGCGACCCAGCGCGAGGCCGGCTCCTCATAGAGCTGCCTGGGCTTGGCGACCTGTTCCAGCCGCCCCGCATCCATCACGCCAATGCGGTCGGCCACCGTCATCGCCTCTTCCTGATCGTGGGTGACGATCACGAAGGTCATGCCGAGCCGGCGCTGCAATTCGACCAGTTCGAGCTGGGTGCTCTCGCGCAGCTTCTTGTCGAGCGCGGCGAGCGGCTCGTCGAGCAGCAACAGCCGCGGCCGGCGCGCCAGCGAGCGCGCCAGCGCCACGCGCTGCTTCTGGCCGCCGGAGAGCTGGTCGGGTTTGCGCTTCTCCAGTCCCTCGAGCCTGACCAGTGTCACCATCTCCGCCACGCGGGCATCGATCTCCGCGCGCGCCATGCCCGCGCGTTTCAGGCCGAAGGCGATATTGTCGCGCACGGAAAGATGCGGGAACAGCGCATAGTTCTGGAACATCATGTTGACCGGGCGCCGGTGCGGCAGCACCTGCGCGATATCCTTGCCGTCGAGCAGGATGCGGCCCTCGTCCGGCGTCTCGAAGCCAGCAAGCATCCGCAACAGCGTGGTCTTGCCGCAGCCGCTCGGACCCAGCAGCGCAAAGAACTCCCCGGGCCAGATGTCGAGCGACAGCCGGTCCACCGCGCGGAAGTTGCCGAATTTCTTCACCACCGCGTCGATTCGCAGCAGTGGCATGTCGATCGCCGCCTCTGCCTGCGGTTCGCCTTGCGGGTGTTCCTCGGCCATCGTCCTCGCCAGCCCAATCGTGGCAGCACGCTAGCGGTGGATCGGCCCCGGCTCAACCGCGCCGCGGTACGTAGTCCCAGGATTGTCGGCGCCACCCGACGTCGGCTTCGCCATATAAGCCGCGAGCGCCTCGCGATCGGCCGGAATCATGGTCAGGCCGAGCTTGGAGCGGCGCCAGAGAATGTCGTCCGGAAAGCGCGCCCATTCCTTCGTCATGAGATGGCGGACTTCCGCCCCCGTCAGTTCGGGCCCGAACGCCGGACCGAGATCGGCGCGCTCCCTGGCGTCGCCGAGCACGGCGGCAAGACGGGATCCGTAGGCGCCGACCAGGCGCAGCGCCTCGGCCTCGCCGAGGAAGGGCCAGCGCTCGCGTGCGCGATCGACCTCGGTGTCGAAGCGGGCCCACGCGAAATCGCCGCCGGGCAGCGGCGCCTTCGCGGTCCAGCGCGGCGACATCGGGTAGAACGGCGTCAGTTTCGAGACTGCCCGCTCCGCGCGCAGCCGCGAGGTCGTGACATCGCCGCCGAAGACCGTCAGCAGCGGCGCCTTGCGGCGCCGCGCCTCGAACGTCATGGCACCGTCGCGTGAGGTTCCCCGGCTGGCGAGGTCCACGGCCATGTTGGCGCCGGAAATCACCCTGGTCACGTCGGACGGTTCGACCCGCTCGCGAAAATACCGGTTGGCGGCGTCGCAGAGATAGGCGACGTCGGCCGCCGCCATCGACACCGCGGCCGGATCGCCCTTGAACGGATGGCTGACGGTGCCGATCAGCGTGAAATCGCGCTCATAGGGACTGGCGAAGATCAGACGGCGGTCGCTGTTCTGGAAAACATAGACGTTGTCGGTCTCGAACAGCCGCCGGACCACGATCTGGCTGAGCTGCATCGCGGCGGCGCGCGGCGGCGGCAGCCTCAGGACGGTTTCCGCGACCGACGCGGTCCAGGCGCCCGTTGCGTTGACCAGCGCGCGCGCCGTGACGACCCGGCGCCGGCCGCGATCGATCACCGCCAACCGCCAGATCTCGAGCCGGTCGGCGCGAACGCAGCGGGCGCCGGTGCAGATGTCGGCGCCACGCTCGGCGGCGTCGACGGCATTGGCGATCACCAGCCGCGAATCGTCCACCACGCAGTCGGAATATTCGAAGGCCGTGCCGAACGGACGCTTCAGCGCATTGCCGAGCGGATGATGGGTGACGTCGACGGTCACAGCTCCCGGCAGACCGCTTGGCGGGCCGAGCCGGTCATAGAGCCATAACCCCGTGCGCAACAGCCACGGCGGGCGCTCGTCGGAATGGGCGGGGATCGCAAACCGCATCGGGCGCACCAGATGCGGCGCGATCTTCAGCCAGATGTCGCGCTCGGCAAGCGCCGTGCGCACGCGGCCAAGTCCCCTGCGCTCCAGCACCGCCAGATCGCCATGAACAAGCCGTGGCGAGGCCGCCGATGCGGCAGAACCGAGGTCGCCCTGCTCGAGCAGGATCACCCGCAGGCCGCGTCCCGCGGCGTCGCGCGCAATGCTGACGCCGTTCAGGCCGCCGCCGATGATCGCAAGATCGTAATCCGCCATGCGCGAGCTAAAACGTCTTCAAGCGAAGCCCATCCCGCGCCTGAAGCTGGATGAATAGCCGGTTGGCGTGAAGAAAACGCGGCAAGCCGAAAAAACTTTAACCGGTCTTGCGCGCAACCTCGACGGCGTCGCCGCCCTTGCGGCCCACCAGCGCCGCGTACTGGCCGATCGGCAGCGGTTTGCCGAGGAAATAGCCCTGCACCGCGTCGCAGCCCTCGTCGGCGAGGAAGCTGAGCTGCTCCTGGGTTTCCACGCCCTCGGCGACGATCGACATTTCCAGGCCGTGGCCGAGGCCGATGACGGCCCGGATGATCGCGGCCGATTGCGGATTGCGGCCGAGATTGATGACGAAATCGCGGTCGATCTTGATCTTGTCGAACGGAAACGCCTGCAGATAAGACAGCGACGAATAGCCGCTGCCGAAATCGTCCATGGAAATGCGCACGCCGAGTGCCTTCAGCCGGCGCAGCAGCGCCAGGCCGCGGTCGAAATCCTCGATCAGCACGCCCTCGGTGATTTCCAGCTCGAGCCGGCCCGGCGAAAGGCCGGTTTCGAGCAGGATCGAGTGCACGAGACTGACGACGTCGCCGTGCATGAACTGCGCCGGCGACAGGTTGACGGCGATCTGCAGCGGCAGCGGCCAGGACGCGGCTTCGCGGCAGGCCTCGCGCAGGATCCATTCGCCCATCTCGACGATCAGGCCGCTTTCCTCCGCGAGCGGGATGAAATCGCTCGGCGGCACGAAACCGCGCACCGGATGCAGCCAGCGCGCCAGGGCCTCGAAGCCGATGATCTCGCTGGCCGCGACGGTGTGGCGCGACATCGCCTGCGGCTGGTAATGCAGCGACAGCTCGCCGTTCTTGATCGCAAGCGACAGATCCTGGTGCAGTACGCGGCGGTCGCGGATCTGCTGATCCATCTCGGGCTCGTAGATGCTGATCGAACCGCGCGATTTGGCCTTGGCGCGGAACAGCGCCGCGCCGGCATTGGCGAGCAGCGAAGCGGCGTCGGCGCCGTTATGCGGGAATACCGAAATGCCCGTGGTGACGCCGGTGCGGACCGATTTGCCGTCGATCTGGAACTCCTTGGCCAGCGCTTCGGCGAGCTGCTCGGCCAGCAGCATGCCGGCGACCGGCTGCTTGCCGTCGATGATCAACCCGAACTCGTCGCCCGAGAGCCGGGCCACGACACCGCCTCGCGCCGAGGCCAGGAGACGATGCGCAACCTCGATCAGGAGCTTGTCGCCGATGGCGTGGCCGAACACGTCGTTGACTTCCTTCAGCCCGTCGAGGTCGAGCGAGAGCACCGCGAATTCCTCGCCGGTGCCTTCGCAGGCCTCGATCATCTGGGCCAGGGCCTGCAGGAACGCCGCACGGTTCGGCAGGTCGGTCAGGCCGTCATGATAGGCCATATGCGCCATGCGCGATTCGGTCTGGCGACGGTCGGTGACGTCCTCGTGGGTCTTGATCAGGTATTGCGGCTCGCCGGCCTCGTCGAGCACCGTCATGCGGCGGGTCAGGAACAGCCGCAATCCATCCTTGGTGCTGATCGGATGCTCCTCGACCAGGAGGCCGCGTTTCTTGATCGCCGCCTCGTCGCGGGCGATGATCAGCTTGGCTTCCCGGGGATTGAAGATATCGGCGGCAGTGAGACCGGTGGCATCCTCGCGGCGGCGGTTGAGGATGATCTCCGCGCTGCGGTTGGCGAGCAAATAGCGCCCGTCGCTGACACGCTCGACGATCAGCGAGACCGGAATGTTGTCGACCACGAGTTCGAGGAACTTCTTGGTGTTCTCGAGCTCCTGGGACAGCGACCGCCGCTCGGTGATGTCGTCGAACAGGGCGATCAGGAATTCCGGCTCGTTCTTGTCGTTGCGTGCGATGACGCGGACGCTGGACAGGACGCGCTTCTCCGAGCCGCGTTCGACCTCGAATTCGGTGCGGAACTGGCCCTCGGGCGATTTGACCGCCGCCTCGTCCGCCGCCTCGATGCTGGCTGTGGTTTCGGGACGGAAGATCTCGTCGGCACGCTTGCCGACGATGGTGTCGCGGGGAAAGCGCGAGAAGCGTTCGAAGGCGCGGTTGGCGAAGATATAGCGACCGTCCTCGATGCTTTTGGCGGCCACGCAGACCGGCACGTTGTCGAGCACCGATTCCAGGAATTGCTTGGTCGACGCCAACTGCCGTGAAAGCTCGCGCTGCTCGCTGCAATCTTCATGCGTCGCCACCGAACCTCCGTTCGGCAGCGTGAAGTACTTGACCAGAACCGAGTGCCCGTTGGGCAGTTCGGTAACTAACCCTTCCGGCTGGTTGGCCAGTTTGTAGAATTCCTCGTCGTCGACGTCGAGCACGCCGCGTTTGCGCCGCATCTCCAAAAGCTGCGGTCCGGTCATGTTCCGCGCAATGTCCGAACGCGCCAGGCCGTAGATCGAAAGATAGCGATCGTTGCAGAACACGATGCGTTGCTGCGCATCCGTCATGACCACGCCGTGGCTGAGATTGTTCAGCGCGGAGCTGACGAAGGCGTTTCGGCGCAACTGCGAACGCTTGGCCTTGCGCAGCACCGAGTGGATCCACAGCGCGACCGCGGCAAGGAATGAGCACACCACGATGCCGCCGATCAGGACTTCCCAGAGCACGTTGGGATCGGCGGAGCCGACATAGTTCGGCGGTGCAAAATTATCGGACAAGGCCCAGCTCGGCCGCACCGGCGCAGCGGTGACGACCAGGCACAAGAGGGCCTGCGCAGGAATCAAATTCTTGCCGCCTGCCTGCCAGTTCTTGCCAGCCATCAGTCACCCGAGCATTTCGGGGCGGAGTGTCTGACCGCACGCGTTTGGATCGGGTAAACGCCTACCCTTACAACCCAAAAATGTGACTTAAATTATGGCAATTGCCCTGACATGATTAATGCTTCCCTAACGCGTTCCGAGCCTGGAAAGCGTCCCGAAACGAACCCGGCGGAGTTCTGTGAAAAGTCCACGCAAACCGGGCGATAATCCGCGGGCGCGATTGACCCGGGACGGGCAGCCACTTAACGAGGCGAACGTTGATTCGATTGTTCCGTGATCGGTGGGCCTGAAGGCGCGAATGGACAAGGTTGAGTGCGTCGTTATCGGTGCGGGCGTGATCGGTCTCGCGGTGGCGCGGCGGCTGGCACGGGCCGGCCGCGAGGTAATTCTGCTGGAGGCGGCCGAGGCGATCGGCACGGTGACGTCCTCCCGCAACAGCGAGGTGATCCACGCCGGCATCTACTACAAGGCGGGCAGCCTGATGGCGCGGATGTGCGTCGGCGGCAAGCGGGCGCTGTATCAATACTGCCGGGAGCACGGCATCCCGCACCGCAATTGCGGCAAGCTGATCGTCGCGAGCAGTCTCAAGGAAGCCGAGAAGCTGCAATCGATCAGGGCGCATGCCGAGGCCAACGGCGTCGACGATCTCAAGACCCTTTCCGGCACCGAGGCCCGCGCGCTGGAGCCGGCACTGAACTGCGAGGCGGCGCTATTGTCGCCCTCCACCGGCATCATCGACAGCCATGCCTATATGCTGGCGCTGCGCGGCGACGCCGAAGACGCCGGCGCAGCCTGCGCTTTTCATACGCCGCTGCTGCACGCGCGGGCGGCGGGTGGCCGCATCGAACTCGACGCCGGCGGCGACACGCCGATGTCGCTTGAATGCCGGCTGCTCGTCAACGCCGCGGGGCTGGGCGCAACCGCCGTCGCGCGCAGCATCGACGGCATGCCGATCGAGCAGATTCCTCCGGCCTATCTCGCCAAGGGAAATTATTTCAGCTGCAGCGCGCGGGCGCCGTTCTCGCATCTGATCTATCCGGTGCCCGAGCCCGGCGGGCTCGGCGTGCACCTAACCCTCGACATGGCAGGACAGGCCCGGTTCGGGCCCGACGTCGAGTGGGTCGAAAAAGTGGATTACACCGTCGACCCGTCGCGGGCAGAGCGGTTCTATCCGGCGATCCGGCGCTACTGGCCGACGCTGCCGGACGGCGCGCTGATGCCGAGCTATTCGGGCATTCGGCCGAAAATCGTGCCACCTGCGGTCGCGACGCAGGATTTCCTCATCCAGGGGCCGCGTGAACACAGCGTGGACGGACTGATCAATCTGTTCGGCATCGAGTCGCCAGGACTGACATCGTCGCTGGCGATCGCCGACTATGTCGGCGAACTGGCGGGCATGTGAGCGTCACACCAACTCCGTTGCCCCAAGCTGCGACGGAAGCGCGCACCCTGCGGGTGAATGCAACTGACGCGTCCCAGCGATGGCGCGGTGATTTGCGGGAGTTTGGGGGGGGGCGAAAGCTAGTGCAGCGTTTCGCCTGTGGTATTTTTCAACCGTTCGATCTCGTCCTTGACCATCAATTTCCGGCGCTTCAGTTCGACAATTTGCAGGTCGTCCGTTGAGAGGTGCACGAGAGCTTCATGCAATTCGTTTTCAAGAACTTTGTGTTTGCGTTCCAGTTCAACGAGATGCGCCTGAATTGCCATACCAAACCTCCTCGGTTGATTGAGACCTCAGATTCGATCCGGATAAGGGAGTGTACACGAGTAAGGGAAGCTGTCGATGGGTATCGAAAATGGCGGCCTCATTTTTCCGCTAACATCTGTAACGAATTGTGAGTACGGAACCCCCGCCAGCTTGCGCCCCGACCCGGCAGGGACGATATTCCGCCAAGCCGTTTCCGCAACCATTCGCAATCTCATCGCGTTTTTCAGCCAACGTACATCATGACCGACGAAGATGAGCGCGAACTCGCCAACGAGCTCGCACGGCTGCAGCAGGAGCACCGCGATCTCGACGCGGCGATCGACGCCCTGCACCAGTCTCCCGCCCCGGATCTGTTGCGGTTGCAACGGCTGAAGAAGCGCAAGCTGCAATTGCGCGACCGCATCGCCTTCATCGAAGACCAGATCACGCCGGACATCATCGCGTAGCTCATTGCGGGCGCGAATGAGACGAGCGAACGCGAAAATCGCCCCGTTGAAATTTACATGCCGGCGATCAGCTCGCGCAGCATGCCCGTTACCTGGTTGGAACTGTAGGGTTTCGGCAGGAAGCGCCCGCCCTCGGGCAGATCCGTCTCCCGCACGCCGACATGACCAGACGTTGCAACGATCTTGATCGGCGGCCAGCGGCCACGGACCGCGCGTGCAAGTCTCAACCCGTCCATGGAGCCCGGCATCTGGATATCGGTGAAGACCACAGTGATGTCCCGGCGAGCTTCGAGAATTTCGATGGCCTGATCGGCGTTCGCGGCTTCGACGACATCGAACCCGGCGTTTCCGATCATGTCGACCGCGTCCATTCGGAGCAGAAACTCATCCTCGACGACCAACACCACGGGTCTCTTGGACTCAACAAGACCCATTCGTCCCACTCCCCTGCGAATAGGCATTAAGCCGCAGATGTTGTTTTCGTTCCCGCCCTAGACTTTCAGACCATCCTGGTTTGGCCGATCGCGCGCGGGACGCCCCTGCCGCTTCGAACTGCAATCCGTCGAGCCAGGCTTGCATCAAGGCTCTTGACTTTATGAGAACAAAATAAGAACATTCTGGCAGCCCCTCCAGCCATCCCCGGAGTATCCGCCATGTCCGAAGCCCGTTCACCGTCCAACAGCAACCGTTACGAGCAGGCCTGCGACCAGGCGATCGCGATGTGCGACGGCAATCTGCGCAGCACGATCAAGGCGCTGATCATGGCGAACGAATATCTGGAGAGCGAACTACTGGAATTGCAGGTGGCGGTTGCCTGCGGTTGCGCGCCCGCGGGATTGTCGAACAGCGACGCCGCCTGATCGATCGAACCGGCGCCAGGGAGCTCAAGGGAGCGAAGACAATGGCCGATGTGACCTATTACGTCGCAATGCCGTTCCTGCAGGACGAGGCCGGCTCGCCGGTCGCGGGCGCAGCGGAGGAATGCCAGAGTTCATCGGCGGCGTTGCGGCGCGCGGAAGTCCTGTCGCGGACCCCCGGCAGCATCGGCGCCGTCGCCTTCAGACGCAGCGGCGATCCCATGATCGGCGAATTCGGCGACGCCGAGTTGCTCCGGAAATTCGGCAATGTGCCGGACGATCTGAGCGGCCTGTAATCCTCAGGATTCGTGCCGGCGCTGTGCCTTGCGCAGATACATCGCGCCGTCGGCTTCCTCCAGTGCGCGGCCGGCTTCGGTATGCGGGCCGAGAACGGCGACGCCGGCCGATGCGCCCGCGCTGACGCTGCGGCCGCGAAACGTGAAGGCGAGCCGGTCGATGGCCTGTTCCAGCGAGGCCGCTTTGGCTCTCGCATCGGTCTCGGTCAGGTTCCACAACAAAACCGCGAACTCGTCGCCGCCGAGCCGGCCGACCACGTCGGAGGAACGCACCTCGCGCACCAGCGCGGCCGCGATGGCCTTCAAGACCTGATCGCCGGCGGCGTGCCCGAAGGCATCGTTGATCGGCTTCAGGCGATCGACGTCGAGCACGATCAGCGCGCCGCTCGCCTGGTAGCGGTGGATGTAGGCGATCGCGCGATGGAACTCGCGCTCGAAACCGCGCCGGTTCGGAATATCCAGCAGGAAGTCGGTATCCGCCGACGCCTCCAGCTCCGCGATCCGCTTGAGCGCGTCAGCCAGCCGGGCTCGCAGCTTGCGAAGCATCAGCCTGGCGCCGTTGGACTTGACCGGCACCCGGGATGCCGGCCTTGGTACTTTGCCCGGCCGGACCCGCAGCGGCGTAGCCTTGCGCGCGGGCGCGGGCTTGCCGACCCCGCTTTTGCGGCGTTTCGCCGCCCCGGAGGCGGCCGGCCCTGATTTCTTCTTCATGGGCATCTCAAATCGGCAACCACTTTGCGTTGATGCGGCCTTTTGGGGCTGATTCATGCGCTAAGAAGGCTTGCCGGAATTCACCAAGACAGGATAGTCCATTCCGGACCCCTTGCCACGCCTTGCCGAGCCCCGCGCCGATCCTATAATCCGGCCTATGTTTCTGGATTCCCGAAAGAATTAACCGTATGCCCGCCCCCGTCGCCATCATCATGGGAAGCCAGTCGGACTGGGACACCATGCGCCATGCAGCCGAAACCCTTGGAGTGCTCGGGGTTGCCTGCGAGAAGCACATCGTCTCGGCGCACCGTACCCCGGACCGCATGTTCGCCTTTGCCAGGGGGGCCAAGGCGGCCGGCTTCAAGATCATCATCGCCGGCGCCGGAGGTGCCGCGCATCTGCCGGGCATGACGGCATCGCTGACCGAACTGCCGGTATTCGGCGTTCCCATCGAATCCAAGACGCTGTCCGGCGTCGATTCGCTCTATTCCATCGTCCAGATGCCGGCCGGCGTCCCGGTCGGAACGCTGGCGATCGGCAAGGCGGGCGCCATCAACGCCGCGCTGCTGGCGGCCAGCGTGCTTGCCCTGAACGATCCGGCGCTGTCGGCCCGGCTGGCCGCCTGGCGCAAGATGCAGACGGACGCGGTGAGCGAGCGCCCGGAGGATCCGGCGTGACTTCTCCACGGCAGGTGAAGCTGAAGCCCGGCGACACCATCGGAATTCTCGGCGGCGGACAATTGGGCCGGATGCTGGCCATGGCGGCGGCACGGCTCGGCCTGCGCTGCCAGGTATTTTCGCCGGATCCGGATTCGCCGGCGTTCGACGTCGTGCTGAATGCGACCTGCGCGGAATATGCCGATGTCGAGGCGCTGGAATTGTTCGCGGCCGACGTCGACGTCATCACCTATGAATTCGAGAACGTGCCGGCCGCCGCCGCGATGATCCTCGGCGCGCGACGCCCAGTGCTGCCCGAGCAGAAGATTCTGGAAACCACCCAGGACCGCCTCGCCGAGAAAGACTTCGTCAAGCGGCTGGGCATCGGCACCGCCGACTACGCCGACGTGTCGTCGGCCGCGGAACCTGCGCGCCGCGATCGCGCGCATCGGGCTGCCCGCCGTGCTCAAGACCCGCCGCTTCGGCTATGACGGCAAGGGCCAGGCGATCATCCGCGCGGGCGATGACCCGGACAGGATCTGGGACGACCTCGGCACAAGATCCGCTATCCTCGAGGCCTTCGTTCCCTTCGAGCGTGAAATCTCCGTGATCGCCGCGCGCTCGGCGGATGGTCATGTCGAATGCTTCGACGTCACCGAAAACGAGCATCGCGACCACATCCTGAAAATCTCGCGGGCGCCGGCCAATATTTCGGACGCGCTGGCGGACGAGGCGCGCGCCATCGCGGAGAAGATCGCAAGCGCCCTGAATTACGTCGGCGTGCTGGCGGTCGAGATGTTCGTGGTGCAGGCCGATGGCGAAGCGAAGGTCCTCGTCAACGAGATCGCCCCGAGGGTGCACAATTCCGGACACTGGACGCTCGACGGCGCGTCGATCTCGCAGTTCGAGCAGCACGTCCGCGCCATTGCCGGCTGGCCGCTGGGCAAGCCGGTCCGCCACGGTACGGTCACCATGACCAATCTGATCGGGGACGATATCAACGACTACGAACGATGGCTGACCGTTCCCGGGGCCACCGTTCACCTCTACGGCAAGGGGGCGCCGCGGCCCGGTCGCAAGATGGGGCATGTGACACAGGTCTCGCCGCGCGAAAAATAGCCGCCTTCCGCATCATGCCGGGGCGCGGCCCTCGACGACGCCATCCGGCTCCTGGCTCAGCCAGCGATAGATCAATCCGCCGAGCACCCCGCCGATCAACGGCGCCACCCAGAATAGCCAGAGTTGCGCCAGCGCCCAGCCGCCGACGAACAGCGCCGGTCCGGTGCTGCGCGCCGGATTGACGGAAGTGTTGGTCACGGGAATGCTGACCAGATGGATCATGACCAGCGTCAGTCCGATCGCCAGCGGCGCGAAACCCGCGGGCGCGCTGCCATGGGTGGCGCCCATGATGATGAACAGAAACATCATCGTCATTACGACTTCCATGATGAAGCACGCGACCAGGCTGTATTGGCCCGGCGAATGCACACCATAGCCGTTCGAGGCGAAGCCCTTGCTGACGTCAAAGCCGGCAGCGCCGCTCGCAATCACATACAGCAGCGCGGCGGCGGCAACCGCGCCGATCACCTGCGCGATCACATAGGGGGCGATCTGTCCCGCCGGAAAACGGCCGCCGGCGGCGAGGCCCACGGTCACCGCCGGATTGAGATGGCACCCGGACACGTGACCGATGGCATAGGCCATGGTCACCACGCTCAGCCCGAAGCTGAAAGATACGCCGAGCAGTCCGATGCCGACCTGCGGGAACGCCGCCGCGATCACCGCACTGCCACAGCCAGCAAAAGTCAGCCAAAACGTCCCGATCGCCTCGGCGGCATATTTCTTCGTATTCATGGCCTTCTCCTCCCGTTTTTGGGCGAAAAATCTGGGCAAGGCGCGCCAAGTGGCGCTGAAGGCTGGGAACCAATTTTTTGATCGAGTTATCGCGAGCGATTCGGGCCATTTTTGGCATAAATCCGCTCCCCAACGGTGGACATTGACGGCTTTGTCTGATACATCCGCGCGCTCAAGGTTAAGGGCCAGGCCTTTTGCCGGCCCTTTGCTTTACCAGAATTCCAATCCGACCATTGAAAGAGGATGCCGCGTGCAGGTTCTCGTTCGCGATAACAACGTCGATCAAGCCCTCAAGGCGCTGAAGAAGAAGATGCAGCGCGAGGGTATTTTCCGCGAGATGAAGCTCCGCGGTCACTACGAAAAGCCCTCCGAGAAGAAGGCCCGCGAAAAGGCCGAAGCCGTTCGCCGCGCGCGCAAGCTCGCCCGCAAGAAGCTGCAGCGCGAAGGGCTGTTGCCGATGAAGCCGAAGCCGGTGTTTGGCGCCGGTCCCGGCGCAGAGCGCGGTGGCGCCGGCGGTCGTGGCGGTCCCGGTGCGGGTCCGCGCGGTCCGCGCTGATCGCAAATTTCTGCAGATTGAGTTTTGATGACGCGGGCCTCGAGGCCCGCGTCATTGTTTTTTGAACCTCGATTCCGATCAAAAAAGAACCGCGGCTACCTCTCCGTTGCTTGACGCATTATCCTCGCGCGAACCGATCGCCACTTCGCTCGAAAACGCTGTAAGTCCGTAGTTTTGACCGATGCATTTTGAAGCGCGGCGGGCTAACAATGCGATGTAAGCCGCGCGAGCACTCCGCATCTCATGGCCATCCCGGTCCCGTCTTTTCTTTCCGGAGCTTTGCGCGCTGGCCGGCGCGCGTCCGTGCCTGTGCTGTTGACCACGATCGCGCTCGGCGGCTGCTCGTTCGATCTGGGATCGTTTTCATCGGGATCGGACAAGCAAGAGGCGGCCAAACCTGCTCCGGCGGCAGCCGCAGTGAGCCAAGCGCAGGGCTACGCCACGCACGCTCAGATGCTGGCGAAATCGGGAAAAACCGAAGAGGCGCTCGCGGAGTTCAATCAGGCCATCGAGCTCGATCCGAACAACGCGGAGGCGTTGTACGGCCGCGGGCTGCTCTATCAGGGCGAAAAACAGGACGCGCAGGCGATCGAGGATTTCACCGCGGCCAATGGCCTGAAGCCGCAACAGGCGGACCCGCTGCTGGGCCGCGCGGTGAGCTATCTCGCGCTCGAAAAGTTCAAGGAAGCCGCCGCCGATCTCGACGAGGCGGTGCAGGCCGATCCGCAGAACGCGCAGATCTGGACCACACGGGGCAAGGCCTATGAACGTCTCGGCGACAGGACGAAGGCCGCCGAATCATACGGCCGCGCCATCAACCTGCGTCCCAGGGATGAAGCCGCGCGAAGCGGCCTGGCACGCGTCGGCGGCAAAACCTGAGCGACCAAGACTTGGCGACCAAGACTTGCGACCAAGAGACCTGAACTATTTCGGCAATACCGCGTGAAAGACCGACTTCGCCGCCAGCAGCATGTCTTCGGCGACATTGGTGTGTTCGCGGCGCTGCGGCTCGCCGGCTTCGGCACGCAGATCAAGCGGCCCCGGATACGGTAACGAGAAAGACGGAGACGCCTCCGGAATGTCGGCCGGCGGCACCGGACGGCGCGGGTCGTTGCTGCCCGAGGGAGCCGCCTGCGTGGATCCCGTCGGCGCGTTGAAGCTCTCGGCTGCCGGGGTGGAGACCATGATCGGGGGCGGCAGCGGCCGAACCGCCGGGGCCGAGACGACGGGGGCTGCCACCGGCGCCGTCGATACGATTCGGGGCGCTTCCGCGACACGGGCGGCTTCCTGCGGGCGCGGCGAACCATCGCCACGCAACCGCTCGATGGCCGCGCGCGCCAGTTCGTTGGCGTCGCGGTGCTCCTCGGGAGCGCTCGCGGCCTCGGCGGCAGCGACGGGCGCAGCAGCCGCGGCCGGGATGGCCGGCGCCACGACCGTCGTTGCGGGCGCCGTGACGGACTTGGCGATCACCTTTTCGCGTTCGCGCGGAGCCGGCGCGTGACGACGGGTTTCGGCCGGGATGCTTGCGGTCTCCGCCGGTTTGTCGGCGGATTTTTCCAGTGGCTTTTCGCCCGCGATGGCTTTTTCAACCACCGCCGGCTTTTCAGCGGCCGTCTGCTCGATCAGGGCCTTTTCTGAGATCCCCTTTGCCGTAACCCCCGGCTGCGGGAGGCCGCCGACGACGCTGACAGACGCCTTCGCAGTGGCTTTCGGGTCGGTCTTGACGTCGGTCTGCTTGGGATCGGCCGAGGAGACCACCGCAGCGGGGGCATCGGGTTTGGCGATGATGTAGTGATTGACGATATAGGCCCCGATGATGGTCGCAACGACCGAGGGCAATATGTCCATCGCAAATTTAGTCAGGTATTTCAGCATGCCGGCCACTCCCCGCAGCGTTTTGATGCGGAAACTTTGAGGCACATTAAGGGATCAACTGCGACGGATCGGTGGCAATCGGTTAAAACGCGTTAGTTATGGTTTCAATTCGACTTCCAGGAACACGATCTCGGCGGCGGTCTCGTTGAGCACGTCGTGTTCCACCCCGGCCTTGCGGAAGTAGGATTTGCCGACGTTAAGCTGCGCCTTGGAACGTTCCCCATTGGGCGCCACAATGGTCATTTCGCCGGCGGTGACGGGAACGATGACGTAGTCCATGCCGTGAATGTGATGGCCGGTGGCGCTGCCCGGCGCCAGCCGCCATTCGGTGACGCGGACTTCCTCGGTGTCGACCTGAACGTCCGATTTCGCGCTGAGCATTGTCATTCCCTCGTGCTTTCTCCCGGGCCCCTCTAGGGCACGAACACCATGAATACGAATACGGCAAATACCACCACATGGACCAGCCCGAACAGGATGTTGGTGCGGCCGGTGCCGAAGGTCAGCATGCTCAGGACGAAGGTCAGGACCAGCAGCACCATGCTTTGCGAGTCGAGCCCGAGCACCAGCTGCTTGTCCAGCGCGTAGGCGGCCACCGCCACCGCCGGGATCGTCAGCCCGATGGTCGCCAGCGAGGAGCCGAGCGCGAGGTTGATGCTCTTCTGGAGGTCGTTCTTGCGCGCCGCGCCGACCGCGGCGACGCTCTCCGGCAACAGGATCAGGAGCGCCACCAGGACGCCGGCAAAGGCCGGCGGCGCGCCGATCCGGGCGGTCGCGAAATCGACCACCAGCGAGAATTTCTTCGCCAGCAGCACCACCGCCAGAAGCGACACCAAAAGCAGGCCCATGCTCAAGCCCAGCATGCGGTTCGACAGCGCAATCCCGCCCTCGCCGGGATCGTCGTCCTTGCCGATGAAATAGCCGCGATGAAGGATGGTCTGGGTATAGAGGAACACACCGTAGAGCAGCAGGGTGACGATGCTGACAAAACCGAGCTGGACGGCGGAATAGACCGGCCCGGGCGCGGTCAGCGTGTAATCGGGCAAGATCAGCGTGATCGTCGCCAGCACGATCAGGACGCTGAGATAGAGACTTGACCCCGATACCTGGACGTCCTGCTCGCGGTAGCGCAACCCGCCGGTCAGGATGCAGATTCCGACCAGCCCGTTGCAGACGATCATCACCACCGCGAACACGGTGTCCCGCGCCAAGGTGGGCACCGGCTTCTCGCCCAGCATGATGGTCGCGATCAGCGCCACCTCGATCACGGTGACCGCCAGCGTCAGCAGCAGCGTGCCGTAGGGCTCGCCGATCCGCTCGGCGATCACCTCGGCATGATGGACCGCGGCGAAGACGGTGCCGAACAGGATCACCAGCAGCACCGCGGCGAACACGGCTCCGGCCGCCGACGGCGTAAAAGTCACGCCGAGCGCGGTGGCGCCGGCGAAAAACAGCACCGCCAGTGCCGGGAATATCCACGCCGATCGCGGCATCGGGCCGTGCGCACTCATGTGACCTCATCCTCAACGTCGGGGCGTGAACTATGCGCCAAACCGCGGCAGCCGTCAGCCTTTTGCAGCATCGATGAAACGCCGGGCCGTTTCGACCGCGCCATGCTCGGCGAGATCGTTATGGCCCGCCTCGGGAAACCGCACGAATTGTTTCGGCTCACGGGCCAGCGCGAACAGCCGCTCGCCAAATCCGATCGGAATGGTGGCATCGCGCGCGCCGTGCATGATCAAGAGCGGCGCCGTGACGCGCGCGATGCGCAGATCGGACCGGAACGGATCCCGCATCAGCCAGCGGACCGGCGTAAACCAGAACAGCGAACCGGCAACATCCGCCAGCGACGTATAGGGCGCTTCCAGGACGATCTTTCCGACCGGCCGATCCGCCGCCAGCGCCACCGCAACGCCGCTGCCCAGCGAAAAGCCCCAGAGAACCATCCGCTCCGCGCTATAACGTGCCGCCGCGAAGGCATAGGCCGCCGCGGCATCGCTCAGCAGCCCCTGCTCGCTCGGTCGTCCGCCCGAGCCCGCATAGCCGCGATAGGACAGCGCGACGAGCCCGGTGCCGCCCGCGATGATGCCGCGAAAATGGCCGGCGAGCGCAGCCAGGTAATCGCCATTGCCGTGAAAATAGATCACCACCGGATGGCCCGGCCGCGCCGGCACGTGCCAGACGATGACCTTCGCGCCATCCGCCGTCGTCAAGATATGCTCTTCCGCTTCCGAAAAGCCGGCGGCTTCGGGAGCTGTGCGCAGCTGCTCCGGAATCGGAAATATCAACGCCCGCTGCGCGAAGAACAAAACCACAAGACCGCCGAGATAGCCACCCGCTGCGAGCAGGACGAGCCATTTCAGGACGGTCATGGTTTCCCGCGAGGGGCTTACATCGCCTTCACGATGTTCTCGGTCATTTTCTTGGCGTCGCCGAGCAGCATCATGGTGTTGTCGCGGTAGAACAGGGGGTTGTCGATGCCGGCATAGCCGGAGGCGAGCGAGCGCTTGATGAACATCACGGTGCCGGCCTTCCAGACTTGCAGCACCGGCATGCCATAGATCGGCGAAGACTTGTCGTCCTCGGCCGCCGGGTTGGTGACGTCGTTGGCGCCGATCACGAAGGCGACGTCGGCCTGGGCGAATTCCGAATTGATGTCCTCGAGCTCGAACACCTCGTCATAGGGCACATTGGCCTCGGCGAGCAGCACGTTCATGTGGCCGGGCATGCGGCCGGCGACGGGGTGAATGGCGTATTTCACCTCGACGCCCTCCTTCTTGAGCGTGTCCGCCATCTCGCGCAGCGCATGCTGCGCCTGCGCCACCGCCATGCCGTAGCCGGGCACGATGATGACCTTCTGCGCGTTCTTCATGATGAAGGCGGCGTCGTCGGCGGAGCCGAGCTTGACGGGCCGCACTTCGCCGCCCGCACCTGCGCCGGCAGCGGCCGTCTCGCCACCGAAGCCGCCGAGGATGACCGAGATGAAGGAGCGGTTCATCGCATGGCACATGATGTAGGACAGGATCGCGCCGCTCGAGCCGACCAGCGCGCCGGTGATGATCAGCGCCGAGTTGCCGAGCGTGAAGCCGATGCCGGCCGCGGCCCAGCCGGAATAGGAGTTCAGCATCGAGATCACGACCGGCATGTCGGCACCGCCGATCGGGATGATCAGCAGCGCGCCGAGCATCAGCGCGAGCACCGTGATCAGCCAGAAGTCGACCGCACCGCCGAACATCACGAGGCGGACGATGAAGACCACCAGCGCGACGGCGAGCGCGATGTTGATAACGTGCCGGGCCGGCAGGATGATCGGCGCGCCGCTCATGCGGCCCGACAGTTTCGCGAAAGCGATCACCGAGCCGGTAAAGGTCAGCGCGCCGATGGCGACGCCGAGCGACATTTCGACCAGGCTCTGCGGATGGATGTTGCCGGGCGTGCCGATGTCGAAGGCCTCCGGCGCGTAGAACGCGCCGGCGGCGACCAGCACCGCGGCCATGCCGACCAGCGAGTGGAAGGCCGCCACCAGTTCCGGCATCGACGTCATCGGCACCCGCCGCGCGATGACCGCGCCGATCGAGCCGCCGATAGCGACGCCGAGGACCACTAGCACCCAGCCGATGCCGTCGGCCGGCGGATGCGCGGCGAGCGTTGTGCCCACCGCGATCGCCATGCCGATCATGCCGAAGAAGTTGCCCTGCCGCGATGACGCCGGGCTCGACAGGCCCCGCAGCGACAGAATGAACAGGACGCCCGCGACGAGGTATAAAACCGCAGCAAGATTGGCGTTCATCTCAGGCCCCCATTGTCTTCGTCACCACGAGGTGCACGCCGTTCACTTGATCTTCTTCTTGTACATCGCGAGCATCCGCTGGGTGACCAGGAAGCCGCCGAAGATATTCACGCAGGCAAAAATCAGCGCGACGAAGCCGAAGCCGCGCGCCCATACGCCGCCGCTGCCGACCATGGCGACGCCGACCGCGAGCAGCGCGCCGACCACGATGACCGAGGAGATCGCGTTGGTCACCGACATCAGCGGCGTATGCAGCGCCGGCGTCACCGACCACACCACGAAATAGCCGACGAACACGGCGAGCACGAAAATCGACAGCCGGAACACGAAGGGATCGACGGCCTGCGCGATATGTTCCATGGCGGCTCTCCTTAAGGCTTCGGCTGGAAGTTCGGATGAATGACGGCGCCGTCCTTGGTCAGCGCGGTGGCCTTGACCAGTTCGTCGTCCCAATTCACCGCGAGTGCCTTGTTCGGCTTGTCGATCAGGGTCTCGATGAACGAAAACAGGTTGCGGGCGTAAAGCCCCGAGGCCGAGGCGGCGACGCGGCCCGCGACGTTGGTGTAGCCGACGATCTTGATGCCATCGAGGTCGACGACTTCGCCCGGCTTTGCGCCCTCGACATTGCCGCCGCGCTCGACGGCGAGATCGACCAGCACCGAGCCCGGCTTCATCGACTTGACCATCTCGGCGCTGACGAGTTTCGGCGCCGGCCGGCCGGGGATCAGCGCCGTCGTGATCACGATGTCCTGCTTCTTGACATGTTCGGCGGTGAGGGCTGCCTGCTTGGCCTGATACTCCTTCGACATTTCCTTGGCGTAGCCGCCGGCGGTCTGGGCGTTCTTGAATTCCTCGTCCTCGACCGCGAGGAATTTGGCGCCGAGGCTCTCGACCTGCTCTTTGGTCGCAGGCCGCACGTCGGTCGCGGTGACGACCGCGCCGAGCCGCCGCGCGGTCGCGATCGCCTGCAGGCCGGCGACGCCGACACCCATCACGAACACTTTCGCCGCCGGAATGGTGCCGGCCGCGGTCATCATCATCGGAAAGGCGCGGCCGAAGGCTTCAGCCGCCTCGATGACCGCGCGGTAGCCGGCGAGATTGGCCTGGCTCGACAGCACGTCCATCACCTGCGCGCGGGTGATGCGCGGCATCAGCTCCATCGCGAACGCCGAGATGCCGGAATCCGCCATCGCCTTCAGCGCGGCGTCGTTGCCATAGGGATCCATGATGGCGATCACCAGCGCGCCGCGCTTGTACTTGCCGAGCTCGGACGCCTCCGGCCGCTTCACCTTGATGACGATGTCGGCGTCCTTGACCGCATCGGCGCTGACGGTGGCGCCGACCGCGGTGAATTCCGAATCCGGCAGGCCCGACTTGATGCCGGCGCCGGGCTCGACGGCGACATCGACGCCAAGCGCCTTGAATTTCTTCACGGTATCGGGCGATGCGGCGACCCGCGGCTCGGAGGGATCGATTTCCTTGGCGACGGCAATCTTCATAAGGCCTCCGGCGGCGCGCAGCGCGCGTGAGCAAACTAGCGCTTATCTGGCAGAGATAGATACCGGCTTTACGACCGGAGCAATTCCCTCGCGCCGCCGGGCGGCGGCGCGATCGCCGCGACGGTCAGGTCAGGTCAGGAAGATCGCCATCATGGCGACGATGAAGATGACGGCGGCGGAGCCGTATTTGACCAGCATGATGAAGCCTTCATAGGTCTGCTCATGCGCCGGATAATCGTTGCCGTCAGCGGTCGTGTAGGCCACTTCGTTATGCTCTGCCATCGGTGTCTCCGGTTATTGCCTGATCTCTTGCCGTGGAATTACCGCAATCCACCCGGCGAGAGCAACGGCGATGGGCCCCTTGTTCACCAGCTGCGCTTGCGAGCGACTAGCGGGCTTCCGCCGGCCAGTTGTCCCGGATCCAGCGGGTCAGGCTTTCCTCGCTGACTTCGCCGGCGGCGAGGGAGAGGATCATGGCCGCGCGCCTCCGGGTCCGGCACGATGAAATCGACATCGTTGACACCCAGAAAGACGATGAGCGCGCCGAAGGCAGCGACGTCGCTTATTGCCATCGACAAACGGATGGTTGCGCGCGATGCCGAAGGCATAGGCCGCAGCCAGCTCAGCCAGGTCAGTTTCGCTCATAGCGACCATTTGTTGATGGGACGGCCCAGCGCGGATTCCAGCATGCCCTGATCGCGAAGCCGTCCGGCGCCGCCGAACAGCGCGAGCTGCTCGGCGTGGAGATCAATCAGGATCTCCACGTCGAGCCAGAACGGCTCGTTCATTTTGCAAGAGCCTTGGCCAGTGTCCGCATTGTGGTAGCGCTGAATGCCACGCCGGGCGATTTCCATCGCCTTCTCGAAATGCTTCGGATCGTACGGCGAATAGCTTGAATGCCGCGCTCAGGGTCAGTTCGACGATATGAAGCTTGTCGCCTTCCTTCAGCATGAGCCGCGCAAGAATATCTTTCGAGAGAATGAGACCAAGCGAATTGCCGATTTTCTTGATCTGGACAGTCCCGATCACTCGCCGTGAGCATCTGGCGCGGTCTTGCGAGGCTGTCTCGTTCATGGCAACACTCCGTTATACAAAATGTATAACACGACGTTGCGACTCCGTTCAACAAATGTTTTACATTCCGCGCCGCTCAGCCCATCCCTTCCAGTTCATCGATCATGCCCGCGATCACCGACAGCCCCCGGTCCCAGAACGTGGGGTCCTTGGCGTCCAGCCCGAACGGCCTGAGCAGTTCGGAATAATGCTTGGTGCCGCCGGCCGCAAGCATGGCGAGGTAGCGCTCGGCGAACCCCTCGGCGGCGTTTTCGTAGACCGCATAGAGCGAGTTCACCAGGCAATCGCCGAACGCATAGGCGTAGACGTAGAACGGCGAATGGATGAAGTGGGGGATGTACATCCAGAAATTCTCGTACCCCGGACGGATGTCGATCGCCGGACCCAGGCTCTCGCCCTGCACGCTGAGCCAGATTTCGCCGAGCCGCTCGGCGGTCAGTTCGCCGTTCTTCCGCTCGGTATGCACCTTGCGCTCGAACGTATAGAACGCGATCTGCCGCACCACGGTGTTGATCATGTCCTCGACCTTGCCGGCGAGCAGCGCCTGGCGCTGTTTGGCACTCTTGGTCTCCGCCAAGAGCCGCTTGAAGGTCAGCATCTCGCCGAACACGCTGGCGGTCTCGGCCAGCGTCAGCGGCGTCGGCGCCATCAGTGCGCCGTTCTTCGCCGCCAGCACCTGGTGCACGCCGTGGCCCAGTTCGTGGGCGAGCGTCATGACGTCGCGCGGCTTGCCCTGATAGTTCATCAGCACATAGGGGTGCGCCGACGGCGTGGTGGGGTGCGAGAACGCGCCCGGTGCCTTGCCGGGACGCACCGGGGCATCGATCCAGCGATCGCTGAAAAATCGCTCGGCGATGCTGGCCATCTCCGGCGAGAACCCGCGATAGGCCGTCAGCACCATGTTCTTCGCCTCGGGCCAGCCGATGCTGCCGGTGGCGGCGAATGGCAGCGGCGCGTTGCGGTCCCAATGCGCGAGCTTTTTCTTTTTGAACCAGCCGGCCTTGAGCTGGTAATAGCGATGCGACAGCCGCGGATAGGCGGCGCGAACCGAACTCACCAGCGCATCGACGACTTCGCGCTCGACGCGGTTGTTGAGATGGCGAGAATCGGCGACGTCCTGGAAGCCGCGCCAGCGGTCGGAAATCTCCTTGTCCTTGGCGAGCGTGTTGGTGACGAGCGCAAAGGTGCGCTCGTTGGCCTTGAAGGTCTTCGCCAGCGCCTGCCCGGCCGCCTTGCGCTTCGCGCCGTCGCGGTCCTGCAAGAGGCTCAGCGTCGGCTCGATCGCCAGTTCCTTGGCGCCCACCTTGAAACGCAGGCCCGAGATGGTCTGGTCGAACAGCCGGTTCCAGGCGGCATAGCCGCTCTGGGATTTTTCGTGAAACAGCTGCTCGATGCGATCCTCAAGCTGATACGGCTTTTCCTTGCGCAGATCCTCGATCCAGGGGCGATAATGCGCCAGCGCCGCGGTCTGCAGCGCGCGTTCGATCACGGCATCGTCGATCCGGTTGAGTTCGAGCGCGAAGAACAACAGGTGCAGCGACGCATTGGTCAGCCGCTCGGAAACGTCGCCGTAGAACTTGGAGATCGCGGGGTCGACGCTGTCGCCGGCGTGAACCAGACCGGCATAGGAGCCGAGACGGCCGGCGAGATCGTCGATCGCCTCGTAGCGCCGCACCGCTTCGGCGAGCCAGGCGCCGCCGCCCTCCTCCGCCGTCCGTTCGGCTAGCTTGCCCTTGTAGTCGGTCTCAAACGCGACGCAATCGGCATCCATCTTCTCGAGGTCGCGCGTCACTTCCGGCGCGCCGATACCGGAATAAAGGTCGGCCAGGTTCCATTCCGGCAGCTTGGCGGCCTTGTTTCCGCTCTTGGTTTTTGCCGTTTCGCCGCGGATTTCTTGGACGCCGCCTTGCGTTGAGCGGCCGGCTTGCGGAGGGCGGATGTGGAGCGCGAGGTCATCTTGTTCGAAACCTGTTTTCAATCATTGAGGCTGCGCGTGCGAGGCGGGAACGGGACGGTAACGTTTAAGAGTGCGTTAATCGGCATCGGCGAGAGTGCCCCGATTCGAGACAGATAGTTGTAGCGCGCGGGGAAAGCCATGGCTGCCAGCATTTTGATTGTCGACGACGATGCGGTCGCACGCCGCCTGGTCGAAAACATGGTGCAGAAATGCGGCTATGAGGCCATCGTCGTCGATTCCGGCGACGCTGCGATCGCCACCCTGACCGCACCCGACGCGCCCGTCATCGACGCCATGGTGCTGGATCTGGTGATGCCCGGCCTCGACGGCATGGGCGTGCTGGCCAAAATCCGCGAGGCCGGCCTCAACATTCCCGTGATCGTACAGACCGCCCATGGCGGCATCGACAATGTGGTGTCCGCGATGCGCGCCGGCGCCCAGGATTTCGTGGTCAAGCCGGTCGGCGTCGAGCGGCTGCAGGTTAGCTTGCGCAACGCGCTCAACGCGCACGCGCTCAAGGGCGAGTTGCAGCGCATTCGCCACAGCCGCGAGGGCCGGCTGACCTTCGCCGACATCATTACCCGCAGCGAGACCATGGCCGGCGTGCTGCACACCGCGCAGAAGGCGGCCGGCTCCACCATTCCGGTGCTGATCGAGGGCGAATCCGGCGTCGGCAAGGAATTGTTCGCCCGCGCCATCCACGGCTCAGGCGAGCGAAAGGCCAAACCGTTCGTCGCGGTCAATTGCGGCGCGATCCCCGACAACCTCGTGGAATCGATCCTGTTCGGCCACGAGAAAGGCGCCTTCACCGGCGCCACCGAGCGCCACACCGGCAAATTCGTCGAAGCCTCCGGCGGCACGCTGTTTCTCGACGAGGTCTCCGAATTGCCGCTCGCGGCGCAAGTGAAGCTGTTGCGCGCGCTGCAGGAAGGCGCGGTGGAAGCGGTCGGCGGGCGCAAGCCGGTCAAGGTCGACGTCCGCATCATCTCCGCAACCAACCGCAAACTGCTCGACCGCGTCAAGAACGGACAATTTCGCGAAGACCTGTTCTATCGCCTGCACGTGCTGCCGCTGACGATCCCGCCGTTGCGCATGCGCCGGGAAGACATCCCGCATCTGCTGCGGCATTTTCTGGCGCGCTTCTGCGCCGAGGAAAGCCGCCACATCACCGGCATCGGCGGCGAGGCGATGGCGCACCTGGCGCAGCTGGAGTGGCCCGGCAATATTCGCCAGCTCGAGAACGCGGTCTATCGCGCCGTGGTCATGAGCGAGAGCGACCAGCTTGGGCTTCTGGATTTTCCGCTGGCGGCCGCACAATCGCAGACCATGCCGGAAGTCCATGGCGAACCGCTGGTGGTTGTGCCGGCAGCGTTTCATTCGACCGTGCCGGCCATGGTTTCCGGTAATGAGATACCTATCGCGCCGCTACCCTCGACGGGGACCCTGGCGATGCTGACCCATGCCGGCGAAATGCGCCCGCTCGAAGAGCTGGAGGGCGAGATCATCCGGTTCGCGATCTCGCACTATCGCGGCCAGATGTCGGAGGTCGCGCGCCGATTGAAAATCGGGCGGTCGACGCTCTACCGCAAGCTCGATGAGGCGGCCGCCGACGATGCAACGGCCCGCGGCGACGAGGATGCACGCTAGCAACCGGAGGTAGATTATGGCGCGACGGTGTCAGGGACGGAATGGCTGCAGAAATAGCCATTGCCGAGTCTTTGCCAGAGCCTTTGCCTCACCCTTGCCCAGAACCCTTGAACCGTTGCGCTGCGGTGACAGACAAAAGCAAAAGCGCGTGGCAAAAGCGCGCAATCCGTTGCAAAGCGGGTGCTTTGAAGTCAGTTTGTCGTGAGCTGCCCTGCCTGGCGCTGGCTGCATGACAGAGGCACGTGTATCGTCCGCGTCGGAATCGTAGCGTGCAGCGTGCCTTTCAAGAGAGATTTGGAACGCATTCAGGAAAGAACCAAACGTCGACAAAGAACAAACGTCAACTCCGAGCGTTGACTGAATGCTGTTTCAAAATGAGGCCGGGGCTTTTTTCGAAAGCTGCACGGACGAAGCCGAGAACTGTTCCATGGCGGGGCAGTTTCGCCCAAGGGGTGTGAATGATGCGAGACTGTTTGACTAGACGCACCGGATTTGACCGTGTGCTGATGGCCGTGGCCGCCACCTTCCTCACGGTGTCCACGACCTCGGCAATGGCCCAGGCCGATCCGGCGCGCAACAGCGCCGCCGAGCTCGCGATCGACGCGGCGATCCCGCGTCCGGAACCCGCCAACGTTCCGCCCCCCACCGTTAACGATTTCAAGCTGGACAGCGTTGCGCCGGCCGCCGACGCCGCCAAGGCGGATGCAGCAAAGACGGATGCACCAAAGGCCGCCGAGAAGGCGCCGGAGGCCAAGCCGTCTGACGCCAAGCCGTCCGACGTCGTCACCGCTCCGGCCACAGACAAGGCCGATACGACCAGGAAAGATGCGGCGACCACAACGACTGCCGCACCGCCTGCGACCGCCGCGGCTCCCGCCGCCGAGCCGGTCAAGGCCGCGAGCAACGTCCCGGCCGCTGATCAGCCCGTCGCCGACAAGCTCAAGGATTTGCTGGGCGGCAAGTCGGCGCGCTATTTCGACCGCAAGGCCGAGCGGTTCGCGATCGAGAAATTCTACACCGCGCGTGACTTCGCGCCGTTGTGGACGCAGGGCGGCGCCTTGACCGCGGCCGGCAAGGGCGTCATCGCGCGGCTGAAGGATGCCGCCTCCGACGGCCTCAATCCCGCCGATTATCCGGCGCCGGATTTCGCCGCCGCCACCAATCCCGATGCGCTGGCGGAAGCCGATCTGAAACTGACCGCCAGCATGATGGATTATGCCCGCCAGGCGCAGAGCGGCCGCATGCACTATTCCCAGGTCTCGGGCGATATCCAGTATCCGGAACACCCGATCGATCCCGGCGAAGTGCTGACCAATGTGACGCTGGCCAAGGACGCTTCGGCGGCGCTCGACAGCTACAACCCGCCGCAAAAGCTCTATCGCGAACTGAAGGCGAAGCTCGCCGAACTGCGTGGCCAGGGCGACGGACCGGTGGTCCAGATCGAGGACGGACCGGCGCTGAAATTCACGCCGGGGCGCGGCAAGAAGCAGCCCGCGGTCGCGATGGAAGATCCCCGCGTGCCGCAATTGCGCGTCAAGCTCGGCATCACCGGGAACGCCGACGACACCCATTACGACGCCAAGGTTGCCGAGGCCGTGCGCAAAGTCCAGGAAGGCGCCGACCTCAAGCCTACCGGTGTGCTGGACGAACGGACCATCAAGGCCATCAACAGCCCGAAGCGCGACAAGCAGATCGACACCGTGATCGTCAACATGGAGCGCTGGCGCTGGCTGCCGCGCGACCTCGGTGCGGCCGCGATCGGTGATGCCTATGTCATCCTCAACATCCCGGACTACACGCTGAAGGTGATGCAGCACGGCACCCAGGTCTGGACCACCAAGGTCGTCACCGGCCAGCCCGGCATTCATGCGACGCCGCTGCTGACCGAGACGATGAAGTTCATCACCGTCAATCCGACCTGGAACGTGCCGCCGTCGATCATCTACAACGAATATCTGCCGGCGCTCCAGCAGGATCCGACCGTGCTGCAGCGCATGGGCCTGAAGCTCGAGCGCGCCCGCGACGGCTCCATCCACATCTCCCAGCCGCCCGGCGAAGCCAACGCGCTCGGCCGCATCCGCTTCAATTTCCCGAACAAGTTCCTGGTCTATCAGCACGACACGCCCGACAAGAACCTGTTCTCCCGGGATGAGCGCGCCTTCAGCCATGGCTGCATGCGGGTGCAGAATCCGGATCAGTACGCCGCGACACTGCTCAACATCACGGAGCCGAACGCGCACTACACGCCGGAAAAGATCCGCAGCATGTATGGTTCGAGCGAGATCGACCTGAAATTCCCGACGCCGATCCCGGTCAACATCACCTACCAGACGGCGTTCGTGGACGATGGCGGCAAGCTGCAGTTCCGGAGGGACGTCTACGGTCGCGACGCCACCATGATCGCGCTCCTGAAGAACGCGCGCGGCAAGGACCTGGAAAACGTCGTGGCCCATTCGCAGCCGAGCTATTCGCGTCCGGTCGGCAGCCTGCCGGCAGGCGTCAGCTTCGCCAGCGACAACACCTCGTCCGGCTACTCTTCCGGGCCCTCGTTCTTCGAACGGCTGTTCGGCGGACCGCCGACGCCTGCCCCGCCGGCGCCGATCGGCCGTCACCAGCAGCAGCGGCGGCTTTTCACCCGCTGATTATTCACCGGTCCCGCGGCGGGCCGGACTGAATTCCGGAGCGAACTCAACGGCCTCGCCCTCACGGCGAGGCCGTTTGCGTTAACCATTGTCCACCGGAATTTAACCAGAGCACTTTTTCGCCACACTCGACGGGTTAGGTTAAGACCGACTTGGGGGGTGGGATTTAATAACCCGCCCAGCGTTAAGACTGCGTTAACCCTCTTTCGCCACACGGGGTAGCGGAAGAGTTCATTGATCGGTCGTCCTCTGGGTGGGCTCATTCTTGCTGTCTGGTCGCGCGCGACAATTCAACGCCCTATCGCTGACGAAGGCCGGGTTTCATCTCGGCCTCGCTTCGGTGTTGCTTCTGTTGGGAGCGGGATCGGTCCATGACGCGGCCGCGCTGAACGAAACCCGCACGCTGTCGTTCCACCACACCCATTCCGGCGAAGATCTGACCGTCACCTTCAAGCGCGACGGCCGCTACGATGAAGCGGCGCTGAAAGAACTCAATCACTTTCTCCGCGACTGGCGCAGCCAGGACCAGACCGTGATGGACCGGCATCTGTTCGACATCCTCTGGGAAGTCTACCGCGACGTCGACGGCAAGAAGCCGATCCAGATCATTTCCGCCTATCGCTCGCCCGCCACCAACGCGATGCTGCGCCGCCGTTCGTCCGGGGTAGCCCGCTTCAGCCAGCATATGCTCGGCCACGCCATGGACATGTATATTCCGGACGTACCGCTGGAGCAGATCCGCTTTGCCGGACTGCGCCTGCAGCGCGGCGGCGTCGGCTTCTATCCGACTTCGGGATCGCCGTTCGTCCATCTCGATGTCGGCAGCATCCGGCACTGGCCGCGCATGACGCATGACCAGTTGGCCCGGGTGTTCCCTGACGGCCGCACCGTGCACGTCCCTTCCGACGGCGTCCCGCTGAAGGGATATGAGATTGCCCGCGCCGACATCGAAAAGCGCGACAATGGCGACGAGGCCCTGATCAAGACCCAGCCGGGCGTGTTCGCGGCCCTGTTCAAGGGCAAGTCCAGCAGCGACGATGAGGACGAAGGCGCTGCCGTTGAAGCGAAGCCTGCTCCGGCGAACCAGACGGCTGTTGCCGCCAAATCCACCGACGCCGTGCCGGTGCACCGCGCCAAGGCGCAAATGGCCGCAGCCTTCCAGCTGGCCTCGGCAGACGCGCAGATGGTGCAGACGGCCAAGGAAACGGCAAAGCCCAGGCAGCCCGCTCAAAACGCCGAGGCAAAGCCGCAGACCCCGGCTGACATCATCAATGCCCGCGGCTTCTGGGACGACGCCGCGACGGCCCCGAAGCAGGCCACCCCGGCGCAAGTAGCCGCCATCAGCGCCCGCCAGGCTCTGGCCGCTGCCGATCCGCAACCGACCGCGAGTGTTTCCGCCCTTCAGGCGCTGGCTTACGCGCCGGCGGCCTCCTCGCGGGTCGACCGGGCCAACATCGTCGCCGCCAGCGCGCCGATCCCGCACAGCGTTCGCCCGTCGGCCTCGCGCAATGCCGCGCCCGCCACCGGCATCGACACGGTCGTCGCCAAGGGAACGCAGGGTCAGGGCAACGTGATTGCGACCGCGACCCGGCTCGCCGCGGCCGCCGGCAACAACATCTGGATACGGGTGATGATGCTGGCACCGAGCGCAAGCAGTTCGATGAACGCTACCGTGCTGGGCGATGCCGACTTGACCCAGATGCGCGTCTACTTCGTCAAGCCGCGGGCCGCGATCGCCATGGCCTTCTCGGAGGATCCGCAGGCGGGAATGGCCACCGACCATTTCTCGGGATCGGCGACCGCAAAGCTCGCGACGCAATCCTTCGTGATGCAGACCGCCTCGCTGCGCTGAGCGCCGAGCTTCAGAAGCAAATCCCCTCCGCGAATTCGGTGTCGTCCCTGCGAACTCAGGGGACCCATAACCACAGCCCTCGCGATTGAAGCACGGGCGAGCCTCAGCGGGTCAATCGAACATCGGTGGTGATGGATCCCGGCTCGCACGGAGCCTGTCATCGGGCGCGCGTTCGCGCGATCCGTTGGCTTGGCCGGGACGACGAGAGACTGATCCGTGCGGCGAGCTGAACCGCCTCACAGCATCCCGAGCGCCTGCATATACGTCTCCAGGATGGTTTCCGCCTCGGCGCGCTCGTTGGCGTCCTGCTTGCGCAGGCGGACGATGGTGCGCAGCGCCTTGACGTCGAAGCCGTTGCCCTTGGCTTCGGCATAGACGTCGCGGATGTCGTCGGAGATCGTCTTCTTTTCTTCTTCCAGCCGCTCGATGCGCTCGATGATGGCCTTGAGCTGGTCCTTGGCGAAACTCGTCGAAGGCTCTTCCTTGACGGCGGCAGCGGAGGTGGCCATCGGGTACTCCTGAATGGAACTGAAGGGTTGAGGCGGAAAGTGGAAGCGCCGCACGCTTCATCACGCACCGCATCCCGAAATGACCCTCAAGAGTGGCGCGCTTTCCGTCAAGGCAACATCGCGCTCATCCACAGCGCGCCCACAGGAGAAAGCGAACTGCAATTCGCTGCGCTTAGTGTCCGCCCTGGGCCTTTTTCATCGCAGCCAGTTGCTCGGGGCTGGCGGAGCCCTGAAAGGTCTGCTTCCAGGTCTCGTAGGGCATGCCGTAGACGGCCTCGCGGCTTTCGTCCTTGGACATGTCGGCGCCCCTGGCGTCGGCCTCTTCCTTGAGCCAGTTGGACAGGCAGTTGCGGCAAAAGCCCGCCAGATTCATCAAGTCGATATTCTGTACGTCGGTCCGGGAGCGCAGATGATCGACCAGACGCCGGAACGCGGCGGCTTCAAGTTCCGTTCTGGTTTTGTCGTCGATCGCCATGACTGCATTCTCGCCGTTTGCGAAACCTTAAGGGTATTAAGTGGGAGTTGTCACAGATTTTGCCATATCGCAGGGCAAATTGCCCTAACCAAACGTGAATTCGGCGGCACCCGCCCGAAAATGCCGCCTGGGCCGTTGACAGTCTCGGCCGGCTCACGCGAAATCGTCAATGATTTGATATAGCTTCACTGAATGATCCCGACCAATTCCCATCGACCCAGGCTCTTCGCTGCACGCTTGACCGCCGGTTTGATCCCGGCGCTGGCGCTGGTTTTGCTGTGCCTGTGGAACAATCCCGCGGCGGCCGACTTTCGCCTCTGCAACAACACCTCGAGCCGGGTCGGCATTGCGCTCGGCTACAAGGACGCCGAGGGCTGGACCACCGAGGGCTGGTGGAACGTGTCCTCGCGGGCCTGCGAAACCCTGCTCAAGGGCACGCTGGTCGCACGGTATTATTACATCTATGCACTCGATTACGACCGCGGCGGTGAATGGTCGGGACAGGCCTTCATGTGTTCGCGCGACAAGGAATTCACCATCAAGGGCACCGACAATTGCCTGACGCGCGGTTTCGATCGCACCGGCTTCTTCGAGGTCGATACCGGCGAGCAGCGCGCCTGGACGGTGCAACTGACGGAATCCAGCGAAACCCAGCCCGCGCAACGGGTGCCGGGCATTCCCGGAACGATCGGCCCGGGCGGCCCCGGAAACCTTCCGGGCATTACCAATCCGCCGGCCGGAACGGCTCCGGGCGCGTCTGGTCTGCCGCCAGCCGCAGCGCCCGGATCCAAGCCATGAGACGTCTTCGCCGCATCAAGATCCTGGCAACGCTCGGCCCCGCCTCTTCCGACAGCGCGATGATCCGCCGCCTGTTCGAGGCCGGCGCCGACGTATTCCGTATCAACATGAGCCACACCCCGCACGATAAGATGCGCGAACTGGTCAAGACCATCCGCAATGTCGAGAGCAGCTACGGCCGGCCGATCGGGATTCTGGTCGACCTGCAGGGCCCCAAACTCCGGCTCGGCTCGTTCGCCGAAGGCGCGGTCCAGTTGCACAACGGCGAGAGCTTCGTGCTGGATTCCGACAAGGCGCCCGGCGACAACACCCGCGTCCAGCTTCCGCATCCGGAAATCCTGGCGGCGCTGCGGCCCGGCCATGCGCTGCTGCTCGACGACGGCAAGGTGCGGCTGATCGCCGAGGAAACCTCGCCCGAGCGCGCCGTCACCCGTGTCGTGATCGGCGGCAAGATGTCGGACCGCAAGGGCGTCAGCCTGCCCGACACCGACCTGCCGGTGTCGGCAATGACGCCGAAGGATCGCGCCGACCTCGAGGCAGCGCTGGTAACCGGCGTCGACTGGATCGCGCTGTCCTTTGTGCAGCGCGCCGAGGACGTCATCGAGGCCAAGAAGATGATCCGCGGCCGCGCCTCGGTCATGGCCAAGATCGAGAAGCCGCAGGCGATCGACCGGCTTCCCGAAATCATCGAAGCCTCGGACGCCCTGATGGTGGCGCGCGGCGATCTCGGCGTCGAACTGCCGCTGGAGCGGGTGCCGGGCCTGCAGAAGCAGATGACGCGGCTGGCGCGGCGCGCCGGCAAGCCGGTCGTGGTCGCAACCCAGATGCTGGAATCGATGATCCAGAGCCCGGTACCGACGCGCGCCGAGGTCTCCGACGTCGCCACCGCGGTCTATGAAGGCGCCGACGCGATCATGCTGTCGGCCGAATCGGCGGCCGGAAAATTCCCGGTCGAAGCGGTCTCCACCATGAACCGTATCGGCGAGGAAGTGGAGCGCGACCCGACCTATCGCGGCGTGCTCAATGCGCAGCGCGCCGAACCGGAGCCGACCGTCGGCGACGCCATCGCCGATGCCGCGCGGCAGATCGCCGAGACGCTCGATCTGTCGGCGATCATCTGCTGGACCAGTTCGGGATCGACCGCGTTGCGGGTCGCCCGCGAGCGGCCGAAGCCGCCGGTGGTGGCGATCACGCCGAACCTCTCGACGGGACGCAAGCTGTCGGTGGTCTGGGGCGTGCATTGCGTGGTGGCCGAAGACGCCCATGACCAGGACGACATGGTCAGCCGCGCCGGCCGAATCGCGTTCCGCGACGGTTTTGCCCGCGCCGGCCAGCGCGTCATCATCGTCGCCGGCGTGCCACTCGGCATTCCCGGCACCACCAACATGGTGCGCATCGCCTCCGTCGGCTCCGACAGCGACGCGGATATGTGAGATCGACATCGCATCCGGAGCGCCTCGAAGAGGCGACCCCGGAATGACGAGCTCAGAGCAGCGTCGCATCCAGCGTGATCTTGGTGTTCAAGAGCTTCGACACCGGACAGCCGGCCTTCGCCATGCCCGCGAGCTCCTCGAACCTCGCCTTGTCGGTACCGGGGATCTTTGCATTCAACGTCAGATGCACCGACGTAATGGCAAAACCATCGCCCACTTTCTCCAGCGTGACGTCGGCCCTGGTCTCCATCTGCTCGGCGGTGAGCTTCGCCTCGCCGAGGATCAGCGACAGCGCCATGGTGAAACAGGCGGCGTGCGCGGCGCCAATCAGCTCTTCCGGGTTGGAGCCGGGCTTGCCCTCGAAGCGGCTGGCGAAGCCGTAAGGGTAATCCTTCAGCGCGCCGCTCTTGGTCGAGATGGCGCCCTTGCCATCCTTGATGCCGCCCTGCCACTTGGCCGAACCTGATGTCGTCGTCATACGAGGCACTCCTGCGATGAATTGAACAGCTAACGCCGCCAGCCGACCAAATTGGCGGGAGATGTCAATTCACGAGGGCGCTATGGAACGGCGTTTATCTCTGTGACGGCGGCTTGAATGTTTCTTACGCGCCGACCAGCGTCTTCGCCGGCAACACCGCCTGCACCACGAGGCCGCGGGCGCGGGCGTCCATCACGCCGACGGCTCGCAGCGCGAGCAACGTCACGGTCTGCACGGCGTCGCGCAGTTTCGCCTGGTCATCGAGATTGTCCGGCGCCAGGGGCCCGACCAACGATTCATGCAGCGCGCCGAGCAGCGCGGTCGCGGCAAGCGCGGTGTCCTGCGCGGGCAGATGTCCGGCGCGGACCGCGGCATCGATGCGGGCGGCAATCTCGCCGGCGATCTCGCGGCGGCTCGCCAGCCGCGACGCGGTGACGTCGACATCGACCGGCTCGGCCAAAATGCCCCAGGCGAGCTTGCGTTGCGACAGCACATGCACCGCGACCGTGGTAACGGCGGCCGCCAGCGCCGAGGATGGCCCGGGCGCCGCATCGGCAGCACGGCGAATCGCGGCCAGTTCATCGCGCGAGACCTCCGCGATCAGTTCGGAGATCAGATCCGACTTGGACGGGAAATAGCGATAGACCGTGCCGGCGGCGACGTTGGCGCGGACCGCGACCGGGGCGATCTGCACCGCGGACATGCCGCCTTCTGCAGCGGCGTCCCGCGCCGCCGCCAGAATGGCGCTGCGACGCGCGGCGAGGCGTTTTACAACTTGATGGGTCCGCCGGTAGACCATGGTCGCGTTTCTCGTCCCTCAACGCACTTTCCGGGGTCGCAGGAGCCCAGCCGGTAAGCACGCGTGTTCACTGTTTCCTGCGATTTTGGAAAAATCGCTTTGAAGAACTGAACAACTATTCAGGACGAATGACAAGCCGGAAAAATGCCCATTCAGAGCTGCGGCTCAAGCGTGAGCGCCGGCGGCTTCCAGCATGGGCGCGGGTGCGCGGCGCCACCAGGAACCGGCGCGGCGCAGCACCAGGGTTGCCACGATCAGGGTGATGCCGAGCCCGACCGGGATTCCGGTAAATGTGAAGACAAAGCACAGCGCAAGCGCGCACCCCAGCGCCGGCAGCTCATAACGGCGGAAGCCCTCTTTCAGCCCGATGCGGACCATGAATGCCACCGGCACCGCCAGCACCATCAGGTCGTACATGAAGAGGTAGGGCGTGGTCAGCAAGGTGCCCACCGCGAGCGCCGCCGCCTTCAACGTATAGCTGATCCGGCTGCGCCACATCAGCGCCAGCACCACCGCGACCGACGCGGTCAGCGCCCACTGGAAGGCCCATGCCAAAGACTCGGTGCCGCCGAAATAACGCACCAGCGAAAACAGGCTGTGCATCTTCCACCAGGGGGCTTTGCCCTCGGTCAGAAAAGCCTGCGAGAACATCGGCATCCAGTGGAAGAAGCCCTGCCAGCTCTCGGTGCCGAAGGCGAGCCAGGATGCGAACGCCAAACCGAGCGCGGTGACAGCGGCGGTGAAAAACACCGTCCATTGCGAGGCCGCGATCAGCACGATCGGAAACAACAGGCCGTATTGCGGCTTGTAGCTCAGAAGCCCCAGGCAAACGCCGGCGAGGATCGGCCGCACCGGAATCAGATAGAGCGTGCCGCCGATCAGCGCCGCGGTGAGAAAGCCGTTCTGTCCGACCAGCGTATTGTTGAACACCATGGGAAAGCCGATGGCCAGCACCCAGCCGAAGTTGCGGCCGACGACCGCGCGCATCATGACTAGATATGGCACGAAGCTCGCCGAGACCCAGCCGATGAAAGCGACGGTGTAAGGGAACTGCGCCAGCAGGGACGCGACGAACAGGAACGGCGGCGGGTAGTGCCAGGCAAAATAGCCGACGAAATCCTGGTGCAGCAGTCCGAGTTCGACCTGCTTCTGGATGTTCCAATCCCAGGCCTGCGCCGGATGGCCTTCCAGCACCAGGCGTCCGGCGGCCCAGACGTTAACGAAATCGGTCGGGATTCCCCGGCCGTCCTGATCCCAGATCCACCAATGCGCGACATACGCCGTCGGGAAAAAAGCGACGTTGATAACGCACAGCACGAAACACACGTTCAGCAGCGCCGCCGGTATCGCGCGGTCGGGAATCGTCGCGGCGGGTATGGACGCGGCCATGCAGGGTCCTTTGCGCACCTCGCGCGGACGTGCGTTCCCTCATCAATAGTCCGAACAGAATTGAAGAAATCTTAAGGATTCGATCGATGGCTGGCTTTTTCGGGGCGCGTTGGTCCTCGTCCCGAGGGCGGGGCGGGACGACGTGCCGAGGCGAACCAACCGGCGCTGTTACTCCCAGTTCAGCGCGCCGCCATTCTGGTATTCGATCACCCGGGTCTCGAAGAAATTTTTCTCCTTCTTCAGGTCCATCGCTTCCGACATCCAGGGGAACGGATTTTCGATTTCACCGAACACCCCTGCCAAACCGAGCTGCGCGCAGCGGCGATTGGCGATGAAGTGCATGTAGCTTTCGCATAGCGCAGCGTTCAGACCGAGGAAGCCGCGCGGCATGGTGTCCCGCCCATAAGCCGCTTCCAGCTCGGCCGCGGTACATATCATGCCGCGAATCTCCTCGCGGAATGCCGGTGTCCACAACTCCGGGTTCTCGATCTTGATCTGGTTGATGACGTCGATCCCGAAATTCAGATGAATGGATTCGTCGCGCAGGATGTACTGATATTGCTCGGCAATGCCGACCATCTTGTTGCGGCGGCCGAGCGAGAGGATTTGTGCAAATCCCGTATAGAACCACATGCCTTCGAAAATGACGTAGAAGGCGACGAGGTCGCGCAGGAAGGCCTGATCGGCCTGCGGCGTCCCGGTTCGGAAGCCGGGGTCGTCGAGATGCCTCGTGTGCTGCAGCGCCCAGGCCGCCTTGTCGGTGATCGAGGGCACCTCGCGGTACATGTTGAACAGCTCGCCTTCATCGAGGCCGAGGCTCTCGACGATGTACTGGAATGTGTGGGTATGCACCGCCTCCTCGAACGATTGCCGCAGCAGATATTGACGGCATTCCGGATTGGTCAGATGGCGATAGATCGCCAGCACGATGTTGTTGGCGACGAGGCTTTCGGAAGCCGCGAAGAAGCCGAGATTGCGCTTGATCGCGCGCCGCTCGTCCTCGCTCAGGCCGTCGCGCGATTTCCATAGCGCGATGTCGGCCTGCATCGACACCTCTGTCGGCATCCAGTGATTGTTGCAGCCGGCGAGGTATTTCTCCCAGGCCCATTTGTATTTCAGCGGCAGCAATTGGTTGACGTCGGCGCGGCAATTGATCATCCGCTTGTCGTCGACGGAGACCCGGCCGCCGCGCCGGTCGATGGCGCCGAGGCCGGTTTGATCGGCTCCGGCAAGCGGGTGTACGGCAAGCGGCGGCAAGCGAGGTGCGGCGGCGGATGGTTCGGACCAGTCGAGCATTTGCAATGTTTCCTTTTTGTCGTGCTGCTTACTGGCAGGCTTCGCATTCGGGATTATCGACCGAGCACGCCACCGCGCCGGATAAATCCGGCGCGGTGGCGGCCGTCGGGACGACGATCGCCGGGGCTGGAGACGTCATCGTCACGGACGACACGCTGTTGAGCTTGCCGTCGGTTCCCTTCAGCGTCGATTTCTCGACATGGGTCGCGCTGCGGGAACGCAGGTAGTAGGTCGTCTTCAAGCCACGCGTCCATGCCAGGCGGTAGAGCGCGTCGAGCTTCTTGCCGGAGGGATTGGCGATATAGAGGTTGAGCGACTGCGACTGGTCGATCCACTTCTGCCGCCGCGCCGCGGCCTCGATCAGCCAGCTGCTGTCGATCTCGAACGCGGTCGCGTACAGCGCCTTCAGGTCCTCGGGGACGCGGTCGATGGCGCCGACGCTGCCATCGAAGTATTTCAGGTCGTTGACCATCACCTCGTCCCACAGCCCGCGCGCCTTGAGGTCGCGAACCAGGAATTCGTTCACGACGGTGAAGTCGCCGGACATGTTGGATTTGACGTAGAGGTTCTGGTAGGCGGGCTCGATCGACTGCGCCACGCCGCAGATGTTGGAGATGGTCGCGGTCGGCGCGATCGCCATCACGTTCGAATTGCGCATGCCGGCCGATCGGACGCGTTCGCGCAAGGCCCCCCAATCCAGTGTGCCGGCGCGGTCCATTGCGACGCCGCCGCGCGCCTCAGCCAACAGTTCGATCGAATCGATCGGCAGAATGCCCCGGCTCCACAGCGAGCCCTCGAACGACGGATATCGCCCGCGCTCGGCCGCGAGATCGACGGAGGCCGAGATCGCATGGAACGAAATTGCCTCCATGCTGGTGTCGGCGAAGCTAACGGCGGCGTCGGAGGCGACCGGAATCCGCATCGCCTGCAGCGCGTCCTGAAATCCCATCAGCCCGAGGCCGACCGGACGGTGCCGCAGGTTCGAGCGGCGCGCTTCGGGGATGGTGTAGAAATTGATGTCGATGACGTTGTCGAGCATCCGCATCGCAATCGTCACACTCCGCTTCAGCCGCGCGTCGTTCAGACCGCCGTCCTCGATATGGTTGAGCAGGTTGATGGAGCCGAGATTGCAGACGGCGGCCTCGTCGTCGCTGGTGTTGAGCGTGATCTCGGTGCAGAGATTGGACGAGTGAATGACGCCAACATGGCGCTGCGGTGAGCGCAGATTGCAGGGGTCCTTGAAGGTGATCCAGGGATGGCCGGTCTCGAACAGCATGGTCAGCATCTTGCGCCAGAGATCTCCGGCGCGGAGCTTCTTGAACACGCGGATCTCGCCGCGTGCGGCCTTCTCCTCATAGTCCGCGTAGCGCTCGGCGAACGGCTTGCCGTAGAGATCGTGCAAATCGGGCGTTTCGTCGGGCGAGAACAGCGTCCAGTCGCCCCCGGCCTCGACCCGCTGCATGAACAGGTCTGGAACCCAGTTCGCGGTATTCATGTCATGGGTACGACGGCGATCGTCGCCGGTGTTCTTGCGCAGATCGAGGAATTCCTCGATGTCGATGTGCCAGGTCTCGAGATAGGCGCAGACCGCGCCCTTGCGTTTGCCGCCCTGGTTGACGGCGATCGCGGTGTCGTTGGCAACCTTCATGAACGGCACCACGCCCTGGCTCTCGCCGTTGGTTCCCTTGATATGCGCGCCGAGACCGCGGACGCGGGTCCAGTCGTTGCCGAGCCCGCCGGAATATTTCGCCAGCAGCGCGTTGTCCTTGACCGACTTGAAGATGCCATCGAGATCGTCGGCAATGGTGGTGAGAAAACACGACGACAACTGTGGCCGCAGCGTGCCGGCATTGAACAGCGTCGGGGTCGACGCCATGAAATCGAACGACGACAACAGATCGTAGAATTCGATCGCACGCGTCTCGCGGTCGATCTCGCGGATCGCGAGGCCCATGGCCACCCGCATGAAGAACGCCTGCGGCAGTTCGATCCGGCGGCCTCGCACATGCAGGAAATAGCGGTCGTACAGCGTTTGCAGTCCGAGAAACTGGAACGCCAGATCGCGCTCCGGCTTCAGCGCCGCGGCAAGCCTGTTCAGGTCGAAACGGCCCAAATCCGGATCGAGCAGCTCGGCGTTGATGCCGGTGCGGATATAGGCCGGAAAATATTCGCCGTAACGCGCGGCCATCTCGGCCTGCGAGGCGCTCGACGGCGCGCCATGCACGAACGACAGCACTTCGCTGCGAAGCTTGTCGAGCAGCAGGCGCGCGCTGACATAGGCGTAAGCGGGCTCCTGCTCGACCAGCGAGCGCGCCGCCATCACCGCGGCCAACGCCACTTCATCCTGGCTGATGCCGTCATAGACGTTGCGATGGATTTCGGCGATGACGGGCGCGGCTTCCACGCCATCGAGCCCGGCGCACGCCTCGGCGACGACCAGCGCGAGCCGGGCGGCGTCCAGCGGAGCCTTCTTGCCGCTGGCGAGCGTCACATGCAGGACGGGTTCATTCGACGGAGCCTTGGCGGGCGCCTGCCCGGCACGCTGCCTGCTTCGCTCCTCGCGATAGAGGACATAGGCGCGCGCGACCTTGTGGTGCTCGCTGCGCATCAAGGCCAGTTCGACCTGGTCCTGAACGTCTTCGATATGGAAGGTGCGTCCCTCGCTCATCCGCCGTGTCAGCGCGCCCACCACATCGGCGGTCAACTGTTCCACGTTCTCGTGTACCCGGCGGGAGGCGGCGGCGGCATGGCCCTCGACCGCAAGGAACGCCTTGGTCATCGCGACCGAAATCTTGCCGGCGTCGAACCTGGAAACCGCGCCGTTGCGGCGGATCACCTGCATTGGAAGCGCGGCTTCCGGCGCAGCGAGCGATTCCGGCCGCAGCCGGATAACGGGCGTGGCTTTGGCTTCGCGATCGAGTGAGAGTGACATCGGCAGACCCCGTGGTTGTTGCGCTGGGGCTGGATATCTTTGGGGGCGCTGCATCGAATGCACGGCGCAAACGCCGGCATGAAACTGCAAGCGACCGCCGGACACCCCGCCCGTGGACGTTTTGGTGTCGCGGCAGGTCTCCTGGCTCGCAGGTCGTCATCGCCCCCTGTGTCTTCCCAATGCGAGGCCGCATCAGTGACGTCGGATCGGAGGCAACTCGCTGCTTACAGTTGCGGGGGCAGCGCCGGAATTTCGCGTCAGCAGACGCGATTCACCGGCTTCCCTCTTAGCCACCAAATCTTGCGATCAGGCGGACCGTGACACCCACATGTGGCGTTATTCGCATCAGGCTGTCAATGCCCTGCAGGTCTCTCATCAACATATCAAGTCCGTTGCGCAGGGCGGGCTCAATTTCCTGTCTGCAATTCCCCGAAACGATCCCAGGTCTTGCCGTTGAAGCGCATGAACTGCATCTGGTCGACCGGGACGTGATCGGTCGGCGAGGTGTTGATCTTGATGCCGGGCAGCAGCATCGGCAGTTCCAGATTTTGGATGGCGTAGGCCTGCTTCAGAATATTCCCGGTCGACAGGTCGTCGCCGCAGGCCTTTAGCACGTGCTCCATCGCCATCGCGCTGTTGTAGGCGTTGACATAATTGGTGTCGTGCAGGTCGGCGTCGGGGGCGTATTTGACCATGAACTCCCGCCACGCCTTGACGCCGACATCGTCCTTCCATGCGGGATCGTCGGGGTCCTTGACGTAGGCGGTGGAGAGGATGCCGGTTCCGGCCTCGAGGCCCGCTGGTTGCATGACCGTCGAAATCCACACCGCGACGTTGGACAGGAACGTCATCGGCTTCCAGCCGATCTCGTAGACCTTGCGGATCGATTGCGCGGCGAATTTCGGCGTCGCCGCGATCACCAGCACGTCGGCGCCGGAGGCCTTCAGCTTGACGATCTGGGAATCCACGGTCGGATCCTGGACTTCGTAGGTCGCAGCCGTGACGAGCCGATCATATTTGTCGCCAAGCACGTCCTTCAGCCCCAGAAGATAATCGCGGCCGAAATCATCGTTCTGCGAAATCACGGCGAACCTGGCATCCGGATTTTTGGCGAGCGCATAGCGCGCGTAAAGCCGCGCCTCGTAACGGAAGGGCCCCTGCACGCCGAGCGTCGCCTGCGGGTATTGCGCGATGTCGGCGAATTTCGAGGCGCCGGAACCGACGAACAATTGCGGGATGTTCTTGCCTTGCAGGTATTTGGCGATCGCGGTGTTATGGGCGGTGCCGATCGAGGAGAAGATCAGCGCGACCTCGTCGCTCTCCACCAGCCGCCGGGTCTGCTCCACCGTCTTCGGCGGCGCGTAGCTGTCGTCGAGCGAAATCAGGTTGATCTTGCGGCCGTTGATGCCGCCCTGCTCGTTGAGCATCTTGAAATAAGCGACCTCGCCCTTGCCGAGCGCGCCGAACGCCGAGACCGGCCCGCTGTAAGGCATGGTCTGGCCGATCTTGATTTCGGTCGCCGTCACCCCGCGCATCTCGGCTGACATCGAGACCGCGGGCCACGCCAACGCCGCAAGCGCACCGGCAACGCCAAGTTTCGTGACGAAACGCATCGACACCCCCTCCCCTTTTGTCGGCGCACTCAGGCGGCCGCAGCAGGCGCGGTTTTCCCCGCGCTCTTTGCAAAACATGCCATGACAGGCGGAAGGACGCCAATCATTCATTATGAAACAGAAGCAAAAACAGCCGCTGCATAAAAAAACGCGGCGTTGCCGCCGCGTTTTTCAATTCGGAAACGGAAGGCGGATCACGCCTGCGGCTGCGGCTCCAGACCGGGATCCGGATCGGGGCGCGGGCGCGGCTTGCCGGCCGGCGGCACCGCCGAGGCACGCGGCGTCGTCGGCTCCAGCACCGACTCGCGGTTCGGCTTCTTGCCCTTGAGCAGATCCTGAATCTCGTCGCCGCTCAGGGTTTCGTATTCGAGCAGGCCCTTTGCGAGCGCTTCGAGATCGGCGCGCTTCTCCGTCAGGATCTTGGTCGCCTGGTTGTAGCCGTCTTCCACGAAGCGCCGGATCTCGGTGTCGATCTTTTGAACCGTGGCTTCGGAGGCATTCTGGGTGCGCGACACCGACATGCCGAGGAAAACCTCGTCCTGGTTTTCGCCATAGGACACGGTGCCGAGCGCCTCGGAGAGACCCCAGCGCGTCACCATCATTCGCGCCAGCCGGGTGGCCTGCTCTATATCTGACGAGGCTCCGGAGGTGACCTTCTCGCGGCCGAAGACCAGTTCCTCGGCGACGCGGCCGCCCATCATGATGGCCAGGCGCGAGGTCATCTGCTCGAGCGACATCGACAGCTTGTCGCGCTCGGGCAGCTGCATCACCATGCCGAGCGCACGGCCGCGCGGAATGATGGTCGCCTTGTGGATCGGATCGGTCGCGATCACGTTGAGGCCGACGATGGCGTGGCCGCCCTCGTGATAGGCGGTCAGCATCTTCTCTTCTTCGGTCATCACCAGCGACTTGCGCTCGGCGCCCATCATGACCTTGTCCTTGGCTTCCTCGAACTCGGCTTGGGTCACCATGCGCTTGTTGCGGCGCGCGGCGGTCAGCGCCGCCTCGTTAACGAGGTTCATCAGGTCGGCGCCGGAGAAGCCGGGCGTGCCGCGGGCGATGGTCTTCAGGTTGATATCCGGCGCCAGCGGCACCTTGCGGACGTGAACCTTGAGGATCTGTTCGCGGCCAACGACATCCGGATTCGGCACCACCACCTGGCGGTCGAAACGGCCCGGGCGCAGCAGCGCCGGATCGAGCACGTCGGGCCGGTTGGTGGCTGCGATCAGGATCACGCCCTCATTGGCCTCGAAGCCGTCCATCTCGACCAGCAACTGGTTCAGGGTCTGCTCGCGCTCGTCATTGCCGCCGCCGAGACCGGCGCCGCGATGGCGACCGACCGCGTCGATTTCATCGATGAAGATGATGCAGGGCGCGTTCTTCTTGGCCTGCTCGAACATGTCACGGACACGCGAGGCGCCGACGCCGACGAACATCTCGACGAAGTCCGAACCCGAAATGGTGAAGAAGGGAACATTGGCTTCGCCGGCGACCGCACGGGCGATCAGCGTCTTGCCGGTGCCGGGAGGGCCGACCAGCAGCACGCCACGCGGAATCCGTCCGCCGAGCCGTTGATATTTGCCGGGGTCGCGCAGGAATTCGACGATCTCCTGCAGGTCCTGCTTGGCCTCGTCGACGCCGGCGACGTCCTCGAATGTCACGCGGCCATGGGCCTCCGTGAGCATCTTGGCGCGCGACTTGCCGAACCCCATCGCCTTGCCGGCGCCGCCCTGCATCTGCCGCGACAGGAAAATCCAGACGCCGATCAGCGCGATGAACGGCAACCAGGAGACCAGCAGCGACACGAACCACGGCACGTTGTCGCCGGGCGGCTTGGCGGTGATCTGGACCTTGCCGTTATAGAGGCGCGACACCAGGGTCGGGTCGTTCGGCGAATAGGTCTGGAAGCTCGAGCCGTTGGTGAAGGTGCCGTGAATGTCCGGCCCCTGGATGACGACGTCGCGAACGTGGCCCTGATCGACCTCGGTCAGGAGCTGCGAGAACGAGATGTCCTGCGAGGACGTGCGCTGGCCAGGGTTCTGGAAGAGCGTGAAGAGAGCCAACAACAGCAAAACGATAATGACCCAGAGGGCGAAGTTGCGCAGATTGGCGTTCATCGATCTTCCTTCGTGGCCGCGCGGATCGCGGCCTTATGTCCTTGGGTCGTGTCCTTGGGCAGGCGCGAGGGAAGCCCTCGTTCGACTGCAATACAATCTAGGTGCCGCCCCGGTCCATGCCAAGGGAACTACGTGGGACTATTTAGCCCATCCTAGCGCGATTCCCGTTCAAATAATGGCGCCGAATCCGGTGGTTTCCGGGGGTGGTTAAGGAGTCACCGAGCGACTCCACCCAAAGCGCTGCGCCCGCGTCACTTCGTCCGGCGGCGGCGGGGCGGTGCCGGCTCGATGCGTATCCGGCCACCGGCCAGGCTGACCAGCGCGCCCGCAAGGGTCTGTTTCAGCCTTGGTTGGGCCGATTTCGGCCGGCTCCTCCCGGCGCTTTCGGCAGCGGTCCGGTCCAGCGCCGCCAGCAGGGCCTCGACCTTGCCGAGTTCGGCCGGCCCCTCATGGCCGAACCGGTTGACCGCGCGCAGTAAAAGCCGCAGGCGGATTTCCTCCGGCATGGCGGCGAACGCCGTCATATCGAAGGTGCTGGCATTGCGGGCCCCGGCGTCGATTTCGGTGTCGATTTCGGCCTGGCGATCCCTCAGGGCGAGGTAGCGCTCGGCGCCCTCGGCCAGCACCTCCACGGCGGCGTTGGCCCGCGCCAGCCTGGAGGCCAGCCGCGCCAGGCTGCGCGCGTCGCCGCCCTCGGCCGCGAGCGCCGGCATCACCGCACGAATGCGGGGCCGGGTGAAGCTCACGTCGCGGTTGGTCGGATCGTCGGCAAAGTCGATTCCGGCCTTTTTCAGCGTCGCGATCAGCTGCGATTTCGAAACATCCAGCAACGGACGCGCCAGACGCAGCCCGTCGCGCTCGGACTCCCGCGCCATCGCCGCAAGACCGGCGATGCCGCTGCCGCGCAGCAGGCGCATCAGCAGCGTCTCGGCCTGGTCGTCACGGGTATGGGCGGTGAAGATATGAGTGGCGTGGCTCTGCCGCGCCGCCTGTGCCAGCAGGCGATATCGCGCCGATCGCGCTGCGGCCGGCAATCCGGTTTCCGGCTTGGCGCCGGTCCAGCGCAGCGTGCGATGCGGCAGATCGAGGCTCTGCGCCAGACGCTTGACCTCGCGCGCCTCGCGCGCCGCCTCGGGGCGCAGGCCATGATCGACGGTGACCGCGATCAGCTGCGGCCCCCGCGTCAAGGCACGGCGCCAGCGCGCCGCAAGCCACATCAACGCAATGGAATCGGGGCCGCCGGACACCGCAAGGACGAGCGCGGGCGCCGTCTTCCAGTCCGCGAACAGGCGTTTTGCCTCGCTCGCCGAAATCGGGGAATGGTCGTCGCTGGGCATGGCGTTGCCGGCTGATGTCGAGGGCCGATTATGCGCGAGAGGCGATCCGACCACAACGCCATGCCCCGGGGGGTGGCCCTGGTCACCGCCGCGTCAGCACTTGATCCGCTTCTGCTCGCGATCGACGGCGGCTTTGACGCCGCCGGAGGCGCGCGGATATTTCCGCAATACCTCGCCGAGCGCGGCGCAAGCGGCCTCCTTCTCCTTGAGGGCCGCCAGCGATTGGCCAAGCCGCAGCAGCGCGTCCGGGGCCTTGGCCGATTTATCGAATTTGGTGGTCACCCCGAGGAAGGCTTCCGCGGCATCGCGGTATTTCTGACGCTGGAAATAGCTCTCGCCCAGCCAGTATTGGGAATCGGCAATCAGGGGATCGCTGGGATATTTCGCAGCAAAATTGCGCATGGTTTCTTCGGCCAGCGCGTAGTCCTTGCGCTGCATATAGCCGATGCCGAGGTCGAACTCGTCCTTGGGCGTCGCCGAGGGCGGCAGGGTGGTCAGCATCGGGCCGGCGCCGGGCGCGCGCGGCGCCTGGGGCGATGCTGCACCCGCCGGATTGGCCGCGCCGCCGGTATTGGCGAGATCCAGCGGCTCGCCGGGGCCACGGCCGCCGGGAGCGCCGACCGCGCCGTCAACCCCGCCTTGGGCCGGCATGGGCAGCTGTCCGCCGCCGAGTGCGCGCGGCGCGCCGGGGGCGTTGGGATTCTGGTTGGGATCGAAGGCGTCGCCACGCCGCCGGCCCGCCGGCGGCACGCCAGCCGGTTCCTGAACGATCGGCGCCGGCGCGGCGATCTGCTGCTGCGGATAGGCCGGCTGCTGATAGGTCGGCTGTTGATAGTTCGGAGCGAGCTGCACCGGAGGTGCCGCGGCCACGCTGGGCTGGGCGGCACCGGGCTGCACGACATTCGGCTGGGCCAAGCCGGGCTGGCCGACCGCGGGTGCTCCGCCCGGCGCGGCTTGCGCACCGCCCTGCAGCGCCTGCAGGCGCTCTTCGAGCTGCCGGTTGCGATATTGCAGCTCCTCGTTCTGGCCGGTGAGTTGCCGCAACTGATTCTCAAGTTGCTCGATGCGCATTTCCGGGTCGACGGCGTCGGATTGCGCAAGAGCCTGTGACGCCAGTGTCAGCGTCGCGGCAATCGCCGCGGCGCGGGTAGTTCTATGAAAGAAGGATGACATTTTGGCCTGACGACGAAAGCGGCGTGACAAAAGCTGAACACATTGAGAGAGGGAGTACGCCAAAAATGTGACTGAAACAAACGCGCGGCATCAACAGAACGGTAAGAAACAAAACCGGCGCCCGAGGGCGCCGGCGGCAGACTTTACGAAAACCATCACGCTCTAGGAACTGGCGTTCAGGACCGTGACGGCGCGGCGATTCTGCGACCAGCAGGAGATGTCGTTACAGACCGCGACCGGGCGTTCCTTGCCGTAGGAAATCGTCCGCATCCGCGAGGGATCGATGCCGCGCGAGGCCAGGAATGTCCGCACCGACTGTGCACGCCGCGCGCCCAGCGCGATGTTGTACTCACGGGTGCCGCGCTCGTCGGCATGGCCTTCGATGGTGAAGGCATAGCGGCTATAAGTCTGCAACCACTGCGCCTGCTTCTCCAGGGTCGCGATCGCCTGCGGCGACAAATCGGTCTGGTCGCTCTCGAAGAAGACGCGATCGCCAACATTGACCACGAAATCCTGCTGGCTGCCGGGGGTCGCCGCATTGGCCATCGCGTCGGCGCCGAGGTTCTTGTTGGCGCAGGCACCCATAGACAGGGCCACCGCGAGCACCGCGGCCAGCCTCAATCCCTGGAGGATACGCATCTGATATTTCATTCCGGAGCCTCCACGCTCACGTTCTGGACTGTCATCCGGTCTACAGGGCGATGGTTAAGCGAACGTTCCGTCAACCTTGATGAGCTGTTGCCGGACCCGATCAAATGCCGACGAACGGCGAAAAGCAACCGCGATGGTTAATGGTTTGTAAATGTGGCGCGAGGGTGAAGGCAAGCCGATTGAACGCCTGGACCACTGATTTTAGGGCCCATCCGACGCCGATCTGCAACACCTGTGCGCAAAATGGGCAGGCTTCAAAATGGGCAGATTTGATGGGAACCGGGCCGGCTGCTCAGGACTGCTGCGGAACGATCGAGGCGTGGTCGAACGACGGGGAAACCACCACAGCCGGCGCCGATGGACGACGCTCGCCGGGCCGCTGGAACAACATCCGCCGCTCGAACGCGCTTGAACGCAGGAACGGGTAGCGGGCCAGCACCCTTTCGCGGACGGTCGGCAGATGCGCGGCCATCAGACCGACCGGCTTCACGAGGCCCGGGTACAAACGCGGCTCACACCAGGTCTCCTGCAGGAACACCTTGCGATAGAACGCCTGATGCTCGGGGCGAACGATCGCGAGCCCGTAATCCGCATTGAAATAGACGCCGGCCATCGAACCCAGCCGGACCGTCACATAGGGGAGCTCCGGGAAATTCCTCGCCTTCTCGGGATCGGCGACAAAGCGCGTCGAATCGATGAAGATCTGCCCCTTGTCGAGCTGAGGGTGGAGAACGTCGCCAAACAGTTCGACCGACGGCGACATCCGCCACTCCGACGTCAGCACGCTGACGCGAATCGAGCTGTAAAGCTCGCCATGAAAGTAAACGCCAAAGGTCCAGGCGTTGGGGGCGTCCTCAAATTGATCGGCGACACGCTGGTCGGCGGAAGGCCGGATTGCGCCCTCGCGAAGGTAGGCCCGGTACCGAAGATTGTAGATCTCCTCCTTTTCCGCCGGCGTCTCGGCCAAGCGGTAATCGACTTGATCCAACAGGTCCGGATTTTGAACACGAGCCACAATGGACGGTTGGGCCGCGGACCTCATGCAGTACTCCTTACAACTTCCCAGCAACTTCTACGCGCAGATCAAAATCTTAACAGCTTCTTAACGAAATGCAAACGCATCGCCTGGTTAGGGTTAACCTCTTGGGAAGAGCCGAACATCGCTCTGGCGCCCTGACGGGCGGGAGAATCCCGCGGGGGCAGCCGCCCGGGCGGAACGCCTAGGCGATGGATCGGGCGGGAAGCGCGACCAGTTGCTCGTCCGGCGAGCGTCGGCCGTGCGAGGCGTTCAGCAGTTGTCGTACCCGCACCGCCGGTACCGGCCGGCTGAACAGATAGCCCTGCGCCTCGGTCACCGTTCCGTCGGCGCTGATCAGCTCCAGCTGTTCGTTGGTCTCGATGCCCTCGACCACGACTGACATTCCGAGATCGGCCGAGAGCCGGGCCACGCCGCGCAACAGCGTCAGCGGCCGGTCGGTGTCGATGCCTTCGAGGAAGGAGCGGTCGATCTTCACTTTCTGCAGCGGGAAGTTATGCAGATAGCTCAGGCTCGAATAGCCGGTACCGAAATCGTCCAGCGAAATCCGTACGCCCAGCGTCCGCAACTGGGACAATACGTCGTGGGTCAGCTGGGTATTGCGCAACAGCGAGGATTCGGTGATTTCGATCTCCAGACGGTTCGCCGACAGGCCGGAGATCTCGAGCGCGTAGCGAACCTCGCTCAGCACGTCGCGCTGATGGAACTGCTGCGGCGAGAAATTGACGGCAACGCTGACGCCTTCCGGCCATTTCATGCATTCCATGCAGGCCTTGCGCAGGATCCAGCGGCCGAGATCGACGATCAGGCCCATGTCTTCGGCAACCGGAATGATATCGACCGGGGAAACCGTGCCGCGCACCGGGTGATTCCAGCGCAGCAGCGCCTCGCAGGTGGCGATCCGCCCCGACTTGAGATTGACCAGTGGCTGATAGAACAGCTCGAATTCTTCGTTGGCCAGCGCCTTGCGCAGATCCAGTTCCAGGATGCGGCGAGCCTCGACCGTCTGCGCCATCTCGTCGCGGAAGAAACAATAGGTGCCGCGGCCGTCTGCCTTGGCGCGATACAGCGCCATGTCCGCATTCTTCAGCAGCGTATCGGCGCTGACGTCCATCGACGTCATCGCGATGCCGACGCTGGCGCCGATTTCGACCAGGTGGTTGTCGATCTGATAACGCTCGCTCAGATGGTCGACGATGCGTCGCGCGAGATGGGCGGCATCTTCGTTCGATCTGATGTTCTGCTGGAACACCACGAATTCGTCGCCGCCGAACCGCGCGACGAAATCCTGCGGGCGCAGCATGTTGCGCAGCCGGTCGGCAACGGCGCACAACAACTGGTCGCCGCAGGGATGGCCCAGGGTATCGTTGACCTGCTTGAATTGATCGAGGTCGATGAACAGCAGCGCCGACAATTGCTCGCCGTCGTGCGGAACCGCCAGCAGGCGCTCGATCTCGTCGCGGAAATTGACCCGGTTGGGAAGCGCGGTCAGTTCGTCGTAGCGGGCCAGATGGGTGATCCGGGCTTCGGCGTTACGGCGTTCGGTGATGTCTTCCAGCAGCACGACGGCGCCGCCGCCGTTCATCGGCTGGAACGTCCACGACAACGACCGCCCGCGGGTCGCATCGGGATCGGTCGTGATCATATCGCGGGTCCGCGTATTCTCTATCTCCGCGAGGATCATCCTGCCGCTCGACGCCGAGATCGAGCCGGCGCTGACGCAGGCCGCGATGATGTCGGATGCGCTCGCGCCGCCGTTCACGATATCGTCGGAAAGGTCCATCATCTCGCTGAAACGATAGTTCATCACCGCGAGCCGTCCGTCGGGGCGGAACATGCACAGGCCGTGCGGCATGTTGTTCAGGGCCGTATCGAACTGGCCGGCCAGCGCCGCCTCTCGTTCCCTGGCGACCCAGGCGTTCAGGTAGATGCGCTGGAGGCTGGAGGTGAGCCGCTGGATCGCGATGAAGAAAACGAAGCTCAGAAGAGCAAGCGCGATGTGATAGGCGCCGCCGACGTACATCAGCGCGGCGAGCAGGGGTCCGCAGGCAACCAGAATCTGGATGTGAAAGATTCGCGGCCGACCGAATGCGCGACCGACGCCGCCGGACGTGCATGCCACGACCGTCGTGGCGCAGAGCATATGGGCGGCGGCATCGTTGGTCCGCAGCAGGACTGCGACGGACCAAATGCCGATCGTGATTCCGTAAGCGATTGCACCCCGCTGGTACCGCTTTTCCCAAATCGCCGCTTCGTCCACCGTCAGCGGAGAATTCCGCTGCTTGTAGCGGTACATCTGGAGCGCACGCGCCAGGCCCACGATCACGAAGAGCGGCACGCAGAGCCAGCCGACAAAATCGCCGGTGACGCTTGCTATCACGGCGCAGGCAATCGCGGGACCCAGCGAGCCGAAGATCATCGGCGCGGGATTGATGAACAGCGAATCCACCATCGCCGCGTAAATCGACGGCGGCATCTGCTGCTGATCGAGGTCTCCGGTCGGATTTGCAAGCTGCATCGGGTGGGCGCACGTCCTGTTCGGTAGGTAGTCTTACCTATCGCAGGTGAAGCCTTTCTGAGGGAACATCGTTACCGGAGCATTGTTTTTTTCGCCGCAAGACAAGAATCTGCCCGATAAATCAGCAGGGTGGGCAAGGTTTGCCGATCCCACCAAAGCAGCTTCGCGCAATTCGTCGGCTTCCCAGGTATCGGCGATGAACGGAAGGCGTCGGCCGTCATCTTCGGCAGCGAATTGGACCATCAGGTCGCGCCCGGCGCGAGCGACGCCTGCCGTGCAACCGGCTCCGCCGGCCGCCAGTCGATGCTCCCGAAAACAGCATCTGCTTTGGCAGCGCGGCGCCGGCCCGACCGCAGATCTTAACCACGCCCCGGGATTCGACCTTAAATTCGGGTTAACCTTCTTGGTAAACTTGCCGTAAAAAGGTAGTTTCCGCCGGGAATTGGTTCAGGAGAGTACCCGATGTCCGATGCGGTTGTGGCTCGCTCAGCGAGATTGGGCGACTCCTGTCTTCAGGACATTCCGCGCCTGCTTTCGAAGGAAGAAATCCGCAATCTCTCGCAGATCGACAGCGTAAAATTTACCGCGGCCGCACTGTTTGAGTTTGCCCAGATCGCCGCCGCCATCTGGATCAGTGAGACCTGGTGGAATCCGCTGGTCTACGCGCTCGCGGTCCTCGTCATCGGCTCGCGTATCAACGGCCTCGGTGCGCTCATGCACGACACCGCGCATTATCGCGCCTACACCAACCGGCCCCTCAACGACTTCGTCGGAGAAATTCTCGCCCTGCCGACATCGTCATCGATGGCGGGCTATCGAAACAGTCACTTCGCGCATCACCGCGAATTGAACAGCGAAAACGATCCCGACTGGCAACGAAACCTGGGAATGAAGGAGTACGAATTTCCAGCACCCGTGAGCAGCGTGCTGATGCGCACCATGCAATATCTGCTGGGCCTGAAGACCGTTGCCGCCGTCACCGGATTTCACAAGAACAAGGAAACGCGTGACATTGCCGTTGCGGTGACTCGCGCGCGACTGTTCTTTTTTGCCGCGCTTTTGGTTTCATCGATCGTGCTGGGGTTCTGGAAGCTCATTCTGCTTTACTGGATCGTGCCGCTGATGACGGCCTTCCTGGCCGTTCGGTATTTCCGCAGCGTCGCCGAGCACTATGCCGTCGAACACGAGAACGTCCTGAACGAAAGCCGCACCGTGATCGCGCCGCTATGGGAGCGCTGGCTGATCGCGCCCTGGGGCCTGAACTACCATATCGAACACCATCTCTTCCCCGGCGTGCCCTGCTTCCGGCTGGCTGAACTTCATCGGCTGCTGATGACGCGGGATCCCTATCCGCAGATCGCGCACGTGACTTACGGTTATTTCAGCGGATTGCTGCATGATTGCGCCTCGGCTCGAAGGACCGAGATCGCACCCTTGACCTCTTGAGCCGGACGCGGACCCGGATCGGCAAAAGCGCCTTTGATCAGACGGGCGTTACGACAAAAGCGGCGACCACGCCGGGTCGGAGGCGAAGCCGGGGGTCGGAACCTTCAGTTCGTTGCGCCCGGTGATGTCGACGGTGAACAGCGAAGGTCCACTGTTGCCGCCGGGATCGCGGAAGAACATCAGCACCCGGCCGTTGGGCGCGAAGGTAGGCCCCTCATTGTGGAAGCCTGACGTCAAAATCCGCTCGCCCGAGCCGTCGGGCTTCATGATGCCAATGGAAAACTGACCGCCGCCCTGCTTGGTGAAGGCGATATAGTCGCCGCGCGGCGACCAGACCGGGGTCGAGTAGCTGCCGTTGCTGTCGTCCTTGCTGAAGGAGATGCGCTGGGCGGGGCCGCCGGCGGCCGCCATCACATAGATCTGCGGCTTGCCGCCACGGTCGGATTCGAAACAGATGTGGCTGCCGTCGGGCGAATAGGACGGCGAGGTATCGATCGCCGGCGTATCGGTCAGCCGCGTGGTCGACTTCGAGCGCAGATCCATCACGAACAGGTTCGAATTGCCGCCCTGCTGCAGGCTCATGATCACGCGCTGGCCGTCCGGCGAGAAGCGCGGCGAGAACGACATGCCGGGGAAATTGCCGACGATCTCGGTCTGTCCGGTCTCGATGTTGCGCAGATAGACCTTCGGGTCGCCCTGGCCGAACTCCATATAGGTGATTTCCTGGGTCGACGGCGAGAAGCGCGGCGTCAGCACGAGGTCGGTGCCGCGGGTAAGATAACGCACGTTGGCGCCGTCCTGGTCCATCAGCGCCAGCCGCTTGATGCGCCGTTCCGAGGGGCCGCTTTCGTCGACGAACACCACGCGGCTGTCGAAATAACCCTTTTCTCCGGTCAGCTTCTCATAGATCCGGTCGGAGATGATGTGCGCGATCCGCCGCCAGTACTCCGGCGAGGTGTAATATTGCTGGCCGTCGAGCGGCTGACCGGTGGTGACGTCCCACAGGCGGAATTCGGCCTTGAGACGCCCGTCCCCCTGGCGGGTCATGCGGCCAACGACGAGCGCCTGGGCGTTGATGGTTTTCCAGTTCTGGAATTGCGGCGCCGCGTCGATATTGATCGTCTTCTCGATGAAGGCCGCCGGATCGATCGGTGCAAACAGCCCGCTGCGCCTGAGGTTGTTGGTGATGACCTGGGCGACGCCGGTGCCGACCTCGCCGTCCGCCGGCGAGCCCGCGGCGAAGTCCGGGATCGCGATCGGCAGCGGCGCGACATTGCCTTCGGTGATCTGCAATTTCGTCTGGGCGACCGCAAGCGAGGGGAGCAGCAAACCCGCAGCCGCGCCGGTGCCTCCGATCAGGACGTGACGGCGGGAGAGCGGCAGCGGAGGTAGCGAAAACGACGTCACGGGCATTGCGGGCTCATTTCCAGAAATCAATTCATCCACTGTGGAACATCTGCTTGGGGTCGAAATCGATGTCCATGAATTTCCATTGGTCGTAGGTCTCGTCGCGCAGCATCGTGTAGGGCTGGCCTTGCAGCACGGCACGAACGGCGGCATCCGCCGCCGCCTGGTAACGCGGCGAGCTTCCGGTCGAGACTATCTGCGGAGGTGCAGCGAGGCGGCGATCGGGATTCAGCCGGATCCGCACCGTGACGTAGAGTTCCTCGGGGTGTTCGACGCCCGGCTGGACGTTCCACAGGCTCGCGAGCCGCGCGCGCATGGCGTCGAGTTCTGACTGCGACAAGGTGGCCGCGGTGCCGCGCGTGGTGCCGAGCGAGGCCGAGGAGTTCAGCGCCGCGCCGGTGATTGCCTGCCGGGTCGGATCGCGCTTGTCGAGCAGGGCCGCGATTTTCGATTGATCGAACACCCTCTCCTGCTTCGGCTTGGGCGGCTGCGGCGGCGCCGCCTTGGCCTGCGGCTTCGGCGGCGGCTTCTTGGCCTCCTCCGTCTTCAGGGCCTCCGCGATCGGATCGACCTTGGGCTGATCGGGCTTCTTCTCGATCGGCTTCGGTTCGTCCTTGGGTTTTTCCTCAGCGACAGGTTTCGGCGGATCGGGCTTCTTCTCGACAGGCTTTTCCACCGGCTTCGGCGGCGGCTCTGGGGCCGACGCCGTCACGATTTCCTTCTTCTCGGTGATCTTGCCGACGGCGTCCTCGGCCGGGGTCGCGTCGGCGACCTTTTCGACCATCGGCTTCGGCTTGTCCTTTTCGCCGGTCTTGATGCCGGCGGTGATCTTGGAGAGCTGATCGGCCGAGATGATATCGACCGGCATCGATTCCGGCGGCGGCGCTTCGAGCGAGCGCGCCGAAAAGGAAACCAGCCCCCATCCGAGCACGAGGACGTGGAGTGCGACCGACGCAATGAGTGTCTTGTCGACCTTCACCTTCGCAGCTACCCCTGATCCACTTCCGTCACCAGCGCCACGCGCCTGAAACCGGCCTGCGACAGCCGCCCCATCACTTTCATCACGGTACCGTAGTCGACTTTCTTGTCGCCGCGGACGAAAATCCGCTCATCGAGCCCGCCGCGGGCATCCGTGATTGCCTTCAGCTTCGGCACCAGTTCATCGATTCCGATCTCGGTGTCGTTCAGGAAGACCTGGCCCTTCAGATTGACCGACAGCGTCAGCGGGTTCTTGTCCTGGTCGAGGCTCTTGGCCTGGGTCTGCGGCAGGTCGAGCGGCACGCCCACGGTCAGAAGCGGCGCCGAAACCATGAAGATGATCAGCAACACCAGCATGACGTCCACCATCGGCGTGACGTTGATTTCCGCCATCACAGGGCGGCGCCGGCCGCGGCGTCCGCCGCCGCCGGACGAACCTGCCATGTTCATCGCCATGATCGGGTGCTCATCGTGGCTTTCATTATACCGCCGCTTAGGCCCGCTCGTCGATCTGACGCGACAGGATCGCTGAAAATTCGTCGGCGAACCCCTCCAGCCGCTGGGCCTGCCGATTCACCTCGGAAGTGAACTTATTGTAGAAAATAGTCGCCGGAATTGCGGCGATAAGGCCGATGGCTGTGGCAAACAGGGCCTCCGCGATACCGGGGGCCACCACCGCCAGCGAGGTATTCTTGGAGGCCGCGATCGACTGGAAGCTCGACATGATGCCCCAGACCGTGCCGAACAGGCCGACGAAGGGCCCGGCCGAGCCGACGGTTGCCAGCACCAGGAGCCGGCGTTCCAGCCGCTCGACTTCCCGGGCGATGGAGACGTTCATGACCTTTTCGATCCGCATCTGAAGCCCGGCGAAGGAACGCGCGTGGCTTTCAAACGAGCGCTTCCATTCACGCATCGCGGCGACGAAGCAGGCGGCCATCGATTGCGTCGGCTTGGCCGAGAGCGCGCGGTAGAGTTCCTCGATCGACTCGCCCGACCAGAACGCCTGTTCGAAGCGGTCCATGGCGCGCTTAGTGCGCGAATACAGGATCATCTTATCGATTGCGATCGCCCAGACCCAGACTGAACAGGAGAGCAGCCCGAGCATGACGCCTTTCACAATCCAGTGAGCCTGCAGGAACAGGGCGATCAGCGATACGTCGGCGGAGGCGATCGGCAGGGCTGATTGAGCCACGTCGGCCGGATTCATAAGCAGTATCCTCTCAACGCAAGTGTCCCAAATCCTCCGGGAGCAAATGGCAGCCGGTTCGACAGCCGCGCGGCGGGCGCGGCGGTAAACGCCAGCGCGTGAGCCCTGTTCACTGTCACATGGGAGGCCCGTGCAAAGCCGGGGCCTGCTTCCCGTGCCAACATGTCAAAACGAGGGCTATCGGCGCGTCATAACGCCCCCAACCAGACGCTAATCATGGTTAATACCCGGTTACCAAAGGGGATTTTCGGGGTCCGAAATGCGGTCGCCGGAACGGCCGAATTGGTCCCAAACTATCCTTTCCCCGCGCAAAACAAAACCGCCCACCTGCTGAGCAGATGGGCGGTGCTGTCGCCATCAGGCGTTATGGGGGCACTCGGCCCTGCGGCTTTAGCTTTGAAGTCTCAAGCTTGGGGCTGACCGTCCTGGGGCGGCGTCGGGCGAGGCCGGTGCTGCGCCATGAACTGGTCGAACTCTTCCTTGTCCTTGGCGTGGCGCAGGCGATCCAGGAAATCCTTGAATTCGGTCTGCTCTTCCTCCAGCCGCCGCAGGGTTTCCATGCGGTACTCGTCGAAGGCGCGGTTGCCGCTCGAGGGCGGACCGAAGGGGAAGCCGCGGCCTTCCATCCGGTTCTTCATGCGCTCCATCTTGTACTGCATCCGCTCCATCTTGTTCGACCAGCGGTCGTGACTCCAGCAACCCATTTTTCTGCTCCCGAGTGTGAAAAAGAGAAGGGCAAGGCCGATCGGCCACCAGATGATGAAACCGAGCACGGTTACGGCGATCCAGCCGGGGTGCCAGGGAGAATCCAGCATATGCGGGCGGCGGTCGTAGGGCTGTTCAGCGGGACCGCGCCAGCGATTGACATCTGCGGTGTAGGCCATTTCCCTCTCCATGACGGCTTCAAGCCGTTGTGAATGTAAATAACATTTACATACCTAAACCATCCCGGCTTTTTGTCAAGCTGGGAGCCGGTGGCGCCCGCTAATTTATTTTGGGCTGCCCCAGGGGCCGGCCGGCGGCACAGGCGGCGGTCCGGGCGGTTTTGGGTCGGCTGGGTCTTTTGCTGCGGGCCGGCGGTCGGTCGGGAAGCCGAGACCGCGCAGATAGATCAGAACTTCGGCCTCGAGGAGATCCTCCGCCGACATCGGCAGCTTGCGCCGCGCCGCGTCGCCGCGCGCAAACAACGAGGCCACGCCGTGCGACATCGACCAGATATGCAGCGCCATCATCAGCGCCGGCGGGCGCGGCGTACCGGGCGGCGCAAGTGCTGCGAGCCGCTCGGCGGCGGCCCTGATAATGCCGAAGGCACGCTCGCTCGCGGCCTGCAATGCAGGGTTTAGATCGACGGGGAGCCCGGATTCGAACATCGCCGAATAGAACGCCGGCTCGCTGCGGGCAAAGGCGAGATAGGCCTTGCCGACCCGCTCGAACGCCGTGACGGTGTCGGGACGCCCGTCATCCCACGCTTGCGTCAGCGCCGCCTCGAACTGCTCGAAGCCCCGCTGCGCGATCGAGGACAACAGCTCGTCGCGGTCGCGGAAATGCCGGTACGGCGCCGCCGGGCTGACGCCGGCCATGCGGGCGGCGTCGGCGAAGGTGAAGCCAGCCGCGCCCTTCTCCGCGATCAGCCCAAGCGCTGCCTGCAGCAGCGCCTCTTTCAGGTTCCCGTGGTGATAGCCGCGCTCGGCGCGGCGTTGTTCCTTGCGCCAGCTCATGTGAAAGACGTTTACATGAGCTGGCCGCAAAGGTCACTAGCGGCAGGGCGGCCTTGACGCCGGTTAACCCCGGTTAACCCCTATTGGCCCCGGCTAACCCGTGGCTCTGCCCTGCATCTCGGCAAATCCCGCCGCGGCCTGCTTCACCTCGGGGGAGAAATCCTCGAATTCCTGGACCTGGCGAATCTCGATGATCTCGTTGCTGGAAGCCGGGCAACGCTTGGCCCAGGCGATCGCCTCCTCCTTCGACCTCACATCGATCATCCAGTAGCCGCCGAGCACTTCCTTGGACTCCGTGAAGGGGCCGTCGGTCACCACCGGCTTGCCGCCGGCGAAGGAAACCCGCGCGCCCATCGACGGCGGATGCAGCCCGTCGAGCGTGATCAGCACGCCGGCCTCCTTCAGCGCCTCGTTGTATTTCATCATCGCGGCCACCGCGTCGACCGGCGGCATGGTGCCGGGGGTCGCCGTTTCATAGCCCTTCGGGATCATCAGCATCATGAATCGCATGGTCACGCTCCGTTTCGATTTCGGTGTAGCAGGCCGGTTGCGAACCAGCGCTCATCAACAAGACGAACGGGGTTTTGCGGCACCGACAAGACTTGCGGAATTATTTCCGAGGTAATTGCCGGCCGGATCGGTGGCCATCTCGGCAACATGGGGACGAACGAAACCGGGTCGGACCGACATTTCGGTCGAAAATTTATCGCGCCTCAAATAGTTTCATCGTGCGTCCCACCTTCGCACCGGTTCCGCCGCGCCTTCCGGCGTCGCCTCGAAGACCGGCAAGGCCAGCACCGCATGCAGATGCAGCGTGCCGTTGCCGGAATTGCGGAAGCCGTGTTTGCGTCCCGCCGGCACGATCAAGGACTGGCCTGCCGTCACATTGAGGCGCTGCCCGCCGATCCACATCTCGGCCTCGCCTTCGCGCACGGTCAGCACCTCTTCGACGGGATGCGAATGCGTCGGCGCGCCGGTTCCCGGGGCGACCCACTGCTCGAACATGCACAATTGCGCCGCGCCATTGCGCGCCGAGACCAGCATGCGCGTTTCCACTCCCGGCCGCCACTGCTCGGGCAAGGCATCCCTGATGTCGCTGACCCTCATGACATTCGCTCCCTTTGCCCCGCCGATACGGTCCGGATAGGAAAGCAGACCCCTGGCTTTCGTGCTAGGGACGACGCGAGACCGAAAGCTTCACTGAACGATGGACCGACCCATGACCCCTGCCCCTCAAAAAGTCGCGCTGGTGACCGGCGCCGCGCGCGGCATCGGGCTTGCCGTCGCCAGAAAATTTCTCGCCGAGGGCTGGCGCGTGGCGCTGCTCGACATCGAGGGCGAACTCCTGTGGAAGAGCGTGGAAGCGCTGAACGCCGCCGGCCGGACGCTGGGGCTGCATTGCGACGTCTCGGATGCCGCGGCGGTGAGAAGTGCGTTTGCCGAAATCGAGCGGCGCTTCGGCCGGCTCGATGCGCTGGTCAACAATGCCGGCATCGCGGTGTTCGCGCCGCTGCTCGAGACTTCCAACGAGGACTGGCGCCGGGTGCTGGAGGTCAACCTCACCGGGCCGTTCCTGTGCACCAAGGCGGCCGTGCCGCTGATGCGCGAACAGGCCGGCGGCGCCATCGTCAACATCACCTCGATCTCGGCGGTGCGCGCTTCCACGCTGCGTTCGGCCTACGGCACCAGCAAGGCCGGGCTCGCACATCTGACAAAACAGCTCGCGGTCGAACTGGCCTCGCTCGGCATCCGCGTCAACGGCGTCGCACCCGGCCCGGTCGAAACCGCGATGGCGAAAGCCGTGCATACGCCCGAGATCCGCGCCGACTATCACGACGCCATTCCGCTCAACCGTTACGGACTCGAGGAAGAACTGGCGGAAGCCGTGTTCTTCCTGTGCAGCGACCGCGCCAGCTACATCACCGGGCAGATCCTGGCGGTCGACGGCGGCTTCGATGCTGCCGGCATCGGTCTGCCGACGCTACGCGGCCAGCGGCGCAACGGGTAGCGCCTCTTCTCCTCACAGAGACGAGCTGCATTTTTATCCAAATCCTTCGCGTGTGCAGCGTGACCTTCGTGAACTAAACGCTTAAGTTGCGCAGCGCGGCGGTGGTCCGGCGTCGCGTCCGACGCTGAGACTGAATACCGGATCCGGAGTATCGCGCCATGTCGGGATTACTCATCAATCTGATCATCCAAATCATCAGCGGCGCCGTCGGCGGAAATGTTGCCGCAGGCGCCGCCAAGAATATCGATCTCGGTACGATCGGAAATACGATCGCGGGTGCAATCGGCGGTGGCGCCGGGGGACAGATCCTCGGCATGCTGATTCCCCTGCTCGCCAATACCGCCTCAACTCCGGATATCGGCAGCATCATCGGCCAGGTGGCCGGCGGCGGCGTTGCAGGTGCCGTCCTCACGGCGATCGTCGGCGCCGTCAAGAACAGGACGGCGTGACCGCCCCGGGTACGGTGGAGTGCCCCGCCGGAGCGCGCTCACGATCGTGAACGCGCTGCGAGACCTGCGTCGCTATCCGCGCTCGTTCACCGCAACGACCCGCCAGCCGTTTTCCAGCCGGTCGATCCGCGTCAGCGACAAGGGATCGATGACAAAACGCAGCGCGGCGTCGGGCGCGAGATCGAGCGCGATGGCGAGCGCCGCGCGGATGGTGCCGGAATGCACGACCAGGACGACATCGCCTGCGGGCAGCGATGCGAGGCCATCGAGCGTGCGGCCGATCTGATCGACGAAGCTTTCGCCACCCGGCGGCGCGTTGCTCGCCGGCGATTTCCAGAAATCCCGGTAGGCATCGCCGAGTTCGGCGATCAGGTCATCATGCCGCCGTCCGGTCCAGGCGCCGAAATCCTGTTCGCGAAACAGGACCTGCCTGACGGGCTCGAGCCCGAGCGTCAGCGCGGTTTCGCACGTCCGCCGCGCCGGGCTGCAGCAGACAAACCCGTTTGCCGGCAATCGCGCCTTGAGCGCCGCGAAGGCCGCGGTGTCGCCGACATCGGCCGGCGCGTCCGGTCCATGGATGACGCCGCGCGGCCCATCGACCGGGGCGTGCCGGATCAGCCAGAAATGTGTTTCCGCGCTCATCACCCTAGGCCAGCGTTGCTGCGAGCAGCAGCAGGATCGCGGTTTCGCCGAGTTGCTCGGCGCCGCCGAGCACGTCGCCGGTCTGGCCGCCGATCTGGCGCTGCGCCAGCCACGCCATGCCGGCCGCGCACGCGATCGCCGCGAGCGCCGCACCAAACGCCTCGCGCCAGGGCAGCACCAGCCAGGCGATGATCAGCGCGAGCGCGCCGGCGGTGGCCGACGTCGCGAAATCCGGCCGGCCCGCGTTCGCCGCCAGCCCATCCTTGCGGGCGTAAGCCAGGTTCATCGACATCAGCGGCAACACGCCGCGCGCCAAGGCGTGCGCGGCAATCAGGCCGCGTACCACGAATGTATCCGGCAGCACCGCGAGCGCGGAGACCTTCGCGACAAAAACCACCAGCAGCATCAGCGCACCATAGGTACCGAGCCGGCTGTCGCGCATGATCTCGAGCTTGCCGGCGGGATCGCGGCCGCCGCCGAAACCGTCGGCGACATCAGCAAGGCCATCCTCGTGCAGCGCGCCGGTCAATAGCGCGCCCGCGCCCAGCGCCAGCGCCGCCGCGGCAAGATCGGGCAGACCGATCGCGCGCAGGCCGAGACAGCACGAGACCCACCGCGCCGCCGATCGCGGCGCCGACGACCGGAAACAGCCGGTGCGCGCGGACGAAATTCTGCGGCATCGGCCCGGTCGGATGCGGCATCGGCAGGCGGGTCAGAAAGGCGACCGCGGTTCTGAGATCGTCGAGCCATTCATTCATGATAGAGAATCCGAAGAGAATCAGCCGGCTCGACAAGGGAATCGCATGCAGTTCGATAGTCTAGACGATATCCGCGCCTTCTGTCGCGACCTGCCCGCCGGCGACGCCGACGCAGCGGATGCCGCCGCGCAGCGGCAGCAAAGGCTGACAAAGCCGCCGGGAAGCCTCGGCCGCCTCGAAGAGCTGGCGATATGGCTGGCGCGCTGGCAGCGCCGCGAAATTCCGCGGCTCGATCGCGTCACAATAACGGTCTTCGCCGGCAATCACGGCGTGGCCGACGCGCGGCGTCTCCGCCTACCCGCAAGAGGTGACCGAACAGATGGTCGCGAATTTTGCGGCCGGCGGCGCGGCGATCAACCAGATCGCAAAGCTTGCCGGCGCCAAGCTGAAGGTGGTGCCGATCGAACTCGATCGCCCGACGCGCGACTTCACGGTCGCGCCGGCGATGGATACCGACGAATTCCTTGATGCCGTCGATATCGGTTATCGGACCGTGCCGAGGGATGGCGAGCTGCTCGTGGTCGGCGAGATGGGCATCGCCAACACCACGACGGCGGCAATGCTGTGCGCCGCGCTGCTCGGCGGTGGTGCGGCGCGCTGGGCGGGCCGGGGCACCGGCGTCGACAATTCCGGGCTCGCGCGCAAGCGCACGGCGATCGAGGCGGCGCTCGACTTTCACCGCGCGGTGCTCGGCGATCCGCTTGGCGTCGCGGCGGCGATGGGCGGACGCGAACTCGCCGCCATCGCCGGCGCGATTTTGGCGGCGCGGCACCATCAAATTCCCGTGTTGCTCGACGGTTTCGTGGCGACCGCCGCGGTCGTTCCACTGACGCGTCTCAACGAGGGCATCCTCGATCACTGCCGCGCGGGACATGTTTCCGCCGAATCCGGTCACCGCGCCCTGCTGGCCGAACTCGGCCTTGATCCGCTGCTCGATCTCGGCATGCGGCTCGGCGAGGCCTCCGGCGCCGGCGTCGCCATCCTGCTGCTGCGCGCCGCACTCGCCTGCCATGCCGGGATGGCGACCTTCGCCGAAGCCGGCGTCTCCGGCGCCGACAAATGACGGAACCTTGCCACATGAGCTGCCGTTGATTACGTCATCTGCTCACCGCAACAAGGAGCCCGCTCGTGGCAAAGGCGGCCTTGAAGGCAATCCTTCTCGCAAGCTTGCTGTGCGCGGCACTTCCGAATTTCGCGCGCGCCGAGATCCGCATCCTCGCCAGTCCTGGCGGAGAAGTCGGCCCGTTCCTCGAGCTGTTCGAGCGGGTGCGTGAGTCGGGCGAGCGGGTGGTGATCGACGGGCCATGCCTGTCGGCCTGCACGCTGGTGCTGGACGTGGTGCCGCGCGAGCGCATCTGCGTGACGCGCCGCGCGATCCTCGGCTTCCACGCCGCCCGCTCGGTCGACCGGCGCGGGCGGATGTATGCCGAGCCGGAAGCCTCCGACGTGGTTCTGCGAGCCTATCCCGAAGCGGTGCGCGGCTGGATTATCCGCCGCGGCGGACTGAGTTCGCGCCTGTTGCTGCTGCGCGGGCGCGAACTCGCCGCGATCTATCCGCGGTGCCGCTGACGCGCTCTCAGTTTTCCGGCGGGCAGTTGACCATCCAGGGAATGCCGAACTGGTCGACGCACATGCCGAATCCCTTGGAGAAGAAGGTCTTGCCGAACGGCATGTTGACGTTGCCGCCTTCCGACAGCGCCTTGAACTTGCGCTCGGCTTCGGCGGGATCTCCGACCGTCACCGAGACTGAAAAGCCCTGCGGCTTGTGGAAGTGTTCGGGAGGCGCATCGGACGCCATCAGCACTTCTCCATCAATCGAAATCCGGCCATGCATGATCTTCTTCTTCCGCTCCGGCGGTGTTGGCATCGACTCCGGAGCCTCCTCGTTCCGCAGCATGACCTCGATCTTCGCGCCGAGCACCTTCTCGTAGAACTTGAACGCCGCTTCGCAATTGCCGTTGTAGAACAGATAGGGATTGACCTGCATCGCTTGCTCCTTGCTGTGAACTCAGTCGAAGGTCTGGTTATTTCTCGGTGAGCCGTTTCAGGTTGGCGAGACCGATCTCGAAATCCTTGCCGACCATGCGGTCGATGTTCATGAACACATGCATGATCTTCGCCATGAACGGCGCCGGGCCATGCATCAGCCACGTCAGGTTTGTGGCATCGCCCTGCGGCAGCATTGTGAATTCGGCGGTGTTGTGGCCCTCGAACGGCGTGAAGAAGTCGAGCTTGATGACGATTTTCGCCGGCGCCGACGTATCGAGAATTTCCATGCGCCCGGAACCGACATTCCTGTCGCCGTCCCACGCATAAACAGCACCCTTTCCGCTCGCAGCGCCGTTATAGGTGCGCATCATCGCGGGGTCCTTGTGCTCGTAGGGCGACCAGCTTCCCCACTGGTGGAAATCGTTGATGAGCGGAAAGATCTTTTCCGCCGGCGCCTTCACAAGGGTGGCGCGCTGCACGCTGAAAGTATTCGGCCTGGTGGCAGCGAGGATCAATACGATCGCAATCGCAAGTCCGAGCACGACGGCGATGACGGCGATGATTTCGAGCACGGAATACTCCCTTGTCACATTTCAAATATTCAACCCAATCAGTCCAGCCTGAGGACGAACGGCGCAGGGGCGATCCGACAAGGCAGTGAAAACATTTTAATCAATGCCGCCAGGGCATCAGGGCCCGCAATTTGCGGTCGCGCAACCATATCCCGCCCCACAGCAACAGCCCGAGATAGAAGCCGAACAGCGTGTGGGTGAACAGCGGGCTGCCGATCCGCAGATGCGAGGCCATCGCGCCGCCGAGATATCCGGTCAACAGGATCGCGCCCAGGATCGACGTCGGCGGGACGGCGTAGAGAATCGTGCAGACGACGGTGATGGCGCCTAAACTCCGCGCCAGCGTTTCGCTCGAACCGTAGCCGATCCGGTCCATCGTTTCCGTGACAACCGGCCATGGCACCAGCTTGATGGCGCCGTCGAACAGCAGAAACAGAATGACGAGACCGCTGAGACCGTGGCCCAGCCAGCGCGCCGACCCTGTAGCCGGCGGCCGTTCCGCGGTTGTCGGCATGCTTCTACCGTTGGCGTTGCCGCCCTGCATGTTCATCGCACGTCTCCTCCGTTCGAATGGCTGACCCATGATCACAAGACGAACGGGAGGCGCGTCATTCGACAACTGCGATGATGATTTCTTCTGCATTTCACGCTGGGGCTGTGCTGCGCTTGTCGGCGCGGAAAAAAACTGTGTCGTCGCGCGTCCCAAATTCGGTCGCAAATTCGCCCCCGACTCAATTCACTGTGCATAGAGAACGAGGGGTACGTTCGGCGAAGTTAATTAGGGGATTAGTCATGGGACCCGCATATCCGCCGGATCGCAAACAAGAATTTCGCGATGAACTGGAATATTTAAACAAATCACCGCTCCACGACGAAGATTATGCAGACGATGACCATTCGGACGGCGTGACATCGCTGCTCGAAGAAAACGCGCGATTGCGAGCGCTCGTGGTCAGGCTGACCGATCTCGTGCTCAAAAGCGTCGCCGAACGCGGCTGATGCCGCGTCGCTGACGGCCGCTCATGCAAATGTCGTGAAACCGCGCAGCGATGCTGTGCGGCTCGACAGGCCTTGCGCCACTATTTCGCTGCCTTCGTGTTGCGCGGCGCGCTGTCGCGCATCAGGCGGTCGAGATGCATGCGGATATGGGCGGCTTCGGCCGAGGTATTGGCGAGCGCGATGGCGCGATCGAACGCGATCCGCGCCTCGTCATTGCGGCCGAGCTGCATCAGGAAGGCGCCGCGCACGCCGAAGTAATGGAAATAATTCGACAGCCGCGACGACAGCGGCTCGATCATTTCGAGCGCCGCCTCGGGCCCACGTACCTTGGACACCGCGACGGCGCGATTGAGCGTCACCACCGGCGACGGCTGCATGATTTCGAGCGCGCCGTAGAGCAGATCGATCTGGGTCCAGTCGGTCTCTTCGGGCTTGGTGGCGCGGGCATGCAGCGCCGCAATCGCTGCCTGGACCTGATAGGGCCCGCTGCGGCGGTGGCGCATCGCCTTGTCGATCAGCGCCAGGCCTTCGGCAATCTGCTGCTGATTCCACAGGCTGCGATCCTGATCGTCGAGCAGCACCAGCGCGCCGTCGGCATCGAAGCGCGCCGCCGCGCGGGCGTGCTGCAACAAGAGTAGCGCCATCAGTCCCATGATCTCGGGCTCGCCCTGGAACAGCCGCAGCAACAGCCGCGCCAGGCGAATCGCTTCCTCGCACAGGGGGCCGCGGATGGCGGCGGTGTCGCCGCCGGCCGAATAGCCCTCGTTGAAAATCAGATAGATCATCGCGGCAACCGCGGAGAGCCGCTCGGCGCGCTCCACCGCGCCCGGGGTCTCGAACGGCACGTCGGCATCCGCAACGCGGGCTTTCGCGCGGGTGATGCGCTGCTCCATCGCCGCCTCGCTGACCAGGAACGCGCGCGCGATCTGCTTCACGCTCAGGCCCGAGACGATGCGCAGCGCCAGCGCGATCTGTTGCGTCGCCGGCAGGTCGGGATGGCAGCAGATGAACAACAGCCGCAGGATGTCGTCGCGGTAGTGCGAGCCGTCGAGCCGTTCGGCCAGCTGCTCCTCGGCGTCGTCGAGATCGGAGATCGCCTCGTCCTCGGGCAGCGGCTCCTGCCTGCGGCTGCGGCGCACCTCATCGATTGCCACATTGCGTCCGACCATGATCAGCCAGGCCGCGGGATCGCGCGGCGGGCCGTTCTGCGGCCAGCTCTTCAAGGCCCTCAGACAGGCGTTCTGGAAGGCTTCCTCGGCGGTGTCGAGATTGCGGAAATAGCGCAGCAGCGCGCCGACCGCCTGGGGACGCGCCGAGGTCAGCGCGCCATCGATCCAGGCGGTGTCGGTCATGTTTTCACCTCTCCGGGCTGGAACAACCCGACGGGACGGATCTCGTAGGCGCCGCCGGGATTGGCCGCGCCGAGATCGCGCGCGACATCGACCGCCTCGTCGAGATTGTTGCAGTCGACGAGGTAGAACCCGAGCAGCTGCTCCTTGGTCTCGGCATAGGGACCGTCGAGCACGACCGGCGGATCGTCCTTGCGCAGCGTGGTCGCCGAGGTCGTCGGCAGCAGCCGCGCCACCGGCCCGAGCCGGCCCTGTTTTGCCAGTTTGTCCTGGACCACGGCGAGCTTCTTCAGCACCGCTGTGTCCTGCTCCTTGGTCCAGGAACCGACGAGGTCCTCGTCGTGGTAGCAGAGGATGGCGTAGAGCATGCGCGGACGGGCTCCTGTTTGATCGAAGGACGAATGGGCGACTGTGTTTCCGACAGGATAGCGGAAGTATTTTGCGCGGCAAACGTAAGCCGGTAGTGTTCTTTCTCGATTCCGAACGGCCGGGGTAACGAAATCCGATGAACAAAGGCGCGCTCGCTCTGCTGATTCACGGCGGCACCGAAAACTGGTCACCGCAGCGATGGAAGCAGCGGTTCGACGAGGTGTGCGGGGACCGCCGCGTCCTGCAATTGCCTGATGCCGGGTTCGATCCCGCCGAGATCCATTACGCTGCGGTCTGGAAGCCCCGGCCGGGCGAACTGGCGGGGTTCCCGAACCTGCGGGTGATCTTCAATCTCGGCGCTGGCGTTGACGCGTTGATGGCGGATCCGGGCTTGCCGAAGGTGCCGCTGGTTCGTGTCGCGGTCGGCGACCTGACCGGCCGGATGACCGAATATGTCGTCCTGCACGTGCTGATGCATCACCGGCAGGAGCTTTATCTGCGGGCCAGCCAGCGCGAGAAGCGCTGGGCGCCGAAATTTCAATGGCCGGCGAGTGCCGTTTCGATCGGCATCATGGGCCTGGGCACGCTGGGCGCGAACGCCGCCCTGGCGCTGCGGCATCTCGGCTTTCGCGTTTCCGGCTGGAGCCGCAGTGCGAAGGCGATCGAGGGCGTCGAATGCTTTCACGGCCACGCGCAGCTCGATGCGTTTCTCGGACAGACCGACATCCTGGTCTGCCTGCTGCCGCTCACGCCGGACACGCGACACATCCTGAACCGTGGATTGTTCGCAAAACTGAACCGCAAAAGCCCGATGGGCGCGCCGGTCCTGATTAACGCCGGGCGTGGCGGCCTGCAGAACGAGGCCGACATTCTCGGCTGTCTCGATGACGGCACGCTGGGCGCAGTATCGCTGGACGTGTTTTCCCAGGAGCCGCTGCCGGCCGAAAGCCCGTTCTGGAGCCACCCGAAGGTCGTGCTGACGCCGCACAATGCCGCCGACACCGATCCCGACGAGATCTCGAAATATGTCGCGCGCCAGATCGCGCGTTTTGAAGCCGGCGCGCGGCTGGAAAACGTCGTCGACCCCGCACGCGGATACTGACCCGCAGGGCGATACTCCCCCGCGAAAGCGGGACGGCAGCACCGTCACGGCGTAGCTGGCCCCGCCATCACATCGATCGCGCCCTTCACGATCGCCTCCAGCTCCTTGCGCGGCACGCGGGCGCGGGCGCGGATGGCAATGGTGTGGACGGTGGCCGACGCCAGCTGCGCCAGCACCACGGGATCGGCGGAGGCCGGCAGTTCGCCCTTCTCCCTGGCGAGCCGGAAGCAGGCCGCAAACGCCTTGTCGAGTTCGGACAATCCTTCCAGCACCATGGCACGGATTTCGGGATCGGCCACCGCTTCGGAGCCCGCCGTCATCACCGTGAAGCAGCCGCGCGGGCCGGCCTCGCCGGAGAGATAGATGTCGAGCGCCACCGCATAGATGCGCGCCAGCCGTTTGCGGATCGGCATTTCGTCCCGGAAAATCTCCTGCATCGCCGCGCGCGCATCGGCGCGATAGCGCGCATAGCTCTTGATATAGAGCTCGCGCTTGTCGCCGAAGGCGCCATAGAGGCTCGGCCGGTTCATGCCGGTGGCGACGCTGAGATCGTCGAGCGAGGTCGCGGCAAATCCGTCCTTGCGGAACAGGTCCAGCGCCTTGCCGAGCGCGATCTCCGGCTGGTAGGCGCGCGGCCGGCCGCGGCGCTTGGGCGCGGGCGCATCAGACTTTGCCGCCGGGTTCTTACTTTTTTGTACCATTTCGCAATTTATTCCTTGACGCGGGTTATATTATGCGGAACAGTATAAAAATCAACCAAGGAGGCACCCATGGACCTGTATTTCTCTCCGCTTGCCTGTTCGATGGCCACACGGATCGCGCTGTACGAGGCCGGCGCCGAAGCCAATTATCTCGAGGTCGATCCGAGGACCAAGGTGGTGCAGAACGACGGCTCGAATTTCCGCGAGGTCAACCCGCTCGGGCTGGTGCCGACGCTGCGCACCGACGACGGGCTGGTGCTGACCGAGAATGCCGCGATCCTGCAATATGTCGCGGACCATTTTCCGCAGGCCGGCATCGCCACGGGGCCCGGCATGGAACGCAGCCGCCTGCATCAATGGCTCTGCTTCGTCGGCACCGAACTGCACAAGGGATTGTTCGTGCCGATACTCGACCGGAACGCACCACCGGAAATGAAAACCTACGTGCTCGGCAGAGGCCTGTCGCGGCTCGATTATCTCGAGACCTATCTGCAGGGGCGCGAATTCCTGCTCGACCATTTCAGCGTCGCCGACGCCTATCTCGTCACGGTCATCAACTGGACCATGGCGACGCCGCCGATCGAACTCGCAAAGTGGCCGACCGTGAAGGCCTATTACGAACGCCTGCGCGCGCGCCCCAGTGTCGCCAAGGCCGTCGCGGAGGAGTTCAAGCTGTACCAGGCCGAACTCGCGCGCCATAAGGCGGCGGCGTAAACGTCATCTCAGGTCGTCCCCGCGTTCGCGGGGACGACCTGAGGATTTCAAAACGGGCTCTTGCCCAATCCCGGCACGTCCGCGGGCCGAGGTCCCGGTGCGGCCCAGTGGAAGCGGCGGTCTTTTTCGGCAATCTCGATATCGTTGATGCTGGCTTCGCGGCGGCGCATCAGGCCCTGCTCGTCGAACTCCCATTGCTCGTTGCCGTAGGAGCGATGCCACTGCCCGGCGGCGTCATGCCATTCGTACTGAAACCGCACGGCGATGAAGTTGCCGTCGAACGCCCAGAGATCCTTGATCAGGCGATAGTCGAGCTCCTTCTCCCATTTGCGGGTGAGAAACTTGACGATCGCGGGGCGGCCCTCGAGAAATTCCGAGCGGTTACGCCAGCGGCTGTCCTCGGTATAGGCCAGCGAAACTTTTTCCGGATCTCTGGAATTCCAGGCGTCCTCGGCCATGCGGGCTTTCTGGGCGGCGGTTTCTCGGGTGAACGGCGGCAGCGGGGGACGCGACATGATGGCCTCGGTGATTTGGGGAGGCTTCAACTGTATCCGCTCGGCCGATTAAGTCGATTGGCCAATCGTTGCGGCCCCGAATCCGATCGGGCAATTTGAAAACTCGATCAACTCTACAGATCCGCCTTCAACAGCGTGCGCAGCGCTTTCGGGATCGGCTGCGCGCGGCCTTCGCTGATGAAGGCGACACGCACCTCGGCCTTGACCAGGAGATCATGGCCGCGCCGCACTTCCTGCGCCAGCGTGATCGAAGCGCCCTTCACCGCGACCGGCCAGGTCACCACGTCGAGCACGTCATCCATGCGCGCCGGCTTCAGATAATCGAGCTGCATCGACCGCACCACGAAGGCAAAGCCCGGGGTTTCCGCCTGCGCTTCCGCAAACAGCGCATGCTGCTCGGCGCCCATCAGTCGCAGATGATTGGTGCGGCCGCGCTCCATGAAGCGCAGGTAATTGGCGTGATAGACGATGCCGGAAAAATCCGTGTCCTCGTAGTAGACCCGGATCTGCATGTGGTGGCGGCCGTCGCGGATCGTGCCGTCGAGATGGGATGTCAGAGGTGGGCCGCTATCGATCACGGTTCATCCTCGCCGCCCTGCCCGAACAAGCCGAACTGCGCCGGGTCGCGCGCGGGCTCGGCGAGGCCGAGATGACGGAAAGCGTGCGAGGTCAGAAGCCTTCCGCGCGGGGTGCGCTGCAGATAGCCGCACTGGATCAGAAACGGCTCGATGATGTCCTCGATGGCATCGCGCGGCTCCGACAGCGCCGCCGCCATGGTTTCCACGCCGACCGGGCCGCCGCCATAGTTCATCGCTATGGTGGTGAGATAGCGGCGATCCATCGCATCCAACCCGGCGGCATCGACTTCCAGCGCGCTCAGCGCATGGTCCGCGATCTTGCGGTCGATCGAGGCGGCGTCCGCCGCGGAGGCAAAGTCGCGCACCCGCCGCAGCAGCCGTCCGGCGATGCGCGGCGTGCCGCGGGCACGGCGGGCGATCTCGTTGGCGCCATCCGGCGTCATGCCGATCTTGAGCACGCGGGCGCCGCGCGTGACGATCTTTTCCAGCTCTTCCTCGGTGTAGAAATTCAGCCGCACCGGGATCCCGAAACGGTCGCGCAGCGGATTGGTCAATAGCCCCGCGCGCGTGGTCGCGCCGACCAGGGTAAACTTTGCCAGCTCGATCTTGACCGAGCGCGCCGCCGGCCCCTCGCCGATGATGAGGTCGAGCTGGAAATCCTCCATCGCCGGATAGAGCACCTCCTCGACCGCGGGACTAAGGCGATGGATCTCGTCGATGAACAGGACATCGCGCTCTTCGAGATTGGTGAGCAGTGCCGCGAGATCGCCGGCCTTGGCGATGACAGGGCCGGAGGTCGCGCGAAAGCCGACGCCGAGTTCGCGCGCGACTATCTGCGCCAGCGTGGTCTTGCCGAGGCCCGGGGGACCGACGAACAGCACATGATCGAGCGCCTCGTTACGCTTGCGCGCGGCCTCGATGAAGATCGAGAGATTCTTGCGCGCCTGCGCCTGGCCGACGAATTCGCTCAACAGCTGCGGGCGCAGCGCGGTGTCGCCGACATCATCGCTGCGGCGTTCGGGGGTGACGATGCGGGAGGGCGTGGTCACTTCGCCAGCTCCTTGAGGCCCAACCGGATGAGCTGCGCGGTCTCGGCGTTTTCACCGGCTGAGCGCGAGGCCGAGGCAATCGCGGCGGCGGCCTGCGGCTGGCCGTAGCCGAGATTGACCAGCGCCGAGATCGCATCCGTCACCGGGCGCGGCGCGCGCTGGTCGTCGATCGCGCCGGACAGATGAACCAGCGCCGGATCGACATTGGCGAACGCCGGCGCCTTGTCCTTTAGTTCGGTGACGATCCGCTCGGCGACCTTGGGGCCGACCCCCGGCGTGCGCGTCACCGCGGCCTTGTCGCGCAGCGCGATCGCGTTCGCGAGATCCGCCGGAGGCAGCGTGCCGAGCACGGCCAGCGCCACCTTGGCACCGACACCCTGCACGGTCTGCAGCAGACGGAACCATTCGCGTTCGATGTCGCTCCGAAAGCCGAACAGTTTTATCTGGTCCTCGCGGACATAGGTCTCGATCGACAGCACCGCGGCCTCGCCGGGCGAGGGCAGCGCCTGCAACGTCCGCGACGAACAATGCACCTGATAGCCGACGCCGCCGACGTCGAGGATGACGAAATCCTCGCCGTAGGAGTCGATCAGGCCCTTGAGCTTGCCGATCATACCTCGACCACCCTCAGCCGCAGGGCGGCGCTGCCGCGATGGTGAGCATGCGTAATGGCGATCGCCAGCGCATCGGCGGCGTCGGGCGATTTCGGTTCGGCCTTCGGCAGCAAAATCTTCAGCATCACCATGATCTGGTTCTTGTCGGCATGGCCGGCGCCGACCACGGTCTTCTTCACTTGGTTGGGCGCGTATTCGGCGACGGAGATGCCGAACATCGCCGGCGCCAGCATGGCGACGCCGCGGGCCTGGCCTAGTTTCAACGTAGCGACGCCGTCCTTGTTGACAAAGGTCTGTTCGACCGCGGCTTCCGCCGGCCTGAAATCGCCGAGCACGGCAGCAAGCCCTTCATGAATGGCCAGCAGCCGGCTCGCCAGCGGCAAACTATCGGACGGTTCCACCGAACCGCAGCCGACGAACACCAGCCGGTTGCCGTCGACCTCGATCACGCCCCAGCCGGTGCGGCGCAGGCCGGGATCGATACCGAGAATGCGGACGGGGTGGCGAATCGGCGGAGGTGTCATGGATTAGTGATACCGCTGGAGCGGGGTCTGCGAAACATCTACCAGTCGTCGTACCCCGCGAAAGCGGGGTATCCAGTACGCCGAGACTGCTCGATTCCGCCGCAACAGCTCTGGAATCCTGGATCGCCCGGTCGAGCCGGGCGACGACAGCATCGCGGGAATCACGCGCCCATCTTCGCCATCAGTGCGTCCGACACCTCGAAATTGGCATAGACGTTCTGGACGTCGTCGTGCTCGTTCAAGAGGTCGATCAGCTTCAAGAGCTTCTCGCCGGTCTCGTCGTCCACCGGCACGGTGTTGTGCGGCTTCCAGGTCAGCGCCGCCTTGCGCGGTTCGCCGAATTTCGCCTCCAGCGCCTTTGCCACCTCGCGAAAGGTTTCCGGCGAGGCGTAGACCTCGTGGCCATTCTCGCTCGACGCCACGTCGTCGGCGCCGGCCTCGATCGCCGCATCCAGCATCGCGTCGTCGGACGCTACCTTGGCGTCGTATTCGATGATCCCGGTGCGGTCGAACATGAAAGAGACCGAATTGGTTTCGCCGAGATTGCCGCCGGACTTGGTGAAAAAGGACCGGATGTCGGAGGCCGCGCGGTTGCGGTTGTCGGTCAGCGCCTCGACGATGACGGCGACGCCGCCAGGGCCATAGCCCTCATAACGGATTTCGTCGTAGTTCTCGCTGTCGCCGCCGCTTGCCTTCTTGATCGCGCGCTCGATCGAGTCCTTGGACATGTTCTCCTGCCGGGCGGAGATGATCGCGGCGCGCAGCCGCGCATTCATGCTCGGGTCAGGCTGGCCCATCTTGGCCGCGACGGTGATTTCACGCGCCAGCTTGCCGAACAGCTTCGACTTCTGGGCGTCCTGCCGCCCCTTGCGGTGCATGATGTTCTTGAATTGGGAATGTCCGGCCATGCGGTTTCTTTCGGGGATTCGTCCGGGGTGTCTTGGATGGAAGGCGCGGCCTTATAGGCCGCCGATTGGTTAAAATCAAAGATTTACAGCCGTTTTCGGTATGTCGGTACTGCCCGCTGCCTTGTTATGAGGCAATTTTTAACCATGATTTCACGCCCAGATGCCAAGATGACGGCCTCATTACAAGTTCCCAAGAGAGGCCCATGGCGTTCGGTTTTTCTCGAAAGCGTCTGCAGGAAGCGGCTGCGCCGACCGTCGCGCCGCAGCCGATGCAGCCTGCGGCTATCGAGGGCGCCGCAAGCATTCCGGAAAGCGATTCGGCGAAGGAAATTCTCGAACTGCTCGAACTCGAACTGGGCGCGATGATCCGCCAGCTCGAGCGCGCGGCCCATTCGGTGGCCGGCGGCGCCGAGGCAACCGCGGCGACGCTCTCCACCATTCGCCAGCGCACCGATGCGCTCACCGGGCGCAGCAGCGCCGCGCAGTCGACCGCGACCACGTTTTCGCAGGCCGCCGACAAGTTCACCCATTCGGCGGAAGGCATCGGCTCCCAGGTCCGCGACGCGAGCCAGCTTGCCGATCAGGCCTCCGCCGCCGCCCGCGAAGCCAGCGCCAATGTGGATCGCCTGCGCGAATCCTCGGCCGCCATCGGTAATGTCGTCAACCTGATCGCACAGATCGCCCGGCAGACCACGCTGCTCGCGCTCAACTCCACCATCGAGGCGGCGCGCGCCGGCGCCGCCGGACGCGGCTTCGCGGTGGTCGCTACCGAAGTCAAGGCACTGGCGGTGCAGACCCAGCACGCCACCGAGGAAATCACCAGGAAGATCGAGGCCCTGCAGAGGGATGCCGCGGGTTCGGTTGACGCGGTGCACCGGATCGCGGTCGCGATCGAGGCGATCCGCCCGGTGTTCGAAAACGTCAACGGCGCGGTGGCCGAGCAGAACGCCACTACCCACGAGATGAGCGAAAACGTCGCCACCACGTCGCACTTCATCGTTTCGGTCGGCGACAGCGCAGCCGAAATCGACAGCGCGGCCAAGGAGGCCGAGACCCATGGCGAGCGGGTCGCTTCCGCCGGCAAGGCGGTCACGAATTTCGCGCAAAAACTCAAGACTCGCTGCGCGGTCCTGCTGGGCCAGGACGGGCGCGAGGATCGCCGCAAGCAGGAGCGGCTGCCCTGCAATCTCAAGATAGAAATCCACACCCCGCGCGGCCCGGTCACGGCGGCGGTCTACGAGCTTTCCATGGAATGCATCCTGATCTCCGGAGCGGACGCCGAGCGGCTGCCGTTGAACCAGAGGCTTGAGGCGGCGATCGACGGCATCGGCGCCTGCCGGATCCGCATCGCCGAGCACGCGAAAGCCGGCGCACAGGCGCGGTTCGAGGCGCCGGATGCCGCCCTGAGCGAAAAGATCGAAGACAGGCTGTGGACGATCCGCGACGAGAATACCGAATTCGTCACCCGCGCCATGGAAGCCGGCACCGCGCTGACCAAAATCTTCGAGGATGGGGTCAACAGCCGCGCCATCTCCATCGCGGACATGTTCGATGAGAATTACGTCGAGATCCCCGGCACCGATCCCTTGCAGCACCGCACCAGGATTCTCGACTGGGCCGATCGCGCCTTGCCGCCGTTCCAGGAGACATTCCTCGTCAGGGATCCGCGCATGGTGTTCTGCGTGATGATCGACCGCAACGGCTATTTGCCGGTGCACAACAAGCTGTATTCGCATCCGCAACGCCCGGGCGATGTGGCCTGGAACACCGCGAACTGCCGCAACCGCCGCATCTTCAACGATCCCGCCGGTCTCGCCGCCGGCCGCAATCAACGCTCCTATCTGATCCAGAGCTACGCCCGCGACATGGGCAATGGCAAAACCGTCATGATGCGCGAGATCGACGTCCCGATCCGCGTCCAGGGCCGCCACTGGGGCGGCTTCCGCACCGCGTACAAACTTTGAAACATGCAAGGTCAAGAGATCTGAACGGCCTTCGAATTCACTCGGCAAGAGGAATGCAGTGATGTCGATTGTACTGCCCATCAAACCGGAACGCGCTGCGGCCGCCCCCTCGGACAGCGAACGTCTGGTCGATCAGCTTGCGAACCGGATCGGCGGCCTCGGGGTCGAGCTTGCCGACGTCGCAGGAAACCTGCAGGAGGTCGCCGGCCGCGTCACCAACCAGTCCGAGCGGTTCGGGCATCTGCAAAAGACCGCCGAGACCATGGTCTCCGCCAACCACAATATCGCCTCGGCCTCGCAGGCCGTGCAGACCGCGACCACCTCCGCCGTCAACGAGATCACCCAGTCGCGCGCCGCGGTCGAGACCGCGGTCCAGCACATCGCCGAACTGATCGAGGCGGTGGGCCGCATCGAGCAGCGTCTCGGCGCGGTCGGCACCGCGCTCGCGCAGGTCGCCAAGGTTTCCGGATCGATCGAGGCGATCGCAAAGCAGACCAATCTCCTGGCGCTGAACGCGACCATCGAGGCCGCCCGCGCCGGCGCCGCCGGCCGTGGCTTTGCGGTGGTTGCGAGCGAGGTGAAGAGCCTCGCCGAAGCGACCCGCCAGGCCACGCATTCGATCGGCGATACCGTTCGCGATCTCGACGGACAGGTCAGCGGCCTGATCGGCGAGAGCGGCGACGCCTCGCTGCGGGCCAAGAATGCCGGCGAAGGCGCCCAGCAGATCCAGGGCATCATCGTGCGCGTCCAGGATGGTTTTACGTCGGTCGGCCGCGAGATCGACGGCGTGGCAAAGGCGGCCACCTCCAATCTCGCCCATTGCGACATGGTGATCGAGGAACTCAACCACCTCGCCAAGGGCGTCGACCTGTCGTCGACCGACCTGAAGAGCGCCGACGACAGGGTTGCAAAGCTGCTCGACCTCTCCGAGGGGCTGATCGAACTGATCGCCAGCAGCGGCGTGGAGACGTCCGACGCGCCCCTGATCCGCGTCGTGATCGATGCCGCCAGGCAGATATCGGCGGCGTTCGAGAGCGCGGTCGCGCGCGGCGACATCCGTCTTGAGCAATTGATGGACGAGAACTACCGCGAAATCCCGGGCACCGATCCCAAGCAATATCTCACCGACTACGTCGAATTCACCGACCGTATCCTCCCCGCCATCCAGGACCCGATCCAGAAGATCGATCCGCGCATCGTTTTCTGCGTCGCATGGGCCAAAGGCGGATACCTTCCGACCCATAATCCGAACTATCGCCTGCCGCAGGGCAAGGACCCGGTCTGGAACAACGCCAATTGCCGCAACCGGCGGCTGTTCAACGACCGCGCGGTGAAGAAGGTGGCGGCTAATACAAAGCCGTTTCTGTTGCAGACCTACCGGCGCGACATGGGCGGCGGCAATTTCGTGCTGATGAAAGACCTCTCCTCCCCGATCCACGTCCGCGGCCGCCACTGGGGCGCGTTTCGCATGGGCTTCCGGCTGTCCTGAGGCCCGCCGGGCGGTACCGGCAGAGGCGCTCGCCGAACCGTCATCCCCCGTGTTACGGTGGTGGTTCCGGCCGCGGAGTTCGAGCACTTCATGAAAAACCTGTTTGAGGCGGGCAAGCTGTTGCTGCTCGACATGGCGTCGACGTTCTTCTTTCTGGTGCTCTTTCTTCTCAGCCACAACGTCACTCTCTCGGTCACGCTCGGCATGGCGCTGGGCATCACCCAAATCGGCTGGCAGTTCGTCCGCAAGCTGCCGATCGACACCATGCAGTGGATGAGCCTGTTCCTGGTGCTCGGCTCGGGCGCGGCCACGCTGCTCACCCACGATCCGCGCTTCGTGATGGTCAAGCCCAGCGTGATTTATCTCATCGTCGGCGTCGTCATGCTGAAGCGGGGATGGATGAACCGCTATCTGCCCCCGATCGCGATCGAAATGGTGCCCGATATCGCCGTGATCTTCGGCTACGTCTGGGCGGGGCTGATGTTCTTTTCCGCGGCCTTGAACCTCCTTGTGGCTCTCAATTTCAGCGTGGTGACATGGTCGGCCTCGATGTCGATCTACGCGATCGTCAGCAAGGCCGTCCTGTTCCTGATCCAATACGCCACCATGCGCACCATCGGCGTGCGCCGTCGCCGCGCCCAGATGATTCCTGTGGCCTCCTGACGAATTTCCGCGAACCGCTTCGTTTGCGAACACGCTCTGCCCGCGGGCAGGCGCGGCCGTTGCGGCCGCCCGTGAACCGCGCATCGTGCGATGTGGAAAGACGACCAAACTCGGCGAATGCCACGTTGACCAGCACCCACCATAGCGACAACGCGTGACGTTACGAGGTTGCGCGATGCGCGCGGTGGGGCGAGCGCCGAACGGGAGGTTTCGATGGCAACCACGCTGACAATCAACGGCGAACAGAAATCGTTCGATGCTCCCGACGACATGCCGCTGCTCTGGGTGCTGCGCGACGTGCTCGGCATGACCGGAACGAAATTCGGCTGCGGTATCGCGCAGTGCGGCGCCTGCACGGTGCACATCGACGGCAAGCCGGTGCGTTCGTGCCTGCTGCCGGTGAGCACGGCGCGCGGTCGCACTGTTACCACCATCGAGGGCATCGGGGCCTCGCCCGCCGGCGCAAAGATCCAGAAAGCCTGGCTCGATCTCGAGGTGATCCAGTGCGGCTATTGCCAGTCGGGCCAGATCATGTCGGCGGCAGCCCTGCTCGCGAGCACACCCAACCCCGATGATTCCGACATCGACGCTGCGATGGCCGGAAATATCTGCCGCTGCGGCACCTATGTGCGCATTCGCGCCGCCATCAAGCAGGCCGCCTCCGGTCGCCAGTCGTAGGAGCCGGTCATGGCAATCGCAGAAAAAATCTCCGGCGGCGTTTCGCGGCGCGCTCTGCTGACCGGCGGTCTGGCCGGCGGATTCCTGCTTGCGTTTCATCTGCCGTTGCGCGCGGTCAACGAACCGGTGCAGCCGCCCGATTCCACCACCGGCAAATTCGCGCCCAACGCCTTCATTCGCATCGACGAGGCCGGCCAGACCACGCTGGTGATGCCGCAGGTCGAAATGGGACAGGGCGTCTACACCGCGTTGCCAATGATGCTGGCCGAAGAGCTCGACGCCGATTTTGCCCAGGTGAGGCTCGAACATGCGCCGCCGAGCGACAAGCTCTACGGCAATCCGCTTTTTGGCATTCAGGCCACAGGCAATTCCAATTCGGTTCGGGCGTGGTGGAAGCCGTTGCGCACCGCGGGCGCCAGCGCGCGCGCCATGCTGGTGCAGGCCGCAGCAGCGCAATGGCAGGTCGAACCTGCAAGTTGCACGACGGCAAAGAGCGAAGTCCTCCACGCCGGGAGCGGACGCAGGATTTCCTATGGCGAATTGGCGCTTGCTGCGAGCAGCCAGACGCCGCCAACGGACGTTCCGCTCAAGGACCCGAAGGATTTCATCCTGATCGGCAAGCCGCTGAAGCGGCTCGATACCCCCGACAAGGTCAACGGCAAGGCCGTCTACGGCATCGACGCCATGCTTCCCAACATGAAATTCGCTACCCTCCGGCAGTGTCCGGTGTTGGGCGGCAAGGTCCGCAAGGTCGACGACAGCGCTGCCAAAAAAGTCCCCGGCGTGCAGCAGATCGTCGTGCTCGACGACCTGGTCGCCGTGGTCGGCGATCACACATGGGCGGCCAAGAAAGGCCTCGACGCGCTGGTGATCGACTGGGATGAAGGTCCTAACGCAACGGTCAACTCGAACGATATCTGGCGGGAGCTGCGCGCCGCCAGCGAAAAGGACGGCGCCGTAGCCCGATCCGAAGGCGATATCGGCAAGGCCCTTGCCACCGGCGACAGGATGGACGCGGCGTACGAGTTGCCGTTTCTGGCGCATGCCACCATGGAGCCGATCAACGCCACGGTTCATTGCACCGCCTCCTCCTGCGAAATCTGGATCGGCACGCAGGTCATGACCCGGGTGCAGTCGGAGGCGGCGAAGGCGGCCGGGCTGCCGGTCGAGAAGGTGACCGTCAACAACCACCTGCTCGGCGGCGGTTTTGGACGCAAGCTCGAAGCCGACATGGTGGTCGCGGCCGTTCGCATCGCAAAGCAGATCGATGGTCCGGTGAAGGTGATGTGGACCCGCGAGGAAGACATCCAGCACGATATCGTCCGCCCGGTCTATCGCGACACCATTGCCGCGACATTGTCCGGCGGCAAGATCGTCGGCTGGAAATACAAGGTCAGCGGGTCGTCGATCATGGCGCGCTGGTTCCCGCCGGGGTTCCAGAAGGGCATCGACATCGACGCTGTCGATAGCGCAATCGACATCCCCTACGACATTCCCAATATCCATGTCGAATATGTCCGGGCCGAACCGCCGGCGGTGCCGACCGGATTCTGGCGCGGCGTCGGCCCCAACAACAACGTGTTTGCGATCGAATGCTTCATGGACGAGTTGGCGCGCAAGGCCGGCAAGGATCCGATCGAGTTTCGCCGCGCGATGCTTGGCAAGCAGCCGCGCTTTTTGGCGGCACTCGATCTGGTGGCGGAAAAGTCCAACTGGGGCAAACCGCTGCCGGCGCGCACCGGGCGTGGCGTGTGCGTGCAGCCGTCGTTTGCCAGCTTCATCGCGACCGTGGTGGAAGCGGAGGTCGATGAACAGGGTGAGGTCCATTTGCGGCGCGTCACCTCGGCAGTCGACACCGGCATCGCGGTCAATCCCGATACCGTCATGGCCCAGATTCAAGGCGGGTTGGTCTTCAGCCTGACCGCCGCGCTCTATGGCGAGATCACCATCGACAAGGGACGGGTTCAGCAGTCCAATTTCCATGACTACCGCATGCTGCGCATGGATCAGGTCCCCAACATCGAGGTTCACGTCATCAAGAGCGGCGAGGCGCCGGGCGGTATCGGCGAAGCCGGCTCGACGGCGGGGCCGCCGGCGCTGCGCAATGCGATATATGCCGCAACCGGCGTCGCCTTGCGGCGGCTTCCGATTGATCGCTCCCTGATCGCAGCAGGGAAGAAGTCATGAGCCCGGCCGCACGTCGCATCTTCCTCAGCGCGATCGCGATCATGGTGGTCGCGCTGGTGATCGGGATCTGGTTCGTCCGCGGTCCCGGCCCGATGGCCTTTGCCGGCGGCCCGAAAGTCGCGCTGACCGATTACAAGGCCGGCAATCCGACCGGCGCCCCGGCCTCGCTCGCCAAGGCCAGCCTCGTCGAGCGCGGCGCGTATCTGGCAAAGGCGGCGGACTGCATGGTCTGCCACACCGCGCCGGGCGGCAAGGAATATGCCGGCGGCCTCGGCTTCAACCTGCCGTTCGGAACGCTGTACTCGACCAACATCACGCCCGACAAGGAAACCGGCATCGGCAATTACACCGATCAGGATTTCCTCAACGCGGTGCATCGCGGCGTGCGGCGCGACGGCGCACGGCTCTATCCGGCGATGCCGTACACCTCCTACACCTACATCACCGATGACGACGCGCTGGCGATCAAGGCCTATCTGTTCAGCCTGCCGCCGGTGCGCGCGGCGGCGCCCGCCAATTCGCTGGCGTTCCCGTTCAACCAGCGCTGGGCGATGGCCTTCTGGTCGGCGCTGTTCAATCCGGATACCCGGTTCGAGCCCGACAGCTCGAAGACGCCGGAATGGAATCGGGGCGCCTATCTCGCCGAGGCGCTGGCGCATTGCGGCGAATGCCATACCCCGCGCAGCCTGGCGCTTGGGCTCGACAATCGGAAGAAATTTGCCGGCGCGCTGACGGCCGGCTGGCGCGCCTACAACATCACCTCCGACAAGACCACCGGCATCGGCGGCTGGCGCGACGAGGACCTGATTGCCTACCTCTCGACCGGACACGCCACCGGTCACGGCTCCGCTTCGGGACCGATGGGCGAGGCGGTCGATCACAGCTTCAGCCAGTTCCCGCCGGAGGACATCCGCGCCATGGTAGCCTACCTGCGCAGCGTGCCGGCAATCGCCTCGAACGATCTGCCGGCCACACCCGCCCCCCCGGCGCCGGCTTCGCACAGGCAAGGACACGGCGTGCTCGATCCGCGCGGCAAGATGGTGTTTGAAGGCGCCTGCGTCAGCTGCCATGGCTGGACCGGCGAAAGTTCGATCTCGCCCTTCGCCACGCTGACCGGTGCGTGGGCCGTGAACGACCCGGCAGCGACCAACGTCGCCCAGATTGTGATCTCCGGGACCAAGCGGCATACCGAGGGCGCGCTGTCGATGCCTGCGTTCGGCAACGCCTATTCCGATGTCGAGATCGCCGCCGTCGCCAATTACGTCACCGCGCGCTTCGGCGCCAGGGAATCGCGGCTGACCGCGCAGGATGTGGCCGAGCTGCGCAAGCAGACGGCGGAGTAGTTCTAGCGGCCGTTGCGTGGTGCGCCTCGCTGTCATCGCAATCACGGCAAGTCGAGACAAGCGTCCGCGATCTCGCGACGCGATGCGCCCGGGCTATGCCAAAAACATTGTCCCTCCAAAACAAGAGGGCGCAGGGAAAGCCGGGTGCGCGCTGCACCCGCGGTCTCGCGTGCAAAATGGATAGAAGAGCGCACACGAGCATACAGGTTCAGCGGAAGCATTCCGGCCTTCCCTGCGCAATGGTTTTACGGCTTATAACGCGCTCTCCCCGGTGACCGGGCTTTCTTGCCACCGTCGCCTGCGGATGTTGCCGCAAACTTGATGCCAGCGTCGGGGCATCAGGACCACACGCCTTCGCCGTCCGCCTCAAGCGCTCTCGTCGGGAGCACCGTCCGCGTCCACCGCATCCCGCCCCGCGTTCGTGACGTTGCGCAACGCCCCTCCGTGTGGGGCGGGATGGCGGGGATACAGAACTGATTTGCCATTTCGGAAAACCAGAATATTTTTTCGTAAGGGGCTTGACAGTGGAGCGCGCGGCGAACGAAGTGATTTGCCCGTCGGGTTGATCGGTCGCAGTGAGCGGCCTCAGGAATGCGGGCAAACCACCGCATTCGAAATCCTGTCGTGCATTCTCGGAATAGTGATCGGCATGCCGCGCGCTATTTCATCGGCTGCGCCTACATCACCCTTGTTTGAAGAATCCGGGGGCGCGCAGGCCCGGGCAGCAGCATCGCCGGCGCGAATTCCAGCAAGAATGCAGAGGGAGCATCATCATGACCGGACTCAAGGCACTCGCCGCGGCGGCGCTGCTATCGACGATGTCGGCAACGGCGGCATGTGCCGACGACCCGGATGCCTTTCAGGCGCAATATCCGGATCGGGACATCTTGAATGGCGGCGCGCTCACTCCTGCGGCGAGATCGGGTCTGGTGCAGCCCTTCGGCGCTGCCACGCCAAGCGGTGCCTACGCGGGACCGACCGGCGCCGGTCCGGCAATGCCGGTCCGGCATCACGGTCATCGCCACTTGGCACGCTAGGTCCGAACAGCGCGCCGGGGCGGATCGACAGGGCACGACTTGACCTGAGCCGACTTGACCTGAGCCAATGACCTATTTGGAGTCAAACTCTGAGGTCGATGACGAATTGGAATTTGCCGGGCTGCTCGACCGGAAGGCTGGCGGGGGAGATCGGGAGGCGGCGCCGCAACGATGCCGCCGTGAGCCCGTCACTTAGTATTCCTGACCGCTTCCGCCAGCATGGCGTAAAGCTGGCGCTGGGTGAATTGCGCGGGCTGCTTCGTTATCTTCTTCCGCGACACGATCCTTGCCACCGGGCGGGCACAGGCGGCCAGCGACGGCGGTGCACGCTTCGGCAGCTGCACTATCCTGGGCTTTGCCGTCGGCGGCTTGTGACCGCGCTTCAGGTCAAGACGAGTTCAGCTTGGCGCAGACCGCGTTGCGGCTATAGCCGAGACGACGCGCGATCTGGGCGGCACTCTGTCCTGTGGCCCAAAGCTTCTTGAGCAGTGCTACGTCTTCCGCATCCCAACTCATGATGAAAAGTATACACCGAATGCCGACTGCGCGCTAGTCGTCACGAACATCGCATGGCGAATAGCGGAGATCGCGATCGGTGATCTCACTTGCGAGGGCGACATCGCGTCGCTGCGCATCCCGATCTAGTCGATCAGTTCATCGACGCGCGCGATCAGCATCAGTGGAATGGCTGCCCGCTACTTCACCCAGAATCCCGGCTGGGTCGGCTCCAGCCTTCCGCCGATCCGCACCGGCGCGACCTTGAGCGCGAGCCCGGTCGTGTCGTCGGTCTCGACCGCGACGCCCGAGAGCGTCGCAACGCCCAGCGCCGGCTCGAACCTTCCCGAGGGAATGCCCGAGGTGAACCGCCGCAGCGGCTCTTCCTTCTGCATGCCGATGATCGAGTCATAATCGCCGGTCATGCCGGCGTCGGTCATGTAGGCGGTGCCGCCGGGCAGGATCTGGTGATCGGCGGTCGGCACATGGGTGTGGGTGCCGACGACAAGCGAGGCGCGGCCGTCGCAGAAGAAGCCGATGCCCTGCTTCTCGCTCGAGGCCTCGCAATGGAAATCGACCACGATCGCATCGGCCGCCTCGCGCAAGGGGCAGGCTTCGAGTTCGCGGTTGATGACGGCGAAGGGATCGTCGAACGGCGTCATGAAGACGCGGCCGATGCCGTTGACGACCAGCGCGCGCTTGCCGTTCTTGGTGTCGACCAGCGCCGCGCCGCGGCCCGGCGTGCCCTTCGGAAAATTCGCCGGACGAACCAGGCGCGGCGCGCGCTCGATGAACACCAGCGCCTCGCGCTGGTCCCAGGCATGGTTGCCGAGCGTGACGGCGTCGGCGCCGGCATCGATGAATTCCTGGTAGATCGCCTCGGTGATGCCGAAGCCGCCGGCCGAGTTCTCGCCATTGACGACGACGAGGTCGAGCGCCCAGTCGCGGATCATGCCGGGAAGATGGTCGGAGATGGCCGTGCGTCCGGCCCTGCCGACGACGTCGCCTACGAAAAGAATGCGCAACTCATGAACTCCGGAAATCGAACACTTTGGTTTCCGTTAGCACATAATCCAGGGGCACGTCGTGCTGCAGTGCCGGTACGGTCGCGACTTCCTGACCCGCGAAAGCCAGCCCGATCGCCGCAAACCCCTTCGATTTGTGCAGTTGCGCGAGCGTGCGGTCATAATGGCCGGCGCCATAGCCGATGCGGTGACCGATCCGGTCGAAGGCGGCGAGCGGCACCAGCACGATGTCGGGCACGATTTCGGCCGCGGCCGGCGACGGCTCGAGTATCCCGAGCGATCCCGGCAGCAACCTGTCGCCGACATGCCAGACCCGGAATCGGAGCGACTGGCCGCGCTGGGTGATGACCGGCAGTGCCAGCCGGGCGCCTTTCGCCGCGAGCGTCTGCATCAGCGGGGTCGGGTCGAGCTCGCTGCGGATCGGCGAATAGCCGGCAACGACCGTGCCGGGCGCGATTTCAACCGGCAATCCGCGTTTTGCGATCGTCTTTGCCGCCGCCGCCCGCTGCTTCTCGCTCAACGCGTCGCGCGCGGTGAGCGCCGCGGCGCGGAGGGTTGCTTTGGCGTGCGGGTCGTTCTGATCCGTCATCGTTCAGGCTTGCGGGTGCCACCGTCCCTTTCGCTGTCATCGCCCGCGAAGGCGGGCGATGAGGAACGGAGCAGACTGGGGCTACGGAAATACTGCACAAGCAGAGAAACAAAAGTGCGAAGCCGCGATGGCCGTTGGAGCGCTCGATCCCGGAGTTCCCTACGAAAGTAGGTGGGCACCATGTGACCAAGTCCACGGACCTGGCCAGGGACAGTTCCCTGAAGGATCGATAAGGCCCCGGGGATATGTGGCTCCTGACGCGCGACACAGCTTCGCAGGGCCAATCTAACCACGGTTACCCCAAACCGCCAGCGTTAACGCGGGGTTTGGTCAACCAATCGCGACCCGGCCCCACCATCTTGCGTCATTGCGAGCCAACGGGGCGCGCGAATGCGCGCCCGATGACAGGCTCCGCGAAGCAATCCATCTCACAACTCGGCAGATTACCAAGCTGGATTGCTTCGTCGCTGTGCTCCTCGCAATGACGGATAAAGCGGGGCACCCGTTGGCGCCCGATAGCCAATTCCTACCCGATCGCGACGCCGCCGCCGATGGTGCGGTTCAGCACCTGCGTGGTGCGTTCGATGCGGTCGGCGGCGGAGTTGAGCGCATTGGCCACCGCGACCTGGGTGGCGCGGGCGCGTTCGGCCGCAGCCGTGCGCACGCCGCGCAGCGCCTCGAGTTCCTCCTCGAGCTTGCGGACGCGCGCGCCGGTGTCGAGCAAGTCGTCGCACACCGTCAGCGCCGCCATCACCACCAGCCGGGCATCGCCGATCTCGCCGAACTTGCCGCGCAGGCTCTGGATGCGCGATTCCAGGCTCTCGGCGAGTTTCAACAGCCGCACCTCCTCGCCTTCCTCGCAGGCCATCCGGTATTGCCGGGCGTTGATGGTGACGTTGATGTGGCTCATGAGTCCTCTCCGGCATGCAGTACCGAACGGATAGTGCCGATCGCGGCATCCAGCCGGTCGGCGATTTCGCGATTGACACGCTCCAGCCGGCGCGATTTCACCAGCGATCCGTCGAGTTCATCGGCGAGCCGCGAGCGGTCCGCACCCAGCGCCTGGATCCGGCTCGCCAGTTCGTTCTCGTCGCGGTCGGCCTCGCGGCGCCGCTCGACCGCGCTTTCCAGCGCTTCAAGCGCTGCCATCAGCCGCCTTGTAGCAAGGTCGATATCGGCCAATGAGGGCTCGATGGCGGCCGAACCGTTCGCGGGGCGATCACTCATGCGTCAACGCGCACCTTTGATTGAAGCCGGATCGAAGCCGCCGGACCCGGAAAATTACCGGTTCGGCAAGCGCTTAGAGGATGAAATTTACGTGGCAAGCAAGGCCAGCGCAACGGCGGTTGCAAGCTATGCACCGCTAAGCAACTTTTCCGGCTCAAGCCGCGTTTCATTGCCTTGGACTCCGGGAACCGAGGTGCTATCCAGCCCTTGACTCCCGTTGCCAACATCGCTCGTGCCGAGGCCGCTCGCCAGCGGGCGAATCGCCACCAAGCGGCTCATTTCAGGCGGATTTTCATCATGACGCGCGTCGATCATTCCCGTATGGCCAATGCGATCCGTGCTCTGGCGATGGATGCTGTCGAGAAGGCCAAGTCCGGCCATCCCGGCCTGCCGATGGGGGCGGCCGACGTCGCCACCGTGCTGTTCACGCAATTCCTGAAATTCGACGCCGCCGATCCGCGCTGGCCGGACCGCGACCGCTTTATCCTTTCGGCCGGCCACGGCTCGATGCTGCTCTATGCGGTGTTGTACCTGACCGGCAATGAGGACGTGACGATCGAGGAGATCGAGAATTTCCGGCAGCTCGGCTCCAAGACCCCGGGTCATCCCGAAAATTTCATCACCTCCGGCGTCGAGACCACAACCGGCCCGCTCGGCCAGGGCGTCGCGTTTTCGGTCGGCTCCGCGCTGGCCGAGCGGCTGCTGGCGGCGGAATTCGGCGAGGATATCGTCGATCATTACACCTACGTGCTGTGCTCCGACGGCGATCTGATGGAAGGCGTCAGCCATGAGGCGCTGGCGCTCGCCGGCCACCTCAAGCTCAACAAGCTGATCTTTCTCTATGACGACAACGGCATCACCATCGACGGCCCGATCACGCTGACCGACAATGTCGACCAGGTGGCGCGCTTCAAGGCGCATGGCTGGAACGCGGTGCGGATCGACGGCCACGACCAGAAGGCCATCGCCGCGGCGATTTCCGATGCGCAAGCCTCCGACCGTCCCTCGCTGATCGCCTGCAAGACCACGATCGGCTTCGGCGCGCCGCACAAGGCCGGCACCTCCAAAGCCCATGGCGAGGCGCTCGGCGCCGAAGAACTCGCCGGCGCCAAGAAGGCTTTGGGCTGGAACTACGGACCGTTCGAAATTCCCGAGGATGTGCTGGCGGCCTGGCGCAATGTCGGCAAGCAGGGCGCCAGCGCCAATGCCGACTGGCTCGGCCGCTTCGAGGCGAAGCCGGAAGCCGTGCGCAACGAATTCGTGCGCCGGGTGATCGACCGCAAGCGCCCGGACGTGCTCGGCGAGACGATCCGCAAGCTGAAGGAAAAACTGATCGCCGAGCCGCCGACGGTCGCCACCCGCAAGGCCAGCGAGATGGTGCTCGACGTGCTGGTGCCGATCATGCCGGAACTGCTGCTCGGATCGGCCGACCTGACGCCCTCCAACAACACCCGCACCAAGGGCCTGAAGGAAGTGCAGCCCGGCGACTACAGCGGCCGCTACATCCATTACGGCATCCGCGAGATGGGGATGGCGGCGGCCATGAACGGGCTTTCGACCCATGGCGGCTTCGCGCCGGCCGGCGGCACCTTCCTGTGCTTCACCGATTACGCGCGGCCCTCGATGCGGATCGCGGCGCTGTCGCACACGCCCGTCGTCTACATCATGACCCATGATTCGATCGGGCTCGGCGAAGACGGCCCGACGCACCAGCCGGTCGAGCACCTCGCCGCGCTGCGCGCGATGCCGAACATGCGCGTGTTCCGCCCGGCCGACGCGGTCGAGACCGCCGAATGCTGGCAACTGGCGCTGGAAAACACCACCGGCCCCACCGTGCTGGCGCTGTCGCGGCAAAACCTGACCCCCGCACGCACCACGGCCAGCGCCGAAAATCTGTGCAGCCACGGCGGCTACGAGCTTATCGCAGCCCAGGGCGCGGCCAGGGTTTCGCTCTATGCATCGGGCTCGGAGGTCGAGATCGCGGTCGCCGCGCAGAAGGAACTGACCGGGCGCGGCATTGCGACGCGGGTGGTATCGGTGCCCTCGCTCGAACTGTTGCTGGCGCAGCCCGCGGAGCGCCGCAAGGCGATCATCGGCAACGCCCCGGTCAAGATCGCGATCGAGGCCGCGGTCCGGTTCGGCTGGGACGCGGTGATCGGCCCGGACGGCGACTTCATCGGCATGCATTCGTTCGGCGCCAGCGCGCCGGCCAAGGCGCTGTACAAGCATTTCGGGATCACAGCCGAGGCGGTGGTCGAGACCGCGTCAAAGCGCCTGAACGTCAAGTAGGCCAGCAAGTAACCCTATCAGAACGATCGGGATTATGATGCATTGCAACGATCATTCATTCAGGGCATGAAATAGCCCAAGAACGGCAAAGAAACAGCCAAACCGCCGGCAAAACGGCGGATTTTTGAACCTTTGAGGAGAAGTTGAATGGCAATCCGGGTCGGAATCAACGGGTTTGGCCGCATCGGCCGCAACATCCTGAGGGCCATCGCCGAGTCCGGCCGCAAGGACATCGAGGTGGTCGGGATCAACGACCTCGGACCGGTCGAAACCAATGCGCATCTGTTGCGCTTCGATTCCGTGCACGGCCGCTTCCCCGGCACGGTCACCGTCGACGGCGACTCGATCAGCCTCGGCAACGGCAAGATCAAGGTGTCCGCCGAACGCGATCCCGCCAAGCTGCCGTGGAAGGCGCTGGGCGTCGACATCGCGCTGGAATGCACGGGCATTTTCACCGCCAAGGACAAGGCGTCCCAGCACCTCACCGCCGGCGCCAAGCGCGTGCTGATTTCGGCGCCGGGCGAGAACGCCGACGCCACCATCGTCTTCGGCGTCAACCACGACAAATTGACCAAGGAGCATCTGGTCGTCTCCAACGGCTCCTGCACGACCAACTGCCTCGCGCCGGTGGTAAAAGTGCTCAACGACACCGTCGGCATCGAGACCGGCTTCATGACCACGATCCATGCCTATACCGGCGACCAGCCGACCCTCGACACCCTGCACAAGGATCTCTATCGCGGCCGGGCGGCGGCGATGTCGATGATCCCCACCTCCACGGGCGCGGCCAAGGCGATCGGCCTGGTGCTGCCCGAACTGCAGGGCAAGCTCGACGGCGTCGCGATCCGCGTGCCGACGCCGAACGTCTCGGTGATCGATCTCAAGATCGTCGCGTCGCGCAAGACCGATCCGAAGGAAATCAACGAGGCGATGAAGCGCGCCAGCGAGCAGCAGCTCAAGGGCATTTTGGGCTACACCACCGCACCCAACGTCTCGATCGATTTCAACCACGACCCGCATTCCTCCACCTTCCACATGGATCAGACCAAGGTGCAGAACGGCACGCTGGTGCGGGTGATGTCCTGGTACGACAATGAATGGGGTTTCTCGAACCGCATGGCGGACACCGCCGTGGCGATGGGGAAACTGCTCTGAGGTAGTAAGTCTAATGGTTCGAGCCGCGCGCCGAGTGGCGCGCTGCTCACCATGACGATGAACTTCATCCTGCGGAGCCGAGACGTAGCGAGGCTGCCTTCGAACGGCGATGCCCGGCCATGACGAGGAAAGCGTCAATGCCAAAAACATTCCGCACCCTCGATGACGTCGACGTGAAGGGCAAGCGCGTCCTGCTGCGCGTCGATCTCAACGTCCCCATGGAAAATGGCCGCGTCACCGATGCCACGCGGCTGGAGCGCGTCGCACCCACCATCACCGAGATTTCCGCCAAGGGCGGCAAGGTCATATTGCTCGCGCATTTCGGCCGGCCCAAGGGACGCGACCCCAAGGAATCGCTGAAGCCGGTCGCAGCGGAACTTTCCAAGGTGATCGGAAAGCCGGTCGGCTTCGCCGACGATTGCATCGGCGAGGCGGCGCAAAAGGCCGTCGCCGCGATGAAGGACGGCGACATCCTTTGTTTGGAAAACACCCGTTTCCACAAAGAAGAAGAGAAGAACGATCCCGCCTTCGTGGCGGAACTGGCAAAGCTCGGCGACATCTGGGTCAACGACGCCTTCTCGGCGGCGCACCGCGCGCATGCCTCGACCGAAGGCCTCGGCCACAAGCTGCCGGCCTATGCCGGCCGCACCATGCAGGCCGAACTCGATGCGCTTGGCAAGGCGCTGGAACACCCGACCAAGCCGGTCATCGCCATCATCGGCGGCGCCAAGGTTTCCACCAAGATCGACCTCCTGGAAAACCTCGTGCGCAAGGTCGATGCGCTGGTGATCGGCGGCGGCATGGCCAACACCTTCCTGCACGCCCAGGGCGTCGGCATCGGCAAGTCGCTGGCGGAGAAGGATCTGGCGGCGACCGCCTTGCGGATCATCGAGAAGGCGAAAGCCGCCAATTGCGCGATCATTCTCCCGGTCGACGCCGTGGTTGCGTTCAAATTCGAAGCCAACGCGCCGTCGCAGGCCTACGGCCTCGATGCGATTCCCCCCGACGGCATGATCCTCGACGTCGGCCCGCAGTCGACCGCGCGGATCCATGCCGCGATCGACGACGCCGCGACCCTGGTCTGGAACGGCCCGCTCGGCGCCTTCGAGCTGGCGCCGTTCGACCGCGGCACCATGGCGGCGGCCAAACACGCCGCAAGCCGGACCAGAGCCAAAAAGCTGATTTCGGTTGCCGGGGGCGGCGACACGGTGGCGGCACTGAACCAGGCCGGCGTAGCCCAGGATTTCAGCTACGTTTCGACCGCGGGCGGCGCGTTTCTTGAATGGATGGAAGGGAAACCCTTGCCGGGCGTCGAAGTTTTGAGGATAGGCTGAATTTTTTAATCCATATCGGGCTACCGGCCCCAACGCGGAGAACAGAACCCATGGCTCGCATCACGTTGCGTCAACTGCTCGACCACGCGGCGGAACACGATTACGGCGTGCCGGCGTTCAACATCAATAACATGGAGCAGGCGCTCGCGATCATGGAGGCCGCCTCCGCGCTCGACGCGCCCGTGATCATCCAGGCCTCGCGCGGCGCCCGCTCCTACGCCAATGACGTGATGCTCAAGCACATGATGGACGCGGTGACCGAAATCTATCCGCAGATCCCGGTCTGCGTGCATCTCGACCACGGCAACGGCCCCGACACCTGCATGACCGCGATCCAGGCCGGCTTCACCTCCGTCATGATGGACGGCTCGCTGAAGGCCGACGGCAAGACGCCAGCCGACTGGGACTACAATGTCGGCGTCACCAAGACCGTTACCAGCATGGCGCATCTCGGCGGCATTTCGGTCGAAGGCGAACTCGGCGTGCTCGGTTCGCTGGAGACCGGCATGGGCGACAAGGAAGACGGCCACGGCGCCGAAGGGAAACTCTCCCACGACCAGTTGCTCACCAATCCGGACGAGGCGGTCAAGTTTGTCAAAGAGACAAGGGTCGACGCGCTGGCGATCGCGATGGGCACTTCGCACGGCGCCTACAAGTTCACCCGCAAGCCGGACGGCGACATCCTCGCCATGGGCGTGATCGAGGAGATCCACCGCAAGCTGCCCAACACGCATCTGGTGATGCACGGCTCGTCCTCGGTGCCGCAGGACCTGCAGGACATCATCAACGCCAATGGCGGCAAGATGAAGCCGACCTGGGGCGTACCGGTTTCCGAGATCCAGCGCGGCATCAAGAACGGCGTCCGCAAGATCAACATCGACACCGACAACCGCATGGCGATGACCGGGCAGATCCGCAAAGTGCTGCATGACAATCCGGAAGAATTCGATCCGCGCAAATATCTCAAGCCCGCGATGGAAGCGATGGCCAAGCTGTGCAAGCAGCGGCTGCAGGAATTCAATACCGCCGGCCAGGCCGGCAAGATCAAGAAGGTCCTGACCACCGCCGAAATGGCGAAACGCTACGTCAAGGGCGAACTCGATCCGAAAGTCGCATGAGCGGCGGCTGAACGGGCCCGCAGCCTCGCCATTGCCGCTGCCGGCCTTTCCGGCGAGCCTGGCCGGCAGTTTTCCTGCCGGTTTTCCTGCCGGTTTTCTTGCCGGTTTTCTTGGCAGTTTTCTTGGGTCTTGCCCGAGAACGGTCTAGTTTGACTTGCAAAGCGTCCCTGCTCCGAAGGAGGCATCGATGAATCTCGCCGATCTCAACAAGGTTGCGCTTGCCATGGTCGCGCCCGGCAAGGGCATCCTGGCCGCCGATGAATCCACCGGCACCATCAAGAAGCGCTTCGACGCCATCAGCGTGGCTTCGACCGAGGAGACCCGCCGCGACTATCGCGAGATGCTGTTCCGCTCCACCGAGGCGATGAGCCATTTCATTTCCGGCGTCATCCTCTACGACGAGACGATCTGGCAGAACGCCAAAGACGGCACGCCGCTGGTCAAGCTGATCGAGCAGTCCGGCGCGATCCCCGGCATCAAGGTCGACGAGGGAACGCAAGCCCTGCCGCAATGCCCGGGCGAACTCGTCACCGTCGGGCTGGACAAGCTCGCCGAGCGGCTGAAGAAATATTACGAGCGCGGCGCACGGTTCGCAAAATGGCGCGCAGTGATCGATATCGGCAGCGGCACTGTCGGCCGGGGCATTCCGACGATGACCGCGATCCACGTCAACGCCCACGCACTGGCGCGCTACGCCGCGTTGTGCCAGGCCGCGCAGATCGTTCCGATCGTCGAACCGGAAGTGCTGATGGACGGCGATCACGATATCGACCGCTGCTATGAGGTCACGAGCCGCGTGCTCAACAAGACCTTCCAGGAATTGCGGGTTCAGCGCGTCGCACTCGAAGGCATGGTGCTGAAGCCCAACATGGCGGTATCCGGAAAGAAGAGCCCTAAGCAGGCTTCCGTCGAAGAGGTCGCGGAGAAAACCGTGCGGATGTTGAAGGCCTGCGTGCCCGCCGCGGTACCCGGCATCGCCTTCCTCTCCGGCGGACAATCCGACGAGGAGGCGACCGCCCATCTCGACGCCATGCACCGGATCGGCGGCCTGCCCTGGCCCCTCACCTTCTCCTACGGCCGCGCGCTGCAGGCGGCGCCGCAAAAGGCGTGGTCGGGCAAGCCTGAAAATATCGCCGCGGGCCAGCGCGCCTTCATTCACCGCGCGCGGATGAATTCGCTGGCGACCAAGGGCGAATGGAAGGCCGAGCTGGAAAAGAAGGCGGCATAGATTGGCCACTAAACCCGCTCCGCCCCGCCCTGTGCCGCGTCTCTATCTCGCGACACCTGAGGTGGACGATCCCTCGTCGCTGATCGCCGGCCTGCCGGGCCTGCTCGCGTCAGCCGATGTCGCGGCGGTGCTGGTGCGGCTGAAACCGACCGACCAGCGCACGCTGATCTCGCGGATCAAGGCACTCGCGCCTGCGATCCAGAACGCAGGCGCGGCGCTGCTGCTCGACGGTCATGCCGAACTGGTCGCGCGCGGCGGCGCCGACGGTGCGCATCTGACCGGCATCGCGGCGCTCGAGGACGCGCTGCCGTCGCTGAAGCCGGACCGCATCGCCGGCACAGGCGGGCTGGCAACGCGGCACGATTCGATGAGCGCGGGCGAACTCGGCGCGGATTACGTGCTGTTCGGCGAGCCCGATGCGAAGGGCGAGCGGCCCTCGGCCGAGGCCATCTCCGAGCGGCTCGGATGGTGGGCCGAATTGTTCGAGCCGCCCTGCGTCGGCTTTGCGGCCTCGCGCGAGGAGGCTTATGAGTTCGCCGCCGCCGGCGCCGATTTCGTCCTGGTCGGCGATTTCATCTGGTCCGATCCGCGCGGCGTGGCGACGGCGCTGAAGGACGCCGAGCAGGCGATCCGGCAGGCCCACGCGGCGGCCGGAAAAGCCCGGGCCGAACAGGGATAGCGCGAAAAACATGCAGCGCCTGCGTCCCATATCTACCCTTCTGTTCTGCCTGATCTGGACGGCCAGCGCCGCGGCGCAGACCTCGCTGACGCCTCCCGCCGCCGAGCCGGCCAAGCCGGCCGCGGCGCCGAAACCAAAACCGCCCGCGGTCGCCAAAAAGCCGCCGGCGTCGGCGGCGAAGCCGGAGGCGACCCCGGCGCCGGCAGCAACCGTCACGCCCGCGCCCGCCGCCGACGATCCCAATGTGGATCTGGTCTACGGCGCCTATCAGCGCGGCATGTACAAAACCTCGTTCGATCTGGCGAGCCAGCGCGCGGCGGCCGGCGATCCCAAGGCGATGACCATGCTCGGCGAGCTCTACTCCAATGCGCTGGGGGTCAAACGCGACTTCGCCAAGGCCGCCGACTGGTACAAGCGCGCCTCCGATGCCGGCGACCGCGAAGCCATGTTCGCGCTCGCCATGATGCGGCTGGAGGGCCGCGGCGGCGCGCAAAACCGCCAGGAAGCCGTCAAGCTGCTGGCGTCGTCGGCCAAACTCGGCAACCCGAAGGCGGCCTATAATCTCGCCCTGCTCTATCTCGACGGACAGTCGCTGCCGCAGGACATCAAGCGCGCCGCGGAACTGCTCCGGCAAGCCGCCGACGCCGGCAATCCCGAGGCACAGTACGCGCTGGCGACCTTCTACAAGGAAGGCACCGGCGTACCGAAGGACCTCGAAAAGTCGGTCCGGCTGCTGCAGCTGGCCTCGCTGGCCGACAATATCGACGCCGAGGTCGAATACGCCATCGCACTCTATAATGGCTCCGGCACGCCCAAGAACGAGGCCGCCGCGGTGACACTGTTGCGCAGGGCGGCGCGGCAAAACAGCCCGATCGCGCAAAATCGCCTCGCCCGCGTGCTGGTGACCGGCCAGGGCGCGCCGATGGACAAGATCGAGGGCATCAAATGGCACCTGATCGCCAAAACCGCCGGAAAAGGCGACCCCATGCTCGACGAGGAACTGGCCCGCTTGAGCCCGGAGGACCGCGCCAAGGCGGAGGCGGCCGCCCGCAGATGGCTCGGCAGTCCGGTCTTGACGCCACGGTAACCGCAGGGCACCCACTACCGGCGCGGCGAGCAAAAGCGACCCGTCGCGCTCAAAAGCCAAAAGTCAAAACCCCGTCTATCCCCATCCCAGACCTGACGCTCAGGTCGCCTTGAGCCGAGATCATGCTGCATTCCGCCCTCATCAACGTCATGGTCAAAGCCGCGCGCCGCGCCGGCCGCAGCCTCAAGCGCGACCTCGGCGAGATCGAGAACCTTCAGGTGTCGCTGAAGGGGCCGGCCAATTTCGTCAGCCTCGCCGACAAGCGCGCCGAGCAGATGCTGCTGGAGGATCTCACCAAGGCGCGGCCGGGCTATGGCTTCATCGGCGAGGAAGGCGGCGCGCGCGAAGGCCAGGACAAGTCCCACACCTGGATCGTCGATCCGCTCGACGGCACCACCAATTTCCTGCACGGCATTCCGCAGTTCGCGATTTCGATCGGCCTGCAGCGCGAGGGCACCATCATCGCCGGCGTGATCTACAATCCCGCCAATGACGAGCTCTATATCGCCGAGCGCGGCAAGGGCGCCTTCCTCAACGACCAGCGGCTGCGGGTGGCGGGTCGCCGCAAGCTCGCCGACTGCGTGATCGCCTGCGGCCTGCCGCATATCGGCCGCGGCGACCATGAATTGTCAAATCGCGAGATGGCCGCGATCCAGAACAAGGTCGCGGGCCTGCGCCGCTTCGGCGCCGCCTCGCTCGACATGGCCTTCGTCGCCGCCGGCCGCCTCGACGGCTATTGGGAACGCAATCTGCAGTCCTGGGACATGGCGGCGGGCCAGATCATGGTCCGCGAGGCCGGCGGCACCGTCTCCGGCATCGAAGGCAATGACGACGCGCTCAAGACCGGCGATGTGATCTGCGGCAATGAAGCGATCCATGCCGAACTGGTGAAGATCCTGAAGCCGCTGGGGAAGTGAGCGGCAAGCTCCGTAACCCGGCAACGGCCAGTCATTGGATGGGAGCCGGCGCCCCCCGCGGCTCCGCCGTTTCGGGCTTTTCCACCGCCTCGCGGTCGCGGGCGAAAAACCGCTGCACGGCGACGAAGAACACCGGCACCATCAACAGCGCCAGGATCACGACTGCGATCATGCCGCCCATCACGCTGGTGCCGAGCGCCTGCTGGCTGGCGCCGCCGGCGCCACTCGCCACTACCATCGGCAGCACGCCGCAGACGAAGGCGAGCCCCGTCATCAGGATCGGACGCATGCGCATTGAGCAGGCTTCCACCGTCGCCTCGATCAGCGGCTTGCCCTGCGCGCGCAGATCCTTGGCGAACTCGATGATGAGGATGGCGTCCTTGGCGGCGAGCCCGATGATGGTGATCAGGCCGACGGTGAAGTAGACGTCGTTCGGCAGGCCGCGCAGGGTCGCCGCCAGCACCGCGCCGCAGATGCCGAGGGGCACGGTCAGCAGCACGGCAAGCGGGATGGTCCAGCTCTCATAGAGCGCGGCCAGGCACAGGAACACGACCAGCGCGGAGAGGCCGAGCAGCAACGGCGCCTGCGAGCCCGAGAGTTTTTCCTGCAGCGACTGCCCGGTCCATTCGTAGCCGAAACCGCGCGGCAGGGCGCCCGCCAGCCGCTCCATCTCGGCGATGGCGTCGCCGCTGGTGTAGCCCGGCTTCGCTTCGCCGGAGATGCGCACCGCCGGATAATAGTTGAAACCCGCGATCTGGGTCGGCCCCTTCGACCATTCGACGGACGCGAAGGAGGAGAACGGCACCAGCTCGCCGCGGCTGTTCTTGACGTTGTAGTTCAGGATGTCGTCGGCGCTCATGCGGCCGGCCTTGTCGGCCTGCACGATCACCCGCTGCATCCGGCCGCGGTTGGGAAAGTCGTTGACGTAGTTCGAGCCGAGATTGGTCGAGATGGTGTTGTTGATGTCCTCGAAGGTGACGCCGAAGGCGCCCGCCTTCTCGCGGTCGATCACGAGATTGACCTGCGGCGCCGGCGGCAACCCCTCGACATAGACTTTTTGCAGAACCGGGCTCGCATTGGCGTCGGCGATCAGCCGGCCGGCGGCGCTCGCCAGCGCCGGATAGCCTTTTTGCCCGCGATCCTGCAGGCGGAAACTGAAGCCCGAGGAATTGCCGAGATTGTCGATCGGCGGCGGCTGCAGCGCCGAAATCTTGGCGTCGCGGATCGACGACAGCTCGCTGTTAATATCGGCCACGATCGAAGCGGCGGAATCCTTTTTCGGCCGCTCCGACCAGTCCTTCAGCGTGATGAAGGCCTGCGCGGTGTTCATGCCCTGGCCGGAAAAGCTGAAGCCGGTGAGGAACGTTACATTGTCGACGCCGGCGCGCCGGGCCAGATATTTCTCGACGGCCTCCACCGCCGCCTCGGTGCGTGCGTAGGAAGAATCCGAAGGCGTCTGTACGTCGGTCGTGATGAAACCCTGGTCGTCGACCGGCAGGAAGCCGCCGGGCAGGCGGACGAACGCCCAGCCGAGGCCGATAAGAAGCACCGCGTAGATCAGCATCAGCCGACCGGTGCGATGGAGCGACCGGCCGACGATGCGCGTGTAGCGGTCGCGCACGGCGTCGAGGCCGCTGTTGAAGCGGCCGAACACGCCCTTGCGGGCATGGCCGTGCCCGGCTGTTGCCGGCTTTAACAGCGTCGCGCACAAAGCCGGCGTCAGAGACAGCGCGAGCAGGGACGAGAAGCCGATCGCGGCCACCATGGTTACCGAGAATTGCCGGTAGATGATGCCGACCGAGCCCGGGAAGAAGGCCATCGGCACGAACACGGCCATCAGGACCAGCGTGATGCCGATGATGGCGCCGGTGATCTGCGACATCGCCTTGCGCGTGGCCTGTTTCGGCGGCAGTCCCTCCTCCGCCATGATGCGCTCGACGTTCTCCACGACGACGATGGCATCGTCGACGAGAATGCCGACCGCCAGCACCATGGCGAACATCGTCAGCATGTTGACCGAATAACCCGCGATCAGCAGCGTCGCGCAGGTGCCGAGCAGTGCGATCGGCACCACGATGGTCGGAATAAGAGTGTAGCGGATGTTCTGCAGGAACAGGAACATCACGATGAAGACCAGCACCACCGCCTCAACCAGCGTCGACAGCACCTTCTCGATCGAAGCCTTCACGACGGGCGTAATGTTGTAGGGGATGTCATAGGCGATATTGGCGGGAAAGAACCGCGACAGCTCCTTCATCTTGGCCTCGACGGCGCCGGCGGTGGCGAGCGCATTGCCGGTGGGCGACAGCAGCACCGAAAGGCCGGCGGTCGGCCGGCCGTTGAGGCGGGTGGTGAATTGATAGCCCATGCCGCCGACCTCGACCCGGGCGACGTCGCGCAGCCGGACGGTCGAACCGTCCGCATTGGCGCGCAGGATGATCGCGCCGAATTCGTCGGGCGAACTCAGCTGTCCCTTGACCAGCACAAGCGCCGATATCCGCTGCGTCGGCGTACTCGGCTCGGCGCCGATGCTGCCCGAGGCCACCTGCGCGTTCTGGGCGTTGATGGCCCTGGTCACGTCGTCGGCGGTCAGGCCGTAGCCGACCAGTCTCGCCGGATCGATCCAGATCCGAAGCGAGCGCTCGGTGGAATAGAGCGTGGCGCGGCCGACGCCGGGGATGCGCCGGATTTCGCCGAGCACGTTGCGGATCATGAAATCGCCGAGCCCGACCTCGTCGAGGCTGCCGTCGGTGGACCGCAAGGTGATGATCTGCAGCACCGCGCTGGAAGCCTCCTCCACCAGGATGCCCTGCTGGATCACGGCGCGCGGCAGCCGCGCCTCGACGCGCTTGATGCGGTTCTGGACTTCGACCGACGCCATGCCGGTGTCGGTGCCCGGGACGAAATTGGCTGTTATGTCGACCTGTCCGAGCGAATCGCTGGTGGATTCGAAGTTCAGGATGCCGTTAGCGCCGTTCAGTTCCTCCTCGATCAGCCGCGTCACGCTGTTGTAGAGATTCTCCGGCGACGCGCCGGGATAGCTGGTGGAGATCGAGATCGAGGGCGGCGCGATGATCGGGTATTGCGCCACCGCGAGCAGCGGTATCGCGATCGCGCCGACCAGACAGATGAACAGCGCGACGACCCAGGCGAAGATCGGCCTGTCGATGAAGAAGCTGGACATCCGGCCTACCTGCCGGCCTGCGTGACTTGCTGCTCCGGCAACGAACCAACGGAGGCGTCGGCATCGACCCAGGCCTGCGACTTGACCTTGTCGCCGGGCACGAATTTCTGGAAGCCGTCGACGATCACGCGATCGCCGTCCTTCAGTCCGTCGCTCACCAGCCAGAGACCGTCCTGCATGGCGCCGGTGCGAACGCTGCGCGTGGCGACGCGGCCGTCGTCCTTGACCACGAACACGCCGCTGCCGCCGCCGGCGTCGCGCTGGATCGCCTGCTGCGGCACCGCGATCGCGTCAGAATCGACGCCCTGTTCGATCAGGACGCGGACATACATGCCCGGCAGCAACTCGCGCTTCGGATTCGGAAACTGCGCGCGCAGCGTGACCTGCCCGGTATGGGCATCGACCTTGGATTCCGAGAACAGCAACCTGCCGTGCGCCGGATAGACCGTCCCGTCGTCGAGCACCAGCCGGACCTTGGCCGCGTCGGGCGAGATCCGCTCGAGGTCGCCAGTGTCGAAGGCGCGACGCAGCTTGTTCATCTCCGCCACCGACTGGGTGAAATCCGCATAGATTGGATCGAGCTGCTGGATGGTCGCCAGATTCGTCGCCTCGTTCTGGACCACCAGCGCGCCTTCGGTAACCAGCGCCGCGCCGACGATGCCGCCGATCGGTGCGCGAACGGTCGCATAATCGAGATTGAGCCGGGCGCGGGCGACGTCGGCCTGGCGGGCGCCGATCTCGGCCCGCGCCTGGCGCATCGCGCCGACCGCCTTTTCATTCTCCGCTTCCGACACCGCCTTCTGGCCGTACAGCGTCGCGATCCGGTTCGCATGCTGCGCGGCCAGATCGAACGCCGCCGTCGCCTTGGCGAGCGCCGCCTCGTTGGCCTGCAGTTCGACCTCGAACGGTTTCGGGTCGATGCGATAGAGCACATCGCCGGCCTTCACCTCGGTGCCCTGCTGGAACAGGCGCTCGACCACGATGCCAGAAACCCGGCTGCGGACGTCGGCAACGCGGGTGGGCGCGATGCGGCCCGGCAATTCGCGCACCACGGCGCGAGGTTGCGACTTCACCGTGACGATTCCGACCTCCGGCTCGGCCGCGGTCGCCGCCGTTGCCGGGATGGCTTCGTCGCAGCCCGCGAGCACCGGCGCGAGGCCAGCCATCATCAATGCAGCGAAAGCCGCCCGCGCGTAAGTTCCATTCATCAAGTCAGACCCCAGTTTTGCATGCAGTCAGCCGTCCGCATTGGCCGCGGCGAGCTGCACCGCGGTCTGCCGAACGAATCCGAGCATCTTCGATGGGCGATACGCTAAATTAGCTCCGCTGCAACGCAACACGTTTCGAGGCGGCGCAATGTCACAGACCGGAACCCGTTGAACGGTTTCGATTTTTGCCGACTCACTCGATCGTGATTCAGCCCCATTGGTGCCGCCGCTCGCGGGCGGCGGGCGCAAAGCAGTCTTGTCAGGCGCCGCTGGCGATTGAGTCGAGCGCCTGTCGCATCTCGGCTGCCGAGGCGGGTTCCGCTCCGTGATCGCGCACGATCCGCTCCGCCTCTTCGATACGCGCCGGACTACTGTTCGAGTTGCAAAGCGGCGCGCGATCGTTTCGGCGAACAACGGACGAAGATCGGCATCCACGGCGGCGATCATCCACGGCGCACACGCAAGCTATCGGGATCGACAGACGTGCGATCCCGGCCGACGCCGCGAGATGCCCGACCGTCATGCAAAAAACCCGTTATCCGCCTCAGGCGCCGAAGATTTGTGAAATACACACAACCACCAAGCCAGTTTTGCGCCGAAGTTCCCTTTTCCGCCCCAATCGGACTGCTACTGGCTTTAATCCCGGGCGCGCTGTGCCATATTGGTGTCCCGAAACCGGCTCCTCGCAACGGACATATTGGCAATGCCAACAGGCTCATCTCCCCGCTCCGCGATGGAAATCGAACTCGCCAAACTGTCCACGCCGCGGATCTTCCTGGTGCGGATGCTGGTGTTCCTGGTGCTGTGCGCGCTGGTCGCGGTCGTGCTCTACAAGCAGATCGTGCTGGCGTTCTTTGCCAATCCCGGCCTCAACGCGCTGATCGGCGCGGTGCTGTTCATCGGCACCATCCTGTCGTTCCGGCAGGTGATCCGGCTCTATCCGGAAGTCGCCTGGGTCAACAATTTCCGCATCGCCGATCCCGGTCTTGCGGTGGAGCGGCATCCGACGCTGCTGGCGCCGATGGCGGCGATCCTCGGCGGCGAGCGCACCGGGCGGATGTCGATCACCCAGCAGACCATGCGGCATCTCTTGGATTCCATTGCCACGAGGCTCGACGAGGCGCGCGACATTTCGCGCTACATGACCGGTCTCTTGGTGTTCCTCGGGTTGCTTGGCACCTTCTGGGGCCTGATCGAGACCGTGGGCTCGGTCGGCAAGGTGATCGACGGATTGAAGGTCGGAGGCGATGCCGGCGCGCTGTTCGATACGCTCAAGGAAGGCCTCGCCGCGCCGCTCGGCGGCATGGGCATTTCGTTTTCATCCTCGCTGTTCGGCCTCGCCGGCTCCCTGATCCTTGGCTTTCTCGACCTGCAGTCGAGCCAGGCCCAGAACCGCTTCTATACCGACCTCGAAGACTGGCTCGCCTCCACGGTGCGCGGATATTCCGGCGAGGGCAGCTCTGCAGGCGGCGGCGTTCCCACCGGCGAATTGCAGGCCGTGGTCGAGCGGCTGCGGCTCACGTTGGAAGAAGGCGGCGGCGCCGGCCGCAGCACCACGGCGGCAATGGCCAATCTGGCCGAGGCGATCCAGGGCCTGGTCGCGCATATGCGCACCGAGCAGCAGATGATCCGCGAATGGGCCGACGGCCAGGGCGAGCAGAACCGCGAGATCAAGAAACTGCTGGAGCGGCTGGCGCGCCAGCCCGAGAAGAGCTGACGAACAGCGGAGAATATCGATGGCCCTTGCCCGTGCCCGCCGCAGCGAAACCGGATTCAATTACTGGCCGGGCTTCGTCGACGCGCTGTCGACGCTGGTGCTCTCGATCGTGTTCCTGCTCTCGGTGTTTCTGGTGGTGCAGTTCTTCCTGTCGCAGCAGATCACCGGCAAGGACAAGGCGCTGGAGCAACTCAACGCCAGGATCGCGCAGCTGAACGAACTGCTGTCGCTGGAAAAGCTGGGCAAGATCAGTCTCGACGACGAGGTCTCCCAGCTCCGCGCCGGGCTGGCGGTTGCCGAATCCGAGCGCGACCGCGTCAGGGGACTCTACGAAGGCCTGGCCGGCGCCGGCAATGACGCCGCCGGCCGCGCCAACGAGCTCAACAAGGCGCTGGATTCCGAGAAAGCGGTTTCGGCGCGCGCGCTGGCGCAGATCGAGGTGCTGAACCAGCAGATCAGTGCGCTGCGCCGGCAACTTGCGGCGCTCGAGGAGGCGCTAAACGCCTCGGAACAGCGCGACAAGGAATCGCAGAACAAGATCGCCGATCTCGGCTCGCGCTTGAACGTGGCGCTGGCGCAGCGCGTGCAGGAATTGTCGCGCTACCGCTCGGAGTTCTTCGGCCGCCTGCGCGCCATTCTCGGCAACCGTCCGGACATCAGGATCGTCGGCGACCGCTTCGTGTTCCAGTCCGAGGTGTTCTTCGACACCGGACAGGCGGTGCTGCTGCCCGAAGGCAAGTCCGAACTCGACAACGTGGCCAACGCGCTGATCGATCTCGACAAGCAGATCCCGAGCGAAATCGCCTGGGTGCTGCGGGTCGACGGCCATACCGACGTGCGGCCGATCAACAGCCCGGTGTTCAAGTCGAACTGGGAATTGTCGTCGGCGCGCGCGATCTCGGTGGTGCAGTATCTGGTCTCGCTCGGCGTGCCGCCGCAGCGCCTGGTCGCCGCCGGCTTCGCCGAGTTTCAGCCGCTCGATACCGCTCAGACCGAAGACGCCTACAAGCGCAACCGCCGCATCGAGCTGAAGCTGACGGAACGTTGAGGGCATGATCCCGAAAAGTGGGCACCGGTTTTCGGACCAGATCATGCCCCAAAAGAGAATCGCAGCGCGATGACGGAGACGTTTGACCTTCGCCCCTACCGCAGCGAAGACGAGGACGCGCTCATCGCGTTGTGGCAATCAACCTGGCAGCACGCCTATCCGGCCATCGACTTTGCCGCGCGCGTCAACTGGTGGCGCGGACGCTGGCGCGGCGAACTGGTGCCGAAGGCGGCGATCATCGTCGCCGAACAAAACGGCGCGGCGGTCGGCTTCGTCACCATCGATGCCTCGGGCTATCTCGACCAGCTGGTGGTCGCGCCCGATCGCTGGGGTTCGGAGATCGCCACGGTGCTGGTCGACGAAGCAAAACGCCGGTCGCCCGACCGCATCACGCTGCTGGTCAACAACGACAACGCCCGCGCCATCCGCTTCTACGAGCGCAACGGATTCGTTCACGCCGGCGAGGATGTCAATCCGACCTCGGGACGGCCGGTGTTGAAGATGGAATGGAAGCCGCGATCGTCATTGCGAGGAGCGTAAGCGACGAAGCAATCCATCCCTCCGCTTCGCCGCGCCTTGGATTGCTTCGCGAAGCCTGTCATCGGGCGGCGCTTCGCGCCGACCCGTTGGCTCGCAATGACGGACTGGGAGAGCGGCGGAGCCTCACACGCCCTCGAACTGCAGCCGCGCCAATCGTGCATAGAGCCCGTTGGCGGCGACCAGCGAGGTGTGGGTGCCTTGCTCGACGATGCGGCCGTGCTCTATCACCATGATGCGGTCGCAGGACAGCACGGTGGCGAGCCGGTGCGCGATCACCAGCGTGGTGCGGTTGAGCATCAGCTCCTCCAGCGCGGTCTGCACCAGGGTCTCGCTCTCGGCGTCGAGCGACGAGGTGGCCTCGTCGAGCAGCAACAACGGCGCGTCGCGCAGGATGGCGCGCGCGATGGCGATGCGCTGGCGCTGGCCGCCGGACAGCGTCACGCCGCGCTCGCCAAGCTGCGCCTCGAAGCCGCCGGGCAGCCGGCGGATGAATTCGCTGGCATGCGCCAGATCGGCGGCGCGCTCGACCTCGGCGTCGGTGGCGTCGGGCCGGCCGAAGCGGATGTTTTCCCGGGCGCTCGCGGCGAACACCACCAATTCCTGCGGCACCAGCGCGATGCGCGCGCGCAGCTCGCGCGGGTCGGCCGCCCTGATCGGCACGCCGTCGAGCGAGATCGTGCCGGAAGCCGGATCGTAGAACCGCAGCAGCAGATGGAACAGCGTACTCTTGCCGGCGCCGGAGGGGCCGACGATCGCGACCTTCTCGCCGGCGCGCACGGCAAACGACACGCCGTTGACCGCGAGCGCATCCGGCCGGGTCGGATAGGCGAAGGCAACGTTTTCAAAAGCGACGTCGCCGCGCGGCGGCACCGGCATCGCCCGCGGCGCGGCCGGGGCCGTGACCTGCGACTTGACGTTGAGGATCTCGAACAGCCGTTCGGCGGCGCCCGAGGCGGCCGAGACCTCGCCCCAGACTTCGCTGAGCTGGCCGAGGCCGGCCGCCGCAAACGCCGCGTAGAGCACGAACTGGCCGAGCCGGCCGGGCGTGATCGCACCGGTCAGCACGTCGTGCGAGCCGATCCACAGGATCGCCACCACGCTGGTGAAGACGATGAAGATGATGATCGCGGTCAGCACCGAGCGCGCCTTGGTCGAGGTACGCGCCGCCTCGTAGGCCTGCTCGACCTCGCCACCGAAGCGTGCGTTCGCCATCCGCTCGCTGGTATAGGCCTGCACGGTGCGGATCGCGCCGACCAGTTCGGAGGCATAGGCGCTGGCTTCCGCCAGCGTATCCTGGGCATTGCGCGACAGCCGCCGCACCCAGCGCCCGAATGCCACCAGCGGAATCACGATCAGCGGGATCGCCAGCAGCACCAGGCCGGAAAGCCTCGGGCTCGTGATCACCATCATCGCGGTGGCGCCGATGAACATCATTATATTGCGCAGCGCGATCGAGACCGAGGCGCCGACCGCTGACTTGAGCTGGGTGGTGTCGGCGGTCAGCCGCGAGATCAGTTCGCCCGAGCGCGAGGAATCGAAGAAGGCCGGCGACAGCGACATCAGGTGCGCGAACACGTCGCGCCTGAGATCGGCGACGATGCGCTCGCCGATGGTCATCACCAGATAATAGCGCGAGGCGCTGGCGCAGGCGAGCACCGCGACCACCGCGATCATGACGCCGAAATAGCTGTTGATCAGCGCGATGCCTTCCGGCGAGAAGCCGAAATCGATGATCCGCCGCACCGCGACCGGCACCACCAGCGTGGTGATCGCGGCAACCGTCAGCGCGATCAGGGCGAGAAAGGCGCGACCGCGATAGCGCCCGACATAAGGCGCCAGCGCCAACAGCGGACGCAGCCGCGGACGGCGCTTGGCCGCCGGTTCGGCGAGTTCGGTTTCGAGGGCGGAGGCCGCCGTGGGCTCTCCGTCCCGCCGGGATGGTGCCTCGCCAAGGCCGTCTTCAAGCCGTTCCACTGCACTCATGGGATTTGAACCGTTCTAGTTGCTGGTCCCCCAATAGGCCCCGCCGCCGCCAGAGGCAAATCCGTATGATCCCTCCGGTGGCTGGCTTGTTTTGAGGGGCCTAAAGGGTTATAGAGCGGCCAAATCCGTCACCGCACAATCGATCGAGAGGCGCCGGCGCGCCAGAGGATAAGCCATGAAAGCCGAAATTCACCCGGATTATCATATGATTACCGTCGTGATGACCGATGGAACCGAGTACCAGACGCGCTCGACCTGGGGCAAGGCAGGCGAGAAGCTCAATCTCGACATCAACTCCAAGTCGCACCCGGCCTGGATCGGCGGTGCCCAGCAGCTACTCGACCGCGGCGGCCGCGTGTCGCGGTTCCAGAAGAAGTTTTCGGGCTTTCTCAAAAAAGATTGATGGCTTTCAGCCTTTTGATGGCTTTCAGTCCTCCGATGTGAGGCTGGACAAGAAAAACGCCCCGGTTTGCCGGGGCGTTTTTTCGTGCGGGGACGTGCTTGGAAAATTACTGCTCGAATGCCGCCTTCAGGCGGTTGAGCTGCGGCACCAGCGGATTGCCGATCGAGGTGCGCTCGGTCGGCGGCGTGTGGATGGTGGAATCGAGGCGGCGGACCTTGGCCTGCAACGCCATCGAACGCGCGATCAGGTCCTGCAATTGCTGCGGCAGCTTTTCGATCATGTCGTCCGGGCCGGGATCGGCGGCGGAGAGCTTGACCTTGGTCTTTTCGCGGTTGGCCTGGGTCAGCGTCATCTCGCCCTCCTTCACCGCACGATGCAGCAGCAGCCAGGAGGCGAGCTGCATCAGGCGGGTGGTGAGCCGCATGCTCTCGGTTGCGTAGGTGAGGCTGACGGAACGGTCGAGCGCCTTGGCTTCGGTGCGCCCGTCCCCGTCGAGATAGGCCGCGGTCTCCTCGACCAGATCCATCCCTTCCCGGAACAGGGTACCGAACGCCGCGGAGTTGGTAAGCCGCTCACTGAATTGTACGAGAGCTGTTTCGCCTTGCGAACGGTCCGACATGGTTAACGCCTCACGCCACTGGTTACGCTGGCCGGCTTCAATTCGCGCCCGGCTTTATGATGAACAAATCATTGCGCGCCCGCGCACGAGAGTCCAGCCGCAAGGCTGAATATGGTTTCCAGCGTGGTGAGGAAGACGTCGGAAACAAGACCGACAAAAATAGAGCCGCCGTTTCCGGCGGCTTTGCAAAAAAAGAGCCGCCGTTTCCGGCGGCTTTGAAGTTGATAACAGGGAGGCGTCAAACAGAGTGACAGGAGCCACTCGGTGTCCAAACGAGGACAACTCCAGTCATAGACGAGAAAGCTTAATCGATCGTAAACGAACTATTTCTTTCAGCTTTCGTTTGCCATGTCGGCCATTGGACGAGTGCGGGACACGGTCGCCACGGCGCTACGCCGCTGGCCGAGGCGGCTGCGCTCTCGACGAGTCGTCCCTGCGAAAGCACGGACCCATAACCACCGATGTCTGTGATTGAGGAAAGCCGTCCAGCACCTTTGTCAAAACGACAGTGCACGGCATATGGGTCCCTGCTTTCGCAGGGACGACGTAAGGAGAGATCGATATCTTTTACGACTTGAAGAAATTGTTCGCCGCATCCTTCGACGCGCGCTTTTTGGTCATCGCGGCCTGCAGCCGCTCGATCTCCGAATTCATCAGCGCGATGCGCTCGGCGAGTTCCTCGACCGACAGGAGCGACAGGTCCTGCCCGATCTCGTGGGTGACTTTCTTCCTCGGCCGGTCATCGTCCTCGCTCGCCATGCTTTTTCCTCCGTGCTCGAGGGTTCGAGAAGCGGTTGCCAGCGCCACCGCGGCTGGCTAATCAGATGCCGCTCCAGTTTCCCGCCTTTCGCAAGGACAAATCATGGAAAAGCTGCCCGCGCAAATGACCGTGATCGGCATCAGCAAGCCCGGCGGCCCCGAGGTGTTGTTGCCCGAGACCCGCCCGGTGCCCGTCCCCGGTCCGGGAGAAATCCTGATCAAGGTCGCGGCTGCCGGCGTCAACCGCCCCGACGTCGCGCAGCGCTCCGGCGCCTATCCGCCGCCGCCCGGCGCCAGCGATTTGCCGGGTCTTGAAGTGGCCGGCGAAGTCGCCGCGGTTGGAGCCGGTGCCATCAGGCACATGATCGGCGACAAGGTGATGTCGCTGGTCGCCGGTGGCGGCTACGCGCAATACTGCATCGCGCAGGACGCCCAGGCGATGGCGGTGCCGCCGGTTCTGTCGATGCAGGAGGCCGGCGCGCTTCCGGAAACCCTGATGACGGTCTGGCACAATGTGTTCGAGCGTGGCGGACTGAAGCCCGGCGAGACGCTGCTGATCCATGGCGGTTCGTCCGGTATCGGCACCATGGCGATCCAATTGGCAAAAGCCTTCGGCTCGAAGGTGATCGTCACCGTGGGATCGAAGGACAAGGCCGACGCCTGCCTGAAACTCGGCGCCGACCGCGCCATCAACTACAAGACCGAGGATTTCGTCGCCGAGGTGCGGACCGCGACCGATGGCGCGGGCGTCCAGGTCATTCTCGACATGGTCGGCGGCGAATACATCGAGCGCAATTACGACGCGGCCGCGATCGACGGCCGTGTGGTCCAGATCGCGTTTCTCGGCGGCCCCAAGGCCACCGTCAATTTTGCCAAGCTGATGGTCAAGAGATTGACCCATACCGGCTCGACGCTGCGGCCCCGTAGCAATGCGGATAAGGCGGCGATGGTCGCGGCCATCGAGGCCAAGGTAATGCCGTTATTGCGGCAGGGACGGATAAAGCCCCTGATGGACAGCACATTCCCGCTGGAAAAGGCCGCCGACGCGCACCGGCGCATGGAGACAAGCGAACATATTGGCAAAATTGTGTTGGCGGTTTAACTCTCGCGAATCCAGCGCGACGGGAAACCCTTTGATTTCCTTCGCTTTCATGTCATTTATCCGTTCGCGTCGGGCGTTCGCTTCGCCCGGTCATTCGTTGATCGCGGAGAACTGACATTGCGACTGATCAGGTGCCTTGCGCCTCTGGTGCTGGGTCTCATGATTTTTGCAGCCGCGCAGCCGGCCCGCGCGCTCGACGCCGTCAGCGTCCGCAGCGACGCGCCTGCGATAGACCTCACCGCGGTGCTCGATCACCAGCATAGCGACAGCGACCGCATCCAGGTTTCCACCGCACCCGGCACCGACGGCATCGTCCGCCGCATCGAGGTGCGCGCCCGCGAGGGCGGACAGAACTGGGTGGTGTTCGCGCTCGCCAACAATACCGACGACCAGCTCGACCGCCTGATCGTGGCGCCGCATTACCGCATCGTGTCCTCAGGGCTTTTGTGGCCCGACCTCGGCCTGTCGCGCATCGCCACCATCACGCCGTCGACCGGCGACCGCCCCGAGCGCCAGGAGAGCCCGACCGCGGACATCTTCCGCATCACGCTTGATCCCGGCGCCGTCATCACCTTCGTCGCGGAATTGCGCACCGATAAATTGCCGCAGCTCTATCTGTGGGAGCCCGAAGCCTACAAGGACAAGGTCAACTCGTTCACGCTGTACCAGGGCATCGTGATCGGCATTTCCGGTCTCTTGGCGCTGGTGCTGACCATCCTGTTCGTCGTCAAGGGCAGCATCATGTTTCCCGCCGCCGCGGCGTTGGCGTGGGCGGTGCTGGTCTATATCGGCGTCGATTTCGGCTTCTGGGGCAAGGTGCTCGACATGTCGAACAACGCCGAGCGGGTGTGGCGCGCGGCGGGCGAAGCGATCCTGGCCGCGACGCTCCTGGTGTTCCTGTTCGCCTATCTCAATCTCAGCCGCTGGCATGTGCGCTATTCCCATATCACCGTGGGCTGGCTCGCCTTCCTCGGCTCGCTGGTGGCGCTGGCGCTGTTCGATCCCGCCGTCGCCTCCGGCATCGCGCGGATGTCGCTGGTCCTGATCGCGTTCGCCGGGTTTGCCCTCATCGTCTATCTCTCTACGCACGGCTTCGACCGCGCGGTGTTGCTGATCCCGACCTGGTTCCTGCTGGTGGTCTGGGTGATCGCGGCCGGCATGACGGTGGCGGGCAGCGTCACCAACGACATCGTCGGCCCGGCGCTGCTCGGCGGCCTGGTGCTGATCGTGATGCTGATCGGATTTACGGTCATGCAGCACGCCTTCGCCGGCGGCGGCGCCTCCACCGGCGTGGTCTCCGACGTCGAGCGCCGCGCGCTGGCACTGACCGGCTCGGGCGACCTGATCTGGGACTGGGACGTTTCCGCCGACAAGGTGTTCACGAGCCCGGAGACCGAAAGCCTGCTGGGCCTCAAGCGCGGCACGCTGGAAGGCCCGGCCGCGAAATGGCTCGAGGTGCTGCATCCGCTCGACCAGGACCGTTTCCGCGCCGCGCTCGACAGCGTGCTCGACCAGCGCCGCGGCCGTCTGGTGCAGGATTTCCGCCTGCGTACGCCCGACGGGCATTTCATGTGGTTCGCGCTGAAGGCGCGGCCGGTGGTCGGCTCCGACGGCGAGGTCTCGCGCGTGGTCGGTACGCTCACCGACGTCACCGAAATCAAGAACGCCGAAGAGCGCATGCTGCATGATTCGGTGCACGACAATCTCACGGGCCTGCCGAACCGGAAATTGTTCATCGACCGCCTCGGCGCGGTCGCCAATTTCGCCAAGACCATGCCGAGCCTGCGGCCGACGCTGATGGTGATCGATCTCGACCGCTTCAAGCAGGTCAACAATTCCGTCGGCATCGCCGTCGGCGATTCCATCCTGCTGACCCTGGCGCGGCGGCTGACCCGCATCCTGAAACCGCAGGATACGCTGGCGCAACTCGCCGGCGACCAGTTCGGCCTGCTGCTGATGTCGGAACAGGACCCGGCACGCATCACCGCTTTCGCCGAAACCATCCGCAAGACCATCCGCGCCCCAATCGCCTTCAACGACCGCGAGATCTTCCTCACCGCCTCGATCGGCCTCGCACTCTCCGACCCGCAGACTCAATTGTCCGACGAGATCATCAAGGACGCCGAGCTTGCGATGTATCACTCCAAGCGGATCGGCGGCGACCGCATCGACGTCTACAAGCCGGCGATGCGCGCGCGCAAAACCGACCGGCTGACGCTGGAAAGCGAATTGCGCCGCGCCATCGAGCGCGAGGAAATCACCATCCTGTACCAGCCGATCGTGCGGCTGGAAGACCGTTCGATCGCCGGCTTCGAGGCGCTGGCGCGCTGGGATCATCCCAAGCTCGGAAGGATGTCGCCGGTGGAATTCATCGCCATCGCCGAGGAAATCGGCCTGATCGTCGATCTCGGCATGTTCGTGCTGGACCAGACCGCCAGGCAGCTTTCGATCTGGCAGCGCGCGATGCGCTCGCGCGAGCCGATTTTTGCGAGTGTCAATGTCTCCTCGCGTCAGTTGCTGCGTCATGATTTGATCCACGATATCCGCACCGTGCTGTCGCGCTCCTCGGTGGCGCGCGGCACGCTGAAGCTGGAACTGACCGAATCGCTCGTGATGGAGAACCCGGAGCACGCCGCCCAGATGCTGACGCGGATCCGCGAGCTCGGCACCGGGTTGTCGCTCGACGATTTCGGCACCGGCCATTCGTCGCTGGCCTATCTGCAGCGCTTTCCCTTCGACACCATCAAGATCGACCAGTCCTTCGTGCGCACCACCAGCCGCGGCACGCGCCCCGTTATCCTGAAATCGATCATCGCGCTCGCTCACGACCTCGGCATGGACGTGGTCGCCGAAGGCGCCGAGACCGATTCGGATGCGGTCGAGCTCTATCAATTGGGCTGCGAATACGCGCAAGGGTTCGCCTTCGGCGAACCGATGGACGCCGACGCCGCGATGCGGCTGTTGACGGAAGAGCGGCTGGAAGCGGCAAGCTAATTTGCTGTCGCGGCGAAAGCCGGGACGACGCAATTGGCGAAACCAACCGCGCTACTTCACCCGCTTGAACCGCACGCTCTTGCCGTCCGCCTGGCGGGTCGCGATGTAGCCGCCGGCCAGACAAGCCTCGCGCTGGGGCATCTTTTCCTGCGGGCTGCGCAGGGTCTCCCACCACGACGCCCGCTGCGCCGCGCGCGGCAGCGCCGCGTCGATGATCTCCTCGATCTGCTCGAAGCTCAGCACCAATTCGGGCAATTTCTGCTTCTTCAGGTAATCGCGCAGCGCGTCGTAATCGTTCACGTGTTCCTCGACCAGAGAGGTAAGCCATTATGCCCTCGCAAGGCGTTCGCACCATTTGCGGGATACCGGCAACTAACGGTTAACTGATTAATGCATCCTTGTCGTTACTTAAGCCCGCGGCAATGATTGAAGCGCATCCACTGCCGGTGGAGACACGGATGCGATCTGGACGGCGCAACAGCTTGGCCACCGGGCCCTGGCGGCTATCGGCGAAGCTGCTGATCGCCTCGTCGGTGGCGACCGTGATCGGCTTTTCCGCGATCTGCGCCAGCGTGCTGTTCGACATGCGCCGCGGCGAGGAAGAGCTGGCGCGGCAGACGCTGGAAAACCTCGCCTCCACCATCGACGCCGACATCAGCCGAAACGTCGAGCTTTTCGACCTGTCGCTGCGTGCGGTGGCGAGCAGCATGGTGATGCCGGAGATCAAGGGCGTCAGCAAAGAGATCCGCCGTCTGATCCTGTTCGATCATGCCGCCACCGCCAAGCATTTCGGCGCGATCCAGGTGTTCGACGCCAGGGGCTGGCTGACCATCGACGCCTCGACGCTGGACCCGGTTCCGGAATATCGCGGCGACGAGGAATATTTCCAGATCCATCGCAACCAGCCCGACGCCGGGCTGTTCATCAGCCGCCCGATGCTGCATCACGGCGCCTATGCGATCGTGCTGAGCCGGCGCATCACCGGCCCCGACGGCGGCTTTCTCGGCGTGGTCGCGGGCTCGATCCGCTTCTCCTATTTTCACGAGCTGTTCGGTCGCCTGAACCTCGGCCCGGACGATGCCATCACCGTTCTGCGCCAGGATGCCACCATCATCATGCGCCGGCCATTCGACCTCGATGTGATCGGCAAGAACTTCGGCAATGTGCCGGGCGTGATGCACGCGCTGTCGGTGCCGAGCGGATCGCATTCCGGACCGGGCGCGACGCGCGGCGTCGAACGGCTGCTGGTCTGGCGCGACAGCACCAGGCCACTGGTGGTTCTGGTCGGAAAGCCGTGGCACGACATTCTCGGCCTGTGGCGGACCGAAGCGACCCGGATCGGCGCCATCATGCTGGCGCTGGTTGCGTTCGTGCTTGCCGTGACGCTGTTCCTCGCCCGCGAAATCGGCCGCCGCGCCCGCGCCGAGGACAGGCTGGAGGAACTCGCGACCACCGACGCGCTCACCGGCCTGAGAAACCGGCGCAAGTTCGACATCGAGATCAATTCCGAATGGCGGCGCGCGACCCGCCACAAGATGCCGGTCTCGCTGCTGATGATCGATGCCGACCATTTCAAGTCCTACAACGACACCTTCGGACACCAGGCGGGCGACGAGATGCTGGTGGGAATTGCCATCTGCATTTCGGATTCGGTGCGCCGGGCCGGCGATTGCGCCGTGCGCTATGGCGGCGAGGAATTCGCCGTGCTGCTGCCGGGACTTGAAGCCACCGAGGCGGTCGGCGTGGCCGAAACGATCCGGCTCAAGGTCCAGCAATGGTCCGACGGCCCGACGGCTGCCTCCGTCAGCATCGGCGTCGCGAGCCTGACGCCGGTTCCGAACCTGGACTGGTCGATCCTGGTGAAGGCCGCCGACACGGCGCTCTACGCCGCCAAGGCGGGCGGCCGCAACCAGTCGGTGCTGGCCCGCGTTCCCGATATTTCGCTGGCGGCCTGAGCGAACTCAATTGTCATTCCGGGATGCGCCTCCTGGCGCAGAACCGGAATGACGCTGCGTCACTTCGCCAGATACTTCTTCATCTCTTCGCGCAGGCCGTCGCGCAAATCCGCGCGCGCCATGCCGAAGGCGATATTGGCGCGCAGGAATCCGGCCTTCGAGCCGCAATCGTGCCGCTCGCCTTCGAACTCGACGCCGTAGAAGCTTTGCGTTTTCGCGAGGCCGATCATGGCGTCGGTGAGCTGGATCTCGCCGCCGGCGCCGCGCTCCTGGGTTTCCAGGATCTTGAAAATCTCCGGCTGCAGGATGTAGCGCCCGGTGATGGAAAGATTCGAAGGCGCGGTGCCCTTGGCCGGCTTCTCCACCATGCCGTCGACCTCGAACATCTTGCCGGTGCGCTTGCCGACGCCGCAGATGCCGTATTGATGCGTCAGGTGCGCCGGCACTTCCTCCACCGCGAGCAGGTTGGATTTCCCGTCGAGCTTTGAGGCGGCCTCGATCATCTGCTTCAGGCAGCCCGGCGTGTTGAGCACCAGTTCGTCCGGCAGCACCACCGCGAACGGTTCGTTGCCGACGATGTCGCGGGCGCACCACACAGCATGGCCGAGACCGAGCGGCGCCTGCTGGCGGGTGAAGCTCACCGATCCGGCTTCGGGCTGGTCGCGCGCCAGGATATCGATCTCGGCCGTCTTGCCGCGGGCCTGCAGCGTGGCGTCGAGCTCGTACATGCGGTCGAAATGGTCCTCGATCACGCCCTTGTTGCGGCCGGTGACGAAGATGAAATGTTCGATGCCGGCCTCCTTGGCCTCATCGACCACGTACTGGATCAGCGGCCTGTCGACGATGGTCAGCATTTCCTTCGGCATCGCCTTGGTGGCGGGCAGGACGCGGGTGCCGAGGCCGGCGACCGGAAAGACGGCTTTGCGGATTTTCATGGGGTTTTCGAACGGTGCCTGGTGAGAGAGCGGAGAACGCATTTCATGGGCATGTTGGTAGCCGGTTTTGCAGCCGGGAACAAAGGCGGATGTATGGAGCGCCATGCTTCACGGGCGTTAGGGTAAATCCGCGCCCGCAGGTCTGTTCCCTCCCCGAGCGGGGTCGATGGCCGATCGTTCGGCGCTCGCGAGATTTCCCCCAAACAAAATCTCGCCTCTGTTAATCTATTAGAAACCGCCACGAGGCCTGCTGAAGCGGGATGTTTTCCGGGTAATGCGGGTGAGACATGACAGAACGGACGGGACGTTTGGCGAAACTGCGAACCGGCGCGGCGATCATGGCTGCCGCCTTGCTGGTATTTGGCCCGGCGCACGCGCAGTCCTCCAGCGGCGGCGGGCCGTTGGGTTTTCTCGACGGCCTCTTCACCGGCTCGCTGTCAAAAGGCGGCCAAGGTACGCCGTCAGGCCAGGCGCAAACGGCCCCCGGCAGCGGGCCGCTGCCCTGGAGCGGCGAAGACGGCGCCTCCGGCCATCCGCTGATGACGGCCGCCGCGATCCGTGAAGCGGCAGCGAATTTCGACAATTGCGTCGCCTCGATGTGGCCTGATGCCGCACGCCGCAACATCTCGCGCGAGAGTTTTGAGCGTTTCACCGCCGGCCTCACGCCCGATCTGCGGCTGATGGACCTGATGGATTCGCAGCCGGAATTTTCCAAGTCGATCTGGGATTATCTCGACATCCTCGTCAACGACACCAGGCTCGCCAAGGGCCGCGAGATCCTGGCCAAATACAAGCCGCAGTTCGACGCGACGGAGAAGGCCTACGGCGTCGATCGTTATACCATCGCGGCAATCTGGGGCATCGAGTCGAATTATTCGACCCAGATGGGCGACCGCAACGTGGTGCAATCCACCGCGACGCTTGCCTGCGTCGGCCGCCGCCAGAAATATTTCAAGGACGAATTCCTCTCGGCGCTGGAGATCCTGCACCACGGCGACCTGCGTCCCGAGCAGATGCGCGGCTCCTGGGCCGGCGCGTTCGGTCCCACCCAGTTCATGCCGACCGCGTTCAAGCGCTACGCGGTGGATGCCGACGGCGACGGCCGGCGCGACGTGATCGACGATGCCGCCGACCTGATCGCCTCTACCGCCAACAACCTGAAAAAGGACGGCTGGCAGCCCGGCCAGAGCTGGGGCTACGAGGTCGTGGTGCCGCAGGGCTTCAATTACATGCTGGCCGACCGGGCCAGGGCGATGACGATCGCGCAGTGGGAGCATCTCGGCCTCAAGCACGCGACCGGCCAGCCGTTCCCCCATCCGGCCGAGAAGGCCTATCTGCTGGCGCCTGCGGGCGCTGAAGGCCCCGGCTTCCTGATGCTGCAGAATTTCCGGGTGATCATGAAATACAATCCGGCGGAGGCCTATGCGCTGGCGATCGGCCATTTCGCCGACCGCCTGCGCGGCGGCGCGCCGTTCGTGCAGCCCTGGCCGCGGCAGGAGCGCGAATTGTCGCGGGCCGAGCGGCTGGAACTGCAGCAGCTCTTGGTGCAGCGCGGTTTCTATCAGGGCACCCCGGACGGCCAGTTCGGCGGCCAGACCCGGGAGGCGCTGCGGGGCTTCCAGGCCTCGATCGGCGCGCCGGCGGACGGATTTGCCTCCTCCGACGTGCTGGAGCGGCTCAGGGGGCGCTGAATTGTCGTTTTCCCGGTAAAAGTAACCTTTCAGGCGACATTTTCGGGCCGACCTTGACGGCAGCGGCCGATGGCCGGTTTATGGTGGAAAACCTGCCCGCTTAAGGCCTGATTCCGTTACTATATCGACTGCTTCGCGATCCATTGCGACAAAGCCGCATGCAAAAGCCAAAATCCTTTTTCCGGGTGTTCACCGAGAGCGGCCCCCTGATCGCGCTGGCGGTTGCGGTTGCGCTGCTGGTCGGGCTCGCCGGGCCGGCATCGGCGCAGTTCTTCAATTTCGGCGGATGGTCGCGGCCCCAGCCGATTCAGCCACGCCCCAACGGCGGAGGCGGCTGGTTCGGCGGCGATCTGTTTGCGCCGTTCCAGCAACAGCAGCAGGCGCCGAAGCGGGTCGAGAGTTTTTCCAAGGCGCCGCCGCCGGAGAAGCGCGAAACGGTGCCGGAGCGCAACGTGCTGGTACTGGGCGACGCCATGGCGGACTGGCTCGCTTATGGCCTCGAGGACGCCTACGCCGAGCAGCCCGACATGGGCGTGATCCGCCGGCATAAGACCGTGTCCGGCCTGATCAAGTATCAGCCCAAGGGCGACCCGGCCGATTGGGCCGCCGCGGCCAAGGGCATCCTTGCCACCGAGAAGCCGGACGCCATCGTCGTGATGCTCGGGCTCGACGACCGCCAGCCGATCCGCGAGCCCGCGGCCGACAAGGACAAACCATCCGACAAGAAGGGCGACAAGAAAGACGCCAAGGCCAAGCCGGATGCCAAGTCCGATGCAAAAACTGACGCCAAGGTTGGCGACGCCAAACCCGGCGCGGACGCCGCGGCAAAACCCGATGACAAGACCGTCGATACCGAATTATCGCCGGACGATGCCGCCGACAATGACACGCCGATCATCGCCCCGGAGAAGAGCACGCGCTCGCCGAACGGCGTCTACCAGTTCCGGGAGGAACGCTGGGTCGAGCTCTACAGCAAGAAGATCGAGGAGATGATCGCCGTCCTGAAGACCAAGGGCGTGCCGGTGCTCTGGGTCGGCCTGCCCGCAGTGCGCGGCCCCAAGGCGACGTCCGACATGCTGTTCCTCGATGCGCTGTATCGCGACGTCGCCGGCAAGGCCGGCATTACGTACGTCGACGTCTGGGACGGATTCGTCGACGAGGCCGGCCGCTTCCTGCAAAAGGGTCCCGACTTCGAAGGCCAGATCCGGCAGTTGCGCTCCTATGACGGCGTGTATTTCACCAAGCCCGGCGCGCGCAAGCTTGCCCATTATGTCGAGCGTGAGATCAACCGGCTGTTGGCCTCGCGTTCGGCGCCGATCGAACTGCCGACCGAACCGGCGACGCCGGATGCCAACGCCCAGCCCGGCCAGCCGGCGCCGCGCCCGCTCGCAGGGCCGATACTGCCGCTTGTGGCGTCTTCCGTCGGCACCGATCAATTGCTCGGCGGCCCCGGCTCGCGCCCGGCTGCGGTCGATGCGCTGGCGGCGCGGACGCTGGTGAAGGGTGAGCCGCTGGCCCCGCCCGCCGGCCGCGCCGACGATTTCGTCTGGCCGCGCCGCGAGGTCGGACGCGAACAGGCCAAGGGCGAGACGCCGGTGGCCGCGGTTGCCCCGGATGGAACGGTTGCGACGTCAGGCACACCGGGCGCGGCGGCTAAGCCGCTCGCGCCGAAGAAGCCGCCGCTTCCGGTTCAATCGAATACGCCGTCGGCGCGGGATTTTTTCAGCTTCGGCAACGCGCCAAAGAAGCCGCCGGCGCCTCGCACGCCCAATGTCCCGCGCCCGCCGGGCAACGTCGGACGCTCGGCATGGGTGCCAGGCTTTTTCGCGCGCTAACAGCGTGACAGCCGTCCACCAATAATCGTCATTCCGGGGCGCATGCATCGTTCCGCGCAAGCGCGTCCCGATGGGTGCGAAACCGGAATGACGTGTTGTGGCGACGCGCTCAGCCGTAATAGCGCCAGCGCTGTGGCGGCCGGCGCGGCGGACGCGTCATCAGCATGGCCAGCGCGAAGCCGATCCCGCCCGCGATCAGGAGCGAGCCGAGCGGATTGTCCCGCACCTTCTTTGCCACGGCCTGCGAGCCGTCGCGGAAGGTTTCGCCGGAGTTGTCGTAGGCGTCTTTGGCGTAGCTGACCGCCGCATCGGTGGCGTCGCGCGCGGCATCCTTGGCCTGCCCGTACAGATTCTGCACCGTGCCCTCGGCCTCCCGCGCGCGGCCCGAGGCCTGGGTCTTGGCATCGCCGGCGAGATCGCCGACGGCGCCTTCGACCTTGCCGGCAAAATCCCTGGCCGAGCCGGCAATCCTGTCCTTGTCCATCGCGGTCACTCCTCGTTACGCGCGCATCCCGATCGCAAAACCGGATTCCGCTTTTGCGGAATACGCGCCCTGAAATTGTCGGGGGGCTAACCGATGAAATGCGATCCGGTTCCTCTGGTTACAGAATCAGTCCGCCATCGACGATGAGGGTTTGGCCGACGATGTAGGAGGCAAGCGGCGACGCCAGAAACAGCGCGGCGCCCGCCATGTCGGCCGGCGTGCCCAGCCGTTTCAGCGGGATGCGCTCGATCGCGCCTTCCAGCCGCTTCGGGTTGGCCGTCGTCACCTTCGTCATTTTCGTGTCGACCAGGCCCGGCGCGATGCCGTTGACGCGGATGCCGTCCTCGGCCCAGGCTTGGCCGAGCGTCCGGGTCAGGCCCATCGCGCCGGTCTTGGAGGCGTTGTAGGCCGGATTGCCCTTGGTCGAATGATAGGCGGCGGTCGAACTGACGATGATCAGCGAACCCCTCGCCGCGCCCAGCATGTCATGGAATTTGCCGGCGCAGGCCATCAGGCTCATGAGATTGACTTCCAGCACCTTGCGAAAGCCATCCATTTCGAATTCGCCACGCCGGTAGATCACCGCGCCCTGCGCCAGCACCAGCACATCGAGCCGGCCGAACGACGGCCTGAAAGCCTCGATCGCTTTGGCGTCGCTGACGTCGAGCTGCGCGTAGTCGAGACCCTCGAGATGCGAACCCTCGCTCGCCGAGTAATCGGCGGCGGCAGCGCGGGTGCCGCAAACCTGGACGCGCGCGCCCCTGGCGCGAAACGCCTGCGCAATGCCGTTGCCGATGCCGCTGGAACCGCCGACCACGAGAACCTGCTTGCCGCTGAAATCCAGTTCGTTCATCGTCAGCCCCAAATTTGAATGGCTGCCAAAAGCATAGCAGCGGACGCTCCAGGGAAGAAACGCAGGGAAAAGCCCATGTCCGATTTCAAGCAACTCGGCCGCTCGGTCAAGGGATTGACGGTCCTCGTCACCGGCGCCGCCAGCGGCATGGGCCGCGCCACCGCGCACGTGTTCGCCGCCGAGGGCGCCAACGTCGCCGTCACCGACTATGCGGCCAAGGGCGCGGAGACCGTCGCTGCCGAGATCACGGCCAAGGGCGAGGTTGCAAAAGCCTGGAAGCTCGACGTCGCCGACCGCGACGAAATCAAAGCCGTCGTCGACGACATCGCCGGCCATTTCGGCGGGCTCGATATCGTCATCAACAATGCCGGCATTTCGGTGCGCGTGGCGATCGACGACGATGGCTACGACGAAGCCTGGGCCAAGGGCCTCGCGGTGATGCTGACCGCGCATCAGCGCGTGATCCGCGCCGCGCTGCCCTATTTGCGCCGATCGAAAAACCCCCGGATCGTCAACATCGCCTCCACCGAGGCGCTCGGCGCCACCGCATTGCACAGCCCGTATTCGGCGGCGAAGGCCGGCGTGGTCGGCCTGACGCGCTCGCTCGCGGTCGAACTCGGTCGCGAGGGCATCACCGTCAACTGCATCTGTCCGGGACCGATCCGGACCGCGATCACGGAGCGGATCTCGGAGGAGCACAAGACGATCTATGCCAGGCGCCGCACCGCGCTCGGCCGCTACGGCGACCCCGAGGAAGTCGCGCACATGACGCTGAGCCTGTGCCTGCCGGCGGCCTCGTTCCTGACCGGCGCCATCATTCCGGTGGACGGCGGGTTGATGGCCCGCAACGCCTGAAGGCGGGCATGCGGCGGCCGAGCGTTGACTTCGTCCGGTCGCGGAGTAGTTTTTTGCCCAAATGGAGCGGGAGAACCGCCCTCGACCAGGAGAAAACGCCAATGACGGTCACGATCCGGCAGCTTCACCCGCATTTCTTCGGCGAGGTTTCGGGCGTCGATCTGCGCCAGCCGCTGACGCCGCAGGAAGCCCGGGACATCGAGGCCGGCATGGACAAATACGCCGTGCTGCTGTTCCGAAACCAGGACATATCGGACGAACAGCAACTCGCCTTCGCCCTGAATTTCGGCGAGCGCGAAAAGGCGCGCGGCGGCACCGTCACCAAGAAGGAAGATTACCGGCTCACCTCCGGCCTGAACGACGTCTCCAATCTCGGCAAGGACGGCAAGCCGCTGCCGAAAGATCACCGCACCCATCTGTTCAATCTCGGCAACTGCCTGTGGCATTCCGATAGCTCGTTCCGCCCGATTCCGGCGAAGTTTTCGCTGTTGTCGGCGCGGGTGGTGAACCCGAAGGGCGGCAACACCGAATTCGCCGACATGCGCGCGGCCTATGACGCGCTCGACGACGAGACCAAGGCCGAGATCGAGGACATGATCTGCGAACATTCGCTGATGTATTCGCGCGGCTCGCTCGGCTTCCTCGACTACACCGAGGAGGAAAAGCAGATGTTCAAGCCGGTGCTGCAGCGGCTGGTGCGCACCCATCCGGTGCATGGCCGCAAGTCGCTGTATCTGTCGTCGCATGCCGGCGCGATCCTCGGCATGAGCGTGCCGGAAGCGCGGCTGTTGCTGCGCGACCTCACCGAGCACGCCACGCAGCCGCAATTCGTCCACGTCCACAAATGGACGCTGCATGACCTCGTGATGTGGGACAACCGCCAGACCATGCACCGGGTGCGCCGCTACGACCAGTCGCAGCCGCGCGACATGCGGCGCGCCACGGTCGCCGGCACCGAGCCGACGGTTGCGCAGCAGGCGGCGGAGTAATTTCTTTCGTCGTTCCTGCAAAAGCAGGGACACATACGCCGTGTCCTCTCATCGAGGCACTGCGGGCAGACGCCTTGCTCAACAACCAACATCGGTGGTTATAGGTCCCTGCTTTCGCAGGGACGACATCGGGGGTCTGTCAGTCGCCGCAGCCGAACTTCGGCTACGCGTGTCCCGCCTCGTTCGACAGCATGCCCGGATCGATCCCGATCTTGCGCAGCGCGCGGAGATATTTTTCGTCGATGTCGTCGCCGAAGATCAGGTCCGGATCGGCGTCGCAATGCAGCCAGCCATTGTCCTGGATTTCCGCTTCCAGCTGTCCCGGCCGCCAGCCGGCGTAACCCAGCGCGAGGATCGCGTGCTTGGGGCCCGCGCCGTTGGCGATGGCTTTCAGGATATCGACGGTGGCGGTCAGGCAAATTCCGTCGTCGATCCGCAGCGTCGCATCCTGGATGAAGAAGTCGCTCGAATGCAGCACGAAGCCGCGGCCGGTTTCGACCGGGCCGCCCTTGAGCACCTTCATGCTCTCGGCGTTTTCCGGCAGCTTGATCTGGTCGGCTTCCTTGATGATGTCGAGTTGCACCAAAAGTTCGGGAAAGTCGATGCTGCCCGCCGGCCGATTGACGATGATGCCCATCGCGCCTTCGGACGAATGCGCGCAGAGATAGATCACCGAACGCTCGAAGCGCGGGTCTCCCATCACGGGCATCGCGATCAGGAGCTGGCCGTCGAGATAGCCGCCTTCGGACGAATTGTCGCCGGTACCGGCGGCTTCGCGGCGAACTTTCCTCGGTCTTTTGCCTGCAGGGTCCATCCGCAAGGGACTCTCATGTTACTGCCCATCCTGATATTGGGTGGCAGTTCTGTCAATCAAGCTTCGCCAGCCGCTTGAAAATACATCACAAGCAATTCAATGGTTTGTGGCCCCACTAGCCGGTAAATACGTCTCATGACCGTCATAGTTCCCATCCGCGCCGCACTCGGCTTCGCCGCAACCGTCTTCGCGTCATCCCTGACGATCGAAGCCCGCGCCCAGGACGCCTCGCCCTGGCAGCGCGACGGACACTCCGCGATCCGGCTGCTGGCGGGCTCGCGCAGCGGCGCGGTGCTGCTCGGCGGCATCGCCTTCCAGCTGCAGCCGGGCTGGAAGACCTATTGGCGCACACCGGGCGATTCCGGCGTGCCGCCGCGCTTCGATTTCTCCAAATCGGACAATATCGAGGCCGTGACCGTGCTGTGGCCGGCGCCGCTGAAATTCGACGACGGCGCCGGCGGTCATTCCATGGGCTATCACGACGCAGTCGTGCTGCCGCTGCGAATTGTGGCGAAAAACGCCGACAAGCCGGTGACGCTTCGCGCCGACATCAACTACGCGGTGTGCGAAAAGATCTGCATTCCGGTCCAGGCCAATGCCGAGCTGCCCTTCACCAGCGTGGCGAGTACCGAAGACAGCGCACTGTTCGCTGCACTCGACACGGTGCCGAAGCCGGCCAATGTCGGCGATCCCAATCCGCTGACTATCCGCGACGTCAAGCGCGACGGCAAATCGACCGTCCTGGTCGACGTGGTGAGTCCCGATGCCGGGAACGTCAGCCTGTTCGTCGAAGGGCCGACGCCTGACTGGGGACTGCCGGTCCCGAAATTGCTCGAACATTCCCCGCCCGGCGTCAAGCGCTTCGCCTTCGAGCTCGACGGCGTGCCACCCGGCACCAACCCCGATGGCGCCGCGCTGAAATTGACGCTGGTCGGCGGCGAGCATTCGTACGAATTCAATATCAATCTGGAATGACCTCTTGGTCGTCCCGGCGAACGCCGGGACCCATAGCCACCGCCGTTCATCGGCGGGAAAGGTAACTGCTGCCATTGCGTTAGCGGTGAGGCCGCGGCGTATGGGTCCCGGCGTTCGCCGGGACGACCCGGGAGACCGAATCTTAACGAATAGTTGATAGGCGAAATGGTCGCCGCAGCCCGCGGCGGTTCCGGGGTTTTTCCAATTGGCCGCGACGGATGCACCATCCGCAATAGTTCCGCCCGCCGGCGTGCTTACGCGGCTGCGCGCGCTGCTGGCTGGTTCCAGCGAAGCCTCCCTGACCAAGCGGCTGGCCGGCACCATCTTCATCATCCGCGTCATCTCGGCAGCCCTCGCCTATCTTTCGCAGATCCTGCTGGCGCGCTGGATGGGCGGCTCGGATTATGGCGTTTATGTCTATGTCTGGACCTGGGTGCTGCTGCTCGGCAGCATGATGGATTTCGGCATCTCGGCCTCGGCGCAAAAAATCATTCCGGAGTATCGCACCAGCGGCGAACACGCGCTGCTGCGCGGCTTCCTCTCCGGCAGCCGCTGGATGACCTTCGTCGTGTCGTCGCTGGTCTCGCTGCTGCTGGCGGGCCTGGTAAAATGGCTGTCGCCGTGGATCGATGCCGGCGAGGTCGTTCCGCTCTATGTCGGCTGCCTCACGCTGCCCGCCTTCGTGGTCGCCAACACCCAGGACGGCATCGCCCGCTCGCACGACTGGATGCGGCTCGGGCTGATGCCGCAATTCATCGTGCGCCAGTCGCTGATCATCGGCTTCACCGCCGGCGCGTTCGCGCTCGGCTTCCATCTCGGCGCCACCGCCGCGATGCTCGCCAGTGCCGCCGCGGTATGGATCGCCATGATCGGGCAGATGCTGGTGCTGAACAAAAGGCTCGACGGCCATATCGAGCCCGGCCCCAAGGCCTACGACTTCCGCGGCTGGCTGGCGATCTCGCTGCCGATCCTGCTGGTCGAAGGATTTTATCTGCTGCTGTCCTACACCGACGTGCTGGTGCTGCAGCAGTTCCGCTCGTCCGAGGAGGTCGGCGTCTATTTCGCCGTGGTGAAGACGCTGGCGCTGGTGTCGTTCATCCACTACGCGATGTCTGCGACGACGGCGCACCGCTTCGCCGAATACCACGCGCTCGGCGACAGACCGCGGCTGTCGGCCTATGTCGCGCATGCGATCAAATGGACGTTCTGGCCCTCGCTCGCCGCGACCGTGGTGCTGCTGGCGCTGGGCAAGCCGCTGTTGTGGCTGTTCGGACCGAAATTCGTGGTCGGCTACGACATCATGTTCATCGCCGCGATCGGGCTCGTGGTGCGCTCGGCGATCGGCCCGGTCGAACGGCTGCTCAACATGCTCGGACACCAGCATATCTGCGCACTGGCTTACGCGCTGTCCTTTGTCATGAATTTGGCGCTCTGCGTGGCGCTGGTGCCGCGGTTCGGCGGCCACGGCGCGGCTGCTGCGACCTCGATCTCGCTTGTCTTCGAGACCGTGCTGCTGTTCTGGATCGTGCGACAGCGGCTGGACCTGCACGTGCTGGCGTTCGGGAACAGCGCGGCCCGGCCCGCGGATTCCTGAACGCGCGATTTCCCCGACCTTGATTCATGTCAAATCAGTTTTCGCCATTTCACGTTTCAATGGGAATTGCAGATGCGACAGTGTCGGAGACAATCATGGCGCAAACCACCATTTCCTACCTGGAACGACGATATTCGGCGCTCGAAAGCGAAATCGAGAGCGCCTTGCGCCACAGCCCGATGGACAATTCGACGATTGCAGATCTCAAATACCGCAAGCTGATCATCGCCGACGAGATTCAACATAATCGTCGCCTGGTCCAGCGCTTCGGAAGGTCCGCCTGAAGCGCTCGATGAGCGCGAGCGCTTTCCGGCGACGGGCTTTCTCCGGAGGCAAGACCTTGACGGACAGGCCGGCCCCTACTCCGCGGTCCAGCCGCCGTCGATCGAGAGGTTGGCGCCGGTGATCTGGGCGGCGTCGTCGCCGCACAGGAACAGCGCCAGCGCCGCGACCTGCTCGGAGGTGACGAACTCCTTGGTCGGCTGCGCTTCCAGCAGCACGTCGTGGATGACCTGCTCCTTGGTCAGGTTGCGCGCCTTCATGGTGTCGGGAATCTGCTTTTCCACCAGTGGCGTCCAGACATAACCGGGCGAGATGCAGTTGCAGGTGATCTTGAAGGTCGCAAGCTCCAGCGCCACGGTCTTGGTGAGGCCGGCGATGCCGTGCTTGGCCGAGACATAGGCCGACTTGAAGGGCGAGGCCACCAGCGAATGCGCCGAGGCGGTATTGATGATGCGGCCCCAGCCGCGTTTCTTCATGCCGGGCACGGCGGCGCGGATGCCATAAAACGCCGACGACAGATTGATCGCGATGATCGCCTCCCATTTTTCGGGCGGGAACTCCTCGATCGGCGAGACGAACTGGATGCCGGCATTGTTGACGAGAACGTCGACCGAGCCGAAGGTCTTTTCGCCGAGCGCGACCATCTCGGCGATCTCCGCGGGCTTGGTCATGTCGGCCGGCGAATGCACCGCCTTGACCTTGAAATCCGTCTCGATGCCGGAGCGTTCCTTCTCGATGTCGGCGGGCGCGCCCATGCCGTTGAGAACGATATTGGCGCCGGCGCCCGCGAAGGCGCGCGCATACGCCAACCCGATCCCGCTGGTCGATCCCGTCACCACCGCGGTCTTGCCTGTCAAAGTACCCATTTCATTTACTCCTGTTGTCGTCGGGGATGCCGGTGCCGTCCCCCGTGAGATCGTAGGTCACCATGGTTTCGCCGGATTGCGGCCGATCCAGCCAGTCCTTGTGACGCATCGACAGATGAACGTCGCGCTCGCCCGCGCCCCAGTGCTCGACCATGGCGACATGCGAAAAATCGTAATCCTTGGACGAGGATTCGTAGTTCTTGCTGCGGTAGATCAGGTGCACCACCGTGACGGTGTTTTCCTTGGCGGCCCTGCACAGGATCTCGAGCGACGGATCGTTCCTGAGATAATCCGGCAGCTTTCCCATCAACTCGCGCAGCGCCTTGCGGGTGTTGTGGATCTGCCGGTTCTTGTCCGTGTTCATCCGGGTGCGGCTGGAAAAACGAATGTCTTTTTCGCGCTCCGCGGCCTCCAGCAGCGAGTCCGGCAGCGGCCCGCGGGCGCTGAACAGATCGACCTGGAAGATCAGCAGGTCGTTGTCGATCTCCGCATCCAGCACGAAATCGAGCGGCGTGTTGGTGGCGATGCCGCCGTCCCAGAAATGTTCGCCCTCGATTTCGATCGAAGGAAAGCCGGGCGGCAGCGCACCCGACGCCATGATGTGCTCCGGCCCGATCTTCTTGCCGTGCTTCTTGAATTCGAAATTGTCGAAATATTTGAAGTTGCCGGTGGTGACACTCACGGCGCCGACGCTCAGCCGGGTCTCGAGCGCGTTGATGCGGTCGAAATCGACCAGCCGCTCCAGCGTGGCCCGCAGCGGCGAGGTATCGTAATAGCTCTGCGCCTGCGGGCTTCCCTGCGGCCACAGCGGAGCCGGTGGGATGCGCGGGCGGAAAAAACCGGGAACACCGAAGGTCGCGATCAGGGCGGCGCTGGTCTCGTTGAAAAGCGAACGCGCGCGGTCGCCCTTGGTGACGGGATTCCACGGCACCGGCGCCGACACCATGTCCCAGAATTCCTTGAGCCGCCCGACCCGTTTTTCGCGGGGGTTGCCGGCGATGATCGCGGCGTTGATGGCGCCGATCGAGATTCCGGCGACCCAGGCCGGCTCGAAATCGAAGTGACAGAGCGCCTGGTAGGCGCCGGCCTGATAGGAGCCGAGCGCGCCGCCGCCCTGCAGCACCAGCACAGGCTGTGCCTTGGCGGGCGTACTTGCTGGCGCTGGGCTGGAATGATCGGTCATGGGTCGGTCAATCCAATATCGCAAAATGCTAGAAACACCGTGGCGTTCCTTCGCGGTGGCGTCAATCTGCGAGACGCCGGGCGACGATCACGCCGGGTTTATCGCGGATCCGATGAGGCCAGAATAAGTGTCCAGAATACCTTGTATTTCGTATTTGCAGCATAGCTCGCCGCGATGCCTAATTTTGTGACACCGTTTTTCAGCATATTGGCCCGGTGCGGCGGCGAGTCGCGCCAGCCGGAGAAAGCCTCGGCGAGCGTATGATAGCCCGCCGACACGTTCTCCACCGCCGCCGTTGCCGGGTATCCCGCGGCATTGAGGCGCTGCGCCAGGGGCGCCTTGACGTCGTGGTCGAGCTTGTTGCGGCTGGCCATCACCTGCGACTGCTGCTCGGCCAGCTTCATTAAATCGGGGTCGACCACAACCGCGCCGAGCCCGTTATTCTGCCGGTACTGCGAAATCATCGTCGCCGCGGCCACCGAATCGAGCCTGGCGCCGGCACTGGCCATGTCGGCATACATGGTCGGCTCCTCGATCGGCGCCTCGCCTGCGCAGCCGCCAAGCGCCAACAGCGCGATAATGGCGATGATCGCCCGCATGATTCGAAGTTCCCCCAGAATGGTCCTGCGGGTTGTTGCATACCAACCGTGGCTGAATGGTGAACGCGGGGCCTGATTTGGCCGTCATTCCAGGGCCGGTAAAGCCTCGAATTCGGAATGAACGGCTCGCTACGAAGTCTTCAAGGTATGGATGCCGCATTCGGTCTTGGCTCGGCCGCGCCAGCGGCCGGCGCGCGCGTCCTCGTCGGTCGAGCTCCGGCTGGTGCAGGGCATGCAGCCGACCGACAGATAGCCGGACTTCACGAGCGGGTGCGGCGGCAGGTTCGCGCGCGCATAGATCGCCTCGATCTCCTCGCGCGAGACATTGGCGAAGGGATTGAATTTCAGCCTGATACCGTCCTGCTCGACGACGGCGATGTCGGCGCGCAAGCCGCCCTGAAACCGCTTGCGGCCATTGATCCAGGCGCTGAACGGTTTTAAGGCGCGGGCCAGCGGCTCGACCTTGCGGATGCGGCAGCAGGCGTCGGGATCGGAGAACCACAATTCGCGCTCGGGATCCTCGCGGTTGAGCATCTCTTCCAGCGGCTTGATGGAGCGGACATCGCGCAGGCCCAGCGCCGCGATCAGGGCGTCGCGATAGGCCAGCGTCTCCTCGAACAGCCATCCGGTGTCGAGAAACACCACGGGGATCGCGGGATCGACATCGGCCATCACCTTCAACAGCGCCGCCGATTCCGTGCCGAACGAAGAGACCAGCGCGAGATGCTCGCGGCCGACCGTCCGCAACGCGGTCGCGATCACTTCCGCCGGCGACGCATGGCGCAGCACGCGATCAAGCTCTTCGGCCGTCGGCAAAACCCGCGACGTCGCGGGCGAGGCCTGATGGACAATCGCATTCATGGATTGGCGCTTTCCGAATGGCGCAGCATCATTCGCCGGTGCAGCGCCGTCATGCGGCCGTCGCCGGTCGGCTGATAGAACACCGAATAGCGCTTGACCGTGTTGGCGAAGGCTTCCGCGTCGGCGGGCTTCTTCACCTCGAACGCGTCGAACCCGGCGCGCATCATGAACAGGAACTGGTCGCGCAGCACCTGCCCGGTGGCACGCAGCTCGCCGCAATATTTGTAGCGTTCCCGCAGCAGCCGCGCCTGGCTGTAGGCGCGGCCGTCGCGGAAGGTCGGAAACACCAGGGCGACCACCGCGAGCCGGTCGAGATACGGCACGAGATCGTCGAGGTCGCGGCTGTTCGGCCAGATCACGCCGGTCTTTCCGGCGCGCCGCGAGAGCGCCTCCGGATCGGCGAGAAACCGCGCCGCGGAAATCAGGATCGCGTCGTCGCCGGGGATTTCGGCATCGTCGGCGAGATGGACGAACTCGTCGCCGGATATCTTGCCGTTCTTAACGAGTGGCATAGACGCGCTCCCTGAAAGGTTCGACGCCGAGCCGCTTCACCGTATCGACGAACAGCTCGTCGGGCCGGGCGCGCATCGCGAGATAGGCCTCGACGATATCCTCGACCACGTCGGCGACTTCGCCATAGGGCACCGCCGGTCCGATCAAGGCGCCGAGTTCGGCGTTCTCGTCGGCGCGGCCGCCGATCGTGATCTGATAGAATTCCTCTCCGTTCTTCTCGACGCCGAGAATGCCGATGTGGCCGACATGGTGATGGCCGCAGGCGTTGATGCAGCCGGAGATATTGATATGCAGCCGCCCGATCAGGTCGGCGGTGTCGTGATTGGCAAAGCGCCGGGTCAGCTCCTGCGCGATCGGGATCGAGCGCGCGTTGGCAAGCGAGCAATAATCGAGCCCTGGGCAGGCGATGATGTCGGAAACCAGATTGACGTTCGGCGTGGCGAGCCCGATCTTGTCGAGCGCCGCCCACAGCGCCGGCAGATCGCGCCTGGCGACATGGGGCAGCGCCAGGTTCTGCTCGTGACCAACGCGGATTTCGCCGAACGAATATTTGTCGGCGAGATCGGCAAGCGCGTCCATCTGGTCGGCGGTGGCATCGCCGGGAGGGCCGCCCACCGGTTTCAGCGACAGCGTCACGATGGCGTAACCCTGCGCCTTGTGCGTGAACACCGAATTTTTGCGCCAGCGCTCGAACAGCGGGTCGGCCGCCGCCTTCTTCAGCTCCTCCGGCAAATGCGGCAGTTTTTCGTAAGCCGGATAGGAAAAGCGCGAGCGGATGTCCTCGATCATGGCGTCGTCCAGCGTCAGCGCGGTGTCGCTGTCGCGCATCTGTTGCCACTCGTCCTCGACTTCTTTGGCGAATTTCTCGATGCCGAGTTCATGCACCAGGATCTTGATGCGCGCCTTGTAGATGTTGTCGCGGCGGCCGTACTGGTTGTAGACGCGCAGGATGGCCTCGACATAGCTCAGGAGGTCATGGCCGTGCACGAACGGCTTGATGGTCTTGGCGATGAACGGGGTGCGGCCGAGCCCGCCGCCGACCAGCACCTCGAATCCAGTCTCGCCATCGGCATTGCGGTGCAGCCGCAGGCCGATGTCGTGGATCTTGATCGCGGCTCGATCGTGCGGCGAGGCTGTGATCGCGAATTTGAACTTGCGCGGCAGGAACGAGAATTCCGGATGCAGCGTGGTGTATTGCCGCAACAGCTCCGACCAGATCCGCGGATCCTCGATCTCGCCCGGCGCGACGCCGGCCCATTGATCCGAAGTGACGTTGCGGGTGTTGTTGCCCGAGGTCTGCATGGCGTGAATGCCGACTTCGGCGAGATCGCCCAGCGCATCCGGCAGTTCGGCGAGCTTGATCCAGTTGAACTGGATGTTCTGCCGGGTGGTGAAATGGCCGTAGCCGCGGTCGTAGCGCCGCGCGACATGCGCCAGCCGCCGCAATTGCGCCGACGACAGCGTGCCGTAGGGGATCGCGATCCGGAACATGTAGGCGTGCAGCTGCAGATAGACGCCGTTCTGCAGCCGCAGCATCTTGAATTCGTCCTCGGTGAGCTCGCCGGACAGCCGGCGCTTCACCTGGTCGCGGAATTCCTCCACGCGTTCGTTGATCAGCGTGCGATCGAGTTCGTCATATGCGTACATGGTGAATTAACCTTATGCCGGAACCGGCAGATCGATGGTGACGCCCTGCAGCCTGATATGTTCGCGCAGATTGCCGGGCTTGATCTTGCCGTTTTCCTTGATTTCGACCGGCGCGACATAAGCGCCGACCGCGCCGACATCGTCGGCGGCGGATTCGGCGAGCAGCGCGCGGGCCTCGTCGGACGTGCGCACGATCGCGGCGTCCGTCAGCTTGGCCGACCAGTCCTGCCGGGCGGTACGGTAGATCACGATGCCGTCCCAGGTGCGGTTGGCGGTCACCACCGACGGGCCGGTGATTCTGATTTTCTTCTGTTCGAGAGGAGAGGTCATTCTGCAGCTTCCAGGAGTTCGGAGATGACTTGATAAGGGTTGGAATGGCGCCATGGCGCGGAATGCGCGACCACATCGCCGATGATGAGAATGGCGGGACCGCCGTCGATCTGGCCAATCAGATCGGGCAACCGGTCCAGCGTGCCGACCGCGGCCTGCGCATCCGGCCGGCTCACCCGCGCGAACACGCCGACCGGGGTTTGCGGCGAGCGGCCCGCGGCCAGCAGGCCGGCGCGGACCGACGGCGCCGCGGTCATGCCCATATAGACCACGACCGTCATCTTCGTATCAGTCAGCGTCGACCAGTCGACGGCTTCGGCGTCCTTTGCCTTGTGCGCGGTGAGGAAGGTGATGCGCAGCGCCTCGTGGCGGAAGGTCAGCGGTACTTCGAACTGCGCCGCCGCGCCGAGTCCCGCGGTAATGCCGGGAATGATCGAATAGGCGACACCCGCCTTGCGCAGGGCTTCGACTTCCTCGCCGCCGCGGCCGAACACGAAGGAATCGCCGCCCTTCAGCCGCACGGCGCGCTGGCCGGATTTCGCGGCCTCGATCATCAATATGTTGATGGCGTCCTGGCCGATGCCGGGCTTGCCGACGCGGCGGCCGACGGGAACGCGCGACGCATCGCGGCGGGCACGATCGAGCACCTCTGGCGAGACCAGTTCGTCGTAGAACACCACATCGGCATCCTGCAGCGCGCGCAGCGCCTTGACGGTGAGCAGGTCCGGATCGCCGGGACCGGCGCCGACCAGCGTCACCCGGCCCTCGGCGTTGCCATCGCCTTGCGCGCCGGCAAAGGCGCTGGGGTCGGCAATTTCCTTCAACGCCGCTTCGGCTTCGTCCGTGCGCCCGGCGAGAACCAGCGCGCCGATCGGGCCATCGACCACGCGCTCCCAGAAGCGGCGGCGCAGCGGAAATTCGGCAATGCGGCCATGGATCGGTTTGCGCCAGCGGCCGATGAAGGCGGCGAGATCGCCGATCCGCGCCGGCAGCACCGCCTCGATGCGCTCGCGCACCCGGCGCGCCACCACCGGCGACGTTCCGCCGGTGCCGACGGCGACCACGACATCGCCGCGATCAACGATGGCGGGAAAAATGAAGGTCGAATGCGCGAGGTCGTCCATGACATTCACGGGCAGACCAACCGCTTTGGCCCGCGCCGACATCAGGGGTCCAATGGCGCCCGCGCCGGCGCAAAGGACCGCAATGATGCCCGTGAGATCGGCGGCAAGCGGATCGCCCTTTGCAAGCTCGATACGCGTGGCATCGGCGGCCCCGAGGCCGCCCAGATCATGATGGCCGTCGGTCGCGTACCAGCGAACGCGCGCCCCCGCGGCGGCCAGCAGGCGCAATTTTGCCCGCGCCAGATCGCCCGCGCCGACGAGCAGGACGGGACCGGCTTGCAGATCAAGGAATACCGGCAGGAATCGCATGCGACACTCGCTGCCCCGACTTCCGGGGTTGACTAGAATTATTTTCTATATATGTCTCGTTCAACCCCCGCAAAGGGAAATTTATTTCTTCCCTGTTGCGGTGCAACTATAGAATTTTCGCCTCCAGCGGCCAAGGTCCAGAGATGCATCTTCTCAACAACGACACCGTCAAAAACCCGTTGCCTTGGTCCGATAGGCCTGACGGCTCACCGGTCCAACAAATTTCGACCAATGGACGTCCACTTGAGCCCACCATGGATCACCTCGACGCGCTGGAAGCGCAGAGCATCTACATCTTCCGCGAGGCCTTCGCGCGGCTGAAGAAGCTCGCGCTCTTGTGGTCGCTGGGCAAGGACTCCAACGTGATGATCTGGCTGGCGCGCAAGGCCTTCTTCGGCCGCGTGCCGTTCCCCGCGCTCCACGTCGACACCGGCAAGAAATTTCCGGAGATGTATGCGTTTCGCGATCGCTACGGCAAGGAATGGGAACTCGATCTCAGGGTCGAACCGTGTCCGCCGCTGGAAACCATCGATCCGACCCTGCCGCCGGCCGCGCGATCGGCGGCACGCAAGACCGACGGACTGAAACTCGCGCTCGCCAAATACGGCTTCGACGGATTGATCGCCGGCATCCGCCGCGACGAAGAGGCGACCCGCGCCAAGGAGCGGGTGTTCTCGCCGCGCGGCACCGAAGGCGGATGGGACGTGCGCGACCAGCCGCCGGAATTCTGGGACCAGTTCAACGCCTCGCCGCCGCCGGGCGCGCATCTGCGCATCCACCCGATCCTGCATTGGACCGAGGCCGACATCTGGGCCTACACCAAGCGCGAAAACATCCCGATCATCCCGCTTTATCTCGCCAAGGACGGCAAGCGCTATCGCTCGCTGGGCGACCAGGACATCACCAATCCCGTGGCTTCGAACGCCGCGAGTATCGAGGAAATCCTGATCGAACTCGACAGCACCAAGGTGCCGGAACGCGCGGGCCGCGCGCTCGACCACGAGACCGAAGACGCTTTCGAGCGGCTGCGCGTCGCCGGCTATCTCTGAACCGACATTGAATTGAGCGCTCCGATGAACATGATCATCCCCGCAAGCGTATCGGCGACACCGAACGGCACCACCCGCCCGCAGGTCCGCATCGTCATCGTCGGTCATGTCGATCACGGCAAGTCGACGCTGGTCGGGCGTCTGTTGCACGAGACCGGCAGCCTGCCCGACGGCAAGCTCGAAATGCTCAAGGCGGTCAGCGCCCGCCGCGGCATGCCGTTCGAATGGTCGTTCCTGCTCGATGCGCTGCAGACCGAGCGCGACCAGGGCATCACCATCGACACCACGCAGATCCGCTTCCGCACGGGATCGCGCGACATCGTGCTGATCGACGCGCCCGGCCACGCCGAATTCCTTCGCAACATGATCACCGGCGCCTCGCAGGCGGACGGCGCGGTCTTGATCATCGACGCGCTGGAAGGCGTGCGCGACCAGACCCGGCGCCACGGCTATCTGTTGCACCTGCTCGGCGTCAAACAGGTCGCGGTGGTCGTCAACAAGATGGACCGGGTCGATTTCAGCGCGGCGCGGTTTAACGAAATCAGCAACGAGATTTCCGCCCACCTCACCGGCCTCGGCGTCACGCCTGCGGCGGTGATCCCGATCTCCGCGCGCGACGGCGACGGCGTCGCCGAACGCACGCCACGGATCGGCTGGTACAGGGGTCCGACCGTTGTCGAGGCACTGGATGCGCTGGAGCCGGCCCGGCCGCTGGAGCAGCTTGCGCTGCGGCTGCCGGTGCAGGCGATCTACAAGTTCGACGACCGCCGCATTGTCGCGGGCCGCATCGAATCCGGCCGTCTTGCCGCCGGCGACGAGATCGTGATCATGCCCGCCGGCAAGATCGCAAAAATCCGGAGTGTCGAGGGCTGGCCGGTGACGCCGGTCAGGGTCGCGCAAACCGCGGGACGATCGGTCGGCATCACGCTCGACCGCGAATTGTTCATCGAGCGCGGCGACGTCATCGCCCATGTCGGCACGAGCCCGCGCGATACCCGCCGCCTTCGCGCGCGCATTTTCTGGCTGCACGACCAGCCACTGGCGACGGGCGCCTCGATCCTGGTCCGTCTCGGCACGCGCGAGAGCCGCGCCACCGTGGTCGCGATCGAGAAGGCAGTCGATCCCGGCGAGTTGTCGAGCGTCGAAAACAAATCGATCGCGCGCAATCATGTCGGCGAGATCGATATTTCGCTGGCGCAGCCGATCGCCGCCGATCCCTATACCGATAATCCCCGTACTGGACGGCTGGTGATCGAGATCAATGGCCGCATTGCCGGTGGCGGGCTGGTGCTGTCGGTCGACGCCGGACAGCGCGCCCTTCCCGTCGACATCGTGCCGGTGGAATCGGCGCTGCGTGCCGACGAGCGTTCGGCGCGCTATCGCCATGGCGGCGCGGTGGTCTGGCTGACCGGCCTGCCGGGCTCCGGGAAATCGACCCTGGCGCGCGCGCTGGAACGCCGGCTGTTCGGCAATGGCGGTTCGCCGGTGCTGCTCGACGGCGACACCTTGCGCGCCGGCCTCAACAGCGATCTCGGTTTCTCCGCGGAGGACCGCAGCGAGAATATAAGGCGGCTTGCCGAAGTCGCCACCCATCTCGCCCGCAACGGCCACATCGCCATCGTCGCGGCGGTTTCGCCGTCACGCGAGGACCGCGCCGCCGCGCGCCGCATCGCCGATACATTTTTCCGCGAGGTCTATGTCGCGACCCCGGCCGAGATCTGCGAAAGCCGCGATCCCAAGGGCCACTACGCCAAGGCGCGGGCCGGCGCGTTGCACGCGTTCACCGGCATCGGCAACGATTACCAGCCGCCGGCATCGTGCGAATTGACGCTCGACACCTCGGCGGGCTCGGTCGCGGAAGGGGCCGAGGAAATCGAGCGGATGCTGGCGAAATCCGGCATATTGTTCGACGAACTGGTCGATCTCGCCGCCAATATCTGAGCGTCCCGCGCCGCCCCCTTAATGGGCAGACGGCGGCGCCAAGGGCCTTCTCATCGCCCCGGCTTTAGGGCTAAAAGGGCCCCGAACAAGGCCCTTTGCGGGGCCCTTTTGCCGTTTGCCCCCAGAAAACCGCCTGTTGCAGCGGTTTCTCGTGAGAAAAACCCATCATGAAGCGTATCGAAGCCCACGGATTGAAAATCGCCCCCGTTCTGTTCGATTTCATCGCCAAGGAAGCCGCCCCCAAGACCGGGATTTCGCCGGATGCCTTCTGGGCCGGGCTTGCCGCCATCCTGCGCGATCTAGCTCCCCGGAACCGCGAACTGCTGGCGATCCGCGACGCTCTCCAGACGAAGATCGACGGTTGGCATCGCGCCCACAAGGGCAAGCCGTTCGACATGAACGCCTATACCGCGTTCCTGAAGGAGATCGGTTATCTCCTGCCCGAACCGGCGACGCACAAGGTCGAGACATCCAACGTCGACGAGGAGATCGGCAAGATCTGCGGACCGCAGCTGGTCGTGCCGCTGACCAATGCGCGCTATGCGCTGAACGCCGCCAATGCGCGCTGGGGCAGCCTGTACGATGCATTCTACGGCACCGATGCGATCCCGCACGACCCGAGCGAAACCGGCAAGGGCTACAACAAGGCGCGCGGCGACAAGGTGATCGCCAAGGCCAAGGCGTTTCTCGATTCCGCGGTGCCGCTGGCGACCGGAAGCCACACGGATGTGACGTCCTACAGCGTCGTCGCCGGCCAGCTCGCGGTCAAGCTGAAGAGCGGCAACGCCACCGCGCTGAAATCAGGCTCGCAGTTCGCAGGCTTTCAGGGCGATCCGGCCTCGCCGAGCGCGGTGCTGCTGGTCAACAACGGCATGCATATCGAGGTCAAGATCGACCGCACCAATCTGATCGGCAAGGACGATCCGGCTGGCGTCGCCGACATGATCCTGGAATCGGCGGTCTCGACCATCCTCGACATGGAAGACAGCGTCGCGGCGGTCGATGCCGAGGACAAGGTGCTGGTCTATCGCAATACGCTCGGCCTGATGGACGGCACGCTGTCGGCCGATTTCGAGAAGGGCGGCAAGACGCTCAAGCGCGCGCTCAATCCCGACCGCGTCTACAAGACCGCCGACGGCAAGGAACTCAAGCTCCACGGCCGCAGCCTCCTGCTGATGCGCAACGTCGGCCATCACATGTTCACCGACGCGGTGTTGGACTCCACCGGCGCCGAGATTCCGGAAGGCATCCTGGACGCCGCGGTCGCCGGCCTGCTCGCGATCCACGATCTCAAGGGCAATTCGAAGACGAAAAACAGCCGCACCGGCTCGGTCTACATCGTCAAGCCGAAGATGCACGGTCCCGACGAGGTCGCTCTGACCTGCGAGCTGTTCGGCCGAGTCGAGAAGATGCTGTCGCTGCCCGAGAACGCCATGAAGGTCGGCATCATGGACGAGGAGCGCCGCACCACGGTGAACCTCAAGGCCTGCATCCAGAATGCGTCGAAGCGCATCGTGTTCATCAATACCGGCTTCCTCGACCGCACCGGCGACGAGATCCATACCTCGATGGAAGCGGGTCCCATGATCCGCAAGAACGACATGAAGGCGCAGCCCTGGATCAAGGCCTATGAAGACTGGAACGTCGATATCGGCCTGATCGACGGCCTGCCCGGCCATGCCCAGATCGGCAAGGGCATGTGGGCCGCACCCGACAAGATGGCGGACATGCTGGCGCAGAAGATCGGCCATCCGCAGGCCGGCGCCACCACCGCCTGGGTACCGTCACCGACCGCCGCCACCCTGCACGCGCTGCATTATCACCAGGTCAACGTGCTGGCGCGCCAGCAGGAGCTGGCCAAGGGCGGACCCCGCGCAAAACTGTCCGACATCCTCACCATCCCGGTGTCGCAGTCGAACTGGGCGCCGGATGACGTCAAGCAGGAGATCGACAACAATTGCCAGGGCATCCTCGGTTATGTCGTGCGCTGGATCGACCAGGGCGTCGGCTGCTCCAAGGTGCCCGACATCCACGACGTCGGGCTGATGGAGGACCGCGCCACCTTGCGGATCTCGAGCCAGCATCTGGCGAACTGGCTGCATCAGGGCGTCATCACCAAGGAGCAGGTGATGGAATCGCTGAAGCGGATGGCGGTGGTGGTGGACGGCCAGAACAAGGGCGATCCCCTGTACCGGCCGATGGCGCCCTCGTTCGACGGCGTTGCCTTCAAGGCGGCCTGCGACCTGATCTTCAAGGGGCGCGAGCAGCCGAACGGCTACACCGAGTTCATCCTCACCGCGCGGCGCCGCGAGGCCAAGGCGGCGGGCTAAAAGGCGGCGGCTAACGCGGCGGTCACATGCCGCAGGCCTGTTCCGGGAACGATCGAATACCCGCACCCGTTAAGTCGTCATCTCAACCGCAGGAGGAGATGACGATGGATTGGAACCGGGTTGAAGGCAACTGGAAGCAGTTCAAGGGCGCCGCCAAGGAAAAGTGGGGCAAGCTCACCGACGACGATCTCAACGTGATCGAGGGCCGCCGCGAGCAGCTCGAAGGCAAGCTGCAGCAGCGCTACGGCTTCGCCAAGGACCAGATCCACAAGGACGTGGACGACTGGTTCAGGACGCTGAAATAGCTCTTAGACGATCAGCCAACCAAAAGCCCCGGCTTCCCGCCGGGGCTTTTGCGTTGCGGATACCCGTCAGCGCTAGAACACCGCGATGTATTTCAAGAGCGAGATCACGCCGAGGATGATGACGATGACGCGGATGATCTGCTTGGCGCGGCCGTCGAGCGGCAGCAGGTTGATCAGATACAGAATGAGAATGACGACGAGAAAGGTGACGAGTACGCTGACGAGCATCCGGAAATCCCCCTGAAACCGCGCGAAGCGAAATTAACGGTCTGTTAACCCGCAAGGGACCCTTCGGTTCCCCCAAAGGAACCGCGGCGCAGGCTTATTCGGGCTTTCCTGTTGCGAGCCGGTACTAATACGGCAGCGGAACTGTCTAAATTTTTACCTATATCGGCCCAAATAGGCGCGAAATCTGGGGGCTGACATGCTGAACCGTCTCACCGTATCCGCGCTGCTGAAGACCGTCATCCTGACCACGGCATTTTGCGTGGTCGTCGGCTTCTCCCTAAACGCCTGGGATTCCTGGACCCGGCTGCAATTGACGAACCGGATCGCCATCATTGCCGACGCCTCGGCGAACGTGTTCAAGGCGATGCATAACCTGCGCACCGATCGGTCCACGACCAGCCGGCTGCTGAACTCGGACCCGCCTGTTGCAAGCGATATCGACAAATACCTGCGGGAGATTCGCGATTCGGAAATGCCCGCAATGGCTAACGCACTCGCGCTGCTCCCTTCCGTCGAATTCCCGCAGCAATCGATGCTGGTGCCCGAGCTGGACCGGCTGTTCAAGACGATCACCATGCTGCAGAAGGAATTCTGGGACTCCGTCGCCAAGCCGAAAGCTTCGCGCCGCCCGGCGCTCGCAAAAGAATATACGGATACGACAGACGCGCTGCTGGTGACGCTTGAAAAGCTGTCCACATCGCTTGCCTCGGCCGTCAATCACGAAGACGCCACGATCGACCAGTTGCTGGCGATCAAGCAAACCGCCTGGCTGCTGCGCAACACCGCAGGCGAGGCATCGCTGATGATTTCGAAGGGGCTCGCGGCCGGCCGCATGGCACCGGAATCGCGCCTAGCCTACACGAGATTGCTCGGCGGCACCGAAATCGCATTTACCGCGCTGGAAACGGCGGCATCGGGAATGCAGTTGCCACCGGCGCTTTCCGCCGCGATCGCCGCGACCAAGACCGCCTATTTCGAGCCGGACTATCTTGCTTTGCGCGATCGCCTGTTGAACACCCTGATCGCCGGCGAGAAACCGGAACTGACAGCGAACCAATGGAGCCCGATCACGGTCGGTCGCATGGGTTCGGCGGTCACCGTCGCCGAACGCGCACTTGAGGCCGCCAAGGATCACACCGCCGTTCAGCATTCCGGGGCGCTGCTCTCGCTGGTGATTCAGCTCGTGCTGCTGGCCGCGGCGCTCATCTTGACGTTCGGCGCCATGATGGCCGTCACCCGCCGGGTCATCAAGCCGCTGCACAACATGCGCGACGCCATGCTGAAGGTGGCCTCGGGCGACCTGTCCGTCGATACCGGCTACACCGAGCGGCGCGACGAGATCGGCGCGCTCGCCGGAGCGCTGGAAACCTTCAAGCAGCAGGCCCAGGACAAGCTCAGGATCGAAGCGCAGGAACGCGAGCGAAACGCGGGCGCCGCCTCCCGCCAGAAGGCGATCGAGACCTATGTCGGCGAGTTCGAAAGCATGGTGCGCCAGTCGCTGCAGCAGCTGGGCGACGCTTCCAGCCAGATGCGGACGACGTCTTCGGGCCTGACGGCGGTTTCCCGCCAGACCAACGAGCGCGTTCAGGTCGCCGAGAAGGCCTCCAGCGAGGCCTCGATGAGCGTCGAGAGCGTCGCCTCCGCCTCCGAGCAGTTGAGCGCCTCGATCAACGACATCAGCCAGCAGGCCGCGCATGCCGCCGGAATCGCCAGCCGTGCGGTCGGCCAGGCGCGCGAGACCGACGGCACCGTGCAGGGTCTCGCCAAATCGGCGGGCCGGATCGGCGAAGTGGTCGGGCTGATCAACACCATCGCCGCGCAAACCAACCTGCTCGCGCTGAACGCCACCATCGAGGCCGCGCGCGCCGGCGAAGCCGGGCGAGGCTTTGCGGTGGTGGCCTCCGAGGTCAAGTCGCTGGCCAGCCAGACCGCGAAGGCGACCGACGAAATTTCCGAGCAGATCGCCGACATCCAGAAGGTCGCGGGCGAAGCCATCGACGCCATCAAGGGCATCGGCAGCATCATCGGCGAGGTCAATGAGGTCGCGACCGCGATCGCCGCCGCGGTTCAGGAACAGGGCGCCGCGACCCAGGAAATCACCCGCAGCACCCAGTTCGCCGCGCAGGGCACCAAGAACGTCTCCGACAACATCAGCGGCGTCAAAACCGACGCCGATGCCTCCGCCGCCGCCGCGGAGAACGTCAAGCAGGCCTCCGAGACGCTGGAAACCCAGAGCCAGCAACTGGGCGGTCAGGTGACCCAGTTCCTCGGCAAGATCCGCGCGGCTTGATCGAGGCGGCCGCGTCGAGCGGCGGCCCGATTACTCCTTCGCCACCACCGGCACGCGCTGATAGCGGGCCTGCACCGACTTCGAGGCGGGCGTGAAGTTCAGCGAAGCGCCGCGCCGGTCGGCGCTGCGGCCGGCGACCATCAGCCCATCGGCGCCGGCGACGAGGTCGCCCTTGCGGAGCGTCGCGTCGTCCTCGAGCCTGACCGGCGCCAGGCCGAACTGGTCCTTTCCGTTGCAGGTGCATCCCGCCACGATCTCGTTGCGATAACGGAACGCGTTCGGCAGTTCGGAATAGGGCTTGCCGCTCGCCGTGGCGGCGCTGTCGATATTGCCGCCATACACCACTTCGGTATGGCTCGCCGGGCAGAAGCTGTTGCACGACGCCGCCCGGCTTTCCCTGTCGGCGCCCTGCAGCGGGAAATAGCGGCCGTCGCAGGTGCGCACGCAATAAGCCTGGCCGCCGCCATAGGTGACGACGCGCTGGCCCGGCGTCTCACCCTGCGAAGGAAAGTTTTGCGGATCGGCGGGCTGACCCTCGTTGCCATAGGGCACGCGGATGATATCGGGTCCGCGGGAGTGGCCGCCGCCGAACGCGCCGAACAGCGCGGAGAGGAAATCGTTTTCGGCTTGCGCGGCCGGCGCCAGCGCCAGCGCGCACAACGCAACCGCCCCGCCCAGCGCTGCCTGCCTGATTGATCTCCACAACATCGGCGGTCTCCGCGCTTTTCGTCAGTACAGCGACGACATCGAAAGGTTCGTCGACTGACGGCCGGTCGAACGTGGCGACACCGTTGGACGAACGGTGATGGTGGCCTGCAGCCCTGCCGGACCGATCGCCCGCGCCGCGATGTGCGGCCCGTTCTTCGGCAGCACCACGACCCTGGCGCCGACCTCGACCCGGCTGAAGAGATCGGAGACGTCTTCATTGGTCAGGCGGATGCAGCCGGAGGAGACGAACTTGCCGATGGTGGTGGGATCGTTGGTGCCATGGATGCGGTATTCGCTGGAGCCGAGATACATCGCGCGGGCGCCGAGCGGGTTGCCGGGGCCGCCGGCCATGAAGCGCGGCAGATAGGGCTGGCGCGCGATCATCTGCGCCGGCGGATGCCAGTCCGGCCATTCCGCCTTGCGGGTGATGCTCTGCACGCCGGCCCAGGTAAAGCCTTCGCGGCCGACGCCGACGCCATAACGGATCGCGCGGCCCTGGCCGAGCACGTAATAAAGCGCGGTATTGCCGGTATCGATGATGACGGTGCCAGGCGGCTCGCTGGTGTCGAGCGCGACGACCGTCCGCCGCAGCCGCTCCGGCAGCACGCTGCCGTCGCCATCGTCTGCGAGCGCCGCCTCGTCCGGTGCGACCATGTTGCCCGACGGGAATGCGCTTTGCGGCGCGGCAGCGTAGCCGAGCACCTGCGCGCTGGCCGCGCTGGAGAAAATAACCGGCGCCAGCACCATGGCCCCGGCGAGAACGAGCGCGTTCGTCACGCGCGGCGACAGCCTGCGAAAGCCTGCGATTGTCTGTGTCATGATCTGCCCCAGTGCGATGCGCATCAGCTCGATGCTTCCTGCCGCAATCAACTCGGCCGGGGCGAAGCGGTTCCTTCCGAATCGATGAGGGGCAAGTGATGTCAAGCCGACTGCCGCTCACGTTTCCGCGACGGAACCTTTTACGGGCCTTGCGTGTTGTGCCTGCCTGAACCCGCTTTGCCGCCCGACGCCATCGTCGCGCGAACCCGTGTTCGTCAGCCCAATCAGCCGCCAGCAGCGGGGAGAGCCAGTTGCGTGTCCTTCCCAACGAGCGTGCGCCTTCCGGCGAAGCGGCCGGTACGCCGCTGTCCGACAGCCGAACCGAACTGCCGCCGGTGATCCGGCGGGCCGAGGTGGTCGCCTTCGCGCTGGTCGCGCTTCTGGTGATTTGCGTCGTCGCCGTTCTCTATCTCGCCAAGGCATTCTTTCTCCCCGTCGTGGCAGCCTTCGTGGTGGGCACGATGCTGTCGCCGGCCGCGGGCTTTCTCGAGCGACGCCGCATTCCCCGCTCCGTGGCCGCCGTCCTGATCGTGCTCGCGGTGGGCGCGATCGCCACCTTCATCGTCGGCCTGATCTCCTCGCCTTTGATGGAATGGAGCCACCGCCTGCCGGAGCTCGGATCGATCCTGAAGGAGCGGCTGCATGTGTTCGACCGGCCGCTGGCGCTCTGGCAGGAGCTGCAGGGCATGGTCGGCGGCTCCGATCCCCTGAGTTCGTTCCAGATGCCGAAATTCGACTGGGTGCAGCCCGCGCTCGAATTCCTGTCGCCGACCTTCACCGAATTCCTGCTGTTCTTCGCCACCCTGATCCTGTTCATCGCGAGCTGGCGGGACCTGCGCCGCGCGCTGATCATGACCTTCGCCGGCCACGCCGAGCGGCTGCGCATGCTGCGGATCCTCAACGAGATCGAGGAGCATCTCGGCGGCTACCTGCTGACGGTGACGACGATCAATATCGGCGTCGGGATCGCGACCGGCATCGTCTGCGCCGTGACCGGCATGCCCAATCCCGCCGGCCTTGGCGCGCTGGCCGCGACCTTGAACTTTCTGCCCATCATCGGCCCGGTCGTGATGTTCGTGATCCTCGCAGTCGTCGGCATCATCGCGTTTCCCACGCTTACCGCGGGCCTGATCGCGCCGCTGGCCTTTGTCGGAATTACCTTCCTGGAAGGGCATTTCGTCACGCCGACCATCATCGGGCGGCGGCTTTCGCTGAACGCGCTCGCGGTGCTGCTGGCGCTGGCGTTCTGGACCTGGCTGTGGGGCCCGGTCGGCGGCTTCCTGTCGTCGCCGCTGCTGATCGTCGCGCTGATTCTTAAAGAGCATCTGATGCCGGTCGATATGCCGCAACTGCCGCAGGACTGATCGGTTTCCTTTTCGGGAACTTAGCGCGCATCGAAACGTTTGTGCCGCAGATGATTTCAGTATCCCGGGAGCTTTCGATGTCCAGCACAGACGGCGAGATCGGCATGAGAAACCTGTCGGACAAAGCCACCCAGGAACGCCTTGAAGAACGCCTCGAGAAGGATGTAGCAGCCGTGAAGAACGATATCGCAGCACTGACCGACCAGATCACCGACGCGCTCAACAGCTTCGCCGGCACCGCCAGGAAGCAGGCGCGCCGCGGCTACAAGCAGGCGCGCGAAAATGTCGACGCCACGGTCGACGACATGACCGAGCGCGGCAGCGCCATGATGGAGGCGGCGCAGGACGCGGCCAGTTCGATCGAGGAGACGCTCGAGGACGTGATTACCCAGCGCCCGCTCGCGACCGTGGGCCTTGCGCTCGGCCTCGGCTTCCTGATCGGCGTGACGTGGCGCCGGTAAGGTGCGCGACTTCATCCTTCGAGACGCATCGCTCGGCGATGCTCCTCAGGATGAGGCTCATTGACCCTCATGGTGAGGAGCGCGGCGCCGCCGGGCGTCTCGAACCATGAGGCCACGATAGCCGTTATTTCCAGCGAGGCTTTTCAGATGTTTGCGCGCATCATCGATGATTTCAAGGAATTCTACCGGCAGCGCCTTGCGGCTGACCTCGCTCGCGGCCGCCGCCGCGCTGGCGCTGTTCGTGACGACGTGTTTCATCTGCGCCGCCGCGTTCGTGCTCGTGCTGGACAAATATGGCCTGGTGCAGGCCTGCCTGGCCGGCGCCGCCATCTTCTTCGTCGTCACGCTGATCGCCGCCTTCAGCTACATCGCGCGCAAGAAGCAGATCGAGAAACAGGCCAAAGCGCGCGCGGCCGAAGCCGCCAAATCCGCCATGCATACCGCGCTCGCCGACCCCATGCTGCTGGCCGCCGGCCTCCAGGTGATCCGCGCCGTCGGCATCAAGCGGCTGATCCCGATCCTGGCCGTCGGCGGCATCGCGCTGGGATTTCTGGCCAGCCGCGGCGCGGCCACAGGCGACGAAGCGCCGGCGGAGTAGTCTCCGCTCTCACAACGTCATTGCGAGGAGCGAACGCGACGAAGCAATCCAGCTTTTCATGCCCAGGGCATGGATTGCTTCGCGGAGCCTGTCATCGGGCGCGCATTCGCGCGACCCGTTGGCTCGCAATGACCAAAATTCGAATTTCAAACAGCCCGTGTTTGCAAACACACCTTCGCGATCTCGCCGCATGTATCGCGCGAGTCTTGGCCTGCTCGTTCCGCCCTCTTTGGAAAGAGGGCGCAGGGAATGCCGGGCGCCCGATGCGCCCGATAGCCGCGTGTGCAATGAGTAGTGAGATGCGCACACGCGTTAGTCAGGTCACACCGGAAATCACCCGGCATTCCCCGCGCAATGGCTTTACGGCTTATGTCGTACCCTCCCCGGCGATCGGCTTTCTTGCCACCGTCGCTTGCGGAAATCGCTTCCCGCAAACTTGACGCCAGCGTCGAGGCGTCAGGACCATACGATTTTGCCGTCCGCAGGAAAGCGCTCTCGTCTCCAGCCCTCCCCGCGGCCACCGCATCCCGCTCCGCGTTTCGTGACGTTGCGCAACGCCCCTCGGTTTGGACCGGGATGGCGCGACAGAGAACTGATTTGCCATTTCGGAAAACCAGAATATTTTTGCAAAAGGGACTTGACAGAGGGGTCGATAAATCGCCCAGGTGATTTGCCCGTCGGGTTGTCGCAGGCTGACCAAAAGCGTCCGCGCACCGTGTCGAACTCTGGTCCTTCCGGGCCTGCGCCTGACGGCGCATGCCCCCAAATCACTGGTATCGGAAGTGCTTCTCGCTAGGGTCGGAGCCGTGACGCGCCAGCGCTCAGGTCACGCACCGGCCGGGCTCGAGCTGCTTGGCGACTTCGGTGAGCACGCTGACGACGGGCTCGCAGGCGACCGCCCGCTTGTCGGATTTGGTCCAGGACGGCGCAAACGAACTCGGACGCGACGCCTGGGCGACGGGAACGCGGACCAGCACCGAGGTGGCGTTGAGCCCGTTGAACTGCAGCGAGATCGTCCGCATTGTCACGTCGGGCCGTACGGCGCTACCGGCGCGGTCGGCCTTGGCGGCACGATTGATCTCGGTCGCGGGCATGCCCAAGGAAACTTGTGAGGGAACCTGTGAGCGATTGAAGACATTGCCGGCGAGGTCGCGGCCGGCGGCCAGCGGGATGGCGCCCAGCGTCAGCGTAACGGCGGCCACTCCGAAGAGAATTCGCGATTTCTGTGACATGGCGGTTCGTCCCTCGCCCCATGGCGATCAATAGTGAGAACGCGAGGGAGCCGTTGAGGTTCAGAATCCGGCCATCACTTAACCGTGTGTAAATTTTTTTGTGGTCCGCGGAACGACTCCGGGGGGTTTCGAGTCATCCCGGCAGCCGGTTATCCCCCCTGCCCCATTGACCGGCGATGTAGGGCGCGGCTGTGGTGATGCCAGCCGCGCCCTGCTTTTATTCAAAAATCGTCAAACGCAGTATTCGAGCGGCAAGGAAATAAAACACTCTTGCGTGCTTTGGCGCGCTGGCTTGCCCCTCAATTCGTGGCTGCGGTATAATTAGTAGTCATGTGAACGGCGTTGGGCCGTTCGTGTGGCGCGGCAGCGCCGTTTCGGAGAGGTGGCGATGCGCAGCAAATTTTCCCTTACATTCGAAGAGGCCCAGACGGTCGCGGCCGCTTGCCTGCAGGCGGCGCGGCAGCATGAGGTCGAGGTCAGCATCGCCGTGGTCGACGAATCCGGCGCCCTGCTTCAGTTTTCGCGGATGGACGGCGCGCGCGCCTACACCGTCGAGCTTGCCTCACAGAAGGCCCGCACCTCCGCCAGCGTCGGCGTTCCCACGGGCGTCATCGAGGCGATGGCCCGCGAACGACCGGGACAGGCCCGCGAGGCGAATGTCGGCCGCGGCGGGGTTCCGGTCCAGTACAGCGGGCAGTGCGCCGGCGCGGTCGGAATATCCGGCGCGAATCCGGAAATCGACGAGATGATCGCTCATGCCGGAATTGCGGTGTTGACCTCCCAAGTCAATTGAAACACAGCCTGGCTCGCGACCGCTGAAACCATCGCGGACTGGAACGGTTTTGAGATCAGGAACGCGGAACAGCTCGTTGGGCGCGGCCCGATGGACACCAGCACGGCGAAAACCGGTCAGTCGATTGGCACGACCCGCTCGTCCCACTGCGCGGCAAGGTTCTTGATCTGCTCGAATTTCAGAATCGCGGGTTCGCCCTCGCGGACGATTGTCGTCCGTTTGCGTTCCCTGGGTAGCAACGTCATCGCGCGCAACACTGCCGCGCGCAGTTTCATCGAGCCGTGATCTGTGAGGGTGACGAGTTCTTCCGGGTCAAGGGCCATGGGTCCACGCCTGTACTACCGGCTGGCCCGCAAGCCAGCACGCGCGCCCCCGAATGCCCGACTCTCCAGATAATCCAACTTGGTTAATAGCTGGTTATCCTTCGAGCCTGTCATTCTTGAATTGGCGCGCGCGGTACAGGCGTACTTGAACCTCTCCCATGACAAGGAGCGCCGCAGCGGTGAGCCGCGCTCAGGAACAGACTTTCAGCGGCTTTCCTGAGTTGAAAGAGGCGGTCAAGAAAAACGCCTCTTTCGCCGTCTCCGTTATTGGCAGGGATATTGTCTGCCGTCGTCGAGTTTAACCAGGCTCCCCGGCTGACAGACAAAGCCGTTGCGCGTTGCATAATCCTGCGCGGAAACTGCGCCGTAAGCCGCGAAAGCATCATCTGTGTGGTACTGGGTACCCCGATAGTAAGGACCACCCGCGTAGTGGCCCGCGCGTCCATAGTAAGGACGGCCGGTATAATAACCTGATCCATAGTAAGGCGCGGCGGCGACAGCGGCAGCCGTGCCAACCACGGCCGCACCTGCGATGCCGGCACCGTAGACACCTCGCCGTGTCTGACGGCGCGCCACACCCGCAACACTCATCGGCATCAGAGGACGCCCGACTCGCGCCTGGGCACTCTCGACCGACATCGAGATGCCGCCGTGTTCAGACCACTGGAAGGAGAAAATTGCAGCACACGCGATGGTGGGCACTGCAATGGCAGCCATTCTTACGTTTTTCATGGGCTCTCTCCATTTTGCGCGGAACACCAACGTTTCATCTATATCATCGCGCTCGCACCTGCTTCGCCTTGCTTGATCCAATCAACGGAATCGGAAATTAGTCGGTAACGTTCCTGTTACGGCGATAACCTCACAAGGACAGAGCGAAATCATCCGCATCCCTTATCGGTGCGGCGCTCCCCTCGGTCCTCATCGGATTCGTTCGGCACAAGACAGCTGGGATTGCACGTCACCGAGTTCAGGCTGCGCGGCATCTGGCGCGGATGTTGATCGCCATGCGATCTCACGGAGTTTCGATATTTTGCCGGTCGCAAAAAAATCCGGCGCGCCGTGCAGCGCGCCGGATTCGATTTCCACACAACGGTTTTGCGTCTTACGCCACCCGCGGCGCCCGGTTGCGCGAGTTGCGCTGGAAGAACAGCGCCTGGCTCGCGACCGCGGACACCATTGCGGGCTGGAACGGCTTCGAGATCAGGAACGCGGGCTCGGGGCGCTCGCCGGTCAGGAAGCGCTCGGGGTAGGCGGTGATGAACACCACCGGCACCTCGAAGGTGCGCAACAGCTCGTTGACGGCATCGAGGCCGGAGGAGCCGTCGGCGAGCTGGATGTCGGCGAGGATCAGGCCGGGCTTCTTGTTCTTGGCCAGCGCGATCGCGTCGGAATGGGTGCGGGCGACGCCGATCACGTGATGGCCGAGATTCTTCACCAGGCTCTCGAGATCCATCGCGATGAAGGTTTCGTCCTCGATGATCAGCACGTCGGTGGCGATCTCTGCCGCCATCTCGCGGCCGGCGGTATCGGCGAGCTTGCGGGTCTCGGCGACGTCCTTGCCGAGGATGAAGGCGACTTCCTCCTCGGAAAAACCTTCCAGCGACAGCAGCAGGAAGGCCTGCCGCGGTAACGGGGTGATGTTGGAGAGCCGGCGCTCCGACGGCAGCGGCAGCGCGGTCACTTCTGCGTCATCGTTGAGCGAAACCGAGTTCCAGATCTGGGTGAACAGCCGAAACAGACCGGCGCGGGGGCCATGCTGCTCGTCGAGCAGCGCGGGATCCTGCAGCAGGGCCTCGAGCATCGCCCCCACATAAGCGTCGCCCGACGCCTGGTTTCCCGTCAAGGCGCGGGCATATCGCCGCAGCAACGGTAAATGTTCAGCAACGAGCTGTGATCGGGACATCCCCACTCCATCCTGTATTGGGTCACATTGACTTGCGGGGCGACCCGGTTCCCCTGATATGCCTGATTACGCCCCAGCGGGAGAAAAGTTCCCGTCCTGGCGGAACTTTTCGGGTGGGTTCGAATTAGCCCGTGCAGACAGCTTGAAACCAGGGATAATTCTTGAAGCTTCAGGGACTTAACTCTCGGGGAAACGTGGAACAGGTCATGAAAGATGTAAAGTCTCAAGCCAGCAAGAGCGCGGCGACTGGCAAGCAGGGCGGGCTTAACGCCGAGATTCAGTCGAGAATCGGACACCAGCTTCGGGCGATGTACGACGATGTCGTGCGCCAGGGGGTGCCGGACCGCTTTGCCGAGCTGATCCGCAAGCTTGATGTTCCCGAGTCTGACCCCCAATTGGGTGGAGCGGGCGATAAAAATAATGGAGGGGAGTAATGCCTCTCACGGATGCCCTTCGCGACGACATTCTGGCCTCGGTGCCATCGTTGCGCGCTTTCGCCATCTCGCTGTCCGGTAACGGCGATCGCGCCGACGACCTGGTGCAGGAGACGCTGCTGCGCGCGCTGGCAAATATCGACTCGTTCCAGCCCGGCTCCAACCTGCCGGCGTGGCTGTTCACGATCCTGCGCAATCTGTTTCGCTCCGACTACCGCAAGCGGCGGCGCGAGGTGGAGGATGCCGACGGCAGCTACGCCAAGACGCTGAAAACCCAGCCGGCGCAGGGCGCGCATCTGGAATTCGAGGAATTCCGCGCCGCGCTCGACAAGCTTCCGCAGGACCAGCGCGAAGCGCTGATCCTGGTCGGCGCCTCCGGCTTCTCCTACGAAGACGCCGCCGCCATCTGCGGCTGCGCGGTCGGCACCATCAAGAGCCGCGTCAACCGCGCGCGCTCGAAGCTGAGCGCCCTGCTCTACGTCGACGGCGCCGAGGATTTCGGCCCGGACGAGACCGTGCGCGCCGTGATCGGCGGCAGCGGGGGCTGATCTGCGTCCGCATCCGTCATTCCGGGCGAACTAGAACCAAGTGCCTCACCAACAGCGTCGTCCCGGCGAAAGCCGGGACCCACAACCACCGGCGCTTGTGGTTGGCTTAGCCGGTCGCTGCAGCTTCTTCGAATTTCGGACATCGGCGGTTATGGGTCATGGGACCAGCGGCTAGCCAAGCGCCCAATCCAAGACGCAAGGCCCTGGCCCTGCTGGCAAAACGGCGCGATCAACTGGTCCAGATGCGTGCGCAGGAGAAAACCCGCCGCAGCGAAGCCCAAGACCGCGCCATGATCCAATGCATCGCACGCCACATAGACTTCCTCACTGGCGAGATCAAAGCGATCGAGGCCGAGATCAAGGCCCTCATCAAGGCGGAGCCGGAGATCTTTGAGCAGGCACGTATGATGCGATCCGCACCAGGCGTCGGACCCGTCGCCTGCATGCAGCTGATCGCCCAGATGCCCGAACTCGGACAGCTCGGCCCCAAGCAGATCGCTGCCCTGGCAGGATTGGCCGCGCGCAATGTCGACAGCGGCACGTACCGCGGCAAGCGAACAATCGGCGGCGGCCGCAAGCGTGTCCGCGACGCTCTCTATATGGCCGCCCTCAACGCCGTGCGCCGTGACCGCTCCTTCAAGGCCTTCTACCAAAAGCTTCGCTCTGCCGGAAAACCGGCTCAAGGCCGGGACGAAAATCGCTACTTCCGCCCCCCCGGCGGCATCGCGAATTGTTCGGTGCGGTCGCGTTCGGTCATGTCGACGACCGTCTCCATCGGCGCGGTCAGCTCGTAGACGTAGCTGACATCGGTGAAATAGCGCTTGGAGACGCCCCCCAGCGCTTCCGGCGCGACGCGGTCGAGCAGGATCAGGCCGAAATCGCTGTCGGGCCGGCGCGTCGCCGCCGAGGTGTTGAATTCTTCCCAGCGAAAATTGAAGATTGCGTCGGGCTCCTCGCCCGTCACGTCCCAATGCGCGACGATGTGCGGGTGCTTGCCGACCAGCGAAAGCCCCTCGTCGGAATGCGACGCCAGCTCGAAGAACAACAGCGACAGGCTTTGCGCGGCGCGCGCGCTGACCGCGATATCGGGACCGGAGACTGCGATCCGCTCGGCATGCGGGATCGCGCGCGCCTCGAACAGGCCCTTCAGCTTGACGCCCTGCCACTGGCTTTCGCTGAGCAGCGAGACCACGTTCGACATCGCGTGGATGCGGCCGATCAACAGCTCGCGGGCGACGTCGACGTCGGCGCCATGGCGCAGCGTGCGCGTCACGATCGACTGGATCACGGCGAGGATGTTCTTGACCCGGTGATTGAGCTCGTCGATCACCGCGGTGAGCCGGCGCTCGAAGCCGATCCGCACCTGGATTTCGCGGCTGAGCCTTAAGTTATTGTAGGCGATATAGCCGAACAGCCCGCAGACGATCGTGGTCAGCGCGAGCCCGATCGCCGCCACGACCGCGGCGGTCTGCTCGGCGCGCGACGTCGCATTGGTCTTGGCGTAATAGCCGAGCGACCAGTCGCGGCCGCCGAAGGTCACGGTTCGCAGCATCGACGGCGCGGAGACTTGCGACGATGCCGCCCGCGACGTCACCACGCCCTGATGATCGGCGATCAGCTCGCTGTCGGGATCGCGCGGATCCTTCAGCACTACCGAGAACAGCGACAGGTCGTCGTTCGTCAGCATCAGCGACGCCAGGTCGTAGGAAAAGGTGACGAAACCCGCCGGCGCGGCGCCGCCCTCGGGGAGAACCGGCGCGGCCAGCACCAGGCCGACCGCTCCGTCCGGGCGCAACAGCGGCAGCGGATCGGAGGCGATCGGCTTGCTTTCGGCCATCGCCCGCGCCAGCATCGGCCCGAGCACGGGGTGCTGGTCCAGGGAGCGGCCGGCAAGGGCCATCGACTCGGCGTTGCGCGGCTCGACATCCATCAGGACATCGAGCGGCTCACCGAGCGCGCGCGCATCCAGCGGCCGGTCGTCGAAATTGCGGATCGCGGGCTTCGGAAATCCCGCGCCCTTGAGTTCGGCGCGCGCCGCGTCCAGTTCGTTCGGCGCGAGCCGCGCGATCCAGCCGGCAACCACGAAATCGGTCTTGAAGGCGTAGATCGAGGCGCGCAGCGGCTGCAGCATATTGGCCTTGATCACCGAAGGCGCGCGGAAAAGCCCAGCCGCGACGCGCGCCAGCAGTTCACGCTCGGTCAGCCGGTCCTGAACCAGACTGGCGTGGACATCGATGGCGCGCGCCAGCGCGATCCCGTCGACGGTCCGTTCCTGATCATGGACGCGGTACGCCGCAAGCCCGGAGAACAGAACCCCGATCAGCGCGATAAAACCAATGATGAAACCCAGCCGAACCACTCGTTTACCCGGGCAATGAGGAGCTGGCGAACAACGGAAGCAACAGCTTTCGTCCGCCGAGGCGACAACAGATCGAAGGGGGCAACAGACCGAAGCAGAATGGAAGCCAACCGTACCGGGATATTGGAGGAGCGATCATCAGGACGCAACCGCGGTTGGCGGAGAAGATTAAGACGAAGAAAAAACGCCGCCGGCAACGCGGTGCTGGCAAGGGCGGGAGGATGCTAATCGCCCCGGGGCGATTTTGTTCCGGGAAGTTCGAAAGTTCTGTCGCTCAGCCGCATCAAGGAGGCCGTCATTCCGAGGACCAAAAGCGTTAACGATAGAATCAGCGGCCAACGGCGTTAACGAATTGCTTCAGCCTGCCTTGGCCCGCGCCGGCGCAAGACCCCCCTTGGTCTCGATGAAGCCGATGATGCGTTCGAGCCCCTCGCTCTTCTTCAGGTTGGTCATCACGAACGGCCGTTCGCCGCGCATCCGTTTGGCGTCGGTATCCATCTTCTCGAGCGAGGCGCCGACATGCGGCGCGAGGTCGATCTTGTTGATGACCAGCAGGTCCGAGCGGGTGATGCCGGGACCGCCCTTGGAGGGGATCTTGTCGCCGGCGGCGACGTCGATCACGTAGATGGTGAGGTCGGCGAGTTCCGGCGAGAAGGTGGCGGCGAGATTGTCGCCGCCGGATTCGATCAGCACCAGGTCGAGCGCGGGGAATTTCGCGCGCATGTCGGCGACGGCGGCGAGGTTCATCGAGGCGTCCTCGCGGATCGCCGTGTGCGGGCAGCCGCCGGTCTCGACGCCGGCGATGCGGTCCGGCGTCAGCGAGCCCGAACGCACCAAAAATTCGGCATCCCATTTGGTGTAGATGTCGTTGGTGATCGCGGCGATGTCGTAGCGCTGCCGCATCGACTTGCAGAGCAGGTCCATCAGCGCGGTCTTTCCCGATCCGACGGGACCGCCGATGCCGACGCGAAGCGGGCCGTGTGAGTTAGGCATCTCAAACACCTCTATCGTCGTCCCGGCGAAAGCCGGGACCCATAACCACAGGTAGGCGTCGTAAAACAAGCCGTCAGCCATCTCGCGCTCTCGATGGGCCGCGGCGTATGGGTCCCGGCTTTCGCCGGGACGACGCCGGTGTAAATGCAGAACATCCTCATGACCGGAACAGCCGGGTATATTGCGTCTCGTGGCGCAGGCTGGCGAGATCGGCGCGGAACGTGGCGCTGCCGAGATCGTCGAGCGAGGCGGCGAGCGCGCGGGCAGCGGTAGCGGCGACGACCGGCTCGAGCCGCGCCAGTACGCGCTGGCTGTCGGTCTGGCCGAGCGGGATCAGCCGGGCGCCGGCCGAGATCCAGTTCGAGACGACCGCGTGGAGAAACGCGTGCATGGCCGGGGCGAGCGGAATCGCATGCACGGAGCTGACAATGCCGACCGCGACGGGATAGACGATTACACCCTCGCAAGCCGCGACCGTTGCATCGAGGCCGTCGCAATTCCATGCCGCGCGCGCGATGTCGATGAAGGCGCGGCCTTGCGCCGAGGTTTCGAGCTGGCGTTCGCGCGAGGGCACGAAAGCGGACGCAAGTTCCGCGATGTCGCGCAGCGCAGTATTTCCCGGAGTGGCCTGGTCGCGCGAGCCCGCGGCGCGGTGGGCGTGGGCCAGGAACACGCCGTCGCAGAAGCCGCTTCCATCCGCCAGCATCGCCGCGAGCCAGTCCCTCAAGGACGCGGCGTCGCCGATGTCGCCGGCTTCCACCGCCCATTCGATGCCGCTGGAATAGGAGAACGCGCCGACCGGAAAGGCCGGCGACAGCCAGGTCATCAACCGGTACAGCGCCGCTGCCTCTTTCTCGTCCATCTCGCGAACGGGCGGCCGCGCCACGGCCGCACCCTCCGCCTCCACCGCCCTGCTCCGCCGTGGCCTTGCCGGCGGCTTACTTGTGGTCATGAGCATGGGAGTGGCCGTGACGATGGTCGTGGTCGCAATGCTCATCATGGTGATGGTGGTGATCGTCATGGCCGTGATCGTGCGACGAATGGGCGTGGCTGCCCGCTTCCGCATGGGCATGCGAATGGGCCTCGCCATGGGCGTGCGAATGGGCTTCCGCATGCGTGTGCACGGCCTCGGCGTAGGCATAGGCGCCGCCTTCGGGATCGAACGGCGCCTCGATCTCGATCACGCGCGCGCCCAGCCCCTTCACCATCGCCTCGATGACGTGGTCGCGCCGGATCCGCAGCCCCTTGGCCATGATCTGGGTCGGCAGATGCCGGTTGCCGAGATGCCAGGCGACCCGGACCAGATGCTGCGGATCGTTGCAGCGGATCTCGGCCAGCGGCTCGGGCGCCGCGACTACCTCCACCAGCCTGCCGTCTTCGAGCACCAGCGCGTCGCCGCCGCGCAGGGCGACGGCGTGTTCCAGATCGAGCAGGAACTCCAGCCCGCGCGTGCCGGTCATCGCCAGCCGCCGCCGGTGACGGTCGTCGAAATCGAGCACGACGGTATCGGCCGGGGACTCGCTCCAGCGATGCTGGCCCTGAACGCGGGTGGCGCGGATCATGTGCTAGCGGACCTCGACCTTTTCAGGGGTGATGACCTCGATCTTCGGCGGCGCGGCGAAGCATTTCACGGCGACGCGGCCGAACGTCTTCATGTGCTCGGCGGCGCGATGCGGCACCAGCGCCTCGGTGTCCTTCCACTGCTCGACGAACACCATCTTGGTCGGATCGGTGACGCTCTCATGCAAGTCATAGGCAATATTGCCGGGCTCCTTGCGCGTTGCGTTGATGCAGGCGGTGGCAGCCGCGATGAATTCGGCGCGCGTTTCAGGCTTCACGGTCAGTGTGGCAACGACGTAGATCACTGGTAACCTCCCGGGCTTTTGTTGTGGCTTGGCAGCCGGGAGCAACCTTAGAACATGAAATAGCGCTGCGCCATGGGCAGCACCTCGGCCGGCGGGCAGGTCAGGAGTTCGCCGTCGGCGCGAACCTCGTAGGTTTCCGGATCGACCTCGATCCTGGGCGTGGCGTCGTTGTGGATCATGCTCTTCTTGGAGATGCGGCCGCGGGTGTTTTGAACCGCATACAGTTTCTTGTCGATGCCGAGCTTGCGCGCGAGCCCGCCGGCCACCGCGGCCTTGGAGGTAAACACCACCGAGGAGGCCGTCAGCGACTTGCCGAAGGCGGCGAACATCGGCTGGTAATGCACGGGCTGCGGCGTCGGGATCGAGGCGTTGGGATCGCCCATGGGAGCTGCCACAATCGAGCCGCCCTTGATGATGCATTCCGGCTTGACGCCGAAAAACGCCGGCGACCACAGCACGAGATCGGCGAGCTTTCCTTTTTCCACCGAGCCGATCAGCTTCGAGACGCCGTGGGCGATCGCGGGGTTGATGGTGTATTTGGCGATATAGCGCTTGACGCGAAAATTGTCGTTGTTGCCCTTGTCCTGCGGCAGCGAGCCGCGCTGCTTCTTCATCTTGTCGGCGGTCTGCCAGGTGCGGATGATGACTTCGCCGAGCCGGCCCATGGCCTGCGAATCCGACGACATCATCGACAGCGCGCCGAGGTCGTGCAGGATGTCTTCCGCCGCGATGGTCTCTTTCCGGATGCGGCTTTCGGCGAAGGCGAGATCCTCGGCGATCGAAGGATCGAGATGGTGGCACACCATCAGCATGTCCAGATGCTCGTCGATGGTGTTGCGGGTGAAGGGCCGCGTCGGATTGGTCGAGGACGGCAGCACGTTCTTCAACCCGGCGATCTTGATGATGTCAGGCGCGTGGCCGCCGCCGGCGCCCTCGGTGTGGAAGGCGTGGATGGTGCGGCCCTTGAACGCCTTGACGGTGTCCTCGACGAAGCCGCTCTCGTTCAGCGTATCCGAGTGGATCATCACCTGGACGTCGTAATCGTCGGCCACCGACAGGCAGTTGTCGATCGCGGCCGGCGTGGTGCCCCAGTCCTCGTGCAGTTTCAGCGCGCAGGCGCCGGCCTTGATCATCTCCACCAGCGCCGCCGGTCGCGAGGCATTGCCCTTGCCGGAAATGCCGAGATTGACCGGGAACGCATCGAACGACTGGATCATCCGCGCCATGTGCCACGGGCCGGGCGTGCAGGTGGTGGCGAAGGTGCCGTGCGAAGGGCCGGTGCCGCCGCCGAGCATCGAGGTGACGCCGCTCATCAGCGCGTGCTCGATCTGCTGCGGACAGATGAAATGGATGTGGCTGTCGAAGCCGCCCGCGGTGAGGATCTTGCCCTCGCCCGCGATGATGTCGGTGCCGGGGCCGATGACGATGGTGACGCCCGGCTGGATATCCGGGTTACCCGCCTTGCCGATGGCGCTGATATAACCTTCCTTGATGGCGACGTCGGCCTTGACGATGCCCCAGTGGTCGACGATCAGCGCATTGGTGATGACGGTGTCGGCCGCGCCCTGCTTGTTGGTGGCCTGCGACTGCCCCATGCCGTCGCGGATCACCTTGCCGCCGCCGAATTTCACTTCCTCGCCATAGATGGTGAAATCCTTTTCCACCTCGATGATGAGATCGGTATCGGCCAGCCGCACCCGGTCGCCGACGGTCGGCCCGAACATGTCGGCGTAGACGGAACGCTTTATTTTCACTGACATTGTTCGGCCCCTGCTCCCAGCACCTTCACAGCTTGCCCATCACGTCGCCGCGGAAACCGTAGACCGTGCGCTTGCCCGCGAGCGCCACCAGTTGCACGTCGCGGGTCTGGCCGGGCTCGAACCGCACCGCGGTGCCGGCGGCGATGTCGAGCCGCATGCCGCGGGCCTTCTTGCGTTCGAATTTCAGCGCCGGGTTGGTCTCGAAGAAATGGTAGTGCGAGCCGACCTGGATCGGCCGGTCGCCGGTGTTGGCGACCGTCAGCGTCACCGTCTTGCGGCCGGCGTTGAGCTCGATCTCGCCGTCCTGGATGAAGAGTTCGCCGGGGATCATGTCCGTGGTCCTATCTGATCGGCTCATGCACCGTGACGAGTTTGGTGCCGTCTGGAAACGTCGCTTCGACCTGGATGTCGTGGATCATCTCGGCGATGCCGTCCATGCACTGCGCGCGGGTGATGACCTGCGCGCCGGCCTGCATCAGCTCGGCCACGGTGCGGCCGTCGCGGGCGCCCTCGACGATGAAGTCGGAGATGATGGCGATGGCCTCAGGATGGTTGAGCTTGACGCCGCGCTCCAGCCGGCGCCGCGCCACCATCGCCGCCATGGAAATCAGCAGCTTGTCCTTTTCGCGGGGAGAGAGATTCATGCAAGCACTCGGATAATGTTGACCTGAATTAGTTGAGCCAGAGCCGCGGCAACGCCTCGCCCGAGGCGCGGCCGAGCACCGCCATCATGTCGGCGCGAAGCCGCCCCGCATCTTGGGCACAGAAACGCGCCATTGCAAACCCGTTCCAGCTGGAGATGCCGACCTCGCCGCCGAAGGATGAGGACAACTCGCGTATCCGCTCCACCAGCGCCTCGTCGCCCGGCACGATCAGCGCGGTGCCGATGGCCACGCCGCCCTTTGCGACCGCCGGTTGCCTGAGCTTTTGCGCCGATGTCGCCATCGAGCCGGATGTTTTCGGCGAACACCAGCCGGCCGCCGCGGCAGAGCCGCCAGCGGTCGGTGAATTCGCCCGCCAGCATGCGCTCGCCCATCGCGGCGCGGCCGAACACCACGATTTCGCAGAGCAGCAGCGAGGCGCTGTCGGCGAGGTCGATGTTGATTTGCCGCGACACCCGCGCCCGGTCGAACAGGATGGTCTCCTGCGGCAGCCAGGAAAGATGCGCGCCCGCCGCCGCCTTCAAGGCTATGTCGAGCTGCGCGGCCGGGCCTTGAGCCCGGTAGACTTTTTCCGCCGCCGCAGTGGTCACCGTCAGCCGCGATCCCTCGCCGACCGCGATATCGATGCCGAACCGGTCGCCGCCGGCAACCCCGCCCGCGGTGTTGACGAACACGGCCGATAGACCTTCGGCCTCGGGCGAAGGAAAGCGGACGCGCAGCGAGCCTGATTCATGCAAATGACGGCGGCGGGTGAGCCCTTCGACCTGATGCACGTCGAAAATCACCGAGCCCCTCGCCCGGTTGGCCGCGAAAATAGCCGAAGCCGCGCTGGTGCCGTCGGTCTGCATCCGCCCCAATTCTCCCCCGACCGGCCACGCGACGCCTGCCGGGCCGCGTCAACAAATCCGGTCTACAGCGCCATTTGACGGCTGATTTCGGCGGGATCCATCGCGCTGCGATCGCAGGCATATTTCACCGCGCCCCGGTCCATCACGGCAAAATTGTCGCCGAGCTCGCAGGCAAAGTCGAGATATTGTTCGACCAGCACGATCGCGATGTTGCCGAGGCTGCGCAGATACTGGATTGCCCGCCCGATGTCCTTGATGATCGACGGCTGGATGCCCTCGGTGGGCTCGTCGAGCAGCAACAGCTTGGGCCGCATCACCAGCGCGCGGCCGATCGCCAGCTGCTGCTGCTGGCCGCCGGAGAGGTCGCCGCCGCGGCGGCCCAGCATCGATTGCAGCACGGGAAACAGCGAAAACACGTCGTCGGGGATGTTGCGGTCCTCGCGCTTGAGCGGCCCGAAGCCGGTCTTGAGGTTTTCCTCCACCGTCAGCAACGGAAAGATCTCGCGGCCCTGCGGCACGAAGCCGATGCCCTTGCGCGCCCGCTCATAGGGTTTCAGGGCCGTGATATCGGCGCCGTCGAAATTGATCGAACCGGAGGCGATCGGGTACTGGCCGACCATGGCGCGCAACAGCGAGGTCTTGCCGACGCCGTTGCGGCCCAGCACGCAGGTCACCTTGCCGGGCTCGGCCGAAATCGAGACGCCGCGCAGCGCCTGGGCCGCGCCGTAATAGAGGCTGATGTTGTCGACCTTCAGCATCGGCCCTACCTTCCGAGATACACTTCGATCACGCGCTCGTTCGCCGAAACCTGGTCAATGGTGCCTTCCGCCAGCACCGAGCCTTCGTGCAGGCAGGTCACCTTGACGCCGAGCTCGCGGACGAAGGTCATGTCGTGCTCGACCACCATCACGGTCTTTTCCTTGTTGATTTCCTTCAGCAGCTCGGCGGTCTGATGGGTTTCGACGTCGGTCATCCCGGCGACGGGCTCGTCGACCAGCAGCAATTTCGGATCCTGCGCCAGCAGCATGCCGATCTCCAGCCATTGCTTCTGGCCGTGCGACAGGCTGCCGGCCAGGCGGTTGCGCGCGTCCGTCAGGCGGATGGTTTCCAGCACCTTCTCGATGCGCTCGCTTTCGGGCCTGCTGCCGCGCCAGAACAGCGTGGCCTTGACGCTGTGGTCGACATTGAGCGCCAGCAACAGATTGTCCTCGATGGTCTGGCTCTCGAACACCGTCGGCTTCTGGAATTTCCTTCCGATCCCGAGCTCGGCGATCCTTGTCTCGTCCAGCCGGGTCAGGTCGGTGACGCCGTCGAACAGCACCTCGCCCTCGTCCGGCTTGGTCTTGCCGGTGATGATGTCCATCATCGTGGTCTTGCCGGCGCCGTTCGGGCCGATGATGGCGCGCATCTCGCCCGGCGCCAGCGTCAGCGACAGATTGTTGATGGCGTGAAAGCCGTCGAACGAGACATGCACGCCGTCGAGATAGAGCAGCGCGGAAGTGGCCCGGGAATCCATGACGTTCATCGCTCACTCCGCCATGTTCGGTTCTGAAACGCCGTCTTCGCGGGCGGCGCTGGCCGCGTTCTCGTCCGCCGCCAGGCGTTGCGCCTTCCACGGCTCCCACCAGGCGTTGAAGGTGCCGATGATCCCTTTCGGCAGCAGCAGCGTCACCAGGATGAACAGCGCGCCCAGCATGAACAGCCAGTACGGCGCCAGCGCGCCCGAGGTGAAGACGGTCTTTGCGTAGTTGACGACGACGGCGCCGAGCGCCGCGCCGATCAGGGTGCCGCGGCCGCCGACCGCGACCCAGATCACCGCCTCGATCGAATTTCCCGGCGCGAATTCGCATGGGTTGATGATGCCGACCTGCGGCACATAGAGCGCGCCGGCGACGCCGGCCATGCAGGCCGAGAGCGTGAACACGAACAGCTTGTAGGATTCGACGCGGTAGCCGAGGAACCGCGTGCGGGATTCGGCGTCGCGCACCGCGATCAGCACCTTGCCGAGCTTCGAGGTCACGACCGCGCGGCAGATCAGGAAGGCGACGATCAGCGTCAGGCAGGAGAGCGCGAACAGCGCCGCGCGCGTGCCTTCGGCCTGGACGTTGAAGCCGAGAATATCCTTGAAATCGGTGAGGCCGTTGTTGCCGCCGAAGCCGAAATCGTTGCGGAAGAACGCCAGCAGCAGCGCATAGGTCATCGCCTGCGTGATGATCGAGAGATAGACGCCGGTGACGCGGGAGCGAAACGCCAGCCAGCCGAAGCAGAAGGCGAGCAGCCCCGGCACCAGCAGCACCATCAGCGCCGCGAACCAGAACATATCGAAACCGTGCCAGTACCATGGCAGTTTTGGATAGTTCAGGAACACCATGAAGTCGGGCAGGATCGGATTGCCGTAGACGCCACGGCTGCCGATCTGGCGCATCAGGTACATGCCCATCGCGTAGCCGCCGAGCGCGAAGAACGCGCCGTGGCCGAGCGAGAGAATGCCGCAATAGCCCCAGATCAGGTCGATCGCCAGCGCCAGCACGGCGTAGCAGACATATTTGCCCCACAGCGCCACCAGATAGGTCGGCACCTGCAGGAAGGAGCCCGCCGGCAGCAGGAGGTTCGACAGCGGGATCAGCACGCCCAGCGCTGCGACCACGATCAGGAATACGGTCGCGCTGCGGTCCAGCGAGCGCGTGAGCACGTGCGGCATCATGCTTCCACCGCCCGCCCCTTGAGCGCGAACAGCCCGCGCGGGCGTTTCTGGATGAACAGGATGATGAGCACCAGAATGGCGATCTTGCCGAGCACGGCGCCGGCCACCGGCTCGAGGAACTTGTTGGCGATGCCGAGCGTGAAGGCGCCGACCAGCGTGCCCCAGAGATTACCGACGCCGCCGAACACCACCACCATGAAGGAGTCGATGATGTAGCTCTGGCCGAGATTGGGACTGACATTGTCGATCTGCGACAGCGCGACGCCGGCGATCCCGGCGATGCCCGAGCCGAGGCCGAAGGTCAGCGCGTCGACCCGCGAGGTCGCAATCCCCATCGAGGCCGCCATTCTCCGGTTTTGCGTCACCGCCCGCATCTCCAAGCCAAGCGCGGTGTAGCGCAGCATCGCCAGCAGGATCGCGAACACGGCGAGTGTGAAGCAGAGAATCCACAGCCGGTTATAGGTGATGGTGATCTGGCCGAGATCGAAGGCGCCGCTCATCCAGGAGGGGTTGCCGACCTCCTGGTTGGTGGGGCCGAACATGGTGCGCACCGCCTGCTGCAGCACCAGCGACAGGCCCCAGGTGGCCAGCAGGGTCTCCAGCGGCCGGCCGTAGAGGAAGCGGATGATGGTGCGCTCGATCAGGACGCCGATCGCGCCGGCGACGAGGAAGGCCAGCGGCACGGCGATCAGCAGCGAATAGTCGAACAGTCCGGGAAAACTGGTGCGGATGGTCTGCTGCACCACGAAGGTGACATAGGCCCCGATCATGACCATCTCGCCATGGGCCATGTTGATGACGCCCATCACCCCGAAGGTGATGGCAAGGCCGATGGCCGCGAGCAGCAGCACTGAGCCGAGCGACAGGCCGTACCAGGCGTTCTGCACCGCCGACCAGATCGCGAGCCGGTTCTGGATCGCCGTGGTGGCGGCGGCAGCGGCGCGCGCCACCAAAGGCGGCTGCTCGCCGCTCAGGCCGGTGAGAAGCGCCAGCGCTTCCTGGTCGCCGCGCGCGCGAATGGTGGCGATGGCTTCGAGTTTCTCGGGTTCGGACGCATCTTCCTTGAACAGCAGGATCGCCGCGCGGGCTTCCGAAAACGCCAGCCTGGCGTCCTTGTTGGTCTCCTTCGCCAGCGCGGCGTCAATCGCCGGCAGCATGGCCTCGTCATGGGTCTTGAATACCGATTGGGCGGCCTGGACCCGCTTGGCCGGGTCCGGCGACTGCAGCGTCAGGCTGCCGAGCGCGGCTTCGACATGCCGGCGCAATTTGTTGTTGAGGCGCACTGAAGCGGCGCTGTCGGGAATGCTGGCGACGGGCGCGCCGGTCAGGGCGTCGATGATCTTGCCGTCGAGCTGCTTGACGTAAATCTTCTTGGTATCGGGATCGGCCATCAGCCGATCGTCCTGCAGCGCGCTGACGATGCTGTAGGCGAGCGGGTTGCTGGAGGTCGCCAGCGTATCGACGGCTTCTTCCGTATCGGAAAACTCGTCATTCGCGAATTTGGCGACCGCGTCTTCGAACGCTCCCGCCAAAGCTGGCAGGACGGTCGCGACCATCAACAATACGGCGAAGGGGAGCGCGCGGAAATATCTCGAGACATTGCTAAGCACTGGACGACCCCGGCAGGAGCGGCAGGAGGGCGGCGGACATCGCCGCCCTCCCTTGTTGTTGCAACTCAGAGACTGATCAGGAGCCCTGACCGCCGCACTTGTTGGTCTTGGTGTTGTAGTTGCCGCACTTCTTGGTGACCCAATCGCCGATCAGGTCCTTCGAATCCGGCAGTTCCTTCGACCAGGCATCGCCGGCGACCAAACCGGGCGTCTTCCAGACCACGTCGAACTGGCCGTTGCCCTTGATCTCGCCGATGAACACCGGCTTGGTGATGTGATGGTTGGGCAGCACTTCGGCCACGCCGCCGGTCAGGTTCGGCGTCTTGGTGCCGGGCAGCGCGTCGATCACCTTGTCGGCGTCGGTCGACTTCGCCTTCTCGACCGCCTTCACCCACATGTTGAAGCCGATATAGGTGGCTTCCATCGGGTCGTTGGTCGTCCGCTTCGGGTTCTTGGTATAGGCCTGCCATTCCTTGATGAACTTCTCGTTGGCCGGCGTCTTGATCGACTCGAAGTAGTTCCAGGCGGCGAGATGGCCGACGAGCGGCTTGGTGTCGATGCCGGCGAGCTCTTCTTCGCCGACCGAGAAGGCGACGACCGGGATGTCGGTGGCCTTGATGCCCTGGTTGCCCAGTTCCTTGTAGAAGGGAACGTTGGCGTCGCCGTTGATGGTCGAGACCACCGCGGTCTTCTTGCCCGCCGAGCCGAACTTCTTGATGTCGGCGACGATGGTCTGCCAGTCGGAGTGACCGAACGGCGTGTAGTTGATCATGATGTCTTCCTGCTTGACGCCTTTCGACTTCAAGTAGGCTTCGAGGATCTTGTTGGTGGTGCGCGGATAGACGTAGTCGGTGCCGGCCAGCACCCAGCGCTTCACCTTTTCTTCCTTCATCAAATAGTCGACGGCGGGGATCGCCTGCTGGTTCGGCGCCGCACCGGTGTAGAACACGTTGCGCTCGCTCTCTTCGCCCTCATACTGCACCGGATAGAACAGGATCGAGTTCAGCTCCTTGAACACCGGCAGCACGGATTTGCGCGACACCGAGGTCCAGCAGCCGAACACGACCGCGACCTTGTCCTTGGTGATCAGCTCACGGGCCTTTTCGGCGAACAGCGGCCAGTTCGAGGCGGGGTCGACGACGACGGCCTCGAGCTTCTTGCCGAGCACGCCGCCCTTCTTGTTCTGCTCATCGATCATGAACAGCACGGTATCCTTCAGCGTGGTTTCGCTGATGGCCATCGTGCCGGAAAGGGAGTGAAGGACACCGATCTTGATGGTGTCGTCCGCCGCTTTGGCTGAAGTGAAGCCGGCCAAGCCCAGGACCAGCCCGGCAGTCGCCGCCAGCCAGCGACGGCGGCTCAGAGGCGTCGCTATATCGTGAGTGAGTTTAGTAAGCATGAGGTGTCATCTCCCTGACGCAGGCGTTAAACGCTGCGAACGGCCCCAACGGCCGCCTGCGTTAAGGGAATCGCAAGAACCATGCCACGGTGTGCAAAGGCGGTATATCCATGCAATCGTTGGAGAAAACGCCTTTGCGCACCCTCGCCACGGCGCAATCTGCCTAATTTTTAGACTGGAAAAATGTATGCTTCGGCGGCAAACTGTTTATTTTATAAGCATATATGACGAGTTGTCTAAATTTCCGGCACACTATTTATTGCAATGCAGTGCGCAGACAGGCACGAAAAAGGCCTCATACGGGTGATTTTGCGGCGCTTTCTTAACCGCGCGACCGCATGGTCCGGCGATTGACCTTGAAAGCGCCGCGTTCGTGTTCCATATGAGTAACACGACCCAGGGAATCACCGGGTCATTGCGAGCCGCGTGTTCTGAGCCCGTCCAACGGTTTCTGGCTTGCCCCTTCAGCTAACCAAAACCGACGCCCCAAACACGCGGGTGTCTCTGACACCCTCGCGCGCTCCTGGCTGATACTGCCGGGCGCCTGCCTTTTATAATGGAAAGAACCGCCTTTTGACCTCCTTTCAGGATTTCGGCCTCGCCGAACCCATTACGCGTGCGCTCAAGGAAGAGAATTACCTCACGCCCACGCCCATCCAGGCTCAAACCATCCCCCTCGCTCTCACCGGCCGCGACGTCGTCGGCATCGCCCAGACCGGCACCGGCAAGACGGCAGCCTTCGCGCTTCCCATCCTGCATCGCATTCTCGAGAATCGCATCAAGCCGCAGCCCAAGGCCTGCCGCGTGCTCGTGCTGTCGCCGACCCGCGAATTGTCGGGACAGATCCTCGACAGCTTCAACGCCTATGGCCGCCACATGCGCCTGACCTCGGCGCTGGCGATCGGCGGCGTCCCGATGGGACGCCAGGTCCGCTCGGTCATGCAGGGCGTCGAAGTCATGGTGGCCACGCCCGGCCGCCTGCTCGATCTCGTGCAGAGCAACGGGCTGAAGCTCGGACAGGTCGAGTTCCTGGTGCTCGACGAGGCCGACCGCATGCTCGACATGGGCTTCATCAACGACATCCGGAAGATCGTCGGCAAGCTGCCGATCAAGCGGCAGACGCTGTTCTTCTCGGCGACGATGCCCAAGGACATCGCCGAGCTCGCCGAGGCCATGCTGCGGGATCCGGCGCGCGTCGCCGTGACCCCGGTCGCCTCGACCGTCGAGCGCATCACCCAGCGCATCATCCAGGTCGATCACTCCAACAAGCCCAACTTCCTGGCCCAGTTGCTGCGCGAAGAGACGGTCGATCGCGCACTGGTCTTTACCCGCACCAAGCACGGCGCGGACAAGGTGGTGAAGAGCCTGGCCCGGGCCGGCATCACCGCCGACGCCATCCACGGCAACAAGTCGCAGAACCACCGCGAGCGGGTACTGGCGGCGTTCCGCACCGGCGAGATCCGCACTTTGGTCGCCACCGACATCGCCGCCCGCGGCATCGACGTCGACGGCATCAGCCATGTGGTGAACTTCGATCTTCCCAACGTGCCCGAGACCTATGTCCACCGGATCGGCCGCACCGCGCGCGCCGGCGCCGAAGGCGTCGCGATCTCGCTGATCGCGGGCGCCGAGGAAATGGGATATCTGCGCGACATCGAAAAACTCATCCGCATCGCATTGCCGAGGGAAGACCGCCGCACGCCCGGCCATCGCGAGACCGCGCCGCCGCCGGCGCAGCACCGCGGCGCCCGATCCGGGCCGCGCGGGCACGCTGCCAGGGGCAATGAAGCCGCCCCGGGCGCGAAAGGCCCTCGCCGTAACCGCCGTCCTGGTGGTAATAATGGCGCTCCGCCAACCAACCGCCACGAGAACAGCCGGCACGAGCCGTCGCGTTCCCAGGCGCAAGGCACCGGCAAGGCCGAAGGGATGCAGGGGGTCGCCTTTTTGCATCGCGAAAGCCGACCGAATACCAAACCCAACCGCACCCAACGCCCACGCTAGCCGTCGATCGATCTGGAGATAACCATGGCCAAGGAAGAGCTGATCCAGTTCGAAGGACTGGTGACCGAAATCCTCCCCGACGCACGTTACCGCGTGCAGCTCGATGCGGGACACGAGATCGTGGCCTACACCGCGGGCAAGATGAAGAAGAACCGGATCAAGACGCTGGCAGGCGACCGGGTGACGATCGAAATGTCGCCGTATGACCTGGAAAAAGGCCGGCTCATCTTCCGTCACAAGGACGAACGTCCGGGCACCGGCGGCGCGCCGCGTGGTGCACCGCCGCGCGGCCAGTTCCGCCGCCGATAACAGCAAGAAGCCCTGGTTCTGATTAAATCAGAACCAGGGCTCCGTTCTTTGTTTTGACGCATTTTCCTCGCGCGAACCGGTGCCCACCCCGGATCAATTCCGGGGCAGGCTTTCGCTCGAAAACGCGCTGCAAAACCGCAGATGGCAAAATCGTGTCGATGTGTGGGCACTAGCCTTCAGGTTGCAAATCCGGCGCGAACAAAAAATCGTGCACGTCAGGATTGTTTTGAAGGCTATTTTGGAATAATATGACTTATCGATTTTCGGCCGGACGACATTAGCTATCCACCGGTACAGCCGGTTTAGACGCTGACGACCCTTCCAAAAATTCGATCTCACCAGCCCGTTGAGAGCGGGCTTCTAGTATATCTATCTTGAGAAGGGACTATCCCGTGAGCATGGGAACCGTGAAGTGGTTTAACGCGACCAAGGGCTTCGGCTTCATTCAACCGGACGACGGTGGCAACGACGTGTTCGTGCACATCAGCGCCGTAGAGCGCGCCGGCCTTGGCACGTTGCGTGAAGGCCAGAAGATCTCCTACGAAATCGTGGCAGATCGCCGCTCTGGCAAGTCTTCGGCCGACAATCTGCGCGCCGCCGGCTAAGCGAATTTCATTCGGCGGTGCTCGTGAGGGCGCGGCCTGAAATTCCGGACAAAATGGGAAAGGCCGCGCTCACTGCGCGGCCTTTTTCTGTTTTCCGGTTCTTGGGTGGAACAGCGTCAGGTCGACGGACAGACCGCCGGCGTCGGTGGCGGCGGCGTCGAGTTTGCATAAAACACGCAATAGGCCTGGCGCGGCCTCGTATAGGCCCTATCCTGCAGGGTCACGCCGCTCTTCGCCATCACATAGCCGATCGTCGGTACGTAAAGGTAGCTCACCTCGCTGAGGACCAGATAGGTTTTCGCCACCAGAAGGTTCGACGGCACGAAACCGGTGACGACATCGCCCGCCGCGTGGAGGGTTGATGTCATCAGCGTCGCCTGCGTGGCGGCGTCGCTGCTGATGACCGCAGACTTACTCCATTGAACCTTCGCGATCAGGTTCGAATCGACATAGATCTCCGTAAGGGTCGCCTTCACGGGCGACGGCGCGTACGGGGCTATGATCGCGATCGAGGCCGTGAAGACGTTTTGCAGATAGGTGTCGCTCATCGTCGCCGAAGTCGAGTTGAGCGACGGCGGCGTCGTTTGCGCCGTCAGATCGGACAACGCCCTGGCGATCAGCGTGACCTTGCGGTCGACCGCCACGCCGGACGAGAACTCGACCGTACCGAAGAACAGCACCAGCATGATCGGAACGATGACGGCAAATTCCGTCGCCGCGATGCCGCTGCGATCGGCGAGCATGTCGATCGCCTTACGGCTGGCGCGGAGCCACATCCCCGAGATCATCTTCATCGCGCTGCCTCAATAAGGTTCGTTCTGGAATACAGCCGTGGCGATGAGCAATCGCTTGCTGCCAGCCATGTTCGAGATGTTGTAGCCTAGCCCGGTGACGAACAGCTGCCACGGATAGAATACCCTCACGATGACGATGCTGCTGGAACCTCCGGGTGCGTAGTTGTTGGGAGGCGTGAAAATCCCGTTGGCATCGATCGGCGTGCTGAAGGTCACATTGCTGAAGGTCGGAACGGTTTGCACATCGACATAGATGCTGGAGCAGTTGAACAGCGCGGGGATCTGGTTGCACACCTTTTGCTTGAAGTCCGCCAACGACGACGTGCCGCTGTTCTGCTCCGTCCCCGTCATGATCAGGCGCGACGCATTCGCGGTCATGGTCTCCAGCACCTGGCTTGCGAAGAACATGATGGCGGTCTCGAAGATGGCAAACAGCAGGGCGAAGAACACCGGCGCGACGAGGGCGAATTCGACGGCGGCCGAACCGCGCCGGTTGCGGCGGAACAGGCGCCATTTTTTGCGCAACGGGGTGGTTGGAGCGGCACGCGACATCGAAAAATCCTTGAGGCGAACAGCGGCGGGCTGCCCGCAAGGATTAGCCGAAACTGATTGTCGAATTGTTTCGGCGGCTCGCGACAGGACGACCCCTCGCGTCAACGAAGCCTTAACCATGTTGTGGGCGCGCACTGGCGCGACGAGATTCGCGCAAGGCCGGCGGATTCCGGGGGGGGGGCGCGCGGATGCCGCCGGCGAATGGGCCGATGGCGGTCGGTTAGTTGGTCTTTGCCGCGGCGCTGCCGGCGGCCTGGCTGGAAAGCGTGCCGGCCTGATCCATCACCGACTTGAAATAGGTATCGCCGTCGCCGAGCGTCACCCGCCGCTGGCAGATCGGCATGCAGCTATAGGACTCGCGCTCGATCCCGCGATAGATCGTGACCAGCTGGTCGGTGGGGCCTTCGACCTGGATGACGCGGTCGACGAGGATCTCGCCGGCGCGGTCCATGGCGATGAAATTGGTCGCGCCGTAGCCCTTGCCCGTGACCACGAGAATGCCGCCGGTCTGCAGCGTCACGTCCGCAATCAGCGGGTTTCCGACCACGATGGTGGCAACGCGGGTGGGGAGTTTGACGAGTTTGGCCTGATCGACATTGACCGCGATGGCCTCCGCGGTGGGCTCCGCCATCACGGCGACCGGCCACAGCAGCAAACCGATCGCAAGCGACCGAAAACCGAACGACGCGCGCGCGCGCCTACGCAGGAAACTGAATGACATACTTTACCCCGGGACGTTGCCAAGCCGGCTGAAGCGATACGCGGAGCCGGCGCCCGACACGGTCTATTTAGCCGTCAATGTGTGAATGATCCGCAAACAGCATGGTTAAAGCTTAAGCGGCCTGCGAATAAAGGCCTAGAATTTCCGGAACGGATAGGCCAGTTGCCCGGCGATTTCGGACGGGATCTCCGGCTCGTCCTTGCCGTAGGTCTCGGGAAGCCGATTTTCCGGCATCCTGTAGGTGCCGAACAGCAGATCCCAGAGCGGAAAGGTGCCGGCGAAGTTGGTATTGCCGCCCTCTTCCAGCGCGGTGTGATGCCAGCGGTGGAACACCGGCGTCGCCAGCACGTATTTGAACGGGCCCAGCGTCCAGTTGAGATTGGCGTGCACGAACGCGGAATGGAAGGTCGTGAACGGCCCGACCCAGAGCATGATGTTCGGCGAGATCCCGGCCATCAGCAGGATGACGTCGACCATGATGGTGCCGAGGAACAGGTTCACCGGATGGAAGCGCGCCGCCGAAATCCAGTCGAGCTCTTCCGAGGAATGATGGATCGCGTGATATTTCCAGAATCCGCCGCCGTGAAACAGCCGGTGCAGCCAGTACAGCATGAAATCCGACAGCAGCAGGAACAGCAGCGCCTGCAGCCATAGCGGCAACTCGGACAGCGGCCCGTGGCCATTGTCGTAGAAGGCGATCAACCCGTCGGCGTCGTAAATGTGGAAGACCACGCCGGCGCCGAGCACCAACAGCCCGATCCGCAATACCCGCGCGAACAGCGGCACGAAGAACCAGTAGCAGAGGTCGGTGATCAGTTCGCGCTTGCGCCACCAGGGCGTACCGGGGTTGCAGGCCCAGAAATGGGTCAGCACGGAGAAAACCAGCGCCAGCCCGATCGTGATCGGCACCACTTTGACAATCGTCCCGCCGAGCATTTCGACGACTTCGAGCGGTAGATTGGACATGGCCGCCTCATCTGATCAGGGACCTTACGGGTAGCGCTCAGCGCTTAAGGAGCGGTGAATCGGGCCGGTCGGCCGGTGGGCCCATGCGCTGAAATAAAGGCGAACCGAACGCGCCTAACATTGCAACAAAGTCTTTAATCGGAAATTTACTGTGCTCAATATCTGGCCGATGCGCCCGTGTTTACGTGATCGAATTAACTGCACCGCAAGTTCCCGAACATAGGGTGACGCCATGGTCACGGTGCTGAGAACGCCGGGGAGACCAAACGTAAGTTCGACCAGCCACGTGTACACATGGAGTTATCTATGAAGAACCTGATTGCGCGTTTCGTGAAGGATCAGTCCGGCGCCACCGCGATTGAATACGGCCTGATTGCCGCTGGCATTTCGCTCGCGATCATCGCCGTCGTCAACGGCCTCGGCACCAGCCTGAACGCCAAGTTCAGCTCGATCAATTCCTCGCTGAAGTAAGCGGGTCCATACTGACGAGCACAAAGGCCCTGGGCAGTCCCGGGGCCTTTGTTGTTTTCCGCTGTAAGTTTTGGTGGCGTAAAGATGCGTAAACCGGATGCCGCCGCGGCCGCGGCAAGCAAGACCTCGCTGGCGGGCCAGCGGGAAACCACGCCGACGGAACTCGTCTGCCTCGCGCTGGCGCTGGCGGTCATCGTGCTCGCGATGCGGATCGCCAGCATCTGGTGAGGCTTTCGAATTCACCGAATGCTGGCGGCCGTTTCCCGATTGTTCATTTCTCGCCGCTAGGGTTTTCCGCGCTGCCTCGACCTCGCGTCAGCCATCCGGGCCCGATCAACCCATGATTCTCGACATCGCGCGCCTGCTGCTGTTTCCCGCCCTGATGGCGTTCGCCGCCGCGAGCGATCTTTTCACCATGACCATTTCGAACCGGGTGTCGCTGGCCTTGGCGGCGGGCTTCCTGGTGCTTGCGCTGGTCGGCGGCATGGCGCCCTACGACATCATGATGCATGTCGCCGCGGGCGCGGCCGTGCTCGCGGTGGGCTTCGGCTGTTTCGCCATGGGCTGGGTCGGCGGCGGGGACGCCAAGGTGGCTGCCGCGGCTGCGCTGTGGTTCGGCTTCGGCCATCTGCTGAACTACCTGCTCTATGCCTCGCTGTTCGGCGGGGCCCTGACGCTGCTATTGCTCCAGTTCCGGCAGTGGCCGCTGCCTTACGCGTTGGCCGGCCAGCTCTGGCTCCTCAAGCTGCACGCCAAGGACAGCGGTATTCCCTACGGCATCGCGCTCGCGATCGGCGCACTGATGGTCTATCCGGAGACCGACTGGATCAAGGCCGTCGACCTCGCGCGTCTCGCGATCGGCTGACCGCGCCGCATAAACCCGGCGTTAAGTTGATTTAGATACGCCTCATTAACCATGCTTTGACGAATAGCTGGTCAACTCCCATCACGGCGACGGAAGCGTCGCGGGCGTTTTGTGGAAAGTGAAGCGTAATGAATAGGGCACGCATTGTCGTCCTGACCATCGCTGTCGGTGCCGGCGGCGTCGCCGCCTATCTTGCGAGCGGGTCCGACAACAAGCCGCCGCCGGCCGCGCCGGCAGCGCAACTGCAAACCGTCGACGTTCTCGTTGCCAAGGCCGACATCGGCCTTGGCCAGACGGTCACGCCCGAAGACATGATCTGGCAGACCTGGCCGGCGGCGAGCGCGAGCAACACTTTCATCCGCCGCAACGAACGCCCCGAGGCGACCACCCAGATCGCCGGCTCGATCGCGCGCTCGCCCTTCATCGCGGGCGAACCGATCCGGGAGCCGAAGCTGGTCAAGGGCAACGGCTCCGGCTTCATGGCGGCGATCCTGCCCACCGGCATGCGCGCCATCTCGACCGAAATCTCGGCGGAAACCGGCGCCGGCGGCTTCATCCTGCCGAACGACCGTGTCGACGTCATTCTTACGAAGCGCGAGAAGGATGCGGCCCATTCCGGCTCACCCGACGGCGTCACCTCGGAAATCATCCTGTCGAACATCCGCGTTCTCGCGATCGACCAGGCGCCGAAGGAAAAAGACGGCCAGAACAGCGTGGTCGGCAAGACCGTCACGCTCGAGCTCCGGCCCGAGCAGGCGGAGACGCTCGCCCGCGCGCGCCAGACCGGCACGCTGCAGCTGGCGCTGCGCAGCATCGCCGATATCCACATGGTCGAGGTCAGAACCGACGACCAGGGTACGAAGCGGGGCGATACCATCAACGTGGTTCGCTACGGCATCTCCAGCCAGACGATGACACAGAAGTGACCGAAAGGACGCGCGATATGGAATGCGGGGGAATTCAACCGGCGATGCGGACCTTTCTGGTTCGCGCCCTGTCGTTTTCGGCCGTCGCAGCGCTCACGCTCAATCCGGCGCTGACGCCCGTAATGGCGAGCGACTATCGCGTGACGGCGCCCGTTGTTGCCGACGGCCAGATGAATGCGCGCTTCCTGGCGCTCGGCATCGGCAAGTCGATCGTGATCGACCTGCCGCGCGACATCAAGGATGTGCTGGTCGCCGATCCCAAGATCGCCAACGCCGTGGTTCGTTCCGCCCAGCGGGCCTACATTATCGGCGCCGCGGTCGGCCAGACCAACATCGTGTTCTTTGATTCCGCGGGCCAGCAGATCGCCGCCTACGACATCGCGGTCAAGCGCGACCTCAACGGCGTGCGCGCCGCGCTGAAGGCGACGCTGCCCAACGCCGATATCCAGATCGAAGGCCTCGGTGACGGCGTGATCCTGACCGGCTCGGCAGCGAACCCGCTTGAGGCGCAGCAGGCGTCCGATCTGGCGGCGCGGCTGGTGGGCGGCGCCGACAAGGTTGTCAACTCGATCACGGTCCGCGGCCGCGACCAGGTGATGCTGAAAGTCACCGTCGCCGAGGTCCAGCGCTCGATCATCAAGCAGATGGGCATCGACCTCAGCGCCAACATGACCTACGGCACCGCGGTCGTGAATTTCAACAACTCGACGCCGTTCACCGCGAACAACGGGCCGCTCGTCCCCGGCAACAGCCTGGCGACATCGTTCGGCTCGACGCCGTCGGTCACCGCCACGCTGCGCGCGATGGAAAGCGCCGGTGTGGTTCGGACCTTGGCCGAGCCGAACCTGACGGCGATCTCCGGCGAGTCCGCGACATTCATCTCGGGCGGCGAATTTCCAATTCCGACCGGCGTGACCTGCCAGACCTCGACGTCGGGCACGATCGGAAATTGCGTCCAGACGGTCAGTTTCAAGAAATTCGGCATCTCGCTGAATTTCACGCCGGTGGTGCTGACCGAGGGACGGATCTCGCTGCGGGTGATGACCGAAGTGTCCGAAATCTCGACCGAAAACTCGTTGAACGGCGGCACCGGCGGAACGTCAATTCCCTCGATCAAGACCCGCCGCGCGGAGACTACGCTGGAGATTCCCTCGGGCGGCGCGATGGCGATGGCCGGCCTGATCCAGGATCAGACCAAACAGGCGATCAACGGATTGCCGGGACTGGCGCAATTGCCGATCCTGGGCTCGCTGTTCCGCAGCCGGGATTACGTCAACCGGCAGACCGAGTTGATGGTGCTGGTGACGCCCTTCATCGTGCGCGCGGTGGCGCAGAAGGATCTGTCGCGCCCGGATGACGGCTTCGCCAGCGCCTCGGACCCGCAGGCCGACCTGATCGGCAGCATCAATCGCATCTACGGCGCTCCGGGCCGCGTCGAGCCGGCACGGAATTATCGCGGCACCTATGGCTTTATCACCGATTGAGGCGGGACGAGGATAATACAATGACAGCCCAGACACCCCCCGATCGCAATCGCGCGCCAAGCGTCGCCAGCGCGCTGCGCGTCGCCGGAACGCTTGTTGGTCTCGCCATGGCGCTCGGCGCCTGCACGCATACCGACGACGCGGTCACCGCGAGCATTCCGGACGATTATCGCCAGCGCCACCCGATCGCCATCCGGGAAGCCGATCAGTCGATCGTCATCTTTGTCGGTCATGCGCGCGGCGGCCTTTCCGCCGCCCAGCGCGCCGACGTGATGGGGCTGGCGCAGACCTGGCTGCATGAGGCTACCGGCGCCATCAATGCCGATGTACCGGTCAACACGCCCAACGCGCGCGCAGCCACGGACGCGATGCGGGAAGTCCAGGCCCTGCTCGTCGCCGCCGGCGTGCCGCCGCGCGGGGTGGTCGTGCGCCATTATCATCCCGACGATCCACGCCAGTTGGCGACGATCCGGCTGAGCTATCCGAAAATCTCGGCGATCGCCGGACCTTGCGGCGTTTGGCCGGATGATCTCGGTTCTTCCAGCAAGAACAAGGACTACTACGAGAACAAGCAGTACTACAATTTCGGTTGCGCCTATCAGCGCAACATGGCGGCGATGGTCGACAATCCGTCGGACCTCGAGCAGCCGCGAGCTGAAACGCCGGCCTACGGGCCGCGGCGCGACGAAGCGTTCGAGAAGTATCGCAAGGGCACGCCGACCGCCACCACCTATCCCGACGCCGAAAAGGCCAAACTCAGCGATACAGGCAAATGATCAGCTACGCGCGCCAGAATCCCGAAGAGCAGCCTGACGGTACGCCGCCCGCGGCGGACGATCATATTGCGCCCGCGCCGCGCGTCTCCGTGCAGGCGTTCTGCGAGACGGTGGAAACCGCCGCCGCCGTGCAGTCGGCGGGCGAAGACCGCCGACTCGGCAAGGCCCATCTCAAGATCCAGATGGGCGGCATGGCGGCCGCCATCGAGGCCTATCGCACCGCGCCGACGCCGAACGTGATCATCCTGGAAACCGAAGGCCGCACCGACATCCTGACCGGACTCGACCAGCTCGCCACCGTGTGCGATGCCGGAACCCGCGTCATCGTGATCGGCCGCATCAACGACGTCATGCTGTATCGCGAGCTGGTGCGGCGCGGCGTCAGCGACTATGTGCTTGCGCCGGTCAACACGCTCGACGTGGTGCGGTCGATCTGCGGGTTGTTCTCGGCGCCGGAGGCCAAGGCCGTCGGCCGGGTCATCGCCATCGTCGGCGCCAAGGGCGGCGTCGGCGCGTCCACCATCGCGCACAACGTGGCCTGGGCGATCGCGCGCGACCTTTCGCTGGATTCCGTCGTCGCCGATCTCGATCTCGCGTTCGGCACCGCCGGCCTCGACTACAATCAGGATCCCGTGCAAGGCATCGCGGATGCGGTGTTCTCGCCCGACCGTGTCGATACCGCGTTCATCGACCGCCTGCTGTCGAAATGCACCGACCATCTCAGCCTGCTTGCGGCTCCGGCGACGCTTGACCGGGTCTACGATTTCGGCGCCGAGGCGTTCGACGCGATCTTCGACACGCTTCGCACCACGATGCCGTGCATCGTACTCGACGTTCCGCACCAGTGGTCCGGGTGGGCCAAGCGCGCTTTGGTGAGCGCCGACGATATCCTGATCGTCGCGGCACCCGACCTCGCCAACCTGCGCAACACCAAGAATATCTTCGATCTCCTGAAGGCGTCGCGGCCCAACGACCGCATGCCGCTGTATTGTCTCAACCAGGTCGGCGTGCCGAAGCGTCCGGAAATCAACGCCAGCGAATTCGCCAAGGCAATCGAGAACGATCCGATCGCAAGCATCCCGTTCGAGCCGCAAATGTTCGGCGCGGCCGCCAACAACGGCCAGATGATCGCGGAAATCTCCGCCAATCACCGTACCACCGAAATGTTCCTGCAGATCGCGCAACGGCTGACAGGCCGTGGCGAGACCAAAAAGCCGCGGGGTTCGTTCCTGTCACCCCTGATCGAAAAGCTGCGGGCGAAGTAAGCCGCCCCCGTGGAGTACCGTCGTGTTTGGTAAGCGTAGCGGACCTGATATCGAAACGCGGGCGATCAAGCCCGCCGCCGGCGCGCAGGAACCAGCTTCCAGCGCGCCGCCGGCTGTTACGCGCACCGCACCGCCTCCGCCGACCGTCTCCTCCCCGCCGCTCTCGCCGGCAAAGCCGGCCCCTCCCGTCGTCGAAAACCGGCGCTCGGACAATTATTACCAGGTAAAGGCGACCATCTTCGGCGCCCTGATCGAGGCGATCGACCTGGCCCAGCTCGCCAAGCTCGACGGCGAGTCCGCGCGCGAGGAAATCCGCGACATCGTCAACGAGATCATCGCGATCAAGAACATCGTGATGTCGATCGCCGAGCAGGAAGAGCTGCTCGACGACATCTGCAACGACGTGCTGGGATACGGGCCGCTGGAACCGCTGTTGTCGCGCGACGACATCTCCGACATCATGGTCAACGGCGCCGGCACGGTGTTCATCGAAGTCGCGGGCCGCATCCAGCGCACAGGAATCCGCTTCCGCGACAATCAGCAATTGCTGAACATCTGCCAGCGCATCGTCAGCCAGGTCGGCCGGCGCGTCGACAAATCCTCGCCGATCTGCGACGCGCGTCTCGCCGACGGCTCCCGCGTCAACGCCATCGTTCCGCCGCTGGCACTCGACGGGCCGGCGCTCACGATCCGCAAATTCAAAAAGGACAAGCTGACGCTGGATCAGCTGGTCAAGTTCGGCGCCATCTCGCCGGAAGGCGCGGAGATCCTGCAGATCATCGGGCGCTGCCGGGCCAACGTCCTGATTTCCGGCGGCACCGGTTCCGGCAAGACGACGCTCCTGAACTGCATGACCAACTACATCGACGACGACGAACGCGTCATTACCTGCGAGGACGCCGCCGAACTGCAGCTGCAGCAGCCGCACGTGGTGCGGCTGGAAACCCGTCCGCCCAACATCGAGGGCGAAGGCCAGATCACGATGCGCGAACTGGTCCGGAACTGCCTGCGTATGCGTCCCGAGCGCATCATCGTCGGCGAAGTCCGCGGACCGGAGGCGTTCGACCTGCTGCAGGCCATGAACACAGGTCACGACGGATCGATGGGAACGCTGCACGCCAACAACCCGCGCGAAGCCCTGTCACGCTGCGAATCGATGATCACGATGGGCGGGTTCTCGCTGCCGTCGCGGACCATTCGCGAAATGATCTGCGCCTCGATCGACGTCATCATCCAGGCCGCCCGCCTGCGCGACGGTTCCCGGCGCATCACCCACATCACCGAGGTGATGGGCATGGAAGGCGACACCATCATTACCCAGGACCTGTTCCTTTACGACCTGGTCGGCGAGGACGCCAACGGGCACCTCATCGGCCGGCATCGCTCGACCGGCATCGGCCGGCCGCGGTTCTGGGATCGCGCCCGATATTACGGCGAAGAGAAGCGGCTGGCCGCAGCGCTCGACGCCGCCGAAGTCAAGTCAGAACCCTAGAGGAGCGTGCCATGAAGATACAGGCGCTCGCACTCGCCTTCCTCGCCGCTACCGCGATCGGCGGCGTTGCCTGGGTATTTATCTATCCCTTGCTGTCGGGAGAACGGAAAGCCGAGAATCGCCGGGCGTCGGTGGCGAAGTCGGAGCCGACCGCCGCGCGCAGCGCCGACAAGAACCAGCGCTCGCGCCGCGAGCAGGTCGAGTCGTCGCTGAAGGATCTCGAGGCGCGCCGGCAGAAGGAAAGCAAGGTGACCCTGAGCACCCGCATCATGCAGGCGGGGCTCGACTGGACGACCCAGAAATTCATGATCGTCTCCGGCATTCTTGCGGTCGTCTGCTTTGCGGGCGCGCTGCTGGGCGGAGGCGGACTGCTTGCGGCCGGGGGCCTCGCCTTCGCCGGCGGCTTCGGCCTGCCGCGCTGGGGCTTGAGCTTTCTGAAGAAGCGCCGCGAAGCGAGCTTCCTCAAGGCGCTGCCGGACGCCGTCGACGTGATCGTTCGCGGCATCAAGGCGGGCCTGCCGCTGTTCGAATCGATCAAGGTCGTCGCCGCCGACGCGCCGGAACCGCTGCGCGGCGAGTTCATGGCCATCATCGAGACCCAGGCGATCGGCATGCCGCTCGGCGAAGCCTGCGCGCGCCTTTATGAGCGGATGCCGGTACCCGAGGCGAACTTCTTCGGAATCGTCATCGCGATCCAGCAGAAATCCGGCGGCAACCTGTCGGAGGCGCTTGGCAACCTTTCCAAGGTGCTGCGCGACCGCAAGAAGATGGCCGAGAAGATCCAGGCGATGTCGATGGAAGCCAAGGCATCGGCGGGCATCATCGGCTCGCTGCCGCCGATCGTCATGCTGCTGGTCTACCTCTCGACACCCGGCTACATCTCGCTGCTGTGGACCCACCCGACCGGCCAGCTGATGCTGGTCGCCTCCGCGGTCTGGATGTCCATCGGCATCTTCGTAATGAAAAGAATGATCAACTTCGACTTCTGACGGTGCAGCATGATCCAGTTTCTTGTCGAGAAAATCCACGACGCGCGCTTCATGGCCATGTTGCTCGCCGCTATCGCGGTGAGCGCGACGGCCTACACCCTGATCATGCCGCTGTTCGCGGGCGAAGGCCTGCAAAAGCGCATGAAGGCGGTCGCCAATGAGCGCGAGCGGATCCGGCAGCGGGAACGCGAGCGGCTTAGCAAGAGCGAAAAAGTATCGCTGCGCCAGACGCCGAAACAGCTGGTCTCCAAGGTGGTGGAAGACTTCAACCTCGGAAAATGGCTGGCCCAGGAGGCCGCGCGCGACAAGCTCACCATGGCCGGCTACCGCGGCCAGGCGCCCTATATCACCTTCCTGTTCTTCCGGCTGGTGACGCCGATCTTGATGTTCCTGGCCTCGATCCTGTATGTCTTCGTGATTTCGCACATGGAATATTCGACGCCGATCAAGATCGCCATGTGCGTTGCCGCCGCCTATCTCGGATTGCAGGCGCCGATGCTGTTTCTGAAGAACCTGATCAGCAAGCGCCAGCTCTCGATCAGGCGGGCCTTTCCCGACGCGCTCGACCTGCTGCTGATCTGCATCGAGGCCGGCATGTCGATCGAAGTCGCGTTCCGCAAGGTCTCGACCGAGATCGTCGGCCAGTCGATCGCGCTGTCCGAGGAATTCACGCTGACCACGGCCGAACTGTCCTATCTGCAGGACCGCAAGGTGGCGTACGAAAACCTGGCGAAGCGCACCGGGCTCGAGGGCGTCAAGTCGGTCTGCCTGGCCCTGATGCAGTCGGAGCGCTACGGAACGCCGCTCGGGCAGAGCCTGCGCGTCATGGCGCAGGAAAACCGCGACATGCGCATGAACGAGGCCGAGAAGAAGGCGGCCGCGCTGCCGCCGAAGCTGACCGTGCCGATGATCCTGTTCTTCCTGCCAGTGCTGTTCGTCGTCATCCTCGGGCCGACCGGCATCAGGGTCGCGGCGATGCAGTGAGCGCTGCGGCGCTCAACGCCGGTCGGTAACTCAATCGATCGCAGGATGCCTTGACCTTCGTAGACCGCATTTGATGCCGTGAGCGCCCGGCTTGACCGGGCGATCGATCGGATGTGGGCGGTGACGAGTTCGCGCTCTCGCGAAGATGGCGACTTCGGCTCACGGGCGCAAACGGCGCGCCGCGGCTTGTCTCAAGACTGTCTTGCCTTGATGGGGTCGATCATTTCGGCCGGCTGGCGGACGCCACCGGAATCGTCGCCGGCGCCCCGATGCGCGGACTATCCCCACCCAGGCGCGGACCGTCCTTGCGGTTCAACATCTCCTTCAGATAGGCGACGTTGGCCGCCGCCTGCTCCGCCGGCAGATCGGCCTTGACGATGGTTTCGGCCTCGGCGAAGCGGCCCTGCAGGCCGACCACCAGGCCGAGATTCTGCCGCACCCGCGCGTCCGCCCTGCCGGTGGCGTAAGCCCGGCGAAGAATCTCTTCCGCCTTCGGCAGGTCCTTGGAAAGCACGTAGGAGAGGCCGAGGTTCGACAGCACCGAGGGCTCCTCGGGTACGATCTTCAGAGCGGCGGCGTAATAATTGCGGGCTTCGTCGTGCCGGCCGAGCTGGTCGAGCACGGTGCCCTGCACCGACAGGATGCGCCAGTCGGGATTGTCCGGCGTATGGGCGCGGGTGAGCACGTCGAACGCCTGCTTGAAATCGCCGTTATCGGCCAGGGCGCGGCCGTAGCCGGCGAGCAGCGCCTTGTTGCCGGGATTGGCGATGGTGGCCTGTTCGAACACCGCGACGGCCTGGGCGCGCTGCCCAGTGGCGCGCAGCGCCTGACCGAAAGCCAGCGCGGCGTCGGCATCCTTGGGGTTGGCGCGATAGCGTTCGCCGTAGACGTCCACCGCGCGCCGCGGATCGGCATCGGGAGCCGGCGCCGGATCGGACTTTGATGTGATCGATCCCGTGATATCGGACATGGTCTGGCAGCCGCCGAGGCCGGCGGCAAAGACCGCCGTCATGGCCACGGACGCAAGAAGCCGCGCAAGACTGGACTGCTGACGCATGCACTTAAACTCACGATATCAGGCGAATTGATCGAGCCGAACGCCCCAGCAATAGACTGTTAACCCTAACGTCGGGTTAATGGCTGCGCGCAGGCAGCGCAGCGGCCGTGATGCGGCGGCCGGTCACGCCGTGTGAGCCGGAGTTTGGAATCGGAGACGCGCGCCGGGCGCGGTGTGCGCGCGAGGAGCGGTCCAGCGGGACGGAAATTCAGCCGTCAATATTCAACGGCCAGGCGCTTTCTGATTTCATCGATCCGCTTGTCGAGCGCGTCGAAGCGGGCATGAAGGCTTCGGTCCTGCAGGTAGAAAATATAGCCAAGGCCCAAAAATCCGAAAATCCAGTGGTGGCTTTCCACGTAGACGAATACCTGCTCGATCGCGTGACCGGCAGAAGCGACAATACCCCACAGAGTGTCCATCGCATCCCCGCTGAGAGAACATGACATTGTGATGTTGGAAGACCGGCGTCGGATCGCCCACAGGCTATCACGATCGCCAAACGACGTGTAGTGGATGCGGGGGTGAATGGAAGGACGTCTTCGATGCTACGAAATCTCGCCGGTGGAACAGCGATCGCGGTGCTGCTGTTGTCGGCCACGGCAGCCTTGGCGGCGCCGGTGCATGGCAAGCGGCATGTCGCGCGGCACTGGCACGGTTACGGCTTCCTGCCCGGCTACCGCACGCCCGAGCAGATCGAAGCCGACGAGGCGCGGCATCCCAGCCGGGTCTGGTGGTACGGCGGTCCGCGCTTCTATCGCGGGCGCTGGAACGGCGGCGGATTCGGGCCGTGCTGGACCCAGACGCCGATCGGGAATGTCTGGAACTGCGGCCGATAAGGGATCGCAACCAAAGCGGGCCCCCGGCGGCGCTCAGACCATTCGTGCAGAAGAGGCCTCAGCAGGACCGCCGAAGCACGTGGTAGCGCCACTCACTCGCAGACCGAGACGCGGCGGATTCGCCAGCCGTAGCGGGTCTTGACGCGCTGCCGAACCGTGTAGCAAACGCCCTCGTCGCCATAATAGGGCCAGTATCCGCCATAGCCGTAATAGGGGTAAAAGCCGAACCCGAAGCCACCGCCGCGAAAGCCGCCACCACGGAAACCGCCACCGCGAAAGCCGCCGCCACCAAAGCCGTGGCCTCCTCCGCCGCGGGCGAGTGCCGAGGTGGTGGATGCTCCCAGCAGCAGCGCCGACCCTCCGATCAGGGCGAAGCCGTACATGCACAGCAGCGTCATGACGGCCAGGCCGCGCGTCAGGAAAGTGCGAAAGCGGTTTCGCTTGTCGGTCATTGAGTTCGCCCCCGAGAAGTTGCCCGTCGATGTACAGGCAACCGTCCTTGCGGGCAACCTAGGTTTGGGTCTCGCTTGCGGTCAAATCACCTCGCCGTCAACGTCCGAAACATCCGGAAACAACGCCAGGCCACGCGCTTCCGGCTGGTTTGGCCCGGCAAGCCATTGTAGAAGCGAAAAGCCCGCAAACATCCGTGTCATTGAACCATCGCACTGCCCTGACCCGTTGCATCGAAGCCCGAGAACCGCATGAATTCCGTGTTCGAGACCGCGCCCGCCGCATCTGCCATTCCGATCACCTTCGCGACCAAGGCGACTTGGGAGACGATCTCCGCCGGCCTTCCCGCTGAGGCCCGGCAGTTCGCACAGGCCAATGGTTTTGCGGCCAAGCCCGGATCGTGTCTCACGCTGCCCGCCGCCGACGGCAGGATCGCGCAGGTTCTGTTCGGCCTCGAAGACGAAGGAGCGAAATATCGCGACCTGTTCCGGCCGGGCCAGTTGCCGGGCCTGCTGCCATCAGGCACCTATCGCTTCGCCAACGCGCCGCACGATACGCGTCTTGCGACGCTGGCCTTTGCGCTCGGCAGCTATCGTTTCGGCCGCTATCGCAAGGCGGATGCATCGGACGTCAAACTGGTGCCGCCGGATGGCGTCGACATGGCCGACGTCACGCGCATGACCGAAGCGGCAACGCTCGCCCGCGATCTCATCAATACGCCGTCGAACGACATGGGTCCGGAAGAGCTGGCGCTGGCGGCGCAATATCTTGCCGAGCGCTTCGGCGCCGGTTTCAACTGCATCGTCGGCGAGGAACTGACGCGACAGAATTTTCCGCTGATCCACGCGGTGGGCCGGGCGTCATCGCGTGCGCCACGGCTGATCGATCTCAACTGGGGCGATCCTTCTCACCCCCGGGTGACATTGGTCGGCAAGGGCGTCTGCTTCGATACCGGCGGGCTCGACCTGAAGCCGTCCGCCGGCATGCTGATCATGAAAAAGGACATGGGCGGCGCGGCCAACGTGCTGGCGCTGGCGCAGATGGTGATGGATGCGAAGCTCAGGGTCCGGCTGCGGGTGCTGATCCCCGCGGTCGAGAACGCGGTCTCGGGCAACGCCTTCCGCCCGCTCGATGTCTTCCCTTCGCGCAAGGGCATCACGGTTGAGATCGGCAACACCGACGCCGAGGGCCGGCTGGTGCTCGCCGATGCGCTGGCGCTGGCGGATGAGGAAAAGCCCGATCTCCTGATCGACATGGGCACCCTGACGGGCGCGGCGCGGGTGGCGCTGGGGCCGGATCTGCCGCCGTTTTACACCAATGATGAGACGCTGGCGCTGGACGTGGCGCGCTGCGCCAAAGAGGAGAACGATCCGTTGTGGCGCCTGCCGCTGTGGCCCCCTTACGATGCCTGGCTCGACTCGAAAGTCGCCAACGTCAACAACGCGCCGGGCGGCACCTTTGCCGGCTCGATCACCTGCGCGCTGTTCCTGCAGCGCTTCGTCGAAGCCGCGAAAAGCTGGCTGCATGTCGATATCTACGGCTGGACGCCGACCGCGAAACCAGGCCGCCCGGAAGGCGGCGAGTGCCAGGCCGCGCGCGCGATCTTCAAGCTGCTGGGCGAACGCTATGGATGACCCTCGCCTGACGCCGGCGCGCCCCGAGATTGCCGCGAAATATCTCGAAGGCAAGGTCAGGGCGGCGCGTTTCGTCGAAGGCGAGCAATTCGAGATATCCGATGTCATCGCGCCATTGCGCGAGGGGCCGTCCACCGAGGCCATGCTGGCGACGCAGGCGCTCAAGGGCGAGCGCGTCACCATCTATGACTACAATGGCGAAGGGTTTGCCTGGGGCCAGTTGAACAGCGACGGCTATGTCGGCTGGCTTCCCGAGCGCGCGCTGTCAAAGCCCGGCGGCAAGCCGACGCACAAGGTTACGGCGATCAGGACGTTTGCCTTTCCCGGTCCCTCGATCAAGCTGCCGCCCGCCGAGACTTTGGTAATGGGAGCCCTGGTCACCGTGACGCGCGAGGATGGCCCGTTCGCCGTAACGCGCGAGGGCTGGTATCTGCCGCGCCAGCATGTCGGTCCGATCGACCGTTATGAGGACGACTTCGTCGCGGTCGCCGAACGCTTCGTCCGCACGCCCTACCTGTGGGGCGGCAAGAGCAGTTTTGGGATCGATTGTTCCGGACTGGTGCAGGTCGCGCTGAACGCCGCCGGCACCGGCTGCCCGCGCGACAGCGACATGCAGCAGGACGGTCTCGGCCGGTTATTGGGGCTGGCGGAATCCGCGAAGATGCAGCGCGGCGACCTGATGTTCTGGAAAGGCCATGTCGCGATCGTGCGCGATGCCGACCATATCGTGCACGCCAACGCCCATCACATGGCGACCGTCATCGAGAACACCCGCGACGCCATCGCCCGCATCAAGGCCGCCGGCAGCGAAATTACAGCGATCAAGCGGCTGGGGTAATCGCTATTCCGCCACCGCGCCGCCCGGCGCCGCCTCGATCCGGAACGCGGCGGCGAACAGCGCGCGGGTGTAGTCGGTCTTCGGGTTCTTGAACAATTCCGAAGCCGGCCCCTCCTCCACCACCTTGCCGAGCCGCATCACGATCAGATGGCTCGCCAATGAAGCGACCACGCGCAAATCGTGCGAGATGAACATGTAGGTCAGATCGCGCTTGCGCTGCAGTTCGCGCAACAGGTCGACCATCTGGGCCTGGAACAGCATGTCGAGCGCGCTGGTCGGCTCGTCCAGCACGACGAAATTCGGCTCCAGCACCACCGCGCGCGCGATCGAGATGCGCTGGCGCTGGCCGCCGGAGAATTCATGCGGATAGCGGAAGCGCGTCGCCGGATCCATGCCGACATCCCTGAGCGCCTTGATCACCCGCGCCTCGCGCTCCTCGCGCGACAACGAAGGCTGATGCACGCTGAGGCCTTCGGCGACGATGTCGCCGACCGACATGCGGGGCGAGAGCGCGCCGAACGGGTCCTGGAATACGATCTGCATGTCGCGGCGGAACGGCCGCATCGCCTTGAAGGGCAGGCCCTGGATGTCGTGGCCCAGGAACACGATCGGTCCGTCGGATGAGATCAGCCGCAACAGCGCCAGCCCCAGCGTGGTCTTGCCGGAGCCGGATTCGCCGACGACGCCGAGCGTCTCGCCCTTGCGCACCGAAAGGCTGACGCCGTCGACCGCCTTGATATGCCCGACGGTCGAGCGCAGCAGGCCGCGCTTGACCGGAAACCACACTTTCAGGTCGCGCGAGGATATCACGAGCGGCGATTCCGGGCGCGGCGGCGCCGGATCGGGTTTCGGTTCGGCCGCGAGCAAGGCCCTGGTGTAGGGATGCTTCGGCGCGGTAAAAACCTGCTCCACCGGCCCCTGCTCGACGATCTTGCCGCCGTTCATGACGCAGACCACGTCGGCGATGCGGCGCACGATGCCGAGATCATGGGTGATGAACAACAGGCTCATGCCGAGACGGGTGCGGATTTCCGCCAGCAGCGCCAGGATCTGCGCCTGCACGGTGACGTCGAGCGCGGTGGTCGGCTCATCCGCAATCAGAAGATCAGGCTCGTTGGCCAGCGCCATCGCGATCATGACGCGCTGGCGCTGGCCGCCGGACAATTGGTGCGGATAGGAGGCGAGCCGGGTTTCCGGTTCGGGAATGCCGACCTGCGTCAGGAGCTCGAGCGTGCGCGCCCGCGCCTTCGCGCCACTGACTGGCCGATGAAGCTGCAGGATCTCGACGATCTGGGACTCGATCGTATGCAGCGGATTGAGCGAGGTCATCGGCTCCTGGAAGATGATCGAAATGTCGTTGCCGCGGATGCCGCGAATGTCGTTCTCCGACAGCCCCAACAGCTCCCTGCCCTTGAAGCGGATGCTGCCGGACGGATGCGACGCGGTCGGATACGGCAACAGTTTCAGGATCGACAGCGCGCTGACGGATTTGCCGGAGCCGGATTCGCCGACCAGCGCCACGCACTCGCCGCGCTTGATCTCGTAGGAGATATGATCGACCGCGATCGATTCCCCGCTCGGCTGGTGGAACGCCACCGACAAATCGCGGACATCGAGCAGGGGCTGGTTGATGGCGTCCATGCGGATCTACCTGAACGTCTTGCGCGGATCGAACGCGTCGCGGACGGCTTCGCCGATGAATATCAACAGCGACAGCATGATCGCGACCGCGAAGAAGCCGGTGAAGCCGAGCCATGGCGCCTGCACGTTGGCCTTGCCCTGCGACAGCAATTCGCCGAGCGAGGGCGAGCCCGGCGGCAGGCCGAAACCGAGGAAGTCGAGCGCAGTCAGCGTCATCACCGAGGACGACACGATGAAGGGCAGGAAGGTCATGGTCGCGACCATGGCGTTCGGCAACAGATGCCGGAACATGATCGTGGCATTGGACACGCCGAGCGCGCGGGCCGCGGTGATGTATTCGAAATTGCGCCCGCGCAGGAATTCCGCGCGCACCAGGCCCACCAGCGACACCCAGGAGAACAGCAGGAGGATGCCGAGCAGGATGAAGAAGCCCGGCGGCAGCACCGCCGAGATGATCAGGAGCAGATAAAGCGAGGGGATCGCGTTCCAGATCTCGATGATGCGCTGGAACAGAAGATCGGTCCAGCCGCCGAAATAGCCCTGCACGCCGCCGGCGGCGACCCCGATGATCGACGAAAACAGCGTCAGCGTCAGGCCGAACAGCACGGAAATGCGAAAGCCATAGATCAGCCGCGCGACCACGTCGCGGCCCTGGTCGTCGGTGCCGAGCCAGTTGTATTCGAGATCGCGGCAGCCGTTCAGGTGCTTCTTCACCACCACGCTCTTGCATTCGTCTTCCGTCAGCATCCAGGTCGGCTTCGACGGCGCGGGCGTCGGCAGGTCGAGATTGTGGGTGTCGTAGGAATAGCGGATCAGCGGCCAGACGATGGTGCCGCCCTTGTCCTTGATCAGCTTCTGCAGGTAAGGATCGCGATAATCGGCGGCGGTCTCGAAATCGCCGCCGAAGGTGGTCTCCGAATAGGTGACGAAGGCCGGCCAGTACAGATGGCCGTCGAACTTGATCAGGAACGGGCGGTCGTTGGCGATCAGTTCGGCGAACAGCGAGACGAAGAACAGCACCAGAAAGATCCAGAACGACCAGTAACCCCGGCGGTTCGACTTGAAATTCTGCCAGCGCCGGCGGTTGAGCGGCGACGGGCCGAAGCGCCGGCGCGTCACCGGCACGGCCTCGCCGAGCGGCGCCTGCGTGGTGGTCTCGACCGGCGGCGGCGCGATGATCGTCATCAGACCTCCCGCGCCTCGAAATCGATCCGCGGATCGATCCACATATAGGCGAGATCGGAGATCAGATTGACCACGAGGCCGACCAGCGAGAAGATGAACAGCGTTCCGAACACGACCGGATAGTCGCGGTTCAGCACGCTCTCGAAGCCGAGCAGGCCGAGCCCGTCCAGCGAGAAGATGGTCTCGATCAAAAGCGAGCCGGAGAAGAAGGCGTGGATGAACGCGCCGGGAAACCCGGCGATCACGATCAGCATGGCGTTGCGGAAGACGTGATTGTAGAGCACCTGCGTCTCGCTGCAGCCCTTGGCGCGCGCGGTCATCACATACTGCTTGCGGATTTCATCGAGGAACGAATTCTTGGTCAGCAGCGTCATGGTGGCGAACGCGCCCAGCGCCATCGAGATCAGGGGCAGCGTGATGTGCCAGAAATAATCGATGATTTTCCAGTACCAGGGGAATTGCGACCAGCCGTCCGACGTCAGGCCGCGCAGCGGGAAGATATTCAGGAACGAGCCGCCCGCGAATAGGATGATCAGCAGGATCGCGAACAGAAATCCCGGTATCGCAAAGCCGACGATGACCACCGCCGAGGTCCAGGTGTCGAACTTCGAGCCGTCCTTGACCGCCTTGCGGATGCCGAGCGGGATCGAGATCAGGTAGGTCAGAAGCGTCATCCAGATCCCGAGCGACATCGAGACCGGCAGCTTCTCCTTGATCAGCTGCAGCACGCTGACGTCGCGGAAATAGCTCTTGCCGAAATCGAAGCGGGCAAAATTCCACACCATCAGCGCGAAGCGTTCCGGCGCCGGCTTGTCGAAGCCGAACTGCTTTTCCAGGCTCTTGACGAAATCGGGATCAAGCCCCTGCGCGCCACGGTATTTCGAATTGACCGCATCGGTGGAAGCGCCGACCTGGCCGCGCGCGCCGAAATCGCCGCCGCCTCCCGAAATCCGCGAGGTGCCGCCGGTGTCGGCGCCGGAAAGCTGCGCGAGCACGCGCTCCACCGGCCCGCCGGGCGCGAACTGCACCACGACAAAGGATACGAACAGGATCCCCAACAGCGTGGGGATCATCAGGAGAATGCGGCGGGCGATATAGGCGCTCATGAGTTATTTCGCCTGCTCGGCCTTGGCCGCCTTGTTGGCGTCGTACCACCAGGTATCGGGCGCGCCGACGCCTTGGGCATAGCGGGCCGGTTTCGGGGGATGGTCGAACACGTCCCAATAGGCGATCGGGTGCGTGGCGCGAAACCATTGCGGCACCCAGTAGCGGCCGGCGCGGAACACCCTGTCGAAAGCGCGGCAGGCTACCGTCAGATCGGTGCGGTTGTCGGCGCCGATGATCTTGTCGATCAGCGCGTCGATCGCCGGGCTGGCGATGCCGGCAAGATTGTACGATCCCTTGGTTGCGGCCGCCTGCGAGGTGAAGAACGGTCGCAGGCTATCGCCCGGCGTGGCCGACGCGCTGAACCGCTCCATGGTCATGTCGAAATCGAAATCCTCGACCCGGGCGCGGTACTGGACGGCGTCGACAATACGCAGGGTCGCCTCGATGCCGAGCGTGGCGAGATTCTTGATGTAAGGCGCATGATGCGGCTGCAGGCTGGGCTCGTCGACCAGGAATTCGATTTTGAAAGCCTCGCCATTCGGCAGCACCCGCTTGCTGTCCTTTATCAAGCAACCGGCCTCCTGCAGCAGTTGCGTGGCCTTGCGCAGCAGCGTGCGATCCTGACCGGAGCCGTCCGACACCGGCGGCAGAAATGGCTGTCCGAACACCTCGTCCGGCACCTGGCCTCGGAACGGCTCGAGCAGTTTCAGTTCTTCCGGCGACGGCGGCCCCTCTGCCACCATGTCCGAGTTCTGGAACGGAGAAACGGTGCGCTTATAGGCACCATACATGATGGTCTTGTTGGTCCACTCGAAATCGAACGCCTGGATCAGCGCCTCGCGAACCCGCGGATCCCTGAATTTGTCGCGGCGGGTATTGATGAACCAGCCCTGTCCGCCCGAGGGCGTTTGATCGGGCAGGACCTCCATCTTGACGCGGCCGTCCTTCACGGCAGGAAAATCGTAACGCGTCGCCCACACCCGTGCGGTGAATTCCTCGCGGAACAGATAGTTCTTCCCCGTGAACCCCTCGAAAGCGACATCGCGGTCGCGATAGAATTCGTAACGCACGATGTCGAAATTGGAGCTGCCGCTGGCGACCGGGAGCTCGGCGCCCCACCAGTCCTTCACCCGCTCGAACTCGATGTAGCGGTTGACCTCGAATTTTCCGACCTTGTACGGCCCCGAGCCCAGGGGGGCGTCGAGCGTCGATTCGTCGAATGGCTTGGTCGCGTAATAGGCTTTCGAGAAGATCGGCAGACCCGCGACATAGAGCGGCACGTCGCGCGCGTGCTTTTCGGCGAAAGTGACGATCAGCGCCGCGTCATCGGCCGCCTCGGCCGTCAGCATGTCGCGCAACTGCGTCAGGATCAGCGGATGACCTTTTGTCTTGAGCGTGGTCAGCGAGAAGGCGACGTCGTGTGCGGTCAGTTTCGAACCATCGTGAAACCGGGCTTCCGGACGCAGCGTAAACCGATAGGTCAGCTTGTCGGCCGAAATCCGCACCGACTTGGCAACCAGGCCGTACATCGCGTCGGGCTCGTCACTGGCGCGCGTCATCAGCGCCGCGAACGTCATGTCCATGCCTTGCGCGCCGTCGCCCTTGAGGATGTAGGCGTTGAGCGAATTGAAGGTCTGGTAGGACTGATTATAGGCGCGGACCGACGGAATGAAGGAAAAGGTCCCGCCTTTCGGCGCAGCGACGTTGACATAGTCGAAATGCGGGAAGTCCACCGGGTATTTCAGGTCGCCGAACACCGACAGCCCGTGAATCTCGGCGTTGAAGTCGGCCGCCTTCGCGCGGCCCAGCAGCGGCGCGCTCAACGCGCCGATGCCGAGACCGAGCACGTTCCGGCGGGAGAGGTGCGCCATGCGCAGGATATCCTTCAACTGCGTTTGCCGATCTTGGCGGCCTTGTCGGCGTCGAACCACCACAGGGTCGGCAAGCCTGAACGGCCAAATTTCGGCAGCGGCTCGGCGTGGCTGAAGCGGTCCCAGCGCGCGTAACGTGAAAATGGATAGGTGTATTGCGGCACGACGTAGAAATTCCACAGCAGGACGCGGTCGAGCGCCTTGGTTGCGGCCACCAGGCCGGCGCGATCCTTGGCGTAGATCACCTTTTCGATCAGCGCATCGACCGCCGGGTTCTTGATGCCGACGGTATTCCTCGAACCGGGTTGATCCGCGCTCTGCGATCCCCAGAATTCCCGCTGCTCATTGCCGGGCGACAGCGACTCTCCCCACTGGTCGATAATCAGGTCGAAATCGAAGGCGCGCAGCCGGTTCTGGTATTGCGCATCATCGACGATGCGCACCGAGGCCGTTACCCCTATGCGTTCCAGCGACGGCTTGTAGAACAGCGCAATGCGCTCGGCCGACGGATCCTGAACCAGGATTTCGACGGTCACCGGCTTACCCGCGACGTCCACCAGCTTATGGTCCCGTATCTCGCAACCCGCTTCCTTCAGGAGTTTCATGCTCTCGCGCAAATTCGCCCGCACGGCGTCCGAATTGCCGCCGACCGGATTGGTATAGGGAGTGGTGAATACTTCGGCCGGCACCTTGTCGCGCACGGTCTCGAGCACCTGAAGTTCCTGCCCTTCGGGCAGTCCCGACGAAGCAAGCTCCGTTCCGTCGAAATAGCTGTTGATGCGCTTGTACTGTCCATAAAACAGCTGCTTGTTCATCTCCTCGAAATCGAAGGCGTAGTTGAAGGCCCGACGCAGCCGGGCGTCCTTGAACTGGTCGCGCCGCAGATTGAAAGCGAAGGCCTGCATCCGGCCGGAATCGTTGACCGGAAATTCCTCCTTCACGACGCGCTTTTCCGTGACCGCCGGAAAGTCGTAAGCCGTGGCCCATTGCTTTGCCGAATTCTCGGCGATCCAGTCGGCCTGATCGGCCTTGAACGCTTCCAGTGCGACCAGATTGTCGCGGAAAAACTCAAACCGCAATTCGTCGAAATTATTCAGGCCGATCTGCGTCGGCTGGTTCGCGCCCCAATAGTCCTTGACGCGCTCCAGCCTGACCGAACGCCCGGCCACGAATTCCTTGATGCGGTAGGGGCCCGAACCCAGCGGCGGCTCCAGCGTGGTCGCGGAAACGTCGCGCTTGCGGCCCTGGCTGTCGGCGCCTTCCCAATAGTGCTTCGGCAATACCGGCAATTCGCCGACGATGGTCGGCAGTTCGCGATTGCCGGGGGCGTCGAAGCTGAATTTGATGTCACGATCGCCGTTCTTTTCAACCTTCACGACATGGCGATAATAGGCGGCATAAAACGGACTTTGCTTCTTCAGCGTCTCGATCGAGAAAATCACGTCCTCCGGCGTCACGGGCTTGCCGTCGTGCCAGCGGGCCTCGTTGCGGAGGCGATAGATCACCCAGGCGAAGTCATCAGGATGCGCGGCGCCCTCCGCGAGCAAGCCATACTCGGTGGCAACCTCATCCTGTGAACGCGTCATCAGCGTTTCGTAGATCATGGTGGCGGCCGGCGCGATCGAGCCCTTCACGCCCATGACGGCCATATTGAAATTATCGAAGGTGCCGATCGATATCATGCGGGCGATGCCGCCCTTGGGCGCGTCCGGATTGATGTAGTCGAAACGCTTGAAGCCGGCGGGATATTTGACGTCGCCGAACAGCGATAGCGCATGGCGCCAGGCCGGTTCGCTGGCCGTGGTCTGCGCCGCCGCCGGGAGGATGGTTGCGGCACCCAAAGCCGGGGCGACCGCGGCAAAAGCTCCACTTTGCAGGAGATGTCGTCGGGTAATGGCCAATGAAAGAATTCCTGTCGGTTGCGAAATCTTACCCCTTAGAGGCGCAATATAAGGCAAGGTTTCGACCGATTATGTTGCTTTTTCCTCATGATACCAGCTTGTGAAGGCCCCGGCTGCGGCGAAAGGTCCCGTTGGGAAGCGCAGGCCAGAGGCCCGGGAACCGGCTGCGCGGGAATAGCAAAACGGCCGGGCGATGGCCCGGCCGTTTGCAAGGAATTTATTCGGCAGCCGTAACCGCCGTTACTTCGACGCCGTCGGCAGCGGAACCGGGCTGTCCGAAAGCGAGCGCAGATAGGCGATCACGTCGGCGCGTTCGCTGTCCTTCTGGATGCCGGCAAAGCCCATCGCGGTGCCGGGGACGAAGCCCTTCGGATTGTCGATGAACTTGTTGAGGTCGTCATAAGTCCATTCGCCGCCCTTGGCCTTCATGGCAGCGGAGAAATTGAAGCCGCGGCCTTCGCCCTTGTGGTCGCCGAGGATGCCGTAGAGGTTGGGACCGACGCGGTTGGGGCCGCCCTTCTCGAAGGTGTGGCAGGCGCCGCACTTCTTGGCGGCCGCTGCGCCCTTCTCGACGGAGGCGGTCTGCAGCAGCTTCTCGATCGGTTCGGACGGCGCGGGTGCGGCTTCCTTGGCGCCGGCGGCCTTGCCTTCCACCTTCGCGACGATCGCGAAGCCCGGCTTCGCCGGCGGCTGGGGCGCGAACAGCGCGCCCGCGGTGAAGCTCGTCACCAACAGAATGAGGCAGGTGGCCAGAATGGCACCGAGAATTTTATTGAGTTCGAAGGAGTCCATTTTCGGATCAGGCTCCAGGCCGGAAATGTCGACTTAAGGCCGGAGAGAAACGGCCGCGGATGCTTCAGGAATCAGGCTTTCGCACCGCACCCCGAGCCACGATCAGATATCGGTTTGCCCGTGCTCTGGCAACCCGTATAAATGCAAGAGCTTTCGACCCATCCCCATCATTTCCGGCCTGTTATCAGCCGGGCCCAGACCTCGCCCCGATGACCAATCCCCGCGCTTTGGTGCTGATTCCCGCCCGCATGGCGGCCACCCGGCTTCCCGGCAAGCCACTCATGGACATTGGCGGGCTGCCGATGATCGTGCACGTGCTGCGCCGGGCCGAGGCCGCCGGAATCGGCCGTGTCGCGGTCGCCACCGACACGCCGGAGATCGCCGCCGTGGTCACCGCCCATGGCGGCGAAGCGGTCATGACGCGCCCCGACCACCCTTCCGGCTCGGACCGGATCTACGAGGCGCTGTGCAAGCTCGATTCCCGCGGCGAGGCCGAAATCGTGGTCAATCTGCAGGGCGACTTTCCGACCATCCGCACCGACAACATCAGCGACGTGCTCGGCCCGCTTTCGGACCCCGCGGTCGATATCGCCACCTTGGCGGCGGAAATTCACACCGAGGAAGAGAGCCTCAATCCGAATGTGGTGAAGGCCGTCGGCTCGCCGCTGGGCCCGCGGCGGTTGCGTGCGCTTTATTTCACCCGCGCCACGGCGCCCTGGGGCGAGGGGCCGCGCTACCATCATATCGGCCTCTATGCCTATCGCCGGGCGGCGCTGGAGCGCTTTGTGGCGCTGCCGCCCTCGCCGCTGGAACAGCAGGAAAAACTCGAGCAGTTGCGCGCGCTGGAGGCCGGGATGCGGATCGACATTACCATCGTCGACACCGTGCCGCGCGGCGTCGACACCCCGGCCGACCTCGAAACCGCACGGCAAATGCTGGCAAAAGCCTAACCGCCTGATACAAGGCGCCATGACAAAAAAGATGAAAATCGCATTCCAGGGCGAGCCGGGCGCCAATTCCCACATCGCCATCGCCGAGGCCTATCCCGCTGCTGAGCCGCTTCCCTGCGCGACCTTCGAGGACGCGCTGGCCGCGATCACGTCGGGGGAAGCCGACCTCGGCATGATCCCGATCGAGAACTCGGTCGCCGGCCGCGTCGCCGACATCCATCATCTGTTGCCGCAATCGGGGCTGTTCATCGTCGGCGAATATTTCCTGCCGATCCACCACCAATTGATGGCGCCGCGCGGCGCCAAGCTGGCCGGCATCAAGACCGTGGAAAGCCACGTCCACGCGCTCGGGCAATGCCGCCGCATCATCCGCGAACGTGGCATCAAGCCGATCGTGTCGGGCGATACGGCTGGAGCCGCGCGCATTATCGCCGAACGCGGCGACAAAAGCTGTGCGGCGATCGCCTCGCGCCTCGCCGCCGATATCTACGGTCTCGATATCCTGGCCGAGGATGTCGAGGACGAAACCCACAACACCACGCGCTTCGTGGTGCTGGCGCGCGAGGCGAAGTGGGCCGCGCAGGGTTCGGGGCCGCTGGTCACCTCGTTCGTGTTCCGGGTGCGCAACCTGCCCGCCGCGCTCTACAAGGCGATGGGCGGCTTTGCCACCAACGGCGTCAACATGACCAAGCTCGAAAGCTACATGGTCGACGGCAATTTCTTTGCGACCCAATTCTATGCCGACGTCGACGGCCACCCCGAGGACAGGAATCTCGCCTTCGCGCTGGAGGAATTGAAATTCTTCTCGCGCGAATTCCGGATCGTCGGGGTCTATCCCGGCCATCCGTTCCGCGCGACCTTCAGCGAGAAGGCGGAGTAGCCGAGGCACGCGCCGAGGGCTCTCCAGATGTCGTCCCGGCGAACGCCGGGACCCATACCGCGTGATCTCTCAATAAGGCGGTGTGGTCGACACCTTCCACAAAACCAAAGCCTGTGGTTATGGGTCCCGGCTCGCGCTTCGCTTGGCCGGGACGACGTCGTTATGCGGTAGTACTTACGCCGCCGCCTTCTTCCCCAGGCCGAACGTATCCGCCAGCAGGGAATAAGACTTCTTGCGCGCCTCGTGGTCGTACACCGCGGTGATGATCATCAGCTCGTCGGCCTGGCTTGCTGTGATCATCGGCTGCAGTTTTGCCATGACCGTCGCCGGGCTGCCGACGAACAGCCGCGAGCGGTTGCGCGCGACCGAGGCGCGTTCGCTTTCGGTGTAGGGATAGGCCAGCGCCTCCTCGACGCTGGGCAGCGGCGAATACTGGCCGCGATCCCTGCGCAGGCGATTGAGGTCCATCGACGACGCCAGCTTTTCGGCCTCCGCGTCGGTCTCGGCCGCGACCGCGGCAACCGCGAGAATGCCGTGCGGCGTCGCGCGCCAGCCCGAGGGCTTGAAATGCGCCTTGTAGTTCGTCATCGCCTCGATCGCATCATAGCTGGCAAAATGATGCGCGAACGCAAAGCCCATGCCGACCTGCGCCGCCAACTCCGAACTGTAGTCGCTGGAGCCGAGCAGCCAGATCGGCGGCAGCGGCGAATCGTCGGGCATCGCCACCACATTGTTGTAGGGATGCCCTGCCGGAAAATCGCGGGTCTCCCACAGGATCAATTCGTGCAGCCGCTCGAGAAAATCGTCGCCCTCGCGGCGGTCGAGCCGGCTGCGCAGCGCATGCGCGGTGGCGCCGTCGGTGCCCGGGGCGCGACCGAGGCCGAGGTCGATCCGGCCGGGAAACAGCGCCTCCAGCATCTTGAAGCGCTCGGCCACCACCAGCGGCGCATGGTTGGGCAGCATGACCCCGCCGGAGCCGACGCGGATGTTCTTGGTCACCGCGGCGATCTGCCCGATCATCAGGTCGGGCGCGGGGCTCGCCACCGACGACAGATTGTGGTGTTCGGCCAGCCAGTAGCGGGTATAGCCCAGCGCGTCGGCGTGGCGCGCCAGGTCGATGCTGTTGCGCAAGGCCACGGCCGGCTTGGTGCCGGTGGTGACGACGGAAAGGTCGAGGATCGAGAGCGGTATCATGCGGCTAACCTAGTGCGCCGGACCGGGCCTACAAAGGGTGCCCTGATGCAGATCAGGCGCGCGTCAGCGGGCCGCCGGTCGTCGGGGCTTGGAGCCGATAGGTGGGACGGTATCCGACATAAATTGGTAGTTCCACCTCTGCCCACTCATTCAGCAGCCAAAGTCCCATGGGCTTTTCTTCCAAAATCTACATGATTTGACCAATTAAGCTCGATTTCTGCCGTCCGGCATTCTCCATTCGCTTTGCCCAATATTCCAAAATAGCCAACGTAATTTCATCTTATTTACAAAAATTGGGCAATTTCCCATCTCCGATGGGCTGTTGAGGGAGCCCTGTTTGGCCTATTTTAGCGTGCTGCAGGTAGACCTGCATTCCGACCAGGCCCGAGCGGCGTAAGTGGAGTTATTGGTGCCATGCCCGAGGTTACGCCCCCCGCGTCGAACGGGCACTCCGCTTTGAAGCAGCCTGCGATTTCGTTTGAGTTCTTTCCGCCCAAGACCGAGGAGATGGAGAAGAGCCTGTGGGAGACCATCAAGCGGCTGGCGCCGCTGGCGCCCTCCTTCGTCTCCGTGACCTATGGCGCCGGCGGGTCGACGCGGGAGCGCACCCATTCCACCATCGCCCGCATCCTGAAGGAGACCGCCCTGCTGCCGGCCGCGCATCTGACCTGCGTGGGCGCCGCGCGCGGCGAGATCGACGACATCGTCGGCCGCTATCACGATATCGGCGTCCGCCACATCGTGGCGCTGCGCGGCGATCCGCCTGACGGCATCGGCACGCCCTACCGCACCCATCCCGACGGCTACCAGACCTCGGCCGAGCTCGTCGCCGGCATCAAGCGGCAGCACGGCGATATCGAGGTCTCGGTTTCCGCCTACCCGGAGAAGCACCCGGAAAGCCGCGACTTCGATGCCGACATCGACATGCTCCAGGCCAAGGTCGATGCGGGGGCGAACCGCGCCATCACCCAGGTGTTCTTCGACAACGACCTCTACCTTCGCTATCTCGACCGGGTTCGCGCCCGCGGCATCACCATTCCGATCGTGCCCGGCATCATGCCGATGCACAATTTCAGGCTGGCGCGCAATTTCGTCACCCGCGCCGGCACCACGGTGCCGGACTGGCTGGCGGAAAAATTCGAAGGCCTCGACGACGACGCCGAGACCCGCAAGCTGGTGGCGGCGACAGTGGCGGCCGGCCAGGTGCAGAAACTGGCAAAACACGGCGTCGATACCTTCCATTTCTACACCATGAACCGCGCGGACCTCGTGTTCGCGATCTGCCATCTGCTCGGTATTCGCCCCAGGGGCGCACAGAAAGCCGCCTGATCGATGACCGTGCCTGTCTCCCCCAAGCGAACCGCCCTGCTCGCGGCCGCCCGCGAACGCATCCTGGTGCTCGACGGCGCCATGGGCACGATGATCCAGGGCCTCGAATATGACGAGGCCGCGTTCCGCGGTGCGCGCTTTGCGGATTTTCACCGCGACCTCCGCGGCAACAACGATTTGCTGATCCTGACCCAGCCGAAGGCGATCGAGGACATCCACGCCGAGTACTTGCGCGCCGGCGCCGACATCGTCGCCACCAACACGTTTTCCTCGACCTCGATCGCGCAGGCCGATTACGACCTCTCCGCCTTTGCCTATGAGCTGAACCTGGAAGGCGCCAAACTCGCGCGCAACGCCGCCACGCGCGTGACCGCCGAGGACGGCAAGCCGCGCTTCGTCGCCGGCGCCATCGGCCCGACCAACCGCACCGCCTCGATCTCGCCCGATGTCTCCAACCCCGGCTTCCGCGCCGTCACCTTCGACGATCTGCGCACCGCCTATGGCGAACAGATCAAGGGGCTCTTGGACGGCGGCGCCGATCTGCTGCTGGTCGAGACCATCTTCGACACGCTCAACGCCAAGGCGGCGCTGTATGCGATCGCCGAGATCACGGAGGAGCGCGGCATCGACGTACCCGTGATGATCTCCGGCACCATCACCGACAAATCCGGCCGGCTGTTGTCCGGGCAGCTCCCCGAGGCGTTCTGGAATTCGGTGCGGCACGCCCGGCCCGTCACCATCGGCTTCAACTGCGCGCTCGGCGCCGAGGATCTGCGCGCCCACATCGCCGACATCGGCCGCGTCGCCGATGCGCTGGTGTGCGCCTATCCGAATGCCGGCCTGCCCAACGAATTCGGCCAGTATGACGAGAGCCCGGAATACATGGCGCGCCTGATCGGCGAATTCGCCGGCGCCAGCCTCGTCAACATCGTCGGCGGCTGCTGCGGCACCACGCCGGACCATATCGCCGCGATCGCGGCGGCCGTCGCGCCGCACAAGCCCCGCGTCGTCCCCGTGATCGAGCCGCGCCTGCGGCTTTCGGGCCTGGAGCCGTTCGAGCTGACGCCGGCCATTCCCTTCGTCAATGTCGGCGAGCGCACCAACGTCACGGGCTCGGCGCGCTTCCGTAAATTGGTCACCGCCGGCGACTACACCGCGGCCCTCCAGGTGGCGCGCGACCAGGTCGAGAACGGCGCCCAGATCATCGACGTCAACATGGACGAAGGCCTGCTCGATTCCGAAAAGGCGATGGTGACCTTCCTCCACCTCGTCGCCGCCGAGCCGGACATCGCCCGCGTGCCCGTGATGGTGGATTCCTCGAAATTCAACGTGATCGAGGCCGGCCTGAAATGCATCCAGGGCAAGCCGGTGGTGAACTCGATCTCGATGAAGGAGGGCGAGGCGAAATTCATCCACGAGGCCAAAATCGCGCGGCGCCACGGCGCGGCCGTGGTGGTGATGGCGTTCGACGAAACGGGGCAGGCCGACACGTTCGCGCGCAAGACCGAGATCTGCAAGCGCGCCTACGACATCCTGGTCGGGCAACTGGATTTTCCGCCCGAGGACATCATCTTCGACCCGAACATCTTCGCGATCGCCACCGGCCTCGAAGAGCACAACAATTACGGCGTCGACTTCATCGAGGCGACGCGCTGGATCCGAAAGAACCTGCCGCACGCGCACATTTCCGGCGGCGTGTCGAACCTGTCGTTCTCGTTCCGCGGCAACGAGCCGGTGCGCGAGGCCATGCATTCGGTGTTCCTGTATCACGCCATCAAGGCCGGCATGGACATGGGCATCGTCAATGCCGGGCAGATGATCGTCTATGACGACATCGATCCCGAGCTGCGCCAGACCTGCGAGGACGTCATCCTCAACCGCGACCCCGGCGCCTCCGAGCGGCTGCTGGCGCTCGCCGAAAAGTTCCGCGGCAAGGAAAAGCAAACCAAGGAGCAGGATCTCGCCTGGCGCGAATGGCCGGTGGAAAAACGGCTCAGCCACGCGCTGGTGCACGGCATCACCGAGTTCATCGAGGACGACACCGAGGCCGTGCGGCTGACCGTCGAGCGTCCGCTCAACGTGATCGAAGGCCCGCTGATGGCCGGCATGAACATCGTCGGCGACCTCTTCGGCGACGGCAAGATGTTCCTGCCGCAGGTGGTGAAGAGCGCGCGCGTCATGAAGCAGGCGGTGGCCTATCTGATGCCGTTCATGGAAGAGGAGAAGGCGCGCAACCTCGCCAACGGCATCGCGGGCTCGGGGCGCAACTCCGCCGGCAAGATCGTGCTGGCCACGGTCAAGGGCGACGTCCACGACATCGGCAAGAACATCGTCGGCATCGTGCTGCAATGTAACAACTTTGAAGTCATCGACCTCGGCGTGATGGTGCCGGCGTCGAAAATCATCGAAACGGCGAAAGCCGAGGGCGCCGACATCATCGGGCTGTCCGGGCTGATCACGCCCTCGCTCGACGAGATGAGTTTCCTGGCGGGCGAGCTGGAACGCCAGGGCATGAGCGTGCCGCTCTTGATCGGCGGCGCCACCACCAGCCGCGTCCATACCGCCGTGAAGATCGACCCGAACTACCGCAGCGGGCCGGTGGTGCATGTCAATGACGCCAGCCGCGCGGTCGGCGTCGCTTCCTCGCTGCTGTCGCCCGAGCGGCGCGAGGCCTATGCCGCCGAGGTGCGCGCCGACTACGCGAAAATTTCCGCGGCGCATTTCCGCGCGCAGGCCGACAAGAAGCGCCTGAAGCTTGCGGACGCCCGCGCCAACGCGGTGGCGATCGATTTTGCGAAAACGCCGCCGAAGAAGCCGGCCTTCCTCGGCATCAGATCGTTCCGGGATTACGACCTCGCCGAACTCGCCGAATACATCGACTGGACGCCGTTCTTCCAGACCTGGGAACTGACGGGGCGCTTTCCCGCCATCCTCGACGACCCCAAAGTCGGCGAAGTCGCGCGCTCGCTGTATGACGACGCGCGCAAGATGCTCGATCGCATCGTCAAGGAAAACTGGTTCACCGCGCAGGCAACCATCGGCTTCTGGCCGGCCAATGCGCAAGGCGACGATATCGTGGTTTATGCCGACGACACGCGATCCAAGCCGATCGCGACGTTCCACACGCTGCGCCAGCAGCTGGAAAAACGCGAAGGCCGCTTCAACGCGGCGCTGTCGGATTTCATTGCCCCCGTTGCCAGCGGCGTGCCGGACTATATCGGCGCCTTCGTGGTCACCGCGGGAATCGGCGAGGACATCGTCGCCGACCGTTTTAAAAATGCCAATGACGACTACTCCTCGATCCTGTGCAAGGCGCTGGCCGATCGCCTGGCGGAAGCCTTTGCCGAACGCATGCATGCCCGCGTGCGCCGGGAGTTCTGGGGTTACGCGCCGGACGAGGCGCTTGCGCCCGACGATCTGATCCTCGAAAAATACGCGGGCATCCGCCCCGCGCCCGGCTATCCCGCGCAGCCCGATCACACCGAGAAGGCGACGCTGTTTGCGCTGCTCGATGCCGAGAACACCGCGGGCGTGAAGCTGACCGAAAGCTTTGCGATGTGGCCGGGCTCGTCGGTGTCCGGACTCTATTTCAGCCATGCCGAAAGTTTTTACTTTGGCGTCGGCAAGATCGAGCGCGACCAGGTGGAAGATTATGCCGCGCGAAAAGGCTGGTCGATCGCGGAAGCCGAGCGCTGGCTGGCGCCGGTCTTGAACTACATTCCGGCGCAGGATCAATCGGCGCAGGACCGCCGCGTGAAAGAATCGATGCCGACACTGGCGCCGAACTCCGCCGCGCCCGCCAACGATGTCGCGTCGCATCCGCCGGGCTGCAACTGCGCGGTGCATCTGGCGTACCGGAAAAAAGCGGCAAGGGCGTAAGCGACGTCGCTTTCACCTCTCTCGTTTTCGTCCCGGCGAAAGCCGGGACCCATAACCACCGCTGCCCGTTTGTGGACTGAGCTGTCGCCCCAGCCTTCCGCCACACGCACATCGGTGGTTATGGGTCCCGGGTCGCGCTTCGCTTGCCCGGGACGACGTGGATAGGTTCAAATGTCAAACAATCCGGACACACCTCCGCGATCCCGCCGCATGCTTTGCGCGAGTGTTGGCCTGCTCGTTCCGCCCTCTTCGAAAAAAGGGCGCAGGGAATGCCGGGCGCCCGATGCGCCCGATAGCCGCGTGTGCAGAGATAGTGGTAACAAGCACACGCGTTGTCAGGTCACACCGGAATCGCCCGGCATTCCCCGCGCAATGGTTTTACGGCTTCCTTCGTGCTCTCCCGGGCGATCGGCTTTTTTGCCACCCTCGCCCCCGAGAAGCCTGCTTCCCAGGAGCTTGACGCCAGCGTCGAGGCGTCAGGACCACACGACTTCGCCGTCCGCATCCGGCGCCCTCGTCTCGAAGCGCCGTCCGCGTCCACCGCATCCCGCCGCACGTTCGTGACGATCGCGAAACGCCCCTCTCACCGGGCGGGACGGCGGGGATCAGGAAGGTGATTTGCATCAAACGCAAAGAGGAAAAATTTTGAAAAAGGGACTGGACAGGCCGGGCAAATCAGTTGGCTCCCCTTCACCTCGCCCTGCGTGCGGGGAGTGGTGAAGTTCGATCACCGGCACGACTGGCGCCGTTTGGTGCGATGCGGCGCAACGATCGGCGCACGGCCAGGGAACAAGTGAGCCGCAGGACCGTTGCTGAAAGACGAACCCGAGGTTGAGCAACCAAATCGGGGAGCGACCCCAAGATCAGGGAAGAAGGCTATGCGTGTCTTGATTCTCGCGACGACAGCGCTTGCCATTCTCGCCGGCGCGGACTCCGCCATGGCTGGCCCGAGCACAGCCAAACGCGACGTTTCAGCTTACGTCGAACCGGCCACGGTCAACACCACCCAGGATACCGAACAGCAGACCGGCCCTGACAAGACGGCGCGGCGCGGTATACGGCATCAAGCCCACTACCACGGTGGCGCGCGCCATCATCGCATTGGCGGTCCGATCGGCCTGGTCGGCGGCATGGTGGCCGGACTGTTCGGACGCCGTTGACGCGACGAATTTGCGGGGGCCACGCCTCCGTCTCATCGCCCGCCCGTCATCCACTTTCCCTGCGCGCTCAATCCCCGCTCGGTGGCGCCAGCGGTTGCGCGATTTCGGCAAACACCGGCAGCGCCTCGCAGGCCGCGCAATGCGCCGCCAGCGCCGGATAGCGCGCGGCGGGAAACAGCGCGGGATGCGCCTCGCCGGCAAATCTCAAAGCGCAGGCGACCGCGATGTCGGCATGGCCGATGCGCATCCCGAACCAGCCGGGCGTTTCGACCTCATCGCGCGCTCGTTCCAGCACCTCCAGCACGCCGCCCATCTGCGTCTCGCAGCGATCGACCCAGACCTTCGACGGCTCCTTGCGCAGCACCCGCTCGTAGACGAGGCTGACCGCCTTGTCGGCGAGCCCCGTCGCCAGCGCGCAGATTTTCAACGCATGCCGCCGCGCCTCCCGCGCGCGGCGATCATCGCCCGCTCCGGCCCCACCAGCTCATCGAGATAATCCAGGATCGCCGTGCTCTCGATCAGCACCTCGCCGTCATCCAGCACCAGCGTCGGCACCCGCCGCAGCGGATTATACGGCGCGATCCTGTCGCCCTCCCCGAAGGTCGACCACGGCCGGTGCTCGAACGGCAGGCCATACAGCCGCATCGCGATGGCGACGCGGCGGGTGAAGGGGGAGTCGTATTGGCCGATCAGGAACATGGGGGGACGCTTAGTTTCATCATGCTCAGGCAGTGCCCGAAGCCCGCCGTCGCGCTAGGAACGGCGACAAAGCTATCCGACGACAAAAACAGTCGCGACGCTATAGTTATCATCCGCATTTCTCTCCTTCATCATATCACCCAAGATCTTGATGGCCGCCTGAGGAGTCCGCAGTTTCGAGGTCAGAACAAAGAGCTCTCGCAGCTGAATCTTGTTGTGAAACCCGTCGCTCGAGATGAAAACTCTATCGCCGAGCAAGAGCGGAAAACTACCAGCCTCGATTTTCGGTTCTCCCCTGATGCCAAGCGCGCTCTCCAAGATATTCTTTCGCGGGTAATCTTCAAATTGCGTCTTCGTTATTGCTCCCGACGAGAGCAACCTTTGAGCCTCTGTATGGTCGACCGTGAGCCTGCGAATGCCTGCATTACGAGCAACAGCTATCCGCGTATCGCCGCAATGTACGAATTCCATCAATCCACTTCGGAATACAGCGCCTGATAATGTAGTTGCCATAGTACGTATATCGGGGTTCTCTAGCTGATGCTGCCGTATCTGCGAATGAATTTGAAGCGCAACTGATCGAAGATCGACGTGCGCCTCTGAAGCCAACTCTATGAACGTCTTGACCGCCAGCGTTGATGCAATTCTGCCGCCCGCATGCCCTCCCAATCCGTCGGCAACGGCAACCATCAGGTTGGTAGCACCAAATTCCTTCACTCCAATCGCATCCTGATTTTCAGAACGCGGCCCTTCGCTTGTCAGGAGAATCTACTATGAAACGCATCAGCAGATTTCACCTAAAGTATGAGCCAATAGAGGGTGGAGAGTCGTGCGACTTACACGTATTGAATGCTCCAAGTGAGAGATCGCCGCACATATTTTTTTGTCGGAAGCGCGAAATTCAATTGCGAGGCGCTTGGCGACGGCCTGATCCAAGCTTGCCGAACAAAGGCTTACGAACATTCGTTCAACGTACCAGCGATTGTGCGACGTCCCCATCAGTAGTAGCGCCATTAAACACTCAACTTTTGCCGTGATCGGAACTGATGAGATGAATGCGGAAAGGCGGTCGGCTACACCGTCACAGGCGTCAAAATTGAACCCCGAAGACACGACCCATTCAGCGTATGCGACCGCCAATCTTCCCGCATTGTCAGGAGCCTGACCGCAAAGCTCCTCTATACGTTCAACACTTAATTTCCTAAGCAGCGATTTTCCGTCTTCACTCGCAACGTTGTCTTCTACGAATTCTACAAACCGGCCCCATATGGCGGGTGTCATCGGCCCTGGCTTTGCTAACTGTTCGGCAAACTCCTTCGCCTGGTCGGTTTGTAGAGCGGGCGCTTGGGGGTCTATGGATATTAAAGCATCCAAGAACGCGCGGACGGACTTGAACCTTCGGGCTGGATCAGTTCGAGTACACCCCAAAAGAATTTGGGCGTAGTCGCCATCCTCCTTGATTTCCTGGCACGGCACTCGATCTTTCCGGCCGACCATGTCATGGAGTATGCAACCCAGTGAATAGATGTCTGATTGAGCTGAAGCGCGCCGCAAATCGGCAGTTATCTCCGGAGCTGTGTAATAGTCGGATCCCTTCGCCATTCCAGTAGTTGTTAATTTAGAAAGTGTCGAATCCTTTTGAGAAATCAATCCGAAATCGCTTACTGCATAAAACTGAGAATCTCCCTCTTGGAATTCGAAGAATGTTGTGCGGCTTTAAATCTCGATGACAGATATCTAGGGAGTGAAGTTCTTCGAGAGCCGCAACGATATCACTGATAGCAGAAATGAAGTTCCCGCCGCATGTGCGATCCTTATCCAGGTCATCACCTAAGCTAGAGAGTGCAACAGGCATTAGATAATAGGGCTTATCGCCCTCTAGATTCTCACCGAGAACGGGAACAATGTTTTGGTGACGAAGCCCTTGTTGCATTTTCGCTTCGCGAATAAACCTCTTGCGGACGTTATTGACCATCTCCTCCGAGAAATTCTGACTATTTGAGAACGTTTTTCGCGCAAATTTCTTTCCCTTGTCGTCGCTAACCAAATCGACGACTCCGAAGCCTCCAGCACCGAGTTGCTTGACGAGTTTCACCGATACCTCGATCTCAATCCCATCGTACAGTCTTACCGCGCTACTTGGCTAGATCGCTTGTGCCTGGACCCTCCCTATCACTCACCAGCAGCCCCTCACCGCGCGCCCATCCCTTCAGCTTCCGCCAGCAGTGGCCTTGCTCATGTTGGGCTTGAAGCGATGCTCAAGCCGCCGGATGTCGGCAACCTTCGCAGGATCGCGACAGATGCCAACCAAACACCGTCACCCCTGCGCCGCCTCCCGCTCCATGTCGCGGCCCGTCAGGTCTTCGCCCTGCATGTTGGCGTAGTCGCGCGCCATTTCGCGCATCAGGAATTTGGCGGGCACATCAAAGTAGGCGCCGTGATCCCTGACATATTGCATGTAAATGCGCCCCGTACCGTCGAAGGGATGCAGCAGCGCGTCGCTATGGCCGTCGAAGTCGAGGGGATGCACACCTACCTTGGCGCACAGCGTGGCGTTGAAGGTCGGGGTTGCCTTGCGCCAGGCGCCGTCGACATGAACTTCCGTGTAGCCGTGCCAGGTGAAGATGTCCGTGCCCATGCTCGCGCGCAGCTTCTCCGTGGTGAGGTGATTGCGCACGTCGGCGAACCCGACACGGGCGGCAAGACCGTGGACACGGCAGGCGGCGGCGTAGAGCGCCGCCTTGCCGACGCAATAGCCGGTCCCGGCCGCCAGCACGCTCGAGGCGCGGAAGGTCTCCGGCGTGCGCATGTTGACGTAAGGGTTGTAGCGGATGCCGTCGCGCACCGCTTTGTAGAGCAGGCTGGCCTTCTCGCGGTCGTCAGCGCCCGCCGCGACGGCGGTGCCGGCGAAGTCCCTGACAGCCGGATGGTCGCTATCGATATATTCGCCGGGATCGGTGTAGAGGCGGCGGATCGTGTCGGTCAGAATTTCGCTCATGACGCCCTCACCCCTCCCCCTCATCGCTCGCCAAGAGCCCCTTCACCGCCCTCGCCCAGCCCGCCAGCTTCCGCTCGCGCGTCGCCTGGCTCATGTTGGGCTTGAAGCGATGCTCCAGCCGCCAGTTGTCGGCGAATTTTGCGGGCTCGGGATAGATGCCGGCGGAGAGGCCCGCAAGGTAGGCGGCGCCAAGCGCGGTGGTTTCCTGGATCATCGGGCGGTCGACCGGGGCGTCGAGCAGATCGGCGAGGCGCTGCATGGTCCATTCGGAGGCGGTCATGCCGCCGTCGACGCGGAGCACGATGTTGGCGGTTTTGGCTTCCGGCCAGTCGGCGCGCATCGCGGCGAGAAGGTCGACGGTCTGGTAGCAGACGCTTTCCAGCACGGCGTGCGCGATCTCGGCGGGGCCGGTGTTGCGGGTCAGGCCGAACAGCGCGCCGCGGACGCGCGGGTTCCAGTAGGGCGCGCCCATGCCGACAAAGGCCGGCACCAGATAGACGCTCTGGGTGGAATCGGATTGCTCGGCAAGCGGATCGGTCTCGGAGGCCCGCTTGATCAGCCCGATGCCGTCGCGCAGCCATTGCACGGCGGAGCCCGCGACGAAGATCGAGCCTTCCAGCGCGTAGGTGCGCTTGCCCTGGAGCTGATAGGCGATCGTCGTCAGCAGCTTGTTCTTCGAGGCGACCGGCGTGGCGCCGGTGTTGAGCAGCGCAAAGCAGCCGGTGCCGTAGGTCGACTTGATCATGCCCGGCGAAAAGCAGGCCTGCCCGATGGTGGCGGCCTGCTGGTCGCCGGCGATGCCTGAGATCGCGATCGCGCCGCCGAACAGTTCGGGGACGCTGTCGCCGAAATGATGCGAGGAATCCTTCACCTCCGGCAGCATCGAGCGCGGCACGCGCAGGATTTTCAGTAGCTCCTCGTCCCACTTGCCGGTGTGGATGTTGAACAGCAGCGTGCGCGAGGCGTTGGTGGCGTCGGTCGCATGCACCTTGCCGCCGGTCAGCCGCCACAAGAGATAGCAATCGACGGTGCCGAACATCAGCTCGCCGCGCTCCGCGCGCGCCCGCGCGCCGGGCACATGGTCGAGGATCCAGGCGACTTTCGTTCCCGAAAAATAGGGATCGATGATCAGGCCGGTTTTCGCGGAGATCGCCGGCTCGTGGCCTTCGCTCTTGAGCTTCGCGCAGATGTCGGCGGTGCGGCGGTCCTGCCAGACGATGGCGCGGTGGACCGCGGTGCCGGTGGCGCGGTCCCACACCACGGTGGTCTCGCGCTGGTTGGTGATGCCGATCGCGGCGATGTCCTTTGCCGTGACATCGGCCTTGTTCAGCGCCTCGCGGCAGGTGGCGATGGTCGAGGTCCAGATGTCCTCCGGCTCGTGCTCGACCCAGCCCGAGGCCGGAAAATGCTGCGGAAACTCCGCTTGCGCTGTCGCGGCGATCGAGATGTCGGACCGAAACACGATGGCGCGCGAGGATGTGGTGCCCTGATCGATGGCCAGCACAAAGGACATGATGTTTTTTCCTGGCGTTGCTTCCCGGGTGGTGTGGTTGGTTTGCGCAGAGGCAAGCGGATTGGGAATGGTTCGTCAATATCCATCGTCGTCCCTGCGAAAGCAGGGACCCATACGCCGCGGCCCATCGATTTTGCGAAGGGCGTCGACCACCTCGGTTTTTATCGAGAGCACAACGCGGTATGGGTCCCGGCTCAAGGCCGGGACGACGTGCCGAGAGGGCCGCGGTAAAAGAATCTACACCGACGCGGTCGTCACGCCGCCGTCGACGACGATGGTCTGGCCGGTCATGAAGCTCGAAGCGTCCGAGCCGAGATAGGCCACGGCGCCGGCGATTTCGTCGGGCTCGCCGATGCGGCGCAAGGGCGTGGTGGCGCAGCGGCGCTTCAGCCGCTCCTCGTCTTCCCACAGCGCGCGGGCGAAATCGGTTTTCACCAGGCCCGGCGCGACGCAGTTGACGCGGACGCCTTTCGGACCCCATTCGCCGGCGAGGCTGCGGCACAAGGCAAAATCCGCCGCCTTGGAAATTCCGTAAGCGCCGATCACGGTGGACCCGCGCAATCCCCCGATCGAGGAAACGATCACCACCGAGCCGTTGCCGCGCTCGGCCATCTGCGGGATCGAAAGCTGGCACAGCCAGATGTTGCTCTTGACGTTGGAGCTCATGATCTTGTCGAAGGCGTCGTCCTTGATGTCGAGCAGCGGGCCGTAATAGGGATTGACCGCGGCGTTGCAGACCAGGATGTCGATCCTGCCGTAATGCATCGTCGCGCCCTTGATCAGCACCTCGACCTCGTCGCGGCGCGAGATGTTGCAGGGGATGACATGGGCGTCGCCGCCGGCTTTGCGGATGCCCTCGGCCACTTCCTGGCAGGCGTCGACCTTGCGGCTGGAGATCACCACCCTGGCGCCGAGCTTTGCCAACAGCTCCGCCGAGGAACGGCCGATGCCGCGGCTGGAGCCGGTGATGACGGCGACCTTTCCGGTGAGATCGAACGGGGTGTTTTTCATGGTGCGTACTTCCTCTGTCGTTTGCTGATCGCTCGTCATTCCGTCGTGCCGCGACTTGTCGTCGCGAGCCAGCGACGAAGCGATCCAGCTTGCTTCGTGGCGCAGACTGGATGCTTCGCAGGCCGTCGCAATGACGCGATTGGGTCGCCGTCCAGAATGACGACGGAGCAGTCCTTAAACCAGCCCGCCCGAGTTGGTGACGCGGCGCAGATGGTAGTCGGTGTCGCCAAAGCTGTTCTCGATCATGGTCAGCCGCTTGAAGTAGTGGCCGATCTTGGCTTCCATGGTCATGCCGATGCCGCCGTGGAGCTGGATCGACTGCTGGCCGACGAATTTGCCGGATTTACCGATCTGCACCTTCGCGGCGGCGACCGCGGTGGCGCGCTCCCTGGCATTGTCGACGTCGTTCGCCATGGTGGCGAACATCGACATGCTGCGGGCCTGCTCCAGCGCCACGAACATATCGGCGGCGCGGTGCTGCAGGGTCTGGAAGCTGCCGATCGGCACGCCGAACTGCTTTCGCGTCTTGAGATATTCGACCGTGGTCTTCAGCAACTCGTCCATGATGCCGACCGCCTCGGCGCAGATCGCGGTGCGGGCTTCGTCGACCACGCGCTCGATCAGCGGCAATGCGCTTTCGGGATCGCCGATCGCGGCATCGGCACCGACCTCGACGCCGGTAAACGTGATGTCGGCGGCATGCAGGCCGTCCTGGGTCGGATAGCCCTTTTTGGTGATGCCCTTGGCGCTGGCGGGCACCAGGAACACGCCGATGCCATTGGCGTCGCGCTGGCCGCCCTTGGTGCGCGCGGTCACGATCAGCGTGTCGGCGCCCTCGCCGTTGAGCACGACGAATTTCTCGCCGTCGATGACCCAACCGGCGCCCTTCTTCTTGGCCGTGGTCGCAACATCGGCCAGATCGTAGCGCGAGTTCTTCTCGAGCTGCGCGAAGGCAAGGGTCTTGCTGCCGTCGATGATGCCGGGGATGTAGGCGGCCTTCTGCTCGGCCGAGCCGCCATGGCGCAGGAAGCCGCCGCCGATGACGACGGTGGCGAGATAAGGCTCCAGCACCAGCGCGCGGCCCATCGCCTCCATCACGATCATGATCTCGGTCGTGCCGGCGCCGAAGCCGCCGTCTTCTTCCGAGAACGGCAGGCCGAGCAGGCCCTGTTCGGCAAGCTTGCTCCAGACGGTTTTGCTCCAGCCGCCCTTCTCCGCCATGTATTTCTTGCGGCTATCGAAGTCGTAGGAATCGCCCAAGAGGCCCTCGACGCTTTCCTTGAGAAGCCGCTGCTCCTCGGACAGATCAAAATCCATTTTTCAACTTTCCCGACTCTTTGTCGTCATGGCCGGGCTTGACCCGGCCATCCACGACTTGGCTTAAACAAAGAACGTGGATGCCCGGGACAAGCCCGGGCATGACGGTGATGATGACTACAGCCCCAGCACGGCCTTGGTGATGATGTTGCGCTGGATCTCGTTGGAGCCGCCGTAGATCGAAACCTTGCGGTTGTTGAAATAGCTCGGCGCGATCTGCGCGGTCCAGTCCATGGTCTCGTTGCTGCCGTCGTCGCCGTGGATGTCATAGGGCGCGGCGAACGGGCCGATCACTTCCATCAAAAGCTCGGTGGTGGCCTGCTGGATTTCCGAGCCTTTTATCTTCAGCACCGAGGAAGCCGGATTGGGCTTGCCCTTGCCATGCTTGCCTTCGTCGGCGACGACGCGAAGCTGGGTCAGCTCAAGCGCCTTCAGCTCGATCTCGACCTCGGCGAGCTTTTCGCGGAACTTCACATCCTCGATCACGGGCTTGCCGCCGGACTCGACCTTGGAGGCCAGTTCCTTGATGCGGCGGATGCGCTCCTTGGAAACGCCGACGCGGGCGATGCCGGTGCGCTCGTTGCCGAGCAGGAATTTCGCGTAGTCCCAGCCCTTGTTCTCCTCGCCGATCAAATTCTCCACGGGCACCTCGACGTCATCGAAGAACACCTCGTTGACCTCGTGGCCGCCGTCGATGGTCTGGATCGGGCGCACCGTGACGCCCTTCGACTTCATGTCGAACACGATGAAGGAGATGCCCATCTGCTTCTTGGCGTTGGTGTCGGTGCGGCAGAGGCAGAAGATCATGTCGGCGTGCTGCGCCAGCGTGGTCCAGGTCTTCTGGCCGTTGATGATGTATTTGTCGCCCTTGCGCTCGGCTTTTGTCTTCAGCGAGGCGAGGTCGGAGCCGGAGCCGGGCTCCGAGAAGCCCTGGCACCACCAGTCGTCGACATTGGCGATGCGCGGCAGATATTGCTGCTTCTGCTTTTCGTTGCCGAAGGTGTAGATCACGGGGCCGACCATGCTGACGCCGAAGGCGAGCGGCGCCGGCGCCGGATGCATCTGCAGTTCCTCGTTGAAGATGTAGTGCTGCACCGAGGTCCACCCGGTGCCGCCATATTCCTTCGGCCAGTGCGAAACGCCCCAGCCCTTGTTGTTGAGGATGCGCCACCAGGCGACCATCTCGTCCTTGGACAGATGCCGGCCCTCGACCAGTTTCCGCCGCGTCTCCGGCGGCACCTTATCCCTGAAGAAGGCCCGCACCTCCTCGCGAAACGCCATTTCTTCCTTGCTGAAGCTGAGATCCATCGGATCCTCCTGTGAGCGGATGAATTCTATTCCTGACTACGCGTTCTGTCTCTCGTCGTCCCGGCGAAAGCCGGGACCCATAACCACCGGCCTTCGTGTTTGGCAAAGCCGTCTGCCAGCGCGCTTCAAAACCATGTCCTCGGCGTATGGGTCCCGGCTTTCGCCGGGACGACGAGGGGCTGGTGGGCAGCGCTAATTCCGCTGCTCACACACGGCCTCCCGATGCGAGCTGCGCCTGCTTCGGCGCCGCCGGCTGCTGGTTGCGCAGTTCGTGGCGCGAGAGTTTTCCGACCGACGTGCGCGGCAGTTCCTCGACGAATTCCAGCGCGGCCGGAATCTCGTGCTTGCCGAGCTTGCCGGTAAGGAACGCCTTCAATTCGTCGAGACTGAACGGCTTGGCCCCTGCGCGCAATTTGACAAAAGCCTTCGCCGCCTCGCCGCGGTAATCGTCGGGAATGCCGATCACGATCACCTCGTGCACGGCGGGGTGTTCGTACATCGCCTGCTCGATCATCTGCGGATAGACGTTGAATCCGCCGGAGATGATCATGTCCTTCTTGCGGTCGACCAGGTAGAAATAGCCGTCCTGATCCATGTAGCCGATATCGCCGGTGAGAAAGCGGTCGCCGACAAAGGCGTCCGCGGTTTCCTGCGGCCGGTTCCAGTAGCCTTTGGTGACGTTCGGCCCCCGGATGCGGATCTCGCCGACTTCGCCGGGCGGCAACACCTTTTTGGAATCGTCGAGCGCAACCACGTCCATCTCGATGCCGGGCAGCATCAGCCCGATCGAGCCCGGCTTTTCCGGTCCCTCCGGCGGATGGCCGGTGCCGGGCGAGCAGGTCTCGGTCATGCCCCAGCCGCTCTTCAGCTTCATGTTGGTCTTGCGCTCGAAGATTCGCGCCACCTCGACCGGCAGCGGCGCGCCGCCGGAGCCGCAATAGGCAAGCGACGACATGTCGCGTCTGTCGAGATCGGGCAGGCTCGCGATCGCGATCCACATCGTCGGCACGCCGGGGAACGCGGTCGCCCGCTTGACCTCGATGTCGCGCATCACGGCCTCGACGTCGAAGCGCTGGTGCAGCGAGATCAAATCGCCGCGCTCCAGGCTGCGCAGCAGGATCACCGTCAGCGCGAAGATGTGGAACAGCGGCAGCACGCAGATCACGCGGTCGACGGCGTTGTTGCGCTCGGCGCGGGCCGGCTTGCCCCAGACGTCGTAAATCGACACCGCCGCGGTCAGGTTGCCATGCGTCAGCATCGCGCCCTTGGGCAGGCCGGTGGTGCCGCCGGTATATTGCAGCAGCGCCACGTCATCGACCGCGACATTTGGCCACTGCGCGGGCTTGGTCGCTCCTTCCGTGAATTTCCTGAAGGTGACGATCGCGGGACTTTCCGGGATCGGCGTGTGCGGATTGCCGACCGCGCCCCAGTTGTCGTCCTCGCAGACGATCAGGCGATCGAGCAGGCCTTTTTCCAGGAATTTTAGCGCCATCGGCAGCAACGCCGAAAGGTCGGAAGTCACCAGCACGCGCGCGCCGCTGTCGCTGAGCTTGTGCGACAGCGCGCGTTCGCCGTCGAGCGGCGACAGATGCACCACGCGGGCGCCGGCCTTCAGCGCGCCGAAGAAATTCACCGGATGATCCGGCGAATTGCCGAGGAACAGCGCGATCGAAGCGTTCTTGCCATAGCCGGCACGCATGAAGGAAGCGGCCGCGATTTCGACCATGCCTTCCAGTCCGGCATAGCTGATCGGCCGGTCGCGGAACTCCAGCGCCGGCCGCGCGCCGTAGTCGCTTGCTGCCTTCGACAGCAGGTCCGGCAGCGTGCCCCGCGCAATCGGATCGTCCCAGCGGACCCCTTGCGGATAAAACTGTTCGCCGGGATGGGCCATCAGGCGGCTTTCGCCGTCTGCGCCAGCGACGCAAACGTCTTGCCTTCGGCGGCGAGGCGCTTGAGCAGCGGCGCCGGTTCGAGCGAGGGATCGTTGGTTTCCTTGGCATAGTACGACAGCCGGTCGGCGATGTGCTTCAGCCCGACCTGGTCGGCGTAGAACATCGGGCCACCGCGGTAGATCGGCCAGCCGTAGCCATAGAGCCAGATGACGTCGATGTCGCTCGGCCGCGCCGCGATGCCCTCTTCGAGGATGCGCGCACCCTCGTTGATCATCGGGTACATCATGCGCTCGAGGATCTCGTCGTCGGTGACCACGCGCTTCTTGCGCCCGAGCCGCTGCAGCGTCTCGTCGATCAGCTTCTCCACCTCCGGATCGGGCAGCGCCGCGCGCGACCCTGCTTCATATTTGTAGTAGCCCTTGCCGGTCTTCTGGCCGAAGCGGCCGGCTTCGCACAGCGCGTCGGCGATCTCCGACTTGATGCCGCGATCTTTCCGCGAGCGCCAGCCGATATCGAGGCCGGCGAGATCGCTCATCGCGAACGGTCCCATCGGCATGCCGAATTTGGTCACCACCGCGTCGACCTGCTGCGGCAGCGCGCCTTCGAACAACAGCTTCTCGGATTGCTTGCCGCGCTGCGCCAGCATGCGGTTGCCGACAAAACCGTCGCAGACGCCGACCACCGCCGGCACCTTGGCGATCTTGCGCGCGATCGACACGGCGGTCGTCAGCGCATCCGGCGCGGTCTTGGCCGCGCGCACGATCTCGCACAGCTTCATGACGTTGGCCGGCGAGAAGAAGTGCATGCCGAGCACGTCCTGCGGGCGGCTGGTCACCTTCGCGATCTCGTCGATGTTGAGATAGGAGGTGTTGGAAGCCAGCACCGCGCCGGGTTTTGCATATTTGTCGAGTGCGGTGAACACTTCCTTCTTGACCGCCATGGTTTCGAACACGGCCTCGATGATCAGGTCAGCGCCCTTGACGTTCTCGAGCCCGACCACGCCGGTGATGAGGCCCATGCGCTTGGCCGGCGCGTCGGCCGGAATGCCGCCGCGCGCGGCGGTCGCCTCGTAGTTCTTCTGCATCACGCCCATGCCGCGCTTGAGCTGCTCTTCGCTGGTCTCGATCAGCGTGACCGGGATACCGGCATTGGCGAACGACATCGCGATGCCGCCGCCCATGGTGCCGGCGCCGATGATGGCGACGCGCTCGACATTGCGCGGCTTGGTGCCATCGGGCACGCCGGCGATCTTGGCAGCCTCGCGCTCGCTGAAGAAGGCATAGCGCTGCGCCTTCGACTGGTCGCTGGCCATCAGCTTGAGGAAGCCTTCGCGCTCCTTCTTCAGCCCCTCGTCGAACGGCAGGTCGATCGCCGCACCAACGGCGTCGGCCGCGGCGAACGGGGCTTCCAGGCCACGGGCTTTCTTGGTTAGCGCGGCGACCGCGCCGGTGAAGATCGAACGGTCGGCCCTGGCGGCGGCGAGCTTGGAATCGTCGTCGCGCAATTTGCGCAAGGGACGCTTCTCGGCCAGCACCTTGCGGGCAAAGGCCTCGCCGCCCGCAGCCGGACCTTCGACGATTTCCTCGATCAGGCCGTTCTTGAGCGCATCCTGCGCGCCGATCGGATCGCCGCCGACGATCATCTTGACCGCAAGTTCAGGGCCGACCGCGCGCGGCAACCGCTGGGTGCCGCCGGCGCCCGGCAACAGACCGAGCTTCACTTCGGGCAGGCCGAGTTTTGCCTCCTTGGTCGCCACCCGGAAATGACAGGCAAGGGCGACTTCGAGACCGCCGCCGAGCGCGGTGCCGTGAATGGCGGCGACGATCGGCTTCGGCGAATTCTCCATCAGGCTCAGCACTTCGGCAAGGCCGGGCGGCTTCGGCGGCTTGCCGAATTCGGTGATGTCGGCGCCCGCGATGAAGGTGCGGCCGGCGCAGGTCAGCACGATCGCCTTCACTTCGGGATCGGCGATCGCGCTTTGCATGCACTCCAGGATGCCGCCGCGCACGGCGGCGCTGAGCGCGTTGACGGGAGGGCTGTTGACCGTGACGATGGCGATGACGTCATGACGCTCGAGCTTTACGACTTCGTTCACGAGACTCTCCCTAAATACCGCTGCGTGGTTGCGTTGTTCTTGAATTGGCTGCTGGCTTGCGTTTACAGGCTATTTCGCATAGCGGAATTTAATTCCACATCTTGACACGGAGGGTTATTTTGAAGCACGTGCCTTGTCAACGCGGACCGCGCAGCAACAGGCCATGAAACGTCCAGGCAAGAAGGTGGCGACCGATCGCAGCTTCGTCGTCGCGCTCTCCCGCGGCCTCGATGTGTTGCGCGCGTTCCGGCCCAATGACGGGCTTCTCGGCAATCAGGAGATCGCAGCCCGCACCAACCTGCCGAAGCCGACTGTTTCGCGGCTCACCTATACCCTGACCAAGCTCGGTTACCTTACACCCGTTCCGCGTTTCGAGAAATATCAGTTGGCGCCGGCCGCGATGGCGCTCGGCTATGCCGCGCTCGCCAATCTCGGCGTTCGGCATTTGTCCGAACCCTTTCGCGAGGAAGTGATGCGCGCGACCGGCGGCGCGGTGGCGGTCGGCAGCCGCGACCGCACCAGCATGATCTATTTCGGCCAGAGCCGCGGCATGACGCTCGGGGTTCAACTGGACGTCGGCTCGCGGGTTCCGATTGCAACCACCGCGATGGGGCGGGCCTATATCTGGGCGCTGCCGCCGGACGATCGTGCCGCCTTGTTGCGCGAACTGCGCGAGCATTACGGCAGCCGCTGGCCGCGGATGCGCGACGGCATCGAACGCGCCGGCGAGACCGTCGCCAAGCTCGGTTTCGCGATCTCGGCGGGCGAATGGCACGACGACATCCATGCGGTCGGCGTAGCACTAAAGCTTAATGACGGAACCGGTCCTTATGCATTTAACTGCGGCGCGCCCGCATTCCGCTTCACGGAAGACCGGCTGCGCAACGATATTGGACCTCGCCTCGTGGCGATGGTAAGGAACGTCGAGGCTGCGCTGGGAGGGACGGCGCCGCACTCACAAAAAGACGACAGCAAAAAGCTGAAAACAGGAGGGAAAGTTGCACGAGTGGTCGAGGGGATCAGGTAGCCTTCATCATCGCGGCCCACGACCGAGTTCGCAGGGCCAGCGTGGCCCGGCGGGATCGGGCGCAGCGAAATGACGCAGGCACAACTCGCGCAGGGACAATCTCCCCTGCTTGCGGTTCGCGACGTCAGCGTCGTGTTCGGCGGCATCATCGCGCTGAATGGCGTGTCCTTCGATATGCAGAAGGGCCAGATCCTCGGCCTGATCGGGCCGAACGGCGCCGGCAAGACCACGCTGTTCAATTGCCTGTCCCGGCTCTATCAGCCGAGCGGCGGCGATATCCTGATGGAGGGCCAGAGCATCCTGAAGCGGCCGCCGCACCGGATCGCCGAAATCGGCATCGGCCGCACCTTCCAGAACGTCGCATTGTTTCCCAACCTCTCGGTGCTCGACAACGTCCGGGTCGGCACCCATTCGCGCACCAACAGCGACATCGTCAGCGATTCCCTGAAACTGCCCTGGGTCCGCCGCGGCGAGGCCGAACTCAACAAGCACGTCCATGAGATCGTCAGCTATCTCGACCTCGACGACGTCGCCCATGTCACGGTTTCCGGCCTGCCCTTCGGCACCCAGAAGCGGGTTGAACTTGCCCGCGCATTGGCCGCCGATCCCAAGATCCTGCTGCTCGACGAGCCCGCCGGCGGTCTCAACCACGAAGAAGTCCATGTGCTTGGCGACCTGATCAAGCGGATTCGCAACGAACGGCACATGACGGTGCTGCTGGTCGAGCATCACATGGGGCTCGTGATGTCGATCGCCGACCACGTGGTCGCGCTGAATTTCGGCCGCAAGCTCGCCGAGGGAACGCCGGCCCAGGTGCAGTCCGACCCCGATGTCATCAAGGCCTATCTGGGGAGCAAGGACCAATGACGGCGATGCTCAACATCAAGGATCTGCGCGCCTATTACGGCCAGGTCCAGGCGCTGCACGGTCTCAGTTTCGATCTCAACGAAGGCAGCCTGACCACGCTGCTCGGGGCCAACGGCGCCGGCAAGACCACCACGCTGCGCGCGATCTGCAACATGGTGCGCACGACGGGCGCGATCGAATTCGAAGGCGCGCCGCTCGCCGGCCGATCGACCGAAAACATCGTCCGGCTCGGCATCGCCCACGTGCCGCAGGGCCGCGGCACCTTCACCACCATGACGGTGGAGGAAAACCTCCAGCTCGGCGCCATCACCCGCAAGGACAAGGCCGGGGTGGTCTCCGACATCGAGCGGATGTACGACCACTTCCCGGTGCTGAAGCAGCGCTATACCCAGCAGGCCGGCACGCTGTCGGGCGGCGAGCAGCAGATGCTGGCGGTTGCGCGTGCGCTGATGCTGCGGCCGCGGCTGATGCTGCTCGACGAGCCGTCGTTTGGCCTGGCGCCGCTGATCGTCCGCGACCTGTTCAAGATTCTCGGCAAGATCAACCGCGAGGACAAGGTCACCATCCTGGTGGTCGAGCAGAACGCGCAGCTGGCGCTGGAACTCGCCGACCAGGCCTATGTGATCGAAACCGGGCGCATCGTGATGGCCGGCAACGCCAAGGACATCGCGAATAACGAAGACGTCCGTAAATCCTATCTGGGCTATTGAGGAGCCGGGGCAATGGAGCTTTTTACCAACCAAATCCTGGCCGGCATTTCCACCGGCGCGATCTATGCCTGCATGGCGCTCGCCGTCGTCATGATCTACCAGGCGATCGACCATCTCAATTTCGCGCAAGGCGAGATGGCGATGTTCTCGACCTTCATCTCCTGGCAGCTGATGCAGTGGGGCCTGCCTTACTGGGGCGCCTTCGTGCTCACGCTGGCATTCTCCTTCGCCGGCGGCATCGCCATCGAGCGGCTCTTGTTCAAGCCGCTGGCGAAAGCGCCGATCCTGACCAACGTCGCCGGCTTCATCGCGCTGTACTCGATCATCAACAGCGTCGCCGGCCTGATCTGGGACTTCACCATCAAGCAATACCCGACGCCGTTCGGTTCGCATCCGTTTCTCGGCAGCCAGCTGATCTCGACCCACCAGGCCGGCATGATCGGCATCACCGTGATATTGCTCATCCTGCTGTTCATCTTCTTTCGCTTCACGAAAATGGGCCTGGCGATGCGCGCGGCGGCCTCGCTGCCGGAATCGGCGCGACTGGTCGGCATCAACACCTCGTGGATGATCGCGCTCGGCTGGGGCATGGCGGCGGCGATCGGGTCGATCGCCGGGATGATGATCGCGCCGGTGGTGTTCCTGGAGCCGAACATGATGCTCGGCGTGCTGATCTATGGATTCGCCGCCGCGGTGCTCGGCGGCCTCACCAGTCCGTTCGGCGCCGTCATCGGCGGCTTCCTGGTCGGTATCTTCGAAAATCTGGTCGGAACCTACATCCCCGGCGTCGGCAATGAACTGAAACTGCCGATCGCGCTGGCGCTGATTATCACCGTCCTGGTCGTCAAACCGGCCGGGCTGTTCGGCCGGCCCATCGTGAAGCGAGTTTGATCATGAGCGCAGTTGAGGAAGTCGTCTCCGAAGCCCCGGCTGTCGAAGCCGTTCCCAAGCGGGCCATGACGCTCGGCTACGGCACGTCGCTGGCCATGCTGGCGCTGTTCCTGGTCGTGCCGCTGCTGGTCAAGAATTTCATCATCTTCCAGCTCACCATGCTGCTGATCTACGGCATCGCGGTGCTGGCGCTGAATATCCTGACCGGCGGCTCAGGCCAGTTCTCACTGGGACAGAGCGCGTTCTATGCGGTCGGCGCCTATACCTCGGCGATCCTGATGGAACACGCCGGCATGAACTACGTGCTGACGCTGCCGATCGCAGGCGTCATCTGCTTCGGCTTCGGGTTCCTGTTCGGCCAGCCGGCGCTGCGCCTGTCCGGCGTCTATCTGGCGCTGGCGACGTTTGCGCTGGCGACCGCGATGCCGCAGCTCTTGAAGCTCGGCTATTTCGAGTACTGGACCGGCGGCGTGCAGGGCCTCGTCGTCACCAAACCGGATGCGCCGTTCGGCCTGCCGATGTCGCAGGACATGTGGCTGTATTATTTCACGCTCGCCGTCACGATCGCGATCTACATCTTCTCGGTCAATCTGCTGCGGTCGCGTTCGGGCCGCGCCTTCATGGCGATCCGCGACAACGAAATCGCGGCCTCCGCGATGGGTATCGACGTGGCGCTGTACAAGACGCTGGCGTTCGGGGTCTCGGCCGGCATCACCGGGGTCGCGGGCGGCCTCGGCGCCATCGCCGTGCAGTTCGTCGCACCGGACAGCTACACCATCCAGCTTGCGATCTCGCTGTTTCTCGGCATGGTGGTCGGCGGCGTCGGCTGGCTGCCCGGATCGATCGTGGGCTCGGCCTTCATCATCTTCGTGCCGAACATCGCGGAAGGCATTTCGAAGGGCCTTTCCGGGGCCGTGTTCGGCGTGCTCTTGTTCCTCGTCATCTTCCTGGTGCCGCACGGCGCACGGCAGGTCGCCGTCGTTGCCCAGCATTTGATCGGCAAGGCAAAGAAAAACTAAACCTGCTTTGAGCCAACGGGTCGCGCGAAATGCGCGCCCGGTGATAAGCTCCGCGATACCCGTGGCAGGCGGAATCGGAGCGGCGCTGCGGGTTTCGCCCCGCCCGTCCCGTGACAAGGCAATTCAACAGAGGAGAAACCATGCTTTCCAAACAACAACTAAGAATCGCCGCGTTCTCGACGGCGATCATTGCTTTCGCGGCAACCTCCGGCGGTGCACTCGCCCAAAAGAAATACGATACCGGTGCGACCGACACCGAGATCAAGATCGGCAACATCATGCCGTATAGCGGGCCGGCCTCCGCCTATGGCGTAATCGGCAAGACCGAGCAGGCCTACTTCAACAAGATCAACGCCGAAGGCGGCATCAACGGCCGCAAGATCAATTTCATCAGCTACGACGACGGCTACAGCCCGCCCAAGGCGGTCGAGCAGGCGCGCAAGCTGGTCGAGAGCGACGAAGTCCTCGTCGTGTTCAATCCGCTGGGAACGCCGTCGAATTCGGCGATCCAGAAATATCTGAACGGCAAGAAAGTACCGCAGCTGTTCGTCGCCACCGGCGCCACCAAATGGAACGATCCGAAGAATTTTCCGTGGACCATGGGCTGGCAACCCAGTTACCAGAGCGAGGCGCGGATCTACGCCAAATACCTGCTGAAGGAAAAGCCGGACGGCAAGATCGGCGTGCTCTACCAGAACGACGATTTCGGCAAGGACTACCTGAAGGGCCTGAAGGACGGACTCGGCGCCAAGGCGTCGATGATCATCGCCGAGGAAAGCTACGAGACCACCGAGCCCACGATCGACAACCACGTCGTCAAGCTGAAGGCCACCGGCGCCGACGTGTTTTTCAGCGTCACCACGCCGAAATTCGCGGCACAGGCCATCAAGAAGCTCGCCGAAATCCAGTGGCAACCGCTGCATCTCGTCGTCAACGTCTCGGCCTCGGTCGGCGGCGTGATGAAGCCGGCGGGCTTCGAGAACGGCCAGGGCATTCTCTCCGCCGCCTATGCCAAGGACGGCGCGGATCCGCAGTGGGACAACGATCCCGGCATGAAGAAATTCTTCGCCTTCCTGGAGAAGTACTATCCCGACGGCAACAAGCTCGACGGCTCCGTGGTGTACGGCTACGGCGCGGCGCAGACCATGGCCAAGGTCATCGAGATGTGCGGCGATGACCTGACCCGCGCCAATGTGATGAAGCAGGCGGCGAGCCTGAAGGACTTCACGCCCGACACCCTGCTGCCCGGCGTCACCATCAACACCTCGGCCACCGACTTCGCCCCGATCGAGCAGCTGCAGATGATGCGGTTCAAGGGCGAGAAGTGGGATTTGTTCGGCGACATCATCTCGGGCGAAGTCGGCAACTAGAGCCCTTAAGCGGAGCCGGCTCTCACGGCTCCGTGATCCCGTCGTTCGACTAAATGACGCCCCCTGCGGCACCAGCCGCGGGGGGCTTTTTCTTGCTGGCCCCCCGCCGAGGGTATTGAATGCCGGCAGGAGCCGAAAAGCGCTCCCCATCAAAAAAAACGACACATTCAAAACAGACCAAGGAGGTCTCAATGCCTGCTATCCATTTGCGATTGGGGGCCATTTCGGCTGCCCTCGCGGTCGCCGCTCTGACGAGCAGCGGCGCGCTCGCGCAAAAGAAATACGATACCGGCGCCACCGACACCGAAATCAAGATCGGCAACATCATGCCCTACAGCGGACCGGCTTCCGCCTATGGCGTGATCGGCAAGACCGAACAGGCCTACTTCAACAAGATCAATGCCGAGGGCGGCATCAACGGCCGCAAGATCAATTTCATCAGCTACGACGACGGCTACAGCCCGCCGAAGACGGTCGAGCAGGCGCGCAAGCTGGTGGAAAGCGACGAGGTGCTCTTCATCTTCAATTCGCTGGGCACGCCGCCGAATTCGGCGATCCAGAAATACATGAACACGAAGAAGGTGCCGCAGCTGTTCGTCGCCACCGGCGCCACCAAATGGAACGACCCCAAGGACTTTCCCTGGACCATGGGCTGGCAGCCCAATTACCAGAGCGAATCCCGCATCTACGCCAGGTACATCCTCAAGAACATGCCCAACGCCAAAATCGCCGTGCTGTATCAGAACGACGATTACGGCAAGGACTATCTGAAGGGCCTGAAGGACGGGCTCGGTGCCAAAGCCGCCTCGATGATCATCGCGGAGGAAAGCTACGAGACCACCGAGCCGACCATCAACTCGCACATCGTCACCCTGAAGGCGAGCGGCGCCGACGTGTTCTTCAACATCACCACGCCGAAATTCGCGGCGCAGGCGATCAAGAAGAACGCCGAGATCGAATGGAAGCCGCTGCACTTCCTCAACAACGTCTCGGCCTCGATCGGCAGCGTGATCAAGCCGGCCGGCTTCGCCGCCAGCCAGGGCATAATATCGTCTGCTTACCTCAAGGATACCTCGGATCCGCAGTGGAAGAATGACGCGGGGATGAAGGCCTTCGACGAGTTCCTCACCAAGTATTTCCCCGAGGGCAACAGGCTGGATGCCTCCGTCATGTATGGCTACACCGTCGCGCAAGGCCTCGTGCACGTGCTGAAAGGCTGCGGCGACGACCTGACGCGGGCGAACATCATGAAGCAGGCAGCCAGCATCAACGGGCTTGAACTCGGCGGCCTCTTGCCGGGCATCAAGGTCCAGACCTCGGCCACCGATTTCGCCCCGATCAGCCAGTTGCAGTTGGAGAAATTCAAGGGCGAGAAGTGGGACCTGTTCGGCGACATCATCAGCGGCGACGTCGGGGGCTGAGGCCGGCCGCCGGTACCCCTTGACTACTAAAGAAGCAGCCCCTGCGGCATCGTCGCAGGGGCTTTTTCTTGATGGCCGCCGCCAAATGGTATTCAATTGCTTCTGCGCCGCAAAAAATCTTAACCAAGAACAAGGGCGCACGTACAAACATCCAAGGGAGATCCGGAATGCCTGTTGCCATCAGCAGAGTAGCAATTGCTTCGGCTGCGTTCGCCATTCTTGCAGCCTCGAGCAGCGGCGCGCTCGCTCAAAAAAAATACGATACCGGCGCCACCGATACCGAAATCAAGATCGGTAACATCATGCCCTACAGCGGCCCGGCATCCGCCTATGGCGTGATCGGCAAGACCGAGGCCGCCTACTTCAAGAAGATCAACGATGCCGGCGGCATCAACGGCCGCAAGATCAATTTCATCAGCTATGACGACGGCTATAGCCCGCCGAAGACCGTCGAGCAGGCGCGCAAGCTGGTCGAGAGCGATGAGGTCCTGCTGATCTTCAATTCGCTCGGCACGCCGCCGAACTCGGCCATTCACAAATACATGAACTCGAAGAAGGTGCCGCAACTGTTCGTCGCGACCGGCGCCACCAAATGGAACGATCCCAAGGATTTTCCCTGGACCATGGGTTGGCAGCCCAACTATCAGAGCGAAGCGCGGATCTATGCCAAGTATATCCTCAAGGAGAAGCCAAACTCTAAGATCGCCGTGCTCTACCAGAACGACGACTACGGCAAGGACTACCTCAAGGGCCTGAAAGACGGGCTCGGCGCCAAGGCGTCCTCGATGATCGTCGCCGAGGAGAGCTACGAGACCACGGAACCCTCGGTCGACAACCATATCGTCAAGCTCAAATCGACCGGCGCCGATATCTTCGTCAACATTACCACGCCGAAATTCGCGGCACAGGCGATCAAGAAGATCGCCGAGGTCGAATGGAAGCCACTGCATTTCCTCAACAACGTTTCGGCCTCGGTCGGCAGTGTCATCAAGCCGGCCGGTTACCAGAATGCCCAGAACATCATCTCCGCGGCGTACCTGAAGGATGTTTCGGATCCGCAATGGGCCAATGATCCCGGCATGAAGGATTTTCTCGGTTTCATGGCGAAGGACTTCCCTGAGGGCAACACGCTCGATGGCGGGACGGTCGTGGGCTACGGCGTCGCACAAACACTGGTTCAGGTGCTCAAGCAGTGTGGCGACAACCTCACCCGCGAAAACGTCATGAAGCAGGCGGCAAGCCTCAAGGACTTCCGCACCGAGGTCCTGCTGCCCGGCATCAAGATCAATACCTCGGCGACCGATTTCGCCCCGATCAGCCAGCTTCAGCTGATGCAGTTCAAGGGTGAGCGGTGGGAGCTGTTCGGCGACATCGTCTCTGCCGACGTCGGCGGATAGCATCCGGGAAACAAACCCGCTCCAGCACTGTGGTGCAGCGCACGGTCGCTGCACCGCGTCCGCTCCATGATAGAACATGCCCCCCGCATAAGCCTGCGGGGGTTTTCTTTTGCAGCAATCGGATGGATAACCGCCCCTGCATGTTTCCTCCGTTTTCCTTGCAGCCGAAGTTCTCCAGACCATGACCGACAGACGCCCCCTCCTGCGCGCGATCTTCGACGCCGCCGTCGCCGCCGCGCATCCCGACGTGGTGCTGGCAGCGCATCTGCAGCCCCCGCCGAAGGGCCGCGTGATCTGCCTTGCCGCCGGCAAGGCCGCGGCCGCCATGGCGGCGGCGGCGGAGCGGCATTATCTCGACAAGCTCGGCCTCGACCCCTCGCGGCTTTCGGGGGTCGCGACCACGCGCCACGGCCACGGCGTGCCGACGCGGCGGATCAAGGTGATCGAGGCCGGCCATCCCGTGCCCGACGAGGCCGGATTGAGGGGCGCGGAGGAGAGCCTGCAACTCGCCGCCGGTGCCGGTGCCGACGATCTGTTGCTGGTGCTTTTGTCCGGCGGCGGCTCCGCCAACTGGATCGCGCCGGTTGCGGGCGTATCCTTTGCGCAGAAGCAGCAGGTGACGCGCGCGCTGTTGCGCTCGGGCGCGCCGATCGGCGAGGTCAACACCGTCCGCAAGCATTTGTCGCGGATCAAGGGCGGCCGGCTGGCGCGCGCAGGGAAGCTGGCCGAAATCGTGACGCTGGCGATCTCCGACGTGCCGCGCGACGACCCTTCCGCGATCGCCTCGGGGCCGACGGTGCCGGATCCGACCACGCTGGCGGACGCCCGCGCGCTGGTCGCCAAATATGGCCTTCAGGTCGACGACGCCGTCCGCCGCGCGCTCGACGACCCCGCCAATGAAAGCTGCAAGCCCGGCGATGCCGCCTTCGCGCGCGCGCGGTTCGAACTGATCGCACGGCCGAAGGCCTCGCTCGAGGCGGCGATCAAATTGGCCAGGGCAGCCGGTTACGAGATCGTCGACCTCGGCGCCGACCTCGAAGGCGAGGCGCGCGACGTCGCCGCCGATCACGCCAGGCTTGCGCTCGAGGCGCGCGCGCGCGGCAAGCGGACCGCGATCCTCTCGGGCGGCGAGCTCACGGTGACCGTGCGCGGCCGGGGGCGCGGCGGCCCCAACCAGGAATACGCGCTGGCGCTGGCCGATCTCCTGAAGGACATCCCGGGCATTTCGGCGCTGGCGGCCGATACCGACGGCGCCGACGGCGGCGCCGGCAGCGCCGCCGATCCCGCCGGCGCCATCATCGACGCAAGCACGTTCGCAAAGATGAAATCGCTCGGCCTCGACGCCAAGGCCTATCTCGACAACAACGATGCCACCGCGTTCTTCGCGGCGACCGGCGATTTGCTGCTGACGGGACCGACGCTGACCAACGTCAACGACGTCAGGGTGATCCTGGTGGACTGAGCGCGAGCCTTATCTCTCACCCGCGAGCGTCTCTCACCCGTCATTGCGAGCGAAGGCGAAGCAATCCATGTCACAGCAGAACGAGTGGCGAGACATGGATTGCTTCGTCGCAAGTGCTCCTCGCAATGACGGCGAAAAAGCTGTGCGTGGCGCGATCAAAACTCCCGCGCGATCGTCGCCAGCATGTCCAGCAGCGCGGCGCGGTTGGCCGGGCCGAGCAGCTCGTTGAGACGGGCTTCGTGCTTGGAGGCGACGAGCTTTTTCGCGCGCGCCAGCACCGCCCGGCCCTTGTCGGTCAGCACCAGGATGTGGGAGCGTCGGTCGTTGGTCGAACGGATCCGCGCGCAGAGGTCGCGGCTCTCCAGCCCGTCGAGCATCGCCACGAAGTTCGGCCGGAGGATGCCGAGCGTGTTGGCGATCTCGGTCTGGTTGCGGCCGGGATTCTTGTCGAGCAGCAGCAGCACCGAGAACTGCGCCGGCGTCAGTTGCAGCGGCGCGACGCAGTGCAGGAAATCGTCGAACACCTTGAGTTGTGCGCGCTTGAGCGAATAGCCCAGTAATTCGGACAATTCGCCCATCTGCAGCGCGACGGCTTCCGCGGTCGCCTCGGCCGGCTCCTTGCGGGCGGAACGGGAGGTTTTGGCGGCATCGACGGCAGCGGTCTTGGAAACGGTCATCGCTCGATGCTCGCAAACTGGCCTGAAGCCCTGGTTCTGATAGGATCAGAACAGGGCTTCAGCTTCCTTATCTGACGCGTTTTCTTCACGCGAACCGGTATCCACTTCGCTCGAAAACGCCTTAGCCTGCAAATGACCCCTCGGGCCGGAACGGCCGGGCCTTGAGATTATATTTGATAATTGTTATCCACTATATCAAATACCGGCAGCATTTTTCAACTGCTGTTATCGGACGGTCGGGCGGCTTGCCAAAGCCTCAGGGACCGGCCGGGGTGTGAGGGGGAGCGTCCGGTCTTGAACACGACGATCATGCTGTTCCTGCTGCAGGACGGCATTACCAACGGCGCGATCTATGCGTTGCTCGGGCTGGCGCTGGTGCTGGTGTTCGCCGTCACCCGCGTGATCCTGATTCCGCAGGGCGAATTCGTCACCTATGGCGCGCTGACCTATGCCTCGCTGTCGTCGGGCCAGATGCCCGGCACCGCCCGGCTGGCGGTGGCGATGGGGATCGTGGCGTTCGGCCTCGATCTGTTTGCGCACCGCAAGTCGCTGCACTTCAAACGCGTCGGCCGCGCCTTCGCCGTCAATATCGTGCTGCCCTTTCTGATCCTCGCCCTCACCGCCTGGTTCGCCGGCCGCCATCCGCCGATCGCCGTCTCCATCGCGCTGTCGCTTCTGATCGTGGCCGCGATCGGGCTGTTCCTCTATCGCATCGTGTTCCAGCCGCTGGCGCACACCTCGGTGCTGGTGCTGCTGATCGCCTCGGTCGGCTGCCATCTGGCGCTGCAGGGTTTTGGGCTGGTGTTTTTCGGCGCCGAAGGCCAGCGCGGCCCGACGCTGGCGGATACCGCCTTCACGCTGGGGCCGCTGCGCTTCACCGGCCAGAGCCTCGCGGTCTATGCCATCACGGTGGCCTTCATCATTGGGCTCTGGCTGTTCTTCGGCATGACGCTCTACGGCAAGGCGTTGCGCGCCACCGCCGTCAATCGGCTTGGCGCCCGGCTGGTCGGCATCCGCACCACGCTGTCGGGACAGATCGCGTTCCTGCTGGCCTCGGTGATCGGCGCGATTTCGGGAATCCTGATCGTGCCGATCACGACGCTGTATTACGACACCGGATTTTTGATCGGCCTGAAAGGCTTCATCGCCGCCATCATCGGCGGCCTCGTCAGCTATCCCCTGACCGCGGTGGCAGCGCTGCTGGTCGGCACGGTGGAGGCCTTCTCCTCGTTCTACGCCAGCAATTTCAAGGAGGTCATCGTCTTCACGCTGATCCTTCCGGTTCTGGTGCTGCGGTCGCTGGCGGCGCCCGCGGTCGAGGAAGAGAAGGATTGACCGTGATGCGAGAGCGGCTGCCCATCATCCTGTTCGCGCTGGTCATGGCGGCGATCCCGTTCATCCCGGGCATGCCGCCGTTCTGGATCGTGCTGTTGGACAATATCGGCCTGTCGGCGCTGGTGGCGATGGGGCTCGTGCTGTTGACCGGCGTCGGCGGCCTCACCTCGTTCGGCCAGGCGGCGTTCTGCGGCTTCGGCGCCTACACCACCGCGGTGCTGACGACCGCCTACGGCCTGTCGCCCTGGCTGACACTGCCGCTGTCGCTGCTGGTGAGCGGTCTCGCCGCCGTGCTGCTCGGCATCGTCACGGTGCGGCTGTCCGGCCACTATCTGCCGCTCGGCACCATCGCCTGGGGCCTCGGGCTGTTTTATCTGTTCAGCAAACTCGAATTCCTGGGGCGTAACGACGGCATCTCGGCGATCCCGCCGCTGTCGATCGGCTCGTTCAAGATGATCGACCCCGGCTCGATCTATTTCGCGATCTGGATCGCGGTGCTGCTGTCGGCGCTGCTCACGATGAACCTGCTGGACTCGCGCACCGGCCGCGCCATCCGCGCGCTGCGGCGCGGCCATATCGCCGCCGAAGCCTTTGGCGTGCAGACGCCGCGCGCCAAGCTCCTGGTGTTCATCTATGCGGCGGTGCTGGCCGGCCTCTCCGGCTGGCTCTATGCGCATTTCCAGCGCGCCGCCAATCCCACCCCGTTCGGGGCGCAGGCCGGCATCGAATATCTCTTCGTCGCCGTGGTCGGCGGCGCCGGCTATGTCTGGGGTGGCGTGCTCGGCGCTGCCATCGTCGTGATCCTCAAGGAGGTACTTCAAAGCTACCTGCCCTACATCTTCGGCGGCCAGGCTCAGCTCGAGACCATCGTGTTCGGCATCCTGCTGGTGGTGTTGCTGCAGCTGGCGCCGACCGGGGTCTGGCCCTGGCTGATGGCGCGGTTGCCGTACAAGCCGGCCCGCAGGCGGCCGGATACGACGCTGGCGCTCTCGGCACGGCCGCGCGAAGCGGGCGCGCCTTCGGTACTGCTGCAGGTCGAGAACGCGCGAAAGCAGTTCGGCGGCGTGATCGCCGTCAACAACGTCTCGTTCGACGTCAAGGCCCGCGAGATCGTCGCGCTGATCGGCCCGAACGGCGCCGGCAAGAGCACCACCTTCAACCTGATCACCGGCGTGCTCTCCAAGACCGGTGGAAAAATCTCCGTGCTCGGCAAGAGCATCGACAACGCACCACCGCAGGAAGTGACAAAACTCGGCGTCGCCCGCACGTTCCAGCACGTCAAGCTGGTGCCGGACATGACGGTTTTGGAAAACGTCGCGATCGGCGCCCACCTGCGCGGACATTCCGGGGCGCTATCCAGCATGCTGCGGCTCGACCGCGCCGACGAGGCGAGATTGCTGGCGGAAGCCGCCCGCCAGATCGAGCGCGTCGGGCTGTCCGACCAGATCGACGCGCTGGCGGGCTCGCTCTCGCTCGGCCAGCAGCGCATCGTCGAGATCGCGCGCGCGCTGTGCGTCGATCCGATGCTGCTGTTGCTCGACGAGCCGGCCGCGGGCCTTCGCCACATGGAGAAGCAGCGGCTCGCCGCGCTGCTGCGGGACTTGCGCGACGGCGGCATGTCGGTGCTCTTGGTGGAGCACGACATGGGCTTCGTGATGAATCTCGCCGACCGCATCGTGGTGCTCGACTTCGGCACCAAGATCGCCGAGGGCACGCCGCAGGCGATCAAGACCAACCCCGACGTCATCAAGGCCTATCTCGGAGCCGCCGCATGAGCGCGCTGCTGAGCGTCGACGACGCCCACATCTCCTACGGCAAGGTCGAAGCGGTGCGTGCCGTGTCGCTCGAGGTCGGCGGCAACGAGATCGTCACCATCATCGGCGCCAACGGCGCCGGCAAGACCACGCTCTTGAACGCCATCATGGGCATCCTGCCGCTGAAGGGCCGCGTCGCGTTTGCCGGCGACGATATGGCGCAATTCGAGATCGAGGACCGCGTCGCGGCGGGCCTGAGCCTGGTGCCGGAGCACCGCGAGCTGTTCGCCACCATGAGCGTCGAGGACAATCTGCAGCTCGGCGCGTTCCGGATTGCAAGAGCCATCGCCGCACGCTCGTTCGAGCGGGTCTATACGCTGTTTCCGCGGCTGAAGGAGCGGCGCCGCCAACTCGCCGGCACGCTGTCGGGCGGGGAACAGCAGATGCTGGCGATGGGACGCGCCCTGATGGGCGCGCCAAGACTGCTGATGCTGGACGAGCCGAGCCTCGGGCTTGCCCCGATCATCGTCGCCGACATCTTCCGTATCGTCGGCGAATTGCGCGCGGCCGGCGTCTCCGTGCTGCTGGTCGAGCAGAACGCGCAGGCCGCGTTGCAGATCGCCGACCGCGCCTATGTGATGGAGCTCGGCGAATTCATCCTGGACGGATCGGCAAAGGACGTCGCCAGCAACGCCCGCGTGGCCGCGAGCTACCTCGGCTTCACCCACGAAGGCGAGAGCGCGATTTAGCGTCGCTGCTTGCATTTCGACGGCCGGCCAACCGTAAAAACGCGGGAATGCCTTCCGCGAATGCCCCTTTGGGATGAGAGATTCGTTTTCGCGTTAACCGAACCTCTTAAGAAGACATGAACGAATCCCTGCAAATTTAAGGGAACTCCAGGAGGGGTGACATGAGCAACATAGGCCCAACATACCCGGCCCACATCGTGGTCAGTCAGGCAGAAGTCCGGCTCGTCGCAGACGAAACAACCAACGCCAGCACCGCGACGATCAAGTCCGATCAGCAGCGCATCCAGGCCGCTCGGGAACTCGAGGCCGAACAGGCCAAGATCTCCAGTGTGGATATCGTTACCTGAGGCTGACGAATAAGCGCCCGGGACATCGGGCTGCGAGCGCAACCTTCGGCGCAGGATGTTCTGCGCCCTGTCCAAGCATGCTCCGGGCAAGAAAAAAGCCGGCCCCTGGAGAGAGGCCGGCTCGCGTTCATTCAGCAGTCAAACGCCCGCTCACTTCACCAGCACGTATTTCCCATCCTTTACCGTCAGCAGGATGCGCGAGCGGTCGTCGAGGCCGTAGCGGTCCTTTTCGGTGAAGTTGTAGACGCCCTGGCTGGCGGCGATGTCGCGCTCGGTGAGCAGGGCCTTGCGGATCGCCTCGCGGAATTCCGGCGTGCCGGGTTTTGCCGTCTTCAGCGCCACCGGGATGACGCGCTCGAGCACGAGGAACGCATCGTAGGAATGGCCGGCGAACTGGCTGCGGCTGTTGGGGCCGTATTTGGCCTCATAGGCCTTGTCGAGCGCCATTCCCGGCTTCTTGGTCAGCGCGCTGTCGGGCTGGTCCTCAGGATCCATCACTGGACCGGACGCCATCAGCACGCCTTCGGCCGCTTTGCCCGCGATCCGAATAAAATCCATGCTGGCGGCGCCGTGGGTCTGGTAGATCAGGCCCTTGTAGCCGCGGTTGCGCAGCTCGGTCTGCGGCAGGCCCGCCGCTGTGCCGGAGGCACCGACCAGGATCGCATCGGGATTGGCGGCGACGAGCTTGAGCACCTGCCCGGTCACCGAGGTATCCGGCCGCGCAAAGCGTTCCTCGTCGACCAGCGTCATGCCCATCGCCACGCCCTGCGACTTGAAGTCGTTGAACCAGAGATCGCCGTAGGAATCGGAGTAGCCGATATAGCCGACGGTTTTGACGTTGTGCGCCTTCATGTGCTGGTAAAGCACCTTGCCCATGATCGGAATCGGCTGCGGCATCGACACCGACCATTTGGCGCGCTCCGGCGTGATCGGAAACGGCGCCAGACCGATATGGGGAATGCCCGCCTCGTTGGCGACGTTGGACACCGCGACGGTCGGCGGCGTGGTCGACGAGCCCATGATGATGTCGGCCTTGGACTCAGTGACAAAGCGCCGCGCATTGTTGGTGGCGTTGGTCGGATCGCCGCCATCGTCGAGCACGATGACCTTCAGCGGCACGCCGCCAATCTCCTTCGCCACGAACTCCAGCGCGTTGCGCTCAGGAATGCCGAGCGCCGCCGCGGGGCCGGTGGTGGTAAGCGTGATACCGATGGTGATCTCGCTGGTCTGCGCCAGCGCCGGCAACGCCGGCAAAGCGAGCGCCGCAGCGACCACGGCCGCCGATAGATAGAACTTCTTCATTGTTCTCTCCCTGTAAAGTGTTGTTGTCAGTCTAGATCAAAATTCGATTGTGAAATCAGCCCCTTCTTTAGGTCATAGTGTCACGCCGGGATAGCCCCGCCGCCTTCAGCCAGCCATGAACCTGGCAATGATTTCCGGCGGCACCGCCGCCGATTTCAGCCGGTCCGGATCGTCCGGGTGACGGCCGACCAGCACCCGGGTCTCGAACGCCTCGATCGCCAGCGCCTCGCCCTTGAACACCTTGTGGGTCACCTCGAAGCTCGAGCGCTTGAAGCTCTCGACCCGGCTTTCGATGGTGATCCAGTCGCCATGGGTCGAGGCGACGTAGAACTTCGCCCGCGTATCCACCATCGGTATGCCGACCAGCCCGTAGTTCTTGATGATGTCCTGCTTGGAGAAGCCGGCCGCCTCGAACATGATCGAGGTCGAGTCGTCGAACATCGCGAAGTAGCGCGGGTAATAGACGATGTTGGCGGGGTCGCAATCGCCCCACTGGATCTGCACGTCGCGGCGGTGGACGAACATGCAATGGACCTTATTTCGGCGCCATGCGCAGCGAGGCGTCGAGCCGCACCACTTCGCCGTTGAGATAGGGGTTGTCGATCATGTGCATCGCCAGGGATGCGAACTCGTCGGGCTGGCCGAGCCGGTGCGGGAACGGGATCGCCGCGGCGAGCGAGTCCTGCGCTTCCTGCGGCAGCCCGCCCAACAGCGGGGTCAGGAACAGGCCGGGCGCGATGGTCAGCACGCGGATGCCGAACTGCGCCAGTTCGCGGGCGATCGGCAGCGTCATGCCGACGATGCCGCCCTTCGAGGCCGAATAGGCCGACTGGCCGATCTGGCCGTCATAGGCCGCAACGCTCGCGGTCGAGATGATGACGCCGCGCTCGCCGGTCGACTGCGGCTCGAGTTTTGCCATCTCCGCGGCCGCCAGCCGCAGCATGTTGAAGGAGCCGATCAAATTGACCTTGATCACCCGCTCGAAATCGCCGAGCGGCATCGGGCCGTCGCGGCCGACCACCCGCTTGGCGACGCCGATGCCGGCGCAATTGACCAGCACGCGCGCCGGGCCGTGCGCCTTGGACGCGGCGACGATGGCGGCTTCCGCGGAAGCCACGTCGGCGACGTCGCAGACAACCGCGACGCCCTTGATCTCGGCGGCGAGGTTTTCGGCGAGTTTGGCGTTGAGGTCGAATACGGCAACCTTGGCTCCCGCCGCTGCAAGCCTGCGGGCGGTGGCGGCGCCCAATCCCGATGCGCCTCCGGTGACGATGGCGGCCTGATCCTTCAACTGCATGATATCCCCCTTTGGGTGAGACTGGTGTTTCGAATTCGATTAGAGCGTTATCACATGGTCCGGCGGCGCCGGCGCATAAAGCTGTTCAATCAGCGAGGCGCGCGCATCCAGCACCGCGCGCTGGTTGATCGATCCCTTGTCGGTGACTTCGCCGCGGTCGATCGACAGCGGCGAATCGAGCAGCACCGCGCGGGTGATCCGGGTCGACGAGCCGGTCGAGGTCGCGAGAAACTTCCTGAAGCGCTCGCGAAACGCTTCGCGGATCAGCGGGTCCGCCGCCGTGAGCGAGAGGTCGTCGATCGGCGTGGTCGGGTTGATCAGGCGGCAGCCGTCGAGATCGAGCACGACGATCGCCGAGATCTCGTCGCGATTGATGCCGGCAATCACGACGTCGCGCACCAGCGGCGCGCAGGCCGCGATGAAGCGCGCACGTAAGGGACCGACGCTGACCCAGGTGCCCGAGGCGAGCTTGAAATCCTCGGCGATGCGGCCGTCGAAATCGAAGCCCAGGTCGTAATCGTTCGGGTCGGCTGGCTTGATCGCGTCGCCGAACTTGTAAAAGCCTTCCTCATCAAAAGCCTTCGCGGTCAATTCCGGCTGCCGCCAATAACCCGGCGTGACGTTCGGCCCCCGGACGCGAACCTCGAGCTTGCCGTTGTTGGGGACGAGCTTGGCATCGTTGCCGGATACGGGGAGCCCGATATGGCCGGACCGGCTGGTGCGGGGATTGACCGACATGAAGAACGGCGCGCTCTCGGTGGCGCCGAGCCCGGTCAGCATCGGCACCCGGAAGCCGGTTGCCTGCACGGAGAGTTCGTCGAGGCTGTTCCAGACGAACGGCGACAGCGCCGCGCCCGAGAAGAACATCGCGTGCAGCCGGCCGAAGAATTTTTCACGCAATGCCGCGTCATCGCGCAAATACGGCAGCAGCGCCTCGTAACCCTTCGGCACGTTGAAATAGACCGTCGGCGAAATCTCGCGCAAATTGCGCACGGTCTGCTCGATGCCGCCGGGCATCGGCTTGCCGGCGTCGAGATACATCGAGCCGCCATTGTACAGCACGAGCCCGATATTGTGGTTGCCGCCAAAGGTGTGATTCCACGGCAGCCAGTCGACGATGACCGGCGGCTCGTCCTTCAGGAACGCCATGGTCTCGCGGATCATCACCTGGTTGGCGCAGAGCATCCGCTGGGTGTTGATGACGGCCTTGGGGTTGCCGGTCGAGCCCGACGTGAGCAGGAATTTTGCGATGGTATCGGGACCGATCGCCTGATGCCGCGCGTCGAGGTCTCCATGCAGCGGGCTTGCCATGAGATCGGCGAGTATGGTCAGCGAGCGGCCAGGCAGCGCGCCATAGGAGGCGGCGATTTCGACACTTGAAGGAACATTGGCCTGCAGCGCATCGGCGAATTTGTCGGCGTCGTCGGCGAAGATGAGGCCGGGGGTCAGAAGCTTCATCAGGTAGGAAAGCTTGCCGTAGTCCTTCGACACAAGCGAATAGGCCGGCGACACCGGGCAGAACGGAATCCCCGCATAGAGCGCGCCGAACGCGATCAAGGCATGGTCGATCGAATTGCCGGACAGGATCACGACCGGCTTCTCGGCGGAAAGGCCGCGCGCCAAAAGGCCGGAGGCGATATGCCGGCTCGAGGTCAGCAATTCGGCGTAGGTGATCTGCCGCCAGCCGCGGCCGCCGTCGCGCTCCGCCATGAAGATGCGGTCCGGCGCAATCTTGGCCCAATGATGCAGGCGGTCGGTGAGGCGCTGCGGATAGTCGCCGAGCGGCATTTTCGGCCGCAGATAGATGGTGCCGTCGTCGCGGCGCTCGATTCCGACCGCGGGATCGTTGAACGAGATCGCGCGCAGCGGCGCGTCGCTTGGCGCTTTCGGCATGGAGATGGTGGGTTGCGCGCTCATGTCAGGTCGGCTTCACCTTGGCGGTCTTGCGGTCGAGGAAGGCGCGGATCCGCAGTTTTGCTTCCTTGTCGCTCTGCGCCACCGTCGCCATCAGCGACTCCATCAGCAGGCCGGTTTGCGGATTGGCCTCCGCGATCATCGGCAGCGCCTGCAGCACGGCGAAATTGGTCAGCGGTGCGTTGCTCGCCACCTTCACGGCCAGTTCCATCGCCTTGCGATAGGCGTTGCCCTCTTCGGTAAGGTATTGCGAAAAACCGTAGGACGCACCCTCGGTCGCGGAATAAACCCGCCCGGTCAACATCATGTCGGTCATCCGAGCGACGCCGATCAGCCGCGGCAGCCGCACCGAGCCGCCGCCGCCGACGAAAATGCCGCGCTGGCCCTCCGGCAGCGCGAAATAAGCCGACGGCTCGGCAACGCGAATATGCGCGGCGCAGGCCAGCTCGAGGCCGCCGCCGATCACCGCGCCCTTCAGCGCGGCGATAACAGGCACGCGGCAATACTGCACCCGGTCGAACACCCGGTGCCACATCTGCGAATGCCGCAGGCCGTCGGTGGCATCCTGCTCGGTCAGTTCCGACAGATCGAGGCCTGAGGAGAAATGATCGCCGATGCCGTGGATGACCACGGCGCCGATGCCCTCGGCGAGATGCGAGAAACAATCCTGGAGCGCGAGGATGATGCCGTCGTTCAGCGCGTTGCGCTTGGCCGGCCGGTTGAGGCCGACGCTCAGCACGGAGCCTTCGATCTCGATCTTGAGCAGCGCGGATCGGTCCGCGGCGGCGGCGGTGGCGGCGTTTCCCATGGGATCTATTACGTCCTGTTCAGAATAGTTATGTTTTATAACGAATGGAGGGGGAGTCAATAAGCTGTTTCCCTCAACCGTCATTGCGGGGAGCGCCGTGACGAAGCAATCCATGCTTCCCCGCGCTGGTCGATGGATTGCTTCGCGGGCCTGTCACCGGGCGCGCCGGCGCGCGACCGGTTGGCTCGCAATGAGCTCTCAGCCCAGCGTCACAGCACCTGGTGCACGTCGAGCTCGACACGATCCGGATACCGGGCGCCGACGCCGACAAACAGGTTTTCCATCAGCCAGCGCCAGTTTTGCGCACCGGTCTCGAACCGGGGCACCGAGCGGAAATAGATCAGCGCAGGATCGACGGTCTCGCCCTTGGCGATCCGGTCCAGAAGTTCTTTCGGACCGAAGCGGACGCCGATGTTCTCGATATAGATGACGGCGCCGTCATCCATCTCGAAGGCGTATTTGGCTTCCAGTTCGGTAAAACCGTTCGGGCGGATGGTCTGGAAATCCGCGCCGACGGGAAAGATCGTGCCCTTCATGCCCGGCCCGCGAACCTCGCCGCCGAGCACCGCGATCACCCGCCTGACGCCGTAGCCGAGATCGCCGGCGACGATCGGCGTGCCCACCTTGATGGCGAGGCTGAAGACATATTTTGTCTGGAGAACGGGAGCCATCGGTCGTCCCTCCCTACGCATGATCGGTTCTGATTGTATCAGAACCGAAGCTTCAGATTCTTGTCTTGACGCGTTTTCTTCAAGCGAACCGGCATCCACCCCGGATCAGGTCCGGGGCAAGCTTTCGCTCGAAAACGCTTCTAATGCATCATGCGTTGCGGCAGCCAGGTCGCCAGCAGCGGAAAGGCAATCAGGATGACGAGACGGACGAGGTCGGTCGCCACGAACGGAATCACGCCCTTGAAGATGGTGGCAAAGGAAACGTCCTTGACCACACTCTTGATGACGAAGACGTTCATGCCGACCGGCGGATGGATCAGGCCGAGTTCGACCGTCATCACGATGATCACGCCGAACCAGATCGGGTCGAAGCCGAGATGGGAGACCACCGGGAAGATGATCGGCACCGTCAGAATGATCATCGCCATCGCGTCCATCAGGCAGCCGAGCACCAGGTACATCAGCATGATCAGCGCCAGCACGCCGTAGCTGCCGAGCCCAAGGCCGGTGAGGAACTCCGTGACCTTTTGCGGGGTCTGCGTCACCGTGAGGAAATAGCCGAAGATCAAGGCGCCGATCAGCACGGTGAACACCGCGGCCGCGGTGCGGGTCGCCTGCAACAGCGAGGCCAGGATCTTCTCCTTGTCGAGCCGGCCGGTGACCACGCCGATCAGGAACGCACCGGTGGCGCCGACGCCGCCGGCTTCGGTCGGGGTGAAGCGCGGCAGGAACGGCAGACCGTAGAGCCCGCCGATCACGAACACGAACAACAGTACCGGCGCCCAGATATCCTTCAGCGCGGCAAAACGCTCGCGCCAGGTGGTGGTGGTGCCCTTCGGCAGAAAACCAGGGCGGAAATAACCGATCAGCGCGATGGTGATCATGTACATGGTCATCGCCAGCAGGCCGGGAATGATGCCGGCGATGAACAGCTTGCCGATGTCCTGCTCGGTGATGATGCCGTAGACCGCAAGCACGGTCGAGGGCGGCAGCATGGCGCCGAGCGTGCCGCCGGCCGCAATCACGCCGGTGGCGAAGGATTGCGGATAGCCGAAGCGGCGCATTTCCGGATACGCCACCGCCGAGAACGTCGCCGCGGTCGCCACCGACGAGCCGCAGATCGCGGCGAATCCGCCGCAGGCCGCGACAGTGGCGATGCCGAGCCCGCCGCGCAAATGGCCGACGAAACCGTTGGCCGCGCGAAACAGGTCGCGGCTCATGCCGGAATTGCTGACGAAGGTGCCCATCAAGAGGAACATCGGGATCACGCCGAACGTATAGTCGGTGACCGTGCGCATCGAGGTCTGGCCGACCAGTTTCAGCGCCGGCGTGCCGCCGACCAGATAACCGAACCCGGAGACGCCGACGAGGCCCATCGCCATACCGACGGGCACGCGCAGCAGCATCAGCGCAAACAACGCGACGAATCCCAGGATGGCGACGGCATCGGTACTCATCGTAACTCTACTCCGTGCCCTTGACCTTGGGGTCGTGCATCTCTTCTGGGTGGAAAATCAGCCGGTAGGTGCGGATCGCGATCAGGAGCACCGCGGAGACGTCGCCGGCCCAGGCCACCGCGAAGAACGGCCAGGTCGGCATGTGCATGTCGAAGGTGAGGACGTGATCGTTATAGGTGCCGCGCACCTTGTCGAACAGCGTCCAGGTCTGCACGGTGACGACGAACAACAGCACCAGCGTCGCGAACACGTCGATCAGGCGCTGGTATTTCGGGCCGACATTGGCCCAGACCAGATCGACGGTGATGTGGGTGCCGCGATAGCTGGTGGCGGCGATGCCCCAGAAGATCAGGATGCCCAGCATGAGGCGCCCGATATCGAAGGAATCGGGAATCGAATAGTTGAAGATGTTGCGCAACAGCACCGAGATGAAGATGTTGGCGGCAACGAGGCCGACGAATCCAGCCGCGATCCATTCGATCGTATCGATGAAACGGTCCATCGATGCGCGCTTCATATCCGCTCCACACGGTCAGGGATTTCAGGAGAAAACGGCGGCGGGAAAATCCCGCCGCCGCCACGAAAGCTGCAGAGCTGTTATTGCGCGAGCGCGTTGTATTTGGCGAGCGAGGCCTTGAGGTCGGCGAGTGCCGCGTCCGGATCGGTGCCGGTTTTCTTGACGGCGTCGGCCCAGGTCTTGACCAGCGGCTCGGCCGCCTTCTTCCACAGCGCGGTCTGATCCGCCGTCAGCTTGTAGATTTCCTGACCCTCCTCGGCCTTCACCTTGTCGATCCCGGCGTCCTCGAACTTGCCCCAGGGTTCGCCGACGCGGCCGGCGGCTTCGGTGTTGCAGTTGTCGTCGATCGCCTTTTTCTGGCGGTCGGACATCTGGTTGTAGACGTCCTTGTTCATCACGAAGGCGAACGTCGTGACATAGAGCGGTGCGTCCATGTGGTATTTCGTCACCTTGTCGATGCCGAACAGCACCAGCGATCCCCACGGGAAGGTGACGGCGTCGGCGACGCCGCGCTCGATGATGTCGCGGACTTCCGGCGCCGAGGACTGCACGTTGGTGCCGCCGAGCAGCGTCACGAAATTCGCAATCGTGGCGTCGGCCGGGCGGATCTTCATGCCCTTGATGTCGTCGGGCACCACGATCTTCTTGGCCTTCGAGTGGAACGAGGACGGCGAGTGGATGAAGGCGAGGCAGAACTTGACGTCCTTCATCTCCTTCTCGGCATATTTGCGGTACCAGGCATCGAGCCCCATCGAGCCGCCCTTGGCGCTCGACATCAGGAACGGCAACTCGCCGGCGCCGATGATCGGGAAGCGGCCGGGCTGATAGCCGGGATTGATGTAGGTGACGTCGGCGATGCCGTCGCGCGCCATGTCGTAATGGTCGAACGCCTTGCCGAGCTGCTGGGCGGGGTAGACCTTGTAGTGGATGGTGCCGCCGCTTTCCTTCTCGACCGCGGCGCCCCAATCCTCCAGCGCCTTTTGCAGCGGATGCGACGCCGGCACCCAGTGCGACAATTTCAGATCGAAGGTCTTCTCTTGCGCGAGCGCGGGCGTCACACTGGCGGCCAATAGCAGCGCCAAAAACGTCTTCCTCATCGACATCTTCTCCCTCGTGGCCGGGCTTTCATGGCCCTTTGCGGTTATTGTTATATGATATAATTATCATTGCAAGCACGGGCGCTGACGTTCGCCCCGGCTGGTTGAAGCCTATAATAATCAGGGGGGCAAGTATTGCGGACAAAAGTAGCAATCATTGGCGCGGGGCCGGCTGGATTGCTGCTCGGACAGCTGCTTCACACCTATGGAATCGACAACGTCATCCTGGAACGCCAGACCCCGGACTATGTGCTCGGCCGCATCCGTGCCGGCCTCCTCGAAGAGGGCACGGTGGCGCTGCTCGACGAAACCGGCGCCGGCAGCCGCGCCCACCGCGAGGGCCTGGTACATGAAGGGGTCGAACTCGCCTTCGCAGGCCACCGCCACCGCATCGACCTGAAAGCGGCGACCGGCAAGACGATGATGATCTACGGCCAGACCGAAGTGACGCTCGATCTGATGAACGCGCGCAAGGCGGCCGGGCTGACTTCGGTATACGAAGCCGCCGACGTCGAGCCGCACGATTTCGACACCGATCATCCGCGCGTCACTTATGTCAAGGACGGCATCACTTGCGAGTTGACGTGCGATTTCATCGCCGGCTGCGACGGCTTCCATGGCATCAGCCGCGCAAGCGTAAAACCTTCCGCGATCAAGACGTTCGAGCGCATCTATCCGTTCGGCTGGCTGGGGATCCTGTCGGAGACGCCGCCGGTCAGCCACGAGCTGATCTATTCCAACCACGCCCGCGGCTTCGCGCTGTGCACCATGCGCTCGATGCGCCGCAGCCGCTATTACGTGCAATGTTCGCTCGACGATCACATCGATCAATGGCCGGACGAGCGGTTCTGGGAGGAGCTGAAGCGCCGGCTGGACCAGAAGGCGGTCGACAGCCTCGTCACCGGCCCTTCGATCGAAAAGAGCATCGCGCCGTTGCGCAGTTTTGTCGCCGAGCCGATGCGGTTCGGACGGATGTTCCTCGCTGGCGACGCCGCTCATATCGTGCCGCCGACCGGCGCCAAGGGGCTGAACCTCGCCGCCAGCGACGTGCATTATCTGTCGCGCGCATTGCAGGAATATTACGACGAGAAATCCGCCGCGGGAATCGACGATTATTCGCGAAAGGCATTGTCTCGGGCCTGGAAGGCGGTGCGCTTCTCCTGGTGGATGACCTCGATCCTGCACAAATTTCCCGACGAGGGCGAGATCGGCGCGCGCATCCAGCTCGCCGAACTCGACTATCTCGTGCATTCGAAGGCCGCGAGCGCGGCGCTGGCGGAGAATTACGTGGGACTGCCGTATTAGGCATTCGGTCACCGTCATTGCCGCCGCGAAGAAAAGCCGGATCGCTTCGTCGCTTGCGCTCCTCGCAATGCCGACGTGAGGGAATCTTGTTTCAAACGGGTGACAAAATTCCGTTTTAAACTTTGTAGGCGGTGAAATTGCCGCGCGCATCGGGCCTAATGACAGGTAAATCACACACCATGCGAGCCCGCACATGACCGCCATCGACACCGATATCCCCGAAGGCTTCGAGCCTCACTTCCGCAAGAGTCCGCTCACCGAGCCCTGGGAGCCGCTCTATTCGAAACGCACCGACAAGGCCGTGATCATCGGATTGCGGCTGGCAAAGCCGCACACCAATGGGCGCGGCCTGATCCATGGCGGGCTGATCGCGGCGCTTTCCGACAACGCGATGGGCTACAGCTGCGCGCATGTCATGGGCGGCGTATCGTCGCTGGTGACGATCGGACTCGCGGTCGATTTCATCGGCACCGCGCAGATCGGACAATGGCTGGCGGTCGAGAGCGACGTGATCAAGACTGGCAGCACGATCTGCTTCGCGCAGAGTCTCATCAAGGCGGACGGTGTCGTGATCGCCCGCGGCAACGCGACGTTCCGCGTGGTGCCGAAGAAATAATAACCGTCATTCCGGGGCTGCGCCAGGAGGCGCATCCCGGAATGACGATGGGAGAATTATCTCCCGCCAAACCGCCAGTCGGCGGTCTCGGCCACAAGATCGATGAACGCCCGGACCTTGGCCGAGAGCAGCCGCGAGGTCGGATAGACCAGATGGATCGGCAGCGGCTCCTGTTCGAATTTCGCCAGCACGATCCTGAGCCGGGCCGCCTTGAGCGCATCAGCCGCCTGGTAGAACATCACCCGCGTCAGCCCGCCGCCTGCTTCCGCATACTGGATCGCGGCGTCGGCGCTGTTGGTGATAAAGCGCGGCGCGTGCGCCACGCGCACCTCGTTTCCGTCATCGACAAAGCGCCAGTCCAGCGACGCGGTCGTGGCGCCGAACTGGATGGTGTCATGTGTGGCGATGGCGGCGGGCGTCTTCGGCTCGCCGCGCGCCTTGAGGTAGGCCGGTGAGCCGACCACGATCCGCCGCATCTCGCCGACATGGCGCGCGACCAGGGTGGAGTCGGCGAGGTGGCCGATCCGCACCGCGAGATCGACGCCGTCTTCCACCAGGTTGATCATCTGGTCCGAAAGCCGCAGTTCGCCGGAAACCTCGGAATAGCGTTTCAGATAGGCCGACATCACAGGACTGACATGGAGGCGCCCGAAGCCGACCGGCGCGGAGACCACCAGCCGTCCGCTCGGCAGCGTGCGCTCGTCCTCGGCGGCGCCTTCGGCTTCCTCGACATCGCCGAGAATGCGCCGCACCCGCTCCAGATAACGCGTGCCGACATCGGTCAGCGCGACTTGCCGGGTCGTCCGCTGCAAGAGCCGCACGCCGAGGCGCTCTTCCAGCGCCGCGATCAGCCGCGTCACGGCGGAGGGCGATAAATTGAGCCTGCGCGCGGCCGGCGCAAACCCCTTGAGGTCGGCGACCGCGACAAAGGCCTGCATGGCGTCGAGGCGATCCATGGGATTATTTCATATATTGCAATGATGAAGTGTCAAGACCGATAATTGTTTCCGAAATGGGGAGGGACCATGTTCGGGTTGTCGCCAGCAGCCGATCGCCCCAACCCAGAAGGAAGAACGCCATGTCCCGCCTCCCCATTCCGGCCTCGATCGAAGCAGCCCCCGCCGCCTCGCAACCCTTGTTGCAGGCCGTCAAGAAGCAGCTCGGCGTGGTGCCGAATCTGTTTCGCCTGGTCGGCAACAGTCCCGCCGCGCTGGAAGGTTATCTCGGACTGAATGGCGCGCTTGCGAAAGGTGCGCTCGAAGCCCCGACCCGCGAGCGGATCGCGCTGGCGGTGGCCGAGATCAACGGCTGCGACTATTGCCTTTCGGCGCATTCGTATCTCGCCAAAAATCTGGCGAAACTCAGCGAGGCTGAGATTGCTGCAAATCGCGATGGCGGTTCGGCCGACCCTAAGGCGGACGCGGCGGTTCGTTTCGCGGTGGAACTGGTCAATACCCGGGGTCACGTCTCCGAGGCCGAAGTCCAGGCCGTCAAGCAGGCGGGCTACACCGATGCGCAGGTGATCGAGATTGTGCTTCACGTCGCGCTGAACACGCTGACCAATTACGTCAACGAAATGGCGAAGACCGAGATCGACTTCCCGGTGGTTACCGCCAAGGCTGCTTGAGATCGCACATTGCGGCACGCCCACCATAAGGCGTGCCGCATGCCCTGATACCAGCAGCGTTCGAAGGAGCCTACGATGTCAGACACTCATACTTATTCCAGCGACGTTGCCTTCACCCCGGCGGTGAAGGCAATCCAGACCGCCAAGGGATCGCGCGAGGCCTATGCGCATGTCGAGCAGCATGGCGGCTGGCGGACCGAAGTCGACGGCAAGCTCGCGGCGTTCCTGGCGGATGCCAACAGCCTGTATTTCGCGACGGCCAGCTCGGACGGGCAACCCTATATCCAGCATCGCGGCGGGCCGAAGGGATTCGTCAAGATTCTGGACAAGAATACGCTGGCGTTTGCCGATTACAGAGGCAACCAGCAATACATTACGCAGGGCAATCTGTCCGAAAACAACAAGGCCCAACTCTTCGTGATGGATTACGCGCATCGCCGCCGCGTCAAGATCTGGGGCGAGGCGCGCGTGGTCGATGACGATCCGGCGCTGCTGCAATCGCTGATGCCGCAGGGCTACAAGGCGCGTCCCGAACAGGTGATCCTGTTCAGGATTTCGGCGTGGGACACCAACTGCCCGCAGCACATTCCGCAGAAATTCGACGCCGCCGACGTTGCGGCGGCGCTGGCCGTGCGCGATGGCCGGATCGCGGAACTGGAGGCGGAGCTGGCGGCGTTGAAGACCGCGCCCGTCCCCGTGGGCTGAGAATCAGGCGGCCTGGCGCAGCGGGGTCCAGGCAAAATCCGGATAATATTGCAGCATCATCCGGTCGACATATTCCGTGAGATTTGGAAAGTGCTCGGTGCGCTCGCGCAAAGGCGAAGTGAAGAACGGCGTCAGGATTCCCGCCAGCACCGCAAATGCGGTGGCATCGGTGCCGCAGGGCGTTTCCCCCATCAGATAGGGCTTGTCGCCAAGCTGCACCGACAGCGCGAACAACGAACGCATCGCGAGGTCGACGTCCTCGTCCGGGGCATGGCGGCCGAGACCGCTCAGGAGATAATTCTCGGCGACGCGGAATTGCGCGTCCTCACGGAGTTTTTCCCGCATGTGTTCAGGCGCGCCGTCGAAGAAATGCGCAGGCCCCTTGGCGAAGTTGTCGGCATCGACCCAGCGGGCGCCGACCAGCGCCCAATAGACGTGATGCTCGATCATCCGCTCGAACGCCCAGGCCTGTGCGCGTGCCTGCAGGCTGAGCGGCGCGTCGAAATCGAAGCCGTATTTGCCCTCGACATAGGCGCGGATGAAGGTCGAATCGGCGATGCTCTCGGCGTCATCGACGATATAGGGCAGCTGCCCCTTCGGAGAGGCCGGCGGCATCGCCTTTTCCTTGCGGTAGGCGATGCCCGCCATCTTCAGCTGGACCTCGGTTTTGGTCACGAACGGGCTTTTTTCCGGCAGCCCGAAACCCGGGCCGAAGCCATAGAGGGTGATCAATGGAGCGCTCCCGATTTCTTGAACAGGCGCTTCAGGCTAGCCATGCCCTGCTGCCACCGTGGTGTCAGCAGTGGCGAAACTGTCGTCCAGAAGTCGAGGCCATAGAGAATCATCATGGACAAAATCCTCTTCGTTGGAGTGTTGTCCCGTTATACTGACCCCCTGCTGCCAACATGCTGTCAGCATCGGATAGCAGCCTCCGCCAAAGCTGCCAGCCACGAGACGAACGAGACGCGCCATGAGACGTGCCGACCGGCTGTTCCAGATCATTCAGGTGCTGCGGCGAAACCGAAAGCCGCTGACGGCTGATGCAATCGCAGCCGAACTGGAGACCTCCAAGCGCACGGTGTATCGCGACATCGCGACCCTGATCGAGCAGCGCGTGCCAATCCGCGGCGAGGCCGGCATGGGCTATATCCTGGAGAAGGGATTTGACCTGCCGCCGTTGATGCTGACGCCCGACGAGATCGAGGCGGCCGTGCTCGGCGCGCAATGGGTCGCGAGCCACGCCGACGAAGTGCTGGCGCGCGCCGCGCAGGATTTGATGGCGAAAATCGCCGACACCGTTCCCGAACGCTTAAGGCCGTTCGTGCTCGAACCCGCAAGCCGCGCCCGTCCCGTCTGGAACCGGGAGCCCGACCGGATCGACATGGTGCGGACCCGCGCGCAGATTCACGAGGGCAAGAAGATCACGCTGAACTACCGCGACGAACACGGCCGCGGCAGCGAACGCACGATCTGGCCGATCGCGATCGGCTATCACGAGGCGGTGCGTATCCTGGCGGCGTGGTGCGAACTGCGGCGGGATTTCCGCAGCTTTCGGACCGACCGTGTCGTCGAGGCGGTGTATCACGAGGAAAAATACCCGGAGCGGCGCGATCTGCTTCGCGCGCGATGGCGCCGGAGCCTGGTCTGGGAGGCACCCAAGGACGTCTGACGATGCGTGTCTGAAGGAGGCGTCCGACGACAGATATCCGATGGCCGCCCGCGTCATTCCGCGCTAAACGAACGCCATGGACGACACGCATTCAGCCGCCGACGCCGAAAGCCCGTGCCAGGCCTGCGGCGCCTGCTGTTCCTATTCGGCGAACTGGCCGCGCTTCACCACCGAGGACGATTCGGCGCTCGATCTGATCCCGGAGAAATTCGTCAACGAACGACTGTCGGGCATGCGCTGCGACGGCGATCGCTGTTCGGCGCTGTCGGGCCGGATCGGGATTGCGACGGCGTGCACCATCTATGAAATGCGGCCCGAAGTATGCCGGACCTGCATGCCCGGCGACGCCGAATGCGATATGGCGCGGCGGCGGCACGGGCTCGAGGTGTTGAGCTAAGGGCCTCGCCGGCGCGCAGGGACCGGCATCCAAATTGACTACGCCGTCACCGCTTCGGCGAGATCTTCATCGGCATCGTCTTCGATCGGCGCGAAGCTGGAGAGCGGCTTGGTCGAGAGCGTGATCGGCTTGCGGTTGCCGTAACCCGACGGCGCGGAACGCGCGGCAGGTTCCCGGGACAGCGCATAGAGCGTCGAGCCGACGCGTCCGCCGAACTGCATCAGGTCGCGTTCGCTGCAGCTTGCCGCGATCGACAGCGCCAGCGCGTGCAGATGGCTCCGGCGATAGCAGAACAAGGCCAGCATGGCCCGAACCTCGGGGGATACGCTTTCCACCAGCCGCGGCAGGCCATGTTCGCTGGCGCGGTACATTTCGCCGAGCAACTCGTCCCGGATCGGGCAGAAGTCGTTCTCGAAGGCGTCACGGCTTGAAAACATTTGCAAATCTCCCGATCCGGAAGATGCAGTGCAACCATATAACGAAGGGTTAACCACCGCCCCCAGTAGTCGCCCGGGGTCCTTGAGGGAACCGACCGAATCAGACAGCGGCGGGCCGATGGAGCGACACCCACTCGCCCTGTGCTTGCGCCCGGTCCATCAGGGAAGGCTCGCCCGTGCCGGCGGCCTCAGCCGTTCGTCGCCATGAAAATCGAGAGCGCGAAGTCGGTAAGATGGTGCAGCGCCTGGTCGACGCCGATCAACGTCCAGAACCAAGGGTGCTTGTTCTCCTGCGTCACGCCGAAATTGGCGGCGCAAAATCCCTTGGCGCGGTCGACCGTGATGTGGATGGCGAAATCGATCAAGGCGACGAACCAGAACCGCGGCGCGATGATCAGGATCAGCACCATTGCAACCGCAAGGTGCACGAGGCAATGCGCCAGCAGCGGCAGGGCCCAGCCGTGCTTCTGGTCCTTGCCGATCGCCATCCATGAAGTCTGCAGCACGAAATCGGCGATGACGTGCTTGAAGGTAAGCAGCAGCATCCATCCGATCAGCGCGCCTACCGGGACCGACGACGACATGGGAGGAAACAACAAGGCTGACGCCCTCACTGGGACTGACTGGAACGGCACGGACAGAACGGGAGGCGCAGCGCAACTTCTTCTTAAGTCCGGATAATTCGACCGGTATTGCCTTTTATGACATCTCCCGGAGCGGAATGCACCTTGGGGAACTCGAAAAACGCCAAGTGTGACCTTAGGGCGATATGCCGCCGAATCGATGCCCGCGCCGGACGGTAGGGTTACCGGAGCCGCAGATTTGCAATCCGCCCGGAGGCGGATATCATCGCTGGACAGAAAATTGTTGTTCTTTTTTAGATATTTAGGGCCGCGCCGGAGGTTCTGCGGCGGGCCAGGGAAATTGTCCTTTCGGGTCGCGGGTATGGGCCATGAGTGCTGAAGTCCCAACGCCGAATGCGGGAAAGCCACGCTCGCAGGTTGTCAGGACCAACCGCCGGCAGGTGCTGCTGTTCGCCGCCCTGACACTGATCCTGACGGTGTTGGTCGTCGCGTGGGGCGGCCGCACCTGGCTGAGAAATTCCGAGACGCTGGTGTTCGCCGTCGGCGACGGCAACAGCCTGGAGGCGCGTTTTGCTGCCAGGCTGGCCGCGGTGCTCAAGAACAACAACTCCCGGCTGCGCATCAAGATCGTGACCCACGGCGACAGCGCCAAAGCGCTCACCGCGTTCGATCGCAGGCGGGCGGATCTCGCGGTGCTGCGCACCGACGGCAAGGTCCCGCCCCGCGCCCGCACGCTCGCCATCCTGGAGCACGATCTGGTGCTGCTGATCAGCCCCGGCAGCAAAAAGATCAAATCGCTCGCCGAACTCAGGAAGAAGAAGATCGCGGTGCTGGCCGACGGCGACAACAGCACCGCCTTCGTCCGCAATGCGCTGGAAATCTCCGACGGCTCCGACGCGGCTTCGAAAGTGCAGCCGGCGCCGCCGGGCGCAACACTCGACAAGCTGTTCGCTTCGGGCGGTTTCGGCGCGGTCGTCGCCATCGCGCACGCCTCGACGCTGGTCAAGGACAAGCGCTTCGAGCAATACGCCCGGCGTGGCGGCTTCACCATCAACGCGATCGACGAGGCCAAGGCGCTGGCACGGCGCAATCCCGGCATATCCGAGGAAACGCTGGCGACGGGCATGCTGTCCTCCTCGCCCGCCATCCCCGATGACGATATAGACACCGTCGGGCTGCAATGGCTGTTGGTCGCGCAATCCCGGATGTCGACGACGACGGCCGGCGACCTTGCGCGCGCGATCTACGAAAACAAGGCCGAACTGGCGCTGGAGGACGGTTTCGCCTCCAGAATCGAACCGGCCGATACCGACAAGGACGCCTTCATCATCGCCCACCAGGGCGCCGCCGAATACATCAACGACGACACCAAGTCGTTCATGGACCGCTACAGCGACGCGATGTATCTCGGCGCCGGCGCGCTGAGCATCATCGGCTCGATCTTCGCCGCGCTCTACACCAAGGTCACCCGCGTCGCGCCGGAAAAGGCCAGCGAACTCGCCACCGCCATCCTCGATATCGGCGAACGGATCGAACACGCCGATTCGCTCGATGCGCTGGAAGCGCTGCAGGACGAACTGGAAACGATCCTTCGCGGCGCCGTGATCGGCCTGCGCGACGGCTCGATTTCCACCGACGGGCTGGAAACCTTCAAGCTCGGCTATGAATTCGTTCGCGACGAGATCGGCATGCGCCGCGATCACCTGAAGCGGCACGCCGGCCACGACGACAATGTCGTGGTGGTGAAGACGGCGCAAAGCGCGTGAAGATCGAAATGAAGATGATGCTTGCCGCGGCTGCGTTGCTTGTATCCGTGGCCCACGCGAACGCGGAGTGCGTTTGCCAGTGCGTCGATGGGCAAATGCAGCCGCTTTGCCAAAATTCGACAGATATGCCGCCAATATGCCCGCCAACGATTTGTCCGATCACATCGCCATCGATGGCGCCGATCAGGCCGCCGCCTCTCGCTCCCCTCGGCGCCTCGCAATGCCGACAGGCACGCGTTTGCGACGCATCCGGCAACTGCCAATGGCAGCAAGTCTGCCGCTGACGATGAGTGGCTTGCCGAGGCAGCGGCCCGGGACAAGGACGAGATCACTCCGCCGCGACGTTGGTGCCGGCGCTTGGCGCCCGCGCCCGGATCTCCGCAATGGCGCGCTTGAGCGCGACCTGGCGCGGATCGGGCACCGCGGCGGCGCGTGCCTCGGCCACCGCACCGGCGAGATCGGCCAGAGGCAGCACGCCGTCGAAGGTCGGTTTCGCAAGGCCGTCGATGATCGCGTGCCAGTCGGCGAGACCGTGACGATAGCGGCTGCCGAAGCCGTCGATCATGGTCGCGGTCTGCACCATGGCGGAGGCGGCGCCGGGCTGCTTCTCGAGGCTGCGGCTGATCATGTGCAGCCAGCGTTCGACCCAGGCACGCTCCCTGGCGTAGCGCACCGAGAACAGCCGCCATCGGCGCAAGCCCGCCTCGATCTTCAGCCGGCGAATGCCCCACCGGCTTTTGGCGCTGAAACGGATCGAGACCGGCATGTGGGTCCAGCCCAGCCATTCCAGCGTATCGAGCACGGGTTCGGCGACCGCGGCGGGAAGCGCGCCGATCAGCTCATCGAGCCGGAATTTCCCGATCATGTCGGCGGGAATACGGCGCGGATCGCCGGGAGCGGCTTCCAGCTCGTTGAGCTTCAAATGAGCGATCCGGATCGGATCCTGGTAGCTCATGCGCTGCGCCAGCAGCCGGGCGATCTCGCCGAGCATCGCCTCGTCGACGCCTGTTCTGCCGACGAAGCGCCGCACGCGATCGACGTAAAGCTGCGCGTAGCTCGGGCCCTGATAGTCGGTCAACAGATGAATGCCGTCGCTGACATCACCGACTGCGCTGTTGGGCAATCCCACCGGCAAAAATGGCGGCGCGGCGTCATCGTCGCCGATGACGTCGGCGAGCAGATAGCGGAGCGAGGAGAGGACGCTGGCCACCTCGGGCTTTTCCGATTCTGTCAGGCCGGCTTCGGGACGGCCGAGGCTGACGCTGTCTGCTGCGCCAGCCGGTCTTCGAGCTTTCCGATGTTCTCGAACAGCCGCGCGCTGGCCAGCCGCAGGAAGTAAAATCCGAAAGCGGGATTCTGGACGTAGAGTTCCTCGACCTTGCTATAGCTGACGCTGAGGATCATGCCGGCCTCGATGCATTCCAGCGATTGCGTCCGCACCTTCGAGGGCGACAGCATGCCGAGTTCGCCGACGATGGCGCCGACCGGCAATTCGATGCCGGATTCGACCAGCCTGAACCGGCCGCTGACGATGTAGAGCAGGTCCTCGGCCTTCTCGTCCTTGTAGAACAGCATCTCGCCGACGGTGCATTTGCGCTCGGTCATGAACGGCTTCAGCCATTCCATCGACAGGTCGCTGTTGACGGATTTCTTCACGTCGCGGATCAGCTGCAGCATCTGGTGCAGCCGGTACGAATTGAGCACCAGCACCAGCGACTGCACCATGATCACCAGATAATTATGGCTCGGAATCGCCGTAGAGATCAGCACGATGTTGGTGAGGATGGCGAACACCCGCAACGGGATCATGGTTCGCATCGAGATCGTCGCAACGACGAAAACCTGCGCGAACAGTTGTCCGGCCGTGCCGGCGTGCTCTGCGAGATGTGAGGTATCCATTGGGGGCTAACCAACTTTCCAGGGTGAATGGTTTCTTTGGGGCCGTGCTGCAGTGCGCTCCCGGCAGCATAATGCCCGCGACGGCACTTGATATACGGCGAAAAATCAACGTTTTGTCGGGTATTCTATCTAATCCCGGCCAAAAAATTCCCGGGCCTGACAGTCCGCGCCTCGCCACCTGCCGCCGGCGATAACGCTGTTTTCCGCATCTCGTTGACGATCTCCCCCTGCTTGGGCACTTTGGGGCCGATCCGCATGGCATGACCGTCAAGATTTCTTCCAGCAACAGGCCGCCGCCTCCCGATGTCCAAGCCGCTCTTCTTCCCCGCTCTGGCGCAGTTTGCGGCCGCCACCGCCGGCCGCAACATGACCAAGGCGGCCTATGTGGCGATCGCGATCGGCTTCGTCATGATGTTGATGCTGACGGTCGCCCCTGCCTATGAAGCAGCTCACTTTTGGGTCGATGCGACGCTGTGGGCGTGCCTGGTCTTCTTCATCTTCGAATGGGTGGTGCGGCTGCGCCATGCCATCACGTCGGAACGCGGATGGGCTTACGCGCTGTCGGGGCGCGGGCTGGTGGATGCCGTTGCGGCGCTAGCCATCCCGCTCGCGCTCGTGCTTGGCACCGAGCCCAAAACGGCATGGCTGCTGGGCGCCTTGTGGGTCCTCAAGGTGGTTCCGGGAGTGCCCGGACTGCGGCAATTGCGCCGGGTGCTGGTCGTGGAATCCGGACCGCTCTTGAGCGTGCTGGTGATCTTCCTGATGGTGCTGTCGCTCGCCTCGGTGGCGGAATATTACCTGGAACACGACGTCCAGGCGGCCACCTTCGGCAGCGTACCCGCGGCGTTGTGGTGGGCCGTCGTCACCCTGACCACCGTGGGATATGGCGATGTGGTCCCGATCACGCTGCTCGGCCGCGTGGTCGCAGCATTCGTGATGATCTGCGGGCTCGGCGTGTTCGGGCTGTGGACCGGCATTCTCGCCACCGGCTTTGCCGCCGAGACCCGCCGCGACAATTTCCTGAAGACCTGGGAATCCGTCAGCAAGGTTCCGTTCTTCGCCGCGCTGGGACCGGCGGCGATCGCCGACGTGACGCACATGCTGCGCACCATGGACCTGCCGGCGCGCACCATGATCATCCGCAAGGGCCAGGCCGGCGACTGCATGTATTTCATTGCCTCCGGCGAGGTCGAGGTGGATTTGCCCGGCAAGAAGGTCCGCCTCGGCGAGGGCGCCTTCTTCGGCGAGATGGCGCTGCTCGGCAACAATTCGCGCTCCGCCAACATCACCACCACGCGGGTGTCGCGGCTGTTGGTGCTCGACCTCGTGGATTTCCGCCTGCTGATGGCGCGGCATCCGGATCTCGCCGAGACCATCGATGCCGAAGCCACGCGGCGCGCGCTGGAGAATAAATGATGCAGGACCATTCCCCCGTTGTCGCCGATACCGCGAGCACGCCGCTGCTCGATATCGACGGAGCCCGCGCCACCATCCGCCTCAACCGGCCGAAGCATCTGAACCGGCTGCAGCCCGATGACCTCGAGGCGCTGCTGAAACTGTTCGACCGGATCGAGGCCGATGCGGCGATCCGGGTCATGGTGCTGACCGGTACGGGGCGCGCCTTCTCCGCCGGATATGATCTCGGCTCGATCGCCGAACGCGCGGCCAATGCGCAGGAGCAGACCGCGGGATCCGCCTTCGAGGTCGTCGTCAACCGGCTGGAGGATCTCGCGGTGCCGACGATCTGCCGGCTCAACGGCGGCGTCTATGGCGGTTCCACCGATCTGGCGCTGGCCTGCGATTTCCGCATCGGCGTCGACACCGCCGAGATGTTCATGCCGGCCGCGCGGCTGGGCCTGCATTATTACAAGAGCGGCATCAGGCGCTACGTGTCGCGGCTCGGCGTCGACAACGCCAAGCGGCTGTTCCTCACCGCCGAAAAGATCGGCGCCGCGGAGATGCTGCGGATCGGCTATCTCACCGCGATGGCGCCGCCGGAAGCGCTCGACGAAGAGGTCGACCGCCTGGCGGCCGTGCTTGCCGGCAACGCGCCGGCCGCGATGCGCGGCATGAAGCGCGCCATCAACGAATTTTCCCGCGGCAAGCTCGACGAAGAAGCCGCCGACCGCCGCCACCGCGACAGCATGCGCGGGCCCGAGATCAAGGAGGGCATCAAGGCATTCGCCGAGAAGCGGCCGCCGAAGTTCTAGATTCTCGGCAGACTTGCGGGGACGTCGCCCTTTCCTTCTCCCCTTGTGGGAGAAGGGTTCCTTGCTACTCTACTCGTCGACGAACGTCACGGTGTCGGCGATGCTCGCACGCGTCGTCCTGTAGCTGTTGGCCTTGTGCTCGCGGTCGGGAAAGCCGAAGGAGATGCCGCAAACCACGCGGCGGTCGTCGGCAAGCCCGAAATGCTGGCGCACCACGTCCGAGTGAAACGCCAGCGCGGCCTGCGGGATCGTGGCAATTCCGAGCGCCTGCGCCGCCAGCATGAAGCTCGTGACATAGCCGCCGCAATCGATCGCCCCGTAGACGCCGAGCGCTTCATCGGTGTGCACGATGGCGACATGCGGAGCGCCGAAGAAATTGAAATTTTCAAGCGCCTGTTTGGCGTAGCCCATCTTGTCGCCGCGCGGGATGCCGAGCGAATTGTAGAGCTGGAAGCCGCTCTCGCGCCGCCGCTCCAGGTAGACCCCGCGATATTCCCGCGGGAACGGAAAATCGCCGGTGTTCGGCTTGCCGCTGGAAGCAGTGCCATACATCAGATCGCGGAACTTTGCCGTCGCCGCGCCCGAGGTGATCTCGAGCCGCCAGGGCTGGCTGTTGCACCACGACGCGGTCTTCTGCGCCGCCGTCAGGATCCGCTCGATGGTAGTGCGCGGCACCGGATCGGGCTTGAACGCCCGGCAGGAAAACCGCGCGCCCAGCAGGTTTTCGAGCACGTCGATCGGCCCGGTGTCGGTCTTGAGTATCCATCACGTCATCGCCTCTGTTGTCTATCTTCCCTTGGTCGGGATCTTGTTGAACGGCACGTCCTTGTCGACGCGGATGTCGCCGGGCAGCCCCAGCACGCGCTCGGCGATGATGTTGCGCAGGATTTCGTCGGTGCCGCCGGCGATGCGCGTCGACGGCGATGACATCATCATGGCCTGGAACTGGCCGGCCGCCTCGGCGGTCTCGGGATCGTTCAGCATGCCGGCCGCGCCCTGCAGATCCATCGCATACATCGCAATGTCCTGCAGCATGGTGCCGGCGACCAGCTTGCCGATCGAGTTCTCCGGCCCGGGCGCTCGCCCTTCGACAGCGCTGAGACGGCGCGGTAGCTGGTGTATTTCAGGCCGGAGTTCTTCACCGCCCAGTTGGCGAGTTTCGAGCGGGTGGCGCGGTCGTCGATCGCAAGCCCGTCCTCGGTCATCAGGTTGCTGCAGAAATCGAACAGTTCGGGAAAACCGGTCGCGAGCCGCGCGCCGATCGTCAGCCGCTCGTTCATCAGCGTGGTCAGCGAGACGTTCCAGCCGTCACCGACGGCGCCGAGCCGCTGCGAATCCGGCACGCGCAGGTCGGTGAAGAACACCTCGTTGAATTCCTGCATGCCGTTGGCCTGCTTGATCGGCTTGATCGACACCCCCGGACTCTTCATGTCGATCCAGAACATCGTCAGGCCCTTGTGCTTGGGCACGTTGGGATCGGTGCGGGTGATCAGGATGCCGTAATCCGAATAATGCGCGCCCGAGGTCCATATCTTCTGGCCGTTGATGATCCAGTCATCGCCCTTTTTCTCCGCTCGCGTGCGCAGGCCCGCGACGTCGGAGCCGCCGGCGGGTTCCGAGAACAGCTGGCACCAGATTTCCTCGCCGGAGGCGATCTTGGGTAAATAGCGCCGCTTGTCGGCCTCGCTGCCATAGGCCATGACAGTCGGCCCGCACATGCCCTCGCCGATCTGGAACGGGCTGGTCAACTTGAAATAGACGCCCTCTTCCTGCTGCCAGATCACGCGCTCGACCGGCGTTGCGCCACGGCCGCCATATTCCTTCGGCCAGTGCAGGCAGACCCAGCCGCCCTCGGCCTTCTTCTTCTGCCAGGCCTTTGCGACCTCGACGATGTCATGCTTCTTCAGCTTGATGCGGCCGAGCGAGGACTTTGAGAGCTCTTCCTCGAATTCCCTGGGCGCGTTGGCGTCGATCCATTTGCGGGCCTCGGCGCGGAACGCGGCCTCCTGCGGGGTATCATCGAAATTCATGGCGGCTCCTTTCGCGCTATCAGGCGCGTCCCTTGGTCGGAATCTTGTTGAACGGGACATCCTTGTCGACGCGGATGTCGCCGGGCAGCCCGAGCACGCGCTCGGCGATGATGTTGCGCATGATCTCGTCGGTGCCGCCTTCGACCCTCGTGCCGGGCGCGCGCAGCAGCATCGCCTGGAACTTGCCGGCGACCTCGGCGTCCTCCGGTCCGCTCAGCACGCCCGCGGCGCCCTGCAGGTCGAGCGCGTACATCGCGACGTCCTGCACCATCGAGCCCGCGACCAGCTTGCCGATCGAATTTTCCGGGCCCGGGCGCTCACCCTTCGACAGCGCCGAGATTGCGCGCATGCTGGTGTATTTCAGGCCGCTCGCCTTCACCGCCCAGTTGGCGAGCTTGGAGCGGACATTGCGGTCGTCGATTGCGAGGCCCTCTTCCAGCATCAGGTTGCTGCAGAACTCGAACAATTCAGGAAAACCGGTGGAGACGCCGGCGCCGATCGACATGCGCTCGTTCATCAGCGTGGTCAGCGACACGTTCCAGCCGTCGTTGACCGCGCCGAGCCGCTGCGAATCCGGAATCTTCACATCGGTGAAGAACACCTCGTTGAAGTCGGACTGGCCGCTGGCCTGCTTGATCGGCTTGACCTCGACCCCCGGGCTCTTCATGTCCAGGAAGAACATGGTGAGGCCCTTGTGCTTGGCGACGTTGGGATCGGTGCGCGTCAGCAGGATGCCGTAATCCGAGTAGTGCGCGCCCGAGGTCCAGATCTTCTGACCGTTGATGATCCAGTCGTCGCCCTGCTTCTCCGCCCGCGTGCGCAGGCCTGCGACGTCGGAGCCGCCGGCGGGTTCGGAAAACAGCTGGCACCAGACGTTTTCGCCGGAGGCCAGCGGCGGCAGGTAGCGCCGCTTATGGTCTTCATTGGCGAACGCCATCATGGTCGGCCCGCACATGCCGTGGCCGATGATGAACATGCCCGAGAGCTTGCCGAACGGACCTTCTTCCTGCTGCCAGATCACGCGCTCGATGGGCGTGGCGCCCCGGCCGCCATATTCCTTCGGCCAGTGCAGACAGGCCCAGCCGGCATCCGCCTTCTTCTTCTGCCAGGCTTTTGCCACGTCAAGGATATTGGCGCCCTTGAGCTGGGTGCGGCCGAGCGAGGATTTGCGCAGTTCCTCTTCGTATTGCTTCGGGGCGTTGGCGGCGATCCAGGCTTTTGCCTCGGCGCGAAACGCGGCTTCCTGCGGGGTGTCATCGAAATTCATGTCGAATATCCTTTACGCTGCATTCCGCTTGCGCATGCGATCGATCAGCGCGTCTTCCCAATAGGACAGCGAGCCGAGCGACAGCGCCATCGCGTTGGAACGCCGGTAATACAGATGGCAATCGAACTCCCAGGTGAAACCCATGCCGCCATGGACCTGGATGTTGTTCTTGGCAGCAATGCTGGAACGCCTGCGTCGCGCTGATGCGCGCGGCGGCCGCCGCCTCCGGCAGTTCGGAGGCGTTGGTCGAGAGCGCCCAGGCGCCGTAGTAGCAGTTCGAGCGCGCCAGCGTCGCCGAGACATACATATCGGCGAGCATGTGCTTGACCGCCTGGAACGAGCCGATCGGCCGGCCGAAGGCGATGCGGTCGAGCGCATAGTCGCGGCCCATCTCCAGCGCGCGGTCGGCGCCGCCGACCTGCTCGAACGCCATCAGCACCGCGGCGCGGTCGAGCACCTGCGAGATCACGCCCCAGCCCTCGCCGGCACGCCCGAGCGGTTCGGCCTTGGTATTATTGAAAGTGAGTTCAGCCTGCCCGCGCGACGGATCGACATTTGTCAATACCTTGGCCTCGACGCCGCCACCTTTCATGTCGACCAGGAACAGCGAGATGTCGCTATCGCGTCCCGTCGAGCCCGTTCGCGCGGCGACGACGGCAAAATCGGCGATGGCGCCGTCCGGCACCGGCTTCTTCACGCCGTTGAGGCTGTTGCCGGACGCGGTCAACTTGATCGCAGCCGGCGACGGGTTGCCCTTGCCTTCGAACAGCGCCAGCGTGCCGATCGCTTCGCCTGAGGCGATCTTCGGCAGCCATTTCTGCTTCTGCGCCTCGCTGCCGGCGAGCAGAATCGCTTCGGCGGCAAGATACACCGTCGACGAGAACGGCACCGGCGCCAGCGCGCGGCCCATTTCCTCGGCGATCACGCAGAGCTCGAGATGGCCCGCGCCGGCGCCGCCGAAGGCTTCGGGAATCGCGACCCCGAGAAAGCCCATCTCGGCGAGGCCCTTCCACAATGCCTTGTCGTACGGCGCGTTGCCATCGAGCACCGCGCGTACCGCTTTCGACGGGCATTTTTCGGCGAGAAATTTCCTCGCCTCGTCGCGCATCTGCTTCTGTTCGTCGGAGAAATCGAAATTCATGGTGCTGTACTCGCGTTGATGATGCTCTGCAGGATGGGTGGCAAGCATACCATCGGAGTTGGTTGCGTGATGAGTTTCGCCGTGCTCAACTCACGACGTCATCGTCTTCCCCGGCTGTTCGGCGTAGAGCCTCTCCACCAGCGTGGCGCGGCGATCGAGGCCGGCGCGCTGGTTGATGTAGCCCTTGTCGGTCAGTTCATTGCCGTCGATCGAGGCCGGCTCGACCATCAGCATGGCACGCGCGACCCGCATGCTGCTGGCGCCTTCGCATGACCTGTTGTGCGCCTCGAGCCCGCGCTTCAGGCAGGCCAGCACCTCGGGATGTCGGACCACGTCCTCGTAGCTCGCCTCCGCATTGCCGACGATCTGCCGGCAGGCATGCAGATTGGGCCAGGCCAGGAGGCCGACGAAGGGCCGATCCTGCCCCGCCACCAGCGCGTCCTGCACCACCGGTGTCGCAGCCGCAATGGCATCCGTGCGCAACGAGCCGACATGGACGAAAGTGCCGGTGGTGAGTTTGAAATCCTCGACGACGCGGCCGGCAAAGATGATGCCCTGCACGGGATCGGCGGGATCGACGAACACGCCGGCGTCGCCGATGCAGTAGAAGCCTTCCTCATCGAACGCGGCCTTGGTGAGATCCGGCCTTCCGAAATAGCCGGGCGTGACATTGACGCCGCGCAGCCGCAATTCATATTTCGAGCCGACCGGCACCATCTTCAGTTCGACGCCGGGGAACGGCAAACCAATCAGGCCGACCCGCTCGGTGTCCCAATAGGTGCCCGTCGAGGTCGGCGCGGTCTCGGTCGAGCCCCAGCCGGTATAGAACACGATGCGCTCGCCGGTGGTGCGCACCGCCAGCGCCTGCATCCGCTCATAGAGATCGTCGGGCAGCCGCGCGCCGCCATAGGCCATGACCGAAAGATTGCGGAAGAAGCTGCGGCACAACGCGTCGTCCTTTTCCATCGCGGCCGCAAGTGCCGCGTAGCCCGCGGGCACGTTGGCGTAATAGGTCGGCGAGATCTCGCGCAGGTTTTTCAGGGTTTCCTCGATCATGCCCGGCATCGGCCGGCCATCGTCGATATAGAGCGTGCCGCCGTCGACCAGCACCGGATGGAACGCCGCGTTGCCGCCCATCGTATGGTTCCAGGGCATCCAGTCCAGCACGGTCGGCAACGTCGAGCCGGCGTCGCGCGGCCGCACCTGCATCATCATCGCCGCATTGGCGCACATCATCTGCTGGGTGTTGATGACGGCCTTGGGCATGCCGGTCGAGCCCGAGGTGAACAACAGTTTTCCAACAGTATCCGGTGTGATCTGCGCGATCGAGTCTTCGACATCTCCCGTCACCGGCGTTGCCGCCAGATCGGCAAAGGCGACGCTCGGGATACCCTCGCAGGGGCGCGCGACATGGATGACGGTGACGCCATCGAGCGGAAGCGCCTTCAGCGCCTTCTCGAAGCTTGGGCCGTCCTGCACCATGACGACCTTCGGCTTGATCAGGTCGAACAGATATTTCAGCTTGACGTGGTCGTGGCTCATCAGCGAGTAGGCCGGCGACACCGGGGCTGCCGGAAAGCGCGCCTGCATCGCCGCCTGGGTCATCAGCGCGTGCTCGATCGAATTGCCGGAGAGGATCGCGACCGGGCTGCCGGCTGCGAGCTTCAGATTGAGAAGCGCTTGCGTCAGCGCATCCACCGTGCGCTTGGCCTCGCCGTAGGAAACCTTGCGCCATTGCCGCTCGGTGCCGGTGCGCTGCGCCAGCCAGATACGGTTCGGCGCCTCGCTCGCCCATTTCGCCAGCGACGCCGGGATATGCTTCTCATAGGCCTGGAGGGGAATCCGCGACTTCAGCACGATGACGCCGTCGGGACGCCGCTCGACCGCGATATCGCGCTTCAGCCATTCGATCTTGCGAAAGGCCGGCTTGGTCAGAACCGCGGCGGCCGCATTCCCACTCATATTGCGTCTCCCGAAATATGGTCCGTTTTCGGATCCGTCTTTAGCGCCTGATATAGACAGGCTTTCGCTTCTCAAGAAAGGCCCTGATGCCCTCGTTGAAATCTTCCGAGCGGCTGCACAGCACCTGATTGCGGTCTTCCATCGCAATCACGGCCTCGATGGAGCCGGCATCGACGCTCATGTTGAGGCATTCCTTCGACAGCCGCAGCCCCACCGGCGAAGCCGTCAGCATCGCCTCGACATAGGGCGCGGCGGCGGCTTCGAGCCCGCCCTCTTCGACGACTTCCGAGACCAGGCCGACCGCCAGCGCACGCTCGGCATGGATGAACCGCCCGGTCAGGATCAGTTCGGAGGCGACCGAGACCCCGACCAGCCGGGGCAGGAAATAGCTGGTGCCGATGTCGCAGCCGCCGAGCCCGAGTTTTATAAATGCGCAGTTCATGCGGGCGGATCTGGCCGCGATGCGGATGTCGGCGGCGAGTGCCAGCGCAAAGCCGCCGCCGGCGGCCGCGCCCTGCACCAGCGCGATGATCGGCTGCGGACAGCGCCGCATCAGCATCACGATGTCGGCGATCCGGCGCTGCTGGTCCAGCGACTCGGTGACGCCAGGCGGCTCCTGCTGCCCGGCGCGCCGCGCCATCGCCTGCTTGAGATCGAGCCCGGCGCAGAACGAAGCGCCCGCGCCCTTCAGCACCACCACGCGGGTCGAGCGATTGCGCTGCAGGCTTTCGAAATAGGCATTGAGCGCCTCGATCAGCGAGGCATCGAGCGCGTTGAGGGCTTGCGGGCGATTGAGCGTCACCCAATCGACCCCGTCGTCATGTTCGATCAGCAGCGGCTCTGTCATCATTGCTGTCGTCCCGGCGAACGCCGGGACCCACACGCCGTGCCGTTTCGTTGGGGCATGGTGGCCAAGACCTTCTTAAACAACACCGCCGCGGAGTATGGGTCCCGGATCGCGCTCGCTTGTCCGGGACGACGAGTGAAAGTTACCGCGGTGCCATGCGGATGGCGCCGTCGAGGCGGATGGTCTCGCCGTTCAGCATCGGGTTCTCCACGATGTGGACCGCGAGGTTGCCGTATTCGCTGGCGTCGCCGAGCCGCGCCGGATGCGGCACCTGGGCGCCGAGGCTCTTGCGTGCCTCCTCGTTGAGGCCCATCAGCAGCGGCGTCAGGAACAGGCCGGGCGCGATGGTGTTGACGCGGATCTTCTGGCTCGCGAGGTCGCGCGCCGCCGGCAAGGTGAGACCGACGACGCCGCCCTTCGAGGCGGCGTACGCGATCTGGCCGATCTGGCCTTCATAGGCCGCGACGCTCGCGGTGTTGATGATGACGCCGCGCTCTTCGCCGATCGGCTCCGCCGTGACGAGGCGTTCGGCGAACAGCCGCAGGCAGTTGAAGGTGCCGATCAGATTGACGTTGATGATGCGGGCGAACTTCGCCAGGGGATAGACGCCATCCTTGCCGACGATACGCTGCGAGCCGCCGATGCCGGCACAGTTCATCAGCACGCGCGCGATGCCGTGGGCCGCCTCTGCCTTGGCGATCGCCGCCTTGATCGCTTCCTCGTCGGTGACGTCGGCGTGGAGGGCTACGCCCTTCACTTCGGCCGCGACCTTCTCGGCATTTTCCTTGCTCTGGTCGATGATGCCAATCTTGGCGCCCTTGGCGGCCATGGCGCGCGCGGTGGCGGCGCCTAAGCCCGAGCCACCGCCGGTGATGAGAACGGCAACGTCTTTCAATTGCATGATAAGAACCTTTCCTTGGGCGTTTCTTCTCTAGGCTTGGTCGTCGTGAAGCAAATTCATCCGGCTGCCGCGGTAGCCGCTTCCTTGTTCGCCAGCATGCCTCCGCAAATCAGCGCTTCCATGTGCCGGATATACTGGCGGCAGACCTCTTCGGTGACCGGCCCGACGCCGGTCGCGCGCGACATCGCGTGCCGCCCGAAGAACAGATGATCGCAGGCACCGATCAGGCTGGTGTAGAACAGCACCGGATCGATGTCGCGGAACTCGCCGGACCTGATGCCTTCAGCAAGCAGGCGGCGATGGAATTCCAGCAGCGGCGCGACGAAGAATTTTGACACTTCGTCAGCGGCTTCAGGCGTGCTCTCGTGCAACAGATAGTGGATCAGCCGGTTCATGTAGGGAAACTGGTGATAGGCGCGGATGATGCCGCCGATATGCAGCTTCAGCTTTGCGGTCGGGGTGATCGGCTGCGCCAGCAGATATTCGAGGTTCGCCACCTCCGTGGCGGCATCGCGCGCCAATAGCGCCAGCAACAGACCGTCCTTGTTGCCGAAATGATATTTCACCAGCGCGGCGTTGACGCCGGATTTCTGCGCGATGTCGCTTAGGGATACCTCGATCGAGGAGCGCTCGATCATCAGCCCGGAGGCCGCGACGAGGAGCTTTTCGGCGGTGGTGTTTTTGCTCGCCGGAAGCCTGTTCGGTACGCTGGTATTCAACTGTGATCCCATCACCCGCCCGCCGGGAAATTCCCGCCGGCGCAGATAAGCCGATGCGGGTGCCGCACTCAAGAGTTAATTGATTGATTGACTAAATCCCTGCGCGCCTCTTAAATCCGGCCCGTCCTTCAGAACACCCATCCAAAAACAATCAGGGAGAACAGTCATGGCCGAGGCCTATATCGTCGCCACCGCCCGTACCGCAGGCGGCCGCAAGGGGGGACGCCTCGCCGGCTGGCATCCGGCCGATCTCGCAGCTTCCGTGCTGAATGCGCTGGTCGAGCGCTCCGGCGCCGCCCCCGACCAGATCGAGGACGTGATCATGGGCTGCGTGATGCAGGCCGGTGAACAGTCCAACAACATCGCCCGCAACGCCATCATGGCCTCGAAGTTGCCGGAGAGCGTGCCCGGCACCTCGGTCGACCGGCAGTGCGGTTCGTCGCAGCAGGCGCTGCATTTCGCGGCGCAGGCGGTGATGTCCGGCACGATGGACTGCGTGATCGCCGCCGGCGTCGAATCCATGACGCGGGTGCCGATGGGGCTCGCCTCGCAACTGCCGGCCAAGAACGGCTTTGGAACCTACAAGAGCCCAGGGATCGAGCAGCACTATCCGAACATCGTATTCAGCCAGTTCACCGGCGCGGAAATGATGGCCGAGAAATACGGCCTGTCGAAGGACGAACTCGACGAGTATTCCTACAACAGCCACCAGCGCGCGATCGCCGCGACGCAGGCCGGAAAATTCAAGGACGAGATCATCCCGCTGCAGATCACCCGCGCCGACGGCTCGACCGATACCCACCACATCGACGAAGGCATCCGCTTCGACGCCAGCCTTGCCGGCATCAAGGGCGTCAAGCTGATCGCCGAAAACGGCAAGCTCACCGCCGCCTCTTCCAGCCAGATCTGCGACGGCGCCTCCGGCGTCATGGTCGTCAATGAGAGGGGCCTGAAGGCGCTCGGCGTCAAACCGATGGCGCGGATCCATCACATGACCATGATGGGCGGCGATCCCGTGATCATGCTGGACGCGCCGCTGCACGCCACCGAGCGCGCGCTGAAGAAGGCCGGCATGTCGATCGACGACATCGACCTGTTCGAGGTCAACGAAGCCTTTGCCTCGGTGCCGACGGCGTGGCTGAAGACCACCCGTGCCGATCCGGCCAAGCTCAACGTCAACGGCGGCGCGATCGCGCTCGGCCATCCGCTCGGCGGCTCCGGCACCAAGCTGATGACCACGCTGGTCAACGCGCTGAAGCAGCGCAACAAGCGTTACGGGTTGCAGACCATGTGCGAAGGCGGCGGCATGGCTAATGTGACCATCGTCGAGCGGCTGTAAGAACAATAAAATAAAAGTGAACGGCGGGTAGCAGGTAACGAACGGATACGGACCAGCGTCCTTCCCGTGTTCGCTACTTGCTGCCCGCCATTCGCACTTGCATCTGCTATTTGCGTCCAGAGGAAACCCCAATGACCCATCCGTCGGTGCATGCACGCACCCAGCCCAACAAGATCGCCTATCAGATGGCCTCGACCGGCAAGGCGATCACCTATCGTGAACTCGACGAGCTGTCGAACCAGGGCGCGCATCTGTTTCGTTCGCTCGGCCTGAAGACCGGCGACCACATCGCCTTCCTGATGGAGAACAGGCTGGCATTCATGGAGATCTGCTGGGCCGCGCAGCGCTCCGGGCTGTATTACACCGCGATCAGCCGCTATCTGACCCAGGACGAGATCGCCTACATCGTCAGGGATTGCGGCGCCAAAGTCGTCATCACCTCGCCGAAATGCGCCGAGCAGATCAAGGGGCTGGTCACCGGCGCGCCCGGCGAGCCGCTGTTCTTCATGCTCGACGAGCCGCTGCCCGGCTTCCGCTCCTGGGACAGGGAAGCAGCAGCGCAGCCGACGACGCCGATCGCGGACCAGGAAGCCGGCTACGACATGCTGTATTCGTCGGGCACCACCGGCCGCCCCAAGGGCATCAAGCGGGCGTCGGATCACCATCCGATCGAGCTGCCGAATCCGTTCCTGAAAATTCTCTGCGCCGACATGTGCGGGATGAATTCCGACAGCATCTACCTGTCGCCGGCGCCGCTCTATCACGCCGCCCCCTTGCGCTTCAACATGATGGCGATCACGCTCGGCGGCACCTCCATCATCATGGAACACTTCGACGCGGAAGAGTTTCTGAAACTGGTCGAGAAGCACAAGGTCACGCAATCGCAGCTGGTGCCGACCATGTTCGTGCGCATGCTGAAGCTGCCGGAAGAGGTGCGCAAGCGCTACGACGTCTCCTCGCTGAAAGGCGCGATCCACGCCGCGGCGCCCTGCCCGATCGACGTCAAGGCAAGGATGATCGAATGGTGGGGGCCGATCCTCATCGAGTATTACGCCGGCTCCGAAGGCAACGGCGTCACGGTGTCGACCTCGCAGCAGTGGCTGACCCATCGCGGCACCGTCGGCCGCGCCGTGGTCGGCAAGGTCAAAATCCTCGACGAGAACGATCAGGAGGCGCCGACGGGGCAGATCGGCACGGTGTATTTCGCCGACGCGCCGGTGTTCACCTATCACAACGATCCCGAGAAGACGAAAAGCGCCTACAACGCCAGGGGCTGGTCGACGCTCGGCGACGTCGGCTATCTGGACGACGAAGGCTTCCTCTATCTCACCGACCGCAAGAGCTACATGATCATTTCCGGCGGCGTGAACATCTATCCGCAGGAGACCGAGGACGTGCTGATCACCCACCCCGGCGTCGCCGATGTCGCGGTGTTCGGCGTGCCGAACGAGGAGATGGGCGAGGAAGTCAAGGCGGTGGTGCAGCCGCACGACATGAGCACGGCGGGCAAGGAACTCGAGACCGAGCTGATGCTGTTTTGCCGCAAGCATCTGTCGCCGATCAAGTGCCCGAAGAGCATCGACTTCGAGCCCGATTTGCCGCGCACGCCCACCGGCAAGCTGGTGAAGCGCCATCTGCGCGACAAGTATTGGCCGAAGACGGCGGTGCGGGTGTAGACCTCGCTGTCGCTCGCCTTCACAATTCGACGTTCATCGAATCATCTCCGACGCGGAAACTGGCACAAGCGGGCCGTCGCCAACCGATGCGGCGACGGCAAGTTCACGTGGAGAGACGTCATGACCCCCAGCGGCGAAAACCAAAGCTTGATTGTAACGGCGTTTTGGCAGGCCAATCCCGGCGAGGAAGCCACCATTGCCGGACTGTTGAAGGACTTTCTTCCCCAGGCACAGAAGGAGCCGGGTGTGAAGGAGTTTCAGATCCACCAAAACACCTCCAAGCCGGACGAGTTCTTCTTCTATGAAGTCTTTGCGGGGGAAGCGGCTTTCGCCGATCACCAGCAGACGCGGCATTTCAAGGAGATCATCGTCGGACAGGCCGTTCCCAGGCTCGCGAAGCGCGAGCGCGCACAATTTCGATACATTTGACTAAAGCGCGCCCTTGCGCGTGCTGCAAATTGATTTCGTCATGCCCGGCCTTGTGCCGGGCATCCACGCCTTTACAATTCATTGGCATAAGAAGACGTGGACGGCCGGGACAAGCCCGGTCGTGAGGGGAGGAATTTGCCGATGACCACGAAGACTTCCCTCCCCGCCGTCCCGCTCCCGCCCGGCATACGCTCCCGCTTCGTCGACGACATCAACGGCCTCTCGATGCACGTGCTGGAGGCCGGCTTCGAGACACGCGGCCGGCCCTGCGTGCTGTTGCTGCATGGTTTTCCCGAGCTCGCCTTCAGCTGGCGCAAGGTGATGCCGCGGCTTGCGGAGGCCGGCTATCACGTGATCGCGCCGGACCAGCGCGGCTATGGCCGCACCATCGGCTGGGACGGCGATTACGACGGTGATCTCAATTCATTCCGGCTCATCAATCTGGTGCGCGACGCGCTCGGACTGGTTTCCGCGTTCGGCTACGCAAGCGTCGATGCCGTGGTCGGACATGATTTCGGCTCCTCGGTCGCCGCCTGGTGCGCGCTGGTGCGGCCTGACGTATTCCGCTCGGTCGCGCTGATGAGCGCGCCGTTCGGTGGCCCGCCGCCATTGCCGTTCAATACCGCCGACAGTCCGCCGCAGCCGAGGCGCGAGGATCCCGTGCATCGCGAGCTTGCGGCGCTGCCGCGGCCGCGCAAGCATTACCAATGGTACTACTCGACGCGGCAGGCCAACGCCGACATGCACCGCGCGCCGCAGGGCGTGCATGATTTCCTGCGCGCCTATTACCATCACAAGAGCGCGGACTGGAAAGCCAACCAGCCCTATCCGCTCAAATCCTGGTCCGCGGGCGAACTGGCGAAGCTGCCGACCTATTACGTGATGGATCTCGCCAAGAACATGGCCGAGACCGTGGCGGAGGAAATGCCGGATGCGGCAACGATCGCCGCCAACCAATGGCTGCCGGATCGCGAGCTTTCTTTCTACAGCGCCGAGTATGAACGCACCGGTTTCCAGGGCGGCCTGCAATGGTATCGCTGCGGCACGTCGGGCGATTTCGTTGCGGAGTTGCAGACCTGGTCGGGCCGCAGCATCGACGTGCCCTCCTGTTTCATTTCGGGAAAACAGGACTGGGGCATCTATCAGCGCCCCGGCGTCTTTGAGGCGATGCAGCAGAGCGCCTGCACGCGCATGCGCGGCGTTCACCTGATCGACGGCGCCGGCCACTGGGTGCAGCAGGAACAGCCCGAGCAGGTCACACACTTGCTGCTGCAGTTCCTGAAACAGGCCACAGAACGCGCCCAATAAATTCCAGTTCTCCCAATATCGGTTTCAATCGGCCGACGTGGCGACGATGCGGGAACCATCCCGGGTTGGGCGCGTTGCGGCTACGGGCAATGCGCCATTGGAGGAGAATTTATGGACAAGAAGATAGCCGGACTTTTGGGAGCGGTGGCGACGCTCGGGGCAATGAACGCCGCTCAGGCCGCTCCGACGCCGGCTCCGGCCCCAACAGACGTCATGCGGGCGAATTCCTTCGCCGACCTGCTCGAACCGATCCCGAACGCGGCCAATTTGCTGCAAGCCATCGATGAATCCGCTCCGGCTCAGCCTTCGGACCCGAACATGCAGCTGGCCCAGATCGTTATCGGCGTCGGCCGCGAACACCACCATCACCACCACCATCATCATGCCTACCGCAACCGCATCGTCGTGGTGCCGCGCTATCGGCACCATCACCATCACCACCACCACCACCATCACAGCTTCTATCGCCGCGACTATTGATGTCGCGCGGCATCGGCTGATGCGAAAACAGGACCCCAACGGGTCCTGTTTTTTGCGCGAACGGGGTATGTCGCGCGGCTATTCCTGCCGCGCCTTTTCCTTGGCGGCGCGATGCAGATGCCGATAGGTACCGTCGAACACGGTGTCAGTTGCCGACGTCCATTCGGTGCCAGCCGAAAGTTTCGGTCGGCTGTTATAGATCCGGCGCGCCTGCAGCTCGCGTTCGGCGGATTCTTCCTCGTTCATCGGTTCGAGCTCGAAATTGGCTTCCTCGGGGATCACGATGATCTGCGCGAACGGCTCGTTCGGCCTGAAAATGTGGGTGCGCCCCTCGGCCGGCGCCTTGAATACGCAAAAGAACATCATCGGCCACCAATTGCGCACCAGCGCTGGCACCGCGATCGGCACGGTATCGGTAGGGTCCGTATAGAATCGCGGATGCGGTTCGGTCCGGACAGCCATGCCCTTTGGCACCTTGAGATCGAGCAGTATCTGGTAGGTATAGAAAGTATCGCCGAAATTTCGAAACGGCGGCCATTGCACGCCGCTATCCGGCGGCTCGCCCCAATCTCCCTCCAGGATCAAATGGCCGTCTTTCATGGTGACGTGCAGTTCGTTGTCGTAGGGATAAAACAGTTCGATGCCGTATTGCGCGCCTTCCGAAAACGGCACGCAATGCCACACCTGCTCACGCGAACCATTGGCACGCGGTTCGCGCTTTCCGGACCAGCCGGGAATCTCGAGCCTGGTCCGGCGCGGCGCCAGCCGCGGATCGTTCAAACGGTATTTGACCTTATCCATGCGATCTCCGGTGGATCTTCTCTTCCGGGAACTCGAACGGATGCCGGCTGGAACGGTTCCATTTCGCGCCACCGGAAAATCATGCCAATGCGGGTTTGCTCCAGAGGCGCATGAATTTGACCGTATCCGGGCAAGCCTTTATACGTTTAGAATAATTCTAAAGATGGCCTGGGAATGTCTTAATGAAGAATTTCGCCGATTTGACCGAGCGCGAAGTGCTGGCGGTCGCGATCTCCGCGGAGGAGGAGGACAGCCGAATCTACATGAGCTTCGCCGAGGACCTCATGGAGCGCTATCCGGAATCGGCCAAGATCTTCGAGGAGATGGCGGAGGAGGAAACAGGCCATCGCCACATGCTGCTGGAGATGTACGAAAAGCGCTTCGGCAAGAATCTTCCGCCGATCCGCCGCGATGACGTCAAGGGATTTTTACGCCGCCGCCCGGTCTGGCTGACCAAGAACCTGTCGCTCGACACCATCCGCAAGGAAGCCGAGACGATGGAGTTCGAGGCTGAGCGGTTTTACGTCAAGGCGGCGGAGCAGACCCAGGATGTCGGCGTCCGCAGGCTGCTCGGCGATCTCGCCGAAGCGGAAAAAGGCCACGAAAGCCTCGCGGCAAAGTTGACCGACAAGATCCTCAAGCCCGATGTGCGCGAGCAGGAAGACAAGACGCGGCGGCGCGTGTTCGTCCTGCAATATGTGCAACCCGGTCTCGCCGGATTGATGGACGGATCGGTGTCGACGCTGGCGCCGTTGTTTGCCGCAGCCTTCGCGACGCATCAGAACTGGCCGACCTTTCTGGTTGGTTTAGCCGCCTCGATCGGCGCCGGCATCAGCATGGGGTTTGCCGAAGCCTTGTCCGACGACGGATCGCTCACGGGGCGCGGTTCGCCTTGGCTGCGCGGAATCACCTGCGGTCTGATGACCACGGTCGGTGGCCTCGGCCATACCATGCCTTTTCTGGTTCCCGATTCCTGGCCCAACGCGTTCTGGATCGCAACCGCGATCGCGGCCATCGTGGTGTTCTTCGAATTGTGGGCGATCGCCTATATCCGCGCGCGCTATATGGACACGCCGTTCCTGCAGGCGGTTTTCCAGATCGTGCTCGGCGGCGTCATCGTGCTCGCGGTCGGCATTCTCATTGGAGCGGCGTAGGCCGGCCAAGCGATGATGAAACGTCATCCCGCGCCCCGCTTTTGTCGCCAGCTCTGCCTGCTGGCCGGCGCGGCCGTGGCGGCGTTAGCGGCGCAGCCGGCGATGGCCACCGACGAGATCCAAGTCTACAACGCCGGCATCGCGGCGCCGGGCCAGTTCACGATCCAGCAGCACCTCAATTATGTCCCGCTCGGCGTCAAGGACCCACCGTTTCCCGGCGGCCTGATCTCCCACAACAGCGTCAACGGCACGCCGGAATTCGCCTACGGCGTCACCGACTGGTGGGAACTCGGCCTTTATCTGCCTTTCGCCATCAAGGACCAGCAATTCCTGTCGGACGCCTTCAAGCTGCGCACGCTGTTCGTCTCGCCCAATGCCGAGCAGCGCAACCTCTTCTATGGCGTCAATTTCGAGTTCTCCAACACGACGCCGAGATTCTCGCAGTCGCGATTCGGAATGGAAATCCGCCCCATTATCGGCGTCCGCAACGCGGATTGGGAATTCATCGTCAACCCGATCGTGGACATCAGCTTCGGCAGATATGGCGAGGCGGACTTTGCGCCCGCCGCGCGCCTGGCACGCAAGGTCGCGCCGGAAACCTATGTCGGACTGGAGTACTATTCCGACTTCGGCGAGATCGGGAATTTCGCCAGACTACAAGACCAGCAGCACACGCTGTTCGCGGTGACCGATTTCAAGCTCGGCGTCTTTGACGTGGATTTCGGCGTCGGCTACGGGCTGACGCCGGCGTCCGACCGCTGGGTCGTCAAAACCATCATCGGATACGCGTTTCCGGTCCCCGGAACCAAGCCCGGCAGCGGCGAGCGCAGTGGGCCTGTCAACCCGATGGCGCGCCCCTCCGGGCGCTTCCCGCAACCCTGACATGACGCTGTAAATGTTCGTGCGCTAAGCCGCCCTGCCAACCTGGTTTAAGGAATCCCATGCCCGCTCGTCTCCAATACGGAACCACCGCGAAAGTGCTCCACTGGCTCATCGTGGCGCTGCTGGTGGTACAATATCTGATCGGCTGGCTGATGCCGGACCTTCATCGCGGCATGAAGCCCGGCGCGGCCATGACGTTCCACATCTCGTTCGGAATGACCATCCTGGTGCTCATCGTCCTGCGTTTTGCCTGGCGGCTGACGCATCCGGTGTCGCCCGAGAGTTCGCTTCCGCCGTGGCAGCGGCTGTCCTCGGAGGTCGTGCACTGGGCTCTCTATGCGCTGGTGCTGGCGACGACCGTCACCGGCTGGCTGTTCGCCTCCTTCCGCGGCTGGTCGGTCTCGCTGTTCTACTTCATGCCGATGCCGATGCTGGCGTCCGACAATGCGGCGGCGGGAAAGGCCATCGACGGCCTGCATCAGGCGGCGGAGTGGGCGCTGCTGGTGGTGATCGGCATCCATGTCGCGGCGGCGCTCGCCCACATCTTTGTCTATCGCGACCGCATCATGCAACGTATGTTGCCGGAATAGCTGCGTTCCGGCCGCAATAGCGGTCTAGCGGAGGCGACCGAAACCAAGCATCATCCGGTCAGTTGCAAATGCCTTACCGGGAGTACGCCTTGGCCAAATCGCAATGGAGTTTCAAGACCGCAACCGAACTGTCGGCGGCGCTGGCGGCGAAGAAGGTTTCCGCCGTCGAGTTGGCCGAGGACGCGATCGGCCGCATCGAGCGGCACGATGCGAAGATCAACGCGGTTTGCGTGCGCGATTTCGCCCGCGGCCTGGAAGCCGCCCGCGCCGCCGACGCCGCGCGGGCGCGCGGCGAAACCGGCGCGCTGCTCGGTCTTCCCATGACCGTGAAGGAATCCTTCAATGTCGCCGGCCTGCCGACGACCTGGGGCCTTCCGGCGCAAAAGGATTTTGTCCCGGGCGAAGACGCGCTGTCGATTTCCCGGGTCAAGCAGGCCGGCGGGGTGATCCTGGGCAAGACCAACGTCCCGCTCTCGCTCGGCGACTGGCAGAGCTACAACGAGATCTACGGCGTCACCAACAATCCCTTCGATCTCGGCCGTACGCCGGGGGGTTCTTCCGGCGGATCATCGGCGGCGCTGGCGGCGGGTTACGGTCCGCTGTCGCTCGGTTCCGATATCGGCGGTTCGCTGCGGGTGCCTGCGTTTCACTGCGGCGTTTACGCGCACAAGCCGACTTTCGCGCTGGTGCCGTCGCGCGGCCATACACCGCCGCCGATGCCACCGCTGCCGTTCGACCGCGATCTTTCGGTGATCGGGCCGATGGCGCGTTCGGCCGCCGACCTCGCGCTACTGCTCGACGTGATCGCAGGGCCTGACCCGATCGAAGCCGGAAAGGCCTACGGCCTCAAGCTGCCGGCGTCGCGCCACAATGAGCTGAAGAATTTCCGCGTGCTGCTGCTTGCGACCGATCCCGTCATGCCGACATCGGCCGACATCCGCGCGGCGATCGAAAAGCTCGCCGCCAACCTCGGCAAGGCCGGCGTCAGCGTGACGCGCGAGAGCCCGCTGCTGCCCGACTTCGCCGCCTCGACGCGGCTCTATATGCGGATGCTGATGTCGTTCCTCGCCGCCTCGTTCCAGCCCGAGATCTATGCCGGCGCGCAGACCGCGGCGGCCAGGCTTTCGCCCGACGATACGAGCCTTGCGGCCGAACGCCTGCGCGGCATCGCGCTCAGCCATCGCGACTGGGTGATGGCTGACGGCGCGCGCGCCCGGCTGCGCGCGCAATGGCGCGAGCTGTTTGGGACATTCGACGCCGTGATCTGCCCGGTGATGCCGACGCCGGCCTACCCGCACGATCATTCGACCGATCAGGAAACCCGCCGAATCAGCATCGACGGCAAGGACCATGTCTATCCCGATCAACTGGCATGGCCCGGCATCGCGACGCTGCCCGGCCTGCCCGCCACCGCGATCCCGCTCGGGCTGTCGGGCGACGGCCTGCCGGTTGGCGTGCAGATCGTCGGCCCCTGGCTGGAGGACCGCACGCCGCTGAAACTGGCCGAATTGATCGAGCGCGAATTCGGCGGCTTTGTGCCGCCGCCGATGTTTGATGATTAGAGAATCCTCATCCTGACAGCGCGCTCTCGCGCGCGTCTCGAAGGATGAGAGATCACGGGCCTTCATGGTTCGAGACGGCGCTGGCGCGCCTCCTCACCATGAGGATTTAGCACGGGAGATTGGGAAAATGCGAAACGACCTCGCTGAACTGACGGCCCTGAACCGCGACTACGTCAACTCTGTCCAGCATTCCGACGTCAAGCGGTTCGACGAAATCCTCGCCGAGGAGTTTTATTGTACCAATCCGGATAAATCGCTCGTCGACCGCGCCGGCTTTCTAAAGCAGACCGCGATACCCGTGACGATCAGCAATCTCGTGGCGGACGACGTCCGCATTCGCGTGATGGGCGATTTTGCCATCATCCACGCGCGCACCAGCTACACGACGGCGGACGGTCAACAGGCTCACGGCCGCTACACCGATTGCTGGGCGCGACAGAACGGCCGCTGGCTTGCGGTGTCGGCGCATGTGTCGCGGTGACATACCTTGCGTCGTCCCGGCGAACGCCGGGGCGACGGCTAGCTATCGAACACGATCACGCTGCGCACGGTCTTGCCCGCCTTCATCGCGGCAAAGCCTTCGTTGATCTCGGACAGCTTCAATTTGGCCGAGATCCAGTCCTCCAGATGCAGCCGGCCGCGCATGTAGAACTCGACCAGCCGCGGCATGTCGACGCGGAAATGGTTCGAGCCCATCGACGAGCCCTGGATCTTGCGCTCGCGCAGGAAGTCGAAACCGTGCAGCTCGATCTTCTGGCCGAACGGGATCATGCCGACGATGGTCGCGGTGCCACCGGGCGCCAGCATCGCAAAGGCCTGCTCGGCGGTTTCCTTGCGGCCCAGCACCTCGAACGAATGATGCACGCCGCCACCGGTAAGCTCGCGCACCTGCTGCACCACGTCGCCGTTACGGGGATCGACGATGTCGGTGGCGCCGAGCTTGGTCGCCAATTGCAGTTTCGCCGGATTGGTATCGACCGCGATGATGCGGCCGGCGCCGGCGATCTGCGCCCCATTGATCGCGGCCATGCCGACGCCGCCGCAGCCGATCACGACGACGCTTTCGCCGGGCGCAACCTTGGCCGTATTCACCACCGCGCCATAGCCGGTGATGACGCCGCAGCCGATCAGCGCGGCGAGATCGAGCGGCATGTCCTTGCGGATTTTGACGATGGCGTTCTCGTGCACCAGCATCTGCTCGGCGAACGACGACAGATTGAGGAACTGGTTGAGTTTTTCCGAGCGCGCCCAGGACAGCCTATTGGAAACGCCCGGTAGCATTTTTACCGTGGTGTCGGTGCACAGCACCGGCCGCCCGGTGGTGCAGTTGTCGCAGGTGCCGCAGAACACCGACAGGCACGTCACGACATGATCGCCCGGCTTCACATAGGTGACGTCGGAGCCGACCTGCTCGACGACGCCGGCGAACTCGTGGCCGAGCACGGCCGGCAGCGGATGCGGGTAGAGCCCTTCCATGAAATGCAGGTCGGAATGACAAAGCCCGGCGACGGCAGTGCGGATCAGAACCTCGCGGGGACCCGGCTTCTGCAGGCTGACGTCCTCGATCACCAGCGGCTTGTTGACTTCGTACAGGACGGCGGCCTTCATCGAATACTCCCTGAATTTTGTGCTCTTGTTTGAAACGACTGGCGACTTTCGGCTGCGAGCCTACGCCGTGCCGAGCAATTCGCCAACCTCGGCCATGCCGACGTCGCGCTCGCCGAGCAGGTGGTCCGTGATCGCATGCTGCAGCGGATTTTCCGTGAGCCGGAACGGATCGCCCGCCGAGACTCGGTGATCGATCACCATCCGCGACAGCAACAGCCTTCGCGCATCGCCGCGCATCTCGTGGATGCAGCCGCCTTCCCAGGCCAGCGCCACGGCGCTCGCCACATGATAGAGCAGGCTGGTGGCGCGGCGCGCGTCGGCTTCATGGTCCATGCGCGACGCCACTTGCCGGGCAAAACCGATAGCGCGGTCGGTGAGATCGCGCAGACGAGCGCGCCAGGCCTGCGGCACATTGGCGCTGTCGTCGAGCCGGGCATGGAGATCGGCGGCCAATGCCGCCTCGGCGCCGTGGCGGCCGACCGCGCGCTTGAGCGCATCGATGGCGACGATATTGCCGGTGCCTTCCCAGATCGAGCCGAGATGGGCGTCACGCAGCAGTCTTGCCGTGGCGAATTCCTCGATGTAGCCGATGCCGCCGCGCATCTCCAGCGCATCGCCACAGACCTTGCGGGCGTCGCGGGTAGCGCGGAATTTCAAGGTCGGCGTCAGGATGCGCAGCAATGCCGCCGCTTCCTGGCTGCCGGCCTCGCCGCGGTCGAGCGCGTCCGCAGTGAGAAAGCTCATCGACAGCGCCTGCTCGGTCGCAAGCATGATCTTCATCAACTGCCGCCGCGCCAGGGGCATGTCGATGATGCGGCTGCCGAACACCACGCGATTTTTGGCAACCGTCATGGCGTCGTGATGGGCGCGTCGCATCAGCGCGGTGGATTTGACGCCGTTGGAGAGCCGCGACGAATTGACCATTTCGGCCATCTGCACGAAGCCGCGGTCGAGCCGGCCCACCGCATAGGCGATCGCGCCTTCCAGCTTGATCTCGCCCGAGGCCATCGAGCGGGTGCCGAGCTTGTCCTTCAAGCGAACGATCCGGTAGCGATTGGGCGAGCCGTCATCGAGGAAGCGCGGCATCAGAAACAGGCCGACGCCGCGCGTGCCGCCTTCGGCGCCTTGCGGCCGCGCCAGCAGCATCACGACTTTCGCATCCGCATTGGAGCAGAACCACTTTTCGCCCGACAGGCGCCAGTGGTCGCCCTCTTGCACGGCGGTCGTCGTCAGCGTGCCAACGTCAGAGCCGCCTTCTTTCTCGGTCATGAACTGGCCGCCCTGCGTCAGCCGGTCCATGTCGGTCTGCGTCAGCCCGTCCAGATATTTTGCTTTCAGCGCCTCGCTGCCGAACTTGGAAAGCAGCTTGCCGCAGCCGTCGGTGACATTGATCGGACAGCCCAGGCCGAACTCGGCCTGGTTGAACAGGAACGTAAAGGCGTGCTTGGCCACCACGGGATAGGGCTCGTGCCAGCCCATGATGCCCCTGCGCAGCGACATCGCGTGAATGCCGAATTCGCCGAACGCGGCGCGCTCGAGCTCGCGATAGGCCGGATGGTATTCAATCCACTGCGCGTCGCGCCCGAAACGGTCGCGCTGGTGCAGCACCGGCACGTGGCGGTCGGCCAGCCGCGCGCATTCGTCGAGATGGCCGCCGGCGAGCGCGCCGAGCCGATCGAGATGCGGCTCGATATGGCGGAACAGCGCATCTGGCAGATGAATCCGCAAAAGGTCGGTCAGCGCCGGATCGGCGCGGTAGAAATTCATCCCCGACGTATCCGGCGCGAGCAGTCCCGGCCGGTCGGCGGGGCTGGTCACGTCACTTTGTCTGGCGAGTTCTCGCATTTGCATCTCTTGTTCGTTCCGCGCCCTGTGTTCTCGTTGTATGCTTTAGATGATATAGATCATTCCAGACCAGGCAGGCGACAACGCCGTCACAAAACATCCCAGGAGGAATGCCCCATGGCGGAGGTTTATCGCATCATCGGCGCCGAAATGTCGCCCTACTCGGTCAAGGTGCGCAGCTATTTTCGCTACAAAGCCATCCCGCATCAATGGGTTTTGCGCAATGCCGAAAGCCAGGCGGAATTCGAGAAATACGCCCGGATGCCGATCATTCCGCTGGTGGTGACGCCTGAGGGCACTGGCATCCAGGATTCCACCCCGATCATCGACGCGATGGAGACGCTTTTTCCGGAGCCCTCGATCCATCCCGCCGACCCCGTCGCGCGCTTCGTCTCGGCGTTAACAGAGGAATTCGGCGACGAGTGGGGCAACAAATGGATGTTCCACTACCGCTGGGCCCGGGATGTCGACCAGATCTCCTCGGCGGGGCGCATCGCGCGGATGCGCGGGCCCGCGGCCGACGAGGAGAAGCACACGGCGTTTGCCGGCCAGGTCCGCGCCCGCATGGTCGATCGGGTCTGGTTCGTCGGCTCCAACGCCGTGACCGCACCACAGATCGAGGCCGGTTTTGCCAGCATGCTGACCCTGTTGGACGCCCATCTGGCGACGCGGCCCTATCTGTTCGGCGGGCGCCCCGCCTATGGCGATTTCGGCCTGTGGGGCCAGATCTATGAAATGTGGACCGACCCGACCGCTGGCGGACTGATCGGCGGCGGCGCGCCGCATGTGCTGGACTGGGTGCATCGTATGCTGTGGCCGAGGGCAGAAGGAGCGTTCGAGGCGTGGCCGTCGCTGGCGCCGACCTTGATGCCGATCCTGCGGCAGCAGATCGGGGCGCAGTTCATGCCCTGGACCTGCGCCAACGAGAAGGCGCTGGCGGAGGCCAAAGAGGAATTCAGCGTCACGCTCGCCGACAAGGTCTGGACCCAGAAGCCGCAGAAATATCACGCGCGCTCGCTTGCCATGCTGCGCGCCAAATATGCCGAAGCCGCCGACAAGGAAGCGCTCGATCCGGTGCTGCAGCAAGCCGGCTGCCTCGCCGGATTGCGCGGCTGAAACACCAGGAAAGGAAGAAGCCGATGGAAATCCCGAAATACAAGATCGCCCTGATCGTCGGCGCCGGCGAGGGGCTGAGCGCCTCGCTGGCGCGTCTGTTGGCCAAGCAGGGCATCCGCGTCGCGCTCGCCGCGCGGCAAATCGAAAAGCTCGGCGCGCTCTGCCATGAAACCGGCGCCCGCGCCTTTGCCTGCAACGCCACCGACGCCGACGAAGTCGAGCGCCTCTTCGGCATGGTCGAGCGCGAGATCGGCGTACCCGATCTCGTGGTCTATAACGCCAGCGGACGGGCGCGTGGCGTCTTCACCGACCTCGTGCCCGCGGATGTCGCCCAGGCGATCGCGGTCAGCGCGTTCGGCGGCTTCCTGGTGGCGCAGCAGGCAACAAAGCGGATGCTGCCCAACCGGCACGGCGCGATCCTGTTCACCGGCGCTTCCGCCAGCGTCAAGGGCTATCCGCAATCGGCGCCCTTCGCGATGGGCAAGTTCGCGCTTCGCGGGCTCGCGCAGAGCATGGCGCGCGAATTATCGCCGCAGGGCATCCACGTCGCGCATTTCGTCATCGACGGCGGCATCCGCAGCACCGCGCGGGTCGAACCCGCCGACCGCCCGGATTCGATGCTCGACCCCGACGCCATTGCGCTCAGCTACTGGAACGTGCTGCAACAGCCGCGCAGCGCCTGGACCTGGGAACTGGAATTGCGGCCCTGGGTGGAGAAGTTTTGAAGTAGCGTCAGGGGGAAACATGACCAGCAAAACCACCATCGACACCGGCACCAGCGAACTGCTCTGCGTCGTCCGCGACCGCGTCGCTGTTATCACGCTGAACCGTCCCGAGGTCCGCAACGCCTTGTCCGACGATTTGACGCCCGCGCTGCGCACGATGATCAAGACTTGCGGCGAAAATCCTGATGTCGGCGCGCTCCTGATCACCGGGGCCGGCACCGCCTTCTGCGCCGGCGGCAACGTCAAGGGCATGGGCGCCCATCGGGACAAGAAGAAGCTGGAAATGTCCTATGACGAGAAGGTCGCCGACCTGCAGGAACGCCAGCGCCTCTTGACCGGCGCGCTGATCTCGGTGCGCAAGCCGACCATTGCCGCCCTGCCCGGGCCAGCCGTCGGCGCGGGTCTTGCCATCGCCATGGCCTGCGACATCCGCATCGCGGCGCAATCGGCGTTCGTCTCCACCGGCTATCTGCGGGTGGGTCTCTCCGGCGACTATGGCATCGCCTGGCTGCTGACCCGGCTGGTCGGCACCGCGCGGGCGCGCGAGCTGATGTTCACTTCCGACAAGGTCGACGCGGCGAGATGCGAGACGATCGGCCTCGTCAACCGCGTGGTGCCGGACGCCAAACTCCAGGACGAGGCGTTCGCGCTGGCGGAATCGATGGCGGAAGGACCGACCATCGCGCTGCGCTACATGAAGGACAATCTCGACGAGGCCCTGCTGTTCGATTTCGCCACCGCCCGCGACCACGAGGCCGAGCGGCTGATCCGCACCACCATGACGGCGGACCACCGCGAGGCGGTGCAGGCCTTCATCGAGAAACGGAAAGCGGTATTCAAGGGCAATTAGAGCGTAGCCTTGCAAGGTGGGCAAAGGCGTGTTTGCGCAGTGCCCACCCTGCGATCCTTGTCAAACCGCGGGCTGCAGCGAGATCCGTTCCGCCGCCAGCCGCCAGCTGGCGCAGGGGATTTGCTTCGGCGCGAGATCGCTGTGCTTCTGGAACCGCACCAGCTTCCAGTCGTCGGGATTGTTAGTGAAGGCAAAGCCGGATTTACGGGCAAGCGCGATCATGACGGCGTTGGAGCGCAGCGTGTCGCCGAACAGGCGCGTCGCACCGAACGCCGCGGCGCGGCATTCCAGATTGCTCAGCAGGGCCGAACCGACGCCCTGACCCTGCCAGCGGTCATCGATCGACAGGCCGAACTCGAAACTGTCGTTGCGCGGGTCGAAGGCGTAGCGGGCCTCGCCGACGATGGTCTCCTGATCGTCAATGGTCATGGTCGCGATCACGCTGAAGCGGTCGCGCTCGCCGACATGGACAAAGTCCTCGAGAAGGTTGTGCGGCAACTCGCTCATGGCGCCGAGGAAACGGTTGTAGCGGGAGCCGGTCGTGAGCGACCGGAAATAGGCCTGCAGCGCCTCGCCGTCGCCGGGCTCGACAAATCGCACCGTCACCGACCTGCCGCTGCGCAAGCGCAGCACATCGGAATGTTGCCGGAGATCATCGAGACGAAACGAGGTCATGGCGGGCTCCCATCGATTCCGGAAAAGACGATGGCCGGCGTCCCCCTTGAGGAGGCGACGCCGGCCGCGGCGGCCTTCAGGCCCGCCAAAACGGCTTTTCAGCTTCGCGAACGATGTCGCTCCAGGACAGGCCGACGTCGTGCAGGTCGCGATCGCTCCATTGGGCCAGTTCGCGGCGCTGCCGTACGCGGTCGCGCCAGACATGGAAGGTCTCGCCGAGCTGCCCAAAAAGCCCCGCAGCATGATGATTTGTCATCGATTGATGTGAATAGATGGACATGATGCCCTCCTAAAGATAAGCTGTTGGCCGCAATATCGATGCTTTGCCGGCTTTCGACAAACGACATGTTGTCCGGCTTCACATGAGATAAACTCATGAATTGGATCAACCCGTGACGGCCCGGCTGCCTTCCCTTAATGGCTTGCGGGCGTTCGAGGCCGCCGCGCGCCATTTGAGCTTCACCAACGCCGCCTCCGAGTTGAACGTGACGCAGACCGCGATCAGCCATCAGATCCGTCGGCTGGAGGAGGAACTCGGAATCCAGCTATTCGTGCGACAGAACCGCGCGCTGACGCTGACGCCGGAGGCCAGGGAATATCTCCCCGGCGTCCGTGCCGCCTTCAACGACCTGCGGCTCGCCACCGACCGGCTCAAGCGCCGGGATGACGACCATGTGCTGACCGTCTCGACGCTGGCCTCGCTCGCCGCCAAATGGCTGTTGCCGCGGCTTTCCGCCTTCCAGGAGGCGCATCCCGGCATCGACGTGCGCATCACCACCTCGACCAGCCTGGTCGATTTCCGGAGCGGCGATGTCGATGCCGCGATCCGCTACGGCCGCGGCCACTGGGCCGGCCTGCGCGCCGACTGGCTGATGGCCGACGAATTGTTTCCGGTCTGCAGCCCGGCGCTGGCCAACGGCGACAAGCCGCTGCGCTGCCCGGAAGATCTCGCCAACCACACCCTGCTGCACAGCAGCGGCGGCTATGACGACGACTGGCGGCTATGGCTCACCGCCGCGGGCCTGCCGGCAAATATCTCAAAGCAGCCCGGCGTCAGCTTCGACCTGATCTTCGTCACCGTGCAGGCGGCGATCGACGGCATCGGGGTGGCGATGGGCCGAACCTCCTATGTCGAAGCCGATATCGCCAAGGGGCGGTTGGTGGTTCCCTTCAAGATCGCGCTGCCGGCCGACGCCGGCTTCTATCTGGTTTCGCCGGAGACGCGGGCGGATCCGCCGAAGCTCCGGGCGTTCCGGCAATGGCTGAAAAGCTCCGTGCAGGCCAAGGCCGCCTGAAGAGCCGCCCAGCATCGCCGCCCAAAAACCGGCTCGATGGGCGTTTTCCGGGTTGGTCGGACCGCCCGGACGTGGCAGATTGCCGCATCAAGCAAAGTACTGTCGGCTGACGAGAAGTCTTTCCGAACAGGCCAATCGCAACGGGGAGACGCTCGCCATGTCGCAAACAGCAACATCACAGCCGCCGCAGATCAAGTCGCGCATCGGCGCCATCCTGCGCGCGACATCGGGCAATTTCCTCGAGCAGTTCGATTTCTTCCTGTTCGGATTTTACGCCCAGGATATCGCAAAGGCGTTCTTCCCCGCCGCGAACGAGACCGCGGCCCTCCTCAATGCCTATGGCGTGTTCTGGCTCGGTGCGCTCATGCGGCCCGTCGGCGCAATCGTACTGGGCGCTTATATCGACCGGATCGGCCGCCGTCAGGGGCTGATCGTAACGCTCGCGCTCATGGCGCTTGGTACCGTGGTGATCGCCTTCTGCCCATCTTACGCATCCATCGGCATCGCAGCGACGATCATTGTGCTGATTGGCCGGCTGATACAGGGATTCTCTGCCGGCGTCGAATTGGGCGGCGTCTCTGTTTATCTCTCAGAGATAGCCACGCCCGGCAATCGCGGCTTTTACACCTCGTTCCAGTCTTCCAGTCAGCAGGTCGCAATCTTCGTCGCAGCGATCATCGGCTTTATCCTCAGAGAAAGCATTCCCGGCGACACCTTCCTCGATTCCATCGGCGGAATCGCCAAATGGCGCATCCCGTTCTTCGTCGGCTGCATCATTATCCCCATCATCTTCATGCTGCGACGATCGCTTGAGGAAACGCCGGCGTTCCTCGCCATGAAGAAGCATCCAACCGCGAGCGAAGTCTTCGCTTCAGCGATCGCGAACTGGCGCATCGTCATTCTTGGCATGATGATCGCTGTGCTGACCACGACGACCTTTTACTTCATCACGGTGTATGCACCCGGGTTCGGTAAGCAGCTCAACCTCTCGCCGACCGGAACATTGGTCGTGACGCTTCTCGTTGCGGTCACGAACTTCATCTGGAATCCGGTCGGCGGCGCGATTTCCGACCGGATTGGCCGCAAGCCTGTGCTGTTGACGATTGCAGGCCTGTCGTTCGTGACTGCTTACCCTGCGCTTTCCTGGCTCGCGGCAGAGCCCACGCTCGGAAAGCTGTTGGCAGTTCAGATGATGTTCTCGTTCTACTTTGGCGTCTACAGCGGCACGATGCTGGGATGCCTAGTCGAGATCGTGCCGGCACATGTGCGCACCACATGTTTCTCGATCGCGTTCGCATTGGCTGCAGGCATATTCGGCACCTCCACCCCCTTTGTGTCGACCAAACTGATCCAAATGACCCACCAGGACAAGGCTTCGCCTGCCTACTGGCTTATGTTCGGTGCCGCGCTCGGCATCATCGGAGCCCTCATTGTCTATCGCGGCGGCCGCACCATCGAGACCCGCGAGGCCGTGGCCGCGTGATGCTCAGCGGGCCGGCCCCGCGGCGCGGTTTGATTTCCATGCCAACAACGATAACAAGAGCGCATGGCCGACTTAGCCCGTAAATACGATGTGCTGGTGATCGGCGGCGGCAACGCCGCGCTGTGCGCCGCGATCAGCGCGCGGCGGCTGGGCGCGTCCGTGCTCGTGCTGGAAGGCGCCCCGAAATTCTATCGGGGCGGCAATACCCGCCACACCCGCAACATGCGCTGCGCCCATGATGCGGCGACCGACATCCTCACCGGCCCCTACACCGAGCAGGAATTCTGGGAGGATCTGCTTCGCGTCACCGGCGGCCAGACCGACGAGGAACTGGCGCGGCACATGATCGCGGAATCCAAGGACATCCTGCACTGGATCGTCAAGCAGGGCGTACGCTGGCAGCCGTCGCTCGGCGGCACGCTCAGCCTCGGACGGACCAATTCGTTCTTCCTCGGCGGCGGCCGGGCGATGCTGAACGCGCTGTACCTGACCGCCGAACAGCTCGGCGTCGAGATTCGCTATGACGCCGAGGTGCTCGACCTCGAGATCGACAACGGCATGTTCCTCTCCGCTTCACTCAAGCAGGGCGACGGCCGCGCCAAGGTGAGCGCCGCAACCCTGGTCGCCGCGGCCGGCGGCTTCGAGGCCAATATCGAATGGCTGAAGCAATATTGGGGTGAGGCCGCCGACAATTTCCTGATCCGCGGCACGCCCTATAATCGCGGCTCGGTCCTGAAGATGCTGCTCGCCAACGGCGTCCAGGAGGTCGGCGATCCCACCCAGTGCCACGCCGTCGCAATCGACGCCCGCGCGCCGAAATTCGACGGCGGCATCATCACGCGACATGATTCCGTGGTGTTCGGCATCGTCGTCAACAACAAGGCCTTGCGCTTCTACGACGAGGGCGAGGACATCTGGCCGAAGCGCTACGCGATCTGGGGCCGCCTGGTCGCCGCCCAGCCCGACCAGATCGCCTATATCGTTTTCGATTCCAGTGTTCTCACCAGTTTCATGCCGACGCTGTTTCCGCCGATCCGGGCCGAAAGCATCGCCGAGCTCGCCGGCAAGTTCGATCTCGACGCGGCGGTGCTGGAAAAAACCGTCGCCGACTTCAACGCAGCGGTCAGGCCCGGCACCTTCGACCACACCATCCTCGACGACTGCCGCACCGAAGGCGTGATGCCGCCGAAGACGCACTGGGCGCGGCGGATCGAGACGCCGCCGTATTATGCCTATCCGGTGCGGCCCGGCATCACCTTCACCTATCTCGGCACCCGCGTGAACAAACAGGCGCGCATGCTGATGAAGGACGGCAAGCCATCAGGCAACATGTTCGCCGCCGGCGAGATCATGGCGGGCAATGTGCTCGGCAAGGGTTACGCGGCCGGCATCGGCATGACCATCGGCAGCGTGTTCGGACGGATCGCGGGACGGGAAGCGGCGCAACATGCACGGAACTAAGACGCTCGAGGAAGCCGACCGCCTGATGACGGTCTGCAATTCCTGCCGTTACTGCGAGGGCCTTTGCGCGGTGTTTCCGGCAATGGAAATGCGCCGCGCGTTTTCCGACGGCGACCTCAATTATTTCGCCAATCTCTGCCACGCCTGCGGCGCCTGCTACACCGACTGCCAGTTCTCGCCGCCGCACGAATACAACGTCAATGTGCCGAAGAATCTGGCCGCCGCGCGCGCCGAATCCTGGGCCGCCTATGCCTGGCCGCGCGCGTTTGCGGGCCTGTTCGCGCGCAACGGCCTTGCGATCAGCCTCATCGCGGCCTTGAGCGTGGCCGCGTTCATCTTCGGCTTCGCGGCTTTCACCGACCGGCAGGTGCTGCTCGGCATCCACACCGGTCCCGGCGCGTTCTACGCGCTGATGCCGCACAACGCGATGGCCGCGTTGTTCGGCGCGGCGTTCCTCTATGCGATCGTGGCGCTGGTGATGGGCGTGCGCGCATTCTGGCGCGACATCGGCGAGCCCGTGGGCTCGCTGGCCGATCCCGGCTCGCTGTGGCAGGCGATGCGGGACGCGGGCGAGCTGCGCTATCTCGACGGCGGCGGCGTCGGCTGCTTCAACGAGGACGAGCGCCCGACCGATCACCGCAAGATCTATCATCATCTGACGTTCTACGGCTTTATCCTCTGCTTCGCCGCCACCTGCGTCGCGACGCTGTATCATTATCTGCTGGCGCGCGAGGCGCCCTATGCGTGGTGGGACCTGCCGGTGGTGCTGGGCACGCTCGGCGGCATCGGGCTCCTGATCGGGCCTCTGGGGCTGCTGGCCGAGAAATCGAAGCGCGATCCGGCGCTGGTCGACGAGAAGCGCACCGGTATGGACGTCGCGTTCATCGTGATGCTGTTTTTGACCGGCCTCACCGGCCTGGCGCTGCTGTTGCTGCGCGATACCTCGGCGATGGGGCCGCTGCTGGCGCTGCATCTGGGCTTCGTGTTCGCGCTGTTCATCACCATGCCTTACGGCAAGTTCGTGCATGGCCTCTATCGCTATGTGGCGCTGGTGCGTTACGCGCGCGAGCGACGGATGATGGCGGGCGGCGCGCCAACGGAGTAGCAGTTGGCCCGCTCGACCGTCTCCACTCGTCGTCCCGGCCTTGAGCCGGGACCCATAGCCACCGGCCCGAGTTGTTGAGAGAAAGCCGTCTACCAGCGCGCTCAACAATGGCCGCCGCGGCGTATGGGTCCCGGATCAGCGCTCGCTATGCTCGCTTGTCCGGGACGACGGAGCCATTTCCAATTCAAATTTCAAACAGCAGATACACGTCCGCATTCTCGCGGCGCGATCTCGCCCGAGCTTTGCGTGGTTGTCCCTCCAAAGAAAGAGGGAGCAGGGAATGCCGGATGCGCGCTGCACCCGCGGTCTCGTGTGCAAAGATGTGCGAAAGAAAGCGCACACGAGCATACAGGTTCAGCGGAGGCACTCCGGCATTCCCTGCGCAATGGCTTTACGGCTTACTTCGTGATCTCCCCGGAGAATCGGGTTTTGTTGTCTCCGTCGCCTGCGAATAGATGGCTGATCCGCGCCCGGTCGGGCCGACTTGCCTTTTCGCAGACTTGACGCCAACCATGAGGCGCCAGGACCACACGACTTCACCGTACGCTTCGGCACCGCCCGTCCGCACGCCCCGAGGATCGCTCACGAGCCCGAAGAGCCCGCCCTGCCATCCCATCGCGCGCACGCCGCCGCCGCGTCCACCGCATCCCATCCCAACGTTCGTGACGATGGCCAACGCCCCTTCCTTGGGGACGGGATACCGGAGTTTAAAAGGTGATTTGCCGGACGACGAAAGCGGAATTCTGCCCGTCGGGTTATTTTGTCGCAGGCGCGATCGCCATCAAGTCCGCTTTGCTATGCATTCCGGACTCAAGTCGGACATAGCGGCACGTCCGAAACGTGCCAAATCCGGAAGTGTTCGCCGGTCTTTATTGTCAGCCCCCCCTTCGAAATCGGCTTACCCGTCATTTGGATGGGTCCACGCCCAGAAATCTGAAAGGCGTCGTCTCTTTGAATTGGGCTGTCGCATTGCCGGAATAAGTATGATCTTGGTCATGACCCAGATCGAGTTTACTGACCTTGCCCTTATCAGATGAAAAATCGATGGCCTTGAGATCAACCCAAAAAGTGTTTGGCGTTACCGCAAATTCGAAAAAATATAGCTTGCGTTTATGGTCGAACACCGTCCGCCACCGTGTCGAGGAGATATTTGGCTCCTCGGGCGTGGTGAGGCCATAAGGTACAGACACATTGCGGATTACACTGAAGACGCTTGCGAGAGCGCGGTTGGGGTTGTCGTCTTTTGGGATAGCATTTACATAAAAGGCCGCCCGCGCAAATCGATCGGACGCGCGATTTGTCCCTGGTAGCATGACGGTACCGCCAATCTGCGTCCAATAGGCGCTTAATGCCAACTGCTGCTCGAAAATTGGCGAATTGGTCATGACTTGGTATTTCCGGTCATGATGGATCGTCTGTTTGCCGTCTATATATTCGATGATTGCGCTATCGCCGGAAGCATCCGACAGCGACAAATGCACGGTCGCCAAAAGATCTTCGCCGGGGACTTTATCGGTGACGATGGTATACGGCTCGCTTCGCAGCGCCGTGACCGCCTCGTCGACTGTTCCAAAATTGTCGAGCACATACTGAGCCCATGCCGCAATCGTCAGACCGGGTTTTCCGTCCTTCTCCAACTTCGGGTATTGAGATTCCACCAGCCACAGCAGGTTAGCCTCCAGACCTCTCTCATTGACGCCATCCGATGTGGCAACGTCGTAGGCAGAGGCGATCACGCTTCCGTATTTTGAAGTCCATTTGATCGAGTTGGGGCCGGCCTGCCCGGTTCGCCCAATCCCCCTCGGGAGAATCCAGAGATTAGTCGGCATCTCGGACTTCCAGTCCATAGACCGGGCCGTGATGACATCGCCGTTCGCTCCGAGATAGACGAAGCGGGTGCAGGCTTGCGCCGTCATTTGCCCTGCCGCAATAAACGTCAAAGCGAGCAGCGAGATGAATGACCGGTGCGCAAATGCTCTAAGCCGCATTGTGGATTGTCCAATCTGATCAGATTATCGGCCAGAGTAAATCCATCCGATATTCCCAATGACACACCGGCAGTTTGCGCAACTTGATCTAACGCAATAATCTGGAAATCCCGCCTTCCAAGCCAATGTCTGTTGTGGGTCAATCGCGTTGTTTTAACCCTCTGCCGATTCACTTCCGGTCTATCCCGATGAACGGACATCATCTAGCCGGCCCGGCGGGTCCGGTTCGTGCCAAACTGCGACATCGCGATGCGCGGCACACATAGAAGAAAAACCGCCCCAAGGCGGGTCTCGAAATCAAACCTGATGATGGTGGGCTACGTGCTCTTTTCGGAAGGCCTTGGATTGCGTTCACGCGGCGGTGGTTGTCGCGTAAGGATCAGCCGACGAGTACCGAGCGTTATGGTGCGGAGCGAACCGTCGTCCATCAAGCGCAAGACCGCCGCCTTACTGAGGCTGGTGAGGTCGCAATATTCAGAGACCGAGTAAGTAACCCGCATCAAGGGGAAGATAGGTTTTTCGCGTGGACGGCGCGGCTTAGGAAGCATCTGGTGAGCCCGCGCTGTATGTTTGCCTATGATTTAGGTCGCGCGGCTTGTTCAGCTCCCGGTCAATTCGCTGTTGAACTCGGCGAGCGGCCATGCCCTTGAGTTTCGTTTTGGTCTTGCCGATCGTGACAGTTTTGCCGATACGGAACTGCCATTGCCACAAATCAGGCTCGACCTGCACGAGGGTGAATTCAATACCCCGCCGGTTCATGACTTTGACTTCGGCTGTGAGGGCGGCTCCTTTGCCTCTTCCTCTGCCAATAGCTTCAATAAGATTTTGCGCGTGGTATCGTCCGGCGCTTCCGCGAGACGTTTCCTGAAGAGGGCTAGGTTTTCCCTATGGATGAACTTTTCCATAGCTCCGCTCTCGTTCGATAAGGCGGGAGCACAACACTCTCAGTCACCGATGAATGCCGAGATCGGGGGCGGTGATCGCTCGATCATGCCATGTCCGGTAACCGACATGAAGCAAAAAATTTCCGCTGCGAGTAAATCTACAACCCGAGCGCGAGGCACGGGATGCCGCGTTGCGCGGTATCCGACACATTGTTGCAGATCAATGTGGCAAACGATCCAAGCCCTAGCGTTTTTCGCAGCATTTGCCGAGCGGCACGAGGGCGCCATTCCGGTGTTTGTCAGAGGCTCGGATGCCCTCATCCGGGCCTCGCCCTTTCTTGATCGGCGAGGACCCTCGTCTCGACCGAAAGCTGCGGTACATTTGGCGCAAGCAAGATAGGGCGTGAAGTCGTGGCCACCGAGCCTTCGGTTTTCATGGTTGAGATGTATACGCCCGGCGAGATAGTCGAGGCTCGAAGGCCGTTTAGCGCGGAGACCGACAGCCGCGTTGCGGGCGGCCATGGGATGGATAAACGATGGCGGGCATGATGCGACCAGCGTTCGGATCGTTGATAACGTCGGGACGATAATGCTCGATACGCCTGTGGCGAAGCTCAAGTGATCCTCAGAGGCGCAGAAAGCGCGAGAAGCCGCATGTTGGTCGTGTCGAATGTCGCATGTGGGTCAATCGCGTCGATATTGCCGTGTCGGCGGGATGTCCGGTTTGGGAGTGATCTCGGAAGTGCCCACACCAGCTACGAACCGGGGTGAAAGCGTCGCCAATCCCTACAAATCCACCACCACGTATTCGCTCTCCACCGACACGGCGATGGTCTCCGCCACATACGGCCCCTTCACCACGCTCGAACCCGGCTCGACGTGAGCCGGATAGGCCTTCGCGCGAAACCGCCTGGGATCGCAGTAGGACTGGCCGGTGCGGATGTCGAATTCCCAGCCATGCCAGGGACAGCGGATGATCTCGCCGAGTTTTGTATACTCGATCTCGCCGGGATCGGAGGATTGCGCCAGCCCGATCAGCGGGCCCTCGCACAACGCCGCGCCCTGATGCGGGCAGCGGTTCAACAGGCCGAAGAATTCGCCGTTGATGTTGAAGACGGCGATCGGGCGCTCGTCGATGGTGAGAAATTTGCGCGTGCCCGGCGGCAGCTCGTCCACCGGGGCGATGACGTGCCGGGTCACTTTGTCATTTCCGCATGATCTTTTTCGGAAAACCGGTTCCCACTTTTCCGGATCATGCTATGCCAATCCGTAAAGCTTCAACGCATTGCCGAGATAAAACGCCTCGCGGTTGCCCTCGCTGACGCCGGCCGGCAGAACCCGCGACGGCTCGTCATAGTCCCAGTGCGGGTAATCGGTGGCGAACAGCAGCTTGTCCCAGCCGATCCAGTCGATCAGCTGGAACAGATGCTCGCGCTTTTCCGGGTCTTCCATCGGCTGCGTGGTCCACCAGATGTGGTCCTTTATATATTCCGACGGTTTGCGCTTGAGGTGCGGCACCTCGCTGTGCAGCCGCTCGAAACTCTTGTCGAGCCGCCACGACAGCGACGGCGCCCAGCCGAAGCCGGCCTCGACCATGATCATCTTGAGCTTCGGGTGCCGCTCGAACACGCCTTCCAGCACCAGACTCGACAACGCGGTCTGCTGGCACTGCGAATGGCCGACCATCTCCTCGATGTAATAGCTCGGCCAGCCCGATGCGGTGATCGGATTGCCGCCGAAGCCGAAGGCGTGGACGCCGACCGGAAGCCCGGCCTCCTCGGCGGCCTCGTAGATCGGCCAGTAACGGCGCTGGCCGAGCGGCTCGACGTTGCGGCTGAGCAGCAGCACCTGGACGAAGTTTTTGTCGCCCGCCCGCTTGCGGATTTCCGCGGCCGCGGCCGGGCCGTCCTCATTGGCGACCACCACCGAACCCTTCAGGCGCTTGTCCTTGCTGGTCCATTTCTCGATCTGCCAGTCGTTGATCGCCGAGCAGATCGCCGCGGCAAGATCCTGGTTGCGGATGCCCTGCCCGGTGCCGAGCGGATTGAGCACGCCGAGCACGACGTTGTTGGGATCGAGATGCTGGGCTTGCATGAACGACAGCGACGAGCCCTGCGGGCCGCCTTCCGGCGGATAGGCGTCGCGGCGCGAGGCGTTGGGCTGCGCCTTCGGATAAGGCGGGCCTTCCATCATGCCCTGATAGGGATGCTTGTCGTAGGTTTCGAGATGGGTGTGCCAGCGTTTTGCCAGCCAGGGATAGAGTTCGGTCGCGGTCGCGCGCGCCGGATGGATGTCGCAATCGGCGATCGCGGTCTTGGCATCAACGGAAGAAGCCTGCTCGGCACGCTCGCGGAACTGAATGTTCATGGCGTGGTCTCCTGAGCGGCTGGCTGCTTCAGGCGGGTGTAGGTCGCATAGGGATTGTCGATCATGATCTTGCGGACGAGATCGGCCGAGATTCCGTCGGGCAGCGCCGCATTGCCTTCGAATTGCCAGTGCGGATAGTCCGTCGAGAACAGGAGCAATTCATCCGACTGCATATGGTCGAACAGCCGGTTCAGGACCTGCGGATCCGGCGGCGCGTCGACCGGCTGCAGGGAAAAGCGGATATTGCTGCGCACAATCTCCAGCGGCGCCCGATCCACCCACGGCGTTTCCATCCGGATGCCGCGCCAGAACTTGTGCAGCCGCCACAGGAACGGCGGCAGCCAGGTGAAACCCGATTCCAGCATCACCATTTTCAGGTTGGGATGCCGCGCGAACACGCCCTCGACGATCAGGCTGGTCAATTGGGTCTGGAACGCCTGCGCCTGCGCGACGTAATCCTCGATGTGATACGAGCCCCAGCCGACCGAGGTCGGCGGGTTGTGATAGCTCGAGCCGGCGTGAATGCCGATCGGCAATCCCAGCCGCTCGGCGGCGGCGTAGATCGGCCAGTAGGCGCGTTTGCCCAGGGGCATGTCACCCATGACCAGCATCAGCACCTGCACGAAGCGCTGGTCCGTGGCGCAGCGCTCGATCTCCGCGACGGATTTCTCGACGCTCTGCACGGGGATCACGATCGAGCCGCGCAATCGCGCGTCCTTGTCGAGCCATTCCTTCGCCAGCCAGTCGTTCAGCGCGCGGCAGAACGCGACCGCCATATCCTCGGAAAACACCATCTGCACGCCGTACAGCGGATTGCAGATGCCGAAAGCCGTGCCGAACGGGTCGAGCGCCTGCGTCTGCACATCCCCGAGATTCGAGCCCGGCTTGCCCTTGGCAGGCCGCCAGTCCGGCCGCGAGGAGATCGGCGAATGGGTCGGATAGGACTGCGACACGAGGTCGGTCATGCCGCGCGTGGTCACCTGGTCGCGCCAGTAGTCGTTCATGTAGGGCAACAGGCTGGTCAGATGAGGGACGGCCGGATGCAGATCGCAATCCACGCCGCCCGCGATCGGTGACGTCATGACCTCTGGTTTCCTCGCATTCGCAAGCACCCGTTGAATCCGGCGCGTGTCGTTCGTTCTACAGCATAGGGCGCGGCGGTCCTGCCGTCCATCGGCGAGCCCGCCGATCCCTATTCGGCACCCATGCAATCCTGTGCTAGGACATCCCCCTGATCGCCCGCGGGGAGTTGCTATGCACAAGGTGAAAATGGCCGTCGTCGCCGGCCTATTGGCGCTGTCGGGCGAGGTGTTCGCGCAAACGCCGGCCGCCGCGCCGCCGCCGGATTTCTCGAAGGTCGAGATCAAGACCACCGATCTCGGCGACGAGGTCTATATGCTCGAAGGCCAGGGCGGCAACATCACCGTGGCGGCCTCGAAAGACGGCATCATCATGGTCGACGGCGAGTTCGCGCCGCTGCACGACAAGATCAAGGCCGCCATCGTGCTCGTCTCCAGCCAGCCGATCAAATATCTCGTTAACACCCATTTTCACGGCGACCACACCGGCGGCAACGCGCCCTTCGCCAAGGACGGCGCCATCGTCGTCGCCCAGGAAAACGTCAAGAGCCGGCTGGCCGCCGGGACCACCAACGGCCTGACCGCCGTCAAGACGCCGCCGGCGGCGCCGGACGCGCTGCCGGCGAAGACCTATGCCGCCAGCTACAAGATCAGGCTGCGGGGGCGCGTCACCGACCTCAAACATATCGCCAACGCGCACACCGACGGCGACACCTATGTCTGGTTCAAGACCGCCAACGTGCTGTCGACCGGCGACACCTTCACCAACGGCCGCTATCCCAACATCGATTTTGCCAATGGCGGCAACATCAAGGGCATGATCGCCGCCACCGACGCCTATCTCAAGCTCGTCAACGGCAAGACTCGCATCGTGCCGGGCCACGGGCCGATCGCGGACCGGGCCGCGCTGATCGAATACCGCACCATGCTGGTCACCGCGCGCGACCGGATGGCGAAGCTGGTCAAGGAAGGAAAAAGCGAGGACGACGTGGTCGCCGCAAAACCGTTCGCCGACCTCGATACGAAATGGGCGCCGAGCGAACTCGCGGCCAAGAATTTTGTCCGCGTGGTCTATCACTCGCTCGCCGACAACCCGGAGCAGAAGCCCCTGCTGAAACGAATCCTGCACAGGACTTGAGAGCCGATGAAACAGCTGGTTGCGATCGCCGAACAGATTGCCGCGAAACTGGTCGAGCGGCACGAAACCGTCGCGGTCGCGGAATCCTCCACCGGCGGGCTGATCTCCGCCGCGCTGCTCGCGGTGCCCGGCGCGTCGGCCTATTTTCTCGGCGGCGGCGTGGTCTATACGCGCGACGCGCGGCGGATCCTGATGGATATCCCGGACGAGGCGATGAAGGGCATCCGCTCGGCCTCGGAGCCCTACGCGAAATTGCTGGCGGGCCAGATCAAACAGCGCTTTTCCACCAATTGGGGCCTGTCGGAAACCGGCGCCACCGGGCCGACCGGCAACCGCTATGGCGACGCCGCCGGCCACAGCTGCATGGCGGTCGCAGGCCCGCAAGCGCAGGTGATCACGCTGGAGACAGGCAGCAACGACCGGCTCGCCAACATGCAGGCGTTCGCAAGTACGGCGCTGAACTTGCTGCTGCAGAATTTGTCGCGGTAACAAACCCACCGTGGTCGTCCCCGCGAACGCCGGGACGACAAAGAGTATCCCCATGCGACGCAAGCAAAAATCAGGATTTTGCCTTGCTCTCGCCTGCCGTCAACGCAACGGAGGCCTCCGTCGTCAGCAGGAGGAACGTAAAAGTCTCCTGAAGATAGAGCCGGACCGCCTTGTCGTCATGGCCCAGATAGCCGATCGACACATCCTCGCCGATGTACAAGCCGAAATCGCCGCCGCGCGTCGTCAGCACGAATGCGCCCGATATCGCCGGCGCCCAGATGATTTCGCCGTCCACGAGCTCCTTGATGTGCCGCATGACCGGATAGCCGTGATCGCTGCTCTCGCTCAGGGCGAGATAGGCGTCGGCGCCCAGCAACACCGAATAGGGGCCGTTGACGCCTTCGAGCCGCAATTGACCGAGGGCCTGGGCAATGGCGTCGGGATAGGCGCGCACATCGGGCGGAAGGGTCAGGACCGGATTGCTGGTTCCCTCGCGGATGCCGCCGATGCCGGCGGCGGCGTAGCCCTCGAAGATCGCCCGGTCCTCGGCGAAGGCCAAAAGCCGCGCGGCGTCCTTTGCAGGCTGCCAATCCGAATCGTTGGCGCCACGCTCCACGTCATCGATCTGCTGGCGATCGAGGTCGAAGGGAACGCGGAGTTCAACCAGCGGCTTGACCTCGCGCTGCCGCGCCAGGATTCCGTCTCCGGGCGCCGCGACATTGCGCAAATGCCCCGTGCCCACGGCGGAAAGCGCGATGCCGCCCGGCCCCTGCACGTCGACGACGCGCCGCCCGGCCAGATAGCGCTTGATGGTGCGCGAGGTTTCCTCCTCGATTTGAGACCAGGCCTCGTCGGATATCGGGGCAAGCTCGCGGTGAAGATTATTCATGAGGCAGGGTCTCCTTTGAGCGAACCGATCTCGAGCGAGCCGTCGCGCTTCGGCGCCGGCTTTGGCGCTTCAACGGTTGGCGTTTGTGAAGGTCCCGCAGCCTGATCGTCGGCGGCGATGTCTTCGAGGAAAGTCGCGGACGGCACGAAGAACAGACTGCCGGTCCTGGCAACGCTGAAATCGAGCAGACGATCGTAGTTGCCGGGAGGCTGGCCGATGAACATGTTTTCCAGCATCTGCTCGATCGTTCGCGGCGAACGCGCGTAACCGATGAAATAGGTGCCGAACTCCTTCTCGGCGGCGCGGCCGAACGGCATGTTGTCGCGGATGATCTTGATTTCCTTGCCATCCGCCACGACCTTGGCGAGCGCATTGTGGGCGTAAGCCGGCTTCACCGCGTCATCGAGCTCGATGTCGGCAAGCTTGGTGCGGCCGATGATGCGCTCCTGGGTTTCGGTGGACAGCGCATTCCAGCCGGCCAGGTCGTGCAGGTATTTTTGCACGATCACATAAGTGCCGCCAGCGAAGGCGGCGTCCTCGGCGCCCACATAGGCGGCATCGATCGCCGCCTGCCCCGCCGGGTTTTCCGTTCCGTCGACAAAACCGATCAGGTCGCGGTCGTCGAAATAACGAAACCCATGCACTTCGTCGACCGGCGAAACCGCCTCGCCGAGCTGGGACATGATCTGGGTCACGAGTTCGAAACAGAGGTCCATGCGTTTGGCGCGAACGTGGAAAATGATATCGCCTGGCGTGGCCACGGCATGACGGGGGCCGGCCTTGATTTCCCGAAACGGGTGCAACTCGGCCGGTCGCGGCTGGCCGAACAGCCTGTCCCAGGCGTCCGACCCGATCCCCATCACGCAGGAAAGGTTGCCCTCGATATCGCGGAAGCCGACCGCACGGACCAGTCCCGGCAGGCCGCTGCAGAACGAGCGGATTGCGGTCCTGTTCGCCGTGCCGGGATTGATCGTGACCACCAGAAAGATCGCGGCGCGGGTCAGGTCCTGAACCACCAGTTGGGAGACGGGAGACGGGCCGGACGCCGTCATGGCGCCTGCTCCCTTCCCCGTGCCGCGCTAAAGGAAACCATTGGTTACGCGCCTGATCTCTGCGGGATTGTCTCTCCGAAGAGGACAACCGATCTGCGGCTGCCTGCCGCCTCGATGCCCCACCGGTTTTGAGGTCGGCGGCGCTGCAGCACTTTACCGGCAGTCTGGCCCGGGTTCAAATATGGGGGTGGGGGGCCGGCGGCCTCTGGCGCGGGCTCGCCGTGCAAACCCGACAATCGCCCTCGAATTCTTCAGTGATGGTCAGAAAATCGTCATCCCGACGTTCGCCGGGACGAGGAGAGAGAAATTACTTTTCCCGGAACGCGCGCATCAGCTGATCGCTGAGCGGCTTGATCAGATAGGACATCAGGGTGCGGTCGCCGGTCTGCACGAAGGCTTCGACCGGCATGCCGGGGATCAGCCTGGCCTCGCCGAGACGCGCGATTTCCTCCGGCGCCATCGAGACCCGGATGGTGTAATAGGATTGCCCGGTGCGCTGGTCGGTGGTGACGTCGGGCGAGACGCGGGTGACGACGCCGTTCAGTTCCGGCGTGGTGCGCTGGTTGAAGGCCGACAGCCGCAGCAGCGTCTTCTGGCCGATCTGCAGCTTGTCGATATCCTGCGGGTTGACCTTGGCCTCGACCCTGAGATCGTCGGTCTGCGGAACGATGGTCATGATGGCGTCGCCGGCGGTGATCACGCCGCCGACGGTGTGAACCTGGGATTGCAGCACCATGCCGTCCTGGGGAGCGCGGATGTCGGTGCGCTTCAGCTGGTCTTCGGCGGTGACCTTGCGCTCGACGAATTCGCCGATCTTGTCGTTGGTCTCGCGCAGATCCTTGGAGACGTCGCTGACCATGTCCTTGTCGACCTGGATGATCTGCAGCTCGGTTTCGGTGATCTTGCCCTTGGCCTGCGCGCGCGAGGCGATGTATTGCGCCCGTTCGCCGTTCAGCCTGGCCGCGTCGCGCTCCAGCGTGGTCAGGCGCGTCAGCTGCACCAGGTGCTGATCGTAGAGCTGACGGACCCCGGTCAGTTCCTTTTCCACCAGCGCGATTTCCTGGTCCTTCGCGGCCTCCTGCGCGATCAGGCCGGCGATCTCTTCGTTGAGCTGGGTGATGCGCTCGCGCAATTGCGCCTTTTGCCCGATCCTGCCGTTGACGCGGACATCGAACAGCTTGCTTTCGCTGGCGATGATGGCCTTGACGTCGGGATCACCGGCGCGGTCGAGCAGCGACTTCGGAAACACGATCTTGTCGATGCCCTGCTGTTCGGCCTGCAGCCGGGCGGCCCGCGCCCACAACCCGTCGAGGTTCTTGGTGACGATCGCAAGGTTCGCCTTGGTGACGGTGTCGTCGAGCCGCACCAGCACCTGGCCCGCCTTGACGAGATCGCCGTCGCGCGCGAGCACTTCGCCGACGACGCCGCCGGTCGGGTGCTGTACTTTCTTTACGTTGGATTCGACGACGATCTGCCCCGGCGCGATCAGCGCGCCCGAGATTTCCGCGGTCGAGGCCCAGCCGCCGAGCCCGCCGGCCAGCACCACGACGATGGCAAGGCCGATGATCAAATGCAGCCGGATCGACCCCAGCGCTCCGGTTTTCTCGCTACCAAGCCAGTTCATGATTTGGCGACCCCGCCCTCGGAAACGATCTTGATCGGCGTCGGCGGCGCGACCCGCTGCAGCACCTGCCCGAGCACGGTTTCCTTGGGGCCGAAGGCCTGCACGCGGCCGTCCTTCAGCACCAGAAGCTGGTCGACGCCCTCGATCCCGATCGGCCGGTGCGCGACCACCACCACGATGGCGCCGCGCTCGCGCGAGGCGCGAACCGCCCGCGTCAGCGCCTCATCGCCCTCGGTGTCGAGATTGGAATTGGGCTCGTCGAGCACGATCAGGAACGGGTTGCCGTACAGCGCGCGGGCCAGCGCCACGCGCTGCGCCTGCCCGGCCGAAAGCGCGGTGCCCTGCTCGCCGATCTGGGTATCGTAGCCGTCGCGCATCTTGATGATCATCTCGTGGACGCCGGCTTCCTTGGCGGCCGCGATGATGGAATCGGCGGTCGCTTCGGAATCGAAGCGCGAAATGTTCTGGGCCACGCTGCCTGCGAACAGTTCGACGTCCTGCGGCAAATAGCCGACGTGGCGGCCAAGCACGTCGGACGACCACTGGTCGAGCGCCGCGCCATCGAGCCTTACCTTGCCGCGCACCGGGTGCCATACGCCGACCAGCGCGCGGACCAGCGAGGATTTGCCGGAGCCGCTGGGCCCGATCACGCCGAGGCCGTTGCCGGCGACCAGCGCGAAGGTGACGTCCTGGACGATGACCTTCTGATCGCCCGGCGGCACGATGCTGACGCCCTCGACCGACAGCCGGCTCGACGGGTTCTGCAGCAGGGTCTGCTGAACGGGCGCCGGGACCCGCTCGAGCAGCTGGTTGAGGCGGTGCCAGCTCTGCCGCGCGGCGACGAAACCTTTCCAGTGCGCAATCGCCAGATCGACCGGCGCCAGCGCCCGCGCGCTCAGGATCGAGCCCGCGATGATGATGCCCGCGGTCGCCTCCTGGTGGATCACCAGATAGGCGCCGACGGCGAGCACCGCCGACTGCAGGGTCATGCGCAGCACCTTGGCGATCGCGCCGAGACCGCCGGCGACGTCGGCGGCGCGCTGATTGCCCGCGAGATAATTCTGGTTGGCTTCGCCCCAGCGCCGGGTCAGGCGTCCGGCCATGCCCATCGCGACCAGCACTTCCGCATTGCGCCGGCTGGTGGCGGCCAGATCGTTGCGGCGCGCCGCCAGACCCATGGCCTCGCGCGCCGGCTGGCGCGACAGATATTCGGTGAGGACGGTGAGGCTGACCAGGATGATCGCACCGACCAGCGCGGTGACACCGATCATGACGTGAAAGGCGAAACAGATCGCCAGATAGAACGGCAGCCACGGCAGATCGAACAGCGCGCCCGGGCCCATGCTGGAGAGGAACGAGCGGACATTGTCCAGGTCACGCAGCGGCTGCAGGCCCTCGTTGCGTCCGCCAACCATCAGCGGCAGGCGCACGATGGTGTCGAATACGCGGGCATTGAGGGCTTCGTCGAGCGAGGTGCCGATGCGGCCGAGGATTCTTCCCCGGATCAGGTCGAGAACGCCCTGGGCCATGTACAACCCGCCGGCGAGAATGGCGAGGCCTACCAGGGTGGGCACGCTCCGGCTGGGCAGCACCCGGTCGTAGACCTCCAGCATGAACAGCGAGCCGGTCAAATACAGCAAGTTGATCATGCAACTCATCGCGCCCACGCCGATGAACGCACTGCGGCAGGCGCGCAGCGCATCACCGAGTTCGGAACGCCGGACACCGGGAACGGCTGCCATTAAATTCGATCTCTCAAAACGGGTACGCGAACCCTAACCTACCTAGGTTGCGCGATCCCTAATTTATCGATTTTTGCCCTGAACGTCCATGAAAGTCGCATTAACCCCGGCGTTTTCGGCGTCCTGTCCGGCCAGACAGGGCTTCGAAACGGGACTGGGACGACGAACCGGGACGCGGAGGACCATTCCGGACGGTCGCTTCCGCCCCTGAGCGCCCGGCCTGGCCGGATACCGCAACCATTGCGAGGGGAACCAAAATGACTCCCGTGACTTGTCACATATCTCAACATCATTGGAGTCATCATGATCCGCCGTTTCATCGGAATTGCCGCCCTTGCCGCTGTCGCAGCGCTCCCCGTCGTGGCGCAGGCCCAGGGGGTCCCCGGCGGGGTTGAGCGTGGCTCAAGGGACGGCGAAAGAGCCGCCGGTCCTGTCGGCGCAGTGGTCGGAGGCGTGATTGGCGGCGTGGTCGGCGGCGTCGCCGGCGTTCTCGGTGTCGATGCCCGGCCGCGTTTTCATGAATATGTGGTCCGCGAGCACCGCCCGTCCTATCAGTATCGCGAAGACGTCCGCGTCGGCGCGGTGCTGCCGGAAGAAGGCGTCACCTATTACGACGTGCCGCCGGAATATGGCGTGCGCGACTATCGTTACACGGTCGTCAACGACCGCACGGTATTGGTCGATCCGCGCACCCATCGGATCGTCGAGGTCGTCGAGTAAAATACAGGCAGTATCGATTGTATCGAATGGGAGTCGTCCTGACGGACGGCTCCCATTTTTTACGCCGGAGCGTGCGTCAAAAGCGACCGCCGGTGCGAACCAGCCGCACGATCAGGAGCAGCAAGACGGCGCCGATCGCGGAATAGATGATCTCCGAGACGAGGCCGCTGCCGATATGGAAGCCGAGCCTTGGAAACAGAAAGGTCGCAACCAGCGCGCCGGCGATGCCGACCAGGATATCGCCGATGATGCCAAAACCGGTGCCGCGCACGATCTTGCCGGCCAGCCAGCCGGCGACCAGGCCGACGAACAAAATGACGAGAATGCCTTCATTGGACAAATACATCGAAACAACTCCCCCGGACACGCACCATTTTTCAACAGACGCGCGAGCCTAGCGAACATTTTCCGATGTGACGACCCCAATCTGGAAAGCCTGCGCGTGCCAGGCAACCGGCGCTACGTCGCAGCGACGCTCTCCCGGCGTTCAGCCAGGATACACCTTGCGATCCGGTCCGGCCCGACCCGCACGTTGGGCGGGCGCTGCTCGACGCAGCCGGCCTCCGCAAAGGCGCAGCGCGGCGCGAACGAACAATTGACGGGCGCGCGATCGAGCGAGGGCGGCGTTCCCGGAATCGTCTCCAGCCGCTGGCCGCGTTTGGCGCCATGGACGGTGGAAGCCAGCAAACCCTTCGCATAAGGGTGGATCGGCGAGCGCACGATCTGCCTGAGCGTGCCCTGCTCGACGATCTCGCCCGCATACATCACGGCGACGCGGTCGCAGATTTCGACGGCCACGCCGATATCGTGGGTGACGAAAATCACCGACATGCCGAACTCGCGCTGCAGCTCGCGCAGCAACAGCAGGATCTGGATCTGCACGGTGGCATCGAGCGCGGTGGTCGGCTCGTCCGCGAGCAGGATTTTCGGCTTGCACGCCAGCGCCAACGCGATCATCGCGCGCTGGCGCATGCCGCCACTCATTTCGTGCGGATAGGCCTCCAGCCTTCGCTTGGCCGAGGGAATCCGCACCACCTCCAGCATCTCCAGCGCCCGCGCCATGGCGTCCGTTTGGCTCTTGCCCTCGTGGCGCATCACGGTTTCGGCGATCTGCGCGCCGATCGTGTAAACGGGATCGAGCGCCAGCCCCGGCTCCTGGAAGATCATCGAGACGGCCTGGCCGCGGAATGCGGACAGTTCTTCCTCGTCGAGCGCCAGCACGTCGCGGCCGAGAACCCGTACACTGCCCGCAATCTGCGTCCGCTTCCGGGGCAACAGCCGCATCAGAGCGCGCAAGGTGACGCTCTTGCCCGAGCCGGACTCGCCGAGCAGGCCGAGCACCTCGCCTTCGCCAAGCGAAAAGCTGAGATCGTTCACCGCATGGACGGTGCGCTCGCCGGTGAAGCGAATGTTGAGGCCGCTGACTTCGACGAGGTTGGTCATGCGAACTTTGGCACCCTGTCGTGGAAATCGGTGGCGCGCTGGAACGCCGCGCCGATCCGCAGCAGCATGGCTTCGTCGAACGAGCGGCCGATCAATTGCATGCCGACGGGAAGGCCAGCGCGGGTGAAGCCGGAGGGAATCGCCAGCGACGGCAAACCCAGATAATTGATCGGGCGGGTGAAGCGGGTCAGCCGCTGGATCACGGCCTCGGCGTCCGGGCTGTTGCCGACATCGCTCTCGGCGATGGTGGGTGCTGCGACCGGAGCCACCGGCGCGATCACGGCATCGACGCTCGCTGTGGCCGCATTGAACGCAGCCAGCGCCGGGCCGCGCCAGCGCATCGCCTCGAGATAGGAGACGCCGGGGATCGCAAGCCCGTTCTGCAGCCGCATCAAGACCTGCGGGCCGTAATCCCCGGGTCGTTCGATCAGCCAGCGTTTGTGAAACGCGGCGGCTTCGGCGGCGAGAACCAACTGGCATGCCGCCGTGAGCTGGCGCTGATCCGGCAGCTCGACCGGAACGATGCTGGCGCCCTCGCGCTTGAGCACAGCAACCGTCTCGTCGAGGATTTTTGCCACTTCGGCATCGAGATCGTCGACATAAAAGGCGGTGGGCACGCCGATGGTCAGCCCTTTGATCGGCTCGCGCGTCGCAGCCGTGTAATCCGGCACCGGCCCGGCGATCGCGGTCGGGTCTTGCGGATCGGCGCCCGCCATCAGGCCGAGCAGCAGGGCGCAATCCTCGGCGGTGCGCGCCAGCGGCCCGACGGTGTCGAGCGATTGCGACAGCGGCATCGCGCCGGCGCGGCTGATCCGGCCGTAGGTCGTCTTCAACCCGGTGACGCCGCAGAAATGCGCGGGCATCCGGATCGAGCCGCCGGTGTCCGAACCGAGCGCTGCGAAGGTCAGCCGTGCCGCGACCGCCGAACCCGACCCCGACGACGAACCGCCGGTGATGCGATCGAGCGCGAAGGGATTATGCACCGCGCCGTAATGGCTGTTATGACCGGTCGGGCCATAGGCGAATTCCACCATCTGCAGCGAACCCAGCCGGATCGTGCCGGCATTTTTGAGACGCTGCAGCGCCGTGGATGTCGTCGTCGCCACGAAATCCCGGCGGATTTTCGAGCCGCAGGTGACAACGTGGCCCGCGTCATAATACATGTCCTTGTGCGCCAGCGGCACGCCGTGCAGGGGGCCGCTGCTTTTTCCTTTTGCCAATGCCGCGTCCGCCGCATCGGCCGCCGAAAGCGCGGTATTGGCCTCGATCGCCATGAAGGCGTTGAGACGGGGTTGCCACTGCGCGATGCGGTCGAGGCAGGATTTTGTCACCTCGCGGGACGAAAAACGCTTTTGCGCGATCGCCTGTGCGACCGAGGTCAGCGACAGCAGGGCCGGTTCAGCGCTCATGTCGAAACTTTCGCGCGTTGGGCAAGGAGAAAGCTCGCCGGCTCCAGATCGAACGGCAGCGTGCCGGCGACCGCGGCAAAGCCCTCGAATGCCGGTCCGATTGAATTGGCCATCCGCGTGGCGACTTCCGCGTCGACCGGAACGCCCGCGACATCGGCCATCGCCTTGACCTCCTTGGGTGTAGGCTTCGTCATGCGGCGTCTCCCTGCTTTGCCGGCGCCCGGCTGTGGCCTGAACCTGGAATGGCCATATAGCACGCCGCCTGATGCCCTATTTTATCGAGTGCGGTGAGTTTTGGCGTGGCATTTGCGCAGAGCGGCTCCGCGAACGGGCAACGGGTGTGAAACCGGCAGCCGGGGGGCGGATCGATCGGATTGGGCGGGTCGCCCGAGATCGGCGGCGTCTCGGTGCGGCGATCGGGATCGGACGACGGCATCGCCGCCAGCAAGGCCCTGGTGTAGGGATGCGCCGGCGCGTCCCAGACCCGGTCGACCGGCCCGAGTTCGACCACTTCGCCGAGATACATCACCAGCACGCGGTCGGATATGTAGCGCACCACGTTGAGGTCGTGGCTGATGAACAGATAAGTCAGCCCGAATTCGCGCTTGAGGTCGACCAGCAGATTGAGCACCTGCGCCTCGACCGATTTGTCCAGCGCCGACACCGCCTCGTCGAGGATGACCAGTCGCGGCGAAAGCGCCAATGCGCGGGCGATGTTGACACGCTGGCGCTGGCCGCCGGAGATCTCGTGCGGATAGCGATTGGCGAAATTTTCCGGCCGCAAGCCGACCTTGCCGAGCAGTTCGCGGGCCAGCGCCCGCGCCGCCCGATCGGCCATACCGTGGACCTTCGGGCCGAAGGCGATCGATTCCTCGATGGTCAGGCGCGGATTGAGCGAGGCATAGCTGTCCTGGAAAACCATCTGCATGCCGCGGCGAAGCTCGCGCAGCGACAGCGCGCGCCCGACTTGCATGCCGTCATAGATGATGTCGCCGGAATCGCGCGGCATCAGGTGCATCAACAGCCGCGCCGTGGTCGACTTGCCGCAACCGGATTCGCCGACGATGCCGACGGTCTCGCCCTTGGCGATGGCAAACGACACGTCATCGACCGCGCGCACCGTCTTGCGCTTGCTGAAGAGATCGCCGCGCACCGGGAAATGCTTTGTCAGCCCGTTGACCTGCAGCAGCGGCTGCGCCGCGCCGCCACGATCCTCGATCGGCTCGAGCATGTCGATGGAAGATGCTGGCTCGTTCATCGTCTCAATTCCGGATGTCCATGGCGCTGCGCATGCCGTCGCTCAGCAGGTTGAAGCAGATCGACACCGCGAAGATCATGGCGCCGGGCAAAGCCGCGACCCAGGGATTGATGTAGATCGCGGTGCGCAGCGTGTTGAGCATCAGCCCCCATTCCGGCTCCGGCGGTTTGGTGCCGAGGCCGAGGAACGACAGACCCGCGGCCAGGATCATCGACACCGAGATCAGGCCGGTGGCGTAAACAAAAATCGGCCCCAGCACGTTGCCGAGCATGTGCACACGCATGATGGTGAAGGGGCCGGCGCCGGAGGCGCGCGCGGCCTCGACGAAATCCATGTTGCGGACCCCCGTGGTGACGCTTTCGGCGACACGGGTGATCTGCGGCACGAACACGATGGTCAGCGAGACGATCGAATTGACGATGCCGGCGCCAAGCGCGCCCGATATCGCGATCGCCAGCAGCACCGAAGGAAAGGCGTAGAACACGTCGATCGTGCGCATGATCGCGGTGTTGACCCTGCCGCCGACGTAACCCGCGACGAGGCCGAGCGAGGTGCCGAAGCAAAACGCAAGGATCACCGGCAGGATGCCGACGATCAGCGACAATCGTCCGCCATAGACCAGGCGGGACAGCATGTCGCGGCCGAGTTCATCGGTGCCCAGCGGATAACCCGCCGTGCCGATATGGCGAAGCCTGCGGATCATCGAGCCCTGATAAGGGTCGGCGAGGCCCAGCCAGGGTGCTACCAGCGCGGAAAGGAAGATCAGCGTCAGGATAAGGGCGCAGGCCATGCTGACCTTGTCGCGCGAAATCCGGCGCCCGACGGTCGCCCAATAGCCGCGCGCCTTCGAAGGCGGCGCCGCCTGCAGGGCCGCATCCGACAGTGCGCTGGTGGGGCTGACGCTCATCGTCAGCTCCGCTTGATGCGCGGATCGATCGCGGCCTGCGCGATATCGACCATGAGGTTGAGGAACACAAAGAACAGCGCCAGCACCAGGATCGTGCCCTGCAAGAGCGGCAGGTCGCGCTGGAAAATCGCCGAGTTCAACAGCAGACCCGAGCCCGGCCAGGAGAACACGGTCTCGATCAGGATCGAGCCGCCGAGCATGTAGCCGAGTTGCAGCCCCATCACGGCAAGCGCGGTCGGCGCGGCGTTCTTGATGACGTGCCTGAAAACATGAGTCTCGCGCAGCCCCTTGGCGCGGAGCGCCTCGACGAAATCCTGGCTCAGGATGTCGCCGGTCAGCGCCCGCACCGTGCGGGTGACGATGCCCATCGGAATCACGGAGGTCGTGACCGCCGGCAGGATCAGATAGCGGATGTGCTCCCAGTCCCATCCCCAGGCGCCGGAGCCGCCGGGCCCGGCGCCGACGGCGGGAAGCCAGTTGAGCTGCACCGAGAAGATGATGACCAGCACCATGCCGAGCCAGTAATGCGGCACCGAAACGCCGGCGATCGCAATCGAGGTCGCGACCTTGTCGACCCAGCTGTCGCGGAAATAGCCGGCGAGCAGGCCGAAAAACAGTCCGAGCGTGAAGCCGATGATGGCGGCAGCGATCGCCAGCGTCACGGTGTTGCCGACCGCGCGCAGGACTTCCGACAGCACGGGGCGGCCGGTGGCGATGGAATGGCCGAGGTCGCCGTTGAGCGCCTTCCACAGCCAGAGCCCGAACTGCACCGGCAGCGGCCGGTCGAAGCCGTAGGCGATGCGCAGCTGGTTGGCGAGCTCCTGCGACGCATCGGCCGGCAGCACCGCAACCAGCGGATCGCCCGGCGTGATGTGCACCAGCATGAAGCACACCAGCGCGACGCTGATGACGATCGGGATCACATAGACGATGCGGCGCAGGATATAGGCGAGCACGTTGGGCCTTCAGATTGTCGTCACGAATTTGTTCGGCGATGCAAGTCTCTCATTCGTCATGCCCGGCCTTGTGCCGGGCATCCACGTCTTTCTTGCTTGAGGCCAAGTTGCTTGCTTGAGGCCAAGGCGTGGATGGCCGGGACAAGCCCGGCCATGACGGCTGAAGCTGCGCCGCCGCTGCCAACTAAGGCGCCATCGAAATCGGCGAGAAGTCGACGAACCAGCTCTTCGCCTGCACGAAGCCCTTGATCTTGGGACTCAGCGCGCGGGGCGCGACGTCGTGGGCGACATAGAGGAACGCCGCATCATCGACGGAAGCCGCGTGCAGTTCGGCCAGCGCCTTGTCGCGCTCGGTCGGATCGAAGGTCTGGCGCGCTTTTTTCACCAGTTCGTCGAATTTCGGGTTGTTGATATAACCCCAGTTATTCGACACCGGCGGCGCCATCGAGGATTGCAGGAAGCGCACCAGCGCGAAGAACGGGTCCATCGCCGCGTAGGTCACGTTGGTGGCGTTGGCGCCGTTGGCGGACGGATCCTTGGCGCCGCGCCGCCAGTTGGTGAACAGCGTATTCCACTCGATGACGTCGAGCTGGACGTCGAAATAGCATTCGGCCAGCGCCTGCTGCAGATATTCGTTCATCGGCAGCGGCAGCATCTGGCCGGAGCCGGACGCCGAGGTCTGCACCTTGACCGTGAGTTTCTTGTTCGGGCCGTAGCCCGCTTCCTGCATCAGCTTCTGCGCGGCAGGCTTGTCGTATTTGATCTGAAACGTGGGATTGCCGCGCCAGGGATGGCCGGGCTCGAAGGTGCCGGTCGCGGGCACCATCAGGCCGGCGAGCAGACCATCCCTGAGGCCCTCGCGATCGACGCAGAGATTGGCGGCCTTGCGGACGCGGATATCGTTCCAGGGCGAGCCTTCGACGCGCGAGAACTGCCACGGCCAGACATGCGGCTCCTCGTTGGTAGAGATGACAAAGCCGCGCTGCTTGATTTCGGCGACCGCGTCCGGCGCCGGCGCCTCGACCCAGTCGACCTGGCCGGAGAGCAAGGCCGCGGTGCGCGCGTTGGCTTCGGGCATCGGCAGCAGCAGCATCTTGTCGACCTTGGGCACCCGCGCCTTGTCCCAATAGTTCTCGTTCCTGACGAGTTCGAGCCGCTCGCGCGGCGTGAAGCTCGACATCTTCCACGGGCCGGTGCCGGAGGCATCCTTGGCGAAGGCCGCCCAGGCTGCTTGCGATTTCGCCTTGGCGTCCGCGCCGTCTGCCGCCTCGTAGAACTTCTGCCATTTCGCCGGGCTTGCCATGAACAGATTGGAGAGATTGATCGGCAGGAAGCTGTCCGGCTCCTTGGTGGTCAGTTCCACCGTCATGTCGTCGATCTTGCGCGCCGAGACCAGGGTCGGCATGCGCGATGCGGTGACGCCGACCTGGCTCGGGTCGAACTGCGGCGCATCCTGCTTGAGCACTTTTTCGACATTCCAGACCACGGCGTCGGCATTGAACGGCGAGCCGTCATGGAAGGTGACGCCGGGACGCAGCTTGAAGGTCCATTTCTTCTTGTCGGAATCGTCAACTTTCCATTCGGTCGCGAGCCCGGGAATGATGACGCTCGGCTTGTCGGCGGAGGACAGGTCCCACATCGTCAGCGCGTCATACATGGTGAGGCCGGTGAAGCGGTTGCCCTCAAAGCCCTGATCGGGTTGCCCCAGCGTGCGCGGAATATCGGCAGCGGTCATGCCGATGCGCAGGGTGGTTTCGGCGCTCGCGATGCGCGGCATGCCTGCCACTGCCACTGCCATCGCCAGGATTACGGCCGTCGCCACAGTCCGGCTTCTTCCCGATTTTTCGATACGCATCAGACCCAATCCTTTTCGACTTCGATGATTAATTCTTATGCAATCTTATGCAACGGCTGTGCCAAGGGAGCGGATTGCCCGCTCAATTGCCGTTGACGGCACAACTCCCTGTGAGCGCAACGAGGGATCGCGCGAGGCTGCCTAATCTGGCATCAACCTTGCAGCTCCCAGCGCGTACTCCGGCCTCTCCCAATGGAGCTTAGTTCATGCGCGCCCGAAACTTGATTCTTGCAGCCATCGCAGCCTTACTCGCTGCCGGCCTGTCCGCGCTTCCCGCGCGGGCCGAAACGGTGGTGCGATACGGCATCTCGATGGCCGACATTCCCTTGACGACGGGCCAGCCGGATCGCGGCGCCGGCGCTTATCAATTTACCGGTTTGACCATTTACGACCCGCTGGTCGCCTGGGAGATGGACGTGGCGGACCGGCCCGGCAAACTGGTGCCGGGCCTCGCCACCGAATGGAAGGTCGACGACGCCGACAAGACCAAGTGGCGCTTCACCCTGCGCAAGGGCGTGAAGTTTCATGACGGCAGCGACTTCAACGCCGATGCGGTGATCTGGAATCTCGACAAGGTGCTCAACGACAAGGCGCCGCAATTCGACAAGCGCCAGAGCGCGCAGGTCAAGACCCGCCTGCCCTCGGTGAAGAGCTACGCCAAGATCGACAACTCCACGATCGAGATCACGACCAAGACGGTAGACTCGTTCTTTCCCTACCAGATGCTGTGGTTCCTGATCTCGAGCCCCGCGCAATACGAGAAGGTCGGCAAGGACTGGGACAAGTTCGCCAGCGAACCTTCCGGCACGGGCCCCTTCAAACTGACCAAACTGGTGCCGCGCGAGCTCGCCGAACTCACGAAGAATGCGGATTACTGGGACAAGAAGCGGATTCCGAAGGTCGACAAGCTGGTGCTGATACCGATGCCGGAAGCGCTGACGCGGACCAACGCGCTGCTCGCCGGGCAGGTCGACCTGATCGAAACGCCGGCGCCCGACGCGGTGCCCCAGCTCAAATCGGCGGGCATGCGGATCGTCGACAACATCACCCCGCACGTCTGGAACTATCACCTCAGCGTGCTGCCGGGCTCGCCCTGGACCGACATCCGCCTGCGCAAGGCGCTCAATCTCGCCATCGACCGCGACGCGGTGGTCGGGTTGATGAACGGTCTCGCCAAACCCGCCAAGGGCCAGGTCGATCCTTCGAGCCCGTGGTTCGGCCATCCGACCTTCGATCTCAGATACGATCCGGCGGCGGCGAAGAAGCTGGTGGAGGAAGCCGGCTACTCCAAGGACAAGCCGCTGAAGACCACCTTCATCATCGCGCAAGGTGGCACCGGGCAGATGCTGTCGCTGCCGATGAACGAATTCCTGCAGCAGAGCTTCAAGGAGATCGGCATCGATATCGACTTCAAGGTGGTCGAGCTGGAGACGCTCTACACGCATTGGCGCAAGGGCGCGGCTGACGAAATGAACGCCGGCATCACCGCCAACAACATCGCTTACGTGACCTCCGACCCGCTCTACGCCATCGTCCGCTTCTTCGCCTCCGACCAGGTCGCGCCGGTCGGCGTCAACTGGGGTGGCTACAAGAACGAGAAGGTCGACGCGCTGATCACCGAGGCCAAGCAGACCTTCGATACCGCCAAGCAGGACGAACTGATCGCGCAGGCGCATTCGCTTGTAGTCGACGACGCGGCGCTGGTGTGGGTGGTGCACGACACTAACCCGCATGCGCTGTCGCCCAAGGTCAAGAAATTCGTGCAGGCGCAGCACTGGTTCCAGGACCTGACCACGATCGGGGTGGAGTGAGGATGCGGGCCGCGGACGCCCGGATGTGAACAAGAAACGCGCCACAACGCGCGGTGTCGTCCCGGTGAACGCCGGGACGACAAGAGCCTACTTCGTCAGCAGCGCGAACGCGCCGTTCCAGTCTTCCGGCGGCGGGTTGGCCTGATAATTCCGGATCCGCGCCTCATATAGATTATAGAGCAGCTCCAGCGCGCCCGCGTCGTCGGTGCGGCGGCCGCGTTCGATCGCGGCAAGCGCGCCCTCCCAGTCGCGGCTGCGATAGCACGCCAGCATCTCGATGGTCAGGTTGCGCAGGCGCTGAAAACGGCCGGAATTCGCCGTGTCCACGCGGCCGGCGATGGCATAGATGACCTCGGGCTCCTTCTTGCCCTTCACCATGATGAAATCGAGCTCCAAAATCGCGAACTTCTCCTTGGCCGCCAGCGCGGTCCTGGAGCCGACGATGATCGGAAAGCCGTATTCCTTGGATTGCCCTTCCAGCCGCGACGCCAGATTGACGCTGTCGCCGAGCACGGAATAGTCGAAGCGCAGATCCGAACCCATATTGCCGACCACGCATATGCCGGTATTGAGGCCGACGCCGACATTGATGGGAATGTAGACGTGGCCGCCCTCCTTCGCCTCCTGCTCCCGCAGCTTGTTGAGCTCGTCGATCCGCTCCAGCATGTCGACGGCGGCCTCGCAGGCGTTGATCTGGTGTTCCTTGTCCTCGAGCGGCGCGTTCCAAAACGCCATGATGGCGTCGCCCATGTATTTGTCGATCGTGCCCTTGCGCGCCAGGATCGCGTTGGTCAGCGGCGTCAGGAACCGGTTCATCAGCGACGTGAGGCCTTGCGGATCCTGCTTGTAGGATTCCGAGATCGTCGTGAACCCGCGCACGTCGGAGAACATGATGGTCATCTCGCGCTCCTCGCCGCCGAGCACGAGCTTTTCCGGCGACTGCGCGAGCTGTTCGATCAGCGCCGGCGACAGATACTGGCCGAACGCCGAACGGATCTGCCGCCGTTGCGCCTGCTCGCGTACGAAGCTGGTGAAGATCAGCGTCAGGTAGATCGCGGTGGTCGACAGCAGGGGATAGGTGAAATCGATTAGCAGCCGGTAGTGCGAATAATAGTACCACGACGTTCCGATCAACACCGTGGCGAACAGGGCGCCCATACCGACGAGAGTGACTGGACCGAACATCGGTGCGAAGATGAGCACCAGAATTCCGAGCACCAGCGCGGCAAGGAATTCCAGGGCGATGCCGTAGCTCGGCTGCGAAAGCACCGCCTGGGTCAGTGCGCTTTCGAGCACCTGGGCGTGGATCTCGACGCCCGGCATGGCCCGGGACACCGGCGTGGTCTTGATGTCGTTGAGCCCCACGGCCGAGGTTCCTATCAATACCAATTTGCCCCTTATTTTCTCGGGCGGCACGCTGCCATCGAGCACATCCGCCGCGGGCACGAGAATCGAGGTGTCGCGGCGCGCGAAATGAACCCAAAGCTGGCCATTGGCGTCCGTCGGAATCTGGAAACCCTTGACGCCGATACTCTTGATCCCACCTTTGTCGGCTTTGATGAAGATAGTGTCGGTCCCGGTCGCCACCCGAAGCATTTCAAAGCTCAGGGACGGCATGGTCACGCCCTGCGCCAGCATGATCATGGGCACCCGCCGGACGATGCCGTCGCGTTCGGGCCTGATCGAAAACAGTCCCCGGCCAGCTGCTGCCGCCTCGAGTACCGGAACGTTGCGCAGCAGGCCGAGCCATTCGAGCATGAAAGGCTGAGGCTCCTCGCCCAGCATGGCGAGCCCCGTCACCGGAAGGGATTTGTCGAGATCGCTGAGGATAAAGGGAATTCCGGATTCGCCCAGCACCACGCGCGAGCGCCGGATCGCATCGGCGAAAACCTGATCGTTGCTCGGCAGGCTTCGCAATTTGGCCCGGGTTTCCTCATCCAGATTGCGGAACGTATCGGCCGCGATGTCGGGATTGAGCCGGTCCGGTTCCGAGAACACCACGTCAAAGGCGATCACGGCGGCGCCGAGTTTGGTCAGATTCGTGATCATGTCCGCGATCCGCGTTCGCGGCCACGGCCACTGGCCAAGCTTGGTCAAGCTTTGGTCGTCAATGTCGACGACGGCGACCGGCGACTTGGCGAGCTTGGCGCGGGGATCAAGGCGCTGGAACGTATCGAAGGTCCTGACCCGGATCTCCTCGACCGGTGCCGGGTCGGCGACGCGCAGCACCGCAAAGCCGATCAGGAGCACGAAGCACACCAGCCTCGCATACCCGATCCGCCGCGCGAACCAACGCCGCCATATCCTCAGCCGCTTCATGCTGTTTCGATATCACGGCCGGGCGAAATGAGCACGTCTGTCTCTCGGAATGCACGGCGGAGCCGGCATCGGCCGCCCCTAGCCGCCGGCGGTCAGGCGTGGCTGCCCGGGTGGAGGAGGAAATCGTTGGCGGTGAGGCTCGCGGCCGCGACATTCTTCAGAAGCAGGGTGTCATGGCTGTCGAGCGTGATCAGCGTATCGCTGCCCTGCTGCACCTCGGTCAGATCGGTCGGTGCCGCGATATTGCCGAACTGCCGCAGGTCGATCTTGTCGAGCCCGGCGGTAAAGTCCGTGATGGTGTGCTGCACATCCGCGACTCCCGGCGTCGGCGCGAACACGAACTGGTCCTGGCCGCCGCCGCCCGTCAGCACATCGGAATGGCCGGTTGCGAAGATCACGTCCTGGCCCGCCGTACCCTGCAGCACGGCATTCGCGCCCATTCCGGTCTCGTTGAAAACGAAGTTCACGGTGTCGGTGGCGCCGAAACTGTCGGTGACCGTGACGGCGACGTTGCCGGCGGCAGGCGCGGTGACCGTTTCCAGGGCCGTGTCGATGTTGCCGAGGTGAATGGATTCGGAACTGCCGGCTGTCGCGGTGACCGCGAACGTGTCGGTGGAGGCTGCCGGGTCGGAATCGGTGAGTTGCAGGCCGGAGATCGTGGCCGTGCCATCGCTGCTTTCGAGGACGCTGACCTGGTCGGTATCGATGACCGGCGCCGAATGGTTCCAGACGAGGTCTGTGCCGCCATTGTGGTCGCTGACGACGCTGAAACCCGCTGGATCATAATTGCCGTCGAGCGAGAAGAAGTCGTTGGCGCCCGGTCCGTAGTGGACCTCGAGCGAACCGGAATTGCCGACGGTGACATTGGCAGGATCGATCCCTGCGAGGTCGATGGTGTCGCCGTAGGAAAAGCCGGTGACCGTTCCGGTGAAATGCGAGACGTCGTCGAGCACGAGCGTGCCTCCGCTGTTTCCGGAGAAATGCACGGCCGCGTCGGAAGCGGCAACGAACTCCATCTTGCCGCCATCGATCACGGCAGTTCCGCCGCCGATGAAGGCGCCATCGACCTTGAGCAGGCCTGCGCCCGCCTCCAGCACGCCGTCGCTGTCGATGCCGCCCTTGATCTCCAGGCCGCCTGCTCCATTCGACAGCACAAGGCCGTGATTGACGAACGAAGTGACGTCGATCGTGAGCGGGTTGGAAGCCTCGGTGGCCTCGATGATACCGTGGAGATCGTTGACGAGTGTGAGCTGGCCGCCGCCAAGGTCACCGCCGCCGCTGATCGTGTTGTCGACATTGGTCAGCGTCACATCGGCGCCGGTTCCGTGAATGACATTTTGCGCGCTGTCCGACAACGCCACATGGCCGCCGCCGGTGAGCGTAATACCCTGCTGAATGATCAGGAGATCAGTCTCGTCGCCGGTGGAGTTCAGTTCGATCGTGCCGGTATTATCGATTGTCCCGCTCAGCGCCAGATGGGCGCCGTCGCCGATCTGCATGGTCCCCGGATTCTCGGTGACCGGCGCCTGATTGAATACGAAGTCGCTCGCCGTAACCGATGCGGCGTCAACCCCATACAGCGTGATCGTCTCGTTGGCACCCAGCGTGATCACGGCATTGCCGTTGGCGTCGTCGGAGATGTTGCCCTGGATGTCGGCGAAACCGGCGATATTGTCGAAGCCGATCAGGTCGATCTTGTCCAGCGAGGCGTTGAAATTGTAGACGACGTCGTGGCCGATCGGCTGACCGAAGACGAAGAGGTTTCCGCTGCCGGTGCCCGTCAAGTGATCGTCGCCCGCCACCGCAAAGATCGGCGAGCCCGGCGCATAGGCTTCGACATTGTCCGACACGACCGCCGAGCCGGTGCTGCCGTCCGGATTGGTCCAGGTTTCGGTGACGTGGAGCAGGGTCGCGCCGACGAAATTGACGTCAGGCGTGATCGTCAACGCCGAAAAATCGCTGGCCTGCGCGGTCCACGAACCATCCGCGTTGTGCATGGCGCCGGCCATCGTCCAATTGAGCGGCGCTCCCTCGACGGTAACGGCCATATTGCTGACGCCGGCGAACTGGGGGAGCCCCAGGTTGATTTCGGATCCAGCCACGCCCGCCGGATCGGTGTCGAAATCCGAGCTGCCGGTGACGGTCACCACCACGTCCTGGCTGGTGCTGCCGCCATGACCGTCGGAAATCGTCACCGTATAGGTCACCGTCAGCTTCTGATTTTGAAACAGCAAGTCGGCGCCGAAATCCGTCAGACTGTAATTCCAAGCCACCGCGCCGGTCCCGGAACCGGTGCTGTCGGTCTCGCTCAGCGCCATCGTACTGGCGTTGGCGAGCCAGGACTTCTCCAGGGGGGACAGCGTTCCAAACGAAACGGAAAAGGAGGGTCCCGAAATGCTCAACGTGTGGTGATCGCTGAGGTCGACGTCGGCGAAGCCGATGCTGCCGTTGGCCCGGTCGGGCCGGTGGTCGTCATGGGTAAATGCGCCGGTCGCATCGGTGGCGCTCGCGACGATGCTCGGCGCGTCGTTGGTGCCGGTGATGGTCTCGACCACGTTCTGGACGACGCTCCCGCCGTGACCGTCGGCAATCGTCAAGGCATAGGTTATCGTCAGCGTCTGACCTGCCGCCAGGAAGTCGAAAGTCCTGTCCGCCGCGCTGTAATTCCAGGCCACCGAGCCCGACCCGGTCCCCGTGCTGTCGGTCTCGGTCAGCTTCAACGTGCTGGCGTTGGTCAGGGCGGTAATCTGGCCGGCACTCAAGCTGCCGCCGGACCAGGCAAAGGCCGGCCCTGATGGGGTTACCGAATGGTGGTCGTCGAGGTCGGGGTCGGCGAACGCAATGCTGCCAGTGGAGCTGTCGCTCGTGGACGAACCGGTGGTCGCCGCGAGCTCGGTGATCGCGCCGGTCGCGGTGGTCGAGCCTGCCGTGATGGTCGGGGAGTCGTTGGTGCCGGTGACGGTGATGGTGACGGGCTGGGTGACAACGCCGCCATGGCCGTCGTCGACCTGCACGGTATAGGTCAGCGTAAGAATTTCGCCGGCCGCGAGATAATCAAAACTCTTGTCCTGCGCCGAGAACGACCAGGCATCCGAGCCGCCGAGACCGGTGCCCGTGGTGTCGTGCAGCGTGCCCAGCGAGAGCCACGCTTTCTGGGTCGCATTGTCCGGCAGGCCGGAGGTGACGCCCGAGGCGACAACGCCGGTGATCGACACCGTGTGGTGGTCGCTAAGATCGACATCGGTGAAGGTCACCGCACCCGTCGCGGTGTCGGCGGCGGTCGAGCCGGTCGGATTCGGCTGGGTGGGGTTGGACCGTTCGGCGATCGTACCGGTCTGCGTGCCGCTGGTGATGACCGGCGTATCGTTGGTGCCGGTGACGGTGATGGTGACCGGCTGGGTGACCACGCCTCCGTTGCCGTCATCGACCTGCACGGTATAGGTCAGCGTGAGAGTCTCGCCTGCCGCGAGATAGTCAAAGCTCTTGTCCTGCGCCGAGAAAGTCCAGGCATCGGAGCCGCCGAGGCCGCTGCCCGTGGTGTCGTGCAGCGTGCCCAGCGAGAGCCAGCTCTTCAGGGTCGCATTGTCCGGCAGGCCAGTGGTGATGCCCGAAGCGACAACGCCGGTGATCGTCACCGTGTGGTGGTCGCTGAGATCGACGTCAGTGAAGGTCACCGCACCCGTTGCGGTATCGTTGGCGGTCGAGCCGGTCGGGTTCGGCTGCGGGGTGCTGAACAGCTCGGTAATGGTGCCGGTCTGCTTGCCGCTGGTGATGTCAGGCGTGTCGTTGGTGCCGGTGACGGTGATCGTGACCGGCTGGGTGACCACGCCGCCATGGCCGTCGTCGACCTGCACGGTATAGGTCAGCGTGAGAGTCTCGCCTGCCGCGAGATAGTCAAAGCTCTTGTCCTGCGCCGAGAAAGTCCAGGTGTCGGAGCCGCCGAGGCCGGTGCCCGTCGTGTCGTGCAACGTGCCGAACGTCAGCCAACCGAGGACGTCGCCCGGGCTCGCCAGGCCAGTGGTAGTGCCCGAAGCGACAACGCCGGTCACCGACACCGTGTGGTGGTCGCTGAGGTCGACGTCGGTGAAGGTCACCGTTCCCGTTGCGGTGTCGAGGGCGCTCGAGCCGGTCGGGTTCGGCTGCGTGGTGCTGAACAGTTCGGTGATCGCCCCGGCCTGCGGCACGCTGGTGATGACCGGCGTATCGTTGGTGCCGGTGACGACGATGGTGACCGGCAGGGTGACGATGCCGCCATGGCCGTCGTCGACCTGCACGGTGTAGGTCAGCGTGACGGTCTCGCCCGCCGCGAGGTAATCGAAATTGCCGTCCTGCGCCGAGAAGGTCCAGGTGTCAGAACCGCCGGTGCCGCTGCCCGTGCTATCGGTAAGTGCGCCGAGCGAGAGCCAGCCGAGCACGTTGCTGTCGCCCGGCAGGCCGGAGGTGACGCCCGAAGTGGCAACACCGGTCACCGACACCACGTGGTGATCGTTGAGATCCACGTCGGTGAAGGTCACCGTGCCGGTCGCGGTGTCAAAGAGGGTCGAACCGGTCGGGTTCGGCGGCGGGCTGTTGGACAGTTCGGTGATCGCGCCGGCCTGCGCCTCGCTGCTGATAACAGGCGTATCGTTGGTGCCGGTAACGATGATCGTCACGGGTCTGGTCGTGCTGATCCCGTGGCTGTCGGTAACCGTGACGTCGTAGATGATGGCAAGCGTCTCCCCGGCGGCCAGGAAGTCGAAAGTTTTGTCCGCCGCGCTGAACTTGAAACCGACCGTGCTGCGTCACCGACTCCGTGAGCGAGGAATGCAAGCGTACTCATGAGCCCGCTCGGCAACGCGCTGCCACCCGACCAGGTCACGGAGATCAGGGTATTGTCGACGCTCTGGACGTTGCCGAGGTCGACACCGGTAAAAGTCAGCGTGCCGGAGACGGTGTCGGGGGCGTTCGAACCGGTCGGGTTCGGCTGGTTCTCGTTGGACTGCTCGCTGATGGGGAACGGGACGTCGCTGACGCCGAGAATGGTCACCGTAATCGGGGTGGACACCAGGCCGCCGTGACCGTCATCGACGCTCGCCATATAGGTCAGCGTCAGCAGGTCTCCGTCGGCGAGGAAACCGAGCTTGCCGTCGGCGATGTCATACGACCACGTCACCGTGCCGTTGTTGGCATTGGTCAGGGAAACGATTCAGCGTCAGCGCAGCTTCGACCGCGGCGACTTCGGCCTGCTGCGCAGGCGTCAGCGCGCTGGTAACATCGTTTCCGTGCGCGTCCTTGTAGGTGAACGTGCTGAACGCCGTGGTCACCACCGGCCGGTCCGTCAGGTCGACGTCGGTGAAGGTGATCGTACCGCCGGCATGATCGGTCGCGCCGGAATGCTCGGCCACGGCGGCACTCGTCGCCGCGAGCGTCGGAACGTCATTGGTGCCGTCGATCGTGATCGTGAACGAAAGGTGGTTGACCTCGTCGTTTGCGGCGAAGTTGTTATGGACATCCACCAGATAGGTCAGCGTCACGCTCTCGCCGGCGGCGAGGAAATCGAACGCATTGTCCGGCAGGCTGTAGGTGATGGTCGCCGAACCGTTGTTGTTGTTGCCGGCGGTCGGGAACCGGAACGAGATTGAGTTCGATCGCCGCGATGTCAGCGAGCTGCTGTGCGGTCAGGGCCGCCGTGACGTTGACGTGCGCCGAGTTGTAGTAAGCCATCGAACCGAACTTGACCTGGGCCGACGGGGTATCGCCGGGGTTGACGTCCGCCCAGTTGACCCTGACGGAGAGGCTGTCCGGGTCAATGGCGTGGGTCCTGCCGGCGAGTTCGGTAATGGAAAAGCCGGTCGTCAGATGGCCGCTGGCATCGAGGATGACCGCGGACGGCGGACCCGGAATGTGGTGACTGGGATCACCCTGCCCGGGCAGACTCTGCGGTGTCGCATCCTGGGTGACGTTGACGGGGATGATGACCGGAGTCGCGCTGGTGCCGTTCGGCAAATAGATCGGCTGCAGCGACTGCGGAACGCCGAAATCGGTGAAGTGATCGAAGCTCTTGGGATTGGAGTCCGTGAACTTCAGCGAGAAAACATCGGTGATCAGCTTTTGAATGTCGGGCGGCAGCGGGGCGTTGGTGATGGAGACCTGGCCCTGGCTGATGTTGATCTGCTGTCCGGCCTGATTGACGGTCGCGATCGGCGTCAGCGTGTTCTTGTCGAACAGGATGTAGGAACCGGTGGTGCCGTCCGGCTCGACCAGAACCTGGAATTTCGCGTCCGGCGCGCCGCCGGTGCCTGGCACGTTGAAATCGATCTCGACCAGCACCGCGGTGCCGCGGATGCCCATGGTCGCGACCGGCGTGTCGACCTTCATGTCGCCGTGCTTGGCCGTCTCGCCGGCGACGAAGGAGATGGTGCCGGCCACCAGGCTGATCAGCGACGAATTGTTCGACCCGTTGGGGTCGTAGACCATTTCGTTGAGCACCATTCGCGCATTCGACGACAGGCCGAACACGGTGCCGTCGATGAAGGTGATGCCGAGCGTCGAATCGGAGCCGGACTGGACGACGTCGCCTTTTTCGACGTTGTCACCGTTGTTCAGGATGATCGAGACGCCATTGCGAACGATGGTCGCGGTGCCCGAGAGCTTGGTGACATGGCCGATCACCTTGCCCGCAGCCGCGCTGCCGTCAGCCTGCGCGTATTCGGTGTGGCCGGTCAGTGCGTTGACGAGATCGCCGGTGAGGTGCGCGCCATCGGGCGACGACAGCGCCGCGCGCTTCTCGCCCTTGAAGTAGTCGTGCAGAACCAGTTCGTGGTGGTCATGGGAAAGGACGAGGTCGACGCCTTCACGCTTGAAGTCGCCGTTGAACAGCAGTTGCGAGTCCGGAACAATGATGGCGTCGGCGGGCGCATGCGTCGCATGCTTGGTCATCGTCTCGACGTGGGCCTGCCCCTGGGGATGCAGACCGGGGCCGTCGGCCGAGAACGTGGCGTCGAATTTGCCGGCGTAATTCAATAGGGCCACCGCAAATGGTTAATTACTATATGAATTTCAATTGTCTAAACTTGCATATCATCGGGGTAAGCATTGCGAAACCATCTCCTGCTTGTGCAAGTCCTGTGCAAGCCGGCCCGGCAGAAGCGATCCGGGCGGTTTTTTGGCTAAATCTGTCGAATTGAGAAGTATTAGGATGGCTGGCGGGACGTATAAATATCGCGATTTCAGGCATAGATCAGATTTATCTGTGTAATGATTAGTTATATATTACATCATAGATACTTTACTAACCTTGCCCCTGCATCGTGTTGCACGATACTGCGCCGGTTTCTCAGCTAAAACTGTGATCTAGATAACATAAGGCGTAATCTGCGGCCGATTAGCCATACCTCGCGGAAATCCGCAGCCGCACAACCAACGCATGTGGGTTTCGCCTTCTGCGGGCAGCTTTTGCTGCCCTGCGGGAGATGCATAAAATTTTCAGCAAATCGGCGAGACGGATTTCAGCCTGTTGCGCGCTTTCCGGCCCGCCGTGGCCTGCTTTAAGCAGAATAAAACGTCCCCCCGCCCATCATTGCCCGTGAAATGATCCGGTCACGAGCTGGCTACTCAGCCTCGCCGATGCCCGGACAATGGGGCGTCAGATGGGATTTCCTGGTCATTCGCACGCGTGGCGTGCCGCCATACTTGCCTGCAGCATGGTCTGGTTCGGATCGGCGCCGGAGCTTTCAGCCGCAACATTGATGACGCCCGGCGTGTCGGAGCTGATTCGCAAATCCGCCGAGCCGTTCGGCCTGTTCGCCGCGCCGCTGTCCGAAGGCGGCGTTGTGGAAAAATGGCTGCGGGTCGAGGGCACGCTCGACGACGAACGGGTGCAACTGGCGCTTTGCGACGGCGACCGCGAACGTTGCGCCTCGCCGGCGGCGCTCCGATTCCTCGCCATCGTGGACGGTGCGCGCTCGCGCGAGGGACGCGCCCGCCTCGGTGAAATCAATCGCGCGATCAATCTTGCGATCCGGCCGATGAGCGATGAGGCCCAATACGGCCAGCTCGACGTCTGGAGCTCGCCGCTGGTCACCTTCGCCCATGGCGCCGGGGATTGCGAAGACTACGCCATTGCGAAATACGTCGCCCTGCGCATGGCCGGACTCTCGGCTGACGACGTCCGGATCGTCATCATGCGCGACACCGTTCACGGCGAGGACCACGCGGTCGCGGCCGCGCGGCTGGACGGCGATTGGCTGATGCTGGACAATCGCCGCATGGCGATGGTCGCGGACGCCAATGTCCGCAACTACCGGCCGCTGTTCGTGATCAATCAGGACGGAGCCATGCGGTACGCCGACGCCCCACTGCTGGCGAGCCTGGTTTCGCCTGCCAACTGAGGCCCAGCCGCGGCGCCCCGCCGGCCGGCGGGACGTCCAAACGCATTGACATGTCTCCGCGCACCTCGATGATACGCCCGCAAGAGTTTGGGGGAGTGGAGCGCGCGATGCGGGGAATGATGCTGGCTGTCGTTGCGGTCCAGATTGGCCTCGCCTGTCCGGCTTGCGCCGAAGGTCCGGCAAATTCCGGCCGATCGATCAGCGATGCGCTGCCGCTATACAGCGAGAATCATTGCGCGGTGTTGAAGGGCCAGGCCGACCGGCTGTTTTGCGGCGATCCCGAACTCAATGCCATTTCCGGAAAGCTCAAAGCCGCGATCCAGGACCGCCTCAACCGGCTCGCCAACCGCCGCCTCGCGATCGAGGAAAACGCCGAATGGATCAAGGATCGCAATTCAAGCTGCGGCATTCAGCGCAATCAAGCCATCTCGTACCAGGACGTCGCCCCCATCGCGGCATGCCTGTCGATAGAAACGCAGGAAAGAATCGGCATCCTGAGCGATCCGAATTTCGACTGTCTGGCGACCAACACCACCGCCGGCACGTTGATATGCAGCGACCCGACGCTGGCGCTGGCCAGGAACGAGCTCAATAGCCGGACCTTGGGACTGATAACCAGGCTGAACGAAGACGACGCCAAGGCCGCCTTTGCCGAATACGAACGATGGAGCAGGGAGCGCGACCGGAAATGCGGCCTGGTGGGCAAGGATAACGTGCCGCTGGAGGAGCTGTCGTCGTCTTCGGGCTGCCTGGAGGAGTACATGCGCGCGAAGACGGCCGAGATCGCGGCCGCCAAGGGCGACGCCAAAAAGGTTTTTGGACGCCGTCTCGCCTCGCCCCTGCCCGACGCCGACGCCGTCGATCTTTGCGTCGCGCAGATTCATGCGGCGAATGCCTGCGAGAGCTTCCTCATCGTCAGCCGCGTCCTTCAGCTCGATAACGAGGTGGCGGACCAGAGTGCGCTGGTGACGGCGGAAGTCGAAATGGTCGTGCTGTCGCCGTTCGCGGTTTGCAGTCCGATCGCTTCCAACTGCACGGGAACTTGTTGGGATCCGAAATCCGGCAAACCAAATCCGGCGCCGAAGAGCAGAGACAGTTTCACGGTGGCTCACCGCCTGAAGGTCGAGAAGGCGTTCGCGTTCAAGAAAGCCGATGCCGGCGGCTGGCGCTGCAACACCACGTCGCTGCAGCCGATCGACTTCGGCGTCGCGACCAGCGGCCCCTGAAACTTCAGGACCCCGGCGGCACGGCGCGAAACTCGATGCCGTGCAGATGGATGGTCGGGCACATGCCGAAATGATTGCCGCCAAACACCTTCAGGCGCCGGTCGAGCTCATCCTTGGGAATGTCGAACGGAATGTCGCAGATCGCCCGATAGGCGCGGCGGGAATATTTTCGGTGGCCCCATTCGACCGGAAGCACGGGCGGCGGGTTCGGATCGGTCGCAAGCGACTTCGCCATCCGCCAGAACAGGTGCGCGAGGTGGGCATAAGCCAGCCCCTCGAGTCCCAGCACGGGAATGCCGGAGGGAATCGGAAAGCGCGCGACGTCGATGATCGGGCCGGCATCGACGCGTTCGACCATGACATGGACGGTGGCGCCGAACTCGGTTGCCCGCTCGTAGAGCGCAAAATGCGACGGCGCCCAGCCGGGATAATCAGGCGGACCCGGATGGAAATTGATGGCGCTGTAGCCGAGCTTCGCAAGAACGAAGCCTGAGACGATTTCCGGCGTCACGAACGCAATCAGCCGGGCTCGTTCAAGCAGGGCGGGATCGAGGCCAGCCAGGTCGACCGACGTCGCGACCGATACGACGGTGAGGCGCGGATTGTGCGCGCACAGCACCGGCGGCATCGCGGCCTGCTCGGCTTGACCCGCAAGCAGAACGATCGTGTCGAACATCGCTTCCCGGCCTGCGCCAGCGTGAGGTCAGGTCTGATAGTTGATCAGCAGCGCCGAGAACGACGAACTGCTGCTGGAGTCGGAAGCGCCGGTTGCGCCGTAGGATGACGGCGAGGCGGCCGACTGCGAGCTCTGCAGCGCCTGCAGGAACTGCTGCAGGATGTCGCTGGCCGAACTGGTGCTGCTGGAGCCGTCGGTCGTGGAGGAGTCGCCGGTGGGCGGCGGACCGCCATGGCCGCCATGATGGCCATGATGCGCCTGCCCGGCGCCGCTCGTGCCACCGGCATCGCCCGGAGCGCCGCCGGCTCCGGCGGCTCCCGCGCCTTGGGCAAACGCCTGCTTGAAGACGCCCTGGAGCTCGGTAGCCTGATCGCTGGTCAGCTTGCCGCTCGATACTTCGTTGGCGATCAGGGTGTCGATCTTCGACTTCAGGTCGCCGGGCGAGGAATTGGTGCTGCCGGACGAGGCGTCCGCCTGGCCGCTCTGCAGCGAGGAGTCGATGTCGTTGAGCGCGGAAGACAGCGCGCTCTGATCGGAGGAGGAGATCGCGCCGGAATTCACTTCCGACTGCAGTTCGTCCTGCAGCTTCTGCAGGGGCGACTGGTAGCTGGTGCTGGAGAGCGCGGAGATCGAGGTCATGATGGCTCCAAGGGGGTCCGAATGGGTTCTTGCGGGACGCCCCGAAGCTAAGGTTAATTCTGTTAACGAGACCTTGTTGCTGCCTTGCTGCCGTGTTGCCGTGTGTTGCCCCGTGTTGCAGCCGGAAGGTCAGAAACATCCGGAAACAAAAATGCTTCGCCAAAATTCCCAAATCACTGACAAAGGTCCACATGGCCATGGCAACGCCGAACATTCTTGTCGTTGAAGACGACCGCGAGACGCGGGCGCTGATCGCGAAATATCTGCGCACCAACTCCTGCAACGTGACGACCGCAAATGACGGACGCGAAATGTCCCGGCTCATGACCGACCACCGCGTCGATCTTCTGATCCTCGACGTCATGCTGCCGGGCGAAGACGGGCTTAGCCTGTGCCGCAAGGTCCGCGCCGAATCGCAAACGCCGATCATCATGCTGACCGCGCGCGGCGAGGACGTCGACCGGATCCTCGGGCTGGAGATGGGTGCCGACGACTATCTCGCGAAGCCCTTCAACCCACGCGAATTGCTGGCGCGGATCAACGCGGTGCTGCGGCGGCAGACGGCCGCGCAGACGGTCAGCGCCGCCAATGGCGCGATCGCGCTTCGCTTTTCGGGATGGCGAATCGATTTCAGGCTGCGGGAATTGCGCAATCCGGCAGGCGCGCGGGTGGCGATGACCAGCGCCGAATTCGATCTGCTGCGAACCTTCTGCGAGCGGCCCGGCCGCGTGCTGTCGCGCGACAGCCTGCTCGATCTCACGCAGGGCCGCAACGCCGGCTCGTTCGAACGCAGCATCGACGTGCTGGTCAGCCGCATCCGGCGCAAGATCGAACCCGATCCGCAGGAGCCCGTCATGATCAAGACGGTGCGCTCCGGCGGCTACATGTTCACCCCTGCCGTGGAAGCGGTCGCGACGGACAGCTGATCGTGAAGCTATCGGGCATCCTCAATCTGAAGGGAATCAGCGGGCAGATCGCGGCGCTGGTGGTCGCCTCGATCGTGACCATTCATCTGATCATCACAGCGAGTTTCCTGATTCACCGGCCCGATCAATTCGATCCCGTGATCGGCCATGGACACAGTCAGCTGGCGGCCACGGCCCAGCTTTTGGCCGCCTCGCCGCCGGCCGAACGGCCACGGCTGCTCGCCGATGCCGCGCGGGCGTTTCCGCAATTGGACATCGCAGATGTTCCGCCGGACACCGCTCCCGCCGCGGAGGAGGCCGATGGTCCCGATCTGCATGGCCTGCGCCGCCACCTCGGCAAGACCTATCGGATTTCGTCGCTGGCCCATGGCTCGCACGGCCACAGGATCGCCATCACGCTTCCGGACGGCGCGATGATCTCCGCAAAGCTCCCGCCGGAGCAATGGGAGCGTCCGTTCTGGCGCGGACCGTGGATGACGACCCTGCTGTTTGCCGTCGTCTGCGTCAGCCTGCTCGGCCTGTGGGCGGCGCGCGCCCTGACCGCGCCGCTGTCGTCGTTCGCCAAGGCCGCCGAAAGCTTCAGCCTGAACGGCGCCGCCGCGCCGCTGCCCGAACGCGGCCCCGAAGAAATTCGGTCGGTCGCCAAGGCGCTCAACCGCATGCGGGAGCGGATCACCGCCCTGATCGACGACCGCACCAAGATGCTGGCCGCCATCAGCCACGATTTGCGGACCCCGATCACCCGGATGCGCCTGCGCTCGGAATTCATCGAGGACAATTCGCAGCGCAGCCGCATGCTGCACGATCTCGACCAGATGCGATCCATGCTGGAGTCCGTGCTTTCCTTCCTGCGCAACGACCGCAAGCTCGAGGCGATGACGCTGGTCGATGTCGCGAGCACGCTGCAACTCGTCACCGATCAATTCGCCGATATGGGCCACAAGATCGCCTACGACGGCCCGCAGCACGCCATGGCCATGGTCCGGCCGGACGATCTGCATCGCAGCGTCACCAACCTGACGGAAAACGCGGTCAGGTTCGGCGCGGAGGTCACGATCCGCCTGAGCCTGGCGTCCGACACCATGACCATCGATGTCGAGGACGATGGTCCCGGCATCTCGGACGAGCGCAAGGATGTCATGCTGGAGCCGTTCGTGCGCGGCGACAACGCCCGCAACATGGACGATGTCACGGGCTTCGGTCTCGGGCTCTCAATCGCGCGAACCATTGCGCTGGCGCATGGCGGCGAGCTTTCGCTGCACGACCGGCGGCCCCACGGACTGATCGTGCGCATCGAATTGCCGCTTCGCCAGCCGGATCTGCAATCGGCCGCGTGAACGGAAGCAAAGCTGGAGCACGGTCTTTTCGGAAAACGGGTTCCCGATTTTCCGAATCACGCCCTAGCCGCCCCCGGTCGCAAACTTGCGCAGCATATTGTCGAAGGCCGATTTGATGCGCCGGACGAACGGCGTCTTGTAGGGGAATTCCACATTCTGGTCGTGGACCAGCATCGAGGCGTTGACCTCGAACACGACAAGATTTCCGGAAGCGTCGAGCCCGCAATCGATGCCGAAGTAATCGAGGCCGATGCGCGCGCGGATTTCCCGTAACAGTCGATCGTGCGAGGGGCCGAACACACTGGCCGGGTCATTCAGGAAGCCCTCTTCTTCCCGCTGCATCCATCGGTGATCGGCCATGTCGGTCGAATCGTGATGCACTTTCCAGTCTTCCGAGATCGCCAGGTGATAGGGCAGGATTTCGCCATCGACGAAGAGGAAGCGGTATTTCCGGAAATAGCCGTCGGGCGAGCGGTAGTCGATATACTCGATGAAATAGCGATCGCACTCCGCTGGCTGCGCCAGCGTTGCCGCGAGCGCGGCCTCCCCTTCGATCTTTTCAAAATCGTCGCCGCCATGGGTCCCGGCCGGCCGCACCAGAACGGTCGACGATGAAGAGAGCGCGGCCTGCAAGGCGCCGATGGCGAGCTTCGTGCCGGCTTTTTGCCGCAGGATTTTCGGCACGATGCAGCCCGGCATTCCCTGCAGCAGGCCCGCCACGGTATCCCGTGTCGTGCGCCGGATCTTGCGCGGATGGTTGACGATCGGCTTGCCAAGCCGGTCGGCGAGATCGGCGGCCAGCGGCAACAAGCCGTCGGCCTGGTCGGCATCGCAAATCAAATTGACGACGACCTGCACATCGCGCCGCAGGACCTCCGCATCGAATTCGCAGGCGGCAAACAGCGCGAGCGTATCGGTATCGTAGGCGCAATCGCGGAACAGGTATCCATGCGGGATGTTGCCGGCGAAGGGCGCAAACAGCGCCAGGACGCGAAAATCCGCCGGAAATTTTGCAGCCGGCCGGCTGACAAGAGGCTGGATGCGCGCGGCTTCCGCGTAGGCGGCCTCCGCGGCCGCGGTGTCGCCAAGCTTCTGCCGGATGCCGCCGATCCAATAGATGGAGTCGGCATCGCCGGGGTTGAGGATGGCGGCCCGTCGGAAGCATTCGAGCGCGGATTCCAGTTCATCCAGTTCGACGTAAAGCTTGCCGAGCTCATGGTGGATTGCGGCATCCTGCGGCCGTTCCTCGATCAGCTCCGTCAGCAGCAGCTTGGCCAGAAGGTATTGCCGCGTAGCCATCAGGGCCTGCACCAAATTGGTGCGCGACGGCCAATGACCCGGGCTCAGCGTCAGCGCCTGAAGATAGAGCGTGATGGCCCGGTCGGGGTTTCCCGTCTTGAGCTCGATATTGCCGAGATTGCACCAGCACGACGTCAAATGCGGCGCCAGCTGCAGTGCCGCCTCGTAGCTCCCGGCGGCCTCTTCCAGCTCGCAACGACGCATCAGGGCGTTGCCGAGATTCGAATGCAATTGCGAAACCGTCTCGACGGATACGAAGCCAGGCGGCCCGTTGTCGGCGACGGCGAGAGCGCGTCGATACGCGGATATCGCCTGATCGATCCTGCCCGCGGCGTAATGCTCCTGCCCGGTTTGCAGGTACCGCGCGGCGTTCGCGCCGGAGATTTCGGAACCCGGCATTCGGATTGCTGACGCTGATGTCGTCATGAAGTCCAATCTTGTTGCAGTGAATACGGGCCGACGATGTCGGTGTTTGATAAACAATATCCTGCCGCGATCAGCGTTTGCGGATTGCCGATGCGGGAATTTTGCTTCCGGAGATTTCGAGGATCGCGGGAGAAATATTTTGCAACATTGACCGGCATCGCGAACGATCGGAACCTAGGATTTTCGGCTCGGGCCCCCAAATCAGCGGATCGTGCTAGGCTCGCCAGCTCATCGAACAAATCATCGACACCGAAACCCGCAAAGTGACCGGATTGAAGCAGAACGCGGCATCCCTGCCTGGAACCCACGGCACCGATCACGGCTGGGCGCCCCGGCTGGCTCAGGAAGCGCGGCTAACACAGCTCGAAGACGAACTCGGCGCGTTGCGCCGCCGACGGCGCCGCGCATCGATGCCGAGATCGAGCGCGCGGTTCTGCTCGGCGCGCTCAACCGGCAACAGGACGCCCAGCAGGCCTTCGTCGATATCCTGCGGCGGGCGCCGACGAATTTTTCCGCGCTCAACGAATTCGGAACGCTGCTCACGAACATGGGCGCGATCGACGCCGCCTGCCGCGTCTATGCGGAGGCGATCGTCCATCATCCCGAAAATCCGATGGGGCATGTCAACCTGGCCAACCTGCTGCTCCGCGCCAACCGCCACGCGGAGGCGCGTACGCATTACGAAGCCGTATTGAAGATCGATCCGGAACACGCGCCGGCGCATCAGGGCCTCGGCGCCGTGCTCGCGGATATCGGCGAGCGCACCGCCTCGCGCCATCATTTCGAGAAGGGTTTTCGGGACTACGCGGTCTCAAGCCTGCCGTATCGCGGAACCGCGCCGCCGGTCGCCTTGCTGCAACTGGTCTCCTCGGGCGGCGGCAATATCCCGACCGGGCCGTTTCTCGACGACCGCGTCTTCCTGACGTCGGTCATCGTCGCGGACTATTTCGATCCCGCGGGCCCGCTGCCGCCGCATCAGCTGATCTTCAACTCCATCGGAGATGCGGACCTGTGCCAGCCGGCATTGCAGGCGGCCGCGCGGCTGGTCGAGCGAACCAGCGCGCCGGTCATCAACGATCCCCGCGCGGTGATGAAGACCGGCCGGCTCGGCAATGCAGAGCAGTTACGCGCCATTCCAGGGGTAGTGACGCCGCGTATCGCGGCGATGGCCCGCAACACGCTGGCCGGTTCGGACGGGGCCAATTCAATCGCGAACGAGGGGTTTGGATTTCCGCTGCTGCTGCGTTCGCCCGGCTATCACACCGGGCGCAACTTCATCCTGGTCGAAACCGCCGCCGGGTTGTCTGCCGCCGCGGCCGGTCTTCCCGGCGACGATCTGCTGGTGATCGAGTATCTCGATGCCCGCGGCCAGGACGGCAAGGCGCGCAAATACCGCGTCATGATGATCGACGGCACGATCTATCCGTCGCATCTTGCGATCTCCAAAAACTGGAAGGTGCATTACTTCACCTCGGATATGGCCGACCACGGCGAATACCGGCGCGAGGAGGCGAACTTTCTCGGCGACATGCCGGCCGTACTCGGCAGAAAGGCGACGACGGCACTCGGGCGGATACAAGACCGCCTCGGCCTCGACTATGCCGGCGTGGATTTTGCGGTGGGTCCCGATGGTGATCTATTGTTGTTCGAAGCCAACGCGACCATGGTGATAGCGTCGCCCGCCGCAGATGAGCGCTGGAACTATCGGCGCGGGGCTATCGACAGGATACGCGACGCCGTCGTCGCCATGATCAGGCGGAAATCGAACCAGCCGGGCTGAATCCGGCGGACTTCTTCGAGCGCCACGCTCTCATCAGGCAATTTGCTTCGTGCTTCGATGTTGCAGTGCGTCTGGAACGCGCGCGACATTTCGTTTGGCGAAATAACGGCGATACAAATCTTCTCTTTATTTTCTTTGCGCTGTCCTTTGATTGACGCCGTCGTGATCTCAGGTAGCATCCCATCATGATCCGCTAGAGATCAAATGGGAGGGTACGCATGAAACGCAGCTTCGCGCTGGCCGGTGGGCTTTTCATTTTCGCTTCATTTGGGGCGAACGCTCAAACGACCGATCAATTGGTCAAGGGAGCGACCGACACATCGAACGTCCTCAATTACGGCATGGGCTACAATCTGCAGCGGTTCAGTCCGCTCACCCAGATCAACAAGGACAACGCCAAGAACCTCGTGCCGGTGTGGAACTACAGCTACGCCGACGACCGCAGCGAGGAATCGCAGCCGCTGGTGTATCAGGGCACCCTCTATGTCACGACCCACGCGGCCACCATGGCGGTCGACGTCAAGACCGGCAAACAGGTCTGGAAGACCAAGGTCGAATATCCGCCGGAAACGCCGCGAATCGTCTGCTGTGGCATCATCAATCGCGGTGCGGCGATCTACGAGGGCAAGATCTTCCGCACCACGCTCGACGCCAATGTGATCGCGCTCGACGCCAAGACCGGCAAGGAAGTCTGGCGCCAGAAAGCCGCCGATATCAAAGAGGGCTATTCGATGACGGTGGCGCCGCTCGTCGCCGACGGCGTGGTGCTGACCGGCATCTCCGGCGCCGAGTTCGGTACCCGCGGCTTCATCGACGGCTGGGACCCGGAAACCGGCAAGCATCTCTGGCGCACCCATACCGTCCCGACCCCCGATGAACCCGGTGGCGATACCTGGAAGGGCGACACCTGGAAGCTGGGCGGCGGATCCACCTGGATCACCGGCTCCTACGACCCCGAGCTGAACACGGTCTATTGGGGCATCGGCAACCCCGGGCCGTTCAATGCTGCGGTGCGCCCGGGCGACAACCTCTATACCTGCTCGGTGCTCGCGCTGGACCCGAAGACCGGCAAGATGAAATGGCACTACCAGTTCTCGCCGAACAACCCGTTCGACTATGATTCGGTCGCCGAAATGGTGCTCGCCGAGCTCAATGTCGAGGGCAAGCCGACCAAGGTGCTGATGGATGCCAATCGAAACGGCTTCTTCTACGTGCTCGACCGCACCAACGGGAAGCTGCTGGCCGCCAATCCCTATGTGAAGGTCAACTGGGCTACCGGCATCGACCTGAAGACCGGCCGACCGATCGAGACCGACGTCACGAAGGATGCGCGCGAAGGCAAGAAGGTCGTCGTGTACCCGTCCATTCTCGGCGGCAAGAACTGGGAGCCGATGTCGTTCGATCCGCAGACCGGCCTCGCCTATGCCAATACGCTTTCCTTCGGCGGCCACTACAAGACCGAGCCGGCGACCTACAAGGCGGGCGAATGGTATCTCGGCATGGACCTGACCGATCTGTGGGAATGGCCGCAAGGCGACGCGCCGCGTGGCCACCTCAAGGCGATCGATCCCCTGTCCGGGAAAGACCAAGTGGGAAGTCGGAAGCGCGATCCCGCGCTTCTCCGGCGTGCTGTCGACCGCCGGCGGCGTCGTCTTCTCCGGCCAGTTGACCGGCGAGTTCGAAGCGTTCGACGCCAATGACGGCAAGAAGCTCTGGCAGTTCCAGACCGGCTCCGGCATCGAGGGCCAGCCCGTGACGTGGCAGCAGGACGGCGTGCAATATGTCGCCGTGAGCAGCGGCTATGGCGGCGTCTACTCGCTGTTCTCCGGCGACGAACGGCTGGCGAAAGTGCCGGCCGGCGGATCACTGTGGGTGTTCGCGGTAAAGCCCCAATAGTGGTTCTGGAATGATGAAGGCATCTTCGATTGCGGCGGCGGCGTATTTCGCCGCCGCCATCACGGCCAATGCCCAGACCGCGCCTGCCGCGGCGCCGGAGCAGCAGGCGAACGCCGATCAGGCGCAGATCGACGAGGGCAAGGGGATCTTTGCCCACAACTGCTCGCATTGCCACGGCCCAAACATGGTCAATTCGGGTACGGTCGCACCGGACCTGCGCCGGTTTCCGGACGACAAAGCGCGTTTCCTGACCACGGTGAAACTGGGCAAGAACGGCAGGATGCCGCCCTGGGGCGACCTCCTCAGCGACGATCAGATCGCCGATCTGTGGGCCTATATATCCAGCCGGAGAAATCCATGAGAATCGGGCTGGCGCCATTCGGCGCCGCGGCCGCGTTGATCGCAGCCTTCATTGTGCCGGCAGCCGCCGGCGAGGTGCTGAAAGTCTGTCTTGACGAGGATCTGCCGCCGCTTTCGGCGCATCATCGCGGCAAGCCCGACAGCGGCTTCGACGTCGCGCTGGCCGGCGCCATCGCGCAGCGGCTCGACCGGCCGCTCAAGATCCAGTGGTTCGAAAGCAAACTCGATGAGGATTCGAGCCCGGCGCTGGAAGCCAATGCCCTGCTCTCGGACGGCCGCTGCTCTCTGGTCGGGAGCTACGCCCTGACCAAGGACTCCCTGGTGGCACCGGGCGTCAAGACCGCCAAACTGCCCGATTTCGACGGCGCCACCATCGCCGATCGCCGGGGACGCCGCATTCCGCTCGGCGTGCTCGCGCCCAGCCAGCCCTATCTCTATTCACCGCTGACGATTGCGTTGTCGGCCAAGACGATCGAGCGGGCGCGCGGCCACCGCGTGGCGGGCATCGGCGACCTCGCAGGGCTCCACATCGGCATCGAAAGCGGGACCCTTGCCGACGCCATCCTGATGACGTTCGAAAACGGGCGGCTGATCGACAGCATTACCCATCTGGTTCCGGGCCGGGACGATCTGCTCGGCGCGCTCGACCGCGGCGACCTCGATGCCACGCTGCTCGACCTGCGCCGGCTCGACGCCTACCGCGCCGCCCATCCCGACAGCAAGGTCGCCGGCTCCGGCTATTATTATCCGATCGGCGTCAATCGCGGCTATGTCGGGCTGGCCTCCGACCCGACGCTGATTGCCGCCGTCGACAAGGCGCTCACGGATCTGCAGGCCTCAGGAACCATCGCCGGGCTCGCTCAGGCCGCCAGCCTCACCTTTCTGCCGCCGCGCGAGCCAGTGATCCTCGGCGATGTCTGGATGAAGATACTGGGGAAATAGCGGGCAGGCGCTCACCGCTTCGACCATATGATTCTATTTTCGTCATGGCCGGGCTCGTCCCGGCCATGACAGTTTCGACACAGGCTCTTGAGCCAGTCGCTCAGAACATCAGATTGTCCTTGACCAGAACCCAGCGGCCCTTCTGGATCTGCTGGACCTGGGTGATGGTGTTGGCGAGGTGGTCGGTCTTGGAGAATTTGGTCGGCGGCGAGCTGAAAATATCCAGGAATTTGTCGCCGGATTCGAGCGCATCCAGCATCTTCTGGCCCGTCAGGTCCTTGCCGGCCTTGTTCGCGTAGAACGCAAACGTCTCGATCGCATTGTAGCCGATGATGGCCTGGGTGTTGGCTTCCGTGCCGAACATCTTCTTGTAGTTGGCCAGCCAGTCCTTCACTTTTCCCTGCGCGGTGTCTTCGTAGGGAATCTCGAAGCCTGACGCGGCGTAGAGACCTTCCACCGCGTCCTTGCCGAGCGCGGGCACTTCAAGCACGTTGGTCGGCGTGGCGCCGAGGAAGGTCACGTTCCAGCCGAGCTTCTTGGCCTCGCTCATCGCGCCGATGGTCTCGCGGATGATGGTGCCGAGCACGACCAGATCGCAGCCGTCGGATTTCATCTTGGCGATCGGTGCGCTGAAGTCGGAGGCGCCGCGCTTGTAGCTGGTGATGGAGGCCGGCGTGACCTTCATCGCCGCGAGCTGCTGGGTGAAGCCGTCGAGCACGTTTTTGCCGTACTCGTCGTCCTGATGCATGATGCAGGGCTTCTTGAAATTCTTCGCCTCCATCATGTATTTGACCGCGGCGCGCGTGCTCTCGACGTAAGGCAGAAGGTTATTGAACTTCAGCCTCTCCTGCGGCTTCGAGGGATCGAACTTGAAGGTGAATTCGGCCGCCGTCAGCGGGAACAGTTGCAGAATCCCGGCGTCGAACAGGATGTCCTGCGCGGCGAGCACGGTCGGCGAGCCCATCGGACCGATCATGGCGAAGATCTTGTCGCGCTCGACCATCTTCTGGGTCGCCAGCACCGCCTTCTTCGGATCGTAGCCGTTGTCCTCGAGGATCATCTTGAGCTTGCGGCCCTGGATGCCGCCGGCCGCGTTGATTTCCTCCACCGCCATCTTCATGCCGTTGGAAACCGGTACGCCCCAGACCTTGATCGGGCCCGACAAATCCTGGTGGGTGCCGATCACGATTTCATTGGCGGAAATGCCCTCATTGGTAACCTTGGTCTGGGCTGCGGCCGGCAGATGGGTCAGCGCAAGGGCGCCCACCGCAAGGCCCAGCACCCTGAACGATTTCGACATTGCAGTCTCCTCTTCCTTGGCCCGTGTTGAGCGAAGGGTAGGGCCCACTGGTCCTTCGCCGTTTCCAAATCGATTGCCGCATCACGCCACCGCGCGCTCGCCATACATGGCGTTGATCTCGCTGGCGTAGCGCTTGTTCACGAAATTCCGCTTCAGCTTCATGGTCGGCGTCAGTTCCTCGTCCTCAGGCGTCAGCTGGCGCTCGATCAGGAAGAACTTCTTGACGGTCTCGACACGGGCAAAATTGGCATTCACCGCCTCGATCTCGCGCTGGATCAGATCCTGGATCTCCGCCGCCCGGCACAGGCTGGCGTAGTTGGTGAAGGGAATATCGTGGTCCTGGGCGAACTTCTCGACATTCTCCTGGTCGATCATGACGAGGCAGGTCAGGTAAGGCCGCTTGTCGCCGATCACGACGGCGTCGGAGATATAGGGCGAGAATTTCAGCTGGTTCTCGATCTCCGACGGCGTGATGTTCTTGCCGCCCGAGGTGATGATGATGTCCTTCATCCGGTCGGTGATCTTCACAAAGCCCTCATTGTCGATGGCGCCGACATCGCCGGTATGCAGCCATCCCCTGGCGTCGATGGTCTCGGCGGTCCTCTCCGGCTGGTTGAGATATCCCATGAACAGGAAATCGCCCTTGATCAGGATTTCGCCCTGCGGCGAGATCGCGACCTCGCCCCATGGCACCGCCTTGCCGACCGAGCCGAGCTTGACGCGATCGGCCGGCATCAGGGTGGCGACGCCGCAATTCTCGGTCTGGCCGTAGACCTCGCGCATGTCGATGCCGAGCGCGAGATACCAGCGGATCAGGTCCGGTGCGATCGGGGCCGCGCCGGTGAAGGCGAGCCGACAGCGATCCAGGCCCAGCATGCGGCGGATGTTGCGGAACACCAGCCAGTAGGCGGCGCGGTTGGCGAGGCGCAGGGAAAAAGACGGCTTGTCGCCTTCCAGCCGGCAATCCGTCATACGATAGCCGATGTCCAGCGCGCGGCGGTACATCCAGTTCTGGAACGCGGTGGCATCCTTCAGCGCGATGGTGATGCCCGAATAGAACTTCTCCCAGACCCGCGGCACCGCCAGGAACGCGGTGGGCTGCACTTCCCGGAGATTGTCCGGCACCGTCTCCGGGCTTTCGGCGAAATTCATCACCGATCCCAGCGCCAGCGAGGTGTAATAGCCGCCGACCCGCTCGGCGACATGGCAGAGCGGCAGGAACACCAGCCGCTCCTCGGCGTCATCGGAGGGGAAGAGATCGTTGGCGTGGCGCATCTGATGGGTGACGCTGCGATTGGAATGCATGGCACCCTTGGGCGGCCCCGTAGTGCCCGAGGTGTAGACCAGGATGGCGAGATCATCGGCGCTACAACTCGCGATCATTTCGTCCCATAGCGTCTCGCGGCCCACCATGTGATTGCTGCCGAGCGCCATGAACTCGGCGAGCGACATCACCATGGTGTCGGAAAAGCCGCTGAGGCCTTCCATGTCGAACACGACGATGGTCTGCAAGGTCGGGCATCGCGCGCGGCATGACAGGATCTTGTCGAGCTGCTCTTCGTCTTCGGCGAAGACCACCCGCGTGCCGGAATCATTGATGAGGTATTCGACCTGCACCGACAAATCGGTCGGATAGATGCCGGACGAAACGCCGCCGGCACACAGGATCCCCATATCGGCATGGACCCATTCCGGCACCGCGTTGGCGATGATGGAGGCGACATCGCCGGGGCGGAATCCGACTGCGTGCAGCCCGAAGGCGATTTCTTTTGCGATCTGCAGCCACTGCCGCCAGCTTGTCGGCTGCCAGATGCCGAACTTCTTCTCGCAAATCGCCGGCTTGTCGCCACGCGTTTCCGCCGCGCGCAGAAAACTCCGCGCGATCGTGTCGGCGACCGTCAGCACTGCCGGTCCGGCCATGCTCGCTCCCTCCCTCTCCTCACCCGCTTCGGTCGCCGGTTGGCCGGTCTTTTCCGAAACAGCAGCCTATTCAACGCCAAGTCTTCTTCTTTTTCCAGCGCCGTTCACCCCGCGCCCCTGCTTCCTTGGCGCCCAGATAGAACTCCTGAATGTCCTTGGAATGCATCAGCCGCTCGCAGGCATCGTTCATCACGACGCGGCCGATCTCGAGCACATAGCCATAATGCGCCGTTTCCAGCGCCACCTTGGCGTTCTGCTCGACCAGCAGGATCGAGGTACCCTGTTCCTCATTGATCCGCCGGATGATCGCAAAAATTTCCTTCACCAGGATCGGCGACAGGCCGAGTGAGGGCTCGTCGAGCAATAGCAGCGTCGGGCGGTTCATCAGCGCGCGCCCGATCACGAGCATCTGCTGCTCGCCGCCGGAGAGCTGCCCGGCCGGCTGGTTGAGCCGCTCCCGCAGCCGCGGAAAATATTTGTACACCTGCTCCAGATCGTCGGCGACCGCGTCGCGATCCCGCCGCGGATAGGCGCCCATCATCAGGTTCTCGCGCACGGAGAGGAACGGAAACACCTCCCGCCCCTCCGGCACATGGCTCAAGCCCCGCCGCACGATCTTGTCGGCTTCCATGCGCTGGATCGGCTTGCCCAGGAATTCGATCGTTCCCTTCTGCGGGTCGAGAATGCCGGAGATGGTTTTCAGCACCGTGGTCTTGCCGGCGCCGTTGGCCCCCAGCAGGGTCACGATCTGGCCGCGCGGGACCTCAAGCGAGATGCCCCGGATTGCCATGATCGGCCCGTAATAGCTCTCGATATTGCTGAGCTTGAGGATGATGTCGGGAGTGCTCATGCCGTCATCCTCCCCTAGGAGCCGAGATAGGCGGCAACGACGTCAGGATGCTCCTGCACTTCGGCAGGGGTTCCCATCGCCAGCACCCTGCCGTAGTTCAACGCGATCACCCGGTCGGACACCCGGTTCACCAGGGTCATGTCGTGCTCGACCATCAAAACGGTGACGCCGAGCTCGCTCTTCATATCGCGGATCCAGAACGACATGTCGTCGGTCTCCTCGACATTCAGCCCCGACGACGGCTCGTCGAGCAGGATCAGCTTCGGTTCGGTGCACAGCGCGCGCGCCAGCTCGATCACCTTGCGCACGCCGTAGGGAAGCCCCGAGATCAGCTTGTCGCGATAGGGCTCGAGATCGAGGAACTCGATGACCTGTTCGACCCGCCGGCGATGGATTTTCTCGTTGCCGCGCACGCTCGGCAGGAACAGCAACTCCTGCCACAGCTGGGTGGTGGAATGGCGGTGCCGTCCGACCAGGAGGTTCGCAAGCACGCTGGCATTCTCGAACAATTCGATATTCTGGAAGGTGCGGGCGATGCCCAATCTCGCAATGCCGTAGGCCGGCTCCTCCGTGATGTCCTGATCCTCGAAAAAGATCCGGCCCGAGGTCGGGCTGTAGATCCGCGAGATCAGGTTGAAGATCGAGCTCTTGCCGGCGCCGTTGGGGCCGATGATCGAGAGAATCTCGCCCTTCTCCACCGCAAAGCTGACGGAATCGACCGCCTTCAGGCCGCCGAAATGCAAGGAGAGATTTTCGGCGCGGAAATAGCTCATCGGTACCGCTCCGACTTCACATAGATCTTCTGCCGCTTGAAGGTGGCGCGCTTGTAGAGCGGAAACAGCTGGAAGAAGAGTTTTATCTTCAGCCAGCGCCCGTACAGGCCGAGCGGTTCGAACAGCACGAACACGACGATGATGATGCCGTAGATCGCGCCCTTCAGGCCGTTGGCCGAAGCGAACGCCGAGACGCTGTCCTGGATATGGGTCGCGCGATCGGCGCCGGCGCCCAGCGTCGCGGCGACGCCGGCGACCATGCCGGGAACATCGTCCTTCAGATAGGTCAGGAACGGATCGATCATCACGATGAAGATCGCCCCCAGCACGGCGCCATGCAGGCTGAAGGTGCCGCCGATCAGGATCACGATGATGAACTCGATCGAGAGCTGGAGGGTAAACATTTCCGGGCTGATGAAGGACAGCTTGTGGGCGAACAGGCAGCCGGCGAAGCCGGTGATGGCGGCGCTGATCGCGAAGGATTTCACCTTGTAGAGCGAGACGTTGATCCCCATGCTGCGCGCCGCCGTCTCGCTGTCGCGGATCGCGACGAAGGCACGCCCCGTCGGCGAGCGCAGCAGGTTGAGCGTGCCGACGATGGTCAGAATCAGCACGCCGAGGCAGAGGAAATAGAACGCGGGGCTGTCGCGCGGCACTGACGTGCCGAGCATCTGGATGGTCTTGACCCGCATGCCCTCATTGCCATTGGTCACGCTTTCCCAGCGCGCCAGGATCTCCTCGACGATCAGGGCGAAGGAAATCGTCGCGATCACCAGATAGATGCCCTGCAGCCGCAGCGCCGGAAAGCCGACCATCGCGCCGATCACGCCGGTCAGCAGGCCGGCGGCCAGGAAATAGACCGGGAACGGCACGTTGAACTGCTGCAAGTAAGCCGCCGTATAGGCACCGATGGCGAGGAAGGCAGCGTGGCCCAATGACGCCTGCCCGGTAAAACCGGTGAGGATCATCAGCCCGACGCCGACGGTGGCATAGATGCAGACGAACACCAGCTGGCTAACGATGTAACTGGACAGCACGAACGGTGCGATCGCCAACAGCACCAGCAGCGTGCCATAGGAGAACAGGTAGCCGCTGTGCGGAAACAGCCGGATGTCATCTTCATAATCGGTCTTGAACATGAAGCGCATGGCTAGACCTTTTTGCGGATGCGAAGGCCGAACAGGCCTTCGGGCTTGAGCAGCAGCACCGCCAGCAGCACGACATAGGGGGCGACGTCCTTCCAGCCCTCCGCCAGATAGAAGCCGGCCATGCTCTCGATCACGCCGATCAGCACGCCGCCGACCACCGCCCCGGGGATCGAGCCGAAACCGCCGAGCACGGCCGCCGGAAACGCTTTCAGCCCCAGCACCAGGCCGACATTGGAATGAATAAAGGTGATCGGCGCCAGCAACACGCCGGCGCAGGTCGCGACCGAGGCGCTGATCGCCCACACGATCGACACCACGCGCTTGACCGGAATCCCCATGTAATAGGCCGCCAGCATGTTCTCGGAACTCGCGCGCATCGCGGTGCCGAGCGCGGTGCGGTTGAAGAACAGATAGAGCAGCGTGCACAGGATGATGGTCGCCGCGATCACGGAAAGCTTGTCATAGGCCAGCACCAGCGAACCGATCCGCACCACGCCCTGGCTGAACGGCGTGTCGATCTTGAAATCGTCGGTGCCCCAGATCATGCCGACGACCGAGCGCAGGAAATAGCCGAGCCCGATGGTGGCCATGATGATGGAGAATTGCGGATAACCGAGGATCGGACGCACGACCAGGCGCTCGGCCAGCATGCCGAACAGCGCCATCGCGGCGACCGCGCAGGCAAATCCGATCCAGTAATTGAAGCCGAGAATGCCGATGAAGGTGAAGGCGAAGAATCCGCCCAGCATCATCAGGTCGCCCTGGGCGAAATTGACGACCTCGGTGGCCTTGTATACCAGCACAAAGCCAAGCGCGATCAGGCCGTAGACGCAGCCGAGCGCAACGCCGCTCACCAACTGCTGAACGAAGTCCAGCATTGTCGACATCCCTCCCCCGATGCGAGCGATTCTAACGACCGCCTTTGCCGCATCTTGCGTCCACGCGCTGTTCGGCATCACTTGCCGAAAGCCGCACGAGCGGACGTATACAGCCGGAAGCCCGCTTGCCTGTCAACAAAGCGATGGTTGCCACATTGCGCCCGGGTTGCGGGCGAATGCCGCACCTCGCCGCGCCGCGGATCGCGTCTTCGCTGACGGAGTCAGGCGACAGCGGAATTCCAGGGCTTGCTATTCAGCAAAGCGGGAATTTCGGCGGCCCGAATCGCCCGGCCGAACAGAAATCCCTGCGCCTCCTCGCAGCCATTGGCCTTCAGATAGGCAAGCTGGTCCTGGTCTTCCACGCCTTCCGCCGTCGTCGTCAGGCCAAAGCCTTTTGCGAGCGTGAGGATGGCGCGGACAATTACCCGGCTGTCCTCGCCGTCGGCGAGATGCGATACGAAACTGCGATCGATCTTGATCTTGTCGAGATGCAGGAACAGCAACTGCGCCATCGCGGTATATCCCGTTCCGAAATCGTCGAGCGCGACCCGCACGCCGGCCTGGCGCAGTTGATCGATCACGGTCTGCGCAATGGCTATATTTGCGACCAGCGCGGTTTCGGTGATTTCGATTTCCAGCTGGCGCGGATTGAAGCCGGTCTGGGCCAGGATCGCCAGGACGCGCAGCCCGAACGTCGGATCGTGCAGCTGCACCCCCGAAACGTTGAACGAGAGTGTGAGGTCTTTGGGCCATGATCTGGCTTCAAGACAGGCGCGGTGCAGAAGCTTCTCGCCGAGCGGCACGATCAGACCTGTTTCCTCCGCAACCGGAATGAAATCGGCCGGCGGGACCGAACCAAGACGGGCGCTTTCCCAGCGCGCCAGCGCCTCGAATCCGATGATGCGGTTGCCATCGAGCGAAACCATCGGCTGAAAGTGCGGCGCGATGGAATCGGATGCGATGGCCGCCCGCAATCCCCGCTCGATTTCAACACGCCGCTCGATCAGCGCGTCCATCTCGGGTTCGAAAAAACGAGGCGACGATGGTCGGGTGGCCTTGGCGCTGTATAAAGCCCGGTCCGCCCGCCGGACCAGTTGGTCTGCCCGGTCACCGTGGTCGGGCGCGACGGCAATGCCGACTCCGACGCCGAGGCGCGCGCTCGCACCCTCGATGACAACAGGCTCGGCGACGGCCGCCTTTATCCGCGCCGCCAGATCGGCGGCCTCCTCGACGGCGGCGATGCAAGGCAACATGATCGAAAATTCATCACCGCCGATCCTGGCGAAGAACGCGTCCTTATCCAGAAGGCACGATACCCGGCGAGCGAACTCGATCAGTGCGGCGTCGCCCGCGGCGTGGCCGTAAATATCGTTGATGGCCTTGAAACCGTCGAGGTCGAGCATCAGAACGGCGAAACGTCTGTCAGGGCAGTAACCCCGAAGATCTTCATTGAGCTTTTCCTCGAAGAAGCGGCGATTAGGCAGGGCTGTCAGCGGATCATGCCGCGCCAAATGGTGCAACTCGCGTTCTGCAGCGATGCGCGCCTTGTTTTCACGCGCGACGTCCCGATAGCGACGCACCCCGTAGGTCATCACGGCTGCGCTGACAATGAAGACGACGAAGATCAGGTCGTCCACCTCCAGCTGGGGATTGGCCAGCGCGAACTCCAGCAGATAGGGCGGCAGCTCCAGAAAATGCGCGGCTGCGTAAGCGGCTAATGCAAGCCCCAGCAACAGAAGCCCATCACGCCTGTAGGGCTCTTTCCACGCCGACCACTCCTGCATGGCGGAAAATGTTCGGCTCAATGTCATGATGTCCGGTGGGGTGTTGGTGGTGTTCGGGCGAGCCCGGCTCACGCTGATTTGCCCATGCCCGCGTAAACATTGCGCGATCCGATATTGGGGATTTGTAGGGCCCAATTCACCGAGCCGAAACATCTTCGGGCCATGCTGCGAACGGCACGCAACCCGAAGATTGTCCCGCCATCATGAAATCGCACGAATCCGCCCTGCAAGTGAGAGGGTTAACAAAGCGTTTTGACCGCCTCGCGGTCGATGCGCTCGATCTCACCGTGCGGTCAGGCGAATTTTATGCCCTGGTCGGCCCCAACGGCGCCGGCAAGACCACGACGTTGCGCATGGTGGCCGGGCTGTTGCGGCCCGACGCCGGAACCGTCGCGGTGTTCGGCCGCGACGCGCTCGCCGATCCCGTCGCCGCCAAGCAGATGATGGCGTGGGTCTCGGACGAGCCGATGATCTACGACAAGCTGACGCCGCTGGAATATCTCGAATTCGTCGCCGGCCTGTGGGGCATCGATCCCGCGACATCGGAACCGGCCGCGCATGGTCTGCTGGTCTCGCTCGGACTGGAGCCGCATCTGCACGAGCGCTGCGAGGGATTTTCCAAGGGCATGCGCCAGAAGGTAGCGCTGGCCGGCGCGCTGGTGCACGACCCTCGCCTGATCATCCTGGACGAGCCGCTGACCGGGCTGGATGCGGTGTCCGCCCGCCACGTCAAGGGATTGCTCGGCGATCGGGTCCGCGCCGGCTGCACCGTGATCATGACCACGCATATTCTGGAAGTCGCCGAACGCATGGCCGACCGGATCGGCGTCATCGCCGCGGGACGGCTGGTCGCGGAAGGCACGTTGGCCGAACTGCGCCAGCAGAACGGCCATCACGACACCAGCCTCGAGGATCTGTTCATCGCGCTGGTTAATGTCGAGGCCGCCGCGGCATGAGTTCGGCCGCCGCGCTCAGCTGGTTTGCCCGGCACGAGATCCGGCTGGCATGGCGGGAATGGCTCGCGATGATGACGGGCGGCCGCCGCAAGCGAACCCGCGCCGTCATCGGCCTGATCGTGTTCGCCGCGATCATGCATCTGCCCGCCTACGCGGTGATCGGCCGGTTTTCGGATCTGCGCGCGCCGCTCGACAAATCCTCGCTGATCGTCATGACGGCGACCATTGCGCTCGCCTGGGCGCTGATGCTGTCGCAGGCGATCGAATCGGTGACGCGGGTGTTCTACGCCCGCGCCGATCTCGACCTGATCATATCCTCGCCCGCACAACTCGAAAACGTGTTCTCGATCCGCATCGCCGCCATCGCGCTGTCGGTGATCGCAATGGCGCTGTTGCTCTCGACGCCCTTCGTCGACATCCTCGTGATCGGCGGCGGCGTCCGCTGGTTCGCGGCTTACGGCGTCGTCGTCGCCATCGGCCTTTCGGCCGCGGCAGTGGCAATCGCGGCGACGGTCCTGCTGTTTCGCCTGATCGGCCCGAGCCGCACGCGCCTGGTGGCGCAAATTCTCGCAGCCATCATCGGCGCCGGCTTCGTCATCGCGCTGCAGATCGCCGCCATCCTGTCCTACGGCACGCTGTCGCGCTTCGCGGTGCTGACCTCCGGCGCCGCGGCGGCGATCGCGCCTGACATCGACAGCATCGTGTGGTGGCCGGCGCGGGCCGTGCTCGGCGACGGCGAGGCGCTGCTGCTGTTGCTCGGCGGCGGCCTCGTGCTGCTCGGCGCCGTGATGACGATCTTCGCGGGCCGGTTCGCCGACACCGCCGCGCTCGCATCCGCCAGCGCCCGGCCGAACCGTCAGGGCTCCCGCGCCAGGGCGTTCCGCGCCGGCTCGCGGCAGCAGGCGCTGCGGCGCAAGGAATTTGTCCTCCTGCGCCGCGATCCCTGGCTGATGTCGCAGACCCTGATGCAGCTGTTATACTTGGTGCCGCCGGCGGTCATGCTGTGGCGCAGCTTTTCCGAATCGGGCCTCGCCATCGTGCTGGTCACGCCGGTCATCGTCATGGCGGCCGGCCAGCTCGCCGGCGGTCTCGCCTGGCTGACCATCTCGGGCGAGGACGCCGCCGACCTGGTGGCGACCGCGCCCTTAAAGCCCTCACGCGTGATCCGCGCCAAGATCGAAGTGGTGCTGATCACGATCGCGGCCATCTTCGCCCCGCTGGTCGCGGCCTTGCTGTTTGCCTCGCCGCTGCAGGCGACGGTCACCGCGCTCGGCATCATGATCGCCGCCGCCTCGGCCACCGCGATCCAGCTCTGGTTCCGGGTGCAGGCCAAGCGCAGCCAGTTCCGCCGCCGCCAGACCTCGTCGCGGCTGGCGACATTTGCCGAGGCCCTTTCCTCGATCGGATGGGCCGCGACCGCCGCACTGGCGCTGGCAGCTCCCATCGTCGCGTTCGTCAGCGGCCTGATGACCCTGGGTATCGTCGCCGCGACCTGGAAGATGAGCCCCCCGCGGGAGTAAGCGCGCCCGCTACGCGTCGACCAGCTCCATCACCGCCGCCGCAAAAGCTTCCGGCGCTTCCTGCGGCAGGTTATGGCCCGCGCGTGGGATCACGCGATGGATGCGGGGCCCTGAAAACTTCGCGGCCTGCGCGGTGCCGTCGGTTGCCGGCGCGACGCCGTCGCTATCGCCGTCGAGCGTGATGGCAGGGACCGTAATGACCGGCAGCCCCGCCAGCCGGCGCTGGATGTCGGCATATTGCGGATCGCCGTTCGGCAAGGCCGAAGCGGTGACGATAGCTGTGGATGACGACGTCGACATAGTCAGGGTTGTCGTGCGCAAGAGCCGTCCGCTCGAGGCAGGCATCGTCGAAACGCCAGTGCGGCGACCATTGCTGCCACAGGATCCGGGCGATGCCGCGCCGGTTGGCGGCAAGACCGGCCCGGCCGCGCTCGAGCTGGAAATAATATTGATACCAGAGCGGCACCTCACGCTCCGGCTTCACGGGGATCATCGCCCTTGCGATATCCTGGATCAGATAGCCGTTCACCGATACCAGGCCGATGCAGCGCTCGGGCCACAGCGCCGCGCCGATGCAGGCGGCGCGACCGCCCCAATCATAGCCGGCGAATACCGCGCGCTCGAGCGACAGCGCATCCATCAGCGCCATCAGGTCGGCCCCGACCGAGGCCTGCTCGCCCGAACGCGGCGTCGCCGGATCGCGGAAACGGGTCGGACCGTAGCCGCGCAAATAGGGCACGATGACACGGCAGCCTTGTCGCCGCCAGCAAGGGGGCGACGTCGACATAAGGAGTGGATGTCATAGGGAAAGCCATGCAGCAGCACCACCGCCGGCCCGTCCGCCGGGCCCGCCTCGTAATAGCCGACATTGAGGACCCCGGCATCGATATGGCGGAGCGGTTCCAGCCGGTGTGACGACGATGCACGCGGCGGAGGTGCTGATGGCAGTGTCAATGTAAAACCCTCGCTGCAAACTCCGGATCCCTGCTTTTGAGTTTAGCGCCTGGCCGGCATATCGCGATACGTAGAATGCCGCGATGACGAAGGCCGGATTGCGCGTTACAGTCGGGCCGTCCTCATGACGGGCCTGGTTATGCAGCGAAGTTTCCGTGCCATTCTGGCCTTGCTCGGCGCGCTGGTCGCCACCGCCGCCGCCGCCGCGCAGGACGCCCCGCGCAGCGAATGCCTGGCGATGGCCAATGCCGCGCCGCGCGCCACGCCGGTCGGTCTCCGCTCGGCGGATGCGAAGACCGACGAGGTCGCGATCACCTATGCCGGGCACTCGACCTACTATATCGACACGCCCGGCGGAGTGCGTATCGCGACCGATTTCAGCGGCGCCTATACTACCGGCCGCCTGCCCGACGTCGTCACCATGAACCGCGCCCACAGCACCCATTACACGCTGTTTCCGGACCCGCGCATTCCCCATGTGCTGCACGGCTGGGGCGACGACGGGCAGCCGGCGAAGATCGAGACGCGCATCGGCGACGTCTTCATCCGCAACGTCACCACCGACATCCGCCGCTATTTCGGCGACGATTCCAGCGGCGAGATGATCAAGGACGGCAACTCGATCTTCATCTTCGAGGTCGCCGGCCTCTGCATCGGCCATCTCGGCCACCTGCATCACAGGCTCGACGACAGCCATTTCGCGGCGATCGGCCGGCTCGATATCGTGATGGTGCCGATCGACGGCACCTATACGATGTCGCTCGACGGCATTTCGGACATCACACGGCGCTTGCGCGCCTCGGTGGTGCTGCCGATGCATCGTTTCATGACCCCGCTCGACGAATTCATGCGCAAGGTCGGCCAGCAATTTGCCATCGACACCCGGACCGAACGGACGCTGACGATTTCGCGGCAGACATTGCCATCGACGCCGACGGTGATCATTCTCAGCGGAGTTTGACGTATTTTTCGACCGATCCTACAAAAACAAAAAAGGGAGTGACGATCCATGGCCAGCACGCTGCCCGCATCCAAAAGCGGGCTCTATGCCGATCCGCGCGAGGACTGGCTCGGCTTGCGCAAGGAGGAAATCCTCGATCCCGGCCGTCCGATCGTCGATCCCCATCATCATCTCTGGGATCGCGGCGGCCAGCGTTATCTGATCGAGGAGATGGCCGCCGACATCGCCTCCGGCCACAACATCATCGCGACCGTCTATGTCGAGGCGCGCTCGATGTATCGCGCCGGCGGGCCGGAGGCGATGCGCCCTGTCGGCGAGGTCGAATTCGCGGGCGGCGCGGCGGCGATGAGCGCGAGCGGCGGTTACGGTCCAGCCGCGATCTGCGCCGGCATCGTCGGCCACGCCAATCTGCTGCTGGGTGAAGCCGCGCGCGAGGTACTGGAGGCGGAAATCGCTGCCGGCAACGGGCGCTTTCGCGGCATCCGGCATTCCTCGCCGTGGGACGCGGATCCAGAGGTTGCCGGCATGTATGCCCTGCGGCCGAAGGGCCTCTTGCTCGATCCGGCCTTTCGCAAGGGATTTGCCTGCCTCGCGCCGCTGAAGTTGAGCTTCAATTCCTGGCTATTTCATCCGCAGATCGGCGAACTCGCCGATCTCGCCCGCGCCTTTCCCGACACCACGATCGTGCTCGATCATTGCGGCGGCCCGATCGGCGTCGGCAGCTACGCCGGCCGCCGCGAGGAGATCTTCAAGGGCTGGAAGGCGTCGATCCAGGACATCGCCAAATGCCCCAACGTGGTTGTAAAACTCGGCGGGCTGGCGATGCGGCTGCTCGGCTACGATTTTCACGAGCGCCCAATGCCGCCCTCTTCGGAGGAATTGGCCGCGGCCTGGCGTCCCTATATCGAAAGCTGCATCGGGGCGTTCGGCCCCAACCGCTGCATGTTCGAGAGCAATTTCCCGCCGGACAAGGGCCAGTGCAGCTATCAGGTGATCTTCAACGCCTTCAAGCGCATTGCCGCGCCCTATGGCGAGTCCGAGAAGACCGCATTATTCTCGAAGACGGCGGCGGACGTCTACCGCCTGAAACTGGGCTGACCGTTTGGGGGCGACCATGACATCGCGAGGCTGGCTGAACATTCTGGGATGCGTCGCGATTCTTGCGGCGACGCCGATGATCGCGGCCGCGCCGGCCCATGCCGCGACCGTCGTCGCGCTCGGGGCCAGCAACACCTATGGCAAGGGCGTGGCGCGCAATCAGGCCTTCCCGGCGCAACTCGAAGCGATCCTGCGCGCGAAGGGGTTGAATGTCCGCGTCGTCAACGCCGGCATCAACGGCGACACCACCGAGGGCATGCTGCGGCGGATGGATGGCGTGATTTCCAAGGGCGTCAGCGCCGTGATCCTGCAGCCAGGCGGCAACGACCGGCGCAAGGGCAGCCCCGATCGCTCCGCCGAAATCCAGAGCCGGCTGAGCGCGCGGGGGATTGCTGTGATCATGGTGCCGAACAGTGCGTTGCATGGGTTGCCGCACCAGCCCGACGGGCAGCACCTGACCCCGGAGGGCTATCACATGCTCGCGGAGTCCCTGGCATCGCAAGTGGCCGGCGCGATCGGTCGCTAAGCGTCGTTCCAATCGCCAGCGTCAGCGGCGCGAAAACCTGCCAGAATCTCTCAGCCGGCGCTCATCAGGCTCGCGGCCTGGCGCTTGCCGGTCGGCGCCAGCGTTCGCTTGATCTTGGAGAACACCCGCAGCGCGAAGCCGAGCATGGCTGGATTGGTCTTGCGGCAGAACGCCAGCTTCTTGACCCGGCCCTCGACATGCCATTTGGCGTGGGCGCCATCCCTGAAGAAGATCACATCGCCGGGGCCGTAGCGGGTCGGACCCATGGTATCGTTTTCAAGAACGATCGAGCCTTCGAGAACGAGGATGGTCTCGTCGAAATCGTAATACCAGTTGAATTTGCCTTCGCTGCATTCCCAGACGATGGTCGATGCCGTGCCGTCCGCGCTGTGCGAGAGCGCGCAGGATTTCGCCACTGGATTGCCTTCGATGATCCAGGACGGCTCGATCGGACTGGGAGTCAGGTTGACGACGAGATTGCCGGTTTCAATGAGTGCACGAGACATCGGGGACCTCAACGGAGAATTGCAAAAACGTTAGCAAATGCAAAGGGATGTAGCTTGGCGAAGCGCGGCCCAAGCTAATAAGGATGGCTTAATCCTTCCTTACGGCCACCGCCTCAATCGGACTGAACGGCTGCGACAAAACGCAGCGAAATCGCAAGCCCGCTGGACGCCGAAATTCGCCCGCGAAATTTTCGCAAAGGAACGCCGGGATGTCACCCGGCTATTGCGATTTTCCAAACAAGCCAAATATCACGCTCCCCATCCTTCGACGGAGGCACCATGAAATCAGCCCAGACCATGCAAGCCGCAATGCTCGACGCCGCCGGCGCCGAATTTCGTATTGCGCCCGTGCCACGGCCGGCGCCCCAATCGGGACAGGTGCTGGTCCGCATCGCGGCGAGCGCGGTCAACCCGCTCGACCTCAAGATACGTGCCGGCCAGGCCGCGCATGCCCGCCAGCCGCTGCCCGCGATCCTCGGCATCGATCTCGCGGGCACGGTCGAAGCGGTCGGCGATGGCGTGATGGATTTCCGGCCCGGCGATGAAGTCTACGGCATGACCGGCGGCGTCGGCGGCCTGCAAGGCTCGCTGGCGCAATATGCAGCCGTCGACGCGGATCTCCTGGCGCGAAAGCCCGGCAATATCGGCATGCGCGAAGCCGCTGCCCTGCCGCTGATCTTCATCACCGCATGGGAAGGGCTGGTCGATCGCGCCGGCGTGCATGTGGGACAGAAAGTGCTGGTCCACGGTGGCGCCGGCGGCGTCGGGCATATTGCCGTCCAGATCGCACGCGCCTTCGGTGCCGACGTGTTCGCCACCGGCTCCGCGGCGAGCCATGCCTATATCAAGGGAATCGGCGCGGTCGGGATCGATTACCGCGCGATGTCGGTTGAGAATTACGTCGCCAAATACAGCGATGGCCGCGGCTTCGATATCGTCTATGACACCGTCGGCGGCACAACGCTCGATGCCTCGTTCAATGCGGTCACGCGGTTCGGCCACGTGGTCAGCGCGCTCGGCTGGGGCACGCATGCGCTGGCGCCGCTGTCGTTCCGCGCCGCGAGTTATTCGGGCGTGTTCACGCTGCTGCCGATGCTGACGGGGGAAGGCCGCGCGCATCACGGCGAAATTTTGCGCGAGGCGACACGGCTCGTGGAGGCAGGCAAGGTCGTCCCTCGCGTCGATCCCAGGCATTTTGCGCTGTCGGGCGTCGGCGACGCCTATCGCGCGGTCGAGGCCGGCGACGGCGCCGGCAAGATCGTGGTCGACATCGGCTGAAAACGCTAGCCGCCCTTCGCCAGCCCGCGCAGCACCAGTTCGTTGAGCCGGTTGGCGAACGCCGCCGGGTCCTCCGGCAATTCGCCGTCGAGGATCTGCGCCTGCTCCAGCAGCAGCAACGACAGATCGCGTCCGGCATCCTTCTGCGCGGCGATCGCGGCGACGAGGGGGTGGCGCATGTTGATCTCGAGGATCGGCTTGGTAACCGCGCCCCGGTTCTGCTGCGCCAGCAACTTCTCCAGCACACGGTCCTGCCCCGCCCCGCCCGCCACCAGGCATGAGGCGCTGGTGGTGAGCCGCTGCGACGCGCGCACGTCGGACACCCGCTCACCCAGCGCATCCTTGATGACGGCGATGGTTGAGGCTTCATCGGCGGCAGGCTTCTCCGCGTCCGCAGCCTTGTCGTCGATCAGCGGGATCAAGCCGAAATCGACATCGCCCTGGCTCAGCGATTTCAGCGGCTTGCCGCCGAAATCGAGCGGCGCCGAGGTCCAGAAGGCGTCGACGGGATCGGTCAGCAGGAGCACCTCGATGCCGCGCGCGGTCGCCGATTCCAGCTTCGGGTTCGATTTCAGCCGCTCGATGCTGTCGCCGACCAGGTAATAGATCTCGGTCTGGTTGGGCTTGAGGTCCTCGACATATTGCTTCAGCGAGCGCTTTTCGCCCGACGTGGTGGAGAAGCGCGACAGCGCCAGCAGCTTCTCGCGCCGTTCGAAATCCTCCCAGATGCCTTCCTTGATCACCGAGCCGAACGCATCCCATATCTTGGCAAAGGTTTCCGGCTCTTTCTCGCCGAGGCTTTCCAGCTCGCGCGATCACCCGGCTGGTCACGGCCTTGCGGATCTGCGCCAGCTGCGGATTGTTCTGCAGCATTTCGCGCGAGATATTCAGCGGCAGATCCTCGCTGTCGATCACGCCGCGAATGAAGCGGAGATATCCCGGCAACAGATCGGCATCGTCGGCGATGAAGACGCGGCGGACATAGAGTTTGACATGGCCCTTGCGGTTTGCATCGAACAGGTCGAACGGTTTGGTCGACGGCGCGAACAGCAGCACGGCATAGGACTGGCGGCCCTCGGCGCGATAGTGCAGCGTCATCGCCGGCTCATCGAAGGCGCCGGCAATCGAGCGATAGGCCTGCGTATAGTCTTCCGGCTTCAGGTCCGACTTCGGCCGCTGCCATAGCGCGCTGGCCGAATTGATCTGGCGCGGCTCGCCCTCCTCCGGCTTCAGCTCGATCGGAAACTGGATGTTGTCGGAATAGGCGCCGACGATCCGCTCGATCTCGTAAGCCTCCAGATATTTCTTCGCATCGTCCTTCAGATGCAGGACAATTTCCGTGCCGCGCGCGATGCGTTTGGCGGCGTCATCATCCGCCGGCGCAATATCAAAGCCGTTTCCGCCTGACGAGGTCCAGGTCCAGGATTCCGCCGTGCCGGCGCGGCGGCTGGTGACCATGATGCGATCGGCGACCATGAAGGCGGCGTAGAATCCGACGCCGAACTGGCCAATCAGGCCGGCGCCGTCCTTGGCCTCGGTCAGACGGGCCAGGAAGGATTTGGTGCCGGAACGCGCGATGGTGCCGAGATTGTCGATCAGCTCCTGGCGGTCCATGCCGATGCCGTTGTCGATCACGCTGAGCGTGCCGGCCTTCTTGTCGGGCACGATACGGATCTTCGGCGGCTCGCCGTCGGCGGTGAGATCCGGCGCCGCGATCGCCTCGTAGCGCAGCTTGTCCAGCGCGTCGGAGGCGTTCGAAATCAACTCGCGCAGGAAAATGTCGGTCTCTGAATAGACCGAGTGCACCATCAGGTGCAGCAGTTCGGCAACTTCGGCCTGAAATGGCTTGTGCTCGGCAACGGTGTCCGTCGTCATATCGGTCTCGCTCGAATAGCAGGAGGAAAGCCAGATATAATGAACTTGCCTCGGCTGGCAAGATTCAAGGAGCCCGGGCGGATTTCGCATGGAGTTGCAGCAAGCCCGTGGCGGCGGCCTTCGCGCGTTGCTCGATCTCGTGCGGAGCCGGCCGCTCGGCGGTTCGCAGCAGCAGCCCCATCATCAGGTTGCCCCACAGCAAGCCGGCAAAATGCTCGGCCATCTCGGCAGGCTCGCCGCTGAGCAGCCCGGCCGACCGGGCGCGGGTCATCAGCTCACGCAAGGCGGCCCGGCTGGGCTCGACACCCAGCGAGTTCAGCGCCTGCGCCACCTCGGGCGCGCGCACCGCTTCGGCAATCGCCAGGCGAAACACGGCGACCACGGTCGGCTCCGAGATTTCCCGCAACAGCCGGGTTCCCAGGGTTTCCAGCGTGCGCGCGAGGCTTTCGCGATCATGCGGTTCGCCCAGGCCGGCGGGCATCTGCAGCCGTTTGGCGCGTTCGCCGATGCAGGCCGCCAGCATTTCCTGCTTGCTGCCGACCAGCGCATAAAGCTCGCGTTTCGAAACCCGCGCCCGGGTCGCGATCTCCAGCGTCGAGGTCTCGGCAAAGCCGCGCTCCATGAACGCCGAGAACGCGGCATCGAGGATGCGCTGGCGCGCCGGGGTTTCATCGGTCTCGTCCGGGGCCGGCTTTGCCGTCGATTTTGCCGCCATTGATTCTCCCTTGACTTGGTACCATACGGTACCATATCTTCAAAGCACTGGTACCGAAGGGTACCCAGTCGGGCCCAAATGCACAAGGAGTCATAGCCATGACAAAACCAGTTCTCGTCACGTCCGCAGCCGGCGGCCGGCAAGGCAAGACCGGACGGCATGTATCGGAAATGCTGCTCGCACGCGGGATTCCGGTCCGCGCCTTCGTCCACTCCATCGACGAGCGCTCGGAGCATTTGCGCGCGCTCGGCGCCGAAATCTTCGAGGGCGATTTTCTCGACGCCGGGGCGGTCCAGCGCGCGGCGCAGGGCACCTCGGCGATCTACTTTGCCTACCCGGTGCAGGACGGCTTGCTCGACGCGACCGCGGCGATGGCGCTGGCCGCGCGCAACGCCGGCATCTCGCGCCTCGTCAATCTCGTGATGCTGCAATCTTCCATCGATGCGCCCACGCCGCGGATGCGGCAAAATTATCTGTCCGAACAGGTGTTCGAATGGGCGGACATCGGCGCGGTGCATGTCAGGGCGACCGTGTTCTACGAGAATCTCGGCTCGCAGGTTCGCCTCAGCCTGCCGGCGCATGGCGCCGTGCGCCTGCCCTGGGGCAAGGAGACCACCGTGCTTCCGCTGGTTTCGGCTGAAGATGTGGCGCGGGTCGCGGTCGGCCTGCTAACCAGCGCATCATTGCCCGCGAACGCCGCCTATCCCGTGGTCGGCAGCGTCATCTCGCTGAAGGACATCATCGCGACCTTCGGCCGCGTGCTGGCGAGGGACGTGCGTTATGAGGAAACCACGGACGACGAGTGGCGCAGCGACGCCATGGCCCGGGGCTACAATGCGCACGCGCTGGCGCATCTGTCCGCGCTCTGGAAGGCGCTCAGGTCCGCCAGCCTTAGCGAGGAAGCCGCCCGCTTCGCGGTGACCGATACGATCGAAAAAATCGGCGGCGCCAAGCCGAAAACGTTCGAGCAGTTCGTGCGCGAGGGGCTGAACCAACCCCTGGCGAAATCCGCCTGACGCGCCCTCGCCTCCGGCTGCGGCCTCCGGGTCCAGCCGGAGCGGACGTCGCGCCGCCATTGACTGCGCATATGCGGCATGCAGGGAACCGTCTGCTGGCCGGCCGGCATTCGCACTACATCTCCAGCGATCTGGAGATCCCCCTCGAATGTCGACGGAAACAATTTCGGTGGACAAGCCGGCTGCGATCGATGGCCTGCCGGCGGAGCGCCGGAGTTGGGCGGCGGCCGCGATTTTCACCGCGCTGGCGATGGCCTCGCTCGATACGGCGATCGCCAACGTCGCGCTTCCCGCCATCGCGGCCGATCTGCATGTCGGCCCGGCCGACGTCATCTGGGTCGTGAACGTATATCAGATCGCCCTGGTGGCGACGCTGCTGCCGCTCGCGGCGCTCGGCGAAATCGTCGGTCACCACCGGGTCTATCTCGCGGGGCTTCTGTTGTTCACGCTGGCCTCGCTCGCCTGCGCGGGCGCCTGGTCGTTGCCGAGCCTGTTGACCGCGCGCGTGCTGCAGGGCCTCGGCGCCAGCGGCATCATGAGCGTGAATACGGCGCTGGTTCGCTACGTCTATCCCGGGCATCTGCAGGGCCGCGGCTTCGGCCACAACGCGATGGTGGTCGCGACCGCCTTCACGCTCGGCCCCACCATCGCCTCGGGCATCCTCGCGCTCGGACCGTGGCCCTGGCTGTTCGCCGTCAACATTCCCTTCGGCCTGGTCGCGATGGCGATCGGACTGAAGACGTTGCCGCGCACTCCGCGCGCCAGCCATGCCTTCGATTTCCCCGGCGCGTTGCTGGCGGCGAGCTGTCTCGGCCTGTTCATGCTGGGAATCGGAAGCGCCGCGCATCACGAGCGCCCTGCGTTCATCGCGATCGAACTGGTCGCCGCCGTGCTGATCGGCTCGGTGCTGATCCGCCGGCAGGCCGGTCATCCCGCGCCGATGCTGCCGATCGACCTGTTTCGCCGGCCGCTGTTTACGCTGTCCACGGCCACCGCGATCTGCTCGTTCGCGGTGCAGGGCCTCGCCTTTGTCTCGCTGCCGTTCTACTTCGAGGACATTCTCGGCCGCACCCAGGTCGAGACCGGCTTCTTCATGACGCCGTGGCCGCTGGTGGTCGCGGTGATGGCGCCGATCGCGGGACGGCTGTCCGATCGTTATGCCGCGGGCATTCTCGGCAGCCTCGGTCTCGCTCTGCTCGGCCTCGGAATGGCGCTGCTGGCGATGCTGCCGGCGAGCCCGCATGTCGCCGACATCGTCTGGCGCATGGCGCTGTGCGGATGCGGCTTCGGCTTCTTCCAGGCGCCCAACATGAAGGCGATCATGTCCAGCGCGCCTGCCGACCGCAGCGGCGGCGCCAGCGGCATCGTGGCGACGGCGCGGCTGGTCGGCCAGACCAGCGGGGCTGCGCTTGCGGCGCTGTGCTTCGGCCTTGTCGGCCGCGAAGGCGCGACCACCGCCCTGGTGCTCGGCGCGGGGTTTGCCGTGCTCGGCGTCGTGATGAGCATGCTGCGCCTGGCGGTGGCGACGAAATAGCAGTCGAGAGCTTCAGCCGCGGCGTTTCTGTTTTGCCTTCTTTCCGAACGCGGGTTTTGCGTGCGACACGCCGGCCAGCATTGGGTGACCGGCATAGCCAGCCTTGTCAGGGTGTCGCTTCTTCTTGAAACCCTCGCCGCTGGATTTCGAGCCGCTCTCGCCATGGGGCCTGCCGTGTTGCTTCGGCGCCCGCTCATCACGGAATTGATCGTTCAGGCGCGCGCCGCGATCGGTGCTGCCTTCTTCCCGCCGGGGCGGATGTGAACGCTTTTCCGGGCGCGCCTCGCCTTGCGGAGCTTCTGCCAGCGCCTCGATGCGGATGTTGTCTTCCTTGTCGGGGCGGCGGACCTGGGCAGCGAAGGATTCTGCGACGCGTTGGGAAATCTCGAACTCGGTGGTGGTGTCCATGATGCGGATGGCGCCGATGTCAGCCTTGTCGATGCCGCCGCGCCGGCAGATCATCGGCAACAGCCAGCGGGCTTCGGCGTTTTTCCGGCGTCCGATGGCGGCGCGAAACCAGACGCTGCCCTCCGCCATGCCGTGATGTTTCGATGATTTGCCGTTCTTCGCGCGCGGTCCGGCGGCGCGATCGTCGGGCCGCGACGTCCGGCCGTCCTTTTCCCGGCCGCCGAAGTCGCGCGAGCGGCCGACGCCCTGGCCGGGATCGAGAATATCCTCGGGCGAAGGCAGCCGGGCGCGATAGAGCCGCGCCAGCGCCGCGGCGATGTCCTCGGCGGAGCGCTCGGCGAGCAATGCCTGCGCCAGGACCAGATCCTCGGCGGTCGTCTCGTCGGTGAACAGCGCATCGCGCAACATGCGCTCCTGATCGAGCTTGCGGATTTCTTCCGCGGTGGGCGCCGTGCCCCAGACGGCGTCGACGCCGGCCAGGTTCAGCAGCAACTCGGCGCGCCGCTTTTTCGCCGACGGTACCAAGAGCACGCTGACGCCCTTGCGGCCCGCGCGGCCGGTGCGGCCGGAGCGATGTTGCATGACTTCCGCATCGTTCGGCATGTCGGCGTGAATGACGAGGTCGAGGTTCGGCAGGTCGATGCCGCGCGCCGCCACGTCGGTGGCGACGCAGACCCGCGCGCGTCCATCGCGCAACGCCTGCAGCGCCTGGGTTCGCTCGCTCTGGGTCAGTTCGCCCGACAGCGCGACCACGGAGAAACCGCGTTCCAGCAGCGTCGCCTGCAAATGCCGGACCGCATCCCGCGTGTTGCAGAACACCAGCGCGCTCGGCGATTCGAAGAAGCGCAGCACATTGACGACCGCGTGTTCGACGTCGCCGGTTGCAATCCGGATCGCCCGGTACTCGATATCGGCGTGGCCGCCTTCGTCGCCCGCGACCTCGACGCGAAAGGCCTGTTGCTGATAGTGCTTCGCCAGCGCGACGATGCCGCGCGGCAAGGTCGCCGAGAACAACAGCGTGCGGCGGGTGTCCGGCGTGGTCTTGAGGATGAATTCCATATCCTCGCGAAAACCCAGATTGAGCATTTCGTCGGCCTCGTCGAGCACGACCGCCTTCAATTGCGAAATATCGAGGCGATTGCGCCGCAGATGATCGCACAACCGCCCGGGCGTGCCGACCACGATGTGGGCGCCCGCGGCAAGCTCGCGCTGCTCGCGGCGCGGATCCATGCCGCCGACACAGGAAACCACCCGCGCGTCCGCATATTGGTAGAGCCAGGCGAGTTCGCGCTGCACCTGCAAGGCAAGCTCGCGGGTCGGCGCCACGATCAGCGCAAGTGGCGCGGCGGCCCGCTCGAACCGCTCGGCAGGCCCCAGCAGATCTTCGGCAATCGCCAGGCCGTAGGCGACGGTCTTGCCCGAGCCGGTTTGCGCCGAAACGAGAAGATCGCGGCCCTTGGCCGCCTCCGCAAGCACGGCGGTCTGGACCGCGGTCGCGGAATCGTAGTTGCGCTCCGTCAGGGCGCGGGCGAGCGGCGGAGGTGTGGTGGAGAATGTCACGGGGATGAAAGCCTTGGTTGGCGTCTGCGCCGGAACATCGAACAGAGCCTCGAACCCAATGGTTGAGGCTTGCATGCCCTGCAGAAGCACGGCCGCTGAGTGGCGGATGTGATTGATTGGGCGTGCTTTAGGCCAAAAGCGGCCAAAGCGCCATGCTTATGGTTGCATGCAGGACCGGCAGCATTGCCGCAGCCCGGAGAATTAGACGGCAAAATACGCCGAATCCGGCAACGGGCGGCGCTTGTTGCCGCCCGTTAACGATGTCTCAGGCCCACTCGCCCTTGCGGAATACCGGCACGCGGCGGCCGTCGGTATGAAGGCCGTCGATGTCGATCTTGTCCGAGCCGATCATCCAGTCGATATGGATCAGGCTCTTGTTGCCGCCCTGCGCCGCGATCTGCTCCGGCGTCAGCTTGCCGCCGTCGATAAAGCATTTCGAATAGCACTGGCCGAGCGCGATGTGGCAGGCGGCGTTCTCGTCGAACAGGGTGTTGAAGAACAACAGCCCGCTTTTCGAGATCGGCGAGGAGTGCGGCACCAGCGCGACTTCGCCGAGCCGGCGCGCGCCCTCATCCGTATCCAGCACCTTGTTCAGCACCTCCTCGCCGCGCGAGGCTTTGGCTTCGACGATGCGGCCTTCCTCGAAACTTGCACCGCGATGTTGTCGATCAGCGAGCCCTGATAGGACAGCGGCTTGGAACTGACGACGTGGCCGCTCACGCGCCGGCAATGCGGGGTGGTGAACACTTCCTCGGTCGGGATGTTGGCGTTGCAGGTGATGCCGTTCTTGGCGGTGGAAGCGCCGCCTTCCCATTCATGACCGTCGGCGAGCCCGATCGTGAGATCGACGCCCGGTCCGGTATAATGCAGCGCGCTGAACCGCTGGCCGTTCAGCCAGTCGGTGCGCTCGCGCAGGACCGCATTGTGCTTCGTCCATGCCGCGACGGCGCCGTCGTTGTCGACGCGCGAGGCCGCGAAGATCGCATCCGCCAGCTTTGCGACCGCGACATCCTCCTCGACATCGAGGAAACACCTGCTTCGCCCAGGACAGGCTCGGATAGGAGATGATGTTCCAGTTGACCTCGAAATTGACGATCTTTTCCAGCGCCGGCTGATAGGCGATCGAATTGGCCTTGCTGGCGCGCGAGACCTTGGCGGGGTCCTCGCCGGCCAGCAGCATCGGATTGTCGCCGACGATGGCGAGCCGCGCGGTGTTGGCGGCGAACGCCTTCGACATCCCCTCATAGAGCCAGTTGGCGGCGCGGTCGAAGCTGTTGTCGTGGCCGAAGCGATAACGCGCCAGCGTCACCGCCTCGTCGGACAGAATGGGCGTCACCAGACCGGCGCCGGCCTTGTAGGCATGCTCGGCGATCCGGCGCACCAGCGGCAGCGCCACCGCGGGCGCCGTCAGCAGCAAATCCTGCCCCGGTTGCAGGTTCAGCCCGACCTTGATCGCCACCTCGGCGAGGCGGTCGAGTTTTACCGGGTCGATCGATGCCGAGATATTGCGCTCGTGGACGGTCATGGGATGGCCTGTTGTTTGCGGGAGTGACAACTTAATAAATACTTGTCGATGGTCAGTTCAAGACCGCCGCTCGCTCGTTGCAGGAACATTCGCGCGCCAGCAACGGTCCGGAACGCGAACATGCGTCCGCCTTCTCGCGGCGCGAAAACGCCCGGGTTTTGCAAGAGCCTCGTCCCTCCGGGAAGGAGGGCGCAGGGAATGCCGGGCGCCCGATGCGCCCGATAGCCGCGTGTGCAATGGTAGTAATAGAACGCACACGCGTTAGTCAGGTCACACCGGAATCACCCGGCATTCCCCGCGCGATGGCTTTACGGCTTATGTCGTACCCTCCCCGGCGATCGGCTTTCTTGCCACCGTCGCTTGCGGAAATCGCTTCCCGCAAACTTGACGCCAGCGTCGAGGCGTCAGGACCATACGATTTTGCCGTCCGCGGGAAAGCGCTCTCGTCTTCAGCGCTCCCCGCGGCCACCGCATCCCGCCCCGCGTCCGTGACGATCGCGAAACGCCCCTCGGTTTGGGGCGGGACGGCCGAGGATATGGACTGATTTGCGATTTCTGAAAATCAGAATATTTTCTCGAAAGAGGCTTGACAGAGGGGTGGGCAAATCGCCCAGGTGATTTGCCCGTCGGGTTGTTTGCCGGCCTCGGCGAGGCACGGAAATGCTTTGCCGCTCGACATTGCATTTGCAGTTCTCGCTATCTGCACTTCTTGCACAGGCCGGATCAACCGCACCCGGTTTCATGATGTCTGTTGATGGGGGAAACCGGAAGCGGCTGGCAGAGTTTAAAACGGCCCTTTTCGGACCCGGACTTCCAACAGCTTCGTTCAAAATTGAGCTGGCGCGGACGGCCGAAGTCGGTCGAGATTGCCCCAACCGGGCCTGACTCAGTCATAATTCTTCCGTGCCGGGGCCGCCCGGCGGGTTCTCGTTCGTCAACCAGCCTGCCTCCCGCACGATGGCGACGGCCGACCGGGCTACGGGAGCGGTAATTCCGTTGACGAGTTGCAGACGCAGGTTGCGGCCTTCGCTAACGGCGCGCACCACCGCCCTCTTCGCCACCCACCAGGAGCGATGCACCTGCAGGCCGTCGGCGCTTCCGAGCGCGGCCATTGCCTGGTTCAGCGTTCCCAGCACCAGGCGGGAGTTGCCGGCGGTATGGACGCGCACATAGTGGTCCTCCATCTGCAGGCAAAGCACCGCGGAAGGCGGCGCCCCGAGCAGCCCGAAGGCCGTCGGCGGTGCCTCGCCTGCTTCCCTGGCCTGCTGCCGCCGGTGGTCCCGCGCCTGGATCCAAAGCGTGAAACCGACCACCACCGGCACGGTGGTGATCAGTCCCTGCAGATACCAATCGAGCGGCCGCTGGTGTTTCAAGAACGGCCATAGCGATACGCCGATCGAGACGACCCAGATCTGGAACGGTGCGTTCAGGATGACGACGCCGAGGAAGATCGCGGCCCACGTCTTCCAGGGCGTCAGCCGGAACCGCAACACCACTCGGATCAGGGAGCCGTAAAGCAGGAATCCGGGCCAGAAGCAGGCGAGTTGAAATAGCACGCGCTGCCACACCGGCCCATTCCAATAGCTGCCGAACGGTCCGAGCAGGCCGAGGAAGATGGCGCAGACACTCGCGATCGCGAGGTCGGCAGCCCAATCGCGCAGAAAATCACGTCGGCTGGTTTCGCTCATGGCGCAATCATAGCGGCGGTTGGCCCGGCCGCGAACCCATTCGCCCGTTGGCGAACAATCGGTGGCGCAGTACTGCGCCGTTTGCTGGATCAGTGGCGTTCCAACCCGCCAGGAGATTCCCATGCGCTGCATCACTGCACAGGTTTTCGCCATATTCATCGCTGTCACCGCCAGCCGGGCCGACGCCGCTGTCGGGTTCCAGCATTTCAGCATCAACGATCCGCAGGGGCCGCCCATCGAGGTCGGCGTCTGGTACCCGACCGCCGCGGAGCCGAAACCGGAGGCAATCGGGAGCAATCAACAGACCGTCGCCCACGACGCCGCCGTCGAGGGTACCGGCCGGCCTCTGGTGGTCATATCGCACGGTCACGGAGGCTCCTATGCCGGACATCTCGACACCGCCATGGCGCTGGCCAATGCGGGGTTCGTCGTCGCCGCGCTCACCCATAATGGCGACAGTTGGAACGACCAAAGCAATCCTGCAGCAGTCTGGGAGCGACCGCGCCAGTTCAAACTGCTTACCGATTACATGCTGGGCAAATGGGGCGATCATGAGCGCATTGATGCGAACCATGTCGGCGCGTTCGGCTTCTCCGCCGGCGGCTTCACGGTGTTGGTGGCGGCCGGCGGCGAGCCGGATCTGCGGACTGTCGCGGATCACTGCAAGGCGCATCCCGCCTTCGAGGTTTGCCAGATCCTGGACCAACACCCGTTGCCGCTGGATGACAATATCGTCTGGACCCACGATCCGCGGATCAAGGCGGTGGTCTCCGCCGCGCCCGCGCTCGGCTTTGCTTTCGGCAGCAATGGCCTGGCGGCGGTCCGTCAACCGGTACAGCTCTGGCGGGGCGAAGACGACCAGGTGCTGCCCCATCCCTATTATGCCGAAGCGGTCCGGCTCGCTCTGCCGAAATCCTCCCGAGACCCACGTCGTCGCCGACGCCGGGCATTACGACTTCCTGCCGCCGTGTTCTGCGAAACTGGCCACGCACACCCCGGCGATTTGTACAAGCAAGCCGGGTTTCGACCGCGCTGCGTTTCATGAGCGCTTTGATCACGACATCGTCGCCTTCTTCACGCGGACGCTGCGGTAGCAAGGTTCTCGCTTTCGGCGACGCGGCTCGATTTGAGTCCGTTCCTGGCAGATTTTGTTGCAAAAGTCAGTTGAGACAGGCCGCGAAGCGTGATTCCGTTGTGTTGAAGCGGTTCTCGGCGAGGTCGATTCATGATGGGCCGTCTGAAGAGTGACCAGGGTCAACTGTTCTACGAGTTTCGTCTTGGGGATGCGGTGCCGGAAGATCATCTGGTGCGAAGGATCGACACTTCTCTCGATCTGTCCTGGCTTCGAAGCGAACTTGCACCGCATTATTCGTCGATGGGCCGGCCGTCGATCGATCCAGAGCTGATGCGCCGTTTTGCGGTCGCCCTTCGCAATATGCCCGTAGGACGCCTGACCGTCCAACCAAGCTACGCTCCGATGTTCAGGCTCGAGAGGGCGCGAAGTGGCTGGCGTAGATCAAACCGACGCGCTTGCCGGAGGCGACCTTGCCGGGACCATCCGCGTCTGGCTTGCGCGAACGCCGGGAAACCGCGATTATCAAAGCCAGTTCAGGACTTCATCCGGGGAATCCCACACAAATGCAGTTTGACGACGTTGTCCTCGGTCGCCGGAGCATCCGCGGTTACAAGCCCGATCCAGTACCCAGGGCGCTGATCGAGGAAATCATCGGTTTGGCGATGCGCGCTCCGTCGTCGATGAACACCCAGCCTTGGAATTTCTACGTCGTCACCGGCGAGCCGCTGGATCGGATCCGTGCCGGCAACACCGAGCGGATGGTGGCCGGCGTGCCGCAGTCGCGCGAGTTCCGCACCGGGCAGGCCTTTGCAGGTCCGCACCGCGACAGGCAGGTCGGCGTCGCCAAGCAATTGTTCTCCGCCATGGGGATCGCGCGCGACGACAAGGACAAGCGCCAGGACTGGGTGTTGCGCGGCTTCCGTCAGTTCGACGCGCCGGTATGCGTGATCGTGACCTATGATCGCGTGCTGGACGGCAGCGACGATACGCCCTTCGATTGCGGCGCCGTGTCGACCGCCCTGGTCAATGCCGCCTGGTCTCGCGGGCTGGGCGCCGTGATCAACAGCCAGGGCATCATGCAATCGCCTGTCGTGCGTGAGCACGCCGGAATAGCCGACGATCAGGTCATCATGAAAAGCATCGCGCTGGGCTGGCCCGATGAAAGCTTCCCCGCAAATGCGGTCGTGTCCGAACGAAAGTCCGTTGACGAGGCCACGGTGTTCGTCGGTTTCGACAAATAGGCGCGTGCACTTCAAGTCTTCGGCCTGCCGCCCTTCTCGGCGGCGCGCCGCAGGGCATCGGCCAGCGCCCCGCCGCCGGCCGGCTCCTGTTGGCTTGCGCGGCGCCTGCGACGTCATCGCGGCGCGCGGAATGTCGCGCGGCTTGTCCTTCGACGCACGATCGCTTTTTGCCCCGGTCTCGTCGTCGAGCCGCAAGGTCAGCGCGATGCGCTTGCGGGCGACCTCGACCTCCAGCACCTTGACCTTGACGATGTCGCCGGACTTCACCACCTCGCGCGGATCCTTGATGAAGGTCTTCGACATCGCCGAGATGTGCACCAGGCCGTCCTGATGCACGCCGATATCGACGAACGCGCCGAACGCCGCGACGTTGGTCACCGTGCCTTCGAGGATCATGCCGCGCTTGAGATCCTTCAGCGTCTCGACACCCTCCTTGAACACCGCCGCCTTGAACGCCGGGCGTGGATCGCGGCCGGGCTTTTCCAATTCGCGCAGGATGTCGGTCACCGTCGGCAGGCCAAACGTGTCGTCGACGAAATTCTGCGGCCTGACCTGGCGCAGGATTTCCGCATTGCCGATCAGCGCCTTGATGTCGCTCTTGGTGGCGGCTGAGAATCCGGCGCACCACCGGATAGGATTCGGGATGGACGCCGGAGGCATCGAGCGGATCCTCGCCGCCGGTGATGCGCAGGAATCCGGCGCATTGCTCGAACGCCTTCGGCCCCAGCCGTGGCACCTCTTTCAGCGCCTTGCGCGATTTGAACGGGCCGTTGGCGTCGCGGTGCTGGACGATGCTCTGCGCCAGCCCCGAGCCGATGCCCGACACTCGCGCCAAGAGCGGCGCGGAAGCGGTGTTGGCGTCGACACCGACCGCGTTCACGCAATCCTCGACCACGGCATCGAGCGAACGCGCCAGCTTGCCCTCGCTGAGGTCATGTTGATATTGGCCAACTCCAATGGCCTTCGGATCGATCTTGACCAGTTCGGCCAGCGGATCCTGCAGCCGCCGCGCGATCGAGGCCGCGCCGCGCAGGGTGACGTCCAGATCCGGCAGCTCCTCGGACGCAAACGCCGACGCCGAATAGACCGACGCGCCGGCTTCCGACACCACGATCTTCGACATCTTCAGGTCCGGCAACAGTTTCACCAGATCGGTGGCGAGCTTGTCGGTCTCGCGCGAGGCGGTGCCGTTGCCGATCGCGATCAGGTCGACGCGATGCTGCTGCGCGAGCTTGCCGAGCACCGCGAGCGCCTCGTCCCAACGCCGCGCCGGCTCGTGCGGATAGATCGTGGTGGTGTCGACCACCTTGCCGGTGGCGTCGACCACCGCGACCTTGACGCCGGAACGATACCCGGGATCGAGCCCCATGGTGACGCGCGCGCCGGCGGGCGCGGCGAGCAGGAGATCGCGCAGGTTGGAGGCGAACACGCGGATGGCTTCCTGCTCGGCCGCGGTCCACAGCCGCATCCGCAAATCGACATTCAGATGGACCTGGATCTTGGTGCGCCATGCCCACCGCACGGTTTCCAGCATCCATTTGTCGCCGGGGCGGCCAGAATCGGAAATCGCGAAGCGATGCATGATCTTGAGTTCATAGGGACTGACGGCCGCAGGCGTCGCGCTCGGCGGCTCGGGCAGCATCTGCAGATCGAGGATTTCTTCCTTTTCGCCGCGGAACATTGCGAGGATTCGATGCGACGGCAATTTGGTCAGCGGCTCGCTGAAATCGAAATAGTCCTTGAACTTCTCGCCCTCGGTCTTCTTGCCGTACCGCGCCTTGGACGTCATTGCGCCGTTCGACCACATCTGCTCGCGCAAGCCACCGATCAGGTCGGCATCCTCGGCGAAGCGCTCGACCAGGATGGCGCGCGCGCCGTCGAGCGCGGCCGCGGCATCGGCGACCTGCTTCTCCGCATCGACGAAAGGTGCTGCCGCGGCCGTCGGATCCCGCGCGGGATCGGAGAGCAGCAGATCGGCCAGCGGTTCCAGCCCCGCCTCCTTGGCGATTTCGGCCTTGGTGCGGCGCTTCGGCTTGAACGGCAGATAGATGTCTTCCAGACGCCCCTTGGTATCGGCCGCCATGATGGCCGCCTCGAGGGCGGCGTCGAGCTTGCCCTGTTCGCGGACCGATTCCAGAATGGCGACGCGGCGCTCTTCCAGCTCGCGCAAGTAGGTCAGGCGCTCTTCAAGATTGCGCAATTGCGCGTCATCGAGCGCGCCGGTGATTTCCTTGCGGTATCGCGCGACGAACGGCACGGTGGCGCCGCCGTCGAGCAGCGCCACGGTCGCCTCGACCTGTTGTTCGCGAATCCCAAGCTCTTCCGCAATCTGCCGATTGATGTTTGCCACGCGATCTCTTTCTTAAAACCGTCGCGGCGGATGACCTCACGCCGCGCGGAGGTTGGTTATGGACCATCAGCGCTTGATTCCTCAACCCGTCGTCTCAAACAAATTGTTTTGTGGACGGACGACATTCGCTTGACGGCATGATTCAATTTGTCCGACGCATCCGGATTGCATCGGCGCGGCAAGATAACGGTGGATCGATGGCATTTTATTGTGTAGACGGGCGCTCCTTCTGGAGCGCCCATGTCGATCTGCGGACTTGATTTCGGAACATCGAACACGACGCTCGGCACGACAGAAGGTCATGCGCCGGTGCTGGCGGCGCTGGAAACCGGCCACACCACCATTCCGAGCGCGATCTTCTATTCTGCTGATGGCGCCGTGCTGATCGGCCGCAAGGCCGTCGAAGCCTATGTCGACGGCGTGAACGGCCGCCTGATGCGCAGCCTCAAGTCGGTGCTCGGCACCGCGCTGATCGACGAGACCACCCGGATGGGCCGCCAGCGCACCCGGTTTCGCGACGTCATCGGCTATTATCTGGGTGCGGTGAAACGGCGCGCCGAACAGGCGACGGGGCGCGAACTGCGCGACGTGGTGCACGGCCGGCCGGTGCACTTCGTCGACAACGACCCGGACGCTGACACGAAGGCGGAGCAAACCCTGCGCGAGATTGCGCGCGAGATCGGCTTTGACGAGGTCACATTCCAGTTCGAACCGATCGCGGCGGCGCTGGACTATGAGCGGCAGATATCGCGGGAAGAGATCGCCCTGATCGCCGATATCGGCGGCGGCACCTCGGATTTTTCCATCGTGCGTCTGTCGCCCCGGCGCCATGGCAACGCGAATCGCGCTTCCGACATTCTCGCCAACGACGGCGTGCGCATCGGCGGCACGGACTTCGATCGCCAGCTCAGTCTCGGCGTCGTGATGCCATTGTTCGGCTTCGGCAGCGCCATGAAGCGCGCCGGGCTGGAGGTGCCCTCGCGCTATTTCCACGACCTCGCCACCTGGTCGAACATCAACCGCATGTACGAACCTCGCGTGGGCACGGAGCTCCGCCAGGTACGGCGCGAGGCCCGCGAGCCCGTGCTGCTCGACCGGCTGGTGCGCGTGATCGACGAACAGCGCGGCCATACGCTGGCGATGGAGGTCGAGGAAGCCAAGATTGCGCTGGCCGACACGCGCCGGGCCAGCATTCCCCTGGAATGGGTCGCGCCCGGGCTCAACGCCGCGATCGATCGTCCGGATCTCGTCAGCCATACACGGCAACTGGCCGAGCGCATCGCAGCCCGCATCAAGAATTGCCTCGCACAGGCGAGCTTGTCGGCTGACGACATCGACGCCGTGTTCCTGACCGGCGGCTCGGTGCGGCTCGCCCATGTCCGCAAGGCGATCACCAAGGCGGTGCCGGCGGCCCGCATCGTCGAAGGCGACACGTTCGGCGCGGTCGGCAAGGGTCTTGCGATCGAGGCGTTGCGACGTTACGGGCCGAGGGCGTGAGCCCTTCCGGAATGACGCTTTGCTTCAGATCGCTTCCGGGATCATCTGGATCGCGCCGCAGGGACATTCCTGGGCGCAGATGCCGCAGCCCTTGCAATAGTCGAGGTTGAACTCGAATCCCATGCCCGGCCCGAGCTTGATCACGGCATTGTCGGGACAGACGCCGTAGCAATTGTCGCACTCGAAGCAATTGCCGCAGGAAAGGCACCGGCGCGCTTCATAGAGTGCATTGCTCTCGTCGAGGCCTTTGACCACCTCCTCGAAGGTCGAGGTGCGCCGCGCCATCTCCAGCACGGACTGCAGCGTCTTGGGCGCTTCGCCATAGTACCAGGTGTTGAGCTTGTCGGCGGAGGCGATCTCGTGCTTTTGCGCCGGCGCGTAAGTGCCGCCGCGCAGCCAGGCATCGATATGGCGGGCGGCCTTCTTGCCGTGGCCGACGGCCACCGTGACGGTGCGCTCCGACGGCACCATGTCGCCGCCGGCGAAGATGCCGGCCACGCCCGTCATCATGTTGGGGCCGACCTGCACGACGCCGTCCTTGACCTCGAGGCCCGGCACGCCCTGCAATAGCGACAGATCGACATCCTGACCCAGCGCCAGCACCACCGAATCGGCCTCCAGCGTTTCCAGTTCGCCGGTCGGCTGCGGAAAACCCTTGTCGTCGAGCGCCATCTTTTCGACCGTGATCGATCCGGCCTCGACGTTCTTGATCGTCGACAGCCACTTCATCATCACGCCCTCCTCGATCGCCTCCTCGACCTCGAAATCATGGGCCGGCATGCGGTCGCGGGTGCGACGATAGACGATGATGGCTTCCTCCGCGCCGAGCCGCCTGGCGGTGCGCGCGACATCCAGCGCGGTATTGCCGCCGCCATAGACCACGACCTTGCGCCCCAAGCAGCGGCTTTTCCTCGCCCTCCATCGAGCGCAGCACGGCTACCGCGTCCAGCACCTTCGCGGCCTCGCCGGCCGGGATATAGGCGCGTTTTGCAATGTGCGCACCGACCGCCAGAAAGGCTGCGTCAAAGCCGCCGGCCGCCATGGCGTCAGCGATATTGGCGACCTTGACATTGTAATTGATGACGACGCCGAGCGCTTCGATGCGCCTGACCTCGGCATCCAGCACGTCGCGCGGCAGCCGATATTTCGGAATGCCGAAGCGCATCATGCCGCCCGGCGCGGGGCCGGCTTCCTGGATCGTCACGGCATGGCCGAGCCGCGCCAGATGATAGGCCGCCGACAGGCCGGACGGTCCGGCGCCGACCACCAGCACTTTCTTTCCGGTCACCGCCGTCGGCGCGGCAAAGCGCCAATCATTCCTGATGGCGAGATCGCCGAGGAACCGCTCCACCGAATTGATGCCGACGGCGGAATCGAGCACGGCGCGATTGCACGCGGTCTCGCAAGGATGATAGCACACCCGCCCCATCACGGCGGGCAGCGGATTGTTTTCGGTCAGCGCGCGCCAGGCCGCTTCGTAGTCGCCGCTTTCGGCATAAGCCAGCCAACCCTGGATGTCTTCACCCGCCGGGCAGGCATGATTGCACGGCGGCAGGCGGTCAACGTATTCCGGCCGCAGCGTGCGCCAGGAACCGGTGTGATTGATCAGCGAGGTGCCAACATCGAGCGTGATGGCAAACGGATGTTCCATGATGCCCTCACCCATCCTTGCCGGTCGGATCGACCAGCCCGTATTCGCTGATATTGGCGTCGCAGATCGCCTGCAGCCGCGCGATGCGCGGGTCTTCGTGGCCGCCCTTGAACAGATGGGCAAATCGGCGCTGCAGTTTCAGATAATCCTGCACCGGCACCTTGCGGCGGATCTTGCGCACCTGCGTGACCTTGCCGTGCTCGGCCTCGAAAATCGGATAGAGACCGCATTCAACCGCCAGCCGCGCCAGTTGAATCGTGTCGTGCGAGGCCGAGCCCCAGCCGAGCGGGCACGGCACGTTGATCTGGATGTAGCGCGCACCGTGGATCGACATCGCCTTGGTCACCTTGCGCTCGAGATCGTGCAGATCGGCAACCGTGGCGGTGGCGACGTAGGGAATATTGTGCGCGACCGCGATTTTCGGCACCGACTTGCCGGTGCCGAACACATTGCCCGGCTCCGGCCCGAGGGTCGGCGTGGTCGCGGTGCGCGCGGTCGGCGGCGTCGCCGAGGAACGCTGCACGCCGGTGTTCATGTAGCCTTCGTTATCGTAGCAGATATAGAGCACGTCATCGTTGCGCTCGAACATGCCGGACAGGCACTGGAAGCCGATGTCGGTGGTGCCGCCGTCGCCGCCTTGCGCGATCACGCGCACCTCCGGCCGCTTCTTCACCCGCATCGCCGCCGCGACACCGGTGGCGACCGCCGCCGCATTGCCGAACAGCGAATGCAGCCACGGCAATTGCCACGAGGTTTCCGGATAGGGCGTGGTGAAGACCTCGAGGCAGCCGGTGGCGTTGACGGCGATCAGATTGTTGTTGGTGGCGCGCATCGCCGCGTCGATGGCATAGCGCGCGCCGAGCGCCTCGCCGCAGCCCTGGCAGGCGCGGTGGCCGCAGGTCAGCGCGTTCGATCGCGCCTGCGAGGCTTGCACCGCGCGCTGATCTTCCGCGACCAGCCGGTTGCCGACGGTGAAGGTGCCCTTCTGGTAATATTTCAGCTTTTGCACGGCTTCTTCGGGCGGCAGCGTGGTGACGGGCGGGGTCATGGCGTATTCCTCACTCGGCGGCCGGGGGGACGGATTTGGCGAGTTCGCGCAGAATATTCTCCGCGGTCGGTCCCGAGTGGCGGGTCTTGCGGGTGCGGTGAATCTCGCGGCCGACGACGCGTTCGTTCAGGTCGAGGAAATTGGTGCCTTCCCAGGGCTGGACGCTGGCCTGCCGGAACAGCCGATGCAGCGAGGCGCGGGTGATCGCACGTCCCCCGAGACCGGCGACCGAGGAGTGCAACCGCGGCGGTCGCGGCAGGTTGCGCAAGGACACGTCGACATTGTTGGCGAGTTGCCCACCCATGCCGACCGCGATGCTCTTCTCCACCACCACGACGTCGCTGGCGCCGGCGAGCGCGTTGCGCAGCGCCTCGACCGGGAAGGGGCGGAAGGAGACGATGACGACCAGGCCGATGCGGATGCCGTCGTCCCGCATCTCGTCGATGGTGTCCTTGATGGTGCCGCACACCGAGCCCATCGCCACCACCAGCATGTCGGCGTCCTCGGCGCGGTAGCTGCGCAATAGCCCGCCGGAATCGCGGCCGAAGCCCTTTGCGAATTCGGCGGAGAACTCCGGAATCAGTTTCAATGCCAGGGTCTGCTTGTAATGGGCGAGGAAGCGCACCTCGGTAAAGGCTTCCGGCCCGACCATGGCGCCGATCGAGGCCGGCTCGGCGGGGTCGAGCACCTGCACGGGATCGTAGGGCGGCAGATAAGCGTCCACTTGCTGCTGGGTGGGAATATCGATGCGCTCCACCGCGTGCGTCAGGATAAATCCGTCGACGCAGACCATGACCGGCATCGACAGTTCCTCGGCGAGCTTGAACGCCTGGATGTGCAGATCGACCGCCTCCTGGTTGGTCTCGGCGAACAGCTGCAGCCAGCCGGCGTCGCGCATCGACATCGCGTCGGAATGATCGTTCCAGATATTGATCGGCGCGCCGATGGCGCGGTTGCCGAGCGTCATCACGATAGGAAGGCCGAGGCCGGAAGCGTTGTAGACCGCCTCCGCCATGAACAGGAGGCCTTGCGAGGCGGTCGCGGTATAGGCGCGGGCGCCCGCGGCGGAAGCGCCGATGGCAACCGACAGCGCCGCGAACTCGCTTTCGACATTGATGTATTCGCAGTCGACCAGCGCGCCTTGCTTTACCAGCTCGCCGAGGCCCTCGACGATGTGGGTCTGCGGCGTGATCGGATAGGCGCAGATCACTTCGGGACGGCACAGCGCGATGGCTTCGGCCATGGCATGCGAGCCTTCGATTTGCTTGAGCATCTGGCTTTCCTAGGCTGCGCTTTCGCGTTGCTGCATCCGGACGAATTCGTGCGCCTCCCGGGCGGCGGCGATATTGGCGGCGCCGACCTTGCCGGGAAATGCCTCGCCGATCGCATGTTCGACGCTGTCGAGGTGCACGAATTGCGTCAGCGCCGCGAAGGCGCCGAGCAGCGCCGCGTTCGGCACCGGCCGCCCGACATGCTTCATCGCGAATTCGGTGGCCGGCACGATGACCGCATGGCCCTTCGGCAGGCTGTCGACGATCCGGCCGATATGGAGTTCGGCAAATGTCTTGTTGGTGTTGACCAGGAGGTAACCGTCGCCGGAGAGGCCGGCGAATACGTCGATCACCTTGAACAGCGTCGGATCCTGCACGATCAGGCAATCCGGCTCCAGGATCGGTTCGCGCAGCCGGATTTCCTTGTCGGCGATCCGGCAGAACGCCACCACCGGTGCCCCGGTGCGCTCGGATCCGAAACTGGGAAATGCCTGGGCGTGCCGTCCCTCGAAGAATGCGGCGACCGAGAGCATCTCGGCCCCGGTGACCACGCCCTGCCCCCCGCGACCGTGAATTCGCACCTGAAACATCGGCGGTTCCCTCGCGGCCTGTTTCGGCCATCATAAGGAAACCTAGCCCGCGGACGGAGCGGGTGCCTTGAGCTTGATCAAGGGAACGGAAATCGGCTGCCGGGGCCGATAAAAGGCTGGCGGAAGCCGCTCCCCGCGGTTATCCGCCAGGCGCGGCGGATTAGAGCGTGATCGTCTCATAGCGACGGCGTTCGGAAGCCTTCGCCACCGCTTCGGTCCTGGTGCGCGCGCCGAGTTTGCGGAACAGCGATTCGACGTGGAATTTCACGGTGTGCAGCGAGATGTCCAGGCGCCGCGCAATGGCCTTGTTGGTCATGCCTTCGGCGAGCGCCGCCAGCACTTCGAGTTCGCGCGGCGTCAGTAGCGCGTGACCAAGCGTCTCGCCCATCGCGCCGAAGCCATTTTCCCGCGCGCCGGGCAAACGAACCACGAGGCCGGCGGCGACCGCCCGTATCGCGGCATCGATCTGGTTGGCATCGGCATCGCCGCGCAGCAGGCCGGACAGGTCGTCATCGGCGCCTCCGAGGCTGACGACCGGGCGGGTTTCGCCCGGCGGATTGTCGCCGTCGACCAGCACCACGTCGGCGGGATCCTGCGGACCCACGACCACGTGCCCGGCCTCCGCGACCACTCTGCCCAGGGCCATCCGGCGCTGCGGATCCGCCGCGCGGACGGCGACGCGCAGCCGCTCGATGGGCGCAAGGCTGCTCGCGACGGCACTCATGCGGCGCTCCGTTCTGCAATGGTGGTCTGCACCGTCATGACGGCACCGCTCCTGATCAGGCGCAGATCCGCCTTTCGCCCGATACTGTCGGCGCCGAAATGTCTCGCGATCTTTCGAAATCGAACGGCCGATGTGCCGTCGACGCTCAGGATGATATCGCCCGGCAGAATTCCCGCCTGAGCCGCCGGGCCCTCCTCGATGACCGACATCACCATCAGCCCACTGGACTGGTCGGCGGCTTCGCGCAGCGCGTCGGGCACCGCGACCGCCTGCAAGGCGACGCCGAGCCAGCCGCGCGCGATATGGCCGTCCTTGAGCAGCTGCGGCACCACGCGCTCGATAGTCGCGGTCGGAATCACAATAACCTGGCCGCGCGGTCCGAAGGTCGACATGCCGAGCGTGCCGCCGCTGGCGTCGAATACCGGCCCGCCCTCCTCGCGATGGGCAAGCCTGAGATCGAGCACGATGCGCCGGTCGATGCGGCCGCCGCGGCTTGAATGCCATTCGGGACCGGCGAGGTTGACCAGCCCGAGCCGCGCGCTCGCGCCACCCGTGCCGTCGGCGCCGATTGCCAGCGCGACCCCACCGGTGCGCGCCTCGCCTGCACCAATCGACGGCGCGGCGATCGGCGCATCAGGCCGCAGGATCGGCAATATTCGTGGAGGGATCGCGTCCGGCGATCTTCGCCGTCACGACCGCGCCGCCGGGGACCACGAGCTCAAACTCGTCCCTGCGCGGCAGCGACTGCTCGGAGGCGACGACGATCCCGGAATGCCACAACATACCCGTGACATGCCGCTCATGCCGCAGGCGGATCGCGACCACGGCGGTTTTCGCGGCTTCCGCGCGCGCGGAAAGTGCGTTCGAGAACTGGGCCAGGAAATCCGGTTGATCGGTCATCGGCAACTCCTATCGCTCTGAGATAGGAACGAAACTGGATTAATCATCACCTCCAGACTATCGGCCGGACGACCGGGTTGGTCCCGGCCATTTGACCGGGAACAGCGCCCGTCCGTCAGCCATGCGGCAATGGCCGCCGCTCAAAGGTTTGAAGCGAACGCGTCCAGGAGTTTCTCGAACGCCTGAGGCTGCTCCCATTGCGGCGTGTGGCCCGAACCCTCGATCACCTGCACCTCGCCGCGCCACAGCGTCGGCGCGCTCAGGCGCTGCAGATAGCCGAGATCGACGATCTGTTCCTCCGCGCCCTGCACGATCGCCAGCGGAATCCCAAGATCGCGAACGATCGCGGTTTCGTCCTGGAACATGCCCGCTTGCGCGCTGGCGCCGAGACATCCCCGCGCGGCGCCGTCGGTCTTGCGGAAGTCCGCCTTGAAGAACGGCGGGATCGGCTTGAAGTCCGGCGCGAAGGCGTGCGCGAGCCAGTCCTCGATTTCGGCTTCGCTCGGCGCCGGCGTGAAGGCGACATTCGACAGCCCCTTGAAGCCGGCAAATCCCTCCGGCCCCTTGCCGATCGGCGGCGTGCCGAAAATCATCAGTCCGGCCGCCATCGGCAGGGCCGACGCCGCCTCGAGCACGGCGTGGCCGCCGAGACTCCATCCGACGAACACCGCGCCCTTCAGGTCGAGCTGCCGCGCGATGCCGGCAAGGCAGGCGGAATAGCCGGGCGCCGAATAATCCTTTTCCGGATCAGGCGCGGGCGCGGAATCGCCGTGCCCGGGCAGGTCGATCGCGATCAGGCGATATTTTTGCCCGAGCGGTCCTTCCAGCTGCTTCTGCCAGACTCTTGAGGACGCCGAATTGCCGTGAATGAGAACGATCGGACGGCCCGTTCCCGCGCTCTCAAAGGCGGCGATAGCTCTGCTGGCCGATTTGAAGCCGCAACGCACGCACGCCGGGGCCGGGGAAGTTGCTGTCGCTCATTTTCTTATCCTTCTTGCTGCATCAGATGACAAAGAATCCGTGGGTGCCGTCGCGCCGGAGCTGTTCGACCAGACCGTACTCCCAATCGAGATAGGCCTGCATCGCGCCGGCATCGACATCGGTGCCTTCATAGGGACGCCGGTAACGCTGCGACGGATCGGGTTTCGGCAACAGCTTCGGCGGCCCGACTTCGAGCGCGCCGTCATAGCCGCCGTCGAGCACGCAGGTCTCAAAGCCCATTTGCGCGAGCCAGGACGCGGTCATGTCGGCGCGCACGCTTTTGTCGTCGGTCAGCAGAATCCGCGCGCCGCGCACGGGTGCTGCCATATCGATCTCCTGCACCAGCTGCCCGCCCGGATAATGGCGAAAGCCGGCGATGTGGCCGGCTGTGTATTCCTCGGCGTCGCGAACGTCGAAGCGATAGAGCGTGCGGTGACGCTGCGTCTCGAGCGCGCGCGCTTCCGAAACGTCCAGATGCCGAACCCCGGCGCGATAGGCCACCTCGCGGGCCCTTGCCTGCGCATCCTCGGACGGGCCGATGCCGCCGCGCCGGTCGGCGCCATGTTCGAGCGTCTGGCTCGCAAGCGTCCAGCCGATGGTGCCGTTGCGCAGCGCCACCACCTTGTTGGCGATGCCGGCATTGATCAGCGACTGGGTGCCGATGATCGAGCGGGTGCGGCCGGCGCAATTGACGACGATGGTCGTCGCCGGATCCGGCGCGACACGGCCCGCGCGCAGCACCAGTTCCGCGCCGGGCACGCTGACGGAGCCCGGAATGTTCATGGTCGCGTATTCGTCGAACCGCCGCACGTCGAGCACGGCGATATTGGCCTTGCTTGCAATGAGCGCCGCGACTTCTTCGGCGGGCAGCGAGGGCGTGTGCCGGCGGGATTCGACCAGTTCGCCAAACGCCTTGGCGTAGGAGTTCACGTCCTGGAAAACTTCATAGCCCGCCGCCTGCCAGGCCCCGAGTCCGCCGCCGAGCTGGCGCACGTCGGTATATCCCAGCGCCTGCAGCCGATCCGCCGCCTGCGCAACGAGACCTTCGCCGGCGTCATAAACGACAATTGGCACGTCCTTGCGCGGCAGCCGCGTTTCGGCTTCCAGCGCGATGCGGCCGGCCGCCATGTTGGCGGCGAACAGCGGATGGCCGGTGGCGAAGGCGGCCTCGTGCCTGAGATCGAGCAGCGCGATCTCCTCGCGCAGCAGCAGCGCGCAGCGGATTTGCGAGGGCGTGACGGAGGGTGGAGTCATGGGGTGGCGGGGCTCGACGGAAGTTGCGGCTCATCCTGCACGGTCGCGCCCGCCGGTTCAACTCGGGGCGCAGACGTCGCGGGTTGTCGTTGCGAGGAGCGACTTGTCCGCCGTAGCTCAACGAGCGAAGGCGGAAGCGACGAAGCAATCCATAGGGTGGCTCGAAGAAAGCTGGATTGCTTCGCTGCGCTCGGGGCGTCAGGACCACACGACCTCGCAGTCCGCATCCGGCGCTGCTCGTCGAAAGCGCCAACGCGTCCACCGCATCCCGCGCCGCGTTTGTGGTGTTGGAATGCCGGCAGCTAGCTTTGACATTATGTGAAAGTCTGTGTTGCAGTGCACAACGCCTTTTGCTCAAAATTGTGGAAAACCGAGACAAATCCATTGACGTTGCTAAACTCCATTTGTCGTAACAACTTATGGAGCGTTCGTATGAGCATTAGTGCGGAAGCCCTCACCCGTGCCCCATTCGAGTTGGACCAGTTGGAGCGCGAGTTCACCAAAACGGTGGGTCCACATCGGCCGCGCGGCACCGTTCGGCCGCTCTCACCGATGCCGGACTACGTCGAGCACCGCAACGGCGTCAACGAGGTCGGCAAGCTGTCGGCCGAGGCCGTGGTGCGCGAATACGAAGCGGCGGTGAAGGAGATCGAGGCCCTCGGAACAGAACTGCAGGAAGCCGCCAAGAAATGCGAGGCGATGGTGGCAGGCGTCCATGACGTGGTCGCCGAAATCAAGGAGCTCGCTGCAGGTTATCGCGACCAGGGCAAGCGTTACTTCCTGCAGATCGAGGCCGTCTCGTTGATGACAGCAGAGGTTCGGGACACCTGCGAAGCACTTAAGAAGAAGATCGCGGCCGAGACATTGACCCAATGATATTTCGGCTATGGCCGTATCTTGTGATCATCGCACCCGTGGTTATTGCTGTGATCATGAGGTGAACGCTTGCGCCATTCTCCCACGGCGAAACGTAGTTAGTGCTATTCAATACCCCAGTCGCTTGACATCCTGCCCCGCGCTTCGCGCGGGGCTTTCTTTCGTGCCATGAGAGGGGCAATCACTGCGCGGCAAGGTTACCGAATGACCTGGCATTTCCGTTCACGGCGCCGGAAGCGGGCATCTACTCAACCTCGGGCGATTCCCGTCAACGGGAAGCGGAGCCGGTTCGGGATTCAGGTGCCGCGCGCTGGTTGGAAAAGAGTCGCCTCAGCGCACCCTCTACCCGGTATCACGCGGCCTTGATTCCGGCGGCCTTGATGATTGGTCGCCACCAGCGATCACCGAACCCGACATTCGCCGATCGTGGCCTTCTGACGGTTTCGTGCCCCCTGAGGGCCGTTCGGCACCCGACGATAGATCGGGACTCAGCCGTGAAACGCGAACAGTTCGATCGGGTCGTTGAAGCCGCGGACCGGATATTCGCCGACGCGTTCGAGATCGAAATCGCTTGCGGCGAAGTCAGCGAACGCGCGGGACAGCAGCACCGTTCTCCCCAATTGCTTGGTGAGGGTTTCGAGACGCGAAGCCATGTTGACCGCCGGACCGATGACGGTGAAGTCGAGCCGGGTACGCGACCCGATATTGCCGTACATGACGTCTCCGACGTGGACACCGATGCCGTAATTCAGCGGCGCACGACCGGTTTCGCCGTTCCTTTCGTTCAGGGCAGCCATGGCCTGACGGGCTTCGGCCACGGCATGCAGCAGATTTGCGCAGGCCTGCGGCTGGCTGAGCGGAAAAATGGCGAGCAGACCGTCGCCGATGAATTTCAATATTTCTCCGCCATGTCGCACAATCGGATCCGACATCGCGTCGAAATAGCCGTTCAGAAGATCAATGACGTCATCGCGCGGCCAGTTGTCGGAGATCCGGGTGAAATCGCGCAGATCGCAGATCATGATGGCGGCGCGTACCGTCGTCCCGCTTCCACGCCTGGTGGCGCCGGCCAGAATGAGCTCACTGGCATGCGACCCGACATAGGTTTCGAGCAGCGTTCGCGCCAGCCGGTTCTTGATGCGGATTTCGCTGACCAGCGCCAGGGCCGGCAGCAGTTTCAACAGGCCGGCGATATGCGCGGCGTCGAAACCTCCGGGCCGGTCGGTTGCAAAGGTCACGATATGCCGCTTGCCGAGCGTGTGGTACAGCGGCCACGCCACATAGTCTGTCAGGCCTTTCGCCCGCATCTCGTCATAGACGGCGTGCTTGCGGCCCAGCGAGGGATCGCGTTCGAGATTCTCGCGCACCTCCGTGGCACCGTCATGAATTTCGTTGGCGGGACTGTCGATGTATTCGGATCGCCCCCTGACATCGTAATCGACCCGCGTAAGCTCGGCCTCGCGCATCCCGTCGGCCCACATGATCTTGGCGCCGAGCCATTGCGGATGGTGGATCAGGACGTGAAGCGTCGCCCGCTTGACGGGAATCCCCGCTCGCTGCAGCCGGACACACAGCTCAGCGAAAATATTGTCAATGAAGCGCTCATCGCGCGTCTCGCTTGTCAGCCAGTGCACGACGTCGCTGTCGGAAACCGGATCGATTCTTGGCGGTGCGTTCATATCTTGTCCCGGACAATGACTGGATCGACGGTCCGGGATATGTTGTGTCTCGGCTCGACGGCGTCAATGGAGGCCGCCACAATCTGCTTGCGCGCATCGGCTTGCCGGTGGGTTGCCGCGAGGCAGCTACTCCTTCGCCGCGTCCGTGACGATCGGGCCGAACGCCTGCCAGTGCTCGCCGTCGAACTTCACCATCTGCAACTGCTTGTTGACGCGGTAATCGGTCGGCGAGGTCGAGACCGAGATCCCCGGCAGCAACAGGTCGAGTTCGACGTTGTGCAGACTGGTGGCCTGCTTCAGCACGTTCTCGCGGGTCAGCTCGTCGCCGCACTGCTTGAGCACCTGGACCAAAAGCTGCGCGGTGATGTAGCCGTAGACGTTGAGGCTCGATGCCTTGTCGCCGTCGGGATAGTACTTCTGCATGAAATCGAGGTAGCGCTGCATCCCCGGATCGTCTTTCGCCGGCTCCGAGGGATCCTTGACATAGCCGACGCTGATGAGGCCCTTGGCAGCCTCGAGGCCGGCCGGCTTCAGCACGGCGCCGACCGAGTTGGCGTTGATGTCGACGATCTGCAGGGGGTGCCAGCCGAGCTCGGCGATCTTCTTGATCGCCTGGGCGGCCTGCTTCGGCGTGGTGGCGCTGAAGAACAGATCGGCGCCGCTGTCCTTGATCTTGAGGATCTGGGAATCGATGGTCGGCTCGGTCAGTTCATAGGAAACTTCCGTCACGATCATCTTCGCGGCCTTGTCGCCGAGGCCGGCCTTCAGCCCGTTGAGATAATCCTTGCCGAGGTCGTCGTTCTGATAGAGCACGCCGATTTTGGCGTCCGGATGCTCCTTCAGGATGTATTGGCCGTAGATGCGGCCCTCGACGAAGTAAGAGGGATTGAAGCCCATCGTCCATGGAAAATTCTTCGGGTCGGTGAACTTGGAGGCGCCGGTGGCGGCGAACAGCTGCGGGACTTTCTTGCCGTTGAGGTATTTCAGGACGGCGGCGTTCGGCGCGGTGCCGATGATCTGGAACGTCAGCAGCACCTCGTCGCCCTCGACCAGCTTGCGCACCTGCTCCACCGTCTTCGGCGGGCTGTAGGCGTCGTCATACTGGATCAGGTCGATCTTGCGCCCGTTCACGCCGCCCTTGTCGTTGATCATCTTGATGTAGGCGGCCTGCGCCTTGCCGACCGTGGCATAGGCCGAGGCCGGTCCTGAGAACGGCACCGTCTGGCCCACCTTGATTTCGGTGTCGGTGGCGCCGGCGTCGTATTTCTTCTGCGCGGCAGCGGAGGAAACCGACAGCGCGACGGCGATCGCGGTCGCCATTGCCAGGTTGAGAATGTCGTGCCTCATTGCGTTCTGTCCTCGTGAATGTTGATTTCGTAAATTGCTATTCGCCCTTGAGGCCCGCCTCGCGGATCAGTTCGCCCCATTTGCGCGTCTCGTCGTCGATGAAGGCACCGAACTCGGCGGCGGTGCCGCCATGGGCTTCCAGTCCCTGGACCAGGAGTTTTTGCCTCACCCCGGGATCGGCCAGCGCGCGGCCGATTTCCGCCTGCAGCCGGTCGGTGATCGCGGCCGGCGCGGCGGCCGGGGCCATGAAGCCGTACCAGCCGGAAGCGACCACCTTTGCAAAACCCTGCTCGCGCAAGGTCGGGGCCTGCGGGTAGATCGCGCTGCGCTCGGCGGAAGCCACGCCGAGCACGCGCAGCTTGCCGGTCTCGATATAGGGCAAGGCCGTACTGATCGCGGTCAACGTGGCGTCGACGCGGCCGGCCAGAAGCTCGGTGTAAGCCTGGGCATCGCCGTGGAAGGGAATGTTGAGACCCTTGACGCCGGCGTCCCGGAACAACAGCTCGGCCGCCAGATGCGGCTGCGAGCCGACGCCGGGAGACGCGAAGGTCAACCCGTCGGGCCGCGCCTTGCCGTAGGCGATCAGTTCCTGCAGATTCTTGAAGCTCGCTTCCGCGTTGACGATCAGGAATATCGGCGCCAGCACCGCCATCGCCACCGGCTGCAGGTCCTTGCGCTCGTAGGTCAGTTTGCCGAACAGCGCTTCGGCCGTCGCATAGGGCGCCGCCGCGTAGAGGAAGGTGTAGCCGTCGGGTGCCGCATGCGCGACGAACTCGTTGGCGAGGCGGGTGCCCGCGCCCGGCCGGTTCTCGACGATGAACTGCTGGCCGAGACGATTGCCGAGATATTCGGCGAGGATGCGCAGCGAGATGTCGTTGGCCCCGCCGGCCCCGTAGGGCGAAATCATCCGGACATAACGCGTCGGCCAGTCGCCCTGCGCGAAAGCAGGCCGGCCCGAGCTTGCGGCAAGGCCGGCGGCGATGGAGCCGAGCAGGGTTCGGCGGGTGATGTTCGATCGCGCACCAGCCGATCGGTTTGATTCCACCATGGTTCTCCTCCCTTTTTTCGTTGCAAGCCGGCGCCGTTTTTCTTGTTGTCACCGTCGCGCCGGTGTCGTGCTCAGCGATCCTGCGCGGCCGGTTTCCGCATCATTTGGCTGTCTTCTTTTTGGGTTGCTGACGAGGCTCGATCGCCGGCTCGGCTTCGTTGACGAGCGAGCGGATGCTGGCGGCGAGTGCGGCGATGCGCGGCCCGATCTCGGCTTCGAGCTGCCCGGGCTGCAAACGAAAGGCGGGAATACCGCAATTGATCGAAAAGCACTGCTTCAGGCTGCGCGCGTGAAACAGGGGAGCGGCGACCGCGTGAATGGAAGCCATGTATTCGCCGAAGCAGGTGCAGAATCCCCGCTCCGCGCATTGCCGGATTCCGTCGCGATACTTGTCGGAATAAGCGGACCATGAATCCGCGCCGTCGGCCTTCATCCGCTCTTCCAGCAGCGCCGACTCGGTCGCGGGGAGGATCGCCGCCGCGGCGCGCCCCATCGCGGTGAGGATGACGGGAATCGGCAGGCCGATGTCGGGGGTGTGCGGTCCGACATCGCCCGATCGGGCCGACTCGACGTAGATCATCGCGGTGCCGTCGAGCAGGCCGATCGAGACCGTACCGCGAACGCTCTGCGCGAGTTCCTGCATCAACGGCCGCGCGACCTGGCGGAATTTCATACTGGCAAGCAGTGGGCGCACCATGCGCAACGCGCGGGCGCCGAGCCGGTATTTGGCAAGGTCCTGGTCATGACGGAGGTAACCGAGCTCCGCGAGCGTATGCGTCAACCGCGCCACCGTCGGCCGCGGAATCCCCGTGCGCGCGGAAATCTCCATGTTGCCGAGCATCGGCGCATCGGCATCGAAGGCCTCGAGCACCACCAGCCCCTTGGCAAGCGTGGTGGCAAACGCGGCGTCGCCGGCACTTTCCGCGAGCACCAATTCGGCGGTCGGCGAGGGAATGAAGGCGGGCTGGCGCTGGAGGGCGGGGTTCATGCCCGTTTATTGGAGCAATTTTGGACGAGTGTCCAATAAAATCCAAATTTCTGCGAGTATCGTCCACTATGTGGACATTTCTCACTCTCTGTTAATCCGCCCGGTACGGATTGCCGTTCCTGGCCGGCCGGCTTTCGGCGATCTGGAAAACGAAAATCCCCGTGCCGTGTTCACGTCGTGCGGTCCCGGAAACCGCACTCTCTGATCAAGAACTTCGAAGGTGTTGTCCTCGCACCCCGCAGATCGTGGTAATCTGCCGATCTGACATCGCGACAGGAGCAGCCATGAAGGCCTTCGAGGTGTTCGCGATCTACGTCACGCCTTTCCTGATCATCGGCGCGGCGATCAAGCTCTTGATGAAACGTCACGCCGTCGATCTGCCCGATGTCAAAAAGCATGCGGGCTCAAGGCCGAGGCGCAGATTTCTGCTCGGAGCCTGGTATAACGATGAGTTCTGAGCGCAGGGCTGATTTTTGAAGACGTCGGTAAATGGCGCGCCCGAAGAGATTCGAACTCCTGACCCCTAAATTCGTAGTCTAGTGCTCTATCCAGCTGAGCTACGGGCGCGTGTTTCGCTAGGCATCTTGGGCTAAAGCCCACATGCTGACGTGAGGCATGTCCAGAAGGATCGCGAAAGCGCGCCATAGCTACCGGCTCCGGCCGCGCTTGGCAAGCGCCGGAACGCGGCATCCGAGCCTCTGTTATGCAGGCAGAGCCGCCAGGGCCCTCGCGAAAAGCACAAAGCTTGCCAGGACTTTAAGCCCTGGCCCGCTCGTTGCGCACGCTCAGGAGTTCCACCGGGCGGTCGGGGATGGCGATCCGGAAGGTGGCGCCGATGGTGCCCTCGACGAGATGGATGTCTCCGCCATGGGCGCGGATCAGTTCGGCGGCGATCGCAAGCCCCAATCCGCTGCCGCCGGGACGGCCCGAGGTCTGGAACGCCTCGAACAGGTGGTCGCGGGCCTTTTGCGGCACGCCGGGGCCGGTATCGGACACCTCGATGATCGCAACCGTGCCTTCGCGCCGCCCGGTGATGCGAATCTGGGTCGCGGCGCCGCCGCGGGGATTGTTTTCCAGCGCCTGCGCGGCGTTGCGCACGAGGTTGAGCAGCACCCGGAACAGCTGATCGGGGTCGGCATCGATCGAGAGCCCGCGCTCGATCGCGGCGATCCAGGTGATCGAGGCATCGGTGGCAAGGCCTGCGGATTCGCGCACCTCGGCGACCACGGGCTCGATCAGCATCATGCGGCGGTCGGGGGCGGCCTCCTGGGCGCGGCCATAGGACAGGGTCGACTGGCAGAACGCGATGGCGCGCTCCAGTGAGCGCATCAGTTTCGGCGCGAAGCGCTGCACCCGCGGATCCGGCACGCTGGCGAGCTGGTCGGACAACAGCTGCGAAGAGGCCAAGAGGTTGCGCAAATCGTGGTTGATCTTGGAGACCGCCAGGCCAAGGGCTGCGAGCCGGCTCTTCTGATGCAGCATCGATACCAGGTCGCGCTGCATGTCGGACAATTCGCGCTCGGCGACGCCGATCTCGTCGCCGCGCTGGCTCGGCACGATGATGCGCGCCGAACTCTCCGGATTCTCGTGGAAGGCGACCAGGCTCGCGGTCAGCCGCCGCATCGGCCGCACGAACAGATAATGCAAGGCGAGATACACCAGTCCCGCGGTAAGACCCGCGATGCCGAGCGATACCAGCAGCAGATTGCCGGAAAACCGGTACATCGCCTGGCGCAATGGCGCCTCGTCGATCACCACCTCGATGAACTGCGCGCCGCCCGGCGCCGGCCCGACCACGCGGATCGCCTGGTTGCCGGTTTCCAGCATGGTTTCGAAGGAATCGACGATCGCCGACCACACCGTCATCTCGCGCATGTCGACATCATGGTCGATCGCCGCCGGCAAATCGGCGCTGGCCAGCAGCCGGCGCTGCTGCCCCATCTTGATCGCCACCGCGTGGGCGCCGATGCTCTTGAGGATCTGCCGCGCCAGCGAATCCGGGACCATGCCCAAGGGCGCGGCATCCAGCACCAGCGCCGCGGTATTGGCCGCCGCCAGCCGGTCGTTCAGCCGGTTGATCCGGAAATTGGCGATCGCGGGCACGTAGATCATCATGCCCGCGATCATCACCAGGGGAATGGTCAGCAGCAGCAGTTTTCCGGACAAGCCCAGCCGGCGCGGCGGCCTCGGCCGCGGCGTTCCAATGGAAGGCTGTTCTTCGGTCTCTGACACAATAGCTGCCTTCGATTCCTCGTATGGTCGAGGATGCGACCGGCTCCCGAAGCGGTCAAATTACGGATCGCTAATGTCGGCCGGTTCCCGTCGTCTAATAAGGCGCCCGAAAGACGCCATCCTCGCGATCAAAAACACCGCAAAATGCGACATATTCGCGCGGCCTACGCCGATTTCGACGGCCCCGGCGGCGCCTTAATTGCGGCGAGCGGCCAGATTGACGAAAACGGGTCGCTCCCGTATAAGCCGCGCCAATTGTCCGCGATGACCCGGTTCGACCGGGGCGGCTCTTTCTGGGCCGGAAACGGCCCGCTTTGGGCCCGCCAGCATCCCGGACTTACCTCATTTATCAGGCGTAATTGCCCGGTCAGCGGAGAACGACCCGTGAAGCGGACTTATCAACCCAGCAAACTGGTGCGCAAGCGCCGTCACGGCTTCCGTGCCCGCCTCGCGACGACCGGCGGCCGCAAGGTCCTCGCCGCCCGCCGTGCCCGGGGCCGCAAGCGTCTGAGCGCCTGAGCCGGGCTTCCCGGAGACCCCCATCATGGATCGGCTAAGGCAGCGGGCGGACTTCCTCGCCGTTGCCAATGGCGCGCGGGCGAGTGGCGCTGCCTTCGTGCTGCAGGGCCGCCGCCGCGACGATGACGGGCCGGTCCGGTTCGGCTTTACGGTTACCAAAAAGCACGGCACCGCCACCGAGCGAAACCGCATCCGCCGCAGGCTTCGCGAATTGGTGAAGCGGCTGGACGTCATAACAATGCGACCGCACAGTGATTATGTGCTAGTCGGCCGTCGTGCCGCCCTGACTTGTGACTTCGCGACCATGCTCGACGACCTCCGCTCGGCACTGCATCGCCTCGAACGGCAGCCCAAGAATCTTGTAGCGAAGCATCCTGTAGCGAAGAATCCTGTAGCGAAGCATCCAGCAGCGAAGCCTGATCGACCCGCGAAGCCCCGGGATGCTACCGCCGCCAACCGAACAGAATGACGAGACCTTGAACGATGTCCGATAATCGCAACACCATCCTCGCCGTCATTCTGTCCGGCCTCGTGCTGATCGCCTGGCAATATTTCTACAACGTCCCGGCGATGGAGAAGCAGCGCGCCGCGCAGCAGGCCACCGAGCTCGCCAAATCCGCGACCCCGGCAGCGAACCAGGCAAATCCCCAGACCTCGCCGCCGGCCGGCGGGGCGCCCACGGCCAACGCGCCCGCGCAGCCGGCCGCCACGACGGCCGTGGTCAGCCGCGATGCCGCGATCGCAACCGGCCCGCGCGTCAAGATCGACACCCCCACCCTGATCGGCAGCATCTCGCTGAAGGGCGCCCGCATCGACGATTTGTCGCTGGTGCAGTTCCGCGAGACGGTCGATCCCGCTTCGCCCGCGATCGTGCTGTATTCGCCCTCGGGTACCGAGGCGCCATATTACGCCGAATTCGGCTGGGTCGGCGCCGCCGGCTCCACGGTGAAAATTCCCGACCAGAATACTGTCTGGCAGCAGGAAGGTACCGGCAGCCTGACGCCCTCGACGCCAGTGACGCTGAAATACGACAATGGCGAGGGGCTCACCTTCCGCCGCACCGTTTCGATCGACGACCGCTACCTCTTCACCATCAAGGACGACGTCAGCAATGTCGGCGCCGCGCCGGTCACGCTGTATCCGTTCGCGCTGATCTCGCGGCACGGCACCCCGAAGGTTTCCGGCTACTACATCCTGCATGAAGGCCTGATCGGCTATCTCGGCGAGCAGGGCCTGCAGCAATATACCTACAAGAAAATCGACGACGCCAAGTCGGTCAGCTTCAAGGTCACCGACGGCTGGCTCGGCATCACCGACAAATACTGGGCCTCGGCGCTGCTGCCCGACACCAATGCGCAGCTGCAGGCACGGTTTTCGTCCAACGAGGTCGGCACGACGCACAATTATCAGACCGACTATCTGCAGGACCCCCAGACCATCGCGATCGGCGGCTCGGCCAGCGCCAATGCGCGGCTGTTCGCGGGCGCCAAGGAAGCCAAGGTGGTCGGGATCAATTTTCCGCTGGCTGGTCTCGGCGGCTACAACCAGCAGCTCTCGCTCAACCACTTCGATCTCTTGATCGACTGGGGCTGGTTCTACTTCATCACCAAGCCGATGTTCCTGGCGCTCGACTTCTTCTACCATCTGGTCGGCAATTTCGGCATCGCCATCCTCCTGGTGACCGTGCTGGTGAAGCTGCTGTTCTTCCCGCTCGCCAACAAGTCCTACGCCTCGATGGCGAAGATGAAATCGGTGCAGCCGCAGCTGGCCGCGCTGAAGGAGCGCTATCCCGACGACAAGGTGAAGCAGCAGCAGGAGATGATGGAGATCTACAAGAAGGAGAAGATCAACCCGATCGCCGGTTGTCTTCCCGTCGCCTTGCAGATCCCGGTGTTCTTCTCGCTCTACAAGGTGCTGTTCGTCACCATCGAAATGCGGCACGCGCCGTTCTTCGGCTGGATCAAGGATCTTTCGGCGCCCGACCCGACCAACCTGTTCACGCTGTTCGGCCTCCTGCATTTCGATCCGACCCAACTGCCGCTGTTCGGACACTACCTCGCGCTCGGCGTCTGGCCGATCATCATGGGCATCACGATGTGGTTCCAGATGAAGCTCAATCCGACGCCGCCGGATCCGACCCAGCAGATGATCTTCACCTGGATGCCGCTGATCTTCACCTTCATGCTGGCGGGCTTCCCGGCGGGTCTCGTGATCTACTGGGCCTGGAACAATACCCTGTCGGTGCTGCAGCAGAGCTTCATCATGCGCCGCAACGGCGTGAAGGTTGAGCTGTTGGACAATCTCAAGGCGACGTTCGGGTCCAAGAAGGTTGAATCGAAGACGTGATTTTCTCGTCATTGCGAGGAGCGAAGCGGACGAAGCAATCCAACTTCGTTTCTTTGCCCGGCAAGCTGGATTGCTTCGCTCGCAATGACGGTTGAGGCGCCCTCGCGCCTCCAAAGGACCCCTTCGCATGACCGCCGACATCGATGCGAAGCTGATCGAACAGGGCCGAAAGCTGTTCGCGGGCGACTGGCAGTTCTTCTGGGCCTCGCCCTCGATCGAGACACTGCCGCCGATGGCGGGCGTCGAGGTTGCCTTCGCCGGCCGCTCCAACGTCGGCAAATCCAGCCTGATCAACGCCTTGACCGGGCGCAACGCGCTGGCGCGGACCTCGCATACGCCCGGCCGCACCCAGGAACTGATCTTCTTCGAAGGCCCCGGCGACGCCGGCTTCCGGCTGGTCGACATGCCCGGCTACGGCTACGCCTCCGCGCCGAAGGCCAAGGTCGCGTCATGGACCGCGCTGATCCACAAATTCCTGCAGGGCCGCAGCAACCTGGCGCGGGTCTATGTGCTGATCGATGCCCGGCACGGCCTCAAGGAAGTCGACCTCGACGTGCTGAACACGCTCGACAAATCGGCGGTCAGCTATCAGATCGTGCTGACCAAGGCCGACCAGGTGAAGGCAGGCGAGTTGGAGCAAACCATGGCCGAGGTCAGGCAGTCCCTTGCAAAACATCCGGCGGCCTTTCCGGAACTGCTGGCGACGTCCTCGCGCAGCGGCGCCGGCATGCCGGAACTGCGCGCCGCGATGGTGCGCCTGCTCGATGAGCGCCGTTGATGGCTGCCTCCCGCGCTCACCGCATCCTGATCGGGCTTTCCGGAATCATGGGCGCCGACGGCGTCATCCTGGCGGCGGCCTCCGCGCACCAGGCCGATGCGTCGCGGCTGGGACCGGCATCTTCGATGCTGCTGTTTCATGCCTGCGCGGTGCTCGCCACCGTAGCGCTGCTCGAGCGCGGCGTCGTCCATGCCCGGATCGGAACCGTGGCCGCCTGGGGTTTTGTCGTCGCAGCCGCCTTGTTCGCAACCGACCTCAGCTTGCGGCAGTTTGCCGGCCACAGCCTGTTTCCTTTTGCCGCCCCGACCGGCGGCACGCTCCTGATCGCAAGCTGGCTCGCGCTCGCGGTGGCGGCGGCATGGCCGCGGGGGAATTGAAGCTGGATATTTTTCCCTCTCCCTGCAAGGCAGAGGGGAAAAGCGAAGCTTTGCGCCGGGCCCGGCAATCGGATAGAAACCGCCCGACCCCGCTGACCGCGAGACCCCCTTCATGACCGACGTGTCGAACATCAGTCCGCTCGATCAGGCCCGCATCCTGTCCGAGGCGCTGCCGCACATGCAGCAGTATGACGAGGAAACCATCGTCATCAAATATGGCGGCCATGCCATGGGCGCCGAGGAAACCGCCAAGGCGTTCGCGCGCGACATCGTGCTGCTGGAGCAGACCGCCATCAACCCGGTGGTGGTGCATGGCGGCGGGCCGCAGATCGCGACCATGCTGAAGCGGCTCGGCATCCAGTCGGAATTCGCCGCCGGCCTGCGCATCACCGACGCCGCGACCATCGAGATCGTCGAAATGGTGCTGGCGGGTTCGATCAACAAGCAACTGGTCGGCTACATCAACGAGGCCGGCGGCAAGGCGGTCGGCCTGTGCGGCAAGGACGGCAACATGGTGAGGGCATCGAAGGCGACACGCACCATGGTCGACCCGGATTCCCATATCGAGAAGGTGGTCGATCTCGGCTTCGTCGGCGAACCCGAAAAAGTCGACCTGACGCTGTTGAACCAGCTTATCGGCCATGAACTGATCCCGGTGCTGGCGCCGCTGGCGACCTCGAAGACGGGACAGACCTTCAATGTCAACGCCGACACCTTCGCCGGCGCGGTCGCGGGCGCGCTGAAGGCAAAACGGCTGTTGCTGCTGACCGACGTCCCCGGCGTGCTCGACAAGTCGAAGAAGCTGATTCCGGAACTGTCAGTCAAGGACGCGCGCAAGCTGATCGCCGACGGCACCATTTCCGGCGGCATGATCCCCAAGGTCGAGACCTGCATCTACGCGCTGGAACAGGGCGTGCAGGGCGTGGTGATCATCGACGGCAAGACGCCGCACGCGGTCCTGCTCGAATTGTTCACCAATCAGGGCACGGGCACGCTGATCCACAAGTGATCACATACGACCATTCATCGTCATGGCCGATAGTGGTCTGCCTGGTGCAGACCACGTACACTTGCCTGCACACCCGGCCATCCACGTCTTACTTGCGGCGAGTTCGTAAAAAAGACGTGGACGCCCGGGTCATCAGGCGCGAATACCGCGCTGCGCGCCTTTTGTCCGGGCATGACGGTTTGGATATGATCCGCTACGTCTTTTCTATCCTCATCGCGCTGCCCGCCGCCATCATCTCGGTTTTCGCCTCGGCGGAGCCGGCCTATGCCGACCTGAAGATCTGCAACCGCATGAGCTATGTCGTCGAGGTCGCGATCGGCATCGACGAGAAGTCCGCCACCGCGACGCGCGGCTGGTTCCGCATCGATCCGGCGGCCTGCCGCGTCGCGGTGCAGGGCACGCTCGCCGCCGACCGCATCCTTTTGAACGCGCATGCGCTCGGCCTCTATGGTTCCTCGCCGATCCCGCAAAACGGCAGCGATACGCTGTGCGTCGCACCCGGCAATTTCGTCATTGCCGCCGCCCGCCAGTGCCGCACCGGGCAGACGCCGGCGCCGTTTACCCAGATCACCCCGACCACGGCCGACGACGGCAATCTGGTGGCCTATCTCGCCGAGGACAGCGAATATGACGACGAGCAGGCGAGACTCGCCGGCATTCAGCGGCTGCTGGTGATCGCGGGCTATGACGCCGCGCCGATCGACGGCGTCGACGGCCCCAAGACGCAAGCCGCGTTGGCGGCGTTCCTGAAAGGCCGCGGCATGCCGCTCGACATCGCGCAGGCGCCGAATTTCTTCACCATGATGGTCGCAGCGGTGCAGGCGCCCTCCGCCACCGGGCTGACCTGGTGCAACGACACGCCGCACAAGATCATGGCCGCGGTCGCCACCGACGACGGCAAGACCGTGGTAAGCCGTGGCTGGTACCGGGTCGATCCCGGTAAATGCCTGCATCCCGACGTCACCGGGCAACCCAAGCAGGTCTTCAGTTTCGCCGAGGCCGTCGATGCCGACAACCGCACGCTCAGGATCAAGGGCAAGCCGCTGAACTGGGGCGGATCCACCCAGCTCTGCACCCGCGAGAGCAAGTTCGAGATCAACGAACAGGGCGACTGCGGCAGCCGCGGGCTTGCGGTGACCGGCTTTGCCGCCGTCGACATGTCGAGCGGCGGCAAGACGCTGCGCTTTGCGCTGCCATGATTTTTCGCCGGGACGACGTTGAGAAAATGAAAGATTCCCGCCCCTTCACCCATATCGACACCTGGGTGTTCGACCTCGACAACACGCTGTATCCGCATCACGTCAACCTGTGGCAGCAGGTCGATGCGCGGATCGGCGAATTCGTCAGTCGCTGGCTCAAGGTGTCCGCGCAGGAAGCGCGGGCGATCCAGAAGGATTATTATCTCCGCTTCGGCACCACCATGCGCGGCATGATGACCGAGCATGGCACGCGCGCCGACGACTATCTTGCCTACGTGCACCAGATCGACCACTCGCCGCTCGAGCCCAACCCCGCGATGGGCGCGGCGATCGCGGACCTTCCCGGGCGCAAGCTGATCCTGACCAACGGCTCGACCGATCATGCCGCCAAGGTTTTGGAACGGCTCGGCATCGGGGAGCATTTCGAGGCGGTGTTCGACATCATCGCCGCCGAGCTCGAACCGAAGCCGGCGCCGCAGACCTATCGGAAATTCCTGGCCGATCACGCCGTAAATCCGAACACCTCGGCGATGTTCGAGGATCTGGCGCGCAACCTCGTGGTGCCGCACCAGCTCGGCATGACCACGGTGCTGGTGGTGCCCGACGGCTCCAGGGAAGTGGTGCGCGAGGACTGGGAGCTGGAAGGCCGCGACGCCGCCCATGTCGATCATGTCACCGACGATCTGACCGGATTTTTGCAGGGGTTGGGCGCGAAGACATAATCTGCGTCGTCCCGGCCAAGCGAAGCGCGAGCCGGCAACTGTTATGTGGGTTGCGGCCGAAGATAGGGTTTCCGGTCGCGCAGCATGGCATTTAGTGTTGTCAGGAGCTTTCTGGCAACGGCGATGAGAGCGAGCTTTGCGGGTTTTCCGGCAGAGCGAAGCTTTTGGTAGAAGGCCTTGAAGGAGCGGTCACGGCGCACGGCGTTGAGGGCGGCCATATAGAGAGCGTCGCGGACACGCTTGCGGCCGCCGCCGATTGTTCGCTTGCCGCGGTACGTGCCGCTGTCGACATTGCGCGGGGCCAATCCTGCCAGGGCAGCGATCTGCTTGGGGCCGAGCTGTCCGAGTTCGGGCATCTGGGCGATCAGCTGCATGCAGGCGACGGGTCCGACGCCTGGTGCGGATCGCATCATGCGTGCCTGCTCAAAGATCTCCGGCTCCGCCTTGATGAGGGCCTTGATCTCGGCCTCGATCGCTTTGATCTCGCCAGTGAGGAAGTCTATGTGGCGTGCGATGCATTGGATCATGGCGCGGTCTTGGGCTTCGCTGCGGCGGGTTTTCTCCTGCGCACGCATCTGGACCAGTTGATCGCGCCGTTTTGCCAGCAGGGCCAGGGCGTTGCGTCTTGGATTGGGCGCTTGGCTAGCCGCTGGTACCATTGTGCGTGCGAAGGCGGCGAGCATGCGGGCATCGATCGCATCGGTCTTTGCCAATTGTCCGGTGGCACGGGCGAAGTCGCGGGCGCGGGCAGGATTGATGCGGGCAAAGCGTATGCCGCCGCTCTGTTGTAGTAACTCGGCAAGCTCGCGGTCGTAGACACCGGTGGCCTCGAACACGACGAACACATTGCCACATCGCCAACGCGCCACCTGCTCCGTGATGGCCTGTGGCGCGTTGGCGATGCGCTCGGGAACTCCGATGGCATCATCAAAAATGTCGAGCGTACGCTTAGAGACGTCGATTCCGACGCAGCGAAGGGGTAAGATCATGGGGCCTGTCCCTGTGATGCGAGGTCTGTTGGCGCAGCCTCGTGCAACTGTTCAGGTTGATGGTCGAAACGGGCGGGAGACCCGGCCGGCTCACGGCGTCAAGCGCCAGGGACCCAACGGCTTCCCGCCCACATCCATCATGACAGACTTCTCAGACACAGGGACCCATGACCACCAATGCGCATTGCTGGGCCGGCTGGGGCCCCAGACTGGAACAACGCTGACATTTGCGGTTATGGGTCCCCGCCTTCGCGGGAACGACGTATTGATGGGGCGACGCTAAACCTTGACTCTCCCCCGCCAAATCCCGACAAAGCCCCCGTCTGGACCAACAAATCTTCCCAAGGAAATCCCGATGTCCCTGCCCGCCCTCGAAGCCACCATCAATGCCGCGTTCGATGCCCGCGATGGAATCTCGACCGCGACCAAGGGTGAAGTCCGCGACGCCGTCGATTCCGCGCTCGAGCTGCTCGACAAGGGCGAGGCGCGCGTGGCCGAGCGCGAGGCGAGCGGCAAATGGAAGGTCAATCAGTGGCTGAAGAAGGCGGTGCTGCTGTCGTTCCGGCTGAACGACATGAGCGCGATCGCCGGCGGCCCGGGCAAGGCTTCGTGGTGGGACAAGGTGCCGTCGAAATTCGAAGGCTGGGGCGAGAATCGCTTTCGCGACGCCGGCTTTCGCGCGGTGCCGGGCGCGATCGTGCGCCGCTCGGCCTTCATCGCCAAGAACGTCGTCCTGATGCCGTCCTTCGTCAATCTCGGCGCCTATGTCGATGAGTCGACGATGATCGACACCTGGTCGACGGTCGGCTCCTGCGCCCAGATCGGCAAGCGGGTGCACATCTCCGGCGGCGTCGGCATCGGCGGCGTGCTGGAGCCGCTGCAGGCCGAGCCCGTGATCGTCGAGGACGATTGCTTCATCGGCGCGAGAAGCGAAGTCGCCGAGGGCGTGATCGTGCGCAAGGGCGCCGTGCTGTCGATGGGCGTGTTCCTGGGCGCCTCCACCAAGATCGTCGACCGCGACACCGGCGAAATCTTTGTCGGTGAGGTGCCGGAATACGCCGTGGTGGTGCCGGGCACGTTGCCGGCCCGGCCGCTGAAGAACGGCCAGCCCGGCCCGTCGACCGCCTGCGCCGTCATCGTCAAGCGCGTCGACGAGCGCACCCGGGCCAAGACAAGCATCAACGAGCTGCTGCGGGATTAATCGAACCGAAAGCCGATCCATGGCGGCCCCGAACTGGGACCAGCTTCGCGAACTGGAATTTGTTCAGCACAGCGCTGGCCCATCGCCGGGCGAGCATGTTAAGCGGAGGCATGACTGACGCCCTTTCGATTGCCCGCGATCTGCTCCGCTGCCCCTCGGTAACCCCGGCCGACGCCGGCGCGCTCGGCGTACTCGAAACCATCCTGAAGACCGCCGGTTTCGAGGTGCATCGCGTCACCTTCGGCGAGCCCGGCACCGCCGATGTCGACAACCTCTATGCCCGCCTCGGCGACAGCGCCCCGCACATCACCTTTGCCGGGCATACCGACGTGGTGCCGCCCGGCGACGAAAGCGCCTGGACCCACGGCGCGTTCTCCGGCGACGTCAAGGACGGTTTTCTCTACGGCCGCGGCGCGGTCGACATGAAGGGCGGCATCGCCTGCAGCGTCGCCGCGGTGCTGGATTATCTGGCCGCGCATGGCGGCAAGCCAAAGGGCTCGATCTCGTTCTTGATTACCGGTGACGAGGAGGACATCTCCGTCAACGGAACGATAAAACTGCTGCAATGGGCGGCGGCGCGCGGCGAGAAATTCGACCATTGCGTGCTCGGCGAACCCTCCAATGTCGAAGAGCTCGGCGACTGCATCAAGATCGGCCGCCGCGGCTCCCTGCATGGCATGCTCTACGTCGACGGCATCCAGGGCCACGTCGCCTATCCGCAGCGCGCCGCCAACCCGGTGCCGGATATTTCACGGCTGATCGTGGCGCTCAGCGACGAGCCGCTCGATCGCGGCAGCGCGCAATTCCAGGCCTCGAACCTCGAATTCACCTCGGTCGATGTCGGCAACAAGGCCGGCAACGTGATCCCGGGCCAGGCGCGGGCGAAATTCAACATCCGCTTCAACGATCTCCACACCCAGGAGACGCTGCGCGCTTTGGTCGAAGGGCGGCTGGCAAAAGCCGCGGGCAACCGCATTCGCGCCCGCATCGTCTGGGAGCCGTCCAATTCCAACGTGTTCGTGACCAAGCCCGGTCCCTTCACCGACCTCGCCGTCGCGGCGATCGAGGAAGTCACCGGCCGCAAGCCGGAATTGAGCACCAGCGGCGGCACTTCGGATGCGCGGTTCATCGCGAGCTATTGCCCGGTGATCGAGTTCGGCCTGGTCGGCCAGACCATGCACCAGATCGACGAGCGCACGCCGGTGGCCGATCTGGAGAAGCTGACGAAGATTTATCGCGGGATACTGGAGCGGTATTTTGCATAGTGCTGTCATCGTCCGCGAAGGCGGACGATCCAGTACTCCGAGGCCTCCCGGCTCAATCTCGGGGCCGCGGCGTACTGGGTACCCCGCCTTCGCGGGGTACGACGAGAAGAGCAAACAGCATCAGCCTATTTCAATAATCCACCCGCACCAGATAGAGCCCTTCCGGCGGAGCGACGGGACCGCAGGCGGCGCGGTTGCGTGCGGCGAGCGCTGAGGCTAGATCGTCGGGGCTCCAGCGGCCGTCGCCGACCCACATCAGCGAGCCGACCATCGAGCGCACCTGGCTGTGCAGGAACGAGCGCGCCGAGGTGACGATGTGAATGGCGTCGCCGTCCCGCACGACGTCGAGTTGATCCAGCGTGCGCTCCGGCGATTTCGCCTGGCACTCGGTGTCGCGAAACGTCGTGAAATCGTGCTTGCCGACCAGTTTCTGCGCGGCTTCGTGCATCGCATCGGTATTGAGGCGCCGCGGCAGCCGCCAGGCGCGACCGATGTCGAGCGCGAGGTTGGCGCGGCGGTTGGCGATCCGGTAGAGATAGTGCCGCTTCTTCGCCGAGAACCGCGCCTCGAAATCATCCGGCACGATATCGGCCGACAGCACGCCGATCGGATGCGGGCGCAGATGCGCGTTCAGCCCGTCACGAAATCTTCCCGGCACGAAATGCCTGGCGATGTCGCAATGGGCGACCTGCGCCAGCGCATGCACGCCGGCATCGGTTCGGCCGGCACCGTGAACGCGCACCGCTTCGCCGCAGACCGCTTTTATCGCGTCCTCCAGCGCGCCCTGCACCGACGGGCCGTTGTCCTGAATCTGCCAGCCGCAGAACGGCCCGCCGTCATATTCGATGATGAGCTTGTAGCGGGGCATCAGGATAGCCGCAGCGGCGGCTTTAGCGGCGTGCCGCGCAAAAATTCCTCCGCCTTCATCGGCGCCTTGCCGGCGCGCTGCAGGTCGAGAATGCGGATGGCGCCTTCGCCGCAGGCGATGCTGAGATGATCGTCGAGCAGGTCACCCGCCGCGCCGCCGCCGCGAGCCAGCGCGCAGCGCAGGATCTTGACCCGAACCGGCTGGTCCTCGATCGGCATCTCGCACCACGCGCCGGGAAACGGCGACAGCCCGTGAATATGGCGCAATACTTCTCGCGCGGGCTTGCTCCAGTCGATCCGCGCCTCGGCCTTGTCGATCTTGGCAGCATAAGTGACGCCCTGCTCGCTCTGCTTGGTCAGTTGCAGCAGGCCGCGCTCCAGCGCGCCGATCGCGCGCACCATCAGGTCGCCGCCGAGCCGCGCCAGCGCGTCGTGCAGGTCGCTTGCCGTCATCGCATCGGTGATGGCGATGCGTTCGGCCATCGCGACGTCGCCGGTATCGAGGCCGACGTCCATCTTCATCACCATCACGCCGGTTTCCACATCTCCCGCCATGATGGCGCGGTTGATCGGCGCCGCCCCGCGCCAGCGCGGCAGCAGCGAGGCGTGCAGGTTGAAGCAGCCGAGTTTTGGGGTATCGAGAATGGCCTGCGGCAGAATCATGCCGTAGGCCACCACCACCGCGGCTTCCGCCTCGTGAGCGCGGAATTCCTCCAGCGCCTCCGGTGTCTTCAGGGTCTTCGGCGTCATCACGGGGATGCCGAGCCGCCGCGCCTCCTGCTCGACCGGCGTCGGCTGCAGCTTCATGCCGCGCCCGGCGGGTTTTGCCGCGCGGGTATAGACGGCGGCGATCTCATGGCCATGGGCCACGAGTTCCAGCAGCGTCGGCACCGCGAAATCGGGCGTGCCCATGAAGATCAGGCGGAGCGGCATGTTGCTCGGATATCCCGCAATAGGCGACCAGTTTATCCCGTCATGGCCGGGCTTGTCCCGGCCATCCACGTCTTGAGGTTCGGCAAGTAAGGCGTGGGTGCCCGGCACGAGGCCCGGCATGACGCTGAGAGAGGGTCCCTACTCCGTCGCCCGCTTCGCCGCCTTGGCGAACTTCTTCAGCACGCGGTCGCGTTTCAGCTTCGACAGATAGTCCACGAACAGCACGCCGTTGAGATGGTCGATCTCGTGCTGGATGCAGGTGGCGAACAGGCCCTCGGCGTCTTCCTCGTGCACCTTGCCGTCGAGATCGGTGAAACGCACCCGCACCTTCGCCGGGCGCTCCACTTCCTCGTAATATTCGGGAATCGACAGGCAGCCTTCCTCGTAGACCGACATCTCCTCCGACGACGACAGGACTTCCGGATTGATGAAGACCCGCGGCTGCGGCGTGGTCTCGCCTTCCTCGTTCTTCTTGGCGAGATCCATCGTGATCAGCCGCAACGGCTGGGCGACCTGGATCGCGGCGAGCCCGATTCCGGGCGCGTCGTACATGGTCTCGAACATGTCGTCGGCGAGCTTGCGGATCTCCGAGGTGACCTTTTCGATCGGCTTGGAGACCAGCCGCAACTGCTTGTCCGGCAGGATGATGATTTCTCGGAGTGCCATGATGTCTCTGGGATGCCTTGGCGGGCGATTTAAGCTGCCGACTTGCCGGGGTCAATCCAATGCGCGGGCGCCTTTACCTTCGGTTAACCACGAATGTTAGCGAAGGGTTAACCAAAAAAATTTACCCGCGATTAACCATAAATGTTCCCTCTTCGTTCGCGTTCAAGGCCGAATCGGCTACAAGGTCTCCCATGAACGAGATTCTTTTCATGATCGGCGACCTGCCGGTCCGCACCGGCGCCGCGCTGATCGGCTTTGGCGCGCTGGCGTTGCTGTTGCTGCTCACCATTGCGGTCGTGATCGCCCGCTCCGGCCGGCGCGGCGCCGAGATGGCGATGGCGCAGGCGGTCCGCGCCGACGAGCTGGAAGAGCGGCTTTCCGAAATGATGCGCGCGCAGAGCGAGGCCACCGGCCGCGTCGATGCGATGGGCCAGGCACTGGCCGGCCGCCAGGCCGAGATGGCGCGGGCCGTCAGCGAGCGGCTGGATTCGGTGACCCACCGGGTCGGCCAGTCGATGGAGCAGACCACCCGCAACACCATGGACAGTTTGCGCGTGCTGCATGAGCGGCTCGGCATCATCGACAATGCCCACAAGAACCTCACCGACCTCACGTCCCAGGTGACCACGCTGCGCGACGTGCTCGCCAACAAGCAGTCGCGCGGCGCGTTCGGCCAGGCGCGGATGGAGGCGATCGTCCAGGACGGCATGCCGAAGGGGTCGTACGAATTCCAGTTCACGCTGTCGACCGGAAAACGGCCGGACTGCGTGGTGTTCCTGCCCGACACGCGGCCGCTCTGCATCGACGCCAAATTCCCGCTGGAGGCGATGACCGCGCTGCACGACGCCCGCAGCGACGAGGAAAAGAAGATCGCCACGCAACGGCTGCGCAATGACGTGATGAAGCATGTCAGCGACATCGCGGAGAAATACCTGATTGCCGGCGAGACCCAGGATACCGCACTGATGTTCGTGCCGTCGGAATCGGTCTATGCCGAAATCCACGACGGCTTCGACGACGTGATCCAGAAGGCCTACCGCGCCCGCGTCGTGCTGGTGTCGCCGTCGCTGTTGATGCTGGCGATCCAGGTGATGCAGCAGATCCTGAAAGACGCGCGGATGCGCGATGCCGCCGACCAGATCCGCACCGAAGTGCTCAACCTCGGCGACGACCTCGGACGCCTGAGGGATCGCGTGCTGAAGCTGCAGAAGCATTTCGGCGACGTCAACGAGGACGTCCGCCAGATCCTGATCTCCGCCGACAAGATCGAAAAGCGCGCCGGACGCATCGAGGAGCTGGATTTCAGCAAGGAACCGCCCGCTTCCGGCGAAGCGCCGCGCCTCGTCAAGCCGGACACCTCCGAGCTGTTTCCCCTGCCGCGCAAGCTGCAGGCGGGGGAGTAGACTCCACGGTCATTGCCCGCCTTTCCCTTCTCCCCTTGTGGGAGAAGGTGGCGCACAAGGCGCGCCAGATGAGGGGGCTGGCCAAGTCTAATCCAGCCCCGCGCGGCGAAAACCTTCCAGATAGTGCTGCCGTTCGGCCTCATGCATGATCGGCATCTGGCTTGCTATCCAGGCGAGCGAAATATTGGGTTGCGCGCGGCGAAGCTCCGGCAGCGCGACCGCGGCAACATCGTCCTTGCCGGCCATGCCGGCGGCCGCGGTGAGCACCCGATGCGCACCGACGAAGTCGCTGCGCTGCCGGAGGCCTTCGCGTGCCAGTCGAATGGCCTCCTCGTAATTGCGCCCGACGAACTCCGCATAGGCGGCGATACCGCAAAACACGGCCGAAAACGGATCGCGCGGGCTCAGCCGCAGCGCGCGCCGCGCGGCGACGCTGCCTTCTTCCCACCGCCCGGCATAGGACAGCACCAGACCGTAATAGCCCTGCGCCAGCGAGAAGTTCGGATTGAGCCGAAGCGCGACCTCCAGTTCCGCCAGCGAATCCTCGAAACGCCGTGTAAACAAATAAGCTGAACCCAGTGCGTTGTGCGCCCAGGGGTCTTCGCTGTCGGCGCGGATCGCTGCCAGCGCCGCACGCTCGGCCAGCGGCACCACCGCCGTATCCGCCCAACCCATATGGGCGCCGAACGTCTGGCTGGTGGCGAGCACGCCAAGCGCCTGGCCGTAATTCGGATCGAGGGTGACCGCCTTCTCGAGCAGGGCCTGCGCCACCAGGAAGTCTTGACGCGTCACGCGCCAGAAATGCGAGAGCGCCCGCATCACCAGATCCCATGCGTCCATGCTGTTCGGCGGCTTGCGGCGCGAACGAAAGGTTTCCGCGGCATAGAGCTGCGGCTCGATCGCGGCGACGATGGCCTCGGTGATCTCGTCCTGGACCGCGAATACGTCGGCAAGGGCGCGGTCGTAACGTTCCGCCCAGATATTGTTGCCGGTGGCGGCGTCGCTGAGCTGGACCGTGATGCGCACGCGGTCACCGACCTTGCGCACGCTGCCCTCGACGACATAGCCGACGCCAAGCTCCTCGGCGACGCGCTTCATGTGGACCGGCTTGCCCTTGTAGATGAACGACGAGTTGCGCGCGATCACGAAGAACCAGCGCAGCTTGGAAAGCGCGGTGATGATGTCCTCGCTGATGCCGTCGGAAAAATATTCCTGCTCCGGATCGCCGCTCAGATTGGCGAACGGCAGCACGGCGATGGCGGGCCGGTCGGGCAGCGGCAGCACCGCGCGCGGCGGCTCGCGGCCTTCATGCGACGGTTCGACGGCCTGTTCGTTCGCCCCCGCTTGCGTTCGTACCGCGCCGACGAAACGAAGGCCCTTGCGCGGGATGGTGCGGATCAGTTTCTGGCCTTCGCCGCTGTCGCCCACCGCCCGGCGCGCGGCGTTGATGCGGCTGGACAGCGTTGATTCCGACACGATCCGGCCGCCCCAGACCGCGCCGATGAGGTCATCCTTGCTGACGACGTGATCGCGATTCTGCACCAGAAAGACCAGGAGATCGAACACCTGGGGCTCGACAGCTATCGTCTCCGGACCGCGGCGGAGCTCGCGGCGGTCGGTGTCGAGCGCATGGTCGTCGAAGAAGAATTGCACGGCACCCTCAAATCCGGACCACGCTGCCGCTCTCAAGGAATAATCAAGGTCGCCTCAAGGACAAATCAAGCGCCAGGCAAAGTCTTTCGGGAGCGCTCCCCCCATCCTCTAGCCTCAAGGACGGTCGTCCGGATCGTCCGATCGGAGGATATTATGACCCAATCGCAGATATTCAGCCCGGACTCCCGAAGCAGTCCAATTGCCAGAATAGTCGCATTTCTGTACGGAATCGTCGCCTATTTCGTGTTTTTCGTCACGTTTCTCTGCGCTATCGGCTTTGTAACCGGCCTGTTGGTTCCGAAAACCATCGACAGCGGCCCGGCCGGGCCGCCGATGGAAGCGGCCATCGTCAACCTCATCCTGATGTCGATATTCGCCATCCAGCACAGCGTCATGGCGCGCCGGCAGTTCAAGCAATGGTGGACGCAATTCGTGCCGAAATCGGTGGAGCGAAGCACCTATGTGCTGTTCTCGAGCCTCGCGCTCGCCCTGCTGCTCTGGCAATGGCGCCCGATCCCGACCGTGGTGTGGCAAATCGACGATCCCCAGCTCGCGATGGCGGTAAGCGGCATTTCGCTGTTCGGCTTCCTGATCGTGCTTACCAGCACGTTCCTGATCAACCATTTCGAACTGTTCGGACTGCACCAGGTCGCCAACAACCTCACCGGTCGTTCGATGCCCGCGCCGCGTTTCCGCACGCCGCTTTACTACAAGATCGTGCGGCACCCGCTCTACCTCGGCTTTGTCATCGCGTTCTGGGCGGCGCCGACGATGACGATCGGGCACCTGTTGTTCGCCGCGGTCACGACGGCTTACATCTTCGTCGGCATCCTGCTCGAAGAGCGCGACCTGATCGATCTCTTCGGCGACGACTACCGGCGCTACCGGGAAAGGGTGTCGATGCTGGTGCCCTGGCGCAAATCCAACTGATCGATCGAAACGATTGCAATTTCACGGCGGCGCCGGATTCAGCCGGTGCCGCCCCCCGCGGTGGCGGCCGCGGCAACAGGAACCATCTCATGATCGAAGATATCAGCGGCAACATTGACTACGAGGAATCCGGCACCGGACCGACGATGGTGCTGGTGCCGGGATCGTGCAGCACCGGCGCGGCGTGGCGACCCGTTATCGCCGCCTGGCAGAACCGGTTTCGCTGCGTCACCACCAGCCTGCCCGGTTACGGCGGAACCGCGGAACGGCGGACACCAGGCAACTCGTCGATATCGCATGAAGCCGAGACACTGGAGTCGGTCATTCGAAAAGCGGGTGGCCGCGTCCATCTGGTTGGGCACTCCTTCGGCGGCCTGGTAGCGCTCGCCGTGGCGCTGCGCGGCCGTGCCAGGCTCGCAAGCCTGACCGTCATCGAGGCGCCGGCCGTGATGATGCTGGACGGAAGTGGAGAACTTCAGCACATCCGCGCATTCGGCGAGATGACGGCGCGCTATTTCGCCGCCTTCAGGGACGGCAAGGCCGACGCGATCGAGGCGCTGATCGACTTTTTCGCCGGCGCCGGCACCTTTGCCTCGTGGCCGCCGCGGGTTCGCGCCTACGCCATGGCGACAACGCCGGTCAACATCCTCGATTGGGAAACCGCGTTCGATTATCCGCTGACGGCGGAGGTGTTGGCGCAAGTCCAGATTCCGACGCTGGTCATCCGCGGCGGGGAAAGCCACCCCGCCATGCAACGCGTCAACGAAATTCTGAGCGAACGGATGACCCAGGCAACGCTTGCAACCATCGAAGGCGCTGCGCATTTCATGATCGCGACCCACGCGGACGAAGTTGCTCGATTGCTTGCCCTGCACGCCCACTGCGCCGAAGCCGCGTCGGCGGCCGAAGTCGGGGCCGGATTCAGCCGGCAGGCGACCGGGCTCTTGCGCGGGTAATTTGGGAATTCAGGGGAACCTCCGTGCGAAAATCGCCGGCGAAGGGATTTCAGCACGGCTAGCGCGGTCGGGAGGAGAGGCACCGCCGCGCGAATCCTGCTAGCACTGCGGCATGACCAGTGCCCCTGACAGCCTGCCCACGCCACCGATTGCAGCCGCACAAGAGGCCGCCCCTCGCGCCTCCTGGCGCGACAGCCTCGCGGTTTACCTGCAGCGGCGGGTACTGATCGTGATGCTGCTCGGATTTTCCTCCGGGCTGCCGCTGGCGCTGTCGGGCTCGACGCTGTTGGTGTGGATGCGCGAATCCGGCGTCGATCTCGGCACCATCGGGCTGTTTGCGCTGGTCGGCACGCCCTACACGCTGAAATTCCTGTGGGCGCCGCTGACCGACGCGCTGCATGTGCCGTGGTTCACGCGCGCCTTCGGCCGCCGCCGCGGCTGGCTGGTGTGCTCGCAACTGCTGCTGATCATATCGATCGTGCTCCTGGGCCTCACGGACCCTGCCCGCTCGCCGCTGTTCGTGGCGCTCGGCGCGCTGTTGGTCGCGGCAATGTCGTCGACCCAGGACATCGTGGTCGACGCGTTCCGGGTCGAAAGCCTGCCCGAGAGCGAGCAGGCCGCCGGCATGGCGTCTTATGTCGCGGCCTATCGTATCGGCATGCTGGTCTCGACCGCCGGCGCGCTGTTTTTGGTCAGCGCCTATGAAGGCACCGGCCTTCCGCGCGCCTCGGCGTGGATGTGGGGCTATGTGACGATGGCGGCGCTGGTGCTGATCGGCACGGTTACGGCGCTCGCCGCTACCGAGCCCGAGCAATCGGCGCGCGCGGAAGCCGCGACCGGCACGGAGACGGCGTTGACGCGCGTGCTCAACGCAGCGGTCGGCGCGTTCTCCGAATTCCTGGTGCGCAAGGACGCGCTTGCCGCGCTCGCTTTCGTGGTACTGTACAAATTCACCGACGCGTTTTCCGGCACCATGACCGCGCCGTTCGTGATCGACCTCGGCTTTTCCCGCAACGACTATGCCGCGATCGTCAAGGGCGTCGGGCTGGCCGCGACCCTGATCGGCGGTTTCGCCGGAGGGTTTGTCGCGCGGCGCTATTCATTGGCCGCGAGCCTGTGGATCGGCGGGGTGCTGCAGGCGGTCGCCAACCTGTCATTCTCGTGGCTGGCGCTGGTCGGCATCAATCAATGGGCGCTGGCGTTCGCGATATCGGCGGAGAATTTCACCAGCGCCATCGGCACCGTGATCTTCGTCGCCTACCTCTCGGCGCTGTGCCAGAACCCGCTGCACACCGCGACCCAATACGCGCTGCTGACCGCGCTCGCCGCGGTCGGGCGCACCTATCTGTCGTCGGGCGCGGGCTTCGTGGCGAAAGCAACCGGATGGCCGCTGTTCTTTATCATTTGCGTCGTGGTCGCGGTGCCGAGCCTGATCCTGCTGGCGTGGCTGCAGCGGCGCGGGCATTTTGCAGCGCTGGAGGCCGCGAAAGCATAGCCTCTCTCGGTTGTCATCACCCGCGAAGGCGGGTGATCCAGTATTCCAGCGGCGTTCGTAATCGAACCGAAAAGCCGCGGCGTACTGGATCGCTCGGTCAAGCCGGGCGACGACAGCTTTGGCTCAAGTCTCTAACCAGCCAGCTTCTCGATCGCCGCGTTGTCCAGGCCGACCTTGGCGCCGGCTCCGACGATCTCCTGCCAGGTGGCGGGATCGACCGGGATGCCCTCGGCCAGCCGCTGCTTCTTCCATTCGCGCTCCGGCTCGCCGGCGATTTTCACGTGGGTAACGCCTTCAGCCGGCGGCGAGGCGATGTGCCAGGCGACAAAACTTTCCATCTCGCGCGCGAGGTTCTCAGCCGGTGCCCATTTTGGCGGGATCGATCAGAATGGAGAACATGCTGTTGATCACCTTGCGGGTGCCCTCCAGCGGGCCGCTCAGGGTCTTGCCGCCCGAGAGCGCGCCGCCAAGCAGTTCGCAGATCAGGGCGAGACCCGAGCCCTTGTGCTCGCCGAACGGCAGGATGGCGCCCGACGGCTCGATGACGGTAAAGCGCGGATCGGTCGAGGGGTTGCCGTGGTTGTCGATGATGGTGTTGGGGGCGAGCTGCTCGCCCTTGTTGTAGGCGACGCGGGTCTTGCCCTGGGCGATCTTGCTGGTGGCGAAATCCAGCACGATGGGGTCTTTGCCCGGACGCGGGATGCCGACGCAAAACGGGTTGGTGCCGTGGCGCGCGTCGCGGCCTCCGAACGGCGCAACGATCGGCCGCGCCAGCACGTTGACGAAGTGGATCGAGACCAGGCCGTGGCCGATGCACTGCTCGGCCCAATGGCCGATGCGGCCGATGTGATGCGAGTTGGACAGGCCGACCACGCAGACGCCGTTGCGCCTGGCGCGCTCGGCCCCCAGCTCCATCGCCTCAAAACCCATCACCTGGCCGTAGCCGACATTGCCGTCGAGGGTGAGCATGACGCCGCCGTCATTGACCACGCTGACATGCTGGTTGACCTTGAGTCCGCCCTCCTTCATCGCGTCGATGTAGCGCGGCACCATGCCCACGCCGTGCGAGTCATGGCCCTTCAGGTTGGCTTCGACGAGGTTGGTCGCCACCAGATCGGCTTCGCGGTCGGACGAGCCGCCGGCCTTGACGATGCTGCGGACCACGCCGGTCAGGGAATCGGCTTTGACGGTGCGATATTCGGCCATGATGTCTGGTCTCGTGATGAACTCTGCGGGACAGTATTGTTTGTGACGGCGACGACGGCAACTCAGTGCTTGGTCACTACGCTCCATTTGGTGACGATGGCTTCGCTCATCTCGCCGGCATCCTGCGCGCAGGCGACTTCGTCGACTTTCAGCGAGACCGCCTTGCCGAGAAACGCTTTCAGCTGCGCCGCCTGGGCGTCGCTTTTGGTGACGATCTGAAACGTCTCCGGGCCAGTTTCCAGGCCGCACAAGCCGTTCGGCGGAGGAAGGCGGCGCGGCTCGCTGGTGAGCTGATAGGTGGCGACGCGCTTGCCCTTCTGGCCACCGCGAACGCGCAGCGCATTGAGTTCACCGGACAGCACTTCGCCGGCACGGATGGGCTTGCCGGCCTTCGCCGAGGGATCGGCCTGCTGCGCCTTGACTGCGGGCACGGCCGATGTCGCCGCAAGGACCACGGCCAAGGCCAACCGTATGCCGAATCGTCGTTTCGTCATGTCGATCATTTCCGTATCTGGTTGCTAGAACAGGGTTCGCTGACGCATCGCCGCCGACAGCGTGCCTTCATCGAGATAGTCGAGTTCGCCGCCGACCGGCACGCCATGGGCGAGCCGCGTCACCTTGACGTTCGCCTCCTGCAGCAGGTCGGTGATGTAGTGCGCGGTGGTCTGGCCGTCGACGGTGGCGTTCAAAGCGAGGATGATTTCACCTACTTGCGGGTCGTGCGCGCGCTGAACCAGCGCGTCGATGGTGAGGTCCTGCGGGCCGACGCCGTCGAGCGGCGACAAGGTCGCGCCCAGCACGTGATAGCGCCCGCCGGTCGCGTGCGCCCGCTCCAGCGCCCAGAGATCGGCGACGTCGGCGACCACCACGATGATCGAGGGATCGCGCCGCGGGTCGGTGCATACCGTGCAGGGATTCTGGGTGTCGATATTGCCGCATGTCTTGCAGACCTGGATCTTGTCGATCGCGACCTGCAGCGCGCCCGCGAGCGGCGTCATCAGCGCCTCGCGCTTCTTGATCAGATGCAGCGCCGCGCGCCGCGCCGACCGCGGGCCGAGCCCCGGCAGCCGCGCCAGCAGCTGGATCAGGCGTTCGATTTCGGGGCCGGCAACCGCAGTGGCCATGTCAGGTGAGGCCCAGTCCCGGCGGCAGGCCGAGCCCGCCGGTCAGCGACTGCATCTTTTCGGTCATCGCGGCTTCCGCCTTGCGGCGGGCGTCGTTGTGGGCGGTCACCAGCAGGTCTTCGAGGATTTCGCGCTCGTCCGCCTTCATCAGGCTGGGGTCGATCTTGACCGCCTTCACTTCCATCTTCGCGGTCATGCGCACGCTCACCAGGCCGCCGCCGGAAACGCCCTCGACCTCGACATGGCCGAGTTCTTCCTGCATCGCCTGCATCTTCGACTGCAGCTGTGCCGCCTGTTTCATCATGCCGAGAAAATCAGCCATGAATGCTTCCTTGTCTGTCGCTATCAATCGTCGCTGTCGGGGCTTTCGGCGGGATCTTCACCGCTAGCATCGGATTCCGGCGGCTCCGGGGCAAGCCTGCGCACCTCGACTACCTTGGTGCCGGGAAAGCGCGCCAGCACCTCCTGCACCCGCGGATCGGCTTCGGCGGCGCGCTCGCGCTGGTTCTTCGCGACCTCGTTCTGCGAACGCAGCGTCGGCTGGCCGGCTTCGTTGGAGACGATCACGGTCCAGCGCCGCCCGGTCCATTGCTCGAGCTTGCGCGAGAGGTCGTTGATCAGGGTCCGCGCCGCGCTGCGCTCCATCGCCACTTCGAGCTGGCCGTCCTCGATGCGGACCAGCCGGACATCGGCTTCCAGCGCGGCTTTCGTCAGCAGGTCGCGTTTCTCGGCGGCGAGCGCCACCAGTTCCGGAAAGCTGGCAATCCGGCGCGCCGACGGCGCGGCATCCAGCGATGGCGCGGTCATTTGCGGACGCGCCGACGGCTCGGCATTGCTCCGGGGCACTGACGCCGCACGCGCCGGGGATGACTGCATCGAGGCAACCGGCGCGGCCGGCGCGCTGCGCGGGGCGGAGTTTCCACTGGCGACCGGCGAGGCGCCGCCATTCTGCTCGATCATCCGGATCGCCTCGTCCGGCGTCGGCATGTCGGCGACATAGGCGATGCGCACCAGCACCATTTCCGCCGCCGCCGCCGGCCGTGTCGCGCCCTGCACTTCGGTGATGCCCTTCAACAGCATCTGAAACATCCGCGACAACACCCGCATCGAGAGTTTTGAGGCGAAATCGCGCGCGCGTACCCGCTCGGTCTCGCTGTAGGCGACGTTGTCGGCGGTCGCCGGCACGGCCTTGACGCGGGTGACGAAATTGACGAATTCGGCCAGATCCGACAGCACCACGATCGGGTCGGCGCCGGTGTCGTACTGCTCGCGGAATTCCCCGAACGCGGTGGCGATATCGCCGCGCGCCAGCGAATCGAACAGATCGATCACGCGGGTGCGGTCGGCGAGCCCCAGCATCTGCCGCACCGCTTCGGCGCGCACCGGCCCCGCCGCATGGGCGATCGCCTGATCGAACAGCGACAGCGAATCGCGCACCGAGCCTTCGGCGGCGCGGGCAATGATGCCGAGCGCCTCAGCCTCGACCTCGACGTTTTCCTTGGCCGCGATATTGCCTAGATGCTTCATCAGCACGTCGGCCTCGACCCGGCGCAGGTCAAAACGCTGGCAGCGCGACAGCACCGTCACCGGGACTTTGCGGATTTCGGTGGTGGCGAACACGAATTTGGCGTGCTCCGGCGGCTCTTCCAGCGTCTTCAGGAAGGCGTTGAACGCCGCCGTCGAGAGCATGTGGACTTCGTCGATGATGTAGACCTTGTAGCGAGCGCTGGCCGGCGCGTAGCGCACGCTGTCGTTGATCTGGCGCACGTCATCGACGCCGGTGTGGGACGCGGCGTCCATTTCCAGCACGTCCATGTGCCGGCTTTCCATGATCGCCTGGCAATGCACGCCCAGCACCGGCATGTGGATGGTCGGCGCCTTCGCCGAGCCGTCCGGCAATTCGTAATTCAGCGCGCGGGCAAGGATCCGCGCCGTGGTGGTCTTGCCGACCCCGCGCACGCCGGTCAGGATCCAGGCCTGCGGAATCCGCCCGGTCTCGAACGCGTTCGACACGGTGCGGACCACGGCGTCCTGGCCGATCAAATCCTCGAAACTGGACGGCCGGTATTTGCGCGCCAGCACGCGATAGGGCTTGCCGGCTTCCGCCGGAGGGGCGCTTTGAGGATCGTTCGGGGGCATCAACGGAGCGCCAGCATCGGTCATCGATCGATCCGCAACCCTGATTGTCTCTCGAAGCCAGCTTGCGGAACTCAACTCACGCGTATTCCGATCGCAAAACCGGTATCCACTTTTGCGGAATACGCGCCGAACAAATCGAGCGCAGGACGGGGGTATCCCATCTTGCGCGATTCGCTCGAAAAAACAGGTAGGAGACTGACGAGCGACCCGATCCGGACCTCGTTAGGGCTGCTTCCTTCCGGACCTGACCCGGTTGGCGAGTGGCTCGTCCACCGCCAATCTCCCGGCCCCTATTTGGGGCCAAAAGGGTCAGAAAGCAAGCGGGACGGGACGGGGTCCAGCGGGACTTGTGCGGAAACGCGGAAAGGCATTAGTTGCCGTCATGCCCGGCCATGACAAGGGAAAACGTATGCCTTCCGACGCCCCCGCCTGGTCGCTGCACTCACAGCTCACGAAAGATACCATCGACATCGGCGACCTGCCGCTGTGCCGCGTGCTTGTCATCAAGGATGCGAATTATCCCTGGCTGCTGCTGGTACCGCGCCGCCCCGAGGCGGTGGAGATCATCGACCTCGACGAGGTCGAACAGGCGCAATTGATGACCGAGATCAGCCGAGCCGCGCGCGCGCTCAAGGACGTCACCAAATGCGACAAGCTGAATATCGCGGCGCTCGGCAATGCGGTGCCGCAACTGCACGTGCATGTGATCGCGCGCCGCACGAGCGACGTCGCCTGGCCGCGTCCGGTCTGGGGGGTGGCGCCGCCACTGGCGCATGACGCCGAGGAGGTGCAGAATTTCATCAGCGCGCTTCGCCGCAAGATCTGGCTTGGTTAGGACATGACAGCATTCGATTCGTTTCCGCTGGGGAAGCCCGCCTTCGTCACCGATATCCTCGACCGCGCCGCGCATCTGCGGGGTGACAATTCAAAACTGATGGCGCTGGAAGGCCGCCGCGACGCGCGTGCCTATGTGGTGCACCGCGACTCGCTGGTGGTGAAGCAGGACGCCGGCGCCCCGCGCGCGCTCCTGACCATCGACGAAGCGCTGAAATTCGGCGCCAATCCCGGCACCATCTTTCTGGGTCTGCGCGACGGCGCGCCGGTGTTCGGCATGGGCATCTCGGCCGCGGCGGTGGAAAGCCTGCTGCCGCGCGAGGACGTCAAGGTCAGCGAGCTTCGCGGCATGGCCATGCAGGGTGTGGTGCCGCCCGGCCAGCTTTCTGCGATCGCGGTGGCGAAATCGATGGTGAACTGGCATCAGCGCCACGGCTATTGCGCCAACTGCGGAACCCGCACGGCAATGCGGGAAGGCGGCTGGAAGCGCGAATGCCCGAACTGCAAGGCCGAGCATTTTCCGCGCACCGACCCCGTCGTCATCATGCTGGTGGCGCTCGACGACCGGGTGCTTCTGGGGCGGCAGAAGCAATTCCCGCCGGGCATGTATTCGTGCCTCGCCGGCTTCGTCGAAGCCGCCGAGACCATCGAGGACGCGGTCCGCCGCGAGATCTTCGAGGAATCCGGGATCCGCTGCACCGACGTCAATTATTACATGACGCAGCCCTGGCCCTATCCGTCGTCGCTGATGATCGGATGCACCGCGCGGGCCACCAGCGAGAATATCGTCGTGGACCGCACCGAGCTGGAGGATGCCCGCTGGTTCGACCGCACCGAGGCAACCCTGATGATCAAGCGGCAGCATCCCGACGGGCTGGCGGGACCGCATCCCTTTGCCATCGCCCATCATCTGCTTGGCCGCTGGGTGCATGGGGGAGACGGCGCGCGCGCATAGCGGGGAACTGCCCATGGCTCAGTCGATTAGTCCGGGACCTTGGTTCCGGCGGAAAGCGGAACCCGCATGACGGACCCCGCGATGAATTTCCACGCCGCCGCGCCGAAGATCCCGCCGCGCATCCTCTGCGTCGGCATACCCGTGCGGGACCTGACGTTTCGCGTCGGCGGCGTTCCCGCGCGCGGCTCCAAGGAGAACGCCACCCATTTCGACGAGATCTGTGGCGGCAACGCGCTCAACGCGGCGATCGGCATCGTCCGCCTCGGCGGCCGCGCCTCGATCTGCGGCCCGATGGGCGACGTCCGCGAAACTTCCAGCCGCTTCATCTTCGACAAACTCGCCCACGAAGGCATCGAAACCAGGCATCTCGTGCACATGCCGGGCCTGGTGACGCCGCTCTCGGCCGTCATGGTCGATCCCAGCGGCGAGCGCACCATCGTGACCTTCCGCGATCCGGAACTGTGGAAGGTGCACCTGCCCAGCATCGATATCCTGCTGGAGGATTGCGCCGCCATCCTCACCGAGAGCCGCTGCGCGGGATTCTGCACCGATTTGTGCGCCGAGGCGCGCCGGCGCGGCATCCCCGTGGTAGTGGACGTCGACCGCGCGATGTCGCTGCGCGAGGGGCTGCTCAACGCATCGTCCCACCTGGTGTTCTCGAGCGAGCCGCTGCAGGAGACCGCCGATGTCACCGATGACGGCCAGGCGCTGAAGAAGATCGCGAAGCTGACGCACTCGTTCCTGGCGGGGACGCGCGGGCCGAAGGGGACGATCTGGCTCGACGCGCACGGCCATCTGCAGGAGACGCCGGCCTTCCCGGTCCATACCGTCGATACCCTGGGCGCCGGCGATGTGTTCCACGGCGCCTTTACCCTGGCCATCACCGAGGGCCAGGACATCCCGGGCGCGCTGCGCTTTGCCTCCGCCGCCGCGGCGCTGAAATGCACCCGTTTCGGCGGCGCCTTCGCCGCCCCGCAACGTGCTGAAGTTGAAGCGCTTTTGAGCCAAGGCCAGCCGTCGGACCCGGCCCGGACCGGCCAATAGGGGCTTGTCATAGAAGATTTTTCTATATATGAGGTTATTCGGCCCCATAAATGGAACAAAGTTCTTCTCATGACCGATCTCGCCGTTCAGCTCCATGAGCCCAATCGCCGCCTCGACGCCATCGACCGCAAGATCCTGACGGTCCTCCAGGAGGATGCCTCGCTCTCCGTCGCCGAGATCGGCGACCGGGTCGGACTGTCCTCGACGCCCTGCTGGAAGCGGATCCAGAGGCTGGAGGCCGACGGCATCATCCTGCGCCGGGTCGCGCTGGTCGACCAGAACAAGATCGGGCTCGGGATTACCGTGTTCGTGTCGGTCGAGAGCTCCGATCATTCCGAAGCGTGGCTGCGCAAGTTCGCCGATGCGGTCAGCGCGATGCCGGAGGTGATGGAATTCTACCGGATGGCGGGCGACGTCGACTACATGCTGCGCGTCGTGGTCGCCGACATGCAGAGCTACGACGTTTTTTACAAGAAGCTGATCAGCGCGGTGCCGCTGAAGAACGTCACCTCGCGTTTCGCGATGGAAAAGATCAAGTCGGTCACGGCCCTGCCGGTCCCGGCGGCGGCGTAGGTTCGGCCAGAGTCGTCATCGCCCGCGAAACAATCTCGATTGTCATCATCCGCGAAAGCGGATGATCCAGTATTCCAGAGATGTCACGATAAGATCGAGGGGCCGCAGCGTACTGGATACCCGCCTTCGCGGGTATGACGACTGAATGCTTCACACGCGCCACACGCTGCTCGCGCCCCGGCAAATCAAATCTTCTGATTATATTCGCCGACCTCGGGATGGGTGCGCAGCACGGAATCCATCGCCTCGAACAGATCGTGCATCCGCTTCTCGCTCGCCGGGCTCTCGACCACGACCACCAGCTCCGGCTTGTTGGAGGACGCCCGCACCAGGCCCCAGCTGCCGTCTTCGACGGTGACGCGCACGCCATTGACGGTGACGAGATCGCGGATGTTTTGCCCCGCGACCTTCTCGCCCTTGTTCTGCAGCGCCTCGAAATGCTTCACCACGGCGTCGACGACGCCGTATTTGGTCTCGTCCGCGCAATGCGGCGACATGGTCGGCGACGACCAGGTCTTCGGCAGCGCGTGCTTCAGATCCGCCATCGACTTGCCGGGCGCGCGATCCAGCATGTCGCAAACCGCGATCGCCGAGATCAGGCCGTCGTCATAGCCGCGGCCGTACGGCTTGTTGAAGAAGAAATGGCCGGATTTCTCGAAGCCCGCCAGCGCGCCCAGCTCAAAGGTGCGGCGCTTCATGTAGGAATGGCCGGTCTTCCAGTAAGTGGTTTTCGCGCCCTGCTTCTGCAGCACCGGGTCCGTCACAAAGAGCCCGGTCGACTTCACGTCGACCACGAATTGCGCGTTCTTGTGAATGGCCGACATGTCCCGCGCCAGCATCACCCCGACCTTGTCGGCAAAGATTTCCTCGCCGGTATTATCGACCACGCCGCAGCGGTCGCCGTCGCCATCGAAACCCAGGCCGACATCGGCCTTGTGCTCGAGCACGGCGTCGCGGATGGCGTGCAGCATTTCCATGTCTTCGGGATTGGGATTGTACTTCGGAAAGGTGTGATCGAGCTCGGTGTCTAGCGGGATCACCTCGCAGCCGATCGCTTCCATCACCTGCGGCGCGAACGCGCCCGCGGTGCCGTTGCCGCAGGCGACCACCACTTTCAGTTTGCGCTTCAGCTTCGCGCGTTTGGTCAGATCGGCGATGTAGCGCGCCGGAAAATTCTCGTGAAACTGGTAGGACCCGCCGGCCTTGTTGCTGAATTCGGCGTTGAGCACGATTTCCTTCAGCCGGCTCATCTCGTCGGGGCCGAAGGTGAGCGGCCGGTTGGCGCCCATCTTGACGCCGGTCCAGCCATTGTCGTTGTGCGAGGCCGTCACCATCGCGACGCAGGGCACGTCGAGTTCGAACTGCGCGAAATAGGCCATCGGCGTCATGCACAGGCCGATGTCATGCACCTTGCAGCCCGCGGCCTGCAGCCCCGAGATCAGCGCGTATTTGATCGAGGCCGAATAGCCGCGGAAATCGTGCCCGGTCACGACTTCCTGCCTGACGCCGAGTTCCGAGATCAGCGCGCCGAGCCCCATGCCCAGCGCCTGAATCCCCATCAGGTTGATTTCCTTGCCGAACAGCCAGCGCGCGTCATATTCGCGGAAACCCGTCGCCTTCACCATCGGCTCGGATTCATAGGCATAGGTATTGGGAACCAGCACGGCTTTCGGCTTCGGAAACATTCAAGACTGCCTTGTCGTGAAATGAACGGGAATGCGCCGCAGCAATAGCGAATGCGCAGGCCCAACGGAAGGCGAAACGGCCGATTTGTGGCGATTAGATTAACCGCGGCGGATGGGCGGGAGCCTCACTGCTCCAGCACCATCTGGCCGTTGGCGTATTCGAAGCGCTTCAGCTTCGACAAAAACGACAGGCCGAGCAGGTTTTCCGACAGCGCCTCGTCCGGCAGCACCATGGCATCGACATCGCGCACCACGAGCCCGCCGACATCGACCATGGCAATGCGCATGCGCGCCGCCTTGATGGTGCCGTTGGCGGTGGTGACGGTGGCGTTGTATTGGCCGCGCGAGGGGCGCAGCCCAAACCGCGCCGCGGAGGTCTCGTTCAGGGCCAGCACGGAGGCGCCGGTATCGACCATGAAGCCGATGCGCTGACCGTCGATCCGGCCCTCGGTGAGGAAATGGCCTCGGGGATCGCGGGGAATAATCAGGCTGCGGGTTCCGGCCTGGCCGACGGTCTCGGTGGAAGCGGTTGGAACGCTGGCATGGGCGAGCGCGGGCGTCGCCGGGGTCATCTTGTCCGCCATCTGTCCCATGGCGGTGCCGAGGACGACCATCAAGGCGGCAAAGATCATCAGGTTACGCATCACGCCACATCCGATCAGAACCACGATATCACCACGCCGGCCGTCAAACCGCGACGGCTGGCGGACCGCGAAGGGTGCCATTTTGACGAAAAGGATGAGCGAAAGGTTAACGGGGATGCTTACCTCTCCCTGCAAGAGCGGGGCGAGGGAGAAAGAGCCCTCACGTCCCCCGCGGCTTCACGCGCCGGGTCGGCATTGCGCTCGCGGGATCTTCCGGCCAGGGATGCCGGGGATAGCGGCCGCGCAGGTCGGAACGCACGGCGGCATAACTGCCGCGCCAAAAACCCGGCAGGTCACGCGTGACCTGCACCGGCCGATGCGCCGGCGACAACAGTTCCAGCACCAGCGGGATTTTGCCGTTCGCGATCGAGGGATGGGTGTTGAGCCCGAACAGTTCCTGTAACCTCACCGCGATGGTCGGGCCCTGCTCGGCCTCGTATTCGATCGCAAGCTGGGTACCCGTCGGCGCTTCGAAATGAGTCGGCGCCTCCCGCTCCAGCCGCGCGCGCAATTCCCAGGGCAACAGCGTCATCAGCGCTTCCGACAGGTCGCCGGCCGAAAACTCCTTCAGCGAGGTCTTGTCGTACAGCGCCGGCACCAGCCAGACCTCGCGTTGCGCGGCCAGCGCATCGTCCGAGAGATCGGGCCAGGAATGTTCCGAAGTGTCGCCTTCGGCCTTGCGCAGGAACATCACCCGGTCGCGCCATTGCTTGGCCGGTTTCGACCATGGCAATCTGTCGAGGCCGACCGAAATCAGCCCATCGGCCAGCACCCGCGCGGTCTCGGCCGAGGGCTGCAGCGCCAGCGGCGCCTCTGACAACGTGATCGCGTGCAGCGTCTTCTTGCGCCGCGCGCGCAGGGCCAATGTGCCGCGATCGAACGAAATCTCGTCAGCAGTTTCGATATGATCGGCGAAGCGCGCTTCGATCTCGGCCTGCGTGATAGGCGCCGCCAGCAGGATGCGCCCGTTGGCCGCGGTACCCGTCAATTCGGCCACCGCGATGTAGGGCGTGCGCGCCAGCGCCGAGGCCTGATCAACGGCGGCGCCACGCCCATTGGCGAGCACAAAACTGCCATTGCCGCGGTTGCGCGCAACGCGATCCGGGAAAGCGAAGGCGAGCATCACGCCCGTGGAGGGCGGGCTATCCTCGCCTGGCTTCCCCGCGGAGGCCGCCACCTGCGCGGCCCAGCGCTGCGCAAGAGCGCGTGCGCTGGAGGCGCGTTGCGAGCGGTCGCGGCGGAACTGGTCGAGCCTGAAATCGAGATCGACGCTGTCGCCGCCAAGCCCGCGCTCGGTGAGCACGGCGGCGATTTCGGCAGCCGCCTCGCCCGCGCCCAGCGCCTGCGAATCCACGATCATCCGCGCCAGCCGCGGCGGCAGCGCCAGCGCGCGCAGACGCTTGCCTTCCGCCGTGATCCGGCCGTCGGCATCGAGCGCGTCGAGTTCAAGCAGCAGGCCCCTCGCTTCCTTCCATGCAGGCGCCGGCGGCGAATCGAGAAACGCCAGCGTGGCGGGATCGCTCACGCCCCATTGTGCAAGATCGAGCACCAGCGACGACAGATCGGCGCTGAGGATTTCCGGCTGGGTGTAGGCCGCAAGCGAGGCGGTCTGCGGCTCGTCCCACAGCCGGTAGCACACGCCGGGCTCGGTGCGGCCAGCGCGGCCGCGGCGCTGATCGACCGCGGCGCGCGAGGCGCGCACGGTCTCCAGCCGCGTCAATCCGATGTCGGGCTCGTAGCGCGGCACCCGCGCCATGCCGGAATCCACGACAATCCGCACGCCCTCGATGGTCAGCGAGGTCTCCGCGATCGAGGTCGCCAGCACCACCTTGCGATGGCCCTTCGGCGCGGGCTGGATGGCGCGATCCTGCACCGAGGCGTCGAGCGCGCCGAACAGCGGCACGATTTCGATCGAAGCGTCGTGGATGCGCTCGGCGAGAAAATTCTGGGTGCGGCGGATTTCGGCAGCCCCCGGCAGAAACGCCAACACGGAGCCGGGATCGGCGCGCAAGGCGAGCGCGATTGCATCCGCCATCTGCCGCTCCAGCGGCGCATCGGGTTTGCGGCCGAGATAGCGCGTCTCGACCGGAAAGGCGCGGCCCTCGCTCGATATCACGGGCGCCTCGCCAAGCAGCCTCGCCACCCGCGCACCGTCGAGCGTCGCCGACATCACGAGGATGCGCAGCTCCTCGCGCAAGCCCGTTTGCGCGTCGCGCGCCAGCGCAAGGCCAAGATCGGCATCGAGCGAGCGTTCGTGGAATTCGTCGAACAGCACCGCGGCTATGCCGTTCAGTTCGGGATCGTCGAGAATCTGGCGGGTGAAGATGCCTTCGGTGACGACCTCGATCCGCGTCGCGCGCGACACTTTGGAGCCGAAGCGGACGCGGTAGCCGACGGTCTCGCCGACCCGCTCGCCGATCGTCTTGGCCATCCGCTCAGCGCTGGCACGGGCGGCGATCCGGCGCGGTTCCAATACGACGATTTTTTTGCCCTTGGTCCAGGGCTCGTCGAGCAGCGCCAACGGCACCCGCGTGGTCTTGCCAGCGCCCGGCGGCGCCACCAGCACCGCGGCGTTGTTGCCGGCGAGCGTGCGCGCAAGCTCGTCGAGGACGACATCGATGGGTAAGGGCGTGTCGAAGGAGCGCAAGAGTCAATCCGATGTCGCTGGGGACGAGCCGCATCACATTAAGCTGTCATACGCGGGCTTGACCCACCTATCCATCTTCTTTGAAGAGTGATGGATTGCCGGGTCAAGCCCGGCAATGACGAGCAGGACTCACTTCCGCGGTTCGCCCGCGCGGCCTACGCTTTCATAGACAAATCCGTGCGCTACCATGTCCTCGGGACGATAGATGTTGCGCAAGTCGACGACCACGGGATGGGCCAATTCGCTCTTCAGGCGATCGAGGTCGAGCGTGCGGTATTGTACCCATTCGGTCACCACCACCATCGCGTCGGCGCCGCGCACACAGGCGTAAGGGTCGTCACAATAGTCGATGTCGGGCAGTTCGCGGCGCGCCTGCTCCATGCCGACCGGATCGTGGGCGCGGACTTTGGCGCCCAGATCGAGCAGGCCGGTCACCAGCGGAATCGACGGCGCCTCGCGCATATCGTCGGTATCGGGCTTGAAGGTGAGGCCGAGCACGGCGACGGTCTTGCCGCGCAGGCTGCCGCCGGACGCACTTGCGACCTTGCGCGCCATCGCACGCTTGCGGTTGTCGTTGACCGATAGCACCGCCTCGACGATCCGCAGCTGGACGTCGTGGTCCTGCGCGATCTTCACCAGCGCGCGGGTATCCTTCGGGAAACACGAACCGCCGAAGCCGGGACCGGCATGCAGGAATTTCGAGCCGATGCGGTTGTCGAGCCCGATGCCGCGCGCGACCTCCTGCACGTCGGCGCCGACCTTTTCGGCGAGATCGGCGATCTCGTTGATGAAGGTGATCTTCGTCGCGAGAAAGGCGTTGGCGGCGTATTTTATCAGCTCCGCGGTGCGCCGCGCCGTGAACATCAGCGGCGCCTGGTTGAGCGACAACGGGCGATAGACATCGCCGAGCACCTTGCGGCCGCGCTCGTCCGAGGTCCCGACCACGATGCGATCGGGGAATTTGAAGTCGCGGATCGCCGCACCCTCGCGCAGGAATTCCGGATTGGAGGCGATCACCACGTCGGCCGACGGATTGGTTTCGCGGATCAGGCGTTCGACCTCGTCGCCGGTGCCGACCGGCACGGTCGATTTGGTGACGACCACGGTGAAGCCGAACAACGCGCCGGCGATCTCACGCGCGGCGGCATGCACGTAGCTCAGATCGGCATGGCCGTCGCCACGCCGCGACGGCGTGCCGACCGCGATGAACACCGCGTCGGCTTCCGCGACGGGCGCCCTCAGATCGGTGGCAAAATCGAGCCGCCCGGCCTTCACGTTGGAAGCGACCAGCGCGTCGAGCCCGGGCTCGAAGATCGGGATTTCGCCGCGACGCAGGGCCTCGATCTTTCCCAAATCCTTGTCCACGCAGGTAACCTGGTGGCCGAAATCGGCAAAGCAGGCGCCGGAAACCAGTCCCACATAACCCGTGCCAATCATGGCGATGCGCATTTTGGAAAACCCGTCGGTAATGGTTAATTTTCGGCCGATTTTGGCGCGGTCTTAATGCATTTTGGCGCCGGGGGGAAAGGGGAAGGTTCGGTAAATCGGCATGACATTTGGATGAATAAAGGAGAATGAAACCCGGGCGGCCGATGATGCGGCCTCACCGCGCCGAAAAGGGACACCGATGACAGGAAAAGGCACATCCGCCGTCACGATGCGTTCCGCGCCGGCAACGGCCGGCCGCGTCGACTGGGTGGACTACGCCAAGGGCATCTGCATCGTCATGGTGGTGATGATGCATTCGGTGCTGGGGGTCGAGCTGGCCGCCGGCCAGACCGGGTTCATGCATGTCCTGGTCGCGTTCGCAAAACCGTTCCGGATGCCGGACTTCTTCCTGATCTCGGGGCTGTTCCTGTCGGTGGTGATCGACCGCGACTGGCGCATTTATCTCGACCGCAAGGTGGTGCACTTCGCCTATTTCTACGTGCTGTGGGTGACGATCCAGTTCGGCTTCAAGGCCCCCGGCTTTGCCGCCGAATCGAGCTGGACGCATGTGGGCTTTTTGTATCTGGAATCCTTCATCGAGCCGTTCGGCACGCTGTGGTTCATCTATCTGCTGCCGATCTTCTTCGTGGTCACCAAGGCGACGCGTAAATGGCCGCCGCTCTTGATCTGGACCGCGCTGGCGCTGTTGGAAAGCGCGCACATCGAAACCGGCTGGACCGCGATCGACGAGTTCTGCGCGCGGTTTGTCTATTTTTATTCCGGTTATCTCTGCGCCGACTATGTGTTCGTCCTGTCGGATCGCGCGCGGGCGCGGCCGCCCCTGGCGGTCATCGGACTGGCGCTGTGGGCGCTCGTCAACGGCGGCCTGGTCTGGTTCGGCTTTAGCGAATGGCCGGGGGTATCGCTGATGCTTGGGCTATCCGGCGCCTGCGCCATCATCATATCGGGCACGCTGCTGGCGCGCGCGCATTGGCTGGATTTCCTGCGTTTCTGCGGCGAGCATTCCATCGTGATCTATCTCGCCTTCTTCCTGCCGATGGCCGCGACGCGGACGTTGCTGCTGCGGGTGGGACCGATCCACGATATCGGCACGATCTCGCTGATCGTCACCGTCGCCGGCGTGCTCGGCGCGCTGGCGATCTGGCGCGGCGCGCTGGCGGCCGGCGCCAATTTCCTGTTCGAGCGCCCGGCCGCGTTCTGGATCGCCCCGAAGAAGGTACGGCCAGCGTTGCAGGCGGCTGAGTAGCTGTTTTCGTACAAACCGAGCTGTCATCGCCCGGCTTGACCGGGCGACCCGGTATTGCAAAGACCGGCGTTTGAATGGCGGGCGCCGCGGCGTACTGGGTCACCCGCTTTCGCGGGTGACGACAACCTCCTATGCCTCCTCGATTTTCACGCCATCCTTCATCTGCTTGATCTTCTCGCGGAACCCTTCCGCGTCGCCGAAATCCGCAAAGCCCTGGTAATGCGGGTGCGGGCCGAGGATGCGGCGGGCATGCTTGATCGGGCACCAATAGACCTCCGTGCGCGACGCGACCTCGCGCACGAACGCGACCGCGCCGTTGGCGTAGGAGCAATAGGCGCAATTGAATTTCTCGATGATGTTGAGATAGGCGAGATGGTGGCGGTCGAACACCAGGTAGTCGCGGCGGCGCACCTTCGGGATCTTGTAGATCGGAAAACAGATCGCCTGATAGGCCATGACCCAGATGTCGACCAGCGCGATCGGGACGATGAGCGAATAGATCACCGGCGCGCTCAGGATCATCAACGGATTGGCATCGATCAGATAGCGCGTCGCCCGGGTCTTGAGCTCGCGGTGGATGCGTTGCACCTCCTTTTCGAACACGATCCGACGGTTCTCGAGGTGAAAGCGCAGCTCCTCCCGCCGCTTTGCCAGCTCGGCCTCGATTTCGGCCTCGACCGATCGCAGCTTCGCCGTCAGCTCATCGAGTTGCGCGGTCATGTGTTTTCCTTTTGGGTCCGCCCGGTAGCCGCACGGGTTCATGGAACGCCCCCCAATGCAACTCCTTCCGGCGGCGGTTGGCAGGAGCAAAAATCCCGGCACAACCGGTCCCGAAGGCTGTCAATCCCCAGCAAAAATCCCTAAATTTCGGCCATGCCGAAAACAGCCCCAAAAGCCTTCGAAAAACCCGTCGCCGCCAAGGCGTCCGCCAAGGGCGACCACGTCTTTCTGGTCGACGGTTCCTCCTATATTTTCCGCGCCTACCACGCGCTGCCGCCGCTGAACCGCAAGTCCGACGGCCTGCAGGTCAACGCCGTGCTCGGCTTCTGCAACATGCTGTGGAAGCTGCTGCGCGACATGCCGCCGGACAACCGCCCCACCCATCTGGCGATCGTGTTCGACAAGTCGGAAGTCACCTTCCGCAACAAGCTCTATCCCGACTACAAGGCGCACCGGCCGCCAGCGCCGGACGATCTGATCCCGCAATTCGCACTGATCCGCGAGGCGGTGCGCGCCTTCGACCTGCCCTGCCTGGAGCAGGGCGGCTTCGAGGCCGACGATCTGATCGCGACCTACGCCCGCGAGGCCGGCGAGCGCGGCGCGACCACCACCATCGTCTCTTCCGACAAGGACCTGATGCAGCTCGTCACCGACAAGGTGACCATGTACGACACCATGAAGGACCGCCGCATCGGCATTCCCGAGGTGATCGAGAAGTTCGGCGTGCCGCCGGAGAAGGTGGTCGAGGTGCAGGCGCTGGCCGGCAACTCCACCGACAATGTGCCCGGCGTGCCCGGCATCGGGGTGAAGACCGCGGCCCAACTGATCGTCGAATATGGCGACCTGGAAACGCTGCTCAAGCGCGCCGGCGAGATCAAGCAGCCGAAGCGGCGCGAGGCGCTGATCGAGAATGCCGAGAAGGCGCGGATTTCGCGGCAGCTCGTGCTGCTCGACGACAAGGTCAAGCTCGACGTGCCGCTTGCCGATCTGGCGGTAAACGAGCCCGACGCGCGCAAGCTGATCGCGTTCCTGAAGGCGATGGAATTTTCCACTTTGACCCGCCGCGTCAGCGAGTATTCGCAGATCGATCCGGCGGACGTGGAAGCGGACGCGGTCAACAAGAGCGGGGCTAGCGGCAAATCGGCCGGCTCGCCTCCGCCGCCCCCGCATGCGGCGGGAGGCGACCTGTTCGGACATGTGGACGCTCCGGCCTCGCCCGCCAGCGGCAAAGCGAGCCCGCCTGCCGCAGCGAGAGGCCAGAGCAAGCCGGAAAAATCCAATGTCGTGCTGACGCCGCATGCGCTTGCCGCCGCGCGCGCGGAGGAAGCCCGCCAGACGCGGATCGACCGCGGCAAATACGTAACGATCCGCAGCCTCGATCAGTTAAACGCCTGGATCGCGCGGGTGCACGATGTCGGGCATTTTGCGCTGGAGGCCAAGGCGAACTCGATCGATCCGATGCAGGCGGAGATGGCGGGCATCGCGCTGGCGCTCGCGCCCAACGACGCCTGCTACGTCCCGCTCGCCCACAAGCAATCCGGCGACGGCGTCGGGTTGTTCGATGCCGGGCTGGCGCCGGACCAGATCGGGACCGGCGAGGCGCTGGAAGCGCTGCGGCCGCTGCTGGAATCCGCTGGGATCTTGAAGATCGGCTTCAATATCAAGTTCAATGCCGTGATGTTCGCGCAGCACGGCATCACCTTGCGCAACCACGACGACGCCCAGCTGATGAGTTACGCGCTCGACGCCGGCCGCAACGCCCATGGGCTCGATGCGCTGGCCGAGCGCTGGCTCGGCCATGCCACCATCAGCCATGGCGAGCTGACCGGCAGCGGCAAGGGCAAGCTCGCCTTCGACCAGGTCGCGATCGACAAGGCCACCGCCTATTCGGCCGAGGATGCCGACGTGATCCTGCGGCTATGGCGGGTCCTGAAACCACGGCTGGTCGCCGAGCGCATGACGTCGGTTTACGAGACGCTGGAGCGGCCCTTGGTCTCGGTGCTGGCGCGGATGGAGCGGCGCGGCATCTCGATCGATCGCCAGGTGCTGTCGCGGCTGTCGGGCGATTTTGCCCAGACCGCGGCGCGGGTTGAGGCCGAGCTACAGGAGATCGCCGGCGAGCCGATCAACGTCGGCAGCCCGAAGCAGATCGGCGACATCCTGTTCGGCAAGATGGGAATAACCGGCGGCACCAAGACCAAGACCGGCGCGTGGTCGACCTCGGCGCAGATCCTCGACGAACTCGCGGAAGCGGGCAACGATTTCGCCAGGAAGATCCTGGAGTGGCGGCAGGTCTCGAAATTGAAATCGACCTATACCGACGCGCTGCCGACCTATGTGCATCCGCAGACCCATCGCGTCCACACCACCTACGCGCTGGCCGCGACCACCACGGGGCGGCTGTCGTCGAACGAGCCGAACCTGCAGAATATCCCCGTGCGCACCGAGGACGGCCGCAAGATCCGCCGCGCCTTCATCGCCTCTCCCGGCCACAAGCTGGTGTCGGCGGATTATTCGCAGATCGAACTGCGGCTTCTTGCGGAGATCGCCGACATTCCCGTGCTCAAGCAGGCGTTCCGCGACGGGCTTGACATTCACGCCATGACGGCATCGGAAATGTTCGGCGTGCCGATCAAGGACATGCCGGGCGAGGTGCGCCGCCGGGCGAAAGCCATCAATTTCGGCATCATCTACGGCATATCGGCGTTTGGGCTGGCGAACCAGCTCGGCATCGCCCGCGAGGAAGCCTCCGCCTACATCAAGAAATACTTTGAACGTTTTCCAGGCATCCGCGCCTACATGGATTCGACGCGGGATTTCTGCCGCACGCATGGCTATGTGGAAACCCTGTTCGGCCGGAAGTGCCACTATCCGGATATCAAGGCTTCCAACGCCTCGGTGCGCTCCTTCAATGAGCGCGCCGCCATCAACGCGCGGCTGCAGGGCACGGCGGCCGACATCATCCGCCGCGCCATGACGCGGATGGAGGATGCACTCGCCGAGAAAAAACTTTCGGCGCAGATGCTGCTGCAGGTGCACGACGAACTGATCTTCGAGGTGCCCGACAACGAGGTAGCGGCGACGTTACCGGTCGTGCAGCACGTCATGCAGGACGCGCCGTTCCCCGCCGTGCTGCTGTCGGTGCCGCTGCATGTCGACGCGCGGGCGGCGGACAATTGGGACGAAGCGCACTAGATTCCCCAACCTCGCCCCGAGAGAACCCTCAATCCAGCTTCGCTTCCATGCCGCGCTTGACGGCGGGGCGCGCCATCAGCGCTTCGTACCAGCGTTTGACATGGGGGAAATCCGCAAGCTCGACCTTGTGGCGCGGGTGGCGCCAGGCCCAGCCGAGGATAGCGAAATCCGCGACCGACAGCGGACCGGCGACGAACTCATGATCCGCCAGGCGGCGGTCCAGCACGCCGTAGAGCCGGCGCGTCTCCGCCATGAAGCGCTTGAGGCCGTAGGCGCGCTCCTGCTCGTTCTCCAGCGCGATGAAGTGATGCACCTGCCCCGGCATCGGCCCGAAGCCGCCCATCTGCCACATCAGCCATTCATAGACCGGGATGCGGTCGGCCAGGGGCTTCGGCAGGAACTTGCCGGTCTTCTCGCCGAGATAAAGCAGGATGGCGCCACTTTCGAACACGCTGACGGGCTTGCCGTCGGGGCCGTCCGGATCGACGATCGCGGGAATCTTGTTGTTCGGGCTGATCGCGAGGAAAGCGGGCGCCATCTGCTCGCCCTTGGTGATGTTGATCGGGAACACCTGGTACGGCAGCCCCATCTCTTCCAGCGCGACCGATATCTTGCGGCCGTTCGGCGTGTTCCAGGTGTGGAGTTCGATGGTCATTTTTTGGTCATCCCCCCGCGAAAAGCTTTGATATCCCCTACCCCGGAACCTGTCGGCCTTACAACCGGCCTTTCCGCAAGGGCTCCCCGCGCGCGCTGTTGACGGCAGGACTTCGGCTCTGGAATGTGCGCCCGTCCGCCGATAGATTGCGCCCGCCCCTGCAGAGAGAATACCGCCTTGTCCAAGTCAGCCTCCCGTGCCCGCCTCGCCGAGATCATCCGCAAGCGCTCGTTCGGTCGCGGCGAAATCACGCTGGCCTCGGGCCGCAAGAGCGATTTCTATTTCAACCTCAAGCCGACCATGCTCGATCCCGAAGGCGCGGCGCTGCTGGCGGAACTGACCTATGAGGCGCTGAAGGACGACGGGCTCGATTATATCGGCGGCCTGGAAATGGGCGCGGTGCCGCTCGCTGGCGCGATCGCGCAGCTGTCCTGGATCAAGGGCCATCCGATCGCGGCGTTCTTCGTGCGCAAGAAGCCGAAGGAGCACGGCGCCAAGCTCGCGGTCGAGGGCCTTGCGAAAGGCGAGAGCCTGCAGGGCAAGCGCATCGTCATCGTCGAGGACGTCACCACGACCGGCGGCTCGGCGCTGAAGGCGGTGGAAGCGGTGCGCGAGGCCGGCGGCGAGATCGCGCTGGTGTTCACCATGGTCGACCGCGACGAAGGCGCAACCGAAGCTTTTGCGGAAGCCGGCATTCCCTTCCGCTCGCTCTACAAGGCGGGCGAGTTCCTGAAGGATTGAGCTTTGCGCTCGCTCAAATGTCCCCGCCGTCAGGCCGGCTCCTGACGAACATTTAGCGCGGATCGAGTCCGCATTTCTTTTCCAGCCCGCCCTCGCGGTCACCACCCGTTTACCATCGCGCATTAAGGTTACCGCGCCGGAGCACTGCTCGCCTCGGCGAAATTTTCGGGCCTGGGTGGAGTAAGCGTTGCGTACCAAGTTGTCTTTTCAGCGCATGCGGCGCGGCATAATGGTTGTCGCCGCCGCGTCGCTCGCGGGCTTCGTCGCGACGACCCCTCGTCCGGCGGCCGCCGAAGGCCTGTTCGACCTGTTTTTCGGGGGCTTCCAGAAACTGCAGCGCGCCGCGCCGCCACAGGCGAGTTTCTTTGCGGATCCGTTCGGCCAGAACCAGCAGCCCGCGCCGCCGCCGCGGACCGTCGCTTCCGGCTCGGGGCCGGCCTTTTGCGTGCGCGGCTGCGACGGCCGCTATTTCCCGCTGACAGCACGCAACGCCTCGCCGGCCCAGCTCTGCCAGGCGTTCTGTCCGGCGAGCCCGACGAAAGTGTTCTTCGGCAGCAACATCGACAGCGCCTCGTCGGCGACCGGCGAGCGCTATGCCGACAGCGCGAACGCCTATGCCTATCGCAAGGCGATACGCGCCGACTGCACCTGCAACGGCCGCGATCCCGCAGGCCTTGCGCCGGTCGATCTCACGCTCGACACTTCGCTGCGTCCCGGTGACGTGATCGCCACCACCGACGGGCTGGTCGCCTTTTCCGGCGTCAAGGCCGGCGACGGCCAGACCGCCGAATTCACGCCGGTCGCCTCCTATCCGGGGCTGACGCCGGACGTGCGCACGCGGCTCGGCGGCATGAGGGTCGCGCCGGTCCGCGCCGAGATGATCGCCGATGATGCCTTATCGCCGGAGGCCAGCCGCGATGTCGTGCGGCCCCTGACGACGTTGCCGAAGAGCGCCACACTCGGGGCGAAGCGGGCGGAAGCGGATTAGGCCAAGACTTTAGACGTCATTCCGGGATGGTGCGAAGCACCAGACCCGGAATCTCGGGATCCTCCGATATGCAATTGCACATCGTAGTTCGATGCGCATCGCCCCGGAATGACGGAGTGTGGTCGACGCTACCGCCCGACGATGACGCCGATCACGTTCGGCGCCGACAGATATTTTTCCTCGATTTGCGCGCGCGCCGCGGCGCGGTTTTCCGGCGTCAGCAACCCGCGCTTTTCGGCGAGGATCAACCAGCAATAGCCCCACCAGTCCGTCAGCATGCCCTCGTCGTCGACGAGGTCATAACCCTGCTCGGCTGCGAAGATGCGCGCATGCGCTTCATCCAGCGAATCGAGAAAGGCGTGGTCGGCGTCAGAGAACAGATCGTCGCTGAAATCGTCGGTGGTGTAGCCCCATACCGACATGCAGACCGCGTTGAACTCGCGGTCGATCTGGTCGTCGTCGACGGCTTGCCGGCGCGAGGCCCGATGCAGCCGCGACAGCGAGCGGGCGAAGTCGGCAATGCGGGTGAGCGCGAATTGATCGAAGGCGATGGTGGACATGTAGTCCTCGCAAGCTTGGACAGACCATAGATGTGGTGGCGGCATGCGCCGAATCACTATGATATATCAAAGACTTGCTAAAGTGTTCTTAATTTGTTCTGATAGTATACTCGTCGCCCCGGCGAAGGCCGGGGCCCATAACCCCCAATGTTAGCGTTCTTGGAAGAACGCGTCATCCGATGGGCGCAGCAGGCACATACTACGTTTATATTCTCGCGAGCGGCCGGCACGGAACGCTTTACATTGGCGTTACCAACAATCTCCGGATTCGGCTCGAGCAGCATCGCAGCGGCAGAGGCTCTGAATTCGTCAAGAAATATAGCGTGTACCGCCTCGTCCACGTGGAGGCGTTCGCATCGCCCCAGGACGCAATCGTGCGCGAGAAGCAGTTGAAGAATTGGCACCGCGATTGGAAGACAGGGCTGATCGAAGAAAATAATCCCGACTGGAGCGATCTGTCCCACCTACTTTGACGAGCGGTGGTTATGGGTCCCGGCCTTCGCCGGGACGACGTGAAGGATGTGCCGATCCACCACCTCACATCCCCGACACCATCCTGTCCCCGCAGTAATTCGCATAAAACTTTCCGCCGCATTGCCGCCTGATGGCGGCGCAGCGCGCGGCCGGCGAGGCGTTGGCGGGGACGCTGAAGGCGCAGCTCAATCCGTCGGCGCTCCTGCCGGTCTGGCCGGCGGCGAAGGCGGCGCTCGATGCGGTGATGCAGAACAGCAGGAATGCGGCGGCGGCGATCTCGATGGTCAGCCTCATGGTCCGGTCCTCCGGGGATATGCGACATCGGATTGGTCCACTCTATCACCGAAGCGGCTGGCCGCAGATAGGAACAAAATCGGCCCGGTCCTTGCATAAAAACCATGCATGCATTGCACAATCGGGACCCCGGGCGGGTTTCGATCCCAGCATTGAGCGCGTATGATTCAGCAGGCTTCGAGTTGAGGGATGCCCACATTGTCCGATTCATCGCTCCCGACCAATCTCCCCACACACGATCAGCCGATCGACGAACTGGCGCTGGCCGAAATCAAGAGCGCGATCCTCACCAAGCTGCGGCTCGCGATCGGCAAGGATGCCGGCATGGCGACCCGGCACGACTGGTACAAGGCAGCCGCGCTGGCGCTGCGCGACCGCATCGTGCATCGCTGGCTGACCGCCGACAAGAAGAGCTACGACGCGGGCGCCAAGCGGGTCTATTACCTCTCACTCGAATTTCTGATCGGCCGTCTCTTCACCGACGCCCTGAACAATATGGGGCTGCTCAAGGTGTTCGAGACCGCGCTCGGCGATCTCGGCGTCAGCCTGGCGGATCTGCGCAAATGCGAGCCGGATGCCGCGCTCGGCAATGGCGGCTTGGGGCGGCTGGCGGCGTGCTTCATGGACAGCATGGCGACGCTCGCCATCCCCGCCATCGGCTACGGCATCCGCTATGATTTCGGCCTGTTCCGGCAGGTCATCGCGCAGGGCTGGCAGCAGGAATATCCCGACGAGTGGCTGAGCTTCGGCAACCCCTGGGAATTCCAGCGGCCGGAAGTGGTCTATCACGTGCATTTCGGCGGCGGCGTCGAACATGTCGAGGACAAGGGCCGCGACCGCGCGATCTGGCATCCCTCGGAGACCGTGCAGGCGGTCGCCTACGACACCCCGATCGTCGGCTGGCGCGGCCAGCACGTCAACGCGCTGCGGCTGTGGTCGGCGCGTTCGCCCGACCCGTTACGGCTCGACGTCTTCAACACCGGCGACTATATCGGCGCCGTCGCCGAGGAAGCGCGCGCCGAATCGATCTGCAAATTCCTCTATCCGAACGACGAGAGCCCGGCCGGGCGCGAGCTGCGGCTGCGCCAGGAATATTTCTTCGTCTCGGCCTCGCTGCAGGATCTCGTCAACCGGCATCTGGCCTCCGACGGCCAGCTCCGCGGCCTCGCCCAAAAAGCCGCGGTGCAGCTCAACGACACCCATCCGAGCCTCGCCGTCACCGAGCTGATGCGCATCCTGGTCGACCTGCACAATTTCCGCTGGGAGGAAGCCTGGAAGATCACGCTGGCGACGCTGTCCTACACCAACCACACGCTGCTGCCGGAAGCGCTCGAGACCTGGCCGGTCGAACTGTTCGAGCGGCTGTTGCCGCGGCATCTGGAGATCATCTACCGGATCAATGTCGCCCATCTGGCGCTGGCGGATGCGCGCTGCCCGGGCGACGTCGATTTCCGCGCCTCGGTCTCGCTGATCGACGAGAAGTCCGGCCGCCGGGTGCGGATGGGGCAACTGGCGTTCGTCGGTTCCCACAGCATCAACGGCGTCTCGGCGATGCATTCCGACCTGATGAAGGAGACCGTGTTCCACGATCTCAATCATCTCTATCCCGGCCGCATCAACAACAAGACCAACGGCATCACCTTCCGCCGCTGGCTGATGCTGGCCAATCCGAAGCTGACCGATTTGTTGCGCGAGGCCTGCGGCGAGGCCGTGCTCGACGATCCCACCTTGCTCGAAAAGCTCGAGGCCCACGCCAGCGACAACGCATTCCAGCAGCGGTTCCGCGCCGCAAAGCAGCACAACAAGCTGGCGCTGGCGCGGCTGATTGGCGAACGCCTCAACATCAAGGTCGATCCCACCGCGTTGTTCGATGTCCAGATCAAGCGCATCCACGAATACAAGCGCCAGCTGCTCAACATCCTGGAAGCGGTGGCGCTCTATCACGCCATCAAGGACGATCCGCAGAAGGATTGGGTACCGCGGGTAAAAATCTTCGCCGGCAAGGCGGCGGCAAGCTACCGCTACGCCAAGCTGATCATCAAGCTGATCAACGACGTCGCCGACATCGTCAACAACGATCCCGTGGTCGCCGGCCGCCTCAAGATCGCGTTCCTGCCCGACTACAATGTCAGCCTCGCGGAGGTGATCATTCCCGCCGCCGATTTATCCGAACAGATCTCGACCGCGGGCATGGAGGCCTCCGGCACCGGCAACATGAAGCTCGCGCTGAACGGCGCCCTGACCATCGGCACGCTCGACGGCGCCAATATCGAGATCCGCGACCATGTCGGCGCGGAAAACATCGCGATCTTCGGCATGGAGGCGATGGACGTGATGGTGCGGCGCAAGCAGGGGCTGGATGCGACCGACGTGATCCGCAAATCGCCGCAGCTGTCGCGCGCCATCAATGCGGTCGCCAGCGGCGAATTCTCGCCCGGCGACCCGAGCCGGTTCGAATCGATCGCCCACGCACTGCGCCATCTCGACCATTACATGGTGAGCGCGGATTTCGATTCCTATTACGACGCACAGCGCGGCATCGACGCGCGCTGGCAGGTGGTGCCGGCGTGGACCCGCGCCCAGATCCTCAACGTGGCGCGGATGGCATGGTTCTCCTCCGACCGCACCATCCGCGAATACGCCGGCGAAATCTGGAACGTGCCGGTGCGCGGAGGCTTGCCACAGGCCGCCGATGCGCCGGGCGTGCAGCGCGGGGCGACGCGCTAGGGCGGAAGAACCATTACCTCCGGCGTCATTGAATTTGCCCGCGCAGTCATCATACTGCGCGGCAAACGCAGGCACGTCATTGCGAGCGTTCGTCGCTTACGCTCCTCGCAACGACGAGTGACACGCCAGACCGCTCAGAGGACCCGGATGCTCACCAGGACACAGCACCTTTTCGACGAAGCCACGCGGGTGACCGCCGGCGACAGCCGCTGGCAGGGCCAGACCAGCGAGGATTACTGGGCCTTCGTCGGCCCGTTCGGCGGCGCCACCGCCGCCACCATCCTGCGGGCGCTGATCGATCATCCCGAACGCTCCGGCGATCCCTTGTCGCTGACCGTCAATTACTGCGCGCCGATCGCGCAAGGCGTCTTCGATCTCGACGTCCGCCTGGTCAAGGCCAACCGCTCGTCGCAGCACTGGTGCGTCGAGCTTTCGCAAGGCGGCGGTGAGGTCGCGACATTGGCGACCGCCGTGTTCGCCGAGCGCCGGCCATCCTGGTCGCATCAGCCGGCACAGTTTCCGGAAGCCAAGCCGTTCGAGCAGATCATGCCCTATCCCAGGATCAAGGCATCGTGGGCCAATCAGTATGATTTCCGCTTCGTCGAGGGTTTTCCGGATCTCAGCCGGTTCGAAACAGGAGATGCCGGCGAGCGCCTATTCCAAGCTATGGATCGCCGACCGGCGCCGCGGAAAATCGACATGCTGTCGCTGATGTCGATGTCGGATGCGTTCTTCGCCCGCGTCTTTCATGCGCGGCGCGAGATGATGCCGTTCGGTACGGTGTCGCTGACGACCTATTTCCACACCGCTGCCGAGGATCTGGCGGTCGAGGACATCCACGCGCCTGCTCGCGGTCGCCGACGCAAAGATCTTCCACAGGAGTTACGGCGACCAGAGCGGCGAATTGTGGTCGCCGAACGGGCGGTTGCTCGCGACCACCACGCAGATCGGGTATTTCAAGGCTTAGGATCTTTTTCGGCCGGCGGCCTTCCTCCTTCGAGAGGTCGCCATGACTTCCGGTGGAACGCACTTTGCTCAGCGTGGATCAGGTCGGCCTTAGCTCTGGGTCGCCGTGCCCTGGACCAGGCTGGTGCTGCCGGTCACGGGATCGGTCACCGCGTTGGCGACCGTGGCCTTGCCGGCGGCGGTCAGCAGGAATTTGGTGTCGCCGATGCGGAACGACGCTCCGTTCCCGATCAGCACATTGCCGTACTGCACGGTCGAGCCGCTCTGGTATTTGACCTGGGCGCGGAAGCCGTTGACCTCGGAAATCGTGAGCTCGAATTTCTGGTTGTTGGAATAGCTGCCGGTCCAGTTGCCCTGGAAGCTTGCCGGATCGACCGCGCTGTATTTGGTGTTGGTCGGAGTCGTCGGCGCCGCCGCATAGGCGGACTGGATGATGCTCATGATGTCCGACATGCCGATGCCTCGCGCTGACAATTCCCTGGCGGCAGTACGGGCAAACCCGGTTAATTAGGTCTTAAGCGGCCTGTCCCGACATTGCTGAGGCCCATTTGGAAACACAAAGAAACAAAAAGGCCCGGGTGAGCCACCCGGGCCTTCTGTCTTTCCGGAATTTCCGGGTTCGCGTCTTCGATGCGCCCCGGAATGGTGTGTTGCCTGCTATTCCGCCGCGAGCTTGAGGTCCGGCGCGGCGGCGCGGACGTCGGCGTCGACCTGGGCTTCGAACTTGGCAAAATTCTTCTGGAACATGCCGACCAGCGCACGCGCGGTCTTGTCGAACTCGGCCTTGTCCTTCCAGGTGTTGACGGGATCGAGAATCTCGCTCGGCACGCCCGGCAGCGCGGTGGGGACCGCAAAGCCGAAATACTTGTCGGTGCGGAAGTCGACATTGCGCAAGCTGCCGTCGAGCGCCGCGGTCAGCAGCGCGCGGGTCACCTTGATCGGCATCCTGGAGCCGGTGCCGAACTTGCCGCCGGTCCAGCCGGTGTTGACCAGCCAGCAATCGACATTGTGCCTGGCGATCAGCTCGCGCAGCATGTTGCCGTAGACGGAAGGATCGAGCGGCAGGAACGGCGAGCCGAAGCAGGTGGAGAATTCCGGCTGCGGCTCATTGCCGAGGCCGCGCTCGGTGCCCGCCACCTTGGCGGTATAACCGGACAGGAAGTGGTACATCGCCTGCGCCGGCGTCAGCCTGGCGATCGGCGGCAGCACGCCGAACGCATCCGCCGCCAGCATCACCACGTTCTTCGGGTGGCCGGCGCGGCCGGTGCGCGAGGCGTTGGGGATGAAATCGAGCGGATAGGCCGAACGGGTGTTCTCGGTTTTCGAGCCATCGTCGAAATCCGGCACCCGGGTGTCCTCGTCGAGCACCACGTTCTCCAGCACCGCGCCGAAGCGCTTGCTGGCGGCGTGGATTTCAGGCTCGGCCTCTTTCGACAGCTTGATGCATTTGGCGTAGCAGCCGCCTTCGAAGTTGAAGACGCCCTCGGCGCCCCAGCCGTGTTCGTCGTCGCCGATCAGCGTGCGCTTGGGGTCGGCCGACAGCGTGGTCTTGCCGGTGCCGGAGAGGCCGAAGAAGATCGCGCTGTCGCCCTTGGGACCGACATTGGCCGAGCAGTGCATCGGCATCACGCCCCTGGCCGGCAGATAATAGTTCAGCGTGGTGAACACGCTCTTCTTCATCTCGCCGGCATAATAAGACCCGCCGATCAGGACGATCTTGCGGGCGAAATCGATCGCGACCACGTTCTCCGAGCGCACGCCGTGGCGTTTCGGATCGGCGCGGAAGCTCGGCATGTCGATGATGGTGAGTTCGGGCACGAAATGCCGGAGCACCGCGGTCTCGGGCCGGATCAAAAGCGTGCGGATGAACAGCGAGTGCCAGGCGAGTTCGGTGAACACGCGGGTCTTGATCTGGAAGCTCGGATCGGCGCCACCGTAAAGGTCCTGCGCGAACAGCGTCATGCCTTCGGCATGCTTGAGGAAGTCCTGATAGAGCGCTTCGAATTGCTCGGCGGTGATCGACTGGTTGCCGGCCCACCACATCTTCTCGGTCGAGGCGTCGCGGACCGTGAACTTGTCCTTCGGGCTGCGGCCGGTGAAGTCGCCGGTATCGGCGCATAACGCGCCGTCGGCGGAAAGCACCGCCTCTCCGGCTGAAAGCGAATACTGGTAGAGCTGCGGCGCTCCGAGATTCCAGTGCACCCGCTTGAGATTTTTTAAGCCGAATTTGTCGGCACCGAAGGCGCCGTTGCGTATACCAGTCTCTTGCACCGAAAAACCTCCTCGAACCCGCGTATCTCGATCGCGCGATGCCGTTTGTTAAGCGCGCTTCTGTCGCGGTGACCGTCGAACTATAATAGCGCTGCGACCCCGGTCCGGCGACCTAATACTCATGAACGCTGGGCTTGCCAAGCCGATCCCGCGATATTTGGTTTATTCCAGGACGGGCGATGGATGCTATTCAAATACTTGCTGCAGCGCAGGGGCTATTCGCCAACCTTTCGAATCGCCGCGACACGGACTGACGCGACAATCGGCCGCGATTTGGAGCCGTAGAGGCCCAGAATCTTGCTGCGGCGCACAATTAACGGCTATCAGCGCGCCGCTCCCTCGCCGATCAGCGCAAACGGACCCCAGAAGGCGGGATAGGCGTTTCTCGGCGACGAAGCATCGTTGAGATAAGAGAGCATCGCCTGCCGCAGCGCCTCGGCGCGGCCGATCTTCGGTTCGGCCTTGATACGGTCGAAGGTCGCAATGGCGAGCCGGGTGGCGGCTTCCAAATCCACCGCCCAGTGCGAGACCAGCAAGGCGCGGGCGCCGGCGTAAAAGAACGACCGCGCCAGGCCCGACAGGGCCTCCGCGCCGGGCTTGTCGCCGGCAATAGTATTGCAGGCCGACAGCACCACCCAGTCGGCATTGAGTTTCAATTGCGCGACTTCGCTCGAGGTAAGCAGCCCGTCATCGAACTCGGACGGCTGCTTCGGAATGCTCAGCGCCAATGACGGCTCGGCGAGGCCCTTCACGTCACCGGCCACCAGGCCATGGGTCGCGAAATAGACGATGGCGTAATCGGAAAGTCTGGCGCGCTTGACGGTGGTCTCACTGGCGTCGGCGCCGAGATGAATGTCGGAAGCGGCAACGCCGAGGTCGCTCGCAACGGCCTTTAATTCGTCCGCCGTATCCGGCAACTGCGGCAGCGCTTGCGCCAGTCTAGCGCGATCGACCCCGACGCCCTGCCAGAAATCCGTATAGGCCGAGGTCACCAGCGCCCGCGACGCCGATTTCGTCGCGGCTGCGGTGTGATTGTCGCCGCCATTGGCCTGCATCGGGTTGAACACGGGATCGCCGAAACCGATCATCGGCTTGATGGCGTGGTCGTTGCGCGCAAAGGCCCGCAGCACCTTGAGACTGGCAACCGACGGCAGCACCGAAACCGCCTGACGCTTGATCAGCCAGGCGGCATCGCGATAGCCCGCGAAGGTGTCCGGGATCGCGGCGGGGGGCCTCTCGGTCACCAGCAGATGAAACGGCAGCGCCGTCAGCGCGCTGGATGGCGCGACCAGCAGGCTGCGCTTGTCTTTCACCAAGCCCTCGACCGGACCCAGCAAGGTTGCATAGAGCTCGTTGGCGATCGCGAGATCGAACAGCCCGGATTTGCCTGAGGCATCGCGGGCCTTGCCGATATCCAGGCCGCGGCGGAACGCGGCAATTTTTTGCGACAGCGCTGCCGCGCCAAGCGGCAGCTTCTGCCAGTCGAAACGCTCGTGCGTCAGCGCGAAGACGTAGCTTTGCTTTTCGGTCACCGAAAACAGCACCAGCGCCTCGTCGCCGGACAACAGCGCCTGAACCTCCTTCGCCGTCATCGGCAGCGGGTTCGACAGCGCGGCGTAATCGGGGAATTCGGCCGCGAAGGTTTTTTGCAAGGTCGCGCGCTCGGCGGCAATGGCAACCAGCCGTTCGCGGCCGCGGCTCTCCGCCGCCGCGTCGCGTTTCGATCTGTCCCTGGAGACGGCGGCGATAATCGACTTGTCCAGCGCGTCGGCCTCGCTGGCGAGATCCTGGTCGCGGCGCACCAGTTCCGCGAGCCGGTCGCTGCCTGCGGCGAGGCGAACCGCGAGCTTGTTGACGGCGGACGCCGCCGAGGATTGCGCGCCGTGCTGGACCACATTGAGCGCGTCGTCGAGCGCCGTCTCGGCTGCCATCGCCTGTCCCCGCTGCGCGGCGAACAGCACGGCAAGCGCCACGCGCGGCTGCGCGCGTCCGCTTCCAATCATCCGCGCCACGATCGGCAGCGCGTCTGCGTTTCGTCCCTCGCTTTGATAGAGCGAGGCCAGATTGTTGAGCGATATTGCGAGATCGGGATGATCGGGACCAAGTGCGGCTTCACGGATCGCGGCCGCGCGTTGGTAGAGCGGCTCGGCATCGGCAAGCCGGCCCTGCCGTTCGTAGAGGTCGGCCAGATTGTTCAACGATCGCGCCACATCGGGGTGATCGCGACCGAGCACCTTTTCGCGGATCGACAGCGACCGCTTGATCACCGGCTCGGCCTCGTCATATCGGCCCTGCACCTTGGCGACCTGACCGAGATTGTTCAGGAGTGTCGCGACCGCCGGATGCTCCGGGCCGGCCGCCTTTTCGTAGATCGCAAGCGCGCGCCTGAACAACGGCTCGGAATCGGCTTGGCGGTCCAGCTTGTCGTAGAGCGTCGCCAGATTGTTGAGGGATTGTCCGACGTCGGGATGATCGCGGCCGAGCGACTGCTCGCGAATCGCCAGCGCGCGTTTGAACAATGGCTCGGCTTCGCCATAGCGTTCCTGCCGCTGGTACAGCGCGGCGAGATTGTTCAACTCGGTCGCAACGGCCGGAGAATTGAGGCCGCCGATCTTTTCCTGTACCGCGATCGCGCGCTTGTAGAGCGGCTCGGCCTCGGCGTCGCGCCCAAGGTCGGCATAGAGCAGCGCCAGATTGTTCAACGCGCCGGCGACATCGCCGTTGAAGGGACCGTATTTCTTCTCGAGACTTTCCAGCTGTCCCTGTGCCAGCGGGATCGCTTCGGCATATTTGCCGGCCCGGCTGAGTTCGGCGATGCGAGCGCTGGTCGCGGCCATCCCGCCCGCCAGCGACGGCACACTGAGGCCGGCGCTCATCATGCCAAGCGCCAACGCCACTATCAGCACCCATCGATTGCCGGATTTCACGTTGCCCTCGTCTCGCGTTTGCCTTTCGCGCGGGCGAGGTCCGGCTATCGCTTCGCCCGCGCCTCGTCCGCCAGCCTGACCAGCATCTTCCGCAGCTCCCCCGGGCTGGTCACGCGTTCCGGGAAATCCAGCCGCAAGATTTTACCGCCGGCCGCAAGGTCGATCCCGTCGGGATCGCAGCCGGTGCAGCGCCAGTCTGCGGCCTCGGCGCCGAGCAGCCTCGTCGCATAGAGGTTAGTCGCGTCACGATGGTCGGCGTTCATGTGATCGACGGCGCCCTGCTCGGCTTCCAGCAGCGCGGTTGCCCCGGAAATATCGGTCAGGAACTGCCCGGGCTTCAGATCCACGATCCGCCCGAAGCCGGCGACCAGATGGGTGCCGCTCGGCCGCACCAGGAAGAACGAAAAATCCGTAAAACTTACAAAGGCTTCCGCGGACGGATGGGCGTTCAGGTAGCGCCGTCGCGCGATTTCCAGGTCGGCGCCCTCGGCCTGCTCGGCCCGGCCCGACAGCATGATCCGCGCGCCCTCCAGCGGGTCGCCCTCGACCCGCTCGTCCAGCATCAGCGAGACCCTGGGATCGCCGAGAATATTTTTGGTGTGCACGGCGAGGCGCGAAATCAGCAGGATCGGCGACCCGTCGGCATGGCTGGCGACGTTGACCAGGGAGCAATAGGGATCGCCGCTGCCGACCATCAGGGTTGCCAAAGCGCCTTGCCGGCTGCGGCGCAACAGCGACCGGGCGAGCCGGGAAGCGTCGAAATCAGGGGTGGGCTGCATCGGTTATCTCGTCATCTGTTTGCAATAAAGGCCTTTTCTGGGCAGAACCGATAGCTATATAGGGAGGGACAGCGGGCTCGGCCCGGGTGTTTTGCGGAACTCGGTCACACTTCAGCCCAGCTTGCATTGCTCGTTGACCAGGTTCGAAGCTCACTTGTACGGCGCATCACGGAATCGCTCGCCGTTTCAGTCACCTCGTACCAGTATCTGAAAGCAGGCTCATGCCCACAATCGCCCTGGTCGACGACGACCGCAACATTCTCACATCGGTCTCGATCGCGCTGGAAGCCGAAGGCTATCGCATCATGACCTACACGGATGGTGCTTCCGCGCTCGACGGCTTCCGCACCTCACCGCCGGATCTGGCGATCCTCGACATCAAGATGCCGCGCATGGACGGCATGGAGACGTTGCGCCGGCTGCGGCAGAAATCGGATCTGCCGGTGATCTTCCTCACCTCCAAGGACGAGGAGATCGATGAATTGTTCGGCCTCAAAATGGGCGCCGACGATTTCATCCGCAAACCGTTCTCGCAGCGGCTGCTGGTCGAGCGCGTCAAGGCCGTGCTGCGCCGCTCGGCCCCGAAGGACCCCACCGCCGTGCCGAAGGAAACCGACGCCAAGGCGCTCGATCGCGGCCTGCTGCGGATGGATCCGGAGCGTCACACCTGCACCTGGAAGAACGAGCCGGTGACGTTGACCGTGACCGAGTTCCTGATCCTGCAGGCGCTGGCGACGCGCCCGGGCGTGGTGAAGAGCCGCAACGCCCTGATGGACGCGGCCTATGACGACCAGGTTTACGTCGACGATCGCACCATCGACAGCCACATCAAGCGGCTGCGCAAGAAGTTCAAGGTGGTGGACGACGATTTCGAGATGATCGAAACCCTTTACGGGGTGGGCTACCGCTTCAAGGAAACCTGATTTGCACGCCTCTTGCGGGCCCATTGTTAACTGACGCCGACGCCCGTCTGGGGTAGGATTACGGGCAAGGCGTCTTTTCCGAAGGCGCCATCGAAAACAACCGGCAGTTTTGGCCATTGCTCGATCGAACGCAGCCTGATCCAAGCCTGAATGCGGAGGGTGTCTCGGCCTCTCTCGTGCTCGACGGCGTTGTCGTCGACAGCCCGCAGCTGCGCGGCTGGCAGCGGCCGCTCGGCTGGCTGCGTCGCGCCGGCCAGTTCTTCTTCGCGCTCTCCTTCTCGAGCCTCACCCGCCGCATCGTGTCGCTGAACCTCGCCGGCCTGGTCGCGCTGGTGGCGAGCATCCTCTATCTCTCGCAATTCCGCGCCGGCCTGATCGACGCGCGGGCGCAGAGCCTCCTGGTCCAGGCCGAGATCATCGGTGGCGCGATCGCAGCCTCGGCCACCGTCGAGACCAACACCATCACCATCGATCCCGACCGGCTGCAGGATCTCAAGCCCGGCGAAACCTACGGCGCGCCGGATGAATCCTCGGGACTGGATTTTCCGATCAATCCGGAACGCGTCGCGCCGGTGTTGCGGCGGCTGATTTCGCCGACCAAGACCCGCGCCCGCATCTACGACCGCGACGGCGGGCTCATTCTCGACAGCCGCAGCCTCTACGGCCGCGGCGACGTGCTGCGCTTCGAACTGCCGCCGCCCTCGGTCGAAAAGCCCGGTTTCGTCGAGCGGATGACGATCGCGATCCGGACCTGGCTCAATCGCGGCGACCTGCCGCTCTATCGCGAGTTGGGGCCCGAGAACGGCAACGGCTATCAGGAGGTCGCGGACGCGCTGAAAGGCCAGAAGAGCAGCGTGGTGCGCGTCAACGACCGCGGCGAGGTGATCGTCTCGGTCGCGGTGCCGGTGCAGCGGTTCCGCGCCATCCACGGCGCGCTGATGCTCTCGACCCAGGGCGACGACATCGACCAGATGGTGACCGCCGAACGGCTCGCGATCCTCAAAGTCGGCGGCGTCGCCTCCGCCGTGATGATCATGCTGTCGCTGCTGCTGGCGAGCACTATCGCGGGGCCTGTCCGCCGGCTCGCCGACAGCGCCGAGCGCGTTCGCCGCCGTATCCGCACCCGCGTCGAGATCCCCGATTTCACCCGCCGCCGCGACGAGATCGGCCATCTTTCCGGCGCGCTGCGCGACATGACGGAGTCGCTCTATAACCGCATCGAGGCGATCGAGATGTTCGCCGCCGACGTCGCCCATGAACTGAAGAACCCGCTGACGTCGCTGCGCTCCGCGGTCGAAACGCTGCCGCTGGCGCGCAACGAGAACAGCCGCGCGCGGCTGCTCGAGGTGATCGAGCACGACGTCAAGCGGCTCGACCGGCTGATCTCGGATATTTCCGATGCAAGCCGGCTCGATGCCGAACTGCAGCGGCAGGACATGACCTCGGTCGATGTTCGCCGGCTGCTCAATGCGCTGACGAGCGTCGCCAACGAAACAAGGCGCGGCAACAATATCGCCGTCGAAGTACGTTTCGAAGGGCGCGGCCCCAACGACAGCTTCTCGGTGCCGGGTCATGATTCGCGGCTGGGACAGGTGATCTCCAATCTGCTCTCCAACGCGCAGTCGTTTTCCGAAGCCGGCAAGAAGGTGCGGATCGTCTGCCGGCGACTGCGATCGGAAATCGAGATCGTGGTCGACGACGACGGGCCGGGGATTCGCGAGGATGCGCTGGAGCGGATCTTCGAGCGCTTCTACACCGACCGGCCGCATCAGGGTTTTGGACAGAACTCCGGCCTGGGCCTGTCGATCTCCAAGCAGATCATCGAGGCGCATGGCGGACGCATCTGGGCGGAGAACCGCCCCGGCCCGATCAACGCCGATGGCGAGGCAACGGTCGTCGGCGCGCGCTTCGTGGTCAGGCTGCCGGCGCCATGACCCTGAGCAGCGCGAGTGTGCACGCGTCCGCCGTACGGGTGGGAAATCGCGCGGTGCTGATCCGCGGGCCCTCAGGGGCCGGAAAATCGCGTCTCGCCTTCGATCTGATCCTGGCGGGACGCGCCGGGCAGATCGCCACAGCGGTGCTGATCGGCGACGACCGGGTCCATCTCACGGCGAGCGAGGGACGGCTGATGGTCCGCCCCGCGCTCGAACTGGCCGGGCTGATCGAAATTCGCGGGCTGGGAATTCGCCGTTGCGATTTTGTGGACGAGGCCGTAGTTGACCTGGTTGTCGATCTGGCCGCCGCCGATGCCGAACGCCTGCCCCCGCCCGACGCGCTTCAGACCCAAATTTCGGGTATCAAAATACCACGAATACCCGTCGGGATGGGCTTCGATGCGCTTCCACTCGTGGTAGCTGCATTGACCATGACCGCGAGTTCATCATCTTCACGCCTTTCGGCCGATTGTTCGAAGGGGATTGGTAACCATATAACCCCCACTATCGCCACGGAATAACCGGCGCAGGCTCCCTCTCTACCGCAAATTTTCCGGGAGAATCGCGAAGAACCCCTCTTGCGCGGGGGCTCTGGATGGTCAAAGTGGCGCGTTCGTGCGGTGCACCAAAAAGCACCCGCGAGGAGTTTCCGATGATTGGTCTAGTACTTGTGACCCATGGGCGCCTTGCCGACGAGTTCAAGGCGGCGCTCGAACATGTCATGGGCCCGCAAAAGCAAATCGAAGCCGTGACAATCGGAGCCGAGGACGACTCGGATCTGTGTCGAAGCGACATCATCGAAGCGGTGAACCGCGTCGATTCTGGTGACGGTGTCGCTATCCTTACCGACATGTTCGGCGGCACTCCTTCCAACCTTGCGATCTCCTGCATGAGCCGTCCGAAAGTGGAAGTGCTCGCCGGCATCAATCTACCGATGCTGGTCAAGCTTGCGAAAGTTCGCGAAGAGCGATCGCTGCCCGATGCGATCGCGATGGCCCAGGAAGCCGGCCGGAAATACGTCACCATTGCCAGTCGCGTCCTCGCCGGCAAATGAGCGAGGACGACGCCCCGCAGCCTGCAAACGAGGCCGGGCCAAGTGTCCCCGCGGGCGCGGTGTCCCGCGAACTTCCCATCATCAACAAACGCGGCCTGCACGCACGCGCCTCGGCGAAATTCGTCCAGATGGTCGAGCGCTTCAACGCCGAAGTCTGGGTGACCAAGGGCGGCGAGACCGTGGGCGGTACCTCGATCATGGGGCTGATGATGCTGTCCGCCGGGCCGGGAACTTCGATCGTGGTCTCCGCCATCGGCCCCGAGGCGCAATCCGCCATCGACGCCATCACGGAACTCGTCGCCGGCAAGTTCAACGAAGAAGGCACCTAACAGGGCGCGGGGGGCTTCATCCTTCGAGACGCGCGCAAGTGCGCGCTTCTCAGGATGATAGACCCTCGAGGTGAGGAGTGCCGCAGCACGGCGTGTCTCGAACCATGAGGCCCGGGCAGCGCGATCAAATCTCCTAATTCGCCGGCGGCGCGATGTAGACGTTCCAGGTCACCGAGGGACCCGGATGGCCGTGGAAGAAACGCTGCGTGGTGACGGTGAGATGCTCGGCGTCCGCAGCGTTCGCTGCCATCCACGCGGTGCAGGCCTTGAACCGCCAGTCGGTGGTATCGCAGATGCCGATGAAGCCGAGCCGCTTGGCCTCTTCCAGAGACGTCAGCCCCGACGACCACAATTCACCGGGGGTGAACGGCGCCGGATGATCGGGACTGTAGAACGTCATGGGCTCGCCGATCTCGGTGGTGCCGGCGACCACGGCCCATCGCGTGTTGAAACGGTTATGCCAGTCCTGCGTCAGTTCGCGGGCCAGTTGCGAGCGCGCGACATAGCCTGAAGCGCCGTTCGGATTCTCCGCCATGTCGCGCACGGCGATGGCGGGCGATCCGGCAAGGGTGGCGAGCGTGACGACGAGCCAGATCGCGGCGATGTTGAACAGCGCCATCCATTGCAGGCGGAAGGCGGGAATCGCGACCAGCGCCAGCGGCGTCAGGAAGAACAGCGAGATGCCCCAATCGGTCTTGATATAGACATCGAAGAACAAGGCGCCGAGCGGCGGCCCGATCGCGACCACGAGCTGGATGATCCAGACGTTGAGCGCCTGCGACCGGTTCACGGCCGGATTGGGCCCGCGCGACCAGGCGCGCGTCACGATTGCCCGCGGCGTCTGCCACCACCGCGGTACCAGCGCCAGCGCAAGCAGCGCCAGCGCCACCGGCGCCAGCAACAGCGCCAGATTGTGACCGATATAACCGAGCACGAGCTGCGCGACCTGGGCGCGGTTCGGCAGGCTGTAGACGTCGCCGGCATAGGTCAGCGGCACGAAGTCGACTTCCTTGAGCCAGACCAGATGCGGGATCATGGCGACGACGAGGGTGAGAATCGCAACCCATGGGGCCGGCGAGGCGAGGAATTTCATCCGGTCGGGATGAACCAGCGCGGCGATGCCGATGGCGCCGATCATGGTCAGCACCCAGTATTTCGTCATCAGCGCCAGCGCGCCGGCCAGGCCAAGCCAAAGGCCCGCCCGCGCGCTGCGCTTCTCGAACGCGTCGAGATAGGCCAGCACCACCAGCGGCAGGGTCACGAGCTGCAGCAGGTCGGGATTATATTTGAAACCCTTGAAATTGAAGATCGGGTAGAGCGCGAGCATCACCACGACGAAGAAGGCACGGCGGCGATCGACCACGCGCAAGGCGATCAGCCAGCAGACCACGAGCCCGCAGCCGAGCGTCGCCATTGCCAGCGCGTAGGTCGCCCAGTCGGCGACCGGAAACACCCTGAACCAGAGGCCGGCGACCCAGCCCGACAGCGGCGGGTGCTTGCCGTAGCCGAGCTGGAATTTCTGGCCCCATGCGAACGCTTCCGCGACGTCCATGTGAACGTCCTGCGCGGCCTTCAGATTGATCAGGATGAAAGTCCAGAGCACGGCATGGGCTACCGCAAAGCCGGTGACCAGCCGCCAGCCGGATTTGGGATCGCTGGCGCGTGCCGCAAGCCACGCCGCCATCCGCCGGACGGACAGTTTCAGGCGCGCGCGCGAAGCGGCGGGCAAAAACGACGTGCTTGTCATGGTCCGTGCGTAGCGCGTTTTGGGCCGGAGTGGAATCAGCTTGGCGTGAAGATGTGCCGCAAAAACAGCGCATTATGGTTGCCGCAGCGGGGTGCGAGTGCTATCTCGCGCCCATGACATCCATCCCTATTTCCAACATCCGCAACTTCGCCATCGTTGCGCATATCGACCATGGCAAATCGACCCTGGCCGACCGGCTGATCCAGACCACCGGGGGCCTGCAGGCGCGCGAGATGAAGGAACAGGTGCTCGATTCCATGGATATCGAGCGCGAGCGCGGCATCACCATCAAGGCCCAGACGGTGCGGCTGAGCTATCCGGCCAAGGACGGCAAGACCTACATCCTCAATTTGATCGACACCCCCGGCCATGTCGACTTCGCCTACGAGGTGTCGCGGTCGCTGGCGGCCTGCGAGGGCTCGCTGCTGGTGGTCGATGCCAGCCAGGGCGTCGAGGCGCAGACGCTCGCCAATGTCTATCACGCGCTCGATGCCGGCCACGAGATCGTGCCGGTCCTCAACAAGATCGACCTGCCGGCGGCCGAACCCGACCAGGTCAAGCAGCAGATCGAGGACGTGATCGGCATCGACGCTTCGGACGCGGTGATGATCTCGGCCAAGACCGGTCTTGGCATCGACGACGTGCTGGAAGCCATCGTGCACCGGCTGCCACCGCCGAAGGGCGACCGCGAGGCCTCGCTGAAGGCGCTGTTGGTCGACAGCTGGTACGACGTCTATCTCGGCGTCGTGGTGCTGGTGCGCATCGTCGACGGCGTCATGAAGAAGGGCCAGCGCATCCGGATGATGGGCACCAACGCGGCTTATGACGTCGAGCGTGTCGGCTTCTTCACCCCGAAGATGACGCAGATCGACGAGCTCGGCCCCGGCGAAATCGGCTTCATCACCGCGGCGATCAAGGAAGTCGCCGACACCCGCGTCGGCGACACCATCACCGACGACAGAAAACCGGTGACCGAGATGCTGCCCGGCTTCAAGCCGGCGATCCCGGTGGTGTTCTGCGGCCTGTTTCCGGTCGACGCCGACGATTTTGAGACTTTGCGCGCGGCGATGGGGAAGCTGCGGCTGAACGACGCCAGCTTCTCCTTCGAGATGGAAACTTCCGCCGCGCTCGGCTTCGGTTTCCGCTGCGGCTTCCTCGGGCTGCTGCATCTGGAAATCATCCAGGAGCGATTGTCCCGCGAATTCGATCTCAACCTGATCGCGACCGCGCCGTCGGTGATCTACAAGATGCATTTGACCGACGGGCAAATGATCGAGATCCACAACCCGATCGACATGCCCGACGTGGTCAAGATCGCCGAGATCGAGGAGCCCTGGATCGAGGCCACCATCCTTACCCCCGACGAATATCTCGGCAGCGTTTTAAAACTTTGCCAGGACCGTCGCGGCTCGCAGAAGGAACTCACCTACGTCGGCAACCGCGCGATGGTGAAATACGAATTGCCGCTGAACGAAGTGGTGTTCGATTTCTATGACCGCCTGAAGTCGGTCTCCAAGGGCTATGCCTCGTTCGACTATCATCTGACCGACTACAAGCCGGCCGATCTCGTCAAGATGCAGATCCTCGTCAACAACGAGCCGGTCGATGCGCTTAGCATGCTGGTGCACAAGACCCGCGCGGAGGGCCGCGGCCGCGCCATGGTCGAGAAGATGAAGGAATTGATCCCGCCGCACATGTTCCAGATCCCGATCCAGGCTGCGATCGGCGGCAAGGTGATCGCGCGCGAAACCGTGCGCGCGCTGCGCAAGGACGTGACCGCAAAATGTTATGGCGGCGACATTACGCGGAAGAGAAAACTTCTGGAGAAGCAGAAGGAAGGCAAGAAGAAGATGCGGCAGTTCGGCAAGGTCGACATCCCGCAGGAAGCCTTTATCGCCGCGCTCAAGGTGGATAGCTGAGTCCACGCCGGTGATTCCGCGCTGCGCAGGGCGCAGGCCCGGAATGACGACCGGGACGATCGCTATCGCCCCTCCCCCATCTTGATCCGCGCCACCAGATGGATCACCATTGCGGCTTCGCCAGCCAAGAAACCCAAAAAAGGGGCGAGGAAACGCAATGAACAAGCTTCCCGGTTTCGGACTGATCGAGCGCGCGCAGGCGCTGGCGCCGCTGATCGCGCGCGAGGCCGACGAGATCGAGCGGACGCGGCGCCTGACCGCGCCGGTGGTTTCCGCCCTGATCGAGAACGGGCTTTACCGGGTGCTGCTGCCGCAGAGCCTCGGCGGCGCCGAGGCGCCCCCGGAAATCTTCATGCAGGTGCTGGAGGAGATCGCCAAGGCCGACGCCTCCACGGCCTGGTGCCTCGGCCAGTGCAACGTCTGCGGCATGACGGCCGCCTACCTCGACAAGGACGCGGCGAACGAAATCTTCAATACGCCGCCCGGCATCCTCGCCTGGGGCGCGATCGCCAACGAGGTGCACGTGGTCCCCGGCGGCTACCGGATCACCGCGCGCTGGGATTTCGCCTCCGGTTCGCGCCAGGCAAGCTGGCTCGGCGCCCATGTCCAGGTCGTCGAGGCCGACGGCACCCGGCGAATGGGCCCGACCGGGACGCCTGAAATACGCACGATCCTGTTCCCGGTGACGAGCGCCACCATGTACGACGTCTGGGACGTCATCGGCCTTTCCGGCACCGGAACCGACAGCTATTCGGTCGACAACCTGTTCATTCCGGAGAAATTCGCAGCCCTGCGCGACAATTTCAGCGCGCTGCGCGAAAAAGGGCCGCTCTACGGGATCACCACCTTCACCATGTTCGGACTGGGCTTCGCCGCGATTTCGCTCGGCGTCGCGCGGGCCATGCTGGACGCGGCGATCGAACTGGCGCGCGGCAAGGCGTCGGTCGGCATCAAGGCGATGCGCGACAATCATGCCGTCCAGGGGCTGGTCGGCCGCACCGAGGGCAATTGGCGCGCGGCGCGGGCGTATATCTACGGGTCGGCGGCCGAGGCGTGGCGCGATCTCACCAAAACCGGAAGGCTTTCCGAGGACCACCGGGCCGCGCTTCGGCTGGCTTCGACCTGGACCATCCATCAGGCCGCCGCGGTGGTCGATGCCGCCTATCACATGGCCGGCGCCACCGCCGTGTTCAGGGCCAACCAATTCGAGCGCCGGTTTCGCGACATGCACGCCATTGCGCAGCAGATCCAGGGCCGGGACACCCATTACGAGGACGTCGGCCGGATGATCCTGACCGCGAGCGCCATCCCGCGCGGACCGACGGCCTAGCGCCGGCCGCGCCGCGCGCCTGAAGGCGCAAAATTCCGTAAAAATACGTTCGGGCATAATCTCGTCTTAAGCAGTTTCTGGGACTGTCCGAATCTTCCTCCCGCGGAGTTTCGGTAACCCCATGTTCAAGCTTCGATCGATCTCAGCCCGCCTGATTCTAGCGATTTCGCTGACCGTGGCGGTGGCCTGCGGAATTCTCGGCACCTTTTCGATCTTGCAGCAGCGCTCGTTGATGCGGCTCGCGCTCGAACAGCAATTAAAACTGCAATATGACAGCGTCATCGCCGCGGTCGACTATGAAGGCCGCGCCGCGCTCGCGGTCAGCGCCACTGTTGCCGCGCTGCCGCCGGTCGGCGACGCCATCGCCAAGGGCGACCGCGACGCGCTCGCGGCGCTGCTGGGCGCCTCGATGAAGGCGCTGACCGAGCAGGGCATCCCGCTGATTACGTTCCAGACCCCGCCGGCGCTGGTCCTCTACCGTGTCCACGCGCCGAAGGTCTTCGGCGACGATATTTCGGCACGCCGCAACACCGTGGTGGAGGCACTCAAGACCGGCAAGCCGATCGTCGGCGTCGAACCGGGCCGGGAGGCGCTCGGGATTTTCGGCATGACGCCGATCCTGCGCGACGGCAAGGTCATCGGCAACACCGACGTCGGCGCCGCCTTCGGCAAGGAATTCGTCGATCGCGCCAAAAAGCGCTTCGGCATCGACCTCGCCGTGCATTCGTTCGACGGCAAGGGATTCAGGAAACTGTCCTCGACCTTCGGCGACACCGTGGTCGCCACGCCGGAGGAATTGAAAGGCGTGCTGAACGGCGCGGCGCTGCAACGCGACGCCAGCTTCAACGGCCATCCGGCCGCGCTTTATGTCGGGCAGATCAGGAATTACGCCGGCGAGCCGGTCGCGGTGCTCGAGGTCATCAAGGACACCACCCAATACGAGGCGGCGGCGGCAAGTTCGCAGCGCAACCTGATTTTCGCGACGTTGGCCATTCTGGCCTTCGCGGCACTGCTGGCATTCCTGCTCGGGCGCGGCATGTCGCGGCCTTTGACGGCGATCACCGCCGTGATGAACCGCCTCTCCAGCGGTGACACCGACGTCGCCATCCCCGGTGGCGACCGCAAGGACGAACTCGGCACCATGGCCGTCGCGGTCGACGTGTTCCGCCGCAACATGATCGAAGCCAATTCCATGCGCGAGGCGCAGGAAGCCACCAAGGCGCAGGCCGAGCTCGAGAAGAAGGCCCTGCAGCGCCAGATGGCCGATCGCTTCGAGGCCGACGTCAAGAGCGTGGTCAGCGCGGTGGCAACTGCCACCAAGGACATGCAGCGGGTGGCCGGCGAGATCACCACCAGCGTCAACGGCACCTCGGAACGGGCCACAGCGGCCGCTGCCGCCTCCGAGGAGGCCTCGGCCAGCGTTTCGACGGTTGCCGCAGCCACCGAAGAGCTTGCTTCTTCCGTGGCCGAGATCGGCCGACAGGTCACTCATTCCAGCAGCGTCGCCGATGATGCCGTGGTCAAGGCCGGCAAGACCACCGAGATGGTCGCGGGCCTCACCGCGGCCGGCGAGAAGATCGGCGACGTGCTGCGCCTGATCGACGCCATTGCGAGCCAGACCAATCTGCTCGCGCTCAACGCCACCATCGAGGCGGCGCGGGCCGGCGAGGCCGGCCGCGGCTTTGCCGTGGTCGCCGCCGAGGTCAAGGAACTGGCGAGCCAGACCGCGAAGGCGACCGAGGAGATCGCCGGCCAGGTCACCGCGATCCAGTCCGCCACCAGCGATTGCGTGATCGCGATCGGCGGCATCAGCGACACCATCCGGGAGATCAGCGGCATCGCCACCACGATCGCGGCCGCCGTCGAGGAACAGGATTCGGCGACCCGGGAGATTGCGCGCAGCGTGCAGCAGGCCGCAGCCGGCACCAGCGAGGTGACGCACAACGTCACCGGCGCGAGCAACGCCGCCGGCCAGTCGCGCGCGCTCGCCGACAACGTGATGGTCGCGTCCGGCCAACTCAGCGAGCATGCCGATGCGCTGTTCAAGAGCGTCGACACCTTCCTCGCCGGCTTGCGTGACGCCGCATAGGCGACGGCGCAATTCGGGTCGTGTCGGGGATCTATCTATCCGGGATCGCCGACAAGGGTGCCGCGCGCACCGACAAGCCTGCCTCGCCACCCCAGGGTGATGCAGACGGCGCACAATCCGAGCAGTCCCACGCCGATGAGAAGACTGAGAACCCTCTCGCCGCCCGAACAGAAATCGCCTTCGAGACAGGCGCGGGAGATCGCCGCGGGCGCGACAATATAGCCGACGATAAAGAGATAAAGGACCGCCGTCAGCAACAGATAGGCGGATGTTACGGCGACCCGCCGCCACCGCGACGGCAGGCCGGCGGCCGCAAATTCGCTGCGCTCGGCAATGTATTGGCCGGGCAAGGCTTTCGCTGCATCGCGGATCTGCACGGTCGACCGCGTCAACAGATCGTGGACCGCTTGATTACGCCGGGTAGCGGCCAAAATCACGAAGGAGTACAGCCCCAGCACGCCCTTGATGACGACGCGGGCGCAGGCCCGTGCGAAGCCGATATTGCCGCCATTGCGGTCATCGACGACGCGCAGATTGGTGAAATAGTGCCCCAGCGTGCCGCCCATGCGCGACACCAGAATCGGCTCATAAAGCACGAGCACGACCACCGCCAAAATTCCAATCCCGCGGGAAAAATTGTCGTTGCCGACCGACGCCACAAGCCACACCGCACCGAACATCACGATCAGCGTGATGATCCAGTCGACCAGCATGGCGCGAAGCCGCCGCGAGAAGCGCGCGTATCGCGGCGCAGGCATTGGCGACGTTTCGGCGCCGGAACTCATGAGGAATCCCTGGTTACAATCATAAGTCGGCGAAGCAGCGGTTCAGGTTCACAAAGGCGGGACCCCGGCGCTGTGATCGGCGCTTCCGCCGTTCCGTTCTCTGCCCTAGTCTGCGGGTGCGAAGCGATTGGCGGGGGTGCAAACGGTGCAATGAAGGGCCCGGCAAAAAAACGGACCAGAAAGGCCCCTGTAACCGGGCCGGCCGCGGATTTCAGGGACCGCGCCGTCGATGCGGTGTTCAGCGCCTATCCGAAGCCGCTGAAGGCAAAATTGCTGGCGCTGCGACGGCTGATCTTCGAAACCGCAAGGACGACGAAGGGCGTCGGCGCGCTGCAGGAGACCCTGAAATGGGGGCAGCCGAGCTATCTCACGCCGCATACCAACAGCGGCAGCACGATCCGGATCGACCGGGTGAAATCAGCCGCCGGCCAATACGCGGTCTTTTTCCACTGCCAGACCAATCTGGTCGAGACCTTCCGCGAACTGTACCCGACCGAGCTGCGGTTCGCGGGCAACCGAAGCATCCTTCTCGACGTGAAGGACGAGCTTCCGCGCGCCGCCTTGCGCCATTGCGTGGCGCTGGCGCTGACCTACCATTTGAACAAGCGCAAAGGCGCGCGCTAGAAGCGTCAGGCGACCATCGCGGCGTCGCCGCCTATCTCTGCCGCCGCGTCGGAAACCGCGCCGGATTGCGCCTCCAACAGTTTCACGATCTCGACATTGGGCCGCGCCCGGCTGAACAGGAAGCCCTGGCCCTCGTGACAGCCCTCGGCGCGCAGGCAGCTCAGCTCGGCCTCGGTCTCGACGCCCTCGGCGGTGATGGTGACGCCGAGACCCATGCCGAGGCTGATGATCGAACGCACGATCGCCTGCGCGTCGCGGTTGGACCCGAGGTCGCGCACAAACGACTGGTCGATCTTGATCTTGTCGAACGGAAAGCTGCGCAAGTAGCTGAGGCTGGAATAGCCGGTGCCGAAATCGTCCATCGAAATGCGCACGCCAAGCGCGCGCAACGCATGCAGGGTGGCGAGCACCTGGCTGCTTTTCTCCAACAACAGGGTCTCGGTGATTTCCAGTTCGAGCCGCTTGGCCGGCAGGCCGGACTGCTTCAGCGCATCCGTCACGATCGAGAAGAGGTTGCCGGTGCGGAACTGCAACGGCGACAGGTTGACGGCGACACGGACGTCGTCGGGCCACTTTGCCGCATCGGCGCAGGCGCGTCGCAGCATCAATCCGCCGAGCCCGTTGATCAGGCCGGTTTCCTCGGCGACGGGAATGAATTCGGCCGGCGAGATCATGCCGCGTTCGGGGTCCGGCCAGCGCACCAGCGCCTCGAACCCGGTGATGCGCCCGGTCGAAAGACAGATCAGCGGCTGATAATACGGCCGCAGCACGTCGTTCTGGATCGCGTCGCGCAGGTCGAGCTCGATCTTGCGCCGGCTCTGGGCGCGGGCGTCCATTTCGGCTTCGAAGAAGGAGAAGGTGCCGCGCGAATCGTTCTTGGCGCGCGACAGCGCCATGTCGGCGTTCTTCAAGAGCTTCTCGGATTCGTCGCCGTCGCCCGGCGCTACCGCAATGCCGATGCTGGCGCCGATGATGACGGAATGGCCATCGAGCAGATAGGGATCGGCGATCGCCTCCAACAGCCGCTTGGCGAGCATCACGACGTCCTCGGGGCGCGTCAGCCCGCTCTGGACGATCGCGAATTCATCGGAGTTGAGACGGGCCAGCATGTCTTCCTCGCGCAGCGTCGAGCGCAGGCGCTTGGCGACCCCGCGCAGCAGCTTGTCGCCGATGCCGTGGCCCAGCGTGTCGTTGACCGCCTTGAAATTGTCGAGCCCAAGCACCAGCACCGCGACCTTCTCCGCGCTGCGTCTCGTGTGCAGCAGGATCTCGTCCATGTTCTGGCGCAACAGGTTGCGGTTCGGCAGGCCGGTCAGGCCGTCGTGCTGGGCCATGAACGCAAGCCGCGCCTCGGCGCGCTTGCGCTCGGTGATGTCCATGAGCGCCAGCAGAACCGCGGGCTGGTCGTTGTAGACGAGATGGCGCGAATAGATCGCCAGGTCGATCAGCGTGCCGTCGGCCCGCACATGCTTCCAGGTGCGCGCCGTCAGTTCGTCGCTGGAAAGGTCACCGGCCCAGGGCGGCTCGGATTCGAAAGCCTGGACGCTGCGGATGGTCAGCTTCTCGAATTCGGCGCGACTGTAGCCGTAATGCTCGACCGCGGCATCGTTGACGCCGAGGATGCGCTCGCCATTCAGCGCGCAGACGATCATGGGCACGGGATTGCTGTCGAACAACAGCCGGAACGAGGCCTCGCGCTGTTTCAGCTCGGTAATGTCGACGCGCAGGCCGATGACGCCGCCGTCGCCGGTCAGCCGCTCCTCGATCAGGATGACGCGGCCGTCGCTCAGGGTCTGCTCATGGCCCTTGCCGGGGTGATAGAGTTTATCGATCCGCTCGGCGATCCACTCCTCTTCGCGGCCGATCGCTTCGGGATAATCGCCGCGCCTGACGCCGATGCGGATGGTGTCCTGCAGCCGCGCGCCCGGCTCGAACAGGTCCGAGCTGCGATTGTAGATCTCGGCGTATTTCTTGTTCCAGAGGATGTAGCGACCGTCGGCGTCGAGGAACACGATGCCTTGCGGCAGGATGTCGATCGCCTCGCGCAGCCGTTCGTGGGATTTTCGCGCTTCGGCGATTGCGGCTTCCGCTTCGGCGCGCTTGCGCACGATTTCGCCGATTTCGGCCGAAGCGCGGCGGCTTGCACCTTGGACCTTCGGAATAGGCTTCGCCGGCCGACCGGCGATGCGGGTGATCGCCGCATGCTTCAGCTTCTTGACTTTCTTCGGCCGGACATTCGGCATTGCTTGCGCCCCAATCGCATTCCGCGGCGCCTGTTCTCCGATAAGTATCTGAAAAAATGGTATCTCTTGGCCGCGCCGCTATTCGGTTGCAACGTTCCGAAGTGCCGCCTTTCGTTCCGCATGCCTGTTTTAGAGGCGAACCCGGGCGGCACCGGTGCCGGATAGCACCACCTACCCTGATACCAGTGGCGGAGCTGGTGACAAATTGCGCAGAATCCGGGTTCGTTATGCACTCCTGCCGCAGCGCGCGGAGACTGCACAGCTCCGTGGGCATATTCCCGCGGGAGCGCACGAATTTTCGTCAATGATCGATAGGGTTACCGAACCGTTACGAGCGGCCGCCATCTTGACCAGAACAGGGGCATCGACCCGCATGCGGCGAGGTCCCTTGCGTTCAATCCACGACAACAAGGGCGCCGCGTGCGACCGGCGCAACCATGCGAGGCCGCAACAGCTGCAGGGCTAACTCCCGGATGCCGCGGATGGCGAAGCGCGATCCAGGACGATCGCGTGCGGCATCGGCAAAGCGCGTGCGCTCTATGCGCCAGGCGCGGGATCAAGCGATTGCGATTGGCGCTGCGTCTCCGCGCACGCCGAATCCGTGCTACGTTTGCGCGATATCGAGTGATCCGATGAAGTCCCGCCTGATTGTCAGCCTGCTCCTGATCTCTGCCACGGTTGCCAGTGCCGGCTTTGCGCTGGCGCAGGACAAGGGCAGCGTCAATCCGAAGCCACTGCCGCCGCTGGCAAATCCGAACGATCCGAAGCTCGGCGCCAAGGAATTGTTCGGCCGCAAGCTGCTGCCGGCGGCGATGCCGACGCATGTGATCGGCTTCTACGCCAAGGGCTGCATCGCCGGCGCCGAAGCGCTGCCGATCACCGGCGATACCTGGCAAGTGATGCGGCTGTCGCGCAATCGCAACTGGGCGCATCCCCACATGGTCAAGCTCTTGGAACGGCTGTCCGCCAAGGCGCACAGGGACGCGGGCTGGCCCGGCATCCTGGTCGGCGACATGTCGCAGCCGCGCGGCGGTCCGATGTTCACCGGTCACGCCAGCCACCAGGTCGGACTGGACGCCGACGTCTGGCTGACGCCGATGCCCAACCATGTGCTGTCGCGCGAGGAACGCGAGGAGACGTCCGCGGTCATGATGGTGCGTCCCGACCGGCTCGACATCGATCCGCACGTCTTCACACCGGGTCATCTCGCGGTGATTCGCGACGCCGCGGAGGAGCCGACGGTGCAGCGGATCTTCGTCAATGCCGCGATCAAGAAGGCGCTATGCCGCGAAGCCAAGGGCGACCGCAGCTGGCTCTCCAAGATCCGGCCGATGTACGGCCACGACTATCACTTCCATATCCGCATCAAATGCCCGCCCGGCAGTACCGACTGCGAGAGCCAGCCGGCGCCGGCGGAAAGCGAAGGCTGTAGCGCGGCCGACCTGGCCTTCTGGTTCAAGGATTCGATCATCCATCCCAAGCCGCCGAAGGAGCCGCCGAAGCCGAGGCCGCCGATGACACTGGCGCAATTGCCGGCCGCCTGCCGCCAGGTTCTGGCGGCGCCGGACGCCAAGCCATAGACGCGCGCGGCGCGGTTTTCATTCGGCCCCGATATGCGCTAGCATATGACCCTCCCGCGCCGTAAGCGCGGGCGGCTTTTTGAGACGGCGGTCTCGATCTTCATTTCACCATCTGTCCGCAGGTGCGTGGCGTTGCCACGCACGGCTAACATTGTGGGGACCGCCATGCGCATCAGTGCACGCAACCAGATCAAAGGCACCGTCATCGAGGTGAAGAAGGGCGCCACCACGTCGCACGTCCGCGTCGATATCGGTGGCGGCCAGATCGTCACCTCCTCGATCACCAACGAGGCGGTCGACGAACTCGGCATCAAGGCCAAGGGCCACGTTACCGTGGTAATAAAGGCCTCCGACGTCATGATTGCGGTGGATTGATCATGCGCGCCCCCCTGATGATCGCGCTGGTCCTGTTCGGAACCAGCGCCGCCTTTGCCGCCGAGGAGCCGAGCGGCTGCGACAAGTTCAAATGGAACATCGACCGCGAGCGCGCGGCGCTGACCGCGCCGGACCGCATCAAGCTGGCCTTGGGCGGCGACCTCGCCGCCCTGCCGACCACGGGGATGCTGATTTCGTTGCGCGCGCCGGGCGAGGCGCAGTTGCCCTCGCCGCCCGAACGTGCGCCGAAGGACGGCACCTTTGCGGGTTTTGCGAATATCAAAGGCGCGCCGAAGGCCGGCCTGTACACCGTCAGCCTGTCCGCCGGCGGCTGGGTCGATCTGGTACAGGATGGGCATTTTCTCAAGCCGAAGGCTTTTAGCGGCGCCACCGACTGCGACGGCATCCGCAAGACCATGAAATACGAGCTTTCGGCTAGCCCCTTCGTGCTGCAGGTCAGCGGCAGCAGGGACGCTTCGATCTCGATCGCGATCCTGCCGTCCGAATAGGAGACAGAGGGCTTTACCCGGATATTCAGCCTGTTATTGTTGGCGCCAGCGATATCCTGATCGACCGTAAGTAGTCGGGACCAGTGGAACGGCGCTTCCACCTGTCGCATTCCTGTTCAACCAACGCCTGATTTGCGCGCGCTAAATTGCGCCTGCGGACAGGCACGGAGCGCCACCATGTCTCTTCTCGCCCGACTTCTTGCCGTCTTCGCCATGCTGTGCGGAGCCGCCACATCTCCTGCCCTCGCCCAGGACAAGAGCCTTACGGTATTCGCCGCCGCCTCGATGAAGAACGCGCTCGACGATATCGATGCCGCCTTCACGGCCAAGACCGGCGTCAAGGTCGCCGCCAGCTACGCCGCGAGTTCGACACTGGCAAAGCAGATCGAGCAGGGCGCGCCGGCGGATATCTTTCTGTCCGCCGACACCGACTGGATGGACTACGCCACCGGCAAGAAGAACATCAACGAGCCGACCCGGGTCAATCTGCTCGGCAACTCCATCGTGCTGATCGCGCCGAAGGATTCCAAGATCGACAATGTGACCATCGGACAGGGCTTTGATCTGGCAAAACTCGCCGGCGACGGCAAGATCGCGGTCGGCGACGTCAAGGCGGTGCCGGCCGGCAAATACGCCAAGGCAGCCCTGGAGAAACTCGGCGCGTGGCAGGCAGCCGAGCCGAAATTCGCGATGGCGGAGAGCGTGCGCGCCGCTCTGGCTCTGGTCGCCCGCGGCGAGGCCGTGCTCGGCATCGTCTATTCCACCGACGCCAAGGTCGAGCCCGGTGTCAAGATCGTCGGCACCTTCCCCGCGGACTCGCACCCATCGATCATTTATCCGGTCGCCGCGACGACGACTGCGAAGCCGGAAGCCACTGAATATCTCGCCTTCCTGCGCTCGTCGCTGGCCAAAACCACCCTCGAGAAATATGGCTTCACCTTCCTGATCCGCCCCACCTCCTGATTCAGTGTTCGACATCTCTCCAACTGAATGGACGGCGATCCAGCTTTCGCTGCGGGTCGCCACGGTGGCGACGCTGGTGGCGACGCCGCTCGGGATCGCCGTGGCGTGGCTCATGGCGCGGCGCGATTTCTGGGGCAAGGCGGTGCTCGATGCGCTGATCTACCTGCCGCTGGTGCTGCCCCCGGTCGTCACCGGCTATCTCCTGTTGCTGACGTTCGGACGACGCGGCCTGGTCGGCGCGTGGCTCGCCGACCATCTCGGCATCGTGTTGGCGTTTCGCTGGACTGGAGCGGCGCTGGCCTGCGGCGTGATGTCGTTTCCGCTCCTGGTGCGCCCGATCCGGCTGTCGATCGAGGCGGTTGACCGGCGGCTGGAACAGGCGGCGGAAACGCTGGGTGCCGCGCCGTTCCGGGTGTTCCTGACCATCACACTGCCGCTGGCGCTGCCGGGCGTGCTGGCCGGCATGGTGCTCGGCTTTGCCAAGGCGATCGGCGAATTCGGCGCGACCATTACCTTCGTGTCGAACATTCCCGGCGAGACCCAGACCATCTCCTCGGCGATCTATTCGCTGATCCAGACCCCGGACGGCGACACCGCGGCGCTGCGGCTGGTGATCGTTTCCATCGTCATCGCGCTCGCCGCATTGATCGCCTCCGAATGGTTCGCCCGCCGCGCCACCCGGCGCCTGCACGGGAACTGATCATGCTGCGGGTCGACATCGTCAAACAGCTCGGCGAATTCTCGCTTGAAGCGAACTTCACCAGCGAGGGGCGCGTGACCGGCCTGTTCGGTGCCTCGGGTGCCGGCAAGACCTCGCTGATCAACATGATCGCCGGGCTCCTGCGGCCCGATCGCGGAATCATCGCCATCGACGGCGAGACGATGGACGACACCGCGGCGCGCATCCATGTCCCGGCGCATCGCCGCCGCATCGGCTACGTATTCCAGGACGCCCGCCTGTTCCCGCATCTCGATGTCCGGCAAAATCTCGACTACGGCCGCCGCATGAACCGGCTTGCCGACGATCCTTCGCAACGCAAGCGCGTCGTCGACCTGCTCGATATCGGCACCCTGCTGGACCGGCGGCCCGGCCGATTGTCCGGCGGCGAGCGCCAGCGCGTCGCGTTCGGCCGCGCGCTGTTGTCGAAGCCGAGATTGCTGCTGCTGGACGAGCCGCTGGGATCGCTGGACGAGGGCCGCAAGGTGGAGATCCTGCCGTATCTGATACGGTTGCGCGACGAAGCCAGGATTCCCATGGTCTATGTCAGCCACGACGTCGCGGAGCTGCGCCAGCTGGCGACGCAGATCGTCATGCTCCGGCACGGACGCATCGCCGCCTTCGGCGGCGTCAAGGTGCTGCCGGGGACGCCGTCGCCGGACTGATATCCGCCACCGGCCTGTACATCCCCACTGGCAAGGCGCAGGCTATACTGTAAGCTTGCCGCCGGCCCGGCCGCCCTTCCCGGCGGCCGGGCCGCAACAAAATGCAAAAAACAAAATTTTGGAGGAATGCCCATGTCAGCTCCCAGGAGCCGTGTCTCGTTAAATCGCCGCACGCTTCTGCGTGCCGGCGCCGGCATGGCCGGCATTCTCGCGACCGGCCGCGCCCCGGCCTTCGCGCAAACCCAGCCGAAGAAGCTCGTGTTCGCCCACATCAACGCCGTCCCGGAATCGGCCGCGGTGGCGTTCGACTGGATGGCGAAGGAAGTCACCGCGCAGTCGAAGGGCGCGCTCGACATGCAGTTCTTCGGAAAGACCCTGATCCCGCAGGAAATCGAGATCATGAACGCGGTCAAGTCCGGCAGCATCGCGATGGGAAGCCCGGCCGGAGCGGCTGCTACCGTGTTTCCGGAAATGGGCGCGCTGCTCGTGCCTTATCTCGTGAAGGATTACGCCTCCGCCTACGCCATGCTCAACGGCCGGATCGGCGACAAGCTCAACAAGCAGATCGAGGACAACTACAAGCTCAAGGTGCTGTGCTATTACGATTACGGCTTCCGGCATTTCTGGACCGCCAAGAAGCCGATCATCGAGCCAAAGGACCTGCGCGGCGCGAAAATCCGCGTGCAGCAGGCCAAGGTGTTCGGCGACACCATCAACGGGCTCGGCGGCAGCGCGGTGCCGATGGCGTGGGGCGAGGTCATCACCGCCGCCAAGCAGGGCGTGATCGACGGCGGCGACCTGCCGATCGTCAACATGAAGGCGCTGAAGATCTACGAGGTGTCGAAATATGCCTCGCTGACCTATCACAATTACGGCCCGACCAACGCGGTTATGAATCTCGAGATCTGGAACGGCCTTTCGCCGGAGCATCAGAAACTGATGATGGATTTGTCGCGCGCCGCGCAGGAGAAGATCCGCCAGGCGACCGAGTCGGTCGACAATTTCGCCAAGGCCAAGGAAGAGCTGGAGCCGCTCGGCATGACCGTGGTGGAAGCCAAGGTCGACGAATTCCGTAAAGTGGCGCAGGCGAAGATATGGCCGGCCTACAAGAGCCAGTACGGCGCCCTATGGGACGATATCGAAGGCTTCAAGGCCTGAGTTAGCAACGGGCCGGAGCTTCCTCTTTTTGGGAAAAGCCTCCGGCCCCTTCGCCCCCGTCCCGTTCGTCGCCAGGATTCAATCGCGCATGCTGCGTATTCTCTCTGCCGTCCCGAAAATCACGGTCACGGCGCTGATCGTCCTTGCCATCGTCAATCTCCTGGTCGGCGTGATCCTGCGCTATTTCGTCGGCGCCATCACCGACTGGCTCGACGTCGATCCGGTGCCGTTCACCTGGGTCGAGGAAGTCGGCGAAATGTCGCTGGCGTGGCTGACGCTGATCGGTGCCGCGATCGGCATCCAGTCGCGCTCGCATTTCACGCTTGCGGTGTTCGTGCATCGCCTGCCGCTGCCCGCCCAGCTCTGGATCCACCGTTTCAATCACGCGCTGATCGCGTGCGTCGGCGTGCTGGCGGCCTGGTACGGCTTCAAGCTTTGCATGCTCAACCGCACGCTGACGACGCCGGGCCTGCAGATCAATCTCGCCTGGCTCTACGCTTCCGCCGTGGTCGGCGGCATCCTGATCGCCGTCTACGGGCTTGCGATGATGCTTTCCCCGCTGCCGCAAGGCGAGCCCCAGCACTGAGCGGAATAATCCATGCTGCTTGCGACTGTTGCCATCGTCTTCGCCGTGCTGGTCGTGCTCTCGATGCCGATCGTGTTCGCACTCGGCATCGCCGGCATCGCGGGGCTGTTGATCGGCGGTTACCCGCTGCAGCAGCTCTCCTCGGCGCTGGTGTCGGGATCGCAGAGCTGGGTGCTGCTGGCGATCCCTGCCTTCGTGTTCGCCGGCAACCTGATGGAGCGCTGCGGCATGAGCCACGCGCTGGTGGAACTGGCGCGCGCGCTGATCGGCTGGGTCAAGGGCGGGCTCGGCATGTCCGTGATCGTGGTGGCGTATTTCTTCTCCGACATCTGCGGATCGAAGATGGCCGAGGTCTCGGCGCTGGGCTCGGCGCTGATGCCGCCGCTGACCAAAGCCGGCTACGACCGGCGCGATTCGGCTTCCTTGATCGCGGCCGGCACCGCGATGGGCATGCTGGTGCCGCCGGCGATCTTCATGATCGTGATCGCGCAGGTCACCAACACCTCGGCGGTGGCGCTGTTCGTGGCCGGCTTCGTCCCGGCCATGGTAATCATGCTGTGCCTGATGATTGTCGTTTATGTCCGCGCCCGCCAGAACGACTGGCCGGTCGATGCGCGGCCGAGCCTAAAGCAACTCGGCCACGCGGCGCTGCACGCCGCGGTGCCGATGGTGGTGCCGTTCGTGATCCTTGCCGGCTTCATTCTCGGCATCATCACCGCGACCGAGGCCGGCGCCGTGGTGGCGGGCTACGCCTTCCTCGCGGCAAAGCTCTACTACCGCAACGTCTCGTGGCGCGAGATGGGCAGGATCGCCTATGACAGCGCGATCCTTACCGCGGCGGTGGTGTTCCTGCTCGCCATCGCCTCGGTCTATCAATATCTGATGGGCGTAAGCGGGGTTCCGCAATTGCTGGGCCAGGTGCTGGGGCCGCTGAAGACGCATCCGTGGCTGTTCCTGATCGGGACCGCCGCCATGAGCTGCCTGTTCGGCATGGTGCTGGAAGGCCTGCCCGCCGCGGTCGTGCTGATCCCCGTGGTGTTTCCGATCTCGGAAGACGATGGGCATCGACCCGATTCACTTCAATATCGTGCAGACCGCCGCGGTCGGCATCGGCCTGTTCATGCCGCCGATGGGAGTCGGGCTATTGATGGCGCTTCGCTTTGCGAAGATCGGCGTCGGCCAGCACTTCCGGACCTATGTGCCGTACATGCTGGCTCTGTTCGCCGGACTGCTGCTGATCATCTGCGTCCCCGCGATCAGCCTGACGCTGCCGCGGCTTGCGGGATTGATCAGGTAGCAGCGCGAACGGCGGGCTTACCTGTCGACGCCCCGCACGTCGCCCGTGGTGGCGTCGATATAGACTTCCATATAGCGGCCCTGGCTATCCCGGCCTTCGATTTCCCATTCGTCGCCGAGAAAATTCGTGTGGGACACCGATATGAGGCCCATGTCGGCCGCTTCATCCACGGCCGCCTGCATCGACATGACACCGCCCGTGTCATAGGCCATCGCGGGCGCGGCCATTCCGAGCGCCACCGCTGCGGCAATGGGCATAATGTATTTTTGCATCTTTCACTCCTGATCGAAGTCAGTTCCATTTGCTGTCACGCGCATCGCGCAACATTGCCAAGAACCATTGCGACCGCGAGGTGTTCCGATTTCAGGGTTCACGAAACTGCGCAAATCTTCGGCAACGCGCGACCGTTTGTTGGCGGCTTCCGGGCAACAAGGCGGCGAGCTGTCCGCGCCGCTCAGACGACGCCCCGCGCGCGCAAATCCGCGATATCGTCAGCGCCATAGCCGAGCGAGTTCAGCACCTCATCGGTATGCGCGCTGAGTGCGGGTGCCATCGAATCGAGCCTGCCGCCGCCATGGGCGAGCCGAAAGCCGCTGCCGGCGAAGCGCAGGCGGCCATAGGGCGTATCGATCTCCTGCATGGCGCCGCGCGCCGCAATCTGCGGATGATCGATCACCTCCTCGATCCGCCAGATGCTGGCGCAGGGCGCGCCCGCCGCATCGAGGATTTTCTCCCACTCGCGCGGGTCCTTCTTCGCCAACGCTTCCTCGATGATCGCGCGCAGCGCCGGCTCGTTTTCCTGCCGCGCAAACCAATCGGCGAAGCGCGGATCTTCCAGCGCGTCGGCGCAGCCGAGTGCGGCCATCAGCGACTGGTACTGCTTCTCGCTGTTCACGGCGAGCAGCAGATAGCCTTCGCCCGCCTTGAACAGATTGGCGGTCGGCCGGCGGCTCACGGCCTGGTTGCCGGACAATTGCTGGCGATGGCCGGCGACGGTGTAGTCCGCGACCTGCCCCGACAGAAACGCCAGCGTCGCCTCGAGCATGGAGACGTCGACCAGTTGCCCCTTGCCGGTGTGGGTGCGCTGGAACAGCGCGCTCGATACGCCGAACGCCGCGGTAGCGCCGGACAGCACGTCGCAGACCGCAAAGCCCGCGCGCGTCGGCCCGGTCTCCTCATGGCCGGTGATCGCCATGATGCCCGACATCGCCTGGATCTTGCCGTCATAACCCGCGCCCGATCGTTCCGGGCCGGTCTGGCCGAAGCCCGAGATGGCGCAATAGATCAGCCGCGGGTTGATCGCCGACAGCGCGGCGTAGCCGATGCCGAGCTTGTCCATCACGCCGGGACGAAAATTCTCCATCACCACGTCGGCGCTGGCGGCAAGCTGCTTGACGATGGCGAGCGCCTCCGGCTTCGCGAGATCGAGCGTCAGGCTGCGCTTGTTGCCGTTGATCGCCTGCCAGCCCGGCGCGAGGCCGCGCTCCGCCCATTCGCGGCTCAACGGGGTGCGGCGCATGTCCTCGCCTTCGCGCCGCTCCAGCTTGATGACGTCGGCGCCGAGCAGCGCGAGCTGGTAGCTCGCATAGGGGCCGGCCAGAACCTGCGTGAAGTCGAGAATCTTCACGCCTTCGAACGGTCGGGTCAATGGGACGTCCTCCTGATGGTATTCTTCTTGTTCTTGTTCTTGCTTCTTGTTCCCGATCGCACGCCCCGTGGATGGCGCCTCAGGCGACGCGGTTGCCCCGCGCGATCTCCTTTTGCCGGTCGAATTCGCGCCGGCGCCGCGCCAGTTCTTCCGGGCTCATCTGGGCGATGTTGTTGTAGTCGAGTTTCCAGGAAGCATCCTCGCTCCAGCGTAGCGGCGACTGCATCGTGGTGCGCGCGCCGGAAGCCGATTTCAAGCAGTCGCAGAGCCAGCTCCAGCGTCAGCGCCTGCGACCCGACATCATGCGGCTTGCCGGCGGAATTGCCCAGCGGGAAGTCGGAGAACAGGAAGCGCGGCACGGCTGCATGCTCGACGATGTCCTTGGCGCATCCCATCACCACGGTCGAAATGCCGCCCTCTTCAAGGTGGCGGGCAACCAGCGCGGACGTCTGGTGGCAGACCGGGCAGTTCGGCACCAGCACCGCGACATCGACCTTGTCGGCGCGGCAGCGGGCCAGGATTTCCGGGGCATCGACGTCGATGGTGACGCGGTGGCTGCGATTGGTCGGCGCACCGAAGAAGCGCGGCGCGACCTCGCCGATCCGCCCCGAGGCCTTGGCCTTCAGGAGCTGGGGCAGCGGAAACCAGGTGCCGCTGTCGGTCGCAGTGGTGTGCTTGCGGTCGTAGCCGATATGCGAGATGCGCAAATCGTGCTGCTTCGAGGTGTCGCCGTCATAGACCTGGTAGAACTTGGCGCCGCCGTTGTAGGCCGCGCCGGGGCCCTGGTCGCCCTTCGCCGGATCATAGGGGGCGGCGGTGGTGACGATGGTCACGCGCGATTGCGAAAGCGGTTTCTTCAGGGGCTGGAACGGCGCATCGACATAATGCGCCCAGCGATAGGGCGTCGTGTAGCCGATCGCGGCGTAGTAGTCGCGGGTCCGCTGCATATAAGGGACCGGGGAATCGTAGTCCGGCGCGAAGCCGAGTTGATCGTCGAGCGAGCCCGGCATGATTTTTGTCTCTCCTGCGCTTCCACTGCGAGGCCGTCGATCGGCCTTTGGGGCCAGACTAGAGACAGTCGGCCTGTTCCTCAACAGCTGATCATCATGGCTTAAACGCCTGCCACCGATGACCAGAGCTCGGCCAACCTGCGCTTGAACGAGGCCAGCCGCGTCTCCGGCACCGCCTCTTCCTCTTCGGGCAGGCGGAGGCCAACGACACTGACCCGGCCACCGGAAATGCTGCGCGCCACCAGCACGATGGAGTTCGAGCTCCAGCGTCGCGCCCTCCTTCGGCGCGCGGTCGAGATGCACGTCGAAATAATCGGCCAGCGTCAGCGCCGCATGTTCGTCGTCGGTGGCAATGCCATAAATCTGCGCGACTTCACCAAGCGTGTGTTCGCTGGAGACCATGAAGTCCCCGAGCAGATGCGGATCGGGCGCCGAGCTCGGCTGCATGTCGACAAAGAAACGATCCAGCGCCTCGGCCTTTTCCGGCGGCGCCAGCAGATAGATGTAGTCGCCGGGCGCAATCGGATCGGCCTCGGCGGGCGAGAGAATGTGCTGATCGCGGATCACCAGCGTCGGCTTCGACCAGGACGGAACGAGGCCGCGCCGGAAGAACAGGCTCTTTGGCCGCACGGGATAGCCGACCAGCTGCTGCTCGAGCTGTCCGGGCAGATCCAATTCGACACGCCGCGGCCCGCGATCGGCCCGCGGCAGCGCCACATGCAGCCGCCGCGCGGCCGCCGCCAGCGTCCAGCCCTGCAGCAGCAGCGAGATGATGACGACGACAAAGGCGACGTCGAAATAGAGGTAGGCCTTCGAGAGCCCGACCAGCATCGGGATCGACGCCAGGAAGATCGCGACCGCGCCGCGCAAGCCGGTCCAGGCGATGAAGACCCTCTCCCGCCAGTTGAAGCGGAACGGCGCCAGGCATAGAAATACCGCGAGCGGTCGCGCCACCAGCATCAGGACCAGCGCCACGATCACGGCGGGAATGATGCTCGTCACCAGCCGCTGCGGCGAGACCAGAAGGCCGAGCAGCACGAACATCACGATCTGCGCCAGCCAGGTCGCGGCGTCGAGGAACGTCACCACCGAATTATGCGCGCGCGTCGGCCGGTTGCCGATGATGATGCCGGCGAGATAGACCGCGAGAAAGCCAGAGGCGTGCGCGATCTGGGCGCCGCCGAAGATCACCAGTGCCGCGGTCGCCACAAACGGCGCGTGCAGGCCCTGCGGCAGCGCCACGTGATTGAGCGCCAGCACCACCAGCCGGCCGCCGATCACGCCGACGATGGCGCCCAGCACCGCCTCGCGGGTCAATTCCAGCAATACATGCCATGCCGAGCTGTGGCCGACCGAAATCAGTTCGACCAGCATCAAGGTCAGAAATACCGCGAAGGGATCGTTGGTGCCGGACTCGGCCTCCAGCGTCGCGCCAACGCGGGGCCGCAGCCGCAGGCCCTGCGCGTGCACCAAAAGAAATACCGCCGCCGCGTCGGTCGAGGCCACCACCGCGCCGACCAGCAGCGCCTCGGTCCAGTTGAGGTCGAGCACATAGCGGGCGACCGGCGCCGTGATCATCGCGGTCAGCAGCACGCCAATCGTCGCCAGCGCCATCGACGGCGCCAGCACCGCGCGGATGGTCTGAAACCTCGTCCGCAGGCCGCCATCGAACAGGATCAGCGCCAGTGCCACCGAGCCCACCAGATAGGTGGTTTGGACGTCGTCGAAGCGCAGCTGGCCGGGACCGGCATCGCCGGCCAGCATGCCGATCAGGAGAAACACCAGCAGCAGCGGCGCGCCGAAGCGCAGCGCCAGCAGGCTCGACAGGATGCCTGCCATCACCAGAACAGCGCCGAGAAGAATGGCTATGCTGACCGAGTCGAGAGATGCCAAAAGGCCTCGCAAACAGAAGCAAATACTTGCAATTGCATCCTTATCGTCGCCACACTTCGACGCCAACCCATTTCTCGCGGCCAAAGACAAAGTGCCCGGTTTTCAGGTCTTTTCCGCTGCTTCCGCCTGGCGTAGCGATGGCGCCGGAACCGGGCTTATGGGAATCTGCCGGTATTCGAATCACGTTTGTTGGATGAGGCGCGCCTTGAGATGAGAATTTGCCGATGGAGCTGAACGACATCATCGATTTCCTGCACGGCGCCGCGCGATCGGGCGGCGCGGAGCTCACATCGCCCTGGTTCTATCTGCAGTTCGGCCTGATGCTGGCGGCCGCCGGCATTGCCTTCGCGACCGATGCGGCCATTCGCGCGCGGATCGACATGACCTCGTTCGCGATGGGCTGGCCGCTGCCCTTGCGGCACTTCGCTCGCGTGATGGCCAGCAGCGCCTCCACCGCGGTATTTGCGATCCTGGTGATCGCGGCGCGCCTCGCGATGTACCATTCGACCTGGCCGAGCCGGAGCTACCTGTTGATGGTCGCCGCAAAGCTGGCGCTGGCCTGGCTGGTGATCCGGCTCGTGACTTCCGTGATCCGCAACGCCTTCATCGTCAAGCTGGTGTCGCTGTCGGCATGGGTGGTGGCGGCGCTGAGCATTGTCGGCCAGCTCGACCCGGCCATCGACGCGCTCGACTCGGTCTCGATCGTGCTCGGCGGATTGCGGCTGACGCCGCTGCTCGTGATCAAGCTCGGGGCGCTCCTGATCGCCGCGCTGTGGCTGACCAATATCGCCAGCAATTTCGTCGAAAGCCGGATCAACCAGTCCACCGACCTGACGCCCTCGATCCAGGTGCTGCTGGTCAAGATGATCCGGATGGGGCTGATGGTGCTGGCGATCACCATCGCCATGGGCGCGGTCGGCATCAACCTCTCGGCCCTGGCGGTGTTCTCCGGCGCGGTCGGCGTCGGCATCGGCATCGGCCTGCAGAAGATCGTCGCCAATTTCATCAGCGGTATCATCCTGCTCGCGGACAAGTCGGTAAAACCCGGCGACCTCGTCACCATCGGCGACTCTACCGGCCGCATCAGCGCGATGAAGACACGCTACATCTCGGTCGCCGCCGGCGACGGCCGGGAATTCCTGATCCCGAACGAGGACCTGGTGACGCAGAAGGTCGTCAACTGGACCTATACGGACAAGAATACGCTGGTGAAGGTCGCCTTCGGCACCAATTACGACGCCGATCCGAAGCTCGTCTGCAAGCTCGCCGTCGACGTTGCGGCGGCGGCCAAGCGCGCCATCAAGGGCAGGCCGCCGAACTGCATCCTCACCGAATTCGCCGAGGCCGGGATGAAGTTCGCGCTGACCTTCTGGATCGCCGACCCCGACGGCATGGACAATGTGAAGAGCGACGTCATGCTGGCGCTGTGGGACGCCTTCAAGCGGGAGGACATCCGGGTGCCCTATCCGGTCCGCGAAATCCGCATCCGCGGCGGTGCGTTGCCGGTCGAGACCACGGTGGAAGTTTCGAATTGATACAGGCGGGCGCCCTGCCGCCGCCTGACCGGGATTTCCTGCCAATGACAACCATTTCGCGACCCAGGCTTGGCTTGCTACTGCCGGTCCCGATCATTAAATTGGGGGTCAAATCACCCCTCGCCGCACGAAGATCCGCCCATGAGCTACATCGAAGCCTCAGATACCTCCCTGCGCAAAACCGGGCAGATCAAGCTGCACGGACCGAGCGGCTTTGCCGGCATGCGCAAGGCAGGCGCGCTGGTCGCCAAATGCCTCGACGAACTGACCGATATCGTCAAGCCGGGGCTGCCGACCTCGGAGATCGACGAATTCGTCCGCACCTTCGCCTTCAGCCATGGCGCCTATCCTGCGACGCTGATGTATCGCGGCTATCGCTATTCGACCTGCACCTCGATCAACCACGTGGTCTGCCACGGCATGCCCGGCGAGCGGGCGCTGAAGGAAGGCGACATCGTCAATATCGACGTCACCTTCATCGTCGACGGCTGGTACGGCGATTCCAGCCGGATGTATGCGGTCGGCCCGATCGCGCGCAAGGCCGAGCGGCTGATCGAAGTCACCTATGAGGCCATGATGCGCGGCATCGCGGCGGTGAAACCCGGCGCCACCACCGGCGATATCGGCCACGCCATCCAGAGTTTTGTCGAGCCGCAGGGCATGAGCGTGGTGCGCGATTTCTGCGGCCATGGTCTCGGCCGCATGTTCCATGACGAGCCTAACATCATCCATATCGGCCGGCCCGGCGAGGGCGTGGTGCTCAAGCCCGGCATGTTCTTCACCATCGAGCCGATGATCAATCTCGGCAAACCGCATGTGAAGATCTTGTCCGACGGCTGGACCGCGGTAACGCGCGACCGCTCGCTGTCAGCGCAGTTCGAGCATTCGGTCGGCGTCACCTCGACCGGCGTCGAGATCTTTACCCTCTCGCAGCGCCACGGCGAGAAGCCGCCGGTGGTGATGTAAGTTCCGAACCGCAGGATGGGTTGAGCGCAGCGATACCCATCGATAATTCTGGTGTACATGGTGGGTTTCGCTGCGCTCTACCCACCCCACGAACTTAACCTCAATCGCCGCCTCCGGTACGACGGGTGAGTTCACCGGCTTCGTAATTTTCGCCGATCGACATGGCGCAGATGCGCGAGAGGTGGGTGTAGGGAAGTCCGGTTTCCCCGGCCCAGGCATTGAACTGCGCCTGGACCTTGGCAAGATCGGTCTTCGATTTGACTTCCTCGGCGACGTCCAGTCCTGCCTCGCGCAGGCAGGCTGTGACATCCCTTGACGTGACAAAGCCGTCCCAGCCAAGGAAGCGCAGCAGCATCTGGCCGGTATTGCCGCCGAGGCGACTGCCGCGCTTCGCCAGCAGGTTCAGCAGCCCGACCTCGTCCGATGACGGCCAGTTCGCCAAAAAGCGACCAAAACTGCCATGTTCTTTCGCGATCTCCTGCAGGAAGCGGGCGTTATTCCGCACCGACATGATCTTTGCGCCGTTGCGCACGATGCGCGTATCGCTGGTGAGCTTCTCCCAGAATTCGTCCGGCTTGAACGCCAGCGTGGCCGGCTTGAAGCCGAGGAACGCCTGCTCGAAACCCGCCCATTTGGCCTCGATCACGCTCCACGCAAAGCCCGCGCAGAACACCCGCCTCGTCATCTCGGCAAGCACGCGGTCGTCCCCGAGTTTGGTCAGGGATTGTGGGTCGGCGACCGGCGCCAGCAGTTTCCCGAGCGCCGGCGCCCCTCCCTTGCGCTTCTCGGCGCGAGCCCGGATGGTCTTGAATGGCGTCACGCGGCGAAGGCCTTTCCCTCTGCTGGCGGAAGCCGGTCCGCCCCGCCTTGATCCTAACGCCTCGGCGGTCGCGATGACAATGTGACCAGGACAGAGGCAGAGGTCGAGCATTGCTCGCGGCGCAGTTTCCGATACTTCCCGGTTGCAAAAGCTGGCCGGCGCGGCATGGTTGGCGGCGATGACCGCCGATACCAACGAGACGCAGGATCAGCCCGACGACGCGCCGCACTATCACGGCCATCGCGAGCGGCTGCGCGAGCGCTTTCATTCCGCAGGGCCCGATGCGCTAAGCGATTATGAGCTGCTTGAAATGGCGCTGTTTCCGGCCCTTCCGCGGCGCGATACCAAGCCGCTGGCCAAGTCGCTGCTGAAGAAATTCGGCTCCTTCGCCGAAGTGATCCACGCGCCGGAAACGCGGCTGCGGGAGGTCAAGGGGATCGGGGACGCGTCGATCAACCAGCTCAAGCTGCTCGCCGCCGCCGCCGGCCGCGATCACCAAGGGCCAGCTGCAGGGCCGCACCTTGCTGTCGTCATGGAACGACGTGATCGACTATTGCCGCACCACGATGGCGTTTGCCGACAAGGAACAGTTCCGCCTGCTGTTCCTCGACAAGCGCAACCAGCTGATCGCGGACGAGGTGCAGCAGACCGGCACCGTCGACCACACCCCGGTCTATCCGCGCGAGGTGATCAAGCGCGCGCTGGAATTGTCCGCCACCGCGATTGTCCTGGTGCACAACCACCCCTCCGGCGATCCGACCCCGTCGCAGGCCGACATCCAGATGACCAAGGCGATCATCGACATCGCCGGCCCGCTCGGCATCGCCGTGCACGACCACATCATCGTCGGCAAGAACGGTCATGCCAGCATGAAGGGATTGCGGCTGATCTAGGCTGCGGGAGGCCGCGTTGCCGACTCATCCCGGGGGCGAGATTGGCTTCGCTTTTTCAGATGCCGAGCGCGCTCTGGTAGGCGAAAAGCGCCGGCGCGCCGCCGGTGTGCAGGAAGACGACATCCTCGTCCTTGCGCCACCGGCCCTGGCGGATCAGGGCGATCAGGCCCGCGAGCCCCTTGCCCGAATAGACCGGATCAAGCGGAAGCGCCTCGAGCCGGCCCGCGAGCCGGATCGCTTCGATCGTGGCTTCGTGCGGAACCCCGTAGGCGGGTCCCGCATGCCCGGCGACGACTTCCACCGTTGCTTCGTCGAACGCAACGTCAAGCAGATCGGACGCTTCCCGCGCCAACGTCACGACGTCCTCTCGCACCCGCATGGGCTCGGCATCGATGTCAATCCCGACGATCCGCGTGTTTCGCATTGCCACGGCTGCACCGGCGATGAGACCAGCCTGCGTGCCGGCGCTGCCGGTGCAGTGCACGATTGCGGATGGCACGAAACCGGATTGCGCTGCCTGCGGCTCGATCTCGGAAATCGTCGTGGCATAGGCGACGGCGCCCAGGGCATTCGAGACCCCGTATGGCACAAAGTACGGCCTGTGACCCCTGGCTTCGAGATCGCCGACGAGCGTGCGAATGGCCGCATTGCGGTCACCGGTCCACGGCACGTCATGGAGGTGCGCGCCGAACAGCCGATTGAGAAACGCGTTGCCCGAGGTCGTGTATTCCGGCGTCGGCGGTTCGAGCCGGCCGTGGTAGACGGCAAGATGGCACGCTAGCCCGAGCCTTGCGGCGACCGCCGCAACCTGCCGCTGGCTGTTCGATTGCACGACGCCGCCCGAGACGATCGTATCGGCGCCGCTCGAAAGCGCCGCGTGCAGGACGTAGTCGAGCTTGCGCAACTTGTTGCCGCCAAACCCGAGCCCTGTCGCATCTTCGCGCTTGACCCACAGCCGCGGCCCGCCGAGATGAGCCGTCAATCGCTTCATCGGCTCGAGGGGAGTCGGCAGATTGGCCAAGCCCAGGCGAGGAAAGACAGCGAGTCGGTCGGATAATGGCCTGCGATCAATTGGCATCGTTCTGCCCGCCTGCCTCACACGCGCTGTTCCAGCAATGGCCTGACGGCTGCCATTGCAGCGCCATCGGCGATAACCGCATTATATTCAAGCAAACGATCGAAGTCTCTTCCTCGTGGGGAGCCGAATACCCCGGGGCGCGAAGAAGGATTCGGGTTGCGGCGACAATCGAACGGCTTCGCGCGACGAAGTCGCCGCCGGCTCATGGCAATTCGCGTCTTGTGGTTTCCGAACGCCGCAGTGGCGCGCTGGACGCGGCGGATCCGGTCCGCGCGTGCGCTCGACGATCCTGTTCAGCCGTAGTCCACTTCGCGCTAGTTCGGCTTCGCCCGGCCGGGGGGAGCCGCGGGCGGCACCGTGCGGACAAAACTCGGTCGCGCCGCGTGCCGCGCGTAATAGGCGGCGAGATGGCTGACTGCGGCGAGCGCATCGGCGCCTTCGGGCGGCAGCCGGACCCGATCGAGGATCGGCAGCAGGTTGATGTCGGCAAAGGTGAAGCGATCGCCGACGAGATATCCGGTGCCGGCGACGGCGCGATCGAGAATCCCCAGTTGCTGGCGGACCGCCGGCATCACGGCTTCGATCGCCGCGCGGTCCGGTTTTCCATCCGCCGTCTTCGGAGCGATGTAGGCGTACAGATAGGTGCGGATCAGGGTGCGGTCGATCACCGTATTGACGAGCGAAACCCATTGCTCGGCGAGCGCGGCCAAATGCGGATCGGACGGAAGCAGCTGCGCTCCCGGAAAACTGCGATCGAGATAGGTGGCAATGGCCTTGGATTCGAACAGTTCGACTTCGCCATGGCGCAGCACGGGCATCTTGCCGAGGGGATGAATGGCCGACAGCTCCGGCGCGCCGAGCGCGCATTCCGTCAGCCCGTAGTCAATCCCCTTTTCCTCGCAAACCATGCAGACGACGCGGGTGTAGGTCGACCGCGCAGAGCCGATGATTTCCGGTTTCGGCATGATGCACCTCTATACTTAACCATCTCGTTAAGTATCGGATCGGCGCGTGACTGTCAATGGCGGCGTCCGGCGATCCGGCGGCGTCGGAGCCGGATCGGCTTCCCTGTCATAAAAAACATCCGGTCCCGGCCAGGCCGGTGCAATTGAACGACGCGTCATCCGCCCTAGCTGTAGCATCGCGTCGAATTCGAAAATTCCCGCCGCCTCCCGCCGGCCTGACCGCTTCGGAGCCGTTGTCATGAAAAGCAATCCCCGCCCCCTCGCCCTTGTCACCGGCGCCTCCAGCGGCATCGGCGCCGATCTCGCCCGGGAACTGGCCAGAGACCGTCACGATCTCGTGCTTTCGGCCCGGCGGGTCGAGCCGATGCAGGCCTTGGCCAAGGAGCTGAAGAGCCTCGGCGCAACCTGCACCATCATCGCCGCCGATCTCAGCAAGAGCGGGGCGGCCGCCGGCTTGGCGCGAGAGATAGAAACGCGCGGGATGAACATCGACGTGCTGATCAACAATGCCGGCCTCGGCGACAACGGCCGGTTCGACCAATCCGATCCGCTCAGGATCAGCGAGATGCTCACGGTCAACGTGATGGCGCTGACCGAACTGACCCGGCTGTTGCTGCCGCCGATGGTGGCGCGCGGCCGGGGCAAGGTGATGCTGCTCGCCTCCACGGCGGGATTCCAGCCGGGCCCGCAAATGGCGGTGTATTGCGCCAGCAAGGCCTATGTCCTGAGTTTCGGCGAGGCGATCGCCTTTGAGCTGAGAGGCAGCGGCGTCACCGTCACGACGCTGTGTCCCGGCGCCACCGAAACCGAATTTGCCCAGGTCGCCCATGCGGGGCGTTCGGCTTTGTTCAAGGGCGGATTGATGCGGGTGATGCGCGCAAGCGACGTCGCGCGGATCGGCTATCAGGGCCTCAAGGCCGGCCGCGGCATGGTGATAACAGGGCTTCTCAACAAGATCATGACGACCTCCAGCCGTTTTTCGCCGGCGCCGCTGGCACTGCGGATCGCCAACTGGATGATGTCCGGCGGGAGGTGACGGCCGGCTCCGGCGTCCCTCGGCGCTATCGTCGGCTCCAGTCGGGCCGGGCGCTCAGGTCGGCTTTCCCGACCTTTCCTCTTCCAGGCTGACCGCAACGGCGGCATTGGCCGACAGCCGCACCTTTTGCCCTTCGACACCGGCGACCAGGCCAAGCTCGATGAAATGATGGTGACCTTTATGGCGGCCCTCGCCGCTGTCGGCGCGGACCAGCTTGATCCTGCCATGCTCCACGCGATCGACGGTTCCGACGTGAACGCCGTCCGCACCGATCACTTCCATCTGCGGCCTGACGCCCTCTGCGCGCTGAAGCAACTGGTCGCGCTGCCTGGTGAGGCGATCGAGCTGGGCCTCCTGGTCGGCGATACGCTGCGCGTTCAATTCCTCGACCGCGGCACCGGAGACGGCAGCGGCCTGCTCGGTCAATTCGGTGAGGTTTTCCCTCACCGCGGCGATGCGCTGCTCGATCTCTGCGAGACTCAGCGAGAGTTCGGCCATGGGTCCATCTCCTCGGTGCAAGATCAGGTCAATATGCGGCGTTCCCACCGCGCCAGCAAGCGGCCCCGCGGGGTCGGCGCCAGGCAAGGTAGCATTTTTCGGAAAATCACTGCCGCAGCATGATCAGCGGGTCGGCGCTGTCGGGCACCTTCCGCCACTGCGCATTGTCGTCGGCCTCGAATTGCCAGGTCTCGCCGCTTTGCGACATCAGCAGCATCTGGCCGTGATCGAGCCGCCATTGCGTCGGTGCGAAGGCGGCAACCGCGGGATCGCATTTCGGCTTCAGGAAAACCTGGAAATTATCCTTGTCCGCCTCGTTGTTGGTCAGCGTCAGGCCGCAGATCGCCTGGCCGTTGCCGCGAACCATCGCCCAGTCGCCGATCATCTGATCCATCGACTTCGCCAGCGAACGCGCGGCGGCAAGATTCTGCAGGATGTAGATCCCCTCGCCCTGCCGCAGGCCTTCGAGAATGCCGCTCTCGACTTCGGTGAAGTCGATCACCGGCTGGCCCGAGGCGTCCTGCAGCCGCACGATGTCGAGGCCGGCGATGCTCCAGGCAGCAATATCCTTGGTGAAGGGCAGTGCCGCGGCGCAGCCGGGCTCGAGTTCGAGCTTCATCCCCTGCGGCGTTCCATCGCCCTTCAGCGTGACCACGCAGGTCTTGCTGCGTTCGGTGGTGGAGAGCTCCCACTGCCCGACCATGTCCTTCTTCAGCGTCGAGGCATCCTGCGCACGCGCCAAGCCTGCACAGGCGATCAGCGCCGCAAGCGCGATGCCAAAGCGCCGTGCCATCAGCGGCTCTTCACCGGGGTTTCGGCAACTGGCGTCAGCGGCGGCTTGCCGGCAAACCAGACTTTCAGATTGTCGACCACCAGCTGATCCATGGCATTGCGCGTTACCACTGAAGCCGAGCCAACATGTGGCAGCAAAACGACATTCTGCAAGTTGCGCAATTCATCCGGCACGTTCGGCTCTTTTTCGAAGACATCGAGGCCGGCGGCAAGAAGGCCGCCCGACTTCAACGCCGCGATCAGCGCCTGCTCGTCGACCACCGAGCCGCGCGCCACGTTGATGATCACGCCGCGCGGCCCCAGCGCCTTCATGACGTCAGCGTTGACCATCTTCGCGGTGCCGGGACCGCCGGGAACGATGACGACCAACGTGTCGACCGCCTTCGCCATCTCGAGCAGGTCCGGATAATGCTTGCAGGACACGCCGTCGGCGGGTTTGCGCGAATGATAGACCACGGGAACGCGCGAGGCCTCCAGCCGGCGCGCGATCGCCTGGCCGATCCGGCCCATGCCGACCATCCCGACGGTGCGATCCCTGAGCGAGCCGACGCTCAACGGAAAATTCTGCGTCAGCCAGTGGCCGGACCGCAAATAACGGTCGGCCTTGACGAATTCGCGCAAGGTGGCGATCAACAGGCCCATCGCGACGTCGGCGACTTCCTCGGTCAGAACGTCGGGCGTGTTGGTCACGACGATGTTATGCTCGCGGGCATAATTGGCGTCGATGTGGTCGTAGCCGACGCCGAACGTGGAGACGATTTCGAGCTTCGGAAAGCGCGCCAGCGTCTTGCTGTCGCCGCGGACCGAATTGTAGGTCACCGCAGCGCCGCGGATTTTTTCCGCGACCGCCGGCGTCAGGCGCTCGAGGTCGGCCGTGGTCTCGAAGGAATGCAGCACGAACTGATCGGAAAAGCCGTTGTCGACGATCGGCTTGCTCGGACCATAGACCAGCAAATCGATTTTCGCGGAAGCGTTGTTGCCACCAGCCATCAGTTTTCCTTTCCAAGCGCGCTCTCGTGCCAGCGCCGCAACACCAGATGCGACACCAGCGCCAGCAACCCATAAATGACAATTCCGGCGGCGGAGAGCAACAGTAAGGCCGCGAACATTCGGGGAATGTCGAGGCGATAGCCGGACTCGGCGATGCGGTAGGCAAGCCCCGAGCCCGCCCCCGCCGAGCCCGCGGCGATTTCGGCCACCACGGCTCCGATCAGCGACAGGCCGCCCGCAATCCGCAATCCGCCGAGGATGAAGGGGAGCGCGGAAGGCAGTTTGAGATAGAGCAGCGTCTGCGTCCGCGACGCGCCGTAGAGCTGAAACAGCCCGGCCAGATTGCGGTCCACCGAATTTAACCCCAGCGTGGTGTTGGACAGCACGGGAAAGAACGCCACGATCCAGGCGCAAACGATGACGGCGGTCTGCTGCGGAAGGTAAATCAGGAGCAGCGGAGCGATCGCGATCACCGGCGTCACCTGCAGGATGACCGCATAGGGGAACAGCGAGTATTCCAGCCATTTCGATCGGTTGAACAGAAGCGCCAGCGCGATGCCGCCGATCCCGGCCGCGACAAAGCCCTCGAGCGTGGTCTGCAACGTCGTCAGCAGCGATTGAAACAGCACCTGCCAATCGACGATCAGTGTCGTGAGCACCGCGACCGGCCCGGGCAGCAGATAGGGCGGAAGATGGTTGAGACGCACCACGAGTTCCCATGCCGCAACACCGGCGGCGAGCACGACGACGGGGAGCAGGATGCGGGCAAGGCGCAGGCCGGTCGGCTCGGGCGCGGCCTGGCGGGGCGACAGCGGCGGGGTCTGCAGCGAGCTCATGAGCCTGACAGCCCCGCATAGGACGGCGCCAGCGCGTTGGAAACCTCGCGGCAATAACCGGCATAGGCGGCGGAGGTTCGAAATTCTTCGGTCCGCGGCTCGGCGGCATCGATGCGGATCTCGGCGCTGAGGCGTCCGGGCCGCGACGTCATCACCACCACGCGCTGCGACAGATACACCGATTCGAACACCGAATGCGTGACGAAGATGACGGTCTTGCGCAGCTTGCGCCACAGCACCAGCAGATCGTTGTTGAGCCGAAAACGGGTGATTTCATCGAGCGCCGCGAACGGCTCGTCCATCAGCAGAATGTCCGGGTCGGTGACCAGCGCGCGCGCCAGCGAAGCCCGCATCTTCATGCCGCCGGACAATTCGCGGGGGTAGGCGTCGGAGAATTCGGCAAGGCCTACCTGCTTCAACACCGCATCGACCCGGCTATTCGCCTCGGCCGCCGGCGCATGCGCGAGTTTCAGCGGCAGCCGCACGTTCTCGCGCACGCTGGTCCACGGCATCAGCGTCGGCTCCTGGAACACGAAGCCGATTGCCTCCGTGCCGCGCGCCGCTCCGCTGCGTTGTGCAACACCGACGCTGCCGGAGGTCGGCGCGCTGAGCCCCGCTATCAGCCGCAGCGCGGTCGATTTTCCGCAGCCAGACGGCCCCAGCAGCGAAACGAATTCGCCCTTGCGCACGTCCAGATCGAACGGTCCCAGCGCGGCGACGCCGGACTCGTAGACCTTGGTGACGGCGCGCAGGCTCACGGCGAGGCCGGCCGCGTTCGCTTCGGTCTGGGCTGCGGGTTGCGGCATCGCGCGGCTATTTCTTCGGCCGCAGATCGAGGCCGACACCCTTGTTGATGAAGCGAAGCGTATAGGCCTTGCGGAACTCGACGTCGGGACGGACCACGCCGGCGCGCACCATCTTGTCGAAGAAGCTCGTGGTCCGATCGTCGTTCATGGCGCCGATGCCGTTCTTCAAGGTGTCGCCGGAATCGACAATTCCGTATTCCTTCATCTTGGCGATGGAGAACGCCAGCAACTCGTCGGTCATTTCCGGATTGAGCTTCTTGATCAGCGCATTGCCCGGCGCATTGTCGCCGTAGAGATAATTGTACCAGCCGATGATGGAGGCGTCGACGAAACGCTGTACCAGATCGGGTTTCGTGTCGGTCAATTCGCGTCGGGTCTCGATCAGGGTCGAGTAGCTGTTGAAACCATAATCCGCCAGCAGGATGATTCCCGGCTTGAATTTGGCGGCCTTTTCGACCGCATACGGCTCCGAGGTGACATAACCCTGCATTGCGCTTTGCGGGGTGGCGATGAACGGCTGCGCATTGAAGGTGTAGGGCCTGACCTTCGCTTCGCTGAACCCGTATTCGGATTTAAGCCACTGGAAATAGCTGGTGATGCCTTCCTTGGACACGAACAGCGTCAGCGGCTTGAGCTGTTCGAGTTTGGCGATTTTCGCTTCCGGATGGGTCAGGAAGACCTGCGGATCCTTCTGGAAGATGGCGGCGACGCTCACCACGGGAACGTTCCGGGCGACCGCATCGAATGACATCAGGGTGTTGGCGGTCATGAAGAAATCGAGCTTGCCGGCGATCAAGAGCATGCGGTTGTTGTCGTTCGGCCCGCCTGGCACGATGGTGACGTCGAGCCCGTATCGCCGGTAGGTGCCGTCGGCCACCGCCTGGAAAAATCCGCCATGCTCGGCTTCGGGAACCCAGTTGGTTCCGAACGAGACCTTGTCCAGCGTGGTTTCGGCGCCCGCCGGCTGGATGGCCATCGCCAGGGCCACCAAACCTAAGGTTAACGCTCGCGGCAAAAGAGCCGGGTTCATGATTGGACTCCGTCGATCGTTCTGGCCCATGATAGGGAACGGACGCTAGGGTGCGTCCTGTCGAAGGTCGACCAAACTACCTTGCAAACGCGCTTAAAGAAACATTCCGCTCGATGACTTCCCTGCTCCCTCCCCGCGACTGGACCGACATCCACTGGCCCGGCATTTCCGAGACCGCGCCGGCGCAATGGATCGCGGTGCTGCCGCTGGCGGCCACCGAACAGCATGGCCCTCATCTGCCCGTCGGCACCGACATCATGATCGCGCAGGCCTATCTCGCGCGGGTGCGCGAGCTCCTGCCCGACACGATCCCTGTGACGTTCCTGCCGCTGCAGCCGGTCGGGATTTCCACCGAACACATCGACTATCCGGGCACGCTGACGCTGCCGACGGAGGTCGCGCTGAAGAGCTGGATGGCGCTCGGCGAAAGCGTCGCGCGCGCCGGCGTCAGGAAGCTCGTGATGGTCACGAGCCACGGCGGCAACAGCGCGGCGATGACCCTGGTCGCGCAGGATCTGCGCGCGCAGCATGGACTTCTCGCCGTCACCACCGGATGGTTCCGTTTTGGCGCGCCGGAGGGATTGTTTTCGGCGGAAGAACTGCGCCACGGCATCCATGGCGGCGCGTGGGAAACTTCGATCATGCTGGCGCGCTATCCGCAAGCGGTGCGCAAGGACAAGATCGCCGATTTCCGCCCCAGCAGTATCGCGATGGAGCAGCAATATCGCTGGCTTTCGGCGCATCGGCCGGTGCCGTTCGCATGGCAGACCCAGGACCTTCATGTCAGCGGCGCCGTCGGCGATGCCGCAGTCGCCACCCCCGAGACGGGCGAAATCCTGCTCGACCACGGCGCGCGCGCGTTTTGCGAGCTGCTCACCGAGGTCGATAAATTCGACGTGACCAGTCTCTCGAACGACCCCCGCCAACCCTCTAAGTAACTGTTTTATATACTAAATATTTGAGCAGACGGACGTCGCTCGGCTGAATCGAACCGGAATCGAAAAGCCTCCGTCCAACTGGGCATAGGGACCACAACGGTCCCGCGTTCAACCGGATGGAGTTTCTCATGTCGATCAAGACCAAGATTGCGGCTGTTGCCCTTGCCGCCCTTGCCGTCACCGGCAGCATCGTTTCCACCACCACCAAGGCAGAAGCCCACGGCCCCGGCTGGGGTATCGGAGCCGGCCTCGTCGGCGCCGCGATCGTCGGCAGCGCCATCGCCGCCAGCAATGACGGCTATTATTACGGCGGCTATCGCCGCTGCGGCTGGGTTCGCCAGTTCGACGCCTACGGCAATTTCATCGGCCGCGTCCGCACCTGCAATTACTACTGATCGACAAAAGAGATCGTGGATCCGCGTCCGGCACGGGCGCCTCATCCACTCCCGTGTCGCACACCCGACCCGCCCGGACGTCCCCCCGGGCGGGTCAACTTTTTGGCGGGCGTCTCGCTGGTCCGGGTGCCCATCCGGCCGTTGACATAGCATAGGGGGGTACCCTATGACGGCGCCATGGCACACACGATCCGGGAAAAGAAGAAATTGCTCGCACGCGTGGGGCGCATTCGCGGTCAGATCGAGGCGATCGAGCGGGCGCTGACCGAAGAGGCCGAGTGCGAGCGCATCATGCACATGATCGCCGGCATCCGCGGCGGCGTCGCCGGTCTCATGGCCGAAGTGGTCGAGGACCACATCCGCACCCATCTGGTCGACCCCGAGCGGAATCCCGGCGCGCTCAATGCTGATGCAGCCGATCAGCTGATTGAGGTGGTCCACACCTATCTGAAGTGAGGGACGCCATGTCCGACACCGAGCAGCTGTTTCAGTTTCCGCCGCACGATCACGTGTTCCTCGGCAAGGACCACGAAACGGCAGAGCGCCGCACCTGGGCGGTGATCGCGTTGTGCACCGTCATGATGATCGCCGAGATCATCGGCGGCGCCATGTTCGGCTCGCTGGCGCTGATCGCCGACGGCCTGCACATGTCGACCCATGCCGGCGCGCTGCTACTGGCCGCCCTTGCTTATACCTATGCCCGCAAATACGCCAACGACCGCCGTTTTTCGTTCGGGACGGGCAAATTCGGCGATCTCGCGGGCTATTCCAGCGCCATCGTGCTGGCGATGATCGCGCTGTTGATCGGATATGAAGCCGTGTCGCGGCTGCTCGAACCGGTCGCCATTAGCTTCAACGAGGCGATCCCGATTGCGGTGCTCGGCCTCGTCGTCAATGTCGTCAGCGCCTGGCTGTTGTCCGGCGGCCATCATCACGGTCATGGCCATGATCACGGTCACGACCACGGCGACGAACCCCGCCGCGTCGAGCTGGGCGGCCGGCATCTCGACATCGAAGTGTTCGAGGACAATGTGCCGCCGCGCTTCCGCATCACGGCGCTGGCCGGCGCATTGCCGGCTTCCGACTTCACCATCGAGACGACGAGGCCGGACGGCAGCCGCCAGCTTTTTACCTTCGAGGACCGCGGCGGATATCTGGAATCGCGCGACGAGATTCCGGAGCCACATGCCTTCCTCGCCAGGATTCGGCTGATGCAGGCGGGCCAGACGCATGAGCACGAGTTCAAATTCGAAGAGCACGAGCATGAACATGGGGCCGGCGCGCATCACCGTGACAACAACATGCGGGCCGCCGTCATTCACGTCATGGCCGATGCCGCGGTCTCGGTGCTGGTGATCATGGGCCTGGTGCTGGCGCGTGCATTCGGCTGGCTCTGGATGGACCCTCTGGCCGGCTTCATCGGCGCCATCGTCATCGCCAACTGGTCGATCGGACTGTTGCGCGACACCGGCGGCATCCTGCTCGATCGCACCCCGGACCCGCGCATGGCCGACAGGGTGCGTGACATCATCGAAGCCGAGGGCGATCAAGTCACCGACCTGCATCTCTGGCGGCTCGGGCCCGGACATCTCGGCGCCATCGTCTGCGTCGCTACCAAGGGAACTCGGGAAGCGGCGCATTACCGGCAACGCCTGGCCAGATTCGCCGACCTTTCCCACGTCACCGTGGAGGTGCAGCACGCCCATTCCATACCAGGCTGAACCGTGGCTTGCCGATCCCGAGCCGGTTTTCAGGTCGAAATGCGCGGTGTTGCACGGCTGTCACAACCGAATGCCAATCAACATTCGGCTTTCCTCCCACTTCTTGCAATTGCGAATGATTTGCAATAACTCTTGGGAATGAATTCGGCCTCCACTCGATCTGGGCTTTGGCGCGGAGTTATCCGCAACTCCGGACGGGCGGGATCGTTTCATCGGTGGCAGCGCGCCGGCAAATCTGCAGAGATGACGAGAGAAACCGCCGGAATGTTCGCGCCGAAAGCCCCCACACAATGAGCCGCTGCAGCCGATCCTGGGAGCGCATCGTCGCGGGGTTGGGCCTGAGCCTGCTCGCCAGCGGCGGCGCGGTGTCCGCAGCGGATCTGCCGCTCAAGGCGCCGGCCCTCAAATCCGTTTACGACTGGACCGGTTTCTATCTGGGAGGCCATGTCGGTTACGGCGGCGGCAGTCTCGGCCCCGCCACCAATCCCCTCCCCGAACAGGGCGTGTTCTTGCCGCACAGCATCACCGGCCTGATCGGCGGCTATCAGGCCGGCTATAACTGGCAGCTGCCGAACCATGTCGTGCTCGGCGTGGAGGCGGATGCGTCGTTTACCAGCCCGCTGGACGCCCCGCGGCTGACGCCTGCCCCCTTCAACGCGACGATCGATTATGTCGGCACCGCGCGCGGCCGCGTCGGATATGCGTTCGGAAGGCTGCTGCCTTACGTGACCGGCGGCTTCGCCTGGGGTCACGGCCATGTCGACGTCAACGACACCGGCGGCAACGTGGTGTCGTCGCCCGGGCAAACCCAATTCGGCTGGGCCGCGGGCGCCGGCGTCGAATTCGCCGTCAGCGGCAACTGGAGCGCCAAGGCGGAATACGACTACATCTCCCTCTCGCGCCGGATGAACGATCTGAGCGCGTTCGGAATGCCCGGCGTCAATGTCGATCCCAACATCCACCTCGTCAAACTCGGGCTGAACTACCATTTTGGCGATACGCCGCCCTGGGTCGCGCAAAATTCCGCAAAGACCGCACTCCCGGAATCCACCGACTGGAACGTGCATGCGCAGACCACCTTTCTGCCTTCCGCCTATCCCGCCTTCCGGTCGCCCTATATGGGCCCGAATAGCCTGCCCGGCGGTGGACAGGCCCGCGAGACCTGGACCACGACGGCGTTCCTGGGCGTGCGGCTGTGGCAGGGCGGCGAATTCTATTTCGACCCCGAACTCGCGCAGGGTTTCGGCCTCAACGGAACGCTGGGCCTTGCGGGTTTTCCCAATGGCGAGGCCCAAAAGGCCGGCGCCGCATTCCCGAAATTCCGGGCGCAGCGCTATTACTTCAAGCAGACCTTCGGGCTCGGCGGCGAACAGGAGGACGTCGCGGACGCCGCCAACCAGTTGCCCGGCAAGCGCGACATCGACCGCGTGACGCTGATCGTCGGCCGCTTTGCGGTCGGCGATTTCTTCGACGGCAACGCCTACGCCAAGGATCCGCGCGCCGATTTCATGAACTGGGCGATGTGGTCGTCGGCCGCCTACGACTTCCCCGCCGACCTGCCCGGCTATACCCGCGGCGGCGTGGTCGAGCTCAACCGCAAGGACTGGGCGGTGCGGGCCGGCGTGTTCGAGGTGCCGACGGCGCCAAACAGCGACGTGCTGACAACCAAGGGGGGCGGCACCGTGGTCGAATTCGAGGAGCGTCACGCGATCCTCGATCAGCCCGGCAAACTGCGGCTCGGCGCGTTCGCCAACAGCGGCAATACCGGCAATTACCGGCAGGCGCTGGCGATCGAAGGCGCCGATCCCACGCTCGACATCAATGCCGTCATGGCCAGCATCCGCCACGCCAACCTCAAATATGGTTTCTACGCCAACCTCGAGCAGCAGGTCGCCAAAGATATCGGCCTGTTCGCCCGCGCCAGCTGGAACGACGGCCAGAACGAGATCCTGTCGTTCACCGATATCGACCGCAGCCTGTCGGCCGGCGTTTCGATCAAGGGCAGCTATTGGGGACGGCCGGCCGATACGGTCGGCATCGGCGGCGCCGTCAACGGCCTGTCGGCCGCTAACCGCGACTTCCTCGCGGCCGGCGGCCTCGGCCTTCTGATCGGCGACGGCCGGCTCAGCTACCGGCCCGAACAGATACTCGAGACCTATTACGCCTTCGCCATCGACAAGAGTTTTACCTTCACCGCCGACTATCAACTCATCACAAATCCCGCCTATAACGCCGATCGCGGGCCGGTCTCGATCTTCTCAGGACGCCTGCACGGCGAGTTCTGATGACCTGGCTGCTGCGAGTCGCTGCGCGCCCGGCCACGACCCCTGTTTTCACTGTCGCAGGAAGACGCATGCAGTTCCGCGATCCCGCGGCGCGCTGCGCCCGGGCTTTGACTGAAATTTTCCGCCCCTGAAACGATGAGGGCGCAGGGAATGCCGGGCGCCCGATGCGCCCGATAGCCGCGTGTGCAATGGTAGTGGTAGAGAACGCACACGCGTTAGTCAGGTCACACCGGAATCACCCGGCATTCCCTACGCAATGGTTTACGGCTTACTCCGCGCTCTCCCCGGCGATCGGCTTGTTGACACCGTCACTGGCGAAAAACTCCGCCCGCTTGACGCCTGCACCGAGGCGTCAGGACCACACGGCTTGGCCGTCCGCAAGACCGCGCTCTCGTCAGAAGCGCCCCTCGCGTCCACCGCAGCCCGCCCCGCGTTCGTGACGTTCGCGAAACGCCCCTCGGGTGGGACGGGATGACGGCGACATGAAGCTGATTTGGGCCGGACGTCAAGCACAAATTCTGAAAATCAGAATATGCGACAATCTCTGGATTCCGGGTTCGGGCTGACGCCCGCCCCGGAACCACGATCATAAAGCCGGCTGGAACGAATCCGTGCGCGCCATGGCCCAGGCCTCGCGATAGCGGGCATCGCTGGTGCCGTCGATCAACTCGCCCGGACGCAGCGACGGGTAGAGTCTCGCGAACGACTGCACCTCGGTGGTCGCGGTGCGCTGCGAGAAATGGATCGGCCGCAATTGCTGCGGGTGTTCGAGCCCGGCGGCGGCGAGCAGTTCGGCCAGCGCGTGCAGCGTGGCGTGGTGATAATTGTGGACCCGCTCGATCTTGTGCGGCACCACCAGCGCGCGGTTGCGAATCGGGTCCTGCGTGGTCACCCCGGTCGGGCAGCGATCGGTATGGCAGGACAGCGACTGGATGCAGCCGAGCGAAAACATGAAACCGCGCGCCGAGTTGCACCAGTCGGCGCCGATCGCCATCGCCCGCGCCATGTCGAACGCGGTCGCGATCTTGCCGGCCGCGCCGATCCTGATGCGGTCGCGCGCATTGATGCCGATCAGCGCGTTATGGACGAAATTGACGCCCTCGCGCATCGGCATGCCCAGATGGTCCATGAATTCCAGCGGCGCCGCGCCGGTGCCGCCTTCATTGCCGTCGACCACGATGAAGTCGGGATAGATTCCGGTCTGTACCATCGCCTTGCAGATCGCCAGGAATTCCCAGGGATGGCCGATGCACAGCTTGAAGCCGGCCGGCTTGCCCCCGGACAGCCGCCGCATCTCGGCGATGAAGGCCATCATTTCCAGCGGCGTCGAAAACGCCCGGTGATAGGCCGGCGAGATGCAGTCCTCGCCCATCGACACGCCCCTGATCTTGGAAATCTCCTCCGAGACCTTGGCCGCCGGCAGCACGCCGCCATGGCCGGGCTTGGCGCCCTGGCTGACCTTGAGCTCGACCATCTTGATCTGGTCGTCGGTCGCGATGCGGGCGAATTCCTCCGGATTGAACGAGCCGTCGCGGTTGCGGCAGCCGAAATAGCCGGAGCCGATTTCCCAGATGATGTCGCCGCCGTTCTCGCGATGATAGGGGCTGACGCCCCCTTCGCCGGTATCATGGGCGAAGCCGCCTTTCTTGGCGCCGGCATTGAGCGCGCGCACCGCATTGGGGCTGAGCGCGCCAAAGCTCATCGCCGAAATATTGAAGACCGAGGCGGAATACGGCCTGGTGCAGTCCGGGCCGCCGATGGTGATGCGAAACTTCTCGCGGGCGTTCGGCTTCGGCGCCACCGAATGGTGCATCCATTCATAACCGTCGCGATAGACGTCTTCCTGGGTACCGAACGGCCGCTTGTCGAGCACCATCTTCGCGCGCTGGTAGACCACGGCGCGAGTGTCGCGGGAAAACGGCATGCCGTCCTTCTCGCTCTCGAAGAAATATTGCCGCATCTCCGGCCTGATCTCTTCCAGCAGGAAACGCAGATGCGCCGAGATCGGATAGTTGCGCAGCACCGCGTGGCTCTTCTGCATGAGATCGCGAATGCCGAGCAGGGTCAGCCCGCCGAAGATCAGGAGCGGTATCAGCTCGAGATCGAACACCTTGCGGTCGACGATCCCGAGGCCCAGCAGCAGTCCGGTGACGACGGCGCAGATCGTCAGCACGATGAAGCGTGGCGAGAACGGAAGCAGCAGCGTTTCCATGGGACCCCTCAGGCGGATTCTGTCGCGTTATTGTTTTCGGCCGCAGCCTAATCCAAACATTGGAACAATGCTGTACACAATATCTCGGGCACAGCTCATGGATATGACAGCCGTCAGGCAGCCTCGCTCGCTAGCGATCCGATCACTCGCCCGGCAACGGTACGATTGCGCCGTCCTACGCTGTTTTGCAGTGCAGCGTAGTGCCTGCGCTCTCAATGACTGTGCAGCCGCATCTCGCGGGGAATGCCGCGCTTCTCCAGGCCGTTCTGCGCCAGCCATGCATCGGTCGATCGGATGGCGCGCTCGATATGATCTGATGTCCGCGAGAAGTCGTAGGGCGAGCCCACCAGCGGGCACAATGGCGGCACCACGACATATTCGATTTCCGGGCCGAGGGCTTCGAGCTCGTTCACCAATTGCCGCGAAATCAGCAGCGTCAGCGCATGCAGCGCGTTCGCCACCGCGCCCGCGGGCGGCGGTTGGGTGGCGCAGGCATAGCCCGTCGGCAGAATGATCAGCCGCCGCGCGCCCTTGGCGACCGCGACCCTGACCGGCGTGTTGGCGGAGATGGCGCCGTCGGCGAGATAGAAACCCTTGTAATGGACGGGCGCGAAGGCGCCGGGAACCGCGGTGGAAGCGATGATCGCCTGCGCCGCCGAGCCCTCCGACAGCACCACGCTGTCGCCCGAGACAATGTCGGTGGTGACGATATGAACCGGAAGTTCGGCGTCCTGCAGGTTACGATAGGGCAGATGATCGTCGATCAGCTTCGCAATCCCGTCATGGGGAATCAGGAAATCGCGGCGCCAGACGAACCCCAGCAGCGTTCGCCAGCTGACGGGGAAGACATCATGCCGCGTCAGCCCGCGCCAGATGGTCTCGAGCTGCAGCACGCCCTTCAAGGTGGGAGCGCCGGCATAATAGGCGCCGTTCAGCGCGCCGACGCTGGAGCCGACCACCATGTCCGCCGAGATTCCATTCGCCGCCAGCGAATGCATCATGCCGACCTGGATGGCGCCGAAGCTGCCGCCGCCGGCAAAGACAAAGGCCGTCTTGCGGGGACCGGCTGGGTTGGATCCGGACAAGGTTCGCTCAGCTCCCGGGATCGACGCGGTGGCGGGGAGCCACGCGATATCAGGCAGGGCTTATAGCAGCCGAGAAACGGACTGCATCATCAATAGTGGGTGTGGCGGGTCGTCCTTCCAGGGGCATCGCGCAGCGATGAACCCAAAGTCTCCCCGTCGTCGTCCCCGCGAACGCGGGGACCCATAACCACCGGCCAGCGTCGTGAAAGAAGGTAACAACCGCCGCGCCCAACCATGTCGGCCGCGGTGTATGGGTCCCTGTGTCTGAGAAGTCTGTCATGATGGATGTGGGCGGGAAGCCGTTGGGTCCCTGGCGCTTGACGCCGTGAGCCGGCCGGGTCTCCCGCCCGTTTCGACCATCAACCTGAACAGTTGCACGAGGCTGCGCCAACAGACCTCGCATCACAGGGACAGGCCCCATGATCTTACCCCTTCGCTGCGTCGGAATCGACGTCTCTAAGCGTACGCTCGACATTTTTGATGATGCCATCGGAGTTCCCGAGCGCATCGCCAACGCGCCACAGGCCATCACGGAGCAGGTGGCGCGTTGGCGATGTGGCAATGTGTTCGTCGTGTTCGAGGCCACCGGTGTCTACGACCGCGAGCTTGCCGAGTTACTACAACAGAGCGGCGGCATACGCTTTGCCCGCATCAATCCTGCCCGCGCCCGCGACTTCGCCCGTGCCACCGGACAATTGGCAAAGACCGATGCGATCGATGCCCGCATGCTCGCCGCCTTCGCACGCACAATGGTACCAGCGGCTAGCCAAGCGCCCAATCCAAGACGCAACGCCCTGGCCCTGCTGGCAAAACGGCGCGATCAACTGGTCCAGATGCGTGCGCAGGAGAAAACCCGCCGCAGCGAAGCCCAAGACCGCGCCATGATCCAATGCATCGCACGCCACATAGACTTCCTCACTGGCGAGATCAAAGCGATCGAGGCCGAGATCAAGGCCCTCATCAAGGCGGAGCCGGAGATCTTTGAGCAGGCACGCATGATGCGATCCGCACCAGGCGTCGGACCCGTCGCCTGCATGCAGCTGGATCGCCCAGATGCCCGAACTCGGACAGCTCGGCCCCAAGCAGATCGCTGCCCTGGCAGGATTGGCCCCGCGCAATGTCGACAGCGGCACGTACCGCGGCAAGCGAACAATCGGCGGCGGCCGCAAGCGTGTCCGCGACGCTCTCTATATGGCCGCCCTCAACGCCGTGCGCCGTGACCGCTCCTTCAAGGCCTTCTACCAAAAGCTTCGCTCTGCCGGAAAACCCGCAAAGCTCGCTCTCATCGCCGTTGCCAGAAAGCTCCTGACAACACTAAATGCCATGCTGCGCGACCGGAAACCCTATCTTCGGCCGCAACCCACATAACAGTTGCCGGCTCAAGGCCGGGACGACGGGGGATCAGCGTTCGACGAACGCCTTTTCGATCACGAAATGGCCGGGCTCGTTGCCGGAGCCCTCGGCGAAACCGCGCGCTTCGAACATCTGGCGCAATTCTTCCAGCATGCCGGGGCTGCCGCACATCATGACGCGGTCATGCGCGATATCGAGCGGCTCCTGGCCGATATCGTTGAACAGCTGTTCGGAGGTGATGAGATCGGTGATGCGGCCGCGGTTGCGGAACGGCTCGCGGGTGACGGTCGGATAATATACGAGCTTATCGGCCAGCAGCGGTCCGAACAATTCGTCGTCGCGCAACTTCGCTACCAGCTCCTCGCCATAGGCAAGCTCCGAGACCTGACGGCAGCCGTGCACCAGCACGATGCTCTCGAACTTGTCGTAGACGTCCGGATCCTTGATCAGGCTCGCGAACGGCGCGAGCCCGGTTCCGGTCGACAGCAGCAACAGGCGCTTGCCCGGAATCAGATTGTCGGCGATCAGGGTGCCGGTCGCCTTGCGGCCGACCAGGATGGTGTCGCCCTCCCGGATCTTCTGCAGCCGCGAGGTCAGTGGTCCGTCGGCGACCTTGATCGAGAAGAACTCCAGTTCGTCCTCATGATTGGCGCTCGCCATCGAGTAGGCGCGCAGCAGCGGACGGCCGTCGACCTCGAGCCCGATCATGGCGAACTGCCCGTTGAGGAATCGAAAGGCCGAATTGCGGGTGGCGCGGAAGCTGAAAAGCGTATCGGTCCAATGGTGGACGGAAAGAACTTTCTCTCGATGGAATGCGCTCATGTGTTCTGGTCTTCCGATTGGCCTGTAGTAGAACGAACGAGTTTTTCTGGCCCCGAACAGGCCAAAAACCCCTGCAGCGATTGAGGATTTGACGTTTCACCTACGCCAAAACAGGAGATAGTCAACCGCCGCTGACGCGCAATTGAGGGACCAGATGCGACTAGGTTTATTTCGCGAAAAGGGCGCAAAATATCTTGATCGCGCGGCGTGCCTGCGCGCAATTAACTTGCTGAAATCACCGCCTCACGGGCAATAAATTGCTCTGGCAGGATTTCGGCGCAACAGTGCCATCCGCCTTTGCGGCAACTGAATGGTCCTCATGATGCTTAACAGCCAGCGAATATTCGTGGATGCGGTGAAGAAATATTGCGCCGCTCACGGCATCGGGATCGAAATCAGGTCCCAGGGCTGGCTGATCATCATGCAGCGCGGGCTGCGGCGGCATCTCGCCTTCGGCTACGATGTCGGATTGAACAGCGCGGTGGCGCACCGGATCGCCAACGACAAGGCGGCGGCCGCGGAAGTGCTGCAGGCATGTGGCGTCGCTTGCGTGCCGCATGCGCTGTTCCTGAGCCCGGAGATGAACCAATACATTCCGCCGCAACGCGCCTGGGAGGGGATGCTGGCGCTGCTGCGTGAAAACCCTGAAGGCATCGTCGTCAAACCCAACGAGGGCACCAGCGGCGATTCCGTCTTCAAGGTGACGAGCGAGCCCGACCTCGAGCTTGCCGTGCACCGGATCTTTTCTTCCAGCCTCGCTCTTGCGGTTTCGCCCTATCTGAAGATCGAAAACGAGGTGCGCGTGGTCCTGCTCGATCATGATCCGCTGGTCGTTTACGGCAAGAACCGCCCTGCGGTCACGGGCGACGGCAAGCACTCGCTGCTGGAACTGGCGCTGGCGGCAACGCCCGTGGAGCGGCGCTCGACAGTGTTGCCGGGGATGCTCGGCGAACTCGATCGCGCCGCGCTCGACGCGATCGTGCCGGCGGGTCAGCGGCGCGTGCTGAACTGGCGGCATAATCTCGATTCGGGCGCGCAGCCGGAACTGCTGGCGCCGGGCGAGTTCAGGGATGCCTGCGTCGGGATCGCGGTGCAGGCGGCAAGAGCGGTCGGGTTGAGTTTCGGATCGATCGACGTCGTTCAGGTCGACGGCGCCCTGAAAATCCTCGAGGTCAATTCGGGGGTGATGATGGAAGCGCTGAGCCGGCAGCACCCGGATCTGGTGTACGCCGCGTATAGTGCTGCCTTGGACAAGGTATTTTGTCAGGTGTCGTCCCGGCCGTGAGCCGCGACCGATACGCCGCCGCGGCTCGTTTGGCACGCCTGGCAGACGGCTTTCTAAAACAACGGACATTTGTGGTTATGGGTCCCGGCTCACGGCCGGGACGACGATGGATGGACGGCGCTAATTACTCGTACCTTCGGTGTCGTTGAGCACCTTGAAGGCTTCCTCGAGCTGCGGCGATATTTCGACATTGAGCTTTTCGCCGGTGGGCAGCCGCGCCATGAACCATTTGTTGTAGAGCGGAATCAAATCGCGGTTGGTGCCGAGCTTGCGGAAGGTGCGCTCCACCACGGCGGAAAGCTGCGGCTCGCCTTTGCGGAACATGATGCCGTAGGGATCGTAGGACAGATAATCGCCGGTGACGCGGAACTTGTCCTGCGCCTTGTGCCGCGCGATCAGGCCGTAGAGCAGGATGTCGTCGGTCGCGAACGCATCCGCCTTGCCGTCGACCAGCATCTGGTAGGACTGCTCGTGATCGGGCGAGGCAATGATGTTGAGGCCTAGCGCGAGCTTCTTGTCGACGGCGTGCATCGCCTGCTCGTTGGTGGTGCCCTTCGTCACCACCACGGTCTTGCCCTTCAGGTCCGTCGCCGCCGAGATATTGGACGCCTTCGGCACCATCAGCCTGGTGCCGGCCACGAACATCAGCGGCGAGAACGCCACCTGCCTGCCGCGCTCGGCGTTGGCCGTGGTCGACCCGCATTCGAGGTCGATCTTGTTCTGCACCACCGCCGGAATGCGGTCGTCGGAAGTGACCTTGACGTAGTCGATTCGCAGATTGGCGTCGTCGACCTCGACGCCGATCTCGTCGACGATGGCCTCGCAGAGTTCGAGGCTATAGCCGATCGGCCGGTTGGCCTGGTCGAGGAACGAGAACGGCGGCGAACTCTCGCGGTAGCCGAGCCGCACCACATGGGTCTTCTTGATGTTGGCCAGCGTCGGGCTCAACCCCTCGCCGCCGGTCTGCGCGCCGGCATTGGTGGTCAGCGCGCATGCCGCCAGCAACAGCCCGCAGGCCCCGATCGTCCGCCCGATGGTCTGGCGCATGAACCGCTCCCGTCAATGGCCGGCCATCGCGGGAATTTCGCCGGGGATCATGTCCGGCGGCACCACATCGTCGGGGCCGAGTGCATGCTCGGGCGCAAGCTCCCCCTCCCACTTCGCCACCACGGCAGTGGCGAGCGAATTGCCGATCACGTTGGTGGCGCTGCGTCCCATGTCGAGAAAGGTGTCGATGCCCATGATCATCAAGAGGCCCGCCTCGGGAATGCCGAACTGGCCCAGCGTCGAGGCGATCACCACCAGGGAAGCGCGGGGAACGCCGGCGACGCCCTTCGAGGTGATCATCAGGGTCGCGAGCATCGCAAACTGGGTGCCGAGCGACATTTCGATGTGATAGGTCTGGGCGATGAAGATCGAGGCGAAGGTGCAATACATCATGGTGCCGTCGAGATTGAAGGAATAGCCGAGCGGCAGCACGAAGCTCGAAATCCGCGCCGACGCGCCGAAGCGGTTGAGGCCTTCGAGAGTCTTGGGATAGGCGGCCTCCGAACTCGCGGTCGAGAACGCGATCATCAGCGGCTCGCGGATCAGCCGCAGCAGATGGCTGTAGCGGGGCCCGATGACCACGAAGCCGACCATGACGAGGATGCCCCACAGGATCAGCAGCGACAGATAGAAGCCGCCCATGAAGACGACGAGCTTCCACAGCACCAGAAGGCCGTTCTTCGAGACCGTCGCCATGATCGCCGCCCACACCGCGACCGGCGCAAACAGCATGACATAGCCCGTCACCTTCAGCATGATGTGGCCGAGGTCATCGATCACCGAGAGGATCTGCTTGGAGCGCTCCGGCATCGCGCCGAGCGCGACCGAGAAGAACACCGCGAACACCACGATCTGCAGGATTTCATTCTGCGCCATCGCGTCCGCGATCGAGGTCGGAATCAAATGGGTCAGGAATTTCTCGATCGAGAACGCCGACACCGGCAGCCCCGTCGATTGCGCCTTGTCGGGCAGCGTGCCCGGGAAATTGGCGCCGGGCTGCAGCAGGTTGACCATCACGAGGCCCAGCAGCAGCGAGACGAACGAGGCGCTGACGAACCAGCCCATGGTCTTCGCAAAGATCCGCCCGAGCTTGGCGCCGCTTCCCATATGGGCGATGCCGCCGACCAGGGTGGCGAACACCAGGGGCGCGATGATCATCTTGATCAGGCGCAGGAACAGCATCGCGATCAGGTTGACGTCCGCTGCGATATCCCCCCGGATGTCGGGAAGATAGTTGAAGACCAGCGCCCCCATCACGATGCCGAGCGCCATCGCGATCAGGATGTACTGCGTAAACCTGTTGGACATTTCATCGACCCCCAAATGTTCCGGCACCCGAGTTTGGCAGATTTCGGCAGCGGCGCAACACGGTTCAACCTCCCGGCGCGTTTGCCACGCGGTTCCCGATGTGGGATGAACTTGCATCGCCGTCTGCGCAGTGCACAATCTGTGCAGTTGCGCGTTTCGTGCGCGGCCATTGCATCAAGAACGGCCATGTTGGGAGAAAACGCCATGAGCAACAGCGTCAATCGTCAGGTCCTGCTGGTGGAGAAGCCGGCCGGCAAACTCGGGCCGGAGCATTTCGGGATGTCGGAGGCACCGATCCCCGAGCCGAAGGACGGCGAGGCCCTGCTGCGGGTGCGCTATATTTCGCTCGACGCCGCCAACCGCGCCTGGATGCACGGCGCGACCTATCGCGCGGCGGTCGAGGCCAATACGGTGATGGCCGGCGGCGGCATCGCCGAGGTCGTGTCGTCGAAGGCACCGGGACTCGCGCCGGGCGATATCGTGTTCGGCGACACCGGCTGGCAGGATTACGCTTCCGTCCCGGCAAAGCACCTGACGAAAATGCCGAAGCTCGAGCCGCTGACGCATTTGTTGAGCGTCTACGGCATCGCCGGGCTGACCGCCTATTTCGGGCTGCTCGACATCGGCAAGCCGAAGGCCGGCGAAACCGTCGTGGTCTCGGCCGCCGCCGGTTCGGTCGGATCGATCGTCGGCCAGATCGCGAAGATCAAGGGCTGCCGCGTGGTCGGCATCGCCGGCGGCAAGGACAAGTGCAATTGGCTGACGAGCGAACTCGGTTTCGACGCCGCGGTCGATTACAAGGACGGCGCGGTGTTCAAGGCACTGAGGGCGGCCGCGCCAGGCGGCATCGATGTCTACTTCGACAATGTCGGCGGCGACATTCTCGAAGCCTGCCTCGCGCAGATGAACAACCGCGGCCGCATCGCCTGCTGCGGCGCGATCTCGCAATATGACGGCGTGCCGTCGGCGCACGGGCCGCGCGGCGTGCCCGGCCTGATCGTGGTGAAGCGCCTGACCATGCAGGGCTTCATCGTGATGGATTATATGGACCAGCGCGACCAGGCCCTGAAGGACCTGCAATCCTGGGTCGCCTCCGGCAAATTGAAAGTCCAGGAAGACATCATCAACGGGCTGGAGAACACGCCGAAGGCGCTGATCGGACTGCTCGCCGGCGAGAACCGCGGCAAGCGGATGGTCAAGGTTTAGCGCAACGGGGTCGGGCGCGAACACGGGATTGGCAACGGCGCTTGCGCCGTGCCGACCGTCTCCGCCCTTACCGACTGCCGCCTAATGGCGACGCCTCGTGGGACCGCTGCGGATGACCGGCGGAGCGGGATGGTAATAGGGGTTCAGCGTGCAGGATCCCCCGATGCCGGACGCCGTGGCGCGGCACTGATCGAGATCCGTAAAGTCGCAATGCAGCGCCCTGCTGTCGTACCCGCCGGCCATGCAGACGGGATAGTCCGCTGCCGCCGGCGGCACGGCAGCGAGAATGAATATCGGCGTGGAAAGTGCTGCAAGACCGAGAAGATGCCAGCGCATTTGGTTTCTCCGTTCTGACGGTCGCGCGACCGCTGTTGTTGTCTGCGCAGATGACGGCGGCAGCCCGCGACAGCAGCCAGCCCGCGAAGTGTCGGCATCAACAACCCCGTTGCGTGCGGACTATTCCCCCGCGGACGGAATTCCGGCCGGACCTCATCCGCACAGCGTCATCCATACGGCTTCTTATTGATCCGCCGTTTCAGGATCCGGCCGGCGAGATCGTCGGCGCGTCGGATGTGCGCTTTCGCTCCGCCAGCCAGTTCTCGAACCGCTGCACCACGACAAAGAATGTCGGAACGAACAGCACGGCGAGGCAGGTCGAGGCGATCATGCCGGAGAACACGGTGATGCCGATCGACTTGCGGGCGCTGGCGCCGGCGCCGGTCGCGATCACCAGCGGCACCACGCCGAGGATGAAGGCGAACGAGGTCATCAGGATCGGCCGGAACCGGGCGCGCGCAGCCTCGACTGCGGATTCCACCAGCGGCTTGCCGTCGCGGACATGCAGTTCGAGCGCGACCTCGACGATGAGAATCGCGTTCTTCGCCGACAGCGCGATCAACAGGATGATGCCGATCTGGGTGTAGAGGTTGTTCTCGATCCGCAAAGCCGTGAGCACGATCATCGGGCCGAGCAGCGACAGCGGCACGGCGAGGATCACCGAGATCGGCGCGTACCAGCTTTCATATTGTCCCGCCAGCACGAGATAGACGAGCAGCAGCGCCAGCCCGAACACGTAGTAGATCTGGTTGCTGACGACCTTTTCCTGGTACGACATCGCCGTCCACTCATAGCCGGTGCCCCGCGGCAGGGTCTTGGCCGCGATCTCCTCCATCAGCGCCATCGACTGGCCGGAACTGTAGCCCGTCGCCGGCAGGCCGATCACGGTCGCCGACGGATAGAGATTGTAGAGGCTGATCAGCGACGGTCCGACCGAGGGCGTGATCTTGGCCACCGTGCCGATCGGGATCATGTCGCCCTGCTGGTTGCGGACCATCATGTTCTCGATGTCGCGCGCGGTCAGGCGAAACTGCGCATCCGCCTGGGCATAGACCTGGAATGTGCGGCCGAACTTGGTGAACTGGTTGACGAAGCTGGCGCCGAGATAGGACGACAGCGTCGAGAATATCTGGTCGGTGGTGACGTGCAGCGTCTGGGTCTTGATGCGGTCGACCTCGACGTCATATTGCGGCACCATCGCGCGGAACGACGAGCTGACGCGCTGCAGGGCGCTTTGCGTCTGCGCGTTGGCGACCAAAGCGCCGGTGACGGCCTGCAGCTTGCCGTAATCGGCATTGCCGTCGCGCAGCTCGACCTGCATGGCGAAACCGGCGGCGTTGCCGATGCCCTGGATCGGCGGCGGCGGGATCACCAGGATCCGCGCTTCCGGGATTGCCGCAAGCTTCTCGTTCAGCCCTGTAAACAGCGAGCGCAGATCCTCGCCGGGACCGCGCGCGCTCCAGTCCTTCAGGATCAGATAGGCGACGCCGGCATTGGCCAGGCTCGAACTGTTGTCAAACGCCGAGATGCCGGCGATGCTGACCACCTGATCGACCCCGGCGTCTTGCCGGCCAGTTCGCTGACCTGCTCGAGCACCTTCTGGGTGCGATCGAGCGCCGCGCCGTCGGGCAGTTGCACCGCGGCCAGCAGATAGCCCTGGTCCTCGATCGGGATGAAGCCGGTCGGCACCCGCGACAGGCCGTAGCCGGCGATGCCGATCAGAACCAGCGCCGAGATGACGGAAAGGTTGCTGTGCGCGGCGAGAGTGCCGATCAGCCGTGCATAACCCCGCTCCAGCCGGTCGTAGACCGCGTTGAAGCCGCGATAGAAGAAGTTGCGCTGCTCCGGCGGCACCGGCCGGCGCAGCCACAGCGCGCATTGCGTCGGCTTCAGCGTCGCGGCGTTGACGGCGCTGAGCAGCGCGGTCGCCGCGATCACCAGCGCGAATTGCGCGTACATGCGCCCGGTCAGCCCCGGAAGGAAGGCCGCCGGCAGGAACACCGAGATCAGCACCAGCGTGATGCCGATGATCGGCGCGAACAGCGCATCCATCGCGCTGACCGCGGCGTCGTGGCCGGACATGCCCTTCTCGATATTATGCGCGGCGCCCTCGACCACGACGATGGCGTCGTCCACCACGATGCCGATCGCCAGCACGATCGCAAACAGCGTCGACAGGTTGATGGTGAAGCCGAGCGCCGCCATCGCCGCGAACGCGCCGATGATCGTCACCGGCACGGTGGTCGCCGGCACCAGCATCGCGCGCCAGTCCTGCAGGAAGACCAGGATCACCACCAGCACCAGCAGGCCCGCCTCGATCAGGGTCTTGTAGACCTCGGCGATCGAGGCCGCGACGAATTTGGTGGTGTCGAACGGCGTGTCGTATCTGATGTCCTGCGGGAATTGCGCCGCGAGCTCCGCCATCTTCTTCTGGACGGCCTTCTCGACCTCGAGCGCATTGGCGCCGGGCGACTGGAACACGCCGATGCCGGTGGCCGGCTTCCTGTTGAGCGAGAACACCTGGCTGTAGGTCTGCGCTCCCAGATCGACCCAGCCGACGTCGCGCACGCGGGTGACGTCGCCATTGTTGCCGGTCTTGACGATGATGTTCTCGAACTGCGCCTGGTTTTCAAGCCTGCCGTTGACGTTGAGCGTGTACTGGAACGCCTGCCCCGGCGGCGTCGGGGGCGCGCCGACCTGCCCCGCGGTCACCTGCTGGCTCTGCTGCTGGATCGCCTGGATGACGTCCTGCGGCATCAGCCCGCGCGCCTGCAACTTGTTCGGATCGAGCCAGACCCGCATCGAATACTGGCCGGCGCCGAACACCGTCACATTGCCGACGCCGGGCAGGCGCGACAGCTCGTCGCGCAGATTGATGGTGGCGTAGTTGCTGAGGAACAGGCTGTCATAGGTGGAATTCGGCGACGTCAGCGTCACGAACAACAGGATCGAGGTCGACTTCTTCTGAACCGTCACGCCCTGGTTCTGCACCGCCTGCGGCAACTGCGACAGCGCGCTCGAGACCCGGTTCTGCACCAGCACCTGGGCGAAGTTGAGATCGGTACCGATCTTGAACGTCACCGTCAGCGAATAGGTGCCGTCGGCGCCGCCATACGACTGCATGTAGAGCATGTCCTCGACGCCATTGACCTGCTGCTCGATCGGCAGCGCCACGGTATCGATCACGGTCTTGGCGGAGGCGCCGGGATAGCGCGTCGTCACCTGCACCGTCGGCGGAACCACGTCAGGATATTGCGCGACCGCAAGGCTGAACAGCGACACGCCGCCGATCAGGATCATCAGGATCGCGATGACGTTGGAGAGGACCGGCCGCTCGATGAAGAATTTTGAAATCATGGCCCGTCCTATTTGGCCGATGCCGGCTGCGGCTCGATCTTCTGCAGTTGCGGATCGACCTTCTGGCCGGGAATCGCCCGCAGCAGCCCGGCGACGACAACGCGGTCGTCGGGCTTCAGGCCGCTGTCGATGACGCGCAGTTCGCCCTCGACCTGCCCGGTCTCGACCTTGCGCTGCTCGACGACATTGTCCTTGTTCACCACCAGCACATACCGGCCGGCCTGATCGCTGCCGAGAGCGACACTGGGAACGAGCAGCGCGCCCTGCTGCTCGTCAAGCGGAACGCGGACGCGAACGAAATAGCCGGACAGCAGGATGCGGTCGGCGTTCGGCAGGATGCCGCGCACCGCGAGCGTGCCCGTCGACTGGTTGATGGTCGGCGAGGCGTAGTCGAGCTTGCCCTTGTGCGGAAAGCCGCTTTCGGTCTGCAGCCCGACCTCGACCGGGGTTTGCCTTAGATCGCTTACCGTCATTCCCTTGCGCGCCGCCTCCGCGCGGATGCGCAGCACCTGCTGTTCGTTGACGTTGAAATTCACGTAGATCGGATCGTCCTGAACGATGGTGGCAAGCTGGGTCGGCGAGGCCACGCCGACGAGGTTACCGACCGAGACCAGATGCGCGCTGACGAACCCGTCGAACGGCGCCACCACGTTGGTGTAGCCGTAATTGACCGCGGCGATCCTGGTGTTGGCTTGCGCCTGCTGCAGGTTGGCTTGCGCGTTGTCCCGCGAGGCGGTGGATGTATCCAGCGTTGCCTGCGAAACCGCCTGCCTTGCGACCAGATCGGCCTGGCGCCTGAAGTCTGCCTCGGCCTGCTTGAGCGACGCCTGGGCGCCGGCCTCCGCCGCTTGCGCCTGCTCGAGCTTGTACTTGTAGGTGTCGGGCTCGATGGTGAACAGCGTCGTGCCCGCCTTCACGAACTCTCCGTCTTTGTAATTGATCGACTGCAGCACGCCCTGCACCCGCGCGACGAGATCGACGGATTTGAACGGCGCGGTGTTGCCGGTGGCCTCGAGAAAGCGCGTCACCGCGCGCTGCACTGGCACGGCGACGTCGACCTTCGGCGGCGGCGGCGGCACAAAACTATTTTGTTCGCAGGCACTTAATGCAGCGAAGGAGCATATGGCGAAGGCGATGCGGCATGCGGTGGCGGCGCTTCGTTTTGTGGCGCAATTCACTTTGCGTCCATCCGGTTCGATGCACGCTGGCGAATGCCTTGGCGTCATGTTCCGTGCCCCATTTCGTTTCGCGACCGCGAAGGGTTTTGCGGAGAAAGGCTTGCCATCCATGCATAGCAACAATCCGCTTGCAGTGGAACTCGAAAGCGAAAATGATGCGACTTGCGAAATTTATCTCCAACCTTTTTCGTCACTCATTTCGATTTGAAGCGGCGGCTTTCGGCCGCGCCAACGATAGGGATTTCTTCAAATGATCAACACGTTGACACGTAGCGCGACGATTGTTGCGTCGATGGCAGCAATCATGTTCGCGGTTTCCATGCCGGCATTTTCGCAGGCCCCGACCGACGCGCAGCGCAGCGCCATCAGGTCGCAGTGCCGCTCGGATTATATCGCCCATTGCTCGAGCGTGCCGCCGGGCGGCGAAGCGTCGCTGCAATGCCTGCAGAAAAACATGGCGAGCCTTTCCGCTGCATGTCAGGGCGCGGTACGCGCGGCAGAACCGCCTGCCGCGCCCAAGGCGGAGGCTGCGCCGGCTGCGGAGCCGAAGACGGAATCGGCTACAGCTCCCAAGACGGAGCCTGCGCCGGCTGCTGCCGCGGCCAAGCCGGCTGAGACCGCAACCGCACCTGCGCCCAAGGCTGCCGCTCCCGCGACTTCGGCGGCCGCCAGCGCCAAGAAGCCAAGCAGCGCGCAGATTGCCGCGATCCGCAGTTCGTGCCGCGCCGACTATCCAAAAGTCTGCGCCGGCGTGCCGACCGGGGGCGAAGCGGCGTTGAGCTGCCTGGAAAAGAGCAAGACAAAAGTCTCGGCGTCCTGTCAGCAGGCCCTGAACGCCGCGAGCGGCGGCGGCGCGGCGCCGGCACCGGGCGGTGCGGCCGCAACAGCCGCCGCTCCCGCGGCAGCGCCGGCCCCTGCGCCGGTGCTGGTGCTGCGGCCGATGCGGCCGCGCGAGGAACTGTTCGTGCTGCGGTCGGCTTGCGGCGGGGACGTGCGCGCGCTGTGCGGCGGCGTTCCTGCCGGCGGTGGCCGCATCATCCAATGTCTGGCGAGCAAGGCCGCCTCGATTTCTCCGGCGTGCAAGGAAGTCCTCGGCCAGTTCGCCGCGCAATAAATCGATCGGCGGAATGTTTCAGGGCGGCCTGCATCACGTCGCGGGCCGCAATCATTCGGCGCGAAACGCGAGGATCAACTGAACCAGCCGCACCGACAGAGCGACATAGCAGAACGACATCAATATCTGGTATGCGGCATGCCAATTCAGCTTCGCGAGCTTGTAGAAGCCGTCGAGGAAATTCAGCAGGAGCAGAACGATACCGAACAGCTCGACGCCGCGGCCCACGAGGCCATGCCGCAAATAGCCGAACAGAACGATGGCCGGCTCGTCGCTCGAGACGTGTTCGCCTGCCGATATGATCAGGGTCGCGATCACCATCTTCTCGACGTAACCGAACATTTCCTTGGTGGCCGGCCCGACATGGTCGGCGTAGAACGTCAGCCATCTGCTTCTGATATCCTGCATGGTTTCTCCCTGCCACGGCGATTGGCATCAAACGGGTTGGTTGAAAGAGTTTTGCCAGACAACAATTGCGAAAACTTCAGCACAACGGCTCCGCGATCAAGAGGCAAGCCGCATCCTCGCCCGTTTTTTTGAGCCATGCTGCTCACGATGAGAATCGAGACTTCGTTCCGAGGAGCCAATCGGCCGCGCCGATGCGCGCTGGTGTCGCGCGACCGCGCCGGGGGCCAGCCAACGAAGTGGAAAAATGCGCCAGCCTGAAGGTTTTTCCGGTGGCATCCGGATCGCGCCGGGATTAGTGTGGCGCCAATTAACAGTATACTGCCAATTTGGGGAGGGAAGATCGTGCGTATCGCCGTGATCGGCGGAGGCCCCGGCGGCCTCTACTTCGCGTATCTCTGGAAACGGCGCCACCCCGACGCCGAGATCGATCTGTTCGAGCAGAATCCCGCCGGCGCCACCTGGGGCTTCGGCGTGGTATTCTCAGAACAGGCGCTTGAATTCCTGCGCGCTGACGACCCCGACACGGTCGACGCCATCGCGCCCCGGATGGAGAGCTGGAAGAACATCACGCTCAATCTGCGCGGCGAAAGCGTCGCGATCGACGGCGTCGGCTTCTCCTCGATCGGCCGGCTCGAACTGCTGAAGCTTCTGCAGGCGCGCGTGCGCGCGGTCGGTATCGCGCCGCGCTACGACACCACGATCCAGTCGCTGGATACTCTAAGCGGTTATGACCTGATCGTCGCGGCCGACGGCCTGAACTCGCTGGTGCGCCGCAGTTTCGAGGGCGATTTCGGCACCTCGCTGTCCTATTCCGCCAACAAGTTCGCCTGGTACGGCACCACGAAACGCTTCGAGACGCTGTCGCAGACCTTCGTGAAGACCGAACTCGGCGCGTTCAATGCGCATCACTATCGCTACTCGCCTGACATGAGCACCTTCCTGGTCGAATGCGACCCCGCGACCTGGCAGGCCTATGGCTTCGCCGACAAGACGATCGACGAATCCAAAGCGATCTGCGAGCAGGTGTTCGCGGCAACGCTCGACGGCCATCCGCTGGTCTCGAACAAATCGGTGTGGCGCAATTTCCCGTGGATCTGGAACGAGCGCTGGTCGTTCAAGAACATGGTGCTGATCGGCGATGCCCTGCATTCGGCGCATTTCTCGATCGGATCGGGGACGCGCCTTGCGATCGAGGACGCCATCGCGCTGACCAAGGCGCTGGAGGCGGAAGACGATATCGCCAAAGGCCTCAAGCGCTATCAGAACGAGCGCCAGCCGGTCGTGAAGAAGCTGGTAACGGCGGCGCGCACCAGCGCCGATTGGTACGAGATATTCCCCGAACACATGAAGCTCGACCTGATGGATTTTGCCCATAGCTATATCACGCGGTCCGGGCGGATCGACGATGCGCGGCTGCGCGCGATGTCGCCGGCCTTCATGGCGCGTTACGAGGCGTCCCGTCCCCGGCAAAACAGCGGGAGCCAGCGATGACGCCGCGGCATGACGGCGCGGGTGCGATTGCCGACGCGGTGCCGACCGATTGCGCAGGCGCGAAGGAAATCGGCTTTGCGATCCCGCAAACCTATAACGCCGGCCGCATCCTGTTCGACAATCTCAAAAAGGGCCATGGCGGCCGGCTGGCGCTGACCGGTCCGCTCGGCACGCGCAGCTACGCCGAACTCTGTGCGGACGCCTCGCGCTGGGGCCACGGCTTTATCTCGCTGGGACTGAAGCGCGGCGACCGCATCCTGATGTTCCTCGACGACACGCCGGCCTATCCGGCCGCATTCTTCGGCGCGGTCCGCGCCGGCTTCGTGCCGCTGTTGATCAATACTTTGACGCCGCCGGACCTGCTGCAATTCTATCTGTCGGATTCGAATGCCCCGGTCGCGGTGGCCGATGCGGAATTCTGTTCGCGCTTCAATGCCGAGGCCTGCAAGGATACCGCGCTGCGCACGCTGATCGCGGTCAACGGCGCGGCCGGCGATCACGCTGTACCAGATGCTATCGCGGCCGAGCGCTGGCTAAAGGGCTTTCCCGCCGAACTCACTGAGGCCGACACTGACCGCAACGAGATGGCGTTCTGGATGTATTCGTCGGGCTCGACCGGACGGCCCAAGGGCATCGTCCATCTGCAGCACGACATGGCCTATAGCGATCTCGCCTTCGCGCAGAACGTCTTGAAGCTGAAGGCTGACGATATCTGCTTCTCCGTCCCGAAAATGTTCTTCGCCTACGGTTTTGGAAACTCGATCACCTTTCCGTTCTCGGCGGGTGCTGCGACCCTGCTACTGCCGGGCCAGCCGAAACCGGCGGCGATTTTCGAGGCGATCGGACGCTTTCGTCCATCGGTGTTTTTCGGATTGCCGACGCTCTACACCTCGCTGACCAAGGCCGACGGCGCGGAGCAGGCGGATTTCTCCTCGCTGCGGATGGCGCTATCCGCAGCCGAGGTGCTTTCCGCCGAGGTCTTCAACGGCTGGAAGAAGCTCACCGGGCTCGAAATCATCGAGGGGCTGGGCTCGACCGAAGTGCTGCACATCTACCTCTCAAACCGTCCGGAAAAGAAAAAACTCGGCGCCGCCGGGCTTCGCGTGCCCGGCTACGAGATCCTGCTTCGGGACAAGGACGGCCGCGAGGTCGCCGACAATGAGGAAGGCATTCTGTGGGTGCGCGGCGACTCCAACACGCCGCTGTACTGGAACCGGCCCGACAAGACCGCCGAAACCATCCGCGAGGCGGGATGGATCTACACCGGCGACCGTTTTGTTCGGGACAGCGACGGCTTCCATTTCTTCCGCGGCCGCGCCGATGATCTGATAAAAATCTCCGGCCAATGGGTCTATCCGCTCGAGGTCGAGCTTTGCCTCGCCGAACATCCCGACGTGCGCGAATGCGCGGTGTTCGCCGTTGAACTGCCGGACCGGCGCATGACGCTCAAGGCCGTCGTCGTCATGAACAACGGCGCGTTCGACGAAAGCGACGCGACTAAAATGCTGCAGGATTTCGTCAAGGCGAAGCTGCTGCCTTACAAATATCCGCGCGAGGTGAAATTCATCGAGGAATTGCCGAAGACCGGCACCGGCAAGATCGACCGGCAAGCGGTAATGCGGATTTAGGACACTTCGCCGCAACGCTCTCAGACGTCGTCCCGGCGAAAGCCGGGACCCATAGCCGCCGATGTCTGTTGTTGCGCTCGATGGCCGCCCCAGCCTTCGCCAAATTCGCGCCTGTGGTTATGGATCCCGGCTCAAGGCCGGGACGGCGACAGCGTTCAACTCCCCAGCCCTGTGCCGCCATAGAGCCACGCCAGATCGCGATAATAATCCTCGGACGTCTTCGCACCCATGATCGCGTTGCGGAGCCGCGCGTGGTCGCCCGAGGGATGATAGATGTGCTCGCCGATGGCGCGGGACATCAACTGCACCCGCGCGGTGCGGGGAAAGCGCTGCGCGCGGTATTTTTCCAATGCGGTCGCGTGATCGCCGGGATGGCTGCCCAGCATGTGCGACAGGCACACCGCGTCCTCCATCGCCTGGCAGGCGCCTTGCGCGAAATATTGCAGCATCGGATGCGCGGCGTCGCCGAGCAGCGCGACGCGGCCGTCGACCCAGCGATCGCTGGGGTCGCGGTCGCACAGCACCCAGAGCTTCCAGTTCCTGCCGTGACGGATGATGCTCTGCGCGCGCTCGTGGACATGGGCAAAACCTTTAAGGACTTCCGCCTCGGACACCGGCTTGCCCGCCACCGGCTCCGGCGCGTCGTTGTGATAGGTGACGACGAGGTTGAACACCTTCCAGCCCGACAGCGGGTAATGCACGATATGGCATTTCGGCCCCGCCCACAGCGTCGCTGCGTTCCAGCGCAGGTCCTCGGGCATCTCCTCGGTCGGGATCACCGAGCGATAGGTGGTGTGGCCCGATACCCGCGGCGGCCCGTCCGATGTGACCTGTTTGCGGACGTTCGACCACAGGCCGTCGGCGCCGATCAACAGCGATCCCGTCACGCGCTCGCCGGAGGCCAGATGCGCCGTCACCGACGCGCCGTCCTGGTCGTAACCCGTCACTTCGCTGCTGACGCGCAATTCGATCAGTTTATGATCCCGGCAGGCCTTCAGGAACACGCCGTGCAGGTCGCCGCGGTGCACGACGCCGTAGGGGTTGCCGAAGCGCGAGCGGAACGCATCGCGCAGATCGACATGGGTGATTTCTTCCGCGGTCAGCGCATCCATCAGCCGGAGCTGATCGATATAGACAGCCATGCCCCGCGCGGCCTCGCCGACGCCGAGATAGTCGAAGGCATGAAAGGCGTTCGGCCCGAGCTGGATGCCGGCGCCGATTTCGCCGAGTGCGGCAGCCTTCTCCAGCAGGATCGAGGCAATGCCCTTTTGCGCGAGGCCAAGTGCCGCGGCAAGGCCGCCGATGCCGCCGCCCGCGATCAGGACCGGCCGCGGGTTCGAAGCTGCCATCAGCCTGCCTTCCCGAGATGTTCGAGCGCGTCTTCGGCGCGCAACGGCACCCGCGACGCCTCGTTGTTGAGATCGACCAGTTGCGTCAGCAGCGCCGTCAGGGTCTTGCGGTCGGCCGGCCGCAGCGGCTGCAGCATGCGGGCCTGCGCGCGATCGACCGAGGGCATGATCTCGCGCAGCAGCGCCGCGCCCGATCGGGTCTGGTACAAGAGCTTGATCCGCTTGTCCCCGGACGATGGCTTGCGCTCGATATAGCCCTTCGTCTCCAGCCGTTCGATCACGTTGCCGAGCGTCGAACGGTCGAACGCGATGACGGCGGATAGCCGCGTCGCGTCGATGCCGGGATGGGTCTGGATCGCGACCAGGGCTGCGAACTGCACCGGCGTCAGGTCGTAGTCCCTGCACTCCTCCATGAAGATCGCGACCGCGATCTGCTGCATCCTTCGAAACAGGTAGCCCGGCGCCGCGTAGACTGCATCCATGGTGACGTTATCGGGTTTACTCGGCATCGGGCTGACGCTCCGGCGCGGCGTTCGCGAACGCCTTGAGGTTTTTCGCCGCCGCCTCGGCTTTCAGCAGCCGCGGATAGGCCGCGACATCGACGCCAAAACGCCGCGCGTTGGCGAGCTGCGGCACCAGGCAGAGATCGGCCAGGGTCGGCGCCTCGCCGAAGCAGAACGGCCCGGGCTCATTGGCGATCAGGGCTTCGCAGGCCGACAACCCCTCGCGGTTGGCCCACGCCGCCCATCCCGTCACCTGCTCCTCGGGCAGGCCAAGTTCGCGCAGCCGTGCCAGCACTTTCAGATTTTGCACCGGGTGGGTATCGCAGGCCAGGACCTGCGCGAATGCCCGCACATGGGCGCGGCGCAACGGATCCCTTGGCAACAGCGGCGGCCTGGGATGGGTCTCTTCGAGCCACTCGATGATGGCGAGCGACTGGGTGATGACGGCGCCCTGATCCTGCAGGGTCGGCACCAGCCCCTGCGGGTTGATGGCGAGATAAGAGGGGTCGCGCTGTTCGCCCTTGCGCAGATGATGCGGCAGGTGCTCGGCGCCCAGACCCTTCAGATTCAACGCGATTCTGACCCGGTAGGACGCACTGCTGCGGAAATAGCCGTGCAGCTTCATATGGGCCTCCCTCGATTTTTCTGGTCTGCTTGATTGACGTTAGCCATATTGTAAGTATGCTGTCAATTAATCCAGTAACAAGAACAGGGAGGCTCGCCATGGAAGCCGTACAGAAGACGCCGGAACGCGAGGCGTTCTACAAGAAGATCGACGGCGAGAATCTTTCCGCGCTGTGGAACGTGATGGGCGATCTGATCACGCCGGAGCCGCGCAGCGCGTGCCGTCCGCATTTGTGGAAGTTCGACGCCATCCGCGACTACATGACCGAAGCCGGCAAGCTGATCACCGCCAAGGAAGCGACGCGGCGGGTGCTGGTGCTGGAGAATCCGGGGCTGCGCGGCCAGTCGAAAGTCACGACCTCGCTGTTCGCCGGCGTGCAGATGGTGATCCCGGGCGATGTCGCGCCGGCGCACCGGCACAGCCAGTCGGCGCTGCGCTTCATCCTCGAGGGCAAGGGCGCCTTCACGGCCGTCGACGGCGAGCGCACCGCGATGGAGCCCGGCGATTTCGTCATCACGCCGTCGATGACCTGGCACGATCATTCCAACGAAACCTCCGAGCCGATGTTCTGGCTCGACGGTCTCGATATTCCGATGGTGCAGTTCTTCGACGCCTCCTTTGCCGAGGATGCCAAGGAAGACCAGCAGAAGATCACCAAACCGGCGGGCGACAGCTTTGGGCGCTACGGCCACAATCTGCTGCCGGTCGACGAGAAGCGCACATCGAAGACCTCGCCGATCTTCAATTATCCCTATGCCTACACCCGCGAGGCGCTGGAGCAGGCCAAGGCGCGCAACGAGTGGGACGCCTGTCACGGCCTCAAGCTGAAATTTTCCAATCCCGAGACCGGCGATTTCGCGATGCCGACCATCGGCACCTTCATCCAGCTCTTGCCCAAGGGCTTCAAGACCGCGCGCTATCGGTCGACCGATGCGACCGTGTTCACCGCGATCGAAGGCAAGGGCCGCTCGCGGATCGGCGACCAGATTTTCGAGTGGGGCCCGCGCGATCTGTTCGTGGTGCCGAGCTGGCAGTGGGTCACCCACGAGTCCGACCAGGATTCGGTGCTGTTCAGCTTTTCGGATCGCCCGGTGCAGCAGAAGCTCGATCTGTTCAGGGAAGACCGCGGCAACGCGTGAGGCGTGTTTATCGTCGTCCCGGCGAAAGGCCGGGACGACGGTGGCCTCATTGCCAGTGCAAGAGCCGTCTCCGGCCAGTTGATCAGCTTTCCCAGGGCGAGCCCGAACTGCGGAGGGATTCGACAACCGCGCTTGGCCGTTGAATACTGCGCGTCATGGACCCCGCAAGAGGGCCGGTCAATGACGGAAGCCAGGATCGGCCACTGGTGCCAGGGCATCGTTTGGTCGAAGGATTCCAGCAAGCTGCTGGTCCAGTGCATGGTCGAGAACGAGATCGCAACCTTTGCATTCGACGGCAAGACCCTGACCAAGACGGCGCCGATCGCGATGAAGGTCAGCCCGGCGGGCATCCGCACCGCGGAACCATAGGGGTCCGGACTTGCGAAGCGCGGGAGACCGGCACGCGCGCGGCGCGTGCCGGCAGAATCGCAAGCCTAGCCGCCAATCCTCACAACGTCGGAACCGATTTCGGCGATTTCAGGATGACGGGCTTGGTGGGGTAGCTGAACGTGTCGCCGTTCGAGACATGGCCATTGCGGTCGACCTCGGTCGTGACCCCGGAAATGGTGTGGCTGTCGATCGTCAGCGTCATGAAGCCCCATTTCTTGGCCTGGACGTATTTCAGCACCGCGCCGGTATCTGGCGACTTGTCACCGACCGCGGAATGAACCGCGTGCAGATTGTGATAGCCGCCATTGCCCGTGACGATGAACGGCGTCGGCCCGTCCGGCGCGATGGTCTGTTCGATGCGCTGATAGTCATGCACGTGACCGGACAGCACCAGATTGGGAACGCGCCCGGTATCGCGAATGGCGTTTTCCAGCACGTCCGCCATTTTGGAGCTGCCGCTGTGGAAGACGTCGAACGAATAGATCGGGTGATGCAGCGCGAAAATCAGTGCCCGATCGGTCGGGGCGGTCGCGAATTCGTTGGTCACCCACTGCTGCTGGACCGAATCGATCGATCCGCCCTCGGGCACGTTGGTGTAGAGGCCGATGATGGTCGCGAACGGCGTCACCAATGTCCAATAGACGTTCGGCAGATTGAGCTGAACCCGCGGCGCGTCTTTCGAGATCGGATCGACGTCGGGATGGGCCTGCATGAAATACTGCACCCAGCCGTCTAGCGAGGTTTGCGCAGTGGGATCGTCGACCTCGCCGTCATGGTTGCCGGGAATCGACAGGATCGGCACGTCGTAATGCGCATAAGGATCGTAGAACTGGGCGTAATAGTCGTCCTTCATGCCGGTGAAATAGACGACATCGCCGACATGATAGCAGAACTGCGGCTTGGCGCCCTTGCCGCTGGTCAGATGATCGATCATTTGCTCGGCGACGTTGTTCTGGAATTCACCGTCCTGCACGCCGCCGGAATCGCCGACGATATGAAAGACCAGCTTCTTGTCCTGGGTAATGGCGTCGCCGATGGCGGGGAAATTCTCGACCAGGTCGTAATGGTAGGGCGGCAATCCCAGCGGGCGTGGCAGCGGCTGAAAGCTGACGTTGCGATGGCTGACGGGATGAAGCGGGCTTACCCCGGGATGCGCCTGCGAGCTCTTGGCCGCCGGGCGCGGCCGGGTTTCGCCGGGTCGAATGGAATTCCGCTGCACGGTGTTCATGGGCTTGGGGGCTTGTGCCATGGTGTTTCTCCGGTTTCCAAATTGCTTTCTGGCTAAACGGTCCGTTCAAATTTCATTCTCAAGCGGGTGGAAAAAAGTTCCGGCCCGATATTATCCGATGATTGTGTAGATTTCCATGCGCAACCTCTCAGAGTATCGATTTTCTACCATATCGATGACGCTCGATGGCCGAGCGACCCGGACGGGCGTTGCGCCGCGGGGCAAGCCCGTGGAAACTGAGACATTTCCGCCGTCGATCCCACAAACAGGAAACTCCACCTCATGCGTATTTGCATTTTCGGCGCGGGCGCCGTCGGCAGCCATTTTGCGGTACGACTCATGCTATCCGGACATGATGTCTCCTGTGTGATGCGCGGCCCGCATCTTGAGGCGGTCAGGACGAAAGGCCTGACGCTTCGGGTCGGCGAGACCGAATTCACGGCGCGCGTGAGGGCATCCGACGACCCAGTGGCGCTCGGGCCGCAGGATCTTGTCATCTCCACGCTGAAGGCGACGTCGCTGGAAAGCCTTGTCGAAGGGCTGCCGCCGCTGCTCAAGGATGACACCGCCGTGGTGTTCGCCCAAAACGGCATTCCCTGGTGGTACGACATCGGCATTTCGCCGGATCATCCGCCGGTCCCTGATTTGAGCTTTCTCGACACGGGCGGCCGGCTGCGATCGCTTGTTTCGCGGGAGCGGATCATCGGCGGCGTGATTTTTTCGTCGAACGAGGTAGTTGCGCCGGGAATTGTCGCAAATCTTTCACCGGACCGAAACATGCTGCAGATCGGCGAATGCGACGATCAGCGCCAGCGCGCGGATCGAGCGCGTGCGGGCTTTGCTCAATGAAGCCTCGATCCAGTCGCAACCGATTCGGCGGATCAGGGAAACGATCTGGTCAAAGCTCCTGACCAACATGTCGTTGTCGGTGCTGTGCCTCTTGACCGGGCAGACGGCGCGGGCGGTGCGCGACGAGCCTGCCCTGCGCGAGGTGGTGCCGCGTCTGCTCGATGAGGCCAACAGCATCGCGCAAAGCTATATCCCCGACGTCAGGCGCCTCACCCGCTCGGGCCCGGCGCCCGACCACAAGCCCTCGATCCTGCAGGACTATGAACTCGGCCGCGCGATGGAGATCGACGTGCTGGTCAAGGCGCCGGCGGCGTTCGCGCGCGCCGCGGGGCTGTCGACGCCGATGCTCGACCTGATGGCCGCACTGGCCGTCCAGAAGGCGCGGGAGAAAGGGCTGTACCGGGGGTGACGCAGCGGGGTAGCGAACGAACAATCAACAAGATGTGTTGAAATCGTCATTGCGAGGAGCGAAGCGGCGAAGCAATCCATAACTGCCGTATCCGCGCCATGGATTGCTTCGCGGAGTTCATCATCGGGCGGCGCTTTGCGCCGACCCATTCGCTCGCAATGACGGAAATAGGGAACACTGAATCATGCTGGTCAAAAACAAGGTCTGCGTCGTCACAGGAGCCGCCAGCGGCATCGGCGCGGCGGTGGCCCGCGCGTATGCGGAAGGCGGCGCGCGCGGCGTGGTGGTCGCCGACCTAAAATCCTCGCGCGACCGGCTGGCGAAGGTCGCCGGCGACATCGACGGTCTCGCGGTAACAGCCGATGTCGGCCAGGAGGAGGACATCAAGGCGCTGATCGCCGCGGCCGAAGACAAATATGGCCCGGTCGACGTGTTCTTTTCCAATGCGGGCCTGTCGCGCAAGGGACAGGAGAGCGCCGACGACGCCGACTGGGACGTGAGCTGGCGGGTGCATGTGATGAGCCACGTGTTCGCGGCGCGCGCGCTGGTGCCCGGCATGCTTGCGCGCGGATCCGGCTATCTGCTCAACACGGCGTCCGCGGCGGGACTGTTAGCGTCGCTGAACTCGATGCCGTATGGCGTGACGAAACATGCGGCGGTCGCGCTCGCCGAGCATCTGGCCATTCAATATGGCGACCGCGGCATCCGCGTCTCCGTGCTCTGCCCGCAATCGGTGCAGACCGGCATGACGACGGCTGGTCCGAGCGCGGCGCGGGTCGACGGCGTGATGCAGGCCGAGGAGGTCGCTAGAATCGTGATCGAGGCGATGGAAGCCGAGCGGTTTCTGATCTTGTCGCATCCGACCGTGTATGAGTACATGCAGCGCAAGGCCTCCAACCCCGAGCGATGGCTTGCCGGGATGCGGCGGCTGCGCGACAAGATCTACGGCGCCCAATCCGCAGGCTGACGCCGGTCGTTCATCGAAGGACCAACGTCGTTGAGATTCATTCTATCCGTGCTGGCCATCCTGATCGGCACCGCGCCCGCCTTCGCGGAGGTGGAGCAATGCCGCTTCATCAAGGCAAAGCCAGAACGCGAGGCGTGCTATCAGCGGCAGGAGGCCGAACTCGCCGCCAAACGCAAACCTGAAAAGCCCGTCGATACCACGACGCTGGATTCACTGAAGCAGATGCGCCAGGACGACGATGCGGTCTACCAGAGCCTGCACAGCATCTGCCGGGGCTGCTGAGCGCGGCTCCCTCCTCCCGCAAGCGGGCGAGGTGAGCGTGGATGGCCGGGTCAAGCCAGGCGATGGCGAAAGAGGTCCACGGAGCAAAGTTCCTGTTGCGCCGCAGTCTGGCCTACTCCGCCGCGTCGAGGATGGTTTTTCCGAGCGTGTTGTCGACCACGACCGGCGTCTCGAAGAAGCTGATCTCGGGCGCAGCACCATAGCGCTCGGTGATCATCTGCCGCCATTCGGCGTTATAGACGCGCTCGGCGGCCTCGCGACTCTCCCAGAGATAGCAGCCGCCGCCGGTGCGGTTTTCCGCATCGAACAGATAATATTTGCGGATCAGGCCGGAAAGGCCCTGATATTTGGGCGCCGAGCCCTGGAACAGTTCGGCCGCCCTGGCGGCATCGATGCTGGCGGGAAGCTTGAAACGGACAATGGCGGTAATCATCAGCAGAGCCTCCACCCTGTTTTATTTATTGTTCCGGCATTTTTCGAGACCGAAATCTCCCGCCACCTGCCGAGTTCGACGATCGAACCGGTGTCTGGCGTTGCCGAAAACTGGCGATCAACGTCCTAATTCTAACATGCGACGGGCACTATAGCATCGCGACGACGGATTTTTTGGTCCGGTCTGGCGCGAGCCGCTGGACTGCATCAATCGACCGGCTCCCACCGAGACGCCTCCGCGGAATTTTTCCGCCCGGAACAGGCAGGCAATGGCCCCCTTTATTGATTGGCCCTGATTCTTCGCGACTGGCCGGGAACCGCGAACTGGGCTATCGTGCCCTTTTCAGGAGGAATTCCCATGGGCGGATTGGTTGCCGACGGGTACGTCCCGCACGTTCAAGAGCAGTTGAATTCACGGTTCATTGGCGAAGCGCTGGACGAGATGGTCCAGTTTCAGAAGGAGTTCAAGGTATTCTCGCCGCAGCACACTCTGCAGATGTCCTTTGGGCTTCTCAACATCGCGCCGGTCGGCGAAGCCGATCGCCGCGGATTTTTCAGGTACCTGAATCTTTTGAAGGGAACCCTCGCGTCGGTTGACGGCAAGGTCTCGCGAAAGAACGGCCATGCCCAGATTATCGCTTCCTTGCAGGATAACCTCGAGAGCAGCAGGCCGATACCGGTGTTTTTCACCTGGCACCCCGGCGAGCGCCCAAAAGGCGTCGTCCTGATCACCAGCGGCGAGCGCGTCCTGAGCTTTTCCAGCAAGGGATTTCTCACGATCTCGGTCCCGACTATCAGCGCCCGCCGGCCCAAGGCTTCCAAGCGCAACAAGTAGAGCGACGTCGGCGCGATGCGCGAACTGCAGGCCGAAGTTCGCAAGTACTATTCGGGAACGCTGCAACGACACGGCCCGACACCGCTCGGCGTCGACTGGCCGAACGTCGTCTCGCAATATCTGCGCTTTGTGCAGCTGCTGAAGCTCTGTCGTTTCGGGCAGCCGTTTAGCCTGAACGATTTCGGCTGCGGCTACGGCGCGCTGCTGGACTTCCTGGCAATGCGCCATGCCGATGCGGTTGTGACTTACCGCGGCATCGATATTTCGCCAGCGATGGTTGTTGCCGCGCGGGCCCGCTGGGCCGACAACAGCCGGGCCGTGTTCGCGGTGGGTTCGCAATGCGGCGCCCCCGCCGATTACTCGCTCACGAGCGGGACCTTGAACGTTCGGCTAGGTTGCCCCGTGGCGGATTGGGAAGCATACGTAGAGGCGATCCTCATCGATCTCGACGTCTGCAGCCGGATAGGTTTTGCCGTCAATTTCATGTTGCCCCACCGTGAAGCCCCTGCCGAGGCGGGACTTTACCGCACTGCACCGGAGCGCTGGACGCCTTTTTGCGAACGGTTCGGCCGAGTGGAATTGATCACCGGCTACGGACTTCGGGAATTCACGCTTCTTGTCCACAAGACGATGCCGACGACCGCACGACCGGGAACAGGCTCTCGTAAGGCCGCGCGCCGGTCTCCTCGATGAGTTGCCGGCCGCGGGCAAGCAGGTCGTTCAACTGATACTGCGGATAGCGCAAACTATCCGCGTTGACAATTTGCGCCAGCACCAGTGTCGAGCGACATTCGGCGAGTCGCGCCCGCCGCTCCCTCGCCACCGCGATTCCCTGTTCAGCGGCGCCGAAGGCCGCGGTCAAGCCGTTACTCTTCAGATGGATCTCGGCAAGGAATGCCAGCATGTCGCTTTCGTATTCGAGGCCGGCGAAAGCCTCTCGCGCGAGCAGGATCGCGGATTCAAGCTTCCGGATCGCTTCAACGTGGTCCCCCGCCAGAGACAGCGCCAGTCCGCGGCAGACGCTCGCATACACCGCAACATACGGTGTGTTATTTCTTCGGGCGATTTCGTCGATACGAAGGCTGTGAAGCTCGGCGAGCTTCTCGTCCCGCAGCAGCCAAGCCATCTCAACTCCGGCATGATGCGGAATGAACAGGACCGCCGGATCGGGATGGCTGCCCTCGGTGGCGACCAGTCTGGCGATGCGCTCCCGCGCAACATCGAAGCTGCCAGTCCGCACCAGCAGCCGCGCGTGCAGGCTCTCAGCCCACCGTTCCACGTTGAACCCGAATTGCGCCTCGTGCGACCTCTCGATGCTCGCAACCTGCTTTAGCGCGGTCTCGCCGGCAACGAGCGCTTCCCGAAGCTTGCCGGCATAGCCGTAGGCCTGACACAGGAACACCTGCAAGATGGCCCTGATGCTCGGGTCCTCGCACAGTTCGATCGCGCGCTGAAGCTGTCCGACGTATTCGTCTGCCGAGCCGGTGCAGGCCATGACCCGGCCATAGCCGGCCAAGATCAGCACTTCCGTGACGGAGTTTTTCAATTGCCGCGCCATATCCAGGGCCTCGGTGTAGAACGGCGTAGCCTCCTCCGCAGCCATTCCCTCGCGCCAGCCAAGAACTCATGATCTGTCCCGACGCGTGCATGCGCAGCCGGTCGGTCTCGAACGAGCGGGGGAGCGATTGTACGAGCAATCTGACCTTCAACCATGCTTTGATCGCCAAGCGCGAATTGGTGGTCCCGATCCAGGCCGCCGCGCGTGCGGTATAGGCGGCCGCCGGGCCGAATTCCTTGGCTTCCTCAAAATGATGAGCAATAGGGCCGGCATATTCGCTCAGCTGGTCGTGGTGGAAACGTTCGAGCGCCCTGGCCACCGCGGCATGTAGCTCGACGCGGCGGGTTCGCAGTTGCATGGCGTAGGCAACCTCCTGGATCAGGGGATGGCGGAAGGCGAAGCGTTCTTGCCCGGTGTCGCCGGGCACGTTCTCAATCAGTTCAACTTCCAGCAAGCGTCCGAGGATCTCAGAGAGGTCGGGCGCATGGGCCCGCGTGACCTCTGCGAGCACCGGCAGCGGGAACTCGCGGCCTATCGTTGCGCCCACCTGCAGGACCTCCTTGTCCGTCGGCGCCAGCCGATCGATGCGCGCGCCGATCACGGTTTGAACCGTCGCCGGCAAGGTCTCGGTCGGCAATTGCCCGGAGGCCTCGTAGTGACCCGGCCGGCCGTGGAGTTCGCCGCTATCGACCAGCGAGCGGATGAGTTCCTCGGCAAAGAACGGATTGCCGCCACTCCGCTCGACGATGCGCTCGCAAATCGCGGCGCTCGACGGATGATCGCCGACCAGATCAAGCGTCATGGCGGATATGTCCTCATCGCGTAGTTCATCGAGCCGCAACTCCCGAAACCCGGAGCCATCGGTCCAAGGCGCCTGATAGGTGGGCCGATAGGTCAGGATAATCAAGGCACGGCTGACATGCGCGACGTTCACCAGCGCCGAGACGAACTCGATACTCGCCTCGTCCAGCCAGTGAATGTCCTCGATGATGATCACCAACGGTGTGCGCGTGCCATCGCGCACGAGACTTGCGACTAGATTGATGAGTCGCGCGTGCCTCGCCTTCGGCTCCATCACAGGCGCCTGAACGTGCGGGTCACGAATGCCGAGAAATTGGACGAGCAAAGCAACGTCATCCATCAGATGCGGCACCGCAAACTCGATCCGTGCCGCGATCTTGGTGCATGCCATTTCCGCATCGTCCGTGGAAGCGATCCGGAAGAAGTTGCGAAAGAATTCCAGCAGCGGCTGCAACGGGCCAGAATGATCGTATGGCGAGGCACGCGCCTCCTGCACAGGTACCAGGCGTTCCCTGGCCATCCGGGCAAATTCGAAGCACAGTCGGCTCTTCCCGAGTCCGGGCGGCGCCGAAATGCCGATTGCCTTGCCCGCTCCCCGCTGGGCCCCGGTGAAGGCGTCATGCAGGACGGCAAGCTCGGCATCGCGACCACGATAGGCCCCCACGACGGCATCACGAAACGGCGCTCGCGCCGGCTTCATTCCGACCAGCCGGTAAACACCGATCGGCCGCGGAAATCCCTTGACGTCCTGATAGCCCAGCGCGCGCCCTTCACAGGATGCCTGCACGAGCTTGTACGTCGATTCCGTGACGCAGATGTCACCCGGCTGCGCCATGTGTTCGAGCCGGCTGGCAAGGTGCACCGCAGCGCCATAGACACCTTGCTCCTTGGTGAATTTGTCCGGGACGCCGGCGACGATCTCCCCCGAGTGGATGCCGACCCGTAGCGCGATGCCGTTGTCGCGCGACGACTGGACCATGGCGAGTGCTGCCCGGCAGGCGCGCAGCGCATGATCCTCCTGGGCGAGAGGGACGCCGAAGATCACCATCAGCCCATCGCCCATGGTGCGCATGATCGTGCCGTCATACTTCTGGACCGCACTGCCCATGCGTTCCAGCGCCGGCGAAAGACGGTCGAGCGCAAGCTCGGGATCGTTGTCGCCGATCAGTTCGGTTGAGCCGACGATGTCGGCGAACAACACCGTAACCACCTTGCGTTCGCCGACCGGCTGGGCGTGGTCTAGCCGTTCACCGCACGCGCCACAAAACCGCGCGGTCTCAAGATTTGGATGCCGACAATTCACACAGACGTTGGAGAACTTCAGCCCGCAGGCCTGGCAGACACCGTCATCTGGCAGGGTCTCGGACTGACAGGCCGGGCACAGCATTCGCACCACCTTCCCGATACACATCCGTCTGCGGATGTGACCCATCCTAACACGACCATGAGCCCAAACCAGACCCCGCCCGGCGATCAAGCCAGAACCTGTCGCGGATCACGCGCGTCGCCGCTGATCTTCCATATGCCGCCCGCCCATTGGCTGCATCAAATGGAAAAATGCCCCCCGCGAACAGGGGCTGTATTTGAGAGGCAAACGAGGGTCAGAAAACAAAAGCGCCGCCGGCCGGGCGGCGCTGGCGAGTGAACTTGGCGATCCCGGCATGACTCGAACATGCGACCTACGGTTTAGGAAACCGTCGCTCTATCCGGCTGAGCTACGGGACCGGAGGACCCGCTTTAGATGCGCGGGTGCCCGGGCGTTAAATAGCAGAGCGCGCGCGTGATCGCCAGCCTCCGATCCGTCCTTTTGCCTGGCGCGAAAACCGTGGCAGCGACCGCGGATTTTGGTCAGAATGGTAATCGGGCAATTTCGTGGGACCCCCCGCTTGTACCAGACCTGATTTTCCCGAGCGGAGACCGATCCTCCTTACGTTCCATGGCGCGGGAGCTGGGGTATGGTTGCAGAACAGAGCGTATCCCGGCTTCATTCCGAGACCTTTCTCGGCGAGGCGAACGGCAGGACCTTCGAGGCCATCCAACGCCTTCTCCAGGGAACCGGTAAGCGCACGCTGATAGCGTCCAGCCTGCTGAGCCACGCGGAAGCCGGCGCGCTTGGCCTTCCGCCCTCCGTCATCCCTTCGGTGCAGGACCTGGCGAAGCCGCTGGTCGACGTATTGAGCCGGGGCGGCAAGGGCTGGCGCGGATATGCGCTGGCGATCTGCTGCGAGATGGTGGGCGGCGACTTCGACCAGTTGCAGGATTGGCTGGCGTTTTCGGAAATCCTGCACGCGGGATCGCTGATCGTCGACGATGTGGAAGACGGCGCCAGGCTGCGGCGCGGCGGGCCGGCCTGCCACCTGATCTACGGCACGCCAGGCGCGATCAACAGCGGCACGCTGGCCTACTTCCAGGTTCAGTTCCTGATCGAGAATTCCGGGCTCTCCGACGGCCGGAAGGCGGCGATCTACAAGGAGTATATCGACCTGCTCCGGATCGCGCATATCGGGCAGGGACTCGATCTCGGACTGAGTATCCGCTCGCCGCTGCTGCTCGATTTGTCGGATTCCGGCATGGCAACCATCGAGGAACACGTTTGCGTCTCGCACAAGCTGAAGACGGGTGTGCCGTTCCGGGCGTTCGCGCGAATTGGCGCGACGCTGGGGAACGGCGGCAGCGACGAAGTGACCGCGCTGGGAGACTTCTTTCTGGCGCTGGGCACGGCCTATCAGACGATCGACGATGTCATCAACGTCGCCGGCCTGCACAACAACACCAAGGAGCGCGGCGAGGATTTGCGCACTGGTCGCATCACCTTGCCGGTCGTCCATTTCCTGCGCTCGGCGGCTCCGGCGCAGCGAAAACATCTGCTGGCCGAACTGCAGGCCGCGACATCGGATGCCGCCACGCACATGAGGTTGCTGCATTCGCTTGCCGGCAGCGGCGTCCTCGAACTTTGCCGGGCCCAGGCCAGGGATGCCGTTCGATCCGAGTTGCGGGTGCTGAAGCGCACCTTCCCGCAGGCCAAACTACCGACACTCGAGCAGTTCGCGACGCTCGTGATCGAGGACTATTACTAGCTGGAAATCACGCCGGTCGCGGCGCTTTGACCCGTCAACCTCACTGCCCGATCCACCTGCCGGCTATTTCAGCAAACCAAGCGCGAGCCCCGACACTGCAATGACTCCCAACGCAACGACACTGGCGCGCCAGAGAGACTGCTGACGCGCGGTGCGCCGGTCGTAGAAGGCCAGCCAGTCGCGAACAAATCCCGAAGGGATATCGAAGACAACCAAACGCTTGTCGCCAAGATGCGTTTGGTGCTGGCAGTACATCGTCCTCACGTTGGGCACGCCCAGCCGCTCAAGCTCGCAATGCCATTGCCAGGCGCGCTCGCCGTCCGTCCAGCGATTTTCGAAAGGAATAGCGTGTGATTTCATGACAATTCTCCCCGGACGCACCTCGAACCTCACGCGCGTATGGTAGCGTTCTTTTCAAACCGGCGCGTCATTGCCCCGCTGGGTCGTCTGGCACCGCTCGGCTCAAAGTCCCTTCATCCTCTGCGCGGCAAACTTCGCAGCTGCCTGGCGTGGGAGTTCGCGATTCAGCGGGTTACGCCGCAGGTAATCCCATGCACCGCGCGATCAAATGCTTTTGAATTTCCACCGTACCCCCGGCGTAGAGAGCCAGCGGCGCCTCACGGTAGTAACGCTCCATATCCTCAAACTCGAAAAAGGCTCGTCCCCCTAACACCCGCATGCCGCAAGCCACAACATGCTGCAGTTGCTCGGCACAATAATACTTCGCCATGCAGACCTGTTCCGTCGCATCCGCCCCGCTCTCCAGCAAGTCCGCGGCGTGAGTAACCATCAGGCTCATGGAGCGCGCCAGGGTGCGCATTTCCACGAGCTTATGCTGGATGCTTTGAAAGGCGGCGATTGGCTTGCCAAACTGGTGCCGTGCTTTGGCAAATTCAATAGCCCGATCTGTCACAGCTCGCGCGAGACCGACATTGGATGCCGCGACGACAAATCGCTCCAGCGTGCCAAGAACGCGCAATCCGGACCCGGCGCCATCCATTCCTTCCAAACCGCCCAGCACCATGTCTTCCGGGAGATAGACATCCCGTATCACGACCCGACACGTGGCATGCAGGTTTTCGGACATCTTCTGCAGTCGTTCTACGGTCAATCCCTCCGCGTTTCGCTTGACCATAAAAACGCTGACCTGCCGCCCTTTGGTCTCGATGGCCTCGTTACGCGCGACGACGAAGATGTAGTCAGCCACCGCGGCACCAGTTGTGAAGATTTTCTCGCCGCTGAGCCTGAACCCGCCCGGAGCCCTTGTCGCAGCAGTCTTTATGGCAGCCGCGTCTGATCCCGCTTCGGGCTCGGTATGCGCGAATGCGACCTGACATTTGCCGGCCTTGATATCGGGCAAGAACCGCGCCTTCTGTGCCGCATTTCCAAGCAGAGCCAGGCAGGTACCGCCGAATACAGCATTGACAGCGTAGATCGAGGCGACCGTGCCGGAATAACTGGCCAAAGTCTCTGTAATCGCCGCCAGCCGGCCGAAATCGCCACCACTATTGCGACCAGAATCGAGAAAACCAATCTCCATCAATCCGTGCGCTGCAATTTCCTGCATGACACGATCAATCGCATCGCGTTCGGAACCGGGGCATTCCAACACTTTACACTCGGCCAGTCGGCGGTTAACCGCTGCCGCATTTGCGCCGGCCCGCATCGATGCGGCCAGCCCCTCATCTGCCTGCATCTTTCCATTTCCTTTGCTAGAGCAACCGTCAAAGTACGCGCGGCACTGCCACGCATTATCGAAATCGATCCGAGTCAGACGCAGTTCTTCGACGCCGGATCAACTTCGCAGAGACATCACGGTATCAATGGGCCCAGGATACGAATATCCGCCTGCGCTGCGATGCATCTTCAACCGGGATCAGCAAGAAGATCTTTATTGCGGAGCGACAAAAGTGCGAAATGGAGAAAAGCCCAAGCCAGAAAGAGCCAATAGAAAATCGAGTAGCTGATCCAGCGGCCAAAGATGAATTCGTAGTTTGACTTGTGCGTCCAGATTTTCTTGATGCGGCCGTCGCGGATCAGGTAGCAAGCTTCACCATCGGACGTCGCAATTTCAGATATCCGCCGCGTTCGGATCGTTCCCGTCCACCGGGCCGACAGGTAAACAAGCGACGGGTCGCGCAGAATCGCACCGTGCCTGACACCGCGTCATGCGCAAATCGGCTACGCGGCCGCAGTTGCGGATCAGATGGATCCACTTGTACCAAACGTCGATGCCGCGATAGCCCGTCGAATCCATACGGATCTCGACCATGGGATCGAGAATCTCGCTCGCTGCCAGCCGCGGTGCCTCGCCGTTTATGACCCGGACAAGCGCGAGAACCAAATCGATGGGCGAGTTGCTCTCGATCATGCGGAGCGCTCCGCTACCCTGCTGCCGCCGGCGGCAGCTACGATACCTCGCTGCGGATTTTCCTTCCGCCACACCATGCGCTCGTTGATGAACAGTCGGACGTAGCTGATCAATCCGACAAAGGGCAGGATCGGCACCAGCGCCAGCAAGACATAGACCTCGCTGGCCTGATTGAAGCGATAGCGCGCGAAGGTAGCGAAAATCCGTTCATGATGAGATTCGTCGTTCAGCCAGAATTGGCAACCATTCCATGGCGACGACACCGCCCACCACCATTTGCGCGGCGCGGTGAAGAAAAGCTTCCAAAAGCGGGGGCGGCAGCCGATCAGTCGGGCAATCTGATCGTTGTAATAGGGCATATCAACCAGTCCCCGCAGCCGCCGAGACGTGAAGCGGAAACGGCGATTCCAGTAGGCCGCGTCTACCCGGGCAATTCGCTCGCGATCTGCGAGCGGAGGCAGGACGCGCCGTCCGGCAAATACCATCGCAGCGTAACGTGACTGCAGCTCCGCGATCCCCGGAATCGAGCCGATGACCGGGCGAACAAATCCCACAAAGGCAACCGAGGGATCCGCCCCAAACAAGTATTTGTAACACTCTTGCGGATCCGTCGTCGTTCCCGGCTCGAAGAACGGGATGACCAACCGATACCCCGAACACGTGATGATGGCGTCGGCCTGCACTACACGGCCATCGGTGAAATAAACCTGATTGCCCTCGCAGCGCTCGATTTGACGTTTGGCAACGATTTTACCGCTCTTCACCTGCGGCATCGCCTCGTAGCTCTTGTTGAAAAAGGACTGGTGATAGGGGGCATGGGTTCTCCACGCCTCCTGGCCGTGGCCATTGAAGCCGAGAGAAAATTGCAGATATTGGTTGATGAAGGGCGAGAAGCCGCGCGTCGGTGACAGCAACAGCCGAACGCGTGACGATGCCTGGTCGCCAACCTTGGGCCGCTTGCTGGGAAACGGCCACCATCTGTCGACAACCTTTGGGACAAACCACTGGCCGTTCGGAATGCACCAGTAGACGCGCGCGGCCGTCTTGCTGGTCTGAAACGCAATATCGCTGGCACTTTCCCCGCCACCCCAGATTACGATCGTCTTGCCGGCGAGATCCGGAAGCGCCTCCTTGACGGTCGCACTATGCAGGATCGGCCCGCCAAAGCTGCTGAAGGGAGCGTCGCCCGACACGTCGTTGGGATGCTGATGTACCCCGGACGACACGATCAGGTTTTTGGCGCGAAATTCCGAGCCGTTGGTGCACGTGACATGCCACACGCCGTCAACCTTGCGGGCGCGATCAACTCGATGATCGAGACGTATGCAACGTTTGAGATCGAATCGGTCGCAGTAAGCGTTGAGGTAGGCGAGGATTTGAACATGGGATGGAAACCCGGGATAGCTCTCCGGCATCGGAAAATCCGATATCTCGGTGATGCAACGCGACGAGGTCGTCTCCGTCGTCGTCATCACGCCGCCGTAGCGGCAGTCCCGAGTGAACGACCAGACGCCGCCGATTAAATCGCGGCCTTCCAGCACCAGCGTCTTCAGGTCCTCGCCCAAACAGTACTTGCACGCCATCAGGCCCGACCAGCCTGCACCGAGGACAATTACGTCGAAGAAAGAAATGCCTTCATTATTATTGCTGTCCATACGCATCTCCTCACGCAACGAAGCGGGGCGAAACGGCAAGACTACTGCGGCAAAGCGTCAGGCACCTTGAAAAAAATTGTCTTCCAACCCTAAGTAGTTGATTATAAGCACGGCACTCGCTCGAAGCAATCGCTGATTCCGGATGCGGGCTTGGTCGACTGGGCGATCGGAACTTTGAGCTCAGGGCGCGGCTGGCATACCAGCCATCTCGCGCGGTGGATATTGCGACCAATTTTCGCCATCGAGCCGGCACCGCGTCAGAGAGACTCGAAGTCAATAATCTCCTTTTTCGGATCCACCCGGGGTCGTTGGCAGTCGCTTCATGCGGGTCGCATACCTATGCTTGAGCAGAATACTTTGGCTGCCACCGAGCTCTCCGAAAGCGCGATCATTCCGGGCTTCAGAAGAAAGTACCTTTCTGACGCAGTGGTACAAGCCATGCTGCTGTCGTAGTGTGCTTCGGGTTTCGCCGTAGGTGTGCCAATGGAGTGCCCGTTCTGCAAGGCGGAGATGCCTGAAGGCAGCAAGTTCTGCGCCAATTGTGGTGCCCACCTCTCACGCATATGCGCTACGTGCGGGCATTCCAACCAGGCGAATTCGAATTTTTGTTCTGACTGTGGTGCATCACTAAGCCAAAACGCACCGGCGCCCTCGACAAAAGTTCAACAACGGCATTCATCTCCGGAAGGCCTCGCTGAGCATCGGCAGCTTAGCGTGATGTTCTGCGACCTGGTGGACTCGGTAGGTCTCGGCGAGCGCGTTGATCCCGAGAGCCTTCGTGACATCCTCAGGGACTATCAGCAACGAGCAACGAAAATCGTCGAGGCGGCCGGCGGCCTGGTCGCTCGATACCATGGCGACGGCATTCTCGCATATTTCGGATATCCGGCGGTCAGCGAAGACGACGCGGAGCGTGCAATCAGGGCGGGACTGGAGCTCATCAAGGACATCGAAAGCCTGCCGCCCTCGCCCGAAAAACTTTTCATCCGTGTGGGGATTGCGACGGGCATAGTTGTCGTGGGCGAACTCGTTGCTTCCACAGCGGCAGACCAGCCTTCAATCGTCGGCGGAACACCGAATTTGGCAGCCCGGCTGCAGTCGATCGCGGAGCCGAATACGATCATCATCGCACCCACCACAAGGTTGCTCGCGGGCGGTCTGTTCGAATATGCGGACTTGGGCCCTCGAAATTTGAAGGGATTTTTACAGCCAATACGGGCCTGGCAGGTGCTCGCGGAGAGCGTCGCCGCGAGCCGCTTCGAGTCTCTGCGTTCGGCACAAGTGCCGCTCATCGGCCGTGAAGAGGAGGTTGAGCTGTTGATGCGCCGTTGGGCGCGCGCCAAGCACGGCGAAGGACAGGTCGTACTGGTGACAGGTGAGGCCGGCATCGGCAAGTCACGCTTGACGCTTGCGCTTCAGGAGCGGCTGACCGCAGACGCTCATACTCGGCTGATCTACCAAGGTTCGCCCTATCATCAGGACAGCGCACTCTATCCCGTGATTAGCCAACTGTCTCGCGCCGCCGATCTGCGGCGTGAGGATAGCCCCGACCGGAAACTTGCAAAGCTCGAGACCCTGCTTGCCCCCACAGCGGAGAATCTGGGGGAAGCCGTCTTGATGCTTGCTCCATTTCTGTCGATCCCGCTTGACGCGCGGCATGCTCCGCTGGACCTCACGCCACAACGCCGCAAAGACGGCGCGTTCAAGGTCTTGCTGGGTCAGCTCGAGGTGCTTGCCACCCGGCGGCCAGTGCTCATGGTTTTGGAGGACGCCCATTGGTATGACCCGACCTCGCTGGAGCTCTTCTCGCTCGCGGTCGACCGCATCGTTGGCCTACCGGTCTTGCTGGTTCTTACTGCGCGTCCGGAGTTTGCTGCTCCCTGGCCGAGCCATACGCACGTCTCGACGGTGACGCTCAACCGCCTCGGAAAGCGCGAGGCCGAGGCGCTCGCCCTCAGTGTCGCTGAAGGTAAGGAGATGCCGGAAGAGGTATTGAGCCATCTGCTGGCGCACACCGATGGCGTGCCTTTGTTCGTGGAAGAGCTGACCAAGACGGTGCTGGAAAGCGGGCTGCTCAATGATGTGGGCGGCCGATATGTGCTTCGGGGCCCGTTACCGTCGCTTGCGATTCCCTCGACTCTGCACGCCTCGTTGCTGGCACGCCTCGATCGGCTCGCCGCAGTAAAAGACACGGCGCAGACGGCTGCCGCCATCGGCCGGGAGTTCTCCTACTCGGTGATCGCTGCTGTAACCGGCCTCGCAGAGCACGATTTGCGAGCCGTTCTCGATCAGCTCGCCGCTGCTGAGCTGATCTTTCAACGGGGCGAGCCGCCGAACGCCAAATATCTGTTCAAGCACGCACTGGTGCAAGACGCGGTCTACGCAAGCCTGATGCGAAGCCGTCGCTGTCAAATCCATGCTGAAATCGCTCGGGTGCTTGAAGAGCAGTTTCCCGACGTGGTGGCGAGCGAGCCGGAGACCATTGCGCATCATTTGACCGCAGCGGGCCTCAACGAGCGAGGCGTGCTCTACTGGAAGCTGGCAGGCCAGCACGCCAGCGACCGCTCGGCCTTTGTGGAAGCCGCAAGGCATTTCAGCAATGGCATCGAATTGCTCAAGAACCTCCCGGACACGCCTGCGAACATTCAGCACAAATTGGCGCTGCACATCGGCCTGGGCGCGGCCTTGATAGCGACCAAGGGTCATTCCTCGATCGAGGTGGAGCACGCCTACCTGCAGGCACATGCGCTGTGTCGGCAGATGGATGAAACGCCGGAATTCGCACCGGTCCTGCTTGGTCTTTGGCGTTGCTACATAGCCCGCTCGCAATTGCATAGGGCGCGCGAACTCGGAGAAGCGCTGCTTCGCCTTTCGCAGCTTAACGACGACCCTGCGCTGGTCGTTGTCGCACACTATGCGCTTGGCAACTCCTCGCTTCTGCTGGCGAAATTACCCGAGGCGCGAAGACACTTCGAGGACGGCATCTTGCACTACGCGCCGGAGCAGCGCTCTGGTCCGGTGTTCGGGAGTGCGCAAGACCCGGGTGTCGCCTGCCGAAGCTACTCGGCACTATGTCTTTGGCTCATGGGATTCCCCGACCAGGCCCACACACGGGGTAAAGACGCGCTGGCATTGGCACAGGAGCTGAAGCATCCCTTCAGTGTCGCGTTTGCGGAGTGTTGCTTGGCGTTCGTTTCTCAATTTCGTCGGGACGTGCGAATTGTGCACGATCAGGCGGAGGCCGCGGTGACGCTTGCGACTGAGCACGGGTTTACGGCGTGGGCTGCCCTGGCAACGAGCTTCCGTGGGTGGGCGATCGCGATGGAGGGCAGGAGCGAGGAGGGGCTGGCGGAGCTGCAGCGGGGGATCGCCGACATGCGGGCTTTCGGGGCCGGAATCTGGCTTCCATTCCGCTGCACCATGCTGGCCGAGGTTTTTGAAATCCTTGGTGACACGAGGGCAAGTCTTCAGAGCCTCGCCGAGGCACATATCCTGGTGGACCAGACCGAGGAACGATGGTGGGAAGCTGAAATCTACCGCCTGCAGGGCACGTTGACGTTTCGGCATTCAATAGCCCCTCCGGTAGAGGCCGAAACTTGTCTTCGACGTGCCTTGGACGTTGCACGCCGACAAGCGGCCAGATCGCTCGAGTTGCGCGCGGCAACCAGCCTTGCCCGTCTTTGGCACGACCAGGGCAAACATGCTGAAGCGCGCGATCTGCTTGAGCCGGTCTTTAACTGGTTCACGGAAGGTTTCGACACGCCTGACCTCAGGGATGCCAGGGCCACGCTTGAGGAGTTGCACGGGAAGACAATGTGACGCGTTCTCCCGGCAATACCGCGCCCGCTGGTACCGATCGTCTGCCGTTCCAGAGCCACGGACGCCCTATTCACCCTCGGCCCGGCGCCGATTTCAGCGCTGCCGACATGGCGCCTTACGAATAGAGCTTGCGGGTGGTCGGGCTCTTTTCGCCGGCATCCGGGCCGCGGAAGGTGCCGAACACGCCGTCGAGCGCCGGATTGCTGACGCCGAACCAGTGCTTCTCGCTGACGAAATGATGGCGCAGATGATACTGCTTGATCCAGCGGCCGAGCCGCGTCCGCGGCTGGTAGGGAATATGGGCGACGTAATGCACCCACTCATAGTGCAGGATCGCCAGCATCATGCCGAGCAGCGCGGAGAGGGCCGCATCCCATCCGAACAAGAGTGCAAACAGCCCGGCGGCTACGGCGAGGTTCGGCACCAGGAACCAGATCGGCAGGAACAACAGATCGAGCCGGCCCGGCTCGACGTGATGATCGTAATGCAGGCGGTGCTGCAGCTTGCGCGCCAGCGGCCATGACAGCGGGGCTGCATGAAAGGCAAAACGGTGCATGCCATATTCGCTGAGATAGAACATCAGGGCGCCGAGCAGGATCATGATCGGCTGCAGCGCGACGACGCCGAACAGCCAGAGCATGATTTCAGCGGCCGCGCCCACGAGCAGCGCGGCGACGCTGCCATGACGAAGAAATACCAGAAGCATTCGGCTGCCCTTCCAAAACCCGACCCGTCCGCGCGACCGGCCAGCGCGCTGGCTTCCGTCGAGCGGAAGCGGCAGGAAACACCATTCGCCTTGGTCGGGAAACCCCGCCGTGGCAAATTACGGTCGATGAAGGTTTCACGACGAGGTTCGGCCGTCGCCGGAACCGAAATCCGCCTCCACCCGAACTGATATCCGCGCCATCTTAGCGTGTGCGGAGGCAAGATTCACGCCAAAAATGTCGGGCAAATCTCCCAATCCGGGGGTGACAGCCACGGCGTTAATGGCGACAATCAGCGGTGGCGGAAATTGCGTTACGTAGAGGCAGTGTTGCGAGTTGTGTTGTGGGGAAGTGCTGCGTGATGGTGCCGCCTAGATCCGTTTTTCTGATCGCCGCTTGCGTGGCGCTGATGCCGCTGCGTGCGCAGGCGCAGTGGTGGTCGCGTGCGCCCGCCGATTTCGAGGAATGCGCCGACAAGGCCGAGAAAGCCGCGACAAAAGAAGAGAAAGCGTCGCAACTCGTCGGGTGCAACGCGAAATTCGCCGGCCGCCGAAAGCCCGGCGGCGGCTACACCTATTTCGATTTCATGCAGAACCGGAGCTTCGATATCGCGGGACCGAATCCCACGCCGGAAGAGCAGAAGAAAATCGACGAGCAATATACCCGCTTCCTCGATCAGGAGCGGCAAAGCCGCCTCGCCGCCGAAGCCAGGGCGAAGTCGCAATTGCTGCAGCCCGCTTCCTTGCGAAGCGCACCAACCTCCTTGCAAGGCGGAAAAGTGCCCCTGCCGGCGGTGGCGCCGAACAAGCAGCCGGCGGCGGCGAGCGGGCCGCGTCCAAAGCTCGCCAATTGCGCGCGGCATTCGTTCTCCTGCGACTGGCCGCGGCTATCGGAACGCCTCAATGATTTGAAGAAGCTGTTCGGGTCTCCGGCGAACAAGGCCAAACGCAGCTGATCCCTTTCGTCATTCCGGGGCGAGGCGAAGCCTCGAGCCCGGAATGACGGTGTCCAATCAGTCCGCGATTTCGGGTTATTCACCGACGCTGCTGGAAACGCCGCCGCATCGGGGATGGCTCAGGCACGAATTCCGTCAGTCATGGGCGCTTCAGTCATGGGCGCTGTTGTGAACCCGCTTGGCGTGGTGCCGGGGCGGTCGCGGCGTGGGGATGACCGGCTCATAAACCGGCGGCGCATCATAGGTCCGCGCCGCGCGCTGCTCCTGGAGCCTTGCGTCATAGCCCGGCGACGGCGTCACGGTCGGCGGCGCGGCGCTTGCCGGCACCGTGAGCATCCAGCCGGCGACCACCGCGACGGCCATGACGGAAGCTGCATGGATTGGTTTCATCTCGTTCCTCCCAGCGCGGGCACGGCGGTGATCGCGATGGCCCCGCGCTAAAATCGGATTCAATCGGCTCGTTTTCAAGGCGCTTATTCGAGCGCGCGAATATTCCAGGTCGCATGACGAACCCCGGGCTGGCCAGCGAGCCCGGCGACGACCGCGTCGAGTTCGTCCGGCTCGATCGACTGGCTCACCAGCGTGGCCACGATCTCGGCGATGTCTCCGGGCCGATACACGACCTTGGTGTCGCGCACCGGATAGTTCGCGGCCTCGAGTTTTTCAAGGAGAACTTCCCGAACCGACGCGACGGCGCCCGCATCGACCGAGATCAGCACGTCGTAGCTCGCCTCCGAGGCATGCTCGTCGATCGGTATACGGTCGATCGCATTGACCAGCGGACGAAGCAGGGTGTTGCCGCCGAGCACGAACATCGTCAGCAGCGCCGCCTGGGCGACCATATCCGCACCCGCGCAGCAGCCCACCGCCGCCGACGCCCACAACGTGGCCGCCGTGTTGAGGCCCCTGACGTTCATGCCCTCTTTCATGATGGCGCCCGCACCGAGAAAGCCTATTCCGGAGACGACATAGGCGATCACCCGGACGCTTCCCTCGGCGCCGGTCAGGCGGTTTCCGAGATCGACGAACGCCGAGGCGCCGACGGCGACCAGGACGTTGGTCCGCAAGCCGGCGCTGCGCTGGCGATATTGCCGCTCGGCGCCGATCAGGGTTCCGAACACAAAGGCGGTCAAGAGGCTGACCAGCGTGTCCAGGAAATCATAGAGCTGAAAGGTCTGGATGAAGCGCATGTTGTCCTGGTGAAGTGTTGTCCGGATTTTGGCGATACTTCCGCCTTTATCACGCGGACGGCAACCGAATCTGCTCCGGCGTCAGCCGGGGTGCGCCTGGGCCCGCGGCCTCGGCCGCCTTGACCAGCGCCAGCACGCGCCGGGACAGCGGGACCTGCAGGCCGTGCCTGTCGGCAATCGCGATGATGACGCCCTGCAGATAATCGATTTCAGTGCGGCGGCCGCGCTGCAGGTCCTCCCACATCGACGAGCGCGCCTCGGGATCGACCTTCATCGCCCCTCGCAGCAGCGTCGCGAACACGGCGTCGGGCAACCGCAACAGATGCGGCGTCAGGCCAGCCGGCACCGGTGTCGACGACACCGGCCTGATGCCCTCGGCCTTTACGACCCTGAGCCCCTCCGCCATCTGGTCGGCGAACATCCGGCGCCAGCCGCGCTGCGCGAGTTGCTTGCGCAGCGGCAGGTCGGACAGCGCATTGAGCGCGTTGTTGAGATTGACCAGAAGCTTGCCCCATTGCACGCCGGCGATGTCGGGCGTCGGGCGCACCTTCAACCCCGGCAACGAAAGCGCATTGGCCGTGCCGGCCTCGTCCTGCTCGAGCACGATATCGCCCGAGGTGGCGCGATGAAACCGTCCCTCCCCCCGGCTCACCACATTGAATGCCACCATTCCCGCCAGCACGCGCCGCCCCGGCAGGCGCTGGCGCAGCACCGGCACATTGCCGACGCCGTTCTGCAGGCTGATAATGACGGCGTCAGCCGGCGCATGCGCGGCAATCAGGTCGGCGACGGCAGCCGTGTCCGCGCTTTTGACCGACACCAGCACCGCGCCGGCATCCCCAAAGATCGAGGGATTTTCCGACAGCGTCATGCGTTCGGCTCCGATCCGACGCTCGAGGCCGTCGAAGCCCGTCAGGCGCAGGCCATGGCCATCGATCTCCTCGATCAGGCGCGGGCGCGCCAGCAGCGCGACACGACGGCCGGCGGCCGCATACATGCCGCCGACAAAGCAACCGATGCTGCCGGCGCCTGCGACACAAATCGGTCTGTCGGAGATCATGGCGTCCTTCCACTCGCTGGCCGGCGGGTTCGATAGCAGACTTTTGCGTTGCATGCCTGCGCAAGATCGCGCCGCCGCGCCCGTGCCCTTGCCTTGTAACCGTCATGGCGCGCCGCTATGTTTTGGGCCGGGGGGCTGGCATTCGGAGGAGACGACAATGGGTTTACTCGACGTACTCAACGGAATGCAGAACGGCCCGCGCGGTCCAAGCAATCCGAGCGCGCAATCTTCCAGCGGCGGCATGTCGCCGATGACCATGGCGATCCTCGGGCTGCTCGCCTGGAAGGCGGTCAAGCATTTCAGCGGCAATCAGCCCGGCGCAGGCCCGGCACCAGCACCGGCACCGGGCAATGCCACCGGCGGCAGCATGGGCGGCGGTCTTGGTGGTGGTCTTGGTGGTGGTCTTGGCGACGTGCTGAAGGGCGGATTGGGCGGCCTGCTCGCGGGCGGCGCCGCCGGCAGCGTGATCAGCGGCGGACTCGGTGACCTGCTCAAGCAGCTGCAACAGGGCGGCCAGGGCGAGACCGCCAATTCATGGGTCAGCAACGGCCCCAACAAGCAGATTGCGCCCGGCGATCTCGCCAACGCGCTCGGCGCCGATCAGATCAACAGCCTGATGTCGCAGAGCGGCCTGTCGCGCGACGAGTTGCTTTCGGGGCTGAGCCAGCATCTGCCCGACGTCATCAACCATCTGACGCCGGACGGACGGCTGCCGACCGAAAACGAATTGTCGGGGCGGATCTGAGACGGACCGCATCGACATTGCGAAACCCGTATTCTTGAAAAGGACGACAGCCATGAGCGGCATTCTCTGGATCATCATCGTCGGCTTCGTTGCGGGAATTATCGCCCGGCTGCTTTCGCCGGGCCCCAACAATCCCTCAGGATTCATCCTGACCACGGTGCTCGGCATCGCCGGCGCATTTCTGGCGACCTTCATCGGCCAGGCCATCGGCCATTACGGTCCCGATCAGGGCGCCGGCTTCATCACCGCAACCATCGGCGCACTGCTGGTGCTGTTCATCTGGAACCGCCTGGTGGCGCGCGGCGTGGTGTCCGATCCGGGCTCAAGGTAACGGCGCAGCCGTCATTGGCTTTGTAGCCCGGATTTCGCTTCGCTCCGTCCGGGCTACGATCGTTCGCTAAACCAGATGCAGCCCGGCGTCCATCCGCACCAGTTCGCCGGTCATGTTGCTCGACGCCGACGTGGCGAGAAAGCACACGAGTTGGGCGATATCGTCGGCGCTGGAGGCGACCTTGAGCGGCACCCGCGCGATCACGCTGTCGCGCACCTGCCTGGCGGCCTCCTCGCCGCGGCCCTTGGTGAACCAGGGCGTGTCGATATAACCGGGACAGACGGTGTTGACGCGGATCAGCGGTGCCAGCGCCCTCGCCAGTGAAAAAGTGATGGTGTTGAGCGCGCCCTTGCTCGCGGCATAAGCGATCGAGGATCCGATGCCGCTGATGCCCGCAACCGAAGAGACGTTGACCACGGCGGAGGCGCGCCCCGAGGCGTTGGCGCCGGCTTCCAGCAGGCTTCGCGCCGCGCGCACCATCTGGAACGGGCCGATGGTGTTGACGCCGAACAGCCGCTGAAAATCCTCCGCCGACAATCCGTCGAGATTGCCGTGCGCCATGTGCTTGGTCGTGCCGGCATTGTTGACGAGCGCGTCGAGACGGCCCCAGGGCGCGGCTGCCGCGACGATCTTTTTGCAATCCTCGTCGCGCGAGACGTCGCCCTGAACCACGACCACCTCGCCGCCGGCGCTGCGGCAGAGATCGGCGGTCTGTTCGGCTTCCTTCTTGCTCGACGAATAATTGACGACGATGCGCGCGCCGCCCTTCGCCAGGATGGCCGCGGTCGCCGCCCCAAGGCCGGACGCCGAACCCGTTACAATCGCGCACAAACCATCCCCGGACATCCGCATTTCCCTTTTTTGTTTGTGGCTGACCCGCTCGCGGGCGATCTACCATAGCGCGCACGAAAATACCTGCAAACCGGGAAAACTCCGCCCGCCGGAATTAGTCATTCCGCCCCGCGGCTTCATGCCGTCCCCGCAGGGGCGCCAGCGGACATCGCCGCTTGTCATGGCAGTGGCTTTTCCTCATCATGCGGCGCAAGAAACGACCGCATCGAGGCTTTGGCGAGTGCCCGTTGGGCGAGCGCCAGGCAAGATGTGCCCAATGAAAGACGAGGAACGCCGTGGCGGAGAGTGAGAACATTGTCGCGGAGACCGCGGAGAAGATATTTTCCGATCTCGCCGACGCCCAAACCATCAACAGCGACAAGAAGGGCACCTGGAAAGCGCCGCTGTGGCAGGCGCTGACCGAAGCCGGCCTGCCGCTGGCCTGGGTGCCGGAAGATTGCGGCGGCTCCGGCGCAAGTCTCGCCGAAGGTTTTGCCGTCTTGAGCTCAGCCGGGCGGTTTGCCATCGCGGTGCCGCTGGCGGAAACCATGCTCGCCGGCTGGCTGTTGGCGCAGGCGAAAGTCACCTCGCCCGAAGGCGCGATGACGGTTGCTCCCGCGAATCCGAAGGACCGCATCGCGCTCAACGCCGACGGAACCCTGTCCGGCCGCGCCCGCGGCGTTCCCTTCGCCAAGGACGCCCAGCACCTCGCCGTGCTGGCGCACGGCACGAACGGCCTTTCCATCGCTCTGGTGGAAACATCAAAGTGCCAGATCGAGGCCGGGCTCAACCTGGCGAACGACGGCAACGACACCGTGACGCTCGCCAACGTGGCGCCGAAAACCATAAAGCCGGCGCCGAAAGGTTTCGACCAGACGCAGCTGATGCTGATGGGCGGCGTCGCCCGCAGCTTGCAGATCGCCGGCAGCCTGGAATCGATGCTCGAGGTCAGCGTGCGCTATTCCAACGAGCGCGTCGCCTTCGAGAAGAAGATCTCGAAGTTCCAGGCGGTGCAGCACAATCTGGCAAGACTCGCGGGCGAATCGGCGGCGGCGCTGGCGGCCGCGACCTCGGCCGCCGACGCCATCGCCAACGCCACCTCGTTCAACGACGAAGTGTTCCTCGAAGCGGTGTCGGCAAAGATCCGCTGTTCGGAAGCCGCGGAAAAGGGCGCGGCGATCGCCCATCAGGTGCACGGAGCGATCGGCTTCACGATCGAGCACATCCTGCATCGCTACACCCTGCGCGCCTTGGCGTGGCGCGACGATTTCGGCTCCGAGAGCTACTGGGCGGTGGAGTTGGGCAAGCTCGTCACCGCGCGCGGCGCCGATGAATTGTGGCCGCTGGTCGCGTCCCGCTGATCCGGCCACGAAATTACGAAAGTCGAGACTAGACACATGACCGCAGCCCTTCGTTTCGATCCGATCCGCCTGCCGCCCGAATGCGAAAAACTGCGCAAGGAAGTGCGCGCGTTTCTCGCCGACGAGATCGCGGCCGGCACCTTCAACCCGTTCAAGCCCAATCGCGAAGACGCCGATGCCAAAGAGTTTTCCCGCCGGGTCGGCGAGCGCGGCTGGATCGGCATGACCTGGCCGAAGAAATATGGCGGCCATGAGCGCTCGTTCCTCGAGCGCTACGTGGTGACCGAGGAAATGCGCGTCGCCAACGCGCCGACGCGGCGCTTCTTCGTCGCCGACCGGCAGAGCGGTCCGGTGCTGTTGAAATACGCCCCCGAGCGCATCAAGTCGGACATCCTGCCGCGCATCTGCCGCGGCGAAGTCTGCTTTGCCATCGGCATGAGCGAACCCAATTCCGGCTCCGACCTGTTCGCGGCGAAAACCAAGGCCACGAAAACCGACGGCGGCTGGCTGATCAACGGCACCAAGATCTGGACCTCGTCGGCGCATATCGCCGACTACATGATCGCGATCTTCCGCACCTCGCCCTCCACCAAGGAAAACCGCCGTCACGGCCTGACGCAATTCCTGGTCGACATGAAGACGCCGGGCATCAAGGTCAACCCGATCGGCCAGATCACGGGGCAGTTCGAATTCAACGAGGTGGTGTTCACCGACGCCTTCATGCCCGACGATCATGTGCTGGGCGAAATCGACGGTGCCTGGAAGCAGGCGACGAGCGAACTCGCCTATGAGCGCTCGGGGCCGGAGCGTTTTCTCGAAACCTATTACGTGCTCACCGAGCTCGTCCGTGCGGTCGGCAAGAATCCGGACACCCGCAGCGCCGAAGGCATCGGCCGGCTGGTGGCGCAACTGCACACCATGCGGCGGATGTCGGTGTCGGTCGCCGGCATGCTGCAGGCCGGCAAGGAGCCGGTGGTGGAAGCCTCCATCGTCAAGGACATCGGCACCGTGTGGGAGCAGCAATTGCCGCACCGGGTGCGCGACCTCGCGGCCTTCGTCGACGAGAACGCGACCAACCATGAAACGCTGGAAAAGCAGTTGTCGTTCGCGATCAAGACCGCGCCGAAACTGACGATCCAGGGCGGCACCACCGAGGTGCTGCGCGGCATCATCGCGCGCGGGCTCGGCTTGCGCTAGGCGCGCGGGCCGCGTCCGGCGCCGGTTCACACTAGAAATTCAATCGAGGATCATCCCATGAGCAAGTTCACGGACATCGGCGTCGCAAAGGTCGGCCATGTCGGCACCATCGAAATCCAGCGGCCGCCGCTGAACTTCTTCGACATTTCCCTGATCAACCAGATCGCGGACGCGCTGGAGGAGTTCGACAAGGATATCGAGATCCGCGCCTCGGTGCTGATGGCGCAGGGCAAGGCGTTCTGCGCCGGCGCCAATTTCAACGACCCGGCGCGGCAGGCGCAGGAAGCGCGCGAGGCCCAGGGGAAAGCTAAGGGCGATCCCGCCGATAGCCTCGGCTCGATCAACAGCCTTTATCTTCACGCGGTGCGCATCTTCCGCGCCAAGAAGCCGATCGTGGCCGCCGTGCATGGCGCGGCCATCGGCGGCGGCCTGGGGCTAGCGGTGTCGGCCGATTTCCGTGTCACCTGCCCGGAGGCGCGCTTCTCCGCCAACTTCACCAAGCTCGGCTTTCATCCGGGCTTCGGCCTGACGACGACGCTGCCCGAGCTGGTCGGCAAGAACAACGCCGAGCTGATTTTCTACACCAGCCGCCGTGTCACCGGCGAGGAAGCGACCCGCATGGGGCTCGCCAATGTTTGCGTGCCGCAGGACCAGGTCCGCGCCGAGGCCATGAAGCTCGCCGCAGGAAATCGCCGAATGCTCCCCGCTCGGCCTGCTCTCGACCCGCGCCACCATGCGCGCCGGCCTCGCCGACCGAGTATTGGCCGCTACCAACCATGAACTCGCCGAGCAGTCGCGCCTGCGCGCCACCGAGGATTTCAAGGAAGGCGTCAAGGCCACCGCCGAGCGCCGCGTGGCGAATTTCAAGGGGCGGTGACGTTTTTCACTTCTCTTCTTGTGGGAAACCGCCGAGCGAAAAAAAGCGAAATTTTTTCAATGCACTAGTGGCGCAGTGTCTAGCGGGTGTAAAAAATTAAAAATCCGCCGACACTGCAGACTCGGACCCGCGCGTGACAATTTAGTTTGTTCCGCGCAAGGGATCAGATTTTGGGGCCGACGTACCTGAGGCTGCTTATGTCGGATTGTCCCTGCTCGGGAAATTCGAGCGTCGGCGTGACATGGCCGACGAGTATGCCGGGTGTCACTGTTGTCTTGATGTACTTCGTCTCGCCCGCTGCCAATTGGAACGTAACCGCATTTTCGACCTCGGTTGCCGTTGTTACGGCGTATTTCCCCGGGGGGCGGTCGACGTAAGAGAACCCGCCGGGCACAGATCTGCCGACGACTTCATTGTTCATCCGAACCTCGGGCTGAATAGCCGACCCCGCAAATTCGCCCGGCCGGACGAAGTAGACACGGCCGTAACCGGGCTTCAATGCCGGGATCTGCAAGGGCGGTTCATCGAGGCCGCGTGGACTCGCGCAACTCGCCAGCAAAAATCCGACAAGCAAAAGGGGCAGCGCCCCGATTTTCGACCCCATATGCCCCGTCTCGATATTGGAAAGTGCCCAGTTCCAAATCGACGGCAAACAACGAACGGCTGGCAATTGCCTCGCTGTTTCCTCGCCCCAAGGCCCAATTAGGCATACGCGCGTAGATTGTGCAACCGTTTTTCGCTCCGCGCGATCTCCGCGACCGCGCGCGAGCAAATCGTCGTCATGGGCTTGACCCGGCCATCCACGCCTTTCGTTATGCCTGACTTTAAGAACGTGGATGCCCGGGACAAGCCCGGGCATAACGGGTGTGGCCGCGCAGAACACCCATCTCACGCCGCGAGATGGAACGTCACTCCGCCAAGCTCGAATGCGTCGCCCGACACCGCGCGTCCTCTTGCCTTCGCCGCATCGAGCACCTTGGCAACATCACCGACCTTGAACGTCAGCCCGCTCATGATCTCGCTGTCGCCCTTGACGAAGCTAAAGACGCCGTTCGGCAATTTCAATTCCGCCGCGCCGCCGGCATTCTGGCTGACGGCAATCCCGAGGATCCGCCCCCAGTGCCCGGCCAACCCCTGCGGGTCCGAGCTCTGCATCTCCACGCCGACGAGTGCCTGCGTCACGTCTTTGCGGATCGAGTTCTGCCAGTCGGGACCCGCCGGCGGATATGGGCCGAGAATATCGTCACTGCCATCCGTATGGTTGAATTCGATGAACGCTGCGCGGCAGTCGCGCGGATGCAGTTGCACGCCGTGATAGGGCGCATGCGTGATCACATTGGCGGTGCGTACGCCGATGCCGTTGGCATGCCTGCCGCGCGCGTCGGGATCGTCGCAGCAGAAGATCGCCATGTAGCCGCCGCGGCCGCCGGTCTTGTCGAGAAAGCGTCCGGCCGCGGTGCCGGGCTGGAACGGCGCCACCACTTCCAAGAGGATGGTGTCGACCGGCAGCAGCGCGTTTTCCAGGCCGTATTTGGCGACGTTACCGTCGCGGTAACAGATCTTCAGCCCCATGATATCGGCGATATCGGAGATGACGGGCGCGAGCTTGGGCGCCACCAGGCAGATCTGCCGCAGCCGCAAGTAACTCGCCATCTCAATGGCCCTGAAACACGGGCTTGCGCTTTTCGACGAAGGCTTTGGCGGCTTCCTTGTGATCGGCGGTCTCGCCGGAGCGCGAGTGATGCATCGCTTCTGCGTCGAAGCAGGCTTCGAGCGACAGATGCTCGGCATTGTTGATGTTGCGCTTGATATAGCCCAGCGTCACCGACGGGCCCTGCGCCAGCGACATCGCAAGCTCATGCGCCGCCGCTTCAACCTCGGCGTCGGCAACGACCTTGGTCACGATGCCGAGCGCGAAGCGCTTCCTGCGCCGTCAGCACCGGCGACATCAGATAGAGCTCGCGCGCTTTCGCGCTGCCGAGCATTTGCGTCAGAAAGTAAGTGCCGCCGTAATCCCCCGACAAGCCAACCTTGGCGAACGCCGTGGTGATCTTGCAGGACGCGCTGGCGACGCGCAAATCGCAGGACAGCGCGATCGAAAGCCCGGCGCCCGCGGCGGCGCCGTCGAGCTGCGCCACCACGGGCTTTTGCATCTCGTGCAGGATGCGCGAGACTTCCATGCCGCGCCGCAGATTGGTCTTCTTGGCCTCGAACGGCAGCGGGGCGCGGCCCTCCGCCATCGACTTGACATCGCCGCCGACGCAGAACGTGCCGCCCGCACCCTTCAAGAGCACCGCGCGGACCCCGTGATCCTCCGCCGCGCGCCGCGCCGCCTCGACCAGCCCCAGCGTCATGTCCGGATTGAGCGCGTTGCGCCGGTCGGGCCGGTTCATGGTGATCGTGAGCAGGCCCTGGTCGAGATTTTGGAGGACGATGTCGTTCATGAGTTGTGCTTTCGTTGTGGTTCGTTGTCTCTCAAGACCGTCCTTGCGAGGAGCCAACGGGTCCGGCCTTCGGCCGGCCCGATGATAAACTCCGCGACGAAGCAATCCATCTTTCCCGATGCCGCGCTATGGATTGCTTCGCTTCGCTCGCAATGACGAAGACGACCTGTCGTCCTTACTTCTTCACCAGCGGGCAACGCGACGCTTCCAGCGACTGGAACGCCTCGTTGCCCGGCACGGTCGCCAGCAGCTTGTAGTCGTCCCAGCGCCCCTTCGATTCCGAGGGCTTCTTGACCTCGAACAGGTACATGTCGTGCACCATGCGGCCGTCCTCGCGGATCTTGCCGTTCTTGGCGAAGAAGTCGTTGATCGGCGTGTCCTTCATGACCTTCATGACGGCCGCCGAATCGGTGGTGCCCGCGGCCTTCACGGCCTGCAGATAATGCGTCACCGACGAATAGACGCCGGCCTGCGCCGAGGTCGGCGGCCGCTTGACGCGCGCCATGAAGCGCTTGGAGAACGCGCGGGTCTCGTCATTGAGGTCCCAGTAGAAGGCTTCGGCCAGCAACAGCCCCTGCGCGGTCTCGAGCCCGATGCTGTCGATATCGGTGACGAAGGCGAGCAGTGGCGACAGCTTCTGCCCGCCTTTCATGATGCCGAATTCGGCGGCCTGCTTGATCGCATTGACGGTGTCGCCGCCAGCGTTGGCAAGTCCGATCACCTTGGCCTTCGAGGCCTGCGCCTGCAACAGGAAGGACGAGAAGTCCGAGGTGTTGAGCGGGTGGCGCACGCTGCCGAGCACCTTGCCGCCGTTCTTCAGCACGACATTGGTGGTGTCCTTTTCCAGGTCCTGGCCGAAGGCATAGTCGGCGGTGAGGAAGAACCAGCTGTCGAGACCCTGCTTGACCGCGGCAAGCCCGGTGACGTTGGCCTGCCCGAAAGTGTCGAACACATAGTGCACGGTATAGGGGCCGCAGGCCTCGTTGGAGAGTCGGATCGAGCCCGGGCCGTTGAACATGATGATCTTGTTACGGGCCTTCGCGATCTCGCCGGCGGCGAGCGCAGTCGCGGAAGCCGCGACGTCATAGATCATCTCGACGCCCTGGTTGTCGATCATGTCGCGGGCGATGTTGGCGGCGAGATCCGCCTTGTTGAGATGGTCGGCGGCGATGATCTCGATCTTGCGGCCAAGCACCTCGCCGCCGAAATCCTCCGCCGCCATCTTGGCGGCTTCCTCGCTGCCGACGCCGGTGATGTCGGCATAGAGGCTCGACATGTCGAGGATGCCGCCGAGTTTGAGCGGAGGCTTGCTCTGCGCCAACGCGCTCGTGGCTGCAAACGCCAGCACCGTGGCGAAAACGCCGGAAAGAACCCGTTTCATCCCAAACCTCCCTGTCGACCTGCCGCCTTTTTTCGCGGCGTTTTGTCTGATCGCCGCGATCATGCCGCAAGCGACAAGCAGCGGCAAGCGCAAGCGACCGAGGCACCGGTCACGCGATCCGCTTCAATTTCCGCTAAGCGGAATGATCGACCCGCAAAATAATTGGCGCACGCGGCTTCGCCGGCCGCTCACCCCAACAGCCCCTTTCCCGGCACGTGGTTGAGCTCCAGCCTTATGCCGTCGGGATCCTCGAACAGCATCGAATAATATCCCGGCGCCCATTGGTCCTCGCGCGGCGCGCGGATGATGGTCGCCCCGAGCGTGCACAGGAAGCCGTGCAGTTCGTCGATGTCGGCGCGCTCGCGGGCGCGGAAACAGAGGTGATGCAGGCCGACGCGCTTCTGCTCGAACGCGCTGCCCGCATGTTCCGCCGACGGCGCGCTGATCCCGACCGCGGTGCGGCCGCCGACGCAGTAGAAATTCGTCTCGGTATCGATGACCGGCTGCATGCCGAGAAACGGCAGCAGCTTGCGGTAGAATTCGCGGGAGCGTTCGAAATTCGACGCGGTGAGAAAAATATGCGCGATGCCGTTGATCTCCATCGAACTACCCTTTGCCGGCAAGAATGATTTCAAGGAATGCCCGTGATCGCCTTGTTCGCGACCAGCCCGGTTTGCGGGCAGAACCGTCCTGGTCGGAAGACCCTTCCGCGATGCCGGTATGAGCGTCAAGCTTCAGGAAACGAACGGCCGGCTGTATGCTCGGCCCGCACGGGTTCCAGCGCAATCCCTGTGTTGCAACAGAGACACGCGCTGCCGAGAAAAATTACACGCCGCGCCGCCCGCTGTTGCAGATGCGAGTGGACGAGGACTACGGTCCCGCCGGTTCAGGGGCGAATGCCTTCGAGGAAGGTCCATGAAGTGGGTGATGATATGCGAATTGTGGGCTTGATTCAGGTCCGAGCGGGCCGTTGGTTGCGTCCGCTGCGCAGCGCGGCGATGGCCATCCTGCTGCTGGTGGTTCCGGTTTGTGTCAGCCCCGTGAAGGCAGCGACTTCCACGGCGGCCGAGACCCACGTTTATCTGCTTCGCGGCGTGCTCAACATCTTTTCGCTGGGGCTCGATGACATCGGCGCCAAGTTGCAGGCGCAGGGTTTCAACGTCACCGTCGCCAACTACCTCTCCTGGTCATCGCTCGCGGACCAAGCCGCGGCCGAATACAAGAGCGGGCGAACCAGGACCATCGTTCTTGTCGGGCACTCCTCCGGTGCGACGGCGCTGCCCGATATGGTGGCACGGCTGGATCGCCTCGGTGCGCCGGTAAAGCTCGCGATCGGACTGGATTCGGTGTTCCGTACCAGCCTGTCCGGACGCGTGGGGCGCTACATCAACTTCTACGTTGCCAACGGAAACGGCGAACCCGTCGCCAGGACCGGGCAATTCCACGGTGAGCTCGACAATATCGACGTGGGCAGGATGGGCATGGCGCACCTCACGATCGACAAGAGCGAGATCATGCAGCGCAAGGTGATCGGCGCCATCGACGCGATAACGTTCCGCGGGGCGCAAAGGCCGGGACCTAATGCGCGCGCGGCAAGACCCGCCAGGAGCGCGGCAACCACCGCGACCGAGCGCAATTAAGCCCACGCCGCGTGCCGTAAATTCCGCCCCATTCTTCCGCGACAAGGCATCCGGTGCGGCCGGGGGACGCTTCCCCGCTCGCCCCGGTTGGACGTGCCGTACGTCGAAGACACCAGCGGAAAGCGCATGGTCATTCCAACTCAGCTTTCAGCCGCCGCGGCAGGGCTCATGCTGTCTGCCTGCGTCTTCCTGGCCGCTCAGGCGCCGGCATTGGCGCGCCCCCTCATGACGCCGAGCGATCCTGCGGCCGCAACGGGCCTGCCCGCCGCGCCGTCCCAGCCGCTGGAAGCCGCGGCGCCTCCGCGCGGGCGCGTCTATCTATTCCGCGGTGCGCTCGGTCCGATCTTTTCGCGCGGGATGGATAAGCTGACCGACCAGCTCGAACAAGCCGGCATCAAGGCCGACGTCTACGAGTTCACGATTTGCCGGCTGATCGCCGCCCAAGCCATTGTCGATTACCGCATGGATCCGGCGCCGATCGTCCTGATCGGCCACTCGATGGGCGGGCTCTGCGCCCTGACATTCGCGGACATTCTGCGCGAGGAAGACATCCCGGTCAGCCTCGTCGTCACCATCGACCCGGCTCACGCCAGTCCGAAGGTGCCGCTCAACGTCGAGCGCTATATCAACGTGTTCCTTTCGAACAGCATTCTGGGTGGCGGCGATGTGGTCGCCAAGCAGGGCTATCAGGGGCACTACGCAAGCTTCGACCTCTCGATGCACGAGGAGGTCACCCACATCAATATCGACAAGATGGATTCCATCCATCAGCAGCTGGTCGACGCCATCGTCCAGATCGCGGCGACCCCCGCGAAGGCCGAAGGCGAGGCGGTGCCGCTGCGCTATGTCGTTCCCGCCGACAGGCCGATCGAGCTGTGGGACAGCGGCATCCCGCTGGCCGCCCGATCTGGCGATACGTTGCCAAAGCTTGCGGAGCTTCACCACGTGCCGCTCTGGTCGCTGACCCAGATCAATCGGATGCCGGACGGCGCGGCGCTGACGGCCGGCCAGCGCATCATCATCCCGCGCCACCTGCTGCCGGCCGTTACCGCCCCCGCGAAGTGGCCGGCCGCGCGCTAGGGAAATCAGCCGATCGGCGTCAGCGGGCCGGAAAGAACGGCACCAGCATTGGAACGCGGCGACGGTAAAGCCCGTAGGCTTCCTCGCCGAGTTCCTTCATCAGAAATCGCTCTTCCAGGCGCGCTTTCTGCCACATCCCGAGCGAGATCAGCACCGCGCCCAGCATCGCGGTGATCGTGCCGACCGCGACACCCGTCACCAGCATTCCCGCAATCAGGCCCGTATAGATCGGGTGGCGCACCAGGCCGTACGGACCGGTGTCGATGACCCGATGATCCTCCTTGCGCGTGATCGCGTTGGACCAAAAACGCCCGAGATGGATTCGGGCCCACCAGGTGAAGGAGATACCTGCCAGCGTCAGGACCGCCGCCACATAGATTCCGGGATCGCCAAACCGCCAGAGCGGCTTTTCTCCCAGAAGCTGCGCGATCCACGGCGTGAAAAGGATGCCTCCCGCGAAGATGGGAATGCGGTAGGTCCACGCATCCGAGGTCACCACCTGTTTCTGCGTCCGGCCGGACCAGAACGATGCGACGACCCAACTGATGAGCCAGGCAATCCAGATGATGGCGAGCAATTGGGTGGGCCAGGTGGCCGTCCAGCCGCTCCAGACGAAATCCAGCAATTTGGCGATATCCTTGCAGCGCGTTGCGGACCGTATTCCGCGATTACATCAAACGCCATACCGGCGATTGGGGTGAAGGGACCGGGCATGCCGATCCGGCAATGAACCGGTTTCGCACTGATTGTCTTCAGCGCCAATAAGATAAAGAACCGTCTCCCGCAGCGCCGCCTCGACGGGCCGGGGCGTGTAGCCCAGCTCACGCTGCGCTTTTTCGATCGATAGCGCCCGCGCGCGCAACGCGATTCGAACACCTTCCGCCGTGCCGGAAGGAGCTCTGTGCGTCACGTGATCGGCGATCAGTTCCAGCATTGCGGCGAATGTTTCCGCGATCCGGCCGGGAACCGGAATCAAGATGCTGCGGCGACCGATGGTCGCCGCCATGAGCTGAAGAATTGTCTTCAGCGGGATGCTTTCACCGCCGAGAACGTAGCGGTGTCCGATCTTTCCGCGTTCCATCGCCAGGATCAGGCCCGCGGCGGCATCACGCACATCAACCAGATTCACGGCAAAGTCGACGTAGAATTTAAATGGCCCGCCGAGAAAATGCCGGAGCATGGCGGTGGGTGGCGTGAGATTGCGGTCGTGAGGCCCGATCGGCATGGTGGGGCAGCCGACGATGACCGGAAAACCGGATGCCGCAGCCTGCATGGCCAGCCGTTCCGCCAGCAGTTTCGAGCGTGTATAGGGACCCGGCGCGTCGTCGGGAGGCAGCAGGGCATCATCCGCGACGTCGCCTTCCGACGAGGTGCTGCGGAAGAGAATGGATTCCGTCGAGCAGTGCAGGAACCGTGCAACACCGCGCTTGCGCGCAGCCGCTATCACCACCTCCGTGCCGCGATAGTTGACAGTATGAAAATCCCTTTTCTCGGCCATCCACATGCCGGGCAGGCCGGCAAGATGATAGACTTCATCGACGCCCTCCAGAGCGTGCTCCACCCGGTCCGGATCAAGCACCGAACCTTCGATGTACTCCACGCCTGGCAGAGCGCATGCGGGAGGCTGGAGATCGAGCACGCGCACCTGCCGTCCTCGGGCAACAAGTGCCGAGACCAGGTGCTGCCCGATGAAGCCGGTGCCGCCAGTGACGAGTATTCGTGTCATGGGTGCAGGTTTGGCTCGCCTTGAAATTTCTCGGGACCAGGCAAAGAACGGTACGGTGTTGTTTGCGGAGGTTCCTGGATAATGACCGCCAGATCGCGCCTGAAACCAAGCGCGATGAATAATTTCGCCATCACAAACATCGGCCCGAGCAGCAAGTGGGTCGGATTGTCCACCAACGCGGGCTGTCGGCGTTCGAACACCCGATGCCCGACGACCTGGAAGGTAACGCCGATGACGATCAACACCGCCGCAATCGACCACACACCGGCCGTTCCCACATGTTTGGCGATCATCGCGGCAGCCGAGAGCAACAAGACGGCGGCGCCGATGATCGCGGTCCCCAGCGCAGCGTCGAGCAGAAACCAGTAGATCAAAACCGGCAAGACCGCGATGGATGCAACGCTGGTTGCGCCACCGAACATGGGGACGGACCATAGGCTGAGTGGGAGAACCGCAGCCAGAAACAAGAACAGGATGCCGAAAACGTGCATCGCGCAATTCCAGCGATCACGATGATATTCGACATAATCCGAAAGCTGCCGCCGAAAATAGCCGTTCATGCGCTGCCCGCCGCTGCTCGCTGAAACGCCGCAGAGCCGGCGGCAACAAAAAACTGGCGCTCCCGCTGCATCACCTCGTCCTCGCAGACATGCTGTGGTACTTAAACTAGGGATCAAACCCAAGTCAAAGCACGTGTTTGGTTCCTTCCAAATGGTCGCAGGAGGATGCTCCGAGCAGCCGGATTGAACCGACACGGAGCCGCATCAAACGTCGGCGGTACATTGGCATCACCTTGCCGCAAATTTGTCGCAGTGTGCTTTAGCTGCGGCCTGGTTGCCGCCATTGGCCCGGCGATCGCTGCGGGTTGCGCCTTTCAGCCGCAAGGCGAGGGCCGGGTCGCCGCCATCATCGACGCCCGCAGTTTTCGCCTCGAGGACGGCCGCGAGGTGGTTCTCGCCGGCATCGAGCCGGTGGGAACCGAAAAATCAGGAAATATTTCGGCGCTGTCGGCGATCGTCGCCGGGCGCGAGGTGAGCCTGTCGGGACAGGACGATACCCCCGACCGTTACGGCCGCGAGCCCGCCTTCGCCTTTGTCGCCGCCTCGCAAACTCCCGTGCAGGCTCAGCTTTTGGCGCGGGGCGCGGCGCTGGCGTCAGGCAACGAGATCGACAAGGAGTGCGCCTCGCTGCTGGCCGCCGCCGAAGCCGCCGCCCGCGACGCCAAATTAGGCGTCTGGGCCGATCCATCGGCCATAAAAAACTCGGAAAGTCCGGGCGATATTTTGGCCGGGATCGGGCGGTTTATGGTGGTCGAGGGCAAGGTTTTGTCCGTCAGACAGGCCGGGGCAACGACTTATCTGAACTTCGGACGAAACTGGACACGGGACTTTGCCGTGACTATTTCAAAGCGCGGGCTGCCGGCTTTCGAGGCCGCGGGCTTTGCGCTTAAGTCGCTCGAAAACAAGCGTATTCGCGTCCGCGGCTGGGTCGAGACGCGTGGCGGGCCGCGGATCGAGGCGCTCCATGCGGGGCAGATCGAAGTGCTGGGGAATTGAACGGCCGGACCGGGCTTGATAGGAGCCAGGCCTGCCGGACAAAACAAAGAAATAAGAGTAGCCGAAGTGGCAGAGTTAGCGGGACGGCGCGAGGGAAGGATGGGCCGCAGCCTTTGGGCTGCGCCTGTTCTTTTGTGCGCAGGCCTCATGCTCGCGGCCTGCGGCGAGATGGGCCGGTTTCAGGCCGCGGCCCCTGCGGCAACTCCGGTAAAACCCAACCGCACCGTGGTGCAGACGCCGGCCGCCGAACGCGAGCATGAGCGGATCCTCTCCTCCTATGGCGGCGCCTATGACGATCCGAAACTTGAGGCCCTGATCACCAAGACCGTCGACCGGCTGGTGGCAGCTTCCGACCGTCCCGATCAGGGCTACAAGGTGACGATCCTCAATTCGGGCGCGGTGAACGCGTTCGCGCTGCCGACCGGCCAGCTCTACGTGACGCGCGGCCTGATCGCGCTCGCCAGCGACACCTCGGAATTGTCGTCGGTTCTGAGCCACGAAATGGCGCATGTGCTGGCAAAACACGCCGCGATCCGCGAAGACCAGGCGCGGCAGGCCGCGATCGTCACCCGCGTCGTCACCGACATGGGCAACGATCCCGATCTCACGGCGCTGGCGCTCGCCAAGACCAAACTGACGATGGCGAGCTTCTCGCGCGCCCAGGAATTCGAGGCGGACGGCATCGGCGTCGGGATTTCGGCGCGCGCCCATTTCGACCCCTACGGCGCGGCGCGCTTCTTGACCTCGATGGAGCGGAATGCCGAGCTGAAGGCCGGCAAGAGCTCGATCGATCCGCGCGCGCAGGACTTTCTGTCGTCGCATCCGGCGACGCCCGAGCGCGTCCAGAACGCGCAGAACAGCGCGCGGCAATATGTCTCGCCCGAGAGCGGCGAGCGCGACCGCGAAACCTATCTCACGGCGATCGACAACATCGTCTATGGCGAGGATCCGAGCGAGGGATTTGTCCGCGGCCACCGCTTCCTGCATCCCAAGCTCGGCTTCACCTTCACCGCGCCCGACAACTTCACGCTGGACAACACCGCGCAGGCCGTGATCGGCGTGCGCGAGGGTGGCACGCAGGCGATGCGTTTCGACGTTGTGCGGGTGCCGGCGGAACAGTCGCTCGGCGAATATCTCAATTCCGGCTGGATGGAAGGGGTCGACAAGGCCTCGACCGAGGACATCACCATCAACGGCTTCCCGGCCGCATCCGCCAGCGCCCATGGCGATCAATGGGAGTTCAAGGTCTATGCGCTGCGGTTCGGCACCGACGTCTACCGCTTCATCTTCGCCACCAAGCAGAAGAGCACCGAGAGCGACCGTAACGCGCGCGAGACCGTCAATTCCTTCCGCCGCCTGACGCTTGAGGAAATCCAGGCCGCGCGGCCGCTGCGCATCAAGGTCATCACCGTGCAGCCCGGCGACACCGTCGAATCGCTGTCGCACCGCATGGCCGGTGTCGACCGCCCCACCGAACGTTTTCGCGTGCTCAACGGGCTCGACACCCACGCCCAGGTCAAGGTGCGCGATCTCGTGAAGATCGTGGTGGATTGACGCGCGAAAAGCGCATCATCCCGGGGCGCGCATCCGTTCGCTCCCCGCAATGACGTTTAGCCATCAACTCCCGTCGTCACTCCGGGGCGCGCGAAGCGCGAGCCCGGAATGACGAACGGGCAAGTCGCAGACAGCAAAAAGCCCGGTCTTGCGACCGGGCCTTTGATTTGTTTGACCTGTGAAGAAGTGGCTTACGCCGCCTCATCCGCCACGGCGGCATCGTCGCCGTCGGCATCCGCTTCGCCTTCACCGTCGGCCTCGACTTCAGCTTCCGCCTTGGCGCCGCGGCGCGGGCTTTTTGCCAGCTGGCTTTCAATTTCCTTGACCGCTTCGGTTTCCGTCACATGCTGCACGACAGCGATTTCGCGCGACAGGCGGTCGAGCGCCGCTTCATAGAGCTGACGTTCGCTGTAGGACTGCTCGGGCTGCGATTCCGAGCGATAGAGATCGCGCACCACTTCGGCGATCGCCACGATGTCCCCGGAATTGATCTTGGCTTCGTACTCCTGGGCCCGGCGCGACCACATCGTGCGTTTGACGCGCGCACGGCCTTTCAGCGTTTCCAGCGCCTTCTTCACCAGCACCGGCTCCGACAGCTTGCGCATGCCGACATTCGCGACCTTGGCGGTCGGCACCCGCAGCGTCATCTTGTCCTTCATGAAATTGATCACGAACAGCTCAAGCTTGGCGCCTGCGATCTCCTGCTCTTCGATGGCCAGGATCTGGCCAACGCCATGCGCGGGGTACACCACGAACTCATTGGTCTTGAAGCCCTGACGCTGGGTCAGGACCTTCTTCGGCTCTTCCACGCGCGGCGCGGCAGCGGCGACCGGCTTGTGCGCAACCGGCTTGCTGACGGCAGGCTTGGCGGCGGCAACAGGCTTGGCGGCGACGGCCTTCGGGGCAGCAGTCTTGGGAGCGACCTTCGAGGCAGTAGCCTTCGAAGCTGTCGCTTTCGCGGCAGTTTTTGCAGTCTTGTTTGGCATTGCGCTTCTTTTGTTCTTTGAGGATTTGGCAGCCGAGGCCTTGGTGGCGGTCCGGGTGTCCTTGAGAGAAGCCCGGGCACGGCTTTTGGTTGCACTACGGCTGGCCGCAGCGGCTTTCTTGGTTACCTTGGAAGCACTCTTTTTACGCGTTTTCTGTGACACAGCCTGCGCGCGGAACTGCCACGCCCCTGTTCGATGTTTTTCACGGGAACCCATAGGGGCCATATACGCGGCTGACGGGTTCGGCTTGAATGTGCCCAATATAGCACATTTTCCGCGAAAATCAATGATTTACGCCCTGTCTGGGGCGTTTGGGTGGCATTTTTGGCGGGCAGACGGGGATTAGGGTTAAGTGGAAACCAGACTTCGGCCACGCTTGGGCCGGACTTGGGCAGATTTGGGTCAGTCTCCCGTACCCGGTTTCGGAGAAAAATATTTCTCGAATTTGCCATCCATACCCTCGAAATCCTTCGCGTCGGGCGGGGATTCCTTCTTCTGGGTGATGTTCGGCCAGCTCTTGGCGTACTCGGTATTAACCTCCAGCCACTTCTCCAGGCCCGGTTCGGTGTCGGGCTTGATGGCGTCGGCGGGGCATTCAGGCTCGCACACGCCGCAATCGATGCATTCGTCCGGATGGATGACCAGCATGTTCTCGCCCTCGTAGAAGCAGTCCACGGGGCAGACCTCGACGCAGTCGGTATATTTGCACTTGATGCAGGCTTCAGTGACGACGTAGGTCATCCAAGGCTCCGAAACGGTCAATTTTGAGTGGGTTGCCTAGCGCAGGAACACCGCAGCCGCAAGTGAAGGCAGGCGCTCCGGGAAGGCGTTTTTGCCCGGTCTTGTTGCTTTATTGCAGTCGGCTGTTTGCAGTTAGTTATTCCTGGCCGGCTTGCAAATCGTCGTACAGCGCGCGCGCCGAGGTGGCGTCGCCCCGCCGCTCCGAAAATCCGACCACTTTGAGGACGCGCACGCTGCGATCGAGCCCGATGGTGAGCACGTCGCCGGCCTTCACGCTATGTCCCGGCGCCTTCTCGCGGACGCCATTGATGCGGACATGGCCGGCCTCGACCAGCGCGGCAGCCGAGGTGCGCGCCTTCACCACCCGCGCATGCCACAACCATTTATCGAGACGCTGGCGCTCCAAGCAACACCATCGAAAAGCGCTTTTGTTTTTTTGACGCGTCGTCTTGACGCGGGAAAATCACGGTTGCGCTCGAAAACGCACTTTTCTTTGACGCGTTTTCTTCACGCGAACCGGTACCCACTTCGCTTGAAAACGCTTCTGGTCAGTCCTTGCGGTTGGCGGCGAGCTGTTCCTTGAGCGCCGCCAGTTTCGCAAACGGCGAATTGGGATCGACCGGGCGATCGCGCTCGCGCGGGGCGGCGCTGCTGGCATATTGCCGGTGCGACGGCCCGCTGTCGCGGCCCTTGTCGCGATCGCGGCCGCCTTTGTCGCGGCCGCCCTTGTCGCGCCCGCCGCCGAACTTGCCGCGATCCTTGTCGCGATCCCTGCCCTTGTCGTTGTCGCGGCCCTTGTCCCGGCCCTGAAAACGCTCACGCGGCGGCGCCTTGTCCTCGCGTGGGGCCGCCGGCGCGCCATCGGTCGCAACCGCCGGCGCGGCACCTGCCGGCGCATCGGCGCGCAGCTTGCGGAACTCGTTGTGACGGTCGCGCCGTCCACGCCGGTGGCGCTCGCCTTTTGCCGCATCGCCCGGCTCGCCCGCAACAGTGGCGGACGGTGCGCCTTCGGCGGGGCGATCGTGATGGCGATGACGGTTGCGGTCGTGGCGCGGCCGGCGTTCCTCGGAGCGCCCGCCGGGTCGCCAGACTTCGATCAGTTCGGGCGTGGCAGCCGCTTCGGGCGCGGCAGCCGCGACATCGGCCGCTGCGTCCGCCGTAACCTCCGCAGCAGGCTCCGCCAGCGCGGCATCGCCTGACGTCGCGGTCTCCGGGGTTGCTTCGGCGACAACGGATTCAGGGGTTATTTCGGCAGGCGCCGGCTCCGGCGCCTCGAACCCCGCAGCTTGAACCGAGGGCTCGTCGAGCGCTTCGGCTACGGCGGCTTCGACCGATTCGGCGGTGACTGCAGGCTCGGAAGCCGCTTCGACGGCGGCGGGCTCGCTCGCGGCCGGTTCGTCTCCGAACGCAATATCGGGCAGCAGCATCGCGGACGATCTCGCGACCGGCTCGCCGGTTGTCTCCGTCACGGCCTCGGCTGGTGCAGCCTCAGCCGTCGGCGTTTCGACCACGGCCGGCTTCGGCGGCAGCGGCGCGCGCCGCTCCATGCGGTAGCCGAGCGCGCGCAGGATCGAGGCGAAATCCTCGCCGGCCGAACCGGTCAGGGACGTCATCGCCTGCGTCACGACAAAGCCGCGGCCGTCGAACGCGCCGGCCGGTTTTTCGCCGGGCGAGGTTTCGCGCCAGGCGAGAGCCGGGCGGATCAGGTCGGCGAGCCGCTCCAGTATATCGACCCGCACCGCGCGCTCGCCGCACTGCCGATAGCCCAGCACGCGATAGGCGTCGCGGGCGAGCTGCTTGTCGACCGGAAACGAGGTGCGGCCGCTCCCCGCCAGATGCTGCGCGCCCGACAGCGCGGATAGGTCCACATTGTCCAGCTTCAGCGCCCACAACAGCGAGGCCAGCGAACGCGCCGCCGGCTTCAACAGCGCCGGCAGATAGATGTGATAGGCGCCGAACCGCACGCCGTATTTGCGCAAGGATGCGCGCGAGGGCTGGTCGAGGTCCTTCATCTCGGCCGAGATCTTTTGCCGCTCCAGGACGCCCAGCGCCTCGATCAGCTGGAAGGCGATGCCGCGCGCGATGCCGGTGATGTCCTCGGCCTTGTTGAGGTCGAACAACGGCCCGAGCAGCTTCTCGACATGCGTCTTGAGCCAAAGATCGAGCCGGGCCTGCACGGCCTCGCGCGGCGCGCCGGAGAGGCGCTCGTCGGAAATGATGCGGATCCGCGGATGCAGCGCGTCGTCGGCCGCCATCAGCTTGGCCACGGCATCGCCGGTCCAGCGGATGGTTCCGTCCGAGGTCAGCACGAACTGGTCGTCGGGGGCGGCGGCGAGCTTTTCGGCGCGCGCGTCGATTTCCCCGGCCAGCGCCTTCTGCGCGGTCGCCTGCAGCGCCTTGGCATCGGAGCCCGCCTCCGCCGCCTCGGGCGCAAAGGTGAACCCGTCGAGCCGGCCGATCACATGGCCTTCCACGATTACTTCGCCGGTCTTGCCGATTTCGGTATTCAAAACACTGTTCTCCCGCAGGCGGCGCATCAATACACTGGTACGGCGGTCAACGAAACGCTCCGTGAGCCGTTCGTGCAGCGCATCGGACAATTTATTTTCGACTTCGCGCGTAATCCCCTGCCAATGTTCGGGGTCGGACAGCCAATCCGGCCGGTTGGCGACGAAGGTCCAGGTCCGGATTTGCGCGATCCGGCCGGATAAAGTGTCGATATCGCCGTCGGCACGGTCCGCCTGCTCGACTTGGGCGGCGAACCAGGCGTCGGGGATCCGGCCCCTTTTCATCAAAAATTCGAACAGGGTGGTGACCAGTTCGGCGTGGGCGGCAGGCGCGATCTTGCGGTAATCGGGAATCTGGCAGGCGTCCCACAGCCGCTCCACGGCGGCTGCGCCATGGGCCATGTCCCGCACGTCGGCGTCGCGCGCGGCATGGTCGAGCACGCGCAGGTCCTCGGCGATCGGCGCCCGCGTCAGCGCCTCATGGGACGGCGTCAGCGCCAGCGACACCTGCAAGCTCCCGAGCGAGGAGAAATCCAGCTTCGCGTTGCGCCACTGCAGCACCTTGACGCTCTCGAAGGTATGGTTCTGCAGCGCATTGACGAGTTCCGGCTCGAACGGCGCGCAGCGGCCCGTGGTGCCGAACGTGCCGTCGCGCGTGGCGCGCCCGGCGCGGCCGGCGATCTGGGCGAATTCGGCCGGATTCAGGCGGCGAAACTGGTAGCCGTCATATTTGCGGTCGGAGGCGAAGGCGACGTGATCGACGTCGAGATTGAGCCCCATGCCGACCGCGTCGGTGGCGACGAGATAATCGACGTCGCCGTTCTGGAACATCGCCACCTGGGCGTTTCGCGTGCGCGGCGACAGCGAGCCCAGCACCACGGCGGCGCCGCCATGCTGGCGGCGGATCAGTTCGGCGATGGCGTAAACCTCGTCAGCGGAGAACGCCACGATCGCGGTTCGGCGCGGCTGGCGGGTGATCTTGCGGTCGCCGGCGAATTCGAGCTGCGACAATCGCGGCCGCGTGACGATGGAGGCGCCGGGCAGCAGCCGCTCGATGATCGGGCGCATGGTGGCCGCACCCAGCAGCAGCGTTTCGTCGCGGCCGCGCCGGTTGAGGATGCGGTCGGTGAAGACATGGCCGCGCTCGAGATCGGCGGCGATCTGGATTTCATCGACCGCCAGAAACGACACGTCGAGATCCCGCGGCATCGCCTCCACGGTGGAGACCCAGAACCGCGGATTCTTCGGCTTTATCTTTTCCTCGCCGGTGACGAGCGCGACCGCCTCCGGGCCTACGCGGGCGACGATCTTGTTGTAGACCTCGCGCGCCAGCAGCCGCAGCGGCAGGCCGATCAGGCCCGAGGAATGCGCCACCATCCGCTCGATCGCCAGATGCGTCTTGCCGGTATTGGTGGGACCGAGCACGGCGGTGACGCCGGCGCCGGGAGCCCGGTCGTGCGCGAAGGAAGAAGAGAAAGCCATATTTTTCAGGTGTTTCTTTTATGCTGGCGTTCAGCCGTCAGTGCGAGGCGAGCGAAGCAATCCATGGGGCAACCCGCAAGTATGGATTGCTTGGTCGTTTCGCTCCTCGCCGTGACGAAAACGGCAATTTCCGCCGATAGTGTTTCACAATGCGACGCCCAGGAGTGGCTTGAGTGGCCGCGGCTTAAGTTCCGGAACGAGTTCCGGAACGAATCGCGCCCGAATCGCTGACTCCCCTGCTCTCCCGATCCGTTCACCGCAACATCTCGCGTGGAACTCGTTTTGCGGCACTAGATCAAGTTCGGATGCACTCGACAAGCCGTGGTTTGGCGACGAAATCCTTAAAATCTTTTGCTCCACGGAGTTGAATCAGAAGCGGGGAAGAGTCAACAGGATTCGATGTCTCCGTCATTCCGAGATGGTGCGAAAGCACCAGACCCGGAATTCAGATTCCGGGCTCGATGCTTCGCATCGCCCCGGAATGACGGCTTCCCTTCAATTGGTTTTCGCGACCCGCGGCGGCGTTGCCGTGGTGATGAAGCTCGTGGCTTCGAGCCTCGCAGGGCCCAGCGGGGTCGGGATCTTCATCCAGAACGGCACCAGGATGCGGGTTCCCGCGACCGGCGCGAACGCGATCTCGATGTTGCGCTGGGCGGTGAGATATTTGATCACCGGGCGGTCGGGAATATAGCCCGCGATCGGCGTGAAATAGACCGCGCAGACCACGACCGGGCCGCGATAGCCCTTCTCGGCCTTGACGGTTTCCATGCGCTTGAAATCGAGCTTGAGCTCGTAGCGCATGCGGCCGTCGAAGATGCCGGCGCCGGTGCGGCAGGCATCCGGCGTCAGCGGATCGCCGCTGCCGGGCACCCGCAGCATCGATCCCGTCATCGGATCGTAGACGCCATGGCGATGCGCATCCGTGATCGGCAGGCGGTCGACATCGACCGGCGGTACCGGCTCGATGCCGTAATCCTTCACGTTGCCGTTCGCCAGCGTGATGTGGATGGCCTCGGTCTTCTTCGAGGTAGTGGTGGAGGCGGTATAGCCGGTTGCGACCAGCGCGCCGTTGACGACGCGGCCCTGGGAGGCCCCGGTGCCGGAACCGCCGGCGATGGCATTGAGGAGGCCCATGGTGCCGCCGGAGGCTGCCGCCGAGAACTGGTCGTCCGATATATCGATGGTCCAGGCGCCCTTGCCGACGGGGATGCCGGCCAGCGTCGCCTCATATTGCGCGTCGAGCCGCCCTTGCGCCGCAGCCGGCGAGGGCGCGGCGGCCGAGATCAGCGCCACGGCCAGGAACAAGGCAGACAGACTGCCCGCTGCCCGCAACGCCCTCTGGCCGGCGCGGGGTAAAATCGTGCTGAAAACGGTCACCTGGCTGCGGTCCTGCTACTTCGGCGCGGATGCAATGACATTTAAGCGAAAATACCCGGCAAACAACGGATCGGCGCGGTTTTCGAGAATTTCCTCTGTCCGCGCCTGAACTTGGGTCGGGGCTTCATTTCGGCGGGGAATGCGCCGATTATATGATGGCGGAAAGCCCGCGGTAGGGCCCCAAAACGAGCTTTTAAGCCCCAAAACCTTGACGTCCCGGGCATCTCGCCCTATACGTCCGCCGCTCCCTAGATGGACGTGATTTTGAACCCCCCAAGGGCCCGATTGAGCCCGGGGACGGCAGAGGATTTCTGAAAGATGTCGCGGCGCTGCGAATTGACGGCCAAGGGCCCGCTGGTGGGTCACAAGGTGAGCCACTCCAACATCAAGACCAAGCGCCGGTTCCTGCCGAACCTGTGCAACGTCACTTTCATTTCCGACGTGCTCGGCCGCAACGTGCGCCTGCGCGTCTCCACCAACGCCATCAAGAGCGTCGACCACAATGGCGGCCTGGACGCATTCCTGCTCAAGGCCAAGGCCGACAAGCTCTCGCCCCGCGCGCTGGACTTAAAGCGCGCGATCGAGAAAAAGCGCGCCGCCGCGCCGGAGCAGAAGGCGAGCTGAGCTTTTCGTTTTAGCAATCGAATTTTGAACGGCCGGGTCGAAAGCCCCGGCCGTTTTGTTTTGGGGCATCGGCTACGTACTTCGTCGTCATGGCCGGGCTTGTCCCGGCCATGACGAGCCGCTGTTTCGTTTTGCGCGGACGTTGGATAGCCTTGCGGCAACATCAAACGACGGGAGACCGCACGCGTGAAGATCGTCGACCTCAGCCGCGAGCTGTATCACAAGAGCCCGACCTATCCGGGCCATCCGCCGATCATCCACGGCGTCTGGACCACGCATGAGGAATCCTTCGCAGCGTCCGGCAACGTGCACGGGCTATCCTCGATGTTCATCTCGATGCCCGACCATGCCGGCACCCATATCGACGCGTTCCGGCATTTCAACAAAGACGGTCGGCCGATCTCGGAATATCCGCTGGAAAACTGCATCGTGCCCGGCATCTGCCTCGACCTGCGCCACATCGCCCCGCGCGCCGAGATCGCGCCGGATGATCTCGCGGCCGCGGTGAAGAAAAGCGGCGATGCCGTGCCGAAGGGTGGCACGGTGTTGCTGTGCACCGGCCACCACGCCCGCACCTTTCCGCGCAAGGAGTATGCCAGCGAGAATTCCGGCGTGAACGTCGCGGCCACCGAGTGGCTGGCAGCCCAGGGCGTGGTGCATTTCGGCATCGACTCGATGCGGCCGGGGCCGGAGGGCAAGGTCAACTCGCTGGTGCACAAGGCCTGCGGCGAGCTGAACATCACCCACATCGAGAGCCTGTGCAATCTGGAGACGCTGCTCGGCCAAGGCCCCTTCACCTTCATCGGCCTGCCCCTGAAAATGCGCGACGGCACGGGATCGCCGATCCGCGCGGTCGCCGTATTCGGGATGTGAGGACGTGGTGTCGGGACGTCGTAGGCTGGGTTGAGCGAAGCGAAACCCATCGGCCGCTGCTACCCTGGAGAGATGATGGGTATCGCTTCGCTCAGGGCAGCCTCCACGGATACCGAATGTGCGGAGGGCCCCCTCACCCGGCGCTTCGCGCCGACCTCTCCCCGCAGGCGGGGCGAGGTGAACGTCTGAGCCGGCTTCCTGGGCCACATGGTTCGAATTGCGAACGCGCGCCCGCTGGTCGTCCCTGCGAAAGCAGAGACCTATAACTACGAATGGTTTTGGTTTGACGCGCTGGGGCGACAGGTGTGCCCAACAACAAACGCCCGTGGTTATGGGTCCCGGCTCAAGGCCGGGACGACGGGGGGAAAGAGTTGCGCGAGGCGCCTGCTCATCGCGAGCGGAAGACCGGCCAATTCACATCCTGTTCATCGTAATTCTTAGAAAGAGATTCAATTTATCCATTCATGATCGCCGCGCTGACCAGAAGGCCAGGCTTTGTCGTTGCGCGAAATTCGCGTGACGATGCGCGCCGCGGGAAAGGCGGTCTTGCCTTGCCCGGATCAGGGAAACATGACCATGGCGACCGCGGGCCGGGCTCATCGCGCTGCCGGCTTCACCGAATCCTCCGTGACGCTGCCGCGCGCGCCTCGATCCGCGCTGCGGCCATCGGCTGCTTCTGTCCGCAAGCTGATCGCGCTTTCCGCTTTGTCGTGCGCCATCGCGCTCGGCGGATGCGCTTCCAGATCGCCGGCGCCCGAACTGCAGGCAGAGCATGTCCAACCCGCCGCCGAGCGGCCGCCGGAGGTGCGAATTCGACGGCCGGCCCGCGCGCTGCTCACGCCGCAACGCGCGCCCGATTGCGAGTTCAGGGAATCATCCGACCTCAAGCCGGTGGATCCCGATCAATGGGAGCGGCTGAAGCTCGCCTACGAGCGGCAATGCTACCGGGATGCGGAGCGGGCGACGCGCAAGCGCCTGGCGCGACTGCAGGCGGCGAGCCTGTGCCGGATCGAACCGGTTGCGCATTCATCGCCGGCCGTGCGTTAACCATCCGCCACGCGGGAAGCGCCCTTTTTTCGACATACTGATTGCCGTTTCGCGGCAGCCGCGTCCTTTTTAAGTCTTGTTTGACGGTGTAAATAATCGCTTGATTATTTCGATTTTTCGGTACCACGGCGGAAATTTCTCGGACGGGCAGCCGCGAGACCAGCCATGATGACCCTTTACGATTTGCTCGGCGCTCTTCCGGAGGATAACGCCGATGATGTCAGGGCCGCATTTCGCAACGCCGTCAAGGCGGTCCACCCTGACACCAATCCTGACGATCCGAATGCTGCGCTAAGGCTCAGGATGATCCTGCGTGCCAACGCCATCCTTGGCGATCCGGAGCAGCGCGCAGCGTATGACCGGCTGTTGGCGGTTTCGGCCGCACAGGCTCGCCCGAAGCCGAAGCGCGCCAGCGCCGCCCGCGCGATCCGCAAATTCGCCTTCGATGCGCTCGCGGTTGCCACCGTCTCGACGCTGTCGATCGGAGGCTATCTGCTGTTCGAACAGCTTTCGAACATACCGATTCCCCCGCCGCAGGTAGCCGAAGCTGGAGCACCGCCGCCGGCCGCCGCCGCAGCACCCGCGCCGCAGTTCGCCGCGACCGTTCAGGACAAACCCGATGCCGTGACGGGCGCCCGGCACGGACCTCCCGACAAGCCCGATGCCGCATTGGCCGCACGCGACAAACCGCCTGACACGTCCGATGGCGCAGCCACGGTGCCGGATGTGCCGTCCGAAAAGCCCAACGACACAGCCGCCGCCCGGGCCGAAGCCCCCGAAAAGCCCGACGGCGCCGCCGCCGCCAGCGAGACGATCGTGCCGGACGCCGTTGCGCCCGCGCCGGCTACAGGCAACGCTCCAGCAGTGGCAGAGACACCCAGCACTCCGGCAGTGGCGGACACGGGCAGCGCTCCGGCAGCGGCAGACACGGCCAGCGTTCTGGCAAATGCCAATGCCGGCCCGGCTCCCGAGCCCGCCGGGCAAAATGCCGGATCGTCTGATCCCAAGGCTGTTGATGCGAAGGCTGTTGATGCGAAGGCTATCGATGCCAAGACGCTCGATACCAAGACGCCTGATGCCGGGGCTGTTGATGCCAAGGCTCCTGACACCAAGGCTCCTGACACCAAGCCTGCGGACACCAAGGCGGCGGGTGCCAAGGCTGATGAAGCCCAGCCTCATGATGCAAAATCCTATTGGGAGCGCGGGATCGCCGCGTACCGCGGCGGCGACCTGTCCCGCGCGATCGCCGACTTCGATCAGGCGATCCGGCTCGATCGTAATTTTGCAGAGGCCTACATCGATCGCGGCATCGCGCTCTATCGTTTGCACGAAGTCGACCGCGCCTTGGCCGACATTACACGGGCAAAGCGGATCAAGGACGTCGATCAGGCCAGGGCTGCCGTGCCGGCGACGTCCAGGGCATCGCCTTCATCCACGAGGGATTAACTTCGTCGCTGCGTCACGGCGTGACCGGAAACGCCTTCGGCAGTGCGATGCCCTTCTCGCCCGCGACCTCGCGCAGCAGATCAGGACGATCGGAGATGATGCCGTCGACGCCGGCATCGATCAGGCGCGCGATGTCGTCTTTCCTGTTGACGGTCCAGACCACGACCTTGAGCCCGAGGCCGTGGGATTCCGCGATCAGCTCGGGCGTGACGTCGCCGAAATAAGGCGACCAGATCGCGCCGCCGGCGTCCCTGATGGTGCGCGGCAGCGAGCCGCCGTGGCCTGCGGGATCGAAGCCAGCGGTCCATTCGGTGGCTCTGTCCAGCGCCACGGTCGGCGCGCTGCCCTTCTGCAAAGTGAGATAGACCGTTGGAATCGCGGGCGCGCGCTGCTGCACGATCTGCAACGTGCGCCAGTCGAACGACTGCACCATGATGCGGTCCTCGAATTTCTCGGCGGCCGCGAGATCGAGCAGCAGGGTGGCAAAACGCTGCGGCTCGGGGGATTCGTCCGGATGGTTGGGATCGATCTTGGTCTCGATGTTGAAGCGCACATGCGCATTGCCGGATTTGCGCGCCAGCGCAAAAACCTCGCTCAAGGTCGGGATCGGCGTGCCCGGCACCGCGTGCTGGTCGGGAAACTGTTTTGCGTAGGCGCTGTCGGGCCTGATCCGGCCGACGTCGTATTTTTTCACCTCGAGAAGCGGCAGGCGGACGAAGGCAATGCCGGGCGCGGCGACATAGGCGCCATCGGGCCCGCGCGCGAGGTCGGGATTGAGGCCGCGCTCATGGGAGACGACGAGCGCGCCGTCGGCGGTGACGCCGATGTCGAGCTCCAGCGTATCCACCCCCATCGACAGCGCGTTGGCGAACGAGGCAAGCGTGTTTTCGGGCATCAGCGCGCGACCGCCCCGGTGGGCTTCGATGTCGAAGGCCATGACCTCTCCATGGGTGAAAAGAAAAAGGAAGGCCGCAGCCGCCATTCGCCGCGCCAAATCGATCCCTCCCCTGATTTCGACGACGGCGGATTGCGCCGTCCACGATCCCGGCTAGGCTACAGGGTGCCGCCACCGGTGCAAAGACCGCGAACGCGACAACTCACCGAACGAGGAACACGCCATGAAACGACTGATGATCCTGAACGGCCCCAATCTCAATCTGCTGGGGGTGCGGGAGCCGCATATCTACGGCACCACCACGCTGTCGCAGGTGCGCGAAAGCTGCGAGCACGCCGCAAAGCGTCACGGCATCGAACTCTCCTTCCACCAGTCGAACCACGAGGGCGAGATCGTCGACTGGATCCAGTCGGCGCGGCAGACCGCGGACGCCATCATCATCAACCCGGCCGGCTATTCCTTCACCTCGATCGCCATCCTCGACGCGATCAAGGCGTTCGAGGGCCCGGTGATCGAGGTGCACATTTCCAACATCCACGCCCGCGACGAACTGCACCGCCATTCCAAGATCTCCACCGCCGCGACCGGCGTGATCGCGGGACTCGGGCCTTACGGCTATATCGCGGCGATCGATGCGGTGGCGCAGATGGCGAAGAAGGGGTGATGGCGGGCGATGGGCGCGGCTACATCAGCGAGTCGTCCCGGCGAAAGCCGGGACCCATAACCACAGGGAGAAGTCGTTGCGCGAAAGCCCTCGACCGGCGCCTTTCACAACAGGCGACACGGCGGATGGGTCCCGGCTTTCGCCGGGACGACCGGAGAGATTGCGCCGCTGCCTGCCCGTCATTGCGAGGAGTGGAGTCATTCCGGGATGGTGCGTTAGCACCAGACCTCAGATGTGCAATTGCACATCGGGGAATCTCGAGATTCCGGGCTCGATGCTTCGCATCGCCCCGGAATGACCCGTCCCCGCTCTACGCCGCCTTCACCATCCCCGCATCGAGATGCTTCAGCCGCGGCATCACTTCGTTCTGCAGCAGCGTCAGCGAATGATGCCAGGCTTCGGGCTTGTGCTTGTAGTCGAAGCCGAACACCAGAAGCGTGCCGAAGCCACCGACCTCGCGCCAGATCGTCTCGATTTTCTCGGCCACCGTCGACGGGCGAGCCGACGATCCAGTTGCGCTTGGCGCAATAATCGACGGTGACGTCGCTATCCGGCACGTCGGGGGCGTGCTTGAGATAGTCCTTGAAGCCGAAATGGCCGAGCAAGCGGCAGGAAATATTCGCCCATCATCCGGCCCATCATGTCGCCGGCGGAAAGCCGCCAGGCTTCCTCGTCGGTGTCGGCGACGAACACCTCGCGCACCAGCCGCCAGTCCCGCCGGTTCGGCTTGCGGCCGGTCCGGGCGGCGCCGGCCTCGACCGAGTCCCAGTGGCTGCCGACATAGGCCGGATTGAGGTTGAGGCTCATCGGAATGAAGCCGCGTTCGCCCGCGAGCTTCAAGGTGTCGCTGCCCTTGGAGAGGCCGGCGACGCCGATCGGCGGATGCGGCGCCTGCTTCGGCTTGATGTGGGGCTTGAGGAAATCGAACATGGTGTCCGGCTTGCTCACCGTCCAGAACTTGCCCTTGTAGGTCCAGGGCGCGTCGTCGGTCCACATCTTCAGGATGATCTCCAGCGCCTCGCGGGTCATGTCGCGGTTCTGCCCGCTCATGCCGTCGACGTTGAACATCGCCCAGTCGCTCGGCAGGCCCGATGCCGCGACGCCGAAGTTCAGCCGGCCGCCGGAGAGATGATCGAGCATCGCGACGCGGTTGGCGAGTTCGGCGGGATGATGATAGGGCAGCAGGAAACCGCCGGGGCCGAGGCGGATGTTCTTGGTCTGCAAAAATGCCTGCGCCAGCAGCAGGTCCGGCGCCGGATGCGGCTCCCACGGCGCGGTGTGGTGTTCGCCGATCCAGACTTCCTGGTAGCCGAGCTCGTCGAGCCACCGGATGGTCTGCAGGTCCCAGTCGTGTCCCTCCTTCAATCCGCACTCCGGCGGATGCGAGGGCATCGTGAAATATCCGATCTCCATGGCGAATCCTCCCGCTGTTGTTTTGTTTTCAACGCGTCTGTCGCGCGCAAGCGGAAGCATAGCACGCCGGGCGTGTGGCCGAGATATGACAAAACAACCCGGCTGATGCGAGCACGGTGCGGCTCAACGCCTCTTCCCTTTTCCCCTTGTGGGAGAAGGTGGCAGGGACGAAGTCCCTGCCGGATGAGGGGTTACGCTCTATCGATAGGCTTAAACCCCTCAACCGGATCGCATCTGACGATGCGATCCGACCTCTCCCACAAGGGGAGAGGTGAAGAAAGAAGCCTGCCTGCCCTATCGCGCGCCGAACGTGGTCGCGCCGAACAGCGCCTTCTGCGTCGAGGGTTGCGAGCGCCAGTATTGCGGCGGGGCTTCGACCTGGCCGCCGAGTTCGGCGGCGGCGTGCCAACCCCAGCGCGGATCGTAGAGCATGCCGCGGGCGAGCGCGACCATGTCGGCCTTGCCCGACGCCACGATCTCCTCGGCCTGCTTCGCCTCGGTGATCAGGCCGACCGCCATGGTGGTGACGCCGGTCGCCTCCCGGATGGCTTGCGCGAACGGAACCTGATAGCCCGGCGACAGCGGGATCTTCTGCAGCGGCGACACGCCGCCGGAAGACGCATCGATCCAGTCGACGCCGCGCTGCTTCAACTCCTTCACGAATTCAATCGTTTGCGGCAGATCCCAGCCGCCCTCGACCCAGTCGCTCGCCGACACCTTGACGCCGATCGGCTTGCCGGAAGGGAACACCGCGCGGATCGCGTCGAACACTTCGAGCGGATAGCGCATGCGGTTCTGCAGAGAGCCGCCATACTGGTCGGTGCGCCGGTTGGAAATCGGCGACAGGAACTGGTGCAGCAGGTAGCCGTGCGCGCCATGCAGCTCCAGCGCGTCGATGCCGAGCCGCTCGGCGCGTCTGGCGGCCGAGACGAAGGCGTCGCGGATGCGCGCCAGGCCCGCCGCGTCGAGTTCGAGCGGCGGCGCCTCGCCCTCCTTGTGCGGCACGGCGGAAGGCCCGACCGTCTGCCAGCCGCCTTCGGAGAGGGGGATCAGCTGTCCGCCCTGCCACGGCCGATGGCTCGAGCCCTTGCGACCGGCATGGGCGAGCTGCATCGCCACCGCGGTCTTCGAATGCTTGCGCACCGACGTGAGGATCGGCTTCAGCGCGGCTTCGGTGGCGTCGTCCCACAAGCCGAGGCAGCCCGGCGTGATGCGGCCGATGGCCTCGACATGGGTGGCCTCGATGCAGAACATCGCCGCCCCCGACAGCGCCAGCGTGTTGATGTGGGTGAAATGCCAGTCATTGGCCGCGCCATCGTCGGCCGAGTACTGGCACATCGGCGCCACCATGATGCGGTTGGCAAGCGCAAGGCCGCGCAGCTTTATAGGGGAAAACAGGGCGCTCATGGGGGGATATCCTGGCGGGAGGAAGGAACGCGTCGCCTTGTTATCTAGTGGGACGCGGCCCGTTCCTCAACCTTGCTCATGGCTTGATGCCGGCGGCCTTGATCAATTCGATGTTGGCCGCGACATCGCGCTTGACGAGGTCGTCCAGCTCGGCCGGGGTCATCGGCATCGGCACGACGCCGAGCTTTTTCAGCTTTTGCTGCATCTCGGGCTCATCGAGCACCTTCTGGCCGGCGGCATGGAATTTCTCGACGATCTCGCGCGGGGTTTTCGCGGGCATGAACACGGCGAGCCAGATCGCCATCTCGGCCTTGGGCAAGCCGACCTCGCCCGGCGACGGCACGTCCGGCAGTTCGGCCACGCGCTTCGGGGTCGATACCAGCAGGGCATGCACTTGTCCGGCCTGGATCAGCGGAAGCGCGGTGGCGATCGGACAGAAATAGTAATCGATCCGGCCGCCGATGATGTCGGCGATCACTTCGGCGCCGCCGCGATAGGGCACGTGGGTCGCCTCGATGCCGGCGGCGAGGCGGAATTTCTCGGCGTTGATGTGCACGGCGCTGCCGACGCCGATCGAGCCGAACGAGATCGAGCCGGGCTTGGCCTTGGCGTCCGCGATGAAGTCCTGCACCGTCTTCCACGGCCGCGACGGCGGCACGATCATCACATTGGCGTTGGTGCCGATCATCAGCGCCCCGGCGAGATCCTTGGTCGGATCGAAGGACAGGTCGGGATAGATCGCGGGCGCGATGGCCAGCGCCGAGGAATGGCCGAGGATGCTGTAGCCATCGGGCTCCGCCTTCACCACCATCGCGGTGCCGAGCGTGCCGCCGGCGCCTACCCTGTTCTCGACCACGATCGGCTGGCCGAGTTCGGCGGCGAGACGATCGAACACCACCCGCGGCACCACGTCGGTGGCGCTGCCGGCGCCGAACGGAATCGTGGCGCGGATCTGACGCGACGGCCAGTCTTGCGCCTGCGCACAGACGGTAACGAGAAGGCTGGACAAAACGCACAGCAACCGAACGATTTTGGGCATCAACAACTCCGCTTCAAGGGCTACGGCGACGAATGTACCCACTCGCGCGGGGGCCGGCTATGGCGGAACTATTGCAAGAAACGTTCCGGCAGGAGGGGGGGTACGAGGGCGAAGAGGGCTATTCTGCGAATTAGCCGACCCGGAGAACTGCGAAAAACGCGAAGAACAGGCGGTCGCGCGAACATCACTCCACCAGCGTGAATTGCAGCAGCAGCGTGCGCTGGATCAGCGAGAAATTATCGTCGGAGACCATGGTCAGCACGGTCTCGCCCTCCGGCGTCACATGGGCGTCGATGCCTTCCATGTTGTCGATCTCCTGGCCGAGATCTGCCTCGAAGATCGAGGGACCATCAACCACGGCGCCCGGCGCCACCGAGGACAGCGCGATGCGTCGGATCCGAATGCCGATGCCCTCGACCAGCGAGAATTTCCGCTCCAGCACCAAGAGATCGCCGGAAGGCAGCAGCACCGCGTCGCTGATATCGAAATGCTCGGTGCGGCGAACGCTGAATTGCCCTGGCGAAGGCCCGCCGACCAGAAAGGCGATCAGATCGCCGTCCGCATCGAGGCCGCGTTCGGAGAGCGCAATCAGTGTGCCCGCGAGCGGCAGGCCCTTCGGCACCATGACCAGCGCTTCCAGCCCCTTGTTGAACGGCAGCTTCTTCACCGCCGGCGGCATCGGCACCACCTCGCCGCGCGAGCGGGCAAAGCCCTTGCTGAAATCGAAACGCAGCACCTGGTTGACGCGCTCAAGGCCAATATAGACATAGGAACCATCGAGCGCGATCGATTCCGAATCGAACCAGCCGCGCGCGGTGATCGGCCGGCCGTCGGGCCCCAGCATCGGAGAGGCCTCGACGTCTTCGAGCCCGGCCATGTCGCGGCCGCGATAGAGGATGCGGCCAGTGAACCAGCTTCCCTTGTCGCTGATGGAAATCAAGCGCTCGCCCTTGGCATCGAGGCGCAATCCCGACAGCCCGCCGAAACCGCGGAACGACGAGGTCAACACCAGCCCGCTGCGATATTCGAGCTTGCCGAAGCGCAGGCGCTGATGATCGCGGGTATCGAACGACGGTATCGGCCTGGCCTTGACCTCGATCGAGACGGGTGCAGCGACGGAATATTCGTCGGGTACCACCGGCTTCGGCGGCGCCTGTGTCGCGAGCTGCGCCCGCGCAATGGCGGGGACGGCGAGCGTCGAAAGCCCCGCCGCCGTGAGGTGAAGCAAGCGGCGGCGGCTGAGGGCTGCGCGCATACGGTCAGGAATGCAATCTGCGCCGCTGGCCCGAGGCTGGGGGTGCCGCACCATGGGTCTCGCTGAACAGTTCCGCGAGCTTTTCAGTGATGGCGCCGCCGAGTTCTTCGGCGTCGACGATGGTGACCGCGCGGCGATAATACCGCGTGACGTCGTGCCCGATGCCGATCGCGATCAGCTCGACCGGCGAGCGGGTCTCGATCTCCTCGATGATGTGGCGCAGATGACGCTCGAGGTAATTGCCGGGATTGACCGACAGCGTGGAATCGTCGACCGGCGCGCCGTCGGAGATCATCATCAGGATCTTGCGCTGCTCGGAACGCCCCAACAGCCGCTTGTGCGCCCAGTCCAGCGCCTCGCCGTCGATGTTTTCCTTGAGCAGGCCCTCGCGCATCATCAGCCCGAGATTTTTCCGCGCCCGCCGCCACGGCGCGTCGGCGGATTTGTAGATGATATGCCGCAGATCGTTGAGCCGGCCGGGATTGGCCGGCTTGCCGGCGGCAAGCCACGCCTCGCGCGACTGACCGCCCTTCCAGGCTCGCGTCGTGAATCCGAGAATTTCGACCTTGACGCCGCAGCGCTCGAGCGTGCGCGCCAGGATGTCGGCACAGGTGGCGGCGACCGTGATCGGCCGGCCGCGCATCGAACCGGAATTGTCCAAAAGCAGCGTCACCACGGTGTCGCGGAAGGTCGCTTCCTTTTCGTGCATGAACGACAGCGGGATGATAGGGATCGGTCACCACGCGCGACAGCCGCGCGGGATCGAGAATGCCTTCCTCGAGATCGAACTCCCAGGCGCGGTTCTGCTGCGCCATCAACCGGCGCTGCAGGCGGTTGGCGAGCCGCGCCACGATGCCCTGCAGGTGCGCGAGCTGCTTGTCGAGATAGCTGCGCAGGCGTTCCAGTTCGTCATGGTCGCAGAGATCTTCGGCGGCGATCACCTCGTCGAATTTCGGCGCGAAGGCGTGATACTCCGGCCCGCGCGGCTCGTTGGCGCCGCGCGAATTCGGCCGCGTCGCTTCTCCCGGCGTCTCGTCATCGCCGAGTTCGCCGTCGTCGAAGGTGTCGCTGGTGGAGGCCTGCGCGCTTTCCATCGCGCTCTCCGACATCTCGTCGGTGGTGGCCTGCGCCTGGTCGGCGCTCATTTCCTGCGCGGCGTCGCTGTCGGGCGAGCCCTCCGCGCCGGACTGATCGTTCTCGCCGTCGCGATTCTCGTCCTGGTTCTCGTCCTCGTCGGCCTCCGCATTGCGGTCGTCGCCGAGTTCGAGCGCGCTCAGGAGATCATGCACGGCGTCGCCGAATTTCGCCTGATCCTCGGCCAAGCGATCGAGCCGGTCGAGCCGGGCGCCGATCTTGTCCTCGAGCACCGGGCGCCAGAGGTCGACCATCTTCCTGGCCGCGGCCGGCGGCGCCAGGCCGGTCAGGCGCTCGCGCACCAGCATCGCCAGCGCGTCCGACAGCGGCGCGTCGGCGCGGTCGGTGATTTCGTCGAACTTGCCGCGATGGAAATGATCGTCGAGCATCGCCGTGAGATTTTTTGCAACGCCCGCCATCCGCCGCGAGCCGAGCGCCTCGACGCGCGCCTGCTCGACCGCCTCGAACACGCCGCGCGCCTGCGGATTGCCCGGCATCAGCTTGCGATGCACTTTCGGATCGTGGCAGGCGAGTTTCAGCGCGATCGAATCGGCGTGGCCGCGCACGATGGCGGCGTCGCGTTTCGTCATCTTGCGCGCCGGCTCCGGCAGCCGCGCCTTGCCCGGCGCCAGTCCCGGCCGCTCGGCGGCGAACGTCACCTCGAGCTCCGGCTTTCGCGCGATTGCGCGCAGGCAGGCGGTGACCGCGCGCTTGAACGGCTCGGTCGGCGCTTCCTTCGATCCGGTGCGGAACTTCTGATTCGACGTCGTCATCTAGGTCCTATCACCCGGTCGTCGCCGCGAAAGCGGGGACGACCGCTACGACATCGCCACGTTCACGGAAGACTCGGCGAGCTCCGCATTGAAGCAGCGCTGATAGAATTCAGCCACCAGCGGACGCTCCAGCTCGTCGCATTTGTTGAGGAAGGTAACGCGGAACGCAAAGCCGATATCAGAGAAGATCTCGGCATTCTCCGCCCAGGTGATGACCGTGCGCGGGCTCATCACCGTCGACAGATCGCCGTTGGCGAAAGCGTTGCGGGTGAGGTCGGCGAGACGCACCATCTTGTTGACGATGTCGCGCCCTTCCTGGTTGCGGTAGTGATGGGCCTTTGCCAGCACGATCTCGACTTCCTCGTCATGGGCGAGATAGTTCAGCGTGGTGACGATCGACCAACGGTCCATCTGGCCCTGGTTGATTTGCTGGGTGCCGTGATAAAGGCCCGATGTATCGCCGAGACCGACCGTGTTGGCGGTCGAGAACAGCCGGAACGCCGGATGCGGCTTGATCACCTTGTTCTGGTCGAGCAGCGTCAGGCGGCCGGAGACCTCCAGCACGCGCTGGATCACGAACATTACGTCGGGACGGCCGGCGTCGTATTCGTCGAACACCAGCGCGATATTGTGCTGCAGCGCCCAGGGCAGAATGCCATCGCGGAATTCGGTGACCTGCTTGCCGTCGCGCACGACGATGGAGTCCTTGCCGACCAGATCGATACGGCTGATGTGGCTGTCGAGATTGACGCGTACGCAGGGCCAGTTCAGCCGTGCAGCGACCTGCTCGATATGGGTCGACTTGCCGGTGCCGTGATAGCCCGTCACCATGACGCGGCGGTTCTTGGCAAAGCCCGCGAGAATGGCCAGCGTGGTGGCGCGATCGAAGCGGTAATCCGTGTCGACGTCCGGCACGTGCGGATCGACTTCGGAATAGGCCGGCACCTCGAGGTCGCTGTCGATGCCGAATACCTGCCGGACCGACACCTTCATGTCGGGCAGACCAGTGATCCCGGGCGCGGACGATTCTTGCACTTTGGTGGTGGCGGCGGTCGTCATCAATCCTCCGAGGTCCCGGGCGCTCCCGAAACCAGATTTGCGAACATGGCTGCGGATGGGTGCTGATCGGAACCTAGCAGAGAGCAGGGGTTCGCAGAAGCCCGCCGCCCAATCAAAGTTCCGTCGCTTTATCATCAAGATAGGGTCTGGTCTCGGTTTTTGGAAGGCTGCCCTGCGAATCACGCCGTACTTCGGCTAATTACCCGACCAGCGACCCAAAGCCGCGCCCGAATGGCACTTTCCACCCCCATCGTTACTTATGTTAGGTCTGCGACTGGTCCGGACGACGCCGAAAACAGGAATTTTGTGACTTCCTTCATCGACACCTTGATTGCGTTCGTCTCGGCACATCCCTGGCTTGCCTATTTGACGCTCTTTTTGGCCGCCCTGCTGGAGGCCGTTCCGGTCGTGGGCTCGGTGGTTCCGGGCTCGACCATCATCCTGGCGCTGAGCGCGCTGGTGCCCAGCGGAGACTTGCGGCTTGAATGGGTTCTGCTGGCAGCCATCGCAGGCGCCTTGCTCGGCGACGGATCGGCGTTCTGGATCGGGCATCGCGCCCAGCGCGAAATCCTCAGCGCCTGGCCGATTTCGAACTATCCGCGCCTGGTCGCCCAGAGCGAGGCATTCTTCCATCGCTGGGGCACCCTGGCGGTATTCTTCGCGCGTTTCGTGCCGCCGATCAGGGCCTTCGTGCCGATGACGGCGGGCGCGCTGGGCATGGCGCCGTTGCGGTTTTACGCCGTCAACATCCCCGCGATCCTGCTGTGGGCGCCGGCGCATGTGCTGCCCGGCGTGCTGGCGGTATCCGCACTACACGAATATGCCGGCCTGCCGCACCATGCCGGGCTCGCCAGGCATTACTGGATGCTGGCGGTGATCGGCGCCGCACTGATCGTGGCGCTGGCGACCTGGACGATCCGCCGCCGCCATGGCGGGATCGAGCCGACGACAGAGCAGATCCGAAAGGATTTTCGCTAGGATTTTCGCGCCGGCCGCCGCGTGAGCGAGCCTGGCCGCGACGGCGAAGCGCTAGCCCGCGCGCACTACCGTCTTCAGGTAATTATACGCCTTGATGATCTCGATCAGGCGGTCCTCGGTGGAGCGGTCGCCGCCATTGGCGTCGGGATGGTGCTGCTTCACCAGCGCCTTGTATTTCGCCTTCACGGTCTCGAGCGTCGCATCCGTACCTAGTCCCATCACCTGCAGCGCCTTGCGCTCGGCATTGAACACTTTTCGGGTTTCGACCTTGGCCTCGGCGCCGGCGCCGGGACCGGGCCGCCAGCGGCCGCGGCCGTTGAGCTCGCTGAACATGCTGAACGGATCGGCGGCGCCTTCCAGGTCGGCCTCGGGGCTGCCCTTGCCCTTCTTGGAGCTGGTGTTGGCGCCCATCTTCCAGGTCGGACGATGGCCGGTCAGCGCATCCTTCTGATAGCGCGCGACCGCGTCCGGATTCATGCCCTGGAAGAAATTATAGGACTGGTTGTATTCGCGGACGTGATTGAGGCAGAAGTGCCAGTATTCCTTGTCGTTGGTCCGGCCCTTGGGCGCGCGGTGCGGCCCCTTGTTCTTGCATTCCGGCCATTCGCACATGACGGAGGCTTCGCGCGCCTGCGCCTGCTGCTTCGCACTGAGCTTGTTCGGCTTGATGCGGATGCTGTCGAAGAATTTGGATGAATCAATCGCCATGGCTGACTATGACAACGCAACGCGAAAAGCTTCAAGACTTGACATTGCGAATAGTTCTCTCTCGATCCCCGGCATTGACGAAAAGCGGTTACGGACGTAATGCCGCCGTCATGAGCACCAGAGAAGTTATCACCAACAAGTTGCGCGAAGCTTTCAGCCCGGAAAGCCTCGACGTCACGGACGAATCACATCTGCATGAGGGCCATGGCGGCCACCAGCCCGGCGGCGAGACGCACTTCAGAGTTTATATTGTGTCGCCGGCCTTCCAGGGGAAGAGCCGGATCGAACGCCACCGCATGATTAATGCGGCGCTGGCCGGGGAACTCGCGAGCGGGGTGCACGCGCTGGCGATCAAGGCGCAGGCGCCAGGTGAAGCCGGCTGAGATTTTACCGGCGATTGTTAACGAAGCGCTCACCCTCTCCGAGTTGCAGCCCCACGATGCGCCGCGCGCGCCGGCGCTTATTTCGCCTTTATGACGCAACGGCGGCATTCGTCTGGAATTCCTACGCCTTCCCCATCATATCGGTTGCAGCAATCGGCTCGCCACCGGCGGGCACGTGCTTTTTTGATTTGGTGCCGTCATGGAAGATCATTCACAGGGAAATTCGGCCAACCCCTATTCGCCGCTGATGTGCATCCTGCTGCTCCTGGCGGTCGGCGCGGCAACCCAGCTCAGCGTTCTCCCCTGAAGGCTGGAGGACGGACGACGGCAAAATCGGGCGCCGCGGCTTCCCTAGAACGGGACGACTTTGCTTCGAATCGTCATCCCATTCTATCTTTTTTGTTTGAGCATGATCTTTTCGGAAAACCGGTTCACACTTTTCCGGGTCATGCTCTAGAACGACGTCCCTGCCCGCTTCGGCTTCTTCTCCTCGACCTCGGCCTCGCGCGGAACCGCCTGGATGCGCAGCGCGGTAATGCGGTTGCGCTCGCGGCGCAGGACACGGAAACGGAAACCGTGGAAGGTGAAGCTCTGGCCGCGTTCGGGGATCGAGCGCGCCTCGTGGATCACCAGGCCCGCGATGGTGGTCGCCTCCTCGTCGGGAAGATTCCAGTCCATCGCGCGGTTGAGGTCGCGGATCGGCACCGAGCCGTCGACGACCACCGAGCCGTCGGGCTGGGCGCGCACGCCGGCCACCACCACGTCATGCTCGTCGGAAATGTCGCCGACGATCTCTTCCAGAATATCCTCCAGCGTCACCATGCCTTCGACTTCGCCGTATTCGTCGACCACCAGCGCGAAATGGGTCTTGCGGCGGCGGAACGCCTTGAGCTGTTCAGAGACGGAGCGCATCTCCGGCACGAACCATGGCGGCAGCGCGATGGTCGAAACATCGATCTTCGAGGTGTCGCCGTCGGCGGCGCGGATCGCACGCAACAGATCCTTGGCGTGCAGCACGCCGACGATGTTTTCCGGCTTGTCGCGCCACAGCGGAATTCGCGTGTATTCGGTCGCCAGCACCTCGCGCACCAGATCCTCCGCCGGCAGGTCGGCGTTGATCATCACCATTTCGGTGCGATGGACCATCACGTCGGAGACCTGCAGTTCGCGCAGGTCCAGCAAGCCGCCGAACATGTCGCGGTCCTGCTTTTCGACCTTGCCTTCGTGATGCAGCAGATCGACCGCGCCGCGCAGGCGCTCCGTCGGCGACAGGATCGGCTGGTTGACGCCGATCTTGATGCCGAAGATCGTCATCAGCACCCGAACGATCGCCTCGACGATAGCGAGCAGCGGCCCGAGCACGTACACCATCAGCTTCATCGGGCGCGCCACCAGCAGCGCCACCCGGTCCGGCGCATTGATGGCAATGGTCTTGGGCAGCACCTCGGCGAAGATCACGACCAGCACCGTCATCACGCCGGTGGCATAGAGCACGCCGACTTCGCCGAACCACGCCGTGAACAGGCCGGTCGCCAGAGCCGAGGCGCCGATATTGGCGATGTTGTTGCCGAGCAGCAGCGCGCCGATCAGCCGCTCGCGCATCGAGGACAGGCTGGAAACCACGGCGGCTTCGCGATTGCCCTGCTTCGACAGCCGCAGCATGCTCGCGCGCGACGCCCCGGTCAGCGCGGTCTCGCTGGCCGCGAAGAAGGCGGAGACCAGCAGGCAGGCAATCACGACGGAAAAATCAAGCCAGTCCATGATGCGACGATCACTTCATCTCAGGTTGGGGCATGATCTTTTCGGGAAGCCGGTTCGCCCTTCTTCCGCATCATGCCCTAGGTTTTTCGCGCCAGCTTGGCTTTGAGAAAATCGCGCACCAGCGCCGGCTCGACATCGGGAGCGATCACGGCGCGGCCGACCGCCTGGAGCAGGATGAAAGTGAGCCGGCCGCGCTTGACCTTCTTGTCCTGGGCCATCAATGCCATCAGCGCGTCGGCGTCGGCCAACCCTTCCTGGGCAAATCCCGCGATGTCCTGCAGATGGGTCGGCAGACCGACTTCGGCAAGGTGACGTTTGACGCGCGCAGCGTCTGACTGCGGAATCATGCCGAGTTCGGCTGAAAATTCCGCTGCCAGCACCATGCCGACGGCAACCCCTTCGCCATGAAACAGCCGGTCGGAGAAGCCGGTGGCGGCCTCCAGCGCGTGGCCGAAAGTATGGCCGAGGTTGAGCAGCGCACGCTCGCCGGTTTCGCGCTCGTCGCGCGCCACGATCGCGGCCTTGGCGCGGCAGGAGGTGGCGATGGCGTGCTCGCGCGCCGCCCCGCCTGCGAAAATATCGGCGTGGTTGGCTTCCAGCCAGGCGAAGAAGGCTTCGTCGCCGAGCACGCCGTATTTGGCGACTTCGGCGTAGCCGGCGCGGAACTGGCGCGGCGACAGCGTATCGAGCACGGCGGTGTCCGCGATCACCAGCACCGGCTGGTGAAACGCGCCGAGCAGATTCTTGCCCTGCGGCGAATTGATACCGGTCTTGCCGCCGACGGAAGAGTTGACCTGCGCCAGCAGCGAGGTCGGCACCTGCACGAAATCGACGCCGCGGCGCAGGATCGCCGCGGCAAAGCCGGCGAGATCGCCGACCACGCCGCCGCCGAGCGCGATCACCAGATCGTTGCGCTCGATCTTCGCCGCGATCAGCGCCTCCGAGACCTTCTCGAGGCCGGCATAGGTTTTCGAACCTTCGCCCTCCTCGACAATGATTCGCGAGGTGGCGATGCCGGCCTGCGCCAGCGAGGTCTCCGTCTGCTCGAGCCAGTGCTTGGCGACGGTGCGGTCGGTGACGATGGCGGTGCGGACGCCCGGCCGCAGGGCGGCGACGCGGCCGCCCAGCGACTGCAGCACGTCGCGACCGATCACGATGTCATAGGCGCGATCGCCGAGCGCGACGTCGACGGTAACGGAATCGGAATGCTTCAAGGGCGCGGTCATGGCGTGGCGCTCAGCGTGTTCGATGCTTCGTTCGTGGCGTTGCCGCACAGCCGGCCGTGCAGCGCCTCGATGCATTCATCGACGATCTTTTCGTGCGGCACGTCGCGCGACCAGATCGTGATGTCGGCGTGTTGATAGACCGGCTCGCGCTCCTCGATCAGGCGCCCGACGGTGGCGGCGGGATCGGCGGTCTGCAGCAGCGGCCGGTCGGCGCGACGCTTCACCCGCTTCATGATGATATCGGCATCGGCCTTGAGCCAGATCGAGACCGCCTTGTCGCCGATACGGTTGCGGGTTTCCTCGCGCATGAAGGCGCCGCCCCCGGTCGCCAGCACCGACGGGCCGCCGTCGAGCAGCCGCGCGATCACCCGCGCCTCACCGTCCCTGAAATGCGGCTCGCCATGGGTCTCGAAAATATCCGGGATCGACATGCCGGCCGCCGCCTCGATCTCGGTATCGGCGTCGAGAAACGGCAGCAGCAGCCGCGCCGACAGCCGCCGCCCGATGGTGGACTTGCCGGCGCCCATCATGCCCACCAGCACGATCGACCGCGGCCCCAGCGCGGCCGTGATCTCGGCCTCGGGGGTTGCGGCGGTGCTGGCCGACGGAGCGGTCTCGGGCATCGAATTGGCTCAATCGCCACAGGAATTGCGGCGTTCCGCGCCACCTATACTACCCCCGCCGACACCGTTGCCAGAGAGACTTGCAACGGCGGGGCGAACATGTTGGTAGTCGGGCCCCATCCAATGGTTAATTCGCCGCCTGAGGCTCGCGCATGCCCAGCCTGTTCCGCTTTCTGACGGTCGTCGCCGTGATCGTCGGAATCGTCTATGGCGCGATTTTCGCGCTGGCGAACTTCGTCAGCCCGAAACCGCGGGAAATGATCGTCACCGTACCCCCGGATAAATTCCTCAAGAAATAGGCGCTAGGGTGGGCGGATGGGCAAGACCTCAGACGTCAAGACCTCCGACGCCAAACTGATCGGGCTGTTCCTCGACATGCTCGCGGCGGAACAGGGCGCCGGGGCCAACACGCTTGACGCCTACCGCGGCGACCTGACCGATTGCTCGGAATTTCTGGCCCTTGGCGGGGGGGACTTCGCGAGGGCCGAAACGCAAGGTTTGCGCGATTATCTAGCTGATCTCGACAGGCGCGGCTTCAAGTCGTCGAGCGTGGCGCGGCGGCTGTCGGCGATGCGGCATCTGTTTCGCTTTCTCCTCAACGAGCGGATTCGCAGCGACGATCCCGCCGCGATCCTGTCCGGGCCGAAGCGGGGCCGCGGCCTGCCGAAAGTGCTGTCGATCGCCGATGTCGACCGGCTGCTGACGCATGCCAAGGCGCGGGGCGCGGCGCCGGAAATGACTGCACCGCAACGGCTTCGCGCGATGCGGCTGTACTGCCTTCTGGAAGTGCTCTACGCCACCGGCTTGCGGGTGTCGGAACTGGTGACGCTGCCGCGCGCGGCGGCGCGGCACGACGCCCGCATGATCGTGGTGCGCGGCAAGGGCAACAAGGAACGGCTGGTGCCCCTGAACGAGGCCTCGCGGCAGGCGATGGCCGATTACCTCGGTGCGATGGAAGCGCTCAAGCCAGCGAAGAAGGGCGCCGCAAGCCCGAAATGGCTGTTTCCCTCGTTTGGCGAAAGCGGACATCTGACCCGGCAGCATTTCGCGCGCGACCTCAAGGAACTCGCGTCCGCCGCGGGTCTTCCGCCCCGGCTGGTCTCGCCGCATGTGCTGCGCCACGCCTTTGCGAGCCATCTGCTGCACAACGGCGCGGACCTGCGCATCGTGCAGACGCTGCTCGGCCATACCGATATCTCGACCACGCAGATCTACACCCATGTGGTGGAGGAACGCCTGAAGAGCCTGGTGCGCGACCTGCATCCCCTGGCCGAGAAATAGCGGCCGCTCTGCCGCCTTGACTTCGGCGCCGTCACACCCGAAAGAGCCCTCTCACACCCGCGACAGCTCGGCGCATCATCGGCAAAAGGCCTCCAACCCTGCCCCCGATTTTACGCTAAGCAATTGAATAAACACGTCTTATTCGCGCAATCACAAGCGCTTCGCTCTCAGGTGCGTTCGCCCCTATATTGAATTGATGCCGGATCTCATGCGCTCTTACCTCGATTTCGAAAAGCCCGTCGCCGAACTCGAATCCAAGGTCGATGAACTGCGCGCGCTGGCGGCAACCGGCAGCGACATCGGCGACGAGATCGCGCGAATCGAGGACAAGGCCGCGCAGGCGCTCACCGAGCTCTACGCCAATCTGACGCCGTGGCAGAAGACGCTGGTGGCGCGCCACCCGCTGCGCCCGCATTTCACCGATTTCGTCAATGCGCTCATCACCGAGTTCACGCCGCTCGCGGGCGACCGCAAATTCGGCGAGGACGAAGCCCTGATGGGCGGGTTCGGCCGTTTCCGCGGCGAAAGCATCTGCGTGATCGGCCAGGAAAAGGGCGCCACCACCGAATCCCGCATCAAGCACAATTTCGGCATGGCGCGCCCCGAGGGCTACCGCAAGGCGGTCCGGCTGATGGAGATGGCCGAGCGGTTCGGCATTCCCGTGCTGTCGATCGTCGATTCCGCAGGCGCCTATCCCGGCATCGGCGCCGAGGAGCGCGGCCAGGCGGAAGCGATCGCGCGCTCCACCGACGCCTGCCTGTCGCTCGGGGTGCCCAATGTCGCGATCATCACCGGCGAGGGCATGTCGGGCGGCGCCATTGCCATCACCACCGCAAACCGCGTGCTGATGTTCGAGCACGCCATCTACAGCGTGATCTCGCCGGAGGCGGCGTCCTCGATCCTGTGGCGCGACGGCACCAAGGCCCAGGAGGCCGCGACCTCCATGAAGATCACGGCGCAGGACATGCTCCGTTTCGGGGTGATCGATTCGATCCTGACGGAGCCCTCCGGCGGCGCCCATCGCGATCCCCAGGCCATGATCGCGACCACGGGCGAGGCTATCGCCCAGGCCTTCGACGAGCTGCGCAACCTCGGCCCCGACGCGATCCGCAACCAGCGGCGCCAGAAATTCCTCGATATCGGCCGAAAACTAGCCTAGGACGGCTTTTTTCGCCCGAAACGGCCACCAAAAGCGCCATCCCGGCAACAATTCCGGGTATTTCGCGAACGGGCTCTTTTGGCCGCAAAAAGGCCCAGACACCAATATTTAACTTCTGTTGACCATGGCTGGGGGGTGACCCGCCGCGGTGCCCGCGTCGGCTTGCGACCCGGGGGGTCAAAGAGTAATATTTTAGTCAATGGCTTCAGGGCATGTACGCTATGATTGGGGTGCGAAATTGCCCGTCGGGTGTGGAGCTTTGCATTGATTGACCGCTCGCTGCTTCGCGCGCTCATCACGTCGGCCGCGCTCGCGGCGGGTGCGCTGCTGGCCGGCTGCAACAGCGATGAAGTCTCTCTCGCCACCAACGCCAAGGCCAACCAGCCGGTGTCGCCCAAGCTCGTCGCCGACATGGGCGAGAAGGACATGGATCTGCAGTCGCCGATCCTGGTGCGGCTGTTCAAGGAAGAGGCCGAACTCGAGGTCTGGAAGCAGGACCGCTCCGGCCGCTTCGCGCTGCTGAAGACCTATCCGATCTGCCGCTGGTCGGGCGACCTCGGACCCAAGGTCCGCGAAGGCGACCGCCAGGCCCCGGAAGGTTTTTACAACATCTCGCCGGCACAGATGAATCCGCAGTCGGCCTATTATCTCTCGTTCAACACCGGCTACCCCAACGCCTACGACCGCTCGCTCGGCCACACCGGTTCTGAACTGATGGTGCATGGCGACTGCTCGTCGCGCGGCTGCTACGCGATGACCGACGAACAGATCGCGGAAATCTATTCGCTGGGCCGGGAATCCTTCTTCGGCGGCCAGAGGGCTTTCCAGTTTCAGGCCTATCCGTTCCGGATGACGGCGCTGAACATGGCCAGGCATCGCAACAATCCGGCCATGGCATTCTGGAAAATGATCAAGGAAGGCTACGATCATTTCGAGGTGACGCGGCAGGAACCGAAGGTCGATTTCTGCGAGAAGAAATACGTCTTCGACGCGGTGAAGGCCCCCGACGCCAAGCGCGATCCGGTGTTCGAGGCGTCGGCCAAATGTCCCGCTTATGTGATCCCGGATGAACTCGCCCAGGCCGTTCGCGAGAAGCAGGAACAGGACAACGCCGAGTTCGCCAAGCTTGTCGCCAAGGGCACGCCGATGGCGCGCCTCAACACCGGTATCGACGGCGGCATGAACAAGGTGTTCGCCTCCAAGATTCCCAATGCCTCTACCGGGCTTTCGGACGGCGGCGAAGGGCAGAACCTGTCGCTGGTCGCCATGACCCGCGCGCCCGGCACGATCCCGCCGACCGTCAATCCGCCCCATGGGCCGGTGACCTCGCCGGATGAGCCGCTGGCGGCCTCCATGACGCCCGCGGCTGCCCCGGTCTCGACCGCGCCCGCCGCCTCGACACGGGTGGCGTCGGTGGCGCCGAGCGCGCAATCCGATGAAGGCTTCTTCAGCAACCTCGCGCGCAAGGTCGGCTTTGGCGGCAGCGCCGATACCACCGCCACCACGCCGCCGGTCGCACCGAAGCCCAGGGCGATCGAGGCCAGGAGAAAGCCCGAGACGTCGAAGCCCGAAATCAGGCAGGCGGCCGCCCGTCCGGCGCTGAAGCCGTCGGTCGCTGATACGCCGGCCGTGGCCGCCTCTGCCGCGGCGCCTGCGGCGAAAAACAGTGTGGTCGCGGGCTCCGCACCGATCGTGCAGACGAATTCGTTCGACAGCCGCTTCCAGTCGTTCAAGTAAGACGCTTCGTCCTTGGCTTCGCGGGCTTTCCGCGCCGCCGGCAAACGCCCGTTGCCGCATTGCCCTATGGCGCGAGATAGCGCAGCAATTCCTTGTCGTTTCGCACCTCGCCCGCCGCGCCCTGCAGGGCGACCCTGCCCCGGTCCAGCACATAGGCGTAATCCGCAACCCGAAGCGCGAGATCGAGGTGCTGCTCGACGATCACCACGGCGATTTCCTTCGCGAGAGCAACCAGCCGCTCGGTGATCTCGTCGATCACGCCGACCCAGACGCCTTCGGTCGGCTCATCGAGCAGCAGCAGTTTCGGGTCGCCCAGCAGCGCGCGGCCGATCGCCAGCATCTTTCGCTCGCCACCGGACAATGTGCCCGCCGGCTGGTCGAGCCGCTGCGCCAGTTTTGGAAAGATCGCCAGCACCCGGTCGGTCGCCGCCGGATCGTGATTATGCAACGCACCGACGGCGAGATTGTCGCGCACCGACAGGCGGGCAAACACCGAATGCTCCTGCGGCACGTAACCGATCCCCATCCGGATACGTTCTTCGGTCCGGCTGCGGCTGACGTCCCTGCCGTCGAATTTCAGCTCGCCTTTGGTGAGCGCGAGTTCGCCGACGATCGCCTTCATGAGCGTGGTCTTGCCGGCGCCGTTGCGGCCCAGCACCGCGACGCCGCCGCGCCAGGGAATGCGGACATTGATGTCGAACAGGACCTGACTGCGGCCATAGCCGGCATCGAGGTGATTGATTTCGAGGAACTGATGATCAGGCACGGCGCAAATAGATCTCCTGGACGCTCTTGCTGGCCTGGATCTCCGGCACGGTACCGGTCTCCAGCACCCGGCCCTGGTCGAGGACCGTCAACCGGTCGCAGATATCCCGGATGAAATCGAGATCGTGTTCGACGATGACCAGCGAACAATGCGCCTTGATCGGCTGCAACAGTTCGCCGGTGACCCGCCGCTCCTCGAGGCTCATGCCCCCGGTCGGCTCGTCGAGCAGCAGCAGCCGCGGCTTGCTCGCGAGCGCCATCGCGATCTCCAGCCACTGCTGCTGGCCATGCGACAGCGTCGCCGCGGCGTCCTGCGCGCGGTCCGCCAGCCGGAACTGGGTCAGCATCGTCATGACCTGGTCGTGCAGGGCATCGCGAGTTCGCGACAACAGGAGGTCGACCAGCGACGACTGCGCCTGCAGGGCCAACAGGATATTGTCGTACAGCGTCAGCGCCGGCAGAACGCTGGTGATCTGGAATTTCAGGCTCATCCCGGCGCGGGCGCGCTCCGAAGGCGACAAGGCCGTGATGTCCTGGTCCGCGAAGCTGATGCTGCCTTCGCGTCGGCTGCTCGGCACCCGCCACGCATTTCATCAGGGTGCTCTTGCCCGACCCGTTCGGACCGATCAGGCCGTGGAATTCGTTTTCGTTGACGGTGAGCGCCGCGCCGTCGAGCGCGGTCAGCTTGCCGAAGACCTTGACGATGCCCTTGGCCTCAAGGAGCGGCATGGCGGCTTTCCTTCGGCGACCTGCCGAAACTGCCGACGCGCTCCCGCTCGCCCAGCACGAAGCTGATCAGGCCGAGCGGGCGGAACATGATCACCAGCAGCAGGAGGACGCCGAGAATGATCGGCCAGATGTCGCGGTAATTGTCCGACAGCCAGAAGCTCACGCCCTCTATGATGATGGCGCCGATCACCGCGCCGACCAGCGTTCCCGATCCGCCGAACAGGACGTAAAGCACCACCTGGGTCGAAAACACGACGCCCAGCATGTTGGGCCACACGAAGCCTTCGTGGAAGGCATAGAGACTGCCGGCCAGCCCCGCGATGGTCCCGCCGATGGTGAAGACGATGGCTTTGAGGTGTTGCACCTTGTAACCGAAGAAGGCGATGCGCTGCTCGTTCTCGCGCAGGCCGGCGAGCGCAAGCCCGAACTGGGATCGCACCAGGAAGCGGCAGAGCAGATAGACCACCACCAGGATGCCGAGCGCGAGGTAGTAATAGACCGGTCCTTCATTGATCTCGTAACTTCCGATGGTCATCGACGGGATCGAGGGGATGCCGTTCTGCCCGCCGAGGTAATACCAGCCTCGCGCCAGACGATCGGCGGCATATGACCCCGTCAATGTCCCGAGCGAGACGAAGATCACGCTGGAGGGATGCCGCCCCAGCAGCAGAAAGCCGCCGATCAGCAGTGAAAAGACCAGGCCGATCAGCATCCCGGCGGGAAGCACGACCAGCATCGAGGTGATGTTGAGGTCGCGCCCCAGCAGCGCCACGCCGTAGCCGGCGGAGCCGAAGAACAGGGCCTGGCCGAAACTCATGATGCCGGCGTAACCCCACACCAGATCGAACGACAACGCGAACAGCGCCAGGATCGCCACGCGGGTGGCAAAGACCGTCAGGTAGTCCTGCAGGACGAATGGCAAGATCACCGTGACGGCCAGCGTCAGAATTTCCACGATTGGAAGCAGTTTCCATCGCGCCGTTTTTTGCCCTGCCGGAGCAAGCCCGGCGAGTCCGCTTTCAGCCATCAGTTTGTCCGGTCCCTCTGCCCGCCCGCGGGGGGATAAGGCGGCCCGCAGGCCGCCCGCGCCCAACTTTCAGCATTCCTTCGGATCGACGAGACCTTCGCTGCGCCCGACGATCTCGTAGTTTCCGCCCTTGGCGACCGCGGTGTACATCTTCATCTTGCAATGGCGTTTGCCCGGAACCATTTCGGCGGGCCCGCCCGGGCCTTCGGCGATCTTGGCATGGTCGAGGGCTGCGGCGACGGCCTCGCGCTCGACGGAATTGGCCTCCTTGACGGCGGCGGCCCAGAGCTTGAGGCCGCGATAGGTGCCGGTCGCGGCACTGCCGGCCGCGAACAGGAAGTTGCCGGGATAATCCTTGTCATAGGCGGCCTGGATCCTGGCGCTGACCGGATCGTCCTTGGTCAGCGTCTTGAAGTAATCGAGGCAGCTCGCAAGGCCTTCGATTTCGTTGGCCTGGTTGATGTTGAGCGTGTTCTCGTCGTAGTAGACGCAGGCCAGACGGCCGCCGCCTTTCAGGAAGCCTGCTTCATAGAGCTGCTTGAAGAAGGGACCGACGCCCGGCGGGATCACCGTGTTGAAGACGACATCAACCTTGTTGGAGATGATCCGGCTGACGGTGGAGCTGAAGTCGACCTGGTCGAGCGGATAGTACTCCTCGAACACGACCTCGCCGCCGCTGGCCTCGATCACCTTGCGGGCATAGACGTTGAGCGTGTGCGGCCAGACATAATTGGCGCTCGGCAGCGCGAATTTCTTGCCGCCGTTCTTGATCAGCCAGGGAATGAATTCATCGCATTGCTGCGCGGGCGTGGGTCCCGTGCAGAACAGATAGGGCGTGCACTCCTTGCCCTCGTAGAGCTGCGGATAGATGTAGAGCGTCTTGCCGCGCGCGACGATCGGATCCTTGATCGCGTTGCGCATCGAACTGGTGATGCCGCCGAGCACCATGTCGACCTTGTCGCGCTGGATCAGCTTGCGGACATTGCCGACCGCCACCGATTCGTTGGAGGCGGTGTCCTCGATGTAGAGTTCGAGCGGCCGGCCCAACAGGCCGCCTGCATCGTTGAGTTCCTTGACCACCATCTTGGCGACGTTGGCATCGGCGTTGCCGGCGTAGCCGATCGGCCCCGTGAGGTCGGTCGCGATACCGACCTTGATCGGACCTGCGGCAGCGTTGGCCCATTCCGGCCGCAGCACCCAGCTCCCCGCCCCGGTCGCGAGCGCGCCGGATGCGAAGGCGAAGCCGCCGAGAAAACGCCGCCGATTGAGATTGCCTTGATCGTTGCGCATGAAACTACACCCCTTTGCCAGACATGAGACCTTGCGGCCGGAATTTGATGAATACGATGGCGAGCACGAAAACCAGGATGTCCGCGGCAACCGGCGCCATCACCCATGGCAGCGCCGCGCTCAGCGTTCCGATCACGGCAGCTCCGGCCACGGGCCCGATAAAGGACCCGACCCCGCCGACCATGACGGCGACAAAGCCCTGGATCAGGAAGCGGATGCCGAGATCGGCGAACAGGCTGAACACCGGCACCAGCAGCGCGCCGGCAAGCCCCGCCAGCGCCGCGCCGAAGGCGAAGGTCGTGCCGTACATCGAAGCGGTCGAAATGCCGGACGCCCGCGCCAGCGCCGGGTTCTCCAGCGTGGCGCGGATGCGCAGGCCGAAGGAGGTGCGCGACAGCAGGAGATAGCAGCCGACCATGACCAGCAGCGTGATGACGATGATCACGAAGCGCCACGCCGAAACATGCACGCTGCCGAAACCGATCGACCCGCCGACCGGCTCCGGTACCGACAGATAGAGCCCGCCGATCAACCCGCGGACGCTTTCGCGGATGATCAGTCCAAGCGCATAGGTCCCGAGCATGGCCACGATGGGCGCGGCGTAGAACCGCCGGATGATAAGCGCCTCGAGGATGAAGCCGAGCCCGCCGACCAGAAACGGCGCGGCGGCCATTCCGGTCCAGACCGGGAGCCCGTGGCTGTAGGCGAGGTAGGTGATATAGGCGCCGAGAAGAACGAATTCGCCCTGCGCGAAGTTGAAGATTCCCATCATGCTGGCGATGATGCCGAGCCCCAGCACGACCAGAACGATGATCGCGCCGAAACTCAGGATCTCGAAAGCCGCGACGAGAGCGTTAGCCATGTCCCGCGATCCCGCCAGGCTGCAAGAACAACTGGCTCACATCTTTTTCCAGTCGCCGGATTGTTCGAAGGCATGGGCGGCCCGATAGATCGTCAATTCGTCGAAGTGACGGCCGACCAGCATCAATCCGACCGGAAGGCCGTCGACCATGCCGCACGGCAGGGACATCGCGGGATGATGGCTGATGTCGAACGGCGCCGTGTTGGTGATCATCTCCAGCGCCCGGGTGATGTAATCCTCGCGGCTCGCATCGGGTGCCGGCAGCGGCGTCGCCTTCATCGGCGTGGTCGGCAGCAGCAGCAGGTCGTAGCTTTCGAGCGCCTTGTCATAGGCCGCCGTGAGCCGGCGCGAGACGTTGACGGCCTTGCCGTAGAAGCGCGGGCCGAAGGAGTTGTTGATATAGGTGCCGAGCATCAGGAACAGCTTGGTGGTTTCGGACAGCGAATCGGCCTGTCCTCGCCAGCCGCGGTGGAAATCCATCAGCGAGGTCGAATAAAGATCCGAGCGGCTCAATCCGTAGCCGTCGCCGTACATCATGGTTTGCGTCATGCCCTCGGTGCCGATCGGCGTCCAGATCGCCGGCCCGAGGTTATGCATCGGGATCGAGACGTCTTCGACCGTGGCGCCGAGGCTCTTCAACCGCTTGGCGGCCTCGCGGACGCTTTCGCTCACCGCCGCCTCCGCGCCCGGCTGCTCAAAGCCTTCCTTGAGCACGCCGATCTTCAGGCCCTTGACGCCGCCGCCCAGCGCCTTGGTGTATTCGACGGTCTTCGGCGCCTTGATGCGCGGATCGTAGCCGTCGTCGCCCGCGAGCACTTCGAGCAGCAGCGCGTTGTCGGCGACGCTCGCGGTCATCGGCCCGGTATGGTCGACGAAGACCTCGATCGGCATGACGCCGGTATAGGGCACGAGCCCCCAGCTGGGCTTCATGCCATAGGTGCCGCAAAACGAGGACGGCATGCGGATCGAGCCGCCCTGGTCGCCGCCGATCGCCATGTCGACTTCGCCGAGCGCGACCACGACGCCGCTGCCTGACGACGAGCCGCCGGCCGAATATCCCATCTTGTGCGGGTTGTGGACCGGTCCCACCGCGCCGGTATGGCTGCCGCCGGACATGCAGAAGGATTCGCAGTGAACCTTGCCGGCGATCTCGGCGCCGGCATCCAGCATGCGCGTGACGATGGTGGCGTCGAAATCGGGAACGTAGCCTTCCAGCGTCGACGAACCGTTCATCATCGGCACGCCCGCCAGCATGATGTTGTCCTTCAGCGCGACGGTCTTGCCCTTGAGCTTGCCGCTGGCGGCGCCCTTGACGGTCGATTTGCGGTACCAGGCGTTGCGCGGATTTTCCTCCGGCGCGGGCCGGTAGCCAGGCGTGCGCGGATATTTCACCACCGGCACCTCGTCCGGCATCGCGGCGACCAGGTTATAGGCGTCGACCGAGCCCTGCATCAGGCCGCGGAATGAGGCGACGTCTTCGTCGGTGAGCGACAGGCCGCATTGCGCGGCAACCGCGCGAAGCTGGGTTGGGGTCGGAAGGACGACTGACAAAATGCTCTCCTGAAACGGGACCGTTGGCGTGAGGCCGCGCGCTTTCGAACGCGCGACAGGTCTCACGCGGAGTATTACAGACGGAAATATTTTCCTTTTCAAGTATTATTTTGAAACCCGGCCTCCGCCGGTCAAACTTGGCCGCTCAGAACGTCCTGATCAGCCTGAAATCCAAACCGTCCGCCTCGGCGAGATGCATCGCCATTTCGGCGTGACCGTCGCGGATGGTCACGGGGCCGCGCGCGCCGGCGTAGACGATGTTGCGGGCCGCCGACAGCAGCGGGCGCAGCGCCAGCGAGCCCGCGCGCTCGGCCGCGGCCTCCAGGAACCGCAGGCCTTCATAGTTGGATTGACCGACCGATCCGATCGGAGGCGCGTTGGCCCCGAACGTGGTGCGATACCGGCTCAGGAAATCATCGTTCGCCCGTGAGCCGACGCAATTGAAATATCCCGACGCGCAAAACAGGTTTTCCGTGTTGTCGGCGCCGATGCCAAGCAGGACGGTCTCATCCATGGCGCCCGCGAGCCGCAGCGTGGTCGCGGCGAGACCGCATTCGCCGAAAGCCCGGTTGAACGTGATGCTGTCGGTGCCGATCAGGGAAATCAGCACGACATCGGGCCTCGCCGCGCGGATGCGGGCGAGATGGGCCTCGTGATCGTCCTCGCCGAGCGGAACGAACTCCTCGCCCACGACCTGTCCGCCGGTGTCGGCGATATATTTCTTGACGGCGCGGTGTGACTGCCACGGCCAGACGTAGTCGCTTCCGATCAGGTACCAGCGCGACGCCTTTTTGATGTCCGCGAGCCAATCGATCGCCGGCCGGCTCTGGCTGCGCGGCGTCTCGCCGATCGCCATCACGCCCGGCGTGCGTTCGCCGCCTTCGTAGACCGGCGTGTAGATGTAGGGAATGCGGTTGCGGGTGACCTTGCGCAGCGCGACGCGGACGGCGCTGATATGCGACCCCATGATCACGTCGACTTCGTCATAGGCGATAGCCTCCGCGGCGCGCTGCGTGACCTCCTCGATCGGGCCGCCGGCGTCGTACATCGATAGCTCGATCTCGCGTCCGAGAATCCCGCCGCGCTTGTTGATCTCCGAGACTGCCAGCAGGACGCTGTTGGTGGACGCCGGGCCCCAGATCCCTGGCGAGCCCGAAAAGGTCAGGAAATTGCCGACCCGCAACTTGTTCTGCGCGCCGCCGCGCTTGGAGAAACCGGCATCGATCGGACGCAGGGAGGGACGCATCGCTGTTGCTGACAAATTCCTGAACAGCACATGCGGCGGAATGGTGCGGCCGCCATGACCCCCTACGTTCACTGCTGAGAGCACACCAACTCCTTCTCTCGCACCCGTCCGGCGGCAACACTTCGATGCGTCGTCGCCCGTATCCACCCCATTCGACAAATATCCTATTTGAAAATATTGAATATTCAACAATTGAAGTGCATATAGATCGAGCAGAAATTGCCAGACATTCGCTCAATCGGGTCAAAACAAAGTCGTAAGCCGTGGCCAAACCGCCCAGTCAAAACTCCCCCATCACCGAACATCTCGCCTACCTGCTCGCGCAGGCCAACCGGGAAATCAACCGCCAGCTTGAATCGCGGCTGAGCCAGGAAGGCGTGCCGGTGGAGCAATGGCGCATCCTCAAGGTGCTCTCGGATGGCGACGGCCATTCGATGGGTGAGCTTGCCGATGCGGTGCTGCTCAATCATCCCACCCTGACCAAGATGATCGACCGCATGGTTTCGGATGCCCTGGTCTATCGGGTGCAGGATCCGGAAGACCGGCGCAAGGTGCTGATGTTCAGCTCCGACCGCGGCAAGATCCTGTGCAAGCGGCTGAACTCGCTGGCCATGAGCCAGGAGGCGCATATCGTCGAGAATTACGGCGACAAGCCCACCAGCGAGCTCAAGCGCCTGCTCGAGAGCCTGATCGACAGCTCGAGCTGATTGGCGAACGCAGGCCCAGCCTTTTCCCGGACGCCAAAAAGTAAAGGCTCCGGCTGGAACCGGAGCCTTCTCAAAACCGCGCGCTGCGAAAATGCTGCGCGACGTCAGGCATATCTGCCGTGGCAGTGCTTGTATTTCTTGCCGGAGCCGCAGGGGCAATCCTCGTTGCGGCCGACCTTGCCCCAGCTCGCCGGGTTCTTGGGATCGCGGCCGGCGGCAGCCGCAGGCACCAGCGAGGCGCCGGCGAACGCCAGTTCGTCCTCGCCGGTGTTCGGATCGAACTTGTGGGCTTCCATGGCGGGCAGTGCCGGCTGCTGTTCTTCCGGCGGCACGATTTCGACGCGCATCAGCTGCGCCGTCACCGCCTCGCGCAGATGCGCGATCATCGCCTCGAACAGGCTGAACGCTTCCGACTTGTATTCCTGCAGCGGATCGCGCTGGCCGTAGCCGCGCAGGCCGATCACCTGGCGCAGATGATCGAGCATGATCAGGTGCTCGCGCCAGAGATGATCCAGCGTCTGCAGGAGGATGGTCTTCTCGACGTAACGCATCACGTCGGGACCCCATTGCGCCACCTTGGCCGCCATGTGCTCGTCGACGCGGCCCTCGATGCGCGACAGCAGCTCCTCGTCGGCGATGCCCTCTTCCTTGGCCCATTCGTCGACCGGCAGTTCGATGTCGAGCACGCGCTTCAATTCTTCCTTGAGGCCGGCGACATCCCACTGCTCGGCATAGGCGTGTTCCGGCACGTGCTTGGTGACGACGTCCTCGACGAAGGCGTGGCGCATGTCGGCCACGGTCTCGGCGACGCTTTCGTCCTTCATCAGATCGATGCGCTGGTCGAAGATCACCTTGCGCTGGTCGTTCTGGACGTTGTCGAACTTCAGCAAGTTCTTGCGGATGTCGAAGTTGCGGGCCTCGACCTTCTGCTGCGCCTTTTCCAGCGCCTTGTTGATCCAGGGATGAATGATCGCCTCGCCCTCTTTCAGGCCGAGCCGTGTCAGCATGGTATCGAGCCGGTCGGAGCCGAAGATCCGCATCAGATCGTCTTCCAGCGACAGGAAGAATTTCGAGCGCCCGGGATCGCCCTGGCGGCCGGAGCGGCCGCGCAGCTGGTTGTCGATGCGGCGGGATTCATGGCGTTCCGAGCCCATGATGTAGAGCCCGCCCGGCTTTGTGATCGTCTTCGCCGGCTTTGAACCCTTGGCGGGCTCGATCTCGACCGTCTCTTCCGCCTTCAGCACGATCTCGCGAAAACGTTCGACGTCGGCCTTGATGCGCTCGATCTTGGCGGCCTTCTCGGCCTCGTCGGTGATCCCTGCGGTCTCGTGCATGATCCGCATTTCCAGGGAACCGCCGAGCTTGATGTCGGTGCCGCGGCCGGCCATGTTGGTCGCGATCGTGATCGCGCCGGGCACGCCGGCTTCCGCCACGATGTAGGCTTCCTGCTCGTGGAAACGCGCGTTCAGCACCGCGAACAGCTTAGCCGGCTTGCCGGCGCGGGCCGCCGCGTAAAGCTTCTCCATCGCGTTTTCGTTGCCGAAATCGATCTGCTTGTAGCCATGCTTCTTGAGGTATTCGGCCAGCACTTCCGACTTTTCGATCGAGGCGGTGCCGACCAGCACCGGCTGCAGCCGCGCATTGGCGCGCTCGACTTCGGCGAGGATCGCGGCGTATTTCTCGGTCTGGGTGCGGTAGACCTCGTCGTCCTCGTCGAGTCGGGCCACCTGAACGTTGGTCGGGATTTCCACGACCTCGAGCTTGTAGATGTCGAACAGTTCGTCGGCTTCGGTCAGCGCCGTGCCGGTCATGCCGGCGAGCTTCTCGTACATCCGGAAATAGTTCTGGAAGGTGATCGAGGCCAGCGTCTGGTTTTCCGGCTGGACCTGGACGTGCTCCTTGGCTTCCAGCGCCTGGTGCAGGCCTTCCGAATAGCGGCGGCCCTGCATCATGCGGCCGGTGAACTCGTCGATGATGATGACTTCGTCGTCGCGGACGATGTAATCCTTGTCGCGCGTGAACAGCGTGTGGGCGCGCAGCGCCTGGTTGACGTGATGCACGACCGAGACGTTCTCGACGTCGTAGAGCAACTCGCCCTTGAGCTGGCCGGCGTCGCGCAGAAGCGTCTCGAGCTTCTCCATGCCGGCTTCGGTCAGCGTCACGGTGCGCTGCTTCTCGTCGACATCGTAGTCGGACTTGTCGAGCTGCGGAAAGAAGGTGTCGATGGTATTGTAGAAATCCGAGCGGTCGTCGAGCGGACCGGAGATGATCAGCGGCGTACGCGCCTCGTCGATCAGGATCGAGTCGACTTCGTCGACGATGGCGTAGAAGTGGCCGCGCTGGACCATGTCCTCCAGACGGTACTTCATGTTGTCGCGCAAATAGTCGAAGCCGTATTCGTTGTTGGTGCCGTAGGTGATGTCGCGCGTGTAGGATTCCTTGCGCTCGGCATCGTCCAGCCCATGGACGATGACGCCGACGGTCAGGCCGAGGAAGTTGTAGATCTGGCCCATCCATTCGGAGTCGCGGCGGGCGAGGTAATCGTTGACGGTGACGACATGGACGCCCTTGCCGGCGAGCGCGTTGAGATAGACCGCAAGCGTTGCCACCAGCGTCTTGCCTTCGCCGGTCTTCATCTCGGCGATGTCGCCCTCGTGGAGCACCATGCCGCCGATCAGCTGGACGTCGAAATGGCGCTGGCCGAGCGTGCGCTTGGCCGCCTCGCGCACGGTGGCGAAGGCCGGAACCAGGATGTCGTCGAGCGTCTTGCCGTCGGCGAGCTGCTGGCGGAATTCGGCCGTGCGCGCCTTCAGCGCTTCGTCCGAAAGGGCCGAGATCTCGGGCTCGAGGGCGTTGATGGCGTCGACGCGGGACTGGTATCCCTTGACCCGCCGGTCGTTGGCGGAGCCGAAAAACTTGCGGGCGAGCGCGCCGATCATGCCAAATTCCTGTTTTCGCGGTTCGGCAAAGCTGCCATGACGTTTTCCACCCGTTTGCCTATCAACTCATCGTGACGCATTGCAGCGCTGGCCCCGATCCGGGTGCGTCCGCCAAATGAGTGGGAATTCAGCAATCCAAGGTTCAACAGCCAAAAACGCGAGCGAAATAAGCGCTATCGCCATTGACTTGAGTTTGGCAGAGATATGGCCGGGTCGGAGGGTTGTCAACGGCGCGAAGGTGTCAAGGAATTCATCATTTTGACAGACTTTTCGCGTTGCCAAGGCCCGTTGATTGGGCGAGTGTCCCGCCGCCCCAAACAAGCCCCATAAGGATTTTCCATGACCACTTCGTTTCCGGAAACGAAAACCGGCGTACGCCTCGGCCTCGCCTCTGCCGCCCTGACGGGCGCCCTCGCCATGGTCCTGCTGGCGGGCCTCCCGGCACGGGCTGACGACGCCAATCCGGTGCTTGCCAAGGTTAATGGCTCCGAGATCCGCCAGAGCGACGTGACACTGGCCGAAGAGGAACTCGGCCCGAGCCTCGCCCAGATGGATCCCGCCACCAAGAAGGACAACGTCCTGTCGTTCCTGATCGACATGAAGATCGTCGCCAAGGCCGCCGAGGACAAGAAGATCGAGAACAATGACGACTTCAAGAAGCGGATGGCGTTCACGCGCAACCGGCTCCTGATGGACAGCCTGCTGGCGAGCGAAGGCAAGGCCGCGACCACCGACGAGGCCATGAAGAAGGTCTATGACGACGCTTCCAAGCAGATCTCGGGCGAGCAGGAAGTCCACGCCCGCCATATCCTGGTCGAGACCGAGGATGAGGCCAAGGCGGTCGAGGAAGAGCTCAAGAAGGGCGCCGATTTCGCCGAGCTTGCCAAGAAGAAGTCCAAGGATCCCGGCGCGTCCGACGGCGGCGATCTCGGTTTCTTCACCAAGGACCAGATGGTGCCGGAATTTTCCGCCGTGGCGTTCTCGCTGGAGCCGGGCAAGATTTCCGATCCCGTGAAGTCGCAGTTCGGCTGGCACATCATCAAGGTCGAGGAAAAGCGCAACCGCAAGGCGCCCGATTTCGACCAGGTCAAGGGCCAGATCGAGACCTATGTGACGCGCAAGGCGCAGGCCGATTACGTCGCCAAGCTGCGCGAAGGCGCCAAGGTCGAGCGCATGGACCAGGCCGCCGCCGACACCGCCCCGAAGCCGGATGCGGCGAAGCCCGCCAACTCCAAGATGGCGCCGGCGAAGAAGTAAAAATTCGCTGTCACTTGTTCGAAGCCAATAGTATTTAAAAACGTCATGGCCGGGCTTGTCCCGGCCATCTACGTCTTGAGGTCTCCTCTAGCGAGACAAGACGTGGATGGCCGGGAAATGTGCGGCCATGACGATCTATTTTAGCCTGTCGTTTTTTGGAATTTGCCTATGTCATCAGCCATCTCCCCGCTCGCCCCGACCGATGTCCCCGAGATGCCCGCAATGGCGGGCGTCAGGCTTGCCACGGCGGCCGCAGGCATCCGCTACCAGGGCCGTACCGACGTGCTGCTGGCGGTGCTGGACAAGGGGACAGCGGTCGCCGGCGTCTTCACCCAGTCGAAATGCCCGTCGGCGCCGGTGGAATGGTGCCGCGCCAAGCTCGCCAAGGGAAAGGCCCGGGCGCTGGTAGTGAATTCCGGCAACGCCAACGCCTTCACCGGCAAGACCGGGCGGCAGGCCACCGCGCTGACCGCCTCGATCGCCGCCAAGGCGCTCGGCTGCAGCCCCAATGAGGTGTTCCTCGCGTCCACCGGCGTGATCGGCGAGCCGCTCGACGCCACCAAGTTCGACGGCGTGCTCGGCACGCTCGCGGAGCAGGCCGCGCTCGGCGGCTGGATGAACGCGGCCGGGGCGATCATGACCACCGACACCTTTCCGAAGGTCGCAACCGCGACCGTGAAGCTCGGCAAGACCAGCGTCACGATCAACGGCATGGCCAAGGGCGCCGGCATGATCGCGCCCGACATGGCGACCATGCTGGCCTTCGTATTCACCGACGCGCCGATCTCGGCCGGCGCGCTGCAATCGCTGCTCAAGAGCGGCGTCGAGGACACGTTCAACGCCGTCACCATCGACGGCGACACCTCGACCTCGGATACGCTGCTCGCTTTTGCGACCGGCACCGCCGCAGCCGACGGCGCGCCGAAGATCAGCCGCGCCAGCGACCCGCGCCTGAAAGGATTCACAAAGGCCTTCAACGCCGTGCTCGCCGACCTGTCCGAACAGGTGGCGCGCGACGGCGAAGGCGCGCGCAAGCTGGTCGAGATCATTGTCGAGGGCGCGGTGTCGAAGAAATCGGCGCGCCGGATCGCGATGTCGGTGGCGAATTCACCGCTGGTGAAGACCGCGATCGCGGGCGAAGACGCCAATTGGGGCCGCGTGGTGATGGCGGTCGGCAAGGCCGGCGAGCCCGCCAACCGCGACAAGCTCTCGATCTCGTTCAACGGCATCCGCGTCGCCAAGAGCGGCGCGCGCGATCCGTCCTATGACGAGACGCAGGTGTCGGAAGCGATGAAGAATCCGAAGATCCAGATCCGGATCTCACTCGGCCTCGGCAAGGGCCGCGACCGGGTGCTGACCTGCGACCTCACCAAGGAATATGTCGCCATCAACGGCGACTACCGGTCGTAAAGGTCACGACCGGCCTAATCGTTCGCCCGGCCCTCAATTGGTGATGTGGGCGGTCTGCAGCGAGTGGTTGAACATGGCGTTCAGCGAAGCCTTGATTTCCGCCGGCGACGTCGCCTTGTAGTAGTAGCTGCCCCCCGCATCGGGCGGCGACGCGCAGTCTTGCAAACTCTTCTCGATGTACTGGATGTTGGTGTTGGCATAGGTGTCTTCGTTACCGGCGAAGCTTGTGTTCACCGGGTCGATCGTCTGGTAGGGAATGTTGAGGACGGAAACGATGATGCCACGGTCCCTGAGCGCCTTGCACGGTGACGTACCAGCATTGACTAGGCTCCCTGGGCTGGCAATCACGGTGGCGTGGTTGCTGCCGTGCCAGCTGCCGTTGGGAACGTCCTTATACTGGTTGTCCTGTGCGCCGTCGGTGACGAGGAAGACGTAAGGCAGCGTATTGGTCGTGGAGCTGCCGTCGCCGACGGCGCCTGCGCCTCCTGAGATCAAGGCGTTGATGCTGCCGAGCGCAGTGTCGATATGCGTGCCGCCCGAGCCGAGATTTGAATTCAAATTGGTATCAAGCTCAGTGGCAAGGTTTTGGGCGGCAATGTCGATGGCGCTGCCTGCGGAGATAGTTGCGGTCAGCGGGGAATAATTCGCGTCGATATCCCTGATGAAGGGATAGAGCCCGATCCGGAATTGATTGGTAACGATCGTCTTCTGCCGGGCGAGGGCGAACATTCCGTTGGTCGGGTCGTTCAGGGCGTAGCCGACCGCGTCGAGGCGTAACTGGATGCAGTTGTCGGTTCCGTCGGTCGGGCAGGATGTAGCCGCCGTCAGGCTGTACGGCAGGCTTTGGGTGTTGCCGGTAACCAGGGAATTCGGCGTGCCGGGAGAAACGTTCGCATTCAGGTTGGTGAGCATCGCAGTCGGCAAGCCCGGTTTCTGCTTCGGTATGCTGGTGGTCGACGCCTGGTTGATGAGGTTGGCGAGCGCGGTTTGACCAAGGCGCGAAAATGCATAGCCCATGCAATAGTTGTTCGTCTTGTACTGCTGCGTCCCGCTATCAGTGCAGGCGCTGTTTTGCGGCCCAAAATGGCAGGCCAAGGTGCAGCCCGTCGGATACTGCTTGTAGTTATCCGGGTTGACCGCTTGCATCCGCAGAGCTTCGGCCGGTGTCGACGGCAGGCCCATCGAGCCCGACACGTCCAGCGCGAGATAAAAGTCCAGATAGGCCGGCAGCAAGGCGGACGCGCTCGAACTGCCGGAGAGCGAAAGCTTCGTGAATCCGACGACCCTCATGAAGGTGGTTGGGACGTCGGCAGTGTAGGTGATGGTGGCCGTCAGCTTGAGGCCAGTCTTGGTCACCGTGCTGGTGCGGACCAGATTCTGGTAACCGACGGCGTTGTTCATGTTGCCGTCAAAGATGTTGTTGGCATCGGTAACGCCGGCGGGAACCGAGCCGCTGCCCGACATGGCCGCGGCCGCGACATAACCGAGAGACCGCTGGGAAATCGAGGCAACGGCGGCGCCGTCCGCCGAGGCTTGCAGCTTGGCCTTCATCCGGGTCGCCATCGAGTAGTCGACGGCACAACCGACCGCGGATATCAGCGGGATGCATGCGATCGCAAAGATCACGGCGATGTTGCCGCGCCGATCCTTGCGGAAACGGCCGATCAAACGAAGCAGATTTTGCATGGGTGTGATGCCTGTGCCGGTTCAAATCCGGCCGATTTTTAGCGGCAACCGATTAAGCTTGGCTTATCGCGACCGTAGAAATGCGAGGCCAATACGGTTAATGGAGTGCTACCCGACTATTGTAAGTCTCGCACCGATCCATCACCTGCCGAAGCTTCGTTCATGACACCTGTCAAAGTCACCCTCGTCGTCGCCTGCGCGCTGGTCGACGCCGACAAGCGTGTCCTGCTCGCACAGCGGCCGGAAGGCAAGGCGCTTGCCGGCTTGTGGGAGTTTCCCGGCGGCAAGATCGAGCCCGGCGAGCGGCCGGAAGCGACCCTGATCCGCGAACTGCACGAGGAGATCGGCATCACCGTGAAGGAAGCCTGCCTCGCGCCGCTGACCTTCGCCAGTTACGCCTATGACGACTTTCATCTCCTGATGCCGCTCTACATCTGCCGGCGCTGGGAGGGTGAAGTGATCGCGCGCGAGGGGCAGAACCTCGCCTGGGTCCGCGCCAACAGACTGCGCGACTACAAGATGCCGCCGGCCGACATTCCGCTGATCCCGCATCTGATCGATCTGTTGATGTGAGGCATAGAGATTCCTCATCCTGAGGAGCGCGCACGTGCGCGCGCATCGAAGGATGACCGACACCGTGGCCTCATGGTTCGAGACGGCGCCTCCTCAGCATGAGGCGAGGCGCTATGGTTTCACTCCCCGCACCGCTTCCGCCAGGCTCGCCTTCGCCGATCCCGGCTTGAGCGGCTGCTGCTGGCTTTCGTGCGGCGCCCAGCCCGACAGCCAGATCACATCGAAGGTGGCGCGGATGCGGCCGTCGGCATCGGCGAAGCGTTCGCCGTAGATCTGCGCCATCCGCAGCATGGTGGCGCGGCGGCTCGGCGTCCGCCGCCGCTCGACCAGCACATTGGTCGCGCCCATGCGCCTGAGGTCGGCCATCAGCGCGAACGCGCTGGCATAGCGCACCACGATGCGGTCGACGTCGGTCACCGGCAGTGCGAATTTCACGCGTTGCAGCAGGCTGCCTATCTCGCGCAGGTCGGCGAACGGTGCGACGCGCGGCGATACCCCGCCTTCGAGTTCCGCTTCGGCCGCGGCGAAGGATTGCCGCAGTTCCGTCAGCGTGTCGCCGCCGATCATCGCCGCCAGCAGGAACCCGTCGGGCCTGAGCGCGCGGCGGATCTGGGCCAGCACGCCCGGCAAATCGTTGACGAATTGAAAGGCGAGTGCGGAAACCGCGAGATCGAGCTGTTCCGGCTGCAACGCCAGCGGCTCGGACTCGCGATCGGGCAGATTCGATCCGCGCCAGGTGACCGAGCCGCCCGGCCAATGCGTCGCGGAGTTGATCGCCGGGGGTGCCGATATCGGCCGCGTTGTTGAATTGCCGCAACACCGCCTGCAACCGTTCCGCCGCATCCTCGGCGACGCGCTCGAGCAGGAACGCCGCCGGCCCGTCGCGCAGGGCGCGTGCCTGCCGGGCGCGCAGCAAAGGGCGGTCGAACAGGATCGGCGCGGCATTCGGGTTCGGGGCCATGCCGGGTTGGTACGCCGATCTCCCCATGGCTGACAATCGGGTCCGCTTTGAATCCTAATAGACTCTAAAAAGATACTTTTCAGTACACCCGTTAAAGGCTAGCTTTTTGGCATGGCCACAGAAAAAGCCGAAACCGACCGCGTTCCGATCACCCTGGCGCTCTCGACCATCACCTACCTCGAAAAGCTGGTGAGACAGGGCACCCACGGTACCAGTGTTCCCGGCGTCGCCAGGACGCTGATCGAGGAAGGTATCCGGCTGGCCATCAAGGACGGGCTGCTGTCGATCCGCGACAACGGCAAGACCTAAAGCTTGGGACCATCAACATGCCCGCCAAGGAAACCACCTGGACAGAAGAACGCCTGGAACTCCTGAAGCGCCACTTTGCCGCCGGGCTGACCTGCCGTGAAATTGCCGGCGACATCGGGGTCAGCCGCAACGCCGTCATCGGCAAACTCTCCCGCCTCAATTTGACCCGCGAAAAAACCGGCGATGCCCCGCGCCCGGCGCGGAAGGACCGGGATGCGCCGAAGGGACACCGCCGGGGATCGGTGCCACGGCTGCAATACCGGATCCTGCAGGCCGTGTATGCCGAACCGCTGCCGGCCGAGCCGATCGCCACCGCACACTGCTGCTCGTTGCTCGAATTGAACGAGGAGCGATGCCGCTGGCCGATCAGCACCCCGGGCGCCGAGGATTTCTGCTTTTGCGGCAACACACCGGTCGAAGGCCTGCCCTATTGCCCGGGCCATACCAGGCTCGCCTACCGTCCGGGCTCGCGCCAGCGCGTCGCGCGCGGGTAAAGCCGGTGCTCGACAGGACCGGCGGTGCAGCGAGCTTGAGCGCCGCGTAAGGCGGCGCTAGCCTCATCGAATGGACGCCGAGGCATCGCCATCCCGCTCCATCTCCGACCATCTGCGCGGCGCGCTCGGCGCCTGCCGCGGCGCGTGGCGGCATGCCGCAAGGCTCGCGCTCGACGTCGCGCTGCCGACCCTGTGCGTCGCCTGCCGCGAGCCGGTCGACGGCGAAGGCGTCTGTGCATCCTGCTGGGCAAAACTGTCGTTCATCGCCAAGCCCTATTGCCCCAGGCTCGGCATTCCCTTCGTCTACGACCCCGGCCCCGAACTGTTGTCGATGGAAGCGATCGCCAATCCGCCGGCCTATGCGCGGGCGCGCGCGGCGGTGCGTTATGACGACGTCGCGCGCACGCTGGTGCATGCCCTGAAATACCAGGACCGCACCGATCTCGCCCCCGCGATGGGCCGCTGGATGGCGCGGGCCGGCAGCGAACTGCTTGCGGAGGCCGACGCGCTGGTCCCGGTACCGCTGCACTGGCGGCGGGCGTGGGGCCGCCGTTACAACCAGTCCGGTGCATTGGCGCGGGTGATCGCCCGACAGAGCGGCGTAAAGGTTGCCTCCGAAGCGCTGCGGCGCGTGCGGCCGACCCAGCAGCAGATCGGCCTGTCCCGACCGCAACGCGCCAGCAACGTGCAGGGCGCGTTCAAGGTCGCCGATCACAGGCGATCGGAAATTGCAGGTCGCCGCCTGGTGCTGGTCGACGATGTCCTGACCACCGGTGCCACCGTCGACGCCTGCGCCCGGGCGCTCTTGCGCGCCAAGGCGGCATCCGTCGACGTGCTGGTGTTCGCCCGGGTTGTGGACACCCATAAAGCTCCCATATAATCGGGCAATATTCCTTCCCTAAGCCGAGCGCGACATGACCGCTGCCATCGAAATCTATACCCGTCCGGGTTGCGGCTATTGCAGCGCCGCCAAATCGCTGCTGACTCGCAAAAAAGCCGCCTTCACCGAACACGATGTCGCGATCGACCCGACGCTTCGTCAGGAGATGTGGAATCGCGCCGGTAACGGCGCGACCTTTCCGCAGATTTTCATCGGCGAGACCCATGTCGGCGGATGCGATGAGCTGTATGCGCTGGACCGCGAGGGCAAGCTCGATTCGATGCTGGCGGGCGAAAAGGCCAAATCATGAGCGCTGATCTCTCCTTCACGGCCGCCATGGTGCAGATGCGCACCGGCCTGTTGCCCGGGCCGAGCCTCGAGCAGGGGATCAAGCTGATCCGGCAGGCTGCGGCCGAGGGCGCCGACTATGTCCTCACCCCCGAGGTGAGCAACATGATGCAGCTGAACCGCAAGGCGCTGTTCGAGCATCTCGCCGGCGAAGAGGACGATCTGTCGCTGAAGGCCTATCGCGCGCTCGCCACCGAGCTGAAAATCCATCTCCATGTCGGCTCGCTGGCGCTGCGCGCCTCGCCGGAACGCGCCGTCAACCGTTCGTTCCTGATCGGGCCGGACGGCGCCGTGATCGCCAGTTACGACAAGATCCACATGTTCGACATCGATCTGCCCGATGGCGAGAGCTACCGCGAATCCGCCAATTACCAGCCGGGCGAGACCGCGGTGATCTCCGACCTGCCGTGGGGCCGCATCGGGCTGACGATCTGCTATGACGTTCGCTTTCCGGCGCTGTACCGCGCACTTGCCGAAAGCGGCGCATCGTTCCTCACCGTGCCCGCCGCCTTCACCAAAAAGACCGGCGAAGCGCATTGGCACACGCTGCTCCGCGCCCGCGCCATCGAGAACGGCTGCTTCGTATTCGCCGCCGCCCAGGGCGGCATGCACGAGAACAAGCGCGAGACCTATGGCCATTCGCTGATCATCGCGCCCTGGGGCGAGGTGCTCGCCGAGGGCGGCACCGAGCCCGGCGTGTTCATGGCGAAGATCGATCCCGCGAGGGTGGAGGCTGCGCGCAAGAGCGTGCCGTCGCTGCAGCATGGACGACGCTTCTCCGTCGCCGACCCCAAGGCCGGCCCCGAGCACCTGCACCTGGTTCGGGGATCGGCATGATCCACTACAACCTGCGCTGCGAGCGAGGCCATGCGTTCGAAAGCTGGTTTCAGAGTTCGGCTGCCTACGAAACCCAGGAAAAGCGCAAGCTGGTGAACTGCCCGGTTTGCGGGTCGGCCAAGGTCGAGCGCGCCATCATGGCTCCGCAGATCGTCAGCAAGAAGGGGCGCGACCGCGCCGAACCCGCTCCCGCAGCCACGCCTGCTGTCACGGAAGTCCCGGCCCCGGCATCGACCCCGCTATTGATGGCGCAGGAGCGCGAGCTGCGCGCCAAGCTCAAGGAATTGCGCGAGCATATCGTGAAGAACGCCGACAATGTCGGCGAGCGCTTTCCCAATGAAGCGCGGAAAATGCATTACGGCGATATCGAGCACCGCCCGATCTACGGCGAAGCCTCGCCCGACGAAGCGCGCGCCCTGATCGACGAAGGCGTCGAGGTATCGCCGCTGCCGGTGCTGCCGGACGATCGAAATTAGCCACAGCGTCATTCCGCGATGGTCCGAAGGACCAGACCCGGAATCTCGAGGTTCCGGGCTCGCTCGCTCCGCTCGCGCCCCGGAACGACGTCCGAGTCTGCTGAAGGATCCACCCATGCCCCCGGAAACGCTGTCCTCCTGGCAATTCTGGGCCGTCCTCTCCGCCGTGTTCGCAGCCCTGACCGCGATCTTCGCCAAAATCGGCGTCGAGGACATCAACTCCGATCTCGCCACCCTGATCCGCACGGTCATCGTGCTGATCGCTCTTGCGCTGATCCTGTTTGCCACCGGCAAGCTCAGCCATCCCGGGCCGATCACGGCCAGGAGCTGGATATTCCTGCTGCTGTCCGGCCTCGGCACCGGCGCGTCATGGCTGTGTTATTTCCGCGCCTTGAAGCTCGGGCCGGCGACGCTGGTGGCGCCGATCGACAAATTGAGCGTGGTGCTGGTGGCGCTGTTCGGTGTGGTGTTCCTGGGCGAACGGCCCTCGGTCAATGGCTGGCTGGGAATCTTCTTGATCGCTGCCGGCGCGGTGCTGATCGCTTTCAAACGCTAGACCGCGACCAATAGCGCGACGCCGACCACGATCAGCGCGATGCCGGAAAGCTCGCGCGCCGACAGCGGCTGTTTGAACGAATAATACGCCACGGCTTGCGCGAACAGCACTTCCACCAACGCCAGCGTGCGGACATTGGCAGCAGCGGTTAGCGCGAACGCCAGGAACCAGAACTGCGAGGCGAACGCGCCCATGAAGCCCGCGAACATCGAAGGCCTCCACAGGCCGAGGATCGCCTTGAGCACGCCGGGCGCGCGCGCCAGCAGATAAACCGTCAGTATCAGGGTCTGCACGAACAGCCCCAGCACCAGCGTGCAGGACGCCGCCGTCACGAAGGTCACGCCGGGCACCGTGATGACGGCGCCGCGAAAGCCGACCGCCGACAGCGCAAACGCCGCGGCCGCGCCGAGGCCGAGCAGCGTCGGCTTCAGGTCCGTAAAACCCTTGCCGGCACCGGGACGCAACGCGGCAATGACCACGCCGGCGGTCGCGATCAGGATCGCCACCACCTTCAAAAAGGTCAGGTGGTCGCCGAGAAAGACAAAACCGAAAATCGCAGTCTGGATCGCCTCGGTCTTGAGATAGGCCGTTGTCACCACGAAGGAACGGTCGTTCATGGCGAGCAGCATCATGCCGGTTCCGACGATCTGGCAGAGCGCGCCGAGCAGGAGCCACGGCCAGAACGCCGCCGGCGGCCACGGCACATGGTCTCCGGTCGCCGCGATCACCGCCGCAAAGAAGACGATCGAGAACGGAAAGCCGAACAGGAAGCGGATATTGGTGGCGCCCCAGGTGCCGAGCGGCCCCGTCAATTGCCGCTGCATCGCGTTGCGCGCGACCTGGCCGAGCGCCGCAATGATGGTGAAGGGGACCCAGAGCGTGGCGATGCTGAGCATGAGCGGGGGGATTTGGTTGAGGAGGCGGGAAGTGCGGTCACCGTGCCGGGCACCGTGCGCGCGGTCAACCGTACCCGCGTCATGACAGGATTGCGTCGGCTCGCTCGCCCCGCTTGCGGTGCGAAAGGCTACGCGCCCTCAGCCACCACCATGTAGTTCACGTCCATGTCGGAGGAGAGACCCCAGCGGTCGGCGAAGGGGCTATAGACCACGCCGGTCTGCTCGGTGATGGCGAGCCTGTTCTGCTCGAGATGATGCGCCAGTTCGTCGGGCGTGACGAACTTGTCCCATTGATGGGTGCCGCGCGGCAGCCAGCGCAGCACATATTCGGCGCCGACGATGGCGAGCGCGAAGCTCTTCCAGTTGCGGTTCAGCGTCGAGATCACCATCATGCCGCCGGGCTTGAGCATCGCCGCGCAGCGGTTGAGGAACATGCCGACATCGCTGACATGCTCCACCACTTCCATCGCCAGCACGATGTCGAAGCGTTCGCGGACGTCCATCTGCTCCACCGTGGTACAGCGATAGTCGATCGACAGATGCCCCTTGTCGGCGTGCAGCTTTGCCGCCGCGATGTTGGTGGCGGAGGGATCGACACCGATCACCTGCGCGCCGAGCCGGGTGAACGGCTCGCACAACAGCCCGGCGCCGCAGCCGATATCGAGGATGCGCAGGCCGGACAGGCAATTCAGGCTTTTGACGTTACGCTCGAACTTGCGGCAGGCGGCGTCGCGGATATAGCTCAGCCGCAGCGGGTTGATCTTGTGCAGCGGCGCCATCTTGCCTTTGGGGTCCCACCATTCCTCCGACAGTTTCGAGAACTTCGCGATCTCGGCCGGGTCGACCGTAGAGCCCGGAGCGGGGGAGGATTTGACGGGTGAATTCTGCTGCATGGCCATGGGGTGCGCGCCGCTCCTATCGCGCGGTGATGGAATTGCGAAATGCAAGTGGCGAGGCAATCGTGGAGATGGTTTGCTTGCCCTCACCGACGCCAAGGATGGTCACGTCGCCGTAATCGAGCAGGCGGCCGAGGATGCTCTGATTGACGTCGACACTCTCGACCTTGTCCAGCGACATCTCGAAGGTGCGGCGCTTGATGAACCCTGTCTTGTGGACAACCCGCAGATTGGTGACGTCGGTCTCCGTGGTCCAGCGGTGAAACCAGGCCCTGACGGTCCAGTACAGCGCGACAATGGCCACGATGGCCGACGCCGACAGGCATAACACGATGATGCTCTCGGTGATGGTCGTTCGCGACAGGATCAGCAGGACCAGCGCCAGAATCCAGGCCGCGATCGCCGGCAGATAGAACATCCAGTGTGCGCTGGTCGAATACAGCACCTTTTCGCCCGGCTGCAGGATTTCATCGATATACCGCCCCATACGCTGGCCTCAATCACCCTACCGCCACTTACCTGCAACCACTTACCCGCGGCCAGCCCGTCTTGCGCTGCCCCCGGGCATCCCGGAACCCGGTTGCTTGCCCCCAGCGCCGCCGCTATGTATACGCGCCTTTTGGCTGGCGCGCCTTAATTTTGCGGGCGGGCCACCCACTTAACCTCAGGGAATGCACCAGTCGTCATGGGCCGCCTCGTGATGAAATTCGGCGGCACATCCGTCGCCAATATCGACCGTATCCGCAACGTCGCGCGGCATGTGAAGCGCGAGGTCGATGCCGGCCATGATGTCGCCGTCGTGGTCTCGGCGATGGCCGGCAAGACCAATGAGCTGGTGGAATGGTGCCGCGAGGCATCCCCGATGCATGATGCGCGCGAATATGACGCCGTGGTGGCTTCCGGAGAGCAGGTAACCTCAGGCCTGCTTGCGATCGCGCTGCAGGCGATCGGCATCCAGGCGCGCTCCTGGCAGGGCTGGCAGATCCCGATCCGGACCAGCGACGCCCACGCCTCGGCGCGGATTCTGGAGATCGACGGCACGGAACTGATCAGCCGCTTCAGGGAACGCAAGGAAGTCGCCGTGATCGCCGGCTTCCAGGGCATCAATCCGCAGACCGGGCAAATCACCACGCTCGGGCGCGGCGGTTCCGATACCTCGGCGGTGGCGATCGCGGCCGCCATTCACGCCGACCGCTGCGACATCTATACCGATGTCGACGGCGTCTACACCACCGACCCCCGCGTGGTGCCAAAGGCGCGGCGGCTCGACAAGATCGCGTTCGAGGACATGCTGGAACTGGCCTCGCAGGGCGCCAAGGTGCTGCAGGTCCGCTCGGTGGAACTCGGCATGGTGCACAACATGCCGATTTTCGTGCGCTCCAGTTTCGACAAGCCAGAGGATATCGACCCGCACGCCAACCAGCCGCCGGGCACGCTGATCTGCAGCGAGGAGGAAATCATGGAAAGCCACGTCGTCACCGGCATCGCCTTCTCCAAGGACGAAGCCCAGATTTCCGTCCGTCAGATCCAGGACAAGCCGGGCGTCGCGGCCTCGATCTTCGGGCCGCTGGCGGATGCCAATATCAACGTCGACATGATCGTGCAGAACGTCTCGGAGGACGGCGCCACCACCGACCTCACGTTCACGGTTCCGGCTTCCGACTACGCCCGCGCCCGCGATACCATCACCTCCGCCAAGGCCAAGATCGGCTACCAGCGACTCGATAGCGCCACCGACGTCTCCAAGGTCTCGGTCATCGGCAGCGGCATGCGCAGCCACGCCGGCGTCGCCGCCCAGGCGTTCGGAGCGCTGGCCGCGCGCAATATCAACATCCGCGCCATCACCACCTCCGAGATCAAGTTTTCGGTGCTGATCGACGCCGCCTATACCGAACTCGCCGTGCGCACGCTGCACACGCTCTACGGGCTCGATCAGGTTTAGAAGGATTTTTCCCCTGGAGCACGACCACGCTCCGGGATCCCGCGGTTTTTGCATGATCCTGTCGTCGAACCGCCCTCGCTTTGGCGGATCCTGCGCTTAGCAGCCGCAGCATTGACTTGTCGGAGTCGTTATCAACTCTGGCAGGGGTTTTGCTTGGCAAAACAAGCCTCAATTCGCTATACGGCCTGATGGGTGGGCTGCCGCAAACTGTGCCACAGTTTTGGCTATCCTGATTCGGCCGACATTTTCGGGCTTGCGACGGCGCCGAATGATTAAAATTGTTGTTTTTCTTGGGTTTAATGCCAGCTACCGGCCACCCGGCGGGCTGGCCTGGCGGAGGAGGATATCGGCACATGCGGAGCGCGTCGGGAGGCCCCCGCGTCTTGCTGAGACGGCTCCGCGAAACCATGGCGGAGCAGGTCTCGGCGCAGGAACGATTGGACAAGATCGTGGTGCTGATCGCGGCCAACATGGTGGCGGAAGTCTGCTCCGTCTATGTGCTGCGCGTCGACAACACGCTCGAACTCTACGCCACCGAAGGCCTCAACCGCGACGCCGTCCACCGCACCGTCCTGAGCTCGCATGAGGGCCTGGTCGGCCTGGTCGCAAGCGAGGCCAACCCGCTCAATCTGAACGACGCGCAAAACCACCCCGCGTTCTCGTTCCGCCCGGAGACCGGCGAAGAAATCTATCACTCCTTCCTCGGCGTGCCGGTCCTGCGCGCCGGCAACACGCTTGGCGTGCTGGTGGTGCAGAACCGCGCCAAGCGCACCTATGTCGAGGAAGAGGTCGAGGCGCTGCAGACCACCGCCATGGTGCTGGCGGAGATGATCGCCTCCGGCGAACTCTCGGCCCTCGCCCAGCCCGGGGCTGAGCCTGCGGCGCGGCATTCCCTGCACAAGACCGGCGCCATCCTTTCCGACGGCATCGCACTCGGCCATGTGGTGCTGCACGAGCCGCGCGTCGTCATCACCAACTATATCGCCGAGGACCTGCCGAAGGAAATCAAGCGGCTCGATGCGGCGCTGGCAAAGCTGCGCGCCGACCTCGACCGCATGCTGGAGCGCGGCGACGTCGCCGAAGGCGGCGAGCACCGCGACGTGCTGGAAGCCTACCGGATGTTCGCCAACGACCACGGCTGGTCGCACAAGCTGCACGAGGCCGTCGCTACCGGCCTCACCGCGGAGGCGGCCGTCGAGCGCGTGCAGTCCGACACCCGCGCCCGCATGCTGCGCTCGACCGACCCCTATTTGCGCGACCGCCTGCACGACCTCGAAGATCTCGGCCATCGCCTGATGCGGCAACTGGTCGGACAGGATCATGCGCCGTCGCGCGAACAGTTGCCCGACAATGCCATCCTGATCGCGCGCGCGATGGGACCCGCGGCGCTGCTCGACTACGACCGCAAGCGGCTGCGCGGGCTGGTGCTGGAGGAAGGCACCGCCAATTCGCACGTCTCGATCGTGGCACGCGCGCTCGGCATCCCCGCGGTCGGCGAAGTACCGAACGCGCCGGGCATCGCCGATCCCGGCGATGCCATCATCGTCGACGGCACCTCGGGCGAGATCTATGTCCGCCCCTCGGCGGAAATCGAATCGGCTTATGCGGAGCGGGTGCGATTCCGCGCCCGGCGGCAGGCGCAATATTCGGCGCTGCGCGACATGCCCTGCGTGACCAAGGACGGCCAGCCGATCGAACTGATGATCAATGCCGGCCTCACCATCGACCTGCCGCATATCGACGACACCGGCAGTGCCGGCATCGGCCTGTTCCGCACCGAACTGCAATTCATGGTCGGCCAGAGCCTGCCGCGTTCGAGCGACCAGCTCGCGCTGTACCGCACGGTGCTGGACGCCGCCGGCCACAAGCCGGTGACGTTCCGCACCCTCGACATCGGCGGCGACAAGGCGCTGCCCTATATGGAAACCGTGATCGAGGAGAATCCCGCGCTCGGCTGGCGCGCGATTCGCCTCGGGCTCGACCGGCCGGGGCTGCTGCGCGGCCAGATCCGGGCGCTGCTGCGCGCCGGCGGCGGCCGCGCGCTGCGCATCATGTTCCCGATGATCACGGAGGTCGCCGAATTCGATTCCGCCAAGGCGATCGTCGAGCGCGAACTGACCTATCTGCGCCAGCACGGCCACGCGCTGCCGGAACGAATCGACGTCGGCACCATGGTGGAAGTGCCCGCGCTGCTCTATCAGCTCGACGAGCTCCTGAAGAAGGTCGACTTCGTCTCGGTCGGTTCCAACGATCTGTTCCAGTTCCTGTTCGCGGTCGACCGCGGCAATGCCAAGGTCTCCGAGCGGTTCGACACCATGTCGACGCCGATCCTGCGCGCGTTGCGCGACATCGTGCGCAAGGCCAATGCGGCGAAGAAATCCGCCTCCCTTTGCGGCGAGATGGCGTCAAAACCGATCGGCGCGCTGGCGCTGATCGCGCTGGGCTACCGCTCGCTGTCGATGTCGGCGACCGGGCATGGCCCGGTCAAGGCGATGATCCTCGACCTCGACGCCAGAAAGGCCGAAGCGATGATCATGCCTCTGCTCGATGCGCCGTCCGGCAGCGTGTCGATCCGGCAGAAATTGACTGAATTCGCCGAAGCCGAGGGGCTGTCGTTGTAGCGAGGCCGATGCCCGCACAACGCCCCTTTTTCGCAATTCGAGACCTGACCATGTCGATACTCCCCGAAGCCAAACTCGATATTCTGCTGGCGCACCACGCTTCGCTCGAGGCGCAGCTGCTGGGCCAGCTCTCTTCGGAAAACTACGTGCGGATCACGCGCGAGCTGGCCGAGCTCAACCCGCTGATCGCCGCCGTGAAGGCCTATCGCGCCACGGAGAAGGAGGTCGCCGACACCGAGGCATTGATCGCCGATCCCGCAACCGACCAGGAAATGCGGGGCATGGCCGAGGCCGAGCGCGATACGCTGGCCGCTCGCAGCCTCGAACTGGCGCAGCAGATCCGCGTCGCGCTGTTGCCCAAGGACGCCATGGACGACCGCAACGTGGTGCTGGAAATCCGCGCCGGCACCGGCGGCGACGAGGCCTCGCTGTTCGCCGGCGACCTGTTCCGCATGTATGAACGCTTCGCAGGCCTGCAGGGCTGGAAGGTCGAGGTGATCTCCGCCAGCGAAGGCACCATGGGCGGCTACAAGGAAATCATCGCGGAGGTGAAGGGCCGCGGCGCCTTCGCCAAACTGAAATTCGAATCCGGCGTGCACCGGGTGCAACGGGTGCCCGACACCGAGACGCAAGGCCGCATTCATACCTCGGCGGCGACGGTCGCGGTGCTGCCCGAGGTCGAGGACGTCGACGTCGACATCAAGCAGGATGATCTGCGGATCGAGACCATGCGCGCGCAGGGCGCCGGCGGCCAACACGTCAACAAGACCAAATCGGCGATCCGCATCACCCATATTCCGACCGGCATCGTGGTGATGATGCAGGACAGCCGCTCGCAGCACAAGAACCGCGCCTCGGCGATGAACATCCTGCGTTCGCGCATCTACGACGCCGAACAGCAGCGCATCGACGCGGTGCGGTCGGCCGATCGCCGCGAGAAGGTCGGCTCCGGCGACCGTAGCGAGCGCATCCGTACCTATAATTTCCCGCAAGGCCGCGTCACCGATCACCGCATCAACCTGACGCTTTATAAACTGCCGCAGGTCATGGCCGGCGAGTCCCTCGGCGAACTGGTCGATGCGCTGACCACCGAGCATCAGGCCGCCCAACTGGCCGCCCAGGGCGCCGCGGCGTGAGCGCAGGCGAATCATTCGCCGGACAAACCGTCAATTCCGCGCGTCGCACGCTGACGGCGCGATTCAAATCCGGACCGATCAATTCGGCCGAACTCGACGCACGAATCCTGATCGGCGCGGTGCTCGGCCTCGATCTCACCGGGATGATCGCCGCGGCGAGCCGGCATCTCACATCCGCGGAAGCGGCATGTCTTGAGGAATTCGCGCGCCGCCGGCTCGATGGCGAGCCGGTCGCGCGAATTTTGGAAACCAGGGAATTCTGGGGGCTGCCGCTAAAACTCTCCGCCGCGACGCTGGTGCCGAGGCCCGACACGGAAACCGTGGTCGAGCTGGCGCTTGAAATGCTGCGCGCGGCGCCACGTCCGGGTCATCCACTTCGCATCGCCGACATCGGCACCGGTTCCGGCGCGATCCTGCTGGCGCTGTTGTCGGAACTACCTGACGCGTTCGGTGTCGGCACCGACATCAGCTGGGATGCGTTACAAACAGCACACAGCAACGCTGTCGATCTCAAGCTTGCCGGTCGCGCCGGCTTCGTCGTCTGCGACTACGCGGCGGCGTTGTCCGGACCGTTCGACGTGATCGTCGCCAATCCGCCCTATATCCGCTCGGCGGAAATCGCCGGCCTCGCGGCCGAGGTCCGCGATCATGATCCGCGCAGAGCGCTGGACGGCGGCGCGGACGGGTTGGACGCCTATCGCGCCCTTATCCCGCAGGCTGCCAGGCTGCTTGTGTCCGGAGGGGCGCTGGTGGTGGAAGCGGGACAGGGCCAGAGCGGGGACATTGAAGGATTAATGACGGCCACAGGGTTAATGGTTCCTGCAGCGGCGAAAGCCGATCTGGCCGGCATCCGCCGGGCCGTGGCAGGCCGGAGATTGCCTCCATAAAGCCCGATTAAAGGGCAAAAAACCGCTTGGAATATTCGCCCGGAGCGACTACGTTCCGGTCACAACATCGGTCCAGGGTTGGCCCCCGTAGATACCCCGTAGGGTTATTTCGGGTGGAGGCCAGAGTTCTCAAAGCGAGAGCCCGCCCCGAGTGAAAGGTTCCAAAACGCAGGTCCAATCGAGCGCGATGGCTTCAAAGAGCTGCGCTGCTTGCGACCGCAAAGCGAACGAAAGCCTGATATTGCGCTTGAAAACTCACGCGAGAAACCTGTGCTTGTTCTGGCAGGCGGAATGATTTGATGCAGCCCGTGCCAGCCGCGGGCCTGTTGGGGAGCGTGTCTTTGCCGACCGCGACGTATTGTATCTTCTGCGTGGATTTGAATGACGCTGCGATTCGGTATGCGTGAGCGTGCCGGACGAAGCGACCGTGGCGACCACCATCCAGGACGAACGACTTCAAGGCTAATCACGCTTCAAGGCTAATCACTCAAGGCTGATAACTTCAGGGCTGGAATAAAGGCGAGACATGAGAAACGGTCAAAACAATAAACGGATGCGTAACCGGAACAACAATAACAACAACAGCAACAGGAATGATGGCGGCCGGCGCGGCCAGAACCCGATGACCCGGGTATTCGAGTCCAACGGGCCCGACATCAAGATCCGCGGCACCGCATCCCATGTTGCCGAAAAATATGTGCAGCTGGCGCGCGATGCGCGCTCTTCCGGCGATCCGGTCGCGGCCGAAAATTACTATCAGCATGCCGAGCATTACTTCCGCCTGATCGCCGCTGCGCAGGAGCAGTTCCGCCAGAACCAGCCGCAGCCGCGCACCGACAATGAGATGGTCTCGGAGGACGGCGACGACGAGGGCGAGAGCTTCTCGCATTTCGGACAGGAGCCCGGTTTCGTGCCGGTGCAGCCGCAACCGTTCGTGCCGCGCGACAACAATCCGCGCGACCAGCGCGATGGCCAGCCCTACCAGCCGCGCGAGCAGCATCAGCCGCGCGAACATCGTCCGCAGCCGCAGTTTCAACCGCAGCCGCAGCCGCAACCGGTGATTCCCGATACCGGCAGCGTCGACCGGCTGCCATCGTTCATCACCGGACCGCAGCCGCAGATCGGCGGCGGCCCGGCCGGCTTCGAGGGCGGCGAACGCGATCGTTTTCCACGCCGCCGCCGCCGGCCGCATGGCCCGCGTCCCGACGGCATGGCCGCGCCCGTGGCGGCACCGAGCGACGATTTCAATCCGGGGAACGAATAAGGCGGCGCCACGTCGCGGGGTGAGCAACGGCACTTCTCGCGCCGTGCTCACCAATTTGGAATTCCGAACAGATCGCGGATGGTGGGCACGCTTCGCCTTGCCCACCCAGCCCAATTTACAAACCGTCATCCCGCCGCTGCAGCGGTGACGGCACCAGCACCGGCTCAAGCGCCGGAATCAGCCGCGTGCGTTCGCGATGCGCCGGGATCGCACGGTAGACCTGCTTGGTCGCTTCCACGATATGAACGCCGGCGAACGGCAGTGACAACGCAGCACCAACCCGCTCCCACGCCATCGCCGAGCGCAGGAACCAGCCGCCGGCCACCGGCGGCAGGAACAGGGCCTCGCCCCACCCGGTCGGCGTGAACCAGGTCTGCCGCAGCAATTGCGTGATCTGCGAGCGCGAATAGGGCCGGCCATGGCCGAACGGCGTGTTGTCGGTGCGCGTCCACACCCCGCGCCGGTTCGGAATGATCGCCATCATGCGGCCGGACGGCGCCAGCACCCGCCATACCTCGCGCAACAGCCCCTCGGGATCGTCGGACATTTCCAGCGCATGAACCAGCAGGATGCGGTCGATGGATGCGTCGGGCAGCGGCAGTGAAAATTCATCGACCAGGGCTGCGAGCGTTGGCCGCGCGGTCGGCCATTTCAGCACGCCTTGCGCCGCCGGCATGAACGCGATGCAGCGCTCCGAGTCCTCGCGGAACAGGCCGAGATAGGGCGTGGGATAACCGATGCCCAGTACCCGCTGGCCCTGCGCATCCGGCCAGCGCTGCATGAATGCCGCGATTGATGAGCCGCCGCGCCACGATTCCAAGGCGCTGCGAATAGAAATCGCGGAGGTCGATGACATCGATGGTCATGAAACCAATGTAACACGGCGCCGCGCTGCCGGGGGCGCGGAATATTGCATTGCCGTTGGAGCGTTAACGCCATATTTCATGGGTATAAGGGGCCTGACCGGGGTCACCGCCTCGCCCAATCGACGGAGATATCATGGCTGCCGAAATTCGCCTGTTCCCCTGCCTCACCGACAATTTCGGCTATCTGATTCACGACCCCGAGACCAAGGCGACGGCCTCGATCGATGCACCGGAAGCAGCGCCCATCCTGAAAGCGCTGGAGCGCGAGGGTTGGACGCTGACCGATATCCTGATCACCCACCATCATCACGACCATGTCGGCGGCGTCGCCGAGCTGAAAGAGAAATATAACTGCCGGGTGGTCGCGCCGCACGACAAATCGGCCAGGATCGCCAACGCCGATCTGCGCGTCGGCCAGGGCGATGTCGTGAAGGTCGGCGGCCTTCTGGGCCGCGTGCTGGAGACCCCCGGCCACACCCTCGACCATGTCAGCTACGTCTTCGACAACGACAAGGCGCTGTTCGCCGCCGACACGCTGTTCTCGATCGGCTGCGGGCGGGTGTTCGAGGGCGATTACCCGATGATGTGGGACTCGCTGCTCAAGCTGCGGACGCTGCCGGACGACTTCAAGCTCTATTGCGGCCATGAATACACCGCCGCCAACATCAAATTCGCGCTGACGATCGAGCCGGACAATGCCGCGTTGAAGGCGCGCGCCGAGGAAGTGACGCGGCTGCGCGCGGCGAACAAGCCGACGATCCCGACCCTGCTTGGCGAAGAGAAAAAGGCAAACGTGTTCCTGCGCGCCGACGAGCCGTCGGTGGCGGCCGGCGTGCGCATGAAAGGCCGGAGCGCCGCCGAAGTGTTCGGCGAATTGCGCGAACGCAAGAACAAATCCTGACAGGCCAATCCTGATGGCTGAGCTGCCGACGGTTGCGGAAATCATCGTTCGCCTCGATTTGCGGCCGCACCCGGAAGGCGGGCACTATCGCGAGACCTTTCGCGATCCCCGCACGGATGCCGACGGACGCGCGCATTCCACCGCGATCCATTTCCTGCTGGCGCGTGGCGAGCGCTCGCACTGGCATCGCATCGATGCGGTGGAGATCTGGCACTATTACGCCGGAAGCCCGCTGACCCTGCAGATCGCCGATGCAGGCGGCCGGCGCAGCGTCAGGCTCGGTCCGGATCTCGCCGCGGGCGAAGTACCGCAGGCGATCGTGCCCGCGCAGGCGTGGCAGGCGGCCGAAACGACCGGCGACTGGACGCTGGTCGGATGCACGGTGGCGCCCGGTTTCGATTTTGCGAAATTCGAACTGGCGCCGAAAGGCTGGGCTCCTGCCGGCTAGCGCATGCTTCAACGGAGTTGAACCATGCTCGTCGCCCTTCTTGTTTTGAGCATGATCTTTTCGGAAAACCGGCGTCCACTTTTCCGGATCATGCTCTAGCGCTTCCGGAACATATCCCTCGCCGCGATCAGCCCGCCGCCGGCGATCAGCACCGCTGATATCGCGATATTCGCGCTCGGTCTGGCAAAGCCCGCCAGGATCAAAAACGAGGTCGAGAGCAGCGGCGTCGCATAGGACGCCGCTCCCAGCACGCGGATGTCGCCGCGCTTCATGCCGACGTCCCAGGCATAGAATGCGGCGCCGACCGGGCCGACGCCGAGCGCCGTGATCGACAGCCATTGCGTCATCGTAGCGGGCCATACCGTGTCCTCGACCAGCCCGTGCACCAAAGCCGCCAGCAACGCGGTCGCCGCGCAAAAGCCGGCTACCGCGTCGGTCGGCACCGCCTTGAGCTTGCGCGACATCACCGAATAGGCCGCCCACACGAAGGCCGCGACGAAGGCGGCGACAAGTCCGGGCACCTGGCCCGGCGCGAAGCCACTGAGCCGGTTGCCGGCAAACAGCAGCACGGTGCCGGCCAGGCCAAGCAGCGCGCCAATGACGTGGTGCGGCGCCAGCCGCTCGCCCGGCAACAGCGACGAGAACAGCACGATCAATAGCGGCCAGAGATAATTGAGCAATCCCGCCTCGGCCGGTGGCGCGAAGCGCAGCGCGAGGAAATACAGCGCATGATAGCCGAACAGGCCGCCGACCCCGACGATCCACGCCAGCGGCTGCTGCCGCAAGGCGCGAAACGCCTCGGGGCGCCCGATCCAGGTCAGGCACCCGACCAGCGCGCCGATCGCGAATGTCATCGCCGCGAGCTGAAAGGCGGGAATTTTTCCGGTCGCCACCGTCAGCGCGGCGAGCAGCGACCACATCAGGATCGCGGTCAGTCCGATCAGCGTGGCGGTGCGGGAGGTCATCGCGTTCGGCAAGCGCATAAAAGGGAGATGGACGGACTCCGTCATGGCCGGGCTTGTCCCGGCCATCCACGTCCTTACTGCTGCTGGTTGTAAAGACGTGGATGCCCGGCACAAGGCCGGGCATGACGAGGGCTTGGAATGCAGTGGCAGCGCGCGACTAAAACAGGCGCCGCATCACACCATATACTGACCGCCATTGATGGTCATCGTCGAGCCGGTGATGGCGCCGGCGTCGTCGGCGGCGAGGAATACCACGGCCCGGGCGATTTCGTCGGGCTCGCCGAGACGGCCGATCGGGATCAGCGGCAGGATGCTTTTCTCCAGCACCTCCTTCGGCACCGCCTGCACCATCTCGGTGTTGATGTAGCCCGGGCAGATCGCATTCACGGTGATGCCGCCCTTGGCATTCTCCAGCGCCAGCGCCTTGGTGAAGCCGATGTCACCGGCCTTGGCCGCCGAATAGTTGACCTGGCCGAACTGGCCCTTCTGCCCGTTGATCGAGGAGATGTTGATGATGCGGCCGAATTTGCGCCCACGCATGCCCTCGATGACCTGACGCGTCATGTTGAACAGCGAGCCGAGATTGGTGTTGATGACGGCGTTCCAGTGCTCGAGCGTCATCTTGTGAAACGCACCGTCCCGGGTGATGCCGGCATTGTTGATCAGCACCTCGACCGGGCCGAGATCGGCCTCCACCTGCTTGATGCCGGCGGCACAGGCCTCGAACGAGCTGACGTCCCATTTATAGACGGGGATCCCCGTCTCGGCCTTGAACTTCTCCGCCGCCACGTCGTTGCCCGCGTAATTGGCGGCGACCTTGTAGCCCGCGGCCTTAAGCGCCTTGCTGATTGCAGCGCCGATGCCCCGCGTTCCTCCCGATACCAACGCAACCCGTGCCATGTCGAATCCTTCCCTTGGGGTCCTTGAAGCAATTTTTTATTATGTAACTGCGAATTAAGCGGGCCGTTTGACGAACATCAAGAAAAAACGTCCGGCTCGCAGCGCGATCAGCAAAAGTGGCCGCCGGTTTTGCGTCCGATCGCGCTCCAAATGAAAAGGGCGCATGATCCTGGCGGATCATGCGCCCTCCGGGCGTTTCTTTTTAGCGGTAACTTCTGCGGTTGCGAGATGATCTTTTCATCACGCGACGCCGAACGTTTAATCGCGTGCAGTGCACATGTCAGTCGCGTGCGATGCACATGGCGATGCCCATGCCGCCGCCGATGCACAGCGTGGCAAGACCCTTCTTGGCGTCGCGCTTCTGCATCTCGTGCAGCAGCGTCACCAGCACGCGCGCGCCGGAAGCGCCGATGGGATGACCGATCGCGATCGCGCCGCCATTGACGTTGACCTTGGAAGTATCCCAGCCGAGGTCCTTGTTGACCGCGCAGGCCTGGGCCGCGAAGGCTTCGTTGGCCTCGATAAGATCGAGGTCGCCGATGTTCCAGCCGGCCTTCTTCAGCGCGGCGCGCGAGGCCGGAATCGGGCCGGTGCCCATGATCTTCGGGTCCACGCCGGCCTGGCCCCAGGAGACGATGCGGCCGAGAACCTTCTTGCCTTCCTTGGCCGCCTGCTTGGCGGTCATCAGCACCACCACACCGGCGCCGTCATTGATGCCCGAGGCGCTGCCGGCGGTCACGGTGCCGTCCTTCTCGAAGGCCGGCTTGAGCTTGGCCATCGCCTCCAGGGTGGCGCCGTGGCGCGGATATTCGTCGGTGTCGACCACGATATCGCCCTTGCGGGTCTTGATGGTGACGGGTGCGATCTCGTCCTTGAACTTGCCGGCCTTCTGCGCGGCCTCGGCCTTCTGCTGCGAGGCGACGGCGAATTCGTCCTGCTGCGAGCGGGTGATCTGGTACTGCCGGGCGACGTTCTCGGCGGTGTTTCCCATGTGGTAGCCGTTGAAGGCGTCCCACAGGCCGTCCTTGATCATGGTGTCGACGAGTTCGAAGTTACCCATCTTGACGCCGCCGCGCAGATATTGCGCATGCGGGGCCATGCTCATGGATTCCTGGCCGCCCGCGACGACGATATCGGAATCGCCGTTAAGCAGCGCCTGGTAGCCCAGCGCCACCGTGCGCAGGCCGGAACCGCAAAGCTGATTGACGCCCCAAGCCGGGCTTTCCACCGGGATGCCGGCGGCGATCGAGGCCTGGCGGGCCGGGTTCTGGCCCTGCGCCGCGGTCAGGATCTGGCCCATGATCACCTCGGAGACCCGGCCCGGTTCGATACCGGCCCGCTCCAGCGCGGCCTTGATGGCGACGGCGCCGAGATCGTGGGCCGGCGTGGTGGCGAAGGCACCGTTGAAACTTCCGACCGGGGTGCGGGCGGCGCTGACGATGACGACATCGTCTGACATGGACATCTCCTGGGGCTTGAGGATCGTGGGTGAAGCGGGCGCCGGATTGGCAGGCCAGTCTCTCTTCTCATCCTGTTAACGTCGTTGAGGCATGTCAACCGGCCGGAGGCCGAAATCTCGCCGCGGCGCATTCAAAATGACGTTCTTGGCGTATCCGTAAGCACCGTCTATGCTTTGGAATTAACCGTGCTGCACAAAACGGTAGCCGAACCTTATTGAAAATGCTTACTTTGTTGCGTTGCGTTGCTCGTCAACCCCACGGCGAAGCCGTCGGGTTCCTTCTCCTCGGTCTGCATGTGTGAGCCCATGGCGAAATCTGACCAACCCACCACGATCAAGAAATATGCGAACCGGCGGCTCTATAATACCGGCACCAGCACCTATGTGACGCTCGAGGACCTCGCCGCGATGGTCAAGGAGGGCGAGGACTTCCTCGTCTATGACGCCAAGACCGGGGACGACATCACCCGCTCGGTGCTGGCCCAGATCATCTTCGAACAGGAAAACAAGGCCGGCCAGAACCTGCTGCCGACCACGTTCCTGCGCCAGCTGATCCGCTTCTACGGCGACAGCATGCAGATGGTGGTGCCGAAATATCTGGAGCAGTCGATCGACACGCTGACGCGCGAGCAGGAAAAATTCCGCAAGCAGCTGACCAATACTTTCTCCGGAACACCGTTTGCTCCGCTGGAAGAACATGTCCGCCGCAACATGGAATTGTTCCAGCAGACCTTCGCGATGTTCAAGCCGTTCGTGCCGCCGCGCGGCGGAACCGCCGCTGAACCGGAAAAGGCCTCCGAGCCTGTGCCGGAGACGGATAACATCGACGATCTGCGTCGTCAGATGAAGGACATGCAGGAGCGCCTCGAGCGCATGTCGAAAGAGCCGAAAAAGGACGAGTAGTTCTGTGCCGTCGCTGCGAAAAGCAGGAACGACGGCGAGAGATTCAGCTGCGATGGATATTCAACTCGCCGCCGGCAGCAGGTCGGCGGCCGGCACACCCCACGGCCGCGCCGAGGATGCAAGCCCGATCAGCCGTCCCTGGATGTAGTCGCAGCCCCAGTCGCGCAGCATGACGGCGGCTTCCTCGTCCTGGACCCATTCGGCCACGGTCTTGATATGCAGCCGGCGCGCCAGATCGATCAGCGTGTGCACGAAGGCGCGATCGTCCGCCGAGCGCGCGATGTTCTGCACGAACGCGCCATCGATCTTCACGATATCGACGCCGAGCTTGCGCAGATTGCGGAACGAGGTGTAGCCGGCGCCGAAATCGTCGATCGCGATCCGGCTGCCGAAGTTCTTCAGCCGCGTGACGAAGCCGCGCAAATCGTCGATATCCTGGATCGCGACGGTTTCGGTGATCTCGACGATCAGCCGTTCGGCGACGCCAGGATGCGCATGCATCAGCGATTCGATCGAAGCCCACCAGTCGGGATCCATCGTGGTATCGGGCGAAATATTGAGGCTGAGCTGGACGTTCGGCGATGCGGCCAGTTCCGCGACCACGAGTTCGAGCACGCGGTGATCGACCAGGCGGATCAGGCCGAGCTTCTCCGCCACCGGAACGATGTCGGGGGCCAGCAGCATCTGCCCGTCATCCTGCTCCATGCGGATCAGGCATTCGTAGAACGCCGTATCGCGTGAATTCGCCTCCACCACCGGCTCGAACGCCATCACGATCCGGCGCTCATTGAGCGCGGTGACGATTTCGTCGGTGACGCGGATATTGACCCGGCGCTGGGCATCGCGCTCGACATTCGGCCGCCACACCGAAAACGATCCGGCGCGGCGTCGCTTGGCCATGTCGAGCGTTTCATGGGCGCGGTTGATCGCCTCGCTGGCGTTGCGCGCGTAGCGCGGCACGCTGACGGCGCCGATCGAGGCGGTGACCGAAACCGGCCCGGATTTGGTCGGCACTACCTCGTCGCGAATGCCGGCGAGAAACCGTTCGGCCGCGACGTTCATGTCGTCGACCGTGCAGTTCTTCAAAATCAACCCGAATTTGTTGCCGGAAAACCTGCCGAGCACGTCGCCGCCGCGCAGCCGCGACCGGATGCGCATGGCCACCTCGGAAATCACCGCGTCCGCGACATCGAAGCCGAACGCGTCGTTGATACGCGCCAGATGATCGATGCCGATCAGCATGAAGGCGCAGGAAGTGCGAAAGCGGGTGGATTCCTCGATGGCTTCGGCCAGCGAGGCGACCAGATGGGTCCGGTTGAGTTCGCCGGTCAACGGGTCGCGCCGCGAAAGCTTCATCAACTGTTCGTCGCGGGCGTGGCGTTCATTGTTGATGCGGACGATGCCCTGGGCGCGCGCCGGCCGGCCGCCGGGGCCGGCGAACCAGCACCCGGTCTCCTCGATCCAGAGCACCGGTGCGGAGCTCGCGGTCCGCACGCCATATTCGATCCGGTAGGGCGTGCCTTCGGCGCCATGCGCGGGCGGCGAGTTGGCCAGCGCAGCGGAGCGGATGTTGCGCTCCGGTTCGATCAGCCTGGAAAACTCTGCGCCCTTGGCGAGCATCGCCGGCGGAATATCGGAAAACACCGCGCTGGCGGAATCGCTCCAGGTGATGGCGTCGGTTGCGATGTCCCAAACGAAGGCCGCCTGGCCGAGCGAGGCCAGGATGGTCGAAGCTTTCGGAAGAGCGGATGTCACGGTCGCCTCGTTTCAGGACACTGCCGGGTGATTCCCGGTCCCGAGGATACTGCCTGTTCGGTACAGACATTAGGCGAAGTTCATAAATATTCCGCAAACCACGTTGGACGACCGCCAGGAACAAAGGGGAGAGAATCGGCATGACCCTTGCGATGAAGAAATAGTAAAGGGCACGGCGTCCCAAAACGTGACAGTTCAGCCGGATTTCGAGTTGCGATGCCAGACAATAGTCGATCAGAACAGACGGCAGACGACGGCGTTTTCCCGGACGAAAAGCCCGCCTGTGTGGCGCTGGTGCCGGTGATACCGACCGTTGAATGGTCGCGGATACCGGACCAGGGACGGTCGCGCGCCGATTTTGTCACCCAGCTGATCGCGACCGCCGAGCACGTTCCGCAGACGCGCAGCCTGCGGCGAGCAAGCCCGGCCGACGCCAAGGCCGCCTATGGGGCAGGGTGGCACAAGGCCCCAACCCAGGCCGCCGGCGTCCGGACCCGGCAGACCGCCTAGCTTCGAAAACGCGATCGATCGGAAAGTTAACGCGACGGCGTTTCCGGCGACGGCGGCGAGCTTTCGCCGGGCTGCAATCCCGGGGATGCGACCTCCGGCGACGGTCCCGGAGGCGTGACCTCGGCAGGTGCCATTTTCGTCTCGGCGCGATCGGGCGGAGCCGTTTCGACGACTGGGGCTGGAGACGGCGCCGGCGCGGGCTCGAATTCGGGTTCGGGCGTGGCGGCCGCCCGCTTGCGGGAGGGTGCAGCGCCAACCGCGACCGTTCCGCGGCGCCCGGCACGGAGCGCCAGGCCCGACAGGAAATCCACCAGCGCCAGCAGCGACAACAGGAAGAAGGTCGAGGTGCCGAACTTCGGCCACAGCAGGAATTCCGCCGCGGCAGCCCCGAACACGATCAGAGACAGCAGATGATCGGTGAGATATTTCGCGCCGGGCCGCGCGCCCTTCATGACCTCGAGCAGCAGCGACAGGATGCCAAGCGCCAGAAGTATATCGCTCAGCGTCACCGGCCAGCCGGCCCCGGACATCAGCGTCAACGTCACCAGCGGCTCGGCGAGGGTAACGCCGGGCATCAGGAAGACGATGATGTTGTAGATCGCGAGGGGAATCAGAAGAAGCGGAAAACCGACCATGGACATCGGCGAGGCCTTCTTTTCAAGCACCGGATGTTCTCGGGCGAACTCGGTTCGCCAGTTGCAACCGTCTTACCTCACTCGTTGGCCGAATTCAGGCAGCCGTTGCTCGTCAACGGCGTGCCTGGCCTGTTTGCGTCAGGATTCCTTCTTGGCCTTCAGAACCTGGCGGCCCTTGTACATGCCGGTCTTCAGATCGAGGTGGTGCGGACGGCGCAGTTCGCCGGAATCCTTGTCCTCGGCATAGGTCGGCTTCTTCAGCGCATCCGCCGAGCGGCGCATGCCACGCCGCGAGGGCGATGTTTTTCTTCTGGGAACGGCCATTTCGGTGTCCTCTAGGGGTGTTGTGGTCTAGGCATCGTCCGCAAACGGACGGCTGGAGCGTTTTTGGCGCGAGCCGAGAATGCCGATAAGGCCGCGCTTATAGAGGATGGGCCCGCGCAAAGCTAGGGTGGTTTGCTGCCAAAATGGCCCAAAATTGGCTCAATAAGCGCGATTTTCGCTCCAGCACCGCTGCAGGCTGGAAGCCTGTGCCCGGGCCATATAGGTACCGGCCAGACGGCGTACCCCGGGGCCGGGATTGCGGGCGCTGCGTCTCACCGGATTGGGCAGGATCGCGGCCAAAAGCGCCGCGTCGCGGGGCGACAGCGCCGAGGCCGGGCGGCCGAAGGCATAGAGGGAACCGGCTTGCGCGCCGAACTGGCCGTTCGGACCGAGCTCGGCAATATTGAGATAGATTTCCAGAATCCGCTGTTTCGGCAGCACCAGGTCGATCCACAGCGCCAGCGGGAATTCCAGCGCCTTGCGAACCACGCTGCGGCCCGGCCACAGGAACAGGTTTTTCGCCACCTGCTGGGTGATGGTCGAGCCGCCGCGGGTGACCTCGCCCTCCTCCGCGTCGTCGATCACCTCGCGCAACGCGCCCCAGTCGATGCCGTGATGGCTGCAGAATTTGGCGTCCTCGGCCGATACCACCGAGCGCGGCAGATAGGGCGAGATCGTGCTGAAATCGACCCATTGCCGTGACACCGGCGCCCCGGTCAGATAGCGCCAGGCCATCAGGGTGGAAGCGGGACGGCCGGCCCGATAGAGCGGCGCAAGCAGATAGGGCAGCAGCAGCGCGGCCAGCACGATCAGCAGCAGATTTCGGGCAACGCGCAAATGTGGCGCTTCTGGTTAACGGCGACGGGCGGAAAAATAGCCGGCACTCTGATATCTCCCTGATAATTCCGGGTTTTTCCGGCGGTTTCAAGTCGCCTCCCGCCTGGGGAGTGGAATTGACGAAGCCCGTGCCATCAACGATTGTCCCGGCCAAATCGATTGGGAGCTGTTTTTGATGACGACCGGCACTGCACTGACCGACTTTTCGAAGCGACTGGACCAGACCGCGGAGGACACCGAAGCGCTGCTGGGCAAGCTTTTGTCGGATGCTATTCTGCCAGATGAGATCGCCCGGCCGAAGCGGCTGATGGACGCCATGCGCTATTCGAGCCTCGGCGGGGGAAAACGCCTGCGGCCGTTCCTGGTGGTCGAGAGCTCAGCCGTGTTCGGCGTCCCGCGCGAGGCCGCCTTGCTGGCCGGCGCCGCGCTCGAATGCATCCACTGCTATTCGCTGATCCATGACGACCTGCCGGCGATGGACAACAGCGATCTGCGCCGCGGCCGGCCGACGCTGCACAAGCAGACCGACGACGCTACCGCGATCCTCGCCGGCGATGGGCTCCTGACGCTCGCCTTCGACATCATCACCCGCGACGAGATCCACAAGGATCCGACCGTGCGCCTGCTCTTGACGCGTGCACTGGCGCGCGCCTCGGGCATCGGCGGCATGGTCGGCGGCCAGATCCTCGACCTCGCCGGCGAGGGACGGTTCGGCGACCGCGAGCCGGTCGATGTCGCCCGCCTGCAGCAGATGAAGACCGGCGCGCTGCTGCGCTTCGGCTGCATTGCCGGCGCGATCCTCGGCCAGTCCTCGGCAAAGGAATATCAGGCGCTCGACGATTACGGCCGCGCGCTCGGCGAGGCCTTCCAGATCGCCGACGACCTGCTCGACGTCGAGGGCGACGCCGCAGCGCTCGGCAAGCAGACCGGACAGGACGCCGCACTCGGCAAGACCACCTTCGTCACCCAGCTCGGGATCGACGGCGCCAAGAAGCGCGTGCGCGACCTTTTGGCGCGCGCCGATGCGGCGCTGTCGATCTTCGGCGCCAAGGGCGAGGTGCTGCGCGCCGCCGCGCGATTTGTCGCCGAACGCAAGAATTGAAGGCGCCGATGGCGGACAAGGAAGCCGACGATCCCGTCCTCCTCCGTTTCCGGAAAATGTCGAGACCGGCCCGCGTGGTTTATGCGCGGCCGCGGACTTTCTTTTCGGTTGCGGTCGGGATCGTGGCGTTCTTTCTACTGCCGGGCTCGCTGCGGCTGGTGACGCGGCTGCTGCTCAGCTGGGACATCCTGATCACGATGTACCTGTTGCTGGTCTACACCATGGTGCTGCGCAGCGGGCTATCGCACATCAAGCGTAACGCGGTGCTGCAGGACGATGGCCGCTTCGTGATCCTGCTGGTGACCGCGCTCGGCGCCTTTGCCTCGATTGCCGCGATCCTGTTCGAACTCGGCGCCTCGCACCGCAGCGGGCTGCAACTGGCGCTCGCGACCGTCACGATCGCGCTGTCCTGGGCCGCGGTACACACCACCTTCGCGCTGCATTACGCCCATGACTATTACCGCGGCGCCAAGCCCGGCGGCCTGCAGTTTCCAAGCGGCGACGAGCATGATCACGCCGATTACTGGGATTTCGTCTATTTCTCGTTCGTGATCGGGATGACCGCGCAGGTCTCCGACGTCGGCATCACCGACAAGACCATCCGCCGCACCGCCACCGCGCACGGCATCATATCCTTCATCTACAATACCGCGCTGGTGGCGCTGATGGTCAATATCGCGGCCAGCGCGATTTAAGCGCACGGCCTGCCTGTGAGCGAGATCACGTACCCGTCCGCGCGAGCTAACCGCGGTCCCGCCGCAAACGACGGACCGTCTTGTTCTATGTCGCGCCAATCGACATTTAGTTCGCGCTTGTTCGCCCTTACTCGTCCCCTTGGCCGATCACGTTTTCCCGTCCAATATCGGCCGATAAGCAAGAACAAACGGAGGAAGCGATGCGCGGCGTGGTGTTCAACGGCGAGCGCGAACTGGCATTGATGCAGTTCCCCGATCCGACGCCGGATCCGCATGACGTGGTCATCGAGATGAAGGCCTCCGGCATGTGCGGCAGCGACCTGCACCAATACCGCCGGCCGAAAGGTGGCGCGCAGGCGAGCGGCATCCCGATGCGGGAGGGTCCCGTGATCGCCGGGCACGAGCCCTGCGGCGTCGTGGTGGCGATCGGTTCCGCCGTCGATGCGCGGGAGGCGCGTGTCGGCCAGCGGGTGATGGTACACCATTATCAGGGCTGCACCCAGTGCAACCACTGCCGCTCCGGATGGCAGCAGCTCTGCCAGGAGGTGCCGGTCAAGGTCTACGGCAACAACGCCCATGGCGGCCACGCGCAATATCTGAAGGTGCCGGCCAATACGCTGGTGCCGCTGCCGGACGAGTTGTCGTTCTCGGCCGGTGCGGCGATCGCCTGCGGTTCCGGCACCGCCTACGGCGCGCTGCGGCGCATGAACCTCTCCGGCAATGACACCATCGCGATCTTCGGCCAGGGCCCGGTGGGGCTGGCAGCCACGCAATATGCCAAGGCGATGGGCGCGCGGGTGATCGCGCTCGACATCAGCCCGCAGCGGCTGAAGCGCGCCGAGGCGTTCGGCGCCGATCATGTGGTCAACCCCGGCTCGAACGATCCGGTGGCTGCGATCAAGGACCTCACCCATGGCCGTTACGCCGACCTCACGCTCGACACTTCGAGCAACCCGGATGCCCGCTTGAATGCGATCCGCTCCACCAAGGTGTGGGGCACGATGTGTTTCGTCGGCGAAGGCGGCGACGTCCATATCGATGTCTCGCCGCATCTGTTGCGCCGGCAATTGACACTGATGGCATCCTGGACGTTCTCCAACATCCTGCAGGCCGAATGCGCGCGGTTCTCGGTCGAGCGCGGCATCGACGTCGACCGGCTGTTCACCCATCGCTGGAACCTCGACCAGGCGGAGGAAGCGTATAAACTCTTTGACCGGCAGGTCGACGGCAAGGGCGTGTTTCTGATGTAACCACAACCGCGCCCCGCCCCGGAATGAGACAGGAGAAAAGCCGTGAGTCATGACCGTTCCACCGTAGAAGCCGTGGTCCAGCATTATTTCGACGCACTTTACGAAGGCGACGCCGACAAGCTGGGCGCGATTTTCCACCCCTCGGCCGATCTGCGCTGGGTGGAGAAGGGCGAATTGAAGGTTCTCACCGTGCCGGACTGGATGGGCTGGGTCAGAAAGCGGCCGTCCGCCAAGGCCGAAGGCAAGCCCCGCGAGGATTTCATCGTCACCATCGACCGCTCCGACGAATCCACCGCCTTCATCAAGGTGCGCTGCCAGTTGCCGCCGCGCTATTTCACCGATTATCTGGTGGCGATGAAGCTCAGGGATGGCTGGCAGATCGTCTCGAAATCGTATCGCTATGATTTGAGGGAATAGCCACAACCATCGCGCGGCATTGACGGCGCCGCCCGTCCGGGCAAATTGGCTCCGCACAGGAATGCGGACGCCGTGGAAGCCATATTTCAGATCTTCCTGATACTGCTGGCAGTGCTGGCGGGAACCGAGCTGCTGGCGCGGCGGACCGGCGTCGCGCCCGCGATCCTGTTGCTGGTGGCCGGCATTGGGCTGGCCTTCGTGCCAGGCATGCCGTCCCTGGAACTGCCGCCGGAACTGGTGCTGCTCCTGGTGCTGCCGCCGCTGATCTATTCGGCCAGCGTCGCCATGAGCTGGCGCGAATTCAAATTCAATCTGCGCCCGATCATCCTGTTCTCGGTCGGCTGTGTGATCTTCAGCGCCTTCGCGGTCGCGGCCGCGACGCATTACCTGATCGGACTGCCCTGGACCGTAGGCTTCCTGCTCGGCGCCATCGTCGCGCCGCCGGACGTGGTGGCGCCGCTGGCGATCGCCCGCAGACTCGCTTTGCCCCGCCGTATCCTGGTCGTGCTCGAGGGCGAGGGACTGGCGAACGACGCCACCGCGCTGATCCTATACCGGTTCGCGGTGGCGGCGATTTCGACCGGCATGTTTTCGCTGACGAAGGCGACGGGCGAGTTCGCCGCGATCGTCGCCGGCGAGGTGGCCTTCGGCGTGGCGGTGGGCTGGCTCTCCTTGCGGATGCGCCATCGTGCGCGCGATCCGCAGATCGAGATCACGTTGTCCCTGATCACGCCCTATGTCTCCTATTGGCTCCCCGAACATTTCGGCGGCTCCGGCGTGATCGCGACCGTCGCCTGCGGCCTCTACATGAGCTGGAACGGGCCGCTGTTGATTTCGGCGGCAACCCGGCTGCAGGGCATCTTCTTCTGGGACCTGGTGATCTATCTGATCGAGGGCCTGCTGTTCCTCTTGACCGGATTCCAGATGCGGCTCCTGTTCGAGAAATCGAAGGCGTTTCCGCTCGACGACATCCTGATCGCCACCGCGCTGGTGAGCGTGATGATCGTGGTCGCGCGCTTCGCCTGGGTCTATCCCGCCATTTACCTGCCGCGGCTGATCAAGCGCGTGCGGCTGCGCGATCCGGCGCCGCCGTGGCAGAACGCGTTCGTGCTTTCGTTCACCGGCGTCCGCGGCGCGGTGTCGCTGGCCGCGGCGCTGGCGCTGCCATTCTCGCTTCCCGGCGGGGAAGTCTTTCCGTATCGCGACCTGATCCTGTTCGTCACCTTCGGCGTCATCTTCATCACGCTGGTCGGCGTGGGGTTCGGGCTGCCGCCGGTGGTGAGATGGCTCGGCCTTGCCGAGGCCGGCCGTACCGAGCTCATGGCCGAGCACGAGTTGGAAATCGCGGCACGGCGCGAAGCGCTCGACGCGGCGCTCAAATCGCTCGACGCCATCACCAACGACCGAGAATTGTCCGATGAGGTGGTCAAGCTGTTGCGCGCCCGGCATGAAACCCGCAGCAACCAGCTGCCGGAGTCGCTCGATCCCGACGGCGACGCCTCGGCGGCGGGCATCGACCTGACGCGGGAACTGATTGCCGTGGAGCGCAAGTTCATCCACGTCCTGCTGCGCGACGGCAAGATCACCGACGAGACGCGGCGGCGGATCGAGCGCGATCTCGACCTGGAGGAGGCAAGCCTCGCCAACCGGGAATATCGGACGATTCCGCTGTGAGGGCACCATCTCTCCACGGGTCGTCCCCGCGAACGCGGGGACCCATACGCCGCGGCCCGTCAATTGAGCAAACTGGCCGACGGCTTTCGTAACAATTGGCAGTGGTGGTTATGGGTCCCTGCTTTCGCAGGGACGACTCGCTATTAATCGGATTGCCTCCTCACTCCGCCGCCGCGATCCGCGGCCGGCCGACGAACCCGGTTTCATCCCCAAAACGCTCGACCATGACCGCAGGCAGGTCCTTGGCCTTGCTGGTCACGCAGGCGCCGGAACGCACGGCGTAGCGGTCCTGATGCCCAAGGTGCACGGGCGCGTGGCCCTGCTGTAGCGCGCGGGCCGCATCCATCACCAGTTTGCGGAAATGCAGGATGCCGAGATCGGTCGGTCCGAGATGCTCGCGAGTGCGGTCGGCGATCGGGCCCTGGCTGTCCTGCACGGCGGCGTCCTGCTCGGATACGCCCTTGATGCCGGTATAGCTTTTGGTCTTCTGCAGCTTGCGGTCGATCAGGTAGTCGTTCGACTTGTTGCGCAACGGAATATAATTGTCGTCGACCTCCGAGATCACGCCATTGCCGGCGTCATAGGCGTCGCGCTCGGCCTGGGTCAACGGCCGCTCCGGATTCCAGGCATAGGTATAGATCCAGCAATTGGTATCGGTGACGGGAATAAAGCTCTGGCCGAAGATGCTTTCGCCCGGCATCGCGCTCGGCGCGTAGGCGTGCACCGGCATCAGGAATTGCGCGATGCGCCAGTAGATGGTTTCGCTGCCGGTGAGCCGGCCGCCCGCGATCGTCAGCCCCGCGTCATGCGGATTGATCTTGATCACGGGCCGCGGATCTTCCGCGATCCAGCGCATGTGGTCGGAACTCATACGGGCAATCGGATTGACGAAATGCTTCTTGATGTCGAGGATTTCGTTTTCCGCCTTGTCGAAGGACAAATGCGCGAAGGTGAAATGCGCGGTGTCGATCGAGCCTTCCAGCGCCTGCACCCAGTTGCAGTCCTGCCATTTCTTCGAGACGTAGCGGTGCGAGGCCGGCACCAGCGCCATTTCCAGATCGGGCAATTCCGGCACTTCACCCGCCGGGCCCATATAGGCCCAGACCATGTCGCCCCATTCGCGCACCGGATAGGACTTGATGCGGATCAGGTCCTTTGCATTGAGGTCGGGATAGGAGGTCGGCATGTCGACGCAGCGGCCGTCGGTGTCGAACTTCCAGCCGTGATAGACGCAGCGGATGCCGCACTCCTCGTTGCGGCCGAGCCAGAGATTGGCGCCGCGATGCGGGCAATACTGGTCGATGACCCCGACCACGCCGCGCGAGTCGCGGAAGGCCAATAGCTCCTCGCCCATCACCACGATCTTCTTCGGCGGGCAGTCGGCTTCCGGCAATTCCTCCGACAGCAGCACCGGCATCCAGAAGCGGCGCAGCAATTCGCCCATCCCCGTCCCCGCACCGCTTTCGGTCAGGAATTTGTTGTCTTCGGCGCGAAGCATGAGACGTCCTCCCGATTTGTTTTGCTTTTTTCTTTCTTGGGTGGTTAGCGAAGCGTAACCCACCATCACTCCCATCGCCCGCGGAATGGTGGGTTACGCCGGAGCCTGTCATCGGGCCGCGCGTTGCGCGGACCCGTTGGGCTAACCCACCCTACGCGTTCATTTTCACACCGGCCGCTCCCCCTTCACCGTCACGCGCGTGCCTGAGCGGGTGTGGGGCCAGTAGTCCCACATCGCGCGATGTTGCGTGCAGCGGTTGTCCCAGAACGCGATCGCGTTTTCGGTCCAGCGGAAGCGGCACTGGAACAGCGGGTTTTCGGCGTGCTGGTAGAGATAGCTGAGGATCGCATCGCTCTCGTCGCGCGGGATGCCCCGGATGCTGCGGGTAAAACCGCGATTGACGTAGAGCGCCTTCTTGCCCGTCACCGGATGGGTGCGCACCACCGGATGTTCGGCGCGCGGATAGGACGGCTTGTCGGCGACGCCATAATTGTCGTAGAGGCCGCGATAGATCTGCTCGCCGTCATGGATCGCCGTGAGCCCGTCGAGATAGGTCTTCATGCGGTCCGACAGCGATTGATAGGCCGCGTACATGCTGGCGAACAGCGTGTCGCCGCCGCGCGGCGGGCACTGCTTGATATAAAGGATCGAACCCATCGGCGGCTCGACGTCGCAGGACACGTCGGTGTGCCAGCCCTCGCCGTTGGCGCGCGGGGAATCCCTGTCGGCATAGATCTTCATCAGCGCCGGATCCTCGCCCTCGCTGGGCGCGGCGGGATGGATGTGCAGTTCGCCGAACTTGCGGCCGAAGGCGAGATGCTGCTGGGGCGTGATCTGCTGGTCGCGGAAAAAGACCACGAGATTTTCGGCGAGCGCGCGATGGATCTCGTCCATCTGCCGGTTGGAACGGGAATCGTCCGAGACCAGCCGGCCGATGTCGACGCCAGATATCTCCGCCCCGATGATCGGGGTGAGCTTTTCGACGCCGATGGTCTCATAGGGCTCTTCCTCGCCCGAGGCGTGGCGATAGCGCGGACCCTGCTTGCCGGCGAGCGAGCTCATGGGGCGTCCTCCGATGCCTTGTTGTTTTGCGCCATGGTAGCCCGGATTGCGCGAAGCGCAATCGGGGATTCGAGACATGAATTCGCGATCTCGCCGCATGTTTCGCGCGAGGTTTGGCCTGCTCGTTCGGCCCTCTTCATTCAGAGGGCGCAGGGAATGCCGGGCGCCCGATGCGCCCGCAAGCCGCGTGTGCAAGAATAGTGGTAGTGAGCACACGCGTTGGTCAGGTCACACCGGAAATCGTCCGGCATTCCCCGCGCAATGGTTTACGGCTTACTTCGCGCTCTCCCCGGCGACCGGCTTTTTTGCCACCGTCATCCCCGAGAAGCTTGCTTCCCAGGAACTTGATGCCAGCATCGGGGCATCAGGACCACACGACTTCGCCGTCCGCCTCAGGCGCCATTCGTCAAAGGCGCATCAGCGTCCACCACATCCCGTCCCGCGTTCGTGACGATCGCGAGCCGCCCCTCGGAGTGGGACGGGACGGCAGGGGAAATGAAGGTGATTTGCGCAAACAGGGAAGCAAAATATTTTTTCGCAAAGGGCTGGACAGCCAAATCACTGATTTGCCCGTCGGGTTGTCGCACCGGCACATTGGCGGCCGCGAAGCGGAGTCCGGAAAAGCACTGGGCCGTGTACCAACCATCAATCCGGACGACTGCCTGCGTCAGACGAAATGCACCCTCGGCCTCTACCGCACGCCATAGCGCGTGAAGTCGTCACCGATCCCGGCCTGGATTGTCTTTGCCGCCGAGATATCGGAATCGCTGCCAGCTTTGTCACCCTGCTTGAGCCTGGCAAGCCCGCGTCCATAGAGCGCGCTCGCCAGCTTCGGGTCGAAGCGCAGCGCAGAACTATAGTCATCGATAGCCGCGCCGAGTTGGCCCATCTTCAGGTGGATGAGCCCACGCGAGTCATACGTCGCGGGGTCGTTCGACCCCGACTGAAGCGCCTTGTTGCAGTCCTCCAGCGCCGCCTGCAACGCGCCGAGGATGGCTCGGGTCCAACAGCGCCCGTTCCACACGGCTCCCAAATTGGGATCAAGGCGGATTGCCTCGTCATAGTCCCGCGCCGCGCGATCGTACTCATTCTTTTTCAGGTAGGCTCCGGCGCGGTTGGCGAAGGCTCCGCCGTAGTTTGGATTGAGCTTGATCGCCTCATCGAAAGCCGTGATCGCGAGGTCGTATTCGCCTTTCCTCACGTAAGCCACGCCGAGGTTGTTGAAGGGCTTGGCGTAAGCTCGATTGAGCTTGATTGACTGATCGAAATCCTGGATGGCGCGGTCGTAATCCTGCTTCGCGGTATAGGCATTGCCGCGATTGTTATAGGCGATGGCCAAGGCAGCCGTCGTGCCTTGACCCGCATCGATGAGCGCTGTGCAACCGTTAATTCGAACTTCAAGCGACGTGCGATCCAGGCCGTTGCACAACTCGATATTCCCGAGATAGTTATCCTTTGGCTTCGGGTTCTGCGCCAGCGCCGGCGACCCGAGCAGCAGCAAGATGAGAATCGGCGCTACGGCATCGATAGTGCGGGCGTTTGCACTCATTTCCATGTCGGGCTTCCCGGTTTTGGGAATGGGCTGTCGCTGATTTCTGCAAGTCGCGCTTATACGCCGGATCCCTGCTTGCACCGAGAACGGCCTGCGCTCGAGAGATGATCCTAGCACCCTCGACAGATGTTGAGATTGAACTTGTGATCGGCTTTTTGCTCGGGTTGCTGCGCCGTCGGTGCACCGGGCTTTTTCGCAAGCTTGCTCTTGCCCTCTTCAATAAGGGTGGCAAATTTGACCGTCCCATCATCCGATATTTCGATGCGCGGCGTGGTCCCTCGAATCCCCATCGTTGCAACAGGGGTGTCGACCTTCATGTCGCCGGTCTTCGCGATGTTGCCGGCAACAAAGGTGAATGTTCCCTTGGTCAGGCTGAGCAAGCTCGAATTTGACTTCCCGTTTGGGTCGTACACGAATTCGGTCAAAGCCATGCGGGCGTTGCTCGACAGATTGAACGAGGTCCCATCCGTAAAGTTGATCCCGACCCGGCCGTCGGCGCCGGTCTGGACCACGTCGCCCAGATAGGCGAGATCGCCAACCTTGGTCTGAACGGCTTGACCGCCGACATTTGCCTGAATGACCACAGCACCTGCATGTTCGATTGTGACCGAACCCGTCGCGGTCACAACTTTCCCAATCGGCGTTGGTGCAGAATCCTGAACGGCGGGCCGGGCAGAATTGTTTTGCGCTTGCCCCCGACAGGGCAAAAGGCTGGCTAGCGGCAAAACGATACTTGCCACCAATACGCCAATCGCATGTGTGCGCATGATCCCCTCCTTCTCGAGAAGATCTTGTTGTGTGGCAGTCGATGGCCGTTAACCGCCGGGCCAAGACCGCAATAACTTCAATGCCAGACCAGCAGAGTAGCTCATCCAGAGGCTGGCGTGCTGCCATTAAGAGGTAGACATTTCGGAGAGGTAGACATTTCGGACACAGACAATAGTATATTTTCGTGGGGTCGCATATCGCGGCAGAACGACAGCAATCCTGCCACGTCGACGTCGCGCTGAACGCGTCTCCTTGCTGTTGGAATCAAGATTGGATCGGGTCGTTTCGGCGGGCTAGCCCAGGGCTGCCGGCATCAAGACATCTTGCCCTCGTGGCGCTGGGCAATCCAAAGCAAGAAAACTGCGGCACCACGCCGGGCCTGAGCTACTCAGCAGGCGAGGTCGAAGCCAAATGTTAGTTGCGTCCGGCGTGGAGTTCGGGGACGCGTGCATGGCCGCCGTGGGCCAGCTTCCCCAAGTGATCGGCAACATTCAGACGGCGATCGGTTGCGGCACCATCAGGCATGCGAGCGGTATTGCCGTTCAAGTCATGGTTGGCGATCCTGTTTGCCAGGGTGACGTCATCGAGACGGCAGCCGACGGGCGGATCGAAATTCGCTTCGTCGACGGCACCGCGTTCAACCTATCCCGCAACGCACGCGTGGAACTGGGCGAATTCGCGCGGGACTCCGGCGGCACCTTGCGGTCGGCGCTGTTCGCAGCAACCAGAGCCACCTTCGCTTTCTTTGCCGGCCGGCGGGCAAACACCGGCTCCCTGACGGTGGACACGCCTGTTGGCAGCATGCGCAGCCGGACCCATGGCGGCGGTATCGGCATGCTGTCGTTCGCGGCACTGATCTTCTCCGCCATGAAGGAGGTCCAGGCCGCGGACCCGAACGTCACCTTTCTGGATGACGACACCATCACATACAAAGACCTCGAGCACGGCGTATTCGAGCTCACAACCAAGGAGGCGATCCCGCGACACATCATTGTCGAGGATCCCGGAGAGACAGTCGTCCTGAGCAAAAGAGGGTCCTCGGTCAGCGTGAACGAGGTCGCGAATTCTCCTGCTCGAATGCAGGAGTTGCAGGCGGCCCAACAGGACGTGCTCGCCAACTTTGCGAAAGGGCTGGGACCACACGGGTCCAGCACCCCTCCCTTCGTCAATCCGCTACCGGTGGAACCAATCAATTTTATTCAGACTGACGCCCTCCACCCGCAAAATTCGCTCCCACCGATAGAGTCGGCGATCTTCACGGTTCCTGAGATCATTATCCTGCCGCCGACCCTGAATGCGGCGACGGGGCCGATCGAAGTCGACACGGCGGTGTTTGACACCTTCACCGCCACCAGCGGAACCTTCTCTGCCAGCGGCGCCAACGGCAGTGGCAGACTGACCTTCGGCATCGGCGGGGGGAGTGCCGGGAACACGGTTCTGGGCGGGGTGACATACGATGTATCGAGCACCGGCCCGTTTGGCACGCTTTACGTCGACAGCACGACCGGCGCCTACACCTTCGTCCCGAACAGCGGCGCGATCAACGCGCTGCAGGCGCCGACGACCGAAAGCTTCACGATCACGGTGTCGGACGGCACGCTGTCGGCCAGCCGGCCCTTCACGATCGACATCAACGGCGTCAACGACGCGGCCATCATTTCCGGCACCGTGACGGGCTCAGCGGTCGAGGCCGGGGGCGTCGCGAATGCCACGCCCGACACGCCGACCGCGACGGGCAAACTCACCGACACCGACGTCGACAATCCGCCCAACACCTTCACGGCGGTGAGCTCGCCAACGGCGAGCGCGGGCGGCTACGGCACCTTCACGATGACGGCGGCAGGCGTGTGGACCTACACGATCAACGAAGCCAACGGCGCGGTGCAGGCGCTCAATGTCGGCGACACACTGACCGACACCTTCACGGTGACCACCATAGACGGCACCCCACAAGTGGTGACGATCGTCATCCACGGCGCCAACGACGCCGCCATCGTCTCCGGCACCACAACGGGCTCAGTGATCGAGGCCGGGGGCGTCGCGAATGCCACGCCCGGCGCGCCGGCCGCGACGGGCACGCTCACCGACACCGACGTCGACAATCCGCCCAACACCTTCACGGCGGTAACCTCGGCAACGGCGAGCGCGGGCGGCTACGGCACGTTCACGATGTCGGCGGATGGCGTCTGGACCTACAAGCTCGACAACGACAACAGGGCGGTGCAGGCGCTCAACGTTGGCGACAAGCTGACCGACACTTTCACGGTGACCACGATCGACGGCACCCCACAGGTGGTGACGATCACCATCAACGGAACAAATGACGCTGCCATCATTTCCGGCAAGGCAACGGGCTCGGTGACCGGGGCTGGCGTTGATGACGATGATGCGCCGGCCGTGCCGCTAGCAACCGGCAGGCTCACCGACACCGACGTCGACAATCCGCCCAACACCTTTGCGGCGGTGAGTTCGCCGACGAAAAGCGACGGCGGCTACGGCACCTTCACGATGACGGCGGCTGGCGTATGGACCTACACACTCGACGACACGAACTTGGCGGTGCAGGCGCTCCACGCCGAGGACACGCTGACCGACACCTTCACGGTGCGCACCATAGACGGCACCGCACAGGTGGTGACCATCACCGTCCACGGCGCCAGCGACGACGACGATTTCGCCCACCTGGCCACGGCTACGCAGGTCGCAACCGATCCGCTGTCCGTCGGTGGGATCTCTCAACCCGACAGCATCGCGGCAGGAGTTAACGTCATCCCTGCGGTTGCCGCCAGTGACACCGCCAACGGCACCGGCATAGCGGACCCTCTCAACGCAGGCGCGGGCAATGACACGATCAAAGGCAATAACGGGGCCGATACGATCCATGGAGGCCCGGGAAGCGAACCGATCAGCGCCGATAGCGGGAACGGCACCCTCCCCGGCGGACACGGCCCGGACTTTCTTGCAGGCGGCAACGGAAACGACCGCTTCGCTTTCTTGTCCGTAGCGGATTCCCGGCCGGCCGGGTTCGACACCATCTCCGATTTTAGATCGGGGTCCGACAGGATCGGTTTATCGGCTCTTGGCGCACTGGGCTTTGGCATTTTGGCACTGACCCCCACGAGCACGTCTGTGCCGGCACATACCATAGCCTGGCTCTATGACAGCGCGGACAATGAAACCATCGTGTACGTCAATCCGACGGACCATGCCCTGCGCATCGGCGCTTCCGGTTTGCAGGAGATCCATGTCCAGGGATTTGCGACCATTCAGGCGTCGGATTTTGTCCACGAGCCGACAGTGACGGCCGTCGCGATAGAAGGTGAGCCGATCGATCACGGGCTGGCCGCGATGGCGGCAAACGACGCAACGATCGCCATGATGACCACCGCCCTCGCTTCGTCCGGCACGATCATCAATGATGGCGCGCACCTCGCCGCCAGCAACTGGACGTGGCAAACGACCGAGGGGAGCTTCAGCTTTGGCGGCTTCGACGAAGGCCGGACGCCCGAGACCGAACACAGCGATGACGCGGTCGTTGTTCCGGCAAGCGGACACTCGATCGAACCGCAGCACGGCACGGCCACGGCGCCGATGGAAAATAACGTCACGTTCGATAAGACGCCGGTGCACGACAGCGCCGGTTCGATGCCCATCGGCAACGGAGCCGTGACACCTCCGAGTGGCACGATCAACAATACGGATATCACCGCGCCGAAGACGGCCGCCGAGCCCTCGCATGTCGAAAATGGCGCGACGCCGGAGGACGGAGGCCCACAATCTCACAATACGGCTTCTGGAACGAGCGACGCCGCCACGTCAAACAATAAAGTGCATTCGAAAGATCATTCCAAATCAGAGGATGATTCGGCATCAAAGGATCATTCCGATTTGAAAGAGCATTCGGAATTGATCGTGACACACACCGGCCCGGTTAGTGCTGCCGAGACTCACATGCATCGCCCGGAGACAGCCGGCAAGCTCGTGCCTGGAGACTCATTCAAGTTCAAGGACGAGCTTCCCGGTCATAAAGGTTCAGACGTCATCGACCGCGGACCTGAGGACCACACCCAGGCATCGATCGGTCATCACGAAAATTCCGCTGGACCTCACGGGCTGCCGGAGATTTCAGAGACGCAAACAATTGAGCCGTCTCCGCCTGGGCAACATTCAGCTGACCATTTCAGTATCGTTCCGCACCATGCGGGGGGCGTCGTCGTTACCCACGTGCCGCACGATCTGATCGTGTGACGGACGGAGCCTGATCAGACGCGAGCGGCCGGATCGGCACCATCCCGTGCCGAGCCGCCCTACTCCGCGGCGGTCGGCTTCGCGCCCTTGCCGTAACGCTGGTCGATATAATCGATCACCAGCGCCTTGAAGTCGGCGGCAATCGTCGGTCCGCGCAGGGTGCGGAATTTCTGGCCGTCGACGAACACGGGGGCTGCCGGCGTCTCGCCGGTGCCGGGGAGCGAGATGCCGATATTGGCGTGCTTGGATTCGCCGGGGCCGTTGACGATGCAGCCCATCACGGCGACGTTGAGTGCCTCGACGCCGGGATATTGCGTCTTCCAGCCCGGCATTTCCTCGCGGATGAAATCCTGGATCGAGCGCGCCAGTTCCTGGAACGTGGTCGAGGTGGTGCGGCCGCAGCCCGGACAGGCCGCGACCAGCGGCACGAAGGTGCGGAAGCCCATGGTCTGCAGCAGTTCCTGCGCAACCTGCACTTCTAGCGTGCGGTCGCCGCCGGGTTCCGGCGTCAGCGAAATCCGGATGGTGTCGCCAATGCCGTCCTGCAGCAGGATGCCGAGTGCTGCGGAAGAAGCGACGATGCCCTTCGAGCCCATGCCGGCTTCCGTCAAACCGAGATGGATCGCGTAATCCGAGCGCGAAGCCAGCACCTTGTAGACCGCGATCAGATCCTGCACCGCGGAGACCTTCGCCGACAGGATGATCCTGTTCTTGGCCATGCCGAGTTCCTCGGCGCGCGCGGCCGACAGCAGCGCCGACTGCACCATCGCCTCGCGCGTCACCGCGCGGGCTTCGAGCGGCTCGGGCAGCTTGGCATTGTCTTCCATCAGCCGGGTCAGCAGCTCCTGGTCGAGCGAGCCCCAGTTGGCGCCGATCCGCACCGGCTTGTTGTTCTTGTTGGCGATCTCGATGATGTCGGCGAATTGGGTGTCGCGCTTGTTCTTGAAGCCGACATTGCCGGGGTTGATGCGGTATTTGTCGAGCGCCTCGGCGCAGGCCGGATAGTCGGCGAGCAGCTTGTGGCCGATATAATGGAAGTCGCCGATCAATGGCGTGGTGATGCCGCGCTTGCGCAGGCCGTCGCGAATATGCGGCACGGCGGCGGCGGCTTCCTCGCGGTCGACCGTGATTCGCACCAGTTCGGACCCGGCGCGCGCCAGCGCTGCGACCTGGGCGATGGTGCCGTCGACATCGGCGGTGTCGGTGTTGGTCATCGACTGCACCACGATCGGCGCGCCGCCGCCGACGGCGACATTGCCGACCATGACTTGCGTGGTGTGTCGCCGGGCGTCGGGGCCGGCATCGTTTTGGGGCGGTTTTACGGGCTGGTTCATGGCGCCTCGAATATCAGGTTTTGGTGACATTCAGCAATGGATCAGTGGGAACCGGGACCACGGGATTGGGACGGTTAACCAGGTAAAGCCCGGCAATCACCAGCAGCGCCGCGGCCCCGAAGATGGGGGTCAGGGTGTCATGCATGATGAAATAGCTAGCCACCACGCCAAACAAAGGGGTGATAAAGGTAAATGCCGACAATTTGCTGGCGGAATAGGTCTTGACCAGCGCAAACCAGATCAAAAAGGTCAATCCGACCACCCAAACCGCCTGATAGACCATCAATGTCAGCGCCAGCGGGCCGGGAACCCGGGTCAGGGTTTCCCCGAAATACCACGCCGCAAACCCCAGAATCGGGACCGAGAGCGCCACCTGGTAGCCCAGGCCCTTTTCCGCCGGCGCATGCAGAAGCGCCGAGGCCTTGACGATCAGTGTGGTCGCTGCCCACAGCGCGCCGCCGGCGATGACCAGGAGGTCGCCGAGCAGCATCCTGGCGTCGACATCGGCCTGGGGAACCCCGATCGCCAGCGCGACCCCGGCAAAGCACAGCGCAAGACCGCCCCATTGCGAGGCGCGCAGCCGCTCACCGAGAAACACATAGGAGCCGAACGCCACGAAGAACGGCGCGGTGTAGAGGAACACCACCGCCCGCGAGGCCGACGTCAATAGCAGGCCGCGATAGATCAGCACGAATTCGACACCGAAGATGACGCCCGCCAGCAAACCCGCGCGCAGCGTGCCGTCGCGCTCGAACAGTTTCACGCCGCGCAGCCGCGCGATCAGGAACAGCACGACCAGCGCGCCCGAGGAGCGGATCGTTGCCTGCAGCATCGGCGGAATGTCCGGCAGCGCCAGCTTGACCGCGATCTGGTTGAAACCCCAGCTCAGGCACAGCATCAGCATCAGCGCCACCGCGCCGGGGGTCAGCGGCCGCCCGGCCGATGAAAGCGATTGATTTGAAGACATGTTTCCTCATGGCGAGAATTTTGGCACGGCTTTTCCGCCGTGTTGTTGGGGCATGATCCCAAAAAGTGGCGTTCCGGCTTTTGGAAAAGATCATGCCCAAAATATCAAGGTTTCTGGCAGTGCGCGCAGATGCCGGCAATCTCGACCACGGACAATTTCGGCGCAAAACCCAGCGCACGGGCCGCCGCGTTGAGGCTTTGCGCCACCGGGGCGGCCGGAATTTCGCCGACGGAGCCGCATTCGTCGCACATCAGGAACGCCACCATCGAAGCCGCGTCATGGTCGTGCGCGCAGGCGAGATAGGCGTTGCGGCTTTCGATGCGGTGGACGAGGCCGTTCCCCATCAGGAAATCGAGCGCGCGATAGACCGTGATCGGCGCCGGCCGCGGCATCGATTTGGCGAGTTCGTCGATCACCTCATAGGCGCCGAGCGGACGGTGGCTGGACAACAGCGCCTGCAGCACCTGACGCCGGATCGGGGTGAATTTCTGCGACCGCTGCTGGCATACCCGTTCGGCATGATCAATCGCGTCCGCGGCGCAGCGGCCGTGGTCGTGATCGGGCGCGGGAAAGGTCGGTTTTGTCAGGGCCATCGGGGTCATGTAACGCGGCCGGTTCGGGCAGTCGAATCCGGCCGGACCGTTCGTACGGTCCAGATCATGTAGCATTTTACCGCGCCAATCCCAAATTCAGCACCTTTTCCGGCGCGGTCCGGGAACCGAGCCATGTGCTGGCGGAGGGTCAGGTCTCCACAAACTTGCCATGTCCCATTCATAAGCTAGCTTATTATATCCAAAGCTTATGGAGACGACCCCCGATGGCCCGCGGCCCCGTGGACATGAACTTTTTGTTTACGCTCGGCGAATTGCAGCGCCTGGTGCGTGCCTATGCCGACAAGCAGGCGGCGCGTTACGGCATCACCCGCGCGCAATGGGCGGTGCTGGCCAAGGTCGAACGCAACGAGGGCCTGAAGCAGTCGGAACTCGCCGAACAGATGGAGATGCAGCCGATCACGCTGACGCGCCTGATCGACAAGCTCTGCGACAATGGCTGGATCGAGCGCCGCGGCGACGAGACCGACCGCCGCGTCAACCGGCTCTATCTGCGCAAGGCCGCCCGCCCGCTGCTCGGCAAGTTGGGGGGCTTGCGCTCCGAGCTGACCGCCGCCGCGCTCGGGGGCATCAATCCGGCCGACGCCCACCGACTGCTCACCCAATTGGAGGCCATCAAGGAAAACGTGCGCAACGCCATCCAGAACAATCCGGCGGAACCGCCGAAGAAAGAACAGCGCTATGGCTGATCCGATCCTGAAATTTCCGCCCGAGCAGAAGGGCAATCCGGCCGGCAAACCCCGGATCAAGATAGCCGCGGAGCCGCGCCGCCGGCTGATGGCCGGCCTGCGCCGCTATCGCCGCACCTTGCTGCTGGTCGTGGTGCCGCTGGTGGCGCTGCTCGCCGGGCTGACCTTCTACCTCAACGGCGGGCGCTACGTGACCACCGACGACGCCTATGTCGGCGCGCAGAAGGTCCTGATCACGCCTGACATCTCCGGCAAGATCATCAACGTCGCCGTGAAGGAAGGCCAGCAGGTCAAGGCCGGCGATGTGCTGTTCCAGATCGATCCGGTGCCGTTCCAGCTGGCGGTGGCGCAGGCGCGTGCCAAGCTGGCCGATGCCAAGACCAGCCACGACAATCTCGTCGCCAACGTCAAGATCTATGGCGACACGGTCGACCTCGTCAACGCCGGCATCGAACTCAAGCAACGCGACGTCGACCGCAAGACCGCGCTCGCCAAGAGCAATTTCGGCTCGCAGCTCGACCTCGACAACAGCGCCACCGCGCTGGTGACCGCGAAGGCCCAGCTCGAGCTCGTCAAGCAGCAGCGATCGACCGCGCTCAATCAATTGCTCGGCAATCCCGAACTGCCGCTGGAGCAGTTTCCGGCCTATCTGCAGGCCAAGGCGGCGCTCGACGACGCCCAGCGCAACCTCGATCTCGCCACCGTGCGCGCGCCGATGGCGGGCGTCGCGACCCAGGTCGACCAGATCCAGCTCGGCCGCTTCACCGTGGCGGGCACGCCGGTGTTCTCCATCATCGATATCTCGAATCCCTGGGTCGACGCCAATCTGAAGGAAAGCGACTTCACCTATGTCGCGGTCGGCCAGACCGTCACCATCGACGTCGATGCGTTTCCCGATCACGCCTTCAAGGGCACGATCGGCTCGCTGAGCCCCGGCACCGGCGCGCAATTCGCGATCCTGCCGCCGCAGAACGCCACCGGCAATTTCGTCAAGGTGGTGCAGCGCGTGCCGGTGCGGATCTATTTCGACAGCAACGACAAATATGTGCGCAAGCTGAAGGCCGGCATGAGCGCCTATACCTCGATCGACACCGGCCATCACCGTTCGCTGGCGGCGCTGCTCGGCTTCGGGCCGGCGTCGGCGGCGAAGGACGACTGAGCATGTCGGCGGCCGCAGCACCCGTCGCCGTTCCCGGCCTGCGCCGGAACATGGTGACGATCTGCGCCATGACCGCGACCATCATGCAGGCGCTGGACACCACCATCGCCAATGTCGCGCTGCCCTATATGCAGGGCTCGCTGTCGGCATCGCAGGACCAGATCAACTGGGTGCTGACCTCGTACATCGTTGCCGCCGCGATCATGACCGCCCCGGTGGGCTGGATCGCCAACCGCTTCGGGCGCAAGCGCATTTTTATCGTTTGCTCGGGCGGCTTCACGATCGCTTCCGTGCTGTGCGGGCTGGCGCAGGACATCAACCAGATGGTGCTGTTCCGGTTGCTGCAGGGCGTGTTCGGCGCGGCGCTGGTGCCGCTGTCGCAGGCGGTCATGCTGGACTCCTACGCACTGCATGAGCGGCCGAAGGCGATGGCGATCTGGGGCATGGGCGTGATGATGGGCCCGATCATGGGGCCGTCGCTCGGCGCCTGGCTGACCGAGACCTATTCCTGGCACTGGGTGTTCTTCGTCAATTTGCCGTTCGGCATCTTCACCGTGCTCGGCCTGCTGGTCTTCATGGACGAGACCCAGAAGAACCGCGAATTGCGCTTCGACTGGTTTGGATTCGCAGCCCTCGCCGTCGGCATCGGCAGCCTGCAGATCGCGCTCGACCGCGGCGAGCAGCTCGGCTGGCTGGAATCCAACGAGATCATCGCCGAGTTCATCATCTCGGGCATCGGCTTCTATTATTTCTTCGCCCACTCGCTGACGACCGCCTCGCCTTTCATCCAGTTCGCAATCTTCAAGGACAGGAATTTCATCGGCGGCTGCGTGTTCATGGCGGTGATGGGGCTCGTGCTGTTCTCGACCATGGCGCTGTCGTCGCCCTATCTGCAGAACGTGATCGGCTATCCCATCATCACCGCGGGCCTGCTGCTGGCGAGCCGCGGCTGCGGCACCTTCGTCGCCATGATGATGGTCGGCCGCCTGATGCGCTATATCGAGGCTCGCACGCTGATCATCGCAGGCCTCAGCCTCACCTGCCTGTCGCTGTTCTACATGACCGGCTGGACCGACCAGACCGACGTGCCTTCGATCGTCGTCGTCAGCATCGCGCAGGGATTCGGCTTCGGGCTGGTGTTCGTGCCGCTTTCCACGGTGGCGTTCCTGACGCTGCCCAACCATCTGCGCACCGACGGCACCTCGATGCTGACCCTGATGCGCAACGTCGCGAGCTCGATCGGCATTTCCATCGTGATCGCGCAGCTGACGGAAGGATCGCGGCGGGTCTACGCGGTATTGAACGAGCACGTCACCCCGTTCAACCATGCCATGCAGATGCCCAATGTGCGCGGCATGATCGACATGGGCAGCGACACCGGCCGCGCCATGGCCGACGTCATGATCGCCGTGCAGGCGCAGATCATCGCGTTTTCGCAGGACTACCAGATGGTGATGCTGTTCACGCTGTGCGCGATCCCGCTCGCCATCATCATCGGCTCGACCAAGGTCGTGCTGCGCAAGCAGGCGCTGGCACCGGAACACGCGGTGATGGAGTAGCCCGGCCGCGCGTGGCCGTTGCGCACGCGCGGCGGTATCCGCATCGAGCGGCTCAGCGGGCCTTCTTCTTTTTCCTGGCCTTCTTCACCACGGCCTTCTTCGCGACCGCCTTCTTGGCGACCTTCTTTTTGGCCGGCTTCTTCGCCTTGGGGATCTTCATGGCGTCCGGCTTGTGCTTGACCATGCTGAACGCCGCCATCAGCGTCTTGGATTTGTCGGTCGCGCTGGGGGGAAGATCGGTGACCGCCACCGTCGCCGAGAACGGATCGTCACCCGGGTTCTTGCGAAACACGCGGAACGTGGTGCTCGTCATCTTCGGAACAACGGTGCCGTCGCCCTTGAACAGCTCCGCCGTGTCGCTTGCCGTGATGACGTGAATGAAGACGTCGGACGCGCTGGTGTCGGAGCACAGGACGGAGCTGTCTTTTGTAATGCCACGCACCACCACGCGATGGTCGTTGGAGAGGACGATCGTTTCGCTCATGATAATAATTCCCTTGATTGAAAATTACTTTGATCATCGGCTATTCAGGCCGGCCTCTGAATACCAGCACAATCTGTGGTGGCATGTCCAGCCGCGCGATGAGGCTGACCGGCGCCGCAACCGGCCCCGCGCCAAACGTCGCGCGCGAATGCGGGGCCCGGTAACAGGCTGTTGGCGCGGTTTCGCCGCGGCCGCCTTTAGTTCAGCTTCTCGATCGCCATCGCGACGCCCTGGCCGACGCCGACGCACATGGTCGCGAGCGCGCGTTTACCGCCGCGCTTTTCCATGCCGTGCACGGCCGTCATCGCCAGCCGCGCGCCGCTCATGCCGAGGGGATGACCGAGCGCGATGGCGCCGCCATGCGGGTTGACGAAATCGGCATCGTCCTTGACGCCGAGCTGGCGCAGGCAGGCGATGCCCTGGCTGGCGAAGGCCTCGTTGAGCTCAATCAGGTCGAAATCGCTGATCTTGAGGCCCAGCCGCTCCATCAGCTTGCGGGTCGCCGGCACCGGGCCGATGCCCATGATGCGCGGCGGCACCGCGGCGGACGCGAGTCCCAAAATGCGCGCGCGCGGCGTCAGGCCGTGCTTCTTCGCCGCCGCTTCCGAGGCGAGGATCATCGCAGCCGCCCCGTCATTGACACCCGAGGCATTGCCCGCGGTCACGGTGCCGGGATTGCGCACGATCGGCTTCAGTTTCGAAAGGCCCTCGATCGTGGTCTCGGGCCGCGGATGCTCGTCCTTGTCGACGCTGATGGGTCCGGCCTTGCCGCCGGGTGCCGAAACGGCCGTGATCTCCTCGGCGAAATAGCCCGACGCGATCGCCGCACCTGCGCGCTGCTGCGAGCGGATCGCGAACGCGTCCTGATCGGCGCGCGAGACCTGGAATTCCTCGGCGACGTTCTCGCCGGTCTCGGGCATCGCATCGACGCCGTATTGCGCCTTCATCAAGGGGTTGATGAAGCGCCAGCCGATGGTGGTGTCGAAAATCTCGGCCGAGCGCGAGAACGCCTCCGCCGCTTTGCCCATCACGAACGGCGCCCGCGTCATCGACTCGACGCCGCCGGCAATGGCGAAATCGATCTCGCCGGCGCGGATCGCGCGCCCGCCGGCGCCGACCGCGTCCAGCCCCGACGCGCACAGGCGATTGAGCGTCTGGCCGGGAACCGAGTCAGGCATGCCCGCCAGCAGCAGCGCCATCCGCGCCACGTTGCGGTTGTCCTCGCCGGCCTGGTTGGCGCAGCCGAAATAGACTTCATCGACCTGCGACCAGTCGAGATTGGGATGCCGGGCCATCAGGGCCTTGATCGGCGTGGCCGCCAGATCGTCGGCGCGCACCTTGGCGAGCGCGCCACCGAAGCGGCCGATCGGGGTTCTCACGGCATCGCAAATGAATACATCGCGCATTGAATCTCTCCCTGAATGCCGCGTTTCCTGAGCCGAACGACCGGAACGATGGCGAGTTTTAGGAGCGCGGTCGCGGCAGGTCAATTGAGGCTTTGGCTCCGGCAGCGCATTCGCGTGCGGTCCGTCATGCGCAAAGCTCCGAGGTGGCGCCCGCTGGCCCATCGGGGACGTGGAAAACACGCAATGCCGCGGCAAACCGATAGGACCGAAGGCCAAAATTTTGTAGTTTGCGCGCCCATGACGATCCAGCAGCCCATCCCCCTGCCCCCGGAACCAGCGCCGCCCGCCGAGGCCGCGCGCGTCACGCCGATGATGGAGCAATACCTCGAGATCAAGGCCGCCCATCCCGGGCTGTTGCTGTTCTACCGGATGGGCGACTTCTACGAATTGTTCTTCGAGGACGCCGAGATCGCCTCCAGGACGCTGGGCATCGTGCTCACAAAACGCGGCAAGCATCAGGGCCTGGACATCCCGATGTGCGGCGTGCCGGTGGAGCGCTCCGAGGACTATCTGCATCGGCTGATCGCATCCGGCCATCGCGTCGCGGTGTGCGAACAGACCGAAGATCCGGCAGCAGCCCGGGCGCGCGGCAACAAGAGCGTGGTCAGCCGCGCCGTGGTGCGGCTGGTCACGCCGGGCACGCTGACCGAAGACACGCTGCTCGATGCAAGGACCAATAATTATCTGCTGGCGATCGCGCGGGCGCGGGGGTCGGCTGGCACGGATCGGATTGGCCTGGCCTGGATCGACATTTCCACCGCCGAATTCATCGTCACGGAATGCGCAACGGGCGAGCTCGCCGCGACCCTGGCGCGCATCAATCCCAACGAGGCCATCGTCACCGATGCGCTCTACAGCGATCCCGAGTTGGGGCCGCTGCTGCGCGAATTGCCGGCGGTGACGCCGCTGACCCGCGACGTCTTCGACGGCGCCACCGCCGAGCGGCGACTGTGCGATTATTTCGCGGTCGCCACCATGGACGGCCTTTCGGCGATGTCGCGGCTGGAAGCCACCGCGGCTGCCGCCGCCGTCACCTATATCGACCGCACCCAAGTCGGAAAGCGCCCGCCGCTGTCGCCGCCGTCGCGCGAAGCCGCCGGCACCACCATGGCGATCGACCCGGCCACCCGCGCCAATCTTGAATTGACGCGGACGCTTTCGGGCGAGCGGCGCGGATCGCTGCTCGACGCCATCGACTGCACCGTGACCGCGGCCGGATCGCGGCTTCTTGCGCAACGGCTGGCCGCGCCCCTCACCGACAGCGCCGCCATCGCGCGGCGGCTCGACGCGATCGCGGCGTTCGTCGCCGATGCTGCGGCGCGCGAAGACGTCCGCACCACGCTGAAGGCGGCGCCCGACATGTCGCGCGCGCTGGCGCGATTGTCGGTCGGGCGCGGTGGCCCGCGCGATCTCGCCGGTCTGCGCGACGGCATTTTCGCGGCCGACGCGGCGCTGGGGCGGCTTTCGCAGCTTGAGGCTCCGCCGCAGGAAATCGCCGCCGTGATGGAGGCGTTGCGCCGTCCTTCGCGCGATCTGGCCCGCGAATTCGAGCGCGCGCTGGCCGAGCAGCTACCCCTGATCAAGCGCGACGGCGGTTTTGTCCGCGAGGGTTTTGAGGCCGCGCTCGACGAGGCCCGCAATCTGCGCGACGCCTCGCGTCTCGTGGTCGCCGCGATGCAGGCGCGCTACGCCGAGGACACCGGCATCAAGGGCCTGAAAATCCGGCACAACAATGTGCTCGGCTATTTCGTCGAGGTCACCGCCCAGCACGGCGACAAACTGATGTCGCCGCCGTTGAACGCGACCTTCATCCATCGCCAGACGCTGGCCGGCCAGGTCCGCTTCACGACATCCGAGCTCGGCGAGATCGAAGCCAAGATCGCCAATGCCGGCGACCGCGCGCTCGGGCTGGAACTGGAGATCTTCGAGCGGCTGTGCGGAGAGGCCATCGCCGCCAGCGACGATCTGCGCACGGCGGCGCACGCGTTTGCCATGCTCGATGTCGCGACCGCGCTGGCAAAGCTCGCGGTCGACGACAATTACGTGCGGCCCGAGGTCGATGCCTCGCTGGGTTTTGCGATCGAGGGCGGCCGGCATCCGGTGGTCGAACAAGCGCTGAAGCGCGACGGAGCGCCGTTCATTGCCAACGCCTGCGACCTGTCGCCGGGGCCGGCGCAGAAATCCGGCCAGATCTGGCTGATCACCGGCCCCAACATGGCAGGCAAATCGACCTTCCTGCGCCAGAACGCCTTGATCGCGCTGCTGGCGCAGATCGGCAGCTTCGTGCCGGCGTTGCGGGCGCGGATCGGCATCGTCGACCGCCTGTTCTCGCGCGTCGGCGCGGCCGACGATCTGGCGCGCGGCCGCTCCACCTTCATGGTGGAGATGGTGGAGACCGCCGTGATCCTCAATCAGGCCAGCGAACGCTCGCTGGTGATCCTCGATGAAATAGGCCGGGGTACCGCGACCTTCGACGGGTTGTCGATCGCCTGGGCGGCGATCGAGCATCTGCATGAGGCCAACCGCTGCCGCGCGCTGTTCGCCACGCATTATCACGAACTCACCGCACTCTCGGCAAAGCTGCCGCGGCTGTTCAACGCCACGGTGCGGGTCAAGGAATGGCAGGGCGACGTGGTGTTCCTGCATGAAGTCTTGCCCGGTTCGGCCGACCGCTCCTACGGCATTCAGGTCGCAAAACTCGCTGGCCTGCCGGCGCCGGTGATCGCGCGCGCCAAATCGGTGCTGGCAAAACTGGAAGCGAACGACCGCGGCCAGACCGCGCGCGCGCTCGCCGACGACCTGCCGCTGTTCGCGGTGCCCTCGCGCGCCGCCGCTGAAGCCGGCGCCGCCCAGCGAGGCGGAAAATCGATGGAAGCGGTCAAGGCGCTGCATCCCGACGAGATGTCGCCGCGCGAGGCGCTGGACGCGCTGTATGCGCTGAAGGCGAAATTGCCGAAATCCTGACCGTCATTGCGAGGAGCGAAGCACGAAGCAATCCGCTTCCTTGCCGGCGACAAAGCTGGATTGCTTCGCTTCGCTCGCAATGACGGCAGCTGGTTCACCGCGCGAGCTTCCTTCGCCCGTTCCACCACAACCCCAAATTCCAGCTCACGCAGGTGGCGAGCGCCAGGCTCAGCGCGATCGCCGATCCGAACGGCAGCGCCGTCACGTGCAGCACCGCGATCGCGATACCGAAGCCGATCAGGCCCCAGCCGCCATTGGCGATCACGGCCGCCGTCGGCTTGCCGCCGATGCGCGGATGCAGGATCAGCATCATGGAGGTGAACACCACCGGAAACAGCGCGATCATGCCGCTGACGCTGGGGCCGACCCAGCGCGACAGCGTGACGACGGTAGCGACCAGGGTCGCGACCAGCGAGGCGCGCAGCGGGATATCGTACCAGCGCCGGGTAATCAGCGGCATCTTGACGTGGCGGAAGCGCCGCAGCAGCGGCAGGCAGATCGCAAACGTGACGGCGTTGACGATCAGGCCGCCGGCCAGCGACCACTCGACCGTCCGCATCAACGCGGCAAGCGCTGATCCACACCGCGACCGCGCCGCCGCAACTGACCAGCGCGCTGCGGCGCTGCGCCAGCACGACATAGGTCAGCGCCAGCCAGATCGTCGCGGCATTGATCGGCAGGCTCGCCAGCGCGCCCTCGGCGATGAAGGCCGCATCGTGATCGAGCGCGAGGAAGACGTAAGAGGGTCCTGCCGAAATCGGCAGGGTCGCGACCAGCGCGCCGATCACCGGGCCCGAGCGCTCGGTGATGATGGAGGCCGACACCACGAACGCTGCGGTGATCGCCATGCGCAGCACGAGCGTCAGGATGAAAGCGAGGTCGGGGGACATTTAACCTGTCGTCCCTGCGAAGGCAGGGACCCATAGCCACAGCTGTTCGTGTTGCGCAAAAGCCGTCGAACAGCGGTGCTTGGAGCGAGGGGACACGGCGTATGGGTCCCTGCTTTCGCCGGGACGACGATGAACTGCATGCTCACATCCGCTGCATCGACACCGAAACCTTCGGGCCGTGCTTGATGGTCTGATAGACCACGCAATAGCGCTCGCTGAGCTTCAACAGCAGGTCGAGCTTCTCCTGCGGCGCTGATGTATCGACGTCGAAACGCAGCCGGATTTCGGCAAAACCGACCGGCGCCTCCTTGTCGACGCCGAGCGTGCCGCGAAAATCGAGATCGCCCTCGGCGGTGACGTTTCCGGCCTTGAGCGGCACCTCGATCGCGGTCGCCACCGATTTCAGCGTGACACCGGCGCAGGCGACCAGCGCTTCGAGCAGCATGTCGCCGGAACACAGTTCGAGGCCGGAACCTCCGGAGCCCGGGTGCAGGCCGGCCACGGCCAAAGCGCGGCCGGTTTCGACCTTGCAGGCGATGCCCTCGTTCTCGATCGAACCGCGCGCGGTGAGCGTGATCATCGCCGTCTTGGGATCGGACTTGTAGCGCTCCTTGATCGGTGCCTGCGTGGCGCGGAGTGTGGCGGCGTCCATTTTGTTCTCTCCCGGATGCGATGGCCTATCGGATGTAATGAAAGACGGCGCCGATGTCACTACTCCGGTCGGCGGACCGATTCTTTCCACTTCAAAAACACCTTTTTGTTTCAATAAGTTAACTGGTAACTTTGGGCGCGTCGTGATCTAAGCGCGGAAAATCCGACGCAGACCGGCTGTTATCTCGGATTGTCCCGTGACAGCATCGGCGCCGTCCGATATCGGGGGTGTGATGGACAGTGTCGTGACCGAGAACCGGCCCGAAGCCGACGACCGTTTCGATAGCGCGCGGATCACCGCCGCGGTGGATGCGCTCGCCGAAAAGCATGCCGGCCGGGAAGATGTGTTCCGCTCCGCCACGGCGCAGTACCTGAAGGCCGAGATGGTTGCCGCGCGCGCCACTGCGCAGGCCGTGCTGCTGAAGGACCGTCACGGCCGGCGCTGCGCCGAGCGGCTGTGCTTCATGCAGGACGAAATCATCCGCATCCTGTTCTCGGCCGCCACCCGTCATCTCTACCGCTCGCCGGTCCCCTCCGGCGCCGAGCGGATGGCGGTGGTCGCCACCGGGGGTTATGGCCGCGGGCTGATGGCGCCGGAATCCGACATCGATCTGTTGTTCATCCTGCCCTACAAGCAGACCGCCTGGGGCGAGCAGGTCGCCGAGGCTATCCTGTATTGCCTGTGGGACATGGGCCTGAAGGTCGGCCATGCCACGCGCTCGGTCGATGAATCGATCCGCCAGGCGCGCGGCGACATGACGATCCGCACCGCGATCCTGGAGACGCGGTTTTTGACCGGCGACAAGCAGCTCTACGACGAACTGGTCGACCGGTTCGACAAGGAGGTGGTGCAGGGCACCGCCGCCGAATTCGTCACCGCGAAGCTCGCCGAACGCGAAGAGCGCCATCGCCGCGCCGGGCAGTCGCGCTACCTGGTCGAGCCCAACGTCAAGGACGGCAAGGGCGGCCTGCGCGACCTGCACACGCTGTTCTGGATCGCCAAATACGTCTACCGGGTGCGCGAGACCGACGAGCTGCTCGAACGCGGCGTATTCGACGCCCAGGAATACCGCACCTTCCGGCGCTGCTCGGATTTCCTGTGGTCGGTCCGCTGCAATATCCATTTCTTCTCCGGCCGCGCCGAAGAGCGACTGTCGTTCGACCTGCAGCGCGAGATCGCGGTCCGGCTCGGCTATACCTCGCATCCCGGCATGCAGGATGTCGAACGCTTCATGAAGCACTACTTCCTGGTCGCCAAGGACGTCGGCGACCTGACCGCGATCCTGTGCGCCAAGCTGGAGGACCAGCAGGCCAAGCCCGCGCCGGTGCTGAGCCGGATGATGGCGCGGCTGCGGCCGACCACGCGGCGGGTGCCCGGGAGCGATGATTTCATCGTCGACAACAACCGCATCAATCTCGCCGCGCCCGACGTCTTCAAGCACGACCCGGTCAACCTGATCCGGATCTTCCGGCTGGCGCAAAAGAACAATCTGGCATTTCACCCCGACGCCATGCGCACGGTGACGCGCTCGCTCAGCCTGATCAACACCCAGCTGCGCGACGATCCCGAGGCCAACCGGCTGTTCATGGAAATCCTAACCTCGAACGACGCCGAAAAAGTGCTGCGGCGGATGAACGAGACCGGCGTGCTCGGCCATTTCATCCGCGCCTTCGGCAAGATCGTGTCGATGATGCAGTTCAACATGTACCACCATTATACGGTGGACGAGCACCTGTTGCGCTGCGTCGGCTACCTGCAGGAGATCGAACGCGGCGGCAACGACGAGTTCATCGTCGCCAGCGATTTGATGCGGAAGATTCGTCCCGAGCACCGCGCGGTGATCTACATCACCACGCTGCTGCACGACATCGCGAAGGGCCGGCCCGAGGACCACTCGATCGCCGGCGCCAAGGTGGCGCGGCGGCTGTGCCCGCGGCTCGGCTTCAACACCGCCGACACCGAACTGATCGCCTGGCTGATCGAGCAGCACCTGACCATGTCCACGGTGGCGCAGTCTCGCGACCTCTCGGACCGCAAGACCATCGAGAATTTCGCCGCCGTGGTGCAATCGGTCGAGCAGATGAAGCTCTTGACCATCCTGACCACCGCCGACATCCGCGGCGTCGGCCCCGGGGTGTGGAACGGCTGGAAGGCGCAGCTGTTGCGCACGCTGTATTACGAGACCGAGCCGGTGCTGACCGGCGGCTTCTCCGAGGTCAACCGCGCCCAGCGCATCGCGGTGGCGCAGGCGGAGTTCCGCGCGGCCTTCACCGAATGGCCGGAGCAGGAGCTCAATGCCTATATCGCACGGCACTATCCGGCCTATTGGCTCAAGGTCGAACTGGCGCGCAAGATCCGTCACGCCCGCTTCCTGCGCGCCAGCGAACAAGCCGGCCACAAGCTTGCGATCAATGTCGGCTTCGACGAGGCGCGCGGCGTCACCGAGCTGACCATCCTGGCGGTGGATCATCCCTGGCTGCTGTCGATCATCGCCGGCGCCTGTGCGTCGGCCGGCGCCAACATCGTCGACGCGCAGATCTACACCACCACCGACGGCCGCGCGCTCGACACCATCGCGATCTCGAGGGAATACGACCGCGACGAGGACGAGGGAAGGCGCGCGACCCGGATCGGCGAGATGATCGAGGATGTGCTGGAAGGCAAACTGCGGCTGCCCGAAGTGGTGGCGCGCCGCGCCGCGGGGCGCAAGATGCGTCCCTTCGTGGTCGAGCCCGAAGTCATCATCAACAACCAGTGGTCGGACCGCTACACGGTGATCGAGGTGTCCGGCCTCGACCGGCCCGGCCTGCTGTACGAACTGACCACTGCGATCTCGAAGCTCAACCTCAATATCGCTTCGGCCCATGTCGCGACCTTCGGCGAGCGCGCCCGCGACGTGTTCTATGTCACCGACCTGCTGGGCGCGCAGATCAATGCACCGACGCGGCAGGCCGCGATCAAGAGCGCGCTGGTCCATCTGCTCGCCAACGATTCGGCGGTGGAGAAGCCGGCGGCGTAAGCGGAATTCCCCGGCGAATTCGCATCCAGGAGATTCCATGCCGACGATCGAGGCTTTCTACGATTTCAGATCGCCCTACGCTTATTTTGCCAACCACCGGATCCGCAGCGGATCGTTCGTGCCGCCGGTCGCGGCCGAGTGGCTTTGGCGGCCGGTCTCAATCGACATCCTGTTGAATCTCCAGGCCGGTCGGGACGCATGGGCCGCCTATGCCGGCCCGTTATCCGGACCGAAACGCGCGCATCTTTTGGCCGACGTTCGGCGCAGCGCCGGGTTCTACCATGCCCCGCTGCGCGCGCCGAAGCCGCCACGACCCAATTCGATCCCGGCACTTTGTGCGGCGGCCCTGCTCGACCCGGAATGCCATGCGGCCTTCAGGAACGCCATCTTCGAGGCACTATGGCAGCAGCAGCACGACATCGCGGATACGGCTGTGCTGGAAGATTGCCTGACGCGCGCGGGCAGAAACCCCGAACTCCTGAAACAGGCGCTCACCGCCGAGGCTCGGGAGGCATCGGCCGACGAGACCAAACGCGCCTATGCCAATGGCGTCTTCGGCGTGCCGACCTTCGTTTGCAACGACGAAGTATTTTTCGGCAACGACCGGCTGGAGATGCTTGGCTGGCGTCTCGGCCAACAAACCGCGCGGGCCTAACTGCCGGCCCGGCTTGATCGCCGGCCCGACTCGCGACGCGGCGGTCATCACGCCGCGCGCCCGGCCGTATCCAGCACCACGCCCTCGTGCTCGAGCAGCCATCGCTTGCGGTGCAGCCCGCCGCCATAGCCGGTCAGCGAACCGTTGGCACCAATCAGGCGGTGACAGGGCACGGCGATGCTGATGGGATTGGAGCCGTTGGCGTGGCCGACCGCGCGCACCGCCTGGGGCATCCCGAGCCGGGCCGCCAGCGCGCCGTAGCTTGTCGTGGTGCCCACCGGGATCGTCCGCAAGGCGGTCCAGACCTTGCGCTGGAACGCCGTGCCGGCGACGCGCCACTTGATCGCATCGAGGGCAGCGAACTCGCCCGCGAAATAGCCTGAAAGCGCCGCCCGGAGTTCGGCCGGAGCGCGTGCGCCTTGCAGCATCGCTTCGCCGTGCTGCAGCCGCAGCAATCGCCGCATGCGCGGCTCATAATCGTCCCAGTCCAGCGCGCACAGCGCACCATCGGCGTCGGTGACGAGCAAGGCGGCGCCGATCGGCGTTTGCAACCGGTCGAGACCGAATGTTTCAAGCGGCTTCGCGCTCATGCCCGTCCTCCTGCAGAGCAAGATTCGGCTCTACCCCGGAATCTCGCCAAAGGTCTTGCCGACGGCAAGCGGCGCCAGCCGGATCAGGCGCGAGTCCTTCACCGCCGCCTGCCGGTGTTTCACGGCCTCGCGATAGACGGGATCCCGGATCATTTCGACGAAGGCGCCGACGCTGGGATATTCGGCGATGAAACAGTGATCCCAGCGTTCGTCGGCCGGTCCGATCAGCATCAGTTCGAACCGGCCTTGCCAGACCACCTTGCCGCCGAGCCTGGTGAATACCGGGCCGCTGTCGCGGCCGTAGGCCGCATAGGCTTCCGCGCCGGTCGCGTTGCGCCCGTCGGGATAGGCGGCGCGGTCGAGCAGCCTGACTAAATTGAGCATGTGAATCGGGCCTTCGCGATTGTCGTCGCGAAACCGGGTGAACACTTCCTTGGTTGGATCGATATGGCCTGTCACGATTCTTCTCCTGTCGGCCGCTGCAAACCATCACCGCCCGCGTAGCCCGCGTGCTAGCATGGCTATCGAGATTTTCTTGTCTTGCGTCTTAGGGGGAGAGCATCGTGAACGCAATTGCCAACGCATTGGTGGCGCTGGTCGCCGCGCTGCATGTCTATTTTCTGGTGCTGGAGATGTTTCTCTGGACCAAGCCGCTCGGCCTGAAGACGTTTCGCAATTCGATCGAGAAGGCAACGGACTCGGCGGTGCTGGCCGCCAATCAGGGACTCTATAACGGCTTTCTCGCCGCGGGCCTCGTTTGGGGACTGCTGCAGGGCGTCCCGGCCTTCGCTTTCGAGATCAAGACGTTCTTTCTGCTCTGCGTGATCGTGGCCGGTATTTATGGCGCGTTAACCGTCGGCCGCCGGATTCTTTACGTGCAGGCCGCGCCCGCGGCGCTTGCCCTGATTCTGCTCTGGCTGGCGTAATTTCGTTCACCTTTTGACCCGGCGTTATCTTGCATTGCGGCATCGTTTCCCGCACTATCCCGGGCAGCGATGGCGTCCGCGCGGTCCAGAAAAAGACCGCACGGACAAGACCATCGGCACAATCACACGAGGGAACGCAGCACTATGAGGAACGGCTTTTTTCATCTGGCCACCGCGACCGCGCTGACCATCGCGCTGTCGGCATCATCGGCCTACGCGCAGAAGAAATACGACACCGGGGCGACCGATACCGAGATCAAGATCGGCCAGACCAATCCGTTCAGCGGACCGGCCTCCGCCTATGCCACCATCGGCAAGACCCAGGCGGCCTATATGAAGATGATCAACGATCAGGGTGGCGTGAACGGCCGCAAGATCAACCTGATCCAGTATGACGACGCCTACTCGCCGCCCAAGGCTGTCGAACAGGTGCGCAAGCTGGTCGAGAGCGACGAAGTGCTGCTCACCTTCCAGCTCCTCGGCACCCCCTCGAACGCGGCCGTCCAGAAGTACCTGAATTCGAAAAAGGTGCCGCAGCTGTTCGCGGCCACCGGCGCGTCGAAGTTTACCGATCCGAAGAACTTCCCGTGGACGATGGGCTTCAACCCCAACTATTTCGTCGAGGGGCGCGTCTACGGCCAATACATCATCAAGAATTACCCGAATGCCAAGGTCGGAATCCTCTATCAGAACGACGACCTCGGCAAAGACTATCTGAACGGCATCAAGGCCGGTCTCGGCGACAAGGCCGCCAGCATGGTGGTGGCGGAAGCCTCCTATGAAGTCTCCGATCCGACCATCAATTCACAGATCCTCAAGATCAAGTCCGCCGGCGCGGACCTGTTCTTCAGCGCCACGACGCCGAAACAGGCGGCGCAGGCGATCAAGAAGATCGCCGAACTCGACTGGCATCCGGTGCATATCCTCGACATCAACGCCACCTCGGTCGGCGCTGTCATGAAGCCGGCGGGACTGGAAGCCTCCAAAGGCGTGATCAGCGTCAACTACGGCAAGGATCCGCTCGATCCGACCTGGAAGGATGACGCCGGCATGAAGAAGTATTTCGCGTTCATGGCCAAGTATTATCCCGAAGGCGACAAGGACTCGAGCTTCAACTCCTATGGTTACTCGACCTCGCAATTGATGATCTACGTGCTTCAGAAGTGCGGCGACAACCTCACCCGTGAAAACGTCATGAAGCAGGCCACCAGCCTGAAGAATGTCCAACTCGACCTGTCGCTGCCGGGCATCGTGGCCAACACCACGCCCGACGACTACCGGGTCAACAAGCAGCTGCAGATGATGAAGTTCAACGGCGAGCGCTGGGAACTGTTCGGCCCGATCCTGGAAGATTCCGGCCCGGCCGGCTAGAATTTTGACCTTGGAAATTCGAGAGATCGGCGGCCGCTCGGGCCGCCGATTTTTTTGCCTGTTGGTTTCGCCGCCCGGCCGCCGGAACCGCGGCACCGCCGCAGCTCCTAATCCTGCGTTAATCTTTGGGTAACCGGCCCTTAAACCGCGAACGCTAGGCTGCGGTGGGACCGGTGCGGGCGTTGGCGTATGGCGTGGGGACGACGGAAGAGCGGCGGACGCAAGGAGCCGCAATTCGGGCTCGGCGCATCGCTGGCGGAATTGCGCCTCGGCCCGCAGGACCGTGTCACGGCCGCCGACGATGAAAAGCCGAAGAAATCATCTGCCAGACGCAAGCCGGTCGAGCCCGACGACGACGACGAGGACGAGGCTCCGCCCGCGCGCAAACCGAAAGCCGCCCGCATGAGCCGCAGGCGCAAATCGCGCGGCCGCGCGCGTGTCGGGCTGTTCCGCCTGTTCTATTGGGGCGCGGTGCTGGGCCTGTGGGCGGCGATCGCAATCGTGGGCGCCGTGGTCTGGGCCGGCGCGCATCTGCCGCCGATCCAGGCGCTTGAAATTCCGAAGCGGCCGCCGAACATCGAGATCGCCGGTCTCGACGGCAGCGTGCTGGCGACCCGAGGCGAAATGGCCGGCGCCAATGTTTCGCTGAAAGACCTGCCGCCCTATCTGCCGAAGGCCTTCATCGCCATCGAAGACCGCAGGTTCTATTCGCATTACGGCGTCGATCCCTGGGGCATTTTGCGCGCAGCGGTCAAGAACGTGCTGCATCGGGGCGTTTCGCAGGGCGGCTCGACGCTGACCCAGCAGCTCGCCAAGAATCTGTTCTTGACGCAGGAGCGCACGCTGCAGCGCAAGTTGCAGGAGGTCGAACTCGCGCTCTGGCTGGAGCGCAAACATTCCAAGGCGGAGATTCTCGAGCTCTACCTCAACCGGGTCTATTTCGGCTCCGGCGCCTATGGCGTCGAGGCCGCCGCCCAGCGTTATTTCGGCAAGTCGGCCAAGAACGTCACGCTGGCGGAGGCCGCGATGCTCGCTGGCCTCGTCAAGTCGCCGTCGCGACTGGCGCCGAACCGCAATCCGGAAGGCGCCGAGAAGCGCGCGCAGATCGTGCTTGCTGCCATGGCGGACGCCAAATTCATCACCCAGGCGCAGGCGCAGGCCTCGATCGGGCACCCCTCCTACAATGTGAAGGCGGCGGGCGCCGGCACCATCAATTACGTGGCGGACTGGATCGGCGAAGTGCTCGATGACCTCGTCGGCCAGATCGACCAGAACATCGTGGTCGAAACCACCATCGATCCCAAACTGCAGGCGGTCGCCGAAGCCGCCGTCATCGATGAACTCGCGGCCAAGAGCGTCAAATTCAATGTCAGCCAGGGCGCGCTGGTGGCGATGACGCCGGATGGCGCGGTGCGCGCCATGGTCGGCGGCCGTAACTATGCCGAGAGCCAGTATAACCGCGCCGTCACGGCAAAACGCCAGCCGGGTTCGGCGTTCAAGCCGTTCGTCTATCTCACCGCGATCGAAGCCGGGCTGACGCCCGAGACAATCCGGCAGGACGCCCCGCTCGACGTCAAGGGCTGGAAGCCGGAAAACTACAGCCGCGAATATTTCGGCCCGGTGACGCTGACGCAGGCACTGGCGATGTCGCTCAACACGGTCGCCGTACGGCTGGGACTGGAAGTGGGGCCGAAGAACGTGGTGCGCACCGCGCACCGGCTCGGCATCTCATCAAGGCTCGACGCCAACGCCTCGATCGCGCTCGGCACCTCGGAGGTCTCGCTCCTGGAACTGGTCGGCGCCTATGCGCCGTTCGCCAATGGCGGCCAGGGCATCTCGCCGCATGTCGTGAACCGGATCCGCACCGATACCGGCAAGGTTTTGTATGCGCGGCAGCCTGACCAGCTTGGCCAGGTGATCGAGCCGCGCTATGTCGCGATGATGAACACCATGATGCAGGAGACGCTGCTCTCGGGCACCGCGCACAAGGCGGAGCTTCCGGGCTGGATGGCCGCCGGCAAGACAGGTACCAGCCAGGATTTTCGCGACGCCTGGTTCATCGGCTACACCGCCAACCTCGTCACCGGCGTCTGGCTCGGCAATGACGACAATTCGCCAACCAGGAAGGCCACCGGCGGCGGCCTGCCGGTGGAAGTCTGGACCCGCTTCATGAAAGCCGCGCACCAGGGCGTGCCGGTCGCGGCCCTGCCGAATTCGCAAGGCATCGCGTTCTCGAACCTGATGCAGGCCGCCTCGCAAGTCAGCCCGCCGTCCGCGCCAGCCCCCGTGCCGCTTGCTTCCGGTGGCGGGAACCGGCCCGCGCCGACGCGCACCTCGGCCCGCCCGGAACCGGCCGCGGGACTGGACGGCTGGCTGGTGGATCGGCTGTTCGGGCGATAGCGATGACGATGGCGCAATCGGGGACTGCGATCAGAGGCCGGTTCGCGCCAGCACGCCATTGATTGCAAACGGTGCCGCGGCATCGGCGGCGCAGCCGCCACCGCGCGCAAAGATGCAGACCTCCGAACCGCCGACACTCTCGCATCCGCGCGGGGCAAAGCTAGCGGGCAATTCCTTTTCCACAGAGCGATGCGCCAGGATGCGATTGAAGGCTGGCGACGCGGTAGCCGCTACCGCAGCCAGATGGCCGCCGGCCAAGGGATCGGTCGAATAAAGCGCGAACAAGCGAGCGTTGCCGGCGAGGCGATCCTTTCCCGGCAGCAAAAAGAACGACGTGTCGTAGAGCGCGAGACCGCACATCTGCGGATCGCCCCTGAGCGCCGAAGCGAGCTTGGCCGCGCCAATTCCCCGGTTCCAATACTCCGGCATGGAACCCGTGGCCGCGAGCGCGGCGGAAACGCCGATCCAACCGCCGATCATCAGCGGTACCGCCAGGCGGCGGCCCGAGGGCCTGTTCCGAAATGCCAGCATCCAGTCGACCGAGCCAAGCGCTGCGACGATGACGAGCAGCGCGACCGACAGGAAGATGAAGCGATATTCCTTGTGACCGATCAGGCTGTGAAACGCGATGTTGACGAGCGCGGCCCACAGCAGCAGCGGCGCATGCCGCCAGCCCCTGAAGACCGCGAACGACAGCGGCACGATAGCGATCGACCACATCAACCAGAAGCAGTCGAGGTAGGCGCTGGCCGGCATCACGCCGAATTCGGCGGCACGATCGTGCAGCAGGTTTTGCCCGATATTGGCGGCGAGCCAGCTGAAAGGAACCGCACCGTGCGCCGCATCGACCGCCGCGCTCACCGCCATGACGGCGACGCTGCCCGCGATGACCGGCAACACCCGGCTGCGATGAGCCCAGCAGGCGCCGATCGCGAGCGTCACTGCCGCCGGCGCGTATTGGAAAGCGAAACAGCACGGCCAGCGCCAGCAACGCGCCGCCGCCCAGCAGCTCCCGCCGCGACGGAGCAGCCCGTGTGAGCAGCAGCGTCGCCGGCAGGATGACCGCGGTCGCCAGCGGTTCGCCGAGCGTGTGCGGCGCGAAATAGACCAACTCGAACCAGACCGCGGTAACGAAACCAGCGACCACCGCATGCGTGCGGGATATTCGCGCGCCGAATGCAAAGGCGGAGGCAACGATCGAGAGCGAGGCGAGCGTGGCAACGAGACGCGGCAGGATGAACGCACCCGTCCCGCCCGGAGCGATCCAGTCGCCGAGCGCGACCGGGGCGGCCATCATGCCCGGCAACAGCCAGCTCCGCATGCCCTCGCGCCATTCCCAGGACACGATGCCGTCATGGCCGAGCATACGCCAGGCCGGTTCCAGATACTGGAAGATCTCGTCGGGGTGATGGAAGTTGGGCCAGAAGGCGAGCGGCAGGCGGATTACGGCCGCGAGCAGCACGATTGCGGCGAGCGGATGCGTTCGCACCCATGCCACCATCAGATCGCTGGTGCCGCTGCGCCCTGCCGCGGCATTCGTCATCGTCATGGCCGCTCGCCTTGAGCTCGACGGGAGGTCTGCTTCGCCCGCGCGACTATCGCCGCGAAGCGGTTAACGCAGCGTCACTGCGGCGGTACGGATCTGTGCAAGCGCCGGAACGGCGTCGATGGCGTATGATCCGGCCCCCGTGCTGCCTGCCGGGCCAACGTGTTGATATGGTTTGCAGATCGAAAGCGCGCGGCGTGAGCCCGCGCAAGCTCAGTCCTGAATGCCGTATCGATGCAGGTCGTTGCCGGAGTTATCGAGCCAGGTCTTGGCGCGCTCGACATGGCCGCAGACCCGGGCGACGACCTTCCAGAACCGCGCCGAATGGTTCATCTCGACCAGATGCGCCACTTCATGCGCGGCGAGATAGTCCAGCACGTAGGGCGGCGCGAGGATCAGCCGCCACGAAAACGACAGCGAACCCGCCGACGTGCACGAGCCCCAGCGGCTCGACTGGTCGCGGATCGACAGCCGCCTTACCCTGACATTGAGCGCTTCGGCATAGTATTGCGCGGCCTTGTGCAGGTCGCGGCGGACTTCGCGCTTCAGGTAATCATGCACCCGCCGCTCGATATGCTCGGGCGCGCCCGCCACGCACAGAATGCGCTCGCCGCTGTCGCGCGTCTCCGTCCACACCGTGCCGCGCTGACCGGCGCGGTGCACGATCCGGTGCGCGACGCCGCGCAATGGCAGCACGGTGCCCGGTAAAAACGGCGCCGCCTTCGGCAAGCGGCCAAGGCGCGCGGCGATCCAGCCGCCGTGACGCTGCGCGAAGTCCTTGGCATCGGCGATAGTGCCACGCGGCGGCATGGTCAGGATCGCTTCGCGGTCGCTCGGATGAATCCGCAACGTATAGCGGCGCGCGCGGCGGTGCCGGCGCAGCCGAACCGAGTAGATTTGCGAGCCATGCTTGACCAAAAGACGAGATGGTTCGTAAGGCCGCCGATAAAGGAGGGCGCGAGTGGCCATGTCTGCGATTCCGGGGATCAGAAGTTCGCCCGGATTCTGCCATATCCGCCGCCAGTGAAAGCGCTCGGCGCAAAAACAAATCATTTGCCCAATATACAGGGGCTAACGGGTAAAGCGGCCCTACAGGATGGGCCTGGAACAAAAATTTTCGGCTCAAAAACCGCCCCGGAGACCCCGTTAAGGAATGAGGTCACACTCATTCCTTCCGGGGGCCGAGAATCGGGGTTTGCGCGGGCCTATTCAGAGGGTTAACGCCCCTCCCGATCGACCCCATTCACGGCTTCCAGCGACGATTCGCGCGCAAAGAGAGTCTTAATCGATGTTTTATTCCGCCGCGGAGATCGAAGGCTTCACGGAAACCAGCGAAGGCTTCACGTTCGCCGCCGACATCATGAAATCGCAGATGCGCGGCACGATTTCCGACTTGAAACGCGAGCCGTTGAAGACGCCGTAGTGGCCAACGCCCTTCTGCACGTAGTGCACCCGGCGATGACTGGGGATCGAATTGCACAATTCATGCGTCGCTTCGGTCTGTCCAAGCCCGGAAATGTCGTCGTTCTCGCCTTCCACCGTCATCAGCGCCACGCGCGTGACCTTCGAGGGGTCGACCAGCTTGCCGCGATGGGTCATCTCGCCCTTCGGCAAAGCATGCTTGACGAACACGGTATCGACCGTCTGCAGGTAATACTCGGCCGTCAGATCCATGACCGCGAGATATTCGTCGTAGAAATCGCGGTGCTTGTCGACCAGATCGCCGTCGCCCTTCACCAGGTTGCTGAATAGCGCCTTGTGGGCGTCCCTATGGCGATCGAAGTTCATGCTGATGAAGCCGCTGAGCTGCAAGAAGCCCGGATAGACGTCGCGCATCACGCCCGGATGCGGAAACGGCACCTTGGTGATGACGTGCGCGCGAAACCAGTCGATGCCGCGTTCGGCGGCGAGATTGTTGACGGCGGTCGGGTTGCGGCGGGTATCGATCGGACCGCCCATCAGCGTCATCGACAGCGGAACGAAAGGATCGCGCTCGGCTTCCATGACGGACACCGCCGCCACGACGGGCACCGAAGGCTGGCACACCGCGATCACGTGCATGTTGCCGCCGAGCGCGTGCAGCATCTCGATGAGGTAGTCGACATAGTCGTCGAGATCGAAACGGCCCTCGGCCAGCGGCACCATGCGGGCATCGGCCCAGTCGGTGATGTAGACCTCATGGGTCGGCAGGAAGGCTTCGACGGTGCCGCGCAACAGCGTCGCGTAATGGCCGGACATCGGCGCCACGATCAGTACCCGCGGCTGCGGGCTGCGCAGCGGCCGGGTCAGCTTGCGATCGAAGTACAACAGGCGGCAGAATGGCTTTTCCCAGACGACGCGGATATCGATCGGCGTGCGCACGCCGTTGACCTCGGTGTCGTTGAGGCCCCATTCGGGCTTGCCGTAGCGGCGGGTGGTGCGCTCGAACAATTCGCAGCTGGCGGCGACCGATTTGCCGAACTCGGTCTGCGACCACGGATTGAGCGGATTCTGAAACAGGATCTTGGTCGCATCGGTGATGGCGCGCGCCGGATTGAGCGACGCGTGCGCCATTTCGTACATCCAGTACATCGGCGTCGTAAGCGCCGGACTGCCTTCGGCCACCAGAGGCGGTGCGCCGCCGAATTCACCAATTGGCATTTATTCCTCGCCTCTTTTGCGACGCAGCATAGTGCCGAATGCGTAATAAAGCGTCAATGCACAGATCGGTAAATCTACGCGCCGTACAAGGAGAATATCTTCAATTCCGTGGGATTACGGGTTTATTCACCACCCTGGAGCAGCGAGCCGTGGCGGCGGGCGCTGCGTAAAAGCGCAAGAAATGCTGCAAATGACGCCAGCAGCAGCACCGCATTGATGGCCAGCGCCGAGACCATCAGGTCGGCCCGAAACACGTGGTCGATCAGAAGCGCCCGCATGCCCTCGAACACATAGGTCGGCGGCAGCGTCCAGGCCGCATATTGCAGCCAGTGCGGCAGCACCGTTACCGGATAGTAAATGCAGGCCAGCGGCATCAGGGCGAACATGAGCGTCCAGACGATGCTCTCGGCGCCGAGCCCGTTGCGCAGCACCAGCCCGGAAACGAAGATGCCGACCGACCAGCTGGTGAAGATCAGGTTGCAGAAGAAGGCGACCAGCGGCAGCCCGATGCCGTAGAAATTGAAGCCGAACAGCACCATCGCCAACAGCGTCATCGGGATGACGCCGATCGCGAGCCGGATCAGGCTCATCACCATCAGCGAGATCAGAAACTCGATTGGCTTCAACGGGCTCATCAGCAAATTGCCGAGATTGCGCGCCCACATCTCCTCGAGAAACGAAATCGAAAAACCGAGCTGGCCGCGAAACAGGATGTCCCACAGGATCACCGCGCCGATCAGGGTGCCGCCGGCGCGCGCGAAGAACCCGGCATTCTGGGCGATGTAGGTCTGCAGAAAGCCCCAGGTGATGATCTGCAACGCCGGCCAATAGAGCAGTTCCAGGAGCCGCGGCCACGACGAGAGCAACAGATACCAGTAGCGCAGGATCATCGCCTGGATGCGATGCGGCGCGATATCCAGATGGACGGCGAGCCTGTTCACGGCGCGGTCTCCTGCGCCCGGCCGCGAGCGACGTCGAGAAACACCTCCTCCAGCGTCGCGCGGTTGTAACGGGCCATGATCTCGTTCGGGCTGTCGTCGTCCTCGATGCGGCCGCGCTTCATGATGATGACGCGGTCGCACAGCCGCTCCACTTCGAGCATGTTGTGCGAAGCCAGCAGGATGGTTGCGCCGCGGACCTTACGGTAGGTCAACAGATGCTGCCGGATCCAGTCGGCGGTATCGGGATCGAGCGAAGCGGTCGGCTCGTCCAGCAGCAGCAATTCGGGCCGGTTGATCAATGCTTTCGCCAGCGCCACACGGGTCTTCTGCCCGGCCGAGAGTTTTCCGTTGGCGCGGTCGAGGAATTCGCCGAGATCGAGATCGGCGGCGAGCTCTTCGATGCGCTCGCGCAGGTCCGGCACCGCGTAGAGCCGGCCGAAGATCGTCAAATTCTGCCGGACCGTGAGCCGCATCGGCATGTCCACATATGGGCTTTCGAAATTCATCCGGCCCAGCACCTCGGCGCTCTGCTCGGGCATCCGACAACCCAGCACCTGGATGCTTCCGGAGGTCGGCAGCACCAGCCCCATGATCATGGCAATGGTCGTGGTCTTGCCGGCGCCGTTGCCGCCGAGCAGCCCGGTCACGCTGCCGCGTGCGATACGGAACGAGATATCGTCCACGGCGCGGGTGGTCTTGTAGACCTTGACGAGATGCGCGACCTCGATCGCCGCCGTCGAAGCGGCGGCGGGCAAGGGCAAGGAGGTTGCGCCATCATTCATCATGCGGACCGTTCCTTCGCCGGTTCCTTTGGCTGCTGCTTTGCCGCTCGTTTGCCGCTGCTTTGCCGCTCCTTGGGCCATTGCCGCGGCACAGCGCAAGCCCTTGGACCACGTCCCGGCAGCGCCTGGCAAATTTGTGGTCCGGACCCCGCGCGGCTAGAGTTCCGCCCATGACCGAAATCGCCGCCTCCGATTTTCGCCATCCGCGCCGCTATGTCCGGCTCGACACGATCCTGCGGCTGCGCTGGCTCGCCGTGCTCGGGCAACTCGTCGCCATTTTCATCGTGGTGCAAGGGTTCGAATTCGACGTCGAGGTCGTCCCCTGCGTCACCATCGTCGGCCTATCGGCGCTGCTCAACCTGGTGCTGCAGATCGCCTTCAACCCAATGCAGCGGCTGGAGCCGGTTTATGCGGCGGCACTGCTTGCCATCAACATCGTCGAGCTGGCGGGCCTGTTGTATTTCACCGGGGGCCTGGAGAATCCGTTTTCATTCATGTTTCTGGCCCCGGTGCTGATTTCGGCGACAGCGCTGCCGGTACGGCTGACGATTGCGCTGGGGCTGCTGGCGGTGGCCTGCGCCTCGGTGCTGGTATTCTTCCATCTGCCGCTGCCCTGGGACAGCGACGAGCCGCTGGTGCTGCCGCCGATCTATCTGGTCGGGGTCTGGCTTTCGATCGTGCTCGCGATCGGGGTCACCAGTCTCTACGCGTTCCAGGTTACCGAGGAAGCCCGCAAGCTGTCGGACGCGCTGGCGGCGACCGAACTGGTGCTGGCCCGCGAACAGCACCTCACGCAACTGGACGGCCTGGCGGCTGCGGCCGCCCACGAACTCGGCACGCCGCTGTCGACCATTTTCCTGATCTCGCGCGAACTGGAGAAGGGCCTGCAGGACAACAGCCAGTTCGCGGGCGACATCAAGACCTTGCGCGAACAGGCGCAGCGCTGCCGCGACATCCTGGCCAAGATCACGCAACTCTCGGCGACCGGCGCGCCGTTCGACCGCATGCCATTGTCGACGCTGATCGAGGAAATCGTGGCGCCGCATCGCGATTTCGGGGTCGCGATCAAGGTGCGGATCGCGGTTGCCGGCACCAGCGAGCCGGTCGGCACCCGCAATCCGGCAATCCTCTACGGTGTCGGCAACATCGTGGAAAACGCGGTCGATTTCGCGCGGAGCACGGTGGAGGTGAATGCGTGGTGGAACAGCGATACCGTCGAGATCGTCATTTCCGACGACGGAGCCGGGTTCGCGCCCGACATCATCAAGCGAATCGGCGAGCCCTATCTGTCGCGGCGGCGCAGCCCGGACGACGCCCAAAGCGAGCATCGCGGCCTCGGCCTCGGGGTGTTCATCGCCCGCACGCTGCTGGAGCGCACCGGCGCCAAAGTTTCCTTTACCAACCGGATCTTTCCGGACCACGGCGCCGTGGTCCAGATCGCGTGGCCGCGCCAGCGCTTCGAAGTCGACGAAATATCAACTGAACCAGCAGCTTAGTCGGATCGCAGGTCGGTGCCGGGTTGCCGCGACCTTGTGCGGCCTTGGCAGCGCCGCGCGGCAACGCCATATGACATGACATCCGATATCAGGGGATAACGACCGTGAATGCCATCGCCGAACTGACCGGCCATACCGACCGCTCGCTCCTGATCGTGGAGGACGACAAGCCGTTCCTGGAACGGCTTTCCCGCGCCATGGAAACCCGCGGCTTCACCGTGACGTCCTGCGACAGCGTCAGCGACGGACTGGCCCAGATCGGCAAGGCCGCGCCGGCTTTCGCGGTGGTCGATCTGCGACTCGGCGACGGCAACGGCCTTGACGTGGTATCGGCGCTGAAGCGCAAGCGCCCCGAGGCGCGCGCCATCGTGCTGACCGGCTACGGCAACATCGCAACCGCGGTGACCGCGGTGAAGATGGGCGCGGTGGATTATCTGTCGAAACCCGCCGATGCCGACGACGTCGTCGCCGCGTTGCTCGCCAGCGGCACCGAGAAATCCGAACCGCCGAGCAATCCGATGTCGGCGGATCGCGTGCGCTGGGAACACATCCAGCGCATTTACGAGATGTGCAACCGCAACGTCTCGGAAACCGCGCGGCGGCTGAACATGCATCGCCGCACCCTGCAGCGGATCCTCGCCAAGCGTGCGCCGCGCTAGCACTTCAGCGCTGGCTGCTGCACATGCAGGCAGGTTGCCGAATCTTTGATCAGCACATCAGCAATTTTACGCAGTTCAGAACGCGCGGAGCTAGGAGTGCGTTAAGCAAGGAGCAGCAAATCTTATGCTAATACCGGCGCGATCCGACGAACTCCATCGGACCGCTCGAACCAGCCTGGGGAAAGAGGCCAATGGTCGCTGCCATCAATCGTACCCGCAACGCGATGGCCGCATCGTCGGAGCCCGCCGCAGGTGAAGACGAGTCGGATATCTCCACCCTGATCGCGCGACTGACCGCCGAAGTCGACCAGATCGCCTGCGAGAAGGCCAGGTCGATCCAGCAGATCACCAACCAGATGAAGATGCTGGCGCTGAACGCGCTGATCGAGAGTTCGCGCGCCGGCGCGCTCGGCGCGGGTTTTGGCGTGGTGGCGCAGGAAGTCCGCAGCGTCGGCCAAAAAGTGGAGACGATCTCGCGCGAGCTGGAAACCCAGCTCACCAAGCGGACCGCCAACCTGATGCACTCGATCGAACAGATGACCGAGCGTTCGCGCGGCGAGCGCATGGTCGATCTGGCGCTGAACGCCATCGAGCTGATCGACCGGAACCTGTATGAGCGCACCTGCGACGTGCGCTGGTGGGCCACCGATTCGGCGGTGGTGGATTGTGCCGCCGACGCAAGTGCTGCGAAAGTTTCCTACGTCGCCGAGCGGCTCGCGGTGATCCTGCGCGCCTATACCGTCTATCTCGATCTTTGGCTGTGCGATCTCCACGGCAATGTGCTGGCGAGCGCCCGGTCGGACCGCTACCCGGTCAAGGGAGCGAATGTCGCCCTGACGCGCTGGTTTCAGGATGCACTCAAGCTGCGATCCGGCGACGATTACGTCGCCGGCGATGTCGAGCGTCAGTCGCTGCTCGGCAATGCCCCGGTTGCGACCTATTGCGCCAGCGTGCGCGAGGGCGGCAATGCCCATGGCAAGCCGCTCGGCGTACTCGCCATCCACTTCGATTGGGAGACGCAAGCCCGCACCATCGTCGAAGGCGTCCGCGTCGACGACGACAAGGCCCGCGTGCTGCTGGTGGATTCCAAATTCCGCGTGATCGCCTCGTCCGACGGTCAGGGCCTGCTCACCGAACACATGCCGCTGACGGTGAACGGCAGCAAGAGCGGCGTCTACAAGGACGGCGCCGGTCCGCAGGTGGCGTTTCACCTCACGCCCGGCTACGAGACCTATCAGGGTCTCGGCTGGTTCGGCGTGATCGTCCGCTAGGCCGTGAAACCATCAGTGCGCGCAACGTGAGCTCAGGTCCCGGAGCCTTCGCTATCCGACGGGTGGCCCGCCGTCATTGTTTCGGAATGTGGACATTGCGTCTGCCACAACGACCAGACACATGCGGCCGCATGCCACAACAAGCAGACACAGGCTGCCGCCAATAAGCCTATCTCGCGCCTCTTTCAGATCATCAACTTTGACATATTTGACGGCAAACTTGCTTGGAGAGTGATTCACCCATGGTGCGCACGGCGATGCCACACGACTGGCCCAACAACTCCGCTCCTGAACCGGTCAAAGATCAGAGGCCGGTCGATGACTTCTTTGCATCCCGCATCGCCGAGCGAATCCGTGCGGATAATTGGCGCAAGAAGCTGACGATCATCCGGGGCGAGCTACTCGAATTCGCCGAGCAAAGCTCCCAGCCAGGTTTGGTCGGATCTGAAACGGGAAACCGTGGAGCTTGCGCGAACGCTCGACAGGCTCTTGCTGGGCCTGGCGGGCAAGTGAGAGCCGACAGACATCTCCCCGCGGATCGCTAGGAACGCGATGGCGACGGGGTGGTCAAACCACCCCCGCCCCTTCTGATCAGGTCATGGTCACCACAAGGGTGGGACCAGACTATGCAGCGCGGACTTTCCTTTTTCCCGACCGGGTGGCTTTCGCCTCTTTGGCAGGCTTGGCCGTAGCCGACGCCGAACCGGCGGCATGGGTGCCGCTTGATCCTGCCAACGACGTCGTCAGAATTTCCCGCTGCGCTCTCAACCAATGGAGTTCCGCCTTGCCCTCGGGTTGACCGTCGGCGGTCCAGAGATGGTAGGCGCGTTCGCGAATTGCCTCTTCCAGGTTTGTCATGAGTTTTCCTTTCCCAAGGCCCCCGAAAATCTTGCTTGGGCAAGGTTAACGAAACCCTAACGCCTGCTGCTCTGCAGCATGGCTCCACAAAATTTTCGAGCGAGACCGGTTCGTGTAAGGAAAAAGCGTCAAACGGGACATCCAGAACTGCCCGGGTTCTGACGATTCCGTCGGCTAGAACTCGGCGTGCCCCTGCGGATCGATCAGCCGGTTGAACCGCTGTGCCGCGGCGAGCGCAAACCGCACCGTCATCAGCTTGCGGGTCGGCGCCGGCAGCCGATGCTCGGGCGCCTCGCAATGCAGATGTGCGCCATAGGCGTCCGCCACGATCAGCCCGGTGTCCCGCGGAAAGATCTCGCACGGCAGATCCTGGGTGAAGGCGAAGAACAGCCGGTCGCAATGCATCCGGTAGTCTTCCCATTTGTGATCGGCACGCAGATCCTCGATCGAGGATTTGATTTCGACGATCCAGATTTCGCCGCGCTCGTTCAGCGCCACCAGGTCGGCGCGGCGGCCCGAGGGCAGCGGCAACTCGCTGACGCAGGAGAATCCCAGCGAGCGCAACAGCCGCGCGGTGCCGCGCGCGATCGCCAGCGCCGTCTCGGACTGACGGCCGTCGGGCGGGGGCACGAGGCTGATCTGGCGTGCGGGCGATTCCATCGCCCAAGCCTAACCCATTCCGGTTTCGTTCTCCACCGCGGGCGAGGCGCCAGGAACCTGACACGCGCCGGGAACCCGGCCGATGGCTGCCGCTTGATACCGGTGACGGGTGACGTGAGAGACGGTTGGGGCTGGACAAACGAATGATCGACGACCTCTGGTACAAGAACGGCGTGTTCTATTGTCTGTCCGTCGGCACCTATATGGATGCCAACGGCGACGGGATCGGCGATTTCAAGGGCTTGCTGCGGCGGCTGGATTATCTGCAGGGCCTCGGCGTTACCACGATCTGGCTGATGCCGTTCCAGCCCTCGCCCGGCAAGGACGACGGCTACGACATCTCGGATTACTACGGTGTCGATCCGCGCTACGGCACGCTCGGCGACTTCGTCGAGTTCACCCATGGCTGCCGGCAGCGCGGGCTGCGCGTCATCATCGATCTCGTCGTCAACCACACCTCCGATCAGCATGCCTGGTTCCGCCAGGCGCGAGCCTCGAAGGACTCGCCGTACCGCGACTGGTATGTCTGGGCCGACAAGAAGCCCGCCAATGCCGGCAAGGGCATGGTGTTTCCAGGCGTACAGAAATCGACCTGGACCCGCGATAAGGAGGCCGGTGCCTGGTATTTTCACCGCTTCTACGATTTCCAGCCCGACCTCAACACGTCGAACCCGCTGGTGCAGGCGGAAATCCTCAAGATCATGGGCTTCTGGATTCAGCAGGGCGTATCCGGATTCCGCATGGACGCGGTCCCGTTCGTGATCGCCACCAAGGGCGCCAGGGTCCGGACGCCGGTCGAGCAATACGACATGCTGCGCGCGTTCCGCGAATTCCTGCAATGGCGGCAGGGCGATGCCATCATTCTGGCGGAAGCCAACGTGCTGCCCGAAACCGACATGGAATATTTCGGCGACGACGGCGACCGCATGCAGATGATGTTCAATTTCCACGTCAACCAGCATCTGTTCTATGCGCTGGCCTCTGCCGATACGCGACCGCTGGCCAAGGCGCTCAACGCCACGAAACCCCGGCCCGCCACCGCGCAATGGGGCCTGTTCCTGCGCAATCACGATGAACTCGATCTCGGCCGCTTGACCAAGGCGCAGCGCGAGCTGGTGTTCGCGAAATTCGGCCCCGACAAGAACATGCAGCTCTACGACCGCGGAATCCGCCGCCGGCTGGCGCCGATGCTGGGCGGCGACCGGCGCCGCCTCGAACTCGCCTACAGCCTGATGTTCACGCTACCGGGGACCCCCGTGCTCCGCTACGGCGACGAAATCGGCATGGGCGACAATCTGGCGCTGCCCGAGCGCAATTGCGCCCGCACGCCGATGCAATGGTCGACCGAACCGAACGCCGGCTTCACCCAAAGCGACAGGCCGTGCTCGCCCGTCATCGATCAGGGCCCGTACGGCTTCGAGCACGTCAACGCTGCCAGGCAGCGGCGCGATCCCAACTCGATGATGAACTGGATCGAGCGCATCATCCGGATGCGCAAGGAAGTTCCGGAGATCGGCTGGGGCGACTTCAAGGTGATCGCGACGCGCGACCCCGCGGTGCTGGTGATGCGCTATGACTGGCGCGATAATTCGGTGTTGTTCGTGCACAATCTCGATGAGAAGCCGCGCGAGATCTCGTTCGCGGTCGGCCTGCCCGGCGACGACGGCAAGCTCCTGGTCAATTTGCTGGCCGAAGACCACAGCCACGCCAATGCGCGCGGCCAGCACACCCTGCTGCTCGAAGCCTACGGCTATCGCTGGTTTCGCGTCGGCGGCCTCGACTATCTGCTCAAGCGCAGCGACATCGATGTCGATGCCGCCGGCAAGGCGGGCCATCCGGCGTGATCGATCAACCGATGATCACGCCTTCATTGCCGCGCAGATCGAGCGTGCCTTCGACTTTCTCGCCTTCCCGGTCCAGGAAGGTTGAAAGCAGGATTTCACCGGCGAGCCCCGCGGCATCGGACGCGATGGAAACCGGCTGATCGCCGAGGTTCAGCGCGATGACGAGTGCGCCTTCCTCGCTCTGCCGCCGGTAGAGCAACAGGTCTCCCTGCGCGGCGATCGGCACATAATCGCCGGAGCGAAGTTGCGGCAATTTCTTGCGGAGAGAGATCAGCGCCTTGTAGAGGCTAAGGATCGATTTTGCGTCCGCTACCAGATTGACCACGTTCTCATGAACGAAATCGTCCGGCAGCGGCAGCCAGGGCGTCGATGCCGAAAACCCGGCGTGAGAAGTCGCATCCCATTGCATCGGGGTGCGGCAGCCGTCCCGGCCGACCCCGATTCCCGGCACGTTCTTCTCGAAGGGGTCGCGGACCTGGTCTGGGGCGATCGCCACCTGATGCATGCCGATTTCGTCGCCGTAATAGAGCGTCGGCGTTCCCCGCAAGGTCAACAACAGCATCGCGGCGACGCGCGCCTGATCCGGCCCGACCCGGCTCGCCACCCGCGGACGGTCATGATTGCCGAGTACCCAGTTCGGCCACGCGCCCGGAGGCAGTGCCGCCTCATAGTCGGCGATGATCCTCTCGATCGACCGCGCGCTCCACAATGTCGACAGCAGCGCGAAGTTGAACGGCAGATGCGCGCCGCCGAGGTCGTTGCCGTAATAGGCGACCAGCCGCTGCAGCGGCAGATAGATTTCACCGATCAGCACGCGGTCGTCGAATTCGTCGATCACGCGCCTCATCTCGGCGATCACCTCGTGCACTTCGGGCTGGTCGGTGGAATATCGCGTCAGGATCTTTTCGTGCGGCGGCCGCCCCTCGCGGAAATGGGGGTTCGGCGGATTGTCGCGGAATTCCGCGTCCTTGATCAGATGCCAGATCACATCGACCCGGAAGCCGTCGACGCCCTTGGCAAGCCAGAAGCGCATGACGTCGAAAATGGCGGCGCGCACCGCCGGATTGCGCCAGTTCAGATCCGGCTGCTGGGCGAGGAAGGCATGATAGTAATATTGCCCGGTGGCCGCGTCGTATTCCCAGGCGCTGCCGCCGAACTCCGACAGCCAGTTGTTCGGCGGCCCGCCGTCGGCGGCCGGATCCCGCCAGATGTACCAATCGCGCCTTGCGTTGTCGCGCGAACTCCGGCTTTCGACGAACCAGGGATGCCGGTCGGAGCTGTGGTTGGGCACGAGATCGAGGATGAGTTTGAGCCCGCTTGCGTGCGCGGCGCTCATCAGCGCGTCGAAATCGGCCATGGTGCCGAACAAAGGATCTATGCCGGTATAGTCGGAGATATCGTAGCCGAAATCGGCCATCGGCGACGGGAAGATCGGCGACAGCCAGATCGCATCGACGCCGAGCGTCAGCAGATAGGGCAGCCGGTCGATGATGCCCTTGATGTCGCCGACCCCGTCGCCATCGGCGTCCTGGAACGAGCGCGGGTAGATTTGATAGAACACGCCGTGCCGCCACCAGATTTCGTTGCTCTGTTTCATCGCGGGATCACTTCTCGTGCCGGGTTGCGCGGGGTAACGCGGCACCCCGGAACCGGTTCAGCCACTATCGGCACCCCGCATGAGAACAACGACGCCGGTATGACACGGGGGAGCCCGGGAACGCCGGTCATGGAGCCATTCCGGCAAGCCAGCGCTTCCGAAATGCCGGAATCTTTTACTTGGCTCCTCCTTAAAAATCGGCATTGTGCTGGCATGACCGAGCAGACCGAGACCCAAGCGAAGGCGGGCGCCGCCATTATTCCGGTGACGCTGTTCGAGCAGAACTGCACCCTGATCTGGTGCGAGGCTACCCGGAAGGCGGTCGTGATCGACCCCGGCGGCGAAGTGCCGAAAATTCTGGAAGCGATCAAGCAGACCAAGGTCAACGTCGAAAAGATCTGGCTGACCCACGGCCATATCGACCATGTCGGCGGCGCCGCCGAGCTGCGCGACGCGCTGAAAGTGCCGATCGAAGGCCCGCACGCTGCCGACAAGTTCCTGCTGGATAATGTCGTGACCAGCGGCGCCCGCTTCGGCATGACCGGCGTGCGCGATTTTGCGCCGGACCGCTGGTTGAACGAGGGCGACCAGGTCTCGATCGGCGAACTCAGCTTCGACATCCTGCACTGCCCCGGCCATTCGCCCGGCAGCGTGGTGTTCTACAGCAAGGAAATGCGTTTCGCGCATGTCGGCGACGTGCTGTTCAGCGGGTCGGTCGGACGCAGCGATATTCCCGGCGGCAATCACGCCACGCTGATCAAATCGATCGTCGACAAGCTGCTGCCGCTCGGCGACGATGTCGGCTTCATCTGCGGCCACGGCCCCGGATCGAGCATCGGCCAGGAGCGGCTGACCAACCCGTTCCTTACCGGCGCCATGTAGGCGGCGCTTTCAGGACACGCGATCGGCTATTCGGCCGCGACCATCTCGGGCGTGCCGGACTGCGCGAGATGGCGCGTGCCCCAGTCGCGGATGGCGGCGATCACGGGCACAAAGCTCCGGCCCTTGCGCGTCAGGCGATATTCCACCTTGGGCGGAACCACCCCAAAATCCCTGCGGTCGATCAGGCCGCTTTCGGTGAGCGCCTTCAATTCGCGCGACAGCACGCGCGGCGCGATCGCCGCGCTGCCGCTGGCGCCGCGCAACAGACCGCTGCGGATTTCGCCATAGCGTTTCGGACCATCCTGCAGATCCCAGACGATCCGCAGCTTGTACTTGCCGCTGATCATCTTCTGGAATGCCGCCACCGGGCATCCGCAGGCCTGTGCTGATTTTGCGCTTGCCATGGCATCGTCTCCGCCGGGCCGTTGTGCTGCGGCAGCAGGATGACGAGCAAGCGCGCAAAAGTCCATAGTATCATTTTTGTCCATACTTGCATTATCGCTCCTGACGGCGCCAGATCGGGATCTGCGAGCGGGAGACGGGCGATGATCCTCGTGACGGGTGCCACCGGACTGAACGGGAAGGAATTGTTGCGCAAGCTATCGGCGCGCGGCGTCGCCGTTCGCGCACTGGTACGCAATCCAGCCAAGGCCGAGGCGATCGCGGCATTGCCGCATATCGAGATCGTGCAAGGCGATATGGCGCAACCCGAGACGCTCGTCATCGCATTGCGCGGCGTCGATCGCGCCATGCTGATTTCTTCATCGGACCCCGTGATGCTCGACGTGCAGTCGAATTTCATCGATGCGGCGAAGCAGGCGGGCGTGAAGCACGTGGTCAAATTGTCGGGGATCATGCCGGAGCTCGATTCGGCGTTTCGCTTCGCCCGGATGCACGGCGAGATCGAGAAGCGGCTGGAAGCTTCGGGGATGGCGTTCACCCATTTGCGGGCCGGCGAGTTCATGCCGGCCTATTTCCGGCAAGTCCCCAATATCACCGCCAAGGGCGCGATCTTGCTGCCGATGGAGGAAGCCCGGATCGCCTCGATCGACGTCGGCGATATCGCCGAGATCGCCGCGCGGGTGCTGACCGGCGCGGGGCACGAGGGCAAAATCTATCCCCTCACCGGGCCGCAGGCGCTGCACCATGGCGGAGGTCGCGGAAAAACTCTCCGCCGCCATCGGAAAGACCATTCGCTATGTCAACGTTCCGCCCGAGGCCGCGCGGCAGGCGCAATTGGCCGCTGGCATGCCGCCTTTTCTCGCCGATGCGCTGTTCGAACTGTTTGCCGAGCGCCGCAACGGCAAGGAAGCCAGGGTCTGGCCCGACGCCGCCGCGCTGCTCGGAAGGCCGCCGACCTCGTTCGACGAATTCGCCAAGCGTAACGCCGCGGTATTCCGGGGCGAGGCGCCGCCGAAAGCCTAGGGGAATCAGCCGATGAAACACTTCATGATCAAGTATCAATTCGCCAACGGCACGCCCGAAGAATGGCATCGGGAAGTCGGCCGCTTCATTGCCGCGCTCGACAGCGATCCCGAGCTGAAGGGCAGGATCGGCTATCGCGTCATGAAGAACCGTGATGATTCGAGCTATTTTCATCTCGCCGCGGCGGCCGACGAGCAGGCGGTCAAGACGCTGCAGTCGCGGGATTTCTTCAAACACTATACGGAAAGGACACGGCAGGTCGCCGGCGGCGAGGTCACGGTAACGCCAATCGAGCTGATCGGCGAAACCATTTCACCAAATCAGTCGTGAATGACGGCCGTCACCTCGATTTCCACGCGAGCCGAGGCGGGCGTCAGGGCCGCGACCTGGACAAGGGTGCTTGCCGGGCGCCACGCGCCGAAGGTCTCGCCATGCGCGCGGGCAATGTGGTGGGCATCCGCCATATCGATAAGATAGACGACGGTCCGCACGACGTGGCGCAGTTCCGCTCCCGCTTCGCCAAGCGCCGCCGCGACGACGGCGATTGCGCCCATCATCTGGCTGTAGGCATCGCCCTCCAGGTGAGGGGAGCGGGCCGTCGTCCCGGAGACGAATACCTGATCGCCGACGCGCACAGCGCGCGCGTAGCCATACACGTCCTCGAACGGATAGCCGGATGAGATATTCGTCCTGATCAACGGTCATTTCCTTCGTTAGCGGCCGCCTCACTAGAGCACGCACCCGAAGCAATGTCAGCCGTCGGCCACGACGTGTGTCGGTAGAGAATTGGCTAAGGGCCCGGGACGTTTATGCCCTAGCTCGAAATCATCGCGCGGATGCGCTGGGCGAGATGGTCGAGGTCGAACGGCTTGGTGATCATCTCCATGCCCGGCTGCAGAAAGCCGTCGGCGATCGCCACGCTCTCGGCATAGCCGGTGATGAAAAGGATTTTCAGGTCGGGCCGGCTCTCGCGCGCCTGGTCGGCGACCTGGCGGCCGTTCATGCCGGGCAGGCCGACATCGGTGACCAGGAGATCGATCCGCTGATCGGAGCGCAAAATTTTCAGGCCCGACGGCCCATCGACGGCCTCGAGCGTCCGATAGCCCTGCTCGGCCAGCATCTCCAGCACGACGCCGCGCACCACCGGCTCGTCCTCGATGACCAGCACGGTTTCGCCGGTCGCGGCGTGTTCGGCCATCCTGGCCGCGGAGGCCTGCGAAGCGTCGATGTCGCCGCGATGCCGGGGCAGATAGAGCCGCACCTTCGTTCCCTGCCCGATCCTGCTGTCGATGATCACGTGACCGTTCGACTGCCGGGCGAAACCGTAGATCATGGAAAGCCCGAGCCCGGTGCCCTGCCCGATCGGCTTGGTGGTGAAGAACGGATCGAACGCGCGCGCCGCCACCTCCGCGCTCATGCCGACGCCGGTGTCGGTGACGATGATGCAGACGTAATCGCCTGGCGAAAGCGCCGGCGTCTCCGCGGTCACGCTGTCGAGCCGCGCGTTCGACGTGGCGATGGTGAGCCTGCCGCCGTCCGGCATGGCGTCGCGGGCATTGATGGCGAGGTTAAGCAGCGCGCTTTCAAGCTGGTTGGGATCGCACAGCGTGCTCCACAGATCCGCCGCCGCGACGATTTGCAGGTCGATGGTTTCGCCGATGGTCCGGCGCAACAGATCCTCCAGCGACACCACCAGCTGATTGACATCGACGCTTTTCGGAATCAGCGGCTGGCGCCGCGCAAACGCCAGCAGGCGGTGGGTGAGCGCCGCGGCGCGGTTCGCCGATGTCATCGCCGCATTGATGTAACGCGCGACGTTGTCGGTACGTCCCTGGTTGAGCCGGGTCTGCAAGAGATCCAGCGAACCGACGATGCCGGTCAACAGATTATTGAAGTCGTGGGCGATGCCGCCGGTCAATTGGCCCACTGCTTCCATCTTCTGGGACTGCAGCAACGCTTCCTCGGTGGCCCGGAGCCGCTCGGCCGCGGCCTTCTCCGCGGTAACGTCGCGGGCGACCGCATAGATCCGTTCCCTTTCCGAAACCCCTGTCCATGACAGCCAGCGGTAGGAACCGTCCTTGTGACGAAAACGGCTTTCGAACCGCACGGTGGTCCCGTCGGCGCCGAGCTTTTTGACCTGCGTCCGCGTCAGTCCGTTGTCGTCGGGATGCTCCAGCCATTCCGAGGTACGGTCGAGCAGTTCGGCCTCGCTCCAGCCGAGCGTCCGGGTCCATGCCGGGTTGACCGTTTGCCAGACGCCGCTGCGGTCCGCGACCACCAGGAGATCCTGCGACACGTTCCAGATGCGGTCGCGCTCCCGGGTCTTCTCCTCGACGCGTTGCGCCAGCGTCGCGTTCAGCTCGGCGAGCTGGTCGGCAAGCTTGCGGTAGCGCTCCTCACTTTGCCGAAGCGCCTGCTCCGCCACCACCTGTTCGGTGACATCGGTATGCGCGCCAACCAGGCGGACGGCTCGGCCATTTTCGTCGCGCTCGATGGTGGATTTGACCGAAATCCAGCGTGTCTCGCCGTCGCTGGGACGAATGATGCGATACTGCACGGTGTATTCGCCCACCCTGGATGCGATGGCGTCGCGAAATTTCTTCTCGGTCGCCTCGCGATCCTCGGGATGGATACGCCGGACCCAGTCATCATGGGATTCGTTGGCCGCATCCGGCGGCAATCCGTGGATCAGCAGATATTCGGGTGATCGGCGATTGCGGAACCCGGTCCTCAGATCGACCTCGAGGCCGCCGATCCGTCCGAGCTGTTGCACGCGCGCCAGTTCGGCTTCGCGGTCCCGCAGCGCGGCGGCAGCGAGATAATCTTTGGTCACGTCGCGGCACACCACGAGCACGCCGCCGACGCGGTCGCCCTCGTCGATCGGACTGTAGCCGTAGGTCCAGTAGACCTGCTCCACCCGGCCGTGACGCGTCACCGGAACGAGCTGATTCTCGTGCCAGGTCGCGCCGCCGCCGCTCATCACCTGTTCGATCTGGGGGCCGATAATGGGCCAGATTTCCTCCCAGCATCCCCGCCCGCGCTGGCCCAGCGCGCTCGGGTGCCGCTCGGGTCCCATGGTCTGGCGATAGGCGTCGTTATAAAACTGAATGAGCTCAGGCCCCCACCAGATGAACATCGGGTGGTTGGTATTGAGCAGAATACGCACCGCCGTGCGCAGGCTTTGCGGCCAGATCTCCGGCTTTCCGAGTGGCGTCGCCGACCAGTCATAGGCCCGCGTCAACGCACCCATCTCGCCGCCGCCGGCGAGAAAATCCGCAGAAGTCGGCCGATTGATTTTCAACATCGGGGGACGATCGATGGCCAAGTTCAGCCCAGTTTGCAGCCGGAACTTAACGGCCTGTCACACCCGGAGCAAACGCGGGGACCCGTCTTTGGTTCCAAAATATTTCTTCAAGGGCGGAACAAAACGGCTGCTGGGTGCGCGGCGCGACCGTTAACCATCCTGGCGGCAGGCCGACGCGGCGGCTAGCTGCGCGGCGGCGAACTCATTTCATCAGGCCGGCCGCCGTCAACGCGCGGGTGATGACGCTGCCGACGTCGATGCCGCGCCGCTTGGGCTCCTGCGGCGGCGCGGCCGGGCGATTGAGCGTCGTCAACGGCCAAAGGACCTGGGCGAGATCCGGCACCGAAACCGGCGTCGGCGCAGGCACCGGAGCCGCAACGACCGGGATTTTCTTGGCAACCTTCTTTGCGGCAACCGCGGCAGCCGGCTTTGCTACTTGCTCGGCAGAGGACTTGTCAGGTTGTTTGGCAGGTTGCTTAGCCGGTTGCTTGACAGTTTCGCGGGGCCGGCAAATCCATTCGGTAAGACCGAAAAAATTCGCAATCTGATACGACGACGAGATTCCGGCCTCGATCAGGAACGCCCCTTCCGTGCCGTAGCGCTTGTCGTTGTCGCCAATTCCAAGCGGGGTGCCATGGGCCATGTCGGTGATGGTGTAGGATTCAATGGTCGTTTCGCCGTCCGCGTTCCACCACAGCTGGCGCGGATAGCCGTTGACGGTGCCTTCCGACATCGGCGCGGCGGGGAATTGATGCACGTCGAGCCACTGCTTGACGATCTCGTTGGCATTGGCGGGGTTGACGGTGCGATCGGCGCTGCCGTGCCAGACCGATAGTTTCGGCCATGGGCCTTTGTGAGTGGAGGCGCTGCGCACGAGATCGCCCAGTTCGGAAGCCGGGCGTGACGGCGACTGAAACATTCCGCTCAGCGCTTCCCGCATGTTGGTCGCTACGCCGAACGGCAGGCCTGCGATGATGGCGCCGCCCGCGAATATTTCCGGATAGGTCGCGAGCATCACGGAAGTCATGGCGCCGCCGGCTGAAAGCCCGGTGACGAAGATGCGCTCCCGGTCGATACCGATATCCTTGACCGCCCGCGCGATCATCTGCCGGATCGAGCCGGCTTCGCCGCGATCGCGCGTGGTGTCTTCCCGGTTGAACCAGTTGAAGCAACCGTTGGCATTGTTGAACGGCTGCTGCTGCGGCATCAAGAGCGCGAAACCGTAATGCTTCGCCAGGGTCGACCAGCCGGCGCCCAGATCGTAACCGGCAGCACTTTGACCACAACCGTGCAGCACGACGACAAGGCCGGGTGCCGGCTGGAGATTGTCGGGCGCGAACGTGAACATCCGCAGCGCGCCTGGGTTCGAGCCGAAGTCCTTGGTTTCAACGATGGGACTTCGCTGCCCCGGCTTGAGGCCCCGTCCGAAGTCCGCAAAGCCGTCGATGCCATTCAATTTCGGCAGACGGCTCAGGTAGTCGACATTCTTGGCGAGGGACAACGGCAGCTCCTTGGCGACAGGCTTGTACCAACCCGACCAAGAACAGATAGTTGCTGCACTGCAAAATAAAAAGGCCGTGTGCTGTCATTCCCCAGAATTTCAAATGGACGTGTCTTTTATGCCGATGCACGGCGCATCCATGACAGAAATACGGCGCTGGTGACGATCGAGAACGCAAACAGCGCAGACGCCACAAAAAACGCCAGTCGCGCCGAATAAGCCGCCTCAATTGTAAAGAATACGGCGCCGATTGCGGCGACACCGGCGGCGTTGGCGATCTGCGCCGTCGTGACGTACATGCCCGATCCCGAGCCGGCGCTTGCCGGCTTTACCGAGGAAAGCACCGCGCTGGACAAGGGCGCCATCACCAGCCCCTGGCCGTAGCCGAAAATCGTCAGCACCAGCGCCATTAACCAAGCGCCGGGGGCCTCGATCGATGCAACCACCAGCATCAGCGCTGCAAGACCAACAACCTGGATCGCGCAGCCTTCGATCAGCACCAGCGTGCCGCGCCGCCGCGCCCGCGCTCCGCTGTGTCACGAGGCGACGACGAAGGCCAGCGCCAACGGCACGAAGGCAAGACTTGACGTCGACGATGAAGGCATCGACGCCGAACATGAACTGCGCGCCGACGACGATCGCAAGCACCGCCCAACGGCGCGAGGAATCCAGATCGGCTGAAACGAGCTGATGCATGCGGAAGCTACCCGATCAAGAATCCATTGCATGGATTGATCAGGTTTCGCGTGTTCCGGCGATTACCTCGGGGGGTAGGTATTCACCGGGCGTTCTGGCCCGAGCGCGGCCTGGAAAGACGGCCGGAGGCACGATCTTCGGCTGCTTTTCTAACCGTTCGCCGGCAACGTTGCTGATGGGCGGCCTCGACGTTTCATTGCGGGCGTTCAAGGACAACGATCATCCGAAACGCAATCAGCCTTCGAACCGCTTGCGGCACTTTTGCCTCGAAAGCCAGCATGGGCCGAACCAGCGCCGCTGGAAGCAGCGACCAGTTCTGAAATCCTCCGCTCAAGGGGTAGGCAAACAGGCCGAGCCAGTCCACCGTCCGGACGCGCAAGCCGGGAATTACCGCTTCGACCCGCCTGCACGCCGCCGGTGTCGCAAACAGAAGGGACGGGATGGCCTGGTTGGCGTCAAACGGATCCCGATCCGGGCTGATTGCCACCTCGGCAAACGGATCGGCGCGCATATCCACCGGCTCCTCGTGAAAGCGATGGTAGAATTGGCGGGCCAGCGTCGTCATCGCCGGCTCGATCATCACAAGCCGTCCGCCCGGCTTGAGCACGCGCGACGCTTCCTTGAGAAATTCGATCGGGCGCTCCAGATGATGCAGAACGTCGAGCATGACGAGACCGGAAAAACATTCATCGGGGAACGGCAGCCGATGGGCGTCGGCGACGACATCGATGCCGGGAAAGGCAAGGATGTCGGTGGATACGACATCGGGCCTGGAATCCTTGATGTGGGCGGTCCCGCTGCCGATATCGAGAACGCGGCCATCGGGACAGTAATCGAGCAACCGCCGATGAAAATCCCTGTACAGGAGGCGGATCGATCGCTTCCTTTCCCACAGGTCGCGATGAGATATCTGGCGTTGGTCCAAATCGACGGCGCTCCTGGTCATGGCGAATTCGCGATCAAACGGCTTTGAGCTTGCGATAGGCGAACCACACCATCTTCAACAGCAGCCAGCCGTCCCGAAACCGCGAAATCTGCGTCTCGCCGAAAGTGCGCGCCTTGTAGTGGATCGGCGTCTCGATGATCTTCAGATTCTGCTTGGCCGCGCCGAAGATCAGATCGAAATCGCCGAACGGATCGAAATTGCCGAAATAGTCGCGCTCCCGCGCCAGCACTTCGTAATCCTTGCGCAGCAGCACCTTGGTGCCGCACAGCGTGTCCGTCAGCCTGGTATTGACGAGATAACTGAACAGATAGGCGAAGCAGCGGTTGGCGATCAGATTGAGCGGTCGCATCGCGTCCTGCTCCATGGGATAGATCAGGCGCGTGCCGTTGACGAATTCCGCCTTCCCGGTCTCGATGACCGAGTGATATTTCGGCAGCGCCTCCGGCGGCATCGTCAGGTCGGCATCCAGAATCATCAGAACGTCGCCGGTTGCCGCGGCAAATCCTTTCCGGACCGCATCGCCCTTGCCCTTGCCGTCCTGCTTGAGGACCTTGATATCCCAAACGCCGCGATAGGCATCGCGTACCCGCTCGCACTCCGCGAACGTTCCGTCGCTGGAATTGCCCTCGACGAACAGGATCTCCTGGGCGGCGCCGAACCTCGGCATCCGGGAAATCGCGCTCTCGATATTTCCCTTTTCATTGCGGCAGGGAATGACGATGCTCACCGAAAATTTCCGGTCCGGAAACTTCCGCACCGGGCGTCCGACGATATAGGTCCGCAGGCACAGCTGCCTGATCCCCGGCAGCGGCGCGATGAACCGGTTGACGAGCGGACCGAGGCCGAACCAGTGCAGCGGAATCAGTTGCCTCTGCGCCTGGCTGATCACCTCGAAATCCGCCAGATCCATCAGGTTCAGGAAGTCGGCGGTGGCGATGTAGTTGATCTGGGTCTGCCGGCTCTTGAGTCTCAACATCTCCCCGAGCTTCAGGATCGGCTCCCACAAATGGGAATAATAGGCGATGATGATTCGCGTCGACGGCGCACACAGATGATGCACAAGCCGCAACGTGCTATCGATGTCTTCGAACATGCCGATGGTGTCGGCGATCACGACGTAATCGAACGGCCCCTCGATCGGAGCCAGCGTCGCCGGATCCTCGACGTCGCCCAGAACAAAATGCAGGGAGGGATAAAGCTCTCTGGCCTTGGCGATGGTCCTGACGCTGAAATCGACGCCGACGCCATAGGACGGCTCCAGCGCCGCGAGCAAATCTCCCCGGCCGCAGCCCAGTTCCAGAACCCGCTTGCCTGGAGGAATCAGGAATCGCATGAACCTGCGATCGCCTTCGCGATAGGCGGCGTTGAACTTGCCCCCCTGATACTGTTCGCCGCCGCTGGCTTCGAACTGCTCGAGCAGTTCGCGCTTTCGCCGGCTGGAAAATTGCGCGGGCCTGTTTTCATTGGGCTTGGTTGGATCCATCGCGGCCTCGATTGAACTCACGGCTGATGGCTCCGCCGGGAGGTATCCCCCTTTGAGACTCATTTGCGAATCAGCAGAAAAACCGTGTGCAGCTCGATCAACTTGTCATGGGCATCGAACCGCTCCAGCGTCGGCCTCCGTGGATCGAGGTTCGGAGCGTTCATGATCGCCTGTGCGTCAAAATAGTTCTTGTCGAATACGTAGGCGCCGATCTCGCCGCTTGTTTCGCCGAGAATATCGTTCGTTACCCCTCCTCTGGTGCGAACATATTGCTCGGTGAGCCGGGGCACGCCCGCATAGTGCACGATAAACCCCTCGACAAATTGTGGGAAGGGAACTCGATAGTTGAAGTCGACGGCTCGCTCCATCCCCGCGGTTTGCGCGCTAACCTCCTTCATATCCGCCACCGCCAAACGCGTGGCGTTGACTTTGGAGGCCAACACGTCCCTTACCTCCAAAACGACGGGGCCGGCGATGAACAGGATCGCGATTGCGAGTAGCCGCAACGGCGGTGAAGCGAACTTTGGAATTCCAGCCCCGCGCAAACAGAAAGCAGGCCAGCACACAGCCCGGCAACGTCGCCGATACGCCCGCCGTGTAATGGGAGTCGTAATGCTTCATCACGCTGAGCGCCGAAAACAGCGCAGCCAGGCCCACACCAATGCCCATGACGGCGAGGCCGGCGTTCTGCCTGTTCCTGATTCCGGCGACCACGCCGGCGATGTTGAGCGCCACTCCGGCAATCAGAGCCAACGGGACCGCATAGGCCCTGTCGCCCGGTATTGCCATGATCGCATGCCATACTCCCTCGCCGCTCACCACGACCCGCGGGCCGCCTCCGTACAGCCCCGAACCGAGAATGACGTTTCGATGGAATCTCAGGAGGTATACGAATGCTTTCCATCCGATGATGAAATACCCGGTGGCGACGACCACCGCGACAAAGGTGAAAAACGACAGTGCGATGAGGGCCGTGGTTCGGCGCCAGCCGATTCCGCCAAAATAGGCTTTCCAGAAGATCGCGCAAACCAGCGCCAGCGGGACGTAGGCATAGGCGAGCTTGTTCAGATATGCGAAAGCCCCGACGAGGCCCGCCAGAACGATCACCCTGGGATTGATCTCCCGGTCAAAGGCAAGCGCAGCCAGAACCACCAGGAACAGGGCGTTGATCAGCAGGCCGACGGGCTCGAATCCCGTGTACATGAAACACAATATCGTCGCCGGCGTCGACACCAGCCAGGCCAGGAGCGCAATCGCCGTCACTCCCGTCGGAATCAATTTGAGGGCTGTTCGAGCAAAGGCATAGACGCCTGCCGAACCGGCCAATGCGGCGACATAGACCGCTGCCCGGTGATAATCCTCGACGTGATCGACAACATCGCGGAAGAAAGGCTCCTGCCCCCCCGCGGCCACCGGATGGCCCGAAAGTGCCAGAGCCAGCCAGCTCATCAGATAGAACGGAACCCCAGGGTGGTTCGTCATGCCTTCGGCGGCGTAGAGCCTGAGATCGGCGAGCCGGTAGGCCATGTTCAGGGCGTTCGCCAGCCCCAACGGCTCATAGTCGGTCGAACTCCAGAAGCCGATCGGATAAAGAGAAAAAAGGACGATGGGGATCAAAAAGAAGCCGGCCGCCAAAATGAATGGCCAAGACAGGAATTTGTTCTCGACCGATTTCAAGCCTCAAGCCTCGACCGGCCTCTGCGCAGGTTGTACAGCATTGGAAAAGCTCCCCGAATTTTTATGCGATAAGCGTTGTGACGATGCAATAGGGCTTTCTGGACCAGGTGGCAGGAAAAATCGCGGTCTTTTTCACGCTCCCGCATGATCGCGGAAACATCCCTTCGCGCCGGCCTGCATTTCGGTCGGCATGACGATTCCCTCGACCCAATGAGCAACACCGGATGGTTTTTGGATGCTCCAAAGCCTCATAAGAGATTCCGCGGTCAAGCTGTTTGCGCTGATTGCAAAGCTCGGCCTTGATCGCATTCCCGCGTTCAACCGGGTCTTTCTCGCGTTCTATGCGATCTACAAACGGTATTTCGAGGCAGGGCCGATCGATCAGCTGAGGGATTTCGTGCCGGACGGTTGCCTGGTCATCGACGTCGGAGCCAATGTCGGCTTCTTTTCGCTTCGCTTTGCGCGATGGGTGGGTGAGAGCGGCGAAGTCATCGCGATCGAACCGGAAGCTCGAAACTACGACAGCCTGATCTCGGCGCTCGGGCGCGCAAACGTTCTGAACCGCGTTCACGCCCTGAAGGCCGTTGCCGCCGCTGCGCCCGGGACGATGCTGCTCGAGGTCAACCCTCTTCATCCGGCGGATCACAAACTCTCCCGCGATGGCAGCGGTTTGCCGGTGAGCGCCGTAACGCTCGACGAACTCGTCCAGGACAAGCGCCATCTAAGGCCGGCTCTGGTGAAGATCGACGTTCAGGGCGCGGAGATGCTGGTCCTGATGGGCGCCTCCGGCATCCTGGAGATGGCCGCGCCCGCTCTCTTCATCGAGCTTCATGAGGAGGGACTGAACAAGTTCGGGACGTCGGTATCGGCCATCCTGGATCATCTTTGGCAGTATGGATACGAACCCTACTGGCTGATGCGGGCGGGACCGCCGAGAAAGACAAGTCCGGCGGAGATTCATCTCAAGGTCGCCCGGATCGGATATGTCGATGTGCTGTTTCTCAAGAGTGAATGCGCGTAGCGCCATTCCCATCTGGCGCAATTTGAGCGGGCTTGCAATTTTTGAGTGAAGGTCCCGGCTCGACCGCCACGGAAGGACCGGGACCTCCGCACTCTATTCTGGAATGCGTGGTCACGACTAAGCGGTCTTCGTTAAACCTTGGTGCGCAAGCGGCCGGTGATATCCGTAGTTGTACGTTACAGCGTATTGCATCGCGTTTCACCCGAACGATTGCTGTGACGCCAATCCGCCGAGCCGGCCGGTGATGGCGAAGAACTGCGCCACAGTCTCCTCGATGATCTGGCGCGCCGGCTTCACTTCGTCGATCAGGCCGGCCGATTGCCCGGCGAGCGCCGGAGCCGCTTCCATGTCGCCGTGGAAATACACGTCGCGAATTCCCTTCAGCGCATCCGGCGCCATCAGGCCCTCCTCATAGATCGCCCCGGTGCGTTCCGACTTCAGCGCGCGGATGCAGGGCGTCGATTTCTTGTTGAGCACCAGCGTGCCGGTCTCCTTGGCGTCCACGATGGCGTTCTTGTAGTTGGCATGCACCGGGCTCTCGCTGCAGCTGACGAAACGGGTGCCCATCTGGATGCCCTCGGCGCCGAGCGCGAACGCCGCCGCCATGCCGCGGCCGTCGCAGATGCCGCCGGCGGCGATCATCGGCACGTCGCTGCGGGCGCGGATGCCCTGCAACAGCACGAGCGTCGAGACTTCTTCCGGATTCTTGAAGCCGCCGCCCTCGGCGCCCTCCACCACCAGCCCATCGATGCCGGCCTCGACGCATTTCAGCGCGGTCTCCACCGTCGGCACCGCGTGATAGACCGTGATGCCCGCGGCTTTCAGCGGCGCGATGAATTTCGCCGGGCTGCCTGCGGAGGTGGTGACGAATTTGACGCCGGAATTGCAGACGAATTTCAGCATCGCGTCGTCGCGCAGGAAACGGATCGGCAGATTGACGCCGAACGGCAGCTCCAGCGCCTTCATCTTGTTGATTTCAGCCTGACAGGCCTCGGTCTCGCCCGAGGAAGTCTCGATGATGCCGAGGCCGCCGGCGCGTGACACGGCCGAAGCCAGCTGGGTGCGGGCGATCCAGCCCATCGGGGCCTGCACAATCGGATATTTTGCGCCGGTATGGGCGATAACGCGGTTCATGGCTGTCCATTGCTGCGAGGGGAGAGACGGCGGGGGAGCGGGGCTGACGACGCTAGGGCAAGTTCGCACCGCCGACAATCCCGGCGCGGTGGCCCGCGCGCTTTGTGTTCGCACCACAGCCAGCTAAGCTCAGCGCGGCGAGGCAGGTTCGGATGACAGCGCGACAACCCAGAATTCTCCTGAGCGAGGGCTCCAGCCTGTCGTCGCGCGAAGCCATCACGGCGCTCGGCCTCGCCGGCCACCGGGTCGAACTGCTCTCCAGCGATCCGTTGTGCCTCGGGCGTTTCTCGCGCTTCGTCAGCCGCGCCCATCGGGCGCCGGCGTCGGGCGCCGATCCGGACGGCTATCTGAAGGCGGTGATCGAAACGGTCGAAGCGAGCGGGATCGACGCGCTGCTGCCGGTGCATGAGCAGGCCTATCTGTTCGCCGCCGCGCCCCAACGGCTTCCCGCTCGCCTCGGTATCGCGCTCGCCGGTTTCGCGGCGTTCGAGCAGGTGCAGAGCAAGGCCGGCCTCGCCGAACTGCTGACGCGGCTGGACGTACCGCAGCCGAGAACCGAGCTCGTGCGTTCGGCCGATGAATTCGTTGCGACGCGGCCCTATCCGTTCTTCGTCAAGGCCGCGTTCGGCACCGCGAGCACCGGCGTCTGGCGGGTGCGCGACGGGCAGCAGCGCGACGCCGTGCTGGCGCAGCTGCAACAACACGATGCCTTCGCCGAGGGCCTGTTGGTGCAGGCCGCGGTGACGGGGTCGCTGGAGCGTACGCAGGCCGTGTTCGATCGCGGACGCATGGTCGCAAGCCATATCTATCGGCAGGTCGTGGAAGGGCCCGGCGGCGGCGACGTGCTCAAGATCAGTGTCGTCGATGCGCAGGTGCGCGAGATCGTCGAGCGGATCGGGCATGCGCTCGACTGGCACGGCGCGCTGTCGTTCGATTACATCCGCGAGGACGTGACCGGCACGCCTTATTTCATCGACGCCAATCCGCGCCTGGTCGAGCCGATGAACGCGTGGCTCAGCGGCGTCGACCTGCCCGGCGCCTTGCTGCAGATTTCGCTGGGCGAAACGCCTCCGGCACAGGCCCCCGGACGCGAGGGCGTTGTCACCCGGCTCGGCCTGATGGGACTGCTGGATGCCGCCCGGCAGCGCAGCCGCCGCCGCGACGTCATGCGGGAAATCATGCTGCTGGCAACCAGTTCCGGGCGATATCGCGGCTCGCGCGAGGAACTGGTGCCGCTTTTGACCGATCCCTGGTGCGCCATTCCGCTTGGCGTCGTGATCACGCGGCTGTTGCGCAATCCCGCGGCAGCCTCACGGTTTTCCGAAACCACGGTCGCGGCCTACAGTCTAACGCCCCAGGCGATCCATCGCCTCCGCGCATGGCGCCATGCCGCATAGCCTGCGCCGCCCCCGGCGATTGCCTTGACGCATTCAAGCACGTAGCCTGCAGGCCAAGCCAAGCAACAATAATAGCTGTTTCGGAGAGAATACCCATGGCGCGCCTGAAATTCGGAGCCTTTCTTGCCCCGCACCATCCGATCGGCGAGCATCCGATGCTGCAATTCCGCAGGGATCTCGATCTGGTCGAGCAGCTCGATGCGCTCGGATACGATGAATTCTGGTGCGGCGAGCACCATTCCTCGGGTTGGGAGACGATCGCCTCACCCGAGATGTTCCTCGCCGCCGCCGGCGAGCGCACCAAGCGAATAAAACTCGGCACCGGCGTGGTCTCGCTGCCCTATCACCATCCCTTCAACGTCGCCCAACGCATGGTGCAGCTCGACCACATGACCGGCGGCCGCGCCATCTTCGGTTCCGGGCCAGGCGCGCTGGCGTCCGACGCGCATACGCTCGGCATCGATCCGATGACCCAGCGTGACCGCCAGGACGAGGCGATCGCGATCATCCGTCGGCTGTTTCGGGGCGAGCGCGTCACCGCCAAAAGCGACTGGTTCACCATGAACGACGCCGCGCTGCAGATCCTGCCGCTGCAGGAAGAGATGCCGTTCGTGGTGGCCTCGCAGATCTCGCCGTCAGGCATGACCTTGGCCGGCAAATACGGCATCGGCATCATTTCGCTCGGCTCGATGTCGACCCAGGGCCTGATGGCGCTGCCGACGCAATGGGGCTTTGCCGAGGACGCGGCCAAGAAGCACGGCACCACCGTGAACCGTGCCGACTGGCGCGTGCTCTTGAGCTGGCATATCGCCGAGAGCCGCGAACAGGCGCGGCGCGAGGCCGGCGCCGGACTGATGCGTTGGCACAATGAATATAATGTGCGCACCCTGCAGCGGCCGGGCCTGCAGCCGTTCACCTCCCCCGAGGACGCCGTGGAGAAGACCGCCGGCGGCGAAGGCGCCGCCTCCACCATCGGCACCCCCGACGATCTGGTCAAAACCATCAAGAACCTGATGGAAGTTTCCGGCGGCGTCGGCACCATCATCGGCTTCGTACACGACTGGGCCAATCCCGAAAACACCCGCCGCAGCTGGGACATGGTGGCGCGTTACGTTGTGCCGGAAATCAACGGCTATGTCGACGGCTTGCGCCGGTCGCAGAAATTCGTGATCGAGAACCGCGAGGTGTTCGAACGCGCCGGGCAAGCCGTGATGGCGAAGATCATGGAAAACGACAAGGCCGCTGCCGCACTTCCGCTCACCGGCCCGGGCCGCGTCGCGATCCCGACCATCAACGCACCGGATCTGCAAAAGGAAGCCGCGAAGCGGAAAAACAAGGCATGAGAAGCGGGTGACGCGGAGTCGTCCCCACGTCCAGGGAACCGAACGAAGAAATTGACCGGGTGCAAAGTCGTCGGGCTTTGCACGGAAGCCGCAAAACGGTTATTTTACCGGTTTAGCCTATTGCCGATAATCGCCCCGTGCCTGCGGCCGCAACGATGTCGCGGTTTTTCATTAATTGAGACCAATTGGAGCACATGCCATGTCGATGCAGAGTATGGCCTCTCCCGCGATTGCCTTCACCCCGCCCAGGCGGAACTCGCTGACGCATATTCCCGGCGACGAAGGCTGGCCGATCATCGGCAAGACGCTGGAGGTGCTGGCCGATCCGAAGGGACAGATTGAACGGCAAGCCGCCAAATACGGGCTGGTCTATCGCAGCCACATCTTCGGCGAAACCAGTCTGGTGCTGCTGGGGCCCGAGGCCAACGAGCTCGTCTTGTTCGACCAGGCCAAGCTGTTCTCCTCGACCCATGGCTGGGGCCGGATTCTCGGCCTGCTGTTTCCGCGCGGATTGATGCTGCTCGATTTCGAGGAACACCGGCTGCACCGGCGCGCGCTGTCGGTGGCCTTCAAATCCGGGCCGATGAAATCCTATCTTGCCGCACTCGATACCGGCATCGCCGCGCAGGTCAAGCAATGGAAGGCGCGGCCGGGGCCGATGCTGTTCTATCCGGCGATGAAGCAGCTCACCCTCGACCTCGCCGCGACCTCGTTCCTCGGCGCCGATATCGGACCCGAGGTCGACGAGATCACGCGCGCCTTCATCGACATGGTGGCGGCCTCGATCTCGGTGATCCGCAAGCCGCTACCCGGCACCAAGATGGCGCGCGGCGTCCGCGGCCGCGAGCGCATCGTGGCTTACTTTTCCGAGCAGATTCCGATCCGCCGCGCCAAGGGCGGCGGCGAGGACCTGTTCTCGCAGCTGTGCCAGGCGACACATGAGGACGGCGCGCTGCTGTCGACCCAGGACATCGTCGACCACATGAGCTTCCTGATGATGGCCGCGCACGACACGCTGACCTCGTCGCTGACCTCGTTCGTGGCGATGCTGGCCGCCCATCCGCAGTGGCAAAGCAAGTTGCGCGATGAGGTGAACGGGCTCGGCATTCCGGCCGATCAACCCACGACGTTCGACAATCTCGAGGCCATGCAGCTCACCGACATGGCCTTCAAGGAGGCGATGCGGCTGAAACCGCCGGTGCCCTCGATCCCGCGCCGCGCCATCCGCGATTTGACCTTCAAGGGCTATGCGATTCCGGCCGGCACCATGGTCGGCGTCAATCCGGTGTTCACCCACCACATGGCGGACATCTGGCCCGAACCGGACACATTCGATCCGCTGCGCTTCACCGAAGAGGCGCAGCGCAACCGCCATCGCTTCGCCTGGGTGCCGTTCGGCGGTGGCGCGCATATGTGCCTCGGGCTGCACTTCGCCTACATGCAGGCGAAATGCTTTGCGCGGCATTTCCTGCAGAATCTCGAGGTCTCGCTGGAGCCCGGCTACACGCCGGCCTGGCAGATGTGGCCGATCCCGAAGCCGAGCGACGGACTGCGCGTCACGCTGAAGCCGGCCGGCTGAGCCGACAGCGCCGGGCTCGGGCCAGCATCAAGCCATCGCCGGCGCGTCGATGCCGACCACATCGATGCCGTCGGCGCGACCGCGGATCGGCAGCCGGCCGAGATCCCGAACCGCGAACGGCGGCATGGAGCCGAACCGTTCCATTGCCGCGCGCGACGCCAGAAAGCCGCCATCGACGGTCCGGCTTAGTTCCTCCAGCCTCGCCGCGGTGTTCATGACGTCGCCATTGAACACGATGGCGCGCTTGACGTCGCCAATTTCTCCGATGATCACCGGGCCGAAATGCAGGCTGCCGCGTATCCGCGGCACCGCTCCAAACTCGCGCTCGAATTGGCCCGATGCCCCCGCCAGCTCGTCGCGCATCGCCACGAAACACCGCAGCGGACGGCAATCGACTACGCCACTGCGTTCCCGCCAGGTCACAATCACCTCGTCGCCGACGTAACTGAGCACCTCGCCGCGATAGTCCTCGACGGCAACGGTAAGAAGCCGAAACGTGCGGTCGAGAAAGCGATGAATGCCGACGCCGCCGAGCCGCTCGGCGAGCCCCGTCGATCCCGCGATATCGACAAACAACACGAAGCGGTCTTCCTCGACCGGGGAATGATAGCGCCCGGTGACGAAGTTGAGGAGGGCGCGGGGTCCGATGATGTTGGAGATCGCGAGGCCCAGGTTCATCGCGACCGAGAGGACGGCGGAATAGACGAAGCTGGACCAGAAAATCTGGCTGGACATTCCAAGGGGAAGTCCGGCGATTCGTTCACCCAGCTCCAAGCCCTGGATAATCACGATAACCGTTGCGTAGACCGCGCTTCGCACGATCAGATCGGTTGCGAACGAAAGACCGCTGAGCCACACCCGCATCGGGCCTTCCAGCACGAAGAGCTGGACGAAGCCGAGCGAAGTACTGATCAACATCCCATACGACATTCCCGCCAGGACAAAGCGAGGCGCCACACGGCCCTGGGCGAAGTTGAACACGAACCCGGCGACGGCCCCAAAGGCAAAGAAAATAGCCAGCAACCGGAGTTTCCTCTCGAGCCTCGCGTCCATGCTGCCTGCTCCCGAGCGATGCCGCCTGCCCGGACTATACACGGATCCGGCCGGCCGCGTTCGCGAACGCGACGAACGGTCGTTATTCGATGAACGTCGTGAGCTGCGCGCCTTCGTCGGCCACAAACACCGCGATCAATTCCGCGGGCTCGCTGTTGCTGGCGTTGGCGGACACCAGATGCGTCGCGCCGGGCGGCTCGAAGAACGACTGCCCGACCTTGAAGGTCTCGACCGGACCGCCGGCGAGCTGCGAGCGGATTTCGCCCTTGGTGACATAGGCGGTGACCGAGCCCGCATGGCGATGCGCGCGGGTAAATCCGCCGGGGCCATAGAACACCCGCATGATCGTCACGCGCTTGCCCGGCACGTTGGGCAAGGCATAGGAGCCGATCGGCTCGACCGTATCGAGCGCAGAGCCCGCCGGATCGCTCACCGCGCACAGCGGCGCGGCGACCGTCGACAGCATATCCATCATCACCGGCAGCGCCTTGCCGATCAGGAACGCACAGGCCAGCCCGGCGATGGCGGCGGCATAAAGCAGCCGGGGTTCGATCCGGCCGAGCGATGCAGATGCTTCGGACATCGGTGCCTCCTGCGGATTACCCCGCGCCCTGATCGAATGCCTTGCGCAGCGCGACATAGCCCTGCTGCTGCTGGGTCCAGTTGCGGCCGCCAGTAATGGCGCCATCCACCACCAGATCGTGACCGTTGATGAAGGAGGATTCGTCGCTGGCGAGGAACACCGCCGCATGAGCGATATCCTCGGGCAGCCCGGCGCGCGGGATCGGCTGCGCGGTCTTGTAGACCTCGCGCATCACGTCGGGGGTCTTCTCCGCAGCCTCCACCGACAGGCCCAGCGCCTTGCCGAAAATGCCGGTGGCGATCGCGCCGGGCGAGATGGAGTTGACGCGGACGCCGGCTTCGCCGAGCTCCATCGCCACGCATTTGGTGAGATGGATGACGGCGGCCTTGGCCGCGCCATACACCACCGACGACGAAAAACCGGCGAGCCTGCCGGCGATGCTGCCATTGTTGATGATGCTGCCGCTTCCCTGCTTTTTCATATGGGGCGCGGCGTGCTTCATGCCGAGCATGACGCTGCGCACCAGGGTAGCCATCGCGGCGTCGAAGCGCGCAACGTCGAGGCCTTCGATCCCGCCGGTCTGCGCCGGTCCGCCGGCATTGTTGAACAGACAATCGATGCCGCCGAATTTTTCGACCGCCTCGCCGATCAGCGCGCGCATCTCGTCCTCGACCGTGACGTCGGTCCGGCGGAAGATGCAGGCGGCGCCGAGCTTCCTGGCCAGCGCCTCGCCCTCCGGCACGCGGCGTCCGGCGACGACGATTTTCGCGCCCTCCGCGACGAAGATTTCCGCGGTGCGCAGACCGATGCCGCTCGTCGCGCCGGTGATGACCGCGACCTTGCCGCTCAATCGTCCCATGTCGTCCTCCTCTGATGGTGCAGGAATTCAGTATATCTCCGGCCTGATGGAACAAGGCAAGCCGGGCTTGCTTTTCCAGGAGATGAATTTACTACCCGCGAACTCGCCTTGCCGGCGCGGGCCGCGCGCCCGGCATCACGCGCGGGCCATTTTGGATTTGCCGATCGGCTGATGTAGTGTGGCCCATGGTGAAATTGATCGACGAGTTCCGGCGAGGCTGGCAAGGAATATCCCGGCCCTCGCCGCTTTTCAGCATCGGATTTGCCGCATGCTGTCTTGCGCTGGCGACCGCGGCGCGTTGGGCGCTTTCCCTGATGCGGCCGGATGTATATTTCACCCCGTATTTTCCGGCCGTCTTTTTCGCTACCGCGTTCGGCGGCCTGCGGGTCGGGATCCTGACGGCGCTCGCCGGCGGTGTACTCGGCATATCGCTCCATTTCAGCGGCGCGCCACCGGAATCCGCGAGGCTGGGGCTTCTGATCATCTACCTGATGGTGTGCGGCCTCACGATCTGGGGCATCGAGCACTTCCGGTCGATCGCCTCACTGCAGCGCGAGGTCGCAAGGCGGCTGATCCAGGAAGAGGCCTACCGCAAGCTCGTCGTCGACGAGCTTCAGCACCGGCTGAAGAACAAAGTATCGACCGTCCACGCGGTTCTGCACCAGGTGCTGCACGACCAGCCGAAGGTCTGGGCCAGCATCGATCAGCGGATACGGGCGCTGTCGGCGACCGACGACCTGATCGCCCGGGTCGACGGCACCGGTTGCGACATCAAGGATCTCTTGCTCTCGGAACTCGGGCCTTACGGCCATGTACGGTTCACCCTGAACGGCGATCCCCTGTTTCTGCCCGCCAAACTGGCGGTGAGCCTGGCATTGATATTCCACGAACTCGCCACCAATGCCGGGAAATACGGCGCGTTTTCCGCCCCGCGCGGGCTGTTGCAGGTGTCGTGGTCGGTGTCGGACGGCCGGCTCAATATCAGCTGGGATGAGACCGAAGGTCCTTTGATCGAAACGGTTGGACAAGCCGGCTTCGGCACCAAGCTTCTGAAATCGGCGCTCAAGCCGTTCGACGGCAAGACCGACGTCGCTTTCCTGAAAAGCGGCGTTCATTGCACCATGCAATGCCGCATCCCCAAGGCGTGACCTACCGGCGCATCGCCGAAACATCGAATTGCAATGTTCGTCCAGCTGTGCAAATCGCTGTGCTAACGTGCATTCGACATCAGGAGGAATTGCCGTGCGTTTACCTCTCATTCTTGCAGCTGTCACATCAGCCCTGATCGGAAGCGCCGCGGCGCGCGCCGACGATCTGAAGATCGCCCTGATCTACGGCAAGACCGGGCCGCTCGAAGCCTATGCCAAGCAGACCGAAACCGGCCTGCGCATGGGGCTGGAATATGCCACCAAGGGCACCATGATGCTGGACGGGCGCAAGATCGTCATCATCACCAAGGACGATCAAAGCAAGCCGGATCTGTCCAAGGCGGCCCTTGCCGAGGCCTATCAGGACGACAAGGTCGATATCGCCATCGGCACGACGTCGTCGGCCGCAGCACTCGCCGACCTTCCGGTGGCCGAGGAAAACAAGAAGATCCTGATCGTCGAGCCGGCGGTCGCGGACCAGATTACCGGCGAAAAGTGGAATCGCTATATCTTCCGCACCGGGCGCAATTCGTCGCAGGATGCGGTCTCGAACGCGGTGGCGATCGGCAAGCCCGGCGTCACCGTCGCGACGCTGGCGCAGGATTATGCATTCGGCCGTGACGGCGTCGCCGCGTTCAAGGAGGCGCTGGCCAAGACCGGCGCCACGCTGGCGGCCGAAGAATACGCGCCGACCACCACCACCGATTTCACCGCGGTCGGCCAGCGCCTGTTCGATGCGCTGAAGGACAAGCCCGGCCGCAAGATCATCTGGGTGATCTGGGCCGGCGCCACCAATCCGCTGACCCCGCTGCAGGATATGGATCCGAAGCGCTACGGCATCGAGATCTCGACCGGCGGCAACATCCTGCCGGCGCTCGCCGCCTACAAGCAGCTGCCTGGCATGGAAGGTGCGACCTATTATTATTACGACATCCCGAAGAACCCGGTAAACGACTGGCTGGTCGCCGAGCATCAGAAGCGTTTCAATGCGCCGCCGGATTTCTTCACCGCCGGCGGGTTCTCCAGTGCGATGGCCGTGGTCGCCGCGGTCACCAAGGCGAAATCCACCGACACCGAAAAACTGATCGGCGCCATGGAAGGCATGGAGTTCGATACGCCGAAGGGCAAGATGATCTTCCGCAAGGAGGACCATCAGGCGCTGCAGAGCATGTATCACTTCAAGGTCAAGGTCGATCCGAATGTCGCCTGGGCCGTGCTGGAGCCGGTGCGTGAACTGAAGATCGAGGACATGAACATCCCGATCCGCAACAAGCGGTAAGCTTGCTTCTTCCTCTCTCCCCGCATCGCCGGGAGAGAGGGATGCTGTTGCGCGTCACCGCGAGTCGCCTGATGACCCACACGCTCGAAACCCGCGACCTGACCATCCGCTTCGGCGGCCATGTCGCGGTCAATCGCGTCAGCTGCACGTTCCGGCCGGGCGAACTGACCGCCATCGTCGGCCCCAACGGCGCCGGCAAGACCACCTATTTCAATCTGATCTCCGGACAATTGCGCCCGACCGAGGGCAGCATCCTGTTCGACGGCAAGGACATCACCCGGCTGTCCGCGCCGCTGCGCACCCGCGCCGGCATCGGCCGCGCGTTCCAGCTCACCAATCTGTTTCCGAACCTCAGCGTCGAGGAGAACGTCCGGCTCGCCGTGCAATCCGAAAGCGGCGTGCATTACGACATGCTGCGGCCGTGGACGACGCGCAAGGACCTGATCGCGCGCGCCGACGCCATTCTCGACAAGGTCGCGCTCGGCGGCCGGCGGAATGCCGCGGCGACCGCGCTGTCGCACGGCGATCAGCGCAAGCTCGAGGTCGCCCTGATGATGGCGCTCGAGCCTGAGGTCTTCATGTTCGACGAGCCCACCGCCGGCATGAGCATCGACGAAGTCCCCGTCGTGCTCAACCTGATCGCGCGGCTCAAGCAGGACGCCAGCAAGATCATCCTTCTGGTCGAGCACAAGATGGACGTGGTGCGTTCGCTGGCCGACCGCATCATCGTCCTGCACAACGGCCAGCTCGTCGCCGACGGCAAGCCGGCCGAGGTGATCGCCTCGCCGATCGTGCAGGAAGCCTATCTCGGCATCGCGCCCGGAAAGAGCGCGGCATGACCGACCTGCTCACCCTCGCCGGCGTCCATACCCATGTCGGGCGCTATCACATCCTGCAGGGCGTCGATTTCACCGTGCCCGAGGGCCAGACCACGATGCTGCTCGGCCGCAACGGCGCCGGCAAGACCTCGACGCTGCGAACCATCATCGGGCTGTGGCAGGCTTCCGCCGGCGAGATCTCGCTCGGCGGCCAGCGCATCGAAAAACGCGCGACGCCCGATATCGCCCGGCTCGGGGTCGGCTATGTGCCGGAGAGCATGGCGGTTTTCTCCGATCTTTCGGTGAAGGAAAATCTGGTGCTGGCGGCGCGGGACGGCCCGCTCGACGATACGCGGCTGGAGTGGATATTCGGCTTCTTCCCGGCGCTCAGGCGCTTCTGGCTGTCGCGCGCAGGCAGCCTCTCGGGTGGGCAGAAGCAGATGCTTTCCATCGCCCGCGCCGTCGTCGAGCCGCGCAAGCTGCTTCTGATCGATGAACCGACCAAGGGCCTGGCGCCGGCCATCGTGGTGGCGCTGATCGCAATGCCTTGCCGAGATCAAGCGCCGCGGCGCCACCATCTTGCTGGTCGAACAGAACTTCCATGCCGCGCGCGAACTCGGCGACAAGGTGCTGGTGATGGATAACGGCACCATCGTCCACCGCGGCGAGATGGCGGCGCTCTCCGCCGACGTCGCGCTGCAGGAACGCCTGCTGGGCCTCAGCCTGGAGGCGCATCAATGACCGACCTTGCCGCGACCGGCGCATTGCCGAAGCCGAAACGGGATTTGCTCCCGGTGTTGCTGCCGGCGGTACTCGCGCTCGCCGTACTGCCCCTGATCGGATCGGGCAGTTCCTGGGTGACGCTGACGGTGGCGAGCCTCGCCATGGGCATGATGATCTTCATCATGGCCTCGGGCCTGACGCTGGTGTTCGGGCTGATGGACGTGCTCAATTTCGGCCACGGCGCCTTCATTTCGGTTGGCGCCTATGTCGCGACCCTGGTGCTGCTGCCGCTCGCGACATGGGTGCAGGCCAACTCGCTCCTGACCAATCTGGCGGTGCTGGCGCCGGCCGCCGTGCTGGCGATGGCGGTCTCCGGTGCGCTTGGCCTCGTGGTCGAGCGCGTGCTGATCCTGCCGGTCTACGGTCAGCATCTGAAGCAGATCCTGATGACCACCGGCGGATTGATCGTCGCCGAACAGGCGCTGTATGCGCTGTGGGGGCCTCAGATCATTCCGCTGCCGCTGCCGACCTCGCTGCGCGGCTCCTTCATCATCGGCGACATCGCGATCGCGAAATACCGCCTGCTGGCGATGCTGGTCGGCCTGATCGTGTTCTGCGGCATCCAGCTGGTGCTAAACCGCACCAAGATCGGGCTTTTGATCCGCGCCGGCGTCGAAAACCGCGAGATGGTGGAAGCGCTCGGCTACCGCATCCGGCGGCTGTTTCTCGGCGTGTTCATGGTCGGCTCAGGCCTCGCCGGGCTCGGCGGCGTGATGTGGGCGCTGTACCGCGAGCAGGTGCACGCCTCGATGGGCAACGACCTCACCGTTCTGGTGTTCATCGTGGTGATCATCGGTGGCCTGGGGTCGATCGGCGGCTGTTTCATCGGCGCACTGCTGGTCGCGATGGTCGCGAACTATGGCGGCTTTCTGGTGCCGAAACTGGCGCTGGTCTCCAACATCCTGCTGATGGTGGCGATCCTGATGTGGCGCCCGCGCGGACTGTATGCGGTGACAAGTCGATGATGATCCTTTCCGGCGATCCGCCGCGCAGCCGCGCGCTCACGCTCGTCCTGGTCGTCATCACCGCGGCGCTCGTCCTGACGCCCGTGGTGTTTCCCGGTGCCAAGGCGATGAACGTCGCCGCCAAGATCTGCGTCTTCGCCGCACTGGTGGCGTCCTACGACCTCCTGCTTGGCTATACCGGCACGGTGTCGTTTGCGCACACCATGTTCTACGGCATCGGCAGCTACGCGATCGCGATAGCGCTCTATGCGATGGGACCGAACTGGGCGGCGGTCGCGACCGGCGTCGCGATCGGCCTGCCGCTGGCGATGGCGCTGGCGCTCGCCATCGGCCTGTTCTCGCTGCGGGTCGAGGCGATCTTCTTTGCGATGATCACACTTGCGGTGGCCTCCGCCTTCCTCGTGCTGGCCTCGCAACTGTCATGGCTGACCGGCGGCGAGGACGGCCGCAGTTTCCAGCTGCCGGAACTGCTGCGGCCGGGCACTGTGCTGATTTCCAAGGCGACGCTCGGCTTCGAACTCAACGGCCGCGTGCTGACCTACTATCTGATCTTCATCGCTTCCGCGGCGATGATTCTGGCGCTGCTACGCGTGGTGAATTCGCCGTTCGGCCGCGTGCTGCAGGCGATCCGGGAGAACCGCTTCCGCGCCGAGGCGCTCGGCTTCCGCACCGTGTTTCATTTGACCTATGCCAACTGCCTCGCCGCTTTGGTCGCGGCGAGCGCCGGCATGCTGAACGCGTTGTGGCTGCGTTATGCCGGACCGGACACCTCGCTGAGCTTTTCCATCATGCTGGACATCTTGCTCATGGTCGTGATCGGCGGCATGGGCACGATCTACGGCGCGATCATCGGCGCCACGATCTTCATCCTGGCCCAGAACTATCTGCAGGCGCTGATGGGGGCTGCCTCCAACGCCGCTGCGGAAGCGGGACTGCCGCTGCTTCCGGGGCTGTTGCATCCGGACCGCTGGCTACTGTGGCTCGGGCTGTTGTTCATCGCCAGTGTTTATTTCTTTCCGACCGGCGTGGTCGGACGGTTGCGTAACCCGCCGCGCAAACCGGCTTGATTGCCCGGCCTGCCGTCCCCGGTTAGCTTTTTTGACGCCTTTTCTTCACGCGAACCGTACCCACTTTACTCGAAAACGCGATAGGATCGGCCACATCCTTCCGCGCCTCACGCCAACTCTGGAAAAACCGCATGCCTCCCGTTTCGATCCTGCTCAACGTTCTCTGGATTGTGTTCGGCGGCCTTTACATGGCGTTGGGCTGGGTGATCGCCGGCATCATCATGGCCATCACCATTATCGGCCTGCCCTGGGCGAAGGCGGCGTTCACGATCGCGGCCTATGCGCTGCTGCCGTTCGGCCAGACGGCGGTGCGCCGCGACAGTCTGACCGGCCGCCCCGATATCGGCACCGGACCGCTCGGCCTGATCGGCAATTTGATCTGGCTGGTGCTCGCAGGCTGGTGGCTGGCGCTCGGGCATGTGGTCACCGCCGTGGTGCTTGCGGTGACCATTATCGGGATTCCGTTTGCCTGGGCGCATCTTAAGCTCGCGGGTCTGGCGCTCTGGCCGATCGGGAAGGAAATCGTTCCGATCTGAAGAAAACGCTGTAAATCCTAGCGCCAGCCTTCATGCGCTTCGGCCGGCTGATCGCAGACCCAGTGCGGACGCATCAAGACCTTCAAGCCGGCCTCGAAGGTGAGAACGCCGACCAGCCGCGTTTCCTGGTGGACCCTGATCGCCCAGTCCTTCGGGACCGAAGGATGCTCCTGAATCAGCCTTTGAACGATGCCGGCAGCGAACAGCATCGCATCGATATCGTCTTCCAGCGCCGCCCCGTCATGGCCACGGCCATCAATCCGGTTGACGGGATCGCACACGTGAAATCTGTAAAATGCCATGAAACAATGATGCCCAGCCCCCGTGTCACCGCTTTGACATCGATCAAACGGTCCGCTCCTGCACGGAGGGGAACCCGAGCGCGGAACCGCGCGTTCGACCTCTCCATTCGGGCCGGCGTCAGCCCTCGGGTGTTTCCTTGGGTGTTTCCTTGGACGTTTCCTTGGGTGCTCCCTTTAACGCTTGCCGGCCGGGCTTTTTGCCGAGCGCCTGGATGGCCTCCTCGACGCTGCGAAAGGAGTGGTCCGGACCGAGCAGGTCGTTGACGCCGAACCGCGCCATCGCCGCCTGCGCCCGGATCAATTCCAGCCGCGCGATGGCGAAATCGACGCCGTCGGCGTGACACCGGCGAATGAGGTCGCCCAGTATCTGGGCCGCCGTGAAGTCGATCTCGACAATGCCGGTCGCCTCCAGCACCAACAGCCGCGCTGCCTGCGTCGCCGATTGCAGCGCATCCAGCACATCGCGCCGGAAATGATAGGCGTTCAGAAAAGACAATGGCGCCTGAAATCCCGCGACGATGATTCCGGGTTCCTGCTCGCCGGGCAGGTTCGGGCTCGACGGCCACCAGATCGAGGTTCCCGGCACGCGCTCGAACACCACCAGCCGAGCCTGCGTCGTGGTCCACGTACCGTGCAGCAGCGAGAGCGCGATTCCCAGCCCAACGCCCTGCTCGATCGGGAGCACGATGATCGCCGCCGCCGTCACCGCGATCAGGAGAAATTCGCCGAGCGATTGCCGGTAGATCGCCACGATCTGATTGACGCGAACGATGCGCAGGGCGACGAACAGCAAGACGCCGCCGAGCGCGGCATTCGGAATTCGGCCGAGCAGCGAAGCGCCGAAGACCAGCAGCGCAATCACGATCGCTGCCGCGGCAAGGCCGGCGAGCTGGGAGCGGCCGCCGGTCTCGGAAACCACCGCGGTGCGCGGCGGGCTGGCATTGACCGGAAACGCGCCGACCAATCCGGACAGGATGCTGCCGATCCCGACGCCGACGAAGTCGCGGTCGACATCCGGTGGCTCGTCGGGGCTGGATGGAAAGGATCGCGTCGTCGCAGCCGTCTGCACCATCACCACGACCGCGATGATGAGGCTGAGCGATAGCAGCCCTGGTAACCGGCCGACCGAGATGTCCGGCAGCGCCAGCGCCGGCGGCGCGGCGGAGACCGCGCCGAGAACGCTGACGCCGCGGCCCTCGAGCCCGAGCAGCGCTGCGCCCGCGCTCGCCAGCGCAAGGCCGATCAAGGCACCGGGAATGCGCGCGTCGATCCGCTCCGACAGGGCGATGATCGCCAGAACGCCGAGACCGATCACGAGCGTCAACGGATTGGCGGCGTTCAGATGCGTGGCGAGGGTCGCAATTCGCTGCAGCATGGCGCCGTCGGGCGCGGCAACCCCGAGAATGCCGGGCAGCTGGGAAATCACGATGTGCACGGAAATGCCGGCCAGAAAGCCCGTCGTCACGGGTATCGAGAGCAGATCCGCGATCCAGCCGAGACGAAAAACGCCGGCGAAGAAAAGCAGTAACCCGACCATCAGCGCCAGCGAAGCCGCGAGCACCAGATATTGCGGGTCGCTGGAGACGGCCAGGGCCGCGAGGCCTCCGGCAAAGATCGGCGTGATGGTCGAATCCGCGCCGCACGACAGGAAGCGATTGCTTCCGAAAAACGCAAATGCCAGCGAACCCGCGAGAAAGGCGAAGAAGCCGATCTGCGGGGCAAACCCGCCGAGCCGGGCCGTCGCCATCTGCTCGGGGATCGCGATCGCGGCGAGCGTCAATCCCGCGAACAGATCGTGGGCCAGGAATTGAAGTCGGTAGCGTTGCAGCGAAGACAGCACCGGCCAGCTCTTGTCCGGGGAGCCGGAATCGGGAGCGCCGGAATTGTCAGCCATCACCCTTGCCTCCCGGACCCTGCCCTCGTGCGGTCGGGTGCAACGCTATCACACCGGCTTCCGGGATCGAATGCCGCGCCGGGACGGCCGATCGAGGTCGTCCCGCAATGCAAAATAGTGCGTGTTTTACTCATCATCTCGAGGTCCGCGCCGCCCGTTAAGCTTTGAGTAACCGGATTTGCTAACGGGTTATGCCATTTGTGCATTGTATGCATGTTTCCGGGAGCAGGGAATGCGATTGGATTCGAGCATATCGGACGCAGCCAGACTATCCGGGACCGCGGCAACCACGCCGTATCACGTCCCCGCGTCGCTTCGGCGCGGCCCAGTGCTTTGGCTCATCCTCTCCGGCATTCTCCTGGTCGCGGCGATCACGATCGGCACGGGGCTGATCATCGGTCAATTCCGCGAACGCGCGCTCAGCAATGGCGAGCGCGAACTCGAAAACACCGTATTGCTGCTCAGCCGCCATTTCGACCAGCAGCTCGGCGATATTGAAGTCCCTCTGAACGACCTCATCGCGCAAATACATGCGGCGGGCGTGGCATCGCCAGAAGCCTTCAAGCGCTATATGTCCACGACGGACATGCACCTGCTGATGAAGGCCAAAGTCAGTTCGCCTTCGGAAATCGCCGGCATCAACGTTTATGATTCAGAGGGCACCCTGATCAATTCATCGGTGGTGGCGGTCGTTCCGGCCGTCAACGTCGCCGATCGCGCCTATTTCAGAACACTCAAATCAACCTCCGAGCAGCAGCAGATCGAGCTGGTTCGAAGCCGCTTTTCCGGAGGCGTGAGAACGGTCGTTGCCCGCAAGGTCCTCGGGCCGAATGGGGAATTTCTGGGGGTCGTTTCGCGAGCCATCGCTCCGGCGAAGTTCGAGGATTTCTTTTCATCGGTGACGCTCGGAAAGGACGCCGCGATCTCCATGTTCCATCGCGATGGAACGCTGCTGGCGCGCCATCCGCACGTCGATCCGATGATCGGCCGGAGGTTCAATGGGGCCCCGCTGCTCACGAAAGTCCTGACCGAGGGCGGTCAACAGACCCTCCGCGTGCGAAGTCCCGTCGATCATCAGGACCGCCTTGGGTCCGCATCCGCGTTAAGCCATTTCCCGATCGTAGTCGTCGCCACCACGACGATCTCGGCCGCACTGGCCGACTGGCGGGCGCAGACCCAATTCATGGTCGTGACCGCGGCCCTGTCCGCGCTGGCGGTCGCCTTCATTCTGTTCGTGATCATCCGGCAGATGACCCGGCAAAATCGGGATGCGCAGCTGCGGCTGGAATCGGAGAAGCACCGGCTCGACACCGCGCTGAACAACATGACGCAGGGCCTCGTGCTGTATGACGCCTCCGCACGGATCGTCACCACCAACCAGCGCTATCTCGACATGTACAATCTGTCGACCGATGTGGTGAAGCCGGGGTGCCATTTCGTCGACCTGATCCAGCATCGCAAGGATACCGGATCGTTCGACGGCGACGTCGAGGAATTCTGTTCCAACATCCAGCGCAACGTCGCGGCCGGAAAAATCACCCATAGCATCATGGAAGGTGCCGACGGCCGCTCGTTCCAGATCGTCAACAAGCCGCTGGCGCAAGGCGGATGGGTCGCCACCATCGAAGACATCACGGAGCGTCGCCATATCGAGCAGGAACGCGACCGCAACTCCGCATTCCTGCGCCAGATCATCGATCACATCCCGACGCAGATTACCGTGAAGGACGTGCGCGATCGCCGCTATATGCTGGCCAACCGGGTGGCCGAGCTCCAGTTCGGCTTGCCGCGCGACGCCATCGTCGGCAGGACCGCATCCGACCTGTTTTCGAAGCCGCTTGCCGAGCAAATCGCCGCTGATGACGACATGTCGCTGCAATTCCCCGACGGTTTGACGCTCGACGAACACCGCTGGGAAAGCAAGGTATCGGGCAGCCGCTTGATTACCTCGAAGCGTATCGGAATCCGCGATCCAGCCGGCGAGCCGCGCTACATCATCAACGTCGTCGAAGACGTCACCGAGCGCCGCCTCGCCGACGAGAAGATCGCCCATCTGGCGCATTACGACGCGCTGACCGACCTTCCGAACCGGGTGCTGTTCCGCGAACGCATCGAACGCGAATTGCAGCGCGCCGGCCGCGGCGGACAATTCGCGCTGCTCTATATCGACGTCGACGAATTCAAGGGCATCAACGATTCGCTCGGACATCATGTCGGCGACGAACTGCTGAAGGCCGTGGCCGCCCGGATCAAAAGCTGCATCCGCGATACCGATCACGTCGCGCGGCTGGGCGGCGACGAGTTCGCGGTGATCCAGACCGACGTTGCGGACACGCGCGATGTCGTGGAATTCGTGATGCGCATTCACGAGGCAATCCGGCAGCCCTATGAATGCTTCGGCCACCACCTTACGACCGATGCCAGCATCGGCGTTGCCATGGCGCCGCAGGACGGCACCGACATCGATCAGCTGATCAAGAATGCCGATCTGGCGATGTATGGCGCCAAGGCCGACGGCCGCCGAACCTACCGCTTCTTCGAGCCTGCGATGGATGCCCGCGCCAAGGCGCGGCTCACTCTGGAGCGGGATCTGCGGCAGGCGCTCGTGGACGGCGGCTTCGAGATCCATTACCAGCCGCTGGTCGATCTCCGGAACAACGAGGTCACCGGCTGCGAGGCGCTGTTGCGCTGGCGCCATCCCGACCGCGGCATGATCTCGCCCGCCGATTTCATACCCGTCGCCGAAGATACCGGCCTGATCGTCGAGCTCGGCGAATGGGTCCTGCGAACCGCCTGCGCCGAGGCCGCGACCTGGCCGGATCATATCCGAATCTCGGTCAACGTCTCGCCGGTTCAGCTGAAATGCCCGACGCTGCCCCTGAAGATCGCCGCCGCGCTCGCTTCTTCCGGCCTTGCCGCGAACCGGCTGGAGCTGGAGATTACCGAGGCGGTGCTGATCCGCGACGACGAAGCGGCGCTCGCGATCCTGCATCAGCTCCACGCCATCGGTATCCGCATCGCGCTGGACGATTTCGGCACCGGCTATTCCTCGCTGAGCTATCTGAAGCGCTTCCCGTTCGACAAGATCAAGATCGACCGCTGCTTCGTCAGCGACATCGCGGAAATCGACGGCTCCTCGGTCATCGTGCAGGCGGTGGTGAACATCGCCGCCGCCCGCAACATGACGACGACGGCGGAGGGCGTCGAGACCGCGGAGCAGAGGGAAATCCTGCGCGCGCTCGGCTGCACCGAGATGCAAGGCTATCTGTTCAGCGCCGCCAAGCCGGGTTCCGAGGTGCGGCGCCTGTTCGGCCCGCGCCGGGAGATGACGGCGGCGGTGGCCTGATTCTCACGCCGCCAGCCGGCCGCGATTGTTCTCGGCTAAGATCGGACGGATCAGACGGCCGAAGCGTTCGGCCTCCTCGTCATGCAGATAGCCGGACAGGCAGAACGAATGGCAGCCGGCGTCGATGAATTGCTGCAGCGTGCCGGCGCATTGCGCGGGGTTGCCGACCACGGCGATGCCGGCGCCCGGCCGCACCTTGGTGATGCCGGTCCATAGATGCGGCAGCAGGAGGTCGCCGTGCTCGCGGGCGAGCTCCTGCACGCGCCGGTTGGCCTCGGACTTGTTATAGAGCGTCTTCATCTCCTGCTTCTGCCGCTCGCTGGCGTCGCGCACCAGGATATCGGCGGCCTCCCAGGCATCGCGCTCATCCTCGCGGCAGATCACCTGCAGCCGCATGCCGAAGCCGATGGCGTGTTCACGGCCATGGGCCCTCGCCATCTCCCTGATCTCGGCGATATTCGCTTCGATCCGCTCCGGCAGGTCGCCCCAGAACAGGTGCACGTCGGAATGCTTCGCCGACATTTCCCAGGCCTGCCGGGAGCCGCCGCCGAGATAGAATCTCGGGAACGGTTGCTGCAGCGGCCGCGGCCTTATATGCGCGCCGGAGATCGTGTGAAACTTGCCCTCGAAATGCACCGGCCCGCGCGCGGTCCATAGCTCTTTGAGGATCGAGACCTCCTCCTCCATCAGCGCGTAACGCTCTTCCTTGGCGTGGCGGACGCCCTCGGCCACGACCTCGCTTTCGTTCTGGCCCGCGATCAGATTGATGCAGATGCGCCCGCCCGACATCTGGTCGAAGGTCGAGATCATCTTCGCTAGCAGCACCGGATTGATGTAGCCGGGCCGGGCGGCGATCAGCGGCTTTATCTTCGACGAGCGCGCCGCCATGAAGGCACCGGTGATCCAGGCCTCCCAGCACACCGAGCCGACCGGGATCAGCAGGTACTCAAAACCCGCCTGCTCAGCCGCCTGCACCACCCGGTCGCATAATTCCGGCGATCCCGGCACCTGGGCCTCGGGCACGCCATAGGCCGTGGTGTCACCGTGCGTGGGCAGATACCAGCCGAATTCCAGCGGACGCATGAACTTCTCTCCCTGAAGGCGGCTTCGCCGCGCAGTTTTTCCTCAAGGAGCCAGTTTACAGGCTGTGCCGGAGGGAACAATCACCCGGCCGCCCGGATGGATGATCCAAGCGAATTTTCGAAGGAAATCAGCTGATACCGCCGAGGAGGCCTCATTGCGCCCGTGTCAGCCGCTCGCGATAAGCCTCCATTCCCCGCCGGAGGTCGCCGTCTTCGACCCAATCGCCGGCCTCATCCATGACACCGGCTTCCAGCATCGCGGCGGCGCACGGCCAGTGCAGTTCGACCCAGCGCGGGATCGCGGCCTCCGGCATGCGACTGCGGCGGCAGATCCGCTCGGCCATCTCGCGGGCCAAAGGCTCGATGTTGGAGGTCATGATCTAGCGGCCTTGGTCTTCGAAAGTCCCGGGATTCGTCCTCAACTGCCGGGGTTCCGGCCGAAAGTCCATCTATCCGGGGACATTGCCCAAAGCAGGGCAATCGGCTAGATGATCCGGTAACGCACCCGTAGCTCAGCTGGATAGAGCGTTGCCCTCCGAAGGCAAAGGTCACACGTTCGAATCGTGTCGGGTGCGCCACTTCGGCCCGGTCCGTTCCGGACACATGGGTTACGGTTTATACCGACGACATAGGTAACACTCTTCCGCCGATCAGGCCTTGGCGGACAGTTCGCTTGCCGTGACCAGCACGACATCGCCATCCAGAATGGGTTTTGCGATACCGAAGAAGCGCGCCACCGCTTCCGAATTATTGTGGGCGTCCATGGCGGCCTGGTCGACAAACCGCTCATAGGTGGTGAAGACGCCAAGGTCAGCCGGATCCTGCGACACGAAGAAACCGATCGTGTTGGGTTCGTTGAGGCGGACGTTGTCGGCCACCGCGAGCAAGGCGCGGCGCATGGTCTCTTCCTGGCCCTTTTTGGCGCGAATGACGGCGGTGATGGTCAACATTTCGAAGCGCTTTCCATGGTAGGCTTTTGGGACACCGACCGCCGAACGATTCGGCATCGTTGCAGCGGCCCGACGGGTGGCCATGGTAGCGCTCGCCGGATAACGACGGCAAGGCGGACCGCGTCGCAGGCCTGGAAAGCGAAACTGATATGAGCGAACGACTTGAGACGCTGAAAAAGGCGCGCGAGCGCATGGCCGACGACCGCGACGCCTTCGCCAAGACCCTGGCTGCGCCGTTCGACCGCGACAAGGCCGAGCGGGCGCGGCTCAAATTCATCGAGACCCAGACCCTGATCGACGCCATCGACCGCGCCATCGCCGGCGAGCAGACCGGCTCCGCGGCGTAAAGCGCCCAGGGCGCGATCAGCCCTGGCAGCAGGCCGCCTTCGCCGCCGCCGGCGCATACTGGTCGCGCAGCCGCAGCCAGTCCATCGGGTAGGGCAAGCCCTGTTCGTGGCGGCCGAGCGGGGTCAGGTCGAGATAGTGATAGGCGGCGTTCATCATGTCGAGGCCGCGGGCGAAGCAGGAATAGGTGTGGAAGATGTTGCCTTCCTCGTCGCGGTAGAACACGCTGATGCCCGGTGCCTCCTCGACGCCGAAGCCGCTAGTGCCAAAATTGTAGACCTTGGCGCCCGACTTGATCTCCTCCGGCGTGAACGAGACCGCATAGTCGTGGTTGAAGTCGTTGCCGGCCGAGGAGAACCAGTCGAACGTCCAGCCCATCCGCGCCTTGAACGCGTCGAGCTTCGACAGCGGCGCGCGCGAGACGGCCACCAGCGTGGTGTCGCGCGCGGCGAGATGCGGGACCATGCGCTCGAAGCCGTCGGCCCAGAACGAACAGCTCTTGCAGCCCTCGTTCCAGTCCGGCGCGAACATGAAATGCTGCACCACCAGCTGGCTGCGGCCCTTGAACAGATCCGCCAGCGTCACCTTGCCCGCAGGGCCGTCGAACACATAGGCCTTGTCGACCTTGACCCAGGGCAGCGCGCGCCGCTCTTCGCTGAGCCGGTCGCGCGGCTTGGTGAACTCCTTCTCATGGTCGAGATGGGCCTTGCGGGCGGCGATCCATTCCTGGCGTGAGACGATTTGGTGCGATTGCATGGCCGGCTCCTGTGTTCGAGAGCGTTTCAGGCGAGAATATCCTGCAGCTTGTCGAGTGCGCCGGTCCAGCCGCGCTGATGGCCGTCGCGGGCGGCAGCGTCGAAGAATTGCTCGTGGGTCAGCGTCAGCAGCGTGCCGTCGCCGTCGGGTTTCAGCGATACCGTCACCAGCGATTCGCGTTCCGGTGTCGTATGCCAGGCCCAGCTGAACACCAGCAGCCGGTTCGGCACCATTTCGCGATAGACGCCGCCGACCTCATGGTGCTCGCCGCTCTCCATGTCGAAGCTGACGCAATAGCGGCCGCCGATGCGGGCATCGATGCTGGCATGCTCGGTGCCGGCCTTGACCGACGCGGGTCCGAACCAGCGGGCTATTTTTTGCGGGTCGGTCCACGCCGCGTAGACTTTTTCGGGCCTCGCGTTGAGACGGCGCTTGAGGGTGAGGCTCGGTCGGGTGACGAGGCCGGAATCGCCGGCTGCGCCTGATGTGACGGCCATTTGTCTTCCTCCACGAAAGCTGCAAGGCGGTCGAGATTGTCGGACCAGAAGCGCTGGTAGCGATTGAGCCAGTCCATCGCCTGCTCCATCGGCCCGGCGGTGAGCCGGCACGCGACGATGCGGCCGGTCTTGGCGCGCGCGATCAGGCCGGCATCCGACAACACGTCGAGATGCTTCATGATCGCGGGCAGCGACATCGAAAACGGCTGCGCCAGTTCGCTCACCGAGATGCTGTCGCGCTTGCCGAGGCGGGCCAGCAGCGCGCGCCGGGTCGGGTCCGCCAGCGCGGCAAAGGTACGGGTCAGGTTCTGATCGCTATACTTAACCATACGGTTTAACATAGCGGCAAACGAAAACGAGTCAAGCGCGCGGCCGACCCGTCGGTCTCGTTTCAGTAGGCGCTATATGGGCGGCCGCGCCGCTGCTCGCGGAAAGCGAAGCGCGGATTGACGTTGCAATAGACCCGTCGCCCGGACGCGGTCGCCTGGCACTGGGCGTACGAACTGTAGGAACATTCCCCGGGATAGCCGTAGCCCCCGCCCTGGATGCAATAGGGGTAATCGCGGGCAGCCGCCGGGGCCGAACCCCCGAGGGTCGCGGCACCCGCCGCCGTCACGGCCAACAGGGCCAATATCGCATTGCGCATGATTTTGACTCCTTCACGTCAATTCGCATGAGAATTAGTGCGGTACCAAGCCAATTAGGTTCAAACGGTTCCTATTCGACCCTTGCTCCGGAAAACTTGACCACCTTTTCCCATTTTTCGGTCTCGGCAGCGATCGTCTTGCCGAAATCCGCTGGCGAGCCTGCCATCGACACGCCACCCAGCTCGGCGATGCGTGCCTTCATTGCGGGCTCGTCGAGGATGGCGTTGACCTCGCCGTTGAGCTTCACGACGACCTCGGCTGGCGTATTCCTGGGCGCACCCATGCCAAACCAGGCGCTCGCCTCATAACCCGTCACCGTCTCACCAACGGTCGGCACGCCGGGGAGTTCCGGCGAACGCGTCGCCGTCGTCACCGCCAATGCCCGCAAGCTGCCGGATTTGATGTGCGAAATGCTCGAGGGCATGTTGTCGAACATGACCTGGACCCGGCCGCTCAGCAGATCGGTGATCGCGGGCGCCGAACCGCGATAGGGCACGTGCAGCATCTCGACTCCCGTCATAGCCTTGAACAATTCGCCCGACAGGTGGATCGAGGTGCCGTTTCCGGATGACGCCATGTTGACCTTGCCCGGATTTGCCTTCGCATAGGCGATAAATTCGGCCACCGTCTTGGCTGGAAAATCCGGTGGCACGACCATCACGTTCGGCACCCGGGCGAAGCCCGCAACCGGCGCGATGTCGCGGATGAAATTGAAGTTGAGATGCGCATACAGCGAAGCATTGATGGCGTTGGCGGGATTGACCAGCAGCAACGTGTAGCCATCGGGTTCAGCGTTGACCACCGCCTCGGTGCCGATGTTGTTGCCGGCGCCGGGCTTGTTTTCAATCACGAACTGCTGACCCAGCCTCTCGGAGAGCCGCTGGCCGATCAACCGCGCCAGGATATCGGTGGCACCGCCCGCCGGATATCCGACGATGAAACGGACCGTCCGCACCGGATAGTCCAGCGCTAAGGCGCCGCCGGCCGGCCAGACCAGGGCCGAAAAGCCCATTGCAAATAGACCCATTGCGGCGCGACGTGACGTCATACAGTTTCTCCCTGAGGTCCGGACCGGTCGATCCGGCTCGTTATTGTTGATTTCGCGATCAATCCGCGTTGTAACAAACAAAGCCCGATGCGGCCAGTGGCGCGGGCGCGCTTCGAACCGCGACCAAAGGACAGGTTCATGTCAGTCAAGGTAACCGCGATCGACCATGTCGTGATCAATGTCAGCGACGTGGCGCGCTCAGTCGCGTGGTATCAGAAAATCCTCGGCATGGAGATCAAGGTGTTCGACCCGGGTCCGGGCAAGACGCCCCGGACGTCGCTGGCGTTCGGCAACCAGAAGATCAACGTGCGCCCGCGCGGCGCCGGCAAGGTCGAGTGGTTCACCGCGGACCATGAGACCGCGGGCAGCGACGATCTCTGCTTTCTCACAGCAAGCACGCCCGATCAGGTCGTGAAGCATCTGAAGACGCACGGCGTGGCGATCGAGGAGGGCCCGGTCAGGAAACAGGGCGCCCGCGGCACGTTGCTCTCGGTCTATTGCCGCGATCCCGACGGCAGCCTGATCGAGATTTCGTCGTATGAGGATGAAGTGTCCTAAGGCACGAAGCCTGCTCCACAGCCTCGTCATGCCCGGGCTTGTCCCGGGCATGACGAGAGACGATTCCGGATTTGCGCCGCGCGCAATCCGATGGCAGAACTATTCTCAAACGAGACACGAGAAGCAGCCGGCAAGGCCGCACGGGAGGATTTGATGCCGCAATCACAGGCGCCAGGCGTGGTCGGACCGTTTGCCGGAATGGACGTGCCATGGCTGTTGCGGATGCGAGCCGAGAGCCGCCGCGACCATCCGTTCTTGGTCTGGGCGCCGTTCGACGCGCCGGCGCGGATCTGGCGCTACGGCGAATTTCATGACCGGGTCGGCGCGCTGGCTGCGGGGCTGGCCGCGCGCGGCGTCAGGCCCGGCGAGTTCGTGCTGATCCATCTGGACAATTGCATCGAGGCCGTGCTGGCATGGTTCGCCTGCGTCGAACTCGGCGCCATCGCGGTGACCACCAACACCCGCTCGGCGCCGGCCGAGATGGAATATTTCGCGGGTCACTGCGGCGCCGTGACTGCGATCACGCAGCCTTGCTACGCCGCGATGATCTCGGCGCATTGCAAGAACCTGCGCTGGCTGGCGGTGATTTCGCACGACGCCGGCGCCGCGCCCGCGCCGGGCACCGCCCCGCAGCGCGGCGACAGTTTCGAGGCGCTGTTCGCCGACAGCGCCGACAGGCCGCGCCGCGGCACCGATCCCCTCGCGCCATGCAGCGTGCAATATACTTCCGGCACCACGTCGCGGCCGAAGGCGGTGCTGTGGACCCACGCCAACGCGCTGTGGGGCGCCAAGATCAACGCGGCGCACGAGGATCTGCATCAGGGCGATGTGCACCAGACCTACCTGCCGCTGTTTCACACCAATGCGCTGGCCTATTCGATGCTGGCGAGCCTGTGGGTGGGCTCGACCTGCGTGATCCAGCCGCGGTTTTCCGCGAGCCGGTTCTGGGATGTCGCCGCCGAGCATGGTTGCACCTGGACCTCGACGATCCCGTTCTGCATGAAGGCGCTGCTGGAGCACGAGATCCCGAAGCAGCACAAATTCCGGCTGTGGGGCACGGCGATCAACGAGCCGCCGCCGTTTGCAGTATTCGGCATCAAGATCATCGGCTGGTGGGGCATGACGGAGACCATCACCCACGGCATCGTCGGCGAGGTCGACCAGCCGAATACGCCGATGTCGATCGGCCGGTCAGCTCCGGAATATGCGATCCGCATTGTCGGCGACGACGGCGCGCCCACGCAAGTCGGCGACACCGGCAATCTCCTGATCAAGGGCATCCCCGGGCTGTCGCTGTTCAGCGAATATTTGCACAACGAGAAGGCCACGCGCGAGAGCTTTGACGAGCACGGCTATTTCATCACCGGCGACCGCGTCACGCTGCTGGAAAACGGCTTCATCAGGTTCGGCGATCGCGCCAAGGACATGCTGAAGGTCGGCGGCGAGAACGTCGCGGCCTCCGAGATCGAGCAGGTGATCGCGATGGTGCCGGGGGTGCGCGAGGCCGCGGTGGTCGCCAAGAAGCATCCGATGCTGGATGAAGTGCCGGTGGTATTCATCATTCCGGCGGCAGGCGTCGAAGCCGCTCCGAAGGACCTGCACGACACCGTCATGGCCGCCTGCCGCAATGCGCTGGCGGACTTCAAGGTGCCGCGCGAAATCCGCTTCGTCGACGAAATGCCGCGCTCGACGCTGGAGAAGGTGGCGAAGGCGGAATTGCGCAAGCTGCTGGCGTGATCGCAACAAGCAAATCCGTCGTCCCGGCGAACGCCGGGACCCATACGCCGTGTCGTCTTTTGTGAAGGGCGCTGTTCGCCAGCTTTCGCGCAACAACCACCCCAGTGGTTATGGGTCCCCGCTTTCGCGGGGACGACAGATGATCTCAGTTCACTTCGAACCGGACCGGCAGCTTCTTCGGGCCATTGACGAACGTGGCCTGCGTCATCTTCACCTCGCCGTCGAGCGAAATCGATTTCAGCCGCGGCAGCAATTCCTCGAACAGGATCCGCATTTCGAGCTTGGCGAGATATTGCCCGAGGCACAGATGCGCGCCATAGCCGAACGATACGTGCTTGTTCGGCTTGCGATCGCAGCGGAACTTGAAGGGCTCCTCGAACACCTCCTCATCGCGATTGCCCGACGCGTAGCAGAGCATCAGCCAATCGCCCTCGGCGATCTTTCGCCCGCCGAGCTCGGTGTCCGATGTCGCCGATCGCATGAAGTGCTTCACCGGGGTCGTCCAGCGGATCGCCTCGTCGACGAGGCCCGGGATCAGTTCCGGATTGGCTTTGACCCGCGCGAATTGTTCCGGATCCTCGGCCAGCGCCCAGACGGCGCCGGCGGTCGACGATGACGTGGTGTCGTGCCCGGCGGTTGCGACGATCATGTAGTAGCTCGTCGCATCATGTTCGGGCATGTATTCGCCGTTGATCCTGGCATTGGCGATCACGGTGGCGAGGTCGTCGCGCGGATTGGCGCGGCGGTCGGCGGTGATCTGGGCGAAATACGCGCCGAAATCGTCGACCACCATCTGGATCATGGCGGCGAACTGTTCGGGCGAGAGCGCATCCCTGATCCGCGCCGTATCGGGATCCTGCGCACCGAACAGCTCCTGGGTAAGTTTTAGCATTCTCGGCTCGTCTTTCTCGGGGACGCCGAGGATTTCCATGATCACATGCAGGGGATATCCGAGCGCCACGTCGGCAACGAAATCGCAGCGACCATCATGCGCCATCATGCGGTCGACGGCGCTGCGGGCAATGCTGCGGACCCTTTCCTCGAACTTTCCGAGATTGACCGGCATGAACCAGGACTGCGTCAGCGCGCGGTATTTCGGATGGTCGGGCGCATCCATCTGCACCAGCGAGCGCACCAAATTCGGCTTGCCGGTGATCCGGCGCGTCCGCGCCTCGATCGCCTTCATCGTCAGGGTCGTGGGGCGATCCGCATTGTGAAACAGCTCGTTCTGCCGGCTGATGGCCAGGATATGTGCATGTTTGGTGACGACCCAGAACGGATCGAAACCCTCCGGCCGGGCAATCCCGAGCGGGTTGTTGGCCCGCAGCCAGCGATAGGCATCATGCAGGCGATGATCGGCATAGGCGGCCGGGTTGACGAGGGTCGCGGCAATGTCGGCCGGAATATCCATGGCGTTTCCCGCATCCCTCAGAAATCGTTGCAGAGCGGCATCATCCCGTCGCAGCGCATCGCGGTCAACCGGCGCGCCGATGCAGGAAGCCGTTGCCGGGTCACAGATTCGTTTGGGATTAGCCGGCAACCATCATCAATTCTTGCGTTCAGTCGTCGATCGTGCCGCTCGCCAGCCGCCTTCGACCGTGGTGAAAACGCGCCGGCAGCCGGCGCAACCGTGCTAGGGATGGGAATTATCTCTGGGAAAGCCCGCGATTGATGGATCCAGCCAGTCCGATTGCCCCATCTGAACGGATCGGCACCATCGACATCCTTCGTGGCCTTGCATTGTTCATCGTGCTGATGATCAACACGGCGACCGAATTCCGGGTTTCGATCTTCGAACAATTTCTGCGGAGCGTGAAATCTGGGGGCTTGGCCGACCAAATCTCGGGAGCCCTCGTTCTCGCGCTCCATACCAAGGGTTTCATCCTGTTTTCATTTCTCTTCGGGGTCGGCCTCGCCATCCAGTTCGAGCGCCTCGCCGAAAATGACCGCCGCCTTGCGCTCATGGTGCGCAGGCTCGGCGTCCTGCTGGCGATTGGCGTCACCCACCTGTTCCTGATCTGGAACGGCGACATCCTGACCGAATATGCGCTGGTCGGACTGATCGCCTTGCCGCTGCTGTACGGGCCAAGATGGCTACTGGCAGCGGCGGCCGCGTTGTCGCTCGCGCTCTATCTCGCAAGCCCCTGGTTGCCTTTGCCGATCTCGTTCCCCGACGACTGGTGGATCGCACGTCATGTCGAGCAAGCCCGGCAGGTCTATGGCAGCGGAAGCTTCATGGAAATATTGGCGTTCAGGATCGAGGAGGTCCGTTACATCGCGCCGTTGCATGTCTACGTCCTGCCGCGCACGTTGGGGCTGTTTCTGCTCGGGGCCTGGGTATGGCGCACGAATTTTTCCGCCCGACCGGCCCGAGAAAATTCCTGGTGCCGGCATCCTGCCTCTTGCTCGTGCTCGGCGGCTGGATGACGTTCTCTGCGAATGTCGACGCGCTGGGCTGGCATCTCGATTGGCAGGGGCGCGCCTTCCTGCAGTCGCTGGCTCAGCTTGTTCTCGCCGCCGGCTACGGCTCCGCGATCGTCGTGCTCGCCGAGCACGCAGGGAGCCGAAGACTGGTCGCATGGGCCGGCCCGCTGGGTCGTATGGCGTTCACCAACTACCTTGCCCAGTCGGTGATCCTGAGCTGCATCTTCTACGGCTTTGGTCTGGCACTCTTTGGACGGCTCGGCATCGCGCAATCCATCGCGCTCGCCGTCGCCATCTACACCACACAGGCGATTTTCAGCGCGTGGTGGCTGCGCCGGTTCAGGTTCGGTCCCGTCGAGTGGCTGTGGCGTTCGCTGATGTATGGCGAATGGCAGAATTTTCCGGCACGCCGGCAGCCGGCGTGAGCCGTCATTTGGTTTGACAGGCCGCTGCCAAAACACGCAATCTGCCGGCAAAAGAAAATCAGGGAGAAACGACATGCCGGGGCTCAGGTCGCAGTCAATGAAGCCGGCGAGACGATCGGCTCGCGGCAAGGTGCTTGTCGCTTTCGCGGGCCTGTGCCTTTCGCTCCCGGTAAACGCGGCTTCGGCGCAAACCGCGGATGCCGTGTTGTTCAACGGCAAGATCGTCACCGTGGACAAGGATTTCTCGGTGCAACAGGCGCTGGCGATCGGCCACGGCCAGGTGCTGGCGAGCGGCAGCAATGCGGCGATGAAGAAGCTCGCCGGCGACAAGGCGAAACTGATCGATCTTGGCGGCCGCACCGTGATTCCCGGACTGACCGACGGCCATATTCATGGCATCCGCGCCGCGCTGACCTTCGGCACCGAGGTCAACTGGATCGGCGTGCCGAGCCTGAAGGAAGCGCTGGAGAAAATCCGCCAGGCCGGCAAGACCCAAAAGCCCGGCGCCTGGATCGTGGTAGCCGGCGGCTGGACCGAGGAACAATTCGCCGAGAAGCGCCGCCCGACGGCGCGCGAGGTGACCGAGGCCGCGCCCGATAATCCCGTCTACATCCAGCATCTCTACGACTGGCTCTTGCTGACGCCCAAGGCGATGGAGGCGCTGAACATCCGCGACAATTCCGACGTGACCCCGGGCGGCAAGCTCGAACGCGACCCCGACAATCGTCCGACTGGCGTTGTAACCGGCAACGGCAACACGCTCGGCAAGATCTTCGATCACCTGCCGAAGCCGACCATGGAGCAGCAGGTCGACGGCTCCCGAAAGTTCTTCCGCGAAATGAACAGCCTCGGCATCACCGGCATCGTCGATGGCGGCGGGGTCAGCATGTATCCGGCCAATTACCAGGCGGTGTTCAAGCTGTGGCACGACAGGCAGTTGACGGTGCGCGTCGCCTATCATCTCTGCGCGCCGAAGCCGGGCAGCGAACTCGCCGACCTGCAGAACCTGACGCAGCTGTTGCCGCAGGGTTTTGGCGACCCGATGCTGCACTTCAACGGCCCCGGAGAAATCCTGATCTGGGCCGACTGGACCGACGGCGACATCACCGCCGACGGCAAGACGAAGCTTGCTGAATTGCTGCGCTGGGCCGCCTCGAAGGGCTACACCATCCAGCTGCACTGGAATCCGGACCGCACCGTCCACGACCTGCTCGACGTCGTCGAAGACATCAGTAAGGATTATCCGGTGCGCGATCTCAGATGGACCGTGCTGCATCTCTACAATGCTTCGGAAGACAATCTGAAGCGGATGAAGGCGCTGGGCCTGATCTGGGGCGTGCAGGACGGACCCTATTTCGGCGGCGAACGGCTGCAGCGCGAGGTCGGCGTCGAGAAAGCCCGGGGATTGCCGCCGATCGCGACCGCCTTGCGCCTGGGACTAACCGTTGCCGGCGGCACCGATGCGCATCGGGTGTCGTCCTACAATCCGTTCGTCGCGCTGCAATGGTATCTCGACGGCACCACGATCGGCGGCGTCAAGACCCGCGGCGACGCGGAGGCCCCGAGCCGCCGTCAGGCGCTGGAAATGTACACCCGCAATTCGGCGTTCATGGCCAATGACGACGACAGACGCGGCACGCTGGAGCCCGGCAAGTTCGCCGATCTGGCCGTATTGTCGTCCGACTATCTGACGGCGCCGGTCGGCGAGATCGGAAAAATCCGTTCGCTGCTGACAATGGTCGGCGGCAAGGTGGTGTATGCAAGACGGACCGTTCGGATTGGCATCGGCGCCAGCCTGAATCCGTCGTTCCGGGATGTGCGTAGCACGAGACCTCGAGGCAATCGCATCGGATTGATTCTCGTGCATCGCCATGACGGTCGACGGGCGAGGGATCAATACGTCCCCAGCGCCACCGGGCGGAACGCCTGCAGCAAGTGATAGTCGAGCTTGCCGCCCATCTCCTCCATCATCGCGAACGCCCTGGCGTGGGTGAACGGCAGCCGGTAGGCCCGCTTCTCCACCAGCGCCGCATAGATGTCGACGATGGTTATCAGACGGACGATATCGCTGATCTGATCGCCCTTGAGGCCATGGGGGTATCCGGTGCCGTCGAGACTTTCGTGATGGTGGAGGACCACATCCAGCATCTCCGGAGGAAAACTGCCTTCGGCCGCTAGCGCGTCGTAGCCCTGGCGTGGATGCATGCGCATCACCTGCATTTCCTGGTCGGTGAGCGCTCCCGGCTTGTCCAGGATGGCCACGGGGACAAACGCCTTGCCGACGTCGTGCAAAAGCGCGGCGCGCGTCAGACGGCGCTGGTCGTCCTCGCGCATTCCGAGGTGCTGGGCGAACGCGACGGCGAAACCGGTGACGAACAGACAGTGCCGGTAGGTGTCGGTGTGATGGCGGCCGACGGTGTTGAGCCATTCCCGCAACGAGGTCTGCTTGATGGCGCGAAGGATCTTGTTTTCGACCTCCAGGATGTCGCTGAATCGGAGCGGTGTCCCTGCCGGCAGCTTGTCGAACATCTTGGCCATCAAGGCCTGGGCCGCGGCAATACCCCGGTTCAGCGCCTTGCCGCTGGCGGTCGCGTCGAAGATGACGGTGTCCGGGAACGCGGCGCGGATGCGCTGCAGAATGTGTTCCGGATCGAACGGCCGGGAAATCGTATCGGTGGCGCCGAGCGCCCAGGCCTGCATCGAACCGTGGTGAAGCGCGTCCGCCAGAACGAACAGCCGCGGCATCGAGCGGTACGCTTCGCCCCGCAGCTTGTTGCGCACCTGCTGCACGCTCTCCGGCGAGCGCAGATTGATGTCGACCACGACCCCCGAGACGGGACTGGCGGGCGCGTCCGGAATTTCAGAGGTCGGGACGGTATCGACATCACCCACGGTGAGCAGGATGCTGGCCAATTCGCGGCTCTGGTCGGTGCGGTCCGAGGCAAGCAGCAGGCGGCGTTTGGGCGAAGTCTCGGTGGCTACGGCTGTCATAAATTCTCAACGATGGCGAAGGGTTGGCGGTGCTCCCCGGCCGCCGAGGTTAGACGATAATGAGTTCCCTCGCGCTTAAAGGGCGTGATGAACGATTCTGCCTCGCAGACCGTAAAATTTGAACGAATGCGCGGGGTCCGGGCTGTATCGCTTGGTCGCTTGCGCGCCTCGCAATGACGGCGGGAAACGACGAAGCGTCATCCCCGATGGCGCGCCCACAAAAAAATCCGCCGGAAGCAGAGCCTCCGGCGGATCGCTGTCGTCGCCTTAACTGCGAGCGCCGTTACGCCTTCATCGCCCCCTTCACCGCCTCTGCCGTGATCGGCAGCGCGCGGACACGGGCGCCGCAGGCATTGAAGATCGCGTTGCCGAGCGCGGGCGCGATCACCGTCACCGCCGGCTCGCCGACGCCGGTAGCCTTTTCGCCATTGGCGATGACGCTGACGGCGACTTCCGGCACCTGGCTCATCCGCAAGGGCGTGTAGGTGTCGAAGTTGGTCTGCTCGATGCCGCCGTTCTTCAGCGTCGCCTTCTCGTACATGGCGAGCGAAAGTCCCCATAACGCGGCGCCCTCGACCTGGGCGCGGATGTTGTCGGGATGCACCTGGGTGCCGACGTCGGTGGCCACGGTCAATTTCTTGACCTTGACCTCGCCCGACGGCGAGACCGCGACATGGGCCACGCAGGCGGTCCAGCTTGCGCTCGCCCGTTCCTGCGAGGAAACGCAGGCGACGCCCATGCCTTCGCCCTGCGGCAGCTTCTTCGTGCCGTAGCCGGACATGCCCATCGCCGCCAGCAGGGTGTTGCGCAGCCGTTGCGCACCACCGTCGTTCTTGCCCTTGCCGTCGAGCATCTCGATCCGATATTGCGCGGGATCCTTGCCGACCGCGTGCGCAATTTCATCGACCATGCTTTCGACCGCCCAGAAGGTCCAGCCGGGCGCGACCGAGCGCAACTGGCCCGACGGGGTGGCGTTGTGCGCCATCTCGTTGAGGATGGCGCGGACGTTGTGATTGGGCACGGAGTAGAAGAAGTCCGCGCCGTTCACCGTGAACGCATCGAGCGCCCCCTTCTTGTCGACCGAGGGTGACAGGAAATCGGGGATACCCCAGCGCTTGGTCGGCCACGCGCTGACCACGTCGTGATTGAGCGCGACCAGCTTGCCCTCGCCGTCGAGACCGGCCTTGATCTTCTGCAACGTCAACGGACGCGAGAAGTCCATGGTCATGTCGTTTTCACGGCTGTAGATGACCTTGACCGGCTTGCCGACGGCCTTCGCCGCCTGCACCGCCGGCACCATCATGTCGGCGTCGAGACGCCGGCCGAAGCCGCCGCCCAGCCAGGTCTGGTGCATCACGACGAATTTGGGATCGACCCCGGCTGCTCCCGCCGCGATCGCGCCGGAGCGCGTCGCGAACTGGTTGCCGGAATAGATGTGCCAGATATCGCCCTTGAGCTCCGCCGTCGCGTTCATCGGCTCCATCGGCGCGTGGATGTTGATGTTGGTGGTGTATTCCGCCTCCATCAGCTTGGCTGCCGTGCCGAACGCCGCCGCCGTGTCGCCGTCCTTGACGAAGAACAGCCCGGAATCGTCGAGCGCCTGAAGCCGTTTGGCTTCGGTGAGCAGCGACTCGCTCGACAGCTTGGCATTGGGCCCGCCGTCGTAGCTGATCTTCAGCGCATCCGCCGCCTTGCGGGCGTTGGCATAGGTGTTGGCCACCGCCACCACCCAGCCCGTCGTGGTCGCGGTCTTGTCGTCGAGGATGACGGCCTTGATGAAGCCCGGGACCTTCTTCGCTTCGCTGTCGTCGACCGATTTGACGGTGGCGCCGTAGCGCACCGGCGGCGTGACGACCTTGCCGTACACCATGCCCGGCAGCATGGTGTCGATGCCGTATTTCGCCGTCCCATTGGTCTTGGACGGAATATCGAGCTGCGGCACCGAAACGCCGATCATGGTGTATTGGTCGGACGTCTTGAGCTTGATCGCCTTCAGTTCGTCGGGCGTGAAGGTCTTGGTGATCTTGCCGCTCTTGACGATCTCGGCGAACGTCATCGACTTCTTCGATTTCGGATGCGAAACCGCGGAGTCCCTGACGACCATCTCGTCCTTGTAGAAGGGCGGCACGCCCATCGCGGCGACCGCGGCGTCGACCAGCGCCATGCGCCCCGCGGCGCCCGCGCGGCTCATCGCATCGAAGTTCATCATGGTGCTCCAGCTGCCGCCGGTGATCTGCGCGCCGAGCACGGGATCGTTGAACTTCGGATCGTTGGAGGCGAGCTGAACCCGCATATCCTTCCAGTTGGCGCCGAGCTCTTCGCAGATGATCTGCGCCATGGTGGAGGCGATGTGCTGGCCCATGTCGGCCTTGCCGCAGGTGACCGTGACGATCCCGTCCGGCGCGATCGAATACCAGACGCTGGGATCGAAATTGGAGGGTGCTGCGAGCGCCTGATCGGCGCCGAGCAGACCGGGAATGCCGGAATAGCCGAGCGCGAGGCCCGCAGCGGCGGTGCCGACGAGGAATGAGCGCCGGCTCAGATCGGCCGGTTCAGCCTGGGTGATTTTCACGTGCGTATTCATGTGGGCCTCCGCTCGGTGCCGGCGTTGGAGGCGGTGCGCATTTCGGTGGCTGCGCGCATGATCGCCTTCTGAATGCGCGAATAGGTCATGCAACGGCAGAGATTGCCGTCCATGTGCTCGACCACTTCTTCCTTGGTGGGGTTGGGGTTCTTGGCGAGCAATGATGCCGCCTGCATGATCTGCCCGGACTGGCAATAGCCGCATTGCGGAACCTGCTCGGCGATCCACGCCTTCTGCAGCGGATGGTCGCCCTTGGCGCTGAGGCCCTCGATGGTGGTGATCTTCTTGCCGGCTACGTCGGAGATCGCAGTCTGGCACGACCGCACCGCTTCGCCATTGACGTGGACCGTGCAGGCGCCGCACAGCCCGGCGCCGCAGCCGAATTTGGTGCCGGTCATCTGCAATTGTTCGCGGATGGCCCAGAGCAGCGGCGTATCGGGTGCCGCCTCGACGGACATATTCCGTCCATTGATATTGAGATTTGGCATGGTTTCTTCCCCTGCCGGTGCATGATGCCGCTTACGGCGGCTGCTCACTTTGTAAAAATGGCCTGACACCCACCGGGACGATGCCGACCTTGCGCGCGAGAATGATCGTGTTCCATTCCGGACGCAATCCAATTTGGAATTGATCGAAGAGAAAAAAATTTCGAAATCAACGTTGTGCGCTGCGGCAACATTGTTGCCATATCGGCGGCGTTGAATTTGGCGCCCACACCGTGGGCAGGCGTGGAGCGCTGCTTTGGCGTTGGGCAATTCCCCTCGGGCATTGGATCGCGCCAGGATAATGTGCGACAAAACGCCTGCGGAAATCAGCTGGAACAGCCGTCATGCCGAAAATCGATCGGAGCGGGGTCAAGATCTATTATGAAGTCCACGGCAGCGGGCCGGCGCTGCTGCTGACGCACGGCTATTCGTCGACATCGGTGATGTGGCAGAGCCAGATCGAGGCGCTGTCGCGCCATCATCGGCTCGTGCTGTGGGACATGCGCGGCCACGGCCAGTCCGACTACCCCGCCGCCGACGCCGCCTACAGTGAAGCGCTGACGGTTGCCGACATGGCGGCGCTGCTCGATGCGGTCGGCGCCCGAACCGCCATCGTCGGCGGGCTTTCGCTCGGGGGCTATATGTCGCTCGCCTTCCATCGCACCCATCCCGATCGCGTGCGGGCACTGTTGATCATCGATACCGGGCCGGGCTTCAAGAAAGACGATGCGCGCGAGGCCTGGAACAGGCGCGCGCATGAAACCGGGGACCGCTTCGAGCGCGAAGGATTGGCGGTTCTGACGTCGGCCAGCCGCGAACGCTCCACGGCCAGCCACCGCGACGCCTCGGGCCTGGCGCGCGCCGCGCGCGGCATGCTGACCCAGCGCGATGCCCGCGTGATCGAATCCCTGCCCGATATCAAGGTGCCGTCGCTGGTGGTGGTCGGCGCCGACGATACGCCGTTTCTCGCCGCTGCCGACTACATGGCAGGCAAGATTCCCGGCGCGACCAAGGTCGTCATTCCCGCGGCCGGCCATGCCGTCAACATCGACCAGCCGCAGGCGTTCATCGAGGCGGTGTTGCCGTTCCTCGGTCATCTGCCGCACAATGTGCCCGAAGAGAGTGTCGTTCAGTCATGAAAAGCTTCGCCTCCGCTGCGCTGTTGCTGATCGCGGCGTCCGCCGCGCAGGCCGGAGCTGCCAGCGCCCAGCAAATGGCGCCCGGTGCCGTTCCGCGCGTCCCCTTCACCGCCGCCCTGTCGAACCATACGCCGCTGGTATTCGGGATGGATGCAGCGGACGCCTCGCGGGCGTTGGGCGAACCGCTCAGCTATGTCAGCGGCCGGCCGGGACATGAAATCTACCTTGCCATCCGCGACATCGGCGGCAGCGGCTTGCTCAACCACCACGACCGGCTCTTTCTGCAATTCCGCAAAGGCAGACTGACCGGCTGGAAGGCCGACTGGGGCCACAACTGGATGTGGCAATAACAGGCCGGCCCTGCACCGATTTCTCGAACACCTCCCAAAACCCTCAAGCAAATGGATGACCCGTGGGAAAAGACCTCAAACTGACGGCCTCGGATAATTTTCAACTGGGCGCCTACCGCGCCGACCCCAAGACAGCACCCAAGGGGGCGGTCGTCGTGATCCAGGAAATCTTCGGCGTCAATCACCATATTCGTGCGGTGTGCGACCGGCTCGCCGCCGAAGGCTATGTCGCCATCGCACCTGCCATCTTCGACCGCATCGAGCCCAATTTCACCTCGGGCTATTCGCCCGACGAGATCGCGATCGCGCGCAAATTCGTCGCCAATCCCGATTGGGCGGCGATGCTGCGCGACACCCAGGCCGCCATCGACGGCGTCAAGGGTGTCGGCCCGGTCGGCATCATCGGCTTTTGCCTCGGCGGCAGCATTGCCTATGCCGCGGCGACGAAGCTGTCGGGCCTCAAGGCCGCGATCGGCTATTACGGCGGCGCCGTCGTGCGCTTCGCCGATGACAAGCCCAACGTGCCGACCCAACTGCATTTCGGCGAGAAGGATGCCGGCATTCCCTTGAGCGATGTCGAAACCATCAAGGCCAAGCGGCCCGACGTGGAGGTCTACGTCTATCCGGGGGCACAGCACGGCTTCCACTGCGACGAACGGGCGAGCTACGACAAGGCCAGCGCCGACATCGCCTGGCCGCGCAGCATGGAATTCTTCGCCAGGCATTTGAAGAAATAAGACGCGACAGCCACGCCCACTCTCTCTGTTGTCATTCCGGGATGCGCCTCTTGGCGCAGGCCCGGAATCCATACTCACGATCGTGGTTATGGATTCCGGGCTCGTCGCTGCGCGTCGCCCCGGAATGACGAGGTGAGATGATCGAAGGTTAGAACCAGCGTTCGCCGACCAGCACGGTGTCGCCCGGACCGACGGGCGTACCGAGCGGCACCACGATGCGCATCGGGCCAGAACCGTCGGTATGGGTCAGCGTGACGGTGTCGCGCCGGGCGCGCGGCGAGAAGCCGCCGGCGATCGCCACCGCGCTCTCGACGCTCATGTTGGGAACGTAGGGATATTGCCCGGGGGCCGCGACCTCGCCGAGAATGAAGAACGGGCGGTAGGATTCGATCTCCACCGCTACCGAGGGATCCCGGATATAGCCGTTGCGCAGCTTGGCGGAGATTTCGGAGGCGAGGCCCGCCGGCGTCCGTCCGCGCGCCGGCACCGCGCCGATCAACGGCATGGTGATCGAGCCACCTGCATCGATCGCGTAGGTATTGGTCAGGCCTTCCTGGCCGTAGACCACGACCCGCAACTTGTCGCCGGCATCGAGCCTGTAGGATCTGTCGTGGACCGCCGGCATCGGCGCTGCGGCGTAGGCGGCAGGGGTGGGCGCGTAGGCCGGCGGCGCCGCGGCGAAGGCATTGCGCAGCGCGCCGATGGCGCCGCCGGAATCGCTGACATCGGATCGCGCCGAAGCGACGCCCGCCGGGGCCGCACCGTAAGCAAGGGAATCGAGATCGTCCCGCGGTTGCGCCATCGCGACCGGACCTGCCGTCTGCATGCAGCCCGACAGTGCGAGCGCAGCTATGGCGGCAATGATCGGTAATCGAAACGCGCGTGCAACCCGCACCTTGGCCATCCCCATCGCGAGACAGCCGGATTCTTGCACCTTGTATGGTTAATAAATGGTTTTTTCGGGCGCGATGCGAAACAGGACGGCCTCTCCTCGCAAGCGGGGAGAAGCGAAGCGGTCAAGCGCTGACGCCGGCGCCGATCGGACACGACACGCCGGTGCCGCCCAGTCCGCAATAGCCGGCCGGGTTCTTGGCCAGATATTGCTGATGATAGTCCTCGGCGAAGTAGAATTTGCCTGACGGAGCAACCTCGGTCGTGATCGCGCCGAGACCCTTGGCCGACAGCGCCTTCTGGTAAGCCGCCTTCGACGCATCGGCGGCTTGGCGCTGCGCATCGCTGAGGGTGTAGATCGCCGAGCGATACTGGGTGCCGACGTCATTGCCCTGCCGCATGCCCTGGGTCGGGTTGTGACTTTCCCAGAACGTCTTGAGCAGTTGCTCGTAGGAGATTTTCCTGGGGTCGAACACCACCAGCACCGCTTCGGTATGGCCGGTGCGGCCCGAGCACACCTCCTCATAGCTGGGGTTCGGGGTGTGACCACCGGCATAGCCCACCGCGGTCGTGAAGATGCCGTCGCAGAGTTGCCAGAACTTGCGCTCCGCGCCCCAGAAGCAGCCGAGCCCGAACACCGCCTGCTCCAGGCCTTGCGGATAAGGCGGCTTCAACTGATGACCGTTGACGAAATGGCTCCTGGCCGTGGGGATCGGTTGCGTACGCCCCGGCAGCGCCTCGGCTGCGCTCGGCAACGCGGTGGTCTTGCGCATGAAAAACATGATGGACCTCCCGGCGGGATCGGTTTGCAGTCAGGACAGGGAAGCGTGACTCTATATAGAGAATATAAGGCGATACGCGGACCAAGGCAGCCCTGTTACGCCGGGCGCCTCCGCAGAGAGCCGGGAACCCCTCAGTTCCGCGAATAGCCGATCAGCGGCTTGCGGGGCCGGAACACCAGCATCAATAGAATGCCCAAAACGCCCATGACGGCGAAAACCGGCTGCTCCAGGATCACCTTGACGACGCTGTCCCAGAGCCAGGGCGCATGCCCCTCCACCCAGGCCCGGAACGCCTGCTGGCTGGATTGGTGAACATCGTTCCAGAATTGGCCAAAACGGGTGAAACGCAGGGTCTGGTCGGCGACCCAGCGGGCCCCGTCGTAGACCATGAAGACAAATCCGCCGGCCAGCAGAAGCAGCCCCACCAGTCGGAAAAAACCGCGGATCATGCGTCACCCTATATCTCTGGCGCCCAAAAGCGCTGTCAGCCCTTACCGGGCCGGCTCGGGAAATTCAACCTCTTCAGCACCTTATCCGCCTACCCGGTCCGCCCCCGGGGGCACCGGGGAGCTTGGTAGGCGTTGACGCTGCTAAGCGTGCCCTCTATAAGGACGCCAATGGCGGCGGGCGCAATCCCGCCGCCGCAGTTCTTTGAGCGGCGCCGTCATGCAAGCGTATTTGCTTGCAGAGAGTGGCATTGTCAGGGACGCCCGAAAACACGAAATCGTCGATCACGCATTTGGACGGCCGGCGCGCTTTCAAGCCCGACCACTCAGCGATCGGTCACCGCCGAAGGATATGTGAGACCATGGCCAATACGAGTTCCGCCAAGAAGGCGACGCGCAAGATTGCCCGCCGCACCATCATCAACAAGTCGCGCCGCACCCAGATGCGCGGCGCGGTCCGTACCGTCGAAGAGGCCATCAAGAGCGGCGACCGCGACGCCGCGCTGAAGGCGATGGCGCGCGCCGAGCCGGAACTCATGCAGGCAGCGCAGCGCAACATCATTCACCGCAACAATGCGAGCCGGAAGGTTTCGCGGCTCGCGCATCAGATCGCCAAGCTGGCGAAATGAACTGAACGAAAATGTAATTCGTCAAAAAGCCCGGCCTTGCCGGGCTTTTTATTTTTGCAGGTGCCGCGCCCTGCAAATGGTGGCGGCAAAAATTCTTGCGCTCTCCGTGTTATTACTGGCGCTGCACGAAAAGACAGGCTTAGGCGTCTTGTGACAGCGCCTGGCGAACCGACGCGGACCGCTGCCGCGCCGTGCTTTTCAAATTGCAACTGCTGCGGCGCGGTATCGCTTGAGGGCGGCGCAGGGTTACCCTCCTCCGATGAGCAAAAAAATACGCGCTTGCGTAGTCACTTATCGGCATAGTGGCGAAGAGTTGTTCGAAAAAACCGCTCTGCCACATTCAAAAGTAAACGATTTATGAATTTCTTTTGGGCATTGTCAGAAATGTCACAGTGGTTCGGCGCTTTCGAATCTCCGCACAGATTCAAAACCTTGCCGCGCTCCAAAAAACCCGTTGCCTGATCTCGCGGTCGCGAAGCAGTTTTTCGCGGCACCGGTGCGGAATCATTTTCGTTGCGGGAAATGGGGCATGCTGTATCTCTTAGGACGTTCGCGGCGCCCACGGCTCTTCAGACCAGCGCGGTTTAAGATACGGGGCGGACGTGCAAATCGGCGGCGGTGTGCGCGTTGGCGACGCTTTCCAAGCGATTGTCGGGTTCAACCTCATAGTAATATGAGGAATGTGGTTCTGTGTCGAAATTTCTCGGGCGAGGCATTCGTGTCTCGTTTGCTTTGAACAAGAGAGATGCGCACCGGCCATCCGACAGCAGCAGCGGAAGCGAAGCACCTGGACGGGTAAACGAGTGGGGCAAACGAAGCGGCGTTGCGGCTGAACGATTTTGATGTTCGGACGTTGCCGACTGAATTTGAAACAGACGTGGGATGACAACTTGCCGTGAGCAATCACGGTGGGATGGGGAGGTTGCATGCTTTACGGAATCAGCGCGGTATTCGCTCAAATGCCATTTTCAGATGATGCTGTATTGGATGCCTTAGACTTGGATGCCTTCCACGCCGGCAGACGGCCTCCCGCGCGAACTCCGGACACACCGTCGAGTACGCGCTGACCTAACGAAGCTTCTCTTGCAGTCCTTGATCTGACCAACGGCGGTGTCGCCGGACGGCTGGTCTGTGACCGAAGACGAAGCGTCGATTGAGGTCGCGCCGTTGGCAGGAAACCTGCACGGCGTTTTCGCAAGGCAACTTACTCTTTCGGAAAAGTTTTCAGGCAATGACAAATACGGAACAGGATCGCTGGTCACGCGTGAAGGGTCGGCTGCGCACGAGTGTAGGAGAGGATGTGTACACGAGCTGGTTTGCACGAATGGATCTGGAAAGCGTCGAGCAGGAGAGCGTCCGTCTTTCGGTTCCGACGCGGTTCCTCAAGAGCTGGATCCAGGCGCATTATGCCGAGCGCGTTCTCACCTGCTGGCAGGCCGAAATGCCGGAGGTGCACCGGATCGATCTTACCGTACGCACGGCGATGCGGTGCGCGGCGCCCGCCAAGGAGACCCCTGCTCCGCTCGATGCGCGCCGCGCCGAGCGAACCGACGGCCGTCCCGCGCCCGAGCTGCGCGCGACCGCGCCGGTATCCGCCAGCCATGACGCGCTCGGCGGCTCGCCGCTCGACCCGCGCCTGACCTTCGGAAGCTTTGTCATCGGCCGCTCCAACACGCTGGCGCATGCCGCGGCACGCCAGGTCGCCGAGGGGCGGCGCGGCGATCCCGTGATGTTCAATCCGCTCTACATTCATGCCGGCGTCGGTTTGGGCAAAACCCATCTGCTGCAGGCGGTGACCTGGGCCGGCAACTCCGGCAACGAACGCAAGGTGCTCTACCTCACCGCCGAGAAGTTCATGTACGGCTTCGTCGCGGCGCTCAAAACGCAGACGGCGCTGGCGTTCAAAGAGGCACTGCGCGGCATCGACGTGCTCGTCATCGACGACCTGCAATTCCTGCAGGGCAAGTCGACCCAGGCTGAATTCTGTCACACCCTGAATGCGCTGATCGACGCCGGCCGCCAGGTGGTGATCGCGGCCGACCGTCCGCCTTCCGACCTGGAGAGCCTCGACGACCGCGTGCGCTCGCGTCTGGCCGGCGGCCTCGTGGTCGAGATGGGGTCGCTCGGCGAAGATCTGCGGCTCGGAATTCTGAAATCGCGGGTCGCTGCCGCCCGCGCCCACCATGCGAGCTTCGACGTCCCGGAACCGGTGCTGGATTATCTCGCCCGCAGCATCACCCATAATGGCAGGGATCTCGAGGGCGCCATCAATCGCCTCTTGGCGCACAGCAAGCTCAACGCGCAGCCGGTGACGCTGGAAATGGCCGAGCGCGAGGTGCGCGACCTGATCCGGCCGCAGGAACCCAAGCGCATCAAGATCGAGGACATCCAGCGGGTGGTGGCGCGGCAATACAATGTGAGCCGATCCGACCTCTTGTCCTCGCGCCGCACCGCCAACGTGGTCCGCCCGCGGCAGGTCGCGATGTATCTGGCCAAGACGCTGACGCTGCGCTCGCTGCCCGAGATCGGCCGCCGGTTCGGGGGACGCGACCACACCACGGTCCTGCATGCGGTTCGCAAGATTGAGGCCCTGGTCAGCAAGGACACCGCGCTGTCCGAAGAGGTCGAGTTGCTCAAGCGCCAGCTGCAGGAATAGGCTTTTTTCGGCCCTCCCGGCTGCCCGGGAGGGTCCGCAAAAAATGGGGAACGCCCCCCGTTTCCCTTGCGCTTGAGGGCCATCCGCGCCACCTTGCGGTCCCCCCGTGGGTTTGATCAAATCCAGTCTGGATCGGGCTTTTCGGGTTTCAAATGCCGCGGCGCGCCCTTGGGGCCGCCCGGCTTTTCCATCTTGAGGGATCGGGCGGGTATTGCAATGAAGGTTACCGTCGAACGCGCGCAGCTTCTGAAGTCTCTGGGCCACGTCCATCGCGTGGTCGAGCGCCGCAACACCATTCCGATCCTGGGCAACGTGCTGGTGCGCGCCGAGAACGCGCGGCTGTCGCTGAAGGCCACCGACCTCGACCTCGAGGTCACCGAGACGCTGGCCGCGGAGACCGCGACCGGCGGTTCGACCACCGTGCCGGCGCATATGTTCTACGACATCGTGCGCAAGCTGCCCGACGGCTCGCAGATCGTGCTGGAAGGCGACGGCGACCGCTCGGTGCTGGCGATCCGCGCCGGCCGCTCGCGCTTCACGCTGCAGACGCTGCCGGAAAACGATTTCCCCGACCTCGCCGCCGGCGACATGACGCATTCGTTCACGCTCACTGCCGCCGATGTGAAACGGCTGATCGACCGCACCCAGTTCGCGATCTCGACCGAAGAGACCCGCTATTATCTCAACGGCATCTATCTGCACACCGCCGGCAGCGCCAAGGCCCCGACCTTGCGCGCGGTCGCGACCGACGGCCACCGCCTCGCCCAGATCGATCTGCCGCTGCCGCAGGGCGCGGCCGGCATGCCCGGCGTCATCGTGCCGCGCAAGACCGTGGGCGAAGTGCAGCGGCTGATCGAGGACAACGAGGCCGAGGTCAAAATCGAACTGTCACAGGGCAAGATCCGTTTCACCCTCGGCAACGTGGTGCTGACCTCGAAGCTGATCGACGGCACGTTCCCGGATTACGGCCGCGTGATCCCGCAGAACAACGACAAGGAGCTCATTGTCGACAAAAAGGATTTCGAGGCCGCGGTGGACCGCGTCTCCACCATCTCCAGCGAACGCGGCCGCGCGGTGAAGCTGGCGCTGTCCGCCGGCAAGCTGGTGCTGTCGGTCACCAACCCGGATTCCGGCAGCGCCACCGAGGAGCTCGAGGTCGAATACGCCTCCGACCCGCTCGATATCGGTTTCAACTCGCGCTATCTGCTGGATATCGCCGCCCAGATCGAAGGCGAGGTCGCGGTCCTGAAGCTGGCCGATCCCGGCTCGCCGACGCTGGTGCAGGACAAGGATTCCAAGGGCGCGCTCTACGTGCTGATGCCGATGCGGGTGTAGGAGACATCCTTCGAACCGCGCGTTAATCGTCCCTCTCCCCTTGTGGGAGAGGGTCTCGCAACAAACGGGGGCCGTCATACCCGCGAAAGCGGGTATCCAGTAATCGCCGGCGCTCATGAGGTCTCGGGCGCGGCGTACTGGATCATCCGCTTTCGCGGATGATGACGGCGGAAGTTGTGGCGGCTTATGCCGCCCCTCAAGCCGCGCCCGGCAATGACGAGTAATATGACCGCCTCCCGCATTCAGCGCCTCAGTCTCACGCATTTCCGCAATTATCGCGCGGCGAGCCTTGAGACGCGCGGCGACGTGGTGGTGCTGGTGGGCCCGAACGGCGCCGGCAAGACCAATTGCCTGGAGGCGATCTCGTTTTTGTCGCCGGGGCGCGGCCTGCGGCGGGCAACGCTCGAGGATGTCGCCGACAACCAGGGCGACGGCTCCTGGGCGGTGTCGGCCGAAGTCGAGGGCGCGCTGGGGCTCGCGACCCTCGGCACCGGCATCGATCCGCCCGGCAGCGAGGGTGCGGCCACCAGCCGGCGCTGCCGGATCGACCGCGAGCCGGTCGGTTCGGCCACCGCCTTCGGCGATCATCTGCGCATGGTGTGGCTGACGCCGTCGATGGACGGGCTGTTCATGGGCGCGGCATCGGAGCGGCGGCGGTTCTTCGACCGGCTGGTGCTGGCGATCGACAGCGAGCATTCCAGCCGGGTGTCGGCGCTCGATCGCTCCCTGCGCTCGCGCAACCGGCTTTTGGAAGTGCGCAATTACGACGACCACTGGTGCGACGCGATCGAGCGCGAGACCGCCGAACTCGCGGTCGCGGTCGCGGCGACGCGCGGCCAGACCGCGACAAGGCTCGCCGCGATGCTGCGCGAGCGCGGCGAGGCTTCCGCCTTCCCTTCCGCGCAGATCATGCTCGACGGCTGGATGGAAAACGCCCTCCTCAGCGAACCCGCCACCGCCGTGGAAGATCGCTACCGCCAGATCCTGCGCGACAGCCGTCCGCGCGACGCCGCGGCGGGCCGCACGCTGGACGGTCCGCATCTCACCGACCTGCAGGTGATCTACGCGCCGAAAAACATGCCGGCCCGCGACGCCTCCACCGGCGAGCAAAAGGCGCTGCTGATCGGACTGGTGCTGGCGCATGCCAACCTGGTCGCTGACATGACCGGCATCACCCCGCTGCTGCTGCTCGACGAGGTGGTGGCGCATCTCGATCCCAACCGGCGCGCGGCTCTGTTCGCTGAACTGGCAAAACTCGGCGCCCAGGTCTGGATGACCGGCGCCGATCCCGCCGCCTTCGCCGACATCGGCGCCACAGGCGAGATTTTCGACGTCGATTCCGGGAAGATCGCGCGCCGCGCCTGATGGCGCGTCGTGGCTGGTTGAACCGAAAGCCGTGGCCGCGCGACTAAACTCCTGAAGCCGCGCTGTCAACGCCGCGGCCATCGTCGCCGCGTGACCCACCGCAGCCGTCGGCAATACCGGAGATATCAGATGTTTGGAACGACGCGCGGGATGCTGGTCCCGGCAGGCAAAATGCTTTTGGCCTTTACCATCGCATTGGCTTTCGGCGCGCCGCTGGCCGCAAGAGCCGATGACGGGATGGTCGATGTCCGCACCCTGCCGCGCCTCGAAGGTGCGGTCGAGGACACCGCGCGCACCGAAGCTCACAGCCTGCGCTACGGCGCGCCAACCCCGGTCGCGATCACATCGGCGGCGACCCGGAAGCTGCTGGCCGCCAATGGCTGGATGCCCTATCTGCGGCCGACGGATGAGGCGAGCGGCTCGCTGCTGTTCAAAAAGGGCGCGCAGGGGCTGGACGTGTCGTTCACCCAGGGCCTCGGCAGGCCCGACCAGTCGGTGGTGCATTACACCGCGACCCGACTGAGCGCGAATGTGCCGTTTCCCGAGGATGCGACCGACATCCTGTTCGACGATCGCCGGCCTTATCTGAACTGTTTCACGGCCGCGCCGGTCGACGTAAGTCTCGATTTCTTCCGCAAGGCGCTCGCCGCCTCGGGCTGGTTGCCCTTGTCGGCCGCGGACGCCGCGGCGGATTGGCCGAACGCCAGCTTCGACGACAAGATCGTAAACGGCGCCCGTGCCTATTTCAGCTACGCCAACCGCGACGGCGGCTACCGACAGCCGCCGATCATGCTGTCGCTGCGCCACCGCGACGATGGCCGGACCAGCGTCGAGATCAGGGTTGCGACCTTCGCGCTGCCACAGAATCTCACCGTCGCCCGGGAATCGTCCGGCCTGCCGGTACCCGATCACACACCGAGTTCGGGAAGCTCGGGCAATTCGGATTCCCCCCGCCGCACGCTGCAGGCCGTAAACGTTGCCGATATTCCCGCGGTGCTGGCGTTCTATCGCAGGGAGCTCGCCGCGCGGGGATGGAAGGAGGAGACGAATGGCGCCGTCGTCACCCCCGACGAGGTGACGCTGAACTTCTCCAGCCCGGATCAAACCGCAACCCTCCGGCTGAGCCGAAAGTACGACCTGACCATGCTCAATCTCGCCACCCAAATGACCCAGGCGGCGCTGGCGGCGCGGGCCAAGGCCAAAAAGGACGCCGACGACAAGTTCACGAGCGACGCCGACGCGATGGTGAAGAAGGTGATGGCCGAGGATGCCGCCAGGCGAACCGCGCAGGCCGCCGGCATGTCGGACGCGCCGCCGCACGCGCTTGCCGACCAGGCAACGCCGGTGCCGTTGCCCGACACCGCCGAGAACGTCCAGTTCAACGGCCCCGACGGCAAACTCGAATTCGATTCCTCCTCCAGCGTGAAGGCGATCGCGGCGTTCTACCGCTCCGTCCTGAAGCCGCTGGGCTGGAGGGAGGAGCCCTCGGTCATCAACAAATCCACCATGGTGGTGATGGAGTTCGCCAAGGGCGGCAAGGCGATGTCGTTCACCGTGATGCAGCTCGGCCCGAAGGTGAATGTCAGCGCCGACGGCTCGGGGCTGGTGATGGCCAATGCCAGGCCCGCCGCGACCAAAGATCAGGGATCGGCCGGAGCGACTGCCGAAGCCGCAGCCGAGCCCCTCGAGGCCGAGCCCGATTCGGCGCTGCCGGTGCCGAAGCAGCATTCCCTGAGTTCGATCGGGAGCAGCAAGATCCCGGGCACCGATATCGCGTTTCACCGGGAGCTGAGTGCCAGCGTTCCCGCCGAGCTCAACTCGGTGCTGGCGTTCTATCGCAGCGAACTCGGCAAACTCGGGTGGAAGGAGACGGCCGAGCGCACCATCGTGAAGCCGGACCAGGCGCAGCTCGCGTTTACCTCTCCCGACGGGCCGGCGACGCTGAAACTTTCCCGCAGCAATGGCGAGACCAGCATCGCACTGGCGCAGAAGATTCCGGCCGCGGCGGCGAAGGCCGACATCATGCCGAAGCCGGGCCAGGCCAAGCTGATGTTCAGCAATCTCGGCAATGGCGAGGCCACCGTCACCATCAACAAGCAGACCATCAGGATCGCGCCCGGCGCGGGCGCCCAGTCCAAGGGTCCGACGCTGGAGCTGCCTCCCGGCAAATACCGATATTCGCTCAAGGTCGCCGGCGGCCCTGCGCGGAACAACGAGATCGAGGTCGCCGCCGACGACGCCTGGGGCGTGATGGTGGCGCCCGACGGAGACGTCATGCCGCTGCACGTCTATTGAGGCGGGAAGCGGCCGGCCGGCCCCGGCCGGCCGAACGGGCGGTTTTCGGCGAGCCGCAAGGCCCTGCCGAATCGCGCTTTTGCGGGGCCCCTGAAATCGGCCTTCCGCGGGCCTTGAAAAACAGCCAAAAATCCCCATCTATTCAATAGGTTGCCGATGGAGACTTTGCGCTAGGCGCATGGCCTCTTTCGTGGCACAAATAGATGATTCAGCGCCTGTTTTGCGCCGCTGATTCGGGACACCCTCGAAGGCCACACATGACAGAACCTGCCCGGCAGACCACCGCCGACACTGAGCATTCCATTCCCATCGAATATGGCGCTGAATCGATCCGGGTCCTGAAGGGCCTCGATGCCGTGCGCAAGCGGCCGGGCATGTATATCGGCGACACCGACGACGGCTCGGGCCTGCATCACATGGTCTACGAGGTCGTCGACAACGCCATCGACGAGGCGCTGGCCGGCCACGCCACCGCGGTGGAGGTCGTGCTCAACGCCGACGGCTCGGTCACGGTGCGCGACGACGGCCGCGGCATTCCCGTCGACATGCACAGCGAGGGCGTCTCGGCGGCCGAGGTCATCATGACCCAGCTGCACGCGGGCGGAAAATTCGACCAGAACTCCTACAAGGTGTCGGGCGGCCTGCACGGCGTCGGCGTCTCCGTGGTCAACGCGCTGTCGAGCAAGCTGCTGCTCAGGGTCTGGCGCGACGGCAAGGAGCATTTCATCGAATTCGCCCATGGCGACGCGGTGGCCCCGCTCACGGTGGTCGGCGACGCCAACGGCAAGCGCGGCACCGAGGTGACGTTCTTCGCCTCGCCCGAAACCTTCACCCATATCGAATACGACTTCGCGACGCTGGAACACCGGCTGCGCGAGCTCGCCTTCCTCAATTCCGGCGTCAACATCGTGCTGTCCGACAAGCGCCACGCCGTCGAGAAGCGCGAGGCGATGCATTACGAAGGCGGCATCGAGGAATTCGTCAAATATCTCGATCGCAACAAGAAGCCGATGGTGCCCGCGCCGATCGTGATCAATACCGAGATGAACGGCATCGGCGTCGAGGCGGCGCTGTGGTGGAACGACAGCTACCACGAGAACGTGCTGTGCTTCACCAACAACATCCCGCAGCGCGACGGCGGCACCCATCTCGCCGGTTTTCGCGGCGCGCTGACGCGCCAGGTCAACGGCTATGCCGAGGCCAACGCCAAGCGCGAGAAGATCGCGCTGACCGGCGACGACTGCCGCGAGGGCCTGACCGCGGTGCTGTCGGTGAAAGTGCCCGATCCGAAATTTTCCTCGCAGACCAAGGACAAGCTGGTGTCCTCGGAAGTGCGCCCGGTGGTCGAAAACGTCCTGAACGAGGCGCTCGCCGCCTGGTTCGAGGAGCATCCCGCCGAGGCCAAGACCATCGTCGGCAAGGTGGTGGAAGCCGCCGCCGCCCGCGAGGCCGCGCGCAAGGCGCGCGAGCTGACCCGGCGCAAGGGCGCGCTCGACTACGCCTCGCTGCCCGGCAAGCTCGCCGATTGCCAGGAGAAGGACCCCGGCAAGTCCGAACTGTTCATCGTCGAGGGCGATTCCGCCGGCGGCAGCGCCAAGATGGGCCGCAACCGCGAATTCCAGGCCGTGCTGCCGCTGCGCGGCAAGATCCTCAATGTCGAGCGCGCGCGCTTCGACAAGATGCTGGGCTCCGAGCAGATCGGCACGCTGATCACGGCACTCGGCACCGGCATCGGCCGCGACGACTTCGACCTGTCGAAGCTGCGCTACCACAAGATCATCCTGATGACCGACGCCGACGTCGACGGCGCGCACATCCGCACCTTGCTGCTGACGTTCTTCTTCCGCCAGATGCCGTCGCTGATCGAGGCCGGCTACCTCTATATCGCGCAGCCGCCGCTCTACAAGGTGAACCGCGGCAAGTCCGAGCAGTACCTGAAGGACGAGCGCGCGCTGGAAGATTATCTGATCGAGACCGGGCTCGACGACTGCGTCTTCAAGATGGCGTCGGGCGAGGACCGCAAGGGCCGCGACCTGCAGTCGCTGGTGGAGGACGCCCGCGTGATCCGGGCCACGCTGCACAATCTGCACAGCCGCTATGACCGCAAGGTGGTCGAGCAGGCCGCGATCGCCGGCGTGCTGACCCCCAAGGTCACCAGCGACGTCGCGACCGCCAATGCCGCCGCGGACTATATCGCGCGCCGGCTCGATGCGCTGGCCGACGAAGTCGAGCGCGGCTGGACCGGGCGCTTCACCGAGGGCGAGGGTTTTGTGTTCGAGCGCACGGTGCGCGGCGTCAAGGACGTCGCCGTCATCGACGACGCGCTGCTCGGCTCGGCCGACGCGCGCAAGCTCGACGATTACGCCGCACGGCTGCAGGAGGCCTATCCGAAGCCGGGCCTGCTGCGACGCAAGGATTCCGAGACCGCGATCCACGGGCCGGTCGACCTGTTCGAGGCGGTGACCGATGCCGGGCGCAAGGGAATTTCCCTGCAGCGCTACAAAGGCCTCGGCGAGATGAACCCGGAACAGCTCTGGCAGACCACGCTCGACACCAACGAGCGCTCGCTGCTGCAGGTAAAGATCAAGGAAGTCGATGAGGCCGACGACATCTTCACCAAGCTGATGGGCGACATCGTCGAACCGCGCCGCGAATTCATCCAGGACAATTCGCTCAGCGCCGTCGTGGACGTGTAGGCGAGCGGCCCGCCGTCCTCGCGCCGCAGACGAATGCGGCTTCCCTCTCTCGTCGTCCCTCATCTCTTGTCGTCCCTGCGAAAGCAGGGACCCATACGCCGCGGCCTCTCGATCTTGGCACGGTGGCAAACGGCTTTTGCTGCAACAAGCGACGGTGGTTATGGGTCCCTGCTTTCGCAGGGACGACGAAAGAGGATTTAGTTTTCAAACAGCCTTGAGGGCATGCGTTCGCGTTCTCGCCGCTGGTTTCGCGCGAGGCATGCCTGCTCGTTCGGCCCTCTTGAAGACAGAGGGCGCAGGGAAAGCCGGGTGCGCGCTGCACCCGCGGTCTCGCGTGCAAAAAGTAGCGAAAAAACGCACACGAGCATACAGGTTCAGCGGAAGCAGTCCGGCCTTCCCTGCGCAATGGTTTTACGACTTATAACGCGCTCTCCCCGGTGACCGGGCTTTCTTGCCACCGTCATTGGCGGATGTTGCCGCCAACTTGATGCCAGCGTCGGGGCATCAGGACCACACGCCTTCGCCGTCCGCTTCAGGCGCTCTCGTCAGGAGCACCGTCCGCGTCCACCGCATCCCGCCCCGCGTTCGTGACGTTGCGCAACGCCCCTCCGTGTGGGGCGGGATGGCGGGGATAGAGAAGTGATTTGCCATTTCGGAAAAGCAGAATATTTTTGCGAGAGGGGCTTGACAGGGGAGCGTGCGGCGGCTGATGGTGCTGGCTATCTCAGCGGGCGCGGGTGTCACCGGCAGCACTGTGATGTTATTCACCTGAATGTTCTTACGATGAGCCATCCTTGGCAACCTTTGCCTCTGCTTCTGCAACCGCCTTCGCAATCTGGTGGCTCAGTGACCTTGCAGACGTTGCTCTGCCCTCACGCTTGAGCCGGTGTTCTTCCTCGGTGAACATGATGGTCGCCAATCCTGCCTCGATGTGCCCCTGGTATTCTGCGGACTCGAAACTGCTCAGCCGAAAGTTCTCGTAAGTCGTGAGGCCAGCGACCGGTTCTCCGGGAGCAAGTTTTAGGTCCAGGTAAGCGGTCAGCATCATCCGATACAGAGGTGCTGCGTACATGCTGATCGCCTGTTTCCCCGGCGCAACGATCAAGCGGCCGGGCGGGATTGGATTGCCGTGCAGGGTGTCGTTCCTCAGATGGTTGATTTCGCCAAATAACCAGACGGGCAGAGAATGCAGCGTGCCCGATTTGTCCCCAAAGACTTCATACTTCTTGTCTTTGCAGTCACTCAAATTCCAGGTGATTCCCTCAAGGTCCGCGTAGACCCCCTTGTAGGCGTTGTTGTTCGCCGGATGCAGTATCTCAAACGCGCTCGCCCACAGCGCGACCGATCGCAGGATATCGTAAAGCTTGGCGTCAGCGCCGGCCGGCAGCATCGCGGCCGAGTTTGCCATATTGAGCGAACGGAAGAGCCGTTCATCCTCTACTGATGGGGTTTCGGTGGCGAAGCAACGCTCCCAGCGCTTCAGCAATTCATTCATGAGCAGGAGATCAACGTCACGCCTATCCAACCTGTACGGCGACAACGCTGGCATGGTCTGGCCGTGCAACCGTTTGACCTCGTGATAGCCGAGCATCGTCTGAGTCCGCGTGATCAGACCTTCACCGCGGTTATCAACCATCCATGGATATACTGCAAAAGTGTCGGAATACATTGGACCTTGTGAGTGACCGAACCGATGCGACTTTGCCCAAGCTAACGGAATGACGGACATCGATATCAAGTCGCGGAATCCCGAAATAGCACTTATCGTGCGGTACGTGTCTGGTTTGTCCCTGCGCCAGATGATAACGCTCGGTTCAACTGGATCTCCGAACTCTGTCTTGAACTTCTTCAGGAAGCTGCCGAACCGGCGGTGCTTGCTCGCAATCGCCTTGGCGCGAAAGTCGTTCGGTGGCACCATCGCGAACCCATCGACCTCAACAGCAAAAGTGGTGCGGACGTTTGGCAGGGCAAACATCGGTGCCCAGAGTGGCGGTTGTTTCGGATTTTTCATGCTGGGCACCTTGTTCCGCCCCTCAAGTGGATTGGCCGCAGGCGTAATCCGCCGTTCCGGACACGCGAGACCACTTCGCTAGCACCGCAACTCGATGTCTTGACGAACGCGTACGCGTGGTCGCGCATAAGATCAGAATAGCATGCCGACAGCGTTGCCAAGGCGGCGGATTACGCCTGCGGCTAATCCGCCCTACGAAAATCGAATTCAAGAGTGGCCGCCTCCCCCGCCCGTGCTACGGTGCATTTCACAACCCACTGATTCCACACCATTTAACTCAAGCTTCGGGCGAACCCCATGAGTGACCCGACGGCCGGGCCGGCCTCCCCTATCCAGTACGTGGTCGAAGGGGGGCACCGGCTTTCCGGCACGATTGCGCCCGCCGGCAACAAGAACGCCGCGCTGCCGATCATCGCCGCGGCGCTGCTCACCGAGCATCCGGTCGACGCTGGAAAACGTGCCGCGGATTCGCGACACCGAAACGCTGGTGGAGCTGGTGCGCTCGGTCGGCGCATCGGCCGAATGGAAAGCGCGCAACACGCTTCTGATCCACGCCAAGACCATTCGCGCGGCCGATCTCGATCCGGTGCTCTGCGCGCGGATCCGCGCCTCGATCCTCTTGGCCGGGCCGCTGCTGGCCCGCTGCGGCGAGGTGATGCTGCCGCCGCCCGGCGGCGACGTCATCGGCCGGCGGCGTCTCGACACGCACTTCCTGGCGTTCGAGCAGCTCGGCGCCAGCGTCACGGCCAACGAGCGGCTGCATTTCAAGGCGTCGCGCCTCACCGGCGCCGACGTCTTCCTCGACGAGCCGAGCGTCACCGCGACCGAAAACGCGCTGATGGCCGCGGTGGCCGCCCACGGCACCACGCACCTGCGCAATGTCGCCTCCGAGCCGCATGTGCAGGACCTCGCGCATTTCCTGGTGGCGCTGGGCGCTGACATCGACGGCATCGGCACCAACACCATGATCGTGCACGGGCCGGCCACGCTTGGCGGCGCCACTTATTCGATCGGGCCCGATCACATCGAGGTCGGCTCGCTGATCGGGCTTGCCGCCGTGACGCGCTCGCCCTTGCGCATCGCGCGCGCCGGCGTCACGCATCTGCGCTCGATACGGATGGGCTTCGAGCGGCTCGGCGTGGTCTGCGAGGTCGACGGCTGTGACCTCGTGGTGCCCGCCCACCAGACGCTGAAGATCCGCGACGATATCGGCGGCCATGTGCCGAAACTCGAGGACCAGCCATGGCCGGCGTTTCCCGCCGACCTGATGTCGATCGCGATCGTGACCGCGACCCAGTGCGAGGGCGTGATCCTGATGTTCGAGAAGATGTTCGAGTCGCGGATGTTCTTCGTCGACAAGCTGATCGCGATGGGCGCGCGCATCGTGCTGTGCGACCCGCACCGGGCGATCGTGGCCGGACCGAGCCGGCTGCGCGGCGCGCTGATGACCTCGCCCGACATCCGCGCCGGCATGGCGATGCTGCTCGCCGCGGTGTGCGCCAAGGGCACCAGCACCATCAACAACGCCGACCAGATCGAGCGCGGCTACGAGCGGATCGACGAACGGCTCAACGCGCTGGGCGCCAGGATCACGCGGGTGCCGGCGCGGACGGGATAATTCGAGCTTAAGTCCGAGCGTGAACTCATAAATCCAGAACGGTCAACGGATGTCCGCTTTGGTGCGCATTCCGGACTCAAGTCGGACATTGCGGCACGTCCGAAATCTGCCCATCAGCGGACGCCGCGCGCCAACGCGTTCGGTCTGCGCTCGACAGTCAGCGCGTCAGCACGACGTGGGTCGCCAGTTCGGTTGGGACCACCTCCGTCACCCGATAGCCAAGGCTTGGCAGGTCGATGCCTGCGAACAGGGATTCACCGCGGCCCAGAAGGACGGGCGACAGCGCCAAGTGCATCTCGTCGATCGCCCCTGCGAGCAGGTACTGGCGGATCGTCGAAGCACCTCCGCCGATCTTTACGTCCAGGTCGCCCGCAGCGGCCTTGGCCTGGGCGAGCGCCGCCTCGATCCCGTCGGTGACGAAATGGAAGGTCGTCCCACCCTCCATCAAGATTGGCGCCCGGGCGTGGTGCGTGAGGATGAATGTCGGCGCGTGGTACGGCGGATTGTCACCCCACCAGCCCTTCCAGTCGGGGCCGCCCCAATCGTCGCCGGCCGGCCCGAACATATTGCGGCCGAGGATGAAGGCGCCGAAGCCTTCCGCCGCGGCGCTGGCGAAGCGGTCGTCAACCCCGCCGTCCTTTCCGACCATCGATCGAAAGGCCCGGGTCGGGAAGAACCAATTCATCAATTCCTGGCCCCGCTTGCCGAGCGGATACTCGAGGCTTTGGTCCGGGCCGGCCCCGAAGCCGTCGATGGAAACTCCAAAAGCCGCTACGCGCACCTTGCCCATCGGGCCTCCGGTTTTAATTGTGAACTGACTAAAGACGAACGGGCACGCGCGTTTCCTACACCATCGGCCTCCCGTGACAGAGAATTTTTCGAATTTCCGACCTTCGGCTGACTCGATTTGGGGAAACCAGTCATCTTGTGATGTCCGTAATGGGTCAATCGCGTCACTTTGACCGCGCGCCGCTCACTTCCGGTCTTCCCCAATCAACGGACATCGTCCAACCAGCCCGGCTTGTCCGTTTCGTGCCTGCCATTTCCGGACTCGTACGCCGCAGCAGAAGACGTCCTATTCAATCACCTCGTCGGCACGGGCCAGCAAAGTAGCCGGTATCTCGATCCCAAGCGCCTTCGCAGTCTTGAGATTGATGAACAGCTCATATTTTGTTGGTTGCTCGACCGGAAGGTCGGCCGGCTTGGCACCTTTGAGGATTTTGTCGACATAACCCGCGCAGAGTCGGTTCAAGTCAATGATGTCCGCTCCATAAGACAATAGTCCACCGAGTTGCACAAATTCCTTGCCAATTGCAAATAATGGTAACCGATGCCCTGCGGCAAGCTCAACAATACGCCCTCTCGCAACATAAAACATCGGACTCGGGAATAGGAAAACTGCTTCAGAACCCTCTCCAGCAATCGCAGAAAACGCGGCGTTTAGCTCGTCGGGACTGTGGACGGCAACGAGTCTCAAATGCACCCCCAAGGTTTGTGCTGCCGTCGCTGCTTCCTCCATCATTTCATTTGTCGTACGCTTGCTATAGGCGGCGGGGTGCCAGACCGCCGCTACCTGAGAAGCAGCGGGTAGTGTTTCCTTCAATTGCGCCAGGCGTTTGGGGACAAGTTGCGGGCCGATAAAGGTTAGCCCCGTGATGTTGCCTCCCGGTCGCGCGAGACTCGCAACGAGCCCGTCTTCAACCGGATCCCCCATAACCGGCACAACGATGGGAATGGTTTTGGTTGCTTGCTGTACCGCACGCGCGGCGAGCGAGTTTTGTGCGACGATGAGAGCAACGTTGAGACGGACGAGGTCGCCCGCCAAAGCCGGGAGTTGCTCGACCTTTAAGTCAGCCGCGCGATACTCAACGATGATGTTTTGGCCATCGGTAAAGCCGTGTTCGTGCAATCCCTGCTGAAAGGCTGTGACGGATGCGCGCGTCTGCTCGATCGAGCCTGTGGTCAGAAAGCCAATTTTTACAACATCCTTGGGCTGCTGGGCCAAAACTGCCGGCGGCCAACTCGCCGCGACGCCGACCAACGCTATGAACTCGCGTCGCTGCATTAACCGCACTCCGGGATGGCACTTTCCAGATGGCGGCCATAATATACACACCACAGTTGGAAATGCAGCGACAAAGGTGTCCCGACCGAGAGTCGGACCCGGCCCGATCGTCGGGGCGCTCACGGATCGTACTGCAGTTCCCCGGAGCCTCGACTTCCGTATTGGGTCACAATGCGAAATACTCATCCCGAGTGGATGTTTTCCGCTTTGCCTCCGACAACAGACCTGCGGCGACCGCACCGCCATGACCGTTTCGTGCCAGGATCGGAAGTCGCGATTCATGGTTCAAGTCTCAAAGCAAAGGCTATCAGACCCGCACAACACGATTTTGCGGCGCTATTCCGACACCCATCGCAGGGCGGTTAGCCATTGCATACGAGCACGCCTCGGCAGAGATCGAGCTGGCTAATTCGTTCTCGACGGCCAACGCCGGGCCGCCAACCAGCCCGCCAGAGGCGCGCCAAAGGCGAGGCACCACATGAATTGTGCAACGAATGGAGTGAAGGCGGCCATCACCGTTGCGAACAACAATGCGAAGACCGGAAAGGCCGCGTTTGCCAGCAACTCGGAATTGCGGCGACCTCGCAGCGCGAGAATCCACAACAGCGCGTTCAGCGTGGCGATCGTAGTCAGGTGAATGCCGTACGTCACGGCCACTACGCCGTCGAGCCGATAGCCGCCGTAGAGGCCGTTCGTCACCGGCAGGATGATGATCGACAGAAGAAAAAATAGATTGAGGAACACCACCCCGCGGCTGCCTTCCGGCGCAACCGCGAGCCGCCGGTGATGGCTGAACCAGAACAGGCCGGCGACAATGAAGCTGATCATCAGCGCGATCACCGGTTGCGCATAGACGTTCAGCAGGTCGATCCAGTTCGGCGCGCTCTTGAAACTGCTGGCCTTTGGCAGATCGTAGGCCAGCAGCGTCATGGCAACGCCGAAGATCGTGTTGCTCAGCATTTCCAGCCGGCGCATTTCGAAGAGACCGATCTGCTTCAACCTCGCTCCCCCCTCAGAGCCGCCGGACACGAGACCCGGACATGCTTTCAGCTGTTGGATTGTCGGACATAGATTGCCCATTGTGGGCAAGATAAGAAGTCGCGACGCTTCTATAGTGGTCATCAAAGCACGTTGGTTGCTGTTGGGATAGGCCGCCATGTCCGAGTTGGGTCAAAAGGCGAAATACTCGCTGCGAGCAGAGGTTTTCTGCTCTGCCCCCGATACCGGACATCGCTCCATAGGGTCGGCATGTCCGTTCGGTGCCGGCAGCGGTCGTGGTCGAATGTGGTTGCCGGCACAAAGTCGCACGGCTAGTCTGGAATAATATCGGGATTCTTGGAAAATTTTGGATGCCCATCACCGTCGACTACTACATTTCACTCAACTCTCCTTTCACGTATCTCGGTTGCGCGCTGTTGGCCGAAATCGCCCGGCGAAATGACGCAACCGTCAACATCAAACCCAGCAAATTCGGCCCCATTTTCGAGGAGACAGGCGGGCTGCCGCTGCCGAAGCGCTCGCCGCAACGCCGTGCGTACCGGATGATGGAGCTGAAACGCTGGGGCGAGGTGCGAGGGATTCCGTTGACGCTCGAGCCCAGGTACTTCCCCTGCGACGAAACAGCCGCGACGCGCCTGGTCATCGCGGCCAGGCTGCAAGGGAATGATGCCGTTAGACTGTCCCTGGAACTCGGGCGCGCGCTTTGGGAACGGGAGGAGTTTTTCGCCGATCCGGCAACGATCTCATCGGCCGCAAAGCGAGCTGGTCTCGACGCCGCAGAGCTGCGTGCGAACGGCCCCTCGGACGCCGAACTCGACAGCCTGCATGATCAGTATACGAAGGAAGCGCTGGCGGCAGGCGTCTTCGGCGCACCGAGTTACGTGCTACCCTCCGGCGAGATATTCTGGGGTCAGGACCGGCTGGAATTGCTGGATCGCGCTTTGAAGCGGCTTGCTTAGTTGGCTCGCGATCACCTCATCGGCAAGCCCAGCTATAGACCCGTTTGAAACCCCTTGGACTTGAAGACCGGCGCCGCTTCAGGCCCTGACAGAAAGTCGATAAATGCTTTCGCCGCGTCGGCTGATTGCGTTTCAGCGCCGACGCCGCCGGTGAACAAGGTCACGCTCCCAAGCTCGCCCGGCAACGGACCCACCAATTGTGTGCCGGCAATCGGCACGATCTCGGAGGCCTGCGCGATGCCGAATTCCACCTCACCCTTCGCCACCAGGTCCGGCGACTGCGCGCCGGGCACAAGCGTTGTCTTCGCCTTCATCTGCTCGGCGATGCCGAGACGCTCGATTGCCTTGCTTGCGACCACGCCGCTCAGGCCGCCCTTGGCAGGATCGGCGTAGGAGATCGAACGGGCTGAAAGCAGCGTTTGCTTGAACGCTTCAACCGTCGAGATATCCGGCTTCGGCGCGCCGGCGCGGGCCGCAAGCGCAACCGGCGTGCCGGCAACATTCACGAGGTTACCGGGGGCCAGCTTGTTCTGCTTGGCAAGGTCCTCCATCATCGACCGCGTCAGGATAATCACATCGGCGCGGTCGCCATCGAGGAGGCGTTTCTTCTGGACCGCGGCCAGGTTGAAATCCATGACCAGCTTGTGGCCCGTCTTCTGCTCGAAAATCGGGGAAATCTCGTTGAGCGCGGTCGTCAGCGCGACCGACGTAAATACCTTGACCTCAGCCGCGTGACCAACCGTCGCGGACAAGATCAAGCCGCCTGCTGCCGCAGCAACCCGCATCAGAACTCGCGCGTTCATTGATACCTCCCTGCACAATTCAATTTGTTCGATTAGAAGCCATAAAACCTCCCGCGCCAAGGCGGATTTAGCGCCAAGCGGGCGCGAGTAACGGCCAAACGCCGCCGGGAAGGGTGATGAAATCCCGTCGCCCATGTCAGCCCCCAAAACCGCAACGAGGTCATCCTGGCGGCTCAAACGCACGGCTAATGTCTCAGTTGGATCAATCGCGTCATCTCGGCTGCGTTCTGGTCGCTTCGGGTTTGCAACAATCCGGACATGCCGCTGCGCCGCAATAACTGACGCTATGTGCCGATGGCGGAAGTCGTACTTGTTCGCAGAGTGACAATTCGGTGTCGCGGAAACATCCGTCTTGTGCGACGTATGCGGAATGGCTCTATTGAACCAATCCTACTTGGGCAAAGGACGAAGGATGAGCGCCGACCGTGTTGAGATACGTCGCCTCGTACAGGAGGACGCAGCGGATGCCGTCCTTTATCGAGACATTCGACTGGAAGCCCTCCAGGCCAATCCGGAAGCGTTCGGTAGCACCTTCGAGGCGGAAAATGCTCTGCCGCTGAGTTTGTTTTCGGATCGGCTCGGCAGTTCCACAGTGCTCGGCGCGTTCCGCGACACAGAGCTGGTCGGCATTGCCTGCTTCGTTGTCCGACAGGGCCAGAAAGAAGCTCACAAGGGCACACTTTGGGGCATGTACGTTCGACCTACCGCAAGGAGTGTCAAGGTCGGTCGACGGCTGGTCGAAGCGGTATGCGATCACGCTCGTCAACAGGTTGAGTTGATCCAGCTCAGCGTGGTGCTGGACAATGAACCGGCGCGGAGTCTCTACGCGGGATTGGGCTTCCTGGAGTACGGCGTGGAGAAGAACGCTCTGAAGCAAGCTGGCCGCTACTACGACGAGGTTCTTATGGCCAAGGATCTCTTGCGGCAATCAAACTAGGATACCTCGATTGACCATCTCTCCGATGTCCGAAATGGGACCATCAACAACGCCGACCAGATCGAGCGCGGCTACGAGCGGATCGACGAGCGGCTCAATGCGCTCGGCGCCCGGATCAAGCGGGTGCCGGCGCGGGCGATCTGGTCGGCAGGTCTGCTGCAATCGTTGCAACAAAACGGGGAAACGCATGAAAAACATTCTGACGGTAATGGCGCTGGTTCTCACCTCCATGGCTTGCGCTGCCGCGCGGGCCGACGGCCCGGCCGACGATGCCGCCGTCCGCAATCGCGTGACTTGCTACCCCTTCGGGATCGACAAAATCGGCCGGGGGGATCGCGATGGTGGGGTTGCCATATGGAAAGAGTGCTTTGCCCCGAATTTCGAGTTCTCGGCATTCACCGGCCGGGGCGAACCAACCAACTGCCCCGGCGCGTCCTGCCCGTTTCCGAAGGACATGGCTGCCATCGACATGCGCGCGGCCTTCGCCAAACGTGCCTTCGACGGCGGCGGCTTCGTCAAGACCTCGCATCACCTGACCAACGTGACCGTATCTTTCCCCGGTGCTGATCGCGCGACCGTCAACGCCTATGTACAGGCCTGGCACTGGAAAGCGGACAACACCGTCGTCGTCGCGCCGGGCACATGGGATGTGGAGCTGACCCGGACCAACGGCAAATGGCTCATCACGAAGGAAAAGCTGGCCATCGTCGGCGCGGCGGTCATCAGTCCGCCTGCTCCACCCGCCTCGGCGGCGCCCGCGCAGCCCTCGCAAGCCCGCTGAAATCGACGAGATCGAGGTTTGCCGCGTTGTGCTCCCGGTCCACGACCGCGTCCGGAGCAATATCTTCCGGGGCAGACCGGACATAGCGAAGCAACCTGTCACTTCCGCCGATCGACCATAGCCGGAAATTTTCGAACCCGGCCGGCCGCGCCGGCATTTCGAAAATTGCCGGCACGTTCAAATTCCGCACCGCGTGAACATAAAACATTTGACGCGCTGAAATTTCTCTGCGCTTAGATCGTCACGTTCGTCGCGGGCAGAATTGCCCGCACTCTTGAGGACCGTCATGCGCAAGGCACGCACAGACATCGCAGAGACTGCCGGCCGCGTCCGGCCGCTTGTTCGGCTGGCCGACTGGTCGTGCATGTCCGTGGTGGCACGAGGTCCGAATTTTCAGCTCGAAACCGGGCTGATCCGCAAAACAAGAGTGTAACTCCCGGCGCAGGGCGCTCCCTCCGCCGAACCGGCAGGAGGGCAAGATGAACGCCCACAACGACGTCAAGAGACCATCCGATCAGAACTTGAACGCGAGGCGTGTGCCGGCAGCGGCTCAACTGCGATTTGCCGCGCGGGTCGATTTTCTCGTGGCGCGCTGGCTCGAGCGCTGTGCCGCGAATGCGGAGGCCGCACAATGGTGGTTCGGGACCGATCGGAAGCCCGGACGCGAGCTCGGGGCGGGTGCGAGCCTTGTTTCATCTCCACGTTGGGATGAGTCCCTATGACCGGGCAAGCGGCGGGGCGAGGTGATCGACTTGCACCAGCTTTTGACTCAACTCAAAACCATCATGCGCTAGTCTCGACCGATGACCGTTCTTGAAAAAACACAGCAAGCATCCGTCGCCCCGCGCGCCGTTGCGACGCCGCGCGGCCGTCTCGCGGTCGAGTTCGCGGACACGCTGAAACTCGCCGCGCCGATGGCGCTGACGCAGCTCGGGCAGATCGTGATGATGACGACCGATCTCGCGCTGATCGGCCGGCTCGGCGACGAGGCGGTGGCCGCGGCGGCGCTCGCCAGCACGGTCTATTTCGTCAGCTTCACGCTTGGGCTCGGCGTGGTATCGGCGGTGGCGCCGCTCGCGGCGCAAGCCTTCGGCGCCCGCGACCTGCACCGGGTGCGGCGGAGCTTGCGCGTCGGGCTCTGGATCGCGCTGCTGGTCTCGCTGCCGATGATGATTTTTCCGCTCTACGGCGAACAGATCCTGCGGATGCTCGGACAGGCGGAGGCGCCGTCGAGGCTCGCGCAAACCTATCTGCTCGGCCTCGTCTGGGGCGCGACGCCGGCACTGTGGCTGATCGCCATCCGCGGCTTCATGGGCGCGCTCAACAAGCCCGAGCCGGTGCTGTGGATCACGCTGGCCGCGATCCCGGCCAACGGCATTCTGGTTTATCTCGGGATTCACGGGGTGTGGGCGCTGCCGCCGCTCGGCCTGTTCGGCGCCGGCATCGCCACAACGATCGTCAATTTCGCCATGTTCCTGGCCGGGCTGTGGTTTGCCGTCGCACGCCGGCCGTTTTCGAAATACCACGTCATGGGAAACATCTGGCGCATCGACTGGGCGATGATGGGCCAACTGATTGCGATCGGCGCGCCGATCTCGCTCGCCTTCATGATGGAATACGGCCTGTTCTCCTCGGCGGCGCTGTTGACCGGCCTGATCGGCACCACCGCGCTCGCGGCCCACCAGATCGCGCTGCAGGTCACGGCCGTCCTGTTCATGGTGCCGCTCGGCATCGGCATGGCGGCCACGGTGCGGGTCGGCCACGCCGTCGGGCGCAACGACGCCGCCGGCGTCAAGCGCGCCGGTCTCGCCGCGCTATTGCTGGGCCTGATGATCGGCGCCGGCCTGACCTTGCTGGTGATCGCCGGCCGCTTTGCGATCGCACGGCTGTTCCTCGGCCATGCGGCCGAAAGCGCGGAGGCCACGATCGAACTCGCCGCCACGCTGCTGCTGGTCGCCGCCACGCTGTTTATCGCCGACGGCGTTCAGACCATCATGGCGGGATCGCTGCGCGGCATGAAGGATACGCGCGTCCCGCTGCTGTTCGCCGTTGTCGGCTACTGGTTGATCGGCTTCCCCGCCGCCTGGGAGCTGGCCTTCCGGGCGAATCTTGGCGCCGTCGGCGTCTGGATCGGATTGTCGCTGGGGTCGCTGGTCTATGCCTCACTTCTGGTCTTGCGTTTTCGGCGGCTGGCGAACAGGTTTGCTTCCGCATGAAGGTCGATCAAGTCGAGCCCAACGTTGATCGTGCCGCGCTGCTCGCCGGCGCGCAGTTCGTCGACGCCTTCCGGATTGGCCTCGAGGACGGTACGCTCGATGCGCGAAACGCCGCGCAGCGCATGATGGGCCGCTCACCGCGCTGGATCGAAACCCTGCTGTCGCTGCGAAATGCGCTGGTGGCGCCGTTCGGACTCAAGACCTCGGGCAGCGGGGAAAAAGCCCCCGGCGGCCTGATCGGCATCTTTCCGGTTCTGAGCGAAACGCCCGAGCGTCTGATTGCCGGATTTGACGATCATCATCTGGATTTTCGCGTGGTGGTGGATGTCGCCACTTCCGGCCAGGGCCAGCAGGTGACGGCGACGACGCTGGTGCGGACGCACAATTTTCTCGGACGCGCCTATCTCGCGATCATCCTGCCGTTTCACAGGCTGGTGGTCCGCGCCCTGCTGCGGCAGGTTGCGGCCTGAACGAGGCGTCACAGGTGGGACCGATGGACGCCGTGCCTCGCCCGTGCTTTGTTCCCGGCAACGAATAAACGTTCCGGGGGATTCATGCCGCTGTCCGTCGATCTGTTCTTTTCCTTCCGCAGTCCCTACAGCTATCTCGCGCTGACGAAGACGCGCAGGATGGTCGCCGACTACGACGTGACCGTGAACCTGCGCCCGGTCTATCCGCTCGCGGTGCGCGTGCCCGGCTTCTTCAAGCGCGCCAATCCGCAATTCGCGCGCTATGTGGTGCTCGATTCCAGCCGCGTCGCCAAGCACGAAAACATCCCGTTCCGCTTTCCCCGGCCCGATCCGATCGTGCAGGACATGGCGACGCTCGACGTCGCCGAGCACCAGCCCTACATCCACCGGCTGACGCGGTTAGGGGCCGCCGCGCAACTCGAGGGCCGCTCGCTGGTCTTTGTCGAGGCGATCAGCCGCGTGCTGTGGGACGGCTCGGTGGCGGGCTGGAACGAGGGCGATCATCTGGCGCGCGCCGCTAATACCGCAGGCTTCGACCTGCCCGCGATGGACGAAGCGGTCGCCGCCGACCCCGATCGGTACGAAGCCGTCATTGCCGACAACGAAAACGCCCATGCGGCCTCCGGCCATTGGGGCGTGCCGACCTTCGTGTTCGAGAACGAGCCGTTCTTCGGCCAGGATCGCATCGATCTGTTGATCTGGCGCATGGAAAGCAGGGGCCTGACCCGCCGTAGCTGATGTTGACGGCGGCTCTTGCCGGCCGTACCTAACCTGAAAGAGAACGAACGAGGCGACGCCATGGCCGATGAAACCGCAACGCTTGCCGCCTATGTCGCGGACCTGAAATTCGAGGACATTCCGCCGCAAGTTCTCGATCGCGCCAAGGTGCTGACGCTGGATTTTCTCGGCAGCGCCATCCGGGCACGGCGCGACGCGGAATCCACGCCCTCGCTGCTGAAGATGCTGGAAGCGCTCGCGCTCGACGGCTCGGGCCACTCCACCGTGTTCGGCGACACCAGGACCTGGACGCCGGCGGTAGCCGCCCTGCTCAACGGCGCGCTCGGCCATTCGCTGGATTTCGACGACACGCATGCGGATTCCTCGCTGCATGCGAGCGCGCCAGTGGTGCCGGCCGCGTTCGCGGTCGGCGAAATGGTCGGCGCGTCCGGGCGCGACGTGCTGACCGCGATCGTGGCGGGCTATGAGGTGTGCTGCCGGCTCGGCAACGCGCTCGATCCCACCTCGCATTACGCGCGCGGCTTCCACCCCACCGCCACCGCCGGCACCTATGGCGCAGCGGCGGCCGCGGCAAAACTGTTCGGACTGTCGAAGCAGCAGATCATCGCCGCCTTCGGCGTCTCGGGCAGCCAGGCGGCGGGCTCGCTGCAGTTCCTGGTCAACGGCGCCTGGAACAAGCGCTACCAGGTCGGCGCGGCCGCGATGAACGGCGTGATCGCCGCGACGCTGGCGCGCAACGATTTCGTCGGCGCGACCGAATCGGTCGAGGGCAAGCACGGCCTGTTGGTCGGCTACAGCGACAATCCGCATCCGGACAAGGCGGTCGCCGGCCTCGGCAGGATCTACGAGACCATGAAGATCGGCGTCAAACCCTATCCGAGCTGCCGTTACACCCATGCCGCCCTCGATGCGCTGATCGCGATGCGCCGGGAACACAATCTGACGCCCGACCAGATCAGGCGGGTCGAAATCGGGCTGCATCGCAACGGCATCACGCTGACCGGCGACGCCGCCACCAAGCGGCATCCGACCTCGATCGTCGGCGGCCAGTTCTCGATGTTCTTTACGGGTGCCGTGGCGCTCGACCAGGGCCGCTTCGGCTGGGACGATTACGAACGGCTCGGCGACGCCGCGGTCGATGCGCTCGCCGACAAGTTCGACGTGGTGCAGGACGACCGTCTCGAAATCGGCCGCAGCCATCCCTTTGGCGCGCGCGTCAGCATCACCACCGACGACGGCGTGCATGAGCGGCTTTATGCCGATCCGTCCGGCGAGCCTAACTCGTTCCCCGACGCGCAGGCGATGCAGCAGAAATTCCTCACGCTGGCGCGTCCGGTGCTGAACGGCCGCGCCGACCAGCTCGCGGACGCGATCCTGTCGCTGGAGCGATTCGATCGCGTCGAGAAGGCTACCCAGCTCGGCCGCCAATAGCCGAAGTCAGTTTCCGGCGGCGAGGTGCCCCTTGCCGCCGGTGGCGGCGATCACCTCCGTGATCAGGCGTGAAACGCCCTCGATGTCGTATCGGTTTCCCGACGTTCCGAAGCGGGCGATGACCAGCCGCTCGGAGGGAATAATGATGACATATTGTCCGAACGTGCCGCTGGCGTAGAACGAGTCCGCCGGCCAGCCGTGCGAGGTGCGGTACTTCGCGCCAAAACTGTCGCCGCGATTGGTCCAGAACCCCGCGCCGTATCCGACCCACGCGCTCACGGTCGGCGTCGCCGAGTAATTCACCCAGCCTTCGGGCAGGATGCGCTGTCCGCCGACGACGCCGTCGTTGAGATAGAGCGCGCCCAGCCGCGCCCAGTCACGCGCGGAAGCCAGCATCTGGCTCGATCCTTCCGGCGTGCCGGCGGCGTCGAATTCCAGCGTGACGTTGCGCATTCCGAGCGGGCCGAACAATTCGCTGCGCGCAAAGCGCAGCACGTCGGCGGCGTGACCGCCCGCCGCATCGCGGATCAGGCGCGAGAGAATGATGAAATTGCCGTCGTGATAATTCCAGGCGCTGCCGGGCGCGCTTTCGAGCTCGGCGCTTTCGGCGAACGCCGCCATGTCGGGCGCGATGAATTTCATCCGGTTGACCGGCGCGATGGCGCTCAACAGCGAGGCATTGAGCGAGCTGCCCATCGCCAGGCCGCTGGTGTGACGCAACAGGTGATCGACCGTGATAGCGTGGTGGGGATCCTCAGGGTTTTGCCAGGCCGCGACCGGCGCCGGTTCATGGACGGTGAGCTTGCCCTTCCGAACCAGAATCGCCGTCAGCGCCGAGATCATCGATTTGGTCGCGGAGTAGCCGAGGATTGGGGTGTCGACGCCATAGCCGGGCGCATAGCGTTCGGCGACGACGCGGCCGTCCCTCAGCACCACGACCGCGTGGGTGTGACGGAATGGCGGCTGATCGGGCTCCGTAAACGCCCGGTCGAGCGCGAGCTTGAGCTCGGGATTCGCAGGCTCCACCGGCGAAGGTCCGGCAATCTCCGGCAGCAGTGGGCGCGCCTGGCTTGCCGCCGGCGGCAGCGAGGCATCGACGGTCGCATCATCATGCGCGACATAACACCCCAATCCCTCGCGATAGACGGCGTGGCTCTGTCCGCCGCCGATCAGCGTCACGGTGACGTCCTTGCGCGCGCGATCGACTTTGTAATTGATGGCCCAGGTGATGAGCCCGGTGCCGGGCATCGCCGCCGTCGTCTCCGAAAACACCTGGTCCGGGTCGAGGCCGGACACGAAGGTCTCCGAGCAGAGGATATGCGCGATGAAGCCGGTCGCGACCCGCGGCGCGTCGTGGGCGCGGACCGCCGTCAACGCCAGCGCGCCCAATAATGTCGTCGTCACGAGCAGGATGATCTTGTTTTTTCGAGTCATCGGTCTCTCCGGCGTTGTCTTGCCAACATGGCGTGCCGGACATGGGCCGAGCGGCGGCGCGAAGGCTCGCCGGATTCGGAAATGGCGCTGGCGGAAAACTCCGACCGCCTCGCCGATTTTGAAATATGCAAGTTATTTCAATGACTTCGGAAAGCTACGCGCCGGCCTCGTTGAGCCTGCGGTATTCGGTCGGCGTGACCCCGGTGGTCGCCTTGAAGGCGCGGTTGAAGGGCCCGAGCGACTGGAAGCCGGCATCCATCGCGATGGTGATGACGGGCACTTCGGCTTGGGAAGGATCGGCCAGCGCCGCCTTGGCCTCCTCGATCCGGTGGTTGTTGAGGAAGACGTTGAAATTGCGATGGCCGAGCTGCTGATTGATCAGGCGCCGCAACCGATATTCCGGCACCGCGAGTTTGGTCGCCAGCATCCCGATCGTGATGCCCTCATGGCGATAGATGCGTTCGTCCGACATCAGGCGCATCAGGGCATCGAGCAGCCGGCGATCCGATGCGCTGGTTTCGCTGGATATGACTGCCGGGACGACGGGCTTTTCGGCGGGCGCAAAAAGCGTCTCGCCCTTGACGCGCATCAGCGAAACCGCGATCGCGATCACGACGCCGCCCAGAATGACGGCGTTCACGGTGGCGACCACGCCCGGCGAGCCCGCGACGGGCAGGAAAATCTGCGCCATGGCGTTGAAGCCGGCATAGACCGCCGCCGCGACCACCACGAATACCCGCAAGCGCCGGCGCTCCTCGACCAGATCGGCGGACCAGGAGGCAATGGTTTGACCGACGGCGAGCGCGACGAAAACAAGCGAAATCACGCTGACAGCAATCGCGAAAATTCGCGGATCCAGGATTTGCGCCGGTACCAGCAGCAGGCAATTCGTCAGGCTCAAGCCCACCACCGCGAGCCAGGGCACCGCATGCCAGCGGTGAACTTCAAACGCATCGTCGAACAGCGCGCGGGCGAACAGCCAGAACACCACGACATTGCCGGTGGAAATCGCGATCAACGCCGCATGCCACGGCGTCACCGGCAACGTAAATCCTGATGCCGCGGTCGCCGCATGGGCCGCCGAACCCAGCGCAAAGGCGCCTCCCAGCCGGCCGGCGGCAACGCTTCTGAAATCACGGAACAACAGCGCCGCAAGCAGCAGCAGCAAAGTCGTCGTTCCTGCGCCCAGCGCCAGGTCGATCTGCGACAGCATGCGTTGACGATCTCACGATGAATCCGGTGCCTGAACCTAGTCCAAGCCGCCGCCCGTTTCAATTTGCCGGCGACATCAGCCATTTGTCGCACGAGGTCGTCCAGACATCGGCGACATGACCGAACAGGTCGAACTCGCGCCCCTTTTCGGCGCCGAGCCGCCGTGCCACGGCCTGCGACGCGGTGTTTTCCCGGTCGATGCAGTGGACGATCCGGTGGAGTTCGAACGTCGCAAACGACCAGTCGATCGCCGCGCGCGCCGCCTCCACCGCGTAGCCCCTGCCGCGAAATTCGCGGTCAATGCCCCAGCCGACTTCAAAACCCGGCCAGGTCGGCGGAAACCACGGCCCGACCCGGCCGACGAATTTTCCGCTCGATTTCTCCTCGACCACGAACATGCCGAAACCATGCAGCGCCCAATGCCCGGACATGATCGCCGCGTTGCGCCAGCCCACCAGTTCATCGGTGACGGGCTTGCCGTCGCCGGTGATGAACCGCGCGGTGCCGGGATCGGACAGCATCGCCGTGTTCGGCGCGACGTCGGTGCCGCGCCAGCGCCGCAGTTTCAGGCGCGCGGTCTCGATGACGGGGCCGTCGGGCTGGACAAGCGTAACGCCGGGCTTGAGCGAGGGCAGCATCGATCGTTTCCATGTTTGACGGAAACTATCTGCCACCTCGGGTCAGGCGGCAAGTGCCGCGCGGATCATCCGGGCCAGATCGGACTTGCGGTAGGGCTTGGAGAGCAGCAACGCGCTGGTGTCGAGATGACCGCTGTGGATGGCGGCTTCGTTCGAACAACCTGACGTGAACAGCACTTTCAGCGAGGGCCGGCGCTGCAGTGCTGCATCGGCGAGCTGGCGGCCGTTCATCGAACCCGGCATGATCATGTCGGTAAACAACAGATCGATTCCGTTGGGGCTATCGATGACGGCCAGGGCCTCCGCGGCGTCGATCGCCGTCAGCGCATGGTACCCGAGGCTCTTGATCTGCCCCACGACGAATGTTCGCACCAGATTGTCGTCCTCAACGACCAGGATCGCCTCACGGCCGCTTTCGGGTTCCGCGCCACTGGCCAATTCGGGCGACGCGATGGCGACGCTCGCCCGCGGCAGATAAATCCTGACTGTCGTGCCACGGCCTTCTTCGCTCTCAATCTTGATATGCCCGTTCGACTGCTTGACGAAGCCGTAGACCACGCTGAGGCCGAGGCCGGCCCCCTTGTCGACGCCCTTGGTCGTGAAGAACGGCTCGAAGACCCTCTCGACGATGCCGGCCGGAATGCCCTGGCCGGAATCGGTCACGGCGAGCATGACATAGGGTCCGGGGGTGACATCGCTGTTGATGTCGGAATGGCTCTTGTTGAGATCGACGCTGCGGGTCTCGATGGTGAGCCTGCCGCCGTTCGGCATCGCGTCGCGCGCATTGGCTGCGAGACCGCGGATCGCATTGGTGAGCTGACTGGGATCGATCAGCGCACGCGCCACGCGCGCGCCGAGCGTCATGCGGATCTTGATGCTCCCGCCAAGCGTCTGCCGCAGCTCCCTGGCGGTCTCCATCACCAGCGAATTGACGTCGACCTCGCGCGGTTGCAGCGGCTGTTTGCGGGCGAAAGCGAGCAGGCGTTGTGTCAAGTCCGCGCCGCGCGCCGCGGCGTCGTCGATCATTTTCGCGATGGCCGCGAGCTGCGGCTGGTCCGCCACGGCTTCCCCGAGAATTTCGACCGTTCCGGTAATGACCGTCAGAATATTATTCAGGTCATGGGCGACGCCGCCGGTCAATCGACCCACCGCTTCCATCTTGTCGGCCTGGCGAAGCTGCAGATCCGCGGCGGTCTTTGCTTCGAGCAGGCGGTCCTTCTCCTCGACCAGCGCCTTCATCCTCTCGACGGTGCCCTGCAGGGCCGCGCCGCGGGAGGCGGCCGAGATCGCCTCGGCCAGCAAACCGGCGAAAGCGGCGAGAAAGCCGACGTCATGCTGGTCGTAATCGTGCCGCTGGTTGCTGCCGATCTCGAGGACGCCGAATGGCTGGTCGTAGCTAGCCCCGATGACGACATCGATGATCGAGACGATGCCGTGCGCGGCATAAAACGGCGGTGGATCGAAGCCCGCGTCCGCCTGCAAATCGCCGATGATGGATGGGTGCCCGGTGATGAAGGCGCGTCCCTGCGGCGAAGGCATTTCGGCGCACGAGACCACGTGGCCGATCACACCGTCCTGCCAGCCATGGACGGCGACGACGAGCAGGTCGTTCTCCTCGGCGCGGTAGCGCCAGACTTTGCTGAAAGGGACATCGAGGCCTTCGGCGCAGGCCCGGGCCGCTTCGGCGAGGATCTTCGTCGGATCCCGCTCGCGCAGCACGAGATTGCCGAAGCGGGCGATGGCGGCCTGCTGGCGTAGCAGCTTCTGGACTTGCGCAGCAGCATCGGTCATGGGTCGGCTCGACTGCGTTGTCATCCCGTAGGATGTACCGCGCGGCGGCCGACTCCAATCCGTTGATCTACGGGTTTTGATTTTTGCCGGATGCGGCATTTCGCCGGTGCGGCTCTTGGCTGCGAAGTTGCGGTTACTCGGGGTGGACCGGGCCGGCCAGGGGCTCGTAACCTGGCGAGGCCGTCCAGCCGGCCCAAGATTTCCCCATGCTGCGCACGCCCTTCATCCAGACCCTGAGCGACCTGTTCATCCGCCCGACCGGAAAGCTGTTCCGGCGCGCGCTGCGGGCCGACGGATAGTCGTTGCCGCACACGTGACGTCATCCTGAGGTGCGCGCTCTTGCGCGCCTCGAAGGATAGCAGCATCATCCTGTCCCATCCTTCGAGGCTCACATTGCGGTGCAAGTGCACCGTGACGTGAGCGACTCAGGATGACGGAAGGAAGAAAAATCACGGAGACCCCATGAGCTGGCTTCCCGACAACGATCCCGTGCTCGGCGACATCAAATCCTGCGATGCGCTGGAGCTTGTCATCGTGCCGCGCACCCGCGATCTCGGCGATGGATTTTCGGTACGGCGCGCGCTGCCGCACGGCAGGCGCCAGATGGTCGGCCCCTTCATCTTCTTCGATCATTTCGGTCCGGTTCAGTTCGTGTCCGGCAAGGGCATGGACGTGCGCCCGCATCCGCATATCGGGCTTGCCACCGTCACCTATCTGTTCGACGGCAGCATCATGCATCGCGACAGCGAGGGCAACATCCAGGAAATCCAGCCCGGCGCGATGAACCTGATGACCGCGGGCCGCGGCATCGCCCATTCCGAGCGTACGCCGGACCTGCAGCGGCAGAACGGCCAGAAGATGCTGGGCCTGCAGAGCTGGATCGCGTTGCCGGCAGGCTCCGAAGAGATCGCGCCGTCGTTCCAGCATTACGCCGCCGCCGACCTGCCCACCGTGCAAGACCGCGGTTTTACCGCGCGCGTCATCGCCGGCAGCGGTTTTGGCGTGAAATCGCCGGTCGCGATGGTATCGCCGTGGTTCTACACCGAAGTGACGGCGCAACAGGACGTCAGCGTTCCGCTCGACCCCGATCATGAGGAGCGCGCCATTTATTTGGTCGACGGCGAGGTCGAAATCGCCGGCGACCGGTTCGAGGGGCCGCGGCTTCTGATCTTCCGGCCCGGCGACCGCATCACGGTGAAAACCGCAAAACCGACGCGGATGATGTTTCTCGGCGGCGACGCGCTGGAAGGTCCGCGTCATATCTGGTGGAATTTCGTCTCTTCCAGTAAAGAGCGGATCGAACAGGCCAAGCAGGACTGGAAAACCGGCCGCTTCGCGCCTGTTCCCAACGAACATGAGTTCATTCCGCTGCCGGAATGAACTATTCCTGTCTATCCTTCGATGTCCGCGCGTTTCCGCGCGCGGGCGCTTTTGTCTTGAAAGTCCGCCGATGACCACCATGCTCGCCAGCGACCTGCCCCTTCCCCGGATCGGGCGCGGCAAGGTCCGCGATATCTACGACGCAGGCTCCGACCGCGTGCTGCTGCTGACCACCGACCGCATCAGCGCCTTCGACGTCGTCATGGCCGAGACCATCCCGATGAAGGGCGCGGTGCTGACCCAGATCAGCGCATGGTGGTTCAACGAGCTCGAGGGCGTGGTCCATCATCACATGATCAGCGCCGACGCCGACGAAATCATCCGCGAAGTGCCGGCGCTGGCGGGACACCGCGCCTCGCTCGCGGGACGCGCGATGCTGTGCTGGCGCACCACCGTGTTTCCGATCGAATGCGTGATCCGCGGCTATCTCTCCGGCTCGGCGTGGAAGGAATATTCGGCCCAGGGCACCCTGGCTGGCGAGAAGCTGCCGCCGGGGCTGCTCGAAAGCGCGAAGCTGGAGCCCGCGATCTTCAGTCCGGCCACCAAGGCCGAAACCGGCCATGACGAGAACATCACGATCGCGCGGATGCGCGAGATCCTCGGCGACGAAGTGACCTATACGCTCGAAAGCATGGCGCGGGCGGTCTATACGCTCGGCGAAAAGCTCAGCCGCGACCAGGGCATCATCATCGCCGATACCAAGTTCGAATTCGGCCGCGACAGAGACGGCCACATCATCCTGATCGACGAGGTGATGACCCCCGACAGTTCGCGGTTCTGGGCGGCGGACGCCTACAGGCCGGGCCAGCCGCAGCCGAGTTTCGACAAGCAGCCGCTGCGCGATTATCTCGACGCCGAGCGCCGCGCCGGCCGCTGGAACGGCGACGCCCCGCCGCCGCCGCTGCCGGCCAGCGTGGTCGAAGCCACCAGCAAGCGCTATCTCGAAGCCTATCGCAGGATCACGGGGAGCGAGCTGACGGTCTAAGCGCCCGTCATTGCGAGCGAAGCGAAGCAATCCATCTCACAATTCGCACAGGCATCGAAACTGGATTGCTTCGTCGCTTCGCTCCTCGCAATGACGAAGGCGGCCTCACGGCTCGTCTCGTTGGATCGCCTAAGTCCCCCGTCTAGTGCGAAGCTCGGTGCCAGCGCAAAAAAATCAGGGGAGAGCCGACATGACCGAGGCTGACAGCGTGCTGGTCGAACGCGATGGTGCGGTGACCATCGTCTCCATCAACCGTCCGCATTGCCGCAACGCGGTCGATGGCGCGACGGCGCGAAAATTGTACGACGCGTTCAGGGCGTTCGACGCCGATGCGGAAGCTTCCGTCGCGGTGTTCACCGGCACCGGCGGCTTTTTCTGCGCGGGCGCCGACCTCAAGGCGGTGGCGTCCGGCGATCCCAACAAGAAGCGAGAGGTCGGCGGCCACGATTCGATCGCGCCGATGGGGCCGAGCCGGCTGCGATTGTCAAAACCGGTGATCGCGGCGGTGGAGGGTTTTGCGGTTGCCGGCGGCATGGAGCTGGCGCTGTGGGCGGACATGCGCGTGGTTGCCGAGGACGCCACCTTCGGCGTGTTCTGCCGCCGTTTTGGCGTGCCGTTGATCGATCTCGGCACCATCCGCCTGCCGCGGCTGATCGGCCATTCCCAGGCGATCGACCTCATTTTGACCGGCCGCCCGGTCGGGGGCGCGGAAGCGCTGCGGATGGGTCTTGCCAACCGTCTGGTCCCGAGCGGCGAGACCCGCGCGCAGGCGATCGCGCTGGCCAAGGAGATCGCGCGCTTTCCCCAGACCTGCCTGCGCGCCGACCGACTGTCGGCGCTGCGGCAATGGGACCTGTCGGAAGAAGAGGCCATCGCCAATGAAATGCGCGGCGGGCTCGAGGTCATCGCGTCAGGCGAGACGCTCTCCGGCGCGACCCGGTTTGCCTCCGGAATCGGCCGGCACGGCGCGTTCGGCGGGGATAATTGAACTTCCGTCGTTCCACCGCGGCCACGCCGGACTGTCACAATAATTTTCTTGTCGCTGGCTGACGCCGTCGTCTACCACTGACAGCGGGTGGTGGGGTTCGCGCGTGGTTAATCAATCCGTCAGTCTCGGTTCCAAGCTGCGCCGGGCGATCAACGACGTGCTCGGCGGCGGCGCCGCCAGCGTCCTTAGCGTGACCTTCGGTCTCTCCTATGCGCTGCTGATCTTCGCAGGTCCCCTGGCGCCCTATCTGTCCTATGGCGTCGCCGCCACTTTCATTTCATCGGCCGTGCTTGCCGCCGTTCTCGCGCTCGGCAGCTCCTTGCCGTTTGCGATCGGAGGTCCAGAGAGTTCCACCGCGGCGATGACGGCCATCCTGGCGTCATCGCTGGTCGAACGGATGGCAGGGACCGATGCGACGGCCCCACCGCTGGCGCCGGTACTGATCACGCTTGGCCTTGCCAGCATCGCCACCGGCATCGTGCTGTGCGGCTTCGGCATGACGCGGATGGGACGCGCGATCCGCTACGTGCCTTATCCGGTGGTCGGCGGATTTCTCGGCGCCACCGGCTGCCTGATCCTGCTCGGCGCCGTTCGCGTCATCACCGGCCACCGCCTTCAATTGGGGACCCTCGACCAATTCGCCAATCCTCTGACCTTGTACGAGCTGGCGGCGGCCTGCGCCATGGCGACCGTGCTGTATCTGACCTGGCACCGCTCCCGCAGTTCGTTCGGGCTGCCGGTCATTCTCGTCGCCGGCATTCTTCTCGCTCATCTCGTGTTCTGGCTGGCAGGCATTTCCCTGGCGGAAGCGCAAGCCGCGGGGTGGACCTTTCAGCCCCCGCCGCACGTCACTTACATGGTGCCGTGGAGTACAACCGAAATCGGCCGCTACCCCTGGCGCCTGCTGCCGGACCTTTCGGGCAATCTGATCGCGGTCGTCTTCGTCACCGCCTCGAGCGCGCTATTCAACACCACTGGCCTCGAGGTAGCCATTCATCGCGAAGCCAACCTGGAGCGGGAATTAAGCGTCACGGGCCTTGCCAACATGCTGTCGGGCGCATTCGGCGGCTATACCGGCTGCGTCTCGATCAGCCGCTCTGTGCTTAACTTCAACAGCGGCGGGAGAGGCCGGCTGTCCGGGCTGACTGCCGCCGCGATTTCGATGCTGATGCTGGCGTTCGCTCCGATGCTGCTCGGCTACATGCCGAAATTCGTGCTCGGCGGCCTCTTGATCTATCTGGGCGCGGACCAGCTCCACAAATGGATCATTCAGTCGCGGCGGCGGCTTTCATTGACGGAATACCTGTCGTTGCTGGCGATCATCGTCATCATCGTGCAATGGGGTTTTATCGCCGGCATCCTGATCGGCGTGGTGATCGGCTGCGCGACCTTCGCGCTGAGCGCCGCCCGGATCGACTCCATTAAATACAGTTTCGACGGCTCGGAATTTCGCAGCTCGCTCGATCGCTCCCGCGACGACCAGGCGGTGCTCTCGGTGCATGGCGGCAAGATTCAGGGCCTCAACCTGCAGAGTTACCTGTTCTTCGGCTCGGCCAACCGGCTTTACCAGCACGTCAAGGCGCTGCTGGCGCGGCATCCGGAATGCCGCTTCCTGGTGTTCGACTTCAAGCTGGTCACCGGCATCGATTCCTCGGCGGCCTACAGTTTCGCCCAGATCAAGCGGGCCGCCCACGACCGCGGCATCAGGCTGGTGCTGGTGCATCTTCCGCCCATGGCCGAGAAGGCGCTTGCGATCGAGCGAGTTCATCTCCCAGGAGATCAGCATCGTGCCCGAACTCGATCATGCGCTGGAATGGTGCGAGAACGAGATCATCGCGCAACATCAGGACCGCGAGGGCGAAGAGGCCTCGTTGCGCGACTGGTTCACCGAGATTCTCGGGACCGAACACGACGCCCAGCAACTGATCCAGCGCTGCCAGCGCCTTGAGGTCGACGCCGGCGAAGATCATCGTCAGCGCGGGCGAGTCCGCCGATTCCATGCATTTCATTCTCGACGGCCGGGTCGGCATCATGATCCCCGCGGGCGAAGGCCGCACCACGCGGGTGCGCAGTCTCGGCCGCTATACCACGATCGGCGAGATGGGCCTGGTCTCGCAGACGCCGCGCAGCGCCACGATCCAGGCCGAGATCGCCAGTGTGCTTTACGTCCTGAGCACGCATCAATTCGAGGCGATCAAGCGCGAGAACCCGGCGCTCGGCCAGAAGCTCCTGACCTATTTCGTCTCCGTGATGGCCGAACGCCTGACCTTCGCCAACCGCATGATCGCGGTGCTCAGGAGGTAGCGGAAGGCGGCGCGATTGTCGTCTGGCCCCGCTGGTCGACCTCGTCCAGCGCGAGCAGCAAGGACGCGACGCGGTTGGCCGAGGAGGCCCACTCCGCCAGCTTGGCAAAATTGTCGGTGAACCAGTTGAACGCGGTCTGGACGACGACGAATGCCGCCGCGGCCTGGACCACCTCCCCGAGGCTCATCATGCCCGTCAGATATTTCGGGGTGCACAGCAGCAAACCGATCACCGGCGTTACCAGAAGGCTCGAATAGGTCACCACCGTCATCCGCATCAGCTGCCACATATAGATCCGCCAGATCGTGATCACCCCCTTCAATGCCGCGCCGATGACGTGACGCGGGTCCTTGTTGCCGTCCGGCAGCGCGGTACCTTCCCCGCTCTCGCGCAAATGCGTTCCGATCGACCTCAACTCCGCTTCGGTCCGTTTGTTTTCCTCCATCACGCGGGTCAAATGGTGGGCGATGAGAAAGATCGCGGCCGAGAACAGGGCGGAATAGGCGATCACCGCGATGACGAGGTAACCGGGAATGGTCAGGACGAAACCGCCGAGAGCAATGGACAGGCCGTCTCCCACTGACCAGAGAATTCCGATGAACGTCACGGCATTGAGCAGCGACTGGAGCAGCCCGACGACGAGGTCGACCGGCAGATCGGTCGCCAGGCGGCCGTCCTCGGCGATGCGGAATTCCGGACTGTCATAGTCTCCGGCCACGAACCTGAGCCGGACATAGCGGTCATCCTTCAGCCAGCGGTCATAAAGGTGATTGCTGAGCCAGGCGCGCCAGCTGCGCTGCATGGTCATGCGGCCCCAGACCGAGAAGACCGTGAGAGCGAGACTGGCCGCGGCCAGCGGCACAAACCGCAATGCCTCGGTCCAGAGCCCGGCGGCGTCGCGTCGCCCGATGGCGTTGAAGAAGTCACGGTTCCAGTAATTCAGCGCATACTGCGTCAGCAATTGCAGGATCACGGTAGCGATCAGCACGGCCACCAGAAGCCAAGCCCGCCACGACCCCGGACCGCGCCAGAATCCCGATGCGCTCCGCCAGAATCGGGCGAGCAGCCGCTTCTCATCCGGAACAGAATGGGGCCGGTTCAGCATGGTGCTTCGGTTGCATCGGCCGCACGATGACACCGAACGAGGCGCTTGGCCGGAATGGACATCAAGCAAAATTACGCGATCCGCGACTGCCTGATTTGACCTGCGTCAAGCAAGTGATCGTGGCGCTGCGAGGGAATTGCCGTGCCGGCGAGCCGGGACGACGCCGCCTGCATTTTGCGTTTCGACCGGCCGCGTGCTGTGATGCCTCATTTGCGGGGCTCGGGAACATGATGGCACGCATTCCTCCGGCTGCGTGTGGAAACCTTTGTCGCCCGCGATTTCCGCCTGCAAAGCGGGATCGTCATGCCGGCCGTGACCATCGCCTATCGGACGCTGGGCGTTCTCGCGCCAGGCCGCGACAATGCGGTGCTGGTCACCCATGGCAACACCAGCGGGCCGCATCTGATCGATCCCGGCGGATCGACCGCCGAGGGAAGCTGGAACGAGATCGTCGGCCCCGGCAAAGCGGTCGATACCGAACCGCTTCTTTGTCGTCTGTCCGAACATGCTGGGCTCGTCCTACGGATCGACCAATGCGGCCAGCATCGATCCCTCGACGGGCAAGCAATACGGGCCGCGGTTTCCCGACATCAGCGTGAGCGACATCGTCGCGACCCAAAAGGCGCTGCTCGATCATCTCGGCATCGAGAAACTGGTCGCGATCGTCGGCCCGTCCTATGGCGGAATCCAGGGCTTTCAATGGGCGGTCGATCATCCCGGCATGATGAAGGGGATCGCGGCGATCGTCACCGCCCCGATGGTGCCGCGCGAGCGCGCCGAAGGCAACGTGCAGCGCCTGCTCGCGACCCTGTCGAAGGACCCGAACTGGAACGGCGGCGACTATTACGATCGCGGCGGGGTGCTGGAAAGCATGATCCAGATCCGCATCGCCACGCTCAAGACCTACGGAATCGAGACCCGCCTGCGCGACAGCATGAGCGATCCCGAACAGATCGAGGCGGCGATCCGCCACGAGGCCACTCGCTGGGCAAGGGGCTTCGATGCAAATTCCCTGATCATTCTGGCGAAGGCGCTGCGCGGCTTCGACGTGACGGCGCAATTTTCAAACATCAGCTCGAAGGTTCTTTATGTGCTGTCGCGGACCGACAAGTTGTTTCCGCCGGAACTCGCCGCGAGCGTGATGCCGGCGCTCAAGGCCGCGGGCGTCGATGCTGATTATTTCCTGCTCGACAGCGACTACGGCCATTCGGCAACCGGCCGGGACGCCCATAAATGGGCGCCGCGGCTGCGGCAGTTCATGGATAGTCTCCGTTAGGCACGCAGGCTTATTCCGTTCGTCGTCCCGACGAACGGAATTGGCTTGCTCAAACACCCGCCATCATCACGTATTTTATCTCGACATATTCTTCCATGCCGTGATGCGAGCCTTCGCGGCCGAGGCCGCTTTCCTTGACGCCGCCGAACGGAGCAACTTCGGTCGTGATCAGCCCGGTGTTGACGCCGACCATGCCCGACTCCAGCGCCTCGGCAACCCGCCAGACCCGGCCGAGATCGCGCGCGTAGAAATAGGAGGCGAGCCCGAACGGCGAGTTGTTGCACAGCGCGATCACTTCGGCCTCGTCCTTGAAACGAAATACCGGTGCCAGCGGCCCGAAAGTCTCCTCCCGCGACACCAGCGCGTCGGGCGCAACATTCGCCAGCACTGTCGGCTCGAAGAAGGTGCCGCCGAGCGAATGGCGCTTGCCGCCGGTGACGACCTTGGCACCGTGCTTGACCGCATCCGCGATGTGCTTCTCGACCTTGTCGACCGCTTCCATGTTGATCAGCGGCCCCTGCGTCACGCCCTGCTCGGTGCCGTCGCCGATCTTCAACGCCGCGACCTTCTTGGTCAGCTTCTCCACGAACTGATCGTAGATCTTGTCCTGGGCGTAGATGCGGTTGGCGCAGACGCAGGTCTGGCCCATGTTGCGATATTTCGAGACCATCGCGCCTTCGACCGCGGCATCGATATCGGCGTCGTCGAATACCACGAACGGCGCATTGCCGCCGAGTTCGAGCCCCAGCCTCTTCACGCCGACCGAGGCCTGCCGATACAGGATCTTGCCCACTTCGGTCGATCCGGTGAATCCAACGAAGCGCACCGCGGGATGTTCGCACAAAACCTTGCCGATCGGCGGCGCATCGCCGGTGATGACGTTGAATACGCCCTTGGGCACGCCGGCCTTCTCGGCCAGCGCCGCCAGCGCCAGCGCGCTGAGCGGCGTTTCGTTGGCGGGTTTCAGGACCACGGTGCAGCCCGCGGCGAGCGCCGGCGACACCTTGCGGGTGATCATCGAGTTGGGAAAATTCCACGGCGTGATCGCGCCGCAGACGCCGATCGGCTGCTTGATCGCGAGCAGCCGCGCGTCCGCGCGCTGCGTCGGAATGGTTTCGCCATAGACGCGGCGGGCCTCCTCGGCGAAAAATTCGACATAGGCGCCGCCGATATCGACTTCGCCGAGCGCCTCGGCCAGCGGCTTGCCCTGCTCGGAGGTCAGGATCAGCGCCAGATCCTCGCGGTTGGCGATGATCAGTTCGAACCATTTGCGCAAAATATTGGAGCGCTGCTTGGCGGTAAATTTCGCCCAGGCGGGAAATGCGCGCTCGGCGGCTTCGACCGCGCGGGTGGCATCCGCCGCGGTCATCTGCGGCACTTTCGCAATTTCGACGCCGCTGGCCGGATTGTTCACGGGGTGAGCGGGCGTGCCGACCCAGGCGCCGTCGATGTAGCAGTGCTCGCGCAGCAGCGAGGGATCTTTCAGACGGTTGCGCAGCGATGGCGCGGACGATTGCGGGGCGCGTGCGGCAGCGGTCGGGGTCATGGCGTTGCTCCTGGGATTTTTTGGGTATTGGACGCAACTATAGGCCGAAACCGGCCATAATGCACCGGCCGCAAAAGCGCGGCTGCCTCAAGTAAATTCAGGGGCTGCGACCTCAGAGGATCTACGGCCCGCAAATAGCAGGCTGGGTCCTCGGGCCGCTGAACGCCGTTGGTTCAGGCCGCGCCGCTCATATAGGTTTCGCGGCGGCCGATCATGCGCTCCGCCGCGGCCTTGGCGTCCGCCTTGGTGGTGGTTGCGCACGTACGATATTCGAGATCCGGCAGACTGGCCGCTTCGCGCCGTCCGAACCACGATTTGGAACCGACCGGCAGCAGCGCCAGCGCCTGGGCCACGTTGTCGACCGCGCCGAACGAGTGCAGCGCGCCCGTTCCCGCATAGCGGACTTCGTAAATGCCGGGACTGATCGGTGCTTCAATATTTTCGCCGCGGCCCGCCCGCGGATACCGCTTCCATTCGCTCCAGGTCGAAATCATCGCCTACCCCCGCGGCATCGCTGGCCGCAATCAATTTCATTAAATTACGCGATCGGACGCACTGTTTGTGCTGCGATCTGAACGCCTTACTACAAAATGGGTTCCGCAAAGGAGATTCGCAAGATACCGCCGATAAAGGATGAGGTCACCGTTAATGCGCGCCCATCCACGCAATTATGCCGTGTGTTTCAGTATAAGCTCTCCGCTCCGTCGGTGATCACGAGATCGGGACCGGCTAGCGGCGCCGCTCACGCTTGCGTGAGCGCTGCGGGCGGGAGGAAGATCGGGCACTTCAAAAAAACCAACGGGAGGTGCCCCATGCAAAGCAAAGCTCAGATCGATCAGGTGCTGCGGCAGAAAAGCGACGCCAGGGAAATTCCCGGCGTCGTCGCCATGGCCGCCAACAGCAAGGAAGTGATCTACCAGGGCGCGTTCGGCAAACGCGACCTGTCCAAGGACGATGCCATGACGCCGGACAGCGTGTTCTGGATCGCCTCGATGACCAAGGCCATCACGGGCGCCGCCGCCATGCAGCTGGTCGAGCAGGGCAAGCTCTCGCTCGACGCGCCGATCGGCAAGGTGCTGCCCGACCTCGCCTCGCCCCAGGTGCTCGAAGGTTTTGACGCCAAGGGCGAACCGAAACTCCGGGCCGCGAAGAACCCGATCACGCTGCGCCATCTCATGACCCATACCGCCGGCTTCTGCTACAATATGTGGAACGGCGACATGGTGCAGTATCTGGAAAAAACCGGGCTGCCCGCCGTCACCACCTGCAAGAACGACGCGCTGAAGCTGCCCTTGATGACGGACCCCGGCACGCGCTGGGAATACGGCATCAACATCGACTACGTCGGCAAGGCGGTCGAGGCGGTGAGCGGCAAGAAGCTCGATGCCTATCTGCGCGACCATCTGTTCACCCCGCTCGGCATGACCGATACCGCCTTCAAGATCGGGGATTCCCAACGTAAGCGGCTGGTCGCCATGCACGGCCGCAATCCCGACGGATCGCTGGCGCCGATGCCGTTCGAACTCGAGCAGGATCCGGAATTCCACATGGGTGGCGGCGGCCTCTACGGCACCGCGGGCGATTACATCAAATTCACCCAGATGATCCTCAACAAGGGACGCGGCAACGGCAACCAGCTGCTGAAGCCCGAGACGGTCGCGATGATGGGCCAGAACCACATCGGCGACCTCACCATGACCAAGATGACCTCGGCGGTGGCCTTCGCCACCAACGACGTCGATCTCTACCCGGACATGGTGAAGAAGTGGGGGCTCTCGTTCCTGATCACGACCGCGCAGACGCCGGAGGGCCGCAGCCCCGGCAGCCTCGCCTGGGCGGGCCTTGCCAACACCTATTACTGGATCGACCCGGCGCGCGACATCACCGGCGTGATCCTGATGCAGGTGCTGCCGTTCGCGGACGGCAAGTGCCTGGAAGCTTTTGCCGGTTTTGAGCGCGGCGTCTATGCCGGGCTCGACGCGGCCGGCCAGAAGGCGGCGTGAACGCTTCGGGAGACGGATTTGGGGGCGCCGCCAATAATTCGTCATGGCCGGGCTTGTCCCGGCCATCCACGCCTTCAGGGCGGTGTTCTGGGCCAAGACGTGGATGCCCGGGACAAGCCCGGGCATGACGGATAATCTCCGCACGCCCACCCTTCGCATGGAGAAGCCACTTTGACTGAAATTGCGGATAGTTATGTTTGCGGCACAGCCGATGCACCGCTGCTTGGCAACACCATCGGGCACAGCCTCGATCTCGCGGCCCGGCGCTGGGGGAATCGCGAGGCGCTGGTCTCGCCGAGCCACGGCGTGCGGTGGACGTGGAAGGAGCTGGCCGAGCGCGTCGATGCGCTGGCCGCGGGCTTTCTCGCGCTCGGGCTCGAGCCCGGCGCGCGGATCGGCGTCTGGTCGCTGAACCGGCCGGAATGGACGCTGACGCAGTTCGCCGCCGCCAAGGCCGGGCTCATTCTCGTCACCATCAATCCCGCCTATCGCCTCAGCGAACTCGAATTCGCATTGGCAAAAGTCGGCTGCGCCGCGATCGTCACGGCGACCGCGTTCAAGACTTCCAATTACATGGAGATGCTGAACACGCTGCTGCCGGAGCTGGCAACATCGCCACCCGGCGAATTGAACGCCGCGCGGCTGCCGCAGCTGCGCGCGGTGATCCAGGTCGGCGGGCCGAAGGCTGCGGGCACCATTGCGTTCGAGGACGTGAGCCAGATGGGCGGCGCGCGCCATCGCGAGGCGCTGGCGGCACTGGCAAAAACCCTGCAGTTCGACGATGCCGTCAATATCCAGTTCACCAGCGGCACCACCGGCTCGCCCAAGGGCGTCACGCTGACGCATCACAACATCCTCAACAACGGCTATTTCGTCGGCCGCGCGATGCGCCTGACCGAAGACGACCGCATCTGCATTCCGGTGCCGCTCTATCATTGTTTCGGCATGGTGATGGGCAATCTCGCTTCCGTCACCTCGGGCGCGACCATGGTCTATCCCGGCGAGGGGTTCGATCCGCTGGCGACGCTGCAGACCGTCGCGCGGGAAAAATGCACCGCGCTGTACGGCGTGCCGACCATGTTCATCGCCGAACTCGACCATCCCGAATTCGCAACATTCGACCTGTCGTCGCTGCGAACCGGCATCATGGCCGGCGCGCCCTGCCCGATCGAGGTGATGAAGCGCGTCAACGAGGCGATGAACATGCGCGACGTCACCATCGCCTACGGCATGACCGAAACCAGCCCGGTCAGCTTCCAGAGCGCCACCGACGATCCGCTGGAGCGAAGGGTGTCGACCGTCGGGCGCATTCATCCGCATGTCGAGGTCAAGGTGGTCGATCTGGAGGGGCGCGTCGTGCCGCGCGGCGAACGCGGCGAACTCTGCACCCGCGGCTACAGCGTGATGCTGGGCTATTGGGACGAGCCGGAAAAAACCGCCGACGTGCTCGATGCCAATGGCTGGATGCACACCGGCGATCTCGCGGTGATCGACGCGGAGGGCTATTGCAACATCGTCGGCCGCATCAAGGACATGGTGATCCGCGGCGGCGAGAATCTCTATCCGCGCGAGATCGAGGAATTCCTCTATCGCCATCCCAAGATCCAGGACGTGCAGATCTTCGGCGTCGCCGACGACCGCTACGGCGAGGAACTCTGCGCCTGGGTCCGGGTGCGCGCGGGCGAGACGCTGACCGCCGACGACATCCGCGCCTTCTGCCAGGGCCAGATCGCGCACAACAAGATCCCGCGCTATGTCGAATTCGTCGACGAATTTCCGATGACGGTCACCGGCAAGATCCAGAAATTTGTGATGCGCGAGGCGGTCGAGGAGAAGCTCGGATTGAAGGCCGCGAAGACGGCGTGAGGAGGCGTCATCTCCACCGTCTCCCCGCGCAGCGGTGGGGAGGGGTCGGGGGTGGGGGGTGCCTCGGCAAACTCGCCGCCAGAGGAGCCAGTTGATAGACCCCCCACCCCACCGACCCCTCCCCGCCACGCGCAGGGGCGCGTGGAGGGAGGGGAGATCACCGCGCATGACTTCGCGTTCTCGCGGCGCGATCCGCCCGAGGTTTGCCCGAAAACTTTCACGCCCAGAAATCAGAGGGCGCGGGGAATGCCGGATGCGCGCTGCACCCGCGGTCTCGTGTGCAAAGTGGCAAAAGAAAACGCACACGAGCATACAGGTTCAGCGGAGGCACTCCGACATTCCCTGCGCAATGGTTTTACGGCTTACTTCGTGATCTCCCCGGCGATCAGGATTTGTTTGTCACCGTCGCCCCGCGGATGATGGCTGAGCCGACCCGGTTGGGCCGGCTTCGCCTCCGCGGGACTTGACGCCAACCATGAGGCGTCAGGACCACACGACTTCGCCGTACGCAACAGCACCGTTCGTCAGCGCGCCGTTGATCGCTCACGGACTCCTGCAACGACCCGCCCTGCCATCACGTGTCACGCCTGACGCTGCCGCGTCCACCGCATCCCGCCCCGCGTCTCTGACGATCCGGATACGCCCCTCGGTGGGACAGGACGGGGAGGGATATGCAGGTGATTTGCGGGCGGGGTCAAGAGAATTTCGGAAAATCAGAAATCATTTTCGCACAACGCGCGGAAGCCGGGCTAAGCCAGGGACGCGTATCTGGCGAGCTATTGAGGACAGACAACAAAGCCGAGTTGTCCGCAACGCTGCGTTTAGGTCGCGACGGGTTTCAGTGCAGCGACGGCCAGCAAGGATCTTCTGCGAAATGAGGTTAGTGCCGCCTTCGGGAGAAAGCGTCCTTTGGACGGCGAAATATCCCTGCTAGAATGAACCCATTGGGGCGCATCGATTGGAGGCCGTGATGGCAATTACGAATGATCAACGCGACGAAATAGAAAGCGCGCGTTCGGTCCAACAAATAACGCTACGCCCGACGGTCTCTGCACTCGAAGAAATACTGTTCAAACCTATCCCCGTTCTCGATCATGGGTTCGTGCGCGTTGTTGACTATATGGGCGACGACTTGTCGGTTGTTCAGGCTGCGCGCGTCTCCTATGGGCGCGGCACAAGAAAAGTTCAGGAAGATTACAGAGCAAATAATTGCGTAGTTACGGGAAAGTTGGACCCGGAAATTCTTGTAACCGCAGGAAAACTAATCTTCGGGATTCCGCGCGTCCTGTCTCAACGTTACCAGTTTCTCAGTGATACTAAGTTTGTATATGCGATAGACGAGTATGAAGAATTTTTCAGAGAGTCGCAACAGCGCTTCATAAACACTCTGGTACGCGAGCGAGAGCTTCCGGCCACTCTTCGAATTGGAAGCAAGCTCTACGGAATCAAAACTGGGGAACAGACAGCGCTGATGAGGAAATACTCTTAAACAGCGAATATGAGCTACTGCCCTTGGATGAACGATATCGCGCCAACAAGGCGAAGTATCGCGAGTTCGCTAACGCACTAATTCGGAAGAGGCTAGCTGCATCTTTTGAACGAAGCGGACTATTGAATAGCCCGGCGCCTCTTGGTGAAATCGGTAAGATATTTGAGACTAGCGACACTTCCTGGGATAGCCCAGAACTCTATGAAATTTTCTTTGGAAAGGCCTCCGGCGAGCGCGTCCACTTTCAGTCCTTGCGCAACAAGCTGATCGAAGGCGGTTACACCGAAGGAAAGAAAAAAGTCGATATAGATGATATAGTTCAAAGGCTAGCTGTTCCTAGCTACCCTCTGCTTGAGAAGCTGAACCTTCTTTTGCTCTATCAGGACTGGAGCGGCGGAAAGAACTTGATACAATCGAGTTATACTATCTCACTTCTTTCCAAATCATTCGTTGAGGGAAGCAGAAAGCGGGGTGGCCGCTACGTGGGGACTTTAGATCACTATAAGAGTGATCTTGTTGCGCAAATTCTGCGTGAGAATGGAAAGAAACAAGACTATTACGGCCTCGACAACTTTGTAGCCATGTCAGCAGGCCTCCCCCGGGCGCTTCTAACAATTCTTAAGTATGTAATGGATTGGTCTGCGTTCAACGGCGAAGAGCCGTTTGCATCGCTTCGTATTTCACGAGAGGCGCAATATCGCGGCGTCAAGGATGCCTCCGATTGGTTCTACGAGAATATGCGGAAGGCAGGAAATGATGGCTTCTTAGTGCAAGCCGCGATCGACCGCCTTGCCAATGTATTCAGAATCAATCGGTTCGCAGATAAGCCCATTGAATGTTCCCTTATTACCTTCTCGCTCGACGAAAACTCGGTTGGCCTTGAGGCACGACGCATATTGAAGCTAGCAGAATCCCGCTCCTTCCTTATCCGGGTGCCCGGCGGTCAGAGAGAAAGAAACTCGGAACGAATAACAATGAAATTCCAGCTGAATAACATGCTTGCGCCGCGGTGGGACCTGCCGTTGGGAAGGAGAGGCGCAATTCCACTAAAGCCTTACGAGGTCGACGCAATTTTTGATCACTCGCAGAACGCTCAGTTTCAACAAGTGCTGAACGAGTGGACGGAGCGCACGAGTCGCGTCAGCCCCCAGTAAACGAAAGGGTGGCAGCGATAATCCAAGACAATAGTTCTTATTCTAATGATTGATTATACGATCTACTTTCGCGAGAACTTGCCTCTCAACGGCGAGTGGGAGACGCAGTATGATATTTTTGTGTCCGCTTACAACGCGAGCGAGAGGGTCCTTGATGTCTACAACCGAATAAAGGCTAAGCAGAAGATTTGGATCATTCACAGGGAATATGAGTTCGTTGAGGGTCAGTATCCGGAGGGCATCAACTTCCACTGCGAGTTTGATGATGAGGCCGACAGCGTTCTAAGTTTCTCGGGAAAATACTTAGCGCAGTGTGACGTGGCATCCACCAAAATCTGCGTTGATATTACAGGCATCATGAGGCCCCATTTAGCATTCCTCATAATGCATCTGTATCAAATGGGGTTTGCTAGAGTTCGACGCGATTTATTCAGAACCGTCGCACTACAAACGCAAGGAGAATACCCAATTTTCAAGCACCCCCGTCTACAAAGTTCGACAAGTAGCGGGCTTCGAAGGTGTCATGAACAACGACAACTCCAACGACCTTCTGATCATTGGTGCGGGATATGAGTGGAGACTTGATCGCCGATGTGGCAGATGAGAAGGACAAAGCAAAAAAAGTCATTCTTCTTGGATTGCCCTCGCTAAGAGCCGATATGTACCAGCAAAACGCATGGCGCGCTCAACAGGCTTCGGACTTAATAGGCGAAAGCACGGCAGGAAAGATCTTCGCGCCCGCCAACGATCCATTTGTGACCGCATCAGTGCTAAGTGAACTTGTAACTAAGCGGGAAATGTCAGAGCCGATAACGAATTTATATCTATCTCCGATAGCGACCAAGGCTCAGACGTTAGGATTTGTTCTGTTCTTTTTAGGCGAAACGGCAAAATACCTCAACGAGCCTGATTTTTCCGTTCTCTCAAGCCTATGCTCGAGATAGCGCGACCGGGATTTCTCGCGTGTGGCGCTATACTCTCGAGTTCCCATTCTCATAGTCCCGGAGTTGGTCGGGGAAGACAAGAACGATAACTGTCAACAGCTTCGAAGAACCGCCGAAATTCCTCAGTAATTTCAGCGACCTGCTCTGGGGCCGGCGCATTCCTGGACACCAAAACTTTTGCCGCGCTCGCGCGGCATGAGGAGCGCGCTATGCGAAGGATGAGAGATACGACTCCCCCTACACCGGCAACCCGTTCTGCTGCGCCAGCTCCTTCAGCGACACCTGCGGCCGCGCGCCGATGTGCTGGATCACTTCGGCCGCGGCGAGCGCGCCGAGCCGGCCGGCGGCATCATGGCCGGCGCCGCGCACCAGGCCGAACAGGAAGCCGGCGGCGAACAGATCGCCGGCGCCGGTGGTGTCCACCATCTTGCTCGATCGGAAACGCCGGCACCGCGGTGACGCCGTCGCTTGACGCCACCACGCAGCCCTTCTCGCTGCGGGTGACGACCCCGAGGTTGACGTCGGCGCGCAATTGCTTCAGCGCGCCTTCGAAATCCGAGGTCTGGTACAGCGAATGCAGTTCGGCCTCGTTGGCGAATACCAGGTCGACCGTGCCGTTTCGCATCAGATCGAGAAACTCGCCGCGATAGCGGTCGACGCAGAACGAATCCGACAGCGTCAGCGCGACCTTTCGGCCCGAATCATGGGCGATGGTCGCGGCCTTCACGAAGGCATCCTTGGCGTTCTTCGGGTCCCAGAGATAGCCTTCGAGATAGACGAAGCTGGACGCCTGCGACCGCCGCGGCGTCGATGTCGGCAGGGCATCAGCTCCTGCGCGGCGCCGAGATAGGTGTTCATGGTGCGCTCGCCGTCCGGCGTCACCAGGATGTAGGAACACCCCGTCGCGGGGCCGTCGGCCGCGGGGCGGGTCTCGAAGGCGACCCCGGCGGCGCGGATGTCGTGGGTGTAAAGACGGCCGATCTGGTCGTCCCTGACCTTGCCGACATAGGCGGCGCGGGCGCCGAGATTGGCCAGCCCAACAATGGTGTTGGCCGCCGAGCCGCCGGACATCTCCGTCGCCGGCCCCATGTCGCGGTAGATCGAAGCGGCCCTCGCCTCGTCGATCAGCGCCATGCCGCCCTTGGTCATGCCGTGCTGGCTGAGGAACCCCTCATCGGTCTGCACCAATACGTCGAAAATCGCATTGCCGATCCCGAGAACGTCGTATTTCGCTGAGGTCATTGAACGGTCCTGTGGTCGGTGATTCGCTGGTGCGGAGATCCGCCCCAAACCGGCTGGGGAGAAGGTGCAGCGGCCTATCACGATCGGCCCCGCGCCAGCAAGCCAGCCCTGTTGAGATGATCTCAGCTAGAGCCTTCCATGATCCGGTCCTTCCTCACGGTGTCCACGGGCACGCTGGCCTCGCGGCTTCTGGGATTCGCGCGCGATTCCATGATCGCGGCGCTGCTCGGCGCAGGTCCCGTGGCCGATGCCTTCCTGGTGGCGTTCCAGCTGGTCAATGTTGTCCGGCGGCTGCTCGCCGAGGGCGCGCTGAACGCGGCGCTGGTGCCGGCCTGGCTGCGCGTGCGCGAGGCCGAGGGCGCGAAAGCGGCCGCCGCCTTCGCCGGGCGCGTGCTCGGCACCGTCAGCGCGGCCTTGATCGTCGCGACCGCGCTGGTCGGCCTCGCAATGCCGTTCGTCATCGCCGCGCTGGCGCCGGGATTTCAAGGGCCAGCCGACCCTGCAACTGGCCGTCGACAACGCCCGGCTGATGCTGCCCTATCTCGCTTTCGCGGGGCCGGTCACCGTGATGATGGCGCTGATGAACGCGCAAGGGCGATTTGCGCTGACGGCGTTCTCGCCGCTGCTGTTCAACATCGCCCTGATCGCGGTGATGATCGTGCTGATGTCTGTGGCGGCAGGATGCGGCCTTTGCCGCGCTGGCGATCGCCGCCACCGTCGGCATCGCCGGGCTGCTGCAGCTATCGATCCTGGTGCTGCGCCGTGGCGGCGACGTCGCGACCCCGCTGCGCATTTCCTTTGGCGCCGAGATGCGCGGCTTTTTCGGCAAGGCCATCCCCGGCATGATCGCCAGCGCCTCGCCGCAATTGCTTGTCGTCGCCGGCGCGGTGATCGCCTCGTCGCAGCCGTCGGCGGTGTCGTGGCTGTACTTTGCAAATCGCCTGGTCGAACTGCCGCTCGGCATCGTCGGCGTCGCCATGGGCACCGTGCTGGTGCCGGAGCTGACGCGCGCGCTGCGGGCTAAGGATCACACCGCCGTTGCGCATGCGGAATCGCGCGCGCTCGAACTCGCCACCGGCCTCGCGCTGCCGGCCACGCTCGGATTGATCGTGCTCGCAGAGCCGATCGCGCGGGTGCTGTTCCAGCACGGCGTCTTCACCGCCGCCGATACGGCGGCCACCGCAGGGGCGCTGATGTGGCTGGCGCTCGGCCTGCCTGCGCACGTGCTGGTCAAGGCGCTGTCGCCGGCCTTTTTCGCGCGCCACGATACGCGCACGCCGCTGCTGGCGACGCTGGCGGGATTTGCGGTTGCGATCATCTCCGCGCTGGTGCTGGGCCGTCTGTTCGGCGCCGAGGGGATCGCGGCCGGCATCGCGCTCGGCGCATGGAGCAGCTCGCTGGCGCTGATGCGGCGCAGCGCGGCGACGTTCGGATTTTCGATCGACGCCGCCGCGCGCCGGCGGCTGCCGCGCATCGTAGCGGCGGCGCTGGCGATGGGCGGGCTATTGTGGCTGGCGGCGCGGTTCCTGCCGACGACGGGCGCAGGTGTGCATACTCTCGCGCAGGCCGCAGTCCTGATGGTGCTCATATCGGGCGCAATCGCGGTTTACGGCGCGCTTCTGGCCCTGTCGGGCGTAACCAATTGGGGCGAAACCGTTAACGCGCTCCGGCAAACCCGGCCTGCCGACTTGCGCGAGTAGGCCCCGCGTGTCATTGGACGGCCCGCAACAGGCACGTACGGACAGCTCAAAATGGCATTCGTTGAACGGGTTTTTTCAGGCGTCCAGCCGACGGGTAATCTGCATCTCGGCAATTACCTCGGCGCGGTCGTCAACTTCGTGAAGCTGCAGGAGACGCATAATTGTCTCTATTGCGTGGTCGACATGCACGCGCTGACGCAGCCGGTCGAGGTGTGGGGCGGCCCGACCGAGCTGGCGCGCAATACCCGCGAGGTGACCGCGGCGTTCATTGCCAGCGGCATCGATCCGAAGAAGCATATCGTCTTCAACCAGAGCCAGGTTTCCGGGCATGCCGAGCTGGCATGGATCTTCAATTGCGTGGCGCGGATCGGCTGGCTCAACCGCATGACCCAGTTCAAGGAGAAGGCCGGCAAGGACCGCGAGAACGCGTCCGTGGGCCTCTACGATTACCCGGTGCTGATGGCGGCCGACATCCTGCTCTATCGCGCCACCCATGTGCCGGTCGGCGAGGACCAGAAGCAGCACCTCGAACTCGCCCGCGACATCGCGCAGAAGTTCAACAATGATTTCGGCGAGTTCGATCCGCGGCCACGGCTTCAACAGCGGGCTGTATTTTCCGCAGCCCGAGCCGCTGATCACCGGACCGGCGACGCGGGTGATGAGCCTGCGCGACGGCACCAAGAAGATGTCGAAATCGGATTCGTCCGACAATTCGCGGATCAATCTCACCGACGATGCCGACACCATCGCGCAGAAGATCCGCAAGGCGAAGACCGATCCGGAGCCGCTGCCGTCGGAGGAAAAGGGTCTCGAGACGCGGCCTGAGGCCGACAATCTCGTCGGCATCTACGCGGCGCTGTCCGGCCGGACCAAGGCCGACGTGCTCGGCGAATTCGGCGGCGGCCAGTTCTCGAACTTCAAGAATGCGCTGGCCGAGCTTTGCATCGCCAAATTGTCGCCGATCGCCTCCGAGATGAAGCGGCTGATGGCGGATCCCGGCCATGTCGATGCGATCCTGGTCGACGGCGCCGACCGCGCCCGCGAAATCGCCGCCGAGACCATGCGGGCGACCAAGGACATCGTCGGTTTCGTTCGCAAGCGCTAGAGTCGTTGTTTGACGCGTTTTCTTCACGCGAACCGGTTTCCATCCCGCATCGAGTGCGGGGCAGGCTTCGCTTGAAAACGCCAGTCACCCGCAATTGACGCAGCGCACACTGTTGCTGCGCGTATTCCAATCGCAAAACCGGAACCCGCTTTTGCGGAGTACGCGCACGCGCTGACGCTTGTCTGACATGGCTGCGCCGTGGCACCATGCAGCCCTGCTTGGCGCAGCACCGGGACCTGCATGACCACCCAGCGACGAAGCTACGAGAGCGGTCACAAGCCGAAATGCCTGGTCATCGTCGACGACACCGCGGAATGGGACCGCGCGGTGTATTACGCCAGCCGCTGGGCGTTGCGCGCCGGCGGCGGCGTGGTGATGCTGCGCATCATCGAGACCGAGGACCAGAACCAGCAATGGCTGGGGGTTGCCGAGGTCATGCGCGCCGAGGCGCATGAGGAAGCCGATGCCGCGCTCGATCGCGCCGCCCGCCGCGCCAACGCCATCGCGGCGATCGCCCCCGAGCGCGCGATCCGCGAGGGCGATCCGACCGAGCAGATCCTCGACGTGATCGACAAGGACGCCGATATCGCCGTGCTGGTGCTGGCCGCCAATCCCGGGCCGGAAGGTCCCGGCCCGCTCATCACCATGATCGCCGCCGCGGTCGGCTCGTTCCCGATACCCGTCACCATCATACCGGGCGATCTGAGCGACGCGGCAATCGACGCGCTGTCGTGACAGGCCCTTGATTCCGCAGCAAAACCCTGCCCTGCGCCCCTTGATCGTGCATCCGCCGTCGCCATCTGCTATGGGGTAAGCCACGCGCCGGCCTTGAACCGGCGACGCCGGAGAAAGCCATGTTCATCCAGACCGAAGCCACCCCCAATCCCGCCACCCTGAAATTCATTCCCGGCCGCGTCGTGCTCGAACCGGCACCATGGAATTCACCAGCCGCGACTCGGCTGCGCGCTCGCCGCTCGCCGAACGGCTGTTCGACGTAGCTGGCGTCACCAGCGTGTTTTACGGCGCCGACTTCGTTACCGTCACCAAGGACGGCAGCGACTGGCAGCATCTGAAGCCCGCGATCCTCGGCGCCATCATGGAGCACTATATGTCCGGTGCGCCGCTACTCGCCGACGGCAGCGCCGGCAGCGACGAAGCCGCCGATGAAGACGGCGAGTTCTTCGACAAGGCCGACGCCGAGACCGTCGAGATGATCAAGGATCTGATCGAGACCCGCGTGCGCCCGGCGGTCGCCAATGACGGCGGCGACATTACTTTCCGCGGCTTCAAGGATGGTATCGTCTATCTCAACATGAAGGGCTCCTGCGCCGGCTGCCCGTCATCCACCGCGACGCTGCAGCATGGCATCCAGAACCTGTTGAAGCATTTCGTGCCCGACGTGGTTGAAGTCCGGCCGATGTGATCCATCCTCGTCATTCCGGGGCGATGCGCAAGCATCGAGCCCGGAATCCAAGGATTTGCCGATGCGCAATTGCGCATCTGAGGTCTGGTGCTTGCGCACCATCCCGGAATGACGGCGTTCTACGCCGCCATGCCGATGCCGGCGGCTTCTTCCGCGGCGCGGCGCATGCTGGAAGACATCTCGCTGGTCACCGTGCTCTGTTCCTCGACCGCGGCCGCGGTCGACGACACGTATTCGTTCACGCTCTGAATCGCGGCCTTGATCGAGTTCAGGGCGTTGACGACATCGGACGATATCCCGGTCAGGTTCCCGATCTCGGTGCCGATCTTGTCGGTGGCCTGCTTGGCCTGGTTGGCGAGATTCTTGACCTCCGCGGCAACCACGGCGAAGCCGCGGCCCGCCTCGCCGGCTCGCGCCGATTCGATGGTGGCGTTGAGCGCCAGCAGGTTGATCTGGCCGGTGATATCGCCGATCAACTCCACGATGCTGCTCATCGATCCGGCCGCCGTGCTGAGACGTTGCGCCTGCTGATCGGCGGCTTCCACCCGCTCCACCGCATCCGTCGCGGTGTCCTTGGACCTCACCATCGCCTGCGAGATTTCGCGCACCGACGCATTCAGCTCCTCGGCGCCCGCCGCGACCTGCTCCATCATGGCGCGCACCGCGTCGCTCTTCTTGCGCGCGATCACCTGCGCCGTGGTGTCGGTGGCGTATTTCACCACCTTGTAGGGCTTGCCGTTCAGGTCCCGGATCGGGTTGTAGGAGGCCTGAATCCAGACGTCCTTGCCGCCTCTGCCGATCCGCCGGTACTCGCCCGACTGGAATTCGCCGCGGTTGAGGTTCGCCCAGAATTCGCGATAGGCCTCGCTGTTACGATCTTCAGGCGGCACGAACATGCTGTGATGCTTGCCCTGGATTTCGGCGAGCGAATAACCGAGCGTGTCCAGGAAATTCTGGTTGGCATTGAGCACGATGCCGTCCATGCCGAACTCGATCACCGCCTGCGACTTGCCGATCGCCTCGATCTGGCCTTCGAAATTCGCGTTCCTGAGCTTCTGTGCGCTGATGTCGGTGGCGAACTTGACCACCTTGAAGGGCTTTCCGGCATCGTCGAGGATCGGATTGTAGGAGGCGAGGATCCAGACCTCCTTGCCGCCCTTTCCGACGCGCTTGTATTCGCCCGACTGGAATTCGCCGCGGTTGAGCTTCGCCCAGAACTCGCGATAGCCGTCGCTGTTGCGCTCTTCGGGCGCCACGAACATGCCGTGATGCTTGCCCTGGATTTCGGCGAGCGAGTAGCCGAGCGCATGGAGGAAAGCATCGTTGGCGGTGATGATGGTGCCGTCGAGATTGAATTCGATCACCGCCTGCGCGCGGCCGATGGCCGCGATCTTGCCGGCGTCTTCCATGCTGCGCATCTTTTTCGCGGTGACGTCGCTGGCGAACTTGATCACCCGGCACGGCTTGCCGCTGCGGTCGAGAATGGGATTGTAGGAAGCCTGAATCCAGACATCCTTGCCGCTCTTTCCGACGCGCTTGTATTCGCCCGACTGAAATTCGCCGCGGTTGAGATCGGCCCAGAATTTGCGATATTCCGCGCTGTCCCGCAGCTCCGGCGCGACGAACATCGAGTGATGCTTGCCCTTGATTTCCTCGAGCCGATAACCGAGCGCGTCGAGGAAATTCTGATTGGCGGTGATAATCGTCCCGTCCATCTCGAACTCGATGACAGCCTGCGATTTGCTGATTGCCGCGGCCTGCGCTTCGGCGTTCGACGAGGCCTGACCATTGCGCCATTGCAACATCTGATGACTTCCTGAAAATGAGTGGGGGAATGGAGATCGAGGCGTTTGCTGTCCGTCAGTGTTATTCGTGGAGAACTTCTCTCGAACGCTCGACAAATCTCATGGATCAATTTTGCAGTTTTCTTCCAATATTTGTTTAACCCATGCAGCGCCATCGGAATCCGCTTGGCGCTGCGGCTATGTTGGTCGAGTTATGCCTGTGCCGCAGGCGTTTTCGAGTTGCCTAACGATGCGACAAATGCGAGAGCATGCGACAAGATACATCCGAGAGTTGAAGTTGACGCCGACTGGAATTCGAAAAACAGGCGCGCGCGAATAGCCCTTGGGTGGCGCGCACAATTCACGGCAAGCCGTGGTAGAGAGAAATCATGCTGCTCCTCGCCATCGACACCGCGCTGGACGCCTGCGCCGCGGGCGTTCTCGACACCGATACCGGCCAATTGATTGCACGGGAATTGGAAGCCATGAAGCGCGGTCATGCCGAAGCGCTGATGCCGCTGATCGCGCGAGTCATGAAGGCCTCCGGCATTGCCTTTTCGGAGCTCGACCGCATCGCGGTGACCACCGGTCCCGGCAGCTTCACGGGCTTGCGGGTCGGACTTTCCGCCGCGCGCGGCATTGCGCTGGCCGCCAGCAAGCCGGTGGTCGGCGTCACCACGCTGACGGCCTACGCCGCCCCCCTCGTCAGCCGGAACGCCGAACATCCGGTGATCTCCGCGATCGACGCGCGGCATGACCATGTGTATTTTCAGGCCGTCGCCGGCAACGGAAGCTCGTTGATCAGGCCGCAGGTCGGACCGATCGAGGAGGCGCTTGCCGCATCAAGGTTCGGCGCGGCGCATCTGGTGGGCAATGCCGCCGGGATGCTGGCCGACCGCTGGCCCGCGGACGCGCCGCCGCCATTCAGCGTGGACGCGCAGGCAGCGCCCGATATCGCCTGGGTGGCCTGGCTGGGGGCCGCGGTCTCCCCGGCGACCGCACCGGCCCGCCCGTTCTATCTGCGCGCGCCCGACGCAAAGCCGCAAAGGGACCCGCTGCAAAAAGCCTCGCAGCCCTCCCCGCCATGATGGCTTTTCTGTCCGGATGGTGGCGCGGCGGCGCGCCCGTGGTCGAGCCGGCGACCCTGCGCGACGCGCCGAAACTGGCCCAATTGCACGGCGAATTGTTTCACCGGGGCTGGGGCGAGGCCGAATTCGAGGCCATGCTGGCCGAGCGCAACACGCTGGTGCATCGCCTCAGAATCGGCCGCAAGATCATAGGTTTCGCGGTATCGCGGCTGGCGGCGGACGAGGCCGAAATCCTTTCGATCGCGCTCGCTAGCGGTCACCGCGGCCGGGGCCTGTCCCGCAGCCTGCTCCTGACCCATCTCGGCCATCTCGCCGGCCGCGGCGTGCGCACCGTCTTCCTCGAGGTCGAGGAAAACAATCAGCCGGCCCGGCGGCTCTACGAACGGTCGGGATTTACCATTGTCGGCCGCCGGGAACGGTACTACCAGCAGGCGAGCGGGGAACAATTGAACGCCCTGCTGATGCGCCGTGACTTGTCGTGAGGCGCGGGCGGTGGCACAAGGGGGCACGGAGCGCGATCGGCAAAAAGGGGACCTGTTTGCGTCGGATCAAAGCTCCGAGCGACCAAATGGCGCATGAAATCCCGGCCCAACCGCCTACTCCGTAAAGGCCAGGCGGCCCGAAGGCAATTTTCGGCGCATCGATGCGCCGTCATCCAAGGCAAAACCGATGACCGCACTGAAATCCAGCCCCGCGCTCAAGGCCACCGGCATCGAAGCCCGCTGCGCCGCCACCGGCATGCGCATGACCGAACAGCGCCGCGTCATCGCGCGCGTGCTGGCGGAAGCGGCCGACCATCCCGATGTCGAGGAACTGTACCGCCGCTGCGTCGCGGTCGACGACAAGATCTCGATCTCGACGGTGTACCGGACGGTCAAGCTGTTCGAGGATGCCGGCATCATCGAACGCCACGACTTCCGCGAGGGCCGCGCCCGCTACGAGCAGATGCGCGACAGCCACCACGACCACCTGATCAATTTGCGCGACGGCAAGGTGATCGAATTCACCAACGAGGAAATCGAGAAGCTGCAGGCCGAAATCGCCCGCAAGCTCGGTTACAAGCTGGTCGATCACCGGCTGGAACTGTATTGCGTGCCGCTGGAAGACGACAAATCCTGAGCCAAGCGCGTTTTCGAGCGAAGTGGATACCGGTTCGCGTGCAGAAAACGCGTCAAAAGAGCGACCAGAAACTCGATCTCGTCATCTTCGATTGCGACGGCGTCCTGGTCGACAGCGAAGTCATTTCCTGCCGCGCCCATGCCCAGACCCTGACGCAGCACGGCTACCCGATCACCGCCGATCAGGTGCTGGAGCGCTTTCTCGGCGTGTCGGATCGCGAGGCGCGGCAGATTGTCGAAGCCGAGATCGGCCGCAGGCTGCCGGACGATTTCGAGGCGCAGGTCAAACAAGCCACCTTGCAATTCTATGCCGGCGATCTCAGGGCGATCTCTCATGTCGGCGAGGCGATCGCGGCCATCGGCCTGCCCAAATGCGTGGCCTCGAGCGGCACGCCGGAGAAGATCCGCCACGGGCTGACCTGCGCCGGTCTCTATGATCGCCTCGCGCCCCACATTTTTTCCGCCACGCAGGTCGCGCGCGGCAAGCCCGCGCCGGACCTGTTTCTGTTCGCGGCCGGGCAGATGCAGATCTCGCCGGCGCGATGCCTGGTGATCGAAGACAGCGTGCCCGGCATCACCGGCGCCCGCGCTGCCGGGATGACCGTGCTGGGGTTTCACGGCGGCAGCCATTGCCGGCCGGGTCATGCCGACAGACTGCTTGCCGCCGGCGCCCTCATGGCGTTCGACGACATGCGGCAACTGCCCGATCTGATCGGGCAGATCGGCGCCGAACCCGCAGGCGCCTGAGCGACCGGCCGTGCCACTACGGGATGGTCCGAAGGACCAGACCTCAGATGTGCTATCGCACATCGGGGAATCTCGGGATTCCGGGTTCGATGCTGGCTCATCGCCCCGGAATGACGGTACCAAACGCTGGATTTTCGTCCCCTTAGCCTATATTTGAGCCCGGTGCCGCATTGGCGCCGCCTCAAGCACAGCATTCAGGTTCCATGAAGCCGCCGCGCAAGCTGCATATCAAGTCCTATGGTTGTCAGATGAACGTCTACGATGCGCAGCGCATGGTGGACACGCTGGCGCCCGAGGGCTTTATCGAAACGGCGAGCGTCGATGACGCGGATCTGGTGATCCTCAACACTTGCAACATCCGCGAAAAAGCCTCCGAGAAGGTCTACTCGGAGCTCGGCAGGCTGCGCGTCGCCAAGGATGAAGCCGCGCGCGACGGGCGCACGCTGAACATCGCGGTGGCCGGCTGCGTCGCGCAGGCGGAAGGCGAGGAAATCATCCGCCGCGCTCCGGTGGTCGATATCGTCGTCGGTCCGCAGAGCTACCATCATCTGCCGCAACTGCTGGCGCGGGCAAAGCGCGAGGGCCGCGCGCTTGAGACCGAATTCCCCGTCGAGGACAAATTCGGGCTCCTGGCCCCGCCGAGCGCGAATGCGATTCGTGCCCGCGGCATTTCCTCCTTCGTCACCGTGCAGGAGGGCTGCGACAAATTCTGCACCTTCTGCGTGGTGCCCTATACGCGCGGCACCGAGGTGTCGCGCCCGGTCGCCAGAATTGTCGACGACGTGCTGCGGCTCGCCGACCATGGCGTGCGCGAAATCACGCTGATCGGCCAGAACGTCAACGCCTATCACGGCGAAGGCCCGGACGGGCGGACCTGGCCGCTCGGCGCCCTGCTGCGCCGGCTTGCCGATATTCCCGGCATCGTCCGCCTGCGCTATTCGACCAGCCATCCGCGCGACGTCGACGATTCGCTGATCGAAGCGCACCGCGATCTGCCGGCGCTGATGCCGTTCGTGCACCTTCCGGTTCAGTCCGGTTCCGACCGCATTCTCGCCGCCATGAACCGCAAACATACCGCCGATGACTACCGCGCGGTCGTCGACCGGTTTCGCGCCGTCCGGCAAGATATTGCATTTTCATCAGATTTTATCGTGGGCTTCCCCGGCGAGACCGAGGAAGATTTCTCCGCCACCCTCGCGCTTGTCACGCAAATCGGATACGCTGGCGCTTATTCGTTCAAATATTCGCCGCGGCCGGGGACGCCGGCGGCGGACATGCAGGAGACGGTGTCAGCGGAAGAGATGGGCGAACGATTGGTGCGGCTTCAGGAGTTGATCGACAGCCAGCAATCGGCCTTCAATCAGGCTGCGATTGGCAACATCGTCGACGTGCTGTTCGAACGCCCAGCCCGCAATCCCGGCCAGATCGTCGGCCGCACCGCCTATCTGCAGCCGGCGCATGTGATGGCCTCGCCCGACATCATCGGACAAATATTGCCGGTCAAGATCGAAAGCCTCGAACGCTACAGCCTGCTCGGCCGGCTCGCGCCTTCCCGGGCGCTCGGCACTCTGCCTGCGGCGGCGCCGGCGGCAGCTTCTCAAATGACCGATCATTCGCAAACGAGAATGGGAGCCTGAACCCTTGCCAAAAAGCGCATCGGATTCGCCTTCGCTCGCTCCCAGCCGCAAACTCGACCGCGACATGCAAATTCCACCCGAAACGCAAGTCGTCATCGACTTCGATGACAACAGGGGTGCCTCGGCGCTGGTCGGGCCCTATGGCCAGAACCTGGCGCTGGTCGAGCGCCGGCTCGGCGTCGTCGTCGATTCGCGCGGTAATCACATCACCATCGCCGGATCGCGCGACGGCTGCGACGCCGCGCGCCGCGTGCTGGAGGCGCTGTATGCGCAGGCCGTCCAGGGACACGATCTGGACCAGGGCGAGGTCGAGGGCGCGATCCGTGCGGTGATCGCGCAGGGCTCGCTGTTCGAATTCGATACCAAGACCGCCAAGACGTCGTTCGAGACCATCAATCTGCGCAAGCGGCCGGTGCGGGCGCGCACCGCCGCCCAGGACTCCTATATTCGCGCGCTGAAACGCCACGAGCTGGTCTTCGGCATCGGCCCGGCCGGTACCGGCAAGACCTGGCTCGCGGTGGCGCACGCCGCGCAATTGTTCGAGCGCAAGGAAGTCGATCGCATCATCCTGTCGCGGCCCGCGGTCGAGGCCGGCGAACGGCTGGGCTTCCTGCCGGGCGATTTGCGCGAGAAGGTCGATCCCTATCTGCGGCCGATCTACGACGCGCTGTACGACCTGATGGATTCCCGCGTCGTCGAGCGTGCGCTGCAGGCGGGCGAGATCGAGATCGCGCCGCTCGCCTTCATGCGCGGCCGCACCCTGACCAACGCCGCCATCATCCTGGACGAGGCGCAGAACACCACCTCGATGCAGATGAAGATGTTCCTGACGAGGCTCGGCGAAAACAGCCGCATGATCATCACCGGCGATCCCTCGCAGGTCGACCTGCCGCCCGGCCAGACCTCGGGCCTGGCGGAAGCCGCCAGACTGCTCGACGGCGTCGAGGGCATCGCGCAGGTGAAGTTTACGGCCGAAGACGTGATCCGCCATGAACTGGTGGCGCGGATCGTCGCCGCCTATGAAGGATTGCCGCAGCGGCCGGCAACCAGCAAGCCTTGATGCGAAAATCCGCCGCGAGAGGCGCACCGGAAGCGATTTCGGGGCGCAGGAGAAATTCCGGAGCCATGGCGCACACTGCCCTTCCCATGACCGAGGTTCTCGTCGTCGCCGATGGCTGGCAAAGCGAGCCCGACGCCGAAACAGTGATCCAGCGCGCCGTCGCGGCCGCGGCCGAAATGGTCGATGCCGATACAGGCGAGGCCGAGCTTGCGGTCATGCTGACCGACGATGCCGGCATCCGCACCCTGAACAGCAACTGGCGCGGCATCGACAAGCCGACCAATGTGCTGTCGTTTCCGGCGCTGCAGCCGACCGGCGCCGGCAGCCCGAACGACGCGCCGCGCATGCTCGGCGACATCGCGATCGCCTATGAGACGACGCGCAAGGAAGCCGATGACGAGCAAAAGCCGTTCGACCATCATCTCAGCCATTTGGCGGTCCATGGCTTCCTGCATCTGATCGGCTACGATCACGAAAAGGACGACGAGGCCGAGGTCATGGAGGCTCTGGAAACGGAGATTCTGGCGCAGCTCGGCATTCCCGATCCGTATGCGGACCGCGATCCCCACGCGGGCCGGGAGCGGATGAACTGAAATGCCGGACTCCGAACCTACCCACGACAATCCGCGCAATACGCGCAACCTGCCGGCGGTGGTGCCGCAGGGCGAAGTGTTGCGTCCCGCCGCCGAAAACTGGCTGACGCGGGCGATCCGCACGCTGTTCGGCTGGAAGCCCGGATCGGTCCGCGACGATCTGCAGGTGGTGCTCGATGCGTCCACGCCGGACGAGGTCGGCTTTTCCGCCATCGAGCGCACCATGCTGCGCAACATCCTCGGCCTGCATGAACGGCGCATCGCCGACGTCATGGTCCATCGCGCCGACATCATCGCGGTCAAGCGCGACATTCCGCTCGGCGAGCTGATGAGCCTGTTCGAAAGCGCCGCGCATTCGCGCCTGGTGGTCTACAACGAGACCCTCGACGACCCCGAAGGCATCGTGCACATCCGCGATCTGCTGGCGTTCATGACCGCAAGGGCGCGCGTATCCGAGAGCGGCAAGGGCAACGCCAAGCGCAAGAAGCCGTTTCCTGCCGGCCTCGATCTGCGCGCGGTCGATCTCGCGCTGCCGCTGTCGGAAAGCAACATCATCCGAAAACTGCTTTACGTGCCGCCGTCGATGCGGGCGATCGATCTTCTGGCGCAGATGCAGGCCTCGCGCATCCATCTGGCGCTGGTGGTCGATGAATATGGCGGCACCGACGGCCTGGTGTCGATCGAGGACATCGTCGAGCAGATCGTCGGCGAGATCGACGACGAGCACGACAGCGACGAACCGCCGGCGATCGTGCGGCAGGCCGACAATTCCTTCATTGCCGATGCGCGCGCCAGCCTCGATGACGTCCGCTCCGTCATCGGCGAGGATTTCGTCACCGGCGAGGCCGGCGAGGAGGTCGAGACGCTCGGCGGTTATCTGGTGACCCATGTCGGCCGCCTGCCGGTACGCGGCGAGGTGATTTCCGGCCCCGGCAATTACGAAATCGAAGTGCTCGATGCCGATCCCAGGCGCGTCAAGCGGCTGCGCATCGCCACGCGCAAGGAGCGTCCCCCTGCGCGGACGCCGCGCGAGGGCCGCCGCCGCGAAGCCGCGCCGGACCAGGGTCCGGCCCAGGCCAATGACAATGCGAGTCCGCCGCCATCCGGCGATGGAGCCGGTTCGCAGTGATCGCCCCGGATAAACTGCGCACGCTCGGCCTTGCGATCATCCTGGCGTGGGGCTGGAAACGCGCCGCCATCGCGCTCGCCGCCGGCGCGCTGTCGGCGCTCGCGATGGCGCCGTTCAATGCGTGGCCGGTGCTGTTCCTGACCTTTCCGGTCATGGTCTGGCTGATCGACGGCGCCGGCGCCGGACGGCTGCGCGGCGTGCCGGCGGCGGCGATGGCCGGCTGGTGGTTCGGTCTCGGCTATTTCGTGCCGGGCCTGTACTGGATCGGTTATGCGTTCCTGGTCGATGCGTCGACCTTCGCCTGGCTGATGCCGTTCGCGGTGCTGGGCCTGCCGGCCTATCTCGCGCTGTTCACCGCGCTGGGCTTTGCGCTGGCGCGCCTGATCTGGACCAAGGACGCTTCGCGGGTGATCGCGCTGGCGCTGGCGCTCACGATCAGCGAATGGCTGCGCGGGCATGTGCTGACGGGTTTTCCGTGGAACGCATTCGGTTACGCGCTGTCGGAGCCACTGGCGCTGGCGCAGACGGCGTCGCTGATCGGCCTGTGGGGCCTAACGTTCCTGAGCGTGGCCATCTTCGCGAGCCCCGCCGTGCTGATCGACGGCGGCCGGCGCGGACGCAGGCCCTGGATCGCGCCGGCAGCCGCGCTGTCGCTGCTGCTCGCCATGGGCATTTTCGGCGGCGTTCGCCTGAACCTGCACCCGACGGCGATGGTCGCGAAGGTCAAGCTGCGGATCATGCAGCCCAACCTGCAGCAGGACGTCAAATTCAATTACGCCGCCAAGGCGGAAGTGATGCAGAAATATTTGACGCTGTCCGACCGCGCCTCCGGCCCGCAGTCCACCGGCGTGCGCGACGCCAGCATCCTGATCTGGCCGGAATCCGCGTTTCCGTTTTTCCTGACGCGCGAAGCCGATGCGATGGCAGAGATCGCCAAGCTGTTGCCCAAGGGCACCGTCCTGATCACCGGCTCGGTGCGCGCTCCGGATCTGCCGCCGGGCAGCCGGATCACGCGTGCCTATAATTCAATCTATGTTATCGACCATGACGGCAGCGTGCTGTCGGTCTATGACAAGCTGCATCTGGTGCCGTTCGGGGAATATCTGCCGTTCCAGGACTGGATGGAAAAGCTCGGCCTGGTGCAGCTCACCAAGGTTCAGGGCGGCTTCATTCCGGGCCTGCGCCGCCGCCCGATGGACATCCCGAGCGCGCCGCGCGCGCTACCTCTAATTTGTTATGAAGCCATCTTTCCCTCTGACGTTGCGACGCGCGACGATCGTCCGGGCTGGATCGTCAACCTGACCAATGATGGCTGGTTTGGAATTTCCACCGGTCCCTACCAGCATCTGCAGCAGGCGCGGCTGCGCGCGATCGAGCAGGGGCTACCGCTGGTTCGTGCAGCAAACACAGGCATTTCCGCCGTCATCGATCCGGTGGGACGTGTTGTCGCGCAGCTCGGTCTCGGCGTCGAAGGTGTACTGGACGCCAACCTGCCGTCGGCTATCGCGCCGACCGTTTACGCGCGCATCGGCGACATTCCCGCTGCGATCATGCTGGCCGCCGCCTTTCTGCTCGTCGTCCGGCGGCGCGCTGTGAAGCGAAAATCCTGACGCCTCCTGTCTCATTTTTTGTTTCGGTTGACCGGCGGAAAGACCGGCGACCGGAAATCGAGAGTTGACAGACCGACCATGCCATTCGCATTCTGTCGCCCTGTTCGAGAACAGCCCAGTCAGTTCGTTGCTCAAATTATCTGCATTCCCCCCCGACGCTTCCGAGCAATATTTGACGGTGCTGGCGCCTGAGGCATAATTCGTTCTGCCTCGCCCTCAGGCGTGCCTTCAGGCGCATCCAAGGAGTGTTGGAGATGTCGACCAAAGCGCCCAACCCTGTTGACAAGTATGTCGGCAGCCGCGTGCGCATGCGTCGTATCATGCTCGGCATGAGCCAGGAGAAACTCGGCGAAGCATTGGGCCTCACCTTCCAGCAGGTTCAGAAATACGAAAAGGGCACCAACCGGGTCGGCGCAAGCCGCATCCAGCAGATCTCCGAAATATTGCAGGTGCCGGTGTCGTTTCTGTTCGAGGGCGGTCCGAGCGGCACCGCCAGCACCGAGGGCTACAGCGAAGGCGCCTCGCCGACCTACGTTTCCGATTTCCTGGCGACCTCCGAGGGCCTGGCGCTCACCCGCGCGTTCACGCGCATCGCGGACGCCAAGCTCCGGCGCAGCATTGTCGAACTGGTCGAACAGATCGCCGCACGCGAAGGACCTGACAAGCGTTAGGATGGGTCGCCATTCCGGGCACCCCTGAAACGAGCGAGCCCGGAATCCAGAGATAACCAGACGCAGAGATTTTCGAGTTCACCATCCAAGTCGCCTGTTGCCGACTCGGACAAGGATGTTACAGAGCTCGACTAAACCCGGGTTCTGGCGCGCGCCCCGGAATGGCGCTGGAGCATGATCCGGAAAAGTGGGCACTTATTTTCCGAAAAGATCACGCTCAAAACAAAAAGATGGACGACGAGTATGATTCAACTCGGTTGAATCATACGCCAGTTGAGTTCTTCCGAAGGCAACAACATGCCGATGACAAACCCCTCCACCAATCCGTTCGATTCCATGGCGATCCTCGATGGCATCCGCCGCTGGGTCGAAATCGAGACGCCGACCGAAGCGCCCGAGCAGGTCAACCGGCTGGCGGACATGGTCGCGGAAGGCTATCGCGACCTGCCGGCCACGGTCGCGCGCATCGCCGGGCACTCCGGCTGCGGCGATCATCTGGTGGCGCGGTCGTCATGGGGCCAGGATGCGCCGGGCATCCTGATTCTCAGCCACCTCGACACCGTGCACCCGATGGGCTTCATCGAGCGTCTGCCGTTCAGGATCGAGGGCGACAGCGCTTTCGGGCCCGGCATCTACGACATGAAGGGCGGCGCCTATCTGGCCTACCACGCCTTCCGGCGGCTTTGCGCTGATGCCGCGCGATCGCCGCTGGGCGTGACCCAGCTCTACGTCTCCGACGAGGAGATCGGCAGCCCGACCTCGCGCGCGCTGATCGAGGCCGAGGGCCGCAAGGCCAAATATGTGCTGGTGACCGAGCCGGCCCGCGACGGCGGCAAGATCGTCACCGGGCGCAAGGGCGTCGCGCGCTTCGAGGTTTTTGTCAAAGGCGTCCCGGCGCATGCCGGTACGCGGCCCGGGGACGGCCGCAGCGCGATCCGCGAACTCGGCAACATCATCCAGACGCTCGAAGCCATGAACGATCTGGAGCGCGGCGTGACCGTCAATGTCGGCGTGGTCCGCGGCGGCACCAAACCCAACGTCATCGCCGAGGAGGCCTATGCCGAGGTCGACATGCGCGTTCCCACCATCGCGGATGCCGACGAACTGGTTCCGAAGATCCTCAATCTGAAATCGCGCAGCGAAGGCGTCAGCGTCAGGGTGACAGGTGCATTGAACCGTCCGCCTTACGAGAAGGGCAATGCGGGCGCCGCACTTTTCGAGCACGCCAGGACGCTTGCCGCGGAAATCGGCTTCGATCTGGTGGATACGTCGACCGGCGGCGGTTCCGACGGCAACTTCACCGCGCCGCATACCGCAACCCTCGACGGGCTCGGCGTCGACGGCAAGGGCGCCCATACCCATTACGAGCAGATGTACATCTCGTCGATCGAGCCGAGGGCACGGCTGTTGCATCGGCTGTACCAGACGCTGCGATGAGCGCTGCCGACAAGGATTCCACCGGTCATGACGCGTCGTCCGACGATGGCGCGCTTCACCCGCAGGGTTCGTTTTTCGGCCGTCGCAAGGGCCACAAGCTGCGCGCGCACCAGGCCGACCTGATCGAACAGCTGCTGCCGCGGCTTGCGCTCGACATCGGCGCGCCAGGCCCGAGCGATCTCGCCGGCCTGTTCGATCCCCCGGCCGGCGCCGTCAGGCTCGAAATTGGATTCGGCGGCGGCGAGCACCTGATCGCGGAAGCGCACGCCTTTCCGGGCACCGGCTTCATCGGCTGCGAACCCTATGTCAACGGCATGGCGAAGATCCTGACCCAGATCGAAGCCAACGATACCGGCAACATCCGGCTGTTCGCCGGCGACGCCGCCGAGCTATTGGCATGGGCGCCGCCGCGCTCGCTTGAGCGGATCGACCTGATCCACCCCGATCCCTGGCCGAAGCGGCGGCACTGGAAGCGGCGTTTCGTGCAGGACGCCAGCGTGGCCGCCATGGCACGCGTGCTGAAGCCGGGTGGCGAATTCCGTTTCGTCAGCGACATCGATGATTACTGCGCCTGGACGCTGGCACATCTGGCGCGCTCGCCGGATTTCGTCTGGACCGCCGAGCGCGCCGTCGACTGGCGCGAGCCGTGGGCCGACTACACGATGACACGCTACGGCGCCAAGGCCGAGCGCGAGGGGCGGAAGGCGGCGTATCTGCGGTTTCGACGGGTGGCTGAATAAGATCCGTCATTCTGGAATGCGCCTCTTGGCGCAGGCCCGGAATCCATACTCCCGATCGTGGTTATGGATTCCGGGTTCGATGCTTCGCATCGCCCCGGAATGACACCAAAGCTTACTGCTTCGCGGCCTCACCCATCCGCGCTTTCTTGATATCGGTGGCTTCCCACACCATGCGCTTGCCGCGGTCGCGGCCCAACAGCTCGATCGGATCGCGATTGTCGATGTGGCCGAACTGTCCCTTATAGACGCTGTAGCCGCAGAGTTCCTGCAGCCGCCGTGGAAACCGCTTCGCGGTCTCAAGGGGGATGCCGAGTTGCAGGTTTTCCTGTTGCCGCATCCAGCCCCAGCAATAGGCGCAGGAAAATGCAAACCGCCTCGCATCGCTGGTATTGGCGCCGCCGCCATGCCAGAGCGCGCTGTCGAACAGCATCACGCTGCCGGCCGGCATGGTCGCAATGACCGCGTCGTAATCGCGGCCGTATTCCGGCGGCGAATCGTATTTGTGGCTGCCGGGCAGGATCCGCGTCGCGCCGTTGTCGTCCCTGAAATCCGACAGCGCCCAGATCGCATTGATTGTGATCGGGATATGCGGGCGCGGCAGCGGAATCAGCTGGGTGTCCTCGTGGATCGGCTGCGCCGCCTGGCCCGGACCGAGCACCAGCGAGCAGAACGACGAGAGCAGGCATTCCTTGTCCAGCATGCGCTCCACGACCGGCAGGACGTTTTCGTGCAGCGGCACCTGCCAGAAAATATCGTCATAGGTCAGAAGGTTGTTGATGCGGACGGTCTTGAAGCCCTCGAACGAGGTCTTGGCGTAACCGAGGCCGTGCTCGCGCTCGGTGCGCTCCAGCGCCTGCTTCAATCCCTCGACGAGAGCGGGATCGGCCGCGTGTTCGATCACCGTGTATCCGTCGTCGCGGATCTTGTCGGCATGCAACTGAATGTCGGCATCCGTCAGCATTTCGATCTCCCTGCCGGCGCTGTATTCCCGCGCCTTTGAGATCAGCTTAGCGTGCCTCATCCGTCATTGCGAGGAGCGAAGCGACGAAGCAATCCAGAAGAAGCAATCCAGAAGGTGTGCATGCCGATAGATGGATTGCTTCGCGGAGCCTGTCATCGGGCGGCGCTTCGCGCCGACCCGTTGGCTCGCAATGACGGCGGTGGGTACAAAGAGGATTACGCCGGTTGCTTGGTTTGCCAGAAACCCACCACCCGCTCGGCGGTCGAGGGCATCAGGCGGCCGAAATTCACCCGCGCGCTTTCGATGTCGGCCGGCGACGCCACCCGGCTCGGTCCGAGACGGAGCAGGATCAGGGCGCGCACCGTCGCCCATTCGAGGTCGATGGTCTTGCCGACGATCAGGATCGGGTCGTAGCGGTCGCCCGCAATCAGGCGGTCGAGCGTTGCGAGCTTGACCCCCGACATCGCGGCAAGCGCGGCCACCGCTTCCTCGTATTTGTACGCCTTGGCAAAGCCAAACACCGCGGCTTCGTTCAATTCGCCGGCGCGATGCAGGGCGAGAATCCTGCGCTGCGCGGGCACGAAGTCGCGGCGGCTCTCGACCACCTCGATCGCGCCGGAAATCTCGTTCATCGCGCGGCTGATCGCAGCCTGCCTGTCGGGTTTGACAACCTCGATCAGGCGGTGGCGGATGATGTCGATCGATCCTTCCAGAAGATCCTTCAACCGGAACTCCGAAAGATCGTCGCGCCGGCCTACCGTGAGCGTCAGCACCCCGTCCTGGCTCGCGCGCTCGATCAGCGCGGAATATCCGGTCGGCGAGAATTGCGCGCCCGCGTTGCCGGCGGCGCGCCTGACCACCTCGCGGTCGCCGCGGCTGACGATGACGTCGGTGAGATCGGGAGAAAGCATCGGCCGCTCCGACATCGCCAGCAAATGACCCTGACCCTTGATACGCGCGATTTCGACCAGGGCGGCCTCATCGATCACCGGCGACCGGCGCAGCAGCGGGCCCGCGATCAGAATCTCGTCCTCGCGCGCGAGTTGCCCGACCAGCGTGCGCGGCGCATTGCCGAGCAGCGACAGCCGTTCGGCCAGATCGGAGCGCGCGGCGATTTCGGTATGCGGGACGAGGCCGGTCAGAATTCCGTCGAACAGATCGACATGGTCGGGCCGCAGGTTCGCAGCCCTTTGCAGGAACAGCTCGGTGATCCGCCGCGAGACCTCGGCGAGGCGTTGAGGATCGCCATTCCTGATGATTTCATCGAGCCCGGGGATCTCGGGGATAGCAACCGTCATGAACCATACTCAAACCCGGGGATCGACGGGCGTGGAAGCGCAATCTAGGCAGGCTTGGTGAACGTGGGGTTAGCTTTGAAACCCGCCAAATAAGGCCGTAAAATCCCTGCTTTGCGGCCCCGCGGGCCTTGCCGGGTCGGGGAAAAACCGCTATATCAGCCGCAACTTATGGTTCTCATACGATCGCGTATTGAGAGTGGGCCCCCCGGGACCCGCTCTTTTTTATTACCTGAACGAGCCCGGGAAGTGCGACCGCCGTGTCCGGCCTGGCCCGACCGCTTTCGAGGCCCGGCCCAACCCGACGCAAGCTAGACCGCACCAGACGACCAGACCGCACAAAGGCAAGTTTTGACGCTGGATATGACCGATCCAACTGCTGGTTCCGTAGACACCGAACTGCTGGCCGAGCCGCGCCTCGTCGTCGAGCCGGGTGCAGCCGCGCGGGTGTCGGCGATCGCAGGTCCGGTGCTGCAGGGAATGGGCTACCGGCTGGTCCGGATCAAGATTTCCGGCGAAAGCGGCTGCACCGTCCAGATCATGGCGGAACGCCCCGACGGATCGATGCAGATCGAGGATTGCGAAGCGATTTCAAAGGCGTTGTCGCCGGTGCTCGACGTCGCCGATCCGATCGAACGGGCCTACCGGCTGGAGATTTCCTCGCCCGGGATCGACCGGCCGCTGGTACGCCGCTCCGATTTCGAGCGTTATGCCGGCTATCTCGTCAAGATCGAGATGGCGGTCGCGCATCAGGGCCGCAAACGGTTCCGCGGCACGCTCGGAGCCGTCGAAGGCGATGCGGTCCAGCTACATCGCGATGACATACGCGCAGGCGAAGATGCCGATGTCCTGCTGGTCATGGAAGATATTTCCGACGCAAGGCTGGTCCTGACCGACGAGCTGATCGCGGAATCGATGCGGCGCGGCAAGGCCGCGGAACGCGAGCTGCGCCAGTCGCTCGGGCTCGAACCGCCCCCGCCGCCGCATGCCAGAAAAAGCGATCCTGCGAAGAGCAACAAACCGAAGCCGAAATTGAAGCCGAACAAGAAGCCCGCCCCGAAGAATACCAAGGAACACCGCCTCGCCGCAGAACGCCTGCGTCGAGGCGATACCGATCCCACGAGAGGAGACTAGAGCCATGGCAGCTGTCAGCGCCAACAAACTCGAACTGCTGCAGATCGCGGACGCGGTCGCGCGCGAGAAATCGATCGACCGCGGCATCGTGATCGCGGCAATGGAAGACGCCATCGCCAAGGCGGCGCGCGCCCGCTACGGCAGCGAGACCGACGTCCACGCCGAAATCGACGCCAAGAAGGGCGAATTGCGGCTGTCGCGCCACATGCTGGTGGTCGACCAGGTCGAGAACTCGGCGAACCAGATTTCGCTGGAAGACGCCCGCCGAGCCAATCCCGGCGCGCAGATCGGCGACACCATCGCCGATACCCTGCCGCCGCTGGAATATGGCCGCATCGCCGCGCAATCCGCCAAGCAGGTGATCGTGCAGAAGGTGCGCGAGGCCGAGCGCGACCGGCAGTATCAGGAATTCAAGGACCGCATCGGCGACATCGTCAACGGCATCGTCAAGCGCGTCGAATATGGCAGCGTCATCGTCGATCTCGGCCGCGGCGAGGCCATCATCCGCCGCGACGAGATGCTGCCGCGCGAGGTGTTCCGCAACGGCGACCGCGTCCGCGCCTATATTTTCGACGTGCGGCGCGAGACCAGGGGCCCGCAGATATTCCTGTCCCGCACCCATCCGCAATTCATGGCAAAGCTGTTCGCGCAGGAAGTACCGGAAATCTATGACGGCATCGTCGAGATCAAGGCGGTGGCCCGCGATCCCGGCTCGCGCGCGAAAATCGGGGTGATTTCGAGGGATTCCTCGGTCGATCCGGTCGGCGCCTGCGTCGGCATGCGCGGCTCGCGCGTGCAGGCGGTGGTCAACGAGCTGCAGGGCGAGAAGATCGACATCATTCCGTGGTCGCCCGACATCGCGACCTTCGTCGTCAACGCGCTGGCGCCGGCCGAAGTCGCCAAGGTGGTCATCGACGAGGACCGCGAGCGGATCGAAGTCGTGGTGCCCGACACCAATAACCAGCTGTCGCTGGCGATCGGCCGGCGCGGCCAGAACGTGCGTCTGGCCTCGCAGCTGACCGGCTGGGACATCGACATCCTGACCGAACAGGAGGAATCGGAGCGCCGCCAGGCCGACTTCGAGAACTCCACCCGCGTGTTCATGGAAGCGCTCAACGTCGACGAAGTGGTCGGCCAATTGCTGGCGTCGGAAGGCTTCACCTCGGTGGAGGAACTGGCGATGGTCGACGCCAAGGAACTGGCCGGCATCGAAGGCTTCGACGAGGAAACCGCCAACGAGCTGCAAAGCCGGGCCCGCGAATATCTGGAACAGCTCGAAAGCGAACTCGAAAACAAACGTAAGGAGCTCGGTGTGGAAGACGCTTTGAAGACGGTGCCCGGCGTGACCTCGAAGATGCTGGTGAAGTTCGGCGAAAACGAGATCAAGACGGTCGAGGATCTGGCCGGATGCGCCACCGACGACCTGGTCGGCTGGACTGAGCGCAAGGAAGGCGGCGAGCCGACCAAGCATCCCGGCATTCTCGACGCCAACGACATCTCGCGCGACGACGCCGAGAACATGATCATGCAGGCGCGCGTCATCGCCGGCTGGATCACGGAGGCAGACCTCGCCAAGAAGCCCGAGGGGGCCGAAGCCTCCGAAGAACAACCGGTCTGATGCGCCCGGTTCGCACCAAGCTTGCCCCCGGACTTGACCCGGGGGTGGAACAACGGTTCTGCGCGACCTTGACGCGCAGATGACAGGAGAGATGCCCCACGCATGCTTGCTATCGCTGACCCCGATCTCGACAACGGACCGCGGACCGACAGGTCTGCGACGCTGCGGATGTGCGCGGTCACGCGGCAGGTGCGCCCGATCGAGGAGCTGATCCGGTTCGTGGTCGCGCCCTCCGGGGAGGTGATCGCGGACCTGAAACGCAAGCTTCCCGGTCGCGGGCTGTGGGTCTCCGCCTCACGCCAGACGCTTGCGGAAGCCGTCCGGCGTCACCAATTCAGTAAGGGATTCAAGCGCGAAGTCCGCGTTTCCTCGACGTTGCCGGCCGATACCGAAGCCTTGCTGGTGCGAAGCACCATCGATGCGCTCGCCATGGCCGCCAAGGCCGGCCAGGTGATTTCGGGCTTCGGCAAGGTCGAGGACGCCCTCACCGCGCGGCAAGCCCGGACCTCGGTCGAGGCCCTGATCCACGCCTCGGACGGCGCGGCCGACGGAATCCGGAAACTGGACGCCGTCCTCCGGCAAAATGCCGTGGTTAACGACAAACCGAACCCAATTCCGGTGGTCACGGCGCTGACCTCCGAACAATTGGATTTGGCACTAGGGCGGTCAAATGTGATACATGCTGCGCTGCTCGCGGGCCCGGCGAGCAAGACGTTCCTGTCGCGAAGCCAGATCCTGGTCCGATACCGGATGGCGGACGCCGACAAGACAGCCGGTAATACGGCCGAGAATTCGCCGATACAGACTGTGCGGACACGCACGACGTAAACAGGATTAGGACTGCTGAATGGTCGATAAAACGCCTGGCGACAGGAAACTGAGTGTTCCGAACAAGACCCTGACGCTGAAGCCGCGGGTCGAGACGGGCACCGTGAAACAGAGCTTCAGCCACGGCCGCACCAAGCAGGTCGTGGTTGAAAAGCGCGGCAAGCGCCGCGTCGGCGGCGATGCTCCCGCAACGGAAACGCATGCGCCGGAGCCTGCGGCCGTTGCCAAGGCCGCTCCCGCTGTTCCTGCCGCTGCTCCTGCCGCCAAGGCCCCGCTCGCCCGTCCCGCAGCGCCGTCCCCGGCCGCCTCGCGCAGCGGATCCGGCGTGGTGTTGCGCACCCTGACCGAGGATGAGCGCTCGGCCCGCGCCAGCGCGCTTGCCGACGCCAAGGTCCGCGATTTGGAAGAGCGACGGCTGGCGGAAGAGGAAGCCAAGCGCCGCAACAGCAAGGAAGGCATCGAGCAGGCCGAGCGCGAAGCCGCCGAAGCCCGCCGCAAGGCCGAGGAAGACCGGCATCGCCAGGACGAGGAGGCCAAGCGCAAGGCCGAACTCGAAGCCAAGAAGCGTTTCGGCGAAGCCGAGGCCAAGACGGCTGCCGCGGCACGCGCCGCGCTGCCGGCCGCGCGCGCCCCCGGTATCGCCGCAGACATCACCGACGAGGATGAAGGTCCGCGCCAGGTCCGCCGCGGCCCCGGCGGCGCCGTCCGACCCGTGACCGCCCCGAAGACGACCGCCAAGCCGGCGCCGGCAAAGCAGCGCGGCCGCCTGACGCTGGTCACCGCGCTCAATGCCGACGACGTGCGCGAGCGCTCGATCGCCTCGTTCCGCCGCCGCACCCAGCGCCTGAAGGGACACGCTTCGAACGAGCCGAAGGAAAAGCTGGTTCGCGAAGTGGTCATTCCCGAAGCCATCAATATCCAGGAACTCGCCAACCGCATGTCCGAGCGGGCGGTCGACGTCATCCGCCTCTTGATGAAGCAGGGCGCGATGCACAAGATCACCGACGTGATCGACGCCGACACCGCGCAGCTGATCGCCGAGGAACTGGGCCACACCGTCAAGCGCGTCGCCGCCTCCGACGTTGAGGAAGGCCTGTTCGACGTCGTCGACAATTCCACCGACACCGAGCCGCGTTCGCCGGTCGTGACCGTGATGGGCCATGTCGACCACGGCAAGACCTCGCTGCTCGACGCGCTTCGCCACGCCAACGTGGTGTCGGGCGAAGCCGGCGGCATCACCCAGCATATCGGCGCCTATCAGGTGACCTCGCCGGAAAGCGGCAAGAAGATCACCTTCATCGACACCCCCGGCCACGCCGCGTTCACCGCGATGCGCGCCCGCGGCGCCAAGGTCACCGACATCGTGATCCTGGTGGTTGCCGCCGACGACGGCGTCATGCCGCAGACGGTGGAGGCGATCCATCACGCCAAGGCGGCGAAGGTTCCGATGATCGTGGCGATCAACAAGATCGACAAGCCCGACGCCCGGCCCGACCGTGTGCGCACCGAACTGCTGCAGCACGAGGTGCAGGTCGAATCGCTCGGCGGCGACGTCGTCGATGTCGAGGTTTCCGCCAAGAACAAGACCAATCTCGACAAGCTCCTGGAAATGATCGCGCTGCAGGCCGAATTGCTCGACCTCAAGACCAATGCCCAGCGTCCGGCGGAAGGCACCGTGATCGAAGCCAAGCTCGATCGCGGCCGCGGTCCGGTCGCGACCGTGCTGGTGCAGCGCGGCACCTTGAGGGTCGGCGACATCATCGTCGCCGGCGCCGAGATGGGCCGCGTGCGCGCGCTGATCAACGATCAGGGCGTCACCATCGACGAGGCCGGACCTTCGGTGCCGGTCGAGGTGCTCGGCTTCAACGGCCCGCCGGAAGCCGGCGACCGTCTGGCCGTGGTCGAGAGCGAGGCCCGCGCCCGCGAAGTCACCAGCTACCGCGCCCACCAGAAGCGCGAGAACGCCGCCGCCTCCATTTCCGGCATGCGCGGCTCGCTCGAGCAGATGATGTCGCAGCTGAAAACCTCGGGCCGCAAGGACTTCCCGCTGATCGTCAAGGCCGACGTGCAGGGCTCGCTGGAGGCGATCCTCGGCTCGCTGGAAAAACTCGGCACCGACGAAGTCGCCGCGCGCATCCTGCATGCCGGCGTCGGCGGCATCTCGGAATCCGACGTGACGCTGGCGGAGGGCTTCAACGCCGCCATCATCGGCTTCAACGTCCGCGCCCACAAGGAAGCCGCGGCCGCCGCCAAGCGCAACGGCATCGAGATCCGCTACTACAACATCATCTACGACCTCGTGGATGACGTGAAGAAGGCGATGAGCGGCCTGCTCGCGCCGACGCTGCGCGAAACCATGCTGGGCAACGCCCAGATCCTGGAAGTGTTCAACATTTCCAAGGTCGGCAAGGTCGCGGGCTGCCGCGTCACCGACGGCACCGTGGAACGCGGCGCCAATGTCCGCCTGATCCGCGACAACGTCGTCGTGCATGAAGGCAAGCTGTCGACGCTGAAGCGCTTCAAGGACGAGGTGAAGGAAGTGCAGTCCGGCCAGGAATGCGGCATGGCGTTCGAGAATTACGGCGACATGCGTGTCGGCGACATCATCGAGTGTTATCGCGTAGAGACGATCCAGCGCAGCCTGTAAGTCTGAACCTTGCGGCTTCGTCAGAAGGAACACTGAAATAATCCGACGTCATGCCCGGCTTTGTGCCGGGCATCCACGTCTTGAAGGAATTCAGCAGCAAGAAAGACGTGGATGGCCGGGAAAAGCCCGGCCATGATCAGTTGTTTTCGAGAGACACCAATGCCCCGCCACCACAAGAAGGACTCCGCCCCCGGCGGCTCGCAGCGTCAGTTGCGCGTCGGCGAAACCGTGCGTCACGCGATCGCCGATATTCTTTCGCAAGGCAGCGTGCACGACCCTGAACTCGAGGGTCACATCATCACCGTGCCCGAGGTGCGGATGTCGCCGGACCTCAAGCTCGCCACCATCTACGTGATGCCGCTCGGCGGCCGCGATACCGACGTCGTGATCGCGGCCCTGGAGCGCAACAAGAAATTCCTGCGCGGCGAGATCGCGCACCGCGTTAACTTAAAATTTGCGCCTGATATTCGCTTCCGCGTTGACGAACGATTCGACGAGGCGGAACGAATAGAGAAATTATTGCGAACACCTGCGGTGCAAAGAGACCTCGAACCAGATTCGGACAAATCCTGATGATCGTGACCACCGCCAACAGCGCGTTCGAGCCGCCGGATGCCGATTCGCGCGAGGCCGAAAAAAATAATTTCGTCGAGCCGCGCCGCGCCAACAACGACCCGCGCGATCACGGTCAGCGCGGCGGCAAGCCGCAGCGCCAGAACCAGCCCCGTCGCGACAAGCGCGACGTCCACGGCTGGGTCGTGCTCGACAAGCCGATCGGCATGACCTCGACGCAGGCGGTCGCGGTGGTGAAGCGGCTGTTCCAGGCCAAGCGCGCCGGCCACGCCGGCACGCTCGATCCGCTCGCCTCCGGCGGCCTGCCGATCGCGCTCGGCGAGGCCACCAAGACGGTTCCCTTCGTGATGGATGGCCGCAAGCGCTACCGCTTCACGGTCGCTTGGGGCGAGGAACGAGATACCGACGATACCGAGGGCCGGGCGGTCAAAACCAGTGAACTCCGGCCCTCGGCCGAGGCCATTCGGGAACTGTTGCCGCGTTTCACCGGCCTGATCGAGCAGACCCCGCCGCAATACTCGGCGATCAAGGTCCAGGGCGAGCGGGCCTATGATCTGGCGCGCGACGGCGAGACCGTCGATCTGAAGCCGAGGCCGGTCGAAATTCACCAACTAACCCTTGTAGAACAAGTGGATAGCGGGCATTCCGTGTTCGAGGCCGAGTGCGGCAAGGGAACCTATGTGCGGGCGCTGGCGCGCGATATCGGCCGGCTGCTGGGCTGCTTTGGTCATATCTGCGCGCTGCGGCGGACGCTGGTCGGCCCCTTCGGCGAGAAGGACATGATTCCGCTGGAACAACTGGAGGCTTTGTGCGATAGAGCCGCGTCTGGCGAGGGCAGCCTCGCCGACGCGCTTTTGCCCGTTGAGACCGCGCTGGACGACATCCCGGCACTGGCCGTCACACGGGCTGATGCGGCAAGGCTCCATCGGGGCCAGGCCGTTTTGTTGCGCGGACGGGATGCGCCCAATAGTAGCGGCACAGTCTATGTCACGGTGGCAGGCCGGCTTTTGGCCCTCGCCGAAATTGGCAATGGCGAACTCATCCCCAAGCGCGTGTTCAACCTGAACGGACTGACTGCCAGTCCGGCTCGCAACAATGAAAGTGTTTGACGATGTCGATTACCGCCGAACGCAAAGCGGAAGTCATCAAGACGAATGCCAACAAGGCCGGCGACACCGGCTCGCCCGAGGTCCAGGTCGCAATCCTGTCGGAACGCATCAACAACCTGACCGGGCACTTCAAATCCCACGTGAAGGACAATCATTCGCGACGGGGACTTTTGAAAATGGTCGCCACGCGCCGTTCGCTTCTCGATTACATCAAGCGGAAGGACGAGGCGCGCTACAAGGCTTTGCTCGAAAAGCACAACATTCGTCGTTGATATCGAGAGTACGCGCGCCCGTTGCGCGCGTTTTCGCATGATCTTCCGAAACAACCGGACTCCGAATCTTCGGGGACGATCATGCGCAAGAGCATGAAGCAAGTAATGCTCAACAGACGTCCAGCAGCAATCCGGCCGCTGGGCAGGGCAAGGTGCCCGAACTATCGAGAGGATGGACGCCATCCGAAATTTAAAGACCATGGCAGGATCGCCGGATGCTGATCACACATTGCGATCAGCGTCTCGCAATCTTGCGCATGGTCTTTGTGTTTCAGGGGCCCGCTCTCCCGAAAACCCATGAAAGAAATCGAAATGTTCAATATTCATTCAGTCGAGATCGACTGGGGTGGACGTCCCCTCAGGCTTGAAACCGGAAAGATCGCCCGTCAGGCCGATGGCGCCGTGCTGGCGACCTATGGCGAGACCGTCGTGCTCGCCACCGTCGTCGCCGCCAAAACGCCGCGTGAAGGCGTCGACTTCCTGCCGTTGACCGTCGATTATCAGGAAAAGACCTACGCCGCGGGTCGCATTCCCGGCGGCTATTTCAAGCGCGAGGGCCGCCCGACCGAGAAGGAGACGCTGGTCTCCCGGCTGATCGACCGCCCGATCCGCCCCCTGTTCGTCGATGGCTGGCGCAATGAGACCCAGGTGATCGTCACTGTGCTGTCGCACGACATGGAGAACGATCCCGACATTCTGGCGCTGGTCGCCGCCTCCGCGGCGCTGACGCTGTCAGGGGCTCCCTTCAAGGGCCCGATCGGCGCCGCGCGCGTCGGCTTCATCAACGACGAATACGTGCTCAACCCGACGCTGGACGAAATGGCCGACACCCAGCTCGATCTGGTCGTCGCCGGCACCGCCGACGCCGTGCTGATGGTGGAATCGGAAGCCAAGGAGCTCAACGAGGACATCATGCTTGGCGCCGTGATGTTCGGACACCGGCATTTCCAGCCCGTGGTCAACGCGATCATCGAGTTGGCCGAGAAGGCCGCGAAGGAGCCGCGCGAAGTCAAGGTCGTCGACGAAAGCGCGCTGGAAAAGGAAATCCTGGCACTGATCGAGACCGATCTGCGCACTGCCTACGCCATTCCGATCAAGCAGGACCGCTACGCCGCGGTCGGCAAGGCCAAGGAAAAGGTGATGGCGCACTATTTCCCGGAAGGCCAGGAGCCGAAATACGACAAGCTGCGCATCGCCGGCGTGTTCAAGGAACTGGAAGCCAAGATCGTTCGCTGGAACATCCTCGACACCGGCAAGCGCATCGACGGCCGCGATTCCAAGACCGTACGCCAGATCATCGCCGAAGTCGGCGTGCTCCCGCGCGCCCACGGCTCGGCGCTGTTCACCCGCGGCGAGACGCAAGCGATGGTCGTGACCACGCTCGGCACCGGCGAAGATGAGCAGTACATCGACTCCCTGGCGGGCACCTACAAGGAGCAGTTCCTGCTGCACTACAATTTTCCTCCCTACTCGGTCGGCGAAACCGGACGCATGGGCGGCACCAAGCGGCGTGAAATCGGCCACGGCAAGCTTGCCTGGCGCGCGATCCACCCCGTGCTGCCGCCGCATCACGAGTTCCCCTACACGGTGCGTGTGGTGTCGGAGATCACCGAATCCAACGGATCGTCGTCGATGGCGTCGGTCTGCGGCGCCTCGCTGGCGCTGATGGACGCGGGCGTTCCCCTGAAGCGGCCGACGGCGGGCATCGCCATGGGCCTGATCCTCGAAGGCTCGCGCTTCGCGGTGCTGTCGGACATCCTCGGCGACGAGGATCATCTCGGCGACATGGACTTCAAGGTAGCCGGCACCGAGACCGGCATCACCTCGCTGCAGATGGACATCAAGATCGCCGGCATCACCGAGGAGATCATGAAGGTCGCGCTCGGCCAGGCCAAGGAAGGGCGTATCCACATCCTCGGCGAAATGTCCAAGGCGCTGACCGCGGCGCGCGCCGAGCTCGGCGAATATGCCCCGCGCATCGAAACCTTCAAGATCCCGACCGACAAGATCCGCGAAGTGATCGGCACCGGCGGCAAGGTGATCCGCGAGATCGTCGAGAAGACCGGCGCCAAGGTCAACATCGACGACGACGGCACCGTGAAGGTCGCTTCCGCCGACGGCGAATTGATCAAGGCCGCGATCAAGTGGATCAAGTCGATCGCCTCCGATCCGGAGCTCGGCCAGATCTATGACGGCACCGTGGTCAAGGTGATGGAGTTCGGCGCGTTCGTGAACTTCTTCGGCGCCAAGGACGGCCTCGTCCATATCAGCCAGCTCGCGTCCGCCCGGGTGCAGAAGACCTCCGACGTCGTCAAGGAAGGCGACAAGGTCAAGGTCAAGCTGCTCGGCTTCGACGACCGCGGCAAGACGCGGCTGTCGATGAAGGCGGTCGACCAGGTGACCGGCGAGGATCTCGAGGCCAAGCAGAAGACCGACGTTCCGGCGCGCGAAGCCGCCGGCGAGTAAGTCGTCTCTCAAGAAATCGTTGCAAAAGGGCGGCCGCTTGAGCCGCCCTTTTTTGTTGCCGGCTCCGAAGCAATGTCGCTTCCCCCGCGACAGCAGCTAGCCCCGTTTGCGGTCCGCGATGCTCGCGGGCGACACGTCGAGGCTCTCCTTCACCACCTCGCCAAGTGCGGAAAAGTCCGCCTTGCGCGGCGAGGTGCGGCGGAACACCAGCCCGATATTGCGGCCGGGCTGCGGATTCTGCAGGCGCAGGAATTTCACCCGGTCATCGCGCCGCTCGACGTCGGCGGCGATTTGAGGGATCAGCGTCACGCCATAGCCGCTTGCGACCATCTGCATGACCGTGCTCAGGCTGGAGGCGCCGAACACCGTGCCGGTGCCGGGCATCTGGCCCCGCGCCGCAGTTCCGCAAAACGCGAGTGCCTGATCGCGCAGGCAATGGCCGTCCTCGAGCAGGATCAGCCGGCTTTGATCGATGTCGGCCGCCGCCACCCGCGCGTTCGGCTGCGCGCGGATCGTTCGCGGGCACCGCCAGCAGGAACAGATCCTCGAACAGGGCAATCGCATCGATATCCGGCTCCGCCACCGGCAGAGCGAGCATCGCCGCATCGAGGGCGCCGCTCTTGATGTCCTCGATCAGCTGCCGGGTCTGGGTTTCCCGCAACTCGAGCCGCAATTCCGGAAATCGCGACTGAAGCAGCGGCAAGATTCGCGGCAGCAGATAGGGTGCCAGCGACGGAATCACCCCGAGCGTCAGCCGGCCGGTCAACAGACCGCTGCGATGGCGGGCAAAGTCGACGAGATCGCGCGAGGCCGTCAGCACCGCTTCGCCGCGTCGCGCGATTTCGCGCCCGACATCGGTCAGCATCACCTCGCCCGGACGTCGTTCCACCACGGCGACCCCCAGCGCGCGCTCGAGGTCGCGGATCTGCATCGACAACGCTGGCTGGGTCACGGCACAGGCCTCGGCGGCGCGGCCGAAATGGCCATGCTTGGCGAGCGCAGCGAGATAGCGGAGCTGTCGGAGCGTGATCATTCCGATAAGATAAACTGATCGAGAGCTCAAGACAATTCGACTGGACCTGATCCTGGATATCTTCCAAGGTGGGCACGCAGCAAATTTGGCAGGAGGCACCAGCCCGCGGATTCGGGACGACGTGGTTATTCCAGGTCAATGCCTCCGCGGTCTGCCTCTTGGTCAAATGCTCCCTGCCCCACCTGCCGGAAGGAACAACAGCCATGGCTGACCGCCCCCAATTAACCACCGGCGTAACAACCGGCGCCTTGGCACGCTTCTCATAGTGGCCGGCGAAACCGGCGCGGCCGATGCGGACTGTGAGCTGCACGGCTTCGCCCTGAAATTAGAAACGCGATAGGAGAAAAACATGGACGCAAAGACTGACGACAGCGCCGGCAAATGCCCGTTCACCGGCCACGGACACAGGAACCGCGACTGGTGGCCGGAGCACCTCGATATCGGGGCGCTCCATACCAACGCCCCCGCGGCCGATCCGATGGGCGAAGCGTTCGACTACGCCAAGGAATTCGAGAGCCTCGACCTCGACGCCGTGATCAAGGACCTGCGTGCCTTGATGACGGACTCGCAGGAATGGTGGCCGGCCGACTTCGGCCACTATGGCGGATTGTTCATCCGCATGGCCTGGCACAGCGCCGGCACCTACCGCATCACCGACGGTCGCGGCGGCGCCGGGGCCGGTCAGCAGCGCTTCGCGCCGCTCAACTCCTGGCCTGATAACGCCAACCTCGACAAGGCGCGCCGCCTGCTGTGGCCGATCAAGCAGAAGTATGGCCGCAAGATTTCCTGGGCCGACCTGATGGTTCTCACCGGCAACGTCGCCCTGGAATCGATGGGTTTCAAGACGTTCGGCTTCGCCGGCGGCCGCGCCGATGTGTGGGAGCCTGAAGAACTCTATTGGGGTCCGGAAGGAAGCTGGCTCGGCGACGAACGCTACAGCGGCGAACGCCAGCTGGCCGAACCGCTCGGCGCGGTGCAGATGGGCCTGATCTACGTCAATCCGGAAGGTCCGAACGGCAATCCCGATCCGCTCGCCTCCGCAAAGGACATCCGCGAAACCTTCTTCCGCATGGCGATGAACGACGAAGAGACCGTGGCGCTGATCGCCGGTGGTCACACGTTCGGCAAGACCCATGGTGCGGGCGATCCGTCGCTGATCGGCGTCGAGCCGGAAGGTGCTGCGATCGAGGATCAGGGCCTCGGCTGGAGGAGCAAGCATGGCACCGGCATCGGCGCCGACGCCATCACCGGCGGCCCCGAAGTGACCTGGACGCAGACACCGACGAAATGGAGCAACCACTTCTTCGAGAACCTGTTCAAGTTCGAATGGGAGCTGACCAAGAGCCCGGCCGGCGCAAAGCAGTGGAAGGCGAAAGGCGCCGAGGCCACGATTCCCGACGCCTACGACAAGTCGAAGAAGCATGTGCCGACCATGTTGACCACGGACCTCGCGCTGCGCTTCGACCCGGCCTACGAGAAGATCTCGCGGCGCTTCTTCGAGCATCCGGACCAGTTCGCGGACGCGTTTGCCCGCGCCTGGTTCAAGCTCACGCACCGCGACATGGGGCCGATCGTGCGCTATCGCGGCAAGCTCGTGCCGAAGGAAACCCTGATCTGGCAGGACCCGGTTCCTGCCGCCGATCATCCGCTGATCGGAGAGCAGGACATTGCGGCGCTGAAGACGAAAATCCTCGGCTCCGGCCTCACCGTTTCCCAGCTGGTCTCGACCGCCTGGGCATCGGCCTCGACGTTCCGCGGCTCCGACAAGCGCGGTGGCGCCAACGGCGCGCGCATTCGTCTCGCGCCCCAGAAGGATTGGGAGGTGAACAATCCGCCCGAGCTGGCGAAGGTGCTCGCCAAGCTCGAGGCGATCAAGAAGGAGTCCAGCAAGAAGGTGTCGCTCGCCGACCTGATCGTTCTCGGCGGCAGCGCCGCGATCGAGAAGGCGGCAAAGGATGCCGGCCTGAGCCTGACGGCCCCGTTCACACCCGGCCGCGCGGACGCCTCGCAGGAGCAGACTGATGCCGCCTCCTTCGCACCGCTCGAGCCCCGCGCTGACGGCTTCCGCAACTATATCGGCGGCAAGACACAGTTCATGAAGCCGGAGGAGGCCCTGGTGGATCGGGCGCAACTGCTGACGCTGACGGCCCCCGAAATGACGGTGCTGGTCGGCGGCCTGCGCGTGCTCGGCGCCAATGCCGGCAACTCCAAGCACGGCGTCTTCACCAGGAAGCCGGAGACGCTGACGAACGACTTCTTCGTCAACCTCCTCGACATGAGCACGGAGTGGCAGCCGGCTGGCTCGGACGGCGAGTATGAGGGCCGCGACCGCAAGACCAAGGCGGTGAAGTGGACCGGCACGCGGGTCGACCTGATCTTCGGGTCGCATTCGCAGCTCCGCGCCATCGCGGAAGTCTATGCAAGCGCGGACGCCAAGGAGAAATTCGCAAAGGACTTCGTCAAGGCGTGGACCAAGGTGATGAACGCGGATCGCTTCGACCTCGCCTGACCCGTCTGGCGGCGGAACAAATTTCCGCTTTCGATTGAAGTTGAAGAAGCCCCCGCGATAGTATCGCGGGGGTTTTTTCTTGGTTCAACATCGGGCAGCTTGCCGCCGAAGGATCCCGTTCGATGACGCCGCCGATGATTCGCCCGGCTCGGCCGGAGGAATATGACGAGATCGCCCGCGTCTGGATGAACAGCTGGGCTTCAACCGGGCTCGAGGACGCTAGCAATTTCCTGCTGGCGAAATTGCGCGCGCGCATTCCGCAGGAGATCGAGAAAGGCTGGAGCCTGTTCGTCGCCGATGATGACGGCGCGATCGCCGCGATGCTGGCGCTGCATCTACCCGAATTCTATCTCGACCAGTTGTTCGTCGCCCCGGAATATCAGGGACGTAATATTGGCAGGCAGCTGCTCGGCTTCACCCGCCAGCTTCTGCCCGATGAAATCTGCCTGCGCTGCGTGCGCGAGAATGAAAAAGCCTGGCGCTGGTATGAGCGCGAGGGTTTTGGGTTCGAAAAGGAGCAGGTCGAGCCGATGACCGGGTTTGTCATGAAATATTATCGGTGGAAGGTGGATGGACCCGCGCGCCAATAACTTTGCGTTGCGGACGCGCCCGGCACGCTCTAGTTTCAAGTTATTGCAATAACTCGCCGAAACCGGCTGAGCCATTTGGGCGATTCCCTTCCTACCCCGGAGCAATTCATGGTTCGGTCTGTCGCCGTCGTGGCCATGCTGTCGTGTCTTGCGTCGTGCGCATGGGCGCAAACTCAACCCGGGCCGCCAGCGACAACCGTGGCCAAGAAGCAAGCGCAGAAAGCCAGAATAACCGCGAAACAGCCGACGTCGGCCAGTAACGCGCCGTGCCAGATTGGCGTCCTTCCGGCGCTTGGAGACCGGTTGGTGATCCAGAAGGTCGGCATCACGGTGTTCGGCAACGAACGGACGGAGGTGCCGGTCGATTGGGGATTCGATGATCTTGTCGTCGCCCACGTTCGCGCTGCGGCTGCTCCGCGGCACCGCGGTGCGCCGAATTTCATTTGCCAAGGATGCCTTTGTGGGCCACTTGCGTTCGGGAGGCCTGTTTGGCAGCGCCAGGACTGACCTGAACGACACGCTCCGACGAGTCGTGGCCGGCTCTGGGTGCGAGCGCTACGTACTTGTGACCAATTTGGCCGCACCCTTTATTGGTAATCAATCGGTGGACGGTATCGGTATCGTCAAACAGGGCGCGGGCTTCCTCGGCCATACTTACGTGTTCGCCGCGATTTACGTCTGGGTCGTCGACGGACGAAGCTTTAATGTGATCAAGCGAGAAAGGCCTTCGAGCGCGTCCATGAAGCCGGCGGACGAGGCGATCTTCCCGTCGACATCTGGAGAAGCCGCAAAGAGTTCCGTCCTGCGCGACAGCGTCCGCGCGTGGCTGACGGAAAGCCTGGATTCGGGGCTGCCGAAACTGCTCGCGCCCTAGGTACGAGGCTCCTAAAGCCGACATCCAATCCTTGAAGGAGCCATCTTTGCGTGGGTGGAGTAATTTCTGGACGCCACGGGCGTTTCTCAAAGGGAGTTTCCGATGATGCAGCTTTACTGGTCGCCGCGGTCGCGGTCGTTTTCGGCGCTGTGGCTGATGGAGGAAACCGGGCAGCCTTACGAGCGGGTGCTGACCGACATTTCCAAAGGCCAGCAGAAGACGCCGGAATATCTCGCCATCAATCCGATGGGCAAGGTGCCGGCGCTGCGGGACGGCGAGGCGACGCTGGCGGAGGCCGCGGCGATCTGTGCCTATGTGGCCGAGCGCTATCCGCAAGCCAACCTGGCGCCGCCGGTCGGCGATCCCCTGCGCGCCAGATATCTTTACTGGCTGTTCTTCGGTCCCGGCTGCATCGAGCCCGCCATGGTGCAGGTCGCGACCAAGGTGGAGATGAACCCGGTCGCCGCCGGCTGGGGCGATGCGCAGCGCGTGTTCGACGTACTCGATGCAGCGCTCGAAAAGGGACCGTGGATCCTCGGCGAGAACTTCTCGGCCGCCGATATCGCGATCGGATCGGGGCTGAATTTCGCGGTGCGGCTGTTCAAGATGGTGCCGGCACGGCCGTCATTCGACCGCTACATCGATCGCTGCGCGGCGCGCCCGGCCTTCCAGCGCGCAAGCGTCATCGCGGCGGGATGAGCGCGAGGCTCAATCCGCAGTATCCTTCAGATCTTCCGGCCGCGGCATCAGGACGATGTTGTAGCCCGAATCGACATAATGAATTTCGCCGGTGACGCCGCCGGAAAGGTCCGACAAGAGATACAGCGCCGAGCCGCCAAGCTCATCCAATGTCACGCCGCGGCCGAGCGGCGAATGCTTTTGCTGAAAGGCAAACATCGCGCGGGAGTCGCCGATCACGGCGCCGGCGAGCGTCCGGATCGGGCCCGCCGAAATCGCGTTGACGCGGATGCCGCGCGGACCGAAGTCCGCGGCGAGATAGCGCGTCGAGGCCTCCAGCGCGGCCTTGGCGACCCCCATGACGTTGTAGTTGGGCATCGCCCGCATCGAGGCTCCGAAGGTCAGCGTGATCATCGCTCCGCCGGAAGGCATCAGTTCGGCGGCGCGTTTTGCGACCTCGGTAAAGGAGAAGCAGGAGATCAGCATGGTGCGCGCGAAATTCTCGCGCGTGGTGTCGGCATAGCGGCCGCGAAGTTCGTTCTTGTCGGTGAAGCCGATGGCGTGGACCAGGAAATCCAGCGCTCCCCATTTCGTGCGCAGGGCTTCGAAAACAGAATCGACGCTGGCGATGTCCTCGACGTCGCAAGGCAGCACGGTCTCAAAACCAAGCGATTGGGCGAGCGGCCTGACCCGCTTGGCCTGCGCGTCGCCCTGAAAGGTAAATGCAAGTTCCGCGCCCTGTGCCGCGACCGCCTTGGCGATACCCCAGGCGATCGAATGGTCGTTTGCGACGCCCATGATCAGCCCGCGCTTGCCCTTCATCAGGTCCTGCATGCCCGCCCTGCTCCACTCATTCCCGATATTGCCATCACCCGCGAAAGCGGGCGATCCATTTCTACGAAATGTTGCGATGATTGACGAGTGCCGCGGGGTCCTTGATGCCCCGCTTTTGCGGGGCTGTGCCGGCGACGAGCCTCACGCGTCCATCCGCTTGAACACCAGCGTCGCGTTGGTGCCCCCGAAGCCGAAGGAATTCGAGAGCACGGTTCCGAGTCTTGCATTGTCGATGCGCTTGCGCACGATCGGCATGTCGGCGAATACCGGGTCGAGCTCGGTGATATTGGCGCTTTCGCAGATGAAGCCGTTCTGCATCATCAGCAGCGAATAGATCGCCTCCTGCACGCCGGTGGCGCCGAGCGAATGGCCGGTCAGCGCCTTGGTGGCGGAAATCGGCGGACACTTGTCGCCGGTGCCGAACACCTTGCGGATCGCCTCGATTTCCGGCGGATCGCCCGCCGGCGTCGAGGTCGCGTGCGGATTGATATAGTCGATCCTGGTATTCACGGTCGACATCGCCATCTTCATGCAGCGCTCGGCGCCCTCGCCCGAGGGGGCTACCATGTCGTAGCCGTCGGAGGTCGCGCCATAGCCGACGATTTCACCGTAGATCTTCGCGCCGCGCGCCTTGGCGTGTTCGAGTTCTTCCAGCACCACCACGCCGGCGCCGCCGGCAATGACAAAGCCGTCGCGGCTGACGTCGTAGGGCCGCGACGCGGTCGCGGGCGTATCGTTGTATTTCGACGACATCGCGCCCATCGCGTCGAACAATACCGACAGCGACCAGTCGAGTTCCTCGCAGCCGCCGGCGAAGATGATGTCCTGCTTGCCGATCTGGATGGTCTCGTAGGCGTTGCCGATGCAGTGGTTCGAGGTGGCGCAGGCCGATGAGATCGAATAGTTCACGCCCTTGATCTTGAACCAGGTGGCGAGCGTTGCGGACGCGGTCGACGACATCGCCTTCGGCACCGCGAACGGTCCGACCCGCTTCGGTCCCTTGGTGCGGGTGATGTCGGCGGCCTCGACGATGGTGCGCGCCGACGGTCCGCCCGAGCCCATGATGATGCCGGTGCGGATATTGGAAACGTCCGAGGGCTCGAGGCCCGAATCCTGGATCGCCTGCTCCATCGCGACGTGATTCCAGGCGGCGCCTTCGCCGAGGAAGCGCATCGCGCGCCGGTCGATCAGACCGGCCGGATCGAGCGTCGGGGCGCCCTGCACCTGGGAACGGAAGCCGAGCTCGGCATATTTGTCCGCGCGCGTGATTCCGGACTTCGCCTCATGGAGGCTCGCAAGCACTTCCTGGGTGTTGTTTCCGATGGACGAGACAATACCCATCCCCGTGATGACAACCCGCCTCATGATCGCCTCGCCCTGTCGTTGTTTTCTGGTGTGATGCTGCTCGTGGTCAAAACGAAGCTCGCCTCAGTGGCCGGAGCACGTAGCTCATGTTCCCGGCTGCAATGGGGCGTCCTGCTTGAACAACCCGACCTTCAGATCCTTCGCGCGATAGATAATCTCGCCGTCGGTAGAAAGCCACCCGTCGGCGATGCCCAATACCAGCTTTGAACGCATCACCCGTTTGATGTCGATGTTGTACACAACCTTGCGGACGTTCGGCAGCACCTGCCCGGAAAACTTCAGCTCGCCGAGGCCCAGCGCCCGGCCGCGGCCCGCGCCGCCGGTCCAGCCGAGAAAGAAGCCGACCATCTGCCACATCGCATCGAGGCCGAGACATCCGGGCATCACCGGATCGTTCTTGAAATGGCAGCCGAAAAACCAGAGATCGGGCTTGACGTCGAGCTCGGCGCGGACGACGCCCTTGCCATATTCGCCGCCGGTCTCGCTGATCTCGGCGATGCGATCGAACATCAGCATCGGAGGCAGCGGCAATTGGGCGTTGCCCGGGCCAAACAGCTCGCCCCGGCCGCACGCCAGCAAATCCTCATATTCGTAGCCGCCGCGCCGATCCAGCATGATGCCTAGCCTCTTCCAAATCCCGATGGAGCATTTTCGAGCGAAATAGACCCGTTTTGCGTGGAAAGCGTGCCAATTACCGGAAATCGGCGCGAATACCGCAGCCCCCGCAGCAACCGGCGCCCGCCTTTACCAAAATCGCAAAGCCCAAGTCGGGCGCTCTCTATCATAGGCCCCGCAGGCGGCAAAGCATCCCGACAGGGCAAATCGCCGCGCAAGGCGACAGTTCCCTTTACCTTGGACCGGTTCTAGTTGCGAAAAACTTGCATCTGATGGATTTCCTTCTTATATTCCCGAGTCATAGTGGCTGAATATATGAGCGCGGTGCCTGACGTGGAAATGAGCTACGACGCCTCGATTTTGAACGACGATGCTGCCGGCCCGGCAGCCCGAGAGGCCGGGCGTCAGCCGGCCCTGACCGGTTGCCCTTGGCACGATGTCAATGAAATGCTGCAGACGGCGGGCTTGCGTCCGACCCGGCAGCGCATGGCCCTGGGCTGGCTGTTGTTCGGCAAGGGCGCGCGCCATCTCACCGCGGAAATGCTCTACGAGGAAGCGACGCTGGCCAAGGTTCCGGTCTCGCTTGCGACCGTCTACAACACGCTGAACCAGCTGACCGATGCGGGCCTGCTGCGCCAGGTCAGCGTCGACGGCACCAAGACCTATTTCGACACCAACGTGTCTGCGCATCACCACTTCTATCTCGAAAACAACCACGAACTGGTCGACATTCCGGATCCGCATCTGGTGCTGCAGAAGATGCCGGAAGTACCCGAGGGCTACGAGATCGCCCGGGTCGACATGGTCGTGCGGCTGCGCAAGAAGCGCTGAGTTCCGAACGGTGCTCGTCCTACGCGGGCTTGACCCGCGTATCCATCAATCTTCCTGAAGCATTTTTTTAAGAGCGGATGGATCGCCGGGTCATCCAGCGTCGAGACGCGCGTCTGCCCGGCAATGACAAGTGATTGTCATTCTCAAGCGTTTGTCCGGACTCAATCCACGTTCTCGCCGGCGTAGACGCCCCACAGCCGCTGCTGTTCGATCCAGCCTTCGAAGCCGTTGCCGCTGACGTGACACCAGCCGGCCGCGCAGTGCTTGACCTGGGCCACGACGCCGGCCTGCAGCCGGGCGGCGATCGCCGAGGTCGGATCGGCGCGCTCGTAGAGTTGCGCGAGATCATCCTTGTTCTTCATGGTGATCACGGCGGTGCGGCGGCCCGACAGCAGCGAGTGGTAGACCCAGCCCTCGGCGCCCTCGGAATCGCGCACCCGGCGCCAGTTCTCGAATTCGGCGGTAATCTCGACCGGCAGGCCCGAGCGGGTATAGACCCAGGCAACGTCGTTATCCTTGGTCGGACCGGCCCTGACATTTACATGATCGGATTTGAGGCTGACATAACGCGGCACCGGCAAACCGCTTGATGTGACGGCCGAATCCTTGGCCGAGAATCCCGTCGTGATCGATGCGCCCAGCGCACACCCCGCCAGCACCACCACAGAACAAAAACGCAGCAACGCCATCAACTCGTCTCCCGCCGGGAATCCAGCTCAAATTCGCCGAGCTGAAACACCCACCAACGCCTCAAAACCCCTGTACCCACCCCGGATTGCCCCTCGGCTTGCAATTCCCTAGGTTTTCGCCGGGGTTCTTGTCTTGGCCCGGCCTTCTGCTAGAGAGGGCGGAAGAGGGAAACAAGACGAGCCCGAAGCCCCCTTTCGAAAGCAAGGGGGAAGGATCGGGGAACCCGAGAAAACCTTGAGCAAACGCCGGAGCTGCGCGGTAGCGGCAGTTTCGAACAAGCGGGTTAATGAGGTCTGAACGACCTCACGAGAGCAGGAAATGTCGGTTAAGAAAAAGCCTCTCGTTGTCGTCACGCGCAAGCTGCCGGACTCGATCGAGACCCGCATGCGCGAGCTGTTCGACGCCCGGCTCAATCTCGACGATACACCGCTGACGCCGGCTCAGATCGCGGACGCGGTGTGCACCGCCGATGTGCTGGTGCCCACCGTCACTGACGAAATCACTGAAGAAGTGCTCAAGCAGCCCGAATGCAAGCTGCGGCTGATCGCCAATTTCGGCAACGGCGTCGACAATATCGATGTTGTCGCTGCCCATGCGCGCGGCATCACCGTGACCAACACGCCGAAGGTCCTGACCGAAGATACCGCCGACATGACCATGGCGCTGATTCTGGCGGTGCCGCGCCGGCTGGTCGAAGGCGCCTCGATCCTCACCGAGGGCAGGGACTGGCCGGGCTGGTCGCCGACCTGGATGCTCGGCCACCGCATCGGGGGAAAACGGCTCGGCATCGTCGGCATGGGCCGGATCGGCCAGGCCCTGGCGCGCCGGGCGCGGTCGTTCGGCTTGCAGATACATTACCACAACCGCCGCCCCGTGGCGCCGCGCATCGCCGACGAACTGGGCGCGACCTATTGGGAAAGCCTCGACCAGATGCTGGCGCGGATGGATATCATCTCGGTGAATTGTCCGCACACGCCCGCCACGTTCCATCTCTTGTCGGCGAGGCGCCTAAAACTAATTCGCAAGGACGCCTTCATCGTCAACACCGCGCGCGGCGAGGTGATCGACGAGGAGATGCTGACCAAGCTGATCGAAAGCGGCGACATCGCCGGCGCCGGCCTCGACGTCTACGAGAACGAGCCGGCGGTCAATCCGAAACTGGTGCGGCTGGCGAAGGCCGGCAAGGTGACGCTGCTGCCGCATATGGGCTCGGCCACTATCGAAGGCCGCGTCGAGATGGGCGAGAAGGTGATCATCAACATCCGCACCTTCCTCGACAACCACAAGCCGCCCGACCGCGTACTGCCCAGCATGCTCTGAGGCCGCTTCGTCGGCTTACTGATGCGCGCTCAGGTCGGTGATCACAAGCGCGTCGCCGTTGAGCGGATTTAGCGGATCGCGCGCGTAGCGCAGGGTTTCGAACCGCATGGCGCGGGCGTCCACCATCAGGAGCCGCCCGACCAGGCCCTCGCCGAAACCGACGATTTCGCGGATCGCCTCCAGCGCCATCATCGATCCCAGCACGCCAGCGAGCGCGCCCATCACGCCGGCCTCGGCGCAGGCCGGCACCGTGCCGGGCGGCGGCGGTTCGGGAAACAGGCAGCGATAGGTCGGATTGAACTCGCCTCGATCGTTTCGCTCATGCGCGCGGATCGTGGTCAGCGAGCCGTCGAACTGGCCGAGCGCCGCCGTGATCAGCGGCTTGCCCGCGAGGAAGCAGGCGTCCGACACCAGATAGCGGGTTTCGAAATTGTCGGATCCATCGAGCACCAGATCGTAGCTGCCGATCAGGCTCATCGCATTGCCGGCATCGAGCCGGGTCGCGTGCGCCGCGAACTGGACGTGGGGATTGAGCGCGTAGATTCGCTCCGCTGAAGTGTCGGCCTTGCGGCGGCCGATGTCCGGCGTGGTGTGGATGATCTGGCGCTGCAGATTGGACAACGAGACGATGTCGTCATCGACCACGCCGAGCGCCCCGACACCGGCGGCGGCAAGGTACATCAGCGCGGGCGCCCCAAGGCCGCCGGCGCCGATCACCAGCACGGAGGCCTCCTTCAGCGCAGCCTGACCGGGGCCGCCGACCTCGCGCAGCACGATGTGGCGGGCGTAGCGTTCAAGCTCGTCGGCACTCAGCATGGCCTGGTCAAATCCTGATTATCCGGCATTGTCCTTATCATGCGCTGCGGTATCGGCTGTCTTCCTTGAACCATGGCGCCGTTGTTGCCTACCAAGCAGATGTGCTTAATTCCGGGCACGTCAATGACCCCGAGACTTCTCATGAGATCGATGCTGACGGCAACATTGATGTTGGTGGCCGCTGGGGTCTCCGCGCATGCGCAGATGACCGCGCCGTCACCGATCGGCATCAAGCCCAAGACGGTCACGACCATACCCATCCGCCCTGGCTTGCAGACCCCGGCGGATACCGCGAACGCGATGGCGCAGGCCGAGCGCCTGGCGATCCAGTCGGATCTCGCCTGGGTCGGCCAGTATAACGGCGCCATTACGGGCGAAGTCAGCGAGCGCATGGTCGCGGCCATCAAGGAGTTTCAGAAGGACCGCGGCGGCAAGCAGACCGGCGTGCTCAATCCGCAGGAGCGCAGCGTGCTGGCCGAGACCGCGCGGCGCCGGCAGGGGGATGTCGGCTGGAAGATCGTCACCGATGCCGGCAGCGGCGCCCGGCTCGGGGTACCGGCGAAACTGGTGCCGCAGCAATCGAGCGACGCCAACGGCGCGAAATGGAGCTCCTCCACCGGGACCATCCAGATCCAGCTTGCGCGGCGCAAGCAAGCCAATCCGACCACGGCAAAGCTCGCCGAGCAGGAAAAGAAGGAGCCCGCCGGCCGCAAGGTCGATTACACGGTGGTCAAGCCGGATTTCTTCGTGCTGTCGGGCATGCAGGGCCTGAAGAAATTCTACGTGCGCGGCACGTTCAGGGGCGACGAGGTCCGTATCCTCACCATCCTCTATGACCAGGCCACCGAAGGCACCATGGAACCGGCGGTGATCGCGATGTCGAGCGCCTTCAACCCGTTTCCATCGGGCAGCGGCCCGCCGCCGCGCAAGACCGTCGAATACGGCACCGGCGTTGTCGTCAGCGACGACGGCGCGATTCTGACCGACCGCGAGATCACCGAGGGGTGCCTTGCGATCACGATCGGGGGCCTCGGCCATGCCGACCGCGTCGCAGAGGACAAGGACCACGGACTCGCCCTGCTGCGCATCTACGGCGCGCGCGGCTTGAAGCCGCTGGCGCTCGGCAGTGGCGCCATCAGTTCCGCGGTCGAGCTGACCGGCATCGCCGATCCGCAACACCAGGGCGGCGCCGCCGCGGTGAGCAGCGTCAAGGCGCAGGCCGCCCTGGTCGGTGGCGGGAGCGAAGCCGCGCTGTCGCCGGCCCCCGCGCTCGGCTTTTCCGGCGCGGCGGCGCTCGACGCGGACAGCAAATTTGCCGGCCTTGCGTTGTTGAAGCCGGCGCTGGTCGCCGGACCAGCGAACGCCACGCCCGCCACGCAGGCGGTGCTGGTGCCGGCCGATGTCGTGCGCGAGTTTCTCAAGGCCCGCGGCGTCACTGCTGTGGGCGGATCGACGGATGCGAAGGCCGCCGTCGTACGCGTCATTTGCGTGCGGAAGTAGCCGACGTTCGCCGGGCCGGGCCCGACTGTCATCGTCGGCGAAAGCCTCACTCTCCTTCTCCCCGCGGCGCGGGGAGAAGGAGAGTTCATCGGACCCGCGGTTACGCGGCCTTGATGCTGCTGAGGAAGGTTTCGACATGCCCTCGCATCGTCTCGGACTGCCTCGACAGTTCGCTCGACGCTTGCAGGACCTGATGGGCGGCGGCGCCGGTATCGCCGGCGGCTTGCTGTACGCCGGCGACGTTCGATGCGATCTCGCCGGTGCCAAGCGCCGCCTGCTGCACGTTGCGGGCAATCTCCTGGGTCGCCGAGCCCTGTTCTTCCACAGCTCCCGCAATCGCGGCGGCAATCTCGCTCATTTCGTTGATCGTCGTCGAGATTCCCTTGATGGCGCTGACAGCTTCGCTCGATGAAGCCTGGATCGAGGAGACCTGGGCACTGATCTGATCGGTGGCCTTCGCGGTTTGTTCGGCGAGGCTCTTGACCTCGGCCGCGACCACCGCGAAGCCCCTGCCCGCTTCGCCGGCGCGCGCCGCCTCGATCGTGGCGTTGAGCGCCAGCAGGTTGGTCTGGCTGGCGATTTCGCTGATCAGCTTGACGACGTCGCCAATGCCGGCGGCGTCCTTGAACAGCCCCTGCACCGTCGTATTGGTGCGCTCGGCCTCCGATACGGCTTTCTGCGCGATCGCCGCCGATTGCGCAACCTGCCGGCCGATTTCGGTGACGGAACTCGCCAATTCTTCCGACGCAGCCGCGACGGTCTGCACGTTCGTCGAAGCCTCTTCGGTCGCAGCCGCGACCGCCGTCGCCTGGTTGCTGGTTTCCTCGGCCGTCGCCGTCATCGACGATGCGGTGGCCTGCAGTTCGGTCGAGGCCGAGGCCACCGACCTCAGCACGGTCGAGATGTTCGTATCGAACGTCTCGGTCAGATCGTTCACCCGCGCCGCCCGCGCCACGCGCGCGCTGATGGCCTCGGCCTCCTTGGCGGCAAGCTCCTTGGCCTTGATCATGTTCTCCTTGAAGATCAGCACCGCTCTCGCCATCAGGCCGATTTCGTCCTTGTTGTCGGTCGCGGGAATCTCCACGGCGTGATCCCCGCCGGCAAGCTGCCCCATGGCGCCGACCATCTGGAGGATCGGCGGCACGATCGAGCGATTGGTCAGATAGACCACCGTGGCGGCAACGCCGATGCCGACACCCATCAGCACCCAGAGCAGGGTCATCAGGAAACTGGTTTCCGCAAGAACCGTCGCGCCGTCTCTTTTGAGGCTGTCCTGTTGCCGCGAAACCATGCCGCCCGAACGCAAGCCTGCGTTATCCTTGGCCCCTGCGAAGATGTCGAGCAGCTTGTTGGCGCGGGGCGCGGCTTCGTTGGTCAGAAACCATTGCGCCATGTTCCAGCGGTCCGAGGCCCGGATCTCAAACATTTTTTGCGGCAGCGGCGCGAATTTGGCCCGGGCTTCAACGAGTGAATCGAAGGCCTTCTGCTGGTCGCCCGTCATCTCCGAGCGGCGCTTCGACAGCGCGTCGAATTTCTTCTGATTGAGCGCCCAGAGCTCCACGAACTCGTTCTTGAAGTTGACGTCCGCGGTCAGCAGATAGGCGCGGATCGCGCCGATCGCCATCGCCAGGCTGCCGCGCATGTCGGCAAAATCGATCAGCAGGCTCTTGCGCGCATCGGTCGAGGCGATGCTGCCTTCCTCGTTGATGATCGAAGTCGCCTTTTGCAGCATGAGTTTGGCGAGAGGCGCGGCCTCGGTCGCCAGCAGCTTGGCGGCGGGTTGCTCATCGATGGTGTGGGCGATGGCCTCGGCCTTGTCCTGCGCGTTACGCAATTCGTCGAGCAGCGGCTTGGCTTGCTTCCAATCCACCTTGTTCTGCTCGACCGTCCATTGGCCCGAGAGACGGTCCATCTCAGAGCCGCGCGACTGGATGTCCTTCCACAGCACGGCGCGTTCGGCCTTGAATGCGTCGTTGCCTGTGATCAACCAGCCGCGCAGCGACGCAAGCGATGCATAGACCCCTGCCACCAAGTCGCTGGCGGTCATCGCGGTCGGAACCCGAAGGTTGATGGTCCGTTCGGTGGATTCGCTGACTGTGCGAACCTTGATGATGGTGGTGCCGACCACGGCGGCCAGCAACACGCACAGCACGCTGAAACCCAGTATCAATCGTCCACGGATGTTCAATTGCAAGAACGGCACGGCAAGTTCCTCCCCCGGCTGAGACGGAAACAGGCTGTGCGTTAACCCTAAAGAATGGAACAACGATCCGCCGTAATAGTACGGACCCGCGCGCAGTTTTTGGGCGCGAGACGCCACATTTTAATCAGCCATCCGGCATCAACTCCCGTATTCCTACGGAAGTAATGATCCGGAATGGTCATTTCTTCCGCAATTCGTCATCGTTATGGAGTTTGGTGATTCGGACAGCCGCGATTCGCTTGGCGGGTCGGGCGGGCACGTCCTGAGCAGAAATGCTTGGCGTCGCAGAATGCGACGCACACTTGGTTGGTGTGCGTACCGCAGGTCCCTTAAACAAACGCTTCCGAAGGATTTCCGACCATGCAGACGATCGTACTCGCCACCCAAAAGGGCGGCAGCGGGAAAAGCACGCTTGCCATCGGCCTGGCGCTGGCGGCGATGGAGGCGGGGCATACCGTCTGTCTGATCGAGACCGATCCGCAGGGAACACTGTCGAACTGGCAGGACCGCCGCACCGACCCCGAGCCCATGGTGGAGCCGGTCTACAAGGCCCTGGAGCTCGAGCCTCGTCTGCAGGCTTTGCAGTGCAGCGGCGTGACCGTGGCGATCATCGACACGGCCGGTGGCGTCAGCGCCGCGACCACGGCCGCCATCCGCTACGGCGATTTTTGCCTGATCCCGGCGCGGCCGAGCATTGCCGATATCGAAGCGACAGCCCCGACGCTCGAACTGGCCCGCATCTGGCGGAAGCCGTTTGCCTTTGTGCTCAACCAGACCCCGATCCGCGGCCACCGCATCGGCCAGGCGAAGACGTCACTCGCCGACGAGGCCGCGCTCGATCTGGCGGATGTCCTCGCGCAGCCTTTCATCGTGATGCGCAACGATCACCAGGATGCGCTGAACGCGGGGCTCGCGGTAAGCGAGTTGGCGCCCGCCGGCAAGTCGGCCGAAGAGATTCGCGGCCTCTGGCATTGGCTCGAGAGCCGTCTGCATGACGGCGTGACCGCCGAAGAGCAGCCGATCATACTGCCGGCCGCGCCCGAAATCGTTCCCGCGATGTTCCTGAGGGCCCGCGCCGAAACGCCCGCACTCGTTTCCTGGAGCGGCTTGTAGCAGACGACGCGGGATGCCCGCGCGCTCCCGCCTCGCCTGACGAAGCGGGAGCGCGTTCGCATGATGTGTCCGGTCAGGCGGCCGGCATTTCCGGCACCAGCACGCCGGAGCCGCCCAGTTCGGACGGAAAGTCCTTCATCTTCGGCAATCCGTCCCTCATCGGCAGAACCGTCTCGGCGTAGTTGACATGGACGGCGGGGACGAATTTCAGCGTCGGGATCGTCGCGGCATATACGTCGATCAGTCCGACGGGCTGATGGCCGGCCATCAGGTGGCCGCCACACAGCTTGCAATATTTGCGCTGGCTGAACGGCGTCTTCTGGTACGTCGCGACGTGTTCGGCCCCCGACGCGATCTTCACCGCATCGGACTTCCAGAGACTGAAGGCGTTGACGGGCGACGCCGACCAGGAACGGCAGGAATTGCAGTGGCAATAGCCCATCGCCTCCGGTGACCCCGTCACCTCGATTTTGACGGCGCCGCAGAAACAACTTCCGATGTAACTCATGATCTTCTCCCTTGCTGCATCATCAGTCCGGCGATTGTCGGGAGATTGCCATCGCAATCCAGTTCACGAACTGTACTGCGGCCTGTTTCACGCCGCCGTGCCGGCTTGTTGCTAACTCGCGAGCTTCCGTTCCTTCGCAAACGGACTGAGGCCGAGCCAGGCTTGCATGGAGGAAGCGAGCTGGCGGCTTCCCGTCAGCACAATCCTGTGATTGGCCACGGCCGCGCGCACGGTATCGAGGCCCAGCCAGATCGCCGTCATGCTCCGCAGGTCCGCCGACACGTAGAGATCGACGTCGAAACCGGGATCGACCTTGCAGAGGTCAACGCCGGTGCCGGGATCGACGATCAGCCACCAGCGCCGCTGCGCCGCGGGCAATTCGGGATAGACGATCTCCACCACGCTGCGCCGCGCCGGCATCGGCGTGGTGTTGAGGTTTCGCCGCATATCCCACATCAAGAGATCCACATCGAGATGCTGGAGCGATAATTTCGATTCGATCCGGCGCTGCCCCCAGATCCCGAAGGCCTCCACCAGCGGGCCGAGTTCGCGCCCCGATTCCGTCAATCGATATTCGGACACGGCGGCGTCGGCTCTTGACGCCGCGTGCGCGACGATGCCGGCCGCCTCTAGCTCCTTCAGGCGCTGCGACAGCAGCGCCGGCGACATGCGCGGAACGCCGCGGCGCAATTCGTTGAAGCGCGTCGAGCCGGCAAACATCTCGCGCAGCAGAATGATGGTCCAGCGCGTGCACAGTATCTCGGCGGCCATCGCGACCGGACAGAATTGCTGGTAGCTGCCTGTGGTCATGTTTTCCTCCGCAGTAGGCGTCGCGGAAAAACTATGGCCGCGCGGCGGGGTTTGCCAGTTCAGTTTCTGTATTGGCCGGATTCAGATCCTGAACTGGCGGCGTCGCCGGTGACCCCGTATCTGGCTGGACAACGAGCACCGCGCGACGACAGGCGAAGCCGTCAGGTGCGAACTCGTGCAGCAGCATTTTGCAGCCAGGACGTGTTATGAAGCATATTAACGCACAAAACATCACCGCATTGGCATGGATGGCCGCGCTTTGCACGTTCGCCATCCTCAGCCTCTATCTGTCGCCGGCGCTCGCCGCAACGCTGTCGCGCGGCGCGGATTTCGGCACCACGCTCTCTGTGGTGCGCGCGATGATCTATCCACTTTGCGCCATTAAATTCCGCCTGCCGCCGTTCGGCGCCTGCGCGCGCGTGTCGATGGACCGGATCATTTCCCTGTTTTGATTGCCGGAAGGAAACCACATGACGATCCTGAACACCAATTTCTCCGCGCCCTCTCGGCGACTTGCGGCAGCGACCATCGTGCTCGGCACCATCGGCTTTCTCTGCGGCTTCCTGCTGGCGCTGACGGTGTCGGCCTATAGCCTCTACAGCTGCGTCCAGATATTGTGAGCGCGCGGGGCGCACGCTGACGTTCGGCGCGCACCCGGTCCGGCCTGCGAATTATTTCTGGCACTTCGGGCACCAGAAGGTCGAACGCCCGTTTTGCGTAAAGCGCTTGACGATGCCGCTGCAGCCGGCGGTCTGGCATTTCTCGCCCTCGCGGTCGTAGACCTGGAACGAATGCTGGAAGTAGCCGAGTTCGCCCGAGGTCTGGCGATGATCGCGCAGCGACGAGCCGCCGGCCTTGATGGCCTGGTTCAGGACCGCGTGGATCGCCGTGACCAGATGCTTCGCTTGATCGGTGGGCTCGCCCTTCCTGGTCGCGAGCGTCGCGGCCAGCCGTCGCGGCGACAGATGCGCACGAAACAGCGCTTCGCAGACATAGATGTTGCCGAGCCCCGCGACCACGCGCTGGTCGAGCAGCGCCGCCTTCAGGCTGGTCTTCTTGTTGGCGCAGGAGCGCGCCAGCATCGCGGCGTCGAATTCATTGCCGAGCGGCTCGGGGCCGAGGCCGCTCAACAGCGGCTCCTCGTCGATCGCGCCGCGGGCAATGACTTTCATGTAGCCGAAGCGGCGGGGATCGTTGAATACGATCGATGCGCCCGACGACATGTGGAACACCACATGATCATGCGCGCCGTCCTTGCCGCGTGGATGATGAAATTGACCGGGCATGCCGGCGTCGTCGTCCTTGACGACGCGGAACGAGCCCGACATGCCCAGATGCATCAGGAGCACGTCGCCGGACGCCAGATCCGCCATCAGGTATTTGGCGCGGCGGCCGAGACCGGTCACGGCCTGCCCGGCCAGCCGGGCCACGAAGTCCCGCTGGAACGGAAAACGCAGGTCTTTGCGCCTGACTTCCATTTTCACAATCCGAAACCCCTCCATCACCGGCTGCAGGCCGCGGCGGACGGTTTCGACTTCGGGCAATTCGGGCATGGATGGGCGTTCACACGGAGCGCGATCAGGAAAAGTGTAATATACGGTTTTCCGTCCGATCGCGCTCCAAATTAACGAATTTGCGCATGATCTTTTCGCCAAACCGCTCACACTTTGGCGGATCATGCGCTAGATGTCGACGTGATAGCGACATTGCGGCGGGCGCGCTATGGTCCGGCCGCTATCAGTTTGAGGGCGTTAAGACATGGATCGGCCGGGCCAAACCACGCATTTCGGCTTCAGGGACGTCCCCCTGGGCGAAAAACAGACGCTGGTGAACGACGTATTCCACAGCGTAGCGTCCCGCTACGACCTGATGAACGACCTGATGTCGGCGGGCCTGCACCGGGTCTGGAAAGACATCATGATCAATGCGCTCAATCCGCCGCGCGCCGATACGCCGTTCGCGCTGCTCGACGTCGCCGGCGGCACCGGCGACGTCGCGTTCCGCGCCGCCAAGGCCGCCGGCCCGGGCTTTCGCGCCACGGTCTGCGACATCAATTCCGACATGCTCAAGGTCGGCCGCGAGCGCGCCGTGGCGCGCCATCTCGACGACCGGGTGTCGTTCGTGGAAGGCAATGCCGAGGCGCTGGCGTTTCCCGACCGGCATTTCGACGGCTACACCATCGCGTTCGGCATCCGCAACGTGCCGAGAATCGATCTGGCGCTGGCCGAGGCCTATCGGGTGCTCAGGCCCGGCGGGCGATTTTTGTGCCTGGAATTCTCCACCGTCGACGTGCCCGGGCTGGACCGGATCTACGATTTGTTTTCATTCAAGGTGATCCCGCCGCTCGGCCGCGCCGTCACAGGCGACGCCGAATCCTATCAATACCTCGTCGAGTCCATTCGCAAATTCCCCAGGCCGAACGCGTTTGCCGAAATGATCCGCGGCGCCGGCTTTTCCCGCGTCACCTGGCAGAGCCTCTCGGGCGGCATTGTGGCCTTGCATTCGGGCTGGCGTTTGTGATTTCAGCGCTGACCCACATCGCGCGGCTCGCCCGCGCCGGTTTCGTGTTCGCGCGCGAGGGCGTGTTCGGCGTGGTCGATCCGTCGCTGGTGCCGCCGCCCGGACAGCTGGCGCTGCGGCTGGCGCGGATCGTCGAACGGCCCGGCGCCAAATCCGGCCCCAGGCTGTCGCGCGCGCTGACCCGGTTAGGGCCGGCCTATTTAAAACTCGGACAATTTCTGGCCACGCGGCCGGACGTGGTCGGCGTCGTGATGGCGCGCGATCTGGAGGCCCTGCAGGACCGGCTGCCGCCATTTTCGCAGAGCGAAGCCGAAGCCGTGATCGCGCAGTCGCTGGAACGCCCGGTGGCACAGGCGTTTGTCAACCTCGGCCCGCCGGTAGCAGCCGCCTCGATCGCGCAGGTGCATCGCGGTGAAACCGAACACAACGGCGTTCGCAAATCGGTGGCGGTGAAGGTGCTGAGACCCGATGTGGCCGCGCGCTTCCGCCGCGACCTCGGCGATTTCTTCTTTGTCGCGCACAATGCCGAAACCTATTCGGCGGAAGCGCGGCGGCTGCGGCTGGTCGAGGTCATCAACACGATGTCCCGCTCGGTGGCGATGGAGATGGACCTGCGGCTGGAAGCCGCGGCGCTGTCGGAGATGGCCGAGAACACGCGCGACGATCCGGATTTCCGCGTCCCCGAGGTGGACTGGGATCGTACCGCGCATAACGTCCTGACCATGGAGTGGATCGACGGCATCGCGCTGAGCGATCATGCCCGGCTCGAGGAGGCACAGGTCGATCTGCCCGACCTTGGCCGCAAGGTGATCCAGAGTTTCCTGCGCCATGCGCTGCGCGACGGCTTCTTTCATGCCGACATGCACCCCGGCAATCTGTTCCTGGACGACGCCGGCCGCCTGGTCGCCGTGGATTTCGGCATCATGGGCCGGCTCGGGCTGAAGGAGCGGCGCTTCCTCGCGGAAATTCTGCTGGGCTTCATCACCCGCGACTATCGCCGCGTCGCGGAAGTGCATTTCGAGGCCGGCTATGTGCCGCCGCATCACTCGGTGGAGAATTTCGCGCAAGCCATCCGCGCCATCGGCGAGCCGATCCACAACCGCACCGCCGAAGAAATCTCGATGGCAAAGCTGTTGACGCTGCTGCTCGAGGTCACCGGCCTGTTCGACATGCGCACCCGCCCCGAACTGATCCTGCTGCAAAAGACCATGGTGGTGGTCGAAGGCGTGGCGCGCAGCTTCGACCCGAAGCTCGACATCTGGAAGATCGCCGATCCCGTGGTGCGCGAATGGATCGAGCGCAATCTCGGTCCCATCGGCCGCATCCAGGGTGCGATGTCGGGTGCCGGCGATCTCGGCCGCGTGCTGGCGGGCCTGCCGACGATCGCGGCACGCTCGGTCGCCGTGCTGGAGCAGCTGGAGACGATGACCCGGGAAGGGCTCACGCTGTCGCCGGAGACCATCGCGGCGATGGGCCGGACCGAGGGCCGCAAGAGCCGCTGGCGCACACTCGCGCTCTGGATCATTGCCGCCACCTTTATTGCCATCCTGTTTGCCGTTCGGAATTTGTGATTGCAATGCAATCACTTTATGATAGCATTGCTGTCAGATTTCTCCGAGATCACTCATGGCCAGCCTGACCATCAGAAAGCTCGACGAGGCCATCAAGACCTATCTCCGGCTCCGCTCGGCCCAGAATGGCCGCTCCGTGGAGGAGGAAGTCCGGGTGATCCTGCGGCAGACCATCGAGGGCGTGCCGTTCGACTTCCAGTCGGCGTCCTCGGCTGCGCCTCCGCCCGCCAAGGCCCCCTCCCGCGCTCCGGCGCAGCACATCGGATCGGATCCGGCCCGCGTCACGCTGATTATCGGCGGCGGCATCGCCGCCTACAAGTCGCTGGACCTGATCCGGCGGCTCAAGGAACGCAACATTCGCGTCCGCTGCGTGCTGACCAAGGCCGCGCAGCAATTCGTCACGCCGCTTTCGGCCTCGGCGCTCGCGCACGAGCGTGTCTACACCGACCTGTTCGACGCCGAGAGCGAGTTCGACGCCGGCCATATCCGGCTGGCGCGTGACTGCGACCTGATCGTGGTGGCGCCGGCGACCGCGGACCTGATGGCGAAGATGGCAGGCGGCCATGCCGACGATCTCGCCAGCGCCATTCTGCTCGCGGCCAACCGGCCGATATTGCTGGCGCCGGCGATGAACCCGCTGATGTGGAATAATGCCGCGACCCGCCGCAACGTCGCGCAGCTGCAGCGCGACGGCATCGTCACGATCGGGCCCAATGCCGGCGAAATGGCCGAAGCGGGCGAAGCCGGAACCGGCCGCATGGCGGAACCGCTGGAGATCGCCGCCGCTGCCGAACGCCTGCTGAGGCCGCCGCAGCCACGGCCGCTGCAGGGAAAGCGCGTCCTGATCACCGCAGGTCCCACGCATGAACCGATCGATCCCGTGCGCTACATCGCCAACCGCTCCTCCGGCAAGCAGGGATTTGCCATTGCCGCGGCGGCGCAAGCCGCCGGCGCCGACGTCGTCCTGGTCTCCGGCCCGGTCGATCTCGACGATCCGCCTGATGTCACCGTGAAGCATGTGGAATCCGCGCGCGACATGCTGCGCCAGGTGGAAGCCGCATTGCCGGCCGATATCGCGATCTTCGCCGCGGCGGTCGCCGACTGGCGCGTCGCCAATGCAGGCGAGCAGAAACTGAAGAAGACTTCCGCCGGCATGCCGCCGCTGCAGCTCGTCGAAAATCCCGACATCCTGGCGACGATCTCGAAGCTGAAGGACAAGCGGCCGCCGCTCGTGATCGGCTTTGCCGCCGAGACCGAACATCTGATTGACAACGCCAAGGCAAAATTCGCGCGCAAGGGCTGCGACTGGATCGTCGCCAATGACGTCTCGCCATCGACCGGCGTGATGGGCGGCGACCGCAATACCGTGCATCTCCTGACCCGCGAGGGTGCGGACATCCATGTGGACTCCTGGCCCGTGATGACCAAGGAAGAGGTCGCCACCGCTTTGGTGGCGCGCATCGCCGAAACCGCCGGGAAGGCCTCATGAGCTCACACGTCAAGATCGATATCAGGCAATTGCCCCACGGCGAGGGCCTGGCGCTGCCGGCCTATCAGAGCGCCCACGCCGCGGGGCTCGACCTTTTGGCCGCGATTCCCGAGGCCTCGCCGCTGCTACTGGTACCCGGCAAGTTCGCGCTGGTGCCGACCGGCCTCTCGATCGCGTTGCCGCCGGGTTATGAGGCACAGGTCCGTCCGCGCTCGGGGCTTGCAGCCAAGCACGGCGTCACCGTGCTGAATTCGCCTGGGACCGTCGATGCCGACTATCGCGGCGAGATCGGCGTGCTCCTGATCAACCTCGGCGCCGTGCCGTTTGAGATTCGCCGCGGCGAGCGCATCGCGCAGATGGTGATTTCATCCGTGGTCCGTGCGGAACTGGTCCCCGTAGTTTCACTGCCGGCGACCGAGCGCGGCAGCGGCGGATTTGGTTCGACTGGCCGCTAATTCGTCTAAACAGCGGATCGAACTTCATAAAAATCGCTCCGATCAAGTTTAATCCCGCATTTTTCTGCGCCGGATTTCGCGTTCACGGTCTGGACTCTTACCCGCCAACTCCCGAAGGGGATATTGTCTTCCGATTCGCGCACGGCGGGGGTCGCCGGGCGTAAAAGCGTGCGGTTTGGGGCAAATATGTCGGGCGTGATCGGTACGATGCGTCAGACCTTGCTGTCGTGCACATCACTGGCACGTAACGGCCTGATCTCACTCGCCACCGCCGCATTCGGGGCGATCGCACCGGCTCATGCCGGCGATGCGTCGCCGCTGGAGGCGATCTCGGCCTCGCTCGATCTCAATCACCAGGAATTCGCGGTACTGACCACGGCGCTGGCGCTGCTCGGTTTCTCCGTGGTGTCGGCGATCCTCCTGACGCGCATCCGCGTCCGCGCCGCCCGAAGCGAGGCGCGGCTGCGCGCCGATGTCGGGGAATTGCAGGTCCAGGCCGACCGTTTTCGGGCACTGTTGTTCGCGGAACCGCAGATCCTGATCTCGTGGGCGGCGGGCGACAATCGCCCGGAAATCACCGGCGACGTCTCGCTGCTGATGCCGCCGGAGTCGCAGCCGCAACGTGTGCTTGCCTTCGGAACCTGGCTGCCGCCGGAACCGGCGCTGCAGATGGACCATGCGGTTGACGCGCTGCGCGAGGCCGGCGAAGGTTTTCTGCTCAATCTGTCGACCTCGAACGGGCGCACGATCGAAGCCATGGGCCGCGCCATCGGCGGCCAGGCCATTGTGCGGGTTCGCGAACTCGGCGGCGTCCGCCGCGAACTGGCGGAATCGAACCTGCGTTACAAGACCCTGCTGGAAGAGACCGAGCTGTTGCGCGACTTCGCCGCCGCCATGCCGTGGCCGATCTGGGCCAAGAGCGCCCAGGGCGAACTTCGCTATGCCAACGCGGCCTACGCGAAGGCCACCGAGGCCACCGGTGTCCCGGATGCGATCCAGCGCAACCTCGAACTGCTGGAAAGCGACCAGCGCGATGAAGTCAACCGGGCGCTGACCGGCAGTTCGGCCTTCACCGCACGGCTGCCGATCGTGGTCGGCGGCGAGCGCCGCGTCTACGACGTCCATGCACTGACCCTCAACGCCGGCATCGCCGGCATCGCCATCGACGCCAGCGAAGCCAGCAGCCTGCGCGCGGCCCTGGTGCGGATGGCGGAGGCGCATCGCCGCACGCTCGATCAGCTCTCCTCCGGCGTGGCCGTGTTCGACGGCCAGCGGCGGCTGGCGTTCTACAACGATTCCTATCGCCGGCTGTGGGATCTCGACCGCACCTTTCTCGACGGCAATCCCGACGATTCCAGCGTGCTCGATCGCCTGCGCGCGGCGCGCAAGGTCCCCGAGCAGCCGGATTTCCGCGCCTGGAAAGCCAAGCTGCACGAGGCCTATCGCGCGGTCGAACCGACCAAGGATACCTGGTATCTCCCCGACGGCCGCGCGGTCAGCGTCGTCACCACGCCGAACCCGGAAGGCGGCGTCACCTATCTGTTCGACGACGTCACGGAAAGCCTCGAGCTGGCGCGGCGCTTCGACGGCCTGATCCGGGTCCAGCGCGAGACGCTCGACAACCTCGGCGAAGCGGTCGCGGTGTTCGGCAGCAATGGCCGCGCGCAATTGTTCAACCCGGCCTTCGCCAAGATGTGGAAACTGTCGCCGGACGCGCTGCACGAGCGGCCGCATATCGAGACGGTGGAGGCCTGGTGCAGGCCGCTGTTCGACGACGCCGAGACCTGGCGGACGCTGCGCGAGGCGATTACGCGGATCGAGAACCGCGTCGAGGTGCCGCTGAAGCTGGAGCGCAAGGACGGCAGCGTGCTCGACTGCATGACCATGCCGTTGCCCGACGGCGCCACCATGCTGACGTTCCAGGACATCACCGACACCGAGAACGTCGAGCGCGCGCTGCGCGAGCGCAACGAGGCGCTGGAGACCGCCGACCAGATGAAGGTCGATTTCGTCCACCACGTGTCCTACGAGCTGCGTTCGCCCTTGACCACCATCATCGGCTTCGCGCATTTCCTGAGCGACCCCGTCACCGGTCCGCTGACGCCCAAGCAGGCCGAGTATCTCGGCTACATCACGACTTCGACCAACGCGCTGCTGGCGATCATCAACAACATCCTCGACCTCGCGACCATCGACGCTGGCGCGATGTCGCTCAATCTCGGCTCGATCGACATCCGCAAGACCATCGAGGCCGCCGCCGAAGGCATCCAGGACCGGCTCGCCACCGACCGCATCCGGCTGAAGGTCGATGCCGACCCCAATATCGGCAGCTTTGTCGGCGACGAACGCCGCGTGGTGCAGGTGCTGTATAATCTGCTCGCCAACGCCGTCGGATTCTCGCCGCAGGACGCGACCGTGGGCCTGAGCGCCCGGCGGACCGAGCACAGCGTGGTGTTCACCGTGACCGATTCCGGTCCGGGCATTCCGCCCGACGTCAAGGACAAGGTTTTCGACTGGTTCGAAAGCCACTCGCACGGCTCGCGCCACCGCGGCGCCGGCCTCGGCCTGTCGCTGGTGCGCTCCTTTGTCGAACTGCACGGAGGCAAGGTGCGCGTCGATTCGGTGGTCGGCAAGGGCACGAGCGTGACCTGCGACTTTCCGACCGATCAGGCCGCGCATCGCAACGCCGCGGAATGACGGCGCCCACGACATTCTCGGTGGCTCTGGCGAACGAGACCGCGACCGCGCATCTGATGGCCGATCTCGCTCTGCTGGTCGGCCCCGGCGACGTCATCACCCTTTCCGGCGACCTCGGCGCCGGCAAGACCGCCGCGGCCCGGGCGATGATCCGCTATCTCGCCGGCGACGACGCGCTGGAGGTTCCGAGCCCGACCTTCACGCTGGTGCAGGCCTATGACCTGCCGCCGTTCCCGCTGCTGCATGCCGATCTCTATCGCGTCAACGATCCCGCCGAGCTGGAAGAGATCGGCCTGTCGCCGCTGCCGGAAGGCACGGTGGCGCTGATCGAGTGGCCGGAGCGCGCACCGTCGGCGCTGCCGGCCGACCGTATCGACATTGCGCTGAGCCATCGTCCGGCGCTCGGATCGACCGCGCGTGCCGCCGAGATCACCGGCCACGGCAAGGCCGCAGCCCAGGTAAAAAGGCTGCAGGCGCTGCGGCAGTTCCTCGACGGCGCCGGCTACGCCGAGGCGCAGGCGCCTGCGCATGGCCGGCGACGCCTCGACACGTTCCTATGCGCGGCTGGTCCGCGACGACGGCGTCGTCATCCTGATGAATTCGCCGCAGCGTCCCGACGGACCGGCGATCTATGACGGCAAATCCTACAGCGCCGCGGTGCATCTGGCCGAGGACGTCAAGCCGTTCGTCGCGCTCGCCGGCGGTTTGCGCGAGCGCGGCTTCTCGGCGCCAGCAATCCATCACGCCGATCTCGATGCGGGATTCCTGATCACCGAGGATTTCGGCAGCGAGAGCTTCGTCGAGGGCGATCCGCCGGCGCCGATCGCCGAACGTTACGAGGCCGCGACCGACATGCTGGCAGCGTTGCATAGCGAAACGCTGCCCGAAATCCTGCCGGTGGCGGCGCAACTCACTTACACCATTCCCACTTTCGACACCGACGCGCTACTGACCGAGATGGGACTGATGCTCGACTGGTATATGCCGGACCACGGGATTGACGTTTCCGCCAACATGCGCGCCGAATTCGTCGCGATCTGGCGGGATCTCTTGAGCAAGCCGGCGGCTGCCGCCAGGACATGGGCGTTGCGGGACTTCCATTCCCCCAATCTCATCTGGCTTGCCGAACGGGCCGGTATCGCGAAAGTAGGCATCATCGACTTCCAGGACACCGTGATGGGCCCCGAGGCCTACGATCTGGCGTCACTGCTGCAGGACGCGCGGATCGACGTGCCCGAACAGCTCGAGCTTGCGCTCTTGACGCGTTACATCAAGGCGCGGCGCACGGCCGACGAGGGCTTCGATCCGGCCGATTTCGCCGAGCTTTATGCGATCATGTCGGCGCAGCGGAATACCAAATTGCTCGGCATCTTTGCCCGGCTCAACCGGCGCGACGGCAAGCCGCAATATCTGCGCCATCAACCCCGGATCTGGACCTATCTGAGCCGTTCGCTGGCCCATCCCGCGCTCGCGCCGGCCCTGGAATGGTACGCCGCCAACGTCCCTCCCCCGCTATCGTAATTTACGGGTTATTAGCCAGCCAGGCTCTAATCTGCGGGTGGACCCTGCCGCCAAGCGCGGGGCCGCACGGCTGCCTTGAGGGCTGGAGCAATTCAATGGCGACGACTGAACGGCGCAAGGGCGAACGCGTCACATTCGAACGCGGCATCCCGGCGCACATGATGGGCATCGACGGCACCTGGCGGCGCGAGTGCACCCTGGAAGACGTTTCGGAGACCGGCGGCAAGCTGACGGTCGAAGGCTCGGTCGAGGGGCTGCATCTCAAGGAATTCTTCCTGCTGTTGTCGTCCACGGGTCTGGCCTATCGCCGCTGCGAACTGTCATGGGTCAATGGCGACCAGATCGGCGTCAATTTCCTGAAAACCGGCGAAAAGAAGAAAAAGGCGACCAAACGCTCGGCGCAGGATGCGGAAGCCTGATCCCGCCGCCCGGCGGTCGCATAACCGTCATCCGGGACGGCTATGGCATCGCGGACGGTGCGCGGGGCGAATCGCCGTGATATGATTTTGTGATTCAAAGAGAATAACGGTTCGAGAAGCCTGCAGGATGTCCGTGAAACCCACCAAAGCCATGGTGCTTGCCGCCGGCCTGGGCCTGCGCATGCGCCCGTTGACGGACAAGATGCCGAAGCCGCTGGTACCCGTGGCGGGCCGGCCGCTGCTCGATCACGTGCTGGACAAGCTCGCCGACGCCGGCGTCAGCGAAGCCGTCGTCAATGTGCACTATCTGCCCGACCAGATCATCGCGCACACCGCTTCGCGCGCCCGACCCCGCGTCATCATCTCGGATGAGCGCGACCAGGTGCTGGGCACCGGCGGCGGGGTCGTCAAGGCGTTGCCGATGCTCGGCCCCGACCCGTTCTTCCATGTCAATTCCGACAGCCTGTGGATCGACGGCGTGCGGCCCAATCTGGCGCGGCTCGCCGAGACGTTCGAGCCTTCGCGCATGGACATCCTGTTGTTGATGGCGCCGACCACGAGCAGCATCGGCTATGGCGGCCGTGGCGACTATTCCATGCTTCCCGATGGCGCGCTGCGCAAGCGCCGGGAACATCAGGTGGTTCCCTTCGTCTATGCCGGTGCCGCGATCATGTCGCCGGCGCTGTTCGCCGACGCGCCGGCCGGCGAGTTTTCGCTGACGAAGATGTTCGACCGCGCCAACGAACAGGAGCGTCTGTTCGGCCTGCGCCTCGACGGCGTGTGGATGCATGTCGGAAGCCCCGACGCGATCGGCGCGGCCGAAGAGGCGTTTTTGGAAAGCGTGGCGTAGTTCCCGGTCATTCCGGGATGCGCCGCAAGGTGCAGACCCGGAATCTCGAGATTCCCCGATGTGCAATTGCACATCTGAGGTTCGCGTCTTCGACGCGCCCCGGAATGACCGCCCGACCCTCTTCGACTCCCTCCTCGATGCTGCCCGTGCCATGATGCAGCCTGATCCCGAATCAGGATGCCCATGCGCGTTTTCAGCGTTCCGATATCCGCGCCGTTCCTGCGTACCGTCATCGCCGCTTTGGTCGATGGCCGGCTGGTCGCGGGCTTCGAGACGCGGAACCATCCGGAAAGACTGGCGCAGGCGACGCTCTATCTGCCGACCCGGCGCGCCGGGCGGATGGCGCGGGAAATCTTTCTCGACGAACTGAAGGCGGACGCGGCGGTACTGCCGCGCATCGTCGCGCTCGGCGACATCGACGAAGACGAACTGGCATTCGCCGAAGAGTCCGAACAATATGGCGGTGCGGCACCGTTGGAAATTCCGCCGAAACTCGGCGAACTCGAACGCAGGCTGACACTGGCGAAACTGGTCGCGGCCTGGGCCAAGGGTCCGGTATTGGCGCCGCTGGTGGTCGGCGGGCCGGCGTCGACGCTGGCGCTGGCCGGCGATCTGGCGCGGCTGATGGACGACATGGTTACCCGCGGCGTCGGCTGGGAAGCGCTGGACGGGCTGGTGCCGGATCAGCTCGATCAATATTGGCAGCATTCGCTCGAATTCCTGCGGATCGCGCGCCTGGCGTGGCCGGCGCACCTGCAGGAGATCGGCAGGATCGAACCGGCGGCACGGCGCGATCTCTTGATCGCAGCGGAAGCAAGACGCCTCAGCACGCATCACGACGGCCCGGTGATCGCCGCGGGCTCGACCGGCTCGATGCCGGCTACCGCGAAATTCCTCCACGCCGTCGGCGCGCTGCCGCAAGGCGCGGTGGTGCTGCCTGGGCTCGATACCGATCTCGACGAGGAAGCCTGGCAGACGATCGGCGGCGTCAGGGATGCGCAGGGGAGATCCTCCGCGCCTCCCTCATCCAACCATCCGCAATACGCGATGCACGCGTTGCTGACCCGATTTGGCATAAAGCGCGGCGACGTCGAGATCTTGGGACGCATGGCGCCGCATGGCCGCGAACTGCTCGCATCTGAGGTGATGCGGCCGTCCAACGCGACGGCGCAATGGCACCGGCGGCTGGCCGAACCCGACATCGTCGAGAAGATCTCGGGCGCCATGGAAAATCTCGCTGTCATCGCGGCCGACAATCCCGAGACGGAGGCGCTGGCGATTGCGGTGGCGATGCGCGAGGCGCGGCATCTGGATCGATCGGCGGCGCTGGTGACGCCGGATCGCACGCTGGCGCGGCGCGTGATCGCCGCCCTCGGCCGCTGGAATCTCGCCTTCGACGATTCCGGCGGCGACGCGCTGATGGATACGCCGGCCGGCATTTTCGCCCGGCTCGCGGCGGAGGCGGCGGCGAACGAGCTCGAACCCCCCACCCTGCTGGCGTTGCTGAAGCATCCGCTGTGCCGGCTTGGCGGCGCGGCGGGCGCGTTCAGGGATGCGGTCGAGACACTCGAACTGGCGCTGTTGCGCGGCACGCGGCCGCAGGCGGCAGGCAGCGGGTTGGCGCGCGATTTTGCCCGTTTTCGCGATGAGCTGGCAAAGCTCCGGCGCGGCGAGACCTCTTCGCTGCATGGCGCCGAGCCGCGAACGCGGCTGAGCGACGAGCAACTCGATCGCGCGCAAGCGCTGATCGCCGCACTGCAGGCGGCGCTTGCGCCGCTCGAAACTCTCTATCCGGCAAAACCCTACGACTTTGCCGAGCTCGCCATCCGCCATCGCGAAGTGCTGATGGCGCTGTCGCGCGACGAGCATGGCGCCGCCCTCGCCTTCGAGGACCAGCCGGGGTCGGCGCTCGCGTCCGCCTTCGACGATCTGCTCGGCGGGAAAACCCAAAGCGGCCTCCTTGTCGAACTCGGCGACTATCCGGAAGTGTTCCAGACCGCCTTTGCCGACCGCATGGTGCGGCGCCCGGAACAGGCCAATGTTCATCTGAAGATATACGGCCCGCTCGAAGCGCGGCTGACGCAATCCGACCGTGTCATCATCGGCGGGCTGGTCGAGGGTGTGTGGCCACCGGCACCGCGCGTCGATCCCTGGCTGAGCCGGCCGATGCGGCACGAACTCGGGCTCGATCTGCCGGAACGGCGTATCGGTCTTTCCGCGCACGATTTCGCGCAATTGCTGGGCGCCGACGAAGTCATCCTCAGTCACTCGGCGAAGGTCGGCGGCGCGCCGGCGGTGGCCTCGCGCTTCCTGCACCGGCTGGAAGCGGTCGCGGGCGAAGAACACTGGAACGCCGCTGTCGCCGCCGGCGAGAAATATGCGCGCTTTGCCGGCGAATTGGACCGCGCTGATAAAGTCGTGCCGATCCCGCAGCCCGCGCCGAAACCGCCGCGCGCGACGCGGCCGCTAAAGCTGTCGGTGACGGCGATCGAGGATTGGCTGCGCGATCCCTACACGATCTACGCCAAATATATCTTGCGGCTCAACCCGCTCGATCCCGTCGACATGCCGCTGTCGGCCGCTGACCGCGGTTCGGCGATCCACGATGCGCTCGGCGAATTCACGCAAACTTTTGCGACGACGCTGCCGCCCGATCCCGCGAGCGCCCTTCGAAAGATCGGCGAGAAATATTTCGCGCCGCTGATGGAACGGCCCGAAGCCCGCGCCCTGTGGTGGCCGCGCTTCCAGCGCATCGCCAGATGGTTTTCGGATTGGGAGATCGCCCGGCGCGGCGACATCGCCCGCATCGACGCGGAGATCAGAGGCGAGATTCCGATTCCCCTCGACAATGCGCGCACCTTCGTGTTGTCGGCGCGCGCCGACCGCATCGAACGCCGCCGTGACGGCAGCTTTGCGATCCTCGATTACAAGACCGGGGCGCCGCCGACCGGCAAGCAGGTGCGCATGGGGCTGTCGCCGCAGCTGACGCTGGAGGCAGCGATCCTGCGGCAAGGTGGCTTTGCCGATATCGCCGCGGACGGTTCGGTCAGCGAGATCGGCTATGTCAGGCTTTCCGGTAACAATCCGCCGGGAGAACAGAAGCCGCTGGAGCTGAAGATCAGGCCCGGCGATACGCCGCAGCTGCCCGACGAGGCCGCCGACGAGGCGCTGCGAAAACTCGAAGCGCTGATCCGCGCCTTCGAGAACGAGGATCAGGCCTACACCTCGCTCAATCTGTCGATGTGGTCGAACCGGTACGGCAGCTACGACGATCTCGCCCGGATCAAGGAATGGTCGGCGGCCGGCGGCCTGGGGCTGGAAGAATGGTAAGGTCGCCCCGCCCGATTCCTCCCACTGTTCGCGCGACGCAAGCGCGCGCGTCGGATCCTGCGTCTTCCGCATTCGTCTCGGCCAATGCCGGATCGGGCAAGACCCACGTGCTGGTGCAGCGCGTAATCAGGCTGCTGCTCGATGGCGTGCCGCCCGAAAAAATCCTCTGCATCACCTTCACCAAGGCGGCCGCCGCCAACATGGCGGAGCGGGTGTTCACCACGCTCGGCCATTGGGTCACGCTCGACGACGACACGCTCGACGACGCGATTCGCGAAGCGGGCATCGCGCGTCCCGATTCGCGGTTGCGGATGGCGGCGCGAAAACTGTTCGCCTGCGCGCTGGAGACGCCGGGCGGCCTGAAGGTGCAGACCATCCACGCGCTGTGCACGAGGCTGCTGCAGCAATTTCCGTTCGAGGCCAACGTGCCGGCACGCTTTTCCGTGATCGACGAGCGCGACCAGAACGAGATGATGGAGCGCGCCAATCTCAAGGTGCTGCTGGAAGCCTCCCGCGATCCCGACAGCGCTACCGGCCGCGCGCTCAATATCGCGATGGCGAGTGCCGCCGACGTGACCTTCAAGGACGTAGTGCGCGAGGCGTGCCTGAGCCGCGATCATTTCATGGCCTGGACCGATAATGCCGGCAGCGTCGAGGCGGCGGCCTCCCAGGTGTCGTCCGCACTCGGCGTCGACGCGGGCGATACCATCGAAGCGGTCGAGCGCGAGATCGTCGACGGGCCGCATCTGCCGCGATTGCGCTGGAAGGAAATCGCCTCTGTTCTCGATACCGGTAACAAGACCGAGTCCGACCATGCGGCGCGCCTGCGCGAGTCGCTGATATTTACCGGCAGCGAGCAGGTCGAAAAATATCTCGGCGTGTTCCTCACCGACGAACGAAACCCGCGCAAAACCGTGCTGACGAAAAAGTTTGGCGACAACAATCCCGTCATTGCGCGCCTGTTCGATCTGGAAGGCGGCCGTATCGATCGCCTGATCGAGCGGCGGCGCGCCATAACGACCCGCGACCGCACCCAGGCGCTGCTTTCGATCGCAACCGCGGCGGCAGCGAATTACCGGCGCGAAAAGCAGGAACGCGGCCTGCTCGACTATGACGATCTGATCGACAGGACGCTTGCCATGCTGGACCGGGTGTCCTCCGGCTGGGTGCATTACAAGCTCGACCGGGGCGTCGATCACGTGCTGATCGACGAGGCGCAGGATACGAGCCCGAGGCAATGGGACATCGTCACCCACATCATTTCCGAGTTCACCTCGGGCGAGGGCGCCCGCGACGGCGTGGTCCGCACCATCTTCGCGGTTGGCGACGAGAAGCAGTCGATCTTTTCGTTCCAGGGCGCGGCGCCGCGCGAATTCGACGAGCGCCGCAGATCACTGGCGCGGAAATTCAACGAGGCCGGGCTGAAATTCGATCCGGTGTCGTTCACCTACTCGTTCCGTTCGGGCATCGCGATTCTGCAATCGGTCGACCACGTGTTTCGCGAAGCGGAGATCTACCGCAGCATTCATTCGGTGGAGACCGGCTATCCCATCCACAACTCGCTGGCCGATGCCGGGCCGAGCCTGATCGAGCTCTGGGAATTGCAGCAGCCGGACGGCAAACAGGACATTGAGGGCTGGCGCGCGCCGTTCGACGGGCTGTCGCAGACGAGCCCCGAGGTGAAACTCGCCCGTCGCATTCAGGCCGAAATCAGGCGGCTGGTGGACAGCGGCACCATGACCGGCAGCGAAGGCAAGCGCCGGCGCTTAAGCTATGGCGACATGCTGGTGCTGGTGCGGCGGCGCGGCAACGCCTTCGACGCGGTAATCCAGGCCCTGAAACACGCCGGCGTTCCCGTCGCCGGCGCCGACCGGCTGAAACTGACCGAGCACATCGCGATCATCGACCTGATGAACCTTGCCGACGCGTTGTTGCTTCCGCAGGACGATCTGGCGCTCGCGGTCGCCTTGAAGAGCCCGCTGTTCGGGCTCTCCGAGGACGAGCTGTTCGAATTGGCGTGGCAGCGCAACGGCTCGCTGCGGCGCGCGTTGAACGATCACGCCGCCCGCGAGCGTCAAATTCAGGGGGGCGCTGGAACGCCTGCAACAATGCGAGCGCCGTTTCGACACCGAGACGCCGTTTGCGTTCTATGCCTGGCTGCTCGGCGGCGACGGCGGCCGCGCGCGCATTCTGCGGCGGCTCGGCCACGAGGCCAATGACGCGCTCGACGAATTCCTCGAGCTTGCGCTCGGCTATGAGCGCAAGGCTCCCGCCTCGCTGCAGGGTTTTGTCGCGTGGCTGCGTGCGGCCGACCTCGAGGTCAAGCGCGACATGGAAATCTCGCGCGACGAAGTCCGCGTCATGACCGTGCATGGCGCCAAGGGACTGGAAGCCTCGGTGGTGTTCCTGGTGGACACGACCTCGTCGCCCTCGGATACGCAGCGCCTCAAGCTGATTCATCTGCCTGGAGGCGTCGTGGTCTGGGCCGGCAGGAAGGCCGAAGATCCGGCCGTCGTCGGCGAGGCGCGCATCGCGATGCTGGGCGAGACCGAGGACGAATATCGCCGCCTGCTTTACGTGGCGATGACGCGCGCGGCCGACCGCCTCATCGTCGGCGGCTGCATGCCGGGCAACATGAACAGCGTGCGCAAGCACTCCTGGTACGACCTGATCGTCAAGGGGCTCTCCAGTTCCGGATTGCGCGAAGAGACCATCGACACGCCAGAAGGCCCGATCAAGCGCTACGCGGGGATCGAGGAAGCCGCTCCGGCCACAGGCACCGCCGCAGCTGTGGCGACGATCGCGCCCGTCGAGTTGCCAGCATGGCTGCAGACGCCGGCGCCGCCGGAAGCCGCCGCCGAGGGCCAGCTCCGCCCGTCCGATCCCGCCGGGGACGACAATCATCGCGTCCGCACGGGCGAATCCATCGAGCTGCGCGCACGCGCCCTTCAGCGCGGCACGCTGGTGCACCGGCTGCTGCAATCCCTGCCCGACGTCGAAAGCGAGCGCCGCCGGGACGCGGCGCTGAAATACCTCGCCCGCAATGCGGAGGACTGGAGCGATGGTGAGCGAGAGACGCTGGCGGAAGCCGTGCTCGCCCTGATCGGGGATAGCCGTTTCGCTGCGGTATTTGCCGCGGGCAGCCGCGCCGAGGTCTCGATCGTCGGGCGGCTGGAGCGGCCGGGACGGCTGCCGGCGCTGGTTTCCGGGCAGATCGACCGGCTGGTGGTGAGCGAGAGCGAGGTGCTGATCGTCGATTTCAAGACCAACCACGCCCCGCCGAGCCTGCCGGCCGAGGCGCCCAGGGGTTACGTCCGGCAGCTTGCCCTCTACCGCGCGGTGCTGGGGAAGCTTTATCCCCAATTGCCGGTCCGGGCAGCGCTACTTTGGACCGAAACCCCTGAATTGATGGAGATTCCGGCTCCCGCGCTGGACGCCGAACTGGCATCCGGTTTCCGGGGGGATGTCCAAGCTTGACCCGGCAACAACCCGTTCATAGGTTGCCTGCATGATCTCCGGCGGCGATTCTAAAGGCCGCCTTCTCCCAAACTGAACGAGGTATTCCGATGGCCGTTGGCAAGGTTTCTGACGCCGATTTCGAAGCCGAAGTGCTCAAGGCGACCGGCCCGGTCGTGGTCGATTTCTGGGCCGAGTGGTGCGGCCCCTGCCGCATGATCGCGCCCGCGCTCGACGAGATTTCCGGCGCGATGGGCGACAAGGTCAAGATCGTGAAGTTGAACGTCGACGAGAGCCCGAAGACGGCCTCGAAATACGGCGTGATGTCGATCCCGACCCTGATGATCTTCAAGGGCGGCGAGATGGCCTCCCGCCAGGTCGGCGCCGCGCCGAAGGCGAAGCTGCAGCAGTGGATCACCGCTGCGGTCTGATCGCGCGCCACCCATTGATTTGAATGAGACGGCCGGCGAATAGCCGGCCGTTTTGTTTTGCGCCTACCGGATCCACCCCGTCGCCAGCGCGGAGGCGAGTTCAGGCTGGCCGTTGCGGCGCGCCAGGGCCGCCATCGCCGCGTGATCGTAGGGCACGTGACGGAAGGTCGCGCGCCAGCTTCCGTCCGCCAATTCCAGGATCGCGTAGCGCGCGTCCGGCGTGCCGGCTTCAATGACATGCGGATAGGGATGGATATCGCGATAGCCCGGCGAGCCGACGCTGCCGGGATTGACCACCAGGCGCCCGTCGGCGAGCCGCACCGCGCGCGCGATATGGGTATGGCCACAGAGAATGAGCGGCTGCGGGATTCCCTTTGCCGCCTCTTCGATCGCCTCCAGCGAGGCCATTCGCACCGTGCCGTTCGGCAGCACGGTCTCCAGCCAATAGATCTCGTCGCTTTCCGGCGTTGCATGGCAGAGAAACACCTGATCGCGGTAGACGCGCGTCGGCGGAATCGCGCGCAGCCAGTCGAGATGCGTGGCCTCGAGCTGCGCGTGAGCGGGCCGGTCCCACGATCCCATCTTCTCTGGCGGCCGGTCGATCAAGTAGCGGTCGTGATTGCCGAGCACGTGAACCGCGTCGAGCGCCATCAACGCATCCATCGTCCGCCTGGCGTCGAGCGGCCCGCTCGCCATGTCGCCGAGATCGACGATCTCCTCGATGCCTTGGGCGCGGATGTCGGCAATGACCGCTTCCAGCGCCAGATAATTTCCATGGACATCGGCGATCGCGGCAAAGCGCATCTTCATGCCTATCCCGGCGGCGTGCCGTTGGCGGCAAGCACGTGGCCGGCGAGATAGAGCGAACCCGTGATCAGAATGCGCGGCGGAACTTCGTAGGCGAGCCGCGCCAGCGCGCGCAGCGCCGCTTCGACGCTGGCGGCGGCTTCCACGCGCATGCCGAGCGCGCGGGCGGCGTCCGCGAGCCGCTCCGTCGGCATCGCATTGTCGTTGTCCGGTATCTGCACCGCCACGATATGGCGGGTCAGCCCGGCGAAATTGGCGAGGAATCCGCTCGCATCCTTATTGGCCATCATGCCGGCGATCACGACCAGCGGACGCGACACCCGTTCCTCGAGATCGCCGAGCGCCGCGGCGGCGACGCGGCCGCCTTCCGCATTGTGGCCGCCATCGAGCCAGATCTCGCAGCCCGGCGGGGCGTGCTCCCACAGCGCGCCCAATGACAGGCGCTGCATCCGCGCCGGCCATTCGGCGTTGACGATGCCGGCCTCGAACGCCGCCGGTGGGATCCTGAACCGGTCCTGCGCGCGCAGCGCCGCAATCGCAAGACCTGCATTGTCGAACTGGTGCCGGCCGAACAGCTTTGGGGCCGGCAGGTCCATCAGGCCGCGCTCGTCCTGGTAAACCAGCCGCCCGCGCTCGACATTGACATGCCAGCCCTCGCCGGCCGCGTACAGCGGCGCGCGCATTTTCCTGGCGTCCTGCTCGATCACGGCGATCGCCTCGGCCGGCTGCTCCGCGCAAATCACCGGCACACCGCGCTTGATGATCCCGGCCTTCTCGCGGGCGATCGCCGCCAGCATGTCGCCGAGAAACTCGGTGTGATCCATGCTGATCGGTGCGATCACGGTCGCGAGCGGCGCATCGATCATGTTGGTGGCGTCTAGACGCCCGCCGAGACCGACTTCGAGCAGCAGCACATCCGCCGGATGCTGCGCGAACAGACAGAACGCCGCCGCGGTTTCGATTTCGAAAATGGTGATCGGCGCGCCCGCATTGGCGCGCTCGCAGTCTTCGAGCGCGGCGTAGAGCTCGTCATCGCCGACGAGAATGCCGCCGAGGCGAAAGCGTTCGTTGATCCGCACCAGCGATGGCGAGGTATAGACGTGGACGCGGAGGCCCGCAGCTTCCAGGATCGCGCGCAGATAGGCGATCGTCGAACCCTTGCCATTGGTGCCGGCGACATGAATCACCGGCGGCAGTTTGCGTTCGGGATGGTCGAGCCGCTCCAGCAGTCGCTGCATCCGCTCCAGGCCGAGATCGATCCGCTCCGGATGCAGGGCGGACAGCCGCGCGATCAATTCGCCGAGCGGGGGCGCTGGCCTGGCCGCTGGCGCGTTCACGCGTGGGGTGCTGCCAGCGCCACGTCCGCGCCTGTTACGATCTGGGCGGGCGCGATGGCCGGGGCTGCGGGCTTCGAGGCGGTTTCCAGCGCCGGCGACTTCGTCAGCAGCCGGCAGAGGCGCGCCAGCGTCGGGCGCAGCTCGTGGCGATGCACGACCATGTCGACCATGCCATGGTCCTTGAGATATTCGGCGCGCTGGAAGCCCTCCGGCAATTTCTCGCGGATGGTCTGTTCGATGACCCGCGCGCCGGCAAATCCGATCAGCGCGCCAGGTTCAGCGATCTGCACGTCGCCAAGCATGGCATAGGAGGCGGTGACGCCGCCGGTGGTCGGATTGGTCAGCACCACGATGTAGGGCTGTTTTGCCTCGCGCAGCATCTGGATGCCGACGGTCGTTCGCGGCATCTGCATGAGCGATAAAATGCCTTCCTGCATGCGGGCACCGCCGGAGGCCGCGAACACAATGAACGGCGATTTCTTCTCGACCGCGAGCTCGAGCCCGCGCACAATTGCTTCGCCCGCCGCCATGCCGAGCGAGCCGCCCATGAAATCGAAGTCCTGCACCGCGATCACGACGGCGGCGCCTTCGAGCTTGCCGTAGCCGACCTTGATGGCGTCGTTCAGCCCGGTGCGGGCGCGGGCATCCTTGATGCGGTCCGCATATCTGCGCTCGTCGCGGAACTTCAGGGGATCGGCGGACACCTCGGGCAGCGCCACGTCGAACCAGGTCTCGTTGTCGAAGATCGATTTCAGCCGCGCCGCCGCGCCCATGCGCATGTGGTAGTTCGAGCCAGGAATCACGAACTGGTTGGCCTCGACGTCCTTGTAGAACACGAGCTGTCCGGAATCCGGACATTTGATCCACAGATTCTCCGGCGTCTCGCGGCGCAGGATGTTGCGGATCTTCGGCCGGACGACGTTGGTGAGCCAATTCATGGTTCGCTCCGATTGGCGATCGAATCGCCCAAGACAAATATATGGCGGGCCGGACCATGCCCGGCAAGCCGCCGTTTGCCGTCTATTTTCACTGAAATTGTGGCTTATTCCGCGGCCTGTTTGGCGCCCCGGACGCCCTGCGCCAGCGAGGCAACCAGATCGGCCACCGCAACGACGGTTCTCGCGGTTGCCCGGTTTTCGGCATCGAGACTTCCGCGCAAGGCGTCGACCAGCGCGGTGCCGACCACCGCACCGTCGGCATTCTCGGCGATGGCGCGGGCGGCATCCGGCGTGCGGATGCCGAAGCCGACACAAACCGGCAACTTGGTATGCCGCTTGATGCGGGCGACGGCCTGGCCGACGGCACTGGAATCAGCGCTGGCGCTGCCGGTAATGCCGGTGATCGAGACGTAGTAGACAAAGCCGGACGTGTTGGCGAGCACCGCGGGCAGGCGCTTGTCGTCTGTGGTCGGCGTCGCCAGCCGGATGAAGTTCAGCCCGGCCTTCATCGCCGGCAGGCACAATTCGGTGTCTTCCTCCGGCGGCAGGTCGACGATGATCAGGCCGTCGACGCCGGCGGATTTCGCATCGACCAGAAACTTGTCGACGCCATAGATGTAGATCGGATTGTAGTAGCCCATCAGCACCAGCGGCGTGGCGTCATCGGCTTTGCGAAACTCGCGCACCATCGAAAGCGTCTTCTTCAGCGTCATGCCGGCCTTCAGCGCCCGCAAGCCAGCCGCCTGGATCGCCGGGCCGTCGGCCATCGGATCGGTGAAGGGCATGCCGATCTCGATGACGTCGGCGCCGGCCTTCGGCAGCGCCTTGATGATTTCGAGCGAGGTCGCGGGATCGGGATCGCCGGCCATCAGAAAGGTGATGAAGGCGGAGCGGCCCTGCTTCTTCAGTTCAGCGAAGCGTGCGTCGATGCGGGTGGTCACTTCTTCTTGCCCTTCAGGATATCGCCCACCTGCGGGACGTCCTTGTCGCCGCGGCCGGAGAGATTGACCACCATCAGATGATCGCGCGGCCGTTTCGGCGCGAGATCCATCACCTTGGCGATGGCGTGCGCCGGCTCCAGCGCCGGGATGATGCCTTCGAGCCGCGATAGCAATTGAAACGCCGCCAGCGCCTCGTCGTCGGTCGCGGACAGATAGGTCACCCGGCCGGTCTCATGCAGCCAGGAATGCTCCGGCCCGATGCCCGGATAATCCAGCCCCGCCGAGATCGAATGCGCGTCCTGGATCTGGCCGTCATCGTCCATCAATAGATAAGTGCGGTTGCCGTGCAGCACGCCGGGGCGGCCGCCGGCGATCGAGGCGGCATGCAATTGCGTCAGCCCATGGCCCGCGGCTTCGACGCCGAAGATCTCGATGCCGGGATCGTCGAGGAAGGGGTGAAACAGTCCCATCGCGTTGGAGCCGCCGCCGATGCAGGCGATCAGCGAATCCGGCAGGCGGCCCTCTTCCTCCTGCATCTGCGCGCGGGTCTCGATCCCGATCACCGACTGGAAGTCGCGCACCATCATCGGATAGGGATGCGGGCCGGCCACCGTGCCGATGCAGTAGAACGTGTTGTGCACGTTGGTGACCCAGTCGCGCAGCGCCTCGTTCATCGCATCCTTCAGCGTGCGCGAGCCCGACTGCACCGGGATCACCGTGGCGCCGAGCATTTCCATGCGGATGACGTTCGGCTGCTGCCTCTCGACATCGACCGCCCCCATATAGACGAAACATTCAAGCCCGAACCGCGCGCACAGCGTCGCGGTGGCGACGCCGTGCTGGCCGGCGCCGGTTTCGGCGATGATGCGTTTCTTGCCCATGCGCCGCGCCACCATGATCTGGCCGAGCACGTTGTTGACCTTGTGCGAGCCGGTATGGTTGAGCTCCTCGCGCTTGAAATAGATTTTTGCCCCGCCGAGATGCTCGGTCAGGCGCTCGGCGAAATACAGCGGCGACGGCCGGCCGACATAGTGCTTGAGATAGCCGTTCATCTCCGCGTGGAACGCCGGATCGGCCTTGGCCTCGGCGTAGGCCTTCTCCAAGTCGAGGATCAGCGGCATCAGCGTTTCCGCGACGAAGCGGCCACCGAAAATGCCGAAATGCCCGCCCTCGTCGGGACCGCTGCGGAAGGAATTGGGTTTGGCGGAGACTCATCGAACCATCAGCTCTTCTGTTGCGCGCGCCGCGCGGATGAAGGCGCGGATCATGTCGGGATCCTTGACGCCGGGGGCGCGTTCCACGCCGGATGAAATATCGACGCCGCCGGCGCGGGTGACGCGCACGGCCTCCACAACATTCCCGGCGTTAAGCCCGCCCGAAACCATGAACGGCAGCTTGAGGTCGAGCTTCTCCAGCACGTGCCAGTCGAACACCGCGCCCAGGCCGCCGGGACGCGTGGCTTCCTTCGGCGCGCGGGCATCGAACAGGATGCGGTCGGCGACCTCGGCGTAGCCGGGCAATGTCGCGAGATCGGCCGAAGTCTCAACCGCGATCGCCTTCATGACCGGCAATCCGAATTTCTGCTTGATGTCGCGCAGCCGCGCCACGGTTTCCCTGCCGTGCAATTGCAGGAGATCGGGCTGCAGCGCCTCGACGATATTGGCGAGCGTCAGATCGTCGGCATCGACGGTGAGCGCGACCTTCGACGCCCGGCGTTTGGCCGCCTTGCCGAGTTCCCGGGCCACCTCAAGGCTCAAGTGCCGGGGCGAAGGCGGAAAGAACACGAACCCGACCATGTCCGCGCCACCATCCAGCGCGACGTCGAGCGTCTCGCGCGTGGACAGGCCGCAAATTTTGACGATCAAGGACATGCTTCAAAACAGGGGTCAGAGCGGTGGCGAGGAGGCCGGAAAGGCCGATGCGCCGATGGGCCGCGTTCTACAACGTCGCGCCCTGCTTGTCTCGCCCGCCGGCTCCATAAAAGCCGCCCGGCGAGGGGGCCGGAAGGCGCTGCTGATCGTACCGCGAGGCCGCGGCGCCGGCACGCAGCTCGGCCAGTTGCGCCCGTGCAGCCCGCGCATCGGCCTCATGCTGGCGAGCCGCACGCCGCCAGTGGCGCTGCCGGAACCAGGTCGCCGTGCCGCCGGCGGCCACGCCCAGGATCAGCGCGGTGAGGATGATCACGAATAGCGGCACCGGGGGTAAGTCAAAAGCCGAGTCGCCGGAGGCGAACGGATCGAACGACACCGTCACGAAGTGCCGGTTGGCGACCGCGAACACCACGAAGATCAAACCCAACGGGATCAGCACCATGGCGGTCAGAAACTTGCGCATGATCCCTCTTTCGTCACTGAAAGACCCGATGGCGCGAGGTCCGAAAACCTGCGGATTTTGCAGCCAGACGGCGCGCGATCAGCAACCGCGTTTCAGGCGCCCGTCTCCGGGGCTCCATCTTCGCGGTTCAGCCGTTCGCGCATTTCCTTGCCCGTCTTGAAGAACGGAACGCTCTTCTGATCGACCGGTACGTGCGCCCCGGTGCGCGGATTGCGCCCCGCGCGCGCCGGACGGTGCTTGACCGAGAACGCGCCGAAACCGCGCAGCTCGACCCGGTCCCCGCGCGCCAGCGCCGCCACGATCTCGTCGAGGATTGCGTTCACAATGTTCTCGACATCCCGCTGATAGAGATGCGGGTTGTGCTCGGCGATACGCTGAACAAGTTCGGATTTGATCATCGAGACTGGGATCCGGGAAGATGCGGATACGCATTTCCGTGAAAATGCCTTGAACTGTCAAGACGCTAAATCAAATTTGGGTGACCGGAAAAGGCGTGACAAAGGCCGAAATCCCGGATTGTGACAACACCCGCAATGCGGGAGAAGGGCGAAAACCCGACTTTGGCCGCTCAATTCGTGCCCGCCGGTTGCCACAGCGCCAGCATGCCGTCGAGGCTCAGCCGATCGGCCGCCTGCACAAGGCCGGCCTGCTCGATCTGCCGCGCTACTCCGTTGAAGCCGAGCGCATCCAGCGTGATCGAGGCCGCCGTCCGCAGGAAAGTCAGGTCGCCGAATCGCGGCGCCAGCTTGTAGTCGCGAACCGGCAGGCCCGCCTTGACGCCCTTCTGCGCGACCAGCCAGGCGACCGCGGCTTTCTCGTCACCGAGTTCGTCGATCAGCTTGAGATCGACCGCCTGGTGGCCGGTGAAGACCCGCCCATCCGCCACTTTTTCGAGCAAGGCGTCGTCCATGCCGCGCCGCTCCTTCACCAGGCCGCGAAACCACGCATAGGAATCCTTGACCAGCGAATCCAGCGCCGCGCGCGCCTCCGGGCTGGTCGGTTCAAAGCCGTTGGGGGCCGCTTTCAGCGGCGAAGACTTCACTTCCTCGACTTTGACGCCGACGGTTTTCAGCAAATCGGTGAAATTCGGAAACTGAAACAGCACGCCGATGGAGCCGACCAGCGAGGTCTGCTGGGCGACGATGTGATCGGCCGCGATCGCGGTGATGTAGCCGCCCGATGCGGCCAGCCCCTCGACCACGACCGCCATCGGCTTCTTCGCCTTCAGCCGCGTCAGCGCGTCGTAGAGCTGTTCCGAGCCGGCCGTGGTGCCGCCCGGCGAATTGATGTGCACCACGACGGCGGCGGCACGCGAGTTCTCCAGCCGCTCCAGTGCCTCGACGCGATCATTGTCGCTGCGGATCAGGCCGTCGATGTGGATGCGCGCGATCGAACCCGAGGTGGCGAGCGCGCCGCGTCCGCTTGCGAGCACGCCGATTGCGACGACCGCAGCGATCGCCACCACCGCGGCGGTCACCCGCCAGAACGTCAGCTTGCGGCGGATCCTGCGGCGATCGACGATCACGTCTGAATCAAGCGACATCGAAAAATCTCCCGGAAGCGGCTGTGAGGGGATCACACGGTCTTCTCTGCACAGCCCTAATATACCGTGTCCTGATTACATCAATTGCGAGGCAATATGAAGAAAACATGGCCCTAAGTTGCCGACGCTCGTCATGCCCGCGCTTGTCGCGGGCATCCACGTCTTGCTTTTGGGCAGCAAAGACGTTGACGGCAGGGAAATAGGTGAGCGGCAGCGACGCCGTCCTTCGGACGGCTATGCCCGGCCATGACAAGGAGGGGTCATCGCCGGGCACCAAAAAAGGCCCCGGTCGAAACCGGGGCCCGTTTGATGGTGACAGAAAGCGCGAGGCTTACTTGTCGGTGCGCTGCTTGAGCGCGGTGCCGAGAATGTCGCCCAGCGTCGCCCCCGAATCGGAGGAGCCGTACTGCGCGATGGCCTCCTTCTCTTCGGCGACTTCCAGCGCCTTGATCGAGACCTGCACCTTGCGGGCCTTCTTGTCGAACTGGATCACCCGCGCATCGACCTTTTCGCCGACGGCGAAACGCTCGGCGCGCTGATCGGCGCGCTCGCGCGCCAGTTCCGAGCGCTTGATGAAGGTGGTGAACTCGGTGCCCGCGATCCGGACCTCGATGCCGCTTTCCTTCACCTCGAGCACTTCGCAGGTCACGACCGCGCCCTTCTTGACGTCGCCCGGTTCTGCGAAGGGGTCGCCCTCAAGCTGCTTGACGCCGAGCGAGATGCGTTCCTTTTCGACATCGACATCGAGCACCACGGCCTTGACCATGTCGCCCTTCTTGAAGTTGTCGATCACCTGCTCGCCCGGAAGTTTCCAATCGAGATCGGACAGATGCACCATGCCGTCGACGTCGCCCTCGAGCCCGAGGAACAGGCCGAACTCGGTCTTGTTCTTGACCTCGCCCTCGACCACCGAACCGACCGGGAACTTCTCGACGAAGACTTCCCAGGGATTGCGCATGGTCTGCTTGAGGCCGAGCGAAATCCGGCGCTTGACCGAATCGACTTCGAGAACCTGCACTTCGACTTCCTGAGAGGTCGAAACGATCTTGCCGGGGTGCATGTTCTTCTTGGTCCACGACATCTCCGAGACGTGGATCAGGCCTTCGATACCCGGCTCCAGCTCGACGAATGCGCCGTAGTCGGTGATGTTGGTGACGCGGCCGGTGAAGCGCGCGTTCAGCGGATACTTCGCCTCGATGCCCTGCCACGGATCGTCCAGCAACTGCTTCATGCCGAGCGAAATGCGGTGGGTTTCGTGGTTGATCTTGATGATCTTGACCTTCACGGTCTGGCCGATGGTGAGCACCTCGGTCGGGTGATTGACCCGACGCCAGGCGATATCGGTGACGTGAAGCAGGCCGTCGATGCCGCCGAGGTCGACGAACGCACCGTAGTCGGTGATGTTCTTGACCACGCCGTCGATGACCTGACCCTCTTCGAGATTCTGCACCAGCTCCTGGCGCTGCTCGGCGCGGGTCTCTTCCAGAACCGTACGGCGCGACACCACGATGTTGCCGCGGCGGCGATCCATCTTCAGAATCTGGAACGGCTGCGAGTTGTTCATCAGCGGCGCGACGTCGCGGATCGGACGAATATCGACCTGCGAACGCGGCAGGAAGGCCACCGCTCCGTCGAGGTCGACGGTGAAGCCGCCCTTGACCTGGTTGAAGATGACGCCGTGAACCTTCTCGTTGTTGTTGAAGGCCTTCTCCAGCTTGCCCCAGCTTTCCTCGCGGCGCGCCTTGTCGCGCGACAGCACGGCTTCGCCGAGCGCATTTTCGATACGGTCGAGGAACACCTCGACCACGTCGCCTACCTTGAGTTCGCTTTCACGGCCGGGCCCGGCGAATTCGCGCAGCGCCACGCGGCCTTCGGTCTTCAGGCCGACGTCGATGACGGCCATGTCCTTCTCGATCGCAACAACGGTGCCCTTGATGACGGAGCTTTCCTGCAGGTTGCCGCCAGCGAAGAACTCGTCGAGCATCGCGGCAAAATCGTCGCGGGAAGGATTATAGGAAGTAGCAGTCGAAGCCATTTGTTCTCCAGATGCGGGTATCGCCGGCCATTCGGGTTAAGGGGCGGATCGCGCGTGAAGTGTCAGGGTTCCGCAAACCCTGACGACCGCCTCGCAGGAAATCGCGAGAGCGGGCCGGCAGCATGCCTGCACGTTCGATCCGTTGAATAATTTTGTCCGGAGCCTGAACGAGGCAATCGGCCTCGGGATATCGCAGTTCAAGACCGGGAGCGGGCTTTCCTCCAATGACGGCTGCGGATTAAACCCGCTGCCGGCCCGCTCGGACGGCCTCGACAATGTCGATGGCGGCCCGGACGCCGCCTTCTATATCCAAATGGGAGTTATCGAGCAAGTAAGCATCTTTTGCCGGTTTCAAAGGCGCGACGGGGCGATTCCGGTCGCGTTCGTCGCGTTTGAGGATATCCGCCAGCACCGCGGCCTCGTCGGCGGCCTCGCCCCGCGCCCGGGCCTCCAGGGTGCGGCGGCGGGCGCGTACTTGCGGGTCGGCCACGACAAAAATCTTCACATCGGCGTCCGGGCAGATCACCGTGCCGATGTCGCGGCCGTCGAGCACCGCGCCGGGCGGATCGGCGGCGAATTGCCGCTGAAAATTGAGCAGCACCTCCCGCACTTTGGGGATCGCCGAGACCACCGAGGCGGCGTCGCCGACTTCCTGCGTCTTGAGGACGGGGTCGCCGAACTTCTCTGGATCGAGCGCCAGGGCCGCGGAGACCGCGATCATCTCGTCGGTGAGGTCGGCGCCGGCGTCCAGCAGCGCCTTGGCCACCGCACGGTAGATCACGCCGGTATCCAGGTGGCGGTAACCGTAATGCTTGGCGAGCCGCTTGCCGAGCGTGCCTTTTCCCGAGGCGGCGGGTCCGTCGATGGCGATGATCATGAAAACTCCGCCCCCAGCGAACGCATCATCGGGATGAAATCCGGAAATGACGTGGCGATGAAGGCGGTATCGTCGACCTTGACCGGCTTGTCGGCGGCCAGCCCCATCACCAGCGCCGACATCGCGATGCGGTGATCCATGTGGGTCGCAACCAGGCCCTCGCCGGGCACGTGGCCCCTGCCTTCGACGATCAGATCGTCGCCGGAAATCTCGACCTTGACGCCGTTCACCCGCAGCATGTCAGCGGTGGCTTCGAGCCGGTCGGATTCCTTGACCCGCAGTTCCTGCAGGCCGCGCATGATGGTGGTGCCTTCGGCAAAACTCGCCGCGACCGCCAGCACCAGGTATTCGTCGATCATCGAGGGCGCGCGCTCGGGCGGAACCTCGACGCCGCGCAGTTTCGAGGCGCGCACCCGCAACTGCGCCATCGGCTCGCCGGCGTCGCCCCGGACCTCGCTCTCCTCGATCGAGGCGCCCATCTCGCGCAGCGTGGTGAACAGCCCGGTGCGCAGCGGATTGGTCATGATGTCGGACAAGACGAGATCGGAGCCCTCGACGATCAAGGCGGCCACGACCGGAAACGCTGCCGACGACGGATCGGCCGGTACTACAACGTCGGCGCCATGCAGTTCGGGTTGGCCGGTGAGCGCGATGCGGCGGCCATGGCTGCCTTCCCGCGTTGAGACGATGTCGGCGCCGAAATGCTTCAGCATCAGCTCGGTATGGTCGCGGCTGGCCTCGGTTTCGATCACGGTGGTGACACCCGGCGCGGCCAGCCCCGCCAGCAGCACCGCGGACTTGATCTGGGCCGAGGCCACGGGCGTCCGGTAGAGGATCGGCAGCGGATCGCGCGCGCCTTCAAGCGTCAGCGGCAGCCGCCCGCCCTGCCCGCTGGAGGCAACCTTGGCCCCCATCAGTTCCAGAGGATCGAGCACCCGCCGCATCGGCCTCGAACGAAGCGAGGCGTCGCCGTCGAAAACCGCCGTCATCGGGCAGCCGGCGACCGCCCCCATCACCAGCCGGCAGCCGGTGCCGGAATTGCCGAAATCGAGCGGGGCCTGCGGCTGCGCGAACCCGGCCACGCCGACGCCGTGCACGAGCCACGTAAAATCGCCGGTTCGTTCGACCTTGGCACCCAGCGCCCGCATCGCCTTGGCGGTATTGAGGACGTCCTCGCCCTCCAGCAGGCCCGAGATCCGGGTTGGGCCGACCGCCAGCGCGCCCAGAATCAGGGCACGGTGGGAAATCGACTTGTCGCCGGGTACGCGCACCTTGCCGATCAGGGGCCCGCTTTGGCGGGCTTCGAGCGGGCTGGCCTGGTCGGAAGGGCGATCGGATTGGGTCAAGATTGTGTCCTCTCAGCGGGCGGCAGGTACCACATGGGCCGCGCTGCGTCACGCCGCCATCTGTCTGTCGCAAAGCGCTATTGACAGCAGCGCCTCAACTAGCCAAGTGAAGCACCGTTTTTCAGAACATTCCCAGGATTCCACACGTGGCCAAATCCGATCTCGGAACCAAGCGCATTTGCCCGACCACGGGTAAGAAATTCTATGACTTGAACAAGAACCCGGTGATCTCACCCTATACCGGCGAGATCGTGCCGATTGCGCCCGTGCCGCCGCCGCGGACCCGTGCCGACGCTGCCGCGCGCGCCAGCGCCGCAGCCGCCGCTTCCGCCGCCGAAGCCACGCCGGAGCCGATGGAAGCCGAAGAGTTGGTGCCGCTCGAGGAAGCCGACGCCGAGGAGAATACCGGCAAGGTCAAGGCCGTCGTTCCCGAATCGGAGGACGACATCGAAATCGACGAGACCATCGAGGACGATGACGACGACGATTCGACCTTCATCGCCGACGAAGAGGAAGGCGACGAGGACGTCACCGACATCATTGGCGACGTCGGCGGCGACGAGGAGACTTGAGATCGTCCCTGAACTGTGTTCAGGGTTTTTCCCGCGAGTCGCCCAAGGCACGCGGGGAGCATGATCCGGAAGAGTGGCTACCGGTTTTCCGAAAGATCATGCTCAGGAGGTTAACGGTTAAGGGGCCATAGCTCAGCTGGGAGAGCGCTTGCATGGCATGCAAGAGGTCGGCGGTTCGATCCCGCCTGGCTCCACCAGCCTTCGCTGGCTTCGCCAGCTTCGGCTCGGCAAGCCCCATCGCAGCGAAGGCTGCCGCGGCGTAGCCCGAAGGGCGAAGCCGGGCCTCGGCAAGCGCGGTCGTCACGTTGTAGCCTCCACGATTTGGCGGGGCGGCACCATGAAATACGTCTACATCCTCGAAAGTCATAACTCCGAGCATTTCTACGTGGGAATTACCGACGACCTGCGCGCACGGTTGAGAAAGCACAACGCCGGCGAAGTGCCACATACCTCGAAATACGGGCCTTGGCGCTTGAAAACCTACGTCGCGTTCAGCGACGAGACGCAGGCCATTGCATTCGAGAAATATCTGAAGTCCGCATCCGGCCGCGCGTTCGCGAAGAAACGCCTCTGACGCCGAGACTCCCTCTACTCCCCCACCACCGCGTTCAACCGGTCGCGCAGCGCGACGAGGTCGTTCTTCATGGCCGAGAGTTCAGCAATCGAACAGGCCGAGGCGGCGAGGATCGACTGCGGCACGGTCCTGGCTTTTTCCCTGAGCGACTGACCCTGGGGGGTAAGCGCGATCAGCACTTGCCGCTCGTCCGCGGTGTCGCGCGTGCGCTTGATCAGTTGCGCCGCCTCCAGCCGTTTGAGCAGCGGCGTCAGCGTGCCGGAGTCCAAAAACAGCCGTTCGCCGATGTCCTTGACCGGAACGCCGTCGCGCTCCCACAGCACCAGCATGACGAGATATTGCGGATAGGTCAGGCCGAGCCGGTCGAGCAGCGGCTTGTACACGCGGTTGAACGCGTGCGCGGTCGAATAGATCGCAAAGCAGATCTGATTGCCCAGGAGCAGCGGCGCGTCGGCCGCCTGTTTCTTCGCCATTTCAAACCTCGTCATCCGGACCGGCCCGGCTCCATTGTGGGCCGCGCCACGCCCGCATTCAATCGCGCACAATTAAATGTGAACTCATATATTTTGTATTGTGCACAATTTAATTGTATGCAATACTCCTGCAATTGAAACCGCAACGAGGAGAGACCCCCATGTCCGTGAATGTGCTCTACCGAACCAGCGCCAAGGCTACCGGCGGCCGGGATGGCCATGCCGCCACGCTCGACGGGACGCTCGACGTCAAACTCACCACGCCCAAGGAACTGGGCGGAGGCGGCGGCGCCGGCAACAATCCCGAACAGTTGTTCGCCGCGGGCTATGCCGCCTGCTTCATTGGCGCCATGAAATTCGTCGCCTCTCAGGGCGGCCCGAAAGTGCCCACTGAGGCGTCGGTGACCTCGACCGTCGGCATCGGCCCGCGCTCGGCCGGCGGCTTTGGCCTCGACATCGAGCTCGCCGTCTCGCTTCCCGGATTGGCGCGCGCGGACGCGGAGGCTCTGGTGGAGAAGGCCCATCAGGTATGCCCTTACTCCAACGCGACCCGCGGCAATGTGGACGTTCGCCTGAGCGTTGTCTGACCGATTGCTCGAATGGCCCGCCGCGATGACCGGCGGGCCATTCGGCATGGCTGGATTGCCGGCGTCCCACCGCGCGCATTTGCGCGCGGGCGTCCGTGATGCTTAATGGCATCGACGACAACGCCCAGGAAAACGCCAAGAAGAAGCTCATGACGACTGAACCTGCCCCCGGCGCGATGGCCGGATTGCGCGTGATCGATCTCACGCGGGTTCTCGGCGGACCCTATTGCACGCAAATTCTCGCCGATCACGGCGCCGACGTGATCAAGGTCGAGCCGCCCGCGGGCGACGAGGTGCGCGACTGGGGCCCGCCCTTCCATGGCGAAGACGCGGCCTATTTCGTCGGCATCAACCGCAACAAGCGCTCGATCGGGCTCGACCTCGCCTCCGAGGGCGGTCGCGTCGTGCTGATGAAGATGCTGGAGAGCGCCGACGTCCTGATCGAGAATTTCAAGCCGGGCACGCTCGACAAATGGGGCATCGGCAACGACGTGCTGCGCGCGAAATTTCCGAAGCTGGTGCACTGCCGGATCTCCGGCTTCGGCGCCGACGGCCCGCGCGGCGGCAATCCCGGCTATGACGCCATCATCCAGGCCATGACCGGCATGATCGCCGCGACCGGCTCGCCGCAAAGCGGGCCGATGCGCATCGGCGTGCCGGTGGTCGACATCACCACCGGACTTTACGCGGCGATCGGCATCCTGATGGCGCTGTCGGAGCGGCAGAGGTCCGGGCAGGGGCAGTTTCTCGAAACCACGCTGTACGAGACCGGGCTCGCCGTGATGCATCCGCACGCCGCGAATTATTTCATGCACGGCAAGCCGCCGGGCCTGACCGGCAACGAGCATCCCGAACCTCGTGCCTTACGCGATCTTCCCGACCCGGACCGACAACATTTTCATCGGCGTCGGCAATGACGGCACGTTCCGCAAACTAGCCAAGGAAATCGGCAAGCCCGAACTTGGCAGCGATCCGCGCTTTGCCCGCAACAAGGACCGCATCGCCAACCGCGAGGCACTGCGCGCCGAGCTTGCCGCCGTGTTCAGCCAGCACGACGCAGGACCCCTGTGCGACCGCCTGCTCGCCGCCGGCTTGCCGGCCGGGCCGGTGCAGCGGATCGACCAGGCGCTGACCAGCGCCCACACCATCCACCGCGGCGACGTCATCGAAAAGGACTGGTACAAGGGGGTCGCCTCGCCGGTCCGCATGGAGCGCAGCAAGCCCAGCCTGCGCCGCGTGCCGCCGAATTTCAGCCAGCACGCGACCGAAGTGCTGACCGAGTTCGGATATTCCAAAGGCGAGATCGAGGCGCTGGTCGCCAAGGGCGTGGTCTGCGGGTCAGAGCGCAAGCGCTGAGGAAATTTTCGACGCCGTCACGGCGAATGCCGGTACGATAGGCCGCAGCTTCCCGGTTCAAAGGAAGCTGCCTCCGGCGACAACCGATGCCTGTGGCGACGGGTTGCGGCTCTCCGTGTAATTGCGCGTCAGGCCGCAACGAGCGATAACCCCGGCGGCCCCGCGCCTCATCCTATTTTCCGCTTTCCTTGGCGCGCGCTTTGCCAATACCATCCTTTCGCTTATACGGTCATTTGCACGTCATCCAGCGCTGCTAACGCGCAAAATGAAGATGATGGTCCCAACCTGGAGGAATTCGATGGCTCTTCGACAATTCGGCGCAGCGACGGCAACCGTTGTTGCGCTTGCGCTAGCGACGCCCGCTTACGCGGTGACCGAGATCCAGTGGTGGCATGCGATGACCGGCCCGAACAACGACGTCGTGGTCAAGCTCGCCAATGATTTCAACGCCTCGCAAAGCGACTACAAGATCGTTCCGAGCTTCAAGGGCAGCTACGCCGACACGCTCAATGCCGGCATCGCCGCGTTCCGCGCCGGCAACGCGCCGGGCATCATGCAGGTGTTCGAGGTTGGCACCGCGACCATGATGGCGGCCAAGGGCGCCGTCAAACCGGTTTCCGACCTGATGAAGGAGCAGGGCGAGAAATTCGATCCCAAATCGTATCTGCCGGCGATCACCGGATATTACTCGACCTCGAAGGGCGAGATGCTGTCGTTCCCCTTCAACTCGTCGAGCATGGTGATGTGGGTCAATCTCGACGCGCTGAAGAAGGCCGATATCGCCGAGCCGCCGAAGACCTGGCCGGAAGTTTTCGCCGACGCCAAGAAGCTGCATGCGACAAGCCCGACCTGCGGCTTCTCCTCGGCCTGGATCACCTGGGGCCTGATCGAACAGTTCTCCGCCTGGCATAACGTGCCGATCGGCAGCAAGGCCAACGGCCTTGACGGCTTCGACACCGTGCTCGAATTCAACACGCCCCTCGAAACCAAGCTGCTGGAAAACCTCGTCGAGTTGCAGAAGGACAAGAGTTACGACTATTCGGGCCGCACCAATACCGGCGAGGGCCGCTTCACTTCCGGCGAATGTCCGCTATTCATGACCTCCTCGGCGTTCTATCCGAGCGCGAAGGCAAACGCCAAATTCAACTTCACCGCAGTCCCGATGCCGTATTTCCCCGATGTGAAGGGTGCGCCGCAGAATTCCATCATCGGCGGCGCTTCGCTGTGGGTGATGGGCGGCAAGACGCCTGCGGAATACAAGGGAATCGCAAAATTCTTCACCTTCCTGTCCGACACCGACCGCCAGGCCAACCTGCATCAGGTTTCCGGTTATCTGCCGATCACCAAGGCGGCTTACGAAAAGACCAAGGCCTCGGGCTTCTATGAAAAGAACCCGATCCTCGAAGTCCCGCTGAAGGAACTGACCAACAAGCCGCCGACGGAGAATTCGCGCGGCCTGCGCTTCGGCGGCATGGTGCAGATGCGTGACGTCTGGGCCGAGGAGATCGAGGCGGCGCTGGCCGGCAAGAAGCCGGCCAAGGAGGCACTCGATTCGGCGGTGTCCCGCGGCAACGCGATGCTGCGGCAGTTCGAGCGCACCGCCGTCAAGTAGGGGAAGCTGACGATCGTGGCCGGGCTTTGGCCCGGCCGTGATCCGTCCAGCGAGGGGCCATGGAAAACCGGGCGATCTTCTCAGGCAGGCTGCTGCCCTATCTTCTGATCCTGCCGCAGCTGGCGGTTTCCCTGATCTTTTTCTACTGGCCCGCCGTGCAGGCCCTGCAGCAGTCGTTCCTGGTGCAGGACGCCTTCGGTCTTTCGACCGAGTTCGTCTGGTTCGAGAACTACGTCGAACTGCTGAAGCGCCCTGAATATTACCAGGCGATCGGCGTCACTTTCGTCTTTTCGGCGCTGGTGGCGTTCTTCTCGCTCACGCTCGGGCTGTTGCTCGCGGTGATGGCGAACCGCAATATCGCCGGTGTGCAGATCTACCGGACGTTTCTCATCATCCCCTATGCGGTCGCCCCCGCAGTCGCCAGCGTGCTCTTCATCTTCATGTTCCAGCCCGGGCTCGGCATGATCGCGCGCGCGATGCAGCGCAACGGCATCGACTGGAATCCGGTGCTGAACGGCACACAGGCGATGATCCTCGTCGTCATCGTCGCGGTCTGGAACCAGATCAGCTACAATTTCCTGTTTTTCCTGGCGGGCCTGCAGGCGATCCCGAAAAGCGTGATCGAGGCCGCCGCGATCGACGGCGCCAGGCCGATGCGGCGGTTCTGGACCATCGTCTTTCCGCTGCTGTCGCCCACCTCCTTCTTCCTGATCATCGTCAACATCACCTATGTGTTCTTCAACACGCTCGGCATCATCGACACCGCGACCGGCGGCGGCCCCAACGGCGCCACCCAGACGCTGGTCTACAAGGTGTTCCAGGACGGCAAGGTCGGGACCGATCTCGGCGGCTCAGCGGCGCAATCGGTGATCCTGATGATCATCGTGGTGGCGCTGACCGCATTCCAGTTTCGCTACGTCGAGAAGAAGGTTCATTACTGAACGCCATGATCGAGCACCGCCGATTTGGAAATTTGCTGCCCCATCTGATCCTTCTGGTCGGCGTCGCCATTGTCGCCTTTCCGGTCTATCTCGCGGTCATCGCCTCGACCCACGACAACACGGTGATCGCCAACGGCCAGATGCCGCTCTATCCCGGCACGCACGGGCTGGAGACCTATTGGAACACCATCGTCTCCGGCACCGGCAAGACCACGCGCGCTCCGGTCGGCGGCATGATGCTGAACAGCCTGATCATGGCGATCGGGATCGCGGTCGGAAAGATCGCGATCTCGATCATCTCGGCCTATGCGATCGTGTTCTTCTCGTTCCCGTTCCGGATGACGGCGTTCTGGACCATCTTCATCACGCTGATGCTGCCGGTCGAGGTCCGCATCTTTCCGACCTACAAGATCACCAGCGACCTGCACATGCTGGATTCCTATGCCGGCCTGATCCTGCCGCTGATCGCGTCGGCCACCGCGACGCTGTTGTTCCGGCAGTTCTTCATGACCGTGCCGAAGGAACTGGTGGAAGCTTCCAAGATCGACGGCGCCGGCCCGATCCGGTTCTTCTTCGATACGCTGCTGCCGCTGTCGGTGACCAATATCGCCGCTCTGTTCGTGATCCTGTTCATCTACGGCTGGAATCAATATCTCTGGCCGCTGTTGATCACGACCCGCGACGACATGCAGACCATCGTCATCGGCATCAAGAAGATCATCGACGTGCACGACGCCTTGACCGAATGGCAGGTGGCGATGGCGACCGCCGTGCTCGCCATGCTGCCGCCGGTCGCGGTCGTCGTGCTGATGCAACGCCTGTTCGTCAAGGGCCTGATCGAGACGGAAAAGTGAGATGGCAAACGTAGCGCTGCGCGACGTCCGCAAGACCTATCCAGGCGGCTTCGAGGCCATCAAGGGCATCGACTTCGAGGTCGGCGACGGCCAGTTCTGCGTGCTGGTCGGCCCCTCCGGCTGCGGCAAATCCACGCTGCTGCGGATGGTGGCAGGATTAGAGACCATCACATCGGGCGAGATCGACATCGGCGGCCGCATCGTCAACCAGATCGAGCCGGCCGAGCGCGACATCGCCATGGTGTTCCAGAACTACGCACTCTATCCGCATATGAGCGTCTACAACAACATGGCCTATGGCCTGCGCAACCGCGGCATGCCCAAGCCCGAGATCGAAAGCCGCGTGCAGGAGGCCGCGCGCATTCTGGAAATCGGCACGATGCTCGACCGCAAGCCGGGGCAATTGTCCGGCGGCCAGCGCCAGCGCGTCGCGATGGGCCGGGCCATCGTGCGGCAGCCGAAGGTATTCCTGTTCGACGAGCCGTTGTCGAATCTCGACGCCAAGCTGCGCATCGCCATGCGGGTCGAGATCCGCAAACTGCAGCGCCGGCTCAACACCACCTCGATCTACGTCACCCACGACCAGCTCGAGGCGATGACGCTCGCCGATATTCTGGTGGTGATGAATGGCGGCCAAGTCGAGCAGATCGGCAACCCGCTCGATATCTATCAGAAACCGGCGACCACCTTCGTCGCCTCGTTCATCGGCGCGCCGCCGATGAATCTGCTGCCGCTGCGCGCGGACGAAATCAGGCCGCAACTCGGAGGCGGTGCCGCGGCAAGCGAGGCCGGGCTGCTCGGCATCCGCCCGGAGGATTTTGTGATTTCAAACGACAGCGTCGCCGGCGGCGTTGCGCTCGACCTCACCATCGGCGCGATCGAACACGTCGGCGCCGAGACCTTCATCTACGGCGCCCGCAAGAACGGCGCGCAGGATGTCGCCGCCAATCCCGGTGAATTGCCACCCGGCGACGTCATCGTGCGGATTCCCGGGGCCAGTGCGCCGGCCATCGGCACGCGTATCCGCGCCGCGGTCCCGCGCGAAAAACTGCATCTGTTCACCGCCGACGGCCGCAAGCGGATCGAGCTTTGAGCCTCATTCCCGGCCGCGCTCCCGCGCCGAAATGACGCTGGACCGCGGATTCCCGTGGTTCCGCAGGCGCTTGAACGCCCCCCAAATCATGCCCATATTGCCTGTTGACCGGAGGGCAGATCCGCCACCCGGTCGCTATGGGGCGCCGCAAGGGCCCTGGAATGCCAAAGTCGCTTCGAGAGGACTTTGTAAATAAAATGACTCGTGTTCCCACGTTATCCAGTCCGTTCCTGCTGGGATTCGACGAAATCGAGCGTGCGCTCGATCGCGTCGTCAAGGGCGCCGACGGCTATCCTCCCTACAATATCGAGAGGTGCGACCGCGCCAACGGCCAGCCTGAACGGTTGCGAATCACGCTGGCGGTGGCGGGATTTACCCGCGACCAACTCGATGTAACCATTGAGGAAAACCAGCTCGTGATCCGGGGCCGCCAGCAGGACGACAAGGCCCGGCAATACATCCATCGCGGCATCGCCGCGCGCCACTTCCAGCGCACCTTCGTGCTGGCGGAGGGGATGCAGGTGCTGGGCGCGGACCTGAAAAACGGGTTGTTGTCCATCGATCTGGCCCGGCCCGAGCCGGAGCGGATCGTTAAGACAATCGCTATCAATGAACATGAATAATGGAACGAGTAGCGGACTCGACCGCTTAGTCTGAATAGAGGAGTCGAGACCATGACTGAAGGTAATGTTGTGTTTGAGCCGGCGGGCGTCTCCACGGAGTCGCTGGCGACCTTGGGCGAGGGGCATATCGCCTATGTGAAGCAGATCCGTTCCGAGGACGTGCCGGGCCTGTTTCCCCAGGCGCCGAAGATCGCGCCGGGCCTGAAGCTTTTCGCGCTGCATGCCGCCGACGGCACGCCGATCATGCTGACCGACAGTCGGGAAGCCGCGATCGCCAATGCCTGGAGCAACGAATTGCAGGCCGTCAGCGTTCACTGAGCGGTCGTTTGCCGCGGTCACGGCACGGGCACTTGCGCGTGCCACTGACCGCACACCGTGGCTGCGCTGTGATTGACGCAGCCGCTTGCGGCCTTCCCCGACGATATGAGAATTAGCGACGCGCGGGTACCTTCCTGGCTGGGCCGGAAGGGCCCGCGCTTTTTTAGGCGGCTTGTTTACGACTGCCACCGCAACGACCCGGCGATCCCCTGGAATGCACAACGCCGCCTGAGCGGAATATGATCGCTCGGCGGCGCAGGCCTATTTACCGGGTCCCTCAATTCCACCCAGCAGGGTTGTGTCTGAACGAGGGGTGCAAAGGTTCAATCGCGCCGTCTCGCCTTCGTCTGCTGGAGCGAGGAACCTGGCTTTGGCTAATCCAGTGGCGCGGGGCGCCGCCTACGCCGCCGTCGCGGGCGGCAGCGCCAGCACCGAATAGATGGCCTGCGCGTCGCGGGAGGCGCGCAGTTTCTTGGCGACGTCCTGGTCGCGCAGCAGGCGGGCGATCCGGGCCAGCGCCTTCAGGTGATCGGCGCCGGCGCCTTCCGGCGCCAGCAGCAGGAACACCAGATCGACCGGCTGGCCGTCCATCGCCTCGAAATCGATCGGGCGCTCCAGGCGGGCGAACAGGCCGAACAGCTTCTCCAGCTTGGGCAGCTTGCCATGCGGGATGGCAACGCCGTAGCCCACCGCGGTGGTGCCGAGCTTCTCCCGCTGCAGCAGGACCTCGAAAACCGTCCGCTCGTTCTGCCCGGTCAAAGCCGAGGCCCGCGCCGCCAGTTCCTGCAGCGCCTGCTTCTTGCTGTTGACCTTCAAAGCCGGGAGAATCGCCTCGGGTGCGACCAGGTCGGTAATCGTCATGGGGCGTTCCGAGGTGAATTAAACCGTAAGGTTGCGATACAGGCTCTAGCGGGGCGGCGTCAGGAAGATGAGGCGGGAGACGGGCTTACACCTTAGTACTGGGTCCTAATTGGGGCGCTTCTACTCCAACGCAAGAGCGGTGCCAACTGCCGGAAGACTCTTCCCAAGCCCTTCCTCGGGGCCGCGGACCATAGGGAGGGGCGTTTGGGGCGTCAATGCCGGCAGGGCCTACCCCGCCGACTTAACCACCGGCGGATCGATCCAGCCGATATGGCCATCCGCCCGTCGATAGATGATGTTCACCCGGCCGCTGGAGCCGTGCTGGAACACCACGCAGGCGGCACCGCTCAGATCGAGTTCCATCACGGCTTCGCTGACCGAAAGCCGCTTCAGCGAGGTGGTCGCCTCGGCAATGATCACGGGGTTGTAGCCGGTGACCTCTTCGTCGCCCTCTGCCGGCGCCTCGATCACATAGCTCGGCGCATCCAGCGTCGGCGCGGTCATTTCCGCAAGCGCTTCCGAGGCAGCGTGGGCCTTGCGGGCGGAGCGGTCCTTCAGGCGGCTCTTGTAGCGGCGCAGCCGCTTCTCGATCATCAACAGCGCCTGGTCGGCGCTGGCATAGGCGTCGGCGGCGTTGGAATCGGCCTCGAGCGTGATCCCGGAATCCAGATGCAGCGCACAGTCGGTGCGGAAGCCGAAACCATCCTTGCTCAGCGTGATGTGCCCGGAATAATTGCCATCGAAATATTTGCGCAGCACCTCGTCGGTGCGCTCGCTGACACGCCCGCGCAGCGCGTCGCCGACGTTGATGCTTTTTCCCGAAATCCGCAGAGTCATTTTTGATGCCTCGATTAGTCAGGAGGGGAACCGAGACTATCCCGATTTGGCCGGGACGCAATCAGGCAGGCTGGGTATCGCGGGACCGGTCGGGGGACGCGGCGGGGGCCGAAAGGGCATTACCGAGCATGCTTTGCTTGTCACGGCGGCGCTGCACCGAGGAGGGGATTCGCATCGCTTCGCGATACTTCGCGACCGTGCGGCGGGCGATATCAATGCCGGTCGCGCGCAATCGTTCCACGATGGTGTCGTCGGAGAGGATCAGCGCCGGATCCTCCGCATCGATCAGCTGCTTGATGTGGTGACGCACCGCTTCGGCCGAGTGGGCTTCGCCGCCGTCGGCGGACGCGATCGAGGCGGTGAAGAAGTACTTTAATTCAAAACTGCCGCGATTTGTCGCCATGTACTTGTTCGCGGTCACGCGCGACACCGTCGATTCATGCATCTGGATGGCGTCGGCCACCGCCTTGAGGTTCAGGGGCCGCAAATGCGCCACACCGTGGGTGAAGAAGCCGTCCTGCTGGCGCACGATCTCGGTTGCGACTTTCAGGATGGTGCGGGCGCGCTGATCGAGCGCACGCACCAGCCAAGTGGCATTCTGCAGGCAGTCGGTGAAATAGGATTTGTCGCCGTCCTTGCGGATCGTCTTCGACAGCTCGGTGTAATAGGTCTGGTTGACCAGGACGCGCGGCAACGTGTCGCTGTTGAGTTCGACGTGCCAGCCGCCGTCGGGCCCGGGGCGCACATAGACGTCGGGCACCATGGTCTGGGTCCGCGTCGAGCCGAATTTCAATCCCGGCTTCGGATCGAGACGGCGGATTTCGCCGATCATGTCGGTGATATCATCGTCATCGACGCCGCAGAGTTTTCGCAACGACGCAATGTCGCGCTTGGCCAGCAGATCGAGATGCTCGACCAGGGCCTGCATCGCCGGATCGTAACGATCGAGCTCGCGCAGCTGGATCGCCAGGCATTCGCTCAGGGAGCGCGCGCAGACGCCGGGCGGATCGAATTTCTGCAACACCGCGAGAACCGCCTCGACGTCGGCCTGGGATGCTCCCAGCCGCTCGGCGGCCTGTCCGAGATCCGCCGGCACGTAGCCGGCCTCGTCGACGAGGTCGATCAGATATTGCCCGATCATGCGCTGGGCGGGTTCGGTGAACGCCACCGCCAGCTGTTCGGCGAGATGGCTGCCGAGCGTTACCTCGGCGGCGACGAAGGCTTCGAGGTTGTAGGCCTCGTCGTTGGAGGCACCGCCGCCCCATTCGGTGTAGGCGGTCGGCGCCGCGTCCTGCGCGGTGCGCGCGGCGGCCTCGGCCGGCTCTTCGGTAAAGACGTTGTCGAGGGGGGTATCCAGCGTCTGCTCGATCTCGGTACGGCTGCCGAGGTCGCGATTCATCCACTCTTCCTGGCCCGGCTCAAAACTGTCGCCAGGCGAACCGCCCGCCATCTCGGCGCGTTCGCCGCCGGATTCGTCGCCATAGGACGTGCCGGAATCGTCGGAATCGGCGTATTCGGCCCGCTCCGGCATCGGCGGCTCGCCCGCCACCGGGGCCTCCGGGCCGTCACTGGCGCGCTCCAGCAGCGGATTTCGCTCCAGCTCTTCCTCGACAAAGGCCGAGAGGTCGAGATTGGACAATTGCAGCAGCTTGATCGCCTGCATCAATTGCGGCGTCATCACCAGCGACTGCGACTGTCGGAACTCTAATCTCTGCGTCAGCGCCATAGAAGCAAGAACCGTTCCCTGAAAGTTGGTCCAATTCTTGCTTAAACTAGTCCAAACCCGATGTACACGGCTTGACGAATGATAAAAACGGACTAGAGGGCGGATTTCCGACAAGGCGCCCGACAAGGTTAAGGCGCCAAGGAAATTTAAAGACGGAATTCCTCGCCAAGGTACAGACGGCGTACATCCGGATCATTGACGATTTCATCCGGACTGCCCTCGGTCAAGATCTCCCCGGCATAGACGATATAGGCGCGGTCGGTCAGGCCGAGCGTTTCGCGCACATTGTGGTCGGTGATCAGCACGCCGATGCCGCGATTGGTGAGATGACGGACGAGGTCCTGAATGTCGCCGACCGCGATCGGATCGATGCCGGCAAAGGGTTCGTCGAGCAGCATGTAGTTCGGCCGCGTCGCCAGCGCGCGCGCGATCTCGACGCGCCGCCGTTCGCCGCCCGACAGCGCAATTGACGGTGTTTTACGCAGGCGCGTGATGTTGAATTCGTCGAGCAGCGAATTGAGTTCGGCCTCGCGCTTCTTCTTCGAGGGCTCGACGACCTCGAGCACGGCGCGGATATTCTGCTCCACCGTGAGGCCGCGAAAGATCGATGCTTCCTGCGGCAGATAGCCGATCCCCAATCGCGCGCGCTGATACATCGGCAGTTTGGTGACGTCGTGGCCGTCGAGTTCGATGGCGCCGCGATCGGCCTTGATCAGGCCGGTGATCATGTAGAACACCGTGGTCTTGCCGGCGCCGTTCGGGCCCAGAAGACCGACCGCCTCGCCGCGGCGGACATAGATGCTGACGCCGCGCACGACCTGGCGGCTGCCGAAACTCTTTTCCACGCTATGCACAGCCAGATAGCCCGGCCGCGGCAACGGCCGAGGCGCCTGCGCGCCGCCATTTGTCTTCGGCCGGGGCTTTGGTTTTTCTACCCTCGGCTTTTCCCCGCGCGGCGGTTCCGGCCGCAGCAGCGGCGCGTCGCGGGCGATCGGCGGCGCATCGCGGACCGGATTATGCAGCATCTCGCCGAGGCCGTCGCCGAGCGCGGTGATGTCCGCGCGCGAGCGCGCAAATCCGGGCGCACTGCGTTTGGCCGGGCGACGACGGAACATGCCGAGTAAATCCACCATCCCCGCTTCGCTCAGCCTTTCACGGTGATCCCGCAAACCCCGCGGGCTACTCGATTCGCCTCGCGCAACATGAAGGAATGGATGTCGCTTGCCCAGCGCAACACCCTCGATTCGAGGCGCCGACAACGCCACGGCGCACGGTCCGCCAGCCGCCCGTAGATACAGGCTCACACCCCGGCCTTCAACCGCGCGGCGGCCGGATATCGTATAAGTGATTGATCCTATTTCTGTTTGCTTGAGCCATTCGGAGTGAGCGGGGTCGGCCCGGGCTGAATTCCCGGGACCGCCGGCCCGCCCTGGCCGGACGATTGGAACAGGCCCTGCACCCGCCCTGAGTCGGATTTCCACCCGCGATACGCCCGTCGTCATGTCCACCATCAGCCGGTCGCCGCGCAGCACGTTCTTGCCCTGGGTCAGCACGATGCCGCCGAGCATGGTGATCAGATTGGTCCTGGTGTCGAATACCGCGGTCTCCCCGGTCACGACCTGATCCTTCTGGGTGACGACCACGCTGCCGCGCGCCTCCAGCCGCTTGATCGACGAACTGCCGCCGGGGCCGGGAGCGGCGGCCGGCATCGGCGCGGGTTTTGCCGGCTTCCCGTTGGCCGCCGGCGCCGCAGCCGGGGCCGGCGTCGAATCGTAGAACACCACCAGCGTCTTCGAGGTCATGGTGGTATCGCCCTGCACCACCTTCACATTGCCGGAGAACGTCGCTTCCTTTTTCTTGTCGCGCATCTCGAGGCTGGCGGCCTCGATCTGGATCGGCTGGTCGCGATTCTGCGAAAAGCCCTGCATCGCATTGGGCACGCCCGAAACCGCGCTCTGCGCGCCGGCGTTACCGGCGGCGATCGTCGCGAAGGTGAAAGCGGCCGCGGAGGCGCCCTGCGCGATCCGCCTCAACCAAGTGCCGCGCGGAGAAAACTTCATCGCAAAAATCATCTGGTGTTGCCGCTCTTGGCCGACGAAGACCGCTGCTTGCCGGATTGGACCGGTGCTGGTTCGGCTGCCGCGGAAGCGCTGGCGGGCTGCTCGGGCTCGCCCAGATTGTCCAAATTCATCACCACGTTGCCCTCGAACCTGACGACCTCGCCGCCGCCGGTAATCCTGAGCCTGTCCGAGGACAGCGTTCCGTTCAGCAGTTTGACGTCGACATGTTCTTCCGAGGTCACCGTGCCCTTCCCCATGTCGACAAGCGCCTGCGAGAGCCGCGCTTCATAACCGGTGGAGGACTGCAGAAAGATATCCTTATGCAGATCCAGTATCTGCTGCTTGGTGTCCATCAGGCCGTTGCGGGCGTCGAGCGTAATCGTGGTGGTCTGGTCTTCCATCAATACCTTGGCCCGCAACGTCCTGAGATCGACATGGTCCGGATCGGTCACGTCCTGGGTAGCGGTTTTTGCCCAGACTTCGTACGGCCGGCGGTCCGGCGTGTAGCCGGACAAATGCGGCGATTCCATCGTGATCTTGGTGCCGGAGACGACGAGGTTGTCCATGTCGACCGGCAGCTTGGGCAACAGCATCCGGAACGGATTGAAGACCGATACCGCGATAATGCCGGCCATCGCCAGCGCAACGGCCGCCGGGACCGCGACGCGCAGCACCCGCACCATCCGGCTGTGGCGCGCCGCAACCGCAAAGCGCGCTTCCATTCCGGCCTGGTACGCTGGGTTCTGGACCGAATTCACCGCTGCTCCGAAGCACTGGCGTGATGAGCCATTCTACCCGGTCCTGCCGGATAATGCAGGGGGGACCTCGCGTTACCAGTGTGACCGAAACGGGGCGGCAGCCGCGGCAAAGCGCTTTTCCAGCGCCCAGCCTTAAGAGTGGGCAAATATGTCTTCGGTGTCCCAGCCCTGCAGATCGAGCTTGGCTCGGGTCGGCAGAAACTCGAAACAGGCCTGCGCCAGCTCCAGACGGCCTTCGCGGGCCAGCATGGCATCGAGCCGCTCGCGCAGGCCGTGCAGGTGCAGCACGTCGGAGGCCGCATACGCAAGCTGCGCCTCGCTCAGGCTCGAGGCGCCCCAGTCGCTCGACTGCTGCTGCTTCGACAGGTCGATGTTGAGCACCTCGCGCACCAGATCTTTCAGGCCGTGGCGATCGGTGTAGGTGCGCGACAGCCGCGAGGCGATCTTGGTGCAGTACACCGGCTGCGGCATCACGCCGAAGGCGTTGTAGAGCGCGGCGAGATCGAACCGCGCGAAATGAAAGATTTTTGTCACCTTCGGATTGGCGAGCAGCGCCTTCAGGTTGGGCGCGTCGGCAGGGCCTTTTCCGTGATCCTTGGGGATCTGCACCACGTCGGCGCTGCCGTCGCCGCTCGACAACTGCACCACGCAGAGGCGGTCGCGATGCGGGTGCAGGCCCATGGTCTCGGTATCGATCGCCACCGAAGCGGTGTAGCGGGACAAATCGGGCAGATCGCCGCGATGCAGGCGTACGGTCATGTGGTCTTGGTCTCTCGGGCCTTGTCGAATTCGACGGCGACCAATCTACCGCCCAAATCCAAAGGAGGCGAGCGGTCGATCAACCGCCGGGAGCGCCTAAATCCTGCCCACGCGAGCGCGCCGCCATAGCAGCGCGGCGGTGACCGCGAGCAGCGCCAGCGCGGCGGGGTGAAATACCGGCGGGGTCAGGCCGTTCAGCGACAGCACCGACATGTCGAACAGCGGAAGCGTCGCGGTTATCGTCATCAGAATGGCCAGCGCGGTCCATTGCCGCGACAGCAGGAAGATCGCGCCCGAAGCGACAATGACCAGATTGCGGGAAAGGTAGACGCGGTAAAACAGGGCGCCAGCGGCATCCGACACCGGGATTCCGAACCGGGCCGAGGCGGGTTGCGGATCGATCAGTCCGCGGAGCGATAACACCGCAAAGCCGAGCAGCAACAGCGAGGTGAGGACGATGGCGGCAATATGGAGTGACCGTTTCATGTCGATCTTTCCGCAGCTGGATTCGAGGATCCGCGTTTCGGGGATTTTGCGCGGTAACTTGCCCAATTCGGCAATATGTATGTCGACATACATATTATGAAGGTCGACATACCGAATTGCAACTGATATTTTCAGCAAATGGCGAAAGCATCTGATTCAAAAGGGAAAACGCTGGCAGCGGCGGCAACGCTGTTTCGCCAGCAGGGCTATCACGGTACCGCGCTGCACGACATTCTGGCGGCGGCAGGCTCTCCGCGCGGGTCGCTTTATTTCCACTTCCCGAAGGGCAAGGAGCAGATCGGCGAGGCTGCTTTGACGCTCGCCGCCGAAGCCACGCGCCAGGGAATCGCCCGTGCCGCCGAGGCCTCGGAGAGCCCTGAAGGCTTTCTGCTGCGGATGGTGCGCGCGATGGCCTCGGATCTCGAGCGCTCCGATTACAGCGAAGGCTGCCCGATCGCGACCACCGCGCTGGAGACCGCGGCGCAATCCGAAGTGCTCGGCAAAGCGGCCCGCAACGCATTCCAGAAATGGGAGCTCGAGATCAAACGCGGGCTGTTCCGCCTCGGCATGCCGGCGGGCGATGCGGATCTGGCCGCCACCCTGGTTCTCAGCCAGCTCGAAGGCGCGCTGCTGCTGGCGCGAACCTATCGCAGCCTGGAGCCGCTCCGGCGCGCCGAGCATGCGGTGAGGCTGCTGGCGCATATCCGGGGATCGGAATGATGTCGGAGTATGGGCGTGGGCGCCGATGGTGCCCAGGAAAGGACTCGAACCTTCACGGCCGTTAAGCCACTGGCACCTGAAGCCAGCGCGTCTACCAATTCCGCCACCTGGGCCCGGGCCGGTTAGTACGGATCGGTTGCGCGCTTGTCAAATTGGCGAACTGTGACGCAAATGCGCTGTACAGTGTTGGCATGTTGGCGTATCGCGAATTTGCTAAAACCTTCCGCCGTTGATCGAATTTGACCCTAGGAAATGACGCCATGGCATCGAATCTGGACACGCTGGTCACGGTTTTCGGAGGCTCGGGCTTTCTGGGGCGGCACGTGGTCCGCGCGCTCGCCAAGCGCGACTACCGCATCAGGGTCGCGGTGCGGCGGCCGGAACTGGCCGGGCACCTGCAGCCGCTCGGCCGGGTCGGCCAGATCCACGCCGTGCAGGCCAATCTGCGCTATCCGGGCTCGGTGGAGGCGGCGATGCGCGACTCGCATGCCGCCATCAACCTGGTCGGCATTCTCGCCGAGAGCGGCGCCCAGACCTTCGACGCGGTGCAGGGTTCGGGCGCCGGGACGATGGCCAAGGCGGCGGCCGCCGCAGGGGCCGCCGTGGTGCATGTCTCCGCCATCGGCGCCGCCGAGAACTCGCCCTCGCGTTACGGCCGCGCCAAGGCCGCCGGTGAAAAGGCGGTGCTGGCAGCGGTCCCCTCCGCCGCCATCCTGCGGCCGTCGGTCGTGTTCGGCCCCGAGGATCAGTTCACCAACCGCTTCGCAGCGCTGGCGCGGATGTCGCCGGCGCTGCCGCTGATCGGCGGCGGCCTGACCAAGCTGCAGCCGGTCTATGTCGGCGATGTCGCGACCGCGGTCGCCGACGCCGTCGACGGCAAGACCAGGCCGGGCGCGGCCTACGAGCTTGGCGGCCCGGAAGTGCTGACCATGCGCGAGATCATGGAGATCATCCTCGACGTCACCGAGCGCAACCGCATGCTGATGCCGCTGCCGTTCGGGCTGGCAAAATTGCAGGCGCTGTTCCTGCAGTTCGCGCCGGGGGATTTCAAGCTGACGCCGGACCAGGTGACGCTGTTGCGATCGGACAATGTGGTGTCGGACGCGGCGAAGGCCGCAGGCCTCACGCTCGAAGGACTGGGAATCACGCCGGATTCGATGGAAGCCATCGTCCCGCAATATCTCTGGCGCTTCCGCAAGACCGGCCAGTTCGCGCATCGCGGCGCGTAACTCTGAATTCGCAGGGTCGGCAGAGGCGCATCTGCGCCGTGCCCACCGCGCTAATTCCATTTCGATATGAAGATGGTGGGCACGCTGCGCTTTGCCCACCCTACGCCTCTCTGAGCGTTATTTCCCCATCGCCAGCGCGACCAGGCCGAGCGTGCCGACGATGACGCGCCACCACGCGAACAGCGTGAAGCCGTGACGGGTGACGTAAGTCAGGAATGTCTTGACCACGATCATCGCGGTGACGAACGACACCACGAATCCGATCGCAATGATGCCGGTGTGATCGAGGCTCATGTCGGCCCGGTTCTTGTAGAATTCATAGACGAAGGCGCCGACCATGGTCGGGATCGCCAGGAAGAACGAAAACTCCGCCGCCGAGTGCTTGTCGGCGCCGAACAGCATCGCCGCGACGATGGAAGCACCGGAGCGCGACACGCCTGGGATCATCGCAAGGCACTGCGCGAAGCCGATCGACAGATACATCGGCAGCGGAAACGTCGTGGCGTCATGTTCGTGCGGCTTGAGATCGAGCTGATCGACCCACAGCAGGATCGCCCCGCCGACGATCAGCGAAAAACAGACGACCCACGGATTGAACAGATAGGCCTTGATGTAGCTGCCGGCTGCGGCGCCGATCACCGCCGCCGGCAGGAACGCCACCAGCATGCCGATGACGAATCGCCGGTCCTTGGCATTGCTGAACATGCCGAGCGCGACGCTCCACAATTTGCCGAAATAGAGCACGACAATCGCAAGGATCGCGCCGAGCTGAATCAGGATGGAAAAACTGTTCCAGAAATTGCCCTCGCCGAGATTGAAGAACCGCTCTGCCAGCAACAGGTGGCCCGTCGAGGATACCGGCAGGAATTCGGTGACCCCCTCGATGATGCCGAGAATCACCGCCCGCAATGCATCAGACATCATGACAAAAGTCCGTTATGATCCATATCGTCGAAAGGCCGCGTTCTTCTCGCTTATTCGCCCCTTCCCCGCAATCTCAAAAACGCAAAAACACGGGTTGCCTCCTCCGCCTGCTTAGGTAGTTTGGCGCGCGATTGCGGTATGTTCGGCTGCATGCCTGACTCGCTTCCGGGCGGTGAGGATTTCTTAAGCACCGCAAAATTATCAAGGGCTCATGTTCACACTGTTTCATCATTCGTTCTGTCCGCATTCGCGCTTTATTCGCCTGGCGATGGGCGAACACGGCCTCGATGTGCGGCTGGTGGAAGAGCGGGTCTGGGAGCGGCGCGAGGCGTTTCTGGCGCTTAACCCCGCGGGCACCACGCCGGTGCTGATGTCCGACGGCCGGCCGGCGATACCCGGCGCCGGCATCATCGCCGAATATCTCGATGAGACCTATGGAACCGAGCTCGGCGACCGCCGGCTATTGCCGTCCACCATGGCCGAGCGGATCGAAGTGCGCCGGCTGATGGCGTGGTTCAACGACAAGTTCTTCGAGGAAGCCTCCAATCCGCTGGTCACCGAACGCATCTACAAGCGCTTCATGAGCGAGGAAAACGGCGGCGGCGCGCCGGCGGCCGACGTGATTCGCGCGGCCAAGGCCAATGTGCGCTATCATCTGGCCTATATCGGCTGGCTGGCACGGACGCGGAACTTCCTGGCCGGCGACCACCTGACCTTCGCGGACCTCGCCGCCGCGGCGCATCTTTCGGCGATCGACTATCTGGGCGACGTGCCATGGAGCGAGGACGACGCGGCAAAGGCGTGGTACGCGCGGGTGAAATCCAGACCCTCGTTCCGCCCGCTGCTGAGCGAATGGCTGGCGGGCGTGCCGGCGTCTCGCACCTACGTGGATCTCGACTTCTGAGCGCGGACACAGCGCTCGCTCCCGCCGACCTGAAAGCCGCGCTCGCAAGCGAGGCCCGCGCGCTGGGATTCGATTGCATCGGCATCACCACTCCCGGCGTGCTCGCTGACGCCGGTCAGCACTTTCGCGACTTCCTCGCGGCCGGCGCGCATGGCGACATGGACTGGCTCGCCGCGCATCCGGAGCGCCGCACCGATCCGCGCACGCTATGGGCCGGCGTGCGCTCGATCATCATGCTGGGAGTGAATTACGGGCCCGATCAGGATCCGCTCGCTATCCTGCAAGCGCGGACGCGCGGCGCGATCTCGGTCTACGCGCAGGGCGACGATTATCACGACTTGATCAAGAAGCGGCTCAAGGCGCTGGCGCGGTGGCTGGTCGCCACGTCCGGCTGCGAGGTCAAGGTATTCGTCGACACTGCCGCGGTGATGGAAAAGCCGCTGGCGCGGGCGGCGGGACTGGGCTGGCAGGGCAAGCACACCAACCTCGTTTCGCGGCAATTCGGCTCGTGGCTGTTTCTCGGCGCGATCTTCACGACCCTCGATCTGCCGCAGGACGAGACCGAGCCCGACCATTGTGGCTCGTGCCGGGCCTGCCTCGACATCTGCCCCACGTCGGCGTTTCCCGCACCCTACAGGCTCGATGCGCGGCGCTGCATCTCCTATCTCACCATCGAGAACAAGGGCCCGATCCCGCACGAATTTCGCAAAGCCATCGGCAACCGGATCTACGGCTGCGACGATTGCCTCGCAGTGTGCCCCTGGAACAAGTTCGCGCAATCCGGGCATGAGGCAAAGCTCGCCGCCCGCGACGAATTGCGCGCGCCATCCCTGGCCGAACTTGCCCGGCTCGACGACGCGGCGTTCCGCGCGCAATTCACCAAATCGGCAGTCAAGCGCATCGGCCGCGACCGTTTTGTACGCAATGTGCTGATCGCGATCGGCAACTCGAACGATCGCGCTTTGGCCGTGGAGGCCGAACGCCTGCTGAGCGACGACAGTCCGCTGGTGCGCGGCGCTGCGGTGTGGGCGCTGTCGCAATTGCTGGAACGCGCGGCGTTTTTGGCATTGGCGGCGAAGGCAATGCGCGCCGAACCGGACGAGACTGTGCGCGAGGAATGGCAGCACGTATAACATTCGGTGTCATGCCCCGCGAAGGCGGGGCATCCAGTATTCCAGAGGCGTTCGAGAAAAATCGAGAGAGCCCGGCCTACTGGATCATCCGCTTTCGCGGATGATGACGAGCAGTATTGACGGCGCCGCAAATTCCGGCATGGTCCCGCGCCATGACAAATCAGCCCTTCTTCACCACCGACGGCGACGCCTTCATTCCGACCGACGCCGCGCGCGGCCCCTGGGACCCGAACTCGCTGCATGGCCGTGTCATCATCGGCCTGTTGGCCTTCGTGATCGAGCAGCGCCACGGCGCCGACGATTTCGTGCCGGCGCGGCTGACGGTGGACATGTTCCGGCTGCCGACGCTGGCGCCGATCGAGGTCAAGACGCGGCTGGTCCGCGACGGCCTGCGCATCAAATTGATCGAGGCCGATTTCCTCTCGGGCGGCGTCGCCATGGCGCGCGCCTCCTGCCAGCTATTGCGCAAGACCGAAAACCCGCATGGCATGGTGTGGTCGCCGCCGAACTGGGAGGTGCCGGCGCCATCGGACATTCCCGCTCCCACCGATCCCAGGCTTGGGATGAACGGCAAATGGACCACCCGTCCGATTACAGGCGCGATGGGCACAATCGGCCCGCGGCGGCTGTGGATGGGCGAGGTGCGCGACTTCGTCGAGGGCTCAGCCCTGACACCGTTCGTGCGGGTGGCTGTGGCTGCGGATTTCGCCAGCCCCTTCGCCAATGCGGGCGATCAGGGCCTCGGCTACATCAACAGCGACGTCACGCTGTATCTGCATCGCCTGCCGGTGACGCAATGGATCGGCTTCGAGGTGATGAACCACCACGCCACCGACGGCGTCGCGATCGGCGAATGCTGGCTCTATGACGAACAGGGCGCGATCGGGACATCCACGGTGGCGGCGCTGGCACAGCGCAAGCCGATGGCCAATCCGAGCCAGCGCGATGTGGTGAAAAAACCTTAGCGTCATTCCGGGGCATCGCGAAACGATGAGCCCGGAATCTCAGATTCCGGGTCTGGTCCTTCGGACCATCCCGGAATGACGAACAACTAATCCAGATGCCGCTTCATCTCCGGCCGCGCTTTCAACGCTGCACCCTGCTTGGCGAAAATCTTCGCCATCCGTTCGGCTGCGAAATTCATGTCGACAAAGCCGGTCGCGGTGTTGGCGACCTCATGGTACTCCGCGATCCTGCCATCGCGCAGCCTCATGATGGCGACGCCCTCGAACATCGCGCGCGCCCCCTTGGCCTCCGGCAACAAAGAGCGATAGCTGAACGTGTAGCGCGCGTAGAGCCTCTCGGCGTCGCTGACAGGGTCGTGCATGTCCCAGCGGAAGTCGGTCGCCGTGCGATAGAACCAGTCGTCGATCATGCCGGCGATTTTGGCGCGGCCGGTGAACGCGCCGTAGAACACGTCGTGATAGATCCCGTCCTCGGTGAACAGTTCGGCGAAAGCCGCGCCGTTGCGCTGTTCGACGGCCTCGCAGAAGGCACGGAGCATGGCTGACGGATTCATGGCGCCTCTCCCGGTGAACCGATCTCCGCGACGGCCGCGAGGATCCGCGCGATGTCCTGCGGCCGCGACAGGCGGTGATCGCCGTCCTGGATCATGGTCAGCACCACGTCGTCGCTAGGCAGCCGGTGCGCCAGCGCAAACGCATGCCGCCACGGCACATCAGGGTCCTGCGCGCCCTGCAGGATGCGAACCGGACAGCCGACGTCGATGGCGCTGCCGAGCAACAAATGGTTACGGCCCTCCTCGATCAGCGCGCGCGTGATCGGATAGGGCGCGCCATCGCCATAAGGTGACGGCCGCAGCCACACGCCCTTGCTCTCGATCTCTTTTTTGACCTCGGGCGAAAAGCCGTTCCACATCAGCTGCTCGGTGAAATCCGGCGCCGGCGCGATCAGCACCAGGCCAGCCAGCGACGCGGGACTTTGCGGACGCTTCGCAATCGCGCGCGTCAGCAACAGTGCCATCCAGCCGCCCATCGACGAGCCGATCACGACCTGTGGGCCGGCGCAAAACTGCTCGAATACCGCCACGCTCTCTTCCAGCCAGCGCCCGATGGTGCCGTCTGTGAACGCGCCGCCGGATTCGCCATGGCCGGAATAGTCGAACCGGACGCAGGCGCGGCCGTGCTCGGCGGCCCATTGCGTCCAGCGCCAGGGCCTTGGTGCCCTGCATGTCCGAATTGAAGCCCCCGAGCCAGAACAGGCCGGGAGCGCCGCCTTCGCGGGCTCGCACGGCGATATGGCGCGCCGCTGTCCCCCCACCTACGTCGATAAAGGTGGGCGGCTGCCCGACTGCTGCGGAACTGGTCATGGGATCGCACCTCCGGTCCGCTGCTGTTTGAGTGAGCACGGCCGATCCGTCAACGGAGGCCCATACCGGTCCTTTTGCCAATCGCCGCGCTTGCGGAGAGAACCATCGCCCTCTATGTGGGCTGGTCTGAACATTTCGTTCCAGCCCGCGTTGTCGGCGTGACCAAAAAGCCTCGCATTTGATGCTTTTCGCGGTCGGATACGCGAGTTTGCTTGCCCGCCGCGCCTTATTCCTTCAAACTACGACCTTCGTTAACAACCTTGGAGAGCTACCCATTCGCCGTCCCAACAGAGCCCCGCCCGCTGCCACCAAAGACGGGCCGCGCACCAACGATGAAATCCGCAACGCCACGATTCAGCTGATCGATCAGAACGGCACGAACCACGGCACGGTCGAGACAGTCGCCGCCATCAAGATGGCCCTCGAGGCGGGCATGGATCTCGTGGAGATTTCGCCGAATACCGCTCCTCCCGTCTGCAAGATCATGGACTACGGGAAGTTCAAATATTCGGCGCAGAAGAAGGCCGCGGAAGCCCGCAAGAAACAGAAGGTGGTCGAGATCAAGGAGATCAAGCTCCGGCCGATGATCGACGATCACGACTATGAGGTGAAGATGCGCGCGATGCAGCGCTTCTTTGAGGAAGGCGACAAGGTCAAGATCACCCTGCGCTATCGCGGCCGCGAAATGGCCCATCAGGAAATCGGCACCAAGCTTCTGGACAAGGTCAAGGCCGACGTGGCCGAATACGCCAAGGTCGAGCAGGACGCGCGTTTCGAAGGCCGTCAGGTGGTGATGGTGCTGGCGCCGCGCTGATTGAAATCAGCCATTCGCATTTGTGAACATTGCGCATTTGTGAATATTTAATACGGCCCGTCAGACGATCTGGCGGGCCATTTTTCTTGGGCTCGCGGCGTATCGTCAGCCGCGCGTGGCCTGCCAGCGGCCGCTGCAGTTTCCGTTGGACAGTCTCGCGCTCCAGCGGCCGACGCCGGTGCTGCCGCCCAGCCTGCCGCTGCCGGTCGCCACGGCGCCTGCGGCGGAAATCCTCACCACGACGCTGCCGCCGCCGCTGACGCTACCGGACACGTCGGCCGCGCCGGCCGACGAGATGCGGCCGCCGGAGACCTGGAACGGATAGCTGTAGGCGGGGTCGCAGGTGCCGGCCTGGGTGATGATCAGGACGTTCCAGATTCCATCATAGCCGCCGCGCGTGCGGGCACTCCTCGCATCGGCGGCGCCGGGCACGGCCAAGGTTGCCAGAGAGGCGGCGAGAAGGGAGGCGGCAAATATTCCTCGCCAGACGCGCGAGGACCGCAAATCGGCAGAAAAGGTGGTCGATCCGGCTGATGTCGTCATGTTTCCCTGCTTTTTGGCTGCGCCATGGGTGGCGTCAGCCTATCTGTCAAACAATACGGTTTTACGGTTCATCGTTGCCAATTCGGCTTGGTTCTGCCATAAGCCCCAGCTTCATCGCCCGGCTGATCAAGGGCTGCCGTGGCGATGCCCATGCTGGTTATCTCACTTCGGAAATAACCGAGCATTTTCAACGCTCTAACGAGCATTTTAGCCGCGAAATCGCCTTCCGGGCGCATTTTCCATGCGGCCTTTAGGAGAGCCAAATGCCCAAGCTGAAGACCAAGTCAGGCGCTAAAAAGCGCTTCAAGGTGACTGCCACCGGCAAAGTGATGCACGCCCAGCGCGGCAAGCGCCACGGCATGATCAAGCGGACGAAGAAGCAGATTCGTCAGCTCCGCGGCACGCGCGTGCTGTTCAAGACCGACGGCGATAACATCAAGAAATATTTCTTGCCGAACGCCTGATCGCGTTCATCCGTCCATCAATCAGCCGAGCCGCGCCCGCGCGGCGATCCGTCACCCATTTTCATCTGAAGGAGACCCGTCATGTCTCGCGTCAAACGCGGTGTGACCTCTCACGCCAAGCACAAGAAAGTCTACAAGGCCGCCAAGGGTTTTTACGGCCGCCGCAAGAACACCATCCGCGCCGCCAAGGCCGCGGTCGAAAAGGCCGGGCAATATGCCTTCCGCGACCGCAAGCGCAAGAAGCGCACCTTCCGCGCGCTGTGGATCCAGCGTCTCAATGCCGCGGTGCGCCCGTTCGGCATGACCTACAGCGTCTTCATCAACGGCCTGTCAAAGTCGGGCATCACGGTGGACCGCAAGGTGTTGTCGGACCTCGCCATCCACGAGCCGGCGGCGTTCCAGGCGATCGCCGAAAAGGCCAAGGCCGCGCTGGCGGCGTAAGCGCCATCAGGCTGGGCTGAAAGTTTTGGAGTCGTTATGGCCAGGCTTGACCCGGCCATCCACGTCTTCTTTCTGATCAGCATCGTAAGACTGGATGCTCGGGTCAAGCCCGGGCATGACGGGCTAGGAGCATCGGCTTAGCATCCTGGTCGAAAGGGATCGCCATGACCGACCTTGCCCACCTCGAATCACAAATCCTCACGGACATCGCCGCCGCGGGCGATGAGCCCGCGCTGGAGGCCGTGCGCGTCGCGGCGCTGGGCAAGAAAGGCTCGATCTCGGCGCTGCTTGCGACGCTTGGCAAGATGTCGCCGGAGGAACGCAAGACGCAAGGCGCGGCGATCAACCTCGCCAAGGATGCTGTGACGCTGGCGCTGACCGCGCGCCGCGACATCCTGAAATCGGCGGCGCTCGACGCGCGGCTGAAATCCGAGACCATCGATGTCACGCTGCCGCTGCGCGAAAGCCCTGCGGAAGCGGGCCGGATTCATCCTCTGAGCCAGGTGATGGACGAGCTCACCGCGATCTTCGCCGACATGGGATTTGCGATCGCCGAAGGTCCCGATATCGAAACCGACGACTACAATTTCACCAAACTGAATTTCCCGGAAGGCCACCCGGCGCGGGAAATGCACGACACCTTCTTCTTCAACCCGAGAGAAGACGGCTCGCGCATGCTGTTGCGGACCCACACCTCGCCGGTGCAGGTGCGCACCATGCTGACCCAGGCGCCGCCGATCCGCATCATCTGTCCCGGCCGTACCTATCGGATCGATTCCGACGCCACGCATACCCCGCAGTTCCACCAGGTCGAAGGTCTCGTCATCGACAAGGGCTCGCATCTCGGCCACCTCAAATGGATCCTGCACGAGTTCTGCAAGGCGTTCTTCGAGGTCGACCACATCAACATGCGGTTCCGGCCGTCGTTCTTTCCGTTCACCGAGCCGTCGCTCGAGGTCGACATCCAGTGCCGCCGCGACAAGGGCGAGATCCGCTTCGGCGAGGGCGAGGACTGGCTGGAGATTCTCGGCTGCGGCATGGTGCATCCGAACGTGCTGCGCGCCTGCAACATCGATCCCGACGTCTATCAGGGCTTTGCCTGGGGCATGGGCATCGACCGCATCGCGATGCTGAAATACGGCATGTCTGACCTCGGCAATTGTTCGAGAGCGACGTGCGCTGGCTCGGCCATTACGGCTTCAAGCCGCTCGAGGTCCCGACGCTGGCGGGGGGATTGAGTTCGTGAGCCTCGAGCGCCGTCCCCGAAAAATACCGGAACCTGCGTTCGTTCGCGTTCGGCGACGGCCCTGAGCTTGCCGACGAACTGCTCGACCTCGTGCTTGCGGGCATCAAGACCGCGACCTGCTCGACCGAGGACGAGCCGAACACCTCGACACCGGGCGAGCGCTGGATCGTGCTCGACGGGCGCGGCAGCCCCGTTGCGTGATCGAATCCACCGAAGTGAGCTATCGCCGCTACAACGACGTCGATGCGGCCTTTGCCCATGACGAGGGCGAAGGCGACCGCGGCCTCGCCTACTGGCGCAAGGCGCATCGCCAATATTTCGGACGGCAGGGAAAATTCAGCGAAGACATGATGCTGATGTGCGAGCGTTTTCGTCTGATTGAGATCCTTGCAGACCACAGAGTGACATCATGAAATTCACCCTCTCCTGGCTGAAGGAACATCTCGACACCGACGAGCCGCTGGAAAAGCTCGCCGACAAGCTCACCATGATCGGGCTCGAGGTCGAGCACATCGAGGACAAGGCGAAGGCGCTCGCGCCCTTCACCATCGCGCGGGTGATTTCCGCCGAGCAGCATCCCAATGCGGATCGCCTGCGCGTCTGCATGGTCGATACCGGCGACGGGGGAGCACCGGTGCAGGTCGTGTGCGGCGCGCCGAATGCGCGCGCGGGCCTCGTCAGCGTATTCTCACCGCCCGGCACCTTCATTCCCGGCAAGAACATCACGCTCGGAATCGGCACCATCCGCGGCGTCGAGAGCCGCGGCATGCTGTGCTCGGCGGCGGAATTGCAGATCTCCGAAGATCACGACGGCATCATGGAGCTGCCGGCGGACGCGCCGATCGGTGCGCCTTACGCCCAATGGGCCGCGCTCGGCGATCCCGTGATCGAAATCAACCTGACGCCGAACCGGCAGGATTGCACCGGCGTGCACGGCATCGCCCGCGATCTCGCCGCCGCCGACATGGGCAAGTTCAAAGATCATGCGATCAAGCCGGTCAAGGGCGAATTCCCCTGCCCGGTGAAGGTGGCGGTCGAGGACGCCAAATTGTGCCCGGGTTTTGCCCTGCGTCTGGTGCGCGGCGTCAGGAACGGCCCGTCGCCGGAATGGCTGCAGAAGCGGCTGACCTCGATCGGGCTGCGGCCGATCAACGCGCTGGTGGATATCACCAACTTCATGACCTTCGACCGCGCCCGGCCGCTGCATGTGTTCGACGCCGCCAAGGTGAAGGGCAATCTGACCGTGCGCCGCGCGCGCGACGGCGAGAGCCTGCTGGCGCTCGACGGCCGCACCTACACGCTCGACAGCGGCGTCTGCGTGATCGCGGACGATCATGGCGTCGAATCGCTCGCCGGCATCATGGGCGGCGAGGCCTCCGGCTGCTCGGACGCCACCACCGACGTCCTGATCGAATCGGCGCTGTGGAACGAGATCAACATCGCGCAGACCGGCCGCAAGCTCGGCATCAATTCCGACGCGCGCTATCGGTTCGAGCGCGGCGTCGATCCGGCCTTTATGGTGCCGGGGCTCGAGATGGCGACGCGTCTGGTGATGGAATTGTGCGGCGGCACGCCGTCGGAAAACATCGTGGTCGGCAAGGCCTTCGGCGACGATCGCGTGATCGATTTTCCGCTGACCGAGGTGAAGCGCCTCGCCGGCATCGAGGTCCCGCTGCCGGAGATGAAACTCATCCTGGGCCGCCTCGGCTTCATGATGGCCGGCGCCGGCCCGGTGATGAAGGTCGCGGTGCCGTCCTGGCGCACCGACGTGCACGGCAAGGCCGATATCGTCGAGGAGATCGTGCGCATCGTCGGCGTCGACAAGGTGCCGATGACGCCGTTCGAGCGCGGCGACGACGCGCGCAAGCCGGTGCTGACCGCGATCCAGCTGCGCACCCGCCGCGCCAAGCGCGCGCTGGCCGCGCGCGGCATGGTCGAGGCGGTGACGTGGTCGTTCATCGCCAAGCCCGCGGCCGAGCTGTTCGGCGGCGGGCAACACCAGCTTGCGCTCGCCAATCCCATTGCGTCCGATCTGTCCGACATGCGGCCGAGCCTGCTGCCGGGCCTAGTCGCCGCAGCCCAGGCGAATTCCGATCGCGGGTTTGCCGACGTCGCGCTGTTCGAGGTCGGGCAGGTGTTCAAGGGCGATCGTCCCGAGGACCAGTTCGTCGCCGCATCGGGCGTTCGCCATGGCTTCGCCTCGTCGAAGGGGATCGGACGGCATTGGTCGGGTTCGGCGATGACCGACGCGCTGGACGGCAAGGCCGATGCGTTCGCGGTGCTGTCGGCCGCCGGCGCGCCGATGCAGGCGTTGCAAATCGTGACCGGCGGACCTGACTGGCTGCACCCCGGACGTTCCGGCACCATCCAGATCGGCCCGCAGAACGTCCTCGGTTATTTTGGCGAATTGCATCCGCGCGCTCTGGAATCGCTTCGCGCTGATGGACCGCTGATCGCGTTCGAGGTGATCCTCGACCGCATTCCCGCCGCCAAGCAGCGGCCGACCCGCGCCAAGCCGGTGCTCGAACTCTCGGCGTTCCAGCCGGTGTCGCGCGACTTCGCGTTCATCGTCGATCGCAGCGTCAAGGCGGCCGACATCGTGCGCGCGGCGCAAGCCGTCGACAAGAAGCTGATCACCGATGTCACGGTGTTCGACGTCTACGAGGGCAAGGGCATCGACGACGGCAAGAAATCGATCGCGATCGCATTGACCATCCAGCCGCGCGAAAAGACCATGACCGACCAGGAGATCGACGCGGTCGGCGCCAGGATCGTGGCGGAAGTGGCCAAGAAAACCGGCGGCGTGCTGCGGGGATGATGGCCGGGCTCGGCCTCATCCCGGCGGACATCAGCACCACCATCGCGATCGCCATTTGCGTGATCGCCTTCGTGTCGGGTACGGCGCGCGGTTTTTCCGGCTTCGGCTCCGCGCTGATCTTCATGCCGCTGGCGAGCAGTCTGGCCGCGCCGCGGCTGGTCGCGGCACTGCTGCTCATCATCGATTTCGTCGGCGCCGCGCCGCTCCTGCCCAATGCCTGGCAACATGCCGAGCGCAAGGCGACCGCGGTGATGGTGTCGGGCGCCCTGGTCGGCGTGCCCGTCGGAACGTATTTCCTCAGTCGGCTCGACCCAATAACAACGCGCTGGATCATCTCCGGCTTCGTGCTCGCGCTGCTGCTGCTGTTATTGTCGGGCTGGCGTTATCGCGGCAAGGATCACCCCGCGCTGTCGGTCGGCATCGGCGGATTATCCGGCTTTTGCAGCGGGCTGGCGCAGACCGGCGGCCCGCCGATCGTCGGCTATTGGCTGGGCCGGCCGCTTCCTTCCCTGATCTCGCGCGCCAACATCCTGTTGTTCTTCGGCGCCTCGGATTTCTTTTCGCTGGTCAGCTATGCATTGACCGGGCTGATCACCGCTGACGCGATCAGGTTTTCGCTTCTGGTCGGCCCGGTCTATGGCATCGGCGTCTGGTTCGGCGCCCAATTGTTCGGCCGCGCCAGCGAAAAACTGTTTCGTGGCATCTGCTACGCGCTGATCGCCGCCGCCGTGATCGTCGGTCTGCCGGCGCTGGACGGCGTGCTGCGCTAGGCGGCACTCTCCATCACCAGATCGCAATAGCCATAACCATCGCGTTCGACGCGTTCGCCGGTCGCGACCGGAATCGGCTGCGAAAAAATCGGCCCCGCCACCACGCAGGTATGAAACTCGCCGTTCTCGCCGCAGGGATCGACGCCGTCGGGCAGATCTGCGAGCAATTGAGAATCGAATTTGCGCCCGGCAAACTCCGCTGGCAATTTCCTGAGATCGACGGTGGCAAGATAGGCCTTGAGCCCGCTGTCGATCATGGCATGCGCCAGCGGCAAGGTCGGCCTTTCCCACAGCGGAAACACCGGCGTGATGCCGGTGCCCGCGAGTTTTTGTTCGCGATAGGCGCGGATATCGGCGAGGAACAGGTCGCCAAAGATGATGTGGGTAACGCCTTCGCGCACGGCGCGCGCGACTTCCGCCCCCATGCGCGCTTCGTAAATCTCGTTCGGACAGGGATAGGGGATCGGCACGATCCGCGGCGGCAGGCCCGCGGCCGCCAATTGCGCCTGCAAGATTTCCTGCCGCACGCCGTGGATCGACACCCGGTCGAATGTCTCGGTCACCGTCGTCAGCGCGCCGACGACGTCGAACTCGCCGGCACGCCGCACTTCATGCAGCGAGAACGCGCTGTCCTTGCCGCTCGACCACGAGATCAGCGCCCTGGGCCGGTCCTGTTTCAATCGATCGGCCTTCTCGTCGACCTTGAATGCCGCCGCTGCTTTGCAGTCGGCGCCGGCCCCGCCAATGGCTCCTCCCGGAGCGCACCGATCTTGCGGAGTGCAGCTTCCGCGGCGCGCTCGCCGCTTTCCCAGGCGCCGTCGACCGTTCCCCACAGCGTTTCGTGGGTCGCTTCGCCGGCGAGGAACAGGGAGCCGACCGGCTCGGTGAGGATTTTTCGCGACGGCTGGCCGCCGGGTGCTGCCACCGACATCGCGCCGAGCGCGAACGGCGCCGCATTCCAGCGGGTCGCGGTCGATTTCTTGATGGCCGACGTGGCATCGCTGCCGAACAATTTGGTCAGCCATTCCACGGCAAAAGCAACCATCGCCTTTTCGCCCTGCGCCGACAGATCGCGGCCGAACGAACCTGCGACGTCGATCGAGCACAGCGACGATCCCCCGATATTGGCGAGCAGCAGCGCGGTTCGCGTCGAATTGCTCTGCTCGATGAGGACGTCGTTACGCTCCAGGCCCAGCGGATTGCCCGGCAACGCGAGCGCGATGCGATCGTAGCTGCCGAGGCCCAGTTTTGACGCCGCATCGAGCTGGCGCTTGGGAAGGTCAGGGGTGAATTTGATATTGCCCGCCACAAGCACATCGCTGGACACCGTGATCACGGCGGCGCGGGCAGCGATTTTGCCGGCCGGCGTCTCCACCGTGACATCGCGGCTGCTCCAGGCGATGCGGCTTGCCGGCGTCGACAGCGCGAGGGGCACCTGTTCGCCGAGTTTGGCGATCAGGGTGCCCAGCCCCTGCCGGCAGGCAACCACGGCATTGCGATCGCCGGCGCGGGCCCTGTCCATCGCGGAGACGTCTTTCAGATCCTTGCCGGTGGCATTGGCGCCGAGCACGAATTCCGCCGTGCCGGCCCAGTCGCCGAGATCCTTCGGCAGTGCCGAGGCGCAGGAGACATCGGCCTTGCCGCGCGAGGCCTCGTCGATGGCGCGGTTGGCGCGCACCAGCGCGGCCAAAAATTCCTCGGTTTCGCCGGCTCGCGCGTTGCGGCGGCCGACCCGGATTTTCTGGCCGAAGGGGCCCGCGGAAATTTCAAGCCCGGCGCTGCGGCCCAGCCTGATTATCGGATTGCTGTCGGGATTGTGCAGCCAGCGCGCGCCACGGTCGAACGGCACGTCGAAGGTCGTGGTGTCGGTGAGGCAACGGCCGCCGATCTGGCCCGCCGCCTCCACCACGATCACCTTGCGGTTCGCGGCCTGGATGCGCCGCGCCGCGGCAATACCGGCAGCACCGGCACCGATCACGACAATATCGGCCTCGCGCGGCAACGGGGCGGCAAGGACGCGCCCGCCGAGGAACGGCGCCGCCGCAAAGCCCGCGGCCGCCGAAAGAAAGTCGCGGCGCGTCATTGTCATGTCATGGTTTCCGAAACTTTGAAAATCAGCGGAACTTTTGCAGAACTTGCCGCATCCGGGTGGGCACGGCAACCGTCATGGTGAATCAATCATGATTGATCCATCTCATGCATGAACCAAATTGCAATGGCTTTCGACCATGATAGAGAAGGGCAAAAAGCGGCCGGAAAAGGCCGTTGGGGTGAATTGATGGGACTGGTGCTCGATACCGTCGGCAAGCTGATCGCGAGCTACCTCCAGAAGGAGGTGCCGGGTTATGAGCCGTTCACGCCCAGCGACCCCGAACATTTACGGGGCGTCATCGACCAGGGCGACGTGCTGCTGGTCGAGGGCAACAGCCGGGTTTCCGGCATCATCAAATATCTGACGCAGTCCACTTGGTCGCATGCCGCGCTCTATGTCGGCCCGATCGACGGCGCCGAAGAGCCCGACGGCGAGCCGCACGTCCTGATCGAGGCCAATATCGGCGAGGGCGTGACCTCGGCGCCGCTGTCGAAGTATTTTCCCTATCACACCCGGCTGTGCCGCCCGGTCGGCCTGTCGTTCGAAGACCGCAACATGGTGTGCCGCTATGCCATCAACCGGATTGGCTTCGGCTACGACACCAAGAACATTCTCGATCTGATGCGCTTCCTGATCCCGCTGCCGATTCCGCAGCGCTGGCGGCGGCGGATGATCGCGTTCGGCTCCGGCGACCCCACCAAGATCATCTGCTCCGCGCTGATCGCGCAGGCGTTCGACGCGGTGCGCTATCCGATTCTGCCCAAGATCACACGCGCCGGCTCCCGAGCGGCCCGGCGCGAAATCCTGCACATCCGCGATTCCTCGCTCTACATGCCGCGCGATTTCGACATCTCGCCCTATTTCGAAATCGTCAAACCCACCATCGTGCAAGGCTTCGACTACACAGCCCTGCACTGGGCCGACAAGCAGAAGCCGCTCCGGGAGGTAGCGGGCGAATTCGGACCGTTTCCAGAGACGATCCAGTCGCCGCCGCTTGTTCCTGAAGAGATTAACGAAGAGACGCCGCTTCCGGTTCAAGAAGTGACGCCGGTCGCCGACCAGCCGACGCTGGTTGAGCACATCACGGTGTCGGAGCATTTCATGCGCGTCGAATATCTACCCGAGCGCCGCGCCCGCCCGCGCGCGCGGTCGTCGGATTTCGCGGCATAATTCCTCTCGCCTCCATTTGACGCTACAAGCGTCGCCATGACCGGAAATAGCCATATCCCTTCCGTGGCCGCGTGTTCCTATCCGCCGCGCGCAGGAAACGCCGTGCGACCGCTGGTCGATGGCCTGCCTGCGTTCCGTCGCATCGGTGAAGCGATCAAAGCGGCGCGACACAATATCTGGCTAACCGCCGCCTTCGTTGCGCCGGATTTCGAGATGCCTGACGGCGGCGCGCTGTTCGAGGTGCTGGACGACGCAGTCGAGCGCAGCCTCGACGTGCGGATCATCTTCTGGCGGCCCAATCCGGAAAGCATCGGCTATGGCCGCGCGTTCGCAGGCTCTCCTGAAGATCGCCGCCTGCTCGCCGCGCGCGGATCGCGCCTGCGCATCCGCTGGGATCGCGGGCATGGGCCCTATGTCCAGCATCAGAAGAGCTGGTTGATCGACGCCGGGCAATCGTCCGAGACCGCCTTCGTCGGCGGGATCAATCTGACGGCCATAGCAATGGGATCGCCCGGTCATGCCGGCGACGGCGAACGTCATGACGTCTATGTCGAGATCTCCGGACCATCGGCGACCGACGTGCAGCACAATTTCGTCCAGCGCTGGAACGAGGCGAGCGAGCGCACGCAAGCCGACGGCACATGGGGCCACGACGGACATGACAGGCTGGACTTTCCGGCGCGCCTGTCCGCGCCGCGTGGCGCAAGCGTTGTGCAGATCCAGCGCATGGTGCATCCGGGCCGCTATGGCGATGCCCATCCAAGTCCGGAGAGCGGGGCTCACGACATTTGCGGCGGCGAACGGTCCATCCTCGAACAATATCTTGAGGCGATCGGCGCCGCGCGGTCCTCGATCTATATCGAGAACCAGGCGATTCCGGTCCCGCAAATCGCGGCCGCGCTGGAGGCAGCTCTCAGGCGTGGCGTGGAAGTCGTGGTTCTGGTTCCCGCCGAGCCGGAACACGCTGTGCGCGCCGCCCGCCTGAATGCGCAGCGCAAGCCCCTCTTCGATGGCCTCGCCGCGCTTGGCCGACATCGAAACTTCGCGCTGACTGGAATTGCGGGCCTCGATGCGGGGGGCCGTCGCAATCCCGTCTACGTCCACAGCAAGATCATGCTGGTCGACGACGCCTTCGCGACCATCGGCTCATGCAATTTGCACGCAAATTCGCTTTCCGGCCATACCGAGATGAATGCTTCGATCTGGGACCCGCAAGTCGTGCGCGCGCTGCGCTGTCAATTGCTGACCGAGCATCTCGACCGGGACACGGCCGGCATCGACGACCGCGCGGCGCTTTGCCTTTACCGTGAGACTGCGCGCGAGAACCAGCGGCGGCGCGACGCGAGCGACGACAAGTGGCAGGGCCTGGCGTTCAGCCTCGATCCCGCGGCGTACGGGGCTTAGCCATCGTCAATTCGGCCGCGCGCTGCCTTCATACATGTAGGTCATGGGCCTGGGTCCGGGGATATAGCCGGTCTCGATGCGGTCGATCCGAAACCCCGCGCCTTCGATCATCGAGCTGATCGGCCGGTTGAGGTGACAGCCGCCGGCGATACAGCGCCAGGCCGGCGTCAGCCGGTCCTGCCAGCGCCGCACGCTCTCGTCGGGCGCCCGGCCGTGCTCGACGAACAGAAGCTTGCCGCCCGGCCGCAACACGCGCCGGATTTCAGTGAGCGCGGTGTCGGCGTGCGGGATCGAGCACATGGTCCAGGTCGTGACGATGGTATCGACGCTGTGACCTTCGAGTGGAATGGCCTCGGCGGATGCCTCGAGGAAGCTGACCGGCATGATGGTGCCGCGCGATGCGTTTCGAGCCATGGCCACCAGCTTCGCCGCCGGTTCGAGCGCCAGCACCTCCCGCACCGGCGGACGGTAGAAGGGGAGGTTCAGTCCCGAGCCGACGCCGATCTCGAGCACCCTGCCCTCCGCCGCGCAGATCACGCGTTCGCGAATCGGCAGCAGCAATTTGTTGCGCATCGCAAGATCGCAAAGTCTCGGCAGGATGATTTCGCTGTAGAAGCCCATCGCTCGCTCCCTTTGCCGGTCAGGCGGCGGCGCCGGTTCTCGCGGCGGGCAACCCGGCGCGGGCCAGCCCGCCATAAAGCGGTTCGTTCGGCATTTCCGCACGCAGGATCGAGCGCACCGCGACCAGCTTTTCGATGTCGATGCCGGTGGAAAATCCCTTGCTCTCGCACAGGAACGCCAGATCCTCGAACACGACATTGCCGGTGGCGCCCGGCGCGAACGGGCAACCGCCGAGGCCGCCGAGCGAGCCGTCAAGGATGCGCGCGCCGGCGTCGAGCGCGGCCGACGCGTTCGCAATGCCCATGCCCCTGGTATCGTGCAGATGCACGCAGACCGGCTTTGCGCCGGACAGCTTTACGGCGGCCGCTCGTCAGTTCGCCGACCTGCTTCGGGCCGGCATAGCCGACGGTATCGGCGATGGCGACGAAATCGACGCCGGCCTCCAGGCATTTCTCGACGAGTTTTATCACCTCTTTGGGATCGACGGGCCCCGCGATCGAACAGCCCAGCGCCATCGAGATCGCGGCATTGACGATCGGCTTATGCGCGCTGGCGTCACGCAATTCGCAGAGCCGTTTGACATTGGCGATAGCCTGCTCACGCGAGCGCCGCGCGTTGGCCTGGCTGTGCTCCTCGGTGGCGGAGACCACCGTGGCGATTTCGGCAACGCCGGACGCCAGAGCCTCGTTGACGCCGCGCTCGTTGAGCGCCAGCGCAATGCCGTGCGCGCCGGGAAGCGAAGCCACGGTGCGGACCATGTCGCGCACATCGACGAACTGCGGAAAGGTCGTCGCGGGCAGGAACGAGCCGACCTCGAAATGCCTCACGCCGGCGGCGTACTCCTCGCGGATCCAGCGCTGCTTCGCCGCCGTCGATGGAAAGGCTTTTACCAGCTGCAGGCCGTCGCGCAGGCCTACCTCGCGAAGGGACACGCGATCGGCGGGATAGACGTCTTGAATGCGGGTCATGCGAGCCTCGCAGCGGTTTTGCCGGTGGACGAAAGGTCAGCCTGGTCGAGTTCGGCACGGACGGATGCGGTATCGGCGCCGAGTGCGGGCACCTCCAGTCCCTCTCCGATATTGGCGCCGTTCCACTCGATCGGCAGCGCCGGCACGCGGAACGGCGCGCCATCGGCATTGAAATTGTTGACGAGACCGCCGGGACGCAACACATGCGGATCGCTGAACAGATCCTCGGGCCGGTTGATCGGCGAGAAGCAGATGTTCAGCCGGTCCAGCGTCGCGGAGAGCTCGGCCGCATCCCAGCCTTTTATCACCTCGGCGGTGCGCGGAATGATTCTGGATCGCGCCAGAATCCGATCCGTGGTTGTGCGCAAGGCCGGATCCTCCAGAAATTCCGTCATGCCGAACTCGCGGCAAAAACTCTGCCAATGGCCTTCGGTGACGACGCCGATGAAGATCCGTTCGCCGCCTTTGGTCTCGAAGATATCGTAGATCGGCCAGGCGTGCTCGCGCTCTGGCATCGAGCGCGGCTTGTTGCCGGTCATTTCATACTCGACCATGTGCTGGGCGACGAGGAACAGGCAATTCTCGAACAGGCCGATGCGGATGTCGGCGCCCTTGTCCGCATTCGCGCCTTTGGCGCCGCGCTTCTCGTAGAGCGCGGCGAGAATGGAGATCGCGCCGAACATGCCGCCCATGATGTCGTTGGCCGAGGAGCCGACGCGCTGCGGTTTTGCCACCGTGCCGGTCATGGCGGCGAGCCCCGACATCATCTGCACGACCTCGTCGAGCGCCGGCCGGTGCTCATAGGGGCCGGACAGAAAGCCCTTGTGCCCGCAGACGATGAGATTCGGATATTTGCGGCGCAGCTCCTCGGCCCCGAGCCCCTGCTTTTCCAACTGCCCGTCGCGAAAATTTTCCAGAAACACGTCGGCGCTCGCGAGCAGCCGGTGCATGGTTTCGCGATCCTCGGGTTTTGCGAAGTCGAGCACGACGCTACGCTTGCCCCGGTTGAACAGCGGAAAGAACGAGGTTCCCATGCCGCCCAGGCTGCGGGTTTTGTCGCCCGCCGGTGGTTCGACCTTGATGATTTCAGCCCCGAGCTGCGCCAGGACCATGCCGCAGGTCGGGCCCATCACCATGTGGGTCATTTCGACGACCCGTACCCCCGCCAACGGCAGGTCCTGCGTGCTCATGGCGTCTCCCGGGTTCGCAAAACTTTGCTTCACCAGACAAAATAGGCTTCCGAGCGCTATCGAGTAAATATAAACATGGCAAGCAATGACAAAACCCGGACGCGGCAATGCAGCAATGCATTCCGCGCCGAAAGAAAAGCAGCGGGGAAGAAATCATGAGCGCCGTCGGCATCGACAGTGGAATTGACCTTGCGGCCGCACGCGGCGGGGCGGACGAGATATCGCGGCGGCTCGAAAGCCTGCCGGCCTCGTCCTATTTGTGGCGGCTGGTGGTGCTGCTGTCGCTCGGCGGCTGCTTTGAAATCTACGACCTGTTTCTCACCGGCTATATCGCCCCGGGCCTCAACAAGAGCGGCCTGTTGACCACCACGACGCAGGCCTTTTTCGGCTTTTCCGGAATCGGCGCCTTCGTCGCTGCGACCTTTGCCGGTCTGTTCGTCGGCACCTTCTTTCTCGGATTCCTCGCCGACCGGTTCGGGCGGCGGTCGATCTTCACCTGGGCGCTGCTCGGCTACTCCGCGGCGTCGATCCTGATGGCCTGCCAGACCACCTCCGGCGGCGTGCTGCTGTGGCGCTTTATCGCCGGGATCGGCATCGGCGTCGAGATCATCACCATCGACGCCTACATCACCGAGCTGGTGCCGAGCTGGATGCGGGGGCGGGCCTTTGCGGTCAATCAATCCGTGATGTTCACAGCGGTCCCGATCGTGGCGGCGCTCGCCTGGTGGCTGGTGCCGCAGGCGCCTTACGGGATCGAAGGCTGGCGCTGGGTCGTTCTGATCGGCGCCGCCGCCAGCATGGTCATCTGGGTAGTGCGGCGCTACGTGCCGGAAAGCCCGCTCTGGCTGGCGCGGCATGGCCGAACCGACGAAGCGGTCAAGGTTCTCGCGACGCTGGAATCCGCCGGCGGGCCGGCGCGTCCGTGCAAGATCGCCGACAAGGCGCCGGCGCGCCCGGCGACGACAATCGGCTATGCCGATCTGTTCAGGCCGCCCTATCTGTCGCTGGTCGTGCTGTTCATCGTGTTCAATTTCTGCCAGGCCTTCGGCTTCTACGGTTTCGCCAACTGGGTGCCGACGCTTCTGGTCGAGAAGGGCATCACGATAACCAAAAGCCTGCAATACTCCTTCATCGTAGCCTTCGCATATCCGATCGCGCCGCTGCTCGCCGCAAGCTTTGCCGACCGTTTCGAGCGCAAATGGATCATCTGCGGCGCGTGCGTCGCGATCATCGTGTTCGGGCTGATCTTCGCGCAATTGACGCTGCCGGCGCTGCTGATCCTGTGCGGCGTGCTGCTCACCGCGGCCAACATGACGATGTCCTACGCCTATCATGCCTATCAGACCGAGGTGTTTCCGACCGCGGTCCGCGCACGCGCCGCGGGGCTGGTCTATTCGATGAGCCGGGTCAGCGCGATGTTCTCGGGCTTCATCGTCGCCTATATGCTGCGTGAGGGCGGCATCAGTGGCGTGTTCGGCCTGATCACGGCGGCGATGGTCGTCGTGATCGTAGCGATCGCGACCTTCGGTCCAGAGGTGCGCGGCAAGCCGCTCGACGCTTAATCGATCTTGATCGGTCTTGCGGCCTTGCCGAAGGCTGCGCGGATGGCTACCTCTCGCGGGGGTTTCTCGCTCGAGGTAAGACCGCCATGTTGGACGCCGCCGTCAAGGCGCTTTCGCAAATCCTCTCGCCGCCGATGCGTTCCATCCTGTGGCGCTCGATCGCGCTGGCGCTGGTGCTGATCACCGTGCTGGCGATCGGCCTGCAGCGGCTGTTGAGCTGGTTCGCCACCTCGGGAGAGGGCTGGGCCGAGGCGATGCTGGGCCCCAACTTCCAGACGCCGCTCAACGTGCTGGCCTGGATCGTCTCGATCGCCGCCGGTCTCGGCGTGGTGTTCGGCGCGGTGTTCCTGATGCCGGCGATTACCTCGCTGGTGGCGAGCTTTTTCGTCGACGAGGTCGCCGAGCATGTCGAGCTGGAATATTATCCGGCGGAGCGCCCCGGCGAGGCGCTGCCGCTCGGCGTCGCCATGACCGAGGGCGTCAAGACCGCGCTGTTGACGATCCTGGTCTATCTGATCGCACTGCCGTTCGTGTTCTTCGCAGGGATAGGCTTCCTCGCCTTCTTCATCGCCACCGCGTGGTTGCTGGGCCGCGAATATTTCGAACTCGCGGCGATGCGGTTTCGCCCGCCGGCGGAAGCCAAGGCGATGCGAAGGGACAATGCGGCCATCATCTTCACCGCGGGCCTCTTCATCGCGGCCTTCGTGTCGATCCCGATCGTCAATCTGGCGACTCCGCTGTTCGGCATGGCCTTCATGGTTCACATGCACAAGCGCCTCAGCGGGCCGCGGCCGGAGCTGATCGAGCCGCGGCGGAAGTCGGGCGTGCCGGTGGCGTGAGTTCTTCTCTCTATCTCCGCGACCATCCGAGCCGCCGCATCACGGCCTGCGCGGTGCCGAACAGCAGCATGCCGCCCCAGTCGGCATCCCCCACCACCTCGCGGTTGACCGGTTCAGGCGGCGTGCCGAGAAAGACCATCAGTCCCATCAGAGGCGCGATCACCGCTCCCTGCCAGTACAGCCACTGCCATCCCAGATGATCGAATAAAAGCCGACCAGCGAGGTGCTGGTATCGAGCGCGAAGCCGACCCTGATCGCATAGATCGAAACAGCGATCATGCCTCAGATCGTCTTTTCCGGCCAGCGGCAGAGGTCATTGATCAGGCATACCTCGCAGCGCGGCTTGCGGGCCAGGCAAGTGTAGCGGCCATGCAGGATCAACCAATGATGCGCATGCAGCATGAATTCGGGCGGGATCACGCGCTCGAGTTCCAGTTCCACTTCGAGCGGCGTGTTGCCGGGCGCGAGCCCGGTGCGGTTGCCGACCCGGAACACATGGGTGTCCACCGCCATGGTGTGTTCGCCGAAGGCCATGTTGAGCACGACATTGGCGGTCTTGCGTCCCGCCCCCGGCAGCGACTCGATTTCGGCGCGGCTGCGCGGCACTTCGCCGCCGAATTCGGCGATCAGCTTTTCCGACAGCGCGATGACGTTCTTCGCCTTGTTGCGGTAGAGCCCGATGGTCTTGACGTAATCGCGTACCTTCTCCTCGCCGAGCGCGAGCATCTTCTGCGGCGTGTCGGCTACCGCAAACAGCGCGCGCGTCGCCTTGTTGACGCCGGCGTCGGTGGCCTGCGCCGACAGCACGACAGCGACCAGAAGCGTGTAGGGATTGAGATGCTCCAGCTCGCCCTTGGGCTCGGGGTTGGCCTTCCGAAAACGGTTGAAGGCCTCGCGGACCTCGGCTTCCGTCCACGGTTTTGTCTTTTTGGCTGCGGCACTCCCCTGCCGCAATCCGGCCGCAGGCTTTTTCGCCGGCTTTTTCCGCTTCGGCGTCGCCGTGGCGGGAGCTTTCGGTTTCCGGTCGTGTTGAGGAGCCGTTGCTCGCGATTTGGGCAGGGGCTTGCGGGTGATTTTCGCCATGATGCGGGTATACTGACACGCAATGACCGCAGGCAACGATTTTGATCCGGACGTGCAGCCGGAATTGTTTTCGGCGCTGCTGACGCCGCATCGCTCGCTGAACCGGACCGGCTTTCTGGTGGTGATGGCGTTCGTCACCTTCGTCAGCTTCGCCGCGGGGCTGGCGTTCCTGCTGATGGGCGCCTGGCCGGTGTTCGCCGTTTTCGGCCTCGACGTGCTGGCGATCTACTGGGCGTTCCGGGTCAATTTCCGCCGCGCCAGGGCCAGCGAGGAAATCCTGGTGACGCCGTCGGAGCTGCGGGTGCGCCGGATCAGCCATCGCGGCCATGTGGTGGAATTCGTGCTCAATCCGCTGTGGGTTCGGCTCGACCAGATCAGCCACGCCGAATACGGCATCGAGAAGCTTTATCTGGTCTCCAAAGGCCGCTACGTCGCCATCGGCAGTTTTTTGGGGCCGGACGAAAAGGCAAGCTTTGCCAAAGCCTTAAATGCCGCGTTGCAGGCCGCCCGGCGCGGCCCGACCTATAATCCCATCTCGTGAAACCTCGTCGGGAATCGGGTGGTTTGCAGCACGCGCCCGGCCTACATCAGCGTCATGATGAACCTCGCCATGAATGAGCACCGCCTCACGAAACCGGGACCCCAGAACGCCGCGCTGCGCGACTATGATTCGGTCCGGCGCGCCATTGCCTTCATCTCGGAGCACTGGCGCGACCAGCCGACCATCGAAGCGATGGCGGATGCCGCCGCCGTGACGCCGGACGAATTGCATCATCTGTTTCGCCGCTGGGCCGGGCTGACGCCCAAGGCCTTCATGCAGGCGCTGACGCTCGACCACGCCAAGGGCCTGTTGCGCGATTCCGCCAGCGTGCTCGACGCGGCGCTCGAACTCCGGGCTGTCCGGTCCGGGCCGGCTGCACGATCTGTTCGTCACCCATGAGGCGATGTCGCCAGGCGAATGGAAGAACGGCGGCGCCGGCATGACGCTGCGCTACGGTTTCCATCCCTCGCCGTTCGGCACCGCCATCGTGATCGCCAGCGGTCGCGGGCTCGCCGGACTTGCGTTTGCCGATCCGGGCGAGGAGCCGGCCGCGTTCGCCGACATGCAGCGGCGCTGGCCACGCGCGACCTATGTCGAGGACCGCGACGGCACCGCCGGGATGGCGCAGCGCGTGTTCGACCCGAAGCTGTGGCGGCCCGATCAGCCGCTGCGCGTGGTCCTGATCGGCACCGATTTCGAGGTGCGGGTATGGGAGACGCTGTTGAAGATCCCGATGGGCCGCGCGGTCTGCTATTCGGATATCGCGAGCTCGATCAGGAGCCCGAAGGCCTCGCGCGCGGTCGGCGCCGCGGTCGGCAAAAATCCGATCTCCTTCGTGGTGCCCTGCCATCGCGCGCTCGGCAAGGGCGGCGCGCTGACCGGCTATCACTGGGGCATCACCCGCAAGCAGGCGATGCTCGGCTGGGAAGCCGGGCAGGTGGGGTTGCAGTAGGTCTCGTCATTCCGGGATGGTGCGTTAGCACCAGACCCGGAATCTCGAAGATTCTCCGATGTGCAATTGCACATCGTAGTTCGATGCTTCGCATCGCCCCGGAATGACGGTTCAACTCTCTTCGATCCTCGCTCCAGCCGCTTCCACTCCGCAAACCACGCGCGCAGAGAGACGATCTTCGCGCTCACGCCGCCAGATCGAGTTTCGATGCCACGGTGGAATCGGCGTTGAGCCGGTAGATGATCGGCACGCCGGTGGCGAGTTCGCGCTTCAGGATATTTTCGGGCGACAGCTTTTCCAGCACCATGATCAGCGCGCGCAGCGAATTGCCGTGGGCGGCGACCAGCGTGCGCTCGCCGCGCAGCACGCAAGGCAGGATCTCCTGCACGTAATAGGGCAGTGTGCGCGCCAGCGTGTCCTTCAGGCTTTCGCCGCCGGGCGGCGGCACGTCGTAGGAACGCCGCCAGATCAGCACCTGCTCCTCGCCCCATTTCTTGCGGGCGTCATCCTTGTTCAAGGCCGGAGAGGTCGCCGTAGTCGCGCTCGTTGAGCGCGAGATGCCGGGTGACGGGAAGGCCGGTCTGGCCCAATTCGGTCAGCATCAGGTCCATCGTATGCTGCGCGCGCGTCAGCGCCGAGGTGAAGCCGATGTCGAACGTGAAGCCTTGCGCCTTCAACTTGCGGCCGGCTTCTTTTGCTTCGGTGACGCCGAGTTCGGTGAGGTCGGGATCCTTCCAGCCGGTGAAGAGATTCTTCAGGTTCCATTCGCTCTGGCCATGACGCACCAGCACGAGAAGTCGGTCGCTCATTTTCTTGTTCCGTTTCTAGAAATCGCTCAGGCCCAGCACGTCGGCCATCGAATACATGCCGGGCTTCTGCGCGCGCGCCCACAGCGCGGCCTTGACGGCGCCTTGCGCGAACATGGTGCGGTCTTCGGCCCGGTGCGTCAGCTCGATGCGTTCCATCGGCCCGGCGAAGACCACGCTGTGATCGCCGGTGACGGTGCCGCCGCGCAACGACGCAAAGCCGATATCGCCGGTGCGCCGTGCGCCGGTGATGCCGTCGCGGCCGCGCGCGGCATGCTGGTCAAGTGCGATCTTGCGGCCCGAGGCCGCGGCTTCGCCCAGCATCAACGCGGTGCCCGACGGCGCGTCGATCTTGGCGCGGTGATGCATTTCCAGGATTTCGATGTCGAAGCTCTCGTCGAGCGATTGCGCGACGCGCTTGACCAGCGCCGCCAGCAGATTGACGCCGAGGCTCATATTGCCCGACTTGACGACGATGGCGCGCGAGGTGACGCTCTTGATCACGGCATCGTCCGAGCCCGAAAGCCCGGTCGTGCCGATGACGTGCACCAAGCCGCGCTCGGCGGCGATCGCGACATTGGCGATGGTCGCGGCGGGCACGGTGAAATCCAGAATGCCGTCGGCATTCGCCGACATCGACCACAAATCCGCCGACAGCTTGACGCCGTTGGCGGGGAGGCCGGCGAGCACGCCGGCGTCCTTGCCCAAAAGTTCCGAACCGGGCGCCTCCAGCGCGCCAGCAAGCACCGCGCCTTTGGTTTCGGAAATGACGCGCGTCAGCGCGCGGCCCATCCGGCCGCCGGCTCCGGCAACGATCAAGCGCATGTCTGACATTTTTCAAGACCTCGCCCCTGCCGTATAGCCGGGGCAGGCCATTCCGGCAACCAAGCAGAGGCCCGCTATTGCGGCTGCGGCCCGTCATAGCCCTCGATGATCACGAGGTCGCTCTCCGCATGCGGCGAGCGCAGCGCGACCAGGGCGACGTATTCCGGCGAATTGTAGCAGGCCAGCGCGGTCTCGTAGTCCTTGAATTCCAGCACCACATTGCGCGAGCGCGACGAGCCTTCCTTGGGAACATGCTTGCCGCCGCGCACCAGGAACTTCGCGCCGTATTTCGCAAACACCGCGCCGTTCTGCGCGACGTAGTCCTTGTAGCCATCCATGTTGTGAACATCGATGCGCGCGATCCAGTAGCCTTTTGCCATCTGTGTTTTCCTCCTGTTGGCTCTAGCGCAGCGCCTGCGCGATCTCCGCCTGAATGGCGTCCGCCGCCGCCCTTGGGTCGGCGGCCTCCAGCACGGGCCGCCCGACCACCAGATAATCGCTGCCGGCGGAAATCGCGCGCGCCGGCGTCATGATGCGCTTCTGGTCGCCCGTTGCCGCGCCCGCCGGCCGGATGCCGGGCGTTACCAGTACCATCTGGTGGCCGACGATCTTGTGCAGGCTCGCGGCCTCCTCCGGCGAGCAGACGAGGCCATCGACGCCGAGCACCTGTGCCTGCTGGGCGCGGGCCTCGACCAGGTCGGAGACGCCGAGCCGATAGCCGGCGGCGTGCAGATCGCCATCGTCGTAGGAGGTCAACACGGTGACCGCGAGGATTTTCAGCCCTGAACCGGCGCGGGCCTCGACCGCGGCCTTCATGGTCTGCGGATAAGCGTGCACGGTCAGGAAGGTCGCGCCCAGTCTGGCGATGCTCTCGACGCCGCGCGCCACGGTGTTGCCGATGTCGTGCAGCTTGAGATCGAGGAACACCTTCTTGCCGGCATCCGCGAGCCGGCCGACCAGCGGCAACCCGCCGGCGTAAGCGAGCTGATAGCCGATCTTGTAGAACGTGACGGCATCGCCGAGCCGGGCGACCATCGCTTCCGCGGCGGTGACCTCGGGCAGATCAAGCGCCACGATCAGCCGGTCGCGGGGAACGATCCTTGATGGCTGCATGTCACCTCACATCATGCTCTGGGAAACTTCGGTCAATTGCCGCACCAGCGCCGCCAGCGCCTCAGCATCGGCCGGCTGCCTCAGCCTGTCCATATCATCATAGGCTTCTGATGCGAACGACAGCGCGAGCTGGTTGGGGGTAACCGTCGCGTGACACGCCGACAGGATCAGCCGCAGCGCCGCCAGCGCGCGCGTGCCGCCGAGCCGGCCTTCGGAAGCGGCCGCGATCGCAAACGGCCGATCGCGAAACACCTGACCGCGGCTTTCCTGCCCATCCTGCACCCGGCTCACCCAGTCGATGGTGTTCTTGACCAGCGGCGGCACCGAGGAATTGTATTCCGGCGTCACGATCAGGACGCCATGATGCGCCGACATCATGCGCTTGAGATTGACGGCGTTCTTCGGCACGCCCGATTTGCTCTGCAGATCGCCGTCATAGATCGGCAGCGGAAAATCGGCGAGCGATATGCGGGTGACCTCGGCGCCGGCCTGGGTGAATTCACAGGCGGCGGTGGCCGCAAGCCTCGCATTGAGCGAGCCGGTGCGCAGCGAGCCGGGGATCACCAAGATCTTCAGAGCGGACATGATTTCAAAATCGCTTTGCTGGCGAACCCGTCGCGCAAAGCGGCGCAAGAGGCTCAGTGCTTGCGATACACCCAGACACGCGCCGGCGGAAGGTTCATCCAGATGCGTTCGGAGGCTTCCGTCGACACGCCGGGCAGCGATTTCGGAATCGGCGGCGCGACCGAATAGGTGAACTGCACGAACGGCGCGCCGGGCGCCAGCGCCAGAAAGGCATCGCGGATCAGCTTCAGCCGCGTCAGCATCGGCTTTGTCACCAGCGGCAGACCGGAAACCACCGCGGAGGCCGGAGCGCTCAGCACGTTGCGCAGTGAATCGCGCAACGTATAGGCGTCGCCCTGCACCACCTTGGCGTGCGGATAGCGCTCGCGCAGCAACGCGCAGAAGGAAGGATTATACTCGACCAGCACGAGACGCTTCTGATCGACGCCATGCTCGATCAGCGCGTTGGTGATCGCGCCGGTCCCCGGCCCAAGTTCGACGACCGGCCCTTCGGATTTGATGTCGACATACTGCGCCATGGTGCGGGCCAGCACCCGTCCCGATGGCATCACCGCGCCCATGTGCAGCGGCTTCTCGATCCATGAACGGAGAAAACGAACCTCGTCGTCGAGACGAAGAGGTTTTTTCAACGCACGCACGGACGATTGCAAAGGCATGTCGCTACCAGGCGGGACCGCTTGCGCGGCAGTGTCAGAAAATAGTCATAAAGACGTATAGGTCGCAGGCGATACGGTCAAGCCATTGACCGCGCTTACGGAGTGGCGCGGTTGCCAAAGAAGTCCTTGACCTTGGTGAAGAAACCCGCCGCTTCGGGTTGGGTTGCGCCGGACGATAATTTTTCGAACTCGGCCAGCAATTCCTGCTGCTTCTTGGTGAGATTCTGCGGCGTTTCGACCACAACCTGGACGTACATGTCGCCGGTCTGGCGCGAGCGCAGCACCGGCATGCCTTTTGATGCGATGCGAAAGCGCCGGCCGGACTGGGTGCCCGAGGGGATCTTCACCTTGGTCTTGCCCTTGTCGATGGTCGGCACCTCGAATTCACCGCCGAGCGCCGCCGTCACCATCGAGATCGGGACACGACAATGCAGGTCGGCGCCATCGCGCTGGAAGAACTCGTGGCTCGCCAGCGACAGGAAAATGTAGAGATCGCCGGACGGACCGCCGCGAACGCCGGCCTCGCCTTCGCCGGCGAGCCGGATGCGGGTGCCGTCTTCCACGCCTTGCGGGATGTTGACCGACAGCGTGCGCTCGCGCGTCACCCGGCCGGAACCCGAGCATGACGGGCAGGGATCCTCGATCATCTGGCCGCGGCCCTGGCAACCCGGGCAGGTGCGCTCCAGCGTGAAGAAGCCCTGCGCCTGCCGCACCCGTCCCGCTCCGCCGCAGGTCGAGCAGGTCTTCGGCTTGGTGCCAGCCTTGGCGCCGGTGCCCGAACAGGGTTCGCAGGTGACCGACACCGGAATCTCGATCTGGGCGGTCTTGCCGACGAAGGCTTCCTCGAGCGTGATTTCCATGTTGTAGCGCAGGTCGGCGCCGCGCTCGCGGCCACCGCCGGCGCGCCCGCGTTGCCCGGCCATGCCGAACAGGTCTTCAAAAATATCCGAAAATGACGAGGCAAAGCCGGCACCAAAACCCGGACCGCCGCCACCGCCCATGCCGTGCTCGAACGCCGCATGGCCGAAGCGGTCGTAGGCGGCGCGCTTGTCGCCGTCCTTCAACACTTCGTAGGCTTCGTTGATTTCCTTGAAGCGCACCTCGCTGGTGGCGTCGCCCGGATTCTTGTCCGGATGCCATTTCATCGCGAGCTTGCGGAAGGCGGCCTTGAGTTTGGAATCATCCGCGTTGCGGTCGACTTCAAGGGTTTCGTAGTAGCAGCGCTTGGTGGACATCCGTCAAACCCGCCCGATATTCGCCCTTATTCCGAAGGAACGCGCGTGAAACAATGCAGCCTTCGGCTTAACGAAAAATGACCCTCATCCCCCGAGACGCAGATCGCGCGTGCTCTTCGGAATGAGGGTCATGTCCAAGCCCGTTTAAGCAGACTTCTTGTTGTTCTTGTCGTCGTCGACTTCGGTGAATTCCGCGTCGACCACGTCATCCTTGGCGGCATCCTTGGCCGCATCGCTCTCGGCCTGCTGCTTGTACATCGCCTCGCCGAGCTTCATCGAAACCTGCGCCAGCGTATTGGTCTTGGCCTTGATCGCCTCGGCGTCGTCGCCCTTCAGCGCTTCCTTGAGGTCGCTGACGGCGTCCTCGATGGCGCGGCGATCCGTCTCCGGGATCTTCGCGCCATGCTCGGCCAGCGCCTTCTCGGTGGAATGCACCAGCGCGTCGGCATGGTTCTTGGCGTCGACCGCCTCGCGGCGCTTCTTGTCCTCGGCCGCGTTGGCCTCGGCGTCCTTGACCATCTTCTGGATGTCGGCTTCCGACAGGCCGCCGGAGGCCTGAATGCGGATCTGCTGCTCCTTGCCGGTGGCCTTGTCCTTGGCAGAGACGTTGACGATGCCGTTGGCGTCGATGTCGAAGGTGACCTCGATCTGCGGCATGCCGCGCGGGGCGGGGGGAATGCCCATCAGATCGAACTGGCCGAGTACCTTGTTGTCGGCGGCCATTTCGCGCTCGCCCTGGAAGACCCGGATGGTGACCGCGTTCTGGTTATCCTCGGCGGTCGAGAACACCTGGCTCTTCTTGGTCGGGATCGTGGTGTTGCGGTCGATGATGCGGGTGAACACGCCGCCCAGCGTCTCGATGCCCAGCGACAGCGGGGTAACGTCGAGCAGCAGCACGTCCTTGACGTCGCCCTGCAGCACGCCGGCCTGGATCGCCGCGCCGATGGCGACGACTTCGTCCGGGTTGACGCCCTTGTGCGGCTCCTTGCCGAACAACTGCTTCACCACTTCCTGGACCTTCGGCATGCGGGTCATGCCGCCGACCAGCACCACTTCGCCGATTTCGCCGGCGGTGAGGCCCGCGTCCTTCAGCGCCTTGCGGCAGGGCTCGATGGTCTTCTGGACGAGATCGTCGACCAGCGCCTCGAACTTGGCGCGGGTCAGCTTCATCGTCAGATGCTTCGGCCCGGTCTGATCGGCCGTGATGAACGGCAGGTTGATCTCGGTCTGCGTGGTCGACGACAATTCGATCTTGGCCTTTTCGGCGGCCTCTTTCAGGCGCTGCAAGGCAAGCTTGTCGTTGCGCAGGTTGATGCCCTGCTCCTTCTGGAATTCATCGGCCAGATAGCTGACCAGCCGCATGTCGAAGTCTTCGCCGCCGAGGAAGGTGTCGCCGTTGGTCGACTTCACCTCGAACACGCCGTCGCCGATTTCGAGAATGGAAATATCGAAGGTGCCGCCGCCGAGGTCGTACACCGCGATGGTGCCGGTCTTGGTCTTGTCGAGGCCGTAAGCCAGCGCAGCCGCGGTCGGCTCGTTGATGATGCGCAGCACTTCGAGGCCGGCGATCTTGCCGGCGTCCTTGGTGGCCTGACGTTGCGCGTCGTTGAAATAGGCGGGGACGGTGATGACGGCCTGATCGACCTTCTGGCCGAGATGGGCTTCGGCGGTCTCTTTCATCTTCTGCAGGATGAAAGCGGAAATCTGCGAGGGCGAGTAGGTCTTGCCGTCGGCTTCGACCCAGGCATCGCCGTTGGACGCCTTGACGATCTTGTAGGGGACGAGTTTCTTGTCCTTTTCGACCATCGGGTCGTCATAGCGGCGGCCGACGAGGCGCTTGACGGCGAAGAAGGTGCGCTCGGGATTGGTGACGGCCTGGCGCTTGGCGGGCTGGCCGACAAGGCGCTCGCCGTCATCGCTGAAGGCGACGATCGACGGGGTCGTGCGCATGCCCTCGGCGTTCTCGATGACTTTGGCGTTCTTGCCATCCATTACGGCGACGCACGAATTCGTGGTGCCGAGATCGATCCCAATGACCTTTCCCATGGTCCTCATATCCTTCTTTTTGCGGCAGGTTGGCTGGGCCCTGACGGCGCACCAATCCAAACCCCCAAACGATCAATTGCTCGCGATATTGCGACGGTGAGCCTCATATAGGAGGGGGGTGTGGGCCTGCAAGGACCGAAGCGCAACCTTGGCCCATGAAAACCCCAGCATTTGAAAGATAGTGTCCACTTCGACCCACCTGACCGGGAGGGGATCCGGGAGTAATTCCGGGGCAGGGCGCTGCCTGAAAACGCCCGGATGGCCTGTTGCCCGGACCGCAAAACCGTTAAAAGCGGGGCGCTAAAGCTTAAAGGTCCCGCCAGGGGGCCGCTGCCGGCCGCCCACTGAACGGCCTCAATGCCAACCAGTAGAAATTTCATGAAGCCCATTCGCCTATCCGCCGCGGTCGCCCTGATTGTCGTCGCCGCCTGCCTTGCCTTCCGTCCCGCGCTGGCCGCGGATACGGTTTTTCCGCCGGGCGCGCGGGTCGGCCTGACGCCGCTGGTGGGCCTCGTGCCGGCCAAGACATTCGCCGGCTTCGAGACCGAGGACCACGGCGTCAAGGTGTTGGTGACGGAACTGCCGCTGGCGGCCTATGGCGAGGTCGCGAATGCCTTCAAGTCCAATCCGGGCGGGACGGCGGCCATCAAGCCCGAGACCATCGAGACGCCGGTCGGAATTGCCTATTACACCACGGAAAACGCCAAGGACGGCGCCACCAATGTGCGGCGCTATTCGATGATCCTGCCGGGTCCCACCTTCTCCGGCTACATCGCCGTGCAGGTGCCCGAGAACGCCGCCAAGATCTACACCGACGATGCCGTGCGGCAGATGTTTGCTTCCGCCGCGGTCCGCAAGGAAGTCCCGGTCGACGAACAACTCGGGCTGTTGCCGTTCAAGATCACCGACCTCGCCGATTTCAAGAATGTGCGCACGCTGACCCCGGGTGCCGCCATCATGCTCGCCGATGCCGAGGAGACCAAGCAGCTCGAACTCAGCCCCTACATGGTGATCGGCCTGATCGGATCGACGCCGGCGCAACCCGACGACCGCGGCCGGTTCGCCCAGCAGGCGGCCATCTCGATCCCTGGCGTGCGCGACGCGCGCATGACGATGTCCGAGCCGATCCGCATCGACGGCATGGCCGGCTATGAGACCCGCCTCGATGCCGTCAGCGGCAAGGACTCAACCCCTGTCACCGTGGTGCAGTGGCTGCGGTTCGGCGGCCAGAGCACCATGCGGATCATCGCCAGCGCCCCGCGTGACGACTGGACCAAGGCGTTCCCGCGCTTCCGCGCCGTGCGCGACGGGATTCAGCCGCGGGGCTAGTTGGTGTTTTCGAGCGAGGCCTGAATTTTCGCGCGAGGCCTGCCTTCGGGTCGGGTCAGTTTGGCTCGTTGCCATTGGCGGGCGCGCTGGCCTTGGCGCCGCCCTTGGAGACCGCGACCAGCGCCGGCCGCAGTACGCGCTCGCCGATCATGTAGCCGGCCTGCACCACCTGGAGTACCGTGCCCGCGGGAACCGAGGGGTCGGGGACCTCGTACATCGCCTGCTGGAAATTCGGATCGAATTTCTCGCCCATCGGATCGAATTTCTTGACGCCGTTTTTTTCCAGCGTGTTGAGCAGCGAGCGCTCGGTCAGTTCGACGCCCTCGATGAACGCCTTGATGCCGGGATCGGCGGAGGCCTTGGCCTCGGCCGGAACCGCATCGAGCGCACGCTGCAGATTGTCGGCGATGTCCAGAATGTCGCGCGCGAAACCGGTGATGCCGTAGGCGCGGGCGTCGGCGACCTCGCGGCTGGTCCGCTTGCGCAGGTTTTCCATTTCCGCCAGCGTCCGCAGCATCTTGTCGCGCGATTCCGCGGCTTCCTTCGCCAACGCCTCGATCGATCCGGCTTCCGGATCGTCGGGCATGATGTAGGGCTTGGAAACCACGGGCTCCGGCCCCTGCGCCGGGTTCGCCGGTTCGCCGCTCTGCCGGTTGGGATCGGTCATAGACTGTCCTCTCAGAAATCGCCTGGAATGAATGGGGATGCTGGGCCGGGATATCGTGCTTTAGGCGCCAAAAATCAAGCGCAACCAGCCCTGCCCGAAGCGGCCGATCAGCCGCCCAGCATCCGGCTGACGATCCGCGCGGCATAGTCCACGGTCGGGATTACCCTCGCATAGTTAAGGCGGGTCGGCCCGATCACGCCGAGGACGCCGACGATATGGCCGGCGGCATCGCTGTAGGGCGCGATGATGGTGGAGGAGCCGGACAGCGAGAACAGCTTGTTTTCCGAACCGATGAAAATCCGCACGCCTTCGGCGCGCTCGGCGCGGCCCAAAAGGTCGATCACGCCGCGCTTGGTCTCAAGATCGTCGAACAACAGCCGCACGCGCTCGAGGTCTTCCAGCGCATGCAGGTCTTCCAGCAGGTTGGCATGGCCGCGCACGATCAGCTGACGGTCGTCGTTCTCGCCGCCGGACCAGCTCGCGATCCCGGCGGCGATGACCTTCTGGGTCAGCTGATCGAGTTCGGCGCGGTTCTGGGTCAACGCGGTTTCGAGTTCGAGCCGCGCTTCGGCCAGCGTTCGGCCCCTGATCCGCGCATTGAGGAAATTGGTGGCTTCGGTGAGCGCCGATGACGGCACCCCCGGCGGCAGCGTCAGCACGCGGTTCTCGACCTGGCCGTCTTCGCCGACCAGCACCACCAGCGCGCGCTCCGGCTCCAGCCGCACGAATTCGATATGTTTCAGCCGCGAATTGGATTTCGCGGTCAGCACCACGGCGGCCGCCCGCGTCAGGCCGGACAGCCGCGTCAGGGCATCGCCAAGGGCGGCTTCCACCGACTGCGCGCGGCCGACGGAGGCGAGCTGGCTCTGGATCGATTGGCGTTCCGCATCGGTGAGATCGCCGACCTGCATCAGGGCGTCGACGAAGAAGCGCAGGCCGAGTTCGGTGGGCAATCGCCCCGCCGAGGTATGCGGCGCGTAGATCAGGCCGAGCTGCTCGAGATCGGCCATCACGTTGCGCACCGAGGCCGGCGACAGCGGCACCGCGATCAGGCGCGAAATGTTGCGCGAACCGACCGGCTCGCCGGTCGCCAGGTAACTCTCGACGATTTGACGAAATATTTCGCGCGAGCGCTCGTTGAGCTGGGCAAGCCCGGCATTCGGCGCGATCAGACCGATCGGATCGTGATGGGCCACAAATTACTCCCTCAACCTGCCCCTAATCTGTCCATTGCGCAGGTCCCTGACAAGCGGCGATTGGTAGCTTAAAGGCCTTGCCGCTCCGGCCTGCCCCACCTACAAGCACCGCGAGCCAACGCTTTTTGCCGAATTCGGGAGGATTTCCATGCGCCCAAGCCGCCGTGCGCCGGATGAACTGCGCGCCGTGTCGCTGGAACGCGGCGTGGTCAAATACGCCGAGGGTTCCTGCATGGTCAAATTCGGCGACACCCATGTGCTGGTGACGGCCACGCTGGAAGAGCGGCTGCCGCCCTGGCTCAAGGGCCAGGGCCGCGGCTGGGTCACGGCCGAATACGGCATGCTGCCGCGGGCGACGCTGGAACGTACTCGCCGCGAGGCCTCGGCCGGCAAGCAAAACGGCCGTACCGTCGAGATCCAGCGCCTGATCGGCCGCTCGCTTCGCGCCACCGTCGACCTCGCAGCCCTCGGCGAGCGCCAGATCACCGTCGACTGCGACGTGATTCAGGCCGATGGCGGCACCCGCACCGCCTCGATCACCGGCGCCTGGGTCGCTCTCGCCGACTGCATCGGCTGGATGAAGGCCCGCAACATGATCAAGGCCAACGTGCTGCGCGACAACGTCGCCGCGATCTCCTGTGGCATCTATAACGGCACCCCGGTGCTCGACCTCGATTATGCCGAGGATTCCGAGGCCGATACCGACGCCAATTTCGTCATGACCGGCGACGGCCGCATCATCGAGGTGCAGGGCACCGCCGAAAAGACGCCGTTCTCGCAGGACGAGTTCCTGGCGCTGATGGCGCTGGCGCGCAAAGGCGTGGCCCGGCTGGTCGATCTGCAGAAAATGGCCGTGGCGTGATTTCGCGATCGCGCGCTCGCCGCATAGATTGAAAGCATGCACCGCCACATCACAGGCAAGCTCGTGATCGCGACCCATAATCCCGGCAAGCTCGCCGAGATGCGGGAACTGCTTTCACCGCATGGCGTCGAGGCGATCTCGGCCGGCGAGCTTGGCCTCGCCGAGCCCGACGAGACCGGCGACAGCTTTGTCGTCAATGCGCGGATCAAGGCGGTCGCGGCGGCGCAGGCCGCGCAGCTGCCGGCCTTCGCCGACGATTCCGGCCTCGTCGTCGACGCGCTCGACGGCGCGCCCGGTATTTTCTCGGCGCGCTGGGCCGGGCCATCGAAGGATTTCAACGCGGCGATGACGCGGATCGAACGCCTTTTGCAGGAACGCGGCGCCAAGGAGCCCGCGCAACGAAAAGCGCATTTCGTCTCCGCGCTGTGCGTGGCCTGGCCCGATGGTCATGTCGAGGAAGTCGAGGCGCGCGCCGACGGCACCTTGGTGTGGCCGCCTCGCGGCAGCGCCGGTTTCGGTTACGATCCGATGTTCCTGCCCGATGGCCACGACCGCACCTTCGGCGAGATGACCTCGATCGAGAAGCACGGCCTGCCGCCGCTCGGCTTGGGCTGTCGCACCGCGCCCGCGCATTCGTCAAGCTGGCGGAGATCTGCCTTGACTAGCGCCGGCGCAAACAAGGAAGCCTTCGGCGTCTACGTGCACTGGCCGTTCTGCCTGTCGAAATGCCCGTATTGCGATTTCAACAGCCATGTCCGGCACGAGCCGATCGACGAAGAGCGTTTTGCGCGCGCCTTCGCCCGCGAGATCGAGACCACGGCGGCCCGCGCACCGGGCCGCGAAGTCACCTCGATCTTTCTCGGCGGCGGCACGCCGTCGCTGATGAAGCCGCAAACTGTCGGCGCCATCCTGGATGCGATCGGCAAGCACTGGCGCGTCGCTGATGATGTCGAAGTCACGCTCGAGGCCAACCCCACCAGCGTCGAGGCGACGCGCTTTGCCGGCTATCGTTCAGCCGGCGTCAACCGCGTCTCGCTCGGCGTGCAGGCGCTGGACGACGCCTCGCTAAAGGCGTTGGGACGCCTGCACACCGCGCGCGAGGCGCTCGATGCGGTCGCGATCGCGCGAAAAATCTTCGCGCGCTATTCGTTCGACCTGATCTATGCCCGCCCCGATCAGACGTCTCAGATGTGGACCGCCGAATTGAAGCGCGCGATCGCGGAAGCGGCCGAGCATCTGTCGCTCTATCAGCTCACCATCGAGGAAGGCACGCCGTTCTTCGGCCTGCATGCGGCGGGCAAACTGAAGACGCCGGACGAGACGCTGGCGCGCACGCTCTATGACGTGACGCAGGAAGTCTGCGGCAGCCACGGCCTGCCGTCCTACGAGATTTCCAATCACGCCCGAGCTGGCGCCGAATGCCAACATAACCTCGTCTACTGGCGCGGCCAGGAATATGCCGGCATCGGCCCGGGCGCGCATGGGCGGCTCGACATCGATGGCGTGCGCCACGCGATCGCCACCGAGAAGCGCCCGGAGGCCTGGCTGATGCGGGTCGAAGCCAACGGCCACGGCGTCGTGTCGGACGATCTCCTCAACAGCGAGGAGCGCGCCGACGAATTCCTGCTGATGGGCCTGCGGCTCGCGGAAGGCATCGATCCCACCCGCTACGCAGCGCTCTCGGGCCGGCCGCTCGATCCGCGCCGCATCGCGGTGCTGCGCGAAGAAGGCGCCATTGTCGTCGACGACAGCGGCCGCCTGCGGGTCACGCAGGCCGGATTTCCGGTGCTCGATGCCGTGGTCGCGGATCTCGCGGCGTAAGCCTACGCCCCGAAACTCTTTGGCGATCCCGCGACCGCGACGCTGCCGGTCGAAGCCACCCGCATCACGGCGAGGCCGCGCTCGTTGGTGCCGTCGGGGCGGAACCGGAACAGGCCGTCGATGCCGGCAAAGCCCGATGGATTGATCAGCGTCTCCGACGAGAATCGCTGGCCGCCCTGCGTGCGCGCCAATGCGGCGACCAGCGCCACCGCGTCATAGGCGAGCGTCGCGGTGCGCACGGGATCGCCGCCGAATTTAGTGCGGTAGCGCCCGGAGAAGGCGCGGAAACCCGAAGGGTCCGGCGCGGCATAGAGGCCGCCCTGCAGCGCCGGGCTCGCATAGACCCGCGGATTGTCCCACAGGCCCGTGCCGAGCAGCTGGATATTCTTCAAGTTCGCGCCGGCCGCGGTCAGCGCATCGGCGGTCGCTACCACCGAATCGCCGTCGTCGGCGATGAACAGCGCATCGGCTGAGCCGAGCGCCTGCGCCACGGTGCGCGCGGGACCGGCGCGGTCCGCGCCGTATTTCTCGAAGGCGACGATGCGGCCGCCGCGGCGGGGCACCGCCTGCTTGAAGGTCGCCTCCACCACATTGCCATAGGCATTGTCGGGCAGTAGCGCCGCGAACGACTTCTTGCCGACGCTGGCGGAGTATTCGACGATCCGGTTGACGTCGGATTCCGGCAGGAAGCTCAACAGATAAACGCCGCGGCCGGCCACGCTCGAATCGGTCGAGAACGCGATGCAGGGCACGCCCTTCGCGCGGGCGAGCTGCGCGGTCGGCGGCACCGACAGCGCAAACAGGGGGCCGAGAATGATCTCGGCGCCCTCGTCGAGCGCCTGCTGCGTGCTCTGGCCCGCGCCTTGCGGGCTGCCGCCGTCGTCCTTGATCAGAAGCTGGATGTTCGGATTCTGGAATTCCGCCAGCGCCATCTCGGCGGCGTTCTTCATCGACAGCGCCGCGACGCCGGCATTGCCGGCCGCCGACAGCGGCAGGATCAGTCCGACTTTCACCTGCCCGGTGCCGACCGCGAGCGGCTGCTGCGTCGGACCGGCTGCCGGCTGAGGCGAACTGGAAAACGAGTTGAGGCTCTGCTGCACGCCGGCGCAGGCCGCAAGCAGCGGCGCACCGAGGATCAGGCCGACCGCCGACCGCCGGGTGGCCCCGGAAGGCTTGGGTTTGGCAGGCGCAGATTTGGGTTCGAGCGGCCCCACCATCGCATCTCTTCTCTTGACCGACCGAAATCGGCCAGCACGTCCACCTGACAACGATCAGGGGAGTGGATTCAGGCATATTGTCGGCGAATAGTTAACTAAAACAAAAGGATTATGGCCGTGGCGTGCGGGCCGGGTTGCTCGTCCCGGTTCCCTTAAATCGTCGTGCGCAGCGGTATTCCTTATGCCAGCATCGTGGCGCAAACTCTGTGTTCCCTCTAGATTATGATTATGCGCGCAAAAGCTCTTCCCATAAATAGCAATGAAGGCAAGAACCCTGAAGGCGCGGAACCCGCAAGCCGCAACTTTACCGTTGGCGGCCACCTCCTGACCGCGCCGAAGCCGGCTCCCGGACTTTATCTGGTGGCGACCCCGATCGGCAATCTCGGCGACATTACGCTGCGCGCGCTGGAAACCCTCGCCGGCGTCGACATCATCGCCTGCGAGGACACCCGCATCACCCGCCGCCTGACCGAGCGCTACGGCATCCATGCGGTACTAAAGCCCTATCACGAGCACAACGCCGCGCTGGCGCGGCCGAAAATCCTGGAAAAGCTGGCGCAGGGCGCCTCGATCGCGCTGGTCTCCGACGCCGGCACGCCCCTGATCTCCGATCCCGGCTTCAAGCTGGTGCGCGAGGTCTGCGCCGCCGGCTTTTCCGTGGTCGCGCTGCCGGGGCCGTCCTCGGTGCTGACGGCGCTGGCAGTGGCGGCACTCCCCACCGACCGCTTCTTCTTCGAAGGCTTCCTGCCGCCGAAGCAGACCGCGCGCCGCGCGCGGCTGACGGAGTTGTCGCGGATCGACGCCACGCTGGTGCTGTTCGAATCCGGCAACCGCGTGCAGGACACGCTGGCCGACCTCGCCGCGATCATGGGCGGTCGCGACGGCGCGATCTGCCGCGAGCTGACCAAGATGCATGAAGAGGTGAGCCGTGGGCCATTGGCCGAGCTGGCGCGAACCGCCGATGCGCTGGAAACGCGCGGCGAATTCGTGCTGGTGATCGCGCCGCCGCCGAAGGGCGCGCAGATCATGGGTGCCGAGGCGCTGGACGATCTGTTGCGCACGGCGCTGGCGCGCGACAGCGTCAAGGATGCGGTGGCGCATGCGGTCGAGCTGTCGGGGCGTCCGCGCCGCGAGATCTATGCCCGCGCGCTGGAGCTCAGCCGAAAGCAGATCAGCCGCGGAGGCGGCGATGGCGAAGACTGACGGCGCCGCCCCACCAGACAAAATCGCCTCGCCCGCGCGCGTCGCGGCGTTTCGCACCGGCCTCTCCGCCGAGGCCCGCGCCGCCGCCTATCTGATGGCGAAGGGCTATCGCATCCTCGCAAAGCGCTTTCGCACCCCCCATGGCGAGATCGACATCGTGGCGCGGCGGCGCAATCTCGTCGCCTTCGTCGAGGTCAAGGCCCGCGCCAGCCTGGACGAGGCCGCCTATGCGGTGACGCCGCGCCAGCAGGCGCGCATCATCGCCGCCGCCCAGGCCTGGCTGATGGCGCATCCCGAACATGCCGAATTCGAGCTGCGTTTCGACGCCATGCTGATTGCGCCGAGGCGCCTGCCGCGCCATCTGTTAGCGGCATTCGACGCCAGCACCTGATTTCCAGCCCCTCAAAGCCAAGCCAAGCGGACCCCACCCATGAAATTGAACGTCGCCGTCCAGATGGACCCCATCGCGCGCATCAACATCCGCGGCGATTCGAGCTTTGCCCTGCTGCTGGAGGCGCAGAAGCGCGGCCACGGGCTGTCCTATTACACGCCGGACAAGCTTTCGCTGAAGGGCGAGGAGCTGGTGGCGCCGGTGCAGACCCTGTCCGTGCGCGACGAGCCCGGCGATCATTTTACCCTCGGCGAGCCGCGCCGCGAGCCGCTGGCGCAGTTCGACGTCATCCTGCTGCGGCAGGACCCGCCCTTCGATCTCGCCTACATCACCTCGACGCATTTCCTCGAGCGGATCCACCCGAAGACGCTGGTGGTGAACAATCCGGCCAGCGTGCGCAACGCGCCGGAAAAGATCTTCGTGATGGACTTTCCGCAGCTGATGCCGCCGACGCTGATTTCGCGCGACCTCGACGAAATCAACGCCTTCCGCGACGAGCATGGCGCGGTGGTGATGAAGCCCTTGCACGGCCATGGCGGCGCGGCGGTGTTCCGGGTGATGCCGCAGGACATGAATTTCGGCTCGCTCTTCGACATGTTCTCGGTGACGTTCAGGGAGCCCTGGGTGATCCAGCGCTTCCTTCCCGAGGTCAAGCACGGCGACAAGCGCATCATCCTGGTCGACGGCGAATTTGCCGGCGCCGTCAACCGCGTGCCGGCGCCGGACGATCTGCGCTCCAACATGGTGCGCGGCGGGGCCGCCCAGGCGACCGAGCTTAGCCCGCGCGAGCGTGAAATCTGCGAAACGCTGGGACCGGCCTTGCGCGAGCGCGGCCTGCTGTTCGTCGGCATCGACGTCATCGACGGCAATCTCACCGAGATCAACGTGACGTCCCCGACCGGCATCCGCGCCATCGCCCGGCTCGGCGGCCCCGACATCGCGGCAAAAATCTGGGACGTGATCGAGAAGAAGCGGGGCTGACCGAAGCAAGGCGCAAAAGCTATTGCGCGACTGTCGATTGGCGTACGTTGTGATTCGCCGAGAATCACGACGCAGGAGCAACCGCTTGGCCGATCAGGAAGCCCGCAATCCGCCCGCCGCCCTCGTCTATGAGGACACCGGGGCCATGGCGCCCGTGGTCTATTTCGACATCGTCGCGGCCTACGGGACCATGAACGGCTCGATCGAGGCGGAGCTCGCGACCCGCGTCCTGCTTCCCAGGACCGACGGCACCACCGACGTGAAGTTCCTCTCCTCGGGGCGGCTGCGCTGCAGCCCGAGCGCCGCCCTGCAACTGCGCAACGCGCTCGATGCCGCGCTGAAGATGCTGGAACAGCCGCAGGCCAATGCGGTCGCGACCTCCACGATGAATTGACCACATTTCGAAGCCGCGCCTCGCGGCCGCCAATTGCCGGCGCGCACCTTCCAAAGGCCTAAAAGGCATCGCAACCTCTGGGTGCTCGGCGGCCGATCCGCACGAGCGGCAAAAAACTCATAAGACCAGTGGAGGAAACACGCATGACATCCCATGTTTCGCGACGATCCCTGCTTGCTCTCGGCGCCGGCCTCGGCGCATCGACCCTGCTCGGCGGCAGCGCGCTCGCGCGCGCGCCCAAGGTCGGAACGCAGTCGCCCTATTTCCATCGCTTCGATGCTCGGCGGCCGCCGAGGTGACGGTGGTGTCCGACGGGCCGCTGCCGCTCGGCCCGCCCAAGGGCACCTTCACCGGCGCATCCGACGACGACATCAAGAAGATGCTGACCGACAATTTCCTCTCGCCCGACAACATCGTGCTCGAGCAGAACTCCCCGATCGTCAACATGGGCGACAAGCTCGTGCTGTTCGACACCGGCATGGGCACCTCGCAGGCCTTCGGCCCGACCACCGGCCGCCAGCAGAAGAGCATGGCGGAAGCCGGCATCAAGCCGGAGGACATCGACGCGGTGGTGTTCTCGCACGCCCATATCGATCACATCGGCGGCGTGGTCGATTCCAGCGGCAAGGTGCTGTTCCCCAACGCGCAGTTCTACATCGCCCAGAGCGATTTCGATTACTGGACCGACGAAGGCAAGCTCGGCAGCCCTCTGAAGGATTTTGTCATTCACGCCCGCAAGAACCTGATGCCGATCCGCGACAAGCTCGTGTTCTACAAGGACGGCCAGGAATTTTTGCCCGGCATCCAGGCGCTCGCCGCGCCCGGCCACACCGTCGGCCACACCATGTTCCTGGTGACCTCGGACGGAAAGTCTTTTGCCTTCCTCGGCGACCTCACCCATCACCAGATCCTGTTGATGGAGCATCCGCGGATGGAATTCTCCTACGACACCGATCCGAAGCAGGCGGCGGAGTCACGCGTAAAAATGCTGGACATGCTGGCGGCCAACAAGATTCCCGTGATGTCGTATCACTACCCGTGGCCGGGCTATGGCCATGTCGTGAAGACCGCCGAGGGATTCCATTATATCCCCGAGCCGATGCAGATGTTGCTTTGAGGGGATGGCGTGCGGGGGTGGGCCAATGGCCGACCCCCGGCCACCTACGCAAGAGCATGATCCGGAAAATTGGGAACCGCACCTGCGAAAGGCGGACCGTGTCGTTTCCGCTAATGTTCTATGCCGGGAATTGTATAGGTGACGTACCGTTAATTCGGCTGGAATGATGGTGGTCCGTGACAGGGCGGCAACAGGGTTGGTGGATTTGTATTCGGATTGGTTACAAATTGTTTGTGGGACAGATTGTTCTTACGTACGGTGTTGCATTCGGTGCAACCGAAGATTGGTAGTAATGCCGAAAGCACAAAAGCCGCCCCCGATGGACCGGGAACGGCTTTTGCTCAGGGGCCGCTTCTGGAAGGCGGCTCCGATAGGTCCCTAGCTCTTATGGAAGGAGCCAGGATCGCCAGTGGGGGAGAGCCGGGTCAACTTCGTGGGAGAACCGGCTCCCCTTCCACGCACCAATTCGCTAGCGGATTGGCGCGAGCAATCTCGTTTGGATGGCCCTTGGCGCAAGGGAATTTAATGATGCCCACACTTCGACTCGGCATATAGCGTGGCTGAAAGTGCAAAAGATTTGGAAAGTTCACGCGGAGTGATTAGTTCGTAAAATGCGAAATGCGGGCTGAAGTGCTTAAGCGCATGCCATGATGTCCGAAGAGGATCATCCTGGGTAGGGAGCGACTGGGCGCTCCATCGACAGCTTGTCCGAGGGGTTCAAGGTGGTGCACCGGAAACCAAGTCAGAATAGTGAAATTCTTTGCGCCGAGTGTAACGTCAAGGTCGAATGGATTTATGATCCCAAGCGCCCAGACCAACCAACTCGCCAAGGCAATCAATGATACGCCACAGGCAAACGTCTGAACAACTCCCAAGATGAGCAAGACTACGCCGCGCTACAGCGGGCCGTTTGGGGGCTAAAGGGGGCAAGGCAAGGTCTCGAAAACTCACTCCTGCCGAGCGAAAGCCTCTGCGCTTAAGGCTGTTCGCTCTCGTTGATCTCGTCATCGTCCGTAAGATAAATTCTTGCGCCTCTAAGCATGTTGGGCTTTTTGGGAGTCTCGTCCGCAGGACCTTTGGCGTTTTCTGACCTTGCCGGCTCCTTTTCCTTCTTGAAGCTGCGGCCAGGATACCATTCCTTGAGACCCCAAGTTCCGCGTTCCACCTTGACAATATCGCCAATGGTTTCAGCTCGGCGCGTTAGTACCGCGCTAATCGTGTTAGTCCAATCCTTCGAGTTCAAAACAAGCCCGCCAGCCTTAAACAAGGTAGCAATGTCGGGATTCTTTAGCGGTGTCCGCTTGGCAGCCAAGAGCTTCTTGGTGGGTATTGCCGCTACAATCTTCGACATGCCGAGTAGGGCACCAGGGCCGCAAGCTTATCAAATACGCCATTTGTCGATACTTGCGCCGCCATGGTTACCGGTTGGTGTAGCTTCCGGCCTACTGAGGCCCGCTGGATGCTCCTGAGCGTAGCGATGAACACTTCAATAGCGGCAATGGCTTGGTCAACGTCTTGTGCCGCGCTATCCTCATTGGACGATCGTGTACAGATCACGGCGAACGGTACGGCGTGCTTAAGGATATATTCCAGCGAGTACACGTTTCATCAGAATCTGGCTGCATCACAGGTCCGTTGCCGTTGGGTCAGCATTGAGCTGAAACTATCCGGTCGACGTCTGAAGGATCTTCGGCGTAGGCTGCGCGATAGCTTCGGTGAACTGAAGCTACGAACGCGGGCGGCACGGCAATGACTCTATTGGTTGACCTCAGGCGGTCGTGGAGCGTGCACCCCTCTCTATTTTTTGACCGTCATCTTCTTCGCAACCTCCTCTAGCTCTAGCGGGTTGAGGATCAAGGGCGCGCCCGGACCACAAATCCGGCGCGCCCATTCTTATGACACACATGCTGTTCCGATACAAGCCTTCCGACCGCGGCCGAAGTCCTAATTCACACATTGTTAGGAAGTTAACAAACTCTAAACAAGCATTGCTTGACTTGGTGCCCTGGACGGGAGACGGCCGGGCCAATCCACCACGTTGCCGCCGACGCGGTGGTGTTCCCCTAATGTTCTTGCCAACCTCCCCACCTTCCGCTACCTTTCGTTGCGGCAGAGGGGCAGCATTTGGTTCAGCGCGTTTCCACCGTAGCCTTTGAGGGGATCGAGGCCCGCGCCGTCGACGTGCAGGTGCAGGTCGCGCCCGGGCTGCCGGCTTTCGCGATCGTCGGGCTGCCCGACAAGGCGGTGTCGGAGGCGCGCGAGCGGGTGCGCTCGGCGCTGATCGCCTCGGGGCTGGCGCTGCCCGCGCGCCGGATCACCGTCAATCTCGCGCCCGCGGACCTGCCGAAGGAAGGCAGCCATTACGACCTGCCGATCGCGCTCGGGCTGATGGCGGCGATCGGCGCCATTCCGCCCGATGCGCTTTCCGGCTTCACCGTGCTCGGCGAACTCGGGCTGGACGGCTCGATCGCGCCCGTGGCCGGCGTGCTGCCGGCGGCGATCGGGGCCAATTCGCGCGAGGAGGGCCTGATCTGCCCGGCGGCCTGCGGCGCGGAAGCGGCCTGGGCGAGCCCGGACATCCAGATCGTGGCGGCGCATTCGCTGATCCAGATCGCCAACCACTTTAAAGGCACGCAGGTGCTGTCGCGCCCGCAGCCGCGGGTGCACGCGCAGGAGGCCAACTCGCTCGACCTGCGCGACATCAAGGGCCAGGAGAGCGCCAAGCGCGCGCTCGAGATCGCGGCGGCCGGCGGGCATCATTTGCTGATGATGGGCTCGCCCGGCGCGGGAAAATCGATGCTGGCGGCACGGCTGCCCTCGATCCTGCCGCCGCTGTCGCCGTCGGAATTGCTGGAAGTCTCGATGATCGCCTCGGTCGCCGGCGAAATCCGCGACGGCGCGCTGACCGCGAAGCGGCCGTTCCGCAGCGCCCCATCATTCCGCCAGCATGGCCGCGCTCACCGGCGGCGGCATGCGGGCCAAGCCCGGCGAGATCTCGCTGGCGCATCAGGGCGTGCTGTTCCTCGACGAGCTGCCGGAGTTCGATCCGCGCGTGCTGGATTCGCTGCGCCAGCCCTTGGAGAACGGCGAGGTCGCGGTGTCCCGCGCCAATCACCGCGTCACCTATCCGGCGCGCTTCATGCTGGTGGCGGCGATGAATCCCTGCCGCTGCGGCCACGCCTATGAGCCCGGCTATTCCTGCAAGCGCGGCCGGATCGACCGCTGCACGTCCGATTACCAGGCGCGCATTTCGGGTCCGCTGATGGACCGCATCGATTTGCGGATCGAGGTGCCGGCGGTGACCGCCGCGGACTTGATATTGCCGCCGCCGGCGGAGGGATCGGCCGAAGTCGCCGCGCGCGTCGCCGCGGCGCGCGACATCCAGCTGGCGCGTTACGCCGCCGCCGGCCTGCCGCAGATCCGCACCAACGCCGAAGCGCCGGCCTCGCTGCTGGAAACCATCGCGCAGCCGGATGCCGCCGGCACGAAACTCCTGCGCGAGGCATCGGAGACCATGCGGCTGTCGGCGCGCGGCTATCACCGCGTGCTGCGCGTCGCCCGCACGCTCGCCGATCTCGACGGCTCGGACAAGGTCGGCAAGCTGCATCTCGCCGAAGCGCTGTCCTATCGGGCGCTGGCCGAGGACGTCAGGCGGGCGGCGTGAGACAAAGGCGTTTTCAAGCGAGGCCTGCCCCGGACTGGATCCGGGGTGGGTACCGGTTCGCGTGAAGAAAACGCGTCAAACGAAGTAAAACCGGTTGCGCCTGAAATCTAATTTCTCCAGCCCGTTCAAGCTGTTTCTACCTGTCCAGTCCTGACGCAAAAAATTTTTCGCTTTGCGTTTTTCGCAAATCACTTTCTTAAGTACGCCGTCTCACCCCACTCGAGGGGCGTATCGCGATCGTCACGGACGCGGGGTGGGATGCGGTGGCCGCGGGCGGCGCTTCTGACGAGAGTGCTTTGCTGGCGGACGGCAAAATCGTGTGGTCCTGACGCCTCGACGCCGGCGTCAAGTTTGCGGGAAGTGATTTTCGCAAGCGACGGTGACAAGAAAGCCCGATCGCCGGGGAGAGCGCGACATAAGCCGTAAAACCATTGCGCAGGGAAGGCCGGACTGCTTCCGCTGAACCTGTATGCTCGTGTGCGTTTCTCTACCCTTTTTGCACGCGAGACCGCGGGTGCAGCGCGCACCCGGCTTTCCCTGCGCCCTCTTTTTTAAGAGGGCGGCAAGAAACAGCAAACCTCGGGCCGCTTCGCGCCGCGGGAACGCGAAGGTGTGTTTGAAATTGCCAGGCCGTTTGAAAACTGAATCCTGCCCGGTTGCTGCCGCGAAAGCGGGAACCGCTCCGCGTCAACTCGCGCGGTAACGACTTCTGTTTACGCTCCGCCAACCATAAGCCCTCGCGTCTTTGTCGGCCTTCGGTCGAGTGGGTGTGTCATGTTGCGTTTCAAGATTCTGGCGTCGGCCGTTCCCCTGTTGATCCTCGGCTTTTTCGCGCGCGGCGAATTGTTGCCCGGCCCGCATCCCTGCATTGCCGTTGCCGACACCTCGGTCCGGATCTCGGACATGCCCTGGGTTGCCGATCTTCACGTCGCCTTCACCGACGACCCGAAACTCGCAACCGTGCGGGTGCAGCTCGCCGACAGCCCCGAGGCCGCCGACTTCGCCGTGATCGACGATGCGGACAGCGCCGAGACCGGTTCGTGCGAGGCCAACCCGGCGACACGGCTGGTCTCGATCGCAGCGAACCCCTCGGCCGATTCGCCGGTGATCTATCTTTCGCCGGACGGCCCCGCCGATTACCGGATCTTCGTGCGCTCGAAGACCTTCACCGCGCGCGAGGCGGCGGCGCTGGTGGTCGGCGCCGACGGCGGACAGCGCAGGCTGGTCGCCGCCTCGCTCTGAGTTTTTTCTCTTTTTCGATGCGTTCATCCGGCATTAACCCTGTTCGCATCGCCACACCTGACACCGTGCAACCCGCAAGCACTTTGCAAGGTCAAACACTCCATGGTCGCCGCCGGGTCGGGCGCGACAAGACAGCTTTCGGGGTCATCGGCATGGGACGATTCTTCCGGATCAAGCTACATTTGCGGCGCTTCTCCCGGCGCCATCCGTGGCTGATCTTCACGGTCCGCTCTTTCATGATCTTTTCCGCCGCATTCGGCGGATCCTATGGGTTCATCGCGGGCAGCCGCTCTCCCGCTTCCGGTTACAACCCCAATACATTTGCGATCGGCGCGAGCTTCCTGTTCGCGGTCGCCTGCCTCGCGCTCGCCACGTTGAGCTTCCGGATGCGCATGCTGCGCCAGAAACTGCGCAAGGTCGCGCTCCACAATGAAACGCTGGCCGACCGCAACTGGGAACTGCAGGAGGCCGAGCAGCGCGTCCGCAGCCTGTTCGAATCGCAGGGCGACCTGATCGTGCTGCGCGACGCCGAGGGCCACATCAGCTTCGCCAACGACGCCTATTGCGAACTGGCCGAACAACCGCGCGCGGCGCTGATCGGCAGCAAATTCACCTTCGCCGTGCTCGAACAGGGCGACACCGCGCTGGAATCCAACGGCACCCGCATCCACGACCAGAAGATCGCTGGTCCCTTGGGGCCGCGATGGATCGCCTGGCGCGAGGGCTGGGTTCGATCGGACGCCGGCCAGCCGGCCGAATTGCAATGCGTCGGACGCGACGTCACCGACCGCACCGAGACCGAACGCGCGCTCGCCGAGGCCCGCGATCAGGCCGACGCCGCCAACCGCGCCAAGTCGCGCTTCCTGGCGATGGCCAGCCACGAAATCCGCACGCCGCTGAACGGCATCCTCGGCATGAGCGGGCTACTGCTGGATACGCCGCTGACGCCGGAGCAGACGACCTACGCCAAGGCGGTGAAAACCTCGGGCGATGCGCTGTTGTCGCTGGTCGAGGAACTCCTGGATTATTCCAAGATCGAAGCCGGCAAGATCGACCTCGAACACCGCCCGTTCGCGCTCGCCGCCATGATCGAGGACATCACCGAACTGCTGGCGCCGCGGGCGCAAGCGCGAAAACTCGAGATCGCGGCCTATGTCGACGAAAGACTGCCGGCGGAAGTGATCGGCGATGCCGCACGACTGCGGCAGGTGCTGCTCAATCTCGCCGGCAACGCGATAAAATTCACCTCCACCGGCGGCGTGGCGCTGATCGTCGAGCCCGGCATCTGGCCCAATGAAATCAGCTTCCTGGTCCGCGACACCGGCATCGGCATCGCGCCCGAGGCGCGGGAGCGGATCTTCCGCGAGTTCGAACAGGCCGACGACCGCATTGCGCGCAGCTATGGCGGCACCGGGCTTGGCCTCAACATTTCCGAGCGCATCGTCAAGCGCATGGGCGGCCGGATCACGCTGGAGAGCACGCCCGGCGCCGGATCCACCTTCGAAGTGTCGGTTCCGCTTCCCGCCTCGAACGGCGAACAAAAGCCGTTCGCGGCACCGGACCTGACCGGGCAGCCGATCATGCTGGTGGCGCCGCAGAGCATCGAGGCTTCGCTGGTCGCCCGGCGATTGCAGCGCTGGGGCGCCCAGACCTGCCTGGTCGCCGATGCCGCGGTGGCGCAGGCGCTGCTGCCGGAACGAACCTGGCACGCGGTGCTGATCGATCGCGCGCTCGGCGCGCAAGAAGTCGAGGCGCTCGGCGAGACCGCGCGCAGGCACGCGGCGCAGCGCATCGTCATGTTCACCCCGGCCGCGCGGCACGAATTGCAGCCTTCCGGTTCCTCCGCCTTCACCGGCTTTCTGATAAAACCGCTGCGCGCGGCCTCGCTGGCGGCGCGGCTGTCGATGGCGCCGGAAGTGGCGGCGCCGAGCCTCGCCGATGAGGCGCTGATCGAGACGCCTGTTGCGGCCGAGGCGCCGCCGCGCGGGCTTTCGGTGCTGGTTGCCGAAGACAATGAGATCAACGCGCTGTTGATGCGCTCGCTGCTGACCCGATCCGGCCATCTCGCCGTCATCACCACCAATGGCGAAGAGGCGCTGGAGTCCTGGCTCGCCGCGAAATCCGCCGGCACGCCCTATGATCTCGTGCTGATGGATATCCAGATGCCGCAACTCGACGGCATCGAGACCACAAAACAGATTCGCGCCCGCGAGGCAGGCCAGCCGGGCCTGCGGACGCCGATCCTGGCGCTGACCGCAAACACGCTGGTGGAAGACCGCTACGCCTGCTTCGAGGCCGGCATGGACGGTTTTCTGATCAAGCCGCTCGACCGCGACAAGCTCACTGAGGCGCTCGCGGGGCTCGCCGCCACGCGGCATCTGGCGGCCTGAGGTAGCCTCGCCGCAAGCCTTGACGCTGCCGGTGTTCGGACCGAGCATGCGCAACCGGTCCGCGGAAGCGGGCCGGTGCCGCCAACGAGCGGCCCAATAACAAAAAACGTCCCGGGAGGACTTTCGATGCTCAACAGGTTTTTGCAGATGTCACTGGCATGTCTCGCCGCAGCCACCTTCGCGGCCACGGCCGCAGAGGCGAAGGGCCCGAAACTGGAAACGACCGACACCATGATCCCGTCAGGGGATGCGGGAATCCAGTTGTTCGTCCGCAACAAGCACTTGGCGGGGCGGGAAATGTCCCCGGACAAGATCCTGTTGTTCGTGCATGGCGCGACCTACCCGGCCGAAACCGCGTTCGACCTGCCGATCGAGGGCGTCTCGATGATGGATCTGATCGCCGGGCGCGGTTACGACGTCTGGCTCGTCGATGTCAGGGGCTATGGCCGCTCGACCCGGCCGCCCGAAATGAGCCAACCGCCGGCGGCGAACAAGCCGATCGTATCGACCGCGGTCGCCGCGCATGATCTCGGCGCGGCCGTCGACTACATCCTGAAAAAACGCAAGGTTTCGAAGATCAACGTGATGGGCTGGTCGTGGGGCACCTCGATCGCGGGTCTCTACACCAGCGAGCACAACGCCAAGGTCAGCCGTCTGGTGCTCTATGCCCCGCAATGGATCCGTAACGAACCGCCCGCGCCCGCCGCCGCCAACGCGCCGCCGCTTGGCGCCTACCGGCTCGTCTCCAAGGACTCGGCCAAAGAGCGCTGGCTGAAGGGTGTCGCCGCCGACAAGCAGGCCGATCTGATTCCGCCCGGCGTGTTCGACGCCTGGGCCAACGCGACCTGGGCCACCGATCCCGAGGCCTCGAAGCAGAATCCGCCGATGCTGCGCGCGCCGAACGGCGTGGTCGAGGACGGCGCGAAATATTGGGCCGCCGGCAAGGCGCTGTACGACCCCGGCAAGATCACGGTGCCGACGCTGCTGCTGCACGCCGAGTGGGACGCGGACCTGCCGAGCTACCTGGCGCAGGGCTATTTCGCGCAGTTGAAGAACACGCCGTACAAGCGGCTGATCGAGCTGAGCGAGGGAACGCATACGGTGATGATGGAAAAGAACCGCATGCAGTTCTTCCACGAATTGATGGGCTTCCTCGACGAGGAAAGGCCGCTGGCGCTGAAATAGGCCGGGAGGCCGGCATCTCGAACACGGATGCCGGACGCCTCGTCCGGCACTTCGTTCCCGGCGCAAGCCTGTCACACCCCGGCAATGGCGGCGTCACATGGCTGTCGAAGGCCCGTGATTTCTCAGCCCTCGAAGGCCGCGCCGATTCGATTCGGACAGCAGCGGCCACGAGGGACTTCATGCAGAACGGCGAATTGGCGCGATCGACGCAGCGCCTTTTCCGGATGTTGCGGCCGGAAAATGTCGGGACCGCCGCGCAAACGGCGATCACCTGGCTCAAGCCGCCGCCCTCGCCATCCGGCGTCATCAGGCCGATCCGGCTGCCCGGCCATTCCGCCGCGCTCGGCCGGCTCGGTTCGCTCGAGGTGCGGCTCGCCGAGGGCAAGCGCGAGATCAAGCGCGCGCAAAAGCTGCGCTATCGCGTGTTCTACAAGGACGGCACCGCGATCGCCGATGCCGCGACGTTGCTGGCCCGCCGCGACAAGGATGCGTTCGACAGGATCTGCGATCATCTCATGGTGATCGACCACGCCGCCAAACCCACGATCGGCGGTAAGCTGCCGGTGGTCGGCACCTACCGCCTGCTGCGACAGGACGTCGCGGAAAACAATGGCGGCTTCTATACCGAGAACGAGTTCGATATCGCCGGCCTGACCGAGCGCCATTCGAATCTGCGCTTTCTCGAGCTCGGCCGCTCCTGCGTGCTGCCGCGCTACCGCACCAAGCGCACCGTCGAATTGCTGTGGCACGGCATCTGGAGCTATGTCAGGCAGCACCGCCTCGACGTCATGATCGGCTGCGCCAGTTTCGAGGGCACCGATCCTGACCGGCTGGCGCTGCCCTTGTCTTTCCTGCATCACTACGCGCAGGCCCCGGAAGCCTGGCGCGCCTCGGCGCATCGCTCGCGCCGCGTCGAGATGAACCGGATGGCGAAGGAAGCCATCAACCCGAAGGCGGCGCTGCATGAGCTGCCGCCGCTGATCAAGGGATATCTGCGGCTCGGGGCGTATATCGGCGACGGCGCGGTGATCGATCATCAGTTCGGCACCACCGACGTGCTGATCGTGATGCCGGTATCGGCGATCAGCGCCCGCTACATCGAGCATTTCGGGGCCGATGCCCCGCGCCACCTAGCGTGATCGGCCCTACAGCCGCCGCAGCGCCACCGTTTCGACCACGTGATCGGCGCCCTTCTTCAGGATCAGCGTCGCGCGCGGCCGGGTCGGCAGAATGTTGTCCTCGAGATTGGCGAGGTTGGTGCGCTCCCAGATCGCCAGCGCCGTGGCGGTCGCTTCCTCGTCGGACAGCGGCGCATAGCGATGGAAATACGACCGCGGATCGGTAAACGCGGTATCGCGCAGCGCCAGGAAGCGCTTGATGAACCATTCGCGCAGCACCGATTCCTCGGCATCGATATAAACCGAGAAATCGAAGAAGTCAGACACCACGGGCACCGCCTTGCCGTCGCGCGGCAGCGGTCCGGTCTGCAGCACGTTGACGCCCTCGACGATCAGGATGTCCGGCCGGTCGATCTCGGTCCATTCGTTCGGAATGATGTCATAGGTCAGATGCGAATAGACCGGCGCCCGCACGGTCCGCCGTCCGGCCTTGATGTCGCTCAAGAACGACAGCAGCATCGGCAGATCGTAGCTCTCGGGAAAACCCTTCTTCTGCATCAAGCCCCGCCGTTCCAGCACGGCCTTGGGAAACAGGAAGCCGTCGGTGGTGACCAGATCGACCTTCGGCCGCGGCGACCAGCGCGCCAGCAGCGCCTGCAGCACACGCGCGGTGGTCGATTTGCCCACCGCCACCGAACCCGCGACGCCGATGATGTAGGGCACCTTGCGGTCCCGGATGCCGAGGAACTGGCGCTGCGCCTGATAAAGCCGCAGCGTCGCGTCGACGTAAATCGACAGCAGCCGGGACAGCGGCAGAAAGATTTCCTCGACCTCTTTCATGTCGAGGCGGTCATGCAGCGAGCGCAGCCGCTCGAACTCGCCCGGCTCCAGCGTCATCGGCGTGTCGTCGCGCAGCCGCGCCCACTGCTCCCGGGAGAATATCCGATAGGGATTATATTGTTGGTCCGGTGCCCGAATATCCATGACGCCGCCTCTAAGCTTCCACGTCGGGACGATCTGGCCCGACCCCCCTTGCTTTAATCGCGCTTGCGCGACGCCTTCTCTTCCAGTCCCGACATGCTGGTGCGCTGCGCCAGCGCCGCCTCGACTTCCTCAAGCTTCACGCCGCGCGACTTCAGAAGCACCAGCAAATGGAACAGCAGGTCGGCGCTTTCGGCGATCAGGTGGTCGCGGTCGTTCTCGACGGCGGCGATCACGGTTTCCACCGCTTCCTCGCCGAATTTCTTGGCGCAATGCTCCGAACCCTTGTCCAGAAGCTTGCGCGTATAGGACGCCTCTCCTCCCGACGCCGCGCGGGCATCGATGGTGGCGGCGAGATCCTGGAGCGTGAAACGCGGCATCGACTCAACTCACGCGCCCGCAAAGGCCGGGCGCAACTGAAGCCCTTTAGCACTTTTATGACGGCAAGTCGTCAGGGATCGAGCCGCATCGGCAGCCCGGCCCGCACCATATGATCCTTGGCTTCACGTATGGTAAATTCCCCGAAATGGAAGATCGATGCCGCCAGCACCGCGGTGGCGTGACCTTCGCGGATGCCGTCGACCAGATGATCGAGGTTGCCGACGCCGCCGGAGGCGATCACCGGCACCGGAACGCTGTCGGCGATCGCGCTGGTGAGCGGGATGTCGAAGCCCTGCCGGGTGCCATCGCGGTCCATCGAGGTCAAAAGGATTTCACCGGCGCCGAGCGAGACCACTTCCTGGGCATATTCGATGGCATCGATCCCCGTGGAATTACGGCCGCCATGGGTGAAGATTTCCCAGCGCTCGCCGCCGCCGCCGCGCTTGACCCGCTTGGCGTCGATCGCCACCACGATGCACTGCTCGCCGAATTTCTCGGCGCCCTCCTTGACGAACTCCCGGCGGCTGACCGCGGCGGAATTGATCGACACCTTGTCGGCGCCGGCGCGCAGCAGCGTCTTGATGTCGTCGATGGTGCGAACCCCGCCGCCGACCGTCAGCGGCATGAAACAGGCCTCCGCGGTGCGCCGGACCACGTCCAGCATGGTGCCGCGATTTTCGTGGGTCGCCGTGATGTCGAGGAAGCACAGCTCATCGGCGCCGGCGGCGTCATAGGCAATCGCCGCCTCGACGGGATCGCCGGCATCGCGCAGATCGACGAAATTGACGCCCTTGACGACGCGCCCGTCCTTGACGTCGAGACAGGGAATCACGCGCACCTTGAACATTCAAAGCTCCTAAGCGGCCGCGCGTGCGTTACGGATCAGCGCCAATGCGGCCGCGGGATCAAGGCGACCGTCATAGAGCGCGCGGCCCGCGATCGCGCCGGCCAGCTTCTTGGCGCGCGGGGCGAGCAACGCCTTGACGTCGTCGATGGAAGCAAAACCGCCGGAGGCGACGACGGGAATCGAGATGGCCTCAGCGAGCGCAATGGTGGCGTCGAGATTGAGGCCTTTCAACAGGCCATCGCGGGCGATGTCGGTGAAGATGATGGTGGCGACGCCGGCATCCTCGAACCGCTGTGCGATTTCCAGCGCGGTAACCTGCGAGGTCTCTGCCCAACCTTCGACCGCGACCTTGCCGTCGCGGGCATCGAGACCGACCGCGACGCGGCCGGGGAATTTCTTCGCCGCGCTCTTCACCAGTTCGGGATCGCGCACCGCCGCGGTGCCAATGATCACCCGCGCGACGCCTTTGGTCAGCCAGGCCTCCACCGTTTTCAGGTCGCGGATGCCGCCGCCGAGTTGCACCGGCATGGTGACCGCCTTGAGCATCGCTTCCACCGCAAGCGCGTTCATCGGCTTGCCGGCAAAGGCGCCGTCGAGATCCACCACATGCAGATATTCGAAGCCCTGCGCGGCGAAGGCTTTTGCCTGCGCCGCCGGATCGAGGCTGAACACGGTCGCGCGCGCCATGTCGCCCTGCTCCAGGCGCACGCATTGGCCGTTTTTGAGATCGATGGCGGGAAAAAGGATCACGGCTTCCATTTCAGAAAGTTGGAGATCAAGGCCAGACCAAAGCGCTGGCTCTTCTCCGGGTGAAACTGGGTGCCGACAGCGGTGTCCTTGCCCACGATCGCCGTCACCGGGCCGCCGTAATCGGCGCGCGCCAGCACGTCCGTTTCATTGGTGGCGTTGAGGTGATAGGAGTGCACGAAATAGGCGTGGCGGCCTTTCGGCCCCAGCGGCAGACGTTCGAGCACCGGATGCTCGCGCACCAGGTCGAGCGTGTTCCATCCCATATGCGGGATCTTCAGATTCTCCTCGCGCGGCGAAATTTTCTCGACGTCGCCGGCGATCCAGTTGAAGCCGTCGGTCGTGACATGCTCCTTGCCCCGCGTGGCCATCAGTTGCATGCCGACGCAGATGCCGAAGAACGGTCGCGCCTTGTTGCGCACGGCTTCCGTCATCGCCTCGATCATGCCATCGAGCGCATCCAGCCCCCGGCGGCAATCGGCGAAGGCGCCGACGCCGGGCAGCACGATCCGGTCGGCGCGATACACAACTTCCGGATCGCGGGTCACCACGATCTTTTGCGGATTTTCCATGCTCCGCGCGGCGCGCTCGAACGCCTTCGCGGCCGAGTGCAGATTGCCGGAGCCGTAGTCGATGATGGCAACGCTCACCGCTGCGCTCCCGGGTCCGGGAACAATCCGATGATGTCGCTGTGCGGCAGCGGCGGCGGCTTCGAAAACGGCTGGCCCGGAATATTCCGGGTCGGGGGCGGCGCGCCGCGATCGACCGCCGGCTGATCGTTGCCGAGTCCGCGCTGCCTGGCGGTCCAGCGATCGAAAAAGCGCCGCTCCGCGGCTTCCGCGTCATCCGCCACAACGATGTCGAGCTGGCGCCAGTGGCGCCGCGACAGGGTCCAGCGCTCGAGGCTCGCCGCTTCAAACCCGAGCAACAGCGCGAGCAGGGTATCCACGAGCAGGATCGCGCCCCCGCCGATGCCGAGCTTCACCATGCCGAAATCGACGATCGCCATCAGGACGATCCAGCCGAGCAACGCCAGCCACAGCCGATGCCAGGCCAGCCACACCACGCCGAGAACGGCGGCCCAGAAATGGAAGCCGTCGCGAACGAAGGCAAAGCGGTCCGTCGCCGAGAAATCGGCGCCGTTGGTCGCGGGGGCATGCACTGTGTAGACCGGCATTGTACGCTCCGCCGAGAACAAGCAATCAGCCGCCGAGCTGACCCTTGGTGGATGGCACTTCGCCCGCGGCCTTCGGGTCGATCGCAACCGCCGTACGCAGCGCCCTTGCCAGACCCTTGAAGCAGGATTCGGCGATATGATGGCTGTTCTCGCCATATAGGGTCTCGACGTGCAAAGTCACGCCGGCATTGATGGCAAAGGCGTTGAACCATTCACGCACCAGTTCGGTGTCGAATTGACCGACCTTGTCGCGTGGAAACTCCACCTTGAACACCAGCACCGGCCGGCCCGAGATGTCGATCACGACGCGTGAGAGGGTCTCGTCCATCGGCATGTGGATCGATGCATAGCGGGTGATACCGGCCATGGTGCCGAGCGCCTGCTTCACCGCCTGCCCGAGCGCGATGCCGACATCCTCGGTGGTGTGGTGATGGTCGATATGAAGGTCGCCGACCGCCTTCACCGTGAGGTCGATGCGGGAATGCCGGGCCAGCAAGTCGAGCATATGGTCGAAGAACCCGATCCCGGTGGCGATGCTGGCCGCGCCGGTGCCGTCGAGGTTCACGGTCACCTCGATGTCGGTCTCTTTGGTCTTGCGCTTGATGGTGGCGCTGCGCATGAAACGTGCTTTCCCTTGACCGGCCCTGACGGGGGGCTGACTCCCTTGGGCCGAAAACGCGCCCTTTTAACAGGGGGATGCCGCCTTCGCTACTGCGGGATGGCCCGATAGCGACCGAACTTCGGCCTATGGTGACCGGAATCCGGCAATTGTAACCCTGCGCGCAAATCCCTAAATCCCTGCCAACGCGAGGTAACCCATGCAGGCATCACAATCCCAGTCGCCGGTCTGGCACGGCACCACCATTTTGACGGTCCGCAAGGGCGGCAAGGTGGTGATCGGCGGCGACGGGCAGGTCTCGATCGGCCAGACCGTCATCAAGTCCAACGCCAAAAAGGTCCGGAAACTCGGGAAGGGCGACGTGATCGGCGGCTTTGCCGGCGCTACCGCGGACGCGTTTACGCTGTTCGAGCGGCTGGAAAGCAAGCTCGAGCAGTATCCGGGACAACTGACCCGCGCCGCGGTCGAACTCGCCAAGGATTGGCGCACCGACCGCTATCTGCGGCGGTTGGAGGCGATGATGATTGTCGCCGACAAGGAGGTGTCGCTGGTCCTGACCGGCACCGGCGATGTGCTGGAACCGGAGGCCGGCGTGATGGCGATCGGGTCCGGCGGCAATTACGCCCTGGCGGCCGCCCGCGCGCTGGTCGATTCAGACAAGGACGCCGAGGCCATCGTGCGCCGGTCGCTCGATATCGCCGCCGACATCTGCGTCTATACCAACCGCAACGTCACCATCGAGAGCCTGTCGAGCGGCTGACCGAGGGCACCGGAGTACGTCTTCCGCCCGATGACCTCGGCCGATCTCTCGTTGGTCCGGCGCTGGCTGGAAACGCCTGAGGTAATGCGCTGGTGGGGGCAGCCGGAGGAACAATATGCTCTGGTGAGCGGAGACCTCTATCACCCCGACATGGATCAGTTCATCGTCGCGCTTGGCGAGCATTCGTTCGCCTATATCCAGTGCTACGCGCTGAGCACCTGGAACCTTGGTCTTGGCGAGCACCCTGCAAAAACACGCGGCATCGATCAATTTATCGGCGGGCCCGACATGATCGGGTGCGGCCATGGCTCCGGCTTCATCCGGCAGTTTTCCGACGGATTGCTGAGTTCGGGAATTCCACGCATCGTGACCGATCCCGATCCGGCCAATGGCCGCGCGGTGCGCGCCTACGCCAAGGCCGGCTTCCAAAGCGATCGCGTTGTTGATACGCCTGATGGCCCTGCCCTGTTGATGGTCCGCAACCCATGACGATCGAGCGCGCCGCGCCGGCCCCTCCCACGCTTTCGCCATGGCATTGGGGTGCGGTCGCAGCCCTCCTGCTCGCGCTGCAGGCATCGATCCTCTATGCGATGGGACGCGTGCCGATCTGTACCTGCGGCTACGTCAAGCTCTGGCACGGCGTGGTGCAGAGCTCGGAAAATTCGCAGCACCTCACCGACTGGTACACGTTCTCGCACGTCATCCACGGCTTCCTGTTCTACGGCCTGACCTGGCTCACGCTGTCGCGCTTGCCATGGCAAGGCCGCCTGATCGTGGCGATGCTGATCGAGGGCGGCTGGGAACTGGTCGAAAATTCCAACTGGATCATCGAGCGCTACCGGACCGGCACCATGTCGCTGGACTATTTTGGCGACAGCATCGTCAATTCGGTGTCCGATACGCTGTCGATGGTGGTGGGCTTTCTGCTGGCGCGAAAGCTCCCGGTGGCGGCCACGGTCGGGCTCGGGCTTGCATTCGAGATTCTGGTCGGGCTTCACATTCGCGACAACCTCACCCTCAACATCATCATGCTGATCCACCCCTTCGACGCCATCCGGCACTGGCAGGCGGGACCGCCGATCATCTAGAACCGCTTGTGCCAACCACATTTGAGACCTAGCTAGGGCCCATGACCGACTTTTCCCCCCGCGAAATCGTTTCCGAACTCGACCGCTTCATCGTCGGCCAGGCCGACGCCAAGCGCGCGGTCTCCATCGCGCTGCGCAACCGCTGGCGGCGGCTGCAGCTCACCGGCCAGCTGCGCGAGGAAGTGCTGCCGAAGAATATCCTGATGATCGGGCCGACCGGCGTCGGCAAGACCGAGATCGCACGGCGGCTGGCGAAGCTCGCCGGCGCACCGTTCATCAAGGTCGAGGCCACCAAGTTCACCGAGGTCGGCTATGTCGGCCGCGACGTCGAGCAGATCATCCGCGACCTCCTCGAAGTCGCGATCGCGCAGACCCGCGAGCGCAAGCGCAAGGATGTGCAGGCCCGCGCCCAGCTTGCCGCCGAGGAGCGCGTGCTCGATGCGCTGGTCGGCGCCAACTCAAGCGCCACCACCCGCGATTCCTTCCGCAAAAAGCTACGCGCCGGCGAACTCAACGAGAAGGAAATCGAGATCGAGACGCAGTCCTCGGGCGGCATGCCGATGTTCGAGATCCCCGGCATGCCCGGCGCGCAGATGGGTGCGATCTCGATCGGCGATATCTTCGGCAAGATGGGCGGCCGCACCAAGACCCGCCGGCTCACCGTCGAGGGATCCCATGAGCTGCTCGTCAACGAGGAATCCGACAAGCTGCTGGATAACGACCAGCTGGTGCAAGAAGCGATCAACGTGGTCGAGAACAACGGCATCGTGTTCCTCGACGAGATCGACAAGATCTGCGTGCGCGAAGGCCGCAGCGGCGGCGGCGACGTCTCCCGTGAGGGCGTACAGCGCGACCTGTTGCCGCTGATCGAGGGCACCACGGTTTCGACCAAGCACGGCGCGGTCAAGACCGACCATATCCTGTTCATCGCCTCGGGCGCGTTCCATATCGCAAAGCCATCGGACCTGTTGCCGGAATTGCAGGGCCGGCTGCCGATCCGGGTCGAACTCGCGGCGCTCACCCGCGACGACATGCGCCGCATCCTGACCGAACCCGAGGCATCGCTGATCAAGCAATATGTCGCGCTGATGCGCACCGAAGGCGTGACGCTGGACATCACCGACGATGCCATCGACGCACTCGCGGACGTGGCGGTCGCTGTCAATTCATCGGTGGAGAATATCGGCGCCCGGCGATTGCAGACCGTGATGGAACGGGTGCTGGACGAGATTTCCTTTGCCGCCCCCGACCGCCATGGCGAGACCATCCAGATCGATGCCGAATACGTCCAGAAGCACGTCGGCGATCTGGCCAAGAACACCGATCTAAGCCGGTTTATTTTGTAACGGATATACCTGCGCCGGCCGTAGCAAATCCAAGATCAGTGGTTATGGGTCCCGGCTTCAAGGCCGGGACGACGTCGGAGAATTGGCACATGCATTGGCCATGTGATAGTGCAATGCTCAATCTATCGGCGCTCCGGGGACTCAATGAATCTGCGTGTGCGGGAAAACCCCTGGCGCCTGATGCTCGCCGTCAACGTCGCCGTCCTGATCGGGGTTTTTCTATACAAGCTCACGCGCGAACCCTACGTCCCCTACATTCATCTCCTGGTCGATTATCATTTCGGCTTCACCAAGCGTGCGCTGATCGGCGCGATCGTGTCGCTGTTCACCGCAAAGGTGCCGGTGTGGCTGGTATTCGCGCTCTCCGGCACGGTCTGGCTGATCACGGCGGGCCTGTTCATCGAGCTGTTCCGCCGAACATTCGGGTTCGACGACGAGCACATGCCGCTGTTCGTGTTCATGGCGGGCTCGCCGTTCTTCCTGAAGAATTTCATGCACACGCTCGGGCATTTCGACATTTACGGCTGCGCGTTCGCGATTGTCCTGCTGCTGATACCGGCGCGCTCCGTCGCGTTCGTGCTGCTCGCCGCGCTGGCATCGGTGATCCTGATCCTCGTTCACCACATCCATCTCCTGATGTATGTGCCGACCATCGCCGTCATCGTGCTGCTGCGCTACTACCTGGTGCAGGGTTTTGACCGGAAGAATGTGACCGTCGGCATCGCCGCGGCGCTGTGCGTCGGGCTGTTGTTCCTCGTGGCGCAATTTTTGGGAACGATGAAAGTGCCGGAGGCGGAGTTCGTCCGCTATCTGCAGAGCCGGATGGCCGACCCGAGCCGCACCAATCTGCTAAGTTTCAGTTACATCTGGTATCAGCCGCTTGCCAAGGAAATCTCGGACACCTGGGATCGCATGCCGTCCAATATTCTCGGCATTCCCGTGTTTGCGCTGTTGATCTGGCTGCACGCCCCGATCTGGAAATATCTTGCCGGCTCGATCCGGGCGCTCTCCGAGGATTGGCATCGGCGGGTTGTCGTCGCCGCCCTAATGCTGGTGAGCGCGGCCTATCTCGTGATGTTTGCGATGGTGTTCGATTATTCCAGGTGGATCTCGAACTGGGCGGCCTGCATGTTCCTGATCCTTCACGCGGTCAAGACGCTGCCCGCTTCTCAAGCCGTGCCGACCATTCCATCACATGACCCGAAGACCACGGCTTTCGGCTGGATCGTGACCCTGATCCCACGCGTTGGAATCGTCAGGCCATTTTAGAACATCACAGTCTCGCCCGCCTGATCCGCACATAGAGCGCGCCCTCGCCGCCATGGCCGATATGGGCCTCTTCAAAGCCGACCACCAGCGCGCGAAATTCGGGAAGGCTCAGCCAGTGCGGCACCTGGCGGCGCAGCACGCCGCGCTCCGATTCGGTGCCCATTTTCCCCTTGCCGGTAATGACAAGAACGAATGTCAGGCCGTCATGGTGGGCACGGTGCAGGAAGCCCGACAGCGCGTGATGGGCGCGGGTCTGCGTCATGCCGTGCAGATCGAGCCGGGCGTCGATCTGCTTCTTGCCGCGCGACAATTGCGAGCGCTCGCGGCGTCCGAAGGGCGCCAGCGGCGGCGCGGCCGGCGGCTCGGGTTTTGACGGTCGCGGAATTTTGGCGGGCGGATGCGGGCGCGTTGACGCCGCGGGTTTCGGGGGCGCCGGAGCTTCGGCCTCCTCCGCCTTCGCGGCGCGAGGCTTCTTGCGCAACGGCTTTATCTGCTTGGCCACGCTCTCCCACAACGCGCGTTCCTCCTCGCTCAAGCTGCGCTTGCGGCGGGGCGGTGCCGGTAATTCCGGAATCGGGAAAGGACGCTTCATTGGCCGCGATGATAACGATAATGGCGGCGCTGACGACGCACCTCGCGAACCGGAGCGGTGGCCGGCCTTGCTTCCGGCAACGGTATGATCTCGGCGGTAGCCGTTCGCGCGGTCGAAGCCGTGGCGGCCGCCGGCTGTGACGGCGTGGCGGCCCCAGCGCTTTTCGCCGCGGAACTATCTGCAGGCTTGGCGCCGTTCTTCTGGTTCGGCAGGGGATCGACCTGCGGAAACAGCTTTGCGATTTTCGCCGACGGCCGCGCGTCCGGCAGCGGCATCTTGCGGCCTCGCGCCGCCGGGTCGAGGCTCTTCGGCACCAGGATGACAAAACGCATATTGTTCTTCAGCCGGCCGGACACCTTCCCGGCATCCGCGCCAGCGCCGAAATAAAGATCGGCGCGCGCGGGTCCGACGATCGCCGATCCCGTATCCTGCGCGATCATCAGCCGGCGGAACGGCGTCTTCGACTGCTCCGATTCGATCGGCAGCTCGCCTTCGATGAAGAACGGCGTGCCATAAACATGCAGCGCCTTGTCGACCGCGATCGAGCGGCCCGGCGTCAGCGGGACGCCCTGGGCGCCGACCGCTTCATCCTTGTCGGAGAGCGGCACCTCGCGAAAGAACACGTAGGAACGGTTCTGCCGGCGCACGTCATTGGCGCCGTCGGGATTCTGCTCCATCCATTCCCGGATCTTCTGCATCGACATCTGCTCTTTCGGGATGATGCCGCGGTCGATCAGGATGCGGCCGACCGCCGTATAGGGATAGCCGTTATGCGCGTCGTAATTGATGCGGACGGTCGAGCCGTCCTCGAGCCGGATCCGTGCCGAGCCCTGGATTTGCGCGAACAGCAGATCGGTCTGGCTTTTCAGCCAGCAGATCTCGAGGCCGCGGCCGGCGATTGCGCCGTCCTCGATCGCGGCACGATCGTAATAGGGCACGAGCTTGCGGCGGCCGATCTTGCGGAACACCTCGCCCTTGTTGGGCAGGCTGGGCGCATCCTGCTTGAAGCCGCGAACGAACAGGTTGGAGGGACGCCGATACACCGGCACGGTGTAGACGTCTGTCTTCGTCCGCGAGCCGTCGAGGACCGGCTCGTAATAGCCGGTGACGAAACCTTGATCCTCGCCGAGCCGCGAGATGCGCAAGGGCAGAAAATACAACTCGAAAAACGCCTTGGCCCTGGCGCCATCGGAAATATCGGTGGCCCTGGCCGCATGGCAGGGATCGCGCAACGAATTGCCGAGCGCTTTTACGTCCGCTTTTGCATCGACCTTGGCGTCGGTTTTGGCATCGGCCGCCGGATCCGGCCGAGCGGAGATCGGCTTGCAGCTGATGCGAAACGCCTTGAAAGCCTGCAGATGGTCGTCGTCGTTCCAGCCGGTAATGTCGGCCCAGGCCACCGGAGCATATTGGCTGCCGCTGATCTGAAGCGGCCACTCTAGAGGGGGATAGGGCAGATGCCGATGCGCGGGCTCGGAGGTGCGCGCGGGATGCAGCTTGCGCGCCGCAAGCGGAGCCAACGACAGCACGAGAGCGATGACACAAAACGCGATGGCGTATCGTTTGACGCCGCGCGCGTTAGTGAGCGCTTCCGGTGCCGACCAGCTTCCAGTTCGGATCGCGTGAAGTAGCGTCGCGGGCGAATGTCCAAACATCGGTGATATCGGTGACCTTATCCGGATTGCCGTCGACAATCGCGCCAGCCTTGTCGCGGGTGACCGAGATCATCTGCGAGACGAAGCGGACCGTCAGCTGGGCTGCCCTGTCGCGCGCTTCCGCGCCCACGAGCTCGGCCTTGTCGATCGACACGAAGCGGGTTTCGGTCTTCTGCTCGCGCTTCTCGCGATCCTTGATCACGGCCTCGAAACTGTCATAGACCTCGGACGACAACAGATCCTTCAGCGCGCGGCGATCGCCATTGGCAAACGCCAGCACGATCATCTCATAGGCGCTGCGCGCGCCTGACAGGAAATGCCGCGGGTCGAACGAGGAATCCAGCAAGGCAATGGCATCCAGCCCCTGGGCCAGCGGCGTGCCGGCCTCAGCCAGGCCCTTCCAGCGGTCGCTCGGCGGTGTCACCTCCGCCGTGGGCGCCAGCGGCGCCTGGTCGATCACGGTGCCCGGTATCGGGACGACATTGTTGTTATTGCTGTCCGGCGCCCCCTGCACGACGTTGCGCGCCGTGCGGTCATAGGGCGGCCGTTCGCTTCCGGTGCGCTGTCCGAGGACGTTGCGCAGGCGCAGGAAGATGAATACCGCCAGCGCCAGGAAGATGATGGTGTAAATATCCACGTCGCTTTTGCTTTCTGGTTCTCACGTCGGCAACGGGTCCGGCGGTAGAGCGTTCCCTCCTTGGGAACGGCAGTGATTACGTCACGGATGGGTCAGCAGCATGTAGGCACTAAACTTGGCCCGGCCAATGGCGCGTTTTGGCATGAAAGGCCATGCCGGCGGAAATCGGCCAAAGCCGGCAGGCTCGCCGGTTTGCCACGACCCAATTAATAGCGCGTTTCGGCCGTGGGGGGAAACCCCGATCATGCCCGGAAATAGCGCATATTCAATAATTTAGGGAGCATTCCCGGCGCCAGTGACGGCTATTTGCCGCATACGGTGACCAGCAGAGGCCCGGCGCGGCGGGCGAGGCGCCATTGTCGTCCTTGTGGAGCAAGGCGGGGCTATGTTAGCCACTCGCCCCGTCAACAGCATTTTCCCAAGGCCCGAGCGAATTTGGACGCCAGACCGGTCGCCGGTCGCTTGAAACGCTCCAGGAGAGATTTCCATGACCAACGGCAACGGCGCACCTCCCGAAGCGGCTCCCCCCCAGCTCAACGTGCTGGCCCAGTACACCAAGGACCTGTCGTTCGAGAACCCGAACGCACCGAGTTCACTGGCGCCGCAACAGCAGCAGCCTGCGATCAACATCCAGATCAATGTCAGCGCCAACAACATCGCCGAAAACGAGTACGAAGTGACGCTATCGGTGGAGGGCAAGGCGGAAAACGCCGGCAAGGTGATGTTCAGCTTCGACCTCGCTTATGCCGGGGTATTCCGCATCGTGAACGTGCCGAAGGAAAACCTGCATCCGCTGGTCATGATCGAATGCCCGCGGCTGTTGTTCCCGTTCGCGCGCGAGATCATTGCCACCGCCGTGCGCGACGGCGGCTTCCCGCCCTTGATGCTCGACCCCGTGGATTTCGTTGGCCTGTATCGCCAGAACATGGAACGACAGGCCGCTGCCCAGGGCGGCGCAGGCCAGGCTTAGCTAAGGGCTCGGCGACGAGCCCAAAAAATCGCTCCAGATCGGCTTGTCGCCCAGCGTGGCGATAAAGGCCCGATGCGCCGCGCGATCTTCCTCCGAGATCCGTGGCACCAGCGCGACCTCGCGTTGCCGCCGCGGCATTTCGCCGTATCCGCCGCCGCGGGTCTCGCGCGTCTCGGCCGCCAGGATCAGTTGCGACTGCCGGGCCCCGATCAGATCGATATAGACCTCGGCCAGAAGCTCGGCGTCCAGCAGTGCGCCGTGCTTGGTGCGACGGGAATTGTCGATCGCATAGCGCGAGCAGAGATCGTCGAGCCGGTTCGACACACCCGGATGCTTGCGCCGCGCCAGCAACAGCGTATCGACCAGCCGGTCGCGCGCGATCACCGGCCGCTTGATGCGGTCGAGTTCGGCATTGATGAAGCTGATGTCGAAAGATGCGTTGTGGATTACCAGCGGCGCGTCGGCGATGAATTCCAGGAACTCGTCGACCACATGGGCGAACAGCGGCTTGTCGGCGAGGAATTCGCTCGAAAGCCCGTGCACGGCGAAAGCCTCGGCGGGCATGTCGCGCTCGGGATTGATGTGCCGGTGAAAGATCTGGCCGGTCGGCATGCGGTTGAAGATCTCGACACAGCCGATTTCGACCAGCCGGTCGCCACGCAGCGGGTCGAGGCCGGTGGTTTCGGTATCGAGAACGATTTCGCGCATGGGATGACAGACCGGAAAAAGGCGAATCAGCTTCGCCGCTGCGGCATCTTAGCAGCCTCGACCAGAATGTCCCGGATCCGGATCCGCACCGGATCGAGCCCGTGCGATGTATCCACCACGAATTCGGCGCGCTTGCGCTTTTCAGCGTCGGGCAGCTGCCGCGCCAGGATGGCATCGAGCTTTTCTTCGCTCATGTTGTCGCGCGCGAGAATTCTCTGGCGTTGATTTTCCGGCGTGGTCGTGACCACCACCACCGCATCGACGCGCTTCTCGCCGCCGGTTTCGTAGAGCAGCGGCACGTCGATCACCGCGACCGGCGCGCCGGACCGCTCGGCGTCATCGAGGAATTTTCGCCGCGAGGCGCCCAGCATCGGATGGACGATCGCCTCCAGCCGTTCGATCGCGGCCGGATCATGCACCACTTTCGCCGACAGACGCGCGCGATCGACCTTGCCGTGGACCGTGGTGCCGGGGAATGCCGCTTCGATCGCCGGCACCGCCTCACCTTCGTATAATTGATGAACCGTCGCGTCGGCGTCGTAGACGGGAACACCGGCCTCCGCGAACAGTTTTGCGGTGGTTGATTTTCCCATCCCGATCGAGCCGGTCAGCCCAAGAATGATCATCCAGCTTCCGCCATTGGCTGCCTCGTCCCGATTTCCTTTTACACGGCGAGCAGCTGCTCGCTACGCAAAAACGCGAGCAGTTGCAACAGCGGCAGGCCGAGGATGGTGAAATGATCGCCTTCGATGCGCTCGAACAAATGCACACCGAGCCCTTCGAGCTGGTAAGCGCCGACGCTCGAGGTAACCGCCTCGCCGGCCGCGTTCAGATAGGCCTCGATTTCGGCCCCGGTGAGTGGCCGCATCGTCATGTCAGCGATGGACACGGTTTCGAACAGGATGTTGCCGTCGCGCGCAACCGCAACGGCGGAGTGCAATTCATGCCGGCTGCCGGCCAGCGCACGCAGTTGTTCGGCGGCCTGTGCCCTGCCCGCGGGCTTGCTGAAAAGCCGCGTCCCCAGCGCCAGCGTCTGATCCGCGCCGACGACGAATTGGCCGGGCCGTTGGCCCGAGACCGCGCGGGCTTTCTCGCGCGCCAGCAATGCTGCAATGTCGCCGGGCGATATCAGGCCGGAGGATTGCTGGATGCCCCGCTCGTTGATGTCGGCCGGAACGGCCTCGAAATCAAGACCGGCACTGGCGAGCAACATTCGCCGCGTGGGGCTTTGCGTCGCCAGGATCAACGGAGATTCGCCGCGCCAGAGCGTCATTCGGGAAGCCGTTGCCTTTGCCTGTCGGTGAACAGCTTTAGAATCGCGGCTGCTGTCTCCTCAATCGATCGTCGTGTCACGTCGAGTTGCGCCCAATTATGTTTGGCGCTTAACCGCCGCGCAAAGGCAACCTCGTCGGCGACGGCCTGGCGATCGATGTAATCGTCATTGCCGGGCCCGGCCCCAAGGCTCAACAGCCGGTTCTGCCGGACCTGGATCAGCCGCTCGGGCGTCGCGTGCAGGCTGACCACCAGCGGCTTCTTCAGTGTTTCCAACTGATGCGGAACCGGGATGCTCGGAACCAAGGGAACGTTCGCGGTGCGGATGCCGCGATTGGCGAGATAGATCGAGGTCGGCGTCTTCGAGGTGCGCGACACCCCCACCAAAACCACGTCGGCCTCTTCCAGTCCTTCGACGTGCTGGCCGTCGTCATGCATCATGGTGTAGTTCAAGGCATCGATGCGTTTGAAATATTCCGCGTTCAGGGTGTGTTGCGCGCCGACGCGGCCGGTAGTGGCGGCGCCGAGATAAGCCTGGAACAGTTGCATCACCGGGCCGATAATCGAGAGGCTCGGTATGTTGATCTGCTGGCACTTGGCTTCGAGCCGGCCGACCAGATCCTTTTCCAGCAGGGTGAAGAGCACGATCCCTGGCGCTTCCTCGATTTCATCCAGCACGCGATCGAGCTGCTTCTGGCTGCGCACCAGCGGATAGACATGCTCGACCGGCGTCACGTTGGCGTATTGCGCGGCCACCGCGCGCGCCACTGTGATCAGGGTCTCTCCGGTCGAATCGGAGACCAGGTGAAGATGGAAATAACTGCCGGACGTGGGCACCAAAACCCCTGTGTAATCTGTAAATCCTTGTGGACGTTATCTGCGAGAATCGGACGGGGATCGAGCGGTCAGGGATAACCCGCCTTTTTCTTCACAGGCCTCATATTTCGGATAAGTCCATCTACTCGCGGCAATGATAGTGAGGTTATGTGCGCTTGTCTCTGCATAAGCTGACGACAGGGCGGCACAAGCGCTTGAAGCCAGTTACATTATTCGGATCGTGCGGTATCCGGCCAGGCATGTTGAAGGATGTGAACAAGGCAGGAGCAACGCGGGACATTTTTGCGCGGGCGCTAATCACCGCTACTTAGACTCAAACCTAAGATTCTAAAATTATTAGTTTAGAGAAGGGGTGCTTTGCGGATATGTCTCGCTTCGTGGCGAGACTGGCGTATAGGCAACGCCGGGACTAGGCCGGACGTTCCGCGTTTTGGGAACGCAACGGATTTGCAAGCGGGTGAGACTTTCCGGATGTACGAGTGGATCAAAGCGCTGCATGTGATCGCGGTCATCGCCTGGATGGCCGGCATGCTCTATCTGCCGCGGTTGTTTGTTTATCATTGCGAGGCGGAGACCGGATCGAAGCAATCCGAGACTTTCAAGGTGATGGAACGGCGGTTGCTGAAGGCGATCATCAATCCCGCAATGATCGTGACATGGTTAGCGGGACTTTACCTCGCCTGGGCCGGTCATTTGTTTTTGGCGGGCTGGTTTCACGGCAAGCTGCTGCTGGTGCTGCTGTTGTCGGGCGTCCACGGGTTTTTTGCCCGCTGCGTGAAGGATTTTGCCGCCGACCGGAATACACGAAGTCAGAGATTCTACCGTTTTATCAATGAGGTACCCACCATCCTGATGATCGGTATCGTGATTCTGGTGATCGTGAAGCCGTTTTGATGGGCAGAACTGCCAACAGCTGAGGCTTCCGGCCTGCTTGCGGAAGCCCTCGCGATTTTCTATATTGGCTAAATCCCACCCCACGCAGGCGGATGTGGTTGCGTTCCGGTTCCTTGTCGAGCCGGCCGCCGCATCAGGTTTGAAGCCTCTCCGGCACTTTCCTTGCTCAGACCTGCGGACCTTCCTGATCTCGCGTCCGCATTTTCATAAAGCCACCTCGCAATTCCTCTCCCAAACTACTCCACAGGACCATCCCAATGCGGGAAATGAAACTTCAAGACCTCAAAGCCCAAACGCCAGCCGAGCTCGTCTCGTTTGCGGAAGAAAAAGGGGTCGAAAACGCCAGCACCATGCGCAAGCAGGAGCTGATGTTCGCCATCCTCAAGCAACTCGCGATCCAGGAAACCGACATTATCGGTGAAGGCGTCGTCGAGGTTCTCTCCGACGGTTTTGGATTTTTGCGCTCGCCGGACGCAAACTATCTGCCGGGACCGGACGATATCTACGTCTCGCCCTCGCAGATCCGGCGCTTCGGGCTTCGCACCGGCGATACCATCGAAGGCCACATCCGCAGCCCGAAAGAAGGCGAACGCTATTTCGCGCTGCTGAAGGTTAACACGCTGAATTTCGAGGACCCGGAAAAGTCCAAGCACAAGGTCAATTTTGACAATCTGACGCCGCTGTTTCCCGATCAGCGCTTCCGGCTCGAGCTCGAAGACCCCACCAGAAAAGACCTTTCTGCAAGGGTTATCGACATCGTCGCCCCGATCGGCAAGGGCCAGCGCGCCCTGATCGTGGCGCCGCCGCGGACCGGCAAGACGGTGCTGATGCAGAATATCGCGCACTCGATCACGGCGAATCATCCGGAGTGCTATCTGATCGTGCTCCTGATCGACGAGCGGCCCGAGGAAGTCACGGACATGCAGCGCTCGGTGAAGGGCGAGGTCGTCTCCTCGACCTTCGACGAGCCCGCGGTGCGCCACGTCCAGGTCGCCGAAATGGTGATCGAAAAGGCCAAGCGTCTGGTCGAGCACGGCCGCGACGTCGTGATCCTGCTGGACTCGATCACGCGCCTGGGCCGCGCCTACAACACCGTGGTGCCGTCATCCGGCAAGGTGCTGACCGGCGGTGTCGATGCCAATGCGCTGCAGCGGCCGAAGCGATTCTTCGGCGCCGCGCGCAATATCGAGGAGGGCGGTTCGCTCACGATCATCGCGACCGCACTGGTCGATACCGGCAGCCGCATGGACGAAGTGATCTTCGAAGAATTCAAGGGCACCGGCAATTCCGAGCTGATTCTCGATCGCAAGGTCTCGGACAAGCGGACCTTCCCGGCGATCGACATCTCGCGCTCCGGCACCCGCAAGGAAGAGCTGATCACCGATCCGCAACTCCTGAAGAAAATGTACGTGCTGCGCCGGATCCTCAATCCGATGGGCACCATGGACGCGATCGACTTCCTGCTCGACAAGCTCCGCAACACCAAGAACAACGCGGAATTCTTCGAGTCGATGAATACCTGAGCCGTTTCGGCGGCCTTGGCGGGGGCGTCCTCAGAAGGGCGCCCCTTTTTGCTGCGCTTTTTGCCGCAGCAAAAAAACCGTAAGGAAATCTGATAGGTTGGGCATTTTGTCGTAAAGCATTGAAATAATTATAAAATATGCACCTTGGTCGAATCGGCGTTGGGGTCCACGGGTTTTGTAACGCTGGCCAGAAAATTGTTGCGGAAATGCTGCAGCATTCAGATACCGATCGCTGCCGGGTGTCGTATCCGCGAGCCGAAATTACGTTGCCTTTTCAACAAGCTCGGGACCAAATAGGCGATGCATCCCCGCCAGCACACCATTTTTGCCCTTTCCTCGGGCCGGCCGCCGAGCGCGATCGCCGTGGTGCGGGTTTCCGGACCGCAAGCCGGGCCGGTACTGGCGGCGCTTGCCGGCAAGATGCCGGCGCCGCGACTAGCGAGCCGCGTACTGCTGCGGGAGGCGAATCAGCAGCCGATCGACGATGCGGTGGTGCTCTGGTTTCCGGGTCCGGCAAGCGCGACCGGCGAGGACGTCGCGGAATTTCAGGTCCACGGCGGGCGCGCGGTGGTGGCGGCGCTGGTCGTGGCGCTGTCGGGTTTTGCCGATTTGCGCGCGGCGGAGCCGGGCGAGTTTACCCGGCGTGCGTTCGAGAATGGCAAGCTCGACCTGACCGAGGCCGAAGGCCTCGACGATTTGATCCACGCCGACACCGACCGGCAACGCCGCCAGGCACTGCGCCAGTTGAAGGGATTGCTTGGCGACCGCGCGCGCACCTGGCGCGATCAGATCATCGAGGCCTCCGCGCTGATCGAAGCCGGCATCGATTTTTCCGATGAAAGCGACGTGCCCACCGAACTGATCGCGCCGGCGAGGGCGAAGATCGAAATGCTGCTGGGCGAGATCGAGGATGTGCTGGCGGCGCAGGGACGTAGCGAGCGGCTGCGCGAGGGACTGGTGGTCGCGATCGCCGGTCCGCCGAATGTCGGCAAATCCACGCTGATGAATGCGCTGGCGCGGCGCGAGGTGGCGATCGTGTCGCCGCACGCGGGCACCACGCGGGACGTGATCGAGGTGCAGCTCGATCTCGACGGCTATCCGGTGACCGTGATCGACACCGCCGGAATTCGCGAGACCGACGATCCCGTCGAGCAGGAAGGTGTACGCCGGGCGCGGGCGCGGGCGGCGGAAGCGGACCTCGTACTGTGGATGAGCGATCCGCAGCGGGACGAAGCTCCAGAGCTGGAGGCTGCGCCGGTATGGCGAATCCGGAACAAGATCGACCTGCATGCGGTGAGGCCGGATGCCGGGCGCGCCAATCGAATCGGCCGGTGGTTTGGGGCGGGGCTTGGGGCGGAGCGGGGAAGGGACCGAGTTCGGGATTTCGGCGAGCCGAGGCGACGGGATCGTCGAGCTGATCGCAGGCCTGGTCGGATTTGCGGAAAAATATTTTGGCTCGGACGAGGGCGGTCTGATCAGTCGGGAGCGACAGCGGAAATTATTGCGAGAGACTGCGGAGTCGCTCCGGCGCAGCATCGTGGTGCTGGGGCAGGGCGAAGAGCTGGCCGCCGAGGATTTGCGGATGGCGGCCTATTCACTCGGCCGGTTGCTCGGCCGTGTCGACGTCGAGGACATCCTAGATGTGATCTTCCGGGAGTTTTGTATCGGCAAGTAGAATTATAAGAAATATTTCTTAGTTCATTATTTTGTTTCACGTGAAACGATCCGCTGCCCAACTCGCGCTGTTTCACGTGAAACATGCGCCAGCCGCAAACTTACCGCTTTCGGGATTTCCTCCCGCGCGATAAAATCCCGGCCATGCTTACCCAGCCAGAACTCATTCGACGTCATCGTCATCGGCGGCGGTCATGCCGGTTGCGAGGCCGCAAGCGTCTCCGCGCGCATGGGGGCCCGGACGGCGCTGGTGACCCATCGTTTTGCGACCATTGGCGCGATGTCCTGCAATCCCGCGATCGGGGGTCTCGGCAAGGGCCATCTGGTCCGCGAGGTCGATGCGCTGGATGGGCTGATGGGCCGGGTGGCCGATGCCGGCGGCATCCAGTTCCGCATGCTCAACCGGCGCAAGGGGCCGGCGGTGCGGGGGCCACGCGCGCAGGCCGACCGCAAGCTTTATGCGGCAGCCATGCAGGCTGCCATCCGGCAGACGGCCAACCTCAGTGTCATCGAAGGCGAGGCCGACGAGCTGGTTGTCTCAGGCACCCGCGTCACCGGCATTCGCCTGGCCGATGGCCGCGAGTTCTCCGCAGGCGCCGTGGTCATCACGACCGGGACCTTTCTCCGCGGGCTGATCCATCTCGGCGAGAAAAACTGGCCGGCCGGCCGCGTCGGCGAGGCACCAGCCCTCGGGCTTTCGAAGTCTTTCGAGAGCGCCGGTTTTACACTGGGGCGGCTGAAGACCGGGACCCCGCCGCGGCTCGATGGCACGACGATCGACTGGTCGGCCGTGGAAATGCAGCCCGGCGACAATCCGCCCGAGCCCTTTTCGGTGATGACCGACCGCATCACGACGCCCCAGATCCAGTGCGGCATCACCCGCACCACGGCGGAGACGCATGAGGTGATCCGGGCCAACGTGCATCGCTCGCCGATGTATTCCGGGCAGATCAAGAGCACCGGTCCACGCTATTGCCCGTCGATCGAGGACAAGATCGTTCGCTTCGGCGACCGCGATGGCCATCAGATCTTTCTGGAGCCGGAGGGGCTCGACGATTCCACCGTCTACCCCAATGGCATTTCGACCTCGCTTCCCGAAGAGGTGCAGCTCCAGATACTGGCCTCGATTCCGGGGCTGGAGCGGGTGCAGATGGTCCGCCCCGGCTACGCCATCGAATACGACCACGTCGATCCGCGCGAACTCGACCCCACGCTGCAGACCAAACGTCTGCGGGGCCTGTTCCTGGCTGGACAGATCAACGGCACCACGGGCTATGAAGAGGCGGCGGCACAGGGACTAGTCGCGGGCCTCAATGCGGCCTTGGCCGCCGGCGGCTCCAAGCCGATCGTGTTCGACCGCGCCGACGGTTATCTCGGCGTCATGATCGACGATCTCGTGACCCGCGGGATTACCGAGCCGTACCGGATGTTCACGTCGCGGGCCGAATACCGGCTGACGCTGCGCGCCGACAATGCCGACCAGCGCCTCACTGACAAGGGGATTGCGCTGGGCTGCGTAGGGCAGGCACGTTCGCAGCGTCACGGTGCCAAGATGGCCGCCCTGAATGCCGCAAAGATCCTGGCAAAATCGCTGACGCTGACGCCCAATGAAGCCGCCCGATATGGCCTGGCGCTCAACAAGGACGGCCAGCGCCGGTCGGCTTTTGAACTCCTGGCCTATCCGGAGATTGGCTGGGCTGAGATTCGCGGTATCTGGCCGGAGCTGTCGGCCATTGAACCAGGGATCGCGGTCCATCTCGAGATCGATGCCAAGTACGACGTCTATCTCAAGCGCCAGACTGCCGACGTCGATGCCTTCCGGCGCGACGAGGGGCTGATCCTCGCAGATATCGACTACCGTGCGGTGCCGGGACTTTCCAACGAGGCGCGCTCGAAGCTAGAGGCCTCGCGTCCGCGGACCGTGGGGCAGGCGGGTCGGCTCGACGGCATGACGCCGGCGGCGGTCGGCATCTTGGCTGCTTATCTGCGACGGGAAGCACGGCGGAAGCCGTCCACGGTCGCATCGGCGTAGAGAGAGCTGTTTCACGTGAAACAGACGCCGGATATTCCAGCGTCATCTTGAACTGAGATGGTCGACCCGACTCGGCCAAAGGACGATAAGCAAATTTGTGGGCTCGGCGGGCTGGAGCTTTGATGCAGGTCTCGGTCTTGTGGATGCCGGCCCTCCAGCATGAGGCGCGCGACCAGGTCGCAATTCACCTAGGAGCGCTCTTGCGCGCCCCGAAATATCGGGCGACAAATTGGTCGTCACTCTTGGACCTCGCGCCATCCTGTTACCGATGGCGCGGGCCGTCATGAGAGACAAACTCCTCAATAGGCTCCCGACTAAAATGACCAGGGGATCCGTGCGACCCAGCTCCTTGGACTCCGCCGACAAGGCGGAGGGACTCAAGCTCACGCCTGTTTCACGTGAAACAGAGGCGCGGCTCGATCGCTATCTCGATCTGCTCGGGGAGTGGCAGGCCAAGACCAATCTGGTGGCGCCGTCTACCCTTCCAACTCTGTGGACGCGTCACGTCTCCAATTCGCTGCAGCTTCTCGGCATCGCGCCGTCCGCCAGGCATTGGGTCGACCTCGGCAGCGGCGGGGGCTTTCCCGGTGTGGTTCTCGCCTGCGCCCTCGCGGAAACAGCCGGGGCGACGGTGCATCTGGTGGAGCGCAACGCCAAGAAGGCCGCGTTCCTGCGCGAGGCGTTGCGAATCACCGGCTCGCCCGGCACGGTTCATCTCGCCGACATCGGGGATATTGTGGATAGAATCGCAGGGCCCCTCGATTGCGTCACCGCGCGGGCGGTGGCTCCGCTACACCAACTCATCGGCTTCGCGGAACCGCTGGTGAAACGGGGCGCAAAAGCTCTGTTTCTCAAGGGTCAAGATGTAGAGGCCGAATTGACCGAGGCCACTAAATATTGGAAGATTGAACCCCAATTGCATTCCAGCCGCACCGGTGGACATGGCTGGATCGTCGAACTCGATCGCATCGAGCGACGTGATCCGTCCGCCAAAGCTTATGGCACACGCGCATGACCGTAATTGATCAGATTTATCAAGAGGATAAGGCGTCAACCCTGCCCGGCCATCCGCGCATCCTGGCGCTGGCCAACCAGAAGGGCGGCGTCGGCAAGACCACGACCGCGATCAATCTCGGCACCGCGCTCGCGGCCATCGGCGAGCGTGTTCTGATCGTCGATCTCGATCCGCAGGGCAACGCCTCCACCGGCCTCGGCATTGATCGCCGCAACCGCAACTGCTCAACCTATGACGTCCTGATCGGCGAGGCTTCCTTACGCGAAGGGGTGGTACCGACCGCGGTGCCGCGTCTGCATATTGCACCCTCGACCATGGATCTGTCGGGCCTCGAACTCGAACTGGGAACGACGCCCGGCCGCGCCTTCCGGCTGCGCGACGCGATCGCCGCGCTGAACACCAATGTCTCCCCTGACTCCGACTACACCTATGTGCTGATCGACTGTCCGCCGTCGCTCAACCTTCTCACCGTCAACGCGATGGCCGCTTCGGATGCGATCCTGGTGCCGTTGCAGTGCGAGTTCTTCGCGCTCGAGGGTCTGTCGCAATTGCTGCAGACGGTGGAGCAGGTGCGCTCGACGCTCAATCCTGGCCTGTCGATCCACGGCATCGTGCTGACCATGTTCAACTCCCGCAACAACCTGTCCAACCAGGTCGTGGCGGATGTCCGGCAGTTCATGGGCAGCAAGGTCTACAACACCATGATCCCGCGCAACGTGCGCATCTCCGAGGCGCCGTCTTACGGCAAGCCGGTGCTGGTGTACGATCTCAAATGCGTCGGCAGCGAAGCCTACCTCAAGCTCGCGACGGAAGTGATCCAGCGCGAGCGCGAGCTGCGCACGCATTGAACGACGGGATCGCAGGATGGGTTGAGCGAGGCGATACCCATCACGACGACGAACATGACGGACTTCGCTTCGCTCAACCCATCCTACAAATTCCGGAGTGCTGCTAGGTGAATCCAAGGGAGCTGGCGATGGCCGACGAAGCGCGTTCGCGACTGGGCCGCGGTCTTGCAAGTCTGATCGGAGATGTCGGCGGCGAGGCCGCCCATGTCGACCGGCCGCGCGCGCAGCGCAAGGTGCCGATCGAATTCCTGAAGCCCAATCCGCGCAATCCGCGGCGTAGCTTTTCCGATACCGAGCTCGCCGAGCTCGCCAACTCGATCAAGCAGCACGGCGTGATCCAGCCCATCGTGGTCCGTCCGGTCAAGGGTGCGCAGGATCGTTTCGAGATCATCGCCGGCGAGCGCCGCTGGCGCGCGTCGCAGATCGCGGGCCTCCACGACGTGCCGATCGTGCCGGTCGACGTCAGCGACTCAGACGCGCTCGAGCTTGCCATCATCGAGAACGTCCAGCGCGAAGACCTCAATGCGATGGAGGAGGCGCAGGGCTACCACGCACTCGCCAATGAATTCAAACGCAGCCAGGAAGATATCGCGAAAATCGTCGGCAAGAGCCGCAGCCATGTCGCCAACATGATGCGGCTGACCAAGCTGCCGGCCGAGGTGCAGGCCTTTATCGCGCTTGGCCAGCTATCGGCCGGCCACGCCCGCGCGCTGATCGGCGTGCCGGATCCGCTCGCCGCCGCCAAGCGCATCGTCGAGGAAGGTCTCAACGTGCGTCAGACCGAGGCGCTGGCGCATGTCGAGGGCGTGCCCGAGCGGAAGCCGCAGAAGGCGCGCGGCAGCAGCAAGGGGAAGGATGCCGACACGGTCGCGCTGGAGAAAACCGTCAGCGACGCGCTCGGCCTCGTCGTCAGCATCGACCACCGCGATGGCGGCGGCACCGTGCACATCCGCTACCGCGAACTCGATCAGCTCGACGAGATCGTGCGCAGGCTGGGTACCAAGGGCTAGATCGTCACTCCGGCGCGATTGCTTCGTAAGACCGCCCGCGAGAGCCGGGGGCGAGGAAGAATACAACAATTCGGCAACTATCCGCGCGACGCTATGGAAACTCGGAGACAACTCTGATTTCACCGACGATCGCTTCATTGAAGGCAGCCAGATCTTCCGCAGGGATCCAGTATTCCGAGTGAGCCGAGCCGCCGGCCTTCTGGACTGAATAATTATCCAAGAAGCTGCGCCGTACCTGAAAGCGAGTGACGAAGCCGGAGCCACTGGCGGGGACATTCCAGTCGCGGGCGATTTTCACAGCGTATTCTTCCGACAGCACGGGGTAGAAGATCGGCTGATCCGGAAGCCGTGGCGGGAACGCCCGCATGTTTGCTTTTCGGATTAATTCCAGTTCTCGCGGTCCAACTGGACGCCAGAGGGTTATGGCATCCAGTTCGGGTATCTCGGTCTCCGGCATTCTATGCCCGCCGCTTCGCGTTCACCGCAATCGACAGCAGTGCACGCTGCGCGATCACCGCGGCCAGCGGCGCCTGCTTGCGCATCTCCAGCGCGGCCGTTGCGAGTTGGTCGATGATCTGCACCAGCCGCGCCGGATTGAAATTGCGCAGCGCGGTTTCGACCATCGGCTTGCGCGAAAAGTGCAGGCGCGGAAATCCGCTGTCGAGCAACGACGACAGTGGTGTACCTTCCGCGAGCGCCAGCGCTGATTTGTGCAGCCAGGCTGCCTGCCGCTGGGCCGCGGAGATGATCATGCCGGGATAGGTGCCGGCGACCAGGGCCTTGGCGAATTCGGTCTCGACCAGCTCCGGCTTTCCGGCGAAGGCGCCATCCACGATCGGATCGATCTTCAGCTCGGAGGCATCCGCCACCACCGTCATCACGTCGTCGAGCGTGACCTCGCCTTTGCCGTGGGCATAGAGCGCAAGCTTCTTCAGTTCGTTCCGCGAGGCCTGGCGGTCGCCGCCCAGCAGCGAAACCAGCGTCGCGCGGGCATCGGGCGCAATGCGCAGATCGGAGAGGCGCAATTCGTCATCGATCAATCTTGCGAGGTCGCGCTCGCCATCGGGATAGCAGGCGATCGCGACTGCGGTCTTGGCGCGCTCGCAGGCCTTGCGCAGCGGCGATTCCGCCCGCAACTCGCCGGCCTCGATCACGACGCGGCAATCCTTCAGCGGCGCCTCCGCCAGCGTGTCGATGCCGCTGGCAAAACTGCGGGACCCGGCGCGGACGCGGATCGCGCGGCGGCCGCCGAACAGCGGGATCGTCATCGCCTCATCGACCAGCCGCGACGGCTCGGCCGAAAGCTCGTCGCCATCCAGTCTCACCAGCGAGAACGGATCGCTGGGATCATCGACCGCGGACGCCAGCAGCGCCTCGGCGCGCTCGCGAACGAGGCCGGCATCGGGACCGTAAAGCAGGATGATCGGACGGCCGGGATCCGGCCGGGCCAGAAACGCATCGATTTCTTTTCCGCGCAGCGCGACCACAATCAGCCTATCAGCGGTTCGTCATTCCGGGACGGTCCGAAGGACCAGAACCTCAGATGCGCAATTGCGCATCGGGGAATTCTCGAGATTCCGGGTTCGCGCTAACGCGCGCTCGGGAACGACAGGGTTTCAGGTGCCGGCGACGAAGAACGAGGCCAGCCGGGTCTGGATATTATCCGCGATCTCCTGGGCGGCGCGATCCTCGGCATCGCGATAGGCGCGGGCTCGGGCGAAGCGCTGCAAGGAGCCCGGAATGTCGTAGGTCACCCGCGAGAACGTCGTGCCGGTCATGACCGATTTGTTCGTGGCGAGCTCGATCAGATTGTATTGGGCGTCGATGCCGTAGTTTTCGCTGGAGGGCAGCGCGGTATTCGGATCGACCATCAGCGACGAACGGCTGCTGCTGAACCGGATCACCAGCCGGTGGGTGGGCGGCATGCCGGTGGCGCTGCCATAGAGCTTGAACGCCAGCGCGTTGCGGATTTCGACGCCGAGCCGGGCATCCCGCGAGGCATTGGGCTTGTCGATCGGTGGCAGTTCCACGCCCATCAGCTTTTCGCGCAGGGCGGGGCTGCCGTCGGTATGTTCGGCATACATCGGCTGGAAACAGCCGGCCGTCAGCGCCGCCAGGGCGGCCACGGCCAACAGCCGGACGGCGATGCTCAACCTAGCCAACGACATTCACGATCCTCATGGGAACAATGATCACCTTGCGGACGGCCTTGCCGCCCAGAGCCTGTCTTACCGCATCGAGGGCCAGAACGGCAGCCTCTATCTCGGGATTTTCGGCACCCCGTGGCACGGTTACATCACCCCGTTTCTTGCCGTTGACCTGAACCACCAGCGTCACCGTGTCTTCAACCAGCAAATCGCGTTCGATTTTGGGCCAATCGGCCTCCGACACCAGGCCGGATTGCCCCAGCGCCTGCCAACATTCCTCGGCCAGATGCGGCATCATCGGGGCGACCAGTTGAACAAGGATGACCGCGGCTTCGCGGATCGCCCACGCCAGATCGGCGGACGGCTGTCCCTCCCGGGCCAGCGTCTCGCCCAGCGCATTGGCGAACTCACGGATATAGGCCAGGCAGACGTTGAAATGCAGCCTTTCGATGCCGGTCGTGACCTTGTCCAGCGCCCCGTGCGCCGCCTTGCGCAGCGCCAGCGCATCGGTACCGAACGAAGCCGGCCGCGCCGCCGGCGCCGCCCCGGAGCTATCGGCGGATTCGTTGACCAGCCGCCACAGCCGCTGCACGAAGCGCGAGGCGCCCTGCACCCGCTCGTCGCTCCAGATCACGTCGCGGTCGGGCGGGAAGTCCGACAGCATGAACCAGCGCGCGACGTCGGCGCCGTAGGTCGCGATGATGTCGTCGGGGTCGACGGTGTTCTTCTTCGACTTCGACATCTTCTCGATCGGGCCGATCGAGATGTCCTCGCCCGTGGTCAGCAGGCTGGCGCGGCGACCATTGCCGCCGACATCGACCTTGACCTCGGCCGGCGTGACGTAGCTGCCGTCGGGCTTCTGATAGGTCTCATGCACCACCATGCCCTGGGTGAACATGCCGGCGAACGGTTCATCCAGGCCGATATGGCCGGTGGCCTTCATGGCGCGGGTGAAGAAGCGGCTGTAGAGCAGATGCAGGATCGCGTGCTCGACGCCGCCGATATACTGGTCGACCGGCATCAGCCGGTCCACCACGCCGGGCGTGGTTGGCGCCTTCTCGTTCCAGGGATCGGTGAAGCGGGCGAAATACCAGGACGAGTCGACGAACGTATCCATGGTGTCGGTTTCGCGCAGGGCCTTGGTCCCGCATTGCGGGCAAATGACGTGCTTCCAGGTCGGGTGATGGTCGAGCGCGTTGCCCGGTCTGTCGAAGCTGACGTCCTCCGGCAAGACCACCGGCAGATCCTTGTCGGGCACCGGCACGACATCGCATTTCGGGCAGTGGATCACCGGGATCGGGCAGCCCCAGTAGCGCTGGCGCGAAATGCCCCAGTCGCGCAGGCGGAAATTTACCTGGCGCTCGCCGACCGGCATGTTGCCGCGCAGCTCCGCTTCCAGCCGTTTTGCCACTTCTTCCTTGGCTTGCTCGATGGTCATGCCGTCGAGGAAGCGGGAATTGATCATGCGGCCATCGCCGTCATAGGCGGTGTCCGTGATGACGAAGGTCTTGGGGTCCTGACCCTCGGGACACACCACGGGGATGTTGCCGAGCCCGTATTTGTTGACGAAATCGAGGTCGCGCTGGTCATGCGCCGGGCAGCCGAAGATCGCGCCGGTGCCGTATTCCATCAGCACGAAATTTGCCACGTAGACCGGCAGCTTCCAGCCGGGATCGAAGGGGTGGATCGCCTTGATGCCGGTATCAAAACCCTGCTTCTCGGCGGTGTCGATGATCTCCTGCGCGGTGCCGATGCGTTTGGTCTCGGCGATGAACTCCGCCAGCTTAGGATTTCTGGCGGCCGCCGCCTGCGCCAGCGGGTGATCGGCGGCGATCGCCATGAACTTGGCGCCGAACAGCGTGTCGGGCCGCGTCGTGAAGATGCGCAGCTCGCTTTCGCCCTCGGGCGTGGTGGCGGGATCGAGCGCGAAGCGGATCAGCAGGCCCTCGGAGCGGCCGATCCAGTTGCGCTGCATCAGCCGCACCTTGTCGGGCCAACGATCCAGGTTGTCGAGCGCGTCCAGCAATTCCTGCGAATAGCGGGTGATCTTGAATACCCACTGGTTCATCTCGCGCTGCTCGACGACGGCGCCGGAGCGCCAGCCCCGGCCGTCGATCACCTGCTCGTTGGCGAGCACGGTCATGTCGACCGGGTCCCAGTTGATCTTGCGCTTCTCGCGCTCGGCGAGGCCGGCGCGCAGGAAATCCAGGAACATCTTCTGCTGATGCCGGTAGTAGGCGGGATCGCAGGTGGCGAATTCGCGTGACCAGTCGAGCGACAGCCCGATCGACCGCAACTGCTTCTTCATCGCGGCGATGTTGTCGTAGGTCCAGGCCTTGGGGGCCACCTTGCGCTCGATCGCGGCATTTTCCGCCGGCAGCCCGAACGCGTCCCAGCCCATCGGGTGCAGCACGTTGAAGCCCTTGGCCCGCATGAAGCGCGCCAGCACGTCGCCGAGCGTGTAGTTCCGGACATGCCCGATATGGATCCGCCCGGACGGGTAGGGGAACATCTCCAGCACGTAATATTTCGGCCTGGGATCGTCGTTTTTGGCGTTGAAGATCGCCTTTTCGTCCCACTGGCGCTGCCAGCGCGGCTCGGATTCACGGGCGTTGTAGCGTTCGGAGGTCATGGAATCGTGGGGCTTTTTGTGGATTCGCGTCCCATTTAGGGACGGCGGACTAGGCCACAAAAGCGGCTTTGGGGTCAACGGCCCGCACCTGAAATTACCGTTCGGCGTCCGCGGCCTCGATCAGGTCGCCCGGCTGCTGCCTGGCGTCGGGTCTGGCGCAGGCCATGCGGGGACGGTTTGATGCTGCAGTGCGTGCCCCTGGCCAGTCGGAACATTTCGCTCGATCGGATTGAGGCTGGCTTAACGCTTCCGTGCGACGCTGCTGAGGGCGATCAGCAACAGCAGACGCGGGGGGATCGTTTTAAATCGTGGCCGGGGACGCGTTCGACGAGCTTGATTTCGAATACGCCGCTTCTGTCGCGGAAAAAGCCGTGCGCGCGATGTCGCAACATCGTGTCCCGCCGACGCCGAACAATTTTTACACCTGGTTCAAATATTCGCTTGGCACCTCGCCCGATCTCAAGCGGGCCATCGACATTCTGGTCGGCAACAAGCGAAAGTTCGACACCACGACCAACCGTGACCTGTTCGCCATGTATGTCCGGGCGGACACCGGCGACGACACGGACGTCAACAACGTCCCGCAACAGCTCCATTCGGTCATGACCTCCGCCAAGGAGTATCTGAACACGGCCATCGCCGATAACCGGTCGCAAATGATGGCGATCGGGGAATATCGTCGAGCGGAGTGAAGTCGGGGTCGATCCGGCGCCGCTGGTCGAAGATCTGCTGAACGAGCTAGCCAAGGCCGTCAACCGGGCTGCGAAGCTGGAGGCCCGCTTCGCCGAGTTCGACGCGAGAACTGGACGCGATCCGCGACTCGCTGAGCAAATCGGAGGAGCGCGCCAAGACCGACACGCTCACCGATCTGCCGAACCGGCGGGCGCTCGATGAGTTTTTCCGCAAGGCCCAGATCGCGGCGATGGAAAAGGGCGAGCCGCTCAGCGTCCTCTTGATCGACATCGATCATTTCAAGAAGATCAACGACACCTTTGGACACGGGGTAGGCGACCAGGTGCTTCGGCTAATGGCCGGCGTCCTGCGGGAACGGTTACGGGACACCGATCTGCCCGCCCGATACGGCGGGGAAGAGCTGATCGCCGTGCTTCCGGGCGCCGACCTTGCCACCTGCACGGCGGTTGCCGAGCGCATACGCCGCGTGATCTCGGAGTGCCAGATCACCCGCCGCTCGACCAAGGAGCTCCTTCCCAGCATCACGGTTTCCATTGGCGTTGGACAATTTCAGTTCGGCGAGTTGATGTCAGATTTGATCGAGCGATGCGACCGCGCGCTTTATCTCGCCAAGAAAAGCGGCCGTGATAGGGTCGTGACCGAGAACGAGCTTGATCGGGAACTGGCGGCGACCTGAGGCGCATTCGACGAAGTGAACGCCGGCTCGCGTAAGAAAAACGCGTCAATACAAATTGAAGAGTCTAGCTTGCCAGCGCGACCGAGCCGTCGTCGGTCGGTCGCCCAAAGCCGTGTTCGGCCACGGCGTTGCGGCCGCGGTGTTTGGCGGCGTAGAGCGCGGCGTCCGCGGCCTCGATCAGGTCGCCCGGCTGCTGCGCAACGTTCGGCCTGGTGCAGGCGACGCCGACGCTGACGGTGACGGTTTGATGGCTGCTGGTGCTGTGCGGCATCGCGAGGGCCTCCACCGCGATGCGCACCATCTCGCCGATCTCCACCGCCCGCTTCGCATCGGTGTTCGGCAGCAACAGGCAAAATTCCTCGCCGCCATAGCGCCCGGCAAAGCCCATGGTTTCGGCGGCAATCCCGGCCAGCGTTTCGCCGAGCCTGGTGAGGCAGGCGTCGCCTTCGGGATGGCCGTAGGTGTCGTTGAACAGCTTGAAATGGTCGACGTCGATCATCATCAGCGACAATTCGCTGTCGTATTGCTGGGCCTTCATCCATTCGAAATCGAGCCGGCTCTGGAAGCCACGGCGGTTGGCGAGCCCGGACAGCATGTCGATCGAGGCGATCACGGTCAGCCGGTCATTGGTCGCGACCAGTTCGCGCTCGCGCTCGCTCAGCTGCGCCGCCATTGCGTTGAAGGCGCGGGCGAGCGGGACGAATTCCGCCGGCAGCGACTTGCGCGCCGCGCGCGCCGACCAGTCGCCTTGGCCGAAGCGTTTTGCAATCGACGTTATCATCTCGATCGGGCCGATGATCAGCTTCTCCGCCGCGATCAGGGCGCCGAGCAGCACGAACAGGCTGACGAAACCGAGCTGCAGATAGGCGGTGCGGATATCCCGGTTGATCGCGGCCGCCACCCTGGCTTCGTCAATGCTGACGATCAGGCGCGAATCCGTGCCGGCAATGCGCGCGAAACTGACCATGCGCCGCGATCCGTCGGCGGCGACAAAGGACAGCGAGCCCTGCGGGTGGTCGGAATCCAGCGCCGTCTCGGCGATGGCCGACAACAGCGGTATCGTATCCAGAGAATGGCCGATCATGCTGCCCTGGTCCGCCGGCGCCGCCAGCACCGTTCCCATGCTGTCGACCAATACCGCCGAAATACCGGGCCGGCCGCCGAGATTGCTCATGATCTTCGACATCCAGTCGAGATTGACGCCGGCAAGAATGACCGAATCCAAATCGTCGCTGATGGCGGAAACCGGATAGGCCGCCATCACCACCGGCTTGTTGGTGATCCTGGCGAACAGGTAATCGCTGAAGACGATGCCGCGCGTCTCGCGCGCTTTCTTGAAGTAAGCGCGGTCACTGACATCGAGCCCGACGAAGACGTTGTTGGTCGAGCATTGCACGCGTCCGTCGCCGCCAACGATCAGCAGCGTGCGAATCCACGGCAGATTGGTCGGCAGGCTGGCGCGCAGGATGTCGCAACTGCGGCCGACGCCGCCCGCGGAGGCGCGGATATAGGCCGCCGATTTCAACACCGTCTCGACAGACGAAATGACTTCCTGCTGGGCGTCGGCGCTGTGCTGCGCCATGTTTGCAAATTCCGCGGCGGCAGCCGCAACCTGCTTGCCCCTTGCATCCTCGAGCGAACGGGCGCGTTCCAGCATCAACGGCGCCACCAGAATCAGCGCCAGCAGGGCGAGCCGCGCGCGGATTCCCAGAAGCTGCTTGAGTTTCACTCTGTTGCGGTTGAAACTAACGCGTGACATCTTTGGTCCCCAACCCCACGTGAGAGGGTAAAAGGAATGGTTCAAGAAGCCCTTCCCGAACTGGGTAAAATTCGAATTACCCCATAGAATTACGTCCAACAGGCTTCCAACCGACGATCAACCGATGAACATGGCGCCGCAAAATCCTTCGCCGATAACCGCGCATTCACCAAACGGGCTTGCCCATGTGGAGCAGGAGATCGTGCGCGCCTGCGCCGAAGCGCGCCGCGACCGGGCCTCGGTGACGCTGGTCGCGGTGTCGAAGACGTTCGCTGCCGACGCGATTGTCCCGGTAATCGACGCCGGTCAGCGCGTTTTCGGCGAAAATCGCGTGCAGGAAGCCAAAGCGAAATGGCCAGGGTTAATGACAGCTTACCCTGGCCTCACCTTGCATCTGATCGGGCCGCTGCAATCCAACAAGGCGAAGGAAGCCGTGGCGCTGTTCGACGCCATCCATTCGGTCGATCGTCCGAGCATTTGCGAAGCGTTAGCCAAGGAAATCGAATCCCAGAAACGCCGGCCACAATTGTTTGTCCAGCTCAACACCGGCGAGGAGCCGCAGAAGGCCGGCGTCGCGCCCGGCGAGGCCGACACCTTCATTGCCGCCTGCCGCGACAAATACGGTCTGGAGATTTCCGGCCTGATGTGCATTCCGCCGGTCAACGACGCGCCGGCGCCGCATTTCGCGCTGACCGCAAAGATCGCCGCGCGCAACGGCCTGAAGAATTTGTCGATGGGCATGAGCGCTGATTTCGCGATTGCGATCCAGTTCGGTGCCACGCATGTGCGCGTCGGCTCGGCGATTTTCGGCCACCGGTGATCCCGCTTATTTGAACCTGACCGACACCTTGCCAAGCACGCCAAAATCAACCGCGCAGACATCGCCGGACTGGATTGGCAGCGGTGGATGGCAGGTGCCTGTTGTCACCACCTCGCCGGCCCGCAGCGTCAGGCCGAGCTGTCGCAATTCGTCGGCGAGCCAGGTCAAGGCAATCCGGGGATCGCCGAGCACGTTCCTGCCATGACCGATGAACTGCTTTCCCCGCATCGCGATCACGGGCTTTTCCTCGACGAGATCGAGCGCGCGCCAGTCCGCCGTCGTCGGTGCTCCCAGCACAAACAAATGCGCGCAGGCATTGTCCGCGATGATCTGCTCGGCTCCCGCGCTGACGAAATCGGCGAACCGCGAATCCGGAATCTCGATCGCCGGATGCAGCGTGCCGACCGCGTCCAGCACCTCCCGCACCGAATAGGGCTGCGGACGCGGCGGCAAATCGGCCGCCATGCGAAAGGCGAATTCGGGCTCGGCGACGCGCATCTCGTTTCCCGCCATCGATGCCGTGCCGCCATCGGGTATGACGGTTTCTGACAGGATGCGTCCGGCCATCGGGCCGCCGACATTGATGTGCTTCTGCCCAGCCTCGCTGGTGGCCGCGATTTTCCAGCCGAACAGTTTTGCCTTCGAATAGTTTTGGATCTTTCCCTGGACCGCGTAGGCCTCGGCGCGGTTGCGCGGTCGCAGCGCTTCGTCGAGACCTCCGAGCTTGGTGCCGGCGCGCCAATGATCGTGCAGGGTCCTCGACGCCGCCGTGATCTGGGATTCTGAAAGCATCGGTTCTGACATCCGGGTTACGACAAATTCACTCAATGACAATCCTGGTGTCCGGCCCCAGCCGCGCCAGCAGCCGCAGCATCGCGGATTTCGTCATCGAAACGCATCCCGCGGTCGGTCCGAAATTGTCCCGCGCCAGGTGCAAAAACACCGCGCTGCCGCGACCCGCGACCCGCGGCGAACTGTTGTGATCAATCTCGACAATGAAATCGTAGAGGTGGTCGTCACGCTGGAGGCGGTCGCCGCCCTGACCGCGTTGCAGCCGAATCGGCTGGTTGTAATGGCGGCTTGCGGGGTCTTCACACCAGGCGTCTTCGGGTCCGATGGCGCGTATCGGCAGGAACGTCCGCGGCCGGGGATGCCGGTCGGCGCGCCACCACACTTGGCGCGGCCGGAAACTGCCCCTCGGCGTGCCGCCATCCCCCTCCCGCTTGTTGGCCCTGATGCCACCGCGCCCCAACGCGACCGGCACGGTCCGCCCGCCGGCGGTCAGCCAGCCCCGACGCGGATTACCGGCGACGGCGCGAATCCGGATCGCGGATAGCGGCCGGTCACCCCGGATTGATCGATAACCGTTTGAATTGACTATATTTCCCATAAATTTCGCAATCCCACGGATTGTCAGTCTGCCGGCCATGCCCTATTTCACCCCCATTACAGGACATTCATCTGAATACCTGTGGTTTCTGGGGTAGACTGCGCCTCCGCTTGTGAATCGGTAACAGACCCTTACCTCAAGACGAACTAGACCTGACGGACCCTGACTTTACCAACCAAGACCAAGGCTCAAGGCGCTTTTCGCTCGCCCCCGCAGCCTCAGAGGATTGTACCAATGGCCAATGCCCGCAAGATCCTGATCGTGGATGACGATACCGATCTGCGCGATACGCTGGTGGAGCAATTATCGCTGCACGACGAGTTCGAAGCCTCTGCGGTCGACACCGGCGCCAAGGGTGCCAGCGCCGCCAAGGCCAATGCGCCGGATCTCGTGCTGATGGATGTCGGGCTGCCGGATACCGACGGGCGCGAAGTCGTGCGCTCGCTGCGCAAGGGCGGCTTCAAGGCGCCCATCATCATGCTCACCGGACACGATACCGATTCGGACACCATCCTTGGCCTTAAATCCGGCGCCAATGACTACGTCGCAAAGCCGTTCCGCTTCGCCGTGCTGCTGGCGCGGATCCGCGCGCAGCTTCGCCAGCATGAAGCCAGCGAAGACGCGGTGTTCTCCGTTGGTCCGTATAGTTTCCGGCCCGGCTCGAAGATGCTGACCGGCGCCAACGCCAGGAAGGTGCGGCTGACCGAAAAGGAGACCGCGATCCTGCGTTTTCTTTACCGGGCCGGCCAGCTGCCGGTCTCGCGCGAGACGCTGTTGCAGGAAGTCTGGGGCTATAATTCGGGCGTCACCACCCACACTCTGGAAACCCACATCTACCGGCTGCGCCAGAAGATCGAAAAAGATGCGGCCAATCCCGAGATCCTGGTGACGGAAGCCGGTGGCTACAAGCTGGTGCCGTGATACGATTCGGATGGCGATTCGTATCAATTGGCCTGATTAGCGCGCCCCGATCACCGGTTCTGCATGTCGATCGAAGATGATGTTGCCTTGCTTGAGCGCGTCCCAACGCTGCGCCTGTTGGGAAATGCGGCCTTGCGCATGCTGGCGATCGGCTCCGAGCAGCGCGGCTTCGCCCGCGGTGACGTGCTGTTCAACGCGGGCGACGAGGCCGACGCGGGTTTCGTGGTTTACCGCGGCGCGTTCCGGGTCGAAGACGGCACCGGCTCCGAAATCACCGCGGGCCCCGGCGCATTGATCGGCGAACTCGCGCTGATCACGGCCATGAAGCGCCCCTCCACTGCGACCGCGATCGACCATGCCGCGGTGATCCGGATCGCACGTAGCCTGTTTCAGCGCGTGCTGGAGAGCGATCCCGCCGCGGCCCGCCGGCTGCGCGACGAATTCGCCACCCGTACCAGCCAGATCGCCAGCGACATTTTGATGGCGGGCGCGAAGCTGAGCACTTGACTATTCCTCATGGCGAGGACGTCGGACGCGGCTCTCTCCTGACTACACTTCCAGCGTCACCGTCACCGGCACATGGTCGGATGGCCGTTCCCAGCCGCGCGCGTCGCGCGTGATCCGGAAATCGCTGATGCCGTCCTTGAGCGCGCGCGAGACCCAGATATGATCGAGCCTGCGGCCGCGGTCGCCCACCGTCCAGTCGGCGGCGCGATAACTCCACCAGGTGTAGACTTTTTCCGACAGCGGGATCCGCTCGCGCGCAACGTCGAACCATTCACCATGGGCCTGTGCCGCCAGCAGCTTCTCGCATTCGATCGGGGTATGCGACACTACCTTCAATAATTGCCGGTGCGACCACACGTCGTTCTCGTGCGGGGCTACATTGAGATCGCCAACCAGGATATGGCGGTCGTCGCCGCGTGGATGCAGTGGCTCGCAGGCCTTCAACTCGTCGAGAAACTGCAGCTTGTGCTCAAATTTCGGATTGAGCGCGGGATCGGGGATGTCGCCGCCGGCTGGAACGTAGAAATTATGGACGATCAGCGGTTTTGTCAGTTGCGCCTTCTCACCGAAGGCCACGGAAATGTGCCGCGAATCGATCTTGTCGCAGAAGGTGCGGATATCCGTGCTCTCGAATGGCAGTTTCGAGACAATGGCGACGCCGTGATAGCCCTTCTGCCCGTTCAATGCGACGTGCTCGTAGCCCAGGCGGCGGAATCGCTTCAGCGGAAAGGCGTCGTCGACGCATTTGGTTTCCTGCAGGCACAGCACGTCGGGTCTCGTTGCCTTGAGGAATTTGGCGACGAGGTCGATGCGCAGGCGCACCGAATTGATGTTCCAGGTTGTCAGGGAGAAGCGCATGGCGACCGGTTGGGCGGGAAAACGTGCGCCTGATGACGCACGTCCGCGCCCCGCAATCAAGAATGATTTTCAGCCGGGCGGTGTGCCGTAATTGGTGAAGTCGATCTTGAACAGGCCGGGATCGACTTTCTTCGACGTATCGAGGTTGTAGACCGCGACCGTGGTGTCGTAGCCCTGCGGATCGGTCACCGTCCACTGCTTGAGCTGGCCGTCCTTGGCGCCGACCATCAGCATCAGCCGGCTGGTGCCGATCAGCGCCTGCTTCTCCTCGATGGTGACGCTGACGAAAAGGTCGTCGGCCGTCACCGACACGACATTGGTGTCCTTCATGAGATCGATGCGGTCCGACAACAGATAGCGCAGCGGCGTCTGCGACAGCGGATAGATGTCCTGGGTCGCGAGCTTGCGATCGCGCACCGCCATCGACGATCCGTCGGCAATGATCTCGATCGGATTTGGCGCGTCATATTCAAAGCGCACCTTGCCTGGCTTCTGGATGAAGAAATCGCCCGTGGCCTTGGTGCCGTCGGGGCCCACCTGCACGAAATTGCCCACCAGCGTCTGCAGCGACGACAGATAGGTGCTCACCTTGGCGGCCTGCGCCTTCTGGTTGGCGTCGAAACTGGCGAAAATACTGGCGGGGACATTCCGGCGCGGATCGGGAATCACCGGATCCGGCGGCGTCGCCGTGGTGGCGCCCGTCGTCATCGGAGCCTTCTGCTGCTCCGACGCAGTCATCTGCACCCGGTCGCGCGCCCTCGGCGCCGGCTTCGGAATCGGGACGTTCTGCGCGGAAGCGGAGGTCACGATGGATGGCACGGCAACGCCGGCGATGGATGCCGCGATCAGCAACGCCAATCCACGGCGGACGCCGCCGTCAGCGAACAGCCCCGCCCTTCGATATGGTCGATTTCCAGCAAGGTTCGGATGTCTGTTCAACGCGGGGTCCTGTCAGGCTTTCAGCCATTTTATCGTGGTTTCGAGGCTAGGAGATATCGTTTTTCCGTGAAAATAAAATGCCAATCTCCGCAATCCTGCGGGCTTTTGATGCCGGGCTCAAAAGCCGCTTTCTTCCTCTTCGACCAGAATCTCGCGCTTTCCGGCGTGATTGGCCTGGCCGACGATGCCTTCGAGTTCCATCCGCTCCATCAGCGAGGCGGCGCGGTTATATCCGATCTGCAGCCGCCGCTGGATGTAGCTGGTGGAGGCCTTGCGGTCGCGCTTGACGATCGCCACCGCCTGCGAGAACAGGTCGCCACCGCCGTCGCTGCCCATGCCGGTGGAATCGAACACCGCGCCGTCTTCGTCGGTGGGTTCTTCCGCCGTGACGGCTTCGAGATATTCCGGCTGCCCCTGCGTCTTGAGATGACGCACCACCTTCTCGACTTCCTCGTCCGAGACGAAGGGGCCGTGCACGCGGCTGATGCGGCCGCCGCCGGCCATGTAGAGCATGTCGCCCTGCCCGAGCAGCTGCTCGGCGCCCATTTCGCCGAGGATGGTGCGGCTGTCGATCTTCGAGGTGACCTGAAACGAGATGCGGGTCGGGAAGTTCGCCTTGATGGTGCCGGTGATGACGTCGACCGAGGGCCGCTGCGTGGCGAGGACCACGTGCAGGCCGGCCGCGCGCGCCATTTGCGCCAGACGCTGCACCGCGCCTTCGATGTCCTTGCCGGCGACCATCATCAGGTCGGCCATTTCGTCGACGATGATGACGATATAGGGCAGCGGATCGAGATCGAGTTTCTCATCCTCATAGATCGCCTTGCCGCTCTCCTTGTCGAAGCCGGTATGCACCGTGCGCGTCAGTTCCTCGCCCTTGGACCTCGCCTCCTTCAGGCGCGCATTGTAGCCGTCGATATTGCGCACGCCGAGTTTGGACATTTTCTTGTAGCGTTCTTCCATCTCGCGCACCGCCCATTTCAGCGCGACCACGGCCTTCTTCGGGTCGGTCACGACCGGCGTCAGCAGATGCGGAATGCCGTCATAGACGGAGAGCTCGAGCATTTTGGGATCGACCATGATCAGGCGGCACTGATCCGGACGCAGCCGGTACAGCAGGCTGAGGATCATGGTGTTGATGGCGACCGATTTGCCGGAGCCGGTGGTGCCTGCGATCAACAGATGCGGCATGCGCGCCAGGTCGACGATGATGGAATCGCCGCCGATGTTTTTGCCGAGACACAGCGGAAGCTTAGCGACGGTTTCGGCGTAGTCCTTGACCGCCAGCAATTCGCGCAAATAGACCTTTTCGCGATGCGGGTTCGGCAGTTCGATGCCGATGGCGTTGCGGCCGGGAACCACCGCGACGCGCGCCGAAAGTGCGCTCATCGAACGGGCGATGTCGTCGGACAGCCCGATCACCCGCGACGACTTGATGCCGGGCGCGGGCTCGAGTTCGTACAGCGTCACCACCGGGCCCGGATGGGCTTTGACGATCTCGCCGCGGACGCCGAAATCGCCGAGCACGCCTTCCAGCGCGCGCGAGTTGGAATCGAGCTCCGACCGGCTGAGCGGCTGGCGGTCGGATGCCTTCGGCGCGGTGAGCACGGCAATCGGCGGCAGCTCGAAGCGGTCGGTGGGTTTGCGCGAGGGGGCGCGCGCGGCCGGCTTCTTGCGCGGCGCACGGGCGGACGGCTCCTCCTCCTCTTCCTCCTCGTCCTCTTCGACTTCGTCGAGTTCTTCGTCGGCGCGCGGAGCCAGCGACGGTCCGGCGCGGCCGAGGCTGGGCTCATGGCGTTCGAACGAAAGCTGGCGCGGCGCCGGTGCGCTTGCAACCAGCGAGCTGTAGGCCAGGGTCAATAGCCGCCACAACCGCGCCTTCGCGCTCATCATGGCGTGAAACGCCCATCCCAGCGAGACGGAAGCGCCGTCCTCGTCCTCCTCGAACGGCGCGTCGTCATCCTCGATCTCGGCCGAATCATCGTCCTGCAGGCGCGAACCCATGCCGCTCGCGAACAGGAATGACGCGGTCGCGGCCGCAAACAGCAGGGTCCCGAGCACGAGGCGATAAAGGAAGCCGGGCGGGCCGAACACCACGGCGGGGGCGCGCACCAGCGCATCGCCGACGACGCCGCCGAGCCCGGTCGGCAGCGGCCACGCGCCGCCATGCGGCCAGCAGCTTGCAAAGCCGGCCGAGCCCACCGTGCAGAGGATCCAGCAGCCGAGCCGTAGCGCTTCGCGGTCAAAGGCGCGATGGGTCAGCATGCGCCAGCCCCAGATGGCCACGGGCAGGATCAGCATGATCGCGCCCAGGCCAAGTATCTGCATCAGGAGATCGGCGCCGATCGCGCCGGGATAGCCGACGACGTTGCGAATGGCGCGCGACGTCGCGTGGCTGAGACTCGGGTCCTGCACCGACCAGGTCATCAGCGCCGCCGCGGCCACGCCGGTGAGCGCGATCAGACCCAGTCCCGCTAGCTCGCGCAGGCGCCGGCCCAGGGCTTCGCGGATCGCAGCCGGCAGCTGGCCGACCAGGGGAATGACACGTTCGATCGCCGGCATGCTCATGGGCCTTTGCGACTAATCCAGAATTTCAACCAGCCGGTGCAACGCCTCGGCTGTCGTCTCACTATCCGCGACCAGCGCCAGGCGAATGTAGCCGGCGCCGGGATTGCTTCCGTCTTGCTGCGGTCGTGCCAGATAGCTTCCGGGCACGACGCGCACGCCGGCATCCCTGTAGAGTTTCACCGTCGCCGCCTCGTCGCCGCCGCGCGCCGACACATCGAGCCAGACGCAGAAGCCCCCCGCTGGCCGGCGATAGCCGTAGCGATTGCCGAGGATCTGGTCGGCGAGATCGAATTTCATGCGGTAGAGCCGGCGATTCTCCTCGACATGCGCCTCGTCGCCATAGGCCGCGATCGCGACGTGCTGCAGCGGCACCGGCACCTGGGGCGCGGCGACATTGCGCAGCTCGTGAAACATGGCGAGAAATTTCTTGTCGCCGGCGGCGAAGCCGACCCGCATGCCCGGCAGGTTCGAGCGCTTCGACAGCGACTGAAACGCGACCGCATGGGTGAAATCGGGCCCGGCGCATTCCAGCATGCTGCCGGGCGCTTCTTTGGTGTAGATCTCCGAATAGCATTCATCGCTCAGGATCATGAAGCCGTGGCGATCGGCGAGTTTTTTCAAGCGGCCGAAATAGTCCTTCGAGGCGACAGCGCCTTGCGGATTGGCCGGCGAGGCGATGTAGATCGCCACCGTGCGGGCGAGCGTGGCATCGTCGAGCGAATCGAGGTCGGGCAAGAATCCGTTGGCGAGCGTGGTCGGCAGATAGATCGCCTCGCAGCCCGCGGCGCGCGCGCCCGCGGCATAAGCGGGATAGAACGGGTTCGGGATCAGGATCGCGGGCCTGCCCCTGCGCTCGCCGACATAACGCGCCGCGGTAAGGGCAGCGAAAAACAGCCCCTCGCGGCTTCCGTTGAGCACCAGAAGTTCGGTCTCGGGATCGACCGGCCGCGGCATCCGGAACCGGGTGGAAAGCCAGGCCGCCGCCGCCCGCCGGAACGGCTCGATCCCCTTGGCGATGGGATAGCGGCCGAAGTCGGCGATGTGTTTTGCCAATACCGGGCCGACGAACGCCGGCACGGGGTGCTGCGGTTCGCCCAATGAAAGCGTAATCAAGGGCTTACCGGGCTGATACGGGGCCAGCAATTCGGTCAGCCGGGCGAATGGCGAGCGCTCGCTTTCCTGTTGGCCGGCGCCCTCTGGCGCACGGGATGAAGCGGTCATTGCCATACTTTAAAGCGCCAGCACTGTTGGGCAGCCGATCGCGAGGCGCGGCCGGCCGGAAACGGATCAAACCACCATAGATACGGCGAGGTTAAGACGCGATTAACCATCGACCGGCGGCGTCGTCCAGACCCTGAATTGGCGCAAAAAGAAAGGGGCTCCAACTTGCGCTGGAGCCCCTCAACGGTCAGGGCATTGCCGGGTATGTGCCCGAACCGTAGTTCTGGGCGCGACCACCGGAGGATGGTCGCGCCCCGGGAGAACTCAATAGTTGTAAGCGCGCTCGCCGTGATCGGTAATGTCGAGACCTTCGCGTTCCGCTTCCACGGAGGGACGAAGACCGACGACCACGTCGACGAACTTGTAGAGGATCGCCGAACCGACGCCCGACCAGATCAGCGTCGCCCCGACCGCCTTGCACTGCGAGATCATCTGGGCGACGAAATCGTAAGTGCCGGCGTTGTTGCCGGTGATGTTGGTGTAGTCGGTGATGCCGACGCCACCGAGGGCGGGATTGACCAGGATGCCGGTGCCGAGCGCACCGATGATCCCGCCGATGCAGTGGACGCCGAACACGTCGAGGGCGTCGTCATAGCCGAGGGCGTTCTTCACCGCGCTGACGAAGAACAGGCAGACCGGGGAGACGACCAGGCCCAGCACGAGCGCGCCGATCGGGCCGGCAAAGCCCGAAGCCGGCGTGACCGCCACCAGACCAGCGACCGCGCCGGAGCAGATGCCCAGGAGCGAGGGCTTGCCCTTGACGATCCATTCGCAGAGCAGCCAGGACAGCGCCGCGCCCGCGGTGGCCACCATGGTGTTGACGAAGGCCAGCGCCGTCACGCCGTTGGATTCGAGGTTCGATCCGGCGTTGAAGCCGAACCAGCCCACCCACAACAGCGAGGCGCCGATCATGGTCATGGTCAGCGAATGCGGAGCCATCAGGTCCTTGCCGTAACCGGTACGCTTGCCGATGATCAGCGCGCCCACCAGACCGGCGATGCCGGCATTGATGTGCACAACCGTGCCGCCGGCGAAGTCGAGGGCGCCTGCGCCGGCGAGCCAGCCGACCGCACCCGTGACGTCGTCGAGCTTGGCCTGGGCCGCCGTCTTGGCCGCAGCATCCGTCGCCGCGGCAAGCGCCTTGGCAGCAGCTGCGACGTCATCCGGAGCGGCGACGTACCAAACCCAATGCGCGATCGGGAAGTAGACGAAGGTGACCCACAGCAGGATGAACAGCATCACCGCCGAGAACTTGATGCGTTCGGCGAAGGCGCCGACGATCAGGGCCGGGGTGATCATCGCGAACGTCATCTGGAACACGAAGTAGGCGAGTTCCGGAATGACAACCCCGTTGGAGAAGGTCGCCGCCGTCGAATTGGCGTCGACGCCATGCAGGAACGCCTTGGAGAGACCGCCGATCCAGGGCGTCATGCTGCCGCCGTCGCTGAAGGCCAGCGAGTAGCCGTAGAGCGTCCAGACCACGCCCACCATGGAGACGATCGCGAACACCTGGGTCAGGATGGAGGCCATGTTCTTGGTGCGGACGAGACCGCCATAGAACAGCGCAAGGCCGGGAATCGACATCATCAGAACGAGCGCGCTGGATACGAGCATCCAGGCGGTGTCGCCCTTGTTGGGGACCGGAGCGGCGGCTGCAGCTGCGTCAGCCGCCGGCGCTGCGGCCGGCGCCGCATTCTGCGCGAGCGCGGCATCGACGAAGCCTACGGCGCAGAGCGCTCCGAGTGCGAGGATTGCCCATCCCATGCTGGTTGGACGTTTGAACGTCATCTGTTTAACTCCTGATTGGTAAGTTGGGTGAGCGCGAAATCAGAGTGCCGCGGCATCGGCCTCGCCGGTGCGGATGCGAACCGCATGGTCGAGGTTGATGACGAAGATCTTGCCGTCGCCGATCTGTCCGGTCTTCGCGGCAGACGTGATGGCATCGATGGTCTTGTCGACCTGGTCCGAGGCGACAGCGACCTCGATCTTGATCTTGGGCAGGAAGCTCACCGCGTATTCAGCGCCGCGATAGATTTCCGTATGGCCCTTTTGCCGGCCATATCCCTTGACTTCCGTCACCGTGAGACCGTGAACGCCAATGGCGGTCAGGGCGTCCCGGACTTCTTCGAGCTTGAATGGCTTGATGATCGCCATAACAATTTTCATGGGTCCTATCCCCGCTTGGGCCCGGTCCAGACACGACCGGGCGTATCGACTGAGGTTCACCACGCGGAGAGAGTTCACTACGCGGGCACAGCCGGGACACCATAGAATCAAATGCCGTGCCAGATCGGTCAGGTTCCCTAACGGACTATGAACGCGCGCCTTTTCGCGCTTGGCGCGAATTGGTGCCTCCTGCGCTATTCGGTCGCGCCCAAAAGCTAACCATGCCTGATCAAAATATGGGCATGTCAAACTCCCGACATAATCATGCTCACCGGGAGGGCAGTTAAATGGTACCCTGATGGGGGATTTTATTGCAGAGCCTCGCCATGCTGCGAAATATCGAGGCCTTCCAGCTCCTGCTGGAGCGAAACCCGCAGCGGTATGAAGACGCTGACCAGCTTGAGCAGCACATAGGTGACGCCCGCCGACCAGGCCAGGGTGACGGCGACCCCGTAAAGCTGGATCAACAGCAGATGCGGGTTGCCCTCCATCAGTCCGGAGGTTCCGCCGATCGAGGCGGTGGCGAACACCCCGGCCAGCAGAATTCCGGTCATGCCACCGACCCCGTGGACGCCGAACACGTCGAGCGAATCGTCATAGTTGAACCGGCGCTTCACCGAGGTGCAGGCCCAGAAGCAGATCAGCCCGGCGACCACGCCGATGACGATGCCATGCCAGGGCGCGACGAATCCGGACGCCGGCGTGATCGTTCCAAGACCGGCCACCGCGCCGGAAATCATGCCGAGCACCGACGGCTTGCGCTGGATCGACCATTCGACCGCGCCCCAGGTCAGCGCGCCGGCGCAGGCGGCCAGATGCGTCGCGGTGATCGCCATCACCGCGCGCGAATTGGCCGCCAGCGCCGATCCGCCGTTGAAGCCGAACCAGCCGACCCACAACAGGCCGGTGCCGATCACGGCCAGCGACAGGTCGAACGGCGACAGGTTTTCGGTGCCGTAGCCATGGCGCCGGCCCATCACGATGGCCGCGACCAGGCCGCCGGCGCCGGCCGACAGATGCACCACGAGGCCGCCGGCGAAATCAAGCACGCCCGCGGCGCTGAGGAAGCCGCCGCCCCAGACCCAATGCGCCAGCGGAATGTAGACGAACATGAACCAGCCGATGGCAAACACGAGGTAGGCCGAGAACCGCATCCGGTCGGCGACCGATCCCGCCACCAGCGCTACGGTGATGATCGCAAAGGTCATCTGGTAGAGCATGAACAGCACCTCCGGAATCGTCTTCGCCGCCGGATTGACGCCGTCCATGGTCATGCCTGCGAGAAACCAGCGATCGAGCGTGCCGAGCCAGCGACCATCGCCGACGAACGCCAGCGAATAACCGAACGCCACCCAGAGTATGGAAATGATCGCCACCGCCGCGAGGCTTTGCGCCATGGTCGCCAGCACGTTCTTCTTGCGCACCATGCCGGAATAGAACAGCGCCAGACCCGGTATCGTCATCATCAGCACCAGCGCGGTCGCAACGATCATCCACGCGGTGTCGGCGGCGTTGATCCCGGTGGTTTGTGCGAGCGCCGGCGTCGCCAACGACGTCGCAAGACCAATCGGTGCAGCCAGCTTCGCTGCACGAAACGACAGTGCCCCCATGGTATTTCCCCAGCAATATTTTGGCAGACCGCATCGCCGGCGTCGTTGCCGGATGCGACAGAATCGAAATTTCTAGAGCGCGTCGCTGTCGGTTTCGCCGGTGCGGATCCGCAGCGCGTGATCGATCGGCGTCACGAAGATCTTGCCGTCGCCAATCTGGCCGGTGCGCGCGCTCGAGGTGATGACGTCGACCGCCTTGTCGGCGAGCTCGGAGGAAACGGCGATTTCGATCCGAAGCTTGGGCAGGAAATTCACGACATATTCTGCGCCGCGATAGATTTCGGTATGGCCCTTCTGCCGCCCGTAACCCTTGACCTCGGTGACCGTCATGCCGTGGACGCCGATGGCGGTCAGCGCCTGGCGCACCTCGTCCAGCTTGAAGGGTTTGATGATGGCAACAACGAGCTTCATGGTCGGGCTTTCATTTCTGTCGAATTCGGGCGCGCCTAGATTTGCGCCACTCCAACTCTGGCATCTTTTTATGCAAATGGCACAAAAAGTTTGCAGGCCCAAACGAAAAACGGTTGCCGGAAATTACCTTCGTTGGATAGCCTCCGCGCCCGAGGGGCCCTAATATTTAATATTTCACCAAAATCGGATTTCATCGCCCGCGGTCTTGTGCCCATCCGCCCGCGTCAAGCCTCAAGGGAATAAAATGGCCGATCGAGCCTGGTTTTTTGCCTTCCAGGGACAGCAGCATGGGCCCTATCCAGAGCCCCAGTTGCGCCAGTTGATCACCACGGGCACCGTGACGGCGGAGACGCTGGTTTGGACCGAGGGTATGGCGAACTGGCAAAAGGCCCGGGATGTTCCCGGCCTTTTTCCCGGACCGCCGGCCGTGCCGGGTGCGCCGGGACTGCCGGCCAGCGCCGGTGGATATGGCGGCGGCGCGCTTTCGATCGATCTGGGGCTTTGGGATTTCACCTGGCGCACGCTGACCTTGTTGATCGGGCTCGCCTTCATCATTCCGACGCCCTGGGTCGTCGTGATGTATTGCGAGTGGATCGTCTCATGTGTGCACGTTCCAGGGCGACCGAACCTGAGGTTCAGGGGCCGGCCCGCAACGCTGATGTGGTATTTCGCGGCTCTGATCGTCATCATCGCCGTGGCCCTCGTCGATGCACGCCTGCTCAACGTCATCTCGGGCATCGTTCAGCTGGTGCTTTACTGGCTCCTCATCAGATGGTTCGTCGCCAACATCAGTTCGAACCGACAACCGCTCGGATTGCGGTTCTCGGGCTCATTCTGGGCATATCTGGGCTGGAATCTGCTGGCCTTCGTTTCCACGATCACCATCATCGGCTGGGCGTGGGTCTATACCGCGCAGATCCGCTGGATGTGCCGTCATGTTGAAGGCACCCGTCACGAGGTCGTTTTCAATGCGACCGGGCTCGAGTTCTTGTGGCGCGCGGTGGTCACCCTCATCGCGTGCGCCTTCATCATCCCGATTCCCTGGGTGATGAGCTGGTTCATCGGCTGGCAAGTTTCACAAGTCGAACTGGTCGGGCGATCGGCTGACGCCGGCGCCTGAACGCATCACTTGCGCTGGCGCAGCGAGCCTTCCTGCGCCACCGACGCCACCAGCGTGCCGTCCTGCTTGAAGATCATGCCGCGCGTCAGGCCGCGACCGCCCTGCGCGCTCGGCGAATCCTGCGCGTAAAGCAGCCATTCGTCGGCGCGGAAGGGCCGATGAAACCACATCGCGTGATCGAGGCTCGCCGGCATCATGCGCTTGTCGAACAGCGTGCGGCCATAGCGCGCCATCGCGGCATCCAGCAGCGAGAAATCCGACGCATAGGCCAGCGCGCACATGTGCAGCGCCGGATCGTCGGACAGTTTTGAGGCGGTGCGGATCCAGACATGGATGCGGCCGTCCTCGATCTTCTCGCCGAAATAGCGGTTGAGCTCGACCGGGCGCAGCTCGATCGGGCGGTCGGATTCGTAATAGCGGCGGATGAATTCCGGCATCTCGCGGAAGATCGGCTGCTTTGCCACCTCCTCCGCTGTGAGTTTTTCCGGCGGCGGCACGTCGGGCATCTTGTCCTGATGGTCGAAGGCGCTTTCCTCGTCGACGTGAAACGACACCATGATCGAGAAGATGGCGTTGCCGTGCTGGATCGCGGTGACCCTGCGGGTCGAATAGCTCTTGCCGTCGCGCAGCCGCTCGACCTGGTAGATGATCGGAATTTGCGGGTCGCCGGGCAGGATGAAATAACAATGCAGCGAATGCGGCAGGCGGCCTTCAACGGTGCGGCACGCCGCTACCATCGCCTGCCCGATCACCTGCCCGCCGAACACCCGCTGCCAGCTCGTCTTCGGGCTGTTGCCGCGGAACATGTTCACCTCGATCGGCTCGAGATCGAGAACGGAAATCAGGTCAATCAGCCCTTTGGACATGGCAGCGCTTTCGTTGGCTTTGTGTCATTCCGGGGCAAGGTGAAGCCTCGGACCCGGAATCCGGAGAAAATCGGAGCGAAGCTGTTGCGTGCCCCGGAATGACGCCCAAAGGGCCAAGACACCTTGCCTCAGGCCCCTGTTTCGCCCAGCTATAGTCATGTAGCAAGTCCAGTCTATGACCTCGGTGAGTAAGGGTAAGGCATGTCGGCACAGCGAAGCATTGTCATCGGCGGCGGCGCGTTTGCAGGGCTGGCGCTGGCTCTGGCGCTGCGCCAGGGGCTCGGCGCCGACATTCCGGTCATCGTGGCCGATCCGGCACTTTCGATGCGACCAAGCCGCGATCCGCGCGCGACCGCCATTGTCGCCGCCTGCCGGCGCTTGCTGGATGCCGTAGGCGTCTGGGACCAGGTCGCGGCCGGCGCGCAACCGATCCTCGACATGGTCATCACCGATTCCAAATTGGAAGACGCCACCCGTCCGGTGTTCCTGACTTTCGCGGGCCATGTCGAGCCGGGCGAACCCTTCGCGCATATGGTCGAAAACCGCCAGTTGATCGATGCGCTGGCCGCGCGCGCCGAAGCCGAGGGCATCGAACTGCGCGCCAGTGCCGTGACCGATTTCGCCGCGCGCCCCGATGGCGTCGATGTGACGCTGGCCGACGGCTCTACGATCGAGGCGAGCCTCTTGGTGGCGGCGGACGGTGCGCGTTCGAAACTGCGCGAGCGCGCCGGCATCGCCACCCATGGCTGGGATTACGATCAGTCCGGCATTGTCGTCACCGTCGGCCACGAGCGCGATCATCAGGGCCGCGCCGAGGAGCATTTCCTGCCCGCCGGCCCCTTCGCGATCCTGCCGTTGACCGGCAAGCGCTCGTCGCTGGTATGGACCGAGAAGCGCGCCGAGGCGGCGCGCATCGTCGCCCTGAGCGAGGACGAATTTCACGCCGAACTCGAGCAGCGCTTCGGCCTGCATCTCGGCGAGATCAAGGCGCTCGACAAGCCGCGCGCGTTTCCGCTGAGCTATTTCGTGGCGCGCTCGTTCATCGGCGAGCGGCTGGCGCTGGTCGGCGACGCCGCGCATGTGATCCATCCGATCGCGGGACAAGGCCTCAATATGGGCCTGAAGGATGTCGCAGCGCTCGCCGAAGTGGTGGTCGACGCCGCGCGGCTCGGCATGGATCTCGGCCAGGCCGACGTGCTCGAGCGCTATCAGCGCTGGCGGCGGTTCGACACCATGGCGATGGGGCTCGCCACCAACTCGCTGAATCTGCTGTTCTCGAACGAATCGAAGTTGCTGCGCGCGGTGCGCGATATCGGGCTCGGACTGGTCGATCGCGCGCCGCCGCTGAAGAGCATGTTCATCCGCCAGGCCGCCGGACTTGCCGGCGAGGTGCCGCGGCTGTTGAAGGGCGAGGCGCTGTAGGCTCAGCGCGCGTCGCCGGCAAGGATGAAGGCGGCGACGGCCTCGATGAGGTCGGGATCAAGCGCCCGCTCGGGCTGATTATAGGCGGCCATATCGTCCGCCTCGTCGGCGACATCGACCAGAACGTGATTCATGCCCGCGAGCCACAGCGTCTTGGCCGCCGGAGCCGCTGCCCCCAGCGCCAGGAAATCCAGCCGCGCCACCTGCCGGTCGCGACTGCCCCCTACGATCAGCGTCGGCTGCTCGATCAGCTTCAAGGGAGCGATCGGGTCTTCGGTGAACGCGGAGGCGATGCCGGGCTGCATCGGCGGCGGGATCAACAGCCCCGGCGGCGGCGGATCGACGATCTGGCCGGCCATGATGTCGTCGATCGCCTTGGCGACCGGCCCGAACATGTCGGGCGCGAGCGCCTTTTCAAGCTGTGCCTTGAGCAGGTCGCCTTGCCGGCGGGCGGCGGTGGCCAGCAGGACCAGCCGGTCGACGGGTATGCGGCGCGCGGTCAGAATCGCGACCAGGCCGCCCTCGCTGTGTCCGACCAGAACGACTTTCGAGAACTTCCCGCTGCCGCGCAGGTAATTCACCAGTGCCACCGCGTCATCGACATAATTCTTGAAGCGAAAATCCTCCGGCCGGCCGAATTCCGGTTTCCATCCGCCGGCGCCGCGCTTGTCGTAGCGCAGCGTCGCGATCTTGCGCTGCGCCAGTTGCTCGGCGAGTTTCTTCAGTGTCGCGGGCTTGATCTGCGGCCCGTTGCCGTCATGGTCGGTCGTGCCCGAACCGGCGATCAACAGCGCGACCGGCGGCTTCTCGACATCCGGCGGCACCGACAGCACTGCATCGATGGCGCCGACGTTGATCCTGGATTCTTCGGCGGCGGCGCTCGTGGCCATGCCGAACAGGCCGATCATCGCGAACCCGAGAATCCTCGTCCAGGCGCGCATGCGCTATTCGATCTTCCGCGCCTCTTCCGGCAGCATGATCGGAATACCATCGCGAATGGGGTAAGCGAGTTTCGCCGAACGCGAGATCAGTTCCTGCCGCGCCGCATCGTATTCAAGCGGTCCCTTGGTCAGCGGACAGACCAGGATCTCCAGCAATTTGGGGTCGACGGTGCCTTCAAGGCGCTCGGGCGTTGAACTCATATCGTTGTCTCCGGCTTGGTATCGGCTCTGGATTTTTCTGACGCGTTTTCCGTGCGCGAACCGGTATCCATTTCGCTCGAAAACGCTATAGCACATTCTGTCCGATGGAACGCTCGGATGGCGGCTCATCGCGAGGCGATCCGCAAGAGCTCGTCGAGCACCGCCTGCTGCCGCTCCCGCGGCAAGGGCTTGTCCGACAGCGCAAAGCCGACGAACGCCCAATAGAGGATGTGCGCACGGGAGCGCGCCACTTTTGGCGCAAGCCCGGCGGCCCTGAGCAGTCGCTCCACGTAACTCACCCGGCGGCGGTCGATGGCCTGCACCGCGCGGCGCGCGACCGGATCGTGCGTCGCCCAGATGCGGACCGCGTTCTCCAGCGCAAGCTTTCCGCCGAAGGCCTGACGCAGCAGAAGCTGCAACGGGCTGTCGGTGCCGGAGGCGGCCTCGAGATTGGCGATGATCTCCTCGGCGGCGACTTCGCGCCAATGCTTCAGGATCGCGGCGTGGAACGCGCCGATATCGGCAAAATGCCAATAGAAGCTGCCGCGCGACACTCCCATCGCTTTCGCCAGCGGCTCGGCCTTCAACGCGGTAAAGCCGCGCTCGGCCAGCACCTTGAGGCCCTGGTCGAGCCAGTCCTTCGCGGAAAGTTGATCGGTCATATCGGTCCCTGCGACCTCCGACCATACACCACTGTATTGACAGGTGCCAGCGTTCGGCCTATCCACCATACAGTCATGTATGGAGGCCGGTCCGATGCGCGATTTCTTGCTGCAATGTTCGGGGGTCGCCGCGATCGCGGTCGCGCTGATCCACGGCGTGCTCGGCGAAACCAGGGTAATGCCGCGCGTCACCATCGAACCGGCGCGCCTGCGGACCCTGATCCGGCTGGTGTGGCAGGCCGGCACGGTGGCCTGGATCGGCGGTGGCGTTCTGCTGATCGCCGCACCCTGGATGGCATCGGAGCCGGCGCGGCACTGGATTGTCGTCACCATGGCCTGCGTGTTCGCGTTCGCAGCCCTGGCCAATGCACTCGCTACCCGCGGCCGCCACTTCGGCTGGATGGCGCTCTCCGCCGTGGTCGCGCTGGCGGTCGCGGGGTATTAGGGCGTGATCCGGAAAAGTGGGGTCCGGTTTTCCGAAGCGATCGACGCGCAACCAAAACGAAGAGATCGCTCGCCCTTGATCCAGCGCAACACCTTAGAATGCCTCTAGTTTAGAGGAAGTCTCTTTGCCCGTGCGGTGGCGAAACGCTAGCTGTGGGCGTCAATCGGAGATACGGGTGGTGCGTAAGGGGATGCGGGGCAGGATTCCGTCGGGGCGTTGCAAGGCGATTGCGTTCGGCGCGTTGGCGTGTCTGTGGCAGGGCGGCGCGGCATATGCCGAGGACGCCAGTTCCTGGCGCGAACTCGAAACCAAATACATCTTCGGATTCACCACCGGCTCCGGCATCGGGCTGGAGGGCGAGAAGGAATTCACCATCGACACGGTCGGCCGGTTCGGCAAGCGCGATGGTCACTACGCCGCGACCGAGACCAAGTACGAATACGAATTCACGCCGTCGCAGTTCGTCCAGATCGAATTCGGCGCGCTCGGATCGACCCACAATATCGGCGCGATGAGCGATCTCGATAGCCGCAACCAGGCGGCCTTCGCCGGCGGCTTTGCCGAATTCCGCTATCTCGCGCTCGAGCGCACCTCGAACAATCCGCTGTCGGTCACGGTCGCATTCGAACCCAATGTGCGGCTGATCGACGAGACCAGCGGCGATCGCGTGCAGAACTACGAATTCGAAACCACCATCAACGCCGACCTCGAACTGATGAGGAACCGGCTTTATGCCGGGTTCAATCTGCTCTATGAGCCCGAGGTCACGAAGACCATGTTTGACGAAACCCAGCGCGAAGCCACATTCGGCGGCTCGGCGGCGCTGTCGGTTCGGGTGCTGTCCAACGTCGTGTTGGGTGGCGAGGTCTGGTATCTCCGGCATTACGATGCCATCGGTCTCACGGCTTTCACCGGCGACGCCGTGCTGTTGGGGCCCAATCTCTACATCCAGTTCACGCCGAAAATGTTCATGACCGCGGCGTGGAATGAACAGGTCTGGGGCCGCGAGATCGGCAATCCCGTTTCGCTCAATCTGGCGGAATTCCAGCGCCATCGCGCCCGACTGAAATTCGCCTGGGAATTTTGATTTTCGTCAACATACGAGGGGATGACGGGTGTCTGCTGTGCCGATGATGAAAAGACCGATCCTGGCCGCGCTCTGCGCGATCGCAGCGCTGCAGGCGGCGCCATCGCGGGCGCAGCAGGCGACCGAGATAAGGCTGACCTATTCCAAAGGCCAGTTCCAGCCGGGCGAGGTCAGCGCGCCGGCCGACAAACCGATTTCGTTCCGGGTCAAGAACCTCGACGCCAAGGCCATGGAGTTCGAGAGCACGTCATTGCGGGTCGAAAAGGTGGTTGCGGCGGGCACCGAAGGGGTCATCAATGTGCGGGCGCTCAAGCCCGGGCGCTATGAGTTCTACGACGACTTCAACGACAAGGCGCGCGGCGCCCTGACCGTGCAATAGGTGGAATTTCCGTGCTCGCCGCCCTCATCATCGTCTTCCGCGAGGTATTCGAAGCCGGATTGATCGTCGGCATCGTGCTCGCGGTGACCGGCTCGGTCCCGCACCGCAATCGCTGGATCGGCGGCGGGGTGCTGGTGGGCGTGCTCGCGGCCTGCATCGTCGCGGCCTTTACCGGGGCGCTGTCGCAGCTTTTTGCGGGCATGGGCCAGGAGCTGTTCAACGCCGCGATTCTGAGCGTCGCCGTGGTGATGCTGACCTGGCACAATGTCTGGATGGCGCATCATGGCAGGGAAATGGCCGGCGAACTGCGCGCGGCCGGCCAGGCCGTCGTGGAAGGCAACAAGTCGCTGCTGGCGCTTGCCGTGGTGGTCGGCGTTGCCGTGCTGCGCGAAGGCAGTGAGGTCGCGCTGTTTCTCTATGGCGTCGCCGCCTCCGACGGCGGTTCGGGCGTGAGCCTCGCGATCGGCGGCTTCATCGGTCTGGCGCTGGGCGCCGGCGTTTGCCTGTTGACCTATTTCGGCCTGATGCGGATTCCGCCGCGGGCGCTGTTTGCGACCACCACCGCCTTGATCACGTTGCTCGCCGCCGGCATGGCGACGCAGGCGGTGGCCTTCCTCGAGCGCGCCGGCTGGCTCACCTCGCTCGATACCGTGGTGTGGGACACCGGCTGGCTGCTTCCGGAGAACGGTATCGCCGGCCGCACACTGCATACGCTGGTCGGCTACACCGATCAACCGACCGAAATGCAGCTCGTCGTCTACGGTGCGGTGCTGCTGGCGACGTTCCTGCTGATGCGGTTGACCGGATCGCAGCCAACCGATCGCGGCGTCTCGGCCATGCCGAAGGGCGCGGCGTAAGCCTGTCGAGCCTTTTATCCAGTTGTCGGCAGCGTTCGCCGACTATTGCAGCGGCGGATCCCCGCTGGTGCGCTTCTTGGCGAGATCCATCTCGGTGACCGCGACCAGGATTTCCGCGCGGGTCTTGAGGTCGGGCGCTTCCAGCATCGCCTGCTTTTCCGGCGGGCCGTAGGGCGACATCATCGCCAGCGCGTTGACCAGAGCCTCGTTGGGCGCGCTCTCGACGCCTTCCCAGTCGACCTTGAGATTGTTGGCCTTGAGAAAGTCCGTCAGCACCGCCAGCAACGCCTCGCGGTCGACCGCCTCCTCGCCCTTGCGCGCGGTGAAATCGTCGATGAAGGGGAAGAAATCCACCTTGCATTGCCGGTACGCCGTCAGCACGGTCATTTCCTCGATCACCTTGAAGCGCGCGATGCCGGTGAGTTCGAGGATGTAGCGACCGTCGCCGGATTCGGCGAGCTGGGTGATGCGCCCGGCGCAGCCGACACGGAACAGCTTTGGCCTGGCTTCGTCCTGGGTGTGGGTAACGTCGGGCTGAATCATCCCGATCAGCCGATGGCCGTCGCGGAGGGCGTCGTCCACCATCGCCAGATAGCGCGGCTCGAAGATGTTGAGCGGCATCTGGCCGCGCGGCAGCAACAGCGCCCCGGGCAGCGGAAACACCGGGATCACCTCGGGAAGGTCGCCGGGTCCGCGATATTCGGCATTGATCGGCATCGGCGGTCCGGGCGGCTGGTTCGGGTTTCTAAGCTGGCGCGTATTTCAATCGCAAAACCGGCGTCCACTTTTGCGGAATGCGCGCTACGAAAACAATATGGTCGACAGCCGCTTTCGTCCCTCGACGGTGGCTTCGTCGTTCGCGCCCCACGCCTCGAAGAACTGCACCAGCTGTTTGCGGGCGCCGTCCTCGTTCCATTTGCGGTCGCGCTTGACGATCTGCAGCAGCGCTTCCGTGGCCTCAGCGCGCTTGCCGGAGGCATTGAGCGCAGTCGCCAGATCGAATCGCGCTTGATGATCGAGTGGGTTTGCGGCGAGTTTCTGTTCCAGTTCGGTGACCGGGCCGACCGACTTGGCCTGCTCGGCGAGATCGAGCGAGGCCTGCACGGCCTTGACCGCCGGATCGTTGCGCTTGGATTCCGGCACCATGGCGAGCGTCTGCGCGGCCTGTTCGACTGCGCCGGTCGCCACGTAGCATTTCGCCAGGCCCGCGAGTGCCGCGATATTGGTGGCATCGCTCGCCAGCACCTCGGCATAGATCTGCGCGGCGGTGGCGGGATCGCCCTCGGCCAGAACGGCTTCCGCCTCTTTGAGGATTTCCGCAGTATTGGGCTCGCCCGGCATGCCCGCGGTCAGCTTGTCGATGAAGGCGGTGACCTGGCTCTCGGGCACCGCACCCATGAAGCCGTCCGCCGGCCGGCCGTCGACGAAGGCGATCACGGCCGGGATCGACTGGATTCCCATCTGGCCCGGGATCTGTGGATGCTCGTCGATGTTCATCTTGACCAGTTTGACCTTGCCCTTGGCAGCGCGGACCGCCTTTTCCAGGATCGGCGTCAACTGGCGGCAGGGGCCGCACCATTCCGCCCAGAAGTCGATCAGCACCGGCTGGCGCTTCGATTCCTCGATGACGTCCTTCACGAACGCCTGGGTGGTCGTTTCCTTGATCAGATCGGGCGTCGGTCCGCTGCCCTGCTCTACTATCGTCACGGGAATCCTCGCCTGATGTCTTGTGGTCGGGGCCGGTCTAGCACGCCGGCCCCCCGGTGGTTCAGAAGTCTTTCCACCCAGATGGCAGTTTGCGGGGAAATTTCAATCGGTTCGGGGGAAGGCGACGGCCTCGGGGATCGGGTGGCCGGGGTGGCTACGCCGGCCCATGATCACAGGCAGATGGGGTCCCAGCGAAGGAATAGCGAGATGGCCAAGGCCTGTTACAGCACCGTATTCGAGCAGCCCGCTGCCGAAGTCTGGAAAATCGTTCGTGATTTCAACAACTATCCGGTCTGGGTCGGTGGCGCCGGCGAGAGCCGGATCGAGGACGGCAAGAGCGGGGATACCGTGGGCGCCGTCAGGAGCGTGCTCTATCAGGGCCGGCAGATCCGGCAGCGCCTGCTGGCGCAATCCGACGTCGAGCGGTCGCAGACCTACGAATTCTGCGGCCCACCGTCGCTGCCGATGACCGATTTTCGGGCCACTTTGCGGGTTAGTCCCGTGGTGGATGGCGACCGGGCCTTCATCGAATGGTGGGCGACTTTCGATTGCGAGCCCAACCGCCGCGATGAATTGACCGGAACGCTCCGCGGCTGGTTCGCAAAATGGCTCGAATCGCTGCGCGTCACCCTGGATAGGGCGGCCGGGTTCCCCCCGGAACATGCGGAAATCCGGGATTAGCGGCCATATTGGTTCCCTTTCCGGCCGATTTCGGGCGGCCGAAGGCCAACCGGGACCCCGCGTCGGCTGTTGCATTCGCGGGCGGCATTTGGCATAGCTCTGCCCGTTGCCGGCGCGCGCGCCGTCAATCTATCTGATGCGGGTGTAGCTCAGTGGTAGAGCACGACCTTGCCAAGGTCGGGGTCGAGGGTTCGAGCCCCTTCGCCCGCTCCAGATTCTTTCAGGTTTGGCAGAGTTTGACGAAGGCCCGCTGACAAGCGGGCTTTTCGCTGTTGGGAAATCGCTGCGGGATATCGAGCAGACGCCTCGGACGGTTGGGGCGCAATGTAATCTGAAAAATCCCGGTGAGGCTTTCGAGCGATCGTCGGTGCCGAAGTGCAGCCGGCGAATTTTTGCTCGAACGTCGGCACCGCCACGTGGATGCGACCGATGCCGCAGCGCAACCCAACGGAAAGTAAAAATCACTTCGAATAATTCCGACTTGAAGAAATTTCTTCTCAACGGCTCGAAGCCCGACCACGACCATCGCAGCGCTTCTCAGCCTCAACGGATGTGATAGCATTCGCTCGTCTGATCCACCTCACAACAGACCAAATTGGCGTCTCTCAAGGGGCGTTGAAAATAAGTAACAGAGGCAGCCGCTTGGCTGCATAGGGGAGTGACGCGATGAAATCGGCCTTCAATCGATCCATTTTTGCGCTCGCAGCGGTCGTCGTTGTCGCGGGGGCCAGCCAGGCCAACGCACAGCAAAAACCGCTCCACAGCTATCAGTCCGGGACCAAGGAATTCTGGACCCATCCGCCGGACGACTGGTTCCTCGGCGACGAGACCGAAGCCCAGAAGGGCCTCGCGCCGCCGTCAGGTCCGCCGACCGGCGCATCGGAAGCCGAACTCGCGGCGATGATGAAAAAGATCAAGCTGCCGCCGGGCTTCAAGATCGAAGTCTACGCGCCGGGCGTGCTGGCTGCGCGGCAGATGGCCTGGGGCGACAAGGGAACGCTGTTCGTCGGCTCCTTCGGCCTCGGCAACGTCTACGCCATCAAGGACAATGGCGGCAAGAAAGAGGTCAAGACCATCCTCAAGGGCCTCAACATGCCGACCGGGCTCGCCTTCAGGGACGGCGCGCTCTACGTGATCGCCACCGACAAGCTGATCAAATACGAGAACGCCGAAGCCAATCTCGACAATCTCGGCTCCGGCAAGGTGGTCTATGACGACATGCCGTCCTACGCGGCGCATGGCTGGAAATATCTCGCCGCCGACAAGGACGGCTGGTTCTACATTCCGTTCGGACCTCCCTTCAACATCGGCATTCCGCCGACCAGCGTGGCGCAGATCCGCCGTGTCGATCCCAAGACCGGCAACGCCGAACTGGTGGCGCTCGGCGTCCGCAACAGCGTTGGCGGCGACGTCGATCCGCGCAGCGGCAAATACTGGTTCACGGAAAACGCCCGCGACTGGGTCAGCGACGATCTGCCGAGCGACAAGCTCAACATGATCTCGAAACCGGGCGAGCATTTCGGCTATCCCTATTGCCACCAGGGCAACCTCCCCGATCCGAAGTTTGCCATGGGCCACAAATGTTCGGAGTTCACCCCGCCGGTCCTCAATCTCGGCGCGCACGTGGCTCCGCTCGGCATGAAGTTCTATACCGGCGATCAATTCCCCGCCGAGTACAAGAACAACATCCTGATCGCCGAACACGGTTCGTGGAACCGGCATAAATATCAGGGCGGCCGGATCATGCGCGTGATCGTCGGACCGGACGGCAAGAATCCCAAGCAGGAAGTGTTCGCATCCGGCTGGATCGAAGGCGACCAGGGCTATCTCGGCCGGCCTGACGACATCATTCTGGCCAAGGATGGCTCGATCCTCGTTGCCGACGATTGGGCCGGCGCGATCTATCGCATCAGCTACAGCAAGAAGTAAGGCTTGAAGCATCAGGGGCTGCGGCTACTCGGGAACGAGTGGCCGCAGCTTCGCGTTTTTGGGGCGGCGATCGAATTTCGGTCGGCATGCCCGGGCCAGATCCCGGCATCCATCATAATGCGAACGTTTTTGAAAGCTCGATTGCCGGCAGCGCAGACGAGGTTGCTTAGCCCGCGAAGGCCGACGACTGCGCCCGACAATGAAGAGGAAGAGGGATGGTGATGCGGATTGCTTTCATCGGTGCGCTGTTGGTTGCGATGGTCGGCGGATCGACTGCCAATGCCGCGGATGCCGACTCCGCCAAGGAAAAGGCCGCGATGTGCGCCGGCTGTCATGGCGACAACGGCGTTTCGCAGACCGAGAACATTCCCTCGCTGGCGGGCCAGCCCGATCAGTTCCTGCAGTGGCAGCTGGTGTTCTTCCGCGGCGGCTCGCGCAAGAACGAACAGATGCAGCCGATCGCGGAAGCGATCGGCAATGAAGACGTCCGCGCGCTCGGCGCCTATTTCGCCGCGCTGACGCCGCCGAAGGCGGTCACGCCGGACGACAATCCCGATCTGTCGAAGAAGGGCGCGCAGGCGGCGGTGGGCCGGCGCTGCGCGTCGTGCCATACCGACAGCTTTGCCGGAACCAAGGCGGTGGCGCGGCTCGCCGGCCAGCGCGAGGAATATCTGGTCAAGGCGCTGCACGACTACAAAACGGGCGTGCGGACCGGCGGCGCCGGTGCCGCGATGACGGATGTCGCCTATCCCCTCAGCGACGAGGAAATCCAGGCGCTGGCGCATTACCTGGCGCATTTGTAGTACCACGACGAAGCCCCCATCCTGAGGAGCGCGCTCTTGCGCGCGTCTCGAAGGACGAGATTTGGGCACCGTGGCCCCATGGTTCGAGACGGCGCTACGCGCCTCCTCGCCATGAGGATCTACCCCCGCTGCTTCTCATACGCCTTGAGATGCGTATAAGCGGTGCGCAGTTTCGGCACCGGCACCTTGGCGGCGTCGCCGCGCTTGATGAGATCGCCGATCACGTGATCGGCTTCCACCGGCGCGCCCGCCTTGATGTCGCGGAACATCGACGCGGTCATCGGCGAGCCCTCCGCGGTCAGCATCCCGCGGGTGCGCTCGAAGAACGGCGCGCGGGGCGCATGGCCCTCGGCACCTGCGACCGCGCTGCATTCATCGAGCATGCCCAGGATGAAATCCTTGCCGCCGGGTGCGGCCAGGATGTGGCCGACGGAAGCGCGCATCAGGCAGGTCGAGGCCGCCAGCGAGGCGAGGAACACCCATTTCTCCCACATGTCCTGCAGGATGGTCTCACTGGCGACCGCACCGAACTTGCCGCTCGCCATCACGTCAGCGATGGCGCGGACCCGGTCCGACATCTTGCCGTCGCGTTCCCCGAAGGTCAGCGACTGCATCGGCTGCAGGTGAACAACCTCGCGCTTGTCGTTGAGCGTCACCGCGATCGCGCAGAGGCCGCCGAGCACGCGATCGCGTCCGAACTTGCCGTCGAGCAGGTCGAGGTGCAGCATGCCGTTGAGCAGCGGGATGATCGAGGTCTGCGGCCCCACCGCCGGCGCAAAGGATTTGATCGCATCGTCGAGATCGAACGCCTTGCAGCTCAACAGCACGACGTCGAACTTTTCGTTGAGTTTGTCCGCCTGCACCATTGGCGGATTCTTCAACGTCACGTCGCCATTGGGACTCTTGATCACGAGGCCGGCGGCCGCGAGTTCAGCGGCGCGCCTGGGGCGGACCAGGAAGGTCACGTCATTGCCGGCCTGGAGCAGCCTGCCGCCGAAATATCCGCCGATGGCGCCGGCGCCGACCACGAGAACGCGCATAGTTTTTCTCCTTTTTATTCCTGATAGCAGATACGTCATTGCGAGCGAAGCGAAGCAATCCAGCTTTCTTGCCAGACGAGCAAAACTGGACTGCTTCGTCGCAAGTGCTCCCGTGCGCAAACGCTTCGCGTTTGTCGCAGGCAATGACGATGCGCGGTTACCACTTTTCTCCGAACGGGCGGATTTCCAGTTCAAACGTCCAGGCGCTGCGCGGCTGTTGATAGAGTTGCCAGTAGGAGGCCGCGACCGACGCCGGCGGCATCAGCAGGTCCGGATTGTCGAGCGCTTCCTTGCCCCAAAGCTGTTCGCGCCGCTCCCGGACCCAGGCGGTATCGACGCCGGAATCGATGATCAGATGCGCCACATGGATGTTCTTCGGCCCCAGCTCCCGCGCCATCGCCTGCGCCACGGCGCGCAGCCCGAATTTCGCGCTGGCAAACGCCGCAAAGCCGCTGCCGCCGCGAAGCGAAGCGGTGGCGCCGGTGAAGAAGATGTTGCCCTTGCCGTGCGGCAGCATCAGCCGCGCCGATTCGCGCCCCGCCAGGAAGCCGGCCCAGCAGGCCATTTCCCACACCTTGCGGAACACGCGGTCGGTGGTCTCCAGGATCGGGAAATTGACGTTGGCGCCGACATTGAAGATGCAGACTTCCAGCGGCGCATGCTTGTCGGCCTCGTTGAGGAAGGCGGCGATTTCGTCCTCCTTGCGCGCATCCAGCGAGCGGCCGAAAATCTTGCCGCCGGCGGCCTCGACCTCCTTCACCAGCGGCTCGAGCTTTTCGCCGTTACGCCGGCCGGCGAACACGGTAAATCCCTCGGCGGCGAATTTCTTGGCGATTTCGGCGCCGATATAGTCGCCGGCGCCGATCACGGCACAGGTGGCGTTGCGTTTTTCCATATTCAGCTTCCTCCACCTGCCGTCATCCTGAGGAACGGCGCCTGCGCCGCGTCTCGAAGGATGAAGCGAAAAAACGGCCCTCATGGTTCGAGACGCCGCGCGAATGCGCGGCTCCTCACCATGAGGGCCGGACCTATTTCCCCGAAATCATTTCCTCGACCTCGCGCAGTTGTTCCTTGCCGAAGAACATTTCCTTGCCGACAAAGAAGGTCGGCGAGCCGAACGCGCCGCGCTCCACTGCGTTCTGCGTGTTCTCGATCAGCTTGGCCTTGACGTCGGGCTCCTGCGCGCGCGTCAACAATTTGGCGCCATCGAGGCCGGAGGCGGTCAGGGCTTTTGCCGCCGCCTCGGGATCGTCCATTTTCTTCGGCTCGACCCACATGTGATGAAACGCGGCTTCGACATATTTTTCGAATACGCCTTCCGCTTGCGCGGCCACCGCGGCGCGCATCAGATTGAGGGTGTTGACCGGAAAGAACGGGTTCCAGACGTAGGGCTTGACCCCAAAACGCTTCACGAAGCGCTCGGTCTCCAGCGCATGGAATTCGCGCTTGTTCTTGACGCCGGCGAGCGTCTCGGCCGGCGACTTGTTGTTGGTGGCCTTGAAGATGCCGCCGAGCAGGATCGGCACATACTCGAATTTGGCGCCGGTGCGTTTTTCGATCGCCGGGATCGCCTCGTGACTGAGGAAGGCATTGGGGCTGCCGAAATCGAACATGAATTGCGGGGCGGCTGGGCTCACGGCGGTCTCCCTGATGTGGCGGTTCTTATATGATCCTTATCATTTAAACCAGCCTAGCCGTTCACATCCGCGCGATCAACCGGCAACCGGCGCGGCCGGTTGTTCGAACGCCGTCGCGGCAAGCCGGCGGGCGTGGTCGCGCACGTCGGCGGGCCAGGCCGCCGTCCAGGCCGCAAAGCGCTCGGCGTCACCTGCGAACAGCGCGCGCGCCACCTCCTCGTAATGCGGCTTGTTCTCGCCCATCGCCGCGATGAAACGATAGGCCGCTTCCCGCGCCTGCCTGATCCGGTCCTTGTCCTTGTTGGCGCGCCGGGCCTCGTCGACCAGCCGGCGCAGCGCCACCGAAGCGCCTCCCGATTGCTGCGCCAGCCATTCCCAGTGCCGTGGCAGCAAGGTGACCTCGCGCGCGACCACGCCGAGTTTCGGCCGGCCGGGTCCACGCGGCGCAGCGACGACGGCATCCGCCGCTGCCACGGAGGCGTCAGCGGCGGGCAATCGCGCCAGCACGTCGTCGACCGAACCGCGGAAATCGATATCGATCGGCCCGCTTGTGCTGTCGAAGACGAGAACGACGGCATCCTTGCGCCCCTCGAGCACCTCCTTGGTCACGCGCGCGACAGTGCGAAGATCGCCGGCGGCGATGCAGCGGTCGGCCTCGAAGGCGAGATAGGGGATGTCGGACGCCGGGTTCATGAAACGCTCCAATCCAGCCCAGAATTATCCGGGTAAATTAGATTTGTCAATAATCTCCGGGTAATAATGGCGAGGTTCGCGCATCTCGACTTTGCTGCGTCCCGCTGGCACCACCAAGCGCGGCGCCGAGGCGCGCGTCTTCCGGGGGAATCGCCATGCTCACCGTCCATCATCTCAACAATTCCCGCTCGCAGCGCGTGCTGTGGCTGCTGGAAGAACTCGGCGTGCCCTACGAGATCGTCCGCTATCAGCGCCAGCCCGACATGCGCGCGCCGGCCGAACTGCGCGCGGTCCATCCGCTCGGCAAATCGCCCGTCATCACCGACGGCGGCAACACCATCGCCGAATCGGGGGCGATCGCCGAATACATCCTCGAGACCTATGGCGAAGGCCGCCTGATCCCGCCGCCAAAAACGCCGGAGCGGCTGCGCTATACCTATTGGCTGCATTACGCCGAAGGCTCGGCGATGCCGCCGCTGCTGCTCAAACTGTTGTTCACGCTGATGCCGAAGCGTGCGCCGGCATTGCTGCGTCCCCTGGTGCGCAAGGTTTCCAACCAGGCGCTGACGGCCTTGGTCAATCCGCAGCTCAAGCAGCACATGGCGTATTGGGAGAGCGAACTCGGCAAAAGCGATTGGTTCGCCGGCAATGAATTCACCGCCGCCGACATCCAGATGAGCTTTCCGCTGGAAGCGGCCGCCGCGCGGGCCGGGCTCGATCAAGGTCACCCCAAGGCGATGGCGTTCCTGGATCGCATTCACGCCCGCCCGGCCTACAAGCGCGCGCTGGAAAAAGGCGGGCCGTACACGGTGGGGCGCTGACGCCTCACATCGGGCGCGTTGTCTCGAGCCGCTCGACCCTCACGGCTGCGTCGCCGCGATCGCTTCCTTGACCAGCCGGCCGAGCCCGCGGATATCGCCGGTGGGATCGACGGAATCGCCGAGCCGCACCACCACCATATGCTGCGACGGAATGATCACGATACGCTGGCCGAGATCGCCGGAGGCGAAGAAAGCGTCGCGGGGAATCCCGAGCCGGACGCGCCCTCTCGCATTCGGGTGCTCGCTGCGGTTGGTCCAGAAACCGGCGCCGTAGTCGGTATCGAGCGTGGCGGAGGCCGAGAAATCCACCCAGTCGTCCTGCAGAATGCGATGGCCGTCGATCTCGCCGTCGTTCAGGTACAGCAGTCCGAATCGCGCCCAGTCCCTGGCGCTCGCCAGCATGTAGGTCGATCCCTGCAGCGTGCCGGCGCCGTCGAATTCCAGCGTCACGTTGCGCATCCCCAGCGGGTTGAACAATTCGCGCCAGGCGAACGCCAGCGTCTTCTCGGGTCCGCCGACGGCGTCGCGGATGATTCGCGCCAAGAGCTCCGTGGTCGGGCTCGAATACGCCCAGCGCTTGCCGGGCGGCACGACCATCGCGGCCTTCGCGGCGAATCCGGCCATGTCGTTGTGCAAATAGAGCATCTGGCTGGCCGGATCGAATCCGCTGTTGGTTTCGTCCAGCGCCAGTCCCGTGGTCATCCGCATCAAATGTTCGACCTCGATCTCGTGGCGCGGGTCGGTTGGCGCGCGCCATTCCGGGATCGGCGCGGGCATCGAGGGCGTAACGATGCCTTGTACCGTCAGGATGCCCATCAGCGCATTGATGACCGATTTTGTCATGGAGAAGCCGAGCAGCGGCGTATCGACGCCGATGCCGTCGGCATAGCGCTCGGCGATGACACGGCCATCGCGCACCACGACGACCGCCTTGGTTCGGCGGAACGGCGGCGCCGGCGGCTCCTCGAAGGCGTGATCGAGCGCGGCTCTTAATTTTGGCTCGGCCGGCTCGACCGGCGCCGGACCCGCAATTTCCCCCAGCAGCGGCGGCGCCTTTGGCGTCTTCAGCGCACCGATGTCGCTCTGGAGAATATAGGGTTCGCCCGATCCGTGGATCAGCACGCAGCCGAGCCCGTCGTGAAACACCGCATGGCTGCCGAACAGCCCCGCCAGCGACGCATCGACGCTCCGTTTGGTGCGGTCGAGCCGGTAGTTCAGGCCCCAGCGCAACCGGCGGATGCCGGCGCGATCGATGGTTTCGGAAAATACCGTCGGCGGATCGAGCCCGGAGACGAAGCTCTTGGAGCAGACATTGTGGGCGACGACGCCGGTCGCCACGCGGATGGCACGGTCCGGGCGATAGACCGCGGCCAATGCCGCGAGCCCGGCCGGGATCAGCAACCACGCGATCAGCTTCCGCGAAACCACGCCGCTCTCCCTGCCGGACCGGGGGTGTCTTTAGCGCGACTTCTGCACCTCGCCAACGGAAGGTAGCGCCATCACGGTGACGCCAGGCGGCGGCACATCGTCGTCGGGCACGAAGAAATCCGACATCAGCGGCACGGAGCGATCGACACGGTAAGGCTCGAAATCGCGCACGCCGCTTTCGTACAGCACCTTGTCGTCGATGCAGAATTGTCCGGTGAATTCGCGCGACGGCTTGGTGAAGATCACGTGAGCAGCGTCGCCCATGATCGCCGGCGTGCGGCTGGCCCGCATCATGGCATCTCCCCCCAAGAGATTGCCGACCGCGGCGGTGGCGATGGTGGTGCGCGGCCACAGCGCGTTGACCGCGATCCCGGCGGCCTTCTGTTCGGCCGACAGGCCCAGCACGCACAGGCTCATGCCGAATTTCGCCAGCGTGTAGGCGGTGGAATGCTCGAACCATTTTGCCTTGATGTCGAGCGGCGGCGACAGCATCAGGATGTGCGGGTTTTGCGCCTTCTTCAGATGCGGGATGCAGTATTTCGAGACCATGAAGGTGCCACGGGTGTTGATCCCCATCATCAGGTCGAACCGCTTCATGTCGGTCGCCTGCGAATTGGTCAGGCTGATGGCGCTGGCGTTGTTGACGCAGATGTCGATGCCGCCGAACTCGGCCACGGTCCTGTCGATCGCGTCGATCACCTGGGACTCCTCGCGGATGTCGCACAGGATCGGCAGTGCTTTGCCGCCGGCGGTGCGGATTTCGTCGGCGGCGGTGTAGATGGTGCCCTTCAGTTTCGGATGCGGCTCCGCGGTCTTGGCGGCGATCGCGACATTGGCGCCGTCCCGCGCCGCGCGTAACGCGATCGCAAGCCCGATGCCGCGGCTGCCGCCCGATACGAACAGCGTCTTGCCCTTGAGCGATGTCATCGTTCCTCCCTCGCGGTGTTTTCCGCCGATTGTGCTTCGGAGCCTATTGCCCCGCCGCCTCCGCGCCACGGGTACGCGGATCGGGGGCGCCGAGCAATCCGTTTGGCGTCACCGCGATCGAATTGGCCGAGGTCTGGCCCATCGGCTCCACCAGTTGATGGCCTCTTGCACGCAGCCCGGCCAGCGTGTCCTCGGCAAAACCGCGCTCGATCCGGACCTCGTCCGGCAGCCACTGGTGATGCAGCCGCGGCGCATCGACGGCGGCGGCGACATCCATGTGGTAGTCGAGCACATTGACGATCACCTGCAGCACCGTGGAGATGATGCGGCTGCCGCCCGGCGATCCCGTTACCAGCACCGGCTTGTCGTCCTTCAGCACGATGGTCGGCGACATTGACGACAGCGGGCGTTTTCCCGGTCCCGGCAGGTTGGCCTCGAAGCCGACCAGGCCGAACGCGTTGGAGGCGCCGGGCGCCGCGGTGAAATCGTCGAGCTCGTTGTTGAGCATCACGCCGGTGCCTTCGGCGACCAGGCCGACGCCGTAGGGGAAATTCAGCGTATAGGTGTTGCTGACCGCGTTGCCCTGACTGTCGACCACCGAGAAATGCGTGGTGTTGCTGCCTTCGCGCGGCGGCAGCGCCGACAGCGCATCGGTCCACGGCGTCGCGCGGTCGAGATCGATTGAGGCGCGCTGCTTGGCCGCGTATTCTTTTGAAATCAGGGCCAGCACCGGCGCGCTGATAAAGGCGGGATCGCCGAGGTAGCGCGCGCGATCGGCATAGGCGCGCTTCATCGCCTCGATCAGGACGTGCAGCTCCGGCGCCGAGCCCTGCTTCATGTCGGAAAGCGGAAAACCTTCGAGGATGTTCAGCATCTCCAACAGCACCACGCCGCCGGACGAGGACAGCGGCATCGAGACGATGTCATAGCCGCGATAGCTGCCGCGCACCGGCGTGCGGATTACGGCGGTATAGGATCTGAGATCCTCCGCCGTCATGATGCCGCCAGCGTCGCGCACGGCCTTTGCCAGCTTTTCCGCGACCGGCCCTTCGTAAAATCCGCGCGGCCCCTGCTCGGCGATCGCCGACAGCGTTGCCGCGAGATCGCCCTGCACCAGCATATCGCCCTCCTGCAGCGGGCCGCCATCGCTGCGGGAAAAGATCTTTGCCGAGGCCGGCCAGCGCGCCAGCCGCCGGTAGATGCCGGGCAAGGTGTCCGCCATGTCGTCTTCGAGCGGAAGACCGTTGCGCGCCAGATCGATTGCCGGCTTGAGCAATTCGGCGAGCGTGAACTTGCCCGAGCCATATTTCTCCAGCGCCAGCGCCAATCCGGCGACAGTGCCGGGAACGCCGATGCCGAGCGCGGAATCGCGCGATTTTGCGTTATCGGGCTTGCCGTCGGCCCCGAGGAAAATGTCGGGCGTGGTCGCAGCGGGCGCGGTCTCGCGATAGTCGATGGCGATGTCTTCATGGCGATCGGCCGAGTGAATCACCATGAAGCCGCCGCCACCGATGTTTCCCGCGCGCGGATAGGTCACGGCCATCGCAAAACCCGTGGCCACCGCCGCGTCGACCGCGTTTCCGCCACGCCGCAGCACATCGGCGCCGATCCGCGCCGCGATTTTTTCCTGCGCCACCACCATGCCGTGTTCGGCGGCGACGGCACGAACGGTGTCCAGCGCCGGCGGCGTGTAGATGCCGCGGCGCTCTTGCGCAGCGGCGGGCAGGCAAGAGGCGGCAATGAGCAGGATCGCCGCAAGGATCCGGCGCCGTTCGGGTGCAAATAACGTCATCAAACTTCCGCCCCGGGTTAGAGCCAATATGGCGCAAGCAATTTCGCAAGGCCGTCACAACTGCAGATGCTATATGGGTTCCGATGCAGGAGGCAAAACGCCTCCTCGTGATGGAATAGGGAAATCTTCGAGCATGGCGGTGATTGCCACGGATACGCGCGTTGCCGGCATACAGCAGAATTATCCCCCGCGCGCGGCCGTCATTAGCTGGATTTTCTTCGACTGGGCGGCGCAACCTTATTTCACGCTGATCACCACCTTCGTGTTCGCGCCCTATTTCGCCACCCATGTCGCCCCCGATGCCGCCAGCGGTCAATCGCTGTGGGGCTTTGCGACCGCGGCGGCGGGATTGCTGATTGCGCTGCTGTCGCCGGTTCTCGGCGCGATCGCGGATGCCAGCGGACGGCGCAAGCCCTGGATCGCGGCGTTCGGTGCCATGCTGGTGATCGGCTCCTCGCTGATGTGGTTCGGCAAGCCCGGCGACCCCAGCGTGATTCTGCCGTTGCTGCTCGCCTACGGGCTTGCGACCATCGGCGCTGAATTCGCTACCGTGTTCAACAATGCGATGATGCCGACACTGGTGCCGCCGGACCGGATCGGGCGATTGTCCGGCACCGGCTGGGCGACCGGTTACGTCGGTGGCATTTTTAGCCTGATCCTGGTGCTCGGCTTTCTCGCCGCCAGTCCGGAAACCGGACGCACGCTGTTCGGCCTTACGCCGCTGTTCGGTCTCGATCCCGTCACCCATCAGGGCGATCGCATCTCGGGTCCCCTGACCGGCATCTGGTTCATCGTCTTCGTGCTGCCGATGTTCCTGCTGACGCCCGACTATCCCGCCAAGCGGCGGATCGGCGGGGCGGTACGCGAGGGATTTGGCGAGCTGAGGCAGACGCTCGCCGAACTGCCGAAGCAGAAGTCGCTCTTCGCGTTCCTGCTCGCCAATATGATCTACACCGACGCGCTGGTGTCGCTGTTCGCCTTCGGCGGCATCTATGCCGCCGGCACATTCGGCTGGAACACGATTCAGATCGGCACGTTCGGGATCATCCTCGCCATCGCCGGCACCTTCGGGGCGTGGCTCGGCGGCAAGCTCGACGACAAGCTCGGGCCGAAACGCGTGATCGCGGGCAGCATGTGGCTGCTGCTGTTTGCGATCGTCGCGATCCTGCTGGTGGACAAGGATTCGATTTTCTTCATCAAGGTCACCCCGCCGGCTCCCGGTGGCGCCTTGTTCGCCGCAAGCGCCGAACGCGCGTACCTCCTGCTGGGATGCCTGATCGGGGCCGCCGGCGGTCCGTTGCAGGCGGCATCGCGAACGTTGTTGATACGACTGGCGCCGAAAGAGCGTGTCGCGCAATATTTCGGACTGTTCGCGCTGACCGGCAAGGTCACGTCCTTCGTCGGGCCGCTCTTGATCGGCGCGATCACGGCGGTCACCGCAAGCCAGAAGGCCGGCATGGCGGTGCTGGTGTTGTTCTTCGTCGCGGGACTGGCGCTATTGGCACGGGTAGGCCGCGATCAGGCGTCAGGTCTTTCGTCGCTCCGGTAGAGTGTGTTCACGGTAATCGCTCCGACGGCGCGCGAGACGCAGGGGCAGATCTTGCCGCTCGCCTGCTTCTCGTGGTCGCTGAAGAAAACGTCGCGATGGTCGATCTTTCCGTCCACGGCAACCACGTCGATCGCACAGACGCCGCATTCGCCGCGCTGGCAGTCCGACATCACCTCGAAGCCGGCTTCGTTGAGCGCCGCCAGCATCGATTTGTTTTCGCCGACCACGATCTCCCGGCCGGAGTGATCGATCCGCACCCGGAACGGTTCGGTCGGCAGAAGACCGCTGGAGCCGAAGGTCTCGTAGCGCAGGTCGGCCGGCGGCCGCCCGGCCGCCGCCCAGCTGCGCCGCGCCGCCTCGAGAAGCCGCATCGGACCGCAGATGATCGCCTGCGAATCCTCGCGCAGACGGCCGAATGTTTCATCGAGATCGATCCGGTTGCCCTCGTCGCTGGCGTGCACGATCAGGCGATCGCCGAGCAGCTCCGCGAGCCCATCGAGATAGGCGGCGTCGCGCCGCGAACTGACGGCATAGTGCAGCTCCATTCGGGTGTTCCGGCGCATCAGCGCAGTGGCAATGCCGACAATCGGCGTAATCCCGATCCCGCCCGCGATCAGGCAACAGGATTGTCGCGTCCAGTCGATTTCGAACAGCGAGGCCGGGGTCGACACCTCGATGCGCGCGCCTTGCTTCAGCGACCACATATAGCGCGAGCCGCCGCGGCTGTCGGGTGCGCGCCGGACGGCAATCCGATAACCCTCAGCACTGAATTCGCCGACCAGCGAGTAGCTGCGTGTCTCCGGCCGGCCGTCGACCAGCACGCCGACGTTGACGTGGCTGCCGACGGCGTAGGTTTCGCAAGTCCCTGCCTCCGGCCGCAGCACGAATTCGCGGATCGCGGGCGCGACCTCGCGAATTCTGTGAACCGTGCAGGCCGTCCATTTCTGCGCAAATCGCATATCCAAAACCTACTCGGTGGCGGGAGAGCGGATCAACGCCAGCGCCGGCAGCAGGTCCAGATGGGCCCGATTGCGCAGCGCCAGCCGCAGGTTTCGCGCCGCAAGGCGCGCATGCTCGCGCATGACCGCCTCCGCGCGCGCTCCTTCCCGGTTCTCGATCGCGTCGACCACGATGCGGTGATGGTCCTGCGCGATGATCAGGATCTGATGCGCTTCCGGCAGCACCGATTGCGCCATCACGAAGCCGCTCGGAGAGGCGAACGGCAGCGCCGAGGCGCGGTCGATCTGCCGGATCAGCGGCGGGCTGTGCGACAATTCCGTCAGCAGCGCATGAAAGCGGGCGTTCATCGCCACGTAGGACGAAAACGCTTCCATCGAGACCGGATCCTGCGCCACCAGCTGGTCCAGTTCGGAAAGACTTTCCTTCAGAGGCTCGAGATCACGGGCGGACACGCCGCGTTCGGCGGCGAACCGCGCGGCAAGTCCTTCGAGCACCCCGCGCAGCTCGATCGAATCGAGGATGTCCCGTTCGCTGAATGCCTTGACCATGAACCCGCCGGACGGAATCGCCTCCAGCAGACCCTCCTCCTCCAGCCGCACCAGCGCCATGCGCACCGGCGTTCGCGACACGCCCGTGGTCTCGACCGCGCCGAGTTCGGAAATCCGCTCGCCGGGCCGCAGCCGGCCGGAAAGAATGAGGTCGCGCAGCGCGAGTTGGGCGCGCACCGTCTGCGATACCGCGCGGTCGGGGTCGCGTTCGCTCATCGGCTTACTCCGCAGCCTGCGGCACGGAAGACGGGTTTTCCCGCGCCACCATGCGATCGATCATGCGCCGCGCCCACATCGCGCCGGCGTCGATGTTGAGATTGTAGAATACGCGATCGGGGTTCTCGTCGATGGCGCGTTGCTGGGCCTCGAGAATGATTTCATCCTCGCCGAAAATACCGGAAACGCCTTCGCGGATCTGCGTGGTGATCTTCTGCTCGGTCAGGCGATAGTTGCGCACGAAGGCCCAGAAATAGTGACAGGTGGTTTCGGTTTCCGGCGTCATGGTGTTGAGCACGTAGCCGTTGACGCCCTGCAAGCGGTCGCCTTCCGGCGCGCCGGTGCCGGCGGGCGCTACGCCTACATCGATGTTGACGGTCCCGGGCGCCTCGAAGCGAATGATCTGCCAGCGATCGACCGGTCCCGGCTTCTGCAGTTGCGCGGCCCAGAACGGCGGCGCCTCGATGCCGCGCATCCAGCGGGTCACGGTGACGGTCTTGTCGCCATGGGTCACATCGAACGGCGCTTCGGCGACGGCATCATTGCCGATGCTGGCGCCATGGACGAAGGCCTCGTGCGTCAGGTCCATCAGGTTGTCGACCACCAGGCGGTAATCGCATTTGACATGAATGGTCTTGCCGTCGCCGGCCCAGGCCGGATCGTCGTTCCAGTGCATGTCCGGGATCGCCGCCGGATCGGCCAGCGCCGGATCGCCCATCCACAGCCAGATGAAGCGGTGACGTTCGACGGCGGGATAGGCGCGCACGCAGGCCGACGGATTGATGGTTTCCTGCGACGGCATGAAGGTGCAGCGGCCGGAGGAACTGAATTTCAGGCCGTGATAGCCGCACACCACGGTATCGCCTTCGAGACGGCCCTTCGAAAGCGGCACCAGGCGATGCCAGCAGGCGTCCTCCAGCGCCGTCACCTCTCCGTTCGCCTGCCGGTACATCACGACATGCCTGCCGCAGATCGTGCGCGGAAACAGCGCGTGCTTGATGTCGGCGTCCCAGGCGGCGGCGTACCAGGCGTTCATCGGAAAGGATCGGGCCATGCGGAATACCTTTGCTTGGAAACAAATGCATCCCGTATGTATACAATTTCAAGGAAAACAGCAATATTTTCAGCTAAAATAGCCGATCCACGCCCAACGATGTATACATATTAGGAAAATACCTGAAATCAGAGCGGCTTAGGCCGCGACGTCAGACGGCAGTCCCGGCGCTCGCCGGGACGACCGGGTCTCAATGCCGGAAATGCCGCACGCCGGTAAACACCATGGCGATGCCGGCCTCGTCGGCAGCCTTGATCACCTCGTCGTCGCGGATTGAGCCGCCGGGCTGGATGACGGCGGTGGCGCCCGCCTCGATCGCGACCAACAGGCCGTCGGCGAACGGAAAGAACGCATCCGATGCCACCACCGAGCCCACGGTCATGGGCTGCGCGAGTTTTGCCTCCAGTCGCCGCGTCCTGCGCCTTGCGCGCGGCGATGCGCGAGGAATCGACCCGGCTCATCTGGCCGGCGCCGATGCCGACGGTGGCGAGGTCCTTGGCATAGACGATGGTGTTGGACTTGACGTGCTTGGCGACGCGGAACGCGAATTTGAGGTCGCGCAGCTCAGCGTCGGTCGGCGCCCGTTTGGTCACCGTCTTCAGCGTGATGTCATCGACCACGGCGTTGTCGCGGCTCTGCACGAGCAGCCCTCCGGCGACGGTCTTCGCCGTCAGGCCGGCCGCGCGCGGATCGGGCAGGCTGCCGGCGAGCAAGAGCCGCAGGTTCTTTCGCTTGGCGATGATCGCAATCGCTTCCTCGGTCGCGTCGGGCGCGATGATGACTTCGGTGAGGATCTCGGTGATGACGCGCGCGGTATCGGCGTCGAGCGTGCGGTTGACGGCGATGATGCCGCCATAAGGCGACTGGGTGTCGCAGGCGAACGCCTTGCGATAGGCGGTGCCGAGATCGGGACCCTCGGCGACGCCGCAGGGGTTGGCGTGCTTGACGATGACGCAGGCCGCGGTCCGCTTCGGATCGAACTCGGCGATGCATTCATAGGCCGCATCGGTGTCGTTGATGTTGTTGTAGGACAGCTCCTTGCCCTGCAATTGCCGGGCGGTGGCGACGCCCGGGCGCTTGTCCGGCGTGCGGTAGAACGCCGCGGTCTGGTGCGGATTCTCGCCATAGCGCAGCGCCTGGATCAGCCGGCCGCCGAAGGCGCGGTAATCCGGCGCATCGGTCTTGAGCTGAAGCGCGAACCAGTTCGAGATCGCCGCATCATAGGCGGCGGTGCGGGCATAGGCCTTGGCGGCCAGCCGCCGCCGCAGCGACAGCGTGGTCGCGCCGGCATTGGCGGCGAGCTCATCGAGCACCGCCTGGTAATCGGCGGCCTCGACCACGACCGCGACGTCGTCATGGTTCTTCGCCGCGGCGCGGATCATCGCAGGTCCGCCGATGTCGATATTCTCGATGCACTCCTCGAAGCCGGCGCCTTTGTCGACGGTGGCCTCGAACGGGTAGAGGTTGACCACCAGGAGATCGATCGGCGCGATGCCATGGCTCTTCATCGCCTGCGCATGCTCCGGATTGTCCCGGATCGCGAGCAGCCCGCCATGCACCTTGGGATGCAGGGTCTTGACCCGGCCATCCATCATCTCGGGGAATCCGGTCAGTTCCGACACGTCGCGCACCTTCAACCCGGCGGCGGCAATCGCCTTCGCGGTACCGCCGGTGGAGACGAGCTCGATGCCGTGGCCGGCCAGCGCGTGAGCAAATTCGATCAGGCCGGTCTTGTCGGAAACGGACAACAGAGCGCGGGTTACGCGGCGCGGATGGTCGGTCATGGGCAAGTTCCTCTGTTAAAGGGTGCTATTGCCCAGGCGCGCGGCAGACATTCCCGCGCTTCCCGATGGTGCTCCATCCAAAGTCGCCAGTCGCGCGAGCGACGGGTGGTTAGCAGCTTTCGACGGCGCTCACAACGGTCAGATACGGCTGATCAACGTATCTTGCGCGACATTTTTCTACAGCGGCAATTCCGGCTCGCGGCGGGCGCTGCGCCGGGCCGCGGCGCTCGAGGGCGAGGTCGTCGAACGCACAAAACTCCAGCGGATCGAGGGGGCGTGCCGGGAATCCTGCCGGATCACGATCTGGGCGGTGCGGCGGGGGCCGTCGTTTCCGGCCAGGAAGACGCTGTCTTCCAACTCGACCTTGTCGTCGAGCGCCTCGAAGGTCCAGACGTCGCGGTTCGGCAGCACCAGCATGACGCCGCGGGCGTCGCTGAGCCGGCTTGCCTTCACGGAAGGGTGCAGATGAAACCGCACCGCGTAGTCGGTCTCGTTGCCCTTGATGCGGGCGCCCGGCGCCGGCGCTACCGTATCCTCGCCGTCGAGTCTCGCGCCATCATGCGCGACCATCAGCACCCGGCGGTGCACCATGCCGAACCGCGGCAGGTAACCGTCATGCGAGGTCGTCAACAGCACACCGTTTGCGACCACCTCGCGATAGCTTTCCACCGTCAATGGGCCGCTGACGACGGGCGCGCCGTGCAGCAGCCGCTTCATCGCCGAAAGTTCGACGAACTGGCAGGACGACGTCTCGTGATAGGTCAGCGTCGAATGCGCCGCCGTCGAGCGCGCGAAGACGCGCCAGTTTTCGCGGCTGGTCGAGGGCATGCCGCAATTGACGACGATCCGGCTCGGCCCCGCCGACAGCTCGAACGACAGGCAGCCGGCATGGGCCTCCTGGCTGACGCTCGGCGGCGGCGGCGCGCCGGTGTCCATGATGACCGTCATCGCGCCGGCGTCGAGGCGCTGATAGCCGGTATGCGGCATGTTCGACATCGGCACGCCGCGGGTGTCGTCATAGGCGAGCAGCGTCGCCAGAATGTCCGAGGGCGCGCTGCTCATGCCGTTGAACAGGGCGAAGCTGCCGTCGCCGTGGCGGAAGAAGCGCAGCATCGGCATCATGCGGTCGATCGCGTTCAGGAGCGCCGGCGGCGGCGCGATGTTGCGGGCGGCAAAGGTCTGCCGCAGCGGCAACATGTCGATCAACAGTTCGATCAGCGCGCCGGGATTGCGCGAGATATGGCCGCCATCGGGCAGGATCTGGCGCTGCAGCTCGTCGGAGAGTTTTCGCGTGGCGGCGCGGATGTGGCTGCCCTGATTGGCGAGGCAGAGCGAAGCGTAGCACAACGCGATCAGCACTTGCAGCCGCGCCACGCCGTCGATGTCCATCATCGTGTAGCGAAGATAGCGGATCTCGCGGGCCAGCCCGCGCAGATAGCGCCGGTAGAACTTGCCGTCGGTATCGCCGAGCACCAGCGGCGCCTGCGACAGCAGCGAGATGACGCGGCGCGACATCACATCGGCGCGGCGGCCGACGGCGCGCTTGCGCGAGGTATTCGAAATCCAGTCGTCGACCAGCGCGCGGGCGTTGGCGCGGGTCAGCGCGGTGTCGGCGGCGCGCAGATGCCGCAGCCATCCGAAGCCGAGCAGCGCCACCTCCCAGTCCTCCGATGGCGGCTCGAGATCGAAGATCGAGCGGCCGTGGCAGGTGACGATCTTGCCGGCGAACACGAAGCGGCCGGCGTAGATTTCAGCGGCGCGGGTGGCGTCGGCGGTGCGCAGATCGTGCGGGGCGATGATCAGCCGGTCGGTGCGGCCCGGCCACAGCCGCGACAGCGTCACCGAGCCACCGCTGGCGCGCGCCATCAGGTTCCGCGCGAAGCGGCCCATGATCAGCGTCGAGATGCGTCTGCGTTGAGCGACCGACACGCCTGCCCTTGATTGGAGGATTCCGATTTGCGGATCCTTTTAATCCGGAAACGCGGCCAAGACACCATCTTGAAAGGGCGCGAATCAGCGGAACGGCACCGAAAAAGGGTGCAATATCAGGATTTAACCAGTCGCGCGGCGTAAAACCCGTCAAGACCGCCCAGGCGGGGGTCCTGATGCGGCAGGTGGCAGGGAAGCGTCCGCAGGTCACCTTCGGCGGTCAGTATTTCCTGCAGGCCCGCGACTTCGCCGGCCTCGATCGGCGCACGGCGCATGGCCGATTCGGAAGCCAGCAGGGCGGCGATTGCCTGCTCACCCTCCTCCGGTTCCAGCGAGCAGGTGCAATAGACCAGGGTGCCGCCGGGACGGAGCAGCGCAACCGCGCGCTGCAAGAGGCGCTTCTGCAGCGCCGCCAGCGCGCCGATATCGGCCTCCAGCCGCAGCCAGGCGACATCGGGATGGCGGCGAATGGTGCCGGTCGAGGTGCAGGGCGCGTCGATCAGGATACCGTCGAAACTTTCGCCGCTCTTTGCCCCCTGCCATTCGGCGGCATCGGCGACCACGGTCTCCGCTTCCATCGAAAGCCGCGTGAGATTGTCGCGCAGCCGCGCCATGCGGGCCGGCGAACGGTCGACCGCGGTGACGCGCGCGCCGGCGTGAGCGAGTTGCGCGGTCTTGCCGCCCGGCGCGGCGCAGAGGTCGGCGATGGATTTACCGGCGATGTCGCCGAACAGGCGCGCCGGCAGCGCGGCGGCGGCGTCCTGCACCCACCAATGGCCCTCGGCGAAGCCCGGCAACATCTTCACCGAGCCCTGCAGCAGCGTGCGCACGGTGCCTGTCGGCAGCGTTTCACCGTGCAGGCGGGTCGCCCACTGCTCGGGATCGGATTTCACGGTGATGTCGAGCGAGGGCTCGTGGCTGATTGCAAGCGCGATGTCGCGCGCGACGCTCTCGCCGTAATGGGCGATCCAGCGCGCCAGCAGCCATTCGGGAATATCCAGCGTCTTTGCCTTGACCTCATCGATCAGCGGCTGTCCCTCGCGCGCGCAGCGGCGCAGCACGGCGTTGACGAGGCCGGCATATTTCGCGGCCCGCCGGTCCGACTGCACCAGCCGCACCGATAGATCGACCGCGGCATGGTCCGGCACATCCATCCAGAGAATCTGCGCGGCGCCGATCAGCAGCGCGCTCTGCGCGCGCGGCGCGTCGGTGGGAACGCCGCGATCGAGCAGCCGCGACAACAGGTGGCCGAGCGTGCCAAGCCGGCGCAGGATGGTCGCCACCAGCCGCCGCATCAGCGCGCGGTCGCGATCGGATAATGTCTTCAGTCCGGGATGGGCCGCGGCGCCGTCGAGCTGTTCGTCGAGCGTGCGGTGCTTATGCAGCACGCCGTCGAGAATATCCGCAGCGATGCGCCGCGCGGCCAGACCAGGCACCTCGGATGGCAGGGCGAATCGTTGAGGAGGCATGGAGCGGTAATATCTCGAAAGAATCGGGTAGCGCGCAGCGTTTCAGCTTATGCGGCGGGAAGGAAATCACTTTTGCCACCCGAATATGCCAAATATAAGAATCGCCCTACCGGATTCGGTGCCGCCGCACCATCTTTATGCGGACAAGCCTGAACTCCGTGCGCTATTGCCGCGGCAGGAGATTGAGAGATGACGGACGATTCTTCCTCGCCTGAAGCCGCCGCCCCGGAGGGCAAACGCAAGAAGCTGACGCCGGCCGCACAGCGTGCGCTGGCCGAAGCCGAAGCGCGCAGGAAGGAAGCCGAGGCGAATGCGAAGCCTAGGCCACGCGAGTTCCAGGGCCCGAAGGGCCCGGAGCCGACCCGTTACGGCGATTGGGAGACCAAGGGCATCGCCTCGGATTTTTGAGACCGGCGAGGACCGGTCCTAGCGCGTCACCACCACCGGCGTGCCGACGGAAACGCGCTGGTAGAGATCGGTGATATCGGGGTTCAGCATGCGGATGCAGCCGTAGGAGACAAAACCGCCGACCGAGCCGGGCACGTTGGTGCCGTGGATGGCGTATTCGCCACCGGCCAGCGTCATCGCGGCGACGCCCATCGGATTGTTCGGCGAGCCACCGGGAATCACGTCCGGGATCGACGGCTTGTCGCGCTTGACTTCCGCCGGCGGCGCCCAGGCCGGATGAAGATATTTGCCGTCGATCCGGGTGACGCCGGCCCATTGCTTGCCGGCCTTGCCGACGCCGACCGGATAGCGCACGGCGTGGTCCTGATCGACCACGAGGTAGAGCCGGCGCTCATTGGTCTTCACCACGATCGTCCCCGGCGAATAGTCGCCGCGGAAACCGACCACATCGGGCCGTGCCCGCGCCGTGCCCGACATCAAGATCCCCGCCCCGATGGTGGCTGCCAGCGCCACCGCAATCCTCATCGACATCAATCTCTCCGCTCCTGCCATCGGTCACCCCAACGGGCGTGGCTTCGATGCAAATCCGTGAGGCGCAGGATTTGCCCACGCATTTTTAACCGCGCGCGTTAACCGGATGGTTTCCACGGGCGCCCCGCCGGGCACCCAGCAGGGCCAAAAAAAAGAATGTTGGAAACAAAGTAAATACCCGGAAAACAACACTTGCCGGGAAAGCGACGGCGCGGGCCGCGTCGCCCCTGACAAATGCGTGAGGGCAACGGGGGCCGGAGCGGATTTTCGAGTGGAATTTCGCTGCTACGGAAGTGGCCTGCCTTGCGGGGCGAGCCGAGCAAAGTCCGCTCCGAGAGCGTCGGGGCGAGGGGCTGTTTTCGCAAATTCTCCGGCAGAAATATGCGCGGAGAATCCCCCTCACCCGGCGCTTTGCGCCGACCTCTCCCCGCAAGCGGGGCGAGGTGAAGAAGCGCGAGCGGCTTACGCCGAGGCGTCCTTCTTGTTCTGGCGGTGCTCGACGAGATCGTCGACCACGGCGGGATCCGCCAAGGTCGAGGTGTCCCCGAGGCTGCCCGGCTCGTCCTCGGCGATCTTGCGCAGGATGCGGCGCATGATCTTGCCGGAACGGGTTTTGGGAAGGCCAGGCGCGAACTGGATCTGGTCGGGTGAGGCGATCGGGCCGATGTCCTTGCGCACCCACGCCACCAGTTCTTTCCGCAGTTCCTCGCTCGGCTCCTCGCCGGCCATCAGCGTCACATAGGCATAGATGCCCTGGCCCTTGATGTCGTGGGGATAGCCGACCACGGCGGCCTCCGAGACCTTGGCATGCGCGACCAGCGAGCTTTCGACTTCCGCAGTGCCCATGCGATGGCCGGAGACGTTGATGACGTCATCGACGCGGCCGGTGATCCAGTAATAGCCGTCGGCATCGCGCCGGCAGCCGTCGCCGGTGAAATACTTTCCCTTGTAGGTGGAAAAATAAGTCTGCTCGAAGCGGGCGTGATCGCCATAGACGGTGCGCATCTGGCCCGGCCAGGATTTGGCGATACACAGATTGCCCTGGCATTCGCCCTCCAGCACCTTGCCGTCGGCATCGACGATTTCCGGCACCACGCCGAAGAACGGCGTCGTCGCCGAACCCGGCTTGAGCTTGGTGGCGCCCGGCAGCGGCGTGATCAAGATGCCGCCGGTCTCGGTCTGCCACCAGGTGTCGACGATCGGGCAGCGGTCGTCGCCGACGACGCGGTGATACCATTCCCAGGCTTCCGGATTGATCGGCTCGCCGACACTGCCGAGCAGCCGAAGGCTCTTGCGCGAGGTCTTCTTCACCGGCTCGTCGCCCGACTGCATCAGCGCGCGGATCGCGGTCGGCGCGGTGTAGAAAATATTGACCTTGTGCTTGTCGATAACGTTCCAGAACCGCGAATTATCGGGGTAATTCGGCACACCCTCGAACATCAGCGTGGTCGCGCCGTTGGCGAGCGGCCCGTAGAGAATGTAGCTGTGGCCGGTCACCCAGCCGACGTCGGCGGTGCACCAGTAGACGTCGCCGTCGTGATAATCGAACACATATTGATGCGTCATCGACGCGAAAACCAGATAGCCTCCGCTCGTGTGCAGCACGCCCTTGGGCTGGCCGGTCGAACCCGAGGTGTAGAGGATGAACAGGGGATCCTCGGCATGCATGTGCTCGACCGGGCATTCCGTGGTCACCATCTCGGCGGCCTCGTGGTACCAGAGATCGCGCGACGGATTCATGTCGATCTTGGCGCCGGTGCGCTTGACCACGACGACCCAGTCGACGCCGCCGCTCTTGGCGATCGCGGCATCGACGTTGGATTTCAGCGGGACCTTCTTGCCGCCGCGCAGGCCCTCGTCGGCGGTGATGACGATCTTGGACTGGCAGTCGGTGATCCGCTGGGCGAGGCTGTCGGGCGAGAAGCCGGCGAACACCACCGAATGGATCGCGCCGATCCGCGCGCAGGCCAGCATCGCGTAGGCGGCCTCCGGAATCATCGGCAGATAGATGGTGACGCGGTCGCCCTTCTTGACGTTGCGGGTGCGCAGGATGTTGGCCATCTTGCAGACTTCGTCGTGCAACTGGCGATAGGTGATGTGCTTGGACTCGGAAGGGTTGTCGCCTTCCCAGATGATGGCGGTCTGGTCGCCGCGCTTGTCGAGATGGCGGTCGATGCAGTTCCAGGCGACGTTGAGGACGCCGTCCTCGAACCATTTGATCGAGATCTTGCCGGGCTCGAAGGACGCGTTCTCGACCTTGGTGAAAGGCTTCATCCAGCCGATGCGCTTGGCCTGTTCGGCCCAGAAGGCGTTGGGGTCGCTCACCGAGCGGGCGTACATTTCCTTGTACTTGGCCTGGTCGACCCAGGCGCGTTTGCTCCATTCGGCGGGCACATCGTAAATCTTGTCGGACATTTCACACCCTCCACCCTTGCGGCCAGTGACGTCGGACACTGCAAGCCGTCTTCGTTCTTATAACGATTATGCGTCGGCCCCGATGGCCCCGACAAGCGGAACCAATACGACCTTCGGCGGGCGCCTCGCTTGCGCCGGATCAAACAGCAGAAAACCGCGCACGTGCCGCGACGCCGCACGGTGTCGGGACCTGCCATCGGTGGCCATCACGATCGCGTTTTCGGCCGGTCAAAAGGCCGCAGGGCAGGCCTGCACGTTCTCGTAACGGTAACCAGAAACCGCTATGCTCAGGAGATGGGCTGGCGCTCCCGGCGATTACCCCCTAAATGGCCTCCCCGGGGCTAAAGCCCACCTGCCGGAACCAACGGCCAATAAACGGCATTAGCAGGGTGTAGTTTAGAGCAAGGCGTCTAAAGTCATGATGGATCAGCAGAATTTGGAGGCTGTGCGGCCCGCTTCCGCCGATCCTGCCGTTGCCTTGGCGCAAGCCTTGGGTCAGTTGCCCAAAACCCCCGCTACAAAGCCGCAAGCTAAACCGCCCTTGGCCGCCTCGGTGGAGGCGCTGGCCAGCGAACACGGCCTCAATCTCGGCGACCAGAACCAGCTGACCATCCGCCGCATCAAGCGCGGAAAAAGCTATTCCTTCGTGCGCGCCAACGGCACCCAGATCCGCCATGCCGGCACCATCCGCCGCCTGCACTCGATGGCGGTGCCGCCGGCCTATGCCGAGGTCCGCTATTCGCCCGATCCGAATTCGCATCTGCAGGCTGTCGGCCGCGATGCCGCCGGCCGGCTGCAATACCGCTATCACACCGACTGGGAAAAGGTCCGCGAGCACCGCAAGGCCCACCGCCTGGCCAAGCTGGTGGCGGCGCTGCCAAAAATCCGCCGCAACGTCTCCATGCACCTGTCGACCGACACCCCGACCCGCGAATTCGCGCTGTCGGCGGTGATCGAATTGATCGCGCGCACCGCGATCCGTCCCGGTAATGAATCCTATGCCCGCCTCAACGGCACCCGCGGCGCCACCACGCTGCTGAAGTCCAACGTGACGCTGGAGGACGACACCGTCGTGCTGTCCTTCAAGGCCAAGGGCGGCAAGGCCGTCCGGAAGGAATGCGACGCCGCCAAGCTGGTCCGCGCCATCGGCATCCTGCGCGGCGTGCCGGGAAAACGCATGTTCCAGTACCGCGACAATTCCGGTACCGTGCGCGCGGTCTCCACCACCCAGGTCAACGCGTTCCTGCGCGAGATCGCCGGCATCAAGATTTCGTTGAAGGATTTTCGCACCCTGATGGCATCCGCCGTGGTGCTGGAATCGCTGTCGCGGATTTCGCCGGCCGCCAGCGCCCGCGGCCGCAAGAAGCAGGTGCTGGACGCCATCCGCGCCGCCGCCGACCAGCTTTCGAATACGCCGGCGATCTGCCGCAAGAGCTACGTCCACGACACCATCGTCACCGCCTTCGAGGACGGCATCCTCGAACGCTTCGCCGCGACCATGAAGGGCTACCGCTCGCAGTCGAAGCGCGAGGCGCTCTTGGCGCAAGTGGTGATGGCGGCTGCGGCGGCGTAGTCGCCTCCTCCCTCTCCCACAAGGGAAGAGGGTGAAGGAGCATCTACAACCCGCCCATCTTGCAGACGAGCTTCCATTCTTCCGCCGTCACCGGCTGCACCGACAGCCGCGAATATTTCACCAGCGCCATGTCGGCGAGTTTCTTGTCGGCCTTGATCGCGGCCATCGTCACCGGCGTCTTCAGCGGCTTGTCGGCCTTGATGTCGACGCAGACGAATTTTCCGGTCTTGTCGGTCGGGTCGGGATAGGCTTCCTTGATGATCTCGGCGATGCCGACGATCTCCTTGCCCTCGTTGGAATGATAGAAGAAGGCAAGCTCGCCCTTCTTCATCTTCACGAGGTTCTGCCGCGCGGTGAAGTTGCGCACGCCGGTCCAGGCCTCGCCCTTGGCGCCCTTGGCCACCTGCTGGTCCCACGACCATGCGGAAGGTTCGGATTTCACCAGCCAGTACGCCATTTTCATCCCTCCGCCTTGAACGGGCGCGTCAAGAGGCCTTCGATCGCCGCATCGATCGTCACCGCGCTGCGCAGGATCGCCGCCACCGCATTTGATACCGGCATATCGACATTTTGCGAAGCCGCCAGTTCCATCAGCACCGGGGCGGTGAACTCGCCCTCGGCAAGCTTGCTCGCGTGGCGGCGCTTCGCCGCGGCCGAGCGCGATGCCGAGCGCGAGGTTGCGCGATTGCGGGCTGGAGCAGGTCAGGATCAGGTCGCCGAGCCCCGACAGCCCCGCCATGGTTTCGCCGCGCGCGCCGCAGGCGCGTCCCAGCCGGACCAGTTCGGAAAAGCCGCGCGTGGTCAGCGCGGCCTGCGCGGACGCGCCGAGCTTGCGCCCCATCGCGATGCCGGCCGCGATCGCCAGCACGTTCTTCGCCGCGCCGCCGATCTCCACGCCGCGAACATCTGTCGTGTGGTAGGGCCGGAAGGTCGACGATCCCAGCGCCTGCACCAGCGCGCGCGCCAGCGCCTCGTCCTTTGCCGCCAGAGTCACCGCGGTCGGCAGGCCGCGCGCGACGTCCTCGGCAAAGCTCGGACCGGACAGGATCGCCGGCCGCGCGTCGGGGGCCGCCTCCGCGATCACCTCGGTCATGAATTTGTGGGTGCCGCGCTCGATGCCCTTTGCGGTCGCGATCACCGGCGTGGCCTTCGCGAGATGCGGGGCAAGCACGGTAACCGCCTCGCGCAGATGCTGCGCGGGGGTGGCGATCAGGACGATTTGGGCGCGGGCAGCGCGTGCGATGTCGGCGGTCACGGCAACGCTGGCGTCCAGCAGCACGTCCGGCAATCTCGGATTCTTTCGCGTCGCGGCAATCTGTGCCGCGCTCGCCGGATCGCGTGCGTAAAGCGTCACCGCGCGCCCGGCCCGCGCCGCAACGCCGGCCAGCGCCGTGCCCCACGCGCCGGCGCCGATGACGGAGACAGATGTGTAAGACGGCATGACGTGCCTCTCCGCCTAAAACCCAGCCCGCGTATTCGCGTATCCCGCCGGCGCCGTGGCGTCGGCGTCGAGCAGCCAGCGGGCGCGGGGGGCGGCGTCCATGGTATCGACCAGTCCCAGCGCCAGCCGCTCCGCGCCGGCCCAGGCGATCATCGCGCCGTTGTCGGTGCACAGTGCCGGCGGCGGGATGATCAGCGTGGTCTGCGCTTTGGCCGCGACATCCTGCAGCGCGCTGCGGATCGCCTGGTTGGCGGCGACGCCGCCGGCGGCGACCAGCGCGCGCGGCGGGCCGAACTGCTCGTGAAACAAGCGCAAGCCCACGCTCAGCCGGTCGGCGGTCGATTCCAGTACCGCGGCCTGAAACCCGGCGCAGAGATCGCGGATGTCCTGCGGCTCCATCGGGTCGAGCCGTGCCGCCTCGTTGCGCACGGCGGTCTTCAGTCCCGACAGCGAAAAATTGGCGTCCGCCCGCCCGAGCATCGGCCGCGGAAACACAAATCGTTTTGGATCGCCGCCGCTTGCTGCGCGCTCGACCTCCGGGCCGCCCGGATAGGGCAGCCCCAGCATTTTTGCGATCTTGTCGAAGGCCTCGCCCATGGCGTCGTCGACGGTGGTGCCGAGCCGGACATAATTGCCGACGCCGATCACCGCGACGATCTGGGTATGACCGCCGGAGGCGAGGAACAGGCAATAGGGAAACGCCAGCGCGCAGGTCAGCCGCGGCGTCAGCGCGTGGGCTTCGAGATGATTGACCGCGATCAGCGGTGTGTCATGCACCATCGCGATTGCTTTTGCCGTCGTCAGCCCGACGATGACGCCGCCGATCAGGCCGGGGCCGGCGGCCGCCGCCACCGCCGAAAGCTGCGCATAGTCCACGCCGGCTTCCTTCATGGCGCGGTCGACGATGCCATCGAGCATCTCGACATGGGCGCGCGCCGCGATTTCCGGCACCACGCCGCCGAAGGCCGCGTGTTCCTCGGTCTGCGAGCGCACGATGTTGGACAGGATCCGCCCCGAGCCGTCCCATTGGCGCTCGATCACGGCAGCCGCGGTTTCATCGCAGGTGGTCTCGATTCCCAAAACCAGCATTGACGTCGCGTTATCCAATTTGAGCCCTTGCATTAGTGCCCCGCTTCCGAAGTTCGTAATCCGCTGCTGCGTCCTCTGATACGAACTTCGGAAGCATCAGGGGCACTAATAGCCTTAATTTTTCCAGTGCCGCTTTTCGATTTGAAGTTCCTAACCGAACTTGCGACAAGCGCTGTAGGAACTTCAAATCGGCGGCACTGGACGGTAAAAGCGGCGTTCGGGTATCCGCCTGAAGCGTCTAGCATTGCGAGGCCTCGAAGTGAAATCATCCGTTGCTGCCGTATTGCCGCCGGCGGAAGCATAGCGCATGGCCGTTCTCGTCACCCGTCCGCAGCCCAGCGACGAGGCCACCGCGGCCGGCCTGCGCGCCCGTGGATTTGAGGTGCTCAAGGCGCCGATGCTGCGGTTCGAGCCGGTCCCGTTCCACGATGACGGCGAGGCGGAGTACGGCGCGGTGATCGTCACCAGCGTCAACGCGCTGCGCGGCATCGAGGCCCAGCTCAAGGGCAGCCCGTGGCTCAAGCTGCCGCTGTTCGCGGTGGGCGAACATACCGCCTCTGCCGCGCGCGGCGCCGGATTCGAAAACGTCACTCCGGCGGGCGGCGATGCGGGAGCCTTGCGCGATCTCGTGCTCGCCAGGGTCAAGGCCAAGGCGCTGAAGAAATCGAGCCCGCTGCTTTATCTGGCCGGCGCCGATCTCGCGCGCGATCTCGCCGGCGAACTCGGCGAACGCGGTTTTACCGTCGTCACCCACACCACTTACCGGATGGTGCCGGTATCCGGCCTGCCGCGCGAAACCAGCGACGCCTTCGCCGCCAACACAATCGAGGCGGTGCTGCATTATTCGCGGCGCAGCGCGCGGGCGTTCCTGGAAGCCGCGCGCGCCGCCGGGGTTGAAATTTCGGCGCTGTCGATCCCCCAATGCTGCATTTCCGATGGCGTCGCCTCGGTGGTCCGCGACGCCGGGGCGAGCCAGGTCGTGGTGGCGGCTGCTCCGGACGAAAATGCCATGTTCGGGGCGTTGGACCGTGCGTTGCGGTCGGGTTCGCGCTAGAACCTCCTGAATCGTTGCAGACAGGGAACCCTGAGATGGCTGAGGACAGGCCCGAAGAAGTCGAATTGCCGCCGGATCCGGGCCGTGCCAAGCGCGCGCCGCCGACAATCGACCTGGAAGCCACGGAAATATCAAGCGAATCCCGAAGCGCCGGCGCCGAGGTCGAGCCCGGCGCCGATGCCGGCGCGAGCGCCAACCCCGAACCCGAGCCGTCGGTCCAGCGGCGGCCGATGATGTCGTCCGCCATCATCTCGGCGGTAACGGGTGCCTGCGCGGCCGCGCTGGTGATCGTGGCCGCCTGGCAGATGGGATGGCTGGGCCAGGCGGCCCCGCCGCCGGCGCCGGGGGTCAGTCAGGCCGTGATCGACGGCATCGCGTCCCGCCTCGCCGCCGTCGAATCCAGGGCCGACAAACCCGCCTCGCCTGCGCCCGATCCGGCCGCCGCCGCGCACGTCGACGCGCTGCAGAAATCGGTCGCTTCGCTCAGTTCCGACATCGCCGCCTTGCGCGCGCAATCGGAAAAACTCGCCGCCGACGTCAATAACATCAAGTCGGCGCCGCGCGACGCCGCGGCAACACCCGATCTCTCCGCCATCAACGAGCGCATCGCCGGGCTGGAGCGCGCCGCCCGCGCGCAGACCACGGAGATCGCACAGGAGAACGCAAAGCCGGTCGATGATGTGGCGCTTCGCCGCATCGTGGCGGCCTCGCTGCTCGACGTGCTCGTCCGCACCGGCGAGCCCTACCCGGCCGCGCTGAGCGCGGCGAAATCGCTGGCGCCCAATCCCGATACGCTGAAGCCGCTCGATGCCTTTGCCGCTTCCGGCGTGCCGAGTCCGCCCGTGCTCAGCCGCGAACTGCTGGCGCTGGTGCCAAAACTGTCGCCGCCGCCGGAAAATTCCACCACCGGCTCCACGCTGGTCGACAAGCTGCAGGCGAGCGCGTCAAAACTCGTTCGCATCGAGCGCACGGACGCGGTCGGCAACACCAGCGGCAACGTGGTCGCGCGCGTTACCGCCGCCGCACTTCGCAACGACTACAAGGAAGCGCGCCGCGAGCTGGAGACGCTGCCGGCCTCCGACCGCGCCGCCGCGCAAGCCTGGCTCGAAAAGGCCGATGCGCGCGACGCGGCGCTCGCGGTATCCCGTCAATTCGCTTCCGAGGCCATGACGGCGCTCGCCAAGCCGGCGCCATAGGTTTGTAATGCATCGGATCATTCTGTTTCTGCTGTTGGTCGCGCTCGCATCCGCCGGCGCGGCCTGGGTGGCCGACCAGAACGGCGAATTCCTGCTGACGGGGGACGGCTGGAGCGCCCACACCACGCTGCCGAAATTCGTGCTGCTGCTCGGCATCGTCATTGTCGCCGCCATCCTGGTATGGAGCCTGCTGCGCGCGCTGTGGCGCACGCCGGAAAAGATCCGCCGCGCGCGCCGTGAGCGGCGTCACGCGCGCGGCCGCCACGCCATCACCCACGGCCTGCTCGCGATCGGCCATGGCGATGCCGCCGCCGCCCGCGCCCATGCTGATATCGCGCGCAAGCACGCCGGCAACGATCCGCTCGCGCTTCTCCTGCATGCCCAATCCGCCCAGCTCAGCGGCGACCGCGCCGGCGCCAGGGCCGCGTTCCACGCCATGGCCGAGCGCGAGGACACAAGGCTGCTCGGCCTGCGCGGCCTGTTCATCGAGGCGCAGCGCGCCGATGACCCCGTCTCCGCCGTGATGATCGCCGAAGAAGCGCTGAAGCTCGCGCCCGCCTCGACCTGGGCCTCGCAGGCGGTGCTCGGATTCCGCTGCGCCAAGGGCGACTGGAGCGGCGCGCTGTCGATCCTGGAAAACAATTTCTCCTCAGGCCTGATCGACAAGGCGACCTGGCGCCGCCAGCGCGGCGTGCTGCTGACGGCGCGCGCGCTGGAACTGGAAACGCTCGACCGCGACCTGTCGCGCGAAAGCGCGATGGAAGCGGTGAAACTCGCGCCGACCCTGGTGCCGGCCGCCGTGCTCGCCAGCAAATACGAGGCCGAGGCGCATCAGACCCGCCGCGCGATGCGCTATGTGGAGGCGGCGTGGCTCGCCGCGCCGCATCCCGATCTCGCGGACGCCTATGCGCATGTGAAGCTCGGCGATTCCGCGCGCCAGCGGCTGGTGCGGGTGGAGACGCTGGCCGCGAAAGCGCCCGGCCATCTCGAAAGCGCGCTGGCGGTGGCGCGTGCCGCGATCGACGCATCCGAATTCACCCGCGCCCGCGAGGCGCTGGCGCCGTTCACGTCGGCGCCGACGCAGCGGGTGGCGATGCTGATGGCGGAGATCGAGCGCACCGAGCACGGCGACAGCGGCCGCGCGCGGGCCTGGACGCTTCGCGCGGTGCGCGCGCTGCACGATCCCGTGTGGACGGCGGACGGCTACGTCTCCGACAAATGGCGGCCGGTGTCGCCGGTGTCGGGCCGGCTCGATGCGTTCCAGTGGCAGACCCCGGTCGCGGCGCTGCCGTCGGACAAGGCCGCCGAACTGGACGCCAAGGAATTCAACGACGCCATCATGGCCGCGCCGCGCCGCGTCGAGTCCCCGCGCGAGGCGCCGGCGGAAATGGAGACGCCGGCCGCGCAGGACAATTCTCCGGCCAAGCCCGTCATCATCGAAGCCGCCGCCGAGCCCGCGCCCTCGCCTGCCCCCGCGCCGTCTCCGCCGCCGGCCGGAACTCCCGCCCCGGCCGCGCCGCCGGCCGAACCCGCATCCATGACCGCCGCGCCGCTGTTCCGTTCGCGCGCCGATCTCGGTAAAGCACGCTCGGCGCCTATTCCAGCGATCATCCCCATCGTCCGCGCTCCCGACGATCCCGGCCTCGACGACGAGCCGCCGCCGAGGGATGAATTCGCCGAACAGCTCAGCCCGTCGCAGGGCCAGGCCGGCGGCTGGCGCGGGTTTTTGTCCCGCTGGGGCGCGTAAAGGCGGCGTTTTCACGCAAAAGCCTGTTCCCGCCGGGATCGAGGCCGCAACCCGCGGCAGCGTTTTTCTTGCCAAATCGGGCGCTGCCCGATATCAGGTGCGGGCGTTTTCGGCCGATTTGCCGACCGCGCCGCATGGTCCGCCGCAATAGCTCAGTTGGTAGAGCACGTCATTCGTAATGACGGGGTCACAGGTTCGAGTCCTGTTTGCGGCACCAGCTTTCGGCAGTCTTCTCCGTTTTAAGAGATCGGGACTGGGTAGGTCCGGGCTAGGTAGCGTGCCATCGCGGTCGTTAGGCTGCGCGCACGCGGGACCGAGTTGCTAACACTCTCGAACGTGCACTCGGTTCTCGGGTAACCGTTGCCGATAGAGATCAGCCAAGCGCATCAGGCAGCTCGATTCTGAGAACGTCCAGTACAAACCTCTTCAATTGCGCGCTCGACAATTTCCCAAACGGCGTCTGCGAAAGAGCCAAGGCCCTCTTCCGGGGAGCTGCGCATAGTCTTCAAGTATTCGCGCAACCGTCCGAGCCCGCCGTCTCTGAGTTCCTTCGCCAAAAATATCTCGATGCGCGGGCAGCCATCGACTGATCCGCGGGTCTTGGACAACCAGCTGCCTACAGTATCTATCGAGATCATCTGCTACCCTAGTTCGAACAGCGTTGAGTGCGGAATTCTGTTCTTTCTGGTCCAGCGGCGCAGGATCCCATTGCTCGGGGTCGTCGAGCACAATCGACAGTCTCGCCATCAGCTTCTGAGAAAGGCTTTGGCCCGGATAAAGGCCACGCTTCCAGTAGCCCTCGGCAAGGAGATTGCCGATCCAGTTTGTTAGTGCTTCCACAATTTTGTAGTTGTAGCGCGCAAGGACATTCTCGCTCCACTCATTGCGATATTCCTGTACTACTTCACTAACGATCTTCGCAACATCGTAGCGGTTATAAATCGGACGAGCAGTCCGGTTGGGGAGAGTGGCCATCGTTCTGTCGCCAATGTCGCTCAGCAACCGCCGAATTTCACCCTTGGTGAACTCACCCTTGATTTGCCGCTTGTCCAGGTGGGTCAGAAAATACGATCGTCCTTCGGCGGTTTGTTCTAAGAGTACCTTTTGGCTTTTCGGCAACGCAATGCCTTGAATTGCATTACTGACGCCTTCGAGAACTTTTGCTTTCCGGCCGCGTCCATCTAGATCGGGCGCCGCAACCGCTTCGAAGTGAGTAAAGACCAGTGCAATGCGCTCAAGATATCCACGGGTGAGAAGATGCTCCAACAGGATTGGCGCATCGCCAACCATCGCCGGCATCGACTTGTCGACGAGGCAGATTACGTCAGCGCTTGAGAACTTACGCGCGAGGTCTGGAGGCACGATCTTGTGAGGCGTCTGACGGGTTTGTTCGTGGCCGACACCCTGTCCGTCGAGAAAGACCCACGAGCGCGGTTTGCTGCCTGACCAATCGGACGGATAGAAGCGCCCCTGCACGCGGAGACCTTGGACCAGTGGTGTAACTAACTTGCCAAAGAGTGCGCGACGGTTTTGATAGAACGGTTTAAGTTGAGAAAAGAACTGCGCCATATCCGGCGAACTCGGCAGCTTGTGACTTGGGGGCCAGCTAGATGTGCAGGTGGCCGCACACAATCGCTTCTCAACCTCTGCAATCATCTCGTCAGCAATCTTGTCGACTTCTCCGGCGTCGACGAACTGCGCCAAGTCAGTTTCTAAAGAACCGGATTGCGCGCGTTTGACCGCACCCTTGCCGAGAACGACAATTTGGTCGACACATTTCTCTAGTCTTGGCCAACGATTGTCATCGACAGAAAAATCTTCGCTGGTGTCGACTTCGTCGGCATCGTCATCGATGTCATCGATAGTCTCGCCGCTATCGGCTTCCTTCAGTTCGCCCAAGACAAAATTGAACCGAAATCTCTTGTCCAAATCGACAAGGAGCTTCTGAGCAATCTTACGCCGATTTGCTTCCACGCCTGCGAAAACGCAAGCTTCAACGATATTCTCGCTGATGATTTGCCTAATTTCATCTTTGGAAAAGAAGGTGATCGCCGCGGAAAAGTCCCGATCTGTGACAATGATTTCGTTGTCGGAAAGGGTCGTCCGACCCGCGCCTCGCATAGGGAAGTTGAAAGCCGTAGTGCCGAGCAAATGTTGCAAGAATCGGCTTTTGCCAACGCCGGTTGCGCCTACGACCAAAACGCGAGCAACGACCACTCCGTTCTTTTGGATTCGAGCCGGCATTTCGATGAGACGGTCGCGCATTCCAGCCCGATCAAGTGGTTCCGGCGTCATGCAATCGTAGAACGCATCCACCACTACTGGCGCATACCGCGCCCCTGCCCGAGGGGGAAGTAATGAAGGTGTATCGGTTGCGATTGTCAGGAGTTCATCTATCTCGCGCTTCAATTGGTCTGCTTGCGCCTTGTCGCTGACCTGAAGGCTCCGGTGGATTTTCTTGCCGATTGTGCCTTCTCGACAGAGCGGGTGATGAAAGCTGACGTAATAGTTGCCAGACTTCGAAAGATACATGTAAGCCGAGTTAGCCATGTTGGCCTCGATGTTCTAGCTGTTCTATAGGAGCGTTTTAGGCGCCGCACCTCGGCACGTCAAGAACATATAGAACACGTAGAACAAAATGTTGTGGCTTGGCCCGGTTCCGCCGCGCACAAGCCGCGCGGGTCGAGAGACTGGCACCTCAAAGGCGGATGAATCTGCCCTTACGTAACTTCGCGCCCGGTTGCCTTTTCCGCCGGCGCGCGACCAAACTGACCTACTAGGTGACTAAAGAAGATTGCCAACAGCACGAAGTCCGTCGCGATTTGGAGCATGGCTACTTTCGGCATGTCCTCGGCGTACCCAATGGTGGCAAAGGCCAGGATCGATTTAAGCAACGCATCGCTCTGCGAATAGCAGCCCAACAGCTGATACCACGCAGCGAACATGAATATGATCTGCGCCACGTTGCAGATGAATAACAGAAGCGAACGCTCGGGCTTTGGGATTTCCCCGAACACGCGGTGCAGAAGCACCACATTCAGAAGTACGATCACCGTGCTGGCCGAGAAATAAGTGCTCCACCATGCGAGGCTCACGCTTGAAGTCCAGAAAATCCAAACCGATAAAACGAGAACGCCGACCACATACGTATCGATTAATCCGTGAAGAGGCTTTTCTTTGGTGCCAAACCCGATGTGCACCCATTGTGTGACCGAGAATAGCGTCAGGACATAGAGGATGAGACCGACAACACGCTCGATACCTCCTGTTTCCGTCGCGATTGCCTTTAAGTCACCCCACCAATCTCGAAATCCCTGTCTGAAATGCATATCTCCCTCCGACCGGCCGCGAACCGACAGCAGGATAACGGTTAATAAATCTATCACTATTGGCATCGGTTATGAAGCGTCCAGGACGGCAGCAGCGTCTGGCCCATGCAGAAAGATATCGTGAGCGTCCGGTGAACCTGCCTAGAAAACAACAGCCCTCAATTTTGTGGTGCTTCCCCCTCCTGCTCCTGTTGACCGGCTGCGGCGACGTCGGACCCGACTGCGCTACGCCGGATGCGCGCAATTCCGTGCTCAAGAGCGTTGAGGATGACAGGAACAATCGGCTTTTGAATTTCGCGGTCGATAATTCGGACGCGGTTGAGGAACTGCTGAGCCATGCGAAGGCCGACGCTGAAAAAGCTGAAATCAAGGACAAGGCAAAGCAGGGCGCGGTCTATTCGCTGGACGATACCATCGTCGTGAATTCGAAAACCAAGGGCGCGGCGAAGTGCACCGGGCTGTTGTATGTCCGGGTTGGCGATACGACGGTGCAGAAGGAGATCGACTTCAGGGTGGAGCAGGTGGCGGACGGCAAGATTTCCGTTTCGGTGACGCCGTTTCAGTTTTGATTTTGGGAGTCTGTAGCCCGGATGGAGCGCAGCGGAATCCGGGGCCGCTTGCCGAAACCGTTACCTGGATACCCGCTGCGCGATCCGGGCTACGGGCATCAAACCGCTCAAACGACTTGCGCGTAAAATCGAAATTGTCCTGCGCGTTCAAGCTGTTTCTACCTGTCCAGTCCTTCGCGAAAAAATATTTCTGTTTGCGTTTGCGCAAATCACCTTCCTGTCCGCCGCTGTCCTGTCCCGTTGAGGGGCGTTGGCCATCGTCACGAACGTTGGGGCGGGATGCGGTGGACGCAAGCGGTGCTCAAGACGAGAGTGCTGCGATGCGGACGGTGAAGTCGTGTGGTCCTGACGCCTCGACGCTGGCGTCAAGTCGGCAGCCAAGGCGCTGCCGGCGACGGTGACAAAAAAGCCCGATCGCCGGGGAGATCACGAAGTAAGCCGTAAAACCATTGCGTGCGGGAATGCCGGGTGTTTCCGGCGTATCCGTGGTGACTAACGCGCGTGTTTTTTTCTACACGCGCGGCTGCGGGTGCGTTGGGCACCCGGCATTCCCCACGCCCTCTGGGCGGAAGGTCCTTGCAAGCCTCGGGCGCCCCGCGCCGCGGGATTTATAGGCATGTCTGAAGATGTGGTTTTTAATTGGGCGAGCGCGCACCCTCTGCGTCGTCCCGGCGAACGCCGGGACCCATAACCACAGGCCTTCATTGTTGCGCGAAAGCCGTTGAACAGCGTGTCTCACAACACGCGTCACGGCGTATGGGTCCCGGCGTTCGCCGGGACGACGATGAATTCTTCTCTGACGAGTTTTTCTGCGAACGCGGTTTTTTATCTCTTTTAAAAACTCAACGCCGGTTCGCCCTTCGGCTCCGGCGCCAGGCCGCCGAAGCGGCGCTCGCGGCCGTGGAAGGAGGTCAGCGCTTCCTCAAGATCCGCCGGCCCGAAATCCGGCCACATCTTGTCGGTGAAATGCAGCTCGGCATAGGCGCTCTCCCACAGCAGGAAGTCCGACAGCCGCTTCTCGCCGCTGGTGCGGATGACGAGGTCGACGTCGCGCAGGCCCGCCTCGCCGGTGATGAGGTCGGAGAAATTTTCGCGGGTGAGGCCGCCCACGCTCGCGGCCCTGGCCACCGCGTTGAGGATCGAATCGCGCGCGGAATAATCGACCGCGATGCGCAGATGCAGGGTTTCGCCGCGCGCGGTCGCGGCTTCGGCGCGGCCGATCGCGTCAGCGATCCCGGCCGGCAAGCGATCGCGGCGGCCGATCACGGTGAGGCGAACGCCGTTGCGCACCAAAGCCTCGACCTCGTTGGAAAGATAAAATCGCAGCAGCGACATCAGCGCGGAAACTTCCGCCTTCGGCCGCCGCCAATTGTCGCTGGAGAACGCGTACAGCGTCAGCGTGCCGACGCCCTGCTTCGGCGCCGCCTCCACCACGCGGCGGATCGCCTCGACGCCGGCCTCGTGCCCGCGCAGCCGCGACAGCCGCTGCCGGATCGCCCAGCGTCCGTTGCCGTCCATGATGATGCCGACATGCAATTTGGTTTGCAGTTCGGACGAGAGACCGCTTTGCATCGCAAAGTTTCCTTGCAAAAAAAGGGAGAGGTTTCAGACCGGCAGGATGCGAAACCGCGAGGCGGGCGCGTCGCCCCTGCCCGCGGCCGGTCTTCCCGCAGCTCTTGCGGCGTCGCGCACCAGCCCTTCCAGCACGGCGAGATAATCGAGGAAACGGCGGCGGCCGGTCCGGGTCAGGCGGCAGGAGGTGTGCGGCCGGTTGCCCTCATAGCCCTTTGTCACCTCGACGAGGCCGGCTTCCTGCAGCACGGCAAGATGACGGCTGAGATTGCCGTCGGTGAGGCCGCAGAGCTGCTTGAGATCGGCGAACGCCAGCCCCTTGGGATGGGCCATCAGCGAAGTCAGCAGGCCCAATCGCGCCTTCTCGTGAATCACGCGGTCGAGGCCGTCATAGGAAAACGGCGCGGCGTTGCCGTCGGACTTGTGTCCATCAGACTTGGGTATCTCACTCTTGGACGTCTCAATCTTCGACATCATGGTCTCCGGTCGCAAAATGCAGGATCGCGGCCATCAGCAACTGGCCGATCACGAAAGGCAGCCCCATGGTCCAGGGCGACAGCGCATGCGTCTGGCTTGCGAGCAGCAAACAACCAAAACCCGCGACAAAATACCACGCGCCCGCGAACGCGACCGTGCGCGGCAGCGAGCGGACGGAAGCAAACACGCCGAGGCTCACCAGCACCTGCCACAGGCCGGGCAGCATCCACAGCGCTTCCGGCGCGAATTTCCACAGCATCGCCGCCAGCAGCACGCCGGCGGCGCCGGCGGGAAGAAACTGCTCGACCGCCTGAAGCACCATGGCATCGGCCAAGCCCGAATGATGCCGGCGCGAGCGCGCCTGCATCTCGGTCCAGATCATGCCGCCGGAAACCAGCGCCGCCGCGGCCCAGCCGGCGAGGAACTCCATGGGATGGCCGGTCGGATCGTCGAGCCAGAGGTATTGAAGGATGGCGGTCAACAGCGCCAGGCCGCCGGTGGCGGCGACGGCCGCCGGGCCATAGCCGCGAAACGCGGTGCCGGCGGCGATCTGGCTGCGAATGGCGAAGATGTCGGCCAGGGCCTTGTCGAGATCGCGCATCGTTTCCCCTGAACTTTGCAATGCAAAGCATACGTGAGCGCAAAGCAAAGGCAAGCCCCCACAAACAAGGCGCTCTGGCGGAACGTATCGGCCTTGTGTGATCTTCGCTCACATAACTGTTTTCGCAGGCCGGCCTAGGGTCCCGCCGAAATCAGCCAACGCCGCCAACCACAGGAGAAGTTACATGCGCAAATTCATTCTGATCGCCGCGCTGGTTCTGGCCTCCGCTTCCGCGCAGGCCGCGGGCTCGCGAAGCCTGTCGCTGGCCTCGAACGACGACCAGACCGCGACCGAGCCGAAGGCAGACGAAGCGCCCAAGCCCGTCGAATCGCCCAAGGCCGTTGAAGACGCAAAACCCGCCGAAACGCCGAAGGTCGAGACGCCGAAATATGTCGACCGGCCCGCCGCCGTGAACACGGCGACGGAAACGACGAAGACGGATGCGATCCAGCCGGCCACAATGCCGGCGCCGAAGGTCGCCAGGCGCAAGCCGCGCCGCGACTGGACCGAAGCGCGCATCATCGGCGAGCTGCATCGCCACGGCATCTATTGGTAGCGCGCAGGCACATTCGAGTTTGGCATCGGCCGACCCGCCCGGGTCCGGCCGATGCTTCACGTTCCCGAGAGATGTGAAGCGGTTCACACCGGAATCCGGCGATGGGTTTATTGACGGGGCGACTTCGCTGAAAGGAATCGCCCGTGTCGTCGCCTCAGAACCAGAGCCCGGAAAAGCGCCGCTTCGATTGGCCGGCGATCTTTCGCATCCTGATGGTGCAGGTGCTGGTGCTCGCGGCGCTGATGGTTGCGTTCGTGCGCTATGTGAACTGGTCGTCGGATCAGGCGTGGGCGGAATTTTCCCGCAGCTTCACGACGCCGGCGCTGGAAGAGAAATCGAAACCGCCTTCGGCATCTCCGATGCGGGCCGTCAAAACCCGGATGCCCTGCCCGCCCAAGGTTTGAGAAAGCATCAGTCTATTGCGAAACCGTCTGCACCACGCTGCCGACCGCGCGTGCGCTCGCTACCGGCAGCTTCATTTCCTTGGCCAGGGCGTCGTCATATTCGGGCAGGGTCTGCAGCGGCGCCTTGGCCTTCATCTGCACCACCTTGTAGCCGCCGGCCTTCAGCCGGCGAAGCAGCGTCGGCAGCGCCTCGGCGGTGTGCTTCTGGAAATCGTGCATCAGGATGATGCCCTTGCCCTGCTTGTCGAGCTTGGTCATCACGGTGTTGACGATCTGCTCGGGATTCTTTGCCCGGAAATCGAAGGAATCGAGATCGCAGGAGAACATCGCGACGTTGCGCGATTGCAGATAGGCCATCGCGGCCGGGCCGTGCTGCAGCTCCGGAAAACGGAAGAACGGCGCCGGCGCTTCGCCCAGCGCCAGCTTGACGGCGCTGAAACCCTTCTCGATCTCGTCCTTGGCGAGTTGATCCGTCATCTTCTTGGAATTCAGATTGGCGTGCGACCAGGTGTGCGCGCCGACCGTATGTCCGGCGGCGGCCACCTGCCTGAGGATTTCCGGATGATAGGTGGCGTGCTTGCCGATCGCGAAGAACACACCCTTGGTGCATTCGTCCGCGAGCGCCTTGAGCACGGCGGGCGTATTTCCCGGCCACGGGCCGTCATCGAAGGTCAGCACCACTTCCTTGTCCGTCAGGAAATCCAGTTGCTTGAAATGTTCGAAGCCGAAACCCGGTCCGCCCGTGGTGTCGATGACCACGACGCGGGAGACGCCGAGCGCGTCCGGATTGGCGCAGGTGTTTTTCTGCGGCAACGGCGCGGCGGGTTTTTCCGGGACGGACGCGGTGAACTCGACATCGTCGCGCGACGAAGCGGCCTTGGCCGCAGGCGCGGCCGCCGCAAAGCGCTCGGCGAGTGGGGCTGCGATGGTGTTTGGGGTCGTCAGCGCGAGACGCGGGGAGGAGGGCGACAGGAAGAACCAGAGCCCCGAGATGACGACCGCCATCATGACGCTCGCAAGCATCAGGCCTAACGCGCTACGCATGGTTACACTTTCAAAAACAATCCGGCTTTTTCACCAAGTCATTAATGAGAAATACTCGTTAACGACTCCTCAACGCGTGTCCTTACCGGCCGATGAATCTCGAGGGCAGGGCGCGCCGATTCGGAGTGATGGACGTCACAGTCGGGGCCGGGCGATTGGGGCACGGTGGGTCCCATCAGAAACGGCCCGCCGCACTCGGGCCAGAGGGAGCCGATCATGACCGCCCATCTCAACCGAACCATTCGCCGGGCCGGCTTTGCCGCCGCCTTCGCGGTCGCTTTCATTGCGCTGGCCCCGACCGCCAGCTTCGCCTTCAGCGCCGAGGCGCAGCAGATGTGCACCGGCGACGCCTTCCGCCTCTGCAGCTCCGAAATCCCCGACATTCCGGCCATCACCGCCTGCATGTACAAGCACCGCGCCAATCTGAGCTCGGGTTGCCGCACCGTGATGGATCGCGACCTCGCCGCGCAGCAGCCAAAGGTCGCAGCGAAGTAGATCACCCTGTCATTCGGGGATGGTCCGAAGGACCAGACCCGGAATCTCGAGATTCTGGGTTAGATGCTTCGCATCCCCCCGGAACGACTGACCGAAGTAAAAGGCGTTGCCGCGCTCCTCCACGCGCACTAGAACCCACCGAGATCATGACCGGCAAGGCGCAACCCCATGGCCAGAATTCTTTTCATCATTCCATTCGCTCTGTTGTCTTTCGCCGCGTCGGCGCAGCAGCAGCCGGGACACGACGCCTGCGCGCGGGATGTCTCGCGGTTTTGCCGTGCGCATATGAATGAGGGCGACCAGATCGTGCTGGCATGCCTGAAGGAACATCGCGCCAGGCTCAGCAAGGCCTGCGAGAAGGTCCTGATCGAACACGGGCAGTAATTCCCGTCACGTACTGCCGCCCGCCGCGGTGGCAACCGGCAGCACCTCGTTGGCGGCGCGGTCCGGCGTATCTTCCTTCCAGCGCACCGATCCGAACGGCCGCTCGAGCATCCGGCGCACCCGCACCGGATCGGGCCCGAGGTGAAAACCGATCGCGCGCTGGTGCAGCGCGCGCTCCGATTGCGTCGAGCGGTTGCGCTGGCGCAGATAGTCGAACCAGGTCGGGCAGTGATAACGCTCGGTCCATAATTCGGGGTCGGCAATGTCGCGCGCGATCGACCAGCCATAGGCGCCGTTGCGCTGGCGGCTGAGCTGCACTTCCTGCATCACGTTGTGGAAGGCGCGGGCGCTTTCCTGGTCGACGCGGTACTCGATCTCCACCACCAGCGGCCCGCTGCGCCCGGTCAGCGCGAGCTTCACCTCGGGATCGGCCAGCACTTCGGCGTCCTCGTTGCGGGCGCCGACCCGCGGCATGCCGAGCCACAGCCCGAGCAGGGGCGATAACAGCATCAGCCCCGCCGAAACCAGCAGCGCGGTTTCCACCCCGGCCGCATCCGTCAGCCGTCCCCAGCCCCAGCTCCCGATCGCGATGCCACCGGCGATCGAGGCCTGGAACGCCGCCAGCGAGCGGCCGGCGACCCAGCGCGGCGCGGAGAGCTGCACGCCGATATTGAACAGGGCCACCGCCAGCATCCACACCGCGCCCGCCACCACCAGCGCAGCCGCGGTCAGGACCGGCTCCCGGCTCAGCGCGACCGCCGCGATCGCGCCGCCCATCGAGAGTGCGCAGGCGCGGATCGCGGCCTCGCCGCTCAACCGCTTGCGCACCTCGGCGATGTTGAGAGCCCCGATCACCGCACCCATGCCGAACGCGCCGAGCATGATGCCGTAGGTCTGCGCGCCGCCGTGCAAAAGGTCGCGCGCCACCAGCGGCATCAGCGCCGACACCGATCCGCCGATGATGCCGGTGACCAGCGTGCGCGCCAGCACGATGCGGATCGCCGGCGAATTGGCGATATAGCGCACGCCGGACACGATGGCGCGGTTGAGTTTCTCGCGCGGCAGCCGCGACGGCTCGCTGGTGCGGCGCCAGAGAAACAGCACGACCAGCAGCGGGAGATAGAGCAGCGCGTTGGTCGTGAAGGCCGCCACCGCGCCGGCCGTCGCAACGATGACGCCGCCGATCGCCGGGCCGAAACTTCGCGCGATGTTGTAGCTGATGCCGTTCAGCGCGATGGCCGACGGCAACGTCTCCGACGGCACCTGCTCGCTGACCGAAGACTGCCAGGCCGGCCCGAACAGCGCATTGCCGCTGCCGACGACGAAGCAAAAGGTCAGCAGGATTTCCGGGGTGACGAGGTTGAGCCACGCCAGCACCGCCAGCGACGTGGCGCCGCTGAGTGCGATTCCCAGCGAGACCAGCGCCACGATGCGCCGGTCATACATGTCGGCGATGGCGCCGGCCGGCATCGAGATCAGCATGATCGGCAGCATCAGGGCGGTCTGGACCAGCGCGACCTTGTCGGCCGACGACGTCATCTGCGTCATGGCCCAGGCGGCGCCAACGCCCTGGATCAACAGTCCCAGATTCGACAGCAGGCTCGCCAGCCAGATGCGCCGGAACACCGCATGCCGCAAGGGTGCGGCGACGCCATCGGCTGCAAACCTCGAGCGCTTCGGCTGTTCCGTCATATCCCCGTTCCGCTGGCGCCGGTCTGGCCTTGATTCCCTGTCCGATTTCCAGTGATGCCCGTGAAAGTCCTTCTCTGTCCAGTGTCTACGGGCGCTATCAGCGGTCACAAAGGGCGGCTAAGGTGCTGAATCATAAAGGGGAGGTACCATATGAAGATATCGCGGCGGGCCATTCTCAGGGGTGCTGGAGCGTTGCCTTTCGCCGTTGGCAACTTCGGTTTCGCCGCGCTGGCCCAGACGACCGCCGCCGTCCCGGGCGCGACCGAAATCCCGCCCGTCCTGTTCGTGCATGGCAATGGCGACCACGCGGCGCTGTGGATGACCGCGCTGTGGCGGATGGAATCGAACGGGGTTGCGCGCGACCGCATGTCCGCGATCAATTTCACCGATCCGCTGGCGCGCGCGGACGACACCAAGGCCGAGCCGAACAAATCCTCGACCGAAGACCAGCGCCGCGAACTCGGCGAAGCCGTGCAGGAATTGAAGCGCCGCACCGGCGCGCCGCGCGTGGCCCTGGTTGGCAATTCGCGCGGCGGCAATTCGATCCGCGGGCTCATCAGGAATGGCGGCAGCGCCGACGTCAGCCACGCCGTGCTGTGCGGCGTTCCCAATCACGGCGTCTATGCTTGGGATGCCGGTCTGAATAACGAGTTCAACGGTAAAGGCCCGTTCCTGCGCGGGCTGAACGAGGGCGAGAGCGAAGTGACGCCCGGCACCGCGTTCCTGACGCTGCGCAGCGACGGCATGGACAAATACGCCCAGGAGGACGGCCGCTTCGTCGGCAAGCCGGGCACGCCGACCGGCGTTACCGCGGAAGGGCCGGCACTCAAGGGTGCCACCAACCTCGTGCTTGGCGCGGTCGACCATCGCGAGACCGCCTATTCTCCGCGCGCGTTCCGTGAGATCTACAAATTTATCGCCGGGCGCGAGCCGGATCGGATTGCGATTGCGCCGGAAGCGGAAGTCAGGCTGAGCGGTCTGGTGACCGGCACCCCCGGCGGCATTCAAACCAACCGCCCGGTCGCGGGCGCATCGGTGGAAATCTATCGCGTCTCCGCCGATAGCGGCGAACGCATCGGCAGCGCCATCCACACGTCGCAAACCGGTCCCGACGGGCGCTGGGGTCCGGCCAAGGTCGATCCCACCTGGTATCTCGAGATGGTGCTCACCTCGGCCGGCTCGACCACCACGCATTTCTATCGTTCGCCGTTTCCGCGTTCCTCCGACGTCGTGCATCTTCGTGCCGCCCGCCCGCTGGGACCCGCGGACGCGGGCGCAGGCTGCGTCGTCCTGATGTCGCGGGTTCGCGGATATTTCGGCCTGCCGCGCGATGTCGTGCTGTTCGACGGCAAGGAGCCTTCGGATGTGAAGCCGGGCGTTCCCGGCGATTCCATCAGCACGCTGAAACTTTCCGCCGCGGAAGCCGGCCGCCCGGTTCCCGCCCTGTTCAACGAGGAGCGGATTGTCGCGCGGGCCTGGCCGGCATCGGAAAACCGGATCGCGATCGCCGAATTCACCTACTAGCGCGGCCAAGAGCTCCCGCTGATTTCAAAACGAGCGGCGCTCATCGGATTCAAAGCCGCATCGGCGATTGCACGACCTCTGATCCGCCTGCTTGATAAACGCAACTTCGATGGCTATTCTCGCGATGTCCGCCGACATGCGGACGATCCGAAGTTTTTTGACGAATTCATATTTTTGCGCTCCCAGCGATTTTTGATCGAGCCGCAGGCCTGGCCGGGCGCGATAGGGGGAACCAATGGCAAAGATTGAGCACGTGTTTGTTCTCATGCTGGAGAACCGGTCGTTCGACCACATGCTCGGCTTCTCCGGCCTGCCCGGCGTAACTCCGCCTGCCGCGCTCAAGCCGGGAGCCGTGGACCAACTGGCCAGCGATCCGCCGCACGAGTTCGACGACGTCGCAGCGCAGATCGACGGCGGCGCGATGGACGGCTTTGCGGCCAGCGGCGGTCCCGACACGATGCTGGGATTCGATACGTCCGAGATACCGGTTCTGTTGTCGCTGGCGCAGAACAATCTGTATTTCGACAACTGGTTCTCATCGATGCCCGGGCCGACCTGGCCGAACCGCCTGTTCGCCCACGCGGCGTCTTCGGGCGGTCTGGACAACAGCATGGGATCGCTGGATTCGGCGAGCGCGGTGACCAACCCCGGTTACAATCTGAATTTCGAAAATGGCCACATCTACGACCGGCTCACCGCCAATGGTGTGGCGTGGCGGGTGTATCACCATCATATCGGTTTCAGCTTCGATTATCCCCAGGTGTTGTGCCTCAAGGGCATGGTGGACAAGAGAAACGATCCGACCTTCTTTCGGCCGTTTACCGATTTCGCGTCCGATATGTCGCGTGGCGATGCGGTCGGATATACCTTTATCGAACCGAAATACGGCCTTCCCAGCTACAGCCGCGGCAACTCGCAGCACCCGACCGGGACGATCAGCCTGGGGGAGTTCCTGATCAAGGATGTCTACAACGCCATCTTCAACCAGAACATCGGCGCCAGCAGCGCCCTTCTGATCACATGGGACGAGCATGGCGGTTTCTTCGATCATCTGAACCCGCCCGCGGCGACGCCGCCCGGAGATACCCCGCTCAACCATGACCGCGCGAACCTTCCCCGCAATTGCGCCTTTGACCGTTTCGGAGTGCGCGTTCCGGCGGTGCTCATTTCGTCCTGGCTGCCCGCGGGCCTGGGATCCAATGTATTTGGCAACAACGTTCAGTTCGATCACGCATCGATTGTTCGGGCGCTCCGATCGACCTTCTCGCTCGGCGCCAAGCTTACAAACCGCGACGAGGCTTCGCCGGACTGGAACAGCGTATTGCTGGCACAACCCCGGACGCTTCAAAAAAACCTTCCGGCGATTGCCAGGCCAAGATTCAAGGCAGCCGTTCCGGATCTGCCGGAGGTTGCCGCCGCGGGCCCACCCAGTGGGAATATCCTTGGGATGGCGCAGATCGCGGCGGATATCGATTGGCACATCGCTGAACGACAGCGGGTTCCACCGCTCATCGTCTCGAGTTTCGAACCCGGCTTGAAACACGCGCAGGCGGTTCACACGCGCTCGCTCGACGCTCCGGCCGCGGAGCAAACGGCAGCCCACCTGACGGTTCTGCAGTATATCAATGCCGTGCAGGCCAGGGACGCCAAATTCCAGGCGGCGCAACGCCCCTCGATCCCACCGAGCGCCAAGAAGCCCGCGCCCAAGCGAGGCCGGAAATCGCCGACCAAGAAGAAATCGCCGGCCAAGAACAAGACGGCGAAGCGGTCGCGGCGCGACCGCTAAACGACGGCTCCCCCGGATTATGGCGGGCGTCAAGGAGCCCGGCCCACGCGAGGTCTTTCGGCGGCCTTGCCAGTCGCGCGCCCGCATGACGGCGGATTCGGATCCCATATGGTTGCGCAAGACCGTTAGCGTCTTATCTGCTCTGGGTACCGCGAGGGCCAATATGAGCATAGCCGAAGCCTTGGGAACGGAAGCCCTCGATATGCCGGCCGCGCGCCGGCCGCTGGTGCCGCCAAGCCCGCCGCGCGCGCCGGCCGACATGACCGCCATTGGCCGGATGGTGGCGATGCGTGAAAGCGCGATCGGCACCTGGGGCCAGCGCGCTTACGAAGAGGACATCATCAGGGGCCGCTTCTTCGGGCGGTCCAGCTTCATTCTCAATACGCCGGACGCGATCCGCCATGTGCTCGTCGACAATTACGAGAACTACACGCGGACGCCGGCCGCTATCCGGGTGTTGCGTCCGGTGCTCGGCGAAGGGCTCCTGATCGCGGAGGGCCGCGCCTGGAAGTACCAGCGCCGAACACTGGCGCCGGCCTTCACGCCGCGGGCGGTGATGCCGATGGTGCCGCACATGGTCGCGGTAACCGATGAGACGATCGCGACGCTTGCGGCGAAGTGCGGCGAGCCCGTCGATCTGCGGGAAGTCATGCAGCGGATGACGCTCGAGATCGCCGGCCGGACCATGTTCTCGTTCGGGATGGACCGCCATGGCCCGGCCCTGCGCGATTTCGTGATGGAGTACGGCGAACGGCTGGCGCGTCCGCATTTTCTCGATCTGCTGTTGCCGCTGGGCTGGCCGACCCCGCAGGATTTTTCCCGCGCCCGTTTCCGCAAACGGTGGACACAGTTCATCGGCGAGCTGATGGCCGAGCGCCGCGCCGCCGGCAAGAACGAAGGCGCGCCGCCGCGCGACCTGTTCGACCTGATGGGCGCCGCGCGCGATCCCGAGAGCGGCGAAGCCTTCAGCGACCAGCAGCTCGGCGACCAGGTTGCGACCATGATCCTCGCCGGTCATGAAACCACAGCCACCGCGCTGTTCTGGTCGCTCTATCTGCTGGCGCTCGATCCTGTCACCCAGGAGCGCCTGGCGGCCGAGGTGAAGGGCGCCGGAGCAAACGGCGCGCTCGATATCGAGCGGCTGAAATTCACCCGGGCCGTGGTCGATGAGACGATGCGGCTCTATCCGCCGGCGTTCCTGATTGCGCGCGCGGCCGCCGCGCCCGACACGATTTCGGGTCTGCCGGTCAGGAAGAACGATGTGGTCCTGATCGCCCCGTGGCTGCTGCACCGGCACGAAAAGCTCTGGCGCGATCCGAATGCGTTCATCCCGGAGCGCTTCATGCCGCCGGCGGCGCCGCCCGACCGTTTCGCCTATCTGCCGTTCGGTGTCGGCGCACGGATCTGCATCGGCGCCCATTTCGCGCTGGTGGAAGCGACGCTGGCGCTGGCCAGGATCATCGCTGCGTTCCGGCTCGATCTGCTCGACAAGACGCCGGTGATACCGGTTGGCGTCGTGACGACCCAGCCGGATCGCTCCCCGATGTTCCGAATCACACGCCGGTGACGAAGGCATGCTTTGACCGCGTCGCAATCTGCTTTAGGCTTTATCCATGAGTGAAACCCAGGCGCAGTTTTCCGTGCTGAAACAGACCGCCGACCCGGCGGTGGCCGACGCTATTCGCGAGCTGATCGAGAACGGCAAGGACCACGAGCTCAACCGCATCAATCTGCTGGATTTTTCGAGGCGGACCGGGCTCGACGAAGAGCGGGTGATTTCCGGTTTTCTGCATGCCTCCCGGCTCGGGCTGTTCGATCTCACCTGGAATGTGCTGTGCCCCGGTTGCGGCGGGGTGCTGGACGCCCACTCCACGCTGAAATCGCTGCGCCACGACGATTATCATTGCGGGCTGTGCGCCTGCGGCTACGAAGCCTCCGTCGACGAGCAGGTCGAGGTCGCCTTCACCGTCAGTCCACGGGTCCGGCGCATCGCGGCGCATGATCCCAACACGCTGCCGCTTTGGGAATATTTCAAGCAGGTGTTCTGGAGTTCGGGCGTCGATTTCGACGAGGAGTCGTTCGCGGCGCTCTCCAATGACGTGGTGCTGGACGCGCTCGAACTGCCGGCTGGCGAGAAGGCGACGATGTCGCTGCAATTGCCGTCGGATTTCATCATCGTATTCGAGCCGGTGACGCACGCCGCGCAATTCATCGACGTCCAGGGTGAACCGACCCGGGAGCGTCAGCAGCTGTCGCTGATCTACAACAAGCTGCAGGCGCCAACCGGAACCATCACCATGCGTCCCGGGCCGTTGCGGCTGTCGCTCGACAATCAGGCCGGCGTGCGGGTGCTGCCGTCGGTCTTCATCGCGGCCGAGGGGCTCCATCACCTGATCGGCAAGCGCAAGCCGTTCCTCACCGCCAAGCGGATGCTGACCAACCAGACCTTCCGCGACGTCTTCAAGGCCGACAATCTCAACATCGATCAGCGGCTCAAGATCACGTCGCTGACGTTCCTGTTCACCGACCTCAAAGGCTCCACCGCGCTGTACGAACGGGTCGGCGATCTCGCCGCCTTCGATCTGGTGCGGGCGCATTTCCACGCGCTGCTCGAGATCATCTCTTCGGAGAAAGGCGCCGTGGTGAAGACCATCGGCGACGCCGTGATGGCGACCTTCATCCGGCCCGAACATGCGATCGTCGCGGGTTTGCGGATGCGCGCCGCCATGGACGCGCTCAACGCCGAGCGCGGCACCAACGATCTGGTGGTCAAGATCGGTATCCATGAGGGCCCCTGCCTCGCCGTGATGCTTAACGAGCGCCAGGATTATTTCGGCCAGACCGTCAACATCGCAGCTCGCGTTCAGGGGCTGTCGACCTCGCAGGCGATCCACATCACCGGCCCCGTGATCGAGGCCCCGGCGGTCGCTGCGATCCTCGACAAGGAGGCGATCACGCCGATCCAGAAGCAGGCGGCGCTGCGCGGTATAGCCGACAAGATCGTGGTCTACGAAATCCCCTGAGATTGCGGAAACGTAATGCGGCGGCCGAAACCGCGCGGATTGCGCAGGTTGGCCTTCCCGCCCATATATCGCTCATCACAGTCAACGGACCTCACGCGATTTCGGTAGGAAATGATGCTGGACGGGCTTCGCCAATTCATCGCCGATGTTGTCTCTCCAACCGCGCATGGGCAGCAATCGTTTGACGATACCGGTTATCGCCTGGCGGCCACGGCGCTGTTGATCCACGTGATTTCGATCGACGGCGAGCCGTCGGCCGCGGAAAAGCGCAAGCTTCACAGCATCATCGAAAGCCGCTTCGGACTCGATCGCGGCAAGGCGGACCAGTTGATCGCGTCGGCGACCCTGGTCGAAGGCGAGGCGGTCGATCTCTATCATTTCACCAGCGTCATCATGCGCTCGGTGAATGAGGCAGGCAGGCTCCGCATCGTCGAGATGATGTGGGAACTGGTCTATGCCGACGGGCAGGTCAGCGAGTTCGAGGACAATGTGGTGTGGCGCGCGGCGGATCTGTTGGGCGTATCCTCGCGCGACCGGATCGATCTCAAGCATAGCGTGGCCGCCAGGCGACCGGCGGCGAGCCCGGGCGGCTGAGGCGTGTGGCTGGCGCGGCACTGGCCACGTCGCGGGGGGACGCTTTCCAGGTCTCCGTGTGTGCGCTGCGGGACATAACGAAATTTTATTTTCCGGGACAATTGACCGATGGCCAACGCGATTGGTCCCGAAATGTCTTGATTTAGCACGGCAGTATTGTGCGTTTGAGCACACCGTCATGCTTGCGGGTGGCTTGCATCCCGCCTAAGGCGTATGCTTTCTCGGATGCGTTATCCGCCTATCCTGCAATAATTTAAGAGCATTGAATCGTGACCGAGCGTGTGACGCTGATTACCGGTGCCTCGGCGGGGATAGGCACCGAACTGGCGCGCGTTTTTGCATCGAAAGGCCATCGTCTCGCCCTGGTGGCGCGGCGGGCGGATCGCCTGGCGGAGCTGGCGGAGGAAATCGCTCGTGGCGGCGCTGCCGCGCCGATCGTGATCGCGTGCGATCTCGAACAACCCGATGCCGGCGATCTGATTGCCGCGGCCCTGGCCGCCGCGGGGGTGGACGTCGAATACGTGGTCAACAATGCAGGCTTTGGCCTGTTCGGTCATGCGATCGAGCTGGATCGCGCGGCGCAGCTTGGCATGATCGCGGTCAACGTCCGTGCCATGACCGATTTGTCGCTGCGGTTTTCCGATCAACTGATCCGGCACCGTGGCGGCATCCTCAACGTTGCTTCGATCGCCAGTTTTCTGCCGGGACCGGGAATGGCGGTGTATTACGCCTCCAAGGCCTATGTGCTGTCGTTCAGCGAGGCGATCCGCCGCGAACTCGCCCCGCGCGGCGTGCGGGTGACCGCGTTATGTCCCGGACCGGTGCCGTCGGAATTTCAGGAGCGGGCGGGGTTTGAGCCCGGCTTTGACTCCGCGATCCTGAACGTCTCTGCGGCCGATGTCGCAAAGGCGGGGTATCGCGGGCTGATGGCCAACAAGCGCGCGGTGCTGCCCGGCGTCGGCATCAAGGCCCTGCCGTTCCTGCTCCGGCTTTTTCCACGCGGGTTCATCCTCGAGGCGGTCGGCAGATTCCAGCTCAGGAAGCGCAAATGAGGCCTTCATTCCCTTATCTGGCCCGCAATTTGCTTTGAACCAGCGTGTGAATTTCTGCGACCGCTTTGCGGAATTAAGGATGCATTAAGAACGATTCTGGCTTGATAGGCCGGAAATAGCGAAGATCAATCGATGTCGTTCCATTCGATCAAACCTGACACCGAAAGCGTGCTGCCTCTCTCCGACAGGGTACGAACGGTTTCTGCCGGAGCTTCATCCCCCGGACCGCTGCTGCCGGTCCTGATCATCCTGCACCAGGAAACCTCGACGCCGGGCCGCGTCGGTAACGCGCTGCGGGCGCTCGGCCATTCCCTCGATATCAGGCGTCCCCGGTTCGGCGATCCGCTTCCGGAGACGCTGGACGGTCATGCCGGCGCCGTCATTTTCGGCGGCCCGATGAGCGCCAACGACCCGGATGAATATGTGCGCCGCGAGATCGACTGGATCGAGGTGCCGCTGCGGGAGCAGCGGCCGTTCCTGGGGATTTGCCTGGGCGCGCAGATGCTGGCGCGACAGCTCGGCGCCCGGGTGGCGCCGCACCCCGAAGGCCGGGCGCAAATCGGATATTACCCGATCCGCCCTACGCCGGCGGGGCTGAAGGTCTGTCCGAACTGGCCGGATCACGTCTACCACTGGCACCGCGAGGGATTTGAACTCCCCCGCGGCACGCAATTGCTGGCCGAGGGAAGCGATTTCCCCGTCGAGGCGTTCCAGCTCGACCACGCGTTCGGCTTCCAGTTCCACCCCGATGTCACCTACGCGATGATGCATCGCTGGACCACGCGCGGCCATGCCCGCCTTGAACTGCCGGGCGCGCGGCCGCGCCATCATCACTTCGCCGACCGCGCGGTGCACGACGTGACCGAGCGTGCCTGGCTGAAGCAGTTCATCGGTGACTGGCTGGCCAGGCGCCCCTTGTCGGCGATCGCGGAGGCCGCGGAATAGCACACGCCTTTCCCGCAGCATTCCGAAACCCTTTCCAATTGTTCAAATGTGATAGTGTCGGCCCAACAAGCTTGCGGGTCATCAGCAAGCGAGGCGGGAGGCGGCATGACGGGCGACGAGTTCGCGCAGCTGTTGAGCGATTTCACGCTATCGGCGGAATCCGGAGACGGCGTGCGTTTCGCCAGCCATTTCACCGAAGACGCGATTTATCACGACTATATCTACGGTCCGCATCGGGGCCGCGCCGATATCGCGCATATGATGCAGGGCCTGTTTCACCGCGACGCCGCCGACTATCGCTGGGAAATGTTCGATCCCGTGTTCGACGGTGAAATGGGATATGCGTGGTCGTTGTCGAGCTTCACGTCGAAGATCCCGCAATTTCAGGGCAAGCCGGTCGTGATCGATGGCATGAGCCGCTTCATCGTGCGCGACGGGCTGATCGCCGAGTACCGCGAATCCGCCAATGGCGGCGTGGCGATGGCGCAGCTCGGCGTCGAACCGGAGCGGATGACAAAGGTGTTCAAGCGCTGGACCGGATGGCTGAAGGAACGGCCCGACACGGTGGACTATCTGGCGCGGCCAGCCGGGTCGCGCGCCCGGCGACGCGTCTGAAGAAGCAATCAACAAGGGCGTCGTCGAAAAGACGGCCAGCACAGGGAGATCGCGGGTGAGTTATCAGCACATTCTGTACGAAGTGGACGAGAAGATCGCGACCATCACGCTCAACCGGCCCGACCGCATGAATGCCTGGACGCCGATCATGGAGCGCGACGTGCGCCACGCCATGGAGACCGCGGCCGCCGATGACAATGTCCGTGTCATTGTGCTGACCGGGGCAGGGCGGGCGTTCTGCGCCGGCGCCGACATGGACGCGCTGAAGGGCCTCGACCCTGACGACATCAAGCGCGCCGCCAGCCTGCCGCCGTTCGACATGAACTCCAGGCCGGACTGGCAGGCGCGCTATGCTTATTATCCGTCGATCCCCAAACCCGTGATCGGCATGCTGAACGGCGCCACCGCAGGGATTGGGCTCGTGCACGCGCTGTATTGCGACCTGCGCTTTGCCGCCGACAATACCGTCTTCACCACCGCCTTTTCGCGACGCGGGCTGATCGCCGAGCATGGCATCAGCTGGATGCTGCCGCGCATCGTCGGTCATGCCAACGCGCTGGATTTGCTGATGTCGGCGCGCCGGGTCTCCAGCGAAGAGGCGCTGCGCATCGGTCTCGTCAACCGGCTGTGCCCGCCCGAACAGCTGCGCGAGCAGACCTATGCCTATGCGCGGGATCTCGCCGATTTCGTCTCGCCGAGCGCGATCGCGGTGATCAAGCGGCAGCTCTACGACGTGCCGTTCCAGACGCTGGCGGAGGCGACCATCGACGCCAACCGCGAAATGGTGGTGGCGCTGCGCGGCAGCGATTTCCGCGAAGGGGTAGCGAGTTTCATGGAGAAACGGCCGCCGCGGTTTACGGGGAAGTAGAGGGGGCGGGATTTTGGCTTGCCGAGGCCCGGCTTCGCCCTGCGGGCTACGCCGCGGCAGCCTTCGCTACGTGAGGGCTTGCCGAGCCGAAGCAGGCGCAGCCTGCGAAGGCTGGTGGAGCCAGGCGGGATCGAACCGCCGACCTCGTCATTGCGAACGACGCGCTCTCCCAGCTGAGCTATGGCCCCATCGCGACCGCCAACGAAGCGGCCAGCAATCGGCGCCATTTACAATCCGCGCCAAGGCCAAGTCAAGAACGGCGAAATCGCCGTTTTCGGCCTTATTTGCCCGGAACTTCCCTTGTTTGCGGGGAGTGGAACCGATATCTAGCAGGAAGTCGAATCCGCGACCGAACCGCGAGTAAAGCCTGCCCATGCGTGCCGTTCTCGACATCGTGCTTATCGTCCTCGACCTTTATGTCTGGCTGCTGATTGCGTCCGCCATCCTGTCCTGGCTGATCGCCTTCAATGTCGTGAACACCCGCAACCAGTTCGTGTCGGCGGTGGCCGAATTCCTGTACCGGATCACCGAGCCGCTATTGGCGCCGATCCGCAATTTCATGCCCAGCCTGGGCGGGCTCGACATCTCGCCGATCATCCTGATCCTGATCATCATGTTCATCCAGCGGGTGATCACTTACTACATCTATCCAGCCGTCTTTTGAGCGCGGATAGGGATACCTGATGGATCCCTGGCGTTACTCCACTGAAGGCATCAGCGTTGCGCTGCGGGTGACGCCACGCGGCGGCCGCGACGATATCGACGGGCTCGAGACGCTCGCCGACGGCCGAATTGTGGTCAAGGTGCGGGTGCGCGCCATCGCCGACGGCGGCGAGGCCAATCGCGCGGTCACCGAACTGATGGCGAAGGCACTCGGGGTTCCCAAGGCGAGGGTGCGGATTCTCTCCGGCATGACCTCGCGCCTGAAACAAATTGCCGTTGACGGCGACCCGGCAAAGCTCGGCGAGAGTTTGCGAAAGCTCACCGCGGCGGCCGATTCATCAGCAGACAAAGGACGGAAATGACGGCCCGGATCATCGATGGAAAAATCATTGCCGCAGAGCTTCGCGCCCGTGTCGCCGACGAGGTCGCCCGGGTCAAGCGCGACAACGGGCTGACGCCCGGTCTCGCAGTGGTGCTGGTCGGCAGCGACCCCGCCAGCCAGGTCTATGTCCGCAGCAAGCACAAGCAGACGCAGGCTGCCGGCATGGCGTCGTTCGAGCACGTGCTGCCGGCCGGTGTGGCGCAGGATGAACTGCTGGCGCTGATCGCCAAACTCAACCGCGACCCTGCCGTGCACGGCATTCTGGTGCAGCTGCCGCTGCCTAAATCGCTGCACACCGAAGCCATCATCAACGCCCTCGATCCCACCAAGGATGTCGACGGGCTGCATCCGAACAATGCCGGGCGGCTGGCCGGCGGTTTTGATGCGCTGTCGCCCTGCACGCCGCTCGGCTGTATCATCCTGACCAAGAGCGTACACGCCTCGCTGGAAGGCATGAACGCCATCGTGATCGGCCGATCCAACCTGGTCGGCCGTCCGCTGCTGCAGTTGCTGCTGAACGAAAACGCCACGGTGACGATCGCGCATTCCCGCTCGCGCGACCTCAAAGCGCTCTGCGCCCGCGCCGACCTGGTCTATGCCGCCGTAGGCAAACCGGAGATGGTGCGCGGCGACTGGATCAAGCCGGGCGCCACCGTGATCGATGTCGGCATAAACCGGACGCCGGGTGCCGACGGCAAGGACCGGCTGATCGGCGACGTCGCCTTTGCCGAGGCGCTGAACGTCGCCGGCGCGATCACGCCGGTGCCGGGCGGCGTTGGTCAGATGACGGTGGCGTGCCTCCTGGTCAACACCCTGCGCGCGGCCTGCGCGATTCACGGCTTGCCGAAGCCTTCGGTGTGATTCGTCGTCATTCCGGGTTCATCGCTGCGCGATGCCCCGGAATGACGGCTAAGCCGTCACCCCGCCGCGTTCTCGATCAGCCGCCGGTAGAACCGGATCATGTCGGCATAGCCCTCGATGCTGAGGCGCTCATTGGTGCCGTGGAAGCGCTTTAGGTCCTCGGAGTTGGCGCGCACCGGCGAGAAGCGGAAAATGTTGTCGGCCACGCCGACATAATGCCGCGAATCGGTTCCGGCCAGCATCAGGCCTGGCGCCACGACCACGTCGGGAAACACCTCGCGGATGGTGCGGTTGAGCGTCTGATAGGCGGCGCGGTCGATGTCCGTCACCGGCGTCGGTTCGGCGTTGCCGGGAAACGTTTCGATGGTGATGCGCTCGTCATTGATGGTGCGGCGAACATGGTCGATGACGCTGGCCTGGCTGTCGCCGGGCATGAGCCGGAAATTGACGCTCGCCGTGGCGTTGCCTGGCAGCACATTGTCCTTGTCGCCGGCATTGAAGATCGTCAGCGCGGTGGTGGTGCGCATCATCGCCTCGGTCGGACCGGTCTTTGCGAACTCGCGCAGCAGCAGCGGCTTGAACAGCCAGAGGTTCGACAGCACGACGCGGTTGAAGCCGCGCATTTCCGGCGCCAGCGTATCGAACATCTCGGCGGCCGCGCCGCTCATCTGCATCGGCAGGCGATGCTCTTCCAGTTTGGTCAGCGCGGCGCTCATCATGCCGATCGCGGTGTCGCGCGGCGGCATCGAGGAATGGCCGGGCGTGGCATGCGCCGTCAGCACCAGCGTGGCATAGCCCTTCTCGGCGACGCCGATCAACGCGGCCGGCTTGTCGAGGCCCTTGACGAGGCCGTCGGCGATCAACAGCCCCTCGTCGATGGCGAAGTCGAGCCGGACGCCGCGCGCGGCCAGCGTTGCCGCGATCGCCTTGGCGCCGCGGGTGCCCGCCACTTCCTCGTCATGGCCGAACGCGAAATAGACGGTCCGCTTCGGGTGAAAGCCCTGCTTCGCCAACGTCTCGGCGGCCTCCAGGATCGAGTAGAGATTGCCCTTGTCGTCCCAGGAGCCGCGGCCCCAGATGAAACCGTCGGCGATGACGCCGTCATAGGGCGGCTCGATCCAGTCCTTCTCGGTACCAGGCGCGACCGGCACCACGTCCTGATGCGCCAAAAGCGCTATCGGCTCCGCCTTCGGGTCGCTGCCTTGCCAGGTGTAGAGCAGGCTGTAGCCGGCGATGACCTCACGCTTGGCGGCGGCATGGAAGGCGGGGAAACTCTTCTGGATATGCGCCTGCAGGGACCGCAGCGCCTCGGTGTCCTGGTCCGGATTTTCAAAATTCGAAATGGTCCGGAAGCGGATGGCCTCGCTCAGCCGCGTTGCCGCGCCGTCACTGTCGACCGCCGCGCGCGGTATGGCGGCGACCTGAAGCTGCCGCGAGCCGTGGGTGACCACGTTGAAAGCGAGCACGCCGGCGACCACGACGATGGCCGCGATCGCGAGCAGCAGCAGGTTACGGACGATCTTTATTAGCCGGCGCATGGATTTTCCCCGATTTCTCCGTCATGGCCGGGTGAAGCCCTCCGAAGGACGGCGTCGCTTCCGCTTGCCGATGTTCGGCCATCCACGTCTTTCTCGCCGCATGCTTTAAAGACGTGGATGCCCGGCACAAGGCCGGGCATGACGAGATTGGCTGAAAAAAAGAACCCGTTCCGTCGACGACCGGCTATTTCTTCGCCTTCGCCCGCGCGATGCCTTCCGCGATCAGCTGGTGCGCATCCGCTGCGCCGCCCCATCGCAATACCTTCACCCATTTGCCGGGCTCGAGGTCCTTGTAGTGCTCGAAAAAGTGCTGGATCTGCGCCAGCGTGATGTCGGGCAGGTCGCTATAGGTTTTCACCTTGTCGTAACGCTGGGTCAGTTTCGATGACGGCACGGCGATGATCTTCTCGTCGCCGCCGGCCTCGTCTTCCATCAGCAGCACCCCGACCGGCCGCACGCTCATCACAGCGCCCGGCACGATCGCGCGGGTGTTGGCGACCAGCACGTCGCAGGGGTCGCCGTCGTTCGAGAGCGTATGCGGGATGAAGCCGTAATTGCCGGGATAGCGCATGGCGGTATAGAGAAACCGGTCGACCACCAGCGTGCCGGCCTCCTTGTCCATCTCGTATTTGATCGGCTCGCCGCCAACCGGCACTTCCACGATGACGTTGACCTCACGCGGCGGATCGTTCCCGATCGAAATGGCGTCAATACGCATGGATGGCTCCGCGGGGCTTTGGAGTTAAGTCTGGAAAAAAGCTGATAGCAGCGGCCGGCCAAAGCTTCTGTTGGTCATGGCTTGTGCCGGTCAAGGCTTCTGTTGGTCAAGGCTTGGGCGCGTCGAGACCCGGTCTCAGCTGGTCCAGGCGAAGGCGACCTTGTCGAGCGATTTGGGCCCGAACTTCTCCGAGGACCGCGCCACCATGCGGCCGCCGAGGGCCCGGTAGAACTCGGTCGCGGGATCGTTGTCGGAAAGCGCCCAGATCACCATGCTCTTCAGGCCGCTCTGCAACAGGTCGCGCCGCGCGGAGGTGAACAGCCGCCGGCCGAAGCCAAGGCCCTGGAATTCCGGGCGCAAATAAAGCTCGTAGATCTCGCCTTCGAAGTGCAGGCTGCGGGCGCGGTTGCGGCCGTAATTGGCATAGCCTGCGACCTTGTCGCCGAACACCAGCACGCTGACGCGGCTGCCCTTGCGGATCGCGCTGTCCCACCATTGCGGGCCGCGGCGGTTGATCAGCTTTTCCAGCTCGGCGCCGGGGATGATGCCCTGATAGGCCGAACGCCAGGCTTCATCATGGGTGGACGCTACCGCCGCCGCATCCGCAGCTTTGGCCGGCCGAACCTCGATCAGGGTTGTGCTCATGACCCAATCAAAGCAAGTCGCAGCCTCGGCTTCAAGGTCTATCGTTAATTATGGGTTAACCTGTGGATTTTCTGCATCAGTTTTTGGCCTTTAGCTGTACCGAAAAAGGACAAGGCGCCGTCCGAGACGGTAGTTGTGCGAAGGATTGGCAGGAGGGGCCGGTTTCGGTTGGTCCAAAACCCGACTTGAAGCGGTCGGCTTCACAGAAAAATGCGCTGGATTTGATTCGCCGTGCGTATTCTCTTCGGCTAGCGAGCCCGTCCGCATCAGGCAAATCCATGCAATCGTTCAAGGCGCTTTCCGCTCTGGTTGTGCTCGGCATGCTGTGTGCGCAGAGCGCGACGGCGCAAACCCCATTCGGCGCGCGGGGCGCGGAAGCCGAACCGAATCGAATGCAGCAATGGCTGGTGCCCTCGCCGGATCCGGGCCACAGCGGCGCATGCGGTGCTGTTTCGGCCCCCGGCGATGGTCCGTTCCGGCTTGCGGTGATCGCGCATGCCTCGACCCAGAACGTGCTGCGTCGCGCGCAAATGCCGCAGCCCGAATACCGCGCGCTGGCGGCCTTTCTGGTGGCGCGCGGCTTTGCGGTGCTGGTGCCGGAGCGGCCGGGCCACGGCGGAACGGGCGGAAAATATCTCGAAGACCAGGGCGGCTGCGATGAAGCCGACTATTCGCGCTCCGGCCGCGCCACCGCCGACGAGATCGCGGCGGCGGCGGGTTTTCTGCGCCAGCAGCCGTTTGTCCGGCAGGACGGCATGCTCATCGTCGGGCACTCGGCCGGCGCCTGGGGCGCGCTGGCGCTGGCGAGCGGAAACCCGCAAGACATCGCGGCCATCATCGCGTTCGCCGCCGGCCGCGGCGGCCACGCCAATGATCTTCCGAATCAGGTCTGCGCGCCGCATACCCTGCTGGCTGCGGCCGGCGAGTTCGGCAAGTCCGCGCGCGTGCCGGTGACCTGGCTGGTGGCCGCCAATGACAGCTATTTTTCGCCGGACCTGTCTAAACAGCTCGCTGATGCGTTCCGCCGCGGTGGCGACAAGGTCGAGTTTCATGTGCTGCCGGCCACCGGCAGTGAGGGCCATTGGCTGGCGGAAACCGAAGCCGGCGTGAAGATGGCCGGGGCGGAGCTGGAGCGCGCGCTCAAGGCGTTGTCGCCGGCGCGTGCAAAAAAACCATGACGCGCGCGACCAACCCATGGCCGGACGATGACGTGATCCTCTACGACGGCGTCTGCGTGTTCTGCTCGCGCTGGGTCCGCTTCGTCGCGACGCGCGACGTGGCGCGGCGATTCCGCTTCACCGCGATTCAATCCGCCTATGGCATGCGGCTGGCGCAGGCGTTCGGCATCGACCCGGACGATCCCGACACCAATGCCGTCATCCACGGTGGCGTCGCCTGGTTCAAATCGGATGCGGCGCTGACGGTGCTGGGAGCGCTGCCCGGCTGGGGCTGGGTACGCGTGTTGCGCGGGATACCAAAACCGCTTCGCGACGCCGTCTACAGCGTCATCGCCCGCAACCGCTACCGGATTTTCGGGAAGTATGAGGAATGCTTTGTGCCCGATGCGGAGATGCGGGCGAGGGTGATGGAGTAGGAATTTGCATTCGTCATTGCGAGCGAAGCGAAGCAATCCAGCCCTCCGTAGCAACGAAAGCTGGATTGCTTCGTCGCTTCGCTCCTCGCAATGACGGGGAAGATCGTTATTTTGCCTAGAGCGCAGCCATCACTTCTTCCGCCGCCCGCTCTCCCGCTGTCCCTTGCCCCATGCGCGGTGGAGAAGAAATTCGGCGAGGTGGCTTCACCCGCGAAAAACAGCCGGCCATCGACCGGCGCCGCGAGCACGGCGCGCTTGCCGGCGTGGCCGGGCAGGGCGTGCGAATAGGAGCCGCGCGCAAAGGGGTCGTGGGCCCAGCGCGATTCCGCCAGCGGCTTTAGTCGCCGGCGGAAATCCGAGCCGAGCAGCGTCACGATCTCGTCGATCGACTGCGCCGCCAGCGCGCCGGGGCCGGCGTCTTCCAGTTGTTGCGCAAAACGGCCGCCGAAAAAACCTTCGATGCAGGGCTGGCCGAACGGGCGCAGATGGAAGGTGCCCATCGCGGTGCGCATGGTGGCGCCGCGCAGATTGCCGTCCTTCGGCAGGGCCTCCGGCTGATCCAGCGCCAGCACCACCTTGTCGGCCAGTCCGAGCGGCAGGCCGCGCGCGGCGTCGACCTTTGCCGGCAGTGCCGGGTGAAAGCGGATCGCCGCATCGGCGATCAGATTGGTCGGCACCGTCACGATCACCTTGCCGGCCGTCAGCGTGCCTTGCGAGGTCTCGATCCGCACCCGCTTTCCGGAATGATCGATCAGGGTAACCTGCGTGTTCATCGCCAGCGCGCAAGACGCACCATAGGCCGCCATCAGCGCGCCATAGCCGCGCCTCACCCGCCAGTTGATCCCGGTGTCCTCGTAGGCGTCCATGTCGAGGATCGAAACCTGGTCGAGCTCGCAGCCGTTCACATAGGTCGAGATCGCGTCAATCATCGGATTCCAGCGATTGCCGGGCTCGAGACAGCTGTTCGCGGCGCCGTCGCTGCCGCTCTTTGCCAGTCTGCCGGCGGCTTCCTCGGCGCGGTCGTAGAACTCATCCAGTGCGTCGATGAAGTCGGCGCGCTCTCTGGGCGGAAAGGCCCCCTCGAACGCCTGCTCGCGCCACGGCGGGCGGGTCTTGTCGATCTCGAATTCCAGCCGTTCGGCGATGTTGACGAACGAGTTCTTGTCGGCCGAATGCAGCCAGCCGCAGCCGACGTCGAAGATGATTTCGGGCGACGCCATGATGGTGTGGCCGCGGCCGCCGACGCGGTCGCGCGCTTCCAGCACGATGATCGAGAGGCCGGAATTTTCCAGCGCGCGCGCAGCGCCGAGGCCGGCAGCGCCGGCGCCGATGATGGCGACATCGACTTCGGAGGGAAGGGACATGACGTTGTCTAACTTTTTGTCACGCCCGGGCATAGCCGTCCGGAGGACGGCGTCGCTTTCGCTCGCCTATGTCCCGGGCATCCACGTCTCTTTTTTCAGTATCCAAGACGTGGATGGCCGGGACAAGCCCGGCCATGACGACATCTTCTTTCAACGGCGCTGCGAGGCTTACGCCACCGCCTGCTTGGCCTTTTCGGCGCGCTTGCGGTCATTGGCGTCGAGGAACTTCTTGCGCAATCGGATCGACTTCGGGGTGACCTCGACCAGCTCGTCGTCCTCGATATAGGCCAGCGCCTTTTCCAGCGTCATCTTGATCGGCGGCGTCAGGCGCACCGCTTCGTCCTTCGAGGTCGTGCGGATGTTGGTGAGCTGCTTGCCCTTCAGCACGTTGATCTCGAGATCGTTCTCGCGGGTATGCTCGCCGACGATCATGCCCTTGTAGACCTTCCAGCCGGGCTCGATCATCATCGGACCACGATCTTCCAGCTTGAACATCGCGTAGGCCACGGCCTCGCCCTGGTCGTTGGAGATCAGAACGCCGTTGCGGCGACCCTGGATCTCACCCTTGTAGGACGCATAGCCGTGGAACAGCCGGTTCATGATCGCGGTGCCGCGGGTGTCGGTGAGCAATTCGCCCTGGTAGCCGATCAGGCCGCGGGTGGGCGCGTAGAACACCAGCCGCAGGCGGTGGCCGCCGGAGGGACGCATCTCGATCATCTCGGCCTTGCGTTCGCTCATCTTCTGCACGACGACGCCGGAATGCTCCTCGTCGACGTCGATCACGACCTCTTCGATCGGCTCCTGCCATTCGCCTGTCGCGTCATCCTTCTTCAGCACCACGCGCGGGCGCGACACCGAGAGCTCGAAGCCTTCGCGGCGCATGGTCTCGATCAGGATCGCGAGCTGCAATTCGCCGCGGCCCGAGACTTCCATCGAATCCTTGTCGTCGGCTTCGGTGACGCGCAGCGCGACATTGCCTTCGGCTTCGCGCAGCAGGCGGTCGCGGATCATGCGGCTGGTCACCTTGTCGCCTTCGGTGCCGGCGAGCGGCGAATTGTTGACGATGAACGACATCGACACCGTCGGCGGATCGATCGGCTGCGCCTTCAGGGGCACATCGACGGAGGGATCGCAGAAGGTATCGGCCACCGTGCCCTTGGTGAGGCCGGCAATGGCGACGATGTCGCCGGCTTCGGCTTCCTCGAGCGGGGTGCGCTCGATGCCGCGGAAGGCGATGATCTTGGTGATTCGTCCGCTCTCGATCAGCTTGCCGTCGCCGCCCAGCACCTTGACGGCCTGGTTCGGCTTGATGGTGCCGGAGGTGATGCGGCCGGTGATGATGCGGCCGAGATAGGGGTTGGCTTCCAGGATGGTGCCGATCATGCGGAACGGCCCTTCCTCGACGGTCGGCGGCGCGACATGGCGCAGGATCAGGTCGAACAGCGGCTGCATGCCGGCGTCGTGCGAGCCATCAGGCGTTTCCGCCATCCAGCCCTGCTTGGCCGAGCCGTAGAGAATCGGGAAATCGAGCTGCTCTTCGGAGGCGTCCAGCGCCGCGAACAGGTCGAACACCTCGTTGATGACTTCGGTCGGCCGCGCGTCGGGACGGTCGACCTTGTTGATGACCACGATCGGCTTCAGCCCGACCTTGAGCGCCTTCGACACCACGAATTTGGTCTGCGGCAGCGGGCCTTCGGCGGCGTCCACCAGCACCAGCGCGCCGTCCACCATGTTCAGGATGCGCTCGACCTCGCCGCCGAAATCGGCGTGGCCGGGGGTGTCGACGATGTTGATGCGGGTGTCCTTCCACTGCACCGACGCCGCCTTGGCGAGAATGGTGATGCCGCGCTCGCGCTCCAGGTCGTTGGAATCCATGGCGCGCTCGACTACCCGCTGGTTGTCGCGATAGGTGCCGGATTGCTGCAGCAGGCGATCGACCAGCGTGGTCTTGCCGTGGTCGACGTGGGCGATGATGGCGACGTTGCGGAGTTTCATAGCTGTTCTTCTGGCTCGGACAATGGCTGGAGCGCGATCTCACCGGAAAACCGGGACCCACTTTTCCGGATCACGCTCAAAAACCTGGAATTCGGCGGGCGCGCATCGCGCCCAAAAAGGAAGCCCGGCCAAAGGGACCGGGCAAACCTTACTCGTTGCGGCGCAATATAGTCAGAAAACACTAAAAAACAATGGCTTGTTGGGCGTCGGGTGACCGATTTTCCGTCATACCGGCGTCATTTTGGCCGCTGCCCGGCCTGTTTAGCCGATCTAAGGCCTTGGACGATGGAATGATGGCGCACAAGCTCGGCAGCGCTATCCCGCGGCCGCGTTGGATTCTTCGGTCGGATAGACCCCTCGCAGCACTTCCTCGAAATGGTTCTTCACGGATTCGTTGCAAAGGCAGGCCCGGATCCGCAGCGCCTCGCGATCGCGCACCAGGATCGAGCCGCGGCGGGTCTCCAGAATTCCTTCCGCCTTGAACGTCTGCATCACCCGGCTGGTATAGCTGCGGCCGACCCCAAGCAGCGTCGCGAGCTGTTCATGGGTCAGCGGCACGACTTCCGCGCCATCGGTGCGCTCCATCGCCGACAGGATCCATTTCGCGGTGCGCTGCTCGATCGAATGGATCGCGTTGCAGGCCGTCGACTGGAAGATCTGGGCGAGCATGCAGTCCGCGTAGCGCGAAAACACGTTGCTGAGGCTGGCCGACTTTGCCTTGGCCGCATCCAGCTTGCGGACATGCAGGCGCGCGAACGGTCCGCCGAACTTGACGATGATGCGGGTATAGGCCGGCAGATATCCCTGGCTGACAATTCCGCCGACGGCGCCCTCGCGGCCCACCAGGATGGTTTCGACGTCGCGGCCGTCCTCATTGGCCACCAGATAGGTCGCCAGCGCAGGCCCGCAGGGAAAGTGCACGGTTTCGACGTCGTCGCCGGGATTATAGAGCAGGTCGTTGGGGCCGGCCTCCGCCAGCGCAAGATGCGGCGCGATCAGCGCGAAGTCGACCGCGCTCAGCCGCCGCAACAGGTTGTTGTAGGGGCGTCCGACGCCGTTGGCTGGCCTTTCGTATCCGTTCATCCCTATTCCCCTCGCGGCTTGCGGCCGTCACGGTAACCGCACTTGTCGGATTGTTGCGTGCACAAGTGCACAGACAAACGAACGGGGGATGTGATGGTTTCATATCGGGAACCGGCCGCCGCGCTTTTTTTCGGCGCCGGACGCGGTCCGGGTCTGGCCCGGATCGCGTTTTCAGGGCGTTTGTCAGTGAGACCATGGAAGCTGCATCTCCCCACCCCATGCCCCGCGACGTGCTGATCGTCGAGGATGATCCGATCATCGCGCTCGACTTCGAGGACACCATCCTGGGTTTTGGCGTGAAGACGGTGCGAAGCGCCGGAAGCGTGGCGAAGGCGCTCGAAATGATCGCCGATCGCGCGCCGGATTTCGCGCTGCTCGATATCGGGCTGGTCCGTGAAAAAAGCTTCGCGGTCGCCGAGCGGCTGGAGGCGCTGAAAATTCCGTTCGTCTTCGTAACGGGTTACGGCGCCCACGCGGCGTTTCCGGCGGTGTTTGCGGGCAAGCCGACCCTGCCGAAACCCTATTCGACCGACGCGCTGTACGCCTTGCTGAAGAACCGGCCCGGCGCCGCCGGTGGCTGACCGGCGCCGCCGGTCGGCTTCGGTCCGCCAATCATTATCCCAACTTGGGATCGAGCGTCGTCGACCACAGCGCCACGTCGGCGCGATCGCGCAGGGTCACCGTCATCTGTCCGCTGGCGCCGTCGATCCTGACGTGACCGAAGAACTGCATGCCGGCCGACGGCGGCAGGTTCTGCTTGTCCAGCCCCGGCGCCTTGATGAACTTCAACTCAGGCCCGAACGTGTTGTCGAGCTCGTTCGGTCCAAAAGTCCCGGCGTGCAGCGGGCCGGAGACGAATTCCCAGAACGGCTCGAAATCCTGGAACTGCGCCTTGTCGGGATTGTAGTAATGCGCGGCGGCGTAGTGCACATCGGCGGTCAGCCACACGGTGTTGGTAACGCCGGAGGTCTTGATGAAGCGAAGCAGATCGGCGATTTCCAGCTCGCGGCCACGCGGCGGGCCGTCGCCTTGCGCGAAGGCTTCCGAGCCTTTCTTGTTGGCCGCATCGTCATAGACGATGATGCTGAGCGGCATGTCGGAGGCGATCACCTTCCAGGTGGCGCGCGAGTTCAAAAGTCCGCGCTTCAGCCAGGCCAGCTGATCGGGCCCGATGAAATAGCTGTCGGGGCCGTAAGCGGTCTGCAGGTTCGGACCGTTGGGGCCGCGATAGCTGCGCTCGTCCAGCATGAAGACGTCGAGATGCGGCCCGTAGCTGAGCGTGCGATAGACCCGGCCGGGCTCGACGATGCTTTCGCGCATCGGATACATCTCGTGGAAGGCGCGGGCCGAGCGCGCGGCGAGCAGCGAGATGTCGCGCACCTTGTAGGCGGCGGGTATTTCCTTCGAGGCCGACCAGTTATTCATCACCTCGTGGTCGTCCCATTGCACGAAGATCGGCACCTCGGCGTTGAAGGCGCGTACGTTGTCGTCGAGGAAATTATACTTGTGCGCCGCGCGGAATTCGTCGAGCGTCTCGGCGACCTTTGCCTTCTCGGGAATCGTGACGTTCTTCCAGATTTTGCCGTCGGGAAGTTTCACCTCGGAGGAGATGATGCCGTCGGCATAGATGGTGTCGCCGGAATGCAGCAGGAAATCCGGCCGGTGCTTCTTCATGGCGGCGAAAGTGACCATGCCGCCATCGTCCGGATTGATGCCCCAGCCCTGGCCCGCGACATCGCCGCCCCAGACAAAGCTGACGTCGCGCCGGTCGGCCGGCGCGGTGCGGAAGCGGCCGACCACGGGCTCGCTCGAAACGTCGGTATGCGAAAGGTCGCGAAACCGGATCCGATAGAAGATGTCCTGTCCGGCGGGAAGATTTTCCAGCAGCATTTTCGCGGTGAAGTCGCTCTCGGGCAATGCCGCGACCGGCGGCAGAAGCCGCGCATTGTTCAGGGATTCCGTGGTGGCGACCTCGACCATCATCTGCGACGGGCGGTCGGCGCGCGCCCACACCACGCCGCCGTCGGCGCCGATGTCGCCGGACTGCACGCCGTGGGTGATCTGCGGCCGGTCGGCGGCGCGACTCAGATAGGGCATCGCGATGGCGCCGAGCGCGCCGGCCCCCGTCGCTGCCGCGGCGGAAAGGAAACGCCTTCGTGAAAATCCGGTGACAGCCTTCCGATAAATCCCGATCGTCATGCAGGCCTCCTTGATCGGCCGGCAGCATGCACTGCGGCGCTTACAGACCTAGGAAGATTCTGTGACGGCTGGATTACAGGGAGTGCCGCTTACAAGGCGGCGGCGCGGAACTGCGCGCCGGCCTTTTGCAGGTTTTGCGGCATGCTGTTCAACAACGTCTTGCGGTCGGCGACCGCGTTGTGGAATTGCTCGAGTGCGATACTGAACGCGGTCAGCGCGCCCTCCTCGATGGCGCCGTCATCGAAGCAGCGCAGCGTATCGCGCAGGATTTCGTCCGCCTCGGACTGCATCTTGTCGAGTTCCTCGACGGAATCGCTGCTGCGCGCCGCCGCAATCATGTCCAGCAGGCGTTCGCGCAGCGTGCTGTTGTTGCTGCGCTCGTCCTTTTTCAGGTAGCCCGCGAACCACGCGCCGGCGGAGCCCATCGCCGACAGGGCCATCAGGCCCCACCAGATGTAATCGCTGTAGCGGTCGAGGAAGGTTTTTTCCTCGCCGTCGACAAAGGCCGCGGCGCCCGGATGGACGGGGATCACGGCGTCCTTGTCGGTATCGGGGGTCTCGATCTTCGCGGCCAGCGGGAATTCCGTCATCAGTTGCTGCCGGATCGCGAATAATTGCCGGGTGAAGGCGGCAACCGTCGACTCCGACAGGCCTTTGCGCGCGACGATGTGGTGGGAGAAGCTGATGGTCTTGACCTCGTCGTCGGGCCTGTCGGGCGAGCCCCCGAAGGCGCCGGCGGGAATTTCGGAGGCCTCGTACACCGGATGGTTCTGGGCGATGGCCTCGGCCGAATCGATCGCGAGGAATGTCGGGGTTCCACCGTCGCGGGTCGACGCATTGATTGCATCCGCGGTGATCTTGCTGTTGACGGGACCCGCGGCGAGATAGGCGTCCGCCTTCTGGTTGCGGATGGCGTCGGCAGCCTCGCCGGCCGGAAATTGAATGATCTCGACTTTGCCAGGATCGACGCCATATTGCTGCAGGATCACCTTGAGCAAATTGACGTTGGCCTGGGTGCGGCCGACGACGCCGATGCGGCGGCCGGCAAGCTGCGGAATCTTGGTGATCTTCGGGCCGGATTTCTTTCCCTTGCCCTTCGCGGGCGGGGGCACCCACAACACCGCGACGTTCTTGCGCAGTGTCGCCACGGCCTGCGCGTTTTTCGGCACGTCGAGATCGCCGCGAATGATGGCGAGGTCGGCCCCGCCGTCTTCAAGCGCCTTGGCGCTCGCGCCGGCGCCATCGGTCTGCATCGGTCGCAGGCGGATATACCCGTGCGCCTGGCTGAAGGCCTGGGTCAGCGCCTGGACCGCTCGGAGGTCGTCGCTGTTGGGTGGACCGACCGCGATCCGCAGGGTCACCGGCCGCATCGCGAAGTAGTAAGCCCCCACGATCGCGCCGATCAGGGCAAGGATCCCGGCGAGCGTGATGAACATCGTTTTCTGCTGGGCCGATCGCAGCGACGGCGGCCCGGGCGGTCCGGCCAGTTCAACGCCGCCCGTCATCGACCTGGCAAATAATCGTTTGAGGTCCAATTTCATATTGCCAATACGGTTAGATCAACAATGTAGCAAATTTCCTATCCGGGCGGGGTTACATCTGCGTCATGGTTACTGGGGCGCTCCGAGGCCGGCCTTTGACGCATGATTTCGATCGGAAACCCCGGCAGTTCCCCGGGTGTTAGGGTAAAATTCGAGTGAAACGGGAGGTTGTCATGGCGGAGCGGCTGTCGGCGGAAGCACGGAAATCGGCCTTGAAGGGCTTGCCGGGGTGGAGCGAGGCGGCCGGCCGCGAGGCGATCGCGCGGACCTTCGTATTCCGGGATTTCAACGAAGCCTTCGGATTCATGGCCCGCGCGGCACTGGTCGCCGAAAAGCGCGATCATCACCCGGAATGGCGCAACGTCTACAAGACGGTGGAAGTGGTGCTGGCGACCCACGATGCCGGCGGCGTCACCGCGCTCGATATCGAACTGGCGACGGCGATGAATGCGATCGCCGGACAGCTTGGCGTCGTCTGATTCGATACCCGCGGCAATCTTGCGGGCGCCGCGCGACATCCCCATTTTCAGTGCGTGTCCGCTGTGGCGATCTGCCGCGCGGGCTTTCAGGGGAACCATCATGATGGCGTCAGAGCATACCGTTGGTTTTGAGCCGGCCGACAGGCTGGCCGAAGACCGCGAAAGCGTGCGCCGGCGGTTCTGGAGCAAGTTCAAGCGGGTGGTGACGCGGCTTCCCTTCGCCGAGGATCTGCTTGCGGCCTATTACTGCGCCTTCGACAAGCAGACGCCGCGCCACGTGCAGGCGGCGCTGCTCGGAGCCATTGCCTACTTCATCCTGCCGTTCGATTTCATTCCGGACATGCTGCCGGTGCTCGGTTTCACCGACGATGCCGCCATCCTCGCCACCGCGATCCGGATGGTCGCGAGCCACATCACGCCCGAGCATCGCGATGCCGCCCGCGCCGCGTTGAAGCGGACGGGCGGCGCCGGTCGGGATCAGCCCGAAGGCGAAATCTGAGCCAGGCCGCCCGGAGGCGGCCGCTCAAGCCCTAGCGCTGGCCTTGCGCCGGCCGGACCTGGGCTCTTGCATTGTTCTGCTGCTCGGCCTGCCAGGCCTGGAACTGCTTGAACAACGCGTCCTTCTCGGCGCTGGAGGGCTGCTTTCCCGCCGGCGGCGGAGTCTGCTGGAGGAATTCGTCGAACCGGCCGCGCGCCACCGGCTCGATGCCATGGCTGTCAAGCCATTGCTGGGCGGCCGGGAAGCGTTGCCAGCCGGCCAGCGGCGCCGACAGCGAGACTTCCTTCCACTTCGGATGGAAGGGGGGATTCTGGAAGGTGGGAAACTTCGCGAAGAAATTATCCACGAACAGCGCGACCTTGCGATAGCGGTCGGTCTTGGGCGCCCAGTTATAGGCCGCCAGCACCGCCGGTACAGCGATGGTATCGACCTGTTCGCCTTCCGAAATAAGATTGGGATAGTCCTTCGCCGACAGGGTCGCCGGCAGATAGTCGCCCTGCAGCGGCTTCTCGTAGTTGACCGTCACCAGATGGAACCGGTCGTCCTTGAAGCTGCTCACGGACTTGTACGGCTTGCCGCCGCAGACGATCACGGCGTCGATTTCGCCGCGCTTCAATTTTTCCATCGCGATGCGCTGCTCGATGTAGACGACCTTCGGTTTCATCCCGAGCCGCTCGAACACGGTCAGCGCGGTGACGAAGGTGCCGCCGTTGGGAAGGTCGACGCTGATGGTCTTGCCGTCGAGATCCCGCAGATTGCGGACCGATTTCGAGGCGATGACGTGCACCTCTTCATTGTAGAGCTTGGTGATGTAGGTGAATTGCTTCTTGATGTCTTTCGCAAAGCCCTTCCGTTCGAGATAGTCGAGCGTGTCGGCTCGCACGATCCCGAGATCGACGCCCTGCAGGAACAGGATGTCGGCGACGCTTTGCACCGAGCCGCGGCCGACAATCGGAAGGACGCGCAGCGTGTTGCCGTCGTCGAGCACGGAGGCGAGGTCGGCGCCGAACTGAACATAGGTACCGCCGATGGTGCCGGATATCAGCGTCACCGTGTTGGCGTTCAGGGCCTGCTTGGTGGCGGTCGATCCGAACTGGAATATCGCCTTGAGGCTTTCGCTGACCTTTGCCGGATCGAATTCCGTTTCCGCGGCCTTCGCGCCTAAGCCAAACGTCACGAGTCCAAACGCCATCATGATGGCGAATATCGCCACTCCAACCAGTCGTCGCATTTGTATCCCCTGCCTGTCTGAAACCTAATTCTGCATCTGAGCGAGGCGCTGCCGGGCGTCCGTTGATCCGAGCCGGGCCGCCTTCTGGTACCAGTCGCGCGCCATCGCCGGATCCGGCGTGATGCTACGCATGTCCTGCGTTCCAAGCACGGCCGGATCGTAGGTCTGTGCCAGCAGCAGCGCCGCGCTGGCCTCCTGGGCTTCGGCCGCGCGTTCGAGCAGCAACCGCGCCGACGCAATGTCGCCGATTGCGATCATGCCCTTTGCCCGCGTCATCAACATCGCGAGTTCGTCGGGATCGAGCCTTCGTGCCGGCGTCGGCGCTGCTGCCGGCGTTATCGGCGCAGCCGCGGCAAGTGGCGCAGCCGCGGCGGGTGGCGTTGGATCGGGTTGCACCTGGCCCTGGTTCTGCCGGGCGGACCGGAGCGCGAGCGCGATATCGTCGCGCGTGACCCTCGGGGCCGGCGGCGCAGCGCGGACACCGGCGGTTGCCGGCAGCACCGGCGTCGGACCGGCGTTGGCCAACTGCGTCTGCGGCGTGGTTGCAGGCGGCGAAGCGAGGGTTTGTGCGGAGCCTGCCTGGTCCGCGCTTGCGTTGGGCAGCGACGCCTTGGCGTCGGCAAACAGCGCGAGCGGATTGCCTACCGTCAGAATGCCAAAGGCGATCGCCGCCACCGATGCCGCGACCATGGCTATCTTGAAAACTCTCGGCCAGACGACCGCCCGATCCTGGAGTACGTCTCCGCCGGTCCCGAAGCGCCGTTGTCTTGGTTCTTCCTCGCCTTGGGAAAGAAAAAGCGGCATCGGTTCTTCGGAGAACGGATAGTCCTCCTCCGCCGCTGAAGGCGAAGATCGGTATGCCATGAAGTCGGGTTCGCTTGGCTCTTCGTCATACGCCCCGACCGGCTGGTCGTCGTATGGATTGAAGTTCGTATTTCGGGCCATAGTGATGCCTCCACGCTACTACGCAACATGGGGGGCTTCTGGGCATCCGCTTCTTATAAATTCTTTCGGCCAAGCGCCCCCGCTACCGAACCCCTAGATCGCATTTTGAATCAGACCAAAAAGCGACGATCGCCGGGGCGATTTAGGAAATATTTTGATTTTATTGCGGCGCATTTTGGGCCGCCCACTGACATTTATTTGTCACAAAGTGGGGTGCGGGATCCGATTGGCAGCAGCAGCGCGCGCCATCCGATGCGAATTGTTGCCTTAAATTGTCAGCCAAGTCCCCGTGCCATCACGCGAATCGCTTACGGGCGGTTCGAGCGTGTGATCCCCTGCGGCGGTCGCCCGCGAAGGCAGGGGACGCGGGTACGCCGCGCCTTATTGGTTAATCATGGCCACCCTGGAAACGAGATCGCCCGGTGAAACCGGGCGATCTCGGCCGGACGCAACAAGACCGAACCTCGCATCACGGATGCAGGATCACCTTGCCCATCGCCTGGCGGCCGGCCAGCACTTTCAGCGCGTCGGCGGTTTGCGCCAGGGGGAAGGTGCGATCGACATGCGATGAGATCTTGCCTTCGGCGGTCCACTTCACGAGCTTTTCGAGATTGGCGCGGTTCTTCTCCGGGTTGAGCCGCGTCCACGCCCCCCAGAACACGCCGCGGATATCGCAGCCCTTCAACAGCGCCAGATTGAGCGGCATCTTCGGAATGTCGCCGGCGGCGAAGCCGATCACCAGGAAACGGCCTTCCCATGCGATTGAACGCAGCGCGGCCTCGGCATAGCTGCCGCCGACGGGATCGAAGATGATGTCGGCGCCCTTGCCGCCGGTGAGCCGGCGCAAGCCTTCCTTCAAGTCTTCCTTGGCGTAGTTGAGTCCGAGTTCGGCGCCGTGGGCCTTGGCAAATTCGAGCTTCTCCTCCGACGAGGCGCAGGCGATCACCTTCAATCCCATCAGCTTGCCGAGTTCGCAGGCGGCAAGTCCGGTGCCGCCGGCGGCGCCCAGCACGGCGAGGGTCTCGCCGGGCTTCGGGCTGGCGCGATCTTCCAGCGCATGCAGCGCGGTGCCGTAGATGATGATGATTCCGGCGGCACGATCGAAATCCAGATTGTCGGGAATCTTGACGATCGAATCGGCCGGCAGCGCGATCTTCTCGCGCGCGCCGTTGTGGCCGCAGGACGCCACCACGCGGTCGCCGACCTTCAACCCGGTGACGCCTTCGCCGATGCTGTCGATCACGCCCGCGACTTCGGCCGCCGGCGAAAACGGAAACGGCGGTTTGACCTGGTACTTGCCCTGGATCATCAGGAGGTCGAAGAAATTCAGCGCCGCGGATTTGATCGTGATCACGGCTTCATTGGGCCCGGCCACGGGTTCGGGCACCTCGGCCAGCACGAGATCGTCGGGGCCGCAATATTGCGAACAGAGAATGGCTTTCATGGACACACCTGGTTTTCGGACGCACTGTTGAGGCTGGGATGCTTCATGCCGGATTTGCAGCCGGGCTACAATCTGATTCGAAAGTCAGGGAAGGCGCGGCATTCCGGGGCGCGCAATTAGCGCCAACCGGCAATGGGAACGGAAACGGGTAGGGTATGAAACGATGTTTGAAAAAGGCCTGCTCAAGGGAAAGCGGATATTGATCACCGGCGGCGGCTCCGGGCTCGGGGCTGCGATGGGGCGCCGTTTCCTCGAGCTTGGCGCCGAACTGATCATCTGCGGCCGCCGCCTCGAATTGCTGGAGGAGACCGCAGGCCGGATGCGCGCCGATCCCGGCGGCAAGGTGACCGCGATCCGCTGCGACGTTCGCGACGGCGCCAATGTCGAGGCCATGCTGGATGAAGTCTGGCGCGAGGCGCCGATCGACGTGCTGGTCAACAACGCCGCCGCCACCTTCATCGCGCAGACCGAGCATTTGTCGTTTCGCGCGGCCGACGCGATCCTCGCGCCGACGCTGCACGGCGCGATGTATTGCACGCTCGGTGCCGGCAGGCGCTGGATCGAAGGACGGCACAAGGGCGTGGTGCTGAGCATCCTGTCGACCTCGACCATCACCGGCCGTGCCTTCACCGTCCCGTCCGCCATGGCGAAGTCGGCCATTCTCGCGATGACCAGGAGCTTGGCCGTCGAATGGGGATCGAAAGGCATCCGAACGGTGGCAATCGCACCCGGCGCGTTTCCAACACCGGGCGCATCCGGCCAGCTTCGCCCCGAGGGGCGTGACGATAGCTGGACTTCGAGGAATCCGCTCGGGCGCGTCGGCGAGCATCGCGAACTCGCCGATCTCGCGAGTTTCCTGATTTCGGATTCCGCCGGCTACATCAATGGCGAAATGGTGGTGCAGGACGGCGGCGCGCATTTGCGCAGTTCCGGTGCGGAAGATTTGCTGCAATGGACTGACGCGCAATGGGAGAATCAGCGCGCGGCGCGAACCAAACCCTGAGCGTACGCGACAGATTCGCGAACGCCTGCGACTGCCTTCCCAAAAAGTCATTTCCCGGCTATCCATCGCTCCCCGTGACCATACGGTGTCGGAGCCATCTTCCAGTCACAATATTGAGGGAACCAGATTCGGTGATGTCCGTGCGGCGAATCCTGACAACTCTGGTGGCAATTGGCGTGGTGTGCGGGGCGGCAAGCCTTGCGCAGGCGCAGAGCGCATCGCCGAAAGCCGCGAAGGGTGCAGCAGCCAAGCCGGTTCCTGCAAAGCCGGAAATTGCGAAACCTGAAGCCAAGCCAGCCGCCGCCGTCACCGGTGGTGCGGAACCGACGCTGATCGGTCAATACGGCAGCTGGGGCGCCTATACCGCAACGCCCAACGGCAAGAAGGTGTGCTTTGCGCTGGCAAAGCCATCATCGTCGAAAACCAATCCGCCGAATCGTCCGCGCGACCCGGCCTATGCGTTCGTTTCCACGCGTCCGGCGGAGAAAGTCACCAACGAAGTCTCGATCATGATCGGCTATGCGCTGAAGCCGGGATCTGATTCGACGCTGGAAGTCGGCGGCGGTAGCTATGCGATGTACACCCAGGGCGACGGGCTCTGGATCAAGAATGCCGCCGAGGAAGAACGGATGGTCGAGGCGATGCGCAAGTCCGCCGACGCCGTGGTCAAGGGCGTCTCGGCCAAGGGCACCGAGACCACGGATACCTTCTCGCTTAAGGGACTTGCCCAGGCGCTCGACCGGGTGGCGCAGGATTGCAAGCGCTAGCCGGCTTTTGTCGTCAATATCGGTGCTTTTGAAGCCTTTCCAGCCGACGCTGGAAGGCCTATTTGATGTTCCATGAATGAAACCATGACCTCTCATGCGATCGAACCCGGTTCCGGCGCCGGCGTGCCCCTGGAAAAGATCGCGCTTGAAACCTACGTGCCGCCGGCAAAGCCCTCGCTGGTCGGCCTGTCGCGCGCCGAAATCGCCGAACGGCTGGGGGAGATCGGCGTGGCGCCGGCGCAGCGCAAGATGCGCGTGCAGCAGCTGTGGCACTGGATCTATGTCCGCGGCGCCGGCAATTTCGGCGAGATGACCAGCATTTCCAAGGAAATGCGCGCCTCGCTCGAAACGCATTTCACCGTCGCGCGCCCCGAAGTGGTCGCCGAGCAGGTTTCCGCCGACGGCACCCGCAAATGGCTGTTGCGCCTGCCGAGCGGCGATTCGGTCGAGAAGGCGCATGAGGTCGAGTGCGTCTATATTCCGGAAACCGATCGCGGCACGCTGTGCGTTTCCTCGCAGGTCGGCTGCACGCTGAATTGCTCGTTCTGCCACACCGGCACCCAGCGGCTGGTACGCAACCTCACCGCGGGCGAGATCGTCGGCCAGGTCATGGTGGCGCGCGATCGCCTCAATGACTGGGCCGACCGCGAAACGCCGACCGGCAGCCGCCTCGTCACCAATGTGGTGATGATGGGCATGGGCGAGCCGCTGTATAATTTCGACGCGGTCCGCGATGCACTGCTGATCGTTTCCGACAATGAGGGCATCGGCATTTCCCGCCGCCGCATCACGCTGTCGACCTCGGGCGTGGTGCCCAACATCATCCGCACCGGAGAAGAAATCGGCGTCATGCTGGCGATCTCGCTGCACGCGGTGCGCGACGAATTGCGCAACGAACTGGTGCCGCTGAACCGGAAATATCCGATTGCCGAATTGCTGCAGGCGTGTCGCGATTATCCCGGCTCCTCCAATGCGCGCCGCATCACTTTCGAGTATGTGATGCTCAAGGGCGTCAACGATTCGCTCGACGACGCCAGGCTGCTGGTGAAGCTGCTCAAGGGCATTCCGGCCAAGATCAATCTCATTCCGTTCAATCCGTGGCCGGGCACCGCTTTCGAATGTTCGGACTGGGAGCAGATCGAGAAATTCTCCGAATACATCTTCAACGCCGGCTACTCCTCGCCGGTGCGCACCCCGCGCGGCCGCGACATCCTCGCCGCCTGCGGCCAGCTGAAATCGGAGACCGAGAAACTGTCGGCGCGCGAGCGTCAGACGCTGCGCGCGATGGCGATGACGGATTGAGGCCGCGAACTTATGGCATTGATCGGCCGCCTGTTCGTCATCCTGTTCGCCTTCCTCGCCGCCTGCCTGGTGGCGGGAATGATCGTGGTCGGCGCGGTGCTGTTTCCGGAATTCAGCGAACTCGGTGCCGGCCCCGTCGATCAGGGCGCGCTCAACATCGTGATCGGCTTCGGCTTCATCTTCATCAGCGGGTTTGCGCTGCTGCCGGCGATGCTGGTGGCCCTGATCACCGAAGCGTTTTATGTCAGGGGCGCGCTAACCTATGCGATCGGCGGCGGCCTGGTCGGGCTCGCCTGCTATCTCGGCCTGGTTCCGTTCGATACCGAGACGCTTCGTTTCGAGGGCATCGTCCGCCGTCACCTCGAAATCATGACCGGCGCGGGCATTGTTGCCGGCATGGTTTACTGGATGATCGCCGGCCGCAATGCCGGCGCCTGGCGCGAGCCGCCACGCCCCATGAAGCCGCCGCCTCCGCTGCCGTCGCAATCGCCGCCCTCGTGACGAAGCGCGCCGCGAAGCCTTTTCACAGCGAACCGCCTCGGCTAAACCCCGCGCCATGAACCGGACCGGACTTTTCATCGCGCTCGCCATGGCGCTTGCTGTCGGATTGCTGTTCGGGATTTTTCCCGAACTCGATCTGAAGCTCGCTGGCCTGTTTTACGATGCGACCACCAAATCGTTTCCCCTGAAGCTCAATACGCTCGCGGCCATCGCGCGCGACGGCGCGATGTGGATCGCCTGGGGGCTGGCGCTGCCGGCGATCGTGGCGCTGGTGGTGAAGCTGCTGCGGCCGGACCGGCCGCTTTTGATCTCGGGGCGCGCAATCGTCTTTCTGCTGCTCACGCTCACGCTGTCCGCTGGCGTCCTCACCAACCTCACCTTCAAGAGCTATTGGGGCCGGCCGCGTCCGGTGGTGGTGACGGAGTTCAACGGGCCGGACCCATTCGTGGCGTGGTGGGATCCGCGCGGCGCCTGCGCGAAAAACTGCTCGTTCTTCTCCGGCGAGGGCGCCACCGCGTTCTGGACCTTTGCGCCCGCGGCGCTGACGCCGCCGGCATGGCGGCCTCTGGCCTATGCCGCCGCAGCCGCGTTCGGCGTTTTGACCAGCCTGCTCCGGATGGCGTTCGGCGGGCACTTCTTCACCGACGTCGCGGCTGCGGGCCTGGTGACGTTTCTGGTGATCTGGCTGGCCTATGCCTGGATTTACCGCTGGCCCGCGACTCGCCTGTCCGATGAGGGCGTCGACGCGGCGCTGACGCGGCTGGCCTGGCCGGGCTATCGCCTTTTCCGGAAATGGCTCGGCCGCGATGTCGGGCCCAAACCGTCGGCGTGAGCGACTTCATCGCGCCAGCCGCCATTAATCGCGTGCTCATCGGCGCGAAATTTGATATTCGCGCGCTCAAGCCGCAAAGCGGCATCCGCTATTTTGACCGATTGGAAGCTCGATGAGTACGATCCTGAAAGGCCTGCCCAAGGGGGAAAAAGTCGGCATTGCCTTCTCGGGCGGTCTCGACACCAGCGCGGCGCTGCTGTGGATGAAGCAGAAAGGCGCCCGGGTCTTCGCCTACACCGCCAATCTCGGCCAGCCCGACGAGGCCGACTACGACGAGATCCCGCGCAAGGCGATGGCCTTCGGCTCCGAAAAGGCCCGGTTGGTGGATTGCCGCACCCAATTGGTCCACGAAGGGATCGCCGCGATCCAATCCGGTGCTTTCCACATCTCTACCGGCGGCACGACGTACTTCAACACCACGCCGCTCGGTCGCGCCGTGACCGGCACGATGCTGGTCGCGGCCATGCAGGAGGACGGCGTCAACATCTGGGGCGATGGCTCGACCTTCAAGGGCAACGATATCGAGCGGTTCTACCGCTACGGCCTGCTGACCAATCCGAGCCTCAAGATCTACAAGCCCTGGCTCGACCAGCAGTTCATCGACGAACTGGGCGGCCGTGCGGAAATGTCGGCGTTCCTGACCGCCAATGGCTTCGATTACAAGATGAGCGCCGAGAAGGCGTATTCGACCGACAGCAATATCCTCGGCGCGACCCACGAGGCCAAGGATCTCGAGCGGCTCGACAGCGGCATCAAGATCGTCACGCCCATCATGGGCGTGCCGTTCTGGCGCGACGATTGCGCCGTCAAGGCTGAAACCGTCACCGTGCGCTTTACGGAGGGGCAGCCGGTCGCACTGAACGGCCGGACGTTCGCCGATCCGGTCGCGCTGTTTCTCGAGGCCAACGCCATCGGCGGCCGACATGGCCTTGGCATGAGCGACCAGATCGAGAACCGGATCATCGAGGCCAAGAGCCGCGGCATCTACGAAGCGCCCGCCATGGCGCTGCTGCACATCGCCTACGAGCGGCTGATCAGCGGCATCCACAACGAGGACACCATTGAGCAATACCGCATCAGCGGCATGCGCCTTGGCCGGTTGCTCTACCAGGGGCGGTGGTTCGATTCTCAAGCCCTGATGCTGCGCGAAACCGCCCAGCGCTGGGTGGCCCGCGCCGTCACCGGCGAGGTCACGTTCGAACTGCGGCGCGGCAACGACTACTCGATCCTGAACACCGAGAGCCCCAATCTGACCTATCAGCCGGAGCGGCTGAGCATGGAGAAGGTGGACGATGCGCCGTTCACGCCGGCCGACCGTATCGGCCAGCTGACGATGCGCAATCTCGACATCACCGATACCCGCGCCAAGCTCAATCTCTACACGCAGACAGGCCTGCTCTCGAGCGGGGCAAGCTCTCCGATCTTCAAACTCGATACCGACAAGGGCTGAACGGCGAGAACGCGCAGCTCGGTAAGACTAAAATGGCCGGGATTGCTCCCGGCCATTTTCATTTTCGTGGAAGGCCTCGGCGCTACCGTGGCGGAATGGTGCCCGGAGGCGGCGGAGGCAGCGATGCCGTCCCGCCGTTGAGCAGCGGCGTAATGCGGCGGATGGTGACGCGCCGGTTGATGCGGCTCGGCCCCGAGGTCTGCTCCTTCAGATATTGCGCGCCGTAACCCTGCGAGGTCAGGTTCTCCGCAGGCACCCCGAACTGCCGCGTCAGCAGTTCGGCGGCGGATTCGGCGCGGCGGTCCGACAGCGACAGATTGTCGACGTCGTTGCCGACCGCGTCGGTGTGGCCCTCGATCAGGAACACCTCGCGCGGGTTGCGCTGGATGGCGCGGTTGAGGCCGTCGGCGATCGACTGCAGCTTCGCCGCCTGATCGGGGGGAATCTCCCACGACCCGGTGTCGAAATTGATGCTGTTGAGATCGATCGACGGCATCAAGGCGCGCACCGACGGGCTGTAGCGGATTTCGTCGAGCGAATAACGCCGCTCGATCCGCTCCACCGGCGGCGCTTCCATGGTGTCGTAGATCAGGTCCGGCGGCGCATCGTCGGCTTCGACGATGTACCGGTTGTAGGGAATGCGGAGCACAGGCGGCGGCAGGTCGACATAGAATCCGCCGGCGTCGCGCGGATCGCCGTAGCCGTTGTCGATGATGATGATCTCGCGGCCTTCGCGATCCCGCCTGATGCGGCGCATCAACCGGCCGTCGCGGCCGACGATGGTGATGATCTGGGAGCCATCGGGACGAATCACGATGGTGCGGGTGTCGTTGCCGACCTGCTCGGTCCGGATATCCCGCGCGCCGTAGCGGAATCGATCTTCCTCGTTGTGACGGATGAACGACTGGCCCGAGGGATCGACGACGATGACTCGGCCGGGTTCGGTGAAGACCTTGCGGCCGCCCTGGTCGCTTTCCTGCCGCGCGCCACGGAAATCTTCCATGCGTCGCGGCCCCTGTGCCGCTGCCCCCGGAACAATCGGGGTCAGCGCCTGGGCAGGCGGAGGTGCGGCCGGAATCGGCGCGGCGACCGTCGGCGGCGGCGGACGATGCGCCAGCGGCCCGCCACCGGGCGGAAGCGCGGTCTGTCCACCGCCCGAATGCGGGCGTGACATTCTGTGCCGGCGGTGCGCCAGGAGGCGGTCCCGGAGGCTGTTTTGCGCCCACGGGTGGTGGCGGGGGCGGAGTGCCCGCGCCTGCGGGCGGTGGGCCGCTCCGTCCCGATGGCGGCGGCGCACCGGTAGGTGACGTCGAAGGTGCCATAGCCGGTGGCGGTCCGGGAGGCTGCTTTGCGCCCGCAGGAGGAGGTGGTGGTGGCGGCGGCGGCGGGACCGCAGTCGGGGGACCCTTTGGCTGTTGCATGGCAGGCGCGCCGCTCGGCGGGGCCGGCGGCTTCGGCGGGACAGGCGGCGGCGCTGCCGCCGGAGGGGGCGGGGGCGCGGGATGCGGCGGGGGTGGTGGCGGCGGCGCCGCATGGGGCGGCGGCGGTGGCGGTGGAGGCGCCACGTGAGGGGGAGGAGGCGGCGGCGGTGGCGCCACGTGAGGAGGCGGCGGGGGCGGTGGCGGCGCCACATGCGGGGGCGGTGGCGGCGCCACATGCGGAGGCGGTGGCGGTGGAGGCGCCACGTGAGGGGGAGGAGGCGGCGGTGGCGGCGCAGGTCGCGGCGGCGCTGCAGCGGGTGGTGCCGGTCGCGGCGGCGGGGCTCCCTTCGGCGGCTGCTTGGGCTTTCCGTCGGGACCAAGTTCTTCCTTGGCCTGCGCCATCACCAGCGGCGCGGTTTGCGCGTGCGACGGCGCCGTAATCAACTGCATCGCCGTCAGCGCGGTCGTAGCGAGCAGAACTATTCGAAGGTTTGTCATGATGGTCTTAAATCCCCGGAAAATTTTCTGGCAGCGGTTTGGTAATCAACGTCTGGCGATCAACAAATAGACGTTAGGCCGGATTGTGGCGGGCCTCGAAGGCGGACTTCTATTTATTTCTGCGCGCGCAAAGTCCGGATAGGCCCCCGTTCATTGCGCATTCAGGCCTCGGTTTCAAACCGTCATATCACATTGTCCCCGCCGGCATATCCGATTGGCCGGTTTCAGGCCGCGCTCGGGCCCGGCAGATCGGTGATTCCGGCGTCGGTTGCAGGCGAAGGCGTGCGCGGTCCCTGCGGCCCTCGTACCGGAAGCTCGTCGGGCGTTCGGCCAGGCAATTCATCAGGCTGCGGCGGCTCGCCGGGCTCGTGCACCGGCGGCGGTATCTCCGGCTGTGGACTGCCCGGGGGACTTTCCGGCGGCGGCTCCGACGGATTGCCCGGCGTCGCCGGCGGGATCTCGGGTGGTTCGATTGGCATCTACATCGACACCTTGCGGTTGTCGCCAAGATCGGGCCGTGTGCCGGTGGCTGCGGCTGCCGCCATCTTCACATAGCTGATGATGGAGCCCGGCGAATCCCAGAACTCGGCGTCATCCGGCGAAATCTTCAGGACGCGGATGTTCGGATCCTCGGCCGAGTCCCACCATGCCTTTGCCGGCGTGGAGAACAACTGCCTGATTTTCTCGCGGTCGTTGGAAATCGCCGCGGTGCCGGTCAGCGAAACGTATTTCTGGTTGCCCACATCCACGAACGACAGATTGACGTGCGGATCCCCAGCGATTTCCTCGTCCTTGTGGCGCCGCGCGTCGGTGAGGAAGAGAATCGTGTTCGCATCGCGATCGAGATAGGCGCTCATCGGCCGCGCGCGCAACTTCTCGCCGTCGCGGGTGACCAGCATCGCAAAGCCGATCTTCTTCATGAGGTCCCAGACGCGCTGGGTGTCGTTCGCAGTGTTGTCGTTGGCCATGATTTCGCTCCGTTGCTGCTGGAGCGATAACGAGCCCGCTCGGGCGATGTTCCGCGCCGGAGTGGAGCCGGAACCGGTCATTCCGGCGCGTGGCACACCGCTTCGATATTGTGGCCATCGGGATCGAGCACGAAGGCGCCGTAATAATTCGGGTGATAATGCGCGCGAATTCCGGGGGCGCCATTGTCGCGCCCGCCGGCCGCCATCGCCGCCTTGTAGAAAGCGTCGACCGTGGCGCGGTCTTTCGCTGCGATCGCGACATGCAGCGGCTTGTTCAAGCCGCCTTCGCCGCCGATCCAGAAATCCGGTTTGCCGTCGGCGCCGAAGCCGGCCGCGGGGTCGTGCCCGGTCTGCTGCTGCGTCACCTCCATGACGATGCTGTAGCCGAGCGGCGCCAGCGCTTTGGCATAGAACGTCTTGGCGCGCTCGTAGTCCGAAACGGGAAAGCCGATGTGGTCGATCATCAAAAATCTCCGCTGGCTCCGGGGAATATCGTTCCTGCTGTCTCGCCAAATACCGACAAAAACTCAGCCGCGCAGCAACAGCGTATTGCTGCGGTTGCGGCCGATTTCGGCATAGCCGCGCGCACGCATGTCGGCGATGCAGTCGTCCTGCCATTCGTCGCGGGACAGATGTTCGATCACGACCGCCTGAGGCCACAGCCGTTGCGGCGCATCCCGGAAGAAGCCGGTCAGCACGCGATCCTCAAATCCCTCGACGTCGATCTTCAGCGCATCGACATGGGTAACGCCGGCGTCGCCGAGAATGCGCTCCAGCCGCCATGACGGGACGCGGATCGCGTGGCCCGCCGGCTTGCCCGAAACGATATGGCTGGCGCCGAGATTGTCGCCGTCGGTTTCGATCATCAGCTCGCCGTCGGCGGGGCCGGCGGCCGCGGCGACGAGCCTCACCTGATTGAAGCCGGAGGCGGAGCGGTTGAAGGCAAGCCGCGCATGGGTGACCGGATGCGGTTCGATCGCGATCACGGTTCCGCTCGCGCCGACGCGGCGCGCCAGCACCATGGCGTAGGTGCCGACATTGGCGCCGACATCGACGAACACGCCGCCGATCGGCGTATGCGCCCGCAGAAAATCCAGCTCTTCGAGATTGTAGTCGGGATTGAACAGCGCACCGCGTTCGGTGGCGCTGGTCTGATGGTAGAACCGGAACGACGCGCCCTGATAGGCCACGTCGACCGGACCGGCGCGCAGCAAATTGACCAGCCGCGACAGCATCGGGCGAAACGCGCCCCGCTTCAGCTTCGAGCGTTGCGCGAGCGAAATGACCGCGGCTTGCGCGCGCGTCGGCGCGAAAGCGCCGAATGGCGGCGCCGCCGGATCGTTGGCCGCGGCGATGCGGACGGGAGGGCCTGAGGGTATCAAAATGATCTCGCCGGAGAGGAGCGACTGCGGCGTCTAGATAGCCGACTTTGCGGCCGGCTCCAACGCCGCTCGCGCCGAGCCCAAGCTCCGACTTGCGTCCGGCTTGGCTCAGACCTGGCGCTCGACCATCTTCAGCTTGAGCTCGGCGATCGCCTCGGCCGGATTGAGGCCCTTCGGACAGGCCTTGGCGCAGTTCAGGATGGTGTGGCAGCGATAGAGCCGGAACGGGTCCTCGAGATTGTCGAGCCGCTCGCCGGTGGCTTCGTCGCGGCTGTCCTTGACCCAGCGGTTGGCCTGCAGCAGCGCGGCCGGTCCGAGATAGCGGTCGCTGTTCCACCAGTAGCTCGGGCACGAGGTCGAGCAGCAGGCGCACAGGATGCATTCATAGAGGCCGTCGAGCTTTTCGCGGTCGGCGTGGCTCTGCCGCCATTCCTTCTGCGGCGTCGGCGAGGTGGTCTTCAGCCACGGCTCGATCGAGGCATATTGCGCGTAGAAATTGGTCAGGTCCGGCACCAGGTCCTTCACCACGGGCTGATGCGGCAGCGGATTGATCTTGACCGCGCCCTCTTTGACGTCGTGCATCGACTTGGTGCAGGCCAGCGTGTTCTGGCCGTCGATATTCATGGCGCAGGAGCCGCAGACGCCCTCGCGGCAGGAGCGGCGGAAGGTCAGCGTCGGATCGACGTTGTTCTTGATCCAGATCAGCGCGTCCAGCACCATCGGGCCGCAATCGTTGGTATCGACCTGATAGGTATCGACGCTGGGATTCTTGCCGTCGTCCGGATTCCAGCGATAGACCTTGAATTCGCGCGTCTGTGTCGCGCCCGCCGGCTTCGGCCAGGTCTTGCCGCCCGATATCCTCGAATTCTTCGGCAGTGCGAATTCAACCATGGTGTCTAGCCTTCGCTGTCGTCATCAATACACCCGCGCCTTCGGCGGGATATACTGCACGTCATTGGTCATCGTGTAGTCATGCACCGGACGATAATCGACCGACGTATCGCCGGCATCGTCGATCCACGCCAGCGTGTGCTTCATCCAGTTCCTGTCGTCGCGGTCGGGGAAATCCTCGCGGGCATGGGCGCCGCGGCTCTCGGTGCGGTTCACCGCCGAGTCCATCGTCACCACGGCCTGCACGATCAGATTGTCGAACTCCAGCGTCTCGATCAGATCGGAATTCCAGATCAGCGAGCGGTCGGTCACCGCGACGTCGCTGATGCCGCTGTGGACCTTGTGAATCAGGTTGTGGCCTTCGTTCAGCACCTCGCCGGTGCGGAACACGGCGCAATTGTTCTGCATCACGTGCTGCATGCTGTCGCGCAGCTTCGCCGTCGACGTGCCGCCCGAGGCATAGCGATAGTGATCGAGCCGCCCGAGCGCCTTGTCGGCCGAGCCCGCCGGCAGTTCCGGCTGGGTGGCGTTGGGCGTGAGCTTCTCGGCGCAGCGCAGCGCCGCGGCGCGGCCGAACACCACGAGGTCGATCAGCGAATTGGAGCCGAGACGGTTGGCGCCGTGCACGGAAACACAGGCCGCTTCGCCCACCGCCATCAGGCCCGGCACCACGAAATTGTCGTCGCCGTTCTTCTTGGTCAGCGCCTCGCCGTGGAAGTTGGTGGGAATTCCGCCCATGTTGTAGTGCGCGGTCGGCACGATCGGGATCGGCTCGCGCGTCACATCGACATTGGCGAAGATCTTCGCCGACTCGGAAATGCCGGGCAGGCGCTCCTGCAGCACCTTGGGGTCGAGATGATCGAGGTGCAGGAAGATGTGATCCTTGTTCTTGCCGACCCCGCGGCCCTCGCGGATCTCGATGGTCATCGCGCGCGAGACGACGTCGCGCGACGCGAGGTCCTTGGCGGAAGGCGCGTAGCGCTCCATGAATCGCTCGCCTTCGGAATTGACGAGATAGCCGCCCTCGCCGCGGGCGCCTTCGGTGACGAGACAGCCGGCGCCGTAAATGCCGGTCGGATGGAACTGCACGAATTCCATGTCCTGCAGCGGCAGGCCCGCGCGCAGCGCCATCGCGCTGCCGTCGCCGGTCTGGGTGTGGGCGCCGGTGCAGGAATGATAGATGCGCCCGTAGCCGCCGGTGGCGAGAATGGTGGTTTGCGCGCGGAAGCGATGCAGCGTGCCGTCGTCGAGCTTGAGCGCGATGACGCCGCGGCAGGTGCCCTGGTCGTCCATGATCAGGTCGATCGCGAAGAACTCGATGTAGAATTCCGCGGAATGACGCAGCGCCTGGCCGTACATGGTGTGCAGCATGGCGTGGCCGGTCCGGTCGGCGGCGGCGCAGGTGCGCTGGGCCTGGCCCTTGCCGTAGTCCACCGTCATGCCGCCGAACGGCCGCTGGTAGATCCTGCCGTCCTCGGTGCGCGAGAACGGCACGCCCCAGTGCTCGAGTTCGTAGACCGCCGCCGGCGCCTGACGCACCATGTATTCGATCGAATCCTGGTCGCCGAGCCAGTCCGACCCCTTGACGGTGTCGTACATGTGCCAGCGCCAGTTGTCCTCGTGCATGTTGCCGAGCGACGCCGAGATGCCGCCTTGCGCCGCCACCGTATGCGATCGCGTCGGAAATACCTTGGTGATGCATGCGGTGCGCAATCCTGCCTCGCCGCAGCCGACCACGGCGCGCAGGCCCGCGCCGCCCGCGCCGACCACGACCACGTCGTAGGTGTGGTCTTCGATCGGATAGGCTTTTCCATTGCTGGCAGGACCACCATTCGGGGCCTTGCCGTTGCCGTCAGCCGCCATGGGCTACACTCCGGATGACAGTTTGAGAATGGCGTAGATCGAGGCCAGCGCCACCGCAACCGAGAAGAAATTGTTGGCCATGATGGCCGCGAGTTTCACCATCTCGCCGTGCACATAGTCCTCGATCACCACCTGCATGCCGATCTTCATGTGCCAGATGCTGGCGACGATGAACAACAACAGGATGATCGCGACCAGCGGCGAACCCAGGATTTGCGCGGCGCCGGCCTGATTGCGGCCGAGCAGCATCATGACCACCACGATCACGGGCAGGATCAACAGCACCATCGCCACCGCGGTGAGGCGCTGGCGCCAGAAGTCGGAAGTGCCGGAATGCGAGGAGCCGAGGTTGCGGACGCGGCCGAGCGGGGTGCGCATCGATTTCGGGCCCTGGGAAGGTGGGGTGCTCATCGTCCGCCTCCGATCGCGTAGGCTGCGATCCACAGCAGCACGGTGAGCGAAATGCCGCCGATCGCAGCGCCCCAGGTCAGCGTCTCACGCTCGTTCGCCTCGAAGCCATAGCCGAGGTCCCAGACGAAATGCCTGAGGCCGCTGAGCAGATGATGCATCAGCGCCCAAGTGTAGCCGAACACGATCAGCCGGCCGATGAAGCTCGAGGTAAAGGCCTGCACGTTGGCATAGGCGGGAGGACCGGAAGCCGCCGCGATCAGCCACCACACCAGAATGAGGGTGCCGAAATACAGCGCGACACCGGTGATGCGATGGATGATGGACATCGCCATCGTCAGGGTGACGCGATAGGTCTGCAGATGCGGCGAAAGCGGTCGTTCGATCCTGGCGGTCATTGGCGGCTTTGACGGTTGCGGGCCCACGCAGGGACCCCATGAGGGATCGCGGAGACGAAGCCTATTTACGAAGTCGAATCACTGAGTGCAATGACGAAATCGGCCGTTTGCGAACGAATGTTCACAGCTTCAGATGAGCCTTGCATTTGAGCACATTGACAAGGTCGCCGGCTCCTGCAGGCTGGTATACCTGAAGCACGATTCATGAACGCGCGCAGTTTCGACGCGGGAAAAAGGAAGAACCGGGATGGCGAGCGCCGGGCTGAACATGTCCGAACTGATCCAGCTGGCGCTGCTGCTGGTGGCGGTCGGCGCGCTCTCCGGATTCCTCGCAGGCGTGTTCGGCATCGGCGGCGGCGCGATCCTGGTCCCGGTGTTCTACGAATGCTTCCGAATAGCGGGCGTGCCGCTGGAGGTCCGGATGCCGCTCTGCATCGGCACCTCGCTCGCCATCATCATCCCGACCTCGATCAGTTCCTGGCGCGCCCACTACCTCCGGGGCGCGGTCGACACCGAAATCCTCAAGGCGTGGTGGCTGCCGGTGCTGGCCGGCGTGATCGCCGGCAGCGTCACCGCGCGCTACGCGCCGGAGCGGCTGTTCAAGATCGTGTTCGTCGCCGTCGCCTGGTCGGCCGCCGCGCGCCTGTTGCTGGCGCGCGCGACCTGGAAGTTCGGCGACGACCTCCCCAGGGGCCCGCTGATGAAAGTCTACGGCTTCTTCGTCGGGATTCTCTCCACCTTGATGGGCATAGGCGGCGGATTGTTTTCGAACCTGTTGATGACCTTCTACGGCCGGCCGATCCATCAGGCGGTCGCGACTTCCTCGGCGCTGGCGGTCCTGATCTCGATTCCCGGGGCGCTGGGTTATGTCTATGCCGGCTGGCCCGCGGCCGCGCGTTTTCCCGATGTCGCCGCGCTGCAATGGCCGTTCGCGCTCGGCTACGTCTCGCTGATCGGCGCCGTGCTGGTGATGCCGCTGAGCCTGCTGACCGCGCCGCTGGGGGTCCGGGCCGCGCATGCGATGTCGAAGCGCACGCTGGAAATGGCGTTCGGCACCTATCTGTTCATCGTCGGCAGCCGGTTCGTGATCAGCCTGCTGTAAGCGGGGCCACGGCATGGACTCTAAATTTGGCCCGTCAATCCTTCAGCCGCACCTCGCTGTAGCGCCATTTGCGTTGATCGCCTGCGCTTTCGATCCGGTCCGAATCAGCTAACGCGGCGAGGCGGGCGCCGACGATATCGGCATCGATCGGCAGTCTGAGCTGCTCGCACTGCTCCAGTATCTTGAAGATAACCATGGCGGTCTTCTGCAACCGCGAGGTCATGACCGAAAAGATAATCCCATCGAGATCAGCTGCAGATACCGATGCCGGCAGGGAAATGTCTTTCCAGCGAAGCTTGCTGCTGATGATTGGAGGCTCAACGAAAAGTCTCTTGTCCATTGGATGCTCCGCTGAAAATGCGAGGCCTCATTTCGGCTTGGAATAGATCTTCGAATAGGTGTCGCGCAAAATATTCTTCTGCACCTTGCCCATGGTGTTGCGCGGCAATTCCTCGACTACGATCACCTTTTTCGGCATCTTGAACTTTGCGATCCTGCCGTCGAGTTCCCTGAGCACGCTGGCCTCATCGACCTTGGCGCCCTTGTCGCAGACCACGACTGCGGTGACGCCCTCGCCGAAATCGGCATGCGGCACGCCGATCACGGCGGATTCGATCACGCCCGGCATGGCGTCGATCTCGCTCTCGATTTCCTTCGGGTAAACGTTGAAGCCGCCGGAGATCACGAGGTCCTTGCCGCGCCCGACAATGTGCACATAGCCCTTGGCGTCGATCTTGCCGAGGTCGCCGGTGATGAAGAAGCCGTCGCCGCGGAATTCGGCTTTCGTCTTCTCCGGCATCCGCCAGTAACCCCTAAAGACGTTGGGTCCCTTGACCTCGATCATGCCGATTTCGTCGCGCGCCAGCTCCTTGCCGGTCTCGGGATCGGTGACGCGCACGGAGACGCCGGGCAGAGGATGGCCGACCGCGCCGGGGACGCGCTCGCCATCATAGGGGTTCGAGGTGTTCATGTTGGTCTCGGTCATGCCGTAGCGCTCGAGCACGGCGTGGCCGGTGCGCGCGAACCATTCGCGATGGGTATCGGCGAGCAGCGGCGCGGAGCCCGAAATGAACAGCCGCATGTGCTTTGTCGACTCTTTGGTCAGCGCCGGGCTCTGCAGCAGCCGCGTGTAGAAGGTCGGCACGCCCATCAGCACGGTCGCGCGCGCCATCAGCTTGATGATCGCTTCGGGATCGAATTTCGGCAGGAAGATCATCGAGGCGCGGGCGAACAGCGTGACGTTGCTCGCCACGAACAGGCCATGGGTGTGGTAGATCGGCAGCGCGTGGATCAGCACGTCCTTGTCGGTGAAGCGCCAGTAGTCGACCAGCGACAGCGAGTTCGACGCGAGGTTATCGTGGCTCAGCATCGCGCCCTTGGAGCGTCCCGTGGTGCCGGAGGTGTAGAGGATCGCGGCGAGATCGTCGTTGGCGCGCGCGACAGTCTTGAAGTCGGGCTTTGCTTTCTCGGCGGCATCGGTCAGCGATCCCTTGCCGTCGGCGCCCAGCGTCTCGACCCTGGCGCCGACTTTGGCGGCGAGTTTGCCGATGCCTTCGGCCTTCGAGGGATCGCACACCACCAGCGACGGCTCGGCGTCGCCGATGAAATATTCGAGTTCGTTGAGCGTATAGGCGGTGTTGAGCGGCAGATACACCGCGCCGGCGCGCACCGTGGCGAGATAGAGCACGAGGCCCGGCACCGATTTTTCGGTCTGGGCGGCGACGCGGTCGCCGGTCTTGACGCCGCGGTCGATCAGCACATTGGCCATCTGCCCAATGCGGGCGATCAGTTCGCCATAGCTGATGCGCTGGCCGTCGGGCATTTCGATCGCGAGCCTAGCCGGATCGTCGAGGCCGTCGAACAGGCGGGAAAACAGGTTGGCGTTCATGATGGTTTTCCGGGTCGCGTTCATGCATCATAAAGGTGAGGGCGGACGCGGCCGTTGGCCGCGACAGGGTGACAGTTCAATAGCAAAAACGCCCTTCACAAAGCAACGGAGACAGTTTGCATGTCGAATGACGGGAAACGCGTGGCCTGGGTGACCGGCGGCGGCAGCGGGATCGGCGAGGCCGGGGCGGAGGCGCTGGCCGCGGACGGCTGGACAGTGGTGGTTTCGGGGCGGCGGAAAGACGCGCTGGATGCCGTGGTGGCGAAAATCACAGGGAATGGCGGCAAGGCCGAGGCGATCCCGCTGGATGTCAGCGTCGCCGCCGACGTCAACAAGGCCGCCGAGCAGATTCTCGGCCGCCACGGCCGCATCGATCTGCTGGTCAACAGCGCCGGCATCAACGTACCGAAGCGCAGCTGGGCCGACATGGAGCTGGAAGGCTGGAACAAGCTCGTCGACATCAATCTCAACGGCGTCCTCTATTGCATGCGCGCGGTGCTGCCGGCGATGCGCAAGCAGAAGGACGGCTGCATCATCAACGTCGCGTCCTGGGCGGGTCGCCACGTCTCGAAAATGCCGGGACCGGCCTACACCACGACCAAGCATGCGGTGCTGGCGCTGACCCATTCCTTCAACATGGACGAATGCGTCAACGGCCTGCGCGCCTGCTGCCTGTCGCCCGGCGAGGTCGCCACCCCCATTCTGAAACTGAGGCCGGTGGTGCCGTCGGAACAGGAGCAGGCGCGGATGCTGCAGCCCGAGGATTGCGGCCGCACCATCGCCTTCGTCGCCAGCCTGCCGCCGCGCGTCTGCGTCAACGAAATCCTGATCAGCCCGACCTGGAACCGGGGCTTCGTGCAGACACCGAATAATCGGGATTAGCTGGTAGGGCGGATTGAGCCGAAGGCGTAATCCGCCGCCCCGGCTATGACGTCAATGCACGCTGCGCAGTCCGTGCCATCCTTCTCTCGATATCGAATTGCCGTCGTGCGTGGAATTGGCGAGCGGAGGTTTCGGCAGTTGTCGCTCATCGCGCAACGATTGGCCAAAAACGGCGGATTACGCCTTCGGCTCAATCCGCCCTACGGGCTTAATTGGGTATTAAAGATTTTGGACTTTTAGTGCGCGGGCAGACAATTACAAGGTGTGCCCATGCCGATTTTCTATTTCATCATAGCGACAATGGCGATGAATTTCCTAGTCAATTTCTTACCCTTTGGACGCAGCGGTATTCAAGGCATTCGGATCGTCGTGATTGCCGTCGGCCTCGGTTGTGCGTATCGATATGGTGTCATGCACTGACCTTGAGCAACGCAACCTCCTGGCCAGAATGTTGAAGATTGCCATTCAGGCGATATGGGCCGTACTCATGGCTTGAGATCGAGCGCTCACGAATTAAGGTGAGTGAACTCAACATCACGCGCCGCGCCGGCTAGTCGGCCTCATCGAGGCTGCGGGCCTTCCGCGTGCCTCCAGCGGATTTGCGCGTAAAATCTAATTTCCCGAGCCGGATCAAGCTGTTTCTATCTGTCCAGTCCCTTCCGAAAAAATATTCTGGTTTTCCGAAGCCGCAAATCACTTCATACCCGCAGCCGTCCACCCCACTCGAGGGGCGTATCGCGATCGTCACGGACGCGGGGTTGGATGCGATGGACGCGGCGGCGCTTTTGACGAACGGCGCCAAGGCGGACGGAGAAGTCGTGTGGTCCTGACGCCTCGACGCTGGCGTCAAGTTTGCAGTCAAGTCGCTGCAAGCGACGGTGGCAAAAAAGCCGATCGCCGGGGAGATCACGAAGGAAGCCGTTAAAACCATTGCGCAGGGAAGGCCGGACTGCTTCCGCTGAACCTGTATGCTCGTGTGCGTTTCTCTACCCTTTTTGCACGCGAGACCGTGGGTGCAGCGCGCACCCGGCTTTCCCTGCGCCCTCGTTTGTGAGGAGGGCGTGAAGACACAGCAAACCTCGGGCGCGTCGCGCGGCGAGAGAAGTACGCATGTGTTGAAACCGTCATTGCGAGCGAAGCGAAGCAATCCATACTTTTCTTCCCCGCTGCGCGATGGATTGCTTCGCTGCGTTCGCAATGACAGAGGCCCCCCACGGAAACCCGCGCATAAAGTTTCAAGCATCACGATAAATTATTCTCCGAAACTCCCCCAAAAACCTCCCGTAGCTCGGGCCAACGGCGACGCAGTCATCAACGGACAAGCGTCGTTGTTGCCTCAAGCGCCGGCGGAACTCCGCCGGTCACCTCAATCCATCGGGAGACGATCCATGTCCAAGCGTATTGCATTTTTCTCCGCCGCCGCGCTCGGCGCGCTGGCCCTGACCGCAACATTCGTCGCGCCGGTAAGCGCGCAAGACAAGATGAAGAGCGAAATGTCCGGCGAGAAGACCGTGATGGTCGGGGGTGCGGCGATGTTCCCCTCGAAGAACATCATCCAGAACGCCGTCAACTCCAAGGACCACACCACGCTGGTCGCGGCGGTGAAGGCCGCCGGCCTCGTCGACACGCTGGAAGGCAAGGGTCCGTTCACCGTGTTCGCGCCGACCAACGCCGCCTTCGCCAAGCTGCCGGCCGGCACGGTCGACACGCTGGTGAAGCCCGAGAACAAGGCGACCCTGACCAAGATCCTCACCTACCACGTGGTCCCGGGCAAGCTCGAGGCGTCCGACCTGACCGACGGCAAGAAGCTGAAAACCGTCCAGGGCGAGGAACTGACCGTCAAGCGCTCCGGCAATACGGTGATGATCATCGACGCCAAGGGCGATTCCTCGACCGTCACCATTCCGAACGTCAACCAGTCGAACGGCGTGATCCACGTGGTCGATACCGTCCTGATGCCGTCGTAACGCCCCCGCCCGTCCTGCTTTTGTCCCCAACAGGACGCGCGACCGCGAGCCGGGGCAACCCGGCTCGCTTTTTTGTGACCGCGATTAGCCTGCTGGCATCGATTCTATCGTGCGTATGGGAGTAACGAAGCCGGAGTTCCGGCGTATAATCGAACGTACCGACCTTCAGAGATGGAAAAGCCAGGGTTTCGCCATGTCCAGTCTTGCAGCCAGCGATGAAAGCGCCCTACCGGCCACGGGGAGGGTAATCCAGCCCGCGTGGGTCCGCACGGTGCACTGGATCAATGCCGTGGCGATGATCCTGATGATCATGTCGGGATGGCAGATCTACAACGCTTCGCCGCTGTTCGATTTCCTGAAATTCTCAAAGAGCATCACGCTCGGCGACTGGCTCGGCGGCGCGCTGCTGTGGCATTTCGCGGCGATGTGGCTGTTGATGGTGAACGGCCTCGTCTATCTCGCGCTCGGTCTTGCCACCGGCCGCTTCCGCAAGAAGCTGCTGCCCATCACCCCGGCGGGGGTGATCTCCGACGCCAGGGCGGCGCTGACCGGCCATTTGTCGCATGACGACCTCACCCGATACAATTATGTGCAGAAGCTGCTCTATGCCGGCATCATCGTGGTCGGGATCGTCATCGTGCTGTCGGGCCTGTCGATCTGGAAGCCGGTGCAGCTGCAATGGCTGACCGCGCTGTTCGGCGGCTACGACGTGGCGCGTTACGTCCACTTCATCTGCATGTCGGCGATCGTCGCGTTCCTGGTCGTTCATGTCGCGTTGGCGGTGCTGGTGCCGAAAAGCCTGCGCGCTATGGTCGTCGGGCGCTAACAATTTTCAGGAGGACTTGATCATGGGCCGACTTCGCTCGCTTCTGATCCCCGGCGTCGACAAGAAGCTGCTGGTCCGGGACGCCGCAAAGGTGATGCCGGATCTGGCGCGCCGGCGCTTCATTGCCGGCGGCGCCAGCCTGGGCGCGCTGACGCTGCTGACCGGCTGCGATGTCTCCGACAGCTTTTCCGCCGAGGAAATGTTGAAGAAGATCTCGAAGTTCAACGACGCCGTGCAGGCAGCGATCTTCAATCCCAACGCGCTGGCGCCGGAATATCCGGAGAGCGCGATCACCAAGCCGTTCCCGTTCAACGCCTACTACGATCTTGACGACGCGCCGACCATCGACGGCAAGGCATGGAAGTTCGAGGTGCGCGGGCTGGTCGACAACAAGAAATCCTGGACCCTGGAGGAGCTCTACAAGCTGCCGCAGGTCAGGCAGATCACGCGCCATATCTGCGTCGAGGGCTGGAGCGCGATCGGGAGCTGGACCGGCACGCCGCTGCGCGATTTCCTCAAACTGGTGGGCGCCGACACCCGCGCCAAATATTGCTGGTTCCAGTGCGCGGATTCCGAAGGCTACAACTCGCCGCTGGACATGGAGACGGCGCTGCATCCGCAGACCCAGATGACGTTCAAATTCGCCGACGAGATCCTGCCGCGGGCCTACGGCTATCCGATGAAGATCCGGGTGCCGACGAAGCTCGGTTTCAAGAATCCGAAATACGTGATCTCGATGGAAGTCACCAACGAGTACAAGGGCGGTTACTGGGAAGACCAGGGCTACAATTCGTTCAGCGGGAGTTGAGGCGCGCCATCATGGACCGCGTAGGGTAGGGTGGGCAAAGGCGCGCTTGCGCCGCGCCCACCGGTCCCGATGCGGCTGAGATTGGTGGGCGCGCTGCGCTTTGCCCGCCCTACGATTTCAGCGCCAGCTTGCCCTGAAACCCCGCCAATATCGCACCCAGCGCCAGCATCGCCGCGGACACATTCAACGCATAGGACAGGCTGCCCATGGCGTCGGTGACGGCGCCGACCGCGATCGGGCCCAGCGTCTGGCCGATGCCGAAGGCGATGGTCATGGCCGCGATTCCCTTGGGCCAGGCCGAAGGCGGATAGTTCAGGCGGACAAAGGCGGTGGTCGATCCCACCACCGCAAAGAAAGCCACCCCGAACACCAGCGCCGAGATCGCCAGCAACAACGGCGAATGCCCGAACAGCGGCAGCGCCGCGCCGAAAGCGTTGACGCCAAGGATGATCGCGGTGGAGAGGCCGCCACGGTCGAGCGCCAAGACCCACCGCCACACCCAAGGTGTCACGAAGGCGCTGACGCCGATCAGGCTCCAGAACGCGCTCTGCGCCGCCGCGCCGCCGCCGGCGTCGCGGACATAGGCGATCATGAAGGTCATGTAGGCGATGTAGCCGGCGCCGAACAGGAAATAGCCGGCGAGATAGATCACGACCGGCATGACAGCGAATTTCGCCGGCGCCGCGTCGGCGATGCCGTCATCGACATCGATCGGCGTCAGCATCAGCGGAATTGTCATGGCGATCGCCAGCGCGGTCATCGCCCACCATACGATCCACCACGAGCCGGGGCCGAACAGCATTCAGCACGAAGGGCGCGATCAGGCCCGAGGCCAGGATGCCAAGCCCGGGCCCGGCATAAAACAGGCTGAGCAGAAAGTTCGCCCGCGCCGGACGCGACTGGGCAATCTTGGTGGCCAGCGTGCCGCCGGCGACAAATCCGGCCGCCGCACCGAGGCCAGCGAGCAACCGGGCAAAGCTCAAGACGAAAAAATTGCCCGTCAGCGCGCACAGCGCCAGCGACACCAGGCAGGCCAGCGTTCCCCAGCGGACCGCGGCGGAAAGACCGTAGCGCCGGATCAGCCGCGAGGCCATCAGCGCGCCCGCCAGATAGCCCGCCGCATTGATGGTGTTCATGAAACCCGCGGCCGAATACGACCAGCCGAGCGCGTCCCGCATGTCCGGCAGCACCAGCGAATAGGCGAAGCGGCCGATGCCGAGGCCGACGGTCGGGGTCAGCGACAGGATCAGGATCAGCCGCGCGGGATGCGCGGGCGGCGAGGGGCGTTCAGCGGCTTTCACGGGATTCTCCGGCGGGCGCCGCATTCTGGCAGGTGAAGGCCGGGTTGCACAGGCGCGTGGCAAGCAATGGTGTCTTGCCATCAGCGCAAGGGCGTTTTAGCACTCCGCCTTCCACCGTCATTCCGGGGCGCGCGCCAGTGCGAACCCGGAATCCATCTCACCTCTGGATTCCGGATCGCCTCGCTATGCCCGGCGTCCGGAATGACGGACAGATTGCAACGAGGATATCCCATGGCGACCCACAAGCTCCTGCTTCTCCCCGGCGACGGCATCGGCCCCGAAGTGATGGCGGAGGTGAAACGCCTGATCGGCTGGCTCGATGCGCAGGGCATCGCGCATTTCGAGACCGAGGACGGGCTGGTCGGCGGCGCGGCCTATGACGCCAGCAAGCAGAGCATCACGGACGCCACCATGGCCAAGGCGATGGCGGCGGACGCCGTGATCTTCGGCGCGGTCGGCGGTCCGAAATGGGACAGCGTTCCCTACGAGGCGCGCCCCGAGGCGGGGCTGCTACGCCTGCGCAAGGACCTCGGCCTGTTCGGCAACCTGCGCCCGGCGGTGTGCTATCCGGCGCTGGCGGACGCCTCGAGCCTGAAACGCGAGGTGGTCGAGGGCCTCGACATCATGATCGTGCGCGAACTCACCGGCGGGGTGTATTTCGGCGAGCCGAAAACCATCACCGATCTCGGCAACGGCCAGAAGCGCGCCATCGATACCCAGGTCTACGACACCTATGAAATCGAGCGCATCGCCCGCGTCGCCTTCGACCTGGCACGCAAACGCCGCAACAAGGTGACCTCGATGGAAAAGCGCAATGTCATGAAATCGGGCGTGCTCTGGAACGAGGTGGTCACCCAGGTGCACGGGCGCGAATACAGGGACGTCGAGCTCGAGCATCAGCTCGCCGATTCCGGCGGCATGAATCTGGTGAAATGGCCGAAACAGTTCGACGTCATCGTGACCGACAATCTGTTCGGCGACATGCTCTCGGATATCGCGGCGATGCTGACGGGCTCGCTCGGCATGCTGCCGTCGGCCTCGCTCGGCGAAGTCGACGTCAAGACCAAAAAGCGCAGGGCGCTCTATGAGCCCGTGCACGGCTCGGCGCCCGATATCGCCGGCAAGGGGCTGGCGAATCCGATCGCGATGATCGCGTCATTCGGAATGGCGCTGCGCTATTCCTTCGACATGGGCGCCCTTGCCGACCAGGTCGATGCGGCGATCGCTGCCGTGCTGGCGAGCGGCCTGCGCACCGCGGACATCAAGTCCGAGGGCACCACTTCGGTCAGCACCACGCAGATGGGCGAAGCGATTTTGACGGAATTGCAGAAGCTGCACGCGTGAGGCCTGCATCTTTCCGCCCCGTCGTCCCGGCCTTGAGCAGGGACCCATAACCACAAACGTTCGTGGTTGGGCGGAAGCCGTCGAACAATTTTTTCTAAAGGAGACTACACGGCGTATGGATCCCGGCGTTCGCCGGGACGACGCTGGCGGTGTCGTCGCGCCTTGGCCTCAGCTCAATACAGCGGGAAACTCCGCGGATAGCCGCCCATGTCCGATGGCGGGTTGGTCGGCTGGCGGTCGATCGGGCGATTGTTGTTCTCGCGCGCGAACGTCGGGTATCCGATTTCCGGCGGATAGGCGTAATCGGTGAACTTGCGATCACCCGGCAAGACCTCGACGCCGGCGTCGAGCCAGGAGCGCTTGGTCACGTAAATCCGGGTGTGCGGGCCCTGCTGATAGACCACGTTGGGGCCGCTCGGGCCGTAATAGGGCCGGCCCCGGTTGTCGTACTGCCGCTTCGGCTCGGCGCTCGCCGATGTGATGTCGAAGCCAGTTGCGACGACGGCGAAGGCGGCCAGCAACACCGCAACCTTGGTCGCGGCAGGAATTTTTGGGGTCATCATGTCCTCACGGGCGGCCCGGCCGCCATTTCCGATTTGGCCGTCACTCTAGCTGCCGGGTCTATATAGCCACAAGGTCAAACGGGCCACAGTGTCTCGGAATAATCCGGGACCATACGAAAAGTTGCTTGAGAACCAGCGGTTTGGCGGGTGGCCGATTAAAGCGTGCCGCGCAAAGGCGGGTCGCCCGCCGACGTCACCCAGTCCAGCGGGGAGGGCGAGGCGCAGCTCGTCCGGCGGAGCTCGGCGCGGGCGAACAATTCAGCCAGTTTGGGGTCGTTTCCGGCCGTCAGCAGCACCAGCCGGTTCAACAGGCAGCCGACCGAGGCCCGCTGGAGCGGCAGGTCCTCACCCTGGCAGGACCAGCCGGAAATCTGCAGGCTGGGATCGTTGAGATGCTTGAGGAAGCCGAGGCAGGATCCGGTATCGCCGGGAGGACGAAGCAGCGTCACGCTGCCGAACTTGCTGTCGATGACGCCGGCCGCTTCCAGGTTGCGCGGGCCTTTGGGCTCCATTCGGGCAGCGAGATTATCGATGGCTTGCCCTGATTGGCCGAATTCGCCGCCCGGGCGATAGATTTCGAGTTCCGCGACCGGCCTGTCGCCTGGCGCGGCGTCGCGGGTCGACCAGCGAATGACGTCCCGCCGGCCGCCCAGCGGATGCCTGAATATCTCGTAGGTCTCTGTTTTTTCAGGAAAATCAGACTGGCTGACCGCGAATGCGGGGTGGGAGCGGTCCGCCACGCTCCAGGCCGCCTTGGCCGCGGGCTCCTTCGCTTCGTCCGCGGGCAATTGGTCCCATAGATGAACCCCGAGGATCGCAACCAGCGCAAGAGTACCCACATAGGCCAACAGACGCGCCAGCGTGCCGCAGCATTCGTCGGCGAAGCTGGTGAGCGCCGGATGAATTCGGGTCTGATATGAGGGGTGGGCTCGGTTGGTCCAAAACGATCGCATCAAGCGTCCGGTACGCGGGTCTGACGTTGTCTTGGGGGCGTTTCTCGCATAGAAGCGCTGCCTCTTCCCTTTCCGCCGGGGGCGGTCGGGAGGCATTTTTCTGCGGAGAGTGAACGATGGGTTACAAAGTCGCGGTGGTCGGAGCGACCGGCAATGTCGGGCGGGAAATGCTCAACATTCTCGACGAGCGCAAATTCCCGGCTGACGAGGTCGTGGCGCTGGCGTCACGCCGCAGCATGGGCGTCGAAGTGTCCTATGGCGACCGTACCCTGAAGGTCAAGGCGCTCGAGAATTACGATTTCTCCGACGTCGATATCTGCCTGATGTCGGCGGGCGGCGCGGTGTCGAAGGAATGGTCGCCGAAAATCGGCGCCGCCGGCGCGGTCGTGATCGACAATTCGTCCGCCTGGCGCATGGATCCCGACGTGCCGCTGATCGTGCCCGAGGTCAACGCGGATGCGGTCGCAGGGTTCGCCAAGAAGAACATCATCGCCAATCCGAACTGCTCGACCGCGCAGCTCGTGGTCGCGCTGAAGCCACTGCACGACAAGGCGATCATCAAGCGCGTGGTGGTCTCGACCTACCAATCGGTCTCCGGCGCCGGCAAGGACGCCATGGACGAACTGTTTTCGCAGACCAAGGCGGTCTACACCAACAGCGATATCGTCAACAAGAAGTTCCCCAAGCGTATCGCCTTCAACGTGATCCCCGAGATCGACGTGTTCATGGAGGACGGCTACACCAAGGAAGAGTGGAAGATGATGATGGAGACCAAGAAGATTCTTGATCCCAAAATCAAGCTGACCGCGACCTGCGTGCGGGTGCCGGTGTTCGTCGGCCATTCCGAAGCCGTCAGCATCGAGTTCGAGAATCCGATCTCGCCCGACGAGGCGCGCGACATCCTGCGCAACGCGCCGGGGTGCCTGGTGATCGACAAGCACGAGCCCGGCGGCTACGTCACGCCCTACGAGGCGGCCGGCGAAGACGCGACCTATATCAGCCGCATCCGCGCCGATTCCACGGTGGACAACGGCCTCGTGCTGTGGTGCGTCTCGGACAACTTACGCAAGGGCGCGGCGTTGAACGCGATCCAGATCGCCGAATGCCTGATCAACCGCAAGCTGATCAGCGCCAAGAAGAAAGCAGCGTAACGTGGCATAAGGGCCCGCGTCTCAAGGAGCCGAAGCCACGATGACGGAACAGCCGGCCCCTTATCGGCCCAACCCGAAGCTCAAGCGCATCGAGAGCGGCTTCGAAAGCCTGATCTTCAACAGCCGCTGGCTGATGGCGCCGTTTTATTTCGGCCTCGTCGTCAGCCTTGCGGTGCTGTTGCTCAAATTCTGCATGCTGCTGTGGGAGTTCATCGTCCACGCGCCGGGCTCTACGGAGTCCGACATTATCCTGGGCGTGCTCTCGCTGATCGACGTCTCGCTGACCGGCAATCTGATTCTGATCGTGGTGTTTTCGGGATACGAGAATTTCGTCTCGAAGATCGATCCGGGCGGTCACCCGGATTGGCCGGACTGGATGACCAAGGTCAATTTCGGCGGATTGAAGCAAAAGCTGCTTGCCTCGATCGTGGCGATCTCCGCCATCCAGGTGCTGAAGGCATTCATGAACATCGACACGGTGTTCGATGCGCAAAAGCTCGCCTGGCTGGTCGGCGTGCACCTGGTGTTCGTGGTCTCGGCGTTCATGCTGGCGCTGTCGGACCGCTGGAGCAACGACCATGGCGGTGAATAGCGAGGGAAGCTTTTGCCCGCTACTCGCTATTCGCCTGCCACTTCCCCGGCGCTACGGAATTCCTTCGTGGCCTGATCGAGCACCGACAGCGAGCCCTCCTTCACGCCGAAATAGGCGCCGTGCAGCGTGAGTTCGCCGCGCTCGACCAGCGTCCGGACGAAGGGAAAGGTCATCAGGTTTTCCAGGCTGCGGAACACGGCGGCCTTCTCGATCCGGATGGTGAAATCAACCATGGTCTCGTGGTCGCGCTGCGCGACGGTTTCGCCCGGCTTGATGAACATCGCCATCCATTTGCCGATGAAATCGCCGGGCGACAGCGGCTCGATCTTGTCGATGAAGGCGCGGATGCCGCCGCATTGCGCGTGACCGAGCACCACGATGTGCTTCACGCGCAGCACGGTCACCGCATATTCCAGCGCCGCCGACACGCCGTGCGCGCCGCTGTCGGGCTGATAGACCGGCACCAGATTGGCGATGTTGCGCACCACGAACAGTTCGCCCGGGCCGGCATCGAAGATCACCTCCGGCGATACCCGGGAATTGCAGCAGCCGATCACCATCACCTGGGGTGCCTGGCCGCGCTCCGACAATTCGCGGTAGCGCGACTGTTCGGTCGGCAGCCGCTGCGACGTGAAGGTCCGGTAGCCCTCGAGCAGATGGTGCGGAAATCCTGTCATGCGCGTTGCTAACCATATGAGGCAGTCGGGAACAAGGCTTTCGGAGCGCCGGCCGGGATGCTATCGCGAGGACTTCGAGAATTGAAGGGAACCAGCCCATGATTCGCCCGCGCCGCAGCCTGTTGTTCATGCCCGGTTCGAATGCGCGGGCGCTGGAAAAGGCGAGGAACCTCTCCGCCGACGGCATCATTCTCGACCTCGAGGATTCCGTCGCGCCGGAGGCCAAGGCGCTGGCGCGCGACCAGATCGCCCAGGCCGTAGCGGTCAGGGGTTTCGGCAAGCGCGAGGTCCTGATCCGCGTCAACGCGCTGGATTCGCCGTGGTGGATCGACGATGTCACCATGGCCGGCAAGGCCCGGCCCGACGGCATCCTGGTTCCCAAGGTTTCCAGCGTGAAGGACCTTACGGCCATCGCCGATCGCCTCAGCGATATCAACGCCGACCTTTCGATCAGGGTCTGGGCGATGATCGAGACCGCGCGCGCGGTATTGCATGCCGAGGAACTCGCGAGCGCCTCGGGCGATTCCGGAATGCGGCTGGCCGGCTTCGTGTTCGGGCCGAACGACATTTCACGGGAAACGCGCATCAAGATGCTGCCTGGCCGGGCGGCGATGATCCCGATGATCACGCATTGCATCCTCGCCACCCGCGCCCATGGCCTCGACATCCTCGACGGGCCCTACAGCGATTTCAGCAATTTCAACGGCTTTGGGCAGGAATGCACGCAGGCGCGCGATCTCGGCTTCGACGGCAAGACGCTGATCCACCCGGGCCAGATCGAGGCCTGCAATGCGATCTTCACGCCGCCGGCCGAGGAAGTCGCCCACGCCCGCAAGATCATCGCGGCGTTCGATCTGCCGGAAAACGCCGCGCGCGGCGCGATTTCGCTCGACGGCCAGATGGTGGAGCGGCTGCACGCCGACATGGCGCGGCGCACGATTGCGATCGCGGACGCAATCGCGGCGATGGCGCATCCATAGAGAGCGTTTTCAAGCGAAGTGGAGACCGGTTCGCGTCAAGAAAATGCGCTCAATCAAGAATCTGGAACCCCGTTTCGATTCAATCGAAACGGGACTCCAGCCGGATCAGTTGCGCTTCAGGCTGAGGATATAGTCCACGAGTTCATCGGCTTGATCGGGCGCGATGACGATGTTCGGCATGCTGGGGTGGTTAGTCCGCAGGAACACCTTCAGTGAAAGTGCCGTCGTCGATGGATGGCCGGCAATGTCGACGAAATCCGGCGCGGTGGCGTTGGGTGTCCGCGTTGGCGCTGTCTCGATGGCGTGGCATTCCTTGCACCACGCTTCGGCCAGGCGGCGCCCTGCGACGACGCTATCCTCCGAAAATTCGGCCGCCCTGGCATCGTGCGGACGGAGGAAAAGCAACGTGGCGAGCGCCAGGATGATAGCCGCGGCGGCATGGATGAAGGTGGAACGGGACATCGTCACTTGTTCACCGTGAGAACGCTTGCTTTCGATCGCCGCTGGACAGGCGTTCTCGCCTAAAACAGCGCTCCGCCCGCATTGTGCATGCGGATCAGGAACAGCGCCGCCACGGCGATGATGACGGACAGCGAAATGTGAATCCAGGCCGAGCGCGAGATCTTCATTTGTGCACCTCCGGCCCAAGCACATCGATGGTGGGCGCGTTCGGGCAATATTCCTCGTAATGCTCGGCGGCGGATCCGTCGGCGAAGTCGCGGACGCACTCACCCTTGTGGTGGCACAGGGCGCAGACCCGCTCCATATCCCGCAGCACCAGCGGCTGCGTACGGGCGAGCGCCTCTTCGTCGATCCCGAGCGCCTTGAGCATTTCCGGCAGCTCGTCCGCGGCGTGCGGACCCTGCCTGACCAGTTCGGTCAGATCGCCCGGCGAAACCCTGAGTTCGCTGGCGATGCGATCGAATTCAGATGAATTGAGCTCGCGCAGCTCGTTCATCTCCCGCCGGTGCTTGAGCCAGTCGCTGAACGAATGGATGAGCGTTTCAACCACGGGAATGCTGTGAGCGGTCATGGGACACCTCCGAACGCCTGCAATAGAGCACGAACGGGGGTCGGGCTTGTTGCGGTAGATCAAACAGATCTACCGGCCGAACCGCTTCGTTGCCCATGCATAGAGGCTGCCGGGAATGGGCGGCTGGCTGCCGCGGCCCTTGGGCGACACGTGCAGGCCGATGACGCCGGGATCGCCGATCAGGGCTGAAAAATCGGCGGGGTCGAAGAACAGTTTCGGTTCGGCGTGAACCGCGTAAAACGACTTCTTAGGCAGCGCATGATGCAGCTCGCCGGACCGGCGCGCCAGCGCGGTCAGTGCCGCCGGCCCGTAGATCGCAACGCGGATATCGGAGAGGCGGCACGATTCGCCGCTCAAGCGGCGAATCGCAAAAGTCAGGCGGTGCCGCAGCGCCAGCCAGTCCGGCGTCAATTCCTCCTGTCCGATCAGGTGCTCGAACGCCCGGACGATGGCGTCGTCCGACGGCAGATAGAGCACGGAATTGCCGAGCTGGCGCGGCCGCTCCCAAGCGAAATAGGGCTTTGCCGGATCGATCTCGACCGGTTTGAGCAGCAGCACGTCGGCGTCGAGCCATAGGCCTGCACGCTCGGCCATCAGCCGCATCCGGAAAAAATCGGAAAATTGCAGGATGGTCCAGTCGCGCCAGCTGCCGTCGGGCTGCGGCGGACGCAATCTTTCGGAAAAGGCGTGCGGCAGGATCGCCTCGGCTTCGGCGTTGCCGACGCCGTCGGGCAATCCGGCAAGCGGGTCGAAACTGTAGACGGTGACCTTATGGCCGGCGGCCACCTGCGATCGCAGGCAGGTCAGCCGCAGCGCGTCGAGCGGACCGCGCCAGAAGGTGACGACGTCGGGCCTCATACGCGTCACCTTCGATCCGAGGCAATGATCGTAGGATCAGGCCCAGGCGCGCTCGGTCCTGGCCTTGGCTTCGTAGCTGTCGATCGAGGCCTTCTTCTCCATGGTGAGGCCGATATCGTCGAGGCCGTTCATCAGGCAATGCTTGCGGAACGGATCGATCTCGAACTTCACCGTGCCGCCGTCGGGGCCGCGGATTTCCTGATTGGCGAGATCGATGGTCAGCGTCGCGTTGGCGCCGCGCTCGGCATCGTCGAACAATTTGTCGAGGTCTTCCTGGGCGACCCGGATCGGCAGGATGCCGTTCTTGAAACAGTTATTGTAGAAGATGTCGCCGAACGAGGTCGAGATCACGCAGCGGATGCCGAAATCCAGCAGCGCCCAGGGCGCGTGCTCGCGGCTCGACCCGCAACCGAAATTGTCGCCCGCGACCAGAATCTTGGCGTTGCGATAGGCGGGCTTGTTGAGGATGAAATCCGGGTTCTCGCTGCCGTCATCCTTGTAGCGCTGTTCCGAGAACAGGCCCTTGCCGAGGCCGGTGCGCTTGATGGTTTTGAGGTACTGCTTGGGGATGACCATGTCGGTATCGACATTGATGATCTTCAGCGGCGCCGCGACGCCTTCCAGCGTGGTGAACTTGTCCATCGGATCTTCTCGGCTAGGGATTGCAGGAAAAGCTTTCAACCACTGTAGTTTATCGCGAATGCGGCCGGCATCAAAGGCCAAAATCGCCTAGCGCGTATGCCGCAAAAGCTCGCCTTTGGATGTCATCCGATGGATGGATACCGGTTTTGCGATGCACGCCGGGCGAAAAACTTTACCCGTCGGCCTCGATCGCCTCCATATCCTCGTCGGAAAGCCCAAAATGATGGCCGATCTCGTGAATCAGCACATGGCGGACGATATGGCCCAGCGCCTCGTCATGTTCCGCCCAGTAATCCAGGATCGGCCGGCGGTAGAGCCAGATCATGTTGGGCAGCCGGGCGATGTCGTCATGGCTCTGGTGCGGCAGGCCGACGCCCTGGAACAGGCCGAGCAGGTCGAACTCGCTCTCGCACTCCATCTCGTCGAGCACTTCGTCGGTCGGAAAATCGTCGACGCGAATGATCACGCCCTCGCACAGCTCGCGAAAGGTTTTCGGCAGGCGCCCGAAGACGTCATGCGCCATGGTCTCCATCTCGGCCAGGGAGGGTGCTTTCGCGGTTCGCCACATTTTAGGGTTCTAGCGCGGGTTCCGCGCTCATGCATGCGATTTTGAAGGGCGCAGTTGACCTTGGCGCGGCAATCGGAGACGTTGCGGCCGGTGAACAGGTCGATGGTGGGCGCGATGATGCGGATCGGGACGGCGGCAATATGGGTCGTTTTGGCAGGCGTTTTTTCGTTGCCGGCCGTTGCCGGCGCACAAGACGCGCCGCGGCAGGGATTGCGAACCGCGCAGGCGGTGGTGCCGGCCGACACCGATATCTCCGCGCAGGAGCGGGTCGCGCGACCGAGGACGCGCCTGCGGGTCCAGCCCTATTACAATTCAAATCCGAACGACGTCTATCCACGCTACTATCCCGGCCGTAACGCGGTGCGCGATTGCAACGTCAATTACGTGCAGGAATACCGGCCGAGCGGCACGGTGATCGTGCCGCGCATGAGCTGCTTCTGGCGACCCGGCTAAGTTCAGCGAATTTTGGATTCGGTGCCATGGGTCGAGATGCCGGCGCGCCGCCCCGGCCGCTTCCGCACCTCGGAGTATGATTGAGTCAGAGCTTCTTACGCATCGAGGAGTGTCTCATGACGAAGCGGATCGGCGCAGCCGTTCTGGCGGCCGCGTTGATGTTCGGCGGCTCCGTTGCGCTCCGCTCCGCTGCAGCGGCGCCATTGCAGACCGCGGTCCAGAAACTGCAAACGGATCAAGCACGCGACATCGGCGCGCGGCGCCGCATCCAGCATCATCATCGCTACGTCGACCGACAGGTCTATCGGCCCTATTATTACGACCGGCCCTCTTACTACGCGCCGGCGCCGTTCTTTCCGTTCCTTGGGCTTGGCTACGGGCCGTGGTGGTGAACGGGGTTGAAAGCCAATTTGGATCTCGGCCGTTCGCGGGCATGACCAATTGAAACCCTGCGGCTACCCTCCCGGCGTGAATCCCTTTGCCAGCAGTACGACGCCTTCCGCACCGGCTTTGCGGTCTTTCGAGATTTCAAGATATTCCGGTGAATTGGCCCAGGTTTGAAAGGCGGCTTCGTCGGGAAACGACATCAATACCAGTTTGTCGCAGTCCCATCCGCCTTCCACGATCGTCGGGTTTTCATCCGCCGACAGCAGGCGCCCGCTGAATTTTTTGAACACGTCGAAGAAACGCGCCTGATAGCGATCATACGCGGCGCGGTCGATCATCTTCAGCTGCACGATCACATAAACAGTCATCTCGAATTCCTATTCCAGATGGAGCAAATTGTTTTTTGCGTTTCTCTTCGTGTCCTGAAATTACGGCGCGCGCATTCATGGCGCGTTCACCTGCCGATCTCTATTTTAATGTCGGGACCGATCGCAAATGAACATGCCGAAGTCAGGCCGATTGATGGCCCGGGCTTTCGTTGCCTGAATTCAGGGAGGCTTTATACATGATCAATATCTCGAATCCCCGGCGCGGCGTTGCGCGTCGCTTTCTGTATTCCTTTGGCCTTGCTGCGGCCGCGATGCTGACACTCTCAACCGTTCCACAGCGCGCGCAGGCGCTGTCGCTGATCAATCCGGGCGCGGCCCCGACGGCGAAAGCCGTCTCCGGCGGACTGACGACCGAAGTCCGCGGTGGTGGTGGACATGGCGGAGGCGGTGGTGGTGGTGGTGGTTTCCACGGTGGCGGAGGTGGCGGCGGCTTTCATGGCGGCGGCGGAGGCTTCCACGGCGGTGGCGGATTTCACGGTGGCGGCGGATTTCATGGTGGGGCCGCAGCGTTCCATGGCGGCGGCGGCGGTCCGGTATTTCATGGTGGCGGCTTGCGAACCGGCGGCGCCGTATTCCATGGCGGCGGGTTTCGCGGCGGTCCGGTCTTCCAAGGCGGAGGCCATCGTTTTGGTGGCGCCCGGTTCGGCGGCGTTCGGTTCGCGCACCACCATCACTTTCACCGGCGTTTCTTCTACGGCGCGTCCTACTACCCGTATGATGATTATCCCTATTATTATTCGTACCGCCGCTGCCGGGTGATCTGGACCGATTACGGGCCGCGGCGCGTCTGTCACTATCGCCACTGGCGCCACCATGATCATTGGCGCCATCACCACTGGCGGCGTCACCACCACTGGCACCATCGCCACCATTGGTGAGCGTCGGGACCAAAGCGAAAAAAATCAGGCACCCGTTGGGGTGCCTGATTTGTCGTTGCGGGTAGCCGATTAACCTCGGTCCCAATCCTTGAATTTCCAGTGCCGCATTTTCCACGGCGTCAGCGTCTCCATGCGCCACTGCTCCCACCGGTCCGGCGGCCAATGGCTGAGACGCGAGGTTTCCTTGACCACGGGTTCGACGGCGCGCCGCACGATGCGGCGACGCACCTGCCGCGTCGCCTCGCTGATCATATCGACGAATTCGGACTTGTCGGCCATTGTTCGCTCCTCGCGAATGCCGCGTCTACGTCCAATTAGTCTGCGCCCAACATCTTAACGAGTTGCTTCGCGAACGCCTCGATATTGAGGAAGTTGAGCAAAGGGAGTGGCTTACCGCCACTCCCGGATGTCGACGAAATGCCCGGCGATCGCCGCGGCCGCCGCCATGGCCGGCGAGACCAGATGGGTGCGGCCCTTAAAACCCTGGCGGCCCTCGAAATTGCGGTTCGAGGTCGAGGCGCAGCGCTCTTCCGGCTTCAGCTTGTCGGGGTTCATGGCAAGGCACATCGAGCAGCCCGGTTCGCGCCATTCGAAGCCGGCCTTGATGAAGATCTTGTCGAGGCCTTCGGCTTCCGCCTGCTCCTTCACGATGCCGGAGCCCGGCACGATCATGGCGTTGACATGGCCGTTGACCGTCCTGCCCTCGGCGACCTTCGCCGCAGCGCGCAGATCTTCGATCCGGCCGTTGGTGCAGGAGCCGATGAAGACGCGGTCGAGCTTGATGTCGGTGATCCTGGTCCCGGCCTTCAGGCCCATGTAGTTCAGCGCGCGGTGCTTCGATAGCCGTTTTGCTTCGTCGGCGATCTTGTCGGGATCGGGCACGAAGCCGGTGATCGACACCACGTCCTCGGGCGAAGTCCCCCAGGTCACGATCGGTGGCAGCTTTGCCGCGTCCAGCCGGATCTCGTGGTCGAAATGCGCGCCTTCGTCGCTGCGCAGCGTCTCCCAGTAGCGCATCGCCGCATCCCAATTGGCGCCCTTCGGCGCCTTCGGACGGCCCTTGAGGAATTCGAACGCCTTCTCATCCGGCGCAACCAGGCCGGCGCGGGCGCCGCCCTCGATCGACATGTTGCAGACCGTCATGCGGCCTTCCATCGAGAGCGCACGGATCGCGTCGCCGGCATATTCCAGCACATAGCCGGTGCCGCCGGCGGTGCCGATCTCGCCGATGATGGCCAGGATGATATCCTTGCCGGTGACGCCGTCGGGCAATTTGCCGTCGACCACCGCCCGCATGTTCTTGGCCTTCTTCTGAATCAGGGTTTGCGTCGCCAGCACGTGCTCGACCTCCGAGGTGCCGATGCCGTGCGCCAGCGCGCCGAACGCGCCATGCGTCGAGGTGTGGCTGTCGCCGCAGACGATGGTGGTGCCGGGCAGGGTAAAGCCCTGCTCGGGGCCGATGACGTGGACGATGCCCTGGCGCTTGTCGAACTCGTTGTAATATTCGATGCCGAATTCCCTGGCGTTTTCCGCCATCACCCGCATCTGTTCGATGCTCTCCGGATCCGGATTGGGCTTGGAACGGTCGGTGGTCGGGATGTTGTGATCGACCACGGCGAGCGTCTTCTCCGGCGCGTGAACCTTGCGTCCCGTGGTGCGCAGGCCCTCGAAAGCCTGCGGCGATGTCACCTCGTGGACGAGGTGGCGGTCGATATAGAGCAGGCAGGTGCCGTCTTCGGCCTCGTGCACCAGATGGTCGTTCCAGATCTTGTCGTACAGCGTGGTGGGTTTGGACATGAGCGTAAGCTCCCGGGAATAGTTTTGCGTAAGCAGGAAAGCGCTGATATGCGCGAACAGTCGAAATACCGGCGCGGGCTGTCAGAGCGCGCGCGAAAGTTCCGATGTCGCCGAGGTCGCGAACCGTCCGAAGAAGCGGCCGGGCAGGCGGCTGCGATCGTCGATCACGATCCGTGAGACGATGAGGCAACCGAGGCTGGTCTGATCTCGAACCATTTTATTTTAGTACCACAATGGGCGCCGTCGCGACAATCAATCGATCACCAGATAGGTACGGCGCAACAAAAAAGCGCGGGGTGGGCCCCCGCGCTTTTCATCAAACCATCTGGGTGGCGATCACTCGCCGACGGCGGCGGCCTGTACCCGATCGGTCTTTTCGACGATGCGGGCCGACTTGCCGCGCAGGTTGCGCAGGTAATACAGCTTGGCGCGGCGGACCTTGCCGCGGCGCACCACCTTGATCGAGTCGATCATCGGCGACATCACCGGGAACACGCGTTCCACGCCTTCGCCGTAGGAAATCTTGCGCACCGTGAAGCTCTCGTTGAGCCCGCCACCGGAACGGCCGATGCAAACGCCCTCATAGGCCTGCACGCGCGAGCGGTCGCCTTCGACCACCTTGACGTTGACGATCACGGTGTCGCCGGGACCGAATTCCGGAATGGTCTTGGTGGCGGCCAGTTTGTCGAACTGCTCTTTTTCGAGCTGTTGAATGAGGTTCATCGCAAAATCTCCATCGGCGGCGCGCCCCAGCCGTCAAGAGCGCGGGCTGCGCGGGTGTTCGTTTATCCGGTAGCGCGTATTCCGGCAAAACCGGGCATCGGTCCTGCGGAAAGAATACGCGCCGTTCAAATCGAGCATTTTCGCGCGGCAAACCGGAAATGCCACTTTGCCGGAAAATGCTCGGTGCGCGGATTTGGCGCTCGTATACGGCAAAGGCGGCGGCTTGTCACCCTTCCGTCGTGCTTTTTGGGCGATTTTGGCCAGCCCCTGATGGGACTTGCCTGGCGGTCCAGAGATCGGGCCGCCGCGCCCGGGTCAGGGCCTCGGCCTCGGCCTGCCGCCAGGCCGCGACCTTGGCGTGGTCGCCGGACAGCAGGATTTCCGGGATCGGTGCGGCCCTCGAACTCCTGCGGGCGGGTATATTGCGGGTATTCCAGTAGTCCTTCCGAAAAGCTCTCCTCGGCCCCGGAAGCGGGCTTTCCCATCACGCCGGGCAGCAGCCGCACGCAGGCGTCGATCACCGCCATGGCGGCGATTTCGCCGCCGGACAGCACGTAATCGCCGATCGAAACCTCCTCGAGCCCGCGGGCCTCGATCACCCGCTGGTCGATGCCCTCGAACCGGCCGCAGACGATCAGGGGCCCGGGCCCGGCGGCAAGTTCCTCGACCCCGCGACTGGGTCAATGGCCGACCTCGCGGGCTCATCAGGAGGCGCGGACGGTCCGTGGCGACATTGGCGGCATCGATCGCGGCCGCCAGCACGTCGGCGCGCAGCACCATTCCGGGCCCGCCGCCGGCCGGGGTGTCGTCGACGCTGCGGTGGCGGTCAGTGGCCGAGTCCCGGATGTCGCGCGCCTCCAGCGTCCACAGCCCCGACGCCAGCGCCCTGCCGGCAAGGCTGACGCCGAGCGGCCCCGGGAACATCTCGGGGAACAAAGTGAGGACCGTGGCGCGCCAGGGTTTTGCTTCAGGAGTTTTGATCTCGGCAGCCATGCTCAGGCGTCCGCGCTGGATGGGTTGTCGCCCTCGATCTCCGCGGGCAATTCGATTACCACGCGGCCGCCGGCGACATCGACGGAGGGCACCACGGCATTGGTGAACGGCAGCAGCATCGTCGCCCCGCCGGGCGGCGCGATCTCGATGATATCGCCGGCGCCGAAATTGTGGATCGCAATGACCTTGCCGAGCGGTTCGTTGGCGGCGTTCACCGCCGCAAGTCCGATCAGATCGGCGTGGTAATATTCATCTTCGTCGGTTTCAGGCAGCTTTTCGCGCGCGACATAGAGCTCGATGCCGTTGAGGCGCTCGGCTTCCTCGCGGGTCGAAACGCCCTTCAGTGTCGCGACCAGATGGTCCTTGGCTTCGCGGGCGCTCGTTACTTCAAACTGGCGCGCGCCGTCTTTGGTCGTCAAAGGCCCGTAGGCCTTCACGGCAAACGGGTCTTCCGTAAACGTCCACAGCTTCACCGCGCCGCGCACGCCATGCGCGGCGCCGATCCGGGCGACGCAAATCGGTGCTGCCACCGTCTCGCGCCGCTACGCTTTACGCGGTCTTGGCGGCGGCTTCGGCCTGCGCCTTGCGCTCCTTGCGCGGCACGGCCTTTTCCGGATTGTTGCGCGCGGTGCGCTTGACGACGCCGGCGGCATCGAGGAAGCGGGTCACGCGATCCGACGGCTGCGCGCCCTTGGCGAGCCAGGCCTTGACCTTGTCCATGTCGAGCTTCAGCCGTTCGGCGTTGTCCTTCGGCAGCAGCGGGTTGAAATGGCCGAGACGCTCGATGAAGCGGCCGTCGCGGGGAAAGCGCGAGTCGGCGACGACGACGTGATAGACCGGGCGCTTCTTGGTGCCTGCGCGAGCGAGGCGGATAACGACTGACATCTGGTTCTCCTTTGAGGTGTCTGTTCGAATGGTTAAGTGAATGGATCGCGGTTATTTCTTCTTGCCGAGGCCGGGGAAGCCGCCGAGGCCCGGCAGGTTCGGCTTGCCGCTGAGGCCGGTTAGGCCGGGCAGATTCGGCAGGCCCTGCCGCAAGCCGGCGGGAAGATCTTTCGGCAGCGCCGGCATGCCGCCGGCTGCCGCGCCGCCCGGCATTTTTTCGGCCAGCGCCTTCATCTGCTCGGGCGACGGCATGCCGCCACCACCGCCAAAACCCATCGCCTGCGCGATGCCGGCCATCGGGCCGCGCTTGCCGGAGCCCATGGCCTTCATCATGTCGGACATGTTCCGGTGCATCTTCAGGAGCTTGTTGAGGTCCTCGACCTTGCCGCCGGCGCCCGCGGCGATGCGCTTCTTGCGGCTGGCCTTGAGGATGTCGGGATGCTTGCGTTCCTGCCGCGTCATCGAATCGATCAGCGCGACCTGACGTTTCAGAATCTTGTCATCAATGCCGGCGTTGGCGATCTGGTTCTTCATCTTGGCGATGCCGGGCATCATGCCCATCAGCCCGCTGATGCCGCCCATATTGGCCATCTGCAGCAATTGTTCGCGCATGTCGCTGAGGTCGAACTGGCCCTTGCGCATCCGCTCGGCGGTGCGCGCGGCCTTCTCGGCATCGATGTTGGCAGCGGCTTTCTCGACCAGCGACACCACGTCGCCCATGCCGAGGATGCGGCCGGCGATCCGGCTGGGGTGGAAATCCTCCAGCGCGTCGGTCTTTTCGCCGGTGCCGATCAGCTTGATCGGCTTGCCGGTGACCGCGCGCATCGACAGCGCGGCGCCGCCGCGGCCGTCGCCGTCGACCCGCGTCAGCACGATGCCGGTCAGCCCAACGCGCTGATCGAACGAGCGCGCCAGATTGACCGCGTCCTGGCCGGTCAGGGAGTCCGCGACCAGCAGCACCTCATGCGGATTGGCCGCGGCTTTGATCTCGGCCGCTTCCGTCATCATCTCTTCGTCGAGCGTGGTGCGGCCGGCGGTATCGAGCAGCACCACGTCGTAGCCGCCGAGCTTGGCGGCTTCCAGGGCGCGCCTGGCGATTTGGGCCGGCTTCTGGCCGGCGACGATCGGCAGCGTCGGGATATCGAGGTCGCGCCCAAGTACCGCGAGCTGCTCCATCGCCGCCGGGCGATAGATGTCGAGCGAGGCCATCAGCACCTTGCGCTTGTCGCGCTGGGTCAGGCGGCGGGCAAGTTTCGCGGTGGTGGTGGTTTTGCCGGAGCCCTGCAGGCCGACCATCATGATCGCGACCGGCGGCACCGCGTTGAGGTCGATGGTCTGGCCGTCGGCGCCGAGCGTGGCGACCAGTTCGTCGTGGACGATCTTGACCACCATCTGGCCCGGGGTCACCGACTTGACGACGGTGGCGCCGACCGCCTGCTCGCGGACGCGATCGGTGAAGCCGCGCACGACGTCGAGCGAGACGTCGGCCTCGAGCAGCGCGCGGCGCACCTCGCGCATCGCGGCATCGACGTCGGCTTCACTGAGCGAACCGCGCCCCGTCAGCCGATCGAGGATGCCACCAAGCTTTTCCGACAGATTGTCGAACAATGCCGTTATCCCTTGCCTGTTGCAGGCGCTGCGTCACTCACCGCTGTCATACCCTGCGAAAGCGGGGTATCCAGTACACTGCAGCTTCTCGGCTCAATCGAGCAGCTCCGGGATACTGGATCACCCGCTTTCGCGGGTGATGACGACCTTTTTTCTATCCCGGCATGGCGCCGAGCCGATAAACCAAACAACTTTGCGCCCGAGGGCGCATCGCGCTGTCGGGCGTTGACCTCCGGCCTCAGGGACCGGGCGGCGGGTCGAAAAGAACATCTTTCCGATGGATTGGCCGCGTTAAACCCCCGCAAGCCCCAAAAGTCAAGGAAAGTCGGGGCCGCATAGCGCGTTCGTGAAGCCCGGCGGGGGGTCTACCCCCTTGCAAAAACAGACCTATTTGTTGCCTATCAGGCCATGACCTCCTCCAAGAAAATCCATTCCGGACCGCTCTCCGATCATTTCGACGGCAAGCAGTTTTTCGATCCCGACGGCGCGCCGCCGAAATCGCTCCGCGAAGTGTTGCGCTGGCAGTTCGGCCAGGACCGAAAGCGGCAGCCTTGGCCAAAATGGGCGCCGAGTCCGCATGCCGATACACCGCCGGCGCGTGTCGATGGTGGCAAGGTACGGCTGTCGTTTGTCGGCCACGTCAGCTGGCTGATCCAGACCTCAGGCCTGAACATCCTGGTCGATCCCGTCTGGTCGGAACGCGCCTCGCCGGTGCGCTGGGCCGGACCGAAGCGCCATAACGCCCCCGGCATTGCCTTTGAGGCGCTGCCTTCGATCGACGTCGCGCTGGTGTCGCACGGCCATTACGATCATCTCGACATCGCCACGCTGTCGAAGCTCTCGGCAAAATTCGCCCCGCGCGTGATCACCCCGCTCGGCAACGATGTCGCCATGCGCAACGCCGACGACAAGCTCCGCGCCGAAGCGTTCGACTGGCACGACCGCGTCGAACTCGGCAACGGCATCGCGGTGACGCTGGTGCCGACCCGGCACTGGACGGCGCGCGGGCTGTTCGACCGCAACAAGGCGCTGTGGGCGAGCTTCGTGCTGGAGACACCGGCCGGCAAGATCTACGTCGTCTGCGATTCCGGTTACGGCAGCGGCAAGCATTTCCGGCGATGTCGGGCAAGCCCACGGTCCGTTGCGGCTGGCGATCCTGCCGATCGGCGCCTATGAGCCGCGCTCGTTCATGCGCGACCAGCACATGAACCCGTCGGATGCGGTGAAGGCGCTGGACGATTGCGGCGCGCGAGCAGCCCTCGCCCATCATCACGGCACGTTCCAGCTCACCGATGAAGCGATCGACGCGCCGCTCATCGCGCTGCACGCCGCGCTGGACGATGCCGGGATACCGCGCGAGCGCTTTGTTGCGCCCAAGCCGGGGCAGGTGTTTGAACTCTAAATTGTCCCGCAAGAGCCGGCGAGGGAGTCGACCCCGCTCTACTGCCCCGCCTGCTTGATCGCCCAGGACACGCTCACATTCACCTGAAGCGCTTCTTCGCCCTGTGCGATCGGCGTCGGGGAAGCCGCCATGCCTGCGCTCATCTTGCGAAAAGGCATCGGGCCGGGCGCGCCTTGCTCGGAGATGTCGAGCGGCGCGCCGAGCGTGACGCCGGCTGCCTTGGCGTAGATCTCGGCCTTGCGGCGGGCATCGGCGACGGCCTGTCCGCGGGCATCATCGAGCAGTTTCGAAGCGTTGGACACCGAGAAGCCGACGCCGCCCATATCGGTCGCGCCGGCGCCCACCAGTATATCGATGGTGCTCGCGACCTTGAGGACGTCGTGCAGCCGGACGGTGACGCGGTTGCTGGCGCGATAGCCGACCGCGGGTGACGGCCCGGAGCGGTTTGGCGCGTATTGCGGCTGCAGCGACACCCGCGAGGTCTGGATGTCCTTCTGCTCGATATTGGCGGCCTTGAGCGCGAGCAGCAGCTTGCCCATCGCCGCGTTGTTGGCCTCGGATGCCTCCCGCGCGGTCTTGGCGTCCGAAGTGACGCCGGCCTCGATCTCCGCCTGATCCGGCGCCACCGAAATCGTGGCCTCGCCGCTGACGGTGATCATCGGCGGCGGCACGGTCTGCGCCAGCACGGGCGCCGCGATCAGGGTCATGGCGACCGTGGCGGCGGCAAGCAAAGTGCGTTGTTTCACGAGCCTCATTTCAGCGGCACATAGACGTTGATGACCAGTTTGTCTTCCGCGGTCTTCAGGGGATCGGTGATGTATTCCTCGATGAAAGTGTCCTTGGCCTCGAGCTTCTTGTCGTCGAGGTGATTGGTGATGGCCTCGTAGGTGTTGTCCATGTTGTCGTAGGATCCGCGATGGACGAATTTCAGTGCCTTGCCGTCGGGCGATTTGCCCATGCTCATGGCCTTGGTCAGGTTTTTCGGCTCCTGATCGACCGGAATTTCCGCCAGGAAGGTGAAGCCGGTATCGTCGGTGGAGGTGTAGACGATCATCGGATTGCCCGACGGCTTGATGCCCTGCTTGTCGAGCAGTGTTGACAGCGACTTGAATCCATCGATCAGGGTGTCGAACGCCGAATCCCAGTTGGCGCTGCCCTTGAGGACGACGACCGTTTTCGGCTCCAGCGTGATCTGTTCGCCGAAGGGATCGGCCGTCTGCACCGGCGCGGCCGCCGAGGGCGGTGTCGCCGGGGTCTGCGCTGTGGCCGGTGGTGCGGGGCTGGCGGCCGGAGCCGGGCTGGTCGAAGGTGCGGGGGCAGGCGTTTGCGATGCGGCGGGAGCCGCCGGCGAGGCCGACGGCGCCGGCGATTGCGCCCGCACGTTGCCCGGGGCCAGCGAAATCGCAGCGATCGGGATCAGCGCGACCAGGACGAGGCGAAACCAGCGGCGGCCATTCATTCGTTATTCTCCAAAGCCTTAAATTAGGAGGTGGCGGGCTCGCCGGGGTGTCCCGGCTCACATCGGCGAGGTTGCGCCATGCTAACACGCAAGCGCGGCTTTCGTCCCATGACAGATATGTCATGGGGGCTGCGTTGCCGGCAGCGGTGTCGACACAGATTCACCACACTGGCCAATCGGCCGCCATTCGCCATATAAGACGGGCATTGTTCGGGAAATTCCATGAGCGCGCTCGCCAACCACAGCTTTGCCAAGATGAACGGCATCGGCAACGAGATCGTCGTGGTCGATCTGCGCGACAAGCCCGCCGCCGTCACGCCGGAGGAAGCCCGCGCGGTGGCCTCGCCCGCCGGCGTGCATTACGACCAGCTGATGGTGTTGCAGCCGCCGCGGCTTGCGGGCACCGAGGCCTTCATCCGCATCTACAACAATGACGGCTCCGAGGCGGGGGCCTGCGGCAACGGCATGCGCTGTGTCGTGCGCCGGCTGTTCGAGGTGACAGGCCAGACCGCCGTCACGTTCGAGACCAGGGCAGGCCTGCTCAACTGCTGGCAGGGTCCCTCAAGCGACCTCTACACCGTCGACATGGGTCCGCCGAAATTCGGCTGGAAGGATATTCCGCTGGCCGAGGAGTTTCGCGACACCCGCTCGATCGAGTTGCAGATCGGCCCGATCGACGCGCCGGTTTTGCACACGCCGTCGGCGGTCAGCATGGGCAATCCGCACGCGATCTTCTGGGTCGATGACGTCAACGCCTACGATCTCGCCCGCATCGGGCCGCTGTTGGAAAACCACCCGATCTTTCCGGAACGCGCCAATATCACACTCGCGCATATCGTCGATCGCGATCACATCACGATCCGCACCTGGGAGCGCGGCGCCGGGCTGACCAAGGCCTGCGGCTCGGCGGCCTGCGCCGCCGCGGTGGCGGCGGCGCGGTTGAAGCGCGCCAACCGCATCGTGCAGATCGCGTTGCCGGGCGGCGAACTCACCATCGAGTGGCGCGAGGGCGACGACCACGTGCTGATGACGGGTCCCGCGACCTTCGAATATGAAGGCCGCTTCGATCCGGCGCTGTTTGCCTCCGTCGCGTAACATGAGCGTCGAGATCGTTACCTTCGGCTGCCGCCTCAACGCCTTCGAATCCGAGGTGATATTGCGCGAGGCGGCGGATGCCGGCCTCACCGATACCGTCGTCATCAATAGCTGCGCGGTGACCAACGAAGCCGTGGCGCAGGCGCGGCAATCGATCCGGCGGCTCAAGCGTGAGCGGCCGCAGACGCGCATCGTGGTCACCGGCTGCGCGGCGCAAACCCAGGCCGAGATGTTCGCAGGCATGGCCGAGGTCGATCGCGTGCTCGGCAATGACGACAAGATGCGCGGTGAAGCCTGGCGCGCGGCGCGCAGGGCGCTCGACGGCGCGGCCGGGTTGGGCGTGCAAGCCAGCGAGAAGATCGCGGTCGCCGATATCATGGCCGTCAAGGAGATGGCGCCGCATCTGGTGGAAGGATTTCAGAAGGGCCTGCCCCGGGTGTTTGTGCAGGTGCAGAACGGCTGCGACCACCGCTGCACCTTCTGCATCATCCCCTATGGCCGCGGCAATTCGCGCTCGGTGCCGATGGGCGCGGTGGTCGACCAGGTCCGCAAGCTGGTCGAGCGCGGCCATGCCGAGATCGTGCTGACCGGCGTCGATCTCACCAGTTACGGCGCCGATCTGCCGAGCGCCCCAAAACTCGGTCAACTGACAAAACAGATCCTGCGGCATGTCCCGGAATTAAGGCGGTTGCGGATTTCATCGATCGATTCCATCGAGGCCGATTCCGATCTGCTCGATGTCATCGCCGACGAGGAACGTCTGATGCCGCATCTGCATCTGTCGCTGCAGTCCGGCGACGATCTGATTTTGAAGCGGATGAAGCGGCGGCACTCCCGCAAGGATGCCATCGAGTTCTGCGCGCAGGTGCGGCGCCTGCGGCCGGACATCGCGCTCGGCGCCGATATCATTGCGGGCTTTCCGACCGAGACCGAGGCGATGTTCGCGCGCTCGATCGATCTGGTCGAGGAATGCGGCCTCACTTTCCTGCATGTGTTTCCCTATTCGCCGCGGCCGGGAACCCCGGCGGCGCGAATGCCACAGGTTAAGGGCAACGAGATTCGCGAGCGCGCCAGGCGATTGCGGGTGGCGGGCGAGATGGCGCTACAAAAACGGCTGGCGTCGGAGGTAGGCCATACGCGGCAGGTGCTGATCGAAAGCGCCTCGCAGGGCCGCACCGAGCATTTCATTCCGGTGGCGATTGCCGGGGAGACACCCGGCGCGGTGCGGGCGCTAATGATCAGCGGAAATGATGGTGCACGGCTGACCTCTGACTGTCGTCGTCCGGCTTGACCGGACGACCCAGTACGCCGCGGCCTCCCGGCTAATCACGAGCTTCTCTGGGATACCGGATCATCCGCTTTCGCGGATGATGACACGGGGTGGGTGACGCGTTCGCGCTCCCCTACTCCCCGTTCCACCCGCACGCCTTGAGCCGCTCGTGCAGATGGACCGGCGCCGGCGCGACCACGCGCACCGGGTCCTTGTTCCTGGAAATCGGGATCACGATCTCGCGGGAATGCAGATGCAGGCGCGGTTCGCCGAAACGCGGGCCGTTGCCGTAGATATTGTCGCCGACGATCGGCCAGCCCATTTCGGCACAGTGGACGCGCAATTGATGGGTGCGGCCGGTGACCGGCTCCAGCGCGAGCCAGGTCAGGCCGTCGCCGCGCCCCAGCACTTTCCAGTTGGTGACTGCTTTCTGCCCCTCCGGATCGGGCTTCTGCCACCAGCCGCGCTCGGCATTGAGGCGGCCGAGCGGCATGTCGATGGTGCCCTCGGCTTCGGCCGGGCCGCCCTCGACCACCGCCCAATAGGTTTTTGAAATCTTGCCGTGCTTGAACAATAGCCCGAGCGATGCTGTGGCCTTGCGGTGGCGTCCCAAAACGAGGCAGCCGGACGTATCCCGATCGAGCCGGTGGGCGAGAACCGGCGGGCGCGGCAGCCCGAATCGCAAGCCATCGAACGAGGATTCCAGATTGGCGCCGCCCTTGGGGCCGCGATGGACCGGCAGGCCGGCGGGCTTGTCGATCACCAGCATCAGCCCGTCGCGATGGAGCACGCGGGCCTGGATTTCCTCCGCGGTCAATTCGGGAACTTCGGTCAGGCGTTCGAGACTTTCGCTCATGGCGCGAAACCGCTAACACACCCGGCATGAGCGATACCACTCCGGAAAAGACAAAACTGAGCTGGTGGCGGCGGCTGTCCAGCGGCTTGAAGCGTACCTCGAGCTCGCTCGGGACGGCGGTGGCCGACCTCGTCACCAAGCGCAAGCTCGACCGCGCCATGCTCGAGGACATCGAGGACGTGCTGCTGCGCGCCGATCTGGGAACGGAAGTGGCCGCGCGCATTTCGGCGGCGGTGGGCCATGGCCGCTACGACAAGGCGATCACGGCCGACGACGTGAAATCCGTGGTCGCGACCGAAGTCGAGAAGGTGCTTGTTCCGGTAGCAAAGCCGCTCGTCATCGACGAGGCGCAAAAGCCGTTCGTCATTCTCGTGGTAGGCGTCAACGGCTCCGGCAAGACCACCACCATCGGCAAGCTTGCGGCAAAACTTTCCGCCGAAGGCCGCAAGGTGATGCTCGCGGCCGGCGATACCTTTCGCGCCGCCGCCATCGAACAGTTGAAGATCTGGGGCGAGCGCACCAAATCGCCGGTCATCGCGGGCGCGCAGGGGTCGGATTCCGCGAGCCTTGCCTTCAACGCATTGACCGCCGCGCGCGACGGCAAGCTCGACGTGCTGCTGGTCGACACCGCCGGCCGGCTGCAGAACAAGGCCGAGCTGATGAACGAGCTTGAAAAAGTCGTCCGCGTCATCAGGAAGGTCGATGCCTCGGCGCCGCATGCCGTGCTGCTGGTGCTCGACGCCACGGTGGGGCAGAACGCGCTGTCGCAGGTCGAGGCGTTTCACCGGACCGCAGGCGTTACCGGCCTCGTCATGACAAAGCTCGACGGCACCGCGCGCGGCGGCATCCTGGTGGCGTTGGCGGAAAAACATAAATTGCCGGTGCATTTCATCGGTGTCGGCGAGGGTGTCGACGATCTCGCGCCCTTCACCGCGCGGGATTTTGCCCAGGCGATCGCAGGAATTGAATGATGGACAAGACGACACCGCATCCTTTGTTCAAGCTCGCGACCGAGCTCGGGCCGCTGCTGGTCTTCTTCGGCGCCAACGCCAAGTTCGGCCTGTTCGCCGCCACCGGCGCTTTCATGGTGGCGATCGTGGTTGCGATCATCGCGTCCTATGTGGTGACGCGGCACGTGCCGCTGATGGCGCTGGTCACCGGCGTCGTCGTCATCGTGTTCGGCACGCTGACGCTGGTGCTGCACGACGAGACCTTCATCAAGGTCAAACCCACCATCATCTACGGCCTGTTCGCCGCGATCCTCGGCGGCGGGCTGTTGTTCGGCCGCTCCTTCATCGCGATCATGTTCGATCAGATGTTCAACCTGACGCCGCAGGGCTGGCGCATCCTCACGGCGCGCTGGGCGCTGTTCTTTTTCGGTATGGCGATCCTGAACGAGATCATCTGGCGCACCCAGAGCACCGACTTCTGGGTCGCGTTCAAGGCGTTCGGCGTGATCCCGCTGACCATGATCTTCGCGATCGCGCAGATGCCGCTGACCAAGCGCTACCATCTCGACCCGGCGTCGCTGGAAGCCAGCGATGCGGCGGAGGGGGACGTGAGCAAGGGATGATCGCCGAAATAATCGGCAGACCGAAGCAAGAAGTTATTTGGCATTCCGGGGCATCGCCAATTTACGACCCTGCCTTCAGCGCCTTGTCGATCTCGACCTTGAGCACCGCATTGATATTGTCCGGCGTCACTGGGCCGACCAGCTTGTAGACGATGGTGCCTTCGCGCCCGACGATGAAGGTCTCCGGCACGCCATAGACACCCCATTCGATCGCGGCGCGTCCGTTGCCGTCGACACCGACGACGCCGTAAGGATTGCCGTAGCGGCCGAGAAAGCGCCGCGCATTGTCCGGCGCATCCTTGTAGTTGATGCCGATCAGCTGCAGCCGCTTGTCGCGGCCGAGTTCGGTCAGCAGTGGCGCCTCGTCGTGGCAAGGTATGCACCACGAAGCCCAGACGTTGACGACGCTGACCTTGCCCTTGAACATGGCCGGATCGAGCCCGGGCACCTGGATGCCGTTGTCGACCAGCCCCGCCAGCGGCGGCAGCGTGGTCTGGGGCGCCGGGTGGCCGATCAGGGCGGAGGGGATTTTAGACGGATCGCCATCGCCGAGCCGGAACCAGAACAGCACGGCAAGCGCTGCGAAGGCGATCAGCGGCAGCGCCATCAGCCAGGACCGGCGGGCCGGCGGGGTATCGGTTGTCGAGGTCTCGCTCATTTCATATCCGCCGCGCTGCGCCCGGAACGCCTGACCACGCCCGACGCGTCGAGTTCGCGCAGGCGCGCCTTCTGGCGCTGATAGTCGATCGCGATCCAGGCAATGAGCATGAGCACCACCGCTGTAACCAGTGCATAGGACGTCACGATGAAGGAAGTGTAGGGACCGAGCGACATGGCGTTCACGCCGATCGCTTGCTGGCTTGCATCATCTGCAAGCTGCGTACCCGCCGGCGCAGGATCTCGTTGCGCATCGCCGCCAGATGCAGCGTGAGGAACAACAGCGAAAACGCCACCGCCATCACCAACAGAGGAATCAGGAAGGCGCGATCGAGCGCCGGTCCGCCCATGCGGAGCACCGAGGCCGGCTGATGCAGCGTGTTCCACCAGTCCACCGAGAACTTGATGATCGGTATATTGATGGCGCCGACCAGCGTCAGCACGGCCGCGGCGCGCGCTGCGCGCGAGGGATCTTCGACCGCCCGCCACAGCGCGATCAGGCCGAGATACATCAGGAACAGGATCAACACCGAGGTCAGCCGCGCGTCCCATTCCCAATAGGTGCCCCACATCGGCCGGCCCCACAGCGAGCCCGTCACCAGCGCCAGAAACGTGAAGGAGGCGCCGATCGGGGCGGCAGCCTTGGCGGCGACGTCCGCCAGCGGATGTCGCCACACCAGCGTGCCCAGCGAAGCCAGACTCATGACGCCCCAGACGAACATCGACAGCCATGCATTCGGCACGTGGATGAACATGATCTTCACCGTGGCACCCTGCTGGTAGTCGTCCGGTGCCATGGCCGATTGGTAGAGGCCGATCAACAGCAGGATGGCGGTTGCGCCCGACAGCCATGGCAAAACCCGCGCGGTCAGCGTCAGGAACCGGGTAGGGTTGGCGAGATCGATCAGCGTCATGGCACCCTGTTAATGGTCGCGGCCGTCGCGAGGCAATCAGCATGAACGCGCTCCGCGAGAGTTGATCGAGGTCAATTCCCTTCAAGATCAATCCAGCCCGTGGCGCAGGCTGGCGGCCGCCGCGAACGGCCCGATGACGAAACTGATCAGCGACAGCGCGCACAGGATCGAAAACGGCGCGCCGAACGACAATCCCGATATCGCGGCCTGCGAGGCGGCAACGCCGAAGATCAGCACCGGGATCGACAGCGGCAGCACAAGTACCGCCAGCAGCAATCCGCCGCGATGCAGCGTCACGGCCAGGGCGGCGCCGATCATGCCGGTAAAGGTTAGCGCCGGAGTTCCCGCCAGCAGCGTCAGGGCGACCGCCGACGTCGAGAGGGCGTCGAGGTTCAACAAAAGTCCAAGCACCGGGGTTGCAATCACCAGCGGCAGTCCGGCGGCCAGCCAGTGCGCCAGCGCCTTGGCGGCGCAGGCGAGTTCCAGCGGCGTGCGGCCCATGACGATCAGATCGAGCGAACCGTCGTCATGATCGGCCGTAAACAGCCGGTCGAGGGTGAGCAGGCTTGCCAGCAGCGCGCCGAGCCAGAGAATTGCCGGCCCGAGCCGCGTCAGCAGCGCGAGATCGGGACCGACCGCGAACGGCATCAGCACCACCACGGTCAGGAAGAACAGCACCCCGATCAGTGCCCCGCCGCCGACCCGCAGCGCAATTCTGAAGTCCCGGCGAATCAGGGCGGCAAGCGCGGTCATGACGTGCCCCCGATCCGCAATTCGCGCGCGGCAATCCCCAACGGCGCGTGGGTGGCGGCGACGATCAGGCCGCCGCTCTTGAGATGATCGGTCATCAGCCCGGCAAACATGCTTTGGCCGGCGACGTCGAGCGCATTGGTCGGCTCGTCCAAGAGCCAGATCGGGCGCCGGACCGTGAGCAGCCGGGCGATCGAGAGCCGCCGGCGCTGGCCGGCCGACAGATACGCCGCTGGAAGGTGGACCGCATGGTCGAGCCCGACCGCGGAAAGGCTCTGCTTGAGGCCGTCCTTGGCGTCAGACGGCTCACCGCCGAGAAAATCCCGCCAGAAGGCGAGGTTTTCGATCACGCTCAAAGCAGGCTTCAGCGCATCGCGGTGGCCGAGATAATGCGCCTGTTCGGGCAATGTCAGTTCGGTCTCGCCGCCATCGAGGCCGATCGAGCCGTCGGCTATCGCCAACAACCCCGCGATCATTCGCAACAGCGAGGTTTTGCCTGATCCATTGGCGCCGATGATGGCCAGAGTCTCGCCCGAAGAGGCCTCGAAATCGAGGCCCGAGAACACGTTCCGGCCACCCCGCACACACCTGACGTCCCGTCCCGAGAGCCGCATTTTGCCCCTTCACAGCCCTCTGGAAATTGATGGGTACCGCAGCAGAATTTTTGGGTAGCGCGACGCTGCGGGACGATTGTCGGTGTGGCGGTGCCACTGGAATGATTCTATAAGCCGGAACTTGATGCAGCACACGATCGGTGTCTGCAAGCCATCAGGCCAGCCCTCGCTGACGGTGTTTAAATACCCTTGCCGGGTATAACTGACAATTGGGAAATTCCTCATATGACCTCGCTCGACAGCTTCAAAAGCCAGAAGACCCTCAAGGTCGGCGCCAAGACCTACGTCTATTACAGCCTGCCCGCCGCCGAGAAGAACGGTCTGAAGGGAATCTCCAAGCTGCCCTACTCGATGAAGGTGCTGCTGGAGAACCTGCTGCGCAACGAAGACGGCCGCACCGTCAAGAAGGAAGACATCGTCGCGGTCTCGAAGTGGATGAGGAAGCGCAAGCTCGAGCATGAAATCGCATTCCGCCCGGCGCGGGTGCTGATGCAGGATTTTACCGGCGTGCCGGCGGTGGTCGATCTGGCGGCGATGCGCAACGCGATGCAGGCGCTCGGCGGCGACGCCGAAAAGATCAATCCGCTGGTGCCGGTCGATCTCGTCATCGATCACTCGGTGATCGTGAACTTCTTCGGCGACAACAAGGCTTTCGCCAAGAACGTGGTCGAGGAATACAAGCAGAACCAGGAACGCTATGAATTCCTGAAATGGGGCCAGAAGGCGTTTTCGAATTTCTCGGTGGTGCCGCCCGGCACCGGCATCTGCCATCAGGTCAATCTCGAATACCTCGCGCAGACGGTGTGGACCCGCAAGGAGAAGATGACGGTCGGCAAGAAGAAGGGCACCTTCGAGGTCGCCTATCCGGATTCGCTGGTCGGCACTGATTCGCACACCACCATGGTCAACGGCCTGGCCGTGCTCGGATGGGGTGTCGGCGGCATCGAGGCGGAAGCCTGCATGCTCGGCCAGCCGCTGTCGATGCTGCTGCCGGAAGTGATCGGCTTCAAGCTCAAGGGCCAATTGAAGGAAGGCGTCACCGCCACCGACCTGGTGCTGACGGTTACGCAAATGCTGCGCAAGCAGGGCGTGGTCGGAAAATTCGTGGAATTCTACGGCCCCGGTCTCGACCATCTGTCGGTCGCGGACAAGGCCACCATCGGCAACATGGCGCCGGAATACGGCGCGACCTGCGGCTTCTTCCCGGTCGATTCCGAGACCATCGATTATCTGAAGACCTCAGGGCGCAAGGCCGACCGCGTCGCGCTGGTGACCGCCTACGCCAAGGCGCAGGGCCTGTTCCGTACCGCCAAATCGCCCGATCCGGTGTTCACCGAAAAGCTGATCCTCGATCTCGGCGACGTCGTGCCCTCGATGGCCGGACCGAAGCGCCCCGAAGGCCGCGTCGCGCTGCCCGCGGTCGCCGAAGGCTTCTCCGCGGCGATGACCAGCGAATACAAGAAGGCCGCCGACGCATCGACGCGCTATCCGGTCGAGAACCGCAATTTCGATCTCGGCCATGGCGACGTGGTGATCGCGGCGATCACCTCCTGCACCAACACCTCCAATCCGAGCGTCCTGATCGGCGCCGGACTTCTGGCGCGCAACGCCGCCGCCAAGGGCCTCACCGCAAAGCCCTGGGTGAAAACCTCGCTGGCGCCGGGCAGCCAGGTGGTCGCTGAATACCTCTCTAATTCGGGCCTGCAGCTCGAGCTCGACAAGGTCGGTTTCAACCTGGTGGGCTTCGGCTGCACCACCTGCATCGGCAATTCCGGCCCGCTGCCGGAGGATATTTCGAAATCGATCAACGACAACGGCATCGTCGCCGCCGCCGTGCTGTCGGGCAATCGCAATTTCGAAGGCCGCGTCAGCCCCGACGTGCAGGCCAATTACCTGGCCTCGCCGCCGCTGGTCGTGGCCTATGCGCTGGCCGGAACGGTGACCAAGAATCTGGCCGTCGAGCCGATCGGCACCGGCAAGGACGGCAAGCCGGTCTACCTCAAGGACATCTGGCCGACGACCAAGGAGATCAACGCCTTCATGAAGAAGTTCGTGACCGCGTCGATCTTCAAGAAGCGCTACGCCGACGTGTTCAAGGGCGACACCAACTGGCGCAAGATCAAGACGGTGGAGAGCGAGACCTATCGCTGGAACATGAGCTCGACCTATGTGCAGAACCCGCCCTATTTCGAAGGCATGAAAAAGGAGCCGGAGCCGGTCGTCGACGTGGTCGACGCACGGGTTCTGGCGATGTTCGGCGACAAGATCACCACCGACCACATCTCGCCGGCCGGCTCGATCAAGCTGACGTCGCCCGCCGGAAAATATCTGTCTGAACATCAGGTGCGTCCGGCTGACTTCAATCAATACGGCACGCGGCGCGGCAATCACGAAGTCATGATGCGCGGCACCTTCGCCAATATCCGCATCAAGAACTTCATGCTGAAGGGCGCCGACGGCAATATCCCGGAGGGCGGCCTGACCAAGCACTGGCCCGACGGCGAGCAGATGTCGATCTACGACGCCGCGATGAAGTATCAGGCCGAGCAAGTGCCGCTGGTGGTTTTTGCCGGCGCCGAATACGGCAACGGATCGTCGCGCGACTGGGCCGCGAAGGGAACGCGGCTGCTCGGCGTTCGCGCCGTGATCTGCCAGAGCTTCGAGCGCATCCATCGCTCCAACCTCGTCGGCATGGGCGTGCTGCCGCTGACCTTCGAGGACGGCGCGTCCTGGCAGTCGATCGGCATGAAGGGCGATGAGAAGGTGACGATCCGGGGTTTGCAGGGCGAACTGAAGCCGCGCCAGAAGCTGACGGCAGAGATCGTCTCGGGCGACGGTTCGCTGCAGCGGGTCTCGCTGCTGTGCCGGATCGATACGCTCGACGAACTGGACTATTATCGCAACGGCGGCATCCTGCATTACGTCCTGCGCAAACTCGCGGCGTGAGGCGGGTGGCAATCGATGGCTCAGCGTTGCTGGCTCACTGCGAAGTGAGTAGCGGCTGGAGGGGAGGCGGCCTATTAAGGGCCGCCTTCTTGCGTTCGAAGGGCAGAGTTCGGGGCCGGTACCGGGGACGGTAACAGCGTTAACGGCAACGATTAAGGGTGGTTCCTGGTTTCCAGCATGACAACGATGACGACGTATAATTTGATTTCGCGATGGTCGGGTGCGCTTGGCGTTTGCGCGATTGTCGCCATCATCCGTCCGGCCCATGCCGATCCGCGCGCGGTGGTGGAGCTGTTTACGTCGCAAGGATGCTCGTCCTGTCCGCCCGCCGACAAGATTCTCGGTGAGCTCGCCAAGGATCCGTCGGTGATCGCGCTGAGCATGCCGATCGATTACTGGGATTATCTGGGCTGGAAGGACACGCTGGCCGATGCGCGCTTCAGTGCCCGCCAGAAAGCCTATTCCCACGTGCGCGGCGATCGGGAGGTCTACACGCCCCAAGCCGTCATCAACGGGTCGGTCCATGTGATCGGCAGCGATCGCGCCGGCATCGAGAGCGCCATCAATGCCACCAGGAAGACCGATGACATCGTCATGTCGGTCCCGGTGACGATGACGCAGTCCGGCAACGAGATCAATGTTTCGGTCGCAGCCTCCAGAAAGGGGCCGAAGGAAATGCACGGCGAAGTCTGGATCTGCTCGATCTCGAAGGCGGTGCCGATCTCGATCGGGCGCGGCGAGAATGGCGGTCGCCAGATCACCTACCACAACGTGGTACGCAACCTGCTCAAGGTCGGCGACTGGAACGGAACTCCGGGCAGCTGGACGGTGCCGCTGGAGAATATTTCGCGCGAGGGCGTCGACGGCGCGGTGGTCTATGTCCAGGACGGCGGCCTCGACAAACCAGGTGCGATGTTGGGGGCGGCTTTCACGCCGCTGCACTGAGTTCCCTGCTTTCGGTCTTTTTTCGTGGCTGCAGGAGCGACGGCAGATCGCGCAAGGCCGATCGGAACGACACTCCCCAAATGAAGACACCCCCAAAACAAAAAGGACCAACTCTCGTTGGCCCTGGGTGAGGATAGTCTAGCTGCGGAACAGGCCCGATCCTGACGACCCCGGGGGGCTGGGGGCTGAGGAATCCGGAACCGAAAGGACCGGGCCAACGCAGGATTGTCTTGTCGCAATCCAGCAGGGCAGGCGCTGGGCAGAAGTGGGGCGGCATTATGATTCCGCTAACGATCCCGTGACGGCACATTTCTGGCCGGCCGGGGGCGATCGGTCGGGGCGAATATCGGCGCACCCGCCACGGCCCTCTTGCAGCCGCACACCGTTGGCGCGATCATGTCGTCCAGATGACAGGAGGCGCTCCATGAGTTCGATGTCGGAGGAAGCCGATCCAAGCGAGGTTCGCGCAGCGGCGCGCGTCGTCGCTGCGGGTCCATTGCCAAGCCGGGTAACGTTCGATCGTTTCGAGCTCAATCGTATCCTGAACCTGTATGGGCGCATGGTCGCCGATGGCGAGTGGCGCGACTACGCCATCGATTTTCTCAGGGATCGCGCGGTCTTCTCGGTGTTCCGCCGCGCCTCGGAAGTACCCATCTATCGCATCGAAAAAGATCCACGGCTCGCGCGCAAGCAGGGCATCTACAGCGTGATCTCGGCAAGCGGGCTGATTCTGCGCCGCGGCCACGAACTCGATCGCGTGCTCCTGGTGATCGACCGCAAGCTGGCGGTGGTCTAACGCGAACCGAATGCGGACCAATTGGCTGATGCAGAACTCAGCCAGCCGGCAGCGTAGTTCCGCCCTCGCCGAGCCCGAGCTGCATCATCACGGTGTCGAGCCAGCGGCCGAATTTGAAGCCGACATCGGGATGGGTGCCGATCATCTGGAATCCGCATTTGGTATGCACGCCGATCGATCCGGCGTTGGCGGAATCGCCGATCACCGCGATCATCTGCCGGTAGCCGCGCGCCTCCGATTCCGCGATCAGCCTTTGCATCAATTGCAGGCCGATCCCGCGCCGGTGGATTGCGGGCTCAAGGTAGACCGAGTTCTCCACGGTGAAGCGATAGGCCGGCCGCGGCCGGTAGGCGCCCGCATAGGCGTATCCGACCACGCGGCCTTCGAGGACGGCGACGAAATAGGGAAAGCCGCCGTCCATCAGCACGCCAAAGCGCCGCGTCATCTCGGCGACATCCGGCGGGATCAGTTCGAACGTCGCGGTGCCGTAACGGACCGCATGCTCGTAGATCCCGGTAATGGAGGGCAGGTCGGCCGCGGTCGCGGGCCTGATTTCGAGCGCTTGCATGGCTGTCGAAGATATCAGCCGGCGGGGTTTGATCAACGTTGTTTCGCCATGCCCGGCCTTGTGCCGGGCATCCACGTCTTACTGGTGTTGCAGCAGGAAAAACGTGGATGGCCGGGACAAGCCCGGCCATGACGAGCCCGTAAAAGAAAAGCCCCGGCCGCGAGGCCGGGGCTGTAATTTGTCAGCTTGAGCCGGGCGATTAGTCGCGCTGGCCGAGCAGCTGCAGCAGCAGCGTGAACAGGTTGATGAAGTTCAAGTAGAGCGACAGCGCACCGAGAATGGAGGCGCGCTCGGCCACGGCGCCGCCCTGCGAGGCGTAGCCGTAGATGTAGTCGTTCTTCAGCCGCTGGGTGTCGTAGGCGGTGAGGCCCGCGAACACCAGCACGCCGATCACCGACACCAGGAACTGCAGCATCGAGCTGGCGAGGAACAGGTTGACGAGGCTCGCGATCACGATGCCGATCAGGCCCATGAACAGGAACGATCCCATCCCGGTCATGTCACGCTTGGTGGTGTAGCCGTAGAGGCTGAGCGCGCCGAAGGTGGCCGCGGTGATGAAGAAAACCCTCACGATCGAGGTGTGCGTATACACCAGGAAGATCGAGGACATCGAAATGCCCATCAGCGCCGAGAACGCCCAGAACAACAGCTGCGCCGTCGCCGGCTGCAGCCGGTTGATGCCGGCCGAGATCGCGAACACCATGGCGAGCGGCGCCAGGATGAACAGCCATTTCAGCGGGCTCACGAACATCGCATAGCCGAACGGCGTCAGGAAGGCGTTGCCGATCTTGGCCGCGGCGCCGGAGGGATCGTTCGTCACCGCCGCCATATAGACGCCGAGCGCGGCGAGGCCGGTGATGGCCAGGCCAATGCTCATGTAGTTGTAGATGCGCAGCATGTAGGCGCGCAGACCGGCGTCGACGGTCGCGGCGTCAACGCGCCCGGCGGCCCGGCCGAAGGGGGAAGAATAGTTGCGGTCTAGGTCCGACATGGTCGAATTCCCGTTGGTTGGTCCGGCGGAGCGCAAGGGTTTGCGTCACCGGCTCAGAAATCTATCTCAGATGCCGCCGTCCGCTGACATTAATTTTGCGTCATCAAGCGGCGTCTAACCCGGTCTGTATGTGGGAAACTAGCACATTCACCGCAAGCTTCCACGCGCGGCCGAATGTCGCTCTGCAGGCCGAATTCGCCGGTTCAGGCGGATAACGGGGCCGTGAACGGACCCCCGGCGAGGAATTTGGATGGTATTGGTTATCTTAACCACGCCGGCTGCGGGCGGTCTAAATTCTTCATAAATTCCGCAGCACAGTCGCCGGCTTCTGGTTCAGGGCCAACAGCGTGCCGGCGAGCCCCAGGCCCACCGTGACAACGAGCGCCGCTGCGACCACGCCCGCGGCGCTGCCGGCCTGCCAGACGAAGCTCAGGGTCATCAGCCGGGTCACGATCAGCCAGGCCGCCACGGAACCTGCGATCACGCCGAAAACGGCGGTGGCAAAGCCGATCATCAGATATTCGAGCGCATAGGCCCCGAGCAGCCGCGCGCGGGTCGCGCCGAGCGTTTTGAGAATGACGGCGTCATAAACCCGGTGGCGATGGCCGGCCGCCAGTGCGCCGCCCAGCACCAGAATGGCCGAGATCAGGGTCACCGCGCTGGCGCCGCGGATCGCCAGCACCAGGTTGGTGACGACGGTGCCGATGGTTTCCAGCGCCTCGCGGACCCGTACGCTCGTCACCATCGGGAAGGCGTCGGCGACCGCCTTGATGATCCTGGCGTCGCCGGCGGCGTCCGGATGGCTCTCGGTCAATGTCGCGATATGGGTATGCGGCGCACCCTTGAAGGCGTTGGGCGAGAACACCAGCACGAAATTGATGCCGAGGCTCTGCCAGTCGATGGTGCGCAGATTGCCGATGGTGGCCGGGATATCGCGGCCGAGCACGTTGACGACGATCTCGTCGCCCACCTTCAGCGCAAGCCCGTCGGCGATCTTCTTGTCCATCGAGACCAGCGGCGGGCCGCTGTAATCGGCTCCCCACCATTGGCCTTCGACCACTTTGGAGCCCTTCGGCATTTCACCGGTATAGGTCAGGCCGCGGTCGCTCTGCAGCACCCATTCGCTGTCGGTCGAGGGCTTGAGGTCTTCGGCCTTGACGCCGCGGGCCGAGACGATGCGCCCGCGCAGCATCGGCACGTCCTCGACGGTCGATCCCGGCGCGGTGTTTTTGAGGAAATCGCCGAAGCGGTCGGCCTCGTTGGCGGGAATATCGATGAAATAGAACGACGGCGCGCGATCCGGCAGTGCCGCCATGAATTGCCGCCGCAGATTGCCGTCGATCTGGGTGATCGTGACCAGCACCGCGAGCCCCAGCCCGAGCGACATCACCACCGACGGGGTCAAGGCGCCGGGCCGGTAGATATTGGCGATCGCCAGCCGCAGCATGGTGAAGCGGGAGCGCGGCAGCCGGCGCGCCAGCGCCATCAGGCCGGCGGCGATGCCGCGCAGCAGCGCGAAGACCGCGATCGAGGACACGACGAATACGGCGGCGACGCGCTTGTCATAGGCGAGCCCGATCACGACCGCGACCAGCAGCGCGATCACCACCGCCATCAGCGCCAGATAACGCCAGCGCGGCCGATGCCATTCGCTCTCGACAGCCTCGCGGAACAGCGCCGCCACCGGCACGTCATGCACCCGGCCGAGCGGCCACAGCCCGAAGGCGAGCGCGGTCAGAAGGCCGTAGACGAACGACAGCGCGAGTTCGCCCGCGTGAAGCGCCGGCACCACCGGCAGCGGCAGCAGCTTGCCGAATAGGCCGACAATGATGAAAGGCAGCGCCGCGCCCGCGGCCAATCCGATCACCGAGCCGATCCCGGCGAGCACGACCACCTGCGTGAGGTAGATCGTGAAGACGTCGCGGCCGGTGGCGCCGAGTGCCTTGAACGTCGCGATGACGTCGCGGCGGCGATCGATATGGCTCTTGACCGCATTGGCGACGCCGACGCCGCCAACCAGGAGCGCGGCGAGGCCGACCAGAGTGAGGAACTGGGTGAATCGGCTGATGGTGCGCTCGAGCTGCGGCGAGGCATTGCTGCGGCTGCGAATCTCCCAGCCGGCCTCGGGCAGTGCTTTTCGCACCTCGTCGATCAGTGCGGCGGCGGCGCGATCGTCGGTCGCGTCGTCAGGCAGTTTCACCCGATAGATCCAGCGGACGAGGCTGCCGGGCTGCAGCAACCCGGTCGCGCGCAAGCGCAGCTTCGCTGACCAGGAATCGCGGACCCAGACCGACGCCTCCGGCAAGCTTGTCCGGCTCGGCATCGACGACGCTGCGGATCTGAAAACTCGCGCCGCCGATGCTGACGCGGTCGCCGAGCTTGAGATCGAGCCGCGCCAGCAGCGTGGAATCGGCCGCCGCGCCGAACGCGCCGTCACGCTCGGCCAGCAGTTCGTTGACCGGCATTGGCGGTTGCAGCGTCAGTTCGCCGAGCATCGGGTAGGCGCCATCGACCGCCTTGAGCTCGACCAGCGCCAGCCGGCCGTCGGCTGTGCGCGCCATGGCGCGCAGCGTCGCCGCCACCGACAGCGCCCCGCGGGAGCGCAGAAACGCGACCTCATCGGGCTTGGCTTCGCGCTGGATCAGGGAGAAGGCGACATCGCCGCCAAGCAGCGTGCGGCCCTCGCGCGCCAGTCCTTCGCTGAGGCTGGCTGCGACGGAGCCTACGCCCGCGATCGCCATCACGCCGAGCGCGATGCAGGCGATGAAGACGTAGAAGCCGCGCAGGCCGCCGCGCAATTCGCGAAGCGCAAAGCGCAGCGCAAGCGATGAGCCGCGGCCGTCGCGAGCGGGTCCGGAATCCAGGGTGCCCTGAACGGGTTCGGAGGCAACGGTCATGAAGCGGCTGTTTGGCCTGCGCCTTGCGTCGTCGATCCGGCCCGAACGCAGCCGCACCACGCGGTCGCAGCGCTGCGCCAGCGAGCTGTCGTGGGTGACCAGCACCAGCGTCATGCCGCGCTCGGCGTGCTTGGTGAACAGGAGATCGACGATCTGCTTGCCGGTCGCCTCGTCGAGATTGCCGGTGGGCTCGTCCGCCACCAGGATCGCGGGATCGGGCGCCAGCGCGCGCGCCAGCGCGACGCGCTGCTGCTCGCCGCCGGACAGTTGCATGGGATAATGATGCAGGCGGTCGCCGAGGCCGACCGAGTTGAGCTCCTGCGCCGCGCGCTGCGCCGCATCGGGATCGCCGGCGAGTTCCAGCGGCACCGCGACATTTTCCAGCGCCGTCATGGTCGGGATCAGATGGAAGGACTGGAACACGATGCCGACCTGGCGGCCGCGAAACCGCGCCAGCGCGTCCTCGTCAAGCGCATTGAAAGGCGTGCCGCTCACCACCACCTCTCCGCTGTCGGGACGCTCCAGTCCCGCCATCACCATCAGCAGCGTGGATTTCCCCGATCCCGACGGCCCGATCAGGCCGATCGCTTCGCCCGGCGCCACGCGAAGGCTGATATCCTTGAGGATATGAACGCGCGCGGCGCCCGAGCCGAGCGAGAGATTGACGTTCGAGATGGAAATGGTGTCCGGCTCGACGCCGGCGATTGAAGAGGGTTCGATGAGACTGTCCATGGCTCGGTCATATGGCACTTCCGCCCGCGGGGTCGAGGGGCGCGTGCGGATGTTCGTGCACATACTTGTGTTGGGCGTGGTTTTGATGACGGCGGGGACGGGCTTCGCCCGCGCCGCGGCCGATGCCAAGCCGATCAAGATCGTCGTCCTCGGTGATTCCTTGAGCGCGGGGCTCGGCCTTCCGGCTCCGGCGGCATTCCCGCAACGGCTCCAAAAGACCTTGGAATCCAAGGGCATAGCGGTCGATATCAGCAATGCCGGGGTGTCCGGCGATACCAGCTCCGGCGGCCGTGACCGGCTCGACTGGTCGGTGCCCGACGGCACCCAGGCGGTGATCCTGGAACTCGGCGCCAACGACGCCCTGCGCGGCATCGATCCCGCGGTCACCCGATCGGCGCTGTCGGATATTCTGACCCGGCTGAAGGCGCGCGGAATCGCGGTCTTGTTGTGCGGCATGGTGGCGCCGCCGAATTACGGCAGCGACTATTCGGCGCGCTTCAATGCCATCTATCCGGATCTGGCCAAATCCTTCGGGGTGCCGCTGTATCCGTTTTTCCTGGAGGGCGTCGCCGCCGACGCCAAACTCAATCAGGCGGACGGCATGCATCCGACGGCGGAGGGCGTCGAGGTGATCGTCAGGAATATGCTGCCCACGGTACAGGCATTTCTCGGCACGATATCCGGGCAACGCAGTTGAAAAACGGGCAGCACTAACCCTAACTCCGTGTTTTCCCGGAAGCTTTCCGGTCTGTTAACGCCGGCTGCTTCGCAGAGTCACATAACTACGGTAGAAATTAGTGATCGGTGATTCGTCACCGGGCTTGTTACAGGGCGCGATCTTTCGCAGGATCATGCCCCAGCATCGGGAGTCCCGCTGATGCCGCGTTTGTTCACTGGACTGGAAATTCCGGCCGAGATCGGCCAGACGCTTTCCAATTTGCGGGGCGGCCTTCCCGGCGCCCGCTGGATCGATCCCGAAAATTATCACGTCACCCTGCGCTTCATCGGCGATATCGACGGCATCGCCGCCAACGAAATCGCCTCGCTGCTGTTTCGGATCAACCGCAAGCCGTTCGAGGTGGCCGTGCAGGGGCTCTCGAGCTTCGGCGGCAAGAAGCCGCGCGCGGTGGTGGCCCAGGTGGTGCCGAGCCGGCCGCTGATCGAGTTGCAGGCCGAACTCGAGCGGCTGATGCAGCGGATCGGGCTCGATCCGGAGGGGCGAAAATTCACCCCGCATGTGACGCTGGCGCGGCTGCGCGATGCCTCCAATCAGGACGTCGCCGACTATCTGTCGGTGCGCGGCTATTTCCCGACCCGGGTTTTCACGGCCTCGCGCTTCGTGCTGTTCTCGTCGCGCGCCTCCACCGGCGGCGGGCCCTATGTGGTCGAGGATTCCTACGCGTTGAGCGCGTAAGGTTTGTAGTCGTCGTCGCCCGGCAAGAGCGTGAAGCGCGTCTTAACGTCAAATTCCGGGGCGATCCGTATTCCCACGTACCGACGATCGAACCGGCAGGCCGCGGCGCGGCTTGCGCCCGTGATCTGGCTTGCCAACGGCTGGACCCGGCGGCGGGTATGAAAGTTTGCGATAACCACTAAACCAATTCTCGGCTTGCATTTTTCGTCATGTTGAGGCCGAAAGGAGACCATGCTTTCTCCCCCGTCCGCCTCCTTCCGCGCCCATTACCAGGCCCTCGTTTCCTCCGGCGCGATCGAGCCCGACGCCGCGCAGGAGGAGGCCGCCGAGGCCCTGGCCGAACTCGAGCAGCGGCTCTCGAACTACAAGCCGTTGCGCAAGCAGGGCCTGCTCGGCCGGCTGTTTGCCGACAAGGAGGAGCCGCCGCCGCGCGGCCTCTACATTCACGGCGAAGTCGGCCGCGGCAAGACCATGCTGATGGACCTGTTCTTCCAGCACAGTTCGGTCACCCACAAGCGCCGCGCGCATTTCCACGAATTCATGGCCGAGGTGCACGAGCGCATCTACGGCTATCGCCAGAATATTGCGCGCGGCGAGATCGCCGACGGCGATGTGATCGCGCTCACCGCGGCGTCGATCTTCGACGAGGCCTGGCTTTTGTGCTTCGACGAATTCCATGTCACCGACATCGCCGATGCCATGATCCTGGGGCGGCTGTTCAACAAGCTGTTCGAGCTCGGCACCGTGGTGGTGGCAACCTCCAACGTCGCGCCAGAGGATCTCTACAAGGGCGGCCTGAACCGGGCGCTGTTCCTGCCCTTCATCAAGCAGATATCCGATCACATGGCGGTGCTGCGGCTCGATGCCCGCACCGATTTCCGGCTGGAGAAGCTCGCCGGGGTGAAGATGTGGCTGGTGCCGGCCGACGGCGCCGCCGCCGCCGCGCTCGACAAGGCATGGGGGAGGATGACCGGCAATGCCAGGTGCAAGCCGCGCGATATTTCAATCAAGGGCCGGGTCCTGCACGTGCCGTGCTCGGCGGACGGCGTCGCGCGGTTTTCCTTCGTCGACCTGTGCGAAAAGCCGCTCGCGGCATCCGACTATCTGCGGCTCGCGCACGACTATCATACCATCATGGTCGACCGCATTCCGGTGATGAATTACCCCGAGCGCAACGCCGCCAAGCGCTTCATCACGCTGATCGACACGCTCTACGACAACGCCGTGAAGCTGATGGCCTCGGCCGAGGCCGATCCGCTGTCGCTGTATCTGGCCACCGAGGGCCATGAAGCGAACGAGTTCAAGCGGACCTCGTCGCGGCTGATCGAGATGAGCTCGAAATCCTATCTGGCCCTGCCCCACGGCCGTAAGGACTCCGCCGCCAGCGGGTCGAGCACGGGGTTGGTTGAGACGTAAAGCCCGTCATTCCGGGGCGCGCGTCAGCGCGAACCCGGAATCTCGGGATTCCCCGGTGCGCAATTGCGCACCTGAGGTCTGGTCCTTCGGACCATGCCGGAATGACGCGGGCGAATGATCGAAATCAAGGCAGGGGCCGACAATTGAGCATAGCCTGACTTGAACGGGTCGGTCGAAAGGGATAACCAGCCGTCCAGCTTCTTTCCTACCCACTCCTTGACCTTCAAAGGACAGATTTCCCATGGCGCGCGACAAGATTGCTTTGATTGGCTCCGGTCAGATCGGCGGCACGTTGGCTCACCTCATCGGCTTGAAAGAACTGGGCGATGTGGTGATGTTCGATATCGCCGAGGGCGTTCCGCAGGGCAAATCGCTCGATATCGCGCAATCCTCCCCGGTCGACGGCTTCGACGCGCATTTTACCGGCGCCAATTCCTATGAGGCGCTGGACGGCGCCAAGGTCTGCATCGTCACCGCCGGCGTGCCGCGCAAACCCGGCATGAGCCGGGACGACCTCCTGAGCATCAACCTCAAGGTCATGGAGCAGGTCGGCGCCGGCATCAAGAAATACGCCCCCGACGCCTTCGTGATCTGCATCACCAACCCGCTCGATGCCATGGTGTGGGCGCTGCAGAAGGCCTCCGGCATGCCCCACAAGAAGGTGGTGGGCATGGCGGGCGTGCTGGATTCCTCGCGCTTCCGCTATTTCCTGGCCGACGAATTCAACGTCTCGGTCGAAGATGTCACCGCCTTCGTGCTGGGCGGCCATGGCGACACCATGGTGCCGCTGGTGCGCTATTCCACGGTGGCCGGTATTCCCCTGCCGGACCTGGTCAAGATGGGCTGGACCTCGCAGGCGCGCATCGACGAGATCGTCGACCGCACCCGCAACGGCGGCGCCGAGATCGTTAACCTCCTGAAAACCGGTTCGGCGTTCTATGCGCCGGCCGCCTCGGCGATTGCGATGGCCGAAAGCTATCTCAGGGACAAGAAGCGCGTGCTGCCCTGCGCCGCCTACCTCAACGGCGAATACGGCGTGAAGGACATGTATGTCGGCGTTCCGGTCGTGATCGGATCGAAGGGTGTCGAGCGCATTGTCGAGATCGAACTGGCCGGCAAGGACCGCGAAGCATTCGACAAGTCGGTCGGTGCGGTGCAGGGCCTGGTCGACGCCTGCAAGAAGATCGCGCCCGATCTGCTCGGCCGCTGATCGCGTTTCAACCTTAGCCGCATCGTTTAGGGGCTTTCGAAGGGCCGTCTCATGAATATTCACGAATACCAGGCCAAGGCGCTGCTGCACGAATTTGGCGTACCGATCTCGAAGGGCGTGCCGGTGCTGCGGCCTGCCGATTCGGACGCCGCCGCAAAAACCCTTCCCGGCCCGATCTGGGTGGTGAAGAGCCAGATCCACGCCGGCGGCCGCGGCAAGGGCAAGTTCAAGGAGGCATCCGCCGGCGACAAGGGCGGCGTGCGCATCGCCAAGTCGGTCGCCGAGGTCAATGACTATGTCAAGCAGATGCTGGGCGCGACGCTGGTCACGATACAGACCGGACCGCACGGCAAGCAGGTCAACCGGATCTACATCGAGGAAGGCTCCGACATCGACAAGGAGTTTTACCTGTCGATCCTGGTCGACCGCGAAACCTCGGAAGTGGCGTTCGTGGTCTCCACCGAAGGCGGCGTCAATATCGAGGACGTCGCGCATTCGACGCCGGAGAAGATCGTGACCTTCTCGGTGGATCCCGCGACCGGCATCATGGCGCATCACGGCCGCACCGTCGCCAACGCGCTGAAGCTGTCAGGCGATCTCGCCAAGCAGGCCGAGAAGCTGGTGGCGCAGCTCTACGCGGCCTTCGTCGCCAAGGACATGGCGATGCTGGAGATCAACCCGCTGGTGGTCACCAAGCAGGGCCTGTTGCGGGTGCTCGACGCCAAGGTGTCGTTCGACGACAACGCGCTGTTCCGTCACCCCGAAATCATCACGCTGCGCGACGAGACCGAGGAAGACGCCAAGGAGATCGAGGCGTCGAAATACGAACTGAACTACGTGACGCTCGACGGCACCATCGGCTGCATGGTCAACGGCGCCGGCCTTGCCATGGCGACCATGGACATCATCAAGCTCTACGGCATGGCGCCGGCGAACTTCCTCGACGTCGGCGGCAGCGCCAGCAAGGAAAAGGTCGCGGCCGCGTTCAAGATCATCACCGCCGATCCCAACGTGAAGGGTATCCTGGTCAACATCTTCGGCGGCATCATGAAGTGCGACGTCATCGCCGAGGGCGTGGTCGCCGCGGTGAAGGAAGTCGGCCTGAAAGTGCCGCTGGTGGTGCGGCTCGAAGGCACCAATGTCGAGGCCGGCAAGAAGATCATTCGCGAAAGCGGCCTCAACGTGCTGCCGGCCGACAATCTCGATGACGCCGCGCAGAAGATCGTGAAAGCAGTCAAGGGAGGCTAGTCCCATGGCCCAGGACCATCTCGCCGCACCGACGCCGCTTCCGGAGCACCGCAAGCTCGCGGCGTTCGCCGGCGAGTGGAACGGTGACGAGGTGGTCTATCCCTCGCGCTGGAACGAAGGCGGCCCCGCCACCTCGCGTGTGGTGGCCCGCATCGATCTCAACGGCTTCTATCTTATCCAGGACACCCGCCAGACGCGCGACGGCAAGGAAAGCTTCGCCACCCATGGCGTGTTCACCTATGACCGCGAGGACCGGCTCTACAAGCTGTTCTGGCACGATTCGCTCGGTTACTACCCGCCGTCGCCGGCCTCCGGCGGCTGGACCGGCAAGACCCTGACGCTGGTGCGCGGCTCGCTGCGCGGCAATGCGCGCCATGTCTACGAAGTCATCGACGACGACAACTACTCCATGAAAATCCAGTTTTCGCCCGATGCGGAAGGGTGGGCCGACGTGCTCACCGGCGTCTACCGGCGTATCCACTGATCCCTCGACCTACCGTCCCGCGAAAGCAGTCCCAACCATGTCCATCCTGATCGGCAAGAATACCAAAGTCATCTGCCAGGGCTTTACCGGCAAGAACGGCACCTTCCACTCGGAAGCCGCGATCGCCTATGGCACCAAGATGGTCGGGGGCACTTCGCCCGGCAAAGGCGGCGCGACCCATCTCGGCCTGCCGGTGTTCGACACCGTGGCCGAGGCGCGCGAGAAGACCGGCGCGGACGCCTCAGTCATCTACGTGCCGCCGCCGGGTGCCGCCGACGCGATCTGCGAGGCCATCGATGCGGAAATCCCGCTGATCGTCTGCATCACCGAAGGGATTCCCGTCCTCGACATGGTGCGCGTCAAGCGTTCGCTGTCGGGGTCGAAGTCGCGGCTGATCGGGCCGAACTGCCCGGGCGTGATGACGGCGGGCGAATGCAAGATCGGCATCATGCCGGCGAACATCTTCAAGCCCGGCAATGTCGGCATCGTCTCGCGGTCCGGCACCCTGACCTATGAGGCGGTGTTCCAGACCTCCCAGGAGGGTCTCGGCCAGACCACAGCGGTCGGCATCGGCGGCGACCCGGTCAAGGGTACCGAATTCATCGACGTGCTGGAAATGTTCCTGGCCGACCCCAAGACCACTTCGATCGTCATGATCGGCGAAATCGGCGGTTCGGCCGAGGAAGACGCCGCGCAGTTCCTGAAGGACGAAGCCAAGCGCGGCCGCAAGAAGCCGATGGTCGGTTTTATCGCCGGCGTCACCGCCCCTCCCGGCCGCCGCATGGGCCATGCCGGCGCGATCATTTCCGGCGGCAAGGGCGACGCCGGTTCCAAGACCGCGGCGATGGAATCGGCTGGAATCACGGTGTCACCGTCGCCCGCGCGGCTCGGCCACACGCTTGCCGAAAAATTGAAGGGTTAATTCATTCTTTCGTTCTTTTCGGGGCGAACATTCACCCTAAATAGGGTAAAAGGCCCCCTATCACGCTGATCCGGTGTCCGGATCGGCTGTTGCGCCGTTTTCCATGCGCCATTCGAAATCGCCAGGACGTTAATCATGTCTCGCCAGGACGCGAACGCCGCCTTTGCCCTCTCTTCTTTTTTGCAGGGCACAAACGCCACCTACATCGACGAAATCTACGCCCGTTATGAAAAGGACCCCGCCTCCGTGGACGGCGAGTGGCAAGAGTTCTTCAAGAGCCTGAAAGACACGCCGGCCGACGTCCGCAAGAACGCCGAGGGCCCGTCCTGGGGCCGCGCCGACTGGCCGCTGACGCCGCGTGACGAACTGACCTCCGCGCTCGACGGCAATTGGGTCGAAATCGAGAAATCGGTCGGCACCAGGATCGCCGCCAAGGCGCAGGCCAAGGGAAGCGATCTGACGGCGGCCGACATCCACCAGGCGACGCGCGATTCGGTGCGGGCCCTGATGCTGATCCGGGCCTATCGCATGCGCGGCCACTTCCACGCCAAGCTCGATCCGCTTGGGATCGAGCCGGCGCGCAACCGCGAGGAACTCGATCCGCGCTCCTACGGCTTCACGGAAGCCGATTTCGACCGCAAGATTTTCCTCGATCACGTGCTGGGTCTCGAATACGGAACTTTGCGCGAAATCGTCGCGATCTGCGAGCGCACCTACTGCCAGACGCTCGGCGTCGAATTCATGCACATCACCAACGCCGCACAGAAGGCCTGGATCCAGGAGCGCATCGAGGGTCCGGACAAGGAAATCAGTTTCACCCGCGAGGGCCGGCGCGCCATCCTGATGAAGCTCGTCGAGGCCGAAGGTTTCGAGAAATTCTGCGATCTCAAATTCACCGGCACCAAGCGGTTCGGTCTGGATGGCGCCGAATCGCTGATTCCGGCGCTCGAGCAGATCATCAAGCGTGGCGGCAATCTCGGGGTGAAGGAAATCGTGGTCGGCATGCCGCATCGCGGCCGCCTCAACGTGCTGACGCAGGTGATGGGCAAGCCGCATCGCGCGCTGTTTCATGAATTCAAGGGCGGCTCGGCCAATCCCGACGCGGTCGAGGGATCCGGCGACGTCAAATACCATCTCGGCGCCTCGTCGGACCGCGAGTTCGACAACAACCGCATCCATCTGTCGCTCACGGCCAACCCGTCGCATCTGGAGATCGTCGATCCCGTGGTGCTCGGCAAGGTCCGCGCCAAGCAGGACCAGCACGGCGACCCGCCGGACATGCGCATCTCGGTGCTGCCGCTGCTGATGCACGGCGATGCCGCGTTCGCGGGCCAGGGCGTGGTGGCCGAATGTTTTGGGCTGTCCGACCTGAAGGGCTATCGCACCGGCGGTTCGCTGCATTTCATCGTCAACAACCAGATCGGCTTCACCACCTATCCGCGCTATTCGCGTTCCTCGCCCTATCCGTCCGATGTGGCGAAGATGATCGACGCGCCGATTTTCCACGTCAACGGCGACGATCCGGAAGCCGTGGTGTTCGCGGCCAAGGTCGCGATCGAATTCCGGCAGAAATTCCACAAGCCGGTCGTCATCGACATGTTCTGCTATCGCCGGCATGGCCATAACGAAGGCGACGAGCCGGCATTCACCCAGCCGGTGATGTACAAGCGGATCGCCTCGCATCCGAGCACGCTGGAGATCTATTCCAAGCGGCTGGTCGCCGAAGGCGTGATGACCGAGGGCGAGGTCGAGAAGGCCAAGGCCGACTGGCGCGCGCGGCTCGATGCCGAACTCGAGGCCGGCTCGGGCTACAAGCCCAACAAGGCGGACTGGCTCGACGGCAAATGGGCCGGCTTCAAGTCGGCGGACCAGGAAGAGGACGCCCGCCGCGGCGTCACGGGCGTCGATGTCGCCGTGCTCAGGGATATTGGCCGCAAGATCACCAAGGTGCCGGACGGCTTCCGGATTCACCGCACCATCCAGCGGTTCCTGGAAAACCGCGCCAAGGCCATCGACACCGGTGTCGGGATCGACTGGGCGACCGGCGAGGCGCTGGCGTTCTGTACGCTGCTGCAGGAAGGCCATCACGTCCGGCTGTCCGGTCAGGACTCCGAGCGTGGCACCTTCTCGCAGCGGCACTCGGTCTTGATCGATCAGGAAGACGAGAGCCGCTACACGCCGTTCAATCATCTCGGCGAGGACCAGGGCCACTACGAAGTCATCAACTCGCTGTTGTCGGAAGAGGCCGTGCTCGGTTTCGAATACGGCTATTCGCTGGCCGAGCCGAATGCGCTGACCATCTGGGAAGCGCAGTTCGGCGATTTCGCCAACGGCGCGCAGGTGCTGTTCGACCAGTTCATCTCGTCGGGCGAGCGCAAATGGCTGCGCATGTCCGGTCTCGTCTGCATGCTGCCGCATGGCTACGAAGGGCAGGGGCCGGAGCATTCCTCCGCGCGTCTGGAGCGCTATCTGCAGATGTGCGCCGAGGACAACATGCAGGTGGTCTATGCCACCACGCCCGCCAATTTCTTCCACGTGCTGCGGCGTCAGCTGCATCGCGAGATCCGCAAGCCCCTGATCCTGATGACGCCGAAGTCGCTGCTGCGCCACAAGCGCGCGGTGTCGCGGCTCGACGAAATGGGCTCCGGCACCACCTTCCATCGCATTCTCTACGATGACGCGGCGATGCTGCCGGACGAGAAGATCAAGCTGGTGGCGGACAACAAGATCCGCCGCGTCGTCCTGTGCTCGGGCAAGGTCTATTACGATCTCTACGAAGAGCGCGAGAAGCGCGGCATCGACGACATCTATTTGATGCGTGTCGAGCAGCTCTATCCGGTGCCGCTGAAGGCGCTGGTGCAGGAGCTTGGACGCTTCAAGGGCGCCGAAGTGGTGTGGTGCCAGGAAGAGCCGCGCAACATGGGCGCGTGGCACTTCATCGAGCCCTATCTCGAATGGGTGCTGAACCAGATCAACGCGCCGAACAGGCGGCCGCGCTACGCCGGCCGCGCTGCCTCGGCTGCGACCGCGACCGGTTTGATGTCGAAGCATCTGGCGCAGCTCAAGGCGCTGCTCGACGAGGCATTGAGTTAATAATCACAGTTCGTCATGCCCCGCGAAAGCGGGGCATCCGGTAAACCGCGTCGTCCGCCTGGAGCGGCACCGTCACGGAGTACCGGATCGCCCGCCTCCGCGGGCGACGACCACACAGGCTATTTGAGGGACAAGACCATGACTGAAATTCGCGTTCCGACGCTCGGCGAATCCGTAACCGAGGCCACCATCGGCCGCTGGTTCAAGAAGGCCGGCGATGCCGTCGCGGTCGACGAACCCCTGGTCGAGCTCGAGACCGACAAGGTCACCATCGAAGTCCCGGCGCCGTCCGCAGGCGTGCTCGGCGAGATCGCCGCCAAGGACGGCGAAACCGTCGCGGTCGGCGCGCTGCTCGGGCAGATCACTGATGGCGCCGCAGGCGCCGCCGCCAAGCCCGCCGCGGCGCCTGCGAAGGCCGCGGCCCCGGCGGCGGTCACCGCCGCCGCGCCAAAAGCTGCCCCCGCCGATGTGCCGCTGGCGCCGTCGGTGCGCAAGATCTCCGCCGAAAGCGGCATCGATGCCGCCACCGTGCCCGGCTCCGGCAAGGACGGGCGGGTCACCAAAGGCGACATGTTGGCCGCGATCGAGAAGGCGGCCTCGGCGCCGACGCCGGTCAATCAGCCCGCCGCCGCGGTGCAGGTGCGCGCGCCCTCGCCCGCCGACGATGCCGCGCGCGAAGAGCGCGTGAAGATGACGCGGCTGCGCCAGACCATCGCGCGCCGCCTGAAGGAAGTGCAGAACACCGCCGCGATGCTGACGACCTTCAACGAGGTCGACATGGGCCACATCATGGCGATGCGGACCCAGTACAAGGACGTGTTCGAGAAGAAGCACGGCTCCAAGCTCGGCTTCATGGGCTTCTTCACCAAGGCCTGCGTGCAGGCGCTGAAGGACATTCCGGCCGTCAACGCCGAGATCGACGGCACCGACCTGATCTACAAGAATTACTATCACATCGGGGTCGCGGTCGGCACCGACAAGGGCCTGGTGGTGCCGGTGGTGCGCGACTGCGACCACAAGTCGATCGCCGAGATCGAGAAGTCGATCGCCGATTACGGCCGCCGCGCCCGCGACGGCCAGCTCAAGATCGACGAGATGCAGGGCGGCACCTTCACCATCACCAATGGCGGCATCTACGGTTCGCTGATGTCGACACCGATCCTGAACGCGCCGCAGTCCGCCATTCTCGGCATGCACAAGATCCAGGACCGTCCGATGGCGATTGGCGGCAAGATCGAGATCCGCCCGATGATGTATCTGGCGCTGTCCTACGATCACCGCGTCATCGACGGCAAGGAAGCGGTCACCTTCCTGGTCCGCGTCAAGGAAAACCTGGAGGATCCGGCGCGGCTGGTGCTGGACCTGTAATCGGGGCTTTGGTTTGTTGCGTCCGCCGCGATCGTGATGCGGCTTTTCCTGCAGCGTGCGCTTGATTTTTCGGGGGCTGGACTTGACGGACAGAGTTGCAATCATCACCGGCGGCAGCCGCGGCATCGGCCGCGCTACCGCGATCGCCGCAGCCGCGCGCGGGTTTCGAATCGTCGTCGGCTACGCGAGCAATGAGGCCGCGGCGCAGAGCGTGGTCGCGGCCATCGAAGCCAAGAACGGCAAGGCGATCGCGCTGAAATGCGACGTCGGCGACGAGCGCGATATCCTGTCGCTGTTCAAGGCCGCCGACAAGTTCGGAACGCTGGGCGCGCTGATCAACAATGCCGGCATCGTCGGGCCGACCTCGCGGGTCGACGAGATGTCGGCCGAGCGCATCCAGCGCATGATGGCGGTCAACGTCACCGGCAGCATTCTCTGCGCGCGCGAGGCGGTGAAGCGGATGTCGACGCGGCACGGCGGCAAGGGCGGCGTCATCGTCAACCTGTCGTCGGTTGCCGCCAAGCTCGGCTCGCCCAACACCTATGTCGATTATGCCGCCTCCAAGGGCGCGATCGATTCCTTCACCATCGGCCTCGGCTACGAAGTCGCGGGCGAGGGCATTCGCGTCGCCGCGATCCGGCCCGGGCTGATCGATACCGAAATTCACGCCTCGGGCGGCGAGCCCGACCGCGCGCATCGTCTCGCGCACAACGTGCCGATGAAGCGCGTCGGCACCGCCGAGGAAATCGCCAACGCCATCGTCTGGCTGATGTCGGACGATGCCTCGTATGTAACGAGCGCCATCCTCGATGTGTCCGGCGGTCGCTAATACCTGTCACAGCATTCAGCTAGGACTTCCATCATGGCCACTTACGACCTCGTTATCATCGGCACCGGTCCCGGCGGGTATGTATGCGCGGTGCGCGCGGCGCAACTCGGCATGAAGGTCGCGGTGGTCGAGAAGAACGCCACGCTCGGCGGCACCTGCCTCAATGTCGGATGCATGCCCTCGAAGGCGCTGCTCCACGCTTCCGAAATGTTCGAGGAGGCCGGGCACAGTTTTGCGAAGATGGGCGTCAGCGTTCCCGCGCCGAAACTCGATTTGCCCGCGATGATGAATTTCAAGCAGCAGGGCATCGACGGCAACGTCAAGGGCGTCGAGTTCCTGATGAAGAAAAACAAGGTCGACGTCATCGGCGGCAAGGGCAAGGTGCTCGGCACCGGCAAGGTCGAGGTGACGGGCAATGACGGCAAGACGCAGGTCGTGGAAACCCGGAACATCGTCATCGCCACCGGCTCCGATGTGGCCCGGCTGAAGGGCATCGAGATCGACGAGAAGCGCATCGTCTCGTCGACCGGCGCGCTGTCGCTCGACAAGGTGCCGGAAAAATTGCTGATCGTCGGCGCCGGCGTGATCGGGCTCGAACTCGGTTCGGTGTGGCATCGGCTCGGGGCGCAGGTCACGGTGGTGGAATTCCTCGACCGCATTCTGCCCGGCATGGACGGCGAGGTGGCGAAACAATTCCAGCGCATCCTGGAAAAACAGGGCTTTGCGTTCAAGCTCGGCGCCAAGGTCACCGGCGTCGACACCTCCGGCAAGACGCTGTCGGCGCAGGTCGAGCCGGCCGCGGGCGGCAAGGCGGAAACGCTGGAGGCCGACGTGGTGCTGGTGGCGATCGGCCGTGTTCCCTACACCGAGGGTCTCGGCCTGAAGGAGGCCGGCGTCGCGCTCGACAATCGTGGCCGCGTCCAGATCGATTCCCATTTTGCGACCACCGTGAAGGGCGTCTACGCCATCGGCGATGTCGTTGCCGGGCCGATGCTTGCGCACAAGGCCGAGGACGAGGGCGTCGCGGTCGCGGAAATCCTCGCCGGGCAGGCCGGGCATGTGAATTACGATGTTATACCAGGGGTTGTGTATACCACGCCGGAGGTTTCGTCCGTCGGCAAGACCGAGGAAGAGCTGAAGCAGGCCGGCGTGGCCTACACATCAGGGAAATTCCCCTTCACCGCCAACGGCCGTTCCAAGGTCAACCAGACCACCGAAGGCTTCGTGAAGATTCTCGCAGATGCGAAGACCGATCGGGTGCTTGGCGTGCATATCATCGGCCGCGAGGCCGGCGAAATGATCCACGAAGCCTGCGTTCTGATGGAATTCGGCGGTTCCGCCGAGGATCTGGCGCGTACCTGCCACGCCCACCCGACCCGCTCGGAGGCCATCAAGGAAGCGGCGCTTGCAGTCGGCAAGCGCGCGATACATATGTGATCGAAGCTCAGCAATTGGGCGGAGATACACAGGGATGATGCGCCGCCTCCTACAGCCGATCTGGGTTCTGCTCGCGATCATCTTCCTGATCGAGGCCTGGCTTTGGGATCACCTCGAGCCGATCGTGGCGTGGTTCGTGGCGCTGATCCCGTTGCGCGCATTCAAGCAATGGCTCGCCGAGCGTGTCGATACGTTGTCGCCGGCGATGACGCTGATCGTGTTCATCGTGCCGGTGATCCCGCTGTTTCCGCTGAAGCTGGTCGGCCTCTGGCTGCTCACCCATGAATATTGGATGAGCGCCGTTGCCACCATCATCTTCGCCAAATTCTTAGGGGTCGGTGTCGCCGCCTTCGTCTTCGACGTGACAAAGGACAAGCTCCTGGAAATGGACTGGTTCGAAACGCTCTACGAATTTGTCCTTGCCTTGCGTGCCAAGGCGAATGCGCTGGTCGATCCGATCAAGGCGCGGATCAAGGCCGCGCTGCACGGCGACGGCAGCAGCTGGTCGTCGCGCACGCTGCGGCTGATCCAGCGTTTCCGCAAGAGCGTGCACGAAGCGCGCTAGCTCCAGCCGATCACGGCAGATGCAGCAGATGCGGCATGAAGATGCCGAGCGCGGTGATGGCGATCCCCGCCAGCGTCAACAGCCCCGAGATCCAGGCCAGCGCGATGATCCCGGTGATGATCGTGGCCGACGCCAGCACGATGCCGATCTGGAAGGCGGCGGAGGCTAGCTCGAAATGATGGTACTTTGCTTCGGCAAGGTCGCGTTCTTCCTCGGCGTGCTTGGCGCGTTCGGCCAGTTGCTCGGTGCCTTCGTTGGTCGAAGGTTCGGAGCGATAGCGCGCCGCGGTCTTCTGCCAGTCGTCGATCTGCTTTTGCACCGCCGCCTTGGCGGCATCGTCGCCTGCGGTGCCGAGGCCAAGCTTGGACTGCTCGGCGGCGGTCTGCACCACCGTGCGGCGAATGCTCTTGGCCTGGAAGAACGCCCACAGGTTCGAGGCCTCGACATTCTTGCTGATGGACTCGGTCTGGGCGCCCTTGCCCAGCGTCTCCGACAGCGCCAGGCACAGCGCGATCACGGCAATCAACAGCGCGATCTTCCGGTTCTCGCCGGCGGCTTCCTTGCTATGCTCCGCCTGCTCCATGCTCTCGTGCGCGCTCATGATTCCCTCCCGGCTGCATGGCCCACGATTGACCGAACACCGTCGCCTCCGCAAGAGGCAAGCTGGCATGGCCGCGAAAGGTCGGGGCTAAAGCGCGGCGATTTTCAGGCGCGGGGATGCGCCGATTTATAGACTTCCAGCAACCGCTCGCTGTCGATGCCGGTGTAGATCTGCGTGGTCGAGAGCGAGGCATGCCCGAGCAGTTCCTGGATCGCGCGCAGATCGCCGCCGCGGCTCAACAGATGCGTTGCGAAGGAATGCCGCAGCGCGTGCGGGGTTGCGCTGTCGGGCAGGCCGAGCGCGCCGCGCAGCCGTTCCATGGTGAGCTGGATGATCCGGGGACTGAGCGGGCCGCCGCGGGCGCCGACGAAGATCGGGCCTTCGGGCGGCAAATGATGCGGGCACATCGCCACATAGTCCTGAACCAGCGCCAGCACGTTCTGCAGCACCGGCACCATGCGGGTCTTGTTGCCCTTGCCGGTCACGACCAGCACGTCGCCTTCACCCGGCAGGGGCACCTCGCGGCGTTTCAGGCCGAGCGCTTCCGAGATGCGCAGGCCGGAGCCATAAAGCAGCGCCATCACGGCGGCGTCGCGCGCCCAGATCCAGGGATCGCGCTCTTCGCCGGCGCGTTCGTCGGCGTCGGCAAAGCGCTTCGCCGCCGCCACCGGAACCGGCTTCGGCAGGGTCTTGCCCACCTTGGGGGCGCGGATCGCCGACAGTGCCCCGACCTTGCCCCGGCCTTCCCGCTCCAGGAAGCGGCCGAACGAGCGTAGGCCCGCCAACGCCCGCATCAGCGAGCGCCCGCCGATGTCGTCGGCGCGCCGCATCGCCAGGAAAGCCCTGACGTCGCTCGCTTCCAGCGCGGCAAAGCGCTGACAGCGTCACGCGCGCGCCCCAATGCTGGCTGAGGAAATCGAGAAACTGACGGAGGTCGCGGGCATAGGCTTCCAGCGTCTTCGGCGACAGCCGCCGCTCGCTGCGCAGATGCGAAAGCCAGTGCGTCATCTCCAGCGTGATGCCAGAGTCGGCGCAGTCGAGTTCGACCGGTTGAACCGCGGGAGCTGGCTTTGCCATTGGGCTGTCTTTCGGGCCGCATCCGTCCTTCGGATGGTCTTGGGCGCGCGCTGATTCCGCTTATTATATCGCACCTGTTTCGTTTACCGTTCGCTAACTTGGCAAGCCGCGGTGGCTGGACGCTGGCTCCCGCCCGTTCACGGCCCTAAGCTCGCCCCTCCTCCCGGATTTGAGTTTGATTCTGACCATGGACCATTCCACGCGCGCGGGCACGTCATCTGCGACATCGACCGGGGTGGTCGATGTGCTGGTGCCGGTCGCGCTCGACCGGAACTATTCCTACCGGGTGCCGCGCGGCATGGAATTGAAGCCGGGCGATGTGGTCTGTGTGCCGCTGGGGCCGCGCGAGGTGGTCGCGGTGGTATGGTCGGAAAACGCCAATCCGGATCCGCGTCTGCATAATCGCCTCAAGGATGTCGGCGAAAAGCTCGATGTGCCGCCGCTGAAGGAGGAGTTGCGCGCGCTCGTCGATTGGGTCGCCAACTACACGCTGTCGTCGCGCGGCATGGTGCTGCGGATGTGCCTGCGGATGGGCGAGCATCTCGGCCCCGAGCGGGTGCGGATGGGCGTGCGCCTGATCGGCGAGCCGCCGAAGCGCCTGACCCCGGCGCGGCGGCGGCTGATCGACGTGCTGTCCGACGGCCTGTTGCACGGCAAATCCGAAGCCGCCAAGGAAGCCGGCGTCAGCGCCGGCGTCGTCGACGGCCTCGTCGACGAGGGTACGCTGGCGACGGAGCCCATGCCGCGCGCGCTGGCGCCGCCGGCGCCCGATCCGTCCTTCGCTACGACTGACTTTTCCCGCCAGCAGCGCACCGCAGTCGACGCCATGCGCGCGCTGGCGGCCAACGGTAGCTTCCACGTCGCGCTGCTCGACGGCGTCACCGGATCTGGCAAGACCGAAGTCTATTTCGAGGCGATTGCCGAGGTGATCCGCCACGGCAAGCAGTCGCTGATCCTGATGCCGGAGATCGCGCTCACGGGGCAGTTCCTCGATCGCTTCGCGCAGCGTTTCGGCGTGCGGCCTATCGAATGGCATTCCGAGCTGACGCCGCGGACCCGGCAGCGCAACTGGGCCGCGATCGCGGCCGGCGAAGCGCCCGTCGTGGTCGGCGCGCGCTCGGCGCTGTTTCTGCCCTATGCGAGTCTTGGATTGATCGTCGTCGATGAGGAGCACGACCAGGCCTACAAGCAGGACGAAGGCGCGCATTATCACGCCCGCGACATGGCGGTGGTGCGCGCGCACATCGCCAAGATCCCGATCGTGCTGGCTTCCGCGACGCCGTCGGTCGAGACTGAGGTCAACGCGCGCAAGGGCCGCTATCAGCGCGTCGTGCTGCCGTCGCGGTTCGGCGGCCAGCACATGCCGCATATCGAGGCGATCGACCTGCGCCGCGAGGCGCCCGGGCGCGGCCGCTTCATTTCCCCCAAGCTCGCCGGCGAGATCAGAATCGCGATCGAGCGGCGCGAGCAGGCGCTGTTGTTCCTCAACCGCAGGGGCTACGCGCCGCTCACTCTGTGCCGGGCCTGCGGGCATCGCTTTGCCTGCACCATCTGCGATGCGTGGCTGGTCGATCACCGCTTTCGCCAGCGGCTGGTCTGCCATCATTGCGGCTTCTCGATGCCGCGCCCGCATGTCTGCCCGCATTGCCAGGCCGAGGAATCGCTGGTCGCGGTCGGTCCCGGGGTCGAACGGCTGCAGGAGGAAGCCGCCGCGCTGTTTCCGGACGCGCGCACCATGGTGCTGTCGAGCGACCTGATCACCTCGATCGAAACCATGCGCGCCGAATTGAACGAGATCGCGGCGGGCGGCGTCGACATCATCATCGGCACCCAATTGGTGGCCAAGGGTCATAATTTCCCGCGGCTCAATCTGGTCGGCGTCGTCGACGCCGATCTCGGCCTGAGCAACGGCGATCCGCGCGCCGCCGAGCGCACCTGGCAATTGCTCAACCAGGTGATCGGGCGCGCCGGGCGCGATCAGGGCCGCGGCGTCGGCTATCTGCAGACCCACCAGCCCGAACATCCCGTGATGAAGGCGCTGGTAGCCTGCGACCGCGAGGCGTTTTACGCCAGCGAGATCGAGGCCCGCGAGCGCGCCTCCTATCCGCCGTTCGGCCGGCTGGCGAGCCTGATCATTTCCGCCGGCGACCGGCCGACAGCGGAAGGCTTTGCGCGCAAGCTTGCGGCGATCGCGCCGATCGACGAACGGATCAAGGTGCTCGGACCCGCCGAGGCCCCGCTGGCGGTGATCAAGGGCCGCTATCGCTTCCGGCTCTTGGTAAAATCGGCACGCAACGTCGATCTGTCGGAATATCTGCGCGAATGGCTCGCGGCCGGTCCAAAGATAAAGGGCAATCTCAAGCTCGAGGTCGATGTCGATCCGCAGAGCTTTTTGTAAACGAGAGGATGACCCCTCATCGCAAATGACAGCCAACAAAAAGCCCGCCGTCATTTGCGACGGCAGGCCCTTTTTATTTTACGGCGCGCAGCAAATCCTGCGGCCGGTACGCTACGCAACGCTTACTGAGCTTGTCGGATCAAAGAGGCGTCCTGGACGCCGTTACGAGATGACTTCGGCGGTCACCCGGCCGACGCCGGCGCTGGTCAGGCCGATCGCGCGGGCGGCGCCGGTCGACAGGTCCAGTACCCGGCCGCGGATGAACGGGCCGCGGTCATTGACGGTGACCACGACGCTGCGGCCGCCATGGGTGACCCGGAGCTTGGTGCCGAACGGCAGCGAGCGATGGGCGCAGGTCAAGGCGTTTGAGTTCATGCGCTGGCCGGAAGCGGTCCGGCTGCCGGCTTCGCTGCCGTAATAGGAGGCCATTCCTGAGAAGGTGCGCCCGCCGAACGACGACGGAGCGATCGAGGCGTTGGCGTCGCGCCAGGCAAGGCCGGAATCGCCCCGCGGCGAGCTGCTGGCGTGATGGTGATGGTAGCCGTGATGGCGATTGGATTTGGCTGAGGCCTCCGTGACGCTTCCGCCGACCAGGAGAGTTGCGGCGAAAAGAGCGAGCGCCGTGCGCGACTGGGTTACGTTCCCCAGCGTCAGATTTTTGAGTTTCAACATGAATTCGTCCCTCAGATAGTATTGCCACATACGTGACAAGTGGAACCCCCGTCCCAACATGTGTGGTTGCCGTTTGGTGGGCTAATGAGGCATAAAAGGGGCAGTAAAACCTGTTTGTCTCTCGTTGAAACATCTTGTGACCGAATGCGTCTAATCCTTAATAGTTCCATAGTGCTATGGATTATTACAATATTGACGATCTTATACTCCGAAATACTGACGAGCGAAGTCATCGCCGGAGAAGACGAGATTTCGCCAAGTAATCGGACGGTGGAATGGCTGGGTGGAAACCCGCGTTCCCCGCGCACGGCTCATGCAGCCATGCATTCGGCAGCGGAACGAATTGCCGCTTGGAATTTCCGCAACGCGGTCGGCCAGGGTCGGCCGGCGCTGGAAGAATCGCGGCACCGCTCCGCTGAAAAAATTCCGTCGGCCGGTGACCCGGCTACGCACATGCGACAAGGCGGCGCCAGCCCCTGCCGTCATGTTGCACCTGCGCTCTCGCTATGTTAGCAAAGCCGCGATTTTAACGGTTCCGGCACAGCCGTGCCGGCCGAAAATCGAAGTCCCGCTTGAATTCCAAGGGCTTGGATCGCTAGGCGCCGCATCGTGGCGACGGTTTTTCCCTTGCGAGTTTGACAGCAATAAAGAGCGCGCTCGTGGCTGCAGAAGATCCGTCCGTTTCGGGAGTGTCCGGTCGTTACGCAACGGCCTTGTTCGAACTGGCGCGCGATGAAAAATCCATCGATACGGTCAGGGCCGATCTCGATCAATTCGAGGCCCTGCTCAACGAGAGCGCCGATCTGAAGCGTCTGGTCCGCAGCCCGGTGTTTTCGGCGGAAGTGCAGTCAAGGGCGCTCGCCGCGGTGCTCGACAAGGCCGGCATCACCGGCGTTTCAGCGAATTTCCTCAAAGTTCTCACCGCCAACCGCCGGCTGTTTGCGGTAGCCGACGTGCTGCGCGCGTTTCGCGCGCTGGTGGCCAAATTCAAGGGCGAGGCGACCGCGGATGTCACCGTGGCGGAAACGCTTAGCGACAAGAATCTCGACGCGCTAAAGGCCGCACTGAAGTCGGTGACGGGCAAGGACGTCGCGCTCAACGTGAATGTCGATCCTTCGATTATCGGCGGCCTGGTGGTCAAGCTCGGCAGCCGCATGGTGGATAGTTCGCTTCGCACCAAACTCAATTCGATCAAGCACGCGATGAAAGAGGCAGGCTGATGGACATCCGCGCCGCGGAAATTTCCGCGATCCTGAAGGACCAGATCAAGAATTTCGGCCAGGAGGCTGAGGTTTCCGAAGTCGGACAGGTGCTGTCCGTCGGCGACGGCATCGCCCGCGTCTACGGGCTGGACAACGTCCAGGCCGGCGAGATGGTCGAGTTCGAAAACGGCACCCGCGGCATGGCGCTGAACCTCGAAACCGACAACGTCGGTATCGTGATCTTCGGCGCCGACCGCGAGATCAAGGAAGGCCAGACCGTCAAGCGCACCCGCGCCATCGTCGATACGCCGGTCGGCAAGGGACTGCTCGGCCGCGTGGTCGACGCGCTCGGCAATCCGATCGACGGCAAGGGCCCGATCCAGGCGACCGAACGCAAGCGCGTCGACGTCAAGGCGCCCGGCATCATTCCGCGCAAGTCGGTCAACGAGCCGATGGCGACCGGCCTCAAGGCGATCGACGCGCTGATCCCGATCGGGCGCGGCCAGCGCGAGCTGATCATCGGCGACCGCCAGACCGGCAAGACCGCGATCGCGCTCGACACCATTCTCAACCAGAAGCCGCTCAATGCGCAGCCGGACGAGAAGATCAAGCTGTATTGCGTCTACGTCGCGATCGGCCAGAAGCGCTCGACCGTTGCCCAGTTCGTCAAGGTGCTCGAAGAGCAGGGCGCGCTGGAATATTCCGTCATCGTCGCAGCCACCGCGTCGGACCCGGCGCCGATGCAGTACATCGCGCCGTTCACCGGCTGCACCATGGGCGAATATTTCCGCGACAACGGCATGCACGCGGTCATCATCTATGACGATCTGTCCAAGCAGGCCGTCGCCTATCGCCAGATGTCGCTGCTGCTGCGCCGCCCGCCGGGCCGCGAAGCCTATCCCGGCGACGTGTTCTACCTGCATTCGCGCCTGCTCGAGCGCGCCGCCAAGCTGAACGACCAGCAGGGCTCGGGCTCGCTGACGGCACTGCCGATCATCGAAACCCAGGCCAACGACGTGTCGGCCTACATCCCGACCAACGTGATCTCGATCACCGACGGCCAGATCTTCCTGGAAACCGACCTGTTCTTCCAGGGCATCCGTCCGGCAGTCAACGTCGGTCTGTCGGTGTCGCGCGTGGGATCCTCCGCGCAGACCAAGGCGATGAAGAAGGTTGCCGGCAAGATCAAGGGTGAGCTGGCGCAGTACCGCGAAATGGCGGCGTTCGCGCAGTTCGGCAGCGACCTCGACGCCTCGACGCAGCGCCTGCTGAACCGTGGTTCGCGTCTGACCGAACTGCTGAAGCAGCCGCAGTTCTCGCCGCTGAAGATGGAAGAGCAGGTCTGCGTGATCTGGGCCGGCACCAACGGCTATCTCGACGCGCTTCCGCTTGCCAAGGTGAAAGCTTTCGAGGACGGCCTGCTGTCGCTGTTGCGCGGCAAGAACGTCGACATCCTCAACAGCATCCGCGAGACCCGCGATCTCTCGGATGACACCGCCGGCAAGCTCAAGGCGGCGGTCGAGGGTTACAGCAAGACGTTTGCTTGAAACGGGGCGTGCGTGCCCGGCACGAGGCCGGGCATGACGAAAGCGAGGCTTGCGGTCGGGTCGAAGACCGGATCGCCGGGGTGAACTGAGAATGGCTTCCCTTAAAGACATGCGGGTCCGCATCGCCTCCACCAAGGCGACGCAGAAGATCACCAAGGCCATGCAGATGGTCGCAGCCTCCAAGCTGCGCCGTGCGCAGACCGCCGCCGAAGCGGCGCGGCCCTACGCCGAAAAAATGGATGCGGTGATTTCGAATATCGCCAGCGCCGCGGCGGGCTCCCCCGGCGCACCGGTGCTGCTGGCCGGCACCGGCAAGGACCAGGTGCACCTGTTTCTGGTCTGCACCGGGGAGCGCGGCCTGTCCGGCGCGTTCAATTCCTCGATCGTGCGCCTCGCCCGCGAGCGCGCGCTGACGCTGATGAACCAGGGCAAAGAGGTCAAGTTCTTCTGTGTCGGCCGCAAGGGCTACGAGCAGCTGCGCCGCACCTTCGAAAAGCAGATCGTCGAGAATATCGAGCTGCGCTCGGTTCGCCAGCTCGGCTTCGTCAATGCCGAGGACATCGCCAAGCGGGTGATCGCGCGCTTCGACGCCGGCGAATTCGACGTCTGCACGCTGTTCTTTTCGCGCTTCAAGTCCGTCATCGCGCAGGTCCCGACCGCGCAGCAGATCATTCCGCTGGTGGTGGAAGCCCCCGCCGCCAATGCCGGACCCGCGACATCCTACGAATACGAGCCCGAGGAAGACGAGATCCTGACCGGGCTGTTGCCGCGCAACCTCGCGGTGCAGATTTTTCGCGCGCTTCTGGAAAACAACGCCTCGTTCTACGGCGCGCAGATGAGCGCGATGGATAACGCCACCCGCAACGCTGGCGACATGATCCGCAAGCAGACCCTGATTTACAACCGAACCCGTCAGGCCATGATCACCAAGGAGCTGATTGAAATCATCTCCGGCGCCGAGGCGATGTAGCGGCGACAGGCACGATCAGACTGACGGTTGTCTAGAGATCAAGAATTCGAAGGAGAGAGTTTATGGCCACACCCGCCAACCAGACCGGACGCATCACGCAGGTCATCGGCGCCGTCGTCGACGTGCAGTTCGAGGGACATCTGCCCGCCATTCTCAATGCGATCGAGACCAAGAACGGCGGCAACCGTCTGGTGCTCGAAGTGGCGCAGCATCTCGGCGAGTCCACGGTGCGTACCATCGCGATGGACACCACCGAGGGTCTGGTCCGCGGCCAGGAAGTCACCGACACCGGCAACCCGATCATGGTGCCGGTCGGCGCCGGTACGCTCGGCCGCATCATCAACGTCATCGGCGAGCCGATCGATGAGGCCGGCCCGGTGGTTTCGGAAGGCCTGCGCGCGATCCACCAGGAAGCGCCGACCTATACCGACCAGTCGACCGAAGCTGAAATTCTCGTCACCGGCATCAAGGTCGTCGACCTCTTGGCGCCTTACGCCAAGGGCGGCAAGATCGGCCTGTTCGGCGGCGCCGGCGTCGGCAAGACCGTGCTGATCCAGGAGCTGATCAACAACGTTGCCAAGGCCCATGGTGGCTACTCGGTGTTCGCCGGCGTCGGCGAACGCACCCGCGAAGGCAACGACCTCTATCACGAGTTCATCGAATCCAAGGTCAACGCCGACCCGCATCATCCCGATCCGAACGTCAAATCGAAATGCGCCCTGGTGTTCGGCCAGATGAACGAACCGCCGGGCGCCCGCGCCCGCGTCGGCCTGACCGGTCTGACGGTCGCCGAACACTTCCGCGACCAGGGCCAGGACGTGCTGTTCTTCGTCGACAACATCTTCCGTTTCACGCAGGCCGGCTCCGAAGTCTCGGCGCTGCTCGGCCGTATTCCTTCCGCCGTGGGCTATCAGCCGACGCTCGCCACCGACATGGGCGCGCTGCAGGAGCGCATCACCACCACCCACAAGGGATCGATCACCTCGGTGCAGGCGATCTACGTGCCGGCCGACGACTTGACCGACCCGGCGCCCGCGACCTCGTTCGCGCATCTGGACGCCACCACGGTGCTGAACCGCGCGATTTCGGAAAAGGGCATCTATCCGGCGGTGGATCCGCTCGACTCGACCTCGCGCATGTTGTCGCCGCTCGTCGTCGGCGAGGATCACTACAACACCGCGCGCCTGGTTCAGCAGGTGCTGCAGAAGTACAAGTCGCTGCAGGACATCATCGCCATTCTCGGCATGGATGAACTGTCGGAAGAGGACAAGATCGCGGTGGCGCGCGCCCGCAAGATCGAGCGCTTCCTGTCGCAGCCGTTCCACGTCGCCGAGGTCTTCACGGGATCGCCGGGCAAGTTCGTCGAACTCGCCGACACCATCAAGGGCTTCCGCGCGATCTGCGAAGGCAAGTACGATCATTTGCCCGAGGCGGCCTTCTACATGGTCGGCACCATCGAAGAGGCCGTCGAAAAGGGCAAGAAGCTGGCGGCCGAAGCCGCATAAGTACTCAAGATCGTCATTGCCGGGCGACAGCGCGAAGCGCGTCTTCGGACCTTGTGCCCCGGCACTCCATCTCGCAAGATGAGTTTTTTGTTTGATGGACCCGCGGGTCAGGCCCGCGGGTGATAATGGAAAAAGCGGAACGACCATGGCCACCTTCCACTTCGATCTCGTCTCCCCCGAAAAACTCGCCTTCTCCGGCGAGGTCGATCAAGTCGACGTGCCCGGCGTTGAAGGCGATTTCGGCGTGCTTGCCGGACATGCGCCGATCGTGGCGGTGATCCGGCCGGGCATTCTCACCGTGACGGCGGGCGGCGCGCATCAAAAGATCATCGTGCTCGGCGGTCTCGCCGAGATGTCGGAGAAGGGCCTGACCGTGCTGGCGGATGTCGCCACCTCGCTCGATGAACTGGACCGGGCGAGATTCGCCGACACGATCGCCGAGATGGAAACCAAGCTCTCCGAAAAGGAAGGCTCGGAGCTCGACCGCGATATCGAACGGCTCGACCACTTCAAGAGCATCCAGAGCGAGCTCAGCACGACGGCGCTGCACTAAGCGGGCCCGCCCGCCGGCCGCTGCAGAAATACCTGCTGAATTGAGCTTCCGCAACGGCGCGACCCGCGCTGGAACCCGGTTGCGCCGGTGAACTTCTGGCGGCATTCTGCGACCAATCATCGTGGTCCGGGGCCGGCTTTCATGAAACGCAAGATCGCGGCGATTTTTGCGGCCGATATTGCCGGCTACTCCAGGCTGGTCGCCGAGGATGAAGAGGAGACGCTGCGGCGTCTCGCCTCCTACCGCGCGGTCACCGACGATTTCATCGCCAAATCCGGGGGGCGTATCTTCAACACCGCCGGCGACGCTGTGCTGGCCGAGTTTCCGAGCGCGGTCGAAGCGGTGCGGTGCGCGATCGACATCCAGGAAAGCCTGCGCACCCGCAACATGGCCTATCCGCCGAGCCGCCAGATGAGCTTTCGCATCGGCATCACGATCGGCGATGTGGTCGAGCGTGACGGCGACCTACTCGGCGACGGCGTCAACATCGCCGCACGGCTCGAGGGTCTGGCTGAAGTCGGCGGCATCTGCGTTTCACGCGCCGTGCATGAGCAGGTCGCCAACAAGCTGTCGGTGCAATTCGCCGATATCGGCGCGCAGGAAGTGAAGAACATCCCGACTCCGGTGCACGCCTATATGGTGGCGATGCGGCGCGAGGACGGAACCTACGCGACGCCGCAAGTGAAGAAGCCGGCGGCCAAAGCCGCGGCAACGCCCAACTGGATGTGGCCGCTGGCGGTAACGGTGGTCTGTGTCGTGGCCATCGGCGTCGCCGGCTTTCTGTATTTTACCAAGCTGGAGCTGCCGGGTGAGTCCAAGGCGGCATCCAACGCGGCTTCGGGACCCTCGACGGCGTCAGCGGAAGCGGCGATGCCGAAATCATCGCCGCCGTCAAAGCCACCGACAGCTGTGCCGGCGCAGCCGGTGGCCGTTGCCCCGCCGGCATCCCTGTCGCCCGGCCCTTCGAAGGAAGCCTTCTCCGCCGCGACCGTGCCTTTCGTCGCGGATCGGGCCCGCGCTACTTTGGCGCAGGAGTATGCCTCCGCGGGAGATTACAAGGCGGTCGCCATCAGCACCGGCCCGTTCGCATTCGCCGCCGGCCAGCAGACCGAGGAGGCGGCACGAAGCGCCGCCCTGGATAAATGCCAGAAGCGCGCGGACGCGATTCAGCCACCGCGAAAGTGCGAGCTATACGCGGTCGGCAACACGGTGGTTTATCCGCACGGTCGTCCGCCGCTGCCGCCGGCGCCGTGGATCGTGCACGATCCCTCGACGGAAAGGCCGGTGGCCGCCGGCGAAGTTCCGCTGGTTCGCGACGGCCAAAAGAGGAGCATCGAAGAAAGATACATGCCCGGACGCAAGTCGAAGGCGATCGCGGTCGGGCCCGGCGGGCAGATGTTCTTCTACTTCGGTCAGGAAACGCCGGAGGAGGCGACGCGGCGCGCGCTCGAAAGCTGCGGCGCGCTGGCCGGCGTGGCCTGCAAGGCGGTTGCGGTCGACGATGTCCTCGTCGTGCCGGCGCCGACCGTGCTGAAGGCCATCGGTTTTTTCCATCCCGCCGACAATTCCTCGATCGCAGCGGAGGCGAGGGAAGACGTGGCGCGCAAGCTCGCAGACGCGTCGGGCGGATGGAACGCGGTCGCGGTCGGCGCCGCGGGGCGTCCCGGTCTGGCGCTGAAGGCTTTGAGCGAACAGAGCGCGGTCAACGAGGCGCTCGGCGATTGCGTCAAGCGCGACAGCGACTGCCACGTCATCGCGATCGGCCCGTTTTCGGTCGGACCGAATTAGGCCGGGCGGAAGGTCGGCTTCGGCGGACAGTAAAACCATACCTCAAATCGTTAAGTATTTTATGGGACTTTCCGCAATCTTCCCCCCGCGGAGCGCCGGCTTCCCAATGTTCAAGCTTCGATCGATCGCCGTCCGCCTGATCCTGGCCATCTCGCTGACGGTCGCGGTGGCCTGCGGAATCCTCGGGACCTTCTCCATCGTCCAGCAGCGCGCATTGACCCAGCTCGCGCTCGACCAGCAACTCAAGCTGCAATATGACAGCGTCATCGCCGCGCTGGACTATGAGGGCCGCGCGGCGCTCGCGGTCAGCGCCGTCATCGCCAACCTGCCGCCGGTCGTCGATGCCGTCACCAAGGGGGATCGCGACGGGCTGGTGGCGCTGCTTGATGGCCCGATGAAGGCGCTGAAGGCGCAAGGTTTTCCGGTCGTGAGCTTGACCCTGCCGCCGGCAACGATCTTCCTGCGCATCCATGACCCCAAGGCATTTGGCGATGACGTCTCGGCGCGTCGCGTCACCATCGTAACGGCGAACAAGACCGGAAAGCCGATCGTCGGCGTCGAGGCGGCGCGCGACACGCTCATTACCTTCGGCATCACGCCGATCATGCGCGACGGCAAGAGCCTCGCGGTTGCCGATGTCGGGGCCGCCTTCGGCAAGGAATTCGTCGATCGCGCCAAGAAGCGCTTCGGTGTCGACCTCGCCGTGCATTGGTTCGACGGCAAGCAATTCAAGAAACTCTCCTCGACCTTCGGCGACGCCGTGGTCGCCACGCCGGACGAGCTGAAAAGCGTATTCGACGGCGCGGCACTGCGCCGCGAGGCCAGCTTTCGACGGCCATCCGGCCGCGCTCTATGTCGGGCAGATCAGGAATTATGCCGGCGAGCCGGTCGCCGTCCTTGAAGTCATCAAGGATACCACCGAATACGAGGCGGCGGCGGCGAGCTCGCAGCGCAATCTGATCCTCGCCACCATTGCGATTCTCGCAGGCGCCGTTCTGCTGGCATTCCTGCTCGGGCGCGGCCTGTCGCGTCCGCTGGCTGCGATCACTGCCGTGATGAACCGCCTCTCCAGCGGCGATACCGACGTCGCCATCCCCGGTGGCGACCGCAAGGACGAACTCGGCACCATGGCCATCGCGGTCGACGTGTTCCGCCGCAACATGATCGAGGCGCGACTCGCTGCGCGAGGCGCAGGAAGCCACCAAGGCGCAGGCCGAGCTCGAGAAGAAAGCCCTGCAGCGCCAGATGGCCGACCGCTTCGAGGCCGACGTCAAGAGCGTGGTCAGCGCGGTGGCAACTGCCACCAAGGACATGCAGCGGGTGGCCGGCGAGATCACCACCAGCGTCAACGGCACCTCGGAACGGGCCACAGCGGCCGCTGCCGCCTCCGAGGAGGCCTCGGCCAGCGTCTCGACGGTTGCCGCCGCCACCGAAGAGCTTGCTTCTTCCGTGGCCGAGATCGGCCGACAGGTCACTCATTCCAGCAGCGTCGCCGATGATGCCGTGATCAAGGCCGGCAAAACCACCGAGATGGTCGCGGGCCTCACCGCGGCCGGCGAGAAGATCGGCGACGTGCTGCGCCTGATCGACGCCATTGCGAGCCAGACCAATCTGCTCGCGCTCAACGCCACCATCGAGGCGGCGCGGGCCGGCGAGGCCGGCCGCGGCTTTGCCGTGGTCGCCGCCGAGGTCAAGGAACTGGCGAGCCAGACCGCGAAGGCGACCGAGGAGATCGCCGGCCAGGTCACCGCGATCCAGTCCGCCACCAGCGATTGCGTGATCGCGATCGGCGGCATCAGCGACACCATCCGGGAGATCAGCGGCATCGCCACCACGATCGCGGCGGCCGTCGAGGAACAGGATTCGGCGACCCGGGAGATTGCGCGCAGCGTGCAGCAGGCCGCAGCCGGCACCAGCGAGGTGACGCACAACGTCACCGGCGCGAGCAACGCCGCCGGCCAGTCGCGCGCGCTCGCCGACAACGTGATGGTCGCGTCCGGCCAACTCAGCGAGCATGCCGATGCGCTGTTCAAGAGCGTCGACACCTTCCTCGCCGGCTTGCGCGACGCCGCATAGGTGTCTGATCCCGGAGTGTGGGTGAACCACTCGTTTTGAAAGAACCGCACGCCTCACTTGCACCAACTCTCCGCTGGCGCAAGCCTTGAAGCTTGCCGGTGCGGGGCAGGATGTCAGGCTTTACCGGTACCGCCATAAAGATGCAGCAGCGCGTTCCATACGGCGGTGGCTGCGGGCGAAAGCGAACGGTCCCGGCGCCGCAGCAGCAAGACGGTTCTGTTCACCTCGGGCTTTACGAGGCGCAACGTTGCAAGGACGGTGTCATCCTTGCGAGGGGCGGCAAGTTCCGGCACGATCGCAATCCCAACTCCGGCCTCGACCATTCCGAGGACCGAACTCGGCTGAGCAAGCTCGAGAAAAACCTCCACTTGCGTCCCGGCACTCGCAAGCGTCGCCTCGATGACCTGACGGCTTCCCGATGTGTTGCTCAGCATGACAAGCCGGCGGCCGGCGAGCTTCGCCCAATGCACGTTGCGTTTTTTCGCGAGGGGATCGTCGCGACGGCATACCAGGCAAAATGGATCGTCCATGAGCGCTTGAACGTGCAGCTCAGAGCTGGAAATGTCGCCGCTTGCAATTCCAAACTCGACCTCGCCCCGGCCGACCTTGCGGATCACGTCGCTTGCCGCCGTGTCGTCGATGCTGAGCGAGACATTTGGCCATTTGGCCGAACAATATGCGACGCACTTCGGCATCATGCTGCGGGCCACCGCGGGCACGCACGCCATGACGACTCGTCCTCGATGCTGTTCGCCGATATCCCGTAATTCCCGAAGCGTCGCATCAAGTTCGTCGACAAGACGGGAGCCGGTAGCAACCAGGGTTTGACCGACGCTCGTCAGCTGCACTTGCCGGGTCGTTCGGTCGAGAAGCTTGAGGCCGAGCTCGTTCTCAAGCTGCCGAACCGACAGGCTCAGGGCACTTTGGGACAGGCCCACGTCCTCGGCGGCGCGGGTGAAGCTTCCCCGGCGGGCGACAGAGAGAAAGGCCCGAAGCTGACGAAGTCCGACGTTCATTAGAAAAACTCATGAATTAATCCGATATTCCAATTTTACATCAGAATGGCTCCGGCCTTCAATGCTCGCCAAGGAAGCAAACCGTGAGGGATTGGAGCGCTCCATGTCGGAAACTGGCGAAACATTGGGAAAGCGCGTGCCTCGGGCCGCCGAATCGTCGTCCGAGCCCGCAGGCGGTCCGCTGAGGGTGCTCGGGCGTGCCAATTCGTTCAATGTCCGCAAGGTTCTATGGGTTTGCGAGGAAATCGGCATCCCGTTCGTGCGCGAAGACTTCGGCCGCGGATTCAAACCGACCAATACCCCGGAATTCCTCAAGCTCAACCTTACCGGTCAAGTGCCCGTGGTGATCGACGGCCCGCTGGTGATGCGTGAATCAAACACCATCGTCCGCTACCTCGCGGCCAAGCACCGGGCGATCGATCTCTACCCGGACGATCTGGGACAGCGGCAAGCGATCGAGCAATGGATGGACTGGGTCGCCTACGACATCACCCACGCGCTGCGGGGCGCATTCCTGGGTGGCCAACTCAAGGAAGCGCCCTATGACCATCCATGGTACGTCGAGCAGGGACAGAAGGAACTGATTCATGTCATAGGCCTTCTCGACGGACATTTGGCCAACAACGGTCCGTATGTGATGGGCGACCACTTCACCATTGCCGATATTCCCATGGGTCTGGTCGTCAACCGCTGGTTCATGATCTCCAACCTCAAGCGACCGCACTACGCCGCCATCGCCGACTATTACGAATTGATGACCGAGCGACCCGGCTTTCGGAAGCATGGCCGCAATGGCCTTCCATAAGGCCGGCGATCCTCGCACGTGAAGATGACCGGCATAAAAGATGCCGCGAGGTTTTGGAGGAGACAATGGCCCTGATCCGCGACGCCAACAGCACGGCGACCGTGCCGCCTGTCGCTCGATCCTTTGTCAGCGCACACGCCGCCGTCACCGCGATGCTCTGCGTCCTTTTCGCGATCATGTACCTCGACCGCGTCAACATTTCTGCCGCGGCGGCATCCCTGAAAACGCATTTCCAGCTGACGAACACCGAGATGGGCTTGGCTTTCAGCGCCTTCTCCTGGGCTTATCTCGCCTCCGTGCTGTTTGGCGGTTGGGGCGCCCGAAAATACGGAGCTCGCGTCTCGCTTTTTGTCTGCGTGATCATCGTCGGGATCGGAACGATCTTGACGGGGTTGATCGGCGGCCTTGGCAGCCTGTTCATCGCGCGTCTGGTGGTCGGGCTCGGTGAGGGACCGGCGTTCCCGGCGGCGACCCAGGCCATGCGCAACTGGTATCCCGCCCATCGGTTCGGCTACATTCAGGGTATCACCCACAGCGCTTCGCGCCTGGGCGCCGCCATCGCCCCGCCGGTCGTTGCGTGGATCATCATCTGGTCCGACTGGCGCACCTCCTTCGTCATCTGTGGGGTGGCAGCGATCGTCTGGGCGGGAGTGTGGTGGTTCTATTTCAAGGAGGACCCGCGGGAACACCCGGCCGTCAACACCAAGCACCTCGAGGGCCTGAGCGTGTCGTTGCCGGACCGCAAGGCGCGGATTCCGCTATGGATCCTCACGAAAAGAATGTTCCCGGTCACCATTGTCATGTTCGCCTATGGCTGGAGCTACTGGGTATTCGTGTCGTGGCTTCCGCTGTATTTCGCCAACCAGCATCATACCGACCTGAAGAAATCCGCGTTGCTTACCAGCATTCCGTTTCTCGCGGGCCTCGTCGGCAACACGGTCGGCGGAATGGGATCCGATCTCATCCTGAAGCGTACCGGTCGCCATCGACTTGCGCGGTGCAGCGTTGTTGCCTTTTCATTGCTTGGGGCTGCCGTATTCCTCGCCCCGTGTCTCTTCATCGACGATCTGAATACCGTGGTTGCGCTGCTTGCTGCCTCGATGTTCTTTCTCGAACTCACGATCGCGCCGATGTATGCGGTACCAATGGATATATCCAGGGAATACGCCGGACTTGGCAGCGCCTACATCATCATGGGCGTTGCGATCGCCGGCATCGTATCGCCGGTGGTGTTCGGCTGGCTGATCGATCTGACGGGCAACTGGAATGTTCCGTTCGCAACCGGCGTTGTTATTCTCGTGATTGGTGCCGCGGTGGTCGGGGGGCTGCGTCCCGACGTCCCCCTGGTTGTTCCGGCGGTACGAAAATGATGCGCGTCGGCCGGCGCCCAAATCAGGCAATGCCGCTCGCGTACGCAGCGAATTGCTGCGCCACCGTCCGATACACCTCGCGCCGGAACGGTACCACCAGATCGGCGACGCGGTTGAGCTGCTCCCATCGCCACTGGTCGAATTCCGCCGGCTGGCCGTTGCGCGGCGTCAGCGGATCGATCTCATCGTCGGCGCCGGTGAAGCGGAGCGCGAACCATTTTTGGCGCTGGCCGCGGAATTTTGCGAGACGGTGTGACGGCTGCCCGTCGAACGCGGGAAATTCGTAGGTCAACCAGTCGGTTTCCGACAAATAGTCGGCGCGGGTGACACCGGTTTCTTCCCAGAGTTCGCGCATGACCGCGTCGCGCGGATTTTCGCCTGCGTCGATGCCGCCCTGCGGCATCTGCCATTCGAGCCCGGGAAGAATGATCTCCGGCCCGTCATCCCGGAAGCGCCGCCCGATCAGGACCCGGCCAGCAGCATCGAACAGCGCGATCCCCACATTGGGGCGATAGGGCTTGCCGTCCGGCATCAGCCGCCCGCGAGCCTGGCGAATTCCTTCACCACGCGCTCATAGACCGGCCGCTTGAACGGGACGATCAGTTCCGGGAGATTCTTCATCGGCTCCCAGCGCCAGCTGATGAATTCCGCCTTGTGCCCGCCGCCGGGGTTGGCGACGTTGATTTCGGAGTCTTTGCCGGTGAAGCGAACCGCAAACCATTTCTGCCGCTGGCCGCGATACCGGCCCTTCCAGGTGCGTCCGGCGACGGTGCGGGGAATGTCATAGATCAGCCAGTCCGCGACCTCGCCGAGCTTTTCGACCGAACGGACGCTGGTCTCCTCATAGAGCTCGCGCTTGGCGGCCTCCCAGGTATCCTCGCCCGGATCGACGCCGCCTTGCGGCATCTGCCAGACGTGCGACTCGTCGACATGTTCGATGCCGCCGGCGCGGCGACCGATGAAGACGAGCCCTTTGGGGTTGATCAGCATCATGCCGACGCATGTTCGATAGGGCAGGTCTTCGTAGCGCGCCATTCCGTCAGAGCCTCTCCGTGCTCATATGGGGCGGACCGGCGCCCGACCCAAGAGCCGAGGCCGCGCCAGCCGGTTGATATCCAGAGCATGATCCGGAACAGTGGGAACCGGTTTTCCGAAAAGATCATGCTCAAACAAAGGATAGATCGGGGCGACGATTTAAGGAAACGTCATCCCGATCTAGCTGGATTTTGATTTCAGCATCGCGGTTGTCAATGGCACAAGCATGATGCCATGGCTATCGAGCGTCTTGATCCAGGCGCCGATCCGCTCGATCGAAATCGGCAGCGCCGAGGCGATACCGACCGCGGTTCCGCGCTCCTTTGCCAGATCCTCCAGCTTCGCCAGCGCCCGGTCGATCTCCGCCGCCGTCGGCACCGCATCGATCGAGATATCGGCCTTCGCGAACGGCATCGACTGGGCCCCGGCCAGCGATGCCGCAACGCTGCGCGGCGCCGAGCCGTCGTCGAGATAACCGAGCCCGCGCTTGGCGGCCTCGCGGACGATGGGCTGCATGACCGCGTCGGCGGACACGAAGCGTGCGCCCATGAAATTGGCGATACCCGCATAGCCCTGGAACCGGCTGAGGTGCCAGTACAGCCGGTCGAGGTTCTGGTCGGGCGACAGCGTGGTGAGCAGGGTTTGCGGGCCCGGATCGTTGTCGGGGTAGTCGAACGGCTCCATCGGCACCTGCAGCAGGATTTCATGCCGCTGCGCGCGCGCCCGCTCGGCCAGCTTGCCGGGGTCGGAGCCATAGGGCGTGAATGCCAGCGTCACGGCGGCGGGCAGCTTCATGATGGCGTCGGTGGTCTTGGCGGCGCCGACCCCCAGCCCACCGACCACGATGGAAACCGTCGGCATCCTGGCAGCCTTGGCGCGATCGGCTTCGGCGGCGTAGACCGTGAAGGGTTTCAGGCCGTCCGCCACCACCGGGATCATGCCGTAGCGCGATTTCTCCAGCAGGCGCGGATCGATATTGGCCATCATGGCGGGCGCGGCGTCGGTCCCGGCCGCAGCCTTGCCCGGGGCGTCTCCACTACCGATCGGAACGTCGTGCCGCGCGCCGCTGGAGCCGTCGATGATGGTGACGGTCTTCTGCTCGCCCGGTGCGTCGTGTTTGGCCTCGGATTTGGCGCCGTGCTCAGCCTTGGCTTCGGTGGCCTGTTTTTCTTCCCCCGGCTTCGGCGGACTGATGGCGACGCGGGCGATCGGCTCACCACCGAGCGGATTGTCGTTGAAGAGGGCAAAGCCTGCGAAGGCAACCAGAAACACGCCCAGCAGCACCGCGAGCAGCTGCATTCCGGTAAAAGGCAGCCGGTAGCGGCGTCTCCGGCGTGGTGTGGTCTGCCCAAGCGGCGTGCTCAGATCGTCGGCCGTCTCTGCCATGGCCCTTTCCCGAATCAACCGGGTGACGATACCACGGCGGGGCAAGGCCAAGGCAGATCCGCGACCGCCGGAAGCCCGCACAAGGGCGTCTTTCGGTCGAGTTCCGCGAGGCCCATCCAGCAAAAAGGGCGGCCCGAGGGCCGCCCTTTGCACAAAAGCAGGTGAGCTAAAGCTGTCGCCCGATCAGTTGGCCGCCTTGGTGTTGGCGGGCTTGTCGGTCGCGGCCCTGTCGGCGGTCGTCGGCGCGGATGCATTGACCTTGACGCCGTGCAAGAGATCGTCGGCCATCTTCAGCGCCTTGTCGTCCTTGGCGTCCGGCGGCACGTAGGATTGCGAACCGGTCTTCTCGTCGCCGTCGTTCTTCAAGTGTCCGCGCAGCGAGGCCTCGCCCTTGGTGTCGGTGCGCGCCTTCAGCTCTTCCGGCACGTCCTGCACCACCTCGATATCGGGAACGATGCCCTTGGCCTGGATCGATTTACCCGACGGCGTGAAGTAGCGCGCAGTTGTCAGACGCAGCGCGCCGTTGCCGCTGCCGAGCGGGATGATGGTCTGCACCGAACCCTTGCCGAACGAGCGCGTCCCGACCAATGTCGCGCGCTTGTGGTCCTGCAGCGCGCCGGCGACGATTTCGGAGGCCGATGCCGAGCCGCCATTGATCAGAACGATCACCGGCTTGCCCTTGGTCAGGTCGCCCGGATGCGCGGTGCGGCGCTGGGTTTCCTCGGCGTTGCGGCCGCGGGTGGAGACGATCTCGCCGCGCTCGAGGAACGAGTCGGAAACGGTGACCGCTTCTTCCAGGAGGCCGCCGGGATTGTTGCGGAGATCGATCACGAAGCCCTTCAGCTTGTCGCCGATCTGGTTCTGCAGGTTGGCGACTTCCTTCTTCAGGCCTTCGGTGGTCTGCTCGTTGAAGGTGGTGATGCGGATATAGCCGATGTCGTCGGCCTCGACATGCGCGCGCACCGAGCGGACGCGGATGTTGTCGCGCACCAGCGTGACGTCGAGCGGATTGTCCTGGCCCTTGCGGATGATCTTCAGCTTGATCTTGGTGTTGACCGGCCCGCGCATCTTTTCGACGGCCTGGTTGAGGGTGAGGCCCTGCACGGCTTCGTCGTCGAGATTGGTGATGATGTCGTTGGCCATGATGCCGGCCTTGGATGCCGGCGTGTCGTCGATCGGCGAGACCACCTTGATCAGGCCGTCTTCCATCGTCACCTCGATGCCGAGGCCGCCGAATTCGCCGCGGGTCTGCACCTGCATGTCGCGGAAGCTCTTGGCGTCCATGTAGCTCGAATGCGGATCGAGGCCGGACAGCATGCCGCTGATGGCGGATTCGACCAGCTTGGAGTTGTCGGGTTTCTCGACATAGTCGCTGCGCACCCGCTCGAACACATCGCCGAACAGGTTGAGCTGGCGATAGGTATCCGAGGTCGCGGCGCGCGCGCTCGATCCCATCAGCATGGAGCGAGGCTGGGTCACGAACAGCGTCAGTGCCGCGCCGGTAGCGGCGCTCAGGAGAATTACTGAAGTCTTGCGCATCATCCGCGAACCTTTTCGCCTTCATTTGCGGCCCACCATGGGCCTGGATCGATTGGAGTGCCGTCCTTACGGAACTCGACATAGAGCACGGGCTGGCTCGCATTGGCTGCGAGAATGGATGCGACCTGTGACGTTGTCCCCATGATCGCGACCGGCTCCCCCGTAAGTACAAACTGGCCGATGTTAACCGAAATGCGCTCCATCCCGGCGATCAACACATGATACCCGCCACCGGCATTGAGGATCAAGAGTTGTCCGTAGCTGCGGAACGGACCGGCGTAAACAACCCAGCCGTCACACGGTGTTGTGACCTGGGCTCCCGGCCGGGTTGCCAAAGAAATGCCTTTTTCGACGCCGCCTGCGCCATCGGAACCGCCAAATTCGCGAATCTTGACGCCATTTACCGGTAACCCGAGTAAGCCCTTGGCGGAGGCAAAGGCTATGGCCGGACTCAGCCGGGCGGGGTCCTTCAGCGCCCCCAGATTCGGCTTGCCATTGAGCGTGGCGGGTGCCCCCTGCAGGCTCGCGGTTTGCGCCGCCTTCGCGGCGCTCTTCAGATCCTGCTCCATCTTGGCGATCAGGCCCTGCAGGTTGTCGACCTGCCTGGACAGCGTGATGGCGCGCGCGCCTTCCGCTTCCATGTCCTTTTCGATCGAACTCTGCTGGCGCTGCCGTTCCTCGACCAGGGCCGCGAGCCGGGTCTGGTCGTCCCCGAGCTTGTCGCGGTCCGCGGCAAGCCGGTCGCGCTCGGTGGCGATGGTCTTGCGAACCGTTACCAACTCGGTGAGGTCGCCGGTCAGTTTCTCGGCGCGGGCCCGCAGTTCGGGCACCACCGAGCCGAGCAGCATGGCGGTGCGAAGCGACGTCAGGGCGTCTTCGGGCCTGACCAGCAGAGCCGGCGGCGTGCGCCGTCCGGCGCGCTGCAGCGCGGCCAGCACCTCGACCATCTCGGAACGGCGCGAATCCAGCGAATTGCGGATCTGCTGCTCGCGGGAATCCAGCGGGCGCAGCCGCGCTTCGGCGTCGCCGATCCTGGTCTCGATGCTGCGGACCTGGGCGGCGATGTCGATCAATTGCTGGTTGAACTTGCTGCGATCCTGGCCGGCCGCCGCGATTTCGGATTTGAGCTTTTCCTGGGTTTCGGCCGCGCTCTTTTGCTGGGCGCGCGCGGCTTCCAGTTCCTGCTCGCGCTGCTTGATGGCGTCGGGCGAAGCGGCGCTGGTCTGAGGCGCCGGAGCCGCGACCTGCGCCAGCGCAGGCGACAGGCTGAGGCTTGCAAGGCCCGCCGACAACAGGGCCATGGAAAGCGGAATACGGACGGACGCGGGCCAGTCACGGCCGGTGGTGTCAGGGTAGGCGTGAATGGTCCGCATTGGCTGCATCGAAGTTGGTCGGGGCTCTCTCAAAAAAGCTTGCGGCTGGCGCGGCTTACGCGCGGTGATAGGGATGCCCGGCCAAAATGGTCGCGGCCCGATAAATCTGTTCCAGAAGCATGACGCGAACCATTTGGTGCGGCCAGGTCGCAGAGCCGAACGCCATTCTCAACTTGGCATTGCGCCGCAAATCGGGCGAAAGTCCGTCCGCGCCGCCGATTGCAAAAATAGTGTTGGCAACCTGTTCGTCCCGCCAGCGGCCAAGATGGCGGGCAAAAGCCGCGCTGTCGATATTGTCGCCGCGCTCGTCCAGCGCCACCAGCACGGATTTTTGCGGGATTGCGGCCGAAATCGCCGCGGCTTCCTCGGTCATCCGGGTTGCGGGTTCGCGCGCGCGGCTTTCGGGTATTTCATGGATGTCGAGCCCGCGGAAGCCGAGTTTGCGGCCGATATCGTCGAACCGTTCGCGATAGCGCTCGGACAGTTCCCGCTCCGGGCCCTGCTTCAATCGGCCGATGGAGATCACAACAAGGCGCATGAGCGCGACGCTACCACGCGCCCAAGCCGATTCGCATCGGCTCGTCCGTCAGATCGCCTTCGCCGCCGTCGGGCCCTGAGTCCACAATCTCTCGAGATTGTAGAATTCGCGCACCTCGGGTCTGAATACATGCACGATCACGTCGCCGGAATCGATCAGTACCCAGTCGCAATTGGGCAAGCCCTCGATATGGAGGTTCTTGATTCCGGTTTCCTTCAACGCTTTCGCCACATTTTCCGCGATCGCGCCGACGTGCCGGTTGGCCCGGCCCGAGGTGACGATCATGTAGTCGGAATATGCAGATTTGCCGCGAAGGTCGATGGTGACCGTTTCTTCCGCCTTCATGTCGTCGAGGCGGGAGAGGATCATATTCAGCGTCTTGTCGGCGTCGGGTTGCGCCTTCAAGGCCGCAGCTTTTGTCGATGTTTTACGCGTGGTTCTGGGAGCCGTCTTCTTTGAAACCGTGGGTAAAACAGACTTGGACAATACAGATGTGGCCAGGGACCATTCCTTTCACTGTATCGCGGGCGCCGAATCTCGGAGCCCACGGGCTATACTACGCATGTGGGGTTAACGGTTTCAATATTCCAGTGAAGCACCCCCGTCACTTTGTCTTCCAGCTGCCGTCCGGGTTCCGCAGGCCGGTCGACGAGAGGTTGAGTTTCATGCCGGTCAGAAACACCCAGGCCGGCGCGCGGAGATCGGCGAGCCTGCCGGCCTGATTTTCAGGCAGCCGATAGCGCGCCAGCGCTTGCGCGGCGGGCGCGGCAAGCGCGCGAAAACTTTGTGGCGGACGGTCGATCACCGCGATCGGCACTTCGGACGCGATGCGCCGCCAGTTCTGCCAGCGATGAAATTGCGCGAGATTGTCAGCGCCCATGATCCAGACCAGGCGCAGCCCGGAAACGCGGCGGCGCAGATAAGTTATGGTGTCGACAGTGTATCGGGTTCCGATGACGGATTCGAGACAGCTGATGTCGATGCGCGGATCGTGGGCCATCTTGCGCGCGGCTTCGGTGCGTTGTTCCAGATCACGCAAGGCGCCGTGCTGCTTGAGCGGATTGCCGGGGGTCACCAGCCACCACACCCGGTCGAGCTTCAGCCGCTTGATCGCAAACAGGCTGATGGCGCGATGCGCCTCATGCGGCGGATTGAACGAGCCGCCGAGCAGCCCGATGCGCATGCCGTTGCTGTGAAGCGGGATGGCTTGAACGACGGCGGGAGCCTCGACCGAAGCCGACCTCAAATGAACCACCGCGGGCGCAGTGCTGAAAACGCCTCGGTGTTCACGGTCGCGTCTGCCCGGTGCCGTGGACGCGGTATTTGAAGCTCGTCAGTTGCTCGGCGCCGACCGGGCCGCGAGCGTGGAACTTGCCGGTGGCGATGCCGATCTCCGCGCCGAAGCCGAATTCGCCGCCGTCGGCGAACTGGGTCGAGGCGTTATGCAGCACGATCGCCGAATCGACCTCGCCGAGAAACCGCCGGGCGGTGGCTTCGTCCTCGGTCACGATCGCGTCGGTGTGGTGCGAGCCGTGGTTGTGAATATGCGCGATCGCCTCGTCGACGCCATCGACGACCTTGGCCGCGATGATCGCGTCCTCATATTCGGTGTCCCAATCCTCGTCGGTCGCCGGCTTCACCCGCGAGTCGGTTTTCTGCACGGCATCGTCGCCGCGCACTTCGCAGCCGGCGTCGATCAGCATCTCGACCAGCGGCTTCAGCGTCGCCGCCGCGCCGGCGCGATCGATCAGCAAGGTTTCGGCCGCGCCGCAGACGCCGGGGCGGCGCATCTTGGCGTTCAGCACGATCGACTTCGCCATGTCGAGATTGGCGGCGTGATCGACATAGACGTGGTTGACGCCTTCGAGGTGCGCGAACACCGGCACGCGCGCTTCGGCCTCGACCCGGGCGACCAGGCTCTTGCCGCCGCGCGGCACGATCACGTCAACCCCGCCGTTCAATCCGGTCAGCAACAGGCCCACCGCGGCCCGGTCGCGGGTCGGCACCAGCGTGATCGAGGCCTCGGGCAGCCCGGCCTCCCGCAGGCCCCGCGCCAGGCAATCGTGGATCGCGCGGCAGGAGCGGAAACTGTCCGAGCCGCCGCGCAGGATCACGGCGTTGCCGGATTTAAGGCAAAGCACGCCGGCATCGGCGGCGACGTTGGGGCGGCTTTCGAAAATCACCGCGACGACGCCCAGCGGCACCCGCACCCGCTCGATCACCATCCCGTTGGGGCGCTGCCAGCTTTCGGTCACGACGCCGACCGGATCGGGAATTTCGCGCACGGTCGCGATGCCGTCAGCCATCGCCTCGATCCGCGCCTGCGTCAGCGTCAGCCGGTCTATGAAGGCGGCGCTCTCGCCGTTGGCGCGCACGTCCGCGACGTCCTCGGCATTGGCGGTGAGGATCGCGGCCGCGTTCGCGCGAATGGCGCGCTCCATCGCCCGCAGCGCCTCGTTCTTCTGATCGGGGGAGGCGAGCGCCAGCACCCGCGCGGCGGCGCGCGCGCGGGCAGCAAGCTCGTTCATCAGGTCCGGCAAATCGGCGTTGCCGTCGATGGCTTTGAGCGGCGCGGACATATCGGTTCCAACCCTGGTTAAGGCGATGTCCTAGCACGGAAATCGCCGTCTTGCGAACCGCGGCGGAGCATGGCTGGCGGGCGGAAGCGGTGTTTTCGGCCCCCAAGGCGACTAGGCCAATGGCCTAGTTCTGGGAATATGCCCCGCTCGGCCCGACCACAAGATCGTCGCGGTGGATCATTTCGGCGCGCCCGCTGACGCCCAGGATTGCCATCACATCGCCCGACGAGCGGCCCTTGATCTTCTCGGCATCGTCGGCGTCATAGGCGACGAGGCCGCGGCCGATTTCATGGGTGTCGGGACCGCGAACCACCACGGCGTCGCCGCGCGCGAACTGCCCGTCGACCCGGACTACGCCGGCCGGCAGCAGGCTCTTGCCCGCGCGCAGCGCGTTCACCGCGCCGGCGTCGATGGTCAGCGTGCCCTTCGGCTCCAGCGAGCCCGCGATCCAGCGTTTTCGCGCCGTGACGGGATTGGCGGGGGTCAGAAACCAGGTGCAGCGGCCGCCGTCGGCGATCGCCTGCAGCGGATGCTCGATCTTGCCGGACGCGATCAGCATATGGGTGCCGGCGGTGGTTGCGATCTTCGCCGCCTCGATCTTGGTGCGCATGCCGCCGCGCGACAGCTCGGATTCCGCAGCCCCCGCCATCGCCTCGATCTCGGAGGTGACGCTGTCGACAACCGGAATCAGCTTTGCGTCCGGATTGCTGCCCGGCGGCGCGGTGTAGAGGCCATCGATATCCGACAACAGGATCAGGAGGTCCGCGCTCGCCATGGTGGCGACGCGGGCGGCGAGGCGGTCATTGTCGCCGTACCGGATCTCGTTGGTGGCAACCGTGTCGTTCTCGTTGATGACGGGCACCGCGCGCCACTCCAGCAGCTTGGCGATGGTCGAACGCGCGTTGAGATAGCGGCGGCGCTCTTCGGTGTCCTGCAGCGTCACCAGGATCTGCCCGGCGCCGATGCCGTGATGGCCCAGCACTTCCGACCAGGTGCGCGCCAGCGCGATCTGCCCCACCGCCGCGGCGGCCTGGCTCTCCTCGAGCTTCAGCGCCCCGCGCGGCAACCTCAGGCGGCTGCGGCCAAGGGCGATCGAGCCCGACGAAACGATCAGGACATCGCGGCCCTCGCCGTGGAGTTTTGCAAGATCAGCGGCCAGCGCCGTGAGCCACGCGCCCCGCACCTCGCCCGCGTCGGAATCGACCAGCAGCGACGAGCCGACCTTGACGACGATGCGGCGGAATTTTTTTAAAGTGGGGCGGGCCATGATGCTGTCGGAAGGTACGGTGTTCGGTGCAAGCAATACGCGCCGGCTCCGTGATTTGGAAGTGGCGCGGAAGGGCTAAAGGAGTCAGCCTTGCGGTGTCGTCAAGGGCGCCCACGGCTCGGCCTGCGCCACGCCCTTGGCCTTGGCGGACACCGGGGCTTCGCCGATTACCGCGACCAGCGCGCGCAGCGCCTCTTTCACGCCCTCGCCAGTGACGCCCGACATCAACAGCGGCGTCTTCCTGGCGGCGCGCTTCAGCCGGTCCTTCTGCTTCTTCAATTCGTCTGGCGTCACGGCGTCGATCTTGTTCAGCGCCACGATCTCGATCTTGTCGGCCAAATGGCCTTCATAGGCGTCGAGTTCGGTCCGCACCGTCTTGTAGGCCTTGCCGGCATGTTCGCTAGTGGCGTCCACCAGGTGCAGCAGGACGCGGCAACGCTCGACATGGCCGAGAAAGCGGTCGCCGAGTCCGGCGCCTTCATGTGCGCCTTCGATCAATCCGGGAATATCCGCCAGCACGAATTCACGGCCGTCGGAATTCACCACGCCGAGCTGCGGATGCAGCGTCGTGAAGGGATAGTCGGCGATCTTCGGTTTTGCCGCGCTGACCTTGGAGAGGAACGTCGATTTGCCGGCATTGGGCAGGCCGACCAGGCCCGCATCCGCGATCAGTTTCAGCCGCAGCCAGATCCAGCGCTCTTCGCCTTCCTGTCCGGGATTGGCGTTGCGCGGCGCGCGGTTGGTCGAGGTCTTGAAATGCGCATTGCCGAAGCCGCCATTGCCGCCTTCGGCGAGCACGAATTTTTCCCCGAGCGTGGTGAAGTCGTGGATCAGCGTTTCACGGTCCTCGTCGAACACCTGCGTGCCCACGGGCACCTTGAGCACGATCGGCTTGCCGTTGGCGCCATGGCGGTCCTTGCCCATGCCGTTGGTGCCCTTCTGGGCCTTGAAGTGCTGCTGGTAGCGATAGTCGATCAGCGTGTTCAGCCCGTCGACCACCTCGATGATGACGTCGCCGCCGCGTCCGCCATTGCCGCCGGACGGGCCGCCGAACTCGATATACTTCTCGCGGCGAAACGCCACGCAGCCGTTGCCGCCGTCGCCGGAGCGGATATAGACCTTGGCTTCATCGAGGAATTTCATGGCTCATAGGTAGGGCAGGGACGGCGATGCGGCAACCTCTTAGCTTGGTAAATATCCGCGAAAGTTCAGTATTTTAGGGCTTTGGCGAGGCTCGGACGGCGATCTAGGCCCCGGCTTGCCGGCGGCGAATGAGAAACTTCTGCATCCCTTCCAGCACCAGTTCGCGGCGCTGGTTGAACACGGTCGAGCGCAGCGTCACCACGCCGGTCGTTCGTCCGGGCTGAAGCTCCGTCACTTCGAGTGCCGGATAGATGGTGTCGTCGGCGTAGACCGGCTTGAGGAACCGGCTCGACTGTTCGAGGAAGCCGACCAGCGATTCCTCCACGATATAAGGAAACAGCCCGGCGCCCGGCGCGGTGTGGACCAGCGTCTGGAAACCATGGGCGAGCAGGTTCGGCATGCCGCGGGCGCGGCAATATTCGACGTCGTAGTGTACCGGATGGGTATCGCCGCTCGCGGTCTGGAACGCGGCGAACACCGCCGACGTCATGGTGCGGCTCGGAATGACAAAACGCTCGCCGAGCGTAAAATCCTCGAACCAGCGCTGCGCGTGCACCATGCGGTGGCTTGCGGGATCGAACTCGGTCATGGCGGTGTTTCCAGAGAGACTTTGCGGATGGGCTTATCGGTATCGCAGCGGTGAAGTGGCGGCAATCGATTCCCGTCAATTCGTCATGCCCGGGCTTGTCCCGGGCATCCACGTCTTTAAAACAGCCCGGCGCCAAAGACGCGGATGGCCCGGCCATCACGAAGATCATGAGGAGCTGCCACGTCCCCAGATGACCCTGCTTGCAAAAATCTCTCCCGCCGCCGACGAACGTTCCGCGCGCATGGCCGGTATCGGGCTGATGCTGCTGTCGATCTTCATGTTCTCGTTCGGCGATGCGCTGGGCAAGTTCATCGTCGCGACCTATTCGGTCGGACAATTGTTGTGGCTGCGCGCCTGCGCGGCGCTGCTCGTGCTGGCGCCTATGATCTGGCGGCATCGCGCCGCCTTCGTGCATATCGAGCGGCCGCGGCTGCAATTGCTGCGGGTGGCGCTCTCCACCCTCGAAGTCGCGGCGTTCTTCCTGGCCACCGTCTATCTGCCGCTGGCCGACGTCGTCACCTATTACCTGGCCTGTCCGATCTTCGTCACCGCGCTGTCGGCGATCGTGCTGCGCGAGCATGTCGGCTGGCGGCGCTGGAGCGCGGTGCTGATCGGGTTCGGCGGCGTGCTGATCGCGCTGCATCCTTCGGCGCAGACGGTCAGCTGGCCAGCGATGATCGCGCTCGGCGGCAGCCTGTCGTTCGCGGTGTTGATGCTGATCACGCGCTCGTTGCGGGCAACGCCCGATATCGTGCTGGCGTCGTCGCAATTCATGGGCACCTTCGCGCTCGGCGCGCTGATGTCGCCGTTCGGCTGGGTCGCGCCCGGCGTCGGCAGCCTCGGCCTGTTCGCCGCTGCGGGGTGCATTTCGGTGTGCGCGCTGTTGTGCGTCAACCGCTCGCTGAAGCTCGCGCCGGCCAGTGTCGTGGTGCCGTATCAATATTCGATGATCGTCTGGGCCGTGATGTTCGGATATCTGGTCTTTGGCGACGTGCCGCAGCCCGCGACCATCGCGGGCGCGGCCATCATCATCGGCGCCGGGCTCTATATTTTTCTGCGCGAGCGGAAGCTCGGGCGCGAGGAGGCGGTCGTTAGCCCGCCGGTGTGACTGGGGCGCGACGCCATAAACTCAACAGTGGCCGACGGACGCCGTGTCGCGGCACTTCCAAAAAGTGCCACGAGCAATTACGCAGCAGATTCTATATTCACCAAAACTTCGCCGGCGATGATTTCGGGGTCTCCAAGATCGAGGTCATGCAGGCTTGCCTGAACAAATTCCAATACTTTATTGTTCGCCGCAATGGCGCTGTCGCGGTCCTCAAATATCATCACAGCGACACCGACGCCTTCGCCCCCATCCAGTACATAATACGACCTGAATCCGTGCGACCCCCGGAGGATCTGGCCGATACCGCTTTTGGCGCGGCGGGCAGCATCCGCAACCGAACGAACCTTGGTGAATTTTCGAATCAATATGTACATGAGGTACACCCATGCGTCTCAGTTCCTGCCCGACGCATCAAAGCATATTGGGCCGCTGCTGGAATAGGGCAGACTTCCGTCCCTTTTCCCATGGCCGCATTGATGGCGATCCCGGTGCGGTTCGCGACCGTTACCTGGCCTTATTCGAGAAATCGGAATTGTTGTCACCGGGAATTGAGGCAATTGATGCCCGGTACCTGCCTCAGCCGGAAGCCGGTCTTGATGTGCGTCAAACTGCCGGGAGGCAAAGCGGCTAGTAGTAACGTTCTGCCAGCCAGCGTCGGAGCCGCGACATGACAAAATGTGGTGTAAAATGGTTGATGATTGCCAGTCTTGCCGCTGGTTTCGCCGTTGCGGCTCAGGCTGAAGACGTCGACATCGGCAAGTCGGAATTCCAGTCCTCGTGCGCGAGTTGTCATGGTGCGGACGCAAAGGGCAAAGGACCGGTCAGCGACCAGCTCAAGGTGCCGCCCGCCGATTTGACGATGCTGACCAGGAACAACAACGGCGTCTTTCCCACGAACGCTGTTTATGAAACCCTGTATGGATCGAAAACAATTCCCGCTCACGGCACGCGTGAAATGCCGATTTGGGGGGAACGATTCAACCCCATTATCAACCTGCCTCACGCAGTTGACCCATCTTATTGGAAGCTGGCCGGCCCGGAGCAAAGCCCGGAAGTCGTCGTGCGAACACGCATCCTCGCTGTTATCGATTATCTCAATCGTATTCAGCAAAAGTAGCACCCGACGGACACCGGAAGACTTGCCAGTTCTGCCAGGCGCCCTCTGAAAGCGAGGGCAAAAAAGTTCGGAACAGCGCTGACCGCCGCCGCGAGGCCCAAAATACACCGACGGCCGGGATGCGTCTTGATTGCTGCGCTTGCGCCACGACCTGCCCAGCCGCCGCTCACCGCTGATTGGGGCGCCCGGGATTTTTGCGGCCCCGCTTGTCAAACCTCGACGTCCGAAGTGCGTCAAAAAGCGAAATGCCCGCTGCGCGTGGATGTTTTCCGCTCTGCCCCCGAGGCCGGACATCGCTCAAGAGGGTCGGCGTGTCCGTTCGGCACCAATTTCAGCCGCGAGCCACCCTTCCTCCTGCTCGGGCTGTCGTATATGAGAGATTTGCCACCGCAATGTGCCGATACTCCCCCGGAGCGAATTGGCGGCGTGGATGGTGGTGGCGGTTAATTCATCCCAAAATCGCGATTTGACACGTGATCGGCGCAAGCGCGGACAGGCATTTCAACCGGGGCATGGCATGGTAAATCGACTTGCGACGGCGCAATCCACCGGTTCGATGCGGCATTGGGGGGCTCCCGGCCTGGTGACGCTCGCGGCGATGGCCGCACTGACGGCGCTGACCGCTGGCGCCGCGGCGAGACAGGCGCGCCCCGCGCCATCCACCGAGGCAACGGCGCCGCGCGATGCAGGCGAGCCGATCATGGCGATCGTGTCGATCAAGGGCCAGCGGGTGACCTTCTACGACGCCGACGGCTGGATCCTGCGCGCGCCGGTGTCGACCGGTATCGCGGGACGCGAGACGCCCGCCGGCGTCTTCGCCGTCCTCGAGAAGGACAAGGACCACCACTCGACCCTCTATGACGACGCCTGGATGCCGAACATGCAGCGCATCACTTGGAACGGCGTCGCGTTGCACGGCGGGCCGCTGCCCGGGTATGCGGCCTCGCATGGCTGCGTGCGGATGCCCTATGGCTTTGCCGAGAAGCTGTTCGAAAAGACGTGGATCGGGATGCGCGTGATCATCTCGCCTGATAACGCCGAGCCGGTCGAGTTCTCTCATCCGGCGCTGTTGGTGCCGAACCGGGAAGCCATCGCGGCCGCGCCAGCGAGGGCCGAGGCGCTCGCCCGCGAAGCGGCCGAGGCTGCCAGGACGGCGGTCGAGGCGAAAAAAGCCGCCGCGACAGCGCCGCGCGAGACGGCGTTGCTGAATTCGTCGCTGCGCAAGCTGGAGGGGCTCAAGACCCGCGCCGACGCCGAGCTTGCCTACGCCGACAAGGCGCTCGCCGCTGCCAGGACGGACCAGGCCAGGGCGCGGGCCGAGGATCTCGAGCAAAAGGCCGCCGCCAGGTCCGCGGATCTGGGGACCCAGCTCGACGCCGCCAAGGCCGACGCGAAACCGAAGCTCGCCGCCGCCGCCGCCGCAAAGGACGCCGCCAAGGCGGCCGACAGGAGGAAGGCCGACACCGCCAAGGCGGCGAACGAGGCCAGGCTCGCGCTGGAGCCGGTCTCGATCTTCATCAGCCGCGCGACGCAGAAGCTTTACGTGCGGCGCAATACGCACAAGCCGTGGCCGGACGGGGGCGAGGTGTTCGATGCGACCATTGAGGTTCCGGTCACGATCCGCAATCCCGACAAGCGGATCGGCACGCATGTGTTCACGGCGGTGGCGCGCAACGATGCGGGCCTGCGGTGGACCGCGGTCACGATCGACGACGGCGACGACGCCAAGGACGCGCTCGACCGCATCACCATCCCCCAGGATGTGCTCGATCGCATCGCGCCGACCGCAGTGCCGCGATCCTCGATCGTCGTCTCGGACGAGCCCCTGAGCGGCGAGACCAACTATCGCACCGAGTTCGTCGCGGTGCTGAACAACCAGCCCCAGGGCGGCTTTGTGACGCGCCGGCCGACGGCTGATGTCGACGTCGCGGGCGGCAACTTCTGGGACGATGGTTTCGGGTCGCTTTTTCAGCCCAATCGGAACGCCCAGACCGGCAATCCGCGTCCGCGCGTCGGCCAGCCCTATTATCAGCCGCAACGGGGCTGGTGGTAAGACGCGGCAGCGCCGCGCGCAGGCCGCATGCCGGCTTCCGCGCCCGGTTGCACGCTTACGAGGCCACGCCCTGGTGCAAATCCTCCCGCCAATGAACCCGACGGGCAAATCAGCAAAAACCTGTCCAGCCCCTATTGCAAAAATATTCTGATTTTCAGAAGCCGCAAATCACCTGTATAAATCTCCCCGTCCTGTCCCACTGGAGGGGCGGCTCGAGATCGTCACGGACGCGGGACAGGATGCGGTGGACGCGGATGGCGCCAAAGACGAGGGCGCCTGAGGCGGACGGCGAAGTCGTGTGGTCCTGGCGCCTCGACGCTGGCGTCAAGCCTTTGGGAAGCAAGCTTCTCAGGGGTGAGGGTGGCAAAAAAGCCGATCGCCCGGGAGAGCACGAAGTAAGCCGTAAACCATTGCGTGGGGAATGCCGGGCGTTTTCCGGTGTGACCTGACAACGCGTGTGCGCATCTCCACTATCGTTGCACACGCGGCTATCGGGCGCATCGGGCGCCCGGCATTCCCTGCGCCCTCTTTCCGAAGAGGGCGGAACGTGCAGGCCAAAACTCGCGCGAAAACGCGTGGCGAGATCGCGGGGTCGTATTTGACGAACCCAACGCCACGCCCTCCGCTGTCATCATCCGCGAAAGCGGATGATCCAGTATTCCAGAGACATCCGGGATTGAGCCGACACGCCGCGGCGTACTGGGTCCCCGCTTTCGCCGGGACGACCGCAGCTATGTTCGCGGGCAGCGATGTTCGCGGAAAGCGCGGCGGTGCCGCTACCGCTCGCGCCGGGTCGAACTGCCCCAGCTCTTCAGCGACGACCACACGCCGCGAGAAAGGCGGAAGCAATCGACCGGGGTCGAGGAGCCCAGCGCCTCGAAGCGGTGCAGCTCGACGCCGCTCCACTGGAAGCCGCATTTCTCCAGGATGTTGCGCGACGACGGGTTGGTGACGCGCGCGCCCGCCATCAGCTGCTCGGCATCGAACTCCTCGAAGGTGAAGTCGATCACCGCGCGCGCGGCCTCGGTGCCAAAGCCCTGGCCCCAATGCTCGACGCCGAGCCAGTAGCCGAGCTCCGGCGCTTCTGGTTCGCGCCAATCGACGCCGACCATGCCGATCGGCGTGTGGTTGTTTTCAATCAAGAACACGGTGCCGCGATATTCGTCCGCGGTCCCGCGCACGAATTCGACGGCATGGTCATGGGAATAGGGATGCGGCAGACGGCGGGTATTCTCCGCGATCCGGCGGTCGTCGGCGAGACGGGCAATCGCTTTTACGTCCGCGAGCGTCGGCCTGCGCAGCAGCAGCCGTTCGGTCTCGAGGACGCAAGGACTGGCCTCGCGCAATGTGGGCGTCGTCGGGAAATCCTGCAGCATGTCGGGGCTCCTGTATGCGAAAACAAAACGCAAACTAAAAAAGGGAGGCCGGTTTCCCGCCTCCCCTGGAGCCCTTTGCGCTCCGCCGGTTCAACAGGACCCGGCGGACTCAATTTGTCCACCGCTTACTCGGCCGCGGCTTCCGTCATCGGAACCACCGACACGAAAGTGCGGCCATTGGCTTTTGCACGAAATTCGACATGGCCTTCGACCTTGGCGAAGAGAGTATGGTCGGTGCCCATGCCGACATTAAGGCCGGGATGCCAGGTGGTGCCGCGCTGACGCGCGATGATGTTGCCGGGGATCACGTGCTCGCCGCCATAGGCCTTGATCCCGAGCCGCTTGCCCGCCGAATCACGCCCGTTTCGCGATGAACCGCCTGCTTTTTTGTGAGCCATAGCCCGTCTCCAAACTTCGCCGTATCTTTAAATCAATTCCTTGACGGAATCATTTCACTTTTTGTCACGCTTCACTTTTTATCACTTTTCGCCTTGGCGGCGGTCTTCTTCGCCGGGGCCTTCCTGGCATCCGGCTTGGCGCGCGGTTTCGCCGCAGCCTTGGCAACCGCCTTCTTCGGCGCCGCCTTTTTCTTCGCGGCCTTCGGCGCTTCGTCGTCGCCATCTACCGGCGCCGGAGCAACCGGCTTCTCCCGCTTCGGTCGCGGTCCGATCGAAGGCTTCGCATTGTCGGTCAGGATCTCGGTGATGCGCAGCACCGTGATCTCGTCCCGATAGCCGCGCTTGCGGCGCGAATTCTTGCGGCGGCGCTTCTTGAACGCGATCACCTTTGGGCCGCGCTTGTGCTGCAGCACTTCGGCCGCAACGGTGGCGCCTGCCACGGTGGGTGCGCCGAGCACCGGCTGATCGCCGCCAACCAGCAAAACTTCGCCAAGCTGCACGATCGTCCCGACATCGCCGGCGATCTTGCCTATCTCGAGCACATCATCCGGAACGACGCGGTATTGCCGGCCGCCGGTTTTGATGACTGCGAACATCGTTTTATTCCTTCGTGTTCGATCCCGGCCTCGGACGGGTCCGGGCCGGCTTTTTCTTCAGTCGTTATGGATTCACCGCGACGATCGGGACCGTCGCGAATTTCCGCGCGATCCGGGAGCGATCCCCAAGAATCCGCGCAAAAACAAGCGGCGCGAGGAATTTCCCGCGCCGGGTGGGGGACTTATAGCCGGGAAGTGCCGTGAGTCAAGGAAAACCGCCCCGAAAACCGGCCAAATATGAGGGATTTGGCGCATTTTCGGCCTCCACCGGCCCTCCTCGGGCCGGGCCTTCCCACCCAATGAAACCAATGGGTTCCCGCGCCGTTGTCCCGGCAACTCCTATCGGGCAAGGGCAAAATGGCTGACGATGTAATAACGACAACGGGCATCGCCCGCCACGGCGCAACCCGTCTGCCCTCGGTGGACGTGGACAGCTTCAATATCGAACTGAAGGACGATGAAGGCTTTCTCGGCGACCGCGCCAGCAAGGGCGCGTTCCGCAAGATCCTCGACAGTTTACGCAAGCCGCTGAAGAAGAATGGCGACGATCCGCTGGGGACGAAACCCGCCGAGGCCATCGCCAAGAGCACCCTCGATGAGGCCCTGGTCGGCGACGACGTCGGCGCCGCCGCGCTGGTCCACGGCGCGATCGAGGAATTCGCCCAGGAGCTTGCTTATGTGACGCAGCGTTTTCTCAAGACCAAGGCCTGGGCCGATACCGAACGCATCGTGGTCGGCGGCGGCTTTCGCGAAAGCCGGGTCGGGGAACTCGCCATCGCGCGCGCCGACATCATTCTCAAGGCCGCGGACTTCGAGGTCGATCTGGTGCCGATCCGCTTTCATCCCGACGACGCCGGCCTGATCGGCTGCCTGCATCTGGCGCCGTCATGGATTTTCGAGGCCCATGACAGCATCCTCGCGGTCGATATCGGCGGCACCAATATCCGCTGCGGCGTGGTCGAAACCCGTTGGAAAAAAGCGCCGGACCTTTCCAAAGCGTCGGTCTGGAAATCCGAGCTGTGGCGTCATGCCGACGACGAGCCGACGCGCGAAGGCGCGGTCAAGCGCCTGGTGAAGATGCTCAAGGGTCTGATTTCGCAAGCCGAGGAGGAAGGCCTGAAACTGGCGCCCTTTATCGGGATCGCCTGTCCCGGCGTGATCAAGGAAGACGGCTCGATCGAGAAGGGCGCGCAGAACCTGCCGGGCAACTGGGAAAGCAGCAAATTCAACCTGCCGGCGAGCCTGGTCGAGGCGATCCCGGAGATCGGCGATCACGACACCGCGGTGCTGATGCATAATGACGGCGTGGCGCAGGGCCTCTCCGAGGTCCCGTTCATGCAGGACGTCGAGCGCTGGGGCGTGCTGACCATCGGCACCGGCCTCGGCAACGCGCGCTTTACCAATCGCCGCAAGGAAAAGGACAAGGACGAAAAAAAGGACAAGAAAAGCAAGGATTGAGGGCTGGCGGCCCGGGTAACCTTGACTGGTTAGGTTAAGAGCGGGATCGCGTTGCCGATTCCGCTCACGCCGCTACCGTCAAATCGTCGCTTTGGCTGGCCGTCGAAGCCGCACTTCACGGCCGCTATTTCAATGAAGCGACACGGGACCGCCGGTTATTATCGCGTCTGGCGGTCCCACCCTTTTTTCGGCGGTCGCCGGCTTGATCCCGAAGCGGATTTCTCTCTCCTCGCGCCTTGTCTCTCCCGCCATCCTCGCCTAGAACCGGCCCCGACCGAGGGTGGAAAGAGCCACTCGATATGGCGCCTGGAGAGGTGGCAGAGTGGTCGAATGCACCGCACTCGAAATGCGGCATAGGTGCAAGCCTATCGGGGGTTCGAATCCCTCCCTCTCCGCCAGTTTCTTGGATACGTCCGGCGGTCGCGCCAGTTCAGTGTGACCGTAGCGCGCGCGTCGCCCTGTTGAGCTCGGCGTTGCAGCGCGCAAGGTTGCCGGAGGCATCGGCAGCCCGGGCGCCATCGAGCGCATTGAGGGCGCGCTGCACGCGCGGTCCGTTGCCGCCGCCTTCGGCGGCTGCGATCGATCGCGGGGTCGGTTGATAGCCGCGAAGCGCGTCGAGGCTCTCCGGCCTCCAGGGGCCCTGGCCGGCCCTCGTGGCGATGACGGCATCGACCCTCGCCTGAACGCGATCGATCGAAGCTTGCAGGGGCCGGCCTCGCTCGGCGCAATCGTCACCGGCAGAATGAGGATGGTGGCACCAAATCGCGCGGCTATAGACATGGGTTGCCCTCCATTTGCGTGCGGCGGCGCACGCACTGTCATGAAACCCCGGTTCATCACGGTGTCTTTCGCAAACGAACGTGTCGGCGCCGCAAGAGGCCGTGTGCGCCTGCATCGAAACGCGCCCGAACCGAGCGTGCGAATTGGGAGTTTTTTCGGGTCTTTTTGAAAGACCCGCTTCGACGCGGTAGGTACGAGCTTCCATGCAAGCCAGATGCTTGACGGAGTATTTTCTAATGTTGCCGCGCGACCAGGTCGACGGAGCCGCTTCGCCTCCATTGCTGGATTGCGTCGGCTCCCCGGCGACCCGTCGTCGATGCGGCCGGATTTTCGTCAACAGCCCCGCAAACGTCGCAACCCGCGATCCCTTCGCCGATGATGGCGAGCCGGGATTCCGAAGAGGAATGAATCATGTCGCATCACCTGGACTCACCGATAGCCCGACAGGACGTCAGGCTGGACATCACCGACCTCTATCTCTTTCGCGGCGAAGTCGGCACGGTGTTCGTGATCAACGTCTGCCATTCGATCGCCGGCGCCCAGCCCAGTCCCGGCTTTCATCCGGAGGGCATGTACGAATTCAAGGTCGACCTCAACGGCGACGCCGTCGAGGAAATCACCTATCGCATCAAATTCGACGCGCGTGATGCGAACGGAGCACAGCGGCTGACCCTCCATCGGATCGACGGGGCGCAGGCGACAGATCCCCACGCGCCGGGCACGCTGCTGCTGAAGGGCGCGACCGGAGAGAAATCTTCCAACTCAGCCGGCCTTCGTATCTGGGCGGGAAGGGCGGGCGATCCGTTCTGGATCGAGCCCGATGTGCTGCATGCGGTCGGCCACGCTCTGCAGGACGGCACGATCGTCGATTTGAAAGGCTGGAACCCGTCGCGGGCGAAGAACCTGTTCGCTGGCCATAGTGTTTACTCCCTGGTCCTCGAAATTCCGGACACGGAGTTGATCGGAAGCGGCAAATCACACCAGAAAATCGGCGTTTGGGCCGTGGCATCGCTGGCCACGGACGCCGGGGGATGGCGATCCATCAACCGGGTCGGCCATCCGATGATCCATCCGCTGTTCACCCAATACAACGAAGACCTCGGCAACCGTCTGAACGCCGGCAGGCCCGCGGACGATTTCGCGACCTTCGGCGAAGCCGCCATCAAGTCGATCGCCGGCGCGGTGAAAGCTATCGGCACTGCGGAAGATCCGCACGAGTATGCGGCGAAGGTTGCGCATCAATTCTTTCCGAACCTGTTGCCCTACACGGTGGGGACACAAGCGGTGTTCGGCTTCGGCGACTGGAACGGCCGCTCCTTGACCGACAATGCACCGGACGTCATGTTTTCCATCGCGACCAACAGTCCCGTTCGCCTCGGCATCGGCAAGGAATCGGTCACATCCAAGCCTTCCAGATCATTCCCCTACGTTCCGGCCGTACCGGTTTCAGTTCCCGAGGCCGTAACCGCTCCAGGGCCGTCTTGAAGAGGCTCAAGACGCAGGGCACGCTGGATCGACGGCCATGAAGTTGCCGGCCTAGCTCACGCGCCGCTCGCGGTTTTCCCAGAACGGCTTGCGCAGTTCGCGCTTGAGCACCTTGCCGGCGCCCGAGAGCGGCAGCGGGCTATCCCTGAGATCGACGCTGCGCGGGCATTTGTATCCGGCAATCCGTGTCTTGCAGAACTCGATCAACTCATTGGCCGTGACCTGCGCGCCGCTCTTGAGCACGACCACGGCGTGGACCTGTTCGCCCCATCGCTCGTCCGGGATGCCGACGACAGCGCATTGCGCCACGGCGGGGTGCTGCGAGACGGCGTTCTCGACCTCGACCGAATAGACGTTTTCGCCGCCGGAAATGATCATGTCCTTGACCCGGTCGACGACGAAAACGAAGCCGTGCTCGTCCATGTAGCCGCCGTCGCCGGTGTGCATCCAGCCGTCGATCACCGCGCGCGCGGTTTCCTCCGGCCGCTCCCAATAGCCCATCATGACATTGTCGCCGCGCACGACGATTTCGCCAACGGTGCCGAAGGCGACCGGTCTGTCGTCGGTATCGACGATACGGACCTCGCAGCCCAGCGTCGCGCGGCCGGCGGCGCGGTGCCGGCCCTTGGCGCGGGCCTCGCCGATGTGCTCTTTCCAGTGCAGCAAGGTCGCGATCGGCGACAATTCGGTCATGCCGTAGGCTTGGGTGAATTGCGCATTCGGCAGCGCCCTGGTGGCGCGGTCGAGCACCGCCTCGCTGATCGGCGATGCGCCATAGACGAGGTTTTTCAGCGACGCCATATCGTGGGAGGGAAGCGCGGGGTGATCGACCAGCATCTGGATCATGGTCGGTACCAGCAGCACGTCGGTGACGCGTTCGTTCTGGACCGCGGCCATCACGCCTTCCGGCGTGAACGACTGGATCATGACGTTCGAACCGCCGCTGAGCAGCAGCGAATACATCGCCGCGCCGTTGGCGAGGTGGAACATCGGGGCGGCATGAAGATAGACGGCGGTCGAGGCAAACAGGCCTTCGCCCAGCGCGTTCAGCGCATCGGCCATCAGGTTGCCGTGGCTGAGCATAACGCCTTTCGAGCGGCCGGTGGTGCCGCCGGTGTAGAAGATGCCGGCGAGGTCGGAGGCTACGCGCATGGCATCGGGAATCGGCTCGCTGCGCGCCAGCAGCGCCTCATAGCCTTCCATGCCGGCCGGTGCGTCGCCGTCGTCGGCATGGATCATCTTCAATTCGGGAAACGCCTTCGCCAGTTCGGCGCCGGTCGCAGCGAACGCCTTGTCGACGACCAGGACGTTGGCCCGGCAATCGCGCAACGCGTCTTCGTTTTCGAGCGGGCTCCATCGGATGTTGAGCGGCACGATCACCGCGCCGGCCCAGGCGGTCGCGAGGTAAAGTTCGAGATAGCGATCGGAGTTGAGCGACAGGATCGCGACGCGGTCGCCGTCATTGGCGCCGAGCGCGCGTAGCCCGGAAGCCAGGCGCGCGACCCGTTCGCCTATCTCCCGCCAGGTCCGCCGCCGGGCGCCGAACACCGTCGCAAGGCCGTTGGGATTGATCTGCAATGCGCGCCGTAATCCATGAGTCGTATTCACCGTTTTCCTCCGCTTGATTTCCTGCGTTTTGCGGGCGTTGAGGCCGCCCGTCTCCTTGCTGGTTTTGCTGCCAACCCTTCGGTCAGCCGTTCCGTGAATTCAGAGGCGATGGCTTCGGCCGACATCGCGCCATCGCGCTGAAACCAGTGGCCGATCCAGTTCAGCGATCCCGCGATGGCGAACGCGGTCAGCTTCGGATCGCACGGCTTGATCGAGCCGTCGGCGATTCCGTCTGTAATGTATTTCCGGAACGTGCGATCGATGCTTCGCTTGGCGGCGCGGACGACCCGGCTGTTCTTCTCGGTCAGGTCCCGCGGGTCGAACCGCACCAGGCTCGCGCCGTAATCGGTGGTCATCACTTCGGCATAGGCGCGGATCAACTTGCGCAGCTTGTTGAGCCCGGCGCCGCCGGCGGCGTCGATCCCGGCGATGAAGTCGTCGACGCGCTCCTGTCCCAGCGCCCAGCATTCGAACAGGATGTCTTCCTTGCCGCGGAAGTAATTATAGAGCGCGGGCTTGGTGATGTTCAGCCGCTCGGCGACCTCGTTCAGGGTCGCGCGGTGATAGCCCTGCTCGAGAAACAAATGCACCGCGGTCCGCAATACCGCGTCGCGCTTTTCGTCGCGGGCGCGGCGGCGGCTTTCGAACGGCATCCAGGGCGAGGAATCGGAAGAAGGGCCGCGCGCGTCCATATCGATTTTCCGCTCCTTGCGTATTGACCCGGGATTGACTTGGGCGTGCCGTGAGCCGTATATTACCCATAGGTAATAAGAAGTCCAATGGGTAATTTTCGGAGGATCTGATGTCTCGCGTGTATGTGGCCGGCGTTGGCATGATCCCGTTCGTCAAGCCCGGCGCCAACGAGCCGTATCATCTGATGGGCGCGGCGGCGACCAGGCTCGCGCTCGATGATTCCGGCATCGATTACGGCAAGATCCAGCAGGCCTATGTCGGCTACGTCTACGGCAATTCCACCTGCGGGCAGCGCGCGCTGTATCCGGTCGGCATGACCGGCATCCCGATCGTCAACGTCAACAACAATTGCTCGACCGGCTCGACCGCATTGTTCCTTGCCCGTCAGGCGATCGAATCCGGCGCGGCCGATTGCGTGCTGGCGCTTGGCTTCGAACAGATGAAGCCCGGCGCGCTGGGCTCGGTATTCACCGACCGGCCAAGCGCGTTCGATGAATTCGACGCGGCGGCCGGCAAGCTGATCGACGCGCCCGGCGTACCGCTGGCACTGCGCTATTTCGGCGGCGCCGGCCTCAGCCACATGAAGAAATACGGCACGCCGCTGGAGGCGTTCGCCAAGGTCCGTGCCAAGGCGAGCCGCCACGCCAAGAACAATCCGCTGGCGCTGTTCCGCAAGGAAGTGACCGCCGACGATGTCATGAAGGATCAGGTGATCTGGCCCGGCGTGATGACGCGGCTGATGGCGTGCCCGCCGACCTGCGGCGGCGCTGCCGCGATCCTGGTATCCGAGAAATTCGCCAGCCAGCACGGCCTGCGCAAGGACGTGCGGATCGCCGCCCAGGCGATGACCACCGACACCCCATCGACCTTCCGCGCCGGCGACATGATGCAGGTGGTCGGCTACGACATGGCGCGCGATGCCGCCAACCGCGTCTACGAGACGGCCGGCATCGGTCCCGGAAGATCTCGACGTGGTCGAGCTGCACGATTGCTTTGCCCAGAACGAGCTGATCACCTACGAAGCGCTTGGGCTCTGTCCCGAGGGCGGCGCCGACCGCTTCATCAGTGACGGCGACAACAGCTATGGCGGCAAGATCGTCACCAATCCCTCCGGCGGCCTGTTGTCGAAGGGGCACCCGCTCGGCGCCACCGGGCTCGCGCAATGCTACGAGCTGACGCGCCAGCTGCGCGGCAGCGCGGCGGCAACCCAGGTCGATGGCGCGCGGTTGGGATTGCAGCACAATCTCGGCCTCGGCGGCGCCTGCGTGGTAACGCTGTACGAGCGGGCGTGAGGATCAATCATGGTGGATCAATCCGCCGTCGGGCGCAGCTTCACACCGGTCACCGCGTGCGTCGAGCCGGGACGGCTGCGGTTTTTCCTCAATACGCTCGGCGAGCAGAATCCGCTCTATCGCGATGAGGCGGCCGCGCGCGCCGCCGGCTATTCGGCGCGGCCGGTACCGCCGACCTATCTGTTCTGCCTCGAACTGATGGACGCCGAACGCCCATTCGAGTTCCTCACCGAGTTGAACATCGATCTCGCGCGCGTGCTGCACGGCGAGCAGCGCTTTACCTATCACGCCCCCGTGGTAGTCGGCGACACCCTGACGTTCAGGTCGCACGTCACCAGCGTCGCCAATAAGAAGGGCGGCGCGATGACCATGGTGGTCGTGGAAACCGAAATCACCAACCAGCGTGGCGTCCACGTCGCTGACACCGCGCGCACCATCGTGGTGCGGAACCAGGTGGCAGCATGAGCGAAATGGTACTCGATCATCCCGCGGTCGGCGAGCGCATCGTCCACAAGACATTCCCGCCGATCACGCGTCACGCGCTGGCGCTCTATTGTGGCGCCTCGGGCGACCACAATCCGATCCACGTGGACATCGATTTCGCCAGGGCCGCTGGCTTTCCGGACGTCTTCTCACACGGCATGCTGGTCATGGCCTATCTCGGCCAGGCGCTGACCGATGCGGTCGGGCCCTCCCGCATCCGTTCGTTCTCGACGCGTTTTGCGGCGATCACCCAGCTCGGTGCGCGGCTGATCTGCGAGGGTCATGTGGCCGAATTGATGGAATACAAGGGCGAAAGGCGGGCGAAACTCGTGCTGACGACCAAGGACGAAAACGGCGAGATAAAACTCGCCGGCGAAGCCATTATCGCGCTCTGACCGGGAAGAACACATGTCAAAACTCAAGGGAAAAGTCGCGCTGGTCACGGGATCGGGCCGCGGCATCGGCCGCGCCATCGCGCTGAAGCTGGCCAGCGAGGGCGCCAAGGTCGTCGTCAACGATCTCGATGCCGCGCCGGGTGATGCGGTCGCCGCCGAGATCAAGGCGGCCGGCGGCGAGGCGATCGCGGTCAATGGCAGCGTTTCCGAACCGGGCTTCGCCGATCGCTTCGTCGGCGCCGCCATGGAAAAATTCGGCGGTCTCGACATCATCATCAACAACGCCGGCTATACCTGGGATTCGACGATCCAGAAGATGACCGACGAGCAGTTCCAGGCCATGCTCGACGTGCATCTGGTGGCGCCGTTTCGCATCCTGCGCGCCGCCGCCGAGCCGATCCGGATCATGGCCAAAAAGGAAGCCGACGCCGGCCGCGAGGTGTTCCGCAAGGTCGTCAACATCTCCTCGATCGCCGGTCTCTATGGCAATGCCGGGCAGGCGAGCTATTCCTCGGCCAAGGCGTCGCTGGTCGGGTTGACCCGCACGATGTGCAAGGAGTGGGGGCGCTACAAGGTCAACGTCAATTGCGTCGCCTTCGGCCTGATCAACACCCGCCTGACCCAGCCGATCGAGGCCCAGCAGAAGACCATCGACGTCGCCGGCCGCGACATCAAGGTCGGCGTGCAGCCCCAGATGCTCGACGCCATGGCCAGGATGATCCCGCTCGGCCGCGGCGGTACGCCGGAAGAAGCGGCCGATGCGGTTTATCTGTTCTGCAGCCCGGAATCGAACTACATCAGTGGCCAGGTCATCGTCGCCGGCGGCGGCCTGCTGATTTGAGGCAGCCCTGACGCCAGCTGGTCCTCCAGCCGGCGCATGTGAGCAACCACACTTCATATAATGGGGCGAAAACGCCATGAATTACCGCTCATCCTGGATGACCGAGGAACTGGACGTGTTTCGCGACCAGTTCCGCAAGTTTCTCGCCAGGGATCTCGCCCCGCATGCCGAGAAATGGCGCGACCAAAAGATGGTCGATCGCTCCGCCTGGCGGGCGCTCGGCAACATGGGCGCGCTGCTGCCCAGCATCCCCGAAGCGTATGGCGGATTGGGTGCGACCTTTGCCTATGACGCCGCCGTTCTCGAGGATCTCGAAAGTGTCGTGTCTGATGTCGCGACCGGGGTGTCGGTGCACAGCGCTATCGTGGCGCATTACATTCTCAATTACGGCTCCGAGGAACAGAAACGCCGCTGGCTACCGAAAATGGCGACGGGCGAGTTCATCGGCGCCATCGCCATGACCGAACCTGGCACAGGGTCCGACCTGCAGGGTGTGCGGACCACCGCGCGAAAGCAGGGCAACAACTATGTGATCAATGGCCAGAAGACGTTCATCACCAACGGCCAGGCCGCCGACCTCATCATCGTCGTCGCCCGCACCGGTGGGCCGGGCGCCAAAGGTCTTTCGCTGATCGTGCTGGAGACGGAGGGCAATGTAGGCTTCCGGCGCGGGCGCAACCTCGACAAGATCGGCCTGCACGCCTCCGATACCTCCGAATTGTTTTTCGACAATGCGGTGGCGCCTCCCGAAAATCTGCTGGGCAGCGAGGAAGGCAGCGGCTTCGTTCAGTTGATGCAGCAATTGCCGCAGGAGCGCCTTGCGCTCGCCATCGGCGCCGTGGCCTCGATGGAGCGCGCGATCAGGCTGACGACCGATTACACCAAGGAGCGCAAGGCGTTCGGGCAGCCGATCATCGAGTTCCAGAACACCGGCTTCAAGCTCGCCGAGCGCAAGACGGAAGCCGTGATTGCGCGCGTATTCGTCGACTGGTGCGTGGAACGCCTCGTCGCGGGCGAACTCGACACCGTGACCGCGTCGATGGCGAAGTGGTGGTGTTCGCAGAAGCAAAACGAGACCGCGGACGAATGCCTGCAATTGCACGGCGGCTACGGCTACATGCAGGAATATCCGATATCGCGGATGTTCGTGGACTCGCGCATCCAGAAGATCTACGGCGGCACCAACGAGATCATGAAGCTCCTGATCGCGCGATCCCTGTAGCTGCGTCTCATTCTTCCGGAATGCCGGCCGGCGCCGGTCCATGATCAGGAGCGAGGATAGCATGTCGATGGTTCTCACCGAACGCCGCGGGTCCGTCACCATCCTGACGCTCAACAATCCCGCGCAATATAATGCGTTGGCCGGCAGCCTCTTGAGCGAGCTGAGCCGGGCGCTCGATGCGGCGATCGCTGACCCGGCGGTGCGGGCGATCCTGCTGACCGGGGCGGGCAAGGGTTTTTGCGCAGGGGCGCAATTGGGCGGCGGCAACACGTTTGAGGCCGGAGAGCAGATTGGCGACCACATGCGTACGAGCATCAATCCGGTGATCGAGAAGATGCGCGGCTCGCCAACGCCGATCGTGGTCGCCGTCAACGGTCCCGCCGCGGGCGCCGGCGTCGGCATTGCGCTCGCCGGCGACATCGTGATCGCGGCGCGTTCGGCGCGTTTCGTCCTCAGCTTTGTCCGGCTCGGGGCCGCGCTCGATGCGGGAACGTCGCTTTTGCTGCAACGCTCGATCGGCGTCGCGCGGGCGCGGGCGCTCGCACTGCTCGGTCGGCCGCTCGATGCCGAGAAGGCGGAGCAGTGGGGTCTGATCTGGAAGATGGTGGAGGACGCCGATCTCCTGAACGAGGCCCTCGCGGTCGCGCAGGCGCTCGCCGACGGCCCGCCTGTCAGCATCGGCCTGATCAAGAACCAGGTCGAGGCGGCATGGAATGCATCGCTGGCCTCGACGCTGGATGATGAAGCCTCGTCGCAATCGCGCGCCTTCCGCACCGCCGATTTGCGCGAAGGCGCCGCCGCCTTTGTGGAGAAACGTCCGGCCCGCTTTACCGGCCGATAAAGCATCGGCCGGCGGCGGTTTCCTTATGGGTCACCGCGCGCGAAACGCCGGCTTGCGCTTTTCCATGAACGCGGTGCGGCCCTCGATATAATCCGCCGATGCAAAGCAGGCGTCGACGGCCGCCTGGGCCGCGACAAGGTTGCGCTTCTCGGGATCCTTGGTCGTTTCATTGACGCACAGCTTGACCGCATTGATGGTCAGCGGCGCGTTGCCGCCGATCGTTCCGGCATAGTCGCGCACATAGGCCTCTATGTTCGCGGCCGGCACCACGCGATTGACCAGCCCCATCTGCAAGGCTTCGGTCGAGTTGAACTGCCGCGCCGTGTAGAAGATTTCCTTTGCGAACGAAGGCCCGACGACATCGGTCAGCCGCTTGATGCCGTCATAGGCATAACCAAGCCCGAGCTTGGCGGCGGGCACCGCGAAACGGGAACCCTCCGCCGCCAGCCGGAGATCGCAACATAGCGCCACGCCGAGACCGCCACCGATACAATAGCCCTGGACCATCGCGATCGTTGGCTTGGCGAACTCGATGATGGCGGCGTTGGCGCGCCCGGCGATCCGGTTATATTCCAGCACGGTTTCGGGCGACGAACGCTTCTCTCCGAACTCGGAAATATCGGCGCCGGAAATGAACGCCTTGCCGCCGGCGCCGCTCAGGACCACCACCCGGATCTGGTCGTCGCTTGCGAATTCGGCCATGATTTCCGGCACCGCCTTCCACATGTCGACCGACACGGCATTGTGCCGCGCGGGATTGTTGAATTGCATCCAGCCGATCGGCCCGTCCTTTTTGGCGATCATGCGCTCGGTGCTCGTTTTCATGGCAGTCTCCTTCAGACGATCTTGCGAGCGCGAAACTCGGCAATCGACTTGTCATTATAGCCGAACGCCTTCAGGATTTCGTCGGTGTGTTCGCCCTTTTCGGGCGTCGCGCGCGCAATCTGGCTCGGTGTACGCTTGAGTTTGACAGGCTGGTTGACGACCGCGATATCGCCCAGCGCGCCATGATGCACCGGCGCCGCCATGCCGAGATGTTGGACCTGCGGGTCGGCGAAAACTTCGTCCATCCGGTTAATCGGGCCGCAGGGCACGCCGGCCTTGTTCAGTATCGCAATCAATTCGCTGCTCGACTGTTTCTGTGTCACTTCAGAGATGATCTGGTTGATGGCCGCCCGGTTCTTCGAGCGCGCCGAATCTTCGGCGAAGCGCGGATCCGTGAGCAGATGGTCGAGCCCGAGCGTCTGGCAGAAGCGCGTGTAGATGTGCTTGCCGGCGGCGGCGATATTGATGTGGCCGTCGCTGGTGGGAAACACGCCTGTGGGAATACTCGTCGGATGGTCGTTGCCGGCCTGGCCCGGCACGTCCTTTGCGATCAGCCAGCGCGCCGCCTGAAAATCCAGCAGCGAGATCTGCGCGCCTAGCAGGGATGATTGCACCCACTGGCCCTCGCCGGAAACCTCGCGCTCCAAAAGCGCGACCAGGATTCCCATCGCGCAGAAGATGCCGGCGCCGAGATCAGCGACGGGGATGCCGACGCGCACCGGGCCCTGGCCCGGCAAGCCGGTGATCGACATCAACCCGCCCATGCCTTGCGCGATCTGGTCGAAGCCCGGCCGCTCGCGATACGGGCCGTCCTCGCCGAAGCCGGAAATCGAACCGTAGACGATGCGCTTGTTGATGGCGCGAAGCGTCTCATAATCGATGCCGAGGCGGAATTTCACGTCCGGCCGGTAGTTCTCGATCACGACATCGGCGCTCTCCACCATCTTCTTGAAGATGGCGACGCCGTCGGGCTCTTTGAGGTTGAGCGTGAGGCTGCGCTTGTTGCGATGCAGGTTCTGGAAATCGGGACCGTGCCGCGGCCCGCCCATGTCGCTTTCGTCGAGTCCCTTCGGCAGTTCGATCTTGACGACGTCGGCGCCCCAATCGGCCAGTTGCCGCGCGGCGGTCGGGCCGGCGCGCACCCGCGTCAGATCGAGCACCTTGAAACGGGCGAGCGCCTGCGAGGCGGGAGTAAAGGACATCGGATTTGCTCCTGTTGATTTTATGGGGGTGATCTTATCGGGAATTCGGCGGGATCACGCAATCAGCGCCATCTGGCGTGGTTCGAACTTGAGCCAGGCGCTCGCGCCGACCGGAATATCGTCCATCGGCGAGGCCATGACCCGCAGCGGGGAGGCGCCTTCGCGCGGCCGCACCACATAGTCCCAGTGTTCGCCGAGGAACGCACGCTCCACCACGACGACGCCGACCGAAGCAGAGCCGTCGGCCGGCTGGCTTTCCGAAAGCCGCATGCTGTGCGGCCGCACCGAAAACACCGCCTTGCCGCCCGAGGGCACGTCCCGTTCGAACGCGGCGCGCGGCAAGGCAAAACCGTCGAACGCAATCTCGTGGCCGTCGCTCAAACCCTCGATGAAATTGGTCCGCCCGATGAAGCCCGCCACGAAGCGCGTCTTCGGCTTGTCATAGAGCGCGCGCGGATTGTCGACCTGCTCGATGCGGCCGTGGTTCATGACCGCGATGCGATCCGAGGTCACCATTGCCTCGGCCTGATCATGCGTCACGTAGACGGTGGTGACGTGAAATTCGTCATGCAGGCGGCGGATCTCGAACCGCATCTCCTCTCGCAGGGTCGCGTCCAGGTTGGACAGCGGCTCGTCGAGCAGCAGCACCGACGGCCGGATCACGATCGCGCGGGCCAGCGCCACCCGCTGCTGCTGGCCGCCCGAGAGCTCGGCGGGATAGCGGTCGGCCAGATGGTTCATGTGCACGACTTCCAGCATCTCGCCGACCCGGCGCCTCACTTCGGCCTTGGCGATCTTGCGCAACTCGAGGCCAAAGGCGACGTTCTGTTCGACCGTCATGTTCGGCCAGATCGCGTAGCTCTGGAAGATCATTGACATCTGGCGGCGGTCCGGCGGCACGGAGCCCGCGGGCGAGGAGAGAATCTGGCCGTCCATCTCGATGGTGCCGAGCGAGGGATCGACGAAGCCGGCGATCATCCGCAAGGTGGTGGTCTTGCCGCAGCCGGAAGGCCCCAGCAGCGAGACGAATTCGCCGGATTGCAGATCGAGGGCGATATCGTCGACGGCAAGAAAATTGCCGTAGCGCTTGCTGACGCCGGTCAGTCTGAGCCTGCTCAACTATTCCTCCGCAGCATGAAGTCGCGTCCGATGATCCTGGAGCCGATGGCGGCGATCGCCACCGTCACAACCAGCAGGATGACACCGAGCGCCGCCAGCACCTCGAAATTGCCTTCCTCCGACAGGTCGAACAGCATCACCGAGATCACCCGCGTGTTCGGCCCGACCAGGAAGATCGCCGAGGACAGTTCCCGCGTCGCCGGAATGAAAACCAGGATCCAGGCGCCGGCGAGGCTTTTCTTCAGGAGCGGAATCAGCACCCTGCGAATGGCGAGAAGACGGCTGCCGCCGAGGATCCGCACCGCCTCTTCCATTTCCGGGTTGATGCTGCGCAGGCCCGCCGCGCTCGAAGTGTAGGCGATCGGCAGAAAGCGGGTGGTGAAGCCCAGAATCACGATCGTCGCGGTGCCATAGAGCGCCAGCGGCGGCGGGGCGTAGGCGGCATAGAAGCCGATCGCCAGCACGATGCCGGGAACCACGAACGGCGCCATGCACAGGAACGCCAGCAAATTGCTGAACGGCACCAGCTTTCGATTGACCACATAGGCAATCGCCAAGGTCAGGCTGATCGCGGCGAACGCTGTCACGGCCGAATAGGCGAAGGTGTTGAAGATGGTCATCTTGGCCTGGGTCTGCTCGACCAGCAGATAATAGAAATTGTGCAGTGTCAGGTTGTCGAGGCTGAAGCCGCGGCCCCAGGCTTTTGCGAAGGCGGCCTGCAGCAGCACCAGCATCGGCAGGAACACCGACAGCGCACAGACCAAGAGCGCATAGCCGAGCATGACCCAGCGCCAGGGCCCGAGCGCGATCATCCGCCGCTCGCCGCCCTTGCCGGTGACGGAGGTGTAGCCGCGGCGGCCCAGGATCCGGCGCTGCAGCCAGAACATCAGCACGGTGATGGCGAGCAGCGGCATCGAATAGGCGGCGGCCTCCTCGACGCGGACCGGATATTCGAAGAACTGCCAGAGCTGCGTCGACACTACGTTGAACCGCGCGGGCAGCGCGATCAGCGCCGGTGCGCCGAACAGCGCGATGGCCTCTAGAAACGAGATGATGATGCCGCCGATGATCGCCGGCGTCACCAGCGGCAAGGTAATCCGCAGCGTGGTCCGCAGCGTGCGGGCGCCGAGGATGTTGGCGGCGTCCTCCATTTCGGACGACACCAGATCGAGCGCCGAACTGGTAAAGACGAAAGTGTAGGGAAACGAGGTCACGGCGATGACGAGGATCAGGCCGGTCATCGAATAGATATTGAAGATGCCGTGCGGGGCGCCGGTCAGCGCCATCCAGACCTTGTTGAGCCAGCCGGAATTCGGTCCCGCCAGCAGGATCCAGCCAATGGCCCCGAGATAGGGCGGCGTCACGAAGGCCGCGAACACCATCAGGCGGACGAACGCCTTGCCGGGCATGTCGGTGCGGGAGATCGCCCACGCGATCGGAACGGCAAAGCAGGTCGCCAGCAGCGCGACGCCGACGCCGAGCTCCAGCGAATTCAACAGCGATTGCAGATGCCGGATGTTGCCATAGGCGGTGCGGTAGTTGGCCAGCGTGAAGCGGCCGGTATCGGTCTCCTGCAGGCTGGAGACGATCAGCCGCAGAACCGGATTCAGGATCAGGAAGGCGAGCACGCCGATCAGCACCAGCCACAGCAGGATGCTGGCGTCGAGCCGCCTTATTCTCGAGGCAAGACCGGAGAATTCCAAGGCGCGGAGGTCGAGCGAGTTGTCGGTCACGTTATCTACCCCGTCGTGACTCTTCGTTCTTGAGCATGATCTCTTCGGAAAACCGGCTTCCACTTTTCCGGATCATGCTCTAGACGCCGAAGGTTTCGCGCCACTGCTTGATGACTTCCGGTATGCCCTTGGTGATCTGCTCGACGGTCGGCCGGATGATCTTCACGTCCTTGGCCGACTTGGCGCCCGCGACCGCCGAGACTTCCGGCCGGATGGTCTCGTTGAAATGATTCACCCAGATCGTGGAGGCGCCCTCGCTCAGCAGGAATTCCATGAACAGGCGCGCGGCATTGGGATGCTTGCTGCCTTTCATGATGCCGGAGGGCGCGATGATCAACACGGTGCCGTCGGTCGGATAGATCATGGCGAGCGGGTTGCCCTTCTGCGCGCTCTCCATCAGCGTGCCGACCGGCCCGGAACCGGCGATGGCGCTTTCGCCGGCGTTCAGCATCGTGACGGTGTCGTTGATCGAGCGGCCGACCCGCGGATTGTTCTTCGCGAGCTTTTCGAAGAAGTCCCAGCCATATTGATTACGCAGCGTCAGCGCCCAGGTGCCGACATAGCCGCTGAAGCCGGGATGACCCAGTGCAATGTTGTTGTTCCATTTGGGATCGAGCAGGTCGGTCCAGTTCTTCGGCGCGTCCGCTTCCTTCACCTTGGACGTGTTGTAGCCGATCCCGATCATGCCGGCCGAGGTGACGAAATAATAGCCGTCCGGATCGTAGTTCTTGTAGACGTCGAGCACCTTGCTCGCGTTTTCGGGAATGTATTTTTCGAACGCGCCGCCCGCCTTCAACGCCACGGCGTGACCGAGGTCGGTCGAGCTCAGCACGTCGCACTGAATGGCGCTGGCCTTGATTTCCTGGGTGATGCGCTGATAGGCGACCTGGGCGGTGGTGCGCAGCACGTTGACCTTGAGGCCGGGATAGAGGGTTTCGAAGCTGCGGCCGAGCGCCTGCGCGGTGATGTCGTCGGACTGCGCGGTGTACCAGGTCAGCTCGCCGCCTTCCTTCTTCGCAGCTTCGTAAAGTTCCTTCTCGTGAGGCGTCATCGCAGGAGCGGACTGTGCCAGCGCATTCTTGCTGGTGCCGAGCACGAGAAACGCCGAACTGCCGAGAATGAAGTTGCGCCTCCGAATGGGAAACATGCGATCCTCACCTGAATTTATTCGTTGTTGCGGCGAGTATGCGGACTTTTCCTTCAAGCTTCAATTCATTCCGCCGTAAAACCCCTCACACTTTGGAAGGGCTGGGTTGCGATGCACCATCCGGCGCACAGCCATCGGCACCGCGCACCCCGGCGCCGTTCGAATGCGCAAGATCGCTATGGTGAGTTTGGCTGGCTTCGCGGCACGGCGACGGGCTCACGCGCGATCGCAGCAAAATCAAACGGGCCCCATCAACAGCCCGTGTTCGGTTCCGGGATCGAGGCCTGACAGATGAGCGCAAGGAACGTGCGGAATCGAAAATTTGAATTTCCTGTTTCGCCGCGTGACCTTCAAGCGATCGGGCCACGGTGCTATGCTGATGCCGTCGCGCGCAGGACGGAGGTGGGCAGTGAAGACGCACCGCGCGCTTTTTTCGGTCGCGGCCGCCATCTTGATCTCGACGCTGGGCGCGCAGCCGCCGAATGCGGAGGAGGCGGTCGGCTCAAAACTCTCGCCTGAGGCGATGCGCGAAATCGCGCAAGTCGAAAGCGAGATCGACCGGGTCGAAGCGCAAGCGATCGAACGGCTTCATGCGCCGCCGGATAACCAGGTCCAGCAGGTCGAGTTGCTCGGCAAGTTGATGCTGTACGACAAGCAATTGTCGGTCAACCGCAACGAGGCGTGTGCCTTCTGCCACATGCCAGAAACGGGCTTCACCGGTCCGGTATCGGAGTTGAACCGGACCACCGGCTCCTATCCGGGATCGGTGCGCACGCGGTTCAGCGATCGCAAGCCGCAATCGCACGCCTATGCGCCGCTCTCGCCGGTCTTGCACTACAATGCCGCACAGGGCGATCTCGTCGGCGGCAATTTCTGGGACATGCGCGCGACGGGGCGCCGGCTGGGCAACCCGGCCGCTGAGCAGGCGCAGGGGCCGCCGACCAATCCGGTGGAAATGGGCCTGCCCGATATTGCCTGCGCGGTCTATCGTGCCTCGCAGCGGCCTTATCGGGCCATGTTCGAAAACGTGTGGGGAGCGCAGGCCTTCGTGATCGCATGGCCGAGCGACGTGGAAGAGGTCTGCAACCGGCCGGGGCCACCGGCCGCCGGCGATCCGCTGCCGGTTCACATCAGCGCGCTTGATCGCGGCCGGGCCAGCGCCACCTTCGATCAGATGGCGCAATCGATCGCCGGCTATGAGGCTTCTGCCGAGGTGACGTCGTTCACCTCGAAATTCGACGCAGTGCGCGCGAAAAAGGCGCAGTTCACGGCCCAGGAACAGCAGGGATACGACCTGTTCCGCAGCAAGGCGCAATGCAACGAATGTCACCGCGACGGCGGGCCCGGCGAGGATCCGCTGTTTACCGATTTCACGGCCAGCAACATCGGAACCCCCGCCAACCCGAGGCTGCCCTATTATGCGGAAGATCAGCCCGACGCTCTCGGCTATGCGGCAAATCCCGAAGGGTCGTCATTCGTCGATGGCGGTGTCGGCAGATTTCTCGACCAGCGGCATCTGCTCAGCCAACCCTCCGCCGTCGATGCGCGCTGGCTCAGGCTGGCGCCGGACAACGAGGCGCGAATGCAGGTGCCGACACTGCGCAATGTCGACAAGCGTCCGTCTGCCGCTTTCATCAAGGCTTACGCGCATAATGGATATTTCACGAGCCTCAAGGAGATCGTGCATTTCTACAATACCCGCGATGTGTTGCCGAGATGTCAGCCGCATGACGCCGGAGAAGGCACGGCGTGCTGGCCGGCGCCGGAGTCGACGCAAAACATCAATCGTACCAAGGTGGGCCACCTTGGCCTGTCGGAGGCGGAGGAAGATGCGATCGTGAGCTTCATGCAGACGCTGACGGACGGTTTTATGCCCCTCGATCGGCCCTGAGCCCGGGGGCAGGGAGCCCCCGTTACCTTCAATATGGCAAGCCGGCACGTCGCGGAACTTCCCGCAGACTACGTCCCGCGTTCGAGCATCGTCTTGAAATCCGCACGCACGCGCTGGGCTTCGAGCCGCGCGGTCTCGGATGCATCGCGCAGACCGAAATAGCCATGGATCAGGCCTGCGCCATGGTGGTACTTCGTCGCCACGCCGGCGGCGGCAAGCGCTTCGGCATAGGCGCGGCCTTCGTCGCGCAGGGGATCGAACCACGCCGTGCACACCACCGCCGGTGCGAGCCCTGCAAGGCTCTTTGCGCGCAAGGGCGAAACGCGCCAGTCCTCGCCATGCCGCGTGTCATCGAGATAATGACCGGCGAACCATTGCATCACCGCGCGCGACAGGAAATAGCCTTCGGCGTTTTCCGCCCGCGAGGGGAAGCGCGCGTTCTCGGTCGCGTCCGCGTAGTTTCCGGCGGCATCGGTGATGGGATAGACCAGCAATTGCGCGGCGAGATCGATGCCGGCGTCGCGACAGCCGATCGCGACGGTTGCCGCCAGATTGCCGCCCGCGCTGTCGCCGGCGACGCCGAGGCGCGAATTGTCTCCGCCGAACTCCTCGATCCGCCCAAAGATATCGCGCGCCGCTGCGAAACTATCCTCGAACGCGCCGGGAAAACGCGTTTCAGGCGGGCGCCTGTAGTCAACCGAGACGACGACCGCGCCGGTCTCGATCGCCAGCAGCCGGGCCTGCCGGTCATGGGTTTCGAGATCGCCGGCGACCCAGCCGCCGCCGTGGAAGAACACCACGGTCGGCGATGTCTCTTGCGAGACCCGATAGACCCGCGCGGCCAATGGCGCCGCCGCACCCTTCACCTCGATATCCCGCACGCCCGCGACTGGCGGCGGCGGTACGGCCGCCCGCGCCGCGGCGAGCGCGCGGAGTGAATCGCGCGCGCTCTGCGGCGTCATCGTTTCGGGATCGCGCAGCGGCAGCAGCGGAATGATCTGGGCAATTACGGGATCGAGCGGTGCGGTCATTCGGGGGGTCCCTGGCGGCTCTAAAAAAACGCGGGAGCATATCCTGCCCCCGGACGACGGCAAGCCGGGCGGTAAATGGGTCGGAAGAGGCCGCCCGGGCCCGCCGGAATCGCGCCGCCGACAGCCGAGTTTTGTTGCTTTGTGAGGCGGTTACGCCTAAAAGACCGCCTTCGAGGGAACAGCTGCCATGGCCCATAATTACGCGATCAATGACGACGTCCACCACCAGCTCCAGGGACCGCAGGGCCGCGCCGTGGTCAAGGAACGCAGCATCTATACCATCGTCAGCTGCCTGCCGATCGAGGCGGATGGCCGCCCGCGCTACCGCATCAAGAGCAAGACCGAGAATGTCGAGCGCGTGGTGACCGAGGAGCAGATCAGCCGGCTCGGCTGATCCCGAGACTGCCTCGTTACGAGACGGCCTCTTTATTAGCATTTCGTCATATAGTCCGGATTGGCTTGCTATTTGCTCGGGAGTGGCGTAAACGCCCCTCATTCGAGTTAATCGATTTGCTTGTTGATCGCGCCGAACCGGCTCTACTCCCCAAGACATCGCTGAAATCGGATCAAGCCCGCGCGAAGCTCGTGCGGGCGGCACCCGCGCATTTGCGCATCTTGGAGAAGTGAAAATGACTACCGGAACAGTTAAGTGGTTCAACGCGACCAAGGGCTTCGGCTTCATTCAGCCCGACGACGGCGGCAACGACGTGTTCGTGCACATCAGCGCGGTCGAGCGCGCCGGCATGGGCTCGCTCAACGAAGGTCAGAAGCTTTCGTTCGAAGCGAAGGTCGACAGCCAGCGCGGCAAGACCAGCGCCGAAAACCTCCGCGCCATGTGACGCCAGCTGAACCGGGATTACCGCGGACGTACCGGAATCTCGGATCGGCAGCGTTACCTTAGCGAACAGTATCAAGCCCGCCGGTCAAACCGGCGGGCTTTTTCGTGGCGTCGATGGAGATGTCGCCGTGGACCGGCCGGCGATCCGATCGGGATGGTCCGGGGAGGTGTTCACAAGGCGCGGGCGCCGGGGTAACGCGAAGGCTATTGCGCCTTCTCATGCGTGGCGATGCCGACGGCGGGGTTCGAGCCTGCAAATGTGAAGCATTTCACAGTCTTGCGCCGGGATCGGGGCTAATCATGACCCCTTGCCGGGGTCACTCCCAGATCGAGGACGGGGAAATGAAGACGCGGCGGATAGCCTATTGGTGGTTCAGGTTTGTCGTCTCGGGACGATTCCTGGAAAAATTCCTGGGCTCGCGACGCTAAGGCAGAGCTGGCGGCCGGTGGCAGGCGTGTGGCTTCTCAGGCCGCCCCGGTCAGCTTTTTCAAAAGAGAGCCGCTGCCGGCCACGGCATCGCGGCCCTTATACGCCAGATAGGTCAGACGTCCCGCAAGGGATTCATGGCTGCGCAGCCTGCGCGACCCCAGCACGTGGCCGACATTGTCGGGAAACCGCGCCACCTCGGCCTCAACCAGGGTAGCGATGGACGTCATCAGGGCTTCGAGCCGGATCCCCCACTCGGATTGTTCGAACTGGTCGATGCGGACCTGCAACGCGTATTCGGTGTCGTAGACATCGGTCAGGATTTCCTTTGCCACCAGGACCCGGTTGTTCCTGAGCGCCACGCGCAATGTCGCGCGCTTGTCTTCCAGCCGGTCCAGCACCATCGAGACCACGATCGCATAGGGCGTGGCGGCGACATCCGCGGCGTTCTTGCTCGACGCGGCCTTGGTGGCAAGACGGATCAACTGCCAGGAAGTCTTGAGCCGACTGCCCACCATCGCCAGCGCAAAGGGAACGACGTCGGCGTGCTTCTTTGCGAACGCATCGAGCAACGCCGTTATCTTGGCGACCCGCGCGTCGTCGAATTTCGCGATGGCCGCCGGCAGCGCCGCGTTGAACTTTGCCAGCGCATCGCGCTCGCGAAGCACCGACTGCATCTTGGTCAGGTCTGAAAAGGCCGACCGCGAAGCGGTGTAGCTCGCGAGTTTCTTGCGGGTCTGCTCGACGCCCTCGGCCGAGCGGAGCGTGTTTTCGAGGTATTTGACGACCTTGATCTGGAACGTGGCGGCGACCTGAGCTGCCTCCTTCGGCTTGTTGCTGAGGATCAGCTGGTCGACCTGCTTGATGTAGTCCCGCGCCATCGTCGGCAACAGATCCCGGCTGATCCACTCCCAGATCGCAGCCAGCGAGCCGCGCTGTATCAGGCCGGAATTGGCATGCTCGGGGGCGCCGTCGACCAGAAGCGGTTCCAGCGGCGCAAAGAAATAGCGCGACGGGGTGTTGACGCGGTTTTGCGTCGATCCGTCCTTGCGGAATTCCGCCCGCAGCTTGGCGAGGATTTCGGCGGTGCCCGGCATTTCGCCTTCGGAGGTCTCGAGCCGCTCGAGTTCGGTCAGCAGACAGTTCCGCGTTAGCGGCGTCAGCCGCTGCAGAAACTCCTGAATTCGATCGGCCAGCGCCATTGCAACCGTGTTTTTTCTGCGGTTTTGCCCAGCTATCAAGGCGCCTTCGACGGGAAGGCGCGCGAATCTGGGCTATGGAACCACAAAAACAGTTCGCGCCAGATTAAGAAGTAAACGCAGACCCCCGTGAAACTACGGGCATTCCCGATTTACCGGGAAAGCAGTTCTACGATCCGTAGATTTACGGGGGTGTTTGTCGCTCGGCGCCCAATCATGGCGGTTTTTGAATGGGTTGGCGTGATTTGGTCTGAGGGCCGCGGCCGCCGTTTTTCCGGTCAGTTGTCAAAAACTCCGTATTCTTACTGAGTAAAAAATTAACCCTCAGCGAGCCCGGGCTCGTTAAACAAATCGTATGGGACATCAAGAAAACCGAATCACTGATTCGCCTTTCTCGAAGTGGATCGAAAGCGGCACGCCTCCCGACGACGACCTGGAAACAGTCCGCCTGTCCGCCGCGCGCGCCCGGGCGATGGATGAAGCAGGCGCCGCGATCGCCCGCCAGCTCAATGGTCCATTGACCGCCCTGTTGCTCTATATGGGCGAGATCAAGCAACACAGCCTGCAGCTCTCACAAGCCGCGGGCAATCGGGTTTACCTGCAGCAGGTTGTCGAGAATGCCCTGCAGCAGACCGAGCGCGTCTGCGCCATGATCAAGCAGATCGCAGATGCGCACGAGGAACCGGCCACCGAGGCCGGCCGCAAAGCCGGAATGGAGAAGCGGGCCAGCCGCGGCAAGGACGCTGGCCGGACGCCGGGCGTGATGTTCGCCTCCAGCGCCGGCCAGAAGCCGCTGACCAGGCGCGAGCGCGAAGTCCTGAGCCTGATCAGCGAAGGCTATTCGAACAAGCAGGGCGCGCTGCGGATGAGCATCAGCCCCAGGACCTTCGAAAGCCATCGCGCGGAGGCGATGCGAAAGCTCGGCGCGCGAAACACCGCGGACCTCGTCCGCCTGGCGCTGCTGCATCCAGCCGTCTAGCGCCCGATCGTTTCTGACCGAATTCTGAGCCTGAGCTCCAGCTCGTTTCCCCGGCGCGCCTTGTTCGCGCGGAGAGGCATCCAACCCGCCTCGAGTGCCGGGCCGGCTTTGCGCGAAAACGCCATGAGGTCGGCGCCGCGCGGCGCGCCGGTATTCGAGCGCCGGGCGCGCAATCGCTAGCCGGCTGGTTTGGAATTATCGGGAATCGAAGCTGTTGCCGGCGACACCGGGCAAGGCGCTGCCGTCAAGCGCGCGCGGATCAGTAGAAATCTTCCGCGAACGAATGAACGCGGGGCGCGACCGGCCGCGAGCCGTGCTGCTTCGGCGGGCTCGGAATGATCGTGATGGTCCAGCGCTGCGGAGCGCCCGACTTGCTTTCAAGCACCGAGTGAACATGACCCGTAACCGTCGATCCGCCTGACTTCACGGTCGCGGTTCTGCCGTTGAACTGCGCGATGCGGAAACGCCGGACCTCTTTCTGGTCGGCCGTTTCGAACGTAAACATGAAGTCTTCCTCCTTTGCTTACGCGACTATTGCCGTTTAATATTATCCGTATATGAAAATGCGACGCCGTAGAATTACGGCCGCAATCCTTCCGGGCCCTCAGTCCTGCAGTTCCAGCGCCGCAGCCGACGCATAGGCCGCATCCATCAATTCCAGCAGTACGAGATACTCGCCTTCGGCAAGCCGTGCTGCGTCGCGCTCGAGCCGCAGCGCGAGCCCCGCGAGCGCGCGATAACCGAACGTTCCGGCGCTGCTCTTGAGCGAGTGCGCCTCGCGTCCGATTCTGGTCCGCTCCGTCTCGACCGAAAGTCCGCGCAGCAGCTTGAGCCGGGCCTCGGTCTCGAGGGCGAAAACCGTGTGGACCTCGGCGGCGGCCTCTTCGCCGATCTCCCGGACCAGTTCGCGGAAGACCTCGCGATCGAGCATTGAAACCGGATTGGCCGGCGCGGCCCGGTTCGGCGCCAGCGGCGGCGCCCGGTGTTCGGCGAGCGTTTCCGTCGCCGCGGGCAATACCCGCAATATCGCCTCCACCATGGCTTTCTTGCGCGCTGGCTTGACGACGAAATCGTTCATCCCGGCTGCGCGGCAGGCTTCGATGTCCTCTGGAAAGGCATTGGCGGTGAACGCGATGACGGGCACTGCGGCCTGCTTCTCGCAGCGCGATCGAATGATGCGGGTCGCCTGCAGACCGTCCATTTCCGGCATCCGGACGTCCATCAGGATGATGTCGTAGTTGAAGCGGTTGACGGCGGTGACCGCCTCGGCGCCGTCGCACGCCGTATCGGTCTGGATATCGAAATCCTTCAGCATCCTGGCCGCCACCAGGCGGTTGGTCGGATTGTCGTCGACGATCAGCGCCCGCAGCGGCCGGCCGGAGGCGGCGATCCTTTCGCTCAACGCCGCGTAGGCGATCTGATCGTTCTGCTCCGGCGCGGCGATGTTCTCCGCCACCGGCAGCGTCAGCCTGAAGCTGAAGGCGGAGCCCTGTCCCAGCGTCGATGCCACCTTGATCTCGCCGCCCATTTGTTCGACCAGGCGTTTGCAGATCGCAAGCCCGAGCCCCGAGCCGCCGAAGCGGCGGTTGATCGAGTTGTCGGCCTGCACGAAATTGGCGAATAGCAAGCGGATTTTGTCCTTCGCAATTCCCATTCCGGTATCGGCGACGGCCCATTCGACGGTCGCCTGTCGATCGTCGCGCGAGACGCAGCGCGTCGACACGACGATCTCGCCCTTGGCTGTGAACTTCACCGCGTTGGAAACCAGGTTGAGCAGGATCTGGCGGATGCGGCCGGCGTCGCCGATCATCGCGGGCGGCAGGGTCGCGTCACTGACGGTCCTGACCGTCAGCTCCTTTGCGGCAGCGCGCGGGCCGATGATGCTGAGCGTGTTGTGCACCAGCGCTTCGGCGGAAAACGCGATGTGCTCCAGCGATAACTGGCCGGACTCCAGCTTGGAAAAATCCAGGATGTCGTTGAGGATCTCCAGCAGGCTGTCGCCGGCATTGTGGATCGCCAGCACGAAGCGCCGCTGCTCATTGTCGAGGCTGGTTTCGAGCAACGTCGTGGACAACCCGAGCACCGCGTTCATCGGGGTGCGGATCTCGTAACTCATCATGGCGACGAAGGTCGATTTGGCCGCGTTGGCCGCCTCAGCGGCCTGGATCAGGTGCTCGTGCCGCTTCCACCACCGCGCGATCATCGAGGCGGCGACCAGCACCACGATCGTGCTGATCAGCGACATGACGCTGAGAAGCGTGGCCATGCCGCGCCAACTGCGCAGCGCGCTCTCCTCGGTCTGCGAAACCACGACAAGCGCGGGATAGTTCGGCAGCATCCGCGCGGCGCGCAGCGTTGCGCGGTTGTCGCGGGTGCGGACCTCGCGGATGGTTCCGCCGGCCGCAAGTGCGCGTTGTCCGCCGCCCGAGGACAGCTTGCCGATTTCGTCGGTGGGTGGAAAATGCGCAAGAAGGACGCCGTCTTCGCGGACCAGCGAGATCGTGCTGTCAAGTCCGAGCGACGTGGCGCCGAAGAAGTTCTCGAGATATTGCAGCGACATTGCGCCGAGCAGCATCCCCATGAATTCGCCGTTCGGACCGTTCAGGCGCCGCGCGACATAGATGTTCCAGGTGCCGCTGCCGCGATTCTGCACCGGCAGGCTGATGAAGCTTTCCAGGCTGGGGTCCGCCTTCAACGTCTTGTAATAGTCGCGGTCCGATACGTTGACGTCGGGAATCGGCCAGTAGCGCGAGAAGTTGAGCAGCTTGCCGTTGGCGTCGATCATCGTCACCGCGTCGACCTGGGGCAAACCGGCGATTTTCTCCTTCAGCAGGGAATGGGTTTCCTGGTCGGCGGTCAATCGCCGGTAGGAAGCGCCGTCGGTGACGCCCTTGCGGGTGAGATAATCGCCGACGCTCGACAACACGAGGTCGAGCGACTTGAACGAGCGGTCAGCGTTCTCCGCCAGCGTGAGGCTGTAGCGGGCGAGATTGACTTCGGCGGTCTGCAACGTGTTTTCACGCAGATTGTGCAGGAAGATCAGGTCGGTGCCGACGATGCTGCAGATCAGCGCCAGGGTGATGACGCCGAGAGCACCGAACGAGCGTCTGGAGCGGGGCATCTGCGCTACCAGCCAGCCGGCGTTGCGAGCTTCTGCCTCTTGGTGTCGTTGGCGATCTGCATCAGCGCGTTGCGCAGGACTGCGAGATTGATCGGCTTCGGGATCGGCTGGCAAAGATTGAGGTCGAGAAAGTTTCCGATCTTGATCGTCTCCTCGCGGGCTTGGTCTCCCGAGCCGCTGACGACGATGATGGGTGTGCGGCTTTTCATCTCTGCCAGCAGCTTCAGGACCTCGATGCCTGATTCCTCGCCCAGCGACAGGTCCAGCGTGATGCAGTCGAAGCTGCGTTCGCGCAGCAGTCTGGCGGCATCGCCGACGGAGTTCGCTCCCGTGGTCGCAAAGCCGGCTTGCGAGGCGATCTTGCTGACGATCGACAAATGGAGGTTGGTGTCCTCGATGACGAGCAATTCGTTGCGCATCTTGCTGCTTCCATTCCGGATTTCGCGCCCGTCCGGGTCCGCGGCGCAAACCACCCCCACTCTTCTAGAAGCGAGCCTCTACCCCGGCGTAAATATCCCGTCCCGTAGAAATACTGACAGCTCCGGTTCGGTCGGCGCCGGCAGGGATCATTCCGCAGCGAGCGGCGGCGCCCAATGGACCGTGCGATTCCGCCCGGCCGCCTTGGCCTGGTACAGCGCCTGATCGGCCGCGCGCAATAGGACGTCGAGGCCGGACATGCCCTCGGTGGCCTCGGCGATGCCGATGCTTATCGTCAACTTGAATTGGGCCTTGTGCGCGGTCAGCGCATGATTGGCGACCCGTTCGCGAAGACGTTCCGCCAGGATCGTGGCCTGCGCCTGATCGGTCTCAGGCAGCATGATCGCAAACTCTTCTCCTCCGAGCCGGCCGGCGAAATCCTCGCCGCGCTTGCCTTCGCTGCAGGCCGCGGCGATCGACACGATCGCCTGATCGCCAACCGCATGTCCATAGCGGTCGTTGACGTTCTTGAAATGATCGATGTCGATCATCAGCACCGACAGCGGCCGGCGATGCCGCTGTGACCGGCTCCATTCCGCTTCCGCCAGGTTGAGGAAATGCCGCCGATTGTAGAGGTTGGTCATCGAATCGATGGTTGCCAGTTTTTCCAGTTGCTGGGCGTTACGGATGAGATCCGTCACGTCGCAATAAGTGAACATCCGGCTGCCATTCGGCAGTTTGGCGCAATGTACCCGGATGTGCCGGCCATCCGGAATCCGCACATCGCGTGCGCTGGTGTCCGAAATGTGAGCTACGGCGTCCTGCTCGGAGAAAAATTCGCAGAGCTGTCCCGGCGCCACCACCGCGTCCTGGCCGGCATTCAGGGCTTTGGCGATCAAGCGCGGATATGCCGGGTGTGCCGCGGCCTGTTGCTCCGTAACGCCCCAATATTCGCGCATCTTCTTGTTGAGGAACTGCGCGTTGAGATCGGCATCGAGCAGCAAGACGCCGTCCTGAATATTGTCCAGCGCGCTCCGCAACACTTCCAGTTCGTCGGCGTGCCGGACGATGTCGGTGACCAGCGTGTAGGTGAGCAGCCGGCCGCCGTTCGGCAGAACCGTGCATTGCACCCGGATCACCTCGCCGTTCGATCGGCGCAGGTCGATCGGCGTGGTATCACCGGCCTGGACCAGACGTATTCGTTGAGCGATGAATGAATCGAGATCGGCGGGCAAGGTTTCATAGGCTTTGTTGTCGCGACAGTAATACAACAGCGCAACGAAAGCCGGCTTGCTGTCCGCCATCGCCTCCGGCACATTCCACATGTTGCGAAAGGCGCGATTGATGAATTGAGCCCGCAGGTCGCTGCCCAGCAGCAGTACGCCGTTCTGGATTTCGTCCAGCGCCGCTCGCAGCGCCAGCATCTGCCCGCTAAACGTCGCATTGCTCCGACGCTCGGGATGGTCGGGCGCAACATCCGCCTCGTCCTTGACGGCGTCGGGCTGCTCGAATTCGAGCCCGAGCTCCTTGCCGGATTGCCAGACCAGTTTGCAGGGCCGCGGCGCGCCGTGGCCCGTTATCAGCAGATGAAAGTGTTCCGGAATTCCGATCGGACTTTCCGCCACGACCGTCGCGCCGCGGTCGGAAATCTTGCACACGACGCAGTCGATGACCGACTGGCCGTAATTGCAGACAACCTTGCCGGGCAGCAAGGTTCGGCCGTGAAGGCTGAGTTCTCTCTCTGGCATGGGCAGCACCTTCTAGAACAGTGTCGCCGCCTTGATACGAGCGCTGGCCGATGGGACTTGAACGAACGCGCGTCTGCCGAAGGGGATTGCGAACCTTCAGCGGCTTGCATCGGCGATGTCCGCTAGTCGGCAGACCCCGGGAACACCGCTTCCATCTTGGTCTTCAGTGTCGCGGCGTTGAACGGCTTGACGATGTAGTTGCTGACGCCGGCCTTCTTGGCGGCGATGACGTTTTCCGTCTTCGATTCCGCCGTGATCATGATGAACGGTGTCTGCGAAAGCTCGGGGCTGGCGCGGACTTCCCTGAGCAAATCGTACCCGGTCATCGGCTCCATGTTCCAGTCCGAGATCACCAGGCCGTATTTCTTGCCCTGCATCTTGGCGAGCGCGGCCGAACCGTCGCTGGCATCGTCCACGTTCTCGAAGCCGATCTGCTTGAGCAGGTTGCGGATGATCCGGATCATGGTGTTGTAGTCATCGACCACCAGGATCGGCATCGATAAATCAAAGGCCATGTCTCTACTCCGCAGCGTTCGCAATTTGCCTGGCACGGGCGCGGATTTCCCAGCATACGAAAAGTTTTCGACGCTTTTTTCGAAATTGCACTCGTCAGCATCGAGACAACTATCAGCGGTCATTGAACAGCGCGTTAATTCTGCGCGGAATAAATCCGCCGGCGAAACCGCGGGAGCCCGTAGTTATACGGGTAGGATCGGCCGAAACCACTTGCCGGCCGGCGGCGATGGCTCAGGAAAGGCAGCGGGGCCGCAGCAGCCTGTTGTACTGCGCCTTGACCGTCGCGTAGCATTCGCACGAGGTTTTGCTGAGGCCTTCGATGTTGATAATTTCGATGTGCCCGCGGCTGTAGTGGATGAAATTGGCCTGCTGCAGCGTGTTGGCTACCAGCGAAACGCTGTTTCGCCGCGCGCCGATCATTTGCGCCATCGCTTCCTGGGTCAGAACGAGCTTGGCACCGCCGGACAGATCGTGGGTCTGCAACAGACATCGCGCCAGCCGGGATTCCACCGTGTGGGCGGCGTTGCACCCCGCGGTCTGCTGGATCTGCGCATAGATCGCCAGGCCATGGCGAACCAGTGTCGCCCGAAATGTCGCGCTTTGATCGGCGGCAGCGCGGAGGCGATCGACGTCGAGCGTCGAGGCGATGCCGGGAACCGTCACAACCGCGCTGTTCAGCGCGGTTTCGTCGCCGAGAGCGGAGAACGAGCCGAACACGCTGTCGCGTCCGATCATCGCGACCTGGACGTTCTCTCCCTTCGCAAGTTTCACGACAAGCGAGATCACGCCTCGGTGCGGCAGGTAGGCGCGCTTGAGCGGTTCACCCACTTCGACCAACGTACTTTCCTGAGCCAGATCCACGGTTCGCAGATGCGGACGGATCAATTCGAAATCATCGGCGCCGAGCGCCGACAAAAATCCGTTGGGCGAACGAGGGGCTGAGTCCAAAGAAGCCTCCTTCCTCGGAAGAGCGTAACCGGTCTCCGATACCGCCGACGCTTATGCACGGTATTTGATGTGGAGCATGAGCCCTACACGCATCGTTGGCAAGAAAAATTGGCATATGAGTGCATTCTCCTGCACCGCTTCTTCGCGTGGAGCATCGCCGTGTAACCACGAGGTGCTCCAGCTTTCGCACAGGGGCCTCAATGCGGGGGCCTCAATACGAAATCTTCAACAAGCGCCGATGATGCGCCTTGACGTCTGCATAGCACTCGCAGGCCGCCTCTATCAGACCGCCCGCATTGATAATATCGATGTAACCCCGGCTGTAACGGATAATTCGTGCTCGCTGCAGCGCATGGGCGACGATCGATAGAGCGTTGCGTTGCGCGCCAATCAGTTGGGCCGGAGAATCCTGAAGTCGGCTCCAAGGTGTCGTCGCTCGCAGAAATCGCGCGCACGCAACAGCCAGCGTGAGAGCCGAGCCTCGACCGAGTGCGATGCGTTGCATGCGGCGGATTGTTGCGCCATCGCGAGCAGTGCCTGTTCATGCAGCGACACCACGGCACGGAAAGTGACGGTTCGATCGGCCGTGGCGCGAAAATCCGCAGCGTCGAGCACCGAGGCTTTGCCGGACAGAACCACAACCGCTGACGTCAACGATATCTCGCCGTCGAGCGCGGCCGCGGCGCCCAAGATGCTGTCGCGTCCGATCGTCGCCACCTCCGCCATCTGTCCTTCCGAAAGGCGCGCCATTACCGAGATGGCGCCGCCGTCCGGCAAATAAACCTGCATCAACGATTGGCCCGCTTCGACCAGGGCAGTTTCCCTGACCAGTTCGACGAGTTCGAGACGAGAATCCAGCGCCTCTAACTCCGCCTCGGGCAGGGTGTGCAGCAACCAATTGGGTGAAGGACGGATTGAAGACATGGACTCTCCTGCCTGAAGGCCGGAGCTCAACGGTCTCGCGTCGCCTGTGTCGTGGCGTGTCGGACGGCCGTGAACGATAGTCCGTATCGATTGCGCAGGCAGTCAAGTTGCACGACATCGCCTATACACGGTGCAGGGCAGACAGACTGCCACGATTACGGCGCAAATGAGAACAGTGTACTGATTCGCGGCAGCGTGAAAAATTATAGCGCGATCAATATCGAAGGAGTGGGACTGCGTAAGGTACGGCGAAGGAGCGTGTGATGTGCGGGATCCTAGTTGTTGATGACGACCCGCATATCTGCCTCGCCATTCGGGCTTGGCTCCAGCGGTACGGTTTTAGGGTTTCGATCGCCGATGCCGGCGTCAACGGTTTCGCCGCCCTCGACAACGCGACGTTCGATTTGATGGTCGTCGATATTTTCATGCCACGATATGCGCGGCTTCGATTCGATCAGGATGTTTCACGAGCGCGCTCCGGCGGTGCCGTCGATCGCGATTTCCGGTTCCGCGTTCTCGGCATTGGAAGCGTCAAATCCCGACTTCCTGACAACGGCCGTCAGGCTTGGCGCGACGCGATGCCTCCGCAAACTTTTCAAGCCGACGACATTGCTCGGCGTCGTTGACGAGTGCCTGTTCAAGGCGGAGCCGCGTCGAAAGCATGCCGTCATGCTGGCCGCCGTGGCGAGCGCGCTGTCGGACGAGCCGAGGCCGGATCGGCGTGTTGCGGTGTGAGCGTTGCGTGTCCGGTCTTCTGAATGCCTCGCAGCAATTGCAAATCAACCAAGGGGGAATCGCGTGCACTACGATCCAGGGGTTGCCGAACTGTCGAAGCCGAATGTTCAGCCTCGGGGGGCCAATATGCCACGTGTTCTCGTCGTTGATGACGACCCAATGGTCTGCATGGCCATTGAGATCTATCTCGAGCGGCACGATTTTCAGGTCACCATCGCCGATGGCGGTGAAGCCGGACTTCGGGCGCTGGAAAGCACGACCTTCGACCTGATGATCGTCGATATCTTCATGCCGCACATGCGCGGCTTCGAGTTCGATCAGGATATTCCACGAGCGCGCGCCGACGACGCCGCTGATTGCGATGTCCGGTTACGCCTTCGCGAATCTCAATTCGCCCGCGCCCGATTTCCTGCGGATGGCGCTCGAACTCGGCGCGTCGCGCTGTCTGCGCAAACCGTTCACGCCGGTCGCGCTGCTGACCGTGATCAACGAATGTCTTTCGGAAGTGCAGTCCCGCGTTCCAAGCGTCATTCATCTCAGATAACGAGCCCGGCCATTGCGGGCGGGGATAGCCGATCTCGGGAATTGCAGGACCATGCTTCAGAAGCCTCTCGCGGCGGAAGCCGAGCAAGCGTTGCAATGTCAGGCTCAAAGGATGGCGATCGTCGGCCATCTCACCAGCGGCGTGGTTCATGACTTCAACAATCTGCTCACGGTCATCATCGGCACCATCGAAGTCCTGGAAGAGGCCGTCGCCGACCGGCCGGAACTTTCCGCCATTGCCGGATTGATCGCCGAGGCTGCCGCACGTGGCGCCGATCTGACATCGCATTTGCTCGCCTTCGCCCGCGGCCAGCCGTCGCCGCCTCGCGATGTCGACGTCAATGCGTTGCTGATCGAGGCGGCCCGCCTGCTTCGGCCGACGCTGGGCGAGCAGATCGAGGTTGACTGCCGGCTTGCGAGCGGCGTTTCGTCAGTCTGGGTCGATGCCAGCCAGCTGATGACGGTGATCCTCAATCTCGCGGTCGTCGCGCGTGACGCAATGCCTGACGGCGGCAAGCTGATGCTCGAGAGCAAAGCCGCCGTGGCCGGCGAGGGGTGCGCCGGCGCCGGGCCGGGAATTTCCACTGAAGGCGATTCCGCCGCAGACCATGTCACGATCGCGGTCAGTGTCTCGGGCTACGGGGACTGCGCCGATCGCCGGCAACTCGCCTTCGCCGATCTCGGCATGGCAACCGATTTCGCCACGCGCGCCGATGGCAATATCAGGGTGTTTCGCGCAGCCGGCCGGGAGGCGTCTGTCGAAATTCACCTGCCGAGGGCAGCGGACCTCATTCGGCCGCAGGCAGCGCCCTCCGGCAAGACGGATATGTAAGGCGGCAATCAAGCCGTCCTGATCGTGGAGGACGATGTTCTGGTCCGAAGATATGTCGTCAACCAGGTGCGGAGCCTCGGCTATCGGGCGCTGGACGCCGGCAACGCCAGCGAGGCGATGGCAATCATAAATGCGAGCGAGGAAATCGATCTCCGGTTGACCGACGTGATGATGCCGGGTTCGGTCGACGGCCGCCGGCTTGCGGTCGAGGCGCTGAACCGCAGGCCTTCGCTCAAGGTATTGTACACCTCCGGCTATTCGGAGAACGCCATGATCGATGACCGTCATCTCGGGGCCGGCGAACTGATGCTCGCCAAGGCATATCGCAAAGGCGATCTCGCCAGGATGATCCGCACCGCGCTCGCGGGCTGAAAAAAACCGACTTCGATACACACGCAATGTTGTCGCTACACTGCTGAAGCGAAGCCGGCGCGGCGTCGCGTTTTAAGCTGCTGTTGCGCGGTCGCGCTGGCGCGATCACAGCGCAAATTTGCTCCATTTCTTTCACTCCGCTTAATTTCTCAGTACTTGTACGGGGATTTACACCCAGCAGCGCTGTAGTTCTGGGTATTTGTACGGAGTGCCAATTTAACGAACGGGTAGCCCGGACAGAACAGGGTGATACGTCGCCGCCTGAAACGTGCGGCGTCGCGTCAATAGTGTTCATCCAGAAGGGTATCCAAATGTCCAGTATCGTTCTTTCAGCGTCGGTTCGTCAGAACCTGCTCTCGCTTCAGTCGACCGCCGACCTCCTCGCCACCACCCAAAACCGTCTTTCGACGGGCAAGAAGGTGAACTCGGCCCTCGACAATCCCACCAACTTCTTCACCGCGCAGGGCCTCGACAACCGCGCCAGCGATATCAGCAACCTGCTCGACGGTATCGGCAACGGCGTGCAGGTTCTGCAGGCGGCCAACACCGGCATCACCTCGCTGCAGTCGCTGGTCGACAGCGCGAAGTCGATTGCCAACCAGGCACTGCAGACCACTGTCGGCTATTCCACCAAGTCGAACGTCTCGGCCACGATAGCCGGCGCGACCTCGAGCGACCTGCGCGGCACCACGACGTACACCAGCGCATCGGCAATCAGCAACGTCGTCGCCAACGGCACCGCCGGCGGCGCTTCCCCCATCACGAGCGCGACCACGCTCGGCGGCGTTGCCGCTGCGCTGGTCGGCACCGCGTCAACCGCGGGTGACGGAACGGCCAAACTTGCCAGCACGCTGCTGCTGACCGGAACAGCCTCTGCAACGGATCTTACCGCCGCTGCGGCGCCAAAGGATGGCGACGTTCTGGTCGTCAACGGCAAGACCATCACCTTCAAGGCGGGCGCTGCCCCGGCAGCGGCGGCGGTTCCCACTGGATCCGGCGTCAGCGGCAACATCGTCACCGATGGAAGCGGCAACTCGAGCGTCTATTTGGGCGCAGGTACGCTTGCCGATGTGCTCACGGCAGTCGATCTTGCCAGTGGCGTTGCCAAGACCGTCAACACCGCGGGCGCCGCCGTGATCACCGGCGCGACCAGCTCCATCAACTCTGGTACCGGCGTTCTGACGCTCAACACCTCGACCGGCGCCGATCTCAGCATCACCGGCAAGGCCGATCTGCTGAAGGAGCTGGGTCTGACCACATCGGTCGGTTCCGGCAACGTCAACGTCGTCAAGGCGCGTACCACGGCTGCGACAACCACCGCCAACCTGATCCAGGACGGATCGACCCTGAACGTGAATGGCCATACCATCACCTTCTCCAACGCGCACGTGCCCGCAGCAGCGCAGGTCCCGACCGGTTCAGGCATCCTCAACGCCGTCCAGACCGACGGCAACGGCAACTCGATCGTCTATCTGCAGACCGCTACCATTGCCGATACGCTGAACGCGATCGATCTGGCTTCCGGCGTGCAGACCGCATCGAACTCGGCCGGCGTCGCGGCATTTACCGCTGCGGCGGGCGTTGCCGCGTCGTCGGTGAACGCAAACGGCACGCTCAAGCTCAGCACCGGAACGGTGGCGGATCTCAGCATCAGCGGCGGCACCGGCAACGCGCTGGCCGTCCTCGGTCTCAACGGTCCCACCGGCAACAGCAGCTCCTTCAATGCTGCCCGTACCGCGGGAGTTGGCGGCATCAACGGCAAGACCTTGACCTTCACCTCCTTCAATCTCGGTACGGCCGTAAACGTCACCTTCGGCGACGGTACCGGCGGCACGGTCAAGACGCTGGATCAGTTGAACGCCACGCTGCAGGCCAACAACCTCGCCGCGACGCTCGACTCGACCGGCAAACTGACGATCTCGGCCACCAACGACTACGCCTCCTCGACCCTTGGGTCGGTGTCGGCGGGCGGCACGATCGGCGGCACGGTTACCAGCTCACTGTCGTTCTCGAGCGCTTCGGCTCCCGTGGCCGATGCCCAGGCGCAGGCTGTTCGCAGCAGCCTGGTGACCCAGTACAACAACATCCTCGCGCAAATTACCACCACGTCGCAGGATGCCTCGTTCAACGGCGTCAACCTGTTGGGCGGCGACACGCTGAAGCTGACGTTCAACGAAACCGGCAAGTCGACCCTGAGCATCACCGGTGTGAACTTCAATGCGGCGGGCCTCGGTCTGGCGAACCTGACCAGCGGCGTCGACTTCATTGACAACTCCGCCACCAACAAGGTCGTTTCCAGCCTGGCCTCCGCCAGCACCTTGCTGCGTTCCCAGGCGTCTGCCTTGGGTTCGAACTTGTCGATCGTGCAGATCCGCCAGGACTTCTCGAAGAACGTGATCAACGTGCTGCAGACCGGATCGTCCAACCTGACGCTGGCCGACACCAACGCAGAAGCGGCCAACAGCCAGGCGCTGTCGACCCGCCAGTCGATCGCGGTGTCCGCGCTGTCGCTGGCCAACCAGTCGCAGCAGAGCGTGCTGCAGCTGCTCCGCTAAGTCCAAGCGGAGTCGCGAAGAACAACGATCTAGGCGGCGGGGGAAACCCCGCCGCTTTCGAGCTAAGCGTATCCTGGATTTTATGGTGGCTCGCCTGCTGCGTATTCACGCAAGCGATGCCGCGAAAAGGTCCGGGGGTGGTTATTGCCCGCGTACCCTAGAAAAGGAGACGACGATGCCGCTGCGAGTTCGAACTGAAGCCGTTTGAACGGATCGTCATCGGCGAAACCGTTATCATCAATTCCGGCACCCGCACCTCCTTCCTGATCGACGGCGAAGCCCCGATCCTGCGCGAGAAGGACACCGTGACCGCGGAGACCGCCAACACGCCGGTCAAGCGGCTCTATTTCTGCGTCCAGATGATGTACCTGAAGAACGACATTCCGAGATATCGGACTGCGTATCTCGGCTTCATCAAGGACCTGCGGGAGGCTCTTCCGGGCTCCCGCGACGTGATCGACGCCGTCAACGCTCATGTTTCGGGCGGCGCTCTCTACAAGGCCCTCAAGGAACTCCGCAAACTGATGAAGGTCGAGGAAGGCCTTCTGACGAGCGCCTGACGGCGGCATTCGCCAGCTGGGATGCGGACAGCATCCCGGACCGGCACAGCGTTCAATCGGTTCAAAGTGAAAGGTATCGCGTAGCGTAAAACCCAAATCCAAAACAGTATCAACCAGCGTACAAACGGTTCAATCCAGAAAGGTACCCGAATGTCCGGCATTGTTCTCTCAGCATCGGTTCGTCAGAACCTGCTCTCGCTTCAGTCGACCGCCGATCTCCTCGCCACCACCCAGAACCGTCTTTCGACGGGCAAGAAGGTGAATACGGCACTCGACAATCCCACCAACTATTTCACCGCCCAGTCGCTCGATAGCCGCGCCAGTGACATCAGCAACCTGCTCGACGGCATCGGCAACGGCGTGCAGATCCTGCAGGCGGCCAATACCGGCATCACCTCGCTGCAGAAGCTGGTCGATACCGCAAAGTCGCTCGCCATCCAGGCACAACAGACCACCCTCGGCTATTCCACCAAGTCGGCCGTCTCGGCGACGATCCCCGGCGCAAGCCCGACTGATCTGCGCGGCACCACGACCTTTACAAGCGCATCGGCCATCAGCAACGTCCTCGCCAACGGCACCGCCGGTGGCGCTTCCCCGATCACGGGTGCGACCACGCTCGGCGGCGTTGCCGCTTCGCTGGTCGGCACCGCGTCAACCGCGGGCGACGGAGTGGCCAAACTTGCCAGCACGCTGCTGCTGACCGGAACAAACGCTGCAACGGATCTTACCGCCGCTGCTGCGCCAAAGGATGGCGACGTTCTGGTCGTCAACGGCAAGACCATCACCTTCAAGACGGGCGCTGCCCCGGCAGCGGCCACGGTTCCCTCCGGATCCGGCGTCAGCGGCAACATCGTCACCGACGGAAACGGCAACTCCAGCGTCTATCTGGGCGGTGGAACGCTCGGCGATGTACTCACGGCGATCGATCTTGCCAGCGGCGTCGCCAAGACCGTGATCACCGGGGGAGCCGCGGCGATCACCGGCTCGACCAGCTCCATCAACGCCGGTACCGGCGTTCTGACCCTCAACACCTCAACCGGTGCTGATCTCAGCATCACCGGCAAGGCCGATCTGCTGAAGGAACTGGGCCTGACCACGTCGGTCGGTTCCGGCAACGTCAACGTCGTCAAGGCGCGCACCACGGCTGCGACAACTACCGCCAACCTGATCCAGGATGGTTCGACGCTGAACGTGAATGGCCACACCATCACCTTCACCAACGCGCACGTGCCGGCAGCGGCGCAGGTCCCGACCGGTTCGGGCATCCTCAACGCCGTCCAGACCGACGGCAACGGCAACTCGATCGTCTATCTGCAGACCGCGACCATCGCCGATACGCTGAACGCGATCGACTTGGCTTCGGGCGTGCAGACCGCATCGAACTCGGCCGGCGTCGCGACATTTACCCCTGCGGCCGGGGTTACCCCGTCATCGGTGAACGCAAACGGCACGCTGAAGCTCAGCACCGGTACGGCGGCTGATCTCAGCATTATCGGTGGTGTTGGCAACGCGCTGTCCGCTCTCGGTCTCAACGGTCCGACCGGCACCAGCAGCTCCTTCAATGCTTCCCGTACCGCGGGGGTCGGTGGCATCAACGGCAAGACCTTGACCTTCACCTCCTTCAATGGCGGCACCCCGGTCAATGTTACCTTCGGTGACGGCACCGGCGGTACGGTCAAGACGCTGGATCAGTTGAACTCCGCGCTTGCAGGCGATTTCCTGCAGGCGACGGTCGATGCAACCGGCAATCTGGTGATCACCACCAGCAATGACTATGCCTCCTCGACCCTCGGGTCGTTCACGGCGGGTGGTGTGCTCGGCGGTACCGTGTCCACCGCGTTGACCTGGTCGACCCCACAAGCTCCGGTCCCCGACGTCACGGCCCAAACCATCCGCAGCAGCCTGGTGGCCCAGTACAACGGCATCATGGCCCAGATCACGACGACGGCCCAGGATTCGTCGTTCAACGGCATCAACCTGCTCGGTGGCGATACGCTGAAGCTGACCTTCAACGAAACCGGCAAGTCGATCCTGAGCATCACGGGCGTCAACTTCGACGCGGCCAGTCTCGGCCTTTCCAACCTCGTCCCCGGCACCGACTTCATCGACAACGCCGCCACCAACAAGGTCATCGCGAGCCTTGCCAACGCCAGCAACTCGCTGCGGTCGGAAGCCTCGACTTTGGGCTCCAACCTGTCGATCGTGCAGATCCGCCAGGACTTCTCGAAGAACTTGATCAACGTGCTGCAGACCGGCTCGTCCAACCTGACGCTGGCCGACACCAACGAGGAAGCCGCCAACAGCCAGGCGCTGTCGACCCGCCAGTCGATCGCGGTATCCGCGCTGGCGCTGGCCAACCAGTCGCAGGCCAGCGTGCTGCAGCTCTTGCGCTGAGCCCGGCTACGGACGGACGATCAAAGCGGCGGGGGAAACCCCGCCGTTTTCGCATCAAGCGCACCCTGGATTTTACGGCGGCTCGGCTCATCGCCTGTTTCTGTTGGCGATACCTCGAAAAGGCCGGGCGAGGGCCGTCGACGAGCGCGGCGGCAGGCCGCTCGCGCAGATCGAGCCCCGTTGCCCGCCGAGTTCGTTCGCCGATGGCGTTTTCCGCATCATCGGGCCAGTTTCCCTACCGCAGGCGTCGCGGCATATTGCCATCCGCTTAACGTCGCCGCCCATATTTCATGCAGCGCCTTTCCAGGTCGTTCAAGGCAATCCGCTAAGACTGGCGAGGCGTTTGTGCCGGCCGGCGCTGACGCACGTCGCGCAGCGTTCAGCGGCGTCGGCCATCGTCTTTTGATCCGTATTAGCACGGACAGCGAAATTAACGGGAATGAGCAACCGGTGAGGATATCGGTGGCAGGGAAGGATATCCGTTGCCGTCTCAGGTGACATCCCCGGCATCGCTCGTCGCAAGTTGTGTCGGCGCTGCAGTCACTTTCCGGTCGGGGCTTTCGGCAAGCCCGGGCCGGCACGCAGCGGATCGCCGGCGCGAAGATGGTTGACGGTCGACCGCAACCCCAATGCTTGGAAGGCGTGTTCTGATGGATGATCTGTTGCGGGAGTTTCTGACGGAGACCAGCGAGAGCCTGGACACCGTCGACAATCAGCTGGTGCGGTTCGAGCAGGAACCGAACAACGCCAAGATACTCGATAACATCTTCCGCCTGGTCCACACCATCAAGGGCACCTGCGGCTTCCTCGGGCTGCCGCGGCTGGAAGCGCTGGCGCATGCCGCCGAGACGCTGATGGGCAAATTCCGCGACGGCATGCCGGTGACCGGGCAGGCGGTGACGCTGATCCTGACCACGATCGACCGCATCAAGGACATCCTGGGTCAGCTCGAGGCCAACGAGGCCGAGCCGGACGGCTCCGACCAGGATCTGATCGGCGAACTGGAAGCAATGGTAGAGCGTGGGATGAAAGCGATGACAGAACAGGCTTCGCCGGCTGAGGCAGCGCCGGCCGCTGCGACGCCCCCGGTTGCCGAGGGCTCTCTGGTACCGCAGACGCTGGAGCGGCCGTTGCGCCCCGGCGAAGTATCGCTCGACGAACTGGAGCGCGCCTTCCGCGAGACCGCGACCGAAGCAGCGCCTAGCGCCGGTCGCGCCGCAGCCCGCGGCCGAGGCTTCTGCGCCGGCCAAGGAAGCAAAGCCGGCCGCGAAAGAGGCAAAACCCGCCGCGGCCAAACCCGCAGCCACCAAGCCGGCCGTCGCCGCCGACGAAGTCCAGGAGGCCGACAAGGTCGCCAACCAGTCGATCCGCGTCAACGTGGATACGCTGGAACATCTGATGACCATGGTCTCGGAACTGGTTCTGACCCGCAACCAGCTCCTGGAAATCTCCCGCCGCAACGAGGACACCGAGTTCAAGGTGCCGCTGCAGCGGCTCTCCAACGTCACCGCCGAACTGCAGGAAGGCGTCATGAAGACGCGGATGCAGCCGATCGGCAATGCCTGGCAGAAGCTGCCGCGCATCGTGCGGGATCTGTCGGGCGAACTCGGCAAGCAGATCGAACTGGAGATGCACGGCGCCGACACCGAGCTCGACCGCCAGGTGCTCGACCTGATCAAGGACCCGCTCACCCACATGGTGCGCAACTCCGCCGACCACGGGCTGGAGACCCCCGCCGAGCGCCAGGCCTGCGGCAAGCCCGAGCAGGGCACCATCCGCCTGTCCGCCTATCATGAAGGCGGCCACATCATCATCTGCATCGCCGACAACGGCCGCGGCCTCAACACCGAGAAGATCAAGGCCAAGGCGGTCTCCTCAGGTCTCGTCAGCGAGGCCGAACTGGAGAAGATGACGGAAGCGCAGATCCACAAGTTCATCTTCGCGCCCGGCTTCTCGACCGCGGCTGCCATCACCTCGGTGTCCGGCCGCGGCGTCGGCATGGACGTGGTGCGCACCAATATCGACCAGATCGGCGGCACCATCGACGTCAAGTCGGTGGCCGGCGAGGGCTCCAGCGTCACCATCAAGATCCCGCTGACGCTCGCCATCGTCTCGGCGCTGATCGTGGAAGCCGGCGGCGACCGGTTCGCCATTCCGCAATTGTCGGTGGTCGAACTGGTGCGGGCGCGCGCCAATTCCGAGCACCGCATCGAGCGCATCAAGGACACCGCGGTATTGCGCTTGCGCAACAAGCTGTTGCCGCTGATGCACCTGAAGAAGCTGTTGAAGATCGACGACGGCTCCTCCTCCGATCCGGAGAACGGCTTCATCGTCGTCACGCAGGTCGGCAGCCAGACCTTCGGTATCGTGGTCGACGGCGTGTTCCACACCGAGGAAATCGTGGTCAAGCCGATGTCCACGAAACTGCGCCACATCGACATGTTCTCCGGCAATACCATCCTGGGCGACGGCGCCGTGATCATGATCATCGATCCCAACGGCATCGCCAAGGCATTGGGCGCCTCGGGTGCGGCTTCCCACGAGATCGCCGACGAGAACGCCGCTTCCCGCGCCAGCGCCGCCGAGCAGCTGACCTCGCTGTTGGTGTTCCGCGCCGGCACCAACCAGCCCAAGGCGGTGCCGCTCGGCCTCGTCACCCGGCTGGAGGAGATCGCCTGCGACAAGATCGAACTCTCCAACGGCCGCTACATGGTGCAGTACCGCGACCAGCTGATGCCGCTGGTGCAGATGGCCGGCGTCAACGTCCAGACCTCCGGCTCGCAGCCGATCCTGGTGTTCGCCGACGACCGCCGCTCGATGGGGCTGGTGGTCGACGAGATCGTCGACATCGTCGAGGAGCGGCTCAACATCGAGGTCGGCGGCTCGCCGGACGGCATTCTCGGCTCCGCCGTGATCAAGGGCCAGGCCACCGAGGTGATCGACGTCGGCCACTTCCTGCCGATGGCGTTCCCCGACTGGTTCACGCGCAAGGAAATGACGCCCTCGGCCTCGGCGCAATCGGTGCTGCTGGTCGACGATAGCGCGTTCTTCCGCAACATGCTGGCGCCGGTGCTTGAAGGCCGCCGGCTACAAGGTGCGGGTGGCGCCCAACGCCCAGGAGGGCCTGACCGTGCTGCGCTCGGGCCAGAGCTTCGACGTGGTGCTGACCGATATCGAAATGCCCGACATGAACGGGTTCGAGTTCGCCGAGACCATCCGGGCCGACCAGCACTTGAGTACGATGCCGATCATCGGGCTGTCCTCGCTGGTATCGCCGGCGGCGATCGAGCGCGGCCGGCAGGCCGGCTTCCACGATTACGTCGCCAAGTTCGACCGTCCCGGCCTGATCGCGGCGCTGAAGGAACAGACCGCCGAACAGCACCGCGCGGCGGCATAGGGGAAGTAGTAGCATGACCAGCAAGACCGACCTCACCGAAGGCGCCGTCGCCGAATACGTCACCGCGATGATCGGCGGGCAATTGTTCGGGCTGCCGATCTCCCGCGTCCAGGACGTGTTCATGCCGGAACGGCTGACGCGGGTGCCGCTGTCGCCGGGCGAGATCGCCGGCGTGCTCAATCTGCGCGGCCGCATCGTCACCGTGGTCGACATGCGCGCCCGGCTCGGCCTGCCCAAGAACGACGACGGCAAGCCGCCGATGGCGGTCGGCGTCGACCTGCGCGGCGAATCCTATGGCCTCCTGATCGACCAGATCGGCGAAGTGCTCAGGCTTCCCGACGATGGCTGCGAGGAAAACCCCGTCAATCTCGATCCCCGAATGGCCAAGCTCGCCGGCGGCGTCCATCGCCTCGACGGCCAGCTCATGGTCGTCCTCGATGTCGATCGCGTCCTCGAAATCGTGCCCAAAACCCCGCTCGCCGCATAGTGATTGGCATGTGCAACTCGTGAATGATGGAGTTTAGAAATGCCAACGTGCCTCGTTGTGGATGATTCCAGCATGATACGGAAAATCGCGCGCCGTATCCTGGAAGGGCTCAATTTTCAAGTCATCGAAGCCGAAGACGGTGTAGACGCACTGGTCCATTGCAAGCGTGCCATGCCGGAAGCGGTACTGCTCGACTGGAACATGCCCGTGATGGACGGCTACCACTTCCTTCAGCATCTGCGCCGCATGCCCGGAGGCGAGGAGCCCAAGGTGGTGTTCTGCACCACCGAGAACGGCGTCGAGCACATCTCGCGCGCGCTCGAGGGCGGTGCCAACGAATACATCATGAAGCCGTTCGACAAGGACATCGTGTTGGCCAAGTTCCAGGAAGTCGGTTTGATCGAGGTGACGGCGTAGTCGGCTCCTGCGTTTTCGTATCAGGCAATATCAATCCGAAATCGTTTCGATCCACTTTTGAGAGGCTGCAAGTGACCCCGCCCGACTACGAGTACCTGCGCAAACTCTTGAAAGACCATTCCGGTCTCGATCTGTCTGCCGACAAACAATATCTGATCGAAAGCCGTTTGCTGCCGCTGGCACGGAAAGCCAGCCTGGCCGGCATCCCCGAACTCGTGCAGAAAATGAAGGGCGGATCGAACTCGCTCGTCACCCAGGTGGTCGAGGCCATGACCACCAACGAAACCTTCTTCTTCCGCGACAAGGTTCCGTTCGATCACTTCCGTGACGCGATCATGCCCGAAATCCTGCAGGCCCGCGCCGGACGCAAGAGCATCCGGATCTGGTGCGCCGCCGGCTCGACCGGCCAGGAGCCCTATTCGCTTGCGATGTGCCTGAAGGAAATGAGCGGAGCGCTGAGCGGCTGGCGAGTCGAAATCATCGCAACCGACCTTTCGCAGGAAGTGCTCGAGAAGTCCAAGGCGGGTATCTATAGCCAGTTCGAGGTGCAGCGCGGCCTTCCGATCCAGTTGCTGGTCAAATACTTCAAGCAGACCGGGGAATTCTGGCAGATCAACGCCGACATCCGCGCCATGGTGCAGCATCGCCAGCTCAATCTGCTGCACGATTTCTCCCAGCTCGGCGTCTTCGACGTGATCTTCTGCCGCAACGTCCTGATCTATTTCGACCAGGACACCAAGATCAACATCTTCAACCGGCTCGCCAAGGTGATGGAGCCGGACGGATTCCTGGTGCTGGGCGCGGCCGAGACGGTGGTCGGATTGACCGACGTCTTCAAGCCCTTCCCGGATAAGCGCGGTCTTTATCGGCCGACCGGAGCGCGCATGACGCCCGCCAAGCTGCCGGCGGCCAGCGCGGCGTTGCCGAAGGTTGCAGCGATAGCGGGGCTTTGACAAATGACAGACGACGTCAAAGGACCGGAACGGGTGACGTTCAGCCGCGGATACGGCGTCTGCATCATGGGCATCGACGGCACTTGGCGCCGCGACTGCCTGCTCAACGCCATATCGGACAATGACGCCATCCTCACCGTCGAGGGCTCCATTCAGGGCCTCAATCTCAAGGAGTTCTTTCTCCTGCTGTCGTCGACCGGTCTGGCCTATCGCCGCTGCGAGCTGGTTCGCGTCAACGGCACTGAGATCGACGTCCAGTTCCTGAAGGGCAAGAACAAGAAGAAGCGGGCGGGGGCGGCTTCGAAGCAGGATTCCATGAGCGCGTGAGCCCATCGCTCCTGCTCGAACCCGGCAAAGCGCAACCAGACGGACAAGTCCTGCACATTTGCTAAGGACACCGGTTGAATTTCAGCCTGTCGTTTTACGTCGCTGAAGCTCCACCGCTGTATCGATTGCATCAAACAACCCAAAAAGGGGAACCGCCGCGGTGCCGATCTGTGTCCAATCTGGGTCTGCTCAGCCAGGCGCGCCGGAGGGCGGTGAACGACGCCCCTTGCAGCTCCTGGTCGTCGACGACGACGGCACGCAGCGCGAGCTGATTTCCGCGGCCGCCCGGCACGCAGGTCATGTCGTCATCCTGGCGCAATCATGCGCGGAGGCGATCGAAAAAATCCAGGCGACCCGGTTCGACTGCGTGACCCTCGACCTGATGCTCGAGGACGGCGACGGCATGGAGGTGTTGCAGGCGATGGCCAAGGCGAAGTTCGCCGGTTCGGTGATCGTCGTTAGCGGCATGAACGCCGCCCGCCGCATCGCCGCCCGCTCCTGTGCGAGATCGCTGGGAATCGAACTGCAGAGCTTGCCCAAGCCGGTCGATCTGGCGGCGCTGCGGATCTGCCTTGCCAACCTCGGCAAGACCGCCATGGGCTTGCCGGTGATGCACATCTGGGGCGGCGTCATCGTCGACGGCGTGACCGAAGAACACCGCTCCTGACCGGCTTGCCGGCGGGTTGCGCCGCATCGTCGGCGCGGATCGAGCCCGGTTTCAAGCAGCACCGACAGAATCATCGCGGCTATGTCGCCGCGCCGGGACAGGAATAGGCAAATCCCGCCATGCCGGCGCGACAATGGCTGCATCCGCAGCGCCGATCACGCCTGAACAAACGAAACGGGGAGCAGACATGTGGGCACACCGTCATTCGGCGCCTCAGGCGCGACCCATCCGATGAGCCGGCCGACGAACCCGGCCGGCCTCGCCGGTACCAGCTTGCGGTGTCCTGGTATCCCCGAGAAAGCGGAGGGCCGCTCCGAGATGCGCTTCACAGCTGTTCAACGCCGCGCGTGCCCTCACATAAGCGGGCGTGACGTCATCGAGCACGACGACACTGGTGGCAATTTCCTGATAGCCGAGGAGGGCTTCCCCGGCGACGGCCGAGTCGATCAGCTCAATGCTGGTCCGGACGCACTCGATCAGGCACACTAGGTCGGAAACGATCGTGCCATGGAGATCATTCCGATCTTCCGAGGTTCCGCCGCTTGCCACATTTTGCATTGAGATCTCCGTTACCGTATCTTTTATGTCTATGTCTCCCCCGCTACTTGTGCGTTAAGTCGTGGTCCCGTACAAATACGGGTGGGTGCAAATCTGTTTTGAAAGTAAGCGTGGCGAAGTTGAGTGCGCTTCATTTCTCACTGTCTATGGGCGATGGTACATGACCGAGCAATCACCCTCTCGCGGCGAAATATTCGTGGTCGACGACGATCCTGCCGTTCGCGAAACCCTCTCCATGGTTTTATCGGCAGGCGGCTATCAGGTGATCTGCTTCGCAGATGGCGCGGCGTTGCTGGCGGTCGCGCGAAGCCGCACTCCGTCCTGCATCCTGCTCGACGTGCACATTCCCGGTAAATCCGGTCTCGATATACTGAAGGAACTTCACGGCGAGGATTATCCCGCGCCGATCTTCATGATCTCCGGACAGGGCGATATCGCAATGGCTGTCTCGGCCATCAAGAACGGCGCGCTCGACTTCATCGAAAAGCCGTTCCGCGGCAGCGATATCGTCCACCGGCTCGATGAGGCGATCAGCGCCTATGCACGACGACAGGCAGATAATTCCGCCTCGAGAGTAGCATCACTGCATTTTCCGGGGCGCGAGCCGCTGACGCGTCGCGAGCGCGAGGTACTGGAGCAATTCACGTCCGGCGCGTCCAACAAGGAAGCCGGGCGCCAGCTTGGCATCAGCCCGCGCACGATCGAGGATCATCGCGCCAACATCATGAAGAAACTCGGCGCGCGAAATGCCGCCGACCTGATCCGCATCGTGATGACCAGCCCGCGCGCTTCCTGAAGCCGCACGCGGCTGCCGCTTTTTCCGGATCGCGCGCCATCGCCCCGCGGCACTCAATCGGCGAGCGCCCTGCGGATCATGACCGCCATGTCCGACTTGCGGTACGGCTTGGCGAGCAGCAGGACGCCGGTATCGAGCCGGCCGTGATGAATGATCGCATTCTCGGTATAGCCTGACGTGAACAGCACCTTCAGCCCGGGTTTGCGGCGTTGCAGCTCGTTGGCGAGCTGACGGCCGTTCATCGCGCCCGGCATGATGACGTCGGTGAACAGCAGGTCGAATTCATTGCCGGCCTCGACGATCACCAGCGCGTCCGCCGCATTCGCCGCATCCAGCGTGACGTAGCCCAGCGAATGCAGCTGCGTCAGCACGTAGTCGCGCACCAGCTTGTCGTCCTCGACGACGAGGATGGTTTCATGCCCGCCTTCAACCGCGGGCGCGTTGGCGGCTTCGGAGGCGACCAGGGCTCCGGTGCCCGGCGGCAGGTACATCTTGATCGTCGTGCCGTGCCCTTCCTCGCTGTAGATCTTGATGTGCCCCGCGGATTGCTTGACGAAGCCGTAAACCATACTCAGCCCGAGACCGGTGCCCTTGCCCGGTCCCTTCGAGGTAAAGAACGGGTTGAAAACCTTGTCGAGGATGGCGGCGGGAATCCCGGTCCCGGTGTCGCTCACCGCAATCAAGGCGTAGCGTCCGGGCCGGACGTCGCCGTGGATGGTCGCGTAATTTTCGTCGAGGAAGGCCGAACCGGTTTCGAGGATGAGCTTGCCGCCGCTGGGCATGGCGTCGCGGGCGTTGAGCGACAGATTGAGGATGGCGGTGGCCAGCTGATTGGGGTCGACGGTGGCGACGCAAGCTTCGTCCTCGAACACCAATTCGATCTCGATATGCTCGCCCAGCGTGGGCCGCAGCAGCTTGGCGGTGTCGATGATCAGCGTGTTGATGTCGACCTCGCGCGGCTGCAGCGGCTGCTTGCGGGCGAACGCGAGCAGATGCTGGGTGAGATCCGCGCCGCGCGCGGCGGCGTCGTCGATCATCCGCGTGATCGCCGCCAGTTGCGGTTCCTTCTCGACCGCGTCCGCCAGGATCTCGATGGTTCCGGTGATGACCGTCAGGATATTGTTGAAATCATGCGCGATGCCGCCGGTGAGCTGACCGAGGGCTTCCATCTTTTCGGATTGCCGGATGCGATCCTCCGCCGCGATCTTGTCGGTGAGGTCGCGGAAGAAGCCGTTGAACAGGATCCCCTCGCGGCGGCGCAGCGCGGTGACGCTGAGTTCGGCAGGGAACTCCTTGCCGTCGCGCCGCAGCGCGCGGATTTCGCGACGGTTGCCGAGAATCTGGCCCTGCCCGGAACGCACGAAGCGGTCGAGTGCCGCCTTCAGTTCGCCGCGCTCCGATTCCGCGATGATCAGCTCGATGAAATGTTTCCCGAGCGCGTCCTTGCGCGGCCATCCGAAGATCTTCTCGGCCTGCGAATTCCAGTTCAGAATGCTCCCGCTCTCGTCGATCTGGACGAAGGCATCGAGCGCGGTGTCGATGATGCCGCGCGCCAGTTGCTCGCTTTCGCGCAACGTCTCCTGCGCCAGCCGGCTTTCGGTCATGTCGCGGCCGACGAAGAAATAGCGCCGGACCGGCTCCGACCATGTGCCCATCCAGGACAGCATCACGATCCGCCCGTCCTTGTGGACGTAGCGCGAATCAGTGTTCTGCGCGCGCTGTCCGCGGCGCGCCAGCCGCATTTCCCTCTGGCTGATTTCGAGGTCGTCGGGGTGGAGGAATTCGCTCGCGTTGCGGCCGATCATTTCGTCCGGCGTATATCCTAGAATAATTTCTGCGCTGGGGCTCACCTGAACCAGGACTCCGCTCGGATCGATCACCAGGATCAGATCCTGGGAAGTCTCGAAAATGCGGCGGCGCTCCTCGATCTGCTGGCGGAGTGCGTGCTGCGTTCGCCTGCTTTCGGTTATGTCGCGGACGGTCTTCGATGCGCCGATGATGGTGCCCTCCGGCGACTTGATCGGAAATATGCTGAGCGAGACCTCGACCTTGCGGCCGTCCTTGCGCACGCGCTCGGTTTCATATTGTTCGATCGTCTCCCCCCAGCTGACCCGGCGCAGGATGTCGTGCACCTCCGCCGTCCGGTCCGGTGGCACGATGAAGTCGATGCCCTTGCCGACTGCTTCCGCGGCGGTATATCCGAACAGCCGCTCGGCGGCGGGATTCCAGCCGGTTATCGTGCCGTCGAGGGATTTGGTGATGATGGCGTCGTTGGAGGATTCGACGGCGGCGCTGAAGTGGCGCTCGCGCGCCGCGTAATGGTCGCGCGCCGCCTCGGTCCGGCGATGTTCCTGGACCTCGCGTTGCAGCGCCTCGGTCTTGGCGTTGGCCTCGTCCAGCACCCGGGCGAACGCGCGCGCCAGCACGCCGGTCTCGCCGCTCGCATTGACGGGGATGGGAGGCGAGTCGTTCTTGCCGATGCCCTCGACGGCCGACGTCAATTGACGGATCGGCCGGGTCAGCGAGTTGGCAACGAACACCGCCAGCGCGGCCGCTCCCAGCACCGCGATCAGTCCGACCAGCATGGACGTGTTCCGGATGGACGCCGCCGGCGCGACGAACACCGCGTTCGGGAATGTTTCAATGATACCGACCCATTCTCGGTCGGCCAGCATGGCCGGAGCAAGCGCCACCCCGCCCGGTCGTCCGGCTTGATCCTTGACGATTCGGGCCACGCCCTGCCGTGCGCCGATCGACGCGGCCAGATAGGGAAAGTCGTCCCGCCAGTTGCCCGGCTTGTCGAGCAGCGAGGCGAATTCGCGGTCGGGATCGGGGTGGACGAGGTAGTCGCCCCGGCTGTTGACGACATAGATCGTCTCGCCCGGTCGTATCGATGAGCGCACGCGGAACAACGCCTGCCGCATATCGACGTTGACGATCACGACGCCGAAGGGCTTGCCGTCGGGCGAGAAAACCGCCGTTGCGACACGCAGCGTCGGCTTATGTGCCTCCGCCGCGGCCCCGTCTTCTCCCATCAGATCGAGCGCTGAGACGTATAACTCACCGGGTGGCAACTTGATCGTGTCGGCGAAATAGGCCTTGTTGCCTATCCGCCGCAGTTCCGCCTCCGGCGCCAGCCGGACTGCCCCACTGGGGCCCAGGCGGTCCGCCTTGATGATTTCGCGTCCGCCGTCCTCGACACCGATGATACGAAACTCCGCATAAGCAGGTTTGGCATCGAGCTCGGCGGCAAGACGGGCTGCCATCCGCTCCCGCCACGTGCTTTCGGAGACATGATCGATGCTGTCATTGCCACCGGCGAGATGGGCGCGCATCAGCCCTTGCAGCGCCGCGGCGGAGCGATAGCCGGCGATATCGCCGCGAGCCCCCGCGACATAGGATTCGAGGTCGGCGGCGACCAGCCGCGAATGGGTTTCGATGCGATCGAGGATGCGCGGCAGCAGCGCCTGCTCTACGCTGCGATAGCTCAGCCACCCGACCGCGGAGACCGCAATCGCAACCAGCAAGACCATCGCGATGGCTAGTCGGGTGGCAAGCGTCATCTGAACTTTCGCGTCGCTTCCATGCCGCTTTGGCACGAGGCCGGGCAGGACGGACGAGGCCGTCTGGGCATCATAGGCCGGGCGCAATGTTCCCCGCTGGAACAGATGATGACGACGAGCGCTTTGTGGCGTCAAGACAATCCGCGACCGCCGCGAGCAAGGCGGCCGGTCTGAACGGCTTTTGCAGGCTGCTGACGGCGCCGAGCCTGGTCGCGATGGTCAGAAAGTCCAGACCCGTGGCGGGATCCGGCTCGACCGGCCGGCCGGAGATCACAATGATCGGGATCAGCGGCTGCTGGTGATGCATGAGCCGCATCGTCTCCAGCCCGTCCATTCCCGGCATGAAGATATCGAGAAACACCAGGTCGAAATTGCCTGCCTCGAATACCGCCAGTGCCTTGCAGCCATCGCCGGCGCCGACGACGCTGTGGCCCGCCCGCTCCAGCAGGATCCGGATGGTCGCCTGAACGGCGCTATCGTCATCGACGATCAGGATTCTTGCCAAAGCCGACCTTCCGTGAAGCATCAATTATGTCAATGTTGGGTTGTGAATCCATTGTCCGCCACGCGCAAGCCTTTCTTCGGCAACCTGCGCGCGATGTTGTTGAAAAAATGTAATGCATCAACGTCTTCTATGCCCGTTACAGGGCAGACGATGTCCGACGCTGCGTTGCCGTCAATGATTCGCTTTGCTTCAGCCCTGTGATGGAACCTGCGCCGGTGATTTGATACCGCATGCCGCAGCTGCACGGCTCCATTAGTTCATCCCCGATCAAATCGCGAATCAAAAGGTGACGCTGCCCAGCGTTGCGCACCCGAAGAGCGATGTTGTGAACAGCGCCTTCCGGAATTCCGCGAGGGGGTACCAGATGTCGAACCGCAAATCCGAACTGGCGCATCGGCTGGGGGAAGCATTGACCGCCATTGTGCCGGCTCCCCGAAAATCGGCCGCCGCGCGTCGTTGCGAGCAAGAGCGGGCTTGCCCGGCACGGACCGCCTGTGAGATGACCTGACCGGTCTCGAACAGGTGTCATGATGCCAAACAAGAAGAAACTTGCGGAAACGCTCCGCAGCGCGCGCTGGTTCGCCCCCGACGATCTGCGCGCCTTCGGCCATCGCTCGCGCGCCATGCAGATGGGCTACGCCCCGGAGGAGTGGAAGGGCCGGCCCGTGATCGCGATCCTCAATACCTGGTCGGACGCGCAGCCCTGCCACATGCATTTCAAGAGCCGCGTCGACGACGTCAAGCGCGGCGTCCTGATGGCCGGCGGCTTTCCGATGGAATTGCCGGCGCTGTCGCTGTCGGAATCGTTCCTGAAGCCGACCACCATGCTCTATCGCAACATGCTGGCGATGGACGCCGAGGAGCTGCTGCGCGGCCATCCCGTCGACGGCGTGGTGCTGATGGGCGGCTGCGACAAGACCACGCCGGGCCTGTTGCTCGGCGCCACCAGCATGAACCTGCCGGCGATCTATCTGCCGGCAGGTCCGATGCTGCGCGGCAACTGGAAGGGCAAGACGTTGGGCTCGGGGTCGGACGCCTGGAAATACTGGGACGAGCGCCGCGCGGGCAAGATTTCCGACAAGGACTGGGTCGATGTCGAGGCCGGCATCGCCCGCAGCTACGGCACCTGCATGACCATGGGCACCGCCTCGACCATGACCGCGATCGCGGAAGCCGTCGGCATGACATTGCCGGGCGCGTCCTCGATACCGGCCGCCGACGCCGGCCATATCCGTATGGCTTCCGAATGCGGCCGCCGCATCGTCGAGATGGTCTGGGAAGATCTCACGCCGCAACGGATCCAGACAAAAAAAGCCTTCGAGAACGCCATCATCGTGGCGATGGCGATGGGCTGCTCGACCAACGCGATCATCCATCTGATCGCGCAGGCGCGCCGCGCCGGGGCGGACATCGGGCTCGACGATTTCGAGATCGCCAGCCGCAAGGTCCCGGTCATCGCCAACGTGCGTCCGAGCGGCGACAAATATCTGATGGAGGATTTTTTCTATGCCGGCGGCTTGCCCGGGCTGATGAGCCGCATCAGGGACCAGTTGCATCTCGATTGCCTGACGGTGACCGGGCGGACGCTCGGCGAGAACATCGAGGGCGCCGAGGTATATAATGACGACGTTATTCGCACCGTCGACAATCCGATCTACGCCGAAGGCGCGCTCGCCGTGCTCAGGGGCAATCTCGCCCCCGACGGCTGCGTGATCAAGCCCTCCGCCTGCGAGCCGCGCTTCCTCAAACACACCGGCCCCGCGCTGGTGTTCGATGATTATCCCTCGATGAAGAAGGCGATCGACGATCCGGATCTCGACGTGTCAGCCGATCACGTGCTGATCCTGCGCAATGCGGGGCCGCAAGGCGGGCCGGGCATGCCGGAATGGGGCATGCTGCCGATCCCCACCAAACTGGTGAAGCAGGGCGTGCGCGACATGGTGCGGCTGTCGGACGCGCGCATGAGCGGCACCAGCTACGGCGCCTGCATCCTGCACGTCTCGCCGGAATCGTTCATCGGCGGGCCGCTGGCACTGGTGAAGAACGGCGACAGGATCACGCTCGACGTCGCCGCCCGCACCATCAACCTCGATGTGAGCGAAGCCGAACTGGCAAAACGCCGCGCCGAATGGAAACAGCCGGAGACGCGCTTCGAACGCGGCTATGGCTGGATGTTCACCCGGCACATCGGGCAGGCCAACGAGGGCTGCGACTTCGATTTCCTCGAAACCTCATTCGGCGCGCCGGTCGGCGAACCGTCGATTTACTGAGGCCCTTTCTTGACCTCGCCCCGCGTGCGGGGAGAGCACAGGCCGGCTTTGGCGGCCGTTCCAAGAAAAGAACGCCGAAGCAAGGCTTCGGCTATCGCGCAGCGCCGGGTGAGGGGGACTATCCGCGAGTCCTGGTCTGCCGAGAAAGCCCCTCACCCCACCCTCTCCCCGTGAAGAGCGGGATAAGAGAGAGCGGCGCAAGCAACTAAGAGGCCGTTCCACTCTTCTCCGCCATTCCCACCGCCCACAACGCGAACGCATACGCGATCGCGACCTCGTCGAGCCGGTTGAAACGGCCGGACGCGCCGCCGTGGCCGGCGCCCATGTTGATGCGCAGCAATACCGGGCCGCCGCCCGTCATGGTGGCGCGCAGCCGCGCGATCCATTTGGCCGGCTCCCAATAGGTGACGCGCGGATCGGTCAGGCCGCCCATCGCGAGAATCGCCGGATAGTCCTTGGCCGCGACGTTGTCGTAAGGCGAGTAGGACAGAATCGTTTTGAAATCCTTTTCGCCCTCGATCGGATTGCCCCATTCCGGCCATTCCGGCGGCGTCAGCGGCAGCGTGTCGTCGAGCATGGTGTTGAGCACGTCGACGAACGGAACCTCGGCGACGATGCCGGCGAACAGCTCGCCGGCGCGGTTGGCGACCGCCCCCATCAGCATGCCGCCGGCGCTGCCGCCATGGGCGACGATACGCTTGGTGCCGGTATATTTCTCCGCGATCAGTGCCCGCGCGGAGGCTGCAAAATCGTCGAACGTGTTGGTCTTTTTCTCGCGCTTGCCGTCGAGATACCAGCCCCAGCCCTTGTCGGTGCCGCCCCTGACATGGGCGATGGCATAGACGAAGCCGCGATCGACCAGCGATAGCCGGTTGGCGGAGAACGAGGCCGGCATCGCCATGCCGTAGGAGCCGTAGCCGTACAACAGCAGCGGTGCCGTGCCGTCTCGTTTGAGATCTTTGCGATGCAGGATCGACACCGGCACCTCGGCGCCGTCATGCGAGGGCGCCATGATGCGGGTGGTGACATAATCGGCCGGGTTGTGGCCTGAGGGAATCTCCTGGCGCTTGCGCAAGACCCGCGTGCGCTTGGCCATGTCGTAGTCGTAGACTTCCGAGGGTGTCGTCATCGACGAATAGGAAAACCGCAGATTGGTGGTGTCGAATTCATAGCCGCCCATGGTGTCGAGCGAATAGGCCGCCTCGCCGAAGGCGATGGCGTGTTCGTCGCCGCTGTCGAGATCGCGGATCACGATGGAGGGCAGCGCATTGGCGCGCTCCAGCCGCACCATGTGGCCGGCATAGAGTTCGACATCGAGGATATAGATGCCGGGCCGATACGGGATCAGCTCGCGCCAGTTGGCACGCTCAGGCGCTGCGAGCGGCGCGGTGACCACCTTGAAGTCGATGGCGCCATCGGCATTGGTGAGGATGAACAGCTCCTCGCCGCGGTCGGCCAGCGAATATTGCACGCCGCTCTCGCGCGCGGCGACGAGGCGCGGCGGCGCCTCGGGCTTGGCGAGATCGATCAGCCGCTGCTCGGAGGTTTCGTGGTCGCCGCCCGCGATCACGCAGAAGCGGCCGCTGGAGCTTTCGTGCAGATGGGTGAACCAGCCGGCATCCTGCTCTTCATAGACCAGTGCATCCTCGGCCTGCCTGGTGCCGAGGCGATGACGCCAGACCTGCATCGGGCGATGGTTGTCGTCGAGCTTGACGTAAAAAAAGCTTTTGCAGTCGATGCTCCACACCACCGCGCCGTCGGTTTCCTCCACGAGGTCGTCGAGGTCCTTGCCGCTTTCCCAGTCGCGCACGCGGATGGAAAAATATTCCGAGCCCTTGACGTCGGCGCTCCAGGCCTCGAGCCTGTGATCCGGCGAATGGCGCGCGCCGCCGAACTTGAAGTATTCTTCCTTCTCTGCGAGTTGGTCGCCGTCGAGCACGATCCGGACTTCGCCGCCGTCGCGCGGCATGCGGCCAAACATCTCATGCTGGCCACCCTCGCGGAATTTGCGCATATAGGCAAAGGGACCGTCCGGCGCGGGCACGCTGGAATCGTCTTCCTTGATCCGCCCGCGCATTTCCGCGACCAGCGTCTTCTGCAATGGGCCGGTGTAGCCGAGCAGGCTTTCGGTATAGGCGTTTTCGGCTTCCAGATATTTCCTGATATCCGGATCGAGCACGGCGGGATCGCGCAGCACCTCCTGCCAGTTTTCATCCTTCAGCCAGGCGTAGTCGTCCACGACCGCGATGCCGTGAGTAGTGAAGGAATGCGGCCGCCGCGGCGCGACCGGCGCGGGCAGGGCAGTTTTCGCTTTTGTTGCTTCTGTCACGTGGTTCCTCTTCGCGGCGAACATTGTCGCCGTACCGTTCTATATCGGTGCGATCGGCCGGATTGCCAGCGGGGATGTCAGCTAGCCCCCACCGGGCTGTCCAGCAAATCGGGCCGTTCGGCCAGTGCCAGCTCCCACTTGTAGGCATGTTCGATGATGACAGCCAAATCGTCGAATTTTGGCTTCCATCCGAGCGCGAACAGGCGCCGGCTGTCCGAGACCAGGGAAACGGGATCTCCGGTCCTCCTTCCGGCCATGCGTTTTTGCAAGCGTTTTCCGGTAATTTCCTCGACCGTACTCAACACCTCTTTCACCGAATAACCCCTGCCATAGCCGCAATTCAGGGTGATGCTGTCCCGCGCGCCGCGCAAATGGCTGAGCGCCATGAGATGGGCGTCCGCGAGATCCGACACGTGGATGAAATCGCGAATGCAGGTGCCGTCGGAGGTCGAATAGTCATCCCCGTAGATTTCGATGAATGGCCGCTCGCCACGGGCCGTCGCCAGCGCCATCCTGATCAGATGCGTGGCGTTGCGCGTAACCTGACCATATCGCATCTGCGGATCCGCGCCGGCGACATTGAAATACCGGAGAATGGCGTAGTTCAAACCGTGGGCGGCGTGGGCATCCCGGAGGATTTCCTCCGTCATCCGCTTTGACCGTCCATACGGGGAGACCGGAGCCAATGGCGCACTCTCGTCCACGCGAGCGAATTCGGATTGGCCATAGACCGCGGCGGTCGATGAAAAAATGAAATTTTTGACGCCGCTGTCGATCGCGGTGCGGATGATCGACTGGGCCTTGATCGTGTTGTGGAGGTAATAGTCCAGCGGATTGATGACGGATTCCGCGACATCGACCTTGCCGGCGAAATGCAGGATGGTGTCGATTCCATTGCTGGTCAGGATGTCGGCGACCAGTTTCCGGTCGCCGACATCGCCCACAACCAGGCGGGCATTTTTCGGCACCAGCGAACCGACCCCGGCAGACAGATCGTCCAGGATAATCGGCTCGAAGCCTCGATCCAGCAAAGCCAGAACGGTGTGGCCGCCGATGTAGCCCGCGCCCCCGGTGACCAGGACTTTCATGGTTGCATCTTCATTCGACTTCATCGCGGCGTGGGGGGGTTTGACCAGACCGACAGGGTTGCAAACGAGAGCGCGCGTCCAATGGCGTTGCGATAGAACAGCTTGTCGAAGGCGTACAGCGAGCCGACCAGGGATTTGCCGCCGACATTGAGGGCCGGAAACGCGTCGGGATTGTAGTACAGGATGTAGGAAAGCAGGCCGGGATAGCAGATCAATTCGGAACGCAATCCCGCATCGGTAAACAACCGCTCGAGATCGGATACGGCAAACGCCCGCTCGGTTTTTTCATCGAACAGCGAGTTCTTCCTGTAAATCCCGTCCCGCACCATCCGGAACAACGGATTGCCGTGGGTCGGTTCGTAGCTGATGAATAGCCCGCCCGCGCGCAGGCCCGGCGCGAGATTCCTCACGATGGCCTGCGCGGCCAGCGGCGTGTGATGAAGGCCGCCGATCAAAATGATCAGATCGTAACTGTCGGCCGCCGGCCTGTAGCTCGTTGCATCGGCCTGCCAGACGTCGAGACCCGGATTGTCTTTCCTGACCGTCTCGACGACCGCATCGCTGTAATCGAACCCTTGATAGCGGATATCCGAGGTCAGGTGCTGCCGGATCAGTCCGTAGCCGTCGCAGAAGCCGCACATCGGCTCCAGCACATCGAGGTGCAAATCCTTCAAGCCGGGGTAATGGGCGAAGATATCGCGCCACATCAGCTCCTTCAGGTAGAGGTGGTTCGAATCCTGCCGCTCCCGGCGGTAACGATCGGCTATCGAATTGAAATGCTCGCGTTGTCTTTCCGTGAGGCTGTCGTTCTGATCGTTCATTTGCCTGCTGGCCCAAGATGCATATGCCGGGGTGATGGTAGCTTCGCTACGGGATGCACGACGGCATCCTAGTCGCCGTCATGATCGAGGTTCGATTCCGAGATAACGTAGCCCGGCCGCTTGCGGGTTTCGCGAAGAATTCGCCCCACATACTCGCCGAGCACCCCGAGCACGAACAGTTGCAGCGCCCCGATCAGCGATACCACGAAGGCCACGGAGGTCCAGCCCGGGACCACCCGGCCGAGCGTCAGGAAGATGCCGATGGCATACACCGCGTAGAGCGCGCTCAGGCCGGCAATGAAAAGTGCCAGGATCGTGGCCACTCTCAGCGGTTGGATGCTGTTCGCGACCACGCCGGTTATCGCAAATGAGATCATTTTCCGCAGCGAGTATTTCGTCGATCCATGCAATCTCTGGTCCGGCGTATAGACAATCTTCGTGACGCGAAAGCCGACCCACGGGATAATCCCGCGCAGGAAGAAATCGTGCTCGGAAAGCTCGTTGATGACGTCCACCGCCCTGCGATCGAGCAAGCGAAAATCGGCGCTTCCCGGGTCGATCGAGACGTCGGAAACCGCGTTCATGAGCCGATAGAACAGCGCGGCCGTGAGCCGCTTGAAGGCGGAAACGTTCTCGGTGTCTTTGCGCACCGTAAGCACGATCTTGAAGCCTTCCTCCCACTTGGCCACCATGTCCGCAAGCAGGCGCGGCGGATGCTGAAGATCGGCATCCATGGTGATGACGCAATCGCCGCTGGCGCCCCTCAGCCCGGCGCGAAGCGCGGTCTGGTGCCCGAAATTGCGGGACAGCCCGATATATTTGATGCGGGGATCGGATTCCGATGCCGCCTTGATGACCTCGAGGGTGCCATCGATGCTTCCGTCGTCCACGACGATGATCTCATGCAGCCGGGCGGGCAGAGCGCTTCGAATCGCATCGAGCAGTACCGGCAGGTTCGCTTCTTCATTGTGGGCTGGGATGACGACCGAAATTTTCATGAGTGCCGATCACGACTATACTGCGGCAGCTGCCGTTGGTAGGTGTTCAGGCTGGTGGTTTGATCGCAGACGGCCATCATTTCAAGCAAAAACGCGCGTTTACGGGACTTTACAGTGGGAATTGGCAGGATTCGAGATGTCGCGTTTGCCCGCCGCGGTTGGTCATTGGCTCTGCTGGTCGTAGTCGGGGCGGCTGCGATTTCCTTGGTTTTGACCGGAAGACAGATATGGCTGGCCGACTGGGGACTCATCGACGACCACGAAATCTTTTATTTCCTGGGCAACAAGCTGCACCTCCCATTCTCGGAGATCGTCAGCACAGTTCTGGATAAGACTGAGGTCGGCAGCCTGCAAGGACGTTTCCGTCCATCGTATTATTTCCTGAGGGTGGTGGAATCCTGGGCGTGGGGACGCGATGTCCATCTTTGGTACGCCTTCGTCACGGCGGCGTTCGCGTTTTTCCTGGGGGCGGTCTGGTGGGTCATCGCCCGCTTCCTCGGATTGCTGCCGGCCGCTCTCTGCATGGTGCCCATTGCATTTGCGAAGTTCTGGGGCGCGGTATGGGGCCGCCTCGGGCCGGCTGAAATCTACGCGGTGCCGGCCACAGGCTTGATGCTGCTCGGATGCTACGAGCTTTTCTTCGCGCCGTCGGCTCTGCGCCGCAATCTGGGTTGCGCGGCGCTGACCATCGGGACGGTGATCCTCATCGGCACCAAGGAAACATTGCTCCCGCTGGCCTTTCTTGCGCTGTTTTATGTGGCCCTGGCGGTGATTGACCGCCGACTGACGGCGTTGTCCGGTCTGCTTGCCGGCGCGATCATGCTGTCGTTCTCTTTCGTCACGGCCTGGATTGTCTTGAGACAGCTGGCAGGCGCGGGCGCCGATATCTACGGGAATTCGGTGTCTCCCGCCGCGAGGCTCAAGGCGACGCTCGCTTCGATGCGCCCGTTTGGCGCCGCATTCATCTGTATCGCGATGCTTGCCATCGCCGTCGTCGCACGACTGGTCTGGCGATATCGCAGGTTGCTGTCGTGGGTCGAAATCGCAGGGGTCCTCGGCACCCTCTGTTTCCTGCTCGCCTTATTCATCTCCCAGGAAATAGCTTATGGCGGCGCGTTGCCCACGGGAACGCGATACGATTTTCCGGCAATGCTGGTGCCGGTCTTTTTCGTGTACTTCATTGCATGCGCGGTAAACCTGCGCTTGAGAGAAGCCGGACGGGAAACATCGGCGAATGTCCGGGCGCTCTTCTTCGCGGTCACGGTCGTGATTCTCTTTTTGTCGGCCGGCGGAATCAGGGGCGCGGCCAGATCGTTCGACGAGATCGAGGCGAACATCGTGAAAACCAGGGAATTTTCCGTCGAGCTCGCCGCCATCGTGTCGCGGGCCAGGACGGAACCGGCAGCGCCCATCATCCTTGAAGCTTACGGCGGCGGAGCCTATGAGCCGGTTTATTCCCTGCAGCGATACCTGGTTTCGGCGGGGCTGAAAAACCCGATCGCGGTTCGATTGCATCCGGACCCGGTATCCAGCGGGCCACTGTACGACAACCTGGAGAAGTCGCTGCGCGCGCTTCAGGACGCCGGAGGAAATTCGTTCGTCCGACTTGAGGATTTGCCGGCCGCGACGGCGTGCCTGAGCATCGGCATCGATGGTGCGGCGGATGGCCGTTGTTCGGGATTCAAGGTTCGGACCTGATCACGCCGCGCCTCAATTCCTCAGCCGCGCGCCGGCGTTGGCGCCGAACACCGGGATGCGGTTGACGGCGAGCACCACCGCGAAGGTGATGACCAGCATCGCGATGCCCAATACCGAGATCGCGGCGAGGTCGCCGCTTTCGTTGAGGTCGTAGATCAGGACCGACAGCACCTTGGTCTGCGACGTGAACAGCACGATCGCCGCTGACAGCTCCCGCATCACGCCGATGAAGATGAAGCACCAGGTCGCGATCACGCCGGTGCGCAGCAGCGGCGCGGTGATCTGGCGCAGCGACTGCAGCCGCGTGGCGCCGAGGATGCGGCTGGCGTCCTCGAGTTCGGGATGGATGGTCGCGAACGCCGCCTGCAATTGCTGATAGGCCGACGGCAGGTTGATGGTGAGAAACGCGATCAGCAGGATCCACAGCGTGCCGTACAGCACGAAGGGCGGCCGCGTGTAGCTGAGGAACAGTCCGACGCCGAGCACGATGCCGGGAACCGCGACCGGGGCGGTGGCGAGAAAGCCGAGCATGCGGTGCCCCGCGATCACCCGGCGCGTGGTGACATAGGCGATCACCAGCGCCATGATGGTGCCGATGGTCGCGGTCGCGGTGCCGAGGATGACGGTGTTCTTCAGCGCGAGCTGGGTCGCGGAGAGCTCGGTAAACACGAACACGATGTTCTTCAGCGTCAATGTCGACGGCGTCACCAGCGTGGTCGCGTTCGGCGAGAACGCGGCGTTGAGCAGCGCGAAATAGGGCAGGAATACCGGACTGAGCAGTATCGCAAGGCAGAACGCCAGCGCCGCCCAGCGCCATTTATCCAGTTCGACCCGGCGCGGCGCGCCATATTTGCCGCCCACGACCGAGTAGCCGCGGCGGCCTAGGATGAATTTCTGCGCCTGCAGCAGCAAGATGGTCAGCAGCAGCAGCGGCACCGCGGCGGCGGCCGCGAGTTCCAGTTTCGGCGGATACTGGAACAGGCTCCAGATCTTCGTGGTCATGGTGTGGAAGCCGGCCGGCAGCGCCAGGATCGCCGGCGAGCCGAAAAGGGTCATGGCCTGCAGGAAGGCGATCAGCGAACCGGCGACGAGGGCCGGCAGCGCTAAGGGAATGGTGACGCGCCGCGCTGTGGTCCAGGCCTTGCCGCCGAGGATCGCGGAAGCGTCCTCGAGTTCGCCGGGCATGTTGTCGAGCGCATTGGCAACCAGCACGAAGACGAACGGGAAGGTGTAGCAGGAAATGACGAAGATGATTCCAGTCAGCGAATAGATATTGAACAAGTGCTCGTCGGAATCGGCGCCGGTGAGATAGCGAAACAGCTGGTTCAGTAACCCGCTATTGGGCGCCGCCAGCAGCTCCCAGGCGACCGCGCCGAGAAACGGCGGCGTGACGAAGGAGGCGGTGACCAGCGCGCGGATGAACTGCCGCCCCGGCATGTCGGTGCGCGACACCAGCCAGCCCATCGGTGCCGCCACCGCGCAGCAGATCATGGCCGAGCTGGTCGCAATGATCGCGGTGGTCAGCAGCGGATCGAGGAAATCCGGATTGGTGAACAGCGTGACGAAATTCCACAGCGTCGGATGGCCGGCCTTGTCGGTGAAGGCATAGACCACCAGCCACGACAGCGGCAGCACGATCAGCACGATCAGGAAGCCCGCGAACAGCCCCAGCACTGGCTTGGTCCAGTCGAATTTCCCGCGCGTACCGTCGATCGGGGTGGTGAGGGTCATGCTCGAACTCTCTGCTCGTCATTCCGGGATGCGCCACCGAACTCGGGTTTACCCGAGTTCGGCAATATCAATGTCCAAGTCGGCAACAGCCGACTTGGATGCGCAGGCCCGGAATCCATACTCCCGCTCGGTGGTTATGGATTCCGGGCTCGCGCTTTTGCGCGCCCCGGAATCGCGATGTTGCAGGAGGCTGGACATCACACCCGAAACAGCTTCGCATAGCGCGTCTTGATCTCTTCCGTCATGGCCTCGACGCCTGCGGCATCTTCCTTCATCAGCTTGATGTCGGAAATTTTCCGCCGGCCCGGCTTGGACTGCACTTGGGAATGCACCGAATATTGCGCGGTGAAGTCGATGAAGAATTGCTGGGTCTCGCGGGTATGCAGCCAGGCCTGGAACAGCCGCGCGGCGTTGGGATGCGGCGCGGAGGCGAAGATTCCCGTTGGGCCAGAAATGGTCGGCGTGCCCTCGGCGGGATACACCGGCTCGACCGGCTGGCCGGCCTCCTTTAACAGCACAATGCCGTACTCGTTGCCGTCGGCCATCACCGCGCGCTCGCCGAGCGAAAGCTTTTTCGGCGGATCGGTCGACGACTGCACCTGCATGACGCGCTGCTTCGACAGTTTTTCGAAATACTCCCAACCCAGTTCGCGCACCGTCTCGAAGGTCGCGGTCATGATGGTGCCGCTATAGGCGGGATGGCCCTTGACCATCTTGCCGGCCCATTTCGGATCCAGCAGATCGGCAAAACTTTTCGGCGCGTCCTCGGGTTTTACGAGGTTGGTGTTGTAGGCGATGGACGACAGCCAGATTCGCGACGTCGCAAACATGCCGTCGGGGTCGCGATACTCGGCCGGAAAATATTTGGCGATGTCTTCCGACACGAACGGCGCCAGCCAGCCGTTCTTCTTCCAGGGAATGAAATGCGAGGCGTCGGAACTGTTGATGACGTCGGCGGCGTGGATGTTGCTCGCAAATTCCTGGGCCACCCGCTGAAACAGCCGTTCCGAGCCGGAGCGCTCGATCTGCACGGCGATCCCGGGATAGTGCGCCTCGAACGCCTTGCCGAGCTTCTCGCCGACCGGCAGGTCCATGGAAGAATACAGGACCACCGTGCCTTCCTTCTTTGCCGCATCGACCAGTTGCGGCGTGATCGTCACCGCCGGCGGCGCCTCGGCCAGTGCGGGCGAGGCGAACACGGTGCCCATGGCAAGCGCGGCTGAGCCGTTCAGCGAGGCCTGCAGAACGTCGCGTCGGGAAAGTTCTCTTGCCTCTCATCGCGTCCTCCTGTCTGCGTTATCTCGTCAGCGCGCGGCAGCGTTCGGGCGGCAGATAAAGCCAGACCTCGGTGCCCCGGGGAACGGCGTTGTCGGTCGGCGTTACCACCCGCAAGGTCGCGCCATCAGGGGTTTCGACCATGTAGTCGCGGCTGGCGCCGAGAAACACCTGCCGCGTCACGACGGCCTTGACCGCATTGTCCGGCGCCGCCGGCGCTTGCGTCGAAAGCCGGATGTCGTGCTGGCGAATGGCGACGATGGCCCTCTGGCCGGGGTCGAGTTTCGCGCCCTCCACCTGCAGGGTCGCGCCCGCGAAGACGACATGATTGGCGTCGCGGGCAGTGCCGCTGATCACATTGCTGGCGCCGATGAAGCGCGCGACGAATTCCGATTGCGGCCGGTCGTAGATGTCTTCCGGCGTGCCGAGCTGGTCGATCCTGCCGCCGTTCATGACCGCGATCAGGTCGGCGGTGGTCATGGCCTCGGACTGGTCGTGGGTGACATACACCGTGGTGTAGCGGTATTCGTCGTGCAGGCGGCGGATCTCGAAGCGCATCTCCTCGCGCAGATTGGCGTCAAGGTTGGACAGGGGCTCGTCGAGCAAAAGCGTCTCCGGCTCGACGATCAGCGCGCGTGCCAGCGCCACCCGCTGCTGCTGGCCGCCCGACAATTCGCCGGGATAGCGCTGCGCCAGCACTTCGAGCTTGGTCGTCGCCAGGATCGCCGCGAGTTTTTTCGCGATGGTGTCACGGTCGAGCTTGCGCAGGCGCAGGCCGTAGACGATGTTTTCCGCCACCGTCATGTGCGGCCACAGCGCGTAGCTCTGGAAGATCATCGACATCTTGCGTTGTTCGGGCGGCAGGGTGCGCGCGCGCGATGACACCACGCGGTCGCCGACATGGATCTCGCCGTCGGAGGGTTCCAGAAATCCCGCGATCAGCCGCAGCGTGGTGGTCTTGCCGCAGCCGGAGGGCCCGAGCAGGCAGACCAACTGCCCGTGATCGATCCGCAAGCTGACATCATCGACCACCGCGAGCGATCCAAACCGTTTGGTCAGGCCGCGCAATTCAACGGACGCCAATCAACCCCTCCCCAAGTCAGGCTCCCGCTTTTCGCAGGACACGCAGCGCCGTTGTCGGCTTATTTATCGCTGGATCACTATAAGCACGAAGAAAGGGGCGGCGGAAAGGCTTCGGTATTCAACTATCGTCGTCCCGGCCTTGGGCCGGGACGACGTGCTGACGGAGTTCGCTTGCCAGGGAATCGAATCGGGCGCGCGGCCCGACGATTTCCAGCCCATCCATCACGCACTCACGGATTCGCCGAGCCAGTCGATCGCGGCTTCGGTGCCGCCTCTGCCGTGGGGAATATCGAGCGCGTTGAGGCCGACCTCGATGACGCCGAGGGTCCCCAGGATCATCGGCGCGTTGATGTGACCCATGTGGGCGATCCGGAAGGCCTGGCCCTGCAGCTCGCCGATGCCGACGCCGAGCACCACGCCGCATTTTTCCTTGCAGTATTTGTGCAACTCCTCCGGATCGTGGCCGTTCATGACCACGGTCGTGACCGTGTTGGAGCGCTCGGCGGCTTCGGCGATGTTGAAGCCGATCACCTGGCCCTCGGCCCAGACCGCAACGGCGCGGCGCACCGCTTCGCCCAAGAGGCGGTGACGCAGGAACACGTTTTCCAGCTTTTCATCGAACAGCATGTCGATCGCCTGGCGCAGCGCGAACAACAGATGCACCGGCGCGGTGCCGGCATATTTGCGGTAGTGTTCGGCACCCTCGCGTTCGGTCCAGTCCCAATAGGGCGTGCGAAGTCCCGCAGTCTTGTGCACCTTGCGGGCGCGATCGTTGGCGGCGACGAAGCCCAGCCCCGGCGGCGTCATCAGGCCCTTCTGCGAGCCGGACATCGCGACGTCGATTCCCCAGGCGTCCATCTCGAACGGCATGCAGCCGAGGGATGCCACCGTATCCACCATGAACAGCGCCGGGTGGCCCGCGGCCTTGATCGCCTTGCCGATGGCTTCGATGTCGTTATAGGCGCCCGAGGCGGTATCGACCTGCACGGCGAGGATCGCCTTGATGGTGTGGTCCTTGTCCTGCCGCAAGCGAGCTTCGACCTCGGCCGGCCGGATCGCGCGGCGCCAGTCGCCCTTGAGCACTTCGACATCGGCGCCCATCGCGGCGGCCGCATGGCCCCAGCCGATCGCAAACCGGCCGCTTTCCAGCACCAGCACCTTGTCGCCGCGCGACAGCACGTTGGAAAGCGCGCCTTCCCACGCGCCATGGCCGTTGGCGATATAGATGTAGGACTGGCCTTTGGTGGCGAACAGCTTCGACAGATCACGCAGCAGGCTGTCGGTCAGATTGATCATCTCGTCGGAATAGATGTCGAGCGCCGGACGATGCATCGCCCGCAGCACTTCGTCGGGCATGTTGGTGGGCCCGGGGATCGCCAGGAATTCCCGGCCCGCGCGAACAACCATTTTTCTTGTTCCTTCTTGGGTGTGCCTTTGGGGGTGGGATGCCGGGGAATAAGCGGAAAAACAAGCTAGAACATGATGATAATAAATTGAAGCCGGAAGCCCGCCCTATTTCCCCAGCGCCTCGGTGATGCCGTGCCAGATCTGGTCCTTGATCTCGGTGGCCGGCGGGCTCGGAATGACGTCGGCGGGACCTGTCCGTTTTTGGCACGCCACGACCAGGCGCAAAATCCAGACCTCGCCGTCGGTGTAATAGGGATCGCCGCCGCCGTTGCGGCCGGTCACGGTGGGGCCGATGCCCGTCACCTGGTATTTGGCGTCGACCATGCCGGCGGCTTCGAGGTCGGAGGCCAATAGCTTGCGCTCCGCGTCGATATCCGGCCCGATATGGTGGGTGATGGCCCCGGTATAATGGCTGACGCCGACGCTGCGGTCGTAGGTCACCGCCCCGAGCCAGACCGGCCGCTGTTCCTGGCCGCGGTCCAGCACCCGCCAGAACCGCACATGATGCCGGTGATCGGCGCTCTTGCCGTCCGGCTTTTCGAACGCGAGATCCTCGCGGCGGTCTAGATAGAACAGCGGGCTTACCGGCGCGTCGCGGTAGGGCCGGTCCAGCAGCACGCTGCCGACGATCTCGATCGAGGAGCGCAGCGTCACGGGATCGGCGGGAAACCAGCCGGCGGCCGCCATCGCGCACAGCACGTCCTTGTCGTCGCCGACCAGGCCGACATTGATGGGATCGCCGGGAATGCCCTGCGCGGTCCGCGTCACCATCGGCAGATTGGCGAGGCCCTTCTGGTGCTCGTAATGCGTCCACAGCGCCGGCAGCGCCAGATAGGCGAGACCCGTATAGGCGAGCACGATCGCGAGCGCGGCCAGCAGGAAGCGATTCAGCCGCGAGCGATCGGGCAGGGCTTGCAATTCGATATCGTCGTAAAGGTCAGCCACGGCGATACGCTCATACCATATGAGCCTGGCAACCTAGCGCATTTCGGGTGCGGTGGCTTCATCGTTCGAGACGCGCCCATCCGGGTCGCGCTTCGCGCGGACCCGTTGGCGCGCCTCGAACCATGCCGCCCGCTATCGTCGCGTCTCTCTGCAGCCGGCGGCTTCGGCGTCTTCGACCGAGCAGAACCAGCGCGTGCCCTTGGAAATCTTCATCTGGATCTGCGCATACCAGCGGCTCTTCGGCGTGTGGTAGATACATTCGCCGGAGCTGTTGACGTTGCCCTTGATGGTGCAGTCGGGCGAGGGCGCGACCGATCCGGAGGCCGAGGCCAGCAGGATCGCATGCGCGTTCGGCGGCGGCTTGGCGGCGCCGAGAATGGTCGTCTTCTTGTTGCGGACGCGCCAGTCCCACGGCGCGATGAAGGCGCCCTGCCACATCCCGGCCTTGGCCTCGCGCGCGGCCTTTTCGTCGGCCTCGTAGTCATGCGAGAGGCGGACAAAGGCCAGCGCCCAGCCGCTTCCGACCAGCCATTTCTGGATGTCCTGGCCGTCGACTTCGCACCGCGCGACGATGCGGCCGCGGCGGTCGGCGGCCTGGCGCGGGTGGCAGGTCCAGCTCTTGTCGCCGACATGTTTTATCAATTCGTCGCGCGCGGCGACGCCGCAGGTCCAGCGCTCGCCTGAATTGTTGAGACACAGCTGATCCACCGACGGCGCGTCGATGCCGCCGAGGCGGATCCGGGTCGAGCCGATCTGGATCGAATCGCCCTCGCGGATTTTCGGAACGCCGGTGATGTCGGCGGCTTCGGCAACAACCGGCAGGAACATCAGCAAGAAAACCGGCGTGAACAATAATGCAATCGCGGTCGGGAATTTCATGCGCATGCAATGAGGCCGCCCTAATGGAATCGCCTGGCTATCGCGGGCGATTGTGGTGCGGATGGGGCCAAAGCACCAGCGGGGGGCAAGGTGAGCCTGTGTCACTTTAACGCGATAAGCGGTTTCATCACCTCGCCCCGCGTGCGGGGAGAGTGAGAAGCAAGCGCGCATCTCACGGTCGCCCCATCGCCGTCATCCCGCGCCGCGCCAGCGCCAGGCCCATCAGCACGAAGGCCGAAGTGACTTCGGGGCCCCCCACCAAAATGCGCGTCGGGGTTTTCATCTTGTTCCACTCATAGGCCCTGAACGGCCCGTGCCTGCCGCCCTCGCCGAAGCTCGTGATGATGCAGTGCAGGGCGGGCGTGAAGGTGGCGCTGTCGGCGCCGAGATGCCCGAGTGCGATCAGCGCCAGCGCGGCGTCGAAGGCGTTCATTTCGTGGGACATCAGCTCGGTCTGCACATAGGCCAGCACCCGGGAGCGGATGAAATCGAACGCGCCGTCGGGGTCGATCGCGGCTTGGGCTGCGAGCGGCAGCGCGAGGAAGGCCGCGTAGCAACGGCCGAAATAGGCGCAATAGAGCTCCGGCAGATAATAGATATGCGAGCGCGGATCGGCGAAGGCGCCGCTCGCCGCCAGCCGCTTCTGGAACGAAATGATGCGCTGCACGGTGTCGAGCCGCGACGGCGTCTCCAGCACCTTCCAGCGGCTTAAGTTGCGGAAGGAGACTTCCAGGATATCGAGATTGAGGGTCGGGTCGAGGTCGTTGCCGAACGGACGTTCGCCGGCAAAACTGTCGATCCAGGTGGCGACGCCGCCTTCGTAATCGATGTTGTCGTTGATCGGCACTGTGACCTTGGGCTCGTTGGCGCCGCCGCGAACCTGGTAGCCGGCGTAGAAGTCCAAAAGCGGCTGGTCGAGCATCGGATCGTCGGAGCCGGCCTGGGTCGCCGCCGAGAACGAGCACGCGGTCGTGTCGCAATCCGGTACGTAGACGCCGAAGCCGAGATCCTGCTTGATCTGGGCGAAGAAGCGGGAAAAGCGCGGATGCGGCAGCGGCGCCAGCGCGGTGACGACGTTGAAGGTCGAGCCGTCCTGCGCGCGCACCTCCTCGCGGCTGGTGGTCAGGCAAAACGCGACCATCTCCGAAATCGCGCCGCGCGCCGCCGCGGTCTCGCCGGATGAGGCAAGGCCGGTCTCGACAAAACTCAGCAGTGCCTCGGTGAAGAACGCGTCGTAGTAGGCCGAGCGGTGGCGGATCTGCACCGGCTCCCACATCGGCTCGGCGATGCCCTTCCAGGGCGGGTTGACGAGGTCGCGCACCGGCGAGCGGGCGATGAAGACCCGCGCCAAATTGAACAACAGCGTCGAATTCTTGTAACCGCGCGAGTTCAGCCCGGTCAGCGCCATCAAAAATTCGCGGCCGCGCAGGTCGGGATCGCCCAGCAGGTTGAAGGCGGCATAGGTCGGGATGAAGCCGTTTTTGCCGAACGAGCGCAACAGATGCGCCCCGCAGGCGCGGATCACGGGCTCGATCTCGGCGAGATCAGGCGCGCGGCGGGACACGGCAAGCGGCTTCGGCCGCGGATGCCGGAGCGCGATGGTATCCAGCAGCGCCGCCACCGGCGCCCCGATCGCGGCCCAGTCCGGCGTCGCCTCGTCGCGCGCGGAAGCAAGCGCGGCGCGCAAGCCGGCCAGCCGGCCTTCGTCGCGCAGTTCGGAGAGGCCGGTCCGGCGCAGCAGCGGCCGCAGCGCGGGATTGCCGAGCGCGGTCCGGTAGAATTTTCCGAGATGCGGGTCGCCGCCGGTATAGCGGTGCAGCAGGGGATCGCAGACGTCGTAGAGCGACGGGCCGTCCTTGCGGGCCGTCAGGGCGCGACAGGCGGCACCGGCGAAATAGCTAAAATGCATGGAAATCTTTCCCCGCGCGCGTTGCCGACAGGCAACGCCAGGCCGCTAAAAGGCGACGCGACCCCTCTCGGCCCCCCAAAAGGCCGCGCCACGGCACCCTCAAGTCATTGAAAAAACTACACGATATCAGGCGAAATACAAATGTGATGAAAGTCACGGAGATTTCGGGTGCGATTTTGGAAGGATTTCGCGGAACCCGCCGGCAGCATTAAGTATTTGCCGGACTGGGGGAAATAGGCCCCTCGCCGGTTCACTTTGAGCGCCAAGCGGGGGGCTACCAATACGTCAATACGGTTGCCGGATATCCGCCGTCAGGTTAATGCTTTCTTTGTTGCGGTGCCGCAAATTGAGCGCAATTGGACGGCACACCGTCCGGCACCCCCGAAAACCAGAATGGCGTAGGCGCGACTAAATCGGCGCGCTTTCATTTGTGACGAGGAACGACCCGAGATGAATGTAACGCTCCTTCGCGTCTCCAGCCGCCCGGTCGCCATCGCTGCAGTGATCGTCGGCATGGTCTCGCTGGCGATCGGCGCGCATGCGGCGCTGAACCTGCGCTCGCTCGATGCCGCCAAGGACAGCGCCGCCGCCAGCAGCGTCGATACCTCGAAGAAGGCCTCGCGCATCGCCTTGGTGATCGGCAACGGCCATTATCCCGACGCCTCGGCGCCGCTGTCGCAGCCGATCAACGACGCCCGCGCGCTGACCTCCGAGCTGCGCCGCGACGGTTTCGACGTCGACGTCATCGAAGATGCCAGCAAGGACGACATGACCCGCGCGGTGGCACGGCTCAAGGCAAAAGTCCGCCCCGACAGCGTGGTGATGCTGTACTACGGCGGCTACGGCATCCAGGCGGGCCGTGAAAGCTACATGATCCCGGTCGACGCTGCGATCTGGAAGGAAAGCGACGTCCGCCGCAACGGCGTCTCGATCGAATCCGTGCTGGAAGTCATGAAGGAGCAGGGCGCCTGCGCCAAGCTCGTCGTCATCGACGCCGCGCGCCGCAATCCCTTCGAGCGCCGCTTCCGCGCCTTCTCCCATGGTCTGGCGCCGATCGCCGCGCCCGACAACGCGCTGATCCTGACCTCGGCGACGCCGGGCATGGTCGCCGACGACGGCAAGGGCCAGTACTCCGTGCTGGTGACCGAGCTATTGACCAACATCGGCGCCCGCGACACCGACAAGCCCACCGCCGCCGAAGCCATCTTCAACAAGACCCGCATCGCCATCGCCAAGGCGACCTCCGGCGAGCAGGTGCCGAGCGTGTCGTCCTCCCTCCTCGAAGACGTCAGCTTCGCCGCCACCGACAAGGCCGGCGGCTAAACCCCTCGTCGTCCACACCCGCGTCGTCCCTGCGAAAGCAGGGACCCATAACCACAGGGCGTGGTTGTTGCGCGAAAGCCGGCGAACAGCGTTTTTCACAACGAGCGACACGGCGTATGGGTCCCTGCTTTCGCAGGGACGACGAATTAGCCACAGCTCAATCGGCGAGAACTACACCAGCAGATCGCTGAGATCTCGCCATTCCGGGTTCTCGCGCTCGATCAGCTCGGTTTTCCAGTCCCGCTTCCATCGCTTCAATTGCTTCTCCCGGCTGATGGCTTCATCCGGCCGGTCATAGGATTCGACATGGACGAGGCGATAGACGCCGTACGTCTTGACGAACGATGAGCCCTCGCCGCTACGGTGCTCCGCCAGCCGCTTCTGCAGGGAATTGGTCACCCCGATATACAGGGTCCCATGACGCCGGCTCGCGAGAATGTAGACGTAATACATGCGCGAAGGCTCTATCAACTTGTCGTCCCTGCGAAAGCAGGGACCCATACGCCGTGTCGCCCGTTGTGACAAACGCTGTTCGCCGGCTTTCGCGCAACAACCACGCCCTGTGGTTATGGGTCCCTGCTTTCGCAGGGACGACGCCAGATTGTCACTTCGCGTCGGCCCCCGTCACCGCCCGCACCGGATCGCCCTCGCGCAGCAGCGCCCCGGCGCGCGCCACCACGACGTCGCCTTCGCTCAATCCTTTGCGGATTTCGACCTGGCCGCCCGACATCAGCCCGACGTCGACGCTGCGCGTTTCGACGCGGGCGCGGCGCACCACCTGCACCACGGTGCCGGCGTCGCCATAGAGCACGGCGGTGAGCGGCACCGAGACGTTGTCGCAACTTTGCCCGGTCTTGATCATCGCGCGCCCCGATGAATTCACCAGCAGCCGCCGGTTGGTGGTGATGCCGATGAAGGCCTGGCCGAGCTGGCTGTTGGGTTCGACCGTCGGCGCGATCCGGCGCACCTTGCCGTCGACCTCGCCGGCGCCGGGGATCTTGATCCGCGCGGTCTGGCCCGCCTTCAGCTTGCCGATGTCCTCCACCGGGACCAGGCCGACCAGGTCGTATTCGCTGCGCGCGATGATCGTGAACAGCGCCTCGCCCTTGCCCGACGCCACCGCGCCGATGGTGGCCGTGGAGGCCTCGATCAGCCCGGCCACCGGCGCCTGCACCTGGGCGATGCCGCCCTCGGGCAGTGTCAGCCTTGCCAGCGTTTGGCCGGCGGTGACGGTATCGCCAGCCTCGACCAGGATTTCCGAAACCTTCAGCCCCTGCCGCTCGGGCCGCACCATCGTTTCCTCGCGCGCGATGACGAGGCCGGAAACCTCGACGATATCCCCGAAGCACGCCTTCGCCGCCGTCAGCACCGTGACCGCCGCGCCCTTGGGGGCGTTGGCCTCGTCCGCGGCGAGGGCGGGGGAGGCGAGGGTAAGGAGGAGAGCGGTGAGGGGGGCGAGGTTGTTTCGCAAGAACGGGCGCGCGGGGAAAGGAGGCATCGGAATTCCTGTTCCGTTTGGGTAGTTATCGATACCAGATCGCGGGTGGTAGCGCCAAGCTAGGAAGGGCCGTCAGGGATTAGAGCGGGTGGGCGCGGTTGGGTTCAATGCTTGGCGACCAACGCGAAGGCCGTCATGCCCGGGCTTGTCCCGGGCATCCACGTCTTGATTTGCGTTGACCGAAAAGGCGTGGATGGCTTGAGACAAGTCCCTGCCATTGCAAAGGACGAAGGCTGCGTTACAGAGCCACGCAGCTCCGAAGATCGGGTATAGTAACATCAGATTTTCAGGCCAGCGCGGACAAGACAGCTTAGTCAGGAAGTCGGTTCCGATCTCTGACATGGAGCGGGCGCAATCCTAAACAACCTCGGACCCAACTCAGCGTACAAGTATGGCTGACGAAGCAAAGATCGGAAAGCCGTGGAACGATGATGAGCTTGACGCCATTGTCGCCGACTATTTTTCGATGCTGAATGCTGAACTTTCTCGACAGCCATATGTCAAATCTTACCACAGCGCTGTCCTGATGAATCAGGTTGGGCGAACGCACCGATCTGTAGAGTTCAAACATCAAAACATATCCGCCGTCTTAGAGGAAATGGGATTGCCTTGGATTGTCGGCTACAAACCCAAGCGAAATTATCAGGCGTCGATTTTTGGTGCGATTGACCGATATCTTTCCGCGAAGGAAGACCTAGTCTATCATCAGCTGCCCCCGAAAGTGCTCGCGGTTGCCGAGGATGCCGGCGCCTTCGTGGACGCTCCGAAATTGGGATTTCAGCCCGATAGGCCTTGGCAACTTGAGCGCCTGGTTCGTAAGTTCGATCCCGTGGAGCGCGATCTCCGCAACCGAACGTTGGGACGTGCAGGTGAAGAATTTGTTTTGGAGATAGAAAAGAAGAAACTTGAAAAATATCAGCGGCCCGACCTTTTGGAAAAAATAAGATGGGTCTCATCGGAAGAGGGCGACGGCGCAGGATACGACATCCTTTCTTTCGAGCCAGACGGTCGTGAGCTTCTAATAGAGGTCAAAACGACCAACGGAGCAGCCAGAACGCCATTCTTCATTTCTGAAAATGAGTGTCAAAGGGCCGCAGCATCGGCGGAGTCGTGGCGTTTGTACCGCGTGCACCTATTCGCGCAGAATCCGCGTATCTTTCAAATAACCCCTCCTCTGAATGAAGCGCTCAACTTGCGTCCCGATATTTGGCGCGCTTCGTTTTCTTGATCGCCGTCATGCGCAGCAAATTATTAGTAAGGCCGGGTGACTTGTTGGATCGCACAGTCGCTCAGTCGGCCAATTTGCTCAAATCAATCCGCGACCGGAAATTTGCAGATTGAGCCGCCTCTGTTGGTTTGTAATTGGCCGCCTTGTGCATCTTCGCAAAAGTGCTCACGTCCTGCCGTGAATAGGCGATCTCGTGAAACACCTCTCCCGCCGCGTTGGTAAAGGAATATTCGCGCGGTTTGGCCCACTCGTTTTGCATGTAATGATCCAATGGCAACGATCGCAGCATAATCCGCTGTTCGGCCAAAGGCAAAAGTTGAAAAAGACGTTGGCCGCATGAGGCGGTTTGCTCCGCGAATCTTGCGCGTACCAACATCGTGAAGGGAAGGCTGGCTGATCTAACCCGACGGGCAAATCAGCTAAAAACTGTCAAGCCCCCTTTGTAAAAATATTCTGGTTTTCCGAAGAGGCAAATCACCTTCCTATCCCGGCCATCCCGTCCCGGAAGAGGGGCGTTGGCCATCGTCACGAACGTTGGGACGGGTTGCGGTGGACGCGGCGGCGCTTTTGACGAACAGCGCTGATGCGGACGGAGAAGTCGTGTGGTCCTGACGCCTCGACGCTGGCGTCAAGTTTGCAGTCAAGACGCTGCAAGCGACGGCGGCAAGAAAGCCCGATCGCCGGGGAGAGCACGAAGTAAGCCGTTAAAACCATTGCGCAGGGAAGGCCGGATTGCCTCCGCTGAACCTGTATGCTCGTGTGCGCTTTTCTACCTTTTTTGCACGCGAGACCGCGGGTGCAGCGCGCACCCGGCTTTCCCTGCGCCCTCATTCTTGGGGGGCGAAGAATTCTTTCAACGGCCCGGGCGCGATCGCGTCGCGGGGTGGCGAAGGCATGCGTGGGGTTCACGTCATTCGCGTACTCTCTCGTCGTCCCGGCGAAAGCCGGGACCCAAACGCCGTGTCGCCTGTTGTGAAAGGCGCTGTTCGATGACTTTCGCGCAACAACTGCTCCCTGTGGTTATGGGTCCCGGCTCAAGGCCGGGACGACGGTGGGGTTGGCATCCCGCGCCGCTCACAAAGGCTGCTTCCTTCGCAGCGGTGTCACAGTCGCCGACGTCTCGACTTTCGCCGCCTGCTCGCCCTCGCGCCAGCGCAGTATCTCCACCGCCAGCACCGGATGATTGAATCCCTTCAGCTGCAGATCATCCAGCGGCCTTGCGTCGACGAAAGTCTCGACCATGCCGTAGACGCGCCGCGCCACCACGATCTGCCCGGCCTTGGCCTCGTCGCACAGCCGCGAGGCGAGGTTGGTGACGCTGCCGATCGCGGCGTATTCGAGCCGCTGCTCGAAGCCGATCTGGCCGAGCGTCGCATATCCCAGCGCGATGCCGACGCCGAAGCCGAGGCTGTGGCCGCGGTTGCGCCAGCGCTCGGTCAGCGCGCCGATCACGTCGCGCATTTCCACCGCCATCTTCACCGCGCGCTTGACGTGATCGTCGAGCGCGATCGGCGCGTTGAACAGGATCATCACGCCGTCGCCGGCATAGCGGTCGAGCGTGCCCTCGTAGCGGAAGATCAGTTCGCCCAGCGCCGCATGATATTCGCGCAGCACGTTCATCGCCTCTTCCGGCTCGGTCGTCTCGGTGAAAGACGTAAAGCCGCGCAGGTCGCAAAACACCACCGTCACCTCGCGGCGGTGGCTGTCGAGCAGCGCATCGTGGCCGTCGGAGGAGGCGATGAGCTGCGCCACCTGCGGCGCGAGAAAACGCTCGAGCTTGCGGATTCGCTCGATCTCGGCGAGCTGCTTCTCGACCCGCTCCTCCAGCGACTTGTTCCAGTCCCTGAGCTGGTCGGTCTGCTCCTGCAGCTTGGCCGCCTGCTGCTGCACGGTGGAATGCGCCGACGCCAGCTCGCGGCCCTTCTGGTCGACTTCGGAAAACAGCCGCGCGTTGCGCATCGCCAGCACCGATTGATGCGCGAAGGTGCGCATCAGCCCGATCAGGTTCGTGGAAAATTCGCCGGCCTCCTTGCGCAGCACCACCAGCGAGCCGAGCGTGCCCTGCTGGTCGACCAGTGGCACCACCAGCACCGAATGGAAGCCCGCGCCGACTGCGACGTCGCGCAACAGATGATCGGCTGACGTGGCGAGATCCGATATCGCGACCGGCTCGCCCTTGGCCGCGGCCTTGCCGAGCACGCTATCGGCCTCGTCGATCACGAGATGCGCGCCTTCGGCATTGCGGTCGATGCCGTTCGCCTCGGTCAGGTTGAACTGATGCCTTGCCGCGTCGTAGCCGTAAATCAGGACCGCGTCGGCCTGGGTGATTTCCAGTGCGCGCGCCGCCACCGTCGGCAGCACGGCGTTGAGATCGAGCGAGGAGGACACCGCGCGGCCGACTTCCTCCAGCACCTTGAGCTCGTTGATCGAGCGCGCCAGGTCGCGCGTGCGCTCCTCGACCTTGGTCTCCAGGATCGAATAGGTCTGGTGCAGCTGGCCGGCCATGCTGTTGAACTGGTCGGCGAGTTCTTCCAGCTCGTCCTTGGTATGCACGTCGATACGATGGCCGAAATCGCCGGCCCCCAGCCGCCGCGCCCCGGCGCGCAGCGCATCGATCGGGATCAGCATCCGCCGCGCCAGCAGCATGCCGGCCGCAGTCGCGACCGCGAGCCCGAGCCCGATCAGCAGCGCGATCCGCACCAGCTGATCCCGGATCGGCGCCAAGGCCTGCGCGGTCGGCTGCTCGAACAGCACGAACCAGCCGAGCTTCGGGATCGCATTGGCCGCCGTCATCACTGAGTGGCCCTCGGCATCCTTGCCCAACTCCCGCGCGTCTCCGTTCTTCAGCAGCGACTCGACCTGCGGCAGCTTGGCGAGGTCCGCGCCCACCTCCGGTCCGTTGGCCGACGTCGCCAGCACCTTGCCGCGGGGATCGATCACATAGGCGGCGGCCGCCTTGCCGACCTGGGCCTCGCCGAGGAAATCGGCGAGGAAGGAAAGATCGATATCGGCGACGGTGACGCCGGCATTGAAGCCGGAATGCGACACCGCGATCGACATCGACGGCCGCGCGCCGCGGAATTCGGCCGGCGAATAGCTGACGCCGCGGGTGACGGCGTCGGTGAAGCGGATGTCGCGGGAAAAATCCGCATTGCTGCCGACGACGCGGGGCGCGCTGCGCGACATCTTCAACTGCTCGTGGCCGGCGCCGTCGAGCAGCGTGAGCTGGCTGACCGGCGCCACCTGGTTGAGCAGCTGGGCGTAGTCGGCATTGTGCTGCGCCAGCGTCTGGGCGTAGGCGCGGGTCACCCAGCTGACCTGCCGCTCCAGTTCGGCGATCGATTGCTCGATCCGCCGGGCGGTGGCTTCCGCCTTCTCGCCCATGGCACCGGTGAGGGTAGCCTTGGTGGCACGGTAGGAGATCCAGGTCTCCATCGCGCCGTTGACCGCGAGCACGAAGATGACGAGCCCCACCAGCGCGAACACGTATTTGGCGAACAGGCCCTGCCGGAGCGACCAGATCTTGTCCTTGACGCCGATCATCCAGACCCTCGGAAGCCGCCCCCGCGGTAGCCTTCGCTCATGGCCATCCTGGCCGGGTCCTGTCTAGCACAAAAGGAGGGGTGGCGGCCGGGCCCCCTGCCGGCGTGGTTGGCCTTGATTCCGGGCAGTGGCGCAAAAGTAGCCCGGATAACCGCAGCGAAATCCGGGGCTGACGCCGCGCTCGTCCTTCTCCCTCCCCCGACGCGCGCAGCGCGTTGTGGGGAGGGCGGGGTGGGGGTGCCTCCGCAACGGTAGTGGGAGTTACGTGCGCGGTAAGCCCAACATTACCGATTGAACAACTGCCGCAGCACGTCGTTCATCGCCGGGCTGTCCTGCTGCGGCGGCGGCGCGTCGTTCTGCGCCGGCGGCGGGCTCGCCTGAGCAGGCGCCTCCGGTGCCGGAAGGCTTCGGCCCTGACTCCTTCCCTGACCCGTCCCCTGGCTCAACCCCTGCTGCAGCAGATTGCCGATGGTCTCGCCAAGCGCGCCGCCGAGCGGATTGGACGAATTGCCGCCCTTATTGGTGCCGCTGTCCTGTCCGCCGCCGAGCAATCCGCCGAGCCCGCCCAGTCCGCCGCCGCTGCCGAACAGGCCCTTGCCCATCTCCTTGAGCTTCGAATAGGCCGCATCGGGATTGTCGAGGATGCCCTGCACGTCCGGATAGATGCGCGGCTCGGCCCAGGGGCCGTCGATGACCACGGGAATGCCGAGCCCGACCGGATCGGCGGCGCGGCCCTGGCCTTCGGTGGTCAGCACCAGCTTCGGCTCGACGCGAAACGCCAGCGTCTGCGCAGCCAGATCGACGGTGCCGGCGCCGGTCATCTTCACCAGCGGGCCGACCAGGTTGAGGTCGCTGGTCGTGGCCTGGCCCTTCTCGACGCGGAACGAGGCGCCGAGCTGCGTCAGGTCCGTGGTCTGCTCCTTGCCCTCCTGCCAGCCCGACAGCGGGCTCGATGTGAGCGAGCGGATCATCTGCGCGACGTTGAGGCCGCGGATCGCGCCGTCCTGGAACACCGCGAACACGGTGCCGTCGAGATTCGACATGATGGCGCGCTGGCTGTTGCCGGTCGAACGCAGCGCAAGCTTCGCCTGCAATTTGCCGTCGAGCTTGTCGAAATCGGCCGCACTTCGCAGCAAGGGCAGCGCGCGCACGCCGGCGAGGTCACAGCGCAGCGAATAGGTCGGAGCCGGCAGCGAGGCGTCGACGATCAGGTCGCCATTGGCCTGGCCGCCATAGGCTCCGAGATTGGCGAACCGCAGCTTCAGCACGCCGCCGGCCAGCGCGCCGTCGATCGCGGCCGGCGCGAAGTGTGCTTCGCCAATATTGATTTCGGCGGCGGAGATGCGGGCCTGCACGTCGACATAGTTCAGCCCGGTCAGGTCGATCGTGACGTTGCTCCAGGCATGCTGCAGGCCTTGCGCGGACGGTGCGGCGCTCTTCGCGGAAGGCGCGACGTCGAGCCGCTGGAAATCCAGGTCGAGTTTTACGAGCGGCTTGCTGGAGAGATCGGCCGACGCCCAGCCGTTGAACGCGCCGTCGCCGAGCGTGCCGGAGACCCCGTTGATCATCACCACCGCGCCGTTGAGCCGCACCTCGGCTTTTGCCGACAGCGGCGCCTGCAGCGCGCCGGGGGCCTCCAGCTTGAGTTCGACCGGAATGTTGCGCCGCTCGCCGGCATGGGCGGGCGCAATGGCGCCGATGTCGAAGGTCAGCGGCTGCTCGCCTGACCTGGCGCGGCCGGTGATCGTGACCTTGCGGTCATCCGACATCACCGCCTTGGCGTTGATGGCGTCGATGCGATTGTTGACGCGGTCGCGCACATTGGAAAATTCCACCGCGCCGTCGGTTACCGTGACGCGATTGATGATCGGCGCGTCGGCCTCGGTCTCGCTGCTGCCGGGCGCAGCCGTCCGCGGCGGCGGATTGAGCGGCCCGGTGCGCTCGCGCAATAGCGGCACGTGCAGCACGGGACGGGTAATGAGGAGCTCGGTGACTTGCGGATGGCCCGACCAGACGCTCGCAAGCGTCATGTCGGCCTGCACGCTGCCGATCGTGAGGCGGCTGGTGCCGTCGCGGTCCTTTGGATCCTGCAGAATGACGTCGTTCATCGTCACGTTCAGCGACGGCCATACGCCGATTTTAGTGGCGCCCGCGATGGTCAGCCGATAGCCGGTCTCGCGCTCCACCCGAGCCTGGATCGCCGAGGTCAGGAATCCCGAGGGGACGCCCACGACCGCGAGCAGCACCAGGATGACGACGATGGCGGCAATGGCGCTGCCGGCGATTTTCAAGGCTCTCATGACGACATTTCCAGAAACGGGCAGAGGGCTCCGAGCTTATCCCGGAAGGGCAAACCGCTCAAAGCCGCCGAAAATAGCCCAGGGGTGCTGCAAAGTTATGTGACTTATGACACACTTCGCGGCACGGCGATTTTGAAGACGACCCACTTTGACGATTTGGCGCCGGCTCCGATTCCAGCCGGCGCCAAGGAAGGCTTTGAAGGAAGGCATTGCAATGAGCAAAGCGGCCGAATTTGCCGTCATTTTGAAGATGAATCCGATGTTCGCCGATCTCGGCGCCGACGAACTGGCGCGGATATCGAGCCTTTGCCACACCGAGCATCTGGCGACCGGCGAAACCCTGTTCCAGAAGGGTGATGCCGGCGACGCCCTGTTCGGGGTCCGCCGCGGCCAGATCCGCATCGAAACCGGGGCATCGGATGGCAGTCGCCTGACCCTGAACTTCATGGGGCCGGGCGACCTGTTCGGCGAGGTTGCGGTGCTCGACGGCTTCAGCCGCACCGCCGACGCCACCGCCGGCGAGCCGACCGAATTGTTCGTGCTCCGGCGCGACGATTTCCTTTCGCATCTCGAGCGCGAGCCGAAGGTGGCGATCAAGATCATCATGCTCTTGTGCCAGCGCATTCGCTGGCAGAGCGAGCGGATGGAGGAATCCATGCTGCAGCCGTTGCCGGTGCGGCTGGCGCGACGGCTCTGCGCGCTGGCCTCCGATTTCGGCTCCGAGGTGCATATCTCGCAGGAGCAGTTGGGCGTATTCGTCGGCGCCGCGCGCGAAAGCGTCAACCGCCAGTTGCAGCTCTGGCGCAAGGACGGCATCCTGGACCTGCAGCGCGGGCGCATTTTGCTGCAGAACATGGGCAAGCTGACGGCGGTGGCACGCAACGAGTGATATCCGTGGCATCGGCGTTAACTGAGCATCTCTGCACCGGTTGCACTTCGTGGTTCCGCGCGTTAACCCGGGAACCGGTTCCCGCCCCGGGACTTGACCTCCCTGAAGCTTCGAGTGGGTGCCGCGCAATGACGGCCGCCAGATCATAAATGTCAGCCATTCCATCTGCAGTATTCGACGCGCGGCGCCTGGAAGTCCTCAACAGCTACGACATCCTCGATACCGGGCCTGAGCCCGGATTCGAGGACATCGTCACGCTGGCGCGTGAGCTTTGCCATGCACCGATCGCCCTGATCAGCTTTGTGGCTGCCGACCGCCAATGGTTCAAGGCGTCCGCAGGGCTCGGCGCGTGCGAAACGCCGATCGAGCAATCCGTCTGCGCGCATGCCTTGCAGGAGTGCGGAATTTTGATGATCGACGACTTGACCAGGGATGATCGCACAAAAGACAACCCGCTCGTCACAGGCGACCCCTTCATTCGCTTTTACGCCGGTGCCCCCCTGCGGACGCCCTCGGGCGTCGCCATCGGGACGCTGTGCGTCATCGACACGATTGCGAGGCCGGGCGGCCTCACGCCGGACCAGAAGGAATCGCTGGAAGCGCTGGCGCGGCAGGTGATGGTGCAGCTCGATATGCGTCGGCTCCTGATCGAGCATGATGAACGCGCCAGGGCGATCGAAGCCGAGGCAAGGGTGCGGAAACAGGCGGAGGCTGCACGGCGCGACAGCGAAGCGAGATATCAGTTGCTGTTCAATTCGCTGGATGCCGGATTTTGCGTGATCGAGATGGCCTTTGACCAGGCCGGCCGCCCAAGAGACTACAAATTCATCGAAGTGAACGCCGCCTTTGCCGAGCAAACCGGACTGGCCGATGCGGGCGGGAAATGGATGCGGGAGCTCGCGCCCAACCATGAGCAGCACTGGTTCGACGTCTATGGACAAGTCGCCCAGACCGGCGAACCCGTCCGATTCGAGAACGCGGCCGAGGCGCTGGACGGCCGCTGGTTCGACGTTCACGCGTTCAGGATCGGTCCGGCAGAGCTGCGTCGCGTCGCGATCCTGTTCAACGACATCACGGTGCGCCGGAAGGCCGAGCAGCAGCTGCAGATGGTCAATGACGAGCTTGGCCATCGCATGAAGAATTCGATGGCGCTGGTTCAGGCCATTGCTGCGCAGACGTTGCGCGGGGCATCCGACCGCGAGGCGGTCCGCGCCTTCAACCAGCGCATCGGGGCTCTCAGCCGCGCCCACGACGTCTTGCTTCAGCAGAGCTGGTCGTCGGCGGACATGCACGAAGTGATAAAGGGCTCGCTGGGCGCGCACGACGACAAGGGTCGAGTTCTGCTCCATGGCCCCGAAATGAGAACTCGATCCCAAGGCAGCGCTGTCGCTATCGCTGCTGCTTCACGAATTGGCAACCAATGCAGTCAAGTATGGTTCGTTGAGCGTTGCTGGCGGTGTGGTCGATCTTCGTTGGTCCAAAACCGGTGATATCTTGAGGCTGATCTGGACCGAAAGCGGCGGTCCGCGAGTTAGCGAACCGAGCCGGGTCGGTCTTGGCACCCGGCTGATCGATATGGGGCTGTCAGGAGCCGGCACCACGATCAAGAATTACGCGCCATCAGGCTTCAGCGTAGAGTTCAATGCCCCGCTCAGGCTCATTCAACACGCTGAAGGATAAATCCGCATGTCTCGCAAGCGTGTCGTACTCGTGGTTGAAGACGAGCCCCTGCTGTTGCTGATGGCGGGTGGCATCGTTGAAGATGCAGGATTGGAACCGCTATACGCCGGGAATGCCGACGAAGCGGTTCGAATCCTGGAAGGAAGGGCGGACATCGCGATCGTCTTCACGGACGTCAACATGCCCGGCTCGATGGACGGAATGGCGCTGGTCGCTGTCGTTCATGGGCGGTGGCCTGCCATCAAGACCATCATCGTTTCCGGGATAGGGCATGCCGGTGTCTCGGAGCAACGCGACCAAAGCCGGTTCTTCCGCAAACCCTATGATGGTGAGCGCGTCACCGAAGCGCTGATCGAATTTGCCGCCTGAGACAGGGTCCGCTCGCCGTCGCCGGGCCTTGCGTCGGCGAACACCTTTTTGAGCAGACATGATCTCAATTGGGCCACCAAATTTTTCAATTTGGAACATGAATATTTTTTAACAAATAGAAACATGTCGCGCAGCAAGGCACGGCTGGTTCTGACCTTCGCTCCCAACGGGCGATGGACGGAATGTGTTTGCCTGCACGGCTTTGAGTTTTTGTATCCGCGTGTGCGTACCCGAGTTTCTGTGCCATGTACCTTGCGTTCTCAGAGATGGCTGCGCGTTCGGAAATTTCCCCTGCCCGTTGGCGAAAGCCGTTTCTGATCTGGATGGATGGCATCGAAGCGGGATGGGCCATCCCGCTTCTGCTGATCGGATTCGTCGCGGTCTGGATGGCGTTTCTGGTCATCGCCTATCTCGGCGGCGATCTGCATCCCGATGTGTTGGAAACATGGACGCTCGGACGCAGCATTGAATGGGGTTACGCCAAGCATCCCCCCTTGATGGGATGGGCCGCGCGCGCATGGACCTCGGTGTTTCCGCTCACCAACTGGTCGTTTCAGTTGCTGGCGCTGACCACTTCGGCGATCGCGCTGTGGGCCGTCGATCTGATCACGCGCCGCTTCGCAAGGGGCGACAAGAGAATTGTCGTGCTGCTGCTTCTCATGCTGCTGCCGGCCTACCAGTTTCACGCCCAGCGGTTCAATGCCAACGTCGTTCTTTTGCCCGCATGGCCGATCGCGACCTATTGCTTCCTGCGGTCGTTCGAAAGCCGCGCGGTCGGATGGGCCGTTGCCGCCGGCGCGACCGCCGCGCTCGCGATGCTGGGCAAATATTATTCGGTGTTTCTGATCGTGAGCTTCCTCGGCGCGGCCATCTGTCATCCGCAGCGGCGCACCTATTTCGGCTCGCTGGCCCCCTGGATTTCCACGGTCACGGGACTGGCCGCGCTCACACCGCATATGGTTTGGCTGGCGACCACAGGTGCGCAGCCGTTCGCCTATGCGCTTGAACGGCATGCCGGCAAGGCCCATGTCCCCCTGCTGGTCGAACCGCTGATGTTCCTTTCCGGTGTGGCGCTCGTGCTGGCGCTGCCGGCGGCGGCATGGGCGCTGATTGCGGGAAGCCGTCTCAGGAATTTTGCGCAGGATTTTCGAACCATGCATCCGGGCCTGTTGCTGCTGTTCTTCGTCAGTATCGGCACGCTCGTCCTGCCGCCGATCGCTGCGGCTGCGGTGGGGTCCGACCTGCCGCCGATCTGGGCGCTGCAAGGTCTCTTTCTCTTCGCCGTTCTGATCGTCTGCGGCGCGAGCTATCCGATCGAACGCTTCTATTCGGTCAATCTCGCGGCCCTTGTCATCGGCATTGCGGTGCTGGCCGTCGTCGTGGTGGCGCCGGTTCACGCCTTCTACCGGAACTTCTATCCGTTGAACGAGGGGCGCAATTTCTATCAGCAGTCCGCCGTGGAATTGACCCGCCAATGGCACCGATACTCCGACGTGCCGCTTCCCGCCGTTGGCGGCGACGAAGGCCTCGCCTTCGCCATGGCTTTCTACAGCCCCGACCATCCCTCGTACGAGGTGCGGCTTGTCCACCCTAATGCAGAAAAATTACCGCGCGAGGTGACGTTCGAGCAGGGATGGGCGGCATTGTGCTATGAGGGCGACCGCTACTGTATCGCCTCGATGGAAAAGACCGCGGCGCGCGCTTCCCGCTATGTCAGATCCGACTTCGCGCTTAAGTCGACACTGCTGGGCCAACCCGGCGCGACCCAGGGTTTTGTGGCAGTCATCGTGCCGCCTTCCAGCGGGGAGGACGACGCGCCGCCCACCGGCATCGCAGAAGATCTCAGCTCCGTTCGCCGCGGCTCCGCGCAAGCGTATTAGGGGGCCCTTACTCCGCCGCCGGCGAATGGACGATGGTCTGCGGCTTCGGCGGGTCGCGGCGATCGCCGGAGTGATCCGGCTTTGCCTCTTCGGTGTCGCCGTGTGAGACCACGAGCTTGCTGCCAAAGCGCCAGGACAGCGTGCCGATGTCGTCCATCAGCATGAACATCGCCGGCACGAATACCAGCGACAGCACGGTCGAGAAAATCAAACCGCCGATCACGGCGAGCGCCATCGGCGAGCGGAATTCGCCGCCGGCGCCGAACGCCAGCGCCGAGGGCATCATGCCGGCGGCCATCGCGATCGTGGTCATGACGATCGGGCGGGCGCGCTTCATGCCGGCGTCGATGATCGCCTCATGGCGCGGCTTGCCTTCCCGGATCAATTCGACCGCGAACTCCACCAGCATGATGGCGTTCTTGGTGACGATGCCCATCAGCATCAGGATGCCGATCCACACCGGCGTCGTCAGCTGCTTGCCGGTGATCAGCAGCGCGGCGATCGCGCCGCCGATCGAGAGCGGCAGCGAGAACAGGATGGTGATCGGCTGCAGGAAGGTGCCGAACAACAGCACCAGCACCGCATAGACCATCATCAGGCCGGCGGTGATGGCGGTGGCAAAACCCTCCGACAATTCGTTGAGGCTTTCGGCGTCGCCGGAGGGGCTGACCTTGACGCCCTTCGGCAAGGTCTTCATGACCGGCAGCTCGTAGATCTTCTTGGTGGCGTCGCCGAGCGCCGCGGAGCCTACGAGGTCGGCGGCGACAGTAGCCTGGCGCTCGCGGTCGTAGCGGTTGATGCTGGTCGGCCCCTGGTCGAGCTTGATGTCGGCGACGACCGACAGCGGCACGCCGCCCTTTTCGCCGTGCTGGCCGAGCGGCACCCGCAACTGTTCGAGCAGCGGAAGATCGCCGCGCGCGGCGTCTTCGAGCTGGACCCGGATCGGCACCAGCCGGTCGCCGGCGTCGAATTTCGCAAGCGCCGGGCCGACGTCGCCGATGGTGGCGACGCGAATGGTCTGCGACAGGCTCTCGGTGGAAACGCCGAGCCGTGCGGCGAGATCGGCCTTGGGCTGGATACGCAGTTCGGGACGGTCGAGCGCGGTCTCCGAAATCACGTCGGAGATGATCGGAAGCCGCTTCATCTGCGTCGCGAGCTCGCTGGCGACGTTGTTGACGATGTTGCTGTCGGTGCCCGTCACCACCAGCGAGATAGCGCGCAGGCCGTTTTCGTCGAGGAACCAGTAGCGGATGTCCGGGACGTTTTCGAGGTCCTGGCCGATCTCGAGTTCGAGCTGGCGCTGGGTGATCTTGCGCGTGGTCTTGGGCGTGTAGTTGATGATCAGCGCGGCGCGGCGTACCTCGAAAGTGCCGGGCGGCACGCGGCCGCCGTCGACGAACACGCTTTTCACCTCGGGGCGCTTGCGCAGGCGCGCGACGATTTCCTCGGTGACCTTTTCGGTGAAGGCGAGCTGCGTCCCCGGCGGCAGTTCCATCGCGAGCAGCGAGCGCGCGGAGTCCTGCGCCGGCAGGAAGCCTTGCGGCAACAGCGTGATGCTCCAGATCGAGGCGGCGAAAATGCCGAAGCCGATCAGTACGGTAACGAAATAATGGTTGACCGACCAGGTGACGAGTTTGATGTAGCCGTGCATGGCCCGGCCCGGGGGCGGATCGTCATGCTCATGATGCTTGAGGAAATAGGCCGCCAGCACCGGGGTGACGAAACGGGCGGCGAGCAGCGAGAAGAACACCTGCACCGACACCGTGATGCCGAACTGCTTGAAGAACTGCCCGGCGATGCCCGACATGAAGCTCGCCGGCGCGAAGATCGCAATGATGGTGAGCGAGATCGCGATCACCGCGAGGCCGATTTCGTCGGCGGCCTCCAGCGCCGCGCGATACGGCGATTTGCCCATTCGCATGTGACGCACGATGTTCTCGATCTCGACGATGGCGTCGTCGACCAGAATGCCGGTCGACAGCGTGATGGCGAGGAAGCTGACGAGGTTCAGCGAAAATCCCAGGAGATCCATTGCCCAGAACGCCGGGAAGATCGACAACGGCAGCGAGATGGCGGCGATGATGGTGGCACGGATGTCGCGCAGGAACAGAAGCACGATGATGACGGCGAGGATCGCGCCTTCGAACAGGGTCGAGATCGCGGCCTCGTAATTGCCCTTGGTATATTCCACCGAAGTGTCGATCAGCTTCAGATCGACATCGGGGTACGCGATCTTCAGCGCGTCGATGCGCTTCTGCACGGCGGCCGCGACCACCACGTCGCTGGCGCCCTTGGAACGCTTGATGCCGAGCGCCACCACCGGCTCGCCGTTGAAGCGGGCGAAGGTGCGGCGGTCGGCGATGGTGTCGGTGACGGTGCCGAGATCGTCCAGCCGGACCTCGCCGCCGCCGAACAGCGGAATCATGGTGCCCGCGAGATCGTTCAGCGTCTTGGCTCCGGCGAGGGTGCGGATCGCCTGGTCGTTCTTGCCGATCTCGGCGCGGCCGCCGGCGAGGTCGACATTGGTGCCGCGCAGGCTCTGGCTGACATTGACGGCGGTCAGGCCTGCGGCCTGCAGCCGGTCGGGATCGAGCGAGACCAGGATCTCGCGCTCGACACCGCCGATGCGTTCGACCTGGGCGACACCGCGCACGCCTTGCAGCGCGCGCTTGACGACGTCGTCGACGAAATAGGACAGTTGCTCGGGCGTCTTGCCCGGCGAGATCGCGGCATAGGTGACGATCGGCAGGCCGATGACGTCGACGCGCTGGATCAAGGGCTCGGTGACGTTCTGCGGCAGGTTGGCGCGCACCCGTGTGACCGCGTCCTTGACGTCGTTCAGCGCGCGGTCGGTATTGGTCTCCAGCGCGAACTGGATCGTGGTCAGCGACAGCCCGTCGGTGATCGACGAGGAGATGTGCCGCACGCCCTCGACGCCGGACACGCCGTCTTCGATCGTCTTGGTGACCTGCAATTCAAGCTCCGCCGGCGCCGCCCCGAATTGCGAGACCGCCACCGAGATCACGGGGATGTCGGCCGAGGGCAGCCGCGTTACCGCAAGCTTGGTGAAGCTGACCCAGCCGAGCACCAGCAGGATGATCGAAAACACCACCGAAGGCAGCGGATTGCGGATCGACCATGACGAGACATTGAGAGCCATCAGCGTACCCGCGTGCGATCGAGGTCCTCGGCGAACACGGTCTTGATCTGGTCGCCGTCATGCAGCGAAGAGCCAGCATCGGCCACGACGATTTCGCCGACATCGAGGCCTTCAAGGATTTCCGTCGAGGTGTCGGACACGAGACCGGTCCGGACCTGGCGCGTTTCCACCGTGTTCCCTTTGACCACCTGAACCGTCAAATGGTCAATGGCGGTGCGGGGAACCGCGACGCCGCAACTGCGCTTGGCGTCGATATTGGCACGGGCAAACATGCCGACCTTGAGCGAGGGATTGCTGGAGAGCGCGATCCGGACGTGGCCGAGCTGCGTGGTGCGGTCGATCTGCGGCGACACCAGCCGCACCCGCCCGACGAGGTCGGGCGCATTGTCCCGGCTGATCCGCACCGTCGCGCCCGGATTGAGCTTGAGCATGTGGACCGCCGGCACCTCGGCGTCGAGCTCGATTTCGTTGTTGACGGCGATGCGGAACATCGGTCCGGCCTGCGGCGAAGCCGGCGCGCCGACGATGGTCCTGACCTCGGTGACGAGGCCGGCTGCGGGCGCGCGCAGCGAAATCGGTGCCGACGACGATCTTCCGCCGGGCTGCGCCGGCGGCGGCGTCAGCCTGGCCAGTTCCTGGTTTTCGGTGACCATCTCGCCTTCGCGCACCAGCACGTCGGTGACCTTGGATCCCTCCTGATCGACCCCGACCACCGCCTCCCGGCGCGGAACCATATAGCCGGTGCCGCGCACCATGTCGGAGAAGCAGGCATTGGTGGATTTTGTCACGACGACCAGGGCGGCGCCCGGCGTCTCGTTTTCCACGATGCGAGAGCGATGCTCGAACCAGTACCACGCCCCGCCGAGCGCGGCGAAGAACACCACGGCCAACGCGGGTTTTGCATATTGGGACAGCATCATCGCCGGATTATTCCAGACCTGAAGTCGTGAATTCAAGGCCGTCATTCCGGGGCGATGCGAAGCAGCGAACCCGGAATCCTGGGATTACGGGTCTGGTGCTGACGCACCATCCCGGAATGACGGAGGCCAGATTGCGCCGCCGCGGTCCACGCCATGACGACAAAAGCGTCCCGCGGGGATGCGGGACGCATATTAGCCGCAAAATCTCACTCAGCGCCACGGCCGGTTCGCTTGCCAGTTCGCCTGCCAGTTCATTTGGACGCGGTGGTCTTGTTGGCCATGTTCACGACCTGCACGCGGCGGTTGACCTCGGCCATCGGATTGGCGGGATCCTTGAGCTTGCTCTTGCCATATCCCACGGTCACCAGGTCGGAACCGGCGATGCCATATTTGTCGACCAGATAGCGCTTGATCGAGTCGGCGCGGCGCTCGGACAGATCCTGATTGTAGGCCTCGCCGCCGGCGGCGTCGGTATGGCCCGCGACGATGAAGGTCGAGCCCTTCAGGTCGGGATTGGTCAGCGCCTTGCCGAGCGCCTGAACCGAGGGCAGCGATTTTGAGCTGATATCGGCCGAGTTGTAGTCGAAGGTGATTTCCAGATCGATATTCGGCTTGTCCTTGGCGATGGTGGCGATCTCTTCGCGCTCGGTAACCGAGAGCGAGCGGGTGGCACGGCCGCGGACGCTCTGCAGCAGCCGTCCTTCGGCGGCAGCGGCCGCCGGATCGGTCTCGGTCTGCGGTCCGACCGAGAGGCCCCGGGTCAGCGGTTTCTTGGCCGGAGCGAGGGCGCGAACGATCTGGTCCTCGGTGACGTTGTCGTCGCCGGCGACCGCCGTCGCGACGCCGAAGCAAAGTGCGGCGCCAATCGTCAGGAACGAAAGGATCGCGGCAAGGCTCTTCCTTCCAAGGAGGCTCTTCGTTCCAAAAAGCGTGCTGCTTCCAGAAAATATCGACATCGCCAGTCCCTCCCGCGCTGCCTGCGCCATTGCAATCGAATCTTCAAAAAAGCCGCAAGGGCGAATCGGCTCAAAATCGCTCGCGGCACCTTCCTATTGGTCGCGGTCGGCCGCCCAGGGTTCGAGGGCAGACGGTTTTTTCATGGAAATTACCGTCAATTTACCCCGTAGTCCGCGTATTCCTTGACGATATTCGGATCCATCGCCTTGGCATTGGCGATATCCAGGTCCCCCTCGGCCGCCGAGCCGTTGCGTTTCTTGGCAAGGCCCCGCCCGTACAGCGACGAGGTCAAGCGCGGATTGATCTTCAGGGCGGCGTCGAAGTCGATAATGGCGTTCTTGGTCAGTCCACTCTTCAGGTTGACCAGGCCGCGGCTGTCCAGCGCGTCGACGAAGTTCGGACGCAGCCGAAGCGCCTCGTTGCAATCCCTCAGCGCCGCCTGCAGGTCGCCGATCACGGTGCGCGCCCAGCAGCGGTTGTTGAGGGCCTCGACGTCCTTGGGGTTGAGCCGGATCGAGCCGTCGAAATCCTTGATGGCGAGGTCGTAAGCCCCCTTGCTGGCATAGACCTGCCCGCGCCGGTACAGCGCATTCTGGTCGTCGGGATTGGCCTGGAGCTTTTCGGTCAGGCTCTTGATGGTCGGGTCATCGGCCAGCGCGACGGACGGCGGACTTTCTTTTTTCTGCGCCGGCGGCTGGTCGGCGGGAGGCGGAAGCTCGACCTTCGGCTGCGGCGCGGGCACCGGGTCCTGACGCGGTGGCGGCAGCGGCGCGGGTTGGGGGGCCGTGGCTTGCGGCAGCGCCGCGACCGCCGGACCGGGCGAGGGGTGCGCGCCGGTGCCGGGAATGAACGAGAAATCCTCGGCCAGCGAAGAGGAAATCCACGGCACCTGCTCCTGGCGCGAGGCGCGGGTGACACCGACGCGGGTGCGGTTGAGCGTCTCTTCCGCCATCAGATCGGGAACGCGAATTTCCTTGAGCAATTCCTGCACGAACAGGCTGTGGTCGCTGCCGCTGTCGGAGACGACCGAGGAGAGCGCCGCCGAATACATCACCAGCGTGCCGTTCGGCGCGATCACCGGCGCGAGCCCCGCGGAAAAGCTGCGGAAGCGGCGCTCGAACGGATTGCGCCTGGAGGCATCGATCAGGGCGATCTTGACGCCGGCGCCGCGGCTGTTGATTTCGCCGAGCACCGTCTCGAGGCCGACGCCGTCGCGCCGGACATCGGCTTCGGTCCAGATCTGGGCGTCGACCGGGATCATGAAACTCTGGCGGTTGGACTGGACGCCAAAGCCGGAGAAGAAGATCAGCGCCACCGAACCGGGCTTGATGCGGCCGTACAGGCGATCGAAGGCGCGGCGCATCGCGTCGCCGGTCAGGTTCTCGCCGATCTCGACATTGAAGCCGTCGCGCTTGAGCTCGTCGGCGACCTCGCGGGCGTCGTTGAGCGGCTCCTTCAGCGGCGCGTCGGCATCGGGATATTTCGAATTGCCGATCACCAGCGCAACCCGGTCGCCGCGATCCGCGGCACCCGACGGCACGATCGGGGCGAGCGAAAGAATAGAGGTCACAAGCAACGCGAAAAAAATTCTCATGCCACGGCGGTCCAGCAAAAAAAGGCGCCGATCCCAGCTCGCGCCGCGGCGACCTTACTCTACGCAATCCGCATTATCAAACCGGGCCCGCGAGCCCTGTCAACTGTCCAAAAGCCGATGTTATTCCGTCAATTAGCGGCAACGAGTTTTTCAAAATCCGGCCGCTCGCGGGGCTCGAACCGTCTGTTACCACCGGTATGGTTGGGCGATCGTGGAGGCTCCCTCTCGGGTAGTGGCGTTCGGCGCCCGGGGAATCTCAATTAGAGCGCGATCGTCACGGCGGGTGGCGCGCGTCCGGGCACGATGACGGACTTCGAGCCGCCTTGTGTGACGAATCCCGCATTGCGGCACAGCTCCGCCGGGTTTGACCTTTTGCGGCAGTGATGGCTTGTTGCGGTCAGGCCACCCGCCCAACCAGCAACCCAACCAGCAAGAAGTGGAACCGATGGGAAACGCCTACGAAATCTACGCGCTGCGCTATGCCACGATGTCGCCGCGCACGCCTCACCTCAATTACCTCGTGCCCGATCCGCATGAGACCACCGCGCAGGACCTCGATTATTTCGTCTGGCTGATCCGGGGGCACGGCCGCGACATCCTGGTCGATACCGGCTTCAATGCCGCCGAAGCGCAATTGCGCAACCGCAAGCTGACGCTCAATCCGGTCGAGGCGCTGGCGCGCTTCGGCGTTGCGGCCGAGGCGATCGAGGACGTCGTCGTCACCCACCTGCATTACGACCATGCCGGCAATCTCGATTTGTTTCCGAAGGCGCGGTTTCATCTGCAGGACCGCGAGATGAGCTATGCCACCGGGCGCTGCATGTGCTTTGGGGCGCTGCGGCATCCGTTTTCGGTGGAACATGTGACGCTGATGGTCCGCCACGTCTTCAGCGAGCGCGTCACCTTTCATTCCGGGGAGGGCGAGGTCGCCCCGGGTGTGACCTTGCATCGGGTCGGCGGTCATTCCGACGGGCTGCAGGTGGTGCGGGTCGAGACCGCGCGCGGGCCGGTGGTGCTGGCGTCGGACGCCCTGCATTTTTTTGGCAATCTGCATCGCCGCAGCCCGTTTCCGATCGTCTATAATATCGGCGACATGTGCGTGGGCTGGGAGACCGTCGAGCGGCTGGCCGGCCATCCCGACCGCATCATCCCCGGGCACGATCCGATCGTCAGCGAAATCTATCCACGCGCCAGCGACAAGGTCGATGCGTTTGCCCTGCATCTGCCGCCGTCGCGCTCGTTCGTGAAGTAACAACGAAACGCGTCAAAACAAAAATTCGAGTTGCGACATGGCACCGTACCAGACCATCGGCTTCATCGGCCTCGGCGTGATGGGCGAGCCCATCTGCCGTAACCTCGTGAAGAAAAGCGCCGCTGCGGTGACGGCGTTCGATCTCTCACCCGAGCCGCTCAAGCGGCTGCAGGAGGAGGGTGCTACCATCGCCGGCTCTGTGGCTGAGGTCATCGGCCACTGCGATATCGTGTTCCTCTGTCTTCCCAGCGCCAGCCATGTGCGCAGCGTGTTCGAAGGCGACGGCATCCTGAAAAATATCCGCAAGGGTCAGGTCGTCGTCGATCTCGGCACGTCGTCGGTCAACCAGACCCGCGATTTCGCCGGCCAGTTGCAGGCCAAGGGCGCGGTATGGGCGGATGCGCCGATCGCGCGCACGCGGCAGGCGGCGCAGGACGGCACGCTGAGCGTGATGGTCGGCGCGACGGCCGAACTGTTCGCCGCGATCGAGCCCTTGATCCGCTGCTTTGCCACCGACGTGACCAGATGCGGCGACGTCGGTGCCGGACAAGTCACAAAAATCCTCAACAACATGGTGCTGTTCGAGACGGTCAACGCGCTGGCCGAGGCGGTCGCGGTTGCCAGACGCAGCGGCGTCGATCCGGCACTGCTGCTCGATACCCTGTCGAAAGGCTCGGCTGACAGCTTTGCGTTACGCAATCACGGCATGAAGGCGATCGTGCCGGGCAATTTTCCCGAGCGCGCCTTCTCGACGGAATATGCGCTGAAGGATCTATCGTATGCGCTGGAACTGGCTGACGATGCCGGGTTGAAAATCCGCGGCGCCGAACTGGTCGGCAAGGTGTTGCAGGAAGCGATCGATGCCGGTTCGGGCGGGTCGTATTTTCCCGTGATCGCGAAGCATCTGGATTGAGGGTACAGCGTTTCGCCCCAATAGAATTCGTCATGCCCGGCCTTGTGCTGGGCACCCACGTCTTTCTTTGTGACTGTCGGAAAAGACGTAGATGGCCGGGACGAGCCCGGCCATGACGAGCGAGTCCTAGTATTCCCCCGTCTTCCCCGCTTCCTCGCTGGTCCGCACAAGACCGAGACTCTTCTCGATCTTGCCGAGCAGCTTTGCGAAATCCTTGCGCTCCTGCGCCGAGAGGCAGGACTGCATCACCTGCTCCCGACGCAGCAGGCGCGGGATCAGCTGCTGGTACAGCGCCTTCCCCTTTGCCGTCATGCGCAACTGGAACTCGCGGCGGTCGTCGGCATTCTCGACGCGTTCGACCAGTTGCCGCTTCATCAGCGCGGTGACCGCGCGGCTGATGGTGGATTTGTGGGTCCGGGTGCAATGCGAAATGTATTGCGCGCTGCACGCCTCGTTGCGGAACCCCAGCGTCGCCAGCACCCGCCATTCCGGAATATCCAGCCCATAGCGCTCCCGATACTCGCCGGACAACGCCGCGGAGACCTCGGCCGCCAGCCGGTTCAGCCGGAACGGGACAAATTTGAAGAGATCGAGGGTAGAGCCCGGTTTGGACGCGCTTTGCTGGCGCAAACCGTTGCTCGCCCCGGATCGCCCGCCGGATCGTTTCTCCAGTCGCTTCTCCAGTCGCTTCCTGGGCGTGCCCTCGCTCGAAACCGCTCTTGGCAAAAATCGCTCCAATTTGAGTTGACGACGGATGCCGGTAGGCTAGATAGTTGCAGATGCGACTATCTAGCGGGAACGGAGCCGCTTTGCCAGAGCAGACTGAGCGCATCGCGCAATCCCGGATCCAGTTCGGCTATCGCCGTCACGCCGATCAGGACCGGATCGCGGCCGACATCGCCGAGCATCCGGTCGTCGTGGTCGGCGCCGGACCGGTCGGGCTGTCGTTCGCGATCGATCTGGCGCAGCGCGGCCAGAAGGTGGTGCTGCTCGACGACGCCGACCGGATCGGCGAGGGCTCGCGCGCGATCTGCTTCTCCAAGCGCTCGCTGGAATACTGGGACCGGCTCGGAATCGGCCAGCGCATGGTCGACAAGGGCGTGGTGTGGAGCGTCGGCAAGATCTTTCACGGCGCCTCGCAGCTCTATCAGTTCAACCTGTTGCCGGAACAGGGGCACAAGCGGCCTGCCTTCATCAACCTGCAGCAATTTTATGCCGAAGCCTATCTGGTCGATCGCGTGCGGGAGCTTCCCGCGATCGATCTGCGCTGGCGCAACAAGGTGACGGGGCTGGAGCAGCGCAACGATATTGTTGTGCTGACCGTCGAGACCCCGGACGGTCCCTACCGGATCCGTGCCAGCCATGTGATCGCCTGTGACGGCGCCCGATCGTCGCTGCGGCAGATGGTGGGCGCTGAATTTTCGGGCAAGGTGTTCGAGGACCAGTTCCTGATCGCCGACGTCAAGATGACGGCGGAATTTCCGACCGAACGCTGGTTCTGGTTCGACCCGCCGTTTCATGCCGGCCGTTCGGCGCTGCTGCACCGGCAGCCGGACGACATCTGGCGGATCGATCTGCAGCTTCATCCTGAGGCCGACCCCGCGGTCGAGAAGCGGCCGGAAAACGTGCGACCGCGGATCGCGCGCATGCTCGGGCACGAGAATTTCGAGTTCGAATGGATCTCGCTTTATAAATTCCAGTGCCGGCGGATGGAAAAGTTCATCCATGGCCGCGTGATCTTCGCCGGCGACGCCGCGCACCAGGTCTCGCCGTTCGGCGCCCGCGGTGCCAATTCGGGCCTCGAGGATGCCGAGAATTTGGCATGGAAGCTTGATCGCGTGCTGCGGAAACTGTCGCCGGAGTCCCTGCTCGAAAGCTATCACGCCGAGCGCAGTGCAGCGGCTGACGAAAACATCCGCGAATCGACCCGCTCGACCGACTTCATGGCGCCGGTATCCCGCCAGGAAGCGCGGCTGCGCAAGGCGGTGCTGTCGCTCGCGAAAGAGACCGAATTCGGCAAGCGCATGATCAATGGCGGCCGGCTGTCGGTGCCGTCGATCTACGACTCTCCGCTTTCGACCGCCGATACCGAAGCGTGGCGCGGCGGCCCGCGGCCGGGCACCTCGATGCCGGACGCGCCGATTGCCGCGCGCGCCGGCAATTCCATGTTCCTGACGGATGCTTTCATCGATGCGGGAAAGCGCTTCACCCTGCTGGCGTTCAGCAATGCCGCCGCGATCGACCCGCCCGAAGGCGTCGGCGTGATCCGGATCGGCGGCGACGATGGTTTCTCCGATTCCGCCGGGCTCGTCGGCGCGCGCTACGATGCCGAGCCGGGCACGGCCTATCTGTTGCGGCCCGACGGCTACGTCGCCGCGCGCTTCCGGCACCCGACACGATCGACGCTCGATGCCGCGCTGGCGCGCGCCTGCGGCATGAATTGAGGCTCCAGATGGCACTCTCCACCAGCTCGAATTTCGCCAGGCCGGACGATGCGTTTCGCGCGGTCGTTGAGGCGCATCGCGGCTTGAGCGACGTAGAGAGCGCCGATCTCGATGCGGCGCTGGTGCTGATCCTGGCCAATCACATCGGCGACATCGACATTCTGGGCGAGGCGATCGCGCTGGCGAAGCGGCGGATGGTCGACGCAAGCCAGCAACAACAGCAGCAACAGCAATGAGCGATAAAGGGATTTGACTTGATGGCAAAAGGTTTCGCATCGACGACCGACATGGCGGAGAAGAAAATTACCTTCTCCGAGATCGGCACCGATCTCTACGCCTTCACCGCCGAGGGCGATCCGAATTCGGCCGTGATCGTCGGCGACGACGGCTGCATCGTGTTCGACGCGCAGGCGACGCCTGCGATGGCGAATAAAGTGATCGAGCGGGTGCGCAAGGTTACCGACAAGCCGATCAAATATGTGGTGCTGTCGCATTACCACGCCGTGCGCGTGCTCGGCGCGTCGGCCTACAAGGCGCAAGGCATCGTCGCCTCGCAGGAGACGCACCGGCTGGTCGCCGAGCGCGGCCAGCAGGACTGGGATTCCGAATACGGCCGGTTTCCACGGCTGTTCCAGGATGCGCAGAGCATTCCCGGCCTGACCTGGCCGACACTGACATTCGAAGGCGAAATGTCGATCTATCTCGGCAAGCGCGAGGTGCGCCTGATGCAGCTCGGCGCCGGACACACCTCGGGCGATATCGTCGCGTGGGTACCGGACGCCGAGGTGATGTTTTCCGGCGACCTGATCGAATATCATTCGGCCTGCTATTGCGGCGATGCTTACTTGCGCGAGTGGCCGGCGACGCTGAACGAGATTCGCTCGTTCAATCCCAAGGCGATCGCGCCCGGCCGCGGCGATGCGTTGAAGGGCCTTTCGACCGGGCGCGATGCGATCGCGATGACGCGCGATTTCGTCACCACGCTCTACGGTGCGGCGGAAACCGCGGTCGCCAAGGGCCGCAATCTCAAGGAAACCATGGCGGCGTCGCGCGCCGTGATGGACCCGAAATTCTCGAGCTTTGCGATCTACGAACACTGCCTGCCGTTCAACGTCTCCCGCGCCTTCGACGAAGCCTCGGGGATCGACGACCCCATCATCTGGACCGCCGAGCGCGATCGCGAGATGTGGGCTGCCTTGCAAGGAGGATGACCATGAATATCAACACCTCGCCGGACAAGATCGCCCGGAGTTCGCTCCACATCACGCCGGGTTACATGTCCGGCTTCCGTAACAGTTTCGAGACCGAGGCGCTGCCCGGCGCGCTGCCGATCGGGCGCAATTCGCCGCAACGCTGCGCCTACGGGCTCTATGCCGAACAGCTTTCCGGTTCGCCGTTCACGGCGCCGCGCGGCAGCAACGAACGCTCCTGGCTGTATCGGATCCGGCCGTCGGTGAAACACTCCGGACGTTTTGCGAAAGTCGATGCCGGGCTGTGGCGCACCGCGCCGTGCCACGAGCAGGAGATCGCGATCGAGCAGCTACGCTGGGATCCGACGCCGATCCCGAAAGCCGAGATGGCGTTCCTGCAGGGCGTGCAGACCATGACCACGGCGGGTGATGCCGGCGCGCAAGCCGGCATGGCGGCCCATGTCTATCTCATCACCAAATCGATGGTCGATCAGCATTTCTACAATGCCGACGGTGAGATGATGTTCGTGCTGCAGCAGGGAGGCTTGCGCTTCGTCACCGAGTTCGGCCGTATCGACGCCGAGCCCGGCGAGATCGTGGTGATCCCGCGCGGCGTCAAGTTCCGCGTCGAGATCCCGGGCGGGCCGGCGCGCGGCTATCTCTGCGAGAATTACGGCGGCGCCTTCACGCTGCCGGAGCGCGGGCCGATCGGCGCCAATTGCCTGGCCAATGCCCGCGATTTTCTCACGCCGGTAGCTGCCTATGAAGACAAGGACACGCCGACCGAATTGTATGTGAAGTGGGGCGGTTCGCTGTTCAAGACGATGCTACCGCATTCGCCGATCGACGTGGTGGCCTGGCACGGCAATTACGCGCCCTACAAATACGATTTGCGCGCCTTCTCGCCGGTCGGGGCGATCGGCTTCGATCATCCCGATCCGTCGATCTTCACCGTCCTGACCGCGCCGTCGGAAACCGCCGGCACCGCCAACATCGACTTTGTCATTTTCCCGGAGCGCTGGATGGTGGCGGAAAACACCTTCCGTCCGCCCTGGTATCACATGAACATCATGTCGGAGTTCATGGGGCTGATCTACGGCGTCTACGACGCCAAGCCGCAGGGTTTCGTTCCTGGCGGCATGAGCCTGCACAACATGATGCTGCCGCACGGCCCGGACCGCGAAGCCTTCGACCACGCCAGCAATGGCGAGCTAAAGCCGGTGAAGCTGACGGGCACCATGGCCTTCATGTTCGAGACGCGCTTTCCCCAGCGCATCACAACCCATGCGGCGAAATCGTCGACGCTGCAGGACGATTATGCCGATTGCTGGAAGGGGCTGGAGAAGCGGTTCGACCCCAACCGGCCGTAGCGGTGGCCAGCGGAATCTAACGTTCCGTCATGCCCGGGCTTGTCCCGGGCATCCACGTCTTGAGGCCCGAAAGCGAAGTCGTGGATGGCCGGGTCAAGCCCGGTCATGACGATGGTTTAATTGGAGAATCATTTTGCCCCATCCCAACGATCCCGCACTTCGCTCCTTCATCCCGGTCGATCCCGCCTCCGACTTTCCGATCCAGAACCTGCCTTACGGCGTGTTCTCGACGTCGGCTTCGCCGACACCGCGCGTCGGCGTCGCGATCGGCGATTATGTGCTCGATCTCGCGGTGCTGGAAGGCGAGGGACTGATCGATCTTTCGCCCGGGTTTGACGTATTTGCGCAAGGATCGATCAACGCCTTCATGGCGCTGGGGCCAAAGATCTGGTCCCGCACGCGCGCGCGGATCGGCGAATTGTTGCGCCACGACCATCCGCAGCTGCGCGACAACAAAATGTTGCGCGAGCGTGCGCTGGTGCCGATGGCGCGGGCGAGGCTGCATCTGCCGATCGCGGTCGCCGGTTACACCGATTTCTATTCGTCGAAGGAGCACGCCACCAATGTCGGCGTCATGTTCCGCGGCAAGGACAATGCGCTGCAGCCGAACTGGCTGCATATGCCGATCGGCTACAACGGCCGCGCCTCGACTGTCGTGGTCTCGGGCACGAAGGTGCGCCGGCCGCGCGGACAGTTAAAACCGCCGAGCGCGGAGGTACCGTCATTCGGCCCCTGCAAGCGGCTCGATTTCGAGCTGGAAATGGGAGTCGTGATCGGCCAGCCCTCGGCGATCGGCGAGATGCTCACCGAAGCGCAGGCGGAGCAGATGATCTTCGGTTTTGTGCTCTTGAACGACTGGAGCGCGCGCGATATCCAGCAATGGGAATATGTGCCGCTCGGGCCGTTCCAGGCCAAGGCGTTTGCGACCTCGATCAGCCCGTGGGTGGTGACGCGCGAAGCGCTGGAGCCGTTCAGGGTTCATGGGCCGGCGCAGGATCCGGCGCCGCTGCCTTATCTGAAGCAGGCGCAGCCGAACAATTATGATCTGCAGCTCGACGTGGCGCTGCGCGCCCCGCCGATGAACGAGGGTTCGCGGATCTGCCGCACCAATTTCAAATACATGTACTGGTCATCGGTGCAGCAACTGGTGCATCACGCCTCGTCCGGCTGCGCCATGAATGTCGGCGATCTCCTGGGGAGCGGCACCATCTCCGGCCCGGAAAAGGATCAGCGCGGCAGCCTGCTGGAAATTTCCTGGAACGGCACCGAGCCGCTTGATCTCGCCAGCGGCGTCAAGCGCACCTTCCTGGAAGACGGCGACTCGCTCGTCATGCGCGGCTGGTGCCACGGCGACGGCTATCGCGTCGGGTTCGGCGAGGTCGAAGGCACGATCGTGCCGGCGGAGTAGCTTTCTCCGTCATTGCGAGCGAAGCGAAGCAATCCAGCTTCACTACCCGATAAAGCAAGCTGGATTGCTTCGTCGCTTCGCTCCTCGCAATGACAACGGAACGAGCCTACCGCTCTTCCGGCGCAATATCCCTGATCCGGGCCGAATGCGCTGCGATATCCTCGAGGCTGTATTTCAGATGCACGCGCGTGTCCGACGGCAACTGACTGGTGACGCAGGCGCCCGGCCGCCATTCATGCGCAGGTCTGACCGGCCGCGGAACGAAGCCGCCGCCGCAGTTCGGGCAGACATTGCTGCAGTTTGGTCTCGACGCAGTCGGCGCAAAAGGTGCATTCGTAGGAGCAGATGCGCGCTTCCAACGAGGCCGGCGGAAGGTCCCTGTCGCAATATTCGCAGTTCGGCCGGAGTTGCAACGCCATGGTCGTCTCGCCGCTTCGGAATGAGTTCCATCATCGCAAATCGCGGCGCCGATTCGAATGACGAATCTCCCTCGATTCCGGACAAACTAACGCGTCACGACCTTCAGCGGCAGCTTCGAACTCTCCTTCAGCCGGTCGAGCACGATCGAGGAGCGCACATGCGCCACGCTCTGGTGTGGCATCAGCACGTTGTTGACGATGTCGGACAGGCTCTTGAGGTCGCGCAGCACTGCCTTCAGCAGATAGTCGGCATCGCCGGTCAGCGAGTAGGCCTCCTGGATATCGTCGACCCGGTTGACCAGCGCGCGAAATCGCTTGGCGTTGTCGGGCGAGTGGGTCGCAAGCGTGATGTGAATGAAGGCGATGACTGAAAAGCCAAGCGCCTCGCTGGCGAGGTCGGCGTGATAACCGGAGATCACCTCCTCTTCCTCCAGCCGCATCCGCCGCCGCGAGCATTGCGACGCCGACAGCCCGGCGATGTCGGCGAGCTGCTGGTTGGTGAGACGGCCGTCATCCTGCAGTGCGCCGAGTATTTTGAGGTCGAAGCCATCGACCGAGATCATGCGTAAAATCTCCAAAATATGCACAAACCGTGCATCCCGTGGCGAAAATGCCAATCATTCGCATGCACATTGTGCCCGCCGTGACCGAATATTCAAGCTGCAATATCAGGAGAATCGTCAGCCATGGGTCCATTTCCGCATGATGCGCCGCCCGCAGTCGTCTGCGCCGACAATCCGATGGGAACCGACGGCTTCGAGTTCGTCGAATACGCCCATCCCGACTCGCAATCGCTGCATGCGTTGTTCAAGCTGATGGGCTATGCGCCGGTCGCGCGTCACAAGACCAAGAAGATCACGGTCTATCGCCAGGGCGATATCAATTATCTGGTCAACGAGGAACCCGGCACCCACGGTTTTGCCTTTGTCGCCGCGCATGGGCCGTGCGCGCCGTCGATGGCGTTCCGGGTGGTGGACGCGAAACAGGCCTACGAGCGTGCGCTGTCGCTTGGCGCGGAACCGGCCGAACTTCCGTCGGCGCAAAAAGTGCTCGATGTCCCCGCGATCAAGGGCATCGGCGGCAGTCTGCTCTATTTCGTCGACCGCTACGGCGCCAGGGGTTCGGCCTATGATTCCGAATTCGACTGGCTCGGCGCGAGAGACCCGCGGCCGGAAGGCGCCGGGCTGCATTACATCGATCACCTCACCCACAACGTCCATCGCGGCCGCATGGATGTCTGGACCGGCTTCTACGAAAAGCTGTTCAATTTCCGGCAGATCCGCTTCTTCGATATCGAGGGCCGCGCCTCCGGCCTGTTCTCGCGCGCATTGACCAGCCCCGACGGCAAGATCCGGATTCCCATCAACGAGGACGCCGGCGAGAGCGGCCAGATCGAGGAATATCTCAAGGTGTATCGCGGCGAGGGCATCCAGCACATCGCCTGCGGCGCCAGGGATATCTATCGCACCGTCGAATCCCTGCGGGATGCGGGGCTGCCATTCATGCCGTCACCGCCCGACACTTATTTCGAGAAGATCGACGCGCGGCTACCGATGCATGGCGAAGATGTCGCGGCGGCTGAAGCGCGACGGCATCCTGATCGACGGCGAAGGCGTGGTCGACGGCGGCCACACAAAAGTGCTGCTGCAGATTTTTTCCGCCAACGCCATCGGGCCGATCTTCTTCGAATTCATCCAGCGCAAGGGCGACGACGGTTTTGGCGAAGGCAATTTCAAGGCGCTGTTCGAATCGATCGAGGAAGACCAGATCCGCCGCGGCGTGCTGAAAGTGGAGAACGCGGCGTAGCCCAAAAGTCGTCATTCCGGGGCACACGAAGCGCGAACCCGGAATCTCGCGCCGATAACTTCTGGATTCCGGTTTCGACGCTTTGCGTCGCCCCGGAATGACGAGGGGGTTCTATCGGCCGCCCTTCCACTCGCTCGCGACGGTAGCAATGTCAGCGGCCTGCGGCTCGCGGATCGCCGACGGTGTGCGCGAGAAGCGAGGCGCCGGCGCGGGCTGGGTGACGCCGTGGCGGCTGACGAAAATCTTGCGCGCCGCCATGTGCGGATGATCAGGCGCTTCCGCCATGGTCAGGATCGGCGCGAAGCAGACGTCGGTGCCTTCCATGATCCTGCACCATTCCTCGCGCGTCTTGCTCTTGAACACCTCGACCAGCTTCTGCTTGAGCACGGGCCAGGCCTTGGGATCCATCTGGGCGTCGAAATCGGAATCCGAGAGCCCGGCCAGCTGCCGCAGCAACGCATAAAACTGCGGCTCGATCGAGCCGATCGAGATGAAGTTGCCGCAGGCGCATTCGTAGACGCCGTAGAAATGCGCGCCGCCGTCGAGGAAATTGCGCTCGCGCCCCTCGGTCCAGCGGCCGATCGCGGTCATGTCGAAGAACATCGACATCAGCGATGCCGCGCCGTCGCACATCGCGGCGTCCACCACCTGTCCCTTGCCGGACTTCTTCGCTTCCAGCAATGCAGCGAGCACGCCGACCACGAGATAGAGCGCGCCGCCGCCGAAATCGCCGACCAGGTTGAGCGGCGGCACCGGGCGTTCCTTGGGCCCGATCGCGGCCAGCGCGCCGGTGACGGAGATGTAATTGATGTCATGGCCGGCGGCCTGCGCCAGCGGGCCTTCCTGGCCCCAGCCGGTCATGCGGCCATAGACCAGCCGCGGGTTGCGCGCCTGCACCACGTCCGGCCCCAGCCCCAGCCGTTCCATCACGCCGGGGCGAAAGCCCTCGATCAGCGCGTCCGCGTTGGCAAGCAGATCGAGCACCTGCGCGATCGCGGCCTTGTCCTTCAGATCGAGTTCGACGACCTTGCGCCCGCGCCCTGCCACCGATTTCATGTTCTTCTTGGCGCCGACGCGGTCGAGCGTCACCACCTCCGCGCCCATGTCCGCCAGCATCATGCAGGCGAACGGCCCGGGTCCGATGCCGGCGAATTCGACGATGCGAATGCCGGTCAGCGGCCCGCTGGCGCGCTGGGTGGATGCCTGGGATGCGGGAGATGTCGTGGTATCGGTCACGTCAAAAATCCATTCATATTGTTTCAGGGTCTTATTGCTTCAAGGTTGCTTTGGGGGTGTGGCGTTCCGGATCGCTCAAGGTGACCTTGGCGGCGTCGGCCCATAATCTGGCGTTCTGCTTCTGGCGTTCGGTGCCGCTGCCTTCCTCGGCGATCTTGCGGCCGAGCGCGACATAAACCGGGATATCCTCATCGCGCATCGGCTTTGTCGCCTGCTTGCGCGCCATCGCCTTCTCGATATAGGGAGCGAGCTCTTCCTGTTTCTTGTTCGCGCGTTCGGTTTCGCGCGCCCGGAATTCGGGCATCACGTCCTTTGCGAACAGCTCGAGCGCCGCGCAGATATGTTCGTGCTTGTTGCGGCCGCCCTGCTGGATGAACACGGTCTGGTCGACGCCGGATTGCTCGAAGTGACGCAGATGGGTGCGCAACTGGTCCGGGGTACCGATGCCGTGATCGGCGCCGGCGGCCGGCAGCGCGTGCCGCGCCTTCTCGAAATTGGCCCAGATGTCGGTACGCCCGGGCTTGTGCTCGCCGAAAATATAATGATGCGCCAGGCCGTAGCGGAAAAACCGCAAGCCGTCCTCGCCGCGGCGGCGCGCTTCCATTTCGTCCGGATGCACGGAGAAGCCCGTCACCATCGCCACATTGGGATTGACGGCATGTCCGATCGGCACGCATTCCTCCTTGAAGATGCGGTAGTAGTCATCGACCCATTGCCGGGCTTCGCGGGGATCGACGAAGGCGAAGGTCAAGGCGCCGATGCCGCAGCGCGCCGCCATCTTGATGGTCTCGCGGTTGGAGCAGGCGACCCACAGCGGCGGGTGCGGCTTCTGCAGCGGCTTCGGCACCACGTTGCGGCACGGCATCTCGAAGAACTCGCCCTTGAAGCCGGGGTAGGGGTCCATCGCCATCATGTCGGTGCACTGCTCGACGCCCTCTTTCCACATCCGCCGCTTCTCGACCGGATCGTAGCCGACATTGAAGCCGCCGAGCTCCATCGAGCGATGCGCTCTCGCCGGTGCCGAACTCGACGCGGCCGTTGGAAACGAGATCCAGCGTCGCAATACGCTCGGCGACCCGCGCCGGGTGATTGTATTTCGGCGGCATCAGGCAGATGCCATGGCCGAGCCGGATTTTCTTGGTGCGTTGCGAGCAGGCCGCGAGGAAGATCTCGGGCGCCGAGGAATGCGAATATTCCTCGAGAAAATGATGCTCGACTTCCCAGGCGTAGTCGATGCCGAGCTTGTCGGCGAGTTCAACCTGGTCGAGCGCCTCCTGAAACAGCCGGTGCTCATCGCCCTCGTTCCACGGGCGCGGCAGCTGGTGCTCGTAGAAAATGCCGAATTTCATGGGCGCTCCACCCCGCTGTTTGCGCATGATCTTTTCGGAAAACCGGAGGCCGTTTTTCCGGATCGTGCGCGCGTCTCTTAATTAGTTGATTAGCTAAATTGTCTCGCCTTGCGACCGGCATGGCAAGCATCTTTTGGCGCTGATGCTGGCTAAATGCAGTGCGGCGCGCTGAGCTAGCGCGCCGCACGAATGGTTTGAAATGAGATACGCGATCAGCCGGCGGCGGCAACCGCGCGTTGCGCCATCACCTTGATCAGGTTGGCACGATAGTCCGACGAGCCATGAAGGTCGCTCATCAAGCCATTGGCGGAGATCTTGACGCTGTCGAGTGCTGACGCCGACCAGTTGGCCTTCAGCGCCGCCTCGATCGCCGGCACCCGCATCACGCCGCTCTGCGACGCGCCGGTGGCGGCGACGCGGACGTCGCCGGATTTGGTCTTCACGACGAATACACCGGTCAGGGCGAAGCGCGACGCCGGATGCGGAAACTTGGAATATCCCGCCTTGGCCGGAATCGGGAACGATACCTGGGTGATGATCTCGCCGTCATTGAGCGCGGTCGAGAACAGGCCCTTGAAGAAATCGTCCGCCGGGATCGAGCGCTTGTTGGTCTTCACGGTGGCCCCCAGCGCGAGCACGGCCGAGGGATAGTCCGCCGCCGGGTCGTTGTTGGCGATCGAGCCGCCGATGGTGCCGCGGTGGCGCACGGCCGGATCGCCGATCAGGGAAGCGAGATGCGCCAGCGCGGGAATGGCCTTTTGCACCGGACCGCTGTTGGCGACGTCGTAATGCGTCGTTGCCGCCTTGATCGTCACCGCGTCGGCGGAGACGTCGATGCCGATCAGCTCCTTGATCTTGCCGAGGTCGATGACGTCGGACGGCGATGCCAGCCGCTGCTTCATGACCGGGATCAGGGTGTGACCGCCGGAGAGGTATTTTGCCTCCGATCCCTTGGCAAACAGTGCCGCGGCTTCGTCGACGGAGGAAGGGCGATGGTAAGTGGTCTCATACATGACTGGGTTTCCCTCTCAACCGTGAATGGCGTGCCAGACCCGATCGGGCGTCGCCGGCATTTCCAGCTTGTTGTTGCCGATTGCGTCCGTGATGGCGTTGATCACCGCCGCGGAAGCGCCGATCGCGCCGGCCTCGCCGCAGCCCTTGACGCCGAGCGGATTGCCCGGGCACAGCGTCGTGGTGTGGTTCAGCTTGAACGACGGCAGGTCGTCGGCGCGCGGCATGGTGTAGTCCATGAACGACGCGGTCACGAGCTGGCCGTTCGAGTCATAGACCGCGCCCTCGAGCAGCGCCTGGCCGATGCCTTGCGCGAGCCCGCCATGGACCTGGCCCTCGACGATCATCGGGTTGATCAGCCGGCCGAAATCGTCGGCCGCGACGAAATTGACGAAGGAGGTCTTGCCGGTGCCGGAATCGACCTCGAGTTCGCAGATATAGGCGCCCGCCGGGAAGGTGAAGTTGGTGGGATCGTAGAACGCGGTTTCCTTCAGGCCGGGCTCCATGCCGTCGGGCAGATTGTGCGCGGTGTAGGCGGCGAGCGCGACCATCGGCAGCGCGATCGACTTGTCTGTGCCGGTGACCTTGAACTCGCCGTTCTCGATGACGATGTCGCCCTCGGACGCTTCGAGCAGATGGGCCGCGATCTTCTTGCCCTTGGCCTCGACCTTCTCCATCGCCTTGACGATGGCGGTGCCGCCGACCGCGAGCGAGCGCGAGCCATAGGTGCCCATGCCGAACTGCACCTTGTCGGTGTCGCCGTGCACGATCTGCACCTGGCTGATCGGAACGCCGAGACGCTCAGAGATCAGCTGACAGAAGGTCGTTTCGTGGCCCTGGCCGTGGCTGTGCGATCCCGTCAGGACTTCGATGGTGCCGACCGGGTTGACGCGGATTTCGGCGGATTCCCACAGGCCGACGCCGGCGCCGAGGCTGCCGACCGCTTTCGAGGGCGCGATGCCGCAGGCCTCGATGTAGCAGGAGAGGCCGATGCCGCGCAGCTTGCCTTCGGACTTCGCCTTGGCCTTTCGCGCCGGGAAACCGGCATAGTCGATCGCCTTCATCGCGGCATCGAGCGAGGCGCCGAAGTCGCCGATATCATAGGCCATGATGACCGGGGTCTGGTGCGGGAATTGGGTGATGAAATTCTTCCGCCGCAACTCGCTTGGATCGACCTTCAGCTGCCGCGCCGCGGTTTCCATCAGCCGTTCCACCACGAAACTGGCCTCGGGTCGGCCGGCGCCGCGATAGGCGTCGACCGGCACGGTGTTGGTATAGACGCTGATCACCTCGGCGAAGATGTTGGGGATGTTGTACTGGCCCGACAGCAGCGTCGCGTAGAGATAGGTCGGCACCGAGGACGAGAACAGCGACATATAGGCGCCGAGATTGGCGTAGGTCTTGACGCGCAGGCCGGTGATCTTGTTGTCCTTGTCGAAGGCCAGCTCGGCCTTGGTGAGATGATCGCGGCCATGGGCGTCGGTCAGGAAGGCTTCCGTACGGTCGCCGGTCCACTTCACCGGTCGCCGCACCTTCTTCGATGCCCACAGCGCCACCATCTCCTCGGGATAGATGAAGATCTTGGAGCCGAAGCCGCCGCCGACATCGGGCGCCACCACCCGCAGCTTGTGCTCCGGCGCGATGTTGTAGAAGGCCGACAGCACCAGCCGCGCGACATGCGGATTCTGCGACGTCGTGTAGAGGGTGAAATGCTCCTCGGCCTCGTTATATTCGGCGATCGCCGCGCGCGGCTCCATCGCGTTCGGCACCAGCCGGTTGTTGGTGATGTCGAGCGAGACCACGTTGGCCGCCGCCTTGAAGGCTGCATCCGTTGGCGCCTCGTCGCCGATGGTCCAGTCGTAGATCACATTGCCCGCCGCTTCCGGGTGAAGCTGCGGCGCGCCCGGCTTGATCGCCGCGCGAATGTCGGGAACGGCCGGGAGCTCCTCGTAATTGACCACCACGGCTTCAGCCGCGTCGCGTGCCTGGTTCTTGGTCTCGGCGATGACGACCGCGACCGCCTGTCCGACGAAACGCACGGTCTCCGGCGCCATTGCCGGCCACGCGCCCATCTTCATCGGCGAGCCGTCCCTGGAGGTGATCGCCCAGCCGCAGATCAGGTTGCCGACCTTGTCGTCGACGATCTCCTTGCCGGTGAGCACGCCGACCACGCCGGGCATTTTCGCCGCCGCGGCGGTGTCGATGCTCTTCACCTTGGCGTGCGCATGCGGGCTGCGGACGAACTGGGCATAGGTCATGCCCTGCAGCTTGATATCGTCGACGTAGCGGCCCTTGCCGGTGATGAAACGCCGGTCTTCCTTGCGCACTACGCTGGCGCCAATACCTTCAACACCCATATCCCTGGTCTCCCTACCGGAGTTCTGTTCTCCGCCATTTCCATCGAAATTCGGCGGTCTTTTGAGCTGGCAAACGGTGATCCGCGGACGCTATTCCGCGGCCTGCGCGACCTTCATGCGGCCGGCGGCGTCGAGCACCGATTTGACGATGTTGTGGTAGCCGGTGCAGCGGCAGATATTGCCTTCCAGCTCGTGGCGGACGGTGTCCTCGTCGAGCTTGCCGCCGTGGCGGTTGACGATGTCGATCGCCGACATGATCATTCCCGGGGTGCAATAGCCGCATTGCAGTCCGTGATTGTCGCGGAAAGCGGCCTGCATCGGGTGCAACTCGTCGCCCTTCGAGATGCCCTCGATGGTGGTGACGCTGGAGCCGGCGGCCTGTCCGGCCAATACGGTGCAGGATTTGACCGCCCTGCCGTCGATATGGACCACGCAGGCGCCGCACTGGCTGGTATCGCAGCCGACATGGGTGCCGGTCAGGTTCAGATTCTCGCGCAGGAGATGGACGAGAAGGGTCCGGTCCTCGACCTCGGCCGAGACCGCCTTGCCGTTTACCGTCAATTTGACTGTAGACACGCCTGATACCTCCCGATGTTTTTAATTGTTCCAATTAGAAGCACCGGAGCAGGACTTTGCAACTAGGAATTTCGTCGCGGAAAGTCATTGTGATGTCTTCTTTGTTTGGCCGCGCTCCCCACGAGCGCCGGAAGTCAGGGTCCGCGGGCCGCGGCTGCCGGCTGGTCCACGCCTTTTTTGCCGGTCGTGCCGCAGAAAGGCCGCCGGCATTTGGCGGGTCGGCGGGGCCGGAAGGGGCGCGCCGGCCGGCTTTCGACCCCGCGCCCTGGGGATCAGTGGTAAATTTACGGCCCTTTATCCATTCTGCTCTAGTTTCCGGCCTACGCCCCGGACGCTCGCGCTTCCGGCGACGTCGATGATTGGAAAAATCGCTGGGAGGTCCGGGTGGGGTCGCAATCGGCATCGTCAAAACTCCCGAGTTTGCGCTTTCGCGGCAAAGTCACCCTCGGTTTCGCCGTCGTGCTGGCCATCACCGCGGTCAGCATGGGCACCGCCTATTTCGGATTCGAGCGGGTCTCCGCCGGCGTTGCGACCTACCGAAGCAGCGTTTCGGAAGCGGATCTCGCCCGCAATATCGACCGCGAACTGATCTCGTACCGGGCACTGGCACGTTATTATGTGGTGACCGGCAAGGAAGACGATGCCACCGCGGCACTGGCGGCCGAAGCAAGCCTGAAGGACGCCATCGATCGATCGATGAAGGGCACCGCCAATCCGGCGCGCCGCGATCAGGTGGCGCGGCTTTCCGGTGAATTCGGCACCTTCAGCAAGCTTTTCGCCGACATCCTCAAGGTCAAGCGCGACAGCGCGCTGGTGACGCAGAACCAGCTGGCGAAAAGCGGCAACATGCTGCGCTACAAGCTCGACGATCTCCCCAGCAACGCCGATGATTCCGAGCTTCAGGCGATCGAGTTCGGCGCGAAAAAAGTGACCGAGCAGTTCCAGGCGGTGACGGCGCTTGCCAACACCTTCGTCATCAATTCCGACCAGACCGTCGCCAACAGCGCGCTGGCGCGCCTCAAATTCGTCGAGAATTCGATGCGGACCATCCCGTCGAAGGATGAAAAGATCGCGCAGGGCCTGAAAGAAGCCGGCGGGCTGCTGGAGGAATACCGGCAGGCGCTGACCAAACTGGTCGAGAACGCGAAGTCGATCGACAAGCTGGTGGCCGAGATGAACGAATCGGCCGGCGCGATCGTCAAGGGCGCGGGCGCGCTGAAGACGGACCTGTCGTCCGACCAGAAGAGACTTGAAGCCGAGTCGGATGCGACCATCGCCGACACCGAACGGCTGATCGTGATGCTCGCGGCCGGCGGCTTCCTGCTCGGCGCCGTGCTGGCCCTGCTGCTGGGCAAGGGGATCTCCCGGCCGATGATCGAGATGTGCAAGGCGATGCGCGAACTCGCCGGCGGCAATTTCGATGTCGTGCTGCCGGGCCTCGGGCGGAGGGACGAAATCGGCGAGATGGCCGCCGCGGTCGAAGAGTTCAAGATGCAGGCGATCGCCAAGGCCGAGCGCGACGCCGCCGCCCATGATGCCCAGAACAAGGCGGCCGGCGCGGCGCGGCGCAGCGAACTCATTCGCTTCGCCGATCAATTCGAGGCGGCGGTGGGCGCCATCGTCTCCAACGTTTCGGCCTCCGCCGTTCAGCTCGAACAGGCCGCCGGCACGCTGACGCGGACCGCGGAGACCACCCAGAGCCTGTCGAGCCAGGTCGCCGGCGCCTCGGAAGAGGCTTCCAGCAACATGCAATCGGTCGCCACCGCCACGGAAGAGCTGTCCACTTCGGTCGACGAAATCGGCCGGCGGGTGCGCGATTCCAACCGGATCGCGGAAGCCGCCGTGGTCCAGGCGCAGGAGACCGACGGCCGGATCGGCAAATTGTCGCGCGCCGCGCAGGAGATCGGCGACGTCGTCAAGCTGATCACCGCGATCGCCGAGCAGACCAATCTGTTGGCGCTGAACGCGACCATCGAGGCCGCGCGCGCCGGCGACGCCGGCCGGGGCTTTGCGGTCGTCGCCTCCGAAGTCAAATCGCTCGCCAGCCAGACCGCGAAGGCGACCGACGAGATATCGACCCACATCGCGGGCATGCAGGGCGCGACGCAGGAATCGGTCGCCGCCATCAAGGAGATCGGCGGCACCATCGGCCAGATTTCCAGCATCGCCTCGGCGATCGCCAGCGCCGTGGAGCAGCAGAGCTCGGCCACGCAAGAGATCGCGCGCAACGTTCAGAACGTCGCGCAGGGCACCCAGCGGGCGGCGACCGACATCATGCAGGTCAATCGCGGCGCCACCGAAACCGGCTCGGCCTCCGAGGAGGTGCTGAATTCGGCGAAGAGCCTTTCGAGCGAGAGCGCGCGGCTGCGCGAGGAGCTCGACCGCTTCATGGCGAATATCCGCGCGGCGTAGGCGCCAGGCCGCAAAACATCGGCCGGGTGTTTGCCCGCGCATGGGATGTTCACGGTGCATCGAAGCCGGCGATGCTCCGGGCCGCAAAAATATATTTCTGAAAATCAGAAATAGTGCTTGCCGCCATACCCAAATCAGCTTTATATCCACCGCCGTCCCGTCCCACTTGAGGGGCGGCTCGCGATCGTCACGGACGCGGGACGGGATGCGGTGGACGCTGACGGTGCTGCTGACGAGAGCACTCGACGCGTACGGCGAAGTCGTGTGGTCCTGACGCCTCGACGCTGGCGTCAAGTTGGCAGCTAACGCTGCCGGCGAGGGTGACAAAAAAGCCGATCGCCCGGGAGAGCACGAAATAAGCCGTAAAACCATTGCGCGGGGAATGCCGGGTGATTCCGGTGTGACCTGACAACGCGTGTGCGCAACTACCACTATCGTTGCACACGCGGCTATTGGGCGCATCGGGCGCCCGGCATTCCCTGCGCCCTCTCTTCGAAGAGGGCGGAACGAGCAGGCGAAACCTCGCGCAAAACCTGCGGCGAGATCGCGAAGCCGTATCTAGCCGTCATTGCGAGCGCAGCGAAGCAATCCGTCGTGCGACAAGAAAGCTGGATTGCTTCGCTGCGCTCGCAATGACGAACGCACCACACCCTCCGCTGTCATCATCCGCTGAGGCGGATGATCCAGTATTCCAGAGGCGCCAGTGATGGAATTGAGAGAGCGCGGCGTACTGGATACCCGCCTTCGCGGGTATGACATTTCACTCCTTGCCGAACGCCCGCTTCAACTCGCCCTTGGCGCGCTCCAGTCGCGCGCGCTGCGTCTTCGGCAAGCCCTTGCCGGCGCGGTTGATATAGAAGGTCAGCATCGAGAGCGCCGAGCGGTAGGCGCCGGCCTTGCGGCGCGAACTGTGTTCCGCGGAGCGTTTCAGGGAAGCCGCGATCTTCTTCGGATCGGTCAGCTTGAAGACGCCCTGCTGGAGATCAAGTGCGTCGCTGTGCTCGGTCACGCGCTGCGACCAGCGTTTTGGCGTCCTCTTGCGCGCGGACCCTCCTCGCGCCGAACCGGCCTTTCGGGGCGCCGACTTTCGCGTGCTGTTTCCCGCGGCCTTCCGCGCCGTCGCCTTTCGCGCCGTCTTCCTGTCAGCCATTGCCAACTCCATGTCATTTCAGCGTAAAACGGCAGCCATCCCAATCGGTTCCGCCGCCGCCCGGCGGGAACCCGATGGTGACAACCGCGTTAACCCCGGTGGCAGGCAGGCCGCATTCACATTTGAAAACCCTGGAATGCAGCATTCCCGGGTGTTTCCTCATTGGTCCCGATCGATGGATTTGCAGCTCAGCCCGGCGGTCGATGACGGCGCGCCCAAACACGCTCATAAGTTGGCGCCCGCGAAGCGCAGCGGCGACGATCGCGTCATCGAAACCTCTATTCCCGCCCGTCTCGATGCGCTCACCTGGAGCGGTTTCCACACCCGCGTCGTGCTGGCGCTCGGCATCACCTGGATTCTGGACGGGCTCGAGGTCACTTTGGCCGGTGCGCTGTCGGGGGCGCTGAAGGAAAGCCCGACCCTGCAATTTTCGAACTTCGACGTCGGGTTCTCCAACAGCGCCTATCTCGCCGGCGCCGTCATCGGCGCGCTTGGCTTCGGCTGGCTCACCGACCGGATCGGGCGCAAGAAACTGTTCTTCATCACGCTCGCGCTCTATCTCACCGCGACCGCGGCGACCGCGCTGTCATGGAATGTCGCGAGCTACGCGCTGTTTCGGATTCCTGACCGGCGCCGGCATCGGCGGCGAATATACCGCGATCAATTCGACTATCCAGGAACTGGTGCCGGCGCGCTATCGCGGCTGGACCGACCTCGTCATCAACGGCAGTTTCTGGATCGGCGCGGCGCTCGGCGCCACCAGCGCGATCGTGCTGCTCGATCCGCATCTGGTCGGCCCCGATCTCGGCTGGCGGCTGGCCTATCTCACCGGCGCCTGCCTCGGCCTGATCGTGTTCGTGATGCGGATGTGGATCCCCGAAAGCCCGCGCTGGCTGATGATCCACGGCCATCCCGAACAGGCGCATGCGATCGTGGACGATATCGAGCGCTCGGTCACCGGCCACGTGCAGGACCCGCGTCAACATGCTTGGCCGAAGATCAGGCTCAGGATGCGCGACCACACGCCGTTGCGCGAGGTGGCGCATACCTTGTTCTCGCTTTATCGCCGGCGTTCGCTGGTCGGGTTGGCGCTGATGACCGCGCAGGCGTTCTTCTACAACGCGATCTTCTTCACCTTCGCGCTGGTCCTCACCGACTTCTACGGCATCCCCGCCAACCGGATCGGCTGGTACATCCTGCCCTTCGCGGCCGGCAATTTCCTCGGGCCGTTGCTGCTCGGCCGGCTGTTCGACACGCTCGGCCGCCGCGCCATGATTGCGCTCACCTATGGCATGTCGGGCGCGCTGCTGGCGCTGTCCGGCTACCTGTTCTCGATCGGGCTATTGACCGCCGAGACCCAGACCGGTGCATGGATGGTCGTCTTTTTCTTCGCTTCTCCTGCCGCAAGTGCTGCCTATCTCACCGTCAGCGAAACCTTTCCGCTGGAAGTGCGGGCGCTCGCAATCGCGCTGTTCTATGCGATCGGAACCGGCATTGGCGGGGTGGCCGGTCCCGCCTTGTTCGGCGCGCTGATCGATACCGGGTCGCGCAACAGCGTGTTCGCCGGTTACCTGCTGGGATCGGCCTTGATGATTGCGGCGGCGGTCATCGCCTGGCGGTATGCGGTCGCGGCCGAGCGCCGGTCGCTGGAATCGGTTGCCCGCCCGCTGGCTTTTGTGGAATAGAATGAAATGAACCAGGACTTGGTGGATCAGGATCTGGCAGAGGTGCCGTTGCAACAGGACATGCCATCACCGGATCGGACGCCGTCGAAATGGAGCGCGGGCGAAATGGCGCGGCGGCTCGACGAATTCGCCATCCTGCTCGACATCGACGGCACGCTGCTCGATCTGGCGCCGACGCCGCGCGAGGTGTGGGTGCCGCCGGGACTGGCTGCGACCCTCAACCGGCTGCTTGACAAAACCTCCGGCGCGCTGGCGCTGGTCAGCGGACGTTCGCTCAACGATATCGACCTGATCTTTGCCCCCGATCAATTCCCGGCGGTCGGCGGCCACGGCGCTGAAATGCGCCTCTCGACCGACAGCGAGGCCGTCGCCACCCATGCGCCGCCGATGGACAAGGAATTGAAACTGCGGCTGGCGGCGATCGCCAAGCTCAGCCCGGGCATTCTCTTGGAAGACAAGGGGTACTCGCTGGCGCTGCACTACCGGCTGGCGCCGCATGCGGAGAAGGCGATCTATGAGGCGGTGTCGCTGATCAGGGCCGACCTGCCGAATGCGCCGATCGAGGTGTTGCCGGGCAAATGCGTCTGCGAGATCAAGCATTCCGGATTTAACAAGGCATCGGGCGTCATCGAACTGATGACGCATGAACCTTTCAAGGGCCGCCGCCCGATTTTCATCGGTGACGACGTCACCGACGAGAGCGTGTTCGCCCTCATGCCCGATTTGAGAGGCGTGGCATTTTCGGTCGGCCGGCGCGCGCAAGGTGTCGCCGATCATTTCGACGAGCCGCGCGACGTGCGCGAATGGCTGGCGCGTCTCATCGATGGCGATGCCGTGGCCGAACGGTGAAACGGAACCGCGCGGAAACAAGTTCCGAAAGCGTTATCTGTCACTCACGCTGTCATTTTAAAGATGCCGAACTCGCACCGGAACGGCCGGGTTCCGCCGCGGCTCGGCCCGAATTTGGTTTCATTTCGTTGAAAGGGTGACGAGGAACCATATTGATGAATGGCTGTTAACACACGAGCACTATCAGGAGAGGACCCTGTGAACCTCGTCGTCGTTTCAAACCGCGTCGCGCGCGGCAAGGCCAATGAGCCCATGACGGGCGGGCTTGCCGCCGCGCTATTGCCCGTGGTGGAGCAATCCGGCGCGATTTGGGTGGGCTCCTCCGGCCGCGTCCGCGACGGTTCGCAGAAGGAACCCTTTGCCGAAATCGAAGCGCTCGGCGTCGGCGCGCTCGCGATGCTGGATCTGCCGGCCGCGCATTACGGCGGATATTATGAAGGCTTTGCCAATTCGGCGCTGTGGCCGGCGCTGCATTCCCGTTCGGATCTGATCCGCGCCTCGCAGGAAGATTATCTCAGCTATCGCGAAGTCAACGCCTTCATGGCGCGGGCGCTGCTGCGTTTCCAGAAGCCCGATTCCGTGTTCTGGATCCAGGATTATCATTTCCTCGCGCTCGGCGCGGAATTGCGCGATCTCGGGATCACCCAGCCGCTCGGGTTCTTCCTGCACACGCCGTGGCCGGCGCACGGCGTCATCGAAGGCGTGCCGCATCATCGCGACCTGATCGAGGCGATGCTGGCCTACGACCTGATCGGATTCCAGACCCAGGACGATTGCGACAATTTCCTCGGCTATCTCTCGTCGGATCTCGGCCTCGAGATCGAAGACGGTGTCGTCACCTCGCGCTTCGGCAAGACGCATATCGCGGTATTTCCGATCGGCATCGATCCCCAGAAATTTGCGCAACAGGCCGCCAAGGCGGCGTCGCATCCTGACGTGTCGCGGCTGCGGCGCAGCCTGAACGGCGAGAAGCTCGCGATCGGCGTCGACCGGCTGGACTATTCCAAGGGACTGATCAACCGCATCAACGCGTTCGATCGCATGTGGACCATGCAGCCGGCGCTTACGCGCACCGTGTCGCTGCTGCAGATCGCGACCCCCTCGCGCGGCGGGATCGAGGCGTACGGCAATTTGCAGAGCGAGCTTGCAAAGCTCGTCAGCGACGTCAACGGGCGCCACGGCGAGGTGGACTGGACCCCGATCCGCTATCTCAACAAGGGTTTCAGCCAGACCGTGCTGGCGGGGCTCTATCGCACCGCGCAGGTCGGCGTCGTCACCCCGCTGCATGACGGCATGAACCTGGTCGCCAAGGAATATGTCGCGGCCCAGAACCCGGCCGATCCCGGCGTGCTGGTGCTGTCGAAATTCGCCGGCGCCGCCAACGAGCTCGACACGGCGCTGCTGGTCAATCCCAACGACATCGACGGCATGGCGCGGACGATTGCGACCGCAGTGTCGATGCCCCTGGCCGAACGGCGGCTGCGCTGGGAAGCCATGATGGAGAAGCTTCACGCCGGCACGATCCAGCGGTGGTTCGCCGATTTCGTCGAGGCGCTGCAGGAGACCCGGAGCGACCGGTGCGCATCGGAGCCGCTATCGCCGGAGCCGCCGCCGGCACCGTGGCCGCTGCGCTCGGTCAACAGCAGCGCGCGGTATCATTAATAGCAGTAAGAGACGCCATCGAGAACAGGACACCGCGCCTTGTCCGGCGCGCTCGGATTTTCGAGCGGCACGACGCCCTTGCCCTTGCCGACGAACACGCCCTGTCCCACGATCACGGACGATTTGTTGCCGATGATGACGCTTGGATGCGGCGAGGTCAGGCTGGAGTGGGTGCCGTCGGCCCAGGTGATCGTATCGCCGGAGAGCATGCCGCGCCGGCCATCGTCGCAGCTGACGTCGACACCTTGATGGGTGCAGGCCTGCGCCAGTGCCGGCGCCGCGCCGCCCGCCAGCATCGCGGATGCCAAAATCGAGAACGCCAGCGCCCGATCGATGGTCATGTCGCCCCTCCGCCGGTTGAATTGCGGCCATATTCTATCGTCGCGGCTGACCCGCTTTCGGTTCAGCGGCCCGCACGGCCAAGCGGCCGCGAAAAATTATATAAATTATTCAGTTAGTTATGGAAATATCCGCGGTTTCCGCCGCCCTCACTTGCAAAAGTCGCCATGGCCCTTCAAGAGAGGGCATCCGGAGAGATGGCCGAGTGGCTTAAGGCGCACGCTTGGAAAGCGTGTGTGCGGGAAACTGTACCGTGGGTTCGAATCCCACTCTCTCCGCCATCTTGCTCGAGCTAGTTCGAAAACACTGCAAACAAGGCAATATGTGCAGGCCCGCTTAGCCGTCTCCAAACGTGGAAAAAAATGAACCAGATCGTCGGGAACCGGCTAGCGCGGCAACGTTCTCAATAAGCGGCCGCGCTCGGTAGCGACCACCCTTAAGCGTTTCGTTCGGAAATCGATGCCCAGTAATTTGGGTTTTTGGGCATCTGGATACGAACCCATCGATAGGGCGTGCGAGACCAAGGCACGATTCGGTCGGTTAGATTGTCGAGCACCAGATCGCCGCCGTTGGTACGGACAATAGTAACAAGGTGATGCTCGCCCGAGACGGTCACAACCTCGCTCAACAATACGGTACGAGCGGGCCAACCTCTGGCGATCAGTTGGTGACGCTTTGTTACGGCGTAATCGTTGCAATCGCCGCGAACCGGGCCCAGCAACCATTTTTCACCAGCGAGGCCGTCTTCATTTCGCGCGGGATGGATCGATGAATTGACAGTGCGATTGGTGGTCTCGAGCTCTGCCCAGCGCACTTTGTTCAACTCGACCCGGTCAGCCCCGAATAACAACCGCTGCGGTTTGCAGTCACTGACGTATTTCAAGCAGAACTGCGTAAATGCCATCGGAGGCAAGGTCGCTAGGTCAAACCTGATGAATTGAATGTCCTGCTGTGGCACATGGGGGACGCTCGCGAGACTGGCGGTCGTATCATTGCGGAGGTCACGCCGCAGCAGCAGTTGCGCGCTTGGGAAACGAGATTCAAAACTGGTGAATTGAACGTCCTGCCGCGGCACGTCGGGGACGCTGACGAGACCGGCGGTCATATCATTCCAGAGGTCGCCCCACAGGAGCAGTTGCATGCTTTGGTGACGGGATTCCGCATAGTGGAGGTTGTCAACCTCGAGTGCGCTGGAGAGCTCCGTGAGGGAAGAAAGGCACATCGACAGCGCGGCCCCCCACATGCTCGCAGCGCCCAGAATGCTTACGGACAAAATCGCCAGCACTCTGAAACTGCGTTTGGCGGGGCGGAAACGCTCGACCTGAACCATTCGAAAAAACTCTGTACCCAGAATTCTCGCCTAGAGATTCTAAAAAGAGCTTAAGTTTTCGCGACCCAGGCCCGGCCGATGGGCGCGGCCGGCCCAAGGGTTGCTAATGGACGTAACTTGCAATTTCCATTGCCTCCCGAGAGATTGGAGGAGAATGACTTTATCGTGCGCTCGTCATCAAAAAGAGTTGAGCCTGCAAATATGGCAGTGAGGCAGTCCCAATTTCATCCCGCCGGACCCCACTGCACAGCCGACGTCGGTCAACGATTGTCGAAACAGTCCAGACTTAGTTTCTTTCGCATAGCGAAGGCCAATCGTATGGTTCCCCGGCCCAAGTGAAATCAAGATTTCTCCGCTTTTTGGACCTCGATATCAGGCTATTGGTCGGCAGGAACATTAGGGGGAGCCATCACCCAATGCCGACGAGAGACGGTTTCAATCCGGACCATCCTGAGCCTCTCTGTACCGCCGATCAACCTGAGCAGCAGAGCATCGGGAAAGCTTGGGACAGAGCTGTTGTCGTTCCGCAAGTCCTCAAGGCAAGTATTTTGGCTGCAGCGGCGACAGCGATAGGCATCGCGATTCTATCGGCGGAAAATCCCGTGAGGCTCTTTGCGGACGTCACGGCTCCGGTGGCCGGCAAATCCGCGCTTCAGCCTGGCACCGATCAGTCGGCGCCGACAATTCAATCGACTGCCGATGCTCGGGCTTTGCCGCCGACCGCAAAAGACGCGCCGACCCGAGACGAAAGTGCTCTCGCCTCTGAACCCGCCGGTCAGAGTCAAATGGAAAATAGCGAGCCTTCGTCTGAAGCCCTGTTTACGCAATTCCAAGCTTGGGCGGCCGAGAAAGATGCGCACGCACAGGTCGAGGCCGTACAGCCCGTTCAAGATGCCCCGGAACAGGTTGTGCAAAATGCCCCGGTAGAGGTTGCCAAAGAGGCCGGAGCGCCTCTCCGGTCCATGCAAAAGCACTGGCACCTCCGGCCCGTCCAAAGTGCGCGGGCTGAGATACGGCCCGTGCAAAATCCTCGAAAAAAGGTCGGTCGGGAGCAAAATGCACGGGCAGAGGTTCCGCCCGCACAAGGCGCCCGAGCACCGGGCCAGTCTGTGCAAAATGCCCAGGCGCCGTCGCTCCTGCAAACCTTAGGTTGGCGCAATTAGGCGCAGCAGGAAGTGCGTTTTTCCAAGCCTCCACGGCGTTCCAGAGCAACCCGGGCAGTGAGGCCTCTCGCGGGGCCCGGAGCAAATCCCTGACGTTTTAGCCGGAGCGGTGTGGTTCGCGTGCCGGCTTGCTTGATTTCGCTCGTTTCTGGCGCCCTGTTGGATCGAGGCCGCCAAGCATCCATTTGGCGTGCCGCAAATCCGCCGAGTCAAAGCCTTCCGTAAACTGGGCGTAGATAGGCTGCAACATCGGCAGCGCTTCGTGTGCCCGGCCTTTGCTTAGCCAGAGCGTCGCAAGATCGCACGCCGCGCGCAGCTCCCAGCTCCGGGCCTGTTGACTCCTGGCAACCTCAAGGCTGCTGGCGAGCAACATCTCGACTTGATCGTCTGCGCGACCGGCTGCGGAGAGCAAGCCCGCCTTGATGCGCAGGATCTCGGCCAGACACCAGCGCTCGCCCGTTTCCGCGGAGATCGCGATTGCCTGCTCGATCGTATCCAGCGCGGCCTCGTTGCGGCCCGCTTTATTGCAAGCTTCCGCCTCAAGCATCAAAAACAGGGGCAGCCAGAGCCGCGCTCCTGCTTCTCGCCAGGCAGCTACACCCGCGCGAAGCAGCTCGATCCCGCGATCGATCTCGCCCTCATTCACGGTTGCCCATCCCTCGAGAATGCGCCCGCAGGCCATCCAGTGTGACAGACCGTGTTCCTGGCAGAGTGAGACCACCGAGCCCGCATACGATCTCATGTCCCGCGAGCTTCGCCGGAAAATGTCGATCATGCCGCGGGCATGGCAAATGGTGAAGGCCTGGGTGTGTGGATGGGACAGGTTCTCCGCCCGTTTCACCGCATCGGCGGCAACCTGCGATGCCTGGTCGACGGAGCCCAGATGCCACAAGACCCAGCTCAGGTAGCACAAGGCAGCCGCGCCAACATCCTGGCCGTACTGGTATTGCAACGGAGCGCCGTGCTGAGGGTCGTAGAGCGATCGGGCTTGCTTGAGATGAGGCAGTGCGGCCGCAAATTCCCCCTTTGTCGCGTACGTAGTGCCCATGATGCGATGAGCAACAGACAGGGCCGCCGTATCATTGTTGCGTTCGGCCTCCTTAAGGAACTCACCGGCTGCGTCCGTCTGCTTGGCGACCTCACCGCCGACATAATGGCCCGCCCAAATCCCATAAAGGATGGCCAGCTTCTGTGCGGGATCCGTTACCTCGTCGATGAGGTCCTTCGCCCGAAGCAACACTTCGGCGGTCTCGCGTGCTGCGTAGCCATAGACGGCGATCATTGCCTGGCTGAGCATTACCTCCAACCCGAGCGCCGCACGTCTGCGTGCCGGACCCTCGGGCCGCGATTGCAGCAATTCGAGTGCCTGGGTTATGTGGCGGATCGCCTCCGCGTTCGCCGAACGCTCGATCGTACGCTGGCCGGCTTTTCGCAAGTAATCGATGGCCCGCTCGGTGAGGCCCGCCTGAATGAGATGATGTGCCAGGAGTTCGGGCTGGGTCTCGACCGTCTCGGGGAACCCCTGCTCGAGAGCATCGGCAATTCGGCGATGAAGTTGCTGCCGCTTGCTGCGCAACAGGGTGCCATATGCCGCGTCCTGAACCAGCGCGTGCTTGAATACATAGGTTAAATCCGGCGGCTCGCCTCGGACAAAGATCAACTCGGGAGCCGCGAGTTGGGCAAGAGCCGCGTGCAACGGCGGTCCTGATAGAGGTGCGACAGCGGCGAGCAACCGGTAGGAGAATTCGCGACCGATGGCCGCGCCGACCTGCGCGATCTCCTTAACCGGTCCAAGACGATCCAGGCGGGCCGTCAGCGAGCCAAGCAGCGTCGTGGGAATCGCAAGCAGCGGAGGTGGGCGGACGGAGGTAAGCTGATCACCCGCATCTCCAAGCAGGCCGGATTCCAGCACCGATTTCGTGAGTTCTTCGACGAACAGCGGCACCCCATCCGTCTTGCTGATGATCTGCGCGTACATTTCCGAGGGGAGGGCCCTTTGTCCGGCCACGTCGAATATCATGGCCTCGATCTGCTCGCGCCCGAGTCGGTCAAGCCGCAGCATGGTTACGTGCGGCTCATTGAGCCATTGCGGGAAGAACTCCGGCCTGAAGCTTATCAGGACGAATGCTTGCGCCGCTTTGATTGAAGCGATGATACGGCTGAACAGTTCGAGGGAGCTGGAATCAGCCCAGTGTGCGTCGGCAAGCTCGATAACCAGCGGCTGGTCGCGTGCAAAACCCACTATGTGCCGGATCAGCGCCGCAATCGTGAGGTCCTTCAGCCGCTGAGGTGTCAGGCCTTGCGCCGGGAGTTCACCTGTTTGGATCGAGAGCAATGCAGCAAGGGAACGAACGTCGGCAGGGGTTGGGGCGCCGGATTCGGACAGGGCAACTTTCAGCTTCTCGAGCTTGGCATCGGGGGTGTCCCCTCGCTTGATACGAGCCGCTTGCTGGATCTGCTCGATAATCGGATAAAACGGGCTGTTCGCATGGTGCGGCGCGCACTGATAACGGATTGTGACATGCGGCTTTGCGTTGATCCGTTCCAGAAAGACTTCGCAAACTCGCGACTTGCCGATACCGGCTTCACCGCACAGCAGCGCGACCTGACCATGGCTGGCTTTGGCTCGATCCCATAAGTCCAATAGCTGCTGCAATTCGTGCTGCCGGCCGACAAACTGCGTAAGTCGCGGCCCCCGAGTAGAGCTGAACCGGTTCTCGATGGATCGCCTTCCCGCAACCAGGCAAGCGGTCACCTTCTCGGAAATTCCCGCAAGCTCGTACGAGCTGGCGTCATCGCAAATAAATGCGCGACCAAGCAGCTTGCGCGTGCTCGCGGCAACAAGAATCGAACCTGCGGGAGCTATGCTTCGCAAACGGGGCGCAACGATTGAAGGTTCTCCGACCACGGCTTGGCCTGCAATCACGGCCAGGCCAGTAGCAATTCCAATTCGTACCTGCAAAGGTTTGCCGGAGGGCCATACGAACTCCTCCATCTTTGCCGCAAGATCAAGCCCTGCGTGCACGGCCCGTTCCGCATCATCCTCGTAAGCCTTGGGATAACCGAATAACGCCAGCACCTCCTGTCCTGTGAAAGCGGCAATGCTTCCTCCCATACTCGCGATCGCGCCTGCGCAAGCGTCCTGGAAACGGTGGACGACGCCAGCGACCTCCTCGGGGTCGGCGTCAATCGTGGGCACCATCGAACCCACGAGTTCACAGGACAGCACCGTCAGCTGGCGTCTCTCGGACCCGGAATTCGGGGAGTTGATGCGGGGACCGCGCGCTCGCTCCGGCGCAGACTCCATTTTCTCTCCCGGTTCGATGGCCGGCGACTCGCGATCTTGTTCGACAGTTTGGGGACCTGCGGCGAATTTGTAGCCGGCACCTGACACCGTGATGATGAACCGCGGCGCCTTTGGGTCAGGCTCGATCTTTCGTCGCAGCCGGCCAACATGCATATCGATGCTGCGGCCGTACAACTCCTCGCCATGCCCGGCTATCGCCTGACTTAACTGATCGCGCGACAACACGCGGCCCGGATTACGTACGAATGCAACGAGCAGCGCAGACTCCGCTCGGGTCAGCGCTACCTCGCGCCCGTCCGCGTGCACGAAGGTACGACCGGGCAGGTTGATCCTGCAGCCCTCGATGCGCAGCGCAGCCGGTTCCGGTGCGGGGTGGTCTTCCCCAGGGGAAGCGATCATCTCGGCGAGGCGACCGAGAAGCTTCTGTTCATCCAATGGTTGCGATAGATGGGCGTCCGCGCCGGGAAGAGAACGGCCCAGCCTGGCAATATCCGCTGATCGCTCAGCCAGCACGATCAATCTCGGAACTCTGTCGCTCAGTCGCCGCGCGAACGCCAAATCTGCAAGGCCAGGGCCCATTACAAGGATAGCGGCATCTATATCTTCGTGGACAGCCAGATCGAGCGCACGCGTTTCATCCGCAGCGAGCTCGACGGCATAGCCGGCCGGCTGCAGCAATCGCGCGATCTTGGCTCGAAGCGCCGTCCCCTGCGCTACAACCAGTACGAGCTTTCCGAACTTTCCCATCCGCCGTTCCGCCCCGCCCTTCATCGCGCGAGTAATCGGAGCAAAGTGACCCCAGTTGTTACATTTTAATTACAATCCTGACAATGGTCCGGTTGCGCCGGTAAGTTATTGTTTACACAGCCGCAATCAGGAGGCCCGTCCCGCCCGGTATCAGGATGTTTATTAAATAATTTATTAACTTATTTGGGGGCTCGATTGAATTACACGGGGCGATTTTCACCCGGCGCGTCGGACGTGGAATCCGTCCGTTTCGACTTCGATTCCTTGCCGGATCACGGCCACGCAGCGACGTTCAAGGTTCCGGACGCCCATCTTCTCTTCTCCGGGGACTATCAGAGAGCAGGCAGTGATCTGATAATTTCGGATCACCTCCATCGCGTGATCGTCCCGGATTATTTTCACGGGGAAAAGCGGCCCTTGCTCGTCTCGCCCGAGGGCGCGCAACTCGATGCCAAGGTCATTGACGCTCTAACCGGGTATGTCCAATACGCCCAGGCCGGGGGAGCAAACGCGGCCGGCAAGGTGGTCGGTCACGTTGCCAAGATGACCGGCAGCGCCAGCATCGTGCGCAATGGCGTAACCATCGTGCTCAACAACGGCGATGCCGTTTATCAGACCGATCTGGTGCAGACCGGCAGCAACTCGACGCTGGGTCTCGTGCTGGTCGATGGCACGACATTCAATCTGACCGCGAATGCGCGGTTGATGCTGAATGATCTGACGTACGATCCGACCAGTACGTCGAACACCTCTTTATTCACCCTCGTGCAGGGGGCCGCCAGCTTCGTCGCCGGTCAGGTCGCCAAGACCGGGGATATGAAGGTCGGGACACCGGTAGCCGCTATCGGCGTCCGGGGCACCTCGGTGATCCTCGATATTTCCGCGACGGACGGGACGGTTTCGATCTCGGTCGTGGACCAGCAGGACGGCCAAATCCATGCCGTCCAGGTTTTCAACACCAGAGGCGATGTGATCGGCACGGTCACCAGCAATGGCACGTCGCTTACGCTGACGCCCACCGCAAACTTTGACGTCATCGCACGGGAGAGCAACAAATCGCCGGCGCAGGTCGCGCAGGAATTCAGTGTTTTCCAACAGGTGATCAGCACCTACGATGCTTTCAAGGCGATCGCTCCCAATACCCCGCCTCCGTCCGACGGCAAGCGAGGTGATGCCAATCCGCAGTCAACGACCAAATATGCGAGCGCCGGCAGCAGCACGCCGCCGCCCGACACGAACAACACCCAAATAATTCCGACCGCGGCCAGTGCTCAACATCAGGATGCCGAGCCGGAAACCACCGTTGTCGTCACGCCGGCATCGTCGGCCAGCGGTAGTTCGACGCAACCAACCAATTTGGTCCAGGCTCTGATCATCCCGGCACTTCCTCCGACGGTCGCCATCACGAGTCCAGTTGTCGCGGGCAACTTCATTAACCAGAGCGCGGTATCGGCGGGCTTCATTATCAGCGGCACGGCGAGCATTGGCAATCTGCCTGTGAACGGTCAGACCGCCACGGTCGCAATCGTCGATAGCTCGAATGTCGTCAAATACACCTACACGACGACGGTCGCGAACGGGGTATGGTCGGTGAACGTGACGGCGGCGCAGGCGCATGCGCTGGCCGACGGCAGCTACAGCATCCAGGCGACTGTATCGGATACTACCGGCAATACGGCGACAACGGTAATACAGACGGTCACGGTGGACACCGTTCCGCCGACCGTGACCATCAGCACAACCGATACGACGACCAATCAGCCGACGCAGACGATCTCCGGCCATGTAACCGCGACCGAGGCTGCGGCCGGAGCAACGGTAACGTTGTTCGATACAGTAAACGGTGTCACCACGCAGGTCGGCACCGCGGCGGTCGGCAGCGACGGCGCTTGGAGCACCAGCGTCACCCTGTCGGGCGACGGCACCCACAGCATCGTGGCCCAGGATACCGATGCAGCCGGCAACACCGGGGCCAGCGCGCCTGTTACGTTTGCGCTGAATACGGCCGGGCCATCGATCTCGATCACAACCCCAATTGCCGGGGACAACATCATCAACAAGACCGAGGCGGCAGCGGGCGTCGCCATCAGCGGCACGGCTGTGGCCGGCAGCGGCGGCGCGGCGGTCAATGGCCAGACCGCGACGATCACGATCGTCGACGGCACGAACACCGTCAAGGACACCTACACGGCGACGGTGACGGCCGGCGCATGGTCGGTGAACGTGACGGCGGCGGAGGCGCAAGGCCTGGCTGACGGCAGCTACAGCATCAAGGCGAATGTATCGGACGCGGCCGGCAATGCGGCAACCACGGCGAGCCAGGCGATCACCGTGGACGAGACCGCGCCGACGATCGCGATCACAAGCCCGGTCGCCGGCGACAACATCATCAACAAAACCGAGGCTGCGGCGGGCCTCACCATCAGCGGCACAGCCGTGGCCGGCAGCGCAGGGGTCAACGGCCAGACGGCAACGATCACGATCGTCGACAGCACCAATGCCGTCAAGGACACCTATACTGCGACGGTTGCGGGTGGCGCCTGGTCGGTGAATGTGACGGCGGCGCAGGCGCAAGGCCTGGCTGACGGCAGCTACAGCATCAAGGCTGATGTCTCGGATGCGGCCGGCAACGCGGCGACCACGGTAAGCCAAGCGGTGGCAGTGGAGACGCTCCCGCCGACGGTGACGATAAGCACGGCGAGTGCGACCACCAATCAATCAACGCAAACGATCTCCGGCACCGTGGCGGCGACCGAGGCCGTGGCCGGGTCGACGGTAACGCTATTTGACACCGTCAATGGCGTCACCACACAGATCGGCACCGCGACCGTCGTCGGCGGGGCCTGGTCGACCACCGTGACGCTGCCCGGTAACGGCAACCACAGCATCGTTGCCCAGGATACCGATGCCGCAGGCAACGTCGGTTCGAGCGCGCCTGTTGTCTTCACGCTGGCGACTGTGGCCCCGACGATCGCAATCACAAGCCCCGTCGCCGGGGACAACATCATCAACAAGACCGAGGCGGCGGCCGGCGTCACCATCAGCGGTACCGCTGTGGCCGGCACCGGCGGTGTGGCAGTCAATGGTCAGACGGCGACGATCACGATTTTCGACAGCACCAACACCGTCAAGGACACCTATACCGCGACGGTCGCCGCCGGGGCGTGGTCGGTCAACGTGACCGCCGCGCAGGCGCAGGGCCTGGCCGACGGCAGCTACAGCATCAAGGCTGATGTCTCGGATGCGATCGGCAATGCCGCCACCACGGCGACACAAGCCATCATGGTGGACGAGACCGCGCCGACGATTGCGATCACAAGCCCTGTCGCCGGGGACAATATCATCAACAAGGCTGAGGCGGCGGCCGGCGTCACTATCAGCGGCACTGCCGCCGCCGGCAGTGCAGCCGTGAACGGCCAGACCGCAACAATCACGATCGTCGACAGCACCAACGCGGTCAAGGACACCTACACGGCCACGGTGACAGGCGGCGCATGGTCGGTCAACGTGACGGCGGCGCAGGCACAAGGTCTCGCCGATGGCAGCTACAGCATCAAGGCGAATGTGTCCGACGCGGCAGGCAATGCGGCCGCCGCGGCAAGCCAGGCGATCACGGTTGACGAGACCGCGCCAACGATTTCGATCACAGGCCCGGTTGCCGGCGACAATATCATCAACAAGACGGAGGCAGCGGCAGGCGTCACCATCAGCGGCACGGCCACCGCGGCAAGCGCAGCCGTGAACGGCCAGACGGCGACGATTACCATCATCGACAGCACCAACACGGTCAAGGATATCTACACGGCCACGGTCACCGCTGGCGCGTGGTCGGTCAATGTAACGGCGGCGCAGGCACAGGGCCTCGCCGACGGCAGCTACAGCATCAAGGCGAATGTCGCGGATATCGCCGGCAATTCGGCAATTACGGCGAGCCAGGCGATTACCGTCGACGGGACGTCTCCGACGATTTCGATCACAAGCCCGGTTGCCGGCGACAACGTCATCAACAAAGCCGAGGCTGCGGCAGGCGTCACCATCAGCGGCACGGCTGCCGCCGGCAGCGCGGCGGTCAACGGTCAGACGGCGACGATCACGATCGTCGACAGCACCAACACCGTCAAGGATACCTATACGGCGACGGTGACGGCCGGCGCGTGGTCGGTCAACGTAACGGCGGCGCAGGCACAGGGCCTGGCCGACGGCAGCTACAGCATCAAGGCGGACCTGTCCGATGCGGCCGGCAATGCCGCGACCACGGCGACGCAAGCAATCGCGGTGGACGAGACCGCGCCGACGATCGCGATCACAAGCCCGGTTGCCGGCGACAACATCATCAACAAGGTTGAGGCGGCGGCCGGCGTCATCGTCAGCGGCACGGCCGCGGCTGGCAGCGCGGCAGTCAACGGCCAGATAGCGACGATCACGATCGTCGACAGCACCAATGCCGTCAAGGATACCTACACGGCGACGGTGGCAGGCGGAGCGTGGTCGGTCAACGTGACGGCGGCGCAGGCGCAAGGCCTGGCCGACGGCAGCTACAGCATCAAGGCGAATGTCTCGGATGTGGCGGGCAACGCGGCGACCACAGCGACGCAGGCGGTCGCGGTCGAAACCCTTGCGCCGACGGTTCTGGTCAGCACCACGGGCACGACGACCAACCAGGCTTCGCAGACGATCTCTGGCACCGTGGTGGCCACCGAGGCCGCGGCCGGGTCGACGGTAACGTTATTTGACACCGTCAATGGCGTCACCACGCAGATCGGCACCGCGGCCGTCGTCGGCGGAGCCTGGTCGACCACCGTGACGCTGCCGGGCAACGGCAGCCACAGCATCGTCGCCCAGGATACCGATGCCGCAGGCAACGTCGGTTCAAGCGCGCCTGTTGTCTTCACGCTGACGACCGCGGCGCCGACGATCGCGATCACGGCCCCCGTCGCCGGCGACAACATCATCAACAAGACCGAGGCGGCGGCGGGTGTTACCATCAGCGGCACGGCTGTGGCCGGCAGCGGCGGTGCGGCGGTCAACGGTCAGACGGCGACGATCACGATCGTCGACAGCACCAATGCCGTCAAGGACACCTATACGGCAACGGTTGCTGCCGGCGCGTGGTCGGTCAACGTGACGGCTGCGCAGGCACAAGGCCTCGCCGACGGCAGCTACAGCATCAAGGCGAACCTGTCGGATGCCGCCGGCAATGCGGCGACTACGGCAAGCCAGGCGATCACGGTGGACGAGACCGCGCCGACGATCGCGATCACAAGCCCGGTCGCCGGCGACAACATCATCAACAAAACCGAGGCTGCGGCGGGCGTCACCATCAGCGGCATAGCCGTGGCTGGCAGCGCAGGGGTCAACGGGCAGACGGCGACGATCACGATTGTCGACAGCACCAACACCGTCAAGGACACCTTTACGACGACGGTGACGGCCGGGGCGTGGTCGGTCAACGTGACGGCTGCGCAGGCACAAGGCCTCGCCGACGGCAGCTATAGCATCAAGGCGAACCTGTCGGATGCCGCCGGCAATGCGGCGACGACGGCAAGCCAGGCGATCACGGTGGACGAGACCGCGCCGACGATCGCGATCACGGCCCCCGTCGCCGGCGACAACATCATCAACAAGACCGAGGCGGCGGCGGGTGTTACCATCAGCGGCACGGCTGTGGCCGGCAGCGGCGGTGCGGCGGTCAACGGTCAGACGGCGACGATCACGATCGTCGACAGCACCAACACCGTCAAGGACACCTTTACGACAACGGTGACGGCCGGGGCGTGGTCGGTCAACGTGACGGCTGCGCAGGCACAAGGCCTCGCCGACGGCAGCTATAGCATCAAGGCGAACCTGTCGGATGCCGCTGGCAATGCGGCAACGACGGCGAGCCAGACGATTACGGTGGACGAGACGTCGCCGACGATTGCGATCACAAGTCCGGTTGCCGGCGACAACATCATCAACAAGAGCGAGGCGGCGGCGGGCGTCACCATCAGCGGCACGGCTTCGGCTGGCACCGGCGGTGCGGCAGTCAATGGGCAGACCGCGACCATCACGATTGTCGATGGTTCGAACGCCGTCAAGGATACCTACACGACAACGGTGACGGCCGGGGCGTGGTCGGTCAACGTGACGGCTGCGCAGGCACAAGGCCTCGCCGACGGCAGCTATAGCATCAAGGCGAACCTGTCGGATGCCGCTGGCAATGCGGCGACTACGGCAAGCCAGGCGATCACGGTGGACGAGACGTCGCCGACGATTGCGATCACAAGTCCGGTTGCCGGCGACAACATCATCAACAAGACCGAGGCGGCGGCGGGCGTCACCATCAGCGGCACGGCTTCGGCTGGCACCGGCGGTGCGGCAGTCAATGGGCAGACCGCGACCATCACGATTGTCGATGGTTCGAACGCCGTCAAGGATACCTACACGGCGACTGTGACGGCCGGCGCGTGGTCGGTCAATGTAACTGCGCTGCAGGCACAGGCGCTGGCCGACGGCAGCTACAGCATCAAGGCGAACGTATCGGATGCGGCCGGCAATGCGGCAACGACGGCGAGCCAGGCGATTACGGTGGACGAGACCGCGCCGACGATTGCGATCACAAGTCCGGTTGCCGGCGACAACGTCATCAACAAGACCGAGGCTGCGGCAGGCGTCACCATTAGTGGCACAGCCACGGCCGGGAGCGCAGGGGTCAACGGCCAGACGGCGACGATCACGATCCTCGACAGTTCGAACGCCGTAAAAGAAACCTATACAGCGACGGTCACAGCCGGGGCGTGGTCGGTGAATGTAACCGCGGCGCAGGCACAAGGCGCTCGCCGATGGCAGCTACAGCATCAAGGCGAACGTCTCGGATGCGGCGGGCAACACGGCAACCACGGCGAGCCAGGCGGTCGCGGTGGACGAGACGGCGCCGAGCGGCGGCGCGCCGATTCTGGCACCGGCGTCAGACTCCGGAACCTCGCATACGGACGGCATCACCAACGTGACGGCGCCGACCTTCACGGTGGCGCTCAATTCGACGGTTGTGGCGGGCGATACGGTCCAACTCCTTCTAGGTGGTTCGGCGCTCGCGCATCCGGTGACGCATACTATCACCGCAGCCGATGTGACGGCCGGCGGCGTCAGCCTGACGGTGACCGCAGGCGACCTCGGGGCCGATGGCTCGAAGTCGATCACGGCCCAGTTCACCGATGCGGCAGGCAACAGCTCGACCACTTCGGCGCTGGGCGTTACGCTGGACACCACGGCGCCGGCGAAGCCTGCGCCGGCGGCGGATGCAGCGGTGATCAACGGCGTTGTCAATGCGGCGAACGACACAGCAAGCCAGGCGCTGACCGGGACGGCAGAGGCCGGCAGCATTGTTACCGTCTTCGATAACGGCGTACAGGTCGGAACCACGCTGGCGGCTGGCAATGGCAGCTGGAGCTACGTCGTCGGGGTGCTGGCAAATGGTTCGAGCCACAGCTACACGGTGACGGCGACGGATGCCGCCGGCAACACCAGTGCGCCCAGCAATCCGTTGGCCTTCGCGGTCAGCACCACCGGGCCTGCGGAGCCGTTAGCGATTACGGGGGTTACCGGCAGTTCGTTGGCCAATAACACCGGCGTCACCGTCTCCGGCACTAACGGTATTCTCTCTTCCGGCCAGAAGGTTCAGGTCAGCAGCGATGGCGGCTCAACCTGGACCGATGCCGTACGCAACACCGGGGGAAGCTGGAGCTTTGTCGATACGGTCTCGCACACCGCGAATTTCACCTACCGGGCGCGGATTATCGACACGATCGGAAACTCCAGTGCCGTCGTGACTCAGGCTGTAATCGTCGCCAGTGCCGGGGCAACCGTTTCGCTGGCGGGTTCGCCGCCGTTCGTTGCGGAGTTTACGGGAACCGGCGGCAATCTGGCGCTTGGATCTTCGGCCATCACCAGCACCGTGAATGCGATCTCGATCGCAAGCGGGGCGGTCGGCATCGTCGGTAGCGCGAGCGTGATGACCAGCGCCGGAGACGGAATCGATTTTGCGGCCAACGGCGGTACGCAGGCCAACCCGTCAAACATCGCGATTGTCCCGACCGGCGCGATCACGGGCGCGGCCACCGGCATTGCCGTGATTCAGAATGGTGTCGGCTCGATCGGTATCGTCACCTCATCGCCCGTAGTCGGGCTCGCTGGCCGGGGTATCTTTGCCGAGGAGAGTGCCACCGGCATCGGCACCATCCTGATTTCCGGATCGGGGAATGTGACGGGGACCGGCGACGCCTTCAGCGGGATCGTGGCGGAGAACCTCGATACCTCCGACAGCAGCAGCGTCACGGTGGCCCAGACAGGAAATGTCACCGGCGGCTATGATGGCATTCGCGCAGTAACCAACGGCAGTGGCAACGTCATCGTCACGACCGGCGCGAACGCGACCATCGCGGGACGGCTGCGCTATGGCATCGAAGCGACTTCCAACGGAACCGGAAGCATCAATGTCACGATGGCGGCCGCCGCGGGAGATGTCATCAATTCCGGCAGTGTCGGTATCAACGCATACAACCAGGCGGCGGCGATCCCGCAAATTTCAGGAGTAACGTCGAGCACGATTGCGGTGACGGCCTACGGCACCATCAATTCCGGCGATCTGCTGACGGGCAGCGGCAGCCGGCCGGCGGGAATCCTCGCGGGTTATCGCGGCGGCACGACCAACACGGTCAATGCCGCAGTCTACGGCAATGTCACGGTCGACAATTTCGCCAACATCAACGCCACCGGCGGCGACGGTATCCGCGCCTACAATTTCGGCAACGGCAATGTCACGGTCACCGACCATGCCGGCACGACGATAACAACCAAGGACCAGTTCGGGATCGATGCCCAAACCAACGGCACTGGCCGGGTCACGGTGACGACGGCTGCCGGAGATATCATTACCTCCGGCTCCTATGGCATCCAGGCGATCAATCTGGCGACTTCGATTCCCGTCGCGGCAGCATCAAGCGTGAGCGTGACCGCTTTCGGCACCATCCACGCCGGCTTTCATCTCTCGCCGGGAGCCGGACAGAATCAGGGAGTCTCCGCAGGCTATTGGCCGAACAACGGGACTTCCGACACCGCCGTCAATGGCACGGTCTCGATCGACAATTTTGCCAATGTCACTTCTGACAATGGGTGGGGTGTCAACGCCTATAACTGGGGGAACGGCAGCGTCACCCTGACCGATGAGGCCGGAACGTTCGTTTCCGGCATGCAATACGGCCTTAACGGGTTCTCCGGGAGCACAGGCGCGGGCAGTTCCGGAAGCGTCACCATCAATGTTCTGGCCAATGCGACAATCACGGCCGGCGCGGCCATCAACGCCGCGGGCATCAACGCCAATGAGCGCAACGCCGGTAATATTACGATTACCACGGCGACCGGCGATACCATCAATTCCGGTGGCTTCGGCATCAACGCCGGGAACCAGGCAACGAGTGCGAGCTCGTCGAGCCAGATTTCCATCACCGCGCGCGGCACCATCAATTCCGGATTCAGCGGGTTTTCGGCGGCTGCCGGAATCAACGCGGGCTACAATGGCGGATCGGGACGGTCAATACCAGTGTCGCCGGCAACGTCTTCGTGGACGATTACGCCGTCATCAACGCCGCGTCTGGCCCGGGCATCAACCTTTACAATTTCGGAACCGGCAATCTCAGCGCAACGGTCGAGGCGGGTGCGACGGTCGCTGGCGCGACATCCGGCCTGAATGCCTATGCGCAGGGCGGCGGCAATGTCACGATCGCCAACAGCGGCACGGTGACGTCTGCGACCGGCAACGGCATCAACGTCGGCACGGGAACCGGAAACTCTGGCAACGGGCTGCCCGGAAACGCGACCGGGCACGGCACCATCTCGATCACCAACGCCGGCACGGTCACGGGACTCGGGGCACAGAACAGCGCCGTCGTCCAGGTCAACAACTTCAGCGCCAATGCCGCGACCTTCAACAATTCCGGAATGGTGACGGCGAACATGCTGTCGAGCGGGTTAAGCGTGGCGATCAGCGTCTACAGCGGCCCGATCACCACCAATACCGGCGGCATCACCGTCAACAACAACACCGGAGGAACGATCTCGGGCAACGTCGCGCTGTGGTCATCCTTCCTTGTTTCAACCTCGACGTTCAATAACGCTGCGGGCGCCACCTGGAACGTCAACGGTTCTAACTGGTTTGGGAGCGCAACCAGCGCGATCAACAATTCCGGCTCCATCAACATCGCCGGCAACAGCGGTTTCTACGCCAACACCTCGGCCGGCGCCACCTTGACGTTCAACAATTCCGGTACGGTTGAGATTCTGGCGGGTGGGTACGCCTATATCGGCGGCGCGGTCATCGGCGGTACGGTCCCGACCCACGGATCATTCCTGATCGACGACCGCGCCGCACTTGAATTCGCGAATTCGGTGATCTCCACCCAGACGGTCTCGTTCGCCGATGGCAAGGGATTGCTGAAACTTGACAATCCAGCAACGTTCGCGGGGACGATTTCGGGTCTCGCGGCGGGTGACATCATTGACTTCGCGGGCAGCATCATTGTCTCCGGCGCCAGTATCGCGGGCCCGACGCTGACGGTGACGGAGAGCAATGCAGCCACGCTTGCCTATACGGTCGCGAATCTCGGGGCCAACACCGGCGCCAACTTCGACGTGCTGGCTACTGACAAGATCGTGGCGCTGCCGACGTCCAATGTGGTCCCCGTCAACAGCTTGCTGACGACCTATGGGGCCGCCCCCACCACATCGACCACCTATGTTTTCTCGGGCGACACGATCACGGGAACCACGACAGGTATCAATATCAATGCGTCTGCGGACATCACGGCGACGGACACCATCACCGCACTTGTCAACCAGACCTCGCAGGTGTCGGTCACCGGGGCCAACGTCAGCGGCATCGTTGCCGCGACCGGCGGCGCCAGCATCGATATTGTCAACGCGGCTACCGTCACCTCGGCCGGCGGTGTTGGTATCCTCGCGAACAACGGGGCCACCGGAAACGGTTCGATCGATATTGTCGACTATGGCAATGTCAGCGGCGGTACGGCCGGCATCCAGGCTCAGGCCGCGGGAACCGGGCCGATCGACATCCTTGTCGGCGCCGGCGCGACCGTAACGGGAACGACCACGAGCAACACGTCGAGCGGGATCCTCGCCGTCTCCAAACTGGGTAGTGCGAGCGTGACGACCTTGGGGTCGACCATCAATTCCGGACGGTCCGGTATATTCGTCGAAAATCAGTCGGCGTCTGTTCCTCTGCTGAACGGTGCGCGGACGTCGATTGTGGTGACGACGTCAGGGGCCATCAATTCCGGCCAGGGCGGTACCACATCTACGACCGGCGTTCCGGCCGGAATTGTCGCGGGCTACCTCGGGAACGCCACCGGTGAGCCGAGCATTCCGAACCCGCCGCTCACGGGCATCTTTGGCGACGTCGTCGTCAACAATAATGCCACCATCACCGCCACTACCGGCATGGGCATAATCGCCTTCAACTACGGCACCGGCGATATCTCGGTCTCGAATTCGGCCACGATAGCCGCCAACGCCGCGGGCACAGCCGCCGGTTCAACCGCAGCCGGCTTCACCCAGTACGGCATCAACGCCTACAATTACGGCGCCGGCAATGTCACCGTCGCGACCGCGGGTGGTACCTCGATCGCCGCGGGCGGCAGCGGCATCAGTGCTGGCAACCAGGCCACCGTGATCGCGGCCGACATCAATGGAAATGCGCTCAGCACCGTGACCGTCGATGCGCTCGGATCCATCAGTTCCGGTGCGAACCTCAACAATAACGGCAACGCGCCGGCAGCCATCCAGGTCGGCTACAATCCCGGCGGCGCCGGCGCCCCGGTCAACGTTCCCGGCAACGTCACGGGCAACGTCGTGGTCGTTGCGGGAGGCAATATCACCGCGGCTGCCGGCGAGGGCATCAACGCCTACAATTACGCGAACGGCAACATCACGGTCAACGTCGGCTTCAATGTCGCGATCACCGCGGAGTTTTCGGCCACGTCGACGCACGGCGGCAATTCCCCCTACGGCATCGGCGCCTTTAACTGGGGCATAGGGAATATCGCCGTTACGACTTCCGGCAGCGATGTCATCAATTCCGGCAGCAGCGGGATCAACGCGGTCAACGAGTCGAATCCGATTGCCCCTGAACCCAGCACCATGGTCACGGTCAATTCGTTCGGCACTATCAATTTCGGCGGCATCGCAACCAACAGCGGCGCGAACCCCGGGGGCGTATCGGCCGGGTACCTCGGCGGCAACGCCGCCGCCGCGAACATGAACGTCAATGGTACCGTTATCGTCAACAACAGCGCCAATATCGCCGCGACGGTCTTCAACAGCGTTGCCGCGTCCGGCATTGGCATTAATGCCTTCAACTATGGAAACGGTGACATCACCGTCAACGACAACTCCGGCACCACTGTTTCCGGCGTACAGAATGGCATCGACGCGCATGCGGAAGGCGGAACCGGTACCAATACTCCGACCGGAAACGTTTCCGTCAATGTCGCGGCCAATGCGACGGTGATCTCGACCACGAGCCACGGCATTCTTGCGTTCAGCACGGACGTCGGCAACATCTCGGTGGTCACCTCGTCGGGCGACGTCATCACGGGCGGCAGTGCCGGTATCAATGCCGTTAACGAACAAGCCAACATCCTGCCGTCGGCGAACAGCTGGATTTCGGTCACGGCCGCCGGGACTATCAATTCCGGTACTGCCCTGACCGGCGCCAACAGGGAGCCGGCCGGCATCCTGGCCGGCTATCTCGGCGGCAGTGTCATTCCCACGAACTTGCCGATCAACGTCTACGGCGAAGTCGTGGTCAACAACTCCGCGAGCATCAATGCCGCCGGCGGCGACGGCATCCGCGCCTATAATTACGGGATCGGGAACATCACGGTCAACCAGTTCGCCGGAACGATCACGGCGCTCGATGCATCGGATCCGACGCCGGCCGGCTACGGCATCGGCATTGCCGCGAACAATTTCGGCTCCGGCGATATCCACATCAATATGACCGCGGGCACGATCGATGCCGGCGGCTCGGGAATTTCGGCGCTCAACCGGGCGGTGTCGACGGCCTCGCTCCCCTCGGTGCCGTCCACCAGCATCGTCGAGGTGCTGGCCTCCGGCACCATCAATTCCGGATCGATCACCACCGATACCACCACAACAGTGAAGGATCCGGCGGCCGGCATCCTGGCCGGATACGATCCAAGCAATTCCGATACGGTCGATGCCAATGTCCATGGCAATGTCGTGGTTGACGATTTTGCATCCATTTCGGCGGTCGCCGGGACCGATGGCATCCGTGCCGTCAATTATGGCACCCCAGATACCCAAGGTCTCGGCGGCACCATCATGGTCACGGTCGAAGCCGGCGCCGTTGTTTCGGCGGGCCGTTATGGCGTGGCGGCGTTCGGGTCTGGCGGCAACGTCAGCGTCACCAACGACGGCACGATCATGGGTACGACGGATGCCGTCGATGCGACGACCACTTTGACTGGTACGGTCGTACTCGACAACGCCGGTTATCTCAGCGGCAACGTCATCTCCTACAACACGACTTTCACCAACGAAGCGTCGGCTCTCTGGTCCGTGAACGGGCAGAATGTCTTCACGGGATTGAGCACGCTGAGCAACGCCGGCGTGATCGACAGCAATGGCACGTCGGTGATTTCCGGGCTGTCCGGGATCACCAACACCGGCTTGATCGAGGTGTTGTCGGGCAGCCTCGTGCTCAGCGAACCGGTGACCGGGGCGGGTACCGCGCTTCTCTACAGTGCGACGCTGGAATTTGGCGGTGCCTCTGATGCCAACGTCCAGTTCGCCACCAGCACTACGGCAACAAGCGGCACGCTCATCCTCGACGACGTCAGCCATTTCGCGGGCACGGTCACCGGCTTCACCTTCGGCGACACCATCGATCTCTTGGGCATCGCCCCCGCGAATGTCAGCATCACGAATGCCGGCTCGCTTCTGGTCAACTACGCCACCGGCAGCTTCGGATTGACCGGCAATTACGACCCGACGGGCTTCTCGATCGCCACGGACGGTCATGGCGGTACGGACATCACCTGGAACCATCAAGCGCCGGTGATCTCGACCGGCGGTCTCACGGTGACCCAAAACGGCAATGGCACGACCACAATAACGGGCTTGCAGGTCTCCGACAGCGACGCCGCGGCGTCTACCGAAACCTTCACTATGACGGCGACAACAGGCGCCGCCGGCTCCGGGACCAGTGTTTCACCTTCAAGCGGCTCCGGCCCTCTGACCGCCATCAACACGGAACTCGGGACAGGCATTACGTACAATCCCGGCGCAACCCCGCCCTCGACCGACAAGGTCGCCCTCACAGTCACCGACGGGTTTGGCGCAACCGATACCGTGAATTTTGTCTTCAACCTGGCCTCGGGCCCGACGGCGCCTGTGACACTGACGGGCACGTCCGGCAAGGACGTGATTTTCGCCACCGGCAACAGCGATACGCTTACGGGCGGCGGCGGCGCAGATCAGTTTGTTTTCAACAAAACGACCGGCGCCCACACGATTACGGATTTCTCGACGATCAATGACCACATCGATTTGACCGGGCTGCCGTCGATCGTGACAGCGGCCACGCTCAACACCTGGCTCGCCAGCAATGTGGCGGCGAGCACCACAAACCCGGCGGACACCGTGATTTCTTTGGGAAGCAGCGAAACGATCACCCTGCACAATGTTCTGGCAGCGACCGTTCATGCCAGCGATTTTATCGTTCATGCCTGACGGACGTCGATTGTTGTTTTTGGCGATTGTGGTTTTGCTTGTGCGTTTCCCGGCATTTCTGCGCGTGCGATTGCGAGGGCCCGACGAATGAGTGAGCAGTCCGCAAAAGAGTTTTCCGCATTGAGGAATGAACAACATCGCTTTGAAACCCGGCATTCGATCCAAAGCGGCGATCGCTTGCCGGGGGCACCCATTGCGATAGGGGCTCGATTCAGGATGAGCGCGCTCGGTGCCGCGCGTAGTCCACGCCTTGCCAAAAAGGAAGGCACTATTGTCGGGGTCAGCCGCATTAACAGCAGCCTTCGGGTTCTGTTCGATGGCTCCAAGTCGCCAATTTCGCTGCACCGGGACTATGTCGAGCAACTCATCGCCGAGCCGAAGTGAAATATTCTCGACGTAGGCCGCTCGTTTCATTGGCGGGCTTATTGGTTCAGCATTCAGACGAAGTGCTGAATGCCATCTGACGATAGGCGGACCGGCAGGATCTGCTCATAAGGAGAGGAAATGACTCCAGGTTGCGGCGAGTGGCATAAACTTGTGACTTGCCACACAGATTTTCTTGAAGTTCTCAGATACCTTTTTTCAAAGGAAGCCAATAAGGTCGCGATGTAATGCCTGTTCAATTTCCAGTTTTTGAAATGTTCTTGAACAAGCGCGGCCGAAAGTGGACTTGGCGCGTGTGCACCACGGCAGGGGACGTCGTCATGTGCGGCTCAGAAGGCAGCCGACACGCCGCCAACTACAGGGCTTGTCGGGCGCTCTTCCTGCTGCTTCAGACTGCGCCGTATCGGTTGATCCGGATGAGCGGTGCAGACGGCGCCTCTCTCCGAAACCGCCCCCGGCTATTTCGTCCGAAGCAGCTCGTCCAGCGACGTTTCCCCGGCTCAGGGTCGGACAGGTCGGTTGACCACCGCCCTAGGGTTTAGCGCCTGGGTTAGGCCTGAGGATGCCGATCGCCTCGCAAAAACTATTTGAAACTTAAAATAAACGGCTGTAGATCGGAATAGTGGCGGTCGTTTAGGTTGCTGCTCTTTCACTTTGCGCAGTTGCAATTCCCCGATCCCCACCTGCGGTCCGATTGTCAAAGCAGAACTAGCGGGTCCCTTCCGCCCGTACCTGTTTGCAAAGGTCAATCTAAATGCCATCTTCCTCCAACAATGTCGCGTTATTCATCGACGGCGCCAACCTTTACTCGACAGCCAAAACACTCGGTTTCGACATCGATTACAGACGCCTGCTGAAGGAATTTCAGAGCCGCGGTACGGTGCTGCGCGCGTTCTATTATTCCGCAATCATTGAAGATCAGGAATTTTCGTCGATCCGCCCGCTGATCGACTGGCTGGATTACAACGGCTACACCGTCATCACGAAACCCGCCAAGGAGTTCGATGATGGCGAGGGCCGTCGCAAGTTGAAACGCAATATGCACATCGAAATTGCGGTCGACGCGATGGGGCTTGCGGAAAAGGTCGATCAGATAGTGCTGTTTTCCGGCGATGGCGATTTCCGCTCGCTAGTCGAAGCGATCCAGCGTCGCGGGGTGCACGTCACTGTGGTCTCAACTATGACCAGCCAACCGCCGATGATTGCCGACGAGTTGCGCCGCCAGGCAGACGTCTTCATCGACCTCGCCGAATTAAAATCTAAGATCTGTCGCGATCCCTCAGAACGACAGGGTCTTCGTGAGCCGCGCCATCACGCCCCGTAACTCCTGCAGCATGCATGTGTTCGCGACGCGGAGCTATTCATGGATCATGCGGGGGCTGGCTTGCTCTGATCGGGGCTGCGCGCCGCATATCTGGTCCGGCGTTTTTTGCGAGCCGGGCCTTTGCACGGGCATTTTGCTCGGGCCGGATCTCTGCCCGCGCATTCTGCAAAGGACGGATCAGCCGGTGCCTTTGCACGCGCTGGACCCGCGGTCCGGGCTCTTGCGCAACCGGTGTACGGGAATCTTGTGCAGGCTGTGTAGGTTCTACAAGCTTTACGGACTCTGCAGGCTTTACGGATTCTACGGACTGTACAGGCTGTACAGGCTCGACCTTTGCCCGTGCATCTTCCTCCGCCGCCCAGGCCTGGAGTTGCTTCAGCAAGTCTTCGGCCGGCTGCTGGCGGATTTCGGTCTGACTCTGATCGGCAGCTTCACGCGGGGAAGCCATTTCGTCGCCCTTCGGCGCGTCCCCTGCGGTTGGCGGCAAAACCTGACGGTCAGCGGTTGATTGAATTATTGGCGCCAGCTGACCGGTGCCATCCTGAGGTGCCGATGTGCCAATCAGGGAAGCCCTGGCTTTCGCAAACAATGCGAGTGGATTTCCCGCCGACAGAACCGCGAACACGATCGCTCCCGCCGTTACGAACAAGATACTCGTCTTGAGGATTCGCGACGCAATATCCGCTCTGTCCCAAGCTCTTAGAATGGCCGCCACGTCGGGTTCTTCGGCGTAATCCGAGGGAAAGAGCGGAACAAGATCGGTCCCCATGGTGATGTCTCCAAGCTAATGGCATCAGATTCCTGTTGGCCAGCACTCTGCTATCGAGAGCCTCCGACGCCAGTTAGGAGAAACCTTGATTACATTAGGGCGGTGGATCTATCGGGGGCCATGAATCGGTCCAAACCCCATGCGACGATCGATAAAACGCGGACGGAACCGTTGCCGGCCGTCTCGCACCGCCGGCCGCAACCGGTTTATAGCTCAATGGTTACGGGCTTCATTTGTGTTCGCCGCGCTGGTGATCCTTCCATGCATGAGCACAGATTGCGGTTGTCGGATGTGATTTTGGGAGGCTGGAGCGGGGGTGGCTGACCGAGACAGCCATTTCGATAGCACGGTATAGCGAGCCGGTCGGACCGGCAGCCGGTGCCGGGATATGGCGGTGATTAGCGGGGACAAACAGCCATTAGGTTTTCGTTAACTATTCGGGGGCATCCTACATCGATAGGTTGTATTTGGAGGACGTCGCATGCGGAGTCCCTGGATGCTTTCGCCGGTCTCGACCTACTTCTTCATCGCGCTGGTCATTGTGATGGCCGCAGCCGGCACATGGGCGGCAGCTGGCTGAACGCGGAGCGGCCAGCTTTTAGTAGCGGATAGAAGCCGTGAGGTCGGATACCGGGCCGCGGAAAGTCGCTCTTGGGTTCAGCCGCTTCGCGTTTCGAACCGGGGCGACGAGCCGAGATCGGAGCCGCTGGAGCACGGCCTGACCGCGCAACTTCGATGCCATGCCGCGCGACATCATCGCGACGTTCAGGGCGCTTCCAGTAAAACTGTCGTAGCGCGCCTTGCATAGTTTTGCTGCAGCAAGACGTGAATTGAAGCAACTCCCGCCGCAACAACGCGCTTGACATCATGGTCCATCTAAGGGAGCCTGAAATGCAAGCGTTGGGCAAAGCTGCCCAATAACGCTACAAGTTCAAACCATTTCCAACGCCGCGCTTTCGAATTCAAGCGTGTCCAGTTGGTGGCGAGGGCGCCCTCGGCTTCACAGCCGGCGGGCGCTTTTTTTGTTTTGGATCGGGCGGATGGCGCGGAAGCACTATCGTATCGGCGTGATGTTTTCGACGACCGGTTCCTACAGCGTCGTCGCGCGCTCGATGCTCAATGGCGCCTTGCTCGCCTTCCAGGAAAATGCCGCCGACCGCGCCGTGACGCTGGAGCCGGTCGTGGTCAACCCGTCGGGCGATCTTGCGCGCTACCGCGCGCTCAGTCTGGAACTGCTCGGCGCCGGCATCCGCCAGGTCGTCGGTTGCTATACGTCATCGAGCCGCAAGGAAGTCATTCCTTGCTTTGAAAAATTTGACGGATTGCTCTGGTATCCCTCGCACTATGAGGGGTTCGAGAGCTCGGACAATGTGATCTACACCGGCGCATCGCCCAACCAGCACGTGCTGCCACTGGTCGACTATCTCGCCTCCCGGGTCGGCACCCGCGCATTCTGCGTCGGTTCCAACTACATCTGGGCCTGGGAGAATAACCGCATCTTCCGCGAGGCGCTGACCGCGCGCGGAGGCACCGTGGTCGCGGAGCGTTACCTGTCGGTGGGCGATACCGAATTCGACCAGGTGATATCGGCGATCCTCGACCAGCGTCCCGATTTCGTCTTCAACAACCTGATCGGCACCAGCGCCTATGCCTTCTTCCGCGCCTTCCGCGCCGCCTGCCGCGCGCGCGGCATCGATCAGGTCAATGAAATTCCGGTGGCCAGTTGCACGCTGTCGGAACCCGAGCTTGCCGAAATCGGCGCGGATGCCGTCGACGGGCATTTGAGCTCCAGCGTCTATTTCTCCTCGCTGGAATCGCCGGCGAATGCGGCGTTCATCGAGGCCTATGTCAGGGCGTTTCCGGACGGCCCGGCGTCGTCGGCGGATGCGGAGGCGTCCTATATCGCGGTCAAGCTGTTGGCCGCGACGCTGGAACAGGTCGGCACCGACGATGCGCGTACCGTGCGCGCCGCGGTTGCCAACCAGCGCCTGGCCGCCCCTCAAGGAGAGGTGCGCATCGATCCGCAGACCCATCACGCCTGGCTGACGCCGCGGATCGCGCGCTCCGCCGTCAACGGGCAGTTCGAAGTGCTGCTGGAGGCGCGCAGCCCGATCGCGCCCGATCCCTATCTCGTCCAGTCGTCGCCGCGCTTTGCCAGTGCAATGCGCTCTCCCGTGCTCAGAGTGGTGCAATCATGACATCTCGATTGCTGCAGAATTTCAAAGGTGGCCGCGCCCTTGTCGTCATCGGACGCGGCGGAAGGGAATGCACGCTCGACTCCACCCTCGCCAAGCTCGGTGTGACAACCGAATATCCCGACATCGTCGGCGGCCGCGCGCAGATCGACGTCGGCGGCCTGCAGCCCGAGCGCGACATCCTGTTCGTCGACGGTGATCTCGAGGGCGCGGTTGCGATCGAGGTCAATCCCGCCTCGCGCCTGCCGCCAGTGCCGGTGATCGGACTGGTCGGCGTCGAGGCGCCGAGCCGCCTCAAGGCGCTGGTCAATCTCGGCGCAACTTCCTTCCTGCGCAAGCCGGTCCATGGCGGCGCCGTCTACACGTCGCTGTTCATGGGCATCAACCAGTTTCTGCTGCGCAGCGACATGTATGCCCGCGTTCAGGACCTCGAAGGGCGTCGCCGCGGTCGCCGTGCGGTCATCCGCGCGGTCATCCAGCTGATGCAGGCGAACGGGCTCGATGAAGAGGGCGCCTATTCCCAGCTCCGCCGCGCGAGCATGCGTGCGCGGCAGAACCTGGAACTTTACTGCGAGGAGTTTCTAAGCAGGCGGGCGAATCCGCCCGACATTCCCGGCCGTGCGAGTAGCACCACGCTGCAAGGCGGCACCAAGCAAGCGATGTAGGAGACACCGACATGACCAGAAGTGTATTGCGGGGGCTGCGCGCCGTAGCCCTCACGGGGACGCTTGTCCTCGCGTCAGGCGCGGCGTTCGCGGCGGACCCGATCAAGCTCGGCGTGCTGGAGGACCAGTCCGGCGACTTCGCTGTGGCCACCATCGGCAAGGTGCATGCGATCCAGCTCGCCGCCGAGGAGATCAACAAGGCCGGCGGCATCGCCGGCCGGCAGATCGAACTCGTCACTTACGACACCCAGTCCGACAATACGCGTTACCAGGAATTCATGCGGCGCGTGCTGCAGCGTGACAAGGTCGACGTGGTGTTCGCCGGCTTCTCGTCCGCCTCGCGTGAGGCGTACCGTCCGATCGTCGACCAGTTCAACGGCTTCGCGTTCTACAACAACCAATACGAAGGCGGCGTCTGCGACGGCCACATGATCGTCACCGGCGCGGTGCCGGAGCAACAGTTCTCGACCCTCATTCCCTATATGATGGAGAAGTACGGCAAGAACGTCTACACGCTAGCCGCCGACTACAATTTCGGCCAGATCTCGGCCGAATGGGTCCGCAACATCGTCAAGGAGCACGGCGGCAAGATGGCCGGCGAGGAGTTCATCCCGCTCGGCGTGTCGCAGTTTTCGCAAAGCATCCAGAACATCCAGAAGGCCAAGCCGGATTTCGTGGTGACGCTCCTGGTCGGCACCGCGCAGGCCTCCTACTACGAGCAGGCGGCGTCAGCCAATATCAATCTGCCGATGGCCTCGTCGGTCAATGTTGGGCAGGGCTATGAGCACAAGCGCTTCAAGCCGCCGAGCCTGAAGGACATGTACGTCACTACCAACTACATCGAAGAGATCGACACCCCGTCCAGCAAGGCGTTCCTGGCCAAGTTCAAAGCCAAATTTCCGAAGGAGCCCTATGTGAACCAGGAGGCCGAGAACTCCTACCTCGCGGTCTATCTCTACAAGCAGATGGTCGAGCGGGCGAAGTCGACCAAGCGGGACGACATCCGCAAGGTGATCGCGCTCGGCGACGTCTGCATGGATGCGCCGGAGGGCAAGGTCTGCATCGACCCCAAGAGCCAGCACATGTCGCACACCATCTATCTGGCCAAGGTCGGGGCCGATCACTCGATCTCGTTCCCGAAGGTATGGGAAGACATCAAGCCGTACTGGCTGGGTGAAGCTGGCTGCGACCTCACCAAGAAGGACCCGATGGCGCAGTACACGCCTTCGAATCCGCCGCCGAAACCCTGACCTCGGCGTCGGCGCCGCCCCGGCAGATACTCCTGCACGCCGGGGCGGCGTTCTTGAAATCTCGCATCGCATTTTCGAATTCGCATCAACCCGGCTGGTTCATGGACATTGCAACGCTCGCATTCTCGGCGCTCTATCAATTCGGCGATGCCTTCGCCTTTCTCGTGCTGTCGGCATGCGGGCTCGCGGTGATCTTCGGCATGATGGGCGTGATCAATCTCGCCCATGGCGAGTTCATCATGTGCGGCGCCTATGTGACGGCATCGACGGTCCATGCCGGTTTGCCGCTGCCGCTCGGGATCATGGCGGGCGCCATCGTCGCCGCGCTGGTCGGCGCGCTGGTCGAACTCGTGGTGATCCGTCATTTGTACGACCGGCCGCTCGACACCATCGTGGCGACCTGGGGCCTCAGCCTTATCGCCACGCAGGGCACCCTGATCATGGTGGGCTCCTCCATGACCGGCGTCGGAACGCCGTTCGGCAGCTTTCAGGTCGGCGACTACTCCTATTCCATCTATCGCCTCGTGCTGTTCGCGTCCGCGCTCGGCGTGCTGGGCGGCCTCTATATGCTGTTCAACTGGACCCGCTTCGGCGTGCTCGCCCGCGCCACGATCCAGGTCCCGCACATGGCAGCCGCGCTCGGCGTCGATACAAGGCTGATCTACAGCCTCACCTTTGCATGCGGCGCCGGGCTCGCCGGCCTTGCCGGCGGCCTGTACGCCCCGACCATGACGCTGGTGCCGACCATGGGCGCCACCTTCATCATGGAAGCCTTCGTCACGGTGGTGATCGGCGGCGCCGACGTGTTCCTTGGCACGGCGCCGGCCGGTGGCGTGCTCGCGGTGGTGAAGTCGGCGATGACATCCTGGCAGGGGCAGTTGTTCGGCCAGATCGGTCTCCTCGTTGCCGTGATCATCGTCGTCCGGGTGCTGCCGAAGGGCATCTCCGGCTTCCTGCTGCGCGAACGCACCTGAAGGATCCGACGCAGTGAATCGTTTTCTCGCCCTTTTACGCCGCCTCGAGGGTCCGCAGACCGCAGGCCGCGGCCCGGCGTTCTGGGTCGCGTTCGCCCTCGTGCTCGCGATCGCATGCGCCTATCCGCAGTTCAGCGACGGCTATACGGTCGGCAACACCGTGTATTTCTTCGTCTGGGTGTTCATCGCGCTCAGCCTGTGCCTGATCTGGGGCTACGGCGGCTCGCTCTCCTTCGGCCAGACCGCGTTCTTCGGCATTGCCGGCTACGGCTATGGCATCCTCACCCTCAATTTCGGTTCGGCTTACGGGTTTACCCTGATCGCGCTGTTGCTTGCGGTCGCCCTCGCCGCGCTGTTCGCGCTGCTGCTCGGCTATTTCATGTTCTTCGGCCGCATCGCCGGCGTCTTCCTCGGCATCGTCACGCTGGCGGTGACGCTGATGCTGGAACGCTTCATGGCCCAAACGGCGGGTCCGGAGTGGCATGTCGGCGTGGCGCGCCTGAACGGCTTCAACGGCATGAGCGCGATGCCGCCGCTGACGATCCCGTGGCCCGGCGGCGACATCGTGCTGTTCGCCGACGTCGGTCTTTATTACCTCGTGCTTGGGCTGCTGGTCGCAGTTTATCTCGGCCTGCGCATCCTGATGAACTCGGCGTTCGGCAATGTCATCGTCGCGATCCGGGAAAATCCGGAGCGCGCGGAGATGCTGGGCTACGACGTCCGCAAATATCAGCTCATCACCTTCGTGATCGGTGCGGCGCTGGCCGGTCTTTCCGGCGTGCTCTACACGGTATGGGGGCAATACATCACGCCGTCGAGCATGGGCATGACGGCCGCCGCGCTGCCGCTGATCTGGGTCGCGGTCGGCGGGCGAAGCGATCTCACCTCGACGGTGATCGGAACGCTGGTGGTGCTCTCGGGCTTTCAGGCCCTGACCATCTACGGCAGCCAGTACGCGCTGGTGTTCATGGGCGTGCTCCTGGTGCTGACCGTGCTGATGGCCCCGAACGGGCTGGTGCTCGGCGTGATGAATCTGATTTCCCGGCTCGCCGCGCGCCGCAGCAACGGTGACGCCTGATGTCGCTCCTGGAACTTCACGGGCTCAACAAGCATTTCGGCGGCCTGCACGTCACCAACGCGGTCAACCTCGCCCTCGAAGCCGGCGAAATCCATTGCCTGATCGGTCCGAACGGCGCCGGCAAGAGCACGCTGTTCCGGCTGATCCTCGGCGAGCACCACCCCGGCAGCGGCGAAATCTTCTTCGCCGGCGAGAACATCACCGCGCTGAAATCGTTCGCGCGCATTCATCGCGGCCTGTCGGTCAAGTTCCAGGTGCCCGGGGTGTTCAAGGGACTGTCGGTCCGTCAGAACCTCGAGATCGCCCTGCAGCGTCAGCACCGCGGCGCGGAGCTCGCGCGCGAGATCGATCGGCTGCTGGCATTTCTCAACCTCGGATCCGAGCAGACGCAGACGGCCGGCAATTTGAGCCACGGCCAGAAGCAGTGGCTCGAGATCGGGATGGCGATCAGCCTGAAGCCGCGGCTGTTGCTGCTCGACGAGCCGACCGCGGGCATGTCGCCGGAAGAAACGCATCTGACCGGCGAGATGGTGCAGCGGCTGAACGCCGAGGGCATGACCGTGCTCGCGATCGAGCACGACATGGCCTTCGTGCGCCAGGTCGCGCAGCGGGTAACCGTGCTGCATCTCGGCCAGGTGTTCGCGCAAGGCTCCATCGAGGAAATCGTCGCCGACGAGCGCGTCGCCGCCATCTATCTGGGGCAAGCCCATGTCTAAGGAGACGCGTAAGGAAGTGATCCTTTCGACGCTGGCCTTGCGCGCCGGCTACGGCGGCAAGCCAGTGCTGCAGGGGCTCGAGATCGAGGTGCGGGAAGGCGAGATCGTCGCCGTGATCGGCCGCAACGGCGTCGGCAAATCCACCTTGATGAAAAGCCTGATCGGCCTGGTGCCGGCGATGAGCGGATCGATCGTCTATCGCGGCGAGGCCGTCGAGCTATTGCCGGCACACAAGCGGGCGCGGCTCGGCATGGGCTATGTTCCGCAGGGGCGCGACGTGTTCCCCCGTCTGACAGTGGCGGAAAACATCGCCGTCGGGGCAGCGATCAAGGGCGACATTCCGGAGGCGGGACGGCGGCGGGTCGTGGAAGCGTTCCCGATCCTCGCAGAACGCTGGAGCCAGCGCGCCGGGACCCTGTCCGGCGGCCAGCAGCAGCAGCTTGCGATCGGGCGCGTGCTGATCGCCGATCCCAACCTCATTCTGCTCGACGAGCCATCCGAAGGCATCCAGCCGAACATCGTCCAGGACATCGCGCGCAACATGGTCGAGCTCAACCGCACGACCGGCGTGACCATCATCCTGGTCGAGCAGAACCTCGACATGATCCGCGCCATGGCGCAGCGCTGCTACGTGATGGACAAGGGCCGCATCGTCGCGGCGCTGGATCGCGCTGCGCTCGACGACCAAGCGGAAATGCGCCGCCACCTCGCGGTCTGAAGCCATTTCACGGCGGTAACAACAGAGAAGGAGAGCATCGATGGCCTGGCACGAGAATTCGATCATGGCGAGCAAGGGCGTCGCCAAGGGCAAACCCGGCATCCACCACATGATCACCGAGGCGGATCAGGGCAAGTACCACTATGTCTACGGTCCCTACGTCAAGCCGGTCCTCACCGTCGATCCGGGCGCCGTGGTCTCCGCCGAAACCCACGATGCGTTCGAAGGCGCGATCAAGCACGAGACCGACGTTCCGTCCAAAATTCTCAATTTTCCATTCCTCAATCCGCAGAACGGGCCGATCTGGGTCAACGGGGCCGAGAAGGGCGATACGCTTGCGGTCTATATCCAGAGTATCGTGCCGCGGGGGCCGCAGCCGCGCGGCACCACCGTCGTCATGCCCGAGTTCGGCGGCCTGGTCGGCACCGGCCAGACCGCGCTCTTGAATCCAGCATTGCCCGAACGGGTCAAGAAGCTCGAGATCACGCTCGAGAAGGGCACGAAATGGAACGACAAGATCACGCTGCCTTATGAGCCGTTCATCGGCACCGTCGGCACCTCGCCGGAGATCGAGGCGATTTCGTCGCTGGTGCCGGACTATTACGGCGGCAACATGGACCTGCCCGACGTCGGCGTCGGCGCGGTGGTGTATCTGCCCGTTAACACCAAGGGCGCGCTGCTCTATCTCGGCGATTGCCATGCCGCCCAGGGCGACGGCGAGCTCTGCGGCGTCGCCATCGAGCATCCGACCGTGACCACGGTCCAGGTCGACCTGATCAAGGGCTGGCCCATCGCCTGGCCGCGGCTGGAGACAAAAGACTTCATCATGACGATCGGCTCGGCGCGGCCGATGGAAGACGCCGCCCGCATCGCCTACCGCGAACTATGCCGCTGGATGGCGGCCGATTACGGCTTTGAGGAGATCGATGCCTACATGTTGCTGACCCAGGCCGGCCGCGTCCGGCTCGGCAACATGGTGGATCCGAAATACACGCTTGGCGCCTCGATCAAGAAATCGTTCCTGGTCTGAAAGGACGGGCCGGTCATGTCGGGCGTGCACAAGGTCGCCACCGTCCAGTTCGAACCGACGATGTTCGAAAAGCCGCGCAACATTGCGCGGCTGCTCGAACTCTGCGAGGCGGCGGCGAGAGCCGGCGCCCGGCTCATCGTCACGCCGGAGATGGGCACGACGGGCTATTGCTGGTTCGACCGCGCCGAGATCGCGCCCTTTGTCGAGACGGTTCCGGGGCCTACGACCGAGCGCTTTGCCGCGCTCGCCCGGGAACATGATTGCCATATCGTTGTCGGCATGCCGGAGACCGACAGCGACGGCATCTATTTCAACTCCGCCGTGCTGATCGGTCCTGACGGCGTCGTCGGCCGGCACCGCAAGTCGCATCCCTATATTTCAGAGCCGAAATGGGCGGCGGCAGGCGATCTCGGCCATCAGGTGTTCGACACGCCGATCGGGCGAATCGCGCTTCTGATCTGCATGGACATCCACTTCGTGGAGACCGCACGCCTCGTCGCGCTGCAGGGCGCAGACGTGATCTGCCATATCTCGAATTGGCTGGCGGAGCGCACACCGGCTCCCTACTGGATCAGCCGGGCGTTCGAGAATGGCTGCTATCTGATCGAAAGCAATCGCTGGGGGCTCGAACGCACGGTCCAGTTCAGCGGCGGCAGTTGCGTGATCGCGCCGGACGGAACCGTCACGGCGGTGATCGATGGCGGGGACGGCTTCGCGCTCGCCGACATGGATCTGGACGCGGTCCGCGCGCGACGTGTCGGCGGTGAGCCCGTGTTCGCCCAGCGCCGCCCCGAACTGTATGCGGGGTTGCTCTCCGATACGTTCAGCTGGAATCCCCGCGACTTCTTCAAGTTGTACGGCCACAAGCCGTGGCCGCCGGGGCAGACGTCGCGGGTCACGGTGGCGCAGATGAAACCCGGTGACGAGGTCGAAGCAAATCTCGCTTGCATCACCTCGCTGGCGCGACAGGCGAAGCTCGAGGACAAGGCCGACCTCGTCGTATTTCCCGAGCTTGCGGTGAGCGGCCTCACCCATCCCGGCGCGCGGGCGCAGGCCATCCCGGGGCCGGTTACCGACCGGCTCTGCCGTTTCGCCGCGCAGCTCAAGATTTATGTTGTCGCAGGCGTTGCCGAGCGCGACGGCGAGGCGATCTACAACAGCGCCTGCCTGATCGGGCCGGAAGGCCTCGTCGCGGTTTATCGCAAGACGCACCTGACGGACTCCGAACGCGGCTGGGCGAGCCCCGGTGATGCCTGGGTCGTGGCCGACACACCGGTCGGGCGTATCGGTCTTCTGATCGGCCACGATGCGTCGTTTCCCGAAGCCGGCCGCATCCTCGCGCTGAAGGGCTGCGACCTGATCGTCTGCCCGGCCGCGATCAAGCAACGTTTCAGCACCCCACATCCGGGATCGCTTGTGCCGCAGAACTATCCGATCCCGACCGGCGCCGATCCCTATCACTGGCATCACTTCCGGGTTCGCGCCGGTGAGAACAACGTATTCTTCGCGTTCTCGAATGTGTTGGATCCCGGCAACGGATATCCCGGCCTCAGCGGCGTGTTCGGCCCCGACAGCTTCGAGTTTCCGCGCCGCGAGGCCATCGCGGCGGACGGCGAAGGCATGGCGACAGCGGCGGTTGACACGACGAATCTCGACACCGCCTATCCGACCAACGTCGTGCGTCGGAAAGATCTGGTCGCGATGCGGATGCCGCACAGCTACCGCGCATTGATCAAGACCGCCTCTACTTGACGCCTGTTTTCAGGACATGTCGGCTCCTCGGCGCCACCATGCCCATGCCCATGCCGGTCGCGGCCATGCACGCCCAATATGGTTGCAAACCGCGATATTGGAGCCTTTTCGGCTTTGCTACAAGCCAGACGCGAGGTATGTAGGGTTAGCAACCGATCGGGCGGTGCGATGTCGTCGCATCAAATCCCGCGATCAACGTCACCTTCTCCGGCGCCGACGCCCTATTTTTGCCGCCGCCAATCCGGAAAACCCCCTTGCAAGCCAAAGCGAATGGTCAAGCCTTGCGGTTCGGAATCGGTTCATTCCGGCCTGAACCGCACCCGCCGGGGCCATGTGGCGTCATCACTGCGCACCCTAAAGATTCGCGTTTAGGAAAGTAAGACTTCATGATCGACACCGCTGTGGCGCCCGAGACCCCCGATGTCGCGGAAACCGTCAGCTTTTTGCGCCGGTTCGCCGAAATGATGGCCAACGGGTACAACGGGGCCTATTTGCGTCGGGCCGCCGATCTCCTGGAAGGGCTGACCGCGCAGGCCATGTCGGCCTCGGACGAAGAGGGTCTCTGGCAAGACAAGTATGTAACCATGAGCCTGCACGCCGACGCGCTGGAAGCCGAATGCGACGCGCTCAAGCAGGACATCGACGGGCACCTGGAAATCGCCTCGACGCTGCTCTCCGAACGCGATGCGGTCGGAGGGATGCTGCAGGCGCGGGAGGCCGAACTTGCCGTGCTTCGCGAGGCCCTCGGCCAGGAGCGTGATGAACGCGCGGCCAAATCCGCCGCGCAAGAGGCGACGCTCAACGAGCTTCGCGCGGCATTCGATCAGAAGCGTGAAGCGCTGCAGGCGACGCTGGAGACGCGGGTCAACGAATGCGACCAGCTTCGACGCGATCTGGACCGCGAGCGCGAAGACGGCGCGGCAGAACTGGCTGCGCGTGAGAGCGAATTGTCCGAGCTTCGGCTCGCCTTCGGCCGCGAGCGCAATGAATGGCAGGGCCAGTTGAAGGCGCGCGTTGATGAGTTTGCGGTATTTCGTGCGGTCTCCGAGCGCGAGCACGACGCGCTCAAGGAGAAGGTTGCTTCGCTGGAAACCAAACGCACCGAGCTTCGCTCGGCCTTCGATCGGATCAATGCCCTGCGGGACCAGACGATCGCGCCCCACGCCGGCGCCGAAACCGTTCTGCCGCAAGCTCTACGGAACGGTCAGGAGGCGACCGGAGATGCCAATGCCGTCGTGCCCAAAGCCACGCTGCGTCAGGCGCGCGCCCAATTCGAGTATCTCGCCAGGGAGTTCATCCCGCTCGGCGATATTGCCTCCCAGGTGATGTGCGAGCTGGGCGCTTATACCATGCACATGGCGCTGATCGGCGGCCAGCCGAATGACCGTCTGCCGGTGGGCGAGGTCGCCCTTAGCATCCTCGCGCCCGTCAGCTCGGAACGTGGCTAACGGCCTTACTTTCGGCGCGCTGCGGCCCGGCAATTATAGGCCCGGCGAAAGCCGGCGGCCTGCGCATCGTCTTCGGAGCAGAACCAGCGATCCGGCCTGGCCAGCGGCGCGTAGCTCCGGCATCCCTGCAAATGATAGATGCCGAGATTGCCGGTCACGCGCGCGCGGACCGCGAATTTTGCCTTGATGTTGCAGCCGGGTGGCGCGGCGAATTCTTCTGGGAACAGCACGGTTCGGATTTCCCGGTCCTTGTCGCTTCGGCAGGCCGCTCCCAACAGCGTTCCATCCTTCTTGCCATGGCGGAATTCCTGCGGTGCGACAAAGCACCCGCGCCACAGGCCCTTTTTGCCGTCCCTGGCGGCGGCTTCGTCATCCTTGAATTGGCCCTTGGCTGCGGAAGCGGAATTCAGCGCAAGACCCTGACGTACCATGGACTGGTTCAGGCTCGCGGCATCGCCCTCGACGGTGCAAAGGCCGGCGTGGCGCTTGGGAATGACCTTGTCGGCTCCCAGGTCCTCGCAATGGACAGGCGCGCCCTGCCGATCAGCTTTGCCAGTTGGTCGCGTGCTTCGACGCCGCAGGTCCAGGGATCGGCATGATCGTCGAGACAGATCTGATCGAATTCCGGCGCGTCAACGCCATCGAGCCGGTAGGTGACCCCGGCAATCTGGAGCGTGGCGCCGTCCTTGACGGTCGCATTGGCGGCCAGGGCCGAATTCGCCGGGAAAAACAGAGCCAGCATCACGATCACAGGACGCATCGGCGCCAGGAGCCTGCCGAAATCGAAATCCACCATGATTTTCATTCTCCGCTTCAGCGCCACATCCTGCGCATGCGGGCGCCGACGTCAATGCGCGGCCCCTGGCTCGCGGCATGCGCGGCCGGGCTGGCTGCCGCTAGCGGCCAGGTGGTCTGTTCGAACAGCCGGAGCAGGGCCGACGGAATGAACCGCGTCCGCGCTGCATAGACGTGGCGGTCGCCCTTGGCGTGCTGGCCGTGGGTGAAGAAGCGCTGCGGCACCAGAAGATCCAGATCGTCCCTGGCGCGCGTCATCGCGACATAGAGCAGGCGGCGTTCTTCCTCGAGCTCGGCCGACGTCCCGGCGCCGAGATCCGACGGCATGCAGCCGTCGACGACGTTGAGTACATACACCGATTTCCATTCCTGGCCCTTGGCGGAATGAATGGTGGACAGGATCAGATAGTCCTCGTCGAGCAGCGGAACGCCCGCCTGGTCGCTGGTGGCATCGGGCGGGTCGAGCGTCAGTTCGGTGAGAAAGCGTTCCCGCGAGGGATAGCCGCTGGCGATCTGTTCGAGCTGGATCAGATCGGCGCGGCGGGTTTCGGAATCCTCGTGGATCCGGTCGAGATGCGGCTCATACCAGCGCCGCGCGCGTTCGAGGTCAGTCGGCCAGTTTGAATGGCTGATCTCCGTCACCGTATCGACGAAGCTCCGCCAGTCTTCGCCGGCGCGCGGCGGCAGCGGGGCGTCGGCCAGGGCTTTGAGCGGATCGGCGGCGCCGGCCATGGCATCGAGCGCCCGCTGCGCCGAAGCGGGGCCGACGCCCGGGATCAGATGCATCAGCCGGAAACCGGCGACGCGGTCGCGCGGATTTTCTACGAAGCGCAGCAGCGCCAGCATGTCCTTGACATGGGCGGCATCGAGGAATTTCAGGCCGCCGAATTTGACGAAGGGGATGTTGCGGCGGGTGAGCTCGACCTCCAGCGGCCCGGAGTGGCTGGAGGTGCGGAACAATACCGCTTGCTGCTTCAACAGCGTGCCGGTTTCGCGGTTCTCCAGGATGCGCTCGACGATGCAGCGCGCCTGGTCGGCCTCGTCGCGGACGACGACGAGCCGGGGCTTTGTGCCCGAGGTCCGGTCGGTCCACAGGTTCTTGGTGAAACGCTCACGCGCCAGATCGATGACGCCATTGGCGGCGGCAAGGATCGTCTGCGTCGAGCGGTAGTTGCGATCGAGCGTGATGATGTCGGCCGGCGGCGAGAATTTTCCGGGGAAGTCGAGGATGTTGCGAACAGTCGCCGCGCGGAACGAATAGATCGATTGCGCATCGTCACCGACCACGGTGAGGCCGCTGCCCTCGGGCTTGAGCGCCAGCAGGATCGAGGACTGCAGACGGTTGGTGTCCTGATATTCGTCGACCAGCACGTGATCGAAACGGCCGCCGATGTCGGAGGCGAGCAGCCGATCGCTCATGGTCTGCGCCCAGTACAACAGCAGATCGTCGTAATCGAGCACGTTCTGGCGCTGCTTGGCCTCGACATAGGCCGCGAACAGTTCCTTCAGTTCCGCCGCCCAGCCGGAGCACCATGGAAACGACGAGCCCAGCACCTGCTCGATCGGGTTCTCCGCATTGACGCAGCGGGAATAGATCGCAAGACAGGTGCCCTTGGTGGGAAACCGGCTTTCGGTTCTCGAAAGCCCCTGTTCGTGCCGGATCAGGTTCATCAGGTCGGCGGAATCCTCGCGATCGTGGATCGTGAAGGCGGGATCGAGACCGATCCGGTCGGCATACTCCCGCAGCAGGCGCGCCCCGATGCCGTGAAAGGTGCCGGCCCAGGCCAGCGCGTCGGTCATCACGCCGGCATTGTTCCCGAGAACCTTGTGGGCGATCCGCTCGACCCGTTTCGTCATTTCGGACGCCGCGCGGCGGGAAAACGTCATCAACAGGACGCGTCGGGGGTCGGCGCCGTTGACGATCAGATGGGCCACGCGATGGGCCAGGGTGTTGGTCTTGCCGGAGCCCGCACCGGCAATCACCAATAGCGGTGCGAATGGCCCCTCGCCCGACGCGCCATGCTCGACAGCCCGCCGCTGCTCCGGATTGAGGCTTTCGAGGTAGGCGGCTGCCGCTGGCACGGAATGGTTGTCCCTGGGGGTAGAGAATCACATTCCGTGATTCCCGCCCCGCGCACAATGATTCCGGCACCCGCCTTCGCCGGCGCTCCGGCGCGGCGAGCCCGGGATTGAGGGATGGGAGAGGCTGGCGCCAAGCCGAAGGTCTCGTGACCGGTTAGGCGTCACCAATGTCGCCTGCTCTTCGTCGATGTTGTGAATCATCCGAATGCAGGACCGCTATTTAACGAGCTGTCACAAAATTTTCGTCGGGCTGTGACGCTGGTCTGAAAGGTTCCGCGCGGCGCCTCTCGGTCGCCATTCGCAACCTCAGTTCAATTCAGCTCATTACAAGGAGGCAATCCCGATGCGTTTGCCAAAAGCTCTAGGTTTGGTTTCCGCGCTGGCCCTTGCGGCCGCGTGCGGAGGCGCGCACGCCAACGATCGCGACGATCACTCGCCCACCGCGACGCCGATCAAGCATGTCGTCGTCATCTTCCAGGAAAACGTCTCGTTCGACCATTATTTCGGGACCTATCCGACTGCCCTCAATTTGTCCGGTGAGACAAGGTTCACGGCGTCGCCGCGCACGCCTAAGGTCAACAACCTCGTCAACCCGCTCGACGTGAACCATCATTTCGGGCCGCTCGCGGGCGTCGATCTTCTCAATAACAATCCGAACGCCAATCCGGCCAATCCGGCCGCCCCGGTCCCCCCAATGACCGGCGGCATCGCCAACAAGAATGGCGCCGGCGCATCGAACCCGTTCCGGATGTCCCCGTTGCAGGCGCTGACGGCGGACCAGGGCCATAACGAGAGCCCCGAGGAAAGCGCCTACGATAACGGTAAGATGGACGGCTTCCCGGCCTTTGTCGGAATCGCCGGCCCGCCGCCGGCCGGCATCGGCACCAAGGCGTTGGTGATGGGCTATTATGACGGCAACACCGTTACCGCGCTGTGGAATTACGCCCAGCATTTCGCCCTGAACGACAATAATTACACCACGCAGTTCGGCCCCTCGACGCCCGGCGCGATCAACCTGATCTCCGGCCAGGCCAACGGGTTCGCGGCCACGAAGAACGTCCTCGATAGCTCGGGCCAGGTGCTCCTGCACGCCACCCACGAGGCGTTCGGCAGTGCAACCCCGGACGCCAGCAACATCACCGAAATCGGCGATGGCGATCCGCTGCTGGACGTGTGCTCGAACGGCACGATCGATCAGGTCACGATGGCCGGCAAGAATATCGGCGATCTCCTCAACGAAAAGAATATCACCTGGGGTTCCTTCATGGGGGGCTTCGATCTGACCGTCGTCAACCCCGACGGCACCACCGGTTGCCTGCGGCACACCAATCCGACGGCGCCGGGCACGCCCGCCTCGACCTCGGTCGATTACATTCCGCACCATGCGTGGTTTCAGTACTATGCATCGACCCGCAACACGACCCACGCCCGTCCGAGTTCGGTTCAGGCCATCGGTCACAGCCTGATCCCGAACACCAACACGCCGGATCCGGCCAACCACCAGTATGACATCAACGACTTCTACAGCGCGCTCAACGCGAACAACCTGCCGGCCGTGAGCTTCCTGAAGGCCCCGGCCTTCCAGGACGGCCATGCCGGATATTCGGACCCGCTCGACGAACAGCATTTCCTGGTTCACGTCATCAATGCCCTGCAGAAGAGCCCGGAATGGTCGGAAACCGCCGTCATCATTCTCTATGACGACTCCGACGGCTGGTACGACCATCAGATGCCGCCGATCGTGAACCCCTCGTTCAGCCCGGCCGTGGATACGCTCAACGGCGCCGGCGTCTGCAACACCAGCAATGGTTTCCAGCAGGACGAGCCGCTCGCAACCACGCCGCTCAACGGCAACGCCGGCACGCCGGTGTGGGGACGCTGCGGTTACGGAACACGGATGCCGCTGCTGGTCGTGTCGCCGTTCGCGAAGCGCAACCACGTCGACCACACGCTGACCGACCAGACTTCGGTGCTTCGCTTCATCGAGGACAACTGGCTGTCCGGCAAACGGATCCAGCATGGCGGTTCGTTCGACACCATCGCCGGCCCGCTCAACCACATGTTCGACTTCGACGACCGCGACCAGCGTAACCCGCGTAAGGTGGTGCTCGACGAGACCACCGGGGCCGTGGTTTCGGTCTCCGGCGGCGAGGACGACGATCATCATGACCATGACCATGATCACGGGCACGATCACGATCGGCACTAAGGCGTAAGAGTAAGCGTGAGCCAGTAAGTATGTTGCTTCCGGCGGGGCGGATTACGCCTCGCCGGAAGTCCGTTCGGCGTCCCGGTTCGGCCAGCCTTCACCCGTGCGACCAACTTGCCGCCGCAACGCCCGGGCCTTTTTTTCGCCGATGCCAAAATCTCCCGGAGCTCAACGTGGCCGGGCGCGAGGCGGCAACGCACTCGATCGCTGTCCGGCGCCAGTAAGCGGACATACCGCGCTTTTCGCGATCACCTGCAACCGCCAGGCCTGCCTTCGCCGACAAAGGGCGGTCGTCGCAACCGCCGCGTTTGGCAACTCCCGGCGTTTCGTCGCGATGGTCGGGCGCAAGGAGTAGATCAAAATGAGGTCAACCAAGCGCGTTGGCTGATCCGCAGCCGACACGCCGCGCACTTGCTTCGGCGAGGCGCCTTTCCGGGACTGGGTTTATTGGCCCGCGTGCCGCGCCAGCATCGTCTGGCGCAGCGCGGCGTAGTGCGCGTCATGCACCGTCCTCATGAACAGCGACCACTGCTCCGCATTGTTCATGAGCGTCGGCACCGCAACAACCATCCGATCGCGGTAAGCCGCGTAGTCCGCCGCGGCGTCGGCCATGCGGCCGGCGGCGGCGGCGATGTCGATCCGTCGCAAGGTCAGCACCTGTTCCTTCAGCGCCTGGCGCGCCCGCGCGCGTTCATTTTCGCCGCCGGAGACGCTGGTATCCTTGCGATCCGGATAGAACTCGGTCAATTCGCGTAACTCATTGCCGATGGTATCGACCGCGAGTGCGACCACATCCTTGTCGTTCGCGGCAATCGCGGCTCCGAGCACCAGCGCGAAGTCGTTGACCTCCTTGAGGGTAGATGGCGTGCCTTCGTACTGATAAGGCTGCATGCCGTTGCCGACCGCGTTGAGATAGTCGACGAGGTCGTGCCGGTCCCGGTCGGAATAGCCGAGGCTGAAAACACGATCGAAATGCGCGACCACCTGCTCGTAGGTGTCGTAGCGACCGTCGTGGAAATACGGCGCATTGTAGTCGGCATTCATCAGTGTTGGTGTCTTGAACAGGCCGCCCGAGCCGACGTCATGCTGCCGGTGATCGACGAAGGCGGCGGAAGGCACGTGACAGCTCGCGCAGCTCATGTTCGGATCGTGTGGAAACGGCTTTGCGAACAGCGCTTCGCCGCGGCGTTCGCTTTCCATCGCCACCGGCGTCAGCCGCCCGGCCGGACCGAGATTTGGATTTGGCAGAAAATCGATGTCGTCGATGTAGGCGACGATGGCCTCGACGGTCGCCGGGGTCGGCGCCGGACCCGCGAATTCGTTGACGATGACGTTGCGGACGAATTCGCGAAGCGAGGCGGTGCGGCCGTCGCTTCCGTATGGCGCGAGGAAACGAGCCCCGCGCAGCGACGGGATTCGCACGGGATCCAGTACATGGTTGTCGGCCTTCGGATTGAACAGCGGGCCCGTGGTGTCGAAGTTGCCCGGCCGGGTCGATATTTTGGGAATGTAGAGTTTGGGGTTGCCGGCCCCGTTGACGTGGCAGGTGCTGCAGCTGATGCTCGCCTGCCGTGCCACGCCGCCGAGAAGCGAGGGGGAGCTGAAAAGAAGATCGCCGAGATTGATCAGATAGGACTTTTGCCCGTGGAGCGCCTCGGAGTGGAAGGCCTCGCGCGGATTGGTCAGCGAATCCTCATTCAGCTCCGTGCCTGCGGGCAGCACGGTCTGGTCGCCATCGACGGGAAATGCGGCGACCCGTCCGGTCAATCCCGCGATCAGGAACGTGAGGACGACAACCCCGAGACTGCTGAACTTCATTTATTTCTGCACCTGCTCGAGGGTCGATTTCTGCAGGCCGAGCTTGGTGGCCGCGTCCTGCAGCGCAAGGGCGAGCTCCTCCGACGTGCGCCGCAGTTTTGGGGTGTCCACCTGTCGCAGGTCCGCTACCGAGACCAGCAGCTTGAGCTCATCGATCTTGCCCTGAATGGCACCGGCAAGCTCGCGGTCGGCCGCGCTCAGGCTGTCCGCGAAAAGCACCCGATGCGCGAACTCGATGCCGGCAACGTTGTTGCGCATGTCTTCCAGCGAGGTGCCGCTGATGCGGGATTCGCCACCATCGGATTTGCTTTCGCCGACCTCGTAGGCCAGCCGCACGGTGCCGTCCATCAGACCCTGCGATGTCAGGGGCATGCTGCGCAAGCGATCGTGGAGATCGCTGAGGTGGTCGACCAGCGCGTCGGCTTGACTTGTATTATCGGCAGTTACCGCACCGAACAGCTTTGCTTCGATGGCGTGAAAGCCGGTCGTGGCGTTCGGCCAGGCATCGATCTCCGAGTCGAGTTCAGGAACGAAGCCCGCGGTAAAGACTTCCGAACGCTCCCACCCGGCGCGTGCCGCAAGCCACGCCCGCTTGGCGCCGGCGAGATCGTGCGCGGCGATCCTGCCCTGCAGGTCGCGCGCAGCGGCGAGCGCCTGATCGATCCCTTCGATCAGGTACGGTCGATAGCGATCGATTGCGTCATCGAGCGCGGCCGCCTCGGCGCGATGGGAGCCCGAAATCAGCAGAACCCACACAAGCGTGCCGATCGCAGACCTTGCGGTTCGTGCGAGGCCAAAGCCAATATCTGTCATGAAGCTGCAGCTCAGATTCACTCTTTGGGAGGTCAGTGCATCCAGGTTCGAACGCAGGCGGTTCAACGAAGCACTATTGTCGACTTTGTTTGCTGATTTGTGACACGCGCGCGACGCGGCGCACGCCGGCTGCGAAGGGGTGCGAGACAGTCAAGCGTATCGTGTGTCCGGCGAGGCGGGATCTGCGTCGCCGGAAGGTGCCTCATGCCCCGCTTCGGCCGGCCTTCACCAGCGCGATCAGCTCGTCGCCGTAATGCTCGAGCTTCTTGTCGCCGATGCCGGGGATGTCGCGGAGCTGCGCCAGCGTGCTGGGACGCGAGGCGGCGATGCCGTCGATCGTCGAATCGTGCAGCACGACGTAGGCCGGCACGCCGCGGCTTCGTGCTACCTGCGACCGCCAAGCCCGCAGCGTGCCGAGCAGGCTCGGATCGCCGGCGTTGGCCGCGCCGCCGGGTGGGGGCGCGAGATCGCCGCGCCGCGATTTGTCTCGGCTGGCGCGAATGCGGGAGCCGGGGATTCCCTCGCGCAGCATCACCTCGGTTTCGCCCTTGAGGACGCCGCGCGCGCTCTCCGTCAGCTTCAACGCGCCGAAGGCCTCGGAGTCCGGCGCAAGATGGCCGAGCGCCACCAACTGGCGGATCGCGCCGCGCCACTGCTTTTCATTGAATTCGCGACCGATGCCGAACACGGATAACTTGTCATGCCCGAATTGCTGGACGCGCTCGGTCAGGCGCCCGACCAGCACATCGATCAGATGCATCGCCCCAAACCGCTGTCCGGTGCGATAGGCGCAGGACAATACCTTTTGTGCGATCACCTTGCCGTCGCGCAGGGCCGGTGGCGACAGGCAGTTGTCGCAATTACCGCATTTGGCTGGCTTGAGCGTCTCGCCGAAATAGCCGAGCAGGCGGGTGCGCCGGCAGGCCGTGGTTTCGGCAAGGCCGACCAGCGCCTCCAGCTTGCCGACCGAGACGCGCTTGAACGCCTCCGAGCCCGTGGACTCCTCGATCATGCGGCGGTGCTGCACGATATCCGACAGGCCATAGGCCATCCAGGCGCTGGAGGGTTTGCCGTCGCGGCCGGCGCGGCCTGTTTCCTGATAATAGGCCTCGATGCTCTTGGGCAGATCGAGATGCGCCACGAAGCGCACGTCCGGCTTGTCGATGCCCATGCCGAACGCGATGGTGGCGACGATCACGACGCCGTCTTCGTTGATGAAGCGATCCTGGTTGCCGGCGCGCACGCGGGCGTCGAGGCCCGCGTGATAGGGCAGCGCCTCGATGCCGGCCTTGGTCAGCGCGGCGGCCGTGTCCTCGACCTTGGCGCGCGACAGGCAGTAGACGATGCCGGCGTCGCCGGAATGGCGCTCGGCGATGAAGGCTTTCAGTTGCGCCGGCGCGTTCTGCTTGTCGACGATTTCGTAGCGGATGTTCGGGCGATCGAAACTCGCCACGAACTGCGGCGCGCCGGAAAGCCCAAGGCGATCGACGATCTCCTTGCGGGTGAGTTCATCGGCGGTCGCGGTCAGTGCGATGCGCGGCACATCGGGAAAGCGCTCGGCGATGACGGACAGTCCGATATATTCGGGGCGAAAATCGTGCCCCCATTGCGACACGCAATGCGCCTCGTCGATCGCAAACAACGCGATCCCGGCGCGGCCGAGCAGGTTGAGGCAGCGCGGCGTCACCAGCCGTTCCGGCGCGATGTAGAGCAGATCGAGATCGCCGGCGAGCAGCCGCGCCTCGACCGCGGCAGCCTCGTCGAACGACAGCGTCGAATTCAGTACCGCCGCCTTGACGCCGGCCTCGTGCAGGCCCGCGACCTGGTCGCGCATCAGCGCGATCAGCGGCGAGACCACGATGCCGCAACCCCTTCGCAACAGGGCCGGCAATTGATAGCACAGCGACTTGCCGCCGCCGGTCGGCATCAGCACCAGGCAGTTGCCGCCCTCGGTGACATGCCGGACGATCTGTTCCTGCGCGCCCCGAAAGGCGGGCAAGCCGAACACCGAATTCAGCACGGCAAGCGCGTCGGCTGATTCGTTTCCGGCTTCATGGGCGGCGGCGATGGCGGGAACAGGCATGTGGAATGGGGCATCCGATGAGGCGTTTGCGGGACCGGCGCGCCGTTGTTTCCGGATTGAAGCCTTCGCGACAGGCGGGTGCCCATCAGCACGGCAGATCGCTCTTGGCTGAACATCTCCGCGATTCCCGCGGCGCTTACAACGGCTTCGGTGCCCACCCCACACGTGACACCGCGCCTAACTTGATTCTTGCCCGAAAAATACGAACAAATCAAGAACAATGACATTGGGCTTCGGTTGCAACGGACAATAAGCTCGCCCCGCTGGGGAGGCCCGTAATGAAACTCAATTTCGTTGTCGTCGCGCTGCTATCAAGCCTGATCGCCATTTCAACCGCCGAGGCGCGAGGGCCCTATGGCTCGATCAATGTCGGAAACTGGAAGGGCGGCGCCTACACCAACGACCAGACCGGGGAGTTCAGCCACTGCGCGGCGGGCGCCGGATACGACAGCGGCATTTATTTCATGGTCACGATCGATCAGGGTCGAACGCAGGCGACTTTTCCATCAAGCTGGCGCCGAAGCCGGTTGCAGCGGCGGCAGCGCCGCCGGCCGCTGCCGGAGGAAGCCTAAGGCCTGATTCGCCGCAAAATCTCTCACCGGACATGCAGATCGAAGCCATCGAACTGGCGTCGAATTTCATCCTCAAGACAGCGCTGCACCATCCAAGGGTTTTGAGCAGGGCTGAAATGCCGATCGCCGTTGCCGCGACCGGCGCCGCGTGGAGCGCCGACGAGGCCGTTGGCTTCGTTAGAATCGTCCCGCCCAGGGAAGGTGTCAAAGGTCTCGATGTCGCTTCCGCCGTGGTGGCGACGGACGCGCGAGATTGCAAAGGCAAATTTGCCTCCGGCCGGACCAGCGAGTTGGTGGATAGCGACGTGGTGTTTCGCGGCTTTTCATCCTGCGAGGATTCCGAGGGCCCGCGCATTTCGCAGTATTTCATCGTGTCGCGAAAGAAGGGCGGCTTCGTGCTGTTTTCCGTGCTTTCAAACATGAAGACGGAGGAAGCCAAGACGGTCGCCAAGGACGAAAGGCTGGCGGATTTCAGGAAGGCCGCGCTGGTGGTGGTCGATCACTAGCCTGGCTGGATCGATCAAGGCCATGCGCCTCGGCCGATCGGAAAATGCTTATGCGCCTGCGCGCTCGAGCGCCTGCGCGACATTCAGGATCGGGATTTTCCGGCGCGCCGCCGCCTCCAGCGCATGACGAAGCATGGTCGGCGAGCATCCGTAGGGGCTGGGCGCAGCCCTCACGTCATGGCTGTAGAAGATCAGCCAGCCGTTCCTGGCAACGGCTTCGTCGAAGGCGCGATCTATTCCGTCGCGGTCGATATTGGTTTCGATCAGGGGCGTGGAGCGCAGGAACTGCAGATCGATGGCGCCGCTGTTGACGCCGGGAAGAATGCCGCGGGCGGAACGAAAGGCCATGCCGAGCTGCCGCTTGTGCGACACCGATGCGAAGCCGTAAGGGTAGGCGAAATTCTCAATTCTGATGGACGGATCGAGCGCCAGGAAATAGCGGCGGTTCTTTTCCATCTCCAGCGTCATCGCCGCCGCATCGAGGTCGGTTGCCCTGGCATGGGAAAAGGTGTGGCAGGCGACTTCGTGGCCCTTGCGGTGAAGGGCTGACGATCTCGTCGGCGCTGACACCGGTCCAGTGGCCCTGCCACTGATCGACCAGCCCGCCAGAGATATAGAACGTTCCCCGCGCGCCGTACGCCTCGAGAATGGGCGCGCCGTTGGCGACCGCGCTTTTCGGAACGTCGTCGAAGGTGAAGCTCACCATCGGGCCGGTGCCGTTCAGCTGAAACGGGGAGCTGCGAAAATGCCGGGCCAGCCGGTTACTGACGCGCGCTCTCAATGCAGACCAGGCCAGGCGCATCATGTTACTTTCACTGGGTCGCACGAGCGGCGCCGCGCGCCGCCGGCGAGATATTCGAGCCAGTTCCTGAAAATCGCGGTGGCGGCGGCGCCGGCCGCGATATCCTGCCGCAGTGTGCGCTCGGGCAGCTCGGCGCTCAATCCGGGCCGGCGTTCGAGGCGCGCGCGTTGCTCGAAATTAGCTAGATTCTGCTCGGTCTCGGCGTCGAAATAATACGCGGGGATGGCCGGATAGCTGTCGCGCTGGCCGGCGAGAAAGCGCGAAATGTCGCGCAAATATTCCCGCTCCAGCGAGAGCGCGTCATATTCCGGATGACCCTGGAAAAAAACGAATTGGCTGCCGAGCTGTTTCGCAAAGATATCGACACCGGCTTCCGGCGAAGCGGTCAACAGCTGATAGCCCCGGGCGGCCAGGTCACCGGCGCGCAGTTCGTTGAGGCGAGAATGGGAAATCTTGAGCGGCGACGGTGCATCCTTCGTCAACCAGCTGCCGCTCATCTTGTCGCAGTCATAGACCCCGGAACATTTGGTATCGAGCCGCTGCCGCTCGATGCCGTCGAGATGCAGCACCGCGGCGTGGGCGGCGAGACACGACCAGATCGTCGAGCGCGTGTTGGTTTTTGCCCACTCGATCAAGTCGGCGAGATCATGCCAGAACGGCTCCTCGGGAAGCGTCGCGGTGACCGGCTCGGCGCCGGTGACGATCAGTCCATCGATCTGCAACCGGTCGAGATCGGCGAAATCCGTGTAATGCCCGTCAACCCGCCATCGCGCGGTCTGCGACCTCGCCACTGAAGGCAACGAGAAGCAATGGAAATCGATGCGAATGTCGCCGGCGGCCTGTCTCAGCAGGCGCATGAACTGACGTTCCGTTGCCTGCAGCGCCGCATCCGGCATGTTGTTGACGAGCGCGATCCTTATGTCCACATCGGCATGCCGGGGACGGCCGAACTGATCCTCCCGCCGCAACTGCGTCGGCGCGAGGCCGGGACTGACAATCAGTCGCCGTTTTTCCAACAGGACGGTCATGCCGGGCCCTTGATCTATTCCGCGGCTTCGAGCCGGGGATGCGCCCTGCAGGCTTGCGCCAACGCCTGGTCGATATCCTCGATGATGTCCAGGGAATGTTCGATGCCGATCGAGAGCCGGATGGTCTCCGGCAACACGCCGGCCATGCGCTGCTGTTCGGCGGACATCTGGCGGTGGGTGGTCGAGGCGGGATGGCAGGCGAGCGATTTCGCATCGCCGATATTGACCAGCCGCGTGATCAGCTTGAGCGCGTCATAGAAGGCCTTGCCGGCTTCCATGCCGCCCTTGATGCCGAAGGTGAACAGCGATGAAGCGTTGCCGCTGAGATATTTCTGCACCAGCGCGTAATAGGGGCTGTCGGGGAACCCCGCGTAATTGACCCAGTCGACGCGCGGATCGCTGCGCAGGAATTCGGCGACCTTGCGCGCGTTCTCGACATGCCGTTCGACGCGCAGCGCGACGGTCTCGATTCCCTGCAGCAGCAGGAAAGCGTTGAACGGCGAAAGCACCGAGCCCATGGTGCGCTGATAGACGCTGCGCGCGCGCTGGATATAGGCGCTGCGTCCGAACTGTTTGGTGTAGACGAGACCGTGATAGGATTCGTCGGGCTCGTTGAAGGTCGGAAAGCGGCGGGCGTTCTCGGTCCAGGGGAAGCGACCGCTGTCGACGATCGCGCCGCCGAGCGTGGTGCCGTGGCCGCCGAGGAATTTCGTCAGCGAATGAATCGATATGTCGGCGCCGTAGTCGAAGGGTTTCAGCAGGATTGGCGTGGCGACGGTGTTGTCCACCACCAGCGGCACGCCATGGCGATGCGCGATCCTCGCCAGCGCCTCGATGTCGCAGACATTGCCGGCGGGATTGCCGATCGTCTCGGAGAAGACCGCCTTGGTGTTTTCGTCGATCAGCCTTTCGACGGCGTCGGCCTTGTCGCTCTCGGCGAAACGGGCCGTGATGCCCTGGCGGGGCAGGATATGGCCGAGCAAGGTGTGCGTCGTGCCGTAGAGCTGCGGCACGGAGACGATGTTGCCACCGGTGTCGGCGAGGTTGACGAGCGCGAAATGCAGCGCCGCCTGACCGCTGGCCACCGCGAGTGCGCCGACGCCGCCTTCGAGTTCGGCAATGCGCTTCTCGAGCACGGATGTGGTCGGATTCGAAATCCGGCTGTAGCGATAGCCTTCCGCTTCCAGGTTGAACAGAGCGGCGCCGTGATCGGCGCTATCGAAGGCGTAGGCGGCGGTCTGGTAGATCGGGACTGCGACGGCCTTGGTCGTTGGATCGGGTTCGTAGCCGGCGTGAATTGCGATCGTTTCGCTGCGCATCGTCCACCTCTACGTTCGCGTCGCATTTCGACATGCGTTTTGTTCGCAACGTCTTTGTTAGAGGCGGATGCCCAAGCCTTCAATAATTCGCGCCAACATTGACGAAATAACCCTAATGAAGGTGAATCAATTAATTAAGATTTTAATCAGCTACCGAGCACGCGGCGGACCTGTTCGCCGATCTGGTGCAGCACCAGCCGCCCTTGCGGAAGAATCGCGCCCATGGCGTGGAAATTATGGATCATGCCGTCGTGGCAGATGTGCTCGACTTCGACGCCGGCCGCCACCAGCTTTCCCGCATAGGCATTGCCTTCATCCCGCATCGGATCGAACTCGGCGGTGTGGATGATGGCTGCGGGAAGCCCGCTGAATTTCACGGCGCGCAGCGGCGAAATTCGGGGGTCGCCGCGCTCGACACCCGCCGGTAGATAAAGTGCGAGATCTGCCTCCAGCGTGGCCATTTCGAGCAGATGGTGTTCGGCGAACGCCTCGCGCGACGGCGAGGTCTCCTCGAAATCGAGTACCGGACAGATCAGGCATTGGGCGGATATTGCCGGGCCGCCGCTTCGGAGCGCCTCCTGGCACACCACGGCGGCGAGCGTGGCACCCGCGGAATCGCCGCCCACCACGAGCTGTTCCGCATCGATGCCGAGCGAAGGCGCGTGTTCTGAAATCCATTTGGTCGAAGCGATCGCGTCCAGGATCGCAGCCGGGAATCGGTGCTCGGGGGCAAGCCGGTAATCCACCGAGACGAGGCGGCAGCCCGTGGTCTGCGCCAGCGCCGCGGCGACACGATCATGGGTCTCGATACTGCCGCCAACCATGCCGCCGCCATGGAAAAAAACAAAACCCGGCAAATATTCGTTTAAGTCACTTTCGGGCGCATAGAGCCGGTACGGAATATCGCCTGCGGGGCCCGGCATTGCGCCGTCAATCCCGGTTACATCAATCACGTCGGCGCGTGCGAGCCGCATCAGCTTCGCAAAGGCCCGGCGGCGGTCATCGAGGGTCGAAGGCGATCGACCGTCCGATGCGGTCGCCGCTATCATGTCGAGAAAACGCTTCGTCGCTGGATCGAGGGGCATATCGGCTCCGGTTGAGGGAAATGTAGCGTCCGATTGTGGTCTATCAATCGTGAATCGACCGCTATCGTCAAAAAATCCGCAAGGAAATCCTTAGGGAATTCCGCGCCATGATGCGCGGCCGCCGGTCCGCGGCGTGGATGGCGATCATGGCCCAGACAATAGCACCCATAAGCTTCTCCCAAACCCAGACCTTCTTCGAAGGCACCTGGCATGACGGCAATGTGCCGATCATCGGTCCCCGAACCCATGCGGCATGGCTCGGCTCGACCGTGTTCGACGGCGCCCGCGCCTTCGAAGGCGTCGCGCCAGATCTCGACCGGCACTGCGCCCGGATCAATCAATCGGCTGTCAATTTCGGGCTCAAGCCGGTGGTCGATGCCGACGCTTGGCTGGGATTGGCCCGCGAGGGCATGGCCCGCTTCGACGCCAATGCGGAACTCTACATCCGGCCGATGTATTGGCCGCAGACCGGCAGCGGCGGCGGTGTGCTGTTCGATCCCGAGACCACCAACTGGTGCCTGTGCCTCTATGTGGCGCCGATGCCGCAACCTACTGGAAGCGCCATCACGCTGTCGCCGTTCCGCCGGCCGACCCTGGAAACCGCGCCGGTCGACTGCAAGGCGGCCTGCCTCTACCCGAACAATTCGCGCGCGCTGATGGAGGCGCAGTCGCGCGGCTTCAACAACGCGCTGATGCTCGACATGCTCGGCAATGTCGCCGAATTCGGCAATGCCAACGTGTTCATGGCGAGCGACGGCGTGGTCTTTACGCCGGCGCCGAATGGCACTTTCCTCAACGGCATCACGCGGCAGCGGGTGATTGACCTGCTTCGCGGCGACGGCGTCACCGTGGTCGAGAAGACGCTGAGATATCCGGATTTCCAGAACGCCGACGAAATCTTCTCGAGCGGCAACTTTGCAAAGGTCGCGCCGATCATCCGGATCGACGACCGCTCGCTGCAGCCGGGGCCGTTCTACCACCGCGCCCGCAAGCTATACTGGGAATTCGCCCACGCCGCGTAAGGAATTACGCCTGCTGCAGTGCGCGCTCACGGATGCCCGACAGGGTGGCCGCCGGAAGAATCGCATCCGAATCGATCTTGAGATGGATGATCGAGGGTAGCCCCGATTCCCGCGCCGCCCGGAACGCCGCCGGAAAGTCCGAGGTCTTGTTCACCACCGCGCCAAAGCCGCCGAAGGCGCGGGCATAGGCGTCGAAATCCGGATTGTGCAATTCGGTAGCGGCAACGCGGCCGGGGAATTCGCGTTCCTGGTGCATGCGGATGGTGCCGTACATGCCGTTGTCGCAGACCACCACGACGATCGGCAGCCGATACTGTACCGCGATGGCAAATTCCTGGCCGCTCATCAGGAAATCGCCGTCGCCATTGACCGACAGCACCAGCCGCTCCGGATACAGCCTCTGCATCGCGATCGCCGCCGGCATGCCGTAACCCATCGACGCCGAAGTCGGCGCCACATGGGTCATGTATTCGCGAAAGCGGTAGAAGCGGTGGATCCACGAGGCGTAATTGCCGGCGCCGTTGCACAGGATCGTGTCCGACGGCACATGGTCGCGCAGCCAGATCATGATCTCGCCGAGATTGACATCGCCGGGCTGCGGTGTCGCTGTGGTCGTCCAGGCGAGAAAATCGGCGTGGGCGGCCTCGGCGCTTTCGCGCCATGCCGGCTTCGCCGCGAGCGGGAGGCGCTTCAGCGCGGCGACAAACCGGCTGGGTGAGGCGTGGATCGCCAGATGCGGCCGGTAGACCCGGCCGATTTCCTCGGCGCCGGGATGAATATGCACCAGTTTCGTCTGCGGCGACGGACTCGAAAGCAGCGAATAGCCCTGCGAGGGAATTTCGCCGAGCCGCCCACCGATCAGCACCAGGAGATCGGCGGCCTTGGCGCGCGCCACCAGTTTCGGGTTGGGGCCGAGCCCGAGGTCGCCGGCATAGAGCGGGTGCAGGGGATCGAACAGCGTCGAGCGCCGATAGCTGGTGGCGATCGGCATTCCAGTTGCATCGGCAAATTCGTGGATCTGGCGACGCGTGATCTCGGACCAGCGGCTGCCGCCGAGCACGAACAGCGGGTTCTTTGCCTCAGCCAGCAATTCGCCGAGCTTTGTCATCTCCTCCTCACCCGGCGAGGTCTCGACCGGTTCGAACGGCGGCGCTGTGGCGACCGTTACGCGCTCGCTCAACATGTCCTTCGGCAGCGCCAGCACCACCGGCCCGGGCCGGCCGCTGCTCGCGGTATAAAATGCGCGCGAGACGAATTCGGTGATGCGGTTGGGATCGTCGATCTCGGCGGTCCATTTGGTCATACTGCCGAACACCGCGCGGTAATCCAGTTCCTGGAACGCCTCGCGATCCCTGACAGACGTCTCCACCTGGCCGACGAACATGATCATCGGCGTGGAATCCTGCTGGGCGATATGGATGCCCGCCGATGCGTTGGTCGCACCTGGACCGCGCGTGACGAAGCAGACGCCCGGCCGTCCCGTGACCTTGCCGATTGCCTCCGCCATCATCGCCGCACCGCCTTCGTGACGGCAGACCGTCATGGTGATGCCGCTGTCGCGGAGCGCATCCAGCACGGGGAGAAAGCTCTCGCCGGGAACGCAGAACACATGCCTGACGCCGTTGATCACGAGCTGTTCGACCAGCGCTGCGGCGGCGGTTCGGCCCGGTGTGTGCTTGTGCATCGGATATCTCTCGATCTTGTTACGGCCGCCGTTTACGGGATGGCACAGGGCTCAAGGCCCGTACAGCACCAGCTCGGTGTCGGTCAGGTTGGCCAGACGCGGCCGGTGCGGGCCCTTGAAATATTTGCGGCCGCGCGCCTGGGTGAAGATGCCGGTGAGACCTGCCACCGGCCCGTTGGCATCGAGGATGACGGAAATCTTGCCGCGAGGAATCAGCGCGCGGCCGATCGCGCCGGCGCATTCGACGAACTCGGCGATATCGTGGCAGTAGATCAGCTGCATCGCCGGCGGCGCGATCCAGCCGCGGCGGATGCGCATCGGCAGCAGGATGAACGGAAACGCCTCGCCGCCGGCCGTGCGGCATACCAGGCTGAGGCAGCCATCGCGCGCGTGCCGCGTCAGCAGTTCGACTTCGGGGTCGGACAGGCCTTCGACGGCTTTCATGTCCGCCGCGACGGTCTCGATCGTCATGCCCCGCCGGGCGCGCGACAGCGCGGGGATCGAGAAGAACAATCCGCTGCAATAGGTGGAAAAGCCCTGCGCCTCGATGATCGGCCAGGTCCAGGTCGCGGGACTGATATTGAGGTAGGTGACTTCCTTGTGGCGCTGCGCGATCTTGGTCAACAGCGTGGCATAATTTCGAAAGGCCGGTTCGACATACCAGCTCGACAGATTGCAATAGATCGACGGCTCGCCGCCCTCGTCCCGGAACGTGTACAGCAGCAGCAGAACGCCGACCGGCGTGCCGTCATTGTCCAGCATGTAGCCGAAACGCGGGTAACCCTGCGGCACCGTGCGCGCGGCCTGGCGGCGCAGCCCCTGCATCCAGTAATCGCGCGATCTGCCGGCGAAGCCGCGCGTCAACAGGTCCGCGACCGCATCGAGATCGCTCTCGGTGATTTCACGGCATCGGGTCTTCTGGGTGATCACCGCCGTTACCATCAGCCCGTTATCGAAGCTCGAGCGCTTTCCGTACCTCGGCCGGCCATTTGGCGGCATCGGTGCCATGGGTATGGAACATCGCGACCGCGAGACGATCCATTCCGAAGGCCACGCAGCCGGTATGCGCCGGCTCGCCCTTTACGTCCTTGATGTCCCAGGTCAGGCCGAAATGGTCGCGGTGATAGTTGAAGCTCATGCAGGCGGTGGGCTGCTCCTCGGAGCGCAGCGGAATCAACAATTCGAACTTCAGCGATTGCTGCTTCTGGCTGACCGCCTTCATCTGGCCGACGCGGCCGAAGAAGGGATCGCTGGCATAGTCGACCTTGAAAGTGAGGCCGAGATCGCGGGCGATGCCTTGCGCGCGCGCCATCCAGCGCTCGCGGAAATCCGCCACGTCCTCGGGGCTGCCGATGCAGACATATTCGCGCATCCGGAACGACTGCAGCCGGTCGAGATGGCGCGACGGTTCGGCGCGGAAGCAATCGGCGGCGACGTCGAAGCGCAGGCCGCCGGCGGGTAACGCCCCGCGCGCCGCCGCGATCGGATAGACGGGGTAGCAGGCGGCCGGCGACAGCACGAGGTCGGCGGGCGAGAGCGACGTGGTCCAGTCGCCGCCGGCGTCGAAGCGGCTGACCGCGGAATTGATCTCGCGTTCGGTGCCGTGCAGGCCGCAGACGCAGCCGAGCAAATTGGGAAAGCTCTTGAGGTAGCCGGATTTCTCCAATTGTCCGCGATTCATCACCGGCGGGAACCGCATCACCTCGGTGCCGGGCTCGCGATTGCGGGTGATCAATGCGGCAAGCCGCTCGATCATGTCCTCATAGAGCCCGGTGCGGGCGTAGACGCCGTCGGTGCCCATCTTGTGAAACAGCTTGTCGGCGAGATGATCCAGCGGATCGGCTGGCTGCGGTTCCGGCGATACCGTGCGGACAGCAATGTTCATGGTCGGCCTTCCCCTGATTTTTTGTTTGTTCAATCGCGCAAGGTCGTGGGCACGCCGCTCATCAGGCTGGCGGTGGCGATATTGGCGAGGATGCGGTCGTTGTTGATCATGATCGGCGCCGACAGCACGTCGCGCAGATGGCGGCCGACGGTGAAGTCGCCGTCGTTGCGATATCCGGACAATCCGCAGGCGCGCATCGCGCTCATGACGGTTGCCACCGCAAGCTCGGAGGCTTCGACCTTGAGCAGGTTGATCTGGGACTGGAAGTCAAGCGACGACAGCGCGCGCTCGTCGTGCTCATGGGCCAGATAGGTATCGAGGCTCGCCGTGATCATCGCGCGCAGTTTTGCAAGCGACATCTTGGCGGCGGTGAAATGCGCCGCGCCCGGCGGCATCTGGCCGCCGGCGCCGCGCGCGGCCTTGCGGATGAAGCCCTGCGCGCGCTCGACGGAAGCGGCCGCGATTCCGGCCCAGGCCGAGGACCATGACAGGTGGGCGACCGGCGTCATCGTCTGCGCGTGAATCCTGTCATAGGCTTCGGGAAAAATCTGCTCGGCGGTGCCCTTGAACTTCAGCTCGAAGCCGGCGCTGCAGGTGCCGCGCATGCCGAGCGTCTCCCAGGCGAGGCTGGGCTCCAGCGTATAGTCGTCCTTGGTGATGGCCAGCAACACCTGGTCGGAACCGGCGGCGTCATTGGCGCGACGGGCGATGGTGATGATGCCGTCGGCCTGCGCGCCATAGGAAATCACGGTGGCGTTGCGGACCAGCGATATCTCGGAATCCGTGCGCTCGACGGCGGCGCTGGAGAAGCGGATGTTGCCGCCGTTCTGGCCTTCGGTGGTCGATGACGCCAGCAGCATCTGTTCGGCCGCCACCCGGCGCATCAGCGTTTCGTGCCAACTAGAGCCGGCGCCGTGCCGGACGAGGCAGGCGACCTTGGTCTGATGCATGGCGAAGATCATCGCGGTGGACGCGCAGGCGCGGCCGAGCGTGTAGCACATGTCGGTAATGTCGGAGATCGATGCGCCGTCGCCGCCCAGCGCCAGCGGGATCTGGACGCCGAGCAGCCGCTGCTCGCGCGCCGCGTCGAGGGCTTCCCGCGGAAAACGCGCGTCGCGATCAACTGCTTCGGCCTCCGCCCCCGCGGCGGCCGCAACGGCCGCGATGCGTTGCGGGAAGGAACTGCTGTCGAGGATGAACTGTTCGCTGGTCTTTTCCGCAACGGCGTTGCGGAGGCGGGCTTCCTGCACGTTCATGGCCGATGCCTTTTTAGGGTTCTGTCGTTTTAGGGCTCTGTCGTTGCGAAACATCCGCGCGAGCGTCGCGTAATGCCACATCGATCGCTTGACCAGCTTCCGATCGAGTTGCGAGGCTAAGGATTTAATTCAAATGCGTCGACGAAATTCTGGGTAAACGCGTTTCGTTTCCGCCATGAAAGTTAATTGCCGGTTTTTTCGATGTATCGTTTTCCTGTGTTTCCCGTTAGCGTTAAGAACGGAAGGACGGCTTGGGTCAAACGAGATTCACTGTCTTTCAAAAGTCCGCTAACCTATAAACGCGCATGGCAACAGCCCCCTTTCGGCGTCGCGCGTTAATGCGACGGCGAGGCGGAGCGACAGGTGGAACCAAGAGATGCAAGCCTTCAACGCAAATGTTCGGGACCGCATCGTTCTTCTCGTCAGTGCAATCCTCGAACAGAACGCGATGGCCGCCGAAGTGAGCCCAGAGTCGCGGCTGGTCGATATCGGGCTGACCTCTATGGACATGGTCAACCTGATGCTGTCGGTCGAAGCCGAGTTCGATTTCACGATTCCGCAAGACCAGATCACCCCGGAAAATTTCCAGTCGGTCAAAACGCTGGAAGCGATGATCGTCTGCCAGCTGCAGCCCGAAGCCGCGGCCTGACTTTCCTGCATGGCCGCGTGCAGGGCGGGTTAGCCCGACGGGTCCGCGCAAGGGCGTCCCGAGGACGGGCTCCGGCATGACCGCCACTTTGTTGTCAGCGAACGGTGGATGACGCTTCGCCAATCCACCCTGCGAACCGCTCCCGAGTCCGGTTTACCGCTGTGCATCCAGCACATAAGATAGCGCGCAGCTGGCCTGAATCCGCCCAAAGCGGGTCAGGAAAATCCTCTCATGCGGACGGAAAAAGCCATGAGCGACGAAGCCTATAAATCCTGGCAATGCCGGAGCTGCGGCTACATCTATGACGAGGAAAAAGGCGATCCCGACGAAGGTATCGCGCCCGGCACGCGATGGGCCGAGATTCCGGATGACTGGGTTTGCCCGGAATGCGGCACGCCCAAGAGCGATTTCGACATGGTCGAACTGTAGACGTAGAATTCGCGAATGCGCATTCGATCCCGGCAGCTCCCGCTTCCGCTATCGTCTTTCGCGAATTTTCGTACCCACTGGAGGGGCAAAATGCAATTGTCGCGCTTCGTTGCCATGATGGGCGCCGCTGCGAACGGAGAAGTGGAGAAGGCATGACCAAGGCGATCCTGGGTATCATCGGCGGATCCGGCATCTACGACCTGCCCGGGCTGGAGAACGTGCGCGAGGAGGCGATCACAAGTCCGTGGGGTGAGCCCTCGGCGCCGGTCCGCCACGGCACCATCGCCGGTCTGCCGATCGTGTTCATGCCGCGCCACGACAAGGGCCACAGGCTGTCACCCTCCGACATCAATTATCGCGCCAATATCGACGTGCTGAAACGCGCCGGCGTCACCGACCTGATCTCGCTGTCGGCCTGCGGCTCCTTCAAGGAGGAATTGCCGCCCGGCACTTTTGTGCTGGTCGACCAGTTCGTCGACCGCACCCACAAGCGCGAAAGCTCGTTCTTCGGCAAGGGCTGCGTGGCCCATGTCTCGATGGCGCATCCGGTATCGCCGCGGCTGCGCATCCACCTCGCCGCCGCGGCCGAGGCCGAGGGCATCGCGGTGGCGCGCGGCGGAACTTATCTTTGCATGGAAGGTCCGCAATTCTCCAGCTATGCCGAAAGCATGACCTACAAAAACTTGGGCTATTCGGTGATCGGCATGACGAACATGCCCGAGGCAAAACTCGCCCGCGAGGCCGAGATCTGCTACGCGACGGTGGCGATGGTGACCGATTTCGATTGCTGGCATCCCGACCATGATGCCGTCACGGTGCAGGACATCATCCGCGTGCTGACGATCAATGCCGACAAGGCCAAGGGCCTGGTGGCGCGGCTGGCAATGGAATTCCCGCGGGAACACGAGCCGTGCCCGATTGGCTCGGACCGCGTGCTCGACACCGCCATCATCACCGCGCCGGAAGCCCGCGATCCCGCGCTTCTGAAAAAGCTCGACGCGGTGGCGGGACGAATCCTGCGCGCGTGAGATCTATGGTATCGATGGTGTCATGAAGGTCGACGGCAGGCATATCCGCAGTATCTGGCTCGAGCCCGACGGCCTCACCGTCAGCGCGATCGATCAGCGCCGACTGCCGCACCATTTCGTCGTGGAGCATTTGACGAGTTGCGACGCGACGGCGGAGGCGATCCGCTCCATGCTGGTGCGCGGCGCGCCGCTGATCGGCGCGACCGCGGCGTTCGGGATGGCGCTGGCGATGCGCACGGACAGCTCTGATGCCGCGCTCGACCGCGCCTATCAAACGCTGATCGCGACACGGCCGACCGCGATCAATTTGAAATGGGCGCTCGACGAAATGCGCGCGCTATTGCGGTCGTTGTCGCGAGCGGATCGCACCGCTGCGGCCTACTCGCGCGCCGCCGAGATTTCCGAAGAGGACATCGCCATCAACCGGGGTATCGGCGAGCACGGCATTGCCTTGATCAAGAAGGTCGCTGCGACCAAGAAGCGCGGCGAGCGCGTCAATGTGCTGACCCATTGCAACGCCGGGTGGCTCGCCACCGTCGATTGGGGCACCGCGACGGCGCCGATTTATCTCGCGCATGACACCGGACAAGCCGTCCATGTCTGGGTCGATGAGACGCGTCCGCGCAACCAGGGCGCCTCGCTGACCGCCTGGGAGCTCGGCCATCACGGGGTGCCGCACACCGTGATCCCCGACAACACCGGCGGGCATCTGATGCAGCACGGCATGGTCGATCTCGTCATCGTCGGCACCGACCGGGTCACCGCCAATGGCGACGTCTGCAACAAGATCGGTACCTATCTGAAGGCGCTCGCCGCGCATGACAATGACGTGCCGTTCTATGTGGCGCTGCCGTCGCCGACCATCGATTTTTCCGTCCATGACGGCATCGGCGAAATTCCGATCGAGCAGCGCGGTGCCGAAGAGGTCACCGACATGACCGGGCGCACCGCCGACGGACGGATCGAGACGGTGCGGATCGTGCCTGACGGCTCGCCGGTCGCCAATTACGGATTTGACGTAACGCCGGCGCGGCTGGTGACGGGATTGATCACCGAGCGCGGCGTGCTCGAGGCGAATCGCGCCGCGCTCGCCGCCGCTTTTCCCGAACGAACCGCGACGGCGGCCGAATGATTGAGGAAGTGAACTGATGCAGAGCGCCTGGATCGATGGCGATGCCGAAGCCGCCGTGGCCCGCTACCAAAGCCTCGGCCGCGACGTGGCCTTGCGCGTCTATACCACCCGGCTGCTGGGTCAGGATCCGCGGCTGGTGCTGCACGGCGGCGGCAACACGTCGGTGAAGACGAAAATCGCCGATCTTAACGGCGACAATGTCGAAGTGCTCTGCGTCAAAGGTTCCGGCTGGGACATGGGCACGATCGAGCCCGCCGGCCTGCCGGCGGTGCGGCTCGCGCCGCTGCTGAAGCTGCGCGCGCGCGAAAAACTTTCCGACGAGGAAATGGTGCGGCTGCAGCGCGCCAATCTGATCGACCCGGCCTCGCCCAATCCGTCGGTCGAGACGCTGCTGCACGCCTTCATCCCGCATAAATTCATCGACCATACTCACTCGACGGCGGTGCTCGCGCTCACCGACCAGCCCGACGGCGAAGCTTTGTGCCGCGAAGTGTTTGGCGCACGCGTCGGCTATGTGCCGTATCTGATGCCGGGTTTCGGGTTGGCGAAGGCAGCCGCGCGTGTGTTCGAGACCGATCCCTCGGTCGAAGGCCTGATCCTGGTCAAGCACGGCATTTTCAGTTTCGGCGCCGATGCGCGGCAAGCCTATGAGCGCATGATCGCGCTGGTGGGCCTTGCCGAAGCGCGGCTTGCGAAAAATCGCAAGCCGGCCTTTGTCGGGGCAAAACTGCCGGCCTGCCTCGCAGGAGTGGCCGACGTCGCGCCGATCATCCGCGGCGCCTGCAGCTTTCCCGACAGCAGGACCGACGGCGCCTGGAAGCGTTTTGTGCTGGAGTTTCGCGGCAAAGACGCGGTGATGAATTTCGTCAATGGCACGGAAGTGGCGCGCTACGGCCAGGCCGGCGTGGTGACGCCGGATCACAACATCCGCATCAAGAACAAGCCAATGGTCGTCGCCGCGCCCGCGGAAGGCGACCTCGCCGGCTTCAGGAGCTCGGTCCGTGACGCCGTCGCCGCCTACCGCGAAACCTACAAGAGCTATTTCGCGCGCAACAATGCACGCGTCGGCGGTATCAGGACCATGCTCGACACCATGCCGCGCGTGGTGCTGGTGCCCGGCGTCGGTCTGTTCGGGCTCGGCCGCAGCAGGAAGGACGCGAGGATCGCCGCCGATCTGGCGGAAGCCGCCATTGCTACCATCACGGACGCGGAGGCCGTCGGCCGCTTCGATCCGCTGCCGGAAGCCGATCTGTTCGATGTCGAATACTGGTCGCTTGAGCAGGCCAAGCTCGGTGGCGCGAAAGAGTTGCCGCTGGCCGGACAGGTCGCCGTCATCACGGGTGCTGCCGGCGCGATTGGTTCTGCAACCGCAAGAGCGTTCGCTGCGGTGGGCGCTGAAGTCGCGCTGCTCGACGTCGATGAGGCTGCCGCGCAGGCAAAGGCCAGGGCGATAGGCGGCGCGGCGATGGGCATTCGCTGCGACGTCACCGATGCCGCCTCCGTCAAGGCAGCCTTCGCGCAGGTCGCCGCCGCGTTCGGCGGGGTCGATATCGCGGTGTCGAATGCCGGGGCCGCCTGGCAGGGCCGAATCGGCGAGGTGGACGAGGCGGTGCTGCGGGAAAGCTTCGAGCTCAATTTCTATGGGCACCAGCGTGTCGCGCAGGCCGCCGTCAAGATCATGCGCGCGCAGGGCACCGGCGGCTGCCTGTTGTTCAACGTCTCCAAGCAGGCGGTCAATCCCGGGCCTGATTTCGGGCCCTACGGCCTGCCGAAGGCGGCGACCTTGTTTCTGGTGCGGCAATACGCGGTCGATTACGGCAATGAGGGCATTCGCGCCAATGCCGTCAATGCCGACCGGATCCGCTCGGGTCTCCTGACCGAAGAGATGATCGCGCAGCGCTCCCGCGCGCGCGGCCTCAGCGAGGCCGACTATATGCGAGGCAATCTTCTCGGCAGGGAAGTGGCGGCCGAGGACGTGGCGCAGGCCTTCCTGGCGCAGGCGCTGGCGCTGAAAACCACCGCCGACGTGACCACCGTCGACGGCGGCAACATCGCCGCCGCGCTGCGCTGAACGGCGGAAGTCTTTCTCCCGAAGATTTCGATTTATTTGCCCGATCGAGCGTCCAAGGTTGTTGACGAACCCTGCCTCATGAGGTGGAACTTCCCCCAAGGCCAAAGGCCAGAAGTCAAACGGGAGGTACGCAGGTGGAAGAGTTCGACTATGTCGTCGTCGGCGGCGGATCCGCCGGTTGTGTGGTGGCCAGCCGCCTCAGCGAAAATCCAAAGGTGACGGTATGCCTGCTGGAAGCGGGCGGCGCGGGCAATAATTGGGTGGTCAAGGCCCCCATGGGCATCGCGATCATGGTGCCGTCCAAGACCAACAACTGGGCGTTTGAAACCGTGCCGCAGCCGGGCCTCGATGGCCGCAAGGGCTATCAGCCGCGCGGCAAGGCGCTGGGCGGATCGAGCGCGATCAACGCCATGGTCTATATCCGCGGGCACCGCGCCGACTATGATGGCTGGGCGGCTCTGGGCAACACCGGCTGGTCCTACAATGACGTGCTGCCGTATTTCAAGAAAGCCGAGAACAACGAGGTCGTGCATGACGACTTCCACGGCACCGGCGGTCCGCTGAACGTCGCCAACATCCGGACCTCCAATCCGTTCCAGGACTATTTTCTGGAAGCGGGTCGCCAGCTGCAGCTTCCGATGAACGCTGACTTCAATGGCGCGAACCAAATGGGCCTTGGCGTCTATCAGGTCACCCAGAAGAACGGCGAACGCTGGAGCGCGGCGCGCGCCTATATCGAGCCGAACATGGCGCGGCCGAATCTCAAGGTCATCACCGGCGCGCCGGCCCGGAAAATCCTGTTCGACGGCAAGCGCGCGATCGGCGTCGAGTTCAGCCGCGACGGCAAGCCGGAGTCGGTGCGGGCGAGGGGCGAGGTCATCGTCTCCTCTGGCGCGTTCCAGTCGCCGCATCTGCTGATGTTATCGGGCGTCGGCAATGCGGCGGACCTGAAAGGTCAGGGCATCAGCGTCGTGCAGCACTCGCCGGGTGTGGGACAGAACCTGCAGGACCATATCGACTATGCCTTCAGCTACCGCTCGAAGAGCCTGGACAATTTCGGCCTGAGCTTTTCGGGGCTACGACATCTCTGGAAGGAAATCGGACGTTACAAGCGCGACGGAATCGGGATGGTAACGTCGAACGTCGCGGAATGCGGCGGCTTCCTGAAGACCGATCCGAACCTCGAGGTGCCCGACATCCAGCTCCACTTCTCGATGGCGATGGCCGACAATCACGGCCGCAACCGGCATCTCGGCCACGGCTTCGGCTGTCATGTCTGTCTGCTGCGTCCGAAGAGCCGCGGCAGCGTGACGCTCAACAGCGCCGATCCGGCCGACGCGCCGCAAATCGATCCGAAATTCTACGATTCGCCTGACGATCTCGAGGTCATGGTCAAGGCGTTCAAGATCACCAGGCGCATCATGGACGCCGAGCCGCTGGCGAAATGGCGCACGGTGGACATGTTCACCGCCGACGTCCGTACCGACGACGACATTCGCGCCGCGTTGCGCAAGCGCTCCGACACGGTCTACCATCCGGTCGGCACCGTCCGCATGGGCGCCGACGAGGCAGCCGTCGTCGACCCGCAATTGCGGGTGAAGGGGGTGCAGGGCCTGCGGGTGGTGGACGCCTCGATCATGCCGACCCTGATCGGCGGCAACACCAACGCGCCCTCGATCATGATCGGCGAAAAGGCGGCGGACATGATCAAGGCGGCGTGAGACGAACGGGAACCGCTACCGCAGCGCCAGTCCCGTCGCCGCTTCGAGTTCGGCGATCGCCTGTGGCGCGCTGACGACCTTGATGGTGGTCATGCCCATCTCGCGCGCCGGCTTGAGGTTGACGCCGAGATCGTCGAGGTAGACGCAGTTTTTGGGATCGACGTTGAGCTGCTCGGTCATCATCCGGTAAATGCGCGGATCGGGCTTGCGCAGGCCGATCTTGGCGGATTCGATGATGTGGTCGAACAGCGCCATCACCTCGGCGACATAGAGCGACCGGCCAGAGTGGCTCCCGATCGCGTTGGCGGGAAGGTTGTTGGTGATGCAGCCGGTCTTGAAGCCCGCCTTGACGCGGCGCAGCGCCTCGACCATTTCAGGACGCAAATCGCCCGACAGCAGCGGCAACACGTCCTTGCCGCGCACTTCGGCGCCCAGCGCCTGCGACTCCGCCGCGAACAACTGGTCGAACGCCTCGATATCCAGTTCGGCCCGCTCGAATTGGGCCCAGGCATTCTCGTGATGATTGAGGGCGTTGGTGCGCCGGATGATGTCGGCCGGCAGCCCGCGCTCGCGCTCGAACCGCGCGAAAGCCTCGAACGGCGAAGTGGTGAGCACCCCGCCGAAATCCCAGATCACCGCCTCGATCATTATTTTCGCATGCCTCGCCAATGCTTGTCTTGAAAACGGCTAACATGGCTGCCTGGCGAGGACCAGCCCGCAGTCGCGGCGTAGCCGCGCCACGGAATTTGGCGCAAGCCGAGCCTTCCTGTAAGTTGCCGCTATACGAGGAACCCAGGGTAAATTCATGAAGGCCTTCGAGACGCCCATCACGGAAACTGCGGATTCGCTCGCCGGGCCGTGGCGACGGCCGCACCAGATGCTGCATGCCCAAACCTACGATTCCCACGCCTCGATCCATGACGACACGACCGCGCAGAAACTGGGCTTTCAGGGCGGCACCATCGAGGGGCCGACGCATTTCAGCCAGTTCGCGCCGCTGTGCGAACGGCTGTGGGGCGAGGCGTGGTTCGAGACCGGATGCATCTCCGCGCATTACCGCAATCCCGTTTTCGAAGGCGAGGAGGTGCAGGCGATCCTGGCAAAGCCGGAACCGGGCCAAAGCCGGACCGCAATCCAGATGGTGAAGCGCGACGGCACCGAGGTGCTGCGCGGCAGCGCCTCGGTCGGTGACGACAAGATCGCAACCGCGCTGGACCAGCGTCTGACTGAATTGAAACCGCTGGCCGATCCCGTCATCCTGCGCGACGTGAAGGTCGGGATGAAGACCGCACGCCAAACCGTGCGGATGGGTTTCGACCAGTATATGGGCGATCTCTACCCGTTCTCGCTCGCCGACAAGCTCAAGGTTATCACCGAGCCGAGCCCCTGGTACCGGATTGCTCCCGACAATGCCTCCGACAATCCCTGGGGCCGCCCGATCATCCCGATGGAAATGCTCAGCGTGCTGTTTCAATACCGTGCCAAAGAAGACAGCATGCCGGTGAGGGGACCCGCGGTCGGCCTGTTCGCCGATCAGGAAATCCGGCTCATGCGCGGGCCGCTATTCGTCGGCGAGGATTATCAGACCGAGCGCGAGGTGGTCGCGCTGAGCGGCAGCCGGCGAACCGAAAGCCTGTGGGTGCGGACCACGGTGTTCGCGTCCGGCGAGGTTCCCGTCGCCTCGATGCTGCTGAATCTTGCCAGCATCAAGGATTCCTATGCGCCCTATGCGAAGGAACATGCCGCGCTCTATGCATGACTGGATCACCGCTCACACTTTCCGTCGGATGAAATTATCGGTCACTATTGTGGCGGGCGCGATGCTGCTCGCCGCGCCTGCGCACGCAATTGTCGGCGGCGGCGTGCCGTCGGCGGAGGGCGTCGGCCGCGCGATCGTCACCATCGTCGGCTCGCGCGGCAATTTCTGCACCGGCACGCTGATCGCCGCGAAACTGGTGCTGACGGTGGCGCATTGCGTGCAGCCGGGCGCGACCTACAAGATCGTCGAATATGGCGCGGACCAGAAGCCGCAGCTTCGGGATGTGCGAACCGTCGCCATTCACCCCGGCTTCAATCTGCAAGCGATGTTGGCGCATCGCGCCACCGCCGATGTGGCGCTGCTGCAGCTCGAGGCGCCGCCAAACGGCAAGAGCCCGGCCGCATTGGGCGTGCCGCAAATCCCGATTCTGGCCGGTAGCCGCTTCACTATCGCCGGCGTCGGCGTCACCATCCACGGCGAGGGTTCGAGCGGCGGCATTGTGCGCGCCGCAGGACTGGTCGCGACCGGCAAGCCCGGCACCCTGCAGATCCGCCTGGTCGATCAGCTAACCCTGGGTGTCCGCAACGGGCTTGGCGCCTGCACCGGGGATTCCGGCGGCCCGGTGTTCGAGGACCAGCCGGGCGGTCCCAGGATCGTCGGCGTCATCAGCTGGTCGACGGGCCCGAACGGTGCTTCGGGTTGCGGCGGATTGACCGGCGTAACGCCGCTGACACTCTACCGTGACTGGATATTGCAGACCGCGCGGCAATGGGGCGCGGGGCTATGAATTTCCGGACCGGTTGATCTATGTCATTTTGTTCGGTGCGCCGGCGGGTTGCCATGCTCACGAATTGGGTCCAGCCTGATCCGGTAAAAATCGACAAGAAAACGGGAAGAAACCAACAATGAACGTCATGACCGCCGTCCGTGCTGCATCTGCCTCGCAGACGACTGAACATTTCGACGTCCTGATCGTCGGCGCCGGCATTTCCGGCATCGGCAGCGCCTATCAGCTAGCAAAACAGCTTCCGGACCAGAGCTTTGTTATCCTGGAGAGCCAGGAGAGTTTCGGCGGCACCTGGCTCACCCACAAATATCCGGGCATCCGTTCCGACAGCGATCTCCACACCTTCGGCTACAGCTTCAAGCCATGGGTCGGGCCGCCGATCGCGAGCTCCGAGGAAATCAAATCCTACATGGGCGAGGTCATCGCCGAGAACGATCTCGGAAGGCACATCCGCTACAGGCACCGGATCGAGCGGGCGAACTGGTCGAGCGCGACCAATCTGTGGACCGTCGAAGCGGTCCAGGTCGACAGCGGCGAGCCCGTGACCTTCACCGCGAATTTCCTCTGGATGTGCCAGGGCTATTATCGCCATTCCGAGGGCTATACCCCGCACTGGACCGACATGGACAAGTTCAAGGGCCGCATCATCCATCCGCAGGTCTGGCCGGAGGATATCGAGCTGGCCGACAAGAAAGTGGTCGTGATCGGCTCGGGCGCCACGGCCGCGACGCTCATCCCGGCGATCGCCGACAAATGCGCCCATGTCACCATGCTGCAGCGCTCGCCGACCTATTTCAGGGTCGGCCGCAACGCCATCGAACTCGCCGAGACGTTGCGGCAGCTCCAGGTCAATGAGGAATGGATCCACGAGATCGTGCGCCGCAAGATACTGTTCGAGCAGGACCTGTTCACGCGCCGCTCGTTTACCGAACCCGAGAAGGTCAAGCAGGAACTCCTGAGCGGTATTCGCGCGGCACTCGGTCCCGATTCGGAGGACATCATCGAGAAGCATTTCACGCCGAAATACCGACCGTGGCGGCAGCGCATCGCCTTCGTTCCCGATTCCGACCTGTTCCAGGCGGTCAAGAGCGGCAGGGCATCGGTGGTGACCGACGAGATCGACCGGTTCGATGCAACCGGCATCGCGTTGAAATCCGGCGAGCGCCTCGATGCCGATATCATCGTCACCGCGACCGGCTTCAACCTCAACGTACTCGGCGACATCGCATTCGAGATCGACGGCAAGCCGCTCGATTTCGCCGACACCGTCACCTATCGCGGCATGATGTTCACGGGCGTCCCGAACATGGTCTGGGTGTTCGGCTATTTCCGGGCGAGCTGGACGCTGCGCACCGATCTGGTCGCGGACTTCGTTTGTCGCCTGCTCGCCCACATGAAGAAGAAGGGTGCGAAGAAGGTGGCACCGACGCTGCGGGCGGAAGACCACAACATGCCGCTGTTGTCCTGGATCGATCCGGAGAATTTCAATCCCGGCTACATGATGCGCAACATGCATTTGTTGCCAAAGCGCGGCGACAAGCCGGAATGGCAGCACAGCCAGGACTACTGGGCCGAGAAGGACGAAATTCCGGCCATCGATCTCGACGACGCCGCGTTCGCCTATGATTGAGCACCACGGGGAATCGCGACCGAAGCGCCGCCGCAAGGCATAGACGGGCGGGCGGGGCCGCGCGATCAACGATTCAACGCCACGTCCTTGAAGGCAACCACGAGCGGCCGCTCGAGCTTTCCCTGCATGCCCTGGATGATTTCGTAGGCTTGTTCCCGGGGCATGGTCGGTCGGTAGGGCCGATGTTCGATCAGCGCGGAAAAGATGTCGGAAATGGTCAGTATCCGGACGATGTCGGCGATACCAGCGGCACCAAGTCCATCGGGATATCCACTGCCGTCGAGATATTCGTGATGGTGACGGACGGCGTCGAGGATCTCCGGGGAAATGTTGGGGTTCCGCCTCAGGACCTCCCATCCGGCCGCCGGATGGGTCTCGATCAGGGCCCGCTCCTCCGCATCCAGCTGCCCCGGCTTGTCGAGGATCGCGAGCGGAATCCTCGCTTTGCCGATGTCGTGAAAAATCGCCGCCGAATACAATCGCTCCATGTCCCGGCGGCCCAGACCGAGACTCAATCCAAAATCGGTCGCTACTCCCGCCACCAGAAGACAATGTTGATAGGTTCCTTCGTGATGCAGGCGAACCGTCTCGAGCCAGTTCGACAGCCCGTCTTCGGCGATGCTGTCAGCGATCCCGGCGGCCGCATCTTTTGCGCCCCTGACATCGACGGGCTTGCCGCTCACGACGGCGGAGAACATCGATCCGATGGCAATCGCGCCGGCGTTCGCGGCCTCCCGGGCGCCGTGCAAGGCGTCGTCAAGGCGGATTTCGGCAGGACGGCTACCCGCCAGCTGCGCCAGCAATCTTGCCTGATGCGCGGGAGTGCCGAGTACGCGGCTCGCGCCCAGCGCATAGGCCTGAACGATGCACAGCCGCGCCTTGCGATCGACCAGGAAGATTCGCTTGCGGATCCGGGCTAGTTTTTCGGACGCTTCCTTGAGGATCGCAACATTCTCGACGGATCGCAAATCCGCATCGATGACGACGGCCTCAGCCTCGCCGCATCCCTCGCTCGGCTGACCAAGCAATTCCGATGTTACGGTGTGCCGCTCCTGCAGCATCGCCTGCAGGACAGCGCGTTTATCGGCAGCGTCGGCGATGACATGAACGAGCATGGTGGCCTCATCTATCGGCCGTTCGGGAAGACGCCCTTCGGGCGGCTGTTGAAGTTCTGAACCTTCATCGGGTAAGGAACCGCTCGAGATCCGTGCAGATCTTGTGCGCGATTTCCGCCGTTATCTCGAACTTGAGTTCCTCCTCGGTCGTGCTGAGTTCAACAACGCCCGTTAGCGGCTCCGTCGATTTGGTCGAGACGGTGATCTCGGTTATTCGGCTTAACTCGGTCATCTCAGACGGCCTCTTTGGTTGACTGTCGTTTCAGGGGCTTCTTCTCGGCTCTGTCACGAGCCAGAAATTTCACCCCGATCTCTTCACCGGCCACGCGCACCATTTGACAGCGGCGAAACGCAACACCGGTCGACGACAGCAACAGGAAGAATTCCCTGAGGTCCAATCCTTCGAAGGATCCTTCGACCTGCAGCCGCGCGCCGGTTTGCGAGACGTCGATCATCATGCAGTCCCGGCGCCAGGTCCCGTCGATGCCCATGATATAGACGGGGATGCCGCGTTCGAAATCGACCCGTTCGCTCTTTCTGTCGCCATAGCCCATGATGCCGTCCGCTCTTTGAAGAATTGAAAAGGGGGTACCAGGCGCTCCTCGCAGCTACCTCGCGGAGCTGCCGAAGCCGCGCTGCAGGGCCATTCTCGGGGAGTTTCGCCTCGCGATTGCCGGCAACTCCATGGACACGGCGTGATTGCTGCGATCCTGAAGGCGATTCGATTTGCGGGGGATCAGGCTGATGACCTGCCGCAACATGACGACGCGGCTTGCCGGTGAACCGCTTCGCAGTGCGGCAGCGAAATCGCAGGACTGGGAAGAGCTCTCGGCGTTCTGCACGATTGCGATCCATCAAATGGGGGCGAGCGACGTCGCCCTCCGTACACTTGCTTACGACTTCGGTTGATATTCGTAGTCACTCGACAATTCCCGTAGAATGCTCTCTAAATTACAATGTTCGGTAAATTGATTGGGCGGCCGCGACTGCCAAAATTCAAGACCGTCAAAATTATTGTCGTCTGATTTGTGATTGAGAATTTGATTTGCGGCGGAGCAGTCAGTTGGGGGACTCTCGAGGCGACTATCGAGGTACAAAATATCCTACGATACACTCTGGTGTGCGACAGCGGGCGCTCGGCGATTTTTTGCGAAAGCATCGAGAGTCGGCGCTGATCCCGGCCGACGACAAGCAGGCTGGCGAAAGAAGGCGGCGAACTTCGGGCCTTCGGCGCGAAGAAGTTGCCCATTTGGCCGGCATCAGTTCGACCTGGTACACGCGCCTGGAACAGGGAAAGCAGGTAACGCCTTCAGGCGCTGCGCTTGGCCGCATCGCCGACGTGCTACGCTTGGCGCCGGCAGAACGGGCTTACTTGTTCGAAGTGGCCCAGCGGGTTGACCCGAGCGGCGCGTCGACCTTCGCGGGCGAGCTGGCTACCCATGCAATCGAAAGCTGCGTCCGCGCCATTTCATACCCGGCCGGCGTGCTCGACAAATACTGGACGCCGCTGTTCTGGAATGCCGCGTTGGCGGAGCTGTTTCCCGAATGGTTGCAGGGTTCGGAGAAGAACCTGCTGCGCTATATGTTCCTCAATTCGAGCGTGAGAGAACTCGTCATTGATTGGGAGCCGCGGGCACGCCGCCTTCTCGCCCAGTTCCGGGTCGAATTCGGCAAGTATATCGATGATCCGAAGATGCTCGAGCTGATCCAGGGATTGAGCGACGCGTCGGATCTGTTTCGGCAGTTTTGGGAAGAACAGCAGGTCCTGTGGTGGGAGGGTAACGAAAAGACCTTCAATCATCCGCAGCGCGGTTTGCTGACTTTCTTTCAAACCACTTTCCTGGCCGCGCCCGATCCGACCCTCAAGCTGGTGATCCTCAAGCCCTGCTATTAGCCGCGGTCGCGCGCGCTCCCGTCAATCAACCAATTCCGGGATGGTCAGGGCGCAGTTTTTTTGCACCGCAGCATGACAAAGGAAATTTCCCGTGCGCGGCGGACGGGAAGCTCTCGTTCATTTTCAGTAACTATAAAGGTCAACGAAGCCTTTAAGCTCTGGTGCGAAATTATACTGGGCTACTACGGGTCCTGGAGAGGCGACGATGTATCCGCGGCGGTTCGCACGAGTTCGGCCTACCGGAAGAATTTCGGACAAGGCCAAGTTGATCGTTAATCCCAAGACCCCGGTCATCGATTGCCGGATCGTCGACTATTCCCCGGGCGGCGCATGCCTGGAGCTATCGGGTCAGACCAAGGTGCCGACCCGATTCGAGTTGTTGTTCGGCACCACCAGGAAGCGCTGCCGCGTGGTCTGGACCGAGGGGCGGCGTATTGGAGTGGCTTTCTGACAAGGCGCGCATGACGTGTTCTCCTGACGCGAATCGCTGTCCATCCCGGATCAAGTCCGGCGGGGGCTTCCGCGCGAAAACGCCGTAGCGTTCAGTTGTTGCGCCGGCTTGCGCTGGTCGCGATGGCTGCGGCGGCGGTGCGGTTCTCGACGCCGAGCTTGGCGTAGATCTGCTCCAGATGCTTGTCCACCGTCCTCGGGCTCAGGCCCAGGATCTGCGCGATGTCGCGATTGGTCTTTCCCTTCGAGAGCCACGCCAGAACTTCGCCCTCCCGTGTCGTCAATCCGAGCTCGCTGGAGAATTCCGCGGGCAGGTTGGTGCTGGACTCCTTGGCGAGCCGCAGCAGGAATTCGTTGGGACCGAGCTTGCCCATATATTGCAGCCGCAGTTGCTCGTTGTCGGGGAATGACGCCATCGCCGGCGTCTTTGCTCCGCTCTTGCCCTTCTGTGCCTGTTCGAGCCATTGCAGCATGGGACCGGGCAGCACCAGCTCATCATTGGCGCTGGCCGGCAGATTGGCCGACAGCAGCTTTTGCGCCTGCGGCGTCGCCCACATGATCGTGCCCTGCCGGTTGACCGCGAGCAGGAACCGCCCCGACACGTCGAGCGCAGCACGCGCACTTTGCGTCAGCCTGGCATTGGCGAGGTGAACCCTGATCCGGGCCAGCATCTCCTCGATCACGATCGGCTTCGTCACGTAATCGACGCCGCCGGCCTCCAGCCCGCGCACGATATGCTCGGTTTCCGCAAGGCCGGTCATGAAGATCACCGGCACGTTGCTCAGCCCGGCGTCGCGCTTGAGGCGGCGGCAGGTTTCAAAACCGTCCATGCCCGGCATCACGGCGTCGAGCAGGATGATGTCGGGCGTGATCTGGTCGACGATCCGCATCGCCGCGGCGCCGTCCATCGCGACCATGACCGTCATGTCCGCGCCGTCAAGCGCATCGGTCAAGAGCCGCAGCGTTTCCGGGGAATCATCGACAACGAGCGCGATGTCGCGCTTTTTGGACTCAGTGGTCATAAGAGTGCAGGTGTTTCAGGGTTGCCATGTACTGATCGAGATCGAAGCGATCGATCAGCGAGCGCATTTGCGCAACGAAGTCGGCTTGTTCGGGAAAGTCGGTTCCTATTTCATCCAGCTTGACCTGGATCGCCCTGATATAGCCCAGTTGCCCGAGGCCGATCAGTTCCTCGACATGCTTCACCGGGGGCCGCGGGCCGCTGCCCGGCCGCCACGGCGGCACCACGATCTGGTCGGTTTGATACTGCCATTCGAGCTTGAGCAACTGGCGGATCAGTTCCAGAAGCCTCGGAATATCGATCGGCTTCATCAGATAGCCGTCGTGAAACGGCTGCGCCAGCGGCGCGCCATGCGCCTCCAGCGCGCTGGCTGAAACCATCAGGATGCGGGCTTGATGGTGGCCGGTCGCGCGCAGCGTCTCCGCCACCGTCCAGCCATCCATGCCCGACATCGAGATGTCCAGCAGGAACAGATCGGGCCGGCAATGCTGGGCGAGCGCCAGGCATCCGGGCCCGTCCGGCGCGCTCAGGAGGATAAAGCCGAGCGGCGTCAGCACCTCGCGCAGCAGGTCGCGCTGCACCGGATCGTCGTCGGTGATCAGGATGGTCTTGCGCGGACCGTGATAGCCGAACACGGGGGCATCGACCGGTGCAATCCGGGTCGGATTGGTCACCTCCGACAGCAGCATTTTGACGCGAAACACGCTGCCGATGCCGACCGTGCTGGTGACGCGGATGTCACCGCCCATCACGCCAGCGAGCAGGCGGCTGATGGTCAGCCCAAGGCCGGTGCCGGTTTGCGGCTGCGAGACGCCGAGCGCGCCGCGTTCGAACGGCGCGAAGATGCGCTCGAGGTCGGATGCCTGAATGCCAGGGCCGGTGTCGATCACTTCGAACTCGGCGACGGGGCTGCGATAATGCACCAAGAACTGCACGCCGCCGGTCTGCGTGAACTTGATGGCGTTCGACAACAGGTTGATCAGGATCTGGCGCAGCCGCTTTTCGTCGGCATAGACCACGACCGGCAGCACGGCCGGCCGCTTGAAGATGAAATCGATGCCCTTGGCCGCGGCCTGCAGGCGGAACATGCCGACCAGCTGATCGAGGAACTCGCTGAGGCGAACCTCGTCCCGCGACAAATAGAGCCTTCCCGCCTCGATCTTGGAGATATCGAGGATGCCGTCGATCAGTCCGGACAGATGGTCGGCGCTGCGGCGGACCACGCGGACCTGATCCCGCGGTTTTGACGGCAGGCTGGCATCCTGCTCCAGCAATTGCGCGTAGCCGGAAATCGCGTTCAGTGGCGAGCGCAACTCATGGCTCAAGCCCACGACATAGCGACTCTTCGCCAGATTGGCTGACTCGGCGACCTCCTTGGCGCGCTGCAATTCGGCGTCGGTGCGCCTGTGCGCGTCGATTTCCTGAATTAGAAGCGCGGTCTGCCGCTTCGTTTCCTCTTCCGCCGCGCGGCGGCTTTGCTGCGCCAACACGAACAGCCAGGCGACCACGCCGATGATGATGGTCAGCGCGAAGAACACCTTCCACAGCACGTCGGAGAGCTGCAGATTGTCCGCATGAACCGTCGCCGAGGTCTGCAGATAGATCATGCCGAGCGTCAGCCCGACCAGGCCGGCGGAAACCGCGAACACGCCGAGATAATGCCCAAGCTGCGAATTGATCCGGGCGTAGATCGGCTGCGGCAGCAGCTTGCCGAGGGTTTCCGAGACCTGTGCCTGGATCCGCGCATGCGGCTTGCAGAGATCGTGGCAGCGCGCGTCGAGCGAACAGCACAGCGAGCAGATCGGGCCCGCATAGGCCGGGCACGACGCCATGTCCTCGGGCTCGAACGAGTGCTCGCAGATGCAGCACTGGATCGCCTCGATGTTCTGCCAGCTGCGTTTCGGCTTGCGGGCGATGTAGTATTTGCCGTCGGTCAAATAGGCGATCAGCGGCGCGGTGACGAAGGCGACGATCAGCGCGACGAACGGCGCCAGCGCTTTCGCGGTCGGGCCGAACAAGCCGTAGAACGCGGCGATCGAAACCACGGTGGCGGTCGTCATGGCGCCAACGCCGACCGGATTGATATCGTAGAGATGCGCGCGCTTGAATTCCATATGCTGCGGCCGCAGGCCGAGCGGCTTGTTGACCACGAGATCGGCAACCAGCGCGCCGACCCAGGCAATCGCCACGTTGGAATAGAGCGCGAGCGTCTGTTCCAGCGCCTTGTAGACGCCGATCTCCATCAACAGCAGCGCCACCACTACGTTGAAGACCAGCCAGACCACGCGGCCGGGATGGCTGTGGGTGAGGCGGGAAAAGAAGTTCGACCATGCGATCGAACCCGCATAGGCGTTGGTGACGTTGATCTTCAACTGCGACAGAATGACGAAGGTGCCGGTCAGCGCCAGCGCGAGATCGGGTTGCGACAGCACGTAGCGGAAGGCCTCGAGATACATGTGCGCGGGCTCGGCGGCATGCTCGTAGCTGACGCCGTGGCTCAGCGCGAAATAGGCCAGGAACGATCCGGCCAGCAATTTGAGCGAACCGAGAATGATCCAGCCGGGGCCAGCGCTCAGGAGCGCAATCCACCACGAGGTCTTCGAGGTCCGCCGGTCACGCGGCAGGAAACGCAGGAAGTCGACCTGCTCGCCGATCTGCGCCACCAGCGAGAACACCACCGAGGCGGCGGTGCCGAACAGCAAGAGATCGAGATGGCCCGAAAGGTTGCCGTGCTCGCCTGGGAAATTTCTCCATTCCGCGAAGGAGTGCGGACTGGCCCAGGCGATCGCCGCAAAGGGTAGAATATGGAGAATGATCCACACCGGCTGTGTCCACAGCTGGAAACGGCTGATCAGCGTGATGCCGTGGGTGACCAGCGGAATGATGACGACAGCGCTGACGAGATAGCCGATCGGGCGCGGGATGCCGAAGCACATCTCCAGGGCGGTCGCCAGAATCACCGCCTCGATGGCGAAGAAGATGAAGGTGAAGGAGGCGTAGATCAACGAGGTGATGGTCGAGCCGATGTAACCGAAGCCCGCGCCGCGCGTCAGCAGGTCGATGTCGATGCCGCATTTGGCGGCGTGATAGGCGATCGGCAGGCCGCAGCAGAAGATAATGACGCTGACCACCAGGATCGCCGCGGTGGCGTTGGTGACGCCATAATTGAGCGTAATGGTGCCGCCGATGGCCTCGAGCGCCAGGAACGAAATCGCCCCCAGCGCGGTGTTGGCGACGCGGGCGGCGGACCAGCGCCGCGCGCTCTTGGCTGTAAAGCGCAGCGCGTAATCTTCCAGCGTCTGGTTGGCAACCCATTGATTATATTGGCGCCTGACGCGGTCTATCCGCTGCCGCCCTGCCACTTCGATGCTCCTGACCCCCAAAAATTCACACCTGCGAAGCCTGGCAAAATCTACGTCGCTATTTTGCGGTGCAATATACGCGATCTTGCGTATCTGTGCACTGCACAATTTCAGCAATCCTTAACCCCGGCAATAACGCGTACTCGAACACCAATGGGGTGAACATGTCAGACGACAAGAAACCGGGGCTGGAGTCGGCATTCCGCCGCAAGCTGCTGATGGGAATGGCGGCGATCCCCGCCTTAACGATGCTTCCCCGCCCGTCCTTTGCGGATGCGCCGGCAACTTCCGCGATCAACACCACCGGACTCGCGGTTACCGATACTGAAGTGACCGTCGGCATCCTGCACTCGGCCACCGGTACCATGGCGATTTCGGAAACCGGCTCGATCGAGTCAGAAAAGCTTGCCATCGCGCAGATCAACGAAGCCGGCGGCGTGCTCGGCCGCAAGATCAAGATCATTCAGGAAGACGGCGCCAGCGACTGGCCGACCTTCGCCGAGAAGGCCAAGAAGCTTCTCGTCAACGACAAGGTTGCGGCGATCATGGGCTGCTGGACCTCGGCCTCCCGCAAGGCGGTGCTGCCGGTCCTCGAGCAATATAACGGCATGCTCTATTATCCGACCTTCTACGAAGGCCTCGAGCAGTCCAAGAACGTCATCTACACCGGCCAGGAAGCCACCCAGCAGATCCTCGCTGGCCTGAACTGGATCAACAAGGAGAAGGGCGCGAAGTCGTTCTTCTTCATCGGTTCGGACTACATCTGGCCCCGGACCTCGAACAAGATCGCCCGCAAGCACGTTGAGAATCATCTCAAGGGCTGCAAGGTCGTTGGCGAGGAATATTATCCGCTCGGCAACACCCAGTTCAACTCGGTCATCAACAAGATCAAGCTGACCAAGCCGGACGTGATCTTCGCCGACGTCGTCGGCGGCTCGAACGTCGCATTCTACAAGCAGCTCAAGGCGGCCGGTATCGACCTGTCCAAGCAACTGCTGCTGACCATCTCGGTGACCGAAGACGAAATCGACGGCATCGGCGGTGAGAACATCGCGGGCGCCTTTGCCTGCATGAAGTACTTCCAGTCGCTGAAGAACCCGAACAATGAGAAGTTCGTCCCGGCCTTCAAGAAAATGTGGGGCGAGAAGACGGTAATCGGTGACGTCACCCAGGCTGCCTATCTCGGCCCGTGGCTGTGGAAGTTGACCGCTGAGAAGGCCGGCAGCTTCGACGTCGACAAGATTGCGGCGGCCTCGCCCGGAATCGAATTCAAGGGTGCGCCGGAAGGCTACGTGCGGATCCATGAAAACCACCATCTGTGGTCGAAGACCCGGGTCGGTCGCGCCAGGCTCGACGGCCAGTTCGATCTGGTGTTCGAGACCGCCGATCTGGTCGAGCCGGATCCGTTCCCGAAGGGCTACCAGTAGACGCGAGCCGCTATCGCGCTTACCCAGGCCGCCGCTCTCAAGCCGCAGCTTTCAAGACTCTCCCTGGCGCGGATCGTCAATCCGCGTCCAACACCCCCGCGCCGCAAATCCGGCTCGCGACGCGGGGGCCTTTCCCCGACGGAGGACATCGATGTTCGGCGACTATTCGATTGGTGATCTCGGCTCCATCTTCGCCATGCAGGGCTTTGCCGGCCTGATTCTGTTTTCCGTCTACGTGCTGATGGCGCTGGGTCTTGCGATCATCTTCGGCCAGATGGGCGTCATCAACATGGCGCATGGCGAGTTCATGATCCTCGGCGCCTACGTCACCTGGATGACCTCGAATTTTTTCCAGGCCTACCTTCCGGGCCTGTTCGCCGGCTATTTCTTCCTGGCGATGATACTGGCCTTCATAGCCTCCGGGGCGCTCGGAATGCTGGTGGAATGGGTGCTGATCCGCCACCTCTACAAGCGTCCGCTCGACACCCTGCTCGCCACCTGGGGCCTGAGCCTGATCCTGCAGCAGGCCTACCGCTCGATATTCGGAGCGCGCGAGGTCGGCGTCGATCTGCCGCAGTGGATGCTCGGCTCGCTGCACGTTTCCGACAGCATCGAGGTGCCGATCAACGGCATCTTCGTGATGGTCCTGACGGTGCTGATCACCATCGCGGTCGCCTACGTCATGTACAAGTCGCGCTGGGGCCGCCAGGTCCGCGCCGTGGTGCAGAACCGCATCATGGCCGGCGCAGTCGGCATCAATACCGAGAAGGTCGATCGCTACACCTTCGCGCTCGGCTGCGGCATCGCCGGCGTCGCCGGAAGCGCCTTCACCATGATCGGCTCGACCGGGCCGACCTCGGGCCAGCTCTACATCGTGGACACGTTCCTGGTCGTCGTGTTCGGCGGTGCGGCAAGCCTGCTCGGCACCATCGCATCCGCCTTCAGCATCTCGCAGACGCAATCGACGCTCGAGTTCTTCATGTCGGGCTCGATGGCCAAGGTCCTCACGCTGCTTGCAGTGGTCGGAATTCTGATGCTGCGGCCACAGGGTCTGTTCGCCCTCAAGGTCCGCAAATAACAAAAAGGGCTGAAGCCATGACCGACAATCGCTTTGTCAACAAATCGGAGCTCATCGGCATCCTGGTGCTTGCCGCCATCCTGGTGGTGATCCTGCCGCTCTGCCTCGACGTCTTCAGGCTCAATCTGGTCGCGAAATACCTCACTTACGCCTTCGTGGCGCTGGGGCTGGTGATCTGCTGGGGCTATGGCGGCATCCTGAGCCTCGGGCAGGGCGTGTTTTTCGGTCTCGGCGGCTACTGCATGGCGATGTTCCTCAAGCTCGAAGCCTCCAGCGTGGAGAACACCAAGATCCAGTCGACGCCGGGCATTCCCGATTTCATGGACTGGAACCAGATCACTTCGCTGCCGATGTTCTGGAAGCCGTTCCACAGCCTCACCTTCACGATCTTCGCCATCATCGCGGTGCCCGGCCTGTTTGCCCTCATCATCGGCGCTGCGATGTTCAAGCGCCGTGTCGGCGGCACTTATTTCGCCATCATCACCCAGGCGGTCGCCGCCATCCTGACCATCCTGATCGTGGGCCAGCAGGGCTATACCGGCGGCATCAACGGCATGACGGATCTGCGTACCCTGAAGGGATGGGACATCCGTCCGGACCACGCCAAGATCGTGCTCTACTTCTTCGAAGTTGGCTGCCTGTTCGTCTGCATCTTCATCGCCCAGTTCATCCGGCATTCGAAGCTCGGCCGCATCCTGGTGGCGATGCGCGACAAGGAGGACCGGGTCCGCTTCTCCGGCTATAGCGTCGCAAACTTCAAGATCTTCGCCTTCTGCGTCGCTGCGGTATTCGCCGCGATCGGTGGCGCGATGTTCGCGCTCAATGTTGGCTTCATGTCGCCGTCCTTTGTCGGCATCGTGCCCTCGATTGAAATGGTGATCTACACCGCGGTCGGCGGCCGGCTCTCCATCCTGGGCGCGATCTACGGCACGCTGCTGGTCAACTTCGCCAAGACCAGCCTGTCGGAATCGTTTCCGGAATTGTGGCTGTTCGGCCTCGGCGGCTTGTTCATCGCCGTCGTGCTCGCGTTCCCGAACGGCCTTGCCGGAATCTGGGGCGACTATGTTGCGCCTCAGATCGCCCGCCTGTTCGCGCCGCGGAAATCGAAAGCCGGCGACGGCTGGACCGACAAGTCGGTGGCCGACGGCGCACCGGCGGAATGAGGAGATAGGCCATGCTGATAGGTCACCAGCCCAAGGAGTTCCTGCTCGCGGTCGAGGGACTTACGGTTTCCTTTGACGGCTTCAAGGCAGTCAACGATCTCTCTTTCTACGTCGAGGAGAACGAAATCCGGGTCATCATCGGTCCCAACGGCGCCGGCAAGACCACGGTGCTCGATCTGATCTGCGGAAAGACCAAGGCGACTTCCGGCTCCATCCAGTTTCACGGCCAGGAGCTCACCAGGCTGAAGGAGAACCAGATCGTGCAGGCCGGGGTGGGCCGCAAGTTCCAGACTCCCTCGATCTATGACGATCTGACGGTATTCGAGAATCTGGAAATCTCGTTTCCGCGGGGACGCACCGTGTTCGGTGCGCTGACCTTCACGCGCGACGCCGTCGTGCGCGACCGCGTGCACGAGGTCGCCGAAATGATCTTCCTGAAGGACCGGCTGAACGTGAACGCCGAACTGCTCAGCCACGGCCAGAAGCAATGGCTCGAGATCGGGATGCTGCTGATCCAGGATCCCGAATTGCTGATGCTGGACGAACCGGTCGCCGGCATGAGCGTCAGCGAGCGCGCCAAGACCGCCGAGCTGCTCAACCGCATCATCAAGGACCGCTCCGTGCTGGTGATCGAACACGACATGAAATTCGTCGAGGACATCGCGCACAAGGTCACGGTTCTGCATCAGGGCCAGATCCTGTCCGAAGGCACGATGGAGCACGTCAAGAACGATCCAAAGGTCATCGAAGTCTATCTCGGACACTAGCCATGAAGCCGACCAAAGAGGTCCGGTTTCCGGACCAGATCATGCTCCGCGAAGGATAAGGAACGCTTCAATGCTGGCAATCTCCGATCTGCATGTCGCTTACGGCCAGAGCGAAGTCCTTCACGGCCTCAACGTTTCGGTCGCGCAAAACGAGATCGTGGCGATCATGGGTCGCAACGGCATGGGCAAGACCACGCTGATGAAGTCGCTGATGGGAATCGTCCCGACCAAGAGCGGTTCGGTGTCGATGGACGGCGCCGAGCTATCGAGACTTAAGAGTTACGAACGCGTCGCCAAGGGGATCGCCTATGTGCCGCAAGGCAGGATGATCTTCTCCACCATGACGGTGAAGGAGAACATCGAGACCGGTCTGGTCGTCTCGGGCGAGACGGAAGTGCCCGGCAGCATCTACGAGCTTTTCCCGGTGCTCCTGGAAATGAAGAACCGGCGCGGCGGCAATCTGTCCGGCGGGCAGCAGCAGCAGCTGGCGATCGCGCGGGCGCTCGCCACCAAGCCCAAGGTGCTGCTGCTGGACGAACCGACTGAAGGCATCCAGCCCTCGATCATCAAGGAGATGGCACGCACGCTGAAGCGCATCCGCGACGAGCGCGGCCTGTCGATCGTGGTCTCCGAGCAGGTCCTGAGCTTCGCGCTCGATATCGCCGACCGCGTGTTGGTGATCGAGAACGGCGAGATCGTGCGCGACGACAAGCGCGACGCAGTCGACGCTGCGCAAATCTCGAAATTCTTGTCCGTCTGAACCGTAATTTGGCTTGTAAACAGGGGAGCTTTTGATGCCAGAGACACTGATCAAGGTCGATCTCACGCAATCGGCCTACGAAAACGATATGATCCACAATCGCTGGCATCCGGACGTTCCGATCGTGGCGTGGGTCAATCCGGGCGACGACTTCGTCGTGGAGACCTATGACTGGACCGGCGGATTCATCAAGAACAACGATTTGGCCGACGACGTCCGCGACATCGATCTGTCGATCGTGCATTTCCTGTCCGGCCCGATCGGCGTGAAGGGTGCGGAGCCGGGCGATCTCCTGGTGGTCGATCTGCTCGATATCGGGCCAAAGAAGGAAAGCCTGTGGGGCTTCAACGGCTTCTTCTCCAAGCAGAACGGCGGCGGCTTTCTCACCGAGCATTTCCCGCTGGCGCAGAAGTCGATCTGGGACATCAAGGGCCTCTACACCTCGTCGCGCCATGTGCCCGGCGTGAATTTTGCGGGCCTGGTGCATCCCGGCCTGATCGGCTGCCTGCCCGATCCGAAAATGCTCGCGACCTGGAACGAGCGCGAGGCCGCCCTGATCGCGACCAATCCGACCCGCGTGCCGGGTCTTGCCAACCCGCCCTTCGCGCCGACGGCCCACGCCGGTCGCGCCAAGGGAGACGCCAAGGCGAAAGTTGGTGCCGAAGGTGCCCGCACGGTGCCGCCGCGCGAGCACGGCGGCAATTGCGACATCAAGGACCTGTCGCGCGGCTCGAAGATCTACTTCCCGGTCTACGTGCCCGGCGGCGGTCTTTCGATGGGTGATCTGCACTTCAGCCAGGGTGACGGCGAAATCACCTTCTGCGGCGCGATCGAGATGGCCGGCTGGCTGCACATCAAGGTCGACATCATCAAGGACGGCGTATCGAAATACGGCATCAAGAATCCGATCTTCAAGCCGTCGCCGATCACGCCGAACTACAAGGACTATCTGATCTTCGAGGGCATCTCGGTCGACGAGCAGGGCAAGCAGCACTACCTCGACGTCCATATCGCCTACCGGCAGGCCTGCCTGAACGCGATCGAGTACCTCAAGAAGTTCGGCTATTCGGGCGCGCAGGCCTATACGATTTTGGGCGTCGCTCCGGTGCAGGGACATATCAGCGGCGTCGTCGACGTTCCGAATGCCTGCGCAACGCTGTATTTGCCGACCGAGATTTTCGACTTCGACATCATGCCGACGTCGGCCGGGCCGATCAAACATGTCAAGGGTGGCCTCGACGTGTCGCTCTCGCCCGACAAGTGATCCCCGCGCGACGGGGTGCGGGACGGTGCGTATCTGCCGCCCCGCATCCGCCGTCTCAGGCGTGTATTTCAAATTCTGTTCGCGCGAGGAAATTAAAATGCCGGTCTACGAGTATCTCTGCGACGCCTGCGGCCCGTTCACCGACTTGCGGCCAATGGCGGAATGCGACGCGCCGCAGGACTGTCCGCAATGCGCGGGCGAATCGCCGCGGGTCATTCTGACCGCGCCGAATTTCTTCTGCATGCCCTCGGACAAGCGCAAGGCCCACGCCACCAACGAACGCTCGGCCAACGCGCCCAAGACCATGGACCAGTACAAGGCCTCACACGGCCCGGGCTGCGGTTGCTGCTCGACCAAGCCTTCACGGCTGGTCAAGAAGACCAGAAGCGGCAGCAAGAGCTTTCCGACCGCGCGGCCATGGATGATCAGCCACTGATCCCGGATGCCCGGGTGAATGTCGAGAACTAGCTCAGCCGGTTGCCGGCGACGGCGAGACTCGGGCGGCTGCCGGGCTGCCGCGTGGTGATATCGGGCGTCAGCGGCACCGACAGCCGGCAGATCAGGCCCTCGGAGCGCCAGTCGAACTCGGCCTGTCCGCCGAGCTGCGACTCGATGGAGGCGATCACGCTTCGCGTCCCAAAGCCGCGCGACGCCGGCTTTTCGACCAGCGGACCGTTTCTCTCCTCCCAGATCATCTGCAAAACGTCATTCTGGATGGCCCAGTTGAGCGAGAGCCGGCCGGACAGCGTCGACAGCGCGCCATATTTCGCCGAATTGGTGACCAGCTCGTGGAGAGCGAGCGCCAGCGTTTGCGCGGTCGCAGGCTGCAGCTGAATGTCGATGCCGCGGAAGGTGATCTGGTCGGCGGTCGAGTAGGGCGCGAGCTCTTCGTCCACCAGCTTGCCGATTTCGGCGCCCTGCCAGCTCGACAGCGACAGGATGGTGTGCACCCGCGCCAGCGCGCTGATCCGCCCTTCCACCGCCTGGATATAGGCCTTGACGGTCTCGCCCCGCGTCAGCCGGACGATCGATTGCGCCAGCGCCAGCGCGTTCTTGGCACGGTGATCGACTTCCCGGGCTAACAGGTTCTGGCGTTCTTCCGCCCGCTTCCGCTCGGTGATGTCGACGGTGACGCCGGATAGGCGCACCACGCGGCCGGCCTTGTCGACGGTCGCGGCCGCCGTGCCGACGCACCAGCAGACTTCGCCATCCGGCCGGTTCACCCGGAACTCCGCCTCATAGGACCTTTCGCCCTTTTCGAACAGGGCGACGGCCTTGCGTAGTCGATCGATGTCGTCCGGATGCAACAGGGCCTCGACATTGGCCGTCGTGACCACGAAGGTTCTCGGATCGACGCCGAAGATCTGGAACTGGCCCTCGTCCCACATCCAGTCCCCGTTTGTCCAGTCCCAATCCCAGGAGCCCATTTTGCCAGCGGCAATCGCCAGGCTGCGGCGCTGTTCGCTTTCGAGCAGCCTCGTGTTGGTTTCTTCCAGCTCCGCCGTGCGGGCGCGGACGCGATCCTCGAGTTCGGCATTGAACCGCTCGAGTTGCCTTGTCTTGCGATAGAGTTCCGCGAACACCCTGATCTTGGCGCGCAATACCTCGGGAATCACCGGCACCGGAACGTAATCGACCGCGCCCATCTCGTAGCCGCGGAGCCGGTCGATGTCGCTTACCTGTATAGCCGAGATGAAAATCATCGCCGTCTTCTGGAACCGGGGATGCTCGCGGATCATGGCGGCGAGTTCGAAGCCGTCGAGCTCCGGCATGCAGACGTCGACGAGAATGACCGCGACCTCGTTCTTGAGCAGGAATTCGAGCGCCTCGCGCCCGGAGGTCGCGACCACGAGGTTCTCCCCAAGCTCCTTTAGAATCACCTCGTAGGCGAGCAGCTTTGCCGGCTGATCGTCGACCAGAAGAATGTTTACCTTTTCGTGGCCCATCATCGAATGCACCGGTCAGCGATGGAGCCACATGCGGATGGCGAGGAGCAACTGCTCGGTGTTGACGGGCTTTGCCAGATAGTCCGAGGCGCCGGCCTCGAGGCATTTCTCGCGATCGCCCTTCATCGCCTTGGCGGTCAGCGCGATGATCGGCAGCCGGCGGAATTCCGGGTTTTCCCGGATCACGCCGATGGTCTGATAGCCGTCCATCTGCGGCATCATGATGTCCATCAGCACGATGGCGATCTCCGGGTTCGACTCGACCAGCGCCACCGCCTCGCTGCCGGTCGTGGCGGTAAGCACCTTCATACCGCGCCGTTCCAGCACGCTTGAGAGCGCAAAGATGTTGCGGGCGTCGTCGTCCACCAATAGTGCGGTCCGGCCAATCAGGTCCTCGTCCGAACTGTTGAGCTTCTCCAGCATTCGCTGCTTCGCGATGGGCAATTCCGTGATCACACGGTGCAGAAACAGCGACGTTTCGTCGAGCAGCCGTTCCGGCGATTCCACGCCCTTCACCACGATGCTTCGCGCCATCGTGTGCAGTTCCGCGTCCTCCTCGACCGAAAGCTCGCGGCCGGTGAATACCACCACGGGAACATTGGAGAGGGAATCGTCGCTGCGGATGGTATCCAGCACCTCGAAGCCGGTCATATCCGGCAGCCTGAGATCGAGCACCACGCAGTCGCACGGGTTTTCGCGCAGCGTGGACAGCGCGCCCGCGCCGGTATCGGTGGTGACAATCTCGATATCGTGGTGGTCGAGCAGTTCCCTGATGCTCATCTGTTCCGCCGCGTTGTCCTCCACGATCAGCAGCCGCTTGCGGCGTGGTTTGGCGTATTCCTTGATCTGGGACAGCGCCGCGCTCACGCCTTCGGTCGTGGTCGGTTTGTTGACGAAGGAGAACGCGCCGCGCGCCAGCGCATGCTGGCGATCTTCGTCCAGCGTGATGATCTGGACCGGAATGTGCCGCGTGAGCGGATTGTGCTTGAGCTGGCTCAGCACGGTCCAGCCGAGCATATCGGGCAGGAAGACGTCGAGCGACACCGCGGTGGGCTGGAACTGTTTTGCCAGGTCCAGCGCTTCCGAGCCGCGTGCGGCGACAAGCACTTTAAAACCCTTGTCGCGGGCGAGATCGACCAGCACGCGCGCGTAATGCGGGTCGTCCTCGACGATCAGGAGGATGGTGTCGCCGGGTTCGAGGTTGAGGCGATCGTCCGGAAGCTGCTCGATGACGCGCTCCTGCGCGACGGCCGGCAATGCCGGGGCGACGCCGTATTGCGAGGACGCACTGACCCGCGGCGCCACCGTCGGGCCGGAATATTTCAGCGGCAGATAGAGCACGAACGTGCTGCCCTTGCCGGGCGTGCTCTGCAGATGAATCTCGCCGCCGAGCAGGCTCGCCAGTTCGCGGCTGATGGCGAGACCGAGACCGGTGCCGCCATATTTGCGGCTGGTGCCGGCGTCGGCCTGCTGGAACGCCTCGAAAATCAGCTTCTGCTTTTCGGCGGGAATGCCGATGCCGGTATCGGACACCTCGAAGGCGATCACGGCCGGCGAGTGGTTGAGCACGGGATGTTCGGCGCTCCAGCCGCCGAGCGCGGCGGAAACACTGAGCCGCACGCCGCCTTCGGCGGTGAACTTGAAGGCATTCGACAGCAGGTTCTTCAATACTTGCTGCAAGCGCTTGGAGTCGGTGACGATGCTGCGTCCGAGGTTGGGATCGACCTCGACGGTGAACGACAGCTGACGGTTATCCGCCTCGTGCCGGAACGGCCGTCCGACGGTTTCCAGCAGATTGGATGTCAGGATTTCCTCCGCATCCACGGTCACGGTGCCCGATTCGATCTTCGAGAGGTCGAGGATGTCGCTGATCAGGTTCAACAGGTCGGTGCCCGCGCCATGGATGGTGCGCGCGAATTCGACCTGTTTCCCGGTCAGATTGCCGTCGGGGTTTTCGGTCAGCTGCTGGCCCAGGATCAGGATGCTGTTGAGCGGCGTGCGCAGCTCGTGCGACATGTTGGCCAGGAATTCCGACTTGTATTTCGACGTCAGCGAAAGCTCGGTCGCCTTCTCCTCCAGCGCGCGCCGCGCTTGCTCGATTTCCTGGTTCTTGCGTTCCACCTCGACGTTGCGTTCGGCGAGCTGCTGCGCCTTCTGTTCGAGCTGCTCGTTGGTCTGCTGCAGTTCCTTCTGCTGGGTCTGCAATTCGCCGGCGAGCTGCTGGGATTGTTTCAGCAAGCCTTCGGTCTGCATCGTCGCCTCGATCGAGTTGAGCACAATGCCGATGCGAGTCGGTAAGCTGTTCCAGGAACGTCATCTGCGAGGTGGTGAAGGCGCTGACGGAAGCGAGCTCGATGACAGCCTTGACCTGGTTCTCGAACAGCACCGGAAGCACCACGAGGTTCTTCGGCACCACCCGCAACAGCGCCGAGCTGATCGGCACTGCGTCGCTCGGGATATCCGATACCAGCCGCTGGCGCTTGTCCATCGCGCATTGCCCGATCAGACCCTCGCCGAATTGCACGATGGGCAGATGCGGGCTGACGCCGTCGCCGGCGTAGGCCGACAGCAGGCGCAATTGCGGGCTGTCCTCGTTTTCGACCTGGTAGATCACGCCCATATGCGCATTCACCAGCGGCGTCAGCTCGGTCAGCAGCAGCCGGCCGACGGTGGTCAGGTCGCGCTGGCCCTGCAGCATGTTGGTGAACCGGGCAAGGTTGGTCTTCAGCCAGTCCTGCTCGGTGTTGACGTCGGTGGTGAGCCGCAGATTGCCGATCATCGTATTGATGTTGTCTTTCAGCTCCGCGACCTCGCCGCGGGCGTCGACCTGGATCGACCGCGTGAGGTCGCCCTTCGTCACGGCGGTTGCAACTTCGGCAATCGCGCGCACCTGCGAGGTGAGGTTGGCGGCCAGCAGGTTGACGTTGCCGGTGAGGTCCTTCCAGGTGCCGGCCGCGCCGGGCACGTTGGCCTGACCGCCGAGCCGGCCTTCGACGCCGACTTCGCGGGCCACGCTCGTGACCTGATCGGCGAAGGTCGCCAAGCGTTTCGGTCATGTTGTTGATGGTGTCGGCGAGCGCCGCCACCTCGCCCTTCGACTTCACCGTCAGGCTCTGTTTGAGATCGCCGTTGGCGACCGCGGTCACCACCTTGACGATGCCGCGGACCTGCTCGGTCAGATTGGCGGCCATGAAGTTGACGGTGTCGGTGAGGTCCTTCCAGGTGCCGGCGACGCCGGGCACCTCGGCCTGACCGCCGAGCTTGCCTTCGGTGCCGACCTCGCGCGCCACGCGGGTCACTTCGCCGGCGAAGGCGTTGAGCTGGTCGACCATGGTGTTGATGGTGTTCTTCAGTTCGAGAATTTCGCCCTTCACGTCGACCGTGATCTTGCGCGACAGGTCGCCGCGCGCCACCGCCGTCGTCACTTCGGCGATGTTGCGGACCTGGGTGGTGAGGTTGGCCGCCAGCAGGTTGACGTTGTCGGTGAGGTCCTTCCAGGTGCCGCCGACGCCGGGCACCACGGCCTGACCGCCCAGCCGGCCTTCGGTGCCCACTTCGCGCGCGACGCGCGTCACTTCGGCGGCGAAGGAGCGAAGCTGCTCGACCATCGTATTCAAGGTGTCCTTGAGCAGCAGGATTTCGCCGCGGACGTCGACCGTGATCTTCTTCGACAGGTCGCCGCCGGCGATCGCGGTCGCGACTTCCGCGATGTTGCGGACCTGGGCCGTCAGGTTCGAGGCCATGAAGTTGACGTTGTCGGTGAGGTCCTTCCAGGTGCCGGCGACCTCAGGCACTTCGGCCTGGCCGCCGAGCTTGCCTTCGGTGCCGACCTCGCGCGCCACGCGCGTCACTTCGGAGGCAAACGCATTGAGCTGGTCCACCATGGTGTTGATGGTGTTCTTGAGCTCGAGGATTTCGCCCTTCACGTCGACCGTGATCTTGCGGGAGAGGTCGCCGCGCGCCACCGCGGTGGTCACCTCGGCGATGTTGCGGACCTGCGCGGTCAGATTGCCCGCCATCGAGTTGACGCTGTCGGTGAGGTCCTTCCAGGTTCCGGCGACGCCGGGCACGTTGGCCTGGCCGCCGAGCCGGCCCTCGGTGCCGACCTCGCGCGCCACGCGCGTCACCTCGCCCGCGAAGCGGTTGAGCTGATCGACCATGGTGTTGAGGGTTTCCTTCAGGCGCAGGATTTCACCGCGAACGTCGACCGTGATCTTGCGCGACAGGTCGCCGCCGGCGATCGCGGTCGCGACTTCGGCGATGTTGCGGACCTGCGCCGTCAAATTGCCGGCCATCGAGTTGACGCTGTCGGTCAGATCCTTCCAGGTGCCGGCGACGCCGGGCACTTCGGCCTGGCCCCCGAGCTTGCCGTCGGTTCCGACCTCGCGCGCCACGCGCGTCACTTCGCCGGCAAAGGCGTTGAGCTGGTCGACCATGGTGTTGAGCGTTTCCTTCAACTGCAGGATTTCGCCCGACACGTTCACGGTGATCTTCTTCGACAGGTCGCCCTTGGCCACGGCGGTCGCGACCTCGGCGATGTTGCGGACCTGGCCGGTCAGGTTCGACGCCATCGAATTGACGCTGTCGGTGAGATCCTTCCAGGTGCCGGCGACGCCGCGCACCAGCGCCTGGCCGCCGAGCTTGCCTTCGGTGCCGACCTCGCGCGCCACGCGCGTGACTTCACCGGCGAAGGCGTTTAGCTGGTCCACCATGGTGTTGATGGTATCTTTCAGTTCGAGAATTTCGCCGCGCACGTCCACCGTGATCTTCTTCGACAAATCGCCATTGGCGACCGCGGTCGTCACTTCCGCGATGTTGCGGACCTGCGCCGTCAGGTTGGAAGCCATCGAGTTGACGCTCTCGGTCAGGTCCTTCCAGGTGCCGGCGACGCCGAGCACGTTGGCCTGGCCGCCCAGCCTGCCGTCGGTGCCGACCTCGCGCGCCACGCGGGTCACTTCGCCGGCGAAGGCGTTGAGCTGGTCGACCATCGTATTGAGCGTTTCCTTCAGCTGCAGGATTTCGCCCGACACGTTCACGGTGATCTTCTTGGAAAGGTCGCCGCCGGCGATCGCGGTGGCGACATCGGCGATATTGCGGACCTGCGCCGTGAGGTTCGACGCCATGAAGTTGACGTTGTCGGTGAGGTCCTTCCAGGTGCCGGCGACGCCGGGCACCTGGGCCTGGCCGCCGAGCTTGCCTTCGGTGCCGACCTCGCGGGCGACGCGGGTCACTTCCGAGGCAAACGAATTGAGCTGGTCGACCATCGTGTTGATGGTGTCCTTCAGCTCGAGGATTTCGCCGCGGACGTCCACCGTGATCTTGCGCGACAGGTCGCCGCGCGCCACCGCGGTGGTGACGTTGGCGATGTTGCGCACCTGCGCGGTCAGATTGCCGCACATCGCGTTGACGGAGTCGGTGAGGTCCTTCCAGGTGCCGGCGACGCCGGGCACGATGGCCTGGCCGCCGAGCTTGCCGTCGGTGCCGACTTCGCGGGCGACGCGCGTCACTTCGGAAGCGAACGAGCGCAGCTGGTCCACCATCGTGTTGATGGCTTCCTTCAGCTGCAGGATCTCGCCGCGGACGTCGACCGTGATCTTCTTGGACAGGTCGCCATTGGCGACCGCGATGGTGACTTCGGCGATGTTGCGGACCTGGCCGGTGAGGTTGTTGGCCATGGAGTTGACGCTCTCGGTCAAATCCTTCCAGACGCCGGTCACTTCCGGCACCTGGGCCTGGCCGCCGAGCTTGCCCTCGGTGCCGACCTCGCGCGCCACGCGCGTCACCTCGGAGGTGAACACGCTGAGCTGCTTGATCATGGTGTTGACGATGGTGGCCGACTGCAGGAATTCGCCGCCCAGCGGGCGGCCGTCGACGTCGAGCTGAACGGTCTGCAGCAGATCGCCTTGCGCCACCGCGGCAACCGCGCGCGTCACTTCGCGCGTCGGCCAGAGCAGATCGTCGATCAGCGTGTTGACCGAACCTTCCATGTCGGCCCATGAGCCGCTGGCGAATCCGAACTTGACGCGCTGGCGGGTCTTGCCTTCGCGGCCGACCACCTGGCCGACACGCTCGAGCTGCTGGGCCATGCGCTGATTGGCGGCGACGATTTCATTGAAGGTGTCGGCGATCTTGCCCTCGATGCCGAGATGGTCGCCGGTCATCCGTACCGAGAAGTCTCCGCTTCGCATCGCCTGCAGCGCGTGCAGCAATTCCTGCGAAGGATCCTGTTTTCCATTGGTGTACGGCTTTGCCTTGGTGGCACGACGCTTGGCGGACGGAGCGGCAGAGCCGAGATCACTCATGGAATTCCCCTGAAAAAACCAAAGCATGCCCGCATTCGAATCCGTGCGAGTCGTATTTTTGCAGCCATCAAATCGTGTGAGTGGTCGTGATGCAAGATAAATACCTTAAGCATTACAAATGCTTAGGTTCCATATTTTGAACCAACCAGAATAATTCCGTCGCGGAACCTTTGTTCCGCGCGTGCCCGATTTAATTTTTTTGGAGTGAGGATTTGCCGAATTGACCGGCTTGAACGGAGCGCGACCCGTTGCAAAAGCGGTTTTGCCGTGAAGTCCGGTTCCTGGGCTGGAACCCCTACCGCCGTTTCTGGTTCGGCTTCCTCGGCGGGGCTGGGGCGCTGACGGCCTGGGGATCGATTTTGCGGGTGAACTTGACGGCGGCCTCGCTGACATCGAGCAGCGAGCGGCGGCCTTCCTCCATCACGGTGGCGGATTTCTTGTTGAAGCTCTCGGCCAGTTCGCGGATCGACTGCACCTTTTCCAGCAATTGACCGGCCTTGCCGTCCGCCAGCCCCGGCATGAAATTGTCGATCTTCGCCATCGCGCTGTCCATGCTGGCGAACGCATCGTCGGCCTTGCGCATGATGCTTTCGATCGCATCGCCCTTGTCCGCCAGCGACGCCGTATAGGTCTCAAAATTCGACAGCGCGTCCTTCACCATCGCCTGGTTGCCGACGAGGAGGCGGTCGACATTGTGCAGGGAATCGCGGATCGACTCGATCTCGCGCAGGTCCGCGGTCAGGATCGGAACGCCGTCTTCATCCAGCGGCACCGGTGCCGCGGTCGCCGCGCCGCCAGTCAGCGCGATCGCCGCCACGCCGGTCAGCCCCTGGAATTCAACGCCGACCACCGTGTCCTTGCGAATGGGGGCGCCGTTGTCCACCATGACCAGAGCGACGATCTTGCGGGGGTTGTCCAGCTTGAGGGATTTGATCACGCCAATCTGGACGCCGTCGAAATTGACGGCGCCGCCCTTGCGCAGCCCGCTGGCCGAGCCTTCGAAGACGATGCGAAGCGGGGCTTGCTGGCGCAGCGCGTGGATCTTCTGATAGCCGAGCAGGCCTGCGAACGCCGCGGCGATCACCGCCAGCGTCGTGGTTCCGATCATCAGGTTGCTCTTGGCCATATGCCGATTGTACGGGCAAAGCCGGGCGGGAGGAAGGCCGGCGGCGGGGGGCGATCCCTGATTAAGTCAGCGTCCACTCCTCGGCGCTGGCGCCGGCAAGTGCACGGACCCGGCCCTCGTCTGCGGCGAGTTCCTTGGCCGTTCCCGAATAGACCACGATGCCGTCGTCGAGCACGTAGGCGTCGTCGGCGATTTCCAGGCTCATTCGCGCATTCTGCTCGACCAGCAGCACCGAAATGCCCTCGGCCTTCATCTGCTGGACGATGCGGAACACCTCGCGCACGATCAGCGGCGCCAGGCCCTGCGAGGGCTCGTCGAGAATCAAGAGCCGCGGGTTGAGCAGCAGGGCGCGTCCGATCGATAGCATCTCCTGTTCGCCGCCGGAGAGCTGCCGGCCGCGGTTGGATTTTCGTTCCTCAAGGCGCGGAAACAGCTTGTAGATCCGCTCGATGGTCCACGGCCCTTCGCGTTCGAGTGGGACCTTGAGGTTTTCCTCGACGCTGAGATTGGCGAAGATGCGCCGGCCTTCAGGCACATAGCCAACCCCCGCCGCCGCGACGCGGAAGGTCGGCCAGCGCGTGGTGTCTTCGCCGAACACCGTGATCTTGCCTTCGCGCGCCGGCGTCAGCCCCATCAGGCTGCGCAAGGTCGTGGTCTTGCCGGCGCCGTTGCGTCCCAACAGCGCGGTGATCTTGCCCTCGGCGACGCTGAGGCTGACGCCGTGCAGGATATGGCTCTTGCCGTAATAGGTGTGGAGGCCTTCGGCTGTCAGGGCTGCGGTCATGCGGCGTTGCCCAGATAAGCGGCCTGCACGGTCTCGTTGGCGGCGATCTCCTGCGGCGTGCCCTGCGCCAGCATCCGGCCCTGGTCGAGCACGCAGATGCGGTCGGCGAGATGAAACACCACGCGCATGTCGTGCTCGATCAGCACGATGGTGTAGTTGCTGTCGCGGTGCAGCCTACGGATCAGCTGGGTGATCTGGAATGTTTCCTGGTCCCCCATGCCGGCGGTCGGCTCGTCGAGCAGCAGCAGATGCGGCTTCAAGGCGAGCGCCATCGCGATCTCGGCGGCGCGCTGGTCGCCATGCGCGAGCTCGCCGACCAGCCGGTCGGTCTTGGTTTCCAGCGACACCAGTTTCAGCGTTTCCTCGACGCGGGCATGCACCTGCGCGGCCTCAAAGCGGTTGATCCAGGGCCGTAAGCGATAGCCGCCGGCCACTTCCGCGGCAATACGGACGTTTTCGAACACGGTGAGCTCGGGAAATATCTCGGTGATCTGGAAGGTTCGGGCCATGCCGCGCGTCACGCGTTCATGCGTCGAAAGCCGCGTGATGTTCTGGCCGTCGAAGACGATGGAGCCCGAGGTCGGCGGGAAGAATCCCGAGATCAGGTTGAAGAAGGTGGTCTTGCCGGCGCCGTTCGGTCCGATGATCGCGCACAATTCGCCCTTCGCCACCGACAGCGAGACGTCGCGCACCGCCACCAGATTGCCGAACCGCTTGGTGACGTTGTTGATGTCGAGAACGTTCATGCCTTGCTCCGTTGCAGGAATCCCAATAGTCCGCGCGGGAAGAACAGCACGACCAGGACGAACAGGAGGCCGACGAACGACATCCAGTTGACGGTGATGCTCGACAGGTAATCCTGCAGCACCACGAACACGGCGGCTCCCAGCAGCGGGCCCCAGAAGCTGCGCATCCCGCCCATCACGGCCATCATGACGAAATCGCCGGACTGGCTGTAATGCAGGCCCCTCGGATCGGCGAAATTGTTGACGAGGGCATAGAGCGCGCCGGCAAATGCCATGAAGAAGCAGGACAAACTGAAGGCGATCCAGATATGGCGTTCGACGGGAATGCCGAGAAAACGTGCGCGCCGTTCGTTCTCGCGGATCGCGATCATGGTGCGGCCGAACGGCGAGCGCAGGATGAAGGCCATGACGCCGACCGCCAGCGCAAAACAGAACAGCACGAAGTAGTAAAAATTGTCGGCGCTGGAGAGGATGTCGATCTTGAAGGCGCCGAAATCGAGCGGCTGGCGGGAGAAGCCGCGCAGGCCGTCATCGCCGCCGGTCAGCGAGCTCCACTGGAAGGCGATGTAGTAAAACACCTGGCCGAACGCGATCGTCACCATGGCGAAATAGACACCGCGCCGCCGCACGATCAGGGTGCCGAGGATGGCGCCGCAGAGGCCGCCCAGCAGCATTCCCAGGATCAGCGCCAGCGGCGTGCTGAGCGCGACGAATTTCAGCGCCAATCCGGCGCCGTAGGCGCCGAGGCCGAAATAGGCGGCATGACCGAACGACAGCACGCCGGTAAATCCAAGCAGGAAATTCAGCGACATCGCCGCTAGTCCCAGCACCAGCACGCGGGTGGCGAGCGCGGTATAGCCGCCGAGCGGCACCATCCAGTAGGGGGCGAGCAGCAGGGCTGCCCAGATCGCGGCCAGCGCGATCAGTTTGCGGGTTTGTTCGGCGCTCAACTCATCATTCCTTCTTCGCCGAACAATCCGCGCGGGCGGATGAGGAGAATCACCGCCATCATGACGTAGATCACCGCCTCGCTGGCGGCGGGGAAAAACACCGCCGTCAATCCCGAGGCCACCCCGATCAGGAGGCCGCCGGCCAGCGTTCCCGGCAGGCTGCCGATGCCGCCGACGATGATGGCGATGAAGCTCGGCATCAACAGTCCGGTGCCCATGGTCGGTTCAAGGCCGAGTTGCCCGGCGGCGAGCACGCCGGAGAGGCCGGCGAGAAAGATGCCGACCGCGAAATTCAGCGAGCGCAGCATCTGCACATTGATCCCCAGCGCTGCGACGGTATCGAGGTCGAGCGTGCCGGCGCGGATGCGAATGCCGAGACGGGTGTAGCGCAACAGCAGGAACAAGCCCGCTACCGCGACTATCACCACCGCCACCATGAACAGCCGGTAGCCGGTGATGAAGAACAATTCGTTGCTCAGCGGCTGCGCCAGGAAGGCGGGAATGGTGACCGGCTTGCCCTGCGGACCGAAGATGAATCGCGTGCCATCCTCGATCATGAACGCCAGCCCGAAGGTGAGGAGCAGGCTGTAAAGCGGATCGCGGCCATAGAGCGGCCGGATCAGCACCCGTTCGACCAAAAGACCGATGATCGCGGTCAAGGGAGGCGCCAGCAACAGCGCGCCCCAGAAGCCGACATAGGGCGTGATCGTATAGGCGATGTAGCCGCCGATGACGAGAAACCCGCCATGGGCGAAATTGATGACGTTGCTCAGGTTGAGAATGAGCGAGAGGCCGAGCGCCATCAGCACATAGAACGCGCCGATGATCAGCCCGTTGGTGACGTTAAACAGAAGCAGTTGCCACATAATTCACCGAACGAAATTCATGCATCCCCCCGGGAGGCGAATGCCTCCCGGACCCCCACGAAAATGGCGGACTTCATGTCAGGACGGCCACTGCACGTTGCAGCCGGTCTCAGAGACGGCAGGCGCGGTCTTGTCGCCGGCGACGATCTCGTCGACGCGGAACAGGTCTTCCGGATCGTCCTTGCCCTTCGCCTGCGCCTCGCCGACGAAGGACGACGTCATCAGCTGATGGTCGCCCTTGCGGTAATAGACCTTGTTCGGCTGCAGCTTGACATCGTCGGGCAGCTCGAAATTCTCCAGAGCGGTCGCGAGCTTGACCGCGTCGGTTGTCTTCTCCTGGTTCGCGATCAGGGCAAAGGTGGTGGCCGAGGTGTAGCCGAACCAGTGCCGCGCCGTCGGGACGTTGCCGTTATTGACCTTGCGGATATCGGCGGTGAATTTTTCGACGCCGGCGATGCCCGGCTGCTTCCAGTACCATTCGAACATCCAGACGCCGATCCGCGCTTCCGGCGGCAGTGCGGCCAGCAATTCCAGCTCCTGCTGCGTTCCTGCGACATGGATCTGCTTGTTGAGGCCGAACTGCACGACCTGCTTGAGGCAGTTGATCATGTCGGAGCCCTGCACCAGCAGGATCAGCACGTCCGGATTGGCGGCGCGCGCCTTGATCAGATAGGCGGAGAAATCGGTGGTGCCGAGCGGCGTCAGCTCGTTGCCGGTCACGGAGCCGCCGAGCTTTTTCAGGTCGTCGGTGCAGGCGTCATACAGTGTGTGGCCGAAGGCGTAGTCCGGCGTGATGAAATGCCATTTCTTGCCGTATTTGGTGAACAGCACGCTGGATACCGAGTTGGCTTCCATTCGCGTGGTATTGCAGACGCGGAACACGTTCCACTTGCAGTCCTTGCCGGTGATCGAATCGGTATGGCCGCCGGAGACGATATGCAGGATCTTCTTCTCGGCGGTGACCTGGGCGATCGCCGCGGCGATGCCGGAATTGACGTCGCCGATCATGAAATTGACCTGGTCGCGCTCGATCAGCTTGCGCGCCTTCTGCACGCCGGTGCCGACGTCATTGGCGGAATCCTCCACCAGCAACTCGACCTGGCGGCCGAGAATGCCGCCTTTGGCGTTCATCTGCGCGACCGCGAGCTTGGCGCCCATCACCTCGTTGCCGGCGGGCGCCGCGTAAACGCCGGTGAGCGGGTCGACCATGCCCATGCGGATCGGCGTCTCGCCGCGCGCCTGGATGATGAAGGGGGAAGCAATCTGGAAGACGCCGAGCGCGGCGGCGCCTTTTATCAGCGCGCGGCGATCGAATTTAGGATTGAAGACTGACGTTGTCATGAGTTTTTCCTCGGCGGGTTGTTGTTCTTATTTGCCATGGCGAGAAGCGGAGAGCACCGGCTTCGTCATTCCGGGTTCGATGCTTCGCATCGTCCCGGAATGACGGTACTGTTCGCTTCCTCGCCATGACGGTCTCAAGTCTCGCTGCGCCGACTGCATGGCAGCCGGCGCAGCGTCGTTACGTCAGGCTCAGGCTGGCCACTGGATCTTGCAGCCACCGGCCTCGGCCGGTCCGGCGGCTTTCTCGCCGGGCACCGGGTTTTTCACTGTGAACATGTTGTCCGGATCGCCCTTGGGCGGGTGCGCCTCGCCGACGAAGACCGTGCTCATCAACTCGTGGTCGCCGGCGCGATAGGACGGCGCGCCGGGCTGCAGGGCGACTTCCGGCGGCAGCTTGAATCCGGACAGCGCGTGCGCGAGCTTTGGTGCATCCAACGTCTTCTCCTGGTTGGCGATCAGCGCCAGCGTCTGCACCGAGGCATAGCCGAACCAGTTGCGCGCGGTGGCGGCGGAGCCCGTGATCTTCTTGATCGCAGCGTTGAATTCCGCCACGTGCGGCACACCCGGCTGGTCCCACCACCATTCCATGGTCCACCATCCGACCCGCGCACCGTCAGGTACGGCGCGGATGCTCTCGAGCTCGAACAGGGTGCCGCCGACCGCCATCTGCTTGTCGAGGCCGAACTGCACGAACTGCTTGAGGCTCGAGACCTGGTCGCCGCCGCCCATGACGTTGATCAGGACCTGCGGACCATAGGCCTTGGCCTGGATCAAATAGGCCGAATAATCCGCCGTGCCGAGCGGCACCAGCGCGCCGGAGGAGGTGCCCCCGGCGGCCTTCAGCTGCTTCTCGAAGCCGGCCTGAACCGAGTGGCCATAGGCGTAATCGGGTGTCAGGAAGTACCACTTCTTGCCGAACTTCTCCATCAGCGTGGAGGCGATGGCCGCGGCGTCCATGGTGGTCGAATTGCAGACCCTGAACATATTCCACGAACAGTTCGACCCGGTGATGCCGTCGGTGTGACCGCCGGAGACGATGTGGAGCACCTTCTTCTCGCTGGTGACCTGCGCCATCGCCAACGCGATGCCGGAATTCACGTCGCCGATGATGAAGCTGGCCTGGTCGCGCTCGATCAATTTGCGGGTCTTTTGCACTCCTGTGCCGACGTCATTGGCCGAGTCCTCGACCAGAAGCTCGATCGGCCGGCCAAGAATGCCACCCTTTTTGTTGATCTCTTCGGTAGCGTATTTGGCTCCCACTACCTCGCTCTGCGCGATCGCGGCATAAACGCCGGTCAGGGGATCGACCATGCCGATCTTGACTGGTGTTTCGCCGCGGGCTGTGAGGATGAAGGGGGAAGAAAATTGCACCGCAGCAATTGCGGCACTGGTCTTTAGAATAGTACGCCGATCGACCCGCAAGGGTCGCTGCGAAGTAACCATGCTGTCCTCCCAGACAATTTGACGTGTCCTGATGTCGGGCATTCTCCGATGCCTTTATCGCGGCGGAGCCTAACCTTTCCGGCTTGGCTTTGCCAATCATCAAGCTGCGAGAATCCTGCAACCTTCGGCCTAGGAGGCTGCCCAATAAGCGGGCCGGACGCCTGCCCGCTCGTCCCTATCGGCTTTGCGGCGTTGCGGCGGTCTTGGCGCGGATCGGCGCCACCGGACGCCTGCCCTCGCCGGGCTCCACGACAAAACGCTGATCGAGCGAGTACCAGGGAGCGGCGAAACCCGGATCGGGCGAGGGCTCGTCATGGCGAACGTAATCGCCGATCAGCGCGCGCGTCACGCCGAACTGAACGTCGGACTCGATATGCTCGTCGTCGGGCGAATAGATTTGCGAGATCAGGGTTTTGAAACCGGGCTTGTAGATCATGAAATGCAGGTGCGCCGGCCGGAAGTTGTGGCGGCGCGTCGCCCGCACAAGGTCTCCGACCGGGCCGTCGACCGGTATAGGATAGCCCGCGGGCTTGACGCTGCGGAAATGGAAGCGCCCGTTCTCGTCGGACACGAAACGCCCGCGCAAATTCATCTCGGCCTGCGCGGGGTCCTGGTTCTCGTAGAGGCCTTCCGGCGACGAGTGCCAGACATCGACTTCGGCGCCCGCGACGGGACGTCCCTTTGTATCCTCGATCGAGACCCGAACGATCAGCGCCTGGCCCGGCGTCGGCGAACGCACCAGGCTGCCGCCGCTGGCACTCATCGGCTGATCGTCGCGCCAGAACGGCCCCAGCAGATTGGCCTGGGTCTCGGTCTGGCCGTTATTGCCGTTGTTGAGCAGGCAGACCAGCGAGGAAACCCCGAGCGATCCCGCCATCAGCACCACCTCGTTATGCGAGGCGGTGGTCTTCTGGCCCATCGCGGCGATGATCCCCACGGCCTGCTGGAATTCGCGCTCGGACAAGTGAACCTCGCGCACGAAGCCATGCAGGTGCCGCACCAGCGAAAGCAATATCTCGCGCAGCCGCGGATCCTCGGTGCGGCTGACCGCCTCGATGACCGCGTCGGTGACCATGGCCTGGTTTTCGATGATCATGTCGACCCCGCTGGCCTCTCACGCCATCAATGCCCGGCGGCGCTCTTGGCCGCTTCGTTGTTGAGGACGATCAGGGCGTCGACGGCGACGCCGGTTTTGGTGTTGATCAGGAACGGATTGACGTCGATCGAGGCGATGCGGGTTCCGGCATCGGCCATCAGGTTGGACAGACCGACCAGCGCCTTGACGGCGGAAGTCTCGTGCAGCGCCGGCTTGCCGCGATATCCCTTCAGCTTCACGCCGGCCTTGGTGCGGTGGATCAATTGGCTGGCCTCGGCCGCATCGAGCGGCGCGCCGGCCAAGGCAACGTCCTTCATCAGCTCGATATCGACGCCGCCGGTTCCGAACAGCACCACCGGACCCATTTCGGCATCGAGCGCGGCGCCGACCACCAGCTCGAGCTCGGCCTTGACCTGCTGGGCGATCAGGATGCCCTCGAGCTTCGGCTTGCCCTTCAGTTTCTTCACCCGCGTGGTGATATCGTTGAACGCCTTCCTGACTTCGGCGGCACTGTTGAGGTTCAGCACCACGCCGCCGATGTCGGATTTGTGCAGGATCTCCGCACTGACGACCTTGGCGACGACCGGAAAGCCGATCTTCTTCGCCGCTTTCACGGCGTCCGCGGCCGTCTGCACGATCTCTTCCTTCGACACCGGAATGCCGTAGGCCTTCAGCAGCTTCTTCGACGCGACCTCGTCGAGCGCCGCACCGGTGGCGTTCTTCAGCGTCTTCTCCAGCGTCGCGCGCGCCGAAGCCGACGAACTCGACACGATGTCCGGCACCACCTTGCGCAGCGCCGCGTAGTCGATCAGCGACTTGATGGCGCCGACCGCCCGGTCGAGCCCCTGCATGACCGCGATATGCGGCAGCGACTTGCGCAAGCCCTTGGTGAATTCGGTGAAGCCGATCGACATCGTGCTGATATAGACCACCGGCTTGGAGGCCGCGCCCGCCATCTCGTTGACGATGCGCAGATTGCGCTCGCGCAGTTCGTGCGGCGCCTTGGGCAGCTCGGCGTCGATGATGACGATGTCGGTGTCGGGATCGTCGATCATGATCTTGATCGACTGCATGTAGACGGAGGGATCGACCACCGCGGCGAAGCCGGCGTCGAGCGGATTGCCGACGATCGAGCCGGGGCCCAGCATCTTTGCCAGTTTGTCGCTGGCGTTCCTGCTCAGGGGCGCAAAATTCAACCCGGCCGAAAAGAAGGCGTCGATCAACAGGCCGCGCTTGCCGCCCGACAGCGTGACGGCGGCGAGGCGGTTGCCCTTCGGCGGATCGGCATGAACGAAGCATTCGGTGGTCTCGATCAGTTCGTCGAGGCCGCGGGCGCGGATCACGCCTTCGCGCGTCGAGATCGCATCGAAGGTCTCGATCGAGCCGGCCAGCGCGCCGGTGTGCGCCATGGCGGCGGCACGTCCGCCCTCGGACGCCCCGAGCTTGAGCGCGATCACCGGCTTGCCGGCGGCGCGCGCGGCCTTGCAGGCTTCGCGGAACATCTTGGTGTTGCGCACGCCTTCCAGGTAGACCACGATCGCCCGGATGGAGGGATCGGCGGCGAAATAGCGCATCAAGTCGGGTGTTTCGAGGCCGGCCTCGTTGCCGGTCGTGACCATGTAGCCGACGCCGACGCCGCGATCTTCCAGCGCCTGGCGGATCGCCATCACGATCGCGCCGGACTGGCCGGCGATCGCCACCGGCCCCGCTTCCATGGTGACGATGCGGTCGTCGATGTTGGTGAACATCTTTTCGCCGGCGCTGAGGTTGCCGAGACAATTCGGACCGGTGACCGCAAGGCCGGTCTCCCGGATCGCGGCCTGCAATTCCACCGCGAGCCGCTGGCTTTCCTCGTCCTGCAATTCGCTGAAGCCCGAGGTGACGATAGTCGCCGAGCGCGCGCCGGCCGCGGCCGCGTCGCGGATCACCTGGACCGCGAAGCGGGCCGGCACCAGCACCAGCACGTGATCGGGCTTGTCCGGCAGACTGGCAAAATCCTTGTAGCAGGGCACGCCCCAGATCGTTTCGCGCTTGGAATTGACCGGGTAAAGACCGCCCTCGAACTTGTACTTGATCAGGTTGTTCCAGATCCGCTCGGCATAGTTGCCCGGCTTGTCGGTGGCCCCGACCAGCACGATGTTGCGCGGATGCAGCATCGCATGGATGCTCTTGACGATGTCGCTGGCATCAGGCGCGGGCGACCATTTTTTGGCTGGAGCGGAGACAGACACGGCGCTTAGCTGAGCTTCCATAGCGTAACCCTTACCCTTCGCACTTTTTCGAGCAGGAACGACCGGCCGCGATCGTCACGCTCGGTGGCGTTTGGTTCTTATTATGGGGAGTCGGAGGGGGTGGCAACTCGCGCCGCCGCGATTGTCCGCCCCACGGTATTTTTGGGCTCACCAGGCCGGCCGCGGGCGCGACGGCGAGGCGATGCCGGCCAGCAGCACCGCGAGGATCCCGGTCAGGAAGATGCCGTCGAAGGTTCCGGCGCCGCCGATCGAGGCCACCGGCGCGCCGAGGCCGTTGATCTTGTCGAGATTGAGCAGGTCCGCTCCGATCAGCGTGCCCATCGATCCCCCGATATAGGCCAGGGGTGCGGCGTATTCGCGGGACAGGATGAAGGCGAGGATGGCCGTGGCCACCACCGGCGCGAATACCGGCACGGCGATGCCGAGGCCGTGCACGGGCGTCGCCATCATGTGGATGACGAAGGCGATCGCGACGGTCGCGATCAGAGCCTTCAGCCAGAGCTGATAGCGAAGCACGAGATAGGTGGACATCAGGGTCGGGATGACGGCGCCGCCGACATTGACGGCGATCACCGTCCCGGGCGAGGAAACGACGTAGGGCACGACATACTGCATGCCGAAGTAATCGACGATCTGCCCCGACTGGACGGTCTGCCCGGGCAGCACCGTGACCGGAATGTTGAAATAGCTGCCGATCAGCGACCCGAACAGCAGCATCAGCGCCGCGCCCGGGCCGACGCCGAGCCGCATATAGGCATAGCGCAGGATGCGGAGCTGGATCAGGATCACCAGCCCGATGAACAGAAACACCAGGATCGAAAACAGGACCGGCGTGAGCGGCAAATAGTGCATTCGAGAATCCGTGATTTCCGAAAGCCCGGTCCCGAGGTAGTTCCCGGCTCGCCTGTATAATTGGGAAACTTCCCGGACGTTCGCAAGGATCATGGCCGGCAAAGGCCGCTTGTCGGCGCATTATCAGGCGAACTCGAAAAACCGAAATCGCCCCGACGGGGCGATTTCGCGCTTCGTATCGATGGCACAAAGCCCCGCTTGCGAACCTAGCCCCCCGTTTCGGCGCTGATGATGTCGCCGAACAGGTCCCATTTGCCGCCCTTGAACTGCATCATCTTGAGCTGTTCGACGGGAGCGAAATCGGTGGCCGAGGTGTTGATCTTGATGCCGGGGATCAGCGTATCCGGCGCGAAATCCTTCAGGCTGGCGGCCTGCTTCATGACGTTTTCGCGCGTCAGGTTGTCGCCGGCCTGCTTCAGCGTCTGCACCATGGTCTGCGCCGCGGCGTAGCCATAGACGAGGTTGGAATCGGCGATGTTCGAGCCCGGCATGTATTTGTCGATGAAGGCCATGAACTTCTTCATGCCTTCGTCATCCTTCCACTGCGGATCGGAGGCGTCCTTGAGATAGCCCGCCGACAGCACGCCCTCGGAAGCCTCCAGTCCCGCGGGCTTCATCACCGAGCCGATCGAGATCGAGACGTCGGTCATCAAATGCATCGGCTTCCATTCCAGCTCCGCCATCTTCTTGATGGTTTGCGCGGCGAATTTCGGCGTCGAGATGTTGACCAGCACGTCGGCGCCGGTGCCCTTCAGCTTGACGATATGGGAATTGATCGAGGGCTCGGTGGTCTCGTAGCTTTCCTCCGCGACGATGATCGAGGAGGCCTTCTCGCCGAACACGTCCTTCAGCCCGGCCACGTAGTCCTTGCCGAAATCGTCGTTCTGGTAGAACACCGCGACCTTGGCGCCGGGTTTTGACTTGAGGATGTATTTCGCGAAGATCCTGGCCTCGACGCGGTAGCTCGGCTGGAAGCCCATGGTCCAGGGGAAATCCTTCGGGTCGTTCCACTTGCTGGCGCCGGTGGCGAGGAACAGCTGCGGCACCTTCTTGACGTTCTGATATTTCTGCACCGCCGACTGGGTCGGCGTGCCCAGCGCGTTGAACATGAGAAATACCTCGTCGCTCTCGATCAGCTTGCGCACCTGCTCCACCGTCTTCGGCGGGCTGTAGCCGTCGTCATAGCTGATGAAATTGATCTTGCGGCCGTTGATGCCGCCCTGTTCGTTGATCATCTTGAAATAGGCGTCCTCGGTCTTGCCGATGATGCCATAGGCGGAAGCGGGTCCCGAATAGGCCTCGACATTGCCGATCTTGATCTCGGTGTCGGACGCGCCGGTGTCGTATTTCTTCTGGGCCAGCGCGCCTTGCGTGGTGAGTAATGCGAACGCGGCCACCGCGGCAAAGGAGGTAGCGAAGGACAGTTTCTTGTTATTCACGGGAAGAACACCTTTCATGAAGTGAGGATGGAGCAGGGAGGACGGGCGGGAATCTCTCGACGTCATTGCGAGCCAACGGGTCGGCGCAAAGCGCCGCCCGATGACAGGCTCCGCGAAGCAATCCAGCGTTGGCGTCGTGAAGAAAGCTGGATTGCTTCGTCGCTTCGCTCCTCGCAATGACGGTGTCGGGCATTGTTTTTACGGTCAGGCTGATGTGGCCGCCTTGGCGGCGTCCGCGGGCGCCGGCGCGGCAAAATTCTTCCGCAGGGTAGGCTTGTGGATCTTGCCGGTGGCGTTGCGCGGCAGGGCGTCGACGAAGCGGATGGTGTGGGGGCGCTTGAAGCGCGCGAGGTTGGCGGCGCAATGCGCATGGATCTCGGCTTCGGTGAGGCTGTGGCCCGGCTTCACGGCGATGATCGCCATGCCGGTCTCGCCCCATTGCTCGCTGGCAATGCCGATCACGGCGGCTTCCGCGATCGCATCGAGCTGGTGCAGCACGTTCTCGACTTCGGCCGGATAGACGTTCTCGCCGCCGGAAATGTACATGTCCTTCCAGCGGTCGACGATGTAATAAAAGCCCTCCTCGTCGATCCGCGCGGCGTCGCCGGTGTGCAGCCAGCCGTCGGTGAAAGAGGAGGCGTTGGCGTCGGGCCGGTTCCAGTAGCCGGGCGTGATGTTCGGCCCCTTCACCCACAATTCGCCGAGTTCGCCGATTTCGGCATCGAGGCCGCTCGGCGCCACGATCCGCACCTCCGTGTGCAGTACCGGTTTTCCCGAGGAGCCGGCTTTCCGCGCGGCGTCCTCCTTGTCGAGCGTCAGCACCGCGGGGCTGGTCTCGGTCATGCCGTAGCCCTGCTGCAGCGCGACGCCGCGCGCCTCCCACACTTTCAACAGCGGCACCGGCATCGGCGCGCCGCCGACGCCGCCGATCACGAGGCGGCTGAAGTCGGCGGTGGCGAACGAAGCATGCTGCGCCATGAACTGGTAGATCGAGGGCACGCCGAAGAACACGTTGACGCGCTGCGCCGGGTCGCTGATCACGGCAAGCGCCAGCCCCGGATCGAACGCGCGCATGATCAGCACCGTGCCGCCGGAATGCAGCACCGGGTTGGTGTAGCAATTGAGCCCGCCGGTGTGGAACAGCGGCAGCACCGTCAGCAGCACCGATGACGGCGAGATGTAGGCCGGCCCGCCGAGATTGACGCAATTCCAGAACGTCATGCCGTGGGTGATGATGGCGCCCTTCGGCTGGCCGGTGGTGCCCGAGGTGTACATGATGGTCGAGATGTCATCGAGCGTGACGAGCTCGGCCTGGTCGAGCGGTTTTGCACCTGCGATCGCGGCCTCGTAGCTGCCGTCAGGTCCCAGCAGCAGCGTGGATGCAACCTTGCACAGCTTTGCCACCGACAGTGCGACCTCGGCAAGCTCCGTGTCATGGATCATCAGCACCGGCGCGGCGTCGCCGACGATGTAGTGCAGCTCGGGAACGGTGAGGCGGGTGTTCAGCGGCAGGAACACCGCGCCCAGCCGGCCGCAGGCGAACTGCACCTCGAGCGTATCGGTGGTATTGAGCGCGAGCACGGCGACCCGGTCGCCGCGCTTGATGCCAAGCCCGTCGCGCAGATGCGCGGCGAGCCGGGAAATGCGGGCATCGAATTGCGCGTAAGTGAAGCGTCGTCCGCTGGCGAGGTCGACGGCCGCCACCTTGTCAGGCGTGCGGCGGCCGAAATGCGCGATCCAGTCATAGTGACGAACTGGCAAAAATTCCTCCGAGGTCAGCGGTCTTGTGCCGCCTGATTTCGTTCAACGAAATATTGCGCACAGCATGCCCAAGTTCGCTTCGCTTGGCCAGCGGGTGTTTTGTGCAGCATGCCGCATCGAACCCAGTTCGCTGCAGGATGCAAGGCCTGTCTTGCGTCGAGTGGCTGGTTGTGGAAGGGTTGTCCGTTGTTAACTCCCCTCCCTCCGCGCAGCGGTGGGGAGGGGTCGGGGGTGGGGGGTGGTGCGGCAAGTTCTCGCTCTCGTTCGGGCATAGCGCCAGCTGAAGGCGTGAACCGAGGCTGCGGTCCCAGCCGATAGACCCCCCACCCCCAGCCCCTCCCCACCACGCTGCGCGTAGAGGGAGGGGAGTTTACTTTTCCCCGCCACGCGCGGTGCGCGTGTATATCGAGCCGGGCGATGACGGCGATGGGTGGGTTGCAGACACCACTCCGCATTCTCGCCGCGGCTTTCGCGCGAGGTTTGGCCGGCTCGTTCCGCCCTCTCCGTGAAGAGGGCGCAGGGAATGCCGGGCGCCCGATGCGCCCGATAGCCGCGTGTGCAGAGATAGTGGAGTGACGCACACGCGTTGTCAGGTCACACCGGAATCACCCGGCATTCCCCGCGCAATGGTTTTACGGTTTCCTTCGTGCTCTCCCGGGCGACCGGGCTTTCTTGCCACCCTCGCCTGCGGATGTTGCTTCGCAAACTTGACGCCAGCGTCGGGGCGTCAGGACCACACGACTTCGCCGTCCGCGTCAGCCTCGCCCGTCCAGCGCGCCGCCCGCGTCCACCGCATCCCGCCCCGCGTTTCGTGACGTTGCGCAACGCCCCTCTGAGTGGGGCGGGACGGCGGGGGATGTGAAGGTGATTTGGGCGGGGTCAAGGAAATTCGGAAAATCGAAATGCTGAAGCTTCGCACGTCCCCAAGTTTTCGGACCGTTCGACGGGGCTGATTTCCCTTGAGTTCAATTCGCGCGTTTCCAAACCGCGCGACCATAAAATCATGCGTTTAACCATGGGGCGATCGTTGAAAGTAGTCGCGAGCCACGCGCGGATCTAGGTGAGCGGCCGCCACAATGTCCTTGCACGTCATTTGCGATTTGGGCGGCGCCGCGGGATTGATACCCGGGCCGCTCTTGAAACCAGCGAAGTACCGCGGCATCGAGCCGCAAGGTGATCTGTTGCTTGGGATCGGTGGATTTCGGCCGGCCCCGGCGGATCAGCCTGCCGCCGTGATAAAGGTCGCCACGCTCGATCATTTCTTCGGTCAGTTCGGGCACCTCGTCATATTCATGCGGCTGAATGACGTGGCGATCAACCTTCTTCAAGTCGCTTCCCAAAGCGCGCTTTTTCCCGGTCATTGGCTTTCCTCATCGAAATGACGTGCCGCCCGTTGCCGCGCGGCGTCCAAACCACGATCACCATTCGCCCGCGCAACGATCCCACGGTGATGATCCTGGGTTCACCATAGTCGCGGCGTTCGTCCGGAATATTGAGCGCCTTGCCGGCGAATACCTCGACGGCGTCCGCGAAATCGAGGCCGCGGTCCGCCAGCGTGCTCGCCCGTTTCGCCGGATCGAACGTGATCTTCATCGAATTATTGTAGTTACAAATAAGGTGGGGTCAAGGTCTGGGCAAGGGCGGCGAGGGGGTGCGGCGGCGTTGAAGTTTGGCGGCTGACATCTGACTTGCGGAGGCACCCCCCACCCGACTGGCCTTCGGCCAGCCACCCTCCCCACCGCTTCGCGGGGGGAGGGATAGAGACGCGGCTTGATCGGGCGTCCTAGTCGGCCCCCTCAATTCCCGTGCAGCATCTCGCTGACCACCACGAACTGCCCGTCGCGGAACTGCACCATGTAGCCGTCCTTGATCGGGCGGTAATCGGTGGCCGAGGTGTTGAGCGTGATGCCGGGGAGCAGGACGGACAGGGCAACGCCTTTCAGATTGGCGGCCTGCGCCATGATGTTGTCGCGGCTGAGATTGTCCTTGCACTGTTCCAGCACCACGACCAGCGCCTGGGCTACCATGTAGCCATATTCGGCGGCGAAGTTGGCGGGCGCGACATTCGGCAGCCGCGCCTTCATGAATTCGGCGTAGCCGACCAGCCCCGGATCCTTCGAATCCGCGGTGTAGGGTTTCAGCGCCACGACCGACATGATGCCCTCAGCCGCATCGAGGCCTGCCGGCGCCATCACCGTGTCCTTGTTGGCGCAGCCGCTGGAGATGAACCGCATCGGCCGCCAGCCGGTCTCCTGCGCCTTGCGGATGGCCTGGGCGCAACCGCGCGGCGTGACGCTGTAGATCAGGAACACGTCGGCCTTGGTGCTGGCGAGCGTGACGATCTGCGAATCCACCGTGGGATCGGCGACCTCGAAACTCGCAGCCATCGCCAGCGCCTTGTCGGCGTCGGCGCCGAGCGCTTCCTTGACGCCGCGCAGATATTCCTTGCCGGCGTCGTCGTTCTGGTAGAGCACCGCGAAACGCGCGTTGGGATTTTTCGCCAACGCGTAGCGGACCTCGATGCCGGATTCCACCATGTAATTCGGCGCCCAGGGCAGCGCCATCAGCCACGGCTGGGTGGCCGGCTCGTTCCATTTCGAGGCCGACGAGATCAGGAACAGATGCGGCACCTTGGCGCCGTTGAGATATTTCGCGGTGGCCGAACTCGGCGCGGTGCCCATGGTGCCGAACATGAAGGCGACGCCGTCGCTCTCGACCAGCCGGCGCGTCGCCTCCATGGTCTTCGGCGGCGAAAAAGCGTCGTCGAGCGAGATCATGTTGAGCTTGCGGCCGTTGACGCCGCCTTTTTCGTTGATCATGTCGAAATAGGCGGAAAAAACCTTGCCGGTGACGCCGAGCGCGGAGGCCGGCCCGCTATACGGCATGATGTTGCCGAATTTGATCTCCTTGTCGGTAATGCCGGGCTGCTCGGCCGCAGCGGCGGTAAAGGAAACGAGCGGCAGGAGGACCATCGCGGCGATATAGCTCAGGCGCTTCATGGATCATCCTCCCGGGATGGTTTGTCGCGGTCATTTCCTGACGACGTTCCTTTTTGCGACGTTCTTGCTTTTCGGGTCAGGCTAGGCGTAGCAGGGTGTGACGGTCTTGCGTCCAGCCGCTGATCGCGTGATGCCAGCCACTCGACGCAAGCGCGTGCCGGCCGACACGGGGCATGGTGATTCCACGGGAGAAGACGATGCTGGAGCGCACCCGGGCGCAGAGCCCGTTCTATACGGAAGATCACGAAGCCTTCCGCGACGTGATGCGCAGTTTTGTGTCGCGCGAGATCGAGCCCTTTGCCAGCGAGTGGGACGAAGCCGGCGAATTCCCCAGGGAACTCTATGCCAAGGCCGCCGCGATAGGCCTGCTGGCGCTGGGGTTTCCGGAAGAGTTCGGCGGCGTGCCCGCCGACCAGTTCATGAAGATCGTGGCCTCGCAGGAACTGGCGCGCGCCGGTGCCGGCGGCATCAGCGCCAGCCTGATGAGCCACACCATCGGCTCGCCGCCGATCGCGCGCGCCGCGCAGCCCGAGGTCAAGGCCCGCGTGCTGCCGGAGGTGCTGTCGGGCCGCAAAATATCTGCGCTGGCGATCACCGAGCCCGGCGGTGGCTCCGATGTCGCTAATTTGCGCACCAAGGCGCGGCGCGACGGCGATCATTATGTCGTCAACGGCGAAAAGACATTTATCACATCGGGCATGCGGGCCGATTATCTGACCGTTGCGGTGCGTACCGGCGGCGAAGGCGCGGGCGGCGTCAGCCTGCTGCTGATCGAAGGCGATACGCCGGGCCTGTCGCGCACCAAACTGAAGAAGATGGGCTGGTGGGCGTCGGATACCGCGACCTTGCATTTCGACGACTGCCGCGTGCCCTGCGAAAACCTGATCGGCGAGGAGGGCCAGGGTTTCAAGCTGATCATGCAAAACTTCAACAGCGAGCGCATGGGCATGGCGGCGAGCTGCACGGCCTTTGCCCGGGTCTGCGTCGAGGAGGCGATTGCCTACGCGCAGGAGCGCAAGACCTTCGGCAAGCCGATCTCGCAGCATCAGGTGATCCGCCACAAGCTGGTCGACATGGCGCAGCGCGTCGCCGCCTCGCAGGCGATGCTGGAAATGCTGGCCTGGCGATTGGGGCAGGGCGAAAACCCGGTCGCCGAAATCTGCATGATGAAGAACCAGGCTACCCAAACCATGGCGTTCTGCGCTTCCGAAGCGGTGCAGATCTTCGGCGGCGCCGGCTACATGCGCGGCGTCAAGGTCGAGCGCATCTACCGCGAAGTCAAGGTCAACGCCATCGGCGGCGGCACCGAGGAGATCATGAAGGATCTGGCGAGTAGGCAGATGGGATTGTGATGAGCGCCGTCATCAACTCCCCTCCCTCCACGCGCGCAGCGCGTGGCGGGGAGGGGTCGGGGGTGGGGGGTGTATCAGCTTGCTCCTCTGGCAGCGAGTTTGCCGAGGCACCCCCCACCCCCGACCCCTCCCCACCGCTTCGCGGGAGGAGGGGAGCAGAAACAAAGCGCGTGGAATGACGAGGAAATGACAAAATGCTCTTTACCGCCGACCACGACGAACCGCGCCGCGCTCTTGCAAAAATTCATCGCCGCCGAGATCAATCCGTTCGTCGACGAATGGGAGAAGGCCGAGCAGTTTCCCTCCCACGAGCTGTTCAAGAAACTCGGCGATCTCGGCTTTCTCGGCCTCAACAAACCCGTGGAGTTCGGCGGCCAGGGGCTCGATTACAGCTACGCGCTGATGATGGCGGAAGAACTCGGCGCCATCACTTGCGGCGGCGTGCCGATGGCGATCGGGGTGCAGACCGACATGGCGACGCCCGCATTGGCGCGGTTCGGCTCCGACGAGGTGCGCCGCGAATTCCTGGCACCGGCGATTGCGGGCGATGCGGTGGCCTGCATCGGCGTGTCCGAGCCCGGCGCCGGCTCCGACGTCGCCTCGATCAAGACCAGCGCGCGCGCCGACGGCGACGACTACGTCATCAACGGCGGCAAGATGTGGATCACCAACGGCGTCAAGGCCGACTGGATCTGCCTCTTGGCCAACACCGGCGACGGCCCGGTCCATCGCAACAAGTCGCTGATCTGCGTTCCCATGAAGAGCAAGGGCGTGCAGGTCGCCCGAAAACTCGACAAGATGGGCATGCGCTCGTCCGACACCGCGCAAATCTTCTTCGACAATGTGCGGGTGCCCAAGCGCAACCGGATCGGCGAGGAGGGCCAGGGTTTTACCTACCAGATGATCCAGTTCCAGGAGGAGCGGCTGTGGGGCGCGGCGGCCTGCCTCAAGGCGCATGAATTCATCATCGCCGAGACCATCGAATATACCCGCAACCGCAAGGCGTTCGGCGGCTCGATCCTCGACAACCAGGTGGTCCACTTCAAGCTGGCGGAAATGCAGACCGAGGTCGAACTGCTGCGTTCGCTGATCTATCGCGCCGCGGAGGCTTTGGTGGCCGGCGAGGACGTGACGAGGCTTGCGACCATGGCGAAATTGAAGGCCGGCCGGCTGGGCCGCGAACTGACCGATGCCTGCCTGCAATATTGGGGCGGCATGGGTTTCATGAACGAGACTTCGGTCAGCCGCGCCTATCGCGATTCGCGCCTGACCTCGATCGGCGGCGGCGCCGACGAGGTGATGCTGATGGTGTTGTGCAAGATGATGGGCACCTTGCCCGGCATGAAGGCGAAATAATCAGCCGGGCGCACCATAGCGCTTCAGGAGGCCGCGGCCGAGCTGCGCGAGATGGACCTGATCCGGGCCGTCGCCGAGCCGCATGAACCGCGCATAGGTATAGGCTTCCGCGAGAAACGTATCCTGCGAGACGCCGGCGGCGCCATGGATCTGGATGGCGCGGTCGATCACCTGGGCGGCCATGCCGGGCACCACGACCTTCGCCGCCGCGATCAGGTCGCGCGCCGCCTTGTTGCCCTCGCGATCCATCTTCTCGGCGGCCCGCAGCGTCAACAGCCGCGCCTGCTCGATCTCGCACCAGGAGCGGGCGATGTCCTCGCGCACCGAACCCTGTTCGCCCAGCGCCTTTCCGAACGCGATGCGCGACTGGGCGCGGGCGCACATCAGTTCGAGCGCGCGCTGCGCGCAGCCGATCAGCCGCATGCAATGATGGATGCGCCCGGGGCCGAGCCGCCCCTGCGCAATTTCAAAACCGCGGCCTTCGCCGAGCAGGATGTTGGCGGCGGGAACGCGGACGTTGTCGTAGACGATCTCGGGATGGCCGACCGGCGCGTCGTCATAGCCGAACACGCGCATGTCGCGCACGATCCGAATTCCCGGCGTCTCGCGCGGCACCAGCACCATCGACTGCTGCAGGTGCTTGTTGGGATTGTCGGGATCGGTCTTGCCCATCACGATCAGGATTTTGCAATCCTCGCTCATGGCGCCGGAGGTGAACCATTTGCGGCCATTGATGACGTAATCGGCGCCGTCGCGGCGAATGCTGCACTGGATGTTGGTGGCATCGCTGGAGGCGACCGCCGGCTCGGTCATCGAGAAGGCCGAGCGGATTTCGCCCGCGAGCAGCGGCTCGAGCCAGCGCTTCTTCTGTTCAGGGGTGCCGTAGAGCGACAGCACTTCCATGTTGCCGGTATCGGGTGCCGAGCAATTGAAGATTTCGGACGCCCATGAAATCCGTCCCATGATCTCGGCCAGCGGCGCATAATCGAGATTGCCGATGCCCGCGCCGTGATCGCCGGGCAAAAACAGGTTCCAGAGTCCCTCGGCGCGGGCGCGGCGCTTCAGTTCTTCCAGCACCGGCGGCCGGTGATGGCGATGGCCGTTCTCAACCTGCTCCTGATAGAGGTGCTCGACCGGATAGACGTAGCGGGCCATAAAGGCCTGCAATCGTCCCTGCAGTTCAAGCGCTTTCGGACTGTGCTCGAAATCCATCGTCCTGGCCTCTCTGCTCGGGTCAAGCAAGACCAATGCGCCGCATGGGCGCACCGTCTTGCGTTGAGTAGCTGATTCCGACTGCGTGAGGTGCGCAGCAGTCGGGGTTTGACATGCCCGAGAGCAAAGCTGGATTCACTCTCACCATGAGCGTCATCTTCTCCCCTCCCTCCACGCGCAAAGCGGCGGGGAGGGGTCGGGGGTGGGGGGTCTATCGGCATGAACTCGCTGCTGCAGTGAATGCTGCGGCTACCCCCCACCCCCCAAGAGCGATCCCTCCCTCGCCACGCGCTTTGCGCGTGGAGGGAGGGGAGCTCAAGACCTCATTGCTTGACCGTCGCTCGCACTTGCGGACCGCTCACGGGCGTTCCAAACTGGCGGGAAGCAACACGAAGAGGGAAAACGCCGGATGATCACGCTTTACCATTGCGATGGGGCTCGCTCGTTCCGGCCGTTGTGGATGCTCGAAGAAATGGGGCTGGCATACGAGCTGAAGATGCTGCCGTTCCCGCCGCGGGTGTTCGCCAAGGAGTATCTCGCCCTCAACCCGCTCGGCACCATTCCCCTCATGATCGACGGCGACACCAAGATGACGGAGTCCTCCGGCATCTGCCACTATCTCGGCACCCGGCACGGCCCGACGCCGCTGATGGTCGGCGTCGACGATCCCGCCTATGGCGCGTTCCTGAACTGGATGTATTTTTCCGACGCCACGCTGACCTTTCCGCAGACGCTGGTGCTGCGCTACACCCAGCTCGAGCCGGAAGAGCGGCGCAATCCGCAGGTCGCCACCGACTACGCCAAATGGTTCTTGGGACGCTTGCGCGCGGTCGAGGCCGCCACCGCCAAGTCCGAGACGCTGGCCGCCGGCCGTTTCACCGCGGCCGACATCGTCATCGGCTACGCCTTGCGGCTGGCGGAGAGCATCGGGCTCGCCAAGGATTTCGGGCCCAACGTCGCGGCCTACTGGGCGCGGCTGAAGGCGCGCGACGGCTATCAGCGGGCGGTCGCCGCGGAAACCCGGGCCGGGGTCGAACAGAACGTGGCGCCCCGCGTCCGCGCCTGATTTTACCTCCGAAAGGGTTTGCAAAACCGCGGCATCTTGTCGATGACAGGAGCGGAATTTGAGCTATGGTTGGCGTCGCGCAGCGGCCGAAAGAGCCGCGCCGGGAGGGTCGACCATGGACGAAAAAAGCAACGAATCCGGCCACTTGATGCTGATTACGCCCGAGCGCGTGTTTTATGCGGGCCTGCTCGGCCGGCCGCGCCAGCGCGGCTCGGGGGCGTTTCACGTCTATGTGGCGATCGAGGGCGGCTTGCGGCTTTCGGTCGAAGGCGGCCCTGAGAGCTATGGCGAACTGGCCGTGGTGCTGCCGGATGTCCGGCACACCATCGCCAGCGACTGCCGCTCGGTGATCTGCGTGCTGGTCGAGCCCGAAACCGTCGGCGCCGGCGCGCTCGATATCCTCGCCAGGCGGGTGTCGGGAGCGGAACGCGGGTTTTTCGCCAACCGGATTCGCGCGGCCTACGCGCGACTGCTGCAGGGGGCATGCGGCGGCGAGATCGGCAGCGTCGCGTTCGACATCATGTGCTTCGGCGAGGCGCTGCCCGGGCGCCGCCTCGATCCGCGCGTGGTGCGCTCGATCGCGCAGATCGGCCGCTTTTGCGGCGAGCCGGTAACCGCGGCAAGCTGCGCGGCAGAGGCCGGCCTGTCGTCGTCGCGCTTCCTGCATCTGTTCAAGCAGGAGACCGGCATCTCGTTCCGCGCCTTCCGCGCCTGGAAACGCGCCCGGCATCTGCTGCATTTCGCCAACCAGGACCTCAATCTGGCGCATCTGGCGCAGGATATCGGCTATCCCGACTCCACGCATTTCAGCCACTCGATCCGCAGGTTTTACGGTTTGAAGCCGCGCGCGATCTTTTCGGGCTCGCGCGACCTCGCGATCCGGATCGCCAGATAGCGCATGGACGCAAGAAGCCGGATGACGGCGAACGCATGATCGCGGGGGTCGCTTCGCGGCCGCACCGAGATGCGAGAGTTCACCATGAGCGACAAGGCCGTCATCACCTGCGCGCTGAACGGCGTGCTGACCGATCCCAAGCAGCATCACGTGCCGGTAACCCCGGAAGAAATGGCGCGCGAGGCGAAAGCGGCCTTCAATGCCGGCGCCAGCATCATGCACATCCATCTGCGCCAGCAGGCGCCGGGCAAGGGACATCTGCCGTCCTGGGACGTCGCCGTCTCGCGCGAGATCCAGCAGGCGATCCGCGAGGCCTGCCCGGGCGTCATCATCAATCACACCACGGGCCAGTCGGGGCCGGACTACAAGGGCCCCCTCAATTGCGTGCGCGAAACGAAGCCGGAGATCGCGGCCTGCAACGCCGGCTCGCTGAATTATCTCAAAGTGAAGGCCGACAACAGCTGGGCGTGGCCGCCGATGCTGTTCGACAATTCGGTCGAGAAGGTCGGCGACTATCTCGACGTGATGAAAGAGGCCGGCACCATTCCCGAATTCGAATGCTTCGACGTCGGCATCGTGCGCTGTGTCGGCATGTACCGGCAGACCGGGATGTATTCCGGGCCGCTGGAGTATAATTTCGTGATGGGCGTCGCCTCCGGCATGCCGGCCGATCCGGAATTGCTGCCGATCCTGTTGAAGCTCAAGGCGCCGGACGCCCACTGGCAGGTCACCGCGATCGGGCGGGCGGAAATCTGGCCGCTGCACCAGCGCTGCGCCGATCTCGGCGGCCATCTGCGCTCCGGTCTGGAAGACACGTTCTATCTCGGTGACGGCACCAAGGTGAATTCGAACGGGCAGCTGGTCGAAGCGCTCGCCAAATGCGCCCGCAACGCTGGCCGCGACATCGCGAGTCCCGCGGAAGCCCGGCAGATTTTCGGCGTCAGGCATTGAGCGGCAATCAAGACTGATCGTCATTGCGAGCGAAGCGAAGCAATCCAGCTTGGGCATGCAAGGTATGGATTGCTTCGTCGCTCCGCTCCTCGCAATGACGGGATAATGAGGGAGGGACACAGCATGACCAATCTCGCAGCCACCGGCGGCGTGTCGGGTCCGGGCCGGATCGGCCGGGTGGCGATCGGCGATCTCTTGAAACGCGCGGCGGCGCGGTTTCCCGACCGGACCGCGCTCACCGACGGCGCGCGGCGGGTGACCTTCACCGAGCTCGAGCGCGACGCCAACCGTTTTGCCAATTACCTGGTCGCGCGCGGCCTCAAACCCGGCGAGAAGATCTCGACCATCTGCAACAACTCGGTCGAATTCGTCAAAGCGCTGTTCGGCATCCACCGCGCCGGCCTCGTCTGGGTGCCCATCAACACCATGCTCGGCCCGGCCGACATGGACTACATTCTCGACCATGCCGAAGTGAATTTTGCGGTCATCGACGACAATCTGTATGGCGCAGGCCGAGCGGCGCGCGGCGCTGCAAAAGCGCGGTATCGATCTGATCGCGATCGATCTCGCCGGGACGGCATCGAGCGCAGGTCTTGAAAGTTTCAACGATCTGATAAAAGGCCGGTCCGAGACCGAGCCTGACATCGAGATCGACGACCGTGATCTCGCCATGATCATCTATACCTCCGGCACCACCTCGCGGCCGAAGGGCGCGATGCATTGCCATCTCGCCGTGGTCATGGCGGTCATGAGCAATTGCATCGAGATGCAGCTGTCGCGCGACGACGGCATCACCGGGCAGTTCCCGCTGTTCCATTGCGCCGGCCATGTGCTGCTCTTGAGCTATCTGTCGGTCGGCGGCCGCATGGCGCTGATGCGCGGCTTCGATCCCGTCGTGTGCATGGAAGCGATCGTGCGCGACAGGCTCACGGTGTTCGTCGGGCTGTCGCTGATGTATCAGGCGATCCTCGATCATCCGCGCCGCCGGGAATTCGATCTGTCGGGTCTAAGGACCTGCATCTACACCATGGCGCCGATGGGCCGTCCGCTGCTGGAGCGGGCGATGGCCGATCTCTGCCCGAATTTCGTGCTCTCCAGCGGCCAGACCGAAATGTATCCGGCGACCACGATGTCGCGCCCCGAGGTGCAGCTGAAGCGCTTCGGCAACTACTGGGGCGAATCGCTGATCGTCAACGAAACCGCGATCATGGACGATGCCGGCAATTTGTTGCCGCACGGCCAGGCCGGCGAGCTCGTGCATCGCGGGCCCAACGTGATGATGGGCTATTACAAGGATCCGAAGGCGACCGAGGAGGCGCGCAAGTTCGGCTGGCATCACACCGGCGATCTGGCGCTGATCGACGACAACGGCGAGGTGCTGTTCCTCGACCGCAAGAAGGACATGATCAAGTCCGGCGGCGAGAACGTCGCCTCCGTCAAGATCGAGGAAACGCTGCTCGCCCATCCCGCCGTGCAGAACGCCGCCGTGGTCGGCCTGCCGCATCCGCAATGGGGCGAGGCGGTGTCCGCCTTCGTCAAGCTGAAGCCGGGCGCGACCGCGGACGAGGCCGGCATTCTGGAGCATTGCCGCCAGAACCTCGGCGGCTTTCAGGTGCCGAAGCTGGTCAGGATCGTGGACGAGATGCCGATGACCGCGACCGGCAAGCTGCGCAAGGTCGAACTGCGCCAGGCCTTTGCCGATCATTTTGCGAAAGCGGGCGCATGATTACCGCGCCGTCCGCTGAACAGGAATGACTGAAATCCATGGCCATACTTGAATCCACCATCGCCCCCGGCAGCGCCGGCTACAAGGCCAACCGCGACGGCATGCTGGCGCTGATCGCGCGGATGCGGGCGCTGGAGGAGCGGGCGCGCGCGGCGTCGGCCGCGGCCAAGGACCGCTTTCACAAGCGCGGACAATTGCTGCCGCGCGAGCGGGTGGCGCTGGTGCTCGATCCCGGCGCGCCCTTCATCGAGCTCTCCACGCTCGCGGGTTACAGGTTCGACAATCCCGACGCCGACAAGAGCGTGCCCGGCGGCGGGCTGATCGCCGGCATCGGCTTCGTCGCCGGCATCCGCTGCATGATCAGCGCCAATGATTCCGGCATCGATGCCGGCGCGCTGCAGGCGTACGGCCTCGACAAGACGTTGCGGGTGCAGGAACTGGCGCTGGAGAACAAGCTGCCTTACGTGCAACTGGTCGAAAGCGCCGGCGCCAATCTGCTGCGCTACCGGGTCGAGGATTTTGTCCGCGGCGGCAACATCTTTCGCAATCTGGCGCGGCTGTCGGCGGCGGGTCTCCCGGTGGTGACGGTGACGCACGGCTCCTCGACCGCAGGGGGCGCCTACCAGACCGGCTTGTCCGACTACATCGTGATGGTGCGCGGGCGCACGCGTGCGTTTCTCGCGGGTCCGCCGCTGCTGAAGGCCGCCACCGGCGAGATCGCCACCGAAGAAGAACTCGGCGGCGCCGAGATGCATACCTCCATTTCGGGCCTCGGCGATTATCTCGCCGAGGATGACCGCGACGCGCTGCGCATTGCGCGCGACATCATGGCCAATATGCAATGGGACCGGCCGGAAAAGGGCGAGGCGACACATCCCTCACCGCGTCATGATCCCGAGGAACTGCTCGGCATCATGCCGATGGATCACAAGCGCCCCGTCGACATGCGCCAGGTGATCGCGCGGATCATCGACGATTCCGATTTCACCGAGTTCGGCGCCAATTACGGCCCCGCCACCGTGTGCGGCCACGCCCGCATCGAGGGCCAGGCGATCGGCATCGTCACCAATAACGGCCCGCTCGATCCCGCCGGCGCCAACAAGGCCACCCATTTCATCCAGGCCTGCTGCCAGTCGCGCACGCCGCTGCTCTATCTCAACAACACCACCGGCTACATGGTAGGCAAGGCCTATGAAGAAGCCGGGATGATCAAGCACGGCTCGAAGATGATCCAGGCCGTGACCTCGGCCACCGTGCCGCAGATCACGATCTATTGCGGCGCCTCGTTCGGTGCCGGCAATTACGGCATGTGCGGCCGCGGCTTTCATCCGCGCTTCTGTTTCTCGTGGCCGAACGCCAAGACCGCCGTGATGGGCGGCGAGCAGGCCGCCGAGACCATGGCGATCGTCACGGAAGCCGCCGCGATCCGGCGCGGCAAACCGATCGAGAAGGAAAAGCTCGAGGCGATGAAGGCGCAGATCACCGGCGTGTTCGACGGTCAGATGGATGTGTTTTCGACCAGCGCGCGGGTGCTCGACGACGGCGTGATCGATCCGCGCGACACCCGCGCGATCCTGAGCGAGGTGCTGGCGATCTGCCGCGAGGCCGAGGCGCGCAGCCCCCAAGCGCATGCAGTTCTCGGTGGCCCGGCCATGAGAAACGGGTCGATGAAGGCAAGACCCTTCCAGAAAATCCTGATCGCCAATCGCGGCGAGATCGCGCTTCGGATCATGCGGACCGCGCGCCGGCTCGGCTATGGCGTGGTCGCCGTCTATTCCGACGCCGACCGCGATGCGCTGCACGTGCGCGAAGCGGATGAGGCGGTGCGGATCGGCGAGGCGCTGCCGGCGCAGTCTTATTTGAATATCGGCGCGATCATCGCGGCAGCGAAATCGAGCGGCGCGGACGCCGTTCATCCCGGCTATGGCTTTCTCGCCGAGAACGAGGATTTTGCGCGAGCCTGCCGCGATGCCGGGCTGGTGTTCATCGGACCGTCGCCCGATGCGATCAAGGCGATGGGCAACAAGGCCGGCGCCAAGGAGATCATGCAGAAGGCGGGCGTGCCCTGCGTTCCCGGCTATCAGGGCGCGGATCAAGGCGATGCCGTGATGTCGGCGGAGGCGAACAAGATCGGCTTTCCCGTGATGATCAAGGCGGTCGCCGGCGGCGGCGGGCGCGGCATGCGGCTGGTCGCGGACGCTGGCTCTTTTGCCGATGCGCTCCGCAGTGCGCGCTCGGAGGCGAAGGCCGCGTTCGGCGACGCCACCGTGATCCTGGAGCGGGCGATCGTCGATCCCCGCCACATCGAAATCCAGGTGTTCGGCGATGCCTTCGGCGACGCGATCCATCTCGGCGAGCGCGATTGCTCGGTGCAGCGGCGGCACCAGAAGCTGATCGAGGAGGCGCCGTCGCCGGCGGTATCGCCGGAATTGCGGGCGCGGATGGGCGCGATCGCGGTCACCGCGATCAAGTCGATCGGTTATGAGGGCGCGGGCACGCTGGAATTCCTGCTCGATGGCAGCGGAAATTTCTATTTCATGGAGATGAACACGCGGCTTCAGGTCGAGCATCCCGTCACCGAGGCGATCACCGGGCTCGACCTGGTCGAACTGCAGTTGCGGGTCGCGGGCGGCGAACCGCTCGGCATGAAGCAGGAGGACATCAAGTTCTCAGGCCATGCGATCGAGGTGCGGCTGTGCTCGGAGGATGCGGCGCACGATTTCATGCCGCAATCCGGCCGGATGGCGCTGTGGCGGATGCCGGAAGGACTGCGCGTCGAGCACGCGCTGCACTCGGGGAGCGAAATTCCGCCGTTCTACAATTCGATGATTGCGAAGCTGATCAGCCATGGCGCCACCCGCGACCGAGGCGCGGCGAAAACTCATCTCCGGCCTCGAACAGACCGCTGCGTTCGGCGTCACCACCAATCAGGCGTTTCTCGCCGCCTGCCTCGCGCATCCCGAATTCGCATCGGGGGAGGCGACCACGGCGTTCATCGGCAGGCATCGCGCCGAGTTGCTGGCGCCGGGCAAGGATCCGGCTTCGGAAGCCGCGCTGGCTGCGCTGTTGCTTTACGTCACGGACGCTCACGCGCCGCCGTGGCGGAGCGGGCGGTCGCTGGCGACGATTTTTCCGGTTCCCGTCCGCGTCGAGCTCGCTCACGGCATCTATGATCTGGAAGTCGCGCGCGAGCGGGATGGCGGCTATCTCGCAAGCCGCGATGGCGCTGAACACCGCTTCGAGATCGACGCGCTGGGCAACGACAGCATCCGCTTCCGCTCAGGCGGCCTGGCGGAGTCCGCCGCGCTTCCTCCGCGACGGTGACCGGCTTTATCTGCTGCACCGTGGCGTCACGACTTCCATCCGCAATCTCACGCTGGCGGCGCCGGCCGCGGCAGCGGCGACCGGCAGCGACGGCAAGGTTCGCGCCGCGATGAACGGCCGCGTCGTCGCGGTGCTGGTCAAGCCCGGCGATCGCGTCGCGGCCGGCCAGCCGGTCATGACGCTGGAAGCCATGAAGATGGAGCATGTGCACGCCGCGCCGATCGCGGGCGTCATTGCCGCGATCGACGTCGTCGAGGGCGAGCAGGTCACGACGGGGAAGATCGTGGTGGAGATCGAGGCGGACATGCCGGCCGCCTGAAGCTCCTTCGTCGTCCCGGCCTTGAGCCGGGACCCATAACCACGGGCTTTTGTTGTTGCGCGAAAGCCGTCCATCAGCTGTTTTCAAACGAGAAGCCGCGGCGTATGGGTCCCGGCTTTCGCCGGGATGACGATGGAATTTACGCTTCTCGCCCCGTGCCCTCATTGAGGAAACAGGCCACCTGATGCTGGCCGCCAACGTCGGCCAACTCCGGCCGTTCCACCTTGCACCGCTCCATCGCGTAACGGCAGCGCGTGTGAAACGCGCAGCCGGAGGGGGGATTGATCGGGCTCGGGACGTCGCCGTCGATCAGCGGCACCAGGCGCTTTGCGCGTGGATCGGCGACGGGAACGGAAGCCAGCAGCGCCTGGGTGTAGGGATGCCTGGGGTTGGCGAACAGCGCCGTCTTGTCGGCGATCTCGACGATGCGCCCGAGATACATCACGGCAACGCGGTGGCTGATATGGGCGACGACGGCGAGATCGTGCGCGATGAAGAGATAGGAGAAGTCGTGCTTGCGCTGCAGGTCGATCAAGAGATTGATCACCTGGGCCTGGATCGACACGTCGAGCGCCGAGACCGGCTCGTCGCAGACGATCAGGCTCGGACCCAACGACAGGGCGCGTGCGATGCAGATGCGCTGGCGCTGGCCGCCGGAAAATTGATGCGGATAATTGTTCATCTGATCCGGCCGCAAACCGACCTGATCGAACAGCTCGGCGACCCGCTCGCGCTTCTTGTCGCCGGAGGCGAGGCCATGGACGATCAGCGGTTCGCCGACGATGTCGCCGGCGGTCATGCGCGGATTGAGCGAGGCGAACGGGTCCTGAAAGATGATCTGCATCGAGCGCCGGTGCGGGCGCAAGGTGGCCTTGCCGAGATGGGTGATGTCCTCGCCGTTCAGCCGGATGCTGCCGCCGGTCGGCTCGACCAGCCGCAGGATGGCGCGGGCGACCGTCGATTTGCCGCAGCCGGATTCGCCGACCATGCCCAGCGTCTCGCCGACGCCGAGCGTAAAACTCACGCCGTCGACGGCATGCACGGTGCCGACGGCGCGGCGCAGGATGCCGCTGCGCACGGGGTAATGCTTTTTCAGGTCGGATATTTCGAGCAGCGGCGGCGCGTCGGTCATAGCGGCCCCGTCAGTTCCGCCGCGCGCCAGCAGGCCGCCAGATGGCCGGCGCCAAATTCCTGCAGGGGCGGATATTCCTCCCGGCAGCGCGCGACCGCGAGCTGACAACGCGGCGCGAACGCGCAGCCCTTCGGCAGTTTTGTCAGGGACGGCACCATGCCGGGGATTTCCACCAGCCGCACATCCGTGTTCGCGCCGGGCGAGGGCACGGTCGGTATAGAGGCCATCAGGCCGCGGGTGTAGGGATGCCTCGGGTTGGCGAACAGGGTTTCGACATCGGTCTCCTCGACCTTCTTGCCGGCATACATCACGATCACGCGCTGCGCGGTTTGCGCGACCACGCCGAGGTCGTGGGTGATCAGGATCAAGCCCATGCCGAGCTGCTTCTGCAGCTCGAGCACCAGCGCCAGGATCTGCGCCTGGATCGTCACATCGAGCGCGGTGGTTGGCTCGTCGGCGATCAGCAGCGCCGGCCGGCAGGCCAACGCCATCGCGATCATGGCGCGCTGGCGCATGCCACCGGAGAGCTGGTGCGGATATTCGACCGCGCGCCGCTCGGGCTCGGGAATCCGGACGAGGCGCAGCATCTTGACGGCCTGGGCCCACGCCTCCTTGTTCGTCATCGGCTGATGCAGCCGCACCGCCTCGGTGATCTGGTCGCCGATCCGCATCACCGGGTTGAGCGAGGTCATCGGCTCCTGGAAGATCATGGAAATGCGATTGCCTCGGACCTTGCGCATCTCGTCTTCGCTGAGGTCAAGGAGATCCGCCCCCTCCAGCGTGATCGAGCCGCCGACGATCCGTCCCGGCGGATCCGGCACCAGCCGCATGATCGACAACGCGGTCACGCTCTTGCCGCAGCCGGATTCGCCGACGATCGCCAGCGTCTCGCCCCGGCGGACATGGAATGAAACGTCGTCGACCGCCTTGAACAGCCCGGAATTGGTGAAGAAAACCGTCTGCAGGTTCTTCACGTCGAGAACCCTGTCTTCCGCTCCTGCCTCGCTCATCAGCCGCGCTGCCTCGGATCGAGGATGTCGCGCAAGGCGTCACCGAACAGATTGGTTCCGAACACGGCGAGGCTGATGGCGATGCCGGGGAAGATCACCAGCCATGGCGCGGTGCGGACATATTCCGCCGCCGATTCCGACAGCATCCGGCCCCAGGACGGATATGGCTCGGGAATGCCGAGCCCGAGAAACGACAGCGACGCCTCGGTGAGAATCGTGGAACCGAGCTGCGCCGTGGCCAATACGATCAGCGGCGCCAGCGTGTTCGGCAGAATGTGGCGCAGCGCGATCCGCGTCTCGCTCATGCCGATCGACTTGGCGGCCTCGACAAAGGGCAGCTCGCGCAGCGCCAGCGTGTTGGCGCGGATGACGCGGGCGACCGTCGGGATCAGGGGTATGGCGATGGCGATGATGACGTTGGGAAGCGTCGGCCCCAGCGCCGCCGTCATGATCAGGGCCAGCACCAACAGCGGCAGGGCCTGCAAAATATCGGTGACGCGCTGGAACACCAGATCGACCCAGCCGGAGAGATAGCCCGATGCGAGGCCGATCGTGACGCCGAACAGCGAGCCGAGCGCGGTCGAGCCGATGCCGACGGCAAGCGAGATCCGCGCGCCGTGGATGATGCGGCTCCAGACGTCGCGGCCGAAGGAATCGGTCCCCATCCAGTGCCGCATGTCGGGATGGGCGAGCGCGTGCGCGGAATCGACGGTCAGCGGATCGTAGCGGCAGATCAGGTCGGCGAACGCCGCGGCCCACACGAACAGCAACATGAAGCACAGGCCGATCGTGCCCAGCATGTGGCGCTGGGCGAGGAATACGAGCCTGCGCCAGCCATGCGTCGAGTTGGCGCCGGCCCGTCGTAACTCGTTATCGTAGTTGATCGCGGCCAAATCGGCTCCTAATCCGTGTACCTGATCCGGGGATCGACCAGCGCGTAGAGCATGTCGACCGTGAAGTTCGCGAGCACGACGACCACCGCGATCAGCATCACCAGGTTCTGCACGATCGGGTAGTCGCGCCAGCGGATCGCCTCGACCAGGAAGCGGGCGACGCCGGGAATATTGAAGACGGTTTCGGTGACGATCAGGCCGCCGATCAAAAACGCCGCCTCGATGCCGATCACGGTGATGACGGGCAGGATGGCGTTCTTCAGCGCGTGGCGATAATTGACCGAAGCTTCCGAGGCGCCCTTGGCGCGAGCGGTGCGGATATAATCCTGCCGCAGGATCTCCAGCATCGAGGAGCGCGTGATCCGCATCGTCAGCGCGGCGCTGCGGAAGCCGACCGCCATCGCCGGAACGCAATAGATCGCGATCGCCTCGGTCCAGGTTTGCGGGTTCGGGTTGTAGAGAGGCATGGTTCCGAACATCGCCACCGAGGCCATCAGGATCAGAAGGCCGAGCCAGAAGGCCGGCAGCGACAGCCCGCTCAGGCTGACGACGCGCAGAAAATAATCGAGCCGCGTGCCTTGTTTTACCGCGCTGAGAACCCCTAAGGGAATCCCGATCGACGCCGAGAACAGCAGCGCCAGACCAGCGAGCCGCGCCGTGATCGGAATCCGCGGCAGGATCTCGTCGAGCGCCGGCTTTTCGGAGACAAAGGAATAGCCGAGGTCGCCGTGCAAGAGCCCGCCGATCCAGTGCAGATATTGCATGACGATAGGCTGATCGAGCCCGAGTTCGCGCTCCAGATTGGCCTTGTCGGCCGGGTCGACATAGCCGGCGGCGGCGAACAGGATGTCGACGATATTGCCGGGCACGATGCGCAGCAGCACGAAGATGATGACCGAGATCCCGAACAGGGTCACGAGCATCAAGAGGAGGCGCCGCACGATATAAGCAAACACCTGGCTGCTCTCCGTTTACCCGCGGGATCGCTTCGTGGCGGACGTTACTTGTCCAGCCAGACGTCCTCGTAGCGATAGCCGTTGTAGGAGCTGTTGGTCATGACGGTGATGCCTTTGACGTAGGGCTGCCAGCAGGTGCCGGTATGGGCATGAAAGATGATCGGCCGGGCGACGTCTTCCTGAAGCTGCTTGTCGATTTCCCAGACCAGCTTCCTGCGCTTGGCGACGTCGGTTTCCTGGGATTGCTCGTCGAACAGCTTCTCGATGTTCTTGTTGCAGTAATTGGTGTAGTTCCGCTCCGAACCGCAGGAGTAATTCTCGTAGAACGACTGGTCGGGATCGTCGACCGAATTACCGGTCAGGTTGAGGCCGAGCGCATAATCCTTGCGCGCGATCTTCGGAAACCAGTTGGCGGTTTCGACGACGTCGAGTTCGCCGTCGATATAGATGCTCTTGAGCTGATCGATCAGGATGACGGCGGGATCGCGGTAGACCGGGATGTTGCGGGTGGACACCTTGACCGCGAGGTGCTTGTCCGGCCCGTAGCCGGCCTTCTGCATCAGCTTGCGCGCCTCTTCGCGGTTGGCGTTGACGTCGGGGCCGTAGCCCGGAATCGTCTCCAGCATTTCCTTCGGCATGCCCCAGAAGCCGGCGGGTGGCGGCAGCATGGTGCCGCCGATGTCGGCCTGGCCTTCGAACAGGATCGAGACAAAGGCCTTGCGGTCGAGCGAAAGCGCCATCGCGCGGCGGATATCCGGATTGTCGAACGGCGGCGAGGTCGAGTTGACGATGATGTTGGTGCTGACATTGTTGGGCGCGACCACGCATACCGCGTTCGGCGCCTGGGTCTTGACGTCCTTGAGCAGCGGGATCGACACCTCGGTCGGGAACGTCATGTCGAACTTGCCGGCGATAAACGCGAGAATCGCGGTCGAGCGGTTCGGGATGATGGTGAACTCGATGCCGTCGAGATGCGGCAGGCCCTTCTTGAAATAATCGGGGTTGCGCGTCAGCTTGATCGATTCGTTGGCCTTGAACTCGACGAATTTGAACGGGCCGGTGCCGATCGGATGGGTGCGCATGTCGGCTGGTGACACATGGCAGGGATAAATCGGCGTGTAGCCGGAGGCGAGCAGCGCCAGCAGCGCCAGCTGCGGCCGCTTCAAATTGAACGCGACCTCGAGGTCGCCGTTGGTGGTGACATCGTTGACGAACTCATACCAGGCCTTGCGCGGGTTCTGGCGGAACTTCTGCGGCGATTTTCCCATCAGCATGTCGAAGGTGCATTTGACGTCGGCCGAGGTGAACGGCTTGCCGTCGTGCCATTTGACGCCCTGGTGCAGTTTGAAGGTCAGCGTCTTGTGGTCGCCGCTCCAGGCCCAGCTATCGGCGAGATCCGGAACGATCGAGTCCATGCTGTTTTGCGCCACGTCCTGCTTGTAGATGACGAGGTTGTTGAACACCGGCATGAAGGGAACGTTGACCGAATAGGTCGCGCCCTCGTGAATCGAGGCGCTGCCGGGGCTGTCGCGGTGATAGATACGCAGGATGCCGCCCTGTTTGGGTTCGGCCGCGAGCGCGATCGACGAGACCGCCAGCAAAGATAACGCCGCCGCAACGGCAAGCGTCCGAACGCCCCGCATGGTTCCCTCCCTCGATATTTTTCGGCCTCATGGCGGGCCAATTTATCGAACGATAGCATGGCGGGGCGTCGGCGCAACACGTCAAGGCAGTGTCCGCATTGGCAATTCGGCCTAATGCGGTGCCATGCGGCGGAAGAGCGCAGCCGCATTCGCGGCAAATGCGTCACACTTCCAGCCTGTCGCCGCTTTTCAGGTTGCGCCCGGCCCAGCGGCAAAAGCCGCCTTCGAAACCGAAACGGTTCCTACCAGGAATACCGCATTGTTCCGGTGCCGGCATAGGTCTGGCTGTGCGCGGCGAATTCGCCGTCGAACTTGGCGGCGAGCGAGATGCCGCTGGCGAAGCGCAGTTCGGCGCCCACGGCGACGAGGCCGGAATCATGCGCGGGCGCGGCGCCGTTGACGATGAAATTCGTCCCGGGCAGGGCCTGGAAGACCGCGGCCATCGAGGGATTGCTCACCCAGTCGTGGGCGTAGCCGAGCTTGCCGCGCAGCACCAGCAGCGTCGTGGGATCGATTGCGGTGAGGCGATCGAACCTCGCGCCGGCTTCGCCGCGGATGTCGGTCGCGGTGCGGCCCGCATAGGTGAGACCGAGGCCGCCGCCGCTCACATCCTGTTCGCTGTAGGCCGGTGCAACGAAGGCCTGCGCATTGACCGCGGCATAGGGCGTCACGGCAAGCAGCGGCGAGGCGAAACGATAGCCCGCCTCGATCCGCCCGCCATAGCTCTGGGCGTTGAATTTCGCCGTCAGCTGATCGGAGGCGAACGATATCCGGTCGGTCGACATCCAGTGATTGGCAAACGCCAGCGATGCGGCGACATAGGCCGGCCCAGAAGTCGTTTTGCCGTAGATGCCGGCCATCAGCGCGTCGCTGCGGCCTGTGCCGAGCCCCTGCGCCAGGCTCCAGCCGGTGCCGGCGCCGGCGAGCGCGAAGCCCACCGTGGTGAACGGCGTCACGCGGTAGTCGGCGCCGGCCGCAAAGCCGCCGGCGCTCGCTGTGAGATCGTGACTGCCGACGACGGGATTGCCGTCGGTGTGGTTGGCGCCGCCGAACGCCGAGCCCCAGACATTCCAGCGTTGCTCGAACGGCAGGGCCTGCCGGGGCGGCGCCTTGAAAACCGCCGCATAGGCCGTGGCGATCTCCGGCGGCAGCGTGGCGTCCTCCGCCGCAAAGCCGATCGCGTTGCCGCCGCCGCCACGGCCCTCCACGAAAGGATCGGTCATCAGGCCGAGAAACCCGGTCATCAGCTGGAACGCGCTCGACTGCGCGCCGGTCGCGGCTTCGCCGGAAAGCTGCGACGAGGCAACGCTGAGATTGTTGCCGGTGAGGCCGAACATCGCGACGATGGCGGGCGGCAGCATGCCGCCATTATTGAAGTAGTTGACGAGCGTATTGGTGACGTTCTGCTGGTTGCCGCCGCCCTGTCCGCCGTTGCCGGGTGTGCCGGTGCCGCCGAGCGTTGTTGTGACGTTCAGCATCACCGTGTTTCCAACATAGCTCAAGGTCTCGATGAAACCGGCGGGGACATTGCCGCTCAGGCCGGAGAACGTGCCGACGAGGCCGGCGGAAGTGAGGATGGTGTAGCTGGTCCCCATCTGGGTTCCAGCGGAGAATGCCGTTCGCACGCTGCCGCCGGTCAGCGTCGCGACGCCGCTGACGTTGGCGGCCGACGCATTCGCCGACGTCACATTGACCAGATAGATTGCGCCCGATGCGAAAGCGAGACTGCCCGACACTGCCAGCGATCCCGGCACGCCCGTTGGGCCGGGCGCGAGGATCCCGCCGGCGTGCACGGTGACGTTGCCCACCGTGCCGGTGCCGGCGAGCGTGCCGCCGGAATTCACGAACGCACCCGAGGGGGCGATCGAACCGTTGACCAGCAGCGTGCCGCCGTTGATCGTGGTTGGGCCCGTGTAGGTGTTGGTGCCGGTGAGCGTCTCGGAGCCCGCCGTCAGCGCCAGTCCGCCGCCGGCGCCACCGATCGCGCCGTCGAAACTGCCTGAGGCATTCGACAGCGTCAGCGTCTTGCCGCCGAGGATGACCGAGCCGCCGGCAACGCCCGACAGGCTCGTGATGCCAGCGCCGCTCGTCGTCCCGGAAATATCGAAGGCGCTGCCGGCGTTCGCGACGTTCACGCTCGACGGCGCGATGCTGGCGCTTCCGGTCAGCGCCAGCGTGCCGGCGTTGATGGTGGTCGCGCCGGTATAAAAGTTGCTGCCGGAGAGCGTGAAGACGCCAGTGCCTTCCTTGGTCAGGCTGAGCGTGCTGTTGCCGTTCTGGATCGTTCCCGAAAATGTCGTGGACGTGTTGTCGCCGCCCGTCGTCAGCGTCGCCGGAAAGGTGGCGCCGCTGTTGGTGACCGTGCCGGATCCGGTGAGCGAGCCGATGGTCTGGCTGAAGCCGCCGAGGTCGAGCGTGCCGGGAGCGTTCACGGTAATCAGGCTGGTGGCCCCGAATACATTGGTCGTGTTGCCGGCCGTCAGCACGCCGCCCGATATGACCCATGGGGTGGTCGCGCTCGACGCTCCCGTGGTCAGGGTCCAGGCGCTGGTGCCTGTCTTGTTGAAGACCCCAAAACCCTGGTACTGCGCGGCATTGAGCGCGCCGCCATTGCCCGATCCGCCGAGCGTCAGGGTATCGGCGGCGCTGAACGCCGCGACATTGCCGGAGATGCTCGACCCCGCCAGCAGCGTCAGGCTGTTGACGCCACCCGTGAAGCTGATCGCGTTGGCCCGCGTCACGCCGTCGCCGGCGAAGCCGCCGGCGATCGCTCCGCTGTTGGTGATGGTGAGGTTGCCGCCGGAGACGCCGCCGCCGCCGAGCCCGACATTGGCCGGTGTTCCCGATGATCCTCCGTTCCCGCCCCGGATGGTTGCCGTATTCGTGAGCGTTCCGCCTGACGCCTGAAAAGCAACGCCCGTGCCTCCCGTCCCACCGTTGCCGTTGGCACCAGAGAACTGTCCTGTTCCGAGATTTCCGCCATTTCCACCGTTGCCACCCAGGATCAGGCTATTGTTGGTCAAAGCTGCGCCCGCCCCCAGGAAGGCAACCCCGGCGCCTCCCGTGCCGCCATTGCCGCCATTCCCGCCCAGAAAAAAGCTCGGAGCTCCGCCATTGCCGCCATCGCCGCCATTTCCGCCCTGAAGCGTCCCGCTGTTGGTCATCGTGACGCCCGATGCCACGAAGGCCGCCGCAGTGCCGCCCGCGCCCCCATTGCCGCCAAAGGCAGGTCCAAAGCTCGCGTTGCCACCCGCACCGCCGTTGCCGCCGGTCATGCTGCTCGTGTTGGAGTCGATGGCTGAGCCGGTTACAACGGCGCCAAACCCGCCTGCACCGCCGCCGCCACCACCGCCTCCCACATTGGTGACAGAGATAAAGGCTGCAGCGACAGCACCACCTTGCCCCCCGGTCGCCGCCGTCGCCGCCCGCAAGCGGTGTCGTGTTGACTATGCTTGCGCTGACAGATCCGTTGAGGCCGCCGCCGCCGCCGCCACCGCCGCCGCCTTGACCACCGCCATTCACGGTGGGCGCATTGCTGAGGCTACCCGTAGTCCCCGGCTGACCAGCTGCGCCGCCTTGCCCGATCCCGGTTAACGGGTTGGCCGCATTGCCGCCGTTGCCGCCGGTCCCGCCTCCGGCGCCGCCGCCACCACCGCCGGTACCGCCACCGCCGCCCGCCACCGCACCGGCATCGGTGCCGGTGCCGCCCGGGTTGCCGACAAACCCCGTCGCGCCGGCGCCGACTGGATTGGCGCCGCCGCTCCCGCCGCCATCGCCGTCGGCGGCGACCGCAGGCGTCGGCAACATCGGCGCCATCGCAAGCCAAAGCGCGACAGCGCCGCCGGTCAGCGCGGAGGCGCCGAGGCACCGTCGCTGGTGGCGCACGGCGCGCGGGCCGTCTGCAGATGCGCTAATCAATGTCATGACACCCCGACCGCCAAGCCGGAATGATTACCGCCACACCGAGCCGCGCGCTATCGCGTGAGGCGCAACCGCGTTGCGTCTATTGCAAGCTTTCCCGGCCCGGGGAATGCAGGGATGGATCGGGGACAGTGCCACCGGCTCTGCCACCGCCGATCACCGCAGCATTTGAAGCCGTCAGACTTCCAGCTTGTCGCCGCCTTTGAGATGGAGAATTTCGCGCGCCTCGTCCGAGGTCGCGACCTCGAGGCCGAGACCTTCGATGATCTTGCGCGCGAGTGTCACCTGCTCGGCGTTCGATGCCGCCATGCGGCCAGGCGCCGCCCACAGCGAGTCTTCGAGACCGACGCGGACGTTGCCGCCCATCGCGGCCGCCATCGCCGCGATCGGCAGCTGGTTGCGCCCGGCGCCCAGCACCGACCACACCATCTTGTCGCCGAACAGCCGCTCGGCGGTGCGCTTCATGTGCAGCACGTCCTCGGGATGCGCGCCGGTGCCGCCCTGCAGGCCGAACACCGTCTGCACGAACAGCGGCGGCTTCACCATGCCCTGCTCGAGGAAGTAGTTCAGATTATAGAGATGCGCGGTGTCGTAGCATTCGAACTCGAAGCGCGTGCCGGTCTCTGACAGCGTCTTCAGCACGTATTCGATGTCCTGGAAGGTATTGCGGAACACGATGTCCTTGTTCTGCAGATGCTTGAGTTCCCAGTCGTGCTCGAACTTCTTGAAACGGTTGAGCATGCCGAAAAAAGCGAAATTCATCGAGCCCATGTTGAGCGAAGCGACCTCGGGCTTGTAGACCGCGGCGGGGCGGACGCGCTCGTCCACCGTCATGGTCGGCGCGCCGCCGGTGGTGAGATTGATCACGCAGTTCGAACGCTGTTTGATGATTTTCAGGAACGGGGCAAAGGCTTCCGGGCTCTGGTCGGGCTGGCCGGTCTTCGGGTTGCGCGCGTGCAGATGCACGATGGCAGCACCGGCTTCGGCCGCATCGACCGCGGCATCGGCGATTTCCTGCGGCGTCACCGGCAGCGCCTTCGACATCGAGGGGGTGTGGATCGCGCCGGTCACGGCGCAGGTGATGATGACTTTGCGGCTCATGTTTTGCTCACTTTCTTACAGACGTCGATGCTTCATGCTTTGTCGTTCTGGGTGGCCTTGTGCGCGGCCAGCGCCGCCAGGCGCTCGTTGCGCCGCTGCGTCAGGGCCGCGATGCGTTCCGGAGTCGGCTGATGCGGCCACGCCGCGATCACCCGGTCGACATTGGGGTTTTGGTACACTTCGGGGCCCGCGGCGGACGAAGCCAGCTCCTTGTAGAAACCGGTATAACGCGCGCAATAATCGGGAATGCCGCCGGGCGCGTTGAGCTCGATGGTCTCGAACGGCCCGAGGAACGACCAGCGCAGGCCGAGGCCGTCCTTCACGGTGTGATCGAGGTCTTCCGCCGAAATAAAACCCTCGCCGACCAGGCGAAAGGCTTCGGCGAGCAGCGCGCCCTGCAGCCGGTTCAGGACAAAACCGTTGATCTCGCGATTGATGGTGACCGGCACCTGTCCGATCTCGCGATAGATGGTTCGCGCCCGCTCGATCGCTTCGGGCGACGTCCACGGCGCGCCGCAGAGTTCGACCAGCGGCACCAGATGCGGCGGATTGACGGGATGGCCGATCAGGCAGCGCGCGCGGCCCGGCAGCGCTTCGGTGAAGCGCGAGGCCACGATGGCGGAGGTCGAGGATACCAGGAGCGCATCTGATGGCGCCAGCCGGTCGAGCTGAGCGAAGATCGCGAGCTTGTCCTCGATCTTTTCGGGTCCGTTTTCCTGGACGAATTCGACGTCGAGCACGGCCTCCTGCAGGCTTGCCGCGACCGAGACCCGCGTCACCGCGCCGTCGGGATCGGCCGCGAGGCCGTGCCGCGCCAGCGCGTGCAGTTCGTCGCGGATCAGGCGCGGGGCGGCCTTCAGCGTCGGGATATGCGGATCGGTCAGCCGCACGTTCCACCCGGCGCGCGCGAAAATCGCGGCCCAGGCGCGTCCGATCAGGCCGGCGCCGACGATGGCGACATTGCGTTCAGTGTTTTGCATGTTCTCTCATAACCCTGTTCTCACAGCCACAGCACCTTGCGGCGCAGATCGAGATCGTCGCGCAAGGCCCTGGACGGCCCCTCGTGGATCACCCGGCCGCGCTCCAGCGCCACCGTGGTATCCGACAAGGCCAGCGCCAGATCGAGATTGTGGTCGACGATGATGATGGCGATTTCCTTGCGCAGGCGATCGAAGGTCTCGAATAGTTGCTCGACCACGGTCGGCGCAAGTCCCTCGAAGGGCTCGTCGAGCAGCAATACGCGCACGTCGCCCGACAGCGCACGCGCGACCGCCACCATCTGCTGCTCGCCGCCGGAGAGATAATCGGCCGGACTGTCGAGCCGTTCGGCGATGCGCGGGAAATAGTCGTAGATGCGCTCCCGCGTCCAGTGCACGCCGTTGCCGGTCTGGCGCTTCAGGCCGCCGAGCTCGAGGTTCTGCTCGACGCTCATGCCCGCGAACAGGCCGCGGCCCTGCGGCACATAGCCGATGCCGAGACGGGCCGATTGCGCGGAGGAAAGCCCGACCAACTCGTTGTCGGCGAGCTTGATCGATCCGCTCGAGGCCGGCGCGATCCCGATCAGCGTCTTCAGCAGCGTCGACTTGCCGGCGCCGTTGCGGCCCAGCAGCGCGATGATCTCGTTTTCATGGAGCGTGAAGCTGACATCGTTGAGGATGTGGCTCTTGCCGTAGAACGTGTCGACATGGCCTGCCGTCAGCAGCGCGCTGACGCGCGCGGCAGTTTCGCGCGGGCGCGCGGCGACTTCGGTCGCACCCGAGCCGATATAGACCTCCTGCACCCTGGCGCTGCCGCGGGCGTCCTCCACGGAGCCGTCGAGCAGCACCTTTCCTTCGTTCATCACCGTGACCTGGTCGGCGAGCTGAAACACCCGGTCGATGTCGTGCTCGACCAGCAGCACCGGCAGATCGGACGAGATGCGCTTGATGATGGCACCGATGCGTTCGCGTTCGGCGGCGGCTAGCCCCGCGAGCGGCTCGTCCAGCAGCAGCACGCGCGGCGCGGTGGCGAGCGCCACCCCCATGTCGAGCAGGCGCTGGCCGCCATAGGACAGCATGCCGGCCTCGGCCGCTTCGATGCCGGCTAGGCCAAGATAGCGGATGACGGCGTCGGTCTCGGCATTGATCGCGCCGATCGACAAAGCATTGGTGAGGGGATCGAAGCGGCGGGGATGCCGCGCCTGGATCGCGAGGCGGATGTTTTCGCCGACGCTGAGCGCCGGAAACAGATTGGTGATCTGGAACGAGCGGCCGATGCCGGCGTGCGCGATCTCCTCCGGCGCATGGCCGGCGATCGGCTTGCCCAGCAGCGACACGGTGCCCTGGTCCGGCGCATACATGCCCGACAAAAGGTTGAACGCCGTGGTCTTGCCGGCGCCGTTGGGCCCGATCAGGGCGTGCAGCGTGCGGTCGGCGACCGCGATATCGACGCCCTGCACGGCGCGGATGCCGCCAAAGCTCTTGACGATGTGGTGGGCGGCCAGCACCGCGCCGTCGACATGGGATTTCGGCCGCAGGAATTCGGGCAGCGGCAGCACCTCGATGCGGCGCGCCGACATCGCGGCGTCCTCGACCGTCTTCTTGCGGAACGGCGCCATCAACCGCTCGCCGACGCCGACGAGGCCTGTCGGCGAGAACACGATGAAGGCGACGAACACGAGGCCGAACCAGAACAGCCAGTTCTCGGTATAGATGCCCAGAAATTCGCGGAACAGGATGAAGAACAGCGCGCCGAGCGCCGGGCCGAGGAAGCTGCGCATGCCGCCGATCACGACCATCGCCAGCAGATCGCCGGAGAACGACACCGAGATCGGATCGGCCGAGGTCATGCGGTTCTGGAACAACAGGAGAATGCCGGCGAGCCCGGTGATGGCGGCGGACAGCGCGAACGCCAACAGCTTGTAGCGGTTGGTGGGGTAGCCGAGGAAGCGCGCGCGCTGCTCGTTCTCGCGGATCGCGACCAGCACGCTGCCGACGGTCGAGTTGTGGAAGCGCCACAGCAGGATCAGCACCGCGAACGCAATCAGTGCGACCAGCCAGTAATAGTCGGTCGAGGATTCCAGATCAAAACCAAGCAGCGTCGGCCGGGTGATGCCGCCGATGCCGTTCTCGCCGCCGGTGACCTCGGTCCAGCGGAACGAGACCGCATAGAGCATCGCCGCCAGCGCCAGCGTCAGCAGCGAGAAATACACGCCGCGCCGCCGCAGGATCAGGAATCCGAACGCCGCCGCCACCAGCGTCACGATCACAACGCCTGCGATGACCGGACCGAAGAAGGAGTCGTGCATCAGATTGCGCTGGAGCAGTGCAGCGGCGTAGGCGGCAAGGCCAAACCAGGCGCCGTGGCCGAACGATACCAGCCCGGTATGTCCGACCAGGATGTTCAGCGCCATGCAGGCCATGGCATAGACCACGACCTCGGTGGCCGAGGTCATGGTGAGGCCGAGCGCGAGCAGCACCGGCGGCAGCAGGATCAGTCCGAGCGCGGACAGCAGCAGCGGAACGGGAAGGCGCTTTGACATCGTCAGCGCCTCATTCGAACCGCAGGATGCGTTCGCCGAACAGGCCGCGCGGCCGGAACAGCAGCACCAGGAGCATCAACAGATAGATCGCCGCGGTCGAGGCCGCGGAATAGCCGATGCCGACCATGACGCCCTTGACGAGGCCGACCAGCAGCGCCGCGGCCACCACGCCCCAGAACGATCCGAGCCCGCCGATCACCACGACGACGAAAGCCGGCGTGATGATTTCCTGCCCCATCGCCGGATGGATGGAATAGATCGGCGCCAGCAGCACGCCGGCGAGGCCCGCAAGCCCGATGCCGAGCGCGGCCACGGCCGACATATAAGGCTGCAGCGAAATGCCGAGCGCGCCGACCATGTCGGGGTTTTGCACGCCGGCGCGCACCACGCGGCCGAATGAGGTCTTTTGCAGCAGCAGCCACAGTGCGGCGATGCAGGCCGCCGCAATGCCGAGCAAGACCACGCGATAGAACGAATAGATAAAGCTGCCGAGAAAGACCTGGCCGCGCAGCCAGGGCGGGATCGAATAGGACAAGGGAGCTGCGCCGAAGATCATCCGCAGCGCCTTGCTCGGCCACCATCGCAAGCCCGAACGTCATCAGCAGCGAGAGGATCGGGTCGGAGCGATAGAAGCGGCGAAACAACGTGCGCTCGATCACCACGCCGAGCAGCGCCACCGCGACGGGTGCCGCAACGAACGAACCGCCGAAGCCGAGATAGGGCGACAGCACCAGCGTCAAATAGGCGCCGATCGCGTAGAACGCGCCATGGGCAAGGTTGACGATGCCGCCGAGCGAGAAGATCAGCGATAGGCCCAGCGCGATCAGGAGGTAGTAGACGCCGTCAAGCAGCCCGTTGAGGACTTGCTGCGCTAACAAGATGGCGGACATTGTTTGGACCCCGGAATTTAAACCCGTCATTGCGAGCGCAGCGAAGCAATCCACCATCACGGCATGGCAACAATGGATTGCTTCGTCGCTTCCGCCTTCGCTCCTTGAGCTAGGGCGGACAAGTCGCTCCTCGCAATGACGGAAGGGAGGTAGCGCTCTCGTTTGACACGCTTCGGGTCAGCCGCTCACGTGCCGAACGTGCAGCTGTTCTCTTCCTTGGTGGCCGCGATCACTTCGAGATCCTCGTTCGGGCCGGGCACCGCCGGGCTCGAGGTGAAGATGTCCCACTGGTTCTTGATCTGGTCGGCGGGCAAAGCGGTGACCGCGTACATTTCATGCATCAGCTGGTGATCGGAGGCGCGGAAATAGCCGGGCCGCGTCTTCAGGAGATCGAACTTCGCGCCCTTCTCGAAATGCTCGATGATCTGCGTGGAGTCCGCCGATTTCAGTTCGTTGACGGTCTGCGCCACGATCTTGGTGGCGATGTAGTCGCCCCAGGCCTGGTTCTCCGGCGGCTTGTTGTATTTCTTGGTGAAGGTAGCGACGAACGCCTTGCTGCCGGGCGTATCCAGCAGATGATGCCAGACCACCGGCCAGGTGCCGACGAAATTGCCCTTGCCGGCCGCCCAGGCGAGCGCGGTGTCGAACCCGAAACCGCCGACCGGGAAGGTCAGGCCGAACTCGGCATATTGCTTGAGGAAGTTGGTGATCTGGTTGCCGGCGAGGTTGATCACGACCAGGTCGGGCTTGGCCTCGCGGATCTTCAGCAGATAAGCCGAGAAGTCGGTGGCGTCGGTCGGCACCAGATCGTCGCCGGCGAAATTGCCGCCATTGGCTTCCATGAAGCGCTTTGACACTTTCAGGAGGTCATGGCCGAAGGCGTAGTCGGCCGTCAGCGAATACCACTTCTTGCCCTTGACCAGGCCGTCGCGCAGGAACGAGCGGCCGACGGTCTTGACGTACATCGAATTCTGCGATTCGACGTGGAACATGTAGCGCTTGCAGTCGGAGCCGCGCAGCGCGTCCGAATTGCCGCCGGTGTTGATATAGAGCACCTTGTTGCGCTGGGCGACCTGCGCGATGGTGAGGCACGAGGCCGACGAAATCTCGCCGATGATGCAGGCGACCTTGTCGCGCTCGATCATGCGTTCGGCCTTGGTCGAGGCGGTCTGCGGATTGACCGAGTCCTCCTTCAGCACCTCGACCTTGCGGCCCATCATGCCGCCCGCGGCGTTGATCTCCTCCACCGCCAGATCGACCGCCATCACGGCGTAGTCGCCGAGCGGGCCGAGAAAGCCGGTGCGCGGCGTCAAATGACCGATCTTGATGACGTCGCTGGTCTGGGCGCGCAAAATGGCCGGCGCGGAAATCCCCGACACCAGCGCGAGGCCGCCGGCGGTCTTCAACAGGCCGCGGCGCGTGAATTGATTGTGGTCTGACATCAGCCTTCATCTCCCTGATACGGCCGCGTCGCGTGCGGCTGTTGTTCTTTCGGCAGGCGCGGCGCCGTTTTGTGAGGCGCTTTGGTCCCGCTTGCCGTGATCTGTGATCACAGTTAGACTTGCAAAAGACCGGGCCCTTGTCGAGTCCTCTCTGGAAAATCCCGGGGGGCTTGCGGGAGCACCGGGCCTTATGGAGGCATGCGTTGAATTTGCCCGCCGCGCTCAACCTGGTGGAGCCGCTCGACCGTCAGACGCTGGGCGAGCGCGCTTACGCGAGGCTGGCCGATCTCCTGATTTCCGGCCGGCTGGCGCCGGGCGAGAAACTGTCGCTGCGGGCGGCCGCCGACGTGCTCGGCGTCTCCATCATGCCGGTGCGCGAGGCGGTGTCGCGGCTGGTCGCCGACAAGGCGCTGGAGGTGACGCCGAACCGCGCGGTGCGGGTGCCGCTGCTGTCGGCCGCGCAGTTTCGCGACCTCACCACGGTGCGCATCGCCATCGAAGGGCATGCGGCGGAACAGGCCGCCCTGCAGCGCGACGACAGCGACCTGTTGGCGATCGCGCGCGCGGAAGAGGCGATGCGGGCGGAGAGCGAGTCGCCAGCGCCCGACCTGCCGCGCGCGGTCGAACTCAACAAGAGCTTCCACTTCGCGGTCTATGACGCCGCGCATTCGCCGATCCTGGTGGAGATCATCCGGGCACTCTGGCTGAAGGCCGGACCGGTGATCAATCTCGATCTGCGCGCCAATCCGGAACGGCTGGCGAAGGGACATGCGATCGAATGTCACGCCGGCGTGCGCAAGGCGATCGCCGCCGGCAAGGGTGCGGCGGCGCGCGGGGGCATCGCCTCCGACATCCGCAGCGCGGCCGATTTCATTCTTTCTCGCGGCGGTCTCGCCGGCTGACATCCCTTCCGAACATCGCGGAGCGATCATGGATCTCGACATCAAGGGTTTGCGCGTACTGGTGACTGCCGGGGCTAACGGCATCGGGCTTGCGATTGCGCGCCGTTTCGCGGCCGAAGGCGCCAGCGTTCACACCTGCGATGTCGACGAGGCGGCGCTTGGCCGCGCTCGCCAACAGCGATCCCGCGATCTCCGCCACGCCATGCGACGTCTCCGACCGCAAGGCCGTACAAAACCTGTTCGCGGCGGCGCTGGCAAAACTCGGCGGCCTCGACGTGCTGGTCAACAATGCCGGGATCGCCGGGCCGACCTCGAAGGTCGAGGAGATGAATCCGGAAGACTGGGACCGCTGCCTGGAGATTTGCCTGACCGGTCAATTCAACTGCACGCGGCTGGCGGTGCCGCATCTGCGCCAGAGCAACAACGCCTCGATCGTCAATATTTCATCCGCCGCCGGCCGGCTCGGCTTTGCGATGCGCACGCCCTATGCGGCGGCGAAATGGGGCGTGATCGGCTTCACCAAGTCGCTGTCGATCGAACTGGGTCCGGACAATATCCGCGTCAACGCGATCCTGCCCGGCCTCGTCGCCGGCGACCGCCAGCGCCGGGTGCTGGAAGCCAAGGCGCAGCAGCGCGGCATTTCCTATGCCGAGATGGAACGCACGGCGTTCTCCTATACCTCGATCAAGGACTATGTGACGCCGGAGCAGATCGCCGACCAGATCCTGTTCCTGTGCAGCCCGCGCGGCCGGACGATCTCGGGACAGGCGATCTCGATCTGCGGCGATACGCAGATGCTGGGATAGGGCATTTAACTGCGCAACCGCCGTTGAGCGAGCGCTAGCAAGATAGCGTCGGCCTCGCTGTCGATTTCCCGCACGATCTCCGCTGCGGGTTGAATCTTGTGAATGAGGGCGGCGCCCTGACCGGCCCAAAGCGACAATGCGTCGATATCGCCCTCGGCGTCGGCTGCGGGCGTGTAGGACCGATACCGCACGATTGGCCCGCGAGATTTCGAGGTAGCGACGACCTGCCCCTCGTTCGGCCTCTGGCCCGTAGCCGGACGTCCGGCGGCTTCCCAGGCAGCGACAGTGCTATTGCGCAATACACGGTGAGGCGCTTTCGGCCAGCCGATGTCGAACAGTTCTTCGAGATAAACGGTATCGTCTTCCGTTGCCCGAAGGATTCGATCGCGATAGCGCGGATGAATCAGTGCCTCGTTGCTTGCAAGAAACCGGGTTCCGATCCAGGCGCCCGAAGCGCCGAGTGCCAAGGCCGCAGCAAGCCCACGACCATCGGCGATACCTCCCGCTGCTATGACTGGAACTGGCCCGACAGCATCGACCACTGCGGGAATAAGCGGCATCGTCGCGACTTTTCCGCGCACGTGGCCACCGGCTTCCCATCCTTGGGCGATAACCACGTCCACGCCGCACGCCACTGCGCGGCGCGCCTCTGCGGCCGTACTTACCGTATGAAGCACGATGGCACCGCCAGACTTCGCGCGAGCCACGAGGGCCGAAGGCTCGCGCCAAAAAAAGGAGATAACCGGCACGCCTTCCTGCAAGCAGGCCTCGAGGCGCTCCTCCTGTGGAAATTCCAAAACCAGATTGACGGCGAACGGTTTATCCGTGAGGGCGCGAGTTTCACGAACCTGCTGACGCAGTGTCTGTATATCCGCTGTCCACAACGCAAGCGTACCTAACCCGCCGGCGTTGCTGACTGCCGCCGCGAGCGCGGGGCCAACCGCTCCACCCATGGGTGCTTGAATGATTGGAACTTCGATCCCCAGCCGCTCACAACCTGCCGTAATCATTGGGGCGCTCCGTTCGTGCCGGGTACCGGGTCAATGGCATCCAGGAGGGAATGGAAGGTGGAGAGGTCAGGCATCCTTGTTGCTCCGTCCACGGGGGTCAATGATGAGGATGATGACACGCGACCTCGCTATCGATTGAAAGCGCCCAGTTACCGGCGACCAGCGCCAGTGCAGCGATGATGCTGGCGATCCTGAATGCGCTGCTCGATCCGGTTAACAAACTCACTGTCAAAGGGCCTGCGATCTGGCCGACGGCGAAAGCTGCGGTCATCATGCCGACACCGCGCGACGCCTGCGCGCCCACGATCCGCAGCACCTCCTTGATGCCGGCCATGGTAATGACCATGAAGGTGCCACCCACACATACCGCGGCGGTCAACAAGGTCACCATGTTGAGTGAGATCACGGGGGCCAATACGCCGGCCGCGAGCACCCACTGCGCTCCCGTCCACAAACGTCGTGGCGTCAGCTGATGACCGAACCGTGCCGCCAGGAGCGTAGAAATGGCGGCAGCGATCCCGAATATCGGCCAAACCCAGCCGAACACAGCCGGATCGTCGATATATTCGCGAGCCAGCGCGGGAAGGAAGGTCGCCGGAATGATGTAGCCGTAGCCAAACAGGCCGTAGCAGGCAGCGGCAATAACAGCTCGACGCGGCACGCCGCCCGTGTTTGACGCTACCGCCTCCGTCGGAACCGCGTTCGTGGCCAGCGGCCGCCAAAGGAAAAATGCAAGCCCTGCAGCAACGACGCCCATTACAATCCAGGTCGAGCGCGAACCCCAGGCGCCGAGCCCCGCAGCGAGGCCTACGAGACCGGCAAAGACGATGCCGATACCGACCCCGGCAAACACGAATCCGGACCATTGGCCCTTGTTGCACCGTGCGAGGATCGGCATCGCCCAGGCCGAGACCCCAACCAGCACGAAGGCGCTCGCTACACCCGAAGAAAATCGAAGCGCGAACCAAAGCGGAGGCCAACGGCCAAGTCCCATCGCCACAGTAAGGACGGCGACGCAAATCAGGCCCCAGCGGATCGCGCGCACCGGCCGAGGTGCCAAGGCCATGCAGGTCAGGGCGCCGACCAGGTACCCCAGATAGTTGCCGGTGGCGAGCCAGCCTCCCTGCGGGAATGTCAGCCCCATGTCGTGCTGCATCAGGGGCAGGATCGGTGTCAGTGAAAAACGGCCAATTCCCATTGCGCTGGTCAGGGCCAGCAAGCCCACCGTTGCGGCAACAGTCGCCGAAGGTTCGGAAATCCTCCTGTTCATGACCCCAGACTAGGCGCATCTATAGTTCTATGATATCGAATAATCGAGAACAGGTTGTTCTTGAAAATAGAATAGGCATCCGTCGATGGACTTTGTCGATCTTCAAGTATTCAAGCGCGTCGTCGATGAGGGCGGCGTCATCAAAGCCGCGCGCAAGTTGCATCGGGCGCCGTCGAGCGTCACAACGAGGGTCAAGCAACTCGAAATTTCACTGGGCGTGACGCTATTCCACCGCGACCGGCAGCGTCTTCATCTCTCGCCCACTGGCGAGTTGTTGTTGACTTATGCCGACAGGCTCATCCAGCTCTCGGATGAAGCACGTGCTGTCGTCTCTGGCGGGATGCCCCGTGGCGTGCTGAAGCTGGGCGCGCTGGAAAGCACGACTGCGAGCCGGCTACCGCGCATCCTCGCGGACTTTCATCGCAGTTGCCCGGAAGTGCGTCTGGAGCTGACCACGGGCACCAACGATGACCTCATGAACAAAGTGGCCGACCGCCGTCTGGATGCCGCCTTCATCGCCGAAGCTCCGGCGGCGCGGGCCCTGGAACACATTCCGGTCTTTTCCGAGCGACTGATCGTTATTTCCGGTTCCGACCATGCACCTATCAGGCGCGCGCGTGACGTGGAAGGCGCTTCGCTCATCGCGTTCCCGGAAGGGTGCGCGTACCGTCGCGTGTTGCAACGTTGGCTGGGGCGAGACAGTCTCGCGACGTTGCGTGTGCTGGAGCTCAGTTCTTACCACGCCATTGTCGCATGCGTCGCTTCCGGCACGGGCATCGCGCTGGTGCCTGAGTCGGTGCTCGACACGATGCCGGGCACATATGTGCTCAGGCATCCGATTCCAAAAGCGCAGGCCAACATCACGACGCCACTGGTCTGGCGGCGCGGCGAGATTTCACCACCGGTGCTGGCGCTGCGAACGCTTATCGCGTCGTTGTCGAAGGGAAATAATCCGAAACTCGCGCTCGCGCCGGGCAGGCCGCGCACGAAATGACCATCGCCACTCCTTGATACCCTTGATACCCGCGCCCATAAAATTGCGGGTTCGAGTAAACGCGAGGACCTGTACGTCATGCCAATATCTCCCGAAACGGTGATCCAGCGGCAGCTGGAAGCATATAACTCGCGTGACGTCGATGCGCTCCTGGCGATATACGCAGGCGATGCCCAGATGTTTGAGCATCCGGCGACGCTGGTGGCCAGTGGTTCAGCCGCCATTCGCGAGCGATTTACGGCTCGGTTTCGGGAGCCGAACCTTCACGCGAAACTGTTAAATCGTATGGTCATGGGAAGTATTGTTGTGGATCACGAGCAAGTAACCCGCACTTTTCCCGACGGGCCCGGCCAACTCGAACTGGTGATGATCTATGAAGTGCGGCAGGGACGGATCATCAAAGCCTGGACGATTGCCGGAGCGAAGACCCTGGATGTCCGCTCGTAGTTAGGGGGTTGCGCGCATGCAGGCCGAAATCTCCGAAAGAGGTCAAAAGCCCCGGTCCGCAAAGGGCATGTCTGGTAGCGATCGTTGATGGGTAGGCTTACCAGCCAATCCGGCCGCCCAGGCCCAATCCGTGACTGGCGAAAGCGGCGTTTAGCCGTCATACTACCCTGGCGAGCAGCTGCTAGACGACGCTGCGGGCGGTCTGCCGCCCCTGGGGATGTCCGGTGAAAGTTTCAGGTGTGTGTGCGATCGTCATCGTGCTGGGCTGCGCGGCGCTTGTCGCCGGTCCGGCGCGGGCTCAGTCGCATGTCGCGCTGTCCGGCTACAACGCCGACATCAGCCAGAGCTCGATTTCCGGCATCTCCTCCGGCGGGTTCATGGCGGTGCAGTTCGGCACCGCCTGGTCTTCGGTGATCAAGGGCGTCGGCGTCGTCGCCGGCGGGCCATTCTGGTGCGCGCAGACGGACGCCAACGACGCCTTCGATGCGTTCTCGCTGCCGTTCCTCAATGCGACGGGCCTGTGCATGTCCGGGCAGCCGCTGACCGACCTGAATAATTTCATCCGCGAGGCAGACACCAAGGCGGCTTCAGGTGCCATCGATTCCCTGCAAGGCTTGAGCCGGCAGAAAATATATGTCTTCCACGGCTATCACGATGCTACGGTCGGAAAGCCGGTTACCGACGCGACCGTGGCGTTTTATCGCCACTATCTCGGTACGCCCAACCGCGGCAATCTGTATTACCAGACGTCGATCGGGGCGGGTCATTCTTTCGTGGTTGCGGCCGACCCGCGCAGCGGCGGTCCCAATGATTGCAACGTCACCGCCACCCCGTTCATCGATTCGTGCGGCTACGACCAGGCTGGAATCATCCTGCAGCACATCTACGGGCCGTTGAACGCGCCCAACCGCGGCCAATTGAGCGGGAGCGTGAAGCCCTTCGACCAGTCGATCTATACCGACCCCAGGGAGCCGGCCCCGCTGAGCCTAGACCACACCGGCTATGTGTTCGTCCCCAGAGACTGCGAGGACGGCGCGCCGTGCCGCGTCCATATCGCCCTGCATGGATGCCTGCAGGATGCCGGCGAGATCGATCAGCGTTTCATCGACCAGACCGGTTACAATGCCTGGGCGGACACCAATCGCCTGATCGTACTTTATCCGCAGACCGCGGTGAGCTGGTATCTGCCGTATAATCCGCTGGCCTGCTGGGATCTGTGGGGTTACGCCGATGAAAACGACAGCTACGTCACCAAGTCCGGATCGCAGATCAGGACCATCAAGGCCATGCTCGACGCGCTCACCGCACGCGCCACGCCGCCGATCGCGCCGGCGCCGGCCTCGGATGCGGCGCCGACGGCGCTGACGGTTGTCGACACCTCGGACACGTCGGCGGATCTGGCGTGGGCGCCGCTTGTGGGTACCGCGGCCTACCGCATCTGGCGCGCCGGCGCCGACGGTCAGTTCGCGGCCGTAGCAGATACCGCAAGCCCCGGTTTCGCCGATTCGGAGCTGAGCCCGCGATCCGCCTATCGCTGGCGCGTCACGGCCGTTATCAACGGAGCCGAAGGCCCGCCCTCGGTCGAGGTGTCCGCCACCACCCGGGCCGCTCCGCCTGCTTGCGCGCATGCGGACAATTGCCCGACCGACAAGTGAGCGGCGTATTGCATCAGGCGAAGACGGCTTAATTCCTCGCTTGACGCGCTTTCTTCACGCCAACCGGTATCCACCTCGCTCGAAAACGCGATAGAAGCACCGCATGATTCCATGGCTGCAGATCGATACGGCGCGCGTGCCCGGCGCGGAGGTCGAACTTCGCTTGATGCGGAGGGGGACCGAATTCTCGATGATGCTCGGTCCGAACGAACTGATGAACAGCCGGCTCAGTGGTTCCGAGGAAGCGCTGGCGACGCTCGCCTGCCGGCGGATCGAAGCGGTCAAGCGGCCGCAGCTGCTGATCGGCGGGCTGGGCATGGGGTTCACGCTCCGCGCCGCGCTCGCCGTGCTGGGGCCCGAGGCGCGGATCACGGTGGCTGAGCTCGTGCCCGCCGTGATCGCCTGGGCGCGCGGGCCGATGGCCGATATCTTCGGGCACAGCCTGAAGGATCGGCGCGCCGATATTCGCGAGGCCGACGTCGTCGATGTGATCGGCGCTCACGCTGCCGCGTACGATGCCATCCTGCTCGATGTCGACAACGGCCCGGAAGGGCTGATCCGCAAGGCCAATGATGCGCTCTACGATGCGAAGGGCTTGAAAGCCATCCGCCGGGCGCTGCGGCCGGGCGGCGTGCTTGCCGTCTGGTCGTCGGGGCCGCATCCGGCCTTCACCAGGCGGCTTCGCGACGCCGGCTTCGAAGTGAACGAGGTCAATCTGCGCGCCACGACGAAGCGCAGCGGCGCGCGCCATGTCATCTGGTTTGCCACGAAGCCGGAAGGCGGCCGCTAGCCGATCAACGGAAAACTGCTTTGCCAAACCCGCTTGTCAGTGGCGGGTGCTCTGCGCCACCGCGCCGGCGAGCGAATCGGTCCATGGCCATTCGCTGGAGACGAGCTTGCTCGCCACCAGGATCAGCGTCACGGCCAGCAGCAGCCGCAGCGCGGTTTCCGGCACGCGGGTGGCGAAGTAGCTGCCGACGACGATGCCGGGCAAAGAGCCCATCAGCAGCACCGCCATCAGATGCCAGTCGATCGCGCCCAGCGCCCAGTGTCCGATACCCGCGATCAGCGTCAACGGCACCGCGTGCGCGATGTCGGAGCCGACGATCCGCGACATCGGCAGATGCGGGTAAAGCAGCAGCAGCGCGGTCACGCCCACGGCGCCGGCGCCGACCGACGAGATCGAGACCAGCACGCCCAGCGCTGCGCCGACCGCCACGGTGGCTCGTGCGATCGTGCGATCGTCGAGCCGCTCCATGCGCCAGCGCAGCGAATCCATGATCGCCTTGCGGAAGATCAGCGACGCCGCCGTCAGCATCAGCGCGAAAGCCAGTACGATGTTGACCAGGCCGCGCGCGGCGGCGCTATCGAGATGGAGCTGCCACAGCAGGATCAATGTCAGGATGCTGGCCGGAATGCTGCCGCTGGCGAGCCGGATCACCGCCGGCCAGTGGATGCTGCGCGCCCAGCCATGCACGACGCTGCCGCCGGTCTTGGTGGCGGCGGCGTAGAGCAGATCGGTGCCGACCGCGGTGGAGGGATGAATGCCGAACAGCAGGATCAGCAGCGGCGTCATCAGCGAGCCGCCGCCGACGCCGGTCATCCCGACCAGAAGGCCGACGCCGAAACCCGAGGTGACGTAGAGCGGGTCGATCACCGGCATCAAGCGGGCCTGCACGCGAGGTTGGTCATCGCAAAAGTTCCTTCGTTGGCGCTCGCGGCGGACGTCGTCCTGACCGGGTGATTCTCCCTGAGGTATGATCATCCCCGGGATGACGGCAATAGCGCGGCCGAAAAAAGAATGAACCTTGCGTTGAATCGGCCTGGATAGGGATTCTTCCCTCCTGGCCTGTAAGCGGCGAAGGCGACCGCCTCCCGGAAATGACCGGTAAAATACTCCCGATCGAACTATTCCGTGGCGCGCGGCCGGGGCGCGGCAGATTGGCCAAATTGCCATCGATCGAATCTCTTTAGGCCTCCGTCAGGCGAGCACTGATCGGTGATCGGATTCTTGTTTCGCATAACGAGCCGTCTCGTCGCAGACACGGCGCGAATGACTGGCATTGCCAAGAGCGGCAGAGGCGACGGGATTTGACTCCGCTGGGCAGATATTATCTGCGTTCGAAAGCCGCAGGCGCGTAGAAATACTGAGTCCGCTTAGCAATAACTTAGATTTAAGCGCGCACCGTGAACTAAATCTCGCCTGATCAATCGGTAAGCGAGTATTCCTCTTTGAGATAAAGTCATGCACGCATTTTCGAGGCTGTCGATCAGCACCAAGCTTTTCGCGATCGTTTCATTCCTGTTTCTCGTGATCGCGATCATCGGCGGGTTTGCATTCATGCAGATGCGCGCGATCAACGCCGCGGCCCATGACATCCAGGCGCAATGGCTGCCGAGCGTTCGCTGGATCGGCGAGATGCGGGTGCAGTCGGCGCGTTTTCGCGCCGTGTTGCGAGATCATCTGATCGTCGCGGACGCCGAGCGAGCCGACGTCGACAAGAACCTCGCCGCGCGCAAGGCCGACTTCGAGAAGGCCGCGAAAGCCTACCAGCCCTTGATCTCCTCGCCCGCGGAGCGGGAACTGGCGGATCAACTGGACAAGCAGTGGCAAACTTTTGCCGGCGCGTCAGCCGAGGTGCAATCGCTCGCCAACAAGGGCGACGTCGCGGCGGCCAAGGAAATCAACGCCAAGAAAGTGGTGCCGGTCGGCCGCGCGATGGACGGGACGCTTGCGAAGCTCGTCGCGATCAATGACAAGGGCGCCGAAGCGGCCGGGCAGGGCGCCGAAGCGACCTATTGGAGCGCCATCCTGATGATGATGCTGATTCTCGGCGGCGCGATCGTGCTCGGGCTCGGGGCGGCGATCTACATGGTTCGCGACATCCGCCGGGGCATCGGCTCGATTCTGAAGCCGATGGGGCAACTGACCGACGGCGAACTTTCCGTCGAGATTCCTCACCAGGGCGAGGCCACCGAGATCGGCCGGATTGCCGGCGCGCTCCAGATTTTCAAGGAGGCGCTGGTCGCCAAGAAGGCCTCGGACGAGGCGGCAAGGGCCGAAGACGCGATCAAGGCGGCGCGCGCTCAACGCATCAGCACGGCCACCGGCAATTTCGAGACGATGATCGGCGAACTGGTGGATTCCCTTTCTTCCGCTTCGACCGAGCTCGAGGCATCGGCGACGACGATGACGAAGACGTCGGACGGCACGATGTCGTTGTCCGACTCCGCGGCCTCGGCATCGCGCGCGGTGACCGACAATATCCAGGCGGTCGCGGCGGCAACGGAAGAAATCACCTCGTCGGTCAACGAGATCGGCCGGCAGGTGCATGAATCCAACCGGATCGCTTCCACCGCCGTCAGCCAGGCGCAGAAAACCGACGAGAGCATCGCGAGGCTTTCGCAGGCCGCCGGCCGCATCAACGATGTCGTCAAGCTGATCAGGGAAGTGGCCGAGCAGACCAATCTGCTCGCGCTCAACGCCACCATCGAGGCAGCGCGCGCGGGCGAAGCCGGGCGCGGCTTCGCCGTCGTCGCATCCGAGGTCAAGGCGCTGGCGACGCAGACGGCAAAGGCGACCGCGGAAATCGACGCCCAGGTTGCGGACATGCAGAGCGCGACCGCGGAGAGCGTGGCCGCGATCAAGGAAATCGGCTCGACCATCACGCTGATTTCCGAGGTGTCCTCGGCGATCGCCGCCGCCGTCGAACAGCAGGGTGCGGCGACGCAGGAGATCGCGCGCAACGTGCAGCAGTCGGCGCAGCTTTCGACCCAGGTGGCCGCGGAAGTGACCGAGGTCAAGCGCGGTTCGAGCGAGACCAGCACGGCGGCCGAAGAGGTGCTGACGGCGTCGCATTCGCTCGCGCGCGAAAGCGATCATTTGAAGAGCCGGGTCGAAACCTTCCTGGATACCGTGCGGGCGGCCTGATCGAACCAAAAAACAGCGCGGCGGATGGCTCCGCCGCGCTGTTGTCTTGATGCAAGGCCGAGGGCGCGTTGCCGTGCCGCTGGTAGCCGAACTGACGCTCAGCTGTAGATTTCGAACAGGCCGGCGCCGCCTTGGCCGCCGCCGATGCACATCGTCACCACGCCCCACTTGGCCTTGCGCCGGCGGCCTTCCTGCAGGATGTGACCGGTCAGGCGCGCACCGGTCATCCCGAACGGATGGCCGATGGCGATCGAGCCGCCGTTGACGTTGTACTTCTCGGGATCGATGCCGAGCTGGTCGCGGGAATAGAGACACTGGCTGGCGAAGGCTTCGTTGAGTTCCCAGATGTCGATGTCCCCGATCTTCAGACCATGGCGCTTCAACAGCTTCGGTACCGCGTAGATCGGCCCGATGCCCATCTCGTCCGGTTCGCAGCCCGCCGCCGCCCAGGCGACGAAGCGGCCGAGCGGATTGAGGCCGCGCTTTTCGGCATCCTTGGCTTCCATCAGCACCACGGCGGCGGCGCCGTCCGAGAGCTGGCTGGCGTTGCCGGCGGTGATGTATTTGCCGGGGCCCTTGACCGGCTCGAGCTTGGCGAGGCCTTCCATGGTCGTTTCGGGCCGGTTGCATTCGTCGCGGTCGACCACATAGTCGACGATGCTCTCGGCCTTGGTCGCCTTGTCCACCACCTTCATCTTGGTCTTCATCGGGACGATTTCGTCCTTGAACTTGTTGGCCTGCTGGGCGGCGGCCATGCGGCGCTGCGATTCCAGCGAGTACTCGTCCTGGTATTCGCGGCTGACCTTGTAACGTTCCGCGACGATATCGGCGGTATCGATCATCGCCATGAAGATGGCGGGCGCGGTCTTGAGCAGGTCCGGGTCGACCACTTCCTTCGGCAGCGGGCCGCCGGGGACCGAGATGCTCTCGACGCCGCCGGCGACGATGCAGTCGGAACCGTCCGAGCGGATCGAGTTGGCCGCCATCGCGATGGTCTGCAAGCCCGAGGAGCAGAAGCGGTTCACCGAGACGCCGCCGGTCGATTTCGGCAGGCCCGCGAGCAGCGCGGCCTGGCGGCCGATATTGGGCGCGCCATGCGCGCAATTGCCGAGATAGCAATCCTCGACATATTCCTTGTCGACGCCGGCGCGCTCGACGGCGTGCTTGACGGCATGGGCCGCCATCGACATCGGCGCGGTGATGTTGAATCCTCCGCGGCCGGATTTCGCCAGCCCGGTGCGGGCATAAGAAACAATGACGGCTTCACGCATTTTTTTGGTCTCCCTTTGGACTGGCTTAAGGCTGCCTCGCGAAAGGCTGTAATCGTACATAATTCCCGCCGGGGCAATGGAAATACTGCCGGCGAAGGCTTCCGGCGGGCGGAATTCCGGCCGGCGGGAAACCCCGGGGAAGGGTGACGGTATCAAGCTGCGCGGTTACACGATCCGCGAGTTCTTGTTGCCCCAATAGCGGTCGCGCAACAGCCTCTTGTAAAGCTTGCCGGTCGGCAGCCGCGGCAGCTCGTCCTCGAAGTCGATCGAGCGCGGCACCTTCTGGCGCGACAGCGACTGGCCGCAGAAGGCGATCAGCTCGTCGGCGAGCGCGGCGCACGGCTCGATGCCCGGCATCGGCTGCACCACCGCCTTTACCTCCTCGCCGAGATCGGCGTTGGGCACGCCGAACACGGCGGCGTCGGCGATCTTGGGATGGGTGATCAGCAGGTTCTCGCATTCCTGCGGGTAGATGTTGACGCCGCCGGAGATGATCATGAAGGTCGCGCGGTCGGTCAGGTAGAGATAGCCGTCATCGTCGACATAGCCGACGTCGCCGACCGTGCTCATGCTGCCGTCGCGCGAGCGCGCCTCCCTGGTCTTGTTCGGATCGCTGAAATATTCGAACGGCGTGGCGGTCTTGAACCAGACCGTGCCTGGCGTGCCCTTGGGGCACGGTTTCATGTCCTCATCGAGAATGTGGAGGTCGCCGAGCAGCACCTTGCCGACGCTGCCGCGATGGGCGAGCCATTGCTCGCTGTTGCAGGCGGTAAAGCCAAGGCCTTCGGTGGCGCCGTAATATTCGTGGATGATCGGACCCCACCATCCGATCATCTCCTCCTTGACCGCGGCGGGACAGGGTGCGGCGGCGTGGATCGCGATTTCGAGCGACGACAGGTCGTGGCGCGTTCGTGCTTGCTCCGGCAGCTTCAGCATGCGCGAGAACATCGTCGGCACCAGCTGGCTGTGGGTCACCCCCCATCTCTCGACCAGTTCGAGATAACGCTCGGGATCGAAATGCTCCATGATGATGACGGTGCCGCCCTCGCGGATGGTGAGATTGACGGCGGCCTGCGGCGCCGAGTGATACAGCGGCGCCGGCGACAGGTAGATCATGCCCTCGCGGTACTGCCAGAGCTTCCGCAGGAAATCGAAAATCGGCAGGTTCTGCACCGGCGGCTGCTCGGGCAGCGGGCGCAGGATTCCCTTGGGCCGTCCGGTCGTGCCGGATGAATAGAGCATGGCAGTGCCGACGGATTCGTCGGCGATCGGCGTCTTCGGCACGCCCCTCGTCGCCTCCTGAAGCCCGACGATCCGTTCGCTCTCGCCAGGACCGTCGGCCACAATGCAGAGTTCGACGTTCGGGCATTCCTTCAGCGCCTCGCGCGCGACGTCGAGCTTGGCCAGCGAGGTGATGAGGACGCGCGATTGGCTGTTATTGACGATATAGGCGAGTTCGCCCGGCGTCAGGTACGAATTGATGCAGGTGAAATAGAGGCCCGAGCGCTCGCCCGCGCCGCAGGCCTCGAGGTAGCGGTCGTTGTTCTCCATGAAGATCGCATAATGATCGAGCCGCTTCAGCCCGAGCTTGCGCAACAGGTGCGCCAGGCGATTGCTGCGCGCCTCCAGCTCGCGATAGGTAACGGCCTCACCGGTGGCCGCCATGATGAAGGCGGGCTGCAGCGGGCGCAGATAGGCATGCTTGCCGGTGTACATTCCAATTACCTCATGCGGCCAGAACAAGAATCTCGCGCACCTGCGCGGGCGAATCGATCCTGCGCGGGTTGCGCGGTATCCACGGCGTCGCCATCGCCAGTTCCGCGATGCGGTCGAAATGCGCGGGCTCGATCCGGACGTCCTGCAGGCTGCGCGGCATGCCGAGCGAGCGGATGAAATCGTCCAGCACGTCGGCGGCGTCCCTGCCGGGCTGTCCCATTGCGGCTGCCACCAGCGCTTGCCGTTCGGCATTGTTATCTCGGTTCCAGCGCAGCACCGACGGCAGCATCACGCAGGAGGTATAGCCGTGCGGCACGTCGTAAACGGCGCCGAGCACATAGCCGATGCCGTGGCTGGCGCCCATCGGCACGCCCGACGATAGCGGTCCCATCGAGAGCCAGGTGCCGAGCTGGCAATCCATCCTGGCGTCGAGGTCGGAGGAATCGGCCTTCACGCGCGGCAGCGCCTGCGCCAGCATCGACAGGCCCTTCAGCGCCTGGGCGTCGGCAAAGGGATGCGCTTCACGCGAGCACAGGCCCTCGACGCAATGGTCGACGGCGCGGATGCCGGTGGAAAGCCACAACCATTCCGGCGTGTGCACGGTCACGGCGGGATCGAGGATGGCCGCGCGCGGCATTACCAAGTCATGGCGCAGCATCTCCTTGACCTTGCTGCGCGGATCGGTGACGCCGGCGATCGCGCTGAACTCGCCGCCGGCAATCGTGGTCGGCACGCTGATCTGGCGCACCGTTGGCGCCTGCATCGGCGGCGCGACGCCCTTGATCGCCCGGATGCGGTCGATGTCCTCGGCGGTGCGAACGTCATTGGCGAGGCAAAGCTGCACCGCCTTGGCGCCGTCCGTGATCGAGCCGCCGCCGACGGTGACGATGAGATCGGCGCCCGCGGCGCGCGCCTGCCCGGCGGCGGCGACGACGGCCTCGCGCGGCGTGTGCGGCGGCATGGCATCGAAGGTGCCGACGCAGCGCGGCCCCAGCACTTGCCGGATTTTCTCGATTTCATCGGTGGTCCGGTTGAGCGTGCCACTGACCATCAGGAAGGCGCGGCTCAGGTGCAGGCGGTCCATCTGCCCGGCGACCGCCTCGGCGGCGGGGCTGCCGAACACAACCTCGTCCATGGCGCCGAAAACGACACGCCCCTTGTACACGACGATTGTCCTCCCGGGACATTTTGGCTTTGTGGCAGCCTTGCAAACAATTTAGCCGAGGCAGAGCGCTAATGGGAACCAAAAAATGGCACGCGCCCGCGCGAACCTCGGATGCGCAGTCGCACATCGGGGAATCCGGAGATTCCGGGCTCGATGTTTCGTGTCGCCCCGGACCGGTTACGAAACAAGCAGCGCGGCGACGTCGCCCATCCCGACCTGCCGCTCGGAAAACAGGATCTCCGCGGCCCCGCGCTCCCAGTCGCCGGCATAGGGCTCGAGCGGATCCCGGGCGCTCAGCCGGTGTTCGAGAACCAGCCGCGCATAGAGTGCGCGGCGCGCGTCCGAGCCCGGCCGGGCGGCTTCCCACATCATCAGAATGGCGCTGGTGACGTGATAGAGACCACTGGCCGCCTGCCGCGCGCTTGCTTCCAGCGAAGGCTCGGCGGCAACGCGCTCGGCAAGAGCGAGCGTGCGGTCGAGTGCTGCGCGCAGCCGGTCCCGGAACGCCGCCGGCACGGCAGTGGCATTGTCGAGCAATTTGGTGAGCGCGGTTCCGAGCGAGCGATGGGCGCGGCTCTTGCCGACCGCGCGGGTGACGATGTCGAGCGCGTTGATGTTGCTGGTGCCTTCCCAGAGCACGCCGATATGGGCGTCGCGGATCAGCCGCGCGTTCACCCATTCCTCGACGTAGCCGTTGCCGCCGCGCACTTCCATGGCGCCGGTCGCCACCGGAATGTTGTCGCGGCAGGCGCGGAATTTCAGGAGCGGCGTCAGAATGCGCAAGGCGCTTTCGGCTTCCTTCGAGCCGGCATTGGCGCGGTCCATCGCGCTCGCCGCAAACAGGAACATCGAAAGCGACTGTTCGGACGGCAGCGCGATCTTCAGGAGCTGGCGGCGCAGCAGGGGATATTCGATGATGGTCCTGCCGAAGGCCATCCGGCTGCGCGCGCAAACCATCGCCTCGTTGACGCAGCGCCGCATCATGGCGGCGGCGCGCACGCCGTGCGACAGCCGCGACAGGTTGACCTGCTCCATCATCTGCTTCAGGCCGCGATCGGCGTCGCCGACCAGATAGGCCACCGCGCCCTCCAGCAGGATCTCGCCCGATGCCATCGAGCGGGTGCCCAGCTTGTCCTTGAGGCGGGCGATGCGGTAGGCATTGCGGCGGCCGTCCTTGAGCCGGCGCGGCAGCGCGAACAGCGCGAGTCCCCTGGTGCCGGAGGCAGCACCCTCCGGGCGCGCCAGCAGCAGTGCGACGTCGGCGTCGGCATGCGAGCAGAACCATTTGTCGCCATAGAGCCGCCACACCCCGTCCTCGCAGCGCGCCACCGTCTCGATCGCGCCGACGTCGGAGCCGCCGGACCGTTCGGTCATGAACTGCGTGCCCTTCCACTGCACTGCTGGGTCGGCCGACAGCATCTTCGGCAGCAGATATTCCTTCAGTTCATCGCTGGCGAATTTGCGGATCAGATGGATCGAGGTGTCGGTGACGCTGATCGGGCACATCAGTCCGAACTCGGCCTGCACGAACAGATATTGCAGCGCATATTTGGCGACCGCGGGCAGCGGCTTTTCCATGCCGAGCGCGCCGCCGCGATGGCTCAGGGCGTGAAACTGGAAATCGGCGAAAGCGATGCTCTCCATTTCGCGATAGGACGAGTGGTAGTCGATCCAGTCCTCGTCGCGGCCGAAGCGGTCCCTGGCGTTCAGCGCCGGCAGATGCTTGTCGGCGGTCCGGGCGAGTTCATCCAGCCGGCCGCCCGCGAGTTCGCCGAGGCGATGGAAGTGCGGTTCCAGCCGCCGGAAATCCTCCGGCTGCAGATACAGCCGCAGCAGATCGCGCAAGCCGCGATCGATCTCGTAAAAATTCTGTCCCGCGCAGTCCGGCGCAATGTGAAGGGGGCCGCGGCCCTCGGTTCCGGCTTCGGCGAACGATTGGTAAGGGGGAGGCGCGTGCATGGATGACCTCGAGTTGCGGATCGTTCGGCCGGAGCGATTTTCGCGATAATGCCCGCCTGATGGCTTGGGGTCGAGAGCGAATTGCCCGACTTTGCGTCGGATTGGGCCATCCTGTTGTCATGTCTTCCGGCTGTCATGCCCGGTGGAAGCCGCGGACAATAGCCCACGAGATGTCGTGACCTCGTAGGGGCCGCTCACGGCTGACCCGGCCAGAAGGCCGGTTCGCGCCGGATGCGCGGCGCGATATCACTGCCGCGAGCCGGCAATAAATTGTCTGCACGCACGGTCATCGTCGGCGCGGCACAACAAATGTCCTTGATCTCGCCAGCTTCTTGCACAGACTGGGTTGTCGGAATGCCGCCGCGCACGATCGCGGCGGCAACGATCGATCGGCACGCCAAGGATCGGCACGCCAAGGGGAGATGGAAGTGAGCTCGACTGGGGCATCGGAGCGTTTGGTTCGCAGCATGGGTTCCAATCTTCATTCGTTCCGCCTATTCGGGCCATTGATCGTCCTGCTTGCGGTCTCCTTGTCCGGCTGTGGCGACAAACCGCCGCAGCCGGCGGCAGCCGCGGCGCCGCCGGTCACGGTCGCACAGCCGGCCAAACGCACCGTCACCGATTGGGACGAATTCACCGGACGGTTCGACGCGGTCGAAGAGGTCCAGGTCCGGGCCCGCGTCGGCGGCTTCGTCACCAATGTCGAATTCCGCGACGGCGCCTTCGTCAACACCGGCGACCTGCTGTACATCATCGATTCCCGGCCCTTCGAGGCGGTGGCCGAGCAGGCGGACGGCCAGCTCGCGGACGCGCGCGCCAAGGGAGAACTTGCCAAGCGCGAACTCGACCGCGCGCTGGCGCTGAATCAAACCCAGGCGGTCTCCGACTCCATTGTCGACCAGCGCCGCCAGACGCTGCAGGCGGCGAAAGCCGCGGAGACGGAGGCCGAAGGCGCGCTGAAGGCGGCCCAGCTCAATATCGAGTTCAGCCACGTCATCGCCCCCATGGCCGGACGGGTGAGCCGCCACCTCGTCAGCGTCGGCAATCTCGTGACGGGCAGCGACAACGGCGGCGGCACCCTGCTCACCTCGATCGTTTCGCTCGATCCGATCTACGTCTATTTCGACATGGATGAGGCGACCTACCTCAAATACAACCGGCTCTATTTCGAGGGCAAGCGGCCGAGCTCGCGCGAGAATCCCAATCCCGTGCAGGTGACATTGACCGGCGAAACCAAGCCGTCGCACGACGGCAAGGTGGATTTCCTCGACAACCGGCTGGACGTCTCGACCGGCACGCTGCGCGCGCGGGCGGTGATCCCGAACAAGGACTTTTCCATCCTGCCGGGGCAGTTCGCCCGCGTGCGGCTGATTGCCAGCGCGCCTTATGAAGCGCTGCTGCTGCCGGATACGGCTATCGCCACCGATCAGTCGCGCAAGATCGTCTTCGTGGTCAAGGACGACGATACGGTGGAGGCAAAGCCCGTCGTTCTCGGGCCGCTCGACGACGGCTTGCGGGTGATCCGCGAAGGGTTGAAGCCGGAGGACCGCGTGATCGTCGACGGCCTCCAGCGCGCCCGCGTCGGTGCCAAGGTGAGCCCGCATCCGGCGCCATCTGGTAGCAAGACATGAACCTCGGCCGGCTTTCGATCAATCAGCCGATCCTGGCGATGGTGCTGTCCATCGTGCTCTTGATCGTCGGCGCCATCGCCTACACCACGCTGCCGGTCGCCGAATATCCGCAAGTGGTTCCGCCCACCGTCGTGGTCACCACCCAATATCCGGGCGCCTCGGCGCAGACCGTCTCCGACACCGTCGCGGCTCCGATCGAGCAGCAGATCAACGGCGTCGAGGACATGCTCTATCTCTACAGCCAGGCGACCTCGAACGGGCAGCTGACGATCACCGTCACCTTCAAGCTCGGCACCGATCTCGACAAGGCCCAGGTGCTGGTTCAGAACCGCGTCGCGATCGCGCAGCCGCAATTGCCCGAGGAGGTGCAGCGCAACGGCGTCGTCACCCGCAAGAACAGCCCGGACATCCTGATGGTCGTGTTCATGCTGTCGCCGGACGATACATTCGACCAGCTCTACATCTCTAACTACGCGCTGCTGCAGGTTCGCGACCAGCTGCTCAGGCTGGATGGCATCGGTGACATCCAGATCTTCGGCGCGCGCGATTACTCGATGCGGCTGTGGCTGGATCCCGACAAGATCGCCAATCTCGGAATGACCGCGGGCGACGTGCTGGCGGCGGTTAGGGCCCAGAACCTGCAGATCACCGGCGGCCAGCTCGCCGCGCCGCCGATCGCCGATCGGGCGTTCCAGCCCAACCTCACCTTCACCGGCCGGCTGAAGGATATCCAGCAGTTCGAGAGCATCGTCGTCAAGGCCGGCCAGGACGGGCGCACGGTGCGGCTGCGCGACGTGGCGCGGATCGAGTTGGGGGCGCTGGACTACACCACTAACAGTTTTCTGCTGCGCAAGACCGCGGTCGCGATGCTGGTGACGCAGCGCCCCGGCTCGAATGCGCTGGCGACAGCGAAAAACATTTCCAATGCCATGGTCAGGCTCAAAGCCAATTTTCCCAAGGGGCTCGACTACAATATCGGCTACAATCCGACCGAGTTCATCGCGCAATCCGTCCACGAGCTGATCAAGACTATCTACGAGGCGATGGCGCTCGTCGTCTTCGTCGTGCTGCTGTTCCTGCAGGGATGGCGTCCCGCGATCATTCCGATCGTCGCGATACCGGTGTCGCTGGTCGGTACCTTCGCGGTCATGGCGGCGCTGGGATTTTCCATCAACAATCTGACCCTGTTCGGCCTCGTGCTCGCGGTCGGCATCGTGGTCGACGATGCGATCGTGGTGGTCGAAAATGTCGAGCGCCACCTTCGCGACGGTATGAGCCGGCGGGATGCGGCGCTCAAGACGATGGAGGAAGTCGGCGGCGCGTTGGTCTCGATTGCGCTGGTCTTGTCCGCGGTGTTCGTGCCGACCGCCTTCCTGGGCGGCATTTCCGGACAGTTTTTTCAGCAATTCGCCATCACCATCGCGGTGGCGACCGTGATTTCCCTCTTCTGCTCGCTGACGCTTTCGCCAGCACTGGCGTCGCAGATCCTGCGGCCGCATGCGGAAAAGCGGCCGGCGGCGAGCTGGAACCTGCTGGCGCGCGGCTGGGAGAAATTCACCGGCTTCTTCAACCGCGGCTTCGAGCGCCTCGCCCACCTCTATGCCGCTGCGGCGGGCTTCGTCATCCGGCATTCGCTGGCGATGCTGCTGGTCTATGCGGTGCTGATCGGCAGCGCCGGTTGGCTGTTGGCCACCACGCCACAAGGCTTCATTCCGGCGCAGGATCGCGGCTATGTCATCGTCTCCGTGCAGTTGCCGGGCGCGTCCTCGCTGGCGCGAACCACCGAAATCGTGCGCGAGATCGAGAAGATCGCGCTGGATACTCCCGGCATCATCCGGGTGGCGGCATTTGCCGGACTGTCCGGCGCCACCCGCACCCAGTCCAGCAATGCGGCGGCGTTGTTTCCGGTGTTCGACGAGCCGGAAGTCCGCTTGAAAAAGGGCCTGACGGCGACCGCGATCACGGCGAATCTGCGCAAGCGGCTGGCCGTGCTGGAGGGCGCCTTCATCATCGTGATTCCGCCGCCGTCGGTGCCCGGCATCGGTACCGGCGGCGGCTTCACCATGCGGATCCAGGATCGTCAGGGTCGCGGCCCCGAACTGCTGGCCGCCGCCACCGACGAACTGGTCGCCGCCGCGCGCAAGGCGCCCGGTTTGACGTCGGTGTTTTCGCCGTTTTCCGCCAATACGCCGCAGGTGTTCGTGGATATCGATCGCGTCAAGGCGCAGAAGCTCGGGGTGCCGATCGATCGCGTGACCGAAACCATCGAGACCTATTTCGGCTCGGCCTATGTCAACGATTTCAACATTCTCGGCCGCACCTACCACGTGACCGCGCAAGCCGATCTGCCGTTCCGCAAGGAGACCGCCGATCTCGCCCGCCTGCGCACCCGCAACGCCGCCGGCGACATGGTGCAGCTCGGCAGCGTGGTCGATTTCCGCAATATCTCCGGGCCCGATCGGGTGGCGCGCTATAACCTCTACCCGGCGGCGGAATTGCAGGGCGACACCATGCCGGGCACGAGTTCGGCGACCGCCATCGAAACCATGAAGCGGCTGGCGGCCGACACCCTGCCGAGCGGCTTTTCCTATGAGTGGACCGACCTGTCCTATCAGCAGGTCAACGGCGGCAATTCGGGCCTGCTGGTATTTCCGATCTGCGTGCTGTTCGTGTTCCTGGTGCTGGCGGCGCAATATGGCAGCTGGAGCCTGCCGTTCGCCGTCCTCCTGATCGTGCCGATGTGCCTGTTGGCGGCGACCATCGGCGTGCGGATCATGGGGCAGGACGTCAACATCCTCACCCAGATCGGCTTTGTGGTGCTGGTGGGTCTGGCCGCCAAGAACGCCATCCTGATCGTGGAATTCGCCCGCGACATCGAGCTGGAGGGAAAACCGCGCCTCGATGCCGTCATCGAGGCCTGCCGGCTGCGACTGCGCCCGATCCTGATGACGTCGTTTGCGTTTATTCTGGGCGTGCTGCCGCTGGTGGTTTCGAGCGGCTCGGGATCGGAAATGCGTCAGGCGGTCGGCGTCGCCGTGTTCTTCGGCATGCTGGGCGTGACGGTATTCGGGCTGATCTTCACGCCGATCTTCTACATGATCGTCCGCAACCTGGCCGATTCCACCCGCCGGAAGGTTCCCGCCGCCGAGCATGGCGGACCCTGAGCGCGGGCGGTTTCTCCCTGCTGCTGCGCTGTTTTGCCGGCGCGAAATAGATGGGCAGGCGCAGGGTTATTAAATATCATGCCCGGAACCGAAACCCTGGGGAGGCCTATGATGAAGTCGGGATTATTGTCGGCGGCCGTTGCGGTGTGCGGCCTGTTGCTCGCCGCTCCGGCGTCGGCGCAGGGCGTCAAGATCGGAATCCTGAACGATCAGTCCGGCGTCTATGCCGATTACGGCGGCAAGTGGTCGTTCGAAGCGGCCAAGATGGCGGTCGAGGATTTCGGCGGCAGCGTGCTCGGCCAGAAGATCGAGGTGATCTCCGCCGATCATCAGAACAAGCCCGATTTGGCCACCGCGATCGCGCGGCGCTGGTATGAGGTCGAAGGCGTCGACATGATCACCGAGCTGACGACGTCCTCGGTCGCGCTGGCGATTCAGGATCTGTCGAAGCAGATGAAGAAGATCGACATCGTGGTGGGCGCGGCGACCTCGCGCCTCACGGGGGATGCCTGCCAGCCCTATGGCTTCCACTGGGCCTACGACACCCATGCGCTCGCGGTCGGCACCGGCGGCGCGCTGGTCGAAGCCGGCGGCGACACCTGGTTCTTCATGACCGCCGACTACGCCTTCGGCTATGCGCTGGAAAAGGACACCAGTGATATCGTCAAAGCAAAGGGCGGCAAGGTGCTGGGCTCGGTTCGCATTCCCCTGAACTCGTCAGACTTCTCGTCCTTCCTGCTGCAGGCGCAGAGCTCGAAAGCCAAGATCATCGGGCTTGCGAACGCCGGTCTCGACACTACCAATTCGATCAAGCAGGCGGCTGAATTCGGCATCGTCAAGGGCGGCCAGAAGCTCGCCGGACTGTTGCTGACGCTCGCCGAAGTCCACGGCCTGGGCCTTGAAGCGGCGCAGGGGCTGGTGCTTACCGAAGGCTATTACTGGGACCGCGACGACAAGAGCCGCGAATTCGCCAACCGCTTCTTCACCCGCACCGGGAGGATGCCCAACATGATCCAGGCCGGCACCTATTCGGCGACGTTGCAATATCTGAAGGCGGTCAAGGCGGCCAACAGCAAGGACACCGAGGCGGTCGCCGCCAAGCTGCATGAGATGCCGGTCGACGACATGTTCGCGCAAGGCGGCAAGGTGCTGGCCAACGGGCGCATGGTGCACGACCTCTATCTGTTCGAGGTCAAGAAGCCGTCGGAATCGAAGAAGCCCTGGGACTACTACAAGCAACTCGCGGTGGTGCCCGGCGACAAGGCCTTCTTCACCGCCAAGGAAAGCGGCTGCCCGCTGACGAAGTAATCGCGGCGGTCTATCAATTTCACTCCTCCGTCATGGCCGGGCTTGTCCCGGCCATCCACGGCTTTCCCGAAATCACGCGATCTCGCGGTCGGCGCCGATTGGGATGCGGACGGTTCCGGGCACGGCGTATTCGGCGTGGCTGGAGTAGATGACCACCCTGTTGGCAAGGTGCGAGAGCACCCGTTTGAGTATCCGCAGCCCCTGATCGAAATCCAGATGCTCGACCGGCTCGTCGAGAAGAACCAGCGGCGCATCGTTGAGCAGCGCGCGGGCGAGGTTCAGCCTTTGCGCCTCGCCGAGCGACAACACGTCCTGGCTGATCCAGCCGTCGAGCCCGTCGGCGAAGCGGCCGTCCAGTTCCACGGCGGCAAGCGCCAGCCAGCATTCCTCTTCGGTGGCGCCGGGCGCAAACAGGTTTTCGCGAACCGTATCGGACAGAATAGCCGCATCGTGCAGGCAGAGATGCGATGCGGCGCGGCGGTAGGCGCCGAGCATCACCACCCCGTCGCCGACAAACTGGCCGTTGTTGTCGGTGCCGATCCAACCGGCGATCTGTTTGAGCAGCGTCGTCTTTCCGGTCCCGCTGGCGCCGACCAGGGCCGTCGGATGACCGGCACGGAAACTCAGATTGATCGGCTGGCCAAGGCTGCGGCCATCCGGTGTCTGGCGGGGCACGTTCCTCAGCGCCAGGTTTTGCAGCTTCGCCGGTGCGGGCGCTGGCGCAGTCTTCGGCGCGGCTGCGGCGGACCAGTCCCTGAGGCCTTCGCGGGCAGTGCGCTCCCGCACCTTTCCAAGTACGATCCGCGACACGCCGTGTGCGGTCTCGCCGAGCGCGAGCCAGCCGAACCCGAGAAAAGCCGGAACCAGAAGGGCCGTGCCGCGCTCGCCGGCGTGCCAAGCCGCGACCAGCACGCCTAGCACCGCCAGCGGACCGGCAAGCCCGGCCAGCATGTCGAGCCCGGCAAACGCGCGACGCTGGGCAAGCCGGCCGGCTTCCGCCTCGCTGAAATCGCCAAAGACTCTGGTCAGGATGTCCGGAAAGGCGCGTTCGGCCTGCAGCGGCACCACCGCGGCCAGCGCGGTGCCCATCAGGCGGCCCGCGGCCCGTTGCGAGGATCGCACCGTTCTCCACTGCTGGTCCACGAGCGGCAGCAACCGGCGCAGCGTCAGCATCAGCGCCAGCGAGGCCAGCGCGATCGGTACGAGCGCAAGCGGGGTCAGCCAGGCCGTCGCCGCGGTGAGCGCGGCAATGCCGGCCGCCAGAATTGCCGCCGGCATGCCGACGCGCAGGCGCCCGTAATCGACGTCCTCGACGTCTTCCATGTAGTCGGACAACCGGTCCTGGTTGCCGAGCTGCCAACCCGCCGCGCGGATCGATGGGGCCTGCGCCATCGCCGCGAACAGCTGCGCGCGGCGCTTGACCTGGTCGATGAGGGCGGCGCGATGGCCCACTATACGTTCGCCATATTTGCCGAGCGTCTTGCTTAGCGCGAACAGCCGGACCAGCGCCGCCGGAAAATGAAAGTTGAAAGCAAGCGCGGCCGGTCCAAGTCCGGCCAGCGCCACGGCGCCGAGGAACCAGACGGAGACGCCGGTGAGCAGGATTCCGGATGCCGAAGCCGCCACGGCAAGCAGAATGGCGAGCCGCCACGGCGACCTCGCGCGCAGCGAAGCCGGCACGCCGACAACTGCGGCCCTTGTGGGTGTGATCGCATTGAGACTCATGCCGCGACCACCTGTTCGGCCGGGGACGGAGGTCGCAGCACGTAATGGCGGCTGGCCGCTTCGATCAGCCGCTCGTCGTGGGTGGCGGCGATAACCAGCCGCTGCTTCGCGATATCGATCAGGACCTGCCGAACCAGCCTGGCGGTTTGCGGATCGAGCTTGGCAGTCGGCTCGTCGGCGAGGACCACGCGGCCGGAAAGCATGATGCGGGCGATGCCGACGCGCATGCGCTGTCCGCCGGAGAGGTTGTCGCCGCCTTCCGCGATGCGGGCATCGAGCCCGCCGGGCAGCAGCCGCTCGTCCAGCAAGCCGACGTGCCGGGCGGCTTGCTGCAGTTGCGCCCGCTGATGGCTGCCGCCATTCCAGCCGATCGCTTCGGCGAGCGTGCCCGCCGGCACATAGATGTCCGTCGAAATCCAGTCGCAGCCCTCGGCCGCCATTTGAGGCAGCGGCCTGAAACCGGGCGGCGGCGTCTCGATGCCGGCCAGCTTGCGCAGCAGGGTCGACTTTCCGGCGCCGCTCGGCCCGGAGATCGCGATCAGGCCGGCTGCAGGAAGATCCGAAGCATCGAAGGCGCTGGCGCGGGTAACCAGCCTGACGGTGCCGGCCGTTTTCTCGGCGGCTTCATCGAAATACCAGTCCAGCTCCCTGGCCGCGGCCTGGCCTTCGGCCTTGACGTGGTACTGCTCGGCATAGCGGCGGAATGGCGTGAAGAATTCCGCGGCGATGATCAGGATGAACAGGCTCTGCCAGAGCGCCAGGCCGGAAAAACCGGGGACATGCATCAACCCGAGATGGCTCAGTCCGAGAAATACCGCGAGCACGGCGATCGCGATGGCGGAGAAGAAGTCGATGATGCCGGCGTTGAGGAACGCGACCTTGAGCACGGCCATCGTCGAGTCGGCGTAGAGCGTCATCCGCTGCTCGATCTTGTCGTGCTCGCTCAACAAGGCGTGATTGGCCAGGATGGTCGGCAGGGTCCGGATCCGGTCGGAAAATTGCGCCGCCAGCCGGCCGAAGGCTTTCTCCTGTGCCTCGGCCCTGTCGCGGACGAGGCCGCCGAGCAGCACGAAGAAAACGACCATGACGGGAACCGTGACAAACAGCGTAAGCGCCGCCTCCCACGATACGAGGGCCACCGCCACCGCTGCGAGCAATGGGCCGATCGCCAGCATGGATTTCGCCGCGCTGTGGCTGATCACGAGACCGGCAAGTGCGCCCGGATATCGCTGCAGTCCGGCCACGAGCGCCCCGGCGGCCTTGGTGCGAATGCGGAGAGGCGACATCAGCGAGAGTGCGTCCTGTAGCGCGGCTCGCAAGCGATCGACGACACGTTCCTCGGCGTTCGCCGCGGCAAGATCGCCGAACACGCCGGCACAGGCCGACAAAGCGAGACAGGCAAGCGCGCCGGAGATCGCGGTCACGTCGAACGCATCGTCCTCGACCAGACGTCCGGCGAACAACGCCAGCGCGCCGGCGAAGCCTATCCGGAACAGCGTGCGTGCGATTTGCCAGCCTAGCGTGGTGCGCAGTCCCGCCGCGCCGAAGCCGCGGGCAAGGCCGAGCGCGTGATCACGGTCGGTTGAATTCCCTTTCAGCGGTGCTGAGGTTGTCCGATTGCGGCGACGCTCTGCCTGCTTTCCGTCATTCGATATTCGCATTGGCGCTTTTTGCATCGATTTCGGTCGCCGTGATTTGATCCACGTCAACAAATGCGGCACTCGAATTGCCTAGGTAACTGCAGACCTCTCGAAAGGTGCTCTTACATGACCAATCCGCTTCTCGTCGAGCTTTCCCGGCTCCAATTCGCGCTGACCGCGATGTATCACTTTCTGTTCGTGCCGCTGACGCTCGGACTGTCGATCCTCGTGGCGATGATGGAAACCGTCTACGTGATGACGGGTCGAACCATCTGGCGCGACATGACCCGGTTCTGGGGCCTGTTGTTCGGCATCAACTTCGTCCTTGGCGTTGCCACCGGTCTCACCATGGAATTCGAGTTCGGAATGAACTGGGCCTTCTACTCGCATTACGTCGGCGACATTTTCGGCGCGCCGCTGGCGATCGAGGGGCTGATGGCCTTCTTCCTGGAGGCGACCTTCGTCGGCCTGTTCTTCTTTGGCTGGGACAGGCTGTCCCCGCGCGCCCATCTCGCCGTCACCTGGCTGGTCGGGCTCGGCACCAATCTGTCGGCGCTGTGGATCCTGATCGCCAATGGCTGGATGCAGAACCCGGTCGGCGCCGCCTTCAATCCCGACACGATGCGGATGGAAGTGACCGATTTCGTGGCCGTGCTGTTCAATCCGACCGCGCAGGCGAAGTTCGTCCACACGGTATCCGCCGGTTACGTTTGCGGCGCCGCCTTCGTGCTCGGCATTTCGGCCTTCTACATCCTGCGCGGCCGTCACCTCGAACTCGCAAAGCGGTCGTTCGTGATCGCGGCGGCCTTCGGCGTTGCGGCAGCTTTGTCGGTCATCGTGCTCGGCGACGAGAGCGGTTACACCATCACCGACAACCAGAAAATGAAACTCGCCGCCATGGAGGCGATGTGGCAGACCGAGCCCGCGCCGGCCTCGTTCACTTTGTTCGGCATCCCGGACATGCAGGCCCATGCGACGAATGATGCGATTGATATCCCCTGGGTGATGGGGCTGATCGGTACCCGCTCGATCGACGAGCAGATCCCCGGCATTTTCGATCTCGTGAAAGATACCGAAGTGCAGAATCCGCAACGGCCTCGTCGCCTACGACGCCCTCGAGAAGCTCAAGAAGAACCATGCCGACGCGGCGGCCCGCGCGGTCTTCGAGAAGACCCGTGGCGATCTCGGCTACGCGTTACTGCTCAAGCGCTATGTCGAGAACCCGGCGCAGGCGACGCCCGAGCAGATCCGCGACGCGGCGTGGTCGACCGTGCCGAGCGTGCCCTCCATCTTCTTCACCTTCCGCTTCATGGTGCTGTTCGGCTTCGTGCTGCTCGCGGTGTTCGTGATCTCGCTCTGGTACACGATGCGGGAGGCGGAGGCGCCGCGCTGGCTGTTCCATCTCGCGCTGTGGGCGTTTCCGCTGCCCTGGCTTGCGGCGGAACTTGGCTGGTTCGTCGCAGAGTTCGGACGACAGCCCTGGATCATCGACGGCGTGCTGCCGACCTTCCTCGCGACCTCGGAACTCGGCGTCTACAATCTGGTGCTGACCATCATCGGCTTCACCGCGGTCTATGGCGTGCTCGCCGTGATCGAATGCACACTGATGCTGCAGGCTATCAAGAAGGGTCCTGACGCGGTGGCCGATATGGGCTCGTTCGGTCAGTTCGCGGCGACAACCGGCGCAACCGCGCCGGCTGAGTGATCCACAGGCTGGTCAGGGAATACGATCATGATTCAACTTATCTTCGACTACACCACGCTGCGCCTGATCTGGTGGGTGTTGCTGGGCGTCCTGCTCATCGGCTTCGCCGCCACCGACGGCTTCGACATGGGCGTCGGCGCGTTATTGCCCTTCGTCGCCAAAACCGACATCGAACGGCGCGTCGCCATCAACACCATCGGCCCGGTCTGGGAAGGCAACCAGGTCTGGTTCATTCTCGGCGGCGGCGCGATCTTCGCGGCGTGGCCCGCGCTCTATGCGCTGAGCTTTTCCGGCTTCTACCTCGCGATGTTCCTGGTGCTGTTTGCGCTGATCTTGCGGCCGGTCGGCTTCAAATATCGTTCCAAGCGCGAGAGTGTGACCTGGCGGCGGAACTGGGATTGGGCGCTGTTCGTCGGCGGTGCCGTTCCGGCGTTGATCTTCGGGGTTGCGGTCGGCAACGCGCTGAAGGGCGTGCCCTTCCATTTCACCGACGATCTGCGGCCGATCTACGAAGGCAATTTGTTCGGCCTGTTGCTTCCGCTGGCGCTTTATTGCGGACTGGTGTCGCTCGCCATGCTGGTGACGCATGGGGCCGCGTGGCTTTGTTTCAAGGCCGAGGGCCCGGTGGCGGAGCGCGCGGCGGCGATCGGATCGAAAACCGCCCTTATCACTGCGGTCCTGTTCGCGGGCGGCGGCATTCTGATCTGGCTTGGCGCGTTCGGCGGCTATCAGGTGACGAGCCCGATCGTCTGGGATGGCCCGTCCAACCCGCTCGGCAAGACGGTCGTGGTCAATTCGTCGGCCTGGCTGCAGAATTTCCGCACCGTGCCGTGGCTCATGGTGGTGCCGCTGCTCGGCGTGGTCGCGCCCTTGCTCGCCGCGGCAGGATTTGCTGCGCGCCGGGGTGGCCTGACCGTGCTGGTCTCGATGCTCGGGATCGCCTGCATCATCGCCACCGTCGGGCTGTCGATGTTTCCGATCATCCTGCCGTCGAGCACCAATCCGAACGATTCGCTCGCCGTGTTCGACGCCTCGTCGAGCCGTGCGACGCTTCGCAACATGCTGATCGCAACAGTGATCTTCCTGCCGATCGTGCTCGCCTATACCGCCTGGGTCTACAAGGTGCTGTGGGGCAAGGTCAGCGCGACGACGATTTCCGAAGCCAGATCGTCGGCCTACTGAACGAGAATGCGGAGATAAGACGATGTGGTATTTTTCCTGGATCCTCGGCCTCGGCCTTGCCGCCACCATCGGCGTGCTCAATGCGCTCTGGTACGAACTGCGTACGGTTCGCGAAAAGGACGAGACCAGCGCGCCGCCGTTGCGGACGCCCTGATCGCGCGAGCGCGTTGCGGCTTCGACGCTAGCCCCGCCGCACGCTGGCGCCGCCGTCCACCGGCAGCGTCACGCCGGTGATGAAATTGGCCTCGTCGGAAGCCAGGAAGAGCGCCGCGTTGGCGACGTCCCAGCCGGTGCCCATCTTCTTGCGCAGCGGCACCTTGGCGTCGCGCTCGGCCTCGACCTCGGCGCGGCTCTTTTTGAATTCGCGGGCGCGGGTGTCGACTGCCATCGGCGTGTTCATCAGGCCGGGCAGGATGACGTTGGCGCGGATGCCGTAAGAGGCGTTCTGGTAGGCGAGCTGCTCGGTGAAGGCGATCATCGCCGCCTTGGTCGCCTTGTAGGCGACGTAGGGGTAGGTGGTGATGGCCGCCATCGACGAGATGTTGATGATGGCGCCGCTGTGCTGCCGGCGCATGATCGGGATCACGTGCTTGGCGGCAAAGATGCAGCTCTTGAGGTTGATCGCCACGCAGCGCTCCAGCGCCTCCTCGGTGAAGTCGGCCAGTTCGGCATCGCCGCCCGCAAGACTGACGCCGACATTGTTGTGCAGGATGTCGATGCGGCCCCAGCGGGTGTTCGCATCCTCCACCATGGCCTTGAGCTCGGCATTCTTGGTGACGTCGGCCTTGAAGGCTGCGGCAGAGCCGCCCTTGGCGCCGATCATGTCGACGGTCTCCTGCGCCGAATCGAGATGGTGATCGACGCACAGCACGCGGGCGCCCTCGCGCGCGAAGGTCAGCGCGGTGGCGCGGCCGTTGCCCATGCCTTCGCCGGGACTCTGGCCGGCGCCGACGACGATGGCGACACGATCTTTCAAGCGCATGTCAGCTCACTCCCGGGATCGGGTACTGTTGCAGTACCTCTTTGTAATAGGGCTCGTTGTCGATCTTCATGGTGGCGAGCACCCGGACCACCGCGCAATAGAAGGCGATGGTGAGCACGAGATCGGTCATCTGCTCGTCGGAGAGGTTCTTTTTGATTTCGGCGAAGGTTGCATCCGACATCGCGAGTCCGCGCACCATCTCGCGGGCGCCTTTCAGGATCGCACTGGCGAGCGGCTCGAGGCGCAGACGGCTTGCCTTCGGTCTCCGCCAGCAACGCCGCGATATCCGCGTCGGTGACGCCGAACTCCTTGCCGATCTTCACATGATGGGTGAATTCATATTCCGATTTCTCCATCCAGCCGACCTGCAGGATCGCCAGTTCCCGCAGGCGCGGATCAAGCTTGCTCTTGAAGCGGATATAGCCGCCGACGCCGTTGAAGGCGCGCGCCATGTCGGGCGAGTTGACCAGCAGCTTGTGCAGGTTGGTGTTGCGCTTGAGCATGTCGCGATATTCGGGCGCGACCTGGTCGGCCTCGAGATAGGGCAGGCGGGCCATCCGGTTTGTTCTCCCCTGACGCGGTCGTTGCATGCCGCGGCTGGCCGGACACTACCGCAACGAAAGGGGGTGCGGAAGCGGCCGGCGCGGATCAGGAAGCCGGTCCGCGCATGAGGCCGTCCTTGATTGGCCGGGTGCAAGCGGCGCAAAGCCGTCCCCGTGGAAGCACGGGATGGCGGGCGGAAACCGTTCAAGCGAGTCGCCACGTGTCTACGAACGCCGGAATCTTACGGCTCGCGAAATTAACCTGTCAAATGGCCTGATCCTTCATGCTCAAGCCGCTCACGAGGGGGATCGCAATGAACGGAAACTCCAGCGGCCGCGGAACGGTTGCGCGCAAGCCGGCGCGAATCGAGTTGCTCGGCAATCGCGGTAGCGCAGAATGTTTTGTCCGGAATTTATCGGATGACGAAGCCGTGCTTGAAGTGGCCCAACCGGAAGAACTCCCGGTTGAGTTTGATCTTGTGATCGGGCCGGAGCAGCAGCCCAGGCGATGCGGCGTCATTCGGCGCAAGGCAAGAAGCGTCGCGGTCGCCTTCATCTAACGGTCAGGCGTGAACGAGGCGCCAGACGATGGCTCCCAGCGCGCCCAGCCAGAGAACAATTGCGGCCATCGCCTGAATCCCAAAGCCCCGGCCGCGCTTTTCGGCGGCTTGCGAATAGCCGGTCAGATAGAGGATGCGGCCGCCGATCCAGACGAGGCCGATGACGGCGGCGATGGGATCGCTGATGTAGATCGCAAACAGCCAGAGCGAGGGCAGGAAGATCGGCATCCATTCCAGCGTGTTCATCTGCACGCGAAACACCCGCTCGAAATCGGGATTGCCGGTGATGGCCGGCACCTTGACGCCGAACGCCTGCCTCGCCTTCGACACCTGAATGGAGGTGAAAAAATAGAACGCGACAGCGAGACAGGTGACGAGGGCGGTGAAATGAAACATGCAATCCCCTTTGCGATGGCTATGGCAACCGTGGTCTTCAATAGCCTGTCAGTTCCAGATAACCAACACCAGTATGGCTGCCAGCGAAACTGATCGGCCCTTCCCAATAGGCAAAGCTCGTCCCCATCCAGCTTTTCGGATTGAGCGGCACGACGGAGATCTTTAGCGCCAGCGGCACGATCGCGATCTCCCATGTGGTCGGGATCTTGCGCTCGCCGATCTCGGTGAACGCTTTCGGCGTCATCGCGATGTCGGCGGAGGCGATCTGGCGGCCCTTGCCGTCCGGCGAGATCCAGTTGGCGGAAGCGTAGTCATGCCCGTCTTTCTGGCGCATCCGGTACAGCATGAGCTTCTCGCCCGAATTGAAATGCAGCGACAGCCAGTCCCAGCCGGTCTGGTCCGACGCCAGCGGCTGGCTGCTCCATTCCCGGTCCATCCAGGCGAGGCCCGCGACATCGACGGGCTTGTCGTCGATGGCGATGCGGCCGGCGGCCTTGAAGAACGGCTGGCTGTAATAATAGGAAGCCTGTTCGCGCTCCGATTTCCGGCTGTAGCCGGCGTCGCCCTGCAGCACCAGCGGATGATCCGCATCGAGCCGCAGCGTGTAGGAGAAATCCGCAGCCTCAGCAGTGAGTTCGAGCGGCGCGATGGCGTCGGCGCGCATGCCGTCGAGCCCGCGCATCTGCCAGTCATCGATCCAGGCCTGAAACGGCATGATCTCTACGCCGGCCTGTCCGACGCCGCCGCGGGCGAATTTTTCGTTTGTGCGGTGGGTGTCGGCGCGGGTGACGGCGGCGTGGCCCATCCATAGCTGTTGATTGGCCCAGCCTTCGCCCTGCGCGCCCGGCCGCGCGGCTTGCCGAAACAAAGTCCACTGCACGCCATAGGGGGCGCCGGCCGGATCCTTCAGATTCGCGGTCAGGTACCACCACTCGATGCGAAAATCCGGATGCGGGCCGTGGTCGGCGGGAAACGAAAAGATCTTGCCGGGCACGACGGGGGCAAATCCCTGCGCGTCCTCGCCGAGCCCGGCAAAGCCCTGCGCGCGGGCGGCAGTGCGGCCGAGCCCGAGCCAAGCCGCGCCACCGACGAAAGCGCGGCGCGTTATCGAAAAACTACCGCTCATCGGCGAAAATCTTGATCAGGCGCGCCGGCTGCATGCGCGCCAGCTTTACCACCGGCAACAGCGCGGCCAGCAGCGACGCCGCCATCGCCACCGCCAACAGCTGCAGCAATTGCAGCGGGAAGACGTCGAACGGCAGCCGCCAGCCGAACGCCTTCACATTCACCACCGCGATCAGGCACCACGCCACCAATAGTCCCAGCGGCAGCGCCAGCAGGGTGGTGATCAGCGCCACCGACAGGGTTTTCAAAAGCTCGATTGCCGCGAGCCGCCGCCGCGTGATGCCGATGGCCCATAACGGCGCAAGCTGCGGCAGGCGCGAATTGCTCAGGGTCAACAGGCTGGTCAAGAGCGCGATGCCGGCGACCCCGAGCGTGAACGCGTTCAACGCCGCCGTCACCGCAAACGTCTTGTTGAAGATCCGCGTCGACTCGGCCTTCAGCGTCACCTGATCCATCAGATTGCGGCCGTCGAGGCCGAATTTCTGCTGCAGATCCGAGATCAGCGCCGGTATCGCCGCAGGCCAGACCCGCAGTCCCATGCGCGTCAGCGTCGCATCGGGGAAACGGCGGGTGAACGCCGCGATATTGACGGCGATCTGGCCCTTCGGGTTGCCGTAATCGGCGTAGATGCCGACGATTTCGAGTTTCCAACTACCGCCCTGCGTAGGTATCTCGATGGAATCGCCGATCCCGAGCTTCAAGCGGCGCGCCAGCTGCTCGCTGGCGAGGGCGGCATTGCCGGGAAGCAGCCGTTTCCAGGCGTGGGCGTCGGCTTCGAGCAAGGGCCAGTGATCCCGATAGGTGGCGTGATCGGCGATCCCCAGGATCTCGATCGGTACTCCCGCCATCTGCACCTCGGCCCGCCCGCCGGGCAGGATCGCCGCGACTTCGGGGCGCCCGCCCAGCCATGCCTTGATTTCCCTGGCCTGCGCCGCATCGGAGGCATTGACATAGACATCCGCCGCCAGCCGCCCATCGAGCCAGGTGACAAAGGTGCGGCTGAAGGTTTCCACCATGGTGCCGACGCCAACATTGACCGCGAGCGCGAGCAACAGCGCCATCAGGGCCAGTGACAATCCCGACAATTGCTGGCGGCTGTCGGCCCAGAACCAGCCCGCGAGCGCGCCAGAGGCCTGCCGCTGGCCGAACGACAGCACGCGCTCGAGGATCGCCGGCAGGATCAGTGCCGCGCCAAGCAGCAAGGCGGCCAGTACGGCAAATCCCGAAACCAGGGAATCGCCGTACCTGAGGATCAGGCCCGCCGCGGCGAGCACGGCAAGCGCGAGCGCGCTCTGCAGGATCAGCCAGCGGTGCTGCGCCTGTTGCCAGGCATAGGGTTGCGCCGCCGCCAGCACGGGAAGACGGATCGCTTTCGCAAGGCTCGTGGTGGCCGCCGCCAGCGCGCCGGCGACCGCGATGACGATGCCGGCGAGCCACCATTCGGGCTTCAGCGTCAGCTGCCCTGGAATCTGCGCGCCGTAGAGGCCGCGCAACGAGGCCGCGACATCGGGCAACAACGCGGCGGCGATCAGATAGCCGCAGACCAGGCCAACGAGGCCCGCGGCCAGTGCCAGCGATACCAGCTCGACCACCAGCACCGAATTCAGCATGCGCGCGGACACGCCGCAGGCGCGCAAGGTCCGCAGCATCGGCAGGCGCTGCTCGAAGGCGAGCCCGATCGCCGAATTGACGATGAACAGCCCGACGACGAACGACAGCAATCCGAATGCCGTGAGATTGAGATGAAAGCTGTCGGTGAGGCGTTCGAGATCGCTCTCCGCATCCGGCTGCACCAGGTGGAGCTGGTCGCCGGCGATGCTTTCGAGCGGCGCGCGCTTGCCTGTCGTCTTGCCGATCAGGAGCCGGGAAATCTGGTTTGGTTTGTTGAGCAGCCGCTGCGCGATGCCGATGTCGACCACCAGCACGCCCGGCACCAGTTGCGCCTGCGCGCGCAGCGGCGGCAGCGGCGTGCCGTCGCTGGTCGGCGGCGTCGCCCCTTCAGCCAGATTGAGATCGGTCAGCAGGTCCGGCGCGACCAGCGTTTGGCCCGGCGGCGTCAGGAAAGACTGAAGTCCGGCCCGGCCGATCGCCGGGGCATTGCCGACTTCCACGGGAATCGTGATCGGTTCGATGCCGAGCAGCCGGAACGAGCGTCCGTCCAGCTGAACGCGGCCTTCGAGCACGGGAGAGACCGGCCAGCCGGCGCGGCGCAGCTCGGCAAAGAGCTTTTGCGGGAAGGGGGCGCCGTTCCTCGCCACCAGCATGGCGGTACGCGCGCCGCCGAAGGTGGCCGCGGCGCGGTCGTAGCTGTCGCGCGCCTGGGCGTTCAGCGCCTGCACGCCGCTCCACAGGGCGGTCGCGGAAATCAGCCCGATCAGCAAAGTCGCAAGCTGCATCGGATGCCGCCGCCAATGGCTCAACAAGACCGCGAGCGTCCAGACCGCGCGGCTCATGCGATCCGCCCCGCATGGAGATTGATCTGCCGGTCGAGCGTGGCGGCGAGCCGTGCCGAGTGCGTCACCATCAAAAAGCCGCAGCCGGTGCGCGTGACGAGGTCGCGCGTCAGCGCCAGAACGTCGTCCGCGGTCGCCTCGTCGAGATTGCCGGTGGGCTCGTCCGCGAGCAGCAGCAGCGGCTTTACCGCCAGCGCGCGGCCGATCGCGACCCGTTGCTGCTGGCCGCCGGATAATTGTTCGGGATAGCGTTTGAGCAGCGCGCCGAGCCCGAGCCGCTCGACGAGTTCGGCATGCCAGGCGGCATCGTGACGGCCGGCGATGCGCGACTGGAATTTCAGATTATCCTCGACGCTCAGGCTCGGTATCAGGTTGAACTGCTGGAACACCAGGCCGAGCCGGTCCCGCCGCAGCTCCGCCCGGTCGGCGTCGCCGAGATCGGAAACGGCGAGGTCGGCAAGCCTGATCGCGCCGCCGTCGGGGCGATCGAGGCCGGCGATCAGGTGCAACAGCGTGCTCTTGCCGCTGCCGGATTCTCCGGTCAGCGCCACGCGCTCGCCGGCCGCGAGTTCGAGGTTGACGCCGCGCAGCACCACGACGTCTTCGCCGGCGGAGCGATAGGTCTTTGCGAGATCGCGGACGCTCAGCACGATGGGTTTGTCGGTTGCCATGCGAAGCGGACGCGAACGCTCACAGCGGCTTCTGGTATTTCAGCACGAACTCGTCGACCGGAACAGCCGGATGGAATACCGGCGCGTCCCGCGGGTCTTCGGGGTGGCGCAGGAAATCGGCTTCGGCCGCGAGCTTGAAGCCTGCCGCCTCGATCTCCTTGCGCAGCGTGCTCTCCTCGATGCGGTGCAGCGTCTTCGACACACCGGTGCCGTCGCCGGCGCGCGCGGAATGATCGGCAATGACCAGAAAGCCGCCGGGCTTCAAGGCAGCGAACATCTTCCTGTTCATCTCGGCGCGATCGGCCGGCATGTAGGTGACGTCGTGATAGGCGAAGAAGAAGGTGATCAGGTCGAGCCCACTGACCTCGGGCGGTACCGGATCGTCGTAATTGCGGATCAGGTGCACGACGTTCTTCATGGCGGGATTCTGGGCGCGGATATCGAACTTGTCCTTCACCCGCTCCATGACGGCGGCCGATTCCTGGGCGTAAACCTTGCCGTCGGGGCCGACTGCGCGCGCCAATAATTCGGTGCTGTAGCCGGCACCGGCGCCCATATCCAGCACCTTCATCCCCGGCTTCGCGCCGGTGAAGGCGAGCATTTTAGCGGGATCGCGCCGCAGGTCGGTTTGCCGGTCGGCGTCGCTGCGGTCGGGTGCTGCCACGATGGCCGCATAGTCCGGCGCCTTGGCGTCGTCGGCGCGCGCGGCACCCCACCCCGCGAGCATCGAAAGCGAAACCAGCAAGCCGATCGCGCGCGCACGGCAATGGATTGAACTCGGCATGAAATTCCCCTGGCAATTTGGCGGCCAACATAGCAAGGCCGCCCCGAGAGATCACGGCCTCAATCGTCGCGCGACGCGATCGTGATCAGGTTGCAGGCCGCCGGCAGAACAGCCCGTGCGGTATCTGCAGGCGGCGGCTTGGCCGCAGCGCACCCAAGTCCACCCAAAATGTTCAGTTGCATTGCCCGACACCCCACGGGTAGCATCGGCCGGCGCCGATCAACAGGCCGCAAAACGACAATCGGGGAGAGACCATGTCCGCGCAACCGACGCCCAAGGGCGCCTGGAAAATCACTTTTCTGCTGTTTCTGTTCATGCTGGTCAATTTCGCGGACAAGATCGTGGTCGGTCTCGCCGGCGTGCCGATCATGACCGAATTGAAGCTCGAACCTGAACAGTTCGGTCTGCTCGGCTCCTCGTTCTTCTTCCTGTTTTCGATCTCGGCCATCGTGGTCGGCTTCATCGTCAACCGCATCGAGACGCGCTGGGTGCTGCTGGCGCTGGCGACGATCTGGGCGCTGGCGCAGTTTCCGATGGTGGGCACGGTCAGCTTCACCACGCTTTTGATCTGCCGCGTGATCCTCGGCGCCGGCGAGGGCCCGGCGTTCTCGGTGGCCGTGCATGCGATCTACAAATGGTTTCCCGACGAGAAGCGGACGCTGCCCACCGCGATCCTGTCGCAGGGCTCGGCGTTCGGCGTGATCGTCGCGGTGCCGGCGCTGAACTGGGTGATCGTCAATCACAGCTGGCACTATGCGTTCGGCGCGCTCGGCACCGTCGGCCTGATGTGGGCGGCGGCGTGGCTGGTCATGGGCAAGGAAGGGCCGCTGGTGCAGACCGCCGCGATGGCCAAGGCCGAATCCCGTATTCCCTATTCGCAGCTTCTGACCTCGCGCACCTTCATCGGTTGCTGCGCGGCGACCTTCGGCGCCTACTGGGCGCTATCGCTCGGCCTTACCTGGTTCACGCCCTTCATCGTCAAGGGCCTCGGCTTCACGCAACAGCAGGCCGGCTTCGTTTCGGTCCTGCCCTGGGTGTTCGGCGCCACCGTCGTAATGCTCACCGGGTGGGTCTCGCAGGTGATGATGGCGCGCGGCTTCTCTACCCGAATTGCGCGCGGCGTGCTCGGGTCGGTGCCCCTGGTCATGGGCGGCTTGATCCTGGCCTGCATGCCGCATGTCGAGGGCATCGTGCTGCAGGTCGCGTTCCTGGTGGTCGGCTCCGGGCTTTGCGGAGCGATCTATGTGGTCTGTCCGCCGATGCTGAGCGAGTTCACGCCGGTGTCGCAGCGCGGCGCCGTGATCTCGATCTACGGCGCGATCTACACGCTGGCCGGCATTCTGGCGCCCTCGGTGATGGGCAGCGTGATCCAGCACGCCGGCGGGCTGCTGGAGGGCTACATGACCGGCTTCACCATCAATGCCGTCGTTATGGTCGCATCCGGCCTGCTCGGCCTGCTGCTGCTGTGGCCCAACACCGAGCGCGCAAGGCTGATGGGCCAGCAATCCGCCCAGCCGAAATTCGCGTGAGCTTAAGGACCGTCATTGCGAGCCAACGGGTCGGCGCGAAGCGCCGACCGATGACAGGCTCCGCGAAGCAATCCATAGCCACACGGCTAGAATGGATTGCTTCGTCGCTTTGCTCCTCGCAATGACGAGCCCACCGTCAAGCCGTATATTGGCGCTACGACGCCGCGGCTTCAAACTTCCGCGGGCCGCCCTGCGCGCCGCGCACCAGCCGGCCCGGCCGCGCGCCGGTCGCCGAGCCCTCGCGCTGCGTCACCGCGCCGGAGACGATGGTGGCGTCGTAACCATCGACCTGCTGCAGCAGGCGGCGGCCGCCGACGGGCAGGTCGTAATGCACCTTCGGCGGATGTAGGTGCAGCCGGTCGTAGTCGATGACATTGACGTCGGCCTTGTAGCCCGGCGCGATCACGCCGCGATCGGAGAGGCCGACCGACAGCGCGGTCTTGCGCGATTGCGCCGCCACCACAAAGGGAATCGAAAGTTTCTCGCCGCGCGTGCGGTCGCGGGTCCAGTGCGTCAGCAGATAGGTCGGGAAGCTCGCATCGCAGATGATGCCGCAATGCGCGCCGCCGTCGCTCAATCCTGGCACCGAATGCGGATCGCTCAGCATTTCCCGCGTCGCATCGAGGTTGCCGTCGGCGTAGTTCAGGAACGGCACATAGAGCATGCCGCGGCCTTCGTCCGACAGCATCGCGTCATAGGCGAGTTCCTCCGGCTGCCGTCCCTGCGCCCGGGCCTGCGCGCCCAGCGCGTTTCCCGGCGGCTGTTCGTAATCCGGGGGATCGCCGAGCAGATACATCTTGTCGTAGTTCGGCCGGAAGAACAGCGGATCGTCGGTCGATGTCGCGGTCTCGCTGAGGATCGCGGCGCGCACCTCGGGCTGATGCAGCCGCCTCAAGCGCTCGGCCAGCGGCAGCTGTGCGATCGCCCGGTAGCTCGGATGGGTCTGGAACGGATTGCGCGACAATTCCAGGCCGAGCAATAGCCCGACCGGACGCGCGGCAATTTGAGCTGTGATCGAAAGCCCGCGCGCGGAAGCCTCGTTGATGCTGTCGAGCGTCTGGCGCCAGCGCTGCGGCGCCTTGTCGTTCTGCGTCACCGAAAACGAGACCGGGCAGCGGGTATTTTCCGCGATCCGCAGCATCATCGGCAAATCTTCATGCAAGGTCGAGAGATCGAGCACGAATTGCAGGACGCTGCGGCCGACGCCATGCATCGCGCCGGCGATCGCGGTCAGTTCGTCCTCGCCGGCCTTCAAGGTCGGGGTGAAATCGCCGGTCGAGGTGCGATGATTCAGGGTGCGCGAGGTGGAAAAGCCCAGCGCGCCGGCACGGACCGCTTCGCCCGCGAGCGCCGCCATGGCCTTGTTGTCCTCCGCGGTGGACGGATCGCGGCGCGCGCCGCGCTCACCCATCACATAGACCCGCAGCGCCGCATGCGGCAGCTGCGCGCCGATATCCATGTCGAAATGGCGTTTCGACAGCCATTCCATGTAATCCGGAAAGCTCTCCCAGGCCCAGGGAATGCCGGCGCTCAGCACCGGTTCGGGGATATCCTCGACGCCTTCCATCAGCTGGATCAGCCGCTGATGATCCGACGGGCGGCAGGGCGCGAAGCCGACGCCGCAATTGCCCATGATCGCCGAGGTGACGCCGTTCTGCGACGAGGGCGTGATGTCCTGGCTCCAGGTGACCTGGCCGTCATAGTGGGTGTGAACGTCGACGAAGCCCGGCGTGACCAGTCTGCCTTTGGCGTCGATCTCTTGCTTGCCCTTGCCCGCGACCTTGCCGACTTCGCTGATGCGGCCATCCGTGATTGCGACATCCGCCTCGAACAGTTCACCGCCCAAGCCGTCGGCGATGGTGCCGCCGCGGATCACGAGGTCTGGATTGGAGGTCATGGCGTTCATCCCCGGGCTTTGCCTTGTTGCGGGCATCATGGGTCGTCACGCGATGCTGTCAACCGCCGCGGGTGAGGCTCAGGGCTGCAAAACCCTTGCCTCCGGGGCTTCGGAACCCGCTTGCGGGCTGCGGTCGGTGACCAGCGCGAGCAGGACCGTGAGCACCATGAACACGACGGAGGCGCCGAACACCCAATGCGGCGCGCCCTGGTCCATGATCCAGCCGAACAGCAAGGGGCTGACGATGCCGCCGAGATTGAAGCCGGTGGAGACGATGCCGAAGGCGCGGCCCGCTGCGCCCGCCGGCGCCGCATCGCGCACCAGCATGTCGCGCGAGGGCGCGATCACGCCGCCGAGGAAGCCGGCCATCGCCATGGCCGCGGTCAGCAGCGGCGGCGGCAGATCGAGGCCGGCGATTGCCAGCACGATGACCGCGTTGATCGCGAAAGCAGGCGGCGGCGACCTGGCCGTGGCGCCGGGTGCGGTCGGCGAGAAAGCCGCCCGCCAGCACGCCGACCGCGCTGAAGCCGAGGAATGCCGTCAGCGCGATATTGGCCGACGAGAACGACGCGCCATAGCCGCTCATCAGCGCCACTACGCCGAAATTGCCGATGCCGGCATTGGACAGGCTGAGCAGCATGAAGAAGACCGTCAGCACGATCAGCGCCGGCGTGACGATGTTCTGCTTCGGCGGATGCACGCCGTCGATCCTGCGATCGGCCGCGCTGGCGTCGGGCACGCCGCCGGCGATCAGCAGCAGCGCCACCAGCGGTCCCACCGCGCCTGTCACGATCAGCGCGCCGACGCCGCCGATCATGGTCACCAGCGCGGCGACGACGGCGGGGGCGACCGCGCCGCCGAGGAATCCCGCAAATGTGTGGATCGAAAAGGCGCGGCCCATCCGCGCTTCATCCATGTGGGCCGCCAGGATCGCGTAGTCGGCCGGATGATAGACGCTGTTGGCAAGCCCGAGCAGCACCGCGCTTGCGATCAGCCAGGGATAGCTCAGATGCAGGCCGAGCATGATGAGCGCGAAGCCGCCGACGGTGAGGCCGATCAAGAGGATTTTGCGGGCGCCGATATGGTCGGCAAGATAACCCATCGGCGCCTGGGTCAGGCCGGAGACGACGGCGAACACGGTCAGCGCAAACCCGAGCTCGATATAGCCGACGCCGAGCTGGCTCTTGAGGAACGGGAACAGCATCGCCAGCACCAGCATATGGAAATGGCTGACCCAATGCGCGATCGAAACCAGGACCAGCGTGCGCAGCGCGGTATCCGACTTCGCTTGTTGCGGTGCGGCTAAAACGTCGACCATCGCTAGGACAAGACCCCCGTTCATTGCAACGGCCCGGCAGGGCCCGCCGAAATTACCGGCTCGCGGTTATTTGTCCATGAATACCGCTGCATGGCTGCCCCTGCGAAGGGGTGCCGGGGCGGGTTTCGCATCCTTAAAAATTGAAAGACTTTTGGGTGCGGAGGCGGGATAAGGTCCGGCATGATCGATTCCGCCCGGGCTGCAAGACGGCTCCGGGTGCTGGTATCCGAGGGAACAGCACTTCGCACCTGGCGGATCGAGAGCGAGGATTTCCGCTGGAATGTAGCCAATATTGCCGCCATCATCCTGAGACGCGAGCGCAGCGAGCGTCGAAGGATGAGCAGCCGGGCCGTCGTCCTTCGAGACGTATCGCTGCGCGATGCTCCTCAGGATGGCGGGTGGAGGGCGTATGTCGCCTTACAGCGGTTCGTCGTCTTCGCCGTAGCGATCGCGCTTCGGTGTGGCGATGTCGCCGTCTTCGTAGTCGTCGTCCTCCGCCGGTTTTGGCGACGCTTTCTTCGGCTTGTTGTTGTCCTTGTCGGCAGGTTTGCCCTTGTTGCGGATTCGGCCCATGGTTTTCCTCTGATCGGATGATTCGAAGCCTTGCGTGCCGACGCGACTTCGCTTAACGCGAGCTGCCTCAAACTCACCGCTTTGACGAACATATTACCCGCAGCCGGATAATCTTTCCTCCCTTTTTCGCACATTCAGTGTAAAGGGAAACGCAACCCGGGCATGATTGGAAAACTGGAATCCGGGTTTTCCTCGACAAACACCAAGCGTTTGCTCGCAGATCAAGCCCAAACGAGGAGAAGCGATCGTGATCCGATTCGATCGGGCCATGATCCAGGAGTTAAAATGAAGAAGCCGAAGATCGAAGCAGAAGAGCAGACACCGCGTAAAATCGTTCGCGCCGACAAGGCGCCCACCACGGGCTATTCGCTTGTCGTGGATGGTCACTTCAAGTCGCATCACGATACGGTCGAAGCCGCCGAGGAAGCAGGCATGGCCCTGAAGAACAAATTTCCGATGCTTCAGGTGCAGGTCTACGACGCTGCGACCAAAACACGGTCGATGGTGCAATGGCCGGTGCCGGCCTGATCCCTTAAGTCCGGCGTCCGCCGCTTTGCTGGCCCGCCAGCCAATCCGACAGTGCCGGCGCCTTTTCGTCCGACTTCTTCGGCGATTTGGCGCGCGCCTTTTTCACGACAGGAGCGCGCGGGGGCTCGGCGGCTTCGCGCGCGAGCCGTAGCGCCTTCAGCCTTGCCATGTTGTCGAGCACGGCTTTCGCGGCGATATCCTGCTCGGACCTGCCGGCTTTGGCGGGGTTCGTCTTGTTGAAGCGCGCATCGGCGCGGTTGCGGTCCTGCTTGCTCATCTAAGTGGTTTTCTTTTTCTTCGATTTGGCTTTTGCCTTGGGCTCCGGCGGATTGTCCCGCTCGGCGGCTTCTCGTGCCAGGCGCTGCGCGCGCAAATCCGCCGTGCGCTTGCGGATCGCAATGTCGGCTGCCGCGATCTCCGCCATCGCCTTGATGCCCTCGGCCTCCTGGGCGATCTTGCGGTTGAGCCTGATCTCTTTCAGTTCGGCGGGACTCTTGGGTTCGTCGTCACTCATCGATGGTCTCACTGCTTGCGGCGCGCATCCATGGGCGGCGACCGGTTAACAGTGATCTTACCATGCCTGCGGCGGATAAAGTCGCATCTTTCGGCTGGAATCGGCCGGAAAAGGGCCCCTTTCGGGCCGAATCTGCCATCGTGGTGAAGAATTGAAAGTGCTGCATCGCCAGAGGTTTGGGTCTCACCGCAGCGGAGATGCCGGGGGAAAAATCGGTCGCGCCGGCCACCGCCGGCGATCCGGCCAGCCTTTTGGCCCAAACTCTCGACAGGAGCGATGTTTTTGTTCTCGATCTGTCAAACTTACGGCGTACGTTATGGTTGCAGGCTCCGCGTTACGTCGCTTTGAGCGGATGGAATCAATGCTACGCTTCATCACAATCCCGGTGTTTTTGATTTTCACGCAGGCGGCAGAGGCACAAAATCAGCCGCCGTCCTTTGTCCCGCCGGCAGTACCCCCGACCGATCTGTCGTCCGGGATCGGCAACTACTGCATCTATGAGAGCCTGATCTACTCCATCGGCTCGCCGCTTTGTATTGGCAAGACGAGCTACATATGCGCCCCGACGACGACCAATGCAGGGTTCAATCAACGGGGGTACTGGACCGCGAGGCCGGCTGATCCGAACCTTCTTGTCGCGCCCGCCTGCCAGTAATTCGGCTCCTAGAAAACGCGCGGGGAAGAGGTGAGACGGTCGCCGGCTACAGTATGTATCTCGGATTATATTGTAGCCGTCGTCGTGATGTTTTCTGATGTTGCGATTTGCCGGTCGAAAGAAACAGATTGGGAATAAAGATGCTTCAAGCCGCCTCTGACAGCTCTTCCGGTCGCATCGACATGGCCGAGACCCGGCGGATCGTTTCGTTTCTGCCCTCGGCCACCGAGATGGTATGTGCGCTCGGTCTGGGCGATCGGCTGCTGGGCGTTACCCATGAATGCGACTACCCGCCGGAGGTCGCCACCAAGCCGGTCGTGGTCCGCAATGTGCTTCCGATCGAAAGCATGAGCCAGCCGGAAATAGACGTGGCCGTAACGCAACGATTGCGCGACGGCCTCAGCCTCTATCGGGTGGACGAGGCGTTGATGCGCGAAATCGGTCCCGATCTCATTGTCACGCAGGACCTCTGCCAGGTCTGTGCGCCCTCGGGAAACGAAGTCTCGCAGCTATTGAAGGTGCTTCCCTCTCATCCGCAAATCCTGTGGCTCACGCCAAAATCCCTCGAACAGATATTCGACAATCTGCGCGAACTCGGCGGCGCGACCGGCCGCCTGGCGGCGGCAGAAACCTTGATCGCGGACGGCCGGGCCCGGCTCGCGAAGGTCGAGGCGAAGGCACGCACGGCCTCATCGCGGCCGAGGGTGTTTTGCATGGAATGGATGGATCCGGTCTATTGCAGCGGTCATTGGGTCCCGGAAATGGTTCGCATCGCCGGCGGCATCGACCAGCTTGGGCGCGAGGGCAGCAATTCCGTTCGCATCGCCTGGGACGACGTTCTGCAGTGGAGGCCTGAAGTATTGATCGTCACGCCCTGCGGCTTTGACCTCGAAAAAGCGGCCGATCAGGCACGCATGCTATCCGCCTATCCGGGCTGGGCCGACCTGCCCGCGGTGCGCAACGGCCGCGCCTATGCGGTCGACGCGAACTCCTATTTCGCGCGTCCCGGCCCTCGCGTCATAGAGGGAACGGAACTGCTGGCTCATCTGCTCCACCCCGACCTGTTCGCGTGGCACGGGCCGGCCAACGCGTTTCGGAAGCTGGATTGAGCCATGGCGCGCCCGGTCGGAGACCGACCGGGTGCGTGGATTGCCACGAGAGCACGATCCGGAAAAGTGGGAACCGGTTTTCCCGTCGACAAACGCAAAGCGTTTGCTCGGAGATCATGCTCAAGCAAAAGGATAGAGCGGGATGACGATTCGAAGAAACGTCATCCCGATCCAGATTTTACTGCACCCCATAGCTCGCAAGGCGGATGCCGCCATAGACGCCGAGACCTGGCTGCAGGAAGCCGGTGGGGCTCTGGTAGTGAACATTGAACAGATTGTCGACGCGGCCGAAAATCTTGAGCTGATCGGTCACGGCGTAGTCGGCCGCAAAATTGACCACGGTGTAGTCCGGCGCCAGCAAACGCGGGATGGTGAATTCGCGATCGGCATCGATGAAGCTGCCGGTGTGCAGCACCGTCGCCGACAAAGTCAGCGGATCGATCGGATTCCAGATGACATTCGCACTCCATTTTTCCTTGGGCCGGCGCAACAGCTCCAGTCCGGTCATCGCGTCGACGGCACGCGTAAAGGTGTAGTCGGCCCGAACGCGGATGCGGTCGGTGATCGTGGCGGCCACGAAATTCTCGGTGCCCTCCGTGGTCGCCCTGTCCGATATTGACGTTGGTGCTGCTGAACGTCACGGGGTCGGACACGCTCTGGATCAGGTTGGTGATGTCGTTGTGGAAATAGGTCGACCCGAAGCGGATCCGGTCGTTGAACAAAGGCTGCTCGAACCCGGCGTCATAGCCGACGCTTTCCTCGGGCTTCAGGTTCGGGTTGGCGAAGAAGAAGAACGCCGGAAAACTGACGAAAAGCTGGTTCAGCGTCGGCGCCTTGAAGCCGGTGCCGAAGCTGCCCTTCAGCTTGGTTTCGGTGAACGGCAGGATCACCGCGGGAGCGAGGCGGTAGGTCGGGTGATCGCCAAATCGGTCGTTGTCGTCCTGCCTGACGTTCTCGACCAGGAACAGGCGGTTTGCGAACTGCGATTGCAATTCGACATAGGCCGCCTTGTTGACGTTCTGCGCCGACACCGTGGAGGTCTGCAGCGTCTCGGTCTCATGCTCGGCGCCGACGATGACGGTATGGTACGGCGCGAGCTGGGTGACGGTATGCCAGTCGTATTTCGTCCGGTCGCCGGTCGCGATCGTCGGCGCGGCGTCACCCGGTGAGATGTTGGAGTTCCAGTTGTTGGTGTAGTTGACGCCGAAATAATTCTTGATGCGGCCGTCGAGCACCGACCAGACGGCTTCCTCGCGCGTGAAAAGTTGATGCACGATCTGCGTGCTCTGCGCCGCCGCCGGAAAACTGGCAAACGTGACGGGATCGAACGTATCGCCGGTGAAATGCAGGGTCGCGTCGGTGTAGCGGACGACCGCGTTCAGGGTCAGGTTTTCGCTGACATCGGCGCCGAGCTTGGTCGAATACGTCATGTTGTCGTAATTGTTGCCGATCGCCTTTTGCCCGGGCGGCAGCAGTTCCAGCGGCGTCACCGGAATGTCGGTGGCGCGGAAATGCGCGACATTGAATGCGTAGTTGATGCGGTCCTGCGCCCCGCTCAGCCCCACGGTCTGGTTGAACGTCCCGAACGAGCCGCCTTCGACCGTCGCGGTCGCGCGGGGAGGGCCTTCGCCTTTCTTGGTGATGATCGAAATCACGCCGCCGAGTGCGTCAGCGCCATAGAGTCCGCTTTGCGGCCCACGCAACACTTCCATCTGCTGGATATCAGAGGTCAACAGCTGGCCCAGATCGAACGAGCGGTTCGGGTTGCTTGGATCGCTGACATCGATGCCGTCGATCAGGATCTTGGTGTGATTCGAGTTGGTGCCGCGCATGAATACCGAGGTCAGCCCGCCGGGACCGCCGCTCTGCACGACATTGAGCCCCGGCACGGTGGCGAGCGCATCGGGCGCGGTGCGGCGCTGGTCGCGCTCCATATCCTTGGCAGTGATCACCGTGACCGAACTGGCGATCTGGTCGACCGGCGTCACCGTCGCGGTCGGGCTCACCACGACGGCCGTTTCCTTGTCCGGCTTGCCGGATGGTTTGGCATCGGTAGAGCTTTGCTGCGCGGCAGGAACGGCGCGGCGAGATGCGGAAGGTTGTTCGGGTGCAGGCTCGGAGCGAGCCCTGTTTTTATCGGCAGGCGCTTCCACCTCGATGCTCGGCAGCAGGTTCGGCGAGGCCGATTGCTGCGCTTTGGCGGCGGAAATACCCAGGGAAAGAACGGGAACAAGAAAAGTTGAAGCCAGCAGATAGGTGCGACGCCGCGCTGCGGCTTTGCGGATGGAAGACATGGTTGGACCTCGGTATGACGTCAGTGGCACGTCACAGCGAACCAAGTCTCACCATGGGCTTTCGCACCTCAGGTGAAGCTAATGTCTGTACTCCCCGACCGACATCTTCGCGTGTGACCACGGCTGACGGCAGGTCTCCTGGCTCGCGGGTCGTTACCTTTCGTCGCCTTCCCAGGACCGAGATTCCCAGTGGCATATGACGAAAGATTAACCGCTTACAGTTGCGGGGGCAGCCACGGCATAGGGGAAATCTCCCCGCACCGCATTCCCTTTTGATCCCCAAACTGGGGAACCGTCGCGAACATCTAGAAGTTTGCCGGGCGAGGAGTCAATGCCGTCGTTTGACCGCGTGTGGCCGCGGGTACGCATTTTGTTCGCGCGGCCCGCTTGTGCCCGACCTCAATCATTGTAAGAGCATGGGCCCATGGCGGCGAGGTTGTCGCTCAGGGACGTGGGATGAGCATTCAAAACGTCAAGGCGACGGCTGACATCGCGGCGCGCCGGCGCGCGGGAGTGATGGCGGTGCTTGTCGTCCTCGTCGTGCTGCTTTCGCTGCTCTCGCTCGGCGTCGGGCCGGTGCGGCTGTCGCCGTCGGCCGTGATCGATGCGCTGTTCGGCGGCGGCAGCGACGTGCAGCAGGTGATCGTGCAACAAATCCGGCTGCCGCGCACGATTCTCGGGCTGGCGATCGGCGCGATGCTTGGGCTGTCGGGCGCGGCGATGCAGGGATTGCTGCGCAATCCGCTGGCCGCGCCCGAACTGTTCGGCGCGCCGCAATCGGCCGCCTTCGGCGCCGTGTTGGTGATCGCGTTCGGCCTTGCCGATGTGCGTTCCTACGCGCTTCCGGTGATGGCGATCGCCGCCGCATTCGCTTCCGTGTTCGCCCTGCTCGCGATTGCGGGGCGCAACGCCGGCCTGCTGATCCTGATTCTGGCCGGCCTTGCGATCTCGAGTCTTGCGGGGGCCGCGACCGCGCTGGCGATGAACCTGTCCAGCAATCCCTTCGTCGTGCTCGAAATCGCGTTCTGGCTGCTCGGCTCGCTGGAGGACCGCAGCTTCCGCCACGTCATGCTGGCGATGCCGTTCATGGCCGCGGGCGCGGTCATTCTCTTCAGCCAGCGCCACGCCTTTCGCGCGCTGAGCCTGGGCGAAGAAACCGCGCAAAGCCTCGGTGTCGATGTCGGCCGGCTGCGGCTGATGGTGATATCGGGCGTAGCCCTCGGCGTCGGCGGCGCGGTCGCCGTATCCGGCAGCATCGGCTTCATCGGTCTGGTGGCGCCGCATCTGATGCGGCCCCTGATCGGCCACGATCCGGCGCGGCTGCTCGTTCCAAGCGCGCTCACCGGCAGCGCGCTGCTGCTGGCGGCCGATATCGCCGTGCGCCTGATCCCGTCGACCTCCGACATCAAGGTCGGCGTACTGACCTCGATCATCGGCGTGCCGTTCTTCCTCTATCTGATCATGCGCGAACGCCGCGCGCTCTCGGGAGGCGTCGCATGACCGACGCTGCCCTCGTCACCGCGCGCGACGTCAACGTGACCCTGGCCGGCCGCCGCGTGCTGCGCGATGTCTCGCTGGCGCTGTCGCCGGGACATCTGGTCGCCTTGGTGGGACCGAACGGCGCCGGCAAGACCACGCTGCTGCGGGCTCTGGCAGGACTGGTGCCGTCGGACGGAATCATCCATGTCGGCGGCGACGACTTGTCGTCGCTCTCTCTGCGCGAGCGGGCCCGCCGCTTTGCTTATTTGCCCCAGGGCCACCTCGTGCACTGGCCGCTGCCGGCGCGCGATATCGTCGCCCTCGGCCGCTACCCGCATGGCGCGACCGACCCGGCGCGCCTGACGACGAAGGATGCGGAAGCCGTGCTGCGCGCGATGCAGGCGGCCGATGTCATGGAGTTCAGCGAGCGCCGCGTCACCGAGCTGTCCGGCGGCGAGCGCAGCCGCGTCGCGCTGGCGCGTGCGCTTGCCGTGGAGGCGCCGGTGATCCTGGCGGACGAGCCGACGTCGTCGCTGGACCCGCGTCACCAGATCGATGTCATGAAGACCTTGCGCACAGCCGTCGACAAGGGGGCGCTGGTGATCGTGGTGACCCACGATCTCGGGCTCGCCGCACGATTTGCGGATACGGTTCTGGTGATGGCGGAGGGCCGGCTGGTGTCGCAAGGCGCCCCCGCTGACGCCCTGTCGGAGCAGGTGGTGGCGGACGTATTCCGGATCAGCGCCTATCGCGCCGAATTTCAGCGCGAGGCCGTGATCGTGCCTTGGGCGGAAATTTGAGGGGGCCGATGAACAGGCGCTTTCGATTTTTCTTCCGATCGATGGCCGTCGCCGCCGCCCTTGTGATGCCGGGCGGCGTGCCGGCGCACGCAGCCGGCCCGACGCGCATCGCCTCGATCAATCTCTGCACCGATCAGTTGCTGCTGCCGCTGGCGGACCCCGCGCAGATCCTCGGGCTCAGCCGCTTTTCGCATGACGCCTGGCAATCCTGGGCGGTCGACGAGGCTCGCCGCTTTCCATCGCTGTCGGGCGGCGCCGAGGATGTGCTGGTGCTCAAGCCCGATGTCGTCGTCGCCAGCCTATTCGACAAACGCGCGACGCGCGAGCTTCTGAAAGCGCAGGGGCTTCGGCTCGCCGAATTCTCGGTGCCGCGCAACCTCGACGAGGTCAAGCTGCAGATCAGCGAGATGGGCGAGATCGTCGGCCATCCGGATCGCGCTGCAGCGGAGAATCTGCGGCTCGATGCCGCGATGGCTCGGGCGCGGCGTGCGGTAGCGGAAAAGCACTACTCGGTGCTGCCGCTGTCCCGGCGCGGCTGGGTGTCCGGCAGCGGCAGCCTGGTCAGCTCGCTGCTGACCGAGACCGGGCTGTTCAACGCGGCCTCCAGGCTCGGCATCGATGCCGGCGGCTTCGCCTCGCTCGAGGAGATCGTGGAGGCAAAGCCGGATTTCCTGCTGCTGTCGGAGGCCGGCGACCGCGCCGAGGATGACGGCCGCGCCTTCCTGCTGCATCCCGCGCTGGAGCGCATCTATCCGCCGTCAAGGCGCATCGTGATTCCGGAACGGCTGACCGTGTGCGGCGGCGTGATGCTGGCGGAAGCGCTGGACCTGCTGGTTGCGGAATTGCAGCGGGTCAGCCGATAGCATCATCCGGAAGGTCTCTCGTCGTCCCTGCGAAAGCAGCGACCCATAACCACCGGCGGCAATTATTTTTGCAGGCTGCTGGATATTTCTTTCTTCGCCACAACTGAAGTCACGGCGTATGGGTCCCTGCTTTCTCAGGGACGACGTTTTTGTGGAATCGATCTCACCCCGTCAGCACCGGCCCGCCGGCCTTCTTCCAGGCGTCGATGCCGCCGGCGATATGGGCGGTGTTGGGAAGACCCGCCTCCTTGGCGGCGGCGACCGCCATGGCGGAGCGCTCGCCGAAGGCGCAGAAGAACACGATGCGGCGACCGGTGGCCGCGGCCACTTCGCGCAGCATCCCGCCGGGCTGCAGGTTTTCGCCGATGGCCGGATAAGGCGCGTGCAGCGCGCCCGGCAGCGTGCCGTGCTTTGCGCGTTCGCTGTTCTCGCGGAGATCGACCAGCAGAATATCGGGGCGGCCAAGGCTGTCGATCGCCTCGCGCGCGGTGAACGAGAGCCCCTGCCTGGCGAGATCGTCCTGATGCAGCCCGACATGCATGTTGGCCGGCACCGCGACGTCCATCATTTTCGGATTGGGCAATTTCAGGTTGGCCATCAGCTCGACATATTCGTCGACCGACTTCACCTGCAGCCGCGGATTGAAGCGCCTTTCCTCGCCGATAGTGGAAACGGTGTCGCCTTTGTAGTCATGGGCGGGAAACACCATGGTCTCCTCAGGCAGTTTCAACAGCCGGTTGAATATCGAATCATATTGCGCCCGGGCGCTGCCGTTCTGGAAATCGGTGCGGCCGGTGCCGCGGATCAGCAGCGTGTCGCCGGTAAAGACCCGGTCGCCCATCAGGAAGCTATAGGAATCATCGGTATGGCCGGGCGTGTACATCACGTCGAGCGTGATGCCCTCGATCGTCACCTTGTCGGCATCGGCGACCCGCATCGCCACCACGTCGGCCTTGCTCTGCTCGCCCATGATGGTGACGCAATGGGTGCGGTCGCGCAACTCGCCGAGGCCCGTGACGTGGTCGGCATGCAGGTGGGTATCGACCGCCTTGACCAGCTTGAGATCGAGTTCGCGCAGGAGTTGGCAGTAGCGGTCGACCTTCTCCAGCACGGGATCGAGGATCAGTGCCTCGCCGCCGGCGCGGCTGGCCAGCAGATAGCTGTAGGTCCCTGAAACGCTGTCGAACAGCTGGCGAAAGATCATGTCGATGGCTACCGCTTTATCGCGGGACCGCCGCTGGCGTGCGGCGTCGCGCGTCCACTAGAAATCGATCTTGTCCCGGATGGCGTCAAGGCCTGCCTTGGCGCACTCCTCATCCTTGTCGCCGCCGGGAGCGCCGGAGACGCCGATGCCGCCGAGCAGGGTGCCGCCGGTTTCGATCGTCAGCCCGCCCGCCAGCATGGCGACATGGGGCAGCCGGGCAAGCCCTGCGTCAAGTTGACCCGCGCGGATCGACTTCGCGAGATCGCCGGTGGCGGCGCGAAAGCTCAGCGCCGTATAGGCCTTGCTGGCGGCGGTATCGGGCGCGGGCAGGCCGGCGAAGCGATCTTTCAGCATCACCTGCGGCTGGCCGAACCGATCGACCACCGCCACCGCAATCTGGAATCCGTTATCGCGGCATTTTTTCATCGCGGCCTGCGCCGCCTCCAGCGCGATCTCCGGGGACAGCGATTTATAGACGACGACGGCATCGTCACCCGCCAAAGCCGGGGGCGCGATGAGCGCCAGCGTTACGGCAACGATCAGGGCCGGAGTTCGCATCGCTGATCCCTCAGGTTTCGAGCCTTCGATTGCTACGGCCGGACATAGCTCCAGCCCTGCTCCTGCAATTCCATCAGATGCACGACGCCGGAGGGCACGATGGTGGCATCGGGCACCACCGAGATCGCGTGGCCTTCGGCCTTCTCCATGCCTTGCTTGGTGTTGTTGCAGGCCGAGAACTGGATCCTGCCGGGGAACGCCATGTCCTTGAGCCGCTTGATACGGTCCTGCACCGGCGAGGTGTCGGCCCGCAGCATGTGCAGGCCCGGACCATAGGTGACGACGTCGATGTCCACTTCCTCGTTCTTGCTGCGGTAATATTCGATGATGTTGGTGACGTTGTTCAACGCCAGATTCATCACCTGCGGATCGTTCTGGTCGACCTGGATGGCGATGCGGTGCGGCTTGCCGTCGGCGGCGAAACCGGGTGAGGCAAAGGCCATCGACATCAAGGCGAGGGCCGCACAACAACGAAGAAAGCCGCGCATGATCAGAACTCCTCTATTTCCATCCGTCATTGCGAGGAGCCAACGGGTCGCGCGAAATGCGCGCCCGATGACTGGCTCCGCGACGAAACAATCCAATAACGCGCTCCGGTGTCCGGACTCGGGATTGCTTCGCTTCGCTCGCAATGACCCTCATGGTCGAACCAGTGTATAGCCGTTTTCCGTCAATGCCAGGATCTGCCCGACACCGACCTGAACCGGGGTCGCGGCCGCGATGATGTCCGGCCGCTTGCCGGTTTCGCGCTCGATGGTTTCGACGGTGTTGAGGCAAACGTCGAAGCGCACGCCTTGGGCGACCAGGCTCTCGACGAACTTGCGGTTGGCATTGTCGGTGCGCAGCAGATCGATGCCCGGACCGAAGGTCACCACCTCGATCGCGACCTTGTCGGGATCGTAAGCCTTGAGCAGGTTGTAAGCGACGCTGATCACGAGGCTCTGTTTTTTCGCGTCGTTGTCCGAAAGCTGCAGCGCGATGCGGTGCTCGGCGAAGGGCTTGTCCGGCAGCGGCGCGGGCTGGGCGCGGGCCGGGGCAATCGCCGCAATCATCGCCGCCGCCATCACGGCACCGCCGAGTGTGCGCAGGATGAAGCGTCGATCTCGCTGCAAATTTCTCATCCCTGTCCTGCGATCCCCGGATTGCCCTCGACACCCTTCAGGGTGACGCCGGTGCCGCGCGCTTCCGCCATCTTCCCGGACCCGAGATGTTTCGCAAACACATCCCACACCGGTTTGCCTTGCTGCTCGTTGACCGAAGCCCATCCGGCGACCTTGTAGCTCTTGCCGGCCTCGAGCGGACGGCCGCCGTCGAGCTTGACGTCGGAAATCCGCCGCCCGACGCTTTCGGTAGGCGTGCAGCTATAGGTGAAGCCGCCGATCCGGACCATGTCGCCACCCTGCTGATGATAGGGGTCGGCATTGAAGAGATTGTCGCAGACATCCTCGAGGATATCCTTGATCTGGCTGCCGGTCATGCTCTGGACGTAGGTCTCCGGATAGGTGACGGCGGTTTCCGACAGCACGTCCTCCATCGTGACCGACTGGCCCGGCAGGATGCTGTTGCCCCAGCGAAAGCCCGGCGACAGCGCGAGTTCGGCGTCGAATTCGGCGCGCAGCGCATCGCAGATCAGCGCATCGACGGTGCCGCCGAAATTGCCGCGGCGATAGAGCAGGCGATCGGCGGTGATGATCTTCTCGGCATAGGCCGCCGCATGCGGCTCGCGCATCTTGTCGATCAGCGCGGCCATCGCCGGATCAGGCTTCAGCAGTTCCGAGAACACCGGCAGCAGCCGGTAGCGGACGTTGCTGACCTTGCCCTTTGCCAGTTCCAGATCGAGCACGCCCAGGAATTTTCCGCTCGAACCGGCATTGGTGACGAGCGTGGTGCCCCCGGCATTGGTCACGGGGATCGGCTGCGGCACCGCGTCGTGGGTGTGGCCGCCGAGGATGACGTCGATGCCGCTGACCTTGCTGGCGAGCTTGAGATCGACGTCCATTCCGTTATGCGACAGCAGCACCACGGCATCGACCTTGTCGTTGTTGCGCAAGCCGTCGACCAGCTTCTGCAGTTCTTCGTCGCGAATGCCGAACGTCCAGTCCGGCGTGAATCGCTTGGGATGCGCGATAGGCACATAGGGAAACGCCTGCCCGATCACCGCGACGCGATAGCCGCCGATTTCCTTGATGCTGGCCGGCTTGAACACGCGCCCAGAGGCGGAATCGAAGGCCTTGGCGTCGTTGAAGGCGGCCTCCTCGGTGAGGAAGACGTTCTGGGCCAGGAATTCGCCCTTGAAGCGGTCGAGATTGGCGCGCAGCGCCGCTTCGCCATAGGTGAACTCCCAGTGCCCGGTCATCGCCTCGATGCCGAGCAAATTGGCGGCTTCCACCATGTCGGCGCCTTGCATGGTGTTGGCGAGCCCGGTGCCCTGCCACAGATCGCCGCCGTCGAGCAGCAGCGAGTTCCCGGGGCCGGCATCGCTGCGCAGGCGGTCGATCAGTGTTTTCAGGTGCGCGAAGCCGCCGAGCTTGCCGAAACGGGCGGCCGATTTCTCGAAATCGAGAAAGGTGAAGGCGTAGGCGTCGGCGGTATCCGGCTTGATGCCGAAGCGATCGAGAAAGGCCTGGCCGACCAGATGCGGCGGCCTGCCGGTCATCGCACCGATCCCGAGATTGACGCTCGGCTCGCGAAAATACACCGGCAGCAGCTGCGCGTGCGTATCGGTCATATGCAGGATACGCGCATTGCCGAAACGTTCGACGTCGTAAACGCGCGGATTGTCGGCGCTGCGCGCCCGGCGCGACAGCATCGGTGAGAGCGCGGCGGCGCCCGCAAGCGTGAGAAAATCCCGGCGACGGATGGTCATGCGATATCTCTCCGCCTCGAAACGGGCGCTAGTGTATTTCGAGCGCCTTCCAGGCGTCTTTTTCGCTCTCGGCCTGGTAGATCGAGGCCTTTGCCAGGGCTTCGGCTTCCTTCGATCCCGCGACGGCCTGATCGAAATTGCCGCCATCGGCGGCCTTTTTCGCGGCCGCCAGCGCCGCCGCCGTCGTGGTCCATTGATTGTGCAAGGAAGCCGCCTCCTTGTTGGCGGCTTCCGCCGCGGCATAGGCCGCCTTGAAATCGGCTTCGGAACTTTCGGCAAGCGCGGACGCCGCACCTGCGATCAGAAGGCCCATGGTCAGCGAAAGAGTGGCCAGCGCGAGCGTGGACTTCGGCATGTTGCCCCTCATGGCCGCGCCCCCGGGCCGGAGATCGGCAATCCGTTGCTGACATAGGACAGGTAATATTCGAGATCGCGATATTCATCGGATTGCGGCGCGAGCGGCACGCCGCGGATCTGGCTGTTGCAGGTGGTGAAGCGCCGGCTGATCGTGCCCATGCCGCCCCATTCGGAGCGATAGATCGGCATCGCGTTCAATATCCCGAGAGCCGGCGCCAGCACTTCGGCGCGAATCCGCTCACCACCATTCTGCACATGGCAGCTCGCGCAGGAGAAATTGAGCTGGCCGCGCCTTGTATAGAAATAGCGCTTGCCGTTCTGGTAGGCTTCCAGCGCCCGCGGATCGTTGGGGATCTTGATGTCGAACGGCTTGCCGCGCGAGGTGAACGCCATATAGGCGGTGAGTGCGGCCATATCGTCTTTCACATAGGGCAACGGCGCTTCGCCATTGGCCTCGCGGCAGCGGTTCAACGCCAGTTCGAGCGTGACGACCTTGCCTTCCTTCTCGTCGAAAACGGGATAGTTCTGCCGGATGCCGATGCCCTGGTTCGGAAAGCAATCCGCGTAACTCTTGCCGTTCTTGAACGGCTTGGAGAACATTTCCTTGCCCGCATCGAGCGCAAAATCATAGGGCGGAAACTGTTCCTTCTCTTCCCACTGCCGGTGCATGTCCTCGTTCATCGAGTACGGACCGTTGACGAAGTCGTCCAGCTTCACCTTGGGAAACTTGTCGGTGAAATATTTCTGGAACGCCTTTGCGTCCGCCGGCCGGGTCGGGCGTGTCGGCGGCGACCGCAAACTGCATGGCGCCAAACGAAAGCATCGCCAGCGCGAGAGCGGCCGAGGCAAGATGGATCGCGGATCGCACGTTCACTTCTCCAGTCATGGCGTTTTCAAGCGAAGTGGGCACCGGTTCGCGTGAAGAAAACGCGTCAAAAAAACCCGCTGTTATCCAATCTTCGCCGTAATGGTGTCGCTGGCGCCCTTGTTGTCGACCCAGCTGATCTTCAGGTCGTCGCCCTTCTTGGCGCCCTTGAAGCTGAACTTGACATAGGGGTCCTTGGAGACCGCCGGTCCCCAGTCGGCCAGGAACACGTTCTTGCCGTCATGTTCGAAGGTCAGTTGCTGGATGAAGTGCGGCGGAATCAGGTCGCCCTTGGCGTCCTTGATATAGCCGGAATCCATCGGGTGCTGGATCAGCGCCTGGACTTCGGTGATCTCTCCGCTCGATGTCGCGCGCACGCGGATGGTCGATGCCATGGTAATTCTCCTTCACTTCCTTGTCTTGCGCATGATCTTGTCGGAAAACCGGTGCCCACTTTGCACTAACGTGGCCCTCCGGGTCCGGATCATGCGCCTTAGCCGCCGCAGCCGCCGACGGTGACTTTGACTTCCTTGGTCGTGCTGTAGAGCTTGCCGCCGGCTTCCACGATCGCGATCACGTTGGTGGTCTTCGCCATTTTGAGGCGGTTCGCCACGCTCGGCAGGGTGCCTTCCGGAATCCGGTAGGACGCCGCCAGCGCGTTCGGGTTCTCCGCAACCAGAATGGTGATCGACGTCACATTGTCCAGCGTCGAGCTCACCGAAATCGGCACCACCGCGCCATTCTCGGCGATCTCGGGCGCGTCCATCTTGACCTTGTCCGACGGCTCCGCGGTCTTGCCATAGAGCGCCTTGATGGCGTCGGCGTCGCCCTTCTGCTTGAAAGCGTCTTCCGGATATTTGTCGTTCGCGGCGGCGAAGGCCGGCGCGAGGCCGAACGGAAGGTTGCCGAGGCCGATCAACGCGACGCTCGCCGCGCCTTTCAGGATCAGGCGCCGCGTGGCCGGGTAGCCGTCGTGAGTGGTCGTCATCGAAATTCTCCTAAAAGGCGGCTCGCCGCTAGAGCGTCTGCAGGAAATCCACCACCGCGCTGATTTCCTGTTCGGTCAGGATCCGGTTTCGTCCGAACGGAGGCATCACGGTCTGCGGATTGCGCTTGGTTTCATCGGTAATAATCGCGACAAGGTCGTTGCGATCGGGATATTTGCTCTTGATGTCCTTCAGCTCCGGTCCGATTGAGCCGGGAAGGTCGCCGCCCTTGATCACGTGGCAGGTCAGGCAATTGCCCTTGCTGCGATCGAAGGCGAGCTTCTGGCCCTCGGACGTGGCGGATTGCGCGCGCGCCGGGCTTGCCGAGACGAGCGCGGCGATGGCAAGCGCCAGCGCGGCAATCAGGACAGGCCTGGTCGAGTGATGATCGGTCAAGGCGTTTCCCGCATGTTCTATTTCGGTTGCATCGTGTCGAGCGGTCCGGTCGTGCGCGGTGTCAGGCCATTGCCTTCGGCGGTCGAGTTGATCTTGATGCTGGCAGGGTCGGCACACGCGTTCAGGCACGGCTTGGCCGTCGTATCGGGTCTTGGGTCGGTCCAGATGAAATGGTCGCGGTTGGGCATTTTGACTTTCGGCAAACTGTCGCGGTCGGCAACGAATTCATTCGGAACGAGGTCGTTGAGGTTCAGAATATAGGCCGTCAAAGCATAAACGTCATCCGCTGACAATGTGTGCGGTGCGGGCATTGGCATGGCGCGGTTAATATAATCGAACAGGGTCGGCGCAAACGGCCAGTAGCTGCCGACCGTGAGCTCCGGACGGTCGTTTTTCAGCGTCCCGGCGCCACCCGCGAGTTTGGGATAGCGCCCCTCGCCTTCGCCGAAAGTTCCATGACAGGCGGCACATTGGTCGGCAAAGACCTCCGTGCCCCGCTCGACGGTGCCCTTGCCGGGCGGCAGGCCCAAGCCGTCGTCGCCGCGCACGTCGATATTCCAGCCGGCGATCTGCTCCGGCGTTGCGATCTTGCCATAACCGAAATGCCCGGGCTCCGCCGCGCGTGCGAAGGCGCCTGCGGCGGCGACCAGGCCGATGCCGAGCAGCAAAGAAAGCTTACGCGAGCTGGACATCGAACACGCTCCCGTCCGGCTTGACCTGCCAGGTCTGGATCGAATTGTTGTGATAGACCGAGTTCGTTCCGCGCTGCTTGCGCAAATCGGCAATCGTCGGCTGCACGTAACCGGTCTCGTCGATCACGCGCGATTCCAGCAGCGCCGGCTTGCCGTCCCACTGCCAGGCAAACGTGAATTTCGTCAGCGCCTTTGACAGCACCGGCTCGTGCAGTCGTGCGGTCTGCCAAGTGATGCCGCCGTCGGTGGAGACATCGACCCGCTTGACCTTGCCGTTGCCGGTCCAGGCCAGTCCCCTGATTTCATAGAGGCCCGGCCCGGTAAGCGGCTTTTCCGGACAGGGGAAGGTGATGACGGATTTGGCGTCGATCAGCCAAGTGAAGCCGCGCGACGTGCCGTCCGGCATCAAATCGGTATATTTCGAGGTCTCTTCGCGGGAATACCAGGGTTTGTCGCCGAGCTTGATGCGGCGCAGCCACTTGATGTTGACGTTGCCTTCCCAGCCCGGCACCACCAGCCGCAGCGGATAGCCCTGTTCCGGCCGCAGCGCCTCGCCGTTCTGCGCATAGACCACGAGGCAGTCGTCCAGGCATTTATCGAGCGGCAGGCTGCGGTTCATATGCGCGCCGTCGGCGCCCTCGACCAGCACCCATTTTGCGTCCTTCTTGATCCCGACTTCCTCCAGCAGCGTCGAGAGCCGCACCCCGGTCCATTCGGCGCAGGAGATCATGCCGTGATTGAACTGCAGCGAATTGATCTGCGAGGCGCGCCATTCCATGCCGCCATTGGCCGGGCATTCGATGAAGTGGATCCGCGACACCGACGGGAAGCGCACGATGTCCTGCATGGTGAGGATCAGCGGGCGCTCGACCAGTCCATGGATCATCAGCCGGTGCTGGTCCGGATCGATGTCCGGCCGCCCCGCGTGATGGCGCTCGAAGAACAGCCCGTTCGGCGTGATGATGCCGTGCAGGTCCTGCAGCGGCGAGAAGCTGATCGAGGATTCGGTGCCGGCGGTCAGCCACGGCACGTTGCGCCTGATGACGCCGGCCTCGAAGTCGGCGGGCCGGCCATAGGGCCGATCGACCACGCCGGGGCCGAGCGCTTGCGACCACGGCGGATCCGAGGGCGGCGAAGCCGGCGCAGGCTCGGCGGCGCTGCCCGGTTTCAGGCGGAGCGCGAGGCCGCCGGTCAGTGCGGCGCCGAGGCCGAGAAACGAGCGCCGGCCAAGCCGCGCGGAGGCGCCGGCGGGCTGCGGCAGAAGGGACATGCTACGCGGGAGGTCTGGACGCACGTTTTCTTCCCTTCATGGCCGTGTCGCCATATCGTTCATTCTTTTTTGCAGGCCTATCGTCGTTTACTAATTTAGTCAATGCTAAATAATAGGCGGCGCGGTAATGTGATTTGAGCGGCTCCCGCGGGCGCCGCCGGCAGGTTCGGGAAACAAGCGATGAGAGCAGTTGCGACAGCAGCGACGAGGAAGGCCGCGGGAGCGAGCGTCGACGCGGCCGATCTGAAGAAACTGGCACGACAGGCCGGCGACGCCGCGCAGCTGATGAAACTGCTCGGCAACGAGAAGCGCCTGCTGGTGCTCTGTTTTCTTGCCGCGCGTGGCGAAATGACGGTGGGGGAACTCGTCGACGTCGCAAAGCTCAGTCAGTCGGCGCTATCGCAGCATCTGGCGCGGCTGCGCGCCGACGGGCTGGTTACGTTCCGCCGGACATCGCAGACATTGCACTACCGCGTTGCCGACAAGCGGGCGATGCGTATCATCGAAGTGCTCAAGGAAATCTATTGCGGAACCATCAAGTGAAGCGAATTCTCATCGCCGCGTTGTTCGCGACCTGCGCGGCGTTTGCCGCGGGCGCGCAAACCGTTTCGCCTTATCCGCCTCTGACCATTCCGCTGAAGATCGATCGGGTGCCGGGCAAGCCGGTCTGGTACTCGACGGGCAATCCCGGCATTCCCGGCAAGGAGAACGAAGGCAATACCTCCAATGCCGGATTTGTCGTGACGTCCGACGGCGTCGTGGTGTTCGATGCGCTGGGCACTCCGAGCCTCGGCTGGGCGCTGTTGCAGGAAATCCGCAAAGTCACCGACAAGAAAATCAGGTACGTGGTGCTGAGCCATTATCATGCCGACCACATCTACGGCCTGCAGGCGTTCAGGGATCACAGCGACGCCCTCATCGTCGCGCAGGAGCGATCGGGCGAATACAAGGACAATGAAGAGACCGCCGACGAGAAGGCGAACCAGCGCCTCGAGCAGCGGCGCGGCGCGCTGTTCCCGTGGGTCGACGCCAATACCCGCGTGGTGCCGCCCGATGTCACCTTCAGCGAGCGCATGACGATTTCGCTCGGCGACCGGCGGCTGACGCTGCTCTATGCGGGGCCGGCGCATTCCTCCAGCGACATCATGATGATGGTCGAGCCCGACGGTGTGCTGTTCGCCGGCGACATCGTGCAGAACGGCCGCATCCCCTTCATGAACAGCGACGATGTCTCCACCACGCAATGGCTGCGGGCGCTCGACGAGGTGGCGAAGCTCGATCCGAAATTCATCGTTCCCGGCCATGGCAGGACGTCGACCGAAGCGAAGCAGGCGATCGGCTTTACCCGCGATTACATTCAATTTCTGCGGGACAAGATGACCGCGGCGGTCCAGAACTGGACGGATTTCGACGTCGCCTACGAGCAGGCCGACTGGTCAAAATATCGCGATATGCCGGCGTTTTCGAGCAACAACCGCGGAAATGCCTACCGGATTTATCTGGAACTGGAGCAATCCCAGTTCAAAGCTGATAAACCCTGACCGAAGAATTCCTTCGGGAAACAGACGAGGCTGGCGTGGCTGACTATGTCGTGGAATTCGGCAAGGACGGTGGGCGGATCGAGCCCGACGGCCGTCTCGACGCGCCGGCGTTCCACCGCAATCACGAGGCGATCCGCAGCGTGTTGCTGCGGTTCCTCGCGGACAAATCCGGCGACGTGGTCGAGACCGGCAGCGGCACTGGCCAGCATGTGGTCGATTTTGCGCGCCACATGCCCGGCATCGTCTGGTGGCCGAGCGATCTCAACGAACAGCATCTCAGGAGCATCGCGGCGTGGCGGGCGCATGCGGGGCTTGAAAATATTCGCCCGCCGCTGCGGATCGACCTGTCCGATCCGGCGTGGTGTCAACAGATGCATGACGGCAGCGGTCCGAAAAATCTGCTCGCGGTGTTCTGCGCCAATGTGATCCACATCGCGCCGTGGCGCGTGGCGGAAGGCCTGTTCGCGGGCGCCGGGCGGTATCTGCCGGCGGGCGGCGGGCTGTTTCTGTACGGCCCGTTCAAGCGCGGCGGCAAGCACACCGCCATCAGCAATGCGGTGTTCGATACCAGTCTGCGCGAGGCCAATCCCGAATGGGGCGTGCGCGACATCGAGGCGCTGGAAAGACTGGCCGGCGCTTCCGGTCTTGCGCTGGTGGAAATCGCCGAGATGCCCGCCAATAATCTCGTTCTGATGTTCGAGCGGCGGAAACTGGCTTGAACGCGAGCGCATGGCGCACGCCCGTTTGCGTCGGTTGATCGGGCCTAAACCTCCGTCCATAGTGGCTGGAATCAATGAGGCCGTGCCGCAAGCGGCCGCATTCGGGCGGAAACCTGGACATGATCGACTTGACTGCTGCCGACGAAATATCGAACGACGCCCGCGCGCGATCCAACGTGGCGAGGCTGGCGGCGGCGCAGGCACTGACCGGCGCCAACTCGGCCGTGATCTTCGCCACCGGCTCGATCGTCGGCGCGACGCTGGCGCCGGATATGTCGCTCGCGACCGTGCCGCTCTCGATGTATGTGCTCGGGCTCGCGGCCGGCACGCTGCCGACCGGGGCGATCTCGCGCGCCTATGGCCGCCGCACCGCCTTCATTATCGGCACCGGCTTCGGGGTCGCGACCGGCCTGCTCGGCTCCTTCGCGATCCTTCATGCCTCGTTTGCGCTGTTCTGCTGCGCGACCTTCCTCGGCGGGCTCTACGGCGCGGTGTCGCAATCCTATCGCTTCGCCGCCGCCGACGGCGCCAGCGCCTCGTTCCGCCCCAGGGCGGTATCATGGGTGATGGCCGGCGGCGTGTTCGCCGGCGTGCTCGGTCCGCAGCTCGTGCAGTGGACCATGGACATCTGGCCGCCTTATCTGTTCGCCTTCTCCTTTGTGGTGCAGGCGGCAGTCGCGCTGGTGGCGATGCTGGTGCTCTCCGGCGTCGATGCGCCGAAGCCCGCGCCGTCGGATCTGCACGGCGGCCGTCCGCTGTCCGAGATCGTGCGGCAGCCGCGCTTCATCGCGGCCGCGATCTGCGGCATCGTTTCCTACCCGATGATGAATTTGGTGATGACCTCGGCGCCGCTGGCGATGAAGATCTGCGGACTTTCCGTCACCGATTCCAATTTCGGCATCCAGTGGCATATCGTGGCGATGTACGGGCCGAGCTTCTTCACGGGCTCCTTGATCGCGCGCTTCGGCGCGCCGAAGGTGGTGGCGGCCGGCCTGGTCCTCGAGGCCGCCGCCGCGACGATCGGGCTTTCCGGCATCACCGCGCTGCATTTCTGGGCCACGCTGATCGTGCTCGGACTCGGGTGGAATCTCGGCTTCGTCGGGGCGTCGGCGCTGGTTCTGGAAACGCACCGGCCGCAGGAGCGCAACAAGGTCCAGGCCTTCAACGATTTCCTGGTGTTCGGCACCATGGCGGTGGGCTCGTTTTCCTCCGGCCAGTTGCTGGCGAATTTCGGCTGGTCCGCCGTCAACCTGGTGGTGTATCCGCCGGTATTGCTGGGACTGACGGTGCTCGCTTTTTCATCGTTCGCGCGGCGCCGACGGGCGCGGCTGCAGGAATTGTCCGAATATCCCGATCCCATGTGACCGGTTGCCCGCCGGACCGGAGGAGCCATGCCGACGCGAGAACGTCTCAACGAATTCATCGCCGTCGTGGAAGCGGGCGATCACGCCGGCGCCATCGAGGGCTATTACACCGAGGATTCCAGCATGCAGGAGAACGCCGCAGCCCCGCGCGTCGGCCGCGACGTGCTGGTCGCGCATGAGCGGGCTGCGCTGGCGCGGATGTCGCACGTCTATTCCAAGGCAATCTCCTCGGTGGTCGAAGGCGACCGCGTCGTCATCCACTGGAACTTCGTGCTGACCGACAAATCCGGCCAGGTGCGCCGGTTCGACGAGGTCGCCCTGCAGGAGTGGCGCGGCGACCTGATTTTTCGCGAGCGGTTTTTCTACGATCCGTCCACGGTGAAGACCTGATACTTCGGCCCGGGTCGAAGCATCGCGCCGAGCAGGGTGCTAATTTTTATCGTCATGCCCGGCCTTGTGCCGGGCATCCACGTCTTAAGGTGCTGAGAACGTGGATGGCCGGGACGAGCCCGGCCATGACGGTGTTGAAACGAAAGAGATAATCCGTGGACGCGTCCACTCGCATCGCGATCGACGAAACCTCCGCCCGCTATGATGGCTGGCGGATCGTCGCGGTCTGTTTCCTGGTGGCGACCTTCGGCTGGGGCCTCGGCTTCTACGGCCAGAGCGTCTATCTCGCCGAGCTGCATCGCGTGCACGGCTGGCCGGCCTCGCTGATCTCGTCGGGAACGACGTTCTTCTATCTGTTCGGTGCGGTGCTGGTCGCCTTCGTCAGCGAGGCAATGCGGGCGTTCGGCCCACGCAACTGCCTGCTGGGCGGCATCGTGGCGATGGCCGCCGCCGCGATCATGATGGGGCAGGTGACGTCGGTCTGGCAGCTTTATCTGGCCGATGCGCTGTTGGCGTTCGGCTGGGCCGGCACCAGCCTCGGCGTCATCACCAACACGCTCGGCCTCTGGTTCGATAAAAAGCGCGGCATGGCGATCAGCCTCGCGCTCAACGGCGCGAGCTTTGGCGGCATTGCCGGTGTGCCGCTGTTGGTCGCGGCCATCGGGCATTTCGGGTTTCCCGGCGCCATGGTCGCGGTGGCCGCCACGATGCTGGTGCTGATGATTCCCATTGTCCTGATCTTCGTCGGCCGCCCGCCCGAACATGCGGGCCTTGCCGCGGGATCGGCGGCCGCGGAGGCGCCTTCGGCCGCGCGGATCCGCGCTCAGGCGCTGCGCGACGTCGGATTCCTCACGGTGTCGATCGCGTTTGCGCTGGTGCTGTTCGCGCAGGTCGGTTTCATCGTTCACCTGATCTCGTTCCTCGATCCCGTGATCGGCCGAAGCAGCGCGGCGACCGCGGTGGCGCTGTTGACGGCGATGGCGGTGGTCGGCCGCGTGCTGTTCTCGATCGTGATCGACCGGCTCAACCAGCGGCTGGCCTCGGCGATCTCGTTCGCGAGCCAGGCGCTGGCGCTTGCGATCATCATCAACTCGCGCAACGAAATGGTGTTGATCGCGGCATGCGCGCTGTTCGGCTTCTCGGTCGGCAATCTGATCACGCTGCCATCCCTGATCGTGCAGCGCGAGTTCGACCCGCGCTCGTTCGGCGTGCTGATCAGCCTGATCACCGCGATCAACCAGGTCACCTACGCGTTCGGCCCCGGCGTCATCGGCCTGTTGCGGGACGCGTCGGGCAGCTACGCGTTGCCGTTTTACGGCTGCATCGGGCTGGAACTCGCCGCGGCGGTATTGATCATGGTGCGGGGGCGGGGAAGCGTCGCCCCCGGTTAAGATCGTCATTGCGGGCGAAGCAATCCATCTCAGCCAAGGAAAGAGTGGATTGCTTCGTCGCTCCGCTCCTCGCAATGACGGGGAGAGTTCTACGTTTCCCGCTGCCGCAACAGATCGTCCAGATCGAGCCGGCGCGTGAACATCGCCAGCGATCCGTCCTCCTTGCGCGGCCACTGCTCCTTCGGCCGGTCCCAATACAGCTCGACGCCGTTTTCGTCGGGGTCGCGCAGATAAAGCGCTTCGCTGACGCCGTGGTCGCTGGCGCCGTCGAGCGGAATGCCGGCTTCGATCAGCCGGTGCAATGCCTCCGCCAGCGCGGGCCGCGTCGGATAGAGGATCGCGGTGTGAAACAGCCCCGTCGTTCCCGGCGGCGGCGGATGGCCGCCTTTGCTCTCCCAGGTGTTGAGCCCGATATGGTGGTGATAGCCGCCCGCCGAGATGAACGCCGCGCCCGAACTCAGCCGCTGCATGAGTTCGAAGCCGAGCACGCCGCAGTAAAACCCGAGCGCGCGGTCGAGATCGGCCACCTTGAGATGGACATGCCCGATCCGCGTGCCGGCGATGATCGGTGGATTGTCGGGCATCTGTATTCTCCGTCGGCTTTACCTCGCCCCGTTGCGGGGAGAGATCGGATTTTGAGCGTAGCGAAAAATCGGGGTGAGGGGGAAGTCCGCAGCGGTGTCCTCATGCCAGTTCCGAAACTTCCCCGGCCGGCAGCTCGAATTCAAACGTGTTCAGAGTCATCGACACCATGGTGTAGTAGCCGCACAGTCCGATGATCTCGACCAGGCCGCGATCGGAGAGCACCTTCACCGCCTCGTCGTATAGCACTTTCGACAGCCCGTGGCCCTCGTGCAGCGACTTTGAAACATCGTAGATCATCTGCGCCTTCGGATCGTCGAAACGGGGCGTGCGGCGATCCCTGATGTCGTCGATGATCTTCGGATCCATGCCGCCTTTCAGCGCCAGCCGCTTATGGGCATACCATTCGTAATGCGCGGTCCAGTGCCGCGCGGTGACGAGAATGGCGATCTCCGACAATTTGGCCGGAAACATCGTATCGAAACGCAGGACGGCGCCGAGGCGGGTGGCGTGCCGCGCCATCTCCGGGCTGTTGAGCCAGGCCATCATCGGCGCCGGCGGCGCGCCGCGCTTGCCAGCGATCGACTCGTCATAGGTTTGTTTCTGGTTCTCGTTCATTTCGCCAGGCGAAAGCAGCTTCAGCCGCATCTTGGTTTCCTCTTGTTTTTCAATCATTATCGGTCTTGCGCATACACCCGATCGGCGCTCGGGACCACCGCCGCGGCCGCATGGCGCGGGCCAGAGATATATTGAATTCCGCTAGGCGGCGGCTAAGGTCGATCCGCAAAATGATGCATCGATCGCGCGGCCGCCAGCCGGCCGCCATCGCTTGAATGGAAACGCCGATGTCCGATCTGGAAAAGTTTCGCCGCGAAGCCCGCGCCTGGCTGGAGGCCAATTGTCCGCCGGAGATGCGGCGTCCCATGACCTCGGAGGCGGATACGTTCTGGGGCGGCCGCAACACCAAATTCTCCTCCGAGCCGCAGCGCGTCTGGTTCGAGCGGATGCGCGACAAGGGCTGGACCGTGCCGCATTGGCCGAAGGAATATGGCGGCGGCGGCCTCGACGGCGAGGAAGCCAAGATCGTGCGCCAGGAAATGGCGGCGATCGGCGCGCGGACGCCGCTGACTTCGTTCGGCATTTCCATGCTCGGACCGGCGCTGCTGAAATACGGTACCGAGGCGCAGAAGAAGGAGCATCTGCCCAAGATCACCGCCGGCCTGATCCGCTGGTGCCAGGGCTATTCCGAGCCGAACGCCGGCTCCGACCTCGCCTCGCTGCAGACACGCGCCGAAAGCGATGGCGAGGATTTTGTCATCACTGGCCAGAAGATCTGGACGTCCTACGCCAACTATGCCGACTGGATTTTCTGTCTCGTCCGCACCGACGCAACCGCGAAAAAACATGACGGCATCAGCTTTATTCTGTTCGATATGGCCTCGAAGGGCGTCTCGACCAAGCCGATCCTGTTGATCTCGGGCTACTCGCCGTTCTGCGAAACCTTCTTCGACAATGTGCGGGTGCCGAAATCCCATGTGGTCGGCACCGTCAATCGCGGCTGGGACGTTGCCAAATATCTCTTGCAGCATGAGCGCGCGATGATCTCGGGCATGGGCGAGCGCGGGGTGGGCCGGCCGCTCGGCCAGGTCGCCGCCGACTTCGTCGGCACCGACGAGCAGGGCCGGCTGGAAGATCCGATGCTGCGCGGCCAGATCGCAACGTTCGAGATCGACGAGGCGGCGCTGGCCTGCGCTGCCGAACGGGCGGTCGATCTCGCCAAGGCGGGTCAGGCGCATCCGGCGTTTTCCTCGGCGATGAAATATTACGGCACCGAGCTGAACAAGCGCCGCTACGAAATCCTGATGTCGGCCGGCGGCGTCGACGCGCTGGAATGGGAAAGCGAGCGCTCCAAAGGCGGCGCGAGGCCGCGCGCCTGGCTGCGCACCAAGGCCAACTCGATCGAGGGCGGCACGTCCGAGGTCATGCTCGGCATCGTGGCGAAACGAATTCTCGATCTGCCGGGGGCGTGACGTTCTCCTCCGTCATTCCGGGATGGTCCGAAGGACCAGACCCGGAATCTCTAGGTTCCGGGTTCGACGCTTCGCGCCGCCCCGGAACGACAATCTAACATATTGCATCTGAAAATTCTCTGAACCGGAAACCTCAAAATGGCCCTCGTCCTTAGCGAAGAACAGTCGATGCTGCGCGACAGCGCGCGCGGTCTCATCAGCGACAAGGCACCGGTGTCGCATCTGCGGCAGCTCCGCGATGCCAAGGACGCCACCGGGTTTTCCCGCGAGTTCTGGAAGAATTTCGCCGAGATGGGATTTTCCGGCCTGTTGGTGCCCGAGGAATTCGGCGGCTCGGGTCTCGGCTGCGTCGAGGCCGGCGTGGTGATGGAAGAGATCGGCCGCACCTTGATGCCGTCGCCGTTTCTCTCGACCGCCGTGCTCGCGGTGTCCGCGCTGTCGCGCGGAGGCAGTGCCGCGCAGAAGGCCCAACATCTGCCGAAGATCGCCGACGGTTCGCTGCTCGCCGCGCTCGCCATCGATGAAGGCGCCAAACATCGCCCGTTGCAGACCAAGCTGCAGGCGGTCCGTTCCGGCAACGGATTCAGGCTCACGGGCGACAAAGCGTTCGTGGTCGACGGGCACACAGCCGGTCTCCTGATCGTCGCGGCCCGCACCGGGGGCGCCGCCGGCGAGCGCGACGGATTGACGCTGTTTCTGGTCGACCCCAAGGCAAAAGGCATGGAGATCGAACGCACGGCAATGGTGGATTCGCACAACGCGGCCCGAATAAAATTCGAAAATGTCGAGGTCGACGCCGACGGCGTGCTCGGCGAGGTCGATCAGGGGTTTGCGCTATTGGAAGGCGTGCTCAATATCGGCCGCGGCGCGGTCGCCTCCGAAATGGTCGGCCTGTCTGAGGAAGTGTTCGGCCGCACCGTGAACTATCTCAAGGAGCGCAAGCAGTTCGGAAAACTGATCGGCGAATTCCAGGCGCTGCAGCACCGCGCCGCCCAGCTCTATATCGACATCGAGATCACCCGCGCCGCGGTGCTGAAGGCGCTGCAGACGCTGGATGCCGATTTTGCCAATGCCGGCGCTGCGGTGGCGGTCGCCAAGGCGCGCGCCGGCTCGACCGCGACGCTGGCCGTCCAGGAGGGCGTGCAGATGCATGGCGGCATGGGCATGACCGACCAGTTCGACATCGGCTTCTTCATGAAGCGCGCCCGGGTATGCCAGGAATTGTTCGGCGATGCGAATTTCCACGCCGATCAGCTGGCGCGGATGAAGAGCTACTGAGACAGGCGCTGGACAGCGCAACAAAAACGGATGTCATCGCCCGGCTTGACCGGGCGATCCAGTACGCCGCGGCCTCTCGACTTTACCGCAACGTCTCTGGAATACTGGGTCACCCGCTTTCGCGGGTGATGACGAGTGGTTGTGCGGCGTCGACTGGGGCTAAGCCGGCAGCAGCCTACCGTATCGGCGGCGCGTACTGGATGCCGCCGGCGCTCCAGAGCTGGTTGAGGCCGCGCGGAATCTTCAGCTTCGATCCCGAGCCGACATTGCGCTCATAGACCTCGCCGTAATTGCCGACATGGCGGATGATGCGGACGGCCCAGTCCTTGGTCAGCCCGAGATCCTCGCCATAAGTGCCTTCGGTGCCGACCAGCCGCATCACGTCGGGCTTTTTCGACTTCAGCGCCTCGTCGATGTTCTTCGAGGTCACGCCGAGCTCCTCGGCATTGATCATCGCGTACAGCGTCCATTTCACCAGCATCATCCAGTCGTCGTCGCGCTGCCGCACCACCGGCGCCAGCGGCTCCTTGGAGATGACGTCGGCCAGGATGACGTGGTCGTCGGGTTTTGAAAGATTCAGCCGCAGTGCGTAGAGCTGCGAAACGTCGGCGGTCAAGGTGTCGCACTGACCGGAATCATAGGCCTTGATGACGTCTCCCAGCTTGTCGAATTTCTTCTCCTCGTATTTCATGTTGTTGGCACGAAAATAGTCGGCCAGGTTCAGCTGTGTGGTGGTTCCCGCCTGCACGCACACCTTGCTGCCGTTCAGCTCCAGCGCCGAATCGATGTTGCGTGCGCGGGGCAGCATGAAGCCTTCGCCGTCATAATAGGCGACCGCCGGAAAATAGAGATCGTAGTTGGTCTCGCGCGCCATGCTCCAGGTCGAGTTACGCGACAGGATATCCACCTTGCGGTTCTGCAATTCCTTGAAACGCTCGCTGGCTTCGAGCGGCACGAACTTCGCCTTGCTCGGATCGTCGAAGATGGCGGCGGCGACGGCGCGGCAGAAATCGACGTCGAAGCCGCTCCAGTTGCCCTTGTCGTCGGGGATCGAGAAGCCCGGCAGCCCCTTGTTGACGCCGCACAAGACTTCGCCGCGCCGCAGCGTCCGCTTCAGGGTCCGCGTGTCATATCGTTCGTAGGTGATGGCGACGGCCGCGACCGCGACTGCGACCGCCAGCCCGATCAGGAGGCCGCCTCGGAATGTGCGCATGGTTTTGTCTTTCGCAATAATTGAAAAAATGGATTCGGCGGCGGGAGCGGTCGCCGCGGTTACAATGCCGGCTCTTGCCGCACGATGACCTTGGTGCCGACGGGCACGCGATCGTAGAGATCGGCGACGTCGGCATTGACCAGCCGGAAGCAGCCGGAGGAGACCTTGGTGCCGATCGTGTCCGGCCGGTTGGTGCCGTGGATGCGGTAGACGGTGGCGCCGAGATACATCGCGCGGGCGCCGAGCGGATTGCCCGGCCCGCCGGCCATGAAGCGCGGCAAATAGGGCTGGCGCGCGATCATCTCCGGCGGCGGCGTCCAGTCCGGCCATTCCGCCTTGCGCGTGATGCTCAAAAGGCCCTGCCACTGGAAACCGTCGCGGCCGACGCCGATGCCGTAGCGGATGGCGCGGCCACCCGGCTGGATCAGATAGAGATGACGCTCGCCGGTCGAGATGATGATGGTCCCCGGCGCCTCGTTCGTTCGGTAGTACACGACCTGCTTGCGGAATTCCGGATCCAGCTGCACGGAATCATCAGCCAGCAATCCCGGCTGGTCGCCGACGTCAGGCTGCTGGGCATAGCCGTGCGAGACCGAAAGCATCAACCCGACAGCGGCGATCATCATCCAGATCAGGTGCCGAAATCTCGTCATTCAAGGCTCTCCTCATACCTCGCGTTCGTCGAACGCTGCCCGGCGCGCATCGTGGTGTCGCCAAATCGCTGGAACCATCAAATCTCAGGGACGGCGCAATGGCAAGCAATCCGGATATGTCTCTGGAATGGCTTCGATTTTGACGGCTCCAGGATGTGTCCCAAAAGCCTCACTTCGGCGCGAGCCACAGCCGTAAGCCGAAAGCGATGACGCCGACCGCACTTACCCCGCCGAGCCAAAGCGCGACAAACCACAACAGGCGCCGATGGAGCGGTCGCGGCTTTTGCTCATCGGGCATCAGTGATAACCGCTCCCGGCCCCGACCTTGCCGCGGAAGACCCAATAGGCCCACGCGGTGTAGCCAAGGATCAGCGGTATCAGCACGGCGACGCCGACCAGCATGAAGAGCTGGCTATTTTCGGGAGATGCCGCCTGCCAGATGGTGATGCTCTGCGGCACGATATAGGGATACATGCTGATGCCGAGGCCGGCATAGGACAGCGCGAACAGCGCCAGCGATAGAAAGAACGGCTGGTAATCTCTCTTGTTGGCAAGGCTGCGCAGCAACAGCGCGGTGACAGCGGCAACCGCGAGCGGCACCGGCGCGGTCAGGATGACGTTGGGCCAGGAAAACCAGCGCTCTGTATATTGGACGTGGAGGAATGGCGTGGCGAGGCTGACCGCGCCGATGGCGCCCAGCATCGCCAGCAACAAAAACCAGCTCAGGTGGTAGGCCCTGTCGCGCAGCGCTCCCTCGGTCTTCATCACCAGCCACGTCGCACCCAGCAGCGCGTAGCCGACGACGAGCGCGCCGCCGGTCACGATGCTGAACGGCGTCAACCAGTCCCACCAGCCGCCGGCATATTGCCGCCCCTCGACATGCACGCCCTGCAGGATAGCACCGAGCGCAATTCCCTGCGCCAGTGCTGCCAGCAGCGATCCACCGGCGAATGCGATGTCCCAGCGATTGCGCTCGCCCCGCGTCGTCCGCCAGCGAAATTCGAAGGCGACGCCGCGGAAGATCAGGCCGATCAGCATGGCAATCATCGGCGTGTAAAGCGCCGGCATTAGCACCGCATAGGCCAGCGGAAACGCCGCCATCAGGCCGCCGCCGCCGAGCACCAGCCAGGTTTCGTTGCCGTCCCAGACCGGCGCGACGCTGTTCATGATCACGTCGCGATCGGCTTTTTCGGGAAACAGCGGAAACAGGATGCCGAGACCGAGGTCAAATCCGTCCATCACCACATAGATGAACACCGCCAGCGCGATGATGAACGCCCAGATGGTCGCGATGTCGATGCCGGCCGTCATCGGACGGCTCCTTCCGCCGCCACGCCCACCGCGGGCGTGATGCCGGCGGCACGCGCCGCCATATCCCCGCTCGGTCCCTGTTCGCCGGGATGCGGCGGCTGTGCCATCAGACGGAACAGGTAGGTCAGGCCCGCCGCATAGACGATGAAATAGACGATGACGAAGGCGATCAGCGATGAACCGACGGCAGGCGCGGCCAGGGGCGAAGCGGAATCGGCGGTGCGGAGCAATCCATAGACCGTAAAGGGTTGGCGGCCGACCTCGGTCGTAAACCAGCCCGCCAGCACCGCGGCAAAACCCGCCGGACCCATCGCCAGCGCGAAGCGTTGCAGTAACCGGGATTGGTACAGCGTGCCGCGCCAGCGCTCCCACAGGCCGAACAGGCCGAGCGCCAATATCAGAAATCCGATTCCGACCATGATGCGGAAAGTCCAGAAAATGATCGGCACCGGCGGCCAGTCTTCGCGCGGCACGGTGTCGAGGCCAGCGAGCGGCGCATCGAGCGAGTGCTTCAAGATCAGCGACGACAGTTTCGGGACTTCGATCGCGTATTCGACCTTGCCCGCAGCTTGGTCCGGCAGGCCGAACAACACCAGTGGCGCGCCGTCCTTGTGGCTCCGGTAATGGCCTTCCATCGCCATCACCTTGGCGGGTTGATGTTCCAGCGTGTTGAGGCCGTGCTGATCGCCGGCCAGAATCTGGATCGGTGCCACCAGCGTCGCCATCCACATTGCCATTGAAAACATCACCCGCGGGCCCGCAAGATGCTGGTCCCGCAACAAATGAAACGCGCCGACGGCGCCGACCACCAGCGCGGTGGTGAGATAGGCCGCCAGCACCATATGCACGAGCCGATAGGGAAACGACGGGTTGAAGATCACCTTGAGCCAATCGGTGGCGACGAACTGGCCGTCGGCGTTGACCGCGTAGCCGGCCGGCGTCTGCATCCAGGAATTGGCGGAGAGAATCCAGAAGGCCGATATCAGCGTGCCGATCGCGACCATCACGGTGGCCAGGAAATGCAGCCTGTGACCGACCCGCTCCAGGCCGAACAGCATCACACCGAGAAAGCCGGCCTCGAGGAAGAACGCGGTGAGCACCTCATAGGCCATCAGCGGTCCGACAACCGGGCCCGCCTTGTCCGAGTACGCCGCCCAATTGGTACCGAACTGGTAGGACATCACGATGCCCGACACGACGCCCATGCCGAACCCGACCGCGAAGATCTTCAGCCAGTAATTAAACAGGTTGATGAAGACTTCGCGTCCGGTCCAAAGCCACAGCGCCTCAAGCACGGCGAGATAGCTGGCGAGCCCGATCGAGAAGGCGGGAAACACGATGTGGAATGACATCGTGAAGGCGAACTGCGCCCGGGCCAATACCACGGCATCCAAGCCCTCGAACATGGCAGCCATCCGTCGTTATTCCGCGTGGACCTTACCATGGGGGATACGACGATGATACGTGTCGTTCGCAAGGCAGGTTCAACTTGAAGCGTTCAGCAGGCGCGCGATGGTGCGGTCGATCTGCTCGTACTGGCCTTCGCCGTCATGCTGGAACACGATCTTTCCGCGTTGATCGATGATGTATTGCGCGGGCCAATACTGGTTGCCGTAGGCGTTCCAGGTCTGCGAATTGTTGTCCTGCGCCACCGGATAGGTGATGCCGTGCCGCTTGAGCGCGGCCTGCACGTTGGCGGCCGATTTCTCGAACGGGAATTCCGGGGTGTGGACGCCAACCACGACCAGGCCGCGATCCCTGTACTTGGCATAGAGCTCGGTGACGTGGGGCAGGGTGTTGACGCAGTTGACGCAGCCATAGGTCCAGAAGTCCACCAGCACCACCTTGCCGCGCAGATCGCCGATCTTGAGCGGCGCGGAATTGAACCAGTTGCTGATGCCGGTAAAATTCGGAGCGGGATTCTCGACCGCTGCAACCGCGAGCGGAGCGCTCGGCTCGCGCGCGAGCTCGCCGCTGATGCCGGGATGGGCTGCGCCGATCAGGCAGAAAGCGAGGACCGAGGCCGAAGTGACGAACGATCGTAGCGTCATGGAAGACTCCTTAGCGGTTGCGGATGAATTACAGGCCGAGCTGGCCCTGCGGATAAAAAGCCGTCAGCCACGCCACGATCAGCGTGTCGTATTGGAAGTAGGAGAGGATCGCGAAGGCGATGACGACGACGCCGAAACCCTGCTGCAACCGTGGGGAAATCCGCGCGAGGCTGCGGACGCGGGTGGTGATCGTCTGGCCGCCATAGGCAATCGCCAGCATCGGGATCGCCGCCCCGATGGCGTAGACCACCAGCAGCGCGCTTGCCGAAGCGGTGTCTTTGGAGGTGGCGACCACGGTCAGGATCGAGCCGAGCACCGGGCCGGCGCAGGGCGTCCAGACCAGGCCGAGCGTGGTGCCGAGGACAAAGCCGCCGATATTTCCGCCGGTCGAGGCGGCATGGGCCGCGGCCCCGCCCGCGAGGCCGTTGAGCCGGATCGTCAGCCATTCGAATGGGGCGGGCCAAACCATCAGCAGCCCGAACCCGAGCAGCAGGACGGCCGCGCCGGTGCGCAAGGCGTTGGGGTCGAAGTCGAAAATTTCGGTAATCGCGCTCAGCAACAGGGCGGCTGCGGAAAACGAGATCACGAAGCCGAGCGCGATCATCGCCGGGCGCAATTTGCCGGTCTGGCCGACCGAGGCGCCGAGCAGGATCGGGAGCATCGGCAGCGTGCAGGGCGCGGCCACCGTGACGATGCCGGCGAGCAGGGCGAGAAAGAGATTGAGCATCGGAAGATTCCATTGAGCGGCGGGCCTTGCGGCCGCGTGTGAACGTCAATGGTCCTTCGGGATGTGGGGAGGCGGTGTTACCCGGCCGGCGTCACGTGTTCGTGAGACTTCTGCGCGCTGGAGACTGCCAAATACAGAGCGACCCGGAAGGGGGGCATCCCGTCCGGGTCGTTGGAGGTAACTGGGAGGATGGAAGGTCGGTTAGGCTGGAAAATCTCGAAGGCTGGAAAGACACGTTCAGCGGATCACGCAGACCTCGCTCGGATTCTTGCTGCTGCAATCGGTGACCTGCTGGTGAACCAGCATCGATCCCTGATCGCGCTGGCCGCGGGGAGCGGTGTTCTGGGCCGAGAGCGAGGCAAGGGTGCAGATGGCGCCGAGCGGAATGATGAAGAAGCGGAAGGATGGTTTGGTCATTTTCTCACTCCTCTGCGGCGTTGGTGTCGACTTGGTGTCGTTAACGATTTAGCGGGTCAGTCTTTCCGCGTGATGTCGTCGATTGTTTCATTTGTTTCACGGGCTGCGCTTGCCAAGGCCTTAATTCGCGGTCAAAACAGGCGCAACCCATTGAATTAATTTAATTACCTCAAGCCGCCAGGGTGTCGACGCCGGCGCCCTTGAGCAGTTCGGCGAGCTGTTTGCGGGCATAGAACATGCGGGTCTTCACCGTGCTCTGGGGTATGCCGATGATCGCACCGACCTCTTCCACCGACTTCTCATGGTAGTAGACGAGGTTGATGATCTCGCGATGCGCCGGCGACAATTTCGCGACGCAGGCGCGCAGAATCGCTGAGGTGTTGCTGCGATCGAGCGAGGCTTCCGGCGTATCGGCCTGGTCGGCGATCTCGAGCACGTCTTCCTGTTCGATGTCCTCGTGGCGGCGCTGACGCAACGCCGTGAGCGCCTTGAAGCGGGCGATCGACAACAGCCAGGTCGATACCTGGGAACGGCCCTCGAACTGCTTGGCGGTGCGCCACACGTCGAGAAAAACCTGGCTGGCGAGGTCTTCGGCCATGGTGGCGTCGCGCACGATGCGAAGCACGAAGCGATAGACTCGCACATTGTGACGTGAATAAAGGATGTGCATCGCGGTCCGGCCGCCATCGGCAATGCTCTCCAGAAGCATTTCATCCGAGGTCGCCTGGGCAGCGATGATGCCTTGGCGGGCTGCGGCGTTGATGGCGACGACGTTCTGCATGACTGGCTCCCACTGACCGCTGCGGTGCGGCGCTTCGTTGCAGCAAATTGTTAATGAGCCAACGTTTCGGGACGTCTGCACGCCAAGGGGAAAATGGTTTCGTGGGTAGGAGAATTGTTTCGTCGTGTGGCCGGCGACGAAACAATTCGGCACCAAAGACCAGCAATTTGAATGAGATGGGTTTTGGGGCGATCCGGCCCGCGTGCCTGCCGAAACAGGCTTTTCGGAGGGAACCGCGGCTTGATTCGCGCGTTTTGGCGCTGCGGGGGGCGCGGCCGTGCTTACCTCAAGTTCACCTGGTATCCTTCGCTCCCGCACAGGTCGCAAAACAGAACTCGCGGCCCGGACGATCGGCCCGGAACGACTCGATATAGCCCCCCTGTCGTTGCGTCACGAAGACGGTTTTCCCGTCGATGCCGCCGAAGGCGAGGTTGGTCGGCTCTTTGGCCTTGAGCGCGATCTCCCGCTTGAGTTTTCCGGCCGGCGTCAGCACCGCGATGGTGCCCTTCAAGATCCGCGCGACATAGAGATTGCCTGAGGTGTCGGTGCGCAGGCCGTCGATGTCGAAATCGGCGAACCGCGTCACCAGCTTGGGCGAAAGCAGGCTCGTGCCGTCGATCCGGTACGACCAGATCTCGCGCGTGTCGGACTCGCCCACATAAAGTGTCTTGCCGTCCGGACTGAGATCGATGCCATTGGTCGTGCTCATTTTGCGCGTCGCGGTCATCTTCTCGCCGACGATGGTGCCGTCGGCCGCTTTGGCGATGCGCCAGATCTGTCCGTCGCGGTGTTTCCAATGGGGGTCGCTGGCGTAGATCGTGCCGTCGGCCGCGATGGTCAGATCGTTGGGCTGATTGAAGTCGTCGGAATGAAAGTGGGTTTTGACGTCCTTTCCGTCCGGACTGACCAGGAAGATATTGTGCTGCTTGTAGTCGGCAACGAACATGCGCCCCTCGCGGTCGAAACGGATCGCATTGCCGATGCTGCCGTCGGGGAGCACTGCGAACAGCTCCGATCGCGAGGCGCCCGCGGCGAGTTTTCCGATCGTGCCGGGCTTGCCGAAATTGACGACGTACAGATTTCCTCGGCCGTCGACGGCGGGCCCCTCGATGCCGAAGGTGTATTCGCCCGAAGGCGTGATCTGCCGGCTTTGAAAGGGCGCTTCCTGCGCGGTCGCGGCGGACGCGATGAAAGCCGCAACGATGAGCTCACAGAGGAACGAGATTGGCCTCTTCGATATAATAGCCGTTCGCATCCGTGCACTTGCCATTCAGATAGAGGTCGGCCGGACGCCAGATGCGGCTGAAGCTCAGTTTTTCCTTGGAGTGTCTGTCGACGACGACCACGACCATGTTGACGGGAATTGCGCCGCATTCGTGTCCCGCCCGATCCTGGAACGCGCGGTCGACCCGCCCCGACCGGATGCGCATCCGCTGCCCCGGAACCATTTTGTCGACGAACAGATCGACCGCCGCGAGCAGCTGCTTGTATCCGGCCTCGTGCGCCATCAGGTCGCGGCCGTCGGGCGGGTCGGGCGGCATGATCCGCTCGGAGCCGATGCCATTGAGGCGCGCATGCAGCCGGCCGGATCTGGAATCGCCGGGAAACAGCCAGCCATCCTGGGACAACAGGAATCGAAGGAGCGTTTCGTCTTTCTCTTTTGCCGCAAGCTCGGGCTTCAATCCGAAGCCCGAATGGCAACTCTGACAGTGCTTCTCGACGAGGCTGGTACGGATCGTCGTCAGCCTTTGGCTCTGCGCGGAATCGCCCTGGACGAATTTGACGAGTTCGTCGATCGCCTGTGGCGACCTGAGATCGCACGGCAGCGGGTCCGGCGTTTGCGCCGCCGCGCGATCGATGCGGATGACTGTCTTGTTGTGGTCTTCGACCAGCCAGATCGCGCCGTCGGAGGCCACCGTCATGCCGACGGGCGCACCCTGCGGCCGGATGCCGTTGACCTTGTGCCATTCGCTGACGAGCTCGGTGAAGGGCGCCGCCGCGACCTCGGTCTTCCCGGTCTGGAACGCCCGGCTCGGCTCCGCGGCGCAGCTGACATGGTAGCGAACCGGCGGCGGGCTGAGCTTCGGAAAACCCTTGCCGTCGACGTCGTAGAAAATGATGCGGCTGCCGGTCGGCCGGTAGCCGTGCAGCCCGATCACGAGCTTGCCCTGCAGCTCCGCGAACTTGCCGCCGCCATAGTAGAACATCGCCAGCGGCGCCGCGTGCGGCGGCAGCAGCGAAAGCGGTGGGCGATAGAGCGCCGTGCTGGCGCAGAAATTCCGGTAGCGGGGGTCGCTGGCGAGATACGATCTGAATTCAGGGCTGGGGGTCGAGAGGTCGTAGCAATAGGGCCAGCCGTAATGTTTGCCCTTTTCGATCGCGTTGATCTCTTCGTTCGGCTCCGAGGGATCGAGCAGGTCGCGGCCGTTTTCGCCCTGCAGGAACGCAAATCCGGCGCCCGGAAACTCGGGATGCACAGCGAGCGCCATCGAGTTTCGCAGCCCCCGCGCATAGATTTCGCGGGCGGGATTGGGATCATCAGGCTTCAGCGCGGGAAAGATTCCGCCGGGCGGCGGGGTGAATGCCCAGATCGCGGCGAACGGCGCCGCGCCTTCTCCCGCGACGCAGGGTTTTGTGAGCGGCTTGAGGCAGCTATCGGTGGGCGCGCCGACATTGACGAAGATGCGCCCGGTTTTGTCGAACACGAAGGCCTTGAGCGGATGAACGCTCTCCTCGACCACGCTTCCGTCGGACAGCGTGACTTTCCGGCCGGGCAGTTTCTGGATGATGGTCTCGACGGTGCTCTTCGGATTTGACGCGAGCGGATCGAACCGGAAGATCGTCTCCGACGTGGATGCGTAGACCTTGCCGTCGGGCCCGGTCTGCAGCCCAAAGGGAAAGTCCAGCCTGCCGATCAGGACGGAGATTCGTTTGCCTTGCGGGGCGTCGGGGTCGAGCAGCAGCAGTCGTCCCTGGCCCGGATTCCAGCTGCCCATGTCCGCGACCACGAACTGGCGGTGTCCCGGAATAGCGACGATCGATCGCGGAAAGATCAGGCCGTCTTCCTCGCTGGCAACCAGACCCGCACAATAGCCGTCGCGCATGCCGATGCGCAGTTTCGGATAGGCGTTCGGCGCCTCGCCGCAGCGCTGGTCCGCCAGCGCGTATCCGCTTTTCAGCGTGGTCTGGGCGATTGCCTGCGGCGCAGCTCCGGCACACAGCAACGAACCAAGCAATGATCCGAAGACCAAAGCGGGATTTCTCAACAACGAAATCACAAAACCCCCGCGACACGATTTGTCACACTGCGACCCCGCGCCATGTATAACATGGATCCGAAGTTTATCGCCTCGATCAGGAAAACCTTGTCATGAAGAATTCAATTCCGGGGATGGCCGCGATTGCCGTTCTGCTCGCAGCCGTCGGCCCGTCGGCCGCATCGGCGGCGCCGGCGACCATCACGGGCCCGACGGCGCTCGCCGTGGCCGCCGTGATCGCTCAATATTCGCCGGTGCTGAACCCCGGCGAGAGGAAAGTCATCGCCGGCCTGTTCGACGGCAATACCAGGATGAGCTATCCCATCAAGACATTGTCGGTCGGCGCCGATACCGTGATGTGCCGGATCAGCAACGTCGCCATCGCTGATCGCAACTGCGAGATCGCCTTCAAGAAGGGCAAGCGGTCGCTGAAGGGCCGCGCGGCCAATGAAGTGTTCGCGACGCTCGCCTCGGCGGGCGTCACCGCCGACGGGGCAGCGGGCTCGATGAGCGAAAGCCTCTCGAAGCTGAACTGCACCCTCGATCTCGGCAAGATCAAGCAGAACGACGGCAGCGGCGCCGATTGTTCCTGGGAGAGCGCGAAATAGCCGCACGCTGTTCTTACCTCGCCCCGCTTGCGGGGCGAGGGAGTAATTTACGGCTCGCCCAGATCGGCGCTCACGCCTTCTCGCCGGCCGGCGAGAACAGGTAGCCGCCGCCGCGGATGGTGCGGATTACGGCGGGCTTGGTGGGATCGACCTCGATCTTGCGCCGGATCCGCATGATCCGCAGATCGACCGCGCGGTCGAAGGCTTCGGCGTCGCGGGCGTTGGCGAGTTCCAACAGGCGCTCGCGCGACAGCACCCGCTTCGGATTGGCCGCGAACACCTTGAGCAGGCTGAATTCGGACGCGGTCAGCGGATGCTCGTTGCCCTCGTCATCGCGCAGCGCCTGCGCCTCGAGGTCGAGCCATTTGGTGCCGAACCGCACCAGCTGGTCTTTCGCCGCCTTGGCGGCGGCTGTTTCCTGCGACGCCGCGGCTACCCTGGCCGGCGCGCTCCGCCGCAGCACCGAGCGAATCCGCGCCATCAATTCGCGCAACTCGCAGGGTTTGGCGATGTAATCATCGGCGCCGAGTTCGAGACCCACCACGCGGTCGATCGGGCTCGCGGTCGCCGTCAGCATGATGACCGGAACGTTGATCCGGCTTTTCAGGTCGCGGATGATGGAAAGCCCGTCTTCTTCCGGCATGTTGAGGTCGAGCACCACGAGATCGGGCACCGAGGTTTCGATCGCGCCGCGCAGGCTCTTGCCGCCGTCGCACAGCGTCACCGTGAAACCGTGCATCTTCAGGTAATCGCCGACCATCTCGCGGGCCGGCGCCTCGTCGTCGACGATGACAATGTGCTGGGTCTGGGTCATGACATCTCTGTTGCGGGCAGGATCACCGTGAAGGTCGCGCCCTGTCCTGGTCCCGGACTGTTGGCGTTCACCTGGCCGCCATGCATGTCGATGATGCGCTTGACGATCGACAGGCCGAGGCCGGTCGAGCTTTCGCCGGCGGTGGGTTTGGCGGAAAGCCGCTGGAAGCGGCCGAACAGGCGGCCGAGGTCTTCGGGCGAGAGGCCGGCGCCCTCGTCGGCGACGCGGATGATGGTGTTGTTGCCCTCATGCGTCACCACCACCGCGATCTTGCCGCCGATCGGACTGTATTTGATGGCGTTGCTGATCAGGTTGTCGATCGCCTCGCGCATCCGGTCGGCGTCGCACATGGTGACGAAATTCGGCGGCGCCGATACCGTGATGGCCTGCTGCTTGTTGGCGGCGAGCGGCTGGTTGGCGTCCGCGACCTCGCGGACGAGCCCTGCGACATCGACCGGCTCGCGGCGGATCGAGATGTCGAAGGCATCCGCCATCGCGTCCGAAATCAGGTGATCGACCATCGAGGTCAGCCGCCTGGTGGCGTCGCGGATGTGCTCGACCTGGGCGGTGACGCTCTCCTTGGAGGCGGACGCCGTGATCAGCTCCACCAGCATCTCGGTGCGGCCGAGGATCACGCCCAGCGGATTCTTCAGATCGTGGGCGACGGTGCCCAGGATCTCGTTCTTGAAGCCGTTGGCGCGCTGCAGCCGCAGCCATTGCGACGACAGCCGCCGGTTGGCCTGCATCAGCGCGCGGGTGCGCTGCGCGACGCGGTCCTCGAGCTGGGTGTTGGCCTCCTGCAGCTGCTGGTACAGGATCACATTGTCGAACGCGATCGAAAGCCGGCTGCCGAAGATCTCGACCAGCGACCGGTCGGTCTCCGACAGCTGGCGCTCGGCCTGCAGCAGCACCACGACCTCGCGCCCGCTGCCGGTGCGCAGATAGAGCACGCTGCGGTGATCGGAGAATTCATTCTTGCGGCGCTGGAATGCCGCCTCGACCATCTGCCGCAAATCCGGATCGAGCGATCGCGAACTGGTCGTTCCGATGAAGCGGCTGTAGCAGCCGCTGCCGGCAAGCACCGAAAAATCCGAACCCGAACTGCTGCCGTCGTCGCGCAGCACCAGGATGCCGGCGCAGTCGACATTGAGCAGCGAGGCGAGCTGGGTCAGCACGCCCTCGGCGAGCCGCTGCATCGATTTGAAGTCGTACAGCGTCGAGGCGGCGTCGATGATGATTTCGAGCCCGCGCCGCGTCTGCACCATGCGCTCGAGCTGCTGATAGCTGCGCAATGCCGCGGTCAGCGAGGTGAACAGCTTGTCGGCCGTGAGCTCGGTCTTGGCCTTGTAGTCGTTGATGTCGTACTGGACGATGACGCGGCGCTCCGGCGCCTGGCCGGGCTGGCCGGTGCGCAGGATGATGCGGACGGTCTCGTTGCGCAGTTCGTTGCGGATGTATTCGACGAGATCGAGGCCGGCGGCGTCGGTTTCCATGATGACGTCGAGCAGTACGGCGGCGATATCGGGATGCGCGGCCATCAACGTGCGCCCCTCGGCCGCCGAATAGGCCGACAGGATTTCGAGCGTCTGGCCGTGCAGGCTGTAGTCGCTCAGCGCAAAGCGGGTGCCTTCGTGCACGGCCGGATCATCGTCGATGACGGCGACCTTCCATTTGCGCGCAGTCGAGGCCTCCGGTGCGGTTCCGGTATCGTCGATCAGGTGGAGGACATCGTCCTGTTCGGCCATTGCGGGGTCCCGTCGCTTGCCTGGTCTGCGGTTTCCGAGCCGCCCTTGGCGGTCCTGGGTATAATAATGCGAAATGTGGTGCCTTGTCCCAGCCTTGAATCCAGCATCATCCGGCCGCCAAGCTGCTGAGTGACAAGATTATAGACGATATGCAAGCCCAGGCCGGTGCCGCCCTCGTTGCGGCGCGTGGTAAAGAACGGGTCGAACGCCTGCCGCTGCACGTCCGGCGTCATGCCGGCGCCGTCGTCGGCAAAGATGATCTCGACGTCGTCGGCGCCGCGCGGCCGCGCCGAGATCGAGATGGCGCCGGCACGCCCGCCGGCGAAAGCGTGATTGGCGGCGTTGAGGAACAGGTTGGTCAGGATCTGGCCGTAGGAGCCGGGATAGCCGTCGATGATGAGGCCTTCCGGCACGTCGACCGACAGCGTGATCGGCGACCGCTTCAGCACCGGCTTGAGGCTGGCGATGATCTGGTCGGTCGCCTCGCTTAAGGAGAACTGGCGGCGCTCGGCGTGCGAGCGGTCGACCGCGACCTGCTTGAAGGACTGGATCAGCTCTCCGGCGCGATGCAGGTTCGCCACCAGTTGGCTCGCCGCGTCGCGCGAGGTCTTGACGAATTCCTCGAGCTGGGAGCGGCGCAGCGGCGAATCCGAGCGCAGTTCGGCCTCGAACATTTCGGCGCGGCGCGAGAAGCTCGACGCCACCGTCAGGCTGATGCCGATCGGGTTGTTCACTTCATGGGCGACGCCGGCGACCAGGCCGCCGAGCGCCGCCAGCCGTTCGGCGTCGATCAGGTTCTGCTGGGCGGTGTTGAGCTCGAGCAGCGCGCCCTCGGCCTTCTCCTTGGAAGCGCGCAACTCATCTTCGGTCTTGCGCTTGGCGATGGCGTTCTCGCGGAACACTTCCACCGCGCGCGCCATCGCGCCGACTTCGTCCTTGGCGGTGGTGCCCTGCACCTGACGGTCGTAATCACCCTGGGTGATGGCGCGCATCGCTGCCATGATCTGCTGCAGCGGCAGGCGGATCGAGAGCGCGATCAGAACACCCGCGGTGATGATGATGCCGAGAAAGATCACGGCGATCGACAAAACCCGGCGGGAGATGTCGGCGAGCGTGCGGTCGAACGTCTCCTGCGCCTTCTGCTCGCGCCGGCGCATCTTGACCGAGAGGTCGTCGATGGCGCCGATGGCCTCGGCCTGGCTGGCGTCGATGGTGTTGCGCAACAGCTCGGTGCGGTTGGTGAGCTGCTCGGTCAATTTCGCAAAGCCTTCGCGCAGCTCTGCGGTCCGCGCCTTCAGCCGGTTCAGCGCCATTCGCTGCAGGTCGTTGTCGGCGAGCTCGGTCATCACCGGGATGGTCTTCTCGATGGTCTCGGTATTGCGGCGCGCCTCTTCGGCGGAGGCGGCAGCCAGCGAAAGATAGTAGGCGTTGGCTGAAACCAGCATGCCGGTGAAGGCTTCGCGTGATCTGCCCAGCGAAGGCCAGATTCGGGCGTCGCGGTGGCCGGTCGCGCCCTCGATGATCGAGTAGAGCGCGGCCATGTCGCGCGCCGGGGTCAGGACCTCCTGCTCGTAGGTTTTCGAAATGGTCGCCTGGACCCCGCGCAGTTCGCCGAAACCGTTGAGGAAGCGTTCGGTGACGCGCTCCAGCTCCTCCACCGAACCCGACAGCATCGGATCGGTCGAGGCGCGGGTGGTCAGGGTGCCGAGCACGGCTTCGCGCAACAAGAGGATCTCGGCGAACAGTTCGGGGCTCGGCTGATTGATGTAGCGATGGATCAGGTTCTGCAGCCGGCTGGTTTCGCTCTCCAGCACAGCCAGGATCTTGTCGGATTCGCGCACCTGCCGCACGTCGTCCCAGGCGGAGCCGAGCACCTGGGCGCCGTTCCAGATCATGGCGGCCAGTACCACCACGACCGCCGAGTTCAGCGCGGCGATCGACAGGATGCGCCAGCGGATCGGCACCGCGCGGAGCAGCCCGACGATGCCGGAACGGCCCCGCGCGGCGAGGCTCGCCGGACGTTCCGCTGTCTGGTCCTGCGGGGTGGCTTCCAAACCTGTTCACTCCACCGCGTGATGCATCGCGGCATCGCCGGAGGTCTTGCGATTCTCCATCGACGGGCCCTGCCAGCTCTTCTGCGACATCACCGGCACTTCCGGGCTCATCGTGGGTTCGGTGGGGGCATCGTAACCGCCATGTTTATAACGATCCGTTGTCACGAAGGAGGACCGGCTGTTCTCCGCGCCGAGCACCTTCTGCTCGCCGGACGGCGCGAACCAGGCACGCGGAGCTGCGGTGTCTTGCCGCTCTTCCGCACGATCGGGCGGCCCATATGGCGCGGCGCCTGTCTGGCCGGACGATCCTCGCTCCGGGTATCGGCGGCGCGGCTGTACACAGGCACTATCCCCTAATGAGGAGGTCGGCGAAGGGACGAAAAGGTTCAATGTTTTCTTGGCGGTTGCCCGCTGGACCCTGCTATTGTGTCAGCGCCGCCGGCGCCGTCAATTGTGCGCTGCGACCAGGCCGGCGCGGATTGAAAGCGCCGCCCCGGGGCTCTAATGAGGACAAATCAGGCGCAGAGCAGCGTTTTTGAGCGGCTGCGCATCGAAATGGAATTCGCTGTGAAGTCGGCTCTGAAATTGCTGCAGCTCGTTGTCGCGGCCGCCGCGCTCGCCTCGGCGTCGCCCGCGCACGCGGTCACCGACATCATGTGGTGGCATGCCATGTCGGGCGAACTCGGCCGGCAGCTGCTGAAACTGGCCGCCGATTTCAACGCCTCGCAGTCCGACTACCGGATCGTGCCGAGCTACAAGGGAAATTACACCGAGACCGTGACGGCGGCGATCTTCGCGTTTCGTTCGCGCAGCCAGCCCGCCATCGTCCAGGTCAACGAAATCGCGACCGCGACCATGATGGCCGCGAGGGGCGCGATCTATCCGGTGTTCGAGCTGATGGCCGACGAGAAGGAGGCCTTCTCGCCGGAGGACTATCTTCCGGCCGTCACCGGCTATTATGCCGACGCCGCCGGCAACATGCTGTCCTTCCCGTTCAACGCATCGACGCCCATCCTGTACTACAACAAGAAAATGTTCCGTGCCGCCGGGCTCGATCCGGAAGTTGCGCCCAAGACCTGGCCCGAGCTCGGCGCGGCCGCAAAGCGGCTCCGGGCCTCGGGCGCGGCGTGCGGGTTCACCACCTCGTGGCCGTCCTGGATCAATGTCGAGAACTTTTCGGCCTACCACAATCTGCCGCTTTCGACCGAGGCCAACGGCTTCAACGGACTGGAGGCGGTTTTGACATTCAACAATCCGACGGTGGTGCGGCACATCGCGCAGCTCGCGCAATGGCAGACCACGAAGGTGTTCGACTATAGCGGCCGGGCAACGACGGCGGAGCCGCGGTTCCAGAACGGCGAATGCGGCATCTTCATCGGCTCGTCGGGCACGCGCGCCGACATCCGGAAGAATTCCCTGTTCGAAGTTGGCTACGGCATCCTGCCGTACTGGCCGGAAGTCGCAGGTGCGCCGCAAAACACCATCATCGGCGGCGCGACCCTGTGGGTGCTGCGCAACCGGCCGCAGGCGGAATACAAGGGCGTCGCGAAATTCTTTGCCTACCTGTCGAAGCCGGAGATCCAGGCTGCCTGGCACCAGAACACGGGCTATCTGCCGATAACGCGCGCCGCCTTCGACCTCACCCGCGCGCAAGGCTTCTACGACCGCAATCCCGGTACCGCGATCTCGATCGAGCAGATGACGCAGAAGCCGCTGACCGAGAATTCCCGCGGCGTCAGGCTGGGCTCGTTCGTGCTGATCCGCGATGCGATCGACGACGAGCTGGAGCAGGCGTTCTCTGGCAAGAAGTCCGCGCAAGCCGCGATGGACGCCGCGGTCGAGCGCGGCAACCGCCTGCTGCGTCAGTTCGAACGGGCGAATCCGGACCGTTAGCTGCTGCAACGGCTCTGGCGTTCGCCGCGCGGCTTGGTTAGACCGGCCCCATCATGCATGCACTGCCCAGCATAAAAAACATCGAGGCATTCCACGCCTGGCGAGCCGATCCGTCGCAATGCCTGCCGGCGGCGATCGACATCGCGCGCAGCCATGGCTTGCCGCACGCGGATCCACAGCTGTTTTCGACCGGCACCAATCTCGTCGTCGCGCTCGACGACCGGCTGATCCTGAAGGTCTTTCCACCGCTGCTGCGGCATCAGTTCGTGTCGGAACGGGCCGCGCTGTCGCAGCTCCGCGGACGGCTGTCCGTGTCTATTCCGGAAATCGTGCTCGAAGGCGAGCGCGACCGGTGGCCCTATCTCGTCATCACGCGGCTGCAGGGCGTTGTCGGATCGCAGGCCTGGCCGATTTTGCCGGAAGATGCGAAGGAGCACGTGCTCGGGCAAATCGGCGAGACGATCGCGGAAGTGCAGCGGGTGCCGGTTGGCGAATTGTCGGCGGTCGAGCCGCGCTGGGCGGCGTTCATCTCCGGGCAAATCGAGGGATGCCGCGCCCGGCACGAGCGTCTCGGGTTGCCACAAAAATATCTCGACGGGTTCGACGACCTGCTTCGCGACGCGGCGGCGCTCATTCCGACCGAGGCGCCGCCGGTCATCCTGACCGGCGAGTACATTCCGGAGAATTTCCTGCTGAGCCGCGAAAGCGGGAGCTGGCGGCTGGCCGGCCTGATCGACTTCGGTGACGTCTTCACCGGATGGGGCGAATACGACCTGCTCGGGCCGAGCGTCTTCATGGCGGCCGGAATGCCGCGCCGCGTCGCAAGCTTTTTCAAAGGCTTCGGATATTCGCCGGAAGACGTCACGCCCGCTCTGACGCGCCGGCTGGCGGCGCTGATGCTGTTGCACCGCTTCAGCGATCTCAACCGGCAAATCTGCATCGACGGCTGGCAGCAGAAAGCGGCCGATCTGTCCGGGCTCGAACGGTTGCTTTGGCCGATCTGAATTGAGCCGCTCAACAAGAAGGCGCGCAGAAACTCGTGCACCTATTATGTGCAAAGACGCTTCTTTGTATGCAATCGGCTGGAATGACTGCGGTGCCGGCAGCGGAACATTCCGAAGCTGAATCAATCGCTTAGATCGCGCTTAGCCTCTCATTAAGTTCTGGCACGAACCTTGCGAAAGCTGCTCCAAAGCCTGATCCCTCGTGCGTTGGAGCCTTGAGATGAAGCGTCGCGATTTCCTGAAATCCGTCACCGGCGTTGCCGCCGGCGCCATGGTGCCGGCGCCGGCGATCTGGTCCGCCGCAAAGGCCGACGCCCGATCCGAGACGCTGCTGATCGTGTCGGAAAGCGGCCCCAACAATCTCGACATTCACGGCGTCGGGACCAACGTGCCCGGCTATGAGGTGTCGTGGAATTGCTATGACCGGCTGATCAGCCACGAAATGAAGAGCGGTCCCGGCGGCGTGCCGTATTACGACCGCGACAAGTTCAAGCCCGAACTCGCCGAGGACATGAATGTCGGCGACATGTCGGTCACCTTCAAACTGAAGAAGAACGCGAAATTCCATGACGGCACGCCGGTCTCGGCCAAGGACGTCAAATGGTCGCTGGACCGCGCCGTCAGCGTCGGCGGCTTCCCCACCTTCCAGATGAGCGCGGGCTCGCTGACCAAGCCGGAGCAGTTTGTCGTCGTCGACGACAACACGGTGCGGATCGATTTCGCCAGGAAGGACCGCCTCACCATCCCCGACCTCGCGGTCATCGTGCCCTGCGTGATCAATTCCGAACTGGTGAAGAAGAACGCCAGCGAGAAGGATCCCTGGGGCCTCGAATACACAAAACAGCAAACTGCCGGCTCCGGCGCCTACAAGGTGACGAAATGGACCGCCGGCACCGAAGTCATCATGGAGCGCAATGACGAGTGGGTCGGCGGCCCGATGCCGAAGGTCAAGCGCGTGATCTGGCGCATGGTGCCGCAGGCCGGCAACCGCCGCGCGCTGCTGGAGCGTGGCGATGCCGACATCTCCTACGATCTGCCGAACAAGGATTTCGTCGAGCTGAAGGGCGACGGGAAGCTCAACATCGTCTCGGTGCCTTACTCAAACGGCATCCAGTACATCGGCATGAACGTCAAGAACCCGCCGTTCGACAACATCAAGGTGCGGCAGGCGGTCGCCTACGCGATTCCCTACCAGAAGATCATGGATGCGGTGCTGTTCGGTCTGGCAAAACCGATGTTCGGCGCGCCGGCCGGTCAGGCGACCGAAGTGGCGTGGCCGCAGCCGACCAAATTCAACACCGACATCAACAAGGCCAAGGCGCTGCTGGCGGAAGCCGGCTATCCCAACGGCTTCGAGACCACGCTGTCGTTCGATCTCGGTTTCGCCGGGGTCAACGAGCCGCTCTGCGTGCTGGTGCAGGAGAGCCTGGCGCAGATCGGCATCAAGACCACGATCAACAAGATTCCCGGCGCCAACTGGCGCACCGAGCTGAACAAGAAGGTGCTGCCGCTCTACACCAACGTGTTCTCAGGCTGGCTCGACTTTCCCGAATATTTCTTCATCTGGTGCTACGACGGCAAGAATTCGATCTTCAACACCATGAGCTACCAGTCCAAGGACATGGATGCGCTGATAGCCGGCGCCGTGAACGCCGCGGCCACGGGCGATACCCCGACCTACGACAAGGACGTGAAGGGCTTCGTCGATCTCGCCTTCACCGACATTCCGCGCATTCCGCTGTATCAGCCCTATGTCAACGTGGCGATGCAGAAGAACGTTTCGGGCTACCAATACTGGTTCCACCGCCGGCTGGATTATCGCGCGCTGGTGAAGGGGTGAGTGGGCGAAAGGCGAGTAGCGAGTGGCGAATGGGGAGTAGCGAATAGTGAAAGAGAGTAGTCGCCATCGTCTATTCGCTGATCGCTGTTCGCTGTTCCTGCGGAGCCTCCCATGCTGACCATGATCGGCAAGCGGCTGATGTTCGCGATCCCCTCTCTGATCGGGGTGGTGATCGTCACCTTCCTGTTGACGCGCGCGCTGCCCGGCGATCCCGCGGCCTATTTCGCCGGCCCCGCCGCCAACAAGGAGGCGGTCGAGCAGATCCGCAAGAAGCTCGGTCTCGATAAGCCGCTGATCGAGCAGTTCTTCCGCTACACCGTCGATCTCGCGCATGGCGATTTTGGCACCTCGCTGACCACGGGCCAGCCGGTCGCGACCGAAATCCGCAACCGGCTGCCGGCCTCGGCGGAATTGACGCTGCTCGGCCTGCTGGTTTCCGTCGTGATCGCGATCCCGCTCGGCATCCTCGCCGCCACCAGGCCCGGCTCCTGGATCGACCATCTCTGCCGGGTGACGACAACTGCCGGCGTATCGCTGCCGGTGTTCTTCACCGGGCTGGTGCTGGTCTACGTCTTCTATTTCCGGCTTGGCTGGTCGCCGGCGCCGCTGGGGCGGCTCGACGTGTTCTACAGCGCGCCGCCAGCGGTGACCGGCTTCTATCTGATCGACGCGCTGATCGCGCGCGACTTTGAAGTTTTCCGTTCCGCGCTGAGCCAGTTGATCCTGCCGGCGCTGACATTGGCGATCTTCTCGCTGGCGCCGATCGCGCGCATGACACGCGCCTCCATGCTGGCCGTGCTGGCGTCGGATTTCGTGCGCACCGCGCGCGCCAGCGGCCTGTCGCCGACCACCGTCATCGTCACCTACGCCTTCCGCAACGCCATGCTGCCTGTCATCACCACGCTCAGCATGGTGTTCTCCTTCCTGCTCGGCGCCAACGTGCTGGTCGAAAAGGTGTTCGCCTGGCCGGGCATCGGCTCCTACGCGGTGGAAGCGCTGATCTCGTCGGATTTCGCGCCGGTGCAGGGCTTCGTGCTGACCATGGCGGTCATGTACGTGCTGCTCAATCTGACGATCGACATTCTCTATGGCGTCATCGACCCACGAGTCCGGCTTGAAGGGTGAGGGTGTTAGCATGAGCAGCGTCGCGCCAGCCGTCGAACCCGCGAGCCCCGCGCGCACCTCGGGCCTTGCAGCGATCTTCGAGCACACCCGCTATGTGCTCGGCGAAAACCGCGTCACCGCCTTCGCGTTCGGGCTTTTGATCCTCATCGTCTTCGCGGCGTTGTTCGGCCCCTATGTCGTTCCGCACGATCCGCTGGCCTCCGATACCGCGGCCGCCCTGAAGCCGCCGTCGGCGGCGCACTGGTTCGGCACCGACCAGTTGGGCCGCGACATCTTCAGCCGCGTCATCGTGGCGACACGGCTCGACACCTTCATCGCGGTCGCCTCCGTCGTGCTGGTGTTCTTGATGGGGGGTCTCGCCGGCATCGCCGGCGGCTATTTCGGCGGCTGGACTGACCGCATCGTTGGCCGCATTGCCGACACCATCATGGCGTTTCCGCTGTTCGTGCTGGCGATGGGCATCGTGGCCGCGCTCGGCAACACTGTGCAGAACATCATCATTGCGACCGCGATCGTGAACTTTCCGCTCTATGCTCGCGTCGCGCGCGCCGAGGCCAATGTTCGGCGCGACGCCGGCTTTGTCCAGGCGGCACGGCTGTCGGGCAATGGCGAATTCCGGATTCTTTTGGTCCACATCCTGCCCAACATCATGCCGATCATGATCGTGCAGATGTCGCTGACCATGGGCTACGCCATCCTCAACGCCGCGGGCCTGTCCTTCATCGGGCTCGGGGTGCGGCCGCCGACCGCCGAATGGGGCATCATGGTCGCGGAAGGCGCGAGCTTCATGGTGTCGGGCGAATGGTGGATCGCGCTGTTCCCGGGCCTTGCGTTGATGATCGCGGTGTTCTGCTTCAATCTGCTCGGCGACGGCCTGCGCGACATCGTCGATCCCCAGCGGAGGACGTGAGACATGACCGCTCAGCCGCTGCTCGACGTCAACGATCTCACCGTGGAGTTCGCCACCCGCCGCGGCATCGTCAAGGCGGTGCAGCACGTCAACATTTCCGTGGCCAAGGGCGAGACGCTCGGCATCGTCGGCGAATCCGGCTCCGGCAAATCCGTCACCTCCTACGCGGTGATGCGGATTCTCGACCGCGCGGGAAAAATCGCCGAGGGCTCGGTGATGTTCTCCGGCATCGACGTCAAGAACGCCAGCGAACATGAGATGCGCGACCTGCGTGGCCGCGAGATATCGATGATCTTCCAGAACCCGCGCGCGGCGCTCAATCCGATCCGCAAAGTCGGCGACCAGATCGAGGACGTGCTGCGCCAGCACGTGCAGCAGGCGGCGGTGACCGACCGCGGCGAGAAGGCGATCGAGGCGCTGGAGCAGGTCAAGATCGCCCGTCCCCGCGAGCGCTATCACGCCTACCCGTTCGAACTGTCGGGCGGCATGTGCCAGCGCGTGGTGATCGCGCTGGCGCTGGCCTGCAATCCGCAGCTTCTGATCGCGGACGAGCCGACCACCGGCCTCGACGTCACCACGCAGAAGGCGGTGATGGATTTGATCGTCGAACTGACCAGGAGCCGGGGCATGTCGACCATCCTGATCACCCACGATCTCGGCCTCGCCGCGGCCTATTGCGACCGCGTGGTGGTGATGGAGAAGGGCCGGGTGGTCGAGACCGCGCGGTCGGCGGATATTTTCGCCAATCCGCAGCACGCCTATACCAAGAAGCTGATGCGCGCGACGCCGCGGCTCGGCGTCTCCCTGCGCGATCTGCTGCCGGAGGAAGACAGCGCGGCACTTTCCTCAACCTCGCCACGCACATTGGCCGTCATGGCCGGGCTTGTCCCGGCCATCCATCCTTCTTCAAAAGACTCTTCTCCAGTTGAGATGGTCAAGCCCGGGGGTGACGAAAACAAGCAGCCCCTTCTCCTCATCGAAAAGCTCGTAAAAGAATATCCGCGTCAGGGCGCCACCGCGACTTTGACAAAATTGTTCTCGCGCAAGCCGCCGGTCGTCACGGAGCAATTTCGCGCGGTCGACGGCATCAGCTTCTTCGTCGACCGCGGCGAGAGCGTCGGCCTCGTCGGCGAATCCGGCTGCGGCAAGTCCACCACCTCGATGATGGTGATGCGGCTATTGGACCAGACCTCGGGCCGCATCGTGTTCGATGGCGACGAGATCGGCGCCATCCTGCCCAATGCGTTCGCGCGGCTGCCGCTGCGCAAGAGCATCCAGATGGTGTTCCAGGACCCGACCGACAGCCTCAATCCGCGCTTCACGGCGGCGCGCGCCATCGTCGACCCGATCATGCAACTCGGCGACATCAAAGGCCGTGACGCGCTGCGCGCCCGCTGCGAGGAACTGGCCGGGCTGGTCGGCCTTCCTGTCAACCTGCTCGACCGGTTCCCGCATCAATTGTCGGGCGGACAGAAGGCCCGCGTCGGCATCGCGCGCGCCATCGCGCTGCATCCGAAGCTCGTGATCCTCGACGAGCCGACCGCGGCGCTCGATGTCTCGGTGCAGGCGGTGGTGTTGAATCTGCTGCAGGATTTGAAACAGTCGATGGGCATGAGCTATTTGTTCGTGTCGCACGATCTGAATGTGGTGCGCCTGTTGTGCGATCGTGTCATTGTGATGCGGTCGGGGCGAATCGTCGAACAGGGTCCGTCGGAACGCGTATTGGGAGATCCGCAGGATGCCTATACAAGGGAGCTGCTGACGGCGATTCCGCATCCGCCGCTGCCGGTTCACTGAGGCGGGCAGGTATCGGGTGAAGAAAGCTGCGTGAAGAGAGTGTTGGGAGAACGATGGCCGCTGATCCGCTTGACGATTATATCGACGCTGTATCGAGGGCGCTGGGGTTGCCGATCGAGGACGCCTGGAAACCGGCGGTGAAGGCCAATCTCGAGGTGTCGCTGCGGCTGGCGCGGCTGGTCGACGAATTTTCGCTGCCCGACGAAACCGAGCCGGCCAGTGTCTTTGCAGCCTGATCACGCGATGACCGCCACCATTGACGGGATGTCGGCCGCGGAAATCGCATCCGCCGTGTCGGGGCGAAAGGTCTCGGCGCTCGGCGTAACCGAAGCGGCGCTGGCTCGGATCGCCAGACATGACACGATCCTGAATTCCTTCACCGATGTCACCGCCGAGCGCGCCCGCGCCAAGGCCAGCAGCATCGATGCCGCGATCGCGGCCGGGAAAAGCCCCGGCCCGCTTGCCGGCGTGCCGTTCGCGGTGAAGAACCTGTTCGACGTGCGGGGGCTGCCCACGCGCGCCGGCTCGAAGATCAACCGCGATCTAAAGCCCGCGCCGCGCGATGCCACCTTGATCGAGCGCATGGAGGCGGCCGGCGCGGTTCTGGTCGGCGCGCTCAACATGGGCGAATATGCCTATGACTTCACCGGCGAGAATGTGCACGACGGCCCGTCCCGCAATCCGCATGATGTGACGCGGATGACCGGCGGCTCGTCGGGCGGTTCGGGCGGCGCCGTCGGCGGCAATCTGGTGCCGCTGGCGCTGGGGTCGGACACCAACGGCTCGATCCGGGTGCCGTCATCGTTCTGCGGCATCTTCGGTTTGAAGCCGACCTATGGCAGGCTGTCGCGGGCCCGCTCGTTTCCCTTTGTCGCAAGCTTCGACCATCTCGGTCCGTTCGCGCGCAACACGAGCGATCTCGCCCTGGCCTATGACGCGATGCAGGGACCCGATGCGGAGGATGCGGCCTGCACCACGCGCTCCGCCGAACCGGTGATGCCGCTGCTGGCGCAGGACATCGGGGCGTTGCGGATCGCGATCGCCGGCGGCTATTTCCAGAAGAACGTGTTTCCCGAGGCGGTCGAAGCCGTCGCGCGCGTCGCGCGCGCGCTCGGTGCGACCCGCACGGTCGAAATTCCCGAGGCCGCGCGCGCCCGCGCCGCCGCCTATGTCATCAGCACCACCGAGGGCGCCTCGCTGCATCTCGATCGCCTGCGCCAACGTCCGAACGATTTCGACCCGGCGGTGCGCGACCGCCTGATCGCGGGCGCCATGATCCCGGCGCCGCTGATCGACCGCGCCCAGAAATTCCGCCGCTGGTATCGCGCGCAGGTGCTGGAGCTGTTCAAATCGGTCGACGTCATCCTCGCGCCCGCAACGCCCTGCGTCGCGCCCGAAACTCGGGCAGGCAACCTTCGTGCTCGATGGCGTCGAGCTGCCGGTGCGCGCCAATATCGGCGTCCACACCCAGCCGATTTCCTTTATCGGATTGCCCGTCGTCGCGGTGCCGGTACCGCTCGAGCCGATGCCGATCGGCGTGCAGATCATCGCCGCACCCTGGCGCGAGGATATCGCGCTGCGGGTGGCCTATGCGCTGGAGCGCGCCGGCGTAGCGTCGGCGCCGCCGCCGAGGGGAATTTGATCATGCAGGTCGATCTTCCGGACGTAGTGGCCGAGGTCACCGCGCAGTTCGAGCGCTATGAGAAGGCGCTGGTCGAGAACGACGTCGCCGTGCTCGGCGAACTGTTCCGCGACGACGGCCGCACGCTGCGCTACGGCATCGGCGAAAATCTCTACGGCTATGGCGCGATCACGGCGTTTCGCGCCGCGCGCTCGCCGGTCGGGCTGATGCGCAGGACCGACCAGACCGTGATCACGACCTATGGCCGCGACACCGCGGTGGCCTCCACGCTGTTCTATCGCGACACCGCGCCCGGCAAAGTGGGCCGGCAGATGCAGACCTGGGTGCGGTTTCCCGAGGGCTGGAAAATCGTCGCCGCCCATGTCAGCATCGTCGATGAACCGCGGGATCAAAAGGCATGAGTTTGGACGATCTTCCGACCGGCACTCCAGCGCGTCCCGCCGCCGACGCGGAGGCGGTGGTTCGCCGCGTCGACCGCGCCTCGCCCTTTCCGGACAAGATCACGCGGGCCGAGGAACTGCGCCTGCAACTGGCCGATGAAATCGTCCGCGGCGCGCTGCCGCCGGGATCGGCGCTCGATGAAACCGACATCGCCAAACGTTTCAACGTGTCGCGCACGCCGGTGCGCGAGGCATTGCGCCAGCTGGTGGCCTCCGGCCTGGTCGACGCCCGGGCGCATCGCGGCGCGGTGGTGGCGCGGCCCTCGATCGAGCGGCTGACCGGAATGTTCGAGGCGATGGCGGAACTGGAGGCGATCTGCGCCGGCCTTGCCGCCGAACGGATGTCGCCAACCGAGCGCCATCGGCTGGAGGCCGTTCACGAGGAATTGCGGGTGCTGAGCTATGCCGGCAATCCCGACCGCTTCCACGAGGTCAACGAGCGTTTTCACAACGCCATCTACGCCGGCTCGCAGAATGCCTATGTCGCCGAGATCACGCTGGCGACGCGGGTGCGGGTGCAGCCGTTCCGCCGCGCCCAGTTCCGCAATCTCGGGCGGCTGGCGAAATCGCATGCCGAGCACGACCGCGTGGTGGTCGCGATCCTGCGCGGCGACAAGGCCGGCGCCGCCGCCGCGATGCGCGCCCATATCGAGCTGGTGCGCGACGAATACGAGATTTATGCAGTGTCGGTGTAAGGGCTGAGCCAGCGCAAACTCATCAATGCCGTCATTCCGGGACGCGCCTCTTGGCGCGGGCCGGAATCCATACTTCCGATCTGGCTATGGATTCCGGGCTCGCGCTACGCGCCCCGGAATGACGGTCGAATTATAACGTTCGCAGCAATTATCCCGCCGCGGCCTCCGCGACGAACGCGCGCCAGCCGCCGAAGCCGGAAATCTCGCGGGCGCCGGCGACATCGGCGGCTTCGACGATGAAACCCTTGACGCCGCGGCCGTCGGCGAGCCGCACGGTGCCGATCGACAGCGGCGGCGGCACCGCGTCGACGAAGGTTGCGAAACTGCCCGCCGGCAGCGCCCAGACTTCGAGCTCGATCGACGATCCCGTTCCCGCCTCCACGCGCAGCATGCCGGGCTTCGGCGGCGTGGTTTTCAGCGCATAGAGCTTGTAGTCCGCAGCCGTCCTGGCGGCCTCAAGCAAACGGCCGCCGAGCGCCTTCAATTCGCCGTTCAGCGCCATGCCGGAAAGATGTGCGCCGACCACCGCAATCGCGATCTCGCCGCCGCGCACGCCCGCAGGCAATGCTGCGAGCGGCGGCTGCGGCAGCTTGTTCGCGCCGATCGGCAATTTCGTATCCGCATGGAAGACGCGGCCGATGCTCGCAAGCTGGGCGTCCTGGCCCGCGGGCGCCAGCAGCGTGATGCCGAACGGGGTATCGTCGCTTGCAAGCGCCGCCGGCAATGCGAGCCCGCAGAGGTCGAGCAGGTTGACGAAATTGGTGTAGGTGCCGAGCCTCGAGTTGAGTTCGACCGGATTGGCCAGCACCTGCGCGGTCGAATACACCGTCGGCGCGGTCGGCAGCACCAGCGCGTCGATGCCGGCGAAGGCGCGCTCGGCGGTCTTGCGCAAGCCCTGCAGCCGGTACAGCGCGGCAAAGGTGTCGGCGGCGGAAAGCCTGCTGCCTGCGATGGTGATCTCGCGCGTCACCGGATGGATCGCGTCGGGCGACGACGCCAGCAGGTCGCGGATCACGAGATAGCGTTCCGCCACCCACGGTCCTTCATAGAGCAGCCGCGCGGTTTCATAGAGCGGTTCGAGATCGAATTCGACCAGCGTGGCGCCGAGCGCGCTCCAGCGCTGCAGCGCCGCGCCGTAGGCCGCCTCCGCCTTCTTGTCGCCGAAGAAGATCAACTGGCCGCTGCGCGGCACGCCGAGCTTCAGATGCGCCGGAAACGCGCCCATCTGCGCCAGCGGCCGGTCGCGCGAAAAGGGGTCGGCGGCATCGGGACCGGCCATCACCGAGAGGGCCGCTACCGCGTCGTCGACGGTGAGCGAAAACACCGATATGCAATCGAGCGTGCGGCAGGCCGGAACGAGGCCGGCGGTCGAGATCAGCCCGAGGCTCGGCTTCAGTCCGACGATGTTGTTGAGCATCGCGGGCACGCGGCCGCTTCCCGCGGTGTCGGTGCCGAGCGCCAGCGGCACGAGGCCCGCCGACACCGCGACCGCCGAGCCCGAGCTAGAGCCGCCCGGGATCAGGTCGGCGCGCAGCGGATTTTTGGGAATGCCGTAGGGCGAGCGCACGCCGACGAGGCCGGTGGCGAACTGGTCGAGATTGGTCTTGCCGATGACGATGGCGCCGGCCGCGCGCAGCCGCGCCACTGAAGTTGCGTCGCGCACCGGGGTATAGGCAAAGGCCGGGCAGGCCGCGGTGGTGGGCAGGCCGGCGACGTCGATATTGTCCTTCACCGCGACGGGAATGCCGTACAGCGGAAGCTGCGAGGCGTTGTTCTGCGCCGCCAGCCGCTCGGCTTCCGCCAGCGCCTGATTTTCGTCGCGCAGGCTGATGAAGATGGCGGGATCGTCGTGATCGCGGATCCGTTGAAAACTGCGCGCCACGGTTTGCGCGGGCGACAGGGCGCCGGCGCGGTGCGCGGCAAGGATCGCGGCGACGGTTTCGGTCACGCGCGGCCCCCGACCCGGCATGAGCATTTCCGATGCGGCAACGGGCTTCTCCGGACCGGTGACGGGAAGGGTCGATCGAGCGTCGTCATACCTGAATGCACTCCGGAAAGGCGCAAAGCCTTGCCCGATCGAAGCAAGCTGTGTGCCATTGTGTACATCGGTGGAGCGATGTCCAATCGTCAAAATCGGCCCATATTATCAGCGGCTTGATGGACTTCGGCGGCGCCCATGTGGACGCCGCCGGCGAAGCCGCTCAATCGGGTTTGCTTATTTTGTAAGCAGGGTCTGTTGTGGCCGCCGGGCCGACCACCTTGCTGGAGCCTTGCGTGATCAGCCGCGCGGCGCGCTGGTCGCGGGCGTGGATCCACAGCCAGCTCAGCGCGACGCTGAGCCGGTTGCGCAGGCCGATCAGGAAATAGATGTGGGCGAGGCCCCAGATCCACCAGGCGATCGCGCCTTTCAGTTTGAAGCGGCCGAAATCGATCACCGCCTTGCGCTTGCCGATCTGCGCCAGGCTGCCGGAATGGCTGTAACGGAACGGCGCGCTCGCCTCGCCGCGCAGCCGCGCCTTGATCGCCGCGGCGACGTAACGGCCCTGCTGCTTGGCGGCGGGCGCAATGCCGGGGACCGGCTTTCCATCGGGGGCGTTGACCGCAATGGTGTCGCCGATCGCAAAAATATCGGGATGGCCGGGCACGGTGAGGTCGGGATTGACCTCGAGGCGGCCGGCGCGGTCGGCTGGCGCGCCGAGCCATTCGGCGGCGGGCGAGGCGCGCACGCCGGCGGCCCAGATCAGGGTCCTGGCCTCCAGCCTCTTGCCGCCATACACCACGCCGTCGGCCGAGCATTCGGTGACCGGCTGGCCTAGCACGACCTCGACGCCGAGGCTTTCCAGCGAGCGTTGCGCGTAAGCCGAGAGATCGTCGGGAAAGCCGGCCAGCACGCGGGGCCCTGCCTCGATCAGCACGACGCGCGCCTTCTGGGTGTCGATGTTGCGGAAGTCGGGCGCCAGCGTGTCCTGCGCCAGTTCGCTGATGGTGCCGGCGAGCTCGACGCCGGTCGGGCCGGCCCCGACGATGACGAAGGTCAGAAGCGCCGCGCGCCGCGCCGGATCGCTCTCGCGCTCGGCGCGCTCGAAGGCGACCAGAATGCGCCGCCGCAGCGTGGTGGCGTCCTCCAGCGTTTTCAGGCCGGGCGCGAACGGCTCCCATTCGTCGTGGCCGAAATAAGCGTGCCGCACGCCGGTCGCGAGCACGAGGGTGTCATAGGGCAGCGTGTCGCCGTCATCGAGCAGCACGCGCCTGTTTGCCGCATCGACGCCGCTCACGGTGGCGAACAGGGTCGTGACCTCGTGACGGCCGCGCAGGAGATAGCGGATCGGCCAGGCGATCTCCGAGGTCGCCAGCGACGCGGTGGCGACCTGATAGAGCAGCGGCTGGAACAGGTGATGGTTGCGGCGATCGAGCAGCGTGATCGCGACCGGCGCGCCGGCAAGCCGATAGGTGGTTTCCAGTCCGCCGAAACCGGCGCCGACGATCACCACGCGATGAGGTTTTGCCGGCGCTTCGCCCGTCATGTCAGCGGCCTTCGGTTGTCGGACTTCTCCGTATCTCTCATTGATGTAAGCGCTTGGCGCTCCCGGTCCAAGGCCGATTGTCTAATCGAACGATAGCGAAAGCCTATCGTCGGGGCCGATATTGGGCGCAATGGACCCGTCCTGCCGCCGTCCGAAAAATATTTCTCCAACGACGAATCCTCCGGGAGCCGCCGAACGTCTTTCGGGTGAGTGGCGATGAATCGCGCCACCAACCTCGAGGAGAGCATGATGAAACGAACCCTGATCAGGTATAAGACAAAGCCGGATATGGCCGACGGCAATGCGGCGCTGATTACGCGCGTGTTTGAGGAACTGAAGGCTGTGAAGCCCGAAGGCGTTCGGTATCTTTCGCTGCGGCTCGATGATGATACGTTCGTGCACTTCGTCGAGAGCGACTCCGATTCTGCGAGTGCGCTGCCGGGACTGGCAGCCTTCAAGGCGTTCCAGAGCGGGATTCGCGAGCGATGCATCGAGCCGCCGCAGCCAGGCAGCGTCACCATCGTCGGCAATTACCGGATGCTGGCCGAGCCGGGAACGTAAATTGCGGGAAGCAGCGAAGAGCATGGAATCGGTTTCGAACCCATCGCCGACAGCGAAATTCGACGGCCTGCTTGCCGAGATGCGCCCGAGACTGCATCGCTATTGCGCGCGCATGGTCGGCTCCGTGATCGACGGTGAGGACGTGCTGCAGGATGCGCTGATCAAGGCGGTGGAATCGTTTCCATCCGCCGGAGCAATCGCCAATCCGCAGGGCTGGCTGTTCCGGATCGCGCACAACACCGCGCTGGATTTCCTGCGCCGCCGCAACCGGCAGGAAGCGGTGCGCTCGGGAGAGGAGGTGGACATGATTGCCGATCCGGTCGACGACGTCACCAGCCGCGAGATCGCCGGCGCCAGCCTGCGTACCTTCATGCGGCTTCCGGTCGCGCAGCGCTCCAGCGTGATCCTGATGGACGTGCTCGGCTGCTCGCTGCAGGAAATCTGCGAGGCGATGGACTTCAGCCTGCCGGCGGTGAAGGCGGCACTTCATCGCGGCCGCGCCCGGCTGCGCGAACTCGCCGAGCGAGCCGGACGATTTGCCGCACCCGGAATTGTCGAAGGCCGAACGCGAGCGGCTCGGCGCCTATGTCGCGCACTTCAACGAGCGGGATTTCGACGCTATCCGCGCGATGATCTCGGACGATGTGCGGCTCGAACTCGTCAACCAGACGCGCCTGAACGGCAAGACCGAGGTTTCCAGGTATTTTGGAAATTATGCCAAAGTGACCGACTGGCATCTGGTGCCGGGACTGGTGGAGGGACGGCCCGCGATCCTGGTGTTCGATCCCGGCGAGCCCGGCGCGGCGCCGAAATCCTTCATGCTGCTGCAATGGTCGGCCGGCAAGGTCGCGCAAATCCGCGACTTCCGCCACGCGCCCTACATCGTCGACGGCGCCGAATATCGGATATGACAAAGCCGGCGAAACGCCGGCGCGCGATGCCTATTCGAGCTCGATCTTGCCCGCAAAGCCGCAATAGCCGTGGCCCTGCAATTGTTCCTCGCTGCCCTTGTAGTGCGTGAGGTGGAATTGGCGCCAGCCCATGCAGTCACTGCCGATGCAGTGATACATCTTCTCCGAGTTCGCAAACCCGTCGGTCAGCGAATTGTGCAGCCGGTTGTTGTTGTCGATGCGCACGTGAGGGCACCATTTTGTCCGTGCGACTTTATCGCTGATTAGCATCAAATTTCTCCGCAGATTGCGCGGAGCTTGGTCGCAATGCGTTAAGTGCCGATAAAACCCCAAAGCGCCAGCGGGGCCCGATAAGCGACATCGCGCCGAGTGGTCCGATCGAAAGCATTCCGCCGGTTGCGATTTTGCGGTGCGGTCGCTTCCGCGTTAACCCGGAATTATAATTCTTGCCATCGTCAATTCATACGAATTATGGTGCATGAAGCGTTGCACTGGGCCGAAGGTTCTAAGGCAGAGTCCCCGGTTCGTGCTTGCTGTGCGCTCCAGATTTTGCGCACAACACCAGTGGAAAACGAACGGCGTTGGCCGCGCTGCCCTGAGAGGGGGGTCGCCGGCTTGGCCGGATCGGTTGGATAATCGAGGGAGGGGAGACGGATATGAACAAGGCATTTTGGCTAGCGGGCGCGATGGCGCTTGCGCTGGCAAGCCCGGCTTCGGCGGGAGATACCATCAAGATCGGGTTTGTCTCGACGTTCAGCGGCCCGACCGCCGTGATCGGCAACGACATGCGCAACTCGTTCGAGCTCGCGCTCGATCATCTCGGCCGCAAAATGGGCGGCAAGCCGGTCGAGGTAATCTACGAGGACGACGGGCAGAAGCCGGACGTCGGCAAGCAGAAGACCGAGAAGCTCGTCGAGTCCGACAAGGTGGATTTCATCGCCGGCTATATCTGGTCGAACGTGCTGCTCGCTTCGCTGAAGACCGCGGTCGATTCGAAGACTTTCCTGATCTCGGCCAACGCCGGGCCTTCACAGCTCGCCGGCGAATTGTGCTCGCCTTACGTGTTCTCGACCTCCTGGCAGAACGACCAGACGCCCGCGGCCATGGGCCTCTACATGAACCAGAAGGGCGTCAAGTCGGTGTTCCTGATCGGCCCGAACTATGCGGCCGGCAAGGACATGCTGGCCGGCGTCAAGAGCACCTTCAAGGGCGAGGTCAAGGGCGAGGAATATACGGTGTGGCCGACCCAGCTCGACTTCTCGGCCGAGTTGTCGAAGGCGCGCGCGTCCGGCGCGGCATCGATCTTCGTGTTCTATCCGGGTGCCGCCGGCGTGCAGTTCCTCAACCAGTATGCGCAGGCCGGCCTCAAGGCGCAGATGCCGCTCTATACCGCCTTCACCATCGACGAATTGTCGCTGCCCCTGCAGAAGGACAATGCGCTCGGCGTGCCCGGCGCGCAGGAATGGGTGAACGACCTGCCGAACGAGCAGAACAAGAAGTTCGTCGCCGATTACCGCAAGAAATATCCCGGCCTGCGCCCGACTTATTATGGCGCTCAGGCCTATGACGCCGCGCAGCTGATCAACAGCGCGGTGGTCGCCGTGAAGGGCGACACCAGCAAGAAGGACGCGATGAAGGCGGAAATGGAGAAGGCCGATTTCAAGTCGCTACGCGGCCCCTTCAAATACGGCAACAACCACATCCCGATCCAGAACTTCTACCTGCAGGACGTAGTCAAGGACGCCGACGGCCAGCTCTCGCTGAAGACCGTCTCCACCATCGTCAAGGACAATCAGGACAACTTCCACGGCAAATGCCCGATGAAGTAATCGCGGGTCCTGTCGAGTACAGCGGCGGCGCTCGCGCGCGGCCGCTGTCTTCCTTTCGGCACGTGTTCTGACTCTGAACCGTGGGATGGGTAGAGCGCAGCGAAACCCATCGGCGATCTGAACGAAAGTGATGGGTTTCGCCATGCTCAACCCATCCGACCAGATGTCGGCATGTGTTTTGCAGCCCGATGACTTAGAGAGCCACCCAGAGCGTCCATGCTGCTTGTCGTCGAACAATTCTTGAACGGATTGCAGTTCGGTCTGCTGCTGTTTCTGCTGGCGGCGGGCCTGACGCTGGTGTTCGGCATCATGGACTTCGTCAACCTGGCACACGGCTCGCTCTACATGATGGGCGCCTATTTCGCGGCCACTTTCGTGGCGTGGACCGGCAGTTTCATCCTTGGCGTGGTGCTGGCGCTGGGCGCGACCCTGCTGCTCGGCATCGTCCTGGAATTCGTGGCGCTGCGGCACCTCTATGGCCGCGACCATCTCGACCATGTGCTGGCGACCTTCGGGCTGATCCTGTTCTTCAACGACGCGGTGCGGCTGATCTGGGGGCCGGCGGGCCTCGCGCTGCCGCTGCCGGCCTGGCTGACGGTGCCGGTCCCGATCCTGCCCGGCATCTTTTATCCGGCCTATCGGCTGGCGATCATCGCGGTCGCCCTCGTCGTGGCACTGCTGCTCTACATCGTCGTGATGCGGACCCGGCTCGGCATGCTGATCCGCGCCGGCGCCTCGAACCGCGAAATGATCGGGGCGCTCGGCATCAACATCAAGCTGCTCTACACGCTGGTGTTCGGGCTCGGTGCGGCGCTCGCCGGCCTTGCCGGCATGATGCAGGCGCCGATCCTCACCGTCCAGATCGGCATGGGCGAGAACATCCTGATTCTCGCCTTCGTCATCATTGTCATCGGCGGCATCGGCTCGATCCGCGGCGCGTTCCTGGCCGCGATCTTCGTCGGCATGATCGATACGCTCGGCCGCGCCTTCCTGCCCGATCTCTTGCGCAAGGTGCTGAGCTCGGCCGCCGCTTCCACCGCGGCGCCCGCGCTCTCCTCGATGCTGATCTATCTCCTGATGGCGATCGTGCTGGTGGCGCGGCCGGAGGGGCTGTTTCCGGCCAACCGCCGATGAAGGCCTTGCTCAACGTTCGCATCGCCGTCGCCGCACTCATCGTCGCCGGCCTGTTGCTGCTTCCGCTCTACACCTCGCTGAGCGGAAACCTGTTCGCGCTGACGTTGTTCACCCGCATCGTGATCTTCGCGCTCGCCGCCGCCAGCCTCAACCTCATCATGGGCTATGGCGGGATGATGAGTTTTGGCCACGCCGCCTATCTCGGCATCGGCGGCTATGCAGTCGGCATTCTCGCTGCCGAAGGCATCGGCTCCGGCTTTATCCAATGGCCGGTGGCGCTGTTGGCTTCCGCTCTGTTCGGGCTGGTGATCGGCGCGCTCAGCTTGCGCACCCGCGGCGTCTATTTCATCATGATCACGCTGGCATTCGCGCAGATGGCCTATTACGTCGCCTCCGGGCTTTCGCGCTACGGCGGCGACGACGGGCTGACCATCTACAAGCGCAGCGATTTCGGCGGCCTCATCAACCTGTCGAACCGCGTCCAGTTCTATTATCTCTGCCTCGCCTGCCTGTTCGGCGGGCTCTATCTGATCTGGCGCGTCGTCAATTCGCGGTTCGGTATGGTGGTACAGGGCCTGCGCTCCAACGAAGCGCGGATGCAGGCGATCGGCTTTCCCGCCACGCGATACCGGCTGGCCTGTTTCGTCATTGCCGGCACGATCTGCGGGCTGGCCGGCGCGCTGCTCGCCAACAACACCGACTTCGTCAGCCCGGCGGTGATGTACTGGACCCGCTCCGGCGATCTCATGGTGATGGTGATCCTGGGCGGCATGGGCTCGCTGTTTGGTCCGGTGATCGGGGCGATCGTCTATCTGCTGCTGGAAGAATTCCTGTCGCAAGTCACCGAATACTGGGCGATGATCCTGGGTCCGCTGTTGCTCTTGATCGTGCTGTTCGGCCGCGGCGGCATCGACGGATTGCTGGGGAGGTTCAACCGTGGCTGAACCCTTGCTCCGCGTGGAGAAACTGGTGCGGCGGTTCGGCGGCATCATCGCCACCGACCACGTCTCGCTCGACGTCGCGAGCGGCGAATTGCACGCCATCATCGGACCGAACGGCGCCGGCAAGACCACGCTGATCAGCCAGTTGATCGGACAACTCGTGCCGCATTCCGGCACGATCCGGCTCGCCGGCCGCGACATCACCCGCGTTCCCGTTTATCGCCGCAGCGCGCTGGGGCTGGCACGCTCGTTCCAGATCACCTCGCTGTTGCCGGATTTTACGGCGATCGACAATGTGGCGCTGGCCGCGCAGGCGCGCGACGGTCACTCCTTTCATTTCTGGCGCAACGCCCGCAAGCTGCCGCATCTGCGCAAGGCTGCGCAGGACGCGCTGGAGCGGGTCGGGCTTGGTCATCGCGCCGGTGTGCTGGTCTCCCGCCTGAGCCATGGCGAGCAGCGCGAACTCGAGCTTGCGGTAGCGCTCGCCACAAGGCCGCAACTGCTTTTGCTCGACGAGCCCATGGCCGGGCTCGGCGTCACCGAATCCGCGCGCATGGTGAAGCTATTGCAGGAACTGCGGCGCGAGGTTTCGATCGTGCTGGTCGAGCACGACATGGACGCGGTGTTCGCGCTCGCCGACCGCATCAGCGTTCTCGTCTACGGCCGCGTCATCGCCTCCGGCACGCCTTCGGAGATCCGCGCCAATGACGAGGTCAAGCGCGCCTATCTCGGCGACCAGCACGCGGTGACCAGCCATGGCTGATTTCTCGGCTGATCTCTTGCCTGACGCGACACCGCTGCTCGAAATCGACGGCATCGAGACCTGCTATGGCCTCAGCCAGGTGCTGTTCGGCCTGTCGCTGCAGGTCCGTTCGGGCGAGATGGTCGCGATGATGGGCCGCAACGGCATGGGCAAGACCACGACCATCCGCTCCATCCTCGGGCTGACGCCCGCGCGCGCGGGCACCATTCGCTTCGCGGGGCGCGAGGTGCGAAAACTCGCCTCGTTTCGGATCGCGCAACTGGGCATCGGCCTGGTGCCCGAAGGACGCCAGATCTTTCCGAATCTGACGGTGCGCGAAAATCTCGTGGCCGCGTCCGGCAATCGCCTCGGCAGCCCCGACCCCTGGACGCTGGAAAAGATCCACGCGCTGTTTCCGCGGCTCGCCGAGCGCGGCAACAACATGGGCAACCAGCTTTCCGGCGGCGAGCAGCAGATGCTGGCGATCGGCCGCGCGCTGATGACCAACCCAAAACTGTTGATCCTGGATGAAGCGACCGAGGGGCTGGCGCCCTTGATCCGTGAGGAAATCTGGAACTGCCTGTCGATGCTGAAGGCGCGCGGCCAATCCGTGCTGGTGATCGACAAGAACATCGAACACCTCACCCGCATCGCCGACCGCCATTACATCATCGAGCGCGGCAAAGCCGTGTGGAGCGGCACGTCGGAGCAATTGATCGCGGAGCCGGATCTGCAGCACCGCTATCTGGGAGTTTGAGGCGGAGGAGCGCGCCTCCGCCCGACGTCTCTACGTCTCGAACGGCAACCCCACATATTGCTCCGCGAGCGCGGCCTGGGCCGTGGCGGACGCCTGCAGATGATCGAACTCGTTGAGATTTACGCGCCGTGTGAAGTCGTCGTCATCGGGAAAGACGTGCAGCAGCCTGGTCAAGTGCCAGGACAACCGCTCCGCGCCCCACACCCGGCGCAGCGCCGTTTCGGAATAGCGATCGAGATAGCGGCCGTCGCTCCGCTTGATCTGCGCGACCAGCCCGCGATGCAGGTAAAAGACGTCGGAAACCGCTAGATTAAGGCCCTTTGCCCCGGTCGGCGGGACGATATGCGCGGAGTCGCCGGCCAGATACAGCCGGCCATAGCTCATCGGCTCGGCGACGAAGCTACGGAGCGGCGCGATTGATTTTTCGATCGACGGACCGGTGACGATCTTGCGCGCAATGTCAGGCGGAAACCGGCGCTTCAGCTCCTCCCAGAACCGGTCGTCGGGCCAATCCTCCAGCTTTGTCGCGAGGTCGCACTGGATGTAATAGCGGCTGAGCATCGCGTTGCGCTGGGAGGCCAGCGCGAAGCCGCTTCTGTGCTGGGCATACATGATGTCGCCGAGCGGCGGCGTCTCGGACATGACACCGAGCCAGCCGAACGGGTAGGTGCGCTCGAAGGTCCGCAGCAGTTCGTCCGGAAGGCTGGAACGCGACACGCCGTGATAGCCGTCGCAGCCCGCGATGAAATCGCATTCCAGCCTCTCGGCCCTGCCGTCCTTCTCGAAGCTGATCCAGGGTTGCGGGCCGGTCAATTCGTGCAGCACGACCTGCCCGACGTCGTCGACCAGCCGGCCGCCGTCGCGCGCTCTCACCCGATAAAGCTCCTCGGTAATGGCCGTCTGGCCGAACGACCACATCTGCTTGCCGGTATGCCGTTTGGTGTCGATCAGAAAGGGGTCGCGGCCCTCCCATGCGATCCAGGTGCCGTCATGGGCATGGCCCTCCCGCTCCATCCGCTCGCCGAGCCCGACATCGCGCAACAGCTGCACGGTGCCATATTCGAGCACGCCGGCGCGGATGCGCCTGAGCACATGGTCCCGCGGCTGCCGCTCCAGCACGACGCTGTCGATACCGTCAAGATGCAGCAAATGCGACAGGAGCATGCCGGCCGGTCCGCCGCCGATGATTGCGACTTGCGTGTTTTCCATGTTGAATTCCCCCAACAGTCGCCGCGAAGCTAACTGGCGGCCGGTCGCGTGGCTAGCCGCCCTTATTGGGTCCGCGCGGCGTCGCCACCGAGAAAGGGAGGACGACGGCATGGACGACGAACAGGCGCAGGCGGCAGGTTACGAGGCGTTCATCGACATCGTCAGGCGCAGGCGCAGCGTCCGGCGGTTCGAGAAAGGCAAGACGGTCACGCGCGAAACGCTGCTGAAGATAGCCGAGGCCGGCCGCTGGGCGCCGACCGGCGCCAATGCTCAGTGTTGGGATCTGGTCGTGGTCGACGAAGCCGCGGCCAGGCAGGCCGTGCTCGACGTCTTCCTTCGCCAGTCGCAACGCCTCGTCGATCACGCCAAGGGTTTTCCGGCCGTGAAGAAGACCTACCTCGCTAACACCGTCGCGATCTTCGTGGTATTGGCAGACGCGCGCTTCAAGGCTTGCTTCCCGCAGGGAACGAGCCCGGAGTGGCAGCGGGAATACGCCGACAACAACGAGCGCATCCTGTTGGCCTCGCTCGGAGCCGTGGTCGAGAACATCCAGCTGGCAGTCACGGCGTGCGGTCTGACCTCCGCGTGGCTGTCGGGTGGCGGCGAGGACACGACCAACGAGGAGCTTGCGGCGATTCTCGATTTTCCGCCGTCGCTCAGCGCCATCGGCACGATCCCGGTCGGCTATCCCGAAAAGGATCTCAGCCGTCGCTATCGCCGCCCGCTGGATCAGATCGTTCACTGGAACCGCTACGATCGCGGCAAGCTGCGTCCCGACGGCATGATCGAGCATTATGTCAGCGAAGTCCGTCCCTTCGCGATGTATCGCGGCATGGAGAATGCCGGTGACTGGCAGGATGCCGACGAAATCCTCGGCGACTGGAAGCGCTACTACCTCGACAAGGAAGCCTGACGGCCGGCGCGATCGCGCCCTCCTTTCTATGCCTGGGGCTGGCCGCGAAGGTCGCGGCGCCCGAGGCGGGCCGCAGGCTTGACTCGCCTTATGTATCGGGATATCCATATATCGTAATACCGGGATATCCATGTATTTGGACCTGCCCGTCAAGGAGCCTCCATTGCCCGCTGCCATCGAAGCAAACCGCTGCAACTGCACGGCGCTGCGCAAGGCGTCGCGGCGGATATCGCAATTCTACAACTCGGCGCTCGCGCCCTGCGGCCTTCGTTCGACGCAGTTTGCCTTGCTCGCGGAAATCGCGCGGCGCGCCGATCATCCGCCGACCATTCGCGATCTCGCGGAGGCGCTGGTGATGGATCAATCGACGATCGGCCAGAACATGCGGCCCCTGCAGCGCGAGGGGCTGATTTCGTCAGCACCCGATCCGGCGGATCGCCGCAGCCGCCGCGTGAAACTCACGCGAGCGGGACAATCCCGCATTGGGGCCGCCAGGCCCCTCTGGAGCGCTGCCCAGCAGCAATTCGAGGATGATTTCGGAAAACGCGCGGCGGCCGAATTGCGCAACGTGCTGGTGAGTATCGCCATGGATCCGCGCTTCGCCGGAAAGGATACATCCGTTGAACAGGATTGAACGCGATATCGCTCTTCCGGCTGCCCGCGAGCGTCAGGCGGCTCCGCCTGCTTCGGCGTCGTCGCCCTCCCTGGTACTGGCGATCGTCTGCGTGGGCATCTGCCTCGCCAATCTCGATCTTTTCATCGTCAACGTGGCGCTGCCCAATATCGGCCGGGACTTCAAGGGCACCTCGCTCGAGGACATGTCCTGGGTCCTGAACGGCTATGCGATCGCCTACGCGGCGCTGCTGGTGTTCTTCGGCCGCCTCGCCGAGCGCTACCGCCGGAACCTGAGCTTCCTGCTCGGGGTGGCGCTGTTCACCGTCGCATCGGCGGCCTGCTCCGCCGCCATCAATGTCGAAACCTTGATCGCGTTTCGCGTGGTTCAGGCCGCCGGCGCGGCGCTGATGACGCCGACCTCGCTGGGTTTGTTGCTGGCGGTATTTCCGCCCAATCGGCGCGGCGCCGCGGTGCGGACGTGGACCGCGATCGGCGGCCTCGCGGCGGCGCTCGGACCGGTCATCGGCGGCCTGCTGGTGACCGCAAACTGGCGCTGGATATTCCTCGTCAACGTTCCGGTCGGCCTGGTTGCAATGGCGATCGGCTGGTGGAAGCTTCCGGAAATTCCCGGGCACGAAGCACCGCGGCCAAATCCCTTTGACGCGGTGCTGGTCACCGGCGGTATCGCCGCGCTGACATTTGCGATCGTCAAGGTGAACGACTGGGGCTGGAACTCGCCGGGCATCGGTCTCAGCTGCGCCGTCGCGGTCGTCCTCCTCGCGTTGTTCGTCTGGCGCTGTCTGCGTTCGGACAATCCCTTCGTCGATCCCGCGCTGTTCGGTATTCGCCAATTCACCGGCGCGGCATTGGTCATGGCGCCGTACTCGGCGGCTTTCGGCGCCATGCTACTGTCGATCGCGCTGTGGGAACAGGCGGCCTGGGGATGGTCGGCCCTCGAGACCGGCCTCGTGATTGCGCCGGGACCGCTGCTGGTGCCCATCACTTCGCTGCTTTTCGCCGGCCGGCTTATCGCCCGCTTCGGCGCGGCGGCCGTCATCACGGCGGGCATCCTGTGCTTCGCTGCCGGGCTCGCCTGGTGGGCTGCCTTGATCGGGCTTCAGCCCAGCGCCACCCTGGTCATCATGGGCATGATCCCTACCGGCGTGGGCGTGGGACTGACCTTTCCGACATTGATGGGAGTCAGCACCGCAAGTCTGCCGCCATCCTCGTTCGCGACCGGCTCCGGCGTGATCAACATGATCCGGCAGGCGGCCCTCGCTGTCGGGGTGGCCATCTTTGTCGCCATCATCGGCTCACCGTCGTCGCCCGTGGAGCGGGTCGCAGCGTTTCACAGGGGATGGTGGGTGATGGTCGCGGTGGTAGCGCTGGGTCTCATTCCCACCTATTTCTTCATCAGGCCGCAGCGAAAATAAAAAGCGGGTCGCGGGCTCAAAACATCTCGAAATATTCGCGCTGCTCCCAGTCCGACACTTCGGCCTGGAAACGCTCGATCTCGGCGTTCTTGATGTGGACGTAGTAATCGACGAAGCCTGCGCCGAGCGCGTCGCGGAAGAACGGATCGTCCTTCAGCGCGAATACCGCCTCGCGCAGCGTCTTCGGCAGCGGTGCGGCCTGCGTCTCGTAGGGCGTGTCGGCGGACGGGCCGGGATCGAGCGCGCGGTCGACGCCGTCGAGGCCCGAGAGAATTTGCGATGCCATGTAGAGATAGGGATTGGCGGCGGGCTCGCCGATGCGGTTTTCCAGCCGTGTGGCAGGATCGCCTGATGCGCCGAGCACGCGCACCATCACGCCGCGGTTGTCGCGGCCCCAGATCGCGCGGTCCGGCGCCAGCGAATAGGAGCGGTAGCGCTTGTAGCCGTTGATGGTCGGCGTCGTGAACACGGCCGACGCGCGGGCATGCTCCAATAACCCCGCGAGATAGCCGCGGCCGAACGGGCTCAGCGCTTCGGTGCCGTCCTTGGTCATGAAGGCGTTGTCGCCGTTCGCGCGCGACACGATCGACTGATGCAGATGCCAGCCCGAGGCGAACACGTTCGGCAGCTTCGGGCGGCACATGAAGGTGGCGTGATAGCCGTGGCGATGCGCGATCTGCTTCACGGCGCTGCGAAACAGGATCATGTTGTCGGCGGGCTCCAGCCCCTTTCTCGGCGCGAAGGTGAATTCGCACTGGCTCGGGCCGAACTCGACCTCGATCGAGCGCAGCGGCAGGCCGAGCGCCAGGATGTCGCGCCGGATGATTTCCAGCACCGGCTCCATCTGGTCGTAGCGCTGCTCGGTGAGATATTGATAGCCGTGCGAGAGCAGGCTGACATCGGGCGGCGTACCCGGCTGCCCGGCATGCTCCGGCGACATTTTTGCGTCTTCGAGCTTGAAGATGTGGAATTCGACTTCGAGGCCGGCGACGAAATCGTAGCCGCGTTTTGCGAGCTTATCGAGCACCGACCGGTAGAGATGGCGCGTCGCGAATGGCACCGGCCGCCCGTCGGCGAAATAGACATCGCACAACAGCCATCCCGTTGCGGGCGACCACGGCAGCACGCGGAAGCTCGTGGGATCCGGCACCATCAAAACATCGGCGGCGCCTTCCATCTCCCGCATCCCAAAACCGCCGCCGGAGGTGAACACCGGAAACACGGTCTTGTGCGAGGTGTCCTTGGCGAACATCGTGGTGGTGATGCTGCAGCCGCTTTCCAGCGACGCCAGCGCTTCGGCCGCGACCAATGTCTTGCCGCGCAGGATGCCGTGCTGGTCGGGAAACGACAGCCGGATGACTTCGAGCTTTTGCTCCTCGACGATGCGCTTCAGCCGCGTCGCCGCTTCCTGCTGCTCGTCGGACCATAGCCCGTGACGCCTGACAAAACTCAACGCGCGTCCTCCGGACGGAAAACCGGAGACTCCATCACTTGACCGCCTTCAGGTGACGCACTTTGTCGGCGATCTCGGCCGGCACGGGCGCCGCCCACGGCGCGCCGCGGCGGCGCTTGACGTCGACTTCCATCCAGTAGGTCTCCCAGCCGCGCGTCGGGCCGATGCCGTCCATGGTCGCGGGGCCCTGGATGCTCCTCGCATGCGCGGCGTCGAGGAACATGAAGGGCTTTGTGCCGGAGACGGCTTTTTCGATTTCCTGCCGCAGCAGGCGGCGGAACTGCACGATGGCCTTGTCGGCGCTGCCGAGATGCTCGCTTGTGCGGTCCTGGATCGCGCCCATCAATTCCACCGCCCACTGGTCGTGCACGTTGATGTCGCTGCCCATGCCGGTATAGGTCGCGGTCGCCTGCTCCTGTGCATCGAAGCCGTAATCGTTCGACTTGTTCTTGCGCGACTTGTAATCCGGCAATTCATAGAGTTCGAGGCGCTGGTCGCGCATCTTCTTCTTGTCCACCGGCGTCGAATAGGAAGTGAAGATCGCGTACCAGTAGCAGTTCTCGTCATCGACCGGCACGTGCCATTGCGTGATGGTCATTTCCGTGCTCATCGGAATGACGAAGCCATGCGGGAAGAGCTGGTTGGTGACGCGCACATGGGTCCGCTCCTGATCGATCTCGCGCAGCGCGATCAGCCGCAGGCCGTATTCGGTCTGCTCGACATTGATGATGGGGCGGTCGTATTCGCGCAGGATTTTCGTCATCGGCAGGTCGGTGCCGGCCGATGCGCCGCGGAACTGCTTGCCGTAGGCGCCGGAGGTATCCTCGTCCTCGAAGAAGCGATGCAGGAACGAGGCGTGCGACGGATCGATGCCGACCTCGAGCGCCTGCAGCCAGTTGCAGTTGATGTGGCCCTTGAACGCGAAGGTGTGGCTGCCAGGTGCGACAAAACAATCGATCTCCGGAAACGCCGGCGGCTCGCCTTCGCCGAGATAGGCCCAGAGGATGCCGCTCTTCTCCACCACCGGATAGGCGCGCTGCTTGATGCCCTTGCAGAGCTGCAAATCCTTCGGCTCGGCCGGCGTCTCCAGGCACTGGCCGGTCGCGTCGAACAGCCAGCCATGGAAGGCGCAGCGCAGGCCGCCGTTTTCCAGCCGCCCAAAGGCGAGATCGGCGCCGCGATGCGCGCAATGCCGCGCGATCAGGCCGTAAGCCCCCGCTTCGTCGCGAAACAACACCAGATTCTCGCCGAGCAGTTTTACGGCCTGCACCGGGCGCGGGCCGGCTAGCTCATCCACCAGCGCCGCCGGCTGCCAGTACATCCGCATCAGTTTCCCGCACGGGTCTTTCGCGCCCGTGCGGGTGATCAGGTCGTTCGCTTCCTGGCTCATCATGGCGGAGTGCCTTTCCTGGCGTCGCGCGCTGAATTTCGTTTGAAATCAAATTACTAGGCTGGCGCTTCCCCGCAAGGGAATTCCTTCCGCAGGGTTACTCCGCGCCGGCTAAAATTTAGCGCCTCACGACACCACGCTGCGCAGCCCGAACGCGTGTGTATCCTGCTGCAGCACTGGCGCCACCGCCTCGATCAGGCGCGCGGCCGCGGCATCCACCGAAAGCCCTGGCGTGTCGACCACGGCGGCGGCCCGCGCGTAGAGCGGTTCGCGGCTCTTGAGGATGGTGCGCAGTTCCGCCATCGCCGAGCGGTCGTCGGCCATCGGGCGCAAATCGCCCTGGCCGCGCACCCGCGCCATATGTTCTTCCGGCTCGGCCTTGACCCAGATGGTGTAGAACGACGACAGGATATTCGTCGAAGGTCAGCGGCTCGGAGACGATGCCGCCGCCGGTCGCCAGCACCATCGGCTCGTTTCGCTGCAGCAATGCCGTCAGCGCGGCCTGCTCCATCCGGTGAAAACCTTCCTGGCCGTAGAGCGCGATGATCTCGGCGACCGACAGGCCGTTCTCGCGCTCGATCTCCTTGTTCAATTCGACAAAACTCCAGCCGATCTTCTTCGCCAGCATCCGGCCGAGCGTGGACTTGCCGGCGCCGCGGAGCCCGATCAGGGCGATGCCGGCAAACGACATCCGCCGCTGCGCCGAGGCGCCCTGGCCCGCCAGCACATCCTTGGCCTGAGCGATCTGGTTCGGCGTGGCCTTGCGCAGGAGGTCGCGAATGACCGGCCAGTCCGGAGAGGGTTCGCCGATCGGAATGAGGTCCTCGAGATGCGCGCCCATCGCATCCGACACCCGGCGGAGCAGCACGATCGAGACGTTGCCCTTGCCGCTTTCGAGCTGGGCGATATAGCGTTCGGAAATACCGGAGACCTTTGCCAGCACCTTGCGCGACATCCCGCGCAGCGCCCGCATGGTGCGCACGCGCTGGCCGAGCTGCTCGAGAAAAGCGGTTTCGGGATCGGGAGTTTCGGTCATGTCCGCCGGTCGGTCCTGGCCGCGAAGCGCGCGCATCAGGAAACATAATGCCGAGAAGGATTGACAGCAAGCGCGCCCGGTGGCTTTCTATGAATTATAATTCTCAAAAATCCGGGGAGGAGGCGTCGTGACACGCTTGGCTGACGAGGGCGGGGCATGAGCATCTACAACGCGGTGACCTGGCTGCTCGACCGCAATGTCGACGAAGGCCGCGGCGCAAAACTCGCCTTCACCGACACCGTCACCGAATTGACCTATGGCGAGCTGCAGAAACAGAGCTGCCGCGTCGCCAACATGCTGCGACGCCTGGGCGTCCGCCGCGAAGAGCGTGTCGCCATGATCATGCTCGACACGGTGGATTTTCCGGCGGTGTTTCTCGGTGCGATCCGCGCCGGCGTGGTGCCGGTGCCGCTCAATACGCTTCTGACGTCGGATCAATACGCCTATGTGCTGGCGGATTGCCGCGCGCGGGTGCTGTTCATTTCCGAAGCGCTGCTGCCCGTGGTCAAGGACATGGTCGGGCGGATGTCCGATCTCGACCACGTTATCGTCGCGGGCAAGGACGGGCATGGCTACAAGAAGCTGTCCGACGAACTTGCCGGCGAAAGCGATCATTTCGCAACGGTTGCGACCCATGAGGACGAGCCGGCGTTCTGGCTGTATTCGTCGGGCTCGACCGGCATGCCCAAGGGCGTGCGGCATCTGCATGCCAACCTCGCCGCCACCGCGGATACCTATGCCAAAAAGGTGCTCGGCATTCGCGAGGACGATGTCGGACTGTCGGCGGCCAAATTGTTCTTCGCCTACGGCCTCGGCAATGCGCTGACCTTCCCGATGTCGGTCGGCGCCACCACCGTGCTCAATTCCGAACGCCCGACGCCGGCGTCGATGTTTGCGCTGATGAACAAATACAATCCCAGCATCTTCTTCGGTGTGCCGACGCTGTTCTCCTCGATGCTGCACGACGAAGCCCTGAAGAATGAACGCGGCGGCGCGCGCCTGCGCATCTGCACCTCCGCCGGCGAGGCGCTGCCGGAATCGGTCGGCAACGCCTGGAAAGCGCGCTTCGGCGTCGACATCCTCGACGGCGTCGGCTCGACCGAGCTTTTGCATATCTTCCTGTCGAATTCGCCCGGCGACATCAAATACGGCACCTCGGGCCGCCCTGTGCCGGGCTATCAGGTGCGGCTGGTAAACGAGGCCGGCAACGAGGTGGCCGACGGCGAGGTCGGCGAAATGCTGGTGCATGCGCCGTCGGCCGGCGAGGGCTACTGGAACCAGCGCAGCAAGACCCGCTCGACCTTCGAGGGCTACTGGACCCGCACCGGCGACAAATACATTCGCGACAATGAGGGCCGCTATACCTTCTGCGGCCGCAGCGACGACATGTTCAAGGTATCCGGCATCTGGGTGTCGCCGTTCGAGGTCGAGAGCGCGCTGATCACCCATCCCGCCGTGCTCGAAGCCGCCGTGGTGCCCGAGGCCGATCCGGAAGGACTGCTGAAGCCGAAAGCCTTCGTGGTGCTGCGCGCGGGCGCGGAGACCGAGGGCCTGCACGAGGCGCTCAAGGAATACGTCAAGCAGAAGATCGGGGTGTGGAAATATCCGCGCTGGATCGATGTCGTCGACAGTCTGCCCAAAACCGCGACAGGAAAGATTCAGCGCTTCAAGTTGCGGGAACACAACTAGTCGTCATGGCCGCGCTCTCCCCCACCGGCTTCCTCGCCATCGGCGCCGCCGAGCTCGAATACCGCATGATCGGTCCCGCGCCCGAGGCCGCGCCGACCATTGTGATGCTGCACGAAGGCCTCGGCTCGGCCGGGCTGTGGGGCGATTTTCCGGACAGGCTGCAGGCCGCGACCGGCATGGGCGTGTTCGTCTATTCGCGCGCGGGCTACGGCGCCTCGACGAAAGTCCCGCTGCCGCGGCCGCTCGACTACATGCATGTCGAGGCGCTCGACGTGTTGCCGAAACTGCTCGACCGGATCGGCTTTCGCCGCGGCCTGTTGCTCGGTCATTCCGACGGGGCGTCGGTCGCCGCGATCTATGCCGGCGGCGTTGCCGATCATCGCGTGCGCGCGGTTGCGATGATCGCACCGCACTTCGTCGTGGAGGATGTCTCGGTCGCCTCGATTGCAGAAATCAAGCAGGCCTATGAGACCACGGGCCTGAAGGCAAAACTGGCGCGCTGGCACAGCGATGTCGACAACGCCTTCTACGGCTGGAACGGCGCCTGGCTCGATCCGAAATTTCGCAGCTGGGACATCTCGGAGTATCTCGCCTATATCCGCGTGCCGGTCGCGATCCTGCAGGGCGCCGACGATCAATACGGGACGATGCGCCAGATCGAGATCGCGCAGCAGGAATGTTACTGCCCGGTCGACGTGACGATCATCCCGGCCGCCGGACATTCGCCGCATCGCGAGGCGCCGGAGGCGACACTGCACGCAATCTCCGAATTCGCCGACCGCATTCTGCGTATCCATGAAGGCTCGCAGGGGCGGGCGGCCTGACGCATCCGCCGCGGCGATGCCCGTGAGGGTTTCGCCCGCCGTCGCTCGAGTATCGATATGAAACAAAATGCCGGTTTACGTCTCAAAAGGGCTGGACGGCACCCCGCACATGAACTATTGTGCATATTAACCGAGATAATCCAGAACAGGTGAGGGTGGCCCGATGGCTGGCGAAAAGCCCGGTGAAGATCGCGTTCTTGCTGGCGGCGCGAAATACATCGATTTCCAGACCGATCCACGGCGCTACCGGCATTGGAAAATCGCCGTCGACGGCGACACCGCCACGCTGACCATGGATGTCGACGAGAATGGCGGGCTGTTCGAAGGCTATCAGCTCAAGCTCAATTCCTACGATCTCGGCGTCGATATCGAACTTGCGGACGCGGTGCAGCGGCTGCGCTTCGAACATCCCGCCGTCAAGGTGGTGATCGTGCGCTCCGGCAAGAACCGCGTGTTCTGCGCCGGCGCCAACATCCGGATGCTGGCCGGCGCCACCCACGCCCACAAGGTCAATTTCTGCAAGTTCACCAATGAGACCCGCAACGGGCTGGAGGATTCCTCCGAGAATTCCGGCCAGCGTTTCATCACCGTCGTCAACGGCACCGCGGCCGGCGGCGGCTACGAACTCGCGCTCGCGACCGATCACATCATCCTTGCCGATGACGGCTCCGCCTCGGTGGCGCTGCCGGAAGTGCCGCTGCTCGCGGTGCTGCCGGGCACCGGCGGCCTGACGCGGGTGGTCGACAAGCGCAAGGTGCGCCGCGATCACGCCGATTATTTCTGTACCATCGAGGAAGGCATCAAGGGCAAGCGCGCGGTGCAGTGGCGCCTCGTCGACGAGATCGTGCCGAACAGCAAGCTGGAAACGAAGGTCGCCGAGCGCGCCAGGGAATTCGCCTCGGCGTCGAAGCGCAATGGCAATGGCAAGGGAATTGCGCTGACGCCGTTGAACCGGACCATCGACGACACCAGCGTCCGCTATGGCCTGGTCAGCGTCGATATCGACCGCGCCCAGCGCATCGCCACCATTTCGATCAAGGCGCCGGAGACAGCGCCGCCCGCCGATATCGACGGCATGATCGCGCAAGGGGCGTCGTTCTGGCCGCTGCAGGTGGCGCGCGAGCTCGACGATGCGATCCTGCATCTGCGCATCAACGAACTCGAGATCGCGATGCTGGTGTTCAAGTCGCATGGCGAGCGCGCCAATGTGCTGGCCTATGACGCCTTCCTCGAGGCCAACAAGGCGCACTGGCTGGTCAACGAGATCAGGCAATACTGGAAGCGCGTGCTCAAGCGCATCGACGTCACCTCGCGCACGCTGGTGACGCTGGTCGAGCCGGGCTCGTGCTTTGCCGGCACCCTGGCCGAACTGGTGTTCGCGGCCGACCGCTCCTACATGCTGATCGGCTCGCGGCAGGGCGACAACCGCGCTCCTCCGGCGATCGAGCTCTCCGCGATGAATTTCGGTCCCTATCCGATGAGCCACGGCCTTACCCGTTTGCAGTCGCGCTTCCAGGCCGATCCGGCCGATGTCGAGCGCGCGCAGGCATCGATCGGCGAGGCGCTCGACGCCGAGGAAGCCGAGGCGCTCGGCCTCGTCACCTTCGCGCTCGACGACATCGACTGGGACGACGAGATCCGGGTGTTCTTCGAGGAGCGCACCAGCTTCTCGCCCGACAGTCTCACCGGCATGGAAGCGAATTTGCGCTTTGTCGGGCCCGAGACCATGGAATCGAAGATCTTCTCGCGCCTGACGGCGTGGCAGAACTGGATCTTCCAGCGCCCCAACGCGGTTGGCGAAAACGGCGCGTTGCGCCGCTACGGCACCGGCCAGAAGGCGCAGTTCGATATGACAAGAGTTTAGCGGCAAAGCGCGAGCAGCGAACTGTTTATCCGTTCGCCACTCGCTATTCGCCAGACAAAGACCGCCCAACACGGGAGAGCCGCCATGAACGTCAACATCATGAACGTCGACTACTCGACCAAGATTCCAAACAACGTGAATCTCAGCGAGGATCGCCAGGTGCTCAAGGCCCTGGAGGGCTGGCATCCCGGCTACATGAACTGGTGGAGCGACATGGGGCCCGAAGGCTTCCAGCAGTCGCTGGTCTATCTGCGCACCGCCTATTCGGTCGATCCGCGCGGCTGGGCCAAGTTCGACTATGTGCGGATGCCGGAATATCGCTGGGGCATCCTGCTGGCGCCGCAGGAAGAGAACCGCGTCATTCCCTTCGGCCAGCATTTCGGCGAGCCGGCCTGGCAGGAAGTCCCGGGCGAGTATCGCGCGCTGCTGCGCCGCCTGATCGTGGTCCAGGGCGACACCGAGCCCGCTTCCGTCGAACAGCAGCGCCATCTCGGCAAGACCGCGCCCTCGCTCTATGATTTGCGCAACCTGTTTCAGGTCAATGTCGAGGAAGGCCGCCATCTCTGGGCGATGGTCTACCTCTTGCAGAAATATTTCGGGCGCGACGGCCGCGAGGAGGCCGATGAGTTGTTGCGCCGCCGCTCCGGCGATGCCGATAGCCCACGCATGCTCGGCGCCTTCAACGAGGCGACGCCGGACTGGCTGTCGTTCTTCATGTTCACCTATTTCACCGACCGCGACGGCAAGATGCAATTGCACTCGCTGGCGCAGTCCGGCTTCGATCCCCTGTCGCGCACCTGCCGCTTCATGCTGACCGAGGAAGCCCATCACATGTTCGTCGGCGAGACCGGCATCAGCCGCATCGTGCAGCGGACCTGCGAGGCGATGCGCGCCGCCGGGATCAGCGACCCCACCGACATCGCCAGGGTCCGCGCGCTCGGCGTGATCGACCTTCCGACCATCCAGAAGAAGCTGAACCTGCACTACACGCTGTCGCTCGATCTGTTCGGCTCGGAAGTGTCCACCAACGCCGCCAACGCCTTCAACTCCGGGATCAAGGGCCGCTACCACGAGACCCAGATCAAGGACGATCACCGCCTCGAGCACGACACCTATCCGGTGCTCAAGCTGGTGAACGGCGAGATCAAGCGCGTCGACGAGCCGGCGCTGACCGCGCTCAACATGCGGCTCCGCGACGATTACAGCCAGGACTGCGTCAAGGGCATGCTGCGCTGGAACAAGATCATCTCCACATCGGGCTACGACTTCAAGCTGACGCTGCCCAACGTCGCCTTCCACCGCGCCATCGGCGAATTCCGGGATATCCACGCCACGCCGGACGGCATCCTGATTGACGACGCCACCTGGAACAAGCGCAAGAGCGAATGGCTGCCTTCCATCGAGGACGGCGATTTTATCGGTTCGCTGATGACGCCGGTGACCGATATCGGCGGCTACGCCCCCTGGATCTCGCCGCCCAAGGTCGGCATCGACAACAAGCCCGGCGACTTCGAATATGTGAAGATCGAGACGTGATCTTTCGTCGTCCCGGCGAACGCCGGGACCCATAACCACAGGACTTTGTGGTTAGACGAGAGTTGTCGAACAGTGTCTCTCAAAACGAGCGCCGCGGCGTATGGGTCCCGGCGTTCGCCGGGACGACGCCAATTTTGTGTGGCGACGGCGAGTGTCGCTAATCCCACCCGTCGCCCTTGATCCCCGGATTGGCATAGACGATGCCGCCGTCGACCGCGAGGGTGGCGCCGACCACGTAGTCGCCGGCGCGCGAGGCGAGATAGATCGCAGCGCCCGCCATGTCCTCGTCGGTGCCGATGCGTCCCGACGGCACGCGGGTCGCCACCTCGTCGGCATTGTCGCGCGCGGCCTTGTTCATGTCGGACTTGAACGGCCCCGGCGCGATCGCCGTCACCACGACGTGGTCCTTGATCAGTTTCACCGCCATCCGGCGGGTCAGATGAATCAGGCCCGACTTGCTGGCGGCGTAGGAATAAGTCTCCATCGGGTTGACGAAGATGCCGTCGATCGAGGCGACGTTGATGACCTTGGCGGGCCTCTCGGCCGTGGCCGCGGCGCGTAATGGCCCTGCCAGCGCCTTGGTCAGGAAGAACGGCGTCTTGAGGTTGAGGTTGATCACCTTGTCCCAGCCGCTTTCGGGAAATTCGTCGAAATCCGCGCCCCATGCCGCGCCGGCGTTGTTGACCAGGATATCCAGCTTCGGCTCGCGTTTCCTGATTTCACCCGCCAGCATCTCGACGCCGGCCATGGTCGAAATATCGATCGGCAGCGCGATGCATTCGCCGCCATATTCGGCCGAAAGCTCCTTCGCGGTGGCCTCGCACGGGCCGGCCTTGCGCGCGGTGATGTAGACTTTTGCCGCACCCTGGCTGAGGAAGCCGGCCGCGATCATCTTGCCGATGCCGCGCGATCCCCCCGTCACCAGCGCGATGCGGCCCTTGAGTGAGAACAGATCCTTGAACATGAATTCCTCCGTTGGATTTGCCGGTCGTTTTGAGCGCGGCAAGGAGGCGAGTCAAGGAAGCGGCTCTTCCCCTCTCCCCTTGTGGGAGCGGCACAGGCGGCCTGCGGCCGCCGTTCTTTAGTAAAGTAGGCCGATGCTTCGCGTCGGCTATGGCGAAGCGAAGACGGGTAAGGGGTTGCCTCCACGGAGAAAGACCCCTCATCCGGTCATCCGGCGCGAACTTCGTTCGCGCCACCTTCTCCCACAAGGGGAGAAGGGAAGTGAAGATGAGTCAAGCGAGATCTACGCCGCGTCGACGCGCCTAAAACCGTTCCACATCGCGGTGGCCGCGCCGGAGGTCAGCACCGGCAGGATGCGCGCGTCCTGGTAATTGCCGTTGAGCGAAACCCGCGGCAGCGCGGTCAGGTGGTCGGCGCTTTCGGGAAACAGCATGCCCGGCCGGGTCGTCACCGCGGTCTTGAATCCGGCCGCGCGCGCCAGCGCGAATTCGCGCGGACCGGCGGCGGTCCTGTCGCCATAGGGATAGGCGAGATGCAGCACCGGACGCTGCAGCGCGTCTTCGATTCGGGCCCGGCTGATCGCCATCTCCTGGTGCGCGATCTCCTCGCTCTGCTTGGCGAGGTTGCAATGGCTGATCGAATGGGCGCCGATGGTGACCAGCGGATCGTCCGCGAACGCCTTGAGTTCGTCCCAGGACATGCAGAGATCCCTGCCGATCGCGGTTTCGTCGACGCCGTGGCGCGCGCACAGCGCGGCGATTTCGCGGCGGACATCGTGCTCGCCCGGCAGCGCGCGCAGCCAGTCGTGGATGCGGTCGAACGCAGCCTGCTTGGCGGCGGGCGTTGCGGCATCAAGACGGGTCGCGACGCCGCCGATGCTGGCTTCGATCGCCTCAGCCCTGGCGATCGCCATTTCCAGCGCGATCCACCACAGCCGGCCGCAGCCTCCGGCGAAATCGCTGGCGGCATAGACGGTCAGGGGTGCGTCGAACTCCCGCATCACCGGCAGTGCAAAATCCCGGTTGTCGCGATAGCCGTCGTCGAGGGTAAAGCAGGCAAAGCGGCGCGCGAAGCGGCGCTCGATCAATCGCTGATGCAACTCGTCCATGGTCACGATGTCGATGTCGCTGGAGCGAAGGTGCGACAACATCGCGCGCAGGAACTCCGGCGCCACCTCGAGATGCCGATTGGGCTGGAACCCGGCGTCGCGGGCCGGGCGGACATGGTGCAGCATGAAAATGGTGCCGACGCCCGAAAAGATCGGCCGCAGCAGATGATGCGCTCCGGTGAAGTACAGCGCTCCCAGTCCGGCGCGGATGACGTTGGCTCGAAACTGCTTCATTCGGAAAATGGCTGGCCGGTTCGGGGGCGCTGGCGAAACTAGCGGGAAACCGCTGAAGAAACTGTTATTCGGGGCGCCACCCTTTAACCTGTCATTGTCCGCGTTATTTCGGGTTTGACAGTCCCGCAAGGGTTTGTTTTCTCTCTGTTCCCAGTGCCGCCGGTTTGGCGTTCCTCCAAAGGCTGCGTGAGTTCGCACCAGGAGCGTCAAATCGAAAAGCGGCACTGGAATCATGGCTTTGCTTGTGCCCCGTTTCCGAAGTTCGTCTCCGGGGGATGCCGCAAATAGCTCACGAACTTCGGAAACGGGGCACAAGGCCCCGCGGGACATCGAATGCACGGACTTTTCAGGTGGAGCAGCAAATGGTGGCCGGGCATCATTCCATTGGTCGTCCTTTGGGCTCTCGCCGCCTGGACCAGCACCGCCCCCCTGGAAGCCGATCTGGCTGCCCGCTCCACGTCGGCCCTTAAGGATACCGTCCTCGACAAGACCCGGATCGAGGTCTCCGGCCGCGACGTCAGCTTTGCCGCCGACGCCTTCTCGGAAGACGGCCGCCGCGGCGCGGTTGCCGCGGTCGAAGCCGTGCCGGGCGTGCGGCTGGTCGACGACGAAACCCGGCTCATTCCCGAAGCCAAGCCTTTCGTGTGGTCGGCTGAACGCGACGTCGCCAGGGTGACGCTCGGCGGCAGCGCGCCACTGCCGGCCAGCAAGGCCAAATTGCTCGAGGCGGCCCGCGCCGCGCTTGGCGGCGTCGAGGTCGTCGACCAGATGCAGATGTCGCGCGGCGCGCCGCCGCGCTTCGATGCCGCCGCCTTGCTGCTCGTCGATCAGATCCCGAAATTGAAGGAAGGCAAGATCGCGATGTCCGACGGCAAGGTCAGCCTTTCCGGCATGGCGCGCGACCTTGGCGGCCGCGAAGCGATCGCGGCGGCGCTGAAAAATCTCCCCGAGGGGTTTTCGATCGCCGCCAACGACATCAAGGCGCCACCCTATGTGTTCCAGGCCTACAAGGATCCGGTGGCGGTAACGCTGACGCTGACGGGCTATGTCCCGGACAACAACGTCCACGCCGCGATCGCATCCGCCGCGGCGCGCAAGTTCTTCAGCGAGAAGGTGGTCGACAATCTCAAGCCTTCGATCGGCGCGCCGAGCGGATTCGTCAGCGCGGTGGTGCCGGCGCTCGGCGCGTTGTCGCGGCTGTCGACCGGCACGCTGGTGGTGAACGATCGCGAGATCAAGCTGTCGGGTGACGCCTTCTTTGATGCGGCGGTGACGCAGATACGCGCCAGCCTCGCCAAGGACTTCCCGGAAGGCTGGCAGGTCAAGGCCGACATTTCGGTCAAGCCCGCCGCCGCACCCGTCGACCCGACCGTCTGTCAGCAGCTGTTCTCGGAACTGCTCGCCAAGGGAAGAATCCGCTTCGAACCCGGACGCGCCATCATCGATCAGGATTCCGCGGGCCTGCTCGACCGCCTGATCGAAACCGCGATGCGCTGTCCGAGCGCGGATATCGAGATTGCGGGACACACCGACGCCGACGGCGAGGACGCCGTCAACCAGGCGCTGTCCGAGAAACGCGCGCAGGCTGTGCTGGACTATCTGATCAGGGCAGGCCTGCCCGCGAGCCGGTTCACGCCGATTGGCTATGGCAGCTCGCAGCCGGTCGCGTCCAACGATACCGCCGAAGGCAAGGCGAAGAACCGCCGTATCGATTTCCTGGTGAGGTAGGCGAATGGCATATCTCGTGATGTTTCATTGGGGCTGGCTGCTGCTGTCGGCGCTGCTGGGTTTCGCCATGGGCTGGATCGCGGTGGTTCATCGTGGCCAGGGCGTCTCGAAGCGGACCATGCGCTGGCTCGCGGCATTGGCGGCGGCGCTGGTCATCGCGGCGCTGGCGCGCGTTATCCCCGGCCGCCCGGGCTACTGGCTCGATCTCGGTCTGGTCATGCTGGCGGTGTATCTGGTCGGCTGCGCGGTGGGATCGTGGCTGCGCGACCGGGTGCTGTCGCGCCATGCGCCGGCAGCCTGAAATCCTTTCGGGACGGGAGAGGCGAGATCGATGACCGCGGCCGACCATTACCTGATGTTCGCGCGCTACAATGCCTGGGCCAACGGCCGCGTCTACGACGCGGCGGCGCGGCTGTCGGTCGAACAATACCGGGCCGATCGCGGCGCCTTCTTCAAATCGGTCCACGGCACGCTGAATCATCTGCTGGTGACCGACCGGATCTGGATGCAACGCTTCACCGGCGCGGGCGATGCGCCAAGCCGGCTGGATGCGATCCTGTTCGAGGCCTTCGACGAACTGCGCGCTGCGCGCGAGGCCGAGGACCGGCGGATCCTGGGTTTCGTGGAGGGGCTGGACGACCGGCGCATCGAGGGCACCATCAAATACCGCCGCGTCTCCTCGCCCGAGGAATTCGAGCAGCAACTGGCGCCGGCGCTGGCGCACTGGTTCAATCACCAGACCCACCACCGCGGTCAGGTTCATGCCCTGCTGACCGGCCTCGCCGGCCAGGCGCCGGAACTCGATCTGTTGTATTTCCAGCGGCTGGCGGCGAAGCCTTCGGCCTGATTTCACGAAAACTTCACCGCCTGCTGCGCAGGTTTGGGGCTCTGGGGCTTTGCGGCGGCACGGCGAATGCAGCAAAACTATGCAGCCAGCCGCCTGCGACCGCCCCGTAAGTCCCCGTAATATATTGAAGGAGCGCGTATTATTCCCATCAAGCGAATTCCACTTCGGCCCAAAACACGCTACCACATCGTGCCAGGAAGCAAGCGCGGCGCCGTCACCGGCGAGGCTCGCTTTGGTGCCGTCGTCGCGGGATCGCAGTTCGAGGTCTAGATGCTGGAAGCAATACGCAGGGCGGTCTCGTTTCTGCGCCAGAAGCAAATCCTGCATAAGCTGGGTGTTGTGGTCAGCGTCACGGTCATCGGGGTCGCGTGCTATGTGCTCTACCACATGCTGCGGCACATCGACGTCGATGAGGTGATCGAGGCCATCGAGCAGACCGAACTCCGGCAGATCGTGCTGGCAGCCCTGTTCGTCGCGATGGGCTATTTCACGCTGACCTTCTATGACTGGTTCGCGGTTCGCGCGATCGGGCGCGGCGACATTACCTACCGCATCAACGCACTCGCCGCCTTCACCAGCTACTCGATCGGGCACAATGTAGGCGCCAGCGTCTTCACCGGCGGCGCGGTGCGCTATCGCATCTATTCGGCCTGGGGGCTGAACGCGATCGACGTCGCCAAGATCTGCTTTTTGGCCGGGCTGACGTTCTGGCTCGGCAACGCCGCGGTGCTCGGGCTCGGGATCGCCTATCATCCGGAAGCGGCGTCATCGATCGATCAGCTGCCGCCCTGGCTGAACCGCATCACCGCGATCCTGATCATCCTGGCGCTGGTCGGCTATGTGGTCTGGGTCTGGATCAAGCCGCGAGGGGTCGGCCGCGGGCCCTGGACGGTGGTGCTGCCGGGCGGCCCGCTGACGCTGCTGCAGATCGTGATCGGGATCGTCGATCTCGGCTTTTGCGCGCTGGCGATGTACGTGCTGGTGCCCGACGAGCCCAATCTCGGCTTCGTCGTGGTCGCAGTGATCTTCGTCTCGGCGACGCTGCTCGGCTTCGCCAGCCATTCCCCCGGCGGCCTCGGGGTGTTCGACGCCGCCATGCTGGTCGGGCTGTGGCAGATGGACCGCGAACAGCTGCTGGCGGGCATGCTGCTGTTCCGGGTGCTTTATTACCTTGCCCCCTTCGTCATATCTGTAATCTTGCTGACGTTTCGCGAGGTTATGGTGGGTACGCGGAACAAGCGCCTGCGCGAGGCCGCCGCGCCGCCGGGGCTCGACGCCGGGCCCGCCCGCGAAGCTGCCTATGTCAGGGAGCGCGGCGACAAGGGCGCCTGACGATTTGAGGACCCGAACGGGGAGACAGCCGGCCCGATGGCACTAGACGCCCCCTCTTCTTCCTTCTTCTCGCCGTGGCCGGACCGGTTGCGGCATTCGGCCATCATCCTGCTCGCCGCCGGCCTCGCGCTGGCCTTCCTGGTCGTGTACGGCGAATTGTCGCTTCTCCGCGCCGGCGCGGTGTTTGCCTGCATCGCCGCCGCCGCCCTGGTGCCGTGGCGCCTGCACAACGTCGCCGCCTCCCGCGAAGAGGTCCGCGGCATCGCAAGCCCCGTGGAAACCGCCGCCGTCAGCGCCATCGTGGCCGGCATGCCCGATCCCGCGGTGCTGCTCGACCGCGCCGGCCGCGTCATTCACCTCAATGCGGCGGCCGCGCAGCTCGCGCCGGCGCTGCGCAAGAACGAACTCGCCCAGTTCGCGTTGCGCTCGCCCGAGATCATCTCCGCGCTGCGCGAGGCCATCGCCACCACCGAGCCGCGCCGCGCCACCTATCTCGATCACGTGCCGGTCGACCGCTGGATGGAACTGATCATCACGCCGGTGCCGGTGCCGACGCTGTTCGGCGGTACCGAAAAATGCATGCTGATGACGTTCCACGACCAGACGCCGCTGCGCCGGGTCGAGGAGATGCGCGCCGACTTCGTCGCCAATGCCAGCCATGAATTGCGCACGCCCTTAGCGGCGCTGTCCGGCTTCATCGATACCCTGCAGGGGCCGGCCAAGGACGACGCCAAGGCGCGCGAGCGCTTCCTCGGCATCATGCATGCCCAGGCTACCCGGATGGCGCGGCTGATCGACGATCTGTTGTCGCTGTCGCGGGTCGAACTGTCGGCCCATGTCCGCCCCGATACGCTGGTCGATATCGTCCCGATCATCCGGCAGGTGGCCGACGGGCTGGAGCCGCTGGCGCACGAGCGCCAGGTCGCGATCGACATCCAGCTGCCGGATACGCCGGTGGTGATCGCCGGGGACCGCGAGGAACTGTTGCGGGTGTTCGAGAACCTGATCGAGAACGCGCTGAAATACGGTGCCGACGGCGGCCGGGTGATCGTCTCGCTGGTCGCCGCGGTGTCGGGCGAGGGGGTGCCGGAAGTGCGGGTCATGGTGCGCGATTTCGGCCCCGGCATCGCGCCCGAGCACCTGCCGCGGCTCACCGAGCGGTTCTACCGGGTCGACGTCGGCGACAGCCGCGCGCAGGGCGGCACGGGCTTGGGTTTATCGCTGGTCAAACATATCGTTAGCCGGCATCGCGGCCGGCTTTTGATCGAAAGCGTGCCCAAACAGGGGGCCACCTTTACCGCCTGTTTTCCCCAGGCAAAAACCCCGATTGCGGCGTAAAGTAAAGCAATTTCAACTGCTTGCCGATGTCATCCAGCTGTCACCAAACCTTCGTAAAAGCTCTGTGTCCCGTATTTAAACGGGCAGCGTGAGCGCGATCGGGCGCATGCGGCGCTTCGCTCACCAGGGAGACCAGCTAATGAATTTCATGAAAGCTATCGTCGCGGCGGGCCTCGTGGCCGCATCGACGTCGGCGTATGCCGCCGACATCACCGGCGCGGGCTCGACCTTCATCTACCCCGTGCTGTCCAAATGGGCCGACGCCTACAAGAAGGAATCCGGCAACGGCGTGAACTACCAGTCGATCGGGTCGGGCGCGGGCATCAAGCAGATCGAGGCGAAGACCGTGACGTTCGGCGCAACCGACGCGCCGCTCAAGCCCGACCAGCTCGAAAAGGATGGTCTGGCGCAGTGGCCGATGGTGATGGGCGGAATCGTTCCCGTGGTCAATATCGAGGGCATAAAGGCCGGCGATATGGAGCTGAACGGCGAGACCCTTGCCAACATCTACGCCGGCAAGATCACCAAATGGGATGATCCGGCGATCAAGAAGCTCAATCCGAAGCTCAGCCTGCCTTCGGCCGCCATCGCCGTGGTGCACCGTGCGGACGGCTCCGGTACGACCTTCAATTTCACCAACTATCTTTCCAAGGTCAGCCCCGATTGGAAGATCGGTTTCGGCACCACGGTCGAATGGCCGGTCGGCGTCGGCGCCAAAGGCAATGAAGGCGTTTCCGGTAACGTCGGCCAGACCAAGAACTCGATCGGCTACGTCGAATACGCCTATGCCAAGCAGAACAAGCTGACCTATACCAAGCTCGTCAACAAGGCTGGCAAGACGGTGGAGCCGACCACGGAATCGTTCCAGGCGGCGGCTGCCAATGCCGACTGGCCACACGCGCCGGGCTACTATCTGATCCTGACCGACCAGCCGGGCGACAAGTCCTGGCCGATCGTGGCCACGACCTTCGTTCTGATGCACAAGGAGCCCACCGACAAGGCGAACTCCGCCGAGGCCATCAAGTTCTTCAAATTCGCCTTCTCCAAGGGCGACAAGATGGCCGAAGACCTCGACTACATTCCGATGCCGGAGTCGGTGGTCAAGCTGATCGACAAGACCTGGTCGGCCGATATCAAGAGCTGATCCTGAGCTATGAACTCGCAGCCGGCTGTTCCGGTGCGCGAGCGAAGCGACTGGGCCCGGAATCCATAACCGTTATCGGGAGCATGGATTCCGGGTTGCCGCCTCGGGCCGGCGAGTGCCAACCGGAGGCGCGGTCCGGGATTGATGCGGGTAATTCGTCAGTGCGTATCGCCGGAAAGCGTAGCGACTTTGTCGCTGGTCTGAAATAGATAGGGGATTGAAGTGGCAGACATGGCCGTTCAGAGCGACGTGATGGAAGCTGCCGGACCTTACGATCGCGCCCGCGCCCTCAATGCCTTCAAGCTCGGCGACGTTACCTTCTATTGGATCACGCGCGTCTGTGCGATTTCGGTGCTGCTGATCCTTGGCGGCATCATCATTTCCCTGATTATCGGTGCCTGGCCGGCCATCATGGCGTTCGGATTCTCGTTCCTGACGACGGCCCGATGGGCGCCGTCGGCCGAACCGCCGGTGTTGGGTGCGCTCGGCCCGCTCTATGGCACGATGGTGACCTCTGTCATCGCGATGATCATCGCGATTCCCGTTGGCCTCGGCATCGCGATCTTTCTCACCGAATTGTGTCCGCAATGGCTGCGCCGGCCCATCGGGATGGCCATCGAGCTGCTCGCGGGTATACCTTCGATCATCTACGGCATGTGGGGCTTCTTCGTGCTGGGTCCGTTTCTGGCCAATTATTTCCAGCCGCTGGTGGTCGATGCTTTCGCCAACGTCCCGGTGCTCAACGTGATCTTCGCCGGTCCGCCGTCCTATCTCAGCCTGTTCAACGCCGCGCTGATCCTGGCCATCATGGTGCTGCCCTTCATCACCGCGATTTCGGTCGACGTGTTCAAGACCGTGCCGCCGGTGCTGAAGGAAGCGGCCTACGGCGTCGGCTGCACCACCTGGGAAGTGGTGCGCAACGTGGTGATCCCCTACACCCGGGTGGGCGTCATCGGCGGCATCATGCTGGCGCTCGGCCGTGCGCTCGGCGAAACCATGGCGGTGACCTTCATCATCGGCAACGCGTTCCGCATCACCGGCTCGGTGTTCTCGCCCGGCACCACGATCTCGGCCGCGATCGCCTCCGAATTCGCCGAAAGTGACGGGCTGCATCAGTCCGGCCTGATCCTGCTCGGCCTGCTCCTGTTCGTGCTGACCTTCTTCGTGCTGGCGGCCGCGCGGCTGATGCTGATGCGGCTGGAAAAGAAGGCAGGAAACTGAGCCATGAACCCGATTTACGTACGTCGCCGCCGCAACGACATCATCATCAGGCTGCTCTGCCTGGGCGCCGCGGTCTTCGGCGTCACCTGGCTGGCGCTGATCCTGTTTACGCTGTTCTACAACGGCCTGGCCGGGATTGAATCTGCAGGTATTTACCCAGAATACCCCGCCGCCGGGATCGACCTAGGGCGGCCTGCTCAACGCCATCATCGGCTCCGTCATCATGACCGTGATCGGTGTCGGCATCGGCGCGCCGCTCGGCATGTTCGCCGGCACTTATCTCGCCGAATACGGCAGGAACGACCGCCTCACTTCGGTGATCCGCTTCATCAACGACATTCTGCTTAGCGCGCCCTCGATCATCATCGGTCTGTTCGTCTACGGCGCGGTGGTGGTTCCGATGCGCGGCTTCTCGGCGATCGCGGGCGCGCTGGCGCTTGCGGTGATCGTCATACCCGTCGTGCTGCGCACCACCGAGGACATGCTGCTGCTGGTGCCCAATCCGCTGCGCGAGGCGGCAAGCGCGCTCGGCCTGCCGCGCTCGCTGGTCATCAAGCGCATCGCCTATCGCGCGGCGCGCTCCGGCCTGATTACCGGCGTGTTGCTCGCGACCGCCCGCGTCGCCGGCGAAACCGCGCCCCTGCTGTTCACCGCGCTGTCGAACCAGTTCTTCAGCCTCGATCTGACCAAGACCATGGCCAACCTGCCGGTGACCATCAACAACTTCGTGCAGAGCCCCTACGAATACTGGAAGCAGCTGGCTTGGAGCGGGGCGCTGCTGATCACCCTGACCGTACTTGCCCTGAATATTGGCGCGCGCGTGCTTGGGCGCCGAGAGGACACGCAAAATGAGTGAAGTTTCTGTATCGATGAGCGCTGCCGGCGGATCCGTTCCCTCGGTGGCATTGCCCGAGGCGCCGGCGAAGGTCACCGCGCGCGGCCTGAACTTCTATTACGGCGAGAACCATGCGTTGAAGAACATCAACCTCGCGCTGGGCACCAACCGGGTCACCGCCTTCATCGGGCCGTCCGGCTGTGGCAAGTCGACGCTGCTGCGGATTTTCAACCGGATGTACGATCTCTATCCGGGCCAGCGCGCCACCGGCCAGTTGATGCTCGACCAGACCAACATCCTCGATCCCAAGCTCGATCTCAATCTGCTGCGCGCCCGGGTCGGCATGGTGTTCCAGAAGCCGACGCCGTTCCCGATGACGATCTACGAGAACATCGCGTTCGGCATCCGCCTCTACGAGAAGATCTCCAAGTCCGAGATGGACGGCCGGGTCGAGAAGGCGCTGCGCGGCGGCGCGCTGTGGAACGAGGTCAAGGACAAGCTGAACGCCTCCGGGCTCAGCCTGTCCGGCGGCCAGCAGCAGCGGCTCTGCATCGCCCGCACCGTGGCGGTGCGGCCCGAGGTGATCCTGTTCGACGAGCCGTGCTCGGCGCTCGATCCGATTTCGACCGCCAAGGTCGAGGAATTGATCCAGGAACTGGCCGAGGACTACACGATCGCCATCGTCACCCACAACATGCAGCAGGCCGCGCGCGTCTCGGACAAGACGGCTTTCATGTATCTGGGTGAACTGATTGAATTCGACGAAACCAACAAGATATTCACCTCGCCGAGCGATCGACGCACGCAAGACTACATTACCGGCCGGTTCGGCTAAGGGAGAACGAGATGGGTTCCGAACACACCGCCAAGGCGTTCGACAGCGATCTGCAGGAGTTGACCCGGCTGGTGGCCGAGATGGGCGGGCTTGCCGAACGCATGATCGTGGATTCCGTCGACGCGCTGATCCGGCGCGACGTCGCGCTCGGCCAGCGCGTCGTCGTCGCCGACGCCGAGATCGACAATCTGCAGCGCGTGATCGAGGAGCGCGCGGTATTGACCATCGCCCGGCGCCAGCCGATGGCGGTGGACCTGCGCGAAATCGTCGGCGCCATGCGGGTGGCCACCGATCTCGAGCGGATCGGCGATCTCGCCAAGAACATGGGCAAGCGGGTCGCGGCGCTGGAGAGCGAATTCCAGCCGCTGAAGCTGATCCGCGGCCTCGAGCACATGACCGACCTCGTGCAGTCGCAGGTCAAGTCCGTGCTCGACGCCTATGCGGCGCACGATCTGCCGGCGGCGATGGCGGTCTGGAAGGGCGACGAGGAAGTCGACGCCATCTGCACCTCGCTGTTCCGCGAATTGCTCACCTACATGATGGAAGATCCGCGCAATATCTCGTTCTGCATCCACCTGATGTTCTGCGCCAAGAACATCGAGCGGATCGGCGATCACGCCACCAACATCGCGGAAACCGTCTTTTACATGATCGAAGGCCAGCAGATCATGGACAAGCGCCCGAAGGGCGACATGACTAGTTTCGCGACTACGGTACCCGGGAACTAAGGCGTAGCGTTTTCGAGCGAAGTGGAAACCGGTTCGCGTGAAGAAAGCGCGTCAAACAAGAGAGTAGCGTTTTCAAGCGAAGTGGAAACCGGTTCGCGTGAGGAAAACGCGTCGAACAAATCAACCAACAAAAGGCTTGAACCAATGAGCGCGCGCATTCTGGTGGTGGAAGACGAGGAAGCGTTGACCACGCTGCTTCGCTACAACCTCGATGCCGAAGGTTACGAGGTCGAGACGGTCGCCCGCGGCGACGACGCCGATACGAGGCTGAAGGAGCGGGTTCCCGACCTGATCGTGCTCGACTGGATGCTGCCGGGCCTGTCCGGCATCGAGCTGTGCCGCCGCCTGCGGGCGCGGCCGGAGACCAAGTCGCTGCCGATCATCATGCTGACGGCGCGCGGCGAGGAAAGCGAGCGGGTCAGGGGCCTTGCCACCGGCGCCGACGATTACATCGTCAAGCCGTTCTCGGTGCCGGAGCTCTTGGCGCGGGTGAAGGGCCTGTTGCGCCGCGCGAGCCCCGAGCGGCTTGCCACCGTGCTCGCCTATGGCGACATCGAGCTCGATCGCGAGAAGCGCCGCGTCGCCCGCTCGGGCCGTCCGATCGATCTCGGCCCGACGGAGTACCGGCTGCTGGAGTTCTTCCTGGAGCATCCGGGCCGCGTGTTCAGCCGCGAGCAGCTGCTCGACAGCGTCTGGGGCCGCGATATCTATATCGACGAGCGCACCGTCGACGTGCATATCGGCCGCCTGCGCAAACTGCTCAACCCCGGCCGCGAGCAGGACCCGATCCGCACCGTGCGCGGCGCCGGCTATGCGCTGGATGATCGCTTTGCCAAGGTGGAGTAGCGCCACGTCGTCCCGGCCTTGAGCCGGGACCCATACGCCGTGCCATTCATTTTGACAGACGGTGTTCGACGACTTTGCCTGACCACGACGATCGGTGGTTATGGGTCCCTGTGTCTGAGAAGTCTGTCATGATGGATGTGGGCGGGAAGCCGTTGGGTCCCTGGCGCTTGACGCCGTGAGCCGGCCGGGTCTCCCGCCCGTTTCGACCATCAACCTGAACAGTTGCACGAGGCTGCGCCAACAGACCTCGCATCACAGGGACAGGCCCCATGATCTTACCCCTTCGCTGCGTCGGAATCGACGTCTCTAAGCGTACGCTCGACATTTTTGATGATGCCATCGGAGTTCCCGAGCGCATCGCCAACGCGCCACAGGCCATCACGGAGCAGGTGGCGCGTTGGCGATGTGGCAATGTGTTCGTCGTGTTCGAGGCCACCGGTGTCTACGACCGCGAGCTTGCCGAGTTACTACAACAGAGCGGCGGCATACGCTTTGCCCGCATCAATCCTGCCCGCGCTCGCGACTTCGCCCGTGCCACCGGACAATTGGCAAAGACCGATGCGATCGATGCCCGCATGCTCGCCGCCTTCGCACGCACAATGGTACCAGCGGCTAGCCAAGCGCCCAATCCAAGACGCAACGCCCTGGCCCTGCTGGCAAAACGGCGCGATCAACTGGTCCAGATGCGTGCGCAGGAGAAAACCCGCCGCAGCGAAGCCCAAGACCGCGCCATGATCCAATGCATCGCACGCCACATAGACTTCCTCACTGGCGAGATCAAAGCGATCGAGGCCGAGATCAAGGCCCTCATCAAGGCGGAGCCGGAGATCTTTGAGCAGGCACGCATGATGCGATCCGCACCAGGCGTCGGACCCGTCGCCTGCATGCAGCTGATCGCCCAGATGCCCGAACTCGGACAGCTCGGCCCCAAGCAGATCGCTGCCCTGGCAGGATTGGCCCCGCGCAATGTCGACAGCGGCACGTACCGCGGCAAGCGAACAATCGGCGGCGGCCGCAAGCGTGTCCGCGACGCTCTCTATATGGCCGCCCTCAACGCCGTGCGCCGTGACCGCTCCTTCAAGGCCTTCTACCAAAAGCTTCGCTCTGCCGGAAAACCCGCAAAGCTCGCTCTCATCGCCGTTGCCAGAAAGCTCCTGACAACACTAAATGCCATGCTGCGCGACCGGAAACCCTATCTTCGGCCGCAACCCACATAACAGTTGCCGGCTCAAGGCCGGGACGACGGCAGATATGAAAGCGCGAAACTTACCGTGCCGGCTTCTGCGGCTGGCGGCGGCGGTCACTGGCCGGCTGATACGCAATCCGCGAGTGATGGGCGCAGTAGGGCAGGCTGGTGAGCGCCTTGCCGCCGCAGAAGAAGAATTCCGGGCTGGAGGGATCGCCGACCGGCCAGTGGCAGGTGGCCTCGTTGAGTTCCAGCAGCGACAGCCGCTGGCTCATCGGCACCACGTTGTCGAAGGCGATCGGATCCGGCTCCATCTCGACCTCGAAGGCATGGGCGAGCGCGGTGTTGCCGCGCGAAACCGGCCGGGCGACCCGCATCATATGCTGGGCCGGGCGCGCCTTGCGCTGGCGGGGAGCCGCCGAGGAGGGGCTCTTGGCGCGGCCGGAAAGGCCCAGCCGGTGGACCTTGCCGATCACGGCGTTCCGCGTCACATTTCCGAGTTCCGCGGCGATCTGGCTGGCCGAAAGGCCGCCTTCCCAGAGCTTCTTCAGTTGTTCGACGCGATCGTCGGACCAGGTCAATACCGTCATCGCACTCTTTCCTTCGCGTCGCGCCGGCCGATTTTGGGACAGCGCTGCGAGTTCAATCGTCTCAAAAATCCCTGACGGCAGAATCCCTTAGCCCTCGCCGGGCGCGAAAAGCACGCCCGAACGTTTACGCCGAACAAATTGCGACTAAGAGGATCGTACTACCGCACGAGATGTCGTACCCGACAGGAAAGAAGCTACAATATGGCGTGACTCCCGCGCAAGAGTCCGCGCGGGTGCGTCCACATGTTCCGTCAGCTAAACATTGCAATGTGCGCTCTTTCCGCGACACCGGGCCTTTACGGGTTTCACGTCCTCCGACCGGTTGACACCCATCTTCTTGCGCATAGAATAGTTCCACGTGCTGCCCCGAAAAGGCGGCACGTTTTGTTTTCCGGGGCTGGTTGCCGATGCGATCGCGCCAATGCGCGCATCGCGGCCGGGTCCTAACCCAACAGTGACCGCCATGACCGACAGCGCGACGTCGCATCTGCTTCCCGTATTCGCCAGGGCCGATCTCGGTTTCGAGCGCGGCGAGGGCTGCTGGCTGATCGCAACCAACGGCGAGCGCTATCTCGATTTCACCTCCGGCGTCGCGGTGAACGCGCTCGGCCACTGCCACCCTGCGCTGGTGGCGGCGCTGCAGGATCAGGCCACGAGGCTCTGGCACATGTCGAACCTGTTCAAGAGCCCGGACGGCGAGAAACTCGCGGCCCGGCTGTGCGAACAGAGCTTTGCCGACTTCGTCTTCTTCGCCAATTCCGGCGCCGAAGCGATGGAATGCGCGATCAAGGTCACGCGCAAATATCACGCCGCCAAGGGCCATCCCGAGCGTTACCGCATCGTCACCTTCGACGGCGCGTTTCACGGCCGCACGCTGGCGACATTGGCCGCGACCGGCTCGCCGAAATATCTCGAAGGTTTTGGGCCGCCGGTGGATGGTTTCGACCAGGTGCCGCTTGGCGACCTCGATGCCGTGAAGAAGGCGATCGGTCCGCAGACCGCGGGCATCCTGATCGAGCCGCTGCAGGGCGAAGGCGGCGTGCGCGCCGCGCCGCATGCCTTCTTCAAGGCGTTGCGGCAGCTCTGCGACGACAAGGACCTGTTGCTGGTGTTCGACGAGGTGCAGACCGGCATGGGCCGCACCGGCGAGCTGTTCGCGCACAAGCGTCTCGGGGTTACGCCCGATGTCATGTCGCTGGCGAAAGCGCTCGGCGGCGGCTTCCCTATCGGCGCGTGCCTGGCGACGGCCGAGGCCGCCGCCGGCATGACGCCGGGTTCGCACGGCTCGACCTTCGGCGGCAACCCGCTCGCGGTCGCCGCCGCCAACGCGGTGCTGGACGTCATGCTCAAGCCCGGCTTCTTCGAGCACGTGCAGAAGATGTCGCTGCTGCTCAAGCAGAAGCTCGCCTCGGTGGTCGACCGTCATCCGGCCGTGCTCGCCGAGGTGCGCGGCGAGGGGCTCCTGATCGGCGTCAAGGCGGTGGTGCCGTCGGGCGACCTGGTGACGGCGCTGCGCGAGCAGCATTTGCTCACGGTCGGTGCCGGCGAGAACGTGGTCCGGTTCCTGCCGCCCTTGATCGTGACCGAGGCGGAGATCGAGGAGTCGGTGCAGCGCCTCGATCGCGCCTGCGTCAAGCTTTCCGGCGGCCAGTTGAAGCGGGCGGCAGGGCAATGAGCAAGGCGCTGCGCCATTTTCTCGATCTGAACGAACTTCCGACCCGGGAGCTGCGCAACGTGCTCGCCTCGAGCCTCGCCATGAAGGCGAAGCTGAAGGCCTACAAGAGCCATCAGGGCGAGAAGCCGAACCGGCCGCTCGACGGCAAGACGCTGGCGATGATCTTCGAAAAGCCGTCGACCCGCACCCGGGTGTCGTTCGACGTCGGCATGCGCCAGCTCGGCGGCGAGGCGATCATGCTGACGGGCGCGGAAATGCAGCTCGGCCGCGGCGAGACCATCGCCGACACCGCGCGGGTGCTGTCGCGTTATGTCGACGCCATCATGATCCGCATCCTCAATCACGACGCGCTGCTGGAGCTCGCCGCGCACGCCACCGTGCCCGTCATCAACGGGCTGACGCGGCGCTCGCATCCCTGCCAGGTGATGGCCGACCTGATGACGTTCGAGGAGCATCGCGGTCCGATCGAAGGCCGCGTCGTGGCCTGGAGCGGCGACGACAACAACGTGCTGGCGTCGTGGGCGCATGCGGCCGAGCGGTTCAAGTTCACGCTCAACGTCGCGACCCCGCCGGAGCTCGCGCCGAAAAAGCCGATGCGGGACTGGATCAAGGCGACGGGGGCCTCGATCGTGCTCGGCAACGATCCCGAGGAAGCCGTGCACGGCGCCGACTGCGTCGTCACCGATACCTGGTTCTCGATGGGCGACAAGGATGGCGAGCACCGCCACAATCTCTTGAAACCCTATCAGGTCAATGCAAGGCTGATGTCGCTGGCAAAATCCGACGCGCTGTTCATGCATTGCCTGCCCGCCCATCGCGGCGACGAGGTCACCGACGAGGTGATCGACGGCCCGCAGTCGGTGGTGTTCGACGAGGCCGAAAACCGCCTGCATGTGCAGAAGGGCATTCTGGCCTGGTGCTTCGAGGCGGTGGGGTAGGGTCCCCACTCTAATGTCAATGTCGTCCCGGCGCACGCCGGGACCCATACCGCGTGATCTCTCGTTTTCGCGATGTGGTAGATACCCGTCGCACCAAAAAACATCGGTGGTTATGGGTCCCGGCGTTCGCCGGGACGACGGGTTAACCCCTTTCGTTTCGCGGCTTCCGACCCCAGATAAAGCGCCATGACTTCACAATCCCCCGACATCAAAATCGACAAAACCCCGATCCGGGCGCCATCGGCGGTTCCGGTCGACGATGCCGTGCTGCCGTTCGAGGTCGATGCGCTCGACCTGCGGGGACGGCTGACCCGGCTCGGCCCCGCGCTCGACGACGTGCTGGCCAAGCATGATTATCCCGCGCCGGTGGCAAAACTGCTCGGCGAGGCGATCGTGCTGGCGACCCTGCTCGGCTCGTCCCTGAAATTCGAGGGCCGCTTCATCCTGCAGACCCAGACCGACGGCCCGGTATCGTTCCTGATCGTGGATTTCCAGGCGCCGGATCGCCTGCGCGCCTATGCGCGCTACGATGCCACGCGCCTGAAAGAGGGCCAGGATTCCGGCACGCTGCTCGGCAAGGGTCATCTCGCCATGACCATCGATCAGGGGCCCGATATGAGCCGCTACCAGGGCCTGGTGGCGCTCGACGGCGGCACGCTCGAGGATGCCGCGCACGAATATTTCCTGCGCTCCGAGCAGATCCCGACCCGGGTGCGGCTCGCGGTCGGCGAGGAGTGGCGCGGCGGCGAAGGCGAGCGTCCGAGGCACCGCTGGCGCGCCGGCGGCATGCTGCTGCAATTCCTGCCCAAGGCGCCGGAGCGGGCGCGGCAGGCCGACCTGCATCCCGGCGACGCGCCGGAGGGCATCGTCAGCCACACCGTGGCGGAGGACGACGCCTGGGTCGAGGGCCAGTCGCTGATCGGCACGGTGGAGGATATCGAGCTGATCGATCCGGATCTGTCGGGCGAGCGGCTGTTGTATCGGCTGTTTCACGAGCGCGGCGTCCGCGTGTTCGCGCCGCTGCCGCTGCGCGCGCAATGCTCGTGCTCGCGCGAGGCGGTGTCTTCGATGCTCAAGAGCTTCGCGCCCGATGACCGCGCCGCGATGGTGCAGGACGACAAGGTGGTGGTCACCTGCGAGTTCTGCTCGTCGGTCTATCAGTTCACCCCGCACGAGGCGGGCGTGGAGTAGGGGCGAGATGCCTTACGACCGCGCGCTCGAAGGGCCGCGATCGATCCACTTGCTCCAGGGCGCATTGGCCAGCGTCTGGAAGTCGGTGGCGAGCGGACGACGCGCCTGCCGCTCATAGGCCGCGACGATCTGCTCGGACTCCCTGATCTTCCGCTTCAGCTCGGCCACGATCTCTTGGCTCTGGTCGGTCGCCTTCGGCGTCGCAATCGCGCCAAAGGTGAAGCGGGAGGTTTCGAACTGTTTGAGGGCGTCACGGTGTTTTCTGATCTGCGCCCGATGCCACGCGATTTGACTGTTACTGTCTGCCGCCATTTCAAATCTCCTGGAGCTGCGATCGAGCATAGGTGATTCGCCCGATGTCGCAGGTGGCTGAATGGCGGCGTTATCGCGGCTGCGACATGGCGGGTTGCGCGTCGCCGCAGTCCAGTTTATTTCTGATTTTCAGAAATTGTTCTTGACGGCCGGGTAGAAACAGGAATAGAGCCGAGTCATCCCGCTCCAATCTGAGGGGCGTTTCGCGATCGTCACGAATGCGGAGCGGGTCGCGGTGGACGCCGATAGCGCTCTTGACGAACGGCGCACGAGGCGGACGGCGAAGTCGTGTGGTCCTGATGCCCCGACGCTGGCATCAAGTTTGCGGCAATATCCGCAGGTGAGGGTGGCAAGAAAGCCGGTCACCCGGGAGAGCGCGAAGGAAGCCGTAAAACCATTGCGCGGGGAATGCCGGGCGATTTCCGGTGTGACCTGACAACGCGTGTGCGTTCTACCGCTACCCTTGCACACGCGGCTATCGGGCGCATCGGGCGCCCGGCATTCCCTGCGCCCTCTTTTCGGAGAGGGTGAGGATCTTCCGGCAAAACTCGCGCGAAAATGCGCGGCGAGATCGCGAAGCCACGTCTGCAAATCACGGCACGTCAATATCCGCTTGCCGCCCCGCCCTAATTCAGCACGCGCTTGCTGTCGGGGCTGTCGAGCGAAAACGTCGGCACGTCGATCTCGAAGCGCTCGCCGCTTTCGGTGACCATCTGGTAACGGCCGGTCATGAAGCCCGAGGCGGTCGGCAGCGGCACGCCGGAGGTATATTCGAAGCGCTCGCCGGGCGCGAGCACGGGCTGCTCGCCGACCACGCCTTCGCCGCGGACTTCCTGCTTGCGGCCCGACGCATCGGTGATGATCCAGTGCCGCGTCCGCAATTGCACCGTCTCATCGCCGGTGTTGGTGATGACGATGGTGTAGGACCAGAAATATTCGCGTCTGTCGACCGACGAGCGCTCGGGGAGGAAGTTCGGCTCCACGGTCACTTCGATCTGGCGGGTAACGGCACGGTACATGCGGGCGATTCTTTCCAAATCGGCGGGCATCATAGCCAATATTCGATCCGGAACCAATCGCCCGCCGGACCGACCCGGCTATCCCAGCTACGCACATTGGCTATCGTCGTTTCAACATAGTTCGGACCTAAAGCGCGGGCCGCGAGGCAGCCCGGAAATCGGTTGATTCCCGGGCCAGATTTGCTTGCAAGCCGCGCGCCGGTACTATCTTTGCTGTGGTGCAAGCGCGTAAAACCGACCTGCCAACACCGGTGCCAGATGACGTCCATCGCTGATCGAATTGCCGGACCACCGCTTGCGGGCGCAACCGAGGCGATTGCGCGCGAGCCTGCGCCCGCGCGGGCCACTTCCGCGCCGTCGATTTCGTTTCCGGTCGTCGGCGGCGAGCGCGAGTTGCGGCTCGACCTGTTCCGCGGGCTCGCGCTGTGGCTGATCTTCATCGACCATTTGCCGCCCAATCTCCTGACCTGGTTCACGATCCGCAATTACGGCTTTTCCGACGCCACCGAGATCTTCATTTTCATCTCCGGCTATACCGCGGCGTTCGTCTACGGCCGCGCCATGCTGGAGTCCGGCTTCGTGATCGCGACCGCGCGCATCCTGCGGCGGGTCTGGCAGATCTACGTCGCGCACGTGTTCCTGTTCACGATCTTCCTTGCCGAAATTTCCTACGTCGCCACCAGCTTCGAGAACCCGCTCTACACCGAGGAAATGGGGATCATGGATTTCCTCAAGCAGCCGGACGTCACCATCGTCCAGGCGCTGCTGCTGAGGTTCCGTCCGGTCAACATGGACGTGCTGCCGCTCTATATCGTGCTGATGCTTTTTCTCCCCCTGATCCTGTGGCTGATGAAGTGGCGGGCCGACCTCACGCTGGCGCTGTCGGTCGTGCTCTATGCCGTGACCTGGGAATATGACCTGTATCTGTCGGCCTATCCGAACGGCTACTGGGCCTTCAATCCGCTGGCATGGCAATTGCTGTTTGTTTTCGGCGCGTGGTGCGCACTGGGCGGCGCGCGGCGAATGCAGGGTATTCTGTCGTCACGGATCACGCTTTGGCTCTCGTTGGCCTATCTGTTCGCGGCGTTCTGCGTCACGCTGACCTGGTACATTCCGCAATTGAGCCATCTGATGCCGCGCCGTATCGAGCAATGGATGTATCCGATCGACAAGACCGATCTGGACGTGCTGCGGTTTGCGCATTTCCTGGCGCTGGCGGCCGTCACTGTCCGATTCCTGCCAAAGGACTGGCCGGGATTGAAATCGCGCTGGCTGCGGCCGCTGATCCTGTGCGGCCAGCATTCCCTGGAGATTTTCTGCCTCGGCGTGTTCCTGGCGTTCGCCGGACATTTCGTGTTGGCCGAAATCTCCGGCGGTGCTGCAATGCACTTCCTGATCAGCGTTTCCGGCATCCTGATCATGTGGGCCGTTGCGTGGGTGATTTCGTGGTACAAGCAGGTCGCCGACAAGAGCGCTTCGCGGACGAAGGGCGCCACCGGCAACGCCGATCTGGCGGGAGGGGGCTGATGCCGTCGAACTCGGGAGCCATCCTGGGACTGACAATGCTGGCCGGTCTTTTGACCGCCATGCCCGTAACCGTGCGCGCGGAAGATGCACCACCGCAGAGCTGCGAAGTTCCTGCCTATTTGCTGACCACCGAGAGCCCGCTTCAAAAGGTTGCGGACGCCGTCAAAGGCGGCCATCCGCTGGATATATTGGTGGTCGGCAGCCGGTCCTCCACCATCAACACGTCAGAGGCGAGTGCCTACCCTGCGCGGTTGCAGGCGGCGCTGAAAGAGAAGCTGCCCTTGACCGCGATCAACGTCTCCGTAGAAATACAGAGTAAGAAAACGGCAGAAGAAGTAGCCCCCAGCCTCGTTAAGCTGGTGGAAGATAAGAAGCCTACTTTGGTGGTGTGGCAGACCGGCACCGTCGATGCTATGCGCTCCATCGATCCCGATGATTTTCGCGCGGCTGTCGACGAGGGCGTTGCTGCATTGCAAAAGGCGGGAGCCGACGTGGTCTTGATGAATCTGCAATATAGTCCGCGCACCGAGACGATGATTTCGGTACCGCCCTATCTGGATAACATGCGCGTAGTGGCGCAGCAGCACGACGTTCCGCTGTTCGACCGTTTCGCCATCATGCATCAGTGGAACGACGCCGGAGACTTCGATCTGTTCAGCGCGGTTCACGGCATCGAGCTTGCCAAGCGCGTTCACGATTGCCTCGGCCGGGCGCTGTCGAAATTCGTGATCGACGCCGCCCATCTCGACCCGGCACAGCAGAATTGAGGATCTAGCGTTAATGAGTTGTGTAAGCCCTTTTCGCCGAATTGCAGCGCTGGCCGGCCCCGCAGCCGCGGTCGCGGCGGTTGTGCTGCTGACCCCGGCCGCGGCGTCGCTCGCGCATGCGCAAGCCGGCCAGCCGATTCAGCAGGCCGCGGTATCGAGCGCCGCCAAATCCGATAGCGCCAAACCGGCCCCCTCACAGACCACCGGCATCGGCAATGTTGCCGCCGTCGATCAGGCCGGTCCGGCGCAGCCGAAGAGCCTCGCCGCCAAGGCGATTGACACCATGAAGGAAGTCGCGAAATCCGCCGGCGACATTTTCAGCCGCGTGCCGTGCCTGCCGCCGAAGGGCGGCGCCAAATCGATGGGATCGCTGCCGCATGTGGCGGCAAAGCTCGCTTCCGGCGAGCCGGTGATGATCATCGCCTTCGGTTCGTCGTCGACGCAGGGCTACGGCACGACGTCACCGCAATTCACCTATCCCAACCGGCTCGCCAGTCAGCTGCGCCGGCAATATCCGAGCGCCGACATCACCGTCCTCAACCGCGGCAAGGGCGGTGACGACGCGCCGAAAATGATGAATCGGCTGCAGACCGAGGTGATCGACATGAAGCCGGATCTGGTGATCTGGCAGGTCGGCACCAATGCGTTGCTGCACAATCTCGATCCCGCCGAGACGGCGTTGCAGGTCGAGGACGGCGTTGCGCGCATTCAGGCGGCCGGCGCCGATCTCGTGCTGGTCGATCCGCAATATTCTCCGCAGATCACCCAGCGCGCCGAGAGCGCGAGCAAGATGGTCAGGCTGCTCGGCAAGGTCGCCGAGCTGCGCCATGTCGGCATTTTCCCGCGCTTCGAGGTGATGCGCGAATGGCATGAACAGCAGGCGCTGCCGATCGACAGTTTCGTCATCGCCGACGGCCTGCACATGAACGATTGGGGCTACGCCTGCTTCGCCCAATTGCTCGGCGACGACATCATCAAGTCGGTCGGCCAGATCAAGCTCGGCGTCAACGTGCCGGGCAGCGTGCAGACCTACCGGCCGATGTGATTTCCGTCATTGCGAGCAGCGCAACGACGAAGCGATCCGCGTTCTTTTTGCTGCTCTATGAGCTTCGCTTCGCTCGCAATGACGTAGATATGGTCGGATTCGCGAGCGATCCGCCCTCACGCCTTCTCCAGCGCCGCGTAGAGATCCTCGATCAGATCGTCGGCATGTTCGAGCCCGGCGGAGAAACGAATAAAACCTTCGCTGATGCCGAGTTCGGCGCGCGCCTCCGGCGTCAGCCGCTGATGCGTGGTGGTCGCCGGATGGGTGACGAGGCTCTTGGCGTCGCCGAGATTGTTGGAGATCCGCGACAGTTTCAGCCCGTTGAGCGTGCGGAACGCCGCCGCCTTGCCGCCCTTGACCTCGAAGCCGATCAGCGTCGATCCGGCGCGCATCTGCTTCTTCACCAGAGCGGCCTGCGGGTGATCGGCGCGGCCGGGATAGATCAGCCGCGAGATCTTCGGATGCTTTGCCAGCGCCTCGGCGATCGCGGCCGCGGTTTCGGTCTGCGCGCGCACCCGCACCGCCAGCGTCTCCAGCCCCTTCAAGAGGATCCAGGCGTTGAACGGCGACATCGACGGGCCGGTCTGGCGCATGAAATTGTGGATGTGTTCGGCGATGAACGCTTCCGACGACAGGATGACGCCGCCGAGGCAACGGCCCTGGCCGTCGATATGCTTGGTGGCGGAATACACCACGACATCCGCACCCAAGGTCAGCGGGCTCTGCCAGATCGGCGTCGCGAATACGTTGTCGACGATCAGCCGCGCGCCGGCGCTATGTGCGATTTCCGCGATGCTGCCGATGTCGAGCACGTCGAGCGTCGGATTGGTCGGGCTTTCGAGGAAACAGCTTTTGGTATTCGGCCGCATCGCCTTGCGCCACTGGTCGAGATCGAGGCCGTCGACCAGCGTCGAGGAGATGCCGTAGCGCGGCAGAAGATCCTCCACCACGTAGCGGCACGATCCGAACATCGCCTTCGCCGCGACCACGTGATCGCCGGCTTTCAGCGGCGCGAGAATGGCGGTCGTCACCGCGGCCATGCCGGTGGCGGTGGCGCGCGCGGCTTCGGCGCCTTCGAGCTCGATCATGCGGCGCTCGAACATCGAGATGTTGGGATTGGAGAAGCGCGAATAGATGAAGCCGGGGTCCTCGCCCTTGAACCGCGCCTCGCATTGCTCGGCGGTGTCATAGACGAAGCCCTGCGTCAGGAACAGCGCTTCGGATGTTTCGGCGAATTGCGAGCGCAAGGTGCCGGAATGGACCAGCCGGGTTTCGGGGCGGTAGTGGGCGGTGGACGACGCGGGCTTGGTAGTCTCAGACATGTGACCTCCTGAGTGACCATCCCGGGGAAGACCCCGGAAATGGGCACAAAAAAACCGGCCTGGAAAAATTCCACAGGCCGGGATCACACTGTCCCCGGCCTGTTTAGCGACTTATTTAACGTGGCTGCAAGCCGGCCGGCTCAAATCACCACGGGATAAGTCATGCTGATATTCCCTCGCGCCCTTCCCGTCAAGGCGGCCATCGGATAACCGGTAAAAGTCCGTATTTTCAGCGTCTGGATGGCTATAACCAAGCCGTCCTGGGGACCCCATCGTGAGCTTCACGCTTCCACCCGGCGCCAATGGCATTCTGCCCGACCGCATGATCGCGGCGATGGCGGATGCCGGTCTGATCCTGCCGGCCTATCCCTTCGTCGAAAGCCAGATCCAGCCGGCGAGCCTGGATCTGCGCCTCGGCGACATCGCCTACCGGGTCCGCGCCAGCTTTCTGCCGGGGCCCGGCGCGACAGTGGCGGAGCGGATCGACGAACTGAAGCTGCACGAAATCAACCTCGCCGACGGCGCGGTGCTGGAGACCAACTGCGTCTACATCGTTCCGCTGCTGGAAAGCCTCGCGTTGCCGCCGGAGATCGTCGCCGCCGCCAATCCGAAAAGTTCGACCGGGCGGCTCGATGTGTTCACCCGCGTGATCGCCGACGGCACGAGGCGGTTCGACATGATCGGCGCCGGCTATCACGGCCCGCTGTATGCCGAGATCAGCCCGAAGACGTTTCCGGTGCTGCTGCGCGAGGGTTCGCGGCTGAGCCAGGTCCGCTTTCGGACCGGCGACGCCATCCTCAGTGCCGCCGAACTCGGGGCGCTGCACAAGAAGGAGCGGCTGGTCGACATCGACGATGCCGATCTCGTCCATGGCGTGGCGCTGAGCGTCGACCTCTCGGGCAAAAGCGCCAACGGTTTTGTCGGCTATCGCGCCAAGCGCCACACCGGCGTGGTCGATATCGACCGCCGCGGCGGCTACGCGATCGATGATTTCTGGGAGGCGATCGCAGCAAGGCCCGACGGCAGCCTGATCCTCGATCCCGGCGAGTTCTACATTCTGGCTTCGAAAGAAGCAGTGCAGGTGCCGCCGGATTACGCCGCCGAGATGGTGCCGTTCGATCCCTTGGTCGGCGAATTCCGCGTGCACTATGCGGGCTTCTTCGATCCCGGTTTTGGCTATGCCGGGGCCGGCGGGCAGGGCTCGCGCGCGGTGCTGGAAGTGCGCTCGCGCGAAGTGCCGTTCATCCTCGAGCACGGCCAGATCGTCGGCCGGCTGGTCTACGAAAAGATGCTGGCGCGCCCCGACGCCATGTACGGCCAGCGCATCGGCTCCAACTACCAGGCACAGGGGTTGAAGCTCTCCAAGCACTTTCGGGTGTAATCGATCGTCATTGCCTGCGACGAAGCAATCCAGCTTCGTGCGTGCCTCATGGATTGCTTCGCTGGCGTTCGCAATGACGGCTGATATATGCTCGCCCTTACAACAAGCATGGTCGGGGAGCGAACATGAGCGCAGGTGAGAGCGACGCCACACAGCAAGCGCAATGGCTGCGATGGCGCAGCGTCGCCGATCTCTATCACGCGTTTTTCACCGGCCTGATCCTGACCGTGGTGACGCGGCGCGGCACGGCCGACGCTGCCGAGTTCGTATTCCGCGTGTTTCGCCGCCAGCAGCAGGAACGCTTCCTGCCGGGCTTGCAAAAACTCGGCCTCAGTCATCTGCCGCCGGCGGTGGGGGCCGCGCAATATCACTATCTCTCCAACTGGATCGGCGGCGTCCATGTCGAATACATGTACGAGACCGACCGCAAGGCCTGGATCCGCTACCCGCCGCCGCGCTGGATCTGGCGAGGCACCGCGATCTGCGGCGTGCCCGGCGAAGTGTCGCGTGCGATGCTGCGGGGCTGGCACGCCAACAATGGCGTGGCGCTGGGCAATCTGAACCTGGGCTTCGTCTGCACCAAGCAGAGCGTCGATGGCCAGGACGGCCTCGAAGGCTATTACTGCGAATACGACCACGCGCTCGAACCCGACCAGCGCCTGGTGTTCGCGCGGCATCTCGAAGCGCCGCTGTTCGACTCCGCCACGGCGCCGGCGTTGCCGGTCGGAAGCTGGCCGAAGCCGCGGCTGGAAAAGGCCTATCGCAACTACGCCATGGAATATGTGCGGACCGCAGCACCAGTCATGGTGCAATTGTTCGGCCCCGAAGATGCCGGCTATCTGCTGCACCTCACCGGCAAGCTGATCGGCATGCAGTATTTCGACGAGATTGCGCGCGGCCTTGGCGCAGGCCGCGGCGCGGCGAGGGACTTCGCGGCGTTCCTGTGCGCGCTGTTCGAGGCGCAGGAAGATGCGGTCGGGATCGAGGAGTCCGGCGGCAGTTTTGAAATTCGGCAGCAGAGCTGGAAGCTGATGGCCGATGTCGCCGATTATCACCCCGCCTGCGCGAAGGTTTTGCAAGGCTTGTTCGAGGGGCTGGCGGCCGGCTGCGGCCGCCATATCCCGGTGACCCTGCGAGCGGCAGCCGGCGGCGGTCCGCCATTCCTGTGGTCAATCGGCTAGGCGAACGCTCGCTCGGGCATGCGCTATGTCATAAACCCTGCCCCTTCAGGGGAGGGTCATTGCGGCCCGATCGTGCAGGCGGCCCATGCGCGTGACGCACATGGCGTTGTGCGGGATCGTGCTAGGAAGCGGCCGGCACGGCAACTAGACCGTGGTGCCCGGAGAGAAGCTTGCCCGATATCGCCGTTCCCGAGATGCCTGTCGACGAGGAGGAGCGTCCGCTGCCGGCGCCCGAGCCGTCGGCGCGAAATGTGCTGCTCGACGGGCCGATCCTGCGCACGCTGTTGTGGCTGGCGTGGCCCAATGTGGTCGCGCTCAGCGCCGGCACCTGCGTGGTGATCGCCGAGACCTCCTATATCGGCCGGCTGGGGGTGGAATCGCTGGCCGCGATGGCGCTGGTGTTTCCGTTCGTGATCCTGACCATGACGATGTCGGGCGGCGCGATGGGCGGCGGCGTGGCATCGGCAATTGCGCGCGCGCTCGGTGCCGGCGACACCGAGCGCGCATCGACGCTGGCCTCGCATGCGATGCTCAACGCGATCTGCTTTGGGCTGGCGTTCATGCTCGGCATGCTGATCTTCGGGCCGAGGCTGCTGGAATTGCTGGGCGGCCGCGGCAACGTGCTCGCCAACGCCGTCGGCTACGCGCAGATTTTTTTCGGCGGCGCGGTGCTGCCCTGGCTGATGAATTCGATGGCGGGAATCCTGCGCGGCACCGGCAACATGAAGCTGCCGTCGCTGATGATCCTTTCCTCCGCGGTCTTCCAGATCTTTCTCGGCGGCACGCTCGGCCTCGGCGTCGGCCCGATCCCGCAATTCGGCATGCGCGGCGTCGCCGCTGGCTCGCTGATCGCCTATTCGGTCAGCATATCGGCGATGGGCTGGTACCTGTTCTCGGGGCGGGCGCGCGTCATTCCCAGGGTCAGGGGACTTCGCATTCAATGGGCGATGTTCGTCGACATCCTGAAGGTCGGCGCGGTCTCGTGTCTTTCGCCGCTGCAGTCGGTGCTCACCATCAGCATCTTCACCCATTTGCTGGCGCGGTTCGGGACCGAAATTCTCGCCGGCTACGGCATCGGCGCCCGGCTCGAATTCATGCTCACCTCGATCGCGTTCGCGGTCGGAATCGCCTCGGTGCCGATGATCGGAATGGCGATCGGCGCCGACCGCATCGCGCGCGCGCGGCGGATCGCGTGGATCGGCGGCTGCGTCGGATTCGTGTCGGTGGGCGTCGTCGCCACCATGATCGCGATTTTTCCCGATCTATGGGTCGACATCTTCACCCGCGACCCCGGCGTGCGCGCGGCGAGCCGGCAATATCTGGCGACGGCGGCACCGATGTACGCCTTCATCGGCCTGTCGATCTCGATGTATTTTTCCTCGCAAGGTGCGGCCAAGGTGTTCGGACCGGTGCTGGCGCAGACCGCGCGGCTGGTATTCATCGCCGTCGGCGGCTGGTGGCTGTCGATGCACGATGCGACGGCTGGGAATTTCTTCGTGCTGGCCGCGGCGTCGATGGTGCTGCTCGGCCTGCTGTCGGCCGCAAGCGTCGTCCTGACCCGATGGGGACCGAAGCACGCTGCTGTCGTTCGGGTCAGCCCCGTATTGTCGTGAAGCCGTCAGCGCCGCCTACAGTAAAGCCCGCTACGCGGCGTGGCGGCCCAGCGTCTTCTGTACAGCCAGCGCACCCAAATCCATCTGGCCGCTGATATAGGGTGCCATGGCGTTCGGAAGCACGTCGATGATCCAGATCAGCCGGCTCTTTGTCGGGCCCTCGGCCAGCACCTGCACCGAGGCGCTATAGTGGCTCACCCGCTCGTTGCTGATCGCATAGGCCAGCCGCCGCCGCCCGTCGTCGCAATCGACCAGAAGCTCGCGCGCGACATTGCCGTTGGCGAAGGTCACAATGCGCGCCTCGCCGTCGAGCCGGGCGTCGACCACGAAACCCGGCGCCAGTCGCGTGTGCACGTTGCCGAAATCCCGCACCGCGGCCCATACATCATCGGGGGCGGCATCGATCGGAATGTCCTTGTGGATGGAAGCCATGGGATGTCTCCTGCAGAAATGAGCCGTGACAGCACGCGCAAGCCGTCATTGCGAGCCAACGGGTCGGCGCGGAGCGCCGCCCGATGACAGGCACCGCGAAGCAATCCGCAGGCAGGCGAGTGCGAACTTATTGCTTCGTTGCTCGCGCTTCTCGCAATGACGCTGGTTGGAGTGGGGCGCAGGGCGCCTATGTGCAAACCGCCTCGACATTGTTGCCGTCGGGATCGATCAGGAACGCGGCGTAGTAGGTCGGGCTGTAATCGGCGCGCGGGCCGGCACCGCCATTGTCGCGGCCGCCGGCCTTGATGCCTTCGGCATGAAATTTCCTGATCGCGTCGTGATCCTTGGCGCGGAACGCGACGTGGGCGCCGGCAGCGGCCGGTCCCTTGTGCGAGTAAAGCCACAGCGCCGGTTCGCCCTTGGGTCCAAAACCCGCGCCGTCCTTGTCTTTCGAGCACAGGATATGGCCGAGCGGCGCCAATGCCGCGGTATAGAAGCGCACGCTGGCGTCGAGATTGCCGACTTTCAGTCCGATGTGGTCGTACATGGTGGTCTCCGGTTCAAGGCGCGTTGCAACACGCGCGGTTCGGAGACGACCCTAGTCAGTGCAGGGCAAACCGTTCTTGGAAAATCTTGCGCATCCCCCGCGAGGCCTCGCGGAATTTTCGTGGGGAAACGCCGGCGGCGCGATGGAAGGTGCGCACGAAATTGGAGAGATCGCCGAAGCCGACGTCATAGGCGACATCGGTGACGGGCTTTTCGTCGTCGGCCAAGAGGCGCGCCGCGTGCCGCAGCCGCGAGCGCACCAGATATTGATGCGGGGTGACCCCGAGCACGCCGGAAAACAGCCGCAGGAAATGGAACGGGCTCAGTTCCGCCTGCGCGGCGGCGTCGTCGAGGTCGATCTGCCGGTGCGAATTGGCATCGATCCACAGCGCGGTTTCCACCGCGCGGCGGCGATCCCGGGTTTTTGCCGGCGCGGGCGCGTTCGGCCGCCCGGAAACCACCTCGACAAAGCGGCTGGCGAATATCTGCCCGATCTCGTCGAGGCCGATATCGCTGCGGCCAGCGGCCGAAGCCTGCGCCAGTTCGCCGAGCACCATCAGTTCAGGCAGCGGCGGCGCGGCGCCGATCCGCCAGGCTTCGGGCCGGTCGCCGATCGTCTCCACCAGTTCGGGCGTGAGGAAGAACGACAGGCACTCGTCGCCGCAGACGTGATCGTGGGTGCAGACGAATTCGTCGCCGGGATAGCCGACCAGGATCGATCCCGCCACCAGTTCGAAGAAGCGGCCGCGGCAGTGGCAGCCGAACGAGCCCTTGCGCACAAAGGAGATCGAGTGGCTGGCATAGCGCTCGACAAACGGCGTATCGCCCAGCGCCGCCGTGCAGCGAAACTCGGACGCCGAAATGGAGGGGCGCTGCAGCAGAGTGGTGCGGTTCATGGTACCGAATTTAGCCCTGCGGGCGGGACGGAGCAACCGGCAGCAGCACGTCGAACAGGGTCTTGCTCGCGGTCGCGCCGCGCGCGCCTTCGATCGAGAGCAGCCGGCGCTTGGAAATCACCCCGCCATTGGCGGACATCCTGTCGGCATAGCCGCCGGCTTCCAGCACGCGGTGGCAGGGCACGATGATCACAAAAGGGTTACGGGCCAGCGCCTGGGCGACCGAATAAACCGCGCCGGAAAGCCTGAGCTTTGAGGCGATCTCGCCATAGGTGATGGTTTCGCCGCGCGGGATACCGCGGGTGAACGCGTAGACCCGGGCATGGAAGTAGGGGATGCCGCCGACATCCAGCGCGACATCGCTCAGATCGGCAGGCTCGCCGCGCAGCAGCGCGGCAATGCCCTCGATCGCGGGTTCGACATGGGCGGGCGGACGCTGCTCGCGGGCGTCGGGATAGAGCTGGAACAGCCGCTTGCGGGTTTCGATCTCGCGCGCCTGCGGCAGCTGCACGCCGACGATGCCGGCATCGCTCCAGGCGATGCCGCAACGGCCGACGCCGGTGTCAAATATGGTGTATCCACGCCCCGCCAAGCTACGTCCCCCGCCGGGCACCATAGCACCACCACTAAAAGGCGCATCCGGAAAATTCACATCTCGTTAAAGTTAGCGGGGGAAACAATTGTCGAGCGCCAAGGCGCTTGGCGGAACGCGCGGTCTCGGCTAATCAAAGGGGCATGCGGGCGTAGTTCAATGGTAGAACGGCAGCTTCCCAAGCTGCATACGAGGGTTCGATTCCCTTCGCCCGCTCCAAATCCCGTGCGGGCTTTATCGATCGCGGTTGTCGCCACGGGCCTATCTTTCGCCCCCGATCGCGCCTATATCCATTTTGTCGCAAGACGATGGCGCTGAAACTCAGAGCGGACTGCGGGCAGACCCGGGGGCAGTACCCGGCGCCTCCACCCTAGCAGCTTGAGCTTAAAGGTCTCATTCTGGTGAGATCGATTCCGCCGCAAGGCGAAATCCCTAGGCTGCTACGGCGGGGGCGAAACAGGATCGATGGTCGCAAAGAAGTTCTGAATTGTGCTCGGCATGATACCGCCGTTATCGGGTCAAAAACCTAAATGCAAACGATAACGTTGCATTGAACGAAGTGCGCCTCGCGGCGTAACCTGTTCGGGGTCCGGAGCACCTGGCAACAGAAGCTTCATTGCCGCGTCAGCCTTCGGGTTGGCGCGGCTTTGTCTTTAAGGGGCGGGCGGACCGCAGTGCCTCGGCTTCAATTGCGCTCGTCGCCATGCTAGATCGCGGGGCATGCACAACAAACGAGGCGACCGTTGACCGAGGCGATCATCTCGACCGATCCATCCCGCCATCACCTGCTGAAGATCGCCGGCCTCGGCGTGCTCACGGGCATTCTGACCCCGCTGATGGTGCCGCTGATCGACAGGATCGAGGGCACGCCAGGCGATCTCCGCATCGGGCTCGTGGCCGTCCCGTTCGCCATTCTCGTCTTCTTCCTGCTGCGGCGCTGCAGCGCCAATCCGTGGTGGGCGGCATGGGTTGCGGCCATCGTCACCATGATCGCCTTCGTGGCCGCGGTGAACGTCGCGGTGTTCGTCGACGGGCAGGCCGACCCCGTGGGCAAGGCGGCACGGAATGTGCTGTCCGGTTTGGCCGGCGGCTTTGTCGGCGCCCTCCTGATGGCGCTGGGGATCGCGCTGTTGCCGGCGGGGCCGCGCCATGGCGGGGCGTGGCTGCCGATGCTGGTCACCGGCACCGTCGCCGGCGCACTGCTGGCGCTCGACAATGCGCTCGACCTCGATTCCGCCTCGGTGCTCTATCCGGTCTGGCAGGCCGGCGTCGCCACCACGCTGGCGCTGGGCTTGCGGCGGCCGAAACTTTCCTGAAAAATATTTCAGCCGCTCCTCCTCCACCTTCAAAGAGCTGGCATTCGCAAAGAGCAAGCATTCGATGTCGCAGCCGCTTCTGTTTCAGCCGATCACGCTTCGCGGCGTGTCGGCCAAGAATCGCATCCTGATCTCGCCGATGTGCCAGTATTCGGCCGCCGACGGCGTCGCCAACGACTGGCATCTGGTGCATCTCGGAAAATTCGCGCAAGGCGGCGCCGGCATCGTGATGGTCGAGGCGACCGCGGTCACGGCGGAGGGCCGCATCACCCATGGCGATGTCGGGCTGTGGCATGACGGCCAGATCGCGCCGCTGGAACGGATCGCGACATTCCTGCGGGACAATGGCGCGGTGCCCGCGATCCAGTTGGCGCATGCCGGGCGCAAGGCCAGCATGCAGCGGCCGTGGTTCGGCAACGCCGCGCTCGATGCCGGTGACCGCGCCCGCGGCGACCTGCCGTGGCGCGTCGTGGCGCCCAGCGCGATCCCGATGGACGCGGGCTGGCTGACGCCGGACGCGCTCGATCCCGGCGAACTCGCCGGCCTGCGCGAACATTGGCGCCTCGCCACCTTGCGCGCCGTCGACGCCGGGTTCGAGTTGCTCGAAGTCCACTGCGCGCACGGCTATCTGCTGCACGAATTCCTGTCGCCTTTATCCAATCGTCGCAGCGATGCCTATGGCGGCGACCGGCAGGGGCGCATGCGTTATCCGCTGGAAATCATCGAAACCGTCCGCGCGGTGTGGCCCGGTGAAAAACCGCTGTCGGTGCGGATTTCCTCGGTCGACGGCGTCGAGGGCGGTCTCGAGTTGGCCGACCAGGTCGAGTTCGCCCGCGAGGCCAAAGCGCGCGGCGTTGATCTGATCGACTGTTCCTCCGGCGGATTAATGGGTTCTGCGACCGCGGCGCGGATCCCGCGCGGCTACGGCTTTCAGGTGCCCTATGCGGCTGAAATCCGCAAACAGGCCGATATCGCCACCATCGCGGTCGGCCTCATCCTGCATCCGCAGCAGGCCGAGGATATCCTGGCGCAGGGCCAAGCCGACCTGATCGCGATCGGCCGCGAGGCGCTGTTCGATCCGAACTGGCCGCAGCATGCAGCGCTCGCGCTTGGCGCGCACGGCAACGAAGTGTTCGAATCCTGGCCGAAGCAATATGGCTGGTGGCTGGAGCGGCGCGAGCCCGGCCTGCGCAGGCTCGACGGCCCGGCCCTGCCGTTCCGGAAAATCTGATCGCGGCCGCCCCGGGATGACCGGGGCGGCCGCGTGCTTCGGCACACGCCTTCCATCAAGAACCTTTCGGCACCTGATCGAGAAAGCCGGTGATGCTCTTGATCCGCCCATCGCTGAGAACGGCAAAATCCGTTCCCTTGATCGGGCTGTCGGCACCGTCAGGGCCGAGGCCCCAGGAGAAGCGGATGTTGTCGCCGAATCCGTTCGGCTGCCCGAGCAGCCGAAACCGGAAATCCGGAAAGCGCTGCTGCACGCCGGCGATGAGCGCCTCGACGCCGGCGTGACCATCGCCGCTCATCAGGGGGTCGACATATCGGGCGTCGCTCGCCCAGTTTTCGCCGAGGATCGCGCGGCGGCGGTTTGGCGATCGCTCGTTCCACAACTCGATATAGCGGCTGGCAATGGTATTGACGTCGGTCATGGTCTCGCTCCTTCGGTTGGTTCGCCGGTTCATCGGCGCACCAACTATCGAAGCTTCAAGCGGGCCAATCGATTACCTCGCGCGTCAAGGATTTCAATTTACCGCGCCGCGGTCACCATGATCTCGACATTGTATGGTGCGGCCGCGAGCTTCGCCTCGACGGTGGCGCGCGCCGGCGTATTGCCCGCCGACACCCAGCCGTCCCACACCGCGTTCATCTCGGGAAACGTCTTCATGTCGGTGAGGTAAATCGTCGCCGTCAGCAGCTTAGACTTGTCGCTGCCCGCTTTCGCAAGGTGGCCGTCGATGATCGCGAGCACTTCCTGGGTCTGCTCGGTGACGCTCTTGCCGGCCGCCTTGTTGGCGACGACGCCCGCGAGATAGACGGTGTTGCCGTGGACCACGACCTGGCTCATGCGCGGGCCGGTTTCGAAACGCTGGATGGTCATCCTGTTCTCCAAATGAGTGGGGCCGGTTACATAGCCCACAAGCGCGGCTTCCGCCAACGGTGGATTGTCCGAACCGTGCGCTAGACCGGGATGACTTTTCTTCGAATCGTCATCCCGCTCCATCTTTTTGTTTGAGCACGATCTCTTCGGAAAACCGGTTCCCACTTTTCCGGATCATGCCCTATTGCCCGAACGCGTCGTAAACCAGCTTCTTGAAGGCGGGCGTGATGCGCCCGCGTTCGGGCTGGCTCTGCTCCATCATGATGTAGAGCATGTCGAGTTTCGGATCGACCCCGAAATAGGTGCCGCTGCCGCTATCCCATTTCAACTCGCCGATCGAGCCGGGCGCCGGCGGTTTTGCATTCCCAGGATCGGTGCGGACGGCGATGCCGTAGCCATAGCCGAAGCCGTCGCCGGGAAAATAGAAATAATCCCGCCCGACGCCGGAGCCCGGGCCGATATGATCCGAGGTCATCAGCTTGAACGCCTTCGGGCTGAGATATTGCTTGCCGTCGAGCGTGCCGCCGTTCAGCAGCATCTGCGCAAACCGCCCGTAATCCCCGATGGTCGAGACCAGCCCGCCGCCGCCCGATTCCCACTCCGGGTGATCGCGCCGTTCCTTCTCCGCCAGGCGCAGGATCGAATCGGTTGGCAGCGGCTCCGCCATGCGCTTCCATTCGGCGGGACTGAGCACGAACTTGGTGCTGGTCATGCCGAGCGGATCGAAGATGCGCTGCTTCATGAACCGGTAGAGCGATTGGCCGGAGACGATTTCGATCACGCGTCCGACCACATCGGTGGAGTGTCCGTAGCGCCAGAGCGTGCCGGGCTGTCGCGCCAACGGCAGCCGCGCAATGCGTGCGGCAAATTGCTCGTTGTCGAAATGCCCATCGAAAATATCGGCGTCACGATAGGCTTTCTCGATCAGCTGGCCGCCGATGTAGTCATAGGTGATGCCGGAGGTCTGCCGCAGCAGGTCCTCGACCGTCACCGGGCGATCCGGCGCCACCAGCGTGAGGACGGGGTCACCGCCCGCCGCCTTGGAAGCGATTCCGACTTTCACGCCGGCGAAGGCGGGAATGTATTTGGACACGGGATCGGACGGCGAAAGCTTGCCGTCGTCGACCAGCATCATGGCGGCCAGGCAGGTGATTGGCTTCGTCATCGAATGCAGCGCAAAGATCGTGTCGGCCGTCATCGGCGTTCCGGTGGCGACGTCCTGAAACCCGAAGCTCCTGAGGTACAGCGGCGATCCGTGCCGCTGGATGAAGAGGACCGCGCCGGGAATCCGCCCCGAACTCGCTTCATTGTCGAAAAAGGCGGACAGGCGCTCCAGCCCAACGGCCGACGGCGCGGGGGGCTCGGTTTGAGCGCGCGTGGGCATTCCGCTTGCAATCGCCAGTGCAGCCAGGAAAAGCAGAATTCGCATGTTCGTCGGCACCACGGCCAAAATCCTGGCGAATTTACCCGGTCCGGCACCGGGCGGCGTTCAAAAAAGCACGTTCGCCGGTCAGTGCGGGATGCAAAAGCGCCAACGCCGACGGGATGGCCGCATCGGCCTCTATCCCGCAGCCTTCGCCGCCGCGCGGCCGGCATTGCGGCCCGAGAACAGGCAGCCGCCGAGAAACGTGCCCTCCAGCGAACGATAGCCGTGCATGCCGCCGCCGCCGAACCCGGCCGCCTCGCCGGCGGCGTAGAGCCCCGGCACGATCTTGCCGTCGCTGCCGAACACGCGGGAATCGAGGTCGGTCTCGAAGCCGCCCAGCGTCTTGCGGGTCAGGATGTTGAGTTTGACCGCGATCAGCGGGCCGTGGCCGGGATCGAGAATGCGGTGCGGTTTCGCGGTGCGGATCAGGCGGTCGCCGATATAGCGGCGCGCATTGTGGATGTTCATCACCTGCGTATCCTTGACGTAAGGATTTTCGATCTCGCGGTCGCGCGCCTCGATCTGCGCCTTGAGATGCTCGAGTTTCAGCAGACTGTCGCCGGCCAGCGCATTCATCGCGCCGACGAGATCTTCCAGATTGTCGCGCACGATGAAATCCGCGCCCTTGCTCTTGAACGCTTCAACCGGCGCGGGCGCGCCCTTGTTGGTGGCGCGGCGCGCCGTCATCAACCAGCTCTTCCCGGTGAGGTCGGGATTCTGTTCGGAGCCGGAAAGCGCAAACTCCTTCTTGATGATGCTTTGCGTGAGCACGAACCACGAATAATCGTAGCCGGTCCCCATGATGTAGTGCAGCTGCCCGAGCGTGTCGGAGCCGGGAAACAGCGGGGAGGGCAGCCGCTTGCCGGTCGCATCGAACCACATCGACGACGGTCCGGGCAGGATGCGGATGCCGTGGCGCGGCCAGATCGGCGACCAGTTCTTGATGCCCTCGACGTAATGCCACATCCGGTCGCGGTTGATCAGCCGCGCGCCGGCGGCCTCGGTGATGCCGATCATGCGGCCGTCGACATGTTCGGGCACGCCGGAGATCATGTTTTTCGGCGCGTCGCCGAGCCGCTTCGGCCAGTTGTTCCGGACCAGGTCATGATTGCCGCCGATGCCCCCCGAAGCGACGATCACGGCCTGCGCGCGCAGCGTGAAGTCGCCGACGACTTTGCGCGAGCTGCTTTGGCCGCGCTCGACCGGGTCGGGCGCGAGGATCGCGCCGCTAACGCCGTCGACAGCGCCGCCCGTCATGGTCAGCGCATCGACGCGATGGCGGAATTTGAACGTCAGCCGGCCGCTTTTCTGTGCCTCGCGCGCGCGCCGTTCGAACGGCTCGACGATCCCGGGACCGGTGCCCCAGGTGACGTGGAAGCGCGGCACCGAATTGCCGTGGCCCATCGCGTCATAGCCGCCGCGCTCGGCCCAGCCGACCACGGGAAAGATCCGGTGCCCCATCGCGCGCAGCCAGCCGCGTTTTTCGCCCGCCGCGAACGCCACGTAGGCTTCCGCCCACCGCCGCGGCCAGAGATCCTCGTCGCGGTCGAAACCCGCCGACCCCATCCAGTCCTGCAAGGCGAGCTCAAAACCGTCCTTGATGCCGAGCCGGCGCTGTTCGGGGCTGTCGACCAGAAATAATCCGCCGAACGACCAGAACGCCTGGCCGCCGAGGCTTTGCTCGCCTTCCTGGTCGACCACGATGACGCGTTTTCCGGCATCGGTAATCTCGCAGGCGGCAACGAGGCCCGCGAGGCCGCCGCCGACCACAATTACGTCCGCATCTTCAGCCATAGCGTTTCCCCAATTCCCGAAAACGATAGAAGCCTGCGGCGTTTGCCGCGGTCAACGGCAAACGCGCGCCCGCTCTCGGCCACGCTGCTGCCCGCGAACGTTAACTTGTTCCGATTTGGGACCTTTCGCGCCTAGGGTGCATCCCGCCTGCAACACTTGATTTGAATTTGATTTGAACGGCCTCCGGTATCTGGACAAAAATCCGATCCCGCAACACGCTGGCTTTCATCTTGCATCACACAAGAACACCAGATTCGGGTTCGACAGTTTGCACTGGGGCTGGGATATGAAGTTCGTGACGGGACTGCTCGCCGTGGTTCTCCTGTTGGCAGGGGTGGGCGCGAGCCATGCGGTGGTTCGGATTGCCGACGATCGCGGCGGCCGGATTGGAACTTACGTCGACAAGTATCAGGACCTGCGTACCTCGGGCGAGCAGGTCATCATCGACGGCCTGTGCGCCTCGGCCTGCACGATCGTGCTGGGCGCGGTCCCGCATGACCGGATTTGCGTGACCTCGAACGCCAATCTCGGTTTCCACGCGGCGTGGGATTTCGGCACCAACGGCCGCGCGATCACCAATCCCGAAGCCACCCAGATGCTGTATTCGATGTATCCCTCGGCGGTACGGCGCTGGATCTCCGCCCGCGGCGGGCTGACGCCGCACATGATCTTCCTGCACGGCAAGCAGCTGACCAGCATGTACAAGCCCTGCTATCTCGACGCCGAGGCCGCGCCGCTGCGGCCCTCGGCCGTCCGCCGGGAGCGCGATTTCCGTCCGCATGTTGTGATTACGCCTTCGCCGGCCGTGCTTGCCCGGCAGCACGACTAGGCCTATCTGAGCTGTACAGGCGGCGATCGGCGGCAAACGCCGGTCGAGACGCGCTCTGATAGGTTTTCGGATGGCCCAGCCCGTTTCCACCCAGCATGCCTCCACGGCGATCGGCCCGCCCAGGGCGGTATCTGCGCTGGCGGTAGTGGGTGCGGGCCTCGGCGCCGCGTTGCTGCTCGGCACGCTGGCGTTGTGGTTCCATTACGGGACCACGGTCTTCTTCGAGACCATTGCCGCCGGCATCGCCGGCTGCTTTTGATAAGCATTCCCAGGGGAATTTCACATGGTTCGATCCACCCGCCCGCTGGTCATCGTCGGCGCCTTCTCGGCCAGCCTGATGGTCGGCCTGCTGCTGATGCTGTGGGCGACGGGAGGGCTGAAAAATGTGGTGGCCCCTGCCGCCATCGGCGGGCCGTTTCAACTGACCGACCAGGGCGGCCAGACCGTGACCGAAAAGAGCCTGCAGGGTCATCCGACCCTGATCTTCTTCGGCTTCACCCATTGCCCCGACGTCTGCCCGACCTCGCTGTTCGAGATTTCCGAGGTTCTCAAGGCGATGGGCAAGGACGCCGACCGGGTCAACGCCTATTTCATCTCGGTCGATCCGGAGCGCGACACCCGGGAGGCGATGAAGGATTATCTTTCGAGCTTCGATCCGCATCTGACCGGTCTGACCGGCACGCCGGATCAGGTGGCCAAGGTGATTTCCGACTACCGGGTCTATGCCAAGAAAGTCCCGCTCAAGGACGGCGACTACACCATGGACCACACCGCGCTGATCTATCTGATGGACCGCGACGGCAAATTCGTCTCGCCGTTCAACCTCAAGCGCACGCCCGAGCAGGCCGCCGCCGATCTAGAACATTACCTCTGAGCGCCGCGCGGCCTCGAAATCCCTTGATCGCATGAAATTCGCCTTATCGACCGAATGGTCTATAAGGCCGTCGAATTCCCAACAAACCCCGCCGGCAATGCCATCTCAGACCGCCTCAGCTCCCAGCGTAACATTGTTTCAAGCGCTCCGTGCAGGCTTCACGATCGCGGGCCTGTCGCTCGGCCTTTGGCTGGCGCTGTCAGGGACCCCGGCGCAGGCGCAGGGCGCGGCAAAGCCGGGCACGCAGGCGGCGCCCCAGGCCGTGCCCGGTTTCTGGGATCCGAGGCGGCGGCCGGACCGGCCCGATCTGTCTCGCCTGACCGTGATCCGGTTCCTGACCGAAACCGATTATCCGCCCTTCAACTTCACCGGCCCCGACGGCAATCCGGCCGGCTTCAACGTCGATCTGGCGCGGCAGCTGTGCGAGGAGATCAAGGTCACCTGCACCATCCAGATGCGCCGGTTCGATACCCTGCTCGACGCGCTCACAAGCAACCGCGGCGATGCCATCATCGCCTCGCTCGCGGTGACGCCGCAGATGCGCGCGCGAGTGGATTTCACCGATCCCTATTACCGCGCGCCGGCGCGGTTCGTGTCGCGGCGCGACGCGGTGATCCCGGAAATCCGTCCCGAATATCTCGAAGGCAAGAAGGTCGGCGTCATCGCCGGCACCTCGCATGAGGCTTATCTGAAGGCGATGTTCACCGACGCCGAGCTGCACCCCTATCCCAATGACGACGCGCTGCGGCAGGCCTTGCGGCGCGGCGAGGTCGATTTCATTTTCGGCGACGCGATCGCGCTGGCGTTCTGGATCAACGGCACCGATTCCGACAATTGCTGCGCGTTCTCGGGCGGTCCCTTCGTCGAGAGCCGTTTTTTCGGCGAGGGCATCGGCATCGGCGTGCGCAAGGGCAACGACCTGTTGCGGCAGGCGCTGAACTGGGCGCTGTTCCGGGTCTGGGAAAAAGGCCGCTACACCGATCTGTGGCTGCGCTATTTTTCGGTGAGCCCGTTCTAGGAGATTCAGACTTCGTCATTCCGGGATGGTCCGAAGCGACCAGACCCGGAATCTCGAGATTCCGGGTTCGATGCTTTCGCATCGCCCCGGAATGACGGCGGTTCAGCCGCCGTTTTGCAATTGCGAGCGGCACCGTTTAGGTTCCGCGTCCCGGAGACCCCTTGGATATGTCCACCCTCGATCCTGTCAACCCGAACGAACTGCGCGCGCTCGCCGAACAATCCAACGCCTGGCCGTTCGAGCAGGCGAAGGCGATTGTCGCGCGGCTGAAGAAGCAACCGAAGGACGAGGTGCTGTTCGAGACCGGCTACGGACCGTCGGGGCTGCCGCATATCGGCACCTTCGGCGAGGTCGCGCGCACCACCATGGTGCGGCATGCCTTCCGCGTGCTGACCGAGGACAAGATCAAGACGCGCCTGCTGGCGTTCTCCGACGACATGGACGGCCTGCGCAAGGTGCCCGACAACGTGCCGAACAAGGAGATGCTGGAAAAGCATCTCGGCAAGCCGCTGACCACGGTGCCGGATCCGTTCGGCACCCATCCAAGCTTCGGCGCGCACAACAATGCGCGGCTGCGCGCCTTTCTCGATACGTTCGAATTCGATTACGAGTTCGCGAGCTCGACCGACTACTACAAGTCGGGACGGTTCGACGCGACGCTGCTCAAGATGCTCGGGCGCATCGACAAGGTGATGGCGATCATGCTGCCGAGCCTGCGCGAGGAGCGCGCTGCGACCTATTCGCCGTTTCTGCCGATCTGCCCGCGCACGGGTGCTGTGCTCTATGTGCCGATCGTCGAACACGACGCAAAGGCCGGCACCATCTCTTATGACGATCCCGAGACCACGGAGCGCGTCACACTTCCGGTAACCGGCGGACACTGCAAGCTGCAATGGAAGCCGGACTGGGCGATGCGCTGGGCCGCCCTTGGCGTCGACTATGAAATGGCCGGCAAGGACCTGATCGACTCCGTAAAACTGTCGGGCAAGATCTGCGCGGCGCTCGACGGCCTGCCGCCGGAAGGCTTCAACTACGAACTGTTCCTCGACGAAAAGGGCCAGAAGATATCGAAGTCGAAGGGCAACGGGCTGACCATCGACGAATGGCTGCGCTACGCCTCGCCGGAATCGCTGTCGCTGTTCATGTATCGCGAACCGAAATCGGCCAAGCGGCTGTATTTCGACGTGATCCCGCGCAACGTCGACGACTATCAGCAGTTCCTCGAAGGTTTTGCCCGGCAGGACGGCAGGTCAGCAGCTTCAAAATCCGGTCTGGCACATCCACGCCGGCCATCCGCCCGAGAGCGGACATGCCGGTCACCTTCCAGCTCTTGCTGACGCTGGTGTCGTCGTCGAATGCCGAGAACGCCGCCACCCTGTGGGGCTTCATCGGGCGCTACCGTCCGGGCGTCACGCCGCAGACCCATCCGAAACTCGATGCGATGGTCGGCTACGCCATCAACTATTATCGCGACTTCGTGGCGCCGACCAAGCAGTTCCGCGAGCCGACCGACACCGAGCGCGCGGCGCTGCAGGATCTGCGCGATGCGCTGTCGCAGATGCCGGCGGATTCGTCGGCTGAAGATATCCAGAACGTGGTCTACGAGATCGGCCGGCGCGAGCCGTTCCTCGACGCGGTCAAGAAGGGCAAGGACGGCCGCCCGGGCGTTTCGCTCGACTGGTTCAACATGCTCTACCAGGTGCTGCTGGGTCAGGAAAAAGGCCCGCGCTTCGGTTCCTTCGTCGCGGTCTATGGCCTTTCGAACGCCGTGGCGATGATCGACGGCGCGCTGGCGCGGTCTGGGTAGAAGCCGCCGCAATCAGATTTCCCCTCTCCCACAGGGGGAGAGGGGAAGAGCGTGTCGTGGCGCGGAGGAGCAATGCTCGTCACGCGCAGGTGCCGTCAATGACGGCCGTCCGAAAATACGCTACAATGTATTCATAAGAACGGTCCAAGCCGCCCGTCGAGGCGATGCACGGACGACATTCAGGGAGCATACCCATGCAGTTCAGGGTTTCGCCGCAATCGCTCGGCGAGTACAGCGCCGAGGAATGGCAGGCGCGGGTCGATCTGGCGGCCGCGCATCGTCTCGCCTTCATGCACGGTTTCAACGAAGGCATCTTCAACCATCTGACCTTGGTGGTGCCGGGCCGCAGCGATCGCTACTACCAGATACCCTTCGGGATGCACTGGTCGGAAGTCACGGCCTCTTCCTTCATGGAGGTCGGGATCGACGACGGCGAGGTCAAGCGCGGCGACGGCGAGGTGGAGCGCTCCTGCTATTGCATTCATGCGCCGATCCACAAGGCGCTGCCGCAGGCCAAGGCGGTGTTCCATACCCACATGCCCTTTGCCAGCGCGCTCACGCGCCTGGAAGATCCGCGCATCAAGGAGATCGGGCAGACCGAAGTCGGGATGTCCGGCGAGATTGCCTATGACGATGAATATACCGGGCCTGCGCTCGATCCGGCCGAAGGCGCGCGCCTTTCGCGCGTGATCGGCGACAAGACGGTGCTGTTCATGGCCAATCACGGCATTTCCACGGTAGGCGAAACCGTCGCCGACGCCTATGACCGGCTCTATTACATCGAGCGCGCGGCGCAGGTTCAGATCTACGCGATGTGGACCGGGCAGCCCCTGAAGAAACTTCCCGACGCCGTGGTCGAGAAGACCAGGCGCGATATCGGCGGGGCCAGCCTCTACAAGGGGCCGAGCCCGGCGCAGCGGCACTTCGATGCGCTGAAGCGGATTCTCGACCGCAAGGAGCCGGACTACACGACGTAGGCGGGACAAGAGAGAATACGCGCCTTCTTCCTTCTCCCCTTGTGGGAGATGGTGGCGCGCAGCGCCGGATGGAGGGGTTCTTTCCGCGGAGACAAACCCCTCACCCGTCACGAACGCGCGTCGCGCGTCCGTGCCACCCCCTCCCACCAGGGGAGAGGGGAAGAGAGCTACTGACTCACCCAGACGATTCGCGCGATCCACTCGACATCGCCGGCCGACAGCGCGCGGTCGGCATGACCTGAATTCAGCGCCTGCAGTTCCAGCGTCCTGGCGGTGCGGCGCTTCATTTCCCGGATTATCACCTCGCCGGCCTTGGTCTTCACCACCACGCGGTCGCCGCGTCGGATCGGCGTGCCCGGCGACACCACGATGAGGTCGCCGTCGCGGTAGGCGGGCCGCATCTGGTCGCCTGAAATCTCCAGCGCGTAGGCGTGCTCGTCATTGATCGAAGGCAGCGCCGCCTCGTCCCAGCCCTTGCCGGCCGGGAACCCGCCATCGTCGAAAGCGCTGCTGGCGGCGGCCTGTGCGAGCCCAAGCAGCGGCACCGATTGCACGACCCGCGCGCTGTCGCCGATCAACTGCACGAAATGGTCGATGGAACTGTTGGTGGCGGCCAACGCCTTGGAGACCGATTCGGTCGAGGGCCAGCGTTCGCGCCCGTCGGGCGTGATGCGCTTGGACTTGTTGAAGGTGGTGGGATCGAGGCCGGAGCGCTTGGCGAGCCCGGAGGCTGACAATCCCGCCCGCTCGGCCAGCCGGTCGAGCGCGGTCCAGATCTGCTCGTGGGTCAGCGTTTTCGACGCTTTCGGCTGTCTCGCCATGACGCAATGCTTTCCCAATCTAGGAATTATTACCTCAAACGGCTGCTTTTCGCAATCCGGTCATGGCGTCCGGCGCTATGCCCTTGAGTTAAGCAGGCCTCGCCGATACGGTCGGCGCCGGTTCCGGAAAACCCCGGAAAATCCCAAAAGACTCACGCGATAAGGCAGGACTCCCGGCCCGTGCGCAGCATCTACAAAATCTGCCCCGCTTCGGCCTGGCGCGAGGCCGAGCGGCAAGGCGTGTACCGGGGTAGCGCCGACGACGCGCGCGACGGTTTTATTCATTTTTCCACCGCCTCGCAGGTCGCCGAGACCGCGAGAAAACATTTCTCCGGCCAGACCGGGCTGTTCCTGGTCGAGGTCGATGCCGACGCGCTGGGTGCCGCGCTGCGCTGGGAACCCTCGCGCAACGGCGAATTGTTTCCGCATCTCTATGGTGAACTCGATCTCGGCGCCGTCATCGGCGTACACGAGATGCGCGCGCGCGCCGACGGCAGCCACGACATCCCGGAGCTTGCGCCGTGATCCGCGCCTTCGACGCCTTCTCGCTGCCGCTGTTGCGCTGGTTCGATCCGGAGGACGCGCATCGGCTGGCGATCCAGGGATTGAAGCTGCTGCCGCCGACGCGGCCGCGGCCGGATGATGCGAAGCTGGCGGTGCGGGCGTTCGGCCTGAATTTTTCCAATCCGATCGGCATGGCCGCGGGCTTCGACAAGAGCGGCGAGGTGCCGGACGCGCTGCTGCGGCTGGGTTTCGGCTTCGTCGAAATCGGAACCGTGACGCCGAAGCCGCAAGTTGGCAATCCGCGGCCGCGGCTGTTCCGGCTGGAGCGCGACGAAGCCGTGATCAACCGCATGGGCTTCAACAATGACGGCGCCGAAGCTGTGCTGCGGCGGCTGGCGTCGCGCGCGAATCTCGGCGGCATCGTCGGCGTCAATGTCGGCGCCAACAAGGATGCCGCCGACCGCGTCGCCGATTACGTCAAGCTGATCGAGACCTTCGCGCCGGTGGCGAGCTATTTCACCGTCAACGTGTCGTCGCCGAACACGCCCGGCCTGCGCAACCTGCAGCAGGCCGCGGCGCTCGACGATCTGCTGGCCAAGGTGATCGACGCCCGCGAGCGCGTGCGCTCGAGCGCCGGCGATTCGCCGGTGTTGCTGAAAATCGCGCCCGATCTCAGCCTCGCCGAGCTCGACGATGTCGTGCATATCGCGCGCTCGCGGCGCGTCGACGGCATGATCGTGGCCAACACCACGCTGGCGCGGCCCTCCACCTTGCGCGAACAGGTCCGTTCGAAAGAGCAGGGCGGCCTGTCGGGGCGGCCGCTGTTCCGGCTGTCGACGCGGATGGTGGCCGAGACCTATGTGCGCGCCGAGGGCGCGTTTCCCCTTATCGGCGTCGGCGGTATCGACAGTGGCGGCGCCGCGCTTACAAAGATCCGCGCCGGCGCCAGCCTGATCCAGCTTTATTCGTCGCTGATCTACAAGGGGCTTGGGTTGGTCGACGACATCAAGAACGACCTCGCCGCGACGCTGCTGCGAACGGGGCGCGACTCGCTGTCCGAGATCGTCGGCGCGGATGCCGCGACGATCACCGCCGAGGACTGGCCGGTTTAGTTCGAGCGGCGGTCGATGGAATCCGGGATGTTAAACGCGTTATTGCAAGCGAAGCAATCTATCGTGGAATGCGGCGAGGTATGGATTGCTTCGTCGCTTCGCTCCTCGCAATGACGAGAGAATAGTCTAAAGCTCCACGATCATGCCGTCGCTCGCCGCCGTATGGGCGAGGCTATCCAGCCGTCCCAGCATGTCGTCGCTCATATGGGTGAGCACCAGCCGCTTCGGCTTGATCTCGGAAAGATGCGCCTCCAGCGTCGCCAGGCTGAGATGGTTCTTCACTGCCCTGTCGTAGGTATACGCCTCGGCGATGAACAAATCGGCCTCGCGTGCGGCAGGCACCAGCGTCTGCGTCCATTCGGTGTCGGCGCTGTAGGCGATGACGCGGCCTTCGGCCTCGATCCGGTAGGCCAGGAACGGGCCGCCGGAGTCGCCATGGATGACCGGAAACGGCGTGACTTTTACCGCGCCGAAGCTTTGCGGCCGTTCAGGTTCGAGCGCGACCACCGAAAGCTCGAACCGCTGCTTCGTCTTCGATGAATTCTCAAACAGGGCCTCCATCACCTGCGTCAGCCGCGTTTCGATTCCCTTCGGTCCCGCGATCACCAGCGGCCGGGTGCGGCGGGTGAATTGCGCGTCGAGCAGCAGGAACGGCAATCCGGCAAAATGGTCGCCATGAAAATGCGTGATCAGGATGAGGTCGATCTCGTCGCGAACGATATCCAGCCGCTTCAGGGCCGGCAGCGAGGACGCGCCGCAGTCGATCAGGAAATTTGCCTTCTCGCCGGTGACGTGAAAGCAGGTGTTGTACCTTCCGCCGGAACCGAACGCGTCGCCGCAGCCGACAAATCGCACTTGCATGGCCTGATTTCCCGCAACTAAAGCGTTTTCAAGCGAAGTGGGTACCGGTTCGCGTGAAGAAAACGCGTCAAAATAAACTTTAGAGCTTCGGTTCTGATTCTATCAGAACCGATTATGCTCTAGCCCGGCACCTTCTGGAACGACGCGCGCAGCATCGCCGGATAGCGCAGCGCCTGCAAGCCGCCGCGGGCGGCGTAATGCACCAGGAACGCAGCCCACAGCCCGGCATTGCCGAGCGACCGCAGGGCGAGCCAGGCGGCGAGAAACAGCAGCAGCGACAGCATCATCAAATTACGCATCTCGCGCGCCCAGGTGGCGCCGATATAGATCCCGTCAAAGCCGAAGGCGAACACGCCAAGCAGCGGCGACACCACCACGAACGGCAGATAGTCGCGCGCGCCATGGCGGACGTCCGCGCTCGCGGTCATCAGATCGATCAGCAAGGAGCCGAACAGCGCGAAAACGGCGGTCACGGCCAGCGCGAAGGCAAATCCCCATGATATCACCAGCCGGACCGCACCGGAGAACGCCGGCCGGTCGCGCGCGCCAAAGGCGCGGCCGCAGAGCTGCTCGGCGGCATTGGCAAAGCCGTCGAGGAAGAAGGCGCTGATCAGGAGAAAATTGTTCAAAACCGCATTGGCGGCCAGCGTCACGTCGCCGGCGCGCGCGCCCTGCGAGGTGAAGAACAGAAATACGGCGATCAGCGAAGCGGTGCGGATCATGATGTCGCGGTTGACGCCGAACATGCTGATCAGCTTGTCCCGTTCGAGCAGCGTCGCGCGGGGGATGGCGGGTTGCCCGCTTGTGAGGCGGCGCGCGATGCGCATGCCGAGCAGCAGGCCGGCAGCCTCCGCGATCACGGTAGCGCTCGCCGCGCCTGCTATGCCGGCGTTTGCGACCAGCACCAGGAGCATGGTGGCCGCCATGTTGATGAGGTTGATCACGATCTGCACGCCAAGCGCGAGCCTGGCACGCGCCTGTCCGATCAGCCAGCCGAGCACGACATAGTTGGCGAGCGCCAGCGGCGCCGACCATATCCGGATGATGAAGTACGTCCGCGCCGCGCGGGTCACGCCCTCGCTGCCGCCCATCGTGTCGAGCAGGAGCGTGGCCAGCGGGATTTGCAGGACGATGAGGCCGGCGCCGGTCAGCGCGGCGACGACCAGGCCGCGGACGAATACGGCGCGCAATTCCAGCATCTCGCCGGCGCCGAGCGCCTGTGCCGCGAAGGCGACGGTGCTCATGCGCAGGAAGGCAAACAGCCAGATCAGGCATTCGAAAATGAACGACGCAATGGCGACCCCGCCGAGCAGAGTGGCGTCTCCAAGCCGCCCGATCGCGATCGTCGAGACGATGCCGATCAGCGGCGTGGTGAGGTTCGCCACCATCGCCGGTCCTGCGATGGCAAAGACCTGCGTGGTCGTGACTTTGGACACTGGAACCAGCCGAGCCGGGTGCGCGGGACCCCTATCGCCCGCGCGGCGCGCCGAACAGCCGCGACAACAGCCAGATCGGGATGACGATCACGGCGCCGAGCAGGAAGTAGCGCCACAGCCAGTTGATGGCGTCGAAGCCGAGATTCCACAGCCGCTGGAACAACAGCCGAACGCTCTGGATGATGTTCCAGGGATCGAAGCCGACCGCCGCGAGCACCACGCCGACCAGGATCGACAGCAGGACCAGCCGGAACGCGACCGCGAGCGGCGAGCCGCCGAGAAAGCGGCTGACGCCGTCATTGGCTGCCGGCAATTCTCTGGTGTCGTTGGCCATTGAGGGTCTCCCGCGCGTGAAGTCGCCCCATAGTGTAGTCTTTAGAAGCCAGATGGGGAACCCGGCTGTCGGCGTCAATGGCTATCCGCCGTCACGGATGGGGCGGTTGCGTCGGCCTTCAGCATCCGCTCCAGCGTTTCCAGCCGGTCGGCCTCGCGCGGCGGCTTGTCCCACCGCAGCCGGCTGATGCGGGGAAACCGCATCGCCACGCCCGATTTGTGCCGCGGCGAGCGCGCCAGTCCCTCGAATGCGACCTCCAGCACCAGCCCCTGGTCCGGCTCGTGCACCACATGCCGGACCGGTCCGAATTTTTCGGTAGTGTTGCGGCGCACGAAGCGGTCGATCTGCAGCAGTTCCTCGTCGGTGAAGCCGAAATAGGCCTTGCCGACCGGCACCAGTTGCTCGCCGTCCTCGCCGGAGGTCCAGACCCCGAACGTATAATCGGAGTAATACGACGAACGCTTGCCGTGGCCGCGCTGCGCGTACATCAGCACGGCATCGATGATGTGCGGGTCGCGCTTCCATTTCCACCATTGGCCTTTCGGGCGGCCCGGCAGATAGAGCGCGTCGCGGCGCTTGAGCATCACGCCCTCGACGGCTTCCGCGTCCTCACCCGCCCCGGCGCTGGCCGGATCCTTTCGCGCTGACGTCAGCGCGTCCCAGCTGTCGAAGGCGATCACCGGCGAAAGGTCGACCCTGGCATCGTCGAGCTTCTTGACGAACGCCTCGAGCCGCGCGCGGCGCTCGAAAAACGGCAGCGTGCGCAGGTCGGTATCGCCCTCGCCGAGCAGGTCGTAGGCGCGCAAATGGATCGGATAATCTTTTGTCAGTTTCGGCGACACCACTTTCCGGTTAAGCCGCTGCTGCAGGACGTTAAAACTCTGCACGCGGCCGTCGCGCAGCACCAGCAATTCGCCGTCGATCGCGCCGGGCAAATGCAGCGACGGCAGCAGGTCGGGAAAGCTCTTGGTGATGTCCTCGCCGCTGCGCGAGTAGAGCCGCGCCACGCCGTGGCCGCGCGGATCGCGGCCGCTCACCGCCTGCACGCGGATGCCGTCCCATTTCCATTCGGCGATGAAGTCGCTCGCGTCCAGATGGGCAAAATCCCCATTCTCGATCGCATGCGCCAGCATCACCGGGCGGAACGGCGCAGGATCGAGATTGACCGGCTTTTCGCCGCGGCCTTCCAGCCACGCGAACAGTTCGAGATAGGGCGGCGAAAGCCCCGGCCACATCAGTTCGATCTCGTGTGGATCCTTGGTCCCGAGTTCGGCCGCAGCGGTCTTGGCGAGCCGTGCCGAAATCCCGATCCGCATCGCGCCGGTGACGAGTTTTAACAGCGCCCAGCGGCCGGTCTCGTCCAGTTCGTCGAGCCAGCGCGCGAGCTGTTTCGGCAGCTCGGTCTTGCCGAGCGTGCGCAGCGTGGTGACGACCTCGGTCAGCGTGGGAGGAGGGGGATTGTTGTGACCGGGCACACTGCGCTCCCCTCCCTCCACGCGCGCAGCGCGTGGCGGGGAGGGGCCGGGGGGTGCTTCAGTCGCTTCGGTGCCAGCATGAGAGCGAGAACTCGCTGCACCACCCCCCACCCCTGCCCCCTCCCCGCCGCTTCGCGGGGGGAGGGGAGAAGTCCTCGTTTGGAATGGCGACGGCCACATCAGCGCCACCGTCTCCGAGAGATCGCCGACGTAATCATAGGACAGCGCGAACAGCACGGGATCTGTGCGGGCGGCGATGAGGTCGCGGATCAGGCCGGGTTTTGCATGTTTGAACGACAGCGCGCCGGTCAGCGCGGCCAGCGCGTAGCCGCGGTCGGGATCCTCGGTCTCGCGAAAATAGGCGGCGAGAAGCCGCAGCTTGTTGTTGCGGCCGGGCTCGTAGGCGAGGCGGTCGAGCAGCTCGGCGAAGCGGTTCATGCCTCGGCGTCCTCGCTCGGCGCCGCATCGCCGTCGCCTTCGTCCTCCTCACCATAACCCACGAGATCGAGCGGCCGCGCCACGAGGCCTTTGGTCTGGCACCAATGCACCAGCGCGTCTTCCTGGCCATGGGTGACCCAGACTTCGCCCGCGCCGGTGGCCTCGATGGTCGCGGTCAGCCCGTCCCAGTCGGCGTGGTCCGAAATCACCAGCGGCAATTCGACGCCGCGCTGGCGGGCGCGGGCGCGCACCCGCATCCAGCCCGAGGCGAACGCCGTGACCGGATCGGGGAAACGCCGCGTCCAGATGTCCGAAGTGGCCGACGGCGGCGCCAGCGTGATGGTGCCGGCGAGATCGGCCTTCTTCATGCCCTTCACGGCGCGCAGTTCGCCGAGCGCGATGCCGCGGCTTTCGTAGTAATGCGTGATCTTTTCCATCGCGCCGTGCAGATAGACCGGCGCGTCGTAGCCGGCGTCCCGCAACAGCGCGATCACGCGCTGCGCCTTGCCGAGCGAATAGGCGCCGACCAGGTGCGCCCGTTCGGGAAACAGCGCGACCGAAGCGAGCAGTTTTTTGATCTCATCCGCCGCGTCGCCATGGCGGAACACCGGCAGGCCAAAAGTGGCCTCGGTGATGAAGACGTCGCAGGGCACCACTTCGAAGGCGGCGCAGGTTGGATCCGGCGTATCCTTGTAGTCGCCGGAGGCAACGATGCAGGTATCCTTGCAGGAGACCGCGATCTGCGCCGAGCCCAGCACATGGCCTGCGGGATGGAATTTGATGGTGACATCGCCGAGCTTCAGTTGCTCGCCATAGGCGATGGCCTGCGTGCGGCCGGCAAAATTGTCGCCGTAGCGCAGCCGCATCATGTCGAGCGTTTCCTGGGTTGCCAGCACCGCGCCGTGGCCGGCCCGGGCATGGTCGGAATGGCCGTGAGTGATCACGGCGCGCTCCACCGGGCGCACCGGATCGATGTGGAAGCCGCCGGGCTTGCAGGCGAGGCCGGCGGGGAGCGGCGTCAGGATGTCTTGCGGGCGCATCGCTTTTATATAGTCTGGAAGAGGACTCGTTCGAGTCCAGCCCTCACGTCTTCGAAGCCCGCAATCGGTTCCCGACGATGCCCGTCCGCTTGTTCCTGTCCTCCGGCGATCTGGTTGCCGACCGGCGGTTCGATTTTGCGCGCGACCTGCAGCTGAAGGGCGATCTGGTTGCGGCTGCCGATCTCTTGCTGCAGGCGACCGAACTCGCGCCCGGCTTTGCCTCGGCCTGGTTCACGCTCGGCGAAATCCGCGAGCGGCTCGGTGAACGCGATGCGGCCATTGCGGCGTTTCGCGAGGCGCTGCGAGCCGATCCCGACGACCGGCATGGCGCGAGCCTGCGGCTGATGCTGCTCGGGGCCGAGCGGCTGTCAGCGATGCCGCCGGCCTATGTGAGCGCGCTGTTCGATCAATACGCCCCGAAATTCGAATCCGCGCTGGTCGACGATCTCGGCTATCGCGGGCCCGCGCTGTTGTTCAAGGCGGTGCTGGCCGCCCGCGCCGCGGTCCGCAAGCCCGCCTATTTCAGGCGCGCCATCGATCTCGGCTGCGGCACCGGGCTTGCGGCGGCGGCCTTTGCCAGGAACGTCGACCAATTCATCGGCGTCGACCTGTCGCCGCGCATGATCGAAAAGGCGCGCGCGACGGGGTTTTATGCCGAACTCGAAGTCGACGACATGTTGCAGGGCTTGCGCAGCAAGCCGGAGACCAGCTTGGAACTCATTCTCGCCGCCGATGTAATGGTCTACGTCGCCGATCTCGCGCCGGTATTGGCGGAGGCCAGGCGCGTGCTGGTATCCGGCGGCGTGCTCGCGTTCACGACCGAAACCCATGACGGCGAGGGCGTCATCCTCGGCGAGGGGCTGCGCTACGCGCACGGCGCGGATCATGTGCGCGCGTCGGTCGAGGCGGCTGGACTGAACCTGTGCCTGCTCGAAGACCGCTCCGCGCGCAACGAGGACAACACGCCGGTGCCCGGCCTGGTCGTGGTCGCCGCGAAATCCTAGAATATCGCCTCGCGGAATTTGCGCGCGGCGGTATTGCGCCGCGTTCCAGAACTTCGCCCTTGCCGTAGCAGCGCGAATGTAGATCAATGCTTCCACAAGAGCATGATCCGGAAAAGTGGGAACCGGTTTTCCGAAAAGATCATGCTCAAACAAAAAGATGAGGCGAGCATGATTCAACTGGGTTGAATCATGCTCCCGGGAGAAAACAAAAATGAACCGGAAACAGACAAGGCGCCAATTCGGCGCCACCTCGCTTGCTGCGATCGCCGCCTCCGTGCTGCCCGCGCCTTATGTCCGGGCGGCCGAGAAGAAATACGATCCGGGCGCGACCGACACCGAAATCAAGCTCGGCCAGACCGTGCCGCATAGCGGCCCGGGTTCGCTCTATGGCGTGTTGGGGCGTGTCGGCGAGGCCTATTTCCAGATGCTGAACGAAAAGGACGGCATCAACGGGCGCAAGATCAAATTCTTCACCATGGACGACGCCTACAGCGCGCCGAAATGCGTCGAGGCCACGCGGCGGCTGGTCGAGCAGGAGGAAGTGCTGGCGCTGTTCGGCTCGCTCGGCACCGCGCCGCAGACCGCCGTGCACAAATATCTCAATTCCAAGGGCGTGCCGCAGCTCCTGCTGAACACCGGCGCGTCGAAGTGGAACGATCCGAAGAACTACAAATGGACCATGGCGGGTCTGCCGCTCTATCCGACCGAGGCGCGCATCCTTGCGAGGCACGTCGTGGCGGTGAAGCCGAACGCGAAGATCGGCATCCTCTACCAGAACGATGATTTCGGCCGCGATTTCCTCGGCCCCTTCAAGAAGGTGCTGGCGGATGCCGGCGGCACCGCCAGCGTGATCATGGAGCAGACCTACGATCTGACCGAACCGACGGTCGATTCCCAGCTCATCAATCTCTCGAAGTCGGGCGCGGACGTCTTCTACAACATCAGTACCGGCAAGGCGTCGTCGCAGTCGATCCGGAAAGTCGCCGAACTCGGCTGGAAGCCGCTGCAACTGCTGTCGGCGGGCTCGACCGGCCGCTCGATCCTCAATGCCGCGGGATTCGAGAACGCCAAGGACATCGTCGCGATCCGCTATTCCAAGGAGGCGGGGCCGGGGCGCTGGGAAAAGGACAAGGACCCGATGGCGTTCGAGGCGCTGCGCGCGAAATACCTGCCCAATGTCGATCCCGACAATACCATCGCCTATGCCGGCTATGGCCAGGCGGTCACGATGGGTGAAATCCTGCGCCGCTGCGGCGACGACCTGACCCGCGCCAACGTGCTGAAGCAGGCCTCGACCCTGGCCGGCTATCACTCGCCGTTCTTCCTCGACGACATCAACTACAGCTACACGCCCGACGACTACTCGCCGATGAAGACGCTCCATATCTCGATCTTCGACGGCAAGGACTGGCAGATTTCCGAAAAGGCGGTGACCGAATAGGTGGCCGCCGCCCCTCGACGAAACCGCTCGGGCGGCATAGCTGTAGGCCGTGCCGCCCCGCATCCAGATCGAGTTTCCAACCGAGCCGGCCGAGCTGCTGCCGGACCGTTTCCGCCGCTGGTTCGCAGGCCGCGGCTGGTCGCCGCGCGAGCATCAGCTTGAATTGCTGGCAAAGGCCGGCGACGACCGCTCCGCGCTGTTGATTGCGCCGACCGGCGCCGGCAAGACGCTGGCGGGATTTTTGCCGACGTTGGTCGAACTATCTGCTTCGTCATCTTCGGTGCGCTCGGCACAAAACAACGTCATCTCCACCGGCCGCGGCGTGCAGCGCAGCCGCGGGCTGCACACGCTCTACATTTCGCCGCTGAAGGCGCTCGCGGTCGATATCGCGCGCAATCTCGAGACGCCGATCGCCGAGATGGAACTGCCGATCAAGGTCGAGACCCGCACCGGCGACACGCCGGTGTCGCGGCGGCAGCGGCAGCGGCGCTATCCGCCGGACATCCTGCTCACCACGCCCGAGCAACTGGCGCTGCTGCTGTCGTCCGACGATGCGCCGTTTCTGTTTTCGCAGCTCAGGCGCATCGTTCTCGACGAACTGCACGCGCTGGTGACCTCCAAGCGCGGCGACCTGCTGTCGCTTGGACTGGCGCGGCTGTGGCAACTGGCGCCGCAGATGCGCGCCATCGGGCTGTCGGCGACGGTGGCGGAGCCGGAATCGCTGGCGCGTTTCCTGGTGCCGCAGCCCGATGGCAACAGCACTGCCGCCGACATCGTCATCGCCGGCGGCGCCGCTGCGCCCATTGTGGAGATGCTGGACACAAGCGAGCGACTGCCCTGGGCCGGCCATTCGGCCCGCCACGCGCTCCCTGAAGTTTATGAATTGATAAAACGCAACAAGACCACGCTGGTGTTCGTCAACACCCGCAGCCAGGCCGAGATGCTGTTCCAGGACCTCTGGCGCATGAACGACGATGCGCTGGCGATCGCGCTGCATCACGGCTCGCTCGATGTCGCGCAGCGCCGCAAGGTCGAGGACGCCATGGCGGCCGGCAAATTGCGCGGCGTGGTCTGTACATCTTCGCTCGATCTCGGCGTCGACTGGGGCGATGTCGATCTCGTCATCAATATCGGCGCGCCCAAAGGCGCCTCCCGGCTGATGCAAAGAATCGGTCGCGCCAATCACCGCATCGACGAAGCCTCGCGCGCCGTGCTGGTTCCGGCCAACCGCTTCGAGGTGCTGGAATGCGCGGTCGCGATCGATGCGGTCAACGAAAATGCGCAAGATACTCCGCCGCTGCGCACCGGCGCGCTCGACGTGCTGGCGCAGCACGTGCTCGGCCGCGCCTGCGGTGCCCCGTTTCTGTCTGATGAACTCTTTGACGAGGTTCGGACCGCCGCGCCTTATTCAGCGCTCGCGCGATCCGATTTCGACGACGTGGTCGATTTCGTCGCCACCGGCGGCTACGCCCTGAAAACCTATGAGCGGTTCGCGCGCATCAAGCAGGACAAGGCCGGCCGCTGGCGCGTCGCCAACCCCAGAGTACGGCAGAGCTACCGGCTCAATGTCGGCACCATCGTCGAGGAATCCATGCTGAAGGTGCGGCTGGTGCGCTCGCGCGGCGGCGGGTCGGGCTCGACCGGCGCGCTGGGCCGCGGTGGCCGCATGCTCGGCGAGATCGAGGAATATTTCATCGAGGGCCTGGTGGTCGGCGACACCTTTGTCTTCGGCGGCGAGGTCGTTCGCTACGAGGCGCTGGCGGAAGACCATGTCTACGTCTCCCGCGCCAGCGACAAGGACGCAAAGGTGCCGTCCTATATGGGCGGCAAGTTTCCGCTCTCCACGTATCTGGCCGAGCGGGTGCGCAAGCTGCTCGCCGACAAGCGTGCCTGGAGCGCCCTGCCGGACCAGGTGCGCGACTGGCTGTCGTTGCAGGCCGATCTGTCGCGCGTGCCCGGCGCGCGCGAGCTGGTGGTGGAAACCTTTCCGCGCGCCAACAAGCATTATCTGGTCTGCTATCCCTTCGAGGGGCGGCTGGCGCACCAGACGCTGGGCATGCTCTTGACGCGGCGGCTGGAGCGGGCGCGTGCCCGGCCACTCGGCTTCGTCGCCAATGAATATGCGCTGGCGGTCTGGTCGCTCGGCGACATGTCGTTCATGATCCGGCAGGGCAAAGCTCGATCTCGACGCGCTGTTCGATCCGGACATGCTGGGCGACGATCTCGAGGCGTGGCTGGCGGAATCGGCGCTGATGAAGCGCACCTTCCGCACCTGCGCCATCATCTCCGGCCTGATCGCGCGGCGCTTCACCGGCGAGGAAAAATCCCGGCGCCAGGTGCTGTTCTCGACCGACCTGATCTACGACGTGCTGCGCAAGCACCAGCCCGATCACGTGCTGTTGCGCGCGGCGCGCGCCGATGCCGCCACCGGGCTGCTCGATATTCGCCGGCTCAGTGATATGCTGACGCGGATCAAGGGGCGAATCACCCACCGGGAACTGACACGAATTTCGCCGCTTGCGGTGCCAGTGATGCTGGAAATCGGCCGCGAAGCGGTTTATGGCGAAGCCTCCGACGAGTTGCTGGCGGAAGCCGCCGAGGAACTGGTCAGGGAAGCGACTGGATAGAGGCGACTGGACAACAACGTGACGGCACGCGCGCACTCCCAGGACGACGAACCATCCGCTGCGCGCATCTCGACCGTCGAGGTCGCGGGCGTGGCGTTGGTCGCCGATCTCTCCGGTGCGCTGTTCTGGGAAGAACAGCGCCTGCTCGTCGTCTCCGACCTGCATCTGGAAAAGGGCTCCAGCTTCGCCGCGCGCGGCGTGCTGCTGCCGCCCTACGATACAATGGCGACGCTCGGCCGCCTCGCTGCGGTGATCGCGCGGCACGACCCGCGCATGGTGATTGCGCTCGGCGACAGTTTTCATGACCGCGACGCCCACGGCCGGCTGTCCGCGACAGACCGCGACGCCATCGCCGGCCTGCAGGTCCGCCGCGACTGGATCTGGATCTCGGGCAATCACGACCCGGCGCTCACCCCAGATCTCGGCGGCGTGGTCGCCAGCGAAGTCGCCATCGGGCCGATCGCCTTCCGCCACGAGCCGACCGGCGCCGTCGGCGAAATCGCCGGGCACCTGCACCCCAAGGCGCGGGTGTCGACGCGTGGCCGTTCGATGGAGCGCCGCTGTTTTGCCAGCGACGGCGAGCGCGCGGTAATGCCGGCGTTCGGCGCCTATGCCGGAGGCCTCTCCATCCGCGACGCGGCGTTTGCAAAAATATTCCAGACGCTGGGTTTCATGGCCCATGTGCTCGGCGATGTCAGGCTGCACACCATCGCCGCCTCGCGGTGCTACTGAGCAATCAGTGCATTAGCGGCGAGGTGATTTTATCTCTCAGCTGGGGCGTGAACCCATAAATGGCGGACGTCCGCTTTGGTGCGCATTCCGCTCGGGCCGCTTTGGGGCCATGTTCAGCCTTGCCGCCTCCGGTCGACCGGGCTCGAATCGGTCTTGCAGCCGGTTGACGGCTGGGCCCACGGTGTTCATCATCTTTGGCCGCGGCGGTCGCCTACTTGCGTAGTGCGCTAACCCCGTGGAGTGGTAGCCATGATGAAGAACCTCGTAGCCGGACTTGTCCTGGCGGCTTTGATGATCATGGGCTTAATTGCCTTCGCCCAGAGACATGAAGGGTGCTTGCACGGGCGCTCGATCGGTACCTTTAAGCCCTGCGGCTCAGTCAACTCTTCAGTATAGCGCTGAAAACGGCGAAGTAAGCCGGCCTCGCCGATGTTGTTTACGGCGAGCTTGGCCGGACAGCATCCTTGTTCTTGTCAGGGAAGAGGAGGTCCCGGATCTCCCTGCTTTCCGGTACTGGCCTGCACGCAAGTGAACGCGACCACATTGGACGAGCTCCAAGCCGTTTTCGCTGCAGCTTGGCACGTTTCGAGAGTGGGAAAATTGCCCACATGCATGAGGCCTGCCTGAAGAGAGAGCACCAACCAAAACACGGGAGCCATACGCGGTTTCCTTTTTTCTCGGGCCTTGCTTAATTCTCCGGCGAGGCGCGGCCGCCGGGTTTGAGATCTATCAATCCGCAAGGCGACGGTGGCAACCAAGCCGGTCTACTTCCACCACAGTTGCTCTGTTCTAAAGGAGGGTGAAGTTGATGCAAACCTCGGGCGCATCGCGCCGCGAGAACCCGAACGCATGGCCCATGGGCTCGGCGATGCCAGGCTGCACGCCATCGCCGCCTCACCCTGCCATTGAGCGTCAACCGAGCCGTCGCATTCCGCCCGATAGGCCGCCCGTGATACGCGCTGCGTATCGCTCCATCCAAATTTAGTATTGGCGGTGGGGCCAGCCCTCGCCGAGGATGCGCCCGATACCGGTGCTAATCGGAGGCGGTCGCAAAATCCTTCGGCGGTGAAGGGGCGGCCGGCAATTCCGCACGCATGGCAAGAAGAAAAAGGGGGGAAGCGGATGGCCGAATACATGGCCGGCAACGTCGACGACTACGCCGACGGCGATCGCAAGGTGGTCGTCTGCGGCGACAAGGAAGTCGGCGTTTTCAGGATCGGCGGCGAATTCTACGCCTGGCATAACCGCTGCGCGCATCGCGCCGGCCCGGTCTGCCAGGGCCGCATCATGAAGCGCGTGCTCGAGCCCGTCGCCGGCGACAAGACCACGCGGACGCAGGAATACGACGAGGCCGAGAGCCACATCGTCTGCCCCTGGCACGGCTACGAATTCAGCATCAAGACCGGAATTCACCAGGGCAACAGCCGGACGCGGCTGCTCAAGGCCGAGCTCACGATCCGGGACGGAGAGATCTATGTCAGCGTCTGAGCGCGACCGCCGCAACGATCTCTATGGCTGGATCGATTCGGCGGCGCCGGAATTGCTCCGCGCCTCGCGCGAGCTGGTCGAGCAAGGCGAAGCATCGCGCGTATCGGATGAAGCGGTGGCGCAAATTCTGACCGCGGCGATACGCCTCTATGTCGCCAAATCGGACGGCGAGGAGCGCACCTTTTCGCCGATCGTCGGTGCGCGCGACAGCGAGATGACTCCGACCGAATTGCTTTCGGCGGTCTCGGAGATGCTGCGCGCGCTGCATCTCGGTCCGATGGAGCTGGCGCTCTGGTATCGGCGGCGTCCCGACGAAGACACCTATCCCGTGAAAGTACAATCATGAATATTCAAGGCAAATTCGGCCCGCAATATGCGGCGGTGCAGGAGATCGACGTTCACACCGACACGCGCGATGTGCTTGCCCATGCCAGGCGCAACGCGCTCAAGCGGGGCTTGCAGGACTGGTTCGTCTGCGACATCGACGCCCATCACGTAGAAACCGTGTCGTGGAAGGAGATCGTCACCTACATCGAGGATCCCGTCATCCGCGACAACGCGATGCGATGGCAGGCGGAGCGGGTCGGCGCGCCGCCCTACGGGCTGAACGGCGACCTCGGACTCCGCTACCAATCGGTCGGCGGACGCATCCCGCATCAGGACGGCCAGAAGGAACTCGTCGAGGAAACCGATGTCCATCGCGACGTCATCCTGACGCGCCGGGCGATGGATTCGCTCGGCGTCGACAACATGGTGGTGTTCCCGACGCCGATGCTGTTTCTCGGCATGCATCCGCAGCCGGAAATGGAAGTCTGGCTCGGCGGCGCCTATAACCGCTGGCTGATCGACCGGATCCTGTCTGGCGACGACCGGATAAAATCACTGCTCTATCTACCGTTCAACACGCCCCAGGAAGCCGAGCGGACCGTCGAGGAACTCGGCGACAAAAAGGGCGTGATCGGCTTCTGCGTGACCAGCACCCGCAACAAGCCGGTGCACCACAACGACTACATGCGCCTCTATTCCATGATCGAGGAACGCGGCAAGCCGCTGGCCTTTCACGCCGGCTATCACTGGCAGGATCCGTCGCTTGCGACCGTCAACCGGTTTCTCGGTATGCACGCGCTGGGCTTCGTCTGGTGCAACATGGTGCATATGACGAACTGGATCCTGAACGGGATTCCCGAGCGCTTCCCAAAACTCAAGACCCTGTGGGTCGAAAGCGGCCTGGCATGGGTGCCGTTCCTGATGCAGCGGCTCGACGACCAGTATTTGATGCGTCCCTCCGAGGCGCCGCAGCTCAAGCGCATGCCGAGCGAGTACATGAATCACAACTGCTTCTACACGACGCAGCCGATGGAAACGACGCATCCGAAGGCGCTGGAAAACACCTTCGAGATGATCAAGGCCGAAACCCAGCTGATGTTCGCCTCCGACTGGCCGCATTTCGATTTCGACCTGCCGCAGGAGATCTGCGATCTGCCGTTTCTGACCGAACAGGCCAAGCGCAACATCCTCGGGCTGAATGCGGCGCGCGTCTTCAACCTCGATCCCACGCCGGTGAAAAAATTGATCCTGCCCGGCTAAAGCAAGAGCTCGCCGTCCGAAGCGAACCGGCCTGAAAAATCAGGCCAAAGAAGAAAACAGAAGAAAAACACAGGGGAAATAATCCATGACCACGATTGCGGTCGATGGCTGCACGTCGCAACAAACAAACCGCGACGCGGCCATCAAGAAGGTTTGGCGGCGCCTGATTCCGTTTCTTTTCGTTCTCTACATCTTCAACTATCTCGATCGCATCAATATCGGCTTCGCCGCGCTGTCGATGAACAAGGACCTGTTGCTGACCGCGACGACCTTTGGGCTCGCGAATTCGATTTTCTATATCGGATATGTCGCCTGCGAGATCCCCAGCAACCTTCTGATGGTGCATTACGGCGCCCGCGTCTGGATCGCGCGCATCCTGGTCTCCTGGGGACTGGCTTCCGCCGCCACCATGCTGGTGGTCGGTCCGAACAGCCTCTATCTGGTCCGCTTTCTGGTGGGCGTGCTGGAAGCCGGCTTCGTGCCGGGCGTGTTGCTCTATCTGACCTACTGGATACCGAATTCGCATCGCGCGCGGGCCAACGGCTATCTGATGATGGCGCAGCCGGTGGCGATGGCGCTCGGCGCCGGCGTTTCCGGCCTGATCCTCGATCATTTGAACGGGGCATTGGGGTTGCAGGGCTGGCGCTGGCTGTTCCTGCTGGAAGGCTTGCCGGCCGTGATCCTCGGCGTGGTCGCCTATGTCTATCTGACCGACAAGCCCAGGCACGCGGCGTGGCTGGAAGAAGCCGAAAAGAACACGGTGACCTCGATGCTCGCGGATGATCAGCCGGCCAGCCGGCAGGCCACGGCATCGGTCTGGAAGCAGGTCACCGAACCGAAGATCCTGCTGCTGGCGCTGGCGTATTTCTGCCTCGTCAACACCATCAACGCCAATGCGACATGGATTCCGACCATCGTGCGCGAAGTGCTGAAAGCCTATTCGCTGTCACAGGTCGGCTTCGTCACCGCGATCCCGGCGATCTGCGCGCTGATCCTGATGCCGTTGTGGACCCGCAGCTCGGACCGGATGCAGGAACGCGTCTGGCACGTGGTGGCAGCCCTCGGCACGGCGGCGGCAGGATGGCTGCTGGTGATCTATTTTCCCCAACCCGAGTTGCGGCTGGTCGGTTTGATCTTCACGGTTTCCGGCGCGTTCTGCGCGATGTGTACGTTCTGGACCTTGCCGCAGTCGCTGCTGTCGGAAGCGGCGCGGCCGGCGGGCATCGGCCTGATCAGCGCGGTCGGCCTGTTGGGGTCGGCCGTGAGCCCGGCGGTGATCGGCTTCCTGCGGGATGCGACCGGCAATTTTTCCGCCGGCCTGTTCTATGTCACCGCCCTGCTGATGCTTTCGATCGCGCTGGTCTTGATCGTCCCGCGGCTTCGTTCGGTGGCGGCGTAGGCGCCCGCCGGCCTCGATCCGGCGGCTGTGCTGCCGGTCCGCGGGCCTGAATTCGTTCGTGTTTGTCGGTTCACTCCGATAACCTGCTTCCGGCCGCAATAGAGGAATGCCGGACCGGACATGATCGAGCTGCGTCAGTTTCGACAGTTTATCGCCGTCGCAGAAGAACTCAGCTTTCGCCGCGCCGCCGATCGTCTGAACATGGCCCAGCCGCCGCTCACGGTCACGATCAAGCAGATCGAGGAAGAACTGGGAACGCTGCTGATCGAGCGGACCAACCGCATCGTGCGGCTGACCCCGGCAGGCCGGGTCTTTCTCGAGGAATGCAAACGCACGGTGACGCAGGCCGAGCGCGCGATGGTCGCGGCGCGACGCGCCGGCACCGGATTGAGCGGCGCGCTGCGCGTGACGTTCGTGGCCAGCGCCGCCCGCGAAATCCTGCCGGCCATTCTGCGCGCCTTTCGCGAACAATATCCCGAAGTCGAGCTGATGCTCACGGAAGCGATGACGGCGCAGCAGGTCGCCAGGATCCATGCCGACGAAGCCGATGTCGGCTTCGTGATTCCTCCGCTTCGCGACGCCGACGGGCTGAGCGTCGAGGTGCTGACGCGGAACGAGATGGTCGCCGCACTCCCCGAGAATCACCGGCTCGCGCAGTTTCAGTCGATCGCGCTTTCGGATCTGGCTTCCGAGCCCTGGATCATCTTTCCGGCGCGGCAGGGGCCCGGCCTGCACGAACGCGTGCTCACGGCTTGCGCGCAGGCCGGCTTCGTGCCGCGGGTCGGCCAGGAAGCCTCGCAGATGGATACCATCGCCAGTCTGGTCGCCGGCGGCATGGGGGTCGGGCTCGTCACCCGGATCATCGCCACCGCCAACCGGCCCGGCGTGGTATTTCGCGATCTCGTCGGGATCGGCGCGCCGGTGGAATACGAGTTGGCGATCGCCTATGGCCGCTCGACGCCGTTGCTGGACGCGTTCACCGCCGTGATCCGGTCCCGCGCGAGCTGGATGGGACCGGCCGCCAGCTAGACGATGATGCCCGGCGTTGGATTTTCGCTCTAATCCTTGCGGAACACGATCGAGGCGATCCAGCCGGTCAACAGCGCCATGATGGCCGTGACGAGGCCGTAGACGAGGCCGTTCTGGCGGGCGGTGGTGGCGACGAACTGCTCGAAACCCACCTTGACGATTTCGAACGCGGTGTCGGTCTTGGTCACCAGCGCGCCGTTGGAGAACAGTTTTATCTCGACCCCGTAGGTGCCGATCGGCACTTCGGCCGGAAGCGGAATGCCGGTACGAAATAGCGTCGGCGTCAGGAAGGTCACCGCGGAGGTGTCTTCGCGGTAGAGGCCGTGTTCGCTGCGCAGCCGCACGAAGGCGCGGCGGAAGACATCGTTCGGCACCACGTCGGCGTAGTCGGGCCCGACGCGCTGGGTCAAGAGCACATTGTTGAGGCCGAGCTGCTGGCGCCGCTCGACGTCGGCCGAAGCGATGGCGTCGAACGGCCGGTTGGCGAACAAAGCGAGATAGGTCGGCACCTGCAGGAACTGGCGGTAGTCGGTGTTGATCCAGATGCCGAATTTGCGCTCCTTGCGCCGCGTCACCATGTCGGCGCGGGGGCCCGAGACGGTCACCACGAGATCGTAGCTGGTGCGGGTTGCAGGCGTGGAGGCGTCCCTTTCGACCGAGCCGAACAGCACGAGCTCCTCGCCGGAATAATTCGGCGTCACCGTGACCCGATGGTTGGAGACCGACACGATCAGCCGCTCGGCGCGCGCCGGCGGCGCCGCGAGAAGCGCGCTCAGCACCAGCGCCGCGCCGGCCAGCGTGAGCGAAGCGCGCCCGATCATCCGGCGCCTCCGGTTTCCCGGATGGTGAAGAGATCGTCGGGGCGGATCACCAGTTCGATCGCGAAGCGGATTCCGACCGAGAGAACCAACAGCCCCAGCAGCAGCCGCAGATGTTCGCCGCGGATCTTCTGGCCGGCGCGGGCGCCGAACTGCGCGCCGGTGACGCCGCCGACCATCAGGATCAGCGCCAGCACGGCATCGACCAGATGGTTGGTGATCGCGTGCAGCAGGGTCGCGAACACCATGGTGACCAGCGTCAGAACCATCGAGGTGCCAATCACGGTCGCGGTCGGCACCCGCAACAAATAGATCATGATCGGGACCAGGATGAAGCCGCCGCCGACGCCCATCACCGCGCCGATGAAGCCGATGATGATTCCGACCACGACCACCGGGATCACCGACAAATAGATCTTGGAGCGCTTGAAACGCATCTTCAGCGGCAGGCCGTGAATCCAGCCGTGGCTGCCGGAGCGGCGCAACGGTACCGCCACGCCGCGACGGACGCGCAACAGCGCGCGCAGGCCTTCCCAGAACATCAGTCCGCCCACGGTGGTGAGCAGCGCGACATAGGACAGCGCGATCATCAGGTCGAGCTGGCCGAGCGAGCGCAGCAGCGTGAAGGTCCACACCCCGAGCATGGTGCCGATGGTGCCGCCGCTCAACAGCACCAGGGCCAGCGCCGGATCGATGGCGCGGCGCCGCCAATAGGACAACGCGCCGGAAAACGACGAGGCCGCGATATGGCTGGCGACGGAGGCGACCGCGACCGCGGGCGCGATGCCGATGAAGATCAGAAGCGGCGTCATCAGAAAGCCGCCGCCGATGCCGAACATGCCGGACACGAAACCCACCGCCGCGCCCATCGCCAGGATGAGGAAAACGTTGACCGGTATGTCGGCGATCGGAAGGTAAAGCTGCACGCGCGTCCGCTTTTTTTGATTGAGCCGCAAGGCCGGTCGAGACCGCTTCCCTGCTTGGTTTCCCGATCGAGCAAGTGGATCGACATCCCTGCATAACCGAATTCGCCGTCGGGAGGGACTAAAGAATCCCGCGCAAGGCGGCTTTTTTGCCGCGGCCCGCCGCGCACCCTCGGATGTGTCGAATAGTTGGACTAGCGGGCGGCCGCTCGGGGTATCCCGGCCGACTCAGTGACGAGATTCATCGCCGCGGCTTCCCGGACGCCGAGCCAGCGGATGTCGCCGGTTTCGGACATGGCTTCCACCACCGAAGATGAGACGCCCATCTTCGTCATGTAGCTTAAGACCATCCCCGTGGTCCGCTGGGTGTCGGCGACCGGGTCGCGTCCGGGCATGGTTGTCACAAAGCGGTGGACCCCCAGCATCGAGCCTTCGATGCCGTAGCGGCTCTTGCCGCCGGCATAGACGAACACGCAGGCGCTGGCGCAATAGGAAGGCTTGATGTGGCCCGAGGCGTCGGCGACGCCAACCGCTGTCGTCAATCCGCGCGAGCGGATGATTTCACCGATGATGATGGCCTGATTCAAATCGCCGCCCGGGGAGGACATCAACACGGTGTCGCCGGGGGCGAGGTGGGCTTCGTCCAGCCTGTCGCGAAACCAGCTCGCGGCGGCGGGGCCGATCTTCCCGCGGATGAACAATGCCGGCCGGCCGCGGCTCTCGACGGTGAAGTCGGCGCCGGCGATCAGCGACGACGTCATGCTCGGCGAGAAATACTGGTCCTTCCAATAGGCCCAGGCCTCGGGCCGCGACAGGTCCCGGTAGGCGCGGATGCCGACGCTCGTCATCAGCAGAATGAAGATCGCGACCGACCACAGATGCCGCCTGCTGCGGATGGCGGGGGGCCGGGGCGCCGCAGGCTGCCGGGTAGCCAGGCGCGGCGGCGCAACCCGAGGTCCGGTGGGCGGCCTCTGGAATTCACTTCTTCCGTCCTGACGATCATCGAAAGACAAATGATCCTCTCGGCAGTCTGATCTTCCCGGCAAGTCAAGCCGCCGCCGACGGCGAACCCCGCGGGGTCGCCATCGCGCCGTTCGATGACGCCTTGTCTACACGGTTCTGTCGAGGAGGAATATGACGCCGCCGCCGCTAGAGCATGATCCGGAAAAGTGGAAACCGGTTTTCCGAAAAGATCACGCTCAAATAAAAAGATAGAACGGGATGACGATTCGAAGAAAAGTCATCCCGATCTAGTGGCGTTCAATGCGCGCTGGCGGTTCGCTTGGTCGAAACCGGCTTGGCCATGGGCTTGGCCGACTTGGCCTGCGCCTGTGCCGGGGCGGTATCCCATCCGCCGGCCGGGCCGGCCACGTTGACGGCATCGTCGGGCTGGGGTTCGGGCGTGAAGGTCTGGATCGCGAGCCTGGCCGCGGCCAGCGATTGGGGATCGAGCCGCTTGGCGACATCGTCGCGCTTGCGCGCGGCATCCGCATCGCCCTGCGCCGCCGCCAGGCTGAACCATTTGAAGGATTCGGCGAGGTTCTGTTCGACGCCGATGCCGCGGGCATAGAGGATGCCGAGGTTGAACTGGCTGTCGGCGACGCCGCGGTCGGCGGCCTTGCGGAACCATTGCGAGGCGCTCTTGTAGTTGGCGCCCTTGCCGCCGCCGTCGGCGTCGAGCACGGCCAGATTGTGCATGGCCTTGGCGTTGCCGCGCTCGGCGGCCTGCAGATAATAGCGCCGCGCGATATCGGCATCCTTTTTCACGCTGAGGCCTTTTTCATAGAAGGTCCCCAGCCTGAAGATCGCCGGCACCACGCCGGCTTGGGCTGCGCGGTCGTACCATTTGGCGGCTTCGTCGTAATTCGCCGCCACGCCCTTGCCTTCGGCGAACCGCAAGCCGATCTCGTAGGCCGCGGTGGGATCGCCCTTCAGCGCGGCGGCGCGCAGCGCCGGGCCGCCGATGCCGTCCGGCAGGCTCTCGCTCGGCGGGACCTGCACCTGACCGAGCTTTCTGCCAACGGAGGACATTAGCGGGGGCGGTATCGCGCCGGTGACATCGTTTGCCGCTGATGGCGCGGCCGATGGCGTCGGGGCTTGCGGGATCGCAACCGAGGCTGCGGCGTCGGAGCCGGCGGGCGCGGAATTGTTGAGCGATTGCCGGCCGATCGGGGTCGGCGACGTCATCGAGGGCGCCGCCGGGTCGGGCATCGCCGGTTTGGCGCTGTCCAGCGCGGGCGGCGGGGCCGAGGCCGGCGGCTCGCCCGAGCTCTCGACCGCGGGTACCGGCGGCGCGCTGCTGCCGCCGTCGAGCAGCGACATCGCCATCTTGAAGGTGCCGAGCACGATCACGACCACGCTCGCGCCGACCAGCAGCGAGCGGATCTTCGAGGTAATGGTCGAGCTTTCCTTGGCGTTGACCCCGGCGGGCTTCTTGACCGAACCGCGCGGGCCTTTGCCGTCCACGGGCTGCGCAGCCGCGGCGGCCTGCGCGGCGCGGCGGGCGGCGGCAATGAAGGTCGATGTGCTGACTTTCTCGTTGGTCTTCTCGCGGGCCGCCGCGGGAATCTCGCTGATGGCGTTTTCCGAAGCCGCGATGCGTTCCGACGGCGAGGCGCTGCGGCCGGTCGGCCGTGTGCCCGGTTCGAGCGGATGATCCGGCGGCAGGTCCGGCTCGATCGGGGTGCGCGCCTGCGTGTGCGGCTCGAGAATTTCACTGATGGCGCGTGGCGTCACCACGGTGGGCATCGGGATCGACGGCGGCGCGGCCTGGAATTCCCTCGGCGCGGCGTCGAACTGTTCCTGCGCTGCGGCGGGATTGGGCAATTCGGGCTTTGGCTGTGGCGGCGGCGCGAAGGCCTGCGGTGCCGGCTCGGCTTCGGGTGCCGGCGCAACGGGCTGGGCGCGAACCGAGCGCAGATCGCCTTCGATCATTGCCAGCCGGTCGACCACGTGGCCGAGCGTGTTGTGCACCGCCTCGAGCGAATCCTGGGCGCGGCGGCCCGCTTCGCTCTGGTTGAAGCGGAGGTCGGTCAATTCCCGCTTGACGAGGTCGACCAGGCCGGAGTCGGCGGGCTCGGCCACGTCGCGGCTGCTCTGGGCCAGCAAGGCCGCATTCTGGTTTTCCAGATAGCCGAGAATGTCGTGCAGCCCGGCCTCGACCCGTCCGAGATCGAGCGAGGGGCGGTTGCTGGTCGAGGCTTCCAGCCGCTCGAGCAGATAGGACACGCGCTGCTCGAGATGGGCGAAGGCCGATGCGTTGTCGGTGCCGACCGGCATGCGGTCGATGCGGTCGGACAGCGCCCGCAACGCGCTTTCGAGCTGGTCGGTGTTTTCGCCGGCCGCCGGGCGTTCGCGGGTTTCCAGCGTCGAGGTCAGCGCGGCGATGCGCTGTTCGAGCACCGCGAAGGAATCGCGGTTGTCGCCTACGCGAGAGAGCTGGTCGACCTTGGACGACAGCGTGTGTACGTCGTCGCTGAGCCGGGCCAGCGCATCGTTGGAGGCGATGTTGGAGACGATGGCGCGAAGTGCGGCGATGGCGCCCTCGAGCTGCTTCACCGTGGAGGGATCGTCGTTGGCGCGCAGGATCAAATCGAGCTTGGCGCCGAGATTGCGGATCGCCTCGTCATAGCCGGCCAGTTGCTCCGCCGGCGTCAGCGAGCGCAGCGCCTCGCGGATTTCGCCCAGGGCCTGTTCGATGCCGGCCAGCGCCTTGGCGTCGATGCCGTTCTGGCGGGTGTCGTCGATGCGCCGCGACAGCGAGCGGATTTCGTTTTCGATCGATTCGATCGCCCGGCGCGGCATCGCCTCGGTGATGGCGGCGCGGATTTCCGCGAGTTCGCTGCGGAACGCGGCGATCGATTGCTCGATCCCGTCGGGACGCTGCAGCGCCTCGATCTGGCTGGTGATCTTGAACAGATGGCGTTCGAGCGCGGAAAAATCCGGGCCCGGAGGCGGGGGCGGCGCCATCGGGGGCGGCGCCATCGCGGGCGCCATTACAGGTGCCGTGGGCGGCGCGCTGCGCGGCGGCAGTTGCCGCGGCGGAGGTGCATTGAGTTCGCTCTGGCGCGCGGCGATTTCGGCGATCGCAAAATCGAACGAGCCCGGGCTCAGCGGCGGGGAGGGACGATAGACCTGGGCGGCGGCGCGCTCGACCATCTCGGCCTGGCGCTGCTTGTCCTGCTGGGCCTGTTGCGCCTGCCGCGGTGCCTGCGGCGCCGAGATCTGCGCCAGCCGCGCGTCGAGGCGTGAAATGGCGTCGTTGAGCTGCTTGGCGACGCCCTGCTCGCTGCGCGGGGCGGCGTCGTTGCGAGGTGCCTCGCCGCGCATTGAATCGCTGCGCGGTCTCGGCTGCGAAATCCGTTCGATCTGGTGGGTGATGGAATCCAGCCGCTGGTGGATATCGGCGACGTCGCGGCTCTCCTCGCTCTGCGCCATGGCGCGCTGATCGGGAGGATTGCGGAAATCCGGAGGCGCGGAAGCGCCGATGGTGGAATTGAGCCAGTCGTTCAGCGACATGCCGGCGCGTCGCGCGGCGGCCTCGGCCCTCTCGCGGACGGACGGATCGATGCCTTCAACACTCCACGATACGCGCGAATTCATGCTTTCGTCCGGTTTGACTTCGGCGCTCCACCAGCGCCTTCAGCCTCCCCGCGCGTCCCGGTCGAAAGACAATCGGATTCCACGCAGGGCGTCTGCCTCAGAACCCGACTTTTTCGCGTTACGGTAAATAACGGGTTAAGGTTTCGCGCCACCGGACAGTAAAGTTACGCGCTGGCCGAAATCGACTGTGTTTTGGCCGGGAACTCGAACGCCGTGCCGAGCGGTCAGGACGCGTCGGCCCGTCCGCTATTGTCACGCTGGCCGCCCTCGAGCGGCACGACATTCCCAGGCGCAGCAATGGCCGACAAGGCATCGAGGGCCTCTTCGCACCACTCCGCCACCTGACGCTCATGGCGGTGGCCGATGCGCAGTCCGAGTAGCTTGCCGGTATCCGCCAGCGAAGCGGCACCGTGGGGAAAGCGCTTGTGGATGATGCGTTCATAGCGGGCGGAACGATCGCGGTGGTATTCCTGTCGCGCCATCAGGTCGGCGCGCAGCGGCTCGATCTCGACGCTGTCGAGCGCGCATAGCCGCACCAAAAGATCGTCCTTGATCGAGGGCGGGATGCTCGGCCGGGCCGCCCAGTGCTTCAGCGCGGTGCGGCCCTCGGCGGTGAGAGTGTAGACCAGCTTGTTGGGCTTGCCCGACTGCACGACTTCGCGGCCCTGGACGTGGCCACGGTCCCGGAGCCGCGAGAGCTCACGGTAGATCTGCTGATGGTTGGCTTTCCAGAAGAACCCGATCGAGGAATCGAAGGTCTTGGCGAGCTCATAGCCCGTCATCGGATGCTCGGTCAGGCATGCAAGGATTGCGTCACCCAGCGCCACGACACGAACTCCTCTGTTTGACCCGTATTCCTTGACTTTATGCACAAAGTCGCATATGCGTCAATGTGCATATCGCCCACCGACGAACTGCCTCACCCCACCCATTCGAGCGCGTTTTTACCCGCAGGAGACGTCCATTGAGCCTGACCGGCCTCGACAAATGGTACGGCTACATGAAATCCCATGACCGCGCCGCGCTCTGGGATCTCCTGCATCCGGACGCGGTGTTCGAAAGCCCCGTCGTGCACACCCCGCAGCGCGGGCGCGACATCACCTTCAAATATCTGTCGAGTGCGGAAAAGGTGCTGGGCGGCCCGGGCTTCCGCTATATCGGCGAATGGCGCAACGACAATGGCGCGGTGCTCGAATTCGAAAACGAGATCGAGGGCATCAAGCTCAACGGCGTCGATATCATCCGTTTCACCGACGATGGCCGAATCTCGCATTTCAAGGTGATGGTCCGCCCGCTCAAGGCGATCAACCTGCTGCATCGCCTGATGGGGGAGCAGCTTGCGAAGCAGTAGCGAATGTCGGGCGCCGTAATGTCGCAACGTCTGCACCGAGATTTGCCGCACTCCTCACTCCCTACGACGTCTGGAACCGGCTAAGGTCGATTCCCGAATCCACCGCAAAATTTCGTTGCAACGCCTCCGCCACCCCTTCGCTGCCCCTGCCGGGAGAACCCCATGCCGATCTACAAAGCCCCCGTGGAAGACGTCCAGTTCCTGCTCAACGACGTGTTTCAGATCGATCGCTACGACAATCTTCCCGGCTTTAGCGACGCCTCCGCCGATGTGCGGGAGGCGATCCTGGGCGAGGCGGCGAAACTGGCCGAAGAAGTGCTGCAGCCGCTCAACCGGGTCGGCGATCTCGAAGGCTGCAAGCGCAACGACGATGGCAGCGTGACCACCCCGAAGGGTTTCAAGGAAGCGTACAGGCAGGTCGCCGAAGGCGGCTGGCTCGGCCTGTCGGCGCCGGCGGAATATGGCGGACAGGGCCTGCCGGTGACGCTGAGCCAGGCGGTCAACGAATTCCAGTGCTCGGCCAATATGGCGTTTTCGATGTATGGCGGCCTCACCATGGGCGCGACCGCGGCGCTGATGGTGCACGGCAAGCCCGAGCAGAAGAAGATGTTCGTGCCGAAGATGGTGGCCGGCGAATGGACCGGCACCATGAACCTGACCGAGCCGCAATGCGGCACCGATTTGGGCCTGTTGCGCACCAAGGCCGTCAAGCAGCCGGACGGCAGCTACAAGATTACCGGCACCAAGATTTTCATTTCCGCCGGCGAGCATGATCTGGCCGACAACATCATCCATCTGGTGCTCGCCCGTATCGAGGGCGCGCCCGCGGGCATCAAGGGCGTGTCGCTGTTCGTGGTGCCGAAGATCCTGGTCAACGCCGACGGTTCGCTGGGCGCGCGCAATGGCGTCACCTGCGGCTCGATCGAACACAAGATGGGCATTCACGGCAACTCGACCTGCGTGATGAACTATGACGGCGCCACCGGCTGGCTGATCGGCGAGGAAAACAAGGGCATGCAGGGCATGTTCGTGATGATGAACGAGGCGCGGCTCGGCGTCGCGGTGCAGGGGCTGGCGCAATCCGAGGTGGCCTACCAGAACGCGGTGGCCTATGCGCGCGACCGCCTGCAGGGCCGCGCGCTGACCGGACCGAAGGCGCCGGACAAGCCGGCCGACCCCATCATCGTGCATCCCGACGTTCGCCGCACGCTGCTCACCATCCGCGCCTTCAACGAGGCGGCGCGCGCCATGGTGGTGTGGACCGCGCTCAAGAGCGACGTTGCCCACCGCTCCTCCGATCCCAAGGACCGCCAGGAGGCCGACGATCACATGGGGCTGATGACCCCGGTCATGAAGGGCGTCCTGACCGATGTCGGATTTTCCAACGCGGTGCTGGCGCAGCAGATGTATGGCGGCCACGGCTACATTGCCGAACAGGGCATGGAGCAGTTCGTGCGCGATGCCCGAATCGCCATGATCTATGAGGGCGCCAACGGTATCCAGGCGCTGGATCTGGTCGGCCGCAAGCTGCCGCGCGACGGCGGCCGCGCGGTGATGTCGTTCTTCAACGAGGTCGCAGGCTTCGCCAAGGAGCACGGCGGCGACGAGGCGATGAAGCCATATGTCGTGCCGCTGAGCACCGCGCTCGGCCATCTGCAGCAGGCCACCACCTGGCTGATGCAGAATGCGATGGCGAAGCCCGACAATGCGGGTGCCGCCGCCACCGATTACATGCAGTTGTTCGGCCTCGTCACCTTCGCCTTCATGTGGGCGCGGATGGCGAAAGTCGCCCAGGACAAGATTGCGTCGAGCAGCGCGACGCCCTATCTGACCACCAAGCTGGTGACCGGCCGTTTCTTCATGGAGCGCATGCTGCCGGAAACCACGGTTCATCTCGCGCGCATCCAGACCGGCTGCGCCACCACCATGGAATTGGCCGCGGAAGCGTTCTGACCGGAGAATTCTTCCAAAAGCCCGCTACAGCTTCCCGATCCGCCGATATATTATGATCCTCATACCAGGAGGGCGTCATGCCTGAGGCATTCATCTACGATCACGTTCGCACGCCGCGCGGCCGCGGCAAGCCCGATGGCGCGCTGCATGAGGTCACTGCGGTGGCGCTGGCGACCGCGCCGCTGAAGGCACTGAAGGAGCGCAACAACCTCAAGGAAGACATCGTCGACGACGTCATCCTCGGCGTGGTCGATCCGGTCGGCGAGGCCGGCTCCGACATCGCGCGCTTCGCGGCCATGAACGCCGGTCTCGGCGAAGCCGTCCCCGGCGTCCAGATCTCGCGGTTCTGCGCTTCCGGCCTCGATGCCGTGAATTTCGCCGCCGCCCAGATCATGAGCGGCCAGCACGAACTCACCATCGGCGGCGGCGCCGAATCGATGAGCCGGGTCGGCATCGGCGCCTCCGGCGGCGCCTGGCCGATGGACCCCTCGATCGCGGTGCCGACCTATTTCATGCCGCAGGGCGTCTCTGCCGATTTGATCGCGACCAAATACGGTTTCTCCCGCGACGACGTCGATGCCTATGCGGTGCAGAGCCAGCAGCGCGCGGCAAAGGCCTGGGACGAGGGCCGCTTCAACAAGTCGGTGGTCCCGGTCAAGGACATCAATGGCCTGACCATCCTCGCCAAGGATGAGCACATGCGGCCGACCACGACCATGCAGTCGCTGGCGTCGCTGCAGCCCGCCTTCGTGGCGATGGGCCAGATGGGCGGTTTCGACGCGGTGGCGATCCAGTCGCATCCGGAAATCGAGCGCATCAATTACGTCCACCACGCCGGCAATTCCTCCGGGATCGTCGACGGCGCCGGCGCGGTGCTGCTCGGCAGCGAGGCGGCCGGCAAGAAGCACGGCCTGAAGCCGCGGGCGAAGATACGCGCTTTCGCCAATATCGGCTCGGAGCCGGCGATGATGCTGACCGGTCCGGTCGACGTCACCGAAAAGCTGTTCGAGCGCTCGGGCATGAAGAAGACAGACATCGATCTGTTCGAGCTGAACGAGGCCTTTGCCTCGGTGGTGCTGCGCTACATGCAGGCCTTCGACATCGATCCCTCCAGGATCAACGTCAATGGCGGCGCGATCGCGCTTGGCCATCCGCTCGGTGCTACCGGTGCGATGATCCTGGGCACCGTGCTCGACGAACTCGAGCGCACCGGCAAACAAACCGCCCTGGTCACGCTGTGCATCGGCGGCGGCATGGGGACGGCGACGATCATCGAGCGGGTTTGAGCGATCGTAGGGTGGGTTAGCCGAAGGCGTAACCCACCGATATCGCTGCATTGGGAAGGGTGGGTTACGCTTCGCTAACCCACCCTACGAATAGAGCAACCGCCGCGCCTTACGGGCTGTCGGCATCGAGGGAGCGACAACATGGCCTTCAAGAATTTCAAGGTTGAGACCGATTCCGACGGCATCGTGCTGGTGACCTGGGACACGCCCGGTCGTTCGATGAACGTGCTCGACGAAACCTCGGTCACCGAGCTCGAGGAGATCGTCAAGCAGACTTCCGCCGATGCTGCGGTGAAGGGCGTCGTCATCACCTCGGGCAAGGAGGCGCTGTGCGCCGGCGCCGATCTGTCGATGCTCGAGGGCATGAGCCGGCAATATGCCGAACTCTTGAAAACAAAAGGCGAGGTCGCGGCCAACCAGGTGCTGTTCGACCAGAGCCGCCGGTTCTCGCAGGTGTTCCGCAATATCGAGACCTCGGGCAAGCCGTGGGTCGCCGCGATCAACGGGCTCGCGCTCGGCGGCGGTTTTGAACTGACATTGAGCTGCCACTACCGCGTCGCCGCGGAAAATCCCAAGACGCGCCTCGGCCTCCCCGAGATCAAGGTCGGGCTGTTCCCCGGCGCCGGCGGCACCCAGCGCGTGCCGCGCATCGTGCAGCCGCAGGATGCCATGCAGCTCTTGCTGAAGGGCGAGGCGATCAATCTCGACAGGGCCAAGGCGCTCAACCTGATCCACGCCATCGTTCCATCAGCCGACCTGATCAAGGCGGCAAAGGATTGGATCAAGGGCGGCGGCAAGGCGGTAGCACCCTGGGACGAGAAGGGCTTCAAGCTGCCGGGCGGCCAGGTGTTCTCCAAGGCCGGCATGATGATGTTCCCGGCCGGCAACGCGATCTATCGCCGCGAGACCTACGACAATTATCCGGCGGCGCGCGCGATCATGAGCTGCGTCTACGAGGGCCTGCAGTTGCCGATCGACGCCGGCCTGCGGGTCGAATCGCGCTACTTCACCAAGATCCTGCGCTCGAAGGAAGCGGCGGCGATGATCCGCAGCCTGTTCCTGTCGATGCAGGAATTGAACAAGGGCGCGCGGCGTCCGCCGAACGTGCCGCCGACCAAGGTGAAGAAGCTCGCGGTGATCGGCGCCGGCTTCATGGGCGCCAGCGTCGGCTATGTCTCGGCGCGCGCCGGCATCGACGTGGTGCTGATCGACCGCGACCAGGAAAGCGCCGACAAGGGCAAGGGCCACGCCAAGGCCGTGATCGACGATCTGATCAAGAAGGGCCGCGCCAAGGAAAGCGATCGCGAGACGATCCTGGGCCGCATCAGCGCGACCGCCGACTACAACGTCCTGAAGGACTGCGACCTCGTCATCGAAGCGGTGTTCGAGGATCGCAAGGTCAAGGCCGAGACCTATGCCAAGGCGCAGCCGCTCTTGAAGCCGGATGCGATCTTTGCCTCCAACACCTCGACGCTGCCGATCAATTCGCTGGCGGAGGAGTTCAAGGACCAGGGCAAGTTCATCGGCATCCATTTCTTCTCGCCGGTCGAGAAGATGATGCTGGTGGAGATCATCGTCGGCAAGAACACGGGCGATGTCGCGCTCGCCACCGCGCTGGATTATGTCCGCGTGATCGGCAAGACGCCGATCGTGGTCAACGATTCGCGCGGCTTCTTCGCCAACCGCTGCGTGCTGCGCTTCACCGCCGAAGGCCTCGAAATGCTGATGGAAGGCGTGCCGCCGGCGATGATCGAGAACACCGCCAAGATGGCGGGCATGCCGGTCGGGCCGCTGTCGCTGTCCGACGAGGTCGCGCTCGATCTCGTGCTCAAGATCATGAAGGCGACCGAGGCCGATCTCGGCGCCAACGCCGTCGACCAGGCCCAGAAGAAGCTCCTGGTCGAGATGGTCGAGAAGCAGGGCCGCTTCGGCCGCAAGAACGCCAAGGGATTTTACGACTATCCCGAGAAGGGCAAGGGCCAGAAGAGCCTGTGGTCGGACCTTGCCGGCCTGCAGCCGAAGCATCTCGATCCCGATACGCTCGACATCGAGGAGCTGAAGCAGCGTTTTCTGGTCGTGCAGGCGGTGGAAGCCGCGCGCACGGTGGAGGATCACGTCATCACCGATATGCGCGAGGCCGATGTCGGCTCGATCCTCGGCTTCGGTTTCGCGCCGTTCACCGGCGGCACGCTGTCCTATATCGACTTCATGGGCACCAAGAAGTTCGTCGAGCTGTGCCACAAGCTGGAGGGCAAATACGGCTCGCGTTTCACGCCGCCGAAGCTGCTGGAGGAAATGGCCGCCAAGGGCGAGACCTTCTACGGCCGCTTCCCGCCGAAGAAGCAGGCCGCGGCGTAAAGGAAAATCTATCGTCTTCCCGGCCAAGCGAAGCGCGAGCCGGGACCCCATACGCCGTGTCGCTTGTTGTGAAAGGCGCTGTTCGATGGCGTTTGCGCGACAACTCCTGCCGGTGGTTATGGGGTCCCGGCTTTCGCCGGGACGACGATGGAGTGGTAATTAACAAAAAAAGGGCCGGATCATCGATCCGGCCCTTTTGCTTGTCGCGATCCGCAAAAATCTCACGCCGCCTTCATCAGGCCTTCCTTGGTCAGCGCCTGCTGCACCATCGGCCGCGCCGCGACGCGGGCCTGGTAGGCCTTCAGGTTCGATAGCCCCGAAAGGTCGAACTTCATGCGATCGGCCCAGGCCAGCATCGTGAACAGATAGCCGTCGGCGACGGTGAATTGCTTGCCCATCAGGTAGTCCTTGCCCGCCAACTGCGCCGTCGACATATCCGAACTTGGAGATCGCCCGGTCCTTGAAGAAGTTTTTCGCGTCGTCCGTCAGTACCGGGCTGAACATCGGGCCGATGTTCTTGTGCAATTCCGAGTTGATGTAGGTCAGCCATTCCTGCAGCTTGTAGCGCTCGGCGCTGTCGCGGGCGGGCGCGAGGTTCTTCGCCGCAGCCTTGTCGGCGATCATCTGCACGATGACCGGGCCCTCGGTGACGAGTTCGCCACTGTCCAGCGCCAGCGCCGGCACCTGCCCCTTGGGATTGACCTTGAGGTAGTCGTCGCCGTTCTCGAGCTTCTTGGCCTTGAGATCGACCTTGACCAGATCGTAGGGCAGACCGGCCTCGAGCAGCGCGATATGGGGCGAAAGCGAACAGGCTCCAGGCGAATAATATAGTTTCATTGGAATTTCCTTCCCTCGGATGGTCGGCGAAGCGGCGCTGCCGCCGGCCGGTTCTGACCCGACCGGGACCGGTCGGGCTGCAAATCCTGATTTCGTTGCGTTTTCTTCACGCAAGGCGGTATCAGCCCCGCTTGAAAACGCTATTGGATGACTAAATGCATCTGCATGGAATAGTCAAGATTGATGCAGGTGCATTTAGTGGGCTACACTGCGCCGTCATTTAAGAGCCGGAATATGAAGCGCAAACCATCGACCGAGGCGACCGCCGCCTGGATCCGCCTGATGCGGGTCCAGAGCCGGGTGCTGGACGCCGTCGAGCAGGATCTGAAGAAGGCCGGTTTTCCGCCGCTCGCCTGGTATGACGCGTTGCTCGAATTGTCGCGCGCGCCGTCGGGCGAGATGCGCCCGGTGGAATTGGAAAAGCAGATGCTGATCCCGCAATACTCCACCTCGCGGCTGATCGACCGGCTGGTGGACGAGGGGCTGGCGGCGCGCCGCGAATGCAAGATCGACAAGCGCGGCCAGTTCGTCGAAATCACCGAGGCCGGGCGCGAGCTGCAGAAGAAGATGTGGGGCGCCTATTCGGCCGCGATCGAAAAGCACGTTGGCTCGAAACTGTCCGATGCGGATGCCGCGAGGCTCTGCGGCCTGCTCGACCGGCTGGGCTGCGCCTGCGGCGAGGCGCAACTGCTCGCGGCAAGAGACGGCGCGCCCGCCCGATGATATTGTTTGCACTACTCGCATCCCCGGACCGGTCGGTTTGGGGATACCCCCGACACCGCGCGCGTTCCGTCGAAGCGCCCCACATCCGGAATCTTCATGGCGCGTGACCAGATCGATATGACGCCGCTGCAATCGCGCGCCGAATTGGTGGCGTGGCTGGAAGCGGGCATCAAGCCGCCGTCCGAATTCCGTATCGGCACCGAGCACGAGAAGACGCCGTTCACGCTTGCAAGGCCATCATCCCGTGCCTTACGAAGGCGCACGCGGCATCGGCGCGCTGCTCGAAGGCATGCAGCTCCTGCTCGGCTGGGAGCCGATCATGGAGCGCGGCAACATCATCGGGCTGTATGACGTCACCGGCGGCGGCGCGATTTCGCTGGAGCCGGGCGGGCAATTCGAACTGTCGGGCGCGCCGGTCGAAACCGTGCATCAGACCCAGTCCGAGTTGATGGCGCATTTGGCGCAGGTGCGCGAGATCGCAACTCCGCTCGGCATCGGCTTTCTCGGGCTCGGCATGACGCCGTCCTGGTCGCGGGCGCAGATTCCGATGATGCCCAAGGGCCGCTACAAGATCATGACCAACTACATGCCGAAGGTCGGCAAATACGGCATCGACATGATGTACCGGACCTGCACGGTGCAGACCAATCTCGACTTCTCCTCCGAAGCCGACATGGTCAAGAAGCTGCGGGTCTCGGTGGCGCTGCAGCCGATCGCGACCGCTTTGTTCGCCAATTCGCCGTTCACGGAAGGCGCGCCCAACGGCTTCTTGTCGTTCCGCTCCGAAATCTGGCGCGATACCGACAATGCGCGCGCCGGAATGCTGCCCTGGGCGTTCGAGGACGGCATGGGGTTCGAGCGCTGGGTCGATTATGCGCTCGACGTTCCGATGTACTTCGTCAAGCGCGGCGACCAATATATCGACGTCGCCGGCTCGTCGTTCCGCGATTTCTTCGCCGGCAGGAATTCCGCGTTTCCTGGCGAGCGTCCGACGCTGTCGGACTGGGCCAACCACCTGTCGACGATTTTCCCCGAGGTGCGGCTGAAGCGCTATCTGGAAATGCGCGGCGCCGATGGCGTGCCGTGGGGCCGGCTGCCGGCGCTGCCGGCGTTCTGGGTCGGCCTGCTCTATGACGACGTCAGCCTGGACGCCGCCTGGGACATCGCCAGGCACTGGACGGCGCACGAGCGCCAGGCGTTGCGCGACGACGTCCCGCGCCTGGGTTTCAAGGCGAGGATCAGGGATCGCTACCTGTTCGAAATCGCCAAGGAGTGCCTGGCGCTGGCGCATGCGGGGTTGCGCCGGCGCGGCCGCGTCGATCATCTCGGCCGTGACGAGAGTCGTCATCTCGAGCCGCTGGAGCGGATCATCGATTCCGGGCGGACGCCGGCCGAGGAGATGCTGGAGAAGTTCCGCGGGCCCTGGCACGGCTCGGTCGAACCGGCCTATGACGAATACGCGTTCTAGCCGCGAATTGCCGTGATGGCCGTCCATTTGCGCAGGCCGCGCGCGGGCCGTTCATCGGCCGTACAGGTTCGTGGCGATCAAATGGCAGACCGCGCTAAGAGCGGGGCGACCAATTAGTTGAAAGTAATCGCGAATGTGGGGAGGCCGCCTGCTCAGGGCGTGTTTGGCGATGCTCGCCATGGTGACGCTCGCCGTTCTGACGGCCGTCGCCATCGTGAGCGATGCGCACGCGCAGGCCAATTTCGATCGTCCGGGCAGTGATTATCTGAGCTCGCCGGTGCCCTCGGGCGACCCGCAGGAATGCGCGCTGGTGTGCGAACGCGACCGGCGCTGCCGGGCCTGGAGCTTCAACTATCCGAACGATGCCGCCGGCGGGGCGGTGTGCTGGCTGAAGAACAGCGTGCCTCCGCGCGTGCAGGACGATTGCTGCGTCTCCGGCGTGCGCGGCGCCGGCGTGGTGGAGCCGCGCAGCAAGGCGATCGAGACCTCGATCGACCGGTTCGGCGGCGATTACCGCAATTTCGAGCTCAAACCCGACGAAGGCGACGAGGCCTGCAAGGCCGCCTGCACCGCCGACAACAAGTGCCGTGCCTGGACCTATGCCCGGCCCGGATATATCGGCCGGGCCGCGCGTTGCTTCCTGAAAAAGGAAATAAAGCCGCCGCGGCGCAAGCCCGGGTTTATTTCGGGGGTGGTGCGGTAACAACCGCGGTATCGGGCGCGTATGGGGAGTACGCGCCGAACCGCTTCATGGTCGATGGAGGAGCTTTCGGGGCCGCGAGGTCAACCCAGGGAGTTCACGATGACTTTTACGCGCAGGTTTTTGAACGCGGCGATTGTCGCATTCGCGCTGACGATGGCCGGCCTGTTCTCTGCCGCTTCGGCCAATACCGCCGTTCCGTTTTCGGATGAAGCCTTCAAGGCGGCGCAGGCGGCGGGCAGCCCGATCCTGGTCGAGATCCACGCCGATTGGTGCCCGACCTGCAAGGCGCAGAAGCCCATCATCGACAAACTGACCGCCGATCCCAAATTCAAGGAACTGAAAATCTTCCGCGTCGATTTCGATGCGATGAAGCCCGAGGTCAAGAAGTTCCGCGCCCAGATGCAGTCGACCCTGATCGTGTTCAAGGGCTCGGCCGAGCAGGCCCGCTCGGTCGGCGATACCAAGGAAGCATCGATCGAAGCCCTGCTCGACAAGAGCCTCTAAGGGTTTCGCGTGACCGTTCTGGCACTGGCCTTCGCGGCCGGGCTGCTCTCGATCCTGTCGCCCTGCGTGCTGCCGCTGGTGCCGATCGTGCTGGGGGCGGCGGTGGCCGCGCATCCGCTCGGCGCCGTCGCGCTGGCCGCCGGGCTCGCCACTTCGTTCACCGGGCTCGGGCTGTTGCTGGCGCTCGCCGGATTCGGGCTCGGCATCGATGCCGGCAGCTTCAGGCTGGCCGCGGCCGCGATCATGATCGTGCTCGGAACGATCCTTCTGGTCCCCTCATGGCAGGCGCAACTTGCCGCGGCGGGCGGGCCGGTGTCGAGCTGGGCCGACCGCCGCTTCGGCGGCTTTGCATCGTCCGGGCTGGCCGGCCAGTTCGCGATCGGTCTGTTGCTCGGCGCGGTCTGGTCGCCTTGCGTCGGCCCGACGCTGGGTGCGGCGTCGCTTCTGGCGTCGCAGGGTCGGGACCTGCTGCAGGTCGCGCTGACCATGGTGGTATTCGGCATCGGCGCCGCCTTGCCGCTGGTCGCTCTCGGATGGCTGTCGCGCGCGACGCTGATGAGGGTGCGCTCGCGGCTGATGTCGGCGGGAAAGCTCGGCAAGGGCCTGCTCGGCGCGGCCTTCATCGTGATCGGGGTCGCGATCGTCTCGGGCGCCGACAAAAGGGTCGAGGCCGCGCTGGTCGATGCCTCGCCGGCATGGCTGACGCAACTGACGACGTCGTTCTAGTCAGGGCAAGCGGCAGCGATCACGGTAAGCTCCGGCCAAAGCCGTCTCCAGCGCGCCGCCTTCGCCGCATAGTTCACGGCCGAAAAATTCGGACCCGGATTGGGCCGCACGATCAGGCCGGCAATGTCGTCAAAGCCGTTCGGTGCGTAGATGTCATAGCCCTCATCCGCACGTCGGATTCCGACCTGGGTATTTTTGGTCAGGAAGCGATCGATGCCTTCGATGGAAGATCGCAGCGCCGGATAGGGCAGGCGATGTTTTTCCGGATACCAGAGATGGACCCGCGCCTGATTGCGCGCCTCGACCGTGACGCCGAGATGCGCCAGGCGGTCCTGCAGCGCGCCGATCACCGCATTCTCGGCCTGCCATGAGGTGTCCGGATCGAAATAGAAGATGTCGTAGTCACTGATGCCGTAATCGACCGCGCGGCCGGTCAGCACATTCCACACGCTCTGCACCAGGCACCCCGAGACGATCCACGCATCCGGCAGCGCGAGCGCGAACAATTCATCGGCGATGGCTGCGTTGACGGGATTACGAAACGCCAGGCTGAGGAATTCGTCGGTGTCCATAGCGGGCCAATGCCGTCACTGCGAGCGAAGCGAAGCAATCCACGTTAGCCCCGGTGGAAAGTTGGATTGCTTCGCTTCGCTCGCAATGACGAAATCAAGTCTTGCGGTGCCGGATCGGCCTCAACGCACCGAGGTGAAAAACCGCGACAGGCGGAAGCCGGACAGCCAGGTCGACACCGGCTGGTGGCGGATGCCGAGATCCCAGGAGGCGACCACGGCATCGGCGCGGCCGACCAGGTCGTCCATCGGCAGCATGCCGACGCCGCCGTCGCGGACCGGCACGCGGCTGTCGGCCGAGTTGTCGCGGTTGTCGCCCATCACGAACAGCCGGCCGGGCGGCACGGTGACTTCGGGTGTGTTGTCGAGCCGGCCGTTGTCGCGCAGCTTGAGGATCTGGTGGCTGACGCCGCCCGGCAAGGTCTCGATGAAGCGAAACGCCGGCTCCACGGTGCCGTTGTCGTCTTCCGCCTCGCCGATGCCGTCGGGCTTCAGCTCGGCCGCATGGTCGTTGACGAAGAGCTGGCCCTGCCGCATCTGGATGCGGTCGCCGGGGAGGCCAACGACGCGCTTGACCCAGGCCTGCGAGCGGTCGCCGGGCCAGCGGAACACCACGACATCGCCGCGCTTCGGCGTCTCGCTGAACACGCGTTTGCTCTCGGGCAGATTGATCTGGATCGGCAGCGAGGCGGTCGAGTAGCCGTAGGCGTATTTCGACGCCAGCAGCGCATCGCCGATCTGCAGCGTCGGCTCCATCGAGCCGGACGGCACGTAGAAGGGTTCGGCGAGCGCGCCCTTGGCGAGGAAGACCGCCAGCACGATGCCGGTCAACTGGACCAGCTGGCCGCGCCAGGTGGATGCCTTCTTCGACGCCATGGTTTCGTTGTTGATGCTCATGCGCCGGTACCTCCGACCGTGATCCGCTCCATCCGCAGCGTCGGCTGGCCGACGCCGACCGGCACGCCCTGGCCGTTCTTGCCGCAGGTGCCGATGCCGGTGTCGAGCGCGAGATCGTTGCCGACCATGGTGATGCGGTGCAGGTCGGTCGGCCCGTTGCCGATCAGCATCGCGCCCTTCAATGGCGCGCCGATCTTGCCGTTCTCGATCTTGTAGGCCTCGGTGCACTGGAACACGTATTTGCCCGAGGTGATGTCGACCTGGCCGCCGCCGAAATTGGCGGCATAGATGCCGTTCTTGACCGAGCCGAGAATTTCCGCCGGATCGCTTTGGCCCGCCAGCATGTAGGTGTTGGTCATGCGCGGCATCGGCATATGGGCATAGCCCTGGCGGCGGCCGTTGCCGGTCGGCTTCATGTTCATCAGCCGGGCGTTCTGGCGGTCCTGCATGTAGCCGACCAGGATGCCGTCCTCGATCAGCACGGTGCGGTTGGTCGGCGTGCCCTCGTCGTCGATCGACAGCGAGCCGCGCCGCGAGGCCATGGTGCCGTCGTCGACCACGGTGACGCCCTTGGCGGCGACCTGCTGGCCCATCAGGCCTGCGAAAGCCGAAGTCTTCTTGCGGTTGAAGTCGCCCTCGAGCCCATGGCCGACGGCCTCATGCAGCATCACGCCGGGCCACCCGGCGCCAAGCACCACATCCATCTCGCCGGCGGGCGCCGGCACCGATTCCAGATTGACCATCGCCTCGCGGATGGCGCCGTCGGCGGCCTCGCGCCACGCCTTGGTCTCGATGAAGCGGGCATAGCCCTCGCGGCCGCCATAGCCCTTGCTGCCGCTCTCCTGCCGGTCGCCTTGTCCCGCGACCACGGAAATATTGACGCGCACCAGGGGGCGGATGTCGCGATAGCTCTCGCCGTCGGGCCGCAGGATCTCCACCACCTGCCAGGTGGCGCCGAGGCTGACGGTGACCTGCCGCACCCGCGGGTCCTTGTCGCGGACGTAGGCGTCGATCTCGGCGAGCAGTTTTATCTTGGATTCAAAACCGGGTGCATCGAGCGGATTTTCGTCGCCATAGAGCCGGACATTGGTGTGGGCAGGGGCGGCGGCGAAATTCCCGCTATAGCCGCCGCGCACGGCCGCGACCGCGTCCGCGGCGCGAATCAGCGCCGGCAGCGAGACGTCGGAGGAATGCGCATAGCCGACCGCGTCGTCTTTTACCGCGCGAAGCCCAAATCCCTGGGAGGTGTCGTAAGTGGCCTGCTTCAGCCGGCCATTGTCGAACATCAGCGCTTCGGTCTGGCTGTACTCCAGGAACAACTCACCGTCGTCGGCGCCCGTGAGCCCCCGCACGACCTGGTGTCGCACGGAATCGCGATCGAGATTGGCGCGGTCGAGCAGGGAGGTTGTTGGGGTCATGGAAGCTCCAATGCGCTGTGGCTGTTCTGCCGTTCCCGCCGAAACGTGGACCATAACCACGGGTCTTCGTGTTTTAAGCAAGGCTGTCGAAAAGTCGCCTTACAACACCGTAACCCAGGTTATGGAACCCGTCACTCGCCGGCGTCTGGCCGGAACGACGATGATCTCAAGATAGGCATGGCCGCGGTAAAAAGGGAGGGTCCGCCGGGACGCCTGCCGCGAGGCAGATTGCCTCACGGCAATTTGTCGTAGCCCTCGGCCAGTCCGTTCAAGCTGAGCGGGAATCCGATGCCCTCTTCGGGGGTCTCGAAGATGATGAAGGTGGCGGTCTTGGCGTTGCGCAGCTGACCCAGCAGCTTGTCGTCCATTACCACCTCGGCCACGCAGCCATTGGGCAGGCAGCGGACAAAGCCGGCGCGGCCGACATCGACATTGTCGAGTTTCAGGCCGAGGCCCGAAGGCAGCAGCACGCCGAGCGGCGCCACCACCCGCATCAGCCGGCTCTTCTGGTCGGCGGTTTTCAGCATGATGACGGTCAGGCCGGCATTGGAACGGTCTTCCGCCACCACGCTTTGGATCAGCGCGCATTGTTCGGCCTGCGCGCCCGGCGGGGTGTCGCAGCGAATCTGCCAGTCGCCGTGGACCGAACGCACCGCGCCCTGCGCGCGGGCGGAGGCTGTCATGCCGATAAAGCAGGCAATGGCGACGCCGAGCATGGCAAGGTTGAATGCGGCCAGCTTCACGGCTGGCCGGCGAGCGGCGCCTGCAGACCGGCTGCCGCAGCCTGCCGCATTTCTCGCCCTGTATTTCGAAGGCCCCATCCGGGTCGATCCCTTAGATATTCCCTAGAACTGTCGGTCCGAGCAGGGGACTGATACGCAATGACGGCGCCTTGAAGGCACTTTCGAGAGCCCTTGAGCCGCGAGGGCCGCTCCCGAGCCAACGAATCAGGTTCCTGTGGAGCACCCCGCCTGTGCCTACATCGGGCAATCCGCCTGTCAAGCGCCCGGGACGTGCGAAAGCCGCGCGATTGGCTGATTTCACGAGAAAATGCGACATCGGCGATTTAGCCGGGCGCGTTGCACACCGTGCCCCACGACTGCATTGCGATAGGTCAAGAATTATGGTTTGAGAGGCTGGATTTCGACGCGTTCTAGCGATCTGGCCTGGTATTTCGAAAGTACCTCCCAAGGCCGTTTGTCAGGGGGCGGATCGTGCGGCATGTCTTAGCCAACCGGCGGAGTGTCGAGGGGTTCTATCAAGGGAGCGCGGGCGGCATGAAGATGTCGAAGGGCCAAATTGGCCGGCGGTTGCTGGGGTTAGCGGTGGCCGGCGTTGCGCTGGCTACGAGCGGGGCGGCATTTGCCGAACTCGGGCAGCCGGCGCCGTGGGAATTCAGGCTGCAGGAAGCGGGATCGCCGGTGATGGAGCAAATCACCTGGTTCCACAACTGGCTGCTGTGGATCATCAGCATCATCACGCTGTTCGTGCTGGCGCTCCTGATCGCGGTCGTCGTCAAGTTCAACGCCAAAGCCAACCCGGTGCCGTCGCGCACCACCCACAACACCCTGATCGAAGTGGCCTGGACGCTGATCCCGGTCCTGATCCTGGTCGGCATCGCGGTGCCGTCGTTCCGGCTGTTGTTCCTCGAGCTCGACATTCCCAAGGCCGATCTGACCATCAAGGCGACCGGCAAGCAGTGGTACTGGAGCTACGCCTATCCCGATAACGGCAAGTTCGAATTCGATTCGCTGATGGCGGCCGACAAGCAGCCCCGGCTGCTCGGCGTCGACAACGAGATGGTCGTGCCGGTCAACAAGGTGATCCGGGTGCAGACCACCGGCGCCGACGTGATCCATTCCTTCGCGGTGCCGGCGTTCGGCATCAAGATCGACGCGATCCCCGGCCGCCTCAACGAAACCTGGTTCAAGGCCACCAAGGTCGGCATGTATTACGGCCAGTGCTCGGAGCTGTGCGGCAAGGATCACGCCTTCATGCCGATCGCCGTGCGGGTGGTGAGCGATCAGGACTTCGTGGCCTGGGTCGAGACCGCGAAGAAGAAATTTGCGTCCAACCCGGCGAACTCGTTCGCCTCGGCAGGCGCAGCCGCGCAGTAAGCCTCAAAGCTTAGGGCGCGCAATCGACGGGACAAGGGCGATAGGACCGCAAGGTCCAAGGGTACTGCAAGGCAGGATTTGAAAATGGCAACAGCGACATCGGCTCACAGCGATCATGCCCACGACGATCACGCGCACGACCATCCGACCGGATGGCGGCGCTTCGTCTATTCGACGAACCACAAGGACATCGGCACGATGTACCTGGTGTTCGCCATCATCGCCGGCATCATCGGCGCGGCGCTGTCGATCGCGATCCGGGCCGAACTGATGTATCCCGGCGTCCAGATCTTCCATGAGACGCATACCTACAACGTGTTCGTGACCTCGCACGGCCTGATCATGATCTTCTTCATGGTGATGCCGGCGATGATCGGCGGTTTCGGCAACTGGTTCGTGCCGCTGATGATCGGCGCGCCGGACATGGCGTTCCCGCGCATGAACAACATCTCGTTCTGGCTGCTGCCGGCTTCGTTCGCTCTGCTGATCGCGTCGAGCTTCTTCGAGGGCGAGCCGGGCGCCAACGGCGTCGGTGCGGGCTGGACCATGTACGCGCCGCTCTCTACGTCGGGCCATCCGGGACCGGCGGTCGATTTCGCGATCCTGTCGCTGCATCTGGCCGGCGCCTCGTCGATCCTCGGCGCCATCAACTTCATCACCACGATCTTCAACATGCGCGCGCCGGGAATGACCCTGCACAAGATGCCGCTGTTCGTCTGGTCGATCCTGGTGACGGTGTTCCTGCTGCTGCTGTCGCTGCCGGTGCTCGCCGGCGCCATCACCATGCTTCTGACCGACCGCAATTTCGGCACCACCTTCTTCTCCGCCGAAGGCGGCGGCGACCCGGTGCTGTTCCAGCATCTGTTCTGGTTCTTCGGCCATCCCGAGGTCTACATCCTGATCCTGCCCGCGTTCGGCATGGTCAGCCAGATCGTCTCGACCTTCTCGAAGAAGCCGGTGTTCGGCTATCTCGGCATGGCCTATGCGATGGTCGCGATCGGCGGCATCGGCTTCGTGGTGTGGGCGCACCACATGTACACCGTCGGCATGTCGTCGGCGACGCAAGCCTATTTCGTCGCCGCCACCATGGTGATCGCGGTGCCGACCGGCGTGAAGATATTCTCCTGGATCGCCACGATGTGGGGCGGCTCGATCGAGTTCCGGACGCCGATGCTGTGGGCGATCGGCTTCATCTTCCTGTTCACGGTCGGCGGCGTCACCGGCGTGGTGCTGGCGAACGCCGGCGTCGACCGCGTGCTGCAGGACACCTATTACGTGGTCGCGCACTTCCACTACGTGCTGTCGCTCGGCGCGGTGTTCGGCATCTTCGCCGGCTGGTACTACTGGTTCCCGAAGATGTTCGGCTACATGTATTCGGAGCGGGTCGGCAAGCTGCACTTCTGGGTCACCTTCATCGGCGTCAACCTGGTGTTCTTCCCGCAGCACTTCCTCGGCCTGTCCGGCATGCCGCGCCGCTACGTCGATTACCCCGACGCGTTCGCCGGCTGGAACCTGGTGTCCTCGATCGGCTCCTACATCTCCGGCTTCGGCGTGCTGATCTTCATCTACGGCGTGATCGACGCCTTCGTCCGCAAGGAACAGGCCGCCGACAATCCGTGGGGAGCGGGCGCCACCACGCTGGAATGGACGCTGTCGTCGCCGCCGCCGTTCCACCAGTTCGAAGTGCTGCCGCGCGTGCAGTAATCATGCGGATGCGCAGGCGCCCAGTCGCGCCTGCGCACCTCTAAGGAAGCGAGACCTGTCTTGTCGGTTATCGAGAACAACGCCATCGAGCTGTCGTCGCCCCGGATTTCCGAGGCCGACGTCGCCGATTACATCGCGCTCTTGAAACCGCGGGTGATGTCGCTGGTGATCTTCACCGCGCTGGTCGGTCTCGCGATCGCGCCGGGTCACCTGCATCCGGTGCTGGCCTTCACCTCGATCCTATGCATCGCGGTCGGCGCCGGCGCCTCCGGCGCGCTCAACATGGCGCTCGAGGGCGACATCGACGCCAAGATGTCGCGTACCGCCAACCGGCCGATTCCGCGCGGCCGCGTCACCAAGCCGGAAGCGCTGGCGTTCGGCATGACGCTGGCGTTCTTCGCGGTGATGACGCTCGGCATCCTCGTCAACTGGATCGCCGGCGCGCTCCTGGCATTCACGATCTTCTTCTATGTCGTGATCTACACCATGGTGCTGAAGCGCTCGACCGCGCAGAACATCGTGATCGGGGGTGCAGCGGGCGCGCTGCCGCCGGTGGTGGCGTGGGCAGCCGCGACCGGCTCGCTGTCGGTCGAGCCGTGGCTTCTGTTCCTGATCATCTTTTTCTGGACCCCGCCGCATTTCTGGGCGCTGGCGCTGTTCCGCAGCGACGATTATGCGCGCGCCGGCGTGCCGATGCTGCCCGTCGTTGCCGGTCCCGATGCGACGCGGCTGCAGATCCTGCTCTATACGATCGTGCTGGTCGCGACCGCGTTTGCGCCCTGGCCGCTCGGCTATTTCGACGCGGTCTATGGCGTCACCTCGCTCATTCTCGGCGCCGGCATGCTGGCGCTGGCGATCAACGTCTATCGCCGCCGCGAGCGCCGCGAGGCGCTGCGCGCCACGCGGCGGCTGTTCGCCTTCTCGATCTTCTATCTGTTCGCGCTGTTCGCAACCTTGCTGATCGAGGTTGTCGCCCGCGCCGTCGCACCATCGATCTGGTAGGGGGCGCATGGCGAGACAATGGCCGACAAGCAGCAGCCAGACGGAATCGTCCTCACCGAGGCGCAGAAGAAGAGCCGTCGCCAGCGTTCGATCGCCATCGCGCTCGCGCTTGGGGTTCTCGTCATCCTGTTTTTCGCGGTCACCATCGTCAAGGGGCCGGCCGTACTGAACCGGCCGCTGTGAGAGCGTGATTAATATGGAGCCAGAGCCCGCAATGCCGCAGCCGCCCGCCAACAGTCTCCGGCCGGCCGCACGCCGCGGTATCGGCCGTGACGCGATGGTCGGCTCGATCGCCGGGCTCGTGGCTGTGCTGATGGTCGGCGCGGCTTACGCGGCGGTGCCGTTCTATAACTGGTTCTGCCGCACCACCGGCTTCAACGGCACCACCCAGGTGGCGAAATCGGCGCCCACCGCGGCGCCGCTTTCGCGCAAGATCGCGGTGCGTTTCGATTCCAACGTCGCGGGCGGCCTGCCGTGGAAATTCGAGCCGGAGCAGACCGAGATCGAGGTCAAGATCGGCCAGGTCGTCACCGTGTACTACACCGTGACCAACCAGTCGGCGCGGACCACGACCGGGCAGGCGGCCTATAATGTCGCGCCGCTGACGGTCGGGGCGTATTTCGAGAAGATCAATTGCTTCTGCTTCACCGAACAGACCATGGCGCCGGGCGAAAAGCGCGAGATGCCGGTGGTGTTCTATGTCGATCCCTCGATCGTCAACGACAGCGACAATGAGGGGCTGAACACCATTACCCTGTCCTACACCTTCTATCCCGTCCGCGCGCCGGCGCCGCAGCCGGTTGCCGCGAGCGAGCCGGACAAACGCAAGGGAGCCCTCTGATCGGGGCTGGGCAGATCCCGGGGCTTCCCGGGGTTTGATTGTTGAGAGGAATTACGTGCCGAATAGGCACCGCTAACGGAGAGAGACCGAAATGGCTACGGCGCAAGTCAAGCATCACGACTACCACCTCGTCGACCCGAGCCCGTGGCCGATCATCGGCTCCATTTCGGCCTTCATCATGGCGGTCGGCGCCATCACCTGGATGCACCATCTATTCGCGGCCGCCCCGATCGTCTTCGGCATCGGCACCATCGGCGTGCTTTACACCATGGCGAGCTGGTGGACCGATGTGATCCGCGAGGCGCAGTACAAGGGCGACCACACCCGCGTGGTGCAGATCAGCCACCGCTACGGCATGATCCTGTTCATCGCCTCCGAGGTGATGTTCTTCGTCGCCTGGTTCTGGGCCTTCTTCAATTCCTCGCTGTTTCCCGGCGATCCCGTTCACGCCACCCGCGAGGCGCTGTTCGGCGGCGTCTGGCCGCCCAAGGGCATCGAGACCTTCGATCCCTGGCATCTGCCGCTGTTGAACACGCTGATCCTGTTGACCTCGGGCACGACGGTGACCTGGGCGCATCACGCGCTGCTGGAGAACGATCGCCAGGGCCTGAAATACGGCCTGATCCTCACCATCCTGCTGGGCGCGACCTTCACCTGCGTGCAGGCCTATGAATACAGCCATGCCGCATTCTCGTTCGCCGGCAACATCTACGGCGCGACCTTCTTCATGGCGACCGGCTTCCACGGCTTCCATGTGCTGGTCGGCACCATCTTCCTGACCGTCTGCCTGATCCGGGCCTATGCCGGGCACTTCACGCCGACCCAGCATCTCGGCTTCGAATTCGCCGCCTGGTACTGGCATTTCGTCGACGTGGTCTGGCTGTTCCTGTTCGTCTGCATCTATGTCTGGGGCCACGGGGCCGAGACCATGGCGCACGGCGCGCACTGATCCCGCGTTTCCGATCGAAAGCCTGCCCCGCACTTGATGCGGGGTCGGTACCGGTTCGCGTCAAGGAAACGCGCCAGACAAAAAGCCATTGTGCTACAAGGGGGCGGCCTTACGGGCCGCCCTTTTTGTTTCGCGAAATGCAAAAGGCCATCGCATGCAGGACCAGCCGATCCCCACCGTGACCGAGAGCGCGTTGCGCGGGCTCGCCTGCCGATGTCCCCGCTGCGGCAAGGGCAAGCTCTATGCGGGCTTTCTCAATTTGCGGCCGGCTTGCGAGTCCTGCGGGCTCGATTACACCTTCATCGACACCGGCGACGGCCCCGCGATCTTCATCATCATGCTGGCCGGCGCCGTCGTCGTCACCTGCGCGCTGATCGTCGAGGTGAAATACCAGCCGCCGTTCTGGGTGCATGCGGCGCTGTGGCTGCCCTTGATCCTCGTCACCACGCTTTTGCCGCTGCGTTCGATGAAGTCGCTGTTGATCGCGCTGCAATTCCATCACAAGGCCGCGCCCGGCCGGCTGATCGACCGCGAGCCGAAATGATCGCTACCACAGGAGAACGGCGCCGCAGGGGCGCCGGTTTTGGCGTCTTCACGCTGGCGATGGTGGCGGTGTTTGTCGGTCTCGGGGTCTGGCAGTTGCAGCGCCGGGTCGAGAAGCACGCGCTGATCGCGGCGCTGACCGAGCGGCTTGCGGCTACGCCCGGCCCGCTGCCGCTGTCCGCGCAATGGAGCGCGCTGACGCCGGCCGTAGATGAATTCCGCCGCGTGCGCTTTACCGCGACCTATGCGTCGGGGCCCGACGCCATGGTCTACAGTTCAGGCTCGGCGGTGCGCGACGATATCTCCGGCCCGGGCACCTGGGCTTTCCTGCCGGCGCGGCTTGCGACCGGGGAGACCGTCGTGATCAATACCGGCTTCGTGCAGAACACGATGCAGGATCGCGACCAGGAAGATCGCGCCGTCAAGCCGCTCGTCACCGGCGCGCCGGTCGAACTGACCGGCTATCTCCGCTTTCCCGAAACCGCAGGCGTGCTGACCCCGGCGGAAAACGTGACGAGACGGCTGTGGTTCACGCGCGATCATCTCGCCATGGCGCATGCGCTCGGCTGGGGTGAGGTCGCGCCGTTCTATGTCGATCTGGAAGCGCCGGTGCCGGCGAACGGCATTCCGAAGCCGGGCCCGCTCGACGTCCATCTGAAGGACGATCACATGCAATACGCCATCACCTGGTTCGCGCTTGCCGGCGCGGTGGTGATTGCATTCGCGGTTTGGCTGCGCGCGCAAAGGCGGACTGCGGCATCGCCCGATTAGGACGTCAGGCAAAATATTTTCGAGATAGGCAGGACAGGAGAGGGCGTGATGCCGAGCACCGTGACCGATTCGCTGATTTTCCGCGACATGTTCGGCACCGCCGCGATGCGGGCGGTGTTCTCGGACGAGGCTTTGGTCGGCCGCTACCTCGAGGTAGAGGTGGCGCTGGCGCAAGCCGAGGCGGCGACGAAGGTGATCCCCGCGGAAGCAGCGGTCGCCATCGTCGAGGCTGCCAGAACCATGCGGATCGATTTCGACCGGCTGCGGCACGAGACCGAGATCACCGGCTATCCGATCATCGCGATCGTGCATCAGCTCGCCGAGGCCGCCGGCGCCGCGGGCGGTTACGTCCATTGGGGCGCTACGACCCAGGACATCATGGACAGCGCGACGGTGCTGCAAATCCGCGCGGCGCTCGATCTCGTCGCGGCCGATCTCGCCGAATTGCGCGACATCCTGGCCGGGCTCGCCCTGAAATACCGCGACACGCCGATGGCGGGCCGCACCCATCTGCAGCAGGCGCTGCCGATCACCTTCGGCTACAAGGCCGCGGTGTGGCTTTCGATGATCCAGCGCCACATCGAGCGGCTGGAGCAGATGCGGCCGCGGGTGCTGCTCGGTCAATTCGCGGGTGCCGCGGGGACGCTCGCGTCACTTGGGGCGGACGGCCTGAAGGTGCAGGCCGCGCTGTGCGACCTGCTTGGCCTGGCGCGTCCTTCCGCGACCTGGCATGTGGCCCGCGACGGGCTTGCCGAAGTGGTTTCCTTCCTGGGGCTGGTCACCGGCAGCCTCGGCAAGATCGCGACCGACGTCATGCTGTTGATGGCGACGGAATTCGCCGAGGTGGCCGAGCCCTTCGTGAAGGGGCGCGGCGCTTCCTCGACCATGCCGCAGAAGCGCAACCCGATCTCGTCTGAGCTGATGCTCGCAGCCGCCAAGGCGGTCCGCCAGCACGTCGCGCTGATGCTGGACGGCATGGTGCAGGATCTTGAACGCGCCACCGGTCCCTGGCATGCCGAATGGATCGCCATCCCCGAGAGCTTCATCCTGACCGGCGGCGCGCTGGCGCAGGCCAAATTCATGCTCGGCGGCCTGATCGTCGATGCCGAGCGCATGCGCGACAATCTTGCGATCAGCGGCGGCCTCATCGTCGCCGAGGCCGTGATGATGGCGGCCGCACCCAAGCTCGGCCGCCAGCGCGCCCATGACGTGGTCTACGACGCCTGCCGCGGCGCCGTGACCGCCAAGCGGCCGCTAGCCGACGTGCTGGTCGAGATGCCTGAGATCGTCGATGCGCTCGGCGGCGCCGGGGCCATCCGCCATCATTGCGATCCCGCGAACTATCTGGGCCTTGCGCCACAGATGGTCGACCACATGCTCGCGCACCTTGCCGGCAAGGCTGCCGCCGGCCTGGCTTCATGAACCGAAGGTCTACGCCGTTGAACCCCGGCCGCGGGAACGGCGACCCAAGCGGGAGGCGGTGTCGTTGCGCCGCCGCAGTGAAAGAGCGTCCCGCCTTGCTTTTGAAGAAAACCTTTACCCTTGTGCCGGCAATTGCCACTTTCTGCCTTGGAGCGAACGTCGCCGTGGCGGAAGCGCTGCCGCCCGGCTGCTACGAGCGCATCTACGACGCCCCGCACCTCGCCGCGCATCCTGGACAGCTCGTGATGCGGGCCACGGTTCTGGTCAAGCCGCTCGATGCCGACACGGCCAAGACGCTCGGTCCGGCCTTCACCACTGATGCCCATTTGAAGATGTGGGTGAAGGGACAAAAGCCCGGCTTCGATTCCTTCGGCGCGTGCCGGCCGGCCGATGGTGGGCTCGCTTGCGAGGGTTCGCTCTCGGCCGCCGAAGCCGATGAATGCAAGACAAAGAATGACGGCGTCCATCGCGATTGCCGCATCGGCGCGGCGACCACGGGAGCCTTCGGTGTCGCCGTGAAGGCCGACGCCATGATGGTGACGATCCTGCGCCGGCTTGAGCTCGTTCCTGAGCCGTATGACGGCGGACCTTTTCTCTATCTGAGTCCCGGCAACGCCGAAAACCACGCCTTCGCGCTCAAGCTGGCGCCCGACTCGTCCTGCAAGTAAGGAGTGCCGCCCATGCTCAAGACCGCCACGATCCTTGTCGCCCTGCTGTCGGCGAGCGCGGCCTTTGCCGAGTTGAGGCCGATGCCGGAGGATGGCCGGTTCTGTCCTGGCTGGGCCGAGGCGCACGAGCGCACGCTGGCGAGCCTCAACAATGGCCGCCCGCCCTACAAGGTAAAATGGAAGGGCTGCATTTCTCTCAAGAAGGGCGAAAAGGTCGATGTCGTCGACGTCGACGAGACCGATGGCTCCAACGAGATCATCTACAAGGGCCGGCACTGGTTTTCGGACGGCGGTCCGTTCTGATCCCTCAGTACTTCCATCGTTTCGGCAGGACCACCGCGAACGGCACGGTTTCAAGCTCACGGCCTTCACCATCGGCGATGACAAATGCTTCGGGGGTCGCTTCGGTGCCGGACCTTATGGCGTCTGCCAGAATCTGACGGGCTGAGGCCAGGGCTTCCGCCCGAGCCGCAGCAGGGTCTGGCAGGTCCGATCCCTCCTGATCGATGACGATCTGGTCGCCCAGGCGAATATGGAAGTAGAACCGGCTCATTTCGGCCTCCCAATTTCTTGCAGAAGCTACGCCTTCTGCGCGCGGTTCGTCGGTCCGGTGTCCGACAAATGCATCCGCGATCGTCCGCTTGCTTGGTGTGATTCGTCGGGACTACAGTGACGGCAGATCAAGGCCGTTTGGCAGCGAAATCCAGATGACGGTCTGCGCGTCGGCGGAATAACGAGAGATGTGCCCCTTTCCGTGCGTGTCCTCGACCAGGACGAAGCTGCCGGGCTGAACATGCCGTACCTCTCCGTCGTTCGTCTCGTACTCGACCGAGCCTCACCGTGAGCACCCGCCCGGCACCGTGTGATGGCCGACTTCGCATCGCCGCGGGGATGCGCGTAATGCGGACATGTAACGCCGGGTAGCGCGCGGAAAGCCCGAGCGGCGCCGTGTCAGGGATCGCCGGCCGTCTGGTCGTTGGAATATCGATCTCATCGAAACGGGATTCGCCATCCGGCGTCGCGTAGATGCGCAGGCACTTCATCATGCTCCTCCATCGCAGCCGTCCTCCCCGTTATCATAGGCGCGATGGGACCGGATGCCATTCGGCCTGTGTTACGAAGTGAACAGACGGCGCCGGGCAGCTTGGCCTTAAATGCCCGCATTGCGCTTAGTAAGCCGATATTTGCGATCCGCCCGGCCCATCAGCCGGGCTTTTTCGTTACCCCTCGGCGCCCGGCGCTTCGCGCTTCAGGCAAACGATCAGGCAGCGTGCTGATCGCGGCACGGGTCAATGTCCGCTTTGGGGACGCATGCAATTGTTTTCCGCTGTGCCCCTCTTGATCCGCGCCCGCCCGTCCCCGGCATACCATCTATTTTGTGAAGAGGTGCTGGGTCGGCTTCGCCTCGGCGGTCGGGGCTGCCGGTGAAATCGCGAATGTCAGCCAGGTGTTCCAGCCCGACGGGCGGTTGGCCGCGTCGAATTCGCCGTAGGCCTTCAGGCCCAGAAAACCCTGCATGTCGCCCACCGGGAAAATATATCCGAGCTGCGGACCGATCCCGAGAACGCGCGACCGGAAGCCGCCGAGCGCGGGGTTCTGGCCGGAATCGTCGGTGATCTGCTGGTAGGCATAGCCGACGAAGCCCACGAACACCTGCTTGGACAGAAACCGCGACACACCCCAGTCGAAATGGAAATCGATACCGCTCTGGTACTGCGTGTCGGGATTCTTGAAATTGTAGGTGAACCCGCCAACGCCCGAAAGTTCGACCCCTGTCGCCGGGTTGAGATAGGTGTAGCCGCCGCCGGCGTCGATTGCCCCGTGGCCGATGCCGAGATTGGCAAGCCGCATCGGATTGTAGTCGCCGACGGGAGCGTCGCCGGTGACATAAGCCATGTAGTTGTTGACGCCGCTGTTCCAGCGCAGCGTGGCGGTCGGATACAAATCTCCAACCGAGACCAGCGAGTCCGAAAGGATTCCCGGCCGCGTGGTGGTGCCCCCGAGCGGTCCGACTGCCGTCAACGTTCCGGCGATACTGGCGGCATTCCTGCCATAAACGCTCGCCAGGCTGACGGCGAGTTGCCCGCCCAGAACCGGCTGCGCGAAAGTATAAGACGGCGCCAGGAAGACCAGATCGGCCTGTCCGCTCAGGTTCAGATTCAAATTGACGTTCACGGTGGGCGAAAACCTGCCGACCTGGATTTCCCTCGCCGCCGCGGCGGCGCCCGATGCGGTGACGCTGGTGTGGTAGTAGATCGATCCCAGCGCCCAGCCCGGCGTCTGCGGCACGGCGGCAAGGCTGCCGTACTGGCCCGGCAACCAGAACGAAATGCCGCTCTCGTCGGCGCGGGAGATTTCGGGACAAAGCATGAGAGCCGCGGCCGTTGCCGCGCAGCCAAGCCGGAGGACGTTTGATTCGATGCGTGTCATTGCAAATCTCCTCGCGGTACTCACAACTGGCGGCTATCCCGATCAGGTGGCCCCAAGCCGAAGTCGATAAGCTCTGACGGCAGAATGATTTCCCGACTCCTCGCACCACCTAGAATAGTAGGCCACAAGCGACGAAAACAATCAGTGACAGATCGGTAACAGCCGGGAATATTCGAATCAGGGATCGCGCTTGTTTCCCAAAGCAGGGCACTGCGTCAGCATCGCTTCCTCTTTTTTGAACCTAATTGTTCGACAAACCCCGCTGCGTCAGCGGCGAATGATTGATCGCTCCGTGGCATGTCCGGGGTGGCTTGGAGAACGAGGGGTCTTCGGATGTGTGCAAGATTGCACATCGCGCGGGTCCAAAATCCGCTTGGATTGGCGATCAATTCAAGGTTGATCTTCAATGCTGGGATGGAATGCTCCATTCCAGGCCGTGACTTAAAAAGGGAAGAGGTGCTGACCGATATCCTCGCTGCGCGCGTCAATGACGCGGCGGGCAAACATGAAAGGGCTTGGAAATGCGATCGACAATGATGGTACCTGCTCGTCAACGTGGCTGCACCGATCCGAGCAGGACGCAGGGCTTCCGGGACGTTTGTGCGTAACTGCGCGCATCGGGAGTGCACGCCATGACGCTGCTGCGGGCCGGCACCGGGCAGAACGACGTGCCGTCGTACGGGACCGGCGACATGGCCGCAATTCCCGGCGGCACCTTCCGCATGGGCTCCAACGATCATTACCCCGAGGAGGCGCCGCTCCACCGCGCGACGGTTGATGCCTTCCGGATCGACCGCACGCCGGTGACGAACCGGCAGTTCAAGGAATTCGTCAAGGCGACCGGCCATGTCACGACCGCGGAAATCCCGCCGGACCCGAAGGATTATCCGGGCGCGCTGCCGCACATGCTTTACGCCGGCTCGCTGGTGTTCTCGCCGCGGCAAACCGTGACGGATTTGCGCGACTGGAGCCAGTGGTGGGCGTTCATGAAGGGTGCTAACTGGCGCCATCCCTATGGGCCGAAGAGCAGCATCAACGTGCTCGACGATCATCCCGTCGTGCACGTCTCCTTTTCCGATGCGCTCGCCTATGCCGGATGGGCGGGCAAGGATCTGCCGACCGAGGCCGAGTGGGAATTCGCCGCGCGCGGCGGGCTCGACGGCGCGGAGTTCGCCTGGGGCGATCAATTCACGCCCGGCGGCGAGCACATGGCCAACACCTGGCAAGGCGAGTTTCCACGCCAGAATCTGAACGTCGATGGCTACGAGCGCACCTCGCCCGTAACGGCCTTTCCGCCGAATGGCTACGGCCTGCACGACATGATCGGCAATGTCTGGGAATGGACGTCCGATTGGTACGCGCCGAAGCACGAGGCCGACGTGCCGAAGGCCTGCTGCATTCCCGAAAACCCGCGGGGCGGAAGGCGAAGAACAAAGCTACGATCCGCGCCTGCCGAACATCAAAATTCCGCGCAAGGTTCTGAAAGGCGGCTCGCACCTCTGTGCGCCGAACTACTGCCGGCGTTATCGGCCGGCCGCCCGCCATGCCGAGGCGATCGATACGTCCACCAGCCACGTCGGATTCCGGTGCGTGAAGAGGACTCCAGCAGCGGAATAATTGTCAGTCCTCAGCAGTAAAGAAGGAGCGAAAAATGCCCGATGACACCAGCGAGCAGGACCGACACGAAGCACGATTGAATGAAACCAAGACCGCGCACCCAGCCGCCGCAATATCCTGCTCGGCTCGTCGGCGCTGGTGGCGGCGGTGACGCTGGTGATGGCGAAGCTGGAGAAAGCAGGGACGAACCAGGACTGACGGTGGCAATGCCGGTTTCGTGAAGAGGGGAATAAGCTGCGTCTGAACCGGGCTGGAAGGCGATTTTTGCGCTGAGAAGTGCGCAAGGAGACCGGATGACAAATGTGGTTCTCATACCGGCGCTCGGCCTTGACCGTGCTGGGTTCCCTGAACGCCTCTTTTTCACGAGGTAACCATGCGCTCGTCATGAGCAACTCGATCAGATCGCCGCCGCTGCGGCTCGGCTTCCGGACTTCGATCATCGCGCTCTTTGTCGGGATCGTGCTGGCCGTGGGCCTGACGCTGGTGTTCCTCAGCTTCAGGCGGGTCGAGACGATCACGCGCTCGGCGGCCAGCTCCTTTCTCGATGAGGTCGCCCAGCTTTCCGCCGACCGCATCGAGGCCAAGTTCGATGCGGTGCGGGACTGCCTCGAGATCCTGCGCGGCCTGCCGTCGGTTGAAAGCGCGAGCATCCTGAACGATCCGCGCCTGAATGCGCTGATGGCGTCGATGCTGCGGAACAACAAACCGCTGTTCAACCTGTATGTCGGATATGACGACGGCAGCTTCATCGAGATGGACGACATCGATCGGGCCGGACCCGCGGCGAGGACGCGTCTCAAGGCGCCCGACGGGGCGAAATTCCGGCTCGTGAGGATTTCGCAGTTCAGGGGTTCGGCGTCGCCCTCGACCTCGTTCCTGACCGAGGCCCTCGTCACTTTATCCGAAAAGCCCGGTCCGTACGACTACGATCCGCGCGCACGGCCGTGGTACAAGGGAGCCTACGAGCCGGATGCCCGTCCGCTGACCGATCCTTATCTGTTTTTCGCTACCGGAGCGCCCGGCTACACGCTGCGAATGCCGCTCGGGGCCGGTCGCCACGGCGTGGTGGCCGGCGACATCCTGCTTGGCGAGGCCGAGGAAATGCTGCGCAAGCAGCAGCTCGGCAAATCCGGCTTTGTCGTGCTGTTCGACGATGCGGGGCAGGTGCTGGCGCACCCGCAGATGTCCAGCCTGCTTGAGCCGAGCTTGCGGAGCGGCGCGGTCGGGGTGCTGCCCCGGCTCGACGCCATCGACACCATCGGGCTCTCGAAGGCCGTCAATTCCTGGCGCGGCGGCGGCAATGCCCAGCAGTTTTTCAGCGACCGCAGCGGCCGCGCCTACGTGGCCGCGTTCAGGTCGGTGGAAACCGCCGGCCTCGCGCAACTGCATCTCGGGGTGTTCGCGCCGATCGACGAGTTCTATTCGGAAATCGAAACCGAACGGCGGAATCTCTTCATCATCGCGCTCGGCTTCGTGCTGGCGACGCTGCCTCTGGTGTTCGGGATCGGCTCGATGCTGTCCAAGCGGCTGAAGGCGCTGGCGCAGGAGACCGACAGCATCCAGCGCTTTGAGCTGAGCCATTCGCCGCAGCTGCATTCCATCATCAGCGAGATCGACGATCTCGGTCGCTCGGTCTTTACCATGCGGACGCTGATACAGACATTCGCGAATTTCGTTCCTCGTCGCCTCGTGCAGCAGCTGGTCCTGACGGGGACGCCGATGACGCTGGGTGGGTCGCGCCGGGAGTTGACGATCCTGTTCACCGACATCGTCAATTTTACCGGAATCACCGAAAGCGCCGAACCGGCGCAGGTGATGCTCTACACGTCGCGCTATTTTTCGGCGGTGTCGGAAGCCGTGATGGCGTCGAAGGGAACCATCGACAAGTTCATCGGTGACGGCGTGATGGCGTTCTGGAATGCGCCGGCCGAAGATCCGGATCACGCGCTCAATGCCTGCGCCGGCGCGCTCGCCTTCCTGCGCGCCAACGATCGGCTGAACGCCGAGTTCGAACGCGAGGGCTGGCCGGTCTACCGGACGCGGATCGGCCTGCACACCGGCGAAGCCGTGGTCGGCAACATCGGTTCCGAAGACCGCATGAACTACACTGCGCTCGGCGCCACGGTGAACCTTGCCGCGCGGCTCGAAAGCCTCAACAAGAACTATGGGACGTCGATACTCGTGAGCGCGGCGCTGCGAGAGCGCGCATCGTCCGGATTTGTCTTTCGTCGCGTCGACTGCATCAGTCCGAAGGGTTTTGCCGAAGCGTTCGATCTCTATGAGCTGCGATGCGAACGCGGCGAGGGCGACGCAAGGGATCGCGAACTGAGCCTGGAATGGGAGGTCGTCTACGCCGCGCTCCGCCACGGACCGCGCGCGGTTGCGGAGAGCGAGCTGAACGCGTTCCTACGAAGATATCCGCAGGATGAAGTCGCCCGTTATCATCAGGCTGCTGTGCGAAATTCGCCCGGTGAGTTGGGGGGACATGCCGCGTAGCCTGCGATGGAGGCGGCGACATCCGGGGCTATCGCAATTGTGGTCGTCATCCCGGTTCGCTACGCTCTACCCTCGCCGCCGCGTCCAATCGCCGGGACGCAGGCATTAGAACTGCCCCACAACGGTCAGGCGTACCGCCAATGGCTCAACCGGATGCAGCACGCGGTCCATCACGCCGGTCTGGCAGACCGAGGCTGGCGCGGTCGGCATGCCGGCCGCCGGAAAGCACATTGCAAACAGCGAATCCGATTTCAACAGCGAACCATAGGCATAGGTGATCTGGTCCGAGCGGCTGTCGAGAATATTGAAGGCATCGAGCTGGACGCGCCAGCCATTGTCGAAGCGATAACCGAGCTGGCCGTTCAACAAACCGGTCGCCGGCGAGACGAAGGCGTTGTCCTCGGTGAGCGGGCGCGGCCCGAAATAGCGGTAGCGCAGCGCGGCGAACCAGCCGGTTTTCTCGCCCAGCCTGATCCCGGCCGAGGCGATCATGGCGGGCGCGCCCGGAATGTAGTTGCCCGGGGCGTTGCCGATCTGAGCGGCTGGAAACCCGGCCAGCGAAGCGTACAGCGCCGCCTGATCGGGATCGTCGCCGCGGAAGCGCGCATGCGTCACCGCAATGTCGGCTTCGAGGCTGAGCCACGACAGCGGGCGATAGTCATTGGTCCACTCGATCCCGTAACGGCGGCTCGGACGGCTGGCGGTGGTGTCGCCGGCGTCGCCGGAGAACAGGATTTCGGAGTCGGAATCCAGCAGGAACAGGCTGACCGAACTTTCGAGTTTCGGAATGATCTTGGTGCGCAGTCCGACCTCGGCGCCCCGGGTTTGGACCAGGAACGGCGACGGCTGCAGCGGCGAGCCGTCGGTGGGCGATTCCGTGATCGTCACGCCGCGCGCGTCGTTGCTGTGAAATCCCTCGCCGGCGTTGATGTAGAATTCGGTTTTGGCGAACGGCCCGAATACCACGCCGAGCTTGGGGCTGCCGATGAAGGCATTGGCGCTGCCGGAATTGGCGGGCGCGAAAAAGGAATTGACCGAGGTCTGGTAGAAATCGCCGCGCCAGCCGACGGTGGTCCGTAGCCAGTCGGTCCAGTGCAGCGTGTTCCGCGCGAACAGGCCGACGCTGCCCTCCTGCACCGCGTCGCTGCGGATCGGCGCGAGGGACTGCCGCCGCACGGTGTTGTCGAGGTCGAGCCGGATATCGTCGTAGCGGCTTTGCACGCCGATTTCGGTCTCCATCGGCAGGCCGGCGAAGCGGCCGTTGAAGACGTGCGAGGCATCGATGCCGCCGAGAATGCGGTCGTCGTGCTGATGAAACTGATCGCCGTTGGCGGGATCGGTGAGGAAGTAGGTGAAATCGTTCCAGAGATTGAGCGAACTCTTGATGAGGTAGACATTGGCCTTCGAGGAGCCGCCCTCGTCGGTCCGCGCCCAGCGTCCCGACAGCGAGAAGCGGTCGGAGTTGCCGCCGTCGCTGGGATCGAGCGCGCCGAACAGGCCGATCTCGCCGGAAGCGATCGCCCGCGACGGAATCTGGTCGGTGGAGTTCCACTTGTTGGCATAGGCCATCCCGGTCACCGAGAAGCCGTCCCGCACCGTGCCCTCGCTGTAGCGCACCACGGCGTTGAGCTTGCGCAAGTCATCGGGATTGTCCCACGGGCCGTTATAGGTATTGGCCTCGCCCGCGACCAGCAGCGTGCCGTCGCCGAGCCTGGTGGAGGTGATGCCCAGCGCGCGGCGATAGCCGAAACTGCCTGCGGTCAGCGACGCCATGGTCCGGATGCTGTCGAGCAGGTTGACGTGGACCGATCCCACCGAGGAGAAGTCGCCCTCGTCGGCGAAATAGGGTCCCTTGCGGATGTTGACCGATCCGATCAGTTCGGGGATCAGGAAGTTGAGGTCGGCATAGCCCTGGCCGTGCGCATGGGTGCGCATGTTGACCGGCATGTCGTCGACCGAAATGGCGAGATCGGTGCCGTGATCGAGATTGAAGCCGCGCAGAAAATACTGGTTGGCCTTGCCGTCGCCGCTGTGCTGGGTGACGATCAGGCCGGGCACGACTTCGAGCGCCTCGGCGGGCCGGGAAAATGGCCGCGCATTGACCTCTTCACCGCTGACATTTTCCTCGCTCGAGGACATCACTGGCGCCGCGACCGAAGGGCCGGCCGCGTTGGCAGCGGGCGCCGCGCCCGCCGGGCTCGGGATCGCAATGCGCCTCGGCCGTCTGCTTCTGTCTCCGCCGTGCTTGGCCCTCGGGCCGAGATCCGGGCGCTGCCGCGGCGCGTCCACCTCGACCGGCGGAAGCGCGGTCGGCGGTGCGCTTTGCGCGCCGGCTTCGGGGGCGATGACCGGCAGGCACGCCAGCATGAACGCGGTCCATCCGCCCCGGGATCGAAGCATCGCACCACCCCACCGGCGACGACATGACGAATGAGTTCCCGCGCTGCGACCGGGCGGGCTATGTTGCACCCCAACACGAGGCCAAAACTGTCATACTGGGTATGATGATGTCAATGAATCATCATACCGGCTGCTGCCCAAGAGGACGCCATGCAACGCATTACGATTACGCTCGATGACGACCTGATGGACGAACTCGACGCCATGATCGTCGAGCACGGCTATCAAAACCGCTCCGAGGCGATCCGCGATTTCGCCCGCGCCGGGATGCAGCAGGCCGCGCAGGAAAAGGGAAAATCGGGCGAATGCGTCGCGGCGCTGGTCTATGTCTACGATCACGCCGCGCGCGACCTGTCGCGCCGCCTGGTGGAAAACTATCACGGTCAACACGACCTCTCGCTGGCGACGCTGCATGTCCACCTCGACGATGACCACTGCATGGAAGTCACCGCATTGCGCGGCTCCGGTGCGGAGGTCCAGCATTTCGCCGATCACATCATCGCCGAGCGCGGTGTCAAATACGGACGTGTGGTGATGATCCCTACCGAAACCGGCAGGAAGGAATCTTCGCGCAAGCGCGGCGTTCACCGTCATTCGTGAACGATCAAATCGCGGATCCTTCGTGCCGTCGATAAGACCGGGGAGCGCCCCGACTATCGGTCGATCCGGCGCCGGAGCAGATGATCGATCGACAGCGCGCCGGCACCCCGGCAGAGCAGAACCAGCAGCATGGCGGCCCACTGGATATGCGTCGGCCAGGCCTGCGGGTACACGAAGATTTCGATGACCGCGGTCATTCCGAGCAGCACGAAGGCCGCCGGCCGTGTCAGCAGCCCGAGCACCAGCAGAACCGGCGTCGTCAGTTCGATCGTGGTCGCCGCGTAGGCGGCGATCTCCGGGGGCAGCAGCGGCAACCGATATTCGTCGGCGAACAGCGACAGCGTCGTATCCCAGTTGGCGAGTTTTGCCATCGCTGAGTTCCAGAACACGGTCGCAACCGCAAACCGCAACGGCAGCGCGAGCAAGCCATAAGGCACTGCGTCCAGCGCCGCCCGAACCTGCTCGAATATGCCCGGGACCCGTGACGAAGGCCCAGTTGCAGTCAAATTGCCGCTCATTCGTTGATCCCTAATTTATGGAGCCCGGTTCCGCGGGAGTCGCCAGTTCGAATCCGGAGAAGCGTCCAGACGTCAGGTGGTCCGCGAGCGCCGTCGAGCAATCGAAGTCGCCGGCTACATCGAGAGCCGCTTCGATCGGCCGTCCCGCGCAAAGTGTCGACAGGAAAAGCCAGGACGCTCATCGAGGCGCTCGACTTCTACGCCGGTTTCCCGGCGCTCGACGAGCAGCCTGACCGGCCCGGACTCGATATCGATTGTTCCAAGCGCTTGATCGTCGCCCGACCAGAACCGCGTGCCAGATTGCATCGGCCGGGTGAGCGAGCCGAACAAGGCCGACGGAGGGATGGACGACGAACGATATCCGGCCCTGGTCCTCGGGGCTGACAGCGCCGAGCAGGGCGACGTCGAGCGGAGCGGCGTCGGCCGCGTGCAACGCGTTGTTCACCGCCCATTCCAGTTCGGCGACATCTCCGAGATAAACGATCGATTTTGCCTGGGGAAAAGCCCGAAGAAAGTCGGGAAACGCGCCGCCGAACCGGTCGAGCCAGGCTTCCCGCGGCGGATGTTCGGTAATGAAGAATTGAGCGGCGCCTGCGAAGAATTCCTCGCCGACCAATCGTTCTGTCGCGGGAAAGGAGAGCCGGAGCGCCCTGGTCAGGGTGTGAACGAACGTATTGCGATAGATGTCAAGCCGGTCTGCGGGGATGTGCCCCGCGAGCATCGCGGAAATCACCTCGTTATCCCGGTGGACGAGGCTCGCCTGCATCGCGGCCTGCACTTCAAGCAGCGTCGGCATGACCGGCTCCGTCGATGCCTGCGATAAAGCCTGCGGCGTAGTCGGCCTCCTGCAGCAGGACGTCCAGCGGCGGCACGTCGTTGTCCCACTCGATCAAGGTAGGAACAGCTCCGAAGCGCGCGATGGCCTCCCGGTAGAGCGACCAGACTTCCCCGCTGACGCGGGAGCCGTGATCGTCGATGCGCAAGCTGCTTCCGTCGGCGAGGGTCTTGATACTGTGTCCGGCCAAATGGATTTCGCTGACGGCGTGGGGCGGCAACGCGGCGATATAGGCCGAGGCATCCCAGCCGTGGTTATGGGCGCTGACGCAGATGTTATTGACGTCGCACAGGATGCCGCAGCCGGTGCGGGCTGCGACCGCCGTCATGAACTCCCATTCCGGAATGATCGAGTTGCCGAAGGCGACGTAGGTCGAGGGGTTTTCGACCAGGATGCGCCGCCTCAAATAGGTCTGCGTTTGGTCGACGTGGCGGCACACGACTTCAAGCGCTTCCTCGGTCATCGGCAGCGGAAGCAGATCGGCGAGGTAAGTCCCACCGACGACATTCCAGGCGATATGTTCGGACATCAGGCCGGGCTCGATCCGCTCGGCAACCTTCCGGATGCGCTCGAGATGCGCCGGATCGATCCCTTCGGCGCTGCCGAGCGAAAGCCCGACGCCATGCAGCGATATCGGCGTGTCGCGCCTGATAGCGTCGAGATAGCGCAGCGGCGTTCCGCCGCCCATGTAGTTCTCGGTATGAACCTCCATCCAGGCGACCTCCGGACGCGTGTCGAGCACGGCCTGGTGATGCTGGAAGCGCAGCCCGATCCCGGCCTTCGCCGGGATCAGGCTGGCCGGGCTGATGTCGGGGACGCGCATCAGCGTAACGATCTCAGCTCGCGGTCGTCTTGCCGCCCTGGATCTTGCCGCAATCACCTGCCGGCAACAGCACGAACGACTTTGGATCGCGGGCCTGGGTCGCCTGGCCGGCGCAGGAATGCGCGCCTTCCGCGCAATCGTTCTTTGCTGCGGCGTTGATGCCAAAGCACTTTTCGAGCTTGTTCTTGCCCATGCGTTCCATGTTGTCCTTCACGACCGGAGGCGGATTTTTCATGCCCTGGGCGCGAACGACGGGAGCCTGCATGGCAAGCGCGAGGCCAACAGCGGTCGTCAAGGTGGAAATGGCAAGCAGACGGCGGTTCATGATATCTTCCTCTCCTGTTGTGTCCCATCGCGGAACGCACAAGACGAGGTTCGACCCCGGATCGAAAAAGGTTAGCGCCATGCGCGAAAAATTCTTTTCTGTCGCAGTAGTCGCCGCCGGTGTATCCAGTCACCGGAAACCGCCCCGATCGGCGTTCGGAAACAGGCAGACATGCCGGGTTGCAGCAAGGAAAATCCTCCGTACCCCAATGCGCCAAAGCTGACGCTTGTCGCTTCGACCGGGCCGGACGGTACGCGAACGTCAAATAGCCAGCCGGACTGGTCGGCATTGATGGCGAGAGCGCAGAATGGCGATCGTGATGCCTATCGCGTGTTGCTCAAGCAGATCGAACCCTATGTGCGGTCGATCGCGGCGAGATGTTTCAACCGGCCGGCCGACGCCGAGGATGCCGTTCAGGATGTGCTGCTGACCGTTCATGCCGTTCGCCATACCTACGATCCGAAACGACCATTCGCGCCCTGGCTGGTTGCAATCGCTAATCGCCGCATCATCGACCGGCTACGTCGGCATACCCGTCGGAAGGCCCGGGAAATCGAATTGTCCGCCGAACATGAAACCTTTGCCGAGGTACCAGCGAACCTCGATAGTGCGATATCGGCAGAGCTCACGCTGGCCGGTGCAATCGACAAGCTGCCGCCGGATCAACGAGACGCCATCAGAATGCTCAAGCTTAACGAGATGTCCCTGAAGGAGGCATCAAATGCGAGTGGCCGGTCGATCGCGGCGCTGAAGGTCGCCACCCATCGCGCGATCAGGAACCTGCGGCAATTGTTGAAAGGCGAACCGTCGTGAAGGAAACGTCCGACCTCATTGATGCGCTCGTCAATTCGGCGACCCCCGTCCGGCGGCTGCGCCCGCCGTTCCTGCGCGCCGCCCTGTGGCTTGGGCTTGCGGCCGGCGTGCTGGGGCTGCTTTGCATCGCTCACGGGGTGCGACCGGACATTTCCATCCGGTTGCAGCAGCCGGTGTTTGTCGTGAGCATGGTCGCGGCGCTCGTCACAGCTATCCTGGCGGCAGGGGCGTCTTTCAAATTGAGCCTGCCGGACAGCTCGCGATGGTGGCTGTTGTTGCCCACGCCGGCGCTTGCCGTGTGGGTCTCGACGATCGGTTACGGTTGCCTGACCGATTGGGTTACCATGAGCCCCGACGGCGTACGCATGGGCGAGGCTATGCGGTGCTTTGCAACCCTGCTGCTGACCAGCGTTCCCCTGTCGATCGCGATGCTGATCATGCTTCGCCACGCAGCGCTGCTGCGGCCAACGGCGGTGAGCATGGCCGGGGGTCTGGCGATCGCGGCGATGACGTCGTTTGCGCTGTCGCTGATCCACGATCTCGACGCGACGATCATGATCCTGATCTGGAATCTGGGCGTCGCCACCCTGATCGCAGGATTGGCCGGCACATTTGGCCGGCCAGTATTGGCCTGGGTGGCGGCGCGCGTCATGCCTGCACTGCCGCCGCAACTGACCCGGCAGTGACACCGCAAAAGTCCCGGCGCCGCGCTCCTTACGGACTTGCACGTAAAATCGAATTTCTCCAGTCGGATCAAGCTGTTTCTACCTGTCCAGTCCCCGCCAAAAAAATATTCTGCTTCGCGTTTTGCGCAAATCACCTGTTCATCTCCGCCATCCCGTTCCGAGAGAGGGGCGTTGGCCATCGTCACGAACGTTGGGACGGGTTGCGGTGGACGCGGCGGCGCTTTTGACGAACAGCGCTGATGCGGACGGAGAAGTCGTGTGGTCCTGACGCCTCGACGCTGGCGTCAAGTTTGCGGTCAAGACGCTGCAAGCGACGGTGGCAAAAAAGCCGATCGCCGGGGAGATCACGAAGGAAGCCGTTAAAACCATTGCGTGCGGGGATGCCGGGTGATTTCCGGTGCGACCGCTGTGAATACTCGTGTGCATTCTGCAACTACCACTTGGCACACGAGGCTGCGGGTGCACTGGGCACCCGGCATTCCCCACGCCCTCCGGGGCGTAAGATTTCATCAAAGCCTCGGGCGCATCGCGCCGCGGGAGGTAAGGGCATGTCTGGAGTTCGTCATTGCTGGCGCGGCTCGGCGCGGGCGCTGCCCTCGCCATTCCGGCATTTCCCATTATCGCCGAAACGCTTTATGGTGCCCGGCGATTTCACGTGGCGTTAACTGGATTACTTATCAATATCAAAGGCTTGGCGGTGGCCATAGCCTTTGGAGGGCGGCTTGACGCGGTATATTTCGACCCGGGGGGAGGCCCCGGCCTTAGGGTTCTGCGACGTGATGCTGACGGGGCTAGCCCGCGACGGCGGCCTCTATGTGCCCGAAACCTGGCCGCAGCTTTCGCCCGAGACCATCGCCTCCTTTTTCGGCCGGCCCTATTGGGAAGTCGCGGTCGAGGTGATCCGCCCCTTCGTCGCCGGCGAGATCTCCGATGCCGATCTCGGCCGCATGGCGAATGAGGCCTATGCGACGTTCCGCCATCCCGCGGTGGTCCCGCTCGATCAAATGAGCCCCAACCAATTCGTGCTGGAGCTGTTTCACGGCCCGACCCTGGCTTTCAAGGACGTGGCGATGCAGCTGATCTCGCGGCTGATGGACCATGTGCTGGCCCAGCGCGCCCAGCGCACCACCATCGTGGTCGCGACCTCGGGCGATACCGGCGGTGCCGCGGTCGATGCGTTCGCGGGCCTGAACAATGTCGACCTGATCGTGCTGTTCCCAAACGGCCGCATCTCCGACGTGCAGCGGCGGATGATGACGACATCGGGCGCTGCCAACGTGCACGCGATCGCGATCGAAGGTCATTTCGACGATTGCCAGGCGATCGTGAAGGGCTTGTTCAATCATCACCAGTTTCGCGACGCGGTGGCGCTGTCGGGCGTCAATTCCATCAACTGGGCGCGGATCGTGGCGCAGGTGGTGTATTATTTCACGTCCGCCGTCGCGCTCGGCGCGCCCGCGCGGACGGTGGATTTCACCGTGCCGACCGGAAATTTCGGCGACATCTTTGCCGGCTATGTCGCCAAGCGGATGGGCCTGCCGGTGCGGTGGTTGCGGATCGCCGCCAACATCAACGACATCCTGCCGCGCACGCTCAAAACCGGGATCTACGAAGTGCGCGAGGTCCACGCTTCGGCCTCGCCTTCGATGGACATCCAGGTGTCCTCGAATTTCGAACGGCTGTTGTTCGAGGCCAGCGGCCGGGATGCGGCGGAAGTGCGTCGGCTGATGGCGTCGCTGAAGCAGTCTGGACGTTTTGTGCTTCCCGATGCGACCCTGGCCGCGATCCGCGCCGAATTCGACGCCGGACGGGCCGACGAGACCGAAACCAGTGCGGCGATCCGCGCCGCCTGGCGCGAGGCCGGCGATCTCGTCGATCCCCACACCGCAGTGGCGCTGGCGGTGGCCGATCGCGACACCGCGGATTCGAAAATTCCCAACATCGTGCTCTCGACCGCGCATGCCGCCAAGTTCCCCGATGCGGTGGAAGCCGCCTGCGGCGTGCGTCCGGAACTGCCGGCCTGGCTCGAGGGTTTGATGACGAAGCCCGAACACATCAAGGTCATGGCCAACGATCAGGCCGAAGTCGAACGGTTCGTGCGCTCGGTCAGCCGCGCCGCGAAACAAGGAGTTACCGGATGAGCGTCGATGTCACCAAGCTTCCCTCGGGCCTCACGGTGATCACCGACACCATGCCGCATCTGGAAACCGCGGCGCTCGGGGTCTGGGCCGGCGTCGGCGGCCGCGACGAAAAGCCGAACGAGCACGGCATCTCGCATCTGCTCGAACACATGGCGTTCAAGGGCACGACGCGACGCTCGTCGCGCGAAATCGTCGAGGAAATCGAGGCGGTCGGCGGCGATCTCAACGCCGGCACCTCGACCGAGACCACCGCCTATTACGCGCGCGTGCTGAAGGCCGACGTGCCGCTGGCGCTCGACGTGCTCTCCGACATTCTCGCCAACCCGTCCTTCGTGCCGGACGAACTGGAGCGCGAGAAGAGCGTTATCGTGCAGGAGATTGGTGCTGCGCAGGACACCCCCGACGACGTGGTGTTCGAGCATCTCAACGAGCTGTGTTATCCGGAGCAGCCGATGGGCCGGTCACTGCTGGGCACCGCGAAAACGCTGAAGGATTTCGATCGCGATACGCTGCGTGGCTATCTCTCGATGCATTACCGCGGGCCCGACATGGTGGTGGCCGCGGCCGGCGCGGTCGATCACAAGCAGGTGGTGGAAGAAGTCGCGGAGCGCTTCAAGAGCTTCGACGCCACGCCGGCGCCGAAACCGCAAGCCGCGATGTTCGGCAAGGGCGGCTCCCGCGTCGTGCATCGCGAACTCGAACAGGCGCATCTGACATTGGCGCTGGAAGGCGTGCCGCAGACCGACCTGTCGCTGTTTTCGCTGCAAGTCTTCACCAACACGCTCGGCGGCGGGATGTCGTCGCGGCTGTTCCAGGAAGTGCGCGAGAAGCGCGGGCTGTGCTACTCGATCTACACGTTCCATGCGCCCTATAGCGACACCGGCTTTTTCGGCCTCTATACCGGCACCGATCCAGCCGATGCGCCGGAGATGATGGAAGTGATCGTCGACGTCATCAACGATGCGGTCGAGACCCTGACCGAGGCCGAAATCGCCCGCGCCAAGGCGCAGATGAAGGCGGGGCTGTTGATGGCGCTGGAAAGCTGCTCGTCGCGCGCCGAGCAGCTGGCGCGCCACATCCTGGCCTATGGGCGGCCCTTGACGGTGGAAGAGCTGGTGGCCCGGATCGACGCCGTCAGCGTCGAATCGACCCGGAACGCCGCGCGCGGCCTGTTGTCGCGCAGCCGCCCGGCGGTTGTGGCGCTCGGCAGCGGAAGAGGTCTGGACACGGCGGTGTCTTTTGCGGAAGGATTGACCCGGTCGAAGGCGAAGTCGCTGCTGCATTGAGCACGGCTCGCGCGGCGATCATGATCGGATAGCGGGGAGTAGCAGAAATGGCCCTGTTTCGGCTTCCATCCAGCGGACCGGCCGCGCTCGCGCCGCGCGGTCAGGGGCTATTGCTGCGCGCGCCGCAGATGTCCGATTTCCTGCAATGGGCGCATTTGCGCGAATACAGCCGGGAATATCTCACCCCGTGGGAGCCGATCTGGCCCTCCGACGACCTGACCCGCTCCGGCTTCCGGCGGCGGCTGCGCCGCTATGCCGAGGACATCGCCGCCGACCGCTCCTATCCCTTCATCATTTTCCGGGAGATCGACGGCGCCATGATCGGCGGCATCACGCTCGCCAATGTCCGCCGCGGCATCGTGCAGGCCGGCACCATCGGATACTGGGTCGGCCAGCCCCACGCGCATCGCGGCTACATGACGGCGGCGCTGCGTGTGCTGTTGCCTTCGTTGTTCGGCGAGCTGAATTTGCACCGCATCGAGGCCGCCTGCATTCCCTCCAATGCGCCCTCGATCCGGGTGCTGGAGAAATGCGGCTTTGCCCGCGAGGGACTGGCGCGGCGCTATCTTTGCATCAACGGCGTCTGGCAGGATCATTTACTGTTCGGCCTGTTGCACGAGGATTTTCGCGGCTAACCCTTCGTTTCAAGATTGTGGCACCCGCCATGGGTTCGCCGTCATTGCGCTGGTATAACCCGCCGGCCGCGCGCTCTCCCTTCCGGGGAAGCGGCTTTTTGCGGGATTTCTTGGGGATTTCTGGATGATGCGTAACGGGCTGATGATGCGGACGACGGGCCGGACGGGCCGTCTGCGCGCGGCGCTGGCGCTGGCGCTCGCCGGCGCCGTCCTCTCGGGCTGCGGCGGCGGCAGCTCGCTCGGCGCCACGTCCGATACCTCGTCCGGTTCGTCGATCAGCAGCCGGTTCAGCCAGCTGTTCGGCTCGAAGTCTCAGGCCGTCGGCGAGGCCGCGCCGCCGCCGGTGGACAATGAAGTGAGCTGTCCTCCCGTCACCATCCGCGCCGGGGCGTCGACCTATGCGGTGGGGACGCCGGGCAAGGAGGCGGTCGGCAACGACCTGCGCTATCAGGCCACGATCTCGCGTACCGCCCGCGATTGCACCAAGACCGGCGACCAGATTACGGCGCGGATCGGCATCCTCGGCCGCGTCATCGTCGGCCCGGCCGGCGCGCCGCAGACGGTCGAGATTCCGCTTCGCGTCGCCGTGGTGCAAGGCGGCGTGCAGGAAAAGACCATCGCCACCAAGGTGTTCCGGACCACGGTGACGATGAACGACCAAAACAGCGAGCCGTTCAGCTTGGTCGCGGAAGACGTGGTCTATCCGATGCCGCCGGGTGCCACCGGCGATTCCTACATCTTCTATATCGGCTTCGATCCTCAGGCGCTGACGCCGGAACGCCCTGCGAGAGCCGCGCGGAAGAAGAAGTAGACGCATAAAAAAACCGGCGCGATGGTCTCGCGCCGGCTTGTCGTTGACACGAAGAGCAGTTCGTCAGTTCAGCTTGGCGCGAACTTCCGCAATGCCCTTGGTAAGCAGGTCGTCGGCGATTCCGCCCTTGACCGTTTGCGACATGATGGTGGACGCCGCCGCAACCGCGGCGTTGGCAGCCGCGGCGCGGACGTCGGCCAGCGCCTGGGCTTCGGCCAGCGCGATCTTGCTCTCGGCGGTCTTGGTGCGCCGGGCGACAAAATCTTCCATCTTGGTCTTGGCCTCGGCCGCGATGCGCTCGGCTTCGGCTCTCGCCGACGCGATGATGTCCTGCGCCTCTTTCTCGGCGCTGGCGCCGCGGGCCTTGTATTCCGCCAGCAGTTTGGCCGCCTCTTCCTTGATGCGACGGGCGTCGTCGAGCTCGGCCTTGATGCGGTCGCGGCGGTGATCGAGCGCCTGCAGCACGGTGCGGGGGACCCCGACATAGACGAACACGCCCATCAGGATGACGAAGGCGATGGCGACCCAGGTTTCCGCTTCGGTGAAGAACTCGACCATGGGCGTTATCCCTTCAAGGACGCGTCGACGGCGCTGTCCACCGACTTGCCGTCGGGGGCGACACCGGTGAGCCGCTGCACGATCGCGGTGGCCGCTTCCGCGGCGATGCCGCGAACGTTGCGCATCGCGGTCTCGCGCGTCGAGGCGATGGTTTTCTCAGCCTCGGCGAGCTTGAGCGAAAGCCGCTCTTCCAGCGTCTTGCGTTCGGCATCGGACGCCGCATTGAGCTTTTCGCGGGTTTCGGCGCCGATCGCCTGGGCGCGGGAGCGCGCGGCGGCGAGTTCGCCTTCATAGGTTTTCAGAGCGCCGTCGGAAGCGTCCTTCAGCTTCTGCGCTTGCGCCAGATCGTCCTCGATCGCTTTCTGGCGTGCGTCGATCAGGCCGCCGACACGCGGCAGCGCAATCTTCGAGACGATCAGATAGAGCGCAACGAACGCGATCAGCAGCGACACCAGTTGCGAAGCAAAGGTGTCCTTCTGGAACGGCGGGAAGGGGGCCTTGTGGCCGCCCTCCGCCTCGGTGTGGGCTGTCGCGCCCTTGGCGTCGCCATGACTCTCAGCCACGGTCTTCTCCTGTTCGGCCAATGCAGATTCGACCTGCGAATCTCACCGGCCAGATCGGTGATGGATCAGAGCGCGAACAGCAGCAGCAGCGCGATCAGCAGCGAGAAGATGCCGAGCGCTTCGGTCACGGCGAAGCCGAAAATCAGGTTGCCGAACTGGCCCTGGGCTGCCGAGGGATTGCGCACCGCCGCGGCAAGATAGTTGCCGAAGATGATGCCCACGCCCGCGCCGGCGCCACCCATGCCGATGCAGGCAATACCAGCGCCAATGTACTTCGCGGCTATCGGATCCATGAAACGAACTCCTTCTTGAGGTTTGGTAGAGAGGCCGGATCAGTGGCCCGGATGGAGAGCATCGTTGAGATAGATGCAGGTGAGGATGGCGAACACGTAGGCCTGAAGGAACGCGACCAGCAGCTCCAGCGCGGTCAGCGCAATGGTCAACCCGAGCGGCAGAACGGCGCCGAACACGCCGACAATGCCGAGGGCGCCGAGCATGGCGACGAAGCTCGCGAACACTTTCAGGGCGATGTGACCCGCCAGCATGTTGGCGAAGAGTCGCACCGAATGCGAAACGGGCTTCAGGAAGAACGATATGACCTCGATCAGCACCACCAACGGCAGAATGTAGATCGGGACACCCGACGGCACGAACAGCTTGAAGAATTTCAGACCGTTCTTGTAAAGGCCGTAAAACAACACGATGAAGAACACCATCAACGCCATCGCCGCGGTGACGATGATGTGGCTTGAAACCGTGAAGGCGTAGGGAATGATTCCGATCACGTTCGAGACGCAGATGAACATGAACAGCGAGAACACCAGCGGAAAGAATCTCATGCCTTGCGAGCCGGCGGTGCTCTTGATCATGCTCGCCACGAATTCGTAACTGAGCTCGGCCACCGATTGAATTCGGCCCGGGACAAGCTGCCGTCCGGCGGAGCCGCCGATCATCAGCAGCGAGATCACTGCCACCGCAAGAAACATGTAGGCCGACGAACTGGTGAACGCGATTTCCTGTCCGCCGATGTGACCGATGGTGAAGAGCTTGGTGATCTGGAATTGATGAATCGGATCGGCGGCCATGCGTCTCTCAGTCTATCGGTTTCGCGATCGCTCGCGGATCGTATCGAACGTTGCGCATGCCCGCGTCAGAGCCTTTCGGACTGCTTCGCCATCACGCCCGCCGCCCGCATCACATTGATCACGCCGGCAATAAAGCCGAGCAGCAAGAATACGATGAGGCCCCAGGGCGAAGTCGACAGCAAGCGATCGAAACCCCAACCGAGAGCCGCTCCGGCAAGAACGCCCGCAACCAGTTCGGAGGAGAGGCGAAGCCCGACGGCCATGGCGGATGCCCTGGCCTGAGCCGTGTCCTGCTCGTTTCCGGACTGGTCAGTCCCGATCTTTCGGCTGTCCCGAATCTTGGACAACCGGTGATCCAGACTTCCGAGCCTTGCGGAAAGCGCAGCTTCGTCGGAGGACGATTGATCGCGACTTCCATTTTCGCTGCTATTCGTGCCTTCAGCCATGCTGTGGACCCGAAACGTAGCTTGCGTTGATGGAAATGACGCCCCGTCACCCTCAAAAGCCGCGCGGACCATACTGACCGCATCTGAGCAAGTCAAGATTGCGTCATAACCATCTAACTATTTGATTCGTCTAGATTTACGGCTGGTATCGCGAGTCTGGCGTAACCTGATCGCCGCACTGCAATAGCTCAAAGGGCGTTCGGCAAAATTTAAGGTACGGTTTGGGTTTCGCTTGACTAATCCATAACTATTCAGTTATGGGATTATATGCACAACGCCCCCGACACGATTTTCAGGACGCTCGCCGATCCCACCCGCCGCGCCATTTTCGAACGGCTGGCGCGCGACGGCGAGCAGACGGTGGGCGCGCTCACGAGCCAATCCGGCGTGTCGCAGCCTGCGGTTTCGAAACATCTCGCCGTGCTGAAGCTCGCCGGCCTCGTGCGCGACCGGCCCGAAGGGCGGCTGACCCATTACAGCGCCGAGCCGCAGGGCCTCAAACCCCTGATCGACTGGATGGCGCTCTACGCTGCCTTCTGGCGCGACCGGTTCGATGCGCTCGAAAACCTGCTGAACAGGATGGATCAATGACCGAATTCGCCGCAGCGACACGATCGCTCGTCGTCGAACGACAGATGTCGCATCCGCCGGAAAAGATCTGGCGCGCGCTCACGCAGGCGCCGCTGATCGAAGCGTGGCTGATGAAAAACGATTTCCAGCCGATCGTCGGCCACAAGTTCAACTTCCGTGCCGCCCCCATCCATGGCTGGAATGGAACGACCGATTGCGAGGTGCTCGAAATCGTTCCGTGCCGGCGCCTCGTCTATGGCTGGAACGCTTCCGGAGACCAGGCGCCGGATGGCCTGAAGACTATTGTGACCTGGACGCTGACACCGGGTGAGAAGGGGACCCACGTCCGTATGGAACAGTCCGGCTTCCGGCCGCAGGACGAGGCCGGCTATCGCGGCATGGGCGGGGGCTGGCCGCGTATCCTCGGGAGGCTCGAGGACGTCGCCGCCCGATCATAGCAATTCGCCACCTTGAAAGCCTGTCGAACGGGAGCAATCCAATGACCGAAACCGTTGCCGCCACGCGTGCCGTCGTCGTCGAACGGGTCATGCCGCATCCGCCGGAAATGATCTGGCGCGCGCTGACCCAAAGTCCGCTGATCGAGGAATGGCTGATGCAGAACGACTTCCGGCCCGTGGTCGGCCACCGGTTCAATCTGCGCAGCCGACCGATGCCGCACTGGAACGGCGTGGTCGATTGCGAAGTGCTGGTGGTCGAGCCGCACAAAAGCCTTGCCTATAGCTGGAATGCTTCCGGCGCCGAGGCGGCGACCGGCATCAAGACCGTCGTCACCTGGACACTGACACCGACCAACGGCGGCACCCATCTGCGCATGGAGCAGTCGGGCTTCCGGCCGGATCAAACCGGCAATTACCAGGGCGCGACCTACGGCTGGCAGAAATATTTTGCCGGACTCGAGCGCCTGGCGGCGGGACTCGCGTGAAAGCGACGGCGCCGCCCGCCGACGCCGCTCCCGCGAAATAATTCTCCGGTTCCGTCCCAATCGTCGCGGTCATTCGATCTTGCGCCGCTCTGGCGGGTCTGTTGGGATGGCCGCGACCAATCGGATCCCGGGAGACCGCATGCCGCGTCAGGTCGACTATTATTTTTCGTTTCAATCCCCCTGGGCCTATGTCGGACACAAGGTGTTCCAGGAGGTCGTGAAAGCCCACGGCCTCAAGGTGAACTACAAGCCGGTCGTGCTGGTCGATCTGTTTTCCGAGACCGGCGGGCTGCCGCTGATGAAGCGCCACCCGGTGCGGCAGCGTTATCGCATGGTCGAATTGCAGCGCTGGCGCGACAGGCGCGGCCTGACTTTCCATCTGCAGCCGGAGAACTGGCCGTTCAACGCGCGGCTGGCCGACGGCGTGGTGATCGCGGCGATCGAAGCCGGGCTCGATCCCGAGCCTTTCATGCGGCGGGCGTTCGCGGCGGTGTGGGAGGACCAGCTCAAGATGACCGACGCTGCCATTTTGATAAAACTGGCCGACGAATCCGGGCTTCCCGGCAAGCAACTGGTCGAGCGGTCGGAATCGGAGGAGATCAGCGCCGCCTACGAGAACAACCGCCAGGACGCGTTGGCCGCCGACGTGTTCGGCTCGCCGGTCTATGTGCTCGACGGCGAGGTATTCTGGGGACAGGATCGGATCGAATTGCTCGCGGACGCGTTGAAATCTGGCCGCGCACCTTACCGTTCGCAGGTGTAAGATCAGGAGAAAGCCCCGATCGGTTTGGGGCGGAGTACTCCCATGATGACAGCGATGTCGCACTCGAAATTTTCTGTCACCGCCGCGGCGGTTCTGATGCTCTGCCTCGCCGGAATTGGCGGCACGCGCGCAGAGCCGATGCCCGACAACGAGAACGGTCGCTATGTGCTGTCGCCGGTGACGGACGGCGTGATCAGGCTCGACACCAGGACCGGCGACGTTTCGAGCTGCAGCAATGGCGGCGCGGGCTGGGCCTGCTATCTGGTGCCCGACGAACGCGCGGCGTTCGATGCGGAAATCGGCCGGCTGCAAGCCGAGAACGAAAAGCTGAAAGCGCAACTCGCGGCGCGCGAGCCGACCGTGTCGGGCAAGACCGACGAGCCACTGCCGAAATCGGACTCGCTCAAGCCACCGGAACCGAAGGTCGGCGAGAGCGACCGCAAGATCGAAATCCCGCTGCCGAGCGACCGCGACATGGATCGCATGATGTCGTTCCTGGAGCAGGCGTGGCGCCGGCTGGTGGAAATGGCCAACCGGATGCAGAAGGACGTCAGCGGCAAGATTTGAGTGTTGTATTCCCTCCGCGTCGTCCCTGCGAAAGTAGGGACCCACAACCACCACCACCGCTGCGGATAGATTGAAAAGGTATCAACTTCGACCGTCTGAAAACGAGAGGCCGCGGAGTATGGGTCGCTGTCGCAGGGAAACGACTTGTGGAGAATTTGCTCGTGACTTCACCCAAATCGCTCTCTCGCTCTGCGCCATCCAGCATTAGCGCCACAACCATCGTGTCCTCGATGCTGACCGTTCAAACTCCCGGACGCGGCTTTACCGATCTGACCGCCGAGGTGGCGAAATTCGTCAGCGACGCCGGCGCGAGAGAAGGCGCGGTGACGCTGTTCATCCGCCACACTTCGGCGTCGCTGACGATCCAGGAAAACGCCGATCCGACGGTGCTCACCGATCTGACGACGGCGCTCGACCGCCTCGCGCCGGAGGATGCCGGATGGCGCCACGATACCGAAGGCCCCGATGACATGCCCGCGCACGTCAAGACCATGCTGACGGCGACTTCGCTGCAAATTCCCGTTCTGAAGGGCGAACTCGCGCTCGGAACGTGGCAGGCGATCTACCTGATCGAGCATCGCCGCCGGTCGCATCGCCGGGAAATCGTGCTGCAGTTTGTTGGTACGGCCTGAAAAAGCAAAACCGGCCGCGGAGCGATCCGCGGCCGGCTTGTTGCGTCGGTCCCGTCCGGGCGGCTGTCGCCGCCCGCGAGATTCTCAGTTCGTCTTGATATCGACGTCCTTGGTTTCCGGCAGGAAGAAGAAGCCGACGACCGCGGTGATCGACGCGAAGATGATCGGATACCAAAGACCCGCGTAGATGTCGCCGGTCGAAGCCACGATCGCGAACGCGGTGGCGGGCAACAATCCGCCAAACCAGCCGTTGCCGATATGGTAGGGCAGCGACATCGAGGTGTAGCGGATCTTGGTCGGGAACAGTTCGACCAGCATCGCCGCGATAGGCCCGTACACCATGGTGACGAAGATCACCAGGATGAACAGCAGTCCGATGATCGCTGCAACCTGCGGGCGGAAGATATCGAACGGGTTCGACATCTTCACGATGCCGGCGTCGCCCGCCTTGGGATAGCCCGCGGCGGCTACCGCTGCGGCAACAGCCGGGTTACTGGTCTTCGCGTCGGTGTAGGGCACTTCCTTGCCGTTCACCATCACCTTCACGCCACTTCCCGCAGGGCCATACGAGGTCGAATACTTGACCGACGACGACGCCAGGAAGGCCCGGGCGGTGTCGCAAGCTTTCGAGAACACGCGGGTGCCGACCGGGTTGAACAGATCGCCGCAACCGGCGGGATCGGCCACCACTTCGACCTTGGTCGCCTCAATCGCCTTTTCCAGCGCCGGGTTGGCGTTGGAGGTGATCATCCGGAAGATCGGGAAGAAGGTCAGCGCCGCGATCAGACAGCCGGCCAGAATGATCGGCTTGCGGCCGATCTTGTCGGACAGCGCGCCGAACACGACGAAGAAACCGGTGCCGAATACCAGCGACCAGGCGATCAGGAGGTTGGCGGTGTAGCCGTCGACCTTCAGGATCGCTTGCAGGAAGAACAGCGCATAGAACTGGCCGGTGTACCAGACCACGCCCTGGCCCATGGTGCCGCCGAGCAGCGCGAGGATAACGATCTTGGCGTTGCTCCAATTGGCGAAGGCTTCGGTCAGCGGAGCCTTCGAGCTCTTGCCCTCGTCTTTCATCTTCTGGAACACCGGCGACTCATTGAGGCGCAGCCGGATCCAGACCGAGACCGCCAAGAGCGCTACCGACACCAGGAATGGAACGCGCCAGCCCCAGGCGGCGAACTCGGCTTCGCCGATCGCCGTGCGGGTGAACAGGATCACCAGCAGCGACAGGAACAGGCCGAGCGTCGCGGTTGTCTGGATGAACGAGGTGTAGTAGCCGCGTTTGCCCTGTGGCGAGTGCTCGGCCACATAGGTGGCGGCGCCGCCATACTCGCCGCCGAGCGCGAGGCCCTGCGCCAGACGCAATGCGATCAGGATGACCGGCGCGGCAAAGCCGATGGTGGCGGCGTTCGGCAACAGGCCGACGATGAAGGTCGACAGACCCATGATCAGGATGGTGACGAGGAAGGTGTATTTGCGTCCGACGATGTCGCCGATGCGTCCGAACACGATGGCGCCGAACGGGCGCACCAGGAAGCCGGCCGCGAAGGCGAGCAGCGCGAAGATATCGCGCGTTCCCGGCGGGTAGGCCGAGAAGAATTGCGCGCCGATGATCGGGGCGAGCGATCCGTAAAGGTAGAAGTCATACCATTCGAAGACGGTACCGAGCGAGGACGCGAGAATGACGAAACGTTCGTCCTTCGTCATTCCTCCTGTTCTGGTCGATGTTGCAGCCAATGTGGACATTGTGATTCGCTCCCCGAGATCGTTGATGCAAAGCGCGCCCCATCCTGCCGAACTAAGCCGGACTAAGCCTAAGGCCTCGCACTACGGTAACATCCGCGTGAAACCTCTCCCAATAAGACTTTTGGCCTTTCACACTTCTATGTGTGAGAAGCGCCGGCATGCCGAATAGTGGTTGCGTCGGGGGCCGGGAGTATTGCGACGCACAAATCGCGTGGATTAACTGCGTTGCGGCGTGGCATTATTGTATGCTTGCATGCCACGGCCCATGAGAGGACAATTGTTTGGACAAGAAAAAAATCGCCTGTCGAGCCCAAAAAAAGCAATCATGGGTTTGCCTCAACCCTCTCGCAAGAAATAAATGACTGTGATCGCCAATACCCGTCTCGTCATTGCCGACGATCACCCGCTGTTCCGCGACGCGTTGCGGCAGGCGGTCGCAAGCGTCGTGACCACCGCGAAGATCGATGAAGCGGGATCGTTCGAGGATCTGACCTCGCTGCTCGAGCGGGATTCCGATGTCGACCTGATTCTGCTCGATCTGACGATGCCGGGGATCTCGGGCTTTTCCGGGCTGATCTATCTGCGCGCGCAATATCCGGCGATCCCGGTGGTCATCGTCTCGGCCAGCGACGATGTGGGCACCATCCGCCGTTCGCTGGATTTCGGCGCCTCGGGGTTCATTCCCAAGCGATTCGGGGTCGATACGCTGCGCGACGCGATCGTGAAGGTAATGGATGGCGACGTCTGGGTACCGCCGGATACCGATCTTACCTCCCCGGCCGATCCGGACATGACTCGGCTGCGCGACCGGCTGGTGACGCTGACCCCGCAGCAGGTGCGGGTGCTGATGATGCTGTCGGAGGGGCTGCTCAACAAGCAGATCGCCTACGAACTCGGAGTTTCGGAAGCGACCATCAAGGCGCACGTGTCGGCGATCCTGCAAAAGCTCGGGGTCGAGAGCCGCACCCAGGCCGTGATCGCCGCGGCGAAGATCGCCGGCGGCCAGTGGCGCCAGGGCACGCCGTCGCCGTAGTAACGAATGAGGACGAGCGCGTAGCCCGGATGAAGCGAAGCGAAATCCAGGGTCAGTCGAAGTCCTTTCGGTAGCCTTATCCCGAAGTCACTGTCCTTCCCCGGATTGCGCTTGGCTCCATCCGGGCTACAGAATCGGCTGCGCCTACTCGGCGGCCACCATCTGCTGCGTGCGCCACTGACCCAGCAATGCCCGAAGCGAGGCCGGCTTCACCGGCTTGTTGAGCACCGCGATGTTCTCGTCGCGGGCCGCGGCCCGCACATGCGGGCTGCGATCGGCGGTGATCAGGATCGCCGGAATGTTCTCGCCGAAGCGGCGGCGAATGTCGCGGATCGCGGCGACGCCGTTGCCGCGGTCGAGATGGTAGTCGACCAGAAGACCGGTCACCGGGCGCCCGGCGGCCTCGATCGCCTCGATGGCTGCGTCGGGATCGGTGACCGCGATGACCTCGGCGTTCCAGGCCTTCAGCAGCGTTTGCATGCCGTCCAGGATCGCAGCGTCGTTCTCGATGCAGACAATCAGGGAGCCGCTCATCGGCGTCCGCGACAGCGGGGTCGCGGTGGTGACCGCGGCGGTGTAGTTGATCGCCTTCGCGGTCGGTACCGTCACCGAGAAGACCGAGCCGCCGCGGCCGGTGGCATCGAGCGCGATGCCATGGTTGAGGACGCGTGCCAGGCGTTCGACGATCGACAGCCCGAGGCCAAGGCCGCGCGCGATCCGCGCGCCCTGCTCAAGGCGGTGAAACTCCTTGAAAATCTCGCCGCGCTTGAGCACGGGAATGCCGACGCCGGTGTCGTAGACGCCGATCTGCAGGCTTTGGCCGTGACGCCGGCAACCGACCAGCACGCGGCCGTGCGGGGTATATTTGATGGCGTTGGAAATCAGGTTCTGCAGCAGCCGCCGCAGCATCAGGCGATCGGATTCCACCGGCAGCGAGCACGGCACGAAGGTCAGCTTCAGCCCCTTGGCGCGCGCGATCGGTGCGAACTCGATTTCCAGCGAGCGCATCAGGTCGCTCATCTTGAAGCTCGTGATCGACGGCGTCATGGCGCCGGCGTCTAGCCGCGAAATATCCAGCAGTGCGCCGAGGATTTCTTCGATCGCCTCGAGCGAATCGTCGATGTTCTCGACCAGCCGCGAATCCTCGCCGCCGGACTGGCGCTCGACCAGGCTCGTGACATAGAGCCGCGCCGCGTTCAGCGGCTGCAGGATGTCGTGGCTGGCGGCAGCCAAAAAGCGCGTCTTGGAGATGTTAGCGTCCTCGGCGGTGCTCTTGGCGAGCGCCAGTTCCGAATTCAGCCGCGTCAGCTCCTCGGTGCGGTCGCGCACGCGCTTTTCCAGGGTGGCATTGGCGCGCTCCAGCGCTTCGGCGGCTTCGAAGGAGGGTGTGACGTCGGAAAAGGTGATGACCAGTCCGCCGCCGGGCATCCGGTTGGAGCGTACCTCGATCACCATGTGACGGTCGGGCAGCCGCTCCAGATAGGGTTCGCCTTCGGTGGTATAGGCGGCAAGGCGCATTTCCAGCAATGCGCCGCTGTCGGCCTCGCCGAAGCCGGGCGGATTGATCGCGCCCATGAATTCGAGGATTTCCTGCAGCGGAATCCCGATCTGGACCAGATGCAGCGGCAACCCCAGAATTTCGCCGAACTGCCGGTTCGAACAGATCAGCTGCAGATCCGCGTCAAACACGGCGATGCCCTGCCGCACGTGATTCAGCGCGGTCTGCAGGATCTCGCGGTTGAAGTGGAGCGCGGCGTGGGAGTCGTCGAGCAGTTTCAGCGCGGCCTTGGCTGAAACCGTGCGCTTGCGCAGCAGCAGCGACATCACCAGGCGCGAAGACGCCGCGCCGATCGAGGAGGCGATCAGATGTTCGGCGTGCTGCAGCAGCTCGAAATCGGCCGGCGCGGCCAGATCCAGTCTCGCATTATGGGTCACCGCGAAGGCTTCAAACGAATGGCGCGCGCGATCGGGCCCGAGATACTGCGCCACCGTGCTCTGGATGTCTTGCACCGTCACCGTGGTGCGCCAGCGCCGGAATGTCGGCGCCGGCGCCAGCGCGTCCGGCACGAACAGGTCGGCCTGCAATCGTTCGATCGAGGACGGCTGGCGCGCCAGCGACAGCACCACATAGGCGAGGATGTTGAGTGACAGCGACCATAGCGCGCCATGCAGCAGCGGCGGCAGATCGGCGCCGAACAGGGCCTGCGGGCGTAGCGCCTCGATGCCGAGCGGTCCGTGCTGCAGGATCAGCATGCCGGCGGTATTGCCGTCCATGAAGCTCGGCAGAAACAGCGTGTAGGCCCACACCGCGCCGCCGACCAGCATGCCGCCGATGGCGCCACGTGCGGTCGCGCGCCGCCAGAACAGGCCGCCGAAAAACGCCGGCGCCAGTTGCGCGATGGCGGCGAACGACAACAGGCCGATCGCCGCGAGCTGGGTGTTGCCGAGCGCGCGGTAATAGAAATAGGCCATCGCCATGATGCCGAAAATCGCGAAACGGCGAGCCCTGAGCAGGAAATTGCCGAAATCCTTCTGGCCCGCCGCCGATCGCGGACCGCGCTGCAGCACCAGTGGAACGATGATGTCGTTCGAAACCATCACCGAAAGCGCGACGCATTCCACGATCACCATCGCGGTTGCCGCCGACAGGCCGCCGACGAAGACGGCGACGCTGAGCAGGGGGGCATTTCCCTCCATCGGCAACGCCAGCACGTACATGTCGCTGTCGACCGCGCCGAACGGGAAGATGATGAGACCCGCGAGCGCGATCGGAATCACGAACAAATTGATGGCGACCAGGTAGAACGGAAACAGCCAGCGCGCCCGGCCGACCTCGGCATCGGTCGAATTCTCCACCACGCTGACGTGGAACTGGCGCGGCAGCAGCATGATGGCGCAGAACGACAGCAGCACCATGGTGAGGAAATTGCCGATCGAGGGCGTGTAATCGATGGCGCGCACCGCCTCGGGCGTCTTCATCGCGCGTTCGATCAGCTCGTGCGGGCTGAACATCCAGAACGTGACAAAGGCGCCGGCGGCGAGGAAGGCCACCAGCTTGATGATGGATTCGGTCGCAACCGCCAGCATCAGGCCGTGCTGGTGTTCGGTGGCGTCGGTCTGGCGGGTGCCGAACAGCACCGCGAAGGCCGCCATCGCCAGCGTCACCATCAGCGCGATGTCGCCGATGATCGGAATGTGGGAGAACGCCTGGTCCTCGCTCAGGATGGTTTCAAGCGAGGAGGCCACCGCCTTGAGCTGGAGCGCGATGTAGGGAACCGATCCGATGATCGCGATCAGGGCGACGGTTGCCGCCACCGCCTGGCTCTTGCCGTAGCGCGCGGCGATGAAGTCGGCGATCGAGGTGATGTTCTGCGATTTCGCCAGCTGGATCACTCGGCGCAGCAGCGGCGTGCAAAGGCCGATCATCAGGACCGGGCCGATATAGATCGCCAGAAAATCGACGCTGGTGCGGGTCGCGAATCCGACCGAGCCGAAGAACGTCCAGGACGTGCAATAGATCGCCAGCGACAGCGGATAGATCAGTGCGCTGGCGCGGCCGCGCTGCGTCGGCGACAGCCGGTCGCCGTAGCTCGCCACCAGAAACAGGAACCCGATGTAGCCGAAGGCGGCTGCGATCACGCCCCAGTCGTGCAGCATCGCTGCTTACTCCCTTCACGTTCGGCGCGCGATTGGCCCGCGCTACCGCAAACGACCGTTGTCGAAGGGGAAGTATAGCCGGATTAAGCCGGCAAAGCACGGTGCGTTACCGGCCAGCCGCAGGGATTTCGCCGTGGTTGGTGAAGGTTAACGTCTATTCGGCCGCCAGCGACTTTTTCCGGAGCGGCAGGCCGAGCTGTTCCCAGACCTGCAGCAGCGCTTCGGCGAGCTGGTCGATCAGCGCGTCGTCGTGATAGGGCGACGGCGTGATGCGCAGCCGCTCGGTGCCCTTGGCCACCGTCGGATAGTTAATCGGCTGGATGTAAATGCTGTGCTCTTCCAGCAGCACGTCGCAGGCGCGCTTGCAGGCTTCGGGGTCGCCGACGAACAGCGGCACGATATGGGTGTCGCTCGACATCACGGGCAGGCCGGCGGCGGTCAGGATCGCCTTGAGGCGGGCGGCGCGGTCCTGATGGCGCTCGCGCTCCCAGCTCGAGGTCTTCAGATGCCGGATCGCGGCGGTGGCCGCCGAACAGATCGCCGGCGGCAGCGCGGTGGTGAAGATGAATCCGGGAGCGTAGGAACGCACCGCGTCGATGATGTCGGAGCTTGCGGCGATATAGCCGCCGAGGCAGCCGAACGCCTTGGCGAGCGTGCCTTCGAGGATATCGATCCGGTGCATGACGCCGTCGCGTTCGGCGATGCCGCCGCCGCGCGGACCGTACATGCCGACCGCATGAACCTCATCGACATAGGTCATCGCGCCGTAGCGCTCGGCGAGATCGCAGATTTTGGCCAAGGGCGCGATATCGCCGTCCATGGAATAGAGGCTCTCGCAGGCGATCAGCTTCGGCCGGTCGGGACCGGCGGCGCGCAGCAGCTCCTCGAGATGCGCCGGTGTCGTTGTGACGGAACACCTGGCGCTCGCAGCCGGACTGGCGGATGCCTTCGATCATCGAATTGTGGTTGAGCTCGTCCGACAGGATCAGGCAATCCGGAATCAGCTTGGCGATGGTCGCAATGCCGGTCTGGTTCGAGACATAGCCGGAGGTGAACAACAGCGCCGCTTCCTTGCCGTGCAGATCGGCCAGTTCGGCCTCCAGCTGCACCAGCGGGTGATGGGTGCCGGCGATGTTGCGGGTGCCGCCGGCGCCGGTGCCGACGCGGGTGGCGGTTTCCACCATGGCGCCGACCACTTTCGGGTGCTGCCCCATGCCCAGATAGTCGTTGGAGCACCAGATCACGACGTTGCGCGCGCCCTTCGGCGAGTGCCACACCGCGTGCGGAAACCGGCCGGCGATGCGCTCGAGATCGGCAAAGACCCGGTAGCGCCGCTCGTCATGCAGGCGGTTGAGGGCGGCACTGAAGAACTGGCTGTAATCCATCGCAAAACTGCCTGTCGGGGAAGCTGGGGCCGGGACGGCCAAGTCTCGTATCAAGGCGTGTATGAGATGCCTTTTTAGAGCGTTTCCAGGTTTGCTGTCGAGCCGGAATCGGGGCGCGGCAAACCCAATGTGTGCGGGGCCGGGTTGCTTCGCACGCGGACCGGAACTTGATCCTGATCAAGACGCGGTAACCTTGCGGCGGGATGCGTGCATTTTGAAAAAAATGCAAGCCGACGAGATCTACGTGGTCCTGAAGCGCAGCACGCCGTCGATTTCCTCGGCCGTCAGGCGTCCTTCGACCAGCATGTAATTGACATGCGCGATCAATTCGCCGGCGGCAAAACCCATCTGGTGCACGTCGAGCACATGCTTGTGGAACACCACCGGCACCAGCTCCTTGGAGGTTTGCGGCGTTTCGCGGCAGGCCTCGGCGATCAGCCGGCAGCGGTCCTCGTGATGGTCGGCCAGTTGCTTGATGCGGGTCTTCAGGCCGTAGAACGGCACGCCGTGACCGGGCAGCACCATGACATCATAGGGCAGCGTCGTGGTCAGGCTCGCCAGCGAGGCCAGATACTCGCCGAGCGAGTTCTGGTCGGGCTCCACCGCCCAGACGCTGACATTGGGCGATATCTTGCTCAGCACCTGATCGGCGGACAGGAACAGTTTGTCGGCGGCGCAATACAGCATCACCTGGTCCAGCGCATGGCCGCCGCCGGTGATGACCTTGAAGCGGCGCGTGCCGATGGAAATCTCGTCGCCATGCGAGATGCGGCGATAGGAAGGCGGCAGGATCGAAACCCGCTTCAGGTAATCCTGGCCGCGGCCGAGCAGTTTGTCGGTCAGGCTCTCGTCCATGCCGTGACGGCGGAAGAACAGCCGCTGCGCCATCTTGCGTTCTTCGGTGCCGCGGTTCTGGTGATAGACCGACTGCAAATATTCCACCTGCGACATATAAAGCGCGCAGTTGAAACGCTCGACGATCCACCCGGCAAGGCCGACGTGGTCGGGATGCGAGTGCGTCACGATCAACCGCGTGACCTTGACGTGGCTCAGCGGGCCCTCGAACAAGGCGGTCCAGGCCGCGATCGTCTCCTCGTTGCCGAATCCGGAATCCACCACCGCCCAGCCGTCGCCGTCGGCGAGCAGATAGATGTTCACGTGATTGAGGCGGAACGGCAGCTTGAGCCGGACCCATAATACCCCCGGCATCACCTCGACGACCTGATCCTCGCCCGGATGATTTTCCCAGGGGTACCGCAGCGCCTCGGCGGAGGACTGAACCGTGTCTGTTTTGGAATGCATGGTTTTCGCGTCGCAATGATCTCATCTGGAGCGCGATCGGACGCAAAAGCGGGTACCACTTTTGCTGATCGCGCTCTACCGGCTTAGCCGCACAGACGGCGCGGCGCCAGCCGAAAAAACAGATCCGATGCCGCCGGAACACAGCTTGGCGGGCTCCGAAACGAGAGCGTCGGGCGGACCATGCGCTGTGAGCGCAGGCTACCGCCTGCGACGCATGGCAAAACTCAGGCCGCCCGGATGTTCGACAGGAAGGCGTCGATTTCGGCGCGCAGCACGTCGGCCTCGCGGCGCAGCGTGTCGGAGGCGCTCAGCACCTCGCCGGCGGCCGTTCCGGCCTCGGCGGAGGCGGTGGAAACGCCGACGATGTTGCTGGACACCTCGGACGTGCCGCCGGCGGCGTGCTGGATGTTGCGGGCGATCTCGCGCGTCGCCGCGCCCTGCTCCTCGACCGCGGCCGCGATCGCAGTCGTGACCTCGTTGATCTCGCTGATGGTGCTGGTGATGCTTCGGATCGCGCCGACCGCCGACGTCGTTACCTGCTGCATGTTGGCGATCTGCGAGCGGATTTCGTCGGTGGCCTTGGCGGTCTGGTTGGCGAGGCTCTTCACCTCGGAGGCGACGACCGCGAAGCCGCGGCCGGCGTCGCCGGCGCGGGCGGCTTCGATGGTGGCGTTGAGTGCCAGCAGGTTGGTCTGCGAAGCGATCGTCTGGATCAGATCGACCACGACGCTGATGCGCCCGGCGTTTTCGGCCAGGCCCTGCATGGTGGCGTCGGTCGCGCCGGCCTCATCGACGGCCTTGCGGGCGATCTCCGCCGAAGACACCACCTGGCGGCCGATTTCCGCGATCGAGGACGACAATTCCTCGGTGCCCGAGGACACCGTCTGGACGTTGACCGAAGTTTCCTCGGCGGCGGAGGCCACCGCGCTCACCAGCGCGCTGGATTGATCGGCGGTCGCCGACATGCTTTGCGCCGTGGTCTGCATGGAGTTGGCCGACGTCTGCAGGCTGTCCAGCGCTGACCGGACGGTGGTTTCGAATTCGACGATGCGCTCTTCCATGCGGGAGGCGCGTTCGGCCTTGGCGATCCGGTCCTTGTCCTGATCGGCGGAGAGCGCACGGGCCTCGATCATGCTTTCGCGGAAGACCTCCAGCGAATTCGCCATCGCGGCGATCTCGTCGTGCTGATGCGAGCGGTAGACTTCCAATTCGAGGTCGCCGTCGGACAGCAGCTGCATCGAGCGCTGCAGCGCGCGGATCCGGCGCAGGATGTTGCGGCCGACATAGAGCCAGACGAACAGCACCGATCCGACCAAAGTGAGAGCGCCGAGCGCCAGCATCACGATTGTCGCATATGAAATCTCGCGGCCCGCCTGCCCGGTGGAGGCGTTGGTCTCGTTCTGCACGCCGTCGACGAGCTGCTGCACGCTGATGCCGAGACCGACGTTCAGTTTGCGGGTTTCGTCGAGGATGATCTGGCCGTAATCGTTGGCGTCCAGTTCCCTCTGGCGGAGCTTGAAGACGCCGGCCTTGCCCTCGCCCAGCGCCAGCAGTTTCAGTGCTGCGTCGCCCAATCCCTTGGTGCCGGCGTTCTTGGGCAAAAGATCGAGGTTCGATTTGACGCGCTCCTGCGCCGCTTTGAATTCCTTCTCGATCGCATCCAGCGTGTCGCTGGAGTTGGCCGAAAGTGCCGCGATCATCTGCGACGCCGCCAGATTGCCGCTGGCAAAGACGTTGCCGAGCTGGTCGACGGTCCGGGCGGCCTCGGCCGCGTCGTCGGAAGAAAGGTTGGCCGATTGCAGGATGGCGTTGATCTGGGACTGGGCGTCCATCATCGCTGGGCTCGCGGCGGCGACGAAGGCGCCTTGCGTGCTGCGCAGCGCGTCATATTGCTTCTCGTGCTGGGCCGCGATGCCGAGCCGTTCCTTCGCCGCCGAGCCGAGGCTCTGGATGGTGTCGTCGATGTTCTTGACGGTCTCGTTCAGCGCCGCCACCACGCTCTTGTCGGCGCCGAGCTTGATGATTTCGTCGAGTTTCTGCAGCGTGACCTTTTGGGTCTCCTTCATCTTCTTGGAGCGTTCGTTCAGCACGTCCTCGCTTTCGGAGGCCAGCAGCGCCGGTCCCTGGCTGGCAAGGCTCGCGCTCTGGGCGGAAAGCTGCAGGCTGGCCGCCAGGCGCGGGATGTCCTGACCGCTCAGATCGACCATGCGCCCGCCGAGATGACCGAGCACCAGGGCTGCGCCGGCGCTGATGACGAGCGCCATGCCGGCGATAACGGCGAAGGCGGCGAACAGGCTGCCCCTGATGCCCCATCGCGGCCGTAAAAAGCCAAAGAACCTGCCAAGCTTGCCGATCGAAAATCGCCGCGCCATGTCGTCCCCCGCCCGCTGATTGGGATTGATCGTTTGGGCGGCAGTATCGCGTTACCAGGTTAACAAAATTGGGAACTTTCAGGCTGAATGCGTGAGTTCTGCGCAATAAAACAACAATTTTTGCTTAAGGCTTCCTTTCGATTGAATCGAATCGCTCCCCTGGATTCTTGATCGACGTTTTCCTGACGTCGACTGGTCTTCGCTTCGTTCGAAAGTCTTGCGAAAAACAAAAAGGCCGGCGCGAGGCCGGCCTTTCCGAAGCTGCAATCCGGTTAACGGATATCAATACTTCGCAACCACCGGGCCACCCCAGTTGAAGCGATAGTTCAGGCCGGCCTTAATCGTGTGCTCGTCGTCGCGGAAGCTCGTACCCACGATGACGGGGGGACCTGCCGTGAAGGTCGTGCTGCCGAAATTGTAGTACTGGTATTCGATCTTGGCGGACCAGCTCGGGGCGAACATGTATTCGAGGCCGCCGCCAACGGTGTAGCCGTCACGATGGTTGCCGTTGGTGGAAAAGCCCACCGGCGCGCCATTGGTCGTGACGTTCAGGTTGTTGCCGTCCTTCCAGGCATAACCGCCCTTGGCGTAAAGCAGCGCCGGGCCCCAGGTGTAGCCAAGCCGGCCAGTGACCGATCCAAGCTGATCGCTGTTGGAGGTGACCAGCACGCCGCCCGGGAAGAGCCGGCCGTTGTTGTTGCTGGAGAGCCAGCTGTACTGGGCTTCGATACCGAGCACCCAGCTCGGCGCGAACTGATAATCAAAACCGCCCTGCACGCCGCCGAGGAAACGGCCGTCGTTGCCGGACAGGCTGTTGTCGCCGGCGAACGCGCCGCCGACGTGACCGCCGATATAGAAGCCGGTCCAGTTATAGATCGGCGCGGCATAGGCGGGAGCCTTGGTGTAGGGCGCGCGAGCGCCGAGATCGGCTGCGAGTGCTGGCACGGTCGCGCCGAGAGCGACGAGGGCCACAGTACCGAGTAGAAGCTTCTTCATTGGTCTTGTTCTCCAACAAATTCTTATTCGAGAGGCGCCGTGCGTCGGCCCCATCCATGGCGCGCACTTAGCCCGCTTTTGAATAAATTGCTGTCACCGTGCGGCCACAGTGAGCAAGTTCCCAACCTGTTGGTGGAACTCGTGTTTTTGGTGCTTAATGGGGCCTTAATCAGACCTGAAAGAAGCCTTAATTTCGGGCCTCCAAGCTCACGCAGCCGTGATCGAGTTCGATCGAATCAGCGGCGCCGCTAGCGCTGCATCTGCATCAGCTGGTCCATCGGCATCATGTTGTGATTGAGGTTCGCCATGATCCAGAGCGAGCCGCCGATCACGAGCAGCACGATCAGCACGCCGAACGCCAGCGCCAGCACGTTGTTGGCGTTGTCGGCGCCGGTGGTGATGTGCAGGAAGAACACCAGGTGCACGCCCATCTGCGCGATCGCCAGCACCACCAGCGCCACCGGAATGCTCGGCTGCCAGACCAGATCGGTGCCCGCGACGAAGAACGACGTCGCCGTCAGCAGGATGGCGAGCCCGAGGCCGGCCAGGTACCCCAGCACGCGCTCGCCGATGCCGCCTTCGAGGTTCTCATCGCCCGGCGCGATGTCGATGTTGTGATCGATGCCTTCGTGTCCGTTCGTCATACGGCACTCCCGAGCAGATAAACCACGGTGAACACGGCGATCCAGATGATGTCGAGCGCGTGCCAGAACAGCGCGAAGCACAACAGGCGGCGCTGGATATCGGCGCGGAATCCCTTGGCGAAGACCTGCGCCATCATCGTCAGCAGCCAGAGAATGCCGGCCGAGACGTGCAGTCCGTGGCAGCCGACCAGCGTGAAGAACGCCGACAGGAACGCGCTGCGCGTCGGCCCGGCGCCGCGGGCGACGAGGCTTGCGAATTCCCTGGCTTCGATGGTGAGAAAGGCGAGCCCGAAAACGCAGGTCACCGCCATCGCGATCTGGAACCAGAACTTGTTGCGGGCGTCGGCCGCGATGGTGGCAAGCCCGCAGGTAAAGCTCGACGCCAGCAGAAATCCGGTCTCGATCGCGACATTGGGCAGATCGAACAGCTGGGCCCCGCTCGGCCCGCCCGCCGTCTGCCCGAGCAGCACGGCGTAGGTCGCGAAGAAGGCCGAGAACATCACCATGTCGCTGAGGATGAAGATCCAGAAGCCGTAGGCGGTGACGACGCGCTTGGAGGCGGGACCGGCGTGCACGGCGGCCCGCAAATGATGCGGGTCGCTCTCGGCGTATGTCATGGTCGCGTCGGTCATCTACGCACTCCCGGCGGTGGCGAGAAGGGCGCGCCGCTCCGCCAGGTTGGCGCGGTCGATGCGCGCGACTTCCGCGGCGGGGATGACGTATTCGTCGTGGTCGCGCCAGGCGAACGCCACGAAGGTCGCGAACGCGCCGACGAATCCGGCGGCCACCATCCACCAGATGTGCCAGATCAGCGCGAAGCCCATGATGGTGGCGAAGAATGCGCAAACAAATCCGGTCGGGGAATTGCGCGGCATTTCGATGTCCCGGTAGGCCGGCTCGTCCTTGGCGATTTCCTGCTGCTGCGCCTGCAGTTTCATCGTCCAATACGCATCCTCGCCACGCACCTCGGGGGGAATCGCGAAATTGAACACCGGCGGCGGCGAGGCGGTGGCCCATTCCAGCGACCGCCCGTTCCAGGGGTCGCCGGTGCGGTCGCGCAATTGCTCGCGGTCGCGGATGCTGACGACGAGCTGCACGATCTGGCAGATGATGCCGATCAGGATCAGCACCGCGCCGAATGCGGCGACGATCAGCCAGGGCCGCCATTCCGGGACATCGTAATGCTGCATGCGCCGCGTCATGCCGAGCATGCCGACCGCATAGAGCGGCATGAAGGCGACGTAAAAGCCGATCAGCCAGAACCAGAACGCGGCCTTGCCGTACCCTTCGTGGAGCCGGAAGCCAAACGCCTTCGGGAACCAGTAGGTGTAGCCGGCGAAGGCGCCGAACAGCACGCCGCCGATGATCACGTTGTGGAAATGCGCGACCAGGAACAGGCTGTTGTGCAGCATGAAGTCGGCGGGCGGCACGGCGACCAACACGCCGGTCAAGCCGCCGATGATGAACGTCACCATGAACCCGAGCGACCACAGCATCGGAGTCGTGAAGCGGATGCGCCCGCCATACATCGTGAACAGCCAGTTGTAGATCTTCACGCCGGTCGGCACCGCGATGATCATGCTGGCGATGCCGAAGATGGCGTTGACGTCGGGTCCGGCGCCCATGGTGAAGAAGTGATGCAGCCACACCATGAACGAGATGACGCAGATCGCCATGGTGGCCAGCACCATCGAGCGATAGCCGAACAGCGGCTTGCCCGAGAAGGTCGAGACCACTTCAGAGAACACGCCGAACGCCGGCAGGATGAGGATGTAGACCTCCGGATGGCCCCAGGCCCAGATCAGGTTCATGAACATCATCACGTTGCCGCCGGCCTCGTTGGTGAAGAAATGGAAGCCGAAATAGCGGTCGAGGATCAGCATCGCGAGCGTCGCGGTGAGGATCGGAAACGCCGCGACGATCAACAGGTTCGATGCCAGCGTGGTCCAGCAGAACATCGGCATGCGCATCAGCTCCATGCCCCTGGTGCGCAGCTTGAGAACAGTGGTGACGAGATTAATGCCCGCGACCAGCGTGCCGACGCCGGAAATCTCCAGCGACCACAGATAATAGTCGACGCCGACGCCGGGCGAATAGGTCAGCTCCGATAGAGGCGGATAGGGCAGCCAGCCGGTGCGCGCGAACTCGCCGATGACAAGCGAGATATTGACCAGCAGCGCGCCGGTGGCGGTGAGCCAGAAGCCCACCGAGTTCAGGGTCGGAAACGCCACGTCGCGAACCCCGAGCTGCAGGGGAACGACGAGGTTCATCAGGCCGATCACGAACGGCATCGCCACGAAGAAGATCATGATGGTGCCGTGGGCGGAAAAGATCTGGTTGAAATGCTCGGGCGGCAGGTAGCCGTTCGAATGAAAGGCAACCGCTTGTTGCCCGCGCATCATGATGGCATCGGCAAATCCGCGCAGCAGCATCACCGAGGCGAGCAGCATGTACATCACGCCGATCCGCTTGTGGTCGACGCTGGTGATCCATTCCTCCCAGAGATAGGGCAGGTGGCCCTTGAGAACGACCCAGGCAAGGATGCCGAGAATACCGAACGCCACCACGGCGGACGTGATCATCGGAATCGGCTGATCGATCGGAATTGCTGACCAATCGAGCTTACCGAACATCGGACGCTCCGATATAGGATTGCGCCGCCTCAGAGGTGATCTTCGGCCCCGGGGCGGGCGGGATCATCTGGGTCGCGATGGCGTGGAACAGCAGGGGATCCTCGAGCCGGAAGGCCAGCGCGTTTGGTTCGACCGATTGTCGGGCGAGCCTGGTGTAGCTGTCCTCGTTCAGAACCTGATCGCTGCGCGCTGTCTTCGCCACCCAGTCCGGGAACGCCAGCGGCGATATGACGTGAACGTCGAACAGCATGTGGGGGAAGCCGTCGCCGCTGAAATGTGCCGACAGGCCCTGCAAATCGCCTTCATTGTCGGCGCGGAGATGCAGCCGGGTCACCATGCCGTTCATGGTGTAGATCATGCTGCCGAGCTGCGGGATGAAAAACACGTTCATCACGCTCCCGGACGTCAGTTCGAAGCGCAGCGGCGCACCGACCGGCACGGTCAGCGTGTTGACGGTCGCGATCCGCTGATCCGGATAGATAAAGAGCCATTTCCAGTCGAGCGAGACGACCTGAATCCTGACCGGGCTTCCCGTGCCCTCCACCGGCGTAGCCGGATCCAGCTGGTGCGAGCCAATCCAGGCGACGCCCCCGAGCAGGAGGACCGTGAGCGCCGGGATTGACCAGACCACCAGTTCGATACGGCCCGAATACTCCCAATCCGGCCAATAGTGGGCTTTGGTGTTGGAGGCCCGGAACCAGAACGCGAACGCAAAAATCGCGATGATGGTCGGCAGCACGATCGTCAGCATGATCGCAACGGAATCGATCAGGATGGTCGCATTGGCGGCTCCGATCGGACCCTGTGGATCAAGGATATTCATCGCCGGACCAGAACATGGAACCCGTCATAACGACGCCAACCGCCCCAAGGTTCCATATACAGGCCCGCCGAAAACGCGTTTGCCGAAAGACCCGCTGCCGAAGGCCGTGCGAACTGGAAAGAGTTTCCCGGCTCGATCGAGAAAGAGTTTGGCGGCTCTATCGCGATTGGCAGCCAGACGCGGATTTGCGTTGAATGACTTGGGCGTTGCCGAGGGGGAGGGCTGGTGCTGCCAGACAGGATTGAACTGTCGACCTCTCCATTACCAATGGAGTGCTCTACCACTGAGCTACGGCAGCATGCCCGGATCAGGAGAATCGGCCAAAACGGCCCCTACAGGCGGGCCGATCCTTGCCACAAGGCCCCGGCCCGCGCAAGCGCGCGAAAGGTCCGCCGGACGACGAAAAATCGGCAAAATCAGCGCGGTTGGCCCGCCGCGGTGTTTGGTCCGGCCGGTTCTGGGCCGATCCGGTTCCCCAATTCGCCGACGGGACCGTCGGGGCCGGGTTTTCGCCCATCCAGGATACCCTGATATTCTCTTCGGAGGCGACGCATGAGAGCGGGTCACGATGACGAACGACAGGGACAAGGGCGAAGGCCAAGCAGGCCGCTTGGCGAAGAAAGATGCAAGGCGGGACCGCCTGAAGGAGGCGTTGCGTGAAAACCTCAAGCGCCGAAAATCGCAGGCGCGGGGACGAAACGATGTGGCGCCCGCATCTTCCCATGATGAAGCCGCCGCACCACATGACGACGGCGGAGAAAAGCCGGGCGAATAACCGGGTTGGGCCCGCGGCAGGTTTTGCTACCTTCCTGTAACGTGAGACGGAGATGGCTGTGACCCCCGCGACTGGAACCGGCGCCGATGGCAGCGCCTTGCTGAACAGCGCCTTTCCCCGCCTGGAGCAGACCTTCCCGACGCTGACGCCGCCCGAGATCGCGCGCATGCGCCGGTTCGGCGATGTGCGTCACTACAAGCACGGCGAAATGCTGTTCGAGACCGGCAAGCCCGGACCCGGCATGTTCGTGGTGCTGTCCGGCCATGTTGCGATTACCCAGCGCGACGGCCTCGGCCATGTCACGCCGGTCATCGACCAGGGGCCGGGACAGTTTCTCGCCGAGATCGGCCAGCTCTCGGGCCGCATCGCGCTGGTCGACGGCCATGCCGAAGGCGACGTCGAAACACTTTTGATTCCGCCGGAGCGGTTGCGCGCGCTGCTGGTCGCCGAAGCCGATCTCGGCGAGCGCATCATGCGCGCGCTGATCCTGCGCCGGGTCAGCCTGATCCAGGGCGGGGTCGGCGGTCCGGTGCTGATCGGACCGCAGGATTCCAGCGGCGTCATCCGCCTGCAGAGCTTCCTCACCCGCAACGGCATTCCGCATCATCTGCTCGACAAGGACAGGGACAGCGACGCGGCCGAACTGATCGCGCGTTATTCGCCCTCGCCGTCGGATTGGCCGCTGGTGGTGATGGTCGACGGCACCGTGCTTCGCAACCCCATCGAAGCCGAACTCGCCCGCGCGCTCGGCATGATCGGCGGCCCGGCCGGCAACAGGGTCTACGATGCCGCCATCGTCGGCTGCGGTCCGGCGGGGCTTGCGACCGCGGTCTACGCCGCCTCGGAAGGGCTCTCGGTGGTGGTGCTGGACGCGCGCGCCTTCGGCGGCCAGGCCGGCGCCAGCGCAAGAATCGAGAATTATCTCGGCTTTCCCACGGGAATTTCCGGCCAGGCGCTGGCCGGCCGCGCCTTCACCCAGGCGCAGAAGTTCGGCGCCGACATCATGATTCCGGTGGGCGCGAGGGCGCTCGATTGCAGCCGCCCCGACGGCGCCTTTGCGCTGACGCTCGACGGCGGCGAGCGGCTGCGCGCGCGTTCGGTGGTGGTCGCCAGCGGCGCGCGCTACCGGCGGCCCGAGATCGAAAATCTCGACCGGTTCGAAGGCCGCGGTGTCTGGTACTGGGCCTCGCCGATCGAGGCGCGGTTGTGCGCCGAGCAGGAGGTCGTCCTGGTCGGCGGCGGCAATTCCGCAGGCCAGGCCGCGGTGTTTCTGTCGGGCCACGCCCGCAAGATCTACATGATCATCCGCGGCGGCGGCCTCGGCGCCAGCATGTCGCGCTATCTGATCGAGCGCATCGAGGCCACGCCCAACATCGAACTGATCTTCAACACCGAGGTGGTCGCGCTGGAAGGCTCGGAAGACGGTTCCCTCGAGCGCGTGCGCTGGCGCAGCCGTCTCGGCGGCGAAGATCACGTAGCCGATGTCCGCAATTTGTTCCTGTTCGTCGGCGCCGATCCCGCCACCGACTGGCTCAACGGCTGCGGCGTCACGGTCGATCGCGGCGGCTTTGTCGTCACCGGCGCGCAGTCCGAGCAGAATCTGGGACGGTTGGTGGCGCAGCTCGAAACCTCGGTGCCCGGCGTGTTCGCGGTCGGCGACGTGCGCTCGGGCTCGGTCAAGCGGGTCGGCGGCGCGATCGGCGAGGGCGCGCAGGTGGTGGCAGCGCTGCACGGTTTTCTGGGCGACGCCGCAAAACCGGCGTTATAATAAGAGGGTTATAACAAGCCTGCTTATTGCAAAGGGAGAAACGCAATGGCTGACGTCGTCGTGCTGTACAAGACGCCAAAGGATCCGGCTGCTTTCGACAAATACTATGCCGCGACCCACATTCCGCTCGCCAAGAAAATGCCGGGCCTGCGAAAATACCAGGTCAGTCAGGGACCCGTCGGGACTCCGGCCGGGCCGTCCGGCGTCTATCTGGTCGCAACCCTGACCTTCGACAGCGTGGCCGCGATCCAGGCCGCGTTCGGGAGCGCCGAGGGCAAGGCGACCGCGGCCGATGTGCCGAATTTCGCATCGGGCGGCGCCGACATCCTGATCTTCGACGCCAAGGACGTGTGAACCCGCATGGCGAAGGCTTGCTCTCATATCGCCGGCATCCGCAACGTGCAGCCGAGCGCGCTCGGCTGCGAGGAATGCCTGAAGATCGGCAGCGAGTGGCTGCATCTGCGGATCTGCCGCACCTGCGGCCACGTCGGCTGTTGCGACAATTCGCCCAACCGCCACGCCACCAAGCATTTCCACGCCACCCAGCATCCGGTCATCGAGGGTTACGATCCGCCGGAGGGGTGGGGCTGGTGCTACGTCGACGAAGTGCTGTTCGATCTGTCGGACCGCAAGACTCCGCATAACGGACCGATCCCCCGCTATTACTGAACCCATCCCAAAACGAAGGAATTATGTATGCAACGCGCGATCATTATGCGTGGTTTTGCCTTGTGCGCCGCGCTTTTGCTGGCGGTTGCCTTGCCCGGTCAGGGCAAGGCTTTCGCCGAGGTCCCGCAAAGCAAATTCGCCGAAGTCAACGGCGTCAGGCTGCATTATCTCGTCGCGGGCAAAGGCGATCCGGTCGTGCTGCTGCATGGCTATGCGGAAACCAGCCATATGTGGCTGCCGCTGATCGCCAAATTGGCCGACAAACACACCGTGATCGCGCCGGATCTGCGCGGCTTCGGCCAATCGTCCGCGCCGCCGGACGGCTACGCCAAGGCGGCGATGGCGCAGGACATCCATGCCCTGGTCAGGAAACTCGGATACGACCATATCCGGCTGGTCGGGCACGATATCGGGCTGATGGTCGCCTACGCCTATGCGGCGCAATACCCCGCTGAGGTCGATCGGCTCGTGCTGATGGAAGCTTTCCTGCCGGGAGTCGGCGATTGGAACAGCGTGTTTCTGCTGCGCGATCTCTGGCATTTCCATTTCTACGGCAAGACGCCGCTGGCGCTGGTGACGGGGCGGGAGCGGATTTATCTCGATCATTTCTGGAATGATTTCGCCGCCGATCCGAACAAATCGCTGTCGGAGAAGGATCGCGAATTTTATGTCAAGGCCTATGCCCGGCCCGGACACATGGCGGCGGGAATGGAAGTTTTTCGCGCTTTTCCAGGGGATGCCGAGGATTTTGCGCGATTTGCAAAAACCAAGCTGACGATGCCGCTACTCGTGCTGTCGGGCGAGAAGGCCGGCGGTCCGTTCCTGATCGAGCAGGGTAAGATGGTCGCAACCAACGTCGAGGGCGTCCTCGTCAAGGGATCGGGGCATTGGCTGATGGAAGAAGCGCCGGACCAGGTGATCCCGAAACTGGTCGAATTTCTCAATCGTTAGAGCATGATCCGGACCCGGAAGGCCACGTTAGTGCAAAGTGGGTACCGGTTTTCCGGAAAGATCATGCTCAAACAAGAAGATGGACGAGGAGCATGATTCAACTCAGTTGAATCATGCTCTGGGCGTTGGACCGGGCAATTCGACAAAAATCCCGCCGAACCGAGAAGCCATTCAGGCGCCATGTGCACTATGATTGCACAGACGCGTGAATGGAAATTTCCGATCCGGGATCGTAGCATTCAAGCTGGCTCAAAAGGGGGAGTTTGTCATGGTCCTGGGTATGAGTTTGTCGATGTTCACCACGGTGCACGTGATCATCAGTCTGATCGCGATCGTTTCCGGCATCATCGTGATGTTCGGCCTGCTCGGCTCCAGCCGAATGCCGGGACTGACCGCGATATTCCTGCTGTTCACGATTCTGACCAGCGCCACCGGCTTCCTGTTTCCGTTCGAAAAATTGCTGCCGTCGCACATCATCGCCATCATCTCGCTGGTGCTGCTGGCGATTGCCTGCATCGCGCTTTACGGCATGAAGCTTTCCGGCGCCTGGCGCTGGATCTATGTGCTGACCGCGATGATCTCGCTCTATTTCAACGTGTTCGTGCTGGTGATCCAGAGCTTCCTCAAGATACCGGCCCTCACCGCGCTGGCGCCCGGTAACCCGCCCTCCGGGCCGGCCTTCGCCGTGGTCCAGGGCATCGTGCTGCTGTTCTTCGTGGTCGTGATCATCGGCGCGCTGCGGCGGTACCGTCCGATGCCGGCCTACGCCTGATCCGTTTGCAGATTCGATTCCGCTCGACGCGCCGGTCCAGTGCGAACGGCGGATCTTGACCCCAGAGGAGTTGCGCATGCCAACGATCAAGACCAAGGACGGCATCGAAATCTATTACAAGGACTGGGGCAGCGGCCAGCCGATGGTGTTCTCGCATGGCTGGCCGCTCTCGGCCGACGACTGGGACGCGCAGATGCTGTTCTTTCTCAATCACGGCTATCGGGTCATCGCCCATGACCGTCGCGGCCATGGCCGGTCCAGCCAGACCGGCGACGGCCACGACATGGATCACTATGCCGACGACCTCGCGGCCGTGACGGCGCATCTCGATCTGAAGAACGCCATTCACGTCGGCCATTCCACCGGCGGCGGCGAGGTGGTGCACTATCTGGCGCGGCACGGCGAGAGCCGGGTGGCAAAGGCGGCCATCATCAGCGCCGTGCCGCCGCTGATGGTGAAGACGACAGCCAATCCCAACGGTCTTCCCAAGGACGTGTTTGACGGCTTCCAGACCGCGCTCGCGGCCAATCGCTCGCAATTCTATCGCGACGTCGCGGCCGGTCCGTTCTACAACTACAACAAGCCCGGCGCCAAAGCTTCCGAGGCTACCATCCAGAACTGGTGGCGCCAGGGCATGATGGGCGGCGCCAAGGCGCATTACGATGGCATCGTCGCCTTCTCGCAGACGGATTTCACCGAAGACCTCAAGAAGATCACCGTGCCGGTGCTGGTGATGCATAGCGAAGACGATCAGATCGTTCCCTATGTCGCTGCCGGGCCGTTATCGGCGAAGCTGTTGAAGAACGGGACGCTGAAGACCTACAAGGGCTTTCCGCACGGCATGCCCACCACGGAAGCGGCCACCATCAACGCCGACCTGCTCGCGTTCATCAAGGGATGAACGCAGATCGCGCGGCGATGAAAATCATCCTGTTCGGCGCCACCGGCATGGTCGGGCAGGGTGTCTTGCGCGAATGTCTGCTAGACGCCGGCGTCGACAGCGTGCTCGCGATCGGGCGCAGCTCGACCGGGCAGCATCATGCAAAACTGCGCGAAATCGTCCACGGCGATTTCCTGGATTATTCGGCGATCGAATCCGAACTCACCGGTTATGACGCCTGCTTCTTCTGCCTCGGCGTCTCCTCGGTCGGCATGAACGAGGAGCGCTACCGCCATCTGACCTATGATATCACGCTCGCGGCGGCCACAACGCTTGCGAGACTCAATCCGCAGATGGTGTTCGTCTATGTCACCGGGCGGGGCACCAACTCAACCGAGCGCGGCAGCCTGATGTGGGCGCGGGTCAAGGGCAAGACCGAGAACGATTTGCTCAAGCTGCCGTTCAAGGCAGCCTATATGTTCCGCCCCGCCGGCATCCAGCCGCTGCACGGCATCCGCTCCAAGACCGGGTGGGTGCAGGCGATCTATGTCGGTACAGCCCCGCTGTTATCGCTGCTCAATCGCCTGGCGCCGAAATACATGACCACGACCGAGCAGGTCGGCCGCGCCATGATAGCGGTGGCAAGGGACGGTTTTCCACGGCCCGTGCTGGAGAGCGGGGATATCAACGCGGTCTGACTCATCTTCGGGGTGCGACCGTCATTCCGGGGCGAGGCGAAGCCTCGAACCCGGAATCTCGTGGTAATGGGTGAGATTCCGGGTTCGCGCTTACGCGGGCCCCGGAATGACGGGTGTGTCGCCTTTAAACCCATCAAATAGCCGCAAATTTCACGCTTTTGCCATATGGGGCCCATTCGCTCTATACTTTATATCTAGCCAAAATCGGGGATCGGCATGGATCGCATTCGCATCGTGGGTGGCAGCAAGCTCAACGGCACCATTCCGATCTCGGGCGCCAAGAACGCCGCACTGCCGCTGATGATCGCCGCGCTCCTGACCGAGGAGACCCTGATCCTCGACAATGTGCCGCGGCTGGCCGACGTCGCCCAATTGCAGCGCATTCTCGGCAATCACGGCGTCGACATCATGTCCGCGGGCAAGCGCCCCGGCGACCGTGAATATCAGGGTCAGACCCTGCACATTTCCGCGGCCGACATCATCGACACCACGGCGCCCTACGAACTGGTGTCGCGGATGCGCGCCTCGTTCTGGGTGATCGCGCCGCTCTTGGCGCGGATGCATGAGGCCAGGGTTTCGCTGCCCGGCGGCTGTGCCATCGGCACAAGGCCGGTCGATCTCCTGATCATGGCGCTGGAAAAGCTCGGCGCCGAACTCACCATCGACGGCGGCTATGTGGTGGCGAAGGCGCCCGGCGGGCTGAAGGGCGCGTCGATCGACTTTCCCAAGGTCACGGTCAGCGGCACCCACGTAGCCCTGATGGCGGCGACGCTGGCAAAGGGCACGACCGTCATCGCCAATGCCGCCTGCGAGCCGGAAATCCAGGATGTTGCCGACTGCCTCAACAAGATGGGCGCGCGTATCTCCGGCGCCGGTACCCCCCGCATTACGGTCGAAGGCGTGACGAAACTTCACGGCGCGCGGCACACCGTGCTGCCGGACCGGATCGAAACCGGCACCTATGCGATGGCGGTGGCGATGGCCGGCGGCGACGTGCAGCTGGCCGGCGCCCGCCCCGAACTGCTGCAATCGGCGCTCGACGTGCTGACCCAGGCAGGTGCGATCGTTACCCCCAACAACGAGGGCATCCGGGTCAGCCGCAACGGCGCCGGCATCAATCCCGTAAAGGTTTCGACCGCGCCGTTTCCGGGCTTTCCGACCGACCTGCAAGCGCAGCTGATGGCATTGATGGCCTGCGCCAAGGGAAGCTCGCACATCACCGAGACGATTTTCGAGAACCGCTTCATGCATGTGCAGGAACTGGCGCGGTTCGGCGCGCGCATCAGTCTCGACGGCGAGACCGCCACCATCGACGGCATCGACCAATTGCGCGGCGCGCCGGTCATGGCGACCGACCTGCGCGCCTCGGTGTCGCTGGTGATCGCAGGCCTCGCCGCCGAAGGCGAGACCATGGTCAACCGCGTCTACCATCTCGATCGCGGCTTCGAGCGGCTGGAGGACAAATTGTCGGCCTGTGGCGCCACCATCGAGCGCATCAGCGGATAGGTTTCGCAAACTGAAGGCGCCCGATGACGGCCCAGCTCAAATTGATCGCGCTCGATGCCGACGATCTGGCCGTCGTCTCGGCGCATGTCCAGGACGCCAGGGTGCAGACTGCCGACATCATCTGGCGGCAGGGCGAAAAGCGGCTGGTGGTGGGCATGCGCCGGCTGGACTGGGAACAGACGCTGTCGGGACAAACCGCGCCGCGCCGCCTGATCGCGGCCTTGAGGTTCGACCGGGTACTGTCCTGCAAGTCGCGCAATATCGACATGGGGAGGCCCGACACCGCGCTGGAACTGGTGGGAATCGAGTTTCACCCCGGCGATGCCCCAAGCGGCAGCGCGGTGCTGCTGTTCAACCATGGCCGGGCGCTGCGGCTCAACGTCGAATGCCTGGAATGCCAGTTGACCGACCTCGGTGCCGACGATCTCGGGACCAGCGAACTGGACGAGGGGGCCGAATCGTCGGGGCTGGGGGCGTGATTCAGGCCTCCATCGTCGTCGTCCCCGCGAAAGCGGGACCCATAACCACAGGGCACTGTAATTGGTACAGATGGCCGCCCCAGCCGCGCGCAATTCGGTCCAGCGGTGGTTATGGGTCCCGGCTCGCGCTTCGCTTGGCCGGGACGACCAGCTATGGTCGGCCGCACCAGGTGCGTATTCAATATCGCAAGGGTTGACGGCCAATTGCCGTCGCGCCATTGAGCAGTGGGCCTTCGCAACAGAGACCCGCCCGGAAAGCCATCATGCCCGTTCGCCTCGACCGCTCCAGCGCCGACTTTGCCAAGCGCTTCGCTGATTTCCTGGCGATGAAGCGCGAGGTGTCGGCGGATATCGAGCTCGCCACCCGCGCCATCGTCGACGATGTGGCGGCGCGCGGCGATGCGGCGCTGCTCGAGGCCACCAGCAAATTCGACCGACTCGATCTCACCGCGGAGGCCTTGCGCGTCACACCGGCCGAAATCGATGCCGCGGTGAAGGAATGCGACGCCGCGACCGTCGAGGCGCTGAAATTCGCCCGCGACCGCATCGAGGTCTTTCATCGCCGGCAACTGCCGAAGGACGATCGCTTCACCGACGCGCTCGGCGTCGAGCTCGGCTGGCGCTGGAGCGCGATCGAGGCGGTCGGGCTCTACGTTCCCGGCGGCACCGCCGCCTATCCGTCGTCGGTGCTGATGAACGCGGTGCCCGCGAAAGTGGCCGGCGTCGGCCGCGTGGTGATGGTGGTGCCCTCGCCCGACGGCAAGCTCAACCCGCTGGTGCTGGCGGCCGCCCAACTCGGCGGCGTCTCCGAGATCTACCGCGTCGGCGGCGCGCAGGCGGTGGCGGCGCTCGCCTACGGCACCGCGACGATAGCGCCGGTGGCGAAGATCGTCGGCCCCGGCAACGCCTATGTCGCCGCGGCAAAACGGCTGGTGTTCGGCAAGGTCGGCATCGACATGATCGCGGGCCCATCCGAAGTGCTGGTCATCGCCGACGACACCGGCAATGCCGGCTGGATCGCGGCCGATCTGCTGGCGCAGGCCGAGCATGACGTCAACGCGCAGTCGATCCTGATCACGGACAGCGCGCGGCTTGCGGCTGAGGTCGAGCGCGCGGTGGAATCCCAGCTCGCGACCTTGCCCCGCGCGCAAATCGCGCGGGCGTCGTGGAACGATTTCGGCGCGATCATTGTCGTGAAAAACCTCGGCGACGCCGTGCCGCTCGCCGATGCGATCGCCGCCGAACATCTGGAAATCATGACGGCGGACCCCGAAGCGTTGTCGGCAAGAATCCGCAATGCCGGTGCGATCTTCATCGGCCCGCACACCCCCGAGGCGATCGGCGACTATGTCGGCGGCTCCAACCACGTGCTGCCGACCGCGCGCTCGGCGCGGTTCTCGTCGGGCCTGGGCGTGCTCGATTTCATGAAGCGGACCTCGATCCTGAAATGCGGCCCCGAGCAGCTGCGCGCACTGGGCGCTGCCGCGATGACACTGGGCAAGGCCGAGGGCCTCGATGCGCATGCGCGCTCGGTCGGATTGCGCCTCAATCAGACATGACCAAACCGCCACGAGACGAGGACGCCAACAACCGCATCGTCGCGGTGACGCTCGATGAGGAATCGATCGGGCGTTCCGGCCCCGACATCGAGCACGAACGCGCGATCGCGATCTACGACCTGATCGAGGAGAACCTGTTCGCGCCGGAAGGCGCCAGCGGGGGGCCGTTCACGCTGCATATCGGCATCACCGGCAACCGGCTGATGTTCGATATCCGGAAAGAGGATGGCACGCCGGTGGTGGTGCACTTGCTGTCGCTGACGCCGTTCCGGGGCATCGTCAAAGACTATTTCATGATCTGCGACAGCTATTATCAGGCGATCCGCACCGCGACGCCGGACAAGATCGAGGCCATCGACATGGGCCGCCGCGGCATCCACGACGAAGGCTCGCGCACGCTGCAGGAGCGCTTGAAGGGCAAGGTGCGGGTCGATTTCGAGACCGCCCGCCGGCTGTTCACGCTGATCTGCGTGCTGCACTGGAAGGGTTAGCGCATGATCCCGAAACGAGCGCGCCGGTTTTCGGATCAGATCATGCGCAACGTAAAAGCCTGAAGCGATGGAAGCGCCTTCGCGTGCGCGCACCCCGCAGGCCGTGCTGTTCGCATGCGGTCTGAACAGCGTGCGTTCGCCGATGGCCGAAAGCCTGCTGCAGCACATGTTTCCGAAGGCGCTGTACGTGAAATCCGCCGGCGTCCGCAAGGGCGAGCTCGATCCGTTCGCGGTCGCGGTGATGGCGGAACTGGGCCAGGATATTTCGACCCACAAGCCGATCACCTTCGAGGAACTCGACGACTGGGAGGGGCTGAATTTCGACCTCATCATCACGCTGTCGCCGGAGGCGCATCACAAGGCGCTGGAACTGACGCGCACGCTTGCCGCCGAGGTCGAATACTGGCCGACCCAGGATCCGACCGGCGCGGACGGAAATCGCGAGCAGAAGCTCGCCGCCTATCGCGAGGTCTGCGACGGCCTGTCGATGCGGATCCGCCGGCGGTTCTCCAGGGCGGGTTCGGTGAGCGTGTGATAAACGGCGGATAAAACTTTTATGTCGTCCCTGCGACCCGTCTACGCCAAGGCTTCACCGGGGTCATGACGGCGGGCCGCCGAAGCTTCAGCGAAGGCGCCAGGCAGGGACCCATACGCCATGACGACGTGATTTAAGGAGCGGTTGTCGCACAATTTGCATCGACAACACCCACCTGTGGTTATGGGCCCCCGCGTTCGCGGGGGCGACGATAATGTGTTAGCCGGTTGTCTCAACCGGTGCCTTCCGATAGGTTCCGCGCGCGTTCGTAGCCCCTCCCTCCCGCCGACAAAAGCCCGCATGCTAGGTCGCCCCAAATTCGTACTTGCCTCCGGTTCGCCGCGGCGACTCGCTTTGCTCAACCAGTCCGGCATCGAGCCGGATGCGCTGCGTCCGGCCGATGTCGATGAGACCCCGAAGCGGGGCGAGTTGCCGCGCGCCTGCGCCAACCGGCTGGCCCGGGCCAAGGCCGACGCCGCGCTCAAATCGGTGCAACTCGACGACGAGTTGCGCGGTGCCTTCATTCTTGCCGCCGACACCGTGGTCGCGGTCGGCCGCCGCATCCTGCCCAAGGCCAATCTGGTCGACGAGGCCTCGCAATGCCTGCGGCTGTTGTCGGGACGCAACCACCGCGTCTACACCGCGATCTGCCTGGTGACGCCGAAGGAGGCCTTCCGCCAGCGCCTGGTCGAAACCCGGGTGCGCTTCAAGCGCCTCAGCGAGGACGACATCCAAGCCTATATCGGCTCCGGCGAATGGCGCGGCAAGGCCGGCGGCTACGCCATCCAGGGCATCGCCGGATCGTTCGTGGTCAAGCTGGTCGGTTCCTACACCAATGTGGTGGGCCTGCCGCTGTACGAATCGATCTCGCTAATGGGCGGCGAGGGTTTCCCGATCCGCTTCGGTTGGTTGAATGCCAGCTAAGCCAGCAAAAGACGCCGGCCAGGGGACGGCCAAGGACAAGCGATCGGCTGGCAGGGCATCGGCCAAGAAGTGCCCGATCTGCGGCAAGTCCGCCACCGAGGCCTCGCGCCCATTTTGTTCCGAGCGCTGCCGCGACGTCGATCTGAACCGCTGGCTGTCGAATTCCTACGCCATTCCCGGCCGTGCCGAGGCGGACGAAGACCAGGATTAGCAATATTCGTGTGTTTTCGAACGGTTAGTGGGTGTTCCGCGGCAGCCCATCTTCGCCCTTGCGGGCTACGCCGGGCACGCTTCGCCTTTGGCTTCCGCATGGCTGCGCCACGCGAAGCCGCAAGGCGAAGCGTGGTAGACAGCGCTGCCCGGCCTGACTATAAACCCCCGCTCCCAACCCCCCGTGGGCGAGGGAAATGCCCAGGTAGCTCAGTTGGTAGAGCATGCGACTGAAAATCGCAGTGTCGGTGGTTCGATCCCGCCCCTGGGCACCATTTCCCTGAATATTTCGGCAACTGGCTGGCTCAGCTGAACGTTTTCCGCCTGCGCGCACCCGCCTCTGTCATGCCGATGCGGATAGCGCGGTCAGGTCGTCGATCGGCCCACCAAACTCCTAACAAAAGGTTGCCCGTCGCCGGACCTAACACCCCCCGTGCACGCGGACCGCGCGAAACAACTCGGTAAAGAGTTCTTTGGTAAAATGCCCTAGTTTATAGCAGCAGCTGTGTTCTCGCGCATTTGACTGAAAGTCGAAATGCCCATTTCAACGGGATATCGACATTGCGCCCCACCGGTCAGAATGACCTAAATCTTTCGTTCCCGCCGCTGGGTCCAGAGCCGCGCCGGCTGTTGCTGGTGGTGGCTGCGCTGACGGTGCTGGTCGCCTGCGGGCCCTGGCTGCCGGGATTGCAGTTCTTCAAGAAGCCTTCCGACTATCTGCCGCTGCACACCGGCCTCGAATTCATTTCCATGGCGGTCTCCTTCATGGTGTTCGGGCTCGGCTGGAATCTGCGCCGGCAGGCCGGCAACAGCCACGGCATCGTGCTTGCCGCGACGTTTCTCTCGGTCGCGCTGATCGACTTCGCCCACACGCTGTCGTTCGAGGGGATGCCCGATGTCTTCGGTCCGAGCGGGAGCGAGAAGGCGATCAATTTCTGGCTGGTCGGCCGCGCCATCGCCGCGGTCGGACTGGTCGCCGTGGTCTGGCTGCCGGTGCGGACCTGGTCGGCGCGCCACTGTGCTGCGACGATGGCTGCGGCTGTCGCGGTCGTCGGCGTCAGCTGGTGGATCGGATTTTTTCACAGTGCGTGGCTGCCGCGCACGTTCGTTGACGGACAGGGGCTGACGCCGTTCAAGATCTATAGCGAGTACGTGCTGGCCGCGACCTATCTTGCCGTCGCGCTGGTGCTGGCGGGGCGCGGCGCGCAGCGGCGCGACGTCAATCTGTACTGGCTGGCCGCCGGCGCCTGGGTGCTGGGCCTGTCGGAATTGTTCTTCACGCTGTATGGCCACGTCACCGATCTGTTCAATCTGCTCGGGCATGTCTACAAGACCGCGGCCTATGTGATGCTGTACCGCGCGCTGTTCGTTGCCGGCGTGCTGGCCCCCCACCGTTTCCTCCGGCAGAAGGAAACCGAGCTGAAATATCTCGTGCAGCACGATTCCCTGACCGGACTGCCGAACCGGCTGCTTCTGGTCTCGCGCCTCAAGCTCGCCCTCGAACGCGCCCGCCGCGCCGGCGACCAGGGCGCATTCCTGTTCCTCGACCTCGACCATTTCAAGAACGTCAACGACAGCCTCGGACACGGCGCCGGCGATGAACTGCTGCAGCTGGTTGCCTCGCGGCTGCAGGGCCGGCTGCGCGACAGCGATTTGCTGGCACGGATGGGCGGTGACGAATTCGTCGTGCTGATGGAGCGGCTCGCGCGGCCGCAGGCCGCCGCCGGCCGCCTTGCTCAATCGCTGATCGAGGCCCTGAAAGAAGTGTTCGTGCTCGCCGGCGGGCAGGAGGTCTATATCGGCACCAGCATCGGCATCTGCATCTTTCCCAACGACAACGAATCCGTCGATCAGATCATCCGCAATGCCGATGCCGCGCTCTATGAGGCAAAGGGCGCCGGCCGCAGCGGCTTCCGGTTCTACACCGAGGCGCTGACGGTTGCTGCGAACGCCCGCGTCGAAATGGAATCCGCGCTGCGCCGCGGCCTGCAGCGCGGCGAATTCCAGCTCCACTACCAGCCGCTGGTGGCGATGTCGGATTGCCGCATCGTCGGGGTCGAGGCGCTGGTGCGCTGGAAGCCGCCGGGCGGCGAGATGATTCCCGCCGCCAGCTTCATTTCGGTCGCGGAGGAGACCGGCCTCATCATTCCGCTCGGGGAGTGGGTGTTGCACGCGGCCTGCGCCCAGATGAAACGCTGGCTCGACGACGGAATGGCGCTGGACACCATGGCGGTGAACCTGTCGCCGCACCAGTTCACGCGCCCCAACATCCACGAGACGATCGGCGGCATCCTCGCCGAGACCGGATTGCCCGCCTGTTACCTCGAGTTGGAGATCACCGAAGGCAGCCTGATGGAATCCGGCTCCGACGTCGAAAGGAAACTGAACGCGCTGAAGGCGCTCGGCGTGCGGCTGGCGATCGACGATTTCGGGACCGGCTATTCGTCACTGGCCTATCTCAAGCGCTTTCCGGTCGACAAGCTCAAGGTGGACCAGAGCTTCGTCAGGGATATTCCGGATAACCGGACCGGCATGGAGATCACCGCGGCGGTGGTCGGGCTCGGGCGGGCGCTGAACCTCGAGGTGCTCGCGGAGGGCGTCGAGACCGAAATCCAGCTCGCCCATCTGCGTCAACTCGGCTGCGACACCGCGCAGGGTTATCTGCTTGCCAGGCCGATGCCGGCTTCCGACATCGTCGACCTCGTGGGCGGCTCGGTGGCCTCGCTGAAAATGGCGAGCCATTTCAGGAACGCGCTGCAGCTCGCCGCGGCCGGGTCGGTCGAGAAGGCCGAACTGCTGTCGATCCGTATCCAGCGATACTAGGCGCGGCGTCCGGCCTCGCAGGCAACGGACCTGGAGCCCGACTCAAATAGCGATCAACAAAATCCGGCGTTTTGCATTCACTCCGTCATGGCCGGGACAAGCCCGGCCATGACGGAAGAAGATTCAATCTCAAGCCAGCCTAGTCCGCTTTTCAGCCAGGCCTCAGGATGCCTGCCGCGCCGGCTCCGCCGGCTCATCGAGCTCGTGACGGCTTCCGAAGCTCTCGGACGCTTCGGGAACGATGGGTGGGTTAGCGGTGGTGTGCGCGTCGCGGCGGGCTTCGTAGAACTCGAGCACCCGTTTTGCCGTCTGCGCCTCGAGCCGCTCGTAATCGTCGCGCGACCGGTTGAGGTCCTTTTCGGACATCCTGCGGTCCGCGGCCGTCATCAGCAGCAGAGCCTTGACCGTGGACCAGGAGCAGCCGGCGGCTTTGGCGATGACCTGCACCACGCCGGGGTTTTCGTTGAGGATCGCCCGTTCGGCCATCTCGATCGGACAGCAGGCGAGAACCGACAGGGCGACCGCCGTCTGTTCGAAGTTCTGCGCGCGGGCGGCCGCATGCACATTGCCTTCGCTGAGTTCATGCCAGTTCTGCAGCCGCTTCACCCGCGACTTCGCCCGGGCGTGATCCGGCGAGTGCTTGCGGATCTCCTGGTTGATGTCGTCGATCACCTCGGTGACCGCATCCTGCACGGCATCGGCAAGCCGCGGGTTCGCGGCCACGATCTTGGCGCTGACGGACGCGGAGGCGGTTTCGAGAAGTTTCAGGAAGTGATGGCGGGGAATGTCGTGCCGCATGCCGACATGCAGCGCGAGCTGGGCGTCGTTGCCGGCCCGCGCGACCAGTTCGCGGAAGCTGCCTTCCGAAAAGCGGGCGCCGGCATTCTGCGCAACGGTATGGACGACGTTCGGTTCGCCGCGCTCGATCAGGATTTCGGTGATCACTTCGCTGATGGTTCGGCGTTTCGCGATGGCGTGAAGGTGACCCTGGCCCTGGGTCCGGGCGTTGACGACAAGATCGGAGTCGCTCAGTGCCGTCGACTCCGTGAGAACCGGACCCGCCACGGCGATGGCGTCATCGGCGGCAAAAGCCCGGACCAGCGCCACCGGCGCATCGGCGAGGGTCGCAAGATGCAGCGACAGCTTGGTGCGGGTTTCCAGCTCGATCACCGCGACCAGGGTCTTGAAGACTTCGTCGAACAGCTCGATCTGCTGCTTCGAATGGTGACCGGAGCCGGCGACGAACAAATCGGTGATGCGCGTGAGTGCCCTCAACTGCCTTTTCGTAAGCCCGGATACCGTTGTGTTCTGAATTTCATTGATCAGGGAAGAGAACGTGGTCATGGCTGTCGGTCTCTCAGACGTTTCGCGTTTTCGGGTAGGACGACAAAAGAATGATGGTCTTTTGTTACCGGCCACGCGTGAAAATAACTGGCTCCAGTTGGCTCACAGATGATTTAAATTGTTGCGACTTCGAGGACGCCCGCTCGCGGCCGCTCCGGCGCACCGAGCGGTGGTTCGATCCCGGCTTTTTGAGAGCGGATTTTTGGCCGCCGCGGCCTGGCCGCCGGCAGGCGATCCATTTCGCAGGGTTAACGCTTAACCTTGCTCGCGAGCCGTTCGTTGAACGAGGCAAGATCGATCACCGCCCTCTGGTGGGTGCCGCGGCCGATCTCCTCGATTTCGTCGTACGCCGATACCTTGAACTCGATGCGCTTGCCGTCGACCGCGGTGACCTCCGCTTCGGCGCGAACCATGTGGCCGACCGGCGTCGCGGCAAGGTGCCGGACATCGATCGCGGTGCCGACCGCGCTCTCGCCCGGCTCGAGACAGGACCGGATGGCGTTGAGGGCGGCGTTTTCCATGATCAGGACCATAACGGGGGTCGCCAGCACCTGCGGCAGGATCGCGTCCTTGAACTGATTGGCGAGATGGGCGGGCTCGACGCGCAGCGTGAACGTTCCTTTCGCTCCCAGCGGAATCTGGCGCATCTTGCAATCTCCGGCCACGACCGCTCACCGATAGACCGGTTTGGCGGTCGCGCCTATTAAATAGCTGTTTACAGCCTACCCCTTCGGCTTTCCCGTCGACCCCCGCACGATCAGCACGGGTTCCAGCACGACGCGCTCGCGGCGCGCGGCGGGATCGGCGATCGCATCGAGCAGCAGGCGGGCGGCCTGGTTGCCCATCTCTCGTTGCGCGATGCGCACGGTGGTCAAAGGCGGCGACAGCATGTCCACATAGGGCATGTCGTTGTGGCCGACCACCGAGATTTCGGCGGGGCATTTCAGGCCGCGCTCGCCGAGCGCGTCGTAGATGCCGAGCGCGAGCAGGTCGTTGGCGGCGACGATTCCGGTCGGCGGTTTCTCGCGATCGAGCAGGCGCAGCGCCGCCAGCCGGCCCTCGTCGCGCGTATAGGCGCGCGCGGTCTCGATCAGGGTGTTTTGCGCCGGCAGACCGCTGCGGGCCGCGGCGGCCTTGAAGCCGGCACGGCGCAGCGCGCCGGTCGAGACATGCTGCGGCCCTGCGATATGGCCGAGGCGGCGATGGCCTAAGCCTGCGAGATGGTCGACCGCGAGCCGCATGCCCGCTTCGTCGTCGGTGACGACCGCCGGCAGCTTTCGCGCGGAGTCGCTGCGGTTGACCAGCACCACCGGAATAGAGGCGGCGAGGCAATGGCCCACGACCGGATCGTTCAGCACCACGGTCGCAAGCACCAGCCCATCGACGCCGCGCGCGATCAGCCGGTCGACCAGTTCCTGTTCGCGCGAGGGATCGGGTCCGACGTCGACGACGATGGTGGCATACCCTTGCGCGCCCAGCGTCTCGGTGACGCCGCTCAGGATCGGCGGGAAGCCGGGGTCGGCGATGTCGGGGGCGAGCACGCCGATCAGGCCGCTTCGCCCGGTGCGCAGGCCGGCCGCGGTCACGTTTGGTTGGTAACCGAGTGCGGTTGCCGCGGCGCGAATTCGCTCTGCAACTTCGGGCGCGACCAGATGGCTCATCGCCGGGCTGAGCGCGCGCGATACGGTCGAGGGATGCACGCCGCATCTTTCCGCGACATCCTTGATCGTCGGACGGGAAGCGGCCGCGCGCCTGGCGCTTCCTGCGGTCACGGCTCGGCTTTTTTGCACCATTCGAAGGTTTTCCCACTGCGCCAACGCCCGGCAGCGGGCATTGCAGCCGCCGACGCGCCCTTGACAGATGGCACTAAAACCCTTTATGCAATCGATTGCAACAACCTCCAGCCGGTCATTCCCCATGAATGTTTCGAACGCGCTCAAGCCGCACCTCATTCGTCCCGAACATCTCGAGCCGCATTGGCGCTGGGACCGGGCGATCCCGTCGCACGGCCACATGTCGGTCGATTTCGAGCGCCGGATCGATTTCGACCGGCTGCGCCATTACCGGCTGGCCCGCGCGCGTCAGGCGCTGAAGGCGTCGCCATGCGGCGCGTTGTTACTATTCGACGTCAACAACATCCGTTACGTCTCCGGCACCAAGATCGGCGAGTGGGAGCGCGACAAGCTCTGTCGGTTTGCGCTGCTGGCCGGCGACGGCGAGCCGATCGTGTGGGATTTCGGCTCGGCGGCGGTGCATCATCGCATCAACTGCGATTGGCTGGTGCCGGATAATTGCCGCGCCGGCATGCTCGGCATGCGCGGCACCGTGCCGCCGTCGGTCGGGCTGATGAAGGCGCATGCCGAGGAAGTCATGAGCCTGTTGCGCGCGGCCGGCGTCGCCGACATGCCGGTCGGCGTCGATATCGCGGAAACCGCGATGTTCTTCGAATTGCAGAAGGCCGGCATGAAGGTCGTCGACGGGCAGCAGGTGATGCTGGACGCGCGCGAGATCAAGAACATCGACGAGATCATGCTGCTCAACCAGGCCGCCGCCATGGTCGACGGCGTCTACCATTCGATTTACGAGGCGCTCAAGCCCGGCGTGCGCGAGAACGATATCGTCGCGCTTGCCAACAAGATGCTCTACGAGATGGGTTCCGACGACGTCGAGGCGATCAATGCGATCTCCGGCGAGCGCTGCAATCCGCATCCGCATAATTTCACCGACCGCATCCTGCGCCCCGGCGACCAGGCCTTCTTCGATATCCTGCAGTCCTATCAGGGTTATCGCACCTGCTATTACCGCACCTTCAATATCGGCCGCGCCACGCCGGTGCAGCACGACGCCTACAAGAAGTGCCGCGAATGGCTCGATGTCGCGATCTCGCTGATCAAGCCGGGCGTCTCGACCGACACGGTGGCGAGCGTCTGGCCCAAGGCGGAGGATTTCGGCTTTCCGAACGAGATGGCGGCGTTCGGCCTGCAGTTCGGCCACGGCCTTGGACTGGCGTTGCACGAGCGCCCGATCATCTCGCGGCTGGTGTCGCTGGACAATCCGATGGAGATCAAAACGGGGATGGTGTTCGCGCTGGAGACCTATTGCCCGGCGGCCGACGGCTTTTCGGCCGCCCGCATCGAGGAGGAAGTCGTCGTCACCGACAAGGGCTGTCAGGTGATTACGCTGTTCCCCGCCGAAGAGCTGCCGATCGCCAATCGGTATTAAGGCGGCAGAGAATTAGATACCCGTCATTGCGAGCGAAGCGAAGCAATCCATAGACGCGAAGATAGTGTGGATTGCTTCGTCGTTTCGCTCCTCGCAATGACGACAATTAGAAATCCAAGGAGAAGAAAATGGCAAAACATTCACTCGGCTGGATCGGCATGGGACGCATGGGCTCCCCGATGGCCGAGCGGCTCTTGAAGGCCGGCAATTCCGTGGCGATCTGGAATCGCACGCGCGCCAAGGCCGAGCCGCTCGCCAGGAAGGGCGGGCAGATCGTCGATCGTCCGAACGAGCTGTCCGGCAAGGACATCGTCTTCACCATGGTGTCGACGGGCAAGGATCTCGAGCAGGTCTATTTCGGCGACAACGGTCTCGTCGCGAGCGCCTCCGGTCCGCGCCCGAAAATCCTGGTCGACTGCTCCTCGATCGGGGTCGAGCAGTCGGAAGCGATCCGCGCCCGGCTGAAGCAGTTGGGTTGCGAATTCGTCAGCTCCCCCGTCAGCGGCAACGGCAAGACCGTCAAGGCGGGAAAACTCTCCACGGTGGTGTCGGGCCCGAAAGCGGCGTTCGATCAGGTGCAGCCTTATCTCGCGACCATCGCGGCTTCCGGCGTCTCCTATGTCGGCGAGGGCGAGCTCGCGCGCATCTGCAAGATCGCGCATAACGTCTTCCTCGGCGTCGTGATCCAGAATCTCGCCGAGATCACCATCCTCGCGCAAAAGGCCGGCGTGCCGCGCCACGCCTTCCTCGACTTCATGAACGCCAGCGTGCTCGGCTCGACCTTCACGAAATACAAGAGCAATGCGCTGGTCAATCTCGACTGGACCACGACGTTCACGCCGGCGCTGCTGCGCAAGGATCTCGATCTCGGCCTGAAGGCCGCGCGCGATCTCGACGTCGCCATGCCGGTGACGGCGGCGACCCGCGAGGCGCTGCAGAGCCATTTCGGCGCCGCGACGCTCAAGCCCGATCCGGCCGCCTATCTGGAAAAGGATTTTGCAGCGCTGCTGGAAACCGTCGCGCTCGCCGCAGGCCTCAAGCTTCGCCCGAGAATGTGCCGATGCCGACCGGGCTGGAAACCGAAGGCTGAGACGCGGCGTCGGCTGACGGCGGCGCCCGCCGTCAGCGCCCGGTCATTTCAGCGGTGGGCGGAAATCGATCGCGCGCAGGATGATTCCGGGCGGATTGCCCTCGAGTTCGACGTCGCTGAATTTCCGCGCCGCGCGCGCCTCGATGCGCTCGCGCAGCCGCAGGAATTGCTCCTCGCGCTGCGCCGGCGGCGTTCGCGACGTGCCCTCCAGTTGATCCATCGCGTCGGTCGAGATCGCGCAGGCGACGCTGGCCTGGTCGTTCTTCATCGTGAACACCACGACCATGCGGTTGAAGTCGTATTCCTGAAAGTGGCTTTCGGTGAGCGCCATGTCGGAGCCTCCTCGATTCGAGCGGCGGGCGGCCGTCAGAACTGCTTCCTGGCTGGCGCCGGATTGAGCTCGGCGATTTTCGAAAGGCAGTCCTGCCGCGTGGTGTGCGGGTGGCCCTCGCATTGCGCCTTTTAGGCCCGAATAGCCATAAGTTTCTCTTATCCGGCCGTTTTTGCCCGCCGGCCCTCGATCGGATAGGCCGGATCGTTATAGCCCGGCGTCGAGGGATGGCCCGGCGTCACCAGGCGGTCGATCAGCGCCTCGTCCTCGGCGGTGAAGCGATAGTCGAGCGCGCGCAGGTAATCGTCCCATTGCGCTTCGGTGCGGGGACCCGCGATGACGCCGTTGACGAAGGCGGAGTTCAGCACCCAGGCTACCGCGAACTGCCCGGCGGTGATGCCTTTGGCTTCCGCGTGCTGCTTGATCTCCTGCGCAAGCTTCAGCGATTCCGGCCGCCACTCCGTCTGCATCATGCGGGTGTCCTTGCGGCCGGCGCGAGTCTCCTTGTCGGGCTCGGCGCCGGGGGCGTATTTGCCAGTGAGCACGCCGCGCGCCAGCGGGCTATAGGGCACGATGCCGAGGCCGTAGAAATGGCAGGCCGGAAAATGCTCGACCTCGGGCATGCGGTTCATCGCATTGTAGTAGGGCTGGCTGACCACCGGGCGGTCGATGCCTAGCCGGTCGCAGATGTTGCAGATCTCGGCGACCCGCCAGGCGCGATAGTTCGAGACGCCGAAATAGCGCACCTTGCCCTGCCGCATCAGCTCGCCCATAGCGCGCACGGTTTCCTCCAACGGCGTCGAATGGTCTTCCTTGTGCAGGTAATAGATGTCGATGTGGTCGGTGCCGAGCCGCTTCAGGCTTTCTTCCGCCGCCTGCAGCACCCAGCGCCGCGACAGTCCGCCGCGGTTGGGATCGTCGCCCATGGAATTGGCGAGCTTGGTCGCGACCACCCAGCTGTTGCGGCTGTTGGAAATCGCGCGGCCGACCACCTGCTCCGAATTGCCGCCATTATAGGCGTCCGCGGTGTCGATGAAATTGATGCCGGCCTCGCGCGCCTTGGCGACGATCCGCGTCGAGGTTGCCTCATCGGTCGGCCCGCCGAACATCATGGTTCCCAGGCAGATCGGCGAGATCTTCAGGCCGCTGCGGCCGAGAGAGCGGTATTGCATTGGTAGTCCTTTCACGTTGATCGTCATTCCGGGCCGATGCGAAGCATCGAACTACGATGTGCAATTGCGCATCGGAGAATCTCGAGATTCCCCGATGCGCGATTGCGCATCTGAGGTCTGGTGCTGACGCACCAGCCCGGAACGGCGGACTCTGCCTCGCCCGGTGCTGCCCGCAATGACAGGCAGAGAAGGGCGCACCTCACTCGTTCTTCAATATCTTAAACACGCCGCTGGCCATGGCGATACAGCGTTTGTCGACGGTGATTTCCGTGGTGATGAAGATCAGGCTGCGGGTCGAGCGGACCACATGCGGCTTTGAGATCAGGGTCTCGCCGATCTTGCCGGCCTCGACGAAATGGGTGTCCATCTGCACCGTCGCCAGCATCGGCTTGCCCGAGACGTATCGCGCGGTCATGCCGCAGGTGCGGTCCGCGAACGTCATCAACACCCCGCCCTGCACCAGGCCGCGGCGGTTATGGTGCTTGTCCTGCGCGACAAGCGCATATTCATGCGTGCCGTCGACGAGGCGTTGCCACAGCGGCCCGACCAGATGCAGGAAGCCGGTGGTCTCGACGATGGTCCAGCCGTCGGATTTGAGCTTTGCCGAGGCTTTGTCGGTCATTTCCCGAATTTCCAGATTTGCTGAAAACGGCTTGAAAACTTCAACGCCGTTTCATCGATCGGCAACGTGGTGTAGTCAAGCGCCATGGCCCTCCCATTTGACGATACCACCCGGCGGAATATCGCAGAGCGCTGTGCCTGCTTCACGCGGCTGCCGGACAGCGGGACGTCGCTGGCGCTGAAGCGGGCGGCGGTGGCGATCGCGCTCGTCGCCCCCGACGAGGGCGCCGCTGCGACGGCGCTGCTGCTGACACGGCGCGCCGCGGGTTTGCGCACGCACCGCAGTCAATGGGCGCTGCCGGGCGGACGCTGCGACAGCGGCGAGACGCCGATCGAGGCAGCGCTGCGCGAATTGCAGGAGGAGCTCGGCCTTGCGCCCGGCCCCGAGGCGGTGCTCGGCCTGCTCGACGATTACCCGACCCGTTCGGGCTATCTGATCACCCCCGTCGTGGTGTGGGCGGCCGCCGGCGGCGAGATCTCGCCCAATCCGCAGGAGGTCGCCTCCGTGCACCGGATCGGGCTCGATACCATCGAGCGGCCTGAGGCGTTCGATTTCACCGCGATTCCCGAGAGCGCGCGGCGGGTGATCCGCTTCCATCACGACAGCGGCATTATCCACGCGCCGACGGCGGCGCTGATCTATCAGTTTCGCGAGGTGCTGGCCGGCCGCGATACCCGCGTCACCGAGCTGGAACAACCGGTGTTTGCCTGGAAGTAGCTTTTGTTTCGGCTACAAGGAGCGGATGACCAGCCAACCGATTCGTTTCACCAGCTATTTCGCGCTCGCGCTTCTTGCGATCGGCCCGCAGGCCATGGCGACGGATGCCGCGCCGCTGCCGGCGGCAATTTCCGGCGCGATGGCGCAGGCGGCCTCGCCGCAGGCGGTCGCCGAATATCGCCGCAAGCTGAAAGAGTATCAGGAGGCGCGCGCGGCGTTCGACGAGGAGGCAAGCGCCTACTGGAATTCCATCGCCGAGAAGCGGCGGGGCCGCAACGCCAAGCGGCGCGAGCATCTGGCGATTGGGCCCGATGACTACGTATTGACGCAGCCGCCGGTCTATGCCGGGCCGAAGCGGCCGGTGAATCCGGAGCCCGAGCCCGCGCGTCCGCCCCGCGAGCGCAAATATATTCCTGTCGTCGCCGACCTCCTCAGAGCCGCGACTGAGCATTTCCAGTTCACGCCGCAGCGGCCATCGAGCGAGCTCGAGTTCAAGCGCGCTTATGCCCGCGTCGCCCTGGCGGCGGGGCTGACGCGCGAGCAGGCCGTGCGGGTCTATGCGTTCGAGACCGGCGGCAACGGCAATCACGATATGCAATCGGGACTGGAATACTCGCGGCAGGCGCGCGCGATCTCCACCGCGATCGGCTATAACCAGCTGCTCACCACCAACAGCGTCGAACTGATCGCCGAACAGGGCCGCGAATTCGTGCGCGCGCTGACCGAGAAGGCGGCGCAATTGTCCGGCACCGCGCGCAGCGCGATGGAGCACAAGATCGCGGTGCTGAAGCGGATGGTGGCGGTGGCGCGTTCGGTGCCGGACGAGTGGGCGCAGCACGAGAAGCTCGGCGATACGCCGCAGGGCTGGGCGATCCATGCCATGGTGCTGGACATCGATATTGGCCCGCTGCTGCAGACCCACAAGCTGCTGACCTCGTTAATCTTCGCGCGCGCCAAGGGCTACGCCAGGCCGCTCACCGCGGCTGAACTCGAAATGATGAACCTGACCGGCGACTCCACCGGGCTCGACATGGTGACGATGCCGCAGGCGCTGCGCGAGCAGGTCCCGACTTCGAATTTCTTCCAGCGCTCGGGCTACGAGCGCAACCCGGTGGCGATCCGCCACAACACGGTGGCGAAGCTGCTCGCGATCACCGACTCCAGGATGGACAGCAACAGCCGCCTGCCCGGCGCGAAGGAGCTGGCGGCGGCGTTTTAGCGCCTGACCGGTTCCGATCGAATCAGAACTCCGATTGAATCAGAACCAAGGCTCGATGTTCGCAGTTTGACCAGTTTGGCTGCGCGAACCGGCTTCCGTCCATGATCGAGTCCGGGACAAGCTTTCCTCCAAAACGCCATGGGCGTCAGTTGTCCGGGCCGAACATGAACCTGCCATCGCCTTCAAGGAAAGGCCCGGTCCGCATGTAGAGCTGTCCGTTCTGGCCGATGAAGAACAAGGTGTTCTTGGGCACCTTCTTGGCGCCCTTCAGCAGCAGGCCGGCATTGTTGGTGCCCATCTTGTAGGAAAAGGTCTTGCCGTCCTTGCCGTAGCCATAGCCCATGTCCGGCTTCAGCTCCCAGGGCGCCGGCTTGGCGTCTTCCGCAAACGCGGCGGTCGTCGATGCGCTAACCCCCAGCGCTGTCAGCGCGGCCGCCATCAAAATGGTTTTGGTCGAAAATCTCGTCATCCTGCGTGCTCCCCGGCAATTGGTCCGAAAAAGATTACGTGTCATGGCGCCCAGCCATTCCCGAACAAATCACGAACGTCGATGTCGCGTCAATACGACGAACTGCTTTGCCGCCGCACGCGCGTTCAAGACTTTGGGATTTCCCGCCGCTCGCTTCGCGACTATGTTCCGGTTTGGCGCTAGAAGATGCGGCTGCAAAATAAGTCATAGGGATGATTCGGATGTACCACGTCATGAAAATTTGTTGTGTGGTCGCGTTGGGCGTGGTGGCGCTGGTTCCCGTTGCCCGGGCGGACGAATTCAAGCTTTCCAACAACCAGAGAATTTCCTGCAGCCGTGGCCTCGCCGCCGGCAAGCTCAACACCGCGACCTGCAAATCCTACACCTACGTATTCAACGTCAAGACGTCGGAGTATTTCCGCTGCCAGGTCAGCCTGGCGCTGACGCGTGACAACAAGGAAGTGATCAACGTCCAGACCGACGGCGGCTGCACCAAGAAGCCGCGCATCTTCGACACCAACTCCAGCTATTCGTTCGACGCCACCGAAACCGAGCCGCCGAACACCAATTCGTTTTTCGGTCCGGGCGGCTACGCGATCTGGGCGAGCGACAACACCGCGCAGAAGGTCCGCGGCTGCATCACCATCTCGTCCGGCCTCGGCTCCGACATCTCGAAATGCCTGGACATGACGTTTCAGTAGGAGACATCGGCCGATCTGAAATCCAACCGGGCCGTGCGATTGGAGCTGCCGCTCGCCTGCCGTGAGGCGATGCTGCGATCTGATGCGCATCGCTCCGGCATGATGCCGGCGAAGCTGACGGCCTCGTCCCGCGTGCCGGGTTTCAACGCGGGAACCCCGCTTTTGCGGCCGGAACGGCTGTTTTCCGCAACCCTGTTGACCGATGGAATGGCTTGACCCGGGGCCTTGCGCCGTCCAATTTCCCGGCGGTTTCTGGGGAGAATAATCATCATGAATTCGAAATGGATCGCCGCTGCCGCGGCGATGGCGGTGGTTTTGGCGGCGCCTGCCGTACGCGCGCAAGGATTTATTAACGTACTGACTGGCGGCACTTCCGGCGTGTATTACCCGCTCGGCGTCGCCATCGGAAAGATCTACAGCGACAACATTCCGGACGTGAAGACCCAGGTGCAGGCCACCAAGGCGTCGGTCGAGAACCTGATCCTGCTGCAGCAGGGCCGCGGCGAGATCGCCTTTGCGCTCGGCAATTCGCTGAAAGCCGCATGGGACGGCGACGAGGAGGCGGGCTTCAAGTCCAAGCTGGACAAGCTGCGCACCATCGGCGCGATCTATCCGAACTACATCCAGATCGTCGCCACCGCCGACAGCGGCATCAAGACGCTGGCCGACCTCAAGGGCAAGAGCCTCTCGGTCGGCGCGCCAAAGTCGGGCACCGAACTCAACTCGCGCGCGATCCTTGCCGCGGCGGGACTGAGCTACAAGGACATCGGCAAGGTCGAATATTTGCCGTTCGCCGAATCCGTCGACCTGATGAAGAACCGGCAGCTGAACGCGACGCTGCAATCGGCCGGCCTCGGCGTGGCTTCGCTGAAGGATCTTTCCACCTCGACCGAGATCACCGTGGTGTCGGTTCCCAAGGAGGTTGTCGAGAAGATCGGCCCGCCGTTCAAGCCGGTCATCATTCCCGCCAACACCTATGCCGGCCAGGACAAGGACGTGCCGACCGCGGCGGTGATCAACTATCTCGTGACCAGTTCGGCGGTGTCCGACGATCTCGCCTACCAGATGACGAAGCTGATCTACGAGTCGCTGCCGGAACTCGCCAATGCGCACGCCTCCGGCAAGGAGATCAAGCTGGAGAACGCCGCTTCCGGCAGTCCGGTGCCGCTGCATCCCGGTGCGATCCGCTATTACAAGGAAAAGGGCCTGATCAAGTAGGCAGAGGGGCGTCATGGCCGGGAGCACGCGCCGCGTGAACGGGCCTTCGCGCGGATTCGCCGGAATGCCCGGCCATTCGGCTTTTTTAGGCGAATTTAACTTTTTGGCTGTTTGGGCGGCCCATGCCGGCAGTTGACGTAGTATAAGGGCACCGCTGGATTGGGGTGCTGGGGAATCACTGGAAATGCTGAAGGCTGTGGACGCTGAGGCGCCCGTCAAGGTTGAATTCGACAATTTCGAGCACGGATTCCCGGAGGGTTTTGGCCCCGGCCGCTGGGGACATTTGGCCTACGCCATCGGCATCGCGTTCGCGGCGTTCCAGCTCTATGTCGCGGCCTTCAACTATTTTCCGAGCCAGGTGGTGCGCGGCGTTCACGTCGGCTTCCTGATCCTGATGACGTTCGGCCTGATCGGCAACTTCACCGCCAAAGGCAATGCCGGCCGCGCCGCCGGCTGGCTGGTCGGCGGCATCGGATTTCTGTGCGGACTGTATCAGTGGATCTTCTACGCCGACCTGATCGCGCGCGACGGCGATCCGACGCGGCTCGACCTCGCGGTCGGCGCCTTGCTGGCGGTCCTGATCTTCGAGGGCACGCGGCGCCTGATGGGCCTGGCGCTGCCGCTGATGTGCGGCGCCTGCATCCTCTATTGGTTCTTCGGTCAGTATCTGCCGGCGCCGTTCAATCATCGCGGCTACGGCTTCGACCAGATCATCAGCCATCTCGCCTACGGCACCGAAGGCTTTTACGGCGTGCCGATCTACGTCTCGGCGACCTATATCTTCCTGTTCATCCTGTTCGGCTCGTTCCTCGAGCACGCCGGGATGATCCAGCTGTTCACCGACGTCTCGCTCGGCCTGTTCGGCGGCACCCGCGGCGGCCCCGCCAAGGTCGCGGTGTTCGCCTCGGGCATGATGGGAACGATCTCGGGATCCGGCGTCGCCAACGTCGTCACCGTCGGCCAGTTCACGATTCCGCTGATGATCAGGTTCGGCTATCGCCGCGCGTTCGCCGCCGGCGTCGAGGCGACCGCCTCGATGGGCGGGCAGATCATGCCGCCGGTGATGGGCGCGGTCGCCTTCATCATGGCCGAGACGCTGGGCGTCGAATACGCCGTCATCGTCAAGGCCGCGGTGATTCCGGCGATGCTGTATTTCGCCTCGGCGTTCTGGATGGTGCATCTGGAAGCCGGCAAGCACGGCCTCGTCGGCATGAAGCGCTCGGAAATCCCGAACGCCTGGAAGTCGCTGGTGGCGCGCTGGTATCTGGTGTTGCCGCTGGCGGCGCTGGTCTACATGCTGTTTCAGGGCTTCACGCCGCTCTATGCCGGCAGCATGGGGCTGGCGCTGACGGTGGCGCTGATCCTGGGCGCCAGCATCACGCTCGGCTTCTCCAATCAGATGCTGCGTTATATCTTCTGGCTCGGGCTCGCACTCGTCGTCGGTGCGGTGTCGCGCCAGGGCGTGGAGATCGTTCCGGTGACCGCCGTGGTCGCGGCCCTGGTGCTGATCGCGGCGCTGACGCGCGGCGGCCGGGCGACGCTGGTGGCCTGCCGCAATTCGCTTGCCGACAGTTCCAAATCCGCGCTGACCGTCGGCATGGCCTGCGCCATCGTCGGCGCCATCATCGGCATGATGTCGCAGACCGGCGTCGGCACCATCTTCGGCAGCTGGGTCATCGGGCTCGGGGCCAAGAGCCTGTTCCTCGCGCTGGTCATGACCATGCTGCTGTCGATCCTGCTCGGCACCGGCATCCCGACCATTCCGACCTATATCATCACCGCGGCGCTCGCCGCACCCGCTTTGGCGAAACTCGGCGTGCCGCTGATCGAGAGCCACATGTTCGCCTTCTACTACGGCATCATGGCCGACCTCTCGCCGCCGGTGGCGCTGGCGGCGCTGGCGGCAGCACCGATCGCCAGGGAAAATCCCGACAAGATCGGCTGGGAGGCGATGCGGATCGCGCTCGCGGGCTATGTGATTCCCTTCATCTTCGTCTATTCGCCGGCGCTGATGCTGCAGGCCGGCGATCCCATGGCCGCCCAGATCGGATTCTACGGCGCGGCGGCGCTCGCGACCTTCAAGGCGCTGGTCGCCATCGCGCTGTTCGGCATGGTCGCGATCGGCTTCCTGTTCACGAAGATGACGCTGATCGAGCGCGTCATCGCTTTGCTCGCGGCACTCTGCCTGCTCGGCGATTTCCGTTTCAGCGACACGCTCGGCTTCGCGTTGACGGCGGCGATCGTGCTGCGGCAATGGCGGCAGCGCCCGCGCACCGCGGCAGCGGCGGCTTGAGCCTCTGCCTCGCCTCGCTTGGCGTGGTGAAGACGCTCTCGATCGCCGCGTTCACGCTGGTGTGGACGCACTCGGTCGAAAAGGTCGACTGGCAGGAAGACTGGCGCATCACCCCCGGCGGGCTTCAACTGGTGCAGGCGCGGGTCAAGGGCTCCGGCGCCGGCATGGAGCCGCCGCCGGAAGCGCGGCTGATCGACGGCTGGTTTCAATGGCAGCCCCACCGTCCGCCGATGCCGGAACTCGTGCTCGGCAATTCCGGCGCCGCCGGCGAATGGCGGCTGTGCGATGATGGGAAATGCCAAACGCTGTCGGAAATTTTCGGCCATCCGATCGGAGCGAATGTGACGACGATGCGGGCGTGCGATCCGTGATCCCGGATTTCGCTGGCGCTCCATCCGCGCTACAACGATCTCAACAATGAAGATACGGGAGGGAATATCGATGGATCGGCTGAAAGGCAAAACCGCGCTGGTGGTCGGCGCCGGCTCGATCGGGCCGGGCTGGGGCAACGGCAAGGCGACCGCGGTGACGTTTGCCCGCCAGGGCGCGCAAGTGTTCTGCGTCGACCGCAACGGCGCTGCCGCCGAGGAGACCGTGAAGATCATCGCCGGTGAAGGCGGCAAGGCCACCGCCTTCACCGCCGACGTGTCCCGCGCCGGCGATGTCGAGGCGATGGTGGCGGCCTGCCTGAAGGCCTATGGCCGCATCGACGTGCTCGACAACAATGTCGGCATCGCCGAGATGGGCAGCGTGGTCGATGTCTCGGAAGCCGAGTGGGACCGCGTCTTCGCGGTCAATCTCAAGAGCGCCTTCCTCGCCATGAAGCATGTCATTCCTGTCATGGTGCGGCAGGGCGGCGGCTCGATCGTCAACATCTCCTCGATCGCCTCGATCCGCCATACCGGCGTGTCCTACGTCACCTACGCCGCCACCAAGGCTGCGATGAATCAGATGACGCGCACCACGGCGGTGGAATTCGCTCCCCTACATGTTCGCGTCAACGCCGTTTTGCCGGGCCTGATGAAGACGCCGATGGTCGAGCATTCCGCGGGCCTGGCGTCGAGTTACGCCAGCGGCGATGTCGAGGCGATGTGGCGCGCGCGCGACGCGCAGGTGCCGATGGGCCACATGGGCGAAGCCTGGGACGTCGCCAATGCCGCGCTGTTTCTCGCCTCCGACGAGTCGAAATACGTCACCGGCATCGAGCTGGTGGTCGATGGCGGCATCACGCTGAAGATGAGTTGATCGCCTCCGCAGCTCTCCCGTCGTCCCTGCGTTCGCAGGGACGACATCTACTGCGCCAGCGCCAATATTCCCCCCGCCAGCGCATGCCAGGCCGGCGTCATGCTGATCGGCCAGTTCAACAGCTTCACCGCCACCAGCGCGAGGCCGCCATAGACATAGACGGGGTGCGGGCGCCCGCGCGTGCGCCAGTCGGTGACGATCGCGACCACGAGCAGGAGATAGGCGACGAATGCCGGTCCGATGGTGACGGGGACGGGCGGCGGTCCGGGCGGTCCGGGAGGCGCCAGGAAGGTGAGAAACCAGCGTGCCACCGCCGCATCCAGGATCGAGATGCCGGCCAGCAGCATCAGCCGCTTGTGCGTTTCCGGCTGGCGGACGTTGGCGATCGCGAGCGTAAATACCACGGCGAAGAACAGAATTCCGCTGAGCGGGACGATCGCGAAGGCGATGCCCTCGTCGAGCTGTCCCATCGCCGCCGAACGTTTCATCGCGTTGACCGCCACCAGGAAGCCGAGGATGGTCATCGCGGTCGCCAGCGACACGCCGATCATGCCGATCGTGCGATGCCGGGCGATCCGCCCGGACGCGGCGAGCCAAGTCTGGAATGCAAAATACAGCGTCCAGGTGAAGAACAGGAGGCCGTGGAAGTGCACCACGGGGCTCGAGGCGAACGATCCCGACGCCAGCGGCAGCCAGTAGGTCGGCGCGAAGCCGAGGAAGGCAACGGCCATGCAGGCCAGCGCCATGTAGAAGTAAAAGTATCGCGCAGGTGCCGCAACGCCGGCACGGACGCGACGGTCGTCGATCATGGTTGTCATGGGTGATGAGTCTCTGGAAGTCCGTTATGGTTCAAAAATTTCTTGCTCTCCGCCATATCCATCCACGCTACTATTGCTTGACGAATGCCTCTCCAGTATGGCCCGATTCTCCGGGGCGGGGTGATGCGATTTTTTCCGGCAGCGCTGATCCGGACTGCGGCCGCGGCTTTTCTGCTGTGGCGCGGCCGCATGCCGCGTTCGCAACCGGAGCCGAATCGGCCCCCGACCTGCAGGTCGATCCCGCGCCGTGTCTGGCCGCCGCAGCCGGCAATGATCCCGACAAGATCGTCGCCGTGTGCGGTACGCTGATCGGTAACGAGAAGACCCTGAAGGCCGACCGCATCAAGGCGTTGATCGCGCGCGCCGGCGCCTATGACCGCAAGGACCAGATCGACCGCGCCATCGGCGATTACGACATGGTGCTGCAGCTCGATCCCGCGCTCGCCGATATCTTCAACGCCAGGGGCGAGCTCTGGCGCCGCAAGGGCGACCGGCCCCGCGCGCTCGCCGATTTCGGCGCCGCGATCAAGCTGAAGCCGGACCATGCCGCCGCAAGGGGCAATTACAAATCGCTGGCGCAGGAGCTGGAGCGGCTGGGCGCGATGATGGCGGTCTACAACAAGCCGGGCTTTGATTGCGCCACCGCCCGCCGCCCCGTGGAAAAGGCGATTTGCGCCACCCCCGAGCTTGCCAATCTCGACCGCCAGATCAGCGCCGTGAATGCCAAGGTGGTGCGCGAGGCGACTTCCGACAGCCCCCGCGCCGGCCGTGCGTTGCAGCGGGAGCAGGACGAGTTCATCGCCCGCCGCAATGCCGCGTTCGGCCGGCCCGACTACGACCTGCAAAAGGCCATGCGGGAGCGGCTGGACCATTTGCTGGCGGTCGAGCGGTATTAGGGCCTATCGGGCCTTGAATTGATGCCGCCGCAGGTGACAATGGCCGCGGTAAATCGACCCAAATTGATCTTGATCATGGCCGGGCCTGTTCCGCCCATCCACGGTTTAACGAGAAAATAGACAGGTTGAGCGGGAGTGGCGCCATGAACATCCAGAGCAGCCGGTATCACGAGGTCCACGCCCGTTCGCTGGCCGACCCGGAAGGCTTTTGGGGCGAGGCGGCGCGCGAGATCGACTGGATCAGCCCGGCGAAGAAAGTGTTCGACCCCGCCATGGGCCTGTACGGCCGCTGGTTCGCCGGCGCGCGTGGTCAACACCTGCTACAACGCGCTCGACCGCCATGTCGCGGGCGGACGCGGCAGACCAGCTGGCGCTGATCCACGATTCGCCGCTGGCGGGCAGCGTCACCAGATTCACCTATGCCGAGATGCTGCACGAGGTGAAAACGCTCGCCGCCATTATGCAGGACTTCGGCGTCGTCAAGGGCGACCGCGTCATCCTCTATATGCCGATGGTGCCGGAGGCCATGGTCGCGATGCTGGCCTGCGCGCGGATCGGCGCGGTGCACTCAGTGGTGTTCGGCGGCTTCGCGGCCAAGGAGCTCGCCACCCGGATCGAGGACGCGCAGCCGAAACTGATCTTCTCGGCGAGCTGCGGGCTCGAGCCCGGCCGCATCGTGCAGTACAAGCCGCTGCTCGACGAGGCCATCCGGCTTTCCAGCGTCAAGCCGCTGGCCTGCATCATCCTGCAGCGGCCGCAGCAGGCCTGCGAACTCGCCGGCGACCGCGATCACGACTGGGCCGAATTGCGCGGCAAGGCAATGGCTGCGAAAAAATCCGCGCCTTGCGTGCCCGTGCTGGCGACCGATCCGCTCTATATCCTCTACACCTCGGGCACGACGGGAAAGCCCAAGGGCGTGGTGCGCGACAATGGCGGGCACCTGGTCGCGCTGAAATGGTCGATGTTCAATCTCTACGGCATCAAGCCCGGCGAGGTCTGGTGGTGCGCTTCCGACATCGGCTGGGTGGTCGGCCACAGCTACATCATCTACGGACCGCTGATCCACGGCGCGACCTCGATCATGTATGAGGGCAAGCCGATCGGCACGCCCGACGCCGGCGCGTTCTGGCGGGTGATATCGGACCACCAGGCGGTGGCGCTGTTCACCGCGCCGACCGCGTTCCGCGCCATCCGCAAGGAAGACCCGGAGGGCACCTTCATCCGGAAATACGATCTGTCGAAATTCCGCACGCTGTTCCTCGCCGGCGAGCGCGCCGACCCGCCGACGGTGGAATGGGCGGAGCAGCAGTTGAAGGTGCCGGTGATCGACCATTGGTGGCAGACCGAAACCGGCTGGTGCATCGCCGGCAATCCGGTGGGGCTCGGCATCCTGCCGGTGAAGCACGGCTCGCCGACGGTGCCGATGCCGGGCTATCAGGTCGACGTGGTCGACGAAGCCACCAAACCTGTCCCTGCGGGCACCATGGGCTCGATCGTGATCAAACTGCCGCTGCCGCCGGGCTGCCTGCCGACCCTGTGGGAGCAGGACGAGCGCTGCCGCGAAGCCTATTTCAGCGAATTCCCCGGCTACTACAAAACCTCCGACGCCGGCTACAAGGACGAGGACGGCTATGTCTTCGTGATGGGCCGCACCGACGACATCATCAACGTCGCCGGCCACCGGCTTTCCACCGGCGGCATGGAGGAGATTCTCGCTTCCCACCCCGACGTCGCCGAATGCGCGGTGCTCGGCATCAAGGACGCCATCAAGGGCGAGGTGCCCTGCGGCTTCCTGGTGCTCAAGGCCGGCGTCACCAGAAGCCCGATCGAGATCGAAAAGGAGATCGTGAAGCTGGTGCGCGACAAGCTCGGCCCGGTCGCCGCCTTCAAGCTTGCGATCACGGTCGGCCGGCTGCCGAAGACGCGCTCGGGAAAAATCCTGCGCGGCACCATCAAGAAGATCGCCGACGGCGACCAGTGGGCAATGCCCGCCACCATCGAGGATCCCAAGGTGCTCGACGAGATCGGCGACGCGCTGAAGGGCAGGGTGTGAGGCGAAGCGACCGTGGCCGGTTTGGCTGCTACGGACAGCCGGGCTGTCCGTAGCAGTGCCGGCTATTTTCGTCGGGCGTTAATGCTTGACCAGAGTCGCGACCGTGACGTGGGGCCAGCTCAGGCCGTTGAAGTTCAGCAACACCGTCTGGGTGTATTGAAGCTGGTGCTTGATCGTCCCGTTCGCTTCCTTGACGGTTTCGAGCCAGAAGATGGCGTCGACCTGCACTGATTGTGCGTTGGGACCGCCAGCCGCACCCTGCAGGAAGGCGATATTGGACGTGCCGCCTCCGGAGGAGGGCGGATTGAGGGCGTTCGTCGATATCCGCAGCGTCGTGGTCGAAATGATGTTCTGCCCCGCGATCGCCTGAGACAGCACAATGTTGGGGTTGTTCACCATCGCCTGCGAGACGTTGGGAATATCGGTGTGCGGCGTACGAAATTGCGTGGCGGCTCCGAGATTCGTTTCCGGGAACTGGATCGGGTTGTGGGGCGGTGCGATCGTGAACGGCGTGATGCTGACGGGCGCAATGGGAGGCGCATGATTGATCACCGGCAACGTACTGCCTTGCGCCACCAGTGTCGTACCGTGCGGAATGCTGGCCATCCTGGCGACGGTCGCGGGATCCAGCGGATTGGTGGTGGGCGGCGTGCTGAGCCATATTCCCGGCTCGATATGGATACCGGCGAGCTTGCCGTTTGGACCGAGCGCATGGGCATCCTTGATCTGCTGCAGATACCTCACGCCATGCAGGTTGATGTCGGCCTCAAGCAGGCCGCGATTTGGAATATCGCCGGGGATGGCCTCGAACTCGAGCGTCTCGATCGTCTCGTTCAGCTCCAGGAAGCGGTCTTGCGTGCCGTGGAACGGCCGCCAGATCTGGTTAAAGCCGCGCCCTTTCCAGACTCCGGGAAGTTCGGCGAGCGGGCCAAGCGGGTTCGGCGCTGCCGCCAGGCCCGCTTGCGCACCGAGCGGGACCGGCGTCGTCGGCTCGATGCGTCCTGATACGGAAGTAAGAACGAAGTCTTCCAAAACGTCCATGTGTGATCTCCATTGTCTGAGAAACCGAAAACCTGGAGCTGACGTGAGCGAATGCGATTCACGTAAGCTCATGGTCGCAAAAAAAATCCGTATTCGTCGAGAAGCGCTTCTTATCAAGCGGAAATCATTCTAATCCCAAGGTTGCTCGTGACATGTGTGTTGGATCACAGATTGCGTTCCAAAAATCCGCGGCGGGGGCATGACCGCCGGAGAAATGGATCGGCGGGATCGCGCCGGCAACGCGTTGAAGGGGCGGTGATAAAGACTTACAATGCCCGTAATTGGCCGAAACAGTCGGCCTGCAGAAAGCCGAAAATCCGGAAAACTCATTGATGCGACTGAAGACCGCAACTTATTTCATTGCGCTGACCGTTGTCGCCCCCTTGCTGGCCGGCTGCCTCGAGCGGGGACAGCCGACCATGGTCGACACCAGCACCGACGACGACGCGTTCTGCCGCGCCAACAACGTCGCGCCCGGCTCGAGCGAATACATCGCCTGCCGCAAGGACCGCGACGTCCAGCACGCCAACGCCGATGCGCGCACCGACCGCCGTCAGCGCGACCTCGGCGAATACATGATGAACCATCCGGTCCACCCCTAACTAGCGAGAGGCCGCCATGAACGAAGACGCCTTCAACGCCAGCCTGCGCAAATTTCTGAAAAAGGTCGGCATCACCTCGCAGCGCGAGATCGAGAAGGCGGTGCGCGACGCGCTCGCCGCCGGTCGTCTCAAGGGTCACGAAAAGCTGCCGGCGAAAATGGTACTCACGCTTGGCGGTGCGAACCTCACCTACGAGGTGACCGACGAGATCGAACTCGGCTGAAAATCGGCCGCGGCAGTTTCCTACCAACCGGCGCGCAGGCGCGGAAGGCATCAGATGGACATCAAGGTCAGGGATTCCAACGGCGCGCAGCTAGCCGAGGGCGACAGCGTCACGTTGATAAAAGACCTCAAGCTGAAAGGCTCGTCCACGGTGCTCAAGCGCGGCACGGTGATCAGGAACATCCATCTCACCGACAATGCGGACGAGATCGAAGGCCGCACCGACAAGGTCAAGGGCCTGGTGCTGCGGACGGAGTTCCTGAAGAAGGCACGAAGACGTCTTCAACATGAGCATCCGCAAATTCCTGAAGAAGGTCGGCGTGACCTCGCAGCGCGAGATCGAGACCGCAGTGCGCGACGCGGTCGAGGCGGGCAAAAAAAAACCGCGTCAAGGCGCTGGTCGCGCGCGCGACGCTTACGCCCGCAAGCAGCAGATCGACCGCGCGATCGCCGATCACGACGACGCGCTGCGGCTCGATCCCGCACTTGCCGATATGCTCAATGCCCGCGGCGAGCTGTGGCTCGCGAAGGGCGACCGCGCCGCGCGCTGGCCGATTTCGCCGCGGCGATGAAGCTCGATCCGGATCATGACGCGGCCGCGCCAACACAGGTCGCTGGTGCTGGAGCTGGAGCGGCTCGGTGTCTGATGGCGATCGAAACAAGCCGAGCTTCGATTGCGCCGTTGCCAGACCACCGTCGAAGCGCGATATGCGCCGATCCGGCCTCGCCAGGCTCGATCGCGAGATCAGCGCCGTAAATGCCTAGCTGGTCCGTCAGGCGACGTCCGACAGCCCCGCGCGGCCGTGCCTTGCAGCGGGAGCAGGTGAGTTCATCGCCCGCCGCAATGCCGAATTCGGCCGACCGGCTACGACCTGAAAGAGGCCATGCGGGCGCGGCTGAACCACTGATGGCGGTCGAGCGGTATTAGGGCCTATCGTGCCTTGAAAGATGCCGCCGCAGGCGACAATGGCCGCGGTAAAGCGCCCCAAATTGATCTTGATCATGGCCGGGCGTGTTGCGCCCATCCACGGTTTAACGAGAAAATAGACAGGTTGAGCGGGAGTGACGCCATGAACATCCAGAGCAGCCGGTATCACGAGGTCCATGCCCGCTCGCTGGCCGACCCGGAAGGCTTCTGGGGCGAGGCGGCCCGCGAGATCGACTGGATCGAGCCCGGCGAAGAAAGTGTTCGACCCCGCCATGGGCCTGTACGGCCGCTGGTTCGCCGGCGCGCGTGGTCAACACCTGCTACAACGCGCTCGACCGGCATGTCGCGGCGGACGCGGCGACCAGCTCGCGCTGATCTACGACGCCGCTGACGGCAGCGTCACGCACATTCACCTATGCCGAAATGCTGCGCGAAGTGCAGACGCTCGGCGCCGTGATGCAGGATTTCGGCGTCGCAAGGGCGATCGCGTCATCCTCTATATGCCGATGGTGCCGGAAGCCATGGTCGCGATGCTGGCCTGCGCCCGGATCGGCGCGGTGCATTCGGTGGTGTTCGGCGGCTTCGCCGCCAAGGAACTCGCAACCCGGATCGAGGATGCGCAAGCCGAAACTGATCTTCTCGGCAAGCTGCGGGCATCGAGCCCGGCCGCATCGTGCAATACAAGCCGCTGCTCGACGAGGCGATCAAGCTTTCCAGCGTCAAGCCGCGAGGCCTGCATCGTCCTGCAGCGGCCGCAGCAGGCGTGCGAACTGGCCGGCGGCCGCGATCACGACTGGGCCGAATTGCGCGGCAAGGCGATGGCTGCGAACAAGTCCGGCCGATTGCGTGCCGGTGCTGGCGACCGATCCGCTCTATATCCTCTACACCTCGGGCACGACGGGAAAGCCCAAGGGCGTGGTGCGCGACAATGGCGGGCATCTGGTCGCGCTGAAATGGTCGATGTTCAATCTCTACGGCATCAAGCCCGGCGAGGTCTGGTGGTGCGGCTTCCGACATCGGCTGGGTGGTCGGCCACAGCTACATCATCTACGGGCCGCTGATCCACGGCGCGACCTCGATCATGTATGAGGGCAAGCCGGTCGGCACGCCCGATGCCGGCGCGTTCTGGCGGGTGATATCGCGAGCACAAGGCGGTGGCGCTGTTCACCGCGCCGACCGCATTCCGCGCCATCCGCAAGGAGGACCCGGAGGGCACCTTCATCCGCGAAATACGATCTGTCGAAATTCCGCACGCTGTTCCTCGCCGGCGAGCGCGCCGACCCGCCGACGGTGGAATGGGCGGAGCAGCAGTTGAAGGTGCCGGTGATCGACCATTGGTGGCAGACCGAAACCGGCTGGTGCATCGCCGGCAATCCGGTGGGCCTCGGCATGCTGCCGGTGAAGCACGGCTCGCCGACGGTGCCGATGCCGGGCTACCAGGTCGACGTGGTCGACGAAGCCACCAAACCTGTCCCTGCGGGCACCATGGGCTCGATCGTGATCAAACTGCCGCTGCCGCCGGGCTGCCTGCCGACCCTGTGGGAGCAGGACGAGCGCTGCCGCGAAGCCTATTTCAGCGAATTCCCCGGCTACTACAAAACCTCCGACGCCGGCTACAAGGACGAGGACGGCTATGTCTTCGTGATGGGCCGCACCGACGACATCATCAACGTCGCCGGCCACCGGCTTTCCACCGGCGGCATGGAGGAGATTCTGGCTTCGCATCCGGACGTCGCCGAATGCGCGGTGCTCGGCATCAAGGACGCCATCAAGGGCGAGGTGCCCTGCGGCTTCCTGGTGCTGAAGGCCGGCGTCACCAGCAAGCCCGATCGAGATCGAAAAGGAGATCGTGAAGCTGGTGCGCGACAAGCTCGGCCCGGTCGCCGCCTTCAAGCTTGCGATCACGGTCGGCCGGCTGCCGAAGACGCGCTCGGGAAAAATCCTGCGCGGCACCATCAAGAAGATCGCCGACGGCGACCAGTGGGCAATGCCCGCCACCATCGAGGATCCCAAGGTGCTCGACGAGATCGGCGACGCGCTGAAGGGCAGGGTGTGAGGCGAAGCGACCGTGGCCGGTTTGGCTGCTACGGACAGCCGGGCTGTCCGTAGCAGTGCCGGCTATTTTCGTCGGGCGTTAATGCTTGACCAGAGTTGCGACCGTGACGTGGGGCCAGCTCAGGCCGTTGAAGTTCAGCAACACCGTCTGGGTGTATTGAAGCTGGTGCTTGATCGTCCCGTTCGCTTCCTTGACGGTTTCGAGCCAGAAGATGGCGTCGACCTGCACTGATTGTGCGTTGGGACCGCCAGCCGCACCCTGCAGGAAGGCGATATTGGACGTGCCGCCTCCGGAGGAGGGCGGATTGAGGGCGTTCGTCGATATCCGCAGCGTCGTGGTCGAAATGATGTTCTGCCCCGCGATCGCCTGAGACAGCACAATGTTGGGGTTGTTCACCATCGCCTGCGAGACGTTGGGAATATCGGTGTGCGGCGTACGAAATTGCGTGGCGGCTCCGAGATTCGTTTCCGGGAACTGGATCGGGTTGTGGGGCGGTGCGATCGTGAACGGCGTGATGCTGACGGGCGCAATGGGAGGCGCATGATTGATCACCGGCAACGTACTGCCTTGCGCCACCAGTGTCGTACCGTGCGGAATGCTGGCCATCCTGGCGACGGTCGCGGGATCCAGCGGATTGGTGGTGGGCGGCGTGCTGAGCCATATTCCCGGCTCGATATGGATACCGGCGAGCTTGCCGTTTGGACCGAGCGCATGGGCATCCTTGATCTGCTGCAGATACCTCACGCCATGCAGGTTGATGTCGGCCTCAAGCAGGCCGCGATTTGGAATATCGCCGGGGATGGCCTCGAACTCGAGCGTCTCGATCGTCTCGTTCAGCTCCAGGAAGCGGTCTTGCGTGCCGTGGAACGGCCGCCAGATCTGGTTAAAGCCGCGCCCTTTCCAAACTCCGGGAAGTTCGGCGAGCGGGCCAAGCGGGTTCGGCGCTGCCGCCAGGCCCGCTTGCGCACCGAGCGGGACCGGCGTCGTCGGCTCGATGCGTCCTGATACGGAAGTAAGAACGAAGTCTTCCAAAACGTCCATGTGTGATCTCCATTGTCTGAGAAACCGAAAACCTGGAGCTGACGTGAGCGAATGCGATTCACGTAAGCTCATGGTCGCAAAAAAAGATCCGTATTCGTCGAGAAGCGCTTCTTATCAAGCGGAAATCATTCTAATCCCAAGGTTGCTCGTGACATGTGTGTTGGATCACAGATTGCGTTCCAAAAATCCGCGGCGGGGGCATGACCGCCGGAGAAATGGATCGGCGGGATCGCGCCGGCAACGCGTTGAAGGGGCGGTGATAAAGACTTACAATGCCCGTAATTGGCCGAAACAGTCGGCCTGCAGAAAGCCGAAAATCCGGAAAACTCATTGATGCGACTGAAGACCGCAACTTATTTCATTGCGCTGACCGTTGTCGCCCCCTTGCTGGCCGGCTGCCTCGAGCGGGGACAGCCGACCATGGTCGACACCAGCACCGACGACGACGCGTTCTGCCGCGCCAACAACGTCGCGCCCGGCTCGAGCGAATACATCGCCTGCCGCAAGGACCGCGACGTCCAGCACGCCAACGCCGATGCGCGCACCGACCGCCGTCAGCGCGACCTCGGCGAATACATGATGAACCATCCGGTCCACCCCTAACTAGCGAGAGGCCGCCATGAACGAAGACGCCTTCAACGCCAGCCTGCGCAAATTTCTGAAAAAGGTCGGCATCACCTCGCAGCGCGAGATCGAGAAGGCGGTGCGCGACGCGCTCGCCACCGGCCGTCTCAAGGGTCACGAAAAGCTGCCGGCGAAAATGGTACTCACGCTTGGCGGTGCGAACCTCACCTACGAGGTGACCGACGAGATCGAACTCGGCTGAAAATCGGCCGCGGCAGTTTCCTACCAACCGGCGCGCAGGCGCGGAAGGCATCACATGGACATCAAGGTCAGGGATTCCAACGGCGCGCAGCTAGCCGAGGGCGACAGCGTCACGTTGATAAAAGACCTCAAGCTGAAAGGCTCGTCCACGGTGCTCAAGCGCGGCACCGTGATCAGGAACATCCACCTCACCGACAATGAGGACGAGATCGAAGGCCGCACCGACAAGGTCAAGGGCCTGGTGCTGCGGACGGAGTTCCTGAAGAAGGCGTGAGGGGTGGCAATGTCTGTTCCTGGCCACGAAACGGACATTTGGCCCTAGCCCCCGAACAGCCCGTTATGATTTGATAAGTCGAACGGCCATACGGGCAAATTTTTTTCGGGCGAGCAGGTGGAACGGCGACTAGCGGCTGTGCTGGCGGCGGATGTCGTGTGAAGGTGCTCCAGGGCTACGCCATCGAGGCGGTGAAAATCCCGCTGTCGGGATCGGTGGCAGGCTTCGCTGGTCGGTATCGTGACCCAGGGCGACTGCGCGATCAAAGTGCTGCTGCCCGGAAGTTGCCAAGCTGCGACGATTGGCTGACTTGCCCCTTTCCCTCTTCCGGGACTTTGTCGCGGATCTAAACGGGAGGGACTGCAGATGAACCTATGGACCGGAATAGCTGCGTTGGTCATCGCCGTGGTTCTGATCGGGGTAGGTCGTCCTGATAAAGCTGGCGTCCACCCTAGATTCCTACGGTTCGACGCGGCGTTAGTCCTCTACCCGCCGGTCATACTTGCACTTACCGCGATGGGCGTGGCCGCAGTGGTTAGCTCGATTTGGAAGTAAGGGCGGCCCCTGTAGACATCTCCGCCTTGGAAGTGATCGTTACAGCGTCTCTGCTTGGCGTCCCCGCATAGTTAGATATCGCCGCTCCTCAAGTGGATTTCTATCGCTGCCTCGCTATTAATGTATGAGCCTGAATTGCAAGACGTAAACGACCGCGCCGGCGAAGTAGCCGAGCATCGCGAGCCATGCGATGCGGCGCATGTACCAGATGAATTGGATCTTCTCGATACCCATGGCAGCAACTCCCGCTGCTGATCCAATGATCAGGATCGAGCCACCAGTTCCCGCGCAATAGGCCATGAACTCCCACAGGAAGCTGTCAGTCGGATATTGCGACAGCGGATACATTCCCATGGACGCTGCCACGATCGGCACGTTGTCGACGATTGCGCTTAGCAGACCCAGCAGCAAGACTATCACGTCCTGACGCCCAACGGTGCGATCCAACCACCCTGCCAGAGCTTCGAGAATTTTGGCGTGCTCCAGCGTTGCCACCGCGAGCAAGATACCAACGAAGAACAAGAGCGAGCTAAGGTCAATGCGGCTCAGCGCATGCGCGAGTGTCAATTTGTGCTGGGCTTCCGGCGGCTTGCCCTTGTGCAAGACTTCTCCGGCCAGCCAGAGAATACCCAAGCCAAACAGCATACCCATGAAGGGCGGCAGATGCGTCACTTGCTTGAAAGCTGGTACAGCCACGAGGACGCCGAGGCCGAGCGCCAGCATCAGATTACGCTCAAAAGGCGGAACATCGGAAACCTGAGTGGTGTCGCCAGCAACCTCGAAAGGCCTATCCTTTAAGCCAAAGGTGACAACGATCAAGGGCACGACAAGATTGATGATAGAAGCCGGCAATAGCGCCTTAATGAGGCCGAGCGCAGTCACCTGCCCTCCGATCCAAAGCATCGTCGTGGTGACGTCTCCCATCGGCGACCAAGCGCCACCCGCATTAGCGGAAATCACGATCATCGAAGCGAACAGTAGCCTATCGTCGTCACGATAAAGCAGTTTGCGCATCAGCGAGACCATGACGATAGTGCTGGTGAGATTGTCGAGGATGGAACTGAGGAAGAACGTCACCCACGAGACCAGCCATAGTAGGCCGGTTAACTGCCGCGTGCGGATGCGGGAGGTGATGAGTTCAAAGCCGTCATGCGCGTCGATTACCTCGACGATGGTCATCGCGCCTAGCAGGAAGAATGTAATCCGCGCGGTCGTCGTGACGGTCTCATCCAGTTCATGACCGAGGCGGTCAGGTTCGCCGATTGCCAGCGCATATACGGTCCAAAGCAACCCAGCTCCGAATAGGGCAGAGGCGGATTTGCTGATCGCAAGCGGATGCTCCAACGCGATGGCAGCGTAAGCGACAACGAAGATCAGAATAAGGGCGACAACCAAGAGAGGCTCCGGAGACGTTATGAAGCGAGATACCCTCTTCGGCGTCAACGGCGAGCCCGACCATGCGACGAAGTGCCCCCCGCAGTTTCGAATCGATAGGCCGCGGCGTACTGGATCCCCGCGTTCGCGGGGATGACAAGTGCGGGCAGAGCGACGCAGGGCGCTCTTGCGAGCGCCTATTCGTCGTCCTGCTTCTTGCCGCCGATCGTCTTCAGCTTGGCAAACACCGCATCGACATTGAGGTCGTCGCGCTGTTTTTCGGAGGGCTCGAATTCCGGCTCCTTCTTGGTGGTCTCGGAGGCCGGCAGCAGGGTGGCGCCGCCATAGGCGGTATCGGTCGGCTTCTCCTTGGCGGCGCGCTGGACCTCGAAATCGAGCTCGATCTGCGAGCACAGGCCGAGCGTCACCGGATCCATCGGGGTCAGGGTCGAGGCGTTCCAGTGGGTGCGGTCGCGGACGCTGGCGATGGTGGTCTTGGTGGTGCCGACGAGACGCATGATCTGGGCGTCCTTCAGCTCGGGGTGGTTGCGGACCAGCCACAGGATCGCGCTCGGCCGCTCGTGGCGGCGCGAAACAGGCGTATAGCGCGGGCCCTTCTTCTTGGCGGCGGGCGGCAGCGTCACCTTGCTCTCGCCGAGTTTCAGCCGGTAATTCGGGTCCTTTTCGCCCTTTTCGATCTCGTCGCGGGTGAGCTGGCCGGTCGAAATCGGATCCATGCCCTTGATGCCCTGGGCGGCGTCGCCGTCGGCGATGGCGCGGACCTCGAGCGGGTGCATTTTGGTGAAATCGGCCACCTGATCGAAGGTCAGCGCGGTATTGTCGACCAGCCACACGGCCGTCGCCTTCGGCATCAGCGGTGCATTGCTCATGGCAAATCTCCTTTACGCTTCGCCCACCCCTGGGGGGCGAAGCCGTGGTCATCAGCGATGACGGGAATTACGCCCTATATAAGCCGTCCGGGGCTAACTCCGCAATGGTTTGCTAAACGGTCTTGACAGCGCCCGAAAGCAGTCCCAAGTCCTTATCCGAATTGACCGTTCCCTGCCCGGCGGCGAGGGGTGATTCGGACGGAATTTGCTCCCATGCAGGCCAAACCACCCCTGAAAATCGTGCTTTGTTCACCCCGCGGCTTCTGCGCAGGCGTAGTGCGGGCGATCGACACCGTGGAACGGGCGTTAACGATCTACGGCGCCCCGGTCTATGTCCGCCACGAGATCGTCCACAACCGCTATGTGGTCGACAGCCTGAAGACCAAGGGCGCGATTTTCGTCGAGGAACTGGCCGAAATCCCCGACAATACTCACGCCCCGGTGGTGTTTTCCGCCCACGGGGTACCCAAATCGGTGCCCGCCGACGCCCAGGCGCGCAATTTCTTTTCGCTGGATGCGACCTGCCCGCTGGTCACCAAGGTGCACCGGGAAGCCGCGATCCATTTCAAGCGCGGCCGGGAAATCCTGCTGATCGGGCATTCCCATCACCCGGAAGTGGTGGGAACCCTCGGGCAGCTGCCGCCCGGCGCGGTGACGCTGATCGAGACCGCGGAAGACGCGAAAACCTTCACGCCGAAGGATCCCAACAACCTCGCCTTCGTGACCCAGACGACGCTGTCGATCGACGACACCGCCGAGATCGTCGCGATGCTGAAGGAGCGCTTCCCCAACATCTCCGGCCCGCACAAGGAAGACATCTGCTACGCCACCACCAACCGCCAGCTCGCAGTCAAGAAGGTGGCGCCGGTGGTCGACGCCCTGATCGTGGTCGGTGCGCCGAATTCGTCGAACTCGCAGCGGCTGCGCGAAGTCGCCGAGCGCGAGGGCTGCCCGATCGCCGTCCTGGCGCAGCGCGCCGGCGATCTCGACTGGGCGCGCTTCGAAGGCATCAAGAGCCTCGGCATCACCGCGGGCGCCTCGGCGCCGGAAGTGATCGTCGAGGAGATCATGGGGGCGTTCGCCGAACGCTACGAGTTGCAGGTGGAGACGGTCTCGGCCGCGGAAGAGAACGAATTCTTTCCGCTGCCGCGGTCGCTGCGGCCCGACGCCGCCGAGTAATCGCGATGGCGGTTTACACCGACGTCGCCGCCGACGAGCTTGCGGAATTCCTCCAATCCTACGATCTCGGCGAACTCCTGTCCTACAAGGGCATCGCCGAGGGCGTTGAGAATTCCAACTTCCTGCTGCACAGCTCGGCCGGCTATTTCATCCTGACGCTGTATGAGAAGCGCGTCGCCAAGGGCGACCTGCCGTTCTTTCTGGCGCTGATGACGCATCTCGCCAGCCGCGGCATCAGCTGCCCGCTGCCGGTCAAGAACCGGAACGGCGAGGCGCTCAGCATCCTGTCGGGGCGGCCCGCGGCCATCATCAGTTTCCTGGAAGGCATCTGGCCGCGCAAGCCCAGCGTCGCGCATTGCGCCGGCGTCGGCCAGGCGCTGGCGCGCCTGCATCTGGCCGGGCGCGATTTCCCGATGGCGCGGGCCAATGCGCTGTCGGTGTCGGGCTGGCGGCCGCTGTTCGATGTGGCCGCCTCGCGCGCCGACGAATTGCAGCCGGGCCTGGGTGCCTTCATCGCCGCCGAGCTCGATCATCTGGAGGGCGGCATCTGGCCGAAGAACCTGCCGATCGGCGTGATCCATGCCGATCTGTTTCCCGACAACGTGTTCTTCCTCGGCGAAAAACTCTCCGGCATCATCGATTTCACCTTCGCCTGTAACGACATGCTCGCCTATGACGTGGCGATCTGCCTCAACGCCTGGTGCTTCGAGAGCGACTGTTCGTTCAACGTCACCAAGGCGCGGGCGTTTCTCAATGCCTATGGCCGCGAGCGCAAATTGTCCGACGCCGAGGAGAATGCGCTGCCGCTGCTGGCGCGCGGCGCCGCGCTGCGCTTTTTGCTGACGCGGCTGGTGGACTTCCTCAACGTGCCGCCGGGCGCTTTGGTGCGGCCGAAGGATCCCCTGGAATATGCCCGCAAGCTGCGCTTCCAGCAGAGCGTCGCCAGCATGCGCGATTACGGCGTCGCGGCCTCGGGGCTGGTGGCGTGAGTTCGCTTCCGACCGTCATCATTCACACCGACGGCGCCTGCTCGGGCAATCCCGGGCCCGGCGGCTGGGGCGCGATCCTCAAATTCGGCGACGTCGAAAAGGAATTGAAGGGCGGCGAGGCGCATACCACTAACAACCGCATGGAGCTGATGGCGGCGATCTCGGCGCTGGAGGCCCTGAAAAAACCCTGCACCGTCGATCTCTACACCGACAGCCAGTATGTCCGTCAGGGCATCACCGGATGGATCCATGGCTGGAAGAAGAACGGCTGGCGCACCGCGGACAAGAAGCCGGTCAAGAACGTCGAACTGTGGCAGCGCCTCGACGCCGCGCTGAAACCGCACCAGGTGCGCTGGCACTGGGTCAAGGGCCACGCCGGCCACGACGAAAACGAGCGCGCCGACCAGCTCGCGCGCGACGGTGTCGCCATGGCGAGGCTGAAGGGATAGGGAGCAACGTGAGGTAGCCGACTAAGCTTTAATGGGTGGGGTAGGCAGAACGAGCCAATTCAGGTGTATCGTCTTCATGGTGCCGTCTGGGCCGTTACGCAACGGCTTAATGAAACCGGCGTGCTCTGCAATTTTTACGCACCCTAAATCCATTGCCACGTGTGCCCCACTCGCATCTATGAAATCAATGGGTAGCTCTTGCGACTGAAGCAGCTCGGATAGGCGTATCAGGTTCCGATAGAAAACAGCCTGCCTCTCCGTAAGCCTGGCAGGCTTATCAGTTAGACTTGCGGCTATGCGGTATTCGTATTTTTGTCCAGCGGAGTGGAAAGGTTGGCTTGTGCTGCTGATATGTTCTTCAAGATGAACGTTGACAGATATTGGCAAACCAACCTCCCAGGCCTCGGTGGAACCTTTCTTACAGCTGCCCCAGCAGCGTGTCGCCGCCGGAGACCTCGACCTTGCCGGGCGCCGGCTCGAGATTGAGCTTCTTGACCACGCCGTCGTCCACCAGCATCGAGTAGCGATGGGAGCGGATGCCGAGGCCATTGCCGGAGGCGTCGAGCTCCATGCCGATCGCCTTGGTGAAGTCGGCATTGCCGTCGGCGAGGAACACCGCCTCGTCGCGCTGGTCGGTGTCGCGCTTCCAGGCGTTCATCACGAAGGCGTCGTTGACGGAAACGATCGCAATGGTGTTCACGCCCTTGTCCTTGATGGCATAGGCGTTGAGGAAGATGCTCGGCAGATGCATCTTGTGGCAGGTGCCGGTGTAGGCGCCGGGCACCGCGAACAGCGCGACCTTCTTGCCCTTGAAGATGTCGTCGGTGGTTTTGACCTGCGGACCTTCCGCCGTCATCACGCGAAATTTGGTTTCCGGCAGCTTGTCGCCAACTTTGATGGTCATCGTCAATTCTCCCTAATGGTGCGGATAATTCTTAAACCGGGCGGATGACGGGCACAATATTGAGTGCCACGGAAACAGCAACGGCCCCGCGCGTTCACTGTTCCGTCATCGGACTGGATGCCCCGGTGACTCAGGCCGCCGCGGCCTTCTTCTCGTCGCGCAGCTGGCGGCGCAGGATTTTTCCGACATTGGTCTTCGGCAGTTCGGTGCGAAATTCGATCTGCTTCGGAATCTTGTAGTTGGTCAACTGCTCGTGGCAGAACTTGATGACGTCCTCGGCGGTGAGGTTGGGATCCTTCTTGACGATGAACGCCTTGACGGCTTCGCCGGTGCGTTCGTCCTGGACGCCGATCACGGCGCATTCCAGCACGCCAGGATGGCTCGCGATCACTTCCTCGATCTCGTTGGGATAGACGTTGAAGCCCGAAACCAGGATCATGTCCTTCTTGCGATCGACGATCTTGGTGTAGCCGTCGGGCGTCATGATGCCGATATCGCCGGTGCGGAAATAGCCGTCGGCGGTCATCACCTTGGCGGTTTCATCCGGCCGGTTCCAGTAGCCGGCCATCACCTGCGGGCCCTTGGCGCAGATTTCGCCGGGCTGGCCGAGCGGGACCTCGTTGCCGTCGTCGTCGCGGATCGAGATATAGGTCGAGGGCACGGGAACGCCGATCGAGCCGTTGAACTCGGAAGAGGTCGCGGTGTTGCAGGTCAGGGTCGGCGACGTCTCCGACAGGCCGTATCCTTCCGCGATGCTGCAGCCGGTCAGCTTCTTCCACTGCTCGGCCACCGGGCGCTGCACGGCCATGCCGCCGCCGTTGGATATCTTCAGCTTGGAGAAATCGATCTTGCCGAAATCGGGATGGTGCAACAGCCCGTTGTAGAGCGTGTTGACCGCCGGGAAGCTGTTGACCTGGTATTTCATCAGTTCCTTGATGAAGCCGGCCATGTCGCGCGGATTGGGGATCAACAGATTGACGCCGCCGGCGCGCACCGCCAGCAGGAAGCACGCCGTCAGCGCGAAGATGTGATAGAGCGGCAGCGCGCAGACGATGAAGATCTGGTCGACATGCGGCGGCGCCGCCAGCGCCGGTTGCAGCCAGGCATCGTTCTGCAGCACGTTGGCGAGGATGTTGCGGTGAAGCAGCGTCGCGCCCTTGGAGAGGCCGGTGGTGCCGCCGGTATATTGCAGGAAGGCGACGTCGTCGGGCCCGATCTTCGGCTTGCTGAACTTCATGCTGCGGCCGGCCGCGACGGCGTCGTTGAACAGGACCGCGCCCGGAATCGAGAACGGCGGCACCATCTTCTTCACGCGCCGCACCACCAGATTGACGATCATGCCCCTGAGACCGAGCAGGTCACCCATGGTGCCAATGATGACATGCTTGACCGCGGTCTTCGCCATCACCTGCTGCACGGTGTGCGCGAAGTTCTCGAGCACGATAATGGCCTCGGCGCCGGAATCCTTGAGCTGGTGTTCGAGCTCGCGCGGGGTGTAGAGCGGATTGACGTTGACCACCGCATAGCCCGCGCGCAGCACGGCGGCGGTCGCTATCGGATATTGCAGCACGTTCGGCATCATCAGCGCGACGCGCGCGCCCTTCTGAAGGCCCTTGCCCTGCAAATAGGCGGCGAGCGCCACCGACATCTCGTCGAGATCGCGATAGGTGATCGACTTGTCCATGCAGATGAAAGACTTGCGGTCGGCGAACTTGGCGAAGCTTTCTTCCAGCAATTCGATCAGTGACGGATACTGGGTGACATCGATATCGGCGGGCACGCCGGCCGGATATTGCTTGAGCCAGATGCGCTCCATGGTGTTTCCCCTTCCGGTTGGCCCCGATTTTCGGGCCGAGACGCGTTATTCCGGGCAGTATTGAGCAATGCGGCGGCCCATGGCAAGGCGGCCGCGCGTTATGACGCATTGTACAGTAAAGAGCACCGGGAAGGGGCCGGCCGCCGGCCGGGCTCTAGCTGCGGGGCGCGGCGGTCTTTTGATCCGCCGGCGCCGCGTCGCTGGTGGTGCTCTTGGGTTTGGCCGCCGGCTTGGAAACGGCCTTGGGCTTGACCGGCTTCGCCGGCTTGTCGGCCGCGGCGACGGGTTTTTCCGCGGTCTTGGCGCCATCGGCCTTGCCCCCATCGGACTTGGCGTCGGCGTGCTTGACGGCGGCCGGGTTGGCGGCGGATTTCGCTTCGGACGTCTTGCCGGACGTGACGTCCTTGCCCGCTTGCTTGGCTCCGGCTTTCGGCTCGACTACCGCATCGGGCTTCCTGGCCGCAAGCCGCGCCTTCTTGCCGCGATGCGGCGAGACTTGCTTGTCGGAATCCGCGGCAACCGCCGCGACCAATGCCGCGCCGGTCCGGGTCGGGCCGGTGTAGACCACGATCGGCTCCGAGGCCGCGGGCGCCGCGGCCAGCATTTCCGACGGCTTCAGGGTCGGCGGCTGCAGCCCGGCGGCAAAGAAAGTCAGGCTGGCGTCGCCGCCGGTCGGACCGCCGTTGCTGGCGACGGTGTCTTCGTCCTCGTCGCTGGCGGGCTTGTGGCGCTTGCCGCTGCACATCTCGTCGCGCAGGTTCGGCGGCGAGGCGTCGATCGGCACCAGATTGTCGACGGTGCCGAGCGAGGGCCGCAGCCACGTCAGCGTGTTGCTGGCGAAGCCGCGCTCGAGCATCTGGGCGGCCCGCACCGCGCGCATCTGGCCGGATGAAGCCCCGAGCACGACGGCGATCAGCCGCTTGCCGTTGCGGGTGGCGGACGCCACCAGATTGTAACCGGACGCGCAGATGAAGCCGGTCTTGAAACCGTCGGCGCCGGGATAGCGCCCGATCAGCTTGTTGAAGTTCTGCGTGACCCTGCGGCCGAAACGGATCGAGGGGATGTGGACGAAATATTCGTATTCCGGCAGATCGCGAATGATCGCGCGCGCGAGGATCGCCAGATCGCGCGCCGAAGTGATCTGGCCGTCGGCGGGCAGGCCGTTCGGATTGACGTAGCTCGTCTGCGTCATGCCGAGCTTTTGCGCGTTCTGGTTCATCAGCGCCGAAAAGCCGTCGATCGAACCGCCGACGCCCTCGGCCAGCACCACGGCCATGTCGTTGGCCGATTTCACCAGCATCATCTTTAGCGCGTTGTCGACGGTGACCTGGGTGCCGGGCCGGAACCCCATCTTCGAGGGCGATTGCGAGGCTGCGACCGGCGACACCGTGAACAGCGTATCGAGCGTGATGCGCCCCTCCTTGACCGCCTTGAGCGTCGTGTAGGCCGTCATCAGCTTGGTCACCGACGCGGGATACCAGGGATAGGTGGCGTTCTCGGCCTCCAGAACCTTGCCGGTGTCGGCTTCGATCAGCAGGTGGGCTTCCGCATGCGCCAGCCGCGGGGCGACGATGCCGAGCGCTGCGACAAGAACGATCCAGTTCAACGATGACTTGCGAAGCAGCGGGCGAAGAAAATGCACGATCCGATTCCGGTCCTTTGAGACCCGCCTTCGAAAAGGAGGTCCTGACATGTGACGTTCGGGTTTCAAGCGTGCGGATCTTGAAACATAAACTTGCGCCGTCGACGACGGCGGCTGCAAACCTATACCGGCTTGCCGATTCAGAACAGAGGCTGGGCGACTAATTCGTGGAGGAAATAGGCCGAATTTCGACGGTGCTCAAATCTTGACGGCGGTGCCGGTTTCACGCGTCTGGACGCTGGCCCGCGCATTTTCCTGTACCATGAACTGCGCGCGGGCGAGTTCCGCGAAACGGCCGCCTTTCGCCACCAGTTCATCGAACGTTCCGCTTTCGATCACGCGCCCGCTGTCGAATACCAGAATGCGCGTGGCGTTGCGGATGGTCGAGAGCCGGTGCGCGATCACGAAGGTGGTGCGTCCCTTCATCACTTCATCGAGAGCGGCGTTGACCTTGGCCTCGGTGACCGCGTCGAGCGCGCTGGTGGCCTCGTCGAGGATCAGGATCGGCGGATCCTTCAACAATGCGCGCGCGATCGACAGCCGCTGCCGCTCGCCGCCGGACAGCATGCGCCCGCGCTCGCCGGCATTGGTCTCGAATCCCTGCTCGCCGCGCTCGATGAATTCCAGCGCCTGGGCACGGGCCGCCGCGGTCCGCATCTCCTCCTCGGTCGCGTCTGGCTTGCCGACGCGCAGATTGTCGGCGATCGTCCGGTTGAACAGCAACGCTTCCTGGAACACCACGCCGATGTTCCGCCGCAGCGCCGTCAAGGTCAGGCCGCGGACGTCCATGCCGTCGATCTTGATGATGCCCGACTGCGGATCGAAGGCGCGATGCAGCAGCGCGATCGCCGTCGATTTGCCGGCCCCGGTCGGCCCGACCAGCGCGATGGTCTGGCCCGGCAGCGCGACAAAGGAAAGGTCTTCGACCGCGGGCCGCTTGCCGTCATATGAAAACGACACATCGATGAATTCGATGAGCCCCGAGAGTCGTCCGGTATCGATCGCATCGGGCCGGTCGTGCACGGCGGGCACCGCATCCAGAACGTTGAAGAATTCCTGCAGGCGGGGTGCTTCCATGAACACGTTGTTGATGAAGGAGACCACCTGTTCGAGCTTCTGGATCAGCATGGTGGCAAAGGAGACGAACATCACGATCTCGCCGACCGTGGTGAGGCCCTGGGCATGCAGCGCGATGCCGACGGTGAAGATCGCCAGCACCGTGATGGTGGTGGACGCCCGCGTGATGACGGTGACCAGCGCCCACCACGACAATACCGGCATCTGCACCGCGAGCAGCTTGTCGGCGACGAAGCGCAGCCCCTGCACCTCGGCGTCGATGCGCACGAAACTCTGCACCAGCGCGACATTGCCGAGCGCGTCGGAGGCGCGCGCCGACAGGTCGCTGTAATGCAACTCCACCTCGTTCTGCATGCCGTAGGTCTTGCGCACCACCAGCGTCGTCAGCACCGTGAACACCACGCACAGCGCGAACAACAGGATCGCCAGCCGCCAGTTGATGTAGAGCGCGAGCGGCAGCAGCACCATCAGCGACATGATCGCGGCGAAATGCTCGCGGAAAAATCCGAGCCACAGCCGCCACAGGGCGTCGGTGCCGTTCAGCATCACCTTCATCAGGCGGCCGGAATGGGTGCCGGTGTGGTAGGTCAGCGGCAGCTGCATGATGTGCTCGAAATAATTCGTCAGCACCGCCTGGCGCTGGCGGTGCGCCAGCCGGTCGGCGTGCAGCGCGACCCAGGCGCTGCTTGCGATAGTGAACAGGCCGAATCCCGCCCAGGCCGCCAGCAGCGGCCAGGCCGACGCCGATCCGGCCGCGCCGGCCGAGGGTTTGCCGGAAAGCACATCGACGATGCGGCCGAACAGTACGGGTTCCGCGAACTGCGCGCCGGCGAGCAGCAAATTGGCTGCGGCGAGGATCCAGCCCAGCCGCGCCTCTTTGCCGAGCAGCTCCAGGACGCGCGCATAGAGCCGGAACATGGACATACCGCAGGGACTCACAAAGAGGGTTGCCGGCGGACTGCCGTCAGAAGTTCCATTTTAATCAGGGAATGCCGGCAAGATACAGGGCGCGGGCGGTGTTTTGCTCAGTTGATGAGGCGGCCGTCCAGTGGCGGCAGGAAGCTGTCGTCGAAAATATCCGCCGCGGACGGCCGTTTGCCGAATTTGAAATCCACCGCGACTTCCGCGATCGACCGGTCGAGGCGGGCAGGGTCGACACCGCCGAGGCCGTTGCGCCTGACCTCGCCGGTCAGGATGTTGTCGGAAATCAGCGTCTGCAACCGTTCGAGCTCCAGATCGCGCGATCCGCCCGCCATCCGGCTGACGACTTCGTCCACCGCGCGAGCTGGCTGCTTGATGGCGAGATGCGTCCCGGCAATCAGCGCGCGCACGAAACCCTTCACGGCCTCGGGGCTTCTCGCGGCGAACGTCGGATTGACGATGACGGCAAAACCGTAGGCTTCGCAGCCATAGTCGGCAAATCGAAGCACCGCGAGGTCTTCGGCCGGCACGCCGCGATCCCTCAGATTGACCGCCGACAGGTAGGAGAATCCCGTCACGGCATCGACCTGGCCCGCCGACAGCATCGGCTCGCGCACGGCTGCGCCGATCCGGCTCTGCTTCACGCCCGCGACCTTGATGCCATCCTGCCGCGCCAAGGCGGGCCACAGCCGGATCGAGAGATCGCCATCGGCGACGCCGAGCGTCTTGCCCTCGATATCGGAGAGCGCGTGAATGCCGCGGCTCTTGCGCGCGATGATGGCGTAGGGCGACTGGTTGAACAGCACGAACACCGCCTTGACGGGCGGCGCATCCGGCTTGCCGCGAAAGCGGATCAGTTCGTTGATGTCGACGAGCGCGAAATCGCTGGCGCCGGAGGCGACGCGCGCAATCGCGTCCGGCGAACCGTTGGCGCTGCTGGTCGTCACCGCGAGGCCCTCGGCGCTGAACAGGCCGCCGGCCGAGGCCAGCAGGACAGGAGAAGCGCTGGCATCGATCGGACGATCGAAGGAAAACTGGATCGGGATCGGTTGCCTGGGTTCGGCCTGCGCCCGGGCTCCGTCCGCACCGAAGCACGCGAGACCCAAAAGGCCCATCAGCAAAGCCGGAATGCCGCGGATGGCGATGGTCGGACTCACGCGCATTGGCACTACTTCGAGTTCGGGCTGCAGCGCACGCGGATTCTATGACCGCTTGATGACGGCTGCAGCGCGGCTGGCGCGTATACAGTGCCGGATGGAATCTGAACGGCCGATGAGCGCCACGATTCCGCCACCGATCGTTCAGCCCCGGTTCGGTTTCGGGAACCTAACATGGGTTCAATGGTTGGTTACATGCGGCCTGACGGGCTGCGCGACCATGGAGGAACTTCGAGATGTTTGCCCGAAAAGCAGTGTTTTCATCGATCGGCCGCGCCACCGTGATGGCGACCGTCGCGGCGATGGCGCTTGCCGTCGTCGAGCCTTCGGCGGCTAGCGCCGGGTCGGCTGGCCCGGCCAGCGGGGCCACCGACTTCAGCTCCCGCGCCCGGGTCTATCATCATGGCGGCGGCGGCGGTGCGGCGGCAGCGGCGGCGTTTGCCGGGATTGTCGGCACCGGTCTGGCCATCGCGGCCACCCAGAACCGGCGCGCCTATTATGACGATTATGACGGCTATGGCGGCCCGGTCTATTACGGCGGCGGGCCGGTCTATTACGGGGGTCCTGGCTATTACGGTCCCGGATATGGCTCCTACGGCGGAAGTTCCGAGTTTGGCGGCCAGCCCTATCCCAACTAGCGGCGCGCCTGTCCAGGTCCTTCGCCCGCCAACCGGCTGGTAACCATACTCCGCCAACCCTCGAGCCGCCGGCCGCGCCCTCAGCGTGGCCGGCGGATTTCTTCGCAAAACAGCGGTGGCCGTTAACACGCTGGCCATCGGTTTGGATTAGCTTGAGAAAATGAGTGATTCGCTCGAACGGCTCTATCAGGCGGTGCTCGCGGCCAAGGATCTCGATCCGGCAATTTCGCGAACCGCCCGGCTGTTCCAGCGCGGCCCGGCCAAGATGGCCAAGAAGCTGGCCGAGGAAGCCATCGAGGTCGTGATCGACGCCGTCAACCGCAATCCCGATGCGGTGATCCGCGAGAGCGCCGACCTTCTCTACAATCTCACGGTTTTATGGGCGTCGGCGGGCGTGCGGCCCGAGGACGTCTGGCACGAAATGGCGCGGCGCGAGGATCTGCTCGGGATCGCCGAAAAGATGCCGAAGCTGCCGAAATCGACCCTGAAAATCCCCAAACCTTCGCCGGGGCGGGTCGCGCGGCGACCAATTGTCGCGCTCGAGGGCCGGGCGCTCCGCAAGCGGCACTGAGATTTAGCGCAATTCCGCAAATTCCCGGCATGGACAAATCCGTCCCATGGTGGTTCATCGCGCCATGCTGAGACGGATCTACGACTGGTGCATCGACGCCGCCCACAAGCCCTACGCGCTCTGGATCATGGGTGCGGTGGCGTTCGCGGAAAGCTCGTTCTTTCCGGTGCCTCCTGACGTGATGCTGATCCCGATGTCGCTGGCCCGCCCGCAGCGGGCCTGGCTCTACGCCCTGATCTGCACCGCCACCTCGGTGGTCGGCGGCATGCTCGGCTATGCGATCGGCGCGCTGCTCTACAATTCCGTCGGGCACTGGCTGATCCAGTTTTACGGTCTGGGCAGCAAGGTCGACGCCTTTCGCGCCTCCTATGCCGAATGGGGCGCCCTGATCATCATCGGCAAGGGGCTGACGCCGATCCCCTACAAGCTCGTCACTATCACCTCGGGTTTTGCCGGCTACAACATCTGGCTGTTCGTGCTGTGCTCGATCATCGCCCGCGGCGGACGCTTCTTCGTGGTTGCCATCCTGCTCAACCGCTACGGCGAATGGATCCGGGTCAGGATCGAGAAGCATCTGGGGCTGTGGGTTGCGCTCGGCGCGGCCGTGCTCGTGCTCGGATTTGTCGTCGCATTTCGAATGATCTGAACGCCGTCGTGAGAGGCTTTGCCGCTTCGCGGCTTCGGGCTACGCTCGGGGCCATGATGAGGCTACCCGACAACATCATCGCGCAGACGAGCACGCTGGCTGCAAGGGCGACGCGGGCGATCGCAAGGGCGACGCTGGGGATCGCAAGGGCGACGCTGGGGATATCCATGTTGCTGTTTGCCGCCGGCGCCGCCTGGCCGCAAACCGGTTCGTCACCACCCGCGCTCGGCGTTCAGGAGCCGGCCTCACCCCAGCAGAGCGGGCCCGCGACTCCGGCGCCCGCGCGGGAAGAAAATCCGGGCCTGATCAACGAAATCGGCAAGCTGTTCGACAAGCTGCCGCCGTTGAAGAGCCCGCAGCAGACCATCGAGGAATTGAACACGCGCGCCAGGGACGCGGCGAAAGACGCTTCCGACAGCCTGTCGCGACTGGCCAAGCCCGCCTCCATGGTGTCCGGGCGCATGATCTGTCCGATGTCGGCCAACGGCTCGCCGGACTGCAAGCTCGGCGCCGACAAGCTCTGCCAGGCCAAGGGCTACAGGGAGGGCAAGAGCCTCAACACCGATTCCGCCGAAACCTGCTCGGCGAAAGTGCTGATCCCCGGCCGCGCCCGGAAACCGGACGACTGCCGGACCGACAATTACGTCACCAGCGCGTTGTGCCAGTAGCGCCTTGGCGCAAGCGCAATGGATTTGCCTTGTTGGTATGATGTCTGGCATCTTTGACCCAATCTCGCCGCTCCCCCGGACGGCCAATTCCCGGAAACCAGCCGATCCCCGGAAAACCAAAAAGGATTTTACCGAATGTCCATGCCTGCCTTGTTCAAGGGCCGTCTGTCGTTACCCGTGATCGGTGCGCCGCTGTTCATCATTTCCGTGCCCGATCTCGTGATCGCACAGTGCAAGGCGGGCGTGGTCGGATCGTTCCCGGCGCTGAACGCGCGCCCCGCGGCGCTGCTCGACGAGTGGCTGGTGCGGATCAAGGAAGAGCTTGCGGCCTATGACAGGGCGCACCCCGAGCGGCCGTCGGCGCCGTTCGCCGTGAACCAGATCGTGCATCGCTCCAACAACCGGCTCGACCAGGATCTCGCGCTTTGCGAGAAGCACAAGGTGCCGATGATCATCACCTCGCTGGGCGCGCGCGAAGAACTCAATCAGGCCGCCCATCGCTGGGGCGGCATCGTCTTTCACGACGTGATCAACCAGAAATTCGCGCACAAGGCGGTCGAGAAGGGCGCCGACGGCCTCATCCTGGTGTCGGCCGGCGCCGGCGGCCATGCCGGAACGCTGTCGCCCTTCGCCTTCGTGGCGGAGACCCGGCAATGGTTCGGCGGGCCGATCGCGCTGTCGGGCGCCATCGGCAACGGCCGCGCCATCCGCGCGGCGCGGATGCTGGGCGCCGACTTCGCCTATATCGGCTCCGCCTTCATCGCCACCACCGAAGCCAATGCGGTCGAGGGCTACAAGCAGATGATCACCAGCTCGGCCGCCGAGGACATCGTCTATTCCAACCTGTTCACCGGCGTGCACGGCAACTATTTGAAGCCGTCGATCATGGCGGCGGGTATGGATCCCGACAACCTTCCGGAGTCCGACCCGTCGAAAATGAGTTTCGGCACCGACGCCGCGGGCGAACGGGCCAAGCCGAAGGCCTGGAAGGAAATCTGGGGCTCGGGCCAGGGCGTCGGCAGCGTCGGCAAGGTCCTGCCGGCCGCCGAATTGATCGCCCGCTTCAAGCGCGAATATGACGAGGCCGTCGATCCTGCGCTGTGAGGCGGCAGCGCAAGCCTGCCTCCGTCAGACAAAGAAAGAGCCCCGGTTCTGACTTCAGCAGAACCGGGGCTCTTTGACGTTTGAGCAGCCGATGCCGAGGCCTATTCGAGTTCGATCGGTTGGTACTTTCCGCTTTCGTCAAGCGCGGTTCCCCAGATCTTGTGCGAAGCCTGGTGTTCCGAGCGGCCGAAACCGAGGGACGTGCCGAGACCCAGATCGAGATTGCGCATGGCCTCGAGATTGTCGATCAGCCGTTCGGTGTCGACCTGCGGACCTGCGCGCTTCAGGCCCTGGATCAGCACGTTGGCGGCCACATAGCCCTCGAACGAGACGTAATCCGGCGCCTCGCCTGGGAAATATTTGGCGAGCGCATTCTTGTATTCGAGCACCGCACTCGAATATCCGCCGACCGCAGGGACCACCTGGGTCACGATGACGCCGGTGGCAAACCGCGGCCCCAACAACTCCAGTTCTTCGGCGAGCGAGGTGCTGCCCACGAACGACACGTTGGTGTAGATCATCCCGGGATAGGCATCGCGCGTCTTCTCGATGAACTTGGCCGCCGCCCGGTAGGCGGCCACCATGACCACCGCCTTGATCGGCGGTTTCTGGGCTCTCAGCTGGTTGACCGCATCGTCGACGTCCACGGTGTTTCGCTTGTAGTTGAGCCGCACGATCGCCCCGTCATTGGCGCCGAGCGTGCGAAACGCCTTGGCGACACCCGCGAAGCCCGCATCGCCATAAGAATCCTGCTGGGCGAAGACGGCGATCTGTCGGGTCGGAATCCGGCGCAATTTCACCAGATAGTGCACGACCGCGTCGGTTTCCTCCGCATAGCTCGCCCGATAATTGAACACATAGCGATCGGGCGGATCGTTGCGCAGGATGTTGGAGCCCGTGAACGCGCCAAAGAACAAGGTTCGCCGCTCCAGCGCGTAGGGCACCGCAACGGCCGCAGTGGGCGTCCCGACGTTGCCGATGAAGCCGAACACCTGGTCCTTCTCGTAGAGCTGCTTCATCGCATCGAGCGTCCGCGAAGGCTCGTAGCCGTCGTCGGCCGCGAGCAGCCGGAGTTGCCGGCCGTCGACGCCGCCGGCGTCGTTGATGCGGTTGAAGGCGGTGTCGATGCCGAGCTTCATCTGGCGGCCGAGTTCCTTGGCCGGGCCGGAAAACGGTGCGGCAATTCCGAACCGGATTTCGCGATCGGTGATGCCGCGCACCGCAGGGCCGGTCGGAACCGGCGCGATCGACGTGGCGGCTTGCGCGGCGGACGGTCCGATGACGCCCGCCAGCGACGGCCCGGAGCCGGCCGATGACGGTCCGGCGATCGAGCGTTCGAGGTCGGCAAGCTGGCGGTCGGCCAGCCGGCAATCCATCTTTCCGCTTGTGACCGCGTTGCGACCGTCCGCGACGCTGCGATTGAGCAGCTGGGTAAGGTCGTCACGTTCGGCCTCGTTGGACGAGGCCTCCCTGATCACCGCCGAGAACTTGTCGACGATGGCCTGGATACGCGGCCGGGCAATGTCGGTGCAGGCCAGCGATGATCCGATGATCGGTCCGACGCGGCTCGCCAGATCGCGAACGACGTCGGTGTTGCCAGGCGCCGCGTTCGCGGCGCTCGCGAGCAGGGCGCTGAATAAAACGGCCATCCAACGAGGGGTCATCGCAAACTCCCCACCAAGGCCATTATGGACTCTTGATCAGGCATCTTCGTTTCTCCCCTCGTTCGATTGGTCATGTGCATTATTGCGTCGTTTCGGTTGAGTTGGGCTTCTGCCGCCATTGCATGAACTGTTGAAGCAACTGGTCCGACTGCTCGCGCGTGGCGGGCGGGCTGGCGGGCGGGCTGCTCTGCGCCGCAGCCAGGATCGGCTGGAATTCGGCGATCGCGGGTTTCGAAGCGTCGTCGCGCTGGCCGGGCTGAAGCAGTGCGGACTTGATCGACCGCATGATTCCGGACGAGCCGCCATTATCCGGCAGCCGCGACGCGGGCACCATGATGACGAAGAACAGCGCCACGATCGCGGAGACGCCGACGGCCGCGGCAAAGCGCCCGGCCACCGTGATCAGCGCCGATCCGCGATCCAGTTCCTCCGCGAGCCCCGGGGGTTCGCGAATGACCTCGGGGTCGAGCGGGTGCCACAAGGCGTTGGAGACCGCTTTCTCGAGCTGGGTATCGAGCGAGGCGGGAGAAGCAAGCGGATTCCTCATGGGTTCGTCCGCCGCTTCGCGCGAAGCCGCCGGTCGTGCGTCTGATCTGTCACGGAGCCAGCGCGGCGCATAATACCCGGGTTCGTTGGGATTGAGGTTGTCGTGCTCTTGTTCACTCAAGCTACTCATACGCTACTCCTCATGACGCTTGGCATTGCGGTCACCGGTTGGCGCCGCAGTACTGACCTGTTGACGTTTCTTTTGAAGTTTTGGACGACGGTTCAAAGCGGCGAGGAGCGTCGGCAGCAAGTGTACGAGACCGACCTGTACGAGATTCAAACGCTGCTGAGAGAATTTGAATCAAAGATTCCGACGCAAAATCAGCATCGTGTATCAAGTACGAAGGCCGGCGAACGAATTCGCGAGACCTTGCCGTCCCCACCTCTTTCATTGCCTTGTCCCCTGGCAACTTTTCCGCTCGCGAACGAACGGACGGCATTTCCCTAGCCCACGCCGAGCCGAAGAAATGACCAAGATTTGATGGTACCGCGCCAAGACATTATTAAGCCAGAATCCAGACGGAATTGAGGTTTAGTTTTGTTAACCATGATTTTTGGTTAATCCCGCCACAAACTCGACATGACTACTTCATGGTTTGCGCTTCGTTCCCATGCGCCGCCCGGCGATTGCTTCGACGCGGTCGAACCGGGCCGCCCGAACCCAGAAAAGCGGGCTGCGTTAATAAAACGTTAACCAAGACCGCCGATCTTTAACCATTCGATAAGGAAAGGCGAGTCGTTCATCATGCACGGGACCAGGGAGCAAACACGTCAGCTGGTCCGCATGCGCGGGCGCTCCTACGTCGCGTTCGTCTTTTCTCCCGTCGTTCCGATTCAAGGCTGGCTCGAGGAGATCGACGCCATGCTGGCGCGCTCGCCCGGCTTCTTCATCGGCAAGCCGGTGGTGCTCGACCTGTCCGCGGTGGAGCTGAGCCAGTCCGCCATTGCCCATCTCGTCGCGAGCCTCGAACAGCGCGATATCCGCATCCTCGGTATCGAGGGCGTGGACGCTTCCCATCTCACGACCGGCATGCCGCCGCTGCTGACCGGCGGACGCCCGACCGTGCTGGTTCAGAACGAACCGAAAAAGCCCGAGGCCGCGGCCAAGCCGAAACCGAACTCGCTGCTGCTGGAAAGCCCGGTGCGCTCCGGCCAGTCGATCGTGTTTACCGATGGCGACGTCACGGTGCTGGGCTCGGTCGGCTCCGGCGCCGAGATCGTCGCCGGCGGCTCCATCCATATTTACGGCGCGCTGCGCGGCCGCGCGATGGCGGGCGTCAACGGCAATTCCGCCGCGCGGATTTTCTGCCAGAAGATCGAGGCCGAACTGCTGGCCATCGATGGCTACTACCAGACCGCTGAAGACATCGACGTCAATGTGCGCAATCGGGCGGCCCAGGCCTGGCTCGACGGCGACACCATGAAAATTACACCGTTGAATTAATCGACAAGGAGGTAAGAATGGCCAAAGTATTGGTCGTGACGTCCGGCAAAGGCGGCGTCGGCAAGACGACTTCCACCGCAGCCCTCGGCGCGGCGCTCGCGCAAATGGGAGAGAAGGTGGTGGTCGTCGATTTCGACGTCGGCCTGCGCAATCTCGACCTTGTCATGGGGGCGGAGCGGCGGGTCGTGTTCGACCTGATCAATGTCGTCCAGGGCGTTGCCAAGCTTTCGCAGGCGCTGATCCGCGACAAGCGCCTGGAGAATTTGTGGCTGCTGCCGGCGTCGCAGACCCGCGACAAGGATGCGCTCACCGAGGAAGGGGTCGGCAACATCATCGCGGAGCTCAGGACCAGGTTCGACTGGATTCTCTGCGACAGCCCGGCGGGCATCGAGCGCGGTGCGACGCTCGCCATGCGCTACGCGGACGAGGCCGTCGTGGTCACCAATCCCGAGGTCTCCTCGGTACGCGATTCCGATCGCATCATCGGCATGCTCAATTCCAAGACCGTGAGGGCCGAGAAGGGCGAGCGGGTCGAGAAACATGTGCTGATCACCCGCTACGATTCGGGCCGCGCCGCGCGGGGCGAGATGCTCAGCATCGACGACATTCTCGAGATCCTCGCGACGCCGCTGCTCGGCATCATTCCCGAGAGCCAGGACGTCCTGCTGGCATCGAATGTCGGCTCTCCGGTCACCCTGAACAACGCCGCCAGCGCGCCGGCCCGCGCCTATGTCGACGCCACCCGCCGCCTGATGGGCGAAACCGTGCCCATGGTGGTTCCGGTCGAGCGCAAGGGCCTGATGGACCGGCTCTTGGGACGGAGGGCTGCATGATGAATCTGCTGCGGCGCTTCGCTGGCCGAGATGCCTCCGCGCCCGTCGCACGGGAGCGGCTGCAGATCCTGCTGGCGCACGAACGCGGCCTGCGCGGCCAGCCCGACCTTCTGGGCGTGCTGCGGGCCGAGATCCTCGCCGCGGTCTCGCGGCATATCACGCTCGATCCGGACAAGGTCATCGTCAGGATGGACCGGGGCCAGCACGTCTCGACCCTCGAGGTCGATATCGAAGTGCCCAACGGATTTGAAAGGTCGCTCGCGGCCGCCAGCTGACGACCGGACGGGTCCTGACGCTCTCTGCGCCGTTCCACGACAGCCGGAGCACCGCTTGCGCAGCGCGCGGCATCCGGGTAGCGCTGAGCGCGACAAGCGGACATCCATTTGATGCAAGCCATCTATCGCGTCGACGGCCATCGTGTCGTCACGAGCTCCGACGCCGCCGGCCCCTGGGACAGCAGCATGCAGCACGGTTCGGCGCCGGCGGCCCTGGTTACATGGGCCGCCGAGGCGATCCCGACGCCGCAGCCGATGCAGATCGCCCGCGTCACCATCGACCTGATGCGCCCGGTGCCGCTGACGCCGCTGACGCTCCAGAGCGAGGTGCTGCGGGAGGGCCGCAAGATCCAGCTCTGCGCGGTCCGGCTTTTGGCCGGGGACGTGGTCGTGGTCGGCGCGACCATCCTCAAGATCAAGTCGCAGCCGCAGCCGTTGCCTCCCGATATCGCGGACCGGCCGGTAAAACTTCCCGGACCCGACCAGTCGCAGCACGAGCCCGCGAACTTCTCCTCCAGCCCGTTCGTGACGGGCATTTCGCTGCGCGCCGCGCGCGGCCGGTTCGGCGTGCCCGGTCCGGGCGCGATCTGGTACCGGGTCGACCGGCCGCTGGTCGAGGGCTTTTCGGTTTCGCAGGCCATGCGCGCGGTGGTCGCCGCGGATTTCTGCAACGGCACTTCGGCGGCGCTGGATTTCCGCGAATGGACCTTCATCAATGCCGATCTCACCGTCAGCCTCGCGCGCCAGCCGGTGGGCGAGTGGATCCTGCTCGACGGGGAATCCCTGATCGGCCCCGACGGCGCCGGCCTTGCCACTGCGCGGCTTGCCGATATCAGCGGCTATTTCGGCCGCGCCGTGCAGAGCCTCGTCATCGAAAGGCGGTGAACGCGGTCGCCAAACGCGGCATCGCGGCGCGCCGATTTTCGCGATAGCCTGCCTGAGTGAATTCAATCGGGGTTGATCATGAACGCCAGGCGACCCGCGCTACCCTTGACCGGCGGCTGCCCCTGCGGCGCGATCCGCTACGAGATCGCGTCGTTTCCGTTACTGCTCTACACCTGCAATTGCACCAATTGTCAGAGGACGTCCGGCAGCGCGTTCGCGCTCAACATGCCGGTCGCCGCGAAGGATTTCCATGTTCTGCAAGGCGAGCCGAAGGGGTGGCGTCGCCTGTCCCCGAGTGGAGTAGACGTCACGTCCTGGTTCTGCGGCGACTGCGGCGGCCGAATCTACGGCGAGCGCGTTGGGCGTCCACAATCGATCAACATTCGCGCCGGCACGCTCGATGACACGTCATGGCTGGTTCCCGTGGCGCATATGTACACCAAGAGCGCGCAACCCTGGGTTCTCCCCGCGGCCGACGCCGAGTGCCACGAGGTCGGTCCAAAGGATTTCCAGCCGGCGGCCAGGGCCTGGCGGGCGATGTGGCCGGAATTTTTTCCGCAAAATTAGTTCCATTTGCAGGGAACCGATTGGTGCCAATGGCGTTCGTCCCCGGTTGAGGGGTCGCATGAATTCGGTCGAACCAATCGCCACCAAGGCGAAATCAGGCATTTGGGGGCTCGACAATATTTTGTCGGGCGGATTTTCGCGTGGCCACGTGTTTCTGGTGGAAGGCGCGCCCGGCACCGGCAAGACCACCGTGGCGCTGCAGTTCCTGCTCGAAGGCGCCAAGACCGGCGAAAAATGCCTCTACATCACCTTGTCGGAGACCGAACGCGAGCTGCGCGACGGCGCGGCGTCGCATGGCTGGTCGCTCGATAACGGCATCGAGGTCTTCGAACTGCTGCCGCCGGAAAGCCTTCTGGACTCGGAGCAGCAGCAGAGCCTGCTGTATTCCTCCGACCTCGAACTGGGCGAAACCACCAAGCAGATCTTCGAGGCCGTCGACCGCGCGAGACCGGATCGGGTGGTGCTCGACAGCCTGTCCGAAATCCGGCTGCTGGCGCAAAGCTCGCTGCGCTACCGGCGGCAGATCCTCGCGATCAAGCATTACTTCGCCAAGTTCAACACCACGGTGATGCTGCTCGACGACCTCACGGCCGATGTCGCCGACAAGACCGTGCACAGCGTGGCCCATGGCGTGTTGCGGCTGGAGGAACTGGCGCCGGCCTATGGCGCGGAGCGGCGGCGCGCCCGAATCGTCAAATATCGCGGTGTGAAGTTTCGCGGTGGCCATCACGATGTCACCATCACGACCGGCGGCCTCAATGTGTTTCCACGGCTGGTGGCGTCGGAATATCGCAGCAGCTTCAAACGTCATACGATGTCGAGCGGCATAGCGGAACTGGACCGGTTGCTGGGCGGTGGGGTCGAAACCGGATCGAGCACGCTCATCCTTGGTCCCGCCGGCACCGGCAAGTCGCTCGCCGCCATCGTGTTCGTTGTCGCGGCGATCAGGCGCGGCGAGAAGGCGGCGTTGTTCGTGTTCGACGAGGAACTCGGGCTGTTGTTCTCGCGCATGAAGGGCCTTGGCATCGATCTCGAGGCGATGCAGCGCGGTGGCGATCTCTTCATCGAACAGGTCGACGCCGCGGAATTGTCGCCCGGCGAATTCGCCCATCTGGTTCGCAAGCGGGTCGATGAGGACCACATCAAGACCGTGGTGATCGACAGCCTCAACGGTTACCAGGCAGCGATGCCCGAGGAAAATTCTCTGGTGCTGCACATGCACGAGCTGCTGCAATATCTGAACCGGCGGGGGGCCGCGACCTTCATGACGGTGGCGCAGCATGGGCTGGTCGGCGACATGAAGGCGCCGGTCGATGTGACGTATCTCGCCGACACCGTGGTGCTGCTGCGCTATTTCGAGGCGCTGGGCACGGTGCGGCGCGCGATGTCGATCATCAAGAAGCGCACCGGCACGCACGAATCGACCATTCGCGAGTACCGCATCGACAACCGCGGCCTCACCATCGGCGAGCCGCTCGATGGCTTCCAGGGCATCCTGCGCGGCGTGCCAATCTATGTCGGGGAGGGTCGGCCGTTGCTGCAGGAGCAAGGTGCGTGAGGCCGGGCGCATCGTCCGAGCGTGCCGTCATCCTGGCTCCGACGGGACGCGATGCCGCGGTGGCCGCGGCGCTGATCAGGGAAGCGGGTTACTATGCCAATGTCTGCGCCGATCTCGCGGGCCTGATGCATGAGGTCGAGGGCGGCGCCGGCCTGGCGGTGATTGCCGATGAGGCGATCAAGACCGCGGATCTGCGCGGCCTGATGCGCTGGCTGACCGATCAGCCGTCCTGGTCGGATTTTCCGATCGTGCTGCTGACGCATCAGGGCGGCGGGCCCGAGCGCAATCCCGACGCGATGCGGCTCGGACAGGTGCTCGGCAACGTCACCTTCATCGAACGCCCGTTCCATCCGACCACGCTGGTCAGTGTCGTCGGCTCCGCGGTCAGGGGCCGTCGCCGCCAGTACCAGACCCGCGCGATCCTCGAGGATCTTACCGAGAGCGAAAGCCTGCTGCAGACCGCACTGAATGCCGGTCATCTCGGCGCGCTCGAACTGCATCTGCCTGAACTGGAGCTCGAGGCTTCCGATACCTGCAAGCGGTTTTTCGGACGCGAGCCGGGCGCGCCGTTTTCGTACCGGGATTTGCAGGCCTCGGTTCATCCCGACGACCGCGCCCGCCGCGCCGAGGTGCTGGAGCGCACCATCAAGACCGGTGGGGATTACAGCATCGAATACCGCAATATCTGGCCGGACGGATCGCCGCACTGGGTCGATGTCCGGGCCCGCGCGGTGCGAAGGCCCGACGGCAGCATCAAATCGCTGGTCGGCGTTTCCTCCGACATCACCGCGCGCAAGGTCGCCGAGATCGAGCGCGAGAACCTGCTGGCGCAACTGGCGGCGGAGCGGACGGCGCTGGCGAACCTGACCGCGACGCTGGAGCAGCGCGTCGAGCAGCGCACGGCGGACCTCATGAAGGAAGTCGCCGCGCGCGAAAAGGCCCAGGAGCAATTGCGGCAGGCGCAGAAGATGGAGACGATCGGCCAGCTTACCGGCGGCGTCGCGCATGATTTCAACAATCTCCTGATGGCGGTGATGGGCAATCTCGACTTGCTGCGCAAGCGCATCCCCGACGATCCGCGGCTGCACCGCCTGATCGACGGCGCGGTGCAGGGCGCCGAGCGCGGCGCCTCGCTGACGCAGCGCCTGTTGGCATTCGCGCGGCAGCAGGATCTGCGCGCGGTGCCGGTGGACCTGCGCGGCCTGATCCAGGGCATGATCGATCTGTTGGAGCGCTCGCTGGGGCCGCGCGTCGCGCTGCGGCTCGATCTGCCGGAAGGCCTGCCGCCGGCGCGCGTCGACGCGAACCAGCTCGAACTCGCCATTCTCAATCTCGCGATCAACGCGCGCGACGCCATGCCGGACGGCGGTTCGATCGAAATCCGGGTCTGCGAATGCCAGTCCGGCAGTGATCCGGCGCTCAACCCCGGCCGCTATTTGAAACTGTCGGTGATCGATACCGGCAAGGGCATGACGCCGGAGATCCTGAAGCGCGCGGTCGAGCCGTTTTTCTCATCGAAGCCGCTCGGCAAGGGCACCGGCCTCGGCCTGTCGATGGTGCACGGGCTCGCGGTGCAACTCGGCGGTGCGCTGCAGCTGTCGAGCACGGTGGCAGAGGGCACCACCGCGACCCTGATCCTCCCCGTCGCGACATCGGCCCCCGAGGCCGAAAGCCCGGCGCAGAAGTCGCTCAAGGTCAACCGCTCGGCAGTGATCCTGTTCGTCGACGACGATCCGCTGATCGCGCTGTCGACCACGGAAATGCTGGAAGACCTCGGTCATCACGTGATCGGCGCCAGTTCCGGCCTCCATGCGCTCGACATCATCAGGAGCGGCCAGCCGATCGACCTGATGATGACCGATCACGTGATGCCCGGCATGACCGGCGTCGAACTCGCCGCGGCCTCGCGCGAACTGCGGCCGTCATTGCTGATCCTGCTCGCGACCGGTTATGCCGAACTGCCCGAGGGCGCCCAGCTCGATCTGCCGCGACTGGCGAAGCCCTATCACCAGGACCAGCTTCGCGACCGGCTCGATCAGCTCTTGGGGTGAGAGCTGAAAAGCCGCCCGCTGTTGCAGCAGGTTTGTTAACCCAACCATTGGCCGTGTCGCAAAGCCTCTGCGTTGTCGCTTGCTCATTTGTCCTTTCTCCGCGACAGTGCCGCAATACCGGCAACGGAGACAATCAGTGCGGGATCATATTGACGGCGGCGGCTCCGGGCGGCGCCGGTTTCTCAAGCAGGCCGCGTGGGCAGGCGGCGCGTTGCTCGGTTCGGGCATTCCGGCGATCGTCGGAGCCAATGCGGCGGAAACGGCAGGGGGTAAAGGCAGCGCGATGATCAACGATATGACGCCGGACGACGTTCTGAAATTGCTGGAGCTGGAGCCGAATGCCACCTGCGGCTTCGTCCGCGAAACTTATCGCGCCAAGCAACAGATCGCGCCGGGCGGGTTGCCGGCGCCGTTCGCCGACGGCCGTCCGCTGGGATCGGCGCTGTACTTCATGGTGACGCCGCAGGCGCCGGTGCGGCTGCACCGGATCCGCAACGACCAGCTCTATCATTATTACCTTGGCGATCCGATCGAGGTGCTGCTGCTGCGCGGGCAGGGCGAGCACATCATCGTCGGCCCGGACCTGCGCGCCGGCCACCGCGTGCAGCTCCTGATTCCCGGCAACACCTTCCACACCGCGCGCATCATTGGCCAGAAGCGCTGGTTTCTCGGCGCCAGCACCGAGTGGCCGGGCGTGATTCCGGCCGACGTCGAACTCGGCAAGCCGGAGCTGCTGACCGCGCAGTTCCCGCAGGTCGCCGCCGACATCCGCAACTATCCGCAGCCAGTCGACTGAGCGCGCCGCTATCCCACCATGCGGTCGCGGCCGGCCCAGAAGCCGGCCTTCAGCACCTTCTTGTCGACCTTGCCGACGCCGGTCATCGGCAGCTCCGTGACGAATTTGATGTGCTTGGGCGCGTGCGCCGAGCCTTTTCGCGCTTTCACGAGGTTGATGAGCTCCTCCGCGTTCGGCCGCGTGCCCTCGCGCGCCACCACGACAGCGGTGACCGCCTCGCCCCATTTGTCGTCGGGCACGCCGACCACCGCGACCATCGCGACATCGGCGTGCTGCGACAGCACGTCCTCGACCTCGCGCGGGAAGATGTTGAAGCCGCCGGAGACGATCATGTCCTTCTTGCGGTCGAGGATGAACATGTAGCCGCGCTCGTCTGATCGCGCGATGTCGCCGGTGTGCAGCCAGCCGTTCTTCAGGGTTTCGGCGGTCTGTTCCGGGCGCTTCCAGTATTCGGCCATCGCATGCGGCGCGCGCACGCAGATCTCGCCGGCCTCGCCGGTTTCGACCTCCCGGTCGTTGTCGTCGAGGATCTTCACCTCGCAGGCGGCGATCGGGAAACCGCAGGACAAAAACAGTTCCGGCGTCTTCGGATCGTGATCGGCCTTGCGCAGCACCGAGACCGGATAGCATTCGGTCTGGCCGTAGAGCTGCGAGAACACCGGGCCGATCCGTTCGATGCCCTCGACCAGCCGGCTCGGCGACATCGCGGACGCCCCGTAAAGCAGAAGTTCGAGCGAGGACAGATCGGTCCGCTCGAGCGCGGGATGATCGAGCAGCACATAGATCATGGTCGGCACGAACAGCGTGAAGTTGATGCGCTCGCGCTCGATGGTCTTCAACACCGCCTCCGGATCGAAGCCCTTGAGCATGTGCACGGTGCCGCCGCGCATCAGCGCCGGCAGCACCTTGGTGCCGGCGACATGGCTGATCGGCGCCACCGTGAGATAGCGCGGCTGATCGGGAATCTCGAAGTCGGCGAGGATCGCGCCGGCGAACCCGCTGGCCTCGCGATGATAGCGCAGCGCGCCCTTGGACTTGCCCGTGGTGCCGCCGGTGTAGTTCAGCGTCGAGATATCGTCGGGGCCGGCGAAACAGCGCGGGCTGGCTGAGCCTGCGTCTTCGACCGCGGCCAAAAGATCGGCGCCGTAATTGGTGGGGCCGAGCGTGAACACGGCCTTCAGGTTGGGGGATTTGACGGCAAGGTCGCCGCCGCGATCGCGGAAGGTCGCGGCGTCGATCACCAGGACCTCGGCGTCGGAGTCCTCGATCTGGAACAACTGGTCCTCGAGCGAACCCAGCGGATGCAGCCAGGTGATCGCGAGCCGCGACAATTGCGCGGCAACGCCGGCGCACCAGGTGTCGGCGCGGTTGGCGGTGAGGAAGGCGACGCGGGCGCCGGGCGCAAGACCAAGCTGCATGAACACCTTCTGCATCCGCCCGATCAGCTCGGTGGCGCCGGCATAGCTGATCGATCCGCCCGGCCAGGCGAAAGCCGTCCGCGACGGATAGCGCGCCAGGGCCCGCAGGGTCTGTTCGCATGCCGTCGGAAACGCATAGAGCGGATTGCTCATTATCATCCTCCCGCCTGTTTTGCCTTGGCCTCTGTCGTGCCAATGTTGCCGGAACGCTAGCACATCGAAATCGGAGTGCGGAACTGCAAACCGCATCGGACCAGAAACGGCGCCGACCCTCTGACGCGTCCCGACCACGAATTGCCGCAGTTCGCAGGGCGGATTGGATTAGTCGAAGATGTAATCCGCCGTGGTGTCGACCCTGGAAATAATGCCGGATTGCCGCTTGTGGACCCGGTTCACGAACCTGCTTCGCGCCGCGCGCAACTGCAATCTTGCATCCGGGCTGCGGCAAAACAACCCGCCGGGCAAATCACTTCTGATTTTCAGAAATGGTGTCAAGCCCAAAAAGCAAAAATATTCCGCTTCACATGGCGCGCAAATCACCGGCATGACTCCGCCCGTCTCACCCGATGAGAGGGGCGGCTCGCGATCGTCACGAACGCGCGGTGGGATGCGGTGGACGCGCAGCCTTGCGAACGACGAGCGCAGGCGGCGCGGACGGTGAAGCCGTGTGGTCCTGGCGCCCCGACGCTGGCGTCAAGTTCGCGGGAAGCAAAACTTCTCGCGGGCGATGGTGGCAAGAAAGCCCGGTCACCAGGGAGAGCGCGGAGTAAGCCGTAACCCATCGCGCAGGGAAAGCCGGATTGCCTCCGCTGAACCTGTATGCTCGTGTGCGTTTTCCTGTCTTGCTTTGCACACGAGACCGCGGGTGCAGCGCGCATCCGGCTTTCCCTGCGCCCTCTCGGTGTTTTGCGAGGGCGGGAATTTTATAGCAAAGCTCGGGCGAAATGCGCCGCGAGATCGCGAAGGTGCGACTCAGAGATCGCGAAGCCGTGCACGCTTATCTCCCCTCCCTCCACGCGCCCTTGCGCGTGGCGGGGAGGGGTCGGGGGTGGGGGGTCTATCAGCTTGCTCCTCTGGCAGCGAGTTTGCCGAGGCACCCCCCACCCCCGACCCCTCCCCGCCGCTTCGCGGGGGGAGGGGAGCGACGAAGCAAACGACAGCGCGGCGCGCTGCTCGATGGATTGCTTCGCGGAGCCTGTCCTCGGGAGCGCATTCGCGCGATCCGTTGGCTCGCAATGATGGTTGAGGTTTTTTCGGGCCTTCTCACGCGGCCTGCGGTCGTGTCACTATTGCGGTAACGTCGGCACGACGAATTGAAGGCGGGAACGACAAACATCATGGCAGCGGAACACATGACGTCGACCTCACCCGATCCGCTCGCCCGCTTCCGCGACCGCCTCAGCCTGCCGCTGATCGCCGCGCCGATGTTTTTGGTGTCGGGCGTCGATCTCGTGGCGGCGGCGTGCCGCAACGGCGTGATCGGCGCGTTTCCGACGGTGAATTGCCGCAGCCCCGAACAGCTCGATGGCTGGCTCGGCGAGATCGAGGGCCGGTTGCGGCAATCTTCGGACGCCAGCGGAAAGCCGGCCGCGCCGGTCTGCCCGAACCTGATCGTGCACCGGTCGAATGCGCGGCTGGAGGCGGATCTGCAGGTGCTGCTGCGGCATCGCCCCGAGATCGTCATCACCTCGGTCGGATCGCCGGCGCCCGTGCTGGCGCCTCTGCACGATGCGGGCGCGCTGGTATTGGCCGATGTCGCCTCGATCCGCCACGCCGAGCGCGCGGCCGCGGCCGGCGCCGATGGCCTGGTGTTGCTGACGGCCGGCGCCGGCGGTCAGACCGGCTGGCTCAATCCCTTCGTGTTCGTCCGCGCGGTGCGCGCCTTCTTCGACGGGCCGGTCGTATTGGCGGGCGGCATCGGCGACGGCCACAGCCTGCGCGCGGCGCAAGCGCTCGGCTGCGATCTCGCCTACATGGGTACCAAGTTCATCGCCACGGAAGAGAGCATGGCCGACCCCGGATACAAGGCGATGCTGGTTGCGAGCAGCGCCGACGACATCCTCTTGACCACCGCCTTCACCGGCTTGCAGACCAACATGCTGCGGCCCTCGATCGCGGCGGCCGGCCTCGATCCCGAAAATCTGCCGCTGCGCGGCGCCATCGACATCGCAAAGGATATCGACATCGGCGCCCGTGAAAACCGCCCGGCGCGCTGGCGCGACATCTGGAGCGCGGGGCATTCGACCTCGGGCGTCACCGAAGTGCTGCCGGTCGACGATCTGGTCGCGCGCACCATTGCCGAATACCGCGCCGCAAAATCGAGGGTAGCATAGCTGCCTTCCGACAAAGCGCTTTCAAGCGGCCGCTCCCGCCGTTAGAACCGGTCCAACTTCAGACCACCCGACCTCCAGAGGACAGACCATGCCCGCCTATCGCTCCCGGACCACCACCCACGGCCGCAACATGGCGGGCGCCCGCGGCCTGTGGCGGGCCACCGGCATGAAGAACGAGGATTTCGGCAAGCCGATCATTGCCGTGGTGAACTCGTTCACCCAGTTCGTGCCCGGCCACGTCCATCTCAAGGACCTGGGGCAGCTGGTCGCGCGCGAGATCGAGAAGGCCGGCGGCGTCGCCAAGGAATTCAACACCATTGCGGTCGACGACGGCATCGCCATGGGGCATGACGGCATGCTCTACAGCCTGCCGTCGCGCGAGATCATCGCCGACAGCGTCGAATACATGGTCAACGCCCATTGCGCCGACGCCATGGTGTGCATCTCCAACTGCGACAAGATCACGCCCGGCATGCTGATGGCGGCGTTGCGGATCAACATTCCGACCGTGTTCGTCTCCGGCGGTCCGATGGAATCCGGCAAGGTCAATATCAAGGGCAAGATCCGTTCGGTCGACCTGATCGACGCCATGGTCGCGGCGGCCGACTCCACCGTCAGCGATGCCGATGTCGAGGTGATCGAACGCTCGGCGTGTCCGACCTGCGGCTCCTGCTCCGGCATGTTCACGGCCAACTCGATGAACTGCCTGACCGAGGCGCTCGGCCTGGCGCTGCCCGGCAACGGCTCGGTGCTCGCAACCCATGCCGACCGCAAGGGGCTGTTCGTCGAGGCCGGGCACCTGATCGTCGATCTGGCGCGGCGCTACTACGAACAGGACGACGAAACCGCGCTGCCGCGCACGATCGCGAGCTTCAAGGCGTTCGAGAACGCCATGACGCTGGATATCGCGATGGGCGGCTCGACCAACACGGTGCTGCATCTGTTGGCCGCGGCCTACGAAGGCGAAATCCCCTTCACCATGCAGGACATCGACCGGCTGTCGCGCCGGGTGCCGGTGCTGTGCAAGGTGGCGCCCTCGGTGGCTGACGTGCATCTGGAGGACGTTCATCGCGCCGGCGGCGTAATGGCCATTCTCGGCGAACTCGATCGCGCCAATCTGCTCAATCGCGGGCTGCCGATGGTGCACGCCAACTCGATCGACGACGCGCTGAACCGCTGGGACATCAAGCGGACCAAAAGCGAGAGCGTCCGCACCTTCTTCAAGGCCGCCCCCGGCAACGTGCCGACCCAGGTCGCCTTCAGCCAGGAGCGCCGCTTCGAGGACGTCGATACCGACCGCGCCACCGGCTGCATCCGCGACCTCGATCATGCCTTCTCGAAGGACGGCGGGCTTGCGGTGCTGACCGGCAATCTGGCGGTGGACGGCTGCATCGTGAAGACCGCCGGCGTCGACGAAAGCATCCTCAAATTCGAGGGCCCGGCGCGAATCTTCGAAAGCCAGGACGCCGCCGTCGAGGGCATCCTCGGCGGCAAGATCAAGGCCGGCGACGTCGTCGTGGTCCGCTACGAGGGACCGCGCGGCGGGCCCGGCATGCAGGAGATGCTGTATCCGACCAGCTACCTCAAATCCAAGGGGCTCGGAAAGGTCTGCGCCCTGATCACCGACGGCCGCTTCTCCGGCGGATCATCCGGGCTTTCGATCGGCCATATTTCGCCGGAAGCCGCCGAAGGTGGGCTGATCGGACTGGTCGAGGAGGGTGACCGCATCCGGATCGACATTCCCTCGCGCTCGATCAGCCTGCTGGTCGACGACACCATCCTGGCGCAGCGCCGCCAGGCCATGCTCGCCCGCAAGAACGAAGCGTGGAAGCCGGCGAAGCGAACCCGCAAGGTGACGATGGCGCTGAAGGCCTATGCGGCGCTGACCACCAGCGCCGCGCGCGGCGCGGTGCGCGTGGTCCGAGACTAGCGCCGTTTTTCGCGTCGGCGTCATGCCCGGGACCGGCTACGCCAAGGCTTCGCCGGGCTTCCCAGTGTCAGTCCGCCGAAGCTTTAGCGAAGGCGGGCAAGCCCGGGCATGACGGAGCGTGCGGAAGCGCCCGCAACAAAGTCGCGCCCTTTAACGGGCCGTTAACCATCCCGTCCCAAGAATCCGGTCCAGAGCCGGCCCCCGCTGGTAGCGGCGGGCCGCTCCGCCAGACCGCCGTTCGAGGGGATATGCGATATGGATTCCGAGACGCTGTTTGCGAAGACCCCTGCCACCATCGACGAGATCAGGTACCGGGTGGCCCGGGCGCTCGACCGGCACCCGCTGTGCCGCAACGTCGAATTCGACATCGTCCGCATGCCCCGCACCGTCAAGGGCAACTGGACCATCAGCCTGCGTTCGGTCGCGCCGGATGCGCTGTGGGAGGCATCCGACATCGTCGCCGATATCCAGGAGGCCTACGAACTGCTGGTCGCGGCCTGACTTATCCCGGCCTAAAGCATTGACGGAACGAATGATTTTTTGCCGCTGCGGCGGTTTCTTGGTTAGGCCTTAATTAACGCCCGATTGTCGGCAAAGTGATCGGGGTTGACGGCCCGGAACGGAGAGTTGCTTGACCAAAGCCATCACCATCATCGCGCTGGCCTGTCTCGTTCTTGCCGGCGCGGCCGCCACCAGCATTCTCGGCCGTGACAGCGTGCCTTCCGCCCGGGCGGATATGGCGTCCCCCCTCATCAACAACAGCCCGGTCGCGAACCGGGAAAGCAAGCAGGACAAGCTGACGGTCACCCGGCTGGCGCTGGCCTCGTTCGATCCGCAGCAGACCGCAAGCCTGAGCGAACCCTTGCGGCAGGCCTATGCATCCGCCGCGCCTGACGACATCCAGATGCCGAAGCTCACGGCCCCGGCGGTTGAGCCGCAAATCCAGGCGCCGAAGCCGAAGGCCGCCGCTGCTCCAAAGCCGGCCCTGCAGAAGGCCTACACGCTGCTCAGCGACGAACAGATCGCCGGCATCAAGGAACGGCTGCGGCTTTCCTCCGACCAGGAATATTACTGGCCGGCGGTGGAAACCGCGTTGCGCGCCGTGGCCCGGAAGATCCATGCCAGCCGCCGCGACCAACGTCCCAGCGGCGTGCCGCCGATCGATCCCGACGCCGCCGAAGTGCAGCAGCTGAAATCCGCGGCGATGCCGCTGTTGTTCCAGCTGCGCGAAGACCAGAAACAGGAAGTGCGCTCGCTCGCCCGCCTGATCGGCCTGGAAAAAGTCGCCGCGCAGATCTAGTGAATTTTCAGTTCAGCATCGAGACGGCGCGGAGCCTGTCATCGGGTGCGAGATCGCGCCACCCGTTGCGCAGGCAGCGTGGATCGAGCATCCGGTTCTGATTCAGCCACAACCGATCGGGCTCCAGGGATCGGCGTTCGGCGGCCCCGAAAACATCCGATCCCTGTGCCGCGTGCGATGCGGGTCTATTGTCGCAGCGTAGCGGCTTTCTTTCTGGCCGCCGCGATGGACGAGCCGGGTTTGACCGCCCGGATCAGCTCCGGGGCGATCGGCGAACCGAGGCCGGTGCACGGATCCCAGTCCGGACCGGCGACGTAGCTTCCGTTGTTGCCATTCACGATGTCGCGGAAAGCGGCTTTCGCCTTTGCGGCATAGATCGCCGGCTGGATGAAGCCGGCGGATTTGCCGTTCTGCTGGTTGGCCACTGCGATCAATCCCGCCCACAGCGGCGCCACTGCGCTGGTGCCGCCGATCACGAGGGTCTTGCCGTCGACCCGGACGATGTAGCCGGTGGCGGGATCGGCGTCGCCCGAGACGTCGGGAACGCCTCGGCCGCCGCTGGGCTTGGAGGGCTTTGGCACCCTGGCGCCGGCCTGCCATGCCGGCAGCGGGAAGATGTCGCTGACGCCGCCGCCGGTTGCGCCACCACCCTGCGGCTGGGCGTTCCACACCGTCTCGTCGGAAATGCTGGTGCCGCTGCTTTGCAAATTGGTGCCGCCGCAGGCCAGCACATGCGGGCTGGACGCCGGGAAATCGACGTGGTTCTTCCTGTCGTTGACCGCGTCCGAGGAGCCGTTGTCGCCCGATGCCACGGTAATGGTGATGCCGAGCGCCGCCGCCGATTGGCATGCGGCATCCAGCGCCGCCATGGCCTGGGCGGTCCAGTTGATTTCCGCCGAGCCCCACGAGATCGAGATCACGCTGGGCTTGTTGGTGGTGTCGTGAATCGCTTGCGCGATCGCGTCGACGAACCCCTGGTCGGTGTTGGGTGCAAAGTAGACTGCGATGCCCGCGCCGGGAGCCACCGCGCCGGCGACCTCGATGTCGAGCATGACTTCGCCGTCGGCGCCGTTGGGGCCGCCCGGGTTGTTCTTGCCGGTGCCGACCGGGACCGCGACGACTTTCGGCGGCTTTTGGCCGAGCGATTTGAAATAGGCGGTGATGTCCTTCTGCCGGAAACCGCCGCCGAGTTCGATGATGCCGATGGTCTGGTTCGAAGCGGAAGCGCCTTTCGGAAACTGATAGAGCTGGCCGACCTGGACCGGCGTATACGAGACACTGCCGTTGGCGGCGTGGGCGCGGGCAAAGCCGCGTCCAGCGGTTTCGGCTGCGGCCGCGTCGAGTTCGCCCAACACGCGGAAGTGCGGCTTCGCCTGCGGGCGGTCGTCCAGGCCGAGCACGGCGACCACATAGCCCTGCAGTTCGGAGGGCAGATGGATGCTGCCCTCGCGAACGCGGTAGGTGACGCCCTCCATGATCTTGTGCGCGAGCGAGACGCCGAAGGCGCGCTGCATGTTGGCGACCGTGCCCGTCAGCTTCATGGTGCGGCGCCCCGGCGCGGGCGTGCCGGCTTCGACCTTGAGGTCGAACTCCGCGGCGAAGGCCTTGACCAGCTTGATCGCGGCGGGGTCGGCCGCGTGGTTGGCGTTGAACTCGGCGCGGGTAAGGCGCTTCTCGCCCCTGCTATGCGCCGCGGACAGCGGCGTCTTGCGGCGTACGATGACCGATACGGTCATGCGCGCGGCGGCAGGCGCGGGTTGTTCGCCGCTGACCTGGGCAAGCGGCGCTTTTTCGCTACCGGACAATATTGTGCGGCTCTGGGTAGCGAAGTGGGGAACGGATTTTGTCGCCATGTGATCCTCCAAGGATGATGAAACGTTGAGGGCTGGCACGAAATGCCGGCCTCGAAAGCCGGGGTCCGCGCAACATGGCAGGAACCGGGAACCGCCTGTGTGAAATGCTTCACAATCCAAACGGGAGATTGGCGCGGCGTTCCCGCGCGCGACGGCGGCGCCGCCGCGTCGATGCATGCGCGGTGCGAATGAAACTGCGCCTGCCGCGTCATCCGGACCAACGTCGCTTCGTATCCGGCGTGGCAAGCCTGGCTGCGTCAGCACAAGCCGCCGACTTTGGTGGTCTGGGGGAGGAACGATCCCTCATTCATCGCCGCCGGCGGCGAGGCCTACAGGCGCGACCTGCCGAACGCGGAAATTCATCTGCTCGACGCCGGCCATTTCGCCCTCGACGAGCAGAACGACGAGATCGCGCGTCTCATTCTCGCGTTCCTGGCGAAACACCCGGCCTGACAGACCAGTAGGCCATGCCACGCGCGCATCGTTGTGCGCGGTGAGCGCGGGCGCTTGCCGCGCGCGACGGAAATGGCGAAGCGGACTTCAGACCGACCGGGCATGTACTGGTTTGCGTTCGGCCGTTATACTCAAATCATGACCCCGCCTTGCTCCGTTCTTCTCGACCTCGACGGCACGTTGATCGATTCGCAGCCCGGGATTTTGGCAAGCTGCGTGGCGGCGCTTCGCGCCCTTGGCCATGAGCCGGATGAGACACTCGACATCAAGCGCGTCATCGGGCCGCCGCTCGAAGACATCATGCAGGTTTTGCTGCAACCATACGGGGACGACAGGGTCGGCGAAGCGGTGGCCGCCTATCGTCAGCACTACGGTGAAAGCGGCTTTCTCGGGAGCGAGCCTTATCCGGGAATTGGCAATTCTCTTAAAGAGATGCAGCAGGCCGGATTGCGAATCTACCTGGCAACGTCGAAGCGGGAGACGTTCGCGAGCCGCATTCTGGACCATCTGGAGTTTGCAACATATTTCGATGGCATCCATGGCTCGGTGCCGGGCGGTGCGCTCGACCATAAGCCTGAACTGCTCGCCCATATCTTGTCGAAGCATCATATCTCGCCCTCCCACAGCCTGATGGTTGGGGACCGCCGACATGACATTTCAGGAGCGCACGCGGTCAGAATGCGCGGTCTTGGCGTGCTGTGGGGCTATGGTACCCGAGACGAGCTTGAAACGGCCGGTGCAGATCGACTGGTGGAATCCACGGCCGATCTCGCTCGGACAGTTCTTTCGATGGTCGGTGAGAAGTAACGCAGACCTCGCGCCCGCGCGCGACCTTTGAGACGCTTCGTCAAGCCGGCAGTTTCAAGCGTAAGCTGTCGGGAATAGGCAGCGGCTCATTCGTGCCGTCGAGAAACTCGACAGTGGTGAAGGAAAGGTCCGTGCCGCCGATATTGTGGACCGCATGTACCAGATATTCTTTCGGTTTCAATTCGCGGTGCTGCGTGAACCCTTTGTACAGCATCCGTTCCGCCGTTGATCCGTCTTCGAAATAGTTGCGGGAGCGACCGTCCGCCATCGACGTCCAGAAGTGGCTGAGCACGTGACGATGAAATCCGAACCAGCCGCCGGCGGGAATGTGCAGATGCCAGATCCGAAGTTTGGGTGTTTCCGAAACAAGCACGCTGCCGACTGCGCCGTTCCACTTTCCGGCTTGATAGGCCTCTTGAAGTTCCCTGGACCAGGCTGCTCTGGGGTTATCTGACATGTGATTGCTCGTTGCGAAGCTGGTGGTGGTGAGGAGGAAGAGGCGGAGATTGATACCAATTAAATTATTGGTTCAGTTCACAAGCTATATTATGCCTATTTATAGGCCAGTTTTGCTGGGTTCAATAAAAATTATGAAACCAATTGTGATTGATCTTGACCGGCGCTCGTCTCACCCTTACGACGATTTACAATCAAGGATATCGCCCTGACAGGGCGATGCGCGGGCGTCGCTGAAGCGCTCCGGACAAGAAGAAGGGGAGCTGCAATGCTGGAGACGCCGGTCTTGATCGTCGGTGGTGGGCCCGTTGGTTTGACCGCCTCCATCGCGCTTTCGCAGCACGGCGTTCGTTCGCTGCTGGTCGAGCGCCATCCGGGCACCTCCCTTGCGCCGAAGGCGCGCGCCATCAATGCGCGCTCGATGGAAATGTATCGGCAAATGGGCGTCGAAGACGATATCCGCTCGGCCGGCATGCCCCCGCGATTCGGCGGAATGATATTGTGGGCGGAAAGCCTGGCTGGAAAGGAGATCAATCGTCTTGCGCCCGGCCGGGGGTCGGCGACGGGTCTGGCAATGTCGCCCGTCGCCAATTGCGGGTGTTCGCAGGATATTCTGGAGCCTGTTCTGCGGCGTCACGCCGAAGCTTTGGCTCCGAATGGTCTAAGGTTCAACACCGAGCTGAGCGATCTGACCCAGGATGCGAACGGGGTCACCGGTGTACTGACCGACCTAAGAGATCAGCAGAAAATTCCGTTTCGCGCCCGTTATGTCATCGCCGCCGACGGCACACGGAGCACGGTGCGCGAAAAGCTCGGCATCGGCAGGACCGGCGAAAGGGATATCTACGATTCCGTCAACATCCATGTTCGCGCCGACCTGCGGCCGTGGATCGAGGATCGGCCGGCGGCGCTCTACCTGATCGAGCAGCCGGATCTTCGCGGCACATTCCTGACCGTGAACGGCAGCGACCGGTGGGGTTTCCTGGTTCATAGTCTTAGCGCCTACGGCTTTACGAAGGAGAACCTTTCACCTGAGCGGTGCATCGCGCTGGTTCGCCAGGCGGTTGGAGTTTCCGACCTTCCGGTGGAAGTCCTCGGCATCAGCTTCTGGAATTGTTCGGCCATGGTCGCGGACAAGTTCGCCAGCGGTTCCGTATTCCTCGCCGGAGATGCGGCGCACGAAACCACGCCCAGCGGCGGGTTCGGAATGAACCTCGGTGTGCAGGATACGCAAAACCTCGCGTGGAAGATGGCTGCGGTTATCCACGGTCAGGCCGTGCCCTCGCTGCTCGATACGTACGATGTGGAACGCCGGCCCCATGCGTCGGAAGTCGTGCGGACGACATTGCTCAACATGCAGAGTTTCGACCGCACGGCACGCCAGACCGAGGCGAAGCTGCCGCGCAAGGAATTTCTCAACGAGCGAGGCCTGATATTCGGCGCATGTTACCGGTCGGCGGCCGTCGTGTCCGATGGCTCGCAGCCGCCGGCGGTGGAGGATCCCGTGACCGAATACGTGCCTTCGGCCCATCCCGGGTGTCGCGCGCCGCACGTGTGGCTTCAGAGCAAGGACCGGCGCATTTCGACGATCGACCTGTTTGGAAGAGGCTTCGTCCTGCTGGCGGCGTCGGCTGGATCTGCCTGGCGGTCGGCCGCCGGACGACAAGGCCTGCCGCGAATAGACGTGCACGTCATCGGTGAAGATGTAATCGACCCGGAACAGGTGTGGATGAACGCCTATGGCGTTCGGGAAGGAGGCGCCGTTCTGGTGCGGCCGGACGGATATGTGGCGTGGCGTGTGGCATCTCTGCCCGATGATCCCGCGCGCGCGCTCGCCCGTGCTTTCGGCCAGCTGCTCGGCCGCGAAGTCACCACGCAAGCCGCCTGAGCAGGGATTGCCGGAGCACCGAACATGATCCTTGCAATGGCCGCACCGGGAGCGCTTGGCCTCGACCCTGCCAAGTTCGAGCGTGCCTCCGAAATCATCGATTCTCATCTCGCCGGCGGCTTCCATCCCGGCGCCCAATTGGCGGTTGCGCGACACGGCAAGCTCGCATTCTACCGTTGCTTCGGTCAGGCCTCCGTGGACCCGCCGCGCACGGCCAGCGAGACCACCCTCTTTCCGCTTTTTTCAAACACCAAGGTGATTACCGCCGCGGCGGTCTGGACGCTGGTCGAGGAGGGGAAGCTCCGCTTTTCCGACAGGGTTGCGGAGCACCTGCCCGGTTTCGAGGCGCACGGCAAACATGACGTTACCGTCGCGCATCTCTTGACGCACCAGGCCGGCTTTCCCGCCGCCGACGTGCCCGCGGCATGTTTCACGGATCGCGAGCTGCTCCGCCGCACCGTATGCGATTTCAAGCCGGAGTGGCCGGCGGGCTCGCGATTGAGCTATCACCGGATCTCGGCCCACTGGGTCATCGCCATCATCATCGAGGCGGTTACCGGTGCCGACTACCGCGACGAGATACGCAGGCGAGTCATCGAGCCGCTGGGGCTCGCCGGCGAGATGTTTCTGGGCTTGCCGGAGACCGAAGATCAGCGCGCGGCGTTGATGTATTCGCCCATCCAGGACGGGCGATGGCCATTGGAGCCGATGGAATCGACGAGCGCTTTCAGGCGAGCGGGCATTCCCGGCGCGGGCGGCTATGCGACGGCGCGCGCGATGGCCGCCTTCTACCAGATGATGGCACAAGGCGGCGTGCTCGACGGCAGGCGCATCGTGTCGCCGCGGATGATCGACTACGTGACCCGCGATTTCACCGGCGACCGCGTCGACGACTATATGGGCTATCCGATGCATCGCGGCCTCGGCCCGTTTTCCCGTGGACAGACGCTGACGCTGCGCGGCCTCGGCGCGATCGCGCACCCGCGCACCTTCGGGCATAGCGGCGTCGGAACCTCCTATTGCTGGGCCGATCCGACCAGCGGCGTGTCCTTTGCCTTCCTGAGCAATTGCCGCCGCGACAATGAGTGGCACAACAAGCGCATGGATACGCTGAGCACGCTGGTCCACGCATCGATCCTGGAATGATGTTACCGAGCGCCGGCCGCCCGCATGCGCGGTGTCGTAGAGGGAGGATTACGCTGTGACGATAACCGCTCCGAACGCGCTGGACGCTCTTCAGGAAGAACGACTAACCGCGAGTGGCACCTGGTACGCATGGTACGTCGTGTTCATTCTTACCGCCTGCTACACCCTTGCTTTCGTGGACTCCAAGATACCCTTCATTTTGGTCCAGGCGATCAAGAGCGACCTCGATCTGACGGATACCCAGTTGGGAATCATTGCCGGTCCGGCATTCTCGCTCATGTACGCCGTCGGCGCCTTGCCGATCGCCAAACTGTCGGATCGAATCGCGCGAAAATACGTCATTGCCGTCGCCGTCGCCGTCTGGAGCGGGTTCACGGCGGCGGGCGGAGCGACTTACTCGTTCCTGCCGTTCATGTTCAGCCGTACCGGCGTTGCCTTCGGTGAATCGGCGCTGACTCCCGCCGCGCATTCGATTTTCGCGGACTACTTTCCCGAACGCCAGCGATCGAAAGTGATTGCGGTCTACTCGTGCGGCATTGCGCTTGGCGGCTTTCTCGCGTTGACGCTGGGCGGACTGTTGTCCGACCGGTTTGGCTGGCGAACGACCCTCATGATCGTCGGAAGCGTCGGACTTGTGCTTTCCTTGCTCGTCGCCGCCACCGTTCGAGAGCCATCGCGCAATTTGGGTTCATCCACTCGACGGATGTCCGACGGCAGCCTGGGCGCTCTTTTGCTGACCCGGCAATCCGTAACACCATCATTGGCGGTACCGTTCTCGGGCTCGCGAACGGCTCGCTCAGTGCGTGGACGCCGGCCTACATCATGCGCACCTTCCATCTCTCGGCTTCGGCGACCGGCGCCAGCTATGGCGCAACCATGGGCATCATGGCGATCGTTGGGACCCTGGCCGGGGGGATCATCGCCGGGTGGCTGTCGGCCAGGGATATCCGATATGGATTTCGACTGCTGGCAGGCGCGTTTGCGCTGGCGACGGTTACCAAGCTCGCGTCGCTGATCACCGACAATTACGCACTGTTTCTTCTTTTCGGCAGCATCTCCGGATTCCTGCTGCTGTTCTATCCTGGCCCGACCTATGCCACGATCCAGTCGCTGGCAAAGCCGAATGCGCGCAGCTTCGCGTCGGCCGTGACCATGTTTTGCATCAACGGCATCGGCATCGCAGGGGGTGCCTTCCTGACGGGCTGGCTGAGCGACCGCCTCGTGCCTATGTTCGGCGCGGATTCGCTGCGCTGGTCGCTTGGAATCCTGTCGCTGCTGTCGGTCTGGTCCGCGCTGCACTACTGGCGGGCGTCGTATCACCTCGGACGGCGCGTCACAAAAGCGATCTAGGGGCTCGGGCTGACGATCGCCCGAAAGGATCACTCGAAAAGGTTTCTCTGTGTCGACAACAGATGGTCGCGCATCGCGCGGCTGGCATCGTCGGCCGATCGTCGCCGCAGCGTCTCGCAGATCGTCCGATGGTGCGCGATGGATATCCGCCGCTTCTCGGGTGTAATGGTGGCAAGGCGCAAAGCGCGCCAGTCGCCGGTCGCTCGTGCGTTGTTGAAGGCGGTCACCATGCCGACGAGAATATCGTTGCGCGTGGACTCGGCGATCGCAAGGTGGAACGCGCTGTCCCATCGTACCCAGTTCTCGTTGTCCCTGACCTCGGTGGTGCGGCGCATGCACGTCTCGATGTTCAACAGGTCGGCTTCGCTCGCCTTTACCGCGGCGATCGCAGCGATGGTCGGTTCGACCACCAGGCGCGCTTCAAGCACCGCGGCGGGACTGGCGCGTTCGATGCGGCGGTCGACCCCGGCGGGCCCAATGTTCCGGCGGCCGAGGAAAGTGCCGCTGCGCCGGCCTCGCCATATCTGCCCCTCGAGCTCCATCCGCGTCAGGATCTGCCGAAGGGCGCGGCGGCTGATACCGAGTTCGGTCGCAAGCTCCCGTTCGGGCAGGAGTTGATCGCCCTCCGCCAGCGCGTTCTGCTCTATGAAAGCATCCAGCGGGTTCGACTCTGCAGCCTCACGCTGCTGATCAGGTGTTGCCCCTCTAGGCACGTCCGGCTCGCTATCTCGCGTATCGGTCAAGTCTCGTGCGATCTTACTACCCCGGCAATGAGCCGAATAACAGTATTTAAGCAACGGTTCGAGCATTCTCGCACGCCCCTCGAGAATGATCGCAGGTGGAATCCGGCTGTCGGCCGCTCTTCGTTTTCGCCGCGGCGTTTTTGTCCATGCGCGGCTCTAAGAAGAGCTGGTGCCTTGGCCGAAATCGAACGCGTCTATAAGTATCTGACTTGTTGTTGGTATTTTTAGAGGCGAGTTCATCTACTCACAGCCCCACTCACACATTTGATGTTCGCTGACGAAGCGCAATGTGGCGCCATGTGCTACGCGGCCAATTCGTCGTGCATGCGGGGGATGCCGGACATGATGCGTCTCCTGGTGCCACTTTTCCCGAGAGGCCCCTTGCCTTGCAGGCATTTGCGCCCGTGCCCGGATCAGGTACTTTGGGCAAGGGGGCACAACCAATGGCCAAGACCAAGAGAAAAGCGGGAAAGCGTCGCACGACGGCCGATCGCGACGGGCTGCGGGCGCGCAAATCCGGCGTGTCCAAAGCCGGCAAGCCCGGCTTGCGCGAGCCGAAACCGGCCAAGACCGATCCCCGCAAGCAGAAATCTACCCTCCGGTCGGAGACGGCGCGGCTGAAACGGCAATTGAAAGCCGCGCGGATGCAACAGGAGGCAAGCGCCGAAATCCTCTGCGCGGTCGCCAACGCATCGGGGGATGCCGCGGGGCCGTTGCAGTTGATCGCCGAGACGACCGCGCGCCTGTTTAAGGCGTCCAGCGTCTCGATCCAACTTGCCGAAGGCAGCGAGTTCACGCAGGAGTACCGCGTCGGTGCCATCGCCAAGCGTGTTGGCTCAGCCTATCCCCGGTCCGATATCAAGGTCGGCGGACGAAACCTGCCGGGCACGGTGGTTGCCGAGAGTCGGCAGATCCACATTCCGGATATCGACCGTCTCGATCCCTCGATGTCCGACTTTCCCGGCCTGCCTCATGCGCGGGCCGGAGGCGCCCGCACCGTGTGCGGCACGCCGCTCCGGCGCGAGCACAAGGCCATCGGCGCCCTCATCGTTTTCCGTGACCGGCTCTTGCCGTTCACCGGCGATGAGCTCGCTTTGCTGCAAAGCTTCGCCGACCAGGCCGTGATCGCGATTCAGAACGCGCGGCTGTTCAACGAAATCGAGGCCAGGACGCGCGACCTGACCGAAGCGTTGCTGCGACAAACTGCGGCGGCAGACGTCCTGAAGATCGTAAGCCGGTCGGTTTCGCACGCCGCGCCGGTGTTCGAGACGATTATCGAATCTTGTCAACGCCTGTTCGATCCTTTCGACGCTGCCGTATATATAGTCGACGGCGAGATGGTGAAGGGCGTCGCACGCCGGGGATCCGGGAACGGCGATTGGGGAACAGATTCGATCCCGCTCGCTGGCAGTTCGACCGGCTTGGCAATCGCGCAGCGGCGACCGCTTCATTTCCCCGATCTTGCAGACAAGGCAGACCTGCCCGAGGACAAGAGGGATGCCGTAAGGCTGGCCGGCGGCATGTCGGTGCTCTACGCTCCGATCATCTCCGAATCTCGCGGTGTCGGCTCCCTCGTCGTCACGCGACGGCCCAAGAAGCCATTTACCGAGACCGAGATCGAATTCATTCAGAGCTTTGCCGATCAGGCCGCCATCGCCATCGAGAACGCGCGGCTGTTCAACGACACGCGCGAGGCGCTGGAGCAGCAGACCGCCACCGCCGAGATCCTTAGCGTCATAAGCAGTTCGCCGACAGACGTCACGCCTGTCTTCGAGGCGATTGCTGAGCGTGCCCGAGAGTTGAGCGGCTCGCGCATCGGCTCCGCCGTTCGCTTCGACGGCGAGTTGCTGCACATGATCGCGTTTCGCGGCTCTTCGCCGGAAGCCGAAGCGGCGATGCACGCGGCCTTTCCGATGAAGCCGGGGAATGGTTCGCTCAACGCGCGCGTCATCGCTGGACTTGTCCCGCTACAAATCCCGGACATTGATCTTGACCCGGCCTATCAACTTGGCGACGTCGCCAAAAAGGGGGTCTATCGCGCGCTTCTTGCCGTTCCCATGATTCACGACGGGCGTGCGATCGGCGCTATTGGCATTGGTCGTGACGAGCCAGGGCTCTTTCCCGAAAAGATCGTGACGCTGCTGCAGACTTTTGCGAGCCAGGCCGTGATCGCCATCGAGAACGTGCGGCTGTTCAACGAGACCAGGGAGGCACTGGAGCGGCAGACGGCGACCAGCGAAGTCCTCGCGGTCATCAGCCGCTCGCCTTCGGACCTCAATCCCGTGCTCGAGGCCATCTCGGATACTGCGGCGCGACTATGCGGCTCCGAGCAGACGATGTTCTTTCGCTACGATGGCAACGTGTTCCGCATCCTTGCCAGCTGGAACTTTCCTCCCGAAGTTCATGAAATGCTCGAACGCCGCCCGTTGATGCCCGGCCATCCCTCCGCGATCGGACGCGCCGGAGCCTCCCTGAAACCTGTCTGCATTCCGGACGTGCTGGCCGATCCGGATTATGGCCTGGCCGGCGAGCAGAGCCGCGCGCGCTATCGCGCGACGCTTGCGGTGCCGCTGTTGCGCGAAGGCCGGCTGATCGGCGCGCTGTCGCTGAATTGCAGCGAGCCCGGTGCCTTTACCGAGAAGCAGATTGAGCTTGTCGCGACCTTCGCCGACCAGGCGGTGATCGCGATCGAAAATGTCCGCCTGTTCGACGAGGTCCAGGCCAAGACCAGCGACCTTGAGGAATCCCTGCAGCAACAGATCGCGACCGCCGACGTACTGAAGCTCATCAGCCGCTCGGCGTTCGATCTGAATTCGGTCATGAACACGCTTACGCGGTCGGCTGCCGAATTGTGCAAGGCCGAACTAAGCGCGCTTTATCTTCGCGACGGCGACCTTATGATCGCCCGCGGCATTGCCGGGGTTGACGGAACGCGCATGGATTTCCTGCGCAACACCCCGCTGCGAATCGACAACTCGGGCGCTGGCAGGGCTCTGCAGGCCGGTTCCATCCTCAACATGGCCGACGTGCAACGTGATGGCACCGAGACGACCAAGAAATTTGGGGAAGCTCTTGGTTTCAACTCGATCCTGTTCGTTCCCTTGATGCGAGAAGGTCGCGGCATCGGAGTGTTCGCACTCGGGCGCAAGCGCACGGGCGAATATTCACAACGCGAGGTCGAACTGCTGCAGACCTTCGCCGACCAGGCCGTGATCGCCATCGAGAACACGAGACTGTTCAACGAGACCAAGCAGGCACTGGCTTACCAGACCGGGAGCAGCAACGTTCTGAGGGTGATCGCCTCTTCACCCACCGATGTCGAACCGGTTCTGAAAGAGATCGTCGAGAGCGCGCGAGAGCTTTGCGAAGCCAATGATGCAGTCGTACTGTTGAGGGATGCAGAACATCTCCGCTTTAGTGCGCATTCCGGTCCCATCGCCGTAACGCTCGACAAATGGCCGATTAGCCGCAATTGGACCGCTGGACGCGCCTTTGTGGACCAAAAGCCTGTGCATGTTCACGACATGCTATCCGGGGAGGGCGCCGAGTTTCCGGATGCCAGAGCCATGGGCCAAAGCACAGGCTCGACCATTCATACCGTTCTGTCCGTGCCCTTGCTGCGTGGGAACGAGAGTATCGGCGCGATCCTGCTGCGCCGTACCGAAGTGCGTCCGTTCAACGACAAGCAAATCAATCTGCTGTCGACCTTCGCCGACCAGGCGGTGATCGCAATCCAGAACGCGCGGCTGTTCAACGAGACCAGGGAGGCGCTGGAGCGGCAAACCGCGACTGCGGAAATCCTGAAGGTCATCGCCAGTTCGCCCGATGACGTTCAGCCCGTCTTCCAGGCTATTGCCGAGCGCTCCAATCACCTTGTCGGCGGATTTGCAACGATCGTCGTGAGCATTATCGATGATGTCGTTCATTTATCGGCGTTTACGTCGACGACGCCTGCGGCCGATGCGGCGCTCAGAGCTTTCTATCCCCGACCGCTGTCGGGATTCACTTATAGCGATGCTATCCGCAGGGGCGAGATCCACAGGATTGTCGACGCCGAAGTAGAACTTGCCGGTGAATCCGATCAGTTGACGATGGTGCGCCAGCGGGGATGGCGCAGCGCGTTGTGGGTCCCGCTGCTGCTCGAGGGCGAGGCCATCGGCGTCATCGGAGTCTACGCGGGTCGAGCCGGGTCCCTTCGCCGATCATCATGTCGATATGCTGAAGACCTTCGCCGACCAGGCGGTGATCGCCATTTCCAATGTGAAATTGTTCAGACAAGTTCAGGAGCGGACCCGCGAACTATCCCAGTCGCTCGATGACCTTCGCACCGCGCAGGACCGCCTGGTGCAGACCGAGAAGCTGGCCTCGCTCGGCCAGCTTACCGCCGGCATCGCGCACGAGATCAAGAACCCGCTGAATTTCGTCAATAACTTCTCGGCGCTGTCGGTCGAACTCATCGACGAGATGACCGACGTTTTTGAAAATCCGGCGCTCGACGACGCCGGCAAGGCGAAAGGAGCTGGATGAAATCCGCGAACTCCTGAAAAGCAACCTGGAAAAGGTCGTTCAGCACGGCAAGCGCGCGGATTCCATCGTCAGGAACATGCTGTTGCATTCCCGGGAAGGTTCGGGCGAGCAGCGGGCGGTCGATATCAATGCGCTGTTGGACGAGAGCCTCAATCTCGCCTATCACGGCGCCCGGGCCGAGAAGCCGGGTTTCAATATCACGCTGCAGCGCGACCTGGATCCGGAAGCCGGCGTGATGGAGCTGTTCCCGCAGGAAATCACCCGCGCCTTGCTCAATCTGATCTCGAACGGGTTTTATGCCGCGAGCAAGCGTGAAACCGAGAACGGTGAGGCGGCTTTCGAGCCGGTGCTCAGCGCTGCCACCAAAAATCTCGGCGACCACATCGAGATACGCATACGCGACAATGGTACCGGCATCCCGCCGGAGGTGAAGGAAAAAATGTTCAATCCGTTCTTCACGACCAAACCGGCGGGAGAAGGCACCGGGCTTGGTCTTTCGATGAGCCACGACATCATCGTGAAACAACACGGCGGCAGGATAGAGGTAGATACGCAGCCTGGGCTATTCACCGAGTTCACGATTGTGTTGCCGCGGGCGACCACCCCTGCAAACAACAGAAAAGACTAGAGGTCAACGTGGCGGTATTGGTTCTTGTCGTGGATGACGAACCCGACGTCGAGGCACTGTTTCGTCAACAATTCCGCCGGGAATTGCGAGCGGAACGCTTCGTATTGGACTTCGCCGCGTCTGCACCGGACGCATTACGACGTGTGGCGAACGCCACCGAGCAGGCGCCGGCCCTGGTATTCTCAGACATCAACATGCCGGGGATGACGGGTCTGGAGATGCTGCCCAGAATGAAAGAAATGCGACCTGACGTGCCGGTCATTATGATCACGGCCTACGGCGACGATGACACCAAACGCAAGGCAATCGAAAGCGGTGCGGAGGGCCTGCTGACCAAGCCAATCGACTTCGCCTTGTTGCGGGAGCAGATCGATACGCGGTTAGGTCGGGCCGTGTGAACCGTGGCTGTTTGGCGCAATTCTTCTGCCAATACGTGCGATGCGCAAAGATAGCGTAGGAACATAGTCTTGGTGCCCCTGGCCGGAATCGAACCAGCACTCCTTGCGGAACTCGATTTTGAGTCGAGCGCGTCTACCAATTCCGCCACAGGGGCTTTTCGCAGATCGGCCGAAGGCCGGAGGTCGCGAAGCCGGCGGAATATAGCGGGCGGGGAGGGCCGGTCAACCCGCGCATGCCGGCGGTACCCGAAGAGATCTGGCACCGCTGGGTAAGGGCGGCTTCATTCGGCCCCGGCCCGTGGCAGTTGAGGCGGAGGCGCCATCCGGGAGGATACGCCGCTCCCCCGCGATGTCATCGATCTGACAAAACACTCCCCTGTGATCGACCCTGCCTCGACAGCGGCAGGCCTGCGGGCTAGGACGACTTCGGCACAGGAGATCGCCGTGACGTCCAATACCATTGCAAACCCCTCGCATGCGCGCGGCGTCGCGAGCCCGGCGCTGACGGCGGCGATCGCGATCACGGCCATCGCGGCGGCGACGCTGGCGGGGGCGTGGTTCATGCAGCTGGTGCTGGGCATCCAGCCCTGCGAACTGTGCCTGGCGCAGCGCTACGCCTATTACCTGGTGGTGCCGTTCGGCGCGGTCATCGCGATCGCCGCGGCAAGGGATGCGCCGCGTGGCGCGCTGGTCGCGGGCCTTGCCGTCATCGCGCTGGTGACGCTCGGCAACGCCGGGCTCGCGGCCTATCATTCCGGCGTCGAATGGGGGTTCTGGCAGGGGCCGACCGCCTGCACGGGACCCGTCGGAAATCTCGGCAGCGCCGGCAGCCTCCTGGAGCGTCTCGACACCGTCAAGGTGGTCCGCTGCGACGAAGTGCAGTGGAAGTTTCTCGGCCTGTCGCTCGCCGGCTACGACGTGCTGATCTCGCTTTTGATGGCTGGGATCGCGGCCTGGGGCGTGCGCAGGACCGCGAAGCCGGGTTAGTTCTTGTTTTGACGCGTTTTCTTGACGCGAACCGGCGTCCACTTCGCTCGAAAACGCTTTAATCGTCGACATCTTCCTGCGGCCGTCCGAACAGATGGACGATGCCGGGCGTTGCGATGGTGACAAAGACAAAACGCGACAGATGATGCGCGCCGACGAAGATCGGGTCGATGTGCAGCGTAAGCGCCAGCGCCAGCATGGCGTCCATGGCGCCCGGCGCGAAGGCGACGATGACGTCGGCGAACCGCACATGGGTGGTAGCCGCGATCACCGCGACGAAAACCGCCGATATCACGATGGCGACGGCGAACGACCCCAGCGCTGCATTGAGGTGGCTGAGCAGCGTCTTCGGTTTCATCCGTGCGAAGCGTGAGCCGATCAGCGCGCCGATGCCGACCAGCGCGATCGCCCGCACCCATGGCGGCAGGCCGCCCTCGATCATGCCGGTGCCGTGCAGCACGCTGGAGCCGATCATGGCGCCGAACATCCAGCTCGCCGGAAATTTGATCAGCCGCAGCAGCAGCGCGACCGCGACCGAGGCTGCGACCAGTTCGGCAAGTTCGAGCGGCGAGGCGGCGTTCACCACGCCCGCCGGCGACGATGCCGGCGCGATCCCGGTCAACGCCAGCAACATCGGCAGCGCCGCGGTGAGGATGATCACGCGCATGGTCTGCACTACCGCGATCCCCGACACGTCGGCGCCGCGCTCGATCGCGAGCATGGTGATCTGCGACAGCGCGCCCGGGCTTCCGGCCAAAAACGCCGAGGTGCGGTCCCAGCCATGGACGCGCTGCAGATAGAGGCTCGAGCCGAAGGTCGAGCAGAAGGTCGCGAGCGCCAACAGCCCAATGGTCAGGGGATAGGCGCCGACATGCTGCAGCAGCTGCCGCGACACCAGCGAGCCCAGCGAAATCCCGAGCAGCACCAGCACGGTCTGGGTCAGGTGCGCCGGCACCACCAGCGGCCGGCCTGCGATCGCCGCGCCGCCGACCGCGATCATGGCGCCGGAAATCAGCCCGCCCGGCAGATGCGCCAACAGAAACAGCGCGCCCCCGGCGGTGCCGATCACGAGCGTTTCGAGCACATTGAGGATTTTGCTGCGGCTGGGGATGGCAGACGCCATCGATGCGGGGATCAGGCTCACGCCCGCCTTATGACAAATTCGTGAGCCGGGGACAAATGCGCCAGCGCGATGCAGCAATGCGCGTTTCCAAGCCGGCCGCCCTCCCCGTGCGGGCAAGGGCGGCGGCAGGCGTTTAAGTCTCGGGCCCGTTAAGTCTCGGGCTAATTAAGTCTTCGGCTTGGCCATGGCGTCCTTTGCGGCCTTCTTGCATTCGGACATGAATTTCTTGCGTTCCTTGCCGTGCAGGCTCTTGGCATCGGCATCCTTCGAGCATTGCAGCGATTCCGCGCTCCGCGGCTTCTCGGCCTTCTTTTCCGCAGGCGCCATCTTGGTGGCCGGTGCGGGCGTCGCCGGCGCGGTGGTCTGCGCGAACGCCGAGCTGATCAGGAACAGCGACGCGAACGCGGTCGCGGCGACGCGGGAGGAAATCGTCATCATGGGAGCACCCTCGGGTTGAAGAGGGCCGCAACGTCGCGCCGCAATGCTGAACCGTGGATGAACGAGGCCGTCGAGCTCTGCATTTTCGCCAGGCGATATTTGGGCGCCGCGAGGGTTCGTCCGTTGTCACCCGCCCTCGCTGGGGTAGGATGGCGAACTTGCCGATTGTTACGCCCCCAGGGAGACCAAGGATGACCATTCAAGCAAAATTATTGTGCACTCTTGCGGTAACGGGTTTTGCCGCGTTCGTCGCAACCGCGCCGGCGCAGGCCCTGACCGCACAGGAGTGCAGTGCGAAATACCAGGCCGCCAAGACCGCCGGCACGCTCAACGGCCAGAAGTGGAATGATTTCCGCAAGGCCCAGTGTGCGGCCGATGCCGCGGCGGCGCCGGCCGCGGCTCCTGCTGCTGCGCCCGCCGCCCCGGCTGCGCCGAAGGAGGCCGAAGCCAAGCCGAAGAAGGAAGCCGCTCCGGCCGCGGCGCCCGCAGCCCCCGCCGGGCCTGCGGTATTCCCGACTGCCCTGGATCCGAAATACTCCAAGGAAACTGCGGGCAAGGCCCGCATGCACACCTGCGTCGACCAGTACAACGCCAACAAGGCCACCAACGGCAATGGCGGCATGAAGTGGATCGAGAAGGGCGGCGGCTATTACAGCGAGTGCAACAAGAAGCTGAAGGGCTGATCGCCTTTCGAATCAGTGGCAGGTCCGGGCGGTGCCCGGGCCCTGTCGGGCCGCAACATGATCTGAGGGGTCACGAGGAGGGGCATGGGAAAGCTTGGCTGGAATATCGCCGCGTCGATCGGGCTTGTCTTCATTTCCCAGTCAGCCCCAGCGGCATCGGACAGTCGCGTGCCGCTGGTCGTTTCGGCGCAACGGAGCGTGTCGCCATCGGACGATCCGAGATATCTGATGGCTCAGGCAGCCGAGCCGAAAGATTCGGCCACTACTCCCGCTCCGGATTCGAAGAAGCCGCAGGATCAATCGTCCGCGCCGGCTTCCTCGCCGCCCACCGAGACGGCGGCGGTCCCGACCGCCGAGAAGACCGTCCCCGGCTGCGCCCTGAAATACATGGCGGCCGAACTCTCCGGCAAGCTGAAGGGGCGCAAATGGAAGGAGTTTCGCCAGCAGGATTGCGGGCCGGGCACCGCGCAGGTGGTGTTCCCCGCGATAGTGGCGCCGAAATACTCCGGGCAAGATCCTGAAAAAGCGCGAACGCTCACTTGCGCGGATCAGTTCACCGCCAACAAGGCCACCAACGGCAATGGCGGCCTGAAATGGATCGAAAAAAGCGGCGGTTACTACAGCGAGTGCGTCGTTCGCCTGAAGGGCTGAACCCACCAGAACTGGCCGTACTGACCTTGCTCGCGTGAGCGGTTGGAAAAATCCGAAGGATCGGATCGGCCGCGCTCAGCCGTCCTCGTCGAGCAGTTTCTCGGCCGACTTCGCGATCAGCTGCGCGCGCTTGCGCGGACCGCGTTCGAGAAACAACAGGCTCTGGCCGAAGATGAAGCAGTAAAACAGGAAAGCCTGCGCCTCCGCCTCCTCCGGCGCGAGCCCCGTCGCGCGATAGAGCTGGCCGACATTCTTCAGCCGTGCCGCGTCGACGCCGGCGACCGCCGCCGCCGCCGGCTCATCGGACCGGGCCCATTGCCGGATCGCCAGTTCGACCGCCATGCCCTCGGTATTCATGCGCTCCGAATAAAGCTGGATCAGCGCCCGCAGCCGCTCGCGCGCACTTGCGCCATCGAGGCTGGTCTGCTGCTCGATGGCGGCGATGCGCCCCGCCCGCCAGTTCTGCAGCAGCCCATCGAGCAGCGCCGCGCGATCCCTGAAGCGCCGGTAGAACCCGCCCTTGGTGACGCCGAGATTCTTCGCCAAAACCTCGACCCGCACGCCCTCGACGCCGGAGCGCGCCAGCTCCCTGAACCCGGCCTCGATCCAGCCGTCGCCTTTGCCGTCGCTCATGATTCCCACGTCTCACCGATTCTTGATACGGTACCGTATTGCTACCCCGGCCAGCCCCTGATACGCTACCGTATCAAGAATCGAGGGCGGGAGCGATCGATGGAATCGGCGGCCACCTATTGCGGCACGGTCTATCCGTGGCAATGCGACCATGTCGGCCACATGAACATCATGTGGTATGTCGGCAAATTCGACGAGGCCAACTGGAATCTGTTCGCCCGGATCGGGCTGACGCCGACTTACCTGCGCTCATCCAACCGCGGCATGGCCGCGGTGCAGCAGAACATCAGCTACAAGCGCGAATTGCTGGCCGGCGACATCGTCGAGGTCATGAGCACGCTGCTGGAGATCCGCGAAAAATCCATCCGTTTCGTGCACGAGATGCGCAACGCCGAAACCGGCGAGATCGCCGCGACGTGCGAAATAACCGGCGTTCACATGGACCGGCAGGCGCGCAAGTCCGCGCCGTTCGAAGACGCGATCCGAAGGACCGCCGCGAAACAGCTTGCCTTTCCCGAACCCGTCACCGCCTGAGACGCGCATGCCGCGCTTCGAGCCGAAGAATCCCGACTACCGCAGCGTCGCCACCGCGACCTTCGACCGGCAGCCCGCGATGCGGACGCTCGGCATCTCGATCGCCCGGCTCGAGCCGGGCGAGGTCGACCTGTCGATGCCATATTCGCCTGATTTCACCCAGCAGAACGGCTTCGTTCATGCCGGGATCATCACCGCGGGCCTCGACAACGCCTGCGGCATCGCCGCCTTCACGCTGATGCCGCCGGGGTCCGGCGTCCTGACGGTGGAATTCAAGACCAACCTGCTGGCGCCGGCCAAGGGCGAGCGCTTCGCGTTTCGCGCCCACGTGGTAAAACCCGGCCGCACGCTGACGGTGTGCGAGGCGCAGGCTTATGCGCAAACCGGTGGGGCCGAGACCCTGATCGCGACCATGACCGGAACCTTGATGGCGCTGCTGCATCGCAACTGAGAGCTTGTCGCGAATCCGGTGGCGTCGGCGACCGGCCGGCGCGCGCCGCGACATTGTTGGCGCGCGCCGATATCAATTGCAGTTTTGCGCCAACGTCGTCATAGAGATTTGCAACGAATCCCTCCGAGGCCAATCGTGCAAGCGATGTTACCGGTTTGATGATTTCACTGACGCAAGAGGTGCTCGGGCTGGGGTCGGGAGCGCTGGTCGGATTTTCGCTTGGCCTCGTCGGCGGTGGCGGATCGATCCTCGCGGTGCCGCTGATGGTCTATGTGGTCGGCGTGCCCGATCCCCATGTCGCGATCGGCACCAGCGCCATCGCGGTGGCCACCAATGCCGCGCTCAATCTGTCGAACCATGCGCGCGGCGGCACGGTGAAATGGTCCTGCGCGCTGACCTTCGCGGCCGCCGGGGTGATCGGCGCGTTCGTGGGCTCGATCTTCGGCAAGATGCTCGACGGCCAGAAGCTCTTGGCGCTGTTTGCGCTGGTGATGCTGGTGATCGCCGCCCTGATGCTGAAGACGCGGGCGCGAGCCGGGCTTCCCGACGTGCAGATGAACTGGTCCAACCTGCCCGCCATCGTTGGCCTCGGACTCGTCACCGGGACGATGTCCGGTTTCTTCGGCATCGGCGGCGGATTCCTGATCGTGCCCGCGCTGATGCTGGCGACGGGCATGTCGATCATGAACGCGGTCTCTTCCTCGCTGGTCGCGGTCACGGCGTTCGGGCTGACGACGGCCGCCAGCTACGCCTGGTCTGGCCTCATCTCATGGGGGCTGGCGGGATTGTTCATCACCGGCGGCATCGCCGGCGGATTGATCGGCACCCGGTCGGCGCGGCATCTGGCGGCGCGACGCGGGGCGCTGAATACCGTATTTGCCGCTGTCATTATCGCGGTGGCGCTCTATATGTTGGTGCGAAGTTTGACCCCCATTCTGCTCAGTGCGTCCTAAGCGATCGCCGGGAGACCCAGATGCAAAAATCGATTGATCCGGCGCGGCCGCATCATGGACGCAGCCGCCGCGAGGCGCTTGGGCCTGCTCGGCGCGGGCGCTGCCATGCTCGGGCTTCAGCTCGCGCCAGGTGCGGCGCTGGCCGAAGACCATGAAGAGAACGTGCTGACCGAAGCGCTGGTGTTGCGCGATCCGGAGATTCCGGTGGCGGGCAATCCCAAGGGCGACATCACGATCGTCGAATATTTCGATTATCAATGCCCGTATTGCCGCAAGGTAGAGCCCGAGCTGAAACAGGTCGTGCATGACGACGGCAAGGTCCGGCTGGTGCAGAAGGACTGGCCGGTGCTCGGACCGGTTTCGGTGGTCGCCGCGCGGATGGCGCTGGCGTGCAAATACCAGGACAAATACCTTCAGGCCCACGAAGCGCTGATCGGCGTCAATTCGAAGCTGACCGAGCCGCGCATCCGCGAGCTGCTCGCCGGCGCCGGCATCGATGTCGATCGTGCCGCGCGCGACCTCGAGACCAACGCCAAGGCGATCGACACCATCCTGGCGCGCAACAACGATCAGGCAACGGCGTTCGGCTTCAACGGCACGCCTTCCTTCATCGTCGGCAAATTCCGGGTGCCGGGCGTTCTCACCATGGAGCAGTTCGGCATGGCCATCGCCGACGCGCGCAAGGCGGCGAAGAAGAAATAGCCGCCCCCCCGCAGCACAACGCCCTCGCCAGGGGGCGAGGGCGAAAGGTTTGGTGGCCGGCTTACTGTTTGCCGATTACTTGGACGACAGCCGGATCCAGTCGTCATGGGCGCGCGTCTTCAGCGCGTGCCAGTCGGTGGCGGCGACGTCCCAGTTCACGATGGTGCGATTGGCCTCGCCAGCTGGCCGCCCGCGACCGTCGAGGTCTGCATCGAATCATAGGCATAGATGCCTCCAACCAGCAGCAGCGCCCCCAAGATCATTCCCAAAAACGTTTGCATAGCAAACCTCCTCCAGTGATGGCGTACAACGTCGTCGGCGTGGGATGGTTCCACTCTATCGTGGCCAGCACGTGACGGGCCGTGCCGCTGTCGGCACATTCATGTCGCATTTGCCCAATCGTCAGGCGTCACCAGGACTTGAAACAAACGCGAGCGATGCCTCAATGAATATTGCCTCACCGCGTCAAGGAGAAGACATGACCGACAGGACCAGCAGGGTAGCGATCGTCACCGGAGCCTCGCGCGGCATTGGCGCCGCGGTGGCGGAACGGCTCGCGGCGGACGGCTTCGCCGTCGTCATCAATTATTCCGCGAATGCAAAACCCGCCGAGACGCTCGCCCGCGAGATCGAGCGCAAGGGCGGCCGGGCGCTCGCCCTCAAGGCCGACGTCGCCGATCCCGGTGCGGTGCGCGGCATGTTCGATACAGCTACGGCCGCGTTCGGCGGGATCGACGTGCTCGTCAACAATGCCGGCATCATGAAGCTCGCGAAAATCGCCGACAGCGACGATGCGCTGTTCGACCAGCAGATCGCGGTCAACCTCAAGGGCAGTTTCAATGCGATGCGCGAGGCCGGCAAGCGGCTGCGCGACGGCGGCCGGATCGTCAATTTCTCCACCAGCGTGGTCGGGACCAAAATGGAGACCTACGGCGTCTATGCCGCCACCAAAGCGGCGATCGAGACCATGACGGCGATCCTGTCGAAGGAAATGCGCGGCCGCAACATCACGGTCAATGCGCTGGCGCCCGGCCCGACCTCAACCGACCTGTTCCTCGACGGTAAATCGCCCGAACTGGTCGAGCGCCTCGCCAAGATGAATCCGCTGGAACGGCTCGGCACGCCGGAGGACATCGCTGCCGTCGTCGCCTTCCTGGTCGGCCCGGACGGCTCCTGGATCAACGGCCAGGTGCTGCGCGCCAATGGCGGCATGGTGTAGGCGTCACCGCTCGCCGTTGAGCCAGTTCAGGATCGGCGCGTTCATCTCGCGCGGATAGCAATGGCTGAGGTCGTCGATCTCGCGGTAGGTGACGTCGGCGCCGGCCGCCGACAGCGCGTCCCGCGTCTGCCGCGCCACCTGCACCGGAAACATCCAGTCGAGCCGGCCGTGCACGAGATAGACCGGCAGGCCGCGCAATCTCTCCGCATCCGCCATCTCCGCCATCAGCGGATGGAAGGTGGCGGCGATCGGCGCCAGATGGGTGAAGGGCGAGGCGCTCTCCAGGCCCGTGACGTAGCAGAAAGTGCCGCCGTCGCTCATTCCGGTCAGCAGCAGCCTCGCCGGATCGACGTTCCAGCGGCTACGCACGGCATCGAGAATGCGGTTGAGGTTTTCCGTGTCGGCGTCTTCGCCCATCAAGGCCCAGGTGCTGCCGGTCGCGGTCGGCGCGACCAGGATGGCCCCGAAACTGCGCGCGTCGCGCAGCCAGCTCCACAGGAAGCCGCGGCCGTTGCCGCTGCCGCCATGCAGCGCCATCACCAGCGGCCAGGCGCGGTCGGGCCTGTAGTATTCCGGCACGTAGAGCGAGAAGCCGCCGCGGCTGCCCGGTTCATTGTTGTTGTGAACGATCCCGGTGTTTTCGTTGGCGGGCTCCGTGAGGCGCGCCAGCAGGCCGGCATCCTCGCGCAAGCCGGGATCGAGAAAGAAGCTGCTCACCGGCGGCAATCTTGCCGCGAGGGGATAGAGCGCCTCCAGCGCGCGGGGGCCGTGGCGCAGCGTTCGAAACACAGCGATCAGATCGCCATTGCCGTGCTGGACCGCGCGTAATCCTGCGAATGCGGCCAGCGCCGCATCGCTCGCGGCTTCGAGCTGGAGTTTGAGCCCGGCAAATTGCTCCGGCCAGTCGTCAAGCCGCGGCCGGACGGCCTGCAGGGCCTGGTCCGGCTGGCCCGCGGCCTCCATGACAGCACCGAATTCCGGCGGGTTCAGATGGCGCGCGACAAAGGAGAGCGCTTCGAGCGATTGCAACAGCGGCGGCAGCACGGCCACGATGTCGTCGACCACGGCCTCGCTCATCGCCCGCCTCCGCCTGCGCCCTTTTGATAATTCCAGCGCGCCAAACTGGGATAAACCAAGGCGCTTGTCCCGGGGATCGCGCCTGGAGCATGATCGGCTCTGATGGAATCAGAACCGAAGCTCCAGAATTTTTATTTTGGCGCGTTTTCTTGACGCACCGGCATCTACCCCGGATCAAGTCCGGGGCAGGCTTTCGCTCGAAAACGCATCAATGCAGCCGTGGTCCCTTCAGCAGCCTGGCGCGGTCGGTCGAGGTCAGCACCACATCGAAAGTGACGCCGTCATGGTAGACGGTCAATGGCACGTCGACGCCGGCCGGACCGAGCGCCCACAGTTTCCGATAAAAGGCGCCTTGGCTGGAGACCTTCTCGCCGTTCACCGCCAGGATGACGTCGCCGGCCTTGAGTTCGGCGCGCGCCGCGGGTCCCTTGGCGGAGATGCCGATCACCACCACCCTGTTGTCGATCTCGGTCGAGTACATTCCGAGCCAGGGCCTCGAAGGCTTGTTGACGCGGCCGAACTTGCGCAAATCGTCGAGCACCGGCGTGAGCAGGTCGATCGGCACGATCATGTTGACGTGCTCGCCCTTGCCGTCGCGTTCGCGCTCGAGCTGCAGCGAGCCGATCCCGATCAATTCGCCGCGGGTCGAGATCAGCCCGGTGCCGCCCCAATTGGGATGCGCCGGATAGGTGAAGATCGCCTCGTCGAGCAGATATTCCCAGTAGCCCGCGAATTCCTGCTTGGCGGCGATCTGGCATGCGACCGAGCGGGTGCGTCCGCCGGCGCCGCCCACCACGACGCGGTCGCCGATCTGGGCGTCACGGGAGGAACCAAGCCGCAGTGGATCGAGATCGATATGGCCGAGCGCCTGCACCAGGCCGAAGCCGCTCTCGAAATCGAAGCCGAGCGCATGGCCTTCGACGACACGCCCGTCGCCGAGATGCAGCCAGACCGATTCAGCCTCGGTGATCAGATAGCCGATGGTCAGCACCAGGCCGTCGTCGATCAGGACGCCATTACCGGCCCGCTCGGTGCCCAGCGTCTCCGCGCTGAAGGCGTCGGCAGGGACGATCGAATGCAGCCCAACCACCGAGGAAAGCACGCGATCGAGATCGAAACTGTAGTCGCCCGGCCGTGGCTGGTACGCCGGCGGCACTTTCCATTCAGTCAAAGAGGGCATGGAGAATCTCCTGGCCTGCCGGTTGCGCCGTCCTTTCGCAAATTCGTGCGAACTGCGCGCGCGAACCGCCGACGATATATATTAGGTCGCAAACGGCCGCCGGGAAAGTCTCGATCAGGCGAACCGCACATATTCCCCGGGCCGGCTCATCCCTGCGGTCAAATGTCATTTCGCACAAACGGTCACCGGAGGCGGATGATCTCGGCTTCGCCGGCGCCGGCGAGCGCGCGATCGATCCGCGCCAAACCTGTCTCGGTGACATCGTTTGGATGCTCCGAAATCGGCCGTTCCGGCAGATCGTCAAGATGATCGGCGTGGTGTTCTCTTACGAAGGCTCGGCTCATCGGCGCTCACTGGATCGATTGCAAACACCCGGAAAAGGAACAATCATTGGACGGTTCCGTTCCCCGGGGCAGGGGGCGGCCACGGATCATCGAAGCGAACCCGGCACAATGACCGATCCTTTCGACCTCAATCGTTTTGTCGATGCGCAGGCGCGGGTCTATCCGGATGTCGTCTCGGAACTGCGCCAGGGCAGGAAGCAAAGTCACTGGATGTGGTTCATCTTCCCGCAGCTGGCCGGTCTCGGGCTGAGCTCGATGGCGCAGCGCTATGCGCTTTCCTCTCGCGACGAGACGACGGCCTTTCTTGGCCACGCCATCCTGGGGCCAAGGCTCAGGGAATGTACGGCGCTCGTCAATGCCGTCGAGGGCCGAACCATCCGGCAAATCCTCGGCAGTCCCGACGACCTCAAATTCCGTTCGTCGATGACATTGTTCGCCACGGTGTCGCGCGAGCCTGAATTCGCGGCGGCGATCGGGAAATTCTATGGCGGCATGCCGGACGCGAGGACGTTGGAGCTGCTCGGCGGCTGACTCACTGGCGGCTTGCGACGCGCGACCATACAACGTCGCGACCCTCTTGCAGCCAGCTGCGCGCTCGTCGCGCAGCAGGGTGCGGCGGACCTTGCCGGTATCGTCGCGCGGGCCGACGTCGACGATCTCGAAGCTTTCCGGATGCTTGTAGCGGCTGAGCTGGTCGGCAGGAAGCCGCCCATGCCGTCGACGACCGATTGGGCATCGGCATCGTGGGTGAGTTCGAGGATGGCGTGGACGCGTTGCCCGAATTCGGGATCGGGCAGGCCGACGACGACGCAGGAGCGCACTTGGGATGGGCCATCACGGCGGCTTCGACTTCGGCCGGATAGATGTTGGCGCCGCCGCGCAGGATCATGTCGGCGAGCCGGTCGCCGAGATAGAGGTAGCCGTCGGCGTCGAGCCGGCCGATATCGCCGAGCGATCCCAGCCGTCAGAGCGGCGTTTCGGCTCGCCCGAGATAGTGATAGGTGGTGCCGGCGCCGTCATTGGGCAGGAAAAAGATCTCGCCGGTCTCGCCGGGCGCGACATCGTTGCCGTCCTCGCCGATGATCCGCAGGCGTGAGGTCTCGCCGATCTTGCCGACCGACCCTTGTGTGCGAGCCATTCGACGCCGGAAATGATCGGTCGCGCCCTGCCGCTCGGTGCCGCCATAGAGTTCGTAGATCTTCTCCGGCCCGAGCCATCGATCCAGTTCTGCTTCAGCCAGGGCGGCATCGGTGCCGCCATGTGGAACACGATTTTCAGGCTCGACAGATCGTAGCGGTTGCGCACGGCTTCGGGCAGCGACCAGATCCGGTGCATCATGGTCGGCACGAAATTGACCCACTGGATCTGATCGGCGGCGATCAGGCGCAGGGCTTCCTCGGCATCGAACTTCACCATCCCGGTGAGGCGCCCGCCGGCGAACAGCGCGGTATGCGACACGATGAACGGCGCGTTGTGGTAGAGCGGGCCGGGATTGAGCAGCGCCACGCCGCGCGGCATTGCCAGCGGCGGATCTGCCGCGGTGTCGACCACCGCCGGGCTGATGGTCGAGGATGACCTTGGGCCGGCCGGTCGAGCCGCCGGAGGTCATCGCCTTCCAGTAGCGCGCCACCGGACTGTTCAGCGGTTGGTCCGACAGGCCTTGCGGATTGAAATCGGCGGGCAGCTGAATTGGGCGCATGCCAGTCGGCCTCGCCGCCGACCACCAGAGAGCCGGCTTGAGAATTTCGAGCACCGCAGCGGCTTCGCCGCGCGGCAGCCGCCAGGACAGCGAGGTCGGCGTGGCGCCGAGTTTCCACACCGCAAAGCTGGTTTCAAAGAAGATGTTGCTGTTGGGCAGGCCGATGGCGACGAAATCGCCGGGCTTCACGCCCCTTGCGGCAAAGGCGCGAGCGCGGCGGTTGGCGCCGCGCTCGAGCTGCTCCCAGCTCAGCCTGTCCTCGCCATGGCTGATCGCAACCGTATCCTTCGGCTTGCGTTCGGCGTACCAGCGCGGCACATCCGCCATCGGAATCAGCATGAGAGAGGAAGAGAGGGGGGGAAGGGAGAGGGGGAGGGGGGGGGGCGCAGATGTTGACCGACACCTCCTTCGCGCCGGCCGCATGGCAGGTCGACCGGCCCGCGCTAGGCGAAGTCCGGCGAAACTGCTAACGATTTTTCTCTCGCATTCGATCAGGGGCCGGTGCATGGACAACCGCAGTGACATTTGGCGTGGCGTCGACACGATCAAGGCGCGTTTCATCGCGCTGAGCGACAGGGTCTGGGCGATGCCCGAAGTGTGCTACACCGAGGCGCGCTCCTGTGCCGAACATCTGGCCGAGCTGCGCCATCAGGGTTTCCGCATCACCGAGAATGTCGCAGGCATTCCCACCGCCGTGATGGGCGAGTGGGGCGAGGGCGGTCCCGTCATCGCCTTCCTCGGCGAATACGACGCGCTGCCCGGTCTCAGCCAGGAGGCGGATGTGGCCGAGCCCCGCCCGGTCGAGGCCGGAGGGCATGGCCATGGCTGCGGCCACAATCTGCTCGGCTCGGCCGCGCTGCTCGCCGCCACCGCCGTGAAGGACTGGCTTGCCGCCCACAAGGTGCCCGGGCGCGTCCGCTATTTCGGCTGCCCGGCCGAGGAGGGCGGCGCCGCCAAGGCCTTCATGGTGCGCGCAGGCGTCTTCGAGGACGCCGACATCGCGCTGACCTGGCATCCCTCGAGCTTCTGGGAAGTGGTGGTGACGCCGTCGCTCGCCAACACGCGCGCCGATTTCATCTTCACCGGGCGCACCTCGCATGCCGCGGCCTCGCCGCATCTGGGCCGCAGCGCGCTCGACGCGGTGGAGCTGATGAATGTCGGCGTCAATTACATGCGCGAGCACATGCCGAGCGACGCCCGCGTCCATTATGCCCTGCTCGACACCGGCGGCATCGCGCCCAATGTGGTGCAGGCCCATGCCCGCGTGCGCTATTCGATCCGCGCCCGCGACCTGCCCGGCATGAACGAACTGGTGGAGCGCGTGCACAAGATCGCGCAAGGCGCGGCGCTGATGACCGAGACCAAAATGGAGATGCGGATCATCTCCGCCGTCTCCAATGTCCTGCCCAACACGCCGCTGGAGCAGATGCTCCAGAGGGTCATGGAGGAACTCGGTCCGCCGCATTTCGACGAGGCCGACAAGGATTTCGCCGCGAAAATCCGCGCGACGCTGACCGAGAAGGACATCGCCAGCGTCTATCATACCATCGGCATGGATCCGACCGACCGTCCGCTGGCCGATTTCCTGGTGCCGCTCGACGCCAGGCGCAACCCGCTGATCGGCTCGACCGATGTGGGCGACGTGAGCTGGGTGGTGCCGACCGTTCAGGTCCATGCCCCGACGGTCGCCATCGGCACCCCGTTCCACACCTGGCAGGTGGTGGCGCAGGGCAAGAGCCCGGCCGCCCACAAGGCCATGGTGCAGGCCGCCAAGGCGATGGCGGGGCTCGGCATCAAGGCGCTGACGGAGCCCGACCTGATCGCCGCCGCCAAGGCCGATCTGCAGAAGCGCACCGCCCGCACGCCCTATGTCAGCCCGTTGCCGGACAACGTCGCGCCCCCGCTGGACATGTCCCTGACCTGATCCTTGACCGGATCGGCTGCTGACTTGGCGAACAAATTTTGCGCAATCCGGAGCGCGCCGGCACGCGTTTTGGCGCAGGGATACCGCCGGATTGCGCAAACGCTGTGCGCCGAAGCTGCCGTTTGCTCAAGCAACGACCAGAAAACCTGCCGCGTGCCTGCCGCAATAAGTTGACGCGCGGGGCGTTCGGTGTGCCATCTTCCCTAGGGACACTTTTTCTTGAGACACTGGTTTCTTGAGACACCTGACGCGGCCGCCCTCCAAGGGCCGTTTGCAACCACCTGAGAACCGGACGAGGCGACGATGCTGGACACTGAATTGCGTAGCATGATCGACGAGGTGAAGGACGGCCGCATGGACCGCCGCGGCTTCATCCAGCGCATGATCGGATTTGGCCTCACGGCGCCGATGGCCACGCAGATTCTCGCCATCGGTGGCGTGGCCATGGCACAGAGCCCGTCACCCTACAAGCCGACCAAGCGCGGCGGGGGCGGCCCGCTGAAACTGCTGTGGTGGCAGGGGCCGACGCTGCTCAATCCGCATTTCGCCACCGGTACCAAGGACCAGGATGGCTCGCGCATCTTCTACGAGCCTCTTGCGAGCTGGGACGTGGACGGAAACCTCAATGCCATCCTCGCGGCCGAACTTCCCTCGATCCAGAACGGCGGGCTGGCCGCCGATGCCAAATCGGTGACCTGGAAACTCAAGCCGGGCGTCAAATGGCACGATGGCAAGCCTTTTACCGCCGACGACGTCGTGTTCACCTGGGACTACGCCCGCGATCCCGCCACCGCGGCCGTCAGCATCGGCGTCTACCGCGACCTCACCGTGGAAAAGGTCGATGATCTGACGGTGCGCGTCGTGTTCGACAAGCCGACCCCGTTCTGGGCCAACGCCTTCGTCGGGGCCTATGGCTGCATTCTGCCGAAACATTTGTTCGCCGACTTCAAGGGTGCCAAGTCCCGCGACGCCTCGACCAATTTGGCGCCCGTCGGCACCGGCGCCTACAAGTTCGTCGAGTTCAAGCCGGGCGACCAGATCCGCGGCGAACTCAACCCCGACTATCACATGCCGAACCGCCCCTACTTTGACACGATCGAACTGAAAGGCGGCGGCGATGCCGTCTCCGCGGCGCGCGGCATCATCCAGACCGGCGAATATGATTATGCCTGGAACATGCAGGTGGAGGATGAGGTCCTGCTGCGGCTGGAGAAGGGCGGCAAGGGCAGGACGATCTACGCGGTCGGCGGCGACATCGAGTTCATTGCCGTCAACTTCACCGACCCCAATACCGAGGTCGACGGCGAGCGGTCCTCGATGAAGACCAAGCATCCGATCCTGTCGGACGCCGCCGTGCGCAAGGCGTTGGCGCTGCTGGTCGACCGCGAGACCATCCTGAAAGCCATTTACGGCCGCGCCGGTCGCATCACCGCCAACTACCTCAACGGGCCCGAGAAGTTCGTCTCCAAGAACACCTCGTGGGAATTCAGCGTCGAAAAGGCGGCCAAGCTGCTCGACGAGGCCGGATGGAAGGTGGCTGCGGACGGCATTCGCGAGAAGGACGGCAAGAAACTGAAACTGCTCTACCAGACCTCGATCAACGGCCCGCGGCAGAAGACCCAAGCGATCGTCAAGCAGGCCATGCAGAAGGCCGGAATCGACGTGGAGCTGAAATCGGTCGTGGCTTCGGTGTTCTTCTCCTCCGACGTCGCCAATCCCGACACCTACGCCAAGTTCTACGCCGACATCGAGATGTTCCAGATCCCGATGACCCAGCCCGACCCGGACCAGCTCATGCGCCGTTATCATTCGCGTTTTGTCGCCACCAAGGAGAACAAGTGGCAGGGCACGAATTTCCCGCGCTTCGTCAATGCGGACTACGATACGGCGGTCGACGCGGCCCAGAACGAAATCGATCCGGTCAAGCGCGCGGCGCTCTACATCAAGTGCAACGACCTGCTCTGGCAGGAAAACGCGTTCATCCCCGTCATGCACCGCATCAAGGTCGGCGCCAGCGCCAATACGTTGCGGCCAGTCATGAGTGGCTGGGCCAACGATCTGGACAATCTGCAGGACTGGTACCGCGAGACGTAAGAGAGGAGCCATAAAAGGATCGTTCCCTGATGGGACAGTATATCCTGCGTCGCCTCCTGATCGCCGTGCCGAGCCTGCTCGGCATTTCCTTGGTACTGTTCATCGTGCTCGCGCTCGCGCCCGGCGATCCCTTCTCGGAACTGGCGACCAATCCGAACGTGCCGCCCGAAGTGGCTCTCGCGCTGCGGGCCAAGTTCGGCCTCGACGATCCGATCTGGCTTCGCTACCTGCACTGGATCGTTGCGATGGGGCAGGGCGACTGGGGCTTTTCCTTTGTCAGCCGGATGAACGTGGACACGCTGATCCTGCAGCGCCTGCCGGCCACACTCTATGTGATCGGCTCGGCGCAGTTCCTGGCGCTTACGATCGCAATCCCGGTCGGCGTCTATGCCGCCACCAGGCCCTATTCGCTGTTCGATCAGGTCGCCAACACCTTCGCCTTCATCGGATTTTCGCTGCCTACCTTCTTCACCGGCATCCTGTTCATCCTGATCTTTTCGGTGAAGCTCGACTGGCTGCCGTTCGTTTATACGACCGACATCAAGGGGACTGGCATCGTCTGGGTCGGCGAACAGATAAGGCAGGCGATCATGCCCGTGATGGTGCTCGGCCTGTTCCAGGCGGCGTCGATGACCCGCTTCGTGCGCTCGGCCATGCTGGACGTGATCCGCCTCGATTACGTCACGACCGCGCGTGCCAAGGGCCTCGGACAGCGCAGGGTCATCGTCAGGCATGTGATGCGCAACGCGATGATCCCGGTCGTCACCCTGATCGCGCTGCAGATGCCCGCGGTGTTCGGCGGCGCCATCGTCACCGAGCAGATCTTCCGCATTCCCGGTATCGGCTCGCTGTTGATTTCTTCCATTCTGTCGAACGACACGCCGGTGGTGATGGCCGTGACCTTCGTCTTCGCTTGCCTGGTGGTGCTCTTCAACCTGATCGCGGACGTTCTGTATGGCTGGCTTGACCCTCGCATCTCCCTCCGCTGAGCGGCGCAAATTCTCGCCGTGGCGCGAGACCTGGCGGCGCTATCGCCGCCACAAGCTCGCACTTGTCAGCGCGGTGCTGCTGCTGGTTCTGGTGCTGGCCGTGGTGCTCGGCCCGTTCGTCTGGCGCGTCCCCATCAACGAGATCGATTTCACCGCGCATCTCGAGGGGCCTTCGCTCGCCCATCCCTTCGGCACCGATGATCTCGGCCAGGACATCCTCGCCCGCATGATCTATGGCGGCCGCATCTCGCTCGCCGTCGGCCTTGCCGCGATGACGGTCTCGGTGATCGTCGGCACGTTGATCGGCGCGCTCGCCGGCATGTCGCGCGGCGCGCTCGGTCACGCGCTGATGTGGCTCACCGATCTCTTCCTGTCGCTGCCGCAACTGCCGTTGCTGCTCTTGCTGATCTATCTGTTCCGCGACGGGCTCAAGGCCGTGTTCGGTCCCGAGGGCGGCATCTTCATCCTGATCGTGCTTGTCATCGGCGGGTTGCGCTGGATGCCGGTCGCCCGACTGGTGCGCGCCCAGTTTCTCTCGCTGCGCGAAAAGGAGTTCGTCGAAGCCGCCCGCGCGCTCGGCGCCAGTCCGATGCGGCAGGTGGTCCGCCACATCCTGCCCAACGCGCTCGGACCGGTGATCATCGCCGGCACCATCGATGTCGCCGCGGCCATCATCGCCGAATCGACGCTGTCGTTTCTCGGCCTCGGCTTTCCGCCGGATACCCCGACCTGGGGGCGGCTATTGTACGATGCCAAGGACTATCTCGACATTGCCGCGCACTGGGCGCTGTTTCCCGGTGCCGCCATCTTCCTCGCGGTCATGGCCATCAATTTCATCGGCGACGGCTTGCGCGATGCGCTCGACGCGCGGCGGGTGATCTGATGGCGCCGCTGCTCGAGATCAAGGGCCTGAAGACCCACTTTTCCACCGACGACGGCATCGTGCGGGCGGTCGACGGCGTCGACATCAGCATCAATCGGGGCGAGACGCTCTGCGTCGTCGGTGAGTCCGGCTGCGGCAAGACCGTTACCGCAATGTCGATCCTGCAAGCTGATCGCGATGCCGCCGGGCCGCATCGTCGAGGGCGAGATCATCTTCGAGGGCCGCGATCTCGTGCCGCTGACGAGCCACCAGCTCGACGAGGTCCGCGCCAAGGAGATCGGCTTCATCTTCCAGGAGCCGATGACCTCGCTCAATCCGGTCCTGACCGTCGGCGAGCAGATCGCGGAAAGCCTGCGGGTCCATGAGCGCCTGCCGCAGAAGCAGGCTTTCGCCCGCACCATCGAGATGCTGAAGCTGGTGCAGATCCCCAACGCCGAAGCCCGCGTGAACGATTATCCGCATCAGTTCTCCGGCGGCATGCGCCAGCGCGTCATGATCGCCATGGCGCTGGCCTGCCAGCCCAAGCTCGTCATCGCCGACGAGCCCACCACCGCGCTCGACGTCACCATCCAGGCGCAGATCCTCGATCTCCTGCAGGACATGAAGGAGCGCTTCGGCATGGCGGTGATGCTGATCACCCATGCCATGGGCGTGGTGGCCGAAACCGCGCAGCGCGTGGTGGTGATGTATGCCGGCAAGGTGGTCGAGGAGGCCGAGTCGACAGCCTGTTCGCCGACCCGCGCCATCCCTATACGCAAGGTCTGATCCGCTCGATTCCGCGCATCGATCTCGACAGCGAGCACAAGACCCGGCTGGAGACCATCGGCGGCTCGGTGCCGATCCTGATCAATCCGGCGCCCGGCTGCCGGTTCGCGCCGCGCTGCCGGCATGTCATGAGCGTGTGCAGGGAACGCGAGCCGGTGCTGCGCGAGATCGCAGCCGGCCATCGCATGGCCTGCCATCTCGGAGAGGCGCCATGAGCCAACCCGTGAACGGCAATTCTCGATGAGCCGACCGGCGAAGAGCGAGCCCCTGCTGCGCGTCGGCAATCTCATCAAGCATTTTCCCGTCAAGGGCGGCCTGCTGTCGCGCGAGGTCGGGCGCGTTCACGCGGTGGACGGCGTATCGTTCACGGTCGATCGCGGCGAGACGCTGGGACTGGTCGGCGAATCCGGTTGCGGCAAGTCCACCACCGGCCGCTGCATCCTGCGCCTGATCGAGCCGACCTCCGGCGAGATCGCTTCGACGGGCAGGACGTGCTCGGCCTCGGCGGCGACGACTTGCGCGCCCTGCGGCGCAAGATGCAGCTCGTGTTCCAGGACCCGTTCGCTTCCCTCAATCCGCGCATGACGATCGGCGCCATCCTCAGCGAGGCGCTCGACGATCCACAAGCTCGGCGGCGTCGGCCAGGGAACGCGAGGAGCGCGTGGCGAGCCTGCTGGTCAAGGTCGGCCTGAAGGCCGAGCACATGCGCCGCTACCCGCACGAATTTTCCGGCGGCCAGCGTCAGCGCATCGTGATCGCGCGCGCGCTCGCGGTCGAGCCCGAGCTGATCGTCTGCGACGAGCCGGTCTCGGCGCTCGACGTGTCGATCCAGGCGCAGGTGATCAACCTGCTGGAAGACCTGCAGAGCGAATTGAACCTCACTTATCTGTTCATCGCGCACGATCTCTCGGTGGTGGAGCACATCTCCGACCGCGTCGCGGTGATGTATCTCGGCCGCATCGTCGAGACTGGCGAAGGCGCGCGATCTCTACCGCAATCCCCAGCACCCCTACACGCAGGCGCTGCTTTCGGCCGTGCCGGTGCCGGACCCCAGGGCGAAGCGCAAGCGGATCCGCCTGCAGGGCGACGTGCCGAGCCCGATGAACCCGCCGCAAGGCTGCCATTTCCACACCCGCTGCCCGATCGCGGAACAGCGCTGCCGGGAAATCGCCCCTGAACTGAAACAGGGTAGCGACGGCCATTTCGTGGCCTGCCATCTGGCGTGAGCAGGCGTCGGCGGCGAGCTCACCGCGGTATCGGCGGTGCATTGCTGTGGGCAAAAAGCGGACTGTCCACCCGTGGCGCAAGGCCGACATTCCAATATCGGCTGCGTCCGGTGCGGGGGTGCTACGAGATCTCAATGATCTCAAGTTCTTGAGGGGATGTACCCGCTAAATCCCCGACAGCCTTGCCCATCAGCGCCCTAGCCACCGGGATACGAAGGAAACCGAACCGGCCTTGGGGTCCGCTTCGTCCTCTCCCACGATACGATATTTCTCTACGCGCCCATCCTCGCGCCTGAAGGTCACTGTGCTTCCAAAGGCGACAGTGTCAGTCGACGCAGGATCGGTGACGACCTGAGCCGTCCGAACTCTCGCTGCGAAGTAGCGCGCGTCACGCAACGGTGTCGCTGCTTGCCGCCGTCGTTCATTCACGTCCTCAATCTTCTGCGCCGTCTCGTACGCCTCGCGAGCCTGCTGGAGTTGAAGTTCCAGGGCCTTAATCCCGTTTCCGTGACAAGATTCGGGTGCGGTGAAACCGGGCGGTCGGGAACAGAGTCTCCGACGCAGTTTCGGCACTGTCTTCCTTGGTGAAGGCAACGCTCAAGCTCAAAACTCCTTACGATTGCACGGCGCCGGAGCGCGACGCTCGAGCGAGACGTCGGCAACATATACCGCGCGACGGACTGCGATGTAGATTTTCTGGCGCGCGTTCGTATGCCGTATCATGGCGCGGACTGCTGCAGCCTTGTTCCGCCGGCAGCTTCCTCGGCGTTGGGGTCGCCCGGCGCCGTCGCCCAGGCGAGTTCGACCAGCGTCACGGTGCGCCGGCCGGTGCCGTCGAGCTGGCAGACGATGAGGCCCTGCTCCTCGATATAGGTCAGCAGCCGCCGCGCGCGGCGCAGCGAATGCGAGCCGTAGGCGCGGGCGATCGCGGCGTCGCCGGGGCAGGGCCAGCCTTCCTTCGCCGCGCGGGCGATCATCATGAAGACGCCCTGCATGTCCTCGGGCAGCAGCGAGGCGCGCACCGAGACGTCCTGCCAGCCGTCGTCCTCCGCCATCTCGGCGCCGAGCCCGGCGCGCGCGCGCGTCAGCATGCGGCGGAATTCGGCGAGGTCGGGCACGGCCGAGCCAGGCCCTCGATCCGGCAGCGCACCAGGAAATCCTGATAGAGCACGCCGACGGCGCGGAAGCCGGCGTCGGGCTCGGCCAGGACGGCGCGCAGCATGCGGTCCACGCGCTCGCGCCGCTCCGCCAGTTCCTCGGCGCTGAGCGGCGGCTCCGCCGGTTCGGGGCGGATCTCCAGCGCCGCGGACTTCGCCGCCATCAGCTGGTCGAGCAGATCCGGCGCGCGACCGGCGCTGCGGCCGGCATCGGCTCGGGCGGCGGCGCGGCCAGGATGATGGCGCGGGCGTCGTCCAGCGTCGCTTCCGGCAGCGGCATCAGCCGCGGCGTCGCGTTGCGCGGCGTGGTCTCGGTCGGGCCGATGCGGAGCGGCAGCGGCCGGCGGGACAGGGCCGGGCCGAGCGCCACGAAATGCCCGCGCTCGAGATCGCGGAACGTCTCGGCCTGGCGCCGCTCCATGCCGAGCAGGTCGGCGGCGCGCGCCATGTCGATGTCGAGGAAGGTGCGGCCCATCAGGAAGTTGGAGGCTTCGGCCGCGACGTTCTTGGCGAGCTTGGCCAGCCGCTGCGTGGCGATGATGCCGGCAAGGCCGCGCTTGCGGCCGCGGCACATCAGGTTGGTCATGGCGCCGAGCGAGAGCTTGCGCGCCTCGTCCGAGACTTCGCCGGCGACGGCGGGCGCGAACAGCTGCGCCTCGTCGACCACCACCAGCATCGGAAACCAGTGGTCGCGGTCGGCATCGAACAGCCCGTTGAGGAAGGCGGCGGCGCGCGCATCTGGTCCTCGGCGTCGAGCCCTTCGAGGTTGAGCACGGCCGAGACGCGATGGATGCGCGCGCGCTCGCCGGCGACCTGCAGGCCGCGCTCGGTATGGTCCTCGGCATCGATCACGACATGGCCGAAGCGGTCGGCCAGGGTGACGAAGTCGCCCTCGGGATCGATGATCACCTGCTGCACCCAGGGCGCGCTCTGCTCGAGCAGCCGGCGCAGCAGATGCGACTTGCCGGAGCCGGAATTGCCCTGCACGAGCAGGCGGGTCGCCAGCAGTTCCTCGAGGTCCAGAGCCGCCGGCGCGCCTGCCGTCGTGTGCCCCATCTCGATCGCAACCGTCATGTCCCGACTCAGGCTCTCCTTGCGGAGGCGGGCTTATCAACCCGATCGCGGCCCGTCGAGCGCCCATGGCCGGCCGCTCGCGTTATGCACGGCCGGTCGAACGTCGTCGGCCCGGAAGGATCGCGACCTTGGCACACTTCACGCACCGGTGAGCGGTGCGATCGGGTCCGGACGCGCGCGCCGTGGCGCAAGCGGACGTTCCTGCCGATGCACGGAGCCCTAGAGAAGCTCGAGGCCTTTTCTGATGGAGGCCAGTCAGACACCGAACGCGCCATGCGCCACACGAGCTTGTCGAGCGCCGAACTCATGTTCTGGAGCCTCGATCCCATATTCAGCGCGGGTCGAGCGGCGCCGGACGTCACTAATATAAGTGGAGTCAACCAGCCGTAGCCCGCGACTTGATTTCGGAAAGCTGGGCCAGTTCCGAAATGATGCGATGAAAGGCCAGCCGCTGCTCGTCGATGTCCTTCTGCCGGGTGGTGTAGGTCGGGTGATGGGCTGCAAGATCACCCACATAATCCATCTTTCCCATCACCGCGCCCGCGCCGCGGGCGAGCTTGATGTGCCGGCTGGAGGAAGCCATCTCGATGATGTCGGCGAATGCCCGGTATTCCCCGGAGGCATCCCTGATGACCTTGTCCTTTGCCGCGCTTTCGAACGCAAGCAGCAGCAGGCAATTCAGCAAACGTCGGCACATCACGGCGCAGGCGTCGTAGAAGCCGCTCTGGTAGGTTCCGTTGATCTGCGCCGCCAGGGCTTGCAGATGCGGCCTGGTATCGTCGAACAGTCCCGCTGGAATGATGTGCGCGCCCTGCTCGGGCGTGACGATCCTTCCGGCAAGCCCGTCATAGCGGGAGGACAGCCGCGACCTGCTGGCGAGGCGAAGCCGCACGGTGCCCATCTCCTTGCCCCTCATCACGGCACGGTTGGCGAGCAGCTGTCTTCCGAGACGGGTGGCGTTGACCTGGCGGCGAAGCGACAGATCATGCATCAGCCCGGCCAGGAAGGCGGGACGCAACTCCGGTCTGGCTTCCTGCAGATCGAAGTACCAAAGCAGCGCGATGGCCTGCCCGACCTCAGTCAGGCCGAGCTTCGAGATGCCCTCGGCAAAAGAATGAAGGGTAGTTTTCATTGCCTGCAAAGCGCCGTTTCTGAAATTCCGAGTGGGCTTCCTCGTCAATCAATGAGCGAGCCGAGGAGTTCGCTTCTCTTCAATGCGGACATCGTCGTTACAAATGAGCGGTTCATGTTGACCCGTATTGCCGGCTTGAACCGGTCTTGGTCTTGGGTGTCAACCCCGGACAGCAGGGTCTATTCCCCGGCCGAGATTTCCCTCGCCCCTCGAAGGCTTGACCGAGCCGGCATGCTTTGGGCATGGCTCCTGCGGGCCGCTTGTCGCTGCCCTTTGCCGAGGTCCGCATGCTGAGGATACCGCGCCGGTTCGCCACTTTGTTTTTGACGTCATCCGGTCGGGTCCCACCTGCGCGATCGCGGCGGCGATCGCGAGGTTCAGATTCGTGGCGGGCGGGACCTTCGTGGCGCACCGGCTGCAGTCGTGGCTTGTCGCCTGGATCATGATGCCGCCGGTCGTGGTGTTCGTCGCACCCGGTATTCGGTAGCTGCCGCACGTCCTGACGCGGGAAGATTGAGCCGGCGTCCCCGGCGGTCAGCGCGTCGGCGGAAGCGTGAGCCGCAGGGCGAGCAGGGCGGCGAAAGCGAGCGCCGCACCGATGCCGGCGACGCAGGCGGCCCAGCCGAAGCGGTCGAACAGCTGGCCGAGCACCGCGCTGCCGACCAGGCCGCCGAAGAAATAGCAGGCGAGATAGATGCCGCTGGCCGCGCCGCGGTCGTGGCGGCGCGGCCGACGAAGCCGGTGGCCGCCGCCTGGGCGAAGAACGTGCCGACGGCGACCAGCACCAAGCCCGCGAGGACGGCGGCAGGTCGGCAGCAGCAGCAGCGGCAGGCCGAGCGCCGCCACGGCGAGCGCGCCCCAGAAGGTCGGCCGCGTGCCGAAGCGCGCGACGGCGCGGCCGGCGAGCGGCGTGGTGACGATCGAGGGCAGGAACACGAAATAGACCAGGCCCAGCGTCATCATGCCGACCGCGAGCGGCGGCGCGCACCAGCACGAAATTGACATAGGTGAAGGTGCCGATGAAGGCGAACAGGATGCAGAAGCCGATGGCGAAGCCGGCGCGCAGCGCGCGGGTTGCGCAGATGCGCGCGCCAGGCCGCCGAGCGGCGACGGCGCTGGCGCCATCGCCGGCCATCGGCGGCGTGCGCTCGATGGTGAAGTAGACCAGCACGGCGCCGGCGAGGTTGAGCAGCGGCGAAGACGTAGAAATTCGACGCCAGGCCGAGATGGTCGGCGACCGCCGCCGACGACAGGCGGCCGACCAAATTGCTGGCGACGTTGCCGGTGATGTAGGCGGCGAAGGCGCCGGCCGGCGTCCGTGCGCGCTGCAGTGCTCGCCGAGATAGGCGAGCGTCAGCGTGAAGGCGGCCGCCATGAACAGGCCCTGGATCACGCGCAGCGACGGTGAAGGTGGTCGAGGTCCGGCGCGATGGCCAGCAGGGTCGTGGGGATCGCGAGCAGCGCGAGGCTCACCAGGATGCCGCAGCCGGCGGTCGATGTGCCGGCTGAAGAAGCCGACGACGAGGCCGGCGACCGCCATGCCGAAGGTGCTGGCATTGACGGCGAAGCCCATCGCGGCGGGCTCACGCCGTAGGCGCGGGTCAGCGTCGGCAGGATCGCCTGCGTGGCAAAGAGATCGACCACCGTCAGAAAGGCGGTCAGGCCGATGACGATCGAGCGCAGCAGCACGCCGGCAATTGCACCGGACCACGGTCATCCGGGGCGCGCGCCATCATGGCATGAGGTCATTCAAAGCCACCTGAAGACGTGGGGGATATCGGTCGCTGGTCCGGGCGGGGGAAGCCCGGGACTACGCGTCGGGCTCGCGTCACATGTGGTGGTCGTTTGGGTCCGTGCAGGACATCGCCGAAGGAGCAGGATCCACGGTTCGTTGCCGAGATTTTTCCACCAGTGCGAGGCCTGCGCCTCGGCGCGGACTCCGCCGGCCATGGGATTGATCGGCGCCGCGCAGGTGCTGGCAAACTCGATGATTTCGCCCTCGGCGATGAAGATCAGCGCCGGCCGATCGCCGTGGCTGTGCCAGGGCACGATGCCGCCAGGCTGGATCTCGAGTCTGCGAAAGCGCAGGTCGCGACCCTTGATCGCGCCGGCTCCTTGCCGAGGGCGATCGAGCCGAGCACGGTGTCGGTGACGCCGGGGCGGCCTTGAAGTCGACCGGCTGGCGCGCGTTCGGCGGACTTGTCGGCCGGGCAATCGCCGGCAACCGCGGCCGATGCGGCTGCGATCGATCCGGCGATGGTGCAGGCGAGCGCGAAGGCCTGCCAGAGTACGCGCGAATTTGCAGTGTGCTTGAACATGTCGTTGTCTCCTCTGTTCTGCCGCGGCCTCGACTGTCTGGCCGGCTATGAAATCAACCTTCGATGAAATCGTTGCTTCGAGGAAATGCCTGTTGGCTCTCGAACCGATAGCGCAACGCTATGCGATGACATTGCGAGCGTCACAGCATGTGCTTGATGTCGGAGGAAAAGGTCGGATAGGCGAAGATGTAGTCCTTGACCTGCGAGGCGGTGATGCCGAACCGCATCGCCAGTCCGAAGATGTTGACGAGCTCCTGGCCCGCATGCCCGACAAAATGTGCGCCGAGAATGCGGTCGCTCAGCCGATCGACGATGACCTTCGACCAGGCCACGGTCTCCGCATAGGTCTTCGCGGAGAACCAGTCCAGCATGTCGTTGGTGTGAACCTTGATTTCAAAGCCGCGCTGGTTCGCGGCAGCCTCGGTCAAGCCGACCGCGGCGAGCGCCGGAACGGTATAGACCGAGGTCGCCACGCTGGCGTAATCGGGGCTGTATCTCGGGTCCCTCGACGATGTTGCGGCCGACGATGTCGCCCTCATATGTCGCGATCGGCGAGAGCTGCGGAGAAGTCGGCACGGCATCGCCGCAGACATGGACCGCGGGGTTGGAGGTCGAGCGCAAATGACGGTCCACCGCCACGCGGCCGTTGGCGTGCTCGACATTTCCTGCCGCCAGATCCAGCGCGTCGATATTGGCCACCCGTCCGGCGCCGTTGACGACGCGATCGGCTTCGGCGGCGTGTTCGGTGCCATCGTGGGTGAAGATCACGCGCAACCGGTTATGCGCCGGTTCGATCCGCTTGACGCTGACGCTGGTCTTGACGCGGATGCCGATGCGTTCGCTCTCGGCCTGGATGTGGGCGACGGCATCGGCATCCATGGCCGGCAACAGCTGCGGCAGCGCCTCGAGGATCGTGACGTCGGCGCCGGCGCGCGCATAGACGTGTCCGAATTCCAGCGAGATGACGCCGCCGCCGACAAAGATGACCGAGCCGCGGGAGCTCGCGCTCGCTCAGCATTTCGTCGGAAGTGATCATCCGTTCGGCGCCCGGGATCGGCAGAATCCCGCGGCTTCGATCCGGTCGCGATCACGATATGCTTTGCTTCCAGTCGTGCGATCGCCGACCCGCACCGCGTGCGGTCCGACGAAGGCCGCCTTGCCGCGGATGACATCGACCCCGCGCTTCGACATCGTCCCCGCCAGCCGTGGGTGGGGATATCGCGGATCATGTCCTTTTCGCGGGCAATCAGCTCCGTCCAGTTCAACTGCGGCTCGCGCAACGGCGATGCGATGAGCGCTGGCGCGCCCGATCTCGTCGAGGGCATGAGCGGCGGCGACCAGGACCTTCTTCGGCGTGCACCCGCGGTTCGGGCAGGTGCCGCCGAGATCGCGGATCTTGATCATGGCGACGGAAAGCCCGGCGGCGCGCGTTTCGCGACCGTCGCTCCCATTGCCTGCGTTGCCGCCGCCGAGAATAACCACATCGTATTTTTCGCTGCCCATCGGTCTCATCCCGTGTTTGGTGGTTGCAGGTAATCCCGGGCCATGCCGTGACATGGCCTTCGGGTATTTGCGCGCGTCGACCGGCGCTGCTACTTGCTGGTGATGGTCGAAGTGATCGAGCCGACCACGCTGGTCGCCATCTTGAACTGGGCGACACGGTCCCTGATGTTGTGACGCCGGGCGATCCATTCGAAATCGGTCCAGACCGCCCAGACATCGCCGTTGTCGTCCTGCGTCAGCAGCAGCCGCACCGGCCAGTCCAGCCCGGCATTCGGATTCGAGGTGATGAACTGGGTTCCGAGCGGCGGATTGCCGAATACCAGCAGCGTCGATGGGCGGAGCTTGATGCCGGCGTCGGCGGCGAGCCTGGACTGATCGATCTCCATGAAGAACTTGATGCCCTTGCTGGCGATGTCGGCCTTGATGCGGCCGATCGCCTCGGACATCGGCACCGCGCTCTTGACCCTGACGATGCCGTCGTCGCTGTCCGCCCTGGCCGGCGGAAGACAGCCGACAAGCAGAACGAATATCAGCAGCAATGATGCACAGAGATCTGCGATGCGGGTCTTCATGTGACATCTCCTGTTCTTGCGCGCATGCCGTTCGGCATGGCCTCGGATACAGAATGAACGCGCGGTCGCGCGATATGAAATACATGCTCGCTCTCAAGTCGATAGCCGCGCGCTATTGCAAGCCATGGCGATGCGCCGGGGCTATCGAACCGATTGGGCAACGGCATTTCCAGATTTTGACAATTCGGCCTCTGATGGATCACGCGCACGACAGCGGGCGTCCACTCAACCCGGAGGAATTTCAATGACCGAATTTGTCGCAAGACCATGTTTGCGGCTCGCCGCGCGCGCGGCGATGGCGACATCGGCGTTCTCGCTGGAGCCGTGGGAATTCAAGTCGGGCATGGCCTACATGTATGCCGGTCCGGGAAAAATGACCGCGATGACGATGGCGAACGGCGCCATGGGCCACGACGCGATGATGAAGAATGCGACCAAGGTGCAGGACAACACCGTGTTCTTCATGCAAGGCAACCAGCTCTACATGGCCTACGGGATCCTCGACGCGGCGGGCAATTTCTCCCGGCAGTGAGGGCGTTTTTCCTGTCGCCGTCAGGCGGGCCGCCCTTGTGGGCGGCCTCACTTGGAAAATAAGATCGCCTGGAAAACAAGATCAGATGTCGCACGCTCCGGAGCAAGACATGACCGCGCTTTCACCTGCCGATGCCGAGCGGCTCAAGGTTGCCTTCCAGCAGTGCCGCGACATGGAGGGGACGCTGAACGAGCAGCTCGACCGCCTATGCCGCGGCGGGACGCGAGATCTTTCCGGCCTATGCGGAGGCGGTCGACCGGCTGGTCGCGCGGATCCATGAAAATGGCGGCGGCGGAAAACGCGCCGCGGCCGGGGGATCTGCTGCCGCCTTTCATTCTGCCTGACGAGACCGGCCGGCTGGTCGAGCTGAATTCGCTGTCTGCGCAAGGGGCCGGTTGCCGTGATGTTCTATCGCGGTCACTGGTGCCCTTATTGCAGGCTGAACATGCGGGCCGTGATTCAGGCATTCAGGATCGGATCAAGGCGGCGAGCGGCCAGATCGTTGCGATCATGCCCGAGGTCCAGGAATTTGCCGGCAAGTTCAAGGCGGATTCCGGCGCGCCGTTCCCCGTTCTGACCGATCTCGACAACGGCTACGCTCTGTCGCTCAATCTGGCGATCTGGCTCGGAAGCCGAAATCCAGCGGCTGCTGTCCTATCAGGACATGTCGAGCTTTCACGGCAATGACGGCTGGGTGCTGCCAATTCCGGCCACGTTCGTGGTCGGCCGCGACGGACTGGTCAAGGCGCGGTTCGTCGACCCGGATTTCCGCAGGCGCATGGAAATCGACGATCTGGTCGCGCGCGCTGAAGAGCGCGGCCCGGGACAGTTGAGGTCGCCTCATCGATCGGAATATTGCGACCAATCGGCGCCCCTGAGCATTCTCATCACGGCTGACGCCACCGCGGTGCGCTCGCGTCCGGCGACGCCGTAGAGCCTGACCGTGCGGCGAATGTCCAGATCCGTCGATCGTCGGCGCGCTTGAGGGTTGCCGGCGTCGATACGCTGCGTGGAACCACGGCGATCCCGATATCCGCTTCCAGCAATTCGATCAGATCCCGTTCCGACGAAATGCCGTGGCTTCGGTCCAGGTCGATGCCGTGGCCGCGCAGCGATGCGCCCAGCCGCTGCGGCATGTTCGCAATAGGTTCGCGACAGCAATTGCTCGGCTGCGCAGGTCCTCGAAGCCGATGTCCTCTGCGGTCGGCGAGCGGGCGACGGCCTGTTGACGACGAGCTGGAAGCCCTCGGTGAACAGCGGCCATCGGTCGAGACGATCCCACTCCTCCTCGATGTCAGCGGCCACAGCAAGCTCGGCCTCACCTTCTTCAAGAGCTCTACGACTTCCCGATGCCGTGCCGCGCAGCAGTTTCAATTCCAGCCGATTGAACAGGCGGCGGAGCTCGCTCAAGCACGCAGAGTCAGCATTTCCGGGTTAATCGTGTGCGCGATAGGGCGAGCCAGCAGGGTCCCGACTTCGCCGTTCTTGATCGCGGTTGCCAGCAGACCGTGCCCCCAGCGGCTGCTCTCGTAGCATTGCTTGAGCAGCGGCAACATGCGCTGGCCGAGTTCGGTCGATTGTGCGTGAGGACGTTCGCGGCGAAACAGGTCGCCGCCCAGTTCATCCTCGAGCAGCTTGATGGCGCGCGTGAGCGAAGGCTGCGTCACATTGCACTTGTCGGCGGCCTTGGTGAAATTCAACTAGCGCTGACGGTCGCCAGGAAATATCTGACCTGATGCATCTCCGGGGGGGGGGGGGGGGGGGGAATAGCAGAAGTCTATCAACCCGTTAGCCAACCGGCATTGGCGTTACAGGGCGCCGGCCGGCAGATTGCCTGACAGAGAGCGGGGCGAAGGCGGGTCATCCGAATCCAGGAGCACGAAAGGATCATGCCATGAACACCGCAGGCCGCTGAATAACAAGCAGCCGAACAGCGCGCTCGCTCGAAGGCAAGGTGTCGCTCGTCACCGGCTCGACCAGCGGCATCGGGCTCGGCATCGCCCGCGCGCTCGCCGCGGCCGGCTCCGCGGTCGTGCTCAACGGCTTCGGCAAGCCCGAGGAGATCGCCGAGACGCAGGCCAGGATCGTCTCCGAGTTCGGCGTCAAGGTGCGCTATTCGCCGGCCGACATGTCGAAGGCCGCGCCGATCGCCGACATGATCGCGATGACGCTCGACGACGTTCGGCCGGCTCGACATCCTGGTCAACAACGCCGGCATCCAGCACGTCGCGCCGATCGAGCAGTTCCCGATCGAGAAGTGGGACGCGATCCTGGCGATCAATCTGTCGTCGGCGTTCCACACCACGCGCGCGGCGCTGCCGGCGATGCGCAAGAACAAGTTCGGCCGCATCATCAACATCGCCTCGGCGCATGGCCTGGTCGCCTCGCCGTTCAAGGCGGCCTATGTCGCGGCCAAGCACGGCATCGTCGGCCTGACCAAGGTGGCCGCGCTGGAGACCGCCGAGGCCGGCATCACCTGCAACGCGATCTGCCCGGGCTATGTCTAGACGCCGCTGGTCGAGGCGCAGATCGACGGCCAGGCCAAGGCGCACGGCATTCCGCGCGAGCAGGTGATCCGCGACGTGCTGCTGGCGCAGCAGCCGAACAAGCGCTTCGCCACGGTCGAGGAGCTCGGCGCGCTCGTCGGTGTTTCTTGCCAGCGACGCGGCGGCCTCGATCACCGGCATTGCGCTTGCCGGTCGATGGCGGCTGGACCGCGCACTGAGCCGACGAGGCCGCCCGGCACGCGATCGGCGGCCGTGACATCGAACGCGATCAGCACGGAGCGTGACATGGAGCCATTCGACGACAGCTGCAACGTCGCCGACGCGATCGCGGCAGCCGAGCAGCGCACGACCGGCCAGGTGGTCCTGGTGCTCCAGGGTGGCGGCGCGCTCGGCGCCTATCAGGCCGGCGTCTACCAGGCGCTGCACGAGGCCGGCATCGAGCCGGACTGGATCATCGGCACCTCGATCGGCGCGATCAACGCCAGCCTGATCGCCGGCAATCCGAGCCGGCCGAGCGGCTGGACGCGGCTGCAAGGAGTTCTGGACGCGGATGGCAGCATCGGCCGCCGTTCGGCGTGCCGGCCTGGACCGGCTTGCCGGACACGCATGGCCTATTGGACGACGCTGCTGCGCGGCATCCCGGCTTTCTTCAAGCCCAATCCGCTGGCGCGTTCCTGGGCACGCATGTTCCGCTCGGCGCCGACAGCGCCGGCTATCTATTCGACCGCGCCGCTGGAGAAGACGCTGAGCGAACTGGTCGATTTCGAGCTGGTCAACGCGTGCAAGCCGCGGCTGACGGTCGGCGCCGCCAACGTGCGCACCAGCGAGATGCGCTATTTCGACAGCCGCGATGGCAGCTCGGCGTCAAGCACATCATGGCGTCCGGCGCGCTGCCGCCGGCGTTTCCGGCGGTGCGCATCGACGGCGAGCTCTACTGGGACGGCGGCATCCTCTCCAACACGCCGATCGAGGCGGTCTTCGACGACAATCCGCGCACGCAACTCGCTGGTCTTCGCGGTGCACATCTGGAATCCGCATGGGCGCGGAGCCGGAGACGATCTGGGAGGTGATGAACCGCCAGAAGGACATCCAGTATTCCAGCCGCGTCGCGAGCCACATCGCGCGCCAGCAGCAGATGCATCGGCTGCGCCACGTCATCACCGAGCTGGCCGCGCTGCTGCCGGAGGACGTGCGCAACAGCGCGAGGTGCGCGAGCTCGCCGCCTATGGCTGCCTGACGCGCATGCACGTGGTGCGGCTGCTGGCGCCGCAGCTCGAAAACGAGGACCACACCAAGGACATCGACTTCAGCCCGTCCGGCATCCGGCAGCGCTGGGAGGCCGGCTACGCCGACACCATGCGCGTGCTCGACCAGGCGCCATGGGAGGGCGAGTTCGATCCGCTCGAAGGCGTGATCCTGCACGAGCAGACGGAGATCATGCCGGTCGCGGCCGAGTGAACAAATCGCAAGCCGTAGCGGGGTCGCAGGCGCGACCCGCCGGCAAGGCGAAGCCTCGAGGCCTGCCGGGGGCGTTATTCAATCGATCCCTCGGCGGGCGGCTCCGACGCCTTCGCTGCGGCGGATTTCGTGAACCGCGCGTAGCCGACGATAATCGCCCGGCGATTGGCCGACCCAGCGCCGGAAGGCGTGGTTGAACGCACTGACCTCGGAATAGCCGAGCGAGAAGGCGATCTCGGCCAGCGCCAAGGTCTCGTTCTCCAGGAGGTTCAGCGCCAGCGTCTTGCGCACGTCGTTCTGCAGGTCGTTGTAGCTCACGCCCGCCTCCTTCAGCCGCCGCTGCAGCGTGCGCACCGAGGTGCCGGTCGCGTGGGCGAGGTGCTCGATGCCGCTTTCGCCCTTGACCAGCATGCGGGCGATCTCGCGGCGCAACGGCTCGATCTCGCCGTGCTGTTCCGGCAGGGCGGCGAGCCGAAGATCGCCGTAATGGCGCATCAGGCTCTCGATCATGGCATCGGCCGTCGCCATCGGCCGCTGCGAGCAGGCCGGCGTCGAACCGGATGCCGGCCCAGGGATGGCCGACCCGGATGTTGTCGCCCATGATCTCCGCGCGGGCGCGGCGTTGCGCCGGCGTCTCGTCCGCCAATTGCGGCAGCAGGACTTCCTGCGGCGTCCAGTGCGGATCGCCGAGCCCGACGCGCACGAGGTTGCAGGCGAAGGCGATCGCCCAGTCGCCTTTCTGCCGGTACGACATCATCAGCGGGTCGATGTAGTAGGAATAGACGAAGGCGACCCCGTCGCTGACTTCCACGCCGTGCACGGTGGCGTCGACCATGGTCGGCAGATAGCGGCCCATGGTTTCGAAGGCTTCGCCGACCGTGCGCGAGGCGAGCGCCATGTTGCCGACGACGCCGGCGTGGCGCGGCTCGTACTGGGCGCCGAACTTCAGGCCGAATTGCCGGTCCGCCAGGAGGTCGGCGCAGATCTCCAGGAGCTCCAGATAGCGGATGAGCGGCACGCGCCCGTCCGGATCGGTCAGGTCGCCGGGCTCGAGCCCGGCGCGGCGCAGGGCCTCACCGCGTCGGCCCCGCGCGAGCGCATGTAGGCGTCGAGGCCATAGACGATGCTGGCCAGATTGATGGTCGGCGCGGCGAGCCTGGCCGCGGCGCGTCTTTCCGTCGTCATTGGCGCGATCTCACAAGGCTTTGGCGGAGTATATCAAGACCGCTTCGCCTTTGCCGAATACTTCACGCGGACAGAACACGGCCCTTCCGGCCGTGACATGCGAACGCAAAGGGAACGGATCATGACCCGATTTTACAACACCGCCCGCACCGGGCGAGGTCGAAGCCTTCATCGGCCAGGTCACCATCTAGCTCGTCGCCGCTCTTTCTGGCGTCCTTGTTTACGGCGGGTGCAAGTTCGGCCGGTATCGGGCGATGGCCGGCCTCTGCGTTTCTGTGGCGCTCGCAGCCTGAGGGGTTTGGGACATGCGGACCGCACTCCTGTTTCGTTTTCCCTTCCCCGGTCCCTGGGGAAAGGGACTGACCGAAGCCGCGCACGAACTCGCCCGTGATATCGCCGACGAGTACGGGCTCGTGTGGAGATCTGGCTGGAAAACTGCGAAACGGGTCATGCCGGCGGCATCTACCTGTTCGAGCATGCCGCTGCCGCCGCGCGCTATCGTGAAAAGCACGAGCGCCGGCTCTCGGCCATGGGGGTGACCGAAGTCACGGCAACTACCTTCTCGGTCAATACCGAGCTTTCGGTTCTGACCATGGCGGGGGCCGCGCTCGGTCAAACCCCCGCATCGAAAGGTGCATCGACGGCCGCGGCGCCGTCCTGATGACAAATCCCCGGCTGGCGCGAGCCGCGCCGGTCATCCCCCACGCCATCAAAGGATCCAGATCATGTTTTCGACGTCCATCACCCGGGCCTTCGGGCTCACAACGCCAATCGTCAACGCGGGCATGGCGATGATCGCGCGTCCTGCTCTCGCGGCCGCGGTCTGCGAAGCCGGCGGGCTCGGCACGATCGGCTCCGACATCAATCCGCCCGACGTCCTGCGCGATCTCGTCCGACAGACGAAGAACTGACAAGGCGGCCTTTCGGCGTCGATCTGATCGGCGACTTCGTCACCGATGAACACGTGTCCGTCCTCATCGAGGAACAGGTGGCGCTCGCCATCTTCTTCTGGACGCTTCCGACGCCGGGGCATGTCGAACGATTGAAGCAGGCCGGGATCAAGGTCTGGATGCAGATCGGCCGCGTCGCCGAAGCCGAGCAGGCGGCCGCGCTCGGCGCCGATGCACTCATCGTCCAGGGCGCGGAGGCCGGTGGGCACAATCGGGCCGAAGCCTCGACCATGACGCTGTTTCCGCGAATCCGCAGGCGCTTCACCGGCTTGCCGTTGCTTGCCGCAGGCGGCATCGTCGATGGCGCGACCATGGCCGCCGCGCTCGTTCTCGGGGCCGACGCCGTATGGTGCGGCAGTCGTTTCCTCGCCGCGCAAGAGGCGGAAGCGAACGATTCCTACAAGGAGCGGGTGCTGTCCGCCGATGTCGGCGATACGGCGATCTTCTCGATCTACGGCCCCGAGTGGCCCGATCAGCCGATGCGGGCGATCGTCAATGACGGCGCGCGTGTGGCGCAGGGGCGCGAAGCCGAGGCCATTGGGGATGCGAAAGATCAGATCATCGGCTCGACGGTGCTCAACGGCCAGACGATCCCGCTGCCGCGCTATAGCGCCATCCTGCCGACGCGCGATTTCAAAGGCGACATCGAGCAGGCCTGCCTGACCGCCGGACAGAGCGCGGGCAACATCTCCGAATTCGCCGGCCCGCGAGATCATCCGGCGCATGACAAGCGAGGCGCAGGCGGCACTCGACGGCCTGGCCGCCAAGCGGGAGGCCGCCTGATGGCGGCGCGTACCGGCGAACAGTTTCTGCGGGGCCTTTCGGGCAAGCGCGACCTTTGGGTCGGCGGTGACAAGGTTGCCTCGGTCGTCGACCACCCGGCCCTTTCGGGCGCGGCGCGGGCTCTGGCCGAGGTCTTCGACCTTCAGCATCGGCACGCCGATGTCTGTCTGATGCCCGACCCCGGGACCGGCGAGCCCATCAACGTCAGCCACATGATCCCGCGGTCGCGGGAAGACCTTCAGCGCCGCCATCGCGCCCTCGAATACGTCGCCGAATACTCGGTCGGTCTGATGGGCCGCACGCCCGACTACATGAATGTCACCTTCGCAGGCTTTGCCGGCCGCGCCGACGAGTGGGCGATCAACGGCAACGAGCGGGGCGCCGAGAACCTGGTGCGCTACCAGAAGAAGCTTGCCCGCGAGGATCTGTCGCTCACCCATACCATCATCCATTCCAGCGTCGATCTGTCCAAGGGCGGAACCGGTCGGTCTCGATCCGGTGCAGCTCCACAAGATCGGCGACACGGCCCACGGTATCCTCGTGCGCGGGGTCGCGCGTGCTGGCGACGCTGGCGCCGTTCTCGGACGAACTTGCCGTCTATCCCAGCGGACCCATGCTCGACGCCGCGCCGAGCACGCGTTGGGCTTCTGCATTCCGATGGATACGCCGGGCCTGAAGTTCATCTGCCGCGACAGCGCGGCTGTGAACACCAACCGTTTCGATCACCCGTTGTCGAGCCGCTTCGACGAGCAGGACGCCTTCGTCATCTTCGACGACGTCGAGGTGCCGAGAGAGCGCGTGTTCATCGACGCCAATCTCGCGGTCTACAACTCCGTGATGAAGACCACCTGGTGGCCCAACATGATGCAGCAGACCATGATCCGGGCGCAGACCAAGCTCGAATTCGCCTGGGGGCTGGCGAACCGCATGGCGGAGACGATCAACACGATCGGCCAGCCGCAGGTGCAGCAGATGCTGGGCGAGATCGCCATGTTCGCGGAGTTCGCGCGCACGTCGGTGTTCGCCGCCGAGCAGGCGGCGCACGAATACGGCAACGGCATGTGGGCCTGCGACGTGCGCCCGCTGGCGGCGCTGCGGGCGGCGCTTCCGACCTGGTTTCCCCGCATCAACGAGATCATCCGCCAACTCGGTTCGCACAATCTGCTGACCACGCCGGCACGGGCGGCGCTGGCCGACGAAGCGCTGCGGCCGCTGCTGGAGAAGTACCTGAAAGGCGTCGATGTCGACGCCGGGCAGCGCAGCCGTATCTTCCGGCTGGCCTGGGACTTCGCCGCCACCGCGCTCGGCAGCCGCAACGAGCAGTACGAGCGCTTCTATCTCGGCTCGGTCGGCCGCGCCCTGACCGCGCTGCAGGTCAACGGCGACCGCGCGCGCGCCAACCGGCTTCTTGACCGGTTCCTCAGTGAGGAGCTGGAAACCGGCTCCGGGCGCATTCCGGCGGCCAGCATCCAGGCGGCCCAATAGCGCAGGACCTCGAAAAATATCTGGAGGAAAGCCGCGCAGACGCCGGTCAACTACCCCCTGGGCGGCGACGTTCGGCAACACAAATCGAGCGCGCATCCCCCGAACTCGACGCCGGTCCGCGATCCACCTCGCCGGGGCTGCGCTTCGCGCAGGAAACAGCGGCGAATGCTGCTACGGATCGAGCTCCGTATCCCAGTACAAATAGTCGAGCCAGCTGTCGTGCAAATAGTTCGGTGGGAACAGCCGCCCGTTGCGGTGCAGCTGGTGGACCGTCGGTGCGAACGGGTGCTGCCGCGGAAACATCCGCGCCTGCTGCGGCGTCAGATTGCCCTTGCGCAGGTTGCACGGCGAGCAGGCGGCGACGACGTTTTCCCAGGTGGTCTGGCCGCCTTTGCTGCGCGGGATGATATGGTCGAAGGTGAGGTCGTCATGAGCCGAGCAGTACTGGCAGACGAAGCGGTCGCGCAGGAACACGTTGAACCGGGTGAAGGCGGGATGCGTGGTCGGCTTGACGAAGGATTTCAGCGACACCACGCTCGGCAGCTGGATTTCGAACGTCGGGCTGCGCACCGCGCGATCGTAGTGCTCGACGATGTTGACGCGATCGAGGAACACCGCCTTGATCGCGTCCTGCCACGACCAGAGAGACAGCGGGTAATAACTCAGCGGCCGGAAATCCGCATTGAGCACCAGTACCGGCCAACCGCCTTGCGAGACATGTGCGTTCAATTAACGCTCCTGACTCCCATGTTAGCTGCGAAGCAGCATGTGATGACATACTACAGGCAGCGTGACGGGATTGTGAAGAGCGTTGAGGGCCTTATCCGCCCCCGCCGAGCCCGGGTTGCGTAACCGGCATGAACCCCGCTAAACGAAGTTGGGCGGCTTTTTTCGGCCGCAAACGGGCTCAATAAGAATGGTTAGCAAGTCGCGTTTTCTCGAGGCGCCGCGCCGGCTGCGGGCGTTCGTTCGCGCCCACGAAACCAGCCTCGTCGTCCTCGCGGCCCTGATAGGAATCATCGGCGGACTGGTCGTGGCGGCCATGAGTGCCGCGGTTGAAGGCATGCATGTGCTGCTGTTCAACGTCGAAATCGGGGAACGGCTGTCGAGCCAATATTCGATCGATCCCTGGCGCGCGCTGCTGCTGCCGAGCCTGGGCGGACTACTGCTGGGTGTGGCGTTCCTGGTGCTGCTGCGGTTCCGGCCCTCGCGCGAGGTCGATCCGATCGAGGCCAACGCGCTGCATGGCGGCCGGATGTCGTTCCGCGGCAGCGTGATCGTGGCCTCGCAGACGGTATGGTCCTCAGGCGTCGGCGCTTCGGTCGGCCTGGAAGCCGGCTATACCCAGCTTGCCAGCGGCATCGCCGCCTCGTTGGGCCGCGGCTTTCATCTGCGCCGCGTCGATCAGCGAATCATGGTCGGTTGCGGCGCCGCGGCCGCGATCGCCGGTGCGTTCGGCGCGCCGCTCGCCGGCGCCTTCTATGCCTTCGAGCTCGTGATCGGCGGCTATACGCCGGCCAGCCTGACCCCGGTTGGCGTCGCCGCGGTGGCGGGCTATTTCGTCGCGCACGCCTTTACCGTGCTGTCGTTCGGCGTCGGCGTCGGTCCGGTCGGCGACGTGCTCGGCCGCGATCTCGCCATCGCGGCCCTGCTCGGGGTGCTGGCGGCGCTGTTCGGCATCGGCATCATGCGCGGCGTGGCGTTGTGCGAGCAGCTTTTGGCCAGGACCCGGCTGTGGCCGCCGCTGCGTCCGGCGCTGGGCGGTCTCGGCGTCGGCCTGCTCGCTTTGATCACGCCGCAGGTCATGTCATCAGGGCATGGCGCGCTGCATTTTGCGGGATTCGTGTCCATTCCGTTGACGGTGCTGGCGACCATCTTCATCCTGAAGGCGATTGCGTCGGTGATATCGCTGGGATCGGGTTTTCGCGGCGGCCTGTTCTTCGCCACGCTGTTTCTGGGCGCGCTCGGCGGTCATCTGTTCGCCGGCGGGTTCGACGTGATCTGGCCGGGCCTTAACCTCAGCCCGAACGTCTATGCCATCATCGGCATGAGCGCGCTGTCGGCCTCCGTCATCGGCGGGCCGCTGACGATGTCGTTCATCGCGCTGGAATCGACCGGCAATCTCTGGCTCACCACAGCGGTGCTGGTCGCGGTCATCATCTCGACCCAGATCACCCGCGAACTGTTCGGCTATTCCTTCGCGACCTGGCGGCTGCATCTGCGCGGCGAGACGATCCGCAGCGCCGCCGACATCGGCTGGATCCGCGACCTCACGGTGCGCAGCCTGATGCGGCAGGACCTCACCACCGTGAACGCCAACATAGGCATCGAGGAATTCCGCGAGAAATTCCCGCTGGGGTCGAAAAACCAGGTGGTCGCGGTCGATGGATCGGGTCGCTATGTCGGGCTGGCGCTGGTCGCCGACGCGCACGCGCCGGACATCGAGGCGGACAAGGGCCTGATCGGGATTCTGCATTTTCGCGATGTCGTGCTGCATCCCGGCATGAACATCCAGGAAGCCATCGCCGTCTTCGACGCCGCCGAAGCGGAATCGCTCGCCGTGGTCGATATCGATGGCGAGCACCGGCCGATCGGGGTTCTGAGCGAAGCCCACGCGATGCGGCGTTATGCGGAGGAATCCGAACAACGGCGGCGCGAGGTGCTGGGCGAGGTCTGATCGGCGCCAACGAGCCAAGACAAGCTGGAATACGTTGCAACGCTTCATCCGGGGGAACCGATGCGCAAATTGCTGGCGGTGATCGTTGCGGCCATTTTCTGCCTGTCATGGACCGGCATCGCCGTCGCGCAGGACTACCCGGCGCATCCGCTTACCATGATCGTGCCGTTTCCGGCCGGCGGTGCCACCGACACGCTGGCGCGTTTCCTGGCCGAGAAGATGCGACCGATTCTGGGTCAGCCGATCATCATCGAGAACGTCGCGGGCGCCGCCGGCAGCATCGGCGTCGGCCGCGCCGTGCGCTCGGCCGCCGACGGCTACACGCTCTCGATCGGCACCTCGACCACGCATATGCTGACCGGCGGGCTCTACGCGCTGCCCTTCGACCTGTTGAAAGATCTCGAGCCGGTCATCGGAATCGGCAGCGAGCCGCTGCTGATCGTCGGCAAGAAGGACCTGCCGGCAGACGATCTGAAGGGACTGATCGGATGGCTCAAGGCCAATCCCGACAAGGCGTCGGTGGGCATCGCCGGCGTCGGCGCGACCGGTCATCTCACCGGGATATCGTTCCAGAAGGAGACCGGCACGAAGTTTCAGTTCGTGCCGTATCGCGGCAATGCGCCGGCGATGCAGGATCTGCTGGCGGGACAGATCGATTTCATGATCGAGCCGGCCTCGAACTTCAAGTCGCTGGTGGCGTCCCGCAGCGTCAAGCCGTTCGCCATCACGGGCCGGGCGCGGCTGCCGTCGTCGCCGGATATTCCGACCGCGGACGAGGCCGGACTGCCCGGCTTCTTCGCTTCGCTCTGGTATGGCTTGTGGGTACCAAAGGATACGCCGAAGGATATCATCGCGAAGCTGAATGCCACGCTGGTCCAGGTGCTCGCCGATTCCGCGGTGAAGAAGCGCCTCGACGATCTCGGCATCCAGATCACGCCGCTGGCGCAGCAATCGCCGGAGGCGTTGCGGACGTTCCAGAAAGCCGAGACTGAGCGCTGGTGGCCGATCATCAAGGCCTCCAACATCAAGGCGGAGTGAGGCGCCGGAGGTCAGCTCTCGATCTCTTCCGCGGCGATGATGCGCTGGCGAAGCGCAAGGCGCACAAGTTCGATGTCAGAGGCGACGCCGAGTTTGGCGCGGATCAGATAGCGCGTGTTGGCCGCGGTCTTGACGCTGATGTGCAAGGTCTCGGCGATCTCATCGACGGATTTTTCGGCCAGCAGCATGCGCAGGATTTCGAATTCCCGCGGGCTCAGCGCGTCGACGGCCAAGGGTTCGTCGGCGAGCCGGTTGATGGCGAGTTCGTGGTCGATGTCGGGGCTGAGCGCGATGCGGCCGGCCATGACCTCGGCGATCGCGCGCAACAGCGCCTCGGGCGGGTTGCTTTTGGTGACAAAGCCGCGCGCGCCCGCCTTGATCGCCTGCACCGCATAGGCGGCGCTTTGGTGCATGGTGAATACCAGGATGCGCGCGGCATGGTCCCATTGCCGGATCCGCCTGATGGCTTCGATCCCGCCGATTCCCGGCATCGACACGTCCATGATCACGAGGTCGGGCTTCGCCTCCTTGTAGACCCGGTAAGCCTCGGCGCCATCGCCGGCCTCGGCGACGACCTGCAGGCGATCCTGCTTTTGCAACAGCGAGCGATAGCCCTCGCGGACGATGGCATGATCGTCCGCCAGCATCACGCGCGTGAAACCCCTTGCGTCGGGCGTGCTCAAGGTTCCGCCCCCAGATTGGGAATCGTTGCCACCAGCCGGGCGCCGCCGGCCGCCGGCCGCTCGAAGCGCAGCGTCCCGCCGAGCGAGACGACCCGCTCCTGCATGCCGAGAAGTCCCATGCCGGTTTTTGGCGCGAGACTTCCGCCAGCCGCCTCGCCGTCGTCCTCGACGCTCAGGACGATTTCGGCGCGTCCTGCCTCCAGATGCAGTCGCACACAGCTCGCATGGGCATGCTTCGCCGCATTGGTGATCGCCTCCTGCGCGATGCGGTATAGGCTGGCGCAGACGCTCGGCGTCAGATCGTCGACCTTGCCGACGATGGCGATGTCGAATCGGGTGCGGCCTTTTTCGAAACCATTCCAGCTTGCAACGAGGCTTTCCAGGCTCAGCGTGAGGCCGAGCTCCTCGATGTCGGGCGGGCGCAGGCGCACAAGCGCGCCGCGCAACTTCTCCATCATGCCCGCCGTCGTGCGCGAGATGCCCCGGCATTCGTCGAGCAGCGGCGGGCATTCGCGCTCCGCCGTATGGGCGGCGGCGGCGGCCTGCGCGGCGATGGCGGTGAGCGACTGGCCGAATTCGTCGTGCAATTCGCGGGCAAGATGGCGCCGCTCCTCGTCCTGCACGGCGATGAGCTTTCGCGTCAGGGCGTTGCGTTCGGCAAGCGTAGCCTGCAGCTTCTGCGCCAGCGCGTTGAAGACGTCGGAAATGGCGGAGAGTTCCGCGAGATCGAAACTGGGCAGCCGCGCGGAAAGATCGTTCGCCGCAAGCTGCGTCAGCCCGCTGCGAATGACATGCGTCGGCCGCAACGCGCGCGCCAGCGCAGCGTAGACCGCAATACAAAGGCCCACCAAAGCGAACGCCATGATGGAGAGCAGGCGGCTCGTCTCGCGCCAGCTCCGGCCGATCTGCGTGGCAGGGTCGAAGGTCGCGACCGCTACGCCTTCGGCCCTGCCCTCGACCAGCAGCGGCATCGAGGCCGGCTCGCCCGGGTGAAAGATGGCGCGATAGAGCGCGGCGAAACTTTCCGGCGCGGCGGTGTCGTCGGCGAGCGCGCCATCGCAAAGGCCCTGGCGGAAATCGCCGGCATTGTTTCGATAGGCGATGCACAGGCCCGGCTCCATCAACGGCGCCGCCACCCGCTGCAGATCGGGTGTCCGGTCGGACGACAGGGAAAACCATTGCACCTGCGCCTGCTGCAGCGAGATATCCCTGGCGACGATTTCGGCAATGCGGCTCGCCTTCGCCCGGGTGGCCCGGTCGCTGTCAAACAAGACATAGGCGGCCACCGCAAGGAAGCAGACCGCCGCCAGCGCCGCGACCCGCAAGGCAAGCCGCAGCTTCAGGTCGATGGCACGCACCGGGGCCGCCACGGATTCCGGGACCTGTTGCAAGCTCCCTCCCATTTCCATCGCATTTAGAAGCAAATTTCGCCGGGAAGAAAGCACAGCGAGGCTAGATCGGGCATTTTGCCCGGTCAATCCGGGGAAAGCTGCCGTTTCGCGAAGGTGAAAGATCGGCTGAGATGGTGGGGATTTTGCAGCTTCGGAGTTCATCCATGCGCGGAATTGCTTTGATCCTTGTTCCCGTCATGGCGCTTGCAGGGTTCGCAGTCGCGAAGGCGGGCGATCCTGCCGCACCGCAACCGGTGAAACTTGCGGTGTTTCCGTTTGAGCTGGAGGATTTCAGCGCCGCTGCGGCCTACATTCCCCCCGACGACATCGACCGCGAGCAATTGCGGCTTTCGACTGAAGAGGCGCGCCGGCTGATCGCGCAATCCGGCCGCTATCAACTGGTCGACGTCGGCGCGGCGAGCGACGAAGCGGCCAAGGCAGGGAAATTGCACGATTGCGATGGGTGCGAAGCGAAGATCGCGGCCGGCCTCAACGCGGACCAGTCCATGATCGGGATCGTCACCCGCATCAGCCGGACGGATTACGCGGTGACCTACAAAATTCGCGACGCCAAATCCGGGGCGCTCGTCGACGTCGAACAGACCGACCTGCGTGCGGGCGCCAACTCGGCCTGGAGCCGCGGGGCGCGCTGGCTGATTCAACGGCGCCTCCTGGAAAAGGACAACTAGCGTGGAACACAAAAGCCACCCGTGAGGTTGGCGGATATGATTGGGAGGCCGTCTCGCATGCAAACGCCGATGAAACTGAGGTCAACGGGCCTCGCTTTGGTTGCCGCCGCTTTCCTCTATGCCGGTCCGGTTCGGCAAAGCCGGGCGCAAGGCGAGGCGCCCGTCCTCGCGGTCGCCGAAATCCAATATGTCGACACCTCGGGCGAGGTCGTGGATCAGAGCGCTGATCATTTTCGACGTCTGCGCGAATTCGAAGCGTCGTTGCGCACCGATTTGGCCGCGAGCGGAAAGGTGCGAAGCGTCGATCTCGATTGCCCGCCCAACGCCTGTTCGATTGGCGACATCGACGCAGATCAGTTGCTCGGCAAGGCGCAAGCGGCCGGCGCCGGCTATCTCCTGATCAGCAGCTTTCACAAGGTGAGCACGCTCGTGCAATGGGCAAAATTCGACCTTGTCGAGGTGAAGACGCGAAACGTCGTCTTCAATCGCCTCGTCACCTTCCGCGGCGACAACGACAAGGCCTGGCGTCACGCGGAATCCTTCGTCGTCCGCCAGATCCTGGACCACGAAGACCAGTGAACCTACGCGCCATGCGGCAGCAGCCCGTCCTCGATCGCCTTGATCTGCAGGGCGAGGTATTTCGAATTGATCCGGCATTGCGCGAGGCTGCCGGCGATGAACCAGAGGCCGGGTTGCGGGGTGCGGGTGTACATGTTGCGCAATTCCTGGCCTTCGCCGAAACCCCAGATCGGGCCGACGCGCGCGGCGATTTCGTCGCCGAACAGTTTGCGCACCAGGACTTCCTGCGGCTGGTAGCCGGTCGCCAGCACGATCAGGTCGGCGGAGAGCCGCTCGCCGCTCTTCATCCGCACGCCGTCGGCAACGAAGGTGTCGATGTCCGCGAACTGGATCAGCCTGATCGCGCCGCTGGCGACCAGATCGGAGCAGCCGACATTGAAATAATAGCCGCCGCCGCGGGTGAGGTATTTGAACTGCCAGCCGGTGCCGCCCTCGCCATAATCGAGCTTGAAGCCGACGCGCGTCAGCCCGTCGAGCAGGTCCTTGTCAAGGTTCCTCGATTGCTCGGTCAGCATCACATGGCTGCGCTTGGCCAGCGTCAGCGGCATCGAAGTCGCGATCAGGTCGTTATCCTCGAGCGTTCCCTCATTATAGGCCGCATAGGCGAGCTGCGCGGAGGGTTCGATATTGGTGACCAGGGTCGAGCTGCGCTGAACCAGCGTAACGTCGGCACCGCTCGAATGCAGGTCCTGCGCGATGTCGTGGCCGCTATTGCCGGTGCCGATCACGATCGCGCGTTTGCCCTTCCACGCCTCGCCGTCGTCATATTGGCTGGAGTGCAGCACCGTGCCGGTGAAGTTTTTCAACGTCGGAATATCGGGCAGGTTCGCAATGCCGCTGACGCCGGTGGCCATCACGATGTGACGCGGATGCATGACGCGGTTCGAGCCGTCGGCCCGCCGCAGCACGACCGACCAGCGTCCCTGCGCCGCGTCATAGGTGCCGCTCTCGAACTCGGTGCCGGTCCAGTAGTTGAGCTCCATGGCGTCGACATAGGTCTCGAACCAGTTGGCGAGCTTGTCCTTGGGGATGTAGACCGGCCAGTTCGGCGGGAACGGCATATAGGGCAGGTGATTGACCTGGACCTGGTTGTGCAGCGTCAGCGCGTGGTAGCGCTTGCGCCAATTGTCGCCGATCCGCAGCTCCCGGTCGACGATCAGCGTGTCGATCTGCAATTGCTTCAGCCGTGCCGCGATCGCAAGGCCCGCCTGCCCGCCGCCGACCACCAGCACTACCGGATCGCGATCGGCATATGCGGCCGAGGCATTGCGCAGGTCGAGCCAGTTGGGCCCGCGAAAATCCCGTGAAAAGGATTGGCCGCGCGGCCGCGACGAGCCGAGTTGCTCCTCAGAGCCTTTCAACTCGTCGAGCGCGGTGAGCAGCGTCCAGGCCTTCAGCCGGTTGCCGTCGGCGGCGTCCGGGATCAGCCGCAGGATGCCGCTGCCGCGGCCTTGCGCGGTTTCGAATTTGAAGATCGCCTCGATTGAAACAGTGCCGGCGCGGGTGACCCGGCGCGGGGCGGCGCGGTCGGGATCGATGCGGAATCCGCGCGGCGCGGCGCCGGCCGCGTGAGCCTTCAGGTCTCGCAGGATTGCGCCCGCGCCGTTGACGGTCTGCAACTTCCAGCTCAGCGCCAGCACGTCGCGCCAGTAGCTTTCGGGATGAAACAGCGGCCTTAGCGCGGATTCCTCGGGCTTGGCGATGGCGCTTTCGAATTGCGCCAGCCAGTTTTCGGCGGCGATCGAAACATCGTCGGTCTTGTCCAGCATCGGCGTTTTCTCGATCCGGCCGTCTTCGCGGCGTTTCCCTGTCGGCAAAAGCTATATCGTTTGGGATCGATCAGAAAGGGCGGCATTTGCGCACGGCTATTTTCGACCGTCCTTGCCGCCGATCACGCCCTCGCGCTTCTTGAGGGCGCGGTAATAGGACCACCACAGATGCGCCGCGGCGCCGCGCATCGGGCGCCACGGCTCGGCCAGCGGCGCCATCTGCTTTTCGGTCGGACGCGTCTTCAGGCCGAGCCCGATTTTGACCGCTTCCTGCACGGCGAGATCGCCGGCCGGCCAGGCGTCGCCATGGCGGAGGCAAAACAGCAGATAGACGTCGGCGGTCCACGGGCCGATGCCGTGCAGCGCGGTGAGCGTGTTGTGCGCGGCGTCGGCGTCCTCGTTCGCCAGCACATCGAGATTGAGCCGCTCGCTCGCGATCTCGCGCGCCAGGCTCTTCAATGTCTTGATCTTCGCCGCCGACAGGCCGAGCCGGCCCAGCCGGTCGGCGCGGGCCTTGCGCAGCGCCGCGTGGTCAAACGGATCGAACGCGGCGGCAAGCCGGCCCCAGATCGCCGCGGCGCTCGCGGTCGACAATTGCTGGCCGCAGACGATCGCGGCGAGGCCCGCAAAGCCGGGCTCCCGCTGCCGCAGCGCCGGCATGCCGGCGATCTCGAACACCGGTTGGAGCCGCGGGTCCTGCCGGACCAGCGCGTGAATGGCCTGTTCGAGATCGGCCTGGGTGTTGAGATGGAGGGGCATTGCGACTTAAAACCACCATGTCCTGCGAAAGAGATCAATGCCACCCGTTTTCCGTTTTGCGCCGAGCCCGAACGGTTACCTGCATCTCGGCCATGCCTATTCGGCATTGCTGAATTTCGATTCCGCGCGTCAGTCCGACGGCCGCTTTCTGCTGCGGATCGAGGACATCGACGCCGCCCGCTGCCGGCCGGAATTCGAGGCGGCGATCTACGAGGATCTTTCCTGGCTCAGCATCACTTGGGAAACCCCGGTGCGGCGGCAGTCCGACCATCTTCCGCTCTACCGCGAAGCGATCGAGACGCTTTCGGGCCTGAGGCTGGTCTACCCGGCTTTCGAGAGCCGCGCCGAAATCGCAAGACTGGTGGCGGAGCGGGAGGCGCAGGCTCGCTGGCCGCGCGACCCCGACGGCGCGCCGCTCTATCCCGGTGCGGCGAAACGGTTATCGCCGGACGAACGCGCCCGGCTGCTCGGGACCAGGGCGCCTTACGCGCTGCGGCTCGATATGGAGGCGGCGCGCGCGCGGGCCGGCGCCTTGACCTGGATCGAGCACGGCGAAGGTCCCGGCGGCGAGACGGGCATCGTCGCCGCGCGGCCGGAAGCCTGGGGCGATGTCATCCTGGCGCGCAAGGAGACGCCGAGCAGCTACCATCTCTCGGTGGTGATCGACGACGCCCTGCAGGGCGTTACCGACGTGGTGCGGGGACAGGATCTGTTCTGGTCGACCGGCGTCCATCGGCTGCTGCAGCAAGTTCTTGGCTTGCGTCCTCCCGCCTACCGGCACCACCGTCTCATTCCCGATGCCGCCGGCCGCAAGCTGTCGAAATCGACCGCGGCCACAGGGCTTCGCGAACTCCGCGGCCAGGGGGCGACGCCGGCCGACATCCGCCGGCTCGTCGGCCTGCCTTAATTACGGGCTCCGCTGTGTCGCGAACCGATTGCAAGGGGAAAAATCCCCTCCGGCGTGACTCCGCGCGTTCCGCCGTGGCATGCTGATGGCTGGCCAGGTCAGGGGAATCATGGCGGCAAAATCGCGCTCACGGCGCACCGCGCGGCCTTCGAAAAAGCGGCCGCCGAAAAAGCGCGCTTCCGGCCTTGCCGTGCGCAAGGCGCGCAAGCGTGTTGCCGGGAAGGCCGAAGCTGGCGTCGTCGAGGCCGCGCTCGCCGCATTCGCCCATGAGGTCCGCACCCCGCTGACGGGAATCCTTGCCATCAGCGATCTGCTGGCAACCTCGGACCTCGACGAGCGCGAGCGGCGCTGGGTCGATACCATCAAGGCCGGCGCCGAACATCTGGCGAGCCTTGCCACCTTGTTTGTCGACGCCGCCAAAGGCGGTCACGCCCTCGCCGGCATGCGGCAGGATTTCTTCGACCTGCGGGCGCTCGCGCGCAACGCCGGCAATTCGCTCGCCGGCCGCGCCGCGGCAAAAGGCCTGCAATCCCGTGTCGACATTTCCGCAAAACTTCCGGCGCTGGTGGTCGGCGATCCCGTGCGGCTGCGCGCCGCGCTGGAAAACCTGATCGACAATGCCGTGAAGTTCACCGAACAGGGCGGGGTCGCGCTGGAGGCGGTCCCGGTGCGCGACGGCAAAGGCAAGGTCAGCGTTTCCTTTTCGGTATCCGACAGCGGGATCGGGCTGACGCTCAACGAGATCAAGCGTTTGTTCCGCCCGTTTTCGCAGGCCAATGTCACGATCGCCTCCCGTTTCGGCGGCGCCGGGCTCGGACTGTCGTCGGTGAAGCAGATCGCGCGCGCGATGGGCGGCGACATCCTGGTTGCGCAGCGGCGCGGCGGCGGCACCACCTTTACGCTGACGGTGAGTTTGAACCGCGCCAGGGCCTCGAAGGCGGCCGGTGCGGGCGGCAATGCCGCGGTCACGGCGTCGCCGGCCCAGGCGCTGCGCATCCTCGGCGTCGAGGACAATCCGTTCGGCCGCGTCGTGCTCAATACGATCCTCACCGAACTCGGCCATAACGCGGAATTCATCGGGCGGGGCGAGGCCGCCGCCGAGCGGATCGCGCAGGGCGACTTCGACGCGGTGCTGATGGACATGGTGCTGCCCGGCATCGACGGCATCGAGACCATCCGGCGGATTAGGGCCTTGAGCCCGCCGTTCGGCCGCATCGCGATCATCGGGGTGTCGGGCCGCGGCGACGACGAGGCGGGCTCGCGCGCGGCCGGCGCCGACGCTTTCCTGGTCAAGCCTGTGAGTCCAAGGGCGCTAGCGACTGCGCTGCTTGAAGCGATACGCCGTGCGGCAGCCGCGACTTGATGATGGCCGCGTTCAACTCGCCGCCATACACGAAGATCGCGGCGATGAAATACAGGAACACCAGCGCGATGATGACCGAGGCGAGGCCCGCATACATCGTGACGTAGTTGTTGGCGAAGCGCGCCAGATACTGGCCGAACACGATGCCCGACACCAGCGAGGCCACCAGCGTGAAGACGATGCCCGGCAGGATCTGCAGGAATCCGCGGCGGCCCGCCGGCAGCCAGGCATGGAGGATGAAGAGCGCCACCGTCAGCGCACCGATGGTGATGCTGTAGCGCGCGACGTTGAGAAATTGTTCGTTGTTCTCGACCACCAGCGGAATATGGCGCCGTGCCGCCTCCAGCATCAGCGGGAAAAGCACGATCAGGAACGCCATCGCCAGCGCCGTGAAGGCGGCGATCAGGGTATAGCCGATCAATTCCAGCCGCAGCCAGTACCAGCGCCGCGGCTCGATCACCGAATAGCCGCGGTTGAGCGCAACGCGCAGCGCCTCCACGCCGTTCGAGGCAAAGTAGACGGCCAGCACCGCACCGATGGTCAGCACGTCGCCGCGGGTGGTGGTGAGCACGTCGTGAATCTCTCCCGACAGCGAATCGGCGACCTGTTTCGGCCAGACCTGCAGCATCAGGTCGGCGGCCTGGTCGGCGAGTTCCTTCGACCCGAAGAAGCCGGCCAGCGACGTCAGCACGATCAGGAACGGAAACAGCGCCATCAGCGTCGACAGCGCGATGTGGCTGGCGATCGCCCAGCCGTCATCGGCGAGGAACTCGTAGAACGCGTCCATGACGACCAGATAGACGTAGCGGAGCTGCCTCACATTTCACCTTGGCCAGTGGCGGACGGGTTCACCCGACGAACCGTGCTACCTTCTGATATTATTGAACTAAAAGCCAGATCGTTGGCGGCGGCGCGCGAGCGGTAGCGGACCGCCCGGCGTGGTGTTAGATACGGCCATGGCATCCTTCATCAGCATGATTGTCCTTCCCATCGCCGTCGGCGCCGTCGCGCTGGTACTGCTCATGGGTCTCGTTAACATGATGCGGGGCGGTTCGCCGAACCGATCGCAGAAACTGATGCGGTTGCGGGTGCTGCTGCAATTCGTGGCGATCGTGATCACCATGCTCGCGGTCTGGACCATGGGGCATTAAAATAAGCGAGGCGGGTTATGGTGGTTCTCAATCGCATCTACACGCGGACCGGCGATGACGGCACCACGGCGCTCGGCAGCGGCGAACGGCGTCCGAAATACGATCTGCGCATCTCGGCCTATGGAACCGTCGACGAGACCAATGCCGCGGTCGGAATCGTGCGGCTGCATCTCGGCCAGGCGCGCGAGCTCGACGCCATGCTGGGCCGGATCCAGAACGATTTGTTCGATCTCGGCGCCGATCTCGCGGTGCCCGAGCGGGAGGGCAAGGCGGAACGGCTGCGGATGTTGTCGAGCCAGGTCGAACGCCTCGAACGCGACATCGACAGCCTGAACGCGCATCTGGCCCCGCTTACCTCGTTCGTGCTGCCCGGCGGCACGCCGGCGGCGGCCCATCTGCATCTGGCGCGCACGATATGCCGCCGGGCGGAACGCATCATGGTGGAACTCGCCGCCCAGCCCAATGAACCGGTCAGCGACGCCGCGATCCAGTATATGAACCGGCTGTCGGACTTCCTGTTCGTCGCTAGCCGCTCGATGAACGACAACGGCGCCGGCGACGTGCTTTGGGTGCCCGGCCAGAATCGTTAAAGCGCCCCGGTTTGGGGGCGATTTTTGGCCGTCGCGCGTTGACCGGGGTTGGCTGGACCTTTAGGTTCCGCGCCCAAGCCGATCAATGCCTGAAAATTGAAGCGAAAGAGGATCGATGAAGGTTCTGGTGCCGGTAAAGCGGGTGGTCGATTACAACGTCAAGGTCCGGGTCAAAAGCGACGGATCGGGCGTCGAACTGTCCAACGTCAAGATGTCGATGAATCCGTTCGATGAAATCGCCGTCGAGGAGGCCTTGCGGCTGAAGGAAGCCGGCAAGGCGACCGAGGTGGTGGTGGTGTCGATCGGTCCCGCGCAGGCGGCCGAAACCATCCGGACCGGCCTCGCGATGGGCGCCGACCGCGGTATCCTGGTCAAGGCCGAGGGCAATGTCGAACCGCTGGCGGTCGCGAAGATCCTCAAGGCCATCGCCGGTGAGGAGCAGCCTGGCCTGATCATTCTCGGCAAGCAGGCGATCGATGACGATTCGAACCAGACCGGCCAGATGCTGGCGGCGCTGCTCGGGTGGTCACAGGCGACCTTTGCCTCCAAGCTCGAAGTCGATGGAACCGACTTCAAGGTGACGCGCGAAGTCGATGGCGGTCTGCAGACGGTGAAACTCAAGGGGCCGGCGATCGTAACGACCGACCTGCGGCTCAACGAGCCGCGCTATGCCAGCCTGCCCAACATCATGAAGGCGAAGAAGAAGCCGATCGCCGAGAAGACCGCGGCCGATTACAGCGTCGATCTCACCGCCCATCTCGAGATCCTCAAGACTTCCGAACCGCCGGGCCGCAAGGGAGGCGTCAAGGTCAAGGACGTCGCCGAGCTGGTGTCGAAACTCAAGAATGAAGCCGGGGTTCTCTGATGACCACGCTGTTGATTGCCGAACACGACAATGCGTCGATCAAGGACTCCACCAACAAGGCGCTGACGGCGGCTATGGCGCTCGGCGGCGACGTGCATGTGCTGGTCGCCGGCGAAAACGCCAAGGGCGCCGCCGACGCGGCGGCCAAGCTCTCCGGCGTCAAGAAGGTGCTGCTGGCGGACGGTTCGGCCTATGCCCACGACCTCGCCGAGCCGCTGGCCGCGCTGATCGTGGCGCTCGCCCCTTCCTATGATGCCTTCGTCGCGCCGGCGACCTCGCGCTTCAAGAACGTGATGCCGCGGGTTGCCGCGCTGCTCGACGTCATGCAGGTGTCGGAAATCATCAAGGTGGTTGCGCCCGATACCTTCGAGCGCCCGATCTATGCCGGTAACGCGATCCAGACGGTAAAATCAAAGGACGCCAAGAAGGTCATCACGGTGCGGACCTCGACCTTCGCCGCGGCCGGCAATGACGGCAGCGCGCCGGTGGAAAATGCGGCCGCAGCGGCTGATCCGGGCCTTTCCAGCTTCGTCGGCGAGGAGGTTGCGAAGAGCGACCGCCCCGAACTGACATCCGCAAAAATCATCGTGTCCGGCGGCCGGGCGATGCAGAGCCGGGAAAACTTCGCCAAATATATCGAGCCGCTCGCCGACAAGCTCGGCGCCGGCGTCGGCGCCTCGCGCGCCGCGGTCGATGCCGGCTATGCGCCGAACGACTGGCAGGTCGGCCAGACCGGCAAGGTGGTGGCGCCCGAGCTATATATTGCGATCGGTATCTCCGGCGCGATCCAGCATCTCGCCGGGATGAAGGACTCCAAGGTGATCGTCGCGATCAACAAGGACGAGGACGCGCCGATCTTCCAGGTCGCCGATTACGGTCTGGTCGCGGATCTCTATCAGGCGGTTCCAGAGCTGACCGAGGAACTCGGCAAGCTCGGCAAGTAACGGGTGTTTGACGTGGCCTGCCGGATGAAGCGGACTCCGGCCGGTGTTCATGCAGAGAGGATGGGCAGGCGCGGAACGCGCGCCTTGCCCCGGTGAGATGGCAATATGGCAGCTATGATCAAGAAGGTCGGCGTGATCGGCTCGGGCCAGATGGGCAACGGGATCGCGCATGTGGCGGCGCTGGCCGGACTGGACGTGGTACTCAACGATTTGTCGGCCGATCGGCTGAAGTCGGCAATGGCGACCATCAACGGCAACCTGTCGCGCCAGGTCGCCAAGAAGATGATCACCGAGGATGCGCGCAAGAAGGCGCTGGATCGGATCGTCTCGACCGAGACGATGGACGGGCTCGCCGACTGCGATCTGGTGATCGAGAGCGCGGTGGAGAAGGAAGAGGTCAAGCGCAAGATCTTCCACGATCTGTGCGCGGTGCTCAAGCCGGAGGCCATCGTCGCCTCCAATACCTCCTCGATCTCGATCACGCGGCTCGCCGCCTCGACCGACCGGCCCGAGCGCTTCATCGGCATTCACTTCATGAATCCGGTGCCGCTGATGGAGCTGGTCGAACTGATCCGCGGCATCGCCACCGATGACGCGACCTTCGACGCCGCCAAGGAATTCGTAACAAAACTCGGCAAGCACGTCGCGGTGTCGGAGGATTTCCCGGCGTTCATCGTCAACCGCATCCTGCTGCCGATGATCAACGAGGCGATCTATACGCTCTATGAGGGTGTCGGCAATGTCGAGGCGATCGACGCCGCCATGAAGCTCGGCGCGCACCACCCGATGGGGCCGCTGGAACTCGCCGATTTCATCGGGCTCGACACCTGTCTGTCGATCATGCAGGTGCTGCACGAGGGACTGGCGGATTCCAAGTACCGGCCGTGCCCGCTCTTGGTAAAATACGTCGAGGCCGGCTGGCTCGGCCGCAAGACCCACCGCGGCTTTTACGACTACCGCGGCGAAAAGCCGGTCCCGACACGCTGATTGCCTCGACGCCGTAGGGTGGGCAAAGGCGCGTTTGCGCCGTGCCTACCGTTTATTCGGCAAGTCGGTGGGCACGCTTGGCTTTGCCCACCCTGCATGCCTTATCTCCAGCTTTCGTTAACCCTTGCCGGATACCGTGGCTGGCGACGGAGGGTGCGGCGCTATGGATATGATGAGCATGGTCACTGGTATGCTTGCGGCCCAGGCGGGCAACACGCAGATGCAGGTCGCCGCCACCATCATGAAATCCAATGCCGACGCCGAGAAATCCACGGTCCTGACGCTGTTAGGCGCGGGCCAGCCGTCGCTGGCCAATGTCGGCGCCGGCGTCGGCGGCAACCTCAATATCGCGGCGTAAGGTTTAGAGTCCGGCCGCCACCGGGTTCATCGCCGCCGTAATCAGCTTGACGGCGTCGTCGCTGTCCCAGTCCGCCGGGCCGGCAATGGTGGCGATTTCGCAGCCTTGGCCGTCGACCAGCACCGAAGTCGGCATTCCCAGCGCCCGCCCTATGGTCTTAAGATCCTGAAAAACCTTGGCTTTCTCGTCGCTGAAATAGCCGAGCCGGGTCAAATGGGCGTCTTTCAGGAAATTCTTCGGCTTTTCGGGGTCGCGGGTGTCGATATTGATGGCAACCACCTCGAAATTCGGGCCCCCCAGCCGGGTTTGCAGGCCTTCCAGCGCCGGCATTTCCTTGCGGCAGGGCACGCACCAGGTGGCCCACAGGTTGACCAGCACCGTGCGCCCGCGCCATTCGGAGAGCTTTCTGGGCTTGCCGTCTGCGTCCTCGAAGGAAAGGTCCGGCAGCCGTAACGGCGCCGTCGCCATGGTCAGCGCCGCCACCTCGCCATGCGCCAGCGGCGCGATCTTGCGGGCGAGATCGACCGCGCCGCGACAGGCGGCATCGCCGGTCGCGTTGCGCCGCAGCCCGCCGATCCCGTATACCCCGGCGAATCCGATCAGCGCCCCAATCGCCACCGCCCCGATGGCGATGGGAATCCGGCGCGTGACGGCGGGGCGGGGCGAGGGCAGTTCGGGCATATCGTTTGTCATCCTGTATCAGATACGGCTATGCAGGGCCTGTGCAACGGCCGGTTATCGAGCGTCCGGCGCGGCGATGAATGGAATTCATGAGTAACGGATCATGAGCAACAAGATGTGGGGCGGCCGGTTCACCGAGCGCCCCGATGAGATCATGGAGGAAATCAACGTCTCCATCGACGTCGATCGTCACCTCTATGCCCAGGACATCGCCGCGTCCAAGGCCCACGCCGCGATGCTCGCCGCGCAAGGCATTATCACGGCAAACGATGCGAAAAATATCAAATCCGGTCTAGACACGATTTTGTCAGAAATCGGCAAGGGATCGTTCGATTTCAAGCGCGCGCTCGAGGACATTCACATGAACGTCGAGAGCAGGCTGGGCGAACTGATCGGTCCCGCGGCGGGACGGCTGCACACCGCGCGCTCGCGCAACGACCAGGTGGCGACCGATTTCCGGCTCTATGTCCGCGACACGATCGACGAGACCGACGCGGCGCTGGCCGCGTTCCAGCACGCACTGGTGGAGCGGGCGCTGGAGCATGCCGCAACCGTGATGCCGGGCTTCACCCATCTGCAGACCGCGCAGCCGGTGACGTTCGGGCATCATCTTCTGGCCTATGTCGAGATGGCGGCGCGCGACCGCGGCCGCTTCGCCGACGCCCGCAAGCGGCTCAACGAATCGCCGCTCGGCGCGGCGGCGCTCGCCGGCACCTCGTTTCCGATCGATCGCGCGGCGACAGCGAAAGCGCTCGGCTTCGACCGGCCGATGGCCAATTCGCTCGATGCCGTTTCGGATCGCGACTTCGTGCTGGAAACCCTGTCGGCGGCGGCGATCGCGGCGGTGCATCTGTCGCGCTTCGCGGAGGAAATCGTGATCTGGACCTCGCCGCTGGTCGGACTGGTGCGGCTCTCCGACAAGTTCACCACCGGCTCCTCGATCATGCCGCAGAAGCGCAATCCCGACGCCGCCGAACTGGTGCGCGCCAAGACCGGCCGGGTGATCGGCGCGCTGACCGGGCTGCTGATCGTGATGAAGGGGCTGCCGCTCGCCTATCAAAAGGACATGCAGGAGGACAAGGAAGGCGCGATGCAGGCATTTGGCGCGCTGTCGCTCGCGGTCCGGGCGATGACCGGAATGGTGATGGATATCGTGCCCGACGAGGCGCGGATGAAGACCGCTGCCGGCGAGGGCTACGCTACCGCCACCGATCTTGCCGACTGGCTGGTGCGGACGCTGAAAATGCCGTTCCGCGACGCCCACCATGTCACCGGACGGATCGTGGCGATGGCGTCGAAGGCCGGCGTGCCGCTGCATGAGCTTCCGCTCAAGGACATGCAGGCGGTCGAGCCCAAGATCACCCGGCAAGCCCTGGACGTGCTTTCGGTGGAAGCGTCGGTCAAAAGCCGATCGAGCTATGGCGGAACCGCGCCGAAGAATGTATCGGCGCAGGCGAAGAGCTGGCTCAGGCGGCTCGAAAAAGAGCGAAAATTGGGCTGAGGACAACAATTTCGCGGCGAGCAACAGGAATTTCGCTGCAATTTCATGATTGTCCTGCTCTCGCCAGACTGGGGCAATCTTTGTATGGTGCGGCCGCATTGGGGATTTTGTCGTGAATCGCATTTACCGCCCGACACGTCAGGGATGGGCCATCATCCTTCTGAGCGCGGCCGTGCTCGCGCTCGGAGGCTGCGGGCGCAAGAGCGGGCTCGACCTGCCGCCGAACACGCCGCCGCAGGCGGCTGCCGCGGCACAGCGGGATGCCGACCACGAGCCGGCGGCGAGCGCGCCCAGCGTGTTCGATTCCACCTATGGCAGCGAAGCGCCGCCCGCCGCGTCCAAAGGCCGCAAACGACCATTCATTCTCGACCCGCTGCTGGATAGTCACTGAGCCACCGCCATGAATCACTTCGACTATCGCAACGGCGTGCTGCACGCCGAGGCGGTGAACCTTATCGATCTGGCGGAAGCGGTCGGCACGCCGTTCTATTGCTATTCGACTGCGACGCTCGAGCGGCACTACCGCGTCTTCACCGAGGCCTTTGCCGGCGAGAAGGCCGTGGTGTGCTACGCCATGAAGGCGAACTCCAACCAGTCGGTGCTGCGCACGCTGGCGAAGCTCGGCGCCGGCGCGGACGTGGTTTCGGGCGGCGAGTTGCAGCGCGCGCTCGCGGCCGGCATCCCGCCGGAGAAGATCCTGTTCTCGGGCGTCGGCAAGACCGAAGCCGAACTGCGCGCGGCGCTTGACGCCGGCATTCTCTGCATCAACGTCGAATCCGAACCCGAACTCGAATTGCTGTCGCGGCTCGCCGTCGAGACCGGCAAGACGGCGCGGATCTCGGTGCGCGTCAACCCGGACGTCGACGCCGGCACCCATGCCAAGATCGCCACCGGCAAATCCGAGAACAAATTCGGCGTTCCGATTGCGCGGGCGCGCGCGGTCTATGCCCGCGCCGCCAAGCTGCCCGGGATCGAGGTCACCGGCACCGACATGCATATCGGCAGCCAGATCACCGATTTGAGCCGGATGGAAACCGCATTCCGCATCCTGTCGGATTTCGTGCAGACGCTGCGCGCCGACGGCCACACTATCTCGCATATCGATTTCGGCGGCGGCCTTGGCATTCCCTATTACATGGACCGCGAGGCGCCGCCGGCGCCCGATGCCTATGCCGCCATGGTCAAGCGCGTGACGCATAATCTCGGCTGTACGCTGATGTTCGAGCCGGGGCGCATGATCGTCGGCAATGCCGGCATCCTCGTCACCCGCGTGATCTATCTGAAGCCGGGCGACGCCAGGAATTTCGTCATTATCGATGCCGCGATGAACGATCTGATTCGCCCCACTCTGTACGAGGCGCATCACGACATCCTGCCGGTCCGGGAGGCCGCCAAAAGCGCGCAAATCATTACCGCCGACGTGGTCGGACCGGTCTGCGAAACCGGCGACTACCTCGCGCTCGACCGCAAGCTGCCCGAGCCCAAGTCCGGCGATCTGCTGGCGATCATGACGGCGGGCGCCTATGGCGCGGTGCAGTCCGGCACCTACAACACCCGGCCGCTGGTGCCGGAAGTGCTGGTCAAGGACGACCAATATGCGGTGGTGCGCCCGCGCCTCGAGGTCGAGGCGCTGATCGCGATGGACAAGACCGCGCCCTGGCTGTGAAGTTCCAGCAATAGTCGTCGTCCCCGCCCAAGGCCGGGACGACGAAATGCTCACTTCGCGGCGTGGCTGCCCTTTGCGCCGCCCACCACCACGCCGGCGGCTTTTTCGATCGGCTTGATCGCGGAGGTGAAATCGAACTCCGGGCCCATGTCGCGGATCACGACTTCCCAGAGCCGGCCGACCGCTTCGGCGACTTCCATCGACAGCCCCAGCGCCTTCATCTCCTCGAGGCACAGCCGCACGTCTTTCACCATCAGGCCGGTAGCGAAGCCGAAATCGAAGCTGCGCGGCAGCACCGAACGCGGAAACTTGTCGCGGCTCGCGGTGTTGAGGCCCGATCCGGAATTGATCACGTCGATCATGACGGCCGGATCGAGCCCGGACTTGACCCCCATCACCACGGCTTCCGAGGTCGCGACCATCGCGGTCGCCGACAGGAAGTTGTTGGCGAGCTTCATGGTCTGGGCCGAACCGGGTTTTTCGCCGATGAAGAACACCTTGCCGATCACAGCGAGTGCGGGCTTCACCGCCTCGAAATCGGCTTTCGGCCCCGACACCATCACCGCCAGCGTTCCCTTCTCGGCGCCGCCGACGCCGCCGCTGACGGGACTGTCGAGCTGCACGATGTTGCGCTTGGCGAGGAGATCGTGGATCCGCACCGCCATGTGCGATCCGACGGTGGAGAGATCGACGAAGCGTTTTGCCAGTTTGCCTTCGATCACGCCGTCCTTGCCGGTCGCGACCTCGAGCGAGGCCTGCAGCGAGGGCAGGCTCGCCATCACGGTCTCGGCGCGGTCGGCGACGTCTTTCGGCGAGGAAGCGGCCTTGGCGCCCAGCGCGACCAGTTGGTCCACCGCCTCCTTGCGCTGGTCGAATACGACGAGGGGGTGTTTCGCCTCGATCAGGCGGCGCGCCATGGGAAAACCCATCTTGCCCAGGCCGATGAATCCGATGCTCATGCTGCTGCCGCCTCTAGCCCTTGTCCAATTCGGCGAAAACTTCGCGTGCGATTCGAAAACTGTCGACGCCTGCGGGCACGCCGGCATAGATCGCCACCTGCATGAAGATCTCGCGGATTTCGTCTTTGGTCACGCCGTTGGTCAACGCGCCCTTGATGTGCACCCGCAATTCGTGCGGCCGGTTGAGGATCGAGATCATGGCGAGGTTGAGCATGCTGCGGGTCTTGCGCGGCAGCTCCTCGCGGCCCCACACCGCGCCCCAGCAGTATTCGGTCACCAGTTCCTGAAACGGCTTGTTGAAATCGTCGGCGTTCTTCAGCGCGTTGGCGACATAGGCCTCGCCCAGCACCGCCTTGCGAATTTCCAGTCCCTTGTCGTGCGTTTTCTTGTCCATGACGGTCCTTCCGTGTTTCCCCTGACGGTTCGCGGCCGACGTTACGGGGTCGAGGCGGCGCAGTCACGCCTTCGTGTTATGCGTATTTCCGGTGGGGTTACCGTTCAAGTACGGGTGCCTCACTGCCGCCCTTGTGCTATTGTGCTGTGTCGGCAACCCGGAGAGTTGATTGAGCGGCGCTACCCCCGACCCCTCAGAGCCAGGCTTCGCCTCTGATGCCGTTTCGCGGCTCAAGCTCGCTCAGGCATTGCAGCGGGCCCGGTACGCGATCGCCTGGGAGCGCGGTTGGCCGCATCTGGCACGGCTCCTGACCGTCATCGGGCTGTTTCTGGTGGTGTCCTGGGCCGGCCTATGGCTGGCAGTGCCGTTTTTGGCGCGCGCCATCGGCCTCGGCCTGTTTGTGCTGGCGGCGCTGGGCGCCCTGTTTCCCCTCGTCAGGTTCCGCTGGCCGAGCCGCGAAGAGGGACTGAGCCGGCTCGACCGAGGCTCCGGCATCCGCCACCGGCCGGCGACCGCGCTGACCGACACGCTCGCGAATCAGGACCCGGTGGCCCGGGCGCTGTGGCAGGCGCAGCGCGAGCGCACCCTGGCATCCATCAAGCGCATCCGCGCCGGCCTGCCGTCGCCGCGGCTGTCGATCCACGATCCCTGGGCGCTGCGGGCGCTGGTCGCGGTGATGATGCTGGCGACCTATGTCGCCGCTGGCGACGAGCGCGCCTTGCGCACCGAGGCGGCGTTCGACTGGAACGGCGTATTGTCGCCGGCCAATATCCGGGTCGATGCCTGGGTGACGCCGCCGCTTTATACCGGCAAGCCGCCGATCATCCTGTCGGCGGCCAACAAGGAAGGCGCCCTTCCCGCCGCGGGACCCTTGCCCGTGCCGGCCGGCTCCACGCTGATCATACGCTCCTCGGGCGGCACGCTCGATGTGCTGGCGGGCGGCGGGGTGACCGAAGCCCAGCCGACCGCAGAGGCGCCCAAGGGTACCAACGAACGGCATTTCACCATCGCAGGCGACGGCACGGTCCATGTCCGCGCCCCCTCCGGCCAGCCGCAATGGAAGTTCACCGCCATTCCGGATCGCGCCCCGACCATCGCGCTTGCCAAGGATCCGGAACGTCAGGCCCACGGTTCGCTGCAGATGTCCTACAAGATCGAGGACGATTACGGTGTCACCGAAGCGCAGGCGCATTTTGTCGCCCGCCCGGGCGATGCGCCGAAGGGCGCGACCGAGAATGCTTCGGCCGCGCCGCGGCCGCTGTTCAACCCGCCGCAATTTCCGCTGGTGCTGCCGAACGCGCGGACCCGCAACGGCGTCGGCCAGACCGTCAAGGATCTCAGCGATGATCCTTATGCCGGCGCCGATGTGACGCTGACGCTGACGGCGAAGGACGAGGCCGGCAATGAGGCGAGGAGCGAGCCCTTCAACATGCGGCTGCCGGAGCGGCTGTTCACCAAGCCGCTGGCGCGCGCGCTGATCGAGCAGCGGCGGATCCTGGCGCTCGACGCCAACCAGAACGGGCAGGTCTATGCGGCGCTGGACGCCCTGATGATCGCGCCGGAGGTGTTCACGCCCGAGGCCGGGCAATATCTCGGGCTCTACAGCGTCGCGCGGCAGCTCGAGGCCGCCCGGACCGACGATGCGATGCGCGAAGTCGTGGCGAGCCTGTGGGCGCTCGCCGTCACCATCGAGGACGGCGACATCACCGACGTGGACAAGGCGCTGCGCGCCGCTCAGGACGCGCTGAAGCAGGCGCTGGAGCGCGGCGCCAGCGATGAGGAAATCAAGAAGCTGACGGACAATCTGCGCGCGGCGCTGGACAATTTCATGCGCCAGCTCGCCGAACAGCTGCGCAGCAATCCGCAAGCCCTGGCGCGGCCGCTCGACCCCAACACGCGGGTTATGCGCCAGCAGGACCTCAACAACATGATCGAGCGGATGGAGCGGCTGTCGCGCTCCGGCGACAAGGAAGCCGCCAAGCAATTGCTCGAGCAACTGCAGGAGATGCTGGAGAACCTGCAGATGGCGCAGCCCGGCCAGTCCGGCGACGGCGACATGGAGCAGGCGCTCAACGAGCTTGGCGACATGATCCGCAAGCAGCAGCAGTTGCGCGACAAGACCTTCAAGCAGGGCCAGGATTCGCGGCGCGACCGCGCGCATGGCAAGCCGAGCGACAAGGGCCTGGGCGACCTGCAGCAGGACCAGGAGGGTCTGCGCGACCGGCTGAAGAAACTGCAGCAGGAGCTTGCCAAGCGCGGCATGGGGCAGGGCCAGAAGGGCCAGCGCGGCGAACAGGGGCAGCAGGGTCAGGAAGGACAGCAGGGCCAGCAGGGCGACCAGCAAGCCGAGGACGGCGACGGCGAGGATGGGCTCGGCCAGGCCGACAGCGCGATGGGCGACGCCGGCTCGAGGCTGGGTGAGGGCAATGCCGATGCCGCCGTGGACTCGCAGGGCAAGGCGCTGGAGGCGCTGCGCAAGGGCGCCCAGAGCCTGGCGGAAGCGATGCAGCAGGGCGAAGGCGAGGGGCAGGGCGAGGGTCCCGGCAATCGCGCCGGCCGGCAGCAGAGCGGCGGCAATCAGACCGACCCGTTGGGACGGCCGCTGCATGGGCGCGAATTCGGCGACGATTTCACGGTGAAGATTCCCGGCGAGATCGACGTCCAGCGGGCGCGCCGGATTCTGGAAGAACTGCGCCGCCGCCTCGCCGACCCGCAGCGTCCGCAGATCGAACTCGATTACCTCGAGCGGCTGCTGAAGGATTACTAGAGCAGTCTGGTTGCTTCACTGTCGTCGCCCGCGTAAGCGGGCGATCCAGTATTCCAGAGACATCAATGATTGCGCCGAAAGGCCGCGGCGTACTGGCTACCTGGCTTGCGCGGGGTATGACGAGCCGGGAATGCGGCGACCTCAGTGCGCCTGATCTAACCCTTCCGCGCCACCAGCGCATCGGCCACGGCGGTGCGGATATCGGCCACCGAAAACGGTTTCGTCACCACGTCGTGGACGATCGCGTTGAGGCCATGGGCGCGTTCGCGCTGATCGGCAAAGCCCGTCATCAACAGGATGGTCAGATCGGGAAAATCGCGCGCCGCGGTCAGCGCCAGCGCGATGCCGTCCATCACCGGCATCTGGATATCGGTCAGCAGCAGGTCGAAGGCGCCGTCTTCGCGGGTGAGGATTTCCAGCGCTTCGGCGCCGTCTTCGGCGGTGACGGTCTCGTGCCCGTCCATGGCGATGGCGCGCGCCACCAGCGTGCGCATGGAGTCTTCGTCGTCGGCGATCAGCACGCGCGTCATGGCGTACCCCTCTTTCCGAAAGTGAGAATGCGGCTCGGTCACGCGCTGCCGCGGGCGAGATCCCGCTTGTTGAAGAAGCGTATGTCGATATTACGCCCTTCCGGGGGCGGCGAGGCCAGCCGCGACTTGAACCGGGTGAATTCGCCCGGCCTCAGCACGGTCTGCTCCAGCACGGCATTCCAGGCATAGATTTCCGCGCCCTGCGCGTCGCGGACGCTGAATCGCAGCCGTGGCAGTTCGACCGGCTTCTTGGCCTCGCCGATGATCGCACCCTCGATCACCAGCACCTGCTTGCCTTCGACCGTTTCCGTCGAGATCTTCACGTCCTTGAACGCCAGCCCGCGCAGATTTACCTCGAGCCCGACCATTTTGTAGAACGTGGCGGTCTGCGGCAGCAGCCGCACCAGATCGACCCGCCAGATGACCAATGCCAGCACCAGCGCGCCCATGGCGGCACAGACCGTTGGCAGGCCGACAAAGGGCTTGCCCGACGCACGGAGCAGGAAGGCCGGCGGCTGCAAGAGCCTGGCGAACCAGGACCCGCGCCGCCCGCCTCCACCGTCTTCCGCATCGTCCTGCGCCATCGACGCCCAGTCGGAATCCGCATCCTGCGACGAGGCCTCGCCGTCCGGCCAGTCGGCCGAAATCGAGGGGCTGTCGACGACGGGGGCATCCTGGCTGTCATCCTCCTGGGCCATCGCCTCCCATTCCGCGGCGGCGTCGGCCTCCGCGGATGTCTGGCCGGCCGACGCCATCGCCCGTGCCGGCGGCGCCATCTCGACCGCGTCCTCCGGCCGCGCCAGCCAGACCTCCTTGCAGCGGGAACAGCGCACATTGCGGCCGGCTTCGCCTAATGTAGCGGGATCAATGGCATAGGAGGTCGTACAATGGGGGCAAATGATGTGCATGGAGCCCAATTCCACAATGATGCTGGCGGGATGCTACAAGCCGACCGTTAACGAATCGGAAACCATAACTGAAGCACAACCGCTTTGTTTGGTTCGCCGCCGAGCGACAGCCAATGAGCCGGAGGCCCACGGTTTCAGGGTTCCGGCCGCGCCCCCCGTCGAACGGAGCTGAGCTTGGTTCGGTTCGAAAATGTCGGATTGCGCTACGGGCTCGGCCCGGAGATTCTGCGCGACCTCAGTTTCCAGATTCCCGCCCATTCCTTCCAGTTCCTCACCGGCCCCTCCGGCGCCGGCAAGACCTCGCTGCTGAAACTATTGTTCCTGTCGCTGCGGCCGACCCGCGGGCTGGTCAACCTGTTCGGCCACGACGTCTCGCTGCTCGGCAAGGATGAGATCGCCGATCTGCGAAAGCGCATCGGTATCGTCCTGCAGGACTTTCGCCTGCTCGACCACATGACTACTTACGAGAATGTCGCGCTGCCGTTCCGGGTGATGGGCCGGGAGGAGTCGAGCTATCGCAAGGAGGTCATCGATCTCCTGAGATGGGTTGGGCTGGGCGAGCGGATGGATGCGCTGCCGCCGATCCTGTCCGGCGGCGAGAAGCAGCGCGCGGCGATCGCGCGGGCGGTCATTTCGCGGCCGCAGCTCCTCTTGGCGGACGAGCCGACCGGCAGTGTCGACCCGACCCTGGGGCGGCGATTGTTGCGGCTGTTCATCGAATTGAACAAATCAGGCACCGCGGTGATCATCGCCACCCATGATATCACCTTGATGGACCAGTATGATGCGCGGCGGCTGGTGCTGCATCAGGGACGGTTGCATATCTATGAATAGAGCCGATCATAGTCCGTTGATGGATCTCGGAAACGAGCGTCCGCAGGTGCCGGCGACGGCGCGCAATCTGTCGCCGATCGTGCCGCGCGCCTCGATCGCCGGCCGCGCGCTGGTCGCGGTCGTCGCCATCATGACGTTTCTGGCGTCCATCACCACCGGCACGGTGCTTTTGGTCAGCGCCTCGGCGGCGGAGTGGCAATCGGAAGTCGCGAGCGAAATCACCGTCCAGGTTCGTCCCGTTCCCGGGCGCGATCTCGACCGCGACGCGGCGGCGGTGACGCAGGCGGTGCGCGCGCAGTCCGGCATCGTCGAGGTCAGGCCGTTCACCAAGGAAGAATCCTCCAAGCTGCTGGAGCCGTGGCTCGGCACCGGCTTGTCTCTCGACGATCTGCCGGTGCCGCGCGTCATCATCGCGCGGGTCCAACCCGGATCCACGCTCGACCTGGCGGCGCTGCGCCGGGCGGTGACGCTGGTGGCGCCGACCGCAAGCGTCGACGATCACCGCGCCTGGATCGAACGGATGCGCTCGATGACCGGCGCCACCCTGTTCGCCGGCATCGGCATCCTCGCGCTGGTGATCGTTGCAACCATCATCTCGGTGTCGTTCGCCACCCGTGGCGCGATGGCGGCCAATCGTCCGATCGTCGAAGTGCTGCACTTCGTCGGCGCCGGGGACCGCTATATCGCCAACCGCTTCCTGCGGCATTTCCTGCGGCTCGGCCTCGAGGGCGGCGTGATCGGCGGCGGCGTCGCGATGCTCGGCTTCGGCTTCTCCGAATCGATCGCCAGCTGGTTTTCGGGAACGCCGGTCGGGGATCAGTTCGCGGCTCTCCTGGGCACGTTTTCGCTGCGCCCGTCGGGCTATCTGGCGCTGGCGGCGCAGGCGGTGCTGATCGCGGCGATCACCGCCTGGGCCTCGCGCCGGACGCTGTTCGCCACGCTGGACGAGATCGACTGATGCGAGCGGTTACCAATACCGCGGCCAACCGGACTCCACTTCGTCGCAAAACGCTCTAGACTTGAGCAGGGGGAAGGGATCACTGATATCGCATGAGCCTGCAGTCCGACGATCGAGCGATGAATGCGCCGCCTGCCGCGCCGCGGGGATGGCCGCGCGCCGCTGTCGTCGCGGCGCTGGCGGTGGTGTTCATCGCCGTGGCGGTCGGCTTCGTCGGCTTTCTCTCGCAATTGCGCGGCGTCGAGGTGGCGCCCGCCAGGCGCGCCGACGGCATCGTGGTGCTGACCGGCGGTTCGTCGCGGGTCTCGGACGCCATGGAATTGCTGGCCGGCGGCTACGGCAAGCGGCTGTTGATCTCCGGCGTGCATCCGACCAATGCGGCGAGCGATATCTCCCGTTCGCTGCCCGACAACCAGCAGCTTCTGACCTGCTGCGTCGATCTCGACCGTTCCGCCGTCAACACCCGCAGCAATGCGGCCGAGACGCGGCGCTGGGCGCACGAGCGCGGCTTCAAGTCGCTGATCGTGGTGACGTCGAATTATCACATGCCGCGGGCGATCGTCGAATTGTCGCATGCGATGCCCGATATCGAGCTCATTCCGTTCGCGGTGGTCGGCGAGAAATGGCGCGACGAGCCATGGTGGACGAGTGGCGCGACGCTGCGGCTCCTGCTATCGGAGTACGTCAAATACGTCGCCGCCGAGGTGCGGGTGCGGCTCGCCGATGTCGGTCTCGACCTGACGCCCGAGCTTGCGGACCATCCGGCCGCAGCGCCGGCGCCGAGCCCGGCGACGGCGCAAGCCAACTGATTTGGATATCCGATGGTTCTGATCTTCCTGCGCTCGCTGGTCTACAACGTGCTGTTCTATGCGCTCCTGATATGCTGGCTGCTCGTGGCGATTCCGACCTATGCGATGCCGCGCTGGGCCATCATGAGCGTCGCCAGGAACTGGGCGAAGAGCAGCATCTGGCTGTTGCGCGTGATCTGCAACGTCAAGGTCGAGTATCGCGGCCTGGAGAAGATTCCGGAAGGGCCGCTGATCGTCGCCTCGAAACATCAGTCGATGTGGGAGACCTTCGCGCTGCTGCAGTTCTTCGAGCAGCCTTTGTTCATCCTCAAGCGCGAATTGCTGTGGATCCCGCTGTTCGGCTGGTACCTGATGAAGGCGAAGATGATCGGGATCGACCGCAGCGCCGGCGGCCGCGCGCTCCTGGAAATGACGCGCCGCGCCGGTGCCGCCGTGCGGCGCGGCCGGCAGCTGATCATCTTCCCCGAGGGCACGCGGACCCCGGTCGGGGCGCCGCCGCACTACAAGACCGGCATCGCCCAGATCTATGTCGATTGCGGCGTGAGCTGCGTGCCGGTGGCGCTCAATTCCGGGCTGTTCTGGCCGCGCCGGACCTTCATGCGCTATCCCGGCACGCTGGTGGTCGAATTCCTCGATCCGCTACCGCCCGGCCTGTCGCGCCGCGAGTTCATCGCGCGGGTCTCGGCCGTGATCGAGGAGGCGACGGGTCGGCTGGTCGAGGTCGCGCGCCGCGAGCAGGCGCAATTGTTCGGCCGTGCGCGGAGCTCGGCGTCGGCGAAGGCGTAGTCGGCGCGAAGCTGCGGCCGCGGCAAGCGGTCAGTGCGACTCGCGAACGGTCGTTCCCAGGGTGATTTCTGGCCGGCGCAGACCCATCGCGATCCAGGCGGCGATAAGCCTCACCATGAACTTGCCGGAGTGACGATCGTAGTTCGGCAAGTCATCGGCAAGCTCGACGCCGGCTCGCCGGTCTTGTGTCATGACCCGCATCTCAGGGCGTGGCGCGTCTGCCGAAAAGCGGTTCCGGTACATCGTCAGCCAATGTCCCCTGGTAAAGTCGAGGAACATCGCCGAATTGCAGCATGTGGCGATGACTCTCCGCGTCGGGGAATCTGGCCTCAGCCGGTGCTCTTCAAGATGCTCCTGCCCCATCACACATCGCACTCGATCCTTTCGATACAGCACGTAGTCCGTTCCACCGTCGGGATTGAGCACGGACGGCGCGAAAGCCAGTTGCTCGAATCGGCTCGCGGCTTCCTGGCAACTTGCGCAATAGCAGCAGGCGGTGAGAATCGGCCGGCCGACTGCCTCCAGTTTCACTTTGCCGCATCGACATATCTCGGAGAGGCGGTTTTGCTGTTTATGCTTCACTGCGACCGCCCGTTCGTGTGTTCGGTCTTTGATGTTATCTTAACGTTCGTAAGAAATGTCCGCAACGGTTTGAAACGCGGTCCTCGCGAGCTCAAAATGTGATTTCCGTTCTACCCCAGTAGTCGCGTAAGTCGATATTGCAACCACCATTCAAGATCGATGCTTGTGTTGTACGCTAGAAAAACATACGCCCCGCACTTAAGATTTGAGCTTTAGTCGATCCAAGCCATGGCATTACCGTTCACGGTAGGGAGGTGAAGACGTGCTCGAACAAGTGCATGACGCTCTTTGGCTCGCAGAGGGAGAGATTGTCAGCTTCTTTGGCTTTCCTTATCCGACGCGTTCGGTCATCGCCCGATTAGCGAGCGGCGATCTGTGGGTATGGTCGCCAGTCAAGCTAACCGCTGATCTGCGCAACGAAGTGGATGGTCTGGGCTCTGTCCGACACCTCGTAAGCCCCAACAAACTCCATCACCTATACTTGCAGGAATGGAAAGCGGCTTATCCCGAGGCGCAATTGTGGGGGCCGCAAACGACGATCAAGAAGCGGCCAGACATCAAATTCCGGGAAGCGCTGGTGGACAGCCCGCCGGCTGAATGGCTTGCCGATCTCGATCAAGCATGGTTCCGCGGCTCTCTCGCCATGGACGAGATTGTTTTTCTTCACCGCCCCTCAGCCACTGCGATCATCGCCGATTTGATACAGACGTTCAGCGATCATTTTCTCCGAGAACATTGGGGTTGGTGGCGCTTCTTGGCGCGCCTCGATGGCCTCACCCGGGAGAAAGCCTGCGCGCCGCTCGAATGGCGATTATCGTTTATCAACCGCGCACCGGCGCGCCGGGCGCGCGACAAAGTGCTGAACTGGAATTGCCAACGCGTCATTGTGGCTCATGGCGAGTGGCCCCGTGCGAACGGCAAAGCCTTTCTTGCAAATTCGTTTCGCTGGCTTGGCACCTGATCTGACAAGCGCACGGATTTCATACACCCTGGCAATAAGGCTTGCGTTTCCGTCGCAACGGGGGCCCAAGACTTCCGTTTTGAATCAAAAGCGATCCTCGCGACCTAGAAATGTGATTTCCGGTCCACCCCGAACAACGGACACCGTCAGAACGGCCCGGCATGTCCGTCCGGCGCCATGAGCGACATAGCTTTACTCGATGACTTCGTCGGCGGCGACGAGAAGGTTTTGCGGCACGACAAGTCCGAGAGTTTTGGCGGCCTTCAAGTTGATCACTAGTTCGAATTTTGTCGATTGCATCACCGGAAGGTCGGCCGGCTTCGCGCCCTTCAGGATTCGGGCCGCGTAGATGCCGGCCTCGCGATAGGCATCGGTGATGCTGGTGCCGTAGCTCATAAGGCCCCCGGCTTCGACATATTCGCGCAGCGAAAAGCAGGTGGGCAACGCATAGCGTGCGGCCAATGCCACGATTTGCCGCTTTTGCGAACGGAAGAACGGACCGCTCCCGACGAGCACGGCGCCAATGCGTTTTTCGGCGAAGGTCGCGAATGCAGCGTCGATCTCGCTTTCCCGAACTGCGTCGGCGATGAAAACGTGCTGACCTGCGGCCCCTGCCGCGGCTTCGATCTGGCTTCGCTCGGTCCGGTCTTCGGGACTGTCAGGAAATGCTAGTACCCCGAGCGTCGTCGCCGTCGGCACCAGTTGGCGCAACAGCTCGATACGCTTGGCCCCGAGCTGGGACGAAAAGAAGACGATGCCCGTGACGTTGGCGCCGGGGCGGTTGATGCTCTCCACGAGGCCGTCTGCGACCGGATCGGCGCCGAGGGCGAAGAGGATGGGAATGGCTGAAGTGGCGGCTTTCGCCTCCCGCGCCGCCTGGTCCGTCATGATCAGGGCCACTTGCCGGCCGATCAGATCACCCGCAAGAGCCGACGCCCGATCGCGATGATTGTCGGCATAGCGGTATTCGATCGCAACGTTGTCGCCGTCGATGAATCCCAACTCCTTGAGACCTTGGCGAAACGCAGCGGCCAGATGGGCCGAATCCGCGGCCGAGGTCATGCGCAAAAAGCCAATCACCGGTCTTGCACCATCAAACGCGGACGCGCCGAGCGGCCAACTCGCCGCCGCCCCGCCCAGTAAACCCATGAACTCACGTCGCTTCATGCCGCCCCCTGTATGGACGCCTTTTATTGCTGAGAACCGTCCCTCTGGAAAGTGGTCCTAAAGGTGACATCGGGAACAGTGGCCTCATGTCTGCTCCAGGTCAAAGCCGGGAACCCTCACTGCGAGCAGATGCCTTCCGCTTTACTAAGCGGACATTCTGCGGATTGGATTCGATCACCTCTTCCGCGCGGCCGATCAGCGTGTCCGGAACGATGATACCAACCGGCCTGGCGGTCTTGACGTTGATGACGAGAAGAGAACTGGCGTATCGCCTGTAGATTTGGAATGTCGACCTGCCAGAGTACGTGCAGTTTCCCGAAGATCAGGTCCCGGATAGTCGTCGTCAGAAGAGGGCAACATCACCGATGCAGCGGCCGGTCATCGTGCAGCATCAGGGCGAGCTGGTGCAGCTGCGTGTCGCGAAAACCTTCCGCCTCGATCGCCTTCACCGTTGAAATGACATACTCGCGGTTCGCCCCGGATTGCCCATGTCCCTGCTGCACGTGGCGGAGTTGTTCCGCCAATGACAGCCGCCCGGCATACTGCACATGGCCGCGATCGACCACATAGGCCAGCGCGCTGACGCGCTGCCGCGGCTCGTTCTCCAGCCAGACCGACCGCATCACCTCGCGATAGACCGAGGTCACCTGCTCGCGCGCGCGCAGATAGGCGATCGTGGCGGCGCGATGCGCTTCCGCGACCCGGAAGGCGACGCCGCGGCAGGCGCCGCCGCGGTCGAGCCCCAGCACGAGACCGGGCTTTTCCGGCGTTCCCCGGTGCACGAAGGAGTAGACGCAGAGCGCGCGGTGCTCGCCGATCAGCCGCGCCGGAACCTGCTCGATGAAGTCGAAGCCCGGCCGCCACATCAGCGAGCCGTAGCCGAACACCCAGAGGTCGCCTTTTGACAATTCCGCTTCGGGGTGGATTTTCGTCTGCATCGGGTGCACCACCTACCAGAATTCCGCCGCGGATGAAAATGCGTTAACTTGATTACGTCAGGCGCCACCGCTTAATTGACAAAATCACCGGCCAAAGGTCGCCGCATGTCAGATTTGACCCTCGCGCCGCGCCGGCGCCCGCTTTGGCGCCTGTTCTTCATGCCCGTCCTGCTGGTGATCGCCGCCGCGGCGTGGAGCGCATTCTGGTTCTATGCGGCATCAGAGGTCGACGTGAAAGCCGATGCCTGGCGCGCGCAGGAGGCGAAGGCCGGCCGGGTCTATGATTGCGGCAAACGGACGGTCGCAGGCTTTCCGTTCCGCCTCGAGGTCCGCTGCGACGGCGTCAGCGTCGCGCTCAATTCGCAGACCGCCGGGCAGGCCGCGGCGACGCAGGCGCCGGTCACCGCCAAGCTCGGCGAGATCCTGGTCGTGGCGCAGATCTACGACCCGAAACTGCTGATCGCCGAATTCACCGCGCCGGCCACGATCTCCGATTCCGGCGGGCAGAATTCGATGTCGGTGAACTGGCGCACGGCGCGCGCCAGCGTGGTCGGGCTGCCGGCCGTTCCGCAGCGGGCCTCCATCGTGTTCGACGATCCGAAGCTCGATCGCGTCACCGGATCGATGCAGACGCCGCTCGCACAGGCAAAACATGTCGAGCTGCACGGTCGGTTTGCGGAAAACTCGACGGCCGATCGTCCCGTGATCGAGACCGTGCTGAAGATCGAAGGCGGCAGCCTGCAGGACGTGCATCCGCTGCTGACCCAGCCGTTCGATGCCGACGTGCGGACGCTGCTGACAGGCCTGAAGGATCTTTCGCCAAAACCCTGGCCCGAGCGGTTTCGCGAACTGCAGGCCGCCGGCGGCCATGTCGAGATCGTGCAGTCTCGAATCGCGCAAGGCGATCTGGTCGCGGTCGCGGCCGGTACGCTCGGCCTGACCGTCAACGGTCGCCTCGACGGCGAATTGCAGATGACGGTGGCCGGCATCGAGAAGGTGATCCCGGCGCTCGGCATCGAGAAGATGCTGGATGAGGGCGTGCCGCAGGCAACCCTCGACCGCGTCGCGCCCGGCGTCAAGACCAAGGACCTCAACAGCCTGTTCGGCGCGCTGGACCGCGCGGTGCCTGGGCTTGGCAAGGCAGTCAAGCAGAACGCCAGTGTCGGCCTCGCCGCCGGCATCAACGCGCTCGGCAAGGAAGCGATGCTGGAAGGCAAGAAGGCGCGGGCCTTCCCGCTGCGCTTCGTCGACGGCGCGGTGTTTCTGGGCCCGCTGAAGGTCGGGCAGGTGCCGGCGTTGTTTTGAATTCCACAGTCGTCGTCCCGGCGAAGCGACTTGTCTGCCGTCGCTCGAAGAGCGAAGGGCGGAAGCGCGAGCCTGATCCATACTCCGCGGCGTCTGATTGCGGACCATTGACGTTCGCAGCTGGGCACTTTTCGGAAGTGTCGACCCCCGGGCGCGTGATCTCCGCTGTTCGAGGAAAGCCAGAAGTCGCCCATGTCCGGTCAAACCGATGCGAACGACCCGACTACGACGTCAAGCTTGATTCCGCGTGAGTTGGCTGGGTCCGACCGCATCGACATGCTGCTACTTCCAATCCAGCAGCGGGGTCCCGAATGCCCTTTTCCAGACAGTCAGGAAACGAGGAAACCAGGAGTGAGCGACGGCCCCCCGATAGGCCCACGTACAATATTTGAGGCCTTTATCCGTTAGAAGCTCCTGATATCCGCCATGCAATTCGGTTGCGGCACGAATGTCGCGCAAGATATCTCGAGCGCAAGATCCGTATGTCTCGGTTCCCGAAAATTCGTCGTAATCCAGCATGCGGTCCGCGAATTCGACGTTAAACGTAGGCCAGGAAGAGCGCCCCTGGTAGGATGGGGACGCGATCTTGTGGATCATCTTTCTGCGCGGATTATTCGCGGAAACCAGGAAGTGAAATGTATTTGGCACGCGAAACCGCGGTTCCGCGATGATCAGATCTGCCGTGGCTGCGAACAACGCGCGTTCGCTCTCGTCTTTTAAATCCCAAAATCCCCGCTGCACATTGACGAAGTCCAGGGCGATGGAAGACGCAGGCGGTTCGTTATCGCAATCCAGGGAATGACTGATATAGCCATGCTTGCCGAACAAGCGGAGAAGTTGCGCCTTATATCGCGACAGTTCGCGCCCGAGCAGTTGCTCCAACTCGCCGATGCCGATGACTCCGAGTTCTATGGCGCGCAAAAAAGTCGCGTAGACGCATGCATTGGTGACGAAGCGTCTACGTTCGGCGCGGGTATCGGTCGCCGCGGAGCGAGGTGCGGCTGCGTCACAAAGCAAATAGCCGGTTCCGTTATCATCGAACGGCTCCAACGATCTTGCGAGCTGGATGATCGCTTTTTTTAGATCGTCGCGATACTCGATCAGCAACAAGCGGCCCGCGTGGGCGCCTTGTGACAATCCCAGATACGACGCTGATGCTCTTTGGTCGGCGGATATGATTTGCTCCAGACCTGCGAGGATGCCCAACAGCGTATCTGCAGGTCGCGAAAAGTAGTTGACACCAATATACCGATTGCGTCCCGCCGGGATAATAGTGGTCGTGACAACACCGGAGCGAACGGCCTCCAGCATGAGCCGGACACTTCTTTCGAGCAAACGAACCCTGCGAATTGCATCCTCGGAATTCATGATGGTGTCGGGATCCAGAACATCGGGATAGAACCAGGCAAAGTCCCGCGGATAATATGCGGACGCGTGCGGCGCTCCCGTGACAAGAAAAGATTCCGTCGCGGAAAATGCGCTGTTCATCGAGACGGTGTACAGTTCATCGATTTCTGAAGACGAATGATGCGTCTTTCTCAGGAATCGATCACCGAGAAAATTAGCCGCCTGAATCCCGTTGGCAACACAGGTCGCAACCAGCCCTTGGTAAAACCGGTACTCGCCATTTAACGAAATAGGGCTTTTCATATCCATGGATGAACAATGTCCTACGGCATCGGGTATCACTTTTGGGTAGCCTAAACATCGTTGATTCGTCTCTGTCAAATGACTGCGATGCCTTCGCCTGGCGGTGGCCCAGCAATGTCCGCCGTTCGGGATAGACCAGAAGTCACCGGCTGATCGCCAAGGCGACGCGAATGAGCCAACCTGGACATTCGTCAATTGACGGCCTGGTAGTTCGACCGACTGCTCTCATCCTCGAACCGCGGCCTGTTGAGAAATCTTGTGAGGCGTCCCTCGCTTTCCCAGCCGCGCCTTCCGGCAATCGCGGCAGCCGTCCGCAGAAGCAAGCTGAGAGCAATCAGGCCGCACGACGAAGGTTACCGTCCACCAAGAGAGGGCGAACCCAAGGGAGGTCTTTGTGGTGGGAATGTCGCTCACGGCGAAGCTGGGCCTATAGAAAGAGACAGCACAGTCCGGCTATGACGATAACGGAAGAGAAGGCCGCGAGCGGCACGAAGGAATCGGCGTCGACGCCGATCTGCCCGTTCGATAGCCGCTTATAAGGAGCAAATCGAAACGACTCTGATGAGACATCTCGCAGCATAAGGATCAATCGGCACGCGCCCTGCCCGACGGGCAAATCACCTGGGCGATTTATCGGCCCCTCTGTCAAGCCCTTTTTGCAAAAATATTCTGGTTTTCCGAAATGGCAAATCAGTTCTCTGTCGCGCCATCCCGGTCCGAACAGAGGGGCGTTGCGCAACGTCACGAAACGCGGAACGGGATGCGGTGGCCGCGGGAGCGCTGGAGACGAGAGCGCTTTCCTGCGGACGGCAAAATCGTATGGTCCTGACGCCTCGACGCTGGCGTCAAGTTTGCGGGAAGCGATTTCCGCAGACGACGGTGGCAAGAAAGCCGATCGCCGGGGAGGGTACGACATAAGCCGTAAAGCCATTGCGCGGGGAATGCCGGGTGATTCCGGTGTGACCTGACTAACGCGTGTGCGCATCTCACTACTCATTGCACACGCGGCTATCGGGCGCATCGGGCGCCCGGCATTCCCCGCGCCCTCTGTTTGGAGAGGGCGGGAATTTAATGGCAAACCTCGCGCGAAGTACGCGGCGAGATCGCGAAACTGTATTTGGACGTCACTATGAGGAGCGCAAGCGGCAATGCAATCCATTCGTCGTCCCGGCCAAGCGAAGCGCGAGCCGGGACCCATACGCCGCGGCGCTTGTCGTGAGAGGCGCTGTTCGACGGCTTTCGTGCAGCGACCAAGGCCGGTGGTTATGGGTTCCTGCTTTCGCAGGGACGACGGAGAGAATTATTTCTTCCCCAATTGCGCGTGCGGGCGGCCGAAATCCGGCGCGGCGGAATCCTGGCCGATCTCGACGATGCCGCGGCGGATGGCGCGGGTGCGGGTGAAATGCTCGAACAGCGCCTCGCCGTCGCCGCGACGGATCGCGCGCGTCAGCTTGGAAAGGTCCTCGTTGAAGGTGCCGAGCATTTCCAGCACCGCCTCCTTGTTGGCGAGGAACACGTCGCGCCACATCACGGGGTCGGAGGCCGCGATGCGGGTGAAGTCGCGAAAGCCGCCGGCGGAGAATTTTATCACTTCCGACGACGTCACCTTCGCAAGCTCGTCGGCGGTGCCGACGATGGTGTAGGCGATCAGATGCGGCAGATGGCTGGTGATCGCGAGCACGAGATCATGATGATCCGGCGTCATGATCTCGACTCTCGCGCCGAGTGCCGCCCAGAACGCGCGCAGCTTTTCGACGGCATCCGGGTCGGTGCCTTCGGGCGGCGTCAGGATGCACCAGCGGTTGATGAACAGCTCGGCGAAACCGGAATCGGGACCGGAATGCTCGGTGCCGGCGACGGGATGCGCGGGCACGAAATGCACGGTGGGCGGCAGATGCGGCGCCATCTCCTTGACCACCGCGCCCTTGACGGAGCCGACGTCGGAGACGATCGCGCCCGGCTTCAGGTGGGCGGCGATCTCCTGCGCGACCGCGCCGCAGGCGCCGACCGGAATGCAGAGGATCACAAGGTCGGCATCGGTTGCGGCCTCCGCGTTGGTTTCGACGACGCGGTCGACGATGCCGAGTTCCTCGACCCGGGCGCGGGTTTTGGCCGAGCGCGCGGTGGTGACGATCTCGCCGGCCAGCCCATGCGCGCGCGCCGCCCGCGCGATCGAGCCGCCGATCAGCCCGAAGCCGATCAGCGCGAGTTTTTTGAAGTGCGGCGCGGCGCTCACTTGCCCGCCATGAAGTCGCGCAGGCCCTCGGCCACCAGCCGATTGGCCTCCTCGGTGCCGATGGTCATGCGCAGCGAATGCGGCAGGCCGTAATTGTTCAGGGCCCGCAGCACCAGGCCACGTTTGGTCAGGAAGGCGTCGGCGTCCGCCGAGGTCCTGCCCTTGTCGGGCGGGAAGTGGATCAGGATGAAGTTGGCCACGCTCGGCGTCACCTTGAGGCCGAGCTTCGTCACTTCCTCGGTCAGCCAGTTGCGCCACTTCTCGGTGTGCGCCTTGGACATCTCCTGATGCGCGGTGTCCTCGATCGCGGCCACCGCCGCCAGCATCGCCGGCGTCGAGACGTTGAAGGGGCCGCGGATGCGGTTGACGGCATCGACGATATTGGCCGGGCCGAACATCCAGCCGATGCGCAACGCCGCAAGCCCATGGATCTTGGAGAAGGTGTGGGTCATCACCGTGTTGTCGGAGGTGGCCACGAGTTCGATGCCGAGCTCATAGTCGTTGCGCGACACGTAGTCGGAATAGGCCGCATCGAGCACCAGCAGCACATGCGGCGGCAAGCCGGCGCGCAGCCGCTTGACCTGGTCGAACGGCAGATAGGTCCCGGTCGGGTTGTTCGGGTTGGCGAGCCACACCAGCTTGGTGCGCGGCGAAACCAGTTTCAGGATCGCATCGACATCGGCGGTGAAGTCGGTCTCGGGCGCGACGACGTTGATGGCGCCGTTCGCCCTGGTCGCGATCGGATACACCAGGAAGCCGTGGGCGGTCGAGATCGCCTCGTCGCCATGGCTGAGATAGGTGTGCGCGAGCAGATTGAGGATTTCGTCCGAACCGGCGCCGCAGATGATGCGGTCGGGATCGAGCCCGAAGGCGCGGCCGATCGCCTCGCGCAGCACGCGCGAGGTGCCTTCCGGATAATCCTCGAGATGGTCGGCAGCATTCTTGTAGGCGGCAATGGCCTTCGGCGAGGGGCCGAACGGGGTCTCATTGGCCGACAGCTTGAACACCTTCCGGCCCGGCTCCGGCACCGGGCTCTTGCCGGGCGTGTAGGGCGCAATATCGAGAATGCCGGGATTCGGCACGGGGCGGGACATCTTCAACTCCGGAGTATCGGCGGCTTTCAGGGCTGGATCAGATCAAGGCTTGGCCCCGGTCGGGGGCACCGTATAGCGCGTTGCGTGGCTGCCGACGAGGGCCGCCGAGCGCACCGACGCGCCGGCCTCGATCAGGGCCGATTTGATCTTGTCGAGGCTGTCCGGACCGACCGACACCAAGAGCGCCGCGCCGTCGAAGGCGGTATCCGGCACCGCGACGATTTCGGCCAGCGGCGACAGCGCGCGGGCGGTGTCGGCGTTCCAACCGGACACCCGCACGCTCCACGTCTCGACTTCGGTCACCATGGCGCTGTCGGCGACGCGCGACACCACGAATACCGGCAGCGCCGCCGGATGGTCGGCGCGCTCCAGGAACGGCAGCCGCGCGATGATCTTCGGCGCGCCCGCGGCCTCCAGCGCGATCCACCACGGCGTGCGGCTCGACGTCGCCGGGACCAGCGCCAGATCGCCTTTCGATTTGGCTGCCGCCTCGACCGCCGCCTGCGCGCTGAAATGCGAGACGTAGGGCACGACGAATCCGAAATGAAACCGCGCCGAATCCCGCATCGCGGATTCGCCGACCGAGACATCCGCATGCACCGAAAACGGCGCCTGCACGTAGGTGAAGGTCGAGATGATGACGCGCCAGATGCTCTCGATGGTGTCGATCGGCAGAATGCCGCGGTGGCGCTCGACCAGACGCCGCATCATCGCGGCCTCGCGGGCGGGACGGAACGCCGAGCCGACCTCCTGGGTCTGCTTCACCTGGATCAGACGGTCGATGATGTCGCCGCGCGCCATCAGCAGGCGGTGGACCTGCTCATCGATGCTGTCGATCTCTTTGCGCAGCACCTCGAGCGACGGCGGAGCGGGGGGCGATTGAGACATCTTCAAACCCTGAAGGAGGCACGGCCAACCGGTGGGCGAGACCCATTGATAAGCCCATTGGTAAGGCCCATTGATTAGGAAAGACGGTCGCCAAAAGCAAAGAAAACGTTTGCGCGCAGGCGGTGAAAGCCTGCGTTAACCGGCGGCTCACCTTGACGAATGGCCCCGGCGCGACTAATATTTAAGCTCTTCCGTGGTCATTTGAGCCGGCCGGCTTGCAGCCACGTTAAACAACTCGCTAAACAGGCCGGGGACAAAGTGGATCCCGGTCGAACTTATGTTCAGGCCGGGTTTTTTTATGGCCTGATTTCCGTGGCGGTCTGTCAGCCTCCCGGAGGAGGTCGGTGTCAAAATGGTAAACGTGAAGTCGATACCCAGTCCGGCGATCCACGCCGACGAGCGGTCGCACGAGGCGGACCATCCGAGTTCGCTGGTCGCGTTGTTCGGCGCCGACCAGCCGCTGCCGCTCGATTGCGGCATCGATCTCGCCCCGTTCCAGATCGCCTATCAGACCTACGGCGAACTCAACGCCGACCGCTCCAACGCCATCCTGGTCTGCCATGCGCTGACCGGCGACCAGCACGTCAACAATGTGCATCCTGTCACCGGCAAGCCCGGCTGGTGGGAGACCCTGGTCGGCCCCGGCCGCCCGCTCGATACCGACAGCTACTTCATCATCTGCGCCAATGTGATCGGCGGCTGCATGGGCTCGACCGGGCCGGCTTCGACCAATCCGGCCACCGGCAAAGTGTGGGGACTGGATTTTCCGATCATCACCATTCCGGACATGGTGCGCGCGCAGGCCATGCTGCTGGACCGACTGGGGATCGACACGCTGTTCTCCGTGGTCGGCGGTTCGATGGGCGGCATGCAGGCGCTGCAGTGGACCGCCGCCTATCCGAAGCGCGTGTTCTCGACGCTGGCGATTGCCTGCAGCACGCGGCATTCGGCGCAGAACATCGCGTTTCACGAACTCGGCCGACAGGCCGTGATGGCCGATCCGGACTGGCACGGCGGCCGCTATTTCGAGCAGGGCACCCATCCGCATCGCGGCCTCGGCGTCGCGCGGATGGCCGCGCATATCACCTATCTGTCGGACGCGGCGTTGCATCGCAAGTTCGGCCGGCGGATGCAGGACCGCGATCTGCCGACGTTCTCGTTCGATGCCGATTTCCAGGTCGAGAGCTATCTGCGCTACCAGGGCTCGTCGTTTGTCGAGCGCTTCGACGCCAACAGCTATCTCTATCTGACGCGGGCGATGGATTATTTCGACATCGCCGCCGACCATAATGGCGTGCTGGCGCAGGCGTTTCGCGGCATCCAGACCCGGTTCTGCGTGGTGTCGTTCACCAGCGACTGGCTGTTTCCGACCGCGGAATCGCGGGCGCTGGTGCATGCGCTCAACGCCTCCAGCGCGCGGGTGTCGTTCGCCGAGATCGAGACCGACCGCGGGCATGACGCCTTCCTGCTCGACGTGCCCGAATTCTTCGATATCTCGCGCGCGTTCCTGCAATCGGCGGGCAAGGCGCGTGGGCTGACCGGGACAGGCGGCTGACATGAGCGCTCAACAACAGGTCCTGCCGCTGACCGGCATGGGGAAGCCCGACACCGGGCATTATCGCGGCGATCATCTGCTGGTGGCCGAGATGGTCGAGCGCGGCTCGAAGGTGCTCGACGTCGGCTGCGGCGACGGCGACCTGCTGCAGCTCCTTGAAAGCCGCGGCATCGACGGGCGCGGCATCGAATTGTCGCGCGAGGGCGTCAACCGCTGCGTCGCCAAGGGTCTCGCGGTGGTGCAGGGCGACGCCGACACCGACCTCGTCAACTATCCGGACGACGCCTTCGACTATGTGATCCTGTCGCAGACCCTGCAGGCGACGCGGCAGCCCCGCGCGGTGCTGGAAAATCTGTTGCGGATCGGCCGCCGCGCCATCGTGTCGTTCCCGAATTTCGGCTTCTGGCGGATGCGGCTGCAGTTATTGGTCGGCGGGCACATGCCGCGCACGGAAAACCTTCCAGCGACCTGGTACGACACGCCGAATATCCATTTCTGCACCATCAAGGATTTCGTGCAGCTCTGCGACGAGATCAACGTCAAGATGGAGCGCGCGGTCGCGCTCGACATGTACGGCCGGCCGCTGCGGGTGAACCTGCCGTGGTGGTTCTGGAACATGTTCGGCGAGCAGGGCGTGTTCCTGCTGAGCCGGGCGGAGAAGGGCAAGTAAGCGCATTCGTCATTCCGGGGCGCGTCGCAGACGCGAACCCGGAATCTCGAGATTCCGGGTCTGGTCCTTCGGACCATCCCGGAACGACTTCAGGTTTGAGGCATCATCGACCTCGGGTCGCGCACCGGCCAGCGCCCGGCCTCGACCAGCGCGATGAAGCGCTCGACCATTTCGTTGAACAGCGCCGGCTCTTCCAGGTTGAGTACGTGGCCCGACTTCGGAAAGAAGCTGAGCCCCGCCGCCGGCAGGTGCTTTTTCAGGAACAGGCTGGGCTCGACGCAATTGTCGTCCTCGTCGCCGCAGATGATCAGCGCTGGTGTCGGGACCTTCCTGATGGCCTCGGTCAGGGTGTAGATCGACGGCCTCCCGCCCTGGAAGCTGCGCATGGTGTTGGCAGAGCCCGTGGCGTCGTGGCGGGCCAGCGAATTGTAGAAATCCGCATGCCCGCGCGGGTCCTTCAGCAGAAACGGAATCCGGCTCGGCGCCTCGCGCGTGGCTCTTGCGACTTCCACCGAGCCGATCGTCTCATACTGCTCGGCATTGGCGCGGCATTGCTTGCGGAAGGTCTCGAGGTTCTCGATGGCAGAGCCTGAGCCGACAGCGGCCAGCGTCATCGACAAGGCGCGCTCCGGCGCATTGAGGCCGATCTGCAGCGACGAATAGGAGCCCATCGACAGCCCGACGAAATGCGCTTTTGCAATCTTCAGGTGATCCAGCACAGCCAGGGCGTCGGTGTAGAAATGCTTGTAGGTGTAGACCTCGGCCGAGGGCGGCACATCCGACGGCGTGTAGCCGCGTGCGGAATAGGCGATGCAGCGGTGCCCGCGCGAGAAATAGCGCATCTGCGGCTCCCAATTGGTGTGGTCGGCCGCGAATTCGTGCAGGAAGATGATCGGCGTTCCCTGACCCGCCTCTTCGAAATAGAGCCGGACATGGTCGCTGGTGACCGCGTGGGGCATTTGAAGATTCCTCTCATTGGGCCTCGTTGGGCCGAAGCGTTAATCGCAATTAACAGGCGCGGCCGCAATCAGGAGGGAACCGGGTTCCGTCGTCAAGGAATCATCGCGGAATCACCCCGAAAGCGTTCTTGCACTGCCGCATAACGTCTTGCTCTCGCCATACCCCGAATCGCATAGCAAGCCCGGATGTCGGCTGAAGGCGCGCTATTGGGCGGAGCCGCCCGCGGTCGATGGGAACGGGGGTGTGTCACAGAGGATAGAGTATGGTTCAGTTGGTTGCGTTCTGCCGGCCGCTTCGAAGGGTCTCTCCCCATCTTGTCGCACTGGCAGTGTGTTCGGCGGCGATCGCCGGTTCGGTCTCCCCGGCTTCTGCAAGATCCCACCACGGCTATTATCGGCGTCACTCCGCCTTCACGCATCATCATGCTTTCAGGCGGCACTACGCCAGCAGGCATTATCGCCATCTCGCGCGCGCATCGCGCTGGGACGCCGACGTGGCGCAAATGCAGGCGCGCGGATTGGCCAACAGCAATGCCAGCCTTGCGTCGAGCACTTATTCGAGTGACACGTCCGCCGGATTCGGCTCATCCAGCCTGGTCGCCGAAGCGCGCCGCTATCTCGGCGGTAACCCCACGAGTCGGAGCAGCCTGTGGTGCGCGCGGTTCATGAACATGGTCCTGCAGCACGAGGGCTATCGCGGCACGGGCTCGGACATGGCGCGGTCGTTCGCAAGCTATGGCCAGCGTGTCTCCGGACCGCAGGTCGGCGCCATCGCGGTGATGAGCCGGCGCGGCGGCGGACATGTCGGGGTCATCAGCGGCATCGACGCGCAGGGCAACCCGATCATGATATCGGGCAATAACGGCAACCGGGTGCGCGAAGCACCGGTCTCGCGCGGCCGGATCTACGCCTACGTCATGCCGACGAACTGAGGTTTCGTAACCTCTATTCCGAACAGCCGCAGAAGCAGGCCTCTGCCAGCTACAGGAGCGGCGGCTGTTCGATCTCGATCGTATCGCCGGCGGCAATCACGCCGCCGGCGATCACCTCGGCGTAGATCCCGCACTCGTTGTGGCCGAGCCGGCGCATCAACATGGGCGGGATGTCGAGGTCGCGCGCCGCGGTCTCGGGGTCGACGTTGACGGCAGCGCAGCGGGTGATCCGCTTCACGACCTTCAGGCGGGTATTGCCGATGGCAAGGGTTTGGCCGACGAGTTCGAGCTCCCGCCAGGCCGGCCAGCCGCTGGCATAGAGATTGGCGCGAAAGCGCAGGGGATGCACCGTCGCGCCGACCATGTTCTCGATGGCCCTGATGCTGCCGAGATTGATGATGGACACGACCTTTTTGGCGACGTCCGAAAAGCTGTGGTCGCCGCCCGAAAGGAGTTTGGGGGGACCCTTGAGTTCGTCGGTAAAATTCGCCGCGAAAAAAGCTTCGATGACAGTGCGGCCCGCCGCCGTTTCGAGGTTTCCGCGTGCGGCTACTTCGCCGTCCCGGTGGATGGTCAGGAGATGGCTTTCGTCCTCGTAATGTGTCCGCAATCCCGCCAGCCGCTCATTGCGCATCAGCATCAGGTAGAACGACTTGTGCAGCCAGGCGGGCTGGGCCGGATCGAAGCCGCTGGGGCCGTTCTCGATGGCGTAGCGGCGGTCGGCCGGTAACGTCCGGCCGGTCTCCAGCATGACGGAGGGCAGCGGTTCCGGGGAGAGGCCTTTGACGGGATAGCGATAAAGGCCTTCGATCTGGGCGGGCGGGATGGCGAGCATCCGGTTTCTTAAGAGATTCCTGGCCCGCGCGCCACCGCACACGAATTTGTGAATTCGCCTCTTCCGTTTCGGCAAACCCCTTCCCACATTTGCCCCAAGCCGGCGCGAGCGTCGGTGACGACCGCGGCCGGTTGAGGAATGTCAATGCGGCGCGCGGAAACCCAATGAAGATGCTGCATCCGTGCCTTAGGGGCGGAGCGGCAGGCTGAGGGACATACGATGAATATTGAAAAATACACCGAGCGTGCGCGCGGTTTTATCCAGTCGGCGCAGTCACTGGCGGTGCGCGAAGGCCATCAGCAGTTTTCGTCGCTGCAGATGCTGAAAGTGCTGCTGGACGACAGCGAGGGCCTCGCCGGCGGCCTGATCGACCGCTCCGGGGGCAATTCCCGCGCGATCCTGAAGGCCACGGAAGACGCGCTCAACAAGTTGCCGAAGGTTTCCGGAAGCGGCGCCGGACAGGTCTATCTCGCGCCCGAACTGGCGCGCGCGTTCGATGCCGCTGAAAAGGCCGCCGAGAAGGCCGGCGACAGTTTTGTCACGGTCGAACGGCTGCTGCTCGGCCTGACGCTGGACAAGGACAGCGAAGCCGGCAGCATCCTGCGAAAGGGCGGCGTCACGCCGCAGAATTTGAATGCGGCGATCGAAGCCCTGCGCAAGGGCCGCACCGCCGACAGTGCGACGGCGGAAAACGCTTATGACGCGCTGAAGAAATATTCGCGCGACCTGACCCAGGCGGCGCGCGAAGGCAAGCTCGATCCGGTGATCGGCCGCGACGAGGAAATCCGCCGTACGATTCAAGTGCTCTCCCGCCGCACCAAGAACAATCCCGTCCTGATCGGCGAACCCGGCGTCGGCAAGACCGCGATCGTCGAAGGCCTGGCGCTGCGGATTCTCAACGGCGATGTGCCGGAGAGCCTCAAGGACAAGAAGCTGCTTTCGCTCGACATGGGCGCGCTGATTGCGGGCGCGAAATACCGCGGCGAGTTCGAGGAGCGGCTGAAGGCCGTGCTGCAGGAGGTAACATCGGCCGAGGGCTCCATCATCCTGTTCATCGACGAGATGCACACGCTGATCGGCGCCGGCAAGGCCGACGGCGCGATGGACGCGTCCAATCTGCTCAAGCCCGCGCTGGCGCGCGGCGAGCTGCATTGCATCGGCGCGACCACGCTGGACGAATATCGCAAGCACGTCGAAAAGGACGCTGCACTGGCCCGGCGGTTCCAGCCGATCTTCGTCTCCGAGCCGACCGTCGAGGACACCATCTCGATCCTGCGCGGCCTGAAGGACAAATACGAACAGCACCACGGCGTGCGCATCACCAATTCCGCGCTGGTGGCGGCGACCACGCTGTCGAACCGCTACATCACCGACCGCTTCCTGCCCGACAAGGCGATCGACCTGATGGACGAAGCCGCGGCACGGCTGAAGATGCAGGTCAATTCCAAGCCGGAAGAGCTGGATTCGCTGGACCGGGAAATCATCCGGCTCAAGATCGAGCAGGAAGCCTTGAAAAAGGAAAGCGATGCCGGCTCGAAGAGCCGCCTGCAGACGCTTGAGAAGGAACTCGCCGAGCTCGAGGAGAAGTCGGCTGCGCTGACCTCGCGCTGGAGCGCGGAGAAGAACAAGCTGTCGAACGCGCAGAAGCTGAAGAGCGAGCTCGACGCGCTTCGCATCGAACTCGCCAACGCGCAGCGGCGCGGCGAATATCAGCGTGCCGGCGAACTGGCCTATGGCCGGATCCCGGAGCTCGAAAAGCGGCTCGCCGACATCGAGGCCAAGGAAAACGCCGGCGAGATGATGGAAGAGGCGGTCACCGCCAATCACATCGCGCAGGTCGTGTCGCGCTGGACCGGCGTGCCCGTCGACAAGATGCTGGAAGGCGAAAAGGACAAGCTCCTGAAGATGGAGGAAAGCCTCGGCCAGCGCGTCGTCGGGCAGGCCGAAGCGGTGCGCGCGGTCGCAACCGCTGTGCGGCGTTCGCGCGCGGGCCTGCAGGATCCGAACCGCCCGATGGGCTCGTTCATGTTCCTTGGCCCCACCGGCGTCGGCAAGACGGAACTCACCAAGGCGCTCGCCGAATATCTGTTCAACGACGAGACCGCGATGGTCCGCCTCGACATGTCCGAATACATGGAGAAGCACTCGGTATCGCGGCTGATCGGCGCGCCTCCCGGCTATGTCGGCTATGACGAGGGCGGCGCGCTCACCGAAGCCGTTCGGCGCAGGCCCTATCAGGTCGTGCTGTTCGATGAGATCGAGAAGGCCCATCCCGATGTCTTCAACGTGCTCCTGCAGGTGCTCGATGACGGACGCCTGACCGACGGTCAGGGCCGCACGGTGGACTTCCGCAACACGCTGATCATCATGACCTCGAATCTCGGCTCCGAATTCCTGGTCAATCAGCCGGAAGGCGAGGATACCTCGGCGGTGCGCGAGCAGGTGATGGGCATGGTGCGCGCACACTTCCGTCCGGAGTTCCTCAACCGCGTCGACGAGATCATCCTGTTCCACCGCCTGCAGAAGAGCGAGATGGGCCGGATCGTCGAGATCCAGTTCTCCCGGCTGCAGAAGCTGCTGGAGGAGCGCAAGATCACGCTCACGCTCGATGCGGCGGCGCGCGACTGGCTCGCCGCCAAGGGCTGGGATCCCGCCTATGGCGCAAGGCCGTTGAAGCGGGTGATCCAGCGCAGTCTGCAGGATCCGTTGGCGGAGATGATCCTCGCCGGCGACGTCAAGGACGGCGATCGCGTTGCGATTTCGGTGAAAGGCAACGTGCTGACCTTCAACGGCAAGGCGCCGCAGACCGCCGAGATTGCGCAGTTCGAAGCCCCGACGCCGAAGCGCAAACTCAACTGAGCTGAAGCACGCCCCGTACCCGGCAACGGGTTCGGGGCATTCAGCCTTCGCTCACGACCGGCCCGGCTTCCTCGCCATCCTCTTCGTCCGGCTCGAGTTCGGCGAGGATGTCGATCAGTTCGCGGATCCGCCCCGTCGGCAGCTTCCTGCCGGCATTCAGCAATGGGTCGTCATTGACCGCCCATGCCTGGGCTTCCGCCAGTTCCTCGGCCGTGGCCGCGGTTCCGATAATTTCGGCAATGGTCACGTCGTCGGCCTGGCCGATCGCCTTGATGATTTCGTCACGAGTAAGCCGCGTCATCGCTTTTCACTCCTGAGCCGGGCGCGCCCCTCGATGGCGCGCGAGCCATCAACCGCGGGGCCACCTTCAGGGTTCCACGCGCCGGTCAGATCAAACCGGCTGTCTTTGATTTCAAGGGGATATCAGCGGTTGCTGATCTGCCGCATGCCGGTCGAGCCGGTGGCATCGGATAGGCGCGCCGTGCCGCGGTTATTCATCATGCCGTCGAGACGATCGCGTTCCTTCTCGAAGCCTGCCAGCATCGGCCCGTCGAGCGAGCGGCCGCGCGGCAGCTTGATACGCATGGGATCGACGAAGCGGCCGTTGACCAGGATTTCGTAATGGACGTGGGCGCCGGTGGACATGCCCGTCGATCCGACGAAGCCGATCACCTGGCCCTGCCGCACCCGCTTGCCGGGCGCCATGCCCTTGGCGAAGGCCGACATGTGGCCGTAGGCGGTCTCGTAGCCATTGGCGTGCTTCAGGCGGACGTAATTGCCGTAGCCGCCTTCCCGTTCGGCCTTCTCGACCACGCCGTTGCCGGAGGCGAAGATCGGTGTGCCATAGGGTGCGGCCCAGTCGACGCCGGTGTGCATCTTGACGAAGCCGAGGATCGGGTGGCGTCGCGCGCCAAAACCCGACCGCATGATCGCGCTGCCGACCGGCTTGCGCACGAGGAACTTCTTCGCGCTCTTGCCGGTCTCGTCATAGTAATCGACCACCGCATCGTCGGGGGTCTGGAACCGATAATATTTCTTGGTTTCGCCGCCGACGGTCAGCGAGGCATACAGCACCTCGCTCTTGTCGCTGGTGTTGGCGCCTTCGTCTTCGCCGGCATAGAACACGTCGAAGGAGTCGCCGGGCTGCACCTTGCGCTGGAAGTCGACGTCATAGGAATAGATGCGGACCATGTCCTCGATGACGTTCGGCGGCACTTTATTGCGCAGCGCGGTCTCGTAGATGCTCTGATAGAGCCGCACCCCGCTGCCGTCGTCATCATCATCGTCGCTGCTGTCGGGGGCCTCGGCGACGGTATTCATGCTCTGTACGTCGACGGCGACATATTTGCCGAGATCGGACAGCGCGGCGACGGCTTCGATGTTGGAATCGTTGGCGACGATCACCCGGCAGGGCTGCAGCCGCTGGCCGGGGCCCGCGGCCGCCATCAGGATGCGGAGCTTCTGGCCTTCCTTCAGCCCGCCGTCGCGGCCGCGGGGGCCGAGCGTGGCGGCGATGGCTTTCGCCTCTTCCGGCGTCGCGCCCTGGTCGCGCAGGATCGAGGTGACGCTGTCGCCTTTCTTGACGACATGCACGCGTTCGCCGGTTGGATTACCGCCGGTGACCTGATCCTTTGTCTTCGGCAGCAGCGTGACGTTTTCCGGCACCACGCGGGTCTCAAAGCCGGCATAGGGGTCGGCGGCCGTGCCCTCGGTGGCATAGGCCAGCTTCATGTCCGACTGGGCGCCGCTGACGTCGGCGGCGGCGTTGGCGAGCGCGGCGTAGCGCACGCCGGTGTTGCCGCGCCAGTTCGAGGCGTCGCGCACCCGCATCAGGATATCGTCGAGGGCGACAACCGCGGCGATCTTTGCCTTCGGCAGCACCTGCGCCAGGTCCTTGGTGACGAAGGAAACCTCGGCATCGGGCTCGGCCGCGTCCGCCACATTGGCAGCACTGGGATCGTCGGACGCCGCAGGCCCCGGGCTGCCGACATCGCTCAGCATGCGCTGGGCGTTGAACGGCGGGATCTTGGCGCTGAGGTCGCTGGTGGTCATCGACAGATTGCCGGAGATGCGGACATACGGCCGCACCCGCATCACGTCGCGGTTGCCGACGCGGGCAACCGTGGAGACCCGCACCACGCTGCGCGCCGCGGTCGATTCCCCGGGAGGCGGCAGGCGATCGCTCTTGTGCAGGCTCGCCGTCTTGTCGTTGGCGCCGAACGCGCCGCGCAGCGCGCCCTCGACCCGTTCCGGCACCTTGGCAAAGGTCATTTCGCCGTCGAGCGAAGCAAAAACGGCGCCGCCGATAAGGGCTGCGCCGCACAGGCCGGTGAGGATGGTACCGCTAAACCATTGTACGGAGACGCGGCGGCGATCAATCACCGCGGCTTCGGAACCGTCGACGGAAAGCGGCGGCTCGTGACCGAGATCGATGATCCCGGTCTCGCGTCCGTAGCCGCCCCCGCGTGACGTCCTGTGGCTCAACCCGCCGTCCCCCCAAATTCCATCAACATTCGACGAGATCTTTGCCCATTCCGATCCGCGCCCGCCCTCAGAAAAGAGGAACCCGGAATCACGGCGCGCCGCATAGATGTTCGGTAATCAATGGCCAAAGCGAGGCCGGGATCACGAACAACAATGGTCTTTAGGATCTCTCGATGTTTCCTGGCCGCAAGGCAAAGGCGACGGGTTTCATTGGTATCGCCGATCCCCTGGTAGAGAAACGCCGGCAGCCCCCACTGGCACCCGGCGATTCACTGCATACGTAACGCCAGAACGTCGCAGGATTGTGGCTCAAGTACGGCGCAAAGCCCCTAAAAACAGGGACTTCTCGGCGGTCCAAGATTCTCCGCGATGATGCGACGATTTGTTGACAACAACCGTTGACAAGGCCGATCGGGCGGGCTTATAACCCGACCACTGAGCGCGGCACTGTCTTGGCTCTTGGCCAAGGCATGTTTTCGTGCCCGTGAAGCTCCTCATTGAGATGAGTGAATCAACAGCCGATCCCAATCGGTTGTCATTTGCCGTCGAATGAGAGCCGCGGAGGCCACCCCGAGGGGCGGCCTGAGGATACTCCCAGCGATGGGAGAGGGGTCTTCGGACCCCGGGCTGTTTGACAAGTGAAGATGAAGAAAGAGAAACGTGGACGGCGGAGTCCTTGCGAGTCTCGAATACTTGAAAACTTCGGTTTTCATCTTTCGAGGCTGGACGAAAGACTTCGGCGGTACACGTTTACATAGGTTACACCATGATCTCTTAATTGAGATTGCGTCGTCCGCGATGTGAATCGCAGGCGATAAATATGGTGGGACCTCGTCAAACGTTGTGATCAGCCGGTTTGAAGTTTCAAGTCCAACTTGAGAGTTTGATCCTGGCTCAGAGCGAACGCTGGCGGCAGGCTTAACACATGCAAGTCGAGCGGGCGTAGCAATACGTCAGCGGCAGACGGGTGAGTAACGCGTGGGAACGTACCTTTTGGTTCGGAACAACACAGGGAAACTTGTGCTAATACCGGATAAGCCCTTACGGGGAAAGATTTATCGCCGAAAGATCGGCCCGCGTCTGATTAGCTAGTTGGTGAGGTAACGGCTCACCAAGGCGACGATCAGTAGCTGGTCTGAGAGGATGATCAGCCACATTGGGACTGAGACACGGCCCAAACTCCTACGGGAGGCAGCAGTGGGGAATATTGGACAATGGGCGCAAGCCTGATCCAGCCATGCCGCGTGAGTGATGAAGGCCCTAGGGTTGTAAAGCTCTTTTGTGCGGGAAGATAATGACGGTACCGCAAGAATAAGCCCCGGCTAACTTCGTGCCAGCAGCCGCGGTAATACGAAGGGGGCTAGCGTTGCTCGGAATCACTGGGCGTAAAGGGTGCGTAGGCGGGTCTTTAAGTCAGGGGTGAAATCCTGGAGCTCAACTCCAGAACTGCCTTTGATACTGAGGATCTTGAGTTCGGGAGAGGTGAGTGGAACTGCGAGTGTAGAGGTGAAATTCGTAGATATTCGCAAGAACACCAGTGGCGAAGGCGGCTCACTGGCCCGATACTGACGCTGAGGCACGAAAGCGTGGGGAGCAAACAGGATTAGATACCCTGGTAGTCCACGCCGTAAACGATGAATGCCAGCCGTTAGTGGGTTTACTCACTAGTGGCGCAGCTAACGCTTTAAGCATTCCGCCTGGGGAGTACGGTCGCAAGATTAAAACTCAAAGGAATTGACGGGGGCCCGCACAAGCGGTGGAGCATGTGGTTTAATTCGACGCAACGCGCAGAACCTTACCAGCCCTTGACATCCCGGTCGCGGATTCCAGAGACGGAATCCTTCAGTTCGGCTGGACCGGAGACAGGTGCTGCATGGCTGTCGTCAGCTCGTGTCGTGAGATGTTGGGTTAAGTCCCGCAACGAGCGCAACCCCCGTCCTTAGTTGCTACCATTTAGTTGAGCACTCTAAGGAGACTGCCGGTGATAAGCCGCGAGGAAGGTGGGGATGACGTCAAGTCCTCATGGCCCTTACGGGCTGGGCTACACACGTGCTACAATGGCGGTGACAATGGGACGCTAAGGGGCAACCCTTCGCAAATCTCAAAAAGCCGTCTCAGTTCGGATTGGGCTCTGCAACTCGAGCCCATGAAGTTGGAATCGCTAGTAATCGTGGATCAGCACGCCACGGTGAATACGTTCCCGGGCCTTGTACACACCGCCCGTCACACCATGGGAGTTGGTTTTACCTGAAGACGGTGCGCTAACCGCAAGGGGGCAGCCGGCCACGGTAGGGTCAGCGACTGGGGTGAAGTCGTAACAAGGTAGCCGTAGGGGAACCTGCGGCTGGATCACCTCCTTTCTAAGGATGGTTCTTCAGAAGCTTGCTTCTATCGAACCTCTTCAGAAACATCAGGGGCCAACAGTTTCAGGATTGTTGAGCTCCATTGGCGGGATTTCGCCGTCTTCGTTTCTCTTTCTTCGCGGACGAACACGCGCCAGGGGCTTGCGCTTGTGCGATGCATATTGGCCATCCGGCCGGTGCTCGCGGGCGGCTCCAATCCTTTGAAGGACATTGGTCGTTAGGGGCTTGTAGCTCAGTTGGTTAGAGCGCGCGCTTGATAAGCGTGAGGTCGGAAGTTCAAGTCTTCCCAGGCCCACCACTTGATCGAGCGCGTTTTCTTTTTGACGAGATATGTCTCTCAGCCAGCTTAAGGCATTCGTCTTCTGGTACGGGGCCATAGCTCAGCTGGGAGAGCGCGTGCTTTGCAAGCATGAGGTCGTCGGTTCGATCCCGTCTGGCT
>CAWFYF010000010.1:2412500-2735982 GCA_963819935.1 uncultured Alphaproteobacteria bacterium
ACGAATTGAACATCTGCGGGTTCATGCCGGCCGACTGCGCCTCGGCGGCGGTCAGCCCGTAATGGCTCCAGACATCAGCCGGCGTCACGTCGTGATAGATCGGCAGGTACTTTGTGCCCTTGCCCGCGGCGACGACGCGGAATCCGGTGGCGCGCGCCCAGTCCACAAGCTCCGCGGTCAGGGCTGGCTGGTCGCCATAGGCCAGCGAATAGACCACGCCGGCCCGGCGCGCTTCGTCCGCGAGCAGCGGCCCCGCCAGCACGTCGGCCTCGACATTGACCATGACGATATGCTTGCCGGCCGCGATCGCCGCGCGCGCGTGCCTGATGCCGACCGCGGGATTGCCGGTCGCCTCCACGATCACCTCGATATCGCCGGAGATCGCCTTTGCGCCGTCAGCGGTGAAGGCGGTGGCGGCGATCCGCGCGGTGTCCCAGCCGACGGTGCGGCAGGCCTCGCGCGCGCGTTCCGGATCGAGATCGACGATCACGGGCACTTCCAGCCCCGGCGTATGCGGCACCTGCGACAGGAACATCGAGCCGAATTTGCCGGCGCCGATCAACGCCACGCGAACGGGATTGCCGGCAGCAAGGCGGGCGTTGAGGAGATGATGCAAGTTCATGATGATCCGATCGTGCTATCAGCTTCCGTCACTCCGGGGCGCGCGTTAGCGCGAGCCCGGAATCCATACTCCCGATGGTGGTTATGGATTCCGGGCTCGACGCTTGCGCGTCGCCCCGGAATGACAAGGTGGTTACTCCGCCGCTTGCCGCTGCGCCCGCGCCAGCCGCAGCAGCGCGTCGTCCTCCACGGTCTGGATCGGCGTGAAATCGCGGTGCGCGATATATTCCGGCCGCGTGGGGGTGCGGATGTAATTCGAAACCGCATTGAGCGTCAGATAGACGATCTTGCGCGGATAGGGCGTGATATTGCCGGCCGAGCCGTGCACCAGATTGCCGTGGAACATCAGCATGCCGCCGGCCTTTCCGGTCGGCGCGACAATGCCGCCTTCCCTGACCAGCCGCGTCACGGTTTCCTCGTCCAGTGTCCACAGCGGATAGGAGGTGGTCGCAAGATCGTGCGAGGCCTTGAGGTCGCCGGCAAGCTGGCTCCGCGGCACCAGCATCAGGGGGCCGTTGATCGGCATCACCTCGTCGAGGAAAATCGCGATGTTCATCGCGCGTGGCTCTCGCATGCCGTCGTCGCGCTTCCAGGTGCCGTAATCCTGGTGCCACTGCCAGACATCGCCGGTGAACGCCGATTTGGCGTTGATCTTGTACTGGTGCATGTAGACCTTCTCGCCGAAGATCTGTTCGACCGGCTCGATCATGCGCGGGTGCGCGCCCAGCAGGCCGAACGCCTCGTTGTAGAGATGGGCGGCAAAGGCGGTGCGCGGCGCGCCGCTCTTTTCGCGCCATACCTCCGGGCGCTTGGTGTCGTAGATGCCCTCCGCCTCGCGCGCCAGCAGTTCCACTTCTTCAGGCGCGAACAACTCCGGCAGGAACAGCCAGCCCTCACGGTTGAAATCGTCGATCTGCCGCTGGGTCAGCTTCATGGGTTCCTCCTCGCGTTTTTGGGGGGCCAAGCCCGTTCGCTTGTTATGGGAAGAGTAACATCAAGGCCTGGGGTTTACCAACCCATCCGTGGCGCAGCGCAACAAACCCAGCGTTCACGCCGTCGCCAGAAACTCCAGCACGACCCTGCAAAACTCCTGCGGCGCCTGCTCGAACATCCAGTGGCCGGCGCCGGCGATCATCGCGGTCCGTGAACCCGCCACATGCCGCGCCAGCGCGCGGTGCACGGCGGCGAGCGCGCCCCTGGTGTCGGCACCGCCAATGAACAGTGTGGGCGTCCGGATCGATTCCGCGTCGGTCTTTGCATAGGGCCGGCGGTTTTCGCCGACTTGTCCGATCAGCGTAAACGCATTGTCGCGCAGTTGCTGCTTCGGCGCGGCGGGCAGCCGCGCCCAGGCGCCGTCGCCCTCGATCCCGTCGAAGAAATTCTTCAGCGCGCCGTCGATATCGCCGACCTTGACCTTTTCGGCCGATGCCACGATCCTCGCACCGAGCGGGGAAGGCGAGGGCGGCGCGCCGTCGAGCGACGCATCGAGGTCGCCACCGGGTTCGGCCAGCACCAGCTTGCGCAGCCATTCCGGCCGCTGTTGCGCGACCCGGAACGCGATATGCCCGCCGCGGGAATGACCCATCAGATCGATCGGCCTTGGCTCGATCTGCTCGATAAAGCCGATCACGTCGGCGACGTGCTGCGCCATCCGGTAGTCATCGCCGACGCCGTCCCAGTGCTCGGGAAAGAAATGCCTGAGGCTGACCGAGATCACGCGGTGCTTCCTCGACAACGGCCCGTAAACCGCGGACCAAGTGCGGAAATCGCCGAGCGTGCCGTGCACACAAACCAGCGGCGGCCCCGCCCCGACCTCGAGATAGGCCATGTCGTAGCCGTTGACGTGAAGCGTTTGCATTTTCACTCCGCCAGGAAACCGAGCACGATCTCGCAATATTTCTGCGGTGCCTGCTCGAACATCGGATGGGTGGTGCCGGGGATTATCGCGATTTGCGAGCCCTTTACGTGCTTGGCCAGCGTATGCAGCACCTGCGGCAACATGCCCTTGGTGTTGGCCCCGCCGATGAACAGCGTCGGGTTCGCGATTGCCTCGGCATCGGTCCTGGAGAAGGGTGGACGGTTGTCCCTGACCTGTCCGATCAGCGTCATCGCGTTGTCCCGCAGCAGCTGCTTTGCCGCTGCCGGCACCCGTTTCCAGGCGCCGGGGCCTTCGAGCGCGTCCATGAAAAACGCCAGGCCGCCATCGATATCGCCGGCCGCGATCTTTTCGGCCGAGGCCGCAAAGCGCGCCGCAAGCGGGGAGGGTGCTCCGGGCTTTGCCGCCGGATCGAGCGTGGGATCGAGCTCGCCGCCGGGCTCGGCCAGGATCAGCTTGCGCAACAGATCCGGCCGCCGCTGCGCGACGCGAAATGAAACATGTCCGCCGCGCGAATGCCCCATCAGGTCGACCGGCCCGGCATCGAGCTTCTCGATGAAGTCGATCACGTCGGCCGTGTGCTGCGCGATCGAATAGCTGCCGTCGCGGCCGTCCCAGTGTTCGGGAAAAAAGTGCCGCAGGGAAGGCGCGATCACCCGATGCTTTCGCGTCAGGGGACCGAGCACCGGCGACCAGATCCGGAAATCGCACAGCGAACCGTGCACGCACACCAGCGGCGGGCCGCGGCCGATGTCGAGATAGGCCATGTCGTAGCCGTTGACGTGAAGTGTTTGCATAGAGGGCTCGGCGGGGTTGCAGGTCGGGCTGGTCGGTGCGTTATTTCCAAGGTGTCATACGCGGGCTTGATCGGGTCAAGTCCGGTGATGACGAGCCTTGGATGTCGTTCCATGGCTTTTCCTCAGGACGACGCTAAATTTCTCCGGAATCCGGGTGGATCGCAACTATTTCCAAGCCTAGATTCAGGGCCAGCATCAAGCTCATAGCATGGGGCAATGGATATGGAGCCGGCCATGACGGATCAACAGTTCGCAATCTTCGACACCGCGATCGGGCGCTGCGGCATCGCCTGGGGTCCGCGCGGCATCAATGCGGTTCAGCTGCCGATGGGAGCCGAGGAAAAGACCCGGGGCCGCATCCGCCAGCGCTATGGCGATATCGCGGAGGCCGAGCCGCCGGCCGAGGTGCAGCGCGCGATCGACGGCATCGCCGAATTGCTGGAAGGAAAGCCGAACGATCTGTCCGACGTCGTGCTCGATCTCGACGGCGTGCCGGAGTTTCACCGCGGCGTCTACGACATCGCCCGCACCATCCCGCCGGGCAAGACCATGACCTATGGCGATATCGCCAAGCGGCTCGGCGGCGTCGAGCTGTCGCGCGATGTCGGCCAGGCGCTCGGGCGCAATCCCTGCCCGGTCGTGGTGCCCTGCCACCGCGTGCTTGCCGCCGGCGGCAAGCCGGGCGGCTTCTCGGCCAATGGCGGCGTCACGACGAAATTGAAGATGCTCGCGATCGAGGGCGCCGTGGTCAATCATACGCCGAATTTGTTCGACTGAGCCGCCTTCCGTCTACCCTACGATCGCTCAAACCGCCTTGCAGGAAAATCCGTTGCCCCAGCGGCGGATTTTTCCCGTCGAGGGCGAGGGGAAGTGCGCAGTGCAGCACAGCGTCTCGGTGTCGCAATAGCGTTCCAGGAAATTGCGCCGGGTCACGGCGGCCTGCGCCTGGTCGACGTCGAATTTCGCCGACAGTTCCGGATAGCGCGCCTGCAACGGCGAATGCATCAGGTCGCCGCTGACGACGGCTGTATCCTTGCCCCGGCCGAACCTGAAGGCGACATGTCCTGGGGTATGCCCCGGCGTCGGCAGGATGCGGGCATGGTCGCCGATTTCAAAATCGTCGCGCACGATCTCGGCCCGTTTGGCCTCGACCACCGGCAGCACGCTGTCGGCGAATGGCGGCACTTCCGCCTTGGCGTTCTGCTCGGTCCAATAGTCGAACTCGTCCTTGCCGAACACGTAGCGCGCGTTCGGAAAGGTCGGTAGCCAGCGGCCGTTTTCCAGCCGTGTGTTCCAGCCGACGTGGTCGACGTGCAAGTGCGTGCACATCACGTAGTCGATGTCGCCGACGGAAAAACCCGCCGCCGCCAGCGCGCGCAGATAGGCGTCGTCGGTCTTCATGTTCCATTTCGGACGCAGCGGCCGCGGCTTGTCGTTGCCGATGCAACTGTCGACCAGGATGGTGTGGTGCGGGGTCTTCACGATGTAGGACTGGAAGCATAGTTTCAGCACGTCGCTGTCGTCGATCGCGCCGGCCTCCCGCATCCAAGCCCGGTTCTCCGCCAGCAGTTCCGGCGTCAGGTCGGGCAGGATATCAAGCGCCGGCAGGAAGGTGGTTTCCTGCTCGATGATGCGATGGATGGTGAGATCGCCGACGCTGAGCTTCAGACTCATGGCAACTTCCTGGTTACGCTGCTGGCGGCAGCGAGATCTTCACGGACGGCCGCTCCAGCATCTTCTGATGGAACGCGTCGAGCTTCGGATAGGCCTTGCGCCAGCCGCAATCGGCAAAACGGAAATCGGCATAACCGAGCACGCAAGCAAGCGCGATCTGCGAAATGTCGAGCGGGCGCGACAGCATCTCCGCCTGCTTTTCGAAGCGCGCCATGCCGTTCCAGGCACGCGCCCAGTGGTCATCGGCCCAGGCCTTCCAGCGCAGCGGTTCCGGCCGCACCATGTTCTCGTAACGACAGAGCAGCATCGAATCCAGCATGCCCTGCAGCATGGAATGGTCGCTCTTGACCTTCCAGCGTGCAGGCCCCGACGCCGGGATGAGCTTGCCCCCGCCGGCAAGCTCGTCGAGATATTCGACGATGACGTAGGAATCGAGGATGACGTCGCCATTGTCCAGGATCAGCACCGGCAGCTTCTTCAGCGGCGTGATGCGCGAATATTCCTCGTTGGGCTGGCCCGGCACCACGGTCGCCGAGATGAATTCGATTTTGTCGATCAGCCCGAGTTCGATCGCGGCGATGCGCACCTTGCGCGCGAAGGGCGAGGCCGGGGAGAATGAGAGTTTCATCGGTTAATCCTTTAGTCAGGCACGAAGAGAAAACACCCGTCATTGCGAGCGCAGCGAAGCAATCCACAAAGCCGCAAAATAAGTCTGGATTGCTTCGTCGCTCACGTTCCTCGCAATGACGATCGGCTTATCGTGGCTCATCCGAGACGCGCCGGAGACGCGCGCCTCGGATGCCGGAAGCCTCAAGCCGCGACGATTTCCTGCCGTTGCTCGCCCAGACCCTCGATGCCGAGCGTGACGACGTCGCCGACATTGAGGAATTTCTGCGGCTTCATGCCGGAGCCGACGCCGGGCGGGGTGCCCGTGGTGATGATGTCGCCGGGCAGGAGCGTCATGAATTCGGAGACGTAGGAGACGATCTTCTTGACACCGAAGATCATCGTCGCGGTCGACCCGGTCTGGCAGCGCTTGCCGTTGACGTCCAGCCACATCGATAGCTTCTGCACGTCCGCAATCTCGTCCTTGGTGACGAGCCACGGGCCGAGCGGGCCGAACGTGTCGTGCGACTTGCCCTTGGTCCACTGGCCCAGGCGCTCGAGCTGGAAATTGCGCTCGGAGACGTCGTTGCAGACGGCGTAGCCCGCGACGTGGTTGAGTGCGTCGGCCTCGGAGACATATTTGGCACGGGTGCCGATGATGATGGCGATTTCGCATTCCCAGTCGAGCTTGGTCGAGCCGCGGGGCTTTTCGACCTTGTCGTTGGGGCCGCACAGGCTGTTATTGGCCTTGGTGAAAATGATCGGTTCGGCCGGAATGGGCATTCCGACTTCCGCGGCGTGGTCGCTGTAATTGAGGCCGATGGCGATGAATTTGGGCAGGCCACCCACCGGGGAGCCGATCCGCGGCTTGCCGCTGACGGCAGGGAGTGAGGCCGCGTCGAGGGCCGCGATCTTCGCCAGCGAGGCCGGCGAAAAGGCCTCGCCCGTGAGGTCCTTTACCTGTCCCGACAGGTCGCGCAATTGGCCCGATTTGTCGATCAAACCGGGCTTTTCCTGGCCGACCGCGCCGTAACGAACAAGCTTCATTTCGTATCACTCCCTGGGGTGGTGGTTGCTTGGATGCTTCTTGGAACAGGGCGGGGCGAAATTCAACTGCCGCCGGCGCTGCCGGGCTATGCTTTGGGCACGATTTCCGGCCAAAAAGGGCCGACTTTGGTGTCACGCCCTAAACGATGAATTTGAAGGCATCGCCGTCGCGACGGATGAGGCCGGCATTGAAGTGCCCGCCGATCACCAGGGTCGGGCTATCGGCGAAACGCGAAAATAAATCGCGCCGCGTCACCGCCGACTGCACGGGGTCGGAATCGGCGGTCGAAGACCAGTCGAGATGCGCCATCTGGCAGGGATGATGGGCGACGTCGCCCGTGAGCAGCGCCTCCTCGCCGTCGGACTGGATGTGGATGCTCATATGGCCCGGGCTGTGGCCGGGTGTGGGGATCAGGGTAATTTCATCCGATAGCCTCGCGTCGCTGGCGACGAGGTCGGCCTTGCCGGCATCCATGACCGGTTTCACCGAGTTGTGGAAAACCGCGACTTTGTCGGGCTCCACGCTGTTATCGCGCCAGTACTCGTATTCGGCCTTGCCGAACACGTAACGCGCATTGACGAAGGTCGGCACCCATTTCCCGTCCACGAGTTTGGTGTTCCAGCCGACATGGTCGACATGCAGGTGCGTGCACAGCACGGTGTCGATGCTCTCGGGCGCAAAGCCTGCGGCGCCCAGGGTTTGGAGGAACGGCCCCTGCCGGTCGTTCCAGGTCGGTACGTTGCGGCCCTGCTTGTCGTTGCCGAGCCCGGTATCGACCACGATCCGCCGGGTCGGCGTCTCCACCACCAGCGAATGGATCGACATTTTCAACCGGCCCTCGTCGGTGGCGAAATGCGGAATGAGCCAGGGCGATTTCTGGATTTCCTCGTTGGTGGCCAGCGGCAGGATGAAGCGAGTGCTGCCGACCGTCTCCAGCTCGACGACTTTCGTGATTTTGACCTTGCCCACTTTCCAGTACATTTGGCGCTTCCCCTTGGCCTTCGTTTCTTGGGGCGCAAGATGCTGGTTCCTGCCGCGGCGCGCAATGGATCATCTTGATGGCCGGCGCGTTGACGCGGCACTCAAACATTTGGGAGCGCCTGGATGCCAGAATTAGCCATTTCGGCCGAAAAAATCGGTTTTTTGATCGAGAAAATGCGCGAATTCGACGTCAAGGAGGGGGTGTCCGACCCCGATTCCGGGTCGAACAGCGCCGACGACAACATGATCGATGTGCTGGAGGATGACGGCGATGATCCCGTGGTTCGCGAGATCACCGGCTTCATCAATGCCATGACCGACGACGAGCAGATCGACCTGGTCGCGCTGATGCGTCTTGGGCGCGGCGACGGCACGATCGAGGAATGGGACGATCTCCGCCGCGAGGCCGCCGAGGGCCACAACAAGCGCACCGCGAGCTATCTGCTCGGCGAGCCCCTGGTCAGCGATTACCTCGCCGAGGGGCTCGATGCGTTCGGCGGGACCTGGACCGACGAGCGGACCACGCCGGTGTCGTGATCAGCGCGCGCAGTCGACGACGACGGTGCCGAGCTTGTCGCCTTTTTCGACCGCGAGGTGAGCTTGCGCCGTTTCGGCGAGCGGAAACTGTGCGGCGATGTTGTGGATCCGCGGTCCGGCCGCGAGCCATTTGGTGATTTCGCTCTGGGCCTCGGCAAGCAGCGGCGGCGGCAACGCGTACAGCACCAGCGGCCGCAACGCGATGCATCTTTCCATCAGCTCGCGCATCGGAATCGTCGGCGCGCGGTTGCCGTTGGTGGCGTAGACCGCGATCGCCGAATTGACCGCCATGACCTTCAGCGTGGTGGCGATGTTGCCGCCGAAATCGACATCGACGACGCGGTCGACGCCGCGCTGCTCGGTGAACGTCATGATCTTGGTAACGAGGTCATCGGTCTTGTAGTTGAGGACGAGATCGGCGCCGGCGAGGCGGGCTTCCATGTCCTTGATCGGCGAACTGACGGTGGCGATCACGCGCGCGCCGCCCGCTTTCGCCAGTTGCACGGCGTAATGGCCGACCGCGCCGGCCCCTCCGGTGACGAGCACGGTCCGGCCCGCGATCGGTCCGTCGCCGAACAGGCAGCACCACGCGGTCATGCAGGGAATGCCGAGCGTGGCGCCGGCCGCGAACGAAACGTCATCGGGCAGCGGCGTCACCAGATAATCGGCCAGTGCGATATATTCGGCCGCGGTACCGAAGGCGCGGCCGTTGCGCTGGCCGTTGAAGAGCCAGACCCTTTGACCGATTTCGAACCGCGTCACGCCGCTGCCGAGCTGATCGACGATGCCGGCACCGTCGCTGTTGGGGATCACGCGCGGAAATTCCATCGCGCGATAGCTGCCGGCGCGGCGGCCGACATCGGCGGGATTGACGCCGGAGGCCTCGAGCCGGACGCGGACCTCTCCCGGTCCGGCCTCCGGCGTCGGCATCTCGCCGACCGTCAGGACATCCGTTGCCGCGCCCGCGCGCTCGTACCAGACCGCCCTCACAGCGTGCCCGGGAAGGCGCCGCCGTCGAGCAGGATGTTCTGGCCGGTGATGAAGCCAGCCTTGGCGCTGCAGAGGAATGCGCAAGCCTCGCCGAATTCTTCGGGATCGCCAAAGCGCCCGGCGGGATTGACCTTGGCGCGCTCCACCAAGATCTGCTCGGCGCTGACGCCACGCTTCTCCGCCTCCGCCTTCGCGGTGCCGCGCAGCCGGTCGGTATCGAACGGTCCCGGCAACAGGGCGTTGATGGTGACGTTGTTGATCACGGTCTTGCGCGCGATGCCGGCGACAAAGCCCGTGAGGCCCGCGCGGGCGCCGTTGGAGAGGCCGAGGATCTCGATCGGCGCCTTCACCGCGGCGGAGGTGATGTTGACGATGCGGCCGAATTTGCGCGCCATCATGCCGTCCACCGTCGCCTTGATCAGCTCGATCGGGGTCAGCATGTTGGCATCGAGCGCCTTGATCCAGTCGTCGCGGGTCCAGTTGCGGAAATCGCCGGGCGGCGGCCCGCCGGCATTGTTGACCAGGATATCCGGATCGGGGCAGGCCTTCAGGACGGCTTCGCGGCCCGCCGGGGTGGTGATGTCGCCGGCGACCTCGGTCACGGTCACGCCGGGATTTGCCTTGCGTATTTCGGCGGCGGTTTTCGCCAGTGCTTCGGCGCCGCGCGCGGTCACCGTGACATGCACGCCTTCGTTGGCCAGCGCCATCGCGCAGGCGCGTCCCAGGCCCTTCGAGGATGCGCACACGATGGCGCGGCGGCCTTTGATCCCAAGATCCACTGTCTCACTCCCGTTATGTCAGGTGATTGTTGAAGTCCGATCCCGTCATTGTAGCCAACCCGGGCGGCCCTGATAAGGGACTCCGCTATCTCCGAAATGCATATCTAGGAGCGGGATGCGGCGTCCGCGGCGAGCGGATGGTCCTTTATATGTGCCGGTCTTTCTTCAGCCGATCGATCGCGGCGGCGGCCTCCGGCGGCAGCGAGCGGAAGCCGGTTTGTCCGGCGGCCGACAACAGCGGCCGCAGCCGGGAACCCTCGAGATATTTTGGCTCGCGATCCGGCGGCACCAGCTGGTCGAAGATTATGACGAGGGTGACCGCGACCAGGCCGACGCGCACGGCGCCGAGCACGGCGCCCGCGAGACGATCGCCGATGCCGGCGCCGGGGCCGATGGTTTCGTCGATCACCATGCGCGCCAGTTTTCCCAGCACCATGCCGGCGAGAAGAAAAATTCCGAAGAACAGCGGCCAGGTCTGCGACCAGGGCACGTCGCTGCCGTTGCCGATCATGGGTCCGACAAACGACATCGCCCAGATCGCGATCGGCATCGCGAAGAGATAAGCGAGGATCGTGACCGCGCTGCGCAGCAGGCCGGAATTGAAGCCGAGGACGACGGCGATAACGAGCGCTAAATAGATGACAGCGTCGAAACTGTTCATGGGCGAAAACTCTCCCCGTGTTTGACGCGTCCGGGTTGGGTCAATGAAACGGGTTTGCGATCGCTAAAATCGTCTGTATCAATGAACGCGTGTTATTCTCGCTGGAGCTGCTCATGTCCGGTTTATTCGACGTCAGTAAAGAAATCATTCTCGTCACCGGCGCCTCGCAGGGGCTGGGGCGGCAGTTCGCGCGGGTGCTTTCGGCGCACGGCGCCGCGCTCGTGCTGGCGGCGCGGCAGACCGGTAAACTGAAGAGCCTCGAGGAGGAGATTCGGGGTAAGGGCGGACGCGCGGTCGCGGTGCAGATGGACGTCACCGACATCGCCTCGATCGGCAAGGCGGTCGACAGCGCGGAGGCAGCGCTCGGTCCGGTCAGCGTGCTCGTCAACAATGCCGGTATCGCCATCGAGAAACTCGCGATCGATCAAACCGAGGCGGACTGGGATTCCGTCATCAACGCCAATCTCAAGGGGGCCTATTTCCTGGCCACCGAAATCGCGCGCCGGATGATCGCGCGCAAACAGGAGGGCAACATCGTCAATATCGCCTCCGTGCTCGGCTCGGGCGTGATGAAATTCCTTTCGCCCTACACCATCTCCAAGGCGGGGATCATCCAGGCCACCAAGGTGATGGCGCTGGAGCTCGCCGGCAACCGCATCCGCGTCAACGCGCTGGCGCCCGGCTATATCGACACCGAGATGAACCACGATTTCTGGTCGACGCCGGCTGGCGAGAAACTGGCCAAACGGATTCCGCAGCGCCACGTCGGCGCCGAATCCGATCTCGATGGCGCCATCATGCTGCTCGCCTCTAGCGCCTCGCGCTACATGACCGGCAGCGTCGTGACCGTGGACGGCGGGTTCTTGCTGACGTGAACGGCTCGCGGCGCCGGACTACGACAAGAACCGCAGCAGCTTTTCCATTCGCGCGATCTTGGCGCCGTAGGGCGGATAGAGATCGGCCAGCCGGTTGAACGGCGAGCGGTAGAATACCGGCTTCAGCTTGCTCAAGCGTGTCAAAACCCCATTCGCCATGATAGGCGCCGGTGCCGGACGCGCCGACGCCGCCCATCGGCTGGTTGATCTGGGCAAAGTGGAACAGGCAGTCGTTGACGGTGACACCGCCGGAGACCGTGCGCGCCAGCACCTCGTCGCGCGCGGCATCGTCCTTGCCGAACCAGTACAGCGCGAGCGGCCGGTCGTGCTTGTTGATATAGGCGACCGGCTCGGCGGCATCCTTGTAGCCGATCACGGGCAATAGCGGCCCGAAGATTTCCTCCTGCATGATCGTCATGTCGGCGGTCGCGCCGACGACGATGGTCGGCGGGAATTTGCGTTTCGATTTCCAGGCGGAGTCGTCGGGCTTTGCCGCCTGCATGATGCGGGCGCCCTTGGCGGCGGCGTCCGCCACCAGGCTTTCGAGCCGTGCATAATGCCGGTCGGAAACCACCGAGGTGTAATCCTTGTTGTCGGGGCTGGTGCCGAACATGGCCCGCATGCTGGCCTGCACCTTGTCGGCGAAATCCTGCACCTGGCCTTCCGGCACCAGCGCATAATCCGGCGCGATGCAGGTCTGCCCGGCATTGAGCAGCTTGCCATAGGCGATGCGCTGCCGCGGCTTCCGCCAGATCCGCCGAGCGGTCGACGATGGCGGGCGATTTGCCGCCGAGTTCGAGCGTGATCGGCGTCAGATTGCGCCCTGCTGCTTCGGCCACGAGGCGGCCGATCCGGGTCGATCCGGTGAAGATCAGGTGATCGAACGGCAGCGACGCGAAGCTCTTTGCGATCTCCTCCTCGATGCCGGTGACCACCATTTCGCCGGCGTCGAATTTGGCCGAGATCAGCTCCTTCAGCAGCGCGGAAAACCGCGGCACCAGTTCGCTCGGCTTGATCATCACCCGGTTGCCCGCGGCGATCGCGCCCACCGCCGGCGCCAGGGTCAGCTGCAGCGGATAATTCCAGGGCGCGATGATGCCGACGACGCCGAGCGGCTGCGGGATCAGCCGGTTTTTGGCCGGCATGAATTGCACTGCGGTGGCGATGCGCCGCGGCGCCATCCATTTCTTCAGGTGTTTGGCGGTGTGCTTGATTTCGCCGAGCACGAACATCGATTCCGCGAACAGGGTCTCGGTGGAACAACGATGGCCGAAATCGGCCGAGATTGCCGCCTCGAAACGGGCCTCGTTGTCGGCGACGACCGCACGCAGCCGCGCCAGCCGGTCGAGACGCTGCTCGAGCGTCGGCGCCGGCTCTGACCGCGACAGGTCGAACAGGCGGTGAAAGGCGTCATCCAGGGCGCTTTGGCCCGGGCTTTTCAGTGGCTGGTCCATGGCGTTCTCCCTCGACGTTTTCTCGGGACTGTTCCTGGCGGTTCCTGTCTGGGTTCGTCCCGGTTCCCTGGCCGGGAAGCTGGGCCTTTACGCAAGGTCTGGCAAGAGCGCTCAGTCCGGGCCGGTTTTGCCGCGAAAAGCGCGATTTGGGCGATTTTGGCCGTCATAAAATCCTCAAAAGTCGCCTCGCGGCCCTTTCCAAAGCGCGCCTGCGTTGGTACATACCCCTCGCGCCCCAAGGCATTCGTCAGGGGTTGCCTTCTCAGGAAGCCTCGGGACGGACTAGCCGCGCTCCGCGCGTTGGCCAAAGACGTTTCGGCACTCGGTTTTTCGACAAGGCGTGCAACGGTTTATCGCGGGGTGGAGCAGCCCGGTAGCTCGTCAGGCTCATAACCTGAAGGTCATAGGTTCAAATCCTATCCCCGCAACCAAGATTAATCCTTCCAGGTCAACGGCTTGGAAGGATTTTTCATTCGTAGCATTGCGATCAATCCTCTCTTGCCAAAGCCGTAGGCGGGCCAATGCAGATTCAATTGTCAACAACGGCATCCCTGCGGGCAGCTTCATTCTCTCAGTCACAGCTTCACATTCTCGCCGCCTGCTTCGCGCGAGGTTTGCTCTTCCGTTTTCCGCCCTCTGCAACAAAGGGCGTGGGGAATGCCGGGTGCCCAGTGCACCCGCAGCCTCGTGCGCGCTATGGGTAGCGAGGTTGCGCACGAGTATTCACAGCGAGTTCACCGGATCAGCCCGGCATTCCCGCACGCGATGGTTTACGGCTTATAACGTGATCTCCCCGGTGATCGGCTTTCTTGCCACCGTCATCAGCGGGAATGACCTCCCGCCCACTTGACACCAGCACCGAGGTGTCAGGACCACACGCCTTTGCCATCCGCGGGCGAGCGCCCTCGTCAGAAGCGCAGCCCCCGTCCATCGCATCCAGCCCCGCGTCCGTGACGATCGCGATACGCCCCTTGAGTGGGGTGGATGGCGGTGGATATGCAAGTGATTTGGGTCCGGCGTCAAGAAGAAATTCGGAAAATCGGAAATGTGATGCGGGCGCCCGGATGAACCCCAGCCGGCTTGCCCTTTGGCCGCCGGATTGGTTCGTCACATTTTCCGGCCCGGTAGCTCGTGAGGCTCACAACCTGAAGGTCATAGGCGCAAATCCTATCCCAAAACAGCCCCACAGATTGGGGTAAGCGCCAATATCGGCTAAACCGGTGGTCGGCCGCTCTGCGCAACACGATGCAATTCTGTTAATCTTGGGTCTATGGCAACCGCAAAATTTATCCTGCAAGGGTTCACGGAGAGCACGCACGGTGGAGCGTTGCGCTGGCTGTTTGAGTTGCTCGATATCCAAAAAGTCTTGATCAGCGTGGCCTACGTCTCGGAAGGTGGCGTGGAACAGCTCGAAGCACATTTGGTGCAACACGCGGCTTGTGCGACTGAGCAGGTCGGGACGATGAGCGGGGCCAGTATCCCGATCAAATATCTTCGCGACTACAACGCCGAGGCGCAGGAGTTTTCGCAGTTAGGCGATACGTTTCAGGCCCTGCTCGACAAGAAGGTGGACGCGTTGCTCTCTCCTTCCCCGGCTTTCCGCTACTATGCGGCGCATGAGGGCAAAGGCCTGGTGAGGCTGGTTGGTCCCGAGTTCGACAAGCGGGAGGCTGGTCTCGTCTTCCCCGATGGAAGTGCACTACGCAGGAAGGTCAACAGTGCGTTGGTCGCAATCCGGGAAGACGGCACCTATCGGCGGATCTACGGCAAGTGGTTCGGAAGCGAGCAATAGCGAATTGCATCATCAAGCGGTGCGGGAACATCAATGGCCGATCCAGTACTCCAACGCGATGCGTCGAGGGATTTGAGACCAGGTGGTCCCAACCTGGCACTCATGCCGACGCTCATGCTGAGTATAGGAGTGCTCGTGCTGCTGTCGGTCGGCGTGATCGTGTCTCTCAATTGGGTCACCGGTCGCAGCATCGTGCAGGCGTTCGCCTCACGGCTCATTGCACGCACGTTCGCCACGCAGGAGATGGCGCTGCGACGGCACCTTGACGCAGCGGTCGATCAGGCGACTTTCATCGCGGACGCTATCCGCGGCGGGCGTTACCAACTCTTCGACCCCGCACTTGACGATTTTGTCAGCGGCACCATGGCCGCCGCGCCCCAGGTTGGAGCGCTGATCCTTGCCGATCCTGGCGGCAGGGCATTGCGTGTCGTGAGAGGCGCGTCCAGCACGGCATTCCAGTTGGACCATCTGGACATCACGGGAGACCGCCAGCTTGCCGAGAGCGCCAATGAGATTCGTGTCCGCAAGGACCCTTATTGGGGACCGCCCGTCTATCGCGAGAGAGCGCAGACGACTTCCCTGAACTATCGCGTCCCGATCTGGAAAGGAGACGTTTATCTTGGCTTCGTGGCGCTCGCGGTCTCGACCAGGGCCCTGTCGATACTCGCAAGGGAACTGAGCGAGCCGCCGCGATCCGTCGCTTTCATGCTTTACGGGCAGGACCGGATTCTCGCCCATCAGGCATTGCTCGACGGAAGCCGCGGGCTGTCGGAGAACGTTCCGCTGCAAACGCTTGGAGCGTTTGGCGACCGGGTTATCGAAAACTACGCCGGCTTGCAGCCACTGGACAAGGCCGGGATAAAGCCGCCGCCCGGAACGGTGGCGCGTCAGCAGGTTGTCGACGGCGAACTCTATTTCATTTTTGGCCGGGAAATCTCCGGCTACGGCGATCTGCCGATCACGATCGGCTCATACGCGCTGGCGCGGGCCGTGGACGCGCCCCTGCGCCTGTTCTACCTGGCATCGATCATCGCGCTAGTCATGCTCGGGGCATCTTTGGTTGCAGCCGCATTCATGGCCAGGACAATTTCAGGTCCGATCCGCCGCGCAGCGAAGGGGGCTGCTGCCATTGGCTCCCTGGACTTCGACAAGGTGGCGCCGCTGGCGCACAGCCGCTTTCGCGAGATCGACGACCTCGCGCATTCGTTCAACGCCATGCTTGACGGCTTGCGGGCTTTCGGCCGCTATGTTCCGCGGACGCTGGTAATGCGCCTCGTCAAGCAAGGTCGGGTCGGCGCGGGTACCGAGGAACGCGAACTCGCCATCATGTTTACAGACATCGTGGGGTTCACGTCAGCGTGCGAGAAACTGACAGCTCGCGAGGTCGCCGAGTACATCAACCACCACCTTGCCCTCGTAGCCGCCTGTGTCGAACGGGAGGGAGGAACGATCGATAAGTTTATCGGAGATGCCGTCATGGCCTTCTGGGGCGCCCCCGAGCGCGTGGAAAACCCGGCAGCATCGGCTTGCCGAGCGGCCATCGCTATACAGCTCGAGATAGGTGCGGAAAACCGGCGACGGGCTGCTGTGGGGTTTGAGCCGGTTCGCATCCGGATCGGCATCCATACGGGAACAGTCGTCGTCGGGGATATCGGTGCACCGAACCGGATCAACTATACGATCGTCGGCGACGCCGTGAACGCCACCCAACGGCTGGAGAGCCTTGGCAAGGTGATTGATCCCGATGCTGAATCGATCACCCTGGTCAGCCGGGAAGTTTTTGAGGCGCTCCCTATGGGATTTCATCTCATCAGCAAGGGGAAGCACCTCGTGAAGGGAAAGCAAGATGGTCTGGACGTCTACCAACTTGTTGGCAAGCCGAACGGCGTCACTAGCGGTGTGAAATGACCTCTGGTCCAAGCCGGCTTCCCGCCGAGGAGGGGCTGGTTTACGCGCCGTTGAGATGATCATCATCAAGGCATGACTTAGAAATTTGGCGTACCCGACACGATTCCAACGTGTGGCCTTCGCCTTCGGAAGGCAACACCTAAGCTATCGCCTGAAACAGTAATTTGAGATGGCTGCAGGTCCCCGCAACCAGATTTGATGCCGGTTTGCCGGCATCATTTCGAAAAGCCGCCCCTCGGGGCGGCTTTTTGCTTCTCGAGTTGGCGCTTCCCTCGGCGGCTTAAATGCCGGGAATGCCCGGCTCAAATCCGAGGACGTTCTCGACCCATTTCGCCGCGCGCAGCGTCCGATAATCCTGCCGGTAGGCGCCGACGATCTGGAGGCCGAGCGGCAGGCCGTTTTTTCCGAATCCGGCCGGCAGCGTCACGGCGGGGACGCCCAGAAAAGTCCACGGCGCGCAAAATTCCGCATTGCCGGTGAAGCCAAGGCCTTCCGGCGCTTCGCCGAAGGCGGGCAGGGTCAGGACGGCGTCGAAGCCTGAGATCTGCGACGTGAATGCGGATCGCAATTCTTCCCGCAATGCCTTGGCTGCAAGATATTCCAGCGCCGCGTGATTCTTCCCGGTCTGAACCAGCGATTTCAGGTGATCGCTGCTGCGGTCGGGAAAGCGTTCGACGAGGCCTTCGAAAATCAGCGCCGCCTCGCTGGCAAGAATGGTGTTGATCGCGTTCCAGTTGGCGCGATCGAGTTCAGCCAGCTCGAGCTCTTCCAGAATGGCGCCCGCCTTGCGCGCTTTCGCGATGGCCGCCTCGAACAGCTGTTGCTGTTCAAGCTCAGCCTTTGTCCAATTCGCAAAGCGCACGATGCCGAGGCGCGGCCGCTCCAGCGGCGGCACGCCATCTTCGGCATCGACCTCAAATCCCGGAAGCGGCCGCCCATGCGTGTCGCTGTCGCTTGAGGCGGCAAGCAACGACAATGCAAAGGCTACGTCGTCGACCCGTCGTGCGAACAGGCCGACGTGATCGAGCGAGGGGCTCAAGGCGTGCACACCAGTGCGAGGGATCGCGCCGAAACTCGGTTTGAGCCCGACGACGCCATTGAACGCGGCCGGCCGGATGACGGAGCCGAGCGTCTGTGTGCCCAGCGCCAGCGGGACGATGCCGGCCGCTACTGCCGCCGCGGAGCCCGACGACGAACCGCCCGGCGTATGCCGCGTATTCCACGGATTGGCCGTCGGTCCCGGATGCCGCCATGCGAATTCCGTCGAAACCGTCTTGCCGAAAATCGTGGCGCCGAGACTGCGCAGCCGTTCGACGACCCAGGCATCGCGCTCGGGGATGTGATCGCGGTAGATCGGCGAACCGTTCGTGGTCGGCATGTCCGATGTCGCGATGATATCCTTGATCGCAACGGGAATGCCCGACAACGGACCCGGCCGGCGCGCGGTGTCGCGAGGGAGATATTCGAACGCCTTGAGCCGGGGCTCGGCGGCCTTCGCTTTCTCAAGGCACGCCGCGGCGTATCGGTCCCCAACCGCTGGATCGCGCTTGAACAGCCGCAGAAGTTCGAGGACCCCCGCATTATCAGGGGGCGCGCCACGCGCATTTGGATCGGTCATGCCGGAGTATCCCAGACAAACAAGGCCGACGGCAAAACTCTCATGGAAGGCGAGCCCGCGCCAGAGGCCGCGTTAGGCCTATTTCATCGCCAGCGCCGGTTCGATGAACTTCTTGACGACAAAGCTCTTGTAGTCGGGCTGGGCCGCGAGGTTGCCGAGCGCGATCTGGGTGTCCATCGACACTTTCAGCGCATCCGCGGTGATGTCGACGCTCGGGGGATAGACGCCGTCGGCGAGCATCCGCTTCACGGCGGCTTCCACCACCACCGGATCGAGCGTCGGAAATTCCTTCTTGGCGATCTCGACGGTTTTGGCCTGGTCCTTGGCCATGAAGCGCATGGCCATTTCCATGCCGTTGACGACGCGCTGCGCGGTGTCGGGATCGACGTCGTTCCGCGCGGTCACGGCCGAGAATGCGTAGGCGCCGTAGAGCTTGGGAAATCCGAGCACCACCTTCATGCCCTTGGCAACGGCCTGGTCGAGGCCCGGCTCGTACATGACGGCGATGTCGGCCTGCTTGGCAACGAAGGGGCCGGGTTCCGAGCCGATCGCGACCTGGATCATGTCGACATCGGTCTTCGCGTCCATGCCGTTTTCCTTGAGCAGCTTGATGAACAGCGACGTGCTCGTGGTCGGCATCAGGCCGGTGACGACCTTCTGGCCCTTGACGTCCTTGATGCCGTCGAACTTGAAGTCCGGCGCGGTCGCGATCCATACCGCGGCGCCGTTGACGACGTTGGCGATGATGTTGACCGGCGCTCCCTTGGACGCCGCGATCGCGGTCCATTCGGGGCCATGGATCGAAAACTGTGCGCTGCCGGAAATCACGGCCGAGAGCGCCACCGTCGGCGCGCCGGCGGTCTCCTTGGTGAGGTCGAGGCCCTGCTGGGTGAAGAAGCCTTCGTCGATCGCGACGTAGAGCGGCAGATACAGCATCGACTGGAACGCCTGCGACAGCGTGACCTTCTTGTTTTCCGCGAGCGCCGGCGTGGCGAGCAGGATCGCGGCCAGCGCGGCGGCGCGGGAAATACGCGTAAGCAACGACATTTGAAGTCTCCGTATGTTCGGCATTCGGGCTTTAGACCTGAACCTGATGGGTGGTGTTGGACTGCCTCCACGGCAGGATGGCGCGTTCGATGATGTCGATGACGTAATAGAGGACGAATCCCATGATCATCAGCGTGAACAGTCCGACCCAGACGGTGTTGAGGTCGTACAGGCTCGAAGCCGTGTAGATCAGGTGGCCGAGCCCGCGCTGCGACGAGATGAACTCGCCGACCACGGCGCCGACCAGCCCGAAGCCGATATTGATCCGGAAGGTCGCGATGATCGACGGCAAGGTCGACGGCACCACGGCCTTGAAGAACACCTGGTGCTTGTCCGCGCCCATCGAGATCAGCAGCGACTGCAGGTCGACGTCGGCATCCTTGGCCGCCTGGTAGGCGGCGATCAGCGCCACGATCGCGGTCAGCGATACCGACAGCGCGACCTTGGAGACCAGTCCGGTGCCGAACCAGAGCACGACGATCGGGGCGAGCGCGATCTTCGGCACGCTGTTGATGGCGACGATGAAAGGCTCGACCAGCCGCGCCACGAACACCGAGTACCACAGCGCCAGCCCGAGCAGCGATCCAAAGATGGTGCCGATGACGAAGCCCAGAATGGCTTCGAACAGCGTGTACCAGGTGTCCGAAAGCAGTTCGCCGCTCGCGATCATCTTGGCGGCAAAGGCGAAGATGCCGGCGGGCGATCCCACCAGAAAGGCCGAAATCCACCCCACGCGGACGCCGATCTCCCAGAGCGTGAAAAACAAGATGACGGCAGCCGCTTGCAGCACCGCGCGGCCTATCGTTGTATCGAAGCGCAGGGGACGCTGGCGGCGATGCGCCTTCCGCTTCGGCAGGGGAGCTGCGCCGGGTAGTGTGAGGGTCACGCTGTTTTCTCGGTCTGGATGTCGAGTTCGGCGCAGAGCGCATGGAAGTAGCCGGAGAACCGGCTGTCGCTGCGGGCCGCGATCGGCGAGGCGGCGTCGATTTCGATGTCATGCACGATCTTGACGCGGGCCGGACGCCCGCTGAGCACGACGACGCGCTTGGACAGCGCGACCGCCTCGTCGATGTCGTGCGTCACCAGGATGACGGTCTTGTGATAGGTTTCCACCGCGTCCTTCAGCACGCCCTCGAGATAGAGGCGGGTCTGGTAGTCCAGCGCGGAGAACGGTTCATCGAGCAGCAGGATATCCGGGTCCATGATGAGCGTGCGGATCAACGCCACGCGCTGGCGCATCCCGCCGGACAGCGTCTTCGGATAGGCATTCTCGAAGCCGGCAAGCCCGAAACCCTTGAGATATTCGCGCGCCTTGCCCTCGGCCTCGACCCGATCGACGCCGCGGGTCTCCAATCCCAAGAGCACGTTGCCGAGCACGGTGCGCCAGGGAAACAGCAGGTCCTTCTGCATCATGTAGCCGACGCGGCCGCGCAGGCTCTCGATCTCCTGGCCGCGATAATGCAGCGAGCCGGAATCCGGTTCGAGCAGGCCGGCGATGATGTTGAAGATCGTGGTCTTGCCGCAGCCCGAGGGGCCGATGATGCTGACGAAATCGCGCTCGTTGATGCCGAAGGAGAGGTCGTCGAGCACGCGGACCTCGCCGGCTTTGCCGGCAAAGGATTTTCGGACGTTTCGAACGCTGAGTTGAACGGGGACTGGCTGCATCCCGCTCTTACAGGCAACTTGTATGCCACGCCGTCGATCGGAAAAATCTATTGTTATCAGTCAGATTAGTCTGGTGAGGGCTGGGCTGTGCGCGCGCGTGCTGCCTGTTTAGGCAGCGCTCGATCCGCAACGAGCAGGAGCTTGGAACGACGGCTTAACGTTCGGATGGGGAGAGCGACCTCTACGGCCCGCGTTCTTGCCCGCTACGCGTCTCACTCCTTCTTCTGCCCCGACATCTCCACCACCTTGCGCCAGCGCTCGGTTTCGGTCGCAAGCATGGCGGCGAACTCCGTTGAGTTGCCGGTGATGGGGATGGCGCCGAGTTCGGCGAGCCGCTGCTTGATGGTGGGATCGGCAAGGGCGGCGTTGATTTCCTTGTTGAGGAGATCGACGATTTCCTGCGGTGTACCGTGGGGCGCGCCGACACCGTAGAATGAACTGGTCTCGTAGCCCGGCAGGGTGTCGCCGATCGGCGGCACGTCGGGCAGCGTGTCCGACCGCTCCTTCGTGGTCACGCCGAGCGCGCGCAGCTTTCCGGTCCGCACGAATTCGAACGACGAGGTGACATTGTCGAACATGCCCTGAATCTGCCCGCTCATCACGTCGGTCAGGCCCGGCGCCGATCCGCGATAGGGCACGTGGACGAACTGCACGCCGGCCATCGCCTTGAACAATTCGCCTGACAGATGCAGCGAGGTGCCGATGCCGGAGGAGGCGATGCTCATCTTGCCCGGATTGGCCTTGGCGTAGGCGACGAATTCGGAAACGGTATGAACGGGAAGATCGTTGTTGACCACCAGCACCAGCGGGATGCGCGCGACGCCGGCGACCGGCGCGATGCCCTTGGCGAAGTCGAACGGCAGCGTCGGATCGAACGAGGCGTTGATGGCATTCGCGGTCGAGGTGAGCAGCAGGGTATAGCCGTCGGGCGGTGAGCCGATCACGGTCTGGGTGCCGAGATTGCTGCCGGCGCCTGGCTTGTTCTCGACCACGAAAGGTTGGCCGAGCCGCTCCGACAGCCGCTGACAGATCAGGCGCGACAGCACGTCGGTGGCGCCGCCCGCGGCGTAAGGGACAATCCAGCGCACGGGATGGGATGGGTAGGGGGAGTCAGCCTGCGCCGGCGTCATCAGGCCGAGCATCAGTGCCAACCCTGTGCCGGCGGCCGAGTGGAGGAAAGCTCGTTTGCTGATCATCGCGGCCTCTCATTTCCTGTTGAGGCCGGTATTGCAAGAATCGTGCTGTGCGGCACGCTGTTCCCGTCATCGTGGTAAAGTTCCGGTACGGTCAGCGGCGCGAAGCGGCCACCGCAGGAAAGCCATCGCCGTCGAATTAATCAGCCTTGCAAATTACACCCAACGGCAACGCGGTCTTTACTGTGCTGATTAACATCTGGTCAGCCAAGCCGGTCTATAGCTGGTCCAGGATCAAATGATTGCCCGGGATCAGCAGTTACCTTGCCATGAGCGCAGACGTCATCGAACAACCGACGCCATCGGCGAAGACGCTGTCGCGCGCAAAGCCGTCCGCCGCCAAGAGCTGGCTGAAGGCGATCGAGCTCACCTCGCGCATCGAGGCCGACCCGTCCCGCTTGTTCGCCGACGTCGTGGAAGACTGGTCGAAGCGGCAACCGGACCGCCCGGCGCTGATCTCGGACGAGGGCACGTTCAGCTACCGGACGCTGGCCGAGCGGATCAACCGTTACGCGCGCTGGGCGCTGTCGGCAGGGATCGAGCCCGGCGACACCGTCTGCCTCATCATGCCCACGCGGCCGGATTACATGGCCGCCTGGCTCGGCATCACCAGGGTCGGCGGCGTCGTCGCGCTGATCAACACCAGGCTGGTCGGGCTGTCGCTGTCCCATTGCATCAACGTCGCGGACGCCGATCATGTGATCCTCGCGGAGGAGCTTGGCGGAGTTTTCGAAACCGCGCTGCCCTATCTGAACCGCGCGCCGAAAATCTGGATCCAGGGCAGCCACGGCAACGACGCGAGCATCGATGCCGTCCTGGATGGAATGGACGGCAGTCCGCTGCAGCCTTCCGAACGGCGCGCCGTCACCATCAACCATCGCGCATTGCTGATCTACACCTCGGGCACCACCGGCCTGCCGAAGGCCGCCAGCATCAGCCATCGCCGCATCCTGAACTGGGGCGGCTGGTTCGCCGGGTTGACGGCGGCTTCGGTCGACGACCGGCTGTACGATTGCCTGCCGGTCTATCACAGCGTCGGCGGCATCGTCGCGCCCTGCAGCATGCTGAGCGCGGGCGGCTCGGTGGTGCTGGCCGACAAATTTTCGGCGAGCGGGTTCTGGCACGACGTCGTGCGCTGGGACTGCACGCTGTTCCAGTATATCGGCGAACTCTGCCGTTATCTCCTGCGCGCGCCGCCGTCCGAATATGAAGCGAGCCATCGGCTCCGCCTCGCCTGCGGCAACGGCTTGCGCGGCGATATCTGGGAAGCCTTCCAGGCGCGCTTTTCGATACCGCAGATCCTTGAATTCTACGCGGCGACCGAGGGCAATTTCTCGCTTTTTAATGTCGAGGGCAAACCCGGCGCGATCGGCCGGATCCCGCCGCTGCTCGCGCATCGCTTTCCGGCCGCGATCGTCCGGATCGACATGGATTCCGGAACGCCGCTGCGGACCGGCGACGGACTCTGCATTCCCTGCGCTCGCGGCGAAGCCGGCGAAGCCGTGGGGCGCATCGGCACCGCCGACGAAGGCGGCGGCCGCTTCGAGGGCTATACCGATGCCGAGGAGACCGAAAAGAAAGTCCTGCGCGACGTATTCGCGCAAGGCGATGCCTGGTTTCGCACCGGCGATTTGATGAAGCTCGACGAGGCCGGCTTCTTCCACTTTGTCGACCGGGTCGGCGATACCTTCCGCTGGAAGGGCGAGAATGTCGCGACATCAGAGGTGAACGAGGCGGTTGCGGATTGTCCTGGCGTCATCGACGCCACCACCTATGGCGTAGCTATCCCGGGCGCCGACGGCCGCGCCGGAATGGCCGCGCTCGTGGTTGACGAGAGCTTCGACCTCGATCAATTCGGCGATCACCTCTCGCGCCGCCTGCCGGCCTATGCCTGCCCGGTCGTGATCCGCTTCTGTAACCAGCTCGATAGCACCGAGACCTTCAAGCAGAAGAAACAGCAATTGATCCGCGAGGGATTCGATCCGCTCCTGGTCACCGACCCGCTGTTCTTCAGGGAACCGGCCTCCGGCACCTATCGCGAACTCGCCGCCGCAAACTATGCGCGGATCCTGGATGGCTCGATCCGGTTGTGAGAGTTTGCCGCCCTGCTCGCGGGCTCGCGCAACGCCCGCGGTCGGAAGTTACCGGTTCCTTCCGAGCAGCGTTCCGGATTCCGGAGAAATCGAAGCATTTTGGCAACCATCGCATTTACCAACGGGCGCAAAAGATCGGCGCCTGACGGGTTTGTTTCAGCTTTTCGCACTATCATGGCTGTTCCCAATCGATCGGAAGGCGAAAGAGCGACCATGTCGGTAAGGTTAAGGATTATTTCAGCGATGCAGCAGATCGCCTCCGAGCAGCAGGTGGCCCTGCCGCCGCTCACCGACGATCTGTCGCTGCACGAAACCGGTTTCGATTCGCTCGGCTTTGCGATCCTGGTGGCGCGGCTCGAAGACGATCTCGGCGTCGATCCGTTCACCATTTCCGAGGATGCCGCCTTTCCGCTCACGGTAGGCGACTTCGTCAGGGCCTATGAAAATGTCCCCGCGTGAAATCTTCACGCTCCGCGACTATCTCGGTCCGGAGCTGAAGGGTCGTACCATTTCGGACGGGCGTCGCGTCGTATCGCTGACGGACATCCTTGAACAGACCTGCCTGGTCGGCCGCTTCGACGAACTCTCCAACCGCTCGGTACTGCTCGCGGTCTCGGACCAGCTGATATCGGCGCTCGCGATGACGGAAATCGACGGCGTGGCGCGGCGGATGCTGCTGTGTCCGCCCGATCTCAATTCCGATCATGTCCAGGCCCTGATCGACGATGCCGAGATCGATGCCATCGTCACCGATCAGCCGCCGCGCTGGGCGGATTTCGGCGTTTACGAGGTAATGGCGGCCCGTGCGCCGGAGCGCAGGGGCGCGAAGATAAAGACCGAGCGCGCCACCGAATGGCTGATGCTGACCTCAGGCACCTCGGGCGTGCCGAAGATCGTCGGCCATACGCTGGAGGGACTTACCGGCGCCATCGTCGCCGACGGTCCTGCCCGCGGCACGCCGCCGGTATGGGCGACCTTCTATGACATCAGGCGCTATGGCGGCCTTCAGATTTTCCTGCGTGCCATCCTCAGCGGCGGTTCGATGGTGCTGACCGAGCCGGGCGAAGCGCTCGCCGATCATGTCGCGCGCCTCAATGCGCGGGGCGTCACGCATATCTCCGGCACGCCGTCGCATTGGCGCAAGCTGCTGATGAGCGGGGCGGCCTCGCGGCTTTTCGCCGCGCTACGTCCGCCTGTCCGGCGAGATCGCCGACCAGGCCGTGCTCGATGGTCTGCGCCGGGCCTTTCCCGATGCCTCGATCGGTCACGCCTATGCCTCGACCGAGGCCGGCGTCGGCTTTGCCGTCAATGACGGCCTCGAAGGCTTTCCCGCCGGCCTGATCGGCCGGACCGGCGATGGCGTCGAAATGAAGGTCGAGGACGGCTCGCTGCGGATCCGCTCGACGCGGACGGCGCATGCCTATGTCGGCCGCGACGCGGCCGCGCTCACCGATGGCGACGGTTTCGTCGACACCGGCGACATGGTCGAGCTGCGCGGCGACCGCTATCACTTCGTCGGCCGGCGCGGCGGCATCATCAATATCGGCGGGCTGAAGGTTCATCCCGAGGAGATCGAAGCCGTGATCAACCGGCATGCCGAAGTGCGGATGTCGCGCGCCCGGTCGCGCAAGAGCCCGATCACCGGTTCGATCGTGGTCGCCGATGTCATCCTGGCCGATGGCTGCGAGGCGAGCCGGGCCGACGAGATCCGGAAGAAGATTCTGGCCGACTGCCGGGCCCAGCTGCCGCCGCACAAGGTGCCCGCCATGATCAAGTTCGTCGACGCGCTCGACATCACGGCGGCCGGCAAACTGGCGCGAACCGATGCATAATGTGGTGGTGACCGGCGGCAGCCGCGGTATCGGCCTTGCCATCGCGCGGCGGCTGGCCGCGGCCGGCTATAATGTGATCGCGGTGGCGCGGCGCGAAAGCGACGAGTTGCGGCAGGCCATCCGCGCCGTCGTGGAGCAGGGCAAGGGGCGGCCTTCACTTCCGGGCGTTCGATCTCGCCGAGACCGACGCCATTCCGGCCTTCGTGAAGGGATTGCGCGACGAGTTCGGCGCGATCTACGGCCTCGTCAACAATGCCGGCATCGGCACCGAGGGCCTGCTCGCCACCATGCACAACACTGAGATCGAGGCCTTGGTGCGTCTCAACGTTCTCTCGCCGGTGATCCTGACGAAATACGTCGTGCGTCACATGATGGCCGACGGCGCCGGCCGCATCATCAACATGTCCTCGATCATCGCCTCCACCGGCTATAACGGCCTGTCGGTCTATGGCGCGACCAAGGCCGCCGCGACCGGCTTCACCCGTTCGCTGGCACGCGAGGTCGGCAAGCTCGGCATCACCGTCAATGCGATCGCGCCCGGCTTCATCGATACCGAGCTGACGCAGACCCTCTCCGACGATCAGCGCAAGCGCATCGCCGGCCGCAGCGCCCTGCGCCGCCTGCCTGACGTCGAGGACGTCGCCCGCATGGTCGAATATCTCCTCGGCGACGGCGGCCGCAACATCACCGGCAGCGTGCTGACGGTCGATGCCGGCAACACGGCCTGAGCTGACCGGCGTCGACCCTAACGTCAAACCGCGATCTGCACCGCAGGCGATTATTTGCTAGATTGTGGCGGCGCCGCAAATATCACAGGAGAATAACGTGAGGAAACCGGTGTCCGGAATGGGCGCGAGAGTTCTGCGCGCGGCGCTTGCGGTGATGTTCGGGATCGTCTTGACGGCCGCGAATTCGGGCTTTCAATCGATCGCGTTTGCGCAGGAGAAACCGCCGAAAGAACTCGCCGCCATTCCACCGAACAAGGATACCGACCTCAAATTCTATCGGGCCGACGGGACCATTCAGAAGGGCGTCGAGGCGCTCGATCACATGACGTCCGACGCGGACCTGGTGCTCTGGGTCGCGGGGAATCAGTTTTTTGCGATGGACGAGGTGGTTGGGGCCTTCCAGAAAACCCATCCCGGCGTGACGGTCGGGCTGATCACGCTTCCCCCGGGGCTGATCCTTTCGGCGATCCAGAACGGCGGCTGGACCTATAACGGCAAGGAATATCGCTGCGCGCCCGACGTCTATGCGTCCGTCAATCTCGGGCACCTGCGCCAGCTCAAGGCCGCCGGCCTCATGACCAACTACGCCGTCTACATGCACAACGAGCTGCAGATCATGGTCGCGAAAGGCAATCCGAAGAAGATCGCCGGGATCGACGACCTCGTCCGGCCCGACGTCCGGACCTCGCTGCCGAACCCGGTCAACGAAGGCATCATGCAGTTCTACGCGCGCAAGGTGCTCGAGCGGCATGGCCTGTGGCCGCAGATCGCGAACGGCAAGGAGTGCGTATCCTGTCAGACGACGGAGCGTAACTGGTTCACCGCCGTGCATCACCGCGAAACGCCGGAACGCATTCGCGACGGTAAATCCGATGCCGGCATCGTCTGGAAGACGGAGGTGATGGAAGCCTTGCGTCATGGCGCCGAGGTTGAGGCGGTGGAACTTCCGGCCGCGGACAGCCTGCGCGACGAGGTCTCCTACGCCATCGGGGCGGTGCAGAACGGCCGGCACCAGCAAAATGCCGCAGCCTACCTTGCTTTCCTTGCCACCGATGCGGCCCAGGGCGCTTACGAAAAATTCGGATTTGTCAGGGCCCGGCCGGATGAACTTGCCCTCAAGCCGATCGAATAAATCCGATTCTTGGGTCCGTGCCGCAACCGGCCTGACTCGGTCGGAGCTGCACTTCATTCCCGCTTGCATATCGCAGCAATTCGGCCCCTCGCGCTTGATTTCCCTCAAGCGTGGCGGTGGCGTTTTCGGCGACAAGCCCGGAGGAAACATCAGCACGGAACAAGCGATGGCATTTGAGCGCGTCCTGCGGTGGGCACTCGTCGCGATCGCGGTGATCGGGTTGGCGGCCGGTATCGGCGCTCACGCCTCCGGCCGGCCCGACCTCGCCGATCTCTTCTGGTGGTTCGCGACCGCGCCTGTCGTGGCGGGACTGGCGGTTTCGATCGTCAGGGATTTTTTGGCCGGCCGGCTCGGCGTCGATGCGATCGCGCTGGTGTCGATGAGCGCGGCGCTCGCGCTCGGCCAGCCGCTCGCCGGCGCGGTGGTCGCGCTGATGTATTCCGGCGGCAATGTGCTCGAGGATATCGCGGTGGCCCGCGCCGCGCACGATCTCCGCTCGCTGGTGGATCGCGCGCCGCGCGAGGCGCATCGCCGCACCGGCGACCGCATCGAGGAGGTACCGATAGCGGCCGTCGCCATCGGCGACCGGTTGCTGGTACGGGCGGGTGAAATCATTCCGGTCGACGGCGTCCTCGGCTCGAACGCCGCCACGATCGACGAGTCGGCGCTGACCGGCGAGCCGATCCCGGTGGTCAAGACGCGCGGCGCCGCCATCCTCTCCGGCTCGCTGAACGCCGGCGAGACCTTCGAAATGGCGGTGTCGGCCGCGGCGGGCGAAAGCACCTATGCGGGCATCGTGCGGCTGGTGACGGCGGCGCAGACCGCGAAGGCGCCGTTCGTGCGGCTCGCCGACCGCTATGCGCTGATCTTCCTGCCGGTGACGCTCGCGCTTGCCTTCATCGCCTGGCTGATCTCGGGCGATCTGATCCGCTCGCTTGCCGTGCTGGTCGCGGCGACGCCGTGTCCGCTGATTCTGGCAGCCCCCGTCGCCTTCATCGCCGGGGTCGCGCAGGCGGCGCGGCGCGGCATCCTGGTCAAGGGCGGCGGGCCGCTGGAGGCGCTGGCGCGCGCCCACACCGTGCTGTTCGACAAGACCGGGACCTTGACGGTCGGCGGCGCGCGGCTGCTCTCGGTCGTGGTCGCGCCGGGAGAGTCCGCCGACGAAGTGCTGATGCTGGGCGCTTCGCTGGAGCAGGCGTCGCATCACGTGCTCGCCCACGCCATCGTCGAGGCCGGGATCGCGCGCGGCCTCAGCCTCAAGGTGCCCGAGCAGGTCAGGGAATCCATGGGGTCGGGGCTGCACGGCGTGATCGAGGGACGCAAGGTAGCCGCCGGCTCGCATGACATGATCTATGGCGGCGGACGCGCCGGCGAATGGGCGTCGCGGGCGATGCGGCGCGCGTCCTGGCGTTCGGCGCTGGTCGTGTTCGTCGCGGTGGAAGGACGGCCGATCGGCGCGCTGCTGCTTGCCGACGAGCTTCGTTCCGACACGCCGCGGGCGATCCGGCTTTTGCGCGATGCCGGCATTGCCCGCATGGTCATGGTCACCGGCGACCGCGCCGCCGCCGCGCAGGCGATCGGCGCCGCGCTCGATCTCGATTCGGTGCTGGCCGACCGCGTGCCTTCCGACAAGGTCGAGGCCGTGCGCTCCGAGCAGCGGCTGCATCCGACCATCATGGTCGGCGACGGCATCAACGATGCGCCGGCGCTGGCCTGCGCCGATGTCGGGATCGCGCTCGGCGCCCGCGGCGCCAGCGCCTCGTCGGAGGCCGCCGACGTGGTGATCCTCGCCGATCGCCTCGACCGGGTCGGCGAGGCGATCCTGATCGCGCAGCGGGCGCGGCGGATCGCGGTCGAAAGCATCGTCGCGGGCATGGGGCTTTCCATCCTGGCGATGCTGGCGGCAAGCCTCGGCTGGCTGTTGCCGGTGCCGGCGGCCATCGTTCAGGAGGTGATCGACGTTGCCGTGATCCTCAACGCGCTGCGCGCCTTGACGCCCGGCCTCGGCCATGCCGGCAGGCGCATGACGGCGGCGGACGGACGCGTGCTGCATCGCGACCATCTGGCCCTGATCGGCGATCTGGACCGGCTGCGGGAAATCGTCGACGCACTCGACGATGCCACCGCCGAGAACGGCGCCGCGCTGATCGCGGAGGCCAACCGGCTGGTGCAGGAGCAGGTGGTGGCGCACGAGCGCGACGATGAAGGCAGCGTCTATCCGCGGCTCGCCCGGATCTTGCGGGAAAGCCACAGCCTTTCCGCCATGAGCCGGGCGCATCGCGAGATCCTGCATCTTGCCCGGCTGCTCGCCCGCGTGGTCGAGGATCTGCCGACCGAAAAGGTCGACCGCTATCTGCTGCGCGACGCCCAGCGGATCATCGAGGCGATCGAGACCCTGGTGCGCATGCATACCGCGCAGGAAGAGGATATCTATGAAGCCGTGGCGGCGCGAACGGCGGCGTGAAGAGCTGGTGGCGGTTCAGACCGCGACCGAATGCCGGGCGGCCGAATCGCGCAGATAAGTGTCGAACACCGAAGCTGACGACACGCGCCAGCGGAAGACCTTCGGCGGCAAGCGTCAGCTTTCCGTCTGCATAGGTCAGAAGGCCGTCTTGCTGCATCTGCAGCAATTCGGGAATCTCCCCGGCGTACCAACCTTCCGCGAAGCCCAGCGTGCGTCCGGCGGCGGCCAGGTCGACCTTTCCGTCGCACATGATGAGTTCGATCACGCTTGCGCGAAGCTCGTCCTGTCCGGTCAGGGCGTGGCCGCGAGCGATCGGCAATTTGCCCGCAGCGACCGCGCGCGACCATGCGCCGGTCTCGCTGGCGTTCTGGACGTAGCCTTGCGGGGTGCGGCCGATCGAGGTCGCCCCGATCCCGATCAGCGTGCGGGCGGTGTCGCTGGTATAGCCCTGAAAGTTGCGATGCAGGCGCCCCTCGGCGGCCGCGATGGCGAGGCTGTCCTGGGCCAGCGCGAAATGATCGATGCCGATCTGGATATAACCGTTCTGGACCAGCGTCGCGGCAGCCGCTTTTGCCTGCTCGGCGCGCTCGGGCGCGGTGGGGAGGCTGTCGTCGGCGATCATCCGCTGATTCTTTGCGACCCATGGCACGTGGGCATAGCCGAATAGCGCGATGCGGTCGGGCCTCATCGCGACGCATTGCTCGACGGTCCGGCACAGCGCCGCGGTCGTTTGATGCGGCAATCCGTAAATGAGGTCGAAATTGATGTTCGGCACGCCGCTGGCACGAAGCCCCAGAATCGCGCGCTCGACCATTTCGGGCGGCTGGATCCGGTTGATGGCGGCCTGCACCTTCGGATCGAATTCCTGCACGCCGAAACTGGCGCGGTTGAAGCCCAGCGCCCCGATCTGCTGGATCATCTCATCGGCGAGCGTACGCGGATCGCTCTCGATCGCTATCTCGGCATCGGGTCTCAAGCCGAAAACGTTCGCGAAGGCGCGCCATCACGGCGGCAAGGTCCGCAGGCTCGAGCACCGTCGGCGTGCCGCCGCCGAAATGCAGGTGCGAGACCGGCATGCGGGCGGGCAGCGCGCCGGCGATCAGGTCGATTTCCAAAAGCAGGTGCTGAACGTAGGTGGCGACGGGCGAATAGCGCGCCGCCAGCTTCATGTTGCAGCCGCAATACCAGCACTGCTCTTTGCAAAAGGGCACGTGCAGATAGAGCGAGACCGACTCGTGCGGATCGAGCCGGCCGAGCCATTCGCGATACTGGTCTGGCGCAAAGTGCGTCGAGAAATGCGGTGCGGTGGGATAGCTGGTGTATCTGGGAACGTTGACTTTGGCGTATTTTTCGAAGGCGGAAGGCATCGCAATTTCTTTCAAATCGGCTGCCAGCCGCGCTCGAATTCCCGGCCCGTCAGTGGTTGACGTTAGTTACACCCGTCAGTTGTTCTTGGCGCCCTCGCGGATCCATGCCCTGATGGCATCGCGATCGCAGGTCGACAGCTTCTTCTTGCCCAGCGGCATGTGGGTTTCCGGAGCCCCGCGCCAGTCCAATAGCCACATCAGATTGCTGGTTTCGGGATCGCCCGGGATCACCATCTTGCCGGACTTGGTGCCCTTCATGACGCCTTCATAGGAACTCAGGTCGAGGCCGCTCTTTTCGTTGCCCTGGCCGCCGGGCTGGTGGCAGCTGAAACAATGCCCGACGAAGATCGGCATCACGTCGTCGGCAAAACTGGTCTTGGCCGGCGCGGCGCACAGCTGATCCGAGGAGTTTATGATTTCCTCGCCGATGGTGCCTCCGATCGCCAGAAAGATCGCTCCGCCCAGAACTAACAGTCGCCGCCGCATGTGAATGTCCTTCTTTTCCCTCGGTATTCCGCCCAACCTGGACGATCATACGAGCAAAATCACGATAGCCGTACAGATGCGTCCGACATTGACGCAAGTCAAACAATAACTCCGGGCCGGCGCGGTCGGGAAGTCACTCGGCATGCTGTCTGCGGCGGGCGGCGACACGACGGCGGATTAAAATCGCGGGATGGACGCACCGAAGGCGGCCTCGTGTCGAACGAAAAATCCGTCGCTCCATCAGTCTCGTATCAAATTTTGCGAATTCTTGACGTAGCTCAATGAAGATCGGGAATGAAATTTGTAGAAAGAATCCTATAATGAAAACGGATTCCCTGGATGGTTGCGTTCCGAGATGGCGGTACTTGGAAGTTGCTCAAGGTTAATCGCTTGACCGAGCCTGATATCTGGTACGTTTCCTACCGCTCGAACATAGCGCCGAAGCGCGACGATGGAGAGCGGAAGCTCTCGCGCGCGACCCGCAAATTCAAGGATGAAGCCGGAGCCCGCCAGTTTGCCCAGGAAATCATCGAAAAGGGCTGGAGCGCAATTGCCGGCACCTTAAATCCCTACTCCCCGAAGAAAACGATCGCTTCCACGCAGATTCTCGACTGGATCGCCGGCAAGCGTTGAACGAAAGACCGCCGCGGCGGCTTATATGCCCGCCAGCGTGAATAGTGCGGGTTTTGACGCGACCGCTCGACCGGCCAAGTTACGCTTGGGCTGGCCTCGCGACGGGGCGTTTGCCTTGGAAATTAGCCCTGCGGTCTTGGTCTCGAGGTAATCGCCAGCATTTCATGCCTTGCTCGGTAGAAATGTGCTATCTCAGTCCGCCTACATGCTAATCATTTGCAATCGCATAGGTTCGAAAGCAGGCGCAATTGAGCGTCGATGCAATGTCGCAACAGTCGGCTTTTCGCACATCGATCTTGATCGAAATCAAACCATTTTCGGGCCGGCTCAACTAGAGAATCCGCGTGATCATTCGGATCAACGGAGATCGAAAATGAATGTCAAGATCTTGGGAGCTGCTTTCGCAGCGCTGGCGGTGGGTGGCCTGCTTACGATTGCAGCTCCGAAATCTGCCGACGCGTTGCCCGCCTACGCCGCCTCGACGGGAAAAGCGTGCGGTGCATGTCATGTGAATCCGGCTGGCGGCGGTCCGCGCAATGCCTTCGGTGACGCATTCGCGGCAAACGGCCACAAGCTGCCGGCGAAGAAGTAAGGCGACAAAGGCAGAGGAATTCCAGCGCCGCCGTCCTGCATCAGTCGATTCGGGTTCGGCCGGCTGAGAATTCCCTCCCTTTCTCTTGGTATCAATTCTCTGGTCAGAGACAACGGTTGTGATGGCGCTGTGTTGAGCACGATAGCGTGCTTACGCAGAAGCAGTTTTGCACAGCCCCGCCTTCGCTCAGAGACGGTTCGCGAAAACCTCTTTCAGACTTTCAGAGAGATGCCGCGCGGGAAGCGATGACCGCATCTCTTGTCGAGATACATCCGAGCTTTGGGGGCTTCACATGGCTGAATCTGACGGTGCGGGCACGAAGTCCCGATTGCAGCGAGCATGGGCATTCTTGCGGCGGCCTTCCTCGATGGCCTGGAGTTCCCTGGTCATCGCGGGCGGCGTCGCAGGAATCATATTTTGGGGCGGCTTCAACTGGGCGCTGGAGCTGACCAACACCGAAGCGTTCTGCATCTCCTGCCATGAGATGCGCGACAACGTTTATCAGGAGCTGAAGGGCACGATTCACTGGGCCAACAGGTCCGGGGTTCGGGCGACTTGCCCGGACTGCCATGTGCCGCACCCGTGGATCTACAAGATCAAGCGCAAGATCGAGGCTTCGAACGAGGTGCTGCACAAGATCCTCGGGACCATCGGCACGCGCGAGAAATTCGAGGCGCACCGGCTCGAGCTCGCCCAGCATGTCTGGGACACGATGAAGTCCACCGACTCGCGCGAATGCCGGAATTGCCACGCGGTCGAATCGATGGATCCGAAGAAGCAATCGGAGGCGGCTCATATCATGCCCGAAGCGATCAAGGCGGGAGCAACCTGCATCGATTGCCACAAGGGCATCGCGCATCACCTTCCCAAAGAGCCGGATGAATCCCAAGAACCGGAAAAGAAGTAAGCCGCATTCGGACGTTCGTGTCGAAATGTTTCGAACTGTGACTTTTTAGCAATATCTGAGGGTGGCATCGAAGGCTCACACATTAGTGAACGATAAAGCTACCGAGAGTTGAACGCGGGGGCGTTTTTGATGAGCAGGTTGGGCGGTTCCGGAAACTACTTCGACAGGGGAGCGCAATATGCGAGGGCATGTTACGCGCAACCTCTGGCCAAGCTCCTCTCGCTTCTGAAGTCGGCATTGGTGGGTGGCGCGGTGCTCGGGCTCATTCAGCCCGCCTTCGCGATCGGGGTCATAACCTCCGACCAGCCCAACTTCCCGACCTCGGGCCAAGGCGTTTATGCCGCGCTGCTCGATCTCGACGGAGCCAAGCCGGCAACGGCGCCGCGCGGCGATGAGGCATTCTCCGCGCTCGCCGGCTTCGCCCAAACGGTCGCGGTGGAATTGAAGACCGAAGGACGGACGACGTCCGGACAGAAGGCTGCGGCGTCCTCCCAGGACGAAGCGGTCTTTGCCGAACTCGCCGAATTCTCCCAGCGCGTCGGCGCCAAGGGGGCGACCTCGGAAGCGCCCCGCCTGAAACTCGCCGATGCAGACAATGCCATCGATGCGCTGCAGGAATTCCTCCGCGGCAACGGAACGCCGGCGCCGGTTGCCCCGCAAGCGCCGATAGCGGCGCGCACCAAGTCCGCTCCGCCGGTTGACGCGCATTTCGTCGGCGAGAAGGTCTGCGCGACCTGTCACGCCGGTCATCAGGAATCGTTTTCCAAGACGCTGATGGGGCGCATCGGCAAGACCCAGCCGGGCAAGTTCGCGTGCGAGAACTGCCACGGGCCGGGTTCGCAGCATGTCAAACTCGGCGGCGGCCGCGGTGTCGGCGGCATCATTTCGTTCCGCGTCGACGACCTGTCGCGCAGCGTTCAGGACAACAACGCGATCTGTCTCGCCTGCCACGAGAAGGGCGACCGCACCTATTGGTCCGGCAGCATCCACGAAGTCCGCAATGTGGCCTGCACCAATTGCCACACGATCATGCGCAGCGTGTCGCAGAAATTCCAGCTCAAGACCGTGTATGAGCCGGAAACCTGCTTCCAGTGCCACAAGGACAAGCGGGCACAGATGGCGCGCTCGTCGCACATGCCGCTGCGCGAAGGCAAGATGGTCTGCTCCGATTGCCACAATCCGCATGGCACGGCGAACGAAAGCCTGCTGAAGACGGCGACGATCAATGAGACTTGCTACAAGTGCCATGCCGAGAAGCGCGGGCCGTTCCTGTTCGAACACACGCCGGTCCGCGAAAATTGCCTCAACTGTCACGAGGCTCACGGCTCGATCAACGAGTTCATGCTGAAGGTTTCGCGGCCGCGGCTTTGCTCGGAGTGTCACGGCATGGGCCACGCCAATACCACAGGTCCGAATGCTTATCTCACCATGGGACGTGGCTGTAACAACTGTCACACCCAGGTTCACGGCACCAACAGCCCGTCAGGAGCGCTGCTCCACCGCTAATACCGAGTTTCGTAACGATCGAATTAGACGACCACTAACTGCCCTGGGGGGCTAAAATGAAATCGCGATCTGGCGTACTTCTATCATGTGCAACCGGGGCCCTCCTGCTCGGTATGGCGCCAGTCATGCCCGGCGCGCTCGCGGCCGACGCGGACATGCCGGTCAAGGCTCCGGCGGTTGCCGTCGTCGACACGCCCTGGTGGACACATGGTTTCGTGGAAGTCGGCGGACGCGGTTTCCTCAACGATCCCACCTATGGCGGGCACATCGTTCAGGGCCAGGGCAGCCTCGCGAAATATTACGAATACAGCACCGTGAAGCCCGGGCCGTTCGGCGATTTCAACTTCGCCGCCGGCAGCAAGGATGGCCTGTACGAGATCGATGCCTGGGGCAAGAACGTCGGCTACAGCGACCAGCGCTATGACGCTTATCTGTCAAAGGCTGGCGAGCAGTACTTCAACTTCATGTGGGACCAGACGCCCCATGTCTACAGCACCAGCGGCAGCACGCTGTTCAACACCAACGGCAACGCGCTGACGCTGATTAATCCGAACATCGGCGCCCTGATCTCTGCTGCGCCGGGAGGCGCGGGTTTTCCAAATATTACAAACGGCACGTCAACCAAAGCCAACTCGATTAGTACCATCGTCAACTCGAATGTTGTCCCTACCGATGTTGGGATCCGGCGCGATACCGCGGCCGTGGACTATCGCTACACGCCGACCGACAACTGGGACATCCGAGCCAACTACTCCAACATGCGCAGGACCGGAAGCCAGGTCGACAGCGTGCTGTTCACGGGCACAAATAACGGTTCTCGCGTCGATGTCGCCAAGCCCGTCGCCGATACGACGCAGAATTTCGGCGTGAACGGCGAGTACTCGGGCACGTCGGCCTGGGGCCAGAAGTTCAACGCGATGGTCGGCTATAATGGTTCGGTCTATCAGGACGACTTCAATAATTATACCGTGCAGAATCCATTCTGCTTGGGCCTTACCTGCGGCGGCAATGGAACCGCAACCACGCCTCTTGCGATGATGTCGACACCGCCCAACAACCAGATGAACGGGGTCACCGGCACGCTCGGTGCGGATTTGCCGTTCAGGAGCCGGTATATGGGAACGGTCTCCTACAGCGGGATGCGGCAGAACGATGCGTTCATACCGTTCGCCAGTAGCGGCATCCCGGGTTTGACCCTGAGCGGGCTGCCGGCGGCTTCCCTCTCGACCATTCCGGCGCTTATCACAAATAGAAATGGCGTCGGGGTGACAAGCCTGAACGGGGCGATCAATACGCTGTTGGTCAACAACGTCGTCACCACCCAGGTCACGAACGATCTGAAGACGAAGCTCAGCTACCGCTATTACGATTACGACAACCAGACACCTGAGCTGAACGTTGCCAATTGGATCATGGCCGATGCTCTCGCCGCAAACCCGGCTCACGCCACCTATGCGCCGGTGAATACGCTATCTATGGGCTATATCAAGCAGAATGCCGGCGCCGAGGCTACCTGGAGGCCGGTCAATTCGGTGAATATCGGCGGCGCTTATGGCTACGAGCACTATGACTTCACGCGCGCCGACGCCAGTTCCACCGGCGAGAATTCCGGCAAGGTCTACGCCGACTGGAAGCCCACTTCATGGATCACGACTCGCGCAAGCGCCCTCTTCGCGGAGCGGCGTGCAGACAACTATAATTACATCGGCAATGTCGGAATGTTCCAGTGGCCGAACCTGACGGGGGTTGGATCAGGGACTTGGCCCAACGGCACCACCAATTACTCGCCATATTACCGGCAATTCTACCTCGATGACCGCGACCGCGCCCAGGCCAAGTTCGCCGTCGACGTCAAGGTGCTCAACAATCTGACGGTCACGCCGACCTTCAATGTGAAGAACGATACGTATATCTTTGCGCAAAATCAGGAAGGTCTGACCAGCGACCGATCTTACGCCGCTGGAATTGAGGCGGCCTATGTCGCCACTCCCGACGCCACATTCCTGTTTTCCTACATGAACGAACGGCGCAGCCAGAACGTCCTTTCGGCAGGCAGCACGCTCGTTTGCCCGTACTCGTCGACGGCGGCCGCCTGTGCGACTTCGTACACCGGGGCGCAACTTTATTCGGCGAATGTGCAGGACCGCGTCAACACCTTCATCTTTGGCGTGAATTATGCGGTCATCCCGCAGAAATTCGATGTGCACCTGGGCTACACCTTGTCGATGGGGAACAACAGCCAGCCGCTGTTCTTTGCCAACGGAAATGGACCGCAGTCGGGTGGCTTCCCGTCGTTCGTCGGCGGGGTCGCCAATCCTGGCCAATTCGCTGACGTAAACACCACCTTCCAGCGGGTGGATGCGACGGCGAAATACGTGGTGGACCAGGATTTCGTCACCAGCCTTGGCTTGAAGGGCGAGGTCGCAATCAAGCTCCGCTACGCCTGGGAGCGTAACAGCGTGACCAACTGGAATAACGACACGATGCAGCCTTACATGTACACCGCCGGGATGAATATGGCTCAGGCCGGCTACGTTCAATGGATGGCGGGGAACAATCCCAACTACAACGTCCACCTGCTCGGGGGTGCCGTCACCTTTGCGTGGTAATCGCTGCATTCGGCGAAATGACACCTAAAATCTGCTAAACGGCGCGCCGGTTCGACCGACGCGCCGTCGCTGTTTTGACCAACGTCTGATATATGTCAAAGTCGGGTTCTACCCCCCTTGGTATCAGGACGTCGCGTTGGCAAAAGGCTGCTTAGGCAGCACTGGGTAAAGTGATTAGATGATCCTCTGGCCGATCCTTGCAGTGATGACGCTTGCCGCGGTGGCCGCGGTCTGGTGGCCGCTCGCGCGCCGACAACAGTCCGTCCGTTCGGGAAGTGATGTCGCTGTCTATCGCGACCAGCTCGACGAGATCGACCGCGACGAGGCCGCCAGCCTGATCGGCGGCGTGGAGGCCGAAGCCGCGCGGGTCGAGGTGTCGCGCCGCCTGATCGCCGCCGCGGAGGCCGCCAAGCTCGTGAGCGCCGTCGCTGCGCCTGCTCCGGCCCGCAGCTACCGCTGGGCGACGCTCGCCGCCGCGATCATCGTGCTGCCGCTCGGCGCAGGCCTCGTCTATTTTTCGCTGGGGTCGCCGAACCTGGTCCCCGTCTCGATGAATGCGGAGGCCAGCGGAAAGCAGCTTCCCGAAGGGATCGAGCAGACCGTCGCCGAGGTCGAGAAATATCTTGAAGCCAATCCCAAGAACGGGCGCGGCTGGGAATTGCTGGCGCCGGTCTATCTTCGTCTCGGACGTTTCGATGACGCCGTCAGGGCGCGCCGCAACGCGCTGGAGATATTCGGCCCTGACCCCGCGCGGCTCGGGGATCTCGGTGAAGCCATCGTCGTGGCTTCCAACGGCGTGGTAACCCCGGAGGCCAAGGGCCTGTTCGAACGCGCCAACGCCGCCGATCCCGAAGATGTGATGGCGCAATATTACCTCGGTCTCAACGCCAAGCAGGAAGGCCGCCGCGACGAGGCGGTGAAGCGATGGACCGCGCTGATCTCGAGCGCCCGTGAGGGCGCCGAATGGCTGCCGATGGTCAAGAGCGCGCTGGCGCGGGTCGACGAGAAGGACACCGACATTCGTTGCAGCGGCTCCGTCGGCCGCGGCGGTCGCGCCGCCCGAACATAATGGCGACGCCATCGAGGCGATGGTCGCGCGGCTGGCCGAACGTCTGAAGAAGGATGGGTCCGATGTCCCGGGCTGGGTCCAGCTCGTGCGTTCCTATCGGGTGCTGGGAAGGACCGAACAGGCCAAGACTGCCGTTGCCGACGCGCATGCCGCGCTGGCCAGCGATCGGGAAGCCCTGCAGCGGCTGGACCAGGGCCTTCAGGGGCTCGAAACCGAGGCCGCCGCTTCCGGCGGAGGCTCCGGTCCCGGCGCAGCCGGCCCGGCGCCGTCGGCCATCGCCGTCGCGCCGCCTGGTCCGGACGCGAGCCAGGTCGCCGCCGCCGCGCAGATGGCGCCGGGCGAGCGCAACAATATGATCGAAAGCATGGTCGCGCGCCTTGCCCAGCGCATGGCCGAGAACGGCTCCGACGTCGATGGCTGGCTTCGGCTGATCAAGGCCTATTCCGTGCTAGGGGAGCGCGACAAGGCGGTGACGGCAGCGACCAATGCCCGCAATGCACTGGCCGGCAATAGTGATAGTCTGCGCCGCATCGGCGAACTGACGAAAGAACTCGGACTGGAAGGTTAATGACTCGTAAACAGCGGCGGCTCATCCTGATCGGCTCAAGCCTCAGCGTGCTTGCTATTGCGGTGGGGCTGGTGCTGAACTCGCTGCGCGACTCGATCGTGTTCTTCAATTCGCCGACCGACATCGCCGACAACAAGGCGCCTCCGGGCAAGCGCGTTCGTCTCGGCGGCATGGTGAAGATGGGCAGCCTGGAGCGCGGCGACAATCTGCAGATCCGCTTCGAGGTGACCGACGGCAACAAGGACATTCCGGTCAGCTATCACGGCATCGTGCCGGACCTGTTCCGCGAAGGACAGGGCGTCGTCGCCGAGGGCCATATCGAGCCGGGCGGCACGTTCGTGGCCGATACCGTGCTCGCCAAGCACGACGAAAATTACATGCCGCGCGAGGTTGTCGATACCCTGAAGAAACAGGGCCACTGGCAAGAGACCGCGGCGCCAGTCAAGCAGAGCGCGAGATGAACCGGGAGTCGTCATCATGATCGCAGAACTCGGTCACTACGCGCTGGTGCTGGCGCTTGCCTTGGCGCTGATCCAGTCATGGTCGCCGGTGGTCGGGGCACGCAAGGGCGATATTGCGCTGATGAAGCTCGCCGACTCGACCGCGTTGGCGCAATTCGGCTTCGTGGCCATCGCCTTTGGCGCGCTTACCTATTGCTACGTGACGTCGGATTTTTCGGTCGCCAACGTCTTCGAGAATTCGCATTCGCAGATGCCGCTGATCTACAAGTTCACCAGCGTCTGGGGGAACCATGAAGGGTCGATGCTGCTGTGGGTCTCGATCCTGGCGTTGTTCGGCGCCCTGGTCGCGTGGTTCGGAACCAATCTGCCGGCCACGCTCAAGGCCAACGTGCTGGCGGTGCAGTCCTGGATCGCGTCCGCCTTCTATCTGTTCATTCTCTTCACCTCGAATCCGTTCCGGCGTCTGGCCGAGGTGCCGGTCGAGGGCCGCGATCTCAACCCCATCCTGCAGGATTTCGGTCTCGCGGTGCATCCGCCGATGCTCTATCTCGGCTATGTCGGGTTCTCCATTGCGTTCTCCTTTGCGGTCGCGGCCCTGATCGAAGGCCGTATCGATGCGGCGTGGGCGCGCTGGGTGCGGCCGTGGACGCTGCTCGCCTGGATGTGCCTGACGCTTGGCATCGCGATGGGCTCCTACTGGGCCTATTACGAACTCGGCTGGGGCGGCTGGTGGTTCTGGGACCCGGTGGAGAACGCCTCGCTGATGCCGTGGATCGCCGGCACCGCGCTGCTGCATTCGGCCGTGGTGATGGAAAAGCGCAATTCGCTCAAGGTATGGACCATTCTGCTGGCGATCCTCACCTTCTCACTGTCGCTGATCGGCACGTTCCTGGTACGCTCGGGAGTGTTGACGTCGGTTCATACGTTTTCAAACGATCCGGCGCGCGGCCTGTTCATCCTGCTGATCCTGATGGTGTTCATCGGCGGCAGCCTTGCGCTGTTCGCCTGGCGCGCGCCGCTGCTCAAGCAGGGCGGCCTGTTCGCCCCGATCTCGCGGGAAAGCGCGCTGGTGTTCAACAATCTGTTTCTGGCGACCGCCTGCGCGACCGTTTTCGTCGGCACGCTCTATCCGCTGGTGCTTGAGGCGCTTACCGGCGACAAGATTTCGGTCGGCGCGCCGTTTTTCAATCTCACCTTCGGGCCGCTGTTCATCCCGCTGTTGATCGCGGTGCCGTTCGGCCCCCTCTTGGCGTGGAAACGCGGTGACCTTTACGGGGTTGCACAGCGCCTGCTCGCGGCGTGCGCGATGGCGATGGTCGGGCTCGCGGCGACCTTCGCGTTCGCGGGGACCAAGGCCGTGCTCGCGCCGTTCGGCATCGGCCTTGGCGTGTTCGTCATGGTCGGCGCCCTGACCGACATCGCCGAACGCGTCGATCTGCGCAGCCTGTCGATCGAAAAGATCGGGCGGCGTGCGGCCGGACTGCCGCGCTCGGCCTGGGGAACCGCGGTGGCGCATTTTGCCCTCGGCATGATGCTGATCGGAATCGTCTGCGCGAGCACCTGGGGCAGTGAGCGCATCGTCTCGCTGAGGCCGGCGCAGGCCGTTGCCATCAGCGGCTACGATCTGACTTTCGATGGCATGGTAAGCCGCAACGGCTCGAATTACCGCGAGACCGCCGCGCACTTCACCGTGCGCAAGGACGGCACGGTGATCGGCATCATGGAGCCCTCAAAACGGGTGTTTCCGTCGCGCGACGGCATGTCGACCAGCGAGGCCGCGCTGCTGACCCGCGGCGTCAGCCAGCTTTATCTCTCGCTTGGCGACAGCAATGCCGACGGCTCGATCGCAGTGCGGCTGTATCACAAGCCGTTTGTGCTCCTGATCTGGCTCGGGGCATTGGTGATGGCCTTCGGCGGTGCGCTGTCGCTGTCGGACCGCAGACTGCGGATCGGGGCGCCGAAGCCGGCGGCGCGGGCCGTGGCGCAGCCAGCGGAATGAGTTTTTCACTCCCGGCCGCGCGGTGGTCGCGCCGCGACCGGCCCGGACCGGGTTTTGGGCCCTTCGTTCAAGGACGTCGAATGATCTGGAATGTTCGGTTTATCCTGGTGGTGCTGGCGCTTCTCGGCGCGACGCCGCTCCATGCCGTCCAGGTCGACGAGGTGCTCCCCGATCCACGGCTGGAGGCGCGCGCCCGTGCGATCTCGCAAGACCTCCGCTGCATGGTCTGCCAGAACCAGTCGATCGACGATTCCGAAGCGCCGCTGGCGCGCGATCTGCGCCTTTTGGTGCGCGAGCGGCTCAAGGCCGGCGACGACGACACCCAGGTGGTCGACTATATGGTGGCTCGCTATGGCGAGTTCGTGCTGCTCAAGCCCCGGATGAGCTGGCACACCGCCATCCTGTGGGGCGCGCCATCGGCGATATTGATCATCGGCCTGTTTGCGATCGGTTTCTCGGTCCTGCGGCGGTCCGCTCGCCCCGCGCTTCCCGAGATTGCCGCCCTCACGGAAAAGGAACGGCTGAAGCTGAATGCGATCGAATCGCAGTTGGACGGCGTCTAGGCGGGCCACGATTTCCTGATCTGGATCAAGGTAACGATTCCGGATCTCGGCTCTAATATTCGAACTTGGCGCCGTGCAGGCTTGCAAGGGGACAGCGGGGGGACGAGGACATCATGGACTACAACGTCTTTTTCGATCGGGCTTTGGATCAACTTCGCGACGAGCGCCGCTATCGGGTATTCGCCGATCTCGAACGTCTGGCGGGCCGGTTCCCGCATGCGATCTGGCATTCGCCGGAGGGGCCGCGCGAGGTGGTGATCTGGTGCTCGAACGATTACCTCGGCATGGCCCAGCATCCGAAGGTGGTGGGCGCGATGGTCGAAACCGCCGCACGGATGGGCACGGGGGCCGGGGGCACCCGCAATATCGCCGGCACCAATCATCCTCTGATCGAACTCGAGCGCGAACTCTCGACGCTGCACGGCAAGGAAGCCTCGCTGGTCTTCACGTCAGGCTATGTCTCCAACGAGACCGGCATTTCCACCATCGCAAAACTGCTGCCCAATTGTCTGCTGCTCTCCGACGCGCTCAACCACAATTCCATGATCGAGGGCGTGCGCAAATCCGGCACCGAAAAGCAGGTGTGGCGCCACAACGACGTCGAGCATCTCGAGCAGTTGCTGCGCGCCGCCGACCCTGACCGGCCGAAACTGATCCTGTGCGAAAGCCTGTACTCGATGGACGGCGATGTCGCGCCGCTGCACAAGATCTGCGATCTCGCCGAACGCTACGGGGCGTTGACCTATGTCGACGAGGTGCACGCGGTCGGCATGTACGGGCCGCATGGCGGCGGAATCTCCGAACGCGACGGCGCCGCCGCGCGCATCGATATTCTCGAAGGCACGCTTGCAAAAGCCTTCGGCTGCCTCGGCGGCTATATCGCGGCGAATGCCAACCTGATCGACGCGGTTCGCTCCTATGCGCCCGGTTTCATCTTCACGACGGCGCTGCCGCCGGCGGTCTGCGCGGCGGCCACCGCCGCCATCAGGCACCTCAAGACCTCGCAATGGGAGCGGGATCGGCACCAGGATCGCGCCGCGCGCCTGAAGTCCGTGCTCAATGCCGCGCGCCTGCCGGTAATGTCGAGCGACACGCACATCGTGCCGCTGCATGTCGGCGACCCCGAGAAATGCAAGATGGCCTGCGACCTGCTGCTGTCGGATTACGGTATCTACATCCAGCCAATCAATTATCCGACGGTGCCGCGCGGGCTGGAGCGGCTGCGGATTACCCCGTCGCCCTATCATGACGATGCGCTGATGGATCGGCTCGCCGAAGCCCTGGTGGACGTCTGGGATCAGCTCAAGCTGCCACGCCAGCCGCAAATTCTCGCCGCGGAATAGATTCTCCGCGGCTGCTCGGGCCCGGGTCGCTCCGCACACCGGCGGGCGGCACGGGGCCGGTCGATGCCGACGATGAACGGCATCAGCACTACCAAGGTAAGGGGCGGGATTCCTGAATCGGTGAATAATTTTGACTGTGACCCAAATGGGACACTTTTGCGGCCACTCGAAGTCTACGGTTTCCGCGAATACTGCTTTTCGTTGACGAATATCCAAGGGGGCAAAGCCATGAAACGGACTTTGATTGCATGCGCGGCGCTCGCCTCCGCGCTGGTCGCCACGAGTGCATCCGCGGCGGATCTTCCGGTTTATACCAAGGCGCCCGCGGTGGCGGTAGTCTACGACTGGACCGGGTATTACATCGGCACCAACGTGGGCTACAGCTTTGGCCGCGGTACCACCGATGGGACCCAGACAATTGGCTCGCTTCTCGCACCGACCGTCGTGACGCCAATCTCCGGTCGCGCTGATGTCAACGGGTTCATTGGCGGCGGACAATTGGGCTACAACTGGCAGCAGGGCGCCTGGGTGTTCGGCCTCGAAGGTGACATTCAGTTCAGCAACGAGCGCAAATCCGGTGACGTTTGTACCGTAGCCGGATGCCCGGTGGGATCGACCGTGTTTACGCGGGATTACAAGCTGGATTGGTTCGGCACCGCGCGCGGACGCGTCGGCTTCCTGCCGGCGGAACGCATTCTGCTCTACGCCACCGGCGGTCTGGCCTATGGCAATTTCAGCGGTTCCTCATCGACCTTGCCGATGAACATCGGTACCTGGTCCAAGCTGAATCCCGGCTGGACGGTTGGTGCTGGCGTGGAATCGGCGCTTGGCGCCAACTGGTCGGTCAAGTTTGAATATCTCTACATGGATCTCGGCAACGTTGGCGGCAGCTCTGCGGCCGTCGGGTTGAGCCAGTGGGCGTTCAACACCAAGTTCACCGACAACATCGTGCGCGTGGGCCTGAACTACAAGTTCGGCGGCCCGGCAGCGGTTGTCGCGAGATACTGAGCGCATCGGCCATTGTGTGAACCTGAGACCCGGCCGTTGCCGCTTATCGGCCGGGAAAATGCTGAACGGTGGCGTGCGGTCTGCTAATGTCGGATTGCGGCATCCAGATCCGGCCGACCAACGATCCCACAGTGCCGCAGGGCCTGGAACTGGGCGCCCGCCTGTGGCTGATGGATCGTCCCGCCGAGGCCTTGGCGGATGTCCGGGATCGGCCGAAGCTTTCTCGCCGGGGAATGGGTCCTGCGCCGCATTGGTCCGACGCTGGGCCAGGCCGGGATCAATTCGCCGTTCGCGGCGAGCGCCAACTGCAGGATTCGTCGATATGATGAGATCACTCCTCGCGGCCATTTGCGTGGTCCTGTTCGCCGCCAGCCTGCAGGCCGCCGGTGTCGATGACCTCAAGGCTGCGCAGGCCGTTGCCGAAAAGGGCACCGGTGACGAAGCCATCCAGCTCTTCACGCAGGCACTGGCCGCAGGTGACCTCTCGGCCGACGATCAATTGATCGCGCACCGGGGACGTGGGCGTGAATATTCCGCCAAGAGCCTGATCGCCGATGCCTTCAACCGGCTCGACGACGGCAAACGTCTGCGCGACAACGCGATTGCCGATTTCTCGGCGGTGCTCGGCGCGAAACCGGACGACGCGGCCATTCTCGCCGAGCGCGGGCAGGACTACCACATGAACCAGCAGTTCGATCTGGCGGTCGCCGATTTCAGCGCTGCGTTGAAACTCAATGCTTCGCCTTCCATCCTGCTGCAGCGCGCGTCGAGCCTGCGCGCGAAGGGCGCCTATGACCTGGCGATCGCCGATTGCAGCGCCGCGCTGGCCAGCGATGCCCACGACGCCAACCTCGACGTCTGGGATATCTACAATGAACGCGGCTACGCCGAATTCCTCGCGGCCCGTTACGATGCCGCCGCCGCCGACTTCGACAAGGCGCTCGAACTGGGGGCGGCTTCGCGGGCCGACGATGTGTTGTGGATCCCCTACCAGATCGCCTGGTTGCATCTGGCCGATGCGAGGGCGGGCCACGACGACACCAAAAAGCTTGAAGGTCTTTCCGCCAAGGTGAACCCCAGGCAATGGCCGGGAACGCTGGTCGCGTATTTCCTCGGCCAGATCAAGCTGGAGGACGTTTCCGCCGCATCGAACCACGGCGCGATGGGGCGCGGCCGCGAATGCAATCTTTCACTGTTTGCCGGCGAGGATGCTCTGGCCAAGGGCAATCGCGAACAGGCCCGGCAGTCGATCCTGCGCGCCCGCGAGGTCTGCAACGTGCATACCCTGCAATATCTGGTCGCGGGTGCCGAGCTCGATCGGATGAAGAATTGAATGCGGTCGACGCCGAAGTGACGTGCGTCAGTTCAGCAACCGCCGCTCATATTTCAGCAAGCGCTTCTTGATCTCGGCCAGATTTTTTAGCGCGTCGGCGACCGTCAGCACTCTCAGCCGTTCAGGCCCGGTCTTGATCCGCATGGCTCGGGCAATTTGCTTCTCGGCAAACTTCTCCAGCTCTTCCGGACTGAGGCGGGCGCTTAACGCAGGTTTCGCCATTGCTGACGTGCCAAAACTATCGAACATTAAAAGCTACCTTTCCGACGCCCCGCTTGTCTGTTCGGTCCCCGACAATTCAGAGCGGCTCCGTGACCAAACCTGCGATCATCAAATCTGCGGCTGATAAGTTCTCCCCGTCACCATCAGCGTATGCTCCAGGCCGGTCAGGAACACGCCTTTCGGGACGATGCGGATGACGTTCTTTTGTTCGAGCTTGGCAAGCGTCCGGCTCACGGTCTCGAGCTTCAGTCCGAGAAAGTCGGCGATATCCTGGCGCCGCATCGGCAGCGGTACTGTTTCCGAAAAAGGGGTGATGCGCGACAGGCGGTTGCGCCAGCTGACCAGGAACATCGCGACCTTTTCCTCGGCCGACCCGTTGCCGAGCAGCAGCAGCTGGTCCTGCGCCATGTCGAGTTCGCGGATCGCGAATTCGATGATCAGCCGCATGATGTTGGGGCTGGATTGGATGAACCTAGTGAGGTCGTCGCGCGAATAGCGGCACAGCGCGACTTCGCCGATGGCGTCGGCCGAAAAATTATACCGCTCGGCGAACGGCATGCCGAGGAAATCGCCCGGCAGCGCAAATGCCAGAACCTGACGGCGTCCATCCGGCAGCAGCTTGTAAAGGCGGACCACGCCTTGCGAGAGCCCGAATACGGTATCGGCGCGCGCCCGTTCCGAAAATATCGTCTTTCCCGACCGGAAATAGACCTGCGTCGCCAGCCGCTGAAGTTCGCGGAGCTCGGCCACCTCCGCGGTTTTTCCGCAGAACAGAGAGGGGAAAAGAGCACGTGGCATTCGCCACCCCGTTATCGACGCCGCGGACTGAACTCTGGAGGAATCTGTCAGCATGACATCATATGCCCAGCATTCCGGCGAAGCGTCTTGACCCAAGTCAACTGCTTGGCCGGGAAAGGAAAAAGCCGTGCATGGCCACCGCGAGCGACTGGCGCGAACGCCCGACGGGCCCCAGCGGAAAGTCGCAGGCAAATTGATTTGGCGCAATGCCCGTCGTCGGGTCTGCGCTAGCCTTTTGGCGGGCCGCGATCGCTCGAGGGTCTGTCGATGCCGAAGATCATTGATATCCTGCTGGAAGAGCATCAGAACATCGAGAAATTGCTTCTCGTTCTCGAGCACGAACTCGAGATATTCGATTCCGGCGGACGGCCGGATTACGAGATCCTGCAGACGATGATCCAGTATTTCCAGGACTACCCGGAAAGCTGCCATCACCCCAAGGAAGAGATGATCTTCGAGAAGCTGAAGGCGCGGGATCCCGCCGCCGCGAAGCGCTTCGGCGACGTGGAGGCGGAGCACGAGATCGAAACCCGGCGCCTGCACAGCTTTGGCCGCGCCGTCGACTCCGTGCTGGCCGACCAGGAATTCCTGCGCGAGAGCTTTCATCTCGCCGTACAGGACTTCGTCAGGCATCAGCGCGAGCATCTGCAAAAGGAGGAGCGGCTGCTGTTTCCCGCCGCCGCCGAGGCCTTGCGAAGGGAAGACTGGGCCGAAATCGACGCCCGGCTCGATGACCGCAAGGATCCGCTGTTCGACAGCGTGGTCGAAGAGAAGTTTCACGATTTGCAAAAGACCATCCTGCGATGGGAGCAGGAGACCGAGGAAGCCCGCGCCGCGATGGCGCGTACTCAGCCCTGAGCCGGCGCGGCCGCACCGGCCCTCGGTGTGTTCCGCCCTGCAGGGTGCAGACGCCGGCGAGATTTCATGAGCTAGATCGCGCGCGGGCGGGCGGCGGCTGAATTGATCCGGATCAATTTCAGCGGGGACCATTCGGCATATCAATCAAGAGCCGGGTGATGAGTGTGTCGCGTCAATTCCACGATGCGAGGAGCTGTCCATGACTACATCCAACCTGGCCCGGCACCCTGCCGATTTTTCGCAACGGAAACAGCTGATCGCAAACAGCGGCGCCCAAGGCGCCGTGCAGGGGCCGATGTCGCAGCAGGATGCCAGCGACTGCCACGGTCACGACATGCATCCGCAGAAATTTGTCCGGCTGGTCGGCTGTCATGAATCAAACCCGGCACAAGACCAGGCCGCGCATCGCCTGCACTAGAACATGATCGGTTCTGATTGAATCGGAACCTACTCTGGATTGAAAGCGGACAAGCCGTTCAGTCCACTTGGCTGATCTGCTCCTCGGTTACCACGCGCTCGACTTTTTCGGTCTCGCACTTGATCCGGTAGCGAGGGCGTCCGTCCGCCTCGATCGGCAGGCGCGCGGTAATCGTATAGACGTTGCGCTGCTTCTGGACCTCGCGACCCTGCGGTCCCTGAAAATGCAGCAGCACGCTGTCATTGATCGCGTAGTTGTAGGACATTTCTCGGCTCATTCTCTGGGTTTTGCGAGGTCAATACGTGCCTCAGCGAATTCCGGCGGTCCTTCCGTCAGTCGGCGAATGCGGCGTTCGCGTTCTTCGGTGGAAAGCGACGGATCGAGCAACTGGTCGATCTGCCGGACCGCCAGCCCTTCGATATCGAGGGGATCCCGCCGGGACGAAGCATGTCGAACCGCCGGCGTTGACGCGTTCAGCCCGAGCTGCACCAATTGCCTGATCGCATCGGAACGGCTCATGTCATGCGCTTCCGCCCATGCATCGACCTCCGCGGTCAATCCTTCCGATAGCTTCACCGCGCTCACAGCGTCACGATCCGCGCTCGGACGGCGGATCGGGTGGTCGGAACTCTTGTTGCTGGAGTCGGTCACGTTTCAAATCCGCCGATCGACGAACCGGTATTTAAACGCATTTTCCCCGCGTCGGTTTGACATCGATCAATGTGGCTTCCGCGAGGTCCGACAGGCAACGATCCGTTGCCAACCAATCCCTAATGCCCGTTTCGGGCGTAGATTTCATAGAAGGTGACCACGATCTCGAACGCGATCAGGAATACCACTATGATCTCCAGCCGCAGCGAGCGCTTGGTGTCGACGATATCGGCGAGCCTGCTGGCGGTGTCGGCGATCACATCCAGCTTCCGGTTCAGCGTCTCGGCGCGTTCAGAGAGTTCATATTCGTCTTCCAGACGCGCGTAGAGCCTCTCGAGATCGGGCCGGTCCCATAGCACATCCGGCTTCTCGCCGACCGCGACCCGGCCTGACAGGCGATGCTGGACCAGTAGCGCGTTGCCCATCAGCTTGAGAAGGTCGGTCCGGTTTCTCGACGTTTTGCCGAACGTTGCGAGTTCGCGCGCGAACGGCTCGATCCGGTCGAATACATTGGTTACCTCCCGCTCGTCGCGTCCCAGCACGACGCTCTTGGCCAGCGCGTCGGATACGACGAGCAGGCGTTCCAGCGAGAATTCCCGCACCAGGATCGGTCCGCCGACCGGGATCGGCTCTTCGGCCTCCTTTGCGACCTGTATCTTCGCCCATTCTTCCTCGGGAGGCGTGATCTTGCCGAAGCAGCGCGCGCTCAGTTTCTCCAGAAACTGCGCCTCCTCCGTGACCGACAAGCCGATGAACACTGCGACGCCGTAGCGAAACAGGACAGCCAATCCATTCGAGCCCACCCGCACCGCCAGCGGCGCGCTCGACAAGACCTGGCCTTCAAAGCCGGCCGTGTTGATGCGATCGCCGATCAGGAGGGCGTGCGCGGCCAGTTGCTGCGCGGGCGGATCCGGATTTGTCATTCTCCGAGCGTATCAGACGGCGGGGGATTTTCGATGACGTGAATCTGGAGGGATCAATCCCGTCTCTCACAAAAAATGCCGCCGAGTCGATGGCTTGGCGGCATTTTTCTTGAACTTCTCGGCTATCCGGTTTCAACCGGCCGTCACGAGATCGTCGATCCCGATCGGAAAGCGGCGCACCCGGACGCCCGTCGCGTGCCACACCGCGTTGGCGACGGCGCCGGCCGAGCCGGTGACGCCGATTTCACCGACGCCCTTGATGCCCAGCGCATTCACGTGCGGATCGTGCTCGTCGATCATCAGGGCCTGCATCGGCGGCACGTCGGCGTTCACCGGCACGTGGTACTCCGCGAGGTTGGCGTTGAGAATGCGCCCCGAGCGCCGGTCGACGATGGCCTGTTCGTGCAGCGCAAAGGACATGCCCCAGATCATGCCGCCGAAGATCTGGCTCTGCACCATGCGGGGATTGATGACCCGCCCCACGGCGAATGCGCCGACCATGCGGCTGACGCGGATCTGGCCGAGGTCGGGATCCACCTTGACCTCGGCGAAAACCGCGCCATGGGCGTGCATGGCGTAGCTCGATTGCGCCGCGGGATCGGCGGCGCCCTTGCCGCTGGCCTCGATCTGCGCAAGGCCGGCGCGCTTGAGAATATCGCCGTAGGTCTCGCTGCGATTTTCGTCGTCGCGACGGAACAGGCGGCCGTCACGCGCAGTCACGCCCGCGTTGCCGGCGCCGAACAAAGGCGAGCGGTTGTCGCCGGTGGCGAGGTCGGCGAGTTTGGCGATAACGGCAGCGCCCGCATTGTGGATCGCCATGCCAGCGGTGGCGGTGTGGGCCGAGCCGCCGGCGATGCCCGCGTCCGGCAGGTCGGATGTGCCCGACCGGAACTCCGTCCGATCGGCGTCGAGTCCCAGACCGTCGGCGGCGATCTGGGCGAGCGCGGTCCAGGCGCCCTGGCCCATGTCGTGGGCTCCGATCTCCATCATGCCGGAGCCGTCGCCGCGCAATGTGGCGCGCGCTTCGGCTGCGAACATCAGCGCGGGAAAGGTCGCGGTGCCCATGCCCCAGCCGACCAACAGGCCGGCCTTGTCACGCATTTGGCGCGGCTCGAGCGGGCGCGTGGCCCAGCCGAAGCGCTCGGCGCCTTGCGCGTAGCACTGGCGGAGCGCCTTCGAGGAAAACGGCTTGCCGGAAATCGGCTCGACCTCGGCGTAGTTCTTGAGTCGGAAGGCGAGCGGGTCCATCCCGCAGGCCCATGCCGCTTCGTCGATCGCGCTCTCCAGCGCAATCGAGCCGGTGGCCTCGCCGGGCGCGCGCATGAACAGCGGCGTGCCGGTATCGGCGCGGACTGCTTCGTGCGAGGTGGCGATGGCGGGGCTCGCGTACAGCGTATGCGATGCGTCGGCGGCGGGCTCGTAGAAATCATCGAAGCTGCTGGTTGCGACCTTCGCGTGATGGTCGATCGCGGTCAGCAGCCCGTCGCCGTCGACGCCGATGCGAAGCCGCTGCCGCGAGGCGGAACGATGGCCGACCGGTCCGTACATGTGTTCACGGCGCAGCACGAGTTTCACGGGTTTGTCGACCAGCCGCGCCGCCAGGATGCCGAGCACCTGCGGGCCCGACATCAGGCCCTTGGAGCCGAAGCCGCCGCCGAGGAAGGGGCTGCGAATGTGAATTTTGTCCGGCGAGATACCGAATATGCCGGCGAGCCGCCCCTGGGCAATGGCGAGACCCTGGCTCGGCGTGTCGATCGACAGATTATCCCCGTCCCACGCTGCGACGATGGCGTGCGGCTCCATCGCATTGTGATATTGCGTGGGCGTCTCATAGGTTGCGTCGATGTGTTTCGATGCCGCCGTCAGGCCGGCTCTCACGTCGCCGCGCCGCATTTCGGCGGGGTTGCCGACGCCGACCGCGGGCGGCACGAAACATTCGCCACCGTCCAGACCTATGCGGGCAGGCAGCGTTTCGTATCGCGGCGCCAGCAGTGCGGCGCCTTCGGTCGCAGCTTCAAGTGTCTCGGCGATCACCACCGCGATCGGCTGGTTCGCATACCGCACCTGATCGTTCTGCAGCAGATCGAGCCGGAACATGAAAGGGTTGGTCTTGGCGTCCGGATCCTCCGCGAGCGCCGGGCGGTTGGCCGATGTCATGACCTCGATGACGCCGGGATGGCGCTTGGCCGCCGCCACGTCAAGAAACGTCACGCGCCCGCGCGCGATCTGGCTGACCGCGAGGACGGCGTGAAGCATGCCGGGCGGGTGGTTGTCCGCGGCGAAGCGCGCCTCGCCCTTGACCTTGAGGACGCCCTCGCGACGGGTCAGCGGCTGGCCGATATTGGAGCCATGGCGTGCATGGGCAGGAGCTTGGGCAAGTCTGATCTCAGGCGTCATGGCGCACTCCGGAAACGGAAGCGAAGGGGGAGGCGGGAAGGGCGGGCATTCGCGCCGGCGTTCCCGCTGCTGCGAGCGTGAGCGCCCGCACGATGATGCGTTTTGCCAGCTCAATCTTGAACAGATTGTCGCCGGAAGGCTTTGCCTCGGCCAGCGCCGCTTCCGCGGCGCGGCGGAACGTGGCGGGATCGGCGCGGCCGCCCGCCAGGATTTTTTCCGCCGCATGCGCACGCCACGGCTTGGCGGCGACGCCGCCGAGCGCGAGCCGAGCCTCGCGGATCTTGCCTGCTTCGATCCGCAAGGCGGCGGCGGCCGACGCCACGGCGAAGGCGTAGGAGGTGCGTTCGCGGACCTTGAGATAGCGGGCATGCGCCGAGAAGCTGCGGGCCGCAGCCGGCAGCCGCAGCGCGACGATCAGATCGCCAGGCTCCAGCACGTTTTCGCGTTCCGGCGTGTCGCCGGGCAGGCGGTAAAGCGCCTCGAGCGCAATCTCGCGACGGCCGGTTTTGCCTTCGATCTCAACGACGGCGTCGAGCGCGACCAGCGGCACGCAGAAATCCGACGGGTGCGTGGCGATGCAGGCCTCGCTCCAGCCGAGCACGGCGTGAAGCCGGTTCTCGCCGTGGCGGGCATCGCACCCCGTGCCTGGTTCGCGCTTGTTGCAGGCGCTTGCGGGATCGTAGAAATATCCGCAGCGGGTTCGCTGCAACAGGTTGCCGCCGACGGTCGCGGCGTTGCGAAGTTGGGCGGAAGCGCCCGACAACAACGCCTCGGCTACGGCCGGATGGGACTTTGCAAAATCCGGATCGTGGGCGAGGTCGGCGTTGCGGACCAGCGCGCCGATGCGGATGCCGCCATCGGCGAGATGTTCGATGCGGTCAAGCCCGGGCAGCCGCGTGACGTCGACGAGACGATCCGGGCGGCTGATGCCGCCCTTCATCAGATCGAGCAGATTGGTGCCGGAGGCGAGATAGGCGGCACCCGGGACGGCCGCGGCGGCGACGGCGTCGGCGACGGTCGTGGGTCTCAAATATTCGAAATTCTTCATGCGGAGCGCCTCTGGTTGGCGGTGGTGAGGGTTTGCTGGGCGTCGAGTACGGCTTCGGTGATTCCCGCATAGGCGCCGCAGCGGCAGAGGTTTCCGCTCATGCATTCGCGAACGCGCTCGGGGTCGTCGCCGGCCTGCGCTTCCTGGATCAGGCCGATCGCGCTCATGATCTGGCCCGGCGTGCAGAAGCCGCATTGGAAGCCGTCATGCGCGATGAAGGCTGCCTGCACCGGATGCAACTGGTCGCCGCGCGCGACGCCTTCGATGGTGAGGATGTCGGCGCCGTCATGGCTGATCGCCAAGGCGAGGCAGGAATTGATCCGCCGCCCGTCGACCAGAATGGTGCAGGCGCCGCATTGGCCGCGGTCGCATCCCTTTTTGGTGCCGGTCAGATCGAGGCGCTCGCGCAGCAGGTCGAGCAGCGTGACGCGCGGGTCCGAAAGCTCGATGTCGCGCCGCACGCCATTTACGGTGAGGCTGATGGAGAGATTCATGCAGGGCTCCGATCAATGCTATGGTCAAATTCAATGCGCTGCCGCCGAAGAGGGTTCGGCGGGCATGTCCGGTTTGGCGCTGATCTTGATATACGGAGGCATCCTCCGTTTTTCAAGGGAGGGGAGCCAAACTGAAAATGATCCGGAAAAGATCGCGGCAAATCCTGCGAAAAGATTATGCTCGAACAAAGGGATGAAACGATGATCCGGCTGAAAGTAATCGGATTGTGATCTAGATAGTCGGGATGGCAGCCCAGTCCGCAGCAACCGTCCGAAAGCCCCGTGCCGACGCGATCCGCAATCGCGAGCGCGTGCTGGAGGCTGCCAAGGCCGTCTTCAGCGCCGGCGGGCCGGAGGCGAGCCTGGAGGCCGTGGCGAGGAAGGCCGGGGTCGGTATCGGTACGTTGTATCGTCACTTCCCGACCCGCGAGGCCTTGTTCGAGGCGGTCTACCGGCGCGAGGTGCAGCAGCTCAGCGAACTGGCGGAGCAATTGAAAAGCGAGGCCGACCCGGTCGACGCCTTGCGCCGCTGGCTGCGGTCCAATGTCGAATTCGTCGCCACCAAGAAGGGCATGTCGGCCGCGCTGGCGCTTGCCGTGCAAAGCACCTCGGAACTGACCGCCTTTTCGTTCGACCGTCTGACCAAAGCCGTCGGCGCATTGCTGGACCGCGCCGTCGCGGCCGGCGAGATCCGTTCCGACATCAGCCCGGAAGACCTTCTGCGGGCGCTGGTCGGCATGTGCTATTTGCACGACCAGCCGGGCTGGCAGAACAGCGTGGTGCGGCTGCTTGATGTGTTTGTGGATGGCCTTCGCGTGACGGCCGGGGCGGGCGATCAGGCGAGGCGCGCAACGCAGCGCGACGCGGCCGCGGAAAGCATCAAGGAGAAGCGACCGCGGCGCGAATCTGCCAAGAACCGCAAGTAAAGCTCAGGCGCCCGAACCCCAACTTCAATTTCGTCCGTATCTGTTTGACGACGGCAAAAATCCGGATCATCCCGCGCCCATGAGCATACCAGGTGGCAGCGACAGGTTTTACGGCCGCATTCCGGTGTTTCGCGGCTTTGCCAGCCTGATGGACCCGGCGTTGTATTCGCCGCTGCCGGATGATTGGAGCATTGGCGTCGCCGATATCGTGGAATCGACCAGGGCGATTGCGGAAGCGCGCTACAAGGCGGTCAACATGGCCGGCGCCGCGGTGATCTCGGCGGTCACCAATGCGCTGGACGGACGCGAGTTTCCGTTCGTGTTCGGCGGCGACGGCGCCAGTTTCGCGGTATCGCCCGATGATCTCGATCGTGCCCGCGAGGCGCTGGCGGCGACCGCGGCCTGGGTCAGGGACGATCTCAATCTGGCGATGCGGGTGGCGCTGGTGCCGGTCGCGGCGGTGCGGGCGCAGGGCCTCGATGTCCGCGTCGCCCGGTTCGGGCCGTCGCCGAATTTGTCTTACGCGATGTTTTCCGGCGGCGGTCTCGGCTGGGCGGACACCGCGATGAAGCGCGGGGAGTTTGCGATCGAGGTCGCGCCGCCGGGAACGCAACCCGATCTCACGGGATTGTCGTGCCGGTTCGAGGAGATTCCTGCCGCGCGCGGGGTCATCCTTTCGGTGCTGGTGGTGCCCACGCGGAATGCCGACGCAAGCGCCTTTCGCAGGGTCATCGAGGACGTCATCGCGCTGGTCGAGCGCAGCCCGGAGGCGGGGCGCCCGGTGCCGCCGGATGGTCCGCCGCTGCGATGGCCGCCGGCCGGCGTGGACTTTGAGGCGCGCGCGCGGCGCGGCGGATCGCTGCTGCGGCGGCGCGCCGGCGTGCTCGCGCATACGCTGTTCGCCTATCTCATCATGCGCACCGGCATCAAGGTCGGCGGCTTCGTGCCGAAGATCTATGTGCGGCAGGTGGTGGAGAATTCCGACTTCCGCAAATATGACGACGGCTTGCGGATGATCCTCGACTGCTCGCCGGAGCTGGAGCGCGCGCTGACGCAGCGGCTTGCGCAAGCGGCCTCCGCGGGGATCGTGCGCTACGGCATGCACCGGCAGGATGCGGCGATGATGACCTGCTTCACGCCCTCGGCGCTGCGCAGCGATCACGTGCATTTCATCGACGGCGCCCGCGGCGGCTATGCCTCGGCGGCTACCGCGCTGAAGGCGACGCCGGCCTGACCTAGCGCGCCGACCGCGTCCAGGTCTCGCCGCCGCACAGCGCGCCGACGCAGCCCTCGACCTTCAGCGTGTCCGGTCCCGATACCGAAACATTGCTGGCGTAGCTGTTGCCGTCGTCGGCGTTGTAAATCTGGCCGGACCATTTGTTCGGACCGGACGGCCGCATGCCCACGAACAGCGGCAGCCCGATCATCGCTCGCCTGGCTAGCGCCGGATTTGGATTCTTGTCGTCGATCTGGGGTTTTCCGGTCGCGGGATTGATGGGGTCCTTGAGCCAGACCACGACCCCGCAAAGGCCTCCGCCGCATTTGCTGACACGTATTTTCGCATCGCCCGCCTGGGTCAACCAGACGCCGCTGACCTCGCCGCCGGACTGCGCGCTGGCGGCCGGCGCAGCCAGAAGCGCCGCCAGCATGGCGACGATAAAACCAAATCTGCAAGCCATCGGGTCCCCCAAAAAGCAGGCCTGCTTAGCAGCAAATCCGGCAGGTGCAATGTCATATTGGCAACGGTGCACAGCGTTCGCCGGAGCCTGATTTGACTGGCGAATTTTCCGCCCCCGTGCTTGGCCCGCGCTGCGATCACCAGGGCAGGCCGCAGAGGTCGATGGTGCCGCGGAGCGGCGCGCGCCGCAGTTCGTGGACATAGGGCGCGATGGCTTCGAAGCGAACGCGCCCTTCCGGCTGTTCGCACCAGACCTCGCCATCGAAGGGCTTGAAGCCGCGCCCGATGTAGAACGGCGCTTTGTGGGGTTCGCAGAACAGCATGGCGAAATCGGTCGAGCCCTCGTCCTTCAGGGTTTGAATCGCGGCATTGAGCGCGACGCTGGCATAGCCCTTGCGCCGGCTGTCCTCGCGGGTCAGCACGCCGCCGATGCCGCCGGCCCGCATCTTGCGTCCGTTCCATGTGACCTCGCGGCGGTAGATGCCGACATGGCAGACGACGTCTTCCGCCTCATTCTGGACCAGCACCCGCCATTCGGCATGGGCGAAAACGATATCGGCCCAGGGCAGCATCTTGACCACCTCGGGCGGCCAGACCGCATTGTAGAGCGGTTCTGCCAGCGGCCAGGATGCGTCCCCGTTCAGGACCTCGATTTCGATGCTCATTTTATCCTCACTTGGCGCGGGGAAAGCGCATACCCCTACCGCCCGACGTTCTGCCAAATTGGGTGTTTAAGAGCGATGGAACCTTCTATAAGGGTTCCCGTTAAGCCAACGTCTCCCATCATTGTCGGACATCACCCCATGACCTTTACGCTTCCCAACCTTCCCTATGCCTATGACGCCCTTGCGCCCCATATGTCCAAGGAAACGCTGGAATATCACCACGACAAGCATCACCAGGCTTACGTGACCAACGGCAACAACGCGATCAAGGGGACCGAATTCGAAGGCAAGTCCCTCGAGGAGATCGTGAAGGCTTCGTTCGGCAAGAATCCGGCGGTATTCAACAATGCCGGCCAGCACTACAACCACCTGCATTTCTGGAACTGGATGAAGCCCAATGGCGGCGGCAGCAAGCTGCCGGCCCGCCTGGAGAAGAAGATCACCGAGGACCTCGGCGGTCTCGAGAAATTCAAGACCGATTTCGCCGCCGCCGGCGTCGGCCAGTTCGGCTCGGGCTGGTGCTGGCTGACGGTAAAGAACGGCAAGCTGGAAATCACCAAGACCGCCAACGGCGAAAGCCCGCTGGTGCATGGCGGCACGCCGATCCTCGGCTGCGACGTCTGGGAGCATTCCTACTACATCGACTATCGCAATCGCCGCCCGGACTATCTGAAGGCGTTCTGCGATCACCTGATCAACTGGGAATATGTCGACCAGCTGTTCTCGAAGGTCTGAGGCTCCTCAAATTCACGAAGTGAGGGGGCGGTGGCATCAAGCCGCCGCCCTTTTCGTTGCTGGGTTGCTTCGGCGATCCTTGCGGGGTTCGCGCGCTTGCGGCACAACCGCATCTGCCGGTGGTCCTGTCCTCAAGGGAAAAAGCTTCGGATGAGCTATCTTCTGGTTTTTATCGGCGGCGGGCTTGGCGCGTCGCTGCGACACACCATCAACATGGTGTTCACGCGCACCTTCGGGACCGGCTTTCCCTATCACACCTTCTTCATCAACGTTTCGGGTTCGATCGTCATGGGCCTGATCGCGGGCTATCTCGCGTTCAAGGGCGAAGCGACCCAGCACTGGCGGCTGTTCCTGATGACTGGCATTCTCGGCGGCTACACCACCTTTTCGGCGTTCTCGCTCGATACCGCGCTGCTCTACGAGCGGGGCGAAGTCGCTCTCGCCGCGGTTTACCTGGTGGGATCGGTGGTGCTCTCGATCGCGGGCCTGTTCGCCGGCCTCGCGCTGGTTCGCCACTTCTCGTAGCGTTTTCGGGCGAAGCCGGTGCTGCACTGGATGCGGATGGATGCCGGCTCGCCTGAAGAAAACGCGTCAAGACAAGGATCGGCAATCCCGCATGGGCCTCCTTCAGCCGCGCATGGACTTTGTCACGCTTCCGTTTGCATCGACTATCCGGCGCGACTAAGCAGGGTCAGCCCCACCTCGCGCCAGACCCCATTGCCTTGTCAGAACTTCCCCTGAAAGACCCGGCGCCCGCCGACGACGCCGCGGACGGCGAGCCGCGTCCCGGACATATCCGCAAACCGATCGGCTGGTCGATGATCGTGATCGGCGTGCTGGTCGCGGTCAGCGCGGCGCTGGTGTGGCGGCGCGACGGCATCACCGGCGTCACGGAAATCCTCACTCACGATCTCGGTCTGTTCGGCGGCATCCTGCCGCGCGTGCTGGCGGGCTGCCTGCTCGGCGCGTTCATCGCCGAGATCCTGCCGCATGAGAAGGTGTCGCGTTCGCTCGGGCCCAAATCGGGATTGAAGGGCCTTTTGATCGGCGCCGCGTTCGGGGCGATCCTGCCCGGCGGCCCCTTCACCGCCTATCCGGTGGCGAGCGCGCTGCTCGCGGTCGGCGCCGATTTCGGCGCCACCATCGCCCTGGTGGTGAGCTGGACCCTGATCGGCTATGGCCGGGCGATCGCCTGGGAATTGCCGATCATGGGCACCGATTTCACGCTGTGGCGCATCGTGATCTCGCTGCCGCTGCCGGTGCTGGCCGGCGCGCTCGGGCGTTTCGTCTTTGTCCGGATCTATCCGAAGGGCGCGCCGGAATGAGCGCGGCGCTCCTCATCGACATCATCCTGTGGGGCTCGGTCGCCGCGGTCGGATATATCGCCTATCGGCGCGGCCCGTTGGTGCTGAAAACCTCGCTGCGCGAAGGCACGATGGATTTCATCAACATCGTGCCGCGCATCGCGCTCGGCGTGATCGGCTCGGGCTATATCGCCGCCGTCATCCCGCAGGAGATCATCACCGGCTGGCTGGGGCCGGAATCGGGCTGGCTCGGCGTGCTGACCGCCACCATCGCCGGCGCCGCCACGCCGGGCGGACCGGTGATCGGCTTTTCCATCGGCGCGGTGGCGCTGAAGGCCGGCGGCGGCCCGCCGCAGGTGATCGCCTATGTCATCGCCTGGGCGCTGTTCGCCTTCCAGCGGCTGTTGTTGTGGGAAATCCCGTTCATGCCGGCCCGCTTCGTCTGGTTCCGCGCCGCGGTGTCGCTGCCGTTCCCGTTCCTGGCCGCCGCCATCGCGATGGCGATCGGGAAGCCGTAAGGCCCCCCAAAAGGGAACCGCCTCGGTGGACACAAGTAATGTTATAATATAACATTTTTTCATGACCGGTCCTCATCATCACGACCACAGCCATGACCACGACCATGCCCACGGGCATGTGCCGGTCCACAGCCACGGGCCGGCGTCGCCGCATCCGGCGCAGGCCGCGCCGTGGTCGATCCTGCGCATGACGGTGGTTTCCCGCCTCGCCGCCGCCGCCGCGGTCAGCGCCGTGCTGTGGGCCGTGGTGTGGCTGGCGATGAGGTGAGCATGACCGCACAGGTCAAATTCCGCGATGTCACGTTGGGCTATGACCGGCACCCGGCGGTGCACCACCTCGACGGCGAGGTCGCCGCCGGCGCGCTGCTCGCGGTGATCGGTCCCAACGGCGCCGGCAAGTCGACGCTGTTTCGCGGGCTGGTCGGCATCCTCAAGCCGCTGGCGGGCTCGATTCAAACCGGCGGCCTCGACGCCAGGGACATCGCCTATCTGCCGCAGACCGCCGATATCGACCGCAGCTTTCCGATCTCGGTGTACGATTTCGTCGGCACCGGCTTGTGGCGCTTCACTGGTTTCTTCGGCGGCATGGGCAAGGACGCGCGCGACAGAATTGCGCACGCGCTCTCGGCCGTCGGTCTCAACGGTTTTGAAAATCGCCCGATCGGCACGCTGTCCGGCGGACAGATGCAGCGCATGCTGTTTGCCCGGGTGTTGCTGCAGGATGCGCGGCTGATCGTGCTCGACGAGCCCTTCAACGCCATCGACGCCAAGACCTCGGCCGACCTGCTCGATCTGGTCAGGCGTTGGCACGCCGAGAAGCGCACCGTGCTGGCGGCGCTGCACGATATGGAACTGGTGCGCAGCCATTTCCCCGAAACCCTGCTGCTGGCGCGCGGGCCGGTCGCCTGGGGTGCTACCGCCGAGGTGCTGACCGCCGAAAACCTTCTGGAAGCCCGCCGTATGTGCGAGGCGTTCGACGATAGCGCCGCCGCCTGCGCGGTCCACGATCTGCCGTCGCGGGCCGCCTGATGCTGTACGACGCGCTGATCGCGCCTTTCACCGACTTCGAATTCATGCGCCGGGCGCTTGCCGCGGTGATCGCGCTTTCGCTGGGCGGCGGACCGATCGGGGTGTTTTTGATGCTGCGGCGGATGAGCCTGGTCGGCGACGCCATGGCGCATGCGATCCTGCCGGGCGCGGCGATCGGTTTCCTGCTGTCCGGGCTCAATTTATTCGCGATGACGACCGGCGGCCTGATCGCAGGCTTTGCCGTCGCGATCCTTGCTGGCGCGGTGGCGCGCTCGACCGAAATGAAGGAGGACGCCTCATTGGCGACCTTTTACCTGGTATCGCTGGCGCTCGGCGTCACCATCGTCTCGATCAAGGGCACCAATATCGATCTCTTGCACGTGCTGTTCGGCAATATCCTGGCGATGGACGATCCGACGCTTCTGGTGATCGCGTCCAACGCCACCATCACGCTTTTTGTGCTGGCGGTAATCTATCGTCCGCTGGTGATCGAGAGCGTCGATCCGGTTTTCCTGCGCACCGTCAGCCGCGCCGGCGCACCGTCGCATCTGTTGTTTCTTGCACTCGTCGTCATCAACCTCGTCAACGGCTTTCAGGCGCTCGGCACCCTGCTCGCGGTGGGGCTGATGATCCTGCCCGCCGGCATCGCCCGGTTCTGGTCGCGCGACATCACCGGCATGATCTGCATCGCGGTCGGGAGTGCCATTCTGTCGGGCTATGCGGGCCTGGTGCTGTCGTTCGAGACAAAAGTGCCGTCGGGCCCCGCGATCATCCTGGTGGCGGCGGGGCTCTATGTCGGCTCGGTCCTGTTCGGCCGCGTCGGCGGGCTGTTCAGGCAGATGTTTCCCGGCCGCCATCTGGAAGCGTAACGGAAGGGCGATGCGGCTTTTTCGATTTTGGCTCGTCTGTGTGGCGCTGGCGGCAGCAATGGCTCCGCTGCGCGCGCAGCAGCGCATCAATGTCGTCGCGAGCTTTTCCATCCTCGGCGATTTTGTAGAGAACGTCGGCGGTGATCGCGTCAGCGTCACCACGCTGGTCGGCCCCGACGGCGACGTGCACGTCTATACGCCGGCCCCGGCGGACGCCAGGAAGGTTGCGGATGCGAAACTCCTGATCATCAACGGGCTCGGGCTGGAGGGCTGGCTGCCGCGGCTATTGCAATCCTCCGGCAGCAAGGCGCCGATCGTCGTCGCAACCTATGGCATCACGCCGCTCAAGGCCGGCTCCGACGCCGACCCGCATGCCTGGCAATCGGTGGCCAACGCCAAGATCTATGTCACCAATATCGGCGACGCGCTTGCCGCCGCCGACCCCGCCGATGCCGAGATATTTCGTGAAAATGCCAGGGCCTATTCGGCAAAACTCGATGGCCTCGACCGCGAGGTGCGCGAGGCGGTGGCAAAAATCCCGCCGGACCGCCGCAAGGTGATCTCGACCCATGGCGCCTTCGGCTATTTTGCAGCGGCCTACGGCATCCAGTTCATCGCGCCGCTTGGCGTTTCCACCGAATCCGAGGCCAGCGCCCGCGACATCGCCGGCATCATCACCCGGATCAGGAAGGAAAAAATTCCCGCCGTGTTCCTCGAAAATATCAGCGATCCCAGGCTGATCCGGCGGATATCTGCCGAGACCGGCGCCAAGGTCGGCGGCACGCTTTACTCCGACAGTTTGACGGGCGAAAAGGGCGATGCGCCCACTTACATTGAACTGGTCAGGCACAATATAAAGGCCCTGACCGGCGCGCTGGCCGATTAGGGCAGGGGCCCTCCCTGTTGCCGGCGTGGCTCACCGATTACCGCCCGCGGAGATAGTATGTCCGAATTGACCTCGTCAAAAATTCCCGTGACCGTGCTGACCGGCTATCTCGGCGCCGGCAAGACCACGCTTCTGAACCGGATCCTGTCGGAGAACCACGGCAAGAAATACGCCGTGATCGTCAACGAGTTCGGCGAGATCGGCATCGACAACGATCTGATCATCGGCGCCGACGAGGAAGTCTTCGAGATGAACAATGGCTGCGTCTGCTGCACCGTGCGCGGCGATCTCGTGCGCATCCTCGAAGGGCTGATGAAGCGCAAGGGCAAGTTCGACGCCATCATCGTCGAGACCACCGGTCTGGCCGATCCGGCGCCGGTGGCGCAGACCTTCTTCGTCGACGAGGACGTGCAGAAGAACGCCCGGCTCGATGCAGTGGTGACGGTGGCCGACGCGAAATGGCTGAGCGACCGGCTGAAGGACGCCCCCGAGGCCAAGAACCAGATCGCGTTCGCCGACGTCATCGTGCTCAACAAGACCGATCTGGTGAGCAAGGCCGAACTCGCCGAGGTCGAGGCCCGGATCCGCGCCATCAACCCTTACGCCAAACTGCACCGCACCGAGCGCTGCCAGGTGGCGCTCACGGACGTGCTGGAGCGCGGCGCCTTCGATCTCGACCGCATCCTCGAGATCGAGCCGGAATTCCTCGAGGCCGGCGATGATCATGATCATCACGATCATGGCCATGATCACGATCACCACCACCACGATCACGGCCATGGTCTGAAGCATTACCACGACGAGGACATGCAATCGCTGTCGCTGCGCTCGGACAGGCCGCTCGACGCAACCAAATTCATGCCGTGGCTGCAGAACCTGGTCGCCAGCGAAGGCCAGAAGATTCTGCGCTCGAAGGGCATCCTGGCCTTCAGCGACGACGACGACCGCTACGTCTTCCAGGGCGTCCACATGATGCTGGAAGGCGATCACCAGCGCGCCTGGAAGGAAGGCGAGCCGCGTGAGAGCCGTCTGGTCTTCATCGGCCGCGAATTGCCCGAGCAGACCATCCGGGACGGCTTCGAGCGCTGTATCACCACGTGATGACGCAGTTCGATCCGGGCGCAAATTCCGCCTCCATCGCCTCGGTCACCGACCGGGTTCGCCCGGTCGAGATCGGCGCGCCGGTCACTGCCGTGCACTTTCTCGGCGACAACGCCGCCTTTGTCGGCGCCGAGGAAAACGTCTTTGTCGTGAGCATGCAAAGCGAGGTGACGCAGGCTCCCGTCCACGGCGGCGGCATCCTGTGTGTGGCGTCCGACGGGGCGCGCCTCGTGATGGGCGGCGATGATGGCAAGGTTGTTTCGCTCAGTGCCAAGGGCGAAGTGACGCTGCTGGCAACCGATGCGAAGCGGCGCTGGATCGACAATGTCGCGCTTCATCCCGACGGCGCCTTCGCCTGGTCGGCCGGCAAGACCGCCTTTGTCCGCAGCGGCAAGGCGGAAGAAAAATCGTTTGAGACGCCGTCGACGGTTGGCGGGCTTGCGTTTGCGCCCAAGGGGCTGCGCCTGGCCATCGCGCACTACAACGGCGTGAGCCTGTGGTTTCCGAACATGGCGGCGAGCCCGGAATTTCTGGAATGGGCGGGCTCGCATTTGGCCGTCACCTTCAGCCCCGACAACAAGTTCCTGGTCACCGCGATGCACGAGCCGGCGCTGCATGGCTGGCGGCTCGCAGACTCCCGGCACATGCGCATGACCGGTTATCCCGGCCGCGTCCGCTCGATGTCGTGGAGCGCCGGCGGCAAGGCGCTGGCGACCTCCGGCGCCGACACGGTGATCCTGTGGCCGTTCGGCAGCAAGGACGGCCCGATGGGCAAGGAGCCCGCGATGCTGGCGCCGCTGCAGGCGCGCGTCTCCGCGGTCGCCTGCCATCCGAAGCAGGATATCCTGGCGGCCGGCTACAGCGACGGCACCATCCTGATGGTGCGGATGGCCGACGGCGCGGAAATCCTGGTGCGCAAGAACGGCGGCGCCCAGGTCGCGGGGCTGGCGTGGAATGGCAAAGGCACGCAGCTCGCCTTCGCCGCCGAGGATGGCGAGGCTGGCCTGCTGGAGCTGTAGACGGCTTGGTTCGCTGTTCCCGAGGGAACAATGCGCCTTCCGCGTCCGTTGATCCCCGCGAGGAAAGCGCGGTGAATAATATGGCTGCGAACGACGGCAAACGCACTCTGGCCAGGGATCTGCTGCTCGCGGCTGCGATGGTGGCGGCCGGGCTGGCGATATCCGGCATGGCACTGACCGAGCTTCGTGCCGCCCACACCGCGGAGCTGGCGCAAGCGACCCAGCCGCTGCAATCGTCTCCCCCCGCCGACCAGGGCAAGACGCCGCCTGCGGAATCAAAACCCGGCGGCGAGCGACCGACCACACCGGCGCCCGAGCCGGCGCATCCCGGCGAGCAGGCACAGAAGGAAGGCGCCAGGTCGGTGCTGCCCCAGGCACCCGCGGAGAAGATGGCGCCGCCGATCCAGCAGAAATAGCGTCGTCATCGGAGTTTGCCTGCGAAGCGCGGGCCGCGATGTGACGGCGGCATGACCGTCCTCGCCCCGATGTGATCCGCGCTGCCGTTTTTAAGGCCTCGCCTGCCTTCGGCCGCTGCCGCATAATCCCTCATCGCGCACCAGCGCCAACGACAGATGAGGGCCGCCATGAAAATCGACGACGTCAGGCGAACCGCCTATTCGATGCCGCTGACCAACCCGGCGTTTCCGCCGGGACCTTACAAATTCTTCAACCGCGAATATTTCGTCATCACCTATCGCACCGATCCCGAGGCGCTCGCCGCCGTGGTGCCGGAGCCGCTCGAGGTCACCGAGCCGGTCGTCAAATACGAATTCATCCGCATGCCCAATTCAACCGGCTTCGGCGATTACACCGAAACCGGGCAGGTGATCCCGGTCCGCTTCAACGGCGAGGAGGGCGCCTATACGCATGCAATGTATCTCGACGACGAAGGGCCGATCGCCGGCGGCCGCGAGCTCTGGGGATTTCCCAAGAAATTGGCGAGACCGAAGATTGAAGTCGAGAGCGATGTGCTGGTGGGAACGCTGCATTACGGCTCGGTGCTCTGCGCCTCCGCCACGATGGGCTACAAGCACCGCCCGGTCGAGCATGACGCCGTGCTCAAAAGCATGAAGGCGCCGAATTTTATCCTGAAGATCATCCCGCATGTCGACGGCAGTCCCCGGATCTGCGAACTGGTGCGTTTCTCGCTCGAAGACATCACCTTGAAAGAGGCATGGACCGGCCCCGCCGCCCTCGGCCTGTTCCCGCACGCACTTTGCGATGTAGCAAAACTGCCGGTGCGCGAGGTGATCTCGGCGCTGCATTTCAAGGCGGATCTGACGCTGGGACTGGGGAGCGGTCGCGTTCGATTATATGAAGAAGTGACGTCGTTATTCCGATGTCCCCCCGTTGTCATGCCCCGCGAAGGCGGGGCATCCAGTACGCCGGGACGTTCGTGGACTCGAGGTGCCGGTGTTTACTGGATCGCCCGCCTCCGCGGGGGATGACCGTTGCGGGTTTGGAATTGCGTGAGTTTGTCCCGCAACCCTCACCGGACCAGCACGTTCCGGAACTGCCACGGATCCGTCGTATCGATATCCTCCGGAAACAGTCCCGGGCGGTCGGTGAGCGGCGTCCAGTCGGTGTAAAAACCCTTCACCGGGCCGAGATAGGGCGTCTGGATTTCCAGGCAGCGGCGGAAATCCATCTCGTCGGCCTCGACGATCCCGGCGGTGGGATTTTCCAGCGCCCATACCATGCCGGCCAGCACGGCGGACGAGACCTGCATGCCGGTGGCGTTCTGGTACGGGCAGATCCGCCGCGTCTCCTCGATCGAGAGCTGCGAGCCGTACCAATAGGCGTTCTTGCCGTGGCCGTAGAGCAGCACGCCGAGCTCGTCGATGCCGTCCTCGATCTCGTTCTCGTCCAGGATGTGCCATTTCGGCTGCATCTTGCCGGTGGCGCCGAACATCTCGTGCAGCGACAGCACGGCGTCGTTGGCGGGGTGATAGGCGTAATGGCAGGTCGGGCGGTAGACCACATTGCCGCCGTCGCGCACCGTGAAATAATCGGCGATCGAGATCAACTCGTTGTGGGTGACGAGAAAACCGTATTGCGCGCCCGGCGTCGGGCACCAGGAGCGCACGCGGGTGTTGGCGCCGGGCTGCAGCAGATAGATCGCAGCGCCGCAGCCGTCATGGTGGGTGCGGCCATTGTCCGGCATCCACTTCTCGTGGGTGCCCCAGCCGAGCTCGGCCGGCTGCATGCCCTCGGATACGAAGCCCTCCACCGACCAGGTGTTGACGAACACGTCCATCGGCTTCGGCTTCTTGGAGCGCTGGGTGTCGCGTTCGGCAATGTGGATGCCCTTGACGCCGAGCTTATGGGCGAGCTGGCCCCAGCCCTCGCGGCTCTTCGGCTCGTTGAACGGCGTGTTGGTGTCGCGGGCGATGTCGAGCAGCGCCTGCTTGACGAACCATGACACCATGCCGGGATTGGCGCCGCAGGTGGAGACCGCGGTGGTGCCGCCCGGGCTCTGGCGCTTGGCCGCCAGCAGGGTCTCGCGCAGCGCATAATTGGAGCGCTTTTCGGTGCCGATGTTCTTGTCGAAATAGAAGCCGAGCCACGGCTCCACGACGGTGTCGACATAGAGCGCGCCGATTTCGCGGCACATGCTCATGATGTCGACCGAGGAGGTGTCGACCGACAGGTTGACGCAAAAACCCTGGCCGCCGCCGGCGGTGAGCAGCGGCACCAGCACCTCGCGGTAATTGTCTTTTGTGATCGCCTGCTTGATGAAGCGCACGCCGTGCTGCTTTGCCAGCTCGCCCTCCTCGTGCGGATCGATGATGACGAAGCGCGATTTGTCGTAGGCGAAATGCCGCTCGATCAGCGGCAGGGTGCCTTTGCCGATCGAACCGAAGCCGATCATGACGATGGGGCCGGAAATCTTCGCGTGGATGGGCGCGGGCGGGCTCATGAATTGGTCTCCAAAAATGGGGATGCGGTTGGCGCGAACGGGATCAGGCGGTGCGCCGTTTCGCGGTGACTTCGATCTCGATCTTCATCTCGGGCTTGTAGAGACCCGCGACCACCAGGATCGTCGCAGCCGGGCGGATGTCGCCGAGAACCTCGCCGCAGACCGCGAAATGGGCGTCCGCGTCCTTCGGGTCGGTGATGTAATAGGTCGCGCGGACGATTTCGGCCATCGCGAAACCGCCTTCTTTCAAGGCGGCCTCGATGGTCTTGAAGCAGTTCCGTGACTGGCTGGTGACATCGGGCGGCATCATCATGGTCGCGTAATCGTAGCCGGTGGTGCCGGCGACGAAGGCGAAATCGCCGTCGATTACGGCGCGGCTGTAGCCGGCGATCTTCTCGAACGGGGAGCCGGTGGAAATGAGACGGCGTGGCATCAGGACCTCGACATTAAGGATTTCGGGCGGTTTACGGGCTTTTTGCCGGTGCGCGCAACCCCTCGCTATATCACTGCGGGCGCTGTGTCACGTTGGGAGGCGTCGGCGTCGCCGAGCCCCATCGGCGCGCGAAGATGTCCCGGACGATCATGACCGCGATCATGATCACGAGGATCGTGGTGATGGTCCGGCCGCGCGGGTTCGGGGCGTCGCGTGTGGTGGGCTGGTTGGCTGCCATGACATTAGGCAATCAGGCGGCATGCCGGACCGGCCGCGGCGCCTTGGCGCGGCGAGCCTTGTTTTCCGGCGTCTTGCTTTCCAGCGCCTTGGATCCCGGCACGGAGGGACCGGTCGGCATGATCATCCCGCAGGCGCCGTCGAGCGCGCCCTCGCGCAGTTCGAGCGCGAGCAGGCGGTCGCGCTCGAACGGGCCGGGCAGCGACAGCTCGCCGGTCTTGCGCGCCGAGAAGCCGAAGCGGGCATAATAGGGTGCATCCCCCAGCAGGATCACCGCGCCGTGTCCGGCCGTCTGGGCGGCCGCCAGCCCGTGATGCATCAGCGCCGCGCCGACGCCGAGTTCGCGGCAGGCCGGGTCGACCGCCAGCGGGCCCAGCACCAGCGCCGGCACGCCCCCGGCGCTGACGTGCCACAACCGCAGCGTCCCGACCAGCCGGTCTGTCTGCCCATCCTGGCGCACGGCCGAGAAGGCGAGGCCTTCGGCGGGCGCGCGTCCGTCGCGCAGGCGCTGGCAGGTGCGCAGATGGCGGTTGTCGCCAAAGCAGGCATCGAGCAGCGCCTCACGGGCAGCGACGTCCGAGGCACGCTCCGCTGCGGATCGCGAACGGAGCGGCGTCGGGGGTGAGGGCAGTTGGGGTCTTGCGCAAGGCAGTCATGGCACGTCAGTCCCCGCTTCCCGGCGGCAGCAAGCCGCGCGGGAGCGTTGTCGGTAAATTCGCGTATGGAAGGGAGGGGAGCCGGCGGACCGGCTCCCGGGTTATTCTGGCCTTAAGGAGGCTTCCGTCAGATGTGGTAGGTCCGCAGCGGCGGGAAGCCGTTGAAGGCCACCGACGAGTAAGTCGACGTATAGGCGCCGGTGCCCTCGATCAGCAGCTTGTCGCCGATCTCGAGCGTCACCGGCAGCGGGTACGGCATCTTCTCGTACAGCACGTCGGCGGAATCGCAGGTCGGGCCCGCGAGCACGCACGGCGTCATCTCCGCACCGTCATGCGGGGTGCGGATGGCGTAGCGGATCGACTCGTCCATGGTTTCGGCGAGACCGCCGAACTTGCCGATGTCGAGATAGACCCAGCGCACCTCGTCCTCGTCGCTCTTCTTGGAGATCAGAACGACTTCGGTCTCGATGATGCCGGCGTTGCCGACCATGCCGCGTCCCGGCTCGATGATGGTCTCCGGGATCTGGTTGCCGAAATGCTTGCGCAGCGCACGGAAGATCGACCGGCCGTACTGCACGACCGGCGGCACGTCCTTGAGGTACTTGGTCGGAAATCCGCCGCCCATGTTGACCATGGACAGGTTGATGCCGCGCTCGGCGCAGTCACGGAACACCGTCGAGGCCATCGCCAGCGCGCGGTCCCACGCCTTCACCTTGCGCTGCTGCGAGCCGACATGGAACGAGATCCCGTACGGCTCGAGCCCAAGGCGCTTGGCGAGGTCGAGCACGTCGACCGCCATCTCCGGATCGCAGCCGAACTTCCGCGACAGCGGCCATTCGGCGCCGGCGCAGTCGTAGAGGATGCGGCAGAACACCTTGGCGCCGGGGGCGGCGCGGGCGATCTTCTCGACCTCGGCGCTGCAATCGACCGAGAACAGGCGAATGCCGAGCGCGAAGGCGCGCGCGATGTCACGCTCCTTCTTGATGGTGTTGCCATAGGAGACCCGCTCCGGCGACGCGCCGGCGGCCAGCGCCATCTCGATCTCCGCGACCGAGGCGCAGTCGAAGCACGAGCCCATCGAGGCCAGCAGCGACAGCACTTCCGGCGCCGGGTTGGCCTTCACCGCGTAGAACACGCGGCTGTCCGGCAACGCCTTGGCGAAGCTCTGGTAGTTGTCGCGCACGACTTCGAGGTCGACGACGAGGCACGGCTCGACGTCCTGGCCCTCGTTACGGCGGTTGCGCAGGAATTCCTGAATGCGTTCGGTCATAGTAGCACGCTCCCAAACGGCCCAGCGACGGGGACCCGTTCAAAAATGATCTCGGATAAGAGTGCCCTGGCCACATCGCGCGATGGAGGCGCAACGAAGCCAAAAAACTCAAACCGAATTGTGCTGCCGTGGATTGGTTGGGAAGGATCCCGCCCGCACACCTGGCAATGAAGGACAAGCCTCTTCGGTATTCGCGCCGGCTGGTGGAGAGCCGGCAGAGACCAAAAAAGCCCGATCCGTCGTTGCTTTAAGTCGCGTCCCCCGTTGAGAACGAGGTGCGCCGGTTCGCCTCCGGCTGCCAGTCACGGTTGCAAGGAGCGAAGAGACCTTCAACGGCATCTCTTGAGAGAGATGCTGGCCGATCAAGTCTTGCGACTTTTGAGTCTTTGACTCGAGCGACCCTCGGTTCTTCGTCCCTTGGCGGCTGTCCGGCCTCTTGTCCGGATACCTACCGACTGACACACGACCACAGGCACGTGCGAAATTGGGCAAGACCGGAAATAAGCGTTTTGACTCTGCTTCGCAAGATTTTTTTTAGGCTGTGGGGAAATTTCCCTAACAGCTGCTTTCACTGTCGCCGTGGCAGCGCGCGTGCCGCTGCGAAAGTGAACGGATGTTAAGCTTCGCTAACGAAGCGTAAGCATTTGAAGCAGGCAGCGCAGCACTTGCCTGTTCGTGAGCGGCCTTACGCGCGCTTCGTGAACGGCTCGACGCGCTGGGCGGCGCGGATGAACGCCGCCATCACGAAGACGCCGACCGCGAACAGCACCGCCTGCAGGATGTGCGCGCCGGTGTCGTCGAGACCGAACAGGATCGCCAGCGCCCAGCCGCCGGCGAACGCCGCGCCGAACACCTCGGCGCCGATCAGGATCGCCGCGGAGATGACGGTGATGACGCTCGGCCAGATGATCTGGCGGGACGCGCTCGGAGAAGGCTGCAAGCTCATGGTGTGGGGTCCTGTTGTGGGCCGCAATCTCTATGAAAAGGCCCGCGCTATCAAGCGTAAAAGGCCTAAAAAAGCCCCAGCGCGTGATATAGATTCCCCAATAGATTTGCCATGAAAACGGGAATTGAGATGTCGGAAATCCAGCAAATGACGGCCGCCGCGCCAGCTCAGGTGAACCCGCTTCTGAAGGCCTGGCAGACGCCATTCGAGACGCCGCCATTCGCCGAGATCAGGCCGGAGCATTTCCTGCCCGCCTTCGAGCAGGCCTTCGCCGACCACGCCGCCGAGATCGCCGCCATCGAGCACGACCCGGCGACGCCGGACTTCGCCAACACCATCACCGCGCTGGAGCGCTCCGGCAAGCTGCTCTCGAAGGTGGCGGCGGTGTTCTACGACCTGGTGGGCGGCGCACTCCAATCCGGCGCTGCTCGAGATCGACAAGGAGGTGTCCCTGCGGATGGCGCGGCACTGGAACCCGATCATGATGAACGCGGTGCTGTTCGGCCGGATCGCGATGCTGCGCGACAAGCGCGCCAGCCTCGGTCTGACCGGCGAGGAAACGCGGCTGCTGGAGCGCACCTATACCCGCTTCCACCGCGCCGGCGCCGGCCTCGACGAGGCGGCCAAGAAGCGGATGGCCGAGATCAACGAGCGGCTGGCCCATCTCGGCACCGCCTTCAGCCACCATCTGCTCGGCGACGAGCAGGACTGGTTCATGGAACTGCAGGAGGCCGATTTCGCCGGCCTTCCCGACAGCTTTGTTGCCGCCGGCCGGGCTGCCGCCAGCGAGCGCGGCATGGCCGGCAAGGCGATCGTGACGCTATCGCGCTCCTCCGTCGAGCCGTTCCTGAAGAGCTCGCCCCGGCGCGAGTTGCGCGAGAAGGTCTACAAGGCCTTCATCGCGCGGGGCGACAACGGCAACGCCAACGACAACAACGACACCATCCTGGAGATCCTCAAGCTGCGCGAGGAGAGCGCGAAGTTGCTGGGCTTTGCCACCTTCGCCGCCTACCGGCTGGAGGATTCGATGGCCAAGACGCCGGAGGCCGTCCGCGGCCTGCTGGAGCGGGTCTGGAAGCCGGCGCGGGCCCGGGCGCTGCGGGATCGCGACGACCTGCAGGCGCTGGTCGCGGAGGAGGGCGGCAATTTTGCCCTCGCACCGTGGGACTGGCGCTATTACGCCGAAAAGCTCCGGCAGCGCCGGGCCAATTTCGACGACGCCGCGATCAAGCCGTATCTGGCGCTCGATCACATGATCGAGGCCGCCTTCGACTGCGCCACCCGCCTGTTCGGCGTCACCTTCGCCGAGCGCAAGGATGTCCCGGTCTGGCACCCGGACGTACGGGTCTGGGAGGTCAGGGACAGCGCCGGCCGCCACAAGGCGCTTTTTTATGGCGACTACTTCGCCCGGCCATCGAAGCGTTCGGGCGCCTGGATGACGTCGCTGCGCGACCAGCAGAAGCTCGACGGCGACGTCGCGCCGCTGGTCATCAACGTCTGCAATTTCCCCAAGGGCGCCGACGGCGAACCCTCGCTGCTGTCGCCGGACGACGCCCGCACGCTGTTCCACGAATTCGGCCACGGCCTGCACGGCATGCTGTCGGACGTGACCTATCCCTCGCTGTCCGGCACCTCCGTGTTCACCGATTTCGTCGAGTTGCCCTCGCAGCTCTACGAACACTGGCAGGAGCAGCCCCAGGTGCTCAGGCAGTTTGCCCGGCACTACCAGACCGGCGAGCCGTTGCCGGACGACCTCCTGAAGCGCTTCATCGCCGCGCGCAAATTCAACCAGGGATTTGCCACCGTGGAGTTCGTCTCCTCAGCCCTGGTCGATCTCGAATTCCACTCCCAGCCGGCTTCCGCGATCTCCGATGTGCGGGCGTTCGAGCGGCAGGAGCTGGAAAAGATCGGCATGCCCGCGGAGATCTCGCTGCGGCACCGGCCGACCCAGTTCGGCCATATCTTCTCCGGCGATCACTATGCGGCGGGCTATTACAGTTACATGTGGTCGGAGGTGATGGATGCCGACGCGTTCGGCGCCTTCGAGGAGGCCGGCAATATCTTCGATCCGGCGACCGCCAAGCGCCTGTACGACGACATCTATTCCTCCGGCGGCTCGCGCGATCCCGAAGATGCCTATGTCGCGTTCCGCGGCCGGGAGCCGGAGCCCGACGCGCTGCTGCGCCGGCGGGGCCTTCTGGAAACACCCGAGGCTGCCTGAGGCGGCGCTCGGCCGGGCGTCCTCAGCCCGGCCAGAAGCCGCGGATCAACGGCATGAAGAAGATCGCCAGATTGATCGCAAAGCCGAGGCTCCACAGGATCGAGCGCAGCGTCGGACGGTCGCCCAGATAAGTGAAGACATAGGCGATCCGCACGATCAGGAACAAGACCGCCAGCTCGTCGATCGGCCGCTGCGGGCCGGCGCGGAATTCCGCCAGCAGGACCGCAACGGCGAAAAACGGGAAGGCTTCGATGCCGTTCTGATGGGCGGCAAGCGCGCGCGCGCGAAGGGGGTCGGCATAGAAGGCCGGATCGCGCGGCTTGGAATTGTCGAAACGGCGAAATCCGATCCATTTGACGGATCCGATCGTCAACAGATAGAGCATCAGCGTTCCGAAAATGCACCACTCGGCGACCGTCATGGCTTCCCTCGCCCCGCGTCAGGGGATGACAGTATCGAAATGGCCATTATCTTGACAAGGATAGCCCAACACGCCAATCCACGGCCGTCATGACAGCAGTTTTTCCCGTCGAGAGAGCCAAGCCTTCGGCCGCCGAGATCAGGCCGGAGCGCGTCGGCGTGCTCTTGGTCAATCTCGGCACCCCGGACACCGCCGACGCCAGGGGCGTGCGGGTCTATCTCAGGGAATTCCTGTCCGATCCCCGTGTCATCGAGGATCAGGGGCTGAAATGGAAGCTGGTGCTGAACGGCATCATCCTGCTCGTCCGTCCCCGCCGCAAGGCGCGCGACTACCTGAAGATCTGGAATACCGACAAGAACGAATCTCCGCTGAAAACCATCACGCGCGCGCAGTCCGACAAGCTCGCTCGCAGCATCGCCGACCACGACCACATCGAGGTGGACTGGGCGATGCGTTACGGCAACCCGTCGATCCGGGCCGGGATCGAGGCGTTGACCGCGCGGGGCTGCGATCGCCTGCTGGTGGTGCCGCTCTATCCGCAATATTCGGCCGCCACGTCGGCGACCGTCTGCGACGAGGTTTTCCGCGTGCTTGCCGGCATGCGCGCGCAGCCGACCCTGCGGGTGACCCCGCCTTATTACGACGATCCCGATTACATCGAGGCGCTGGCGGTCTCGATCAATGCGCACCTGGCGACCCTGCCATTCGCGCCGGAGCTGATCGTGGCCTCTTTCCACGGCATGCCGCAGGAATATGTCGACAAGGGCGATCCCTACCAGGCGCAGTGCACCGCCACCACGGAAGCGTTGCGCAAGCGCATGGGTCTGGATGCGTCGAAACTGCTTTTGACCTTCCAGTCGCGCTTCGGTTTCGACGAGTGGCTGAAACCCTACACCGACAAGACCATGGAGCGGCTCGCCAAGGAAGGCGTGCGCCGCATCGCGGTCGTTACCCCCGGTTTCTCCGCCGATTGCCTGGAAACGCTGGAAGAGATCGCGCAGGAAAATGCCGAGATCTTCAAGCACAATGGCGGCGAGCAATTTTCCTTCATCCCGTGCCTGAACGACAGCGAGCCCGGCATGGACGTCATCCGCCAGCTGGTGCTGCGCGAGCTTCAGGGCTGGATTTAGCTTGAATGCACTGCCATCGTATTCCGCGTCCGATTGATTTCTACAATCACGACGAGTAGGAGGTCTAATGCATAAGGCGGCATTTTCCATCATCATAGTTACATCTTTTGCTCTGGCTGCGTGTAACACCACGGGAGGGTCGTCGATGTACCCCGAGGCTTTGCAGGCTGGCAGCGCAATCAAGGCCGATACGGCTATCCTGCTGGTGGGGAATGGCGGCACCGAAACGATCAATTATCTGCAATTTGTGCACAGCAGTCTGCCCGCGATAAATGCTGGTGGAATCAGTCTTCCTCCTGGCGGGATAGTTGCGGTCCCGGTCCCGGTCGGAACGACAGGGCTCTCACTCAGCAATTACACGACATCAGGGCGGCCGGGAGGTTATCTCTCCAATGGTATGGCACTGGGATATATTCCGGTGCGCACACCCCCGCTCAATGTCGATTCCCCCGGTTTGTATTACGTGGCGACAATCTTTCCGGGACAGCAGCATAACTTCGAGATCAAGCCGACCGGTACGTTGCTTTCACAGTTCAGAAAGGAGCGGCCAGAGGTTTTAGGTCTAAAGCCTGTAAATTTCAGTTGGTCCAGTTAGTCCGGCGATGAATTGGACTTCCGCGTGGAGATTTTGCTCTTAATGGGTATTCAAGGCTAAATATAATCGCAGCCACCGCCACTCGCTTTTCGACCCCTCGAACCTTACATCCCCGATCGGCGACAAATCAGGGCTTTGGCGGCACTGCAACGCGTGCCGACGCTCGCAGGACGGGTGCTTGCATTTCAGGCTGGCATCGCTCGCGGCCTAAGGAGTTCTTCATGACCGGGTTTGACATTTTCGCCATCGCGCTGGTGCTGCTGGTGATCTTCACGCTGTTGGCCGGCATCAAGACGGTGCCGCAGGGCTACGACTGGACCATCGAGCGGTTCGGCAAATACACCCGCACCTTGGCGCCGGGACTGAATATCATCGTCCCCTATTTCGACCGCGTCGGCCGCAAGATGAACATGATGGAGCAGGTGATCAACATTCCAGAGCAGGAGGTGATCACCAAGGACAACGCCACCGTGACGGTTGACGGCGTCGCCTTCTTCCAGGTGTTCGACGCCGCCAAGGCGAGCTACGAGGTTTCCAATCTCAACCAGGCGATCATCGTTCTCACCATGACCAACATCCGCTCGGTGATGGGCGCGATGGACCTCGACCAGGTGCTGTCGCATCGCGACGAGATCAACGAGCGGCTGTTGCGCGTGGTCGACGCTGCGGTGTCGCCCTGGGGGCTGAAGGTCAACCGCATCGAGATCAAGGACATCGTGCCGCCTGCCGATCTCGTGGAGGCGATGGGACGGCAGATGAAGGCCGAGCGCGTCAAGCGCGCCGACATCCTGCAGGCGGAAGGCCAGCGGCAATCGGAAATCCTGCGCGCCGAGGGCGCCAAGCAGGGTCAGATATTGCAGGCCGAAGGCCGCAAGGAGGCGGCGTTCCGCGATGCCGAGGCGCGCGAGCGTTCCGCCGAAGCCGAGGCCAAGGCGACGCAGATGGTCAGCGAAGCCATCGCAAAGGGCGACGTCGCCGCGCTGAATTACTTCATCGCCGACAAATACATCAAGGCGTTCGGCCAGCTCGCGGACTCGCCGAACCAGAAGATCATCATGCTGCCGATCGAGGCGATGAGCATTCTGGGTTCGCTCGCGGGCATCGGCGAGATCGCGAAAGCAACGTTCGGGGAAAGCGCAATGTCGGCGCAGGCCGCGGCGCGCCGCGCCTCGGTGCCGCCGGCGGGTCCGACCCCGCCGCCAGTGACGCCGCGAACATCGTGAGGGGATATCCATGAGCGAGATGTTCTCCACGCTGGGCACCTGGAACTGGCTGATCTTCGGCATCATCCTGATGGCGCTCGAGCTGTTGGCGCCCGGGGTATTCCTGTTCTGGCTCGGGCTCGCCGCGCTATTGGTCGGTTTGCTGTCGTTCGCGATCAATCCATCCTGGCAGACTCAGATCCTGATGTTTGCGATCTTCGCCGCCTGCGCGGTGCCGCTGTGGCGGCGCATCGCGCTTTCCGGCAAGAAGGCGAGCGCCAGCAATCCGTTCCTCAACAAGCGCGCGGACGCGCTGGTGGGACGGGTGTTCACGCTGGAAAAGCCGATCATCGACGGCTCGGGCACGGTGCGGATCGACGACACCATCTGGCGCGTCGCCGGCCCCGACGCCCCGGCCGGCAGCCGGGTCAGGATCGTGCAGGCCGACGGCGCCAGCCTGACGGTGGCGGTGGCTTGAACGAGGCGTCTTCGACGGGCCACGAAATGACGCGATTGAGTTAGCCGCTCCTCTGTTTGCTCCACCGTTCCGCAAAGCGATGCAGCGGCAGGAAGGTCTCGTTCAATTCCTTTCCCGTCGCCGTGAGCCCATACCCGCCAGCCGGGAGAAGCTCGACGAACCCCGCCTTCCGCAGTTCCGACAGCCGCGCCTGCAACACCGTGGGCGAGGCCTCGTCGCAGGCCGAGCGCAGCGCGCGCGAGGTCAGCGGTGCCTCGCGCAGTTCCCACAGGATCCGCAACGACCAGCGCCGGCCCAGCAGGTCGAGCAGCACCATGATCGGCCGGCCGGTGCTGGAGCCGCGCACACGGCTCTTTTGCATGGCTTTTTTCACGGCTGAGGCCTGTTTCGGCATTGGGAAGCTCCCTTGCGGCCTGCTACGGATAATGTAGCATGGCGCTACGTTTAGTGTAGCACAGGAGTCCGTCATGTCACGCATTGCGCCGCTGCAGCCGCCCTATGAACCGGAAATCCAGGGCCAGTTCGACCGCATCATGCACGGCGCGCCGCCGCTGATGCTGTTTCGCGTCGTCGCCGGCAGTACCCGGGCCTGGGAGAAATTCCGCGCCGGCGGCCTGCTGGACAAGGGACCGCTGTCCTTGCGCGAGCGCGAGATCGTCATCGACCGCACCTGTGCGCTGACGGGTTGCGAATATGAATGGGGCGTCCACGTCGCGACGTTTGCGGCCGCCGCGCATCTGACCGACGAGCAGGTCCGCGCCACGGTGCTGGGCGGCGTCGACGCGCTGTGCTGGTCGCAAAGCGAACAGGCCCTGATCGCGGCGGTCGATGCCTTGCACAGCCGCGCAACGCTGGATGACGCCGAATTCGCCGCGCTGTCGGCGCATTACGACGACGCGCAGATCTTCGAAATCATCCTGCTCTGCGGCTTCTATCGCACCGTGTCGTATCTGGCGAACGGGCTGGATTTGCCTCTGGAAGAAAAGGCGGCGCGGTTTCCCAAGGCGGTGGCGACAAACTAGGCCGTCGTTCCGGGATGCGCCTCTTGGCGCAGGCCCGGAATCCATACTCCCGATGGTGGTTATGGATTCCGGGCTCGCGCAAGAGCGCGCCCCGCAATGACGCTCGATATGAAGGCCTTATGCCACGCCCGCGCGCAGCACGTCGTGGACGTGCACGATCCCGACCGGCTTTTTGCCTTCGGCGACGATCAGCACCGATACCGCGGGCCGCGACGCATCGACGCTCTCCCGCATGATTTCGCTGGCGAGCATGCCGGGGGCGATGGTCTTGGGGTTTTTCGTCATCACCTCGTCGACCAGCGCCGTCATCAGATCGGGCCGCATGTGACGGCGCAGATCGCCGTCGGTGATGATGCCGGCGATGTCGCCGGCCTTGTCCACGATGCAGACGCAACCAAAACCCTTGGCCGACATTTCCACCAGCGCGTCCGACATTTTGGTGCCGAGCGGCTTCAGCGGGATCGCGTCGCCGGTATGCATGATGTCGCGGACGAATTTCAGCATCGCGCCCAGCTTGCCGCCGGGATGGAAATTGGCGAATTCCAGCGCAGTGAAACCGCGGCCTTCCAGCAGTGCGATTGCGAGCGCATCGCCGATCGCGGCCTGCATCAGCGACGAGGTGGTCGGCGCCAGATTATGCGGGCATGCCTCGCGCGCCTTCGGCAGTTCCAGCACGATCTCGGCGGCTTCGCCGAGCGGTGAAGTCGCATTGGAGGTCACGGCGATCATCGGGATCGCAAAACGCTTGGAATAGTTGACGAGGTTCTTCATTTCCGGCTGCTCGCCGGACCACGACAGCGCGATGATGACATCGTCGGCCGTGATCATGCCGAGGTCGCCATGGCTGGCCTCGGCGGCGTGCACGAAGAAGGCGGGAGTGCCGGTGGAGGCAAGCGTGGCGGCGATCTTGCGCGCCACGTGGCCCGACTTGCCGAGCCCGGTGACGATGACGCGGCCCTTGGCCTCGCGGATGGTGCCGACGGCTTTGGCAAAGGCGGGCCCAAGCGTGCCCTGAAGGGCCGCGGCGATCGCACTGACGCCGCTGATCCCGGCTTCAAGCGTGCGCAGGGCCGACTGCACGGCGGCGTCTGTCCCGGATGATTGTGCCATCAGCGGTTTCGAATTTGCCATGTCTGGTTCCGAAGGGAGGCGCGGCTTGGCCGCGCGGGCCCTTCCTTAGCACGGCCGATTTGGCGATGCGACGCGCGGGGCGGTTCTCAACGGCTCATTAACCATAATTGTTTTAACTCCATTAACGACGTTTTCCGCGCCCGCGTGGAACCCGATCGGCAAGCGTATGAATTCGTTGGGGTATTTTTATCGTGATGTCGGGTCCAGCAAGGGGCCGCCGCAGGCGCGCGAGGCTTTTACGCGCGCTCTTGCCATGCCTTGCGCTGATCGCGCTCGATGAGGTCCCGGCGCAGGCCCAGACGGTCACACCGGATCTGTTTCGCCCCGAGCGCGACGGATTTGTCCGGCCGCAGGATTCGCCGCTGCGCCGGGTGAGCGACAACACGCCTGGCGCTACCGATCCCGCCGATCCCGATGGCAAGCTTCGCGACAAGGACAAGCCCGCGCCGTCACGGATCGGCCAGATCCCGACCTACGGCCTGCCCGCCGCCAACGGCGCCTCGGGCACCGGTTTCGATTCCCTCAATCGCACGCGCAAGAAGCCGGTGCTCTATCCCGGCCAGCCCAAGCCGAAACCGCCAGCCGGTCCCGGCACCCCGGCACAGGCGGCCTCATCGGCGCTGCCGATTGCGAACGGCCGCATCCGGCTGTCCGTTCCGCCCTCGGAGACCGCCAACAAGACGCCGCTCGCCCCCGCGATGGCCGGTACGGTGGCGGGCCAGCCGCCGCGGAAACGGCTGAGGGTCGACGACGATCCGTTCGGCGCGGTCGGCGATTACGCCGGCAGCTTTCTGATCAAGTCGGCGGTCGAACTCTCCGGCGGCTACGATACCAATCCGGGCCGCGCCTTCGTGCCGAAGGGTTCGCCGTTCTATGTCATCGCGCCGGAATTCTTGGCCGCCTCCGACTGGGATCGTCACGCGCTTGTCGCCGACTTGCGGGGATCGTTCACCGGCTATGGCAACACCTTCCCGCCGCCGACTGACGGCACCATCTCCTCGGTGCCGACCGTTCTCGACCGGCCGGATTTCACCGGCCATGTCGATGGCCGCCTCGACGTCACCAACGATACCCGCCTGACCGGACAGGCCCGCTTGCGGGTTTCCACCGATAATCCCGGCAGCCCGAACATCCAGGCGGGCCTTGCCAAATATCCGATCTATACGACGCTCGGCGGCACCGTCGGCATCGACCAGAGTTTCAATCGGCTGGATCTTGCCGCCGGCGGCACCGTCGACCGCACCGTCTATACCAATTCGAAACTCACCGACGGCGAGGTCACCAGCAATGACGACCGCAACTTCAACCAGTTTGGCGGCGTGGGGCGCGTCAGCTACGATCTGCTGCCGGGCGTAAAGCCGTTCGCCGAGATCGAGGGCGACAGCCGCATTCACGATCTCACCTTCGACCGCTCCGGCTTTCAGCGCGATTCCTCCGGCGGCTATGCCAAGGCCGGCACCACGTTCGAATTCACGCGTCTGCTGACCGGCGACATCTCGGTCGGCTACGCCATGCGCGACTATGTCGATCCGCGCCTCAGCCAATTGCAGGGCCTCTTGACCTCGGCCTCGCTGACCTGGACGGCGACGCCTCTGACCACGGCGAAATTCTATTCCACCACCTCGATCGACGAGACCACCGTGCCCGGCGTCTCCGGCGTGCTGACGCACACCTACACTTTCGAGGTCGATCACGATTTCCGCCGCTGGCTGACCGCGATCGGCAAGTTCACCTACGGCACCTACGACTATCAGGGTGACGGCCGGTCCGACAAAACCTACTCGCTCGAGGGCGATCTCATCTACAAGATGACCCGCAATCTCTGGCTCAAGGGCACGCTGCGGCGCGACATCCTCAACTCCAACATTCCGCTGGCGAGTTCAGCCTCGACGGTGGTGATGCTGGGCGTGAGGTTGCAGAATTGATCTTCCGTTAGCTACTTCCCGATCGCCGGCGCAGGGGCTGGAACCGGGTCCGGTTTCATGCGTTAGTCAGGGTTATGGCAGGACGCTGAATGGCGCAGAAAATCACACCACAGCGCAATCTGTTCGAGAGCGAGCGCAGATTCCGGCTGCTGGTGGAAGGGGTTGTCGATTACGCCATCTATATGCTGGACCCCAGCGGCATCGTCAGCAACTGGAATGCCGGCGCCAGGCGCATCAAGGGCTATGAAGCCGCCGAGGTCGTCGGCCGGCATTTCGGGATGTTTTATCTGCCCGAGGATCGCGAGGCGGGAATGCCGGCCCGCTCGCTGGAAACCGCGCGCGAGAACGGCAGGTTCGAGGCCGAAGGCTGGCGCCTGCGCAAGGATGGCACGAAATTCCGCGCCTCCGTCGTCATCGACGCGATCTACGAAGCGGACGAACTGATCGGTTTTGCCAAGATCACGCGCGACGTTACCGAGCGAGCCAATGCCGAGGCGGCGCTGAGCGCCAGCGAAAGGCAATTCCGGCTGCTGGTCTCCGGCGTTACGGACTACGCGCTTTATATGCTCGACCCGAACGGGATCGTCACCAACTGGAATATCGGCGGGCAGCGCATCAAGGGGTATCTTCCGGAGGAAATCATCGGTCAGCATTTTTCCCGCTTCTACTCCGACGCCGACCAGGCGGCCGGCCGGCCGGCGCGCGCCTTGCAACTGGCGAGGGATCACGGCCGTTACGAAGAGGATGGCTGGCGCGTCCGCAAGGACGGCACCTTCTTCTGGGCCAGCGTCGTGATCGATGCGATTCGCGATGACCACGGCGATATTCTCGGCTTCGCCAAGATCACGCGCGACATTTCCGAGCGCCGCGAGGCCCAGCAAAATCTGGAAAAAATCCAGCGTCAACTCGCCGAGTCGCAGAAGCTCGACGCGCTCGGCCAGTTGACCGGCGGCGTCGCGCACGATTTCAATAATCTGCTGATGATCATCACCGGCAACGTCCACATCCTGAAAAGGCTCGCCGGCAACGATGCCAAGGGCCAGCGGGCCGTCCAGGCCATCGAAAAGGCCTCGCAGCACGGCGCATCGCTGACCCGCCAGCTGCTCACTTTTGCCCGCCGGCAGAGCGTCAGTCCGCAAACGGTCGATCTCTCCGAGCGCATTCATTCGCTGCGGGATGTCCTCGACACCGGGCTCGGCGGTGCGGTGCAAATTCTCATCCATGTCGACGCCGATGTCTGGCCGGTGACCGTCGATCCCGGGGAATTCGAGGCGGCGCTGGTCAACCTCGTCGTCAACGCGCGCGACGCCATGCCCGGCGGCGGAACGATCACGATCCGGGCGAGCAACACCCGTCTCGACGACGATGCAAGGGCCGGCGATTTCGTCGCCATTCAGGTCGAGGATTCCGGCACCGGCATCCCACCCGATGTCGTCGCCAAGGTGTTCGATCCGTTCTTCACGACCAAGCCGGTCGGCAAGGGGACGGGTCTCGGTCTTTCACAGGTGCATGGTTTCGCGCATCAGGCCGGGGGCACGGTGACGGTGGAAAGCGAGCTCGGAAAAGGAACGATTCTGACCATCTATCTGCCGCGCAGCATGCCGGAGACCGTATCCGGCTCCGTCGAGCCGGACTCCGTCGGCAGCGGTACCGTGCTGCTGGTCGAGGACAATCCCGACGTCGCCAACGCCAGCGCCGGCCTGCTCGAACAGCTCGGCTATTCCGTCCGCTGGGTCGCGGACGCGGAATCCGCGCTTTCCGCGCTCGATCGCGGCGCCATCGACCTCGTCTTCAGCGATATCGTGATGTCCGGAAAAATGGACGGCCTCGGGCTGGCGCGTGCCATCAAGCAGAAGCATCCCGCGCTGCCGATCCTGCTGACGACCGGCTACAGCGATGCGCTGCAGAACGTCCGCGGCGACTTTCCGATCCTTCGAAAGCCGTACCAGCTGCACGAACTGAGCCGCGCGCTTTCGCTGCTGTCGGCGGGGTGAGGCGGGCGGCCTGAGCCTCGCCTCGCCCAGTGCTTTGACGAGGCGTGATGCCCTCACCGCGGCAGATTCGTCGTCCCCATCAGGAACAGATCGATCGAGCGCGCGCAGAGGCGGCCTTCGCGGATCGCCCAGACCACCAGTGACTGGCCGCGGCGCATGTCGCCGGCGGAGAACACGTTGGGGCGCGAGGTCTGGTAGTCGGCGGTGTTGGCCCGCACATTGCCGCGCGGGTCGAGGTCGACGCCGAGCGTCTTCAACAGGCCCTCATGCACCGGATGCACGAAGCCCATCGCGAGCAGCACCAGCTCGGCGTCGAGTTCGAATTCGGTTCCCGCGACCGGCTTGAACTTGTCGTCGACATGCACGCAATGCAGTTTTGTCACCTGGCCGTTGGCGCCGGAGAAGTGCTGCGTCAGCACGGCGTAGTCGCGCTTGGCGCCTTCGGCCTGGCTCGAGGAGGTCCGCATCTTCAGCGGCCAGTTCGGCCAGGTCACGCCCTTGTTCTCATGCTCGGGCGGCGCCGGCATGATCTCGAGCTGCGTCACCGACTTGCGCGCCCTGCCGGAACGACGTGCCGATGCAGTCCGATCCGGTATCGCCGCCGCCGATCACCACCACATGCTTGCCGCCGGCGAGGATGTCCGGCACGCCGCCGAGCGGTTCGTTGCCGACGCGGCGGTTCTGCTGCGGCAGGAAATCCATCGCGAAGTGAATGCCGGCGAGATCGCGGCCCGGGATCGGCAAATCGCGCGGGGCTTCCGCGCCGCCGGTCAGCGCCAGCGCGTCATATTCGTTGAGCATCTCGCGCGGGTCGATCGCGCCTTGCGCGCTGCCGCCGACCGGGCTGCCGTAGTGGAACGTGACGCCCTCGGCTTCCATCTGCGCGATGCGGCGGTCGATGACGTGCTTCTCCATCTTGAAATCGGGAATGCCGTAACGCAACAGGCCGCCGGCCTTGGCGAATTTCTCGAACACATGCACGTCGTGCCCGGCGCGCGCGAGTTGCTGCGCGCAAGCCAAGCCCGCCGGGCCGGAGCCGACGATCGCGACCTTCTTGCCGGTCTTGTGCGCCGATATTTCCGGCTTGAGCCAGCCGTTGTCCCAGGCGCGGTCGACGATCGCGCATTCGATGGTCTTGATGGTGACCGGATTGTCGTCGATGTTGAGCGTGCAGGAGGCCTCGCACGGCGCGGGGCAGATGCGCCCGGTGAACTCCGGGAAATTGTTGGTCGAGTGCAGATTGCGCGAGGCCTCTTCCCAGTTGCCCTGGTAGACGAGATCGTTGAAGTCCGGGATCTGGTTGTTGACCGGGCAGCCCGGCGTGCCCGGCTGAACCGAACCCGTGCCGTGGCAATAGGGAATGCCGCAGTTCATGCAGCGCGCGGCCTGGTCGCGGGTGTCTTTCTCGCTCAAGGGAATGACGAATTCGCGATAATGCTTCACGCGCTCGGCGGCCGGCGCGTATTTGCGGTCGTGCCGCTCGATCTCCAGAAATCCCGTAATCTTGCCCATCAAAGAACCTTACGCCCCTGCAGCTTCTGCTTCGTCTTTCCCGTCACCCGAGCCGCTCGCGCGCCTCAACAGGTGAATTATTGCTCCCGGGTCCCTGTCGTCATTGCGAGGAGCGAAGCGACGAAGCAATCCATAACACCGCATCAGGACTATGGATTGCTTCGCTGCGCTCGCAATGACCGTTTGGAACCCCTTGTCGTATCACGCCCCGATCGCGATTTTTGGTTCGGAATCGGCGTTGGCCTTCAATTCCCGCAGCGCGCGGCGGTATTCCACCGGCATCACCTTGCGGAATTTCGGCAGATACGTCTTCCAGCTGGCGAGGATATCGGCGGCGCGCTTCGATCCCGTCAGCTTGGCGTGGCGGGTGATCAGGATGTGCAGCCGCTCGATATCGGACGCCAGGAGGTTGGCAAACACGTCGACCCGGCCATGGGCTTCGAGATCGCCCGAGGAGTGATAGGCGTTCTCGTTGATCATCTCTTCCGACAGCACCGGCTCGAGCTCGACCATCGCCATGTTGCATAGCTTTGGGAAGTCGCCGGTCTGGTCGAGAACATAGGCGACGCCGCCCGACATGCCGGCCGCGAAGTTGCGTCCGGTCTTGCCGAGCACCACGACAATGCCGCCGGTCATGTATTCGCAGCAATGGTCGCCGGCGCCTTCCACCACCGCCACCGCGCCGGAATTGCGCACGGCAAAACGTTCGCCGGCGATGCCGCGGAAATAGCATTCGCCCTCGATCGCGCCGTACATCACGGTGTTGCCGACGATGATGGATTCCTCCGGCACGATCGCGGAGTTGCGCGGCGGCTTGATGATGATGCGGCCGCCGGACAGGCCCTTGCCGACATAGTCGTTGCCTTCGCCTTCGAGTTCGAAGGTGATGCCGCGCGTCAGCCAGGCGCCGAACGCCTGGCCCGAGGTGCCCTTGAAGTTCACCTGGATGGTGTCGTGCGGCAGGCCGGCATGGCCGTAGATCTTGGCGACGTTGCCGGACAGCATCGCGCCCGCGCTGCGGTCGGTGTTGTTGATCTCCATCTCGAACTTGACCGGCGCGCCGCGGTCGAGCGCTGCCTGCGACTTCTCGATCAGCCGGCGGTCGAGCACGGCCTCCAGATGATGGTTCTGCGCCTGGGCGTGATAGATCTTCTGGCCCTTCTCTTCCTTCTGACGCACGAACAGCTTCGAGAAGTCGAGCCCCTTGGCCTTCCAGTGCGCCACCAGGGTCGACTGGTCGAGCATCTGGGTCTGGCCCACCATCTCGTTGAAGGTGCGGTAGCCGAGCTGGGCCATGATCTCGCGGACTTCCTCGGCGACGAAGAAGAAGTAGTTGATGACGTGCTCGGGCTGGCCGGTGAAGCGCTTGCGCAGCACCGGGTCTTGCGTCGCCACCCCGACCGGGCAGGTGTTGAGATGGCACTTGCGCATCATGATGCAGCCGGCCGCGATCAAAGGCGCGGTGGCAAAGCCGAATTCGTCGGCGCCCAAGAGCGCGCCGATCACGACGTCGCGTCCGGTGCGGAAGCCGCCGTCGACCTGCACCACGATGCGGCTGCGCAGCCGCTCGCGCACCAGCGTCTGGTGGGTTTCGGCAAGCCCGATCTCCCACGGCGAACCGGCGTGCTTGATCGAGGTCAGCGGTGAGGCGCCGGTGCCGCCTTCGAAGCCGGCGATGGTGACATGGTCGGCGCGCGCCTTCGCGACGCCGGCGGCAACCGTGCCGACGCCGATTTCGGAGACGAGTTTTACGGACACCTGACCGTCGGGGTTGACGTTCTTCAGATCGTAGATCAGCTGCGCCAGATCCTCGATCGAATAGATGTCGTGGTGCGGCGGCGGCGAGATCAGGCCGACGCCCGGCGTCGAATGCCGGACCCTGGCAATGGTGGCGTCGACCTTGTGGCCGGGCAACTGGCCGCCTTCGCCGGGTTTTGCCCCTTGCGCCATCTTGATCTGCATCATGTCGGCGTTGACCAGGTACTCCGTGGTGACGCCGAACCGGCCCGAGGCGACCTGCTTGATCGCCGAGCGCATGGAATCGCCGTTCGGCAGCGGCTTGAAGCGATCCGATTCCTCGCCGCCTTCGCCGGTATTGGACTTGCCGCCGATCCGGTTCATGGCGATCGCGAGCGTGGTGTGCGCCTCGCGCGAGATCGAGCCGAACGACATCGCGCCGGTGGCGAAGCGCTTGACGATCTCCTTGGCCGGCTCGACCTGGTCGAGGGCGACAGGCTTGCGCTTCTCGTCCTCGGCGGTCTTCAGCTTGAACAGGCCGCGCAAGGTCAACAGCCGCTCGGACTGCTCGTTGAGGATTTTCGCGAACGCCTTGTAGCGCTCCAGCGAATTGCCGCGCACGGCATGCTGCAGCGTCGAGACCAATTCAGCGGTCCAGGCGTGGTCCTCGCCGCGGGTGCGGTAGGCATATTCGCCGCCGACATCGAGCGCGCTCTTGTAGACCGGGGCATCGCCGAACGCGTCGGAATGCCGGCGCGCGGTTTCCTCGGCGATCTCGGCAAGGCCCACGCCCTCGATGCGGGTGTGGGTGCCGACGAAATATTTCGAGACGAAATCGGCCTTCAGTCCGACGGCGTCGAAGATCTGCGCGCCGCAATAGGACTGATAGGTCGAGATGCCCATCTTCGACATCACCTTCAACAGGCCCTTGCCGATCGACTTGATGTAGCGCTTGACGATTTCATAGTCGTCGAGCGCCGCCGGCAGCCGGTCCTTCATCGCGATGATGGTCTCGAAGGCGAGATAGGGATTGATCGCCTCGGCGCCGTAGCCGGCGAGGCAGGCGAAATGATGCACCTCGCGCGGCTCGCCGGATTCGACCACCAGCCCAACCGAGGTGCGCAAGCCGGTGCGGATCAGATGATGATGCACGGCGGCGCAGGCGAGCAGCGAGGGGATCGGAATCCGGTCCGAGCCCGCCATGCGGTCGGACAGGATGATGATGTTGACGCCCTCGCGCACGGCGGCCTCGGCGCGCGCGCACAATTCGTCGAGCACCTGCTCGAGCCCCGCGGCGCCGAGGCCGGCATGGAAGGTGGTGTCGAGCGTGCGCGACTTGAAATGGCTGTCGGCGATGTCGGAGATCGACCGGATCTTTTCCAGGTCGGCGTCGGTCAGGATCGGCTGGCGCACTTCGAGGCGCTTGTTGCCGGCGACGCCCTGCAGGTCGAACAGGTTCGGCCGCGGCCCGATGATCGAGACCAGGCTCATCACCAGCTCCTCGCGGATCGGATCGATCGGCGGGTTGGTGACCTGCGCGAAATTCTGCTTGAAGTAGGTGAACAGCGGCTTCGGCTTGTCGGACAGCGCCGAGATCGGCGTGTCGTTGCCCATCGAGCCGTTGGCCTCTTCGCCGGTCGAGGCCATCGGCGTCATCAGGATGTTGATGTCTTCCTGGCTGTAGCCGAACGCCTGCTGCCGGTCCAAAAGCGGCAGGTTCGAGCGCATGCCCTTGGTCGGCGCGTCCGGGAGTTCTTCCAGCACGATCTGGGTGCGGTCGAGCCATTCGCGATAGGGATGGCTGTTGGCGAGCTGCGCCTTGATCTCGTCGTCGGGAATGAGGCGGCCCTGTTCGAGGTCGACCAGCAGCATCTTGCCGGGCTGCAGCCGCCACTTGGTGACGATGTGCTCCTCCGGGATCTTCAGCACGCCCATTTCGGAGGCCATCACGATGCGGTCATCCGAGGTCACGAGATAGCGCGCGGGCCGAAGTCCGTTGCGGTCGAGCGTGGCGCCGATCTGGCGGCCGTCGGTGAAGGCGATCGCGGCGGGGCCGTCCCACGGCTCCATCAGCGCGGCGTGATATTCGTAGAACGAGCGGCGCTCCTCATCCATCAGCGGATTGCCGGCCCAGGCTTCCGGAATCATCATCATGACGGCGTGCGGCAGCGAGTAGCCGCCCTGCACCAGGAATTCGAGCGCGTTGTCGAAGCAGGCGGTGTCGCTTTGTCCCTCATAGGAGATCGGCCACAGCCTGGAGATGTCCTTGCCGTACAGTTCCGAATGCACCGAGGCCTGGCGGGCCGCCATCCAGTTGACGTTGCCGCGCAGCGTGTTGATCTCGCCATTGTGGGCGATCATCCGGTACGGATGCGCCAGCGACCAGGTCGGGAAGGTGTTGGTCGAGAACCGCTGATGCACCAGCGCCAGCGCGCTCTCGAAATCGGGCTCGCTCAAATCCGGATAGTACTTGCCGAGCTGGTCGGCGAGGAACATGCCCTTGTAGACCACGGTGCGGCACGACATCGACACCGGGTAGTAGCCGGCGAGGCCGCGGTCGCGGCGCTGATAGATCGCATGCGAGATCGACTTGCGCAGGATGTAGAGCTTGCGCTCGAATTCGTCCTCGGTCGTCGCCGCGCCGTTGCGGCCGATGAAAACCTGCATGTGCGCGGGCTCGGTCGGCTTGACAGTCACGCCGAGCGAGGAATTGTCGGTCGGCACGTCGCGCCAGCCGAGCAGCATCAGCCCTTCGGCCTTGATCTGGTCGGCAACGATGCTCTTGATGACCTTTCGCCACGCCGTCTCCTTCGGCATGAACAGCGCGCCGACGGCGTAGTCGCCCGGCTTCGGCAGCTGGAAACCGATCTCCGCCGCCTTGCGCGCGAAGAACTCGTGCGGGATCTGCACCAGGATGCCGGCGCCGTCGCCGGCGCGCGGATCGGCGCCGACCGCGCCGCGGTGCTCGAGGTTGCAGAGGATGTTGAGCGCGTCGGAGACGATCTGATGCGACTTCTTGCCCTTGATGTTGGCGATGAAGCCGACGCCGCAGGAAATCCTTCTCCAGCGAGGGATCGTAGAGGCCCACGGCGGGCGGGCGCCAGTCGTGCTCGCGCGGCGCTTCCGGTTTCGAATCCGGGGCCACCGACAGCGCATCGCCGAAGATGTTTTCGCGCTCGAATTCCGACCCGCTCATCTCAATCCTCTCAATAAGGCTTAAGGCCCCACCGCTCGTCGGCGCACCTTGGGCGTTCTGCGGCACCCACCGGGCCACCGCTCGTCCGTTGCGAGCCGCAATTTCATAAATTCAGGCCTGGGCGTTCAACGTCCCCGACGAACGGCCTTGCCTGCACCTTCTCGGCGGCCGAAGCGCCGAATTTTCGTTGCAATCCCCGTGCCGGGCTTGCCTCGCAAATGAGACAGCTTTGCTGTCCTAACTCCGACCATGCCAAATTTTTTTCTATCACACAAGCGCGTGAAAGTCGCCCGCTGCATGGCGCGTCCACCGCTGCGGCATGGCCGGCCGAGACCCTGCGGATTTAAGGCAAGTGCGCCGCGATCCGGCCCAAGGTCCGCCGAATTCGGCGCTGAATTTAGCAGATGGGAAAAGGAGCAAAAAGCTCCAGGCGTGGACATTGGCAGGAGCGATCGATGAAGTTGTTCACGGGATGGGTGTTGTCGGCCGGGCTGGCGCTTACCGCCGTGGCTGCAAATGCGCAGGTCCCGGCGCCGTACGCCAACGGCCGGCCGGCCTACGCCGTCGTCTCCGATTTCGAGGGGCCCTACGCGGCGATGCCGCCGGACGCGCCGGTGCCGCCACGCTACGCCGTGCCGGCGCCGCGCTATGGCTACGGGCCGACCCTGTTACCGCCGCAGGAGGTCTACTCGGTGGTGCGCGACGGCGGATTTTCTCCGCTCGGCGCGCCGCATCTGCGCGGCTTCGTCTACTCCATCGCGGTGGTCGATCGCCGCGGTGACGACGGGCAGCTGGTGATCGACGCCCGCAACGGACGGATCCTCCGTTTCATGCCGGCCTATCGGATGGGCGACAATTTCCGCGGGGATATGACCTATGGCCCGGTTGGGCCTCCGCCGGCGATCAGCCCGGCCGCGGGCGGGCCACGGCCGCCGGCCTCGATCCCGCATCTGGCGAGCCGCACGCCATCAGCGGTGCCGCTGCCCAAAACCTCGCCGCCGCACGCCGGTGAAATGAAACCGCTGGCCGCGAAGCCGGCTGCCGAGCCGGCGCAGCAATCGGCGGCGGTGCAAGCAAAACCGGCAGATACCGCAACGGCCCCGCCGGCCGCTACCGCGGCAAAACCCGCCGCGCCGCAAATTCTCCCGACGCAGGAAATGCCGAAGGTGCAGGGGCTGGATTGACGCGAGGACGGAATCGCGCTCGGCGGTCCGTCTGGCGGCCTAGTTGTCGGTCCGGACGGTTCGCCTCGCCACGATGCCGAGCGTGGAGCCTTGGACGATGATGCTGAACAGAACTGCCGCATAGGTCGCCGCAAGAATCACAGGCTTGGCGGGGCTTTCCGGCACCGACAATGCCAGCGCAACGGATATGCCGCCGCGGACCCCGGCCCAGGTCATGAAGGGGACGTTGCGGACCGACATCAAATTGCTCCATGCGAACACCAGCGGCGGCAGCGCAACGGCAAACAACCGGGCTGCCAGTACGATTGGTATCGCCGCCGCGGCGACCAGAAGTGCCAGCGGTTCGAACCGGAGCACCAGCACCTCGAGTCCGATGAGCAGGAACAGCACCGAATTGAGTATTTCATCGATCAGGGTCCAAAGGCTGAAAACGTAGGTCTGCGTCCGCTCGCTCATGGCATAGCGCGGACCGCGATCTCCTATAAGCAGGCCTGCGGCCACCACCGAAAGCGGCCCACTGACGTGCAGCCGCTGCGCCAGCGCGTAGGTTCCGGTCACCAGCGCGAGCGTAATCAGGACCTCGATCCCGTAATCGTCGATCAGCCGCATCGCCTGATAGGCGATGTAACCCGTGACCAGGCCCAGCAGCACCCCGCCACCCGCCTCGAGCAGCAGCAATTCCGAGATCGCGGCAGGCCCGGTGTCTTCGCCGCCACCTGCCGCGAAGCGCAGCAGGACCGTGAACAGCACGATGCCCACGCCATCATTGAAGAGGGACTCGCCCTGCATTTCCACTTCGAGATCGGACGGCACGTTGACGTTCTTCAGCGTGCTCAGGACCGCAACGGGATCGGTAGGGCTGATCAGGGCGCCGAACACCAGGGCCCATGCCAGCGTCATGGGATGCCCGGCGAGCCGGCAGAGCCCATAGAATCCGGCGCCAACGACCGCGGTCGAGATCACGGTGCCGAAAAAGGCCAGGATTGCCACGGGAATCGCGCGGTCGCGCAGTTTGCGGAGATCGACATGGAGGGCGCCGGCGAACAACAGAAATCCCAGCATCCCGTTCATCACGACGGAAGCGAAATCGATTTGCAGCAGCGCGCCGGTGAGTTCGTCAAACAGATGCCCGCTGGGGTAAGCGACATCGATACTGACCAGAAGAAGCGACACCACGACGCTCATGACGAGCAGGCCGATCGTGTGCGGCAGCGGGATGAACTTGTGATTGAGCCACCCGAACAGCGCGGAGAGAGTGAGCAGAATGGCGGCGAGATCGAGAAATGAGAACATGTGGACAGCCCTGCGTGCGTGGAGCCGAATGAACCGGCAATTCGTTCAACAAGCAACTCAGCGCGGCTCGGTGCGGACAAAATTCGGAGAACCGTACGGCACCGCACGCGATCGCTGACGCATCGCCGCGACGATCTGACGCGAAACAACTCGTCTCTTGTCGGGAACGCCTTCAACACGCTTCCGTTGACCCCTCACTTCAAAACAAAAAACGGAGTGTTGAAATGGTATTGTCCAGGATGATTTCCGCGGCCGTCTTGGCGGGAGCGACGTCAATCGCGTCGTTTCAGCCGGTCGCGGCAGCGCCGCTAATGGTGGCTCCCGGAATAGGCAAGTCCGTCGCCAATGTCGAAACCGTACAATATCGCGGTTGGCATCGTGGTCCTGGCTGGCATCACGAGGGCTGGCACCGCCATTACGGGTGGCGTCGCGGATACTACGGCAATGGCGCAGCAATCGGCGGGTTGGCCGCAGGCGCGATCATTGGGGGCGCGATCGCCAACAGCCAGGCGCGCGCCGCCCAGGACGATGGCTACTGCTCCCAGCGGTACAAGTCGTATGATCCCGCATCGGGCACCTATCTCGGCTACGATGGAGCGCGGCATCCTTGCCCGTAACGATACTGCTTTCGAACGTGCGCAAGGCCACGGGCTTCGTCCGTGGCCTTGCACGCGATTGATCAACCAGGCGACATCCGGAACTCGTCGCAACAACGAGGAGTCATGAGTGAACGCTCGTTTCCGCAAGCTGCTGGCCGACCTTGCGGAGACATTCTGGCTTATTCCGGCCCTGCTGGTCGGCGCCGGAGCAGTGGCGGCGCTCGGCCTGATCCATATCGACCGCAGCGGGATCGTACCGAAGCGACTGCTGGAGAACTGGCTTTACGACGGCGGCGCCACCGGCGCGCGGACGCTGCTTGGCGTCGTCGCGTCGTCGACTATCGGCGTCGCCGGTACCGTTTTCTCGATCACCATCGCGGCGCTCTCGCTGGCGGCGGGGCAGATGGGGCCACGTCTGCTCCGCAACTTCATCAGGGATCGCGGCAATCAACTGACGCTCGGCGCCTTTCTTGGCACGTTCTGCTTTGCGCTGATCGTGCTGCGGAGTGTGCGCACTGAAACCGAGGGCGGCTTCGTCCCGCACCTCTCGCTCAGCGTTTGCATCGCGCTCGCGTTCGTCTGCGTGGCGACTCTCGTTTATTTCGTCGGTCACATGGCGGGCCGCATCAACGTCGATACCGTGATCGAACTGGTCAGCGACGACGTCCATTCGTCGATCGGCCGTTTGACGGTGGAGGCGCCACAACCCGAGCCGCCGCCGCTTTCGTTCTGGCAGGAAGCCACGCCGATCGCCGATTCCCGGCGTGGCTACCTCCAGCAACTCGACGAAGACGGCCTCGCCGCCTGGGCGGACGAGCATGACACCGCCATTCGCCTCTTGGTCCGGCCGGGCGATTATGTCTTTCCCGGTGCGCCCATTGCGCTGATGATACCGCCGGTCGAAGACGCCGGTCTCGCGGTCCGCGACGCCACGGCACTCGGACCGCGACGCGTCAGTTCATCGGATCTGCGCTTTGCCGTTCATCAACTGGTCGAGGTCGCCGTGAGGGCGCTGTCACCCGGGATCAACGATCCGCGTACCGCCGTCAGCGTTCTCGACAGGCTCGGTGCCGCGCTGTGCGAGATCGGGCCGCTGTATTTGCCGACCGGCGTTTCGGTACGGCGCGAGCGGGCCGTGCTGATCGTCCCGCACATTCAATATGATCAGCTGCTCAACACCATGTTCCACATGATCAGGCAGAACGCCGCCGGCAACGCCACGGTGCTGATGAGGCAGCTTGAGGTTCTGACGCAGGTCGTAAGCTGCGAGCGTGACCGCGAACGCATGGCGTCCTTGAAACGGCACGCCGATCTCGTTCTCCAAGACGCCGAACGCGTTGTTGCCAACCCGAGCGATCTCGAAGATCTGAAACGGCGGCATCGCGCCTTCGTCACCATGATGCGCGATGGCCCGCTCGGCCAAATTGCAGCCGACCTCCCAGCCTGATCCTTCCACGACCGAGCGTTGCGCTTTCGTTTGGCTAATCCTTGCGACCGGCGGCCGCCAGGATCAGGTCGGCAACCTCCCGTGGGTGCGACACCAGCGAGAGGTGACCGGCGTCGAGTTCCACAGTGGTCGCCTTCATGCGCTTCGCCAGAAAGCGCTCGAGGTCGGGATTGATGGTCTGATCCTGTTTCGACACCGCATACCATGACGGCTTGGAGTGCCAGGCGGCCGCCTTGGTTCGCTGCCCGAACAGCGCGGCCGCCGTCGGCTCCTGCACCGCATAGAGCACCTTCGCCTTGGTGGGCTCGACGCCATTGGCGAAATATTTGAGGAAGGAATCCTCGGACAATTCGGTGAAGCCGTCATGGGTCTGGACGCCCGCCCGCGCCGGCCCTTGCGGAAACTTGCCCGACAGGGCGACGAAATCCTCGCCCGCATCGGGTGCGCGGGCGGCGACGTAGACGAGCGCGGTGACCTTCGGATCGGTCCCGACATCGCTGATCACAGTGCCGCTCCAGGAGTGGGCGACCAGCACGGTCGGGCCATCCTGCAGCGCCAGAGCGCGGCGGGCCGCGGCGTCGGAGTCGGCCAGCGAAGTCAGGGGATTTTGCACGGCGGTGACGTTAAGCCCGGCGGCCTGCAGCAACGGGATCACCTCGGCCCAGCTGGATCCGTCCGCCCACGCGCCATGCACCAGCACCACGTTGCGCGCCTGGACCGGCGCCGCAGCCTGCGCGCGTGCGTCAAATCCGCTCGCCGTTGCCAGCGCCGCGAAGGCGAACGCAACAGCGACTTGAGCTATCTTCATCGACCAACTCCATGATTGTTTTCGCCTTTGACTGGCTCGGCCTCATAAGGGCTTTCGCCCGCTTCGTTGCAAGGCGTTCGATGCAGGTGGCTTCGCGGGATTCGTGCGAACTGACAAACGCCATGCGGCGGCTAACTCAATGAGCACGAAAAAAAACGCCCCGGTTTCCCGGAGCGTTTTCGTCTCAGCCAATATCTGCTGAAAACGGGCCGCAGCTTACGCGGCGGCTTTTTCGGTCGTGCCGTCGACCACCTGCGGCGCAGGCGCGACGGTCGTGATCGGAATGCTGCGGGGCTTCTTGGCCTCCGGGATCTCGCGAACGAGATCGACGTGGAGCAGGCCGTTCTCGAGCGAGGCGTTCTTCACCACCACGAAATCGGCCAGCTGGAAGGCGCGTTCGAAGGCGCGTGCGGCGATGCCGCGATACAGCACCTCGGCCTTGCCCTCCTCGTTCACATTGGCGGTCTTTTCGCCCTTGATCGTCAGCGTGTTTTCCTTCGCGACGATCGAAAGCTCGTTCTGCGAGAAGCCGGAAACCGCGACCGTGACGCGGTAGCTGTTCTCGCCGGTGCGCTCGATATTGTAGGGCGGATAGCCGGCGCTGCCGTCCGGGGTCGCGCGATCGAGCAGCGAAAACAACCGGTCGAAGCCGACGGTGGAGCGGTAAAACGGGGTGAGATCGTAGGTACGCATGATTTAGTCCTCCATTGAGCGACTGTGGGTTAACCCGCCCGCCAATCGGGCCGGGCTTTCGTCCATGTGCAGCCTTGAGTGTTCCGGACTTGCCGAAACGCTGGTAGCGGCCTGCACGAAGGTGATATGGGAGGGGGCCCGACCGCGTTCAAGAAGCGCGGAGTTGCCGCTTTTTTCGCATTCCCGCCCTTGCTCGCCCTTGATTTCCAGCGCCTTTTACCTACCCGGTCCGCCCCCCATGACGCTCGTCTCGATCCCTGCCAATCCCGCTCCGGAGAACGTCGTCAGCGGCACCATCAAGACCCCCGACGGGGCCGAACTGCGCTTCGCGCGCTGGGCGCCGCCGGCCAATCGAAAGGGCACCGTCTGCGTCTTCACCGGCCGCAGCGAGCAGATCGAAAAATATTTCGAGACCGTGCGCGACCTGCGCGACCGCGGTTTCGCGGTGGCGATGATCGACTGGCGCGGGCAGGGCCATTCGTCGCGGCGGCTGCGCGATCCGCGCAAGGGCTATGTACGCGATTTCTCCGACTACGAGGTCGACGTCGAAACCTTCGTGCAGCAGGTGGTGCTGCCGGATTGCCCGCCGCCGCATTTCGCGCTGGCGCATTCGATGGGCGGCGCGGTGCTGCTGCGCGTCGCGCACGCCGGAAAGCGCTGGTTCGACCGAATGGTGCTGTCGGCGCCGATGATCGATCTGCCGGGCTACCGCACCGCGCTGCCGACGCGCGCCTTTCTGCGCTTGCTGCGGCTGACCGGCCAGGGCGGCCGCTACATTCCCGGCGGCAACGATGCGCTGACCGGCTCGGAATCCTTCGTCAACAATCCCTTCACCAGCGATCCCGTGCGCTTCGCCCGCAACGCCGCGATCCTCGAGGAAGATCCCACCCTCGGCATCGGCTCGCCGACGGTGGCCTGGGCCGATACCGCGTTCCGCGCGATGCACGGCTTTCGCGCTTCCGACTATCCCTCCCAGATCCGCCAGCCGATCCTGATGCTCGCCGCCAGCAACGACACCATCGTGTCGACCCCGGCGATCGAGGAGTTCGCCTATCATTTGCGCGCCGGCTCGCATCTCGTCATCGCCGGCTCCAAGCACGAGATCCTGCAGGAGCAGGACCGCTACCGCGCGCAGTTCTGGGCGGCGTTCGATGCCTTCGTGCCGGGCACCCCGCTGTTCAAATAGGCGGCCGATCCGCCTACAGCGTCTTCAGATATTCGATCAGATCGTAGCGCTCCTCCTCGGTCAGCATGCGGCCGATGATCCCTGCCGCCGGCTTGCCCTCCAGCGAGTGGCCGAGCACGCTGTTGCCGTTGATCGCCTTGCCGTCGGCATCCGTCATCGAAAACAGCGTCTCGCCGTTCCTGCACTTCGGCGCTTCGCCCGCGTCCACGCGAAAACCGACCTGCTCCGGATCGAAGTCGCGCGCGCCCATGCAGAATTGTTTGGGGCGCTCGGCGGCGGGCTTGAGCATCCAGTACAGCGAGGGCACCGAACCGTTGTGCAGGTAGGGAGCGGTCGCCCAGACGCCGTTCAGCGGCCGCGCGCGATATTGCGGTTTTAGTTTAGAGGCGGGGTTGGGACAGTTGCTGCGCTGGCCCCACAGCTCGGTGAGCGCCGGCTCCTGCACATCGCGGTCCTTCATCCATTTCCGCGAAACCTTGTCCACCACGATCATCAGGGCGATGGCGAACGGCATCTCGGTCGATGAGAATGTCGCCAAATCCCTGCATTTCCACTGTGTGCCCAGGTCCTCCGCCGGCTGCAGGTTGAGGAAACCGGGCACCTCGACCTGCCGCAACGCCAGCACGTTGGATTGCGCGGGGTCCGTTCCCATGCCGGCCGCGCCCTTCTCGACCGGATTGAGCACCGCACCTCTGGGGTCGCGATCCCACTGTTTCGAGGCCCAAAAACTGTTGTCGGGGAATTGCGCGTCGAAGGTGGCGTCATTGACCGGGCCGAGGTGGCATTCGACACAGATCTCGGCATAGATCGCGCGGCCCTTGGCAACCCGCTCCGGCCTTATCTTCCAGGCGGGATCGTCGGGGAAGAGCTGCGACGGCCATTTCGGCGATGTCAGTCCGCCAAAGCCTTTTGGTTCGCGGCCGAATGGATCGGCGCCGCGCAGCATCGCTTCGATGCGAACGAGATTTTCCAGTGCCACCGAGGAGCGGAACAGCGCCTCCGGCGGATGGTCGGGCGAAAGATTGATCAGCGCCGAAACCCCGAGCGCCTCGCCGGCATTGCGGATCAAGGGCTGTTCGATCGAGGCGTCGTATTGCGCCCACCAGAACCACGGCACGGTCCAGATCGGCGGGAAACTGACCGGCGCATCATTGGCGTGGAGGTTGTTCTCAAGTCCGGAGAGGCCGCCCAGCGCCAGGTCGGTATAGAAAACCTGGTTGCCGATCCGGTTCAGCGCGTCGAGCCGCCCAAAACCTTCTTCGGTGTCCTTTTGTCCCTTCGCCTTGATCGTCTTGTCGTAGATCTGTTTCTGGTTGAGCAGGTAATCGCCGACCGCGGCCAGGTCAGTCTTCAGCTTGTCGCGTTCGCTCTGGCTGGCGCCCGATCCGAGCACGCGCGCGGCGAACCGGCCGAAGCGGCCCGGCACTTTCAGGGTATAGATAATGGACAGTCCGGTGGCGCTTTCGAGCTTGCGCAGCTCCACCATGGCGGGACCGCCGTCGAACCGCACGCTTATGCCTTTGTAACGGATGCTTCCGGTATGGCAGGCCGCGCAGGTCAGTCCGATCCGGTCGGGTTCGCCCCGCCCGGTGCCGGGATTGGCGACGCCCGTCAGCCGCGCGAAGCCGACCGGCAGGCCGTCGAAATTCTCGACCGCCGTCGGCCGCAGGCCGAACACGTCATCCGGCGCCGGCTCGGTCTTGGCGTCGGGCGAAGGCGCATAGCCGAAACGGCGCAGCGTCGGCGCGTCGGCGCGGATGGATTTCGGACTGGGGAGGAAACCGAACCGTTCGAGATAATCGCTGTCGCTGAGCAGGCCGGGCCGGCTCACCAGATGAATGCCCGGCTGTTCGAGCGCGACGAACCAGGCATACGGCACCGGGAAGGTCGCGGTGCCCTGGCTCGCATGGTGGAACCAGTGCCGGTCTTCGGTCGACCAGTTCTGGTCGAGCCAGTACGCCGCTTTGGTCGGGCCGCGGTCGGGCAGCGGAGGCGGCAGCAATTGCGCGAGCGGCGGCACCATCTTGCCGACCTCGTCGGGAAACTCGGCAATCGCCACGAACGCGGCGCCGCTGATGGCGATGAGCGCGATTGCCGCCTTGACGAGCTTGCCCAACAGGCGGCCGGCCGGTGCGGTTTGCGCCTTCAGGCGCGCGGTGATCCGCTCGGGCAGCCGCCGCTCGACGAACAGCGTCCTGACCTCCGCCACGCTGAGATAGCGCTGGTCGCCTTCGCCCTTGCCCATGATGCGCAGCAGGACCGGCCATTCGCCCTCCATCAGCTTGCGGTCGATCCAGCGCCGCTTGCCCCTGGCGCGTTCGAAATTCGCGTCCATGTAGGTCACGATTTCCGCCGCCGTCAGCCCGCGTTCGGATCCGCCGCAAGGATCCGGCCGGTCCTTGCCGAATTCGGCCAGCCGCGCCAGTTCCGCCTCGTTGACTTCCGCGGTCGCGCCGAGGATGCGCGAGCCGACGCCGTGCTTGTCCAGCGGACCGTCGCGCAAGGCGTCGAGCACGGCGCCGGACCAGAAGCTGCGCAACAGGCGAAGGGGACCGAGGCCATTGGCAATCAAGGCGACGAAGCGGGTCTTGAGGCCGGCCAGCTTCTTGTTAAATCCGGTTTCGCCGCTGGCGGCCTCGACCGTTTGGGCAAGCCTTGCCAGCGGCACGACATGGCCGTCGACGAAGCCCGCCGTGACGGCCGCGCGCAGGAAGGGGCATGGATTGTCGGGTGAGACGGCGATCGGCTGGCCGGGCGCGTTGCTTGCCGTCGTGTTGGCGCTATCGTCTGGCATGGCTGACAATCCCAATACGTACCGATTTCCGAAATGCGAGAACGAAATCCCCTGAGAGGCGAGTTCGATGGCATAGCGCTACTTTAAGATGTATCTGAGTCCCGGCGGAATTCAAATCCGAATCGATATCGATTGATGATCAGGATGAGGCGGTGGCGCGTCGTTCGATCCGACGACGCCTAGCCGTTTGACTTGAGCTGAAAGTTGGACCCGACGAGGGTCAATTTGGTCGAGGGAATGCCGGCCTTCAACAGCCCCTCGCGATAATGGGCAATGTCGGCGGGATTTTTCCAGCGGAAATTCCTCAAGTGCCGTTCCACGGTCAGGCCGGGAAAATTGCCAAGCAGGGCTTCGGCCGCCTTGGCCGCCTCTTCGCTTCGCCCCATCTGCGCCAGCGCCGCCGCCCGCACCGCGAGCACCTGAAGATGCGTGGGGTTCAAATAAAGCGCCTCGCGCGCCCAGGACAGCGAGGCATCATATTGTCTCAGCGAATAGTGGCCGAATGCATTCAGCGCCGCCCATTGATATCGGGGGTCGCTGGTGCCCTTCTGCACGGCCATTGAAAACAGCTCGATCGCCTGCCGATGCTCGCCGACGACGAGGTGACAGAACCCGAGCACGCCGCAGGCGCCCATGTCGTAGGGGTTGAGTTCGACCGCCCGTCTGGCCGCCTCCTGCGCGGCCTCGAAGTCGCCCTCCATCGCGTGCACATAGGACAGGATCGAAAATGCAAAGGACGAGCGGGGATCGAGCCGGACGCTGCTTTTCGCGAGCTCCATGGCCTCGGCCCACAATGGGCGCGTGCTCTTGATCCAGCCATACTGCACGCCCTGCACCAGGATAGTGCCGAGATAGGAGCGCGCGATGGCGAGCGTCGGGTCGAGCGCCATCGCCTCCCGGAACCGGGCGATGGCGGCTTCGAAATCAGGCTTGGTTTGCCGGTAATAATGCGACAGCCCCCTCAGGAACCGGTCCCACGCGGTCAAATCGGCGGACGCCGACCACCGGGCAGGGGCGGAGGCCTCCGCGCGATAGATCTCAGGCGCCAGCGCGGCGGACAGATCGGTCGTGAGCTCATCCTGCAGCGCGAACAGGTCGCCCATGTTCCTGTCGTAGCGGCCGGTCCATAATTGCTCGCCCTTCTCAGGGGCGATCAGTTCGGCGGTGACGCGGATCTTGCTCCCCGAACGCCGTACCGAACCCTGGATCAGGTAGGTGGCGTCGATTTCCCGCGCGATCAGGCGTGCGCTCACGTTCTTGCCCTTGAAGGCGAACGTCGAGTTCCGGCTGAGCACCCGGTAAAACGACTGCAGCGAGAGCGCATGGATCAGGTCCTCGGTGAGACCGTCGGAAAAATATTCATCAGTGCTGTCGCTGAGATTGGCGAAGGGAAGCACGCCCACGATCGCGGTTCGATGTTGCGACGGCAGGTCGGTCGCGCCGGCCGGTTCCCGCGCGCGGGTATCCGACCCGTCGGGCTGCCAGGTCCAGACGTCGACCGACTCGTCGATATTCTTGAGGCGGTGACTTCCGGCGTCGACCAAGCTCACGCTGAGATGCCTGCTGGCCTCATGATAGGCCTTTGCCGACACCGCCACGCCGCCGGGGGCGGCGACCGATTCGAGGCGGACCGCGATGTTGACGCCGTCGCCAAACACTTCGTCCTCGTCGGCGATGACATCTCCCATGTGGACGCCGAGGCGGAACTGCATGGCGCGATCCGCAGGCAGGTTCTGGTTCCGCTCCGCCATCAGCCCCTGCATCGCGATCGCCGATTCGACCGCTCCGACGACGCTCGGAAACTCCAGCAGAAAACCGTCGCCGGTGTTCTTCACGAGCCGGCCGCCGTGATTGAGAATGATCGGATGGATCGCGGTGCGATGCGCCTTGAAGGTGGCGTGCGTGCCTTCCTCGTCGGCGCCCATCATGCGCGAGTAGCCGGCGACATCAGCGCAAACGATGGCCGCCAGGCGTCTTTCCATCTCCCGTGCTCCCAGAATCGCTGGATAGTACTACGTGGTCGGCCGGCCAAATCCAATGGCCTTGAACACGCCGTTTCCATGGGAAATCAGGGCGGAACTGGAGGTATCGGGGGGAACCGGAAAATTCGTCAGCGCGCGAGCGTTGTGTAGATCGCGCTGGCCGCCAGATAGAGCCCGAGAACGATCATCGCGATCAGGAACCAGCGGCGGAACGCTTCGGGCTGCATCCGCGAGCGCACCGCCTGGCCAATATACATGCCCGCAAAAGCGGCAGCCATCGCGATGGTGCCGGGCAGCGCGGTCGCCGCGTTCAACAGGCCGGCGCTGGTGAGATTGAAGGCAAGCGCCACCGTCGCCACCGTGAAGAAGACGCCGAGCGCCTGCACCAGTTCGTCCTTCTCCATGCCGATCGCCTGCATGAACGGCATCGAGGGAATGACCTGGACGCCGGTCGCGGCGGAAACCGCGCCGGTGATGACCCCGACGATGCCGCCGATCCATTTTTCGTCGGACCGGGCGACCTTGAAGCTGAATTTGCTCAGGCCAACGATCGCATAGACCACCAGCAGCACGCCGAGCACGATGGTGCCGTAGCGCGCATAGGGGCCGGTCAACATGCCCGCGTTCAGCCAGATGCCGATCACGGTGCCCGCCATCAGCGGCCACAGCCGCCGGATGATGTCGCGCAGGTAAGGGCCCACGACAGTCTGCCAGATGTTGGTGACGATGGCGGGCACGATCACGATGGCGAGCGCGTGCGACGGCGGCATGGTGACCGCGAGCAGGCCCATCGACACCGTCGGCAGGCCGAGCCCGATCACACCCTTGATGAAGCCCGCGAGCAGGAAGGCGGCGGCGACCAGAATCAGCATGGGTTCGGACATGCCGAGCAGATTGACCGATCGGCGCCGTCGGCACAATCTGCAGCTTACGGAGCCAGCCTTCGGCAATAACGAAGGCAACTACGTTGGAGAGTAACATGCGGTTCGATCTGGTCGATCTCCAGCTGTTCGTCGCCGTCGCCGAGACCCGCAGCATCACAGGCGGCGCGGAACGCGTCCATCTGGCGCTGGCCTCGGCCAGCGCGCGGATCAAGGGCCTGGAGGCGGCGCTCGGCGTTTCGCTGCTCAGGCGCGGCCGCCGCGGTGTCGAACTGACCGCGGCCGGCGAGAGCCTGCTCGATCATGCGCGGATCGTGCTGCATAATGTGGAGACGATGCGCGGCGATCTCGCCGCCTTTTCGCGCGGCGTCAAGGCGACCGTGCGCTTCCTCGCCAACACGTCGGGGCTGTCGGAATATCTGCCGAAGACGCTGGCCGCGTTTCTCGCCGAACACCCGCACATCTCGATCGACGTCGAGGAGCACGAGAGCGGCGAGATCGCGCGCGCGATCGCCACCGGCGCCGCCGATCTCGGGCTTGCGGCCGAGCATGCGCTGCCGGACAACATCGAGCGGATTGCCTTCAGCGAGGACCGCCTGGTGCTGGTCGCCACGCGCCAGGACGAACTGGCGAACCGGCGGCAGGTCGAATTCCGCGAGGTGGTGGAACGCGATTTCGTCGGCTTGATCACATCGAGCGCGTTGCATGCCCATGTCGCCGGACATGCCGCCCGGTTGGGCGCGCGGCTGCGCTTTCGCGCGCGGCTCAACAATTTCGATGCGATCGGCCAGATGGTGGAAGCAGGTATCGGCGTCGCGGTGATGCCCGAAATCGCGGCCAGACGCTGCGGGCGGTCGATGAAGATCAGCGTGATTCGGATCAAGGACCCCTGGGCCAACCGAAGGCTTTCGATCTGCGCCCGCAGTTTCAAGACGCTGCCCCGGCCGGCGAAGCTGCTGGCGGAACACCTGCGCAGGGCGGCGGAATAAGGTTCACTTCTCCGTCGCTACCCCGGCGTCGTTGATCACCTTTGCCCATTTCGCGATCTCGGTTTCGATGAACCTTCGAAAATGTTCCGGGGTGTCGCCGATCAATTCGGCGCCCTGGCTCGCGAGCTTTTCCTTCACGGCCGGGTCGCGCATCGCTTCGGTCGCGATCCTGTTCAGGGCGGCGATAATGGCCGGCGGCGTGCCGGCGGGCGCCACCATGCCGTACCAGTTCTCCACCCGCAGATCCGGCATGCCGACTTCCGCCGTCGTCGGCACCTCCATCGCGGTCGGCGCGCGCTGCGTCGAGCCGATCGCGATGCCGCGCAGGGCGCCTGCCCTGATCTGCGGCAGCAGCACCGGCAGGTCGAGGAACGCCATCTGCACCTGCTGGCCCAACAGATCGTTCACCGCGGGAGCCGCACCGCGATAGGGCACGTGCACGAGATCGATTCCGGCGGTGAGCTTGAGCAATTCGCCCGCCAGATGCGGCAGGCTGCCGGGACCGGAGGACGCAAAATTGAGCTTTCCCGGCTGCGCTTTGGCGAGCGCGATCAGTTCGGTCATGTCGTGCGCGGGAACGTTGTTCGCGACCACAAGCATTTCCGGCACCGTGGCGACCAGAGTGACCGGCGCCAGATCTTTCAGTGTGTCATAGGCGACTTTTTCCATGCCGGGGCTGATGGCGAGCGCGCCGGCGCTCGAGATCGCGATGGTGTAGCCGTCGGGAACTGCCTTCGCCACCGCGTCGGTCCCGAGCACGCCGCCCTGGCCGCCGCGATTGTCGATCACGACCGGCTGCTTCGCCAGTTCCGACATGCGCTGGCCGATCACGCGGGCGATGATGTCGTTGGGTCCGCCGGGTGGAAACGGCACGATCAGCCGGATCGGCTTGGTCGGAAAGTCCTGCGCCGCGGCGAATGTCGGCGAAAGCAGCACCGACAATCCCGTCAGCACCGCGCCAAGCATCCGCATGACGCCTCCTAGCTGTTGAGCAGCTTGATCGCCGCTTCATGCACCCTGGCATCGCCGGCCGCGATGATGCGGCCGCCGTTCTGGGCCGGCTTGCCTTCCCAGGTAGTGACGATGCCGCCGGCGCCGGTGATGATCGGGATCAAGGCCGCGATGTCGTAGGGTTTCAGTTCGGTCTCGACGACGAGATCGAGATGGCCGGCGGCGAGCATGCAGTAGGAATAGCAGTCGCCGCCGTAACGCGTCAGCCGTGCCGCGACCTCGACGCGGCCGAAGGCGGCGCGGTCGGCGGCGTTCATCAAGAGCGGGCTGGTGGTGAAGCAGGTGGCCTCGGCGAGCGAAGCGCAGCGGCGCACCGCCAGTTTCCGCGTTCCCGAGGGCCCCTGGTAATGCGCCGAGCCGCTGTCGCCGGAAAAGCGTTCGCCGATGAAGGGCTGGTGCATCATGCCGAACACCGGCGCGCCCTTGTGCAACAGCGCGATCAGCGTGCCCCAGATCGGAAAGCCCGCGATGAAGGATTTGGTGCCGTCGATCGGATCCAGCACCCAGACATATTCGGCGTCCTCGCGCTCGCTGCCGAATTCCTCGCCGACGATGCCGTGCTGGGGGAAGTTGGCCTTGATCAGCCGCCGCATCACCGCTTCGGCGGCGCGGTCGGCCTCGGTCACCGGATCGAAATCGTGGCTGTTGCTTTTGTTTTCGACGGACAGCGAAGTCCTGAAGAACGGCAGGATGGTTTCCCCCGAAGCGGTCGCAAGCCGGCCGATGAAGGCTGTAAAATCAATGACCGTCACGGCTGTTCCCTAGGGGTGGCGCGGGGGTGAAGCATCGCTTCGCACTTGCCTAGCCCAATCCATTCGATCGCGCACGCGGCGTGGAGCCCTATCCCCGTACATCGCCAGTTTTTCATCCGCTCGAATCGGCTTGGATATCGGTATATTTTTTGACTCCGCCGCGATCACGAATTCGAGACATTTGGTGATACGAATTGCAAGCCGCATTAATGCTTTGATAGTCACTCACGTAACGATTTGAAATAGCTGGAAAAAACGTAAAATAGTTACTTTTTTGCCGCGCTGCCCAGCTCTGTGAATTTTGCATGGGAAATGATTCAAAAACCCTTGCACTTTGTGCAGCGCGGTCGCATATTGTTGCGGTGCGGTAGCGCCTTGCGCTATCGCTGCCCTCCTTGGGCGTTTCCTCCCTAGACTTGGGCCGCTTGTTCATTCAAGCGGCCCTTTTTTCTTGTCGGGCTCTCATAGTCGTCATTCCGCGGCGCGCGGGAGACGCGAACCCGCAATCTGGAAATGATCCGGAAACAAATTCCTGGCTCGAGGCTTCGTCTCGTCCCGGAAATCACGGCTGCGGAATATCCTGATTACTCCGCCGCGGCCTGGAACGGCCCGAGATCGCCGAGCGGAACCGCGGCCAGCGCATCTGCCAGCACGGTGAAGTCCGCCGCCACCCGCGAGAAACCCGCGCTGCGTTCGCGCCGGCGCTCGTCCATGTAGATCGCCCGGTTGAGCTCGAGCTGGATGGTATGCAATCCGCTAGCCGGGTTGCCGTAATGCTCGGTGATGAACCCGCCGGCATAGGGCTTGTTGCGGCCAACCGAATAACCCAGCCCTCGCATGGTTTCCTCGACCATGTCGGGAAGCAGCGCCGCGCAGCTCGTGCCGTAGCGGTCGCCGATCACCACGTCCGGCCGTCGCGGCTCGTCGCGCGAAACGCCGACCGAGGGCATCGAATGGCAATCCACCACCACCACGGTGCCGAACGCCTGATGCGCCTTGTTGATCAGCCGCCGCAGCGCCCGATGATAGGGTTTGTAGAGCGCCTCGATCCGCCCCAGCGCATCGTCGACCGAAAGCCGCTCGCGATAGATCTCCTGGCCGTCGCCGACCACGCGCGGGATGGTGCCGAGCCCGCCGGCCACCCGCATCGATCGCGTATTGGCAAAACTCGGCAACCGGCCTGAAAACATCCGCGGGTCGAGCTCGTAGGGCTCGCGGTTGACGTCGACATAGGAGCGCGGAAAATTGACACGGACCACCGGGAAACCGAGCTCGCTCAGGCCGCCGATCAGCTCGTCCATGAACGAATCTTCGGAACGGCGCAGCGCGGCCAGATCGATCCGCGAGGCGTCGAGGAATTCGGGCGGATAGACCGAGCCGGAATGCGGCGAGTTGAAGATGATCGGCGCCCGCCAGTTGGCCGGCTCCACGATCTCGAACGGAGGCGACAGTTCGCCGTCATGCTGGGTCATCGTCGGGCGCCGTCCCTGATTCCGCTGCTCTGGAGGCTCGATTCTGCCAGAAAAACGGAGCTTTTATGAGCGCGCATTCTCTGTAATCACAACCATTCTGCCAAGCGAAAAAACTCTTCAACCCGCTGGAATGTCTCTCAACGGCCGCAAATCGCCTGTCTTCATTGCATTGAGCCGCATTCGGGTCCAGAAATAACCCCGCTCGCGGGCGCCCGCGCGCGGAACCCTTCACCCGAAATTTACCCTCTGTCGGGCTTAGTGAACGGACTGATCCTCCAATCGGGATTCGACATCGTCGCCATGCATAAAATCCTCCTCGCCGAAGACGACAACGACATGCGCCGTTTCCTGGTCAAGGCGCTGGAAAACGCCGGTTTTCAGGTTTCTCCCCACGACAACGGCATGTCGGCCTATCAGCGGCTGCGCGAGGAGCCGTTCGAGATGCTGCTGACCGACATCGTGATGCCCGAGATGGACGGCATCGAGCTGGCGCGCCGGGCCTCAGAACTCGATCCCGACATCAAGATCATGTTCATCACCGGCTTTGCCGCCGTGGCGCTGAACTCGGACTCCGAGGCGCCCAAAAACGCGAAAGTGCTGTCGAAGCCGGTCCATCTTCGCGAATTGGTCAGCGAAGTGAACAAGATGCTGGCGGCCTAATTCGGCCCCCAAAACCGTCCCGGCATCCTTGCCTGCCCGCTTTGGAGCCGATATACGGACCCCACCCGTCACGTCAGGTTAAGGGCGCGTAGCTCAGCGGGAGAGCACCTCGTTGACATCGAGGGGGTCACAGGTTCGATCCCTGTCGCGCCCACCATTCAGGCCTACGAAACCGCAAATCCTGGCGCCCGCTGCCGGCTGGCATCTGTTTGGGGATTTTCGCCGGTATCGTTCCGCTCTTTCGATTTCCGGTGACGCTTGCGGTCTCTCAGGCCGAATTTAGCTTCCGCCTCTGCATCCTTAAGTTCCGTTCGCCGCGGCCGGGTTTTCGACGCCCACTGCCAGTTGGCAAACCAGGAAAATTAGAAAGTCTTGGGAGGCCAAAAGATGTGCGATGCTTGTATGGATAGAGGCTTCAGCCGCCGTGCGTTGTTGCTGGCGAGTGCCGCGCTTGCAGCAGCCTCCTTCGTGGTGCTCAAGCTCAACCTGGGGCCGAATGCCAGCCAGCATTCGTTCCAAGGTCAATCGCGCCATTTTGAGGCACAGGAGGAAACACAGGGCTCGCGCCTGGGTCCAAATTAAAGATGATGATACGGTACGCCGTGCGGTTTCAGGCGTTTTCTCCGAGGGAAAAATGAAAATCGTTCTGCTGCTGGTTTTTCTTTGCACGCTTTGCGGGGGAGCGAAGGCTGATGATCGGACTGCGCCGGATAAAACTGCGGCATGGTGGGGGCACAGTCCAAACCATGAGCATCGAAATGGAGGAAAGGCGGTTCGACATCACACGGGTCGGCGCCACATATCCACCCATCCAGCGCGTAGAAGACAATTTTGAAACAACAATTCATGTTTCGCCTCGCTCGAACGGCTGATCTTCCACGATTTTTCGGTCGAGCCGAAGGCGAGACAAGGGAGAGCACCTCGTTGATATCGAGGGGGGGCACAGGTTCGATCCCTGTAGCGCTCACTATCCAAATCCCCAGCCGTACTTCGGGGCGCTCATCAGGGGTGACGACGTGCGGCGCGGATCGGGTGAATAGTCACAGCCTCTCCGAACGGGCAATTTTGCAATGATGGCATCGCCTTGTGTGCGATGTCATCGTGGCAGGCCGGCTTGCAATTCCCGCCTGAACGGCGAAGATTTCGCGCGTGCGGGGATGCGGAACTTCTCGGGGCTCGTGGATCCATAGCGGAGATCGAGATGAAGGGATCGGATCTTCTGGTCGCGGCGCTGGAGAACGAGGGTGTCGATCGAATTTTTGGCGTGCCCGGGGAGGAGAATCTCGACGTCGTCGAAAGCCTGCGGCGCTCTACAATCGAACTCGTGGTGACGCGCCACGAGCAGCCGGCGGCTTTTCTGGCAGCGACCTATGGGCGGCTCACGGGAAAACCGGGGGTCGCGCTCTCCACGCTCGGTCCCGGCGCGCTCAACCTCGTCACCGGTGCGGCCTATGGCTTTCTCGGCGGCATGCCGATGGTCTTGATCACCGGCCAGAAAGCCATTCGCCAAAGTCCGCAGGCGCATTTCCAGATCGTCGATATCGTCGCGGCGATGCGTCCACTGACGAAACAGTCGCAACAGATCGTGAGCGCCTCCGCGATTCCGACGCTGGTCCGCAACGCCTTCCGGATCGCCTCCGAGGAACGTCCCGGCCCGGTACATCTCGAATTGCCCGAGGACGTTGCCGCCGAAGAAGCCGGCGACGTCGCGCTGGTGCCGGCGCATGAAGCGGAGCTGCCGGTGCCGTCGCCGGAAGCGATTGCGCGCGCCGCCGAATTGATTTTGTCTGCGAAATGTCCACTGCTGATGTTCGGCGCCGGCGCCAGCCGCCCGCAGCTGGCTCCAGCGTTGTCGGAATTCGTCCGCCGTGTGCGCATTCCCTTTTTCAACACGCAGATGGGCAAGGGCGCCGTCGGCGGCGCGTCGGACTATTATGTCGGCACCGCGGCCCTGAGCGAACGCGATTACGTCCACCGGGCGATCGACCGCGCCGATCTCATCGTCACTATCGGCCACGAAACGGTCGAGAAGCCGCCGTTCCTGATGGCGCGCGGGCAACATCGCGTCGTTCACATCGGCTTTGTGCCGGCGACCGTCGAAGAGGTGTATTTTCCGCAGGCCGAAGTGATCGGCGACATCGCCAAGGGCCTCGATCTGCTCGGGGCCCGTCTCGAAGGCAAGCTTGCGATGAGCACCGACTGGGTCGCCTTGCGCAAGGAAATCCTTTCCCACATCACCGATCGCGCGGAAGAGGATCGCTTTCCCTTGACGCCGCAACGCATCGTGCACGACGTCCGGCAGGTGATGCCGCCCGACGGGATCGTCGCGCTCGACAACGGCATGTACAAGATCTGGTTCGCGCGCAACTACCGCACCGATGTCGCCAACACGCTGCTGCTGGACAACGCGCTGGCGACGATGGGCGCGGGCCTGCCCTCCGGGATGATGGCGGCGCTGCTTTATCCCGGCCGGCGCGTGCTGGCGGTGGCGGGCGATGGCGGCTTCATGATGAACAGCCAGGAGCTCGAAACCGCGCGGCGGTTGAAGCTCAATCTCGTTGTGCTGATCATCGAGGACCACGCCTATGGCATGATCCGCTGGAAGCAGGCCGTCGACGGTTTTCCGGATTTCGGCCTGAGCTTCGGCAATCCCGATTTTGTCAGCTATGCTGCCGCCTACGGCGCGCGGGGCCGGCGGGTCACGACGGCGTCGGGGTTGGCTCCGGCGCTGGAGCAGGCCTTTTCCGAAGGCGGGCTGCAGCTCGTCGCCGTTCCCGTCGACTACAGCGAAAACGTCCGCGTGCTGGTCGACGAGCTCCGGCACATGCAGCGTTAACGCGCATGCTCACGACATAACCGCTGGGCTTCGATCTCGTTCGAAAGTTCGACGGACGTCAGGATGCGCTCAGGGCATCCACGCCGGCTCTTGTCAGCACGGGATCATTGTCTCGTATCTCGACCAGATGCAGAGCCATCAATTTTTCAAGGTGGGTGGGGTCGATCGGCGTTATCATCCAGCGTTTGGCCTCGATATCCCTGAGGGTCCAGCGCAGGGCAATTTTCGTCCCAAGTTCGAGATCGCGAAACGGATCGTGTTTTTTCCTGTCGTCCATGGTGGACAATGACGACCCGGTTCGCGCCACGAGGTCCGAAACCATTTCGCGCCGGGCTTGCTCGCTCACGCGTGCCGCTTGCATCCCAGGCGTCCGAGCACCGGGCAGTTCGATGTATTTGGTCGCCGGACCGGGTGTCTGGTCATCGAATACGGCAATGACCAGCCGCCCGGTTTTCCAGGCCAGCGTATCCAGGTTGGTTCGACGCGACAGCCGCTCGGGACCTTGCGGGTTAGGCGTGTGGCCATGGACGACATGTCGCTCGCCATGTCCGATGTCGGCGCCTTCCGGATAGCGATGCCAAAGCAGATACTCGTCCGTCTGCTCGTCCAGCGGCTTGTTCGGATCAACGCCTGCATGGACGAAAATCCTGTGTTCATCGACGTGTATCGTTGGCAGGTTTTTCATCCAGCGCAGGTGATCTGACGGAACCTTGTTTCCGTAAGATGCCAGCGTGGATTCACCGCCATTATGTTTCCACCAATCCCGACAGCGCGCGCGCGAAGCTGACGAAAACCAGCTCAGCGTCAGCGCCCGATGCATCATGTACTCGTGGTTGCCTTTGAGGCAGATCAGGTTCACGCCTGCCGCCTGAACGGCCATCAGGCGCCCGATCACCTGACGGCTTTGGGGACCACGGTCGACGTAGTCGCCCAGGGTGACGATTTTGAAGGGCCGGCCGCTCGCGTGCTGCGCAATGGTGGCAAGCGCCGCCTGCAGCAGGTCAAATCTGCCGTGCAGATCCGCGATGACATAGGTCAGAGGCATCGGTACTCCAAGAACGCAACAGGATCGCTTCGACTTGAAGGCGGCGCGCTGCGCCAGGCCTTACAGCGTCCGGTATCCGGAATTCACTTCGCGATGCATGGACGCAGTACTTATCGGTCGCGGTCGCCTGCGCGCAAGCCCTTCAGGCCTCGGCCCCCTCTTCGGTTTGACCTCGTCCCGACCGCCACTTCTCATTCGCGAGAGATTTGATCCGGCTCGTGGACGGGGTTGCGGATTGCTGCAATTCTTGAATCGCCCGGTAGTCCGAGTCGATGGCACATGGGCGCCATAGCCTACCCGCACAAGCCTATCGCGGATCAGACGCGGTGGCTTCTCGCTCCGATCAGCGGCGGAGAACTATAACGGGGTAGCACAGCGGTTATAACGCTCTCTTTTAGAGTACCACCTGTGCAGAGGGTGCCCGCTGCATAGACAGTATCAGGCTACGCCTTCTTGACGCGCCAGACCGATCCCGAAGCCATCACGATCAGGCAGATCAGCGCATACGACACCAGCGAGGCGCACACCATGACGGCGATGGTGGCGATGCCGCCGCCGAAATAGCTCACCGCAAGCCAGCCGCCGCCTGCAGCGAAAAAAAGCCGCGAGGCCGCGCCGACGAACGGCCACAGTACGTGGCCCGCGCCTTGCGCGGCGAAGGCGATCACAAAGCCGAACCCCAGCGCCGCATAGGACGGCGCCACGATCCGGAGATAAACCGCGCCGGGGCCGAGCACCGAGGGATCATGGCTGAACAGATGCAGCCACAGCATCGGGAAGATCGCTACGATCACCCCGATCGTGCCGGCGACGCCGGCGCCGACAAAACTGGAGGTCCATGCGATTTTTCTGGCGCGGGCGACCTGGCCGGCGCCCATGTTGACGCCGACCATCGTCAGCACGGCCGTGCAGAGCCCGAACAGGATCGGGATCATGATGTAGTCGAGCCGCGAGGCGATGCCGTAGGCGGCCAGCGCTTGGGTGCCGAACAGCCCGACCGCGCCGGTTACCAGGATCACGGTCAGATTGGTCAGCGTGGTTGAGATCGCCGTCGGCAGGCCGACCTTCAGAATGTCCGCGAATAATGCGCGCCGGAGCGAGGCGAGTTTCAAAGTCAGGCCAGAGCGCCCCGTCGTCATGTAGCGCAGCAGCACCAGCATGGCGGCGAGATAATACACCGCGAAGGCAATGCCGGCACCGGCAATCCCGAGCCGCGGCACCGGGCCAAGGCCGAAGATTAACAGTGGCGAGCAGGGAATCAGCACCATGGCGCCGACCAGCGTCACCATCGCCGGCACACGCACATTGCCCGAGCCGCGCAACGCCGCGGCCTGGAAATTGACGATCCATACGGGGATAGCGCCCGCGAACAGATAATTGGAATACTTCACCGCGGCGTCGAGCGCGCCGTCGCGACCGCCGAGCGTCTTGTACAGCGCCGGGCCGCCCCAATGGGTGCCGATGGTGAAGATCGCGCCGACGATCACCGCCAGCACCATCGCATGCAGCAGCAGCGCATCTGCGTCGTTCTTGCGGCCGGCGCCGGTCGCCCGCGCCACCGCGGAAGCGACGCCGCTGCCCAGCCCGCCGTTCGACATCATCGTCATCAGCATGAACACCGGAAACACCAGCGCGACGCCGGCGAGCGCGTCGGTTCCGAGATAGCCGACATAATAGGCCTCGGCGACGTTTACTGCGGTCTGCGCGATCAGCACGGTCATGGTCGGCAGCGCCAGCCGGAGCAAGGTCGGCAGCACGGGCCCGGTCAGAATGGTCGAGCGCGTCTCGATCGCCTTGGCCGGCGCGCCGGAGGGGGCGGCGGGCCTTGCGATCGCGGCCGGTTTGGCCGAGGTATCTCCGCCGCCGATCGCGGGAACCAGGTCCAATTCGTCGGCACAGGCTTCGCCCGAAGGCGCGGGGTTCTGCAGGCTCATCGCTCTTATTTTTCCTGGTCGTTTGCGGGCTCTTGCGAGCGCTGCATCGATGTGAGATTATGATCATAATATCGTAGTATGATCGTAATGCAATAGGGGCGGACGGCCGGGGCGCAAGACCTTTCGGCCGCGCCCCATGCAGGGAAGAAACCCATGCGGTACGAAAAGGGACACAAGGACCTGACGCGCCAGCGCATTGTCGAGGTGGCGTCGCGGCAGTTTCGCGAACACGGCGTCGCCGCGGTCGGGATCGCGGGCATCATGTCGGATGCGGGCCTGACCAACGGGGCGTTCTACGCCCATTTCAATTCCAAGGAGGATTTGGTCCGCGAAGTGCTGTCCCATGCCGGCTTCCGCAACAAATTGTCGCGGGCGGCCGAAAACGGCACCGGGCTTGCCGGCGCGATCCGCGACTACCTGTCGCCGAACCATCGCGACAATCCGGGTGGGGGCTGTCCCACCTCGGCGCTGGTCGCCGAAATCGCCCGCCACCCCAAGGCGACCCGCGACACGTTCACCGGCAAGGTCGACGACGTCATCGATCTGATCGCGGCGGCTCTCGATGCGGGAACCGAAAGCGGACGGCGGCGAAAGGCGGTTGCGGTCTACGCGCTGATGGTCGGCACGCTGCAACTCGCGCGCGCCGTCAACGACAAGCGGCTGTCCGGCGAGATCCTGCGGAGCGGCGCCGACGAGGCCGTCGCGCTGGCCGGCCAGGCCAGCAAATAAACCCGGGCGCCGAAGGTTCGCCGCTCCCTCAGGGCAGGCCCCGTTCCTCGATTTCCCGCACCAGTTCGAGCGTCGGCTGCGCCAGGCCGCCGCCGGGCGGATCGAGGTCGAACACGGAAGCGATGCTCACGCGATCCCGGAGCACGGCGGTGTGCGGGCAATGGCTCGCCGAGTTGCATAACATCGCCTTGAGCTTCTCGCCTGCCGCGACCAGGCGCGGCGGATCGGCCGCCGACCACGCGAGCAGCAGCGGCGTCTCGATGTTGAGGATGCCGGGAAACGCCGATCGCGCATCGTATTGGCTGGCGTCGTTGCCGAAATAGGATTTTTCCGCCGGGCTGGCGTCGGCGCTCTCGTGGTAGATGCCCGACACCAGCACGGCCGCGGCGACGCTGGAATCGCGGACCTGGAATTCCGGGTGCGCGAGCAGGCTTGCGACGTGAAAAGCGCCGACAGAATAGCCGACCGCCACGATCTCGTCGCGGCTGCCGCCGAACAGGTCGATGTTCTGGTGCACCCAGGAGGTTGCCGCCGCGACATCCTTCGCGCCCGACGGCCAGGGGTTCGCGGGCGCCAGCCGGTAATTCATTTTCACCCCAACCATTCCGTTGCGCGCGGCAAAGCACATCGCCGCGTCCTGCAACGGGTCAGTAGCGGGCGCGGCATCGTCGCCGGAAAAACTTTCGCCGACGACGAACAAGAGCACCGGACGCGGCGAGGACTGTCTAGTGTCGGAGCCGCCGGTGGCCACGTCGAGCACGTTCAGATCGCTGTCGCCATATCTCAGGTTTCGCGTGAACGACACCTGCTCGCACGGTTTTGCCGCGTCCGCTGCCGGGGTGGCCGGCGACCGCGCGGATTCATTGACGTCGAGCCCGCCGCGAACTGAGGCATTCGGGATCGCCATCAGCAGCAGAAAAATCGCGAGGGCCTTTTTCATGGAACCATGCCCGAAACCGGCCGCAGACATCATGACGCGGCGGAACAAGGATCGACAGGTGTTCGGGCAATTTAACGGCAGGATGGCCTCGCCGATCTTGCCAAAATGCACGTTCGAAACGCCGACGCGCAGGCGCGCTCAAACCGCCTGTTTGAGTTCCCCCGCGAGATAATCCACCAGTTCGCGCACCTTGGCCGACGGGCGCGGGCCGCCGGGGAACACCGCGTGCACCTCGACCGGTGCGAGCCGATAGGCGCGCAGCAGCGGCAGCAGCAGGCCCGCCTTCACCTCGGCGCCGCACATCACGGTCGAGGCCATGGCGATACCGAGTCCGGCCATGACGCTCGCGAACACGCCGGGGCCGGAATTGGTGTGAATGCGGCCGCGCACGTCGACCGACGTCTCGGTGCCGTTGCGGGAAAACGACCAGCTGTCGCGGCCGAAATTGCCAGGCCCGAAAATGCAGTCATGTGATGCGAGATCGGCCGGCGTTTTCGGCGTACCGCGGGCCATCAGGTAAGTGGGCGAGGCCACCAGCATGCGCTCCAGTGTCTGCAGCTTGCGGGCACCGAACACGGAATCGCCGAGTTCGCCAAGCCGGATCGCGACATCGGCGCCTTCGGCGACCAGATCCTGCCGCGCATCGACCACCGTCATCTCGACCCGCAGCAGCGGATGCAAATCGAGGAATTTCGGCAGCCTCGGAATGATCTCGCGGGTGCCGTAGAGCACGGGCAGCGCCAGGCGGATGGTGCCGCGCAGGGAATCGACACCGCGCGCGGCGTCTTCGGCGTCCTCGACGTTGGCGAGAATTTCCCGCGCGCGGTCGAGAAACAGCGCGCCGGCATCGGTCACGGTGATGCGGCGGGTGGTGCGCAACAGCAGCGTCACCCCGAGGCGGGCTTCCAGCTCGCCGACGATGCGGGAGATTGAGGGCTGCGACAGCCCGAGCTCGCGCGCCGCCCGGGAAAAACTGCCGCTCTCCGCCGCGCGCACGAAAACCGCCAGTTCCTGCAGTCGATCACTCATTTGTAATGCAAATATATCATGTCCGTATTTGCCGTATACCCCTTTATCGGCAAATGAGCCAGTTTTGCGGGCCAACCAACCGATGGAGATTTCCAATGGCTCTGCAAAACTCGGCCCTGCAAGACCGCCTCGATGCCTTCAAAGCCGATTTCATCTCCGGCAAATGGAAGCGCCAGCCGACCAAGGAAGTGCTGGACACCATGAGCCGCGCCACCGCCGAATTGATCGAAAGCGGGCAGGCGCAACGCGCCAAAAAGGCCGGCGATCCTGCGCCGGAATTCACGCTGTCCGATCCCGACGGCAGGCTGGTTTCGTCGCGCGAACTGCTGGCGCGCGGACCACTGGTGCTTTCCTTCTATCGCGGCGTCTGGTGCCCGTACTGCAATCTCGAACTGCAGGCCTTGCAGGAAGCGCTGCCTGAAATCACCGCGCGCGGCGCCAGCCTGGTGGCACTCTCGCCGCAGACGGCGGCCAACAGCCGCAAATCGCAGCGCGACAACAAGCTGGGCTTTCCGATCCTGAGCGATGCGCGAAGCGAAGTCGCCAACGCGTTCGGCATCCGCTTCAAGCTGCCCGATTACCTGATCGAACTCTACAAGGGCTTTGGCAACGATCTCCCGCAGGTCAACGACGACCCGTCCTGGGTGCTGCCGATGCCGGCGCGCTATGTGATAAGCACCGACGGCGTCATCGCTTACGCCGAGGTCAATCCCGACTACACGCAGCGTCCGGATCCTTCGGAATTGCTGCCCGTGCTGGATCGCCTCAAGGCCGCCAAGGCGGCTTGATCGAGATAGTCGTTGCGGAGCGATGCGCGGCATCGCTCCGCAAACCTCCAGATTGCAGGTTTGCGCAAGGGCATCGATCTGGTCGCCGATGGCGGCATCACCCGGACCTAATCCGCCGCGCGTCTGCGCGCGGCCATCTGGCGGATGAGGCGGGCGACGATCCTGGCCGCCTCCGATGGCGGATGATGCGAACTCATCGACATCCAGGTGGTCTGCAGGATTTTTGGGCGCACGATGGGAATGGCGCTGAGTTCCCCCGCCGCGATCTCCCGCGAAAACACTTCGCGCGGCGAAATGGTGGCGAGGTCGGAGGCCAGCATCACGTCCCGGATCAGCGGCGTCGAGCCGGCCTCGAAACGGATGTCGATCTCGAAATGCTGCGAGGCCGCAAGGCCGGTCAGCACGCTGGTCAGGCTGTTGGGGCGGACCGGCAACGCCAGCGGGACCTCGGCGAGTGCGCGCACCGCGACCTCGCGGCGGCGCGCCATCGGGTGGCTTCGCCGCGTGATCAGGTGCACCTCGGTGCGGGCGAGAACCTCGGCGTTGGCGATCCGGCCGCGCCGGTAGCGATTATAGATCCCGATCTCGACGCGCCCCGAGGCCAGCCATTCCTCGACCTGGCCGCTGTAACCCTCCAGCGCGCGCAGCCGGATGCCGGGAAGGCTGTTGCGGATTTCGCCTGTGATCGCCGCGATCAGCCCGCGCGAGGCGACCGGCACCGCCCCGAGCGTGACTTCGCCATGCGGCTCGGCGCGTTCGCCGCGCGCGGCATCGGCCCAGGCCTCGGCATCCGCGACCAGCGCGCGGGCGCGCGGCAGCATGCGCTCGCCGAGTTCGGTCAGGACCACGCCGCGTCCGGTACGGTGGAACAGCCGGTCGCCGATCGCGCGCTCCAGCGCCGACACCTGGCGGCTCAGCGCCGACTGCGCCACGCCGACAATGGCCGCGGTCCGGGCGTAGCTGCCGTTGGTCGCGACCTCGACAAAGGTTTTGAGCTGCCTGATATCCACGTGAATTTCGGAATTGCCGTTTTGGTAATTCTGGTTTGATCGATATGACCATACCGCATGGTTGGGGAGGCGGCTAGGATTAGCGGATGACCTCCTTGCCCGACACGCTCGCTCCGACCGGTCCCCTAGCGGGGCTGCGTGTGCTCGACATTTCGACGGTCGTGGCCGGGCCCTTTGCCTCGACCATGCTCGCCGATCTCGGCGCCGAAGTCGTAAAAGTCGAAATGCCGGGCGAGGGCGACGCGCTGCGCCGGCTGGCGCCGCACAAGGACGGCGTGCCGCTGTGGTGGAAGGTCACCAACCGCAACAAGAAGGGCATAACGCTCGATCTGCGCAAGGCCGACGGCAAGGCGCTGCTCGGCCGACTCGTCGCCGAACACGATGTGCTGGTCGAGAATTTCCGCACCGGCACGCTCGACGAATGGGGCATTACGCGGGCCTGGCTGCAGGGGATCAATCCGAGGCTCACCATCCTGCGCATCACCGGCTTCGGCCAGACCGGGCCCTATCGGAGAAATCCGGGTTTTGCCCGCGTGTTCGAGGCGATGAGCGGTTTCACCCGGATGTGCGGCGAGGAGGGCGGCACGCCGCTGCATCTCGGCTATCCGATCTCGGACGCGGTCGGCGGCCTGTTCGGCGCGATCGGCGTGCTCGCCGAGCTCTACCGGCTGAAGAACGATCCCGCCGCGCGCGGCCAGGAGATCGATTGCGCGGTCACGGAAGCCATGATGCGCACGCTGGATTTTCTGGCCATCGAATATGACCAGCTCGGTACCGTGCGCACCCAGAGCGGCAACCGCAGCCAGTACGCCGCGCCCGGCAACATCTACGCGACCTCGGACGGCAAATGGGCCTCGATCGCGGCCTCGACGCAAAGCATTTTCGAGCGGTTCTGCGCCGCGCTCGCCCTGCAGCATCTGCTCGCCGATCCGCGCTTCGCCGACAATCCCTCGCGGGTGAGGAACTGGCAGGCGATCGACGGGATCGTCAAGGACGCCATCGCGCGCCTGACCCTGGACGAGCTGCGCGAGCGCCTGCATGCGCATCAGGTCGGCTTTTCGCCGATCTACGACGCGGCCGATATCTTTGCCGACCCGCATTTCATTGCGCGCCAGGCCATCGTCAGCGTGCCGGACGAGGAACTCGGCGAGGTACGCATGCAATGCGTCGTGCCGCGCTTTTCCGAAACCCCGGTATCGGTGCGCCGCGCCGGGCCCTCGCTCGGCCAGCACAGCGACGAGGTCTATGGCGCGCTCGGGCTGGGCGCGGAGGAGATCGCGCGGTTGCGCGCCGCGGGAACGATTTGAGGGCAGCGTTTCGGCCCGAGGCGGATAACGCCTCGCGCAAAAAGAAAACGCGCCGACGAAACAAGGGAGGGACAGCATGCGGCGTCTGTTGATGGCAGTTACGGCTCTCGTTCTGGCGCATTCCGGCGCGCGGGCCGCCGAAATCACGCGCATCCTGGTCGGGTTTCCGCCGGGCCAGGCGACCGACTTGGTCGCGCGCCTGCTGGCGGATCGGTTGAGCTCCGCGCTCGGTGAAACCGTGATCGTGGAGAACCGCCCGGGCCAGGGCGGCAGCATGGCGTTGGCGCAGCTGTCGCAATCGCCGGCCGATGGTCACACCATGGTGCTGGCGCCGCTGGCGTCACTGGTGGTCAATCCGCATATGTACAAATCCGTCACCTACAACACGCTGAAGGATTTCGCGCCGGTCGCGCTCGCCGCCGACCTGCCGATCGTGCTGGTGGTCAATCCGTCGCTGCCGGTGAAGAATGTGAGCGAGCTCGTCGCCTATGCCAAGGCGAACCCGGACAAGCTCACGCATCCCTCGTCGGGCAACGGCACGCTGTCGCATCTCGGCATGGAAGTGTTCAAGCAGAGCGCCGGGATCACCATCCTGCACGTTCCCTATCGCGGCAGCGTGCCGGCGATGGTCGACCTGATGGGCGGCATCGTCAACGTCGCGATGGATACGGTCGCCGTCACCGAGCCGTTCATCCGCGAGGGCAAGATGCGCCTGATCGCGAGCGCCTATTCCAAGCGGATCGCCGCCTTCCCGGATATGCCGACGATGGCGGAACAGGGCTATCCGGGGATCGGCCTTTCAGCCTGGCTCGGAATCGTCGTGTCGGCGGCGACGCCGCAGGCGCGGGTCGACCGGCTCGGCGCGGAGATCAACAAGATCACGCAGTCGCCCGACATCGTCGAGAAATTTGCGACCCTCGGCGCGCTGCCGCGCGCGCTGGGACCGAAGGAGTTCGGCGCGTTTCTCGAAAGCGAAGACGCCCGCTGGGGCGCGGTGGTGAAATCGTCGGGGCTGAAGATCGAGTAGCGGGGCGCAGCTACTGAAATGACGCCTCCCGGCAAAGTTCGTCATGCCCGGGCTTGTCCCGCGCATCCACGTCCTTTGCTGCAGTTGGAAAGAAAGACGTGGATGGCCGGGACGAGCCCGGCCAAGACGGAGAGAAAATCGCCCTCGGCTAACTCGCGGTGCTCAATGCACCGCCGCGTACATGATCTTCTCTTCCGTCGCGTCGAGCGCGGAGAACTCCTCGACCACCTTGCCCTGCCGCGACACCAGGATGCGGTCGGACAGCGCCATGATCTCGGGCAGATAGGACGAGATCATCACCACCGCCTTGCCTTCGTCGGCGAGCCGTTGGATCAGTTCGTGGATCTCGACGATCGCGCCGACGTCGACGCCTCGCGTGGGCTCGTCGAAAATGATCAGGTCCGGCTCCTGCACCAGCGATTTCGCGATCACGACCTTCTGCTGGTTGCCGCCCGAGAGTTCCACGACCTTGATGTCGTTGCCGGTGGCGCGAACTTTCAGCCGCTCGACCCAGGTCTTGCCGACCTTGTCGGCCTCGCGGCTCGACAGGAAGAATCGGCCGCCCGGCAGCTTTGCCAATAGCCCGAGATAGATGTTGCGGGCTACCGACATGGTCTCGAAAAAGCCCTCGACCTTGCGATCCTCGGTCACATAGGCGATGCCGGCGCGCACCGCCGGCGCCGGGACGCGATAGCGCACCGGCTCGCCGTGCAGGATCACTTCGCCGCCGTGGAAGAAATCCCGCTTGAGCACGCCGGCGACGATCTTGAAGGTCTCGGTACGGCCGGCGCCGACCAGGCCGAACACCCCGGTGATCTGGCCTGCGAATACCGACAGCGAATTGTTCTTGACCATCGGCGCCATCTTGAGGTTCTGCACGGTCAGCACCCGCGCGCCGGCTGGCCGCACGCTGTTCTTGCGCAAACCATAGAGGGTGTTCGACAAATCGCGCCCGACCATCGCCTGCACGATCCGGGCGCGGTCGAATTTGGCGGCGTCGTCGGTCACGACATGCTTGCCGTCGCGCAGGACGGTGATGCGGTCGGCCAGGATCAGCGCCTCTTCAAGTGCGTGCGAGATGAACACGATCGAGACGCCGCGGCGCTTGAGGTCGCGCACGAGGTCGAAGAAATATTTCTTCTCCTCCGGCGTCAGCGTCGCCGTCGGCTCGTCGAAGATGATGACCTTGGCCTCGTGCAGCACGGCGCGGGCGATTTCGACCATCTGCTTCTTGGCGGCGCCGAGCAGGCCGACGGTCGCGGTCGGCGTAACGTCGAAATTGAGCGATTGCAGGAACTGCTGGGCGGCGATGTAGATGCCGCGCAGCCGGTTGTAGAATTTCTCTTGCCCCAGGAACAAATTCTGCGCCACCGTCATCGTCGGCACCAGGCTGTTCTCCTGGAACACCATGGCGATGCCGAGGTGGCGGGCTTCCAGCGGCGTGCGGGGCGTCGCCTCGACGCCGTCGACCTCCATCTTGCCCGAGGTGAGTGCGACAACACCGGCCATCACTTTTGTCAGCGTCGATTTGCCGGCGCCGTTTTCGCCGACCAGCGCATGGATCTCGCCGCGCCGCAGCTCGAAATCGACGTTCTCGATGGCGGGCACGCCGGCGTAGAGCTTGGTCGCCTGGCGAAGCGCGAGGATGATGTCGTCGCTCATGCGCGCAGCTCCTGCTCAATTCCGGCAAGCCGCACGCGCAAGAGCCGGCCCGGTCCCTTGGCGATGGCGAACAGCGCGCCGTTCATTTCAACCGCCGCCACCACGCCATGATTGACGCCGTCGACCCGGGAATGCAGCGCGTAGAGCGGCACGCCATCGGCATCGAGCCGGATGACGAGGCCGTAGGAGCGCGGCGGCGCCCATGGCTTGACGACGCCCATGGTCTTGATGTGCGCGCCCTGCATCGGTTCGAGAAAGGATTGGCCCGAGGTCAGCTTCGGCGCGATCCAGTATGCGGGTTCGATTTCCGCCATCATGCGGCGCCGGTAGGCATTTTCGCGCAGCACGAATTCGACCAGTTGCGTGCGCGCGGTGAATGCGGTCAGCCAGAAACCGCCAGACGAGGCCGGCGACAGCCGCGACGGATAGACCGGCAGATGCTCCAGCACGGTGCGCGAGCTTCCGTCCGCGCCAAGCGCGATCACGCGGTGCCGCCAGCTTTCGCTGACGAAGATGTCGTTACCCCCGGCGCAGGCGCCGAACGCGTAGGCAAGCCCCGAAGCGAGCGTGCGGATGCCGCGGCTTTCGAGGTCGAGGACAAGGACGCGTCCGGTGCGGCCGCGTTCCATCAGATCGTGCACCCATTGGCCGTACGGGCGCGCGGTCGAGCCGTCGGTTGCGACCAGCGTTTTGCCGGGGCCCGGCGCCAGCGCGTTGATCGCATGCATCGAGGCATCCGAGAATGTCAGCGTGGGCGACGGCGATGACGGCGTCGCAAACACCTGCACCTCGCGCCCCTCAAGCGCCACCGCGATGCCGCCATCGGGAAGGCAGCACAGCGCTGTGATCGGCCGGTCGAACCGTCTGATCTCGGCGGTTGCCGCGCCGTCGAGACGCAGGACGCGGGCGCCATCGGCGATGTAAAGCGTCTTGCCGTCGGTGGCGAGGTCCTCGGGCGCCTCGAACTGGGCGACGATCTCGGCCTTTTCCAGGATCTGGTTCGGCTTCAGCGCGCCGTCGAACGACGGCACGGTGATGGTCGCATCGCCCCGCCCGAGCAGGCGGTCGGTGAAGCTCTTCAGCGCCGCGATCACTGGCTCTTCCCCCAGCGCTTGTCGTACTGCACGAAATTCGGATCGGCGCCATCGAGCTTGTAACGGCCGATCCGGTTGTTGGCGATGCCGCCGAGATAGAGATAGCCGCGGTGCTCGCGCATCGAGGTGATCATCGGATGGTTGACGCCGCGCAGGTCCCAGTAGGAATCGAGCACCTCGCCGCGCTCGTTGAACTTGATCACGCAGCCGGTATTGATGTTCGGGAACAGCCATTCGTCGATCGGGACCCGCTTGCCCATGCGGAGGCGGAAGCCCGGCATCTTCCAGGCGAGATCGAGCGCCGGGCTGCGCATGCCGACCATCGCGAGCCAGTAGTTGCCGTCGGAGGCGAGGTTGATGTTGTCGGGATAGCCCGGCAGATTGTCGATGACGGTCTCGACCTTGCCGGTCTTGGGCCCGTCGAACCAGTAGCGCTTGATCGAGCAGCCAAACGTCTCGGCGAACAGGATCGACTGGCCGTCGCTGGCAATGCAGATGCCGTTGGGGAATTTCAGGCCGCGCAGCACGGTGCGCGTGGTGTTGGTGTTCGGATCGTAGCAGATGATGCGGCCGTTGCCGCGCGCTTCCAGCCCGTCGACCGGCCACTCGTCCATCTCGTAGCGAACCGTGGCCTCGGAAAAGAAGATGCGACCGTCGTCGGCGATGTCGAGATCGTCGGCCAGCCGCAGCCGGCTGTCGTCGTTGACGGAATAAAGGCTGCGGTTGGTCTCGTCGGTGACCTTCTCGACCTTGCGCTCGGGCGTGATGCGATAAAGCCCCATGCCGCCGATGCAGACATAGAGATTGTCCTTGCGGTCGAACGCCATGCCGAGCGGCTGGCCGCCGATATGGGCGAACACCTCCATCTCCTGATAGTCGGGCGCCTTGAAGCGCATGATGTCGCCATGGCGCGAACCGGCATAGAGATTGTCGTGGCGATCGAGGATGACGTCTTCCGGCGCCTCGATGCGGCCGAGCCCGATCAGGGTCACGTCGCGCAGTTTGTCGTTCTGCGCGAACGGGCCGCTGCCCGGCGCGGTCGAGGCCGCCGGCGCCAGGCCATGATAGGTCGGACTGACATAGACCTTGGAGATGATGCGGGTGCGGTTCTTCAGCCAGCGGATATCGATGGTGGCGGCGACCAGCAGCACGCCGGCCAGCACCATGCGATTGACGCCGCCGGAGACCGACAGCGTGGTCAGGCCGTTGATCACGAACAGCACGATCAGGGTGCCGACCAAAGCCTTCGCCACCGAACCCTTGCCGCCGCCGAGGCTGATGCCGCCGAGCACGGCCGCGGTCAGCACCGTCACTTCGAGGCCGACGCCGACGTCGCCGCCGACGGTACCGAGACGGGCTGCGAAAAACAGCGCGCCGATCGAGGTCAGGACGCCGCTCGCCGTGTAGCACAGCGCGATCGTGCGGCGCACCGGAATGCCGGAATTATAGGCCGAGCGGCGCGAGCCGCCGATCGCGGTGACATGCCAGCCCGGCCGCAGCCGCGTCAGGAAAATGTGCCCGAAGATCGCGACCACGATATAGACCAGCACGACGCTGGGGATGCCCGCCACCACGCCGCCGCCGACGAAATTCCAGGACGGGAAGTCGGGAAAGGCGGCGGCGATGGTGTTCGAATAATCGAACAGCAGCAGATCGTAGGCCGAGCGGTAGATGATGAGCGTGATCAGCGTGGTGATGAAGGCGCGCAGCCGCAAATAGCCGATCAGGAGGCCGTTGACCGCGCCGAGCGCCGCGCCGCATACAAGCGTGGCCACGATCACCGCCGGCACCGGCCAGTCCAGCACGTTGAGGCAGAACAGCGCGCAGAAATCGCACAGCGCGAACATCGATCCGACCGAGAGGTCGATGCCGCCGACGATGACGACGAGCGCCATGCCGAGCACGATGAAACCGATCTCGCCGGCCTGCCGCCCGGTATCGGCAAGTCCGCCGACGGTGAGGAAGCCCGGGATCGCACGGCTCAGCAGGATGGTGATGATCAACAGCACGATCACCGGGATCGCGGTTTCTGTCCAGCGCTTGGACAGGATCTCGCCGAGCAGATGATCCGGCCAGTAGCGGTATCGCAAACGAAGCAGCGCGTCTTGCATTGGTATTCCGCGATCGAAGGAGGAAACTTGTCGCTATGGCCGGCAGACTTGGCGCGGGACGAGCGGCCATGCGAAACGCACGGCCGCTCGCTGGTCGGTGAGGTCGCCTATTTCTTCAGGTCGCTGAGATTCCAGCAGGCGGTGTCGCTTCCGGCATTGTCCTTGGTGATCGGGATCAGGGTCGTGTAAATCGATCCCTTCACCGATCCCGGCTTGACGCCGGAGGAGACCAGCCACTTGATCATGCCGGCCATCTGTTCGGCCTGGGTCGGCACGTCGTAACTGAGGTTGAGGTCGAACGCGCCTGATTTGACGAGGTCGCATGCGCCCCGGCGCTCGCCGCCGCCGGAAGTCGCGACGAACACCTTGCCGGTGAGGCCGGCTTCCTTCACCGCGGCCGCGGTGCCGATATCCATGCCGTCCCAGAAGCCGACGATGCCGCAGAGGTCTGGATTCTGCTTCAGCACGGTCTGGGTGATCGCCTTGGCCTTCGCGGCGTCCCAATCGGCGGCCTGGCTGGAGACCACCTTGATATCGGGATTCTTGGCCAGGATGTTCTCTACGCCCTTGAGCGTGTAGGCGCTCGCCGCGGCCGACAGCGCGCCCTGCACGATCGCGATCTTGTTCGACTTGCCCTTGCAGAAATTGACCACCGCCTCGGTGTCGCGTTCGCCGATCTCGATCCAGTTGGCGCCGACAAAGGCGGACGAGCGATAGCTCGAGCCCATGTTGATCTGGATGATGTAGATGCCCTCGTTCTCGGCGCGCTGCAGCAGCTTGGCGTAGGTCTGCACGTCGGGATTATGGATGATGATCGCGGCGGGCTTTTCGGAGATCAGCGTCGTCACCGCCTGGGCGCCGGCATTGGTGCTCCAGTTCGGGTCGCGCACGACCACCTTGACGCCGTAGGGTTCGAGCTCCTTCTTGACGCCGGCGAACCAGCCTTCGGTGAGATCGAAGTTCATCGCCACCGGCACATAGGCCACCGTCTTGCCGGCGAGCGATTCCTTGAACGATTTCTGGAACGGCTCGTCGAGGCCCTTCTGCGCCAGCGCCGGCGAGGCCGCCGCGGCCATCAGGCCAAGCCCCAGCAGCGTCGTCTTGAGTGTCGTCCTTCGATATTGTCATGTCGTACCTCCCGTTTTTTGATTGATGTGTCAGCTCATGCTTCGAGCGGGATCGCTTGCCGATCATGCCCCTTAGATATCGCCCTGCTGGGCCGTCTCCTCGTTGCGCGGGTTCAGGAAGGAATCCGCGATGACCGCGGCCAGCAGCACCACGCCTTTGACCAGGTTCTGGCCCGAATAAGAGACGTCCATGATGGTCATGCCGTTGAGCATGGTGCCGATCAAGAGCGTACCGATGATGACGTTGAGCACGCCGCCGCGCCCGCCCGACAGACCGATGCCGCCGAGCACGACCACCAGGATCACGTCGTAGATCAGCGTCGAATTGAAGATGCGCGTCGGCATGGAGTTGACCGAGGCCGCCATGATCAGGCCGGCGCCGAAGCCGATCAGCGCCGCCAGCACGTATTGCAGCACGATGATGGGCCGGGTCGGAATTCCCGTGACCCGCGCGCCGTAGGGATTGTCGCCGATCGCGTAGATATAGGCGCCGAGCCGCGTCCGCCGCAGGAAGAAGGCGACGGCGACGCAGAACAGCGCGAACATCACGATCGGCATCGGGATGCCCAAAAAATTGCCCTGTCCGAGCTTCTCGAATCCGTCGAGCCCCGGGCTCCACTGCACCACGTCGAGCTTGAACAGCGCCGCCTGGCCGAGGCCGGCAAGAAACAATCCCGACGCCAGCGTGGTGAACAGCGACGGCACCTCGGCATAGGCGATCAGCCAACCGTTGACGAGCCCGAACACCGTCGTCAGCGCGAACGCCGCGGCCAGCGACGCCGGCAGCGAATGGCCGTCCTGCACCATCTGCAGCACCAGCCCCGGCGGCACCGCCAGCGCCGCGATCAGCGAAATGTCGATGCCGCGCCCGATCACCACGATCGCCATCGCAAGGCCGAGGATGCCGAGCACTGCCACGTTCTGCAGCAGCGTCAGCATATTCGCGGTCGTCAAAAAGCCGGGGAGGGTAGCTGCGAAGACGGCAAACAACACCGCGAACACCGCAAATACGATTCCCTGCTGCCCGAGGCTCCTGATTCCCATCCCGACTTCTCTTCTTCGTTTTGTTGCCTGCGATGTTGGCGCGCTTTCGGAACCAATGCAAGCGATCACAGGTGGTCTGGCGCGACGTAGCGTTCTCGACAATGCGCGGGCCGGCTTTGCGAATATTCCGCGCAGAGAAACGCGCAAATTTGCGAGCCGCGGATTTCTCCACGGGCGGCGCCGGGAGCCGGGTTGTGCGATGGTCCGGTCCCGACGACAGCGAACATGATCTTTTGCTGATCGAACCGAAAGCGTGTCATCCCCCGCTATCCATTAGGCCGTCGCCGGTTGCTTTTTCCGCGGGTCCGGAGGGTCTCTGCTCGATCAGATAAATCTGCGGAAGCGACGACAGGCTCTCGGCGAGCGCCCGTATCCGGCCGGCATCGTCGGTATCGACCGAGATCCGGACCACGGTATTGAGCTTGTCGTCCTTGTCCACGTGGATATCGGCCCTGTTCGCCGCGCCGAAGATCCGGTCGATTTCCGATCTGACCTTTTCCTTCACCGCAAGGTCGCGCAGCGCCGGCTTGAAGATCTTGCCGACCGCCGTGACCGGCAGGGACTCCAAGACGACGACGCGCTTCGGCTTGGCCGGAGGCTCGTTGATGTTTCGCTCGACATGCTCTTGCAGTTGTTGCAAATCGATCGCGTGTTCGGGGGACGAAACCACGAACAGGATGGGCACTTCCCCCGCATAGGCATCGGGCATGCCCACCGCCGAGCTCATCTGCACGCCGGGAAACGCGTTGGCCACATCTTCGATGGCGGCCGGATCGATATTGTGTCCGCTCCGCACGATCAGGTCCTTCTCCCGGCCGGTGAGCACCAGCCGCTGGTCCTCGGTGAGATAACCGATATCTCCGGTGATCAACCAATGATCGCTGGTCAGCACACCCTGATTGTGTCGAGGGTCGAGATAGCCGGGAAATACCTGCGGCCCCTGCACGAGAACCAGCCCGCTTGTGAGCGGCGGGCATTCTTGCTGCACCTCGCCGCTGTTGACGGCGACAATCCTGGTCCGCGCGAACGGCGCCCTGAAGCCGACGCTGCCTTGAAGAGGTTCTCCCCGGCCCGGATTGAACGCGATCGCGGCTGCGGTCTCCGTCATGCCATAGGTTTCGAAAAGCCTGATTCCGGTGCGGCTCTGGAACCGGTCGCCGATCGCCCTGGGCAGCACCGCGCCGCCGGTAAGGGCCATTCGCACCGAACCGATGTCGCAGCCGCCGATCGGTACCTCGGCAAGCGCCGCAATCGACGTCGGGACCCCGCTGACGATGGTTGCCCGAAACCGCTCCACGATGCGCCAGTAGTCGGAGATCACCTCCTTGCTCCTGAGACTGGTGGGCGAGGGGATGATCATGTGGCCGCCGGCCGCGAGAATTGACAGTCCGGCCGTGATGGTGCCTCCCACGTGAAACAGCGGGAAGCCGTTGATGACCACGTCGGATTCATCCAGCCCGTGGACCTGCGCGAAACTCCAGGCGGCGTGGATCTGGTTGCCGTGCGTGAGCCGCACCAGCTTCGGCCTGCCGGTGGTTCCCCCGGTGTGAAACAGCGCGCACACCGACGACCGGTCTCTGCCGGGATCAAAGCCGAGCCGGTCCGGCTGGCTGGAAATCGCCTCGTCGAAGCTGCCAAACCTGTCGTCGAAGTTTTCGCCTTCGCCAACAACCCAGATCTTTCGCAAGGACGTTACGCGCCCGATGACATTGTTCGCCTTCTTCCAGACGGCAGGATCATTTTTCTCGGAGGGCACGACGAGAACGGACGCGCCCTGGGCCATCAGGAGGTCGGCAATGGCGTCTTCACTGAGAAGATAATTGATGGAGCTTGCAACGCCGGCAACCTGGGCTCCCAGAAGTGCTGCAGGAATTTGCGGAAGGATCGGGCAAAGAATCGCAACGGTTCCGCTGCCGGGTGTGACGCCGTTCGACCTGAACAGATTTGCCGCGCGCGATATCGCGCCCAGCAGCTCTCGATGCGTAAGGCTGACCTCGCCTTTTGCCGAGACACCCGGCGTCAGCACGCTCAAGGCAGGCCGGTGCGGATGCAGCCGCGCCGTGGCCTCGAACAAATCATACAGATTGCGCGCGGGGACGAGAGCATCATACGGCGACCGCTCCAATGTCTCGACATCGGCAATCGTCACAATCGGTCTGGTGAATCTCGTCGTGATCGGCGAAGGGGGCTCGGCGGTCATCGCCCCTGTCCTCCAACTTGCACGCGGGACCGGCCGGCATTTCCAGGTCGACACCGCACGTTGACGCATCCTCCGGCTTTTAGCCCGCGACGCCTTTGCGAGCCCTTTTATTTTATTCCTGATACCCCGGCCGGCGCTTGCCCGCTTGCCCCGGAGCGCAAATGGTTTGCTTCCCCGCGCAATAACGGAAGGGCTATTGCGCAGGCGAGCCGGCTACCTAGAATGTTGCCGCCCAAAGCCGTTTGTGCAGCGCAACATGCGCGACCCTGCTGTTTGATGTTGGAGCGCAAAAATGGATCTGGTGTTCTCAACCGACGGCATTGAACCATCCAGGCGCTACGCCGCCTGGCAGGGGGCGATCTGCGACGTCTACGTTCACGTCGACGTCGAGTCCGAGAAGCGATCCGACTATCAGGGCTTCATCCGCGAAGCGCGGTTTGGCGCCGTTACGATGACGGACGTGCTGCTTTCCGAGCAGCGGATATCGCGACGCGAGCGGCACATCGCGAAGCTCGACAAGGATTGCTACTATGTCGAGTTCGTCCAGCACGGCAAAATCAACGTTCTGCAATCGGGCCAGAGCCTGCTCTCGAATGCCAGCGTTGGAGCGATCTTCTCGGCGTCCGAAGCCTACGACCTCGAATGCATCGGCAAGGTGCGCTCGCTCTACCTGGAGATCCCTCGCCAGGAATTCGCGGAACGATTCCCGAAGGATCGGATTCCACTGGCAAGGACCATGGCAACGGGCCGGGGGTTGGGCCGGATCGCCTCGGAGTTCTGCTCGATGCTTGCGTCGGAGGGAGCGTCTCTCGATGCGCAGGTGAGGGCTCGCCTGGGCGATGAGCTGATGGACGTATTGGCGCTCGCGCTGGATATGGGCGACAGGGATGATTTCACGGCCGATCGAAGCGTCCGGCAGGTCCGCCTGCGATCGGTCAAGGCGTGGATCGAGGAGCATCTCGCCGATCCCGATTTTTCGCTCGACAAGATCGCCAAAAACAACGGCATTTCGCTGCGGCACCTGCATTATCTGTTCAGGCTGACGGACATGTCGGTATCCGAATGGATCTGGGATCGCAGGCTCCAGCGCTGCCACGATCTCCTGACGCGCCCGGAGCCGCGCCCGCTGTCGGTCACCGAAGTCGCCTATCAGCTGGGGTTCAGCAGCTCATCGCATTTCAGCACGGCGTTCCGGAGAAAATTCGGCATAAGCCCCTCGGACTTGCGCAAGCGCTAAGCGATATCGAAGGCGCGTGGCCCGCGAACCCCGGCTTTTTGGTCCGGTCCTGCTTCCGAACGGGCTTGCGCCCGGCTGCTGCCGGCGGCACATTCGCAAAGCGCGCGGCCCCAAAGAGCCGCCGACAGGGACTTCAGGGAAACGCGCATGGCCGCCACGCGGATCGACTGCGATATCCATCCCGCCGTGGGCGGAACGCGCACCACGCTGTTGCCCTATCTCGACGATCACTGGAAGGAACAGGTGGTGAGCCGGGCCATCGACGGTCTCGATCTCACCAGCTATCCGCCCGACATGCCGCTCTCCGGCCGCGCCGACTGGCGGCCGGCCAGGGGCAAGCCCGGCAGCGATCTTGCCATGGTCCAGCGCGGCGCGTTCGACCAGCTCGGCGCGAGCCACGCGATCTGCAACGTGCTCTACGGCGCGCAGGCGGTGTACGATCCCTACATGGCCGCAGCCTTCTGCAAGGCGATCAACGACTGGATCGCGGCCGAATGGCTTTCGCGGGATACCCGCTTGCGCGCGTCCATCGTGATTCCGCTGCAGGCGCCGGATCTGGCGATCGAAGAGATCGAACGCCGCGCCGGCGACAACCGGTTCGTCTCGGTGCTGGTGCTGGCGCAGGGCGAGCTGCTGCTGGGCCGCCGGCACTACTGGCCGGTCTGGCAGGCCGCCGAGAAACACAAATTGCCGATCGCGATCCATGCCGGCAGCCAGTATCGGCAGGCGCCGAGTTCGGTCGGCTGGCCGTCCTATCGCTACGAATATTACCTGGCCGAAGCCCAGGCGTTCCAGGCCCAGGTGCTGAGCCTGATCTACGAGGGCGTGTTCGGCAAATTCCCCGGCCTCAAGGTGGTGCTGATGGAATCCGGCGTGAGCTGGCTGCCGGCGTTCATGTGGCGCGCCAACAAGACCTGGCGCGGCGTCCGCGTCGAGGTGCCCTGGGTCGAGCGCGAGCCGGCCTCGATCATGCGCGACCACGTCCGCCTCACCACGCAGCCGTTCGACAGCCCGCCGGACGCCGCCAGCGTCGCCGACATCATCGAGATGATCGGCTCCGACAGGATGTTCCTGTTCGCGTCCGATTATCCGCACTGGCAGTTCGACGGCGACGACGCCATCCCGCCGCATTTTCCGAAAAGCCTGGTTGCGCGCATGTGTGAAGACAATCCGCTTGAAACCTTTCCGCGGCTGCAGCTCGCCGCGTGAAATCTTACCAAGGAGGCTCGCATGAGCGACGTCATCGACCGCCCGGTACTCGCGCAGGAAGCCACGGCGAAAACCCGGTTGCGCATCATCGATTGCGATATCCATCCGAGCCTGACCTCGCGCGCCGACCTCAACCCGTTTTTGTCGAAGCGCTGGCAGGAGCACATGAAGACCTACGGCGATCATTTGCGCACGCCCTATATCGGCACCACGCCCTATCCGCGTTCCTCGCCTTTGATCGCGCGGCGCGATGCCTGGCCGCCGACCGGCGGCGTGCCCGGCTCCGATCTGCCCTTCATGCGCCTTCAACACCTCGATCCCTTCGACATCGAGTTCGGCATCCTGCAGGTGCTCGACCTCTTCATTTTCTCGCAGCAGAACCTGGATTTCGGCGCCGCGATCCAGCGCGCCATCAACGAGTGGCAGCTCGCGCACTGGTGTGCCCGCGAGCCGCGGCTGAAGGCTTCGATCCTGGTCGGACAGGACGACACCGAGGCCGCGGTCGCCGAGATCGAGCGCTGCGCCAAAGTTGGCCAGTATGTGCAGATCAACGTCTCGCCGCGCGCCAACGAGCCGCTCGGCCGTCACCGCTACTGGCCGATCTATGAGCGCGCCCAGGCGCTCGACCTGCCGCTCGGCATCCATGTCGGCGGCTACGGCGGCCATGCCCCGACCGGCGGCGGCTGGCCGTCCTATTATGCCGAGGAGCACCAGTCGAACGCCGGCACCATGGCGGCGATGCTGACGAGCCTGGTGCTCGAGGGCGTGCCGGAGCGTTTCCCGAAACTCAAGATCGTGTTCATCGAGGGCGGCTTCGGCTGGATTTCCTCGACCATGTGGCGGATGGACCAGCATTTTGAAAAATTCCGCGGCGAGGTGCCGCATCTCAAGCGCAAGCCGTCGGAATATGTGAAGGAGCATTTCTGGTTCACGACGCAGCCGATCGACGAGCCCGACGAGGCCAAGCAATTGCGCTCGCTGATCGAATGGGTCGGCGTCGACCGCCTGCTGTTCTCGTCGGACTATCCGCACTGGGATTTCGACGATCCGCGCTTTGCATTCCGCACGCCGTTGACGGATGCCGAGCGGGCAAAAATTTTCAACGCCAACGCCCGCGCGGTTTACAAGCTCTGATTGGCAAGACTTAAAGCAAAATGACCCGCCATATCGTCGCCCGCACCTCGGAAATCCCGCCCGGCGGCAACAAGGTCGTCGAGGTCGAGGGCCGGGACATCGTCGTGTTCCGCGTCAACGACGAATATTTCGCGCTGCTCAACCGCTGCCCGCATGCCGGCGCGCCGCTCGACAAGGCCGCCTGCGTGGCGCGGCTGACCTCGCCGGAGCCCGGAATCTATCGGCGTTCGCGGGTCGGCGAACTCCTGCGTTGCGCCTGGCACGGCTGGGAATTCGACATGCGCAACGGCCAATCCTGGTTCGATCCCAAGCGGGTCAAGGTGCGGACCTATCCGGTCGCGATCGAGGACGGTGAAACGCTCGCCAAGGGGCCCTATGTCGCGGAGACCTTTCCGGTTCACGTCGAAGACAGTTATGTCGTGATCGAGGTCAACACGTAGGGTTCCGGGATCGCTCGGCTTTCCGTCGTCATTGCGAGCCAACGGGTCGGCGCGAAGCGCCGCCCGATGACAGGCTCCGCGAAGCAATCCAGCTTGATTTTCGGCCCGATGGATTGCTTCGTCCGCTTCGCTCCTCGCAATGACGACAAGAAATCGCCCCGCCGTCCCGCGAACACCTTGCCCGGGCGGCTTGAGGAAAATTCAACGATTTTCGTCGTCCGGTCGCAAAATCATGATCCGGGTGTTATAAGCCTGCCTGGTTTTCCACGGCGGTGAGAAACGGATGTCGAAACAAGCGATGCGCGAGGAGGCCGAGCGGCTGATCCGCGAGACCATGGAACGCAAGACCATTTTGGTGAAGCAGGGCAATACCCGCATCGAGGCCGTTTGCGGCAAATGCGGCGCGCCCAACCGCATCTCGGCCGAAAAAGGCGCCACCCGCGTCAAATTCGCCTGCAAGCAATGCGGACACAAGCAGGAGACGCTGTAAGGGCGTTGCTTCTGCTGCCTATTTGAAAACTTCGCAGACCGTCTGGTGATCGCGCCCGGCCATACCGCTATTTCGCGCGGAGACGGCCTGCCACCACGCCTCCAGCGCCGTGCGGTCGCAGCTCAGCTTGACGCTCATACCGTCGGCGAATTTGATCCAGTCGGCGAAGCGGTGGCTCGGCACCGCGATCACGACCGGAATATCGGCGCTCAGCGCGCGCTCGATCAGGTATGACAGGCCCTTGCCCTCGCATTCCTGCCGTCCGAACCGGTTGACGATGACGAGATCGGCGCCGCTCGTCGATCGCGCCGGCGACCTGGGCGCCCGCGTCCATGAGCTGGCCGACATCCAGCCTGCAGCCGGTCGCGCCGGTCCCGAGGTTCTGGAACAGCTGCAGTTCCTCGCCGCTATGGACCAGCATCGCCGAGAGTTTTGGCGCATCGGCGCAATGGTGGCCGGTCTGCACCAGCCCGACCGCGCGATAGCCGCGCGCCGTCAGGTCCGAGGCGAAATCCCGCAGCACGGCGTCGGGATCCTGGTCCCGTCCGTAGACCAGGGCTGCAAGGTCGCATTGGGCGTCGAACATGGCGGCATTTCCGAAAATTGAGTGGCCGGGGAGCGGCCGTATCGGCCTTGCCCTGTCGAGCGGGCCATTCGGCGCCTCGTTCGATCTATATCAGGAAGCGGACTTGCAGGCCATGCCTAGTTGGCTCGACGGCCGCCAAAAAGCGGACTGGACGCCGCCGACGAGAGCGATATATTCAAGAAAATATAACGTGGAATTGTCTGGAGCCCGCTTGATGAAGATCGACACCCAGGCCCTCACCACCTGAGATGTCGCGGCCGATGGCGTGCGATTTCGCTGGGTTTCGTCGATGCCGCCGGCAATCCGGCGACCATCCGCCTGTCGCTGAACCAGGTCGGCGCGCTGGCCATGACTCTGCCGGGGCTGATCGACAAGGCGCTGCAGACCCGCTTCGGCGACCAGAGCCTGCGCTATGCCTATCCGCTGGCGTCGTGGCTGGTCGAGCAATCGTCCGATCCCACCCAGACCATGGTGACGCTGCGGACCGTCGACGGCTTCAGCGTCTGCTTCTCGATTCCGCGCCAGCAGCAGAGCGAACTCGGCGCGGCGCTGGTGGCGCAGCCGACGCCGGGTGTGATGCTGCGGCCACATTAGGCGGGCCGGAAACACGAGGGGAGCGCAGGCTCGACCGACGGCATGCATCATTTGGCTTGGCCGCCTCATTCGAACGTTCCTCGCCAAACAACCGTGGAGAAGTCCGGCTCCGTCGATCGGTAACTTGGTTTCGATCGGTGAGTTGGGCAAATTTTGATTCAATCCCAGCGCGCGATAGGGGACAGGTTCCCTCCATGGAACTTGTGCGCGCGGCTGTGGGCAGGGGAATCGAGAATGCTGTCACGTTGGGGATGCGTTGTTGCCATTTGCTTTGCGTTGGTTCCGCGCGCGGAAGCCGCCGGCCGCCCGGGACTTGTTCACCGCGCGTCCTGTACGGTGGTCCGGTTCTATGTCGCACGGTTCTCGGAATCCGCTGCCGAGATGTGGGCGAGGAGCCATGGTGCCACCGAGGCCGAGATCGAAGCGGCTCGGCGTTGCCTCAGGAATGCACCGACCGAGACGGCGCAGGCAACTCATTGGATGGCGCAGTAGAGGCCTGCAATTTTGTATGGCTCTGAAACGACTGATGGGGCGGATATGCAACCTCCACGAGCCGGATCGTGATATAAGCTGTGCGGCGGCGCGTTTGTGATCTCGCGCCGCCCTCCCAAACTTCACCCCGTCGGGGGGCGGACGGGGATTTTTTCGCCATCATGTCGCATATCGCCCTGGGGCGGCGGCTACGACCGTCCGGGCCGCTCCGCCAGGATATTTTCCACGATGCTCAGGACGGCGCCGGTCGAGGCTTCCTTCGGTTTCTTGAGGCGATCAAACGAAAGCAGTTGGTCGAATTCGGACGGCGCGTAAGTCAATCCGTCGCTGTCGATGATCTGCACCAGCCAGCCGGTCTTGAAGAGCCCGCGCGCCTTGGCAACGGTTGCGGTCGGGCCTTCGCGAACGGTCTCGACGGTCTGACCGTCTTTGGAGGCGCGGATGGTAAAGGTCATTGGTACTCTCTGAACTGAAATTGCTTTTGCGATACGCAGGCTTGTCAAACGCTCCAGATGCGGCTGGATAAAATCGCAATCGATCTTGTGGGAGCCGTCATCAAACGACGGCGGCTGCTTCGAAAAAAAATCCAAACTAGGTCTGGTGCTCGAAATCCTGCTGTTGGCCGATCGACCAGTCCGCCTTGAAGTTCTGCGAATTTGAACAGGAAATTCAGCGCAATACAACGAGCATGCCCGCTTAACCCAACCGGTCAACCTTACTATAGGAGGGGTGAGCGACATCCGGAGATTGATTTACCGCAGCAGTAAAATCAGAGCGTCAGGAAATTGCGTGATTCCGATAAACGACGACGTTCGAATGCGCTCTGCTGTGGGATTCCGCGGCGTCCGCCGTGGCTCCATCCCGAGGGGGATCGGGAGCCAACCCATCATGCTTGCCGCAGGGCGGTATCAGCCTTGTCAGGGATATCGGGCTTCATTCCCCGCCTGTCGAAACGGAAGCGTTGGTGAGCCATCGCGATCAGCGGCCCCTCGATCAGCCGGTAACTGGCCGCGCAGATCGCGACGGACACAGCGAATGCAAAGATCATGAGTGCGCCGCCGCGCCAGGTCAGCATCGTTGGCTCATGGTATCTTACCGCAGCGAAAACCAGGACGAGCACGGAGGTATGGATGAGATAAAGCGCGTAGGAAATTCGGGCGAAGAAAGCCGCCGGGCCGCTCCTGAGAAATGCGAGTTGGGGCTTGCCTCGCCGATCGAGCACCATGAAGACCGTCGATCCGTAGAACGCCACGAGATACGTATGACCCCAGATGGCGTTGCTGAAGTTGGAATTCTCGATCCCCCAGGCGAACACGGGAAAAAAGCAGGCGGTTGACCAGAACACGAGCTTGAAAATCCGGCGAACGGATTCCGAAATGGAGCCGGAAAACTCCAGCCACGCGATCAGCGCGCCCATCGCAAGGATGTCGGCGCGTAGCGGCATCAGCACGTAATAGCCGTAGCGGTCGCCGAGGCCATAGGCGATCATGCGCCCCAGCGGGCAAAGCACCAGCAGCGCGAGCAGCAATCGCGGAAGTATCCGGGACGGCGCAAGATAGACCACGAGCGGGAAGATGAGGTAAAATTGCTCCTCGATGGCGAGCGACCAGGTTCCGCCGAGCCAATAGGCGCCGTAGGTCTGCTCCGCGGCCATCCAGAAGTTTTGCAGGCCTGTCAGATAGGACCACCAGGGCAGCGTTCCATCGAACAGAGCCCGAGCGACGCTCAATTGCCGGCCGACCAGATAGATCGCGACCATCCCGAAATAGATCGGCAGGATGCGAAAGCTGCGGCGGCCATAGAATGCCTGGAAATAATTCGACGACCCCCGGTTCGCCAGCAGGATGCGGGTGATCAGATAGCCGGACAAGACGAAGAAGAGATCGACGCCGGTTCGTCCAAAGATGAACATCCGCCAGGATGCCGATGACGGCCCGTCGCCCGCCCCGAGATAATGCCACGCCACGACGGACAGGATTGCGATGGCCCGAAGACCATCCAGTTCTTTGACTCTTCCCATTCGGCTGCTTGTAATCGGTTCATGCGATGCATCAAGCCATAATGCGGGCCTGGCGTCGCGGCAGGCATTTTGCGATTTTCCGGCCGGAAAATGCATCGTCCGGCGCTCCGCGGGTGCTGCGCGTCGGTTTACACCATGCACCGATTGTTCTGGTTACCCGCAGCAATAGGGCAGCATTTGGCAACGAGGCATGGTTGCCACACCGGTCTTTTAACCCGACGGGCAAATCACCAAAAACCTGTCCAGCCCCTCTCGCAAAAATATTCTGGTTTTCCGAAGACACAAATCACTTTTATATCCACGGCCGTCCCGCCCCACTGAGGGGCGACACGCGATCGTCACGGCCGCGGGGCGGGATGCGGTGGCCGCGGGGAGTGCTGGAGACGAGAGCGCTTTCCCGCGGACGGCAAAATCGTATGGTCCTGACGCCTCGAGGCTGGCGTCAAGTTTGCGGGAAGCGATTTCCGCAGGCGACGGTGGCAAGAAAGCCGATCGCCGGGGAGGGTACGACATAAGCCGTAAAGCCATTGCGCGGGGAATGCCGGGTGATTCCGGTGTGACCTGACTAACGCGTGTGCGCATCTCACTACTCATTGCACACGCGGCTATCGGGCGCATCGGGCGCCCGGCATTCCCTGCGCCCTCTGTTTTGAAGAGGGCGGAACGAGCAGGTCAAAACTCGCGCGAAACGCGCGGCGAGATCGCGAAGCTGTGTTTTGCCGTCATTGCGAGGAGTGAAGTGACGAGGCAATCCATTCTTTCTTCTCGCGGCGAAATGGATTGCTTCGCTTTGCTCGCAATGACGGTGTTGGAGAGGCGCGTAACCTCTCGGTCGTCGTCCCTGCGAAAGCAGGGACCCATAACCGCAGGAAGCGATTGGTGCGCGAAAGCCGTCGAACAGCTTTTTTCACAATAGGCGACGCGGCGTATGGGTCCCTGCTTTCGCAGGGACGACGACGTCGACAAACATCTCGGCGCAAACCCGCCCGCCCCCTACGGCCCCGGCAATTTCCCGACGCTGACCTCGATCGCCGCGAAATACGCCGCGAGATCCTCGATGTCCTTGTCGGACAGGGATGGCGCGACCACGCTCATCGCGTCGTTCTTTCGCAGGCCGGACTTGAATGCCTGCAATTGGGTGACGAGGTAAGGCTCGATCTGGCCGGCGATGTTCGGCGCATCGGGGGTTTTCGAAAGGCCGTCGAGGCCGTGACAGGCCTGGCACATCATCGCCTTGGCGCGGCCGGCCTTGACGTCGCCGGCATGACTTGCGCCGGAGGTCGCCGCGAGAAGGCAAGCCGAGACGAAGAGTTGGACGGCAGGCACGGCCGCCCTGGAAAACGCGGACATCACGCGGGACCTCGGGGGATTGGAACGATGGAAAATGAGATGGCCCCGTTTTCAGGGGCCATCCCTCGTGATCGCGATGTTACTTGCCGTCGTACCAGATGCGATAGAGCGCACCGACCAGATCGTCGGAGACGAGCAGCGAACCGTCGGGCAGTTGTGCGACATCGACCGGGCGGCCGAGGTAATAGCCGTTGTCGTTCCAGCCTTCGGCGAACGGCTCGGATTTCCCGGCGGCATGACCGTCATCCTTGACGTACGTCACCATCACCCGGGCGCCGACCGGCACGGTGCGATTCCACGAACCGTGCTGGGTCGAGAAGATCGCGCCGTGATATTTTTTCGGGAACATGGTGCCGGTGTAGAACATCAGGCCGAGATCCGCGGCATGCGCAACCTGTTCCACTTCGGGGAAGATCACGTTGGCCGGCGGCGTCTCGGTCTTGTACTCGTTGGTGCGGGTGTGGCCGCCGCCATACCAGGGGAAGCCGAAGTCCTGGCCGATGGCGGTGATGCGGTTCATCTCGCCCGGAGGAATGTCGTCGCCCATGCCGTCGACCTGGTTGTCGTTGGTCCAGAGCGACTTGTCCTTCGGATTGAAGTCCATGCCGACCGGGTTGCGCAGCCCGATCGCAAACACTTCGCGGTTCTTGCCGTCGCGGTCCATCCGGATGATGCCGCCGATGCCGAGCCTTGCGGTAGGGCTCGACCTTCTCCTTGGCCGGTACGTTGTAGGGCTGGCCGAGCTGGATATAGAGCTTGTTGTCCGGTCCGATCCGGCAGACCCGCGCGGTGTGATTGTAGCTCTCGTCGCCCTTCGGAATCAGGTCGCCTTCCGGGACCACGGCGCCGGCGACGACGTCGGGGCTTTCATAGAAGAACTCGGCCGCGGCATATTCCAGCACCCGGTTCTGCTCGGCGATGTAGAGGAAGCCGTCCTTCGAGAAGCAGACGCCGTTGGGAATCTTTTTCGGCAGGGTCGGCGCGAATTCCTTGACCTCGTCGCCCACGCCGCCGCGGGAGCGGTCGGTCACCACCCAGACTTTCGATTTGCGCGTGCCCACGAAGGTCGCCACCCCCTGCGGGCCGACCGCGATGTGGCGGGCATCCGGCACCAGCGCGTAGAGCGAAATGTGGAAGCCCGCCGGCAGCTTGATCTTGGTCAGGTTCTGCTTGACCTGGTCGGCCTTCTGGCCGGTCTGCGGGATTTCGGGCCAGTCGCCGGCATTTCCCGTCGGGTGCATGGCACCCAGCGTTTCGAGCGCGCTCGGCGGCGCAGGTTGCGCAGGTTGCGCTGCAACGGGCCAAGCGGCCAGCGACATGATTGCCGCCGTCGTCATCAAACCGAACTTCATGGAAGCCTCCCTGTGATGCCCCCAATTCTAACGGGTGAACACCCGCCGTCGGGGAGTGCGATATCAATGCGCCGGCGTGCGCGATTGTCAAATGGCAACCGTTGTATACCGCCGCCGATAACGGCGCCGGTGCGGCGCGCTTGCGCCAAATTTGTGGAACGTTGCCCACGACCGTTCGCTTGCGCGCGTCGATGCCGGCAAATGGGACAGACGCGCGCTTGCGCGCTTCGATGGAGGGACGTAACTTCACGCCCGTTCGGCACTCGCGCCGTAACATGGGAGAAGTCGAAATGGCCTGGAAAGCACCGAAGATCGTTGAAGTTCCGGTTGGGATGGAAATCAACATGTACGCCTGCGCGGCGCGCAAGTAAGCCGCGCTGCAATGACCTGCCCGGCTCCAGCGCGTCACCTTGTGTCGTCGCTGGAGCCGCGGCGAGGCCAGTTGGCCTTGCGCTATTTTTCCTTCACAAAGGCCGCAAAAGACTCGGCATAATCCGAATGCCACCGCGACAGCGCGGGCCGGTTTTCGACGATGTCGCCCGCCGCCCACAGGATACGCCGCTCGTCGAGTTTGCGCGGCACGTCATTGTCCGGACACAAAACGTAGAAATCTCCGGCGCTCACGCGTTCGATCATGAAGTCGACGGTCTGTTCCGGCGTCCACGCCCCGGCCGGCTTCTCGGTGCGGCCCTTGGCGGTAAGGCCGGTAAAGACAAAACCAGGAATGAAGAGATGGGCGCTGATCCGCCCGCCTTTCGCATTGCGCAATTCGTGTTGCAGTGCTTCGGTAAAGGCCTTCACGCCCGCCTTCGACACATTATACGCGGGATCGCCGGGAGGGGTGGTGATGCCCTGCTTGGAGCCGGTGTTGATGATCAGGCCGGGGCGTCCGCGTTCGATCATGCTGGGCGCGAAAACCTGCGAGCCGTGGATCACCCCCCAGAGATTGACGCCAAGAATGCGCTGCCAGTTCTGCAATGGACCGAATATCTGGCTGCCCGGTTGAACGCCGGCATTGTTCATCAGGATGTCGGTGCCGCCGAATTTTTTTCGAACCGCGACTTCCAGCGCCGTGACATCCTCGAGCCGGCTGACGTCGACCGCGCTCGCCATGATATCGGCGCTGCCGCCGGGCGCAACGGCGGACAGTTTGGTTTCGGCCTCCGCCAGTCGATCGCCGCCAAGATCGGCGATACACACCTTCATGCCGAGCCGGGCGAACCGTGTCGCCGCGGCAAGGCCGATCCCGGACGCGCCGCCGGTAATGACGGCGACGTTGTCTGGCGACAGGGCTGGATGGGTCACGAAGGTTCCTTCCGATCGAATGCAGTTGTCCGGCTCGACGATCGAACTATGCCGATGCGAGCTCCGCACCATGCACGAAGCGGCATGGTAGATCTTCGTCCGAAGCTCTCCGCAAGCAGGCTGTACCGTGTTGACGGTTTCGGTTGCCGCTCCGTTTGCGTTTCAGCGGCTTGCCGTTTTCTTCGGGCGCGCGATATCGCTGCGCAGCGCCAGAAGCTCCTTGCGGACCGCGCTGGTCGCGGCGCGCTCGATCTTCCGGTATCGGGCGACGAGCGAGGTGCCGAACGGCGTCAGCACCGCGCCGCCGCCGTTCTTGCCGCCGGTCTGCCGCTCGACGGCGGCATGCCGGCAGATGCGGTTGATCTCGTCCACCAGATCCCAGGCCCGTTTGTACGACATGTCCATGGCGCGGCCTGCGGCCGAGATCGAGCCAGAGGTCCGGATATTTTCCAGAAGCTGGATCTTGCCGGGCCCGATGCGTCCCTCGCGATCGAGGTCGATACGAACGCTCAAGGAGGGAAGCGGATTCACGCTGGATTTTGCCATGGAAAACTTGCTCTGATGCACTGGAGCTTCAGATTGCCATTGATGCCTTTTGCGAACAAGGCGAACCGGTTACACATAAATATCGATAGACATTCATGGGGCTGAAATGAAATATCCTTCGCTGTTTTCACCGTTGCAGGTCGGTCCGTACCGGCTCAATCACCGCCTCGTGATGGCGCCGCTGACGCGGATGCGGGCGGAAAGGCCAAGCCTGGCGCCACGGCCGCTGAACGCGGAATATTACGCGCAACGCGCGACGGCGGGCGGGCTGATCATCGCCGAAGCCTCGCCCGTCACGGCTACCGGATTCGGCAATCCCGGCGTGCCCGGCATCTACTCGGAAGCCCAGATTGCGGGTTGGCGCAGCGTGGTCGACGCGGTTCATGCCAAGGGCGGGTTGATTTTTCTTCAGCTCTGGCATGTCGGGCGCGTCTCGCATTCCTCGTACCAGCCCGGCGGCGTGCTGCCGGTCGCCCCGTCCGCGGTGCCGATTTCGGCGGAGCTGAAAACCATGACGGCCGATGGAAAGCCCGCCAACTACGAGACGCCGCGGGCGCTCGAGACCGCCGAAGTCGCCGGCATCGTCGAGGCATTCCGGCAGGCCGCCGGCAATGCGAAGAAAGCCGGCTTCGACGGCGTCGAGATCCACGGCGCCAACGGCTATCTGATCGAGCAATTCCTGCAATCGCGCAGCAATCTGCGCACCGACCAGTATGGTGGGTCGATCGAAAACCGCGCGCGTTTCCTGATGGAGATCACGCAGGCCGTGATCGGGGTGTGGGGCGCGAGCCGCGTCGGCGTGCGGTTGTCACCCTATGGCATCGCCAACGATTCCGGCGAAGCCGATCCGATGCCGCTCTACACCCACGTGGTCCATGCGCTCAATCCGCTCGGCCTCGCTTACCTGCATTTCATCGAGCCGCGCTCGAGCGGCGCCGGCCGCGCCGAGGTCAATCACCAGAACGTGCCGTCGGCGATGGTGCTGTTCCGGCCGATCTGGAAAGGGGTTCTGATCACGGCCGGCGGTTTCACCGGCGAGACCGCGAACGCCGCGATCGCCGAAGGTCACGCCGACGCCATCGCGTTCGGCCGCATCTTCATCTCCAATCCGGACTTGCCGCGCCGCTTGCGCGAAGGATTGCCGCTGACACCCTATAACCGCGCGACCTTCTATGGCGGCGAGGAGAAGGGCTATACCGATTATCCCGTCTATGGCGAACTGGAGCCGGCATGAGGGCGTTGCGATGTTCCCCGAAGAGCCGGAGGCAGTAAAGAAGCCGAAAGCGGTGTCGCCGGGCAAGCCCGCGCAGGGTCAATGCCTGTGCGGCAGCGTCCGTTTTGAGATCGACGTGCCGGCACGTTGGGCCTGGCACGATCATTCAGCCGCGAGCCGCCGCGCGCACGGCGCGGCGTATGCAACCTATGTCGGGAGCTGGCGCAAGCGTTTTCGCATTACCAGGGGCGCCGACGATGTGGCGCGCTACGAGGACAAGGCGGCGAAAACCGCGCGCAGCTTCTGCGCGCGCTGCGGCACGCCGCTGATTTACGAGCGCGCGCGGTCGCCGCATATGGTCAACATCCCGCGCGCGCTGTTCTCGGGCCGCACCGGCCGGCAGCCACTCTATCATATCGCGATCGAGGAGTTGCAGGAATGGGCCTACACCGGCGAGCCGCTGGTGCCGCTGAAGGGGTTTCCCGGCGTGGTCTGGCAGCGCTCGAAAAAGAAGAAACGCGGCGATCGCGAAGGGATGTTTTGAGCTGGAAACAGCCGGCGTGCGATGTCGAGTCCCGTTCCGCTCTGTTTCCACGCAGGGCAGCCATGACCGCGCTTCCTTGATCTTGCCGTCTCCGATCGGTCATGATGACAAAACCCCGTCGGGAACGGCCGCGGGAAGGGGGAGGAAATCCATGAATCGCATCAGCGGACGCTCGGCATTCCTTGCATTGCTCAAGGACGAGGGCATCACGCATCTGTTCGGCAATCCCGGCACCACCGAACTGCCGATCATGCACGCGCTGAAGGAGCATCCTGACCTCACTTATGTGATGGCGATGCAGGAAAGCCTCGTGGTCGCCATCGCCGACGGTTTCAGCCGCGCCTCCGGCCGCCTCGTCGCCTGCAACGTCCATGTCGCGCCCGGGCTCGGCAACGCGATGGGCTCGCTGTTCAACGCCAGCTTCACCGGCACGCCGATGATCCTGACCGCCGGCCAGCAGGAGCAGGGTCACGGGCTGATGGAGCCGGTGCTGTACGGACCGCTGGTCCAGATGGCGGAGCCGCTGGTGAAATGGGCGGTCGAGGTGACGCGTCTGGAAGACCTGCCGCGGATCGTGCGCCGCGCTGCCAAGATCGCGACTACGCCGCCGACCGGGCCGGTGTTCATCTCGCTGCCCGGCGATATTCTCAATGCCGAGGCCGGCATCGACCTCGGCCGCTCGACCCGCGTCGATACGCGGGTGAAGCCTTCTGATGAAGCGTTGCAGGCGCTGGCGGCGCGCATCCTCAAGGCCGAGCGTCCCGTCATCATCACCGGCGATGAAATCGTCAAGAGCGATGCGTTGAAGGAAGCAGCTCTGCTGGCGGAAACCCTCGGCTGTCCCGCCTTCCAGTCGTCGACGCCCTATGGCGCGAGCTTCCTGTCGGAAAGCCCGTGCTTCATGGGCGCGCTGTCGCGGCTGCAGAAGCAGGTTCGCGAGGTGCTGTCGCCCTATGATCTGATGATCGTGCTCGGCGCCGATCCCTTGCGGATGTCGGTGTACAGCGAGGTCGATCCCTTGCCCGAGGGCATGCCGATCCTGCAGGTCGGCCTGGTCGACTGGGACCTCGCCAAGAATTACGGCGCGGAGATCGCGCTGAAGGCCGATGTCAAGGAAACCCTGCGCGTGCTGGTTCCGGCGCTGAAGGCCGCCGGCGGTGCGGCGCTGGAGACCCGCGCGACGCAAGGCATCGCGGCGCTGAAGTCGAAGAACTGGACGGCGCGGCGTGCGCCCCTGATCGAGCAGATTTCGAAGGCAAAGGATCGCTCGCCGATCGATCCGGATTATCTGGCGCTGCAGGTGGTGGAGGCGATGCCCGACAACGCCATCCTGGTCGACGAGGGGCTGACCTCGTCGCGCCAGATGCTGGCGCTGCGCCCGCATCGCGACCGCTACGGCTATCACGCGCTGGCGTCGGGTGGCATCGGCTGGGGCTTGCCGGCCTCGGTCGGCGTCAGCCTGGCCAACCCCGATCGGCCGGTGGTGTGTTATTCCGGCGACGGCAGCGCGATGTATTCGATCCAGGCGCTGTGGACCGCGGCACACCAGAAGCTGCCGTTGACCGTCATCATCGTCAACAATGGCGGCTACCGCATCATCAAGCAGAGGCTGCTGGCGTTTCACGGCGACGATCATTACGTCGGCATGGATTTTATCGATCCGCCGGTCGATTTTGCCGGCATGGCCAAGGCGCTCGGGCTGGAGGCGATGCGGATCACCGAAGCGAAGGATTTGAAGCCGGCGCTGTCGTCGGCGTTCAAGCGGCCGGGCGCCAAACTGATCGAGGTGGTGGTCGACGGGACGGTTTGAGCTATTCCGCAGCCTTCGCGGTCGGGTGCGGCCGATACTGCGCGGCCGGATGCGGCCCGGTGAGCCGCGCGCGGCCGGCGCCGAACAGCTTTTCGCGCAGCGTTCCCGGGTGATAGGCGGTCTTGTAACGTCCGCGCCGCACCAGCTCCGGCACCAGCATATCCGCGATATCCTCGAAATCGCCGGGGGAAACGGCGAACGGAACGTTGAGGCCATCGACATCGGTCTGGTCGAACCAGGCCTCGATCGCGTCGGCGACCTTGTCCGGCGTTCCCACCACGACCGGCCCGATGCCGCCGATGCCGACATGCTGGGCGACCTCGCGCACGGTCCAGACCCGGTCGGGATCGGCGCGGGTGATGTTGTCCATCGCGGTGCGGCCGGCGTCGTTCTCGACATGGCGAACCTGCTGGTCGAGATCGTAGCTGGAGAAATCGACGCCGGTCCACCCGGACATCAGCGTGAGCGCGCCCTCCGGGCTGATATGGCTGCGATAGTCGGCGTATTTGGCTTTGGCTTCCGCGTCGGTGCGTCCGAGAACGACGGTGAACATGCTGAACATCAGGATTTCGGCCGGGTTGCGCCCGGCCTTCCCGGCGAGTTCGCGAATGGCGGAAACGCGCGGCGCGATGATCTTGGCTGACGGCCCCGACATGAACACGCATTCGGCGTGCTCGGCCGCGAATTGCCGGCCGCGTGGCGAGGTGCCGGCCTGATACAGCACGGGCGTGCGTTGCGGCGACGGCTCGCAGAGGTGAATGGCGTCGACGCGGTAGTTTTTTCCTTCGTGCAGGATCCGATGCACCTTGGCTGGGTCCGCAAAAATTCCTCGCGCCCGGTCGCGCAACGCCGCATCGTCCTCCCAGCTTCCTTCCCAGAGCTTGTAGACCACCTCCATATATTCGTCGGCGACGTCGTAACGGTCGTCATGCGCGGTCTGCTTGTCCTTGCCGGCGCCTTTGGCCGCGCTGTCGAGATAGCCGGTCACCACGTTCCAGCCGATCCGTCCCTCGGTCAGGTGGTCGAGCGTCGACATCCGCCGCGCGAAAGTGTAGGGCGGCTCATAGGACAGGTTGGAGGTCACCCCGAAACCGAGATTTTGGGTGACCGCGGCCATCGCCGAAATCAACAGCAGCGGATCGTTGGCGGGCGTTTGCGTGGCGTTACGCAAGGCCGCGTCCGGACTGCCGCCGAACACGTCGTAGACCCCGAGTACATCGGCGAGAAACAGGCCGTCGAAGCGGCCGCGCTCCAGCGTCTTGGCCAGATCGATCCAGTACGGCAGCCGGTTGTAGTCCGCCGTGCGGTCGCGCGGATGGGTCCACAGGCCCGGCGATTGATGCGCCACGCAGTTCATGGCGAAGGCGTTGAGCCGGATTTCTTTCTTCATGAACGACTGCCCCGGGGCGCGTTGTTGTCGCCCGGTCGGACGCCGGACTTTCGGCGGAAATTGTTGCATTCCGGCTGGTTCGGGCAAAGCAAAATGTCGGTGCCAGGCCACTTTCGGCTTGCTTCGTATCTCGATAGGTTGACCGGCCTCAAAGCCGTTGCGACCCGCGAAAGGAAGACATGACCAGAATTGATGCCATCGAACGGGCGCGCCAAATGCTGCATTCCGGTGCGTTCCTCGGCGACCTCGACCGCAGGGTTGCCTATCCCACCGAAAGCCAGAATCCCGAGCGGGGCGATGCGCTGCGCGCCTATCTCGTGGAAGAACTTGCTCCTGCCTTCGCGCAACTCGGCTTCTCGACAAGGCTGATCGAATCGCCTGATGGCAAGAGCCCTTACCTTCTGGCGGACTATCGCGAGAGTGCTTCGGCACCGACCGTGCTGATGTACGGGCATGGCGATGTCGTCGACGGCATGGTTGGCGAATGGCGCGACAATCTCGATCCCTGGCGGACGACGGTCGTCGGCAACCGTGTCTATGGCCGCGGCACCGCCGACAACAAGGGCCAGCACAGCATCAATCTGTCGGCACTCGGTGCGGTGCGCGAGGCGCGCGGCGGCCGGCTGGGCTTCAATGTCAAATTCATCGTCGAAACCGGCGAGGAGATCGGCTCGCCGGATCTGCGCCAGGTTTGCGAATCCTTGCGCGATGAGCTCAAGGCCGATCTGTTTTTGGCGTCCGACGGACCGCGCCTTGCCGCTGACCGTCCCACCATCTTTCTCGGCTGCCGCGGCGGATTGCGAATTCGTCTCGACGTGAACCTGCGCGAGGGCTCGCACCATTCCGGCAATTGGGGCGGCGTGCTGGCCAATCCCGCGACCATCCTGGCGAACGCGATCGCAACGCTGGTGGACGGCCATGGCCGCTTGTTGCTGGACGCGCTGAAGCCGCCGCGGCTCTCCAACCAGATCCGCGCCACGCTGGCCGACGTCAGGATCGAGCCGATGGCGGACGAGCCGGCGCTGTCGGAGAACTGGGGCGAGGAGGGCTTGTCGGCGGCCGAGCGGCTTTATGCCTGGAATACACTCGAAGTGCTGGCGATGTCGTCGGGCAATATCGAGAAACCGGCCAACGCGATTCCCGGCTGCGCACAGGCCATGCTGCAGCTTCGCTTTGTCGTGGGCACGGCGGTCGACAAGGTCGTCGACGCCGTCCGGGCGCATTTGCGGGCAAAAGGCTTTCCGATGGTCGAGGTGCGCGCGACGCAGAGCTTTGCCGCCTCGCGGACCGATTTCGACAGCCCCTGGATCAACTGGGCGGCGGCCTCGATCCAAACGACCACCGGCAAGGCGCCGGCGGTGCTGCCGAATTTCGGCGGCTCGCTGCCGAACGATGTGTTTTCAGATTGCCTGGGATTGCCGACGATCTGGGTGCCGCATTCCTATCCCGGCTGCTCCCAGCACGCGCCCAACGAGCACATTCTGCTTTCCGTGACCGAGGAAGCGCTCGGCATCATGGCAGGTCTGTTCTGGGATCTGGGCGAGATGCCGCGCTAGCGCCGCAAAAGACGGCCGCCTCACGAATGTCGGTTTCCAACTCGTCGATCAAACATTAAGAATTCGCGTATACTGGCGGCTCGCCGCTTCACATTCCCTTCAGGAGAACTCGCTTGGATCAGATCGCTTACGTCAACGGTTCGTTCGTGCCGATGTCAGAGGCCAAGGTCTCGATACTGGATCGCGGCTTTCTGTTCGCCGACGGGATCTACGAGGTCGCCGCCGTGCTCGACGGCAAGCTGATCGACAACGCCTCGCATTTGGCGCGGCTCGAGCGCTCGGTCGGCGAGATATCGCTTGATCTGCCCGAGACCACCGGGCGGATCCAGGAGATCCAGAAGGAACTGGTCGCGCGCAACAGCCTCGTCAACGGCATGGTCTATCTGGAGGTGACGCGCGGCGCCGATACGGGGCGCGATTTCGCCTTCCCGAAAGGCGTCAAGCCGACGCTGATCATGTTCACCTCCGTCAAGGACATCATCAACGCGCCTTCGGCGAAAACCGGCATCGGCGTCATCACGGTGCCCGACCTACGCTGGACGCGGCGCGACATCAAGAGTGTGGCACTGCTTGCGCAGGTGTTGGCAAAGCAGGCCGCCGCGGAAGCCGGGGCCGGCGAAGCCTGGATGGTCGAGGACGGCAAGGTGACCGAGGGCGGTTCGTCCTCGGCCTTCATCCTGACCCAGGACGACGTGATCGTGACGCGGCATAATTCGTCGGCGATCCTGCCGGGCTGCACCCGCAAGGCGGTGGTGGCGCTTGCCGAAGAGCGCCAGCTTCGGGTCGAGGAGCGGCCGTTCACGGTCGCGGAGGCGCTGGCGGCCAAGGAAGCCTTCATCACCAGCGCCACCGTGTTCGTCCAGGCGGTGGTCTCGATCGACGGCAAGACCGTCGCCAACGGCAAGCCCGGTCCGATGACCGACCGTTTGCGCGAGATCTATGTCGAATTCGCCAAGGCCACCGCGGTGTATAAATCAACGTCGGCGCCGCGGCGTGATCACGCCGCGGCCTTGGCCCTGATCGGCGGAATCGAGCGGAAGCTGATGGCGATCCGGTTCCAGGCGTTGATGGTCGCCACCAGCATGGTCAGGTTGACCGTCTCTTCTTCCGAGAACTGCTTGCGGACTTCCTCGTAGACGTCGTCGGGCACATGGGTTTGCGAAACCAGCGTCACCGCCTCGGTCCAGGCCAGCGCGGCGCGTTCGCGGTCGGTATAAACCGGGCGCTTCCCGCCATGCATTCAACAGATACAGGCGCTGCTCGGTTTCGCCGTGTTTGCGGGCGTCCTGGGTGTGCATGTTGACGCAGAAGGCGCAGCCATTGATCTGCGAGGCCCGCGTCTTGACCAGTTCGATCAGCGATTGCTCGAGGCCGGTGCCCTGGACATGGGCCTCCAGCGCGCCGAGGGCTTTGATGGTATCGGGTGCGGCCTGGTAGAAGTTCAGTCTGGGTTTCATGGTCGTTCTCCTTTGCTGGTTTGAGGAAATTTCTTAATGCGCCCCGCCGGCTTCGAGATGGTCGGGCTTCTTCAAAAGCAACGCTGCCATGAGCGCAACGATCAGCACCGCGCCGAGCAGGTAGAAGGTGTCGCTGAAGGCGAGGATGAAAGCCTGTTTCTGCACGATGTGGCCGATCGCGACATAGGCGCGGTGCGCTGCGTCAACGCGATCGATGACGCCGTGGTTGGCAAAATATTGCGTGAGCTGCTCGAGCCGGGTGCGGGTCGCCTCTTCGAACAGCGAAACCGACTGCGTCAGGACGTTGGAATGATACTGCTCGCGCTTGGTGACCAGCGTCTGCAGCGCGGCGATGCCGATGGCGCCGCCGAGATTCCGCATCATGTTGAACAGTGCGGACGCAGACCCTGCATTCTCCGCTTCGATTCCGGCGGTCGCGACCGCCGAGAGCGGAGCAAACGCAAGGGCCTGACCGACGGCACGGACAACGTTCGGCCAGAACAGTTGATCAGCCGCGTAGTCGTTGGTCATGGTAGATGTTCATGAAGTTGGAAGCAGCGAACAGCGCAAAGCCGATGCCGATCACGATGCGCGGATCGAAGCGCTTCATCAGCCGCGGCACCAGCGGAATCAGCACCAGCTGCGGCAGCCCGGTCCATGCCAGCACCATGCCGATCTGTTCGGAGTTGTAGCCCTGAACGCGCGAGAGATAGACCGGCAGGATGTAGACCGACCCGTACAGGGCAATGCCAAGCAGGAAGTTCGCGAGAACGCCAAAGCCGAAATTGCGGCGAAATAACAGGCGCAGGTTCAACAGCGGTTTCCTGCTGGTCAGTTCGATGAGGACGAACAACGGCAGCGCGATCGCCGCTATGACGGCGAAGCGGACGATGAAGGGCGAGCCGAACCAGTCATCCTTGTTGCCCTCTTCCAGCACGGTCTGCAGCGCGGAGAGGCCGATCGCCATGGTGGCGATGCCAAGCCAGTCGCCGTCGCGCAGCAGCGACAGCTTCATCGGCTTTGCTTCCAATGAAAAATAGAGCATGCCGATCATGATCGCGCCCGGCACGACGTTGACGTAAAAGATGTATTTCCAGCCCCAGTTCTCGGTGAGATAGCCGCCGATGGTCGGCCCGATCGCGGGCGCAAAGGTCGCGGAGATCGCAAACAGCGCCAGGCCGATCGGCTGCTTGGCCTTCGGCAGCAAGGTGATGATCAGCGTGAACGCCAGGGGGATCAGCACGCCGCCGGAAAAACCCTGTATCGCGCGAAGCGCAATCATCTGCGGCAGGTCTTGCGCCAGCGCGCAGGCCGCGGAGAAAACCAGAAACAGGACGGCGTTGGTCAGGAGGTAGATGCGGACCGAGAATACCTGGGCAAGCCAGCCACTCAAGGGAATCACCACGATCTCGGCGATCAGGTAGGAGGTCGAGATCCAGCCGCCGTCATCGATGCCGGCGCCGATTCCGCCCTGAATGTCGGCCAGCGAGGCGTTCACGATCTGGATGTTGAGCACCGCCATAAACGCGCCGAGCGTGGCGCCGATCACCGCAAGCCAGGTTTTGGCGGAGACTGTCGAGGCCGCCGTCTCCGGGGTCGCGCCGCTGCGCGGCTGAAGAGCGGGGAGGGCGGTGTCGATGGTGGGCTGGAGTGCGGTCATGGGTGTCTCCTCTTGGCTCGCAGAGGCAGAATGCATTGGGCGGCGTGTTTCGATAATCCGGGAAAAATTGGAAGGATTATCCAGCACGGCTTGATGATGGCGTGCTGGAAGCCTCGTTGGTTCAGCTGCCGTTTGCGCGGACGAAAGCGTTGTCGGACGCAAGCCGGCGCTGGGCCTCGCGCGCGGCGAGCACGGTGGCCTTGGTGTTGACGGTCGGCTCCGCCGACATGCCCGGACGCAGCAGCCCGTTCAGGCTGTGATCGTCGAGCACGATCTTCACCGGCACGCGCTGCACGATCTTGGTGAAGTTGCCGGTCGCGTTGTCGGGCGGCAGCAGCGCGAATTCGAGCCCGCTTGCCGGCGACAGGCTGTCGACATGGCCCTTGAGCGTCGTCGCATGAAAACCATCGACCCGCAGCTCGACCGGCTGGCCGTCGCGCACGTGGGTGAGCTGGGTCTCCTTGAAATTGGCGACGACATAGACCGCATCGAGCGGCACGACCGCCATCAGCTGCGTTCCCGCCTGCACATATTGGCCGACGCGCAGCGAGCGGGCGCCCACGGTGCCGTCGACCGGCGCCGTGATTTCCGTATAGGACAGGTTCAGCGCCGCCTGCTGTGCGACCGCCCGGGCGTGGTCCAGCTGCGCCACGGCCTTGGCGCGATCGGTGGTCAGGACGTCGACCTTCCTCTGCGCGGCGAGCAGGCCGGATTGGCTGTGCTGCACCTGCGCGGTTTTTTCGCGCAACGCCGCGTCGGTCTGCTGGGCGCGCTGGATGGTGCCGGAGCCGGACTTCATTAGGTCGTCGTAGCGGGCGCGTTCTTCCTGCGCGAATTTCAGATTGGCTTCGGCGGCCGCGACATCGGCGGTGCCCTGTTCGATGATGGGCTGCTGCAGCGCGAGCTGCGCGTCGAAATTGCGCACCGCGGCCTCCGATGCCGCGACATCGGCCTGCGCCTGTTCCAGCGCGGTGCGGAAATCGCGGTCGTCGATCCGGGCCAGCAGCTGGCCGGCCTTGACCGGCTGATTGTCGCCGACCAGCACCTGCGAGATATAGCCGGACACTTTCGGCGAGATGATCGTGGAGTCGGCCTTGACGTAGGCGTCGTCGGTCGTTTCCAGGTAGCGGCCGGTGGTGAAATAGCCGTAGCCGAAATCCGCGGCAGCGGCGACGCCAAGGGCAACCGCCAGCGCCAGCGCTGCACGCTTGATCGCCTGCCGGGACGGGTGAAGGCTGGTTTTCGCTTGCAAATCAGCGACATAGGATTGGTTCGACATGGCGTCCTCCGGAATGGGCGGCGTCCTCGCCAGAGGGCGCTTTTGATGCCGGCAAGATGCAATGATCCCCGTGATGTGATAATCGGGAAAAAAATGGAAGCATTGTCAAGTATGAGCGGATAATCGGAGGTGCCCGATGGATCGGCTGACCAGTCTGACGGCTTTCGTCCGGGTGGTGGATAATGGCGGGTTTTCGGCTGCCGGCCGCAAGCTCAATATGTCGACCACGATGGTGAGTAACCACGTCCAGGCGCTGGAAGAGCGGCTGGGCGCGCGGCTGCTACAACGCACGACGCGGAAGGTCAGCCTCACCGAGGTTGGCAAGGCCTACTACGATCGCGCCACGCAGATATTGGCCGATCTCGAACAGGCCGACGATATTGCCGGCGCCTCGCAATCGACGCCGCGCGGCACGCTGCGCGTCTACGCCGCGACCCACATCGTCCAGTTCGTCGCGCCCGTGATCGCCGAATTTCTCGGCTCATACAACGAGGTCAAGGTCGATCTGACGATCGGCGAAAAGAACGTGGACCTGATCGACGAGGGATACGACCTCGCCGTCCGGCTCACCCCGCCACCTGATTCCAGTCTGATCGTGCGCAGCCTCGCGACCTGGCGTCATGTGTTGTGCTGCTCGCCGGCCTATCTGGAGAAGCGCGAACCGCCGCGGCAATTGTCCGACCTCGAAAATCATAATTGCATCAGCCACGCGCTCTATCCCTTTCAGGACGGCTGGCACTTCGTCGATCGCAAGGGCACGCCGGCAGCGGTGCGGGTCTCCGGCAATCTCATCTCCAACAGCGGCGAGACGCTGCGCCGGGCCGCGCTGCAGGGGGTCGGGGTTTTTCTGGCCGCGGGATTTCTGGTCGGCGACGATCTCGATTCCGGCCGTCTCATTCGCCTGTTGCCCGAATACCGGCCGGTCGAGTTCGCGATGAGCGCGGTCTATCCGCATCGCCATCATCTGTCGGCGAAGGTCCGCACCTTCATCGACCTGCTCGTCCATCACAGCGCCGAACAGCAAAAGCTGATCAATCCGTATTCCTGAAGGTATGTTACGGTGCTTTTGAAACGCCAGTCGCGAGCGGATGCCGATGTCATCTCAGTCCAATACAAACGCAATGTCCCATCTGTTCGCGCTCGCAGCATTGCTGCTGGTCTCGTCTCCGTTTTCTCCCGCCTTGGCCGCCTATCCCGACCGGCCGATCAGGATCGTCGTGCCCTTTGCGCCGGGCGGCGGGACCGATGTCGTGGCGCGCACGCTGGCGCAGGAGATGGCAAGGGATCTTGGCGCGAGCATCGTCATCGAAAACAAGCCGGGGGCGGGGACCATCCTCGGCACCCAGGCGGTCGCGACCAGCGACGCGGATGGCTACACGCTGCTGATGGGGACGTTTGCGAACGCGGTCAATCCGAGCCTGAAGCCGAGACTGCCTTACGACCAGCACGCGGATTTTGCAGCCGTGGCGCTGATCGCGCGCTCCTTCAATATCGTCGTGGTCAATCCGAAATCGCCATATCATTCGATCGCCGACCTGATCGCGGCGGCGAAGGCCGAACCGGATAAATTGTCCTATGGGACCTATGGCACCGGCACCTCGGCGCATCTGGCGGGCGAGTTGTTCAAGAATCTCGCCAAGGTCAATTTGACGACGGTGCCCTACAAGGGCGCCGCGCCCGCCATCACCGACCTGATCGGCGGCCAGATCCAGGTGATGTTCACCACCGTTGCGAGCGCCGCCTCGCTGATCCAGGGCGGCCAGCTGCGCGCGCTCGCGGTGACCTCCGTGCAGCGCTCGCCGGCATTCCCCGACGTGCCGACCGTCGCCGAGGCCGGCGTGGCCGGCTATTCCGCGGAAAGCTGGTACGGCCTGTTCGCACCTGCCAAAACACCCCGGGATGTCATCGACCGCCTCAACAGGTCAGCGGCCATTGCGGTGCAATCCGAGGCGTTCAGGAAGCTTGGCGTCAACGAGGGGCTCGTGATGGTCGCGGCACCTCCGGAAGAACTCGACCGCTATTTCCACGGCGAGGAGGAGCGCTGGCGCAAGGTGATCCAGGACGCCGGCATCACCGCCGAATAGCGGCGTCCATTGGAATAATTGCCAATCGAGGGGGTTGCAGCCACTGTCGACGGACTAGCCAACGAAAACGAGCTTCAACCGGGAGACTATAATGCGTTCGATCGTTTCGATGACCCTGGCTGCCTGCGCCCTGGCGGCGGTGAGTTCAGCCACCTTTGCCCAGACCCAGACGCCGGCGGCGCCGCCGGCCCAACCGTCCGCAGGCGGCACCCCCGACGCCATGCCTTTCGATATTCCCTATGGCCAATCGATCGGGCTCGAGCGCGCCAAGCAGGTGATGGCCGCGGCCGAAACGGAAGCCAAGCGCCGGAACTGGAAGATGAACATCGCCGTCGTGGATACCAACGGCGAACTGGTCCAGTTCGAGCGGATGGAAGGCGCGCAGATCGCCTCCGGCACGATCTCGATCGGCAAGGCCCGCACCGCGGCGCGTTTCCGCCGGGAATCCCGCGCGTTCTACAATGCTTTTGAGACGGGCCATTCCTATGTCTCCACGCTCGATCCGACCTTGGTCGCGAGCCCCGGCGGATTTCCGCTGGTCGAGGGCGGTAAGGTGATCGGCGCGGTGGGCTGCAGCGGTGGCACCGGCGATCAGGACGCCGCGGTTTGCAAGGTCGGCGCCGAGGTCGTGAAATAGCGCGACATTTTCGGCGCGGCGCCGCGGCGGGGATACCGCCCGCGGCGCCTCGGCGGGTTCATTGGCCCGGCGGCACCGTTTCCCTGACGAACCGGTTACGCAAGATGCCGATGCCCGTGATCTCGATCTCCACGACATCGCCGGCCTTCAGGTCGGGGGACGCGCCGTCGGTACCCATCCAGATCACGTCGCCCGGCCACAGCGTGAAATATTTGGTCAGTTCGACGAGGAACGGCTTGACGCCGAAGATCATGTCGTTGGTGTGGAAGCGGCCGGTCTCCTTGCCGTTGACCTTGACGATGGTTTCCAGCCTGTCGAGATCGGCCTCGGTTTCGATCCATGGACCCATCGGCTTGAACGTGTCGGCATTCTTGGCGCGCCACAATCCGCGATCGGCCTTCTGCCAGCTGCGTTCGCTGACGTCATTGCCGATGGTGTAGCCGAACACGCAGGACATCGCATTGGCGTCGGTGAGGTGCTTTGCCTTCTTGCCGATCACGACCACGAGCTCGCCCTCATAGTGGATCTTCTCGGTGGCGGTCGCCGGAATCACCACGTCGTCGTCATGCGCGATCAGCGCGTTCTGCGCGCGATAGCCGATCTCGGGCCGGTCGGGAACGTTCGGGACCGTGCCGGCCTTGTCGGCGGCTTCCTTGAGATGCTTGAGGTAGTTGAGGCCGACGCAATAGAAGGTGCGCGGCATCACCGGCAGTTCGATCTTGACGTCTTTCAGGGCGTACGAGCGTTGCGTGCGCTGCCATTCCCCGAAGGGATCGCCGCTGACCGCGATGACGCGGTCGCCTTCGACTGTTCCCCACGAGGTCTTGCCATCAGCGGTAAATTGAAGCCAGCGCATACCTTGTTCCTTCTATTCCGCCGCGGCCTGCGGTCGGGTTTTCCATGCGCCTGCGGCCGGGCGCGACAGACCGAGATTTTCGCGCAAGGTCTTGCCGGCGTAATCCCTGTGAAATAGCCCGCGGCGCTGCAATTCCGGAACGACGTGGCGGACGAAATCCGCGTAAGAGCCGGGGACATAAGTAGCCGCAATGACAAAGCCGTCGCAGCCGCGGCCGACGAACATCTCTTCCAACCTGTCGGCAATCTCTTTGGGCCCTCCGACGATCGCGTCCGCGGTCTGGCCGCGGCCGGAGAAGGTGACGAAATCGCGCGCGCTCGGGTTGGTCTTGCCCGAGGTTTTCAGCACGCCGTCGCGGATGCCGATGATGCCCTGCATGCTTTCGAGTTCCACCGTGGTCAATGGCTCGTCGATGCCCTTGGAGGCGAAATCGTAGTTCAGTCCCTCCGACAATAGCGACAGTGCGTCGATCTCCAGCGGCAGCTTTTCGATCAGCGCCATCTTGTCCTCGGCCTCCGATTTGGTCGCGCCGCACACCGGCGTGGTCAGGTTGCAGAGGAACATCTGGTCCGGATCGCGGCCCGCCTTGGCGGCTTCGTTGCGCACGGCGTCATAGCCTTGCCTGGCGCCGGCCAGATTGCGCGCCGCGGTGAAGATCACCTCGCCCCAGCGCCCGGCGAAACGCTGGCCGCGGCCGCTGGCGCCCGCCTGGATGATGACGGGATGGCCTTGTTGCGAGCGCGGCACCGTGAACGGCCCGCGCGATTTGTAGAACTGGCCGCTATGGTCGAGGCGCTTGACCTTGGTCGGATCGGCGAACCGGCCGCTCTGCTTGTCGATCAGGAGCGAGCCGTCTTCCCAGGAATCCCAGTGGCCGAGCACCACTTCCATGAATTCGTCGGCGCGGTCGTAGCGGAAATCATGATCGAGATGGGCGTCCTTGCCCATGTTGTGGGCTTCGCCGTCATTGACCGATGTCACCACGTTCCAGGCGGCGCGGCCGCCGGTCATCAGATCGAGCGTGGCGAAGCGGCGGGCGACGTCGAACGGTTCGTAATAGGTGGTCGAGCAGGTCGAGGCGAGGCCGAGCTTTTCGGTCGCCATCCCCATCGTCGTCAGGACGATGACGGGATCCATCTTCACGCAGCGGATGCCGTATTCGACGGTATGGGCGTGGTCGTCGCCATAGCGGTCCGGCATTGCCAGCCGGTCGTCGAAGAACGCCATGTGGAATTTGCCGGACTCCAGGATCCGGCCGATCTCCTGATAATAATCCGCCGACATCGAATCGTCGCGGGATTCCGGATGGCGCCACGAGCTTGGCAGGTTGGTGCAGTTCTGCGCCTGCAGGAAGCCGACCATCACCATTTGCCGTGTCATGCCGCTCTCCCTGTGGCCTGCCGAATGCGAGGTCAGGTCAGACCGAGTTCGGCGGTCAATTTGTATTCGCCTGCGAGCGCGCGCAATTTTTCCCAGGTCGCGTCCTCGATGTCGATGCCGGACGCCTTGCGCTGCTGTTCCCGCAGATATTCGACTTCGCCCGGATAGAACACGCCGGTCGAGCCCTCCGACGGCGGCGTCGCCTTGAGATAGCGCGCGAACTCGGCGACCTCTTTCCTGAAGTCCTTCAGGGGCCGGAACGCGGCGACGTTGAACACCGCCATGAAGCATCCGTCATTGTGCCGGCCGGTCGGCTCGACACCGAAGCCGAGGCCCGTGAGCAGCCCGCACAGCACCTCGACCATCGCGGCGAGGCCGCTGCCCTTGTAGCCCTCGGTGCCGCCGAGCGGCAGCAGCGCGCCGCCTTTGCGGAATGCCTTCGGGTCGGTGGTCTGGCGGCCTTCGCTGTCGACGATCCACCCGGTCGGAATTTCCTCGCCGCGCGCGGCCGCAAGCTGGATCTTTCCTGCCGCCACCGCCGAGGTCGCCATGTCCAGATAGAACGGCGCCTCGAGATCCGACGGCACCGCAATCGAGATCGGATTGGTGCCGAGCCGCGCTTCGCGGCCGCCGAACGGCGCGACATGCTTGGGCGAACGGCCGGAATCGGCGGTGGCAATCCCGATCATGCCCTCGCGCATCGCCATCATGGGATAGGCGGCGAGCCGGCCGACATGGCTCTGGCGGAACACCGTGCAGGCCGCGACGTTGGCGGTCTTCGCCTTCTCGATCGTCAGCGCCATCGCCTTGGCGTTGACATGGAAGCCGAAACCCCAATGGCCGTCGATCACGGTGGTGGTCGGCGTCTCCTGCACGATGGTCCACTTCGCGCCGGGCACGATATGGCCGACCTTGATGCGGTCGATATAGGTCGGGATCGCGATCACGCCGTGCGAGTCATGGCCGGCAAGGTTGGCGTTGACGCAGCCGACGGCGACCGCGTTGGCTTCCTCTTCCGACGCGCCTGCCGCCCGAAGCAGCGCCGCGCCGATACGCGTGAGACGGTCGGCCTGCACCAGCGGCATGGGATTTCCTCAAGGGTCTAAGCCCGCGCGGGGAGCGGGTCTTGCTTGTTGTCGCCGGCATGGTCTCAAAGCGATGGCGGAAGAGCAAGTGGCAAACCATCGAAATCGCCGCGGGCCGCGGCGGCTACCCCGCGCAGGCAGTTCCGCTATGCGGGATTTGAATGCGTGGAATGGTCGGGAAAAGCGCCGGGCCAGGGCAGCGATGTCTGGCCAGCCAGGCATTTTAGAAAAACCTCCGCGCCATCGGCGAGCGTGGAGCCCTCGGGCAATTCCAGCCGGGCGCACCAGTCGGGCGGCATCGGTTGTCGTATGCCGATCACCTCAAGCGCCGGTCCCCACCACCAAGCCGGAGCGGGCGATCTGTCGTGTTCGGGGACCGCGCGCCACCTCGCGAATTCGCCTACCGAGCGTTCGAATTGGACATTTGCAGCCGGATGCATCGAATTCCCCTCAAGGCCCCGATGATACACGTCTTTCGATGCAAGCCAACGCGCGCCGGTCGATTATTGCCGGCCATGCTGCCAATGCAGGGTGACGTCGGCGCCGGTCTTGCTGAGGTGCACATGCTGGTCGACGCGGTCGACCCAGGACACCGGGATGAAGTGATGGTGCTGGCCGTCGGGCGAACTCTGCTTGGTCAGCTTGATCTTGTCGGTGCCTTCGAGGCGGTCGACCTTTCCGACGGTTTTTCGATCCGACGATATCACGTCCATATGTTGTTTGATCAGCGAGGTATCGGCCATGGCTCGTCTCCCCCGAAAAGGTTGAGACAAGGGAACGCGCCATTGCCGCAATGGTTGCGCCGGACGGGGGCCCGCGGGCTATCTCACCCGGCCGAAGGCAAAGACCCGCGCGTCTTCAACGGATGGGCGTTCTGGTGCCAGGCCCAGGCGGTCCGGATGATGGTCGGCAGATCCGAATGTTGGGTGTGGAAGTTCAGGGTCGCGCGCGCCGCGCTGGGGTCTGCGACCAGATAGGTCGGATCGCCCGGCCGCCGCGGCTTGACGACATGAGGCACCTTGCGGCCGGTTTCGGCGGCGATGGCGGAAAGAATCTCGCGCACCGAAAAGCCGGTGCCGGTTCCCAGATTGAACGCGCCGCCGGCATGACCCTGCATCAGGAGCTTCAGCGCCGCTACATGCGCCAGCGCCAAATCGGTGACGTGGATGTAGTCGCGGATCGCGGTGCCGTCGGGGGTGTCGTAGTCGTCGCCGAAAACGGCGAAATCCCCGATATGGCCCTGCAGCGCCATCATGGCGCGGGGAATGAGATGGGTTTCGACGTCGCGCATCTCGCCGATGCCGCCGGTCGCATCGGCGCCGCTGGCGTTGAAATAGCGCAGACAGAACGCGCCGAGCCCGTAGGCGCCGCGATGGTCCGCGAGGATACGCTCGACCATCCATTTCGAGGCACCGTAAGGATTGATCGGCGCGCAAGGGTAGGTTTCGGGCAGCGCCTTGCTGTCGGCGTTGCCGTAGACCGCGCCGGTGGACGAGAACACCAGGCGGTTGCAGCCGGCCGCGCGCATCGCGTCCAGCAGCGACAGCGTGCCGGCGACGTTGTTCGCGTAGTATTTCTGCGGGTCTATGACGGACTCGCCGACCAGGCTTGCCGCCGCGAAATGCATCACCGCGACGATCTTGTGTTCGGCGAAGGCGCGATCGAGCGTGGCTCTGTCCGTGAGGTCGCCCGCAACGAGCGGGCCGGCGACGAAGCTGCGATGGCCGGTCGAAAAATTGTCGAAGACGACCGGCTGATAACCGGCCGCGCGCAGCGCCCGGCAGCCATGCGAGCCGATATAGCCCGCGCCGCCGGTGACCAGAATGGCCGGACCATCACCCACGTTTCAGCCTCGTGCCGCAGGGTCGGTGCCGCGGCCCCGGTTGAACAGCAGGAATAGCGCGCGGGGATTGGTGGTGAAATAACGCCAGAACAATCGGCGCGGCTCCAGCCATATCCGCCAGGCCCATTCGAGTCCAACCCTCTGCATCCAGAGCGGCGCGCGGACGCGGCTTCCCGACAGGAAGTTGAACAGCCCGCCCGACGTCTTGATGACGCCGACATTGGCAAGCTGTGGCGTGAATTCATCGACAAAAGCCTGTTCGTAGGGAACGCCGAGCGCCACCCACAGATAGTCCGGCGCCAGCGCGTTGATTTCGTCGACCTTGTCGCGCAGCGCCTGTCCCCTCAGATAGCCGTGGCTGCATCCGACGATCCGCAGGCCGGGATACATGTTCTGGACGTTGGCAACGGCCGCGGCATTCTCGGCTTCGTCGGCGCCGAACATATAGAAGGTCAGGCCCGCGGCTTGCGCCTTGCGGGCGACGACGTGGAACAGGTCGGTGGTGGCAACCCGTTCCGGCAGCGGCGTCCTTGATTGCAGCTTCGAGACCGCGACCAGGGGCTGTCCGTCGGCATTGATGAGATCGGCGGCGCGGAACAGGCGGCCCGTCATCGGCTCGGTCGAACAGCGCGCCAGCACCTCGCCATTGGCCGAGGTGAGATACAGCGGACGATCGGCTCGGCGTTGCGGGAACACCGCGTCGATCATGAAATTCGCGGTCTGCTCGATATCAAGCACGGCGAGCCGCAAGCCTCCCAGCGAGATCCTGGGAATGTCGGCGGTGGCGGCCCTTCCGACCGGATTGGCGCGACGCTCAAGCATATTGCTTGCCTCGCTGGCGGTCGACGGCCACGGGGTTGAGCTCGTTGAGGACGACGCCGACCAGCTTGCGCTCGGCGCCGCCGAGGCCTGCGATGATCGCTTCCATGCAGTCGTTGATATCCAGATTGACCGGCAGGATCGCGACCAGGCCGTCGGCGACACCGATCAGCGCGCGATCGGAGGCGGACCAGGGCATCGCCGGTCCGTCGACAATCACGAGGTCATGGCCGCCGGTGGAGCGCGCCTGTGCGATCGCCTTGCGGATGGCGTCGCCAGTCTTGGCGTCGATCGCCGCGATCGCGGGCAGGATCGAGATGCCGTTGGCGGTCGTGACCGCGCGCGAAGCCTTGCTGCCGATACTGAGCCAGCCGAGCCGGCCCGGTTCGCTCTTGCCGAGGCCGCTCACCTTGGTCGAGAGCGCATGTGTGGTGGAATCGGCGTCGATCATCAGTACCTTCGCGCCGTCGCGTACGGCGGCCAGCGCAAAATTCAGCGCCACGATGCTGCGGTCCTCGCTGGCGCCGGCGCCGATCACGGCGATCACCGGCATCGCGTTGCCGGGCGAACGCCGCGTCACCGCCGCGCGCATCTCGCGCATGACGTTGAGGAAACCCATCGGCGGGAGGCTCGCGCGCAGCGTCGGCCAGCCCACCCGGGTCAGGTCGACAATTCTGCCGGTCTTCAGGATTCCGCCCAGGGTTCGCATCACATCGGCTTCCTGCAGCCGCGCGATCAAGGGCTTTTCGACCGCCGCAACCGTCGGGCGCAGCCGCGGCTTGCCTTCATCGGGCGCTTTCGATGACGGCGATGGCGTCTTCTTTTCGGCGCTGGCAGGCTGCGGTTCGCTGTTGCGGGGCAGCAGCCGGTCGGCCGCGACCACCCAGGCGGAGGCGGCGAGTGCGCCGAGGATGAAGCCGATCATCGCCAGCACGCTCATGGCCGGCGGGAAGGAGCGCCGCTGCGGCACGGTGGCCTCGCCGATGATGCGCGCGCTCGAAGTGTTGAGGCTTTCCTGTTCCTCGGTTTCGCGCGAGCGCTTCAGGAAGGATTGATAGACGTCGCGGCTGGCATCGACGTCGCGCTCGAGCTCGCGCAGCCGAACCGAGGCCTGGCTGAGCTGGACGCTCTGCCGCTTCTGCGCGTCCAGCGCCTTGCTCAGGGAAACTTCGTAATCGCGCGCGCGCGTCAAATCGTTCTTCGCCGACTGCGCGAAGCGTTCGACTTCTTCACCGATGGTGCGGCGCAGATCGTCGACCTGTTTCTCGATCTGCCGCAGCGAGGGATGCAGCGGGCCCAGTTCGCCGGCCAGTTCCGCGTAACGCTTGCGGGCCTCGGCATATTGCGCGCGCAGATTGGCGATGGTCGGCGACTGCAGCGCCTCCGGATTCGCGCCGGCATCGGTGGCGGCGCGGCGGCTCGCTTCGATCTGGTCGTATTTGGCCTGCGCGTCGAGCGTCAGCGCGTGCGCCGCGGCGAGGCGCTGGTTGCTCGATGAAAGCTGCTGATCGCTGATCGCGGTGTCTTGCGAGCCGACGAAATTGTTCTGCGCCTTGTAGGTCGCAAGCGCGTTCTCGGCGTTGCGAAGCCGTTGCTGCAATTCCTTGAGGCGGCCCGACAGATCGGTCGTCGCCCGCCGTGCGGCGGTGGCCTGCGACTTCTTCGATTCGGCGAGATAGGCGCTGGAAATGGCGTTCGCGAGCATCGCCGCCTTGGCCGGATCATGCGACCAGACCTCGACGTCGACGATGAAGCTGCGGTCGGTCTTCTTCACATTGATGTGGCGGTTCAGGATTTCCAGCGCCGCGTTCTCGCCGGCCTTGGCTTCGGGGGCCGCGCGGAAATCGAGGCCGAACAGGCCGAGCAGCGATCCCGGCAGGCCCCGGGATTCGCCGCCGAACTCCGGATCCTTGTCGAGATGGGTGTCCTGGATCGCCCGCAGCAGAACGCTGTTCGAGGTAATCAGGCGCGCCTGGCTTTCGACCACCATAGCGAGGCCGGAAAGATCCTGGGTACGCGGGGTGAGTTCGCGATCGACCAGCTGCAGCTCGCGGGGATCGACATAAAGCTGGGCGGTGGCGGAATATTTCGGCGTCAGGCTTTTGCCGATCGCGACCGCGGTACAGGCGCAGATCAGGGCGGCCATCGCGATGGCGACCCTTTGCCGCCACAACAACCGCGTCAGTTCGAGCACGCTGAAGCCGGCGGAGGCTCGCGCCTCAGCCTTCCGGTCGTCCGGGCCGGCCTGATCTAGCGGTTGGTCATACGCAAGCATGGGCCCCAGCTTCCATTCGAACTGCCGCACGCATCGGCTGAGGGGTCACTCTTCGCATCACGCCACACGCGCACGCCTTCGGCGCGGAACCAACGCAACAGGAAAAATTAACCATACTCAGTGGGCGACTATTCACTGAAATGGCAAAAAAAGCGTTTAAGCGCGGGCGGATGGCAGCGCCTCGGAGCTGCCAAGGCACGCCATTCGCCTTCGTGGCGTCATCCGCTTGCGTCAACGAAGAATTAACCATCCGGCGCGCGGGATCGATGGCAGCGCGATCGACGCGCAGAGGCGCCGCCGGCCGACGGCTGGCTCCAGCCTTGGTTGCGAAACGCGCGGCGCTCATGGTCAGCGCTTCCGCAGGATCACGTGGTAGTCGCCGTGCCGCACGTCGAGCTTGCCGGGGATCAGAAAATTCATGACGGCGGCGGCGGCATCGAGCAGGGCGGCCAGCGCCGGCTTGCGCTTCCGCATCTCCGGAAAACGCGGGCTCTCGAATTCCTTCCGGTAGATCAGCTCGAGGCCGTGGGTGTTCGCGAAGGCTTCGAGATTGGAAAGCGTGACCAGCGGATGGAAAAAGGTCGGGAATGGCGCCTCGCCGGGCAGGCCGGCATGCTTTTCGCCGCGTACGTGCCGGTAGAACCAGACGTGGAACCAGTGCGGCGAATATTTGGTGACGATGCCGGAAAGCGATCTCGGGTTCGGCGCGCCGATGAACATCAGTCCGCCTGACTTCAGCAACTCGCAGAAGCGAAGCAGGGCGGCCTCGACATCGGGCAGGTGCTCAATGACGTTGTAGCAGATGACGAGGTCGAAGCTGTCGGGCGAAAAGCGGTGGACCTGGACGTCGCCGAGGATCGTCTCCTGCGCGTAGTCGTTGTTGCCGATCTGGTCGGCGTCGATGTCGACCACCGTGACGTGGGCGCGACGCAGCACCTCGAGCGGCAGGAAGCTGGTCGAGCCGCCGCCGGCTTCGTAGATCCGAAGCCTGGTTGCGGGCAGCCTGGTGCCGAGAATGCCGTGGACCGCGAGCAGGCTGTTACGCGCCTCGCCAGGTGCCAGTTCGAGCAGCGCCTGCGGATGGTCGAGCGGTGCGGCGGCGGCCGCGACGCGCAGGTCGGCCGGAACTTCGGCCGGCGCCGCCTGGGTGATGTCGATGGTGGCTGTTTTGCTCACTTGTTCTTATCCGATGTTGATGTTGGCGAGTTTGGTCCTGAAAAACGCGTAGCCGAATTTCAGCCGTCGGCGGGTGTGCGAGATATCGAGCAGCCAGCACATCGCCACGTAGCTGGCGAGGCCTGCGCCGGCCAGGATGACGCACGCGGCGAAATCCGACACATGCAGGTTTCTGTCGAGGGTGCCGACGGCAAGCGCCATGACCAGTCCGGCGATCATCGTCAGCGCCAGCCGCCCAAGGGGAAATGGAACGGCAAAGGCAACGCGGCTCAGGATCAGCGCGCAGACAAATCCGGTGACGTCGGCGCCTAGCCGGGCCCAGGCCGCGCCCACGGTGCCGTGGCTTTTGATCAGAACGTAGGACAGGATGACATTGGCTGCGATGATCGAGGCAGTGTTGATCAAATAGAGCGAGTTGCGTCCCGACAGCAAAAAGCTCGCATGCAGATATTGCTGGGTCAGGACCTGGAAGATGACGGCGACCGCCACGATCGGCATCGCCTGCACGGCCACCTCGCGAAAATCGGCGCCGAGAACGACATTGGCGACGTGCGATGAGATGACGGCGAAGCCGAGACAGGCCGGCAGCGTAATGCTGAGCAGCAGCTCCACGCATTCGGCGAGATGCGAGCGCACCGCCGCATCGCCCCGCCTGGCGTGAATTTGCACGGCGAGCGGGAAGAACGCCGTGGCCGCGCTCATCGCCGGCATCATCAGTGTCTGCCGGACGAGGTCGAGCCCGGCGACATATTTTCCGGCTTCCGCGGCGCCGACGAGACCCGCGATCATGAAGCGATCGGTGACGCTGGAGACGGCGAGCAGCGTCAGTGACAGCGTCAGCGGCAGGCCCTGCCGGGCCAGCGCGGCGAGGCCGGAAGCATCCGGCTTGATCATCGTTCCCCGCCAGGCCGTGCGCGACTGGACCAGTACCGCGAGCAGATAGGCGGTCGCGGACGAAAGCAGCAGCAGGAAGCCCGTTGGACTGTAAAGCGCAACGGCCGCGCCGAGGCACAGCACCGCAGCGGCGCGAACCAGCGTTGCTTTCATGACCGTAAACGCCTTCAGGCGCGCGCGAACCAGATCCTGGGTCAGTTCGAACAGGGCAATCGCGAGCGCAAGGACTACCGCAGCCAATGCCGCCGGGATGTCCAGGCCGACCAGGCGGCCCAAGCCGTAAGCGACCGGCGCGGCGAGGCAGCAGACCAGATATCCCGACATCACGAGGCCGCGGACGTCGGTGCCGTCGTCCTTTGCGTGCCCGCTCAGGATCAGGTTGCGAAACCAGCCCGCCACGAAAACGCTGATGACGGATGCGAAACCGAGGCCAAGCAGATAGCTGCCGTAGTCATGCGGCGAAAACAGCCGCGTGAAGACGAACACGCTGAGCAGTCCCAGCAAGGCGGAGAGGATGTTGGCGCTCAGATTGATGCTGGCTTGCCCGATCAGCATAGCGTTGCGAGCCCTACGGTTTCCCTGCAGAGCGGGAGCGAGCCAAGGCTCGTGGCTTCCTCGATCGCGGCCCGGATGGTGGCAACCGGGGTGCCGGAGAAGGATGCGACCGAGAAGGCGACGTCATCGGGATCGGCGCCGCGAAGCAGTTCGTTCAATTCGCCCGGGCCGAGCTTCGGCGAATCCCAATAGCTGAGGCATGGCGTATGCGAGGTGAGGCTGTGCTGGGCGGAAAGGCGGGCCTCGTTCCGCACGAAATAGCCGTACAGCATGTATTCCGAAATGCCGTGCACCCGGCAGAGCGCTTCGACCCAGTCGGCACCGGCGACGGCCTCGATCCGCGACGCCATCGCGCGCGTCGTTTCCTGGTCCCAGAAAATGATGTGGCCGATGAAATCGGGTGCCGGAAGCGGCGGCGTCGGCAGCCCCAGAAGCCGGTGGCTCGTCTCGACCCAATGCGCGTGGTGGACGAGGTTGGATGTCACCCCGCCGGGCATCGTGAGCAGAGGAATCGGATTGGGAGCCTCGAAGCGCGACAGATCGAAATCCCGGAAGAAGACGATGTCGGAATCCAGGATGCAGTAGCGCTGGTGCGGCAGCGAGATGGTGGCGGCGATCTTCAGGAATTGCTGCACGTGCCAGCCGCTGACCGGCTGGGTGCGGAACGACCACCAATATTGGCGGCGCTTGCGCTGCACGAAGCGCGGCAGCGGCCGCAGCCAGCCGGGCAGAAATTTCGACGCGGGAAGAACGCTTCTGCGCTCGCTCTCGAAATGAGAAAACAGCGGCACGTCGCAATCCGGAACCAGCAGGTAATGTTTTGCGAACGAACTGACGTGACGGTCGACGCTCTCGCACAAGAGCGCGCATAGTTCCAGGTCGCGCCCGTAAGTCGGGGTTAACAGCGCGACTTGATTCATCCTGTCGATCTCTGTGGCCATGACACGCAGCGGCATCGTTTCTCGGGCGCCTTATTTCTGTGGTGAGAGACAGCAAAATCGGTGCCGGTGGAACCGCGTTCGCGAGCCGCACGTCGAAGGTGGTTAATTCGATGCGCGGTAACCATCCCCTGCGGTGAGACGGGCGCTTCACGTGGCGCTGGACCGGATATTGCACTGATGCAGGCCTGGTACAGGGCTCAAGAGGCTGCGTTGACGCATGAAAATACCATCGCTATTCGGGCGTGACGTCGTTGCGCGCGGTGTGATGCCCGCGAGGTCCGGTCGTTTTGGCACAGTTGAAATGTCCGGGGTGTCCGCTTTTGCGACGGCGCGAACACCGTCTGCGGCGGCTGCCGCGGCCGGAAGGTTAACCGCTCCGTCGCGCGCCTCGAGGTTCGAGCGATGAAATACCGCGCCGACATCGACGGGCTGCGCGCGCTCGCCGTCATTCCCGTGCTGCTCTACCACGCCGGCGTTCCCGGCTTTCCGGGCGGCTTCGTCGGGGTCGATATCTTCTTCGTGATATCGGGCTATCTGATCTGCGGCATGATCGATGGCGACCTCCGCGAGGGATCGTTCTCGCTGTCGAATTTCTACAAGCGCCGGATGTTGCGAATCCTGCCGGCGCTGTTCGTGATGTTCTTCGTCACCAGCGCTCTCGCCTATCTCTACTGCCTGCCCGTCGAACTCGAGGACTATTCCAAGAGCCTGGTAAGCGCAGTCGGTTCGGTCTCGAACGTCTACTTCGCCGCCACCGCCGGGTATTTCGACGCGCCCGCCGAGACGAAGCCGCTGCTGCATACGTGGTCGCTCGGCGTGGAGGAGCAGTTCTATCTGGTCGTGCCGCTTTTGATGCTGCTGGCCTATCGTCTCGCGCCTAAGCGCGCCGGGCTGTTGTTTGCCGTCGCGGCCGCGCTCTCCTTTGCCGCGGCTTTCGCGGTGAGCTATCGCAATACGACGTTTGCTTTCTATCTCACGCCGTTTCGCGCCTGGGAACTCGCGCTCGGCGCGTTGCTGTCGATCAAGTTCATTCCGGCGCCTGCGACCGAATTCCGCAGGAACGCGTGCGGCGCGATCGGCATGCTGCTACTGTGTGGCGCCATCTTTCTCGGATCGTCGTCGGCCCCGCTGCTGCTGATGACATCGCTCGCCAGCATCGGCGCCATGCTCGTCATCGCCTCCAGCGAAGGCGAGGTATCGACGGTGGGCAGGTGGCTGTCGCTGCGGCCGGTCGTGTTCGTCGGCCTGATATCCTATTCGCTCTATCTCTGGCATTGGCCGCTGATCGTGTTTCAGCGGACGGATGGACTTCTCGCGGGCTCCTCCGGCGCGATGACGAAATTGACGCTGGTCGCCGGATCGATCGCCATCGCCTGGCTGTCGTGGAAATTTGTCGAGGTGCCGTTCCGGATCAAGGCGAAGAATGCTTCCACGGGAGCAGTCTTCGGCGTCGCGTCGGCCGCGATGACCTCGGTTGCGGCGCTTTGCGGCGTGGTGTTGATCGCGGGCGGGGCGCCGTTCCGCTTTCCCGAGCGCGTGGTCGCGGTCGCGTCCTATCTCGCCTACGATCCTTCCCAAGCGTTCCGCTCCGGCCGCTGCTATCTCGCGACCAACCGCCAGCAGCTCGATGCCGAAACCTGCATGAAACTGGACGGCAAGCGGCCGAATTATCTTCTGGTCGGCGACAGCCACGCCGCCCATCTCTGGCTCGGCCTGTCTGCCGCGATGCCGGAGGTGAACCTGATGCAGGCGACCGCCAGCGCCTGCCGGCCGGCGGTCGCGCGGGTCTCGCTGCTCGACAGCCGGGCTTGCCCGAAGCTGATGCGGTTCGTCTTCGACGACTTTCTCGTCAACAACAGGGTCGACAAGGTTCTGCTCGCCGCCTCCTGGAAGGACGACGATATTCCGGCACTGGCGGACACGCTGGAAACGCTGATGTCGCGGGGATTGGATGTGGTCGTGCTTGGGCCGATCGTGGAATATGACGCCGCGCTGCCACGGCTTCTGGCCGACGAAATCCTTCGCAACTCACCTTCGATCGCCAGCGAGATGCGCACGCGCGGGATTGCCGCGCGTGATCGTCTGCTGAGGCGGATGGTGATGGCCAAGGGCGCGACCTATCTGTCGGTCTACGATTCGGTTTGCCGCGACGGCCATTGTGATGAGTTCGCAGACGGCGACGTTCCCATGCAGTTCGACGCGGGCCATCTGACTGCCGAGGGTTCGCTCGAAGTGGGACGCCGGCTGGCGCCGTTCTTCGATGGGAAGCTGGCGAGGGCGGACGATGTTTCGAACTGATCGAACCGCCGCCGGCCGAGCGCGGTGGATCATGAAGAGGCTCGCCATTGTCCTGGCGATCCTGGCGCTCGCCGGGGTAGCCTCGGTCGATCGCGCGGCCAAGGCGGATTCGGGCATTGCCAATTCCCAAAAATTGGCCGGCGCGTTCGTCAACTGGGGGCCTGTCGGTCGCGAGCGTAGTTTGCAGGCGTGGGAGCAGTGGCTCGACCAGACGCCGACATCGGTGGTCGGCGTCGACTTCTACGCGGAAAACAGCTGGGATGATTTTACGCGATTGAGCTGGGTGCCGGGCATCTGGAAGAAGCTCAATCCGGCGCGGAACGTCGTCTGGTCCGTTCCGCTGACGGTGAAGGGAACACCGCTCAAAGAAGTCGCCGACGGTTTGCATGACGCCGAGTTCGAAGCCGCCGCGAGAGCGATTTCCGAAGCGCAGCCTAACGCCGTCATTCGACTCGGCTGGGAGATGAACCTTGTTTCAATGGCCTGGTTCGCCAAGGGCCGGGAGGCCGATTACATCGCGGCGTTCAGGCGCGTGGTACAGATCTTCCGGCGGCACTCGAGCGGCTTCAAATATGATTGGTGCCCGGGATGGGGAGCCCAGGACAGTCCCGCCGATCTCGCTTACCCCGGCGACGACGTCGTCGATTACATCGGTCTCGATGTCTACGATTTCAAATATGAGGGTTCTCCCGGCGAGCGATGGGAGAAGTTCTATCTCAACGCGCCGTTTGGCCTGCGGTGGCACCGGGAGTTTGCCGCCAGGCACGGCAAGCCCATGAGTTATCCGGAATGGGGCGTCGGCAATTTCGGCGATAATCCCCTCTTCATCCGGAACATGCACGACTGGTTTGCGGCCAATGCGGACAACATCGTCTATGCGGCGTATTTCGACGTGGACGGCCTGTGGCCGACGCAGATCGACAATAACCGCTTTCCCAACTCCCAGCGGCTTTTCAGGGAATTGTTCAGGCGCCGATCCTGAATTCGCCGGGCGCTCGCGCTTTAACGTTGGTTAACCCCGTCGCGTTAACCGTCGCACGAAATCCGTCATTCGGCCGGCCCTGCTGGACCGGATATTGCAACCATCCGTGCTTATCCTTTGGACGCTACGGCGGAGCAGGTTGATCGATGTCGTTAGAGGCGCATTCCCGGCATGATTGCGCGGTGAGCCCGGCGGAGGCCGGGCCGCTGGACGCTTTCGGCACAACCGCTTTGTTCGGAGTGTCCGCATTTGCAACAGCGATGCCGGATGCCGCGCGCGCGTGGGTGGCGGCGTCGCCCTCGCTCGATACCTCGATTGCGACCGTGGTCTGCATTCCCTGTTTCCGCCGGCCGCAGCATTTGCGGCTGACGCTGGAGTCGCTCGCGCGCCAGCGTACCGGCCGGCGCTTCGCGGTCGTCATCGTCGAAAACGATGCCACCGCATGCGCCAGCGCACCGGTCGCTGCCGAATTTCTTGCATCGGGAAAATTTCAAGGTCTCTGCGTGGTCGAGCCGCGGCAGGGCAATTGCCACGCCATCAACGCCGCCTTCGAGACCGCGCTGGCGACGTTCCCCGCGGCCACCAATTTCCTGATGATCGACGACGACGAAATCGCCTCGCCGGACTGGCTGGAGCTGATGCTGCGCGCCAAGGAGACGAACGGCGCGGATGTGGTCGGCGGACCGGTATTTCCGGAGTTCGATGACGAACGCAAGCGCGGGCTTCGCCGCCACCCGGCGTTCTACCCGGCCTACGAAGTCAGCGGGCCCGTGCCGGTCATCTACGGCTGCGGCAATTGCCTGATCACGCGGTCGGTATTTGCGAGACTGGCCAATCCCGCGTTCGATCTCCGCTTCAATTTTCTCGGCGGCGGCGACACCGATTTCTTCGTCCGTTGCCGCCAGGCCGGAATGAAGTTTCACTGGGCCGCGGAATCCGTCATCACTGAAACGGTGCCGTCGAGCCGGACCGGTCCGGGCTGGCTGGCGCTGCGGGCCTTGCGCATCGGCGCCATCAATTATCACGTCCAGCGCAAATTGGCGCGAACCACCTGGTCGCGGACGAAGCTGCTCGCCAAGATGCTGGCGCTGGTGCCGCAATCGCTGCTGCTCGCCGTCAGGCTGTTGCTGCGGGAGCACAAGGCGCTGATAGCGCTGCATCCGATCATCGTCGCCGCCGGCAGCGCTCTGGCGGCAATCGGCATCGAGCCGCAACCCTATAAAGCCTCGAAGATCGTATCTTGAGCGAACTCGCCGCCACCTCCGGACTGCGTGCCGTCGTCGGAGAGTTGCGGCGCCAGCAGGTGATGGACCTGGTGCGCGGCGCGACGTTCATCGGCACGCTGCTCGTGGCCTGGATGACGCTGCGGCCGTTCGTCGATCTCGGCAACCAGCAGCTCAAGGACACCACCACCGGCAACGAGGCGCTGACTTATCTGGTATTCGGCGTCATCGCGGTACTGACGATCGCGCTCGCAATGCGCGACAACATGCGGGGCCTCGCGACCCTGCTGACGCCGGCCTATCTTTTGTTCGGCGGCTGGATCGTCACCACGGTCGTGCTGTCGCTGGACCCCGCCACATCGGTCAAGCGCTTCGCCCTGACGGCGTGCGTCATCGCCGTGGCGGCGACGCTGCCGCTGTTGCCGAAATCCCAGAACGAATTGATGCGCTGGTTGAGTATCGCCGCACTGGTGCTGCTGGCGGTCTGCTATCTCGGAATCTGGCTGGTGCCGAACCTGTCGATACATCTTGCGACCGATATCCAGGAACCGCAACTGGCGGGAAACTGGCGCGGCGCGTTCGGCCACAAGAACGTGGCGGCGTCGGTGATGGCGATGCTGGTTTTCATCGGCATCTACGTAGCGCGTTCCGGAGCGTGGCTATCCGGCGGCTCCATCATTACGCTGGCGTCGGTGTTCCTGTTGAACACCGCGGGCAAGAGCTCGCTGGCGCTGATCTTCCTCGTGCTGGCGCTGACCTCGTTGACGTCGATCGTGCGCGGGACCTGGCTGCGCGCGGTGTTGCTTTTGGCTCCGCTGGTGATGCTGGCGCTGCTCGGCATCGGCACGGTCATGAGCGACACTCTCGCTTCCATGGCAAAGCTGCTGCCGCTGGATTCCAGTTTTACCGGCCGTACCGATATCTGGGAGTTCGCGCTGCACGCGCTGCAGCTGCGGTTGCCGACCGGTTACGGCTTCGAGGCGTTCTGGGGCACCGACGCGATCCGCAATGTTCCGGAAGGCATGGAGTGGGCGGAATACGCCTCGCACAGCCACAACGGATATCTCGACACCGCGCTGTCGATGGGGTTGCCGGGACTGGCACTGCTGATCGTGGTGCTGGTGATCGTGCCCTTGCGGAATTTCGGGGCTGCCGACCGCGGCGGCAATGGCGGGCCGCTGACGATGGCGTTTCTGCGCATCTGGCTGTTCGGCCTCTATCTCTCTTCGCTCGAGAGTTTCTTTCTCGATCGCGCCGATCCCACCTGGTTCACGTTTCTGCTGGCGGTATTTGGGCTGCATTATCTGGCGCGGTTTCGGGTGCGGGAGTGAGGCTTGCGAAGCGCGCCCGCACGGCCAGCGCGATATCCAGCCACCAGCCGTCGAAGTCGAACGGCGCCTGCACCGATGGCCATTTCAGCGCCGCGACGATCCTGTCGGCATAAACCTCGTCGTCCGACCCGTGCGCAACCAGCACGATCGCGCCGCGATCGATCAATTCCTTGAAGCGTGGATGATGGTCGAACTCGTCCGGTTCGGCTGGGCCTGTCACGATGACGGGACGCACGGATTGTGCGCAGGCCAGGATGCTGGAGCGCCGCGCGGTGAGACCTTCGTCGAGTACATAGCAGAAGGCGTCGATCTGGCTGAACAGGCCGAACACCTCGTGGTCGGACGGGACATAGCCGCTGACGATGACATCGTCGATGATGCCGAGTTCGGCGGCGCGGGCATAGAATTCCTGCTCGACATCGTCGACGCCGTAGATGAACGATCCGATATAGACAATCAGCGGCTTCAGCCCGCGCTCAGCGAGGATCGCGCCGATCTGGAGCAGCGCCGTCGGCTGCTTGCCCGGGTAGATCGACCCGAAATGGCCGATGATCAGCCGTCCTTCCTCGCGGGCGGCGGCGAGCCGTTGCCGCAATCGCGAATCGGCGATTCCGGCGGGAGCCTCGATGTTCGGCGGCAGCGGCGCCAGTACGCATTTGCGCGCCGTCCAGCCGACGAGGCGATCGGCAGCGAGTTCACGCCGCACCAGCGGCGAGAACATCACGATGGAATCGGCGAGCAGCAGGGCCGGAAGATAGGTGATACGGCGCAGCCAGTGCAGGCCGGCCCATTCATGCTGGAGCAGGATGACGCGCCGACCGCGCAGCCGTGCGATCAGGAGTGCCGCGAGCGGCCGGAACATCACGCGCTTCCAGGCCACGAGGGGGAAGTTGCAGACCACGTTCTGCGCCGAGCCCACGGCGCGCCAGATCTCGGCGAGCGATCCTTCCGACCGCGTCAGGGTTAACGTCGTGGAACTGCCGGGATCGAACTCTTCGACCGCCTCGTACGACAGGCGGGTAAATTGTCCGACGCCGCAATGCATCTGCTCGCCTGCGCCGAGAAACAGCGCCTGATATATGGGTTCTGCAGCCATCGTGCGGTCGCGGCGCCTTCCTGGAGCGTTTCGGGCGATGTGGGTAGCGGTTTTGCGTGAAGAAAGCACGTCAAACGAGACGCTGAGCTTCCGCATTAGCCATACATGGCAGACATTATCTTAATGTAAGCGGCGGCGATTGCCCTGGGCACCCATCTTGCCAGATAAAGGGTGCGGATCGGCCTCTCGTCTCATATCGGGACAAGAGACGACCCGGCTTGACGCCCGCATCGGGCGTTTCGGCACAGGCGGAAAGTGTGTGCCGGAACGGCGATGACAGGCGGTGGAATGGCAGAGACGGGCACGATGGCGGTTATCTCGGCTGAAGCGGGACATCTGGCGGCGCGGGGAATCCCGCGGGCAGACCGTTTCGGCGTGGAGTTGGTACGTGACTGGAAGCAGGCGGCATCGCGCTGGGTTGGTGCGAGCCATGGAACGGCGTTCCAGCACCTTCACTGGCTGTCCGCCTGGTATGGCGCATTCGATGAGCCGTCGCCGTTGATCGCTATCATCCGCGACAGCGCCACCGACAGACCGATGGCGTTGATACCTCTGATCCATCGCGTGCGGAACGGCGTCCGTGTCGTCGAATTCGCCGATCTCGATCTGACCGACTACAACGCTCCATTCCTTGCCTTCGGCGTTGCGCGCGAAGCGCTGGATGGGCGCGAACTTTGCCGGGCGCTGCTGGCTGCGTTGCGCAAATTGCCCGAGCGCGTCGATCTCGTCCGCTTGCGGAAGATGCCCGCCATCCTCGAAGGCGGGCCGAATCCGTTGGTGTCGCTGGGGCGCCTGGGTTCCTGCTCTCTGAACGGCAATCTGATCGAGGTCGGCGAGGACTTCGAGGTTTACCGGGCCTTCATCAAGCGGATGCAACTGGCGCGGAGCTGGCGCGTTTTCAGCCGCAACGCGGGTGCCGCGTTTCGGATCATCGACAATGTCGATGAGGCGCTGGCGGTTCTCGACACCACCGATGCGCAGCAGCAGGAGCGCATGCAGCAACTAGGTCTGCCCTTCAACCTGAACGACGAGGCTTGCTCGAAATTCTATCGTGATCTCGTTCGCCGGGGACTGGCGGAGGGCTACGTGATCGCGTCGGCGTTGACGTGCGGGCGGGCAATCGTTGCGACGGTGCTTGGCATCCGGCAGGGCAACAGCTTCGTGTTCCTGCGCATCAGCAACGCCGGGAAGAAATGGTCGTCCTGTTCGCCGAGCCGGCTGATCATCGAGCGGACAATGGCGGCGCTGCATCGGGATGGCGTTCGCAATTTCGACCTGAGCGTCGGCAATTATGCGTTCAAGCGGCGTTTCGGCGCGACACCGTTGCCGTTAACGGATGCCAGTATTGCGCTCGGCTGGCGCGGAATCCCCTATGTGGTGCGCGATCGCGCCGCGCAGCAATTGCGGCGCCTTCCGTGGCTCGCCGAACGGGTCGACCGTCTGCGCGGCAAGCGGACTGCCTTCGAAGAAGGCTAGACCTTCCGCACGACGCAAGGCCTGCCCAGCGGGCATTCCAGCGCATCGCGATCCCATTTCGCGGCATTGGCCGCGGCTTCATAGGTGCTTTGCAGGAAATCGAGCAGCGCCTGGTCCGGCTGCGCGGACAGGCGCACGGCATCGTAGGGCAGGATGAATTCGCTCAAGTCCTTGCTGAAGAACGCCGCTTCGGGGTGCACGCGCGCGGTGCGGAAGCCCGGCGGTTCCGGATAGGCGTAGGAATAGAACGCGGGATAATCGATCGCGCCGCTGCCCGGCCAGAAGCCGGCGCTGCTTACCTCGTGCGAATAAGCTTCGCAGGCGACGTCATCGGAGAGATGCGGCACGCCGCCGGGATGACGCGGCGCGCGTCGCCCCGAAAATCGCGTCACTGCGAGATCGAAACTGCCCCAGAAGAAATGTACCGGGCTCGCCTTGCCGAGGAAGCCGGTGCGGAACTGCTTGAAGACCCGGTCGGCGTTGACCAGGATCCGGAAAAAGCGCTGCGCTGCGTCGGGGTCGTAGCTGGCGTGCAGGTTGTCCAGTGAAAAGCGAACCGGATCCGGCAATTCGTTCGGCATTTCGTTGATGGCGAGGTGAATGCCGAGCGCCGCGAGAGCGGTCATCATGGTCGCGTAAAAGCTCGCGACCGATTTTCCGGCCAGTGCGAATTTTCGCTCTTCGCCGCCACTGGTCGATATCCGCACGACATGATCGATGAAGTCGAAGTCGATCTGAAAGCTGCCGGCATCGCCCGGTATCGGCGAGGTCGTGAGCCCTCGTGCGGTGACATATAGCGTGACATGCCAGGAATGGTTCAGCCAGGGCGTGCGGGACAGACGGATCTTGCCGACGATCTGGGTCCACAGTTGCAGCGTTTCGGCGGTGTCGCGCCACGCCGCTGTCGGCAGGTCGGGCCAAAGGTCTTGCGAGGAGTGGTTCAACGAGGCGTCACTCATGCGTCACCGCAGCAGGTATTCATTGGTACTCTCACACGACAAGGCCGGGCGCGATCGGCCCGGCCTTTATAGGCGAACTGGCAGCAAATGGGGATGGGCGCCTTTACTTCTTCGCGCCCTTGGCGAACGCGGCGTCTACCTCATCTTTCTTGATGCGGGCGGCCGGGTTGCCGGGCTGGTCGAGATTTTGCTCCTCGGTGCCATCTCCCATCATGCCGGGATGCCGGGTCGCGGGGCTCTTCTTGCTGTCCTTGGGACTGGGCTTGCTGGTCATCTCTGAGATCTCCGGGCGCGGATGCGCGTGAGCCAACCTTTCGGAACCTATCCGGTTCCGCGGTGCTTGCTGTTTTGGAGATCACGAAAATCTTATCGGGAAGGCGCAATCACGAGCCCGGGCATTCCGGGCATCGCCGCTTGCCGCGCGAGGCGTGAAACAGGCCACGGCACCACCAGCGCCGGGCAACCGCCTGCACCGGCTTGCGCGCCAGTTGATACATAAAGAGAATCTCGATCATCGCGAAGTCCGCCGTTCCCGGAACGACAAATGGGGCGGCATTCACGGATGGGAATGCCGCCCGCATCGCACCAGCCATGCAGTTCAGCCATGAAGTCTTTTGGCGGTCTCAGCGATCACGCGCCCTTGATAGCGCGCGCCGCCAAGTTCGTTCTCGGTCGGCTGACGGCTGCCGTCGCCGCCGGTGATCGTGGTCGCGCCATAGGGCGAGCCGCCGGTGACGTCATTGAGCTCCATCTGGCCGGCGTAACCGTAGTTGAGGCCGACGATGGTCATGCCGAAATGCAGCAGGTTGGTGATGATCGAGAACAGCGTCGTCTCCTGGCCGCCATGCTGGGTCGCGGTCGAGGTGAAGGCGCCGCCGACCTTGCCGTGCAATGCGCCCTTGGCCCAGAGGCCGCCGGCCTGATCGAGGAAATTCGCCATCTGCGACGCCATGCGGCCGAAGCGCGTGCCGGTACCGACGATGATGGCGTCGTAATTGGCAAGCTCATCGATCTTCGCCACCGGCGCAACCTGATCGAGCTTGTAATACGAGGCCTTGGCGACGGCTTCGGGCACCAGCTCCGGCACGCGCTTGACGTCGACCGTGGCGCCGGCCTCGCGCGCGCCTTCGGCGACGGCGTTGGCCATCTTCTCGATGTGACCGTAGGCGGAATAATAGAGAACGAGAACTTTTGTCATGGGTGGTCTCCGTGAGGATTTGGATTGATGTGAGAAGTTCGAAAAAGCATTCCGCGTCATGGCCGGGCGAAAGCGCGTCTTCGCGCTACCGGTTCCGGCCATCGGCGCCTTTCGTGGATGCCCGGCGCAAGGCCGGGCATGATCGTGGAGAGGGCTAAGCCGCGTCGACCAGCACGAGTTCGGAATCTTCCAGCGCGGTGATCCTGAGCTGCGCTTCGTCGCGGATTGCGACGCCGTCGCGGGCGTTGACGCGGACGCCGTTGACTTCGACCGCGCCCGCTGCCGGCACCAGATACAGGTTGCGCGACTTCTGCGGCGCGTATTCCGCGCTCTCGCCGGCCTTCAGCGTGGTCGCGAGCACCCGCGCATCGGCGCGGATCGGCAGCGCCTCCTTGTCGTCCTTGAATCCGCTGGCGATGGTCACGAGCTTGCCGGAGCGGTCCGACTTCGGAAACGGTTTCGCTCCCCAGGTCGGCTGGCCGCCTTCGGTGGTCGGCTCGATCCAGATCTGGAAGATCCGGGTCTTGGTCGGCTCCAGATTGTATTCGGAGTGACGGATGCCGCTTCCAGCTGACATCACCTGCACGTCGCCCGCCTCGGTACGGCCCTTGTTGCCGAGGCTGTCCTGATGGGTGATCGCGCCTTCGCGGACATAGGTGATGATCTCCATGTTGGCGTGGGGATGCGCGGGAAAGCCGGTGTTCGGCGCGATCTCGTCGTCGTTCCACACCCGCAAGGCGCCATGGCCCATATTGGCGGGGTCGTAGTAGCTGGCGAAGGAGAAGTGGTGTTTTGCCTTCAGCCAGCCGTGATCGGCGCCGCCGAGTTTTGCAAATGGCTTGAGTTCGATCATTGGGATTTTTCCTTTGGTTGAACGTTGGTTCGAATTACGCGCCGAAGCCGCCATCGACGTTCAGCACGGTGCCGGTCACGAAGGACGCGCCGGGGCTTGCGAGGAAGACAACGCCGGCGGCGATCTCTTCGGCGGTGCCAAAGCGCTGCAGGGCATGCTGGGTGCGCTGGGCTTCGGCGAAGTCGCCGCCGTCCTTCGGATTCATGTCGGTATCGATCGAGCCGGGCTGCAACACATTGACAGTGATTCCGCGCGGGCCGAGGTCGCGCGCCGCGCCCTTGCTGTAGCCGACGATCGCGGCCTTGGTGGCGGCGTAGTCGGCGAGGCCGGGAAACGAGGCGCGGGTGGCGATGCCGGATCCGATGGTGACGATGCGTCCGCCTTCGCCCATCAGTTGCGACGCCGCGCGGATCGCTGAGACAACGCCGTGTACGTTGATGGCGTCCAGCCGGTTCAGTGCGGCGGTGTCAGCGTTGGCGTCATCGACCGCGGCGCTCGCCACCACGGCGGCGTTGTTGACGAGGATGTCGAGCCGGCCGAAATGCTGCGCGACATCCTTCACCAATTGATCGACTTCGGCGGACGAAGCCTGATCGGCCTTGAAGGCGCGGGCCTGGACGCCCTTGGCTTGCAATTCCTTCACGACCGCTTCGGCCTTGTCGGCGGAAGCGACATAGCTGATGGCGACATTGGCGCCTTCATCGGCGAGCGCGCGGGCGCTGGCTGCGCCGATGCCGCGCGAGCCGCCGGTGACGAGGGCAACCTTGCCGGTAAGGGTCTTGGTCATTGGATTTCTCCGTGGTTCGAATTCCGATGGACCTCTGGATATGGATTTCCGAATGAGTTAGAAATAGAAACTATGGAAATACATTGTTTCCAAAATTGGTCTGATGGGGCGGTCCGCATGGCAAAACTCCCTGATTTCGAAGGTCTCGCCATTTTCGCAAAAGTCGTGGAATTGCGGTCGTTTGCGGCCGCCGCCGGCGAACTCTCGCTGTCCAAGGCCACGGTGTCGAAGGCGGTCACCCGGCTGGAGGAGCGGCTCGGCGCGCGGCTGTTCAACCGCACCTCGCGGCGGCTCGCTCTGACCGATGCCGGCCAGAAACTGTCGGAGCGCGCCGCGCGGCTCCTGGCCGACGGCGAGGCGGCGGAGAACGAGGCCTTGGCGCAGTCAATGTCTCCGCGCGGGCTGGTGCGGTTCGCGGTGCCGATGACGTTCGGGGTCAGAATGGTGGCGCCGATCCTGCCGCAGTTCCTGGAGCAATACCCTGACGTCTCGATCGACCTGCATCTCGGCGACGCCATGGTGGACCTGATCGGCGAAGGTTTTGACATGGGCCTGCGGATCGCGAGCCTGCCGGATTCGTCGCTGATCGCGCGGCGGCTGTGCGCGATGCCGCGCTACACCGTGGCCGCGCCCGCTTATCTCAAGCGTTATGGCCGGCCGACGCATCCGATGCATCTCGCGCAGCATCGATGTCTCGGTTACGCCTATCTCTCCACCGCCGGCGTCTGGAATTACACCAATGCCAAAGGCGAGCAGGCGAGCGTGCGCCCCGCGGGGCCGCTGCGCGTCAACAATGGCGAGGCGCTGATGCCGGCGCTGCTCGCAGGCCTCGGCATCGCCGACGCGCCGGAATTCATCGTCGGCGACGCCATCGCTTCGGGCGAAGTCGAAGTGATCCTGAAGGACTGGAAGCAGACCGAGGGCGCGGTGCATCTGGTGATGCCCCCCGGCGGCCCACGCCCCGCCCGAGTCGAGGTGCTGGCGGATTTTCTCGCCAAGCATTTTGCCAAGGGAAAGAAGCGGAAGTGACGGGCGAATCGTGGGCGCGGGCGAAGGGCGCCTTTGCCCACCTTGCGGTTCAGGTTAGGCTCCCTCCGCTAGAACGAAGAATCCTTGGGGGAAACTGTCGATGAACCGTCGTGAACTTCTGAAGGCTGCCGCGAAATTCGTCGCCGAGGACTCGGCGCGCCTGATCGCGGCGGTGAAGAAGATCGGCAGGGTGGAATAGCTCGCATCTCAAGCACGCGCTGCCGGTGACGGCTGCACGAGGTTTGTGCAGCCGCATTCACATTTAGTTGTGCGGTAAGAACTTTGCCGTGCCGCATTTCTTTCGAAGGCTGGGGAGGTCGGGGAATAAGCGAGCCAACTCCGTCGCGAAAGGGATCGTACATGCGAGTGCACTACATGGCCCTGAGCCTTGCGCTAACGCTCGGCTGCGGCGTCGCCATTCAAGGCGCGGCGTCCGCGCAGGAAAATCGCGGAACCATGGAACAACAGATGGCCTGCACGCCCGACGTCTGGCGTCTCTGCTTCGACCAGATTCCGGACGTCGGCCGCATCACGGCATGCCTGCGGCAAAACACGCCGCAGCTTTCCGATGGGTGCCGCGCGGTGTTTGAATCGAATGACAGCGTGTCGGAACAGACGGCGCAGACCGCACCGCAAGCCCGCCGGCGCCAGGTGCAACCGCGGGTCCATCAGGTTCAGCCCGCGCCGCAGGACGACGACGACCAGTAGATCGCCGTCAGGACGGGTGCTGGCAGACGTCGACCCATTCGGCGTTGACGAGTTCGGCCATTCGCGCGGGCGCGATGCGTACCGCGCTGTGGGTCGAGCCCGCCGCCGGCACCACCTCGTCGAACGCCTTCAGTGATACATCGCAATAGACCGGCAGCGGCGTCTTCAGCCCGAACGGACAGACGCCGCCGACCTCATGGCCGGTGATCTCGGCGACCTCGTCCAGCCCGAGCATTTTCGGTTTTACCCCGAGCAGCGCCTTGACCTTCTTGTTGTCCATCCGCGAAGTGCCGGCCGCCACGATCAGCACCACGCGCTCGCCGACCCGAAGCGACAGCGTTTTTGCGATCCGGCCGGGCTCGACGCCATAGGCCTCGGCGGCCAGCGTCACCGTCGCCGAACTCACCGAGGATTCGATCACGGCAATGTCGGGGGCGTTTTCCGCGAAGAAGGCGCGGACCGATTCAATGCTCATGGTGGGAGCTCACATTCAGGTCTGGTGGGCGGCGACCAAAGCGGGCAATTCCGACAGCGCGCGGATGCGATAGTCGGGCTTCAGCCCGAGTTCATCCATCTGGGTGCGGATCGCCTTGAACATCGTCAGTGGCGGCACGACGTCGCTCTTGACGCAGGCAAGCCGCATCGCTTCCGGCGTCACCCGCTCGATCCAGGCGACGTTGAGGCCGAAGGCCTTGGCGCCGCAGGCGTCCCACGGGTTCGACGAGATGAACAGCACTTGCGCCGGCGGCACGCCGAGCACGGATTCGATCAGGGTATAGGCCTCGGGCGCCGGCTTGAAGATCTTCTTGGAATCCACGCTGATGGTGGCATCCAGCACGCGATCGAGGCCACTGTTGGCGACCAGCGCGGTGAGCATCGCCGGGCTGCCGTTGGACAGGATGGCGAGCTTTCGATCCCGCATCGCCGCGAGCGATGTCGTCGCGTCCGGATAGAGATCGAGATGCAGATATTTGTCCATGATCCGCTCGAACACGCCGCTGTCATGCTCGAGCCCGAGCACCCGCAGCGTGTAGGCGAGCGAATCCCGCGTCACGACTGAAAAATCCTGGTAGCGCCGCATCAGCGAACGCAGCCAGGTGTATTCGAGCTGCTTGATGCGCCAGATCTGGGTGATGATCTCGCCATAACCGGGAAACGCCTCCTCGGTGACGGCGGCGACCGACTGAACGTCGTAAAGCGTTCCATAGGCGTCAAACACAACGGCTTTGATGGTCACAGGGAACTCATGGTGGGCATGTCGGAACGTGGGTGCATCCAGGCTTTCGAGCGCCGGCGGATGCATTATGGTTTCGCGGGCCGCCGCCGTCCATAGCGTAACACTATCGATGCGCAAAGCGGCCGCCATCAAGGGAGATGGGCATGAAGGCCTGGCAGTTGCATCGGCTCGGCGGTGAGCTCCGTTTCAACGACGTGCGGACGCCGGAGCCCCGGCCGGGCAGCGCGCTGGTGCGGATCGAAGCCTCGGCGCTGATGTCGTATCTGAAAGCCTATGTCGAAGGAAAATTGCCGGCCTACAATCCGCCGCCTGGTCCGTTCACGATCGGGACCAACGGCGTTGGCGTCGTCGAAGCGGTTGGCAGGGACGTCTGGCATCTCAAGCCTGGTCAGCGCGTGGTGCTCTCTTCGCATTTCGTTGCCCCGGAAAACGTCGAGGATCCGGCGCAGGTCCTGATCGGGCTGACGTCGAGCCCGGACGCGGCGCAGGTTCTGGCGGACTGGCCGGACGGCACGCTCGCCGAATACGCGCTGATGCCGGTGGAGGCGATCACGCCGGCGGAAGGACTGGACCACATCGACGCCACCCAGCTGGTCGCCATCGGCCGCTGCATCATTCCCTATGGCGGTCTGCTGCGCGGCCGGCTGGCGGCCGGCGAGACGCTGATCGTGAACGGCGCAACCGGCGCCTATGGCACGGCGGCGGTGCTGGTCGCGGTCGCGATGGGGGCGGGGCGTGTCGTCGCGGCCGGCCGCAACGCAGCCGCGCTGGAAGCCGTGGCGCGTGCCGGCGGTCCGCGCGTCGCAACGGTCGCGTTGACGGGCGACGTGCAGAAGGACGCCGGCGCGCTTCGCGCAGCGTCCGGCGGCGGCGCGCACATGGCGTTCGACATGGTGGGGCAGGCGCGCGATCCGAAATCGACGCTGGCCGCGCTGCACGGGCTTCGCCGCGGCGGCAGGCTGGTGCTGATGGGAAGCATGACCACCGAGCTGCCGGTTCCCTATACCACGCTGATGCTCAACAGCTGGGAGATCCTCGGCCAGTTCATGTATCCGGCGAGCGCCTACCGGCGGCTGCTCGATCTGTTGCGCAGCGGCCTGCTCGACATCAGCCCGATCCGCCCGCGAGTCTATCCGCTCGCGGCGCTGCCGGAGGCGATGGAAGCCGCGAGCAGCGCCGGCAATCTCGAATGCATCGTGATGCAGCCGTGAGCGCCCAGCGCGCCCGTGGCGCATTCCGCCGTTCGCTTCAGATCCCCAACAGCTTCCGTGCGTTGGCCTTCAGCACTTTCGGCCGGATGTCGTCGCGGATGTCGAGTTTCGCAAAATCCGCGAGCCAGCGGTCGGGCGTGATCACCGGCCAGTCCGAGCCGAACAGCATCTTGTCCTGCAGAATGCTGTTGATGTAGCGCACCAGGATCGGCGGGAAATATTTCGGCGACCAGCCGGAGAGGTCGATGTAGACGTTCGGCTTGTGGGTCGCGACCGACAGCGCCTCTTCCTGCCACGGGAAGGACGGGTGGGCGAGGATGATCTTGAGGTCGGGGAAGTCCGCCGCCACGTCGTCCATGTACATCGGGTTGGAATATTTCAGCCGCATTCCCATGCCGCCGGGCATGCCGCTCCCCACGCCGGTCTGCCCGGTGTGGAACAGCGCGATGGCGCCGCCGTCGCTGATCGCCTCGTACAGCGGATAGGCCATGCGGTCGTTGGCGTAAAAACCCTGCATGGTCGGGATGGAATTTGAAGCCCCGGACGCCGTATTCCTCGATCAGCTTCCGCGCCTCGCGGACGCCGAGCTTGCCCTTGTGCGGATCGATGCTGACGAAGGGGATCAGCACGTCGGAATTCTCCGCGGCGATCTCCAGCATCTCGTAATTGTTGTAGCGGCGGAATCCGGTCTCGCGCTCGGCGTCGACCGGGAAGATGACGGCGGCGATGTTCTTGGAGCGGTAATAGGCCGCGGTTTCCGGCACCGTCGGCGGGTGCTTGTTGGGCGACTTGAAATAGTCGGCCATCTGCGCCTGGAAATCGTCATAGCCGTCGTCGCCATGCATGCCGCAGGGCTCTTCGGCGTGGGTGTGGATATCGATCGCGACGACGTCCTCGATATTGGGCAGCTTCAATTTGGACATGGCGTTTCCCGGAACCGGCTTGATTTTTCGCGTCGCTAAATTGATTATACCATATAACAAATTCCGCAAGACGGCAGAAGCAAATCCGCGGAAAAACCGGAGGAATCAGATGGCGCAGACGGAAGCCTTCGAGACCGACTTCTGGAAACATGCCAATGTGCGCAAGGTCTGGGACGACATCGTCCCCGGCGAGCCGCGCAAGACCATTCCTTATACGCTGACGCGGGACGCCATCGAGCTCTATTGCAGGTCGGTCGGTGAAGATCATCCGATCTATTTCGACGAAGCCTACGCGAAAACAACGCCTTATGGCGGGCTGGTCGCGCCGCCCTCGATCCACATCCTGCTGATGTTTTCCTGCACCCCGGCGGACGACTGGATGCGCTCGCCGGGCACCGTCAATGCCGGGCAGTCATGGAGCTACAACATTCCGGCACGCCCGGGCGATGTCATCACGTTGCAGGCGCGCGCGCTCGACAAGTTCATCAAGCGCGAGCGGTTGTTCGTGGTGCACGACAATGTCTTCTTCAACCAGCATGGCGAGGTGATCTGCTCGGGCCGTGGCTGGACCATCCGGCCGCAGTGAGGGAAGGATCAAAAATGACGACGACCTTCGAAAGCCTCAAAGCCGGCGACACCATCGACGGGCCGGCATTCGCGGTCAGCCGCGAATCCATCCGCCTGTTTTGCGACGCCTCGCTCGACTACAACCCGCTGCATCTCGACGACGACTACATGAAGGGCGATTTCGGCAAGACCAATTTCGGCGGCATCATCATGCACGGGATGAACAATTTCGGGCTGATCTCGCGGATGATCACCGACTGGGCCTATCCGGCCGGGGCCATCCACCGCCGGCTCGAAACCAGGTGGGTCAAGCCGGTGAGGCCCGGCGACACCATCCAGCCGACCGGAATCGTGAAATCGAAGCAGGCCACCGCAAATTCGCGCTGGGTGCTGATCGACGTCATGGTCCGCAACCAGGCGGGCGAGAAGGTTGCCACCGGCGAGGCCATGGTCGAGTTCCCGCGCTGAGCCGTCCGGGTTGGGGGCGGCGTAATCCGATCAGTCGGCTGGGACGCCGGTCGTTCCTCGCGTTGTCAGCCTGCTTCCGGCCGGCCGCCCCGCGAGATGGGCATTCGGCGCCACCACATCGGTGGCGAGGCCAAGCCACGCCAGGAATCGGATGGTCAGCCAGGTGTTGTCGATTTCCCACCAGCGATGACCGTGACGCGCCGAGCGCGGATCGGCGTGATGGTTATTGTGCCAGCCTTCGCCGTTGGAGATGAGGCCGACAAAGACGTTGTTGCGGCTGTCCTCGTCGGTTTCATGGCTCCGGTAACCCCACAGGTGTGTCACCGAATTGACGGCCCACGTAATATGCCAAACGAGGACCGTGCGTACGAAGACGCCGAACATCACGATGCTGACTCCGGCCTGCGCCGCGCCCCACGGCGCTTCGCCCGATAGCCATGCCACCGCGAAACCGGCAGCGAAGAACAGCGGGATCTGGCCGAGATTGATCCAGACCAGCCAGTTGTTGCGCTCGAGCGCGACGTAGAAGCGATCGCGCAGGATGTCCTTTGCGTAGCGTTCGTAAATTCCAAGCCGCGCGAGTTCCGGCTGGTTGACCAGAATCCACCCGATGTGGCTCCAGAAGAAGCCTGCAAGCGGGCTATGGGGGTCCGGCTGCTCGTCGGAGAATTGATGGTGCCGGCGATGGATGGCGACCCAGCGCGCCGGCGTTTCCTGAAGGCACGACATCGCGACGATCACCATGGCGTGTTCCAGCCATTTCGGACATTTCAGGCCGCGGTGCGTGAGCAGCCGGTGATAGCAGAGGTTGATGCCGAACAGCCCGCACAGATGGGTGCCGAGCAGGGCGACGACGAGGCCGCTCCAGCTGAAATAACCGGGCATGAAGGCCAACAGCGCCGCCGCATGGTAGGCGCCGATGACGAGAATATAGGGCCAGTTGAGCCGGAACGGTTTTACGCCCGCGGGCAGCGGCAGTCGCGCAGGCGCGGCGAGCGGAATGGCGTGGTCAGCGGCGAGTGCCGCGACTTTTACTGCGGGCCGGCGGGCTGTCGTTATAGCGATGTCGAAATACCAATCCCTGCGCCGGACGCAGTTGTCAGCCGAAGCCCCCCTTCCTGATACACGGATTCGCCGGGTGGCGGGTACAAACCTTTGACTATATTCGCTTATTTTCCGGGACTCGGAACCGGGGCGGGCTGTACTGGAACGGAGATACCGGTTGCGCGCTGTGCTGTTTGGATTGACATTTGACCTCTCGATGGCTTAGAAACCGCGCGTCCCGGGTGGCTCGGCCGCCGCGGGATAAAGCCCATTTTGCCATTTTCGGCCTGTCCAACACGGCCTTTCAACGCATCAGGATTGTCCCATGAAGGTCCGTAACTCGCTGAAATCGCTGCGTGGCCGCCACCGCAACAACCGTCTGGTCCGCCGCAAGGGCCGGGTCTACGTGATCAACAAGGTCCAGCGCCGTTTCAAGGCGCGCCAGGGCTGATCCCGGTTGGCTTCGAGGCGCTGAACCAGGCCTGATTGCGGCCATTCGCGCCTGTTGAAAAATGCTCGCCTTCACGGGTCTTTGACGCCTTTGCTGCTTTGCAGCGCGTTTTCTCGCGTCTACACTTTGGCGATGGCATTGAGATTCCCCGATATCGGCCGCTGCCTGGGCGCCATTCTCGTCGCCGCCGCGATGGCCGCGGTCCCGATGGTCGCGTCGGCGCAGGATCCGCATGCCGCGCCGCCGGCGCAGCGGAAAAAACTTCCCGAGCCGCCGGCCAAGCTGCCGAAGGTCGGCGCCGACCGGACGCGCGGACTGGATTTCCTGTTCGGCGCGCTGAAGGTGGCGCCCGACGAAGCCAGCGCCAAGCACGTCGAGGCGCGGATCTGGGCGCAGTGGCTGCATACGCCGAGCGATACCGCCGCGCTGTTGATGATGCGCGCCAAGGTCGCGATGGACGCCCAGCAGATGGATGTCGCGCTAAAGCTGCTCGATGCGCTGGTGAAATTGCGGCCCGACTGGGTCGAGGCCTGGAACAGGCGGGCGACGCTTTACTACCTGCAGAACGATTATGGCCATTCGCTGCAGGACATCCAGCAGGTGCTGATCCGCGAACCCCGCCATTTCGGCGCGTTGGCGGGGCTTGGCATGATCATGCAGGACCTCGGCGACGACAAGCGCGCGCTTGACGCCTTCCGCAAGGCGCTCGCGATCAATCCGCATATGGACAAGGTGCCGGACCTGGTCAAAACCCTCAGCGAGAAGGTCGAAGGCCGGGATATCTGATCGGGGGCGTGTCCCTCGTGGATCGATGTCCGACGCCAGGCTTGCGCGGCCGGTCATCAACGTCTGTAACGTCTTTCCAAAGGAAAATGGCTGTCCAGAGGAAGAAGTCCGCCCGCCGACTGCAGGCATGGCCGCGGCGAAAGGATTGCCGCTGCGGAGCCGGGCTGGAGCATGATCAGTTCTGACTGAATCAGAACCGAGGCTCCAGATTGTTGTTTTGACGCGTTTTCCTCACGCGATCCGGCATCCACTTCGCTCGACAGCGCTTTAATGCAGCACCTCGCTGCCATGCTCGAAGGGCCCGCCAAGGGCCACGGCCGCGTAAAGCTGCTGAAGCTCCGCCTCCAGCTGCTCGTTGACCAGCAGCAGCGCCCGCAGGGCACTATGCAGGTCGCCATTGCAGCTGGCCACGATCCGGTCGATGGCCGCCTCATTCGGTCTGGAACTCATCGAAACACCCTCTGGTTGTCCCCTGAACAAGTCGTCGGCGCCCGCCCGCGTTCCTGTGGATTGCGTGGAAAGATCCCGACAACGTCAGCCTGCCGGCGAGCGCCCATCACTTCGCAACGCTGCGGCTGACAATAAATATAAAGTTACTGATGACGGCGATATGAAGGCACGTTGCAAGCCGACGGAAAAACTCGCGCAGATTTTGTGGGTAACCGCAAAAACGGTATCGATATGGCAAACTATCCGTTGTCACGAAACCGGGCCGCCTGGTGACCGTAACTCAGGGGTGCCCAAGCTCATTCGGACTTTGCAAATGATATCAATCGTCTTCGTGGCGGCGCTGGCGATCCTGGCGCTGGTCACGCAGGCCGGTGTCCTCGTCCTGCAGCGCCTCTATCCCGCCCAGGGCAGGATGATCGAGGTCGAAGGCGGCAGTCTCAACGTGCTCGACATCGGGCCGCGGGATGCCGCCGGTCCGCCCGTGGTGATGATCCATGGCGCGAGTTCAAATCTCGAGGCGATGCGCCAGCCGCTCGGCGACCGGCTCGCCGACCGCCACCGGGTGATCCTGATCGATCGCCCCGGCCATGGCTGGAGTTCGCGCGCGCGTCTGGCGGATTCAACGCCGGCCATCCAGGGCAGAATGATCGACGAGGCGCTGGAAAAACTCGGCGTCGGATCCGTAATTTTGGTGGTGCATTCCTGGAGCGGGGCGCTCGGTGCGCGCATGGCGCTCGACTATCCCGAACGCGTCGCCGGGCTCGTCATGCTGGCGCCGGTCGCCTATCCGTGGCCAGGCGGCGTCGGTTGGTACAACAGGGCCGTCGCCATGCCGGCGATCGGCCCGCTGCTCGCCTATACGATCACGCTGCCGCTCGGTATTTTTCTGGCCGGGCCCGGTGCGCGCGGCGTATTCCTGCCGCAGATCATGCCGCAAAATTTCATCGCCGATACCGCGACGCCGCTGTTGCTGCGTCCGTTCGAATTCCTCGCCAATGCCCGCGATCTGGTGACGCTGCGGGCGGCGGTGGCCGAGCAGGCGCCGCGCTACGGCAACATCAAGGCGCCGGTGGTGGTGATTTCGGGCGATGTCGACAAGACCGTGACCACCAATATCCATTCGCGGCCGTTCGCAAAGGCGGTCAACGATGCAAGACTGATCGTGTTGCCGCAGGTCGGCCACATGATTCAAAACGCCGCGCCGGACCTCGTGATATCCGAGATCGAAACCATGATCGGCGAGCTCGCGCGGCGCGGCGGGGCTGCGGCCGGCCAGGCGGACCAGACCGAACTCAATTGCAGGTGAGGCCGGGCCACCGTATTGGAACGGCAACCGCGGGGTGATAGCCTGCCGCCCATGAAGAAGTCCGATATCGCCTGCCCCGAATGCAACGCCGGCTACCGCCGGATCGAACTGGTTTCCATCGGGGGACCCAAGGGCGAGTACCGTTGCCTGCTGTGCAACCACCTGCTCGAGGTGTTCGATGGCTCGACCGAAGTCGCCATTCGCCTCACGGTTCAGCCCGAAAAGACGTTCGAGTGAACTTCGCGTGAGGGCCGACTCGGTCGGCGGTCAAGGACGGATGGCAGCCGTCGTCGGATTGGGACCGTCTTCCAGACATTTGTTGATTGCCGCCGTCCGATCCCGCGGCAGTACGCTTGCGACGTCGACCTTGTGGCGGCATTCCATTTGCCTGATCTGCTCGGCGCGGCGCTTTTCCGCGGCCTCGCGATACTGGGGCGCAACCGCATTGGGGTCGACCAGCTTCTGCGCGAAAGCCGGCCCGGCGAGTACGCACACGGCAACCAAACTCAACTGCCAAAATGATTTCATCGAAATGTCCTCAAGGCGTTTTCGAGCGAAGTGTACTCCGGTTCGCGCAGGGAAAACGCGTCAAAACAAAAGGCCTCAGAAAAAACCCGGACTGAGATCCAGCCCATAGGACGCAAGCAGCAGCGACACGGTCAGGCCGACGCCGCAGAACATGGCGAGGGTCTTGAGCGTTTCGACGTCGATTTGTGTTCCGGACACGCGCGAGAGAACTCTTGCGATAGCCGTCATGTGCGATCTCCAGGCTCGGTCAAGACGACCGGCTTCCGACCGATAGCCCAAGTGACGTCCAATGCATGTGAACGAGCTCACATGCGACCGGCAGACCTGACGCAATCGCAGCAAATTGATCGCCGCAGCGCGGCAGGTGACGACAGGCGGAGAATGATCATCCGTGGCGCGATTTGAGCGCTGACAAATCGGGCCACCGGCTGGCGTGAATCGCGGTGCCGGTGCAGTCTGGCCCGGAACGAACGGAGCGGCGCGCCCGCTATTTGGGATAGGCCCCGGCCCAACTACACAACCAGCACGGAGGAGTTATGCGACGCTTCGCTGTCTTGATCGCCGCAGCTCTGTTGATGGTTTCCTGCTCCAGGGAAGACGATGTGACGGGATCGATCCACAATAAATGCGCCGCCGATTTGTACAGCGGCTTCAATCCGAAGGCGATGGATCAATGCATGGCGGTCTGCCTGAAGTGCGACCGCGGCACCAGGACCACCTGCTCGACGTCATGCACGCTGAAGGGGGCGCGCTGATTCTCGGACTTCTCATTCGCTCGAGTATGAAGTGCCCGTTGCCGGCTTTTGGCGTCCCGCGGAGGCGGGCATCGTCGGCGAAAGGGCAGCGCAGGATATTGAAATAACCGCGCTGCCACATCATGCCTTCGGTATCACCGTCGATGATGCCGAAGGCGCCTCGTTCCGCGGGCCGTTAAATCGATGATTTTCGGTTATCCGCGATCGCGCTACTGGCCCTTGATCTTGCCGTCCTTGTCGAATTGCGAGACGAATGCCCAGAGGTTGTTGACCTCGTTTTCGTTCTTGATGCCGGCAAAGGCCATCTTGGTTCCCGGCACTTTCGCCTTCGGATCCTTGATGTATTCCTTGAACTGGGCCTCGTTCCAGGTGATGCCGGAGTTCTTGTTGGCGTCCGAGTAGTTGTAGCCCTCGACCGTGCCGGACTTGCGGCCATCGAGTCCGTTCAGCTCCGGGCCGACCTTGTTCTTGGCGCCGTCGCCGATCGCGTGGCAGGCCATGCATTTGTTGAAGGACGTCTTGCCGGCCGCGACGTCCTGCGCCATCGCGTTCGATGCAGCCGCGGACGATGCGATGACAAGGAGCGCGCTCAGGGTCAATTTTTTCATGGTGTGCTCTTCGTGGGTTGGGGGAGTGGGCGACGGTGCCGGCGCCCTTGTCGCACAGGGCGCGCGCGGTGGACAAGCCGTGAAACCACCTGACAGTTTCATCTGTGTTGCCTACGTCTTTCGGATAGAGGGCATACCGCTTCGGGGCCGTGAGCGAGCTACCCAAAGCGGTCCAGACGTGCTTGATTTGCCACGGAAAATCGGCGAGCAGGAATGCACGTGGCCCGAGGCGCCGGGGGAGACCCAAGACATGTCCATCAGGATGCCAGCACCGGATCAGGCGGTTTTGAACCGCCGGGACGCCATCGTGGCGGCGTTGCGCGCCATCGTCCCGGGCGAGGGCGTGATCGACAGCCCCGCCGAAATGCTCCCTTACGAGTCCGACGGCCTGATGGCCTATCGCCAGCCGCCGATGGTGGTGGTGCTGCCGGACACCACCGATCAGGTCGCGCAGGTCCTGAAATACTGCTTCGAGCAGGGCATCAAGGTGGTGCCGCGCGGATCGGGCACCTCGCTGTCGGGCGGCGCGCTGCCGCTCGCCGACGGCGTGCTGCTGGGCCTGGGCAAATTCAAGCGCATCCGCGACATCGATTTCGACAACCGCGTGGTGGTGACCGAACCGGGCGTGACCAATCTCGCCATCAGCCAGGCGGTCGCGCATGCCGGATATTATTATGCGCCCGATCCCTCGTCGCAGATCGCCTGCTCGATCGGCGGCAATGTCGCGGAGAATTCCGGCGGCGTGCATTGCCTGAAATACGGCATGACCACCAACAACGTGCTGGGCTGCGAAATCGTGCTGATCACGGGCGAAGTCATCCGGATCGGCGGCAAGTCCGCCGAGACCTCGGGCTACGACCTGATGGGGATCATCACGGGATCGGAAGGTCTGCTCGGCGTCATCACCGAAATCACGGTGCGTATCCTGCAGAAGCCGGAGACGGCCCGCGCCCTGATGGTCGGCTTTGCGCAAGTCGAGGCAGCCGGCCAGTGCGTGGCTGAAATCATCGGCGCGGGAATCATTCCCGGCGGCATGGAAATGATGGACAAGCCGGCGATCCACGCCGCGGAAGCCTTCGTTCATGCCGGCTATCCGCTCGACGTCGAGGCGCTTCTGATCATCGAACTCGACGGCCCCGGCGTCGAGGTCGATGAACTGATCAGGCGGGTCGAGGCGATCGCGCTGACCTGCGGCTCGACCAGCTGCCAGATTTCGACCTCCGAGACCGAGCGCAACCTGTTCTGGGCCGGCCGCAAGGCGGCCTTTCCCGCGGTGGGGCGGATTTCGCCCGACTATCTCTGCATGGACGGCACCATCCCGCGCGGCGCGCTACCGAAGGCGCTGGCGCGCATCCGCGACCTCTCGGTGAAATACGATCTTCGCGTCGCCAACGTGTTTCATGCCGGCGACGGCAATCTGCATCCCCTGATCCTGTACGACGCCAACAAGCCGGGCGAAATGGAGCGGGCCGAAGCCTTCGGTGCCGATATCCTGAGGGCCTGCGTCGAACTCGGCGGCGTGCTGACCGGCGAGCACGGCGTCGGCATCGAGAAGCGCGACCTGATGGGCGAAATGTTCAGCGAGATCGATCTCAACCAGCAGCAGCGCCTGAAATGCGCGTTCGACGCGCAAGGGCTGCTCAATCCGGGCAAGGTGTTTCCGACCCTGCACCGTTGCGCCGAACTCGGCCGCATGCATGTCCATGGCGGCAAGCTCGCCTTTCCCGATATTCCGCGGTTTTGAGAGGCTCGGCGAGCCGGTGGCTCGCGATGTTGGTGGCGCGACATGGCTGACATCCCGATGGGTGCGAGAACCGGCGCGGCGGCGGAGGTGCGGAGCGCGTCCCGGCTGCTGTTTATCGACAACATCCGCTGGAGCATGATCATCCTGGTGTTGAGCATGCACGCCTCTGACACCTACAGCCCGTTCGGGAATTGGTACTACACCGATCGGCAAGCGACGGGCCTGGGCACGAAGCTTTTCTTCGGTGTCTACCAAAGCTTCCTCCAGGCATTCTTCATGGCGGTGCTGTTTTTCATCGCGGGCTATTTCTCCGCGGCGGCCTTCGATCGAAAGGGCTTCTCGCAATTCGTCCGTGACCGGTTCATCCGGCTTGGATTGCCGACCTTGCTTTACATGCTCGTGATCGGCCCGCTGACCCAGTATTTCCTGTCCCGGACATGGGGAACCGGCGGCTTTGGCCATCAATGGCTGCTTCATCTGAAGGACGGGGAGTGGCTGTCGGAGACAGGCCCCATGTGGTTTTGCGCGGCGTTGCTGATCTTCTCGATCATCTACGGCCTGTTCCGCCTGACGGGGTGGAGGGAGAGCTACATCGAGCCCCGCGGTGATCGTGGGGCGGGGCTTTGGGTAGCCGCTTTCATCACGATCATGGCCGCGTCGACCTTTCTGGTTCGGATCGCCGTGACGGAGGATGCCGCCGTGCTCAATGTACATCCCGGCGATTTCCCCCAATATGCCCTGATGTTCGCAGCCGGCGCGTTCGGCTATCGCGGTGGCTGGATGACAGGGCTGCCCGAACGCTTCTGCATCCGGTGGGCGTCGGCCACGCTGGTGCCCGCGGTACCATTGTTCGCCGCTCTGCTGCTGTTTGGCGGCGCGCTGCAGGGCCAGACCGCGCAATATGTGGGCGGTTTCAACCTGGTCAGTGCCGGAAAGTGCCTGTGGGAAGCGCTCGTCTGCGTGGGAATGGGTCTTCTGGTCCTTGGCGTCTATCGGCGCAATTTCGACCGGCAGAGTGAGGTAGCGCGGTGGCTGTCGGACAATGCCTTCGGCGTTTATCTCATCCACCCGCCGATCCTGATCGGCTTTGCCATCCTTCTGCATGGGCTTGGGCTCCATCCGGTGGCGAAGGCCGCGATACTGACCTTGCTCGCGGCCATCGGCAGTTTCGCCGCATCGGCGTTCGTTTTGCGGAATTCGCCGCTGCGGCGGATCATCTAGGATTCGGCATGAGCCAACGTTTGCAGTAATGATCTCACATCCCTCATGCCGGGCCGGCAGCAATCTGGAGCTTGATCCAAACTCGTGGACACATTGAAAGTACGTGACGCAAAAGACGTCGAAGAGGTGGTGCGCGCGGCGATTGCCGGCGAGCAGCCGCTGGAAATCGTCGGCCACGGCTCCAAGCGCCTGATCGGCCAGCCGATGGCGACCAATGCGCTGCTCGATCTGTCGGCGCTCAATGCGGTGACGTCCTACGAGCCGAATGAACTGATCATCACCGTGCAGGCCGGCGCGCCGCTTGCCGACGTCAAGTCGCTGATCGATTCCAAGAATCAGCAGTTCGCGTTCGAGCCGATCGACACCGCGCCGCTGTTGGGCACGCCTGATATCGGCACCATCGGCGGCATGATCGGCGCCGGCCTCGCCGGTCCGCGCCGCATCAAGGCCGGCGGCGCCCGCGATCATCTTCTGGGGGCGCATGGGGTGTCCGGCTTCGGCGAGAGTTTCAAGGCCGGCGGGCGGGTAGTGAAGAACGTTACCGGCTACGATCTCTGCAAATTGCTGGCGGGATCCTGGGGCACGCTTGCCGTGATGACGGAAGTGACCTTGAAGGTGATGCCGCGGCCCGAGAGTGAGCGCACGCTGGTCTTGCGGGGGCTCGACGATGTCGCCGCCAATCGGGCGATGACCGCGGCGCTGGGCTCGCCGTTCGATGTGACCGGCGCGGCGCATCTGCCGAACTCGGCGTTTCGCGCGATGTCGCCGAGTTCGGCGGGCTCGGCGCGACGCGCGAGGCGGCGACCCTGCTGCGGCTGGAGGGCATCGCGGCCTCGGCTGCCCATCGCGCCGTCGCGCTGAGCAAGCTTCTGGCGCCTTTTGGCGCAGCGCAGATCATCGAAGACGCGGCCTCCGCCGTGATCTGGAGTTCGATTCGCGACGTGTTGCCGTTCGCGGCCGGCGGCGCGCTGGGGGCGTGGCCGGTGTGGCGGATCGTTTGTCCGCCGGCCGGGGGCGGGGCGCTCGGCGCGCAGCTCGCGCGCGACACTGGCGGCGAGGTGATCTACGACTGGGGCGGCGGCCTGATCTGGGCGGCGCTGCCGCCGAAGCCGGATGGCCAGGCCGGCCTGGTGCGCCAGCGCGTCGATTCCGTCGGCGGTCACGCGATGCTGGCGCGGGCGTCCGACGAGGTGCGCCGCAAGGTCGACGTGTTCCATCCCCAGCCGGCCGGGGTCGCGGCCTTGAGCGAACGGGTTCGCCAGAGCTTCGATCCCAAGGGCGTGCTCAATCGCGGCCGGATGCTACGGGGCTCTGCGACATGAAAACCGAATTCAGCCTCGCGCAGCTCGCCGATCCCGATATCGCGGAAGCCGACAAGATCCTGCGCGCTTGCGTGCATTGCGGGTTCTGCACCGCGACCTGTCCGACCTATGTGCTGCTCGGCGACGAACTCGACAGCCCGCGCGGGCGGATCTACCTCATCAAGGAGATGCTGGAAAAGAACCGGCCGCCCACCGCCCAAGTGGTCAAGCACATCGACCGCTGTCTCTCCTGCCTGTCCTGCATGACCACCTGTCCGTCCGGGGTGAACTACATGCATCTGGTCGATCAGGCGCGCGCCAGGATTGAAAAGGACTATCGAAGACCGCTTGGCGAGCGCCTGTTCCGCGCGGCGCTTGCCTGGATTCTTCCGAGGCCCAGGCTGCTTCGTGCCGGCCTGATTCTGGGACGGTTTGGCCGGCCGCTGGCCGCGCTCCTGCCGACCCCCAAAGCGGGATCGGAGACGCCGACTTTACTGAGGCGAATCAAGGCGTTGCTGACCCTTTCACCGGCCGGCCTGCCGGCGCCGGGACCATCAGGCGGAAGCGTTTTTGCAGCGAGCGGAAAGAAACGCGGACGCGTCGCTTTGCTGCAGGGTTGCGCCCAGCAGGTGATGGCGCCGCGCATCAACCAGGCCGCCATCAGTCTGTTGACCCGTCACGGCATCGAGGTGGTGCTGGTCAAGGACGAGCAGTGCTGCGGCGCGCTGACCCATCACCTCGGACGCGACGACGACGCGCTGGCGCGGGCGCGCGCCAACATCGGCGTCTGGCTCAGGGAGGCCGAAGAGAACGGCCTCGACGCCATCCTGGTGACGACGTCGGGCTGCGGCACCGTGATCAAGGACTACGGCTATATGCTGCGCGAGGACCGCGACTTCGCGGGTTCTGCCGCGAAGATATCGGCGCTGGCCAAGGATATCACCGAGTATCTCGGCGGCATCCCGCTGCAGCCGACGCTGCAGCACAGCGACATCGTGATCGCCTATCACTCGGCTTGTTCGCTGCAGCACGGACAGAAAATCACGCTGCTTCCGAAAGAATTGCTTTCCAAGAGCGGATTCGTGGTGAAAGATGTGCCCGAGAGCCATTTGTGTTGCGGTTCGGCGGGGACATACAACATTCTCCAGCCTGACATTGCGAGCAGATTGCGCGACCGGAAGGTCGCCAATATTGCGATGATCAAGCCGGACATGATTGCTGCGGGCAATATTGGGTGCATGGTGCAGATTGCCGGCGGCACGTCAGTTCCTGTGGTGCACACGGTTGAGCTTCTCGATTGGGCGACAGGCGGTCCCCGGCCGGGATTGAACTGATCGTCGGGCCTTGAGCTAGAGGCTGACGACTTGAAACGCTCGATAGACATTGGTCGGCGGCAACAGGAGGATCACGATGGCTAAAGGCAAAAAGAAGAAGGGTGGCAAGAAGGCCAAAAAGGCCAAGAAGAGTCTTGTGACGGCGAAGAAGAAATCCGCGAAAAAATCCGCCAAGAAGTCGGCGAAGAAGGCCAAGAAGTCGGCGAAGAAATCCGCCAAGAAGTCCGCCAAGAAATCCAAGGCGGCCGCTCCGAAGAAAGCCGCCAAGAAGAGTGCTGCGAAGAAGAAGGCGGCCAAGCGCGCTGCACCGAAGGCTGCTGCACCGAAGCCCGCTGCACCGAAGCCCGCCGCGCCCGCGCCTGTATTTGAGCCGGCGCCTGCTCCGGCACCCGCCCCGGCGCCAAGCTGGGCCACTCCCAGCCCGGCACCGTCATGGGGCGAGAGCTCGTCGAGCCCGTCCTCCGGTGGCGGAGATGACGGCAACTAGGCGAACTTGCCGGGACTCTTACGGGGCTTCCGGAACTAGACATTTTCCAGGCCGCAGCGGACGCCGCTGCGGCCTGTTTCATTGGGGAAACTCCCTCGTTTTTGATTCGCGGACCGCGGTAATTCGGTCCTCCTTGCCCGGCCGTTCCGTGGCCGAAATGTCGCCTGGACGGCGCTGAAATCGGTCAAGATTGTTGTCGGAATGCAACACACGCCGACAACCTTTGCGAGAAAGGCTATAACGCCTAAAAAGGCGGCAGATGCTTGTCTTTTTCGCTTCACTGTCGGGAAGCCACGCTCCAAATTGTGATCACGTTATGAATTTCGCTGCAGTCGGTTATCGCTTGTCCCTGGGGGGGCGCCGGAATCGGACTGATCTTTAAAATGTGATGGGGATCGTCATGAAGAAAATGGTCTTGTTAGCAACGGCGCTGGCAATGGTATCGGGTTCCGCCTTTGCTGCGGATTTGCCCATGAAGGCGGTCAAGGCTCCGCCGCCTGCGGCATTCGACCCGTGGGATTTGGCTTTCGGCAGCGCAATCATGAACGATTACGTGTTCCGCGGCATCACCCAGTCCAACCACAAGCCGTCCGTCGCCGCCTATTTCGAGCCGCGCTACAACGTCACCAAGGACGTCCAGCTCTATGTCGGCTCTTCGTTCGAGAGCATTTCCTTCCCGAACCGCGCGGCGGCTGAAGTCGATATCTACGGTGGTATCCGTCCGACCGTGGGTATGTTCGCCTTTGACTTCGGCGTGTGGGGTTATCTCTATCCCGGTGGACAGTGCTTCAACGCGGGAGCGTTCCCTGGCTCGGGTATCCCCGGCTCTTCGTCCCAGTGCGTTGCGGATGGAAACTTGCCGCTTAATGGTAACGTGGCCAAGAAGGACGCCAGCTTTTTCGAGGGCTACGCCAAGGTCAACGTCACCATCAATGATCAGTGGCAGGTCGGTGCCAACGAATACTACTCCCCCAACTTCCTGAATACCGGCGCTTGGGGCAACTATGCATCGCTCACGGGCAAATGGACTGCGCCGAGCACGACGTTCGGCGCCAGCGGCGTCGGCATGTACGTGTCGGGTGAGTTCGGCCGCCAGTGGTTCGGAACCTCCGATTCCTTCTACGGCGTGGCTCAACTTCCCGGCTTTCCCAACTATACGGCAGGTATTCCTGAGCCCAGCTACAATACCTGGAACATCGGCATCGGTTTCACCTACAAGGTGTTTACGCTCGATCTGCGTTACTCCGACACTGATCTTTCGAGAGCTAGCTGCAATGCTTTCACCAGCGATCATACAACGACCAACTTCAGCACGTCGAACATAACCGCGATAAATCCGGGCGGCTTCGGTTCCGGCTGGTGCGGCGCGACCGGCATCGTCAAGCTGTCGGCTGACCTCACTGCGATGACCAGCCTGAAGTAAACAGATCTTATCTCGATAAGGGGGCGGCAGAGCATCTGCCGCCCCCTTTTTATTTGCGGGGCCTCATGGGTGGGATTGACGACGGCTGGCGGGCGATGTGCCGCAACGATCGCCGCCATACGCCGGCGGGAATGGTTGCCGGCGCCGCCATTGCGATCGGCGTCCTGGAGTGGTCCTCGCTCGCATCGCATGGTCCGCGGGCCATCATCCCGTTTGCGACCCGATCGTCGTGATCGGCCTGCCGCAGGCGGAGCTGGGCGCAGCCGCGCGGATGATGGGCGGGCCTGTCGTGGCGAGTCCGCGATTTGCCCCGGCGGGGGTTGATCGACTTCGCCAGAAAACGCTTCAGGGTACCTTGACGTCTTCCCTGCGGTTCTGCAGCGCGAACCGGTCGCCGTCGCGGCTCAGCACCACGTTGCGCTGGTGGAAGGCCTCCAGCGTCGAGCGATGCCCGATCGAGACGATGGTGGTGGCCGGCAATTTCTTCTCGATCAGTTTGTAGAGTGCCGCCTCCGAAGGTTCATCGAGCGAGGCGGTCGCTTCATCGAGGAACAGATATTGCGGCTCATGCAGCAAGGCGCGGGCAAGGCCGAGACGCTGCTGTTCGCCCAGCGAGAGCATGCGATTCCAGTGCGCCTCCTCGTCCAGTCTCGCTGCGAACTGGGGCAGGCCCACCGCGATCACGGCGTCCCTGACCCGGTCCGAACTGAACGCGCGCGGCCTCCGCGGGATAAACGATCGCGGCCTTCAGCGAGCCGATCGGAAAATATGGCCGCTGCGGCAACATCATCAGGGTCGCCTTCGAGGGAATCCCGATCGACCCGCTGCCGAACGGCCAGACGCCGGCGATGGCGCGGAACAGGGTCGATTTGCCGGCGCCGGACGGACCGGTGACCAGCGTGCGTTCATTGGCGTTGATGCTGAAGCCGTCGGCCGCGACCAGCGGCGTTCCGTTGGGCAGGCTGACCAGAAGTTTTTCCAGATCGATGTTGTCGCTGCCGGTCGACGACACGACGTCGATCGAACCGGGGCCGCCCGCTTTTGCCGTCGCACGCTCGATCCCCGTCTCGAACCCGTCGAGACGGGCGACCACCGCGCGCCATTCGGCCAGCGACCGGTAAATCGACACGAAAAACGACAGCGCCTTTTGCACGCTGCCGAATGCCGAGGCGGTCTGCATCAGGCCGCCGAGCTGGATCTTGCCGGCGAAGTAGGCCGGCGTCACCAGCACGAAGGGAAAAATCACCGCGGCCTGCGAATAACTCGCGGTGAACGCCGTCAGCCGCTTGGTGCGGCTCATGATGGCGTACCAGTTGTCGACGACGCGGCCGAAGCGCAGCGAGAGCCGCCCGCGCTCGGCGCCTTCGCCCTGCAACAAGGCGATCTGCTCGGAGTTCTCGCGCACCCGCACGAGGTTGAAGCGGAAGTCGGCTTCGAGGCGCTGCTGCGAGAAATCGAGATGGACCAGCGGCGATCCGATCCAGTGCGTCAGGACCGTGCCGAACACGGCATAGATCAGCGCGCCCCATACCAAATAGCCGGGGATTTCGAAGGCGTTGCCGAAAAGGTGCAGGGGGGCGGTTGCCGACAGACCCCAGAGAATGACGACGAAAGAGGCCAGCGATACCACCGAGCTGAGCAGGCCGACGGTGATGCCCAGCGTCGATTCGACGAACATTTTGACGTCGTCGGTGATGCGCTGGTCGGGATTGTCGGCGGCATCGCCCTTGAGCTGCATCCGGTAGTGATTGGCATCGTGCAGCCATTCACCCAGGTAATGGGTGGTCATCCAGCGCCGCCAGCGGATCTGCAGCCATTGATTGAGATAGAGGTCGTAGACGCTAAGCGCGACATTGACCGTTGCCAGGACGGTGAAGACGCCGAGTTCCCAGACGAACGTGTCCCAGTTCTTCTCCTGGAGCGCATTGTAAAAGCGGTTGTACCACTGGTTGACAAGGACATCGATCGCGACCAGCGCCAGCTCGAGCACAATCAACCCCGCGAGCAGCGTGAGGCCGGCCAGTCTGTCCTCGGAACGGAAATAAGGCGCGGCGATCCGCCATACGGTGGCGAGCGTCGAACGGGTGTTGTTCACAGATTGCGGTCTCCAGGGGAATGGCCGCAAGGGCCTGAAAAAATGGGAGAATTGGAGTGCTTAGACTAAAGTCGTAGATTGCATTATCCGGGTTCGCTTGTCCCAGCCTCCGAGTCAACCCTAGCATGGGTATAGCGGCGAGGGACCGGGGGGCTTCCACATTTCGCGAGGTTGTGAGCGGATTTGGGCGGTGCCGAAATTCGCCCAGCGATTTCGCGCATTGCCGAGACACTCCGACATAACCGCGCCAAGCATGCCTGACCGTCCACGCTGGTCGGGCCGCCGGGAAATGCGTGGGGAGGAAGTGCAATGTGGAACCAGCTTTATAACCCGCTCAACAATGCGGCGCTGTCGACGATCGCCGCCGCCATTCCGGTGGTCACGCTTCTGGTGCTGATCGCCAGCGGCAAGGTCAAGGCTCACATCGCGGCCATCATCGCCGTGATCCTGACCAACCTGATCGCGATCTTCATCTTCACCATGCCGGCCAACATGTCGATTCGCGCGACGCTCCTCGGCGTCGTCGCGGGATTCTTCCCGATCGGCTGGATTGTGTTGAACGTCATCTTTCTCTACCAGATCACGGTTGCAACAGGTCAATTCGAACTGTTGAAGCGCGCGGTCGGCGGCGTCACCGAGGACCGCCGCCTGCAACTGTTGCTGATCGCCTTTTCATTCGGCGCGTTCTTCGAAGGAGCCTCGGGCTTCGGTACGCCGGTCGCCGTCACCGGTTCTGTCCTGATCGGCCTCGGCTTCTCGCCGCTCGCCGCGTCCGGCCTGTCGCTGATCGCCAATACCGCCCCGGTTGCTTATGGCGCGCTCGGTACGCCGATCCAGGGCCTGGCGTCGGTCACCGGCCTCGATCCCTATATTCTGGGCGCGATGGTCGGACGGCAACTGCCGGTGTTCTCGCTGATCGTGCCGTTCTGGGTGGTATGGGCCTTCGCCGGCTGGAAGGGCATGAAGGACATCTGGCCGGCCGTTCTTGTGACCGGCTTGTCGTTCGCGATCCCGCAATTCGTGATCTCGAATTACATCAATCCCTGGATCGTCGATATCGGCGCTTCGCTGATCTCGATGGGCTGCCTCATCCTGTTCCTGAGGGTCTGGCAGCCGAAGCAGCTGTGGCTGTCGCCGGCGCTGCGCGGCAAGGATGAATTGACCGCCACCATGGCCGCGGCGAAGACGATGGACAAGACGCCGCTAACGCAAGGCGAGCTCTGGACCGCGCTGCTGCCATGGATCATCGTCTGCGTCGTGATGCTGGTCTGGGGCAACGGGTCGTTCAAAACCTGGGCGAACGCGAACTTCGTCTGGAACTACCCGGTTCCCGAACTGCACAACATGATCAACAAGGTGCCGCCGGTCGCGGCGAAGCCGACGCCGGAAGGTGCGATCTTCGGTTTCACCTATCTGTCGTTTACCGGAACCGGCATGCTGATCGCCGCGATCATCTCCGGCTTCCTGGCGGGCTTCTCGCCAGCGCGGATGGTTGCGGAATACGGCCGCACCATCAGACTTTGCGCGATCTCGCTGATCACGATTTCGGCGATGCTGGCGATCGGCACCTTGACGCGGCTGTCGGGTGTCGATGCGACGCTGGGCCTGGCGTTCGCCGCAACCGGCGTGCTGTATCCCTTCTTCGGCACGCTGCTCGGCTGGCTGGGCGTGGCGCTGACCGGATCGGATACGGCGTCGAACATCCTGTTCGGCAATCTGCAGAAGATCACCTCGCAGCAACTCGGCCTGTCGCCGATCCTGATGGCCGCTGCCAACTCGTCCGGCGGCGTGATGGGCAAGATGATCGACGCGCAGTCGATCGTCGTCGCCTCCACCGCCACCAACTGGTACGGACACGAAGGCACGATCCTGCGCTTCGTGTTCAAGCATTCGATCGCGCTGGCGTGTCTGGTCGGCCTGTTCGTGATGCTGCAGGCCTATGTTTATCCGTTCACGGCGATGGTCCTGAAATAGCAGCCAGTCCGGACGGAACGAAAAAATCCCCGCGGTCGATCGACCGCGGGGATTTGCTTTTGGGTCGAAACTTTTTGTGGTGGCCAATCTAGTCAATGTCACGCTTACCCCCTAGAACAGCGCGCCGAGACAGTTTGAGGGGCGCATGTTTGCAACGACAGTTTTTTTGACGCGATCCGCAATCGCCATGGCGCTCGCGGCTGCAGCCCTCCATCCCGTCCCGGCTCGCGCGCAAGACGAGTTTCCATTCGGGATGGCCATGACGTTGGACGTGGCGCCTCAGCCGGGATCGAAGCGCGTGCCCAACCTGGATATCGGCGACAATGGCGAGGCCGTTCTGGAACTGTGGTGCAAGGGCGGCAAGGGCCAGTTCTCGGTGGCCGGCAATACGGTGATCTTCGTTGCCGGTCAGATCGAGGATCGTCCCTGTCCGCCGGCCAAGGCACAAGCCGACGATGAACTGGTTGCGGCGCTGAGCGAGGCAGGCACCTGGAAGCGGCAGGGCGATTTTGTCAGCTTCATCGGGCCGAGGACACTGCGCTTCCTTCTCAACACCAACTGAGGTCTTTCAACCTCGGCTGGCCGGGCTGGAGCGCGGGGCTATTTCCAGGCCGATTTATCCGCGTCCCAGCGCTGGCCCTTGAATTCCTTCGCCAGCGCCTCGACCGAGCCATTGTCATCCTTCTGTTCGCCTTCATCGTCGCCGCTGGATTCCTCGGCCAGCGCGAGTTTGGCGCCCGCCGATTCGTCCGCCGTCGTAATCACGGGATTGCTGATCCAGAGCATCAGCTTGTCCGAGCCGCCGGGCTTGTCCGGGAAGACCAGCGCCGTGATTTCGATGGTGTCGGTAAGGTCGAGCGCCGCATAGAGCTGGCTCGGCCGCTTCAACGTCAATTTCAGCGTGCCGGTGTTGGCGCTCCAGGCCGCCGATGACGATTTCACGGCCAGTGTCCTGGTCAGGACGCCGGCGACCGCGGTGGCGAGCTTGTCCTTGTTGATTCTGTCGCCGTCGCGCCAGTCGGCGGCGGAAAAGCGGATCGTGCGATCCATGTCGACGATGCCGGTGGTCCAGCCGGCGGCGACCACGCCCGGCTGTGACTTGAACTTCGCGATCAGCGCTTCGGCGCGATCCGGATCCGTCGACATGCCGATGGTCTGTTCGCCGGCGCGGAGCGCATCGCAGGTGACGGGCAGGCTGCTGAGAGCAACTTCCACGGGCTGCCCCTTCAGCGCCTTGAGGAAATCCACCGCGGCATCCAGCTTCACCCTGACGCCGATCGATTCCGGAGACACTTCGCTGAAGTCCTTTGGTGCCGGCGTGATGCCGTCATCGACGGTCTGGTTTTCCTTGAATTCCCTTTCGCTGAGATCGGAATTGTCCGACGAGGCGACTTCGGTCACGGTCGTGCCGATGCTGATCTGCCCCTTGAATTCGAAAGTGTCGCCGGTCGGCTTGCGTACGAGTTTCACCGTGACCGGCTTGCCGCCGAGGGTCTGCGCGGTGCCGGTCATGGTCTGACCGTTGACCGCGAGATCGGCGACGAAGCGGTCCTTGCGGTCCGAGCCTTTTTCTGCCGGATAGCAGACGTCGAGCACCGCCGAAGCGACATTCTTGCCCTGGCGGTTCTCCTTGAGGATGACGTCGGCGTTGCCGTCCATCAGGCCGTCGATGGCCGTGAAATATCTTGCTTCGTTCGGGTTGGCGGGCTTGGTCGAGAGCTTGATTTGAGCAAAGGAAAGATCCGGCGATGCCGTGATCAGACCGAACAGGCAGAACAGAAGCGCGCGCATAGCAAGTTCCTCGACAGCCAGAATCGACCGCTAACGTAGAGCGTTTTGGCCAAAAAAGAAGGCCGCCGGGAGGCGGCCTTCTTGGGCAGATGATGTCGGTGCCGGGGTGGTCTTAGAAGCCCATTCCGCCCATGCCACCCATGCCGCCGCCGCCGCCGGGCATCGGCGGCGCGGGTTCCTTGGGCAGTTCGGCGACCATGGCTTCGGTCGTCACCAGAAGTGCCGCCACGGAAGAGGCGTCCTGCAGCGCGGTGCGCACCACCTTGGCCGGGTCGATGATACCCTTGTCCACCATGTCGACATACTCTTCGGTCTGGGCATCGAAGCCGAACGTCTCCGACTTGTCCTCGAGGATCTTGCCGACCACGATCGAACCCTCGACCCCGGCATTCTCCGCGATCTGGCGAAGCGGCGCTTCCAGCGCCTTCAGCACGATATTGATGCCGGCCTGCACGTCGGGGTTTTCGTTGTGGATGCGGCCGACCGCCTTCTTGGCGCGCAGCAGCGCCACGCCGCCGCCCGGCACGATGCCTTCCTGCACCGCCGCGCGGGTGGCGTTGAGCGCGTCCTCGACGCGATCCTTCTTCTCCTTGACCTCGATCTCGGTCGCGCCGCCGACGCGGATGACCGCGACGCCGCCGGCGAGCTTGGCAAGCCGCTCCTGCAGCTTCTCGCGGTCGTAGTCCGAGGTGGTTTCCTCGATCTGCGCCTTGATCTGGCCGACCCGGGATTCGATGTCCTTCTTCTTGCCGGCGCCCTTGACGATGGTGGTGTTTTCCTTGTCGATCACGACCTTGCCGGCGCGGCCGAGCATGTTGATCGTCACGCTTTCGAGCTTCATGCCGAGTTCATCCGAGATCAGCTGGCCGCCGGTCAGGATCGCGATGTCTTCCAGCATCGCCTTGCGGCGGTCGCCGAAGCCCGGCGCCTTGACGGCGGCGACCTTCAGGCCCCCGCGCAGGCGGTTGACCACCAGCGTCGCCAGGGCCTCGCCCTCGACGTCCTCGGCGATGATCAGCAGCGGGCGGCCCGACTGCACCACGGCCTCCAGCACCGGCAGCATCGACTGCAGCCCGGACAGTTTCTTCTCGTGCAACAGCACGTAGACGTCTTCCAGCTCGGCGGTCATCTTCTCGGCGTTGGTAATGAAATAGGGGCTGAGATAGCCGCGGTCGAATTTCATGCCCTCGACGATGTCGACTTCGGTGACGAGCGACTTGTTCTCCTCGACGGTGATGACGCCCTCATTGCCGACCTTCTGCATCGCCTGCGCGATCATCTTGCCGATCGCGGCGTCGCCGTTGGCCGAAATGGTGCCGACCTGGGCGACCTCGGACGAGGAGGCGACCGGCTTGGCGCGCTTCTGGATGTCCTTGACCACGGCATGGACCGCGATCTCGATGCCGCGCTTCAGATCCATCGGGTTCATGCCGGCGGCAACCGACTTGGCGCCCTCGCGCACGATCGCCTGGGCCAGCACGGTGGCGGTGGTGGTGCCGTCGCCGGCCGTATCGTTGGTCTTGGAGGCGACTTCGCGCAGCATCTGCGCGCCCATGTTCTCGAACTTGTCCTCGAGTTCGATTTCCTTGGCGACGGTGACGCCGTCCTTGGTGATGCGGGGCGCGCCGAAGCTCTTTTCGATCACGACGTTGCGGCCCTTGGGGCCCAGCGTCACCTTCACTGCGTTGGCGAGAACATCGACGCCGCGCAGCATGCGATCACGCGCGTCTCCGGAAAATTTTACGTCCTTGGCAGCCATTTAAATTACTCCTGGATTGAATGGATATGGTCTCCGCCGCGCTCTGTCCTCGTCATTGCCGGGCGCCGGATCCCCAATCGGGTCGGGGACGGGCGGTCCGGGCATGACGGCTGGCGTGCTGCGGCGGTTTCGGTTATCTCAGGCGAGCACGCCCATGATGTCGCTCTCCTTCATGATCAGGAGTTCCTCGCCGTCGAGCTTGATCTCGGTGCCCGACCACTTGCCGAACAGCACGCGGTCGCCGACCTTGAGGTCGATCGGGATCAGCTTGCCGCTTTCGTCACGGCCACCGGGTCCGACCGCGGTGATTTCACCCTGCGAGGGCTTTTCCTTGGCGCTGTCCGGAATGATGATGCCGCCCTTGGTCTTTTCTTCGGCGTCGATACGTTTGACCACGACGCGGTCATGCAGCGGACGAAATTTGGATTTAGCCATGACGGTTCCTCTTGCAGGCTGGGTTTTCGGATCTGGTGCGAAGCGAAAGTGGACCGGAATACGGGCGTTTTCGACACCGTCAGAGGGACAAAACAGCCCGTATCCCTTAGCAATCGCGCTCTCGGAGTGCTAATTGTGCGGCCGGGAATATGGCTTGACGCGGTTCCTGTCAAGCAAAGGGGAGTTAATCCGATGGTGAGGCCGATATAGGATGGTTGAGGAAACCAGATCGGAGCGTCGGCGTCATCTATCGGACGTCATTGCTCCGACAACAGTTTTGCGCTTGGCTGCGGGACGGGTGCGGCCACGATTCTTCTCGGGGGAATGCCATGTTCAGGTCAATTAGCGCGCGGACTGTCGCCAATCTGGGAATGGCCTCCGCGCTGGCGTTGTTCCTGGGCGCCTGCGGAAGCTTCAGCCTGCCATCCTTGTCGTCTTCGTCTCCCGAACCGGCTCCGCAGCCGGGCGTCGCGCCGGAAATGCCGGCGACCATTCGCGCGGACGAGATCGTCGGCCGCTGGGGCCTGGCGTCCTATCAGAATCCCGCTGACCGCGTGCGCACCGAAGCGGCCGCGAAGGCGCAGTGCAAACAGCCTTATGTGATCGGGGCAGGCACCACGGGCGGCGTCATCATGCATCTCGCCGACCAGGCAACGCCGCAGGAATTGCGCCTCAAGGGCTCGCCGGGCGGCAAGAACTATATCGGCCCGCCCGGACCGGCCGGCGGTGAGCAGGACCGCGAGATCGTCTCGTTCGATGGCCGGGTCTTGATCACCCGTTTCACCGATCCCGACGCCGCGACGCGCTACGGCAACATGGTTTACGTCCGCTGCTCGCCGCGCGCCTGAGCCGCGGAATTTCGTCATGGCGAGGAGCCTACGGCTCGACGGTTCAAGATAGCCGCTCCCAATAAAAAACGCCGGCATCGAGCCGGCGTTTTGGTGTTGGTGAAGGAAAACCGCCGTCAGTCGAACAGGGCGTCGATGTCGTTCTGCGAGGCATGACCGGCGTCGCCGTCGAGTTTCGGACCGTTCAACAGCTTGTCGTCGCCTTCGCGTTCGTCGACGATCGGGGGCGCGTGCGCCTTGATCGCGTCCACGCCACCCCAGATGTCCATCATGACGGTGATGTGGTTCTCGATGAATTTCATCGTGGTCATCACCTTGCTGATGCGCTGACCGGTCAGATCCTGGAAATTGCAGGCCTCGAAGATGGAAACCACCCGCTCCTGGATTTCCTCGCTGAGGATCTTCTGCTGATCCAGCGAGTTCACCTTGCCGAGCGCGCTCGCTGCGTTATCGATCAATTCGGCGGCTTCCAGAATCTGCTGGGTGGCTTCTTCGGTGCCGCCGACGACCGCGCCGAGTTCGCCGTTGACCCTGGCCATTTCCTCGCCGTTGAAGCTCTTGCCGTGCAGCACCGCGATTTCGCGCTTGGTGCGGTTGATGGCGTCGTAGATCAGGTCGAGCTCGACCTTGAGCTTCTCGCACTGCTCGATCTGGGCGCGATAGGTTTCCAACAGCGCGTGGGCCTCGGCGACCTCGCGTGTAACCGATGCATCGAGGGTTTCCGCCGCGGCGCTGCGGACCGCGCTTCCGCCTCCGCCGCCGTGGGCCATCTGCGCGCGGATGGCGCGCAGTTCGCTCATGATCTCGCGATGCATGGGGCCGACCTCGCCGTCGGCGACAACGGGCATCGGCACGTCGCCGCCGATGTATGCTTCTTCGATACGAAAACGTCTGCGATGAGTCGGCATGGGTTCTTTCCTGACCTTCACTCCTGCAGTTTTAAACAGATGCGATTTAACATCGGGTTCACGCCAGGAACTTGTTATGAAGCGCGCGGTTTGCCGCCGCACATAAACGATTAACCATGCGCGTCCGTTGTTCATCGAAAATAAACGCTACCGGACAAAACCGCGCCGAGTTGGTGAAATGGTGAATCGAAAAGCCGTTTCTGTTTACCAAACCGATCAGGTTTTGATTTTAGTTGGTGGCGTGCAGGGGCGCTTCGAAGTCGTGCGCTCCCAGCACCGGTTTCAACAAGACGAAACAGTACAGAGTACGTCGATGTTCAGAAGAATAACTCTTGCGCTCCTCGCGAGCGCGTCTTGTCTCGGTGTCGGATCAGGTCAGGCGCAGGCCATCGAAGCCGGCGCCATCCCCGAACCCAGCGTGATCTATGCCGATCAAGCGGCGCCGCCGCCGGTGCGCGTCGCCTATGCCGAACGCTCCAATATGGGCGGCGGCTTCATCGAGTTCCTGTTTGGCGACGGCGCAAATCAGGGCGAGCGCTATCAGCAGCAACCCGACTATCAGCGGCCGGTCTACCCCCAGCCCGGCTATCAACAGCCTTCCTATCAGCAACCTGCCTATCAGCAGCAGCCGTCCTACCAGCCGCAGGGCTCGTTGCTGCCGCAGCAGGAAGAGGCGAGCGATCCGAGGCAACGCCCGTTCGATCCGAAATACGAGAAGCAGCTCGTCGACTATCACGGCAAGGAAAGAGCGGGCACCATCATCGTCGATACGCCCAACAAGTTCCTGTTCCTGGTGCAGGGCGACGGCAAGGCGCTGCGCTATGGCATCGGCGTCGGCAAGCCCGGGTTTACCTGGTCGGGCGTCAAGACGGTGTCAGCGAAGAAGGAATGGCCGGACTGGACGCCGCCGGCGGAAATGCTGGCGCGCCGTCCCGACCTGCCGCGGCACATGGAAGGCGGTCCGCAAAATCCGCTCGGCGCCCGCGCCATGTATCTGGGATCGTCGCTCTATCGAATCCACGGCTCCAACGAGCCCTGGACCATCGGCACCAACGTCTCGTCCGGCTGCATCCGGATGCGCAACGAAGACGTGATCGACCTCTACGGCCGCGTCAATGTCGGCGCCAGGGTGGTCGTGATCTGATTGCCGCGCGGGTCCGAAAACTGAAACGGCCGCCCGATCGGGCGGCCGTTTTGTTTTGCACGGCCGGCAAGCGGATCAGGCGTAGTCGCTGTCGCCGTCGCCGCCGAAATCGTCGGAGTCCAGATCCATGTCGTCGCGGTCGTCACCATCATCGTTCGATGTCTGATCGTCGTTCGATGTCGTATCGAACAATCCGGCGCGCGAATTGTCGTCGCCGCGGCCGGCGGATGAACCGATGTCGTTGATCCCGGCGTCGCGCGCCAGCGTGCTGCCGGATTGGTCGCTCCAGGGAGTCTGGCCGCCAACGCCCGAACCAAGCCCCGCGGCATCTCCGAAGCCCTGACGGTTGCCGCCCATCATCGAGCGGATGCTGCCGAGCAGCAGCGATCCGCCGATCATGCCGGCGGCCGCGGCCGCCGCGGTGCCCAGGAACGAGCCGCCGCCGCCCATGGGGGCCGCGCCATAGGGCTGACCGTAGGAGGGTTGTTGCCCGTAGGAAGACTGCCCATAGGGCGGCTGGTCGTAATGTCCGGGCGATTGGGCCTGCTGTATTACCTGCCCGCTGTTCCAGACCGGGCGGCTGGAGGAGGGCGGCGGGACATTGGGCACCGAGCCGTGGGATTGTTCCTGCCCGAAGATGGCGCCGCGCATCGAATCGAGGAACCCGCCGGATGGCTGCTGGGCGGGCGCGCCGCCGGCCTCCAGTTCCTGGATGCGGCTGTTGGCGCGCTTCAGCGCTTCATCCTGGACCAGCACGGTCTGCACCAGCGCGTAAACCGCGTTGGGCGCCTGGCGCAGCCCCTGCGCAATCGCGGCGACGGCGTCGGGATCGCGCGGCGCGCTCTCCAGTCTGGCGAGCCGGTCGAAAAGATCGTCGATCATCTGGCGTTCTTGCGGTGTCATGGATTCTCTCCCTCGCTCCGAAAGCGCAGGCGCCAGATGTAGGGGGGCTTTATGTCGCCAGTAGTATGGGGGCCGATTAAATTTATGTGTGCGACAAGACGCCCCGGCATTATCCCAATGTAACTTTATTCGCCGCCAGCAGGCGCGGGAATTGCTCGCCGGCGAGGAAGGCGTGCTCGTTCTCGCGCTGGAAGGTGAACGGGTCGAGGCCGGCCAGGGTGTCGTCGACGAAGCCGGGATGACACATGACGAGGCCGCCCTCCGGCAGTCCCTGGAGGAACTGCGGCATCAGCAGGCCGAAATCGGGTTGCCGGGTGAAATCGTAGGCGCCGGCGAAAGCCGGATTGAATTCGATCCCGGCCCGCGCGGCGCGTTGGCGAAACTGCGCGCTCAGCACGTCGAGAATCAGCGCCTTGGGCGCGGCGAGCCGCCGCCCCAGCGGCTGGTTCCGGCCGCCCTGGCGCACCCAGGCGTCGGGCGCGGCTGTCTTCACTGCCGCCAGGAACGCGTCGCGCACCTGCGGGAATAACTGCGCATGCTGATGGCCGTCGACGAAGTCCGGGGCGCGGCCGAACATCTCGCTAAAGGCCGAGAGCTGCACCATCAATTCGGCGTGGATGATTTCAGGATCGAGCCGGCGCAGCAGGCCCGCGCGCAACAGTTTCGGGAAGGCCGGGAACATGCCGCCGTCGGCCGGCTTGAAATGCATTGTCAGCGGCCGGAACGGTGCGGTCAGGGTGACGTGCAGCCCGACGGCGCAACGCGGACTGTCGGCGGCGGCCGCCTGCAGCGCGCTGATTTCGTCGCGGCCGGTCGCAGACCCGACCATCATGACCGATGTCGCATTGAGACGGCCGCCCGCGATCAAATCGCGAATGCCGCGGTTGACGCCGGGGCTGATGCCATAATCGTCGGCGCACAGCCAGATGCGGCGCGGCGCGGCATCGCTCATTCGGCGGCAGTCCTCTCGCTCGTGCTCGCGCCCTTTTCCGCCTCGGCGCGCTTGTCCGAGTGTTCGGCGACGAAATAGATCGGACGCGCCTTCATCTCGGAAAGGATCTTGCCGATATATTCGCCGACGATGCCGATCATGATGAGCTGCACGCCGCCGATGGTCATCAGGCCGACCACCAGCGAAGGATAGCCCGGGACCGACTTTCCGGTGGTCCAGGTTTCCCACAGGATCGAAAGCCCGAACAGGAAGGCCACGGTGGCGAGCGCCACGCCGAGCAGGCTGGCAAAGCGCAGCGGCGCCACCGAAAACGACGTCAGCCCTTCGATCGAAAGCCCGATCAGCCGGCCGGCGCTGAAGGTGGTGATGCCGTGCGCGCGGGGCGCGGGTTCGTAGTCGATGCGGATCTGGCGGAAGCCGATCCAGCTTGCCAGTCCCTTGAAGAAGCGGTTGCGCTCGGGCAACTGCCGAAGGGCCGCCACCGCGCGCGGCGACAGCAGGCGGAAGTCGCCGGCATCCTCGGGGATTTTCTGGCGCGCGCCCCAGTTGATCAGCGCGTAGAAGCCATGCACGGCGAGCCGCCGCGGAAACGATTCATTGTCGCGATGCGCTTTCGCGGTATAGACCACGTCATAGCCGCCATCGATCCAGTGACCGACCAGCTGCTCGACCAGGTCCGGTGGATGCTGACCGTCGCCGTCCATGAACATCACCGCGCCGCGCCGCGCATGGTCCAGTCCCGCCATCAAGGCGGCTTCCTTGCCGAAATTGCGCGACAGCGACACCACTTGAACGTCGAGCGCATCGGCCTCGAGCGAACGCGCGATGGCAAGCGTGGCGTCGGTCGAGCCGTCATCGACATAGACGACCTCGCAGGCCAGGCCGTAACGCTGCCGCAGCGTCTTTGCCAGGGCGATCAGGCGTCCATGCAGAAGCGCAAGCCCGGTCGCCTCGTTATAGACGGGCACGACGATTGACATCCCCTGCGCCGCGGCAGTGGCCGCGGTGGTGGACAGGTCGGAAACATCTTTACCCAGCATCATCGATCAGGTTCCATTCCCGCCCAATATGGCAATTGCCGCGCGGTATCGCCATGGGGGATCACGGCTTTTGGCGCTGCGCCTCACTGCCGCAGGAACGCCTCGAGCCTGGCAAAGAGCGGGTTGTCGCGATCGAGCACATAGTCGAGCGAGGCCACCGATACCGTATCGGCGCCGTGCGCGCGCAGGAAGCTGCCGAGCGCGTAGAGCTGCGCCGGCGGGCAGTGCAGCGTCACCATGCCGGAGGAGGTGGGGCCGCCGAACGGCGACACCACGCCGAACCGGTTGTGGGCCTCGGCCAGCAGCGCTGAGTCGCAGCCGGCAAAGCGGGTGCGGACCTCGCGGTACTTGCTGGCGCGGGCGCGCGCGGCAATGTGATCGAGCATGACGCGCGCGGTCTCTCGCGCCTCGTTGGTCCAGTCGGCGTCCTTTGACGCGACGAGATTAGCCTGGCTGCGCAGGATCACGCCATCGTCGAGTACCTTGAGGCCGTTGGCGGCGAGCGTCGCGCCGGTCGTGGTGATGTCGACGATCATTTCCGCGGTGCCGACCGCCGGCGCACCCTCGGTCGCGCCGGCGCTCTCGACGATGCGGTAGTCGACCACGCCGTGGGAGGCGAAGAAGGTCCGGGTCAGGTTGATGTATTTGGTCGCGACCCGCATCCGCCGGTTATGCTGGGCGCGGAAGCCGGTGGTGACGTCGTCGAGATCGGCCATGGTGCGGACGTCGATCCATGCCTGCGGCACCGCGACCACGACATTGGCGCTGCCGAAGCCGAGGCTGTCGATCAGCAGCACGCGCTTGTCGGCGTCCGCAATGCTCTCGCGCACCAGATCTTCGCCGGTGACGCCGAGATGGACCATGCCGCGCGCGAGCTGCGAGGCGATCTCGCTCGCCGAGAGGTAGGCGATCTCGACATTGTCGAGCCCTGCGATGGTGCCGCGATAGTCGCGGGCGCCGCGCGGCTTTGCCAAGGTGAGCCCGGCCCGGGTGAAGAACGCCTCGGCGTTTTCCTGCAGCCGGCCCTTGGAAGGAACGGCGAGAACGAAGGGGGCGGTCATGCTCGCCTCCCGCCCGCGCTTGCGCCGGGCTTGCGGCCGATCTTCGTCAGGGCCTCGACCCAGACCGAGAAACCGACGGCCGGAATCGGGGAGGGCGCGCCAAGCTGGGTCATCAGTCCATCATAGCGGCCACCGGCGACCAGCGGTTCGACGTCATCGCCCTTGGCATGCAATTCGAATTCAAAGCCGGTGTAGTAGTCGACGCCGCGCCCGAACGCGGTGGAAAACCGCGTCGCTTTGGTGTCGATGCCGCGCGCGGCCATGAAGCCGACCCGGCTTTCGAACTGATCGATCGCGGCGGTGATCTTGAGTTTGGCGTCCTTGGCCAAGGCGCGCAGCTGTACGACGGCGTCACCGGGGTCGCCTGATATCGCGAGGAAGCGCTTGATGATGCCAAGCGCGTCGCGCGGCAGGGCGCCGCCCTTCAGCGTCGATTGTTCGAGGAAACGGTCGGCGATTTCCGCGACCGTGCGTCCGCCGACATTGGTGGTGCCGGCGATCGACATCAGATCGGTCACCAGCGCCAGCGCCGCCTTGCGGTCGGAGCCCGCAAGGGCTGCGAGCACGCCCTCATATTCGTTGCGGCTGGTCCCGGTCGCGAGCGTCAGCCGTTCGAGGTCCTGCTCCAGAGAGATCTTGCGGTTGAAGTCCTTGATCAGCCGCCGCCGCCACACCGGGTAGAGTTCGAGCGCGTCGATCAGGGCGATGAACAGCGCGACGTCGCCGGTGCGGATTTCGACGTCGCCGACGCCGAACGCGGCCGTCGCCTGCAGCGCCAGCGCCAGCATCTCGGCATCGGCCGCGGCGCGGTCCTGCCGTCCGAAGGATTCGATGCCGGCCTGCAGGAATTCGCTCGGTCGGCCGCCGCGATAGCGGAACACCGGCCCGAGATAGGAAAAGCCCGCCGGCTGGCCGGCGCGCGGGGAGGCCAGATAGTCCCGTGCCACCGGGATGGTGAGGTCGGGACGCAGGCACAATTCCTCGCCGCCGGCGTCGGTGGTGAGGTAAAGGCTCTTCCGGATGTCCTCGCCCGACAGGTCGAGGAACGGCTCGGCCGGCTGCAGGATCGCCGGCTCGGCCTGGACGTAGCCGGCCTGCGCGAACGACAACAGCAGCGCGTCCGCCCATGCGGCGGATCCGGTCGCGCGAGGGGCGGCGGTCAGGGTCATCTCGGAGTCCAAATATCCCGAAAACGGGTTCCAAAGCCTCAGTCGGCGCAGCCCCTTAGCATGGCGGCGGGCGGGTTTCGACAGGGATCGGGCCAAAGACCGGCAAACATTGGTCAAGTGGCTTAACAATCCGGTCAACCTACCCGCCCGGGCGGCTGCCGGTCCAGTCGCCGAGCACCGCCTGGACCAGCGCCAGCGCGGCGACGGCGGCGGTATCGGCGCGCAGGATCCGCGGCCCCAGCGACAGCCTCAGGGTTCGCAGCTGTCGCAACAGGACCGCCCGCTCTTCCTCGGCAAATCCACCTTCCGGCCCGATCAGGATATCGATCCCGTCGGCGGGGTCGAATTCGCCCTGCAGCGCCTGGACCGGATTTTCGGTCTCCGCGGCCTCATCGCAAAAAACCAGCAGGCGCTTTCCGTCGCGGCCGCTCAGATAGCGATCGAGCGTCACCGGCTCGGCGACCTTGGCAAGGCTGAGGATGCCGCACTGCTCGGCGGCCTCGATCACATTGGCGCGCATCCGTTCGCCGTTAACCCTCGAGACCTGGGTAAAGCGGGTCAAAACCGGCTGCAAGGACGAGGCGCCCATCTCGACGGCCTTCTGCACCATGTAGTCAAGCCGGGCATGTTTGAGCGGCGCAAAAACGCAGGCGAGATCGGGCAGCCGATCCTGCGGCCGGGTCCGGGTCATGATGGCGAGAATGTCCGGCCGTTTGCGGCCCGCGATCGAAGCCTGCCATTCGCCGTCGCGGCCGTTGAACACCAGGATCGTATCGCCCGCGGCGAGCCGCAGCACATTGCCGAGATAATTGCTCTGGTCGCGCTCGAGCGCGACCGTTTCGCCCGGCGCCAGCGGGGCATCGACGAACAGCCGGGGCTGGCGAAAATCCTGTTGAGACATGCTCGATGGGTCCCGTTTCGGCGGTGTTTTAGCCCAAAGGAGGAGGGTTAACGCAATAATCGGTGTCCGGGCGCGGCCCAACGCCGCGCTGTTGACAAATTCCCCGGGTTGTTAAGAACCGGCAGGAATCGTAAAAGCCTCACCAGAAGTCGCTCTTCTATCGGGAAGACGTTGGGGAACCACTGGACCTTGCCGGAGCAACAGTCTTGATCATCCGCCGCCTGATGGTGCCGCTCGTCGCGGCCGTCGTCACAGTTCATGCCGGTCATGCCCTGGCGCAAAGCGCGTTTCCGGCGCCGCTGCCCAATGGCGGCATCATCAAGAACGATCCGGCGTTTCCGCCGCCGCCGGGCCAGACGATCCAGAGGAACGATCCGGCGTTTCCGCCGGTCAATGGCGCAGCCCCTTCCGGTTCGTTTCCGGTCAATGGCGCAGCCCCGGTCGCCGGTACGCAGTTCGAACGGGGACCGGCCGGCCCGTCCCAGGCGGGCGCCGGCGAGGAGTGCATGAAGGGATTCATGCCGCTGCGCGAAGACGCCGAGAAGCGCGGCAAGATGATCAAGGCCGCCAGCGATCGCCATGCGCCTCCTCAGGAGGCCTGCAAGCTGATCGGGAATTTCGGCCAGGCCGAACTCAAGATGATCAAATATGTCGAGAGCCACGCCGCCAAATGCGGAATTCCGCCGCAGGTCGCTGATCAGTTGAAGAACGGCCACAAGAATACCGACAAGATGCTGAAACAGGTCTGCGACGTGGCGCAGCAGGCACAAACGAGAGGCCCGGCCGGCCCGAGCCTGAGCGAACTGTTGGGCTCCTCGGCGGCGCTTCCGGAGGCCACGCCTTCGAAAAAAGGCGGCAGCACCTTCGACACGCTGAACGGCAACGTCCTTACCCGATGATCAGGATCACATGAGCGACGCGGCGGCCCGCGTCGCTGACGCCACCGGGAATTGGGTCGACACGCGCGCGCCGCAATGGTCGCGGCCATATCTGCGGCTCTCCCGCCTCGACCGGCCGATCGGCTCGTGGCTGCTGCTGATGCCGTGCTGGTGGTCGGCGGCGCTCGCCGCCGGAGTAGCCCACGACATCGGCCGGTTACCGCTCGTCATTGCGCTGTTCTTCCTCGGCGCCTTTGCCATGCGCGGCGCCGGCTGCACCTGGAACGACATCACCGATCGCGATCTCGACGCCAGGGTGGAACGGACGCGGTCGCGCCCGATTCCGGCTGGGCAGGTGAGCGTGAAGCAGGCCTTTGTCTTCCTGGTGGTTCAGGCACTGGTCGGACTGGCAGTGCTGCTGCAGTTCAACCGCTTTGCGATCATGACCGGCATCGCCTCGCTCGCCATCGTCGCGGTCTATCCGTTCATGAAGCGCATTACCTGGTGGCCGCAGACCGTGCTTGGGCTTGCGTTCTCCTGGGGCGCGCTGATGGGATTTGCGGTGACGCTGGGCCGGATCGACGCGACGGCGGCAGCGCTCTATGCCGGTTCGATCGCCTGGGTGATCGGCTACGACACCATCTATGCGCATCAGGACGCCGAGGACGACGCGCTGATCGGGGTAAAGTCGACCGCGCTGCTGTTCGGCGCGCGCACGCAAGCCGCGCTGATCGTGTTCTACGCGCTGGCGGTGGTATTGATCGGCGCGGCGCTGGCACTTGCCGGGAGCCGGATGGCCCGCGTGGCTCGGGCTTGCCGCGTTCGCGGCCCATCTCGTCTGGCAGATCAGGCGGCTGGACATCAGGGACCCCGCGCTGTGCCTGCGCATCTTCAAGTCCAACCGCGATGCGGGGCTATTGTTGTTTGCAGGTATGCTCGCGGACGCCGTGATGCGGGCAAGCTAGTTTCTCGTCGCGCGGCGCTAGTCCCGCGCGATGATCTCGCGTTCGTCCCGATGGATGCCTGCCGGGTTGAGCAGATCGCCGCCGCGCCGCCGCACCAGGAACCTCGGACGTCGCGCGCGGATGGCGTTGTGGCGGCGCCGACGGGCCGCCGGTTCGCGCGGCTTGTCCTGCGGCAACAACGGCAGCGCGAAGATGTCGCTCCACATCTGCCAGGCGGTGGCGATCTCGTCGGCGTCGGAGCTGACGCAAAGCGGGATCGTCAAGGACGGATCGCGATGAACCAGCACCAGCATCTGGGCGTCGTCGAGCCCGCGCAGCGCCACGCCGAGAAAGTCGGATACGCGAACGTTGACCGCCATCTGCATGCCATGCAGGGCACGGCGCAGCACGACGCGTTCGCGATGGAGTTCGATGTGCCGCACGCCGCCGTCGGCACGGCTGTCGTGCGCGTCGAAGCGGATCGGCAGAGAAAGAGGGTCGAGCCGCAAGGCGCGGCTCGACCCGGCGGGATTGATCCCGCTTGTTGATGTTTGACGCCCCACGGCTCTTATCTCCCCGCCGGGATTATGTTCCCGGTCGATGTGCGCGAGCATGGCAGAGGGCTTTCCGAAATCGCTTAAAAAGGCTGGTTAATCGCGCGTCACTTGCGCTGCATCCGTCCGCATGATTGACAAGAGCTTGGCTGACATGATTGACAACTCGTTGCGCGGAAAGCGAAAATCCTTGGCTTTTGACGCAGGAAAATGCTTGAAATACCCGTGAATCGGGCACATCTGACCTGTTCCCCGATTGGCCGCGGCTTCCGCGCCTGTCCTCCCCCAACACCCGGGATTTTGTTCGTGAACTCTTCACCATCCGCCACTTCGCCGATTGCACCCGATGCTGCGAATTCCGGCCTGTTCGATCAATCGGCGCTGAGCTCGCTGGCCGAGAGGCTGGTTGAGGCGGCCCGGCGCGCCGGCGCGGACGCCGCCGACGCGGTGGCGGTGCGCGGCATTTCGCATGGCGTGGAGGTACGCGACGGACGCGTCGAGGAATCCGAACGCTCGGAAGGCGACGATATCGGGTTGCGCGTGCTGGTCGGCCAGCGCCAGGCGGTGGTCTCGACCAACGACGTCAGCGGCGACGGTATCGCGAAACTGGCGGAGCGCGCAGTCGCCATGGCGCGTGTCGCGCCCGACGACAAATATGTCGGCCTCGCCGATCCGGCATTGCTGGCACGCGATTTTCCCGATCTCGATCTGCTCGATCCCAAGACCCCGTCGACGGCGGAACTCGAACGCCGCGCCAGCGAGGCCGAAGCGGCCGCGCTCGCGGTCAAGGGCGTCGCCAAATCCGGCGGTGCGTCGGCTTCGTCCGGAATTGGCGGTATGGTGCTGGTGACCTCCACCGGCTTCCATGGTTCTTATCTGCGTTCCAGCCAGGGTATCTCGGTAACCGCGATATCGGGCGAGGGCACCGGCATGGAGCGGGACTACGATTACACCACCGCGCCGCATGCTTCCGATCTGGCCTCGCCCGAAAGCGTCGGCCGCAAGGCAGGCGAGCGCACGGTGGCGCGCGCCAATCCGCGCAAGGTCGAGACCTGCAAGGTGCCTGTGGTGTTCGATCCCCGGGTGTCCGGCACGCTGGTCGGCCATCTCGTCGGCGCGGTGAATGGCGCCTCGATCGCGCGCAAGACCAGCTTCCTAAAGGATCGTCTCGGTCAGCAGCTGTTCGCGAAAAACATCCGCATCATCGACGATCCCTTGCGCGTGCGCGGCCTGCGCTCGCAGACCTTCGACGCCGAGGGCGTCAAGGTGAAGAAGCTCGCCATCGTCGATGAGGGCGTGCTGACGACGTGGCTACTCGACTGCGCGACCGCGCGCGAACTCGGGCTGGTCACCACCGGCCACGCCCATCGCGGCGTATCGTCCTCGCCCTCGCCGGGACCGTATAATCTGCACCTCGAAGCCGGCGAGCCGACGCCGACCGAGCTGATTTCGGACATCAAGCAGGGATTCTACGTCACCGACCTGATCGGCTCCGGCGTCAACGGCGTGACCGGCGACTACAGCCGCGGCGCGTCCGGCTTCTGGATCGAGAACGGCGAAATCACCTATCCGGTGAGCGAGGTGACGATCGCGGGTCATCTGTTCGAGATTTTCAAGTCGATGGTGCCGGCCAACGATCTGGAATTCCGCTACGGCGTCAACGCGCCGACCGTGCGCATCGAGGGATTGACGCTTGGCGGACGCTAGCGCCGGCCCCAGGCCGGACGATCTCATGAACCGCGACGCCGCGCTGCTGCGGGAAACCGTGCGGGAGGCGGGCCGGCTCGGACTGTCGCTGTTCCGCACCGAGCTGAAGAACTGGACCAAGGGCGCGTCATCGCCGGTGTCCGAGGCCGACATCGCGGTCAACGACCTGCTCGAGCAGCGGCTGCGCGCCGCGACGCCGGATTATGGCTGGCTGTCGGAAGAAAGCGTCGACGACGAAGCGCGGCTCGGCAAACGCCTGGTATGGATCGTCGATCCGATCGACGGCACCCGCGGCTATCTCGCCGGCCGCGAAGACTGGTGCGTGAGTGTGGCGCTGGTCGAGGATGCTTCGCCCGTGCTCGCGGCGGTATTCGCGCCGGCCAGTGACGAATTCTTCTTTGCCGTGCGCGGTCAGGGCGCCGTGCGCAACGATGTGGCGGTTCGGGCGACTTCCGGCACGGGGCTCGATTTTTCGCGCGTGGCCGGGCCGAAGCCGCTGGTCGAGCGATTGAGCCCCTCTTCCAGCGAAATTACCCTGCATCCGCGAATCGGCTCGCTGGCGCTTCGGCTGTGCCGGGTCGCACAAGGCAGCCTGGATGCTGCTTTTGCGGGCGGCCAGAGCCGCGACTGGGACCTTGCCGCGGCCAATTTGATCGTGCAGGAAGCGAATGGTAACATGACCACGCTCTCGGGGGATCCGATCCTCTACAATCGCCGGGACGTGGCGCACGGGGTGCTGGTGGCAGCGGGACGCGATCGTCATGCACGCATCGTCGAGCATTTTCGAAACCGTCCGCTGCCCTGAGCGTTCCGGGACGCGCGTCCATCATCTTGACGTCCGTCATCTCGTCTGCCGGGTACCGCATAGGAACAGGAATCATGCCAGATAGTGCCCAGCAACTGCTTCATCTCGTTATAGGAGGCGAACTGACCGATCTCACGAGCACGACGTTCAAGGATCTCGATAGGGTGGAGGTCGTGGGCGTATACCCCAATTACGCCACCGCCTACACGGCCTGGAAGGCGAAGGCGCAGCAGACCGTCGACAACGCCCACATGCGCTATTTCATCGTCCACCTCCACCGGCTGCTCGATCCAGGTCAAGACACGAAGCCGGCCCGTTGAAAAAGCTGTTTCGCAACGTGCTGCGCGGCGGCTGGGTCCAGCGCGCGGTCGGGTTTCTCGCTGCCGAATATCTGCGGCTGGTCTGGCTGACCAACAAATTCAGCTTCGATCCGGCGAACGTCTATGAAATCGTCGAGCCGGAGCAGCCGGCGATCTTCGCGTTCTGGCACGGCCAGCATTTCCTGACGCCGTTCATCAAGACCAAGGAAAGCCACCGCGCCAAGGTGCTGATCTCGCGGCATCGCGACGGCGAGTTCAACGCCATCGCCGCCGAACGGCTCGGTATCGGCACCATCCGCGGCTCCGGCGATCACGGTGGCGCGTTTCATCGCAAGGGCGGGGTCGGCGCGTTCAGGGAGATGGTGCAGGCACTCAAGGAGGGCTATAACGTCGCCTCGACCGCGGACGTACCAAAGCGCGCGCGCGTCGCGGGGATGGGCATCATCATGCTGGCGCGCGAATCGGGACGGCCGATCATGCCGTTCGCCATGGCGACCAACCGTTTCATCCGGTTGAACAATTGGGACAGTACCACCATCAATCTGCCGTTCGGGCGAGGCGCCCTGGTGGGCGGCATCGCACCGATCGTGGTGCCGCCGGACGCCGACGCCGAGACCATGGAGAGACTGCGCCAGGAGCTGGAGGCCTATTTGAACGAGGCGACCCGCCGCGCCTACGAGCAGGTCGGCCGTCCGGAGGCAAGCCTTCCGGCGAAAGGCCTGGCGCCGGAGACGGGCCTGCTTGAGAAAAGCTTCCCGCAGAAAAGCCTCTCGGAGAAAAGCCTCTCTGAGAAGAGTCTCTCGGAGAAAAGCCGCTCGGAGAAGAGCCTTGGCTAACTCCCTGCCGATGACGCTGCGCGTCTATCAGAGGCTGTCTTCCGCGGTGGTGCCGCTGGCGCCGGCGCTGATCAAGCGGCGGCTCAAGCAGGGCAAGGAGGATCCGCTGCGGATCGGCGAGCGCCGCGGCGTGAGCCGGGACATCCGGCCGCACGGGCCGCTGGTGTGGATTCACGGCGCCAGCGTCGGCGAAGTGCTGGCCGCGGCGGCGCTGATCGAAAGGCTGCGCGCGCTCAACATCCGCATCCTCCTGACCTCGGGCACGGTGACGTCGGCCGCGATCGTCGCCAAACGGTTTCCCGCCGACATCATCCATCAATATGTGCCTTACAATTCGCCGCGCTATGTCGGCCGCTTTCTCGATCACTGGCGGCCTTCACTGGCGCTGTTCATCGAATCCGATCTGTGGCCCAATTTGATCCTGTCGAGCGCGGCGCGGCGGTTGCCGATGGTGCTGATCAACGGCCGGATGTCGCCCCGCTCGTTTCCGCGCTGGCGCCGGGTTGCCGGCACGATCTCCGCGCTGCTCGGCCGGTTCGATGTCTGCCTCGCGCAATCGCGGGTCGATGCCGAGCGGTTCTCCGCGCTCGGCAGCCGCAACGTCGTCACGACGGGCAATTTGAAGCTGGACGTGCCGGCGCCGCCGGCCGATCCCGCAAGGCTTGAGCGGCTGACGGCGCTGACGCGCGGCCGCCCGATCATCGTGGCGGCCTCGACCCATCCCGGCGAGGAGGAGATCCTGGTCGAAGCCCACCGGGCGCTTGCCGGATTTTTCCCGCAGCTTCTGACCGTGATCGTGCCACGGCATCCCAACCGCGGCGAGGCGATCGCCCGCGCCGTGGCGGCGTCGGGCCTGCAGGTGGCGTTGCGCTCGCGCGAGGAAATGCCGACGGCGGCGACCGAGATCTATGTCGCGGACACCATGGGCGAGCTGGGATTGTTCTACCGGCTGGCGCCCATCGTGTTCATGGGCGGATCGCTGGTCGAACATGGCGGGCAGAATCCGATCGAGGCGGTCAAGCTCGGTGCGGCGATCGTGCACGGTCCCCACGTGTTCAATTTCGCCGATGTGTACGAGGCGCTCGACAGCGCCGGCGGCGCGCGGCGGGCCGACACGCTGGAAGCGCTGGTGAAGCAGCTCGGCCAGTTGCTGGCCGACCCCGCGGCACGCAAAGCCGCGCTGGCCGCCTCGGAGCGGGTGGTCGGCGAACTCGGCGGCGCGCTCGATCGCACGCTGGTCGCGCTGGAGCCGTATCTGCTGCAATTGCGGATCGAGATGGGGGCGGCGAATGCGTGAGCCGGCCTTCTGGTACCGGCCGCCGTCGCTGACATCGTTGCTGCTGGCCCCGCTCGGGGCCCTTTACGGCCTGGTCACGGCGCAGCGCATGCAGGGCGAAGGTCTCGACGCCGGCATCCCCGTGATCTGCGTCGGCAATTATCACCTCGGCGGCGCCGGCAAGACGCCCGCGGTGCTGGCGCTGACCAAACTGCTGCGCGAACTCGGCGAAACGCCGGTGGTGCTCAGCCGCGGCTATGGCGGACGGTTGCGTGGGCCCGTGATGGTTGATCCCGCGCGGCATCGGGCCGAAGACGTCGGCGACGAGCCGCTGATGCTGGCCCGCACGGTGCCGGTCGCGGTCGCGCGCGACCGCCTCAACGGCCTCGCTTTGGCGAAGTCGCAGGCCGCGACCGTGATCCTGATGGACGATGGTTTTCAGAACCCCGTGATCGCCAAGGACGTCTCGCTGATCGTGATCGATGGCGACCGCGGCCTCGGCAATGGCGGCGTATTCCCGGCCGGCCCGTTGCGCGCGCCGCTGCGGGTGCAGCTTGAGCGCACCGATGCGCTGGTCGTTATCGGCGATGGATCGGCGGCCGCGCCCGTTGCCGCCGCCATCGCCGCGCGGGCCAAGCCGGTGCTGTCGGCGCAGCTTCGCCCCGATGAGGCCACGGTGAAGTCGCTCGGCGGCAAGCGCGTGCTGGCCTTTGCCGGGATCGGCGATCCCAACAGGTTCTTCCGGACGTTGCGCGGGTGCGGGTTAGAGGTGGTCCGGGAACGCGCCTTCCCCGATCATCATCCGTTTTCCGAAGATGAAATCGCAGAGCTGATCGCCGAAGCCGGGCGCGATGGGCTGACGCTGGTGACGACGGAGAAGGATCTGGTTCGGCTGGGCAAGGCCGAGGGCGCGCGAGCAATCGTGCCGTTTCCGGTGACGCTCGAATTCGCCGACGCCGGGTCATTACGCAAGTTTGTTGCCGGCCGGCTGTTTCAGGCCCGCGAAAAGAAATTCAGGACGGGCAGTTAGCTCCCGTCCAGGCGATAACTTAGTTCAGCTCTCACGCCTTGAGCGCGCCCGGAAAATGCCGCTGCAGCACCGCGCTCGGGATCGCGTAGGCCTCCTGCAGGTCGACGCTCCAGTATTTCAGCTCGTCGAGCGGTATCCGCGCATCGGTCACGGCGCAGCGCACATAGGTTCCCGGCGAGATCACCCGGAAATCGCCATCCAGATATTGCAGCTGCGCCTCGCCATGGCCGGAGGGGCCGAATTTATTAAGCACGGTGAACAACTCCGATAGGGCCCCGGCCGCCGGGCCGGGCTGAATATTTTTCGCAAACCGCGATCTATCATAAATAGTTCATGCTGTCCGCCCGTCAAACCCACCGATTTGTGATGAAATTTCGCAAATTTCGCATGCTAGCCTTGCGACGATGGAACGCTTTTAATGAGCACCATTACGATCCGGCACCCAAAGATGCGCTTTCTGTCAGCAATCGCCTTCCTGACGCTATCCGCCGTGGCTTTTTCCGCGGATGCGGCGCCGTTGGCTGCCCCGCACCAGGTCGATATCCCCTCTGGCAACGCCATCTTGCACGCGCAACTGTACAAGCCCGAGGGAGAGGGCCCGTTTCCGGTCGTGATCGCGCTGCACGGCTGCGGCGGGCTGGGCGGCCGCACCGAGCCGGTACAGCCGCGCTATCGCGATTGGGCCGAGCAGCTGCTTAAAGGCGGCAAGGCGGTGCTGCTGCCGGACAGCTACGGTTCGCGCGAACTCGGCCCGCAATGCCGGGCCAAGGAGCACAAGATTCACGCCCGCCGCGAGCGGGTCGAGGATATCATGGCGTCCCGGCAATGGCTGGTGGAGCAGCCCTGGGCGGCGCATAACCGCATCAGCCTGTTGGGATGGGCCAACGGCGCCAGCGCGCTGTTATGGGCGGTGCGGCCGCAATTGTCGTCGCGCAGCGTCGAGCCGGACTTCCGCTCGGCCGTCGCGTTCTATCCGGACTGCCGGATATCCGCCGGGCTCGGATGGAGTGCGCGGGTGCCGACACTGTTGCTGATCGGCGCCAAGGACGACGTCTCCTCGCCGCCCGCCTGCCGCCAGATGATCGACGGCGCCCGCGGCCGCAGCGCGCTGACGCGGATCGTGGTCTATCCCGGCGCCTATCACGATTTCGACCGCGTGAATTTTCCGCTGCATGCGATCGCCGGCACGGCGGACGCCGCGGTCCCGGAACGCGGCCATCTCGGCACCGATCCCGAAGCCCGCGCCGATTCGCAGAAACGCGTCGCCGAATGGCTTTCGCGGTAGCGCGGGCTGCTAGAACAAGCTGCCCTGATCGACCGGTTTGCCAACGCGCTTCGGCGCAGCCGTCTTCGATTCGCTTGCAACCGGTTTCGCGGTGGTCTGCGCCGGCGGGCGGTCCGCATCCGCGGTGGCGGCGACGCGGCCGTCGGAAAATTCCAGATCGAGCCGCGCCCCCGGACCGATGCCGGCAGCAGTGCGCACCGCGTGACCCTGCTCGTCGCGCACCAGCGCAAAGCCGCGCGCCAGCACGCTGCGATAGGACAGCGCCCCCAGCAACTGGCCGCTATGGGCGACCCGCGCCTGCAGCCGTTGCGTGGCCGTTGCCAGCGCGCGCCGCGCCCGCTCGGCAAGGCGTGCCACGCGCTCGCGGTCGCGCGCGATCGCCTGACGCTGCGCCTGCGCATTGGCGAGTTTTGAGGCCTTCAGCCGGACCTCGAGCCCGGCGAAGCGGTCCCGGCGGTTTCGCAACAGCGTCCGCGCCGAATGCGTCATGCGTTCGCCGGATACGGTGAGGCGATGGCGGGCCTGGGTGAGCTGCCCGCGCAGCACCCGCACGGTGAGCCGGGCGCTGACGCCGGCGAAATGGCGGAAATGCAGATGGGTGTTGGCTTTCAACGCGCGCGGCAGCGATGCGCCGGCGCCATCCAGCCGCTGCCGCGGGATCGCGAGCAATTCGCCCGCAGCGGGCAGCGCGCGGGCGGCGGCGCGCAATTCGTTGCGGCGGGCTTCCTGGGCGCGCTGCCAGCACAGCATCGCCCGCCGCGCCATGGCGGCAACCTCGACGAACAGCTCGGCCCGCACCGGGACCGCCATTTCGGCCGCCGCCGTCGGTGTCGGCGCGCGCTTGTCGGCGGCGAAATCGATCAGCGTGATGTCGGTCTCGTGGCCGACCGCCGAGATCAGCGGGATCATGCTTTCGGACGCCGCGCGGACCACGATCTCCTCGTTGAACGACCACAGATCCTCCAGCGAGCCGCCGCCGCGCGCGACGATCAACAGATCCGGGCGGGGAATCTTGCCGCCTTCCGGCAGCGCATTGAAACCGCGGATGGCGGCGGCGACCTGTTCGGCCGAGCCTTCGCCCTGCACCTTGACCGGCCACACCAGCACGCGGCGCGGAAAGCGGTCTTCGAGGCGATGCAGGATGTCGCGGATCACGGCGCCGGTCGGCGAGGTGACGACGCCGATCACCTCCGGCAGCCATGGCAGCAGCTGTTTGCGCGCCTCGTCGAACAGGCCCTCGGCGGCGAGCTTCCGCTTGCGCTCTTCCATCAGCGCCATCAGCGCGCCGATCCCGGCGGGCTCGAGCGCCTCGATCACGATCTGGTATTTCGACGAGCCGGGATAGGTGGTGAGCTTGCCGGTGGCGATGACCTCCAGCCCCTCCTGAGGCTTGAAGCGCATCCGTGCATGGGCGAATTTCCAGATCACCGCCTCGATCTTGGCGCTCTCGTCCTTCAGCGCGAAATAGCAGTGGCCGGAGGAATGCGGCCCGCGGAAGCCGGAGATTTCGCCGCGCACCCGGACATGGCCGAAAGTGTCCTCCACCGTCCGCTTCAGGGCGGAGGACAGTTCGGACACCGTGAATTCCGGCGCGTTGATCAGGGCTTCAATGGCGGCCATCGCGGACAATCGATTCGGGCTTTTCGGACAGGCGCACAAGGTAGGGATTTTGGCAGCACCCGCAAATCAGCCGTTGCGGTTCCCATATACTCTGTGATACAGAGTTCTCTGTACTGAAGCTAGGATCGCCAGAAGGAGGTTGCATCATGATCGCCATGGTATCGATTGGCTTCCGCGTCCTGGTCTGGGGCCTCGCGGCGGTCGGCTTGGCCGGACTGGTGCTGGCGGGGCTGGTGGCCTCGCCGCTGCGGCGGCCGCCCGAACTGACGTCGATCTCGAGACTCCCGCAAATCGGTCGATTTCAGCTCGCTGCCCGCGCTGGAGCGGTTTCAGGCCCGCGACGGCACCGCGCTCGGCTTCCGCCACTATCCCCCGACCGCTGCCGCGACCGGGCGGGCGGCGATCGTGATCCACGGCTCGTCCGGTTCCAGCGGAACCACCATCCACGCGCTCTCGAGCGCCCTGGCGGCGCATGGCGTGGAAGCCTATGCGATCGATATTCGCGGCCATGGCGCGTCGGGAACGCGGGGCGATATCGGCTATGTCGGCCAGCTGGAGGACGATCTCGCCGATTTTGTCGCGGTGCTCCGCAAGACCACGCCGAGCGCGCCGCTGACGCTGATCGGCCACTCCGCCGGCGGCGGCTTCGCGCTGCGCGTGGCCGCATCGCCGATCCAGAACCTGTTCGACCGTACCGTGCTGCTTGCGCCCTATCTCGGCTACAACGCCCCGACCAACCGGCCGAATTCCGGCGGCTGGGCCAGCCCCGACATTCCGCGCATCCTGGGCCTCCTGGCGCTGCGCAAGATCGGCATCGACTGCTGCGAGGCGCTGCCGGTGCTGGCCTTCGCGGTGCCGCCCAATTCGGAGAAGATCCTGACGGCGACCTATAGCGACCGGCTGATGCGCAATTTCGCCAATCATCCGGACTTCCGCGCCGATCTCGCCGCCGCGACCCGGCCATTGACCATCATCGCCGGCGCCGACGACGAACTGATGCTTTCGGACAAATATGCCGAGGCAGTGCGCGGCCTCGCGCACCCGGTCGACGTCAAGCTGATCGAGGGCATCAATCACATGGGCATCGTCAGCGCGCCCAAGGCGGTGTCCGTCATCGCCGAGGACGTCGCGACGCACGGGAAGGCGGGGAGCTGAGCCATGATGATGAACCTGACATCGGCAGGAACACTCCATTCGGTCCTCGCCGTGTTCTGTATCGTCGTCGGCCTGCTCCAGTTGCTGCGACCCAAGCGCGGGGCCGGGCATCGTGCGCGCGGCTACGCCTTCGTCTATGCCATGCTCGTCGCCGACGCCGCGGCGATGCTGATCTATCGTTTCACGGGCCAGTTCAATTTCTTCCACGCCGCCGCGATCGTGAATTTCGTCTATATCGTGCTTGCGATCGTCCCCCTGCTGCAAAGCCCGCGGCCGGCGAACTGGAGGCTTCGGCACTATTATTTCATCGCCTGGTCCTATGTTGCCCTGATCGCTGCGGCCGCGACTGAATTGGCGATCCATGCCGGTCACATCGCCAGAGGACAGATCTGGATCGTGGCCACCCTGGCATCGACGGTGGCGACGCTGATCGGCTATGTCCTGATCGGCCGGTATCGTCCGGACGGGGATTCGCAAGCGATATCGATCGACACCACGATCCAGCGGGACGGCGCGCCGACATGATCGACAGCAAGCAGGCTTCCGCGGCACTGGCCGATATCGGCGATATCGCGGGTCGCGTCCGGCAATCGCTGATCTACAATCTCAGCAGCCTGATCATGATCATGTGGGGCGTGTTGGCGCTCGCAGGCTATCTTCAGACCTATTTATGGCCGCGCCATGCCGGTTACGGCTGGCTGTGGATCTATGTCGTGGGAATCGCCGGATCGGTCGCCATCAGCGCCTACCAGTATCGAAAGTCCGGAGTCCGCACCTTCGATACACGGATGCTCCTGTCATTTGTTCTGTATCTGGCCTTCGGCTTCTTTGCCAACTGGCTTGGGCATTTCACGCCGAAGCAGGCGGGAACGTTCTGGCCGATCTACATGATGATGATCTACAGCATTGCCGGAATATGGGTCGGCCGCGCCTTCACCGCGATCGGTCTTTCCGTTACGGCGTTGACGCTGATCTGCTATTTCTTCGCGGGCGATGCCTTCGTCCTGTGCATGGCTTTCGTCAATGGCGGGGGATTGATCCTTGGCGGGCTCTGGATGCGCCGGAGCTGACGATGGCCGAACTCGACGACATCATCCACCAGCCGCTGCGATTGAAGATCATGGCGGCGCTGAACGCGCTGCCGGTTACGGCGCCAGGGCTCGAATTCTCCCGGCTGAAAAAGCTGACCGGGGCGACCGACGGCAATCTCGGCGCCCATATCGAGACGCTGGCGAGGGCTGGATATGTCGCGGTCGACAAGGCCTTTGTCGGCAAAAAACCGCAGACCACGGTCACCGCCACCGCTGCGGGGCGCGGCGCCTTCGCCCGCCATGTGGCGACGCTGCAGGAGATCATCGCGGCCTCGGCGCGGCAGCCGTAACCTACCCCCTTGCCGCGAGGGGCGGACTCGTGCGACCGACACCGTACAAAATCCGCTGATCTGGCTCCATATCATGCATATTCTCCTGCTCGGTTCCGGCGGCCGCGAACACGCTCTGGCGTGGAAGATCGCGGCCTCGCCTTTGGTGACGAAACTCTGGTGCGCGCCCGGCAATGCCGGCATCGCCCGCGAGGCCGAGTGCGTGGCGCTCGACATCGCCGACCATGCAGCGGTGATCGATTTCTGCAAGCGCAACGCCGTCGAGTTCGTCGTGGTCGGTCCGGAAACGCCGCTCGCGGCCGGGATCGTCGACGACCTCGCGAAGGCCGGCATCAAGGCGTTCGGGCCGAGCAAGCAGGCCTCGCAACTCGAAGGCTCCAAGGGATTCACCAAAGCGCTGTGCACCGAGTTCGGCATTCCGACCGGCGCCTATGGCCGCTTTACCACCGCCGCCGATGCACTCGCCTATGTGCGCCAGCAGGGCGCGCCGATCGTGGTCAAGGCCGACGGGCTCGCGGCGGGCAAGGGCGTGGTGGTGGCGATGACCATGGCCGAGGCGGAAGCCGCCATCGCCATGATGTTCGATGGCGCGTTCGGCGCGGCCGGCGCGGAGGTCGTGATCGAGGAATTTTTGTCCGGCCGGGAGATCAGCTTCTTCGCGCTGTCCGACGGCGATACAGCAATCGCGCTGGCGTCGGCACAAGACCACAAGCGGGTGTTCGACCACGACCAGGGTCCGAACACCGGCGGCATGGGCGCCTATTCGCCGACGCCGTTCGTGACGGCGGAAGTTCACGACCAGATCATGTCGCGGATCATTCTGCCGACGGTCAACGGCATGAAGGCGCGCGGCACGCCGTTTCGCGGCGTGCTCTATGCCGGCGTGATGCTGACGGCCGACGGCCCAAAGCTGTTCGAATACAATGTCCGCTTCGGCGATCCGGAATGCCAGGTCTTGATGCTGCGGATGATGTCGGACCTCGTGCCGGCGATGCTGGCCTCCTGCGACGGCCAGCTCAGGAATTTCGACCTGCGCTGGTTTCCGGAACCCGCGCTGACGGTGGTGATGGCGGCGAAGGGCTATCCCGGCGACTACCGGAAGGGCACGCGGATCGAGGGTCTCGATGACGCCGCGAAAATCGAGGGCGTCGAGATATTTCATGCTGGAACCATCTCGAAGGACGGCCATATCCTCGCCAATGGCGGCCGCGTGCTGAACGTCTCCGCGAGCGGCAGGACGGTGGCGGAAGCCCAGCAGCGCGCCTATGCGGCGGTCGACCGCATCCGCTGGCCGGAGGGCTTTTGCCGCCGCGACATCGGCTGGCAGGCAGTGGAACGGGAAAAGCAATAGGAGGCGGCCGAATCCGGCGGGATAGGCCGGGATTTCGGGCTTGGCCGGTTGATCGTGATTGCCAAGAAGTCCGAAGATTCACGCTAACCGGACATCGAGGGACATGCCAAGAATTCGACGCAAATGACCCCCAACGGACATCGAGCAGGCCAAGTTCCTGCACGCCGGGCTATGGATTCCGAGAGGGGCATGTTGTTCACAATCTTAGTTCGGTGATGGAGTCGCAGGGCAAATTGATCGCCGCATTTGCCTTACGAGGCTCTCGAACAGCCTGGCGTTTTCAGCCAAGCTCCGCAGCTGAATTTGAACGAGGACAAGTCCGTCCTCGAGCGCGGCGAATTGCTCAAAAAACTGTTCCTCCGCGAGCTCCTGTTCCGGCGAATTGCCCTCGTTTCTATAGTGAGTCCCGATCAAACATTTCATGATAGTGCTCCCTTGTTGGGTTCATCCCCTCCAAATAGGCGATCATTCGACGACCAAAGTCGGTTTGAGGGCGACGGGCTGCGATAAATTGTAGAAATTGGGCGAGGTCGCCATTACCGCCTGGTGGATTTCGGCGAACTGCTCCTTGGTGCCATTACCCTTGATGCGGACGGTGTAGTTCAGGTTCTCGTAGCCCGGCGGCACGGCAGGATCGATCCCGAGGAAGCCGCGGAGATCGATCTCGCCGTCGGTCTCGATCGCCAGGCTTTCGAGCGTGATTCCGCGCACCGCGCATTGCGCCACGTAGCCCACCGTCATGCAGGCGTTCAGCGCCGCGATCAGATGTTCCTGCGGATTGGCGAAGCTGTTCGATCCACCTAGCTCGAGCGGTTCGTCCATATCGATCGAGAACCGGCGCGGCACCCGTTCTCCGCCGATCTCAAAACTCTCGATTTCCGCGCGGCTCCGCGCCTGGCCCTGCCAGGTTGTGGTGACGTGCCAGTTTGTCTTGCCTTTTGCCGATTCCCGCCTGACGCCCTCGATCAGGGCAAGCAGGTCGTCGACATTGATGCCGTTGACGACAGTGGGTTCGGTGGTCTTCGCTTGGTGCAACCATGATAGGTCTCCTATGCTGGGGTCGTGGTATGAGATTGCGTTCGGGATTATTGCAGCGTGGCGAGCGCCGCTGGATGCGCTGCCCCTGATCTTCGGTGATCAGGCTGGAGAGCACCTTGCCGAAGTGCGGGTGCTGGGCGCCTGAATGGATGTATTGCCAGCGATAGGCCTTGAGAAAAGCGGCCTCGATCGCGCGTGCCTCTGCTTCGTGGACCGCGCGGCCGCACGTTGCCGTGAAATAGCCGGCGTCGGCTTTGGCCTGGGCCTGCAGGATTCCGTCGACCGCGATGACCAGCTCGATGAATTCATCGACGGCGTGATCGCGCTGCTCCGCCGTCAACGTGGCGTCGTGGCGCATCCATTCCAGTTCGTCGAGGATCGCGTGCTGGCTTTCCTCCTTCCAGTGGAAGAGAAACACGTCCTTGAACAGCTCCGAGAGTTCGGCGATCGGAGTCGATGCTCTGGCGATAGTGAAGCTGGGTGAAGAGCTCGATATGCAGCGTCAGCGCCAACACCGCCCAGGTGCTCTTGCCAAGAACGGCATGGGCGACGGCGTCGGGATCGAGATCGAAGCGATAGCCGCGCGGCAGCAGTCGCCGACCATCGCATCGACAAGGCGGAACAGCGCCTGGTGCTTCAGCTCCTCATCGCTGAACCGGACCAATGCCTCAAGCGCGACCTGATCGCCGAACCAGTGGTCCTCGCTGAGCTCCAGGACCTTGGCATTGATGAAGCGCTCGACCAACCCGAAGATGTTGGCGTAGGTGCGACCCTGGATCTGACTGACGTACCGCTTCTCGTCGGCCGATAGCGTCGTGAACGCATCCGCTAAAGAAAGGCCGTCTGGGAGAAACTTGTGAGCGGTATCGAAGCTGCGCCCCCGGATCACATCCTTGTCGATGTCCCAGCGAACCCGCTTGGACGTTTGAATACAGCGTGCGTACCGTTCGCTACTGTCAGAGATGCTGCTCATCACGTTCATTTCGATCTCCCTTCACGGAATAGTGCGCCGATGGCACATGAAAAGTTGTCGGCTGATGCAGCGATCTATAGGTCGCCAGACGGGCGAGGGTCTATGACCGGCCTACCTTGAGGCATGACTGAAACACCAGCTTCTGATATTGAGGTCGGTATGGATGCATTATCCGACGTTCTCAGAGTGGCGCATTTGACTGGCGGCGTGTTTCTGCACGCCGATTTCTTTGCGCCATGGTGCATGGCCGCCCGCGTCGCGCCGGAACACTGCGCACCGGCTCTCGGGCCAACTTCGCACATGATTCTTTATCACTATGTTGTCGAGGGCGAACTCCACATCCGGGTGGATGGCGAGGATGGAGAGGGCCTTCTGGTCGGAGCCGGCGATGTCGTTCTGCTGCCGCGCAACGACCTGCACCTGGTGGGCAGCGACCTGACCCTGCCGCCGGTAGCTGGTAGTGATATTATCCAGCCGCCCAAGGACGGCGGGCTGTTCTCAATTAATCACGGCGGCGGCGGAAGACGAACACGGATGATCTGTGGGTACCTCGGCTGCGATAGTGCCGAAGACAACCCGGTGATCTCGACGTTGCCGTCGTTGCTAAAGCTTGATGCCGAGCAAGGCGGGGCCGCAGAATGGATCCGCTCGACCTTCCAATATGCCGCCGACGAGGTCTCCGCTGGTCGCCCCGGGTCGGTGACCGTGCTGGCGAAGCTGTCGGAGCTTTTGTTCGTTGAAGCTGTGCGGCGCTACGCTCAGGCATTGCCGCAGGGGCAGACCGGTTGGCTCGCCGGTTTGCGCGATCCCCACGTCGCGCGGGCGCTAGCGTTGGTACATCACGACATCACCCGGGCTTGGAACGTGGATGACCTTAGCCGTGAGGTTGGCCTGTCACGTTCGGCTCTGGCCGACCGCTTCATTAATTTGATCGGCATGCCGCCGATGCACTACGTCACCAGTTGGCGCATGCAGGTGGCGACCCAGAAGCTCCGCAATACCAGCGCGTCCCTGGCGCAAGTTGCCGACTTGGTCGGCTACAGTTCGGAGGCCGCATTTTCTCGCGCGTTCAAGAAGGCGTTCGGGACTGCGCCAGCCACCTGGCGACGTTCGAACAGGTAGGCGACGCCGCGTATCTGACGGAGCCAGCAGTCAGCGATTGGTGCTGAAGGCGGTTCCTTTGCCGGCACGGGAATACATCGAACATTGTTTCCATTTGCTGCAGTGCATGAGTCCGAAGTGGCACTTTTCGGACCCCATGCGATCTTCCGACTTGAGTCGGAGATGCGTCAGAAGCGGACATAGCTTATCTGCAGATGCACTAAACGATGAGAATCTCGACCGCTCACATGTCCCGCCTCTCGTAGCGCTCACCAGCCGCCACGCCTCGTACAGGTACTCCCGTCAAGGGGCGTGGGTGCGACAAAACAACCCGCCGGGCAAATCAGCGTGTTAAAACGCTTGTCCAGCCCCTTTTGAAAAAATATTCTGATTTTCAGAAGTGGCAAATCACCCTATAACCGCGGCCGTCCCGCTGCCCACAAGAGGGGCGTTCGCAACGTCACGGAACGCTGGCGCGGGATGCGGTGGACGCGGAAGTTCCTTGACGAGGCGATCTGTTTGCGGACGGAGAAGTCGTGTGGTCCTGACGCCTCGGTGCTGGCGTCAAGTTCGCGAAAGGCAACATTTCCCGCAGATGACGGTGGCAAGAAAGCCGATCACCGGGAAGAGCACGAAGGAAGCCGTTAAAACCACTGCGCAGGGAAGGCCGGACTGCTTCCGCTGAACCTGTATGCTCGTGTGCGTTTTCTTTGTGCTTTTTGCACGCGAGACCGCGGGTGCGGCGCGCACCCGGTCTTCCCTGCGCCCTCTGCCTACCGGGGGCGGAACGTTTCCTCTCAAAACTCGCGCGAAATTCGCGGCGAGACCGCGAAGCCGTGTTTTGTTAGTGTTTACTGGATCATCCGCTTTCGGACGATGACATGAGAGTGTGAACATGCCTGATCTCGCCGACCTCTACCCCGGTTTTTCCTCCGAGTGGATCAACACCCGATCCGGGCGCATCTTCGCGCGCGTCGGCGGCAAGGGGCCGCCGCTGTTGCTGCTGCACGGCTTTTCCGAGACCCATGTGATGTGGCACCGCGTCGCGCCGCAACTCGCCGACCGGTTCACGCTGATCATCGCGGACCTGCCGGGTTATGGCTGGTCGGACATGCCCGAGAGCGACAAGGATCACATTCCCTACACCAAGCGCGAGATGGCAAAGACCATGATCGATGCCATGGAGCAGCTCGGCCATGTGCAGTTTGCGCTCGCCGGACACGATCGCGGCGGTCGCGTCGCCTATCGGCTGGCGCTCGATCATCCCGGCCGGCTGTCGCGGCTCGCGGTGCTCGATATCCTGCCGACCTATGATTACTGGGAGCGCATGAACCGGCTCTACGCGCTGAAGATCTATCACTGGACGTTCCTGGCGCAGCCCGCACCGTTGCCGGAGACCCTGATTGGCGGCAATCCGGATTTTTTCCTCAGGCAGAAGATGGCGAGCCAGACCAAGTCCAAAACGCTCGATGCGATCGACAGGCGCGCGCTCGAGCATTATCTCGCCGCGTTCCGCGATCCCTCGCGCGTGCACGCCATGTGCGAGGATTATCGCGCCGGCGCCTATGCCGACTACGAGATCGACAAAAGGGATCACGACGCCGGCAACAAGATCACGATTCCGATGCTGGCGCTGTGGGGCGACGCCGGCATCGCCCGATCAGCGGCGACGCCGCTCGACACCTGGAAGAATTGGGCGACCAACGTCTCGGGCGCGCCGGTTGATTCCGGGCATTTTCTCACGGAAGAAAATCCGGATGCGACAGCCAAGGCGCTGAAGGCGTTTTTCGCGGGGTGAGGGGAGGATGCGCAAGCGGCCCTCCCCACAGCTCGTCATTCCCGCGAAGGCGGGTATCAGTACGCCGTGGCCTGTCGGTCGATCCACCCGCGCCTCTGGAATACTGGATCATCCGCTTTCGCGGATGATGACAGCGCGGGTGTTGGTCTCGCCCGCGCCTTAACTCGAAACAGGCCTCTACCTTCGCACCCTGAAAAATTCCTTCAGCAGCGCCGCCGCCTCACTCTCGCCGACGCCCGAATACACGTCCGGCACATGATGGCAGGTCGGCGCGGTGAAAAACCGCACGCCGGACTCGACCGCGCCGCCCTTGGGATCGGCGGCGCCGAAATACAGCCGCCGGATCCGCGCAAACGAGATTGCGCCGGCGCACATCGTGCAGGGCTCCAGCGTGACATAGAGATCGCAATCGACCAGCCGCTCGGTTCCGATCGCCTCGGCGGCCTGGCGGATCGCCAGGATCTCGGCATGCGCGGTCGGATCGCGGTCGGTCAGGGTACGGTTGCCGGCGGTGGCGATGACCTCGTAACCCCTGACGATGACGCACCCGATAGGGACTTCGCCGGCTTTTGCGGCGTTTTTCGCCGTTTTCAGCGCCAAATCCATGAAAGAAGGGGTGGTCATCCCTCGTATCATCGGAAGAAACCTGCTACTGGAGGGCCATTCAGCAAAAGTGGATACCGGTTTTGCGTGAGACTGCGCCTTGAGCCAAGAGCGCGCGCGTTATCGCTATGACAGCCCATCCACATCCGCCTGATCGCCATTTCATCTCTAGACGAGAGACTATTCATGCCCCGCGATAACGACAAAAACAACGATTCCCGCGGCCGGCGTGACCGGCCGGGAGGCGGCAAAGGCCGCTCCGGCGCCGCGCGCGGACCCGAGAAGAAGTTCGCCAAGCGCGGTTTTGCGGCCAAGGGCGAGAGCGAGAAGCGCCCCTCGGCCGGCAAGTCCGAGGGCGGCAGATCGTATGACAAGAAGCCGCATGCGGGCGGCGGCAAGGCTTACGCCGGCAAACGCGACGGCGCACCGCCCCGCCGTGACCGGGATGACGCGCCCCGTCCGCCGCGCTTCAACCGCGAAGACCGCCCCCGCGGCGAGGACCGCGGCGAAAAGCGCGCCTATACCCCGCGCGGCGACCGCCCGAATTTCAACCGTGATGAGGCCCGCCCGGCCTCCCGTTTTCAGGACCGGAAATTCGGCGACAAGAAGCCCTACACGCCGCGCGAAGGCGGCGGAGCGAAGCGGCCCTATACTCCGCGGGGCGAAGGTTTCCGCAAGGACGGCGACCGCCCGCGAGCAGATCGCCCGTATTCGGCGCGCCCGCCGCGCGATGGCGATCGGCCGCGTGGGGATCGGCCGGAGCGGAAATTCGGCGGCGACAAGAAGTTTTCCCCGCGCGGTGCGCCGGACCGCGGACCACGCAAGGATTTTGGCAGCCGGGATCGCAAGAGCGCCCCGGGGGATCGCGGCGAGTCGAAACCGTGGCAGAAGCGCGATGCTTCTTCCCCCGATCATGTCGGGCGGAATGCCCGTCCGTCCCGCAGTTATGACAAACCACGCTTCGATAAGCCGCGCGAGGACCGCGGCGGCGAGGAGCGTCCGCGATTTTCGCGTGCGCGCGAGGATCGCCCGCAAGGCGATCGCCCATTTCGCGAGCGGCCGAAATTCGACCGGCCCCGCGAAGGCCGTCAGGACCGTCCCAAATTCGATCGTCCGCGCCAGGGAACCTCCTGGCAGGAACATCCGCGCAGCGATAGCGACCGGCCGCGCCGCGACAACGAGGACGACAGCAAGGTTTTTGCAAAACGCCCCGCGTTCGGCGGCCGTGGCGCCTATCGCGAGCGCAAACCGGATTTCGAGAAGCGCGCGGCCCGGCCGCCGCGCGAGAAGAAAGTCCGGCGAGCGCATCGCCAAAGTGCTGTCGCGGGCGGGGCTCGCCTCGCGCCGCGACGCCGAGGAATGGATCGTGCAGGGTCGCGTCACCGTCAACGGCCGCGTCATCAATTCGCCGGCACTCGACGTCACGACCAACGACGCCATCACCGTGGACGGCAAGCCATTGCCACCGCGCGAGCGCACAAGGCTGTTCCTGTATCACAAGCCGCGCGGGCTGATGACCACCCATGCCGACCCCGAAGGACGGCCGACGGTGTTCGACAATTTGCCGGAAGGTTTGCCGCGGCTGATCTCGATCGGCCGGCTCGATTTCAACACCGAGGGCCTGTTGCTGCTGACCAATGACGGCGGCTTGGCGCGCGCGCTGGAATTGCCGGATACCGGCTGGCTGCGGCGCTATCGCGTCCGCGCCCATGGCGAGGTGACGCAGGGCCAGCTCGACGAACTCAAGAAGGGCGTCGAGGTCGAGGGCGTCAAATACGGCCCGATCGATGCGACCCTGGAGCGCGACCAGGGCGCCAATGTCTGGCTGGTGTTTGCGATCCGCGAAGGCAAGAACCGCGAGGTGCGCAACGTGCTGGCGCATCTCGGCCTTGAAGTGAACCGGCTGATCCGGGTGTCGTATGGTCCGTTCCAGCTGGCTGAACTCGGGGAAGGCGAGGTCGACGAGGTCAAGACGCGGGTGCTGCGCGAGCAGCTCGGCGAAAAGATCGCTACCCTCGCGGGCGCGGATTTCAACCGGCCGATGCCGGGCGAGGCGGAAGCTGCGACCGAAGAGACGGCGCCGCGCGGCAAAAAACCGTTCAAGCCGGCCGGCAAGAGCGGGCTGATCGCCGACCGCAAGGGCCGCCGCGTGCTGGTGCAGCGTACCGGCAGCGAGGAGGCCCGCGCCCGCAACGAGGCCGAGGCCAATGGCTACGGCCCGCCGCGCCGTCCGCAGCGCGGCTATCACGGCAAGCGCGACCTGAAGCCGCGGGACGAGTAAGGACTGATGCGCGTCGTCGGTGGTCGATTGAAGGGCCGCAATCTCGCGTCGCCGTCGTCGCGCGACATCCGCCCGACCGCGGACCGCCTGCGCGAGTCGCTGTTCAATATCCTCGTGCATGCCTATGACGATCCGATCGAAGGCGCGCGCGTGCTCGACCTGTTCGCCGGCACCGGCGCGCTCGGCATCGAGGCGGTCTCGCGCGGGGCTGCATTCGCGCTGTTCGTCGACAACGGCGCCGAGGCGCGGGCGCTGCTGCGCAACAATGTCGAGGCGCTCGGCCTCGGCGGCGTGACCAAAGTCTATCGCCGCGACGCCACCGATCTCGGCCCGGCGCACCCGATGGAGCCGTTCTCGCTGGTGTTCCTCGATCCGCCCTACCGCATGAAGCTCGCCGAGAAGGCGCTGGCCTCGCTGCGCGATGGCGGCTGGCTGACGCCGGATGCCCTGCTGGTGGTGGAAGAAGCCAAGGCGGCGGAATTCGCCGCGCCGGAAGGTTTCGATGAACTGGAGCGGCGGGCGTATGACGATACGGAGTTTGTGTTGTTGCGCCGAGCTTCGTAGGGCCGATTAGCGAAGCGTAATCCGCCATTGGGCTCCAAATCGATGGATTACGCCTTCGGCTCATCCACCCTACAATTCCACCGTGTTACCGTCGCCCGAACAGCTTCTCGATATCCGACAGCTTCAATTCCACATAGGTCGGCCGGCCGTGGTTGCACTGGCCGGAATTCGGCGTGTCTTCCATCTCGCGGAGCAGCGCATTCATCTCCTCCGGCTTGAGGCGTCGGCCGGCGCGCACCGAGCCGTGGCAGGCCATGGTGGCGGCGACATGCATCAGCCGGCGTTCCAGCGGCAGCGCCTCGTCCCATTCCGCCATGTGTTCGGCGAGATCGCGCAGCAGCGCTGCGGCATTGGTCTTGCCGAGCAGCGATGGCGTTTCGCGCACCGCGACCGCGCCGGGGCCGAAGGATTCGATCGCAAGCCCGAACGACGCCAGCTCCTCGGCACGCGCGAGCAGCTTTTCCACCGTGGCCTCGTCGAGTTCGACGATCTCGGGGATCAGCAAAATCTGCCGCTGCACGCCGTTCCTCGCCAGCGAGGCCTTCAGCCGCTCGTAGACGATGCGCTCATGCGCGGCGTGCTGATCCACCACGATCAGGCCGTCGCGGGTCTGCGACACGATATAGGTCTCGTGGATCTGCGTCCGCGCCGCGCCGAGCGGCCGATCGAGCAGATCGGCGGGGGCAGCTTCCTCGAAGCGTATGTCGGCCGTGGGCGCGCCAACGTCGAATGTGGCCTGTCCGGGCTCGGCAAAGGCAGTCGCCGCCGAGCCTTCGAACGCGGGCATGGGTCCGACCGGATAAGCCGGCGAGCGGCGCCAGTCCCAATTGGCGCGCGGCGCGAACGACGGGCGGAACGAGGCCAGCGCGGCACCGTCGCTGTTGGCGGCGGTGCGCCGGCCTTCGCGGGCAAGGCCCTCCTTCAGCGCATGCACGATCAGCGCACGCACCAGCCCCGCACTGCGGAACCGCACTTCGGTCTTGGCCGGGTGCACATTGGCGTCGACCTCGGCGCAATCGAGCGTCACGAACAGCGCCACGACGGGATGACGGTCGCGCGGCAGATAATCGGAATAGGCCGCGCGCACGGCGCCGATAATGAGCTTGTCGCGCACGGGCCGGCCGTTGACGAACAGATATTGCCCGAGCGCGTTGGCGCGCGTCAGCGAGGGCGCGGCCGCAAAACCTTCGACCACGACGCCCTCGCGCTCGGCCCGCACTTCAATGGCGCAGCCGCGAAAATCATTGCCCAGGATATCGCCGAGCCGCGTCAGCCGGCCAGCGCTGCCCGGCAGCGCCGCGGCCCAGGTAACCGGCGCGCGCTCCTCGCCGGCCAGCGTGAAGGCGATGTCGGGCCGCGCCATCGCGAGACGCCGCACCACCTCGCGGATCGCTTCGGCTTCGGTGCGGTCGGTCTTGAGAAATTTCAGCCGCGCCGGCGTCGCGTAAAACAGATCGCTGACCTCGACGCGCGTGCCCTGGGAGAGCGCCGCCGGCATGATCGCGGATTTCACCCCGCCTTCGACCGACAACGACCAGGCGTGCGGCTCTGACGCGTGGCGCGTGGTGATGCCGAGCTTGGCCACCGCACCGATCGAGGGCAGCGCCTCGCCGCGGAAGCCCAGCGTACGGATCGCCAGCAGATCCTCGTCGTCGAGCTTGGAGGTGGCATGGCGATCGACCGCGAGCGCCAGATCGCCATGGCCCATGCCGCTGCCGTCGTCGGTAATGCCGATCCGCCGCCGTCCGCCGCCATCGGTGAAGATGTCGATCCGGCTAGCGCCGGCGTCGATGGCGTTCTCCACGAGCTCCTTGACCACGCTCGCCGGACGTTCGACCACCTCGCCGGCGGCGATGCGGTTGACGATCTGTTCGGGAAGCTGGCGGACGGGCATGGGACGGGGCGACTCGGGGCGTAGCGGGAGCCCCAATCTAGGCGCTTTCGCACCGCGGCGGGAGGGCGAGGGCGGTCAATACCCAGAGCGGTTTCGTCGGCTCTCCCCGCTGTTCACGGTAAATCGGTGCCCATCGACGGGTTCAGGCCGCGCGCCGACGCCAGCAATCGATCCGCGCGAGGCGCGCCGAAACGATTGCCACAAAAAAGACTCAGGCACGCAAGGGGATGCGACCACGCGCGCGCGTGGTTTGGCTGATGCCAAGCGTCGCGAAGGAACGTTGTGAGCCGTGCCGACAGGGTATATCGTTTGGAAAAGTCATAAAAACGTCGGGAGGGAAACCAATGTGCCAGCTGTTCGCTCACCAGCCTCAACGTGACTATGAATCGCAGACGAGATCGCTGCGGATCGATGGCCATTGCACATCGATCCGGCTGGAGATGGCGTTCTGGGATACGCTGGAGGAAATCGCGAGCAAGCAGGACATGAGTCTCGCGAAGTTCCTGTCATGTCTGCACAGCGAAGTGCTCGATCATTGCGGGGAAGTGCATAATTTCGCGTCGCTGCTGCGCTGTTCCTGCCTGATCTACCGGTCGAAGGCCGCGGCGGCCACACCCGATTATATGGATGCTCCGGCGCCGAGATTGGTCGCGGCCGAATAACAGCGTCGATCGCGGACGGTCCGGCTCCCTGATCCAAGAGGCCACCCCGGAAGCGCGTTGGCGCCTCCGGGGTGAACAGAGCGTTGCTAGATTTCCTTTCGCTGCATGGCGCCGGCGATATGATCCGCCTGCCGGATGGCGAGCGCCACGATAGTCAGCGTCGGATTGCAGGCCGCGCCGGTGGTGAACTGGCTGCCGTCCGAGACGAACAGATTCTTGACGTCGTGGGTCTGGCCGAATTTATTCACGACACCGTCCCTGGCCTTGGCGCTCATGCGGTTGGTGCCGAGATTGTGGGTGCTGGGATAGGGCGTGGTCGGATAGGTCACCGTCGCGCCGACCGCCTCGTAGACCGCCGCCCCCTGCTTGTAGGCGTGATCGCGCATGGCGATGTCGTTGGGGTGATCATCGTAGTGTACGCTGGCCACCGGCAACCCGAATGTATCCTTGGCTTTCGGGTCGAGCGTGACGCGGTTGGTTTCCTGCGGCATGTCCTCGCCGACCAGCCACATCCCGGCCATGCGCGGATATCCCTCCATCGCCGAGGTGAACGGGCGGCCCCACGCACCCGGATTGAGGAACGCCGCCATGAAGGGCAGGCCGAGAGACAACGTCTCCATTTCATAGCCGCCCATGAAGCCACGTGTCGGGTCATGCTTGGCCTCGTCGCGGATGATGCCGGCCATGGTGGTGCCGCGGTACATGTGAACCGACTTGTCGAACACCGCATAGACGCTTCCGGTCATGTGACGCATGTAGTTGCGGCCGACCTGTCCGGAACTGTTGGCGAGGCCGTCGGGGAACGCGCTGGACGCGCTGTTGAGCAACAGGCGCGGGCTCTCGATCGAATTGCCGGCCACCGCGACGATGCGCGCCTTCTGGCGCTGGGTCTTTCCGGCTTCGTCGGCATAGACGACGCCGGTGACCTTGCCCGTCGCATCGTGCTCGATCTTGAGCGCCATGCTGCCGGGACGGACTTCAAGGTTGCCGGTCGCCTCGCCCTTGGGGATTTCCGTATAGAGCGTCGACCACTTGGCGCCGGATTTGCAACCCTGGAAGCAGAACCCGATCTGCTGGCAGGAGCCGCGGCCGTCGCGCGGCTCGCTGTTGATCGCCATCCGTCCGGTGTGCACCTCCTTGTAGCCGAGCTTCCTGGCGCCGGCTTCCATCACCTTGAAATTGTTGTTGCCCGGCAGTCCCGGGATGTTGTTGGTGCGGGTGACGCCCATCTTGTCCTCGGCCTTGGCGTACCACGGCTCCATTTCGGCCAGCGTGATCGGCCAATCCAGCAGGTTGGCGCCCGGCACGTTGCCGTAGGTGGTCTTGTCCCGAAATTCATGCTCGTCGAAGCGCAGCGACGCGCCGGCCCAATGCACCGTCGATCCGCCGACCGATTTGACGATCCACGCCGGCAGGTTGGCGAAATCTTTCGCGACGCGCCAGCTGCCCGATGTCGTGCGCATGTCCTTCCATGCGAGTTGCGTGAAACTCTCCCACTCATTGTTGATGAAATCCTGGATCTCGACGCGCGGTCCGGCCTCCAGGATCACGACCTTGACGCCCTTCTGCGCCAGCTCGTTGCCGAGCGTTCCGCCGCCGGCGCCGGAGCCAACGATCACCACCACGCCTTCGTCATTCAGATCGAATTTTGCCATGTGATATCCTCCCAACTGATGTTCTGCGCGATGGCGTGTTCAAACCTTCGGCAGCCAGTCGATGTCGTTGAAACCGCGCTTGATGTAGCCGCCATGCTCGGCGGAGGAGCCCTCGTAACCGAATTTCGGCCACAGCTCTTCCTGGTTGTAGAGCGAGACCACGAGATCGGAGCGAACCTGCTTGAAGAAGTCGGTATGCTCGACGCCCTGCAGCAGCACGACGCGGTCGGCCTCCCACGGCACCTGGGCGTAGGCCAGCTTGTGGCGGTCCTGCGCGTCCTGGTCGAGACGGCGAACGCCGTCTTCCAGCAGCGCCTTCACCGCGGGGTCTTTCGCCGCCTTGGCATCCCACGGCTTGATCGCGGTGATGTAGTAGCTGTCGACCAGCATGTCGTGCGGATAGATGTCGCGCGCGACCTTCACCAGCGTCTTCAAGGTCGCCGGCGTGAGCGTGGTCGCGTCCGCCGCCCACGCATCCTCGATGGTAAGCCCGGCGCTTGCCGCGACGGCGGCGACCGGAACGGCGCTCGCCGCGCCTTGCAGGAAGATTCGGCGATTGAATTTGCTTCGAGGGTCGATTTCTCTCATTTGCGTCCTCCATTGAATGTTTTTTTGTTGGTATAAGTGTTCAGCCGAAGCGACCGCCTTTCTGGATCACTTCGATCTTGTAGCCGTCGGGGTCGGAGACGAAGAAGAAGCGCGCGAGCGTCGCGCCGTCGAGCTTGAAATCGCGCAGCGGCCCCGGCGAAAGCTTCTCGCGCTCGAAGCGGGCGTGTTCGGCGTCGAGGTCGTCGACCACCACGGCGAGGTGGCCGTATCCGTCGCCCAGTTCGTAAGGCTGCTTGCGATCGAAATTCACCGTCAGTTCGACCTCGAAGGACGACGACGGATGACGCAGATAGATCAGCGCAAAGTCCGCAAATTTCAAATGATCGGCGACCTCCAGCCCGAACGCGCGGGCGTAGAAGTCGAGCGATCTGACCTCATCGAGCACGCGGATCATCGAGTGAACCGGCTTTGCCATTCAGTTCAATCCCTTGAGGTATGCGATGATGGCGGCGCGCGTTTCCGGCTTCGGCTGCCGGTACGGCATGATGGCGCCGGGAATGACGGCCTGTGGATTGGTCAGCCACGTATCGAGCCTGCTCTCGTCCCAGGTGAAATCGGCCCGCGCAAGCGCCGGCGAATAGGGAAAGCCCTCGAACTTGCCGGCCTGCCGGCCGATGATGTGCACCAGCGGAGGCCCCTGACGGAGCGGTTCGGAAAGATCGGTCGTGTGGCAGGTGGCGCATTGCTGCTTGAACAGCGCGGCACCGTTCACGGGCTTTGCCTCCGGCAACGACATCTGTGCCGGGGCGACGCCGACCATTGATGTCGCGCTGCAAAATGCAAAGCCGATGGCGAACATCACATGCCGTGTTTTCATGGACAGGACCTTGGCGCCAACGGAGCTTAGGTCGTCGCGAACCGACGGTGGTAGTAGCGGGCTGTTTTATGCTGCAACGAGCGAGCAGCGGCGTCGTGTACGCCGCATTGCGGCAGGCGGCTCAGTCGTCGAATCGCGCCGAGCCGCGCTTGGACTTGACGTCGCTGCGGCGCTTCTTGCCTTCGAGCCGGCGCTGTTTCGATCCCAGCGTCGGCCGGGTCGCCCGCCGCGGAGTAGGTCGCACCGAGGCCTCGCGCAAAAGTTCGACCAGCCGGTCGATCACGTCGGCGCGGTTGCGCTCCTGGGTACGGAAGCGTTGGCCGTGCATCACGATGACGCCGTCCTTGGTCATGCGCTGGCCGGCGAGCCGGTTCAGGCGGGCCGCGACATCGGGCGCCAGCGTGACCCGCCGGGTATCGAACCGCAATTGCGCGGCCGTGGAGAGCTTGTTGACGTTCTGCCCGCCGGGCCCGGAGGCGCGGACAAAGGAGATGTCGATGTCGTTCTCGTCGATCGTAAGGTCGCGGGAAATCCGCAGCATGGCGTCACCGAAAGGGCCGCGCATCCCCCGGCGGGATTCGGCTGGACGCAGAATAGCGGTTTTGTGCGGAGTTGGCTTTGCCGCTCATTCCCTCTCCCGCAAGCGGGGGAGGGGCAGGGGCCCCGCGTGGCAGGGACCTTATCGAACCCCGGGGAGAGACTCAGTCCTTCGCCGTCGGCGGCGGGGTCGCGGCCGCGGGCTGGGCGGCGGCCTGCGGGGCGCGGCCGACGATCACGGTGAGCAGGCCGTGGCCCCACAGCCGCCGGGCGGCCTGTTTGACGTCATCCAGCGTCACGGCATCGACGATGGCGTTGCGCTTCTCGATGTAATCGATCGGAAGCTTGTCGAGCTGGTATTGCAGCAGCGCGGAGGCCAGTTTCGACGAGGTGTCGAGCGCCAGCATCTGCGAGCCCTTCAGATAGGACTTGGCCTCGTCCAACTCGGTCTGGGTCGGGCCGTCCTCGGCCATCCTGCGGACTTCCTTGTTGATGGCCTCGACGGTTTCACCGGCGCGGTCGGCGCGGGTGCCGGTATTGCCGACGAACAGCGCCGAGTGATCCATCCACAACAGCGATTCATAGACCGAATAGGCCAGCCCGCGCTTCTCGCGGACCTCGTGATAGAGCCGCGACGACAGCCCGCCGCCGCCGAGAATGTGGTTGACGACATAGGCGGCCATGAAATTCGGATCGTGGCGCATGAAGCCGGGACCGCCGAAGGTGACCACGGTCTGCGGCACGTCGAGCGGAATGAACGCGCGCTCCGGCGGCTTGGCGGCATCGATGTCGGGGACCGCCGTCAGGTTGGCCTTGGCCGGCAGGCCGCCGAACGTCTTGTCGAGCAGCGCGCCGAGCGTGGCCGGGTCGACGTCGCCGACCACGGCGACCTTCAGCGTGTCCCTTGCCAGCACGCGGCGGACATAGTCCTTCAGATCGGCGATCTCGATTTTCGGCACGCTTTCCAGGGTGCCGTTGGCCTGCCGGCCGTAAGGATGGTCGCCATAGGCCATCTCCAGGAACTTGTGGCCCGCCAACGCCGAAGGATTGGTGGTGTCGCGCCGCAGGTTCGAGATCACCTGCGAACGGATGCGTTCGACATCGGCGCTGTCGAAATGCGGCGAGGTCAGCGACATCCGCAGCAGGTCGAAGGCTTCGTCCTTGTTGTCCTTGAGCATGCGCAGGCTCCCGCGGAAATAATCCCGCGTCGAGGAGAAGCTCAGTTCGATGGCCCGGCGATCGAGCCGCTCGTGAAAATGATTGGAGTCGAGATCGCCCGACCCCTCATCGAGCGTGTCGGCGACCATGTTGCCGACACCGGCCTTGTCGGCCGGGTCCTGGGTGGCGCCGCCTGCGAAGGCATATTCCATCGCGATCAGCGGCACGGTCGAGTCCTGCACGAACCAGGCCTCGATGCCGCCCGGCGAAACCAGATGCTGGATCCTGGCGGCCGCGTGCGACGGCGTCGATGCCAGCGGCGCCAGCGCGAGGCCGGCGGCGGCAAGCAGAACAAAGCGGCGTGTGAAGATCATCAAATTGCTCACGAACGCTTCTCCTCGCGCTTCGCGCTGGTGTCCTTGATCAGATAGCCGGTTACCGAGCGCTTCTTGTCGAGCCATTTCTGCGCGGCGGCGCGGACCTGTTCGGCGGTGACGGCGCGAATGCGGTCGGGCCAGCTGCGGATGTCCGCGATGCTCAAGCCGGTGGTGAGCGCGCCGCCATACCAGCGCGCCAGCGCCGCCTGGTTGTCCTGGGCGTAGATCGCCTCCGCGATGAGCTGGGTCTTGACGCGTTCGAGATCTTCGGCGCGAACCGGGTTCTGGCAAACTTCCGCGATCACGCGGTCGATCACCTGTTCGATCTGCGAGAACTCGACGCCCGGCTTCGGCGAGGCCGAGATCGAGAACTGCGTCGCATCGAGCGAGGTGCCCTGATAGCCGGCGCCGGCGCTGACCGCGAGCGGCTTGTCGACCACAAGCGCCCGGTAGAGATAGGAGTTGCTGCCGTTGCCCATCAATTGCGCCAGCACGTCGAGCGCCGGGCTCTCGCCGGCCGCAGCGGTCGTGGCGGAGGGAACCAGATAATAGCGCTTCAGGCTCGGCTGTTCGACGCGAGCGTCGGCGAGCGTGACGGTACGCGGCGCGACCGGCTCCGGCTCCTGCGGACGAATCCGCTGCGCCGCGATCGCGGGCTGCGGCGCTACCTGGCCGAAGCTCTGTTCCGCCATCGGGCGGACGTCCTTGGCATCGACGTCGCCGGCGATCACCAGGATCGCGTTGTTCGGGGCGTAGAAGCGCCGGTAGAACGCCAGCGCGTCCTCGCGGTCGAGCTTCTCGATTTCCTGGTGCCAGCCGATCACCGGACGGCCATAGGGATGATTGAGATACAGCGCCGCCATGATCTGCTCGATCAGCCGCGCTTCCGGGTTGTTGGCGACCCGCATGTTGTATTCCTCGAGCACGACGTCGCGCTCGGGCAGCACGTTCTCGTCCTTCAGGATCAGGCCGGTCATGCGATCGGCCTCGAACTCCATCATTTTTTGCAGCTGCTCGCGCGGCACGCGCTGGAAATAGCCGGTGTAATCGACCGAGGTGAAGGCGTTCTCATTGCCGCCGACCCGCAGCACGGTCTGCGAAAATTCGCCGGCCGGATGCTTGGCGGTGCCCTTGAACATCAGATGTTCGAGAAAATGCGCCAGGCCCGATTTGCCCGGCGTCTCGTCGGCGGAGCCGACCTTGTACCAGATCATCTGCGTCACGACCGGCGTGCGGTGATCGGGGATCACCACGACCTGCAGGCCGTTGCCAAGCGTGAAGCTCGCCGGGGGATCCGACGTCACCGTGGTCTGGGCCAGCACGGGCCGCACGGCGAGCGAGGGAACGATCGCAAGCGCCAGTGCCGCGGCGATCGGGGCTGCTATTCGAAGTCGTGAGGTCATGGCATGTCCTTCACCGCCGTCAGCCCGGATGTCGGCTGATCGCGGTCGCTGCTTGTTCGCTTGGGCGGATTCGAGGGTGCAAAGCGTTGCCGCGGGCTTTCTGTTCTACGCGTCGTTACCGGTCATTCCGGCGACGCACGGGCAGTGCCCGAAGCCGGCCGTCGCCATGGGGCATCCGGCGCAGCCGGGGGCGAGCGCCAACGGTCAATTAGGGACCTCTTTGCCCGTCATCACGTCGATATGCGTGCCGATCGGCTTCTGGTCGTTAATTCCGGTGCCGTAAGCGAAATTCGGCGACGGCGTCTGATACCCGGCAGGCGGCTGGGTCAGGGTTTCCCGCGTCGGCTCGCCCGTGAACGGCACCGCCTCCGGCTTGCTGCTCTTGAACATGCCGAGCAGACCGCCGGTATAGCCGAGCTGCTCAGGGCTCATCATCGGGTTTGGCTTGTCGCCCGGCTGGAGCGGATCGCTATTGGTGCGGGCGGGGGCGGCCGTCCTGCCGGCATTGAGTTCGTCGGGCGTCAGCGGCCGGGCGGCTTCGGCGAGGCTCTTCGGAGTGGTGGCCTTCTTCCGCGCCGCGATCGCAGCCTTCCGCCGCTTCTCGTCCGGATCCTTTGGCCAGTTCGGATCCTTGATTTCGCTCTTCGCCGACTCCGGCGGCGGCAGATCGAGCTTGGGCGGCACCACCAAAGGCGAGCGTTCGCGATACTCGATACCGCGGCTCTCCATGTTGGTGCCGCCGATGCCGGCCATGATGTTGCCGATGATCTTCTCTTCGAAGGTCTTGTCGTCCTCGTCGTCGTCGTCCTGGGCGCGCGCGGCTCCGACCGTCATCACCACGGCGACGCTCAAAACCACGACGGCGAGCCGCAGGCCGCGCCTCAGAGGGTCTTGCAGCATCCAAACGCCGGCTTCGGTGTCGCGCATCGCTATTCCCGTTCCGTTTCCGTGAGCCGCAGGCCGATCAAAGGCGCACATTCCGCGCCTGCTGGGCACCATTCCGGGGGGTCGTATCAGCCGGGATCAGGGCGCTTTTGCGGCGGGTACCCCCAGGAAGGAATCATACAGCAGGGCGGCTACCCCGGCAACAATCGCCACGTCGGCCATGTTAAACACGTACCAATTGAAGGGTTTTCCCCCGATCTGGACGTGGAATGAGGCAAAATCGACCACCGCCCCATAGGCCAGGCGGTCGATGGCGTTGCCGATGGCGCCGCCGATGATCAGGCCGAGCGCAAGCGTCGCCAAGCGGCTGCGCGAGCGGGCCATCCAGACCGCCAGAACGACCACGGCAATCGCCTTGACCGCGAGCAGGATGGCCTGGCCGGTCGCGCTTTCGTTCTGAAACCAGCCGTAGCTGATCCCGGTGTTCAAGAGGAATACCAGATCGAAGAACGGCGTCACCTTCACCGCGCCGTTATGGACGATGTCATAGCCGTACAGCAGCCAGAGCTTTGTCGCCTGATCGATGGCGATCACGGCCAGCGCGGCGAGGATTCCGGGACGCATGGGAGAAGTCATGGTCGGGAGGTCGCCGCAAATAAAGGTGTCGTCCCGGCGAACGCCGGGACCCATACGCCGTGTTGGATATTGCTTGAACGACCCTGGGTCATCTTCCTTGTCGACCTCGAACGCCGGTGATTATGGGTCCCGGCGTTCGCCGGGACGACGATAGAATATCAATATCACACTGCCCCTCCGAGCGCCTTCCACTCCCGCAGCGCCTGTGCGTCGCGCGGCGAGACGTCGGGATATTCAGGGTCGCTGCCGACGGTGGGAAGGATCTTCCACGATCGCGCACATTTGGTGCCCACGGCCCTTTCGACCACCACCGCGACGCCGGGAACGCCGTCGAGACGGAAGGCGCCCGCGGGCGCCTCGTCCTCTCTCACCTCATAGTTCGAGGTGATGCAGACCTCGGCGAGGTCGATATCGAACAGCGTCGCGAGAAGCTGCCGGTCCGCGACATAGATGATCGGCGAAGCTTCCAGCGAGGAGCCGATCCTTTTTGCGGCGCGCTCGACTTCCAGCGCGCCGGTAACAACTCGGCGGACATCGCGGATGGTCTGCCATTTCGCGGCGAGCGTATCGTCGCGGAAACGTTCGAGCCCGTCCGGGAACAGCGTCAGATGCACCGACGGCTCGGCGTCCGGCCGGTACATCCGCCAGGCCTCCTCGGTCGTGAAACTCAACACCGGTGCGAACCAGCGCAGGATGGCGTTGCAGATCATGTCGATTGCGGTGAGCGCTGCCTTGCGCGCCAGCGACGACGGCGGATCGCAATACAACGTGTCCTTGCGGATGTCGAAATAGAACGCCGACAATTCGGTGTTCATGAACGCCGAGAGGCTCGCGACCACGGTCTTGTAGTCGAACTCGGCATAGGCCTTGCGCACGATTTCGGCCTGCTCGGCGAGCTGGTGCAGCATCAGCCGCTCCAGTTCCGGCATGTCGGCATAGGCGACCGCATCGCCGCGGTGGAAGTGGTGCAGCGTGCCGAGCATCCAGCGGATCGAATTGCGCAGCTTGCGATAGGTCTCGATGGTGTTCTTGAGGATCTCCGGGCCGATGCGCTGGTCGTCGGCATAGTCGGTGGCGCAGACCCACAGCCGCAGGATGTCGGCGCCGGAATCCTTCATCACCTTCTGCGGCTCGACGGTGTTGCCGAGCGACTTCGACATCTTGCGGCCGTTCTCGTCCAGCGTGAAGCCGTGGGTGAGCACGACGTCATAGGGCGCGCGGCCGCGGGTGCCGCAGCTTTCCAGCAGCGAGGAATGAAACCAGCCACGGTGCTGGTCGCTGCCTTCCAGATACATCACGGTGTCGTTGCCGCCGTCGACCTTGCGCTTGATGCCGGCAAGGCCCGGGAAGTGCACGGGGTCTTCCAGCACGAAAGCATGGGTCGAGCCGGAATCGAACCAGACGTCGCAGATGTCGTCGATCTTCTTCCATTCCTCGTTGGCGAGCGAGCCGAGGAAACGCTCGCGGGCGCCGTCCATGTACCAGGCGTCGGCGCCTTCCTTATCGAACGCGTCGGCGATGCGCTTGTTGACGGCATCGTCTTTCAGGATTTCGGCCGAACCGTCGGCCTTCTCGCGGATGAACACCGCGATCGGCACGCCCCAGGCGCGCTGGCGCGAGATCACCCAGTCGGGCCGGCCCGCGATCATGCCGGTGATGCGGTTTTGCCCGGCAGGCGGCACCCATTGCGTCACCGAGATCGCGTGCAGCGCGCGGGCGCGCAGGGTATCGCCGGGTTTTGCGTTGCCCCGCATCGCAATGTCCTTATCCATCGCGATGAACCATTGCGGCGTATTGCGGAAGATCACCGGCTTCTTCGAGCGCCAGGAATGCGGATACTGATGCTTGAGGCGGCCGCGCGCCAGCAGCATGCCGGCCTCGACCAGCGCCTTGATCACGGCCTCGTTGGCATCGCCCTTCTCGCCCTTGTCGTTGATGACGCGTTTTCCGGTAAAGCCCGGAGCCTGGTCGGTCAGCGCGCCGTTCTCGTCGACGGTATAGGGAATCGTCGTGGCGATGCCGCGCGCTTCCAGTTCACGTGCATTCGCGGTCCAGACATCGAAGTCCTCGCGGCCGTGTCCGGGCGCGGTGTGGACGAAGCCGGTGCCGGTGTCGGCGGTGACGTGCTCGCCCGGCAGCAGCGGGACCGTGAATTGATAGCCGCCGGCGCGACCTTTCAGCGGGTGGGCACATTCCACCACGTCGAGCGTATCCGCGGGAATTTCCCGGACCTTCTCAAAGGCCGTCACGCGCGCCTGCTTGAACACGGCTTCCGCCAGCGCGTCCGCCAGGATCAGGAGATCGCCGTTCTTCGCCCAGTTGTCGGCGGGTGCATCGGTGACCCTGTAGAGGCCATAGCCGATCTTCGGCGAGAAGCTGATGGCGCGGTTGCCGGGCAGCGTCCATGGCGTGGTAGTCCAGATCACCACGCACGCGCCGGCAAGTGCGCCGTGCACTGGGGACGTCACGGGAAACTTCACCCACACCGTATCTGACGTGTAGTCCTCGTACTCGACCTCGGCTTCGGCCAGCGCGGTTTTTTCCACCACGCTCCACATCACGGGCTTTGAGCCGCGATACAGCGTGCCGTTGGCGGCGAATTTCATCAGCTCGCGCGCGATCTGGGCTTCGGCGAAATAATCCATGGTGGCGTAGGGATGGTCCCAGTCGCCGATGATGCCGAGCCGCTTGAATTCCTCGCGCTGCACGTTGAGCCAATGGGTGGCGTAGGCCCGGCATTCCTTGCGGAACGCCACCATCGCGGCGGAATCGCGAAAATCCGGTTTCTGCTTGCCCTTGGAGCGGTAGTTCTCTTCCTCGATCTTCCATTCGATCGGCAGGCCGTGGCAGTCCCAGCCCGGCACATAGTTGGAATCGAAGCCGAGCATCTGCTGGCTCTTGGTCACCACGTCCTTGAGGATCTTGTTGAGCGCATGCCCGATATGGATGTTGCCGTTGGCGTAGGGCGGGCCGTCATGCAGCACGAATTTGGTGCGGCCGCGGGCCTGCTCGCGCAGCCGGTCATAGAGGCCGATCTCGTTCCAGCTCTTGAGGATTTCCGGCTCGCGATGCGGCAGGCCGGCGCGCATCGGGAATTCCGTCTGCGGCAGGAACAGGGTCTTGGAATAGTCGTTGGCTTCGGCTTTTTGCGGCTTTTCGGACATGAAGGCTCTGGTTTGGCTCAAAAGGGCGCCGAAACGCGATTGATTCGCGGGTGAACGAGGAAATCCCGGTCTTGCGCCGAGCCGAGAGCTCAGGCGGAAGCCGGGCCGCCAATCCCTATGATGCGCCGCGCAAACATGCGGCTTTCCATAGCAGCCGGAGGGGGAATCGCAAAGCCTGCCGGGCATCTCGGCGGTACGGGAGGGGCGGCTAGCCGACGATCCCGAGCTGCGGGAACGCCCCGGGGGAAGCGGCAAGCAGGGTCCGGGCGCGGGCGCTGTCGTCGTTCATCTGCACGACCAGTGCGTCCACGCTGTCGAACTTCAGCTCCTCGCGGATGAAGCCGATGAAGGCGACGTCGAGCACCGCCCCGTAGAGGTCGCCCGTGAAATCGAACAGGAACGCTTCCAAAAGCGGCGCGCCATTGTCGAAGGTGGGACGGCGGCCGAAGCTCGCGACGCCGTCAAAACGCTCGGCTCCGCGGCCGACGCGCACCGCGTAAATGCCGTGCCTGAGCCCGCAATTGGCGTCGAGGCGGATATTGGCGGTGGGAAAACCGAGGTCGCGGCCGCGCTTCTCGCCATGGATCACCTCGCCGGTCACGAACCACGGCGCGCCCAGCATCCTGGTGGCGTCGTCGATCTGGCCCTCCGCGAGCGCCATCCGGATCGCGCTGGAGGACACCGGCCGCTCCTCGATGTCGACATGAGCCTGCACGTCGACCTCGATGCCGAGCCGGGGCGCCTCGTTGACCAGAAGGCCCGGCGACCCCACGCGCCCCTTGCCGAAATGAAAGTCGTAGCCGACCGCGATGCCGCTGATCCCGAGTCGCTCGATCAGATCATGGTGAATGAAATCCTGCGCGCTGGTCCCGGCCCGGGCCTTGTCGAAGGTCATGACCACCGCGCCGGCAAGCCCGGTCCCGGCCAGGAGCCGCAGCTTCGCCGTCTCGTCGGTGAGCCTGAACTGGGGGGTGGTGGGGCTGAAGAACCGGCGCGGATGCGGCTCGAAGGTCACCGCCAGCGCCGGCCGGCCATGGGCATGCGCCATTTGCAGGGCTGCGGCGATTACCGCGCGGTGGCCGAGATGGACGCCGTCGAAATTCCCCATCGCCACCACCGTCCCCTTCGGGATCAGGGCGGCGGGCGTAGAGTCACGGATAACGATAAAGCCAGGGGTCATTTTTCAGCAATTCTTTAACTTAAAGCTCGGATTGGCGGCGGGACCGTGGCGCGGCGGTGCCAACGAAGTCAAGCGGGGACCGCGTCGATGCCATGGCGGCGGACCGCGGCGGTTTCCGGGTTAACGCGCTGTTTAACGGCTGATGCTACTGCTTGGTCAAAGGACTGCGGGGGCGCTCAACCCTGGCAGGCTCGTTGGTTGTGTGTGGCGTTAGGTGTCTCGGGGGATTCAAGATGGCGGTTGATACGTCGATGTCGGTTCTGGTGGTGGACGATTACAACACCATGATCCGCATCATCAGGAACCTTCTCAAGCAGCTCGGCTTCGAGAATATCGACGACGCCAGCGATGGATCGGCGGCGCTCAACAAGATGCGCGGCAAGAAATACGGGCTGGTGATCTCGGACTGGAACATGGAGCCGATGACCGGCTACGACCTGTTGCGCGAGGTCCGGGCCGATCCCAACCTCGCCACCACGCCGTTCATCATGATCACGGCGGAATCCAAGACCGAGAACGTGATCGCCGCCAAGAAGGCCGGCGTCAACAACTACATCGTCAAGCCGTTCAACGCCGCCACGCTGAAGACCAAGATCGACGCGGTCTTCGACGCCGTGAGCGCGTAAGGGCACTTCACGCCAGCGAGCGATCAGCATCAAAGTTCGTCATGGCCGGGCTTGTCCCGGGCATCCACGTTTTTGCAGCGGCGGGTGGGTCGAGAGTGGATGGCCGGGACAAGCCCGGCCATGACGATCCAGAGGCTTCCGCTGCGCCCGCCCTACCAGCGCAGCTCCCGCGTCAGCGCGCGCGGCGGGTGGCCGAACAATTCCTTCACCGAAGCCGGATCGAGCTGGTCGATGCCCTCGAATTGCTCGGCGTGGATGCCGCGGGTCACGAACAGGCAGTCGATGCCGAAGCCGTGCGCGCCCGCCAGATCCGTCCGCACGGAATCTCCGATCGCCAGCACGCGGTTGAGCTTGATCGGATGGCTCTGCCGCTCGGCGGCGAGCTCGATGGCGCGCTCGTAGATCGGCCGGTGCGGCTTGCCGTAGAAGATCACCTCGCCGCCGAGCTCGCGATAGAGCTCGGCGATCGCGCCGGCGCAATAGATCAGCCGGTCGCCGCGTTCGACCACGATGTCGGGATTGGCGCAGATCATCGTCAGCTTGCGCTCGCGGGCCTGCAGCATCATCGCGCGATAGTCCTCGGCCGATTCGGTTTCGTCGTCGAACAGGCCGGTGCAGACGATGTAATCGGCCTGCTCCAGCGGAGCGAATACCGGATCGAGGCCGCGGTGGATCGAGCCGTCGCGCTCCGGGCCGATCCAGTACATCTTGCGGCCGGGGTGGTCGGCGACGAAGTGCCGGGTCAGGTCGCCGGAACTGACGATGGCGTCGTAGGTGTCGTCGGCAATGCCGAGCTTGCGCAACTGCCGCTGCACTAAATCCGCGGGCCGCGGCGCGTTGGTGATCAGGATGACGGTGCCGCCCTGGTCGCGGAAATGATGCAGCGCCGCGCAGGCCGCGGGAAACGCTTCCAGCCCGTTATGCACCACGCCCCAGATATCGGAGAGCACGACTTCGACGCCGCCGATGAGGTCGCGCAGCCGCTCGACGAACCGGAGTGACGTCATGGCGGCGACGGCCGGTCAGCCCGGACCGGCGACACGCCGCGCCAGCGCGGCATTGCCGGTCGTCCGCGGGGGATCGATAACCGGACTATCGACGGAAACGGTTTTGCCGGAGCCATTGGATTCCTGCGCCTTGGTGGGAACGGCCCCGCCGGTAGCAGATGCGCCCTCGGGCCGCAACGGCCGGGGCGGCGCAAACAGGAACCCCTGGCCGAACCGTACGTCGAAGTCGAGCAGGTCGACCACCGCGCGCTCGCCCTCGATCCGCTCTGCGATCAGGTCGATACCGAAGCGGCCGAGCAGGTCGGAAAGGTCGGAGGGATGGATGTCGGAGCCTGCGTTCTGCCGCTGATCGAGCAGCAGGGCTGCCGGTACCTTGATAAAGCGGACGCCGCGGTCGGCGAGTTCGCGCGGCTCGATCCGCAGGTCGGTGACGTGATCGATCGAGAAGCGGAAGCCGCGCTGCGCCAGCGCCGCCAGGTTCTCGGTCTCGGTGGACCCGAGATTGCGGAACGTGGCCTGCTTGAATTCGAGCACGAAGGACGGCGCCAGCGCGCGGTTGGCTTCGAGAAAATCCAGGCACTGCGCGAAGGTCGTGGGATTGCCGAGAGTTGCCGCGGCGACGTTGCAGAACACGCCGACATCCTTGTTGCGCACCATCAGCCGGCGCAGCACCTGCACGCATTTCAGCATCACCATGTTGTCGATCCGCCCGATCAGCCCGGCGGATTCGGCGACCGCGATGAAATCGTCGGCGGTGAGAAGCTGGTCCTTGTCGTCGCGGAGCCGGGTCACCGCTTCGTAGAAGCGCACTTTGCGCTGCGGCAGGGTCACCATCGGCTGCAGATAGATCTCGATCCGGTTCTCGTCGACGGCGCTCTTCACCGCGGCGAGGATTTGCGTGTGGCCACGGGAGGGCGCGGGCGGGGTAGCGACCGGGGCCGGGGTGGGCACCGCGGTCAAGGGCGGCAGCGGCGTGACGTGCCGCACGGATTCCGTCGACAGCGGCAGCTCCTGTTGCCGGTCGTTGTCCGCCTTGGCTTCAATCGCGGCAGCCGCCGCAGCCGCACTCGCCGCCAGCATGTCGTCGTGGCTGGCGACGGAGACCGCGAGCTGCTTGACCAGCGCCCCCAGCTCGCTGATTTCGCCGGCCACGGCCTGGATGCGGTCGGAGCCGGCGGAATTCGCCGACACCAGCTTGCCCTCGACGGCGGCGAGGCGACGGCCGAACTCGGCGACCTGGCGGGCGAGGTCGGCGGTGCCGCGCGACAGGTCCGCGATCTGGCTGCCGACGTCGGTGCGATCGCGTAGCCGCATCGAGACGGCGTTGTAGAGGATCAGGAAGGTCAGCGCGGTGAGCGCCACGATCGCGGATTCCGTTCCGCTGATGCCGGCCACCGAATACAGGATCAGGCCGAGGGATGCTGCGACCAGCACCATGCAGATGGCGATGAAAATCGTGGAAATGCGGATCATGTTGCGCGGAAGGCCCTCAAATCCTCGTGTCCCCAAACCCGAAGAACGCCTCGCACAAGCCCGCCAGCGCTCCCCCGAGTGCTGCAACCTTAGCATCAATGTTGATTCGAAAAGCTAGTGTTCTTTCGGCACACCCGGAACGGAGTCGTGGATATCGGCTTCCCGGCGGCGGCACTCGCCCTGCTGTTGCGGGAGCGAGACAAGCTGAGCTGGCTCCTGGAGGGGGGAGGGGCTCCCTTCCCGCGAGGACTTCGAGTTGTGGCGAGGAGGGGGGCCGTCTCTCACCCGAAATTCGCTGGCGCAAATTTCCGCCTCTCCCCGCAAAAATGCGGGGAGAGGGATCGGTGAAAAGGCCGCGAGCGGCAAAAGGCGAACAAACCGCGCTACGCTACCGCGCGGATCACCTTGGCGACCTTGCCGACGATCTCGCCGATCTGGTCCTCGCTGACGATCAAGGGCGGCGTCAGCGCCAGCGTGTCGCCGGCGATCCTCAGCATCAGGTCGTTGTCGTGGAAGGCGCTGTTCAACGCATCGAAGCCGCGCTTGCCGGGCGCGTCGGCGCGCGGCGCGAGGTCGATGCCGGCGGTGAGACCAATGGTGCGGATATCCACCACATTCGGCTCGCTCTTGAGCGACATCACTGCATCGGCGAATTTCGGCTCGAGCTTGTTGGCCCGCTCGAACAGCTTTTCGTCACGGTAGATATCGAGCGTCGCCAGCGCCGCGGCGCAGGCGATCGGGTGCGCCGAATAGGTGTAGCCATGGGTCAGTTCCACCATGTGTTCCGGGCCGCTCATGAAGGCGTCATGGATGGTGTCGCGCACCAGCACCCCGCCCATCGGGGCGGCGCCGTTGGTGATGCCCTTGGCGAAGGTCAGCATGTCCGGCAGCACGCCGTAGCGCTCCGCGGCGAAGGCGAAGCCGAGTCGACCGTAACCGGTGATGACCTCGTCGAAAATCAGCAGAATGCCGTGCTTCTGGGTGATCTCGCGCAGCCGCTTGAGATAGCCCTTCGGGGGCGGCAGAACGCCGGTCGATCCGGCCATCGGCTCGACGATGACGGCGGCGATGGTCGAGGCGCCGTGCAGATTGACCAGCCGCTCCAGCTCGTCGGCGAAATGGGCGCCGTATTCCGGCTCGCCCTTGGTGAAGGCCTGCTTTTCGCGGTCATAAGTGTGGGGCAGGTGGTCGACGCCGGCGAGTAGGGTGCCGAACATCTTGCGGTTGTTGACGATGCCGCCCACCGACGTGCCGCCGAAGCCGACGCCGTGATAGCCGCGCTCGCGGCCGATCAGGCGGCTGCGGGTGCCCTGGCCCTGGGTCTGATGATAGGCCAGCGCGATCTTGAGCGCGGTGTCGGCGGCTTCCGAGCCGGAATTGCAGAAGAATACATGATCCAGGCCGGCGGGCGCCAGATCGGCGATGCGGCTGGCGAGCTCGAAGGCCTGCGGAATGCCGAACTGGAATGGCGGGGCATAGTCCAGCGCCGCGGCCTGCTTGCCGATCGCCTCTGCAATCTGGGTGCGGCCATGGCCGGCATTGCAGCACCACATGCCGGCGGCGGCATCGATGATGTTACGGCCGTCGACGGTGATGTAATGCATGTCCTTGGCGCCGGCGAGCAACCGTGGGTTCTTCTTGAAGGCCCGGTTGGCGGTAAACGGCATCCAGTGCGCAGCGAGGTCGTTGGGCACGTTGACGGCGGCGCGGCGGGGGCTCTTGTCCAGCATGGGGGCCTCTTCAAGTTTTGGGGCGTGGCGGGTTGCGGCGCAAGCTATCAGTTTCGGCGCGCCACGGGAACGCCACGGGCCGCACTATTTCCACCCAATCGGGCGGTTTTCCGGTCAGCGCGCGGCGGTCCCCGGGGCGCCAATTCACACTCAGAGATCGGCGGCCGCGATCCAGAACACCTCGCCCTCGGAATCCTCGGTGTCGAGCCAGAGCAGCGGCAACTGCGGGAAGGCGGCCTCCAGCAACTCGCGGCCTCGTCCTATTTCACATAATAGCCCGCCCCCGGGTGTCAAATGCTCCCCGGCCTCGTTGAGGATGCGGCGGACGAGGTCGAGCCCGTCTTCGCCGCCGTCAAAGGCGAGTTTCGGTTCGGCGCGGCACTCGCGCGGCAGATCGGCCATGCCTTGCGCATCGACATAGGGCGGGTTGGAGATGATCAGGTCGTAACGCCTGTCGCGGAGCGGGGCGAACAGGTCGCCGCGAAGCAATTCTACCCGGTCTTCGAGGCCGTAATCGGCGATGTTGCGCGCGGCGACGTCGAGGGCGTCCTTGGAGATATCCACCGCGTCGACCTGCGCATTGGGAAAGTTCAGGCTGGCGAGGATGGCCAGACAGCCCGAGCCGGTGCAGAGGTCGAGCACGCTGTCCACCGCGGCCGGGTCGTCGATCAGCGAGCCGCCTTGATCGCCGTCGCCGGCAAACTGCGATTCGAATAGCTCGCCGATGAAGGAGCGCGGCACGATGACGCGCTCGTCGACATAAAAGGGCAGGCCGCGCAGGTAGATCTTGTTGACCAGATAGGCGGCGGGTTTTCGCGTCGCGACGCGGCGTCCGATCACGTCGAGGATCGCCTTGGCCTCGCGCGCGGTGACGCGGGCGGTTGCGAACATCTCGAACTGGTCGGGATGGAGATGCAGGGTTTCGCAGACCAGGAAGGCGGCTTCGGCCACGGGATCGGTGGTGCCGTGCGCGAACACGAGCTTTGTCTCGGTAAAGCGGCTCACCGCGTAGCGGACGAAATCGAGCAACGTCACGAGTTCGCCGGCCGGCACTTTCGGCAATGGTGTGGCGCGGCCGGGCGTGTTCGCAACTTTCGCGGCGCGGCCGGGTTTGTTTTGAAGGTTCGTGGCGCGGCCGCGGCCGGCCGTCGGCTTGGCGCGCTTGGCCATCAGGATTTGGTCCAGCGCGCGGCGGCTTCGTCGTCGTGGTGGCGCGCCTCGACCCAGCCGGATCGGTCGGCGCCTTCCTCGCGCTTCCAGAACGGCGCGCTGGTCTTCAAGTAATCCATCAGGAACTCCGCCGCCTGGAACGCCGCCTGGCGGTGTTGCGAAGAGGTCAGGACCAGCACGATGTTCTCGCCCGGCCTGATGCGGCCGACGCGATGGATGACGGTCAGCCCCGTCAGCGGCCAGCGCGACATCGCGGTTTCGGCGTGCCGCATGATTTCGGCTTCCGCCATCCCCGGATAATGTTCGAGCGTCAGCGCCGCGATGGGCTCGCCGCCCTCGCTGCCGCGGCAGATGCCGGAGAAGGTGACGACGGCGCCGATATCGGTGCGGCCTTTGGTCAGCGCGGCAATTTCCCGCGCGATGTCGAAATCGGCTTCCTGGATGCGGATCGTCACGATAGCGGTCATCAGATCATCGCAATCATTCGGAAACGGATTAACCGCCGGTCATCGGCGGGAAGAAGGCAATCTCGCCGGCCCCGGCGATCATGGCATCCGGCTTGACATGGGCGTGGTCGATCGCGGCGCGGATCACTTTCGGCTTTTCGAAGGCGTAGGCGTAGGTTTCGCCGCGCTTCGAAAGCCACGCAATGAGATCGTCGACCGTGCGCACATCGGCCGGCGGCTCGATCGTCTCTTCCGCCTTGCCGATCCGTTCGCGCACCCAGGCGAAATATTTGAGCTTCATCCCTCATCCTCCTCGATGAGGTGATGGATGCCGGCGCGGAAATAGTCCCAGCCGGTGTAGATGGTGACGATCGCCGATATCCACAGCAGCAAGAGGCCCATCTGGGTGACGACCGGGCCCAGGACGGGGACGATGGAAGAGAACAGCTGGTCGCCGGCGTCGCCGGCCAGCAGGAATCCGATCGCGACCAGCTGGACCGTGGTCTTCCACTTGGCGAGCTTGGTCACGGGCACGCTGACGCGGAGCGCGGCGAGATATTCCCTCAAGCCCGAGACCAGGATTTCGCGGCACAGGATCACGATCGCGGCCCACAGCGTCCAGCCGTGAATGATGCCGTCCGCGGCCAGCATCAGGAGGCAGGAGGCGACCAGAAGCTTGTCGGCGATCGGATCGAGCATCCGGCCGAACGCCGAATGCTGGTCCCAGATTCGGGCATAGTAGCCATCGAGAAAATCGGTAACGGCAGCGGCGATAAACACGGCCAGCGCCACCCAGCGCAGCCACAGCGGGCCATCCATGATGGCCTGCGCGTAGATGCAGCCGACCACCACCGGGATGGCGGCGATTCGCGCATAGGTCAGGATATTCGGCAGGGACAGCGAGCTCCGTCCGGCCCCCTTTGTCGTCGCGATGTTCATCCGTCTTACCAATACCGCCGAAGCCTATAGGTCAACCGTGGGCCGCACCTGATCCGCCCTAGACGACGCCCGTATGACCCGAATCCTGCCCACTCTTAGCCCGGACTAGCCCGGCTGGGCGTGGAAAAACTCGAAAATCTTGCGCGCGCTTTCGGCGCTGACGCCCGGAACCTTGCCGAGATCGGCGATCGAGGCCCGCTCGATCTCCTTCAGGGTTCCGAAATGGTGCAGCAAGGCACGTTTCCGTGACGGGCCGATGCCGGGGATTTCCTGCAGGCCGGCCTCGCGGATGTCCTTTTTGCGCAGCTTGCGGTGCGAGCCGATCACGAAGCGATGGGCCTCGTCGCGCAGCCGCTGGATGAAATACAGCACGGGGTCGCGCGGCTCCAGCTTGATCGCCTCCCGGCCCGGCATGAACAGGGTTTCGCGGCCGGCGTCGCGGTCCGGACCCTTCGCCACGGCCAGCAGCGTCACCTGCGTCAGTCCGAGCCCCTCGAAGATCTCCTTGGCCGCGTTGAGCTGGCCGCGGCCGCCATCGATGATGACGAGGTCCGGCCATTGCGGGAACGAATCATCGTCCGGTCTGGATTTGGCAGCGTCGCCCTCGGCGGCCTGGGTCATCAGTCGCTTGAAGCGCCGCTGCAGCACCTCGCGCATCATCGCGTAGTCGTCGCCCGGGGTAAGGCCTTCGGAGCGGATGTTGAACTTGCGATACTGGTTCTTGTTGAAACCGTCCGGCCCGGCCACGATCATGGCGCCAACCGCGTTGGTTCCCTGGATGTGGCTGTTGTCGTAGACCTCGATCCGCTTCGGCGGATGCGACAGGCCGAGCGTGGTGACGAGCCCGGACAACAACCGCCCCTGCGTCGCGGTATCGGCGAGCTTGCGCCCCAGCGCCTCGCGCGCATTGGTCAGCGCGTGCGCGATCAATTCCTTCTTTTCGCCGCGGCGGGGCGTCGAGACTTCCACCTTGAAGCCGGCCTTGATCGAGAGCGCGTCGGCCAAAAGTTCGCTCTCCTCGATGGCGTGCGACAGCAGAATGAGTTTCGGCGGCGGCTTGTCGTCGTAGAACTGCGCCAGGAACGAGGCGAGCACCTCTTCGGGGGTGAAGGATTTCTCCGCGCGCGGAAAATAGGCGCGGTTGCCCCAGTTCTGGCCGGTGCGGAAGAAGAACACCTCGACGCAGGAATAGCCGCCTTCCTGATGGATGGCGAACACGTCGGCTTCCTCCACGGTACGCGGATTGATGCCCTGCTGCGACTGGATCGCCGACAGCGCGGCGAGGCGGTCGCGGTAGAGGGCCGCGGTTTCGAATTCGAGTTCGCCGGAAGCCTTCTCCATCTCGGACGCCAGTTCCTTTTTCACGGACCGGCTGCGGCCGGAGAGGAACTCCTTGGCCTCGCGCACCAGCTCGGTATAGCCGGGAAAATCGATCTCGCCGGTGCACGGCCCCGAGCAGCGGCGGATCTGGTAGAGCAGGCAGGGCCGGGTGCGGCTTTCGAAAAACGAATCGGTGCAGGAGCGCACCAGGAAGGCGCGTTGCAGCGCCGTGATGGTGCGGTTGACGGCGCCCGCGGACGCGAACGGCCCGAAATATTGTCCGGGCCGCGTCTGGGCGCCCCGATGTTTCAGGATCTGCGGCGCCCAGTGGTCGCCGGTGATGAGAATGTAGGGAAACGACTTGTCGTCGCGCAGCTGCACGTTGAAACGCGGCCGCAACTGCTTGATCAGATTGGCTTCCAGCAGCAACGCCTCGGTTTCGGTCGAGGTCGAGACGATCTCGACCGAAACGGTGGCGGCGATCATCCGCAGGATGCGGGCCGGCTGCGGCGCGTTGACGCGCGCATAGGAGGACAGCCGCTTGCGGACATTTTTCGCCTTGCCGACATAGAGCACGTCGCTCGCCGCGCTCAGCATGCGGTAGACGCCGGGCGAGGTGGGCGCGAGTCGCACCGCCTGTTCGATCGCGGCATGGCCGACCGCAAGCGGGCCTTCCGCCACGCTATCGGCGGTCTCCTCTTCAAGAGTCTCCTCCGAAACCTCCGGCAGCCGCGCTTCATCGTCCTCGTCGACGGTGGCCATCGCGGGGTCGATATCGGCGGCGGAGGGGTCCTGCGGCGGCAGGTCGACATTTCCGGCCGGTTCGGAACCACGGCGCGCCTTCCGTGGCGCCGGCGTCTTCGGGTTGTCGGCAGAATCGTGATCCATGGCCTGAATTTAAGCGCCGCTGCCTTGCATCGCCAGCCGCCGCGAGGGGGGTCTCCAAGGGATCGCGTAACACTTTTTTAAGAATGCTGAGCGGCTGGTAACCGCGCTTAACAACCCTTTAACTTAAAAGTCTCGATAAATCTTATCGATAAAAAGTGGAATTCCGCAACCTTTTGGACCTCCCGCCGCGCGATGCCGGTCGGCGATCCAGCGGTCACGGCAGTTGCGTTGGAGAGTAACATGAGAAGAATCGCATTGCGCGCGGCGGCCTCGATCGCCGCGGCCTGGACAATCTCGGCGCAGGCCGCCGATCTGCCTTACGGATCGCGCGGGCCCTACACCGTCAATCAGCCGCTCAATGCCTATAGCTGGGCCGGTCCCTATCTCGGCGGCAATCTCGGCTATAATTGGGGCTCGGTCGACAACAGTCCGACCAAGCCGTCGGGTTTCGCGGGCGGCGCCCAGGTCGGCTATAATTGGCAGACCGGTCCGTGGGTGTTCGGCGTCGAGGGCGACATCCAGGCGACCGGCGCCGACGATACGTTCGCGCCCTGGAAGTTCTCCAATCCGTGGTTCGGCACCGTGCGCGGCCGCGGCGGCTATGCCTTCAGCAACATCCTGTTCTACGGTACCGCGGGTCTGGCGTTCGGCGAATTGCGCGGCGAGACCTTCGGCCTGTCGGAAACCCACAGCAATTTCGGCTGGACCGCCGGCGTCGGCGCCGAATTCGGCTTTGCCCAGAACTGGAGCGCCAAGATCGAGTATCTCTATGTCGATCTCGCCAACAGCAACTTCACCATCACTGGCGTACCGAACGGCTACCGGTTCGGAACGATACGCGCCGGCGTGAACTATCACTTCTGATAGAACCAAATCCGATAGAACCAAGAAAAGCTTCTGTCACAACTCCCGGCCGCGGCTTGCGGCCGGGATTTTTTTATCTCACTTTCAAATCGTCATTGCGAGCGCAACGAAGCGATCCATGGAGCGGCAAGAAAGAAAGCTGGATTGCTTCGTCCGCTTCGCTCCTCGCAATGACGAGAAAACGACCTGCTCTCTTCAGCCGCCCTTCGAGAAAGGCCCTCAGGACGAAATCACCAGGTTGACCGCCTTGGGACCCTTGCCCTTCTTGTCCGGCTCGACCTCGAATGTAATGCGCTGTCCTTCGGTCAGGTCCTTCAATCCCGCCCGTTCCACGGCGGTGATGTGGACGAACACATCGCGGCCGCCGTCATCGGGCTTGATGAAGCCATAGCCACGTTCTCCGTTGAAGAACTTGACCGTACCAGTCATGGCCATCGGGAAACTCCTCCCCCGTACTGCTTCCGCCGCTGCGCGTCCGCGCACCGGCCCGACCGGACATTTTCGCTGTCGGAAGGCTTGGCCACCCGTCCGGATCAGGCTTGCAACGCCGATCCGTCTAAAAATATTCTTCGAGGCCTTGTCACTCCGCCGCTACCATTTGCGGAAGCGGAACGTAAAGCCGATCCCAATAAGCGAGAGCATAATACTGTTCCCGGCAAATTGCCTACCGTTCAAATCGGACTTTTCCCGGCATCGGCGAGCGAGGTCCGGGGTGGCGCGTGCAGCCGGCGGCCAACACCGGGCTGACTAAGGCTTGGCCGTCTCGAGCCTGAACCGGGCGGCGCCGCCCTGGCCGAGCGGCTTTTCCAGTTCGGGAAGGATCGCCTTCAACTCGCCGAGCAGCGTCCAAGGCGGATTGACGATCAACAGACCCGTCGAGACAAGCGCGGTATCCGCGCTCTGTGGTGCGACGCTGAACTCCAGGCGCAGCGCCTTTCCGGCCGGCTTGCTCGCGCCCACCGCCTCGGCGACCAGACGGGCGAGGGTATCGGTGGCGCGGCGGCTTTTCACCGGGTACCACAGCAAATAACTGCCGGTCGGCCATTTCGCATAGGCCTCGGCAAACCCTTCGGCCAGCCGTTCGAACTCGTCCTTCTGCTCGTAGGGCGGGTCGATCAGCACCAGGCCGCGGCGCTCGTTCGGCGGCACGAAGGCCGGCAATGCCAGCCAGCCGTCAAGATCGACCACGCGAGCCTGGGTGTCGCGGCGCAGTGCGTCGATCAGGTGCTTGCGCGCCTTGGGCTCGACTTCGCACGCGGTCAGGCGATCCTGCGGCCGCAGCAGCGCACGCGCGATCAGCGGCGAGCCGGGATAGGCGGCAAGATCGCGGTCCGGATTGAAGGCCCTGACGATGTCGAGATAGGGCGTTACCAGCGGCAGCGTCGTTTCCGAGAAGCGCGCCTGCATGATCCGCGCGATGCCGGTCAGCCATTCGCCGCCGCGGCGCGCCTCCTCGCCGGTCAGGTCGTACAGCCCGGCGCCCGCATGGGTGTCGATGACGCGAAACGCCGCCTGCTTCTCCTGCAGATAAAGCAGAATGCGCACCAGCACGATGTGCTTGATGACGTCGGCAAAGCCGCCGGCGTGGAAGGCGTGACGGTAGTTCATGGCGGAGGGTTACGACATTACCCACGTCATTGCGAGCCACCGGGTCGCGCGAATGCGCGCCCGATGACAGGCTCCGCGAAGCAATCCATCGCAATCCGGAACGCAGTCTGGATTGCTTCGTCGCTCACGCTCCTCGCAACGACGGTAAAAATACCTTACCCGCCCCGCATCGGCGGCATCACCACCTCGTCGCGCCGGCAGGCGCGGCGGTCGATTTCCTCGCAATCACGGAATTGCAGGTCCTTGTTCATGCAGATCCGCACCTCGCTGAGCCGCGTCCGGTTGCAGGTCACCGCGATTCCCGCATTGCCTAGGCCCGGATTGGCCTTGACGAAGGCGTCCTCGATCTCGGCGGGTGCGACCGTCTTCGGCTCCGACAATTCGAGAAATTCCGGCGGGATCTTCACCGCCGCGCGCGCCTTGCGGATGGTTTCGAAATAGGCCCGCGCCGGAAGGCCCGAACAGGTGCCGTGCTTGTCCCACTCGTTGAAGATCAGCCCCGGCGCCGGCATCAGGTCCAGCATCGAGGTCATGATGTTGCGATCGAGCCGGGGCGAGGGCCGCTGGCAATAGTCCGGAAAGCCGTGCTCGTATTGCGGCCACAGGCCGTGGACCACGAAGGAAAACGGCCGCCCGCCGCACTGGGCCTGCGACCGTCCCTCTCTGCCGCGCTCGGTGGCCTCCTCGCAAAAGGAGGGCGACCAAGACAGCGACAGCACGTAATAATCGAATTCGCCGGGGGTGTTTTGCCGGCGATCCTGCGCCGACGCCGTCCCGGCCGCCGAGACGAGCAGCGCCAGCAAGATCAACAGCCACGAAATCCAGGAAAATCGAAAAGGCACCATCGCTACGCTCCCATTTCCAAGACGGCGGGAAGCCTAGCAGACGAATGGAACATTTCAAGAACAAAATCGGTAGACTGCGCGAACCCGGCCGAGGACCTTAGGGCTTGGCGGCCTTGCAGCGGGGATTATAGGCCCAGTCGCGGTCGAGCCCGACCACGCACCATTCGACGCCCTGGCCGAAACCGGCAAAACCGCCGTCCTCGATGATCGAATAGTGCACGGTGCGGACCTTGCCGTCGCTTACCATTGCGTCGGCGCTGCAGAAGCGGCGCGGGATATTGTCGGACTGCCAGGGCCGGAAGGCGGTTTCGTGAATCCGGTCATAGCCGGTGATCCGCAGGTCGGAATTCCAGAAATTGCTCTCTTTTTCCCAGAACTGGTTGGTGATGGTTGGCAGCGCGCTCTCGCAAGGGGCGACCCGCCCCTCATAACTCGGGCCGAACAGCCCGAAGTTCAGTTCCAGCGGATTGGCCGCCTGGGCGCCCTGGCCAAGGAACAACAGCCCGAACAGGACGCCGAATGCGGCGCCAGGAGCGGCTTTTTTCAACGATGCAAAGAGGTCGAGCATGGGCGATCCGCCGGAAGAACTGAGATCGAGACCGTGCCGCGAAGCCCGCGGGAGGTCAAGTGCAACGCGGCAACACCTGCCGACAAGTCCACCACGATAGGGCCGGCCGTTCTTTTCATCGCCGCGGATGCGCTCTAAGGTGTCGGCGAGCCGAATGGAGTTTGCGATGCGAATCATGGGGGCTGCGAGCCTGGTTGCCGTTTGCGGGATGCTGGCGTGTGGGCCGGCGCAGGCCGATTGGGTGCCCTCGTTCAAGGGCAACGATACCGGCGGCATCATCGCCTTTCCCATGACCGCGCAAATGGACGTCCGCCAGCTCGCGGTCGATCACTGCGCGCGTTACGGCAAGGTGGTGAAGTTCCTGGCGGTGGACGCCCAATATGGCGGTTACATCTCCTTCGCCTGCCGCTGGGTGCCGTATGGCGCCAACGAACGGCCGCTGGTGACCCGCTACTGAGCCACCGCATCGCATCCGGACCGAACCGCCCAACCGGGAGTGGGGAGCATGAGGCGAGAGCTGCTTTCATTATGCCTGGGGACCTTGCTTCTGGCATCGCTGCCGGCGCCCGACGCGCGGGCGGTGGACATGCCGGTGCGCAAGGCCGGCCTGTGGGAACTGAAGATGCTCCGGACCGGTTCGCCGCTGCCCGAGATGACGATGCAGCATTGCACCGACGAGACCACCGACAAGGCGATGACGGATGCGGCCTCGCCGATGGCGAAGGAAATGTGCTCCAAGCAGGATCTCCAGAAGACCGCGACCGGCTATGTCGGCGATTCCGTGTGCAAGGTCGGCGCCATGTCGATCACTTCCCATTCCGAGACCACCGGCGATTTCAATTCCGCCTACACCGTCAAGTCCACGTCGCACAGCGAGGGCGGCCCCTCCGGCGCGCCGCGCGAAACCACGACGACGATCGAGGCGAAGTGGCTGGGGGCCTGCAAGCCCGATCAGAAGCCGGGTGACATCGTGATGCCCGGCGGCTTCAAGATGAACGTCAAGGACATGCAAAAGCTCAAGGGGCTGCTGCCGAAGTCGCAGTAAGGCGCCTTCCTCCCAAGAGCAGGGCTACAGCGTTCAATCCAGGTTGATCGCGGTGCGTTTGCCTACACCGGGATCCGCACGGTAGCGCGCAGGCCGCCCATCGGGCTGTCGCCGAGCGTGATGTCGCCGCCATGCGAACGGGCGATATCGCGGGCGATGGCAAGGCCGAGCCCGGTGCCGCCCTCGTCCTGGTTGCGGGCGTCGTCCAGCCGCAGGAACGGCTTGAACACTTCCTCGCGCATGCCGACGGGAATGCCGGGTCCGTCGTCGTCGACGGTGACGGTCAAATAACGGTGATCGCGGTGGCCGGTGATCGAAATGGCGTTGGCGTGCCGCGCGGCGTTGGAGACGAGGTTGCCGAGGCAGCGCTTGAACGACGCCGGCTTCACCGTGACCACCGGCAGGCCGCGGAACGCCACGGTGGCGGTGTGGCCGTTACGCTCGGCATCGCTGCGCAATTCCTCGAGTGCCGCCGCCATGTCGGTCGGCTGCGCGTGCTCGCCGGTGTCGCCGCGGGCGAAGGCGAGATAGTCCTCCAGCATGCCCGACATCTCGTCGACGTCGCGCCGCATGCCGTCGACCTCGGGGCTGTCGCCGATCAACGCCAGTTCGAGCTTGAAGCGGGTCAGGATGGTGCGCAGGTCGTGGCTGACGCCGGCCAGCATCGCGGTGCGCTGCTCGATCGAGCGCTCGATGCGCGCCTTCATCTCGAGGAAGGCGTGGGCAGCGCGGCGAACCTCGCGCGCGCCGCGCGGCCGGAAGTTCGGCGCCTCGCGGCCCTTGCCGAAGCTTTCGGCGGCGTCCGCCAGCCGCAGGATCGGCCTGATCTGGTTGCGCAGGAACAGCACCGAGACGATCAGGAGGATCGAGGAGGTGCCGAGCATCCAGAAGATGAAGATCTCGGAATTGGAGGCGTAGGCGGCGCTGCGCAGCGCGAAGATGCGCATCACCGCGTCCTCGAGCTGGATGCGGATTTCGACCTGGTTGGAGCGGCCGACGGTATCGATCCAGAACGGCTTGCCGATCTTGCGGCCGAGTTCGACCGAGAGCGTCTGGTCGAGCAGCGAGAAGAACGGTTTTGGGCCGGGCGGCGGCATGTCGCCCACCGGGAGGAAATCCACCACCAGCTGCAGCCGCTGCTGGGCGATGCGGCGCAGCTGCGCGCGGTCCTTGTCCTGCGGGTAGGTCGTGTAGACGTCGATCAGGCTGGCGATGTCCTGCACCACCGCGGCCGACAGATGCCGCGTCACCGTGTTCCAGTGCCGCTCCATGAACACGAACGTCACCACCGACTGCAGCACCACCATCGGCACGATCATGATCAGGAGCGCGCGGGCGTACAGCCCGGTCGGCATCCAGCCCTTGAACGCGTTGCCGATCCAGCTGTTGGCCGCCGAGACGCGGCCGGCGGCGGTGCGGATCAGGGTGATGCCGGTGTCGAGCGTGCTCATCTGACTGGGTTCATCCGACAGGATTGATCAGAAACGGCTCAAGGCGAGGCGACCAGGCGATAGCCGATGCCGCGCACCGCCTGCAGGAACAAGGGATTGGCGGGATCGTTTTCGATCTTGCGCCGCAGCCGGTTGATCTGCACGTCCACCGCGCGCTCGTTGACGGTGCCGTTGCCGGTGAGCGCGCTGCGCGGCACGGTCTCGCCCCGCGCCTCGGCCAGAATGCGCAGCATCTCGCGTTCGCGATCGGTGAGATGAACGGGCTCCTCGCCCTTGCGCAGTTCGCCGCGCTCCAGATGATACAGGAAGGGCCCGAACGCGACCTGCTCCAGCGCCTCCACCGGCGGCAGCGCGGTGCGCTTGAGAATATTGCCGATGCGCAGCACCAGTTCGCGCGGCTCGAACGGCTTTGCGACATAATCGTCGGCGCCGATCTGCAGGCCCTCGATCCGGGCCTCGGCCTCGTGGCGCGCGGTCAGCATGATGATCGGCACCGAGGAAGAGGTGCGGATGAAGCGGGCGAGATCGAAGCCGGTTTCGCCGGGCATCATGACGTCGAGGATCAAAAGGTCGAAATGCAGGCCGTTGAGCTTGGCGCGGGCGTCGATGGCGCTCATGGCGGTGGTGACGCGATAGCCCTCGCCGCAGAGAAAGCGCGACAACAGATCGCGGATGCGGCGGTCGTCGTCGACCAGCAACAGATGCGGCGCGTCGTCGGCCGGCTTCGGCGGGGTTCGCGTGATGGTCACGGCCTGGATCACGCCTGTTCCTTTGCGGTTGCGGTGCCGGGCTTGAGGATCGTCTCCAGCACCTTGTCGGGATCGTCGTGATCGATCATCGCGCGCAGGAATGCGCGGACCGTGTCGGCGCCTTCGGGCGAGATATCCCCGAGCGCGCGGTTGATGCGATCGGTCTGCAGCCCGGCGAGCTTTCGCCACCAGCGCCTCGCCCTTGGCGGTGGCGAAAAGAAGGCGCTGCCGCCGGTCGTTGTTGCCGGTCTTCTGGACGATATAGCCCTCATCGAGCAGCTGCTTGAGCACCCGTCCCAGCGACTGCTTGGTGATGCGCAGCACGTCCAGCAGGTCGGCGACCTTCAGGCCGGGATAGCGGTGGACGAAATGCAGCACGCGGTGATGCGCCCGGCCGAAGCCGAACGCTTCCAGTTCGTGGTCGGCGTCGCCGACGAAGTCCCGATAGGCGAAGAACAGCAACTCGATGATGTCCCAGCGCAAATCGCCGGCCTTAAGGGCGGGGGACCGCCCTTCGGCCGCTCGCGAATCAGGGTCGGGCGAGGCATTGGAGAAATTTATGTCAGCCATATTGACGTATCTTGGGTTCAATGTTACAAAAGGATCAATCCAGACGAAACATTACGTCGTGCCGCCGGTGGCGATGTTTCGAGCGGCCTGAAAAAGCCAGAGATGGCGGCCTGAGCCGCGAATTTGTCTACCGTACGATTGTCGAGCGGCATTTCGGCAAACATACTGGACTTCCGCCTTCCACAAAAGCATGTCCTCACGGGGCATCGCCGAGGGGAGACCGGCCGCAAGGCGGTCGCAGGCTGAGGGCCAGACTTAATCAACAGCGCTGAGGCGCAAGGCGCGCGATCCGCGTCAATCCGGGAGAGAGCCCATGGCAGTTTCGTTCGAGCAGGCCCGGAAGGACAGGCCGGCGCCGGAAATGGCGCCGGTTCCGGCAGCCGGCAGCAAGGCAATGAGCTTGAAATTCGAAATCCAGCCGGCGCCGAATCCGACGTCGGAGAAGGACCGCGCGGCAAAGCTGGTGGACCCGGGCTTCGGCCGGATCTTCACCGATCACATGACCGTGGTCCGCTACAATCAGGCCAAGGGCTGGCATGACGCGCGCGTCGAATCCCGCGCGAATTTCCCGCTCGATCCGGCCACGGCCGTCCTGCATTACGCGCAGGAGATTTTCGAGGGCCTCAAGGCCTACAAGCGCGACGACGGCGGCGTGAACCTGTTCCGTCCCGACGCCAATGCCCGGCGCTTCCAGAATTCGGCCGAGCGCATGGCGATGGCGCCGCTGCCCGAGCCTGTGTTCATCGAAGCGGTCGAGCAGCTGGTGCGCATCGATCGCGCCTGGATACCGGGCGGCGAGGGCAGCCTCTATTTGCGGCCCTTCATGATCGCGAGCGAGGTCTTCCTCGGCGTGAAGCCTTCGGCGGAATACATCTTCGCCGTCATCGCCTCGCCGGTCGGCTCCTATTTCAAGGGCGGACCCGCGCCGGTGTCGATCTGGGTGTCGGAGAACTACACGCGCGCCGCGATCGGCGGCACCGGTGCGGTCAAATGCGGCGGCAATTACGCCGCGAGCCTGCGCGCGCAGGCCGAGGCCATCGATCACGGCTGCGATCAGGTGATTTTCCTCGACGCGGTCGAGCGGCGCTACATCGAGGAACTCGGCGGCATGAACGTGTTCTTCGTGTTCGACGACGGCTCGCTTGCGACGCCGCCGCTCGGCACCATCCTGCCGGGCATCACCCGCGATTCGATCATCGCGCTCGCCAAGGATTCCGGCGTGCCGGTGCGCGAGGAGCCTACACCATCGAGCAGTGGCGCGCGATGCCGCCAGCGGCAAGCTGAAAGAGGCCTTCGCCTGCGGCACGGCGGCCGTGATCTCGCCGATCGGCAAGGTGTGTTCGGGAAGCGGCGATTTTCTCATCAGCGGCGGCGCCGCCGGCCCCGTCGCGATGGGGATGCGCAAGCAAGCTGGTCGATATCCAGTACGGCCGCGCGGCCGACCCGCACGGCTGGATCAAGAAGGTGCTGTAAGGGCGGCGTGCGCTTCGCTTCCCCTCTCCCCTTGTCGGAGAGGGTGCCGTAGCGAAGCGAAGGCGGGTGAGGGGTTGCTTCGCTGCGGATGCAGACCCCTCATCCGATGCCTTACTCCTGAGGCGCCACCTTCTCCCACACAGGGGAGAAGGGAAGTAAGCCCCGGTTGCCGCATCGCGCCCCGGCTGGTACCAACGCCGGCCATGGCCGAGAAACCGAAAAAACCCCAGAAGCTGAGAGCCCGCCTGCCGCGCGGGCTGGAGGATCGCGGCCCCGCCGCGATCAACGCCACCCGCGCGATGGTGGAAAAAATCCGCGAAGTCTATGAGCGCTACGGCTTCGAGCCGGTGGAAACCCCGGCGATGGAATATACCGACGCGCTCGGAAAGTTCCTGCCCGACCAGGACCGGCCCAACGAGGGCGTGTTCTCGTTCCAGGACGACGACGAGCAGTGGATCTCGCTGCGCTACGACCTGACCGCGCCGCTGGCGCGCTATGTGGCAGAGAGATACGGAACAGAAAACATCGTCTTGCCCTACCGCAGTTATCGGTTCGGTTACGTCTATCGCAACGAAAAACCAGGCCCCGGCCGTTTTCGCCAGTTCATGCAGTTCGACGCCGATACCGTAGGCACGGCGTCCGGCGGCCAGTCCGCCGCGGCCGCCGATGCCGAGATGTGCATGATGGCCGCCGACACCATGGAAGCGCTGGGAATTCCCCGTGGCAGCTATGTGGTGAAGGTGAATAACCGCAAGGTGCTGGATGGGGTGATGGAGAGCATCGGGCTTGGCGGCGACGAGAACGCGGCACGCAGGCTGACTGTGCTGCGGGCGGTCGATAAGCTGGATAAATTTTCCAGTGATGAAGTTCGTAAATTGCTCGGTCCCGGAAGGTGGGATGGAGGCGAAGAAGGCAAAGGCGATTTCACCAAAGGCGCCGGGCTTTCGCAGGCCTTTGCAGACCGGCTGTTAGAATTTGTTGCGCCTGTCGAACCGACAGAAAACCAGCCGGGCGACATCCTCTTCACGATGCCTAAGCATTGGGATGAACTTGCAGTCAATTCGCAATTTAGAGACGGCGGAAACGAGCTTCTAGAGATAAAGAAGCTTTGTGAAGATGCCGGATACAGGGAAAACCGCATAAAGGTCGATCAGACGATCGTCCGCGGCCTCGAATACTACACCGGCCCGGTCTACGAAGTAGAACTGCTGCTGGAGACAAAAGACGAAAAAGGCCGCCCCGTGCGCTTCGGCTCGGTCGGCGGCGGCGGGCGCTACGACGGCCTCGTCTCGCGCTTTCGCGGCGAGCCGGTGCCGGCGACCGGATTTTCCATCGGCGTGTCGCGGCTGCAGGCCGCGCTCACCATGCTCGGCAAGCTCGACACCAAGCCGGAGTTCGGTCCCGTCGTCGTCACCGTGTTCGACCGCGACCGCGTCGCCGATTACCAGAAGATGGTTGCCACCTTGCGCGCGGCAAAAATCCGCGCCGAGCTCTATCTCGGCAATCCCAAGAACATGGGTAACCAGCTCAAATATGCCGACCGGCGCAATTCGCCCTTGCGTGATCATCCAGGGCAGCGACGAGAAGGCGCGCGGCGAGGTGCAGATCAAGGACCTGATCGAGGGCGCCAGGGCCGCGGCCGCGATCGCCTCCAACCAGGAATGGCGCGAGACGCGGCCGGCGCAATTCTCATGCAAAGAGGATGAACTGGTCGCCAAGGTGCGCGAGGTGCTGGCGCGCCATGAGGTGAAGTGGGGTTAGGCCTCATGGTGAGGAGGCGCGCTTGCGCCGTCGCGAACCATGAGGACAATGGGGCATCCTTCGAGACGCGGCCAAGGGCCGCTCCTCAGGATGAGGTTCGAGTTTGTGGCAAGAGCGACGAAGCAAAAGAAAACGGGAGTGACGAAAAATGCCTGAAATCACCGTCAGCATGGCCGAGGGCCGCACCGACGAACAGAAGGCCGGCATGATGCGCGACATCACGCAGGCGCTGGTGAAGAATCTCGGCGTTGACGCCGACGCCGTCGTGATCCAGATCAACGAAGCTCCGCTGGCGCACAAGATGAAGGGCGGCAAGACCTTTGTGGAACGCGCGGCGGCGGCGAAGAAGTAGGGCACACTCTCTCCGCGGTCGTCCCTGCGAAAGCAGGGACCCATAACCACCGAAGTCTGCAACTGCGCTGGGCCGTTGCACCAGCTTCACGCAATTTGAACGGCTGTGGTTATGGGTCCCGGCTCAAGGCCGGGACGACAGTGGGGTTTGTTCGCGCATCGGATCATCCCATGGATGCACGCGACTTCATCAAGATCGGCATGAGCGCCGAGCGCACGCTGGTCGTGCCGCCCGAGCGCACGGTCGGGCATTTCGTCCCGCACATGCCGATGGTCTATGCGACCCCGATGATGATCCTGGAAATGGAGATGACGTCGGGCGACGCGATCAACAAATATCTCCAGCCGGGCTGGGTCACCGTCGGCACCGAGGTCGACATCCGCCATCTCGCCGCAACCCCGGTCGGATCGACCGTGCGGACGACCGCGAAGGTGATCGCGGTGGAGCGCCGGGTGATCCGCTTCGAGGTCGAAGCCTTCGACGACAAGCGCCGCATCGGCGAGGGCCGCCACGCCCGCGGCCTCGTCAATGTCGAGAGTTTTACGAAACGGTTGGGGACGACTTAGCCGCATACACCGACCGCATCCTTCGAGACGCCGCGCTTCGCGGCTCCTCGGGATGAGGACCGTGAGGACTTACTTCGCCAGTTCCTTCGAGCGGCGGGTCGCGGCGGCGACCGCGCGGGTCAGCAGCGATTGCATGCCGCCTTCTCCCATCAGCACTTCCAGCGCTGCCGCCGTGGTGCCGCCGGGCGAGGTGACGTTCTGGCGCAAGGTGGCGGAGGCCTCGTCTGAGCGAAACAGCAATTCGCCGGAGCCGGCGACGGTTTCGCGCGCGAGTTTGGTCGCAAGCGCTTCCGGCAGGCCGGCCGCAACGCCGGCGCGCGCCAGTTCCTCCGCGAGCAGGAAGACATAGGCAGGCCCCGAGCCGGAGACCGCGGTCACCGCATCCATCAAACTCTCGTCATCGACCCACTCGACCGACCCGGTCGCGCGCAGCAGCGCATCCGCCACCGCGCGCTGCGCGGCGCTGACACCCTTCGCCGCCACCGCGACCGTGATGCCGCGGCCGATCGCGGCCGGCGTGTTGGGCATCGCGCGCACCACGCCGCCGCCGCAGATTTGCGCGATCGAGGCAATCGTCGTGCCCGCCATGATCGAGACCACCAGCGTCGAAGGGCCTGCGAATGGCTTCAAGGCCGGGCCGGCTTCGCGGAACATCTGCGGCTTCAGCGCGACCACCAGCGTGGCGACAGAGCCAACGTCCTTTGCCTGCGGATTGAGACGAATGCCTTTTGTCGCGAGCGCGCTGATTTCCGCGGCGGGATGCGGCTCGATCACCGCAATCTTCTTCGGATCGAGCCCGCGCGCCAGCCAGCCCGTCAGCATCGCCCCGCCCATCTTCCCGGCGCCGGCGAGAACGAGGGGGCCGGTGATGTCCTTCAAGGTGTTGCTCGTGTTCAAGATGCCACCGCAAAATAACTCGTCGTCCCGGCGAAAGCCGGGACCCATAACCACAGCCGGTTCTAGTTGATCGAGGTGTTTGCAACAAGCACCGTGCCACCATATCGGTGTCACGGAGTATGGGTCCCGGCTTTCGCCGGGACGACGCCCGTGTCTGCGGACGCCTTTGCGCTTACAAACTCAGGCCTCGCCCTCGGTGTCGAACATCGCCGCACTCATGGCCTCGGATGCCGACTTGCCGGCCCAGACCACGAACTGGAACGCCGGGTAATAGCGCTCGCAGGCATGGATGGCGCCGACCAGCATGCTCTCGCATTGCGCGCTCGAGGCGGTCAGCCCGCCCGGCAGCGGCAGCGCCTGCCGGTACATGATCATCCCGGTGTGGGTCCAGATGTCGAAATGCCCGATCCATAATTGCTCGTTGATGGCGGCGATCAGCCGCTGCACCTCGGGCCGGCGGGCTTGCGGAATCTTCATGTCGAAGGCGCAGGCCAGGTGCAGCGCCTCGATCTCGTTCATCCAGGTGAAGGACAATTGGTAGTCGGTCCAGTCGCCCTTGGAGACGATCGTCACTTCGTCCTCGCCGGAGCGCTCGAACGACCAGTTGTTATCGGCCGCTATGTCCTCGACCACCGCGAGCGGATTGATCCGGGAGTCGATGATGCCTTCGAGGAGGGACATGCCAGCTCGACCTTGCCTTTGCCGTTAAAGATACGATGGTTGCTACACACGCGGCAGGCCGACGCGCATTCGGTGCGTCGCTGCCTACTGCAGTCCCACGGGGTTACCGCTGCCTGCGCGGATCAAGTGATGTGATTTGCGGAATCGGCGCAACCGACCCCGGAGTCCATCCACAGGCAAAGCGCGGCTCGTCCACAGCTCTTCGGCGGCGTTAACTTTTGCAATGAGAACAAACCGGAATCGGATTCGCGGCATCCGAGTCCGGCGCGGTGGATGCGCGCGGCCAGCGGCCGGATTGGCCTCGTCTCAGCCGTTGATTTGGGCATGGGGACATGCGCTTTCCCCATGGGGAAGGTTCTTGCTGGCAGCGCCGGCCTTCGCCATACTTGATTTCAGGCCGCTCATCCCGGGCGGCCGATGTTCTCAGGGCGGGGTGAAACTCCCCACCGGCGGTAAGGGTGAGAAAGCCCAAGCCCGCGAGCGCCTTCTTCTTCCGGCAATTTCTCCCGAATTAGTTGGGGAGATTCCTGGTGAAGAAGGGTCAGCAGATTCGGTGTGACTCCGAAGCCGACGGTTAAAGTCCGGATGAAAGAGAACGGTCGCGTCGGCCCGCGCATTCGCGTGGGCCCGTCGTTCCGTGTGCCCTGATTCTGGTCCTGAAAGAGGAAAGCCATGAATCAGATGTTGCAAGATGCTCCCCACCACGCTTCCGAAGTAACGGGTTCTCCCGAAACGGTGGACCGACCGCCGGTTCCCGCGCATCCGCGGTTTGCAAAACCGCAGCGGGTCGCGTTCGTGCAATCCTCCTGGCACCGCGAGGTGGTCGAGGAATGCCGGATCGCCTTCCTGGCGGAAATGGAGCGGCGCCACGTCACCAATATCGACGTGTTCGAGGTGCCGGGCTCGTTCGAAATCCCGCTGCATGCGCAGATCCTCGCCAAGACGCGGCGCTACACCGCGATCGTCGCGGCCGGGCTCGTGGTCGACGGCGGCATCTACCGCCATGAATTCGTCGCCGACACCGTGATCAAGGCGTTGATGGACGTGCAGTTGCGCACCGAAGTGCCGGTGTTCTCGGCGGTGCTGACGCCGCAGCAGTTCCACGAGAGCGCGGCGCATGTCGAGTTCTTCCGCAAGCACTTCGTCATCAAGGGCATCGAGGTGGCGGAAGCCTGCACCAACACGCTGCACAGCCTGGAGCGGCTGCGCGGCCAGGTCGCGGCGGGGATCGCGTAGTCAGCGCCGCGCTTATCACCTCTCCCCGCTCGCGGGGGGAGGTCGAAATTCGCGGTAGCGAATTTCGGGTGAGGGGGACTCAGAGTGAGCTTCGCTCGTCTCGGCCCCGCAAGAGCGGGGCGAGGGAGCAGGGCAACGAAAGGGTGACGTTCGCGCACTGTTGCGCCGCAGCAAAGTCACTCACCCGCGCCCCATCGCCGCTGCTCGATCATGTTTATGGGCCACCGCGATCGCCAACAGCATGCAGATACCTTCCGGCGGTCGGGACATTTACGGGCGATTATCATTATCGACGTATGAATTTGAAGGATGGAACACTCATCATCCCTCGCGGCATCCCGCTGGTCGCCATGGGTCGGTGCCACCGGCCTGTTGATCGCGAGCTTTGTCGGCATTGCGGCGCTGTCGCTGCAGGTGCGGCCCGGCACGGAGATCGTGGCCGTGGCCTTTCCGCCCTGGTGGAGCGAGCAACGGATTTTTACGGCTGCGGCTTCCGCTAATGCCGCTGTCGTCAGGATTACCGCGATACCTTCGCTTCTGGTGGTGCAGCCGGACGGCCATGACGGACTGGCGCGGCTTCGCGAGGCCGGCGCCTGGCTTGCCATCGATCCGCAGGCGGTCGCCGCCTGTCTCACGAAATAGGTTTTGGGGGAATTGAACATGATCATCGAGAGCAAGGATCTGGAAGCGCTGCGCGAAACCACCAGCAAGGCATTGATCGCCCTGCTCTGGATTCATCTTCCGATCGCGGTCGCGATCGGAATGGTGCGCGGCACCGACTGGCTGTTGCCCGCGGTCTTCATGGCGGTGCTGGCCACCGCGGCGACCCTGTCATGGCGCATGGCCGGCAACGGCCTGTCGACGCGGCTGACCTTTGCGGTCGCGCTGATGGGCGGCGTCTCGATGTTTGCCTATCAGCTCTCCGGCTCCGCCTGGCAGATCGACGTGCACATGTACTTTTTCGCGGCGCTGGCGCTATTGGTCGCCTATTGCGACTATCGGCCGATCGTGATCGGCACCGTCGCGGTCGCGCTCCACCACCTGATCCTGAATTTCCTGCTGCCGGCGGCAATCTTCCCGGGCGGCGCCGATCTCGGGCGCGTGGTGCTGCACGCCGTCATCCTGGTGATGGAAGCAGCAGTCCTGGTCTGGCTCGCTCACCAGCTCTCGCAGCTGTTCGAAACCACCGCGCAGAAAACCGCCGAAGTGGAGGCTGCGCACGCCGCCGAGGCGCGCGCCCAGGCTGAGCGGATCGAGGCCGACCATCTCGCCAAGCTGGATCGCGACAAGGCGCGGCGCGATCTGGCGTCCGACTTCGAACGCAAGGTCGGCCATATCGTCCAGGCGGTCGCGGTCGCAGCCTCGGAGATGCAGGCGATCTCTTCGTCGATGAGTTCCAGCAGCGAGGAAACGGCGCGCCAGGCGGCCGCCGCCGCGATGGCTTCGACCCAGGCGTCGGGCAGCGTCGGCACCGTCGCCTCGGCGACGGAAGAACTCACCGCCTCGATCGGCGAGATCAGCAAGCAGGTGACGCGCTCGGCGCAAATCGCCGAAAAAGCCGCCGAGGAAGCCCGCCGCACCAATGTCGTCGTCGAGGGGCTGGCGTCCGGCACCCAGAAGATCGGCGAGGTGGTGACGCTGATCCAGAGCATCGCCAGCCAGACCAACCTCCTGGCGCTGAACGCGACGATCGAGGCCGCGCGCGCCGGCGAACACGGCCGGGGATTTGCGGTGGTCGCGAGCGAGGTGAAGGCGCTGGCCAATCAAACGGCCAAGGCGACCGAGGAAATCTCCGGACAGATCCAGGACATCCAGAGCGCGACCGGACAGGCGGTCGCCGCGATTCAGACCTTCGTCGGCACCATCGCGGAGATCAACGAGATTTCCGGCGCGATCGCCAGCGCCGTGGATCAGCAGAACGGGGCGACGCGCGAGATTGCCGGCAACGTTCAGCAGGCCGCCACCGGCACCAGCGAGGTGACGGACAACATCCTCGGCGTCAAGCAGGCGGCCAACGAAGCCGGCGTCGCCGCCTCCAAGCTCTTGGCGGCGTCGACCGGATTGTCGTCGCAGTCCGACCAGCTCAAGATCGAGGTCAACGGCTTCCTCGGCTCGATCCGCGCGGCTTAACCGGCGCGGCCGGGCCGCGGCTGGAGCACGTCAGCGAAAGCGCGCTTGTCACCTTTCCCCCGCTTGCGGGGAGAGGTCGACGCGCTCTTGCGCGGCGGGTGAGGGGGACTATCCGCGAGTTTGAATCTGGGGAGAGAGCCGCTTACCCCGGCCCTCTGCCTGCAAGAGCGGGGCGAGGGAGAAGTGCCCGCCGCTGCAATTCAACTTCACTTTATCAAGCCTCCGGGCAGATCGATTGTCATTTCCGCCGCCGCGCCTATAAACTCAAGGCCATGGGAGGAGGCACGCCCGTGGAGACGGGCGGCCGAGACGATCATGTTCGAAGGACACGATCCCTATCTCGTCGCGCTCTCGGTGGTGATCGCGATCCTGGGTGGTTACACCGGCTTTGGCCTCGCCGCGCGAATCCGCGGCACGCCGGGCGTGAGCCAACGCGTGCTGCTGTCGGGCGCCGCCGGCTTTCTCGCGATCGGCATCTGGACCATGCATTTCGTCGGCATGCTGGCGGCGCCGATCCCGCCCGACGCCGTCTATCTCGTGCTGCCCACCATCGTCTCGTTCCTGATCTGCGTGCTGGTGGTCGGCGTTTCCCTGTTTTTCCTCTCGATCGGCGAGCCGTCGCAGCGCCGCGTGATTTCCTCGGCGGTGCTGTTGGGGGCCGGCATCGTCAGCATGCATTATGTCGGCATCCATGGCCTTGCCGGCAATTTTGCAATCCAGCACAACGGGGCGATGGTCCTGCTGTCGATCGGAATCGCGATCGTCGCGGCTTATGGCGGCCTGCGCGTGTTCCTGGCTCGCCAGGACGGCATCCGGCTGATCGCAAGCTCGATCGCGTTCGGCGTCGCGGTTTCCGGCATGCACTACACCGCGATGTACGGCATGCATTTTGTCCCGCTTTCGGAAGCGACCCATCAACATATGGGCGGGCTTGCCGCATCGCAGCAAATTCTCTCCGTGGTGGTGGCGGTGCTCTGTTTTGTCATCGCGGCCGGCTTCCTGTTGTCGTTGGTGCCCGATCCGCGCCGGCAGGCGGCGGCCGTCGCCCCGCCCTTACTCGACCCGACAACGACGGCAATGGCGGCGATCGTGGCCGCGCCGGTGCAGCCGCCGGAGGCGGGCGCGGTCACAGCATCGCTGCCGCGGCCGATGGTGGCGCCGCTCGGCGGCCTCGGCCAGCCGCCGCGTGCCGCGCCCGCGCCGCGGCTGCCGATCGAGGGCGCCAACGGCACCCACTTCATCGATGTCGCCGATATCAGGAGCGTCCGCGCCGATGCTCATTATACGAGGGTGCATGACGGCACCCGCGAGCGGATGTGCCCGTGGTCGATCTCGGAAGCCGAGGCCCAGCTCGATCCCGGCCTGTTCGTCCGCGTCCACCGCAGCCATATCGTGGCGATCCCGCATGTCAGCTTCGTCCGCAAGGAGGGCGACGGCGCGGTGATCGAGCTCGACGGCCCGTCGCCGCACCGCGTTCCCGTCAGCCGCGCCAAGATCGCCGAGGTCAAGGCAAGGCTCGGGCTGGCACGGCGGCACGCCTAGACCACAAGCCCAATGAAGACGGCAATCGGGCGAGAACGGACAAAGCTCCCGCGGGCCTTCGCCACGCAGGCAGCCTCGCATCACTCGTGCAGAAAAACCGACAGGGTTTGCAGCAGCTGCTTATAGGCACGGGGCCCGATTTTTTGGGCGAGGGCCTTTTCATGTTTTGCAATGCGTGACCGAAGCCGATCCAGAAGCGCTGCGCCCGCGGTCGTCAAATGCAGCGCGTAATAACGCCGATTGGCCGACGATGCCGCACGCGCCACCAGTCCTTGCCGCTCCAGGCGCTCCACCAGACGCCCCAGGCCCGCGCGCTCGATCGAAAGGACCGACGCAATCGCCAGCTGGTTGATGCCGGGATTGGTGTTGATGATGCTGAGCACGGAGTATTGTGCAATGCTTATGTCGAAGGCCGCCAACTGTCGACTGACGTCCTTGAAAACCCATAATTGCGCTCGCCGGATGCGATAGCCCAAATTCTTCGACAGGTCTCCGAGCGCGATCTGATCGCCCCGCGCGGGCGCCGGCGCCCTGACAATCCTCTTGCGGGTGGAGACTTTCCGCGACTCCGCAGGTCGTCCGATGGGACGAGCATCCTTGGCGGGGCTGGTCTTGCCTCGTCCGCTCCTGGAATTCATCAGAGAACCTTTCGAAGAAGCCGGGATCAAGTCCCGGAAATTGATTTGCCGGTGCGCTTATATCAGACCGCCCAAATTCGGCCCGGACTAATCACGGCCCCGGCTTCGCAACCCCGCACTTCTTTCGTCTAGCCGGGCACTTAGAGCGAATCGGAGTGCGCCACACCCGGTCGCTTTCGCACGCGCGAAATGGATTGGGCTTCGACGGTGGAGCGGTCGCCATATCCGTTTTCATGTTGACAGGGCTACATGGCCTTGATGTGATGAGCCCGCTACAACGAAGCTGCCATCCGAAGAGCGGCTCGATGGGGAAACGTCGGTGCTTTCACCACTGGCCAGCCTTGAGGCTGCGAAAGCGGAGTCTCGCGTTGCACCGGGCCGAGCGTGCCGGGAGCGCAGGCAACACTCTATCTCGTCTACCTGTCGTTGGCGGTCGCGCCTTGCAGAGCCTGCATCGCGGGCCCGCGACGACGATCACGGACAATCAATCATCCTGGACGGTCGAGGGGCTCCTTCGGCCGGCTTTTCGGTTGCCACGTCAGCGGCGCGGCAAAGCCAATATCGGGGAATTTTTATTCGTCATCACAGGGGAGAGTGACATGAAGCGTTTGTTCCTGGCGTCGACCATTGCCGCAAGTTGGATATCGTTATCTGTGCCGAATGCGCTGGCCGCAGGTCCTGGCGTTGTGCCGCGTGGCACATGTACCGGCCTGATGGGGCTGCCGCTGCCAAACACGCAAATCCTGAGCGCGACGAAAAAGTCGGGGTATTGCAATGTTGTCGGCGTCATCAACAAGCGCGTCAGCGCCCAGGACCCCGATCATTTCACCTATGCAATCGGCTTTTCGCTCAATCTGCCTGACACCTGGTTCGGCCGTTTCGAGGTGATGGGCGGAGGCGGGACCGACGGCTCGCTCAACGCGGACCCGCAGGGTTCTGCCGGTGTCGAGCTAGCGCAGGGATGGGCCGTTGCCGTGGATGATGGCGGTCACGAAGACAGAGCCACCAATGCAGTCGGCGGATATCAGGACGACGATGCCAATGCCGGCGGCAGCGCGCATTTCGGCGTCGATGAACAGGCCCGCATCGATTATGGCTACAATGCCATCGAAAAAACCGCGACGATATCGAAGGAGGTCATCGCTTATTATTACGGACAGCAGACGACATTCTCCTACCTGATGGGTTGTTCGAACGGCGGCCGTGACGGAATGGTCGCCTCGCAAAAATTCCCATGGCTGTTCGATGGCGTCATCTCGCAAAATCCCGGCTTCAATCTGCCCCAGGCGGGGGTTGCCGAAGCCTGGAACGAGCAGGCCCTCGCTCCCCTGGCGACTTCGATGGATGTCAACGGCCAGCCTTATATCCCCGACACGTTCCCGTCCCAGGATCTCCAGGTAGCCTCCGCCGCGATCCTGGGTGCCTGTGACGCCCTCGATGGTCTGGTGGACGGAATCATCGACGATTACCACGCCTGCACGAATAAGAAGGTGTTTCCGGCGATGGATGCAGTGACCTGCGGCACGGGCGTGCACGGCGGTACGCCTCACGGCGGAACATGTCTCAGCAGCGGCCAGGTAACCGCGCTGAAGAAGATCTACGGCGGCCCGGTGAACTCGAAGGGCAAGCGGCTTTACTCGAACTGGTTCTGGGATGGCGGGATCTGGGACCCGCCGACAGCGGGGGGACTTGGATGGGCTGCTTGGAATGTCGCCCTCGCCCCGGTGCCGGGTGTGAACACGGCGGCCAATCTGACGCTGGGCGCCGGCGCGGTTCCGATGATCTTTGTCACGCCTCCGGTCGTGACGCCGGTTGCCGGACCCACCGGCCAGGAAGCCTTTATCTTCCACTTCGACTTCGACAAGGATGCACCGAAGATTTTCGCCGAGACCAAGGGCTATCCGCAGAGTTCGATGGACTTCATGACCGGCGTTTCGCTGAACCTGCAACCGTTCAAAAATCGCGGCGGCAAGCTGATTATCTCCTCCTCGGTGAATGACGGTATCTTCTCGGGAGCCTCCATCGCGCGCTGGTATCGATTGATGAGCCGGCAGATGGGCGGGAAAGCGCCCGATTTCGCCAGGCTCTTCATGGTGCCGAACATGGCTCATTGTGGTGGCGGCCCGGCGACCAACGACTTTGCCGAGAACGAACTCAACGCCATCACGGCCTGGGTCGAAAAAGGCACTGCCCCGGACCGAATCGTCGCCGCCAACCACAACACGAGTTCTCCGTTCCCGAGCGGGGGATTGTTCGACCCTCGCATCGCGCAGAATTTCCCGGCCGGTGGAACCCGTCCGCTTTGTCCCTATCCGCAAATTCCGAAGTACAAAGGCAACGGCATGACGAATGATGCGGCCAATTTCGTCTGCGTCGGGGATCTGGGGCGGTTCAAGGCCGATGATGACGATGACGACGACGGCTTGGGCCATGGCGGAGATCATCGCTAGGGTCGTTCCGGTGGCCGGGATGGATGGAATTCGGGCTGTTTCCGTCCATCCCGGATATACAAGCGAGGCGCCCCTCGACTTGGGCGCCCCGGCCGTTGGATCAGCATTGGCCGCCACAGCTGGTCGAAATCCGTTGCGTCCGGTCGGGGCATCGTCAAACCACCCCGGCGGCTCCGCTAGCGAGGCCGCATCCGTAACCGGTTAGGTCGCAGACGCTGACGCATTTCGTGCGGGGGTATCCGCAACTCGTGCGAATTCCCTCTGCTGGTGACCTTGCGACCGTCCCCGCCTTGCTTGCGAACAATTCCCAGAAGAGCCTCCACCCCGACGTCTGCAGTTAAAAACATAAAGACGCATGGAGGAGACGATGATTCCTGGCCCGTTCAGCTATCACCGGCCGGCGACCGTGGCCGATGCGGTCAAGCTGCTTTCGACACTGGGTGACGAGGCCCGTCCACTCGCCGGCGGCCACAGCCTGGTGCCGATGATGAAGCTTCGGCTCGCCACCCCCGAACATCTGGTCGACCTGCACGGCATCGCCGGCCTGAAAGGCATCCGCCGCGACGGCAACAAGGTCGTGATCGGGGCGATGACCACCCAGCACGACTTGCTGACCTCGGACGAGATCGCCAAGGCGCTGCCGATCCTGCACGAGACGGCGCTGCTGATCGCCGATCCGCAGGTGCGCTACATGGGCACCATCGGCGGCAATGTCGCCAATGGCGATCCCGGCAACGACATGCCGGCGCTGATGATGACCTTGGGCGCGAGCTACCGGCTCGAAGGGCCCGGCGGCACCCGCGAAGTCGCGGCGACCGAGTTCTATCAGGGCGCCTATTTCACCGCGCTCGAGCCCGGCGAGATCCTGACCGCCATTTCGATCCCGGCGCCGCCTGCGGGGAGCGGCTACGCCTACGAGAAACTCAAACGCAAGATCGGCGATTACGCCACCGCCGCGGCAGCCGTGATGCTGACGATGGCCGGCGGCAAGGTCGCGACCTGTTCGATCGGCCTCACCAATCTGCACGAAACGCCGTTGCTGGCGACCGACGCGGCCAAGGCCGTGATCGGAACCAGCCTCGACGCGGCGAGCCTGAAAAAGGCCGCGGCAGCCGCGGAGGCGATCATGTCGCCGGCATCCGACGCCCGCGGGCCGGTCGAATACCGCAAGCATGTCGGCGGCATCATGGTGACGCGGGCGCTGCAGCGCGCCGCTTCGCGCGCTGTTTAAGAACAAGGGGAGGGAACCAAAAATGGCAAAGACCCATGTGACCATGAAAGTGAACGGCGCCGAGGTCGAAGGCCTCGTCGAACCGCGCACGCTGCTGGTCCATTTCATCCGCGAGAACCTGCTGCTGACCGGCACCCATATCGGCTGCGAGACCACCCATTGCGGCGCCTGCACCGTCGATCTCGACGGCATGTCGGTGAAGAGCTGCACGGTATTCGCCGTGCAGGCCCAGGGCTCCGAGATCACCACCATCGAGGGCGTCGCCAACGCCGACGGTTCGCTGTCGGCGCTGCAGGAAGGTTTCCGGATGATGCACGGCCTGCAATGCGGCTTCTGCACCCCCGGCATGATCCTGCGGGCACAACGCTTGCTGCAGGAGAACCCGCGGCCCACGGAAGAAGAAATCCGCATGGGCATCTCGGGCAATATCTGCCGCTGCACCGGCTACCAGAACATCGTCAGGGCGATCCAGTACGCCGCCGACAAGATCAATGGCGTTGAATTCAAGGAGGCTGCGGAATGAACGACATGACTCCCACGCGGGAACAACGCGAAGCCAGTCTCGAAGGCATGGGCTGCAAGCGCAAGCGCGTCGAGGATGCGCGCTTCACCCAGGGCAGGGGCAATTATGTCGACGACCTGAAACTGCCGGGCATGCTGCACGGCGATTTTGTCAGATCGCCGCATGCCCATGCGCGGGTGAAATCGATCAATTCCGAAGAGGCGCTCAAGGTGCCCGGCGTGTTGGCGGTCATCACCGCCGAGACGCTGAAGACCGTCAACCTCGCCTGGATGCCGACCTTGGCCGGCGACGTGCAGATGGTTTTGGCCGACGGCAAGGTGCTGTTCCAGAACCAGGAGGTCGCCTTTGTCGTCGCCACCGACCGCTATGCCGCGGACGACGGCATCAACAAGGTCGTGGTCGAGTACGAGCCGCTGCCGGTCGTGATCGATCCGTTCAAGGCGATGGACAAGGACGCCCCGGTGCTGCGCGAGGACCTCGCCGGCAAGACATCGGGCGCGCACGGGCCGCGCAAGCACCACAACCACATCTTCGAGTGGACCGTCGGAGACAGGGACCTCACCGACGCCGCGTTCAAGAAGGCGGACGTGACCATCAAGGAGATGATCTCCTATCACCGCACCCACCCGTCGCCGCTCGAGACCTGCCAGTGCGTCTGCTCGTTCGACAAGATCAGCGGCGAGCTTTCGATCTGGGGTACCTTCCAGGCGCCGCACGTGATCCGCACCGTGGTGGCGCTGATCGCCAAAATCCCCGAGCAAAAGATCCACGTGATCTCGCCCGATGTCGGCGGCGGCTTCGGCAACAAGGTCGGCGCCTATCCCGGCTACATCTGTGCGGCTGTCGCCACCATCGTCACGGGAAAACCGGTCAAATGGGTCGAGGACCGCATCGAGAACCTGACCGCGACCTCGTTCGCGCGCGATTACCACATGACGACCGAGATCGCGGCGACCAAGGACGGCAAGGTCACGGGCTTGCGCGTCCATGTGCTGGCCGATCACGGCGCGTTCGACGCCTGCGCCGATCCGTCGAAATGGCCGGCCGGCTTCTTCAACATCGTCACGGGATCCTACGACTTCCCGACGGCGCATCTGTCGGTCGACGGCATCTACACCAACAAGGCGCCGGGCGGCGTCGCCTATCGCTGCTCGTTCCGGGTGACGGAGGCGGCCTACTGCATCGAGCGCGGCATGGATATTCTCGCGCAAAAGCTCGGGATGGATCCGGCGGAACTGCGGCTGAAGAACTTCATCCGCAAGGAGCAGTTCCCGTATCACTCCGCCTTGGGCTGGGAGTATGATTCCGGCGACTATCACACCGCCATGAAGAAGATGATGGACACGGTCGACTATGCCGGGCTGCGCAAGCAGCAGGCGGCGCAGCGCGCGGCGTTCAAGCGCGGCGAGACCCGCGAGATCATGGGGCTCGGCGTGTCGTTCTTCACCGAGATCGTCGGCGCCGGTCCGTCGAAGAATTGCGATATTCTCGGCATCGCGATGTTCGATTCCTGCGAGATTCGCCTGCATCCGACCGGCGCGGGCATTGCCCGGGTCGGCACCAAGAGCACCGGCCAGGGCCACGAGACCACCTGGGCGCAGATCATCGCCACCGAGATCGGCATTCCCGCCGGCAACATCATGGTCGAGGAAGGCAATACCGATACCGCGCCCTACGGTCTCGGCACCTACGGCTCGCGCTCGACGCCGGTGGCGGGTGCCGCGATCGCGATGGCTGCGCGGAAAATCAAGGCAAAAGCGCAGATGATCGCCGCCTACAAGCTCGAGGTGCATGAGGGCGACCTCGAATGGGACATCGACGGTTTCCGCGTCAAGGGTCTTCCCGAGAAGACGATGTCGATGAAGGACATTTGCTGGGCGGCCTACAACTCGGTACCCCCCGGCATGGAGCCGGGGCTGGAGGCGGTGAGCTATTACGACCCGCCCAACATGACGTATCCGTTCGGCGCCTATATCTGCGTGATGACCATCGACGTCGATACCGGGGTCTACAAGATCAAGCGCTTCTACGCGCTGGACGATTGCGGCACCCGCATCAACCCGATGATCATCGAGGGCCAGGTCCATGGCGGGCTGACCGAGGCCTTTGCCATCGCGATGGGCCAGGAGATCCGCTACGATCCCGAGGGCAACGTCGTCACCGGCTCGTTCATGGATTTCTTCATGCCGACCGCGGTCGAGACGCCGCATTGGGAGACCGACTTCACCGTCACCCCGTCGCCGCATCACCCGATCGGCGCCAAGGGCGTCGGCGAGAGCCCGAATGTCGGCGGCGTGCCGGCGTTCTCCAACGCCGTCAACGACGCCTTCTCGTTCTTAGGCAGCACCCACATCCAGATGCCGCACGACTACTGGCGCAACTGGAAGGCGGCGAAGAGTCTGGGAGTGTTCGCGTAACAAGACTCCATAAACTCCCCTCCCTCCCCGCCGCTTCGCGGGGGGAGGGGAGAGATGCCGCGTCTGCGGTTCGAACGAAGAGGAAAACGCACTGGCAATGAAGACCCGCGACGAGATCGCGCAAGCGCTGGCGGCGTCCGGCTATATCGCCGATGGTGAACTTGCGGCCGCGATCTCGCTGATGCAATTGCTGCGGCGTCCGCTGCTGCTCGAAGGCGAGGCGGGCGTCGGCAAGACCGAGGTCGCCAAGGCGCTGGCATCGGTGCACGACACCGAGCTGATCCGGCTGCAATGCTATGAGGGCCTCGACCAGTCGGCCGCGCTCTATGAATGGAATTACCAGCGGCAATTGCTCTCGATCCAGGCGCATCGCGGCGGCGATGCCGATGCCATCGAGGACCAGATCTTTTCGGAAAAATATTTGCTGGAGCGGCCGCTGCTGGCGGCGATCCGCCGCGCAAAACCGCCGGTGCTGCTGATCGACGAGATCGACCGCGCCGACGACGAGTTCGAGGCGTTCCTGCTCGAACTATTGTCGGATTTCCAGGTGTCGATTCCCGAACTCGGCACGATCCGGGCGGTCACGATCCCGCACGTGGTCCTGACCTCGAACGGCACCCGCGAACTCTCCGATGCGCTGCGCCGCCGCTGCCTCTATCATTATGTCGACTATCCCGACGTCGATCGCGAGGCGCGCATCATCATGGCGCGGATCGATGGCGCGACCGCCTCGCTGTCGCTGCAGATCGCGCGCATGGTCGAAGGCATCCGCAAGGAGGAATTGCGCAAGGTGCCGGGCGTCGCCGAAACGCTGGACTGGGCGGCGGCGCTGGTCGGCATCGGCGTGCACGACCTGCTGGAGACGCCGGAGACGGTGCACGAAACCCTGATGTGTCTGCTGAAGACCCATGAGGACAAGTCGCGCATGAGCCGCGAGGTGACGGAACGGATATTGGGGAAGGTCGCATGAGCTGCTGCGGCGACAGTCCCGGCTATGAGGAGCTCGACGAGGTATCGAAACTCGTCGCGACCAAGCTCGCCGCGTTCCTGAAGACGTTGCGCGAGGCCGGCTTTGCCGTCGGCCCCAGGGAAGGCCAGGACGCGGTATCGCTGATGGCGGCGGGCTACGCGGAAAAACCGGGCTTGTTGCGCTCCGCCTTCAAGCATCTGTTTTCGGCGCGCAAGAGCGACTGGGAGCGCTTCGACGGGCTGTTCGACGCGTTCTGGCTGGGCAAGCGCGCCCGCTCGCGGTCCCTTACGGTTGGCTCGACAAAGGCGGCCAACAGCCCGTCGTTGAAGAGCCTGCAGGATACGCGGTCGCAGCCCGCGGGAAGCGAGGCCGCCACCGACCAGGTTCCGTCGCCCGATGAGGTACCGGAGGGGAGTGCCGGCGAAGGCCGCATGGAAGGCGCCTCGCGCGCCGACAATCTTTCCGACATCGATTTCCGCAAGATGGCCGACCCCGGCCAGATCGAGACGGCGCACGAAGTCGCCGCAAGGCTGGCAAGAACCATGCGCACCCGGCTGACCCGGCGGGATCTGGCGCGGCGGCAGGGCTATCGCCTCGACCTGCGAAGAACCATCCACAGCAATATCAGCCATGGCGGCGTGCCGATCTCGCTCGTCAAGCGGCAGCGCAAGGAAAAGCCGTTGCGGCTGGTGATGCTGCTCGATGCCTCCGGCTCAATGAGCATGTATACCGGCGTGTTCCTGCGCTTCATCCACGGTGTGCTCGACGAGTTTCGCGAGGCGGAAGCGTTTTTGTTTCACACAAGGCTCGCTTACGTCTCCGATGCGATGAAGGAAAAGGATCCCGCCCGCGCGCTCGACCGGCTCTCGATCATGGCGCAGGGCGCCGGCGGCGGCACCAGGATCGGCGAGAGCCTGCAGACTTTCAATCGCTGGCATGCCGCGCGGGTGATCCATTCCCGCACCGTCGTGATGATCGTCTCCGACGGCTACGAGACCGGCGACGCCGCGCTGCTCGGCCGCGAGATGGCCGCGCTGGCGCGCCGCTGCCGCCGCATCGTCTGGCTCAATCCGATGATGGCGTGGGAGGGCTATGCGCCCGAAGCCGCCGGCATCAAGGCGGCACTGCCGCATGTCGATCTCTACGCGCCCGCCAACACGCTCAAAAGCCTGACCGAGCTCGAGCCTTATCTGGCGAAGCTGTGAGGAAGACCTCCAAGGATACGCCCATGACAAAACATGTCGAAGTGATGGATCTGGTGGCGCAGCTCAAGGCCGCCGAGGAAGCTTTTGTGCTGGCGACCGTCGTGCGCACGGTATCGGTGACCGCGGCGAAGGCCGGTGCGAAGGCGATCATCCGGCCCGACGGCACCATCGTGGCAGGCTGGATCGGCGGCGGCTGCGCCCGCGGCGCGGTGCTGAAGGCCGCGCGCGACGCGCTCGCCGACGGCGAGCCGCGCATGGTCTCGGTGCAGCCGGAGAATCTGTTGGCCGAACTCGGCGTCAAGCCCGGCGAGAACCGCGACGGCGTGCGCTTTGCCTCGAACATGTGCCCGAGCAAGGGCACCATGGACGTGTTCGTCGAGCCGGTGCTGCCGCATCCCTCGCTGGTCATTCTCGGCGGCAGCCCGGTGGCGCTGTCGCTCGCGGCGCAGGCGCGCCAGCTCGGCTATCACGTCACGGTCGCCGCCCCCGCCGCCGATCTGACGGACACGCCGGACGCCGACATGCTGATCGACGGCTTTGCCTTGGACAGGCTGCACGAAGCGCGGCGCTTCGTCGTGGTATCGACGCAAGGCAAGGGCGACGAAGCCGCCTTGCGCATGGCGGTGAAGACCGAAGCCGCCTACCACGCCTTCGTCGGCAGCCGCCGCAAGATGGCGGCGTTGCGCGACAAGCTGATCGGCGAGGGCATCGAGGCCGCCGCGCTCGACCGCGTCAAGGCGCCCGCCGGCCTCGACCTCGGCGCCATCACGCCGGAAGAAATCGCAATGTCGATCCTGGCGGAGATCACGGTGGAGCGCCGGCGCGGCCAGCGCGGGGCCGCCATTCGCGCCGGTTGATGTCGAACATGTGATCCAAGAAATCGTACCGGGTTCCTCCAGACGAGGGAGCGATCGGCTGCGTTGATGAAGGCCGCGGCGTGCGCCAGCGGATCAGCGACTAGCCCATCGCCGCTTTCGTCCAACCCGGCATCGCCGGTAATCGGCGCGTGAGGTGAAGCCGTTCACACTTGCCCGACGGAAATTAAGCTAACCATCCGCCAGGAGGGCAAAACGTGAACTGTCTATCGTTTGATCAAACAAGGGAGTTCGATCATGTGGACGCTTCAGGGCTTCGTTACGTACGGCTTCCTTCTCGCGGTCACCGCTGCCGGTCTCGGGATGGTCGCGTTCGCCTTCGGCTGACGTCGGACGCGATTTCGACCGCGCGCCGGTCATTGCGACCGGCGGGTCCTATTTTGAACTCAAAATCGCCCGCGACTCAATCGAGGTTGCGGCAACCCGACGGGATAGAGTGCGTCCTAAATCGAGTGACCTGCCATGGGCATCGGACATCCGCCGCGCAACAGAAAAGACCGCCGCGGTAACAACAACGTCGTGTCTTTGCGGCATCCGGATGACGATTTCTTCGAGGTGCTGTCTCCGTTGCTTGAAGAGGCGGCAGTCGCCAAGAGCGATCAATCGCCGCGTCAGGGTCTCCCCAACGTCGTGTCGCTGGCGAAGGAAAATGCCCGGCTTCGCGCGCTCGCGGTCGGATTATCGAATCTGCTCGGAGACTTGCCCGTTCGCCGGTGGCAGGATGCCGCCCGATGCGGTCGCAACAAGGCGTGACGACCGCACGGTCATTGATTCCGCGCAAATCGCGCCGCGCCCGCGACCGGTGCGAGCCATTTCACCGCATGATCGGTGTAGATTTCAGTTCGGGGCTGTAACCCCTCGATCGTATCGAGCGTGCCGGCCTTCACCACGACCTTTCCAGGTGCCGCCGCGATCGTCGCCAGGATGGGAGACCCGCAGCGTCCGCAGAAATGGCGATAGACGGGTTGCCCGCTATCGCCTTTGTCCACATAGACCATGGTCTCGCCCGACTGCTCATAGTCGGCTTCCCTGATCACGAGGTTGAAGGAGAACAGGCTTCCGCTTTGTTTCTGGCAGTGCGTACAGTGACAGATCGCGACGGCCCGCGGTTCGCCCTTCAACGCGTAACGCACCGCCCCGCACAGGCAGCCGCCTTTCCGATCCTGCATGATGCTTCTCCCAAACGAAAATTATAACTGGTGCCGGCCGACGCCGAGCCGACGGCTCATCGATCGCCTGCCTTCGGAAGCGTATCGAGCAGGGGCCGCGCCAGATGAAGGATCTGATGGGCGACCGCATTCTCATCCCCGTTCGGCTCGTCCGTCGAAAGCAGGATGCGGGTGAATTTCCAGTTCCGCGTATCCACGCCGACGGCGGTGGCGACGGTGTCGGGCCGTGCCGCGATCTCGCGGTTGCGCTCGATCTCGCGCGCGAAGGCCGCCGTCAGGTCCGCGTCGAGCGGGATGTCGAGGTCTTCCGTGGCGGCAAAGCGGGCTTCGTTTGCGCAACCCCTGCGCGCATCGAGCGCAAGGCGCGTCTCGATCTCCGCGCGGCCGAACAGGTCGGTGACGATCCTGTAGCCGCCGCTCACCAGCCAATCGCGGTAAGCCGTGTCCCGGGGCCAGAGGTAGAGCGACGAGAAGTGGCTGGCGATGGCGCCGAAGCGCCCGGCCTCGCGGAGCAGGAAGGCCTTGAAATAGAGGTTTGGGCGGACGTCCCACACCGGGCCGCGCTCCCTGGTCAGCGCCCGGATGGGCCCGAGGTCGTATTTCGCGGGCAGGCGGTGCCCGTAATGAGCCATGATCATGCTGGATCGCCTCCGTATTAGCCGGCTACTCGCCGGCCGATATGACCGCAAAGGGTGCTCACGCCGCGTCGAGGTGGAAACCTTTCGACGTGATCAGCCACCGACCCTCGATGCGGTGCCACGTCAGGTAGTCGATGAAGAGCAAAGTCGCGATGCGCACCCTCACCTTGGTCAACGCCTGCGTTGGCGAAGCGAAGTCGAGCAGCAGCAGCGCATCCTCGCGCGGCGCACCGAGCGATTTCGGCGACTGCCGCTTGGCGAGGATGTCGCGGTAGATCCCGGCCGGCCAACACTGCATCGCGCCGTCACGAAAACCATGCAACTGGACGGTGGGCGCGAACACGTCGTCGAAGCGCGACAGGTCGCAGTCGTACATCAGGTCCAGATAGCGCTGCAGTGCCGCCCGGAGACTCGTGACGCATTCATCGTCGATCTGCGCCTCACCGTGACCCATGCCGGCCCCTCCCTTTGCTTGCATTCCCTGATCCTTGACAGGATTGTCAAGTTTGACATCTCTGTCAACAATAAAATTGACATCGCTGTCAAAAATGGAATATCTCGTCCCATGGTTGGCACGCGACAATTCGACGAGGACGCGTTGCTGGAGGCGGCGCTCAAGACCTTCTGGCAGAACGGGTTTGCCGCGACATCGATGATCGACGTGGCGGAAGCCACGGGGGTCCAGCGCGGCAGCCTCTACAACGCCTATGGCGACAAGGAGCGGCTGTTCCTGCTCGCCTATGAGCGCTACGCGGAAGGCTTTCTCGATTTTGTCCGGCAGACGCTGTCGAACCCCGATCCCGCGGTCGCGCTGACGGCCCTGTTCAGCGGGGTCATCGCCCATATGACCGAAGGCGCCCCCTCGCGCGGCTGCCTGACGACCAAGACGGCGATCGAATTGCCGCTCGCCGGCAAGGCGATCGAAGCCCGGGTCAAGCGGCTGATCGAGGATTTGACTGCTCTGGTTCGGGACGCGCTTTCGACGCCGGCCGCGCGGCGAAAGCTCAGTTGCGATCCCGGCATGGCCGCGGACCTTGTGGTCACCTTCACGCGAGGACTGGCGGTGATGGAGCGCGCCTATCGCAATCCCCGGCACCTGGAAAAGATGTCGGAGCAATTCGTGCGCATCCTGTTGCCGGAAGCCGGGCGCCGCCGTTAGCCCCCGATCGCGGCGGCCGGGCCTGCCTTATTTGTTTCAATGACAAAGGCTAAGGCATGAGGCGGCGCGATTCCGCGCGTTCCGATTTCATGGTTTTCAGGGGTACGAGATGATCACATCGTTGAGAGCGGCATTCGCACTGTTTGCCGTGTTCGCCGTCGCGGGCGTCGCGCCGGCAGCGGCCCAGACGCCGTCGCCGGAGGGGGCCAAGGTTTACTTCATCAATCTGAAAGACGGCGCCGAGGTGGACAGCCCGTTTCTGGTGCAGTTCGGATTATCCGGCATGGGCGTCGCCCCGGCCGGCGTGGAAAAACCCAACACCGGTCACCACCATCTGCTGATCGATGCCACGCTGACGCCGGAGCAGCTGAAGGAACCCATTCCCTCCGACGACAATCACAAGCATTTCGGCGGCGGCCAGACCGAAGCCATGGTGACCTTGCCGAAAGGCCAGCACACCCTGCAACTCGTGCTCGGCGACTGGACCCACATCCCGCATGTGCCGCCGGTGATGTCGGAGACGATCACCATCACGGTACGCTGAACGCCAGTCGCGGGGAGGGGCAGGTAACCCGACGGGCAAATCACTTCGTGTGCCTCGCCACGCCCTGTCAAGCCCCCTTCGAAAAAATATTCTGGTTTTCCGAAATGGCAAATCAGTTCTGTATCCCCGCCATCCCGTCCCACACAGAGGGGCGTTGCGCAACGTCACGAACGCGGGGCGGGATGCGGTGGACGCGGACATTGCTCAAGACGAGAGCATTGGATGCGGACGGCGAAGGCGTGTGGTCCTGATGCCCCGACGCTGGCATCAAGTTGGCGGCAACATCCGCAAGCGACGGTGGCAAGAAAGCCCGGTCACCGGGGAGAGCGCGCTATAAGCCGTAAAACCATTGCGCAGGGAAGGCCGGAATGCTTCCGCTGAACCTGTATGCTCGTGTGCGCTCTTCTATCCATTTTGCACGCGAGACCGCGGGTGCAGCGCGCACCCGGCTTTCCCTGCGCCCTCTGCCTTTTTGGGAGGGTGAAAAGCTACGCAAAACTCGGGCGTCTCACGCCGCGGGACCGTGAAGCTGTGTCCGCCGTTGTTTGAAATTCGAATCCATGGTCCGTGCTGCGTCCTTACATCTCGTTCACCTGTCATTCCGGGCTCGCGCTGCGCGCGCCCCGGAGTGACGATCCCGGATATTTCGCGAAGTGTTCGTCGTATGACGGTCGTCAGTTTGCAATGACGGGAAGAGAGTCGAATGGCCTGCTCAGTCGAACAGGCTCGACACCGATTCTTCCGACGCGGTGCGGGAGATGGCTTCCGCGATCAGCGGGGCGATCGACAGGGTGCGGATGTTCTTTGCTTTTTGCACCGCTTCGGTCGGCAGGATCGAGTCGGTGATGACGAGCTCCTTCAGCCGCGAGCCGATGATGCGGGCGGCGGCGCCGCCGGACAGCACGCCATGGGAGATGTAGGCATAGACATCCTTGGCGCCGTTGGCGAGCAGTGCGTCGGCGGCGTTCACCAGCGTGCCGCCGGAGTCGACGATATCGTCGACCAGGATGCAGGTATAGCCGGCGCAATCGCCGATCACGTTCATCACCTCGGACTCGCCGGCGCGTTCGCGGCGCTTGTCGATGATGGCGAGCGGGGTATTGATGCGTTTGGCCAGCCCGCGCGCGCGCACCACGCCGCCGACGTCGGGCGACACCACGATGACGTTGGACAGATCGAAGCGTTCCTTGATGTCGCGCACCATCACCGGCGAGGCGAAGAGATTGTCGGTCGGAATGTCGAAGAAGCCCTGGATCTGCAGGGCGTGCAGATCGAGCGTCATGACGCGGTCGACGCCGGCCCGGGTGATCAGGTTGGCCACCAGCTTGGCCGAAATCGGCGTCCGCGAGCCGGATTTGCGATCCTGCCGGGCGTAGCCGAAATAGGGGATCACCGCGGTGATGCGGCGCGCCGACGACCGCCGCAGCGCGTCGGTGATGATCAGGAGTTCCATCAGATGGTCGTTGGCCGGAAACGACGTCGACTGGATGATGAAGGCGTCGGAGCCGCGGACGTTTTCCTGGATCTCGACGAAGATTTCCATGTCGGCGAAGCGCCGGACCACGGCCTTGGTCAGCGGCAGGCCAAGTCCGTCGCCGATGGCCTGGGCCAAAGCGGGATTGGAATTGCCGGCGACGAGCTTGATGGAGCCGTTCTTGGCCGACATCGTTGCTTCCCCCCGCGCCTTGCTGGAGACAATATTCAGCATATCGGGATACCCACGAAAACCGGCAATGGTGACGGCGTGGTGATATCAAGGAGTTAGCTTGGCTGGCAACCCATGGACCCGGTTTTCCCGGTCAAAAATGGCCGTTCAACCGCCGATTTGGCTAATGGTCGGTGTAGCCGAGCGCGCTGACGCTGAATTCGCTCGCTGCGGGCTCCGGGGCGTCCGCGCTGGCGACCGCGGGGCTGCGTTTGTCGGGGGCCGGGGCCGGCGAGGGGACATCCGGCCCGGTTCCGTTGATCATGGCGGTAAGACCGCTGAAGCCGGCCTGCGCGATTTTACGCAACACCAGGTCGTCGGCCGCCGCCCAGGCGTCGCGCCCGGCCTTGCCGGCCGGCTCCTCGCCCGAAAGCCGCAGCGCGCGCTGCTGGTCGCGGTCGTAGACGTCCCAGACCCAGGCGATCGTGGCCCGGCCATGATTGACCTGGGCGGAGAGGTAGCTCCTCACCCGGTAGGAGGCGGTGCCTTCGCGGGACACGATCGAGAGGCTGCGCAGCTTCAATTCGCTGTCGAGCACGCCGACCATGCGGTCGAACACCTGCGGCGGCGGTCCGTCGATCAATTCGAAGGTGACGGTCGGGCTCGCGCTGGTGCTCGCCATGGCAAAGGAATCGCCGACCGCTCCGCCGCTGGCGCAGCCGCCGAGCCCGCAGCCGATCGCAACCAGGATGGCGGCCATCGCCGCGCGTGGCGCGGGTCGGCGGGCTGGGTGCTGGCTGGCGATGCTGTCCCTCATCGGCCACGAGCGATATCGTTAAAATGCGTTAAGGTCTAGGGCAGACGCGCAGGCATTATGGCAAGGATGGTAAACGGCACGACGGAAGCGCCAATTGCGCTATTCGCGTGCCAGCGCGATGGCGTGAACGTGGCGGCCGTAGTCCGGCTCCTTCCGATGCACCGAGCGGCGGTAGCTAAAGAAGCGCTCGTCGGAATAGGTATCGACGCCGATATCGTCGATCATCAGCACACCGGCGTTTTCCAGCCGCATCCGGATGAAGCCGGCGAGATCGAACATCGCGTGGCCCGCGCGCGCGGCGGGCAGAAAGAACGCGGCGTTCTCGGCATCGGCCTCGATGAAGCGTTCGACGAATTCATCGCCGACTTCATAGGAGTGCTGGCGGATCAGCGGGCCGATCGCCGCGACGATGCCGCCGCGTTCGGCGCCGAGTTTTTCCATGGCCTCGACGGTGGATTCCAGCACGCCGGTCAGCGCGCCTTTCCATCCGGCATGCGCGGCCCCGATCACGCGCGCGTTCGGATCGACGAACAGGATCGGTCCGCAATCGGCCGCGGTGACGCCGAGCGCGAGACCTTCGGCCCGCGTGACGATGGCGTCGGCGCGGGGTCGCTCGCCCTCCCAGGGGCCGCTAGCCACCACCGCATCGGGCGAATGGAGCTGCCACACGCTGAGAAAGTTTGCAGGCGCGACGCCGATCTGTTCCGCCATCCGGCGCCGATTTTCCGCGACATGGCCGGGGTCGTCGTTGGATCCGAGGCCGCCATTGAGGCTGCCATAGAAACCCTCGGACACCCCGCCGTCGCGGGTGAAGAAGGCGTGGCGCAGGCCGGGAATGGCCGAGAGCAGCGGCGAAGCGAGGATCATGGCGTGTCGTCCGCGTCGTCGTCCGCCGTCTCATCGAACCCCGCCAGCGAGGCGAGGTGGGGCTCGGAGACCGCCAGCACCTTGAACATCGATCCCATGCCGCCGCGGCCGCCGCCGACCAGACGTTTCATGGCGGAGGAAATATCCTCGGAAACCTCTTCGCTGGCCTTGGCCATCAGGGTTTCCGCGCGGGTCTCGATGCCGAGCCGCCTGAGGAATTCGCCCTGCGTCACCGGCCCATGGACCCGCGCGCCGATATCCTCGGCGGCGCGCGAAAGCGCCTCGAAATCGACATGGGCGGTGACGTCGGCCTGGCCGGGATTTTTCAGCGGATCGGTGAAGCTGTGCCGCGCGATCGCCTGAAAGGTATCGCCGGCGTCGCTGCGGACGTGGCCGTAATCGACGATCAGCGCGGCGCCGTCCTGATCGCGCACCCGGCTTGCGATCTTCATCATCTCGGTGTCGGGGCGCCACTCGAACACCGCGCCGATGGGGGCCGCGCGGACCAGCGGCGGCAGCAGCACCTCGAAGCGAGGGGTCGGCTCGTCGGCCCAGCCGAATACCAGCTTGCCGTTGGCGTCGACCTCGACGGTGCGCTCGTGCCAGCCGGCCTCGCGCCGCACCACCTGATGGATCGGCAGCACGTCGAAATACTCATTGGCGAAGATCACCGCCGGACCGTCGGGGATGTCGTCGATGCTGTCATGCCAGGAGATATCGCGCGCGCCCGACAGCATCGACTTCTGCTTTTCGCGCAGCACCGGATTGATCTCGACCAGATGGATGCTGAGCGCCTGATACAGCGGCGGCAAGACTCGCAGCGCGCGCAGCGCATCCGCCATCATGGTGCCGCGGCCGGGGCCGAGTTCGATCAGCCGCAGCAGCGGCGGCGAGCCGATCGCCTTCCAGACCGAGGCCGCCCACAGCCCCAGCAATTCGCCGAACATCTGGCTCACTTCCGGCGCGGTGGTGAAATCGCCCTCGCGTCCCAGGGGATCGCGCGACACGTAGTAACCGAACTCCGGATGCGTCAGGCACAATTGCATATAACGCCAGACCGGCATCGGTCCCGACGTCTTGATCAGTCGCTTGATCTCGGATTGCAGCGGCGAATATTCGGTCACGGCCTGCTTTCGGCTGGGGTCGGTTGGCGCTTCGGCGATTTGCGGCGCCATGCCAGCACGATAATGACGGCGCCTGCAATCACCATCGGCACCGACAGCAGCATACCCATGGTCAGCCCGCCCCACAAAAATCCGAGCTGCGGGTCGGGCTCCCGGAAGAATTCACCGGCGATGCGGGCGAGGCCGTACAGGCTGATGAAACTGCCGAGGATGAGCCCGGGTCGCTTCAGGGCGCCGAACCGGATCATCACGGCGAGGATCGTAAACAGCACGATCCCCTCGAGCCCTGCCTCGTATAATTGGCTGGGATGGCGCGGCAGATGAAGCGGATCATTGGGAAATATCATTCTCCAGGGCACGCTGGAATCGGCGGCCCGGCCCCACAATTCGCTGTTGATGAAATTGGCGATGCGCCCGAGAAACAGCCCGATCGGGCCGACCGCGGTGGTGATATCGCCGAGCGAGAGGATCGGGATATCGTTCTTGCGGCAAAAAAGAATCACCGCGGCAACGCAGCCGAGGAAGCCGCCGTGAAACGACATGCCGCCCTTCCAGAGCTCGAAGATCTCGAGCGGATGCGTCGCGAAGAACGGCAGATTGTAGAACAGCACATAACCGGTGCGGCCGCCGAGGATGATGCCGAGCGTGACCCAGAGAATGAAATCGTCCATCTGCAGCGGCGTGATCGGCGCCGGCCCCGCCCACAGCTTGTCGTTCTTGATCAGCGAGCGTGCGTAGATCCAGCCCAGCACGATGCCGCCGATATAGGCCAGCGCATACCAGCGGATCGCGAACGGACCGATCGTAATCGCATTCGGATCGAACACCGGAAAGGCGATGGTGAGAAAAGGCATCGCGCCGATCTACTTGGAAAGGTTGCGGCGATAGAGCGCCAGCAGCCGCTCCCAATGCCGCTCGGCCGCATCACGGTGATAGACCGGACGCTTCGGAAACGCAAAACCGTGATGGGTGCCGGGATAGACCTCGACCTCGGCATTGGCCCCCTTCATCGAGGCCGTGACCTTGTCGATGATCTCCTGCGGCGCATAAATGTCGGTCTCGGCGCAGCCGAAATAGAGTTCGGCGCGGGTCTTGCCCGCGGCCAGATGCGGACTGTCGGGCTGCTCGGTGGCCAGATGCGTTCCGTAGATCGAGGCCGCGGCCTTGACGCGGTCGGTGAAATGCGTCGCCGCGTTGATGGCATATCGCCCACTCATGCAGTATCCGACCGCGCCGACAATTTTCGCGTTCGCTGCCGGCTGCTTGTCGGCATAGGCGAGCAGTGCGGTGGTGTCCTCCATGACGAGGGGAATGTTGATGGAGTTCATGTAGCCGAACATCCGCTTGCGCTCCGGCGCGTCCGGGTCCGGCGGAATCGGCCCGAGCTCCATGACGCCGGACCGGTAATACGAGATTCGGCAGCATCACGTAATAGCCCGAGGTCGCAAGCCGGCGCGCCATGTCGCGCAGTTCCTCGCGGATCGCCGGTGCGTCCATGTAGAAGATGATGACGGGAAACGGCCCGCCGCGCTCGGGATGGGTGATGAAGGTGGTGGTGTGGCCGTCCTTGGTGGGGATTTCGATCTGCTGGTCGATCATGGGGCGTTGCTGCTCGCTCGTCGGTTTCGCGATTTTCTAAGGCTTGCCATCAATACGATTGCAAGGAAACCGGGACATGACAAGGCAACAGGCCGTGTCGGGCGGCCAGATCAGCCTTGAACTGCCGCGTCGGGATCGCCATTGTCTGGTGGAACAGGTAGTTGCGCATCGAAGCGGAGATCGACAGAGATGACCCAGACCAATAATCGGTTTTTCGACGAGATCGGGCGCCTGATGAACGACGCTGCGGGCGCCGCCCAGGGCGTCAAGCGCGAGGTCGATGCGGTGGTCCGCAACCAGGCCGAAAAGATCCTGCGCGACCTCGACATCGTCAAGCGCGAGGAGTTCGAGGCGGTCAAGGACATGGCGCGGCTGGCGCGGGAGGAAAACGAGGCGCTGAAGGCGCGCATCGCCGTGCTGGAAGCCAAGCTCGGTATCTCGACGTCGGCCGTCTGAAGACGGACGGATCGGCGTCCCGCGGGTTCGCGGGAATCCGTCCGAAGCGGGGCGATTGGTGGCTCGAGCCCGGCAATAGCGGGCTTTTGAGGGGGGATGGCCCCCAAAACCCTGACAAAAATCCCCGCATTTCCTTGTCATTTCGCCCCTTTGGGGCTAGAACGCCGCCACGTCCGCAGCCCCCGCACCCCTGGAGGCTTGCTGTGGAGTGTAACCGGGCCGCGTTGCGGCCTTTAACTTTTTGGAAAACAAGGACTTAGAGAGATGGCGACCGTCAAGGAATTGAAGGCGACCGCACGTCCGAAGAGCGGCAAGGGGGCCGCCCGGGCAGAGCGTCGCGCCGGGAGAGTGCCCGGAGTGATCTATGGCAACAACCTGCCCCCAACGCCGATTTCGGTCGACGATACCGAACTGCGCCAGCGCATCCTGGCCGGCCGGTTCCTCACCACGATTTACGACATCGATCTGGAGGGCAAGAAGCACCGCGTGATTCCGCGCGACTTCCATCTCGATCCGGTGCGCGATTTCCCGATCCATGTCGATTTCATGCGGCTCGGCGAAGGCGCGACCATCCGCGTCAGCGTTCCCCTGCACATCCAGAACGCCGAAGCGGCGCCCGGCGTGAAGCGCGGCGGCACCGTCAACATCGTCACCCACACCATCGACCTGGAATGCTCGGTCGACAACATTCCGCAATATGTCGAGGCCGACGTCGGCGGGCTGGAAATCAGCCACTCGCTGCATCTGTCGGACATCAAGCTGCCGGCCGGCGTGAAGTCGCTGTCGCGTGAAGACGTGACGCTCGTGACCATCGTGCCGCCGTCGGGCTATGCCGAAGAGCAGAAGGCGGCTGCGGCAGCTGCCGCGGCCGGTACACCGGCGGCTGGTGCTGCGGCTGCGCCTGGTGCGGCTCCTGCGGCCGGCGCTGCGGCTGCGCCCGCGGCGGGTGCGGCTCCTGCGGCTGGCGCGAAAGCGCCCGCGGGCGGCGCCAAGGCGCCTGCCGGCGGTGGCGACAAGAAGAAGTAATCGAGCGCGGGATGCCGCGTCATGCGACTCTTTGTTGGCCTCGGCAATCCCGGCGCGAAATACGCGAATAACCGGCACAATATCGGCTTCATGGCCGTCGATGAAATTGCGCGGCGTCATGGTTTCGCACCATGGCGCCGCCGCTTTCAGGGCGAGACGTCGGAAGGCACGCTCGATCATGAGCGGGTGATCCTGCTGAAGCCTGCGACCTACATGAACGATTCGGGGCGCGCGGTTCAGGAGGCCGCGAATTTCTTCAAGCTGTCGGCGGGCGAGATCACCGTGTTCCAGGACGAGCTCGAACTGCCGCCGGCCAAGGTGCGCGTCAAGGTCGGCGGCGGCATCGCCGGTCATAACGGCCTGCGTTCGATTTCCTCGCATATCGGCAACGATTATCGCCGGGTGCGTCTCGGGATCGGCCATCCCGGTATCAAGGAACTGGTGCACAGCCATGTGCTGGCCGATTTCGCCAAGGACGATCGCCCCTGGGTCGAGGCGCTCTGCGAAGCGGTCGCCGACAATGCCGGGCTGCTTTCCAGCGGCAGGGATTCGACGTTCCAGAACAAGGTGCATCTGGCGATGCAGGCCAAGGGATTTTTCGACAAGGAAGATGGCGGCGCTGCGTAACGCGCGTGCCGTCGCGAAGAACAGGTTTCAGGACACATCATGGGATTCAAATGCGGTATCGTCGGGTTGCCCAATGTCGGCAAATCGACGCTGTTCAATGCGCTGACCGAGACGGCAGCGGCGCAGGCGGCGAATTATCCGTTCTGCACCATCGAGCCGAATGTCGGCGAGGTTGCGGTGCCCGATCCGCGGCTGGACAAACTGGCCGAGATCGCCAAGTCCGGCCAGATCATCCCGACGCGGTTGACCTTCGTCGACATCGCAGGCCTGGTGCGCGGCGCCTCCAAGGGCGAGGGGCTCGGCAACCAGTTCCTCGCCACCATCCGCGAGGTCGACGCGGTCGCGCATGTGGTGCGCTGCTTTGAGGATTCCGACATCACCCATGTCGAAGGCAAGATCGCGCCGCTCGCCGATATCGAGACCATCGAGACCGAGCTGATGCTTGCCGACCTCGACAGCCTGGAAAAGCGCGTCGACAATCTGGCAAAGAAGGCCAAGGGCAACGACAAGGACGCCAAGGAGCAGCTCGACCTCGTCAACCGCGCGCTGGAACTGCTGCGCGAGGGCAGGCCCGCGCGGTTTCTGGCGCGCAAGCCCGAGGAGGAGCGCGCCTTCGGCATGCTGGGGCTGCTAACCTCCAAGCCCGTGCTGTATGTCTGCAACGTCGAGGAAGCCTCCGCCGCCAAGGGCAACAAGTTTTCAGAAGCCGTGGCCGAACACGCCAAGAAGGAAGGCGCGGTCGCGGTGACCATCTCCGCCAAGATCGAATCGGAGATCGCGACGCTGTCGCGCGAGGAGCGTGCCGAGTTCCTCGACACGCTGGGCCTGGAGGAAGCAGGCCTCGATCGCCTGATCCGCGCCGGCTATCAGTTGCTCGACCTCATCACATATTTCACGGTCGGGCCCAAGGAGGCGCGGGCCTGGACCATCCACCGCGGCACCAAGGCACCCGCCGCCGCCGGCGTCATCCATACCGATTTCGAAAAAGGCTTCATCCGGGCGGAGACCATCGCCTATGCCGACTACGTCGCGCTCGGCGGCGAGGCCGGCGCGCGCGATGCCGGCAAGCTCCGGCTGGAAGGCAAGGAATATGTCGTCGCCGACGGCGACGTCATGCATTTCCGGTTCAATAACTAGCGCATCTGGCCTTGGTCGCGGATGGCGCCGAGGTGTTCGTTGATGCGAAACACGATCAGGATGAATTCCGCGGCGATGCGCGAAAAGACAACGCTGACCACCACGCTGGCGATCGAGGACAACAGCAGGATGAAGCCGCCGAACGGGCTGACGGCCATTTCCGCCAGGCCGAAAAAGATGCCGCGGATGCCGAACAAGGCAATCAAGGCGATAACCAGCCAGTAGAAGGTCTTGATGATGGTGGGCGTGATGAAGCGGTCCCACTGAAACAAATCCTGAAAATCAAACATCAGCCGTTCTCCCCCAGCAAAGTCGGACACCAATTGTGTTAAAACCTGGCGTTGACGCACAGGACCTAGCCCCGAACGTCGTCCCGGGCAAGATCGGGAACGAGTACCCGACAGCGGTACTCGCCCGCGGAGCACGAGCTATGCGAGCAGGCCGGTTGAGATTGCTGCAAATAGCGGCCACAATCGGGCTTCCCCGCCACAATCCCCCATCATGACCCTGACCTTCGAAGATTTCCCGCCCGGCCATTTCGGCACCTTCGGCCCGCGCCGCGTCACGCGCGAGGAAATCCTGGCCTTTGCCGCCGAGTTCGATCCGCAGCCGATGCATCTGGACGAAGAGGCCGCATCGAAATCGATGCTCAACGGCCTGGCGGCGTCGGGCTGGCATCTGTGCTCGATCATGATGCGGATGATGTTCGACTTCTACATCGGCCGTACCGCCTCGCTGGGCTCGCCCGGGGTCAACGAGCTGCGCTGGCTGGCGCCGCTTCGCCCCGGCGACGATCTTACCCTCGATATCGAGGTGATGGAGGCGCGGGTTTCGCGCAGCCGTCCTACCACCGGCATCGTGACCTTCAAGGCGCGGGTCCGCAACGCGGCGGGGCAATTGCTGTGCGAAATGGTGTCGCCGATCATCGTGGAGCGGCGCGCCGGCGCCGCGGAGCGGGCCGGCTGATGCTGTTTTTCGAGGACATCGAGGTTGGGCAGCGGCGTGAACTGGGACCGTTCACCTTCACCGCCGATCAGATCAAGCAATTCGCCGCGCAGTTCGATCCGCAACGCTTCCACCTCGACGAGGAGGAAGGCCGGAAATCGCTGTTCGGCGGGCTTGCCGCCTCGGGCTGGCATGTCGGATCCGTCTGCATGAAGTTGATGGTGGCCGACAGCCAGCGCATGGCCCGGGAAGCCGTCGCGCGCGGCGAGAAGGTCGCGGTCTGGGGACCGTCGCCGGGCTTTCGCGATCTGCGCTGGATCAAGCCGGTGCTGGCGGGCGACACCATCAGCTTCTTCAGCGAGGTCGAAGCGGTGCGGACGTCGGATTCGCGGCCCGAATGGGGCATCGTCCAGGCCCGCAACACCGGCTTCAACCAGCGCGGTGAACCGGTGTTTTCCTTTCTCGCCACCGCCTTCGTGCCGCGGCGGAGCGCCGGCGCCTGAATAGGCGTCACCGCGTCGCCGGAACGATTTTCCCGCTAACGCATTTTGAACTTTGTGCCTGTCATAGTGACGCGCATGATCCGCCAAAGTGTAGGCGGTTTGGCGATAAGATCATGCGCTCTAATTATATTCGGAGCGCGATCGGACGCAAAACCGGGGCCACTTTTGCTGATCGCGCTCTGGGATATTTTTGAGGGGACGACGATGGCAGACCGCGCCAGCTTGAAATTTGTCGGCTTTATCTTCGCCACCGTGACGCTGGTGGTGATGCTCACGACCGGCATGGTGGTGAAGGGCTATGCCGATGGTGCCTATTCGCTGGAAGGCACGCCGGCCGCGGGCCCGCTAGGTCGGAATTCGGTAACCATAGCGCGAAATCGCGCGGCAGATCAGCGGCTCCAGATCAGCGCCAGCACCACCACGGCCACGACCAGCAGTCCGACAAACCGGATCATGATGGTGCCCATCCGGGGCGCATCGGTCCGCAACGGAATGGGATCGGTATTGTCCGGCCGAACGCTTTTCACCAAGAGTGCCCCCAAAGGAATTTGCGCTGCCTGTCACTGCGCCTGCTCTTGGTCGCGGCACAGGATCGGCAAGTTCAAAGGGGGTAAGGCATGGACCCCCGACGTGCCGTGCACATCGGGGTTAATCCAGGGATTTCCGGACAGTCCTCTCGGACCGTTCGGGAGCGACGTCAGCCGTTGCGGAGGCCGTCCGCGGCGCGCTTCCACTGCGCGACATTGTCGGCGATCATGCGGGTGGACTTCATCGCGGCCTGGCTGAGCTGGGCATAGCCGGAGATCTCGCGCTGGACGCGCTGGCCCTCGGCGTGCAGCAGGTCGCGCAGGCCTTCGAGTTCGGAGATCAGGTTTTCGATTTCGCCGAGCGAGGTCCCGGCGACGCGCTGGATCAGCGAGTTGACGTTGTTGACGGTGGCCTCGGTGTTCGGCTCCAACGGAGTCTCGCTGGTGGAAAGCATGCTGGGCGCGCGGCGCAGATAGGCAATGTCGTTGCGGACGAAATCGCGGATGCCGGCTTCGACTTCCGATACCGCGGCGAGATCAGTGTCCTCTTCAGTCGATTCGATCAATTCATTTTTCTCAGAACGAATGGCAGTCATCGGCTGTTCCCCTGTTTCGCATAGCGATGCCAGCGCGGTTGTCCCCGCACGACGAAAGTTGAAGTGATGCCATCAGGGCTGCCGATTTTGACCGCATCGGGGCCAATATGCGGCAATGCCCGATCTTTCGTGGGGCCGGAGCGCGGGCCGGACTCGGCGTCACCAGCTGCGCTTGAATCCCGCGGTGAGGCTCTTGCTGGTGGTGCCCAGCGGCGTTTCGCCGATCGAGCCGGTGACGCTGACGCCGTCGAACAGCTTCTGTTCGGCGCCGATCTTGCGCAGCCATTTGTCGTCGGTGGAGGACAGCGTCTGCCCGGCGATCAGGCTGGTGCCGGTGTCGGCAATGCTGAGCTTGGCCGATTGTTCGGTTTCGTAACTCCGCTCCGGCCGCGCGGCGATGCCGGGCACCGGGAGCAGGCTCTGCTGGGTGACGTTGTAGCCGTTTTGCAGGGTCAGCGAATACTGATCGCTGAGCGGCACCGACTTGCTCAGGGAGGTGCCGAGCCTGCTCTGTTCCTGCCCGGGATCGACGCGGGCCTCGACCGCCGTCTTGTCCCAGATCGATCCGACGCCGGGGGCGGTGACCGCAGCCCAGGCGGTGCCGGAGGACTGCGGCGCGCTGCCGCCATTCTCGGCCTTTTCAGCCAAAAGCTCCGACATCGTCGAAGGCTGCCGCGCCACCTTCATGTCGGCGCCGACCTTGGCGTCCCAGAACGGCGAGACCGGCTGCTTCACCGAGACCGCCGCCGAGCCGTTGGCGTCCTTCTTCGATGACCACGACGTATCGCTGCCGGTCCCCGATTGCGACGAACGCGCCTTCGACAACGGGCGGGTGGCGAGCGTGGAGGCGTCGACGTTGAGCTGGCTCCAGTCGAGTTCCAGCCCCTTGATGTCGGAATCATCCGCCTCGGGCGGCGTGGCGGCGTCCGGCGCGGCGGCGGTTTCCGCAGCGGGGGTTTGCTGGTCTGCCGGCCAGGGCGAGGTCTGTGGCGAGGTCTGCGCGCTCGCCTGGAGCATGAACGTCAAGCTGACGCCGGCCGCCAGAATCAGCAGCATCGCCCGGCCGTAACCTGTTTTGGAGAACATAACCCCGCCCGCATTCCAAGTACGGCAAGGATGCGAGCGCATCGGCGCGAAATTGTGGCGGGGCATGGGTCGATCCACCGGACGAAATGCCGGGCGGGCAAGCGCCAGCCTGCCCACCAATATGCTCGAACAAGAGAGGTGGGCGCGGCGCCGGCGCCTTCACCCACCTTACAAGCCCGCCATGACAATCAGGCGAACGACGAGATCTTCGGCAGATGGATCGGACGGCCGAGCGCCTGCTCCACCAGATCGAAGGTGTCGACGAGGATGCGGATGCTGGAGAGTTTCCCCGCCTTGAACTGCGCGAAATGCGCGATCCGCAACGAGATCGGCTTGTCGGAATCCAGCGCCGTCAGCGAATAGCGCAGCATCGAGGCCGCCGAATCCACGCCCAGCATGATGGTCTCGCGGTCGAAGCGGCGAACCCGGATGTTGTCGGCGATCTGCCGCAGCACCTCCAGCACCGCCGCCTTGCCGCGGCGTGCGCCGAGGAACGGAAACATGTCGATCGGACCATAGATCGCCCAATCGACATCCTCGTCGATCAAGTCTTCGATTTCGTTATACTGGCGTTCGTTGATCGCGCGATGCAACGCGCGTGAGAAACGCCAGAGGCTGTGCTCTGTCATTGCTTTTGCTTTCTGAACTGGATTTCGAATCAGCAAGCCGCCCTAACGGACGCTACGGGCCGGACGTCATTGGCGACGCCCGGCCCGGCTGCTGCACTTCATTGTTGAAGCCCTAAATAGAGTCGCCCGGCCGATATGCAAGGCTCAATATTGCATTGCACAAATGCGGGCCGGACTTCACACATTCACGTGTCGCGGCGCCCGATCGGCTCCCGCTCGATGGCGATTTCGGCGTCGCGCACCGCGATCACGCCGAACAGCGCCGCGCCGCCGAGCCCGCCGATGCCGGCGCCGATCGGCATGAAGGTGAAGAACACCAGCATGCCGCTATATCCTTCAAAATCAGTGGTTTTGAAGATTTCGACCCAGGCGAGCCCGGCGCCGATACCGAGTGCGGCGCCGCCGAGTGCGCCCAGCACGAAACCCAGCAGCACGAGCAACGCAATCTTCATGGGGGATGTTTTCGCCGGTCGAGGTTTGCTTTAGCCCACGATAAGTCGCGGGCGAGGCGGCAAGGTTCAACGCGGCGGGGAAGATATTGGTTGGTCGGCGGGGCGACATAACGCGCCCCGGCTTATGAAGGAGCAGGGACTTAAGCCTTGTCCAGCCCGCGTTCGGCCAGGATCGCGGAGACGTCGGTTTCGAGCACCTGCTGCACCAGGTCGAAGGAATCGAGGATCTCGCGGATCTGCGCGATCTGTCCCTCGCGGAGGGTGTAGAACACCGCCACGTCGAACTGCATGACCCTCGCATTGCTGCGCTTGGTGAAGAACGCCCGCAGATAGGCGGCGACCTTGTCGCCTTCGGCCAGCAGGATGGGCCTCTCGTAGCGAATGCTGGAATAGCGGGCGTGGACGGTTTTCCACATCTCCCGCACTTCCGCCTTGCCATGCCACGCGCCCATATGCGGCAGGATATCGATCGGCGCGTGGGTGAGGAAATCGATGTCGTCGGTGCAGCGCGCCAGCGCACCCTCGATATTGCCGGCCTCGAAATCATCGAGCGCCGAGAGCACGCGCTGACGGTTGAGAGATTCGACCATTTGTTTTCCCCCGCCGGTGTTTGGCCCGGTTCGCATTTCCGGTTGCATTGTGGACCGAATTCCACCGGGATCAATTGGCCAAAGGGATCCCCATCCATTTGACGTTAACAGTTCGAAAATGGTTCACAACCGATGGCGGTATTCGAGAAAATCGCGCTGCGATTCCTTGCCGCAGCCGATGGCACCGCGCGGCGTTGCGTGCGTGGCGGCACGCCAGCGGGTCGCGCGCATGCGCGCCCGGCGACAGGCTCGGCGACGAGCACTGCGCTGGATGGCCTCGCGCGGCCGCGACGCATCGCCGACTCTCCGACGGGTCCGGCGCCTGCCTGCATTGAGGGCAGTGCGCCGGCCTCAACTCTTCTTGTTCGGGCTCTGGCCGGCCGGCGTCTTGCCGGAGGCGAACGGCGAGGGCGCGGCGCCGCCCTTCTTGAGGTTCTTGTCGGCCTTCGGTTTCTTCTTTTCCTTGTTGCTGCGCATTTGTCCCTTGGCCATGGCGATCTCCCTGGCGCCCGGTTGAAAGATGCTGGCGCGCCGTCAGTCTAGCAAATGTGCGGGCACCTGTATGCCGCAATTGCATCCGCCCCCCTCGCGCGGAAGGCATCTCCACGCCTTGTTCGTTCGCACGGGCTGCAGGCGGCAGATCGGCGGATGTCCCAGATTTAATGAAACATCGCCGCCGGCAAACGGTTTGAACGATACGGGCGACGATTTCGTTGAGGAGAACACAATGATGAAATCCGCATCCGTTGCCGTCGCCGCGGTGTTGCTGCTGTCCGGCGTCTCGGCCGCGTCGGCCGCGAGCCACATGTCGAACCGGGCGACCGGTTCCGCGATGGCCCGCGACACGCTCGACCTGTCGGCGACCCAGCAGAAGGATATCTGGAAGGATCTCAGCCGCCATGCCACCAACCAGACCGCGCCGTCGGGATTCAACGCTACCGTCGGTGAAGCGATCCCCTCCGGCGTCAGCACCTATCCGCTGCCGCGCCAGGCCAGGCGAGACGTGCCGGCCGTGAAGCCGTACCGCTACGCCATGACGCAGGACAAGGTCCTGATCGTGAACCCGAACGACAAGAAGATCGCGGACGTGGTGCAGAAGTAGCGGCGCATCGTCATTCCGGGGCGTGCCGAAAGGCGCGAACCCGGAATTGGCGCGCGGGCGCACCCAAACGACTTCACGTTTCAAACAGCCGGACCGGCCTTGACGCCCTCGTGGCATCAAGGCCCGGTCGTTTGCGCGGCGCGCGTCATCGGACGCGCCTTCGCGTTCCCGCGGCGTGAAACGCCCGGGTCGTTGAAAAAAATCTGCCGCCCCCTTAAAAGAGGGCGCGCGGGAATGCCGGATGCCCAGTGCATCCGCAGCCTCGTGTGCGAAGTGGTAGTGAAAAATGCACACGAGTATTCACAGCGGTCGCACCGGAAATCACCCGGCATCCCCGCACGCAATGGTTTTAACGGTTTCCTTCGTGATCTCCCCGGCGATCGGCTCTTTTGCCACCGTCGCTCCCAAGAAGCTTGCTTCTCGATAACTTGACGCCAGCGTCGAGGCGTCAGGACCACACGACTTCTCCGTCCGCTTCAGCGCTGTTCGTCAAAAGCGCCGCCGCGTCCACCGCATCCGGTCCCAACGTTCGTGACGATGGCCAACGCCCCTCTTGCGGGACCGGACGGCGGGGATAGGAAGGTGATTTGCCTCTTCGGAAAACCAGAATATTTTTGCGAATGGGGCTTGACAGGATTTTGGTGTTTTGCCCGTCGGGTTGTTTGGATCGAGCCGACGGAAGAACCTTTCTCTCCGTCATTCCGGGGCATCGCCAAGAGGCGCATCCCGGAATGACGGTTTATCGTATGTCGACCGATGCCAGAAATTCCTCCGCCTTCTCTCGCGTTGGAAAGCGGCCGAGCTCTCGATAGTCCGGATCGTGCTCGGCCGTATCTGGCGAACGGATAGCGACAAACTCGTTGCCTTCCTGCGCGACAATCTCGGTTAGGTTCTCACTGTCAAACGGCGTCATATCCCGCGCTCCACAATGCGGACATTCGTCGTCGCACGTGCAGGACCATTCATCGGTCCATCTGTGCCCGCAGCGATCGCATTTGTAGAAGATCAGAAACCAGGCCATGCAAATCTCCCCGAGATGACCAAACGCAGCATGAGGCTTAGAGGACGTCATTGCGAGCGAAGCGAAGCAATCCATCGTGCCCAGCAACGAAGGAATGGATTGCTTCGTCGCTTCGCTCCTCGCAATGACGAAAGCATGAGTAGGCTCTAGGATCGCAAGCGATAATTACCACGCGAGACGAAATCGATAAATCCCCGGTCGCGCAGATATTGAAGCTGCTGGCGTATCTTGGGTTTGACGTTCTGGTTGCCGGGATAGAGACCGCCGAGATGCCGCTCGAAGGCGTAGACCTCGTCAAGCGTGAAGTCGCGCTTGCCAAGCGATTCCACGCATTTCATGACGTCGAGTAGCCAGCCGCGCGTCTCCGGCGATTCACTCCTGAGGAAAAGTGTCTTCTGCCATTCGGCAAGGACGAGTTCCTTTGGGCGAATGATGCCGCTCTGCACGATATGAATCTTGCCCGACGCGGGAACGCGGTCGAGCAAAATCTTCGAGCCGATCCATCCGGCGCGACGTGCGGTCGCGGCGAGCGGCTTGCGCTCCTCGATGATTTCGCGAACGAAGAAATGCTTGGGCACGATGAACAGGTTCACGACCGCAAGAGACTTGAGGTCGTAGTTCATGAGCAGAAGGTTGGGATTGTTGCTGGCGGCGAGACGCTCGCATTTGGTCTTGAACTCCCCGTCCAGCACCTTCGCGCCGAATTTGCCCTTTTGGCTCTTTAGCTCGAACTCCTCGCTGCAGGACGTGCAAAAGAAATCGGCGAGCGGGCTGTTGTTCGGGAAGGACGAAATCTTCGCATGGCCGCAATGCGGGCAATAGGCCCATGCGCTCACCCAGGCTTCGGTCCACGCGCGCGCATTTTGCGAGCCACTCGAATACAACGATTGGGATTCTTCGAAGCCGAGTTTCATCCGAGCCAGCGTAGCCGAAACTCTCTCGAATTGCTAGCTTCGCTCGCCCCCTACCTCTTCTTCCACCCACCCCGATGTCCCGGCGCGCCGCCTGTCGAACGGGGGGAGGGGCCGAATTCGGGGCCGGACTGGCGGGAGTTGGTAGGCTGGATGATCCGGCTATCGCTGCCAAACGGCTTCTTCGGCAGCGCGCCGTCCGGCCGGAAGGGCAGGGATTCCGGGCCGTGCATTTGGAGCATCTTGCCGTAAGCCCTGCCAATTGTTCACCGCTCCGCCGGCAAGAATCAGCGCGAGACACTCGGACGTTACATTGGGATCGAGGGGTGGTTTTGAGCGTTCGCCGATCATTTGCCGCTCCTATACTTTTCCGCCTGGCATCGTGAGCCGCTCGCGTTTCCAATTCTGTCGAACTGATTGATGCATGTCTCAATATCCAATCCAGAGAGCCCTTGGTGCGGTGCTTAGAATGGTTGCCGCGGCGACTGCTTAGCAAGCGCTGTGCCCAAGTAGCCGAGCCGCCTTTGCCCCGATGGTAGCTCCGCTCGAGACGTCGGAACAAACGCGCGGGTCTTGGCGACGATCTCGGGGCACTCCCCGGATGGCTTTATGGCCGATTTCGGCATTCGCGGTCCAATGATGCGGAGGCTAGAAGGTCAGCTTCAGCGTCCGCTGCACAATTCAGTACCGTCCATCATTAATAAATTTCATGTCCTTGCCTTGGAGAGGTACTAACTCGCTCGTTACGGTGTAGCGTACGAGCTCGTACGTCATAGCATCGCGCCAGCGCGGAGGCGTTCTTTGTAGCTTCCAGCAGAGCGTTCAACTTCCACATCGAGCGCTATCGCTGTAGAGCCCGGAACACAGCCTTGCCAAAAATCGCTCCCGACACGAGGCGCGCTCCAAGTGAACCAAAGTGCTCCGAACACGAAGTCGAAATTTCTCGATCACTTAACCACTGCGTCAACCATTGCGTCCACGACTAGGGCGGGAAACACTTTCGCTTTCCCCATGTGGTCGCCATATCCCTCCGGTCTCACGCACGAACTAGTTAGCTAAAGCAAATTCTATGCCGGAGAGCGCGCTACACGCGTCTGGCATGTTCCCCATCGAGTGAACTCAACGCGGCCTCGATCGCACCGAAATTTGTAGGAGAAGGAAAGTGATAGAGCAAGTGGGAAAGTCTGAAAAGACTCGGATACGGAAACGGGGTCCTACGGATGGCGGATCGTGTTGCCGATGAGCGCATGAGACGATCGATCGCGTGGCCCACGCCGCGATTGGCGCCCAAAAGAAACCATCCGAAAAACAGCCGGTCGCACGGCCATAGAATCAAAACTTCCGAAGAGAAAGCCTCGCTCGCGATAGACGAGAGCATGGACAAAGCGCGCAGCTACGTCGAAGAAAAATCCGTTTGCGAGCGCGGGAATCGCTTTTGCTGCCGGCCTCGTCGTGAGCGCCCTCGTCTTTAGGCGGTAAGCCCCGCCTTAGGCGGTAAGACTGAAACTCGCTCGATCGATCGCCACTAGACCGATTCGTCGTGATGGTCCTGCGCCAATTGCTTCTCGAGCGCCGCCTCGTGTTGCTTGGTGCTTTGGTGTGTCGGAAGCAGCTCGCCGCGGAAGGTAGTGGCAAAGATGTGCCAGCTCGTTAGACACAGTCCGGCAAGAACCGGTCCGATCCACACCCGTTGCGCCGAACATCGCGATGCCTCCGAGCGTGCTCAACAAGATCAGCACATCGGGCATCTGCGTGTCCCCGCCAACGATCGCGGTCGCACTACGTTGTCCGCCCCACCAACGATAATGCGCACCAGACTAATAGGCCAAGGCCTGCTGCAATATCACCCTTAAATAGGAGATAGATAACCGCTGGCACCCACGACGGCTGTGCCGAAATAATGGCACCACGGAAGCCAGAGCCATCACGACGACCAAAAAACGGGCGCCGAAATCCCGACGACGGCGAACGCCGCACCCCCAGTAGTCCTTGCAGTGCGCCGACCACAATCGTGCCTTTGAGAGTAGCGCGAGAGATTGAAATGCCCTTGGCCACGATTGTGTCGCGGTCGAGTTGCGTGAGCGGTGTGTAGTCGAAAACGCGTAGCAGACGTGGTCCTGCAGAGGAAAAAAAGAACAGCGCATACAACATGACGAACAAATTCAAAACGAACGCGAGCGTGCCTTGCGTGATGGTCGATAGCCCATTGACCAACAGAGATCCTATCTGGCTGATGGCCTCGCCGACCCGCCCGTAAATTTCTGCGCGATAGGGTTGCAGCTGGCTTCGCAGAGGCAACCATTCCGGAAGTTGCTGCGGCAGCCCTTCGCCGTTGGCTGTCTGCTCGATGGATGGGCCAAGCACGTCGCTCAATCTAACTGCTTCGCGCGAGAACGCGCCGACGAAACATGAGCGGTACGATCACTGCGATCAGAACCAAAAAGACTGTGGTGGCGGACGCGAATACTTCGCTCGCGAAACGCGACCGGAGTCGCATGAATCGGATACAGCGTTCCCGTTAGAACCACCGCCAAGAGCAGCGCCTGTAGAAATGGCGCAATCATGCGAAGAAACAGAACCGTGACTATGACGACGATAATTGCAACGAATCATTTCCGAAAACGGATTTCTGCCAGCTCTTTTGGAGCTACTGAGGCCATTTGGACAACGACCTCTCTGGTACGAACGCTGCAGGTCGATCCGTCAGAACGCCGGCGCTGAGGTGTCCGCCCTGTCTGACGCTTTTCGCCGAAGGCTGACAGCAAAGCGGTCGACGATGACAGCTGCTGTGGGAATGTCCCCGACGAGGAAGACATCTGCTGGAGCATGTGCTCTGTGAGTTCCGTTGCGTTGAGACGTGGTGCATTGAGCTCGTCATAGTGCAGGCCACTCGATCGCCAGGGTGCTACTGAGTAAGTACTAACTAAGCTGGCGACTCCATTCATCGACTTCGCGCTCCGCGTCATCTCGGTTGTGGCCGTACCGCTCCTGAATCCGGCCGATGAGTCTTCGCGCTTACCTTCGACGACATCCCAATCGTCGTTCGTAAGCTTGCCCACTGCTGCTGAGCTTTTCCTTTGATCTGCTTCCACTGTCCTTCAACGGTATCCCATTTCATGTGCAGTGCTCCTTTTAAATGAAGTCACGGCACTGCAATTGCCGTGCCACGAGGGCGGTTACCCAAGCCCGCCGAAGTTCGCTTTTCTACTCCAGAAATTGTATGAGATTCGAAAAGACGGGGAGGGAGCCGGGGGGCGCTTCGCGTCCCTGAACGGCTTGCACGCGCTGCTTCCATATTGCGGGGGTAGGGAGCGTATTCCTGCTGGCTCAACCGTTCGTCAGCATCGAGGCCGCGCTCGGCGGATACCGTATTGTGTGCTCTGCAACTAGCGGAGCCTCTTGGTCTTTGCGCGCCGGATCGGGTGCTCTTCGCATACTTCGAAGTCTCGGTCAATGAGTTTGCTGGCGGCGCCCGGGCGATGACGCCTTGTCTTGATCATAAACGTGGAGCCGGTTGTACAGGGTATTGAGGCTGATGCCGAGGGTTTCCGCCGCAGCGCGCTTGTCCCCATCGAAGTGAGCAAGCGTTCGAGTGATGAGCTCCCGCTCGATATCGCGGATTGAGCGGCCGACCTGTAAGCCCTCCAGGCGCGTCTGCTGACCAAACGGACTCTCGAAGCGTTCGGGCAGGTCGAGTTCGTCGCCGCCGCCTTCCGACAAGATGTAGGCGCGATGAATAACGTGTCGAAGCTCACGCATTCCCGCGGGCCAGTGATAGGCCTGCAGCCGATCCAGGGACTTTTCAGAAAGGCGGCGGTGGGGCCATAGCGCCGCGCGAGCTCCGCTAAGAAATGGTTCGCCAACAACGGGATATCCGCATGGCGTGCTTGGAGACCTGGAAGATTGATCGGAAAACGCTTAGACGATAGTAGAGATCTTTGCGCAGTTGCTTGCTTGCAATTGCCTCCGCCGGCACGCGATTGGTCGCGGCGACGATTCTCGTTCGACTGCGATTTCCTTTTCGCTGCCGACCGGCAAGACTTTTCGCGTCTCGAGGACTCGCAAGAGTGCGGCTGAGCTCCTGAGGCATCTCCGTCAGCTCATCGAGAAACAGCGTGCCGCCGTTTGCTCGTTGAAAGAAACCCGTGTGCTGGCGAGTCGCACCCGTGAAGCTGCCTTTTTCATGCCCGAACAGCTCACTACCGGCGAGCTCTCTGGACAAGGATCCGCAATTGACTGCTACGAAATCTCCACGGCGGCCGCTCTCGCGATGGATTGCTTCGGCAACAAGCTCTTTGCCGGTGCCGGTTTCGCCGAGAATCAGAACGGGACGATCGATGAGCGCAATCTTCTTGATCTGGGAGTACACGGTGTGCATCTGGCGTCTCGCCGACCAGCAGATCGAAGTGCAGGCTTACATCGTCATGTTTGAGATCGGCGCTTTCCAGATCGCGCAGCAGTCCCATCAATTCGCGGTTTTCGATCGGCTTCGTCAAGTAGGACACGAACGGGCCGCTCAAGTTTTGGATTTGCGCCTTGATCCCGGGATGGCCGGTGATCAGCACGACTCGCTCGACCTCTAAATGATGCTCCGCGAGTTCTTGCAGGAGCTCGAGGCCATTACCGTCGGGGAGGCATGATCGAGCAACAAGACGTTGCACGACTGGGACTCGAGTACGCGGCGGGCATTATCCAGCGTGTCGGCCGTCCGAACATCGTGTCCATGTAGTCGCAGAAGCTCAGCAGCAGAGCTGACGAAATCCGGTTCATCATCGACTAACAGCACACGTGCCATGGAGTACCTCTGAGGAGCGGCTGCGGCATTATACGAATCCTTGCGGATTCATCACCGGGCCCGCCAACGCTGCTTTTTCGAATCTTTGTTTCTTACTGGTTCGCGCGCGCCAGGTCGGCGGAGCTGCCGCTGAGAAATCTGTAAAGATACTACGTGATTGTTGTCCCACGCGCTAGGCGCTAGGGCCCTACAGAACTGCGGCGCGCCTTAAAGAGACGCGCCGCATGAGGCCATAAAGCTATGCGCGGGACTAGCGCGAGGAGGCACTGCGTTGCGCAGCTCCCGGGAACTGACCCGAGTCGTCGGAGATGACGATGTCGACCCGGCGGTTCAGCTGTCTGCCATCCATTGAATCGTTGGAGGCTATCGGGTAAGCCTCGCCTAACCCGCGTGTTGAACGGGTTGAGGCTATGCCTTGGTTCATGAGCGCCGAGCGGACAGCTTCAGCACGCTGCTCGGAAAGCACCCTGTTCGATTCGTCGCTGCCGACCGCGTCCGTGTGGCCTTCGACGATGATTTTATAGTTGGGGTACATGTTCATGAATTGCGCGAGCCGTTGGATCGTAGAATTGCGGCGGCGGGACGTTGGCTTCGGTTGGGAAAAGGCCCCATGTAGACCACGATGAGGACTACCAGAACAGCGGCGGCGACGGTTACAAGAATGCCGAAGATGAAGTTGCATGAGACCTCCCGATCAGGGTTAGTGCCGATAAAATCAACGCACAGAAATGGACATCGGCATTGTTCTTCTCCGCCTTCGATCCCCTTGCCGCCTGGACGCGTGATGGCGATAGGGATGTTTCGCTTCGCTCAGCATGACAACGAAGGTCAATAGGCCTTCAGCTTCTCGGCTTCGCGCACGATATCGCCAACCTTGGGCAGGAAAAATTCTTCCTGCGGCGGCGAGAAAGGGACGGGAGTATCCAGAGCAGTAATGCGGACGATGGGGCCGTCGAGATCGTCAAAGGCTTCTTCGTTGATGATGGCGGCCAGCTCGCCTGCGAGTCCACCGGTGCGCGTGTCTTCGTGCAGCAGGATGACTTTATTCGTCTTGCGCACGGTGGCGGCGATGGCTTCGCGGTCCAGCGGATTCAGGGTGCGAAGATCGAGCACTTCGAGTTCGATTCCTTCCTTGGCCAGAAGTTGGGCGGCCTCGATCGCGGCGAACACCATCGCGGCATAAGTAATGATGCTGAGGTCGCGGCCTTCGCGAGCGATGCGGGCTTTGCCGAGCGGCACCATGTAATCTCCGCTGGGACTTCTTCCTTGATGCGGCGATAGAGATAATTGTGCTCGAAGAAAACGACAGGGTTATTGTCGCGGATGGCGGCTTTGATCAGTCCCTTAGCGTCGTAGGCGCCGGCGGGACAGACAACCTTCAGTCCGGGGTTGTGCACGAACCACATCTCGGGATTCTGGGAGTGGAACGGGCCGCCATGGACGCGCCGCCACTCGGTCCGCGAGCACCAGCGGCGCGGGAGCTCCCCAGAGATAGTGGGTCTTGGCCACCATGTTGCTGATCTGGTTCATGGCGCAGGGAATGAAGTCCATGAACTGGAACTCGGCCACAGGGCGCATGCCGGTAAGAGAAGCGCCAAACGCAGCGCCGACAATTGCGGATTCGGCAATCGGGGTATCGATGACGCGCTCCGGACCGAAGCGGTCGATGAAGCCGTCGGTGACTTTGAACGCGCCGCCGTAAATGCCGATGTCTTCTCCGAGGCAGAAGACGGTGGGATCGCGTTCCATTTCTTCCCAGATTCCCTGGCGGATGGCTTCGAGATAGGTGAGTTGAGGCATCGGAGAAATGTTACCGCGTTTTGCGCAACCCCGCGAATCTGCCGCTCATTGGCTCTTTTCGGGAGGCTGCCCTGGTGACGGAACCATCATTTTTCTTGCCGCTTCCGTCCATTGACAGACTTCGACACGTTCCCCTTCATTCATTCGCGCGCCGCGATGAATCAGAGTGTAATTGCTGTCGGGCATTCGATGCCCGTGCACTGTTCGCAACTTCCAGCTTGGATCTTTCTCCCGCTGGGTGTAGCCGCTCCATCTGGAAAGGTTCACTTCGCCGCGGGCATCATGCACATCAAACGCAACCAGCCATGAGACCGGGGCGACGTAGCTGTACCACGGCCAGTGGGTTTCATCGGAATGGCAATCTTTGCAGGAGCGCTGCAGGATGGCATGGATGTTCGCCGGCACAATGCCGGCAGCGTAGATCGTGTTTGCCGGGTTAACCGGAGGGTTGGTCCGTTTCACCGGAATGAATTGAGCTGCGATGAGTAGAACGAGAATCAGAAGTGCTATGCGTTTTAGCCAGCGCATGCGGCGGTGTGGTCCTCAATGGAATTGAGTTGATCCAGGCTTTCATCGCGACCTCAGTGCAAATGAACCGCAGCTTCGCTCTGTTTCGGCCCTGAGCCCGGCTTCCTGGCTCGCACTTTGGGCATCGCGTACTTGGGCTTGATCTCGTGACAGCCGTCTTCACAATAGACTCCGCCCTCGGCGCTCTGCGGCTCGGGCATGGGCGAGTTGACGGCGGCTTCACGCTCTTCTTCTATGACGCGCTCTACTTCCTTCACCAGTTCAGCATGCTGCTGGGCAGTGAGCCATTTCTTGTCTTCAGTAGATAGTTTTCAAAGCGCGCGATCGGGTCGCGCTTGCGCCAGTACTCGAACATCGGCTTGGGGACGTAGGCGGCCGCGTCGTGGATGGCGTGGCCCTTCATGCGCATCATCTTGGCTTCGATCAGGGTCGCGCCTTCGCCGCGATGAGCGCGTTCGACGGCTTCGCGGGCAGCGTCATAAACCTGGCAGGCATCGGTGCCATCCACGATCACGCCAGGAATGCCGTAGGCGATGGCGCGCTCGGCAAGGTCTTTCACTTGTACTGCATGTCCGACGGCGTGGAGTAGGCCCAGAGATTGCTCTCGACGAACAGCACCAGGCCAAGATTCTGACGGCGGCGAAGTTGATGCCTTCGTAGGTCACGCCCGTGGATTGCCCGCCGTCGCCGATGTAGGTCATGACGGCGACGTTGCGTCCCTGCAACCGCGCGCCCAGCGCGACGCCTGCCATCACGGGAATGAGATCGCCCAGCATGGAGATGGGCGAGACCATGTTGCGCGTCTCGATGTCGCCGAAGTGCGAGGTGCCGTCGCGGCCTTTGGTGGTGAGTCGGCCTTGGCCATGTACTGCATCATGGTGTCGCGGGCGCGAAAGCCGCGCACCAGCAGCGTCCCTGGTTGCGGATCATGGGCGCGAACCAGTCGTCTTTGTCGAGCGCGTAGGCGGAGGCGCAGGAGCAGGCCTCCTGGCCGAGGCCGAAATACACGCCGCCGACTACCTTGCCTTGCTTGTAGAGATTTTCGAGCGCCTGCTCCATCTTGCGGTTGAGCAGCATGTAGCGGTAGATCTCGATGGCCTGCTGCTTGGTCAGATATTTCGAATCGCGAATAGGAGGGACGGGCGCGTCGAGGTCTCCGCTGATTTCGTACACAACCGGTCGCCTTTGCGGACCTGGCGCACGTGGAACTCGTTCTTCTGGAGCCGGTAGTCAGGAATGGAGTAGGTGCGGGCGGAACTGGCCGGTGACGCCGCCGCAGGACGAGAGCGATGGATGCTGTTGCCGTTGCGGTGGGAGGACTTGTTCTTCTCTTTTTTCGGCATGGGCAAAGTTTCGCTTGAAGATTCTATTATGCAGTGCTGGAAGCCGTCTGCAAAGTGGGGATGGAATGAAGGGTTGGCGGAGATGCATTCTAGTCCCAACTCCCAACCGGCCTGTCATCCCCTCCCGGCTTGTCAT
>CAWFYF010000011.1:0-230509 GCA_963819935.1 uncultured Alphaproteobacteria bacterium
AGCGCCGCGATCACCTGGTTGGCCGTGAGGGCCGATGCCAGCAGCCCGGTCCCGACCAGGGCCGAAGCGAACAACAGCAGGCCGAAATAGCCGCTGTAGATCGGCCCGAAATGAGGGATCACCAGAACCAGGCCAGCGTCGCCGCGGATCACGTACCCGAGAGCAGCAGCATGACCACCGATCAGGCTCATGCTAGCGAAATACTTCGCCAGCACGATGGCGACCTCGGAGACCGGCGAGGTGAGCGAACATTTCCATGGTCCCCAGCTTCCGCTCCTCTGCCAGCAGCCGCATGGTGATCAGCGGCACGGTCAGCATGAACAGCACGAACATCTGGAAGAAGACATGCACCATGCTGGGCTGATGGCTGATGAACAATGTGAGCGTGAAGCTGTAGCCCATGATGAGCAGAAAGACGGTCATCACGGCGTAGGCGATCGGGAGGAGAACAGCGCCATCTCCTCCTTGCGCAAGAGGACCGTAAAACTTCTCATGCGGTCGCCCTCGACGACCGCCGCGTCAGGTCGAGGAACACGTGCTCGAGATCCGCGCGGCCCTCGGTCAGCTCCGAGACGGCGACGCCGGCACCGACCAGCGCCGCGACGATCTCCGGAGCAACAGACGGACTTAAGTCGGCCTTGATTAGATAATGCATCGTTCCCGAGCCGGAATCCGGTTCGACGGCGATGTCGTGCACGCCGGCGACGGCGGAGACGACGCCTCGGACGGCCAATTCCGGAGCGGCCGCCGCAAGCCGCAACATTGTCCCGCCCGATATTCCCTTCAAGGCGTCGGCGGTCAGAAGCGCGCCGTCGAGCAGGATCATGATCCGCGAGGCGATCTTTTCGATCTCGGGGAGGATGTGTGAAGCAATCAGCACGGTGTGGCTTTCCGCGAGCGACTGAATGAGATCGCGAAAGCCGATAACCTGGTACGGATCGAGCCCGCTGGTCGGCTCGTCCAGCACCAGCACCTGCGGAGTGCCCAACAGCGCCTGCGCGATCGAGACGCGCTGCCGGAAGCCGCGGGAGAGCTTGCCGGTCAGGAGTGGCATGACGCGGGTGAGATCCAGCCGCTCGGACGCGGCGTCCACCGCGGCCACTGCCGCAGCCCCGCGCAATCCCTTGAGGTTGGCCATAAAGTGGAGAAACTCGCCGACCCGCATGTGATCGTAGAGCGGCGCGTCCTCCGGCACATAGCTGATCACGCGGCGAACCGCGAGCAAGTCGGTTACGACGTCATGGCCAGCGACCTCGATGCGGCCGGAGGTGGGCACGAGATACCCAGTCAACATGCGGAAGATCGTGCTCTTGCCCGAGCCGTTGGGCCCAAGCAGGCCGACGATCTCGCCCCGTTCGATGGCAAAGGACACGTCGGTAACCGCGCAGCGCGGGCCGTACCATTTGGTGACATGCTGCGCCAACACAAGCGGTGACATCAACTTACACGACCCAGATGCCGCAAACAATTCCTCGCTGCGAACCGCCCGAACACAACCCCGGGCGCGATACCCGGGATTGCGAACCGCTCACCGCGCCGTTCGGTCACTCGTAGAATTCGGGCGAATGCTTGTGAGCTTTGTAAACATCCGGATCGTGCGCGTAGATGATGTCGCCGCCCTCGGCGTCGTGGATTCGCCTGACCCAGGCATAGGCGTCGAGCATGCCGACGGGATCGTAAACGCTGCCGACGCTCGGCAGGATGTTCTTTTCGAGATTTTCCTGCAGATAGATGGCATCGCTGGTCAGCACCACCGTTCCCGTCTTGGGCAGACGTACGACCAGGATCTGGCTGCCCGGCGTATGCGACACGGAGCGATGGATGTAGACGCTGTTGTCCCCGAACAGGTCGAGGTCGCCGTCGAGCTCGATGGTCTTGTACTTGCTCGGCATCGGTCCGCCGACGCCGTTGCGTAGCATGGCAAAGTCGTCAGTGATGAAGAAAGTAGCATAGCCCGGTGCCGGCCAGAATGCATTCCTGATCTCGTCGCGCTGATATACGAAGGTCGAGTCGAGGAACTTGCCGATATTGCCGGCATGGTCGACGTGGAAATGCCCGAGCACGACGTACTTGATGTCGGCCGGCTTGACGTTGATCTTGCTCAGCTGGGTATCGATGGCGATGTCGGGCGAGCGGCCCGGATCGAGCGCCTTCACGAACGGCCCCCAATAGTCAGCATTGGTGATGATCTTGTCGTTATTGCCGCAGTCGAACAGCACGTCTCCCTTGGGATGACGTATCAGGAAGAAGCCCACCGGGATCTGGACCTTGCCGCTGGCGCCATTTTAAATCACCGATTTATCGAGATTGAGCGCGCCTGAGCTGAAGACATAGAGCTTCATCTCTTTAGGTGGCTCGGCCGCCATCGCGCCGGCCGCTGTCAAAAGCAATCCTACGGTCAACGAGCCAAGGAATCTCGCGCTACGCTGCAGCATGTGGTCCTCCCTGTTTAATTTAACGCAATTCTTCTTGTCCACCTTGGTTACCACAAAATTGTGGCGGTTGTGCAGAGCCCCGTGCGCCACGCGCACGACAAAAGCGCGTTGCCTGCTGCGTTGCAACAATATGAGGGTCGATCCCGCCAACCTCAGGGCTCAGCGCAAGCACTGGGTGAGATATCGCGGGCGAATGTCCTCGCTCGGCTTCGGGAAGTCCCATGATGACCTTCTCGTCGATTGGACCGCACCGTCGCGGCCGAGCAGCGCCTTCGTCTCGCCCTGTCGCGCCGGTGGATTCACGTCGAACAGTATTTGGCTCGTGCGGTAGAATACGTCGTTATCCTCGACCTGACCGATTGGCTGCCCGTCTAGCTGTAGCTCCGGCGCTGCCGGCGCCAATGTCTGGCTCCGATTACCGACGAAAATGCCAGCTTGATCAGGATGCTATCGTCGATCTAGACTTGGCAGCCTAAACAATAGCAGCCGGTTGTCTCAAAAAACCGAGCCGCGATAACAGGTCATGGGAGGTGCAGTTCAATGAGCGGGCATATTACGCGTCGCACGATGTTGGCTGGTGGTGCAGTTTCTCTGCTGGCCGCCCCATGGGTGGCCAGGGCACAGGCCAATACGTTGCGCATCGGAATGCAAAGCATTCTGTCAGGGCCGATTGCACTGCTTGGCACCTCCTCGCGCAACTCACTGATGATGGAGCAGGATCGCATCAACGCCGCCGGCGGCTTTCTCGGCCGGCAGATCGAATTCGTCTTCCGCGATTCAAAGGGCCAGCCGCAAGAGGCCGCCCGCATCGCGCGCGAGCTCGTGAATACTACAGGCTGTGAGCTCCTGGTCGACGCCGAGGCCTCGTCCGCCTCCTTCGCGGTCCAGGAAGTCGTGCGCGACCTCGGGATCGCTTGCATCCACACCAACAGCGAGACCTCGTCGCTGACCGCCGATCCCAAGATCCGCGCGCCCACCGCCTTCCGCGTCGCCCGCCAGGGCGTGCACGACGCGGTCGCCGGCAGCATCTATCTCGCCGCATTCGCGAACGCCAAGAAGCTCAACAAATGGGCGACCTGCTCGCCGGATTACGCTTACGGTCGCGACACCACCGCGCAATACCTGCAGTTCTTCAAGCAGTTCAAGCCGGACGTGGAGATCGTCAGCGATGCCTGGCCCAAGCTCGGCCAGCCGGACTTCACCGAAGTCATCACCAAGCTGATTCAGGCCAAGCCGCAGGCTCTGTTTACGCTGCTCTATGCCGGTGACCTCTCGGCCTTCGTGAACCAGGGCAACGTCTATGCGCTGTTCTCGCAGATGACGATGGCGACGCCCAACGTCGATTATCCCGTGCTGGCCGCCATCAAGAATCTGCCGGCCGGCATTCAGTCGGCGACGCGTTACCTCGAGACCTTCCCGGATACGCCTGCCAACAAGGAATGGGGCCAGGCCTACCTCAAGAAGTGGAACGAGCGGCCGACCAACTGGTCGTGGCAAAACGCGGTGGCGATGCAGTTCTACGAGCAAGCCGTCAAGAAGGCCAACTCGCTCGACGGCAAGGCCCTGGCTGCGGCCCTCACGGGCATGAAGATCAACACGCCGTTCGGCGCCGACGGCACGATCACCATGCGCGAGGACCATACCACGATCGGCTATGCCATAGGCTGGGGCCAGACCACGCCGAAGGAGCCGTTCATCGTCGATGTGAAGGCCGCCGACTGGGGCAAGATCCTCGAGCTCGAGACGGAGTGGAAGAAGCAGCAGAAGTACATCTGAGATGGACCTCAGCGCGCTCGGCGCTTGCCTCACGACACCCGCCTGCGTGGTCACCCAGACCACCAGCGGGCTGATCGTGGGAATGTTGCTGTTCCTTGTCGCCGCGGGCCTGACCCTGATCTTCGGCGTATTGAAGGTCGTGAACTTCGCCCACGGCACCTTCTACATGCTGGGCGGCTACGTCGCCTATTCCACGCTCGGCGCAACCGACAGCTACACGCTTGCGGTGCTGTCGGGAGCGCTCGCGATGGCGCTGTTCGGCGTGCTGTTCGAACGCGCTTTGATCAGTCGCGTCTATGGCTCCAACGTGCTGATGCAGCTGCTGATCTGTTACGCGGTGGTGTTGATCTTCGACGACCTCGTGAAGATCGTTTGGGGGCCCGAGTTCCACGCCATGGGGATGCCGGCAGCCTTCCAGGTGCCGCCGCTCTTCATCGCGGGCGGTGTGGTGCCGCCCTTTTACGCCGTGCTGATCGGGATTGCGGCGCTGATCGCGATCGTGCTTGGCCTCGGCCTTTCGATGACACGGTTCGGCAAGACGGTGCGCGCCGCCGCCATCAATCCCCAGATGGTTTCGGCGCTGGGCGTCAACACGACGCTGCTTTTCGCGATCGTCTTTGCGATCGGCGGCGGGCTGGCGGGACTGGCGGGCGCACTCGCGGCGCCCGTGCGCTCGCTGTCGCCCGGCATGGGCTTCTCGATTCTGATCGAGAGCTTCATCGTCACGGTGATCGGAGGCATGGGCTCGATCGCAGGAGCGCTGGTATCGGCGCTGCTGATTGGCATGGTCCGCGGCTTCGGCACAATCGGTTTTCCCAGGTTCACCGATGGCCTGATCTATATCCTGATGATCGCCATCCTGCTGCTGCGTCCGCAGGGCCTGTTCGGTCGCCGGGCATGAGAAGCCGCCTCGCGTTGCGCGAAATGGCGATCGCGGCCGTCGCCCTGATCGTCGTGCTGGCGATCCCGCTGTTCCATCGCAGCCCCGCCTTCGAGGATTTCGTCATCCGCCTGAGCGCCATGGCGCTATTTGCAACCTCGCTCAACCTGCTGGTCGGAAACACCGGCATGGTCTCGTTCGGCCACGGCATGTTCTACGGCCTCGGCGCCTACGCCTTCGCATTGACCATGCAGATGACGGATCTCTCGCTGCCCGTCGCCGTCGTGCTTGCGGTGCTGGTCACCAGCTTTGCCGCGTTCTGCGTCGGGGCAATCTGCGTACGCCTCAGCACGGATTACTTCGCCTTCATCACGCTCGCGGTACAGATGCTGTTCTACAGCGTCATCATCTCCTGGCAGAGCCTGACCGGCGGCGACCAGGGCTTGCGCGGCGGCATCCCGCGCCGTGAGATCTTCGGCTTCGAGCTCGCCTCTCAGCTTCATATGTACCAATTCTGCGCGATCGTGGCGGTGCTCGGCCTGCTGGCGTTGCGCCACATCTCGACGAGCCCATTCGGCCAGACGCTGCGCATGATCCGCGACAACGAGAACCGGGCCAGCTTCCTGGGTATCGTTCTTTGGCGGGCCCGCCTCTGGGCCTTTACGATTGCCGGCGCCTTCGCGGGGTTAGGCGGCGTGCTGGCTGCGCTGTTCGTCTCCGGCGCCTATCCTGAACTCGCCGATTGGCCGAATTCCGGCCAGGCGATCTTTGCCGTCATGCTGGGCGGAATCAACAGCTTCCTCGGACCCGTCCTGGGCGCCATGATCCTGCTCGCGCTGAACGATGTGGTGACACGCATCACCGAATATCAGGGACTGGTACTGGGGATCGTGATCCTGGCCTTCGCGCTCGGGCTGCGCCGCGGTGTGCTCGATTTTCTCAGACTGGCCTGGCCCGGACGCCAGCGATGAAGCTCGAGATCAGAAATCTCACCAAGGCGTTCGGTGGCCTGCGGGCAATCGACGATGTGTCGCTTGATTTTCCGTCGGGGTCGCTTTCGGCAGTGATCGGTCCGAACGGCGCCGGCAAGAGCACCTTCTTCAACCTGATCAGCGGCGCGTTCTCGCCCGATTCCGGTGAGGTGCTGCTCGACGGTCGGGACATCATTCGTCTCTCCAGGAGCGAACGGATGCACCGGGGCATCGCGCGGGCCTTTCAGGTGGCAAGCTGCTTTCCGACCATGACGGTGATGGAAAACCTGATGGCCGCGGTTACCGCCCATATCGGCCAGTGGGGCAATCTCTCCCGTCGCTTTCCGCCGCCTGGCGTGCGCGAGCGAGCCGAAGAGGTGATGGAACTGGTGGGCCTGACGCAGGTCTCGAATGTGGAGGCCGCGATCCTCTCCCACGGCGACCAGAAGCTGCTCGATATCGCCATCGCTCTTGCGCTCGAACCCAGGGTGCTTCTGCTCGACGAGCCAACGGCCGGCATGGGTCCTGACGAGCGCTGGCGCATGATCGAACGCGTGCGCGATCTGTGGGAACGGCGCAAGCTCACGCTGGTCTTCATCGAGCACGACATGGACATTGTCTTCAAGGTGGCGAATACAATCCGCGTGCTGTGCTACGGCCGCGTGCTGGCTGAGGGCACACCGGACGAAATCCGGAACAACAAGGCTGTGATCGAAGCCTATCTCGGCACGGAGGACGCAGCATGACGGAGTTGCTGCGCGCCGAAGGGTTGAACGCCTTCTACGGCGCGAGCCAGATACTGTTCGATGTCGATCTCGCCCTTCAGGAAAGGTGCACGCTGGCGCTGCTCGGGCGTAACGGCGCGGGCAAGAGCACGACCATGAAGACACTTGCGGGAATCGTCCCGGCCAGGGGCGGCCGCATCTTCTTCGCCGGCCGCGACATCACCCACGCGCCGCCGCATGCACGTGCCCGGCTCGGGCTCGCCTACGTGCCGGAGGACCGGCAGGTGTTTCCCGAGCACAGCGTGGAGGACAATCTACTGATCGCGGCAAAGGGCGGTCCCGACGGACGGCGAGACTGGACCCTGCCGCGTGTCTGGGAGACTTTCCCGTTACTCGAAAGACTACGGTCGCGCGAAGCGGGCCGCCTCTCCGGCGGCGAGCAACAACTCCTGGTCATCGCCCGTGCCTTGATGGGCAATCCATTGGTGCTGCTGCTCGACGAACCGAGCGAAGGGTTGGCCCCGATCGTGGTCGCCACCATTGGCAGAGTACTGCGGGAACTGGGAATGAGTGGCGCCACTATTCTGCTTGCCGAGCAGAATATGCATTTCTGCTTGCGGATTGCTGAGGAGGCACTCGTCATCGATAAAGGAAAAGTGGTGCATCGCCAGGATACGGCTGGCCTTGCCCAGAATGAAGATATCCGGCGCCGCTATCTTGCAATGTAGCAATTTTGTGAGGTCAAGGCAGGTGCTTGGTTTCCGGGAGCCTCGGCCTCGATAGAGGGATTCTATTGAGTTCCCGAGCCATCTGCCCATAAAGGTCCGATTAACGTTGCTTCGGCGCTGGCGACGCGAACCGAGATGCACGTGAGATTGGTGCGGGTTAAACATCTGGAAATCAAGATGTGTGACGGGCGGGCCACATCGAATCACGATAGCTATGTTGCGACTACGACCGCAAAGAACGGGCGAGCTGGGGGCTGAGCCTGACACAGCCATCTACTTAGAGCCGCCACGGCGGCTCTTTTTCTTTTGTAAGCCCACCGGGCGGCAACAGGCCGATATATAACGCTCATCAATCGAGTATTTCGGATGATCTCGGCAGCTGAATGACGAGGCTGCCTGCAAATTGCGCGCGCAGTTCTCGCCCCAGGATTGGCAACCGTTCGCAAACCATTCAGCCGAACGCATAAATGCCGGTAACAAATCGAAAATCGTTCTTGCGCACATTCTCGTCAACCAAAGGGGTGAAGTGGAGCGCAGATCATGAGTAGGGAAGCAGTCCTGGAGAACGTACGCCGATTTCGCACGATCGCTTCGTTATACCGACAAACCGCGGCCTTCCGACCTGGTCAAAGCTGGTCCTTGCTGGGGCAGGCCAAAGATTGGGAGCATCGTGCATTGGCGGAATTGGAGTCCTACTTTGAAGGCTCGGCACAGCGAACCGGCGCGCAGTTGCAGTTCGCTATCGCCGCCTAAATACTTGCCCGGGCGACAATCGTATCCAGGCTTCGGGCGCCAACTCCCGCTGGCGCATTCGCAGGAAACCGCGTTACCGCGAACGGTGGTACTCCGGCCAGGTGGTACGCTGCTGACGCGATCGATCAAGTGAAGGCCGGGATCTATCGGCGCTCGTACATTCCGGAACGTCCGTCCTGCCTGTAGCGAGGATTGGAACCGGGAGTGAGGCTGCCGAAGCTACTCGATAGGGACGGCAAGACGGCTGATCAGTCTTGCGGTTTCCTGGGGAGTCTTACTGTCCTTGCGTTTGAGGAGAGCGGCGAGCCTCCGAACACATTCGTCGTCACTGTATAAAATCGCTGTATCGTCGACTTGAGTTTCGACCGTTGAAGCCGTTCGCTGATGAGCCATGGAAACCATCCTCTCAAGCTGATCCGCACCGCATTTGTTTCATCGGTAGTTGGGTTCGCTGTAGCCGGTGTTCGGGAGGCCCCTTTCTTCGACGAATGGTTCAGGGAGTTCTTTGAGTTGCTTCCACTCCTCCGCTTCCGCCAGCCAATATTCCATTTCCTTTTTGGCAATTGTAGCGCGCGCGAGGCACATGAACTCAAACCCTGAAAACCGGTCCTGCGAATTCATGGTGACTCTCCGGAATTGGCTCGACCAGTCTAGTGATCATTCCATGCAGGCAAACTTACGATTTCGTAATACGGCTTGACATGTTTGGGAAGCCAGGCGGCCACGGTTTGGATTACGCGGAGGGTGGTCCTGCATGCGAAACAATCAGAAACAAATGCGCTCCACCCGCTCCCGATGTCCTGTTCGATATTTTGAAGGTCAAACAGCTGTTCCCGCGGCGCGCAGCAGTACGCTGGCAGGGGCGGTTTCATCTCCGGTCCAGGCGACAAACTGGTCGGGCCGCACGAGGATCAGGCGGGACTGGTATTTCTCCCGGCCATCGGCCGCGGCGTCCCTGATCACCTTTAGCGGAACGCTCAACTGCGAAGCGGCCTGCTCGAAGGCCGCCGCTGCATCACCCGCTCCGAGATCGATCAGCGTAAAACCCTTGCCGAGTTCGTCGAAAACGTTCCTGCCGCAAGACAGCGGCTGAGGCGTGAGATGATGGCCCGCTCGAGCCGCATATGCATGCGAGCCGATCGCACTGCTCGCGGCGCCGGCCGGTCCGAACACGATCGGCGAGCCCTCATAATTCGGCTCGAAGGCGTTGACCTCGGCGCGCGCGCCGGACTGACGGTCGCGCCAGGCCGCTTCGAAATCGGCGCGGTCGCGCGCCGGGTCGTGCTTTCGGAGAAAGTCGCGGTCGTCGAAAATCGACTTCTCGATGAAATCGCGCGCGGTGGAGGCGAACACCGGGCGCCTTTCCGCATCGTAGCTGTCGAGCAGGCCCGGGCCGGCCCAGCCCTGCAGCGTTGCTGCGAGCTTCCAGGAAAGATTGACGGCATCCTCGAAGCCGCTATTGACCCCGTAGCCGCCATAGGGCGGGTGACTGTGCGCTGCATCGCCGGCAATGAAGACACGGCCCGCGCGATAGCTGTCGGCAACCGCGAAGCGCAGGTCCCAAAAGCCGATATGTTCGAATTCGATGTCGAACTCGGCACCGGCGGCTTCCTGCACGAGGCGGCGGAAGTCGAAATTGTCGCGCGTCGTGTCGGCGGGGACGGGGGCATGGAAGAACCAGCTGTTGCCGAGATCGACCCGTCCGAAGAACTTCCAATAACCGTCGAGTTCCGGATGCAGCACGTTGTAGAAGGATTTTCCGGGAAAGCGCTCCAGCAATTGGTGAAGGCCGGTGGAGCGGAACACCAGCAGCACCATCAACCGGTCATGATCCGACCGGGTCTGGGTGATGCCGGCCTGTTCGCGCACGATCGAGCGGCTGCCGTCGCACCCCACGACGTAATCCGCGCGCAGGATCCGTTTCGCTCCATCGCGATCGACGATATCGACGCTTGCGCCGTTCTCGTCCGAATGCACCGCCTCGCAGGTCCAGCCGTACAGGGTTTCGACGGCCGGGATCTGCGCCGCCCTTTGGCGCAGTACGGCCTCGGTGGCATATTGCGGCAGCCGTTCATTGTCCGTGAAATAGAAAGGACGCACGAGTTCGCGCTGCAGCCAGTCATAGCTGTAGCCGCTCGACAGCGTGCCGTAGCCCGTCACGCCTCCGATGCCGTATTCGCGCGGGATGGTTCGCGCCGCGCGCAGTTCCTCTTCCGCACCCCAGAAATGGAAATGCTCCATGGTGCGCTGGGTGAGGTTCTGTCCCTTCGGGATTGGTTGGGGGTCCTTGTAGCGCTCGACCACGATGCAGCGGATGCCGCGCAGACCAAGATCGATCGCAAGGCCCATGCCTACGGGGCCTCCGCCGACGATCACCACCGGCGTCGCGTGTTCAATCGAATCCCGCATTAGAGATTACCCTTATGACTGCGCAGCCATAATCGTCCGCCGAAGATAGCCATGCGCTCTCCGGTTCAAATGCAGGCAGCTTCAGCTTCGGTCAAGTAAAATCTCGTATTATGAGATTTCTATGTGATTTCTTCGAAGGATTCGGAGGAGATCAGGCGGGCGCTCTCGCGAACTTCTTCTCCGATCCGGTCGATCAACTCGCCATTGGTATGTTGGCCCGCGATCGTGAGGCACAGGCTTGCCACTGGATAGTTTGCATCGAGGATCGGCGCCGCGATGCCGACGGCGCCGGGCGTCACCTCGCCGAAGGCGACGGCGACGCCCGCCCGCCTGATTCGCTTGAGGACCGTGAGAACGGCTTGCGGGGTCGCACCGATGCCGACGCTGCGAAGATCGTCGGCGTAGCGGGCGAGCAGCGGCATCACCCGCTGCCTGGGCAGGAACGCCATGATGGAACGGGCAATCGCCCCGCGTCCCATCGGCATCGGCCGGCCCCGCGGGTAGCTGCTCACCGGATTGGGTGCGGACGATTGCGAGCAGACGCACAGCATTTTGTCGTCATACCAGCGCACGATCAGGGCCGTGCAAGGATACGCCGCAGTGAGCCTCGCCAAATGCGGGGTGGCGGCGGCCACCAGCGGATCCGCCCGCCGGCTCAAATAATCCATTTCGACGACGCGCGGGCCGAGGGAGAAGCGACCTCCGCGCGCCGACATCAGGAGTCCGCTTTCCTTCAGGCTCTTGAGATAGCGGTAGAGGGTGGGGCGGGTGTAGCCAAGCTCGCGCATGAGTTCTTCGGGCGTCCAGAGCGGGCGATCCTCGCTGAAGAGGTTCAGCACGGCGAGCACCCGGTCCTGGCTGTTTGTCTTCCCCACCTGTCTGTCCAATCAGTTCTGCGCGAGGCGTTCTGTTACCCCGGTTCGGCGGCCCCCGAAACAGTGCAGGGGCCGGAGGGTTGCATTGGTGAAAATCTCACTATAAGAGATTTTATTAAGAATTATAGTGCAGGCCGCCAAGGCTCCGGGGAGAACGCAATATGACTGTCGCCATCAAAGGGGAGCCTGTCCCAACCGTCATCGACGTTCCCGAGCATATCGACCGACATCCGGTCGGATCCTTTCAACTCCGCCTGTTGCTGATCTGCGCAGCGGTTCTCTTCATCGACGGCTTCGACACGCAGGCGATTGGCTATGTCGCGCCGGCCGTGGCGCACGAGTGGAAATTGCCGCGCGGAGCCCTGGGACCTGTGTTCAGCGCAGGGCTGTTCGGTCTCATGATCGGCGCATTGATCTTCGGCACCATCGCCGACCGGATCGGTCGCAAGTGGATCATCGTGCTGAGCACGGCCGCGTTTGGCATCGGGACGTTGCTGACTGTCTTCGTTCAGGACGCGACCTGGCTGATGGTCTTGCGTTTCCTCACCGGTCTTGGCTTGGGCGGGGCGATGCCGAACGCGGTCGCGCTGACTTCCGAGTTCAGTCCCCACCGGCGCCGCGCAACCATGGTGATGGCCATGTTCGCGGGATTTTCGGTCGGTGCGGCGTTGGGTGGCCTGCTCGCGGCGGCCCTGATCCCCGCCTATGGCTGGCGCTCGGTATTCCTGGTCGGCGGTATCGCACCGTTGTTGCTGTTCCCGGTGCTGCTCTTCATTCTTCCGGAATCGATCCGCTATCTGGCCCTGGTCGGCGGACGTGATCGCGAGGTCGCCGATTTGTTGCGGCGTGTCACGCCAGGCGCGAACCTGGACGCTGACGCTCATTTCGTCGTGCAGGAGCCCAAGCTATCGGGCCTGCCGGTTGCGCATCTTTTCGCAGCGGGGCGCGGCACCACGACGCTGTTGCTCTGGGTCGTTTTCTTCATGAGCCTGCTCGATCTCTATCTGCTCTCGAACTGGCTTCCGACCGTGCTCAATGATCTCGGCGTTTCGGTCTCGGCCGCGGCTGCGATTGGCGCGATGCTTCAGGTTGGCGGTGTCGTCGGCACCTTCACGCTCGGTCATTTCATCGATCGCTATTCCTTCCGGGCGCTGGCGTTGACCTATGCATGTGCCGCCGTCGCGATCACGGCCATCGGCCTGACGAGCCATTCGACCAACCTGGTCACCGTCGCGATCTTCTCCGCTGGCTTCTGCATCGTTGGAGGACAGATTGCGACAAACGCGCTGACGGCCACCTATTATCCAACAGCGATCAGATCGACCGGCGTAGGCTGGGCGCTTGGAATCGGGCGCGTCGGCTCGATCGTCGGGCCGCTGATCGGGGGCGTGATGCTCGCGCACCAGGTGGGAGCGCAATCCCTGTTCGCGGTAGCAGCCATTCCCGCGCTCGTCGCGGCGGTGGCGGCCCTTCTGCTGGCGCGGGCCAGGTAATGCGCTGCATCTGCCGTTGTGCAGCAGAAAGACAGCGTCCCCACAACGAACTGATCGCGGCCAAAGACCACGAGGACGCTCAAGGCTGATGCCGCGAGCGTCCTCGATTTTATCCCCTGCCGGAACGCCGTCGAACCCGCTTCAGGTCTCCAGTTGCTTTCCGATCGGCAGCGCTCGAATCCGTTTGCCGGTCGCTGCGAAGATGGCGTTGATCAGCGCCGGTGCAAAGGGAGGAACGCCCGGCTCCCCGACGCCGCTCGGCGGCGTGTCGGCGTCGACGGGGACGATATGCACGTTGGTCACGAGCGGTGCCTCGTCGATCCGGATCACAGGGAAGTCGTCGAAATTGCCTTGTTGCACCTTGCCGTCCTTGAAGCTGATCTCGCCATATTTGGCGAGACTGAGCCCCATGATCGCGGCGCCCTCGATTTGCGACTGGATCCTCTCGGGATTGACGAACGTGCCGCAGTCGATGGCCGTATCGACCTGGGGCACGGTGAGCCTGCCCTTGTCGTCGACCGCGACCTCGACGATGGTCGCGATATAGCTGACGAAGCTGCGATGGACGGCGATCCCGAGCCCGTGTCCCTTGGGCACCGGTCGGCCCCAACCGCCTTTGTGCGCGACGAGTTCAACGACGCGGCGCAGACGCGCGGTGTCGATCGGATAGCTGTCGAACGGCTCGCCATAGTTCCAGGGATCCTTGACCGAATCGAGCTTGACGATCCGCGGCGAGCCGATCAGTTCCAGCAGCATGTCCTTTTGATCGCGGTTGGTGGCGTGTGCAAGCTCGCCCACCATCGACTGGATCGCGAAGGCGCGCGGAATATTCGACACCGAGCGGAACCAGCCGATGCGGGCATGCGCGGCGGCTTCCGGATTTTCGCATTGAATATTGGCGATCTCGAACGGCATGTCGATCAGACCCATGCCGAGTTCGAAGGGCGCCGCATGCACGGCGTTGGCGGCAAATGTCGAATAGATGGTCGGGGCGACGCTGCGGTGCCGCCACGCAATCACCTTGCCGCCTTTGTCGAGGCCTGCTTCGATCCGCTCCACCGAGACCGTGTGCAGGAAATCGTGACGAACGTCGTCTTCCCGCGTCCATTGCACCTTCACCGGGGAGCCGATCGTCTTCGAAAGCAATGCGGCTTCGAGCGCAAAATCGCATTTCGACTTGCGTCCAAAGCCGCCGCCGAGCAGCGTGACATTGACGGTCACGTTCGCCTCGGGAATGCCGAGGGTTTTTGCGACGTCTTCACGTGTGCCGCCGGGACTCTGCACGGGCGCCCATATCTCGGCCTTGCCGTCCCTGACGTCGGCGACCGCGACCGGCATTTCCATGCTGACATGCGCCAGATGAGGCAAATAATATTCGCCGACAATCACCTTGTCGGCGTCCTTCAGGGCGGCGTCGACGTCGCCCTCCTTGCGCACGATCAGGCCCGGCTTGCGCGCGGCTTCCTCGAGTTCGGTCCGATAGGCGACCGAGTCGTATTTGCCATTGGCGCCGTCGTCCCAGACGATCTTCAGCGCGTCGCGTCCTTTGATCGCCGCGCCGGTGTTGCGCGCGATCACCGCGACGCCGCCGAGCGGCTGGAACTTGGACGGCCACGGCCAACCCTGCACCTCCATGACCTTCTCGACGCCGGAGACTTTCATCGCCTCGCTCGAATCGAACGATTTCAGCTTGCCGCCGGTTACCGGCGGCCGCGCAATCACCGCATATTTCATGCCGGGCAGGCGTGTGTCGCTGCCGTAATGCGCGGTGCCGACGGTGATGTCGCGAAGGTCGACGATGCTGATCTCGCCCTTGCCGAGATAGCGGAAATCCTTGCGGTCCTTCAGCTTCAGTCCGGCGACATCGGGTACCGGCTCCTTGGCGGCATCGGCAGCCAGTTCGCCGAAGCCGAGGCGCCGACCGCTTGAGGCGTGAACCACTTCGTGGTTCACCGCCTTCACCTCGGCCACCGGCACGCTCCATCGCTTCGCCGCTGCGGCTTCCAGCATCGCGCGCGCCGAGGCGCCGATCTGGCGCATCGGCATCAGATAATGCCGCGTGCTGCGCGATCCATCGGTATCCTGATTGCCGTATCTGACCTCGTCGCCATGCGCCTGCGCCACCTTCACGCGCGACCAATCGGCCTCCATCTCCTCCGCCACGACCAGCGGCAGGCTGGTCCGGACACCCGTTCCCATTTCGGAACGATGCGCCACGATCGTAACTGTTCCGTCGGATGCGATGGCGACGAAGACGCGCGGGTCGACGACCGTGCCGTGCGGCATCGCTCCGGCGCCGGTCTGATAGGCCGCAAACGCCTGCCGCGACATGACAGGCGCGGCCAGCACCAGCCCGCCCGCGATGCCGAGTCCCTTGAGAACGCTGCGGCGGGAGATTTTTTCGATCCTGATGCGGCCTTCGAAGCTGCGAACGTTATTGGAATTTGCGATGATGTTCATGATCAGACCCCCGTCGAAGCGAGATGGACCGCGTTTTCGATGCGCTGGTAGCAGCCGCAGCGGCAGATATTGCCCGACATCGCTTCGCGGATCTGGTCGTGGGATGGCTTGGGATTTTCCGCCAGCAGGGCTGCGGCCTGCATGATCTGGCCGGCCTGGCAATAGCCGCATTGCGGTACGTTGACCTGGCGCCAGGCCTTCTGCACGGCATGATCGCCGGTTGGGTGAAGGCCCTCGATGGTCGTGACCTCGCGACCGACCACGTCGGAAACCGAAGTGATGCAGGACCTCACGGCCTGCTTGTCCACGATGACCGTGCACGAACCGCACAGCGCCTGACCGCAGCCGAATTTGGTGCCCGTCAATCCGATTTCATCGCGGAGAAACCAGAGCAATGAAAGTGTCGGGTCGCCGTCCCAGTCTCGTACTTCGCCGTTGATCTTTAACTTGATCATGATCGTTTCCTCGCTCTTCATAAGCCGCTGATGTCCTTCGACGTGAGCGAGAACATATTTCCCGACCGCTCGACGCCGCCGTCTTCCTTGCATCGTTTCGCGCAAACCGGTTCGTTCTGAGCAAGCGCAGAACAGGCCATACGATCTCGTTGAATATTCGGGTCGGTGCCATCTTTCTATTCCAGCGCTTTCCTGGTTCGTCCGCCTGACGAGATGGGCACGGGCGGACATTATCAGAGCGCGTTACGGATCGAATTCACAACGCGTTGTTGGCAGTCGTATTTGGCGAAAGCGGGGCCCGCTTGGGATGTGCTTCGCTTTGGTCAGCACGCCTTACGCTGTGCGGCAAACGGGACGGAGTTTTCGAAGAAGGTTAGCCGCTGTCCCGGCGGGCAGACCGAACCGTGGAAGAGCACCCACGCGGGACGTTCTGGAGTCGATTGGGCAGGGCGGAGCGTGCCGGACCATTGAGGCAAGCGGTATCGGAGCAAGCGCGAGGAGGTCACTGAGGCGCGGCGTGCGCCGGGCGCCTTGAATTCACGTGATCGCCACGTGCTGCAGTTGCTCAGTCGGCAGGGTTGCGGTGCACGGTAGGCTGCCGTCGCGGGTCTGAGCCAGCGAACGACATCGATCGATCGCGCCGGTTGCCGGTTTCTCCTTGTCAAACCAAGCCGACCAAGTCAGATTTGATGCTGGCGTTTCGTTAGATGCGCCGATTTAAATCAACAAATAAAATCCGGGGCGGGAACATGAATAGATTTTCTATCGTAGGCGCCGCATTGCTCGGCGCAGTCGGCTTACTCACGGAACCCAGTATCGCGCAGCAGGAAACCAAGCAGGAGGCCAAGTCGGCCTCCGGTCAGGCAAAGGTTTCTCCGGTTACCCAGCAGCAACTCAATTCAGCGGAAAAGAACTCGACCAATTTTCTGCTGACCAACGGCAATTACGCCCAGACGCGCTTCTACCCTGCGAAGCAGATCGACCGCGACAACGTCAAGAACCTTCACGTCGCGTGGATCTTCCAGACCGACGTCAAGGAATCGCTGGAGACTTCGCCGATCGTCGTCGACGGCGTCATGTTCGTGACGACGTCGTTCAGCCACGTCTATGCGCTCGACGCCAAGACCGGCGAGCAGCTCTGGCACTATAATCACAAGATGGGGCCGATCACGACCTACTGCTGCGGCCCCAACAACCGCGGTGTCCAGGTTCTCGGCGACCTCGTTTATCTCGCCACGCTGGATTCCAAGCTGGTCGCCCTGAACGCAAAGACCGGTGAGGTGGTCTGGAAGACCGATATCGCGGATCCGGAGCAGGGCTATAGCGAGACGATGGCTCCGACCGTCATCAAGGACAAGGTTCTGATCGGAACGAACGGCGGTGAATACGGCATCCGCGGCTTCCTGAGGGCCTATGATGCGAAGACCGGAAAGCTGCTCTGGAACTTCAATACGATTCCGGAGAACACGGTCGGCGTCTGGGCGACCAAGGACGCCACCGGCCGCGACATGCACCGCAACATCCAGGCCGAAAAGGACCAACTGGCCAAGACCGGCGATCCCTACCAGAAGCTCGGCGGCGGCGTCTGGCAAAACCCGGCCGTCGATCTCGCGACCAACCGCATTTATTTCGTCGTCGGCAATCCGTCGCCCGACCTCGACGGTTCGATCCGTCCCGGCGACAATCTGTACACGGACTCGCTGGTTTCGCTCGATCTCGAGACCGGCAAATATGTCTGCCACTTCCAGTACATCGCCCATGACGTATGGGACCTCGATGCCGTGAGCCCGCCGGTGCTGGTGGACGTGAAAGGCAAGGACGGCAAGACCATCCCGGGCGTGATCCATGCCGGCAAGACGGGTCACATCTACGTTCACGACCGCAAGGATTGCAGTCTGATACGGTTCTCCGACGCCATGGTGCCGCAGGAGAACATGTGGACCCTCCCCACCAAGGAAGGTGCGCGCATGCTTCCGGGCGCGAATGGCGGCGTCGAGTGGTCGCCGATCGCCACCGATCCCGGACAGGATCTTGCCTACGCCATCAACCTGCATCAGCCCATGAACTACTTCGTCGAGAACTCGCCTTATCCGAACGGCAAGTTGTGGCTGGGCGGCGCCTTCAAGGTGATCCCGAGCGAGAAGCAGGCGGGTAACATCACCGCCGTCAACTACAACACCGGCAAGATCAAATGGCAGGTGAAGACGCCGGAGCCGATGATCGGCGGCATTCTCGCCACCGCAGGCGGTCTTGTGTTCACCGGCGAAGGCAACGGCAAGTTCGCGGCCTACAACTCGTCCAACGGCAAGGAATTGTGGAACTTCCGCGCCGGTGCCGGCGTCAATGCCCCGCCGTCCAGCTACATGGTGGGCGGCAAGCAATATATCGTGGTCGGTGCGGGCGGTAATACCCAGGTCGACTTCCATCGCGGCAACAACATCATCGCGTTTTCGCTCAACTGAGCGAGAGCGGCGATCATCGAACAGGGAGCGGGGCCGGTTGCGGTCCCGCTTCTTTTCGTAAGTGTCTCAATTTGCCTCCACGGAATCGGATTAATGAACCGCAAGTCGAATTTTTGCATTGCCGCCGCCGTCGTCCTGGCGGCTTTCGTTACCCTCCGCACGACGCCGTCATCCGCGCAAAGCATCGAGGAAAAGACCCAGGTTTGCGCCGGCTGCCATGGCGCGGACGGCAAACCGGTCGACAAGACCATTCCCACCATTTGGGGTCAGCAGGCCGGCTACATCTATATAGAACTGCGCGATTTCAAGCGTGGCGACCGCAAGAGCGATATCATGCGGCCGATCGTTGCATCGTTTGAACGACAGGACATGCTCGATATCGCGGAGTTTTTTTCGAAGAAGCCGTGGCCCGATCTGGGCCAGCCGCGCGCACCGAAGGATGTTTCCGCTCGGGCCGTGACCGCCAATCAATCGATCGGCTGCACCGGCTGCCATCTCGATCATTTTCAGGGCGACGGCACCGTGCCGCGGCTGGCCGGCATGGGCAGGGATTACCTTGCCAAGCAAATGACCGATTTCCGCAGCCGCGCCCGCGGCAACAATCCCGGCATGTCCGACCTGATGCTCGCGACGGCTCCCGACGACCTCGCAGCGCTGGCGGAATATCTGGCGGGTCTGTGAACGGCATGATGAACTTTGGTTGGTTCGCGGTCTCCGCTCACCTCTCCCCGATGGGGAGAGGTGAAGGGAACGCGGACGGACCGATCAACTCAAAAGTCATCCCGGTCTAGGGCGCCGTCAACCGTTCGCGCAACGACGACAGCACGGTGAGATCGGCGGCGCGCTTTCCGGCCTTGTCCTTGAGCGAGGGATCGGCGCCGCGCGCGAGCAGCAAACCGGCGATATCGGCATGGCCGCCTTCGGCCGCGATCATCAGCGCGGTGCGGCCGCGATTGTCCCGATCGTCGATGTGGGCGCCGGTGTCCAGCAGATACGAAACGACCGTCATTGCCTGCGCTTCCGGAACGCCTTCGTCCGGGCCCGATGCCCACATCAGCAAGGTGAGGTCGTTGGGGTAGCGGGCATTGACGTCGATGTTTCGCGCCAGCAGCCGCCTGACGATGTCGAACCGCGCGCCCGCCGCCGCATAGACGATCGGCGGCTTGCCGGTGTCGTCGGGCGCTCGCTCGTCGGCGCCGTGGGCGAGCAGCGCATCGAAGATGATGTCGTTGCCGGCGTAGGCAGCAGCGGCGATTGGAGATATTCCGCTGCGTCCTGCGAGTTTGACGTCGGCGCCGCGTTCGATCAGCCGTTGCGCGATCAGGATATGGCTGCCTTCGGCGGCCAGATACAGCGCGGTGGACCCGGCGAGATTGCGCGCATCGATCGGCGCGCCGCGCGCCAGCAGGAGGTCGACCATCTGGAGATGGCCTGATTTGGCCGCGTGACTGAGAGGCCGTGCGCCAAGCCGGTCGCGCGCGTCAAGCGACGCCCCCTGGTCGAGCAGCTGCGTCGTCAAATCGAGGCAATTGGCGTCGACCGCGGCAAACAGCGTCAGCGAGACTTCCATGGCGGTGATCTGCGGTTTGGCGATTTCGTATCGGCGGGCCAGCCCCTGGCAACGCTCGGGGTCCGCGGCGCGAGCAGCCGACGCCGTGCCGAGGGCAATCGCGATCGAGCATAGAAAAACAAGGTGGCGACGCACAGCGATCTCTCCCCAAGCAAGTTGTCCGTTGCATTTTCGCCGAGGGTGGCACGGCGGTCCGCCGATGCCAAGGAGGCGCGAGATTCCGCAAGGAGAAGGGATGCCGCACCGCATCATAGATCAGTGGCTCGCGCCGTTTTCCGGCCGTTCACGCCGGCTATCGGCAAGTCTCGTTCGCTGCTTCAGCGATGGCCAGAAAGGTGATCGTGGCCGGCGCGAACGTCACGGTGCCCGCGACCGCCGGAACCCCCGCAAGGCTCGGCAGCTCATCCTTGGCTGAAAGCGTCAGCGGCCGGTCATTCAGGCGGATCTTCTCATCGAGCAGGTTGGTCGCGTCCAGCGTGTAGCGGACCGAGGCGGTCGGGAGCGTCAGCGCGTGCGGTGCGTCGCGGTCGGTATTGATCGCCAGCAGCGCCACGCCTCCCTGCTTGTCCCTTTGACAATGGGCATAGACGTGCAGTCCGGATTGAACGGGTTGACCGGCATCGAGCACGGTGGTTCCCATCAATTGCCGCCAGAGCAGCGCGCCCCAGTATTTTGGACGCGGCTGCAAGGTCCGCTCATTGAGCAGGCCGTAGTCGCTCGCCGCCAGCGTGTTGTGCATGACGACCTGAACGCCGGCTTTCGCCAGCCGCCCGAGCTGATCGAGATAGCGGAACGCATCCAGGAAGGTCACGGCCCACGGGTTTCCTCCGCAGGCGGCATCCGCGGTTTCCGTCAGCCAGATTGGCTTGCCGGGTGCGAATCTGTCCCGAAGTTTTTGATAGAAGGCCAGCGTCCGATCGGTGCCCGAAAGCCATTGTTCGGAAAGGGCCTGGTCCGGCGTGCTGTTGCCACTGCAGCGCTCCGATAGTGCTCCATAATAGTGATAGGAAACCGCATCGATCGCGGATCCCGAGGCGGCGAGCAGGCCGGACGCGATCGCGGGCTCGCCGACCGTGCCGGGACCGAGGATCAGCGTTTTGTCAGCTCTCTGTTTCATCAACGCGTGGAAAGTTGCAAAATCCCTCGCATAGGCAGCCACGTCGTAGCCTGCCGGTGCACCGCCCATCTCGGCAAGGTTCGGTTCGTTCATGAATTCGGCGGCGGCGATGCGGCCTCCGATCGAGCTGGTATAGGCAAGGAGGCGTTCGGCCTGATCCCGCTTCCAGACGCCGGCGGCGTCGCGGGCGCCCGGACTTACCGCGAATGAGGTCACGATTGGCGCGCCCACCGCTTGCGAGAAGTTGACGACGCCGCGCCATTGCTGGCGCGTCAGGACGTCGTTGAAACCCGGCGGCGGCGCCGGCGGCGAGTTGTCCCGATCGGCGAAAAAGGTGCTGTTGGCCCAGGTGCCGCTGACGCGCACATAAGCGGGCGCCAGCGCGGATGCGAGTTTTCGCAAGCGCGCGTCGGAAAGGTCGATCGGCGGCCGGTACCGGTACAGGTCCGAAACGGTGTCCGATCCGGAGCGCGGCGGCGGCGCGAGGGGAGCGTCCGGATCCGACCGATAGGGTTTCCAGAATCGTCCGCCGGTAATCTCGATCATTTCGATGTTGTAGGACTGGAAACGCGGATCGACCGAGCCGATGCGGGGCAGGGTCGATGGGGTTATCACCGGCGTCTCGGCAAGCGCGCTGCAACAGGCGGATGCGGCCAGCCATGCGGATGCCAGCAAGCCGCAAAGTCCCTTGCCGGCATGATCGCGCACTGCAACCCCTCCCGTGATCAGCGCCCGCCGCATGCAAGGATGACATGACGGCGATCCCGGTCAACGTTCGCGGCTTGCAGCATTGCTCATCCCGGTCGGATTTGATTTGCCATGCGCATGGGGATGTCGAATGATCCCAACAGAACTGCCGCGCCTGCGTGGCGTTGCAAAACAAGAACGTGGTTTGCAGGGAGGCTAAGCTTGGCTCGTTCGGCGCGTGGGATTTCTTGCTGCGTTGCGGTGTTGCTGGCGGCATGCTCGGCGTGCCCCGCGTTCGCGCTCGACCCCCGCTATCCCGACTGGCCTTGCCAGCAATTGAAGGTCCCGGAGATTTCGATCGCGAGTGTCTGGGCAGGCCCGCCGATCGAGGCTGCCGACAAGGGACCGCTCGACCCGAAGCAAGCGGAGCTCGTCGCGCGTCTGGCCGCGCGCCGAACCCCCATGGAGGACGCGCGGAAGCTGATTGCGGATTTCGTGGTCGGAACCAACGAACAGAAATTGGAGAAGGCGAAGAGCTTGTTCGCCGCCCTGTATTCGACTCTCAATGCGCAGCGCGACGAGGTGATGAACGGAATCGAGCGCTTCTCGCGCAAACAGAAGGCCATGGCCGACGAGATCCGCGAGCAGACCAGGAAGATAAGGGAACTGCAGGATGCGCCCAACGCCGATCCGACGCAGAGCAGCGAACTCGCTAGCCAGCTTTCCTGGCAAACGCGCATTTTCGATGACCGGCGGAAATCGACGGCCTATGTCTGCGAAGTGCCGGTCCTGATCGAGAAGCGGCTGTTCGATCTGGCAAGCGCCATTCAGGGCGACATGAACGCAGAGCAGCCGGCCAAGTGAAGTTTCCGCCGTTCGGGAGGGCTATTCGTCCGGACGCGGTTCCGGTGTGCAGTCCTGCAGCGGAAGCAGGGCATTGAGCCAGCCGTCGGTGCCTTCGGGATACCACACGACATTGGAATAGCCGAGCTCGAGCGCCCGTTTGGCCGCGTTCCACGACATCCAGCAATCCGCCAGGCAATAGAGAACCAGCATTCTGCCGCGATCGCCGCTGGTGGCCTTGTCCAGGCCCTTCGAAAAATACCCGGCCATGCCGGGCGCGAGTTCGCCATAACCGGTATCGGGCAGCCAGATGCTGCCGGGAATATTGGCGCGCGGCTTGTCGCGCCAGATTGTTCCGACCGGCAGTTCCTTCGGCCGCGGCGGCCTTGGCAGCACGTCGATAAAGCTGGCCGAATGGCTGCGCCAGATCGTTTCCGCTTCATCCGTGCCTATCACTTTGGCGCCCCGCAGCGTGGCGGGTGTCGGCGAGCGATAGTTTTCGAGCCGGTAGCCGTCCGGCTCGGGGACCTCGGCGCTTGCGGCACCCCCGGCCGCGACGAGGATTGCGAGGAACGCGACGCGAGCGGCCGCTCTCATGGCCGCTTGGAAAGCGTCTCTGAGGTGATCGGCACGTTGGTCTCGTCCAGTATCGGGATGTTGTAGCTGATCAACAGCTTGTTTATCTCGGCCTGATTTTCCATGATGAGCTTGTTGAGCGTGCGTTTCCACTCCTGGTCCGCCGGGCGTACCGCCATGCCGATGCGGAAGGTCATCGGCGGGCCGGTCTTTTCCTTTGTCAGGGGTATGACGACAAAGGGTGGGTCAGCCTTGCTGGCATAATAGCCTGCCATCGGACCCCACAAGATGCCGCAATCGATATCGCCCTTGGTCAGATCCTCGATCATGGCTTGAGCGGAGGAGTCCGCGCGGGTGTCGATGAAAAGCGGGTAGGACTTGGCGCGCGCCAGCAGGCCGTTCATCGCCATGTTCGTGCTCGGGGGCGTCCGCGCGACGATGCCGATGCGTTTTTCCTTGAGCTTCGGATCGTCGATGCTGGTGACATCCTCGAGGCCACTGCCGCGCTTGGTGACAAGCGCGTAGGTCGTGCGGTAGTAGGGGATCGTCACCTGGGCCTGCTCGTCGCCTTGAGGAAATCCCATGATGATATCGCAGTGGTATTCGCCGAGCGTCTTGCGGACGAAGCCGGTTGCCTGGGGGTAATAGGTGTAACTGAGCCTCTTGCCGAGTTTGGCGGCGAACAATTCGGCAAGCTTGTTTTCGAAACCTTCGCCCTTGTCGTTGGAGAACGGCAGATTGCGCGGATCGCCGCAGGCGCGAAAGACGTTGGGATCGACGAGTTCGAGCGCACCCTTGTCGCTGCCTTGGGCGTCTTGGGCGTAGGCTTTGACAGGATGCAAGGCGACAAGCCCGCAGGCGAGCGCGGCGAGCAGGGTTGCGAGCTTGATCGCCGTCCTCGAAACGCGAGGCACCGGCGTCGGCCGTGTTCCGACGCATCCTGACATCACTTGACTCCTGTGCAGCTGGTCTCGGCCTGCTTGGCCGTCTCGGGCTTGTCTTCGTGCTTGGGTGGACGGCCGCCTGGAATGGCGCCGTTGGCGCGGGCGCGCAAATATACGTAGATGTCGTCGAGGAAGCACATCACGTTGACGTTGTCCGCGAACGACGGCATCACCTTGTCGTTGGCGGCATCGACGTGCTTGCGGCCGTTGGTCACGACGTCGGCAAAATCGGTGTAGCTGAGCGTCTTCAAGGACTCGGCCAGCGCCGGAGCATAACTTGATCCCTCGCCATTCGGGCCATGACAGACGTGGCAGTCCGAATGGTAGCGGCGAAAGCCGGAGTAGGTGTACCAGTCGACGGTCCCGTCATCGCTTATTTTGTAGGTCGGATTGCCGTTCTTGTCGGCGTATTTGCCATCGTCGGACGAAGCCACCGCCGGATCGCCCGATCCGTCAGCCCGTGCAATGGTGGCGGCAACGGCGCTCGCCAGGATAACGAGCGCGAATTTCCAGTGATTGATAATCACGCAACTGTCCTCGTGCATTTTCCGAATTTGGGGGCGGACAAGAAATCGGCGCGCCGCAAAGCCGCAGCGCGCCGATCCATGGTCATCTCACCGTATCGCCGCACCTATTGGTTCGGCAGGGCGAATACCGTCAACGTCCCGCCGAGCGAGGTGTAGGACGCCAGACCCGCATAGCCGCCGACGGCACCGAGGCCCGCCGTATCGACGGTCTTGTCCTTGGTCGGCAGCTTGCCCTGGTCGACGGCGCCATGCCAGGCGGCCGCGTTTTCAGGCTGAAGCAGACCGGCCGCCAGACCGATGCCGGCCCAACCACCGACGCCGGAGAGCACTGCGACGTATTGCTTGCCGCCGTGTTCATAGGTCATCACGTTGCCGATGATGCCGGACGGGGTCTTGAACTTGTAGAGTTCCTTGCCCGTCTTGGCGTCGACCGCCTTCAGATAGCCCTCGAGCGTGCCATAGAACACCACGCCGCCGGCCGTTGCCAACGCGCCGCCCCAGGCGGAGAACTGCTCCTTGTTGGACCACACGATCTTTCCGGTCTTGCCGTCCCAGGCGATGAAGTTGCCCATGTGGGTATCGCCCTTGGGCGGATACATCGCCACGGCCGCGCCGACATAGGCCTGGCCGGCGGTGTAGGACACCTTGTAGGGCTCATAGTCCATGCAGACATGGTTGGTCGGGACGTAGAACAGCTGCGTGTCCGGGCTGTAGGCCGCCGGTTGCTCGTCCTTGGTGCCGAGCGCCGCCGGGCAGATGCCCTTCGAGTTGGTGTCCTCACCGTTGTGCTGCGTCGAATAGGCATCCACGACCAGCGGACGGCCGTAGGTCTTGGACGATTTGTCCATGTCGACCTTGGTTGCCCAGTTCACGACCGGATCGAACTTTTCGGCGACCAGCAATTCGCCGGTGACCCGATCCAGCGTGTAGCCGAAGCCGTTACGGTCGAAATGGGTGAGCAGCTTTCTCGGCGTGCCGCCGATCGTCTGATCGGTGAGGATCATTTCGTTGACGCCGTCGAAGTCCCACTCGTCGTGCGGGGTCATCTGGTAGATCCATTTGACCTTGCCGGTATCGAGGTCGCGGGCCCAGATCGACATCGACCACCTGTTGTCGCCGGGACGCTGCACCGGGTTCCAGGTCGAGGGGTTGCCCGAGCCGTAGTAGACGAGGTTCAACTGGGGATCATAGGAATACCAGCCCCAGGTGGCGCCGCCGCCGATCTTCCACTGATCGCCCTGCCAGGTGGAAGTCGAGGAATCCGGTCCGACCGGCTTGCCGAGTGCGGTCGTATGGACGGGGTCGATCAGCGTGTCGGAGTCCGGTCCTTCCGAATATCCGCGCCAGGCGAGCTTGCCGTCCTTGATGTTGTAGGCGCTGACCCAGCCGCGAACGCCGAATTCGCCGCCGGAAACGCCGACCAGCACCTTGTCCTTGTAGACGAACGGCGCGTCCGTGCCGGACTGGCCCTTGCCGGCTTCGCCATCCATCACCGACCAGACTTTTGCGCCGGTCTTGGCATCGAGCGCGACCAGCGTGGTGTCGGCCTGATGCAGGAAGATCTTGCCGTCGGCATAGGCGACGCCGCGGTTGACCGTGTCGCAGCACATGATCGGAATGACGTTGGGATCTTGCCGGGGCTCATATTTCCAGAGGATCTTGCCGTCATGATTCAGATCGAGCGCATAGACGGTGTTCGGGAATGGCGTATGGACATACATCGTATCGCCAACCACCAGCGGGCCGCCTTCGTGACCGCGAAGCACGCCGGTCGAGAACGTCCAGGCGACCTGCAGCTTGCCGGCGTTGGATGCGTTGATCTGATTGAGTTTGGAAAAGCGGGTATTGGCGTCATCGCCTTGCTGCATCACCCACTGCTTCGGATCCTTGGCCAGCTGGTCCAAGGCCTCGTCAGCGCGTGCGGCAAAACCTTGTATGGCCAAGAGGCCGAAGACCGAAGTCGTAACGACGAAGAACCTTTTCATTAGAGCTTCCTCCCTGGGGTTTTAACCTAGAGGGTCGCTGGACGCTCCCTGGAACGCAGTATCCCCACGGGACGTCTTCCGCCCTCTCTTGGATGATTTTTTCCGACACCGTGTCACGGCATTTGAATGGTATCACCAGCCGTGAGTCGAAAGTGCGGCAAACAGTGCCGCCTTGAGTCTTCGTCGCAACGGGCTCCCTGTTTACCGTCGCTCATGAAGTCTGAAGCAAAAAAAGCTTATGTAACTCCGAACGCAGAAGCAAGTTTGATTTGCAATCTCTTGCAGTGCAACGTAAGCGAGAGCAGCGGAATGGAACGGACATACAAGACGGGAACAAGCCTTCATCACTCCGAGGGAAAATGAAACGCGCGAACGTGGCTATTTGTCGAAGGCCGCTAACTCACTTGAGATTTTCGCGTGCCCATTTTCTTGCATCATCTGAGTGGGCATTGCGCTTGGTGGGCATCGTCGTTGGAACGATGTTGATCGTGATCCCGTACCCCAGCGACGGCCGCACGCAGGAGCAGCAAACGTCAACACCACTGTCCGTCACCGAGATCGCGCCCGGGGTTTATGTCCATATCGGCAACATCGACATGATGAGCACGGCCAATCAGGGCGATGCCGCCAATGTCGGCTTCATTGTCGGCGACGAAGCGGTCGCGGTCGTCGATACCGGCGGCAGCGCGCGCGAAGGGACCCGCCTGCTTGCCGCGATCCGCGCGGTGACGCCGAAGCCGGTGCGCTACGTCGTCAACACGCATGTTCACCCCGATCATGTCTTCGGCAATGCGGCATTCGTGGCGGAAGGAACCATCTTCGTCGGGCACAGGAATCTGCCGCGCGCGCTGACGGCGCGGGGCGAGTTTTACCTGAAGGCGTTTCGCCCGGTACTGGGGGATGCGCTCATCGACGAGGTGCGGATCGTGCCGCCCACGCTGCTCGTCGACGATGAAATGCAGATCGATCTCGGAAGGCGAACCTTGAGCCTGAAGGCCTGGCCGCCCGGGCACACCGACAACGACTTGACGGTTTTCGACACCGCAAGTTCCACCCTGTTCGCCGGAGATCTGCTGTTCGTTGAACATGTTCCGGTACTTGACGGCAGCATTCTCGGGTTTCTCACCGATCTCGAAGTGCTGCAGCGCACTCCGGCGATCCGCGTTGTTCCCGGCCATGGTCCGGTCGTGGCTGATTGGCGGGGCGCCATTAAGGACGAGCAACGCTATTTCGAAGCCCTTGTTACGGAGGTGAGGGGCCTCATCCACAAAGGGATACCACTGACCGAAGCGGCCAGAGAGGCCGGCAGGAGCGAACACGCGCGGTGGAAATTGTTCGACGAATATGGTTCGCGCAATGTCATCGCCACATTCGGCGAGCTTGAATGGGAATGACGACCTCCGCTCGGCTGCGCAACTTGCTGCGCGCGGCCGTTTCATATACTTTTCCCGCTGCTTCATTATGGAAATGGAATTCGATCATGTCGATTTTCTCCAGAGTGATCGTCCCGGCCCTGATGGCTGCGGTTTATCTCGCGACGCCTGTGGTGGCGCATGCCCAGGCTGCCGGTGCCGCCCAGGATCAGCCTTCGGAAGAAACCTGGAACAGCATCAAGGGCGATATCTTCAAGGATCGCCCCATTCTCGATGGCTCGGGCCTCGTGGTGCTCGATGCGCCGAAGCGGGCGGAAGATTCCGCCATCGTGCCGATCGGCATGCGGGTCAACCTCGCTGGCGGCGACAAGCGCACGCTCAAATCCCTGACGCTCGTCATCGATGAAAATCCCGCGCCGGTCGCCGGCACGTTTACAGTCGGTCCAAATTCCGGCGTGACCTCGATTTCGACGCGGGTCCGCGTCAATTCCTACTCCTACGTACGGCTCGTCGCCGAACTCAGCGATGGCCAGCTCTATGGCGTCAAGGCGTTCGTGAAGGCGTCCGGCGGCTGCTCGGCGCCGGCGGCGTCCAACAGCGACGCCACCAAGGCGATGCTCGGGCAGATGAAGTTCCGCACGTTCCGGCCCGACCCGTCCGCGGAAGCCCAGGTCATGCTGCGCCACCCGCAGAACTCGGGCCTGCAGATGGACCAGCTGACGCGGCTTTACATCCCGCCGTTCTTCATCGAGAACCTCAAGATCTGGCAAGGTGACGATCTCGTCGTGGCGATGGAAGGCGGTATCGCGATCTCGGAAGATCCGAACATCCGTTTCAACTACAAGCCCAATGGCGCCGACAAGTTTCGCGTCGAGGCCGTCGACACCAGCAAGGAAATATTCAGGGACGAATGGTCGATCGAGAAATCGATGCTTTAGCGCCGCAGTCCCGAAGAAGTCAGGTCAAAAACAGCGAACTTCCGCTTCCGCCTGTGCCCGGTGGAAATCCTGCAGCGTCAGCTTGGCTTGTTCGGTCGATCGGAATTCGGAACCGACGGGTCCCGTGACCTGTGACATCGAGAGAATTGTCTCGGTGGCCACATAGCGGTCATACGGGATGATCGACGCAATCACGTCGATGGAGCAGGAGCACTTTTGCAGGAGTTCCTGGGTTTCGCCGTTGGCCTTCATGCAGGCGAAGACGTACTCGGCGCGCGCCGATGTCGGATAGTCATTGAGATCCTCGGCCTTTGCGCTCGCCGTCGCGGCGAGGATTGATGCTGCGAGTAGGGCGATCGATGGGGAAAGGCTGGAGAGGGAGGCCATCGTCAACGCCTTTCACATCGCCGCCATGAGCAGTCGCGAACCCTTGTCCCATGCCGGCCGGGCGGTGTAGCGGCGGCCATCCGGGATCGGTGCATCCGATACCGTGCCGGATGTTCGGTGCGCTGCAACACGATTAGCAGCTCAAATAATTTGTCAGGCTCACCAATCCCGGTCAAGCTTGCGATGGTGCAGCTTGCCGCGGGCAGCGCGGTGGGCTAAATCGCCGACAGTGAACCCCGAGGTCTGCGCGTCGAAAATGACCAGCGTGACGTATTTCATCGGCGACCGACGATACGGCGCCCCGGGTTCCGGAAAATCTGCCCGCCGTTCTTTCGTATGGGCCTTTCGGGAATGGTGATGAAGCCATTCGAGGATGCTCAGACGCCTGCGCTCGAGATCGACCACGTCAGCCATCGCTACGGTGCGCGGGTCGCGCTGAACGATGTCAGCCTGACCGTCCGGCAGTCGTCCTTTACCGTGTTGCTGGGATTGAACGGCGCCGGGAAGTCGACGCTGTTCTCGCTGATCACGCGTCTCTATGCGATACGATCGGGTCAAATCCGTATCTTCGGCCACGATGTCGGGAGCGAGCCGGGTGCGGCCCTGAGCAGGCTCGGCGTCGTCTTTCAGTCGCGCGCGCTCGATATCGACATTTCGGTGCGGCAGAACCTGATGTATCACGCGGCGCTGCACGGCATCGCCACGAGCCGCGCCCGGGATCTGATCGCGCAGGTCCTGGATCGCGTGGCAATGGCCGATCGCAGCCAGGATCGGGTCGGCAATCTCTCGATCGGGCAGATGCGCCGCATCGAAATTGCCCGTGCGCTGTTGCATCAGCCCCGCCTGCTTCTGCTGGATGAACCGACGGTCGGCCTCGATATCAAGGCACGCGCCGACATTCTCGATCACGTTCGCGGGCTGTCGACGGTGGAGGGGATCGGCGTGCTGTGGGCGACGCATCTGATCGATGAAGCGACCAGCGGCGATGACGTGGTCGTGCTGCACAAGGGCAGGATTCTCTCCCATGGCACGGTCGGCGACGTCGTTGCCGGATCCGGCGGTGCCGATTTGCGCGACGCTTTCAACCGGCTGACGGGGGCTGCCGACCAGAACGAACCGGAAGCCGTCAAATGACCGCGATCCCCGAAGCCGTCGACAGGCATCATTTCTCGCCGGCGCAATATTTCATCTGCCTCAAGGGCATCGTCTGGCGCGAAGCGCTGCGGTTCATCCACCAGCGCGAACGCTTTGTCTCCGCGCTGGTGCGCCCGCTGGTCTGGCTTTTCATTTTCGCCGCCGGGTTTCGCCAGGTGCTGGGCGTCTCGATCATTCCGCCCTACGAGACCTATGTGCTTTATGAGGTCTACATCACGCCCGGGCTGATCGCGATGATTCAGCTCTTCAACGGCATGCAATCCTCGCTCACCATGGTCTATGACCGCGAAACCGGCGGAATGCGCACGCTGCTCGTCAGCCCGTTCCCGCGCTGGTGGCTGCTCGCCTCGAAGCTGCTTGCGGGCACACTGGTATCGGTGTTGCAGGCCTATGCGTTCCTGCTGATCGCCTGGTTCTGGGAAATCGAGGCGCCGCCGCTCGGCTATTTGGCGCTACTGCCGGCGCTGCTGCTCAGCGGATTCATGCTTGGCGCGCTCGGCATGCTGATCTCGTCGCTGATCAAGCAGCTGGAGAATTTTGCCGGCGTCATGAATTTCGTCATTTTCCCGATGTTCTTCGCTTCGTCCGCGCTGTACCCGCTGTGGCGCGTCAAGGAATCCAGTCCGCTGCTGTACTATATCTGCCAGGCCAATCCCTTCACGCACGCGACCGAGCTGATCCGGTTTGCGCTCTATGAGCAGGTCGCATGGGTTTCCCTGGCGGTGGTTGTCGGATGTACCGTGGTGTTTCTGTTCGGCGCGATCCTGGCCTACGATCCGGCGCGCGGCTTCCTGGCCCGCCGCGGCGGTCCGGCGGCTTGAGGGAGTTCAGAAGGTCGCCTTCAAGCCGACATAGAGGGCGCGCGGCCGCGCCGGACTGACCGAACGCGGATCCGTGAACGGCGCGCCGCCATTGGCGAAATTCGGAACGGCGCCGGTATCGAAGAAGGTTCCATAGGTCGCGTAGCGGTTGTCGAAAATATTGTCGGCACGGGCGTAGATCTGGAACGTCTTGTCGATCTGATATGAGGCGTGGAGGTTGAAGACCGCATAGGACGGCAGCCTCTGTGCCTGGTTGGACTCGTCGCCGACAAAGTATTGGCTGTCGACGAACAGCGCATCGCCGCCGATCTTGAACGCGTCGGTGACCGAATAATCGATGCCGGCCTTGATCCGGTTGCGCGGGACGGCCGGAATTCGATTGCCCGGGAGGATCTGGACGTTGCCGTTGCCGTCGGCGAAGGGACTGTTGGAGCCGACCTGCAGCGTGTCGAGAAACCGCGCGTCCACCAGCGCATAGCTGGCGTAAAGCTGCAGCGCGTTCGACTTGAGCGTGACCTCGGCCTCGATGCCCTGACGGCGGGTCGAACCGACGTTCTGGAAGTAGCCGAAGCCTTGCAGTACCGGGCTCGGAATAGCGAGGATGTCGTCGCTGTTGGTGGCGCGGAACCCTCCAAGCTTCCAACCGAGCGTGCCGATGCTGAGATCGCTCGTTCCGCGCAGGCCGGCTTCGACGGTGCGGGAAACGACCTGTTTCAAAGGCGGATCGGAGACCAGGAAGGCCGCGATGATGCAGGGGTGCGCCGGATCGGCACAGCCCAGTTCCAGCGGGGTCGGCGCCCGGTTTGCTTCGGAATAGCCGGCATAGGCCGTCAGTCCGGAATTGATCTTGTAGGTGCCGCCGATGATCGGATTGAAGCGCGTGTAGGTATCCTGGCCGTTCAGCGCGCTGCCGATCTGGTCTTCCAGCCTGATATTGGCGACGTTGAAACGGCCGCCGCCGGTGATTGAAAACGCATTGGTCACGTCGAAGGTATCGAGCGCATAAAGTCCGCTGTACTGGCTGGTGGTGCGCAGCGCGACCGGGCCGATCGAGACGGGATCGCCGGATTGGCCGAGAAATATTCCGCTGCTGCTGACGACAAAGTTCGGGCCGATGGTGCCGAGCTCGGCGCTGGCGGTGAAGCGGGTAACGCTGGAATCGAAACTGGCGCCGACCGCGAAATGATTGTTATGGCCGAACAACTGATCGGTATTGGTCGCCTGCAACGATACGCCTGTCGTCGTCGAGTGCGTCGTGGTTCGGTCACTCTCTCCCAGCACGGCTGCGGGATCGAAGGGATCGGCGAGCTGGGCGCCATTGAGGCCGTTCGCCGGCGTGCTGCCGTTGCCGAAGCAAAGCAGCGTCTGGTCGGCGGTGCAGGGCTGGGTACCGGTCGGATTGGCGTCGAGCATCTTTTGATCGAAGACGCGGACATGGACCGAGCCGTCGATGGTCCAGGTCGGCGTCGCCTCCACCTTTCCGGTCAGGTTGACATAGCCGACGCGGTTATCGGTGGTTTGCGGGGTGGTGTAGGTCGCCCCCCAATATTGCTGGAGCAATTCGACCGGCACCGTTGCGGTCGCGCCGAAATGGTTGTCGGCCGCGCCCATGTTGAGATGGAACTCGCTGGTGTCGTTCCTGTAACCGACATCGCCGTAAAACCGGCGAACGTCCGATGCCGAAAAATTGCGAAACCCGTCATCATGCAGGCCTTCGAGCGCGCCGTAGACAGCATAGTTATCGACCTGCTTGCCCCACTGCGCCGAACTCTGGATACGTCCGAACGAGCCGCCCATCGTGTCGATCTCGGCGCCGTGGTAGTTGAAGCCGTCCTTCATCTGCACATTGACGGCCCCGCCCAGCGCATTGAGGCCGAAGGCGGGATTGTTGGTCACCACGGTGACCGATTTTATCGCGGCGGTCGGAATCAGGTCCCAGTTGACGGTATCGCCGAACGCTTCGTTGACGCGCACGCCGTTCTGGTACACCGCGAGCCCCTGCGGGGTGCCGGCGACCGGGGAGGCAACAAAGCCGCGAAACTGCACGTTCGGCTGGAAGGGGTTACCCGCCACTTCGTTGACCACGATACCCGGCACGTATTTTTGCAGCGCATCGCCAATGTTCAGCGAGCCGGTTTGCTTGATCTGATCGGCGTCGACGAGGTTGACGCTCGCCGGGACTTTGTCGGGATTGATGCCGGCGCCGGAAATGGGCGTGGTCGGGTAGACCACGACCCTGGTCATGGGCCGGCGGACGGTACGCGTCGCGGTTTCGGCGCGACCGCGTTTGATGCCGGGTTTCGTGCCGGTGACGATAATCGGGGGCAGCTGCTGGACTTCCGGCGCGTTTTGCGCGTCTTGGGCATAGGCGCAATCGCGCCCGGGAAACGGGTCGAGCGACATCGATACGATCGATATCGTCGCGATCAATAGCGATCGAGCGCCCACCTGTCCCATCCCCTCCCGCGCCGGCTCTTCCGGCCGGCCGCTCGGGGAATGCTAGGTGATCGCGGCGTGACCGACACCGGGAAAGTTAGGTCGCGCGATCGGGAAAAAATCCCGATACCGTGATGATGGGCTTATGTCGGTTGGAATAGCTTGTGCCGGACCCCGCAGGGAACCATGGCTTCCACGGTCACGCCGTGGTTGGTCGATGCCACGGTCATGCTGCCGCCCAGCGCTAATACTCGCTCGCGCATGCCGAGCATGCCGAACCCCTGCCTGTAATCCGCCGGCAGGCCGGCGCCATTGTCGCTGACGCTAACCATGATCGCCTCGGTCCCGGCGGCTCCGGCAGGCCGGGTCGCGGCCGGCTCGACACGGATATCGACGCGGGTGGCGCGGGCGTGGCGGAAGACGTTGGTGAGAGCCTCCTGGATGATGCGATAGATCGTCAGGTCCGCCGTCTCGCCGCGGGCGTCGAGTTCCGGTGAAATCGAGGTTTCGATCACGACATCGGGGTAGGTCTCGCGCCAAAGCCGCATCAGCACTGCGAGCGCATCGGCCAGCCCGAGCTCGGCAAGGCCAACGGGCCGCAGTCGCTCGAGGACGCGCCGGTTTGATTGCTGCAGCGCATTCACCTGATCGGACATCGCGTTGATATGCTTGCGCAAGGCGTCGAGATCGGGCTCGGGCGCGTCGGCCAGCCGCGTCAGCGAGGCGCCGTGGGCGCGCAGTGCAAACAGATACGGGCCAAACTCGTCGTGCAGGTCGCGCGCGATCTCCTTGCGCTCGACATCCTGCAACGAGACCATGCGCTCGGCGAGCCGCCGCTTTTCCTCCACCGTCGTCTCAAGAACGCAGGCGAGGTGGTTCAGCTTTCCGCAGATCGCGGCCAATTCGGGTGAGCCGCCCGGCGTGACGCGGGTGTCGTAGCGGCCGGCCTCGATGCGCGCTCATGGCGTCGGCGAGCGACTTGATCGGCTCCAGCGCGCGGTTGACGACCGTCATCGTGATCAAAAGCAGCGCCGCTGCGATGGCCGACCCGACCTCGATCTGGGTGACGATGCCGTCCCAGATCTCGGCGATTTCATCGGTCGGGTGCGAGGTTATGACCAGGGATCCAAGGGATCTGCCATTCGCGGCAATCGGCACCGCGACCGTCGTCTGCTCGGGGTGAATGAGGGTGACAAACCATTCGGGAACCTGCGGCGGCTCGCCCTTGTCTCCCGATGACGTTGACGCGGCCGCGGCGCCGCTCCCGGGCGGATCAAGCTCGCGGGTGATGCTGACATGGCGCAGTTGCTTCAACCCCTCGACGATCCGGCCTAGCCTTGCCTCGGGGTCGGATGCGTCGTTGAGATCCGACACCAGGGGCTCGACAAAGCCGCGCGCGAGCCTGACCACGCTCTGGTCTTCGGCCGCGACGCGCGGGGCGGCCTCCAGAACCAGGCGCGCGATATTGATGACGAGCCCGAGCACCATGACGAGGGCCAGCAGCGTGTTCAGCCGTGCTCGCAGGGAGAGCTTCTGCCAGATTGCCATTGCTCGACTCCGGCCCCTGAATTCCCGTGTTAGCTGCTAAACGTTGACAGCCAAAAACGTGGGCTATCTAATTGAACCGTAGCGCACTTCTTCCGAAAGGGCATAGCGCGAAGCGACTGGAGCTAAACACCGTAAGTGAGCGCCGCGTCCAAAACAGGGAGTTTTCTGCGCCAATCGTGTTGCGATGCAAAACCAGTTTTCGCGACTGGACTGTGGATCTGGCTATGGGACCTTCCGATCGATGTCGATGCGTATCCTGATCGTTGACGACCATCCCATCGTTGCCTCGGGTTGCCGAGCGCTGCTGGCCGGCGATCCGGATATGGCCATTCTGGAAGCGTCCGATGCCGAAAGCGGCGAGGAGGCGTTCGTTACCGAGCGCCCCGACATCTGCGTCCTCGATATCAATCTGCCGGGGGTTTCGGGCTTCGAGCTGGCCCGCAGGATTCTGGCCCGCGACGAAACGGCCCGCATCGTGATGTTCAGCATGAACGACGATCCGATATTCGCGGCGCGGGCGATCGAAACCGGCGCCAAGGGCTACGTTTCCAAATCCGGCGACCCCGGCGACCTCATCGAAGCCATTCGTAAGGTAGGCGAGGGCGGGGTGTTCCTGCCCGCCGCGATCGCTCAAAGCATCGCGTTTTCCGGTCCGGGATTTGCCGAAAACCGTCTTGCGAAACTGACGCAGCGCGAGATCGAGATTTTGCGCCTGCTCGGCGCGGGCAAGAGCCTTTCCGAGATCGCCTGGCTGGTGCATTCCTCCTACAAGACGATCGCCAATACCTCTTCCATCATGCGCCAGAAGCTCGGCCTGCGCTCATCCTCCGAACTCGTGCGCTTTGCGATCGAGAGCCGGCTGGTGTGAAAGGCTAGCTAGGTCCTGCCGGCCACCAGAGCCCGCATTTCATCGCCGATCGCCGCGATGACGTCTCGGCTGCGGGTTCCCCGCGGCGGCGGCAGCGACTTCTCGACAATGATCCGGGTCGGCCGGTCGGAAAGGAAGAACAGGTGGTCCGCCAGCTGAATGGCTTCGGCGAGGTCATGGGTCACGAACAACGTCGTCACTTTTGTTCGCGTCGTCAGCGCCACCAGTTCGTCGCGCAGCCGCGAGGCGACGGCTTCGTCGAGCGATACGAAGGGCTCGTCGAGCAGCAGAAAATCCGGACGAACCGCAAAGGCCCGCGCAATGGCCGCGCGGCGCGCCAGTCCGAGCGACAATTCGCCGGGATAGCGCGCCAGATGCGCGCCGAGGCCGAGTATTTCGACCAGCTCCGTCAGATCGGCAGCGGCATCGCGGGCCCCCATCGCGAGCCGGATGTTCTGCTCGACCGTGCGCCAGGGCAGAAGGCGCGGCTCCTGGAATACGATGCCAAGCCGGCCCGATCCCGGCACATGGAGTTCGCCCCGGAAATCCGTATCGAGCCCGGCCGCGATCCGCAGGATCGTCGTCTTGCCGCAACCGGAAGGGCCGATCAGCGCCCCGAACGATCCCGCTTCGAGCCGGAGGTTCAGGCCCCGGACGACCTCGACCGGCGTGCCGTCGGCCGACAGGAAGCTCTTCGCATCGATGCGAAGTTCAAGCGGGGCGGCGTCGCCAGCGGATTGCGCGTCGTTCAAGCGGTTGTACCAAAAGGCTTTCGATCACCAGCATAAGCACGATGAAGGAGATCGCATAGCTCAGTATCCGGGTCATGTCGAACAGCGAGAATGCCGAGCCCAGCACGAACCCCACGCCGTTCGGGCGTCCGATCAGCTCGACCACCAGCACGATCTTCCAGACGATCGAGAGGCCGGAACGCGAACTGGCCGCCAGATAGGGGGCGAGCTGCGGGATCACGACGTGGCGAATCCGCGAGAACCAGGTGAACTTGAAGGCCGTTGCCATTTCGTCGAGCTCGGGATCGATGGCACGGGTGCCCTCGCGCATGACGACGATCACGTTCGGCAGTTTATTGATCGCCACGGCGAGGATGGCGGCGGTCTCATTGAGGCCGATCCAGATATAGGCAAAAATGATCGTCACCAGCGCCGGCATGTTGATCAGCACGACCAGCCACGCATCCGCATAGCGATCGGCGGTTTTCGAGCGTCCCATCGCGTAGCCCGCCGCAATGCCAAGAGCCATCGCGATGACGAACGAGCTGACGACGCGCGCCAGCGTACAGCTCATCTGGAACGGCAACTCGCCGGAACGGATCTCGGCAAGGATGGTCGTACCGACCGCCAGCGGGCCTGGCAGCAGCCGCGAGTGGGCGAGTGCGGCTGCAATGGCCCAGGCCGCGATCAGCGCGGCCAGCGATAGGAGTCTCGGCAACGTCTAGTCTCCGGGCGGCGCGCTGGGCTGGTAGTAAAGGCCGGGATCGAGTTCCTGTGCAGGACCTACGAGATCGGGGCCGCCGATGCCGGCGAGCGTGCGGAACAAGGCGCGCGCGTCCGCTTCCTCCGCGGCGATCGGCCGCCTTGGCATCCCTTCCCTGGTCCGGTCCCGGTAGGCCCTGAAGGTCCATTCATCCCCGGCATTCATCAGCGGGCGCAGGGCATCCCATTCCTCATCGGATCGCAGCATGATGGCATTGGCCTGTTGCGCGACCGCGATGAAGCGGTCGATCGTGCTCTTGTGACTGGCTGCGAACTCTTCCGAAAACGCGTAGCCGACCAGCGCCACCGGCTCGTTCAGCCCGAGGGTCGCCTGCGCCTTGCGCACGTCGAGGATTTGGCGATAGCCCTGCGCCTCCAGCCTCGCGCAAAAATTCCAGAAATTGAGGCTGGCGGCGGCTTCGCCCTGCTGCATTTTTTGAAAAATCAGCGGCGGCGCGCCGTACTCGAGCGTCGTCTCGCGCTTGAGATCGATGCCCTGGCGCAGCGCGGCGGCCCGGACAATGAGCCAGCTCTTGTCGAGCGGGCCGCCCGCTACCGCCAGCACCTTGCCCTTGAGGTCGTCCAGATTCCGTACCGGTGAATCGCTTTTGACCATCACGGAGCCGACCGCGCTGGAATAGGGATAGAACAGCAGTTTGGCGCCGAGCGCGCGGGCGCGGGCGACCCAAAGCCAGTCGACCACGGCGAGGTCGACGGAACCGCCGTTGAGCGCGAGCTTGCCCGCATCCGGCGAGGCGTATTCGCTGGTCTTCAAATCCAGGCCCGCGGCGGCGGCGAGGCCGTGACGGCGGATCACGTCGAGCTGCCAGACGAACGTCCCGGTGGTCTGCACGCCGATGCGCAAGGTCTCGTTGGCGAGCGCCGGAGTAACCGCGAGCACGACGCAGAACGCCACGAAAATTCTCAACATTCACGGCTCTTCCAGGCGACCGGATTTTGCTGCGAAGCACAAAGGATCGCGGGTTCGAGGAAAGCTTCTTTGCTCGGTCATTCTTGCGAGAATCATCCACCACTACAAGCCGGAACTGCCAGGAACATTCGAAGGCACAGAGGCAAAGACCGATGGATTCTCAATGCAGTGTTGCAAGGGGCTACGCAAGCCGCTCGAAGTGGAGCTAGGATGCCGTCATGGCGGGGTTGAGGGCATCGAAGCGCTTTGTTGTGGCGACCAGACGGGCGGCGGGATCCTGCCTGCTGCTCGCGCTTGCGATATTTCCGACCGGCGCCCGCTGCGAAACGATCGAGACCGAGCATCTGTTCGGCTTCACCATCGGAAGCGATGTCGGCGATGTCGGGGAAAGAGAGCTGGAGGGGTCCGCCACGGGCCGATTTGCCAAGCAGAACGGAACCTATGCGGCGACCACCAGCACGATGTCCGTCGAATTCGTGCCGATGGCAAATCTCCGGACCGAGTTCACCGGGGCGGTGGTCTCCTACAACATCGCCGGCGTGAGCGGGCTGTTGGATCAGCGCTATGTCGCGTTTGGCGGCTTTTCCGCTGATATCCGCTACCGGCTGCTTGACCGGGCGACCGCGCCGTTCGGTTTTGCGATCGGCGCCGAGCCGCATTGGGGCCGGGCCGATGAGATCACCGGCGAGCCCGGGAACCAATATGGCGTCGACTTCGTCGCGGCGGCCGACTGGGAAATCGTTCCCGATCGCGTCGTCGCAGCGTTCAATCTGCTCTATCAGCCCGACACCATGCGTTCGAAGCTCACCGGCACCTGGTCGCAGGAATCCACTGCCGGCGTTGCGTTTGCCCTGATGGCGCAAGTCCGTTCCGGGATCTTTGTCGGTGGCGAAGCGCGTTACCTGCGCAAATACGATGGCGCCGGGCTCGACAGTTTTGCCGGGCAGGGGTTTTTCATTGGACCGACGATCTATTTCAAGCTTTCGGAGAAAGCCTGGCTGGCGGCGGCATGGAGTGCCCAAGCGGCGGGCCAGGCTACGGCATCAGCCGGCTCGCTTGACCTGGTCAATTTCGAGCGCCACCAGGCGCGCCTGCTGTTCGGCGTGAATTTCTAAGCGGGTTTCCCGCGATCGCGGAATCTTCCGGCTCTATTTAGCGCAGTCCTTCAAGGATTTCTCCTCGATGGTGAAGACCGCGCCCGCCTTGACCTCGATATTGGGCACCACGCAGGTTCGCCCGCTCTTGTCGACAAATTTGACGTCGTACGTGCCCGGGGCCGTGTCGGTGATCTTCAGGCGCTCGTCGTGATCGACGGTATGATCCCGATCGTTGTCGGCCTGGTTGCGGCCCCAGTCGTTCTTGCCGGCCGGTGAAAGCTGCAGCGCGGTAATGGTATTGGCGGTCAGGTTCCAGAACCTCGTGTCCTTTGCCGATGCGCCCAGCGGAATGAGCGCCAGGACAAACACCATCAACGCGATCGTCCTCGGCATTTCCTGCTTCTCCCGAATGTTGCGGTGGCTGGTGTCGATCGATCAGGCCTTCAACCGCGCGGCGTGCCAGCGCAGGTGATCGGCCATGAAGGTCGAGACGAAGTAGTAGCTATGGTCGTAGCCGGGCTGGCGACGAAGGAGAAGGGGGATACCCGCCTGAGAACAGGCGCCCTCCAGCAGTTCGGGACGAAGCTGCACGTTGAGGAATTGATCGGCATCGCCGACATCGACCAGGAAATCGGGAAACCGCGCGCCATCCTCGATCAGCGCCACCGTATCGTGTTTGCGCCATGCCTCGCGCGCTTCGCCGAGATAGCCGCCCAGTGCCTTGATCCCCCACGGCACCTGCGATGGCGCAACGATCGGCGAAAAGGCGCTGGCGGCCCGATAGCGATCGGGATGTCGCAGTGCGACGGTAAGTGCGCCGTGTCCGCCCATCGAATGGCCGAGGATCGATTGCCGCTTCTGATCGACCGGGAAATGCTCGGCGATCAGGCCGGGCAGTTCCTCCGTCACATAGCTCCACATCCGGTAATTGCGCGCGAACGGCGCCTGTGTGGCATCGACATAAAAGCCGGCGCCCAGCCCGAAATCATAGGCGCCGGCGGGATCGCCGGGCACGCCTTCGCCGCGCGGGCTGGTGTCCGGCGCGACAAGGATCAGGCCCAGCTCGGCGCAGGCCTGGCGAAACTCGCCCTTTTCCGTGACGTTGGCGTGGGTGCAGGTCAGACCCGATAGATACCAGACCACCGGCAGCCTTGCGCCCTCCCGATGCGGAGGGACGTAGACCGAAAAGGTCATTGTGGTGCCGGTCTCGCGGCTTGCGTGCTTGTACACGCCCTCGACGCCGTCGAACGACCGGTTTGTCGAAACGGTTTCGATCGCCATAGGCCCAAGGCTCCAGTGCCGGCAAGCCAGCGGCATCACACGTGTCGGACACGACTATAGCCCGGCGGGCGACTTGCGCCAGCCGAGCCAAGCAAGATCCAGCCTGATCAGGCCGCCTTGGGTTTCGATTTCGCCACGTGGGTGGCGATCGCATCCATCAGCGCCGGCGACAGGCAGTCATAGGGTTCGAGCCCGAGTTCCTTCAGCCGCGCCCTGATCCCGTCCATTTCGGAAGGACTGACGCCGGACTCGATCACCGAGGACACGAATGCCGCAAATCCCGGCGCCGCGGAGCCGCTTTCCTGGAACAGTTCGGGATGGATGAAGTCGAGCCCGTAGAACGGGTGCGCCTTGTTCTCGATGCGGCCGTACATATGGGTGCCGCAAACCTTGCAGGCGTGCCGCTGGATGGCGGCCGAAGCGTCGATGATGTGCAGCTTGTCGCCGTTCTCCAGAACGGTCACGTTATCCCGCGGCACGACCGCGACCACCGAGAAGGTCGCTCCCGAAGGCTTCCAGCATTTGGTGCAGCCGCAGGCGTGATTGTGCGCCACGTCGCCCTTGATGCCGACCTTGACCGGCTTGTCCTTGCATTTGCAGACAAGGGTTCCGCCGGCAAAGCTGCCTGAACCCTTCTTCACTCCGCTATCAATCGACGGATGGATGTGAACAGTCATAGGCCAATCCTCCCTTGTGCTTGACGTTTTTGCTTCAGAACGCGCTTGGTTTAGAACACGACGACCGAACGGATCGACTTGCCTTCATGCATCAGATCGAATCCCTTGTTGATCTCCTCGAGCTTGAGCACGTGGGTGATCATCGGATCGATCTGGATCTTGCCATTCATGTACCAGTCGACGATTTTCGGCACGTCGGTGCGGCCGCGTGCGCCGCCGAACGCCGTGCCCTTCCAGACCCGGCCGGTCACGAGCTGGAACGGCCGCGTGGCAATCTCCTTGCCGGCTTCGGCCACCCCGATGATGACCGATACGCCCCAGCCGCGATGGCAGGCTTCCAGCGCCTGGCGCATCACATTGGTATTGCCGGTGCAATCGAAGGTGTAATCGGCGCCGCCGTCGGTCAGCGTGACCAGATGCGGGACGATATCGCCATCGATCTTGGAGGGGTTGACGAAATGCGTCATGCCGAACTGGCGGCCCCATTTATCCTTGGAATCATTGAGGTCGACGCCGATGATCTTGTCGGCGCCTACCATCCTGGCGCCCTGAATGACGTTGAGCCCGATGCCGCCGAGCCCGAACACGACCACGTTGGAGCCCGGCGTGACCTTGGCGGTGTTCACCACCGCGCCGACGCCTGTCGTGACGCCGCAGCCGATGTAGCAACTCTTGTCGAACGGCGCGTCTTCGCGGATTTTCGCCACCGCAATTTCCGGCAGCACGGTAAAATTCGAGAACGTCGAACAGCCCATGTAGTGGAAGATCGTCTGGCCCTTATGGCTGAAGCGCGACGTTCCGTCGGGCATCACGCCCTTGCCCTGGGTGGCGCGGATGGCGGTGCAGAGGTTGGTCTTCTGGCTGAGGCAGCTTTTGCACTGGCGGCATTCGGGCGTGTAGAGCGGGATCACATGATCGCCGGGCTTGACCGACGGTGACGCCGGCTCCCACCTCGCGGACGATGCCGGCGCCCTCGTGGCCGAGGATCGAGGGGAAGATCCCCTCGCTGTCGAAGCCGTCGAGCGTATAGGCGTCGGTGTGACAAATCCCCGTCGCCTTGATTTCGACAAGGACTTCACCGGCCTTGGGTCCCTCCAGATCGAGTTCGACGATCTCAAGCGGCTTCTTTGCCTGAAACGCGACAGCGGCGCGTGTCTTCATGTACCGTTCCTCCACTCAAAAGATTTTTGCTTGAGTTTGGAAAATTTACGGTTTTTGAAAATCCTTGGGGTCCGCTGGGTAGAACCTTCGTTGGCAATGCAGCGCGCTCACAACGCGTTGTCGGCCCAAGCAAGTCATTATGTATTTATGAAACATTGCACGCTTACGTCGAATGTCAAGGCCGCTGGTTTCGGAAGTGTCGTCACGATGATCGCCAATAGAGTTTTGCGATGCGGCAAAAACGGATTGCCCACCGAGCGATGATGTTTCACCGCGCGCGAGTATTTTACTGCATAGGCAAACACGAGATTCATGTCGAAATTCTGAAACGTGGAGATCGATTGGGCGTATTATGACCATGCCAGATTTTGTATGGAGGGCAGATTGATTGAAATCATCCTGACCGTCTGCGCCATCGCCAATCCCGCCAATTGCGAGGAAAAGCACCTGCAATTCGCCTGGGACGGCTCGATCCAGCAATGCATGATGGCTGCACAGCCTTATATCGCGCAGTGGATCGACCAGCACCCCGCATGGAGAACACAGAAATGGAGCTGCGGTTACCCCGGCAGCAGGAAGCAGGACATTTGAGCTAGCCCACGTGGGCGCGTGCCCAAATGCATTGTTGGTTTTGGCCGCGGCCGGTGCCCGCAACAAAGCGCGCGGCGGGAGCTGGGGGCCGCAGCCGCTTCGATCTTCAATTTGGACCGAACGCGATACCCCAGGGCAGTTCTCCGACCTGGATGGATTTGATAACCCGCAAGCGCGCCACGTCGATGACCGAGACGTCGTTCGAGACGCCATTGGCTACCAGCAGATACTTCTCGTCCGGCGTAAAGGCGCCGTGCCAGACCCTCTGGCCGACCAGCAGATATTTCAAGACGGCGTGAGTGACGCCATCGACTACGGCGACGCGATTGGCGGGCCCGAGATCGACGAAGCCGAGCTTGCCGTCCTTGGTAATATTGATACCTACCGGCTGGATTGCCTCGGATCGCAGACCCGGAACTTCGAACTTTACGGTCTGCTTGAGTTGCCGTGTCGCCGGATCGATGATGGCGAGGTCGCCGCCGATCTCCGAAGTGACCCATAACTCCGATCCGTCGGTCTTGTATGTCGAAAAGCGCGGACGAGAGCCGACCAGCAGATTGCCGACGATCTGGCGGCTTGTCGTGTCGATGAAATGAACCATGCTGGTCGTTTCCGACGTGCATATCAGCGTCTTGGAATCCGGGCTGACCGTCATGCCCTCGGGCTCGATGCCGACCGAGACCTCGCCGATGGAGGCGCGCTTCTCGAGGTCGAGCACGGTCACCATCGCGTCGTTCTCGTTGGCGACGTAGAGAATCTTACCCGCCGGATCCATGGTGAATTGTTCGGGATCCGGACCCGACGGCAAATCGCCGGCGCTGTTGAAGGTTTTCGCGTCAAAGACCTGGATAATGTCGTCGTCGCCGAGCGCGACGTAGACCAGTTTGCCGTCGTGGGAGACCTCGATGCCGCGCGGGCGTTGCCCGGTCTTGATGGTTGCGACGGTCTCCATCTTGTCGGTGTCGATCACGGAGATGGAATTGCCCTTTTCGTTGGAAACATAGGCAAGGAAGGCGGAAGCGGTTCCGGCCGAGAGAGATAGTCCAAGCAGGGAAAGGCCGAGGGCCGCGGTCCAGCGCACATCGAACATGTCCTAATTCTCCAACGCGTCAGTCCGGCGGTGTCGCATGGATTGCTTTCTTAGCCGGGAATCCGGACTCTATTTGACGCCGATCGGCGGAGATAGACAATCGTCCGGCGAGCCGAAGGGAACCGGACTTGCCGCTTCGTTGCGCTACACGGCAAATGGAGTACCCTCATCGTTACAAGCAGCCTAATGGAAGACAAAATGAAATGTGGGAATCGGCCGCGATCGCCGAAGCGGCTCGACACGGTGGCGCGGGATGAAATGCTGCAACGCAATCGAGCCAATTGTGCGAACCTTGCATCGGAGGCGTGATTTGTTCCGGGTTCTGTTTGCCTTCTGCGCACTGCTGGCTTCGAGCGGGATGGGACTGGCCGATCAGCCGCTGGAAATCAAGATCGGCTACCTCCATCAGGCGCCATCGAGAATCAGGATATCGCTGATCGACGTCCCGGCGGCCAACGACGGTCTGGCCGGCGCGCAATTGGCGACCGAGGACGATAACGCCACCGGGCGTTTTCTGAACCAGCGCTATACGCTGATCGAGAAACTGGTCGGCGAGGGCGACGATCCGGTCGCCGCCATGAATGCGCTGGCCGATCAGGGCGCCTCGTTCATCGTCACGAGCCTCGATGCTGACAGGCTCTTGAAAGTTGCCGATGCGGGGCAAGCCCGCGGCGAGACCTTGATCAATGCGTCCGCCCCGGACGAGCGCCTGCGCGAACAGGACTGTCGCGCCAACGTCATTCATGTTGCGCCGACGCGTTCCATGCTCGCCGACGCGCTCGCGCAATATCTGATCTGGAAGAAGTGGGGCAAGTGGATGCTGATCGTGGGTTCCCACGAAAAGGATAAGCTGTTCGCCGATGCGTTGCGCCATGCCGCGACGCGCTTCGGAGCCAGGATCGTCGAGGAGCGGGTATTCAAGGACAATGGCGGCGCGCGGCGCACCGATAGCGGGGTTGCCGAGATTCAGCGGCAGATGCCGGTGGTGACGCAAGGCGCGCCCGAGCACGACGTGCTGGTTGCGGCCGATGAAAGCGAGGTCTTTGCCGGCTATTTGCCGTACCGGACCTGGGACGCTCGCCCTGTCGCCGGCTCGGCAGGGCTCGTGCCCACCAGCTGGGATGCGGCGTTCGATCAATGGGGGGCCGTACAGCTGCAGAACCGCTTCACGAAGACCTTTCAGCGGCCGATGACGGCGCTGGACATGCAAGCCTGGACGGCGGTTCGGATGATCGGTGAGGCGGCGGTCCGCGGCGGCTCCGGCGATCCCGGCAAGATGCTCGCCTACATCAAAAGCCCGGACTTCTCGGTCGCGGCCTTCAAGGGCCAGAAGCTCACGCTGCGTGACTGGAATCTGCAACTGCGGCAGCCGATCCTGCTGTTCGACGGCAGGAACACCGTATCGGTGTCGCCGCAGGAGGGCTTCCTTCACCAGGTATCCGAGCTCGACACCCTCGGTCTCGATCGCCCGGAAACCAAGTGCAAGCTCAAGTGATCGGATTTGGCCATCCTGTTTCCGGTTCGTCCAGGCTGCAGGACCTGAAGAGGTGGGCGCGCGGGCTGAAACGGGATGTTCACGCCATCTATCTCGCCGCCCGCAGTCCGCGCGTGCCATGGCATGCAAAAATCATCGCGATCGCCGTTGCGGGATACGCGCTTTCGCCTGTCGACCTCATTCCGGATTTCATTCCGGTCCTGGGATATTTCGACGATCTGATCATCGTGCCGCTCGGCATTTGGCTTGTGCTGTCATTGATTCCCGAAGAAGTGATGTCCGAGTATCGCGCGATCGCGGACAAGGCCGCGGCTCGCCCGCAAAGCAGGCTCGCCGCGATGATGATCATCGCGATCTGGATTCTTGGGACGGCCACGCTCGGTTGGATCTGGTTTTCCCACTGGGCTCGACCGGACTAAGCGGCCTCTCATGCTGCGTTGCGGATAGCTGTCGCCGGAGTCTCGGTTCGAGTTGGTCGCGCCTGAAGCCGGCTTGCGCTATTTAAGGGCGGTTCTTATCGTTGGGCGGGACGGCAATCGGCCGTTCCGCTTGAGAGGAGATCTGAAATGGCTTGGAAGGCTCCAAAAATCGTCGAAGTACCGGTCGGCATGGAAATCAACATGTACGCCTGTGCGGCCCGCAAATAAGCGAAAGCGACAGCTCCGTATTCCCACGGAGGTGGATGGCCTGTGTGACGAGAGCTCCTGCTCCGGAACAATGGTCGCCACCTCCGAAATTTTTGGTTCGTTGATTTGAGATCTCGAGACCAATCGTCTCCGCGTTGTTTTTGTTGCCATGGCCGGCGGTGTGTTAGGCAACGGAATTGCCATCATCCAATCCGGTAAATACGTACCAATCACTCCGAACCTGTAAATATCGGGGTATTGATTGAGGTCAGCACGCCCACTGAATTGCTGCCGGGCCCTCGCGTTGATCCGTCGTTTAATTGGTTGAAAAGTAAGGGTTATTAACCCGCGATTAGTTTATCGCGCGGCCTACTGCGGTGCAGCATTTTCGGCACGAACATTGCTTCGATGACTTCGCCGGAAATCGCAGGAGCACACGGATGAAACGCATCATCCTTTCTCTCGGTATGTTCGGTTGCTTGATCGGAGTCGTGTATGGCCGTGATCTCGGACAATGGGATGCAGTCAATCCAGAAGTCCGCGAATGGTACCAGGCCCTGATGCAGCCGGACGTTCCGAATGCGTCGTGTTGCGGCGAAGCGGATGCTTACTGGGCCGACGAAATCCACGTCAGGGAGGGTAAAACCTACGTGACCATCACCGACGACCGGCCCGACGAACCACGTAGCCGGCCTCACGTCGAGATCGGAACGGAGATCGAAATTCCGACCAACAAACTCAAATGGGACAGGTCGAATCCAACCGGCCACGGCATCGTGTTCCTGAGCCGCAACCGTTACGTGTTCTGCTACGTTCAGCCCGGCGGCGTCTGATCGGCGATCCCGCCCGCGGCTGGTTTGCCGGCGACTATTTCAGCAGCCGCAGCAGCGCCTGACCGGCTTTGCCGTTCAGTTCCTTGGCGTCCAGCGTGCCGTCATGATCGGGATCGGCGGCATTGAAACGCTGCTCGACGACGGCGAGATATTCGTCCTTGGTCAGCGTCCCGTCGTGGTCGGGATCGGCGGCGGCGAGTTCCTTCGCCGTCAATCTGCGGGCCAACTCCTTCTTGTCGAGCGTGCCGTCATGGTCGAGTTCCAGTTTGTCGAACGCGGCTGATGCCGCCTTCTTGGCCTCGGCGAGATCGATCGTGCCGTCGTTATCGGTATCGAACATGGCGATGGCGCTGGAATGGCGGGCCTTCGCCAAAGCCGGCAATGCTCCGGCGAGCAGCGTGCCGGCGGCAAGGGTGAGAACAAAAGTGCGGCGCGATATCATGGGTACACCTTTCCTGGCTCGACCTGAACACGCAACCCGCTTTCGAAAGCACCTTCCCTTCACCATACATCTAAAGGTGCGCCGAGATAACCCTGCCTTGAATATTCCGCCGCCAGCCGCCGCCGAAACGTGGCGACGGCGACGTCGTTGATGTGAATGTTGCAAAGGGAGTTCATTTGATCGGCTGCGCAGTTCATCCGCCGCGCAGTCGCAGGCTGCCGGCAATTCAGGGCGATGCCTTCAGGGACGAACGGACTTTCGCCAGCAGCTCCGCGCGCACTTTGCGGGCTGCAAGCGCCTGATCCATGTCCACCTTCACGAACCTGACCGGCGTATTGGGCTGCAGCTGGCCGATCAGATCCATATCGGCTGAGATCACCGTGCCGACCATGAAATAGCCGCCGCCCGAAACCGCGTCGCGATGCAGCACGATCGGCTCGGTGCCGCCGGGCACCTGGATCGAGCCATAGGGATAGCAGGCATCGACGATGTTGGACGGGATCGGAGCCGGCGCCGAACGGCTGCTCGCGCGGCGACGAAGTCGAGCGGCTGGCCGCCCTGGAAGCGATAGCCGATGCGGTCGGCTTCGGGCGCGACCTTCCAGGTATCCTCGAAGAAGCGCCTTGCCGGCTGCCTCGGTGATGCGGTGCCAGTAGAGGCCCGGCAGCACGCGCAGCTCGGCCGGCATGCCCGGGCATGCGGCGCAGCGCGTCCGGCGACCGTACGGCCCTCCTTGGCGCCGCGCGGCCCTGCGCCGAGCGGCAGTTCGTCGCCGGCCTGCGAGCGCGCGGCCCTCGAAGCCGCCGAGCGCGCCGAGCGCATAGGTCGAGCGCGATGCCGAGCACCACCGGCACGTCGATGCCGCCGGCAGACGGCGATATAGGCGCGCGCGCCCGCCTTCAGGAAATCGAAGGACAGCATCTGCCCGGCCTTCACCTTGAAGGCGGTCCAGGTCGGCTCGCGCGCTCGCCGTCGACCTTGGGCGGCAGCTCGGCGCCGGTGACCGCGACCATGGCGTCCTCGGTGAATTCCAGTTCCGGCCCGAGGAACACGGCCTCGAGCCCGGCCGCGCCTTCGTCGTTGCCGACGAGCAGGTTGGCGCGCCGCAGCGCCAAGCCGGTCCATGCGCGCCGCGAGAGCGGGATGCCGAGATGATAGTAGCCGGGCCGGCCGAGATCCTGGACGGTGGTCGCAAGACCCGGGCTGCGAAGACCTTAATGGCCATGGAGCACCTCCTCGAGCTTGGCGATTGTAGCCGTCGATGTCCTTGTTGAACTCGTCGAGGTCGAGAACGTGACCTCGCGGCATCGGCGGCGCGAAGCGGCCCGCGTCGACGTCGGCGACCGTCGCGTCATATTCCTCGCGGTCGATCGGCTTGAACTTGACGATGTCGCCGGGCTTGAAGAGGCACCATGAAGTCGCGCGAGGTAGCTGATCTTCTGCTTCGGGATCGTAGATCGGCATCGGCGTGATGCCGAACATCTGGTAGCCGCCGGCGCCGCGCACCGAATAGATGCAGCCGAAGCAGCCGCCATGGCCGACCGTCAGCTTCGGCGTGTCGGTGCGCGGCCGCAGATATTTCGGCACCTCGATCTGCCTCTTGCGCTCGACCATCTGATAGAGGAACGGCAGGCCGGCGACGAAGCCGACCATGGAGACGAACCAGGGCGCGCCCGAATGCGCCGCGATGAAGTCGTCGACCGGTCGAGATCGTTGATGCGCGCGGCGTATTCGAGATCGGTGCTGTCGGGGTCCTGATGGCGCTCGCGGAAGCGCATCAGCGTCTCGTGCGTCCAGGGATCGTTGTAAAACACCGGGATCTCGATGATCCGCGTCGTCGATGCACCGGCTCGGCCTTGTCGGCCGCCGCCTCGAGTCGCTTCAGCTCGGCCAGCATGTCGTCCGGCTTGATCACGTCCGGATCGAACTTGATCTGGAACGAGGCATTGGCCGGGCAGATCTCGGTGACGCCCTTGATCTTCGGCGTCGCGCACCGCATTGGTCATCGACAGGCTCTTGAAGAACGCCTCGAGCGACATCTCCTCGTCCACTTCGACGAAGATGTGCTCGTCGCCGCCGAAGGAATATCGGGTCTGTCATCGGGCCACCTCCTCTGCTCTGCGTCATGCGTTGCGAGTCGCGCTGGCGTTATGCGTCGAGCCAGCGCTTCGAGCCAGCGCGGTGTGGATAGTCGCGCCGCCGCGCACGTCGGCGATCGGCGGCCAGCGCCTGATGCAGCGGCTTGGTCGTCGCCAGCGCCGTCGATCTTCAGCTCGCCGAGCGCGCGCTCCAGCCGCGCGATGCGCCTGCGCGCGGTCCTCGTCCCAGACGATCAGCTTGCCGAGCAGCGAGTCGTAGAAGGGCGGCACCGTGTAGCCGGCATAGAGCATGCGTGTCGAAGCGCACGCCCTGGCCGCCGGGCACGCTGCAGCGCGGTCGACCGTGCCCGGGACCGGGCATGAAGTCCTTGCGCCGGGTCCTCGGCGTTGATGCGCACCTCGATGGCGTGGCCGCTGACGCGCGATGTCCTCCTGGCGCGATGCGCAAGCGGCTCGCCGCCGGCGATCCGGATCATCTCGCGCACCAGATCGATGCCGGTCACCATCTCGGTCACCGGATGCTCGACCTGGATGCGGGTGTTCATCTCGATGAAATAGAATTCGTCGGCTCGCGTCGTCGTAGAGATATTCGAGCGTCCCGGCGCCGCGATAGTTGACCGCCTTGGCCAGCGCCACCGCCGAGGCGCAGAGCTTCTCGCGCACGTCCGGCGGCAGCGACAGGCGAGGGCGCTTCCTCCCAGACCTTCTGGCGGCGGCGCTGCAGCGAGCATTCGCGCTCGAAGCAATGGATGACGTCGCTGCCGTCGCCGAGGATCTGCACCTCGACATGACGCGCCCGCTCGATGACCTTCTCGACATAGAGCCCGCCATCGCCGAAGGCCGCCTGCGCCTCGGCGCTGCGCCTGCGGCAACAGGCGCTCGAACTCGGCCGACGTCGCGGCGATGCGGATGCCGCGCCCGCCGCCGCCGGCCGCCGCCTTGATCATCACGGGAAAGCCGATCGTCTCCGCGACGGCGCGCGCCGGCCTCGGCGAGTCGTCGAGCCGCCCGTCGCTGCCCGGCACCGTGGGCACGCCGGCTGCCGCCGCCGCCTCGCGGGCGGCGACCTTGTCGCCCATCAGGCGGATCGTCTCGCCGCTCGGCCCGACGAAGATCGAGGCCCGCCGCCTCGACCGCATCGGCGAAGTCGGCGTTCTCGGCGAGGAAGCCGTAGCCCGGATGGATGGCGTCGGCGCCGGTCGTCCTGGCCGCCTGCAAGCATCGCGTCGATGTTGAGATAGGATTTCGCCGCCTGCGGCGGGCCGATCTCGACTGCCTCGTCGGCGAGCCGCACCGCCAGCAAGTCCGCGTCGGCCGTGCTGTGGACCTGCACCGTCGCGAATGCCGAGCTCCCGCGCGGCGCGGATGATCCGCACCGCGATCTCGCCGCGATTGGCGATGAGAAGCTTACGGATCGGCCATGGATGGTCTGCGCTCAGACGTCGATCTCGGCGATCGGCTGGCCGGCCATGCACCGGCATCCTCGTTCTCGACCAGGAACGCGACGATCTTGCCGGCGACGTCCTGCCTTCACCTCGTGGAACGACTTCATCACCTCGACGAGGCCGATCGACGTCGCCGATCGGCGACCGTGTCGCCCTCGCTTCTTGAAGGCCGGCTGGTCCGGCGCCGGCTTGCGGTAGAAGGTGCCGGGAAGCGGCGAGAGGATTTGCTGGATAGCCATGGAGTCTCCTCGTCGTTTGATCGCTGTGGCCCGCGCTTCAGCGCGCGGCGAGATAGGGGCGGACGGCCTCGCGCACGGCGCTCGGCGATGGCGACGGCGTTCGGTGTGTCGGAATGGACGCAGATGGAATCGGCGCCGCACCGGGATGTCCTTGCCGCCGACGCTGCGTGGTCTTGCCTTCGCGTGATGGCCCGCAGCGCAGCGCGCGGCGGCATCGGTCGGGTCCTTGGCCTCATGTTCGCGGGTGATGATCAGGCCGCCTTCGTCGTCATAGTCGAGATCGGCATAGAATTCGGCGACGAAAGCTATGGCCGCGGCGCCGATAGACCTTCTCGTGCAGCGTGCTTGATCATGCCGAACAGCGGCACCTTGAAGACGTCGGCGGCGTCCGCACACGGCCTGCGGCGATCTCCTCCATGCGCGCCGCCATGCCATAGAGCGCGCCATGCGGCTTGATGTGATTGAGCGCCATGCCCTCGGCGTCAAGGAACCCCTTGAGCGCGCCGATCTGGTAGATGAGGCAGTTGGCCAGCTCTTCGCGGCCGATCTTCATCTCGCGGCGTCCGAACCCCTGCAGATCGGGCAGCGAGGGATGCGCGCCGACCTTGACGCCATGCTCGCTTGGCCAGCCGCACGGTCTCGCGCATGTGATTGAAGTCGGAGCCATGGAAGCCGCAGGCGACGTTGGCGACGGTCGATCAGCGGCATGAGCGCCTCGTCGTCGCCCATCTTGTAGAGGCCGAAGGCCTCGCCCATGTCGCAATTGATCATGACCATCTCTCTGTTGTCCTTGTCCCCGCCGCTGCATTCGAGCGCAATCATCGCAAACCAGCCTCAAATCCGGAGAACGAGACGCCGGCCGGTTTCGGCAGGCGTCTCGATCGTGATTGACCCAGGGCGCCGCCGCGGGCAGGCAACCCGCGACGGCGCGTTTCCCGCCTATTTGGACACCAGATAGTCGACCGGGATCTTCTCGGAAATCGTCCACTGATCGACCACCTTCGGCTTGCCCGCTTCGGTATCGACGATCAGGTAGCGGCCCTGGTTCTGATGATGCAGTTCCTTGCTGAAGGTGCGCGGCCCGAACAGCGTCGGCTCGTCGTTCATCTTCTCGAGCTCGGCAACCACGGCGGCGGCGTCGGTCGACTTGGCGCGTTCGACGGCCTTGGCCCAGACGTCGATCAGGACATAGCCGGGATAGACGTACTGGCTGGACGGATCGCCGCCGGTCGACCTCCTTGTACTTCTGTGTTGAACTCGTTGACCTTCGGATTGGGGTCGTCGCCATAGATCGAGCCCTGCACCGGCACGTAGAAGTTCGAGAGGTCCGGAACCGCGTTCAGCCAATAGCTGCCGTCGACGCCGGAGCCGTTGAGGATCATCGACTTGATGCCGGCGGCCCGGATCTGCTTGATGGCCGAGACGGCGCCCGGCATCATGGTGCAGAGCATGATGGCGTCCGGCTCCTTGGGCAGGCTCTTGATGCCGCGTGATCTGGGACGGCGATCGAGGCATCGTCGTTCTTGAAGGTGTCGCTGCCGACGAGCTATCGGCGTGCCTTCAGGCTGCGGCATCATCCCAGTCGAAGCCGTCACAGATGCCCTTGTTGTAGTCAGTCCAGCTGTCGAGCAGCCGGTAGAAGCTCCGGGCATTCTTCTTCTTGTAGGCCCATTCGGCCATGGTCGCGCCCTGCACGGCGGCCAGCACGGAGGCGGAGAAACGAGTACGGACCGACGCCCGGGATGCCGGCCTTGATCGACTCCGCGCACAGGAAGAAGGAGACTTTACCCGCCGACTTCGGCCTGCAGGCGCTGCCGGCGCGCCGAAGTCGTAGTCGCAGGAGACGATCGACCAGACTCCGCACCCTGATCGAGCACCGCGAGGCCTGCTTTGGCGCCCTCGGCCTGGTCGGTCTTGGTGTCGGCAAACACGGCCTTGATCTTCTTGCCGAGCAGGCCGCCCGCCTTGTTGATCTCGTCGATCCGGATCAGCGCTGCATCCTGGGCCGGCTTGTCGTAGGCCTGCATGAAGCCGGATGCCGCGGTCGCAAAGCCGACCACGATCTCGTCGGCCGCCATGGATGGCGTACACCACAGCGCACTCGCCAGCAGCCGCGGCGCCTAGTATTTTCATGAAACGCATTTAAGCCACTCCTCCGTTTTTGCTGATCGACTTCAGTTGGATTCCTTCAGAGCCGTCTGCGCGGGTCGCGGCAGCCGTCGTGCGAGCGGCCATCCGTTCCAGGAAAATTCCCGGTTGCGGGTGAGGCCGGTCGGCAAGTACATCAGAATGATAATGGTGATGACGCCGATCGCGATCTCCTGAACGCCCGTTCGGGAGCGCGAGCGGTCAGTCCGCCGAAGCTGACGCCCTTTTCCAGGTCGCGAAACATCTCGATCAGCGCGGAAATCACCACGACGCCGGAGACGGCGCCGCTGAGGCTGTTCATCCCGCCAACCACCAGCATCGACAAGGTGATGAAGGTTGTTCGCAGATAGAACGAGCCCGGATTGACGATGCTCGAGGAAGTGCGCATAGAACGCGCCGGCCAGCCCAATGATGAAGGCGCTGACGACAAAGGCGATCGAGCCGCTCGCGGACCATGTCGATCCCGGAGGCGCTGGCAGCGACCGCCTCGTCGCGGGTGGCGCGCAGCGCCAGCCCGGAGCGGGAAATCGCATAGAGATAGGCGATCGCGATGGCGACGCCGGCGCCCAGCCAGCCGATCCAGACATTCATGGTAGGCGGGATGCCGACGATGGAGCCCTGGCCCCCGTCACTGAATCCCAGTTCGAATAGACGTTGTTGACGACGCCGAGCAGCCGCGAAGGTCGCGATCGAGGCGGCGATCCCGGACAAGCCGCATGATGACGCGCCCGACGATGAGCGCAAACAGCGCCGGCGAACACGCGCCGAGATCGGCGTGGCGACCCACATCGGCAACTGTGTATGCAGAAGCCAGGCGGGCAGACCCTTTCAGCGTGACCGATTTCATCATCGGCGGAATGGTCAGCCAGGCCGTCATGTAGGCGCCGAGGCACATGAAGCTGATATGGCCGAACGACAGCAGGCCCGAATTGCCGACGAACACGTAAAGGCCGACGACCACCATGATGTTGATGAACATCTCGACCACGGTGCGATTGAAGGCCCGGCTGCCGAAGTGATAGCTCAGCGCGGCGATGGCCAGCAGCGCCACGATCAGGATGATGCGGTGTCGCAATCGTTCGCCAGATGACGGAGGGGCGCTGCGACATGCTCAGACCCTCTGCTTGGCAGATTTGGGTGCGAACAGCCCTTGCGGGCGCACCAGCAGGACCACGATCACGGCGCCATAGACGAAGGCATCGCGGAAGGACGCGCGCGTCGATGCGGCAGCGTCGCCTGAAAACACGACGCTGGCGCCGCCGATCAGGAAGCCGGCGGCAACCGCGCCCGGCACGCTGCCGAGACCGCCGATCACCGTGGCGATGAAGGCGATCAGCATGACGTTGGCGCCCATGCCGATATCCGCCGTGCCGGAGTTGGATGGCAAGGATCAACCCGATCGCGGCCGCCAGCATGCCGCTGATGGCAAAGGCCAGCAGGATGACGCTGTTGGCGCGCACCCCGAGCATGCGCGCCATGGTGAAGTTCTCGGCGGCGGCGCGCATCTCCAGGCCGTAGCGCGTGCGTTTGAGGAACAGCGTGAGCGCGAGCCAGGACGGCGACGGTGACGACGATCGTCACGACCTGCAGCATCGGGATGCGCGCCCCCAGAATCTCGACCGGCAGGCTGAGGCTGGGCCACAGCGTCGATCGACTTCGGACGGCTCGAATACAGCATCAGCAAGAGATTGCGGATCGACGAAGCCCAGCGCAAAGGACGCGATCATCATCGTCGCCGGATTGGTGTTGCGGAAACGGCGGAACACGACCACCTCGCGACAACATCGACAGCGCCGGCGCCGACCAGCAGAAGCAGCGGAACGAGCAGGTAGAACGGCAGATTCCGGCAAAGACGATCGCGGCGGCGTTGATCGACGGCCACAGCATGGCGAACACGCAGAAGGCGATGAAATCGCCATGCGGCGAAGTTGACCAGCCGCATGACGCCGAAGATCAGCGCGATCCCGAGCGCGCCGAGCGCATAGAGGCTGCCGAGGCTCAGCGCGTCGAAGACGATCTGCAGCACTGCGGTCATGCTCAATGGTCTCCGAAAGCCGAAATAGGCCTGCTTCAGCGCTCGTCCTTGACCATGCTCGCGCGCCTCGCCCTCGAGCACGACTGCGTCCGCCGCGCATGCAGAATCATGCGTCCGCCGGTCATCATGGCGCGCGTCGAGCTTTGCTCGACGATCAGGAGCGTCAGCTTGCGCTGCGCGCGCAGCCGCATCAGGATTTTCGTAGACCTGATCGATGATCTTGGGCGCAAGCCCGAGCGAAGGCTCATCGATAGCCATGAGACGGGGCGCAGCCATCAGGGCCCGGCCGATCACGAGCATCTGCTGCTGGCCGCCGGAAAGCATGCCGGCGGCTGCGTTGCGGCGCTCGGCCAGCATCGGGAATTCACGGTAGACCGATTCAAGATCGCCGGCGACATTTTGCTTGTCGGTCCGCATGCCGGCGCCGACCTTCAGATTTTCCTCGATCGTCAGCGCGCCGAACACGTTGCGCCCTTCGGGCACGAGCGAAAATCCCAGCCGGGCGATCTGACTCGGGTGGCGCTCCCGTCATCGTCCGCATCGTCCAGCGTGATGGTTCCCGACACCGGCGGCACCACGCCGGCAATGGCATTCAGGAGAGTCGACTTTCCGGCGCCATTGGGGCCCGGTCACGAACAGGATCTCGCCCTCGGCGATCTTCAGGCTGATGCCGCGCGAGCGCGGTCAAGCGTCCGTATCGTACCGTGACGTTGTCGACGGCGAGCAATGTCATGGAGCAGCCGCCCCCAGCGCTGGAATGATCTCGTCGCGTTGCGTACCCATATAGGCATGGCGTACCGCGTCGCTGCTGCGGATCTGCTGCCGGTGCGACCGACTTCGATGATCTCGCCGAATTGAGCACGGAGATGTGTTCCATAGTCGAAAGAGGCCGATATTGTGCTCAACAGGAGCACGCCGATCCCGATTTCTCCGGCGATCCGCTTGATGATACCAGCCAGATCGTGGCCTTCATGTTCGGACATGCCGGCGGCGGGCTCGTCCAGCAGCAAATAGCGGGGATTGCACATGATGGCGCGGCCGATGGCGACGCGCCGCTCGTCGGTGTAGGGCAAGGCCCCGGCAATCGCGCGCCGGCGAGGTGCGATATGCCGAGCCAGTCCATCACGCGCTCGGCCTCCGCGATCGCATCGCGCCGGGTCTGAGACCGAGGCCAACGCCGGTGACTTCCAGATTGTCCAGAACCGGCAACTCGCGAAAAAGGCGGCCCGATTGAAAGGTGCGGGCCACGCCCTTGCTGCCGCAGCTTGTGGGCCGCGATGCCGTTGACCGTTTCGCCTTCCAGCTCCACGGTGCCCGCAGCCAAGGCGTCTGAAATCCGGTCAAGACGTTGATCGAGTGTGGTTTTTCCGGCGCCGTTGGGGCCGATCAGCCCGGTGATGCGTCCCCGCGGCACCGCCAGCGTGACGCTGGAGAAGGCTTTCAAGCCCTCGAACTGGACGCTGACATCGCGAGCGACCAAGTCCAGGTGACGGGAAGTCATTGAGACGCCTTTTCAAACCCGCACGAACACGAAGAGCTTGATTTTCTGCGCTCGCAGCAAGCAATTGTAAAACTCGAAAAATTGGTCGCTGATATCGGAATTTCTTATGGCTCTGACTTTCCGTCAGGTGCGCCACTTCATTGCCACCGCTGAAGCCGGGCAGGTTTCGGGCGCCGCGGCTGGTCTCAACGTGACGCAATCGGCCGTCACCGCGTCGATCAAGGCGCTGGAAGCCGAGCTCGGACGAAAACTGTTCGACCGGCATTCGAACGGCGTCACCCTCACATTCGAGGGACAGCAGTTCATGCAGCGTGCCCGCGCCATCGAGGCCAGCGTTTCCGATGCGATGCGGGGGCCGCATCGCTGGGGAACGCAGGTTGACGGCACCGTCGATGTCGCCGTCAGCTACACCGTGGCCGGCTATTTCTGCCGCCGCTTCTGTCGCGTTTCTGGCGAGCCTTTCCGGGCATCACGGTGCGGCTGCCATGAGTACGCAGCGCGACGCCCTCGAGCAAAGCCTCGTGAGCGGCAGCGTCGATGCCGCCGTGATGCTCGTCTCCAACCTGCATGACCGGCGCATCGATCCGCTCGCACCTTTGTTGCGTTCGCGGCGCCGGCTGTGGGCCTGCGCCAACCATCCGCTGCTGCACAAGGACAGTGTCCGGCTGGCCGATCTTGCCGGCGAGCCGTTTCTGATGCTCACGGTCGACGAGGCCGAACGCTCCGCGATGCGCTACTGGCAAAGGACGCCGCACGTTCCCAACGTCATCTTCCGCACCTGTCGGTGGAGGCTGTTCGCAGCATGGTGGCGACCGGCATGGGCATCACGATTCTGTCCGACATGGTCTATCGTCCGTGGTCGCTGGAAGGACATCGCATCGATCTCAAGACGCTCGATGACGAAGTTCACACCATGGATGTGGGCCTTGCCTGGAAGAGCAAAGCCGACGCTTTCGCCGGCTGCGCGCGCTTTCTGCGAGTTCGTGGCGCTGGCTTATCCCGGACCGGCTCCGGTTCAGTTCGATTGAAGATCGCGTTCGGCAAAAATTGCCAGGAAATTTTCCGCACGGAAGACTAATGCGATGCGGCCTGTCCGAGCCGCTCGACCGCGCCGCGCACATCCGTCCATGGTGCCTTGTCCGGGGCGAATTGCCGCTGCAGATAGGACACGAGCTCCGCCACCTGATCGTTGCTCATGCTGTCCTTGAAGCCGGGCATGTAGCCAAGATCGCTCGAGGCCGGCGAAGCGATGCCGTGCAGGATGACCTGGATCAGGTTGTCGGGGGCGGCACTATGCAGATTGCTGTTCAGCGCCAGCGACGGCCGGCTGCCGAACAGGGGCGCGCCGCCAACCGCATGGCAAACTGCGCAGGCGCCTTCGTAGAGACGCGCGCCTGGGCCTGGGGCCGAGAAAACCCTGGTGCCGGTCGAGGTTTCGAGTCTGGCGGCCAGAGCGTCCCGGGCGGCCTGATCGATCGCGTTGGTGTTGAACGAGGCGAGATAGACCGCCATGGCGCGGATGTCCTGGTCGGGCAGGCTTGCGAGTTCCTTCACCACCGGCGCCATCGGGCCCGCGGCGATGCCGTGAAAGCGGGATTCGCCTCGCCGCAGATAGGCGAACAGCTCATCCTCGCTCCAGGGGATCGGCGCATGCGACAGCGACGTCAGCGGCGGCGCTTCCCAGCCCTCGGCGAAACCGCCGGCCAGATAGGCGCCGGCTTTTTCCGCCCCCAATGCATTGCGCGGCGAATGGCAGGCGGCACAATGGCCGAGGCCCTCGACCAGATAGGCGCCGCGATTCCAAACTTGCGATTTTTTCGGATCGGCCTCGAATGGCTCGGCGCGGTGGAACAGCGCGTTCCATCCCGCGATCAGCGGACGCATGTTGAATGGAAACGCAAGCGCGGCATCGCGGTTCTCGGCACGCACCGGCGCTTGCGCCATCAGATAGGCATAGAGCGCCTGCAGATCGGCGTCGGTCGCCTTGGCAAAATGCGGATAGGGAAACGCCGGATAGAGATGCCTTCCGTCGCGGTGGATGCCCTCGCGCATCGCGCGCTCGAAGGCGGGATAGGACCATGCGCCGATGCCGGTCTCGATATCGGGCGTGATGTTGGTGCTCCAGATCGTGCCGAATTCTGTCTCGATCGCACGGCCGCCGGCATTGAGCGCGCCGTTCGCTTCGGTGTGGCAGACCGCGCAGTCGCCGAGGGCGGCAAGCTGCCCGCCACGGGCGATGGTGGCCGGCGAATAGGTCGAAGCATCCGGCCGTGCAATTGGCGCGATCGAACGCCACGGCAACACGGCGGCTGCGACACCGATCGCGGCTGCGCATAACGCCCCGATGGTCGCAAGTGCACCGCGCCGTTTTGCAAATGGATTATGCCAGCGATCGGTCGATGCTGCGCGTGCAGGCGGCGCAATCGGGATGGCGGTTGCGTGCGCATCCTGCTCGCCGTGCAATCCCCGGAGAATCCGTTCCGGTGTGAACGGCAGTTCGCGAAAGCGCACGCCGGTCGCATCAAAAATGGCGTTGGCGATTGCTGCTGCACTCGGGACGGACGCGGACTCGCCGACGCCGAGTGGCGGCTGATCCTGCCGTGGCAGCATCAGGACGTCGATCCTGGGGACGTCGGGGAATTTGATGATGGGGTAGGCGCCCCATTCGCGGGAAGCCACCGAATTGCGGTCGAACGAAACCTCTTCCATCAGGGCGCGGCTGGTCGACTGGATGACGTTGCCATGAATTTGGTGGCGGACCCCCTCAGGGTTGATCATCAGGCCGGAATCCTGGCCCGCGACGACGCGGGTCACGCTGACGTCGCCGGTCGCCTTGTTGACGGCGACGTCGGCAATCCAGGCCGACCACGCCGCGCCATAGCCCGGAAACTTGCTGTGCACATACAGCGCATAGGCAAAGCCCCGCCCGCGCACGACATCGCCCTCGGCAACCGGTTCCTGCCGGTGCGGACGCGGCGTCCAGCCGGCGCGCTCGGCAACGGCGTTGACGAGATCGACGGCGCGCTTGTCCCTGAGATACCGCAGGCGATATTCGATCGGGTCGATTCCGGCTTCGGTTGCCAGTTCGTCGATGTAGGATTCATGGGCAAAGGTGTTCGGCAATGCCGAGACGCCGCGAAGCCAGGAGGCGCGCACGATCGGCGGCATGTCGTGCGCCACCACGCGCATGTTCTCGTAATCATAGGGCGGGATCGCGGTGCGGTCGCCCATTTCGAATACGGCGGGGACCGGTGCCACGGCTCCGGTCAGCAGCAGCGCCAGCGTCGGCGCGCCGTTGGACGGATAGCGCGTCGCAAAATCGTAAGCGGCGACGCTGCCATCGGCGTTCAACCCGCCGCTCACGTCCATCAGTTGCGCGGTGCCCTTCGGCTCCCAGGCGTGCTCCTGTTCGCGCGTCAATTGCACGCGTACCGGGCGGCCGACCGCGCGCGACAATAGAAGTGCGTCGGCGGAAACGTCGTCGGCGCAGTTGCGGCCATAGCAGCCGGCGGCTTCCAGCCGGGTCACGTCGATCTCGGTTTCCGGTTTTTCCACCAGCAGTGCGAGATCGGCGCGGAGCAAATGCGGATTCTGCGTGCCCGACCAGACCCTGATGGCGCCTTCCCTGAAATCCGCCACGGCGCAGGAGGGGCCGATCGAAGCGTGCATCTGGTAGGGCCAGACATACGTCCGCTGCATCGGCCTTGCGGCCGCGGCGATGGCGGCGTCGACGTCGCCCCTGTCGGCGAGGGTGCGCGGCGTCGATGGATTGGCGCGCAGCGCCGTCTCGACGTCCCCGAGATCCGGCAATGTCGGCGTTGGCTTCCAGGTGACCTTGAGCTGCGCCGCGGCCTTGACCGCGTTTTCCTCGCGCTCGGCGACGACGCCGACGAAGTCGCCGATCCTGACGACGGCGACCAGCCCGGGAACATCGCGCACTGAAGTTTCGTCGATCGCGATCAGGCTGGTGCCGACAAACGGCCCGGCATCGACGCCGGCATAGGGCGGGCGCACGACGCGGCCGTGCAGCATGCCGGGCACGCGTACATCGTGCACATAGACCAGTCTCGCCGGTCGCCTTCGCCGGCAGGTCGGTGCGCGGCACCGACTGCCCGACGATGCTGTAGGCGGCGACCGGCTTGACCTCGACCTTGTCGGTAAGCTCGAGGCGGATCGTCTCGCCGCCGATCAATTCGCCATAGCTGACGCTGCGGTTGTCGCGTCCGCGAACGAGGCCGTCTTCGATGGTGAGGTCTTCCGCGGACAGTTCAAGCCGTTCGGCGGCGCGCGCGACCAGGAAGTGCCGCGCCTGTGCGGCGGCGTTGCGCAAGGGGACGGCCGTGATCTGGATGGTTTCGCTGGCGATGGTCGCGCCCTGATTGGGGACGCGCGAGGTATCGCCCAGCACGACGACGACGCGCGCAAAGGACACGTCGAGTTCCTCGGCGACGATCTGTCCGAGCGCGGTGCGAATGCCGGTTCCGAGATCGACATGTCCGTTGAAGGCCGTGACGGCACCGTCGGCCGTTATCTTGATGAAGGTTTCGAACCCGCCTTCCTCTCCGCTGGAGGTGGGGCGAACGACGGACAATGATCCGGGCCGAAGATCAGGGTCATCTGGAAAGTCCGGTGCAGCCATCAATCCTGCGCCTCGACGACGCGGCCGGCAGCCCGCATGGCAGCGCGCATGATTTCGATGTGCGCGCCGCAGCGGCACAGATTGTAACGCAGTGCTTCCAGCACCTCGGCCTCGGAAGGGCGCGGGCTCCGCAACAACAGCGCCTTGGTGCTCATGATCATGCCGTTCAGGCAGTAGCCGCATTGCGCGGCCTGCTCGCCGATGAAGGCTGATTGCACGGGATCAGGGTGATCGCGCGAGCCGAGGCCTTCCAGCGTGACGATCTCGCGCTCGACGCAGCCCGAGACCGGAATCACGCAGGATCGCGCGGCAACGCCATCGATCAGCACCGTGCAGGCGCCGCATTCGCCGAGCCCGCAGCCATATTTCGGTCCGTTCAGTTCGAGATCGTTGCGCAGGACGTAAAGCAGCGCGGTGTCGGGCGCGGCGTCGACCTCATGGATCCGGCCATTGACCGTCAGGCGGATCGGCGGCTGCGTCATGGTGGTGGTTCCGGCCCCGGCGGTTTGCGCTGCAAAACGTCACGTCGAATGCGTCAGAGGATACCGTTTGCATACAAACGTGCAAGCATGGCGTGCCACGGCGAAGCCGGCTGCCCGGTTTGTGAACACACGGCAGAGGCAATTGAGTTATTATTCGGCAGTGGGCTTTTCCGGGCGCAACGGCGCTTGACAGCGTTTGGCGGCGCGCGCAACATCATTCGTATACGAACGAGATGCCCGGCGGCCGCGATGCGACCGGGGCTGCCTGAACCGCTTTTACGACGCGTCGTTACCTCTCGAGCCGTCCGACAGTTTGACGCTGGCCTTGCGAGCTTGTTGATGCTGACTGAACCGACTGCTGTTGACGACAAGATCCGCTGCGATGCCTGTCCTGTCATGTGCTACATCAAGCCGGGCGCGGCAGGGGCCTGCGACCGTTACGCCAACCAGGACGGCGAGCTCGTTCGCGTCGATCCGCATATCCTGCTCGAGCGGACAGTGTCGCATGGCGGCCGGCTGGTGCCGTTCCAGAAAACCGGCGACTGGGACGGCAAGATCGTCCACGAGCCGAACATCTTCGTGACCGCGATCGGCGCCGGCACCACCTATCCCGACTACAAGCCCGCGCCCTTCATCGTGTCGTCGGAAGTCGACGGCGTCGACATGGTCACGGTGGTGACCGAAGGCATCTTCAGCTATTGCGGCGTCAAGGTGAAGATCGATACCGACCGCTATCTCGGCCCGGAAACAGCAACGGTTCGCGCGCAGGGCGAGGCGATCGGCCACGTCACCACAAGCGAATATGGCTCGCAGATGCTGTCGCTGGGCGGCGTGCATCATCTCACCGGCGGATCGAAGAAGGAAGGCCGCGTCACCTGCGATGCGCTGATGGACCTCAGCAACTGCAAACCGGTCGAACTGACGATCGACGGCGGCGCCACCGTCGTCGTGCAGGCCGGACATGCGCCTGTGGTCAACGGCGTCGCCGAAGAGCGGATGCGGGTCGGCTGCGGCTCGGCGACCATCGGCATGTTCGCCAAGCAATGGCACGGTAAGGTCGATGAGGTCGTGGTGGTGGACGACCACATCACCGGCGTTCTCTCCGAGCACCAGGCCGGCAAGCTCTTGGATATTGCCGACACCGGTATCAAGATGAAGGGACGGCGTTCGACACCCGGCCGTTATTTTCAGGTGGCGGAGCCCGGCACCGGCTGGGGCGGCACGAAGATATCCGACCCGCTCACGGTGCTGGGGCCGTTCGACGCGAAGAAGGCGCGTGCCGGCATGACCATGCTGATGGTCTCGACGACCGGCGAGCACGCGGCCTTCTACGAGCTCGACCCGGCGCTCAAGCCGGTCGAAAAGCAGATGCCGGCCGATCTCCAGCTCTCGGTCGAGCGGATCCAGGAGAATTGCGAGCCGGCGCTGTGCACGGTGCTGTTCATGGCGGGCGCTGGCGGTTCGTTGCGTGCCGGCGTCACCGACAATCCGGTTCGGTTGACGCGGTCGGTCAAGGACGCGCTGACGCGCGTCACCAGCGGCGGCGCGCCGGTCTATGTCTGGCCCGGCGGCGGCATTACCTTCATGGTCGACGTCACGCGATTGCCGGCAGGCGCCTTCGGATACGTCCCGACGCCGGCGCTGGTGGCGCCGATCGAGTTTACGCTTCGGCTGTCGGATTACGCGGCGCTGGGCGGCCATATGGATCATGTGCGCCCGCTGGCCTCGCTGAAGGGCAGCACCGAGACGCTTCAAATATCTTCGCCGCCGTCGGCGCCGGGGCGGCGGCCATGACGAGGACACCGCTGATCAGATTTCTGGCTGACGGCAGGCGGCTTCATCTGCAGGACGGTCCGATTGATCTGATCGTGGAAGCGAGCGGCAGCCCGGCGAACATGCGCGCCGCTTATGCCGCGGCCGCGCATCGCTTCACCGCGCGTCTGCTCGACGAGCTTTGCAGCGAGTTGCCGCTGTTGCGCCAGGCCGCCGACCCGGCGCGGTGCCTGCTACGTGGCAAGGTAGCGCGCCGCATGCACGACGCGGTGGCGCCGTTCGCCAGGGATTGCTTCATCACGCCGATGGCGGCGGTTGCCGGCGCCGTTGCGGAGGAGATTCTCGGCGTGATGGTCGAGTGCGCCGAGCTCGATCGCGCCTATGTCAACAATGGCGGCGACATCGCGCTGCATCTGGCGAATGGCGAGCATTTTACCGTCGGTCTGGCGGACTTGCCGGACGTGGCCGGCGTGCTGCGGACCATGGTCGTCCATGCCGACGATCCGACGCGCGGGGTGGCCACCAGCGGCCGCCACGGCCGCAGCTTTTCGCTCGGCATTGCGGATGCCGTCACGGTGCTGGCGCGGACCGCGTCGCAAGCCGACGCCGCGGCTACCGTGATCGCCAACGCGGTCGATCTGCCCGGACATCCCGCCATCACGCGCCGCCCGGCGTGCGATCTGCAGCCCGACAGCGATCTTGGCGAGCGCCTCGTCACCCGCGACGTCGGCGCGTTGTCGCGCGACGAAATCGAGACTGCGCTCGAAGCCGGCGCCGAGCGCGCGCGAAAACTGCTTGCCGCAGGATTGATCGACGGCGCCGCCTTGCGGCTGCGCGACGAGATGATCGTCGTAGGTACGAAAGCGATCGAGGTCCCCGGCGTGCGCGCGCCGCTCCGTGGCCGCGCGGCGGAGGGAGCCCTGCATGTGTGAGTTGACCTACATCCAACAACGAGGCGGAAAACCATGAGCGCGGTCATTCGCAAGATCGTCACGGTCGTCGAGGAGACGTACCTTGAAATGGGCCAGAAGGTCGCGCCGCCGACCCGGCGCGCGGCGGCCATCGCCGTGATCGAAAATCCATTCGCCGGCCGATATGTCGAGGATCTGTCGCCGCTGATCGCCATCGGCGAGGAACTCGGCGAGCTATTGTCGAAGAGGGCGGTCGCCGCCCTCGGGATCGACGGCGCCAGGGCGCAAAGCTACGGCAAGGCCGCCGCGGTCGGCGAAAACGGCGAACTCGAACACGCGGCAGCGATCTTGCATCCCAAGCTGGGTGCGCCGGTGCGCAAGGTGCTCGGCAAGGGCGCGGCGTTGATTCCGTCGTCGAAAAAGCGGAGCGGGCCGGGAACGACGCTGGATATCCCGCTCGGCCACAAGGACGCGGCCTTCGTGCGCAGCCATTTCGACGGCATGGAGGTGCAGATCAACGATGCGCCGCGTGCCAACGAGATCATGGTCGCGGTCGCCGTCACCGACAGCGGCCGGCCGCTGCCGCGGGTCGGCGGGCTGACGGTCGCGGAAGTCAAGGGCGAGGACGGCTTACGATAATTTCTTTCAACACTGGAGGTATGGGATGCAACGAAGCAAAATTTTCCTGGGTGTCGGCCTTGCGATCATGTTTTCCGGCATGGCGCATTCCGCCATGGCGCAGAGCGAGATCAAGATCGGCGAGATCAACAGCTATTCGCTGCTGCCGGCCTTTACCGATCCCTATCGCAAGGGCTGGCAACTCGCGGTCGAGGAAATCAATGCCGCTGGAGGCATCAACGGCAAGAAGCTCGTTGTCATCTCCAAGGACGACGGCGGCAAGCCGGCCGACGCGCAGACCGCCGCCAACGAACTGGTGTCGAGCGAGAACGTGGCGATGCTGGCGGGCACTTTCCTGTCCAATATCGGCCTCGCCGTCAGCGATTTTGCCAATCAGAAGAAAGTCTTCTTTCTCGCGGCCGAGCCGCTGACCGACGCGATCACCTGGGCCAAGGGCAATCGCTATACTTTCCGCTTACGTCCTTCCAATTACATGCAGGCGGCCATGCTGGCGGAAGAGGCCGCCAAACTGCCGGCCAAGCGCTGGGCGACGATTGCGCCGAATTATGAATACGGCCAGTCCGCGGTTGCCGTGTTCAAGAAGCTGATGTCGGAAAAGCGGCCCGACATCGTCTGGGTCGACGAGCAGTGGCCGCCGTTCGGCAAGATCGACGCCGGCCCGGTCGTGCAGGCGCTGGCTGCGGCCAATCCGGAAGCCATCCTCAACGTCACCTTCGGCGCCGATCTCGTGAAGTTCGTGCGCGAAGGCAACACCCGCGGCCTGTTCAAGGACCGCACGGTGGTGAGCTTCCTCACCGGCGAGCCCGAATATCTCGATCCCTTGAAGGATGAAACGCCGGCAGGGTGGATCGTCACCGGCTATCCCTGGTACTCGATCAAGACGCCGGAGCATGACGCGTTCCTCAAGGCCTATCAGGCCAAGTACAACGACTATCCGAGGCTCGGCTCGATCGTCGGCTATCAGACCATCAAATCGGCCGCGGCGATTCTCGCCAAGGCCAACTCAACCGATCCGGAGAAGCTGATCGCCGCCGCCGAAGGGCTGTCGGTGCCGTCGCCGTTCGGCGAGATCACCTTCCGCAAGATCGACCACCAGTCCACGCTCGGCGCCTTCGTCGGCAAGACCGCGCTGAAGGACGGCAAGGGCATTATGGTCGATACCTCCTATCGCAAGGGCTCCGACTATCTGCCGAGCGATGCGGAGGTCGAAAAGCTCCGCCCGAAGGAGTGAGGCACTGAGCTTTCTTCTCCCCTCCTTCCCGCGCAGCGGCGGGGAGGGGAGAAAGAACGACCTCATCCTGAGGAGGCGCCAACGGGTCGCGCGAATGCGCGCCCGATGATAAACTCCGCGCCGTCTCGAAGGATGAAGCCACGGCATTGAAAAGCGCACTATGGCCTTCTACTTCGTTCAGTTCCTGACCGGTCTTGCGAGCGCAGCGTCGCTGTTCCTGGTGGCGTCGGGGCTGTCGATCATTTTCGGCGTGACCCGCATCGTCAATTTCGCCCATGGCGCCTTCTACATGCTCGGCGCCTATGTGGCGTTCACGCTGACCGAGCGGTTTTCCGGCGCGATCGGCTTCTGGGGCGGCATCGTCGCCGCGGCGCTGATCGTCGCGATGGTCGGCGTGCTGATCGAAATGGTGCTGCTGCGGCGGATCTATCACGCGCCCGAGCTGTTTCAGTTGCTGGCGACGTTCGGCCTGACCCTGATGGTCGAGGATCTCGTGGTCCTGATCTGGGGCCCGAGCGATCTGTTGGGCAGCCGCGCGCCGGGATTGAAGGGCGCGGTCGATTTTTTCGGCCAGAAGGTGCCGAGCTATGATCTGTTCCTGATCGGGCTCAGTCCGGTCGTGCTCGCGGCGTTGTGGCTGATGTTCCAGCGAACGCGCTGGGGCGTGCTGGTTCGCGCCGCGACCCAGGATCGCGACATGGTGGCGGCGCTCGGCGTCAATCAGAAATGGCTGTTCACCAGCGTGTTCGCGCTCGGCGTCTTCCTCGCCGCGCTCGGCGGCGCGCTGCAGATCCCGCGCGACGCCGTGCATCACGCCATGGACCTGCGCATCATCGTCGACGTGTTCGTGGTGGTGGTGATCGGTGGCCTCGGCAGCATCACCGGCGCCTTTGTCGCGGCGGTGCTGGTGTCGGAGCTCAACGCGTTCGGCATTCTCATTTTCCCGAAGATTTCCATCATCCTTGTATTCCTGGTGATGGCGGCGGTGCTGATCGTGCGGCCTTGGGGCCTGTTCGGAAAGCCGGAGGCGTTGGCACGCCGCACGCCGGGGCTGACCGTCAATGTCTGGCGGCCGCTGACGTCGAACGAACGTCTTGCGGCCGTCGCAGCGTTGGTGCTGGCGGCGGCGCTGCCGCTGTTCGCGGGCAATTATGCGCTGACAGTCGGCTCGGAGATCGCGATCTTCGTGATCTTTGCCGCCAGCCTGCATTTCCTGATGTCGGTCGGCGGGCTCGCCTCGTTCGGCCATGCCGCCTATTTCGGGCTCGGCGCCTATGGCGTGGCACTTCTCGCCAAGATGGCCGGTCTGCCGATGATCGCCTGTCTGTTGCTTGGCCCGCTGCTCGGGCTCGCAGGCGCGGCGCTGTTCGGCTTTTTTGCGGTCCAATTGTCCGGCGTCTATTTCGCGATGCTGACGCTGGCCTTCGCGCAGATCGTCTGGTCGATCGCATTCCAGTGGGTCGAGGTGACCGGCGGGGACAATGGCATCCTCGGCGTCTGGCCGGAGAAATGGGCGGCCAGCGCTTCGCATTTCTACTGGCTTTCGCTCGGCGTCGCCGCGCTTGCGGTGGCGGTCCTGAGGATCGTCGTGTTCTCGCCGTTCGGCTATGCGCTGCGGGCGACGCGCGACTCCATCCGGCGCAGCGAGGCGATCGGAATCAACGCCAAGCAGATCCAGTGGACCGCCTTCGTGATTGCCGGCACCGTCGCCGGCATCGCGGGCGCGCTGTTCGCCTATCTCAAGGGCAGCGTGTTTCCCGACAGCCTCGGCATCTCGCTCTCGGTCGATGCGCTGGTCATGGTTCTGCTGGGCGGCGTCGAGACGGTCTCCGGCGCGATCGTCGGCGCCATCGTCTACAAGGCGCTCAGCATCTGGCTGGTGAGCCAGACCGATCTGTCGAAGCTGGTGCTGGGCGGCGTCATCGTGCTGATCGTGGTCGCGTTGCCGAAAGGCATCGTCGGGGTACTGGAAACCATCCGGCATCGCCGCCGGCCGCAATCGTCCATCCGCAATTCTTGCCTCGCCAATCGAGACCGCCGAATGAGCATCGCGCCCACATTGCTGTCGGTCGAAGGCCTGAGCAAGTCCTATGGCGGCGTGCATGCCGTACGCGGCGTCTCCTTCGAGCTGAAGGCCGGCGAAATCCTGGCGCTGATCGGCCCCAACGGCGCGGGAAAAAGCACCTGCTTCGACATGCTCAACGGCCAGACCATGCCCGGCGCCGGCAACATCCATCTGCTCGGGCAAGACACCACCGGCAAGAAGCCACGCGCGATCTGGCGGCTGGGGGTCGGACGCACCTTCCAGATCACGGCGACATTCCCGACCATGACGGTGCGCGAAAACATCCAGGTCGCGCTGGTGTCCTATCACAGGCGGTTGTTCAATCTCTGGGCCTCGACACCAAAATTCGCGCCGGAAGAGGCCGATTCCCTGCTGGCGCTGGTCGGCATGGACGGCTTCGCCCATCGTCCCTGCGGCGAGATCGCCTATGGCGATCTCAAGCGGCTGGAGCTTGCCGTGGCGCTCGCCAACCAGCCGAAGTTGCTGCTGATGGATGAGCCGACCGCCGGCATGGCGCCGCGCGAACGCATCGAACTGATGCGGCTGACCGCGCGCATTGCCCGTGAACGGTCGATCGGCGTTCTCTTCACCGAGCACGACATGGACGTGGTGTTCGAACACGCCGACCGCATCCTGGTGCTCAACCGCGGCACCTTGATCGCGGAAGGCTCGCCCGAGGAAGTGCGGCGTAATCCGGAAGTGCGTGCCATCTATCTGGGCGAGGGCCTGGTCTACGACGTCAGCCATCGCGACGGAGCGCCCGCATGAAGCTCTCGGTCGAGGGGCTCAACAGCCATTACGGCCCCGCCCATATCCTGTTCGACGTCGCGCTCGAGGTCGGCGACGGCGAGGTGGTGGCGCTGCTCGGACGTAACGGCGCCGGCAAGTCCACGACCTTCCGCTCCATCGTCGGCCTCGTCGAGCAGCGTACCGGCCGCATCGTCTTCGAGGGCAAGGATGTCTCGGACCAGCCGACGCACGTGATCGCAAGCCGCGGGCTCGGCTATGTGCCGGAGGAGCGGCGTATCTTCACGGATCTGACGGTCGACGAAAACCTGGAGGTCGGCCGCCAGCCGATACGGCCGAACGCGCCGCACTGGACCCGGGAGAAACTGTTCGCGCTGTTTCCGAACCTCGGCGAAATGCGCGGCCGGGCAGGCGGGCGCATGAGCGGCGGCGAACAGCAGATGCTGACGATCGCGCGGACGTTGATGGGCAATCCGTCGCTGGTGCTGCTCGACGAACCATCCGAGGGATTGTCGCCCAAGATCGTGGAGCAGATGGTCGAGGCGATCCTGACCATGAAGAAGGCCGGCGTCAGCATGATCGTCTCCGAACAGAACCTGCATTTTGCGAGGCTGATCTGCGACCGCGCCTATATCATCGAGCGCGGCCGGATCTGTTTTAAGGGCAGCATGAGCGAGCTTGACGCGCGTCCGGACATCCGCGACGCGCATCTGGCGCTGTAGAACCGGCGTTGGAAAAAATGGGGGCGAGAACGCAGATGACCAGGAGCCTTTCGGCCAGACGAAGCCTTAAGGCCTCGCGGCCGGTCTATATTCTCGAGGATCAGATCGGCTTCATCCTGCGCCAGGTGTGGCAGCGCCACGCCACGATCTTCACAAAGGAAATCGGAAACAATTTGACGCCGACGCAATGGGCGGCATTGGCCAAGCTCACCGAAACCGGGCCGTGTTCGCAGAACCAGCTCGGACGGCTGACGGCGATGGATGTCGCCACCATCAAGGGCGTGATCGACCGCCTGACCGCCCGCGGCCTGACCGAGACCAGTCCCGACCCCGAGGACGGCCGTCGCCTGCTGGTCAGCCTCACCCGCGCGGGCCAGCAGCTGGCGGAAAAAGCTGTGCCGAACGCGCTGGCGATCACCAAGGAGACCCTTGCGCCGCTGGAGCCAAAGGAGCGGGAGACCCTGGTCGCGCTGCTCAGCAAGCTGCGTTAAGCAGTATTGGCGGAGGTCGGAATTGAACCTATCGGTGCGTCCTGCCGACCACCAAGCATGCACAAGTACCTCACCGTCGTTGTCGGGTTCATCGCCGCTGCCGGCGCCATCGCGGCACTTTCAAGCGCGGATGCCGCGCCGCTGAAGCCCTCGCTTGAGGCGCGCTACGTCGCGACGCGCGACGCGGCCATTGCCAAATTCTCGCCGGTCTATGACGCCGGCAAGTCCGACGATGGCACTACGAAGGCCGAGGACGTCGTCTTCGCCGATCTGAAGACACAGATGGCTGCGATCCTCGGCGAACCCGACCGCAAGGGATTTGGTCCGGCCAGGCTCAACATCGAGACCTTCTACAAGGGCGATGAGGGCTTTGGCACGCTTGACGGTCTGCGCTTCGATTCCGAGCTCGGGGCCAACGGCGAGAAAGCGGGCCAGAACGGCGCCGACGGCAAGTATGTCGAGCCGGGCGCGCATATCATCGTCACGACGCAGACCCTGTTCGAGCGCTGGCTGCGCGCCCACAAGGATTGGTGGGACAAGGACGTCAAGAACGTGCCGCAGCAGATCGGCGCGGCACTCAGAAGCGAAAGCTTCTACACCCAGGCGATCCAGACGGATTCCGCGGTGATCAATTTCAATTCGCTGCCGATCGCGAAGCCGGTTTCCGCCACCTTTGCCTACGGGTTTCTCGCCGCACGAACCCAATCGGACATCCCCAACGCGGCCGACGAGGTGTTCGTCTCTGCGCTCGCCAACGGCAAGGTCTACATCGCCTATGGATCGATCACGCCCAAGGTCGAGGTTGCGGCCTGCCTCGCGATCCGGGCCGGCTACAACAAGAAGGCGGAGGAGGCCGACGACAAATTCCGTTCGCAGAAGATCGACAGGAAAACCTACGACAAGCTCGGCGACTTCCGCCGGCAGGGCGAAGACGCCTACAAGCGTTGTTTCGTCCAGCGCGCGCCGGAGCAGCCGTCATTTGCCGAAGCCGTCAGGCAGGCGCAGGCGCTGCTGGCGGTCGCCATGGAAGGCAGCCGCTAGATCGATTTGGCTTGAGCAGACGACGTCTAGACTGGCGTCATTGCGAGGAGCGACTTGTCCGCCGTAGCTCGGCGAGCGAAGGCGGAAGCGACGAAGCAATCCATCGACGCCGAGGTCAGGGGAGGCGTTGAGGAAATCGGGAGGCCAACGAATGATCCGCGTGGCATTGATCGTATTGGCAGTGCTTCTGTCCTTTGGAGCAAATGCACAGAGCCTGCGCCTGAAAAACTATCTGAATCCGGAAAACGACAGGCTCCGCTTCTTCAACGAAGTCTATCTGGCGGGCGCGATGGATGCATTGACGGCCTACAACATGGCAGCCCCCGTCAAGCTGTTTTGCAAGGACGGCCTTGTCAGCCACGAGGAGGCGGCGCAATTGCTCTCGGACTGGGGCAAGCAGCAGACGAAGATGCCGGACGACACGATCATCGTCATTCCGCTGCTTCTTCTTCTGAAAAAGACCTATCCGTGTCACTAGCCACCATCCGCGCCACCGCTTTGCGCTGACTGATCCGGCAGAAGCGTAAGACGGGTAGAGCGACTTGTCCGCCGTAGCTCTCGGAGCGAAGGCGGAAGCGAAGCCCATCGCGACGTCTCGCCCGTATTGGCGGGTTACGGCTTCGCCTGACTAAACCCACTTGCCGCTGCACTTGCAGCCGGCTCCGCAAATGCCCTGGCTTGCCGCGCCTGTTAACCACGAAACAAGGCTGCGGATGAAAAAGATAAAATTTAAGATAAATTGAACCAATCGGCGGATCGACGTTCGTTGTGAATTTTCATTCTACCGGCGCGGTAGAAAGAACCACACATGCAGCGTCTCTTGTTGGCTGCCATCGTAGCTATGGCGGCGGGCTGCCCAGCATGGGCTCAATCATCGACGACGACCGGGATGGGCCTCGGCATTGGCCGATCCACATCGAACTCGCAGGCGATCTCGGGCCAGGGCGGCTCGGCGAGGATCATCAGCAACAGCAGCGTGCCGGCCGATCAGACGGTCAGGAGCGTGCCGAGCGTTTTCGCACCGGGCTTGTCCGCGGCCGGGCTCGAAACGTGCCTTGGGTCGATTTCCGGCGGCGGCGCGTTCGTCGGCACCGGATTCAGCTTCGGCACCTCGATCCCCGATCCCGGCTGCGCGGCGCGGCTCGATGCGCGGACGCTGTGGAGCATGGGCCTGAAGAAGGCCGCGGTGGCGCGGCTTTGCCTTAACGGCGACATCTACAGCGCGATGCCGGACGTTTGCGCGATCTATCTGCCGCGGGCTCCCGTGCGTCCCGTCCACGCTCCCGCTCGGGTCGCCCACGCATCGGCGTCAACAATGGCCACGGACGAGCAGTCCTACGCGGGCCGCCCGATCCTGCTCGTCGAGGGCGACACCGGCATGATCCGTCTTTGCAACGACTACGACGAGCCCGGCCAGCGCTGCCGTGTCTGGGCGCATGTCGAGCGCCACGCGTCTCCGCCGAAGAAGAAAGCGGCGGCGGCCGGAGGCTTCTCTGCGATGGAGCGTTGCACGAAAGCAGATGATGAGCCCGGCCTGTTACAAAAAACAAGCATGCTTTGCGGCAAATTTTTCCCTCCCCGAGGCTTTGGCCTACCGCCCTACGGCCAGCCCCTCGACGCCGTCGCTCAACTCAGATTGCAAAAATAACCCGCGGGTCGGCGGTAACGTCCCTGCACTGAACCATGTCGATGCAACCCCAGCGTGGGCAAAAGGACGAAGACGGCATCGCTATGGCAAGCCGAGATACACAAAAGCGAAGCGCGCGACATTTGGCTGGTGGAAGGGGCGACCGGCAAGAACCGTCTTTGCAACGACTACGATGTGACCCAGCGGAGCTGCCGTGTCTGGGCTCACACCGTCCACCACTCGGCACCGAAGAAGAAGTCGGTGCCGAGTGGTGCAACCTCTCACACGGCGGCATCACCCGCCCCGGCGCCCGCCGTGGCGGAAACCAAAAAGAAGGAGAAGTCACAATGAAGAAACTGTTGATGAGTGCTTCCTTCATCGCTCTGGTGGGAAGCATTGTGCCGGCCGACGCCGCCTCGACGTTGGCCATCGGGGGAGGCCTCAACCTCGGTCACGTCCAGACCGGGACGGGGGCGGCCTCGACGGGCACGGCGGCGGCGGGTTCGCTCGCCAACGGAACCACCACCAACATCGGTGCTGGTTTCGCGGCGGCCTCCCCGGCCGGCAGCCTCTCGACCGGCCTCGGAGCGTCGGCGGGTCAGAGCAGCGCCGTGAGCGGCGCGGCTTCGATCGGCAACGGCGCGGCCATCAGCGGCGGCGTCTCCAACAACATCGGTGTCGGTGTCGGCGGAGGCTTCACCAACGTGCTGCCCTAACGTGGACGACGGCAGCATGGTGGCAGATCTTCGTCACCATGCTGCTGATCGGGTGAGGGTGCGATCTTCTGCTCAACCGCGCCGATGGGGTGATCGAATAGTTGCTTCTCCCTGCGGTGCATGATTCCGGAAATGGCACGAAACGGACGAGCCGATTGCGCCGCACCACGTCTGCTATCAAGGGCAAAGCAGAAAACATCTGCTCGACGCGAGCATTTTTGCCTTTTGACCCCTATCGGAAGTCGCTTTCTGGGCATTGGTCCGTCTGGAAGAACCCAATTTGGCCGTCCACCGTCGGTAGATATTGTATCCATTCGGCTGATCGGACGCCTCGCGGGTTGATGCCTCGGTTCGAGGCGACGTAGTCGATCTCACCGCGCGTGATACCGATGTCCGTTAGCTCCCTTTCCGTCAGCTGGCACAACCGGGTTCGCAGCGTCTGGCGTTTGCGCCACTGTTGAAATGCATCCCAATATATTTCGAGAGGGCTGTAGACTTCCCGCTTTGCAGTTGCTTGTCTCTGCTCGGTGGCCCCGTGGATCGTGCTCATTGCGATGTGTCCAGGCTGGACTGTTTCACGGGCCGAGCGTATCGGGAGATGCGCTGGCGCGCTTAACATCCGGCTTACTTTTTCCTTACCGCGGCTTATTCTTTGCGTTTGCAACCGGCAACAGAAGCCGTTGGGGGCAACTTGGGGAATTAGCAACGTGCGCTATCTCTTTGAGGAGTACGAATTCGACACTGACCGGCGGGAGCTCCATCGCGGAGCGAACGTCGTGGCCATCGCGCCCCAAGTATTCGACCTGCTCGACTACCTGATCCGCAATAGGGAGCGCGTCGTTAGCAAAGATGACCTCATCAATGCCGTTTGGAACGGCCGAACCGTGTCTGATGCGGCGCTGACGACGCGCCTCAACGCCGCGCGGACTGCGATAGGCGATTCTGGTGAGGAACAGCGCTTCATTAAGACACTGCCGCGGAAGGGCTTCCGTTTTGTCGGACCAGTGCTGGAAGCGCAGGGGCCCGGATGCGCGGCAGTCAGCGACATCCTCCTGCAACCGCAGAAACCCGTTCTTGCACCCCCCGATAAACCCTCAATTGCGGTTCTTCCCTTCGCCAACCTGAGCTCCGATCCCGAGCAAGAATACTTCGCGGACGGAATGGTCGACGACATCATCACGGCGCTTTCCCGCTTCAAGTTGATGTTCGTTATCGCGCGCAATACAAGTTTTACTTACAAGGGCAAAGCGGTCGATATCAAGCAGGTCGGGCGTGAGCTCGGTGTTCGCTACGTTCTTGAGGGAAGTGTGCGCAAGTCGGCAGGTAAAGTCCGCATCAGTGGGCAATTGATTGATGCCACGACCGGTGCACATATTTGGGCTGATCGATTTGAGGGCGAACTAGCAGATGTTTTCGCGCTTCAAGATGAGGTAACAGAAAGTGTGGTCTCTGCAATTCAGCCAAAAATGCTTCAAACTGAGATGGATTTGGCTGCACGCCGCCCGAATGACCTCAGCGCTTACGACCTTTGTCTTCGAGCGGTGTCGCATCTTGGTTCAAGGACCCAGGCGGGATCGGCCGAGGCCCTTAGGCTTGTCTCTAGCGCATTGGAGATTGAGCCTCGATACGGCTTTGCTGCGACCTTTGCAGCGATTTGCCACTTCGTAAACGTCAGTCTTGGGTGGGCGGCTGATTCGAAGTCAGAAATTGCAGAAGGATTGCGACTTCTCCGACTGGCACTCAGTATCGATGCCAACGACCCTGAGGCGCTGAGCTTACTTGGCCGCCAAACAGCTTCCTTGTTTGGGGATTTTGATATTGCAAGAGAGATGGTGGACCGTGCGGTCGCCTTTAATCCTAATGCATCTATTGCTTGGGGGGATCGTGGTTGGACTTACCTAACCGCGGGGCAGCCCGAGGAAGCAATCCGGAGTTTTGAGCGCGTCATTCGATTAAGCCCATTTGACCCGTGGTTGTTTTCGGCATTCACAGGAATGAGCTTTGCGTTCGTCGGCCTTGACCGTTTTGATGAGGCGATTGCCGCGGCCAAGAAAGCTCTCCAAAAGAACCAGGCGTTTGCGCCTGCCTATCGCTCTCTGATAGCTGCTCTGGCGCACTTGGGGCGTGAGGCAGAAGCCAGGGTCGCGGCAATCGCTCTTCTCAAGCTCAAGCCGGATTTTCGCATTTCTGAATGGCATGCGGGTCGATCGCAGCCTCAGATGTTGATCGACGGCCTCCGCAAAGCAGGACTTCCGGAGTGACGCGGCGACCGCGACTTCGTTTTTGGCACCTTTGAGACATGCCGACCCAATAGAGCAATGTCTGCTTTCAGGGGTAGCCCGGAAGACTTTTGCTCAGGCTGAGTTCTTCCCAGTTTGACCCATAGCGGGCCTCCCAGTGTATGATCGCTGCTCAATGCCCGCGACGGGAAGTGGTGCGAGGGCTCGCCATTGAGATCCAGACCGTTTTGGGCCAGACTAGCTAGTCGGGGATTAGGCTTGACGCTCGCGAGGCAGCTCAGTGACCAACCCAACCATGACCGACACCTACCGCAAGATCGCGGCGCGGCTAACCATGCTTCGGCCGCAGATCGATCTGACGAAATACTTCGCAGGGGCCAACCCGGATGTGCGCCTCTATGGCGAAAAGCCTTACATTCGTGAGCAACTACAGAGGTACGGTGTCGCGGCAGCGACGAATACGCTCGACGGCGTCACCTTCCTGGCGAAGGACTGGGAAGGCCTGATCACCGCGCTGCGTATTGCCAAGACGGCGGACGGATTTGACGCGTTCGCCGAAGGACGCAGCCCGGAGAAACCGGCGCATTGGGCCCTCGACCTGTCGATGGCCGCGACGATCGGCAAGGGCTTTCGCGAGATCTGGCGCCCACAGCTGTCCGACAGGCCGCTCTCAACGCGCGACCTCCCAGGCCGGCACGGCTTCGGGCTTGGACGCGACCGCGGGCAATGGAGCGACGCCTACAGCGCGCAATTCGGCAAGGACCCGCAGCCGCTGGACATCACCTCGCTGCACTTCGCAGTGGCAGCCGACCGGGTGAACGTTCACATCGACGAAACGGGCTTCGTGTTCGAGGGCGCAGACGGTGCGCTCACGGTCGGGCCGAACTTCGGGCACCACGCCGGCAATGAACTGTTCTGGAAGACCAGCCTGCCCCTGCCGCGCTGGGCGGCCGAGCACATCGACCTGATCCTGCCGAACAGCGCGAATGACTTTTCGCGCGTGGGCATTTCGGTGGACATGTACCGGCGTAAGGACTTACGCGTGACCGTCACCGGCTCCTGCGGAATTTTCGGCGGGTTCGATTGCTCGAGCACGGTGAGCATCAGCGGGACGCACGATCTGTTGGGTTCGAAGCCGAGGGGCGCGCGCTAAGGAACTTCCGGGCTTGGCACAAATGTGAAGTGCCGAGCGCATCACGCGATGTCCGAGTTTGGCACTCTTGAGACAAGCTGGAACGGTCTGACGATGTCCGTTGATCGGGTTAGACCGGAAAACATCCGCTCGCGCTGAGTATTTCGCAGTTTGACCCAACTCGGACATGGGCATAGCCGGACATCGGCCCACAATTCTGCTATATAACCAATTCAATTTCCCCGCCTCCCTAGGGGTGCGTCTTGAGCAGCGAGCACGTACAGCGGCGACTGGCGGCTATTCAAGCTTGGCAAAGCGGGCGTCGACCCAACCATGCGAATTCATGCGCTCACGCCGTGATGGCCGCCGTGGCTGCGACAAAATAACCCGACGGGCAGAATTTCGCTTTCGTCGCCGCGCAAATCACTTTTTAAAGCTCCAGACATCCTGTCCCCAAGGAAGGGGCGTTGGCCATCGTCACGAACGTTGGGACGGGATGCGGTGGACGCGGCGGCGTCGTGCGCGCGATGTGATGGCAGGGCGGGCTCTTCGGGCTCGTGAGCGATCTTCACGGCGTGCGGACGAGCGGTGCCGAAGCGTACGGTGAAGTCGTGTGGTCCTGGCGCCTCATGGTTGGCGTCAAGCCTGCGAAAAGGCAAGTCGGCCCGACCGGGCGCGGATCAGCCATCTATTCGCAGGCGACGGAGACAACAAAGCCCAATTCTCCGGGGAGATCACGAAGTAAGCCGTAAAGCCATTGCGCAGGGAATGCCGGAGTGCCTCCGCTGAACCTGTATGCTCGTGTGCGCTTTCTTTCGCACAACTTTGCACACGAGACCGCGGGTGCAGCGCGCATCCGGCATTCCCTGCTCCCTCCTTTGCGAGGGACAACCACGCAAAGCTCGGGCGAAATCGTGCCGCGAGAATGCGGACGTGTATCTGATGTTTGAAAATTTGAAATCGAAAAGTGGCTCCGTCGTCCCGGACAAGCGAGCATAGCGAGCGCTGATCCGGGACCCATACGCCGCGGCGGTTATTGTTGAGCGCGCTGGTGGACGGCTTCTCAACAACTCGGGCCGGTGGTTATGGGTCCCGGCTCAAGGCCGGGACGACGAGTGAAGCGGGATGAGAGCTGCAATGACGTTGATGGACCAAGAGCCTTCGCTCCGCCTAATGCCCCACGATCATCGGCACCCGGGTTGCCGGCGGGGTGTTGCGGCTGCGCTGGGTGCGCACGATGCCGTCGATGATGGTCATGCCGATGCCGGGGAGGTCGCCGAGCCGCACGCTGTCGAGGATGGTCTTGCCGGGCGAATGCTGCGCCCGGTCCATGATGACGAAATCGGCGGAACGTCCGACCTCGATCAGCCCGCAGTCGAGCGCGCGCATCCTTGCGGTGTTGCCGGTCGCAAAGCAGAACGCGATTTCGGCGGGCACTTCGCCGAGCGAGGACAACAGCGACACCATGCGCAGGATTCCGAGCGGCTGCACGCCGGAGCCCGCCGGCGCATCGGTGCCGAGGATGATCCGGCTGAGGTCGCCCATCTCCTGCGCGGTGCGCAGCGTGTACAGCGCCGAGCGCTCGTTGCCGTTGTGAACCAGTTCGAGGCCGCGCTTGCAGCCCTCGCAGATGCAGCGGATCTGGTCGTCGGGCAGCGCGGTGTGGCCGCCATTGATGTGGCCGACGACGTCGGTATCGGCTTCCAGCACCACGTCCTTGTCGATCAGGCCGGAGCCGGGAATCGACGGGCCGCCGGTGTGGATCGTGCTCTGGATGCCGTATTTGCGCGCCCATCCGACCATCTTGCGCGCGGTGGGCCCGTCCTTGACGCCGCCGAGGCCGACTTCGCCGAGCAGCTTGACGCCGGCCGCGGCGAGCTCCTTGAAATCCTCCTCGACCATCTCGGCTTCGATGACGGGCGCGCCGGCATGCACCTTCACGCCGCCGGGGCGCAGCGTCCAGAACGCGCGCTGGGCGAAGATCGCCATCGCCTTGAGGCCGACAACGTCGCGGGGGCGGCCGGGCATATGCACCTCGCCGGCCGAGATCATCGTGGTGACGCCGCCGTGCAGATAGCTGTCGATCCAGCCGATCTGGTTCTGCCGCGGCGTCCAGTCGCCGGCGACCGGATGCACATGGCTGTCGATCAGGCCGGGCGCGACGGTGGTGCCGTTGGCGTCGATGATGGTCGTCGCACCCTCGGCATCGATATCCTTGGCGCGTCCGATGGCGGTGATCTTGCCGTTGTCGGCGACGATGGTATCGGCGTCGAGGATCGGCTTCTCCATGGCGCCACTCAGCAGCAGACCGATATTGCGGATCACGAGCCTGGTCGGGCCGCCGGCCTGGGGTTCGTCATGGGCCATGGGTTTTTCCTTCGTGTTCAATGCCTTCGCAGGCCGCTCGGGAGCATCTTGCCCGCGCCTCGACGCCGGGATCAAGCCGGATTATTTGTTTGCATACGAATGAATGTATACGAATGAATATCCGCACACAATTCGCCTGCCGGCATGGCCGCGTATCGGGAAATGCAGGCCGAAAAGGCCGGGTCAGGCCGCGGTTGTGCCCAAAAAGCCGCAGCGGGCGACACGAATTGTTCGAAAAGGGCTATTTTTCCCGTAAAAAACCAACAAATCTGTGCAGAAGGCTCTACGTTCCCGCGCGTTCGTCTAATATCGCCACGCCACGAATCAGAGGAGACACAATGGCTACCCAAATGTCCAAGTCGCAGTTGATCGAAAAGATTGCGACCACCACCGAGCTTTCCAAGCGCGACGTCAAGAACGTCATGGATACGCTGACCGACGTCGGCCACAAGGAACTGAAGAAGAACGGGCTGTTCCTGGTACCGGGCTTTGCCAAGTTCGTCGTCGTCAAGAAGCCGGCGACCAAGGCTCGGAAGGGTACCAACCCATTCACGGGTGAAGAGATGATGTTCAAGGCCAAGCCAGCCCGCAAGATCGTACGGGCCCGGCCGGTCAAAGCCGCCAAGGACGCCGTCTAGGAGAAAAGGCCCCCGCAAGGGGGCCTTTTGCTTGAGCCTCGCTCAAGGGCGATGGCTCGGGTTCAGACATGCACCGCGGCGCGGACCCGGCCGGCATTGCCGAAGACGCGCAAATAGCGCTCGACTTCGGAGGCAATGCCGGTCGCCTTTTCCGGATTGTCGGAAAGCTTCACCGCCGGCCTGCCATCGACCGACGTCACCTTGCACACGATCGAAATCGGGTCGAGATCGACCGAGCCGTTCGGCGCGCAGCCGACGAAGTCATTGGTCAGGTTGGTGCCCCAGCCGAAGCTGATCCGCACGCGGCCGGCAAAATGCCGGTAGGTCTCCTCGATCGAACCGACATCCATGGCATCGGAAAACACCAGCAGCTTTTTCCTGGGATCGAGACCCTTCTGCATCCACCATTTGATGATCTCTTCGCCGGCCGGGATCGGCGGCGCGCTGTCGGGTCGGAAGCCGGTCCAGTCGGCGACCCAGTCGGGCGCGTCGCGCAGGAATGATTTGGTGCCGAAGGCGTCGGGGAGGGCGATCAGAAGGTTGCCGCCATAGGTGTGGCGCCACTGATCGAGGATGCGGTACGGCGCCCAGCGCAGTTCAGCATCGTCATTGGCCAGCGCGGCGGCGACCATCGGCAGTTCGTGGGCGTTGGTCCCGATCGCCTCGAGATCGTTGTCCATGGCGAGGAGAACGTTGGAGGTGCCGGTGAAGGAGGCTCCAAGACCTTCCTTGACGGCCTCGACGCACCAGCGCTGCCACAAGAAGCCGTGGCGACGCCGCGTTCCGAAATCGGAAAGCCGCAAGCCGTCCAGCTTGCGCAGCCGTTCGACCTTGCTCCAGAGTTTTGCCTTCGCGCGGGCATAGAGAACATCGAGCGCGAAGCGGCCTTGTCCCTTCATGGCCTGGCGCGAGCGCAATTCGTTGAGAATGCCGAGCGCCGGGATTTCCCACATCGTGGTGTGCGTCCACGGTCCGTGGAAATGCAACTCGTACTGGCCGTCGACCTTGTTGAGCTCGTATTCGGGGAGGCGAAAGGCCGCGAGCCAGTTGATGAAATCGGGCGAGAACATCTGAGTCTTGCCGTAAAACGTGTTGCCGGCGAGCCAGATCAATTCCTTCTTGCTGAACCTGATGGTGCGGGCGTGATCGAGCTGGGCGCGCAGCTCCGCCTCGTCGATGATCTCGGCTAGCCGCACGTGCCGGCTGCGATTGATGACCGAAAAGGTCACCTGCTGGCTCGGGTAGAACTCCCAAATCATTTGCTGCATCAATAGCTTGTAGAAATCGGTGTCGAGCAGGCTGCGCACGATCGGGTCAAGCCGCCAGCCGTGATTATAGGTTCTGCTCGCAATGTCTGTGACTGCCATGTCCCGAACTTTAGCCCGCCGCAAGCCCTGCAACCAGTGGCTTTATGGAAGCCGGCTGCGGCAAATGCCGCTGGCAGAAGCCTTGCTTTGAGCTAGGGTTTCGACGGATCAACTCTATCGCAGGTGCACAATGCAGGTTCGCGACGACGATGTGCTGCTGGTCATCGATGTGCAGAACGATTTCTGTCCGGGCGGCGCGCTCGCGGTCGCCGACGGCGATGCCGTGGTTCCCGTCATCAACGGCCTCGCCGGGCGCTTCGCCCATGTGGTGCTGACCCAGGACTGGCATCCGCCAGGCCACAGCTCATTCGCGAGTTCGCATCCGGGCTCGGCACCGTTCGAAACCATTGCCATGCCCTATGGCCAGCAAACGCTCTGGCCGGATCACTGCGTGCAGGGCACGAACGGGGCGGGCTTTCATCCGCAACTGGAGACCGAGCGCGCCGAACTGGTGATCCGCAAGGGATTCCGCGGCGAAATCGATTCCTATTCGGCGTTCTACGAGAATGACCGGCGCACGCCCACGGGGCTCGCCGGCTATTTGCGCGAGCGCGGCCTGCGGCGGATATTCCTGGCCGGGCTCGCGACCGATTTTTGCGTGTATTACTCCGCCGTCGACGCGCGCCGGCTCGGCTTTGATGTCGTGCTGGTCGAGGCCGGATGCCGGGCGATCGATCTGGCGGGGTCGCTCGATGCCGCCTGGGCCGAGATGGCGACGGCGGGCGTGCAGCGCGTCAATAATCTCGGCTAGCGCCCAGACCGGGTCACGCGGTTCGCGTGCGATTTGGCATGCCGCCGATCGCCACGATGTCCGCGCTCAATTGCTCGACGGTCGTGCGATGCCGCATCGCCGTCTGCCGGATCAGCGTAAAGGCATCGGTTTCGGAGAGCGCGTGGCCGCGCATGATCTGCAGCACGGCCGCGAAGACCACCCGCCGCGACCGAATGCGGTCCTCCAGCTTTTCGATGTGGGCGGCTTCGTCAATTCTGCGCTGCGCGGAATCGAACGCGACCACCAGCGCGGTGTAAAGTCCCGCCGAGCGCAGCGGCTTGACCAGAAACGAGGCCGGTTGCAGGTCCAGCAGCCACTTCAACCGGCTTGGCGTCTCCGTTCCAATCAGCGCGATGATCGGTGCGAGGGATTTCCATGCGGTGGCGAGATCCGACTTGATCGGGATGCTGTCGGCATCCAGCACGATGACGTCGACCGTTTCGTCCGGCGGGGATGCGTCATTCGGATCGTGCTCCGAGATCGTCATGCCCAGGCGGTTGAGCTGGCGGCGGACAATCGAGATTTCCCGCTCGTCCCTCATCACCATGAGGGCGCGGCGGCCGCGGACCGAGAAAGGCGATGGCCTTGTCATTTCACGACACGCAGATGGTTTGACCGCCTCGTCACGCTATCATTGCTCTTTTCCAGCCTGGTGCCAATCGCCGCCAGATCGAGGTTCGAAAGATAGGGGTCCGGCCGCTCGGGCGCGTCGGCCTCCCAGAAGATCTCGAACTGGCATCCGGGCACAGAGCGTGCCAGGCGGGGGGTCAGGAAGCAGTGATTATTGTCGGGATCGACCCAAACCGGGCCCTGCGGGGAGTCATAGCGGTGATTTGCCGCAGCGCGGCGGACCGCGCCGACATCCGCCGAACCTGCGCGCCTGATAGCGCGGGCCAGCAGCATAACGCAGACATAGGTCGACAGGCCATCGACCGAGAGGGTGCTGTCCGCGCCGTGGCGCGCCTTCCAGCGTGCGACGAACGCGCGATTTTCCGCGCCGTCGATGCTCTCGAAATAGGCCGATGAGGTGATGCACCCAACGGAGGCCGATGAGCCGATCAGCTTGAGCTCCGGTTCGCAGATGCTGCAGCTCAGCATGGGGATCGAAAGATTGGCGCGGGTTGCCTCCTGGTGCAGCGCACGCATGAAGGCATAACTGGATTCGCCGACCAGCGTGTTGAAAACTGCCGGCGGCTTTCGCTCGATGATCTCCTTCACGATATGGTCGACCGCGGTTTCTCCGAATTCCAGCAGGCGTTCGGCGAGAATGCGGCCGCCGGCGCTGGTGACGATTTCGCGAATGACCCGGTTGGTTTCCCAGGTCCAGACATAGTTGGATCCGGTGCAGAACACGTCGCCGGCGATGTTGTCCAGCATGTACCGCACCAGCGGCACGACGTGCTGGTTGGGGGCGGCGCCGACATAAATGACGTTCTCGCTGCTTTCGAAGCCTTCGTATCGCGCCGGATGCCAGAGCAACCGCTCGGTGCGCTCGACGATGGGAATGACCTGCTTGCGCGACGCCGAGGTGTAGCAGCCAACGATGTGGTCGACATGCTCTTCGCGAATGAGCGCCTCGCAAGCGGTGTGATAGGCGGCGACAACGCCACCGGGATCGCGCAGATGCGGCGCAAATACGAAGTCGAACGCATCGCTCTGATTGATTTCATCGACCGCCATCAGCGCGCTCTTGCGCATCTCGCCCGCCATCATGGCGTAGGGTCCCGATTGGGAAAACACGAGGCCGAGGGGGATGGACGGCTTTTTCATTTGGGGTCCGGATGTTGCGCGGCAACGATCTCACCTCAAGAAGCCCGATCTGTCACGTCGTATCGTTGAACGGGGTTGCGCGTCATTTGGGCTTCCCGCGCTTAAAAAAGGTGCCGGCATCGCATTGACAAGACTGGCGAGGCCAAGTCACAATCAAATTGTACGTGAATACGTGCATAGCGGAAAAGTTCTCGCGCAGCCGATGACGTCTGAGTGACAACTCCCAAAGTTTCGTTCTGCAACGTAATCCGACACGACCATTGATAGTAGCGGCGTTGATGCCATTCGAGACCTCTTCGGGTCACGGATGGCTTTTTTCGTTTGTCCTGCGAGTTTTGTCTGTCTCCAGGAGACAAGAGGGTGAGCATGCCAGTACGGCTTCCGACATTGGGGCAGATCGAAAAGCTCGGATCCGATTTCGGTCTCGTGCTCAATGCCGACGAGGTGGTGGCGTTTCAGCAGGCCTTCAAGGGCTCGCTGGCTTCGTATGGCCGGCTCGACGAACTGGTCCCGCCCGCGCTGGCGCCGGTGACGCCGCGCTCGCCGGGGTATCGGCCTTCGGCGTCGGAAAACCCCTACGGCGGCTGGTACTGGAAGACGAACATTCACAGCGGCGCAGAGGGACTTCTGAGCGGCAAGAAGATTGCGATCAAGGACAACATCTGCGTCGCCGGCGTACCCATGATGAACGGCTCGGCGCTGCTCGAAGGGTACGTCCCGGAGATCGATGCCACCGTGGTGACGCGCATTATCGATGCCGGCGGCACCATCGCGGGCAAGGCGGCCTGCGAAGATCTCTGCTTCTCCGGGGCCAGCCATACCTGCGCAGGCGGTATCATCCGCAACCCGCATAACCCCGCGCATAGCGCCGGCGGCTCGTCGGGCGGAAGTGCCGCGCTGGTGGCCTCGGGCGAGGTGCCGATGGCGCTCGGCGGCGACCAGGGCGGATCGATCCGCACGCCGTCGAGCTGGTGCGGCATCTACGGCTTGAAGCCGACCTGGGGACTGGTGCCGACCACGGGCTCGATGCCGATCAGCTATTCCGTCGATCATTGCGGCCCGATGGGCGCATCGGTGGAAGACGTCGCGCGACTGCTCACGGTCATCGCGGGTCATGATGGCTGGGATACGCGAACCATCGCGGCGCGCACCGGCGACTACATGGCCGCTCTCGGCAAGCCGGCAAAGGGACTGCGCGTCGGCATCCTGCGCGAAGGCTTTGGTCATCCCGAAAGCGATCCCGCCGTCGATGCGAAGGTGCGCGAAGCCATCGCGGCCCTGAAAAAGGCCGGCGTGGAAGCGGAAGAAATCTCGGTGCCCTGGCATCTCGACGGACCGCATGTCTGGAGCGGCGTCATCCTGGAAGGTGCGGCCGAGATGATGTTGAAGGGATACGGCGTCGGCAACAACATCCAGGGCTATTATCCGCTTTCGATGCAGGAGGCCTTTGCCCGCGGCATGGGGACGCGGATCAACGACGTCTCGCCGACCGTGAAGCTGGTGCTGATGCTCGGCGAATACATGCACCGCAACTATCACGGGCGCTACCACTCGAAGGCGCAAAATCTGCGAGTGCTGCTGCGCCGCGCCTACGATGCGGCGCTGGAGAAATTCGACGTGCTGGCGATGCCGACGATCCCGTTCACGGCAACGCCGATACCGCCGGCCGATGCGCCGCTCGGAACCCTGATTGACACGGCGCTCAACATGCAGGCCAATACCTGCTCGTTCGACGTGTCCGGAAATCCTGCCTTCACCGTGCCATGCGGACGTGTCAACGGCTTGCCTGTCGGGCTTATGATGGTCGGCCGCCACTTCGAGGAAACCACGTTGATCCAGCTTGCGGCGGCGGTCGAGGCCGGTGGCGACTGGAAACTGAATTGAACGCAATGAGGATGTCACCTGATGCCGGTACGGAATTTGCACTGCGGTTGAACGCACGCGTGGACGATTTGAGGGTACCGCGATGATCAACGATCCCTGGCTCAAATCCTCGATCATGGCGAAGCGCGGCCTTGCCAAGGGCGAAGCGGGCAAGCGCCACGAGCTCTCCATCGCGGGGCAAGGCGATTTCCATTACGTCTACGGACCCTACGCCAAGCCTGTCCTTACGGTCGATCCCGGCGACGTCGTGGTGGTGGAGACGGAGGATGCCTTTGGCGGCGCGATCACCAGCGAGCAGGACAGTCCGACCGCGAAATTGCAGTTTCCCTTTCTCAATCCGCAATGCGGCCCGATTGCCGTGAGCGGCGTGGAGAAGGGCGATTGTCTCGCGGTTCGGATTCATGCGGTGGAAACCCGAGGCGCGCAGCCGGCCGGCACCACCTGCATCATCCCGGAATTCGGCGGCCTGGTCGGAACCGCGTCGACCGCCATGCTCAATCCGCCTTTGCCGGAACGGGTACGGAAAATGCATGTCGACAAGGATGGCGTGCGCTGGAGCGACAAGATCATTCTTCCCTATGAGCCGTTCATCGGCACCATCGGGGTTTCGCCTGAGATCGAGGCGATCTCCTCGCTGCAGCCGGATTATCACGGCGGCAACATGGACCTGCCGGACGTCGCGCCGGGCTCGATCCTGTATTTTCCGGTGCACACCAAAGGCGGCCTGCTTTACGTCGGTGATTGCCATGCCGCGCAGGGCGACGGCGAACTGTCGGGGGTCGCGATCGAACAGCGCGCCACCGTCACGCTGCAGATCGACGTCATCAAGAACTGGAGCTTCGCCTGGCCGCGGCTCGAGACGGAAACCTTTCTGATGACGATCGGCAGCGCGCGGCCGCTGGAAGATGCGGCGCGGATCGCCTATCGCGAGTTGGTGCGCTGGATGGCCGCCGATTACGGCTTCGACGAGATCGACGCCTACATGCTGCTCAGCCAGGCCGGACGCATCCGGCTGGGGAACATGGTCGATCCGAAATACACAATGGGCGCGTCGATCCTGAAAAAATATCTGGTCTCATGATTTTTCGGCAACATCGAGGAGGGTTATTGCAATGAAGGTCAATCGCAGAAAATTCCTGCAGGGAACGGCTGGTACCGTTGCTGCTGCCAGCATGTTCGGTTCCAGCGCCTTTGCGGACGAACCGATCAACGTCGCGGGCATCCACGATCTCTCGGGCGGGCTCGACATCTACGGCAAGCCGATGGTCGATGCGCTGACGCTCGCCGTCGAGGAAGCCAATGCCGCCGGCGGCCTGCTCGGACGGCAGATCAAGCTGATCAACTACGATACCCAGTCGAACATGCAGCTCTATACGCAGTTCGCGCAGCAGGCGGCGCTGAAGGACAAGGTTGCCGTGGTGCACGGCGGCATCACCTCCGCCTCGCGCGAGGTGATCCGGCCGGTGCTCGACAAGTTCAAGACGCTGTATTTCTACAATACCCAGTATGAAGGCGGCGTCTGCGACCGCAACCAGTTCGACACCGGCGTGACCCCGGCGCAGACCGTGGAAAAGCTGGTGCCCTATGCCATGAAGAAGTGGGGCAAGAAGGTCTATGTCGTCGCGGCCGATTACAATTACGGTCAGATCACCTCGCAATGGGTGAAGAAATACGTCACCGAAAACGGCGGCGAGGTCTCGTCGATCGACTTCTTCCCGCTCGACGTCACCAATTTTGGCCCGACCATCTCCAAGATCCAGGCGGCGAAGCCGGACTTCGTTTGGTCCGCGCTGGTCGGCGGCGCGCACATCTCGTTCTATCGGCAGTGGGCAGCAGCCGGCATGCGCAAGAGCATCCCGATGGCTTCGACCACCTTCGCGGTCGGCAACGAGCACATCGTGCTGTCACCCGACGAATGCAACGGCATGCTGGTCTGCTACAATTACTTCCAGGACTTGAAGAACAAGACCAACGAAGCCTTCGTCGCCGCCTTCCACAAGCGCTTCGGCGCCGATTACCCCAACGTCACCGAGCTCGCGATGGGAACCTATCAGGGCTTCCAGCTCTGGGCGGAAGGCGTCAAGAAGGCGAAAAGCGTCGACCGCCTGAAGGTCATCGAGGCGCTCGAAACCGGCATCAGCATCGATGCGCCGTCCGGCAAGGTCACGATCGACCCGCCGACCCATCATTGCGTGCTCGACGTTCACATCGCCGAGGTAGCCGACAAGAAGCTAAAGGTGCTTGAAGACTTCGCGCAGCAGAAACCGGCGGACACCGCCGCGGTGTGCAATCTCATCAAGAACCCGACCGACAACCAGCAATACGTGATCAAGATCTAAAGGCCGGTCGGATCTCGCATGCGTTGGGAAAGGTAAACGTGGATTTCGTTGTTCTCCTGGCGATCCAGGTCCTTTATGCGGTTGCCAGCCTGGCGCTGATCAGCGTCGGGCTGGCCATTATCTTCGGCATGATGCGGGTCATCAACCTCGCCCATGGCGAGTTCCTGATGCTTGGCGGGTATGCCGCGATTGTTGCGACCAGCCACGGGGTCAGCATCTGGATTGCGATGCTGGTGGTGGCGCCGGTCGTTGTCGGCCTGATCGGGATCATCGTCGAAATGACGATCATCCGGTTCCTGTACGGCCGCATGGTGGACACCATGCTCGCAACCTGGGGTCTCAGCCTGTTCCTGGTGGGGCTGACGACCGCGATCTTCGGTAACACCACGGTCGGCATTTCGGCGCCGCTCGGCAGTTTCCAGATCGGCGCTTACCGCACCAGCGGCTACACGCTGTTCGTGATTGCGGTAGCCGTGGTCGTGCTGGGCGGCATCTTCGCGGTGCTGCGCTTTACGCGGCTCGGCCTGATTGCCCGCGGCACCATGCAGAACGCCAATATGGCCGCGGCCCTCGGCGTGAACCCGCCGCGGGTCTATGCCTTCACCTTCGGCATCGGCGCGGCGCTGTCGGGCCTTGCGGGTGCGGTGCTGGCGCCGGTCTCCGGCGTGTTTCCCACCATCGGGGTTGCCTATGTGGCGAAATCCTTCATCACGGTGATCGGCGGGGGCGCTGCGATCCTCTCGGGAACGGTGTCAGCATCGGCGCTGTTCGGCACCATCAACCAGATCGCGACCTTCCTCACGACGCCGGTGTTCGGCGAGGTCGCGCTGCTTGCCGCCGCGATCGTGCTGATCCGCCTGCTGCCGCAAGGCATCACCGGCCGCTTCTTCCGGAGAGGCCTGTGAACGCCCGTACCCTGAATTTTCTCGGCCTCGCACTGGTCGGCATCGTCGGCCTCGCGTTCCTGATCCTGACCCCGCGCTTCGCCGAACTCGATACCGTGCTCGAACTCACGGTCTACATGATCATGGCGGTGCTGGCGCTGAGCCTGGCGCTGATCTGGGGCTATGGCGGCATTCTGTGCTTCGGCCAGTCCGCGTTCTTCGGTCTGGGTGCCTATACCTACGCGATCGCCATGTTCAACATCGGCGAAAGCACGGTTCCGCTTCTGCTGGCGATCGCGCTGCCTGCGGCCTTCGCCGCATTGCTCGGCTATTTCATGTTCTATGGCCGTATCAGCGACGTCTATCTCGGCGTCATCACGCTGACGGTGACGCTGATCCTGTTCAATTCGATCAATTCCACCGCCGGCCCGGAATTTCATATCGGCGCGGCGCGGCTCGGCGGCTTCAACGGCATTCCGGGAATCCCGCCGCTCAATTACCCCGGCAACAAGGCTGCGTCGGTCGATCTGGAAGGCATGTTCTATCTTTCGACCGCGGCGCTGCTCCTGACCTATTTCGGACTGCGGCTGTTGCTGGCGAGCCGTTTCGGTCGCATCATCGTCGGTATTAGGGAGAATGAACGGCGCGCCGAACTCCTGGGATACGATCCGCGCGCCTACAAGCTCGTGACCTTCACCATCGGCGGCGCGCTCGCGGGCTTTGCCGGATGCCTGTTCGCCAACTGGGGAAATTTCGTAAGCCCGACCATTTTCGGGCTGGCCCAGTCCGCCCAGATCATCATCTGGGTCATCGTCGGCGGACGCGGCACGCTGATCGGTCCGATCATCGGCTGCATCGGCATCCAGTGGCTCACCACCGCGCTCGGGGCGAACCAGCCCAGCGGCTCGGATTGGTGGACCAAGCTCTTGGCCAATGCGCCCTTCATCTTCGGCGTCATCCTCATCGCGTTCGTGCTGCTGGTGCCGAAAGGCCTGGTGCCGACGCTCGGCGACTTCGGGCAGTGGCTGCTGCGGACACGCACGCGGCGGGTCGCGGCGAGCCTCGAGCCCAAGCAGGCGGAGGAGGGGTGATGGCCGAACCGCTGCTGCAAACCCGCGATCTCAGCATGCACTTCGGCGGCGTCAAGGCGGTCCGCAACGTCAATTTCACGCTGGCCGAGGGCGAGCTGCGCTGCCTGATCGGTCCGAACGGCGCCGGCAAAAGCACGTTCTTCAAGATGCTCACCGGACAGCTTCAGCCTAGCCTCGGGCAGGTGCTGTTTCGCGGCCACGATATCTCCCAGGCCCACGCCCATGAGATCGCGCGGCTTGGCATCGGCATCAAGACCCAGGTGCCGAGCGTGTTCGACGGCCTGGATGTACGCGAAAACATCTGGCTGGCGGCAAGCCGCATCCATGCCCGCGATCGCGTCAACGCCGTGGTCGACGAGATGCTGGAGCGGATCGGGCTCACCGGTGCTGCAAACCGCCTGGTCGGCCAGCTCGCCCACGGTCAGCGGCAATGGGTCGAGTTGGGCATCGTGTTGTCGACCGATCCCGACCTCATCCTGCTCGATGAACCCGCGGCGGGCATGACGCATGAGGAGGTGAACAAGACCGCCGAGCTCGTGCGCGAGATCAACCGCAGCAAGGCGCTCATCGTCGTCGAGCATGACATGCAATTCATCCGCATGATCGCCAAGCAGGTGACGGTCTTCAATCAGGGCAGCGTGCTGGTGGAGGATTCCGTGGAGAACATCCTGCGCAATCCGCTGGTGCGCGACGTCTATCTCGGCAAGCAGGCGGCCGCATGATGCTCAACGTCCAGGGACTGCGCGCGGGCTACGGCCGCATTCCGATCCTCAACGGGGTGAGTTTTGCCGTCAAGATCGGCGAGTTCATCGGAATCCTCGGCCATAACGGCATGGGCAAGACGACACTGCTCAAGGCGTTGATGGGATTTCTGCCGGCGACCGGCGGGTCCGTCCGTTTCGACGGCGGTGACGTGACGACGGCCGAACCCTATCAGCGCGCGCGGCTCGGGCTCGGTTATGTGCCGCAGGGGCGCGAGATCTTTCCGGGGCTCACGGTTTACGACAATCTGCGCATGGGCTGCACCAAGGAGACGGGCAGCGAGCAGGAAACCATCGCCGAAGTGCTGGAGGAGTTTCCTCGCCTCAAACCCTTGCTCGACCGGTCCGGTGGCGCGCTGTCGGGCGGCGAGCAGCAGCTGCTGGCGCTCGCGCGCTGCCTCTGCGGCAAGCCGCGCCTCATTCTGCTCGACGAGCCGACCGAGGGCATCCAGCCCTCGATCATCGACGAGATCGTCGAGGTGCTGCAGCGCCTGCGCGACAAGAGCGGCCTCACCATGATTCTGGTCGAGCAGAACCTCGAATTCATCTCCGCGCTCTCCAGGCGTATTCTCATCATTCAAAAAGGCGCCATCACCCGTGAATTGCAGCCAGGCGATCTCGCCGATGCAAATCTGGTCGGCGAATTCATCGGAATCACGACGTAAGGCCCGATTGAGCGGGCACGGACAACAGGGAGACCGACCATGGCAGTGCGACGACCCACACTCGATCAATTGCGCAGCGTCGCCGAGGATCTCGGCATGCATATGGGTGAGGAGGAACTCAAATCCTACGACGCCCTGATGCAGGGAAATTACGCCGCCTATGACATCATCGATGCCATGCCGGACTACGTCCCGGCCGTGACCTATCCGCGAACCTCCGGCTATCGTCCGGAAGGCGAGGAGAACAAGTACAATGCCTGGTACTTCAAGACCACGGTCAAGGGCGCGGCAAGCGGCAAGCTCGCCGGCAAGACGGTCGCGCTGAAGGACAATGTCAGCCTCGCCGGCGTGCCCATGATGAACGGCGCCTCGACGCTCGAGGGCTACGTTCCCGATGTGGATGCCACCATCGTCACGCGCATTCTCGACGCCGGCGGCACCATCCTCGGCAAGACGCATTGCGAGTACTTCTGCTTCTCCGGGGGCAGCCACACCAACGCGACCGGCCCGGTCCATAATCCCCACAAGATGGGTTATTCGGCCGGCGGCTCTTCGTCCGGCAGCGGTGTCGTGGTTGCGCTGGGCGAGGCCGATATGGCGATCGGCGGCGACCAGGGCGGATCGATCCGCATCCCCTCTTCGTTCTGCGGCATCTACGGCATGAAGGGAACGCACGGCCTCGTGCCCTATACCGGGGTGATGCCGATCGAAATCACGCTCGACCACACCGGTCCGATGACCCGCAATGTCCGCGACAATGCGCTGCTGCTCGAGGTGCTGGCAGGCGCCGACGGCCTCGATCCCAGGCAGATCGCGCCCAAGGTCGCCAATTACACCGAAGCGCTCGGCGGCGGCGTCAAGGGATTGCGCATCGGCATCGTCAAGGAAGGATTTGGGCTCGCAGTTTCCGAGCCCGACGTCGACGCCAAGGTCATGGCGGGCGCGCAGCTTTTCAAGAAGCTCGGCGCCACCGTCGAGGAGATATCGGTGCCGATGCATCTTCTGGGGCCCGCGATCTGGCTGCCGATCGCCGCCGAAGGCGGCACCGAGTTCATGATGAAGGGCAACGGCATGGGGACCAACTGGCGCGGTCTCTACAACACGACGCTGCTCGACGCGCATTCCGCCTGGCACCATCGCGCCGACGAATTGTCCGACAGCCTGAAGATCACCATGCTGGTCGGCCACTATTTCACCAAACACTATCGCGGTCACTTCTATTCCAAGGCGCAAAACCTGAATCGCAAGCTGCGCGCCGCCTACGATGCGGCGCTGAATAGTTACGATCTGCTGCTGATGCCGACCCTGCCGATGAAGGCGACGCCGATCCCGCCGCCGGATGCGCCGCGCGAACTCTACATCCAGCGTGCATTCGAGATGGTTCCCAACACCGCGCCGTTCAACGCCAGCGGACATCCGGCGATGACCATTCCGTGTGGGATGAGCGGCGGTCTGCCGATCGGGCTGATGCTGATCGGCAAGTATTACGACGAGCCGACCATCTACCGCGCCGCCGCGGCGTTCGAAGGCGCCGGCGACTGGACCAAAATGTGACCAACGCTGCGGCCTGCCGTCAACGCCGGCAGGCCGCTTCCTCGGGCGGCAGCAGCAACGGAGGCGACGATGGATCTCGGATTGAAGGGCAAGAACGTCCTGGTGACCGGCGGCAGCAAGGGCATCGGGCTGGCGATCGCCGACCTGTTCGCGGCGGAAGGCGCCAATGTCGCGATTTGCGCGCGCAATGCCGATGAGGTCGGCAAGGTCGTGAAGGCGCTGGCCGCGAAGGGCGTCAAGTCGTGGGGCAAGGCGATCGATGTCGCCGATCCCGCGGCATTGAAGCAGTGGATCGAGGGCGCGGCCGCCGAATTCGGCGGCATCGACACGATCGTCTGCAACGTCAGCGCCCTGGCGGTCGGCGATACGCCCGAGACCTGGGAAAAAACGTTTCGAACCGACATGATGCATACCGTCAATTCGGTCGCGGCCGCACTTCCTTATCTGGAGAAATCAAAATCCGCTTCCATCGTGATCGTCTCCAGCGTCTCCGGGTTCGAGGTGGATTTCGCCGCCGGTTCCTACGGCGCGTTCAAGGCGGCGCTGATTCACTACTCCAAGGGACTGAGCAACCAGCTGATCGGCAAGGGCATCCGCGCCAACGTGGTGTCCCCGGGCAATACCTATTTCGAAGGCGGTATCTGGCAAAACATCGAGCAGGGCATGCCCGATCTCTACAAGACGGCGATGTCGTTGAATCCGACCGGGCGCATGGGCACGCCGCAGGAAGTCGCCGCGGGCGTGGTCTTCCTCGCGAGCCCGGTGGCGAGCCGCATTTCCGGTACCAACCTCATCATCGACGGTGCTCTCACCAAGGCCGTCTAGCGCATCCGCCACTGGCCCGGCGGACAGAGGCAGAAGCATCGCCGGATACCTGTGCCGGCGAGACGAGGTCGACTGCCTCTGGGAAGCCGATTTGAGTTTCCCGCAATCTGACGTATGGTCGCTCCAATCTCACTACGAATTGGTGTACGTCAGGCTCATGAATTTCAGCGAAAATACCGGCGCCCCCTGGCGTGTGGGCGTGCTGTTCTCCCAGACCGGAGTTACTTCCACCGTCGAGCAGTCACAGCTGAATGCGACGCTTCTTGCGATCGAGGAAATCAATTCCAGCGGGGGAGTGCTCGATCGCATGATCGAGCCCGTCATTTACGATCCGGCGTCCGATCCGAAGCAATTTCGCAGCCTGGCCGAACGTTTGTTCGAGGTGGACCGGATCCGGCTGTTGTTCGGCTGCTATATGTCGAGCACCCGCAAGGCGGTGTTGCCGGTCGTCGAAAGCCACCGGGGCCTGCTGTTCTATCCGACGCTCTACGAGGGTTTCGAATATTCGCGGCATTGCATCTATACCGGTGCTGCGCCGAACCAGAATTCGTTGCAACTCGCGAGATTCCTGCTTTCGACCTACGGCAATCGCTTTCTGCTGGTGGGATCGAACTACATCTATCCTTACGAATCCAATCGCCTGATGGCCGATTTCGTGGCGCAGGGCCGCGGCGAGGTGCTGGACGAGATCTATGTTCCGCTTGAGGCGGATCCGCGGGATTTCGACAAGGTCATCAGCCGGATCAAGAAGACGTCTCCCGACGTCATCTTTTCGACCGTCGTCGGCCGTTGCACCTCGGTCTTCTACGAGGCCTATCGGCGGGCCGGGTTCGATCCGGCGAAGATGCCGATCGCGAGCCTGACCACCAGCGAAGCGGAAGTCGCGGAGATGCACCAGGAGGCCGCCGAGGGCCATATCACGGCCGCGCCGTTCTTCGAGACCTCGTCATCGGCCTCCGCACGCCGTTTCGTCGAGAGCTTCAAGCGCAAATACGGTCCGGATGCGCCGGTGCCGGCGGCCGCGGAAGCTGCCTATTTCCAGGTTCATCTGGCGATGCGCGCGCTGGCGCGCTGCGGGTCTGACGATCCGGAGCGGGTGCTGAAGGAGCTGCGCGACTCCGAATTCGACGCTCCGCAGGGACGGGTCAGGATCGATCCGGAAAACAACCACACCTATCTGTGGCCGCGGATCGCGCGACTGGACAAATTCGGTCGGTTCCAGACAGTCTGGAATCCCGGAGTTCGGATCAAGCCGGATCCCTACTGTGTCGTACAGAGCCTTGACGACTGGTCGGTCGATGATCTTCAGACGGTCAGCCACTGAGGTTCTGAGCGGGGGAGCAGGCGGTGGCGATCCAAATCCTTCGCGATCTTCGCGGCCTCCGGGTCCTGGTCGTTCATCCCCCGGACAACGAACGCGTCAGGCTGGTCGAGCATCTTCGGCGCATCGGCTGCATGGTCGAGATGCAATGGCCGGTCCCGGAATGCTGGTCCGACGGCTGCGACGTGATGCTGCTGGCCGTCGAGCATGACGCCCGCGGCGATATTCAGCGCCTCCTCAAGTCGAACGACGGAACGCGGCCGACGCTGATCGCCGTCGTGGGCTACGAGGATCCGACCACGCTTCAGCTGGTGCTGGAGGCGGGCGCGGTTGCCGTCATCGAGCGGCCGATCCGCCCCTTCGGTCTGCTAACCAACCTGACGATCGCGCGCAGCATCTGGCTCGAGAAGCGCGAGACCGAAAAGCGGATCCGGAAACTGGAGCGCAAATTGTCGGGCATCCAGCGCATCCAGAAAGCGAAGGCGATCCTGATGGACGGCCAGGGATTGAGCGAAGCCGAAGCCTATGAAAGCATCCGCCGCCAGGCGATGGCGAAGCGTCTGTCGATGGACGACATGGCGGCTGCGATCATTCATGCAAATGAGGTCTTGCAGTACCGCGCAAAAGATGTTTAGTTTTTGCAACTGCGGCAGGGCGAGGAAGTTCTGATCGCGGTTTTCGCTGGACCACCGATGTTGTTGGTCCGGCATGGCTAGGTAAGCCCGAGAGGTCCGCGAGGATCTGTCGGGCTTTTTTGTTTTGACGACCGAGAATCGGCACGGACCTGCGCGGGTCCGCTGGCCTCGGGGGAATCTCTGATTTTTTTGGCTCAAAAAACACGCTCTGGCGTGAACGGAACCGGCTTGCCCGATTGAAGGCGGCCACTAGGGGAGAGTGTCACTATGTCGATTGATCGGCGTAAATTCTTGAAAAGCGGCCTGCTGGCGACAACCGGGGCGATCGCATCGCCTTACATCATCAGCAGTCCGGTGCGTGCCGCGGGTACGGTGAACGTGGGCGTGCTGTTTTCGTTGACCGGCGGTCTTTCGATTATCGAAAAATCGCTGCACGATGCGACACTGATGGCGATCAGCGAGATCAATGCCGCCGGCGGCGCCAAAGGCATGAAGATCAACGCCATCGTCGAGGACGGCGCGTCCGATCCCAAGACCTATAACGAAAAAGCCTCGAAGCTGGTCATCCAGGATCGCGTGCCGACGGTGTTCGGCTCCTACACCTCCGCAAGCCGCAAGGCGGTGCTTCCGGTGTTCGAGAAGCGCAACAATCTGTATTTCTATCCCACCTACTACGAAGGTTTCGAGTGCTCGAAGAACGTCGTCTATACGGGCGCCGTGCCGAACCAGCAGCTCTCGAACTTCATTCCCTGGATCATCAAGACGCTGGGCAAGAAGAAATTCTTCATCGTCGGATCGAACTACATCTATCCGCGCGAGATGGCGAAGGTCTCGAAGATCCTGATCGAGAAGAACGGCGGCGAGTGGATCGCGGACGAATATCTCGAACTCGGCCATTCGGAGTGGGGCTCCATGGTCAACAAGATCAAGTCCTCCGGTTGCGACGTCGTGCTGTCGAACGTCGTCGGCGACTCCGTCGTCGCGTTCTATCGCGAATACAAGAACCAGGGCCTGACCCACGACAAGCTGCCGATCTGCGCCACCGTCACCTCCGAGATCGAGATCGCCGCGATGGGGCCGGAATACGCGGTGGGCAGCTACACCTCGTTCCCGTACTTTCAGGCAATCGACACCGATCGCAACAAGGCGTTCGTCGAGCGCTATCGCGCCTTCGTCAAGGATCCGAAGGCGGTGACGCATCACGCGCTGGAATCGTCCTACTTCCAGGTCTTCCTGTGGAAGCAGGCGGTCGAGAAGGCGGCGGAGGTCACGCCGGTCGCCATCAGGGAGGCGGTGAAGGGCCAGGAATTCGACGCCCCGAACGGTCATGTGAAGATCGATTCGGACAATCTCCACACCTACCTGACGCCCCGCATCGCGCAGTGGCAGGCGGACGGACAGGGCAAGATCATCGATGCCTACAAGGAGCCGACCATTCCGCTTCCTTACGTGGCCTACGGCGAAACGGAGAGCAATCTGTTCTGCACCGCCAAGGGTCTCGATACGTCAAAGCTGAAGATCTGAACTCGACGTCAAGACCGGCTGCCGCGCCTTGGCGCGGTGGCCGGGAAGATGAGGTGGCCTGGAATGCTTGAAGTCCTGTTTATCGGCCTGAGCCTCGGCTCGATCCTGCTCTTGGTGGCGCTGGGTCTGGCCATCACCTACGGCGCGATGGGCGTCATCAACATGGCCCATGGCGAGATGGTCATGATCGGCGCCTACGTCACGGTGCTCACGGGCATCTATCTCGGGGCGAACATCTTCGTGGCCATCCCGCTGGCCTTCATCGTCACGGCGCTGATCGGGCTCGCGATCGAGCGCGTCATCGTTCGCCGGCTGTATGGCCGCCTGCTCGACACGCTGCTGGCCACCTGGGGCATCGCAATCCTGATCCAGCAGGCGGTGCGGCTCGAACTGGGGCTGTCGTTCTTCGGTATCCATATCGCAGGACTCGGGCCCGGGCTCCAGAATGTCAGCGTCCCCGACGTGCTGCAGGGAACGCTCATGCTGGGCAACGTGGAGATCAACCGCTATCGCGCCTTCATCATCGTGGTGACGGCGGTGCTGACCGCGCTCTCCTGGCTGATCATGTACCGCACGCCGTTCGGCACCCAGGTCCGCGCGATCATTCGCAACCCGAAAATGGCCGAAGCCTGCGGCATCGATGTCGCGCGGGTCAACGCGCTGACATTCGCGCTCGGCTCGGGCCTTGCCGGCGTCGCCGGCGTGATGATGTCCGGTTTCAAGACCGTCTTCCCCGACATGGGCACGCCGATGGTCGTGGACGGCTTCATGGTCGTGGTGATGGGAGGCGTCGGCAGCCTGCTCGGGTCGGTGTTTTCGGCCGGCATCCTCGGCGAGATCAACGGACTGGTGGCGGCCGGCACCAACGACATCCTGGCGAGGGCCGTGGTATTCGGCGTGGTGATCATGATCATCATCCTGAAGCCCAAGGGCCTGTTTTCGCTCAAAGGGCGCTGATCGATGTCCGACAAGCGCCGCGTCGAAATAGCGATCTATCTGGCGTTCTTTGCGCTGATCATGTGCGCGCCGCTGTTGCTCGATCCGTTCTGGCTCAACCGCATCGCCAAATACCTGGTGTTCGGCATGCTCGGCGTCGCGGTCGCGCTCTCGTGGGGCTACGCCGGCATCCTCAATCTCGGCCAGGGACTCTTCTTCGGCGGCGGGGCCTATATGCTGGCGATGTCGCTGAAGCTCGCCAGCCAGACCAGCCTGCAGCAGGGCTCGGACAAGCCGGTGCCGGACTTCATGCTGTGGAACGCCGAGCCGGGCGCGCCGACCGAACTGTGCTGCATCAACAAGGCATCGTTCCTGTGGCTTCCGTTCCAGTCGCAGTGGTTCGGCGTTGCGATGGGGGTAGTGCTGCCGGTCGCGCTCGCCACGATCATCGGAACCATCGTGTTTCGCAAGCGCATCGCGGGTGTGTTCGTGTCGATCATCACGCTGGCGCTGGTGCTGCTTGGTGCGGCTCGTGGTCATCGACGCCCAGCCCATCACCAACGGCTTCAACGGGTTGACCGACCTCGGATGGTTCAAGGTCGGCGGGTTCGAGTTCGATCCCTATATCGTCCCGACCTATTACTTCATCGCCATCGCATTGTGCCTGGTTCTTGCCGGCGCGCGCGTGCTGATCGAAACCAGGGCCGGCCTGATCCTGCAGGCGATACGTGACGATCAGAATCGCGCGCGCTATCTGGGCTTCGACGTGCCGCTCTATCAGACGTTCTTCTTCGCGGTGTCGGCGGGGATCGCCGGCCTCGCCGGGATGTTTTACGTCGTGATCTCGGAGTTCGCCTCGCCCACCTTCATGGACCTCAGTTTCTCCATCACCATGGTGGTCTGGGCCGCCGTCGGCGGCCGTTCGTCCATCCTCGGCGCCTGCATCGGGGCCATCGTGATCAACATGATTTCAGCCACCGTCAGCGAGACCCAGGGTTTCGCCGAGGCGTGGAAAGTGATCATCGGCCTGATCTTCGTGCTCGTCGTCTTGTATCTGCCGCGCGGCTTCGCGGGGCTGGCCCACGATCTGGTCGATCGCCTGCTGATGCGCCGCAAGACGCCGGCGCAGCAGAAAGTCGGGGTTTCCGATGCCTCGCAACTGGCGGAGTGAGTGATGGCCGAGATCGCGCTTACCATCGATGGGCTCGGGGTCGACTTCGGCGGGTTCAAGGCCGTCAACGGTGTGTCGTTGACCATCGAGGAGGGCGAGTTGCGCGTGCTGCTCGGGGCCAACGGCGCCGGCAAGACCACGCTGATGGACCTCATCTCCGGCAAGACCAAATGTACCGAGGGGCGGGTGTTCCTGAACGACACCGACATCACCAACTGGGAAGAGCACAAGATCGCGCGCGCCGGCGTCGGGCGGAAATTCCAGATTCCGAGCGTGTTCAAGGATCTGACCGTTCGCCGCAATCTCGAGGTCGCCAGTTGCCGAAATCCGGCCGTGCTGGCGAACCTGCGCTTCGGTTTTGACAGGGAGGCCGAGCAGGACGTCGACCGGGTGCTCGAGCTGATCGGCCTGACCGAGGACGCCAACCGGCTCGCCGCCTATCTCAGCCACGGTCAAACCCAGTGGCTCGAACTCGGACTTCTGATCACCCAGAATCCGAAGGTGATCCTGCTCGATGAGCCGACCGCGGGCATGACCCAGGCGGAAACCCACAAGACGTCGGAGATCGTCAACAGCCTCAAGGGCAAGCACACCCTGATCGTTGTCGAGCACGACATGGCATTTGTGCGTGAAATCGCCGAACGCATCACGGTGCTTCACCTCGGGTCGGTTCTCGCGGAGGGCAACGTCGAGCAGATCGAGACCGATCCCAGGGTGCGCGAAGCCTATCTCGGATCGCGGGGGATCGGCTGATGCTCAAGCTGACCAACGTCGACAGCTATTACGACCGCAGCCACATTCTGCATGCGGTGTGCCTGGATATCCCGATCGGGAAAACCACGGCCGTCCTCGGCCGCAACGGCACCGGAAAGACCACGCTGCTGAAAACGCTGATGGGGCTGACCGACCGGATGGAAGGGCAGATCAACCTCAACGGAACCGAAATCGGCAAGGAGCCGACCTTCCGCCGCGCCCGCGCCGGGATCGCCTACGTTCCCCAGGGCCGCGAGATCATTCCGGACTTCAGTATCCGGGAAAATATCCTGATGGGCGCGTTCGCGCGCAGCGACGGCAAGCGGCAGATACCGGAACTGGTGCCGGAGCTGTTTCCCTATCTGATGGACAATCTCGAACGCCCCGGCGGTGTTCTTTCCGGCGGCCAGCAGCAGCAGCTGGCGATCGCGCGCGCGCTTGCCGCCGATCCCCGGATCATCCTGCTCGACGAGCCGAACGAGGGCATCCAGCCGTCGATCGTCGAGGAAATCGAAGCCATCATCATCAGGCTCAACCGGGAGGTCGGCCTGACGGTCGTGCTGGTCGAGCAGAACGTCATGTTTGCGCGCCAGGCGTCGCATTGCTTCGCCATGATGGAGAAGGGGCGGATCGTAGTGGCCGGCGCGATATCCGAACTCAGCGACGAAATGGTCCACCGGCACATGGCGGTGTGATGCGGATCGTCGCGGGGGACCACCACCTGAAGAGCCACGTGAAAGAAAAGTTCTAGCAGTCAACCAAGCAAGGAGCCCAACATGCTGCACGGCGATATCTCATCGAGCAATGACACGGTCGGCGTCGCCGTCGTGAATTACAAGATGCCCCGGCTTCACACCAAGGCCGAGGTGCTGGCCAACGCCAAAAAGATCGCCGACATGATCGTCGGCATGAAGACCGGCCTGCCGGGAATGGATCTGGTGATCTTCCCGGAATATTCGACCCACGGCATCATGTACGACTCCAAGGAGATGTACGAGACGGCTTCGGTCGTGCCCGGCGAGGAGACGGAGATTTTCGCGGAAGCCTGCCGCAAGGCGAAGGTCTGGGGCGTTTTCTCGCTCACCGGCGAACGTCACGAGGAGCATCCGAAGAAGGCGCCCTACAACACGCTGATCCTGATGAACGACAAGGGCGAGGTGGTGCAGAAGTATCGCAAGATCATGCCATGGGTGCCGATCGAAGGCTGGTATCCGGGCAACTGCACCTACGTCTCCGATGGGCCGAAGGGCCTCAAGGTCTCGCTGATCATCTGCGATGACGGCAATTATCCGGAAATCTGGCGCGACTGCGCCATGAAGGGCGCCGAGCTGATCGTGCGCTGCCAAGGCTACATGTACCCGGCCAAGGATCAGCAGGTCATCATGGCGAAGGCGATGGCGTGGGCGAACAACTGCTATGTGGCGGTTTCCAACGCCGCCGGGTTCGACGGTGTCTACTCCTATTTCGGCCATTCGGCGATCATCGGCTTCGATGGCCGCACGCTCGGCGAATGCGGCGAGGAGGAATACGGCATTCAATACGCTCAGCTGTCGAAGATGCTGATCCGCGACGCGCGCAAGAACGGCCAGTCGGAAAACCATCTCTTCAAGCTGGTGCACCGCGGCTATACCGGATTGATCAACTCCGGCGAAGGCGACCGCGGCCTCGCGGCGTGTCCTTACGAATTCTACAACAAATGGATCGCCGATCCGGAAGGCACCCGCGAAATGGTGGAAGGGTTCACGCGGAAGGCCGTCGGAACCGAGGAGGCTCCGATCGAGGGCATTCCGAACAAGGTGGCGGCTCATCGCTAGGCTGCAAGTCGAGACTCCGCGCCGGCCCAGTGTGGCCGGCGTGGAGGCTTCAAAGGTGCGACAGCACGTCTAACGCTGAAAGGGTCTGCAGCGATGCTGCGCATCAATCATGTCGTGGGTAGCCGCCTGGAAAATGCGTTCTCGGAGGAAATCCATCGCCTCCAGCACCGCGGTGCGGTTGACGAGGTCAATATCCCGGTGGCCGATCTGGCCCGGCGCCGGCTGCTGGCGACGACGCGCGCGGGCGAGGAGCTGGCGATCGCGCTGCCGCGTCATCAAAAACTGTTCGACGGCGCGATCCTCCTGATCGACGGCGATCGAGCGATCGTTGTTCGTGCCGCGACCGAACGCTGGATGCGGCTGGAGCCGCGTTCGATCAGCGACGCAATCGAACTCGGTTACCACGCCGGAAATCTTCATTGGCGTGTTCGCTTCCAGGGCGAGGCCCTGTTTGTCGCACTGGAGGGCCGGCCCGAGGACTACACCGCGCGGCTGGAGGAGATGATTTCCGCGCGTCGCGTCGGCGTCAGCATTCTGGATGAAGAGGGCGACGGTGGGCCCGGCAAATCAGGCCCGCATGATGGCCACCCCGCCGCGCACGATCATTTCCATCACGATGGCCATCGCTGATGCTGTCGATCTTGCAGGCGATCTGGCAGGCGGATGGGACGTTTCCGAGCGGATCGTTTGCCTTTTCCTACGGGGTCGAGGGTATTGTCGCCCTGCGCACCCGGCTGGATGGCGCCGCGCTCGCCGAATTGACCGATGCGATCATTCGGCAGCGCTGGATGAATTTTGACCGTATCGCACTGGTGCGGGCGTTTCGTGCCGCCGGTGATCTCGACGCCATCGCGGAAATAGACCGCGACGTGGAGGCATCCACCTTCGGCGGCACGATGCGCGAGGGCTCGCGGCGCAACGGCGGAGCCTTTCTGGCGTCGCATGCGCGGCTCGGCGACGATACCGCGTTGCAGCTGCGCAAGGCCGTCGGCTCAGGCGTCTGCCTCGGCCATATTGCCGTCATGCAGGGGGCGGTATGGCGCGGGATAGGTCTCGACGAGAGGCTCGCGCAGCTCGCTTCCGCCTACGGCGTCGCCTCCGGTGTTGCGGCTGCGGCGGTACGGCTCGGCGCGATCGGCACGCTGGAGAGCCAGAAGGTTCTGCGCGGATGCCTGCCGCTGATCGACGCGCTGGTGGCCCAGCCCGTTCCGGACAACGCTGAACTTTCGAGTTTCATTCCATTTCTCGAGATCGCCGCCGCGCGCCACGCACGCGCCGATCTTCGCCTGTTTGCGAACTGAAGGGGTCGACGAATGCTGCTGACACCGACCGAGCTTGAACGCCTGACCATCTTCAGTGCGGCCGAACTGGCGCGGCGGCGGCGCGCCAAGGGGTTGAAGCTGAACTATCCCGAGGCGGTCGCGATCATCACTGATGAAATCCTGGAAGGTGCCCGGGAAGGGCGCTCGGTTGCCGATCTCATCGGCTATGGATCGACGATCCTTTCCACCGATGACGTCCTCTCAGGCATTGCCGCGATGATGAACATCATCCAGGTCGAATGCGTGTTTCCCGACGGCACCAAGCTGGTGACCGTCCACGAACCCATTCGTCCGGCACCCGGCGCGGCCGCCGATCCCGAACATCCCGGCGAGATCACCGCGGCCGACGGCAGCATCGACCTCAACGCCGGCCGCCGGTCGGTCACATTGAAGGCCCGCAATACCGGCGACCGGCCGATCCAGATCGGCTCGCACTTCCATTTCTTCGAGGTCAACAAGGCGATGGAGTTCGATCGCGCTGCCGCGTTCGGCATGCGGCTCGATATTCCCGCAGGCACCGCGGTGCGGTTCGAACCCGGGGCCTGGAAAGAAGTCACGCTGGTGACCCTGGGCGGCCGCGGCGAATTGACTGGCCTGAACAACCTCACCAACGGATTGAGCTCGGACCCTGCGGTGCGCGACGCGGCACTCGAGCAGGCGAAGAAACGCGGCTTCAAGGGTACATAATATGGCACGCATCGACCGCCGCGATTACGCCGCGCTATACGGTCCGACCACCGGCGACGCTGTCCGCCTGGGTGACACCGCACTGACGGCGGTGGTGACAAAAGACCACGCGGTCTACGGCGACGAATGCCTGCACGGCGGCGGCAAGACCCTGCGTGACGGCATCGGCATGGCCGGCAGCACCAGCAAGGACGGGGCGCTGGATTTCCTGCTCTGCAACGTCGTCGTCATCGATCCCGTGCTCGGGATCGTCAAGGGCGACCTCGGCATCCGCCACGGCCGCATTGTCGGCTTCGGCAAGGCCGGCAATCCCGCCATCATGGACGGCGTCGATCCCCGCCTGATCGTTTCCACCGGTACCACGGTGCGCGACTGCGAGGGGCTGATCGCAACGCCGGGCGCAATCGACGTCCACGTTCACTTCGACAGCGCTGGCCTCGTGGAGCACGCGCTGGCGAGCGGGATTACCACCATGATCGGCGGTTCGCTGGGCCCGATCACGGTCGGAATCGATTCCGGCGGTCCCTTCAACACCGGGAAAATGCTGCAGGCCGCCGAAGCCTGGCCGATGAATTTCGGTTTTCTGGGCCGTGGCAATTCCCACCGCGTCCCGCCGATGGTCGAGCAGCTTGAGACCGGCGTGATGGGGCTGAAGCTCCACGAGGACTGGGGATCGATGCCGGCAGCGATCGACACCTGCCTGCGCGTCGCCGATGAGTACGACTTCCAGGTGCAGATCCATACCGACACGCTGAACGAATCCGGTTTCGTCGAGGATACGCTGGAAGCGATCGGCGGCCGCACCATTCACATGTATCACACCGAGGGAGCCGGCGGCGGTCATGCGCCCGACATCATCCGCGTCGCCGGCGAGATGCACTGCCTGCCATCGTCGACCAATCCCACCAATCCCTACACGGTGAATACGTTCGACGAACATCTCGACATGACCATGGTGTGCCATCACCTCAATCCGGCGATACCGGAGGACGTGGCGTTCGCGGAAAGCCGCATTCGCCGGCAGACCATCGCGGCGGAGGATGTGCTGCATGACATCGGCGCCATTTCGATGCTCGGATCCGACAGTCAGGGCATGGGCCGTATCCACGAGGTGATCTGCCGCACCTGGCAGCTGGCGTCGAAGATGAAGGAGCAGCGCGGTGCGCTGCCGGAGGATCGTCCAGGCTTTGGCGACAACGCCCGAATCCTGCGCTATATCGCCAAATACACCATCAACGCGGCGCGGACATTCGGGATCTCCGATCACGTCGGCTCGCTCGAGGACGGCAAGCTGGCGGATATCGTGGTGTGGCGCCCGGCATTTTTCGGCATCAAGCCCGAACTCGTGATCAAGGGTGGCTTCATCGCGTGGGGCGCGATGGGCGACAGCGCCGCGTCGCTGATGACCTGCGAGCCGATCCTGATGCGTCCGCAATGGGGTGCGTTCGGCAGGGCGCCGGCGGCGCTGTCGGCCTGCTTCGTGCATCCGCTGGCGATCGCGCGCGGTCTGCCGGCCGAACTCGGTCTTTCCAAGACGATGCTTCCGGTTCGGGGGACACGCACGCTGTCGAAGCGCGACATGCTGTGGAACGACGCGTGCCCGAAAATTACGGTCGATCCGGAGACCTTCGATGTGTTTGTCGATGGCGTGCTCGCCGCCTGCGAGCCGGCGCGCGAGGTGCCGCTTGCCCGCCGCTATATGCTGAGGTGAGACATGTTGCACGCTGACCGGGACATCACCGCTCCGCTGACCGCACCGCCGGCGGCCCGGGTCGGAATCGGCGGCCCGGTCGGGTCGGGCAAGACCGCGCTGATCGAGGCGCTGATCCCGGAACTGCAGCGCCGCGGCGTCGATTTCGCCGTTGTGACCAACGATCTCGTCACCAGGGAGGACGCCGAACGCCTGCGCCGCTCCGGGCTGATCGATCCGGCTCGCGTGTCCGCGGTGGAAGCTGGCGCCTGTCCGCACACCGTAATCCGCGAGGATCCGACCCTGAATATCGCGGCGGGCGACGAGCTCGAGGCCCGGTTTCCCGGCGTCGAGCTGATCCTGTTCGAATCGGGCGGCGACAATCTCGCTTCCACCTTCTCGCTCGATCTCGTGGACTGGTGGATGTTCGTGATCGACGTCGCCGGCGGCGACGATATTCCGCGCAAGAAAGGGCCGGGGCTGTTGCGCTGCGATCTGCTCGTCGTCAACAAGGTCGATCTCGCGCCTTACGTCGGCGTGGAACTTGGACCGATGCTGGCCGAGGCCGAGCGCGTGCGCGCCGGTCGCCCGGTCATCGCCACCAACGCGCGATCCGGCGCGGGAATTGCCGCGGTTGCCGATGCTATACTTGCCGCAGTCCTCTTCGAGGTTTGAAACGCCCCGCGATGCGGAAGTCCTGCTGGTCGCTGAACTGGCCGGCGGACGAACCATGCTGCGCCGCCAGCATGTCGGATATCCCTTCCATATCACCCGGCCGTTTCAACTCGACCGCAACAAGCCGGAGCTTGCGACACTTTATCTCCAGTCGACCTCGGGCGGCCTCTACGCCGCCGACCGGCTGGCGCTCGATCTCGTGGTCGGCGTCGGCGCGGCTCTCAATCTGACCACGCAGGCCTCGACGGTCGTTCACGACGGGCGGGGGGATCGCTCAATGATGCGCCAGTCGTTGACCGTAGAGGGCGGAGCCTTTTGCGCGTTCATTTCCGATCCCTACGTGCTGTTTCCCGGCGCCAATCTTCATGTTGAAACAACCGTCACTGCCGCGACCGACGCAATTGTAATCCTGGCCGACGGCTTTGCGGCGCATGACCCACACCGTCGCGGCGGAACATTCGCGAAGTTTTCGACCGCTACAAGCATCGTGGGGCGGGACGGCAGGCTTGTGATGGCCGACCGCGGCAGCATCGGCGGCGACGAGCTCTCCGCAGGCTGCGGCGCGCTTGGCGGCATGGCCGCCGCCGGCTCGGTCATCATGATAGCGCCGCCCGACCGCTTGGCCGATATGGCCGAGATCGAGGCGGCTGCGGATGATTGCGGATGTCTTGCCGGCGTTACCACGGCGCCGAACGGCGCAGGCCTCGCGATGCGCTTGCTGGCGCCGGATGGGGGCGCGTTGACCCGCGGTATCGAGGCTGCGTTCCATGTTGCCGCGCGCGCGGCGCTCGGGGTCGAACTGGCGCCGCGCCGCAAATAGATTACCGGCGCGCCAGCCGGAAATAGAGCTCGGACAGCCGCGCCGGCAAATCCTCGACGCGCGGCACCAGCATGGTGTTGCCGCGGCCGAAGATACGCACCGCCGAATTCATCGCGCTCGATCCCAGCACCACGCCGAAGCCGTCGATGCCGCGCGCCCGCAATCCCACCGCGGCGCGGCGCGCGTCCTCGACCAGATCCAGTGGATCGGCAACGTCGATGTCGGACGGCTCGCCGTCGGTCAGGACGATGACGAGCTTTCTGAAGCTGCGGGCGTGACTGATCAGCTCGCCGGCGTGGCGAAGCGCGGTGCCGAGTCGCGTCGACAAGCCCGACGACAGCGCGGCCAGCCGCCCGACGCAGGCGCGGTCATAGGGTTCGTCGAAGCCTTGACCGTCGTCATCTCGACGTCGTCGCGCCCGTTGGAGGCGAACGCCAGCATGCTGAAGGGGTCGCCGAGCGCGCTCATGGCTTCGGCCAGAACCGCGACTGCGAGGCGCTCGACATCGAGAATGGAGGCGCCGGACGCAAGCCGGTCGCGCGTCGATTCCGAAATATCCAGCAGCAGCAGGACCGCGAGATCGCGGTGCTTCGACGTGGTCGTGCGAAACACACGTGGATCGGGCTCCAGGCCTTGGCGCAGCGCGATCCCGGTGTCGATCACGGCGTCGAGGTCGAGATCGTGGCCGTCGAGCTGACGTTTTAGGCGGATCGTGCGTCCGACGCGGACGCTGCGCACCAGCCGCCGGATCCGGTTGCGCAGGACGTCGGCGCGGTCGAGCGCCTCTTCCACCAGGCGCGGGTTGCCGGGCCGCGCGGGAACCTCGCGCACCGTGGTCCATTCCGGCCGCTCGACGCCGTGCGCGCGATCCCATTCCGGATATTTCGCGACCAACACGCCGCGCTGATCCGACGCGACCGGCCGCGCGCGGCCGGTGCTGCCTTTATCCTCGAGCTGATCGTGGCTCCGATCCTGATCCGGCTTCTCCTGCTGCTCCAGGCGTACGGCATCGACCGCCAGCTCGAGCGGTTCGCCGGAGGAGGGGGCATCTTCGCCGAAATCCCACAGCCCGAGACCGTCATCGCGATAGAACGGCTCGACGACATAGGTCTTGGGGTTGAACTGGACCCGCATCTGACCGAGATCGTTGCCCAATAACATGCCGATCTCACGGCTGATCGCCGGGTCTTGCAGGCGCGCCAGCCGCGCCTCGAACATCTCGCGCCCCTTGGCGACAAAACTGTCGTCGTCCTCGTAGGCGGGATCGAACAGCGCCCGGGCCAGCCGTGCCAGCAGGGTCGGGGCCGCGGCGACGCCGGCCGGCACCGCGACGTGATAAGGCGACCAGAGCTTGCGCAATCCCGGCAGCTGGCGCATCGCCAGCAACTCGATACGGGCATCTTCAATCAGGGTGACGAGCGCGACCTGCAGTGGCTTGAGGCTGCCGACGGGGAATTTCGGCCCGCCGAACACGAGATGCGCCTGGGCGTGCGCCGCCGCGGCTCTATATAAAGAGTATGCCGCCTCGCCCTGCACGCCCCGATAGATTTCCGGCAGCCGGATCAGCGGCCCGGCGATTCCGGCGCGGCGCTGCGGTGCCTGGCCGGTGTCACCGGCAAAACTGCGCAACAGAGGCGGGCGGCCCCACAACGCGGTCACGAACGCCTTGGTCTGGTGCTCGGTTTCGGCAAACCCGATGCCGGCGGTCGCGCGCGCCACCAGCCGCTGCGCGAGCTCATCCTGCAGCGTGAAGAATCTCAGCCGTTTGCGTCCGTCGCTCCCCGCCAGTTTCAGCCCGGCCGCCACGAAACTCTCGAATGCGTTGATATTGCCCGCCACGAGGATTTCGCCCATCCGCGAGGCCGCCGCCTCCACCGATTCCGGCGCCTGCAGCGCGAGTTCGTCCATGATGTGCCACCAGCGCGCGAGGCTTACCCCGGTGCCCAGAATTCGGCGCGTGACGGCGACGGCGACAAGCGTAGATGCCGCGGCCTGCGCGCCGGCGTTGCGGCAGATATTGGCCGCGGTGTGCGCGGCCACGATCAGCGAGGCGACGCCTTCCTCGGTCGGCTGGTTGCGGCTGCTCTCCCAGAACGCGACCAGGCAGGAAGGACCGGCGTTGACGTCGGCGAGTTCCAGCACGCCGGCCGCCCAGCCTTCGAGTTCGCCGGCATCGAAGCGAGCCGCGAGGTCGTCCCAGGCGGTGCGGAACAAAGGCCGCAACGCCTCGCGCTGTCGCATCAGCAAGTGGACGCGGCGGACCGCGCCCTCCGGCCCGGCCGGGATGACCCGCAACGACCCGCTTCGAAGCGCCGCACTCACGGGATGCAGGCCTCGATGGCCGCGCTGAGCGCCTCGCGGATGTCCTGGTTGTCGGTGATCGGCAGCACGATGCTCGAGCGGACCGCGGCTTGAAGCGGCAGCCCGGCGCGCACCAGCCGTCCGGCATGGATCAGCATCCGGGTCGAGGCGCCTTCGTCGAGGCCGTGGCCTTGCAGATTGCGGGATCGTTCGGCGATGGCGACCAGCGTTCCCGCCAGTTCGACGTCGGTGCCGGCCTCGCGCGCGACGATGGCGGCTTCGACGGAAGGCGAGGGATAGTCGAAATCGATCGCAAGGAAGCGCTGCTTGGTCGATTCCTTCAGATCCTTCACCGCGCTCTGATAGCCGGGGTTGTAGGAGATCGTGAGCTGGAAATCGGGATGCGCCGCCACGATCTCGTTGTGCTTCTCCAGCGGCAGGATCCGCCGTGCATCGGTGAGCGGATGGATCACGACGGTGGTATCCTGACGGGCTTCGACGATCTCATCGAGATAGCAGATCGCGCCGAATCTCACCGCCATCGTCAGCGGCCCGTCGTGCCAGACGGTGCCGTCCGGCTCCAGCAGATAGCGGCCGGCGAGGTCGGACGCCGTCATGTCCTCATGCGCAGCGACGGTGATCAGGGGCTTGGCCAGTCGCCACGCCATGTGTTCGACAAACCGGGTTTTGCCGCATCCGGTCGGCCCCTTCAGCATCACGGGCAGACGCTCGGAAAAGGCCGCCTCGAACACCGCGATTTCGTCGCCGACGGGCTGATAGTAGGGTTCGGACAGGATCCGGTAGGCATCGAGGTTCATGCGCATCTCCACGGGAATTGTGCGTGGGGAGACCGCCTGTCGATGTGAAGACCTCCGCCCCTCCGCGAGTGGGGTTAGGCAAGCGTCGCCATATGGCGCGCCACAGCCTTGGAGCGCGCAGTCAGGCGTTCCGCGAACGCCTCAACCAGCATTAGACTGCCAATCCCGGTTTTGCACAAGTGACATGTGGATCGGGGCTGAGCCGCAAGAATGGGCTTTCGGTACGGTTTTTCCGGACGCGCGCGGGCGCTTGACTCGCCGATAACCATCCTCTTCTCTGGCCGCATCCAGCCGCCCGGCGCGGTTACAAAAAGAAAGAAAAAAATTGGGAGCGGAACGAAAGCTATCGCCGACGCACGAGGCGCCCTATCGCGGTTTGCGCGTTCTCGATTTCGGGCAGGGGATCGCATCGCCATATTGCGCCATGCTGCTCGGTGTTTACGGGGCCGAAATCATCAAGGTCGAACCGCCGGAGGGCGACTGGTCGCGCTATCTGGGAACCACCCACGGAAGCCATACGGCGCTATCGGCCGTCTATAACCGCGGCAAGCGCAGCCTGTGCCTCGATCTGAAGCACGCGGACGGGATCGCGATCGCCAGGCGGCTGGCGCGGGACTGCGACGTGCTCATCGAGGGTTTTCGGCCCGGCGTCGCCGCACGTCTCGGGCTCGGCTACGAGGAACTCTCCCGCGACAACCCCGGCCTCATCTACCTCTCGGTGTCGGGCTTCGGGCAACAGGGTCCTTACGCCAAGCGCCCCGGCTCGGATTCGGTGGCCCAGGCGTTCTCCGGCCTGGTGTCGGTCAATGTCGGCAATGACAAGACGCCGCACCGGGTGGGCACGACCATCTCCGACGTGGCAACCGGGGTCTACGCCTTCCAGGCCATCGCAACCGCCCTGTTCGCGCGTGCGACCGTCGGCACCGGGCGCTGGATCGATGTCAGCCTGACGCAGTCGACGGCTGCCCTGCTTGGCCACAAGGTTGCCGAATATGTTCTGGAAGGAGGCAGCCCGCGCGCGCTCAACGTGCCGGCCGGCTCCTATCAAACCGCAGATGGCTGGCTGATGGTCACGCTGGTGAACGAGCCGCAGTACAAACGCCTTTGCGCCGCGATCGGGCGGGAGGATCTGGTCAGCGATCCCAGGTTTGCGGATTTTGCCAGGCGCGCGGATTCGGCGGATGCGCTGATCCCGCAGCTGCGCGAGATTTTTCTGACCCGGTCGAGCGAGGCATGGCTCGAGAAACTGCATGCGGCTGATATCATCGCCGAGCGCATCCTCACGCCGGGCGACTGGCTGCACAATGTTCACGTCGAGGCGATCAAGGCCGCGGTCTGCCAGGAAACGCCCGGCGTCGGCGCGGTTTACGCCCCGCGCACGCCGGGCCTCGCGGGCCTTTCCGAGGATCAACTGTGCCCGGCGCCCGATATCGGCGCGGACAGCCGCGCGGTGCTTCTGGATGCCGGCTTCGAACCCGGCGCCATCGACGATCTGATCAAGACCGGCGCCGTGCGCACCGGCGGACGCTGACGTCGAACGGTCAAGCGACGGCAACCAACACCTGGAAAGGGGAAACATGGCGGGATTATATTTCGAGGAATTCGAGGTCGGCCGGGAATATCATCATGAATTCAGCCGGACCGTCACCGAGATGGACAATACGATGTTCAGCCTGCTGACGATGAACCCGCAGCCGTTGCACATCGACGCGCATTTCTCGGAGACCACCGAGTTCGGCCAGCGGCTGTTCAACAGCCTCTACACGCTCGGCATCATGATCGGCATGAGCGTGTACGACACCACGCTTGGCACCACGATCGGCAATCTCGGCATGACCGACGTCAAGTTTCCGAAGCCGGTGTTTCACGGCGATACGCTGAAAGCGCATACCAAGATCATCTCCAAGCGCATCAGCAAGTCGCGGCCGACGCAGGGCATCGTCGAGTTCGAGCACACCGCGACCAACCAGCGCGGCGAGGTGGTCGCAAGCTGCCGCCGTACCGGGCTGATGCATTGCAAACCGCAAGCGAAGGCGTAAGGCGATGCGATCATTCCTGTTCGTTCCCGGCGACAGCGTCCGCAAGTTCGAGAGCGCGAAGAAGACCGCCGCCGACGCCCTGATCCTCGATCTCGAGGATTCGATCGCGCCGGACCAGAAGGTGGTCGCGCGCGCCGTCACCCGCGAGATGCTCGATGCGCGCAAACCGAACCAGAAGATGTATATCCGCGTCAACGCGCTCGACACAGGCCTGACGCTCGGCGACTTGGCCGCGGTGATGCCGGGCCGGCCCGATGGCATCGTGCTGCCGAAATGCGCCGGTGCGGCCGACGTCAATCATCTGGCGCTCTATCTCGACGCCTTCGAGGCGGCGTCCAGCCTGGAACAGGGCAGCACGCGGATCGTCGTCGTGGCGACGGAGACGGCGCGGGCGGTTACCAAACTATTTGATTTCGAGGGTGCGAGCCCGCGGCTGTGGGGCATGATGTGGGGCGCCGAGGATCTCGCGGCGTCACTCGGCGCCTCGCGCAACCGCACAGGAAACCGCTTTCACGGTCCGTTTCTGCTGGCTCGCGATCTCTGCCTGATTAGCGCGGCGGCTGCCGGCGTCGTTGCGATCGATACCGTCGCCACCGACATCGACGATCTGGTCGCGCTCAGGGAAGAGGCGATCGCCGCCCGGCATGACGGGTTTCTCTCGAAGGCCATCATTCATCCCAAGCATGTCGATGTCGTCAACGCGGCCTTCATGCCGACGGACGAGGAAATCGCGTGGTCCGAGCGGGTCATCAAGGCCTTCGACGACAATCCCGATACCGGCGTCGTCAAGCTGGACGGCAAGATGCTCGACAAGCCGCACCTTCGCGCCGCCGTGAAGATCCTTGCGCAGGCGAAACGGCAAACCTGAACGCCCGAATCACGTCGGATTGGTCTCGACCATGGCGCCCTCGGCAATCAACGCTTCGATCTCGCTCTCGGAAAATCCGGCTTCGCGAAGGATGGCGTCGCCATGTTCGCCGAGCCGGGGCGGGTATTGCCGGATCGAGGGCGGCGTCCTGCTCCAGGTCGCGGCGGGTCCTGCGACGCGAAGCGGGCCTTCGGTCGGGTGGTCGATGGATTGCAGCAGGCCGACCGCGGCCAGATGCGGATCGTCGATCAGGCTGTCGAGGTCGTGCAGCGGCGCATGCGGAATGTCGGCCTCCTCGAACAACTGCATCCATTCCGCGGTGGATGCGGGTCTTCATGACATCGGAAAACCAGCCATAGACGAAGTCGTAATTGCTCGTCCGCGAGGTGATACTGTTCAGCCGCGGGTCGCGATCAGCTTCGTTCTCCTTGCCGATCGCGCGGAAAAACGCGCTCCATTGTTTGTCGTTGTAGACCAGCGCGCAGACATAGCCGTCGCTGGTCCGGTAGGGCCGGCGATCCGGCGACAGCAGGCGTGAATAGCCTGGCGGCCCGACCGGCGGCTCGAAGCTGCGGCCGGACATGTGATCGCCCAGCACGAATTGCGCCATGGTCTCGAACATCGGGATCTCGATCGACTGTCCTTCGCCGGTGCGGTCGCGGTGCAGCAACGCGGCCAGGATCGCATGCGTGGCGTTGAGCCCGACAATGCGGTCGGCGATCGTCGCGGGCGAGAAACGCGGCTCGCCGGTAATCTTTCCGGTGAGCGCCGGCAGCCCCGTCATGCCCTGGATCAAATCGTCATAGGCCGGGCGCCCGGCATAGGGGCCTTGTTCGCCAAACCCATGCAGGCTCGCATAGACCAGCCGCGGGTTGAGGGCGAGCAAATCGTCGGCGCCGAGCCGCAGCCGGCGCATCGCGGCCGGCCGCACATTATGGACGAAGACGTCGGCGGTAGATGAAAGCCGCAGCAGCGTCTCGCGGCCGCCGGCTTTCTTCAGGTCGAGCACGATCGAGCGCTTGTTGCGGTTGCCCTGAAGATACATCGCCCCCATCTGCGGATGGCGCATCGGGGCGGCGTGGCGCATCACGTCGCCTTCCGGGCTCTCCACCTTGATGACGTCGGCGCCGTAGTCGCCCAGAATCATGGTTGCATAGGGGCCCATCATGACGCTGGTCAGGTCGATGATCCTGACGCCGGCGAGAGGTCCCGCCGGTGGCTTGGTGCTCTTTTGGTTCACGGCGCGCTCGCTCAATGGCCAGCTGCCAGGGCCTCGGTGAAGGCCTTGAAGACTTCGGTGCCGGGCTTGCCGCGCTTGTCGACATCCTTCACCCATTCCTCCGCCACGTTCTTGAAGGCGGTGGCGAACAGTTTCTTGTCGTCGGGGCCGAACTCGATCACCTTCATGCCCTGCGCTTTGATCTTCTCGGTCGCAGCCTTCTCGCCATCCTCGAAGCGCTTGCAGCCTTCGCGCGTGGTTTGTTCGCCCGCTTCAACCAGGACCTTGCGCACGTTCTCCGGCAGGGATTTGAATTTCGCCTCGCCCATCGAATAGGTGAAGATCGCGGTGCCGAAATTCAGCCCCTCGGTGCCGGATTTGAGGATCTTGCCGAAGTCGTAGGATACCGAGCTCTGATAGGAGAAGATCAGGCCGTCGAGCGTGCCGCGGGTCAGCAATTCATAGATTTCGGGCGCGGCCATGCGGACCGGCACGCCGTTGATCGAGCGCATCATCAGGTCCATCGCCCCGCCGGTGGTACGGATCTTCAGGCCCTCCAGATCCTTGGCGGAGTTGATGACGCGGCTGTTGGCGAGCTGGATCTGGTAGGCGGGCAGCGCAATCGTCACCAGCGGCCGCAGGCCGTTCGGCGCGAATTCCTTGCTCTCCAGGATGCCGCCATTATGCGAGATCTTGTAGAAGGCGAGCGATCCCTGACACTCGGTCTCGAAGATGCCGGGAAGCTCGGCGACCGCCGTCAGCGGAAATTTGTCCGACGAATAGGACGGAACGATATAGGCGAGGTCGGCGACGCCGACGGAGGTCAGCTGCGCCATGTCCTTGGCTTTGCCGAGCTGCTCGGCGGGAAAGTGCTGGAAGGTGACCTGTCCGTTGGTCGCCTTGGTGACGAGTTCCATGAACGGCTTTGCCACCAGTTCGTGGATGACGTGACCGTTGGGCAGGCTGTCGGCGAGCCGCAAGGTGATTTTTTCCTGCGAAAAGGCGGGGCTTGCGCCCAGCGCAAGCAGCGCGGTGGCGAGGACGATCCGCCGGTGCAGAATGTTCATGAGTTTCTCTCCCGTTTGTTGTTTGTCTTGTTTCAGTAGCCCATCTTGATCGGAAGCCAGAGGATGATCTGCGGCCATGCCACCAGCATCGCGATTGCAATCAGGTGCGCCACGAAATGCGGGAACACGCCATGGAACACTTCGCTGACGGGACGTCCCGAATAACGCGCCACCACGAAGCAGTTCAGCCCGACCGGCGGCGTGATCATGCCGACCTCCGCGGTGACGATCTTGACGACGCCGAACCAGAGTGGATCGTAACCGAGCGATTTGATCAGCGGCAGCACGATCGGCACGGTGAGCACCAGGATGGCGATCTGGTCCATGAAGGAGCCGAGCACGATGTAGCCGCACAGGATCAGCGTCAGCACCACCCAGGCGGGCACGTGCAGGCCTCCTACAAAGGCCACCAGGTTCTGCGTCACCTGGGTCAAGGTGAAGAAGTAGCCGAAGATCGACGCGCCCAAGAGAATCATCGCAATCATGCAGGTGCCGTGGGCCGCGCGCAGCAGCGCGCTGCGCAGGCTCTGCGGGTTGATCTTGCCTTTCCATATTGCGAGGCAGAACGCGCCGAAGGCCCCGAGCGCCGAGGCTTCCGTCGGCGTGGCGATGCCCGAATAGATCACGCCCGTCACCATCCCGAACAGCAGCAGCATCGGTCCGACGACCTTGAGCATCCGGAATTTTTCGTAGAGCGTGACGGATGGGCCCGCCGGCGCGCGGGAAGGATCCTGCCAGGCCAGGAACCAGACAGTGGCCATGATGGTGATGGTGACGAGAACGCCCGGGATGACGCCGCCGATCAGGAGCGCGCCGATATTCACTTCCGCGAGCAGCCCATAGATGACGAGCGCGACCGACGGCGGAATCAGCATCGCCAGCGTGCCTGATATCGCCACCACGCCGGCCGCCATCCTCGGCTCGTAGCCCTGCTTGAGCATGGCGGGCAGGCTGGTGGCGGAAAGCGTTGCCGCGGAAGCCGTGCTGGTGCCGCAGATCGCGCCGAAACCGGCGCCCGCCAGAGCCGTCGCCATGCCGAGGCCGCCGGGCACCCGGCCGACCCATGCGGCGGTGGCCTTGAAGAGGTCATCGGCGATGCCGCTGACCAGAACGAATTCGGCCATCAGCAGGAACATCGGGATCGTGATCAGTTCGTAGGAGGTAACGGCGGACAGCGGCGCGGTCTGCAATATGCCCGTCAGGATCGGCATGCCGCCGACGATGTAGAGGCCGAGAACGCCTGATCCCGCCATCGCAAAGCCGACCGGCGTTCCGATCGCCAGCAGCACGAACAGAACAACCATGACAAGGGACAGGATCATTCGAAGGTTTCCCCGGCAGCGTGCGATGCCGGCAGGGCGATCACGGCGCGCCCGGTGGCAAGAGACAAGACATGGCCGATCAGATGAAGCACAAGCCGCAGCGTGATCAGTCCGGCGCCGAACGGCACCAGCCCGATCGAGGGCCACATCGGCCAGGGAATAGCACCGGCCATGACGTCGCCCGATCGAAAGCTGTCGACCGCGCGCAGCCAGCCGAGATACGCGATCAGGGAAAACACCGATATGCCGACCAGGCAGGTGACGATCTCCGTCACGCGGATCATCGCCGGCGGGAACCTCTGCTGGAGAATGTCGACGCTGACATGGGCGTTGCTGGCATAGGCTTCCGACAGGATCAGGAAGAACACGCCGGCCATCAGATAGAGCGAGATCAGGTCATAGGCCCAGGAGAACGGCCGGTTAAAGGCATAGCGCATGATGACGTCGCTGAAGACGATCATCATGATCGCAAACATGAAGATCGCGGCGATCGTGGATACCGCCTTCTCGACGACCCCCAGCGCCCTCAATAGTCGGTCGAGCAAATCGATCCCCCCAGAATAGTTTTCTTGTTGCAGGCCGCGGTTAAGCCGGACCGCCGCCTGACAGGTTTATTTGGCCGGAATGACCGCCACTGCCGCGTCGAACTCTTTAAGCGCGTCGCTTCCGTGTTTGCCGCGCGAGTCCAGTCCTTCCGCCCAGGTCTTCGCCACGCCCTTCATGAGATCCTTGAACTTTGCGCCGGTGTCCGGTTGCAGGGTTTCGAAATGAATGGCTGCCTCGAGAGACTTCTTGGTCTCGTTGTCGGCCTTCTGCACCTGCTGGCAGGCAGCGGGGATGATCTCCTCCGCCACATCGATCATGGCCTTCTGGACTTCCGGCGACAGCTTTTTCCAGGCGTTGTCGCTGATCGAATAGGCGACGATGAAGCTGCCGAAGCCCAGGCCATCGGTGGAATATTTCACCAGCTTGTCGGCGCCATAGGCGACCACGCTCTCGAGCGGAAACAGGAGCCCGTCCATGGTGCCGCGGGAAAGCAATTCATAGGCATCGGGTGCGGCCATGCGGACCGGCACCGCGCCGATCGCGCGCAAGGTCAGGTCCTGCGCGCCGCCGGTGGAACGCAATTTCAGGCCGGTGACGTCGCCGACATCCTTCACCGGCTGCTTGACGGTGAAGATGCGGTATTGCGGCAGGCTCACCGCAAGCAGCAGCCGGATGTTGTTGGCGGCGTAATCCTGCTCGGCGATGACGCCGTTCCGCGCCAGCTTCCAGTAGGCGAGCGTACCCTGGCAGGAATGCTCGAAGGCTCCCGGCAGCATCGCCACTTCGGAGACCGGCATCTTGTCGGAGACATAGGCCGGCGCGACATAGCCGATATCCGCGACGCCGGTTTGCGTCAGCTTCAGCATGTCCGCCGCCTTGCCGAGCTGCTGCGCCGGGTAGTGTTCGAAGTTGACCGCGTTGTTGGTGCGCTTCTTGACCTCGTCCATCCAGGGTTCGAGGATCAGCTTGACCAGATAGTGGCCCTTCGGAAATGAGTCGGCGACGCGGAGCGTGATCGGATCGGCAGCTTGCGCGAGGACGGTCGACCCGATCAGGATGAGAGAAGAGAAAAAGGCTCGTCGGGCCGTCAGCATGTCGCCTCCACCGGGACTTATTATGGTTTCCCGTAGCTGCACATAAACCCGTTATATCGTCAAGAATTACCCTGCCTGCGCCATAGCGCCGCAAGCGAGCGTGGCTCACAACCGCAGGGCGTGCGGTCGACGCGGGTCGACGTTTGCTGCAGGAACGATGGGCGGCCGCTGGTGTGCCACCAACGACACGACGCACGAGATGAAAGAGGCGAGTTTCGACGCGGACTGTCCGCACGGACCAATCGGCAATTCCGTAGTGCGGAACAAAATTCCGCTTGCATCGCAAACCGGGCAAGCTTTCATAGTCCTCAACAGCAAGCCCGCGATGGGCATCTGCCTGCCCCGAAGGCATATCGACGCCGTACGAGGCGTGCGTCGGAATCCGGATGTTTCATTGAATGCCGCAAGATTCGAGCCTGGAAGTCGCCGGACGTATCGACGATTGGTGGTCGATCGCGAAAGGCGACGTCCTGTCCGATCCGTTCGGGCGGATGGCGAAAGCCGGCCTGTTCCAGATCGGCCTGCCCGGGGCAGGCGCAGGCCTCGACAGCTATCGCGCCATCGCGGTCGCCGAGCAGGCGATTGCCGCGAAGACGGGGTTGCCGGGGCTGGCGAGCGCCTTCGCCGGGCGGCAGATGGTGGCGCGGTTTTTCATCGGAGGTTTTGCCAGCCGGGACCAGCGCGCCGCATGGCTTCCGCGCGTGGCGGCGGGCGAAGTCTGCGCCGTGATTGCGATCTCCGAACCCGGCGCGGGCGCCCATCCGAAAAACCTGCAGACATCGGCCGAGCCGAATGGCGGCGGTTATGTCGTGCGCGGCCGCAAAGCCTGGGTCACCAATGGTCCGGTCGCGGATGTGTTTCTGGTGTTGGCCGTGACAGCGGTCGAGCAGGGCCGCAAGCGATACGGATTGTTCCTGATCCCGAAAGGGACAACAGGCCTCACCGTGAAGCCGATGCCGGCAATGGACGTGCTCGCGCCGGCGATGCATTGCGAACTCGAGCTCGATGGATGCGAGGTGCCGGTGACGGCGCGGATCGGCGATATGGCTGACGCCTATCCGGCGATGGCCTTGCCGTTTCGCGACGTCGAGGACACCGTCGGCACCGCCAACATCTCGGGGCTGCTGAGCTGGCTGCTGGAAAAATGCGCCGCGCGTATCGAGCAATCGGAAGACAATGCCTTGCAGCTCGGCCGCATCGCGGGTCTGGTATCGCTGGTGCAGGCGGCAAGCCAGCTCGCGGTGGCCGCGCTCGATGGCGAAGGCTCGGAAATGCCGGCGCGGGTGATCGGCGTGCGGCTTCTGGCCCGGCAGATCGTCGATGAAATCCGCGAATTGCTGGCGCAGGGCGCGCCCGCTGACGACGCGATGACCCGGGCGCTTGCCGCCTACGATCTGTTGTCCTCGGTCGCGCGCGAACCCCGCAAGGTGCGGCAGGCCCGGCTTGGAAATTCCCTATGGAGCGTGAAACAGTGACCCACAATACTCTACCGGCGGATTCGATCGAGGCCGTCACACGCGGACTGGCGTCGGCCGGATATATCGCCAGCAAGCAGATCGCGACCGCGATCTATCTCGCCGAGCGGATCGAGAAACCGATTCTGGTGGAAGGTCCGGCCGGTGTCGGCAAGACCGAACTCGCCAAGGCGCTGGCGGCCTGGCGCGGGCTCAGGATGATCCGCATGCAGTGCTATGAAGGGCTCGACGAGGCCAAGGCACTCTATGAGTGGAAATACGCCAAGCAATTGCTCTACACCCAAATATTGAAGGACAAGCTCGGTGAGGTGCTCGGCGGCGCCGACACGCTGGCCGCCGCACTCGGCAAATTGCACGATTTCGGCGACGTGTTCTTCTCCAAGGAATTCGTCGAGCCGCGCCCCCTGCTGCAGGCCCTGGAGCAGCCGAAGGGCTGCGTGCTGCTGGTGGACGAGATCGACAAGTCCGACGCCGAATTCGAATCGCTGCTGCTCGAAATCCTGTCGGACTACCAGGTCAGCATCCCCGAACTCGGAACCGTCGTGGCAACCGTCAAGCCGATCGTGATCCTGACGTCGAACGGCGAGCGCGATCTTTCGGACGCGCTCAAGCGCCGCTGCCTGCATCTGCATATCGGCTTTCCCGAGCAGAAGCTGGAGGAACGGATCGTCGAAAGCCGGGTACCCGGGATTTCACAAACCCTGCGCACGCAACTCGTCGGCTTCATCAACCAGGTCCGCGCGCTCGATTTGAAGAAGCTCCCGTCGGTCAGCGAGACCATCGACTGGGCGCGGGTACTGGTGCTGCTGCAGGCTTCCGAGCTGGACCATGAAACCGTCAAGGACACGCTCAATGTGCTCTTGAAATACGAGGCCGACATCGAGACCACGCTGCCGCAGGTGACGACCTTCGTCGCCAAGGCCGGCCGGCAGGGCGTGTTCGGCTGATGCGCCAGGAAATGCATCGCTTCTTCCGGGCGGCGCGCGGCGCCGGCGTTCGGGTATCGCCCGCGGAAAGCATCGATGCCATGAAGGCGGTGGCCGATGTCGGATTTGCCAACCGCGCCATTCTGCGTGACACGCTGCTGCTGACGCTCGCCAAGAGCGAGGAAGAAAAGCAGGCGCTCGGCGATTGCTTTGACCTGTTCTTCAGCCAGCCGGAAGCGAAGGAAGAAATCGCGCCGGAAGACGCTGCCGAAAGCAAGAGTGCGGATACGAGCCCGAGCGAGTTGGAGCAGGGCGGCGACGCCGGCGCGCCCTCGCCGGAACTCGGTGATCTCGCGCAGATGCTGCTGTCGCGGGATCGCAACGCGATCGCGGCCGCGATGGCGGCTGCCGCGAATGCCGCCTCGCTTTCCGACATCCGCTATTTCACCCAGCGCGGCATCTTCTCGACCCGGATTCTCGAGCAACTCGGGATCGAGCGGCTGCGCGACGACCTGGACGCGCTGACCGCGGCCAATCCGGCCGATGCCGAACGGCTCGCGGCGGCGCTGGAGGCGCTGCGCGAAAACGTGCGCGATGTCGTCAATCAGGCGCTCTTGCTTTACGGGCGCGAGGAGAGCGAGAACCTGCGCCATGAAATCCTGCGCAACGCGCCGCTCGCCCGGCTCGAACGCCGGCAGGTCGAGCAGATGAAGGCGCTGATCCGCGCCATCGCGCGGCGCCTGCGCGAGCGTTACAGCAAGCCTCGCAAGCGCCAGCGGCGCGGCCATCTCGATCTCCGGCGAACGCTGCGGCGCAACGCCGCCTGGGGCAGCGTCCCGTTCCTGATCTCGTGGAAACGCCGGCATCGCGACCGGCCCAAGATCGTGGCGCTGTGCGATGTCTCGGGATCGGTGGCGCAGGTGTCCGACTTCTTCCTGCTGTTGATCCACAGCCTGCACGAGGTGGTGGACGACGTGCGCTCGTTCGCCTTTTCCGGCCATCTGATCGAAGTCAGCGACATCCTCGACAAGAAGACGCCGGAAGAGGCCATGAGCGAGATCATGTCCAAGGTCGGCTTCGGCTCGTCCGACTATGGCGGATCGCTGGTGGATTTCGAGAAGGATTTCATCAACACCGTGACGCCGAAGACGACGGTGATCGTGCTCGGCGACGCCCGCACCAACAACCTCGATCCGCGCGCCGACATCCTTCGCACCATTTCGGAGCGATCCAAGCGGCTGGTCTGGCTCAACCCCGAGGGACGCATGGCCTGGGGCTGGGGCGATTCCGAGATGCCGCGCTATGCCAGCTTCTGCAGCGTCGTGCGCCAGTGCGCCACCGCAAAGCAGCTCGAGCGGGCCGTGTCGGATATCGTGGCGGCCTATCAATAAGCCATTGTGGTCCGTAGCCGGCGGCGGGTAAAAGCCGGGCTGGCTACCATCGCAGCGGATCTCGCAAAATGCCCACGAAAGTCTCTGATAGCGCCGTCTCCCGGTCCCTGGTCCGGGCGTTCCTCACCGTGCTTGTGCTGCTGGGGCTCGCTCTGCCTCAACGCCCGGCCGGCGCCGAAACCAAATATCCGAGCAAACCGGTGCGTGTCGTGTTGCCCTTCGCGGCGGGCGGCGTTGCCGATATCACCGCGCGCGTCATTGCGGACAGGCTTGGCAGCAAGCTCGGAGAGCGCTTTTACATCGAAAACCAGCCTGGCGCCGGCGGCATCGCCGCGGCCCGAACCGTGACCTCTTCGGCGCCGGATGGGTATACGCTGGCGCTGCTGTCCAATGGAACCGCGATTAGCGTCTCCCTGTTCAGCCATTTGCCCTACGATCCGCTGAAGGCCTTCGCCCCGATCTCGAGCCTGGGCTATTTCGATTTCATCTTCTCAACCAGCGCGGAATCGCCATTCAAGACGCTCGCGGACTTCATCGCCGCCGCCAAGGCAAAGCCCGGCACGCTCAATGTCGGGACCATCAACATCGGCAGCACGCAGAACCTGTCGGCGGAGCTGCTCAAGACCGCGGCCGGCATCGATTTCACCATCATTCCCTACCGGGGAACGCCGGAATTGCTGGTGTCGACCATGCAGGGCAACGTCGCGCTGATGATCGACAGTTATTCTTCGATGAAGGGCAATCTCGCCGAAGGGAAGATCCGGGCGCTGGCGTCGTCGGGGCCGGTACGCTCCGAAAGCACGCCGGATATTCCCACCTTGCAGGAATCGGGCGTCGCCAATTACGACGTCGTCTCCTGGAACGCGCTGTTCGCTCCTGCCGGTACGCCACCCGACATCATCAAGACGCTCAATCAGGCGCTGCAGGAAATACTCAGCGAGCCAGAGGTGAAGAAACGCCTGCTCGAACTCGGCATCGAGGCCAGGGCCTCCACGCCCGAGGAGATATCGGCTAGGCTGAAGTCCGATATCGACAAGTGGCAGAAGGTGATCGAGAAGGCGGGGATTCCGAAGCAGTAGCGGCGATGGGTCCTGGCCTCAGGGCGTTGACTTAAGCGCGATTTAGTCCTGATCTGGCCGCTCCATGAACCTTAAACAGCTCGAATACTTCGTGCAGGTGGCCGAGCTAGGCAGCTTCAGCAAGGCCGCGGTGGTACTCGACATCGCGCAGCCGGCGCTTAGCCGGCAAGTGCGCAGCCTGGAAACCGAACTGCACCAGCAGTTGTTCCTGCGCAACGGCCGGGGCGTCACGCTGACCGATGCCGGCAAGCGGCTGTTCGATCACAGCGTGGCGGTGATGCAGCTGATGGCGCACGCCCGCGAGGATTTGGGCGCAAGCCGCAACGAGCCGATCGGGCGGGTGATCATCGGCCTGCCGCCAAGCATGGGCCGTCAGCTCACGCTTCCGCTGATTGACCGCTTCAAGAAGGAGCTTCCCGCCGCGAGGGTCGCGATCGTCGAGGGGTTGTCGACCCATATCGTCGAATGGGTGACGACCGGGCGCATCGACATCGGTCTGGTCTACAACCCCGAAGCGCAGCCGGGACTCGAGATCACGCCGCTGCTTCAGGAACAGCTCGGATTGGTGGGGCATGCCCCCAAAGGCAAGCGGAAGCGGGTCGCACTGCCGCCGCTGCAGATGAAGGAGTTGTCGAATTATCCCCTGATCGTTCCGGAGCGGGTACACGCCATGCGCCGGCTGCTGGATACCCAGGCGGCGCTCGCCGGCATCAAGCTCGATATCGCCTGGGAGGTGTCGAGCGTGCCGTCCATCATCGATCTCGTCTGCGCCGGCTACGGCTACGCAGTGCTCACCGCCAGCGGCGTGGCCGCATCGGCACGCTCGGGCGAACTGGTGACGCGCCGGCTGGTGGACCCGACGCCCGTCAGCGTGCTGTGCCTGGCGATCTCGGCGCACCGGCGTCCCACGCCGTTGACTCAGCACACGATGCGGCTGTTGACGGCGCTGGTGCGGGAGCTTCCCGTCTAATCATTTTCGGCATAGTTGGTACCCACGAGCTATGCTGAATTGCGATAGCTGATATAGGGTGCGGGGCGCTGGCGGAAGGCAGGCTGGCTGGCCAAAGTACCTCGATCCGGACTCGCCTGACTCGCGGCAGCAGTCACCGATCCGGCCGATCCTCAGGAAGCAAGACGACCGTCAGTCCGGGGAACTCGACCCAGTCGGGTCCAACGATTCCGGTGCAGAGCCGGATAAAAAAGGGAGCAAGTCGGCATGCTTAGACGCACCTTTCTCAGGGGGGCCGCATGCCTGGGCGCCGTGTCGCCGCTTGCCGCGAACCAGTCGCTGGCAGCGGAGAGCCCGGCTGCGGAAGCCAAGCCAATTCCCGCCATTCCCGGTCCGGACCAGAATACGAAAACGCCCACCTTCAAGGTGCCTGCGGGCACCATCGATACGCATACCCACATTTTCGGCCCCGCCGCCGACTATCCGTTCTCGCCGACCCGGCCCTATACGCCACCCGATGCGCCGCTGCCGATGTTTCGTGCGCTGCATGAGAAGATCGGCGTCCATCGCGCCGTGATCGTCAATGCAACCCTGCACGGGTTCGACAATCGGGTCGTGACGGACGCCATCGCGCAGAGCGGCGGCAACTATAAAGGCATCGCGAACATCAACAACGCGATGTCGGATGCCGATCTCGCGGCGCTGGACAAGGCCGGCATCAGGGGCTGCCGTTTTGCCTTCCTCAAGCGACTGGGCGGCGTCGGCGACATGAACGTGTTCAAGCGGTTGGTGGATCGGGCCGCCGCGATCGGCTGGCATGTCGACATCTATCTCGAGCCTGGAAGCATCCGCGAGTTCATGCCGATCCTGACGGCGCTGCCGACCACCTATGTCATCGATCACATGGGCACGATCGCGGCCGCCAAGGGGCTCGATGATCCCGAATTCAAGGCATTGCTCGATCTTCAGAAGAGCGACGAGAAGTGCTGGGTGAAAATCACGGGGCTCGAGCGTGCCTCGGCCGGCGGGCCTCCGTTCCATGACTCGGTCCCGTTCGCGAAGAGCCTGATCGACAACGCGCCGGACCGCGTAATCTGGGGTACCGACTGGCCGCACCCGAACGTCAAGATCATGCCGAATGACGGCGATCTGGTCGATCTCATTCCGCTGTATGCGCCGGAGCCCGCGACCCGGCAAAAGCTGCTGGTCGACAATCCCGTGCGCCTGTTCAAGTTCCAGAGCTAGGCAACGATAGAAAATCCGATAAAGGCAGTTATAGGACTACACTTTGAGCCATGGCAAACTAGCAGCGCTGTCGCGGGGCCGCCGTCGCCGGATACGCCGATGGTTCCGTTCAGCGTTGCCATTCGAGATGTGAGCGAGAATCCGATGCAAACCGCGATCCCCTGTCTTTTCATGCGTGGAGGCACTTCGCGAGGGCCGTTCTTCAAGGCCGGCGATTTGCCCTCCGATTTGCCGACGCGCGACAAGGTGCTGCTGTCGGTGATGGGTTCCCCCGACAAGCGCCAGATCGACGGTCTCGGCGGCGCGCATCCGCTGACCTCCAAGGTCGGCATCGTGTCCAAGGGAAGCAAGCCCGGCGTCGATCTCGATTTCCTGTTCGCCCAGCTGCAGCCCGACAAGGATACCGTCGACACCACGCCCAATTGCGGCAACATGCTCGCCGCCGTGGTGCCGTTCGCGCTCGAGACCGGCATGGTCAGGCCGCAGGGCGACACCACCACGCTACGCGTGCTGACGCTCAACACCGACATGCAATGCGACATCACGGTGCAAACGCCGAACGGCCATGTCGAGTACGAAGGCAAGGCACGCATCGACGGCGCGCCGGGGACCTCGGCGCCGATCACGGTCAACTTCCTCGACACCGCCGGCTCGGTCGCGCCGGGCCTGCTTCCGACCGGCAACGTCCGCGACATCATCGATGGCGTCGAGGTGACCTGCATCGACAACGGCATGCCGCTGGTGATGTTCAAGGCCGGCGATGTCGGTCGCACCGGCTATGAGAGCGTCGATCAGATGAATGCCGATACCGAACTGAAAACGCGGATCGAGCGGCTGCGGATCGCCTGCGGCCACGCGATGCAGCTCGGCGACGTCACCGCCAAGAACTACCCGAAGATGACGCTGATATCGGCGCCGCGCGCCGGCGGCAGCATCTCCACGCGCAGCTTCATCCCGCATGTCTGCCACGACGCGATCGGGGTGCTCGCGGCGGTGACGGTGGCGACCGCCTGCGTGCTCGATGGTTCGATCACGCAGGGCATCGCCTCGGTTCCTTCTGGGAGCGTCAAGAAAATATCGGTCGAACATCCGACCGGCGAGTTCAGCGTCGAGATCGAGGTCGATCCGGCCAATCCGCAGAATGTGACCCGCGCCGCCCTGCTGCGCACCGCGCGGCTGTTGATGCGCGGCGAGGTCATGATTCCCGGCTCGGTCTGGGCGCCGAAGGCTAAACTCGAAGCGGCGGCGAAATAGAAAACGCAAGGAAGCGGCGTGATCGAACGGGTCGGCCGCAGAAGGAGAGTTTAAGTGATCATCGACGTGCACGGCCACTACACCACGGCGCCCAAGGCGCTCGAGGACTGGCGTAACCGGCAGATCGCGGGCATCAAGGATCCCTCGGCCATGCCCAAGGTGAGCGAGCTCAAGATCAGCGACGACGAGCTGCGCGAAAGCATCGTCAACAACCAGCTCAAGAAGATGCAGGAGCGCGGCAGCGACCTCACCATCTTCAGTCCGCGCGCCAGCTTCATGGCGCACCATATCGGCGACTTCCAGGTTTCCTCGACCTGGGCCGCGATCTGTAACGAGCTGTGCGCGCGCGTCAGCAAGCTGTTCCCGGACTCCTTCATCGGCGCGGCGATGCTGCCGCAGTCGCCGGGCGTCGATCCCAAGACCTGCATTCCCGAGCTTGAGAAATGCGTCAAGGAGTACGGCTTCGTCGGCATCAACCTCAATCCCGATCCTTCGGGCGGCCACTGGACATCCCCGCCGCTGTCGGACCGGCAGTGGTATCCGATCTACGAGAAGATGGTGGAACTCGACATCCCCGCCATGATTCATGTCTCCACCAGCTGCAACGCCTGCTTCCACACCACGGGCGCGCATTATCTGAACGCCGACACCACGGCCTTCATGCAGTGCCTGACCTCGGACCTGTTCAAGGATTTCCCGAAGCTGAAATTTCTTATCCCCCATGGCGGCGGCGCGGTGCCCTATCACTGGGGCCGTTTCCGCGGCCTGGCGCAGGAATTGAAGAAGCCGTTGTTGAAGGATCATCTGCTGCACAACATCTTCTTCGACACTTGCGTCTATCACCAGAAGGGCATCGACCTCCTGACCGGGGTCATTCCGGTCGAGAACATCCTGTTCGCCAGCGAGATGATCGGCGCGGTGCGCGGCATCGATCCCGAAACCGGCTTCCCCTATGACGACACCAAGCGCTACATCGAGGCCTCGACCATCCTCAGCGCCGAGGACAAGAAAAAGGTCTACGAGGGCAACGCGCGGCGCGTGTTCCCGCGCCTCGACGCCGCGCTGAAAGCAAAGGGCAAGTAACATGAGCATGCCGATGAACAATCTCGGTATCGTCAAGCGCAACATCGTCCGCGCCGACAAGGCGGCGGTGGAAAAGCTGTCGCGCTTCGGAGTTGCCACCATCCATGAGGCAATGGGCCGGGTCGGCCTGATGCAGCCTTATATGCGGCCGATCTACGCAAGCGCCAAGGCGTGCGGCCCCGCGGTCACCGTGCTGCTGCAGCCGGGCGACAACTGGATGATGCATGTGGTGGCCGAGCAGTTGCAGCCGGGCGATGTGGTGGTGGCGGCCTGCACCGCCGAGAACACCGACGGCTTTTTCGGCGACTTGCTGGCGACCAGTTTTCGCGCCCGCGGCGCCAAGGGGCTCGTGATCGACGGCGGCGTACGCGACGTGGCCGACCTGACCGAAATGCAGTTTCCGGTGTTCTCCAGGGCGATCAGCGCCAAGGGCACGGTGAAGGCGACGCTCGGCTCGGTGAACATTCCGGTCGTCTGCGCCGGCGCGCTGGTCAATCCGGGGGACGTGGTGATCGCCGATGTAGACGGCGTCGTCGTCGTTCCCGCTGATGTCGCCCAGCAGGTGGCCGATGCGGCGGAGGCGCGCGAGGCCAACGAGGGCGAGAAGCGCGAGAAGCTGGCGGCCGGGGTGCTGGGTCTGGACATGTACAAGATGCGCGAGCCGCTGGCGAAGGCCGGCCTCAAATACATCGATTGATCGCCATGAGCGCTTCAAACCAGTGGCATGTAGGGCTCGTCGGTTACGGCGAGGTCGGCCGCATCCTCGCCGAGGACCTGCGCAAGCAGGGCGTCAAGGTCAGCGCCTACGACATCAAGCTCGGCGGCGAGCAGGCGGGGCCGTTGCGGGATCATGCCGGCACCATTCGGCGTTCAGCTTGCCTCCTCGCATGCCGATCTGGCGGCAAGGGCCGACCTGATCGTCTCTGCTGTCACCGCGAGCCAGGCTGTCCCGGTCGCGGGCGCCTGCGCCCCTTCTGTGAAGAAGGGCGCCTGGTTTCTCGATTTCAACTCGGCCTCGCCCGGCGCCAAGCGGCGCGCCGCCGGTCTGATCGATGGCGCCGGCGGCCGCTATGTCGAAGGCGCCGTCATGACCTCGGTGCCGCCGTACCGCATCAAGGTGCCGTTGCTGCTGGGCGGCGGCAATGCAAGGGATCTTGCGCCGCTGCTGGGGGAGCTCGGCTTCGACGCCAAGGTGGCAAGCGAACAGCTCGGCATCGCCTCGGCGGTCAAGATGTGCCGCAGCATCATGATCAAGGGCATGGAAGCCATGGTGATCGAGAGTTTCACCACGGCACGGGCCTACGGCGTCGAGGACGCGGTGCTGGCGTCGCTGGCGGAGACGTTCCCCGGCATCAACTGGGAGAAGCAGGGCGCCTACTTTTTCCAGCGCGTCATCGAACATGGCCGCCGCCGGGCCGAGGAAGTGCGCGAGGTGGCCGAAACCGTGCGCGATATCGGTCTGACGCCATGGTCGGCGCAAGGCACGGCCGAACGCCAGGCCTGGGTCGCCGACCTTGCCGACGAGGGCTTGTTCGGTGCGAAAGGCACCAGGGAATTTGCCAGGAGCCCGGATTGGCGCACCGAGGCCGACCGGATCCTTGCGACGCTGAAGGATACCAAATGAGTGACGCCGTGACGGACCAGAAGACGCAATCTCAGAAGTCGCCATTCGAGAAAACACCGGGCTGGCTGGACTGGTACGCCGGCCCCTCGAAGCCGCGCTTCAAGGTGCCGGCGGGCGCGGTGGATGCGCATTGCCACGTGTTCGGCCCGGGCGCCGAGTTTCCCTTCGCGCCGGAGCGCAAATACACGCCCTGCGATGCCTCGAAGCAGCAGCTCTATGCCTTGCGCGATCACCTCGGCTTTGCCCGCAACGTGGTGGTGCAGGCCACCTGCCACGGCGCCGACAATCGCGCGATGGTCGATGCGCTTGTCCATTCCGGCGGCAGAGCGCGCGGGGTCGCGACCGTCAAGCGCAGCGTCGGGGACACCGAGCTTCGTTCGATGCATGACGCCGGCGTGCGCGGCGTACGCTTCAACTTCGTCAAGCGTCTGGTCGATTTCACGCCAAAGGACGAGTTGATCGAGATCGCCGGTCGCATCGCGAAACTGGGCTGGCATGTCGTGATCTATTTCGAGGCGGTCGATCTGCCGGAATTGTGGGATTTTTTCACGACGCTGCCGACCACGGTCGTGGTCGATCACATGGGACGGCCCGACGTCGGCAAGCCGGTCGATGGCCCCGAATTCGAGCTGTTCGTGAAATTCATGCGGGAGCACCAGAACGTCTGGTCCAAGGTGAGCTGCCCGGAGCGGCTGTCGGTCAAGGGGCCGCCCGCGCTGAACAGCGAGCAGAACGCCTATCGCGACGTGATCCCGTTCGCCCGGCGCATCGTCGAGACGTTCCCCGATCGCGTGCTCTGGGGCACCGACTGGCCGCACCCCAATCTGAAGAACCACATGCCCGATGACGGCCTGCTGGTCGATTTCATTCCGCACATTGCGACCACGCCCGAACTGCAGCGCAAGCTGCTGGTCGACAATCCGATGCGGCTCTATTGGCCCGAACAATCCTGAGGAGACGATCCGATGTCACTCGACAAACCCTATATGGATGTGCCCGGCACCACGATCTTCGACGCCGACATGTCGCGCCAGGGCTATCATCTGAACCAGTTCTGCATGTCGCTGATGAAGGCGGACAACCGCGCCCGCTTCAAGGCCAATGAACGCGCCTATCTCGACGAATGGCCGATGAGCGAGGAGCAGAAGCAGGCCGTGCTCGCGCGCGACCTCAATCGCTGCATCGAACTCGGCGGCAACATCTACTTCCTCGCCAAGATCGGCGCGACCGACGGCAAGAGCTTCCAGCAGATGGCCGGAAGCATGACCGGGATGAGCGAAGAGGAATACCGGAACATGATGGTCGGCGGCGGCCGTTCGATCGAAGGCAACCGCTACGTTGGGGAGAAGAAGTGATGGCCCGTATCTCGGCGAGCGTCTACACCTCGCACGTACCCGCGGTCGGTGCCGCGCTCGACCTCGGCAAGACCGCCGAGCCCTATTGGCAGGAGGTCTTCAAGGGCTATGACTTCTCCAAGCAGTGGCTGAAGGATCAGAAGCCGGACGTCATCTTCCTCGTCTACAACGATCACGCCAACGCCTTCAGCCTCGACATCATTCCGACGTTTGCGATAGGCACCGCGCCCGAATTCGCGATTGCGGACGAGGGCTGGGGTCCGCGTCCGGTGCCCAAGGTGATCGGCCATCCGAAGCTCGCCGCGCATATCGCGCAGTCGGTGATCCAGGACGATTTCGATTTGACGATCGTCAACAAGATGGACGTCGACCACGGCCTCACCGTGCCGCTCAGCCTGATGTGCGGCCAGCCGCAGGCATGGCCGTGCCCGGTGATTCCGTTCGCGGTCAATGTCGTGCAGTACCCGGCACCCTCGGGCCGGCGCTGCTACATGCTCGGCAAGGCGATCCGCAAGGCGATCGAACCTACGACGAGCCGCTCAACGTGCAGATCTGGGGCACCGGCGGCATGAGCCACCAGCTGCAGGGCCCGCGCGCCGGCCTGATCAACAAGGAGTGGGACAACGCCTTCCTCGACCGGCTGATCGCCGAGCCCGAAAAGCTGGCCGCCATGCCGCATATCGACTATGTCCGCGAAGCCGGCAGCGAAGGCATCGAACTGGTGATGTGGCTGATCGCGCGCGGCGCCATGAACGATGTCAACGGCGGCAAGGCGCCGACGGTGCGGCATCGCTTTTACCACGTGCCCGCCAGCAACACCGCCGTGGGCCATCTGATTCTGGAGAACAATTGACGTGACCAAGACCATCAAAGTGGCGCTCGCCGGCGCGGGCGCGTTCGGCATCAAGCATCTGGACGGCATCAGGAACATCGACGGCGTCGAAGTCGTGTCGCTGGTGGGCCGCCGGCTGGAGCCGACCAGGGAAGTCGCCGCCAAATACGGGACCGCGCACGCCTCGACCGACCTTGCCGACAGCCTCGCGTTGAAGGAGGTCGATGCGGTCATCCTCTGTACGCCGACGCAGATGCATGCGGCGCAGTCGATCGCCTGCATGAAGGCCGGCAAGCATGTCCAGGTCGAAATTCCGCTGGCCGACTCGCTGGCCGACGCCAAGGCGGTCGTCGATCTGCAGAAGAAAGACCGGGCTGGTGGCGATGTGCGGCCATACCCGCCGCTTCAACCCCAGCCACCAATGGGTGCACAAGAAGATCGTCGCCGGCGACTTCAACATCCAGCAGATGGATGTGCAGACCTTCTTCTTCCGCCGCTCGAACATGAATGCGCTGGGCCAGCCGCGCAGCTGGACCGACCATCTGCTGTGGCACCATGCGGCGCATACGGTGGACCTGTTCGCCTACCAGGCGCGCTCGCCAGTCGTGAAGGCCAACGCGGTCCAGGGTCCGATCCACCCGACGCTCGGGATCGCGATGGACATGTCGATCCAGCTCAAGGCAGCCAACGGCGCGATCTGCACCCTCAGCCTGTCCTTCAACAATGACGGTCCGCTCGGAACCTTCTTCCGCTATATCGGCGACACCGGGACCTACATCGCCCGCTACGACGACCTCTTCAACGGCAAGGAAGAGAAGATCGATGTGTCCAAAGTCGACGTATCGATGAACGGCATCGAGCTGCAGGACCGCGAGTTCTTCGCCGCCATCCGCGAGGGCCGCGAGCCGAATTCGAGCGTCGCCCAGGTGCTGCCCTGCTATCAGGTGCTGCACGATCTGGAGCAGCAGCTCAACGCCGGATGAAACCGGCGTCGCTGGGGCGGAGGGCGCCGGGTTACCCGGCGTCAGGAGTCTGCGTCATGAAGCGCAGCCGGGCTCAATAGACCTTGGGAACGAAACGCTGGATCGACTTCTTGGGCCGCTTGTAGCCGGTATCCGACTGGCGCGCAGGCAGATCGATCTCGACCGGCCGCATGTCCTGGTAGGGAATCTGGTCGAGCAGATGCCGGATGCAATTGAGCCGGGCCCGCTTCTTGTCATCGGCGTTGACGACGTGCCACGGCGTCTTCTTGCGGTCGGTATGCTCGAACATCACGTCCTTGGCCATGGAATATTCGACCCAGCGCTTGCGCGATTCCACGTCCATCGGGCTGAGCTTCCAGCGCTTGATGGGATTGCGGATGCGCTCCTGGAACCGGTGCTCCTGCTCCTCGTCGTTGACCGAGAACCAGTACTTGATGAGATAGATTCCCGAGCGCACCAGCATCTCCTCGAATATCGGGCAGGAGTGCAGAAACTCCCGGTATTCGTCGTCGGTGCAAAAGCCCATGACATGCTCGACCCCGGCGCGGTTGTACCAGCTGCGGTCGAACAGGACGATTTCACCACGCGTCGGAAGCTCGGCGACGTAGCGCTGAAAATACCATTGGCCGCGCTCGCGTTCCGTCGGTGTGCCGAGCGCCACGACGCGGCAGATGCGGGGGTTCAGGCTCTCGGTGATGCGCTTGATGACGCCGCCTTTGCCGGCTGCGTCGCGGCCCTCGAAGATGACGGCGACCCGCAGGCCCTGTAGCCGGACCCATTCCTGCAACTTGATGAGCTCGAACTGCAGATGGGCGAGTTCGTCGATGTACTTGTAGTCCTTGGGAGGTATGCGCGATTTCGGCCGCTCGGCCGCGTGCCAGTATTGCTCGACCGCGGTAATTTCCCGGGCGTCGCGCAGCACGGATTCTTCAGCCGCGGCGGACTTGTGTTCCTTTACCATTGGCCCCTCTCGGCTCATGCAATGATGACAACCGACGAATCGCAGCTAAACATTTTAGGCAGGTTAACTCGAACGACGATCTCAAAAGCGCAACTGCGAAGCATTATTAGGAGCGGTCGTGGGCATTGCGTGCGGATGCGCTACGCGGCCTTTTGGATTTTGTCGCGAAAACGGCGGGGCGACAGGCCCGTGGCCCCTGAAAACAGCCGGCTGAAATAGGCCGGGTCGTTGAAGCCGAGCGCATAGGCGATCGTCGAGACCGGCAGGTTGGTGTAGACGAGATTGCGCCGGGCCTCGCGGATGACGCGATCGAGGATCAGGTGCGATGCGGCGTGCCCGGTCGCCGTGCGAACGAGGCGGCTCAGATGCGTCGGCGTGATCGACAGCGCGCTCGCGTAGTCGGATACCGTCCAGTGTTTGAGGAAGTGCTGATCGAGCAGGGCCTCGAAGCGCCGGAACAGATCGGCCTTTGAGGCTGCGTCCGGCGCATTTTGCTTTCCGGCCATGTCGCGCGCGACCAGCCCGATCAGGACTGCCGACAGCGCGCGCAACAGATGGGCCCTCGCGAAATGCCGGCCGGCGAATTCGGAAAAGATCTGCGCCATGGCGCTGCGCATCTGCGGCGTTCCCCGCACCACGGCCGGCTGCGCCAGCACGCGCCGCAGTCCCTCGGCCGGCGTCAGCACCTCATCCAGCATCTCCGCGGCGACCGTCAGCACCCAGCCTTGCGTTCCCCGGCTGAAGGAGAAGCCGTGAACATGGCCGACCGGTACGTTGACGACCCGCATCGGCCGTAAGCGGTGGACGCGTCCCTCCAGCGTCGCCTGTCCGCCGCCGCGCGCGATCAGGAGGATCTGATGCAGCCGCGCATGGCGGTGGACCGCGAATTCCCATTCGTGCAGCACGGAGCGCGCGGCAATGGTCTCGCAATGCACGACGTCGGGCAGGTCGCCTGCCTCGCCGAACAGATTATAGGTCTGGATCGATCGGTTCGAAATCGTCTCGGTCATGTTCGAATTGTACAAGTTTTTGCGGAGTCTATCCATTTGATAAATAGGAAATTCCGGTAAATTCGTCCAAACGAAGAAGCGTCGGTTCGGGAAACGGAAACGTCAGGGAGAAACCAGATGAAGGTCCAGGTTTGCATCATCGGCGGCGGCCCGTCGGGGTTGTTGCTGTCGCAGCTCCTGCATCTGCAGGGCATCGAAACCGTGGTGCTGGAAAAGTACAGCCGCGAATATGTCCTGGCACGAATTCGCGCCGGCGTATTGGAGCATGGTTTCGCCAAGCTCATGCGCGAGGCCCAGTGCGGCGAACGCATGGACCGCGAGGGCGAAATTCACCGGGGGTTCCACATCGCCCATGACGGCGTGATGGACCATGTCGATCTCTTCAAATATTCCGGCGGCAGTTCGGTTGTGGTCTACGGCCAGACCGAGCTGACGCGCGATCTCTACGAGGCGCGCGACCGGATGGGCGGCAACGTCATCCACAACGCCGAAGACGTGATGCCTCACGATCTGAAATCCGATGCGCCCTATGTCACCTATCGCGACGGCGACAAGGTCATCCGTATCGATTGCGACTACGTCATCGGCGCCGATGGCTTTCATGGCGTCAGCCGCAAGTCGATCCCGAAGGACGTGCTGCGGGAATATGAGCGCGTCTATCCCTTCGGCTGGCTCGGCGTGCTCTCTCGTACCAGGCCAGTGTCGCCCGAACTGATCTACGCCAAGCACGAACGCGGCTTTGCGCTGTGTTCGCTCCGCTCGCAGGTGTTGAGCCGCTATTACATCCAGGTGCCGCTCTCCGATACGACCGAGGACTGGTCTGACGACGCCTTCTGGGCCGAGCTCAAGCGCCGCCTGCCGGCCGAGGTCGCTGGCCGCCTGATCACCGGGCCGTCGATCGAAAAGAGCATCGCGCCGCTGCGCAGCTTCGTCGCCGAGCCGATGCGCCATGGCCGGCTGTTCCTCGCCGGCGACGCCGCCCATATCGTGCCGCCGACCGGCGCGCGCGGCCTCAACAGCGCCGCCTCCGATATCTATTATCTTTATCACGCGATGGTCGACCACTACAAAAAGGGCGACGACGCCGGCCTCGACGGCTATTCGAAAAAGGCGCTGGCGCGGGTCTGGAAGGCGCAGCGGTTCTCATGGTGGATGACCATGTTGCTGCATCGTTTCCCGGACAACATTCCCTACGACGACAGGCTGCAGGAAACGGATATGTCGTATCTGTTCTCCTCCGATGCCGCGCAGCGCTCGCTGGCCGAAAACTATGTCGGGCTGCCGTTCTAGCCGTTGGGGCCGGCTTGCTCCGGATTGATCCAGAACAAATCGGGCCGGCCGGCGATCGGCTAAAAATGACAAAAATGATCCTGTGAAAGGGGAGGTCATGCCTAGCTCCAAACGACAACCCGTGCCCGGCACCACCATCTTCGACGGCGAGCAGGCGGCCAAGGGCTACCAGCTCAACAAGATGTGTTACTCCTTCAACGATCCTGAAAACCGCAAGGAATTCCTTGCCGACCAAGGCGCGTACTTCGACAAGTACAAGCTGACGGCCGAACAGCGGGCGGCGCTCGCCAGCGGCAGCGTGCTGAAGATGATCGAGGCCGGCGGTAACGCCTATTACCTGGCCAAGCTCGCCGGCATTCTCGGCCTCGGCGTTCAGGATATCGGCGCGCAGCAGACCGGCATGTCGGTCGAGGCTTTCAAACAGAAACTTCTGGACGCAGGGAGGCAGTAGTGGCTCGAATTATCGGCGGTTTCTTTACGTCGCATGTGCCGGCGATCGGCAACGCCATTGCGAAAAAGCAGCAGAACGAGCCATACTGGAAGCCATTCTTCGACGCGTTTCCTCCCGTGCGCGAGTGGATCGGCAGGGAAAAGCCCGACGTAGTCGTGTTCTTCTACAACGACCACGGCCTCAACTTCTTCCTCGACAAGATGCCTACCTTCGCCGTGGGTGCAGCCTCCGACTACGTCAGCAAGGACGAGGGCTGGGGCATTCCGACGACGTCATCGTTCAAGGGCGATGTTAAATTGTCGTGGCATATCATCAATGGCATCGTCGCGGACGGCTTCGATCCCGTCATGTGTCAGGAAATGGCGGTCGATCACGCGATCACCAATCCGATGCTGCTGATGTATCCGGACAGCAATTGGCCGGTGCGCATCGTGCCGATCGCCATCAACTCGATCCAGCATCCGCTGCCGGGTCCGAAACGCTGCTACGATCTCGGCAGGGCGGTTGGCCGGGCGATCGAATCCTATGGGGAGAACGTCAAGGTGCTCGTTCTCGGCAGCGGCGGCCTGTCGCACCAGCTCGACGGCGAGAGGGCGGGTTTCATCAATAAGGATTTCGATCGAGAATGTATGGATGCGATCGCGGGCGACGTCTCCGCGCTCAATAAATATTCGGCGCTCGACGTCGTCGAGAAGGCCGGCGCGCAAGGCGTGGAGCTGATGTGCTGGATCGCAGCGCGCGCGTCGATGCAGGGACGGGTAAAAGAGCTGCGCCGCTCTTACCACATTCCGATCTCGAACACGGCGTCGGCGGTCATGCTGTTGTCGAACGAACCAGTTGAAGCCGCTAAGGCGGCCTGATGCTTTTCTCCCCGGGCGGCCGTATTGGCCGGGCTGAATCAAATCTCGGACGCTTCCGCGGACCGATGCCAGCCCAAGTGCAGATGTGCCGCCCAGCTTAGCTTATCCCGCGACGAAGGCGAGCAGCGTGCCATTGGCCGCCGCCGGCGCGACGCAAACCGCGCTGCCGCTACGGACGCCTGCACTGCCGAAGGCCTTCTCGGCTGCGGCAAGATCGGATGTCGCAATCACGAGGCCCGCGCCGCCGCGCTCCGGCAATCCCACCAGCGAAACTTCGGGATAGCGTCGGCCCAGCTGGTCCCTGGTAAGGAACACGAAATCGGCGCGATCCGAACCCGACGGCACCGCGACTGCGCCGTCCGCTGCGGCCTTGACCTCGCGGTCGATCATGCGTGCGAGGTGCGCGGCATCCTTGGCGGGCTCCGGCGACACGATCAGCACCTGCCGCAGGCGCCTCGCGCCATTGGCGTGTTTCATCAGCTCCGGAATCCAGACCGTCTCCGGCGTCTTGTGCTGACAGGCGAAAATCCGGACCCCGCCCGGCGCCTCCGCAACCGGCCACTGAAAGGTCGTGAACCTGGCCGCCGACAGCCGGCCGTCCGGCATCGTCACCGGCCGCTCGAAATCGGTCGGTCCCACGGGCTCAAAGCCGCGTGCGCGGATTTCCGCGGCGCCGGCGGCGGAATCGACGGCCGTGAAGGCGACGCGCTCGATGCCTTCGCCGCGTTTCGCAAGAAAGGCGCGCGCCGGAGCATTATGTTCCGTCTCAACCAGCACGCCGAGCAATTCCATATAGTCGGGGTCGAACATGATGGTGTAATTGCCTGACCCCATATGCGCGCTATGCGTGCCGCGCGGCGATACGGTAAAGCCGAGCCGCTTCCAGTTCTCGGCGGCCCTGTCGAGATCCCTGACCATGACGACGGCGTGGTCAATTCCGATGACGTTCTTGAGTGCCACTCGCTTGTTTCCCCGGTATGAACTGGCCCGGCAAGCTAACCAGATCGATCCGCCACCCGCAAGCCGACCGCGCGGGCCAATAATGAAGATGGATCGCGCAAAACCAAGTCGGCTCCTCCCTTGAGCTGGATCAACAGCGGCCATGGCCGCTTCGTCCACTGTTATTGCCGAATCGTCCTGGAGAATTGCGATGAAACCTGCCGCATTGTTGATCGGGCTTTTTGCACTTTGCGAGCCGGCGATCGCTCAAACCACCGAATGCCAGTCGGTCCCGAAGGCGAGCGATCGTCTCGCTTGTTACGATCGAGCCGCCTCGCCGGCCCGTCGGGTCAAGCCCGTCGCCGCATCGCCGGCGCCTGCGGCAGCGTCTCAGGCGCCTGCAGCGCAACCGGGCCCGACCGGCGATCTGCTCGCCGATGAAAATGCGCGATTGGACGCCACGATAAAAAATATCTGCCGCGGCTGCTGAGCCCGCGCGAAGGCGGCGTCTGCCCCGTCAGCAGTGTTTGACTCGCGAGTGGCGCCTGCGCAATCGGCGCCGCGCCCGCATATGTTTGAGGTAGATCAAGGTGGTCGACCGCCTCACGGGCTTAGATGGCACCGTCGTGCTCTCGGGCAGGGAGGCGTCAATGGCAGGTCATCTGGAGTTTAGTGCGCGCGCTGCGTTGTGCCGACAACTCGCCATGCGCGAACCGAATAGTGAAATTCTTTGGCTTGCGGAGGCGGAGAAGTGGTCGCGCCTCACGCTGGCGCGTGTGACGGTCGTAACATCTGAGTATCGGAACACCGACGGCTGGGATGCGCTTGCGTTCCTGGGAGAGATGCCTCCCGAGGCAGCTAAAGCAAACTGATCTTGGCCCCGACGGCCGCCTTCTGGCCCGCTTGCGCGGGCCAGACCTGTTCAGCGGACGTTGCCGAAGGCGGCACGAGGCGCGCCGGCCTGCTTCCGTGCCGGCGGCCGCACGATCGGCGCACCGCTTCGCGGATTGTTGAGCCAGCCGGTCAGCCTCCTTGCCATGGTGGGTTGGCCGGCAGGCTGGCCGCTCGATACGAAGGGGTCGGTGTAACACCGGGCGCCGGCGGTTCGCGCCATCCGCGCAACGGCCTCGGTCATGGCAGGCGCGCCGCAGGTGTAGACCACATCATGCGCCGACAAATTCGGCAGATGATCGGTCGGCCGTCCGACGCGGATCGCCGGAGAGACGTCCTGCGGCTCCGATACGGTCGGAATGATCGTAACGTTGGGAAACAGCGCCAGGCGGCAGAGCGCACTGTGCATATACAGCGACTGCAGCTTTCGCGCCGCGATCACGAAGATCAATTCGCGCTGCGGCCGCTCCATGATCGCGGCGACCGCGATCGCCCACATCGGCGCGAAGCCGGTGCCGCTGGCGACGAGAACGATGCTGCCGGTATGATTTGGCCGCAGATAGGCGCTGCCGAGCGGCCCCGTCACTTTCACGCGATGCCCGATGCGGATATTGCGGCCGAGCGCCGATGAAACGGCCCCGTCGGAGAGCTGCCGGATGTGAAAGTGCAGCAGGCGATGATCGGGAGGTCCCTCCAGCGGATAGGTCGGGCTGTAAGATCGCGCCGGGAAGCCCCGGAATTGCACCTTGCAATACTGGCCGGGAAGGTATCGAAGCGGCTTGGGCAACTCCACATCGACGCCAATCACGTCCGGCGCCAGCCGCACGATGTTTGCCACGCGCCCCGACAAGGAGACCTGGTCGGGCACGGGTTCGGTGACGATCTCCAGATCGGAAACGATCCGGGCCTGACAGGCGTGGATCATGTCGTCACCATGTTCCTGCCCGCCGAACACCTTGCCGTCGACGAGGCGCACCCGGCAGGCACCGCAAATTCCGCTGCGGCAGTCATGGGGCAGATCGATCCCGTTCATCAGCGCCGAGTCGAGCAACAGGTCGCCGCAATTCGCCAGGAACGGCTCGTCATTCAGCGTCACTTTGCAGGTTCTACTCATTATTATTCTACCTCGAGACGAATTGGCCGGACGTGCCTTGTGTGTCTGATTTGACTGTGATCGAAGGCCGCGACCCGCATGAAGACGCCGGTCTTGATCGGCACGTCGTACTGGCTGCCGGTGTCGAGACGGCGCGCCACTTCCAGCGCCCAGTGCCCGGAGGCCCAGCGCGCCGCGCATCGCACGTCGGCCCGATCGCCCGAGAATTCGCCGGCAACGATGACACCCGGGATCACCGCGCCCGTAGGGATGCGGGCGTCCGCCTCGGCAGAATACGGAATCAACTCGTCCTCGGTCATGTACCAGCGCGCGCCGTCGTTCTCGCCGTGATTGGGATCGATATCCACTTCACCCATCGCCGCCTGCGTGGCCGCGAGATCTTTCGGCAGCCGGCGTGGCGCGGTCAGCCGGGCGCCGCCGGCCTCATCGGCGTCGATAATGAAATTGTTGCTGTAATTGGCGCTGCCGGGGTCGGGCGCGAAGCCGCCCCTGTAGGGAAGGATATTGTGGACCTGCATCGGCGTCGGTTCCAGCGGCGGGCCGAAATGCGCGTCATCCATCCATCCGGTCGAACCGCCGCTGGTCGCCTTCCATTGCCAGACATCGGCGTAGCCTGCTGCCGTGTAATGCAGGCCGCGGCCGGTCATGGTGGCCGGCGCGTCGGCGATCGGATGCGGGCTGGCGTGGAACGTACGGTCGCCCGCTAGCGTCACATTCATGGTAGTCAACAGCACCGAGAATTTGTCCTCATTATAGTCGTGCTCGTCGCCGGCCTCGAGGCCGTCGTGCAGCACGTGCCAACCGTCGACTTCCTTGATCAGCGGCAGTTGTTTCAGCGACCGCGTCGGATCTTGCCAGGTGAACAGGAAATACGCCCAGGTGCCGTCATGCACCGCGCGAATCTCTATTCTGGTTTCGCCCGTGCCGTCGAAATTTCCGCCCTCGCTGGTCATCAGCGAAAACGGTGTGATGTTGCGCCAGGCCCGATCGGAGGTGTCGCCGTCGAGAACGGGTACGTCCGCGCTGCTGACGCGATGAATCTGCAACTGGTCGACGGACATCCGGTCCGCCGCCAGGATGACCGAAGCGCCGGTGATGGCGACGGCTGCGGCGACGACAAAAGGGTTGGATTGAAAGGTCGGATTGCGCGGTTTTGAGGGGCTGGCCTGTCGCCTGGCTCCCGGCCGGTGCGCGGTCGAACTCCGTGCGGCCGTCCGATCCTGCGCGCCATCGTGCGGCGGCGATACCGGTGTGATGGGCGGTTGCGCGGATTCCGGCGCCAGCCGCGCCGATTGCTCGGCCAGCAACGTCAGCAACTCGACCGCATCGAGCCGCGGCGGCGGCGCGGTGAGGCCGGTTGGGCGAAAGATACGCAGCAACTGCGATACGCCGCCGAGCCGGTAGTGCGACAGGACGTGAAGGCCTGCAAAGGCCATGATCACCCACGTTCCGTACCAGTGCAGCGTCGCCACGTCGTGGCCGGCATAGAAACCGAAATACAACAACCCGCCGCTGGCGATGAGCCCCAGCATCGTGACGAAGAAGATCCAGTACAGAACGATGTTGTAGGAGCCGAGCCTCGCCTGTTTGCGGCCAAACAGTCCGCGCAGCCGGATCTTGTCGAGCTGGATGCGGCGGCCTAGTCCCGATTTCGCGACATAGACGGCATAAGCGATCGACACCGCTACCAGCACGATGGCGGCCTGCATGTGCGCCACCCACACGCTCTGACGCGGCAGCACGGCGTCGAACAGATTGATCCAGTTGCGCCCGGGAGCCTCGGTCGCGATCCGCAAGCCGCTGACAAAGGAGACGCTGAATGCGACAACCAGGAGCCAGTGCAGGATGATCGTGCCGTAATCGGTCTTTCGTTGCCTCATTCGCGCGCCCCGCCGTCAGGGAGCGGGCAACCGGCGCCATCAGGGCGGCGCCTGGATTTGATGTTAGCCTCGCGTCTACGAACGGCCGGCGCATCGCGCCGGATCGCACCGTTTTCCTTGTTGGCCCGCGATACACGCCGCAAGAAGCCATCGTTACTCGTACACAAATGACCCGTCCCCCAAAATCAGGATTCGCCGAACCCGGCGAATGAACAAATTCCCTTTGCTTTGCGGCTGCCCGGCCGCGACGTTGATGGTTCAAACCGCGAGAGCTGGCGCAAGAGTCTGGATTGACCGATCAGGCCGGCCTCCGGCGCTCCGTCGGATGACGGGGCGTCGGAGGCCACGCTGATCCGCCGTTATCCCCACATGTGGTGGAAGTGCTGCGCCATCTCCGGAACCAGCGAATGATGCGGATCGACCGCGGGTGTATCCGCCGCCGCTGGCGGTGCGCTGGCCACGGTCTGCACAGCAGGCGCCGCCGGCAAAGTCGGTGCCGTCGGGGCCGGAGCCGGGGTCACGGGCGCCGCTGCGGCAACCGCCGGTGTTGCAACCGCCGTCGACAATACGTCGGCAACCGTCGCGCCATCGGCATTGTAGGTGCCGCCGGTCGCGGGTGCGTTGTTGCCGCCGACGTCGGCGGCATTGGCGTGCATCTCCTCGGCCGCAGCAGTGACCAGTGCCGCATTGCCGGTCTGCAATCCCTTGATCACCGCGCTCACCTCGGCGCCGAGCGTGCTGGTCTGGCCCAGCAGCTCGTTGTCGAAGCGGGCTTCGAAGATGCCGCCCTGGGCCGCATCGAAATTGGTGACCGTCGTCTGGAAGGACTGGATATCGCTGATAAGGGCTGCGATCGCGTGCGCGTCGTTGCCGCCGACGAGGTTTTCCGCTTGCTGGCCCAGCGAGTTGGACTGGGCGATGAAATTTGCCCAGAAATTTGTTTGATCCGAATTGTCCAGATATTTCGGCGTCGGGTTCAGCGCGTCGCCAAAAGGCGTAAATCCGTGAACGCCGTTCTGGTTTGCCATGTTCACCAGATTGGTGTCGCCCTGCACGATGTCGATGATGTCCAGCAAATTGTCATTGCTGGCTCGTCCCGCATCCTGGCTGACGCCAGCCTGATTGATGAAGGTCTGCTCAAGCTGGAGCTGGCGCACGATGGTGTCCGCATGGATGCCGGTGAGACCGCCGAACAGCGCCGGGTTGGCAGTCATCAAGCCCTGCAGGTCGGTGATGGCCGCGTTGGTATCGGCGGTTGCCTGCGCCGTGTTGGAAGCGTTGATACCTCCGATGGAAATATTGGCCAGATCGTTGAAGATGGCGCCGATATCCGCGAAGGTAGCATGAGGCGCATTGGCGGCGGTGGTGCCGGCGGCGAAAGCCGTGGGCGCCGCAAGGAATCCGGCCGCGCCATTTTGTGTCGCCAACGTGGCGAGATTGGCGTCGTTGTTGACGATATTGAGGATATCGAGATGGCTGTTATGCAGCGCCGTTTCCGCGGCCGCGACGCTGCCGAACGTTCCGCCGCCGTTCACCGAGGCGGTAGCGGCCGAGAGTGAAGTCGTAATATCGGCGAGGATCGCGTTGACATGGGTCAGCGTGGCGCCGGTGAATTGCCCCGCGGTGACTTCCGCCTGCAGTCCGGTTTGAACATTGGTGAGATCGGTGGTGTATCGTCCGATGCTGCCAAGGCCCTGGCCGCCTTCCGAGACCGTATTTTGCCACAATCCGCCCTCGAGCGCGCGCGTGGCGTCATTGAAGGTCAAGCCAAGGTCGGAGAAAGCCGGGGCGGCGGCTGGCGCCGGGGGGCCGGGATCGACAGGGGTGGTCACCGGCGGAACCGGCGGCGCGGGAGTACCCGGATCCATTTGATTACCGTTACCAGCGTGTTGGTGGTGGAAACCATGTGTGGTGCGCGCCATGTTCGTCCCCTGTTGTTGTGTCGCGTTGCACGACGGCCGCCCCAAGTGATCCACTCGGGTTACGGGTTGATGCGAGATGTGAAGAATTATTTAGCTTCGTGGCGGCTTTCAGCCGACACCGGGGCCAATGCGCGGGAGAAGCAAGGTGATAGGCGGACGAAACCGTGTCGCCGAACGCGCTTTTTTGCACGTGCCGCCTGCCTTCACGCGGAAAATATGAAATGCCTGCCGATGCTTGCCGCGAAAACCCCGTAAGCTCCCGGATCGTGCGCAAATTTGGCGCCGCCGGCCATGGCGAAATCGTCCGGATAAGCAAGACACCAGCGCCGTCGTTTTATTTCAGTGCCATCCATAACGCCCGCCTCGGTCGCATTCTTGCCGAAAAATGGTCGGTATCAGCCGTCAAGGAGAATTGATCGCGCAAGCCGCGACACCAGCCGAAGGGGCGCAGTGTATGAGTATCGCTCACGGTCACGCACAGGCGACCTCTCCGTCCCGCGCGATTTCGAATCTCAGGTCGACGCTTCAGTCCGACGATCCCGTGGCGCTGGGATTGCGCGAGAGCGCGCGGCGCATGGTCGGCATTGCTGTCTTCAGCGGCGCCATCAATATCCTGATGCTGTCGGGTTCACTTTATATGCTGCAGGTGTATGACCGGGTGATTCCCAGCCGCAACACCGCGACCCTGCTGGGCCTCTCGCTGATGGTGCTGCTGGCCTATCTCGTGCAGGGATATTTCGACGCGCTGCGCACGCGCATGCTTTGCCGGGTCGCGACGCTGTTCGACGCCGGCCTGCAGGCGGCGATCCACACCGCGCTCGCGACGCTGCCGCTTCGCGGCGTGAAGCCCATGCTGATGCAGCAGCCGCTGCGCGATCTGGACCAGGTGCGCGGCTTCATGTCGAGCATGGGGCCGACCGCGTTCCTCGACATGCCCTGGATCCCGATCTTCCTCATTGCCTTGTTTCTGTTTCATCCGGCAATCGGCATGACGGCGGTACTCGGCACCGCGGCGATCATCGCCATGACCTTGCTGACCGAGCGGATGTCGCGCGGAGCGGCCAAGGCCGCGATGGATTCCAGCGCCCAGCGGCAGGTGCTGGCCGACGCCACCCTGCGCAATGCCGAGGTAATTCGCGCGCTGGGCATGACCGATCGGTTCACCGCGCGCTGGTCGCAGGCCAATGAACGCTATTTGCGGGAGAATATCCGCGCCACCGACGTCTATGCCAATCTCGGCTCGAGCGCGAAGGTGCTGCGCTACGTGCTGCAATCAGGCATGCTGGGCATCGGCGCCTATCTCGTCGTCGCCGACAGGGCGTCCGGCGGCATCATGATCGCATCGTCGATCATGATGGGCCGCGCGCTGGCGCCCGTCGAAATCGCGCTCGGCACGTGGAAGCAGCTGGTCGCCGCGCGCCAGGGCATCACGCGGCTGCGCGAAATCTGCAAGGCGACCGCGGCCCCGGCGCCGCCGCCGGTGGTGCTGCCGCGTCCCTGCCGCGAACTTTCCGTGCACGAACTGGCCGTCGCCGCACCGGGGGGGAGCAGGCCCATCGTCTCGAATATTTCGTTTTCGCTCAAGGCCGGCATGGGACTGGCGCTGCTCGGCGCCAGCGCGTCGGGCAAGACGTCGCTCTCCAAGGCGCTGGTCGGAATCTGGCCGGCGCAGAATGGCGTGGTGAGGCTCGACGGCGCCGCGCTCGATCAGTGGCGCAACGAGGACCTCGGCCGCTATATCGGCTATCTGCCGCAGGACGTGGCCTTGTTCGACGGCACCGTCGCCGAAAACATCTGCCGTTTCGATGAGACCGCCCCCTCGGACGCGATCCTGCGGGCCGCGCAGATCGCGGGCGTGCATGACATCATCCTGCGGCTGCCCGAGGGTTATTCGACGCGGATCGGCGAAGGCGGCATGTCGCTGTCGGCGGGCCAGCGGCAGCGAATTGGGCTTGCGCGCGCGGTGTTCGGCGATCCGTTCCTGGTCGTGCTCGATGAGCCGAATGCCAATCTCGATGCCGACGGCGAAAACGCCTTGACCCGCGCCATTCAGATACTGCGCTACAACAAATGCATCGTCATCGTCATCTCGCATCGCCCAAGCGCGCTGGCCGCGCTGAACATGGCGATGGTGCTCTATGACGGCAAGTCGATCGCATTCGGCCCCTGCGAGGAGATATTCGCCCGCGTCCGCACGGCGACGGGGCAATCCACGTCAGTAAGAGAGCCTGCGGTCGCGCGAGATCCTGCGGCGGCAAGACAGTCCGCGGCGGCGAGACAACCCGCGGCGGCACGACAGCCGGCAGCAGCAAGACAGCCGGAGCCACAGGACATGAAAACGGTGCGCCGGGCGCCGATCGTGGAGAGCGTTGAGCCATGAGACCGGGAGACGGCATGCCACATGAAGGTCGACGCGCGCCGCGCTGGGACGGTGATTCCCGTGACGAGGCGGTTGGACCGCAGGGCGCGGCATTGATTCTCGAGTTGCAGCGCCTGCGGCAGGCGTTCGAGCTGGAAGACGGCGATGGGCCGCCCGCGCCGCAAGCGCGTCGTCCGGCCCGCGAGGAGTTACATCCTCCCTCCCATCCGCGAACAAATCAGCCGAAGCGGCAACGCAGGGGCAGGATGGGGCGGGCCTTCGACATCTGCCTCGAACAACTCGGACTGACAGCCACTGCCCCGGCCACGCGCAGAAGTGAAGATGAACCCGAACCGACGGCCGCGCCGGCCTGGCGCAGGAGCGAACCCGCGCCCGAGCCGGCTTTCATCCAGGCCTGGCGGAGAAGCGAGCCATTATCCGAGCCGGTTGCCGCACCTGTCCGGCGCAGAAGCGAGCCCGCACCCGACCCGGTTGCCGCCCCAATCCGACGCAGAAGCGAGCAACTACGCGAGCCGGCCGTCACGCCGGCCATGCGCAGAACGGAGCAGGTGCGCAAGGAGGCTGCGGCTCCGAGCGCGCGAAAAAGCGAACCCGAACGTGAGCCGACGCCCGCTCCGCCGACGGGCCGTCGCGGCCCGATCATCGCGCCCGACGACCCGTCCCTGATCAATGTGGCGAGCCTGATCAATGTGGCGAAGCCCGGGCCGGAACCTGCCAGAGCTGAAGCCCGGCATCAGTCGATGCATGTCGAGACTCCTCGATTGACGTTGCCGCCTCCAGCCGCCGACGCCAAGCCCGCAACGGCCGTCGGACAGTTGATGAAGACCTGCCGTGTCGGCCTGACCGCGGGCGTCGCCTTCCTCGTCAATCGCGACGGCTTAGCCGACAACGACAACGAGCCCGGCGAAGGTCTGGCATTGCGGGCCGGGCGCGCCTTCGAGAACGAATTGCGGACCGGGCTTCGGGTGCTGCTGGGCTTCATTGTTGTCGCCGGCGGCCTTGCCGTGCTGATGCCGATCGCGGGCGCCGTGGTCGTTCCCGGCAACCTCGTCGTTCAATCGAACGTCAAGGCCATTCAACATCCGACCGGCGGCGTGGTGGCGGAAATCCCGGTCCATAATGGCGAGCGGGTGGCCACGGGCGATCTGCTTCTCCGGCTCGATGCCACCCAGGCGCAGGCCAGCCTGCAGATGGTGAGCAAGCAGCTCGACGAAGTGCGGGCCCGGATTACCCGGCTGGTCGCCGAGCGCGACGGCGCGGCACAGCTTAAGGTGCCGCCTGAACTGACGGCACGATCTGACGATGCCACCGTCAAGGCGCTGCTGGCGTCGGAGCAGTCGCTGTTCAACGCCCGCTCCAACGCGCGCCGGAGCCAGACCGATCTTCTGCAGAGCCGCGTCTCGCAGCTCGGCGAGGAGATCGCCGGCCTCAATGCCCAGGTCGATTCCAAGTCCAAGCAACTGGAGCTGATCGGCGGCGAGCTCACCGGCGTCCAGGACCTCTATGACAAGCGGCTCGTGCCGCTGACCCGGCTCACGACCCTGCAGCGCGAGAGCGCGCGGATCGAAGGCGAGCGCGGGCAATTGACGTCGGCGATCGCCGAGACGAAATCCAAGATCGGCGAGGCGCAGCTTCAGATCGTCCGGCTCGACCAGGATTTCCGCACCGACGTCGTCAAGGAACTCGGCGAGAACCAGGGCAAGGAAGCCGAACTCGTGGAGCATAGCGTCGCGGCGCGCGATCTTCTCGACCGGATCGAAATCCGTGCGCCGACATCGGGCGTGATCCATCAGCTCTCCGCCCATACCATCGGAGGCGTGATCCGCGCCGGCGACACCATCATGGAAGTGGTTCCGGATCTGGATGATCTGCAGATCGAGGCGCGGCTGCAGCCCAATGATATCGACCAGGTGCGGATGGGGCAGAAGGCGTTCGTCCGCTTCTCGGCCTTCAACCAGCGCACGACGCCGCAGCTCGACGGCATCGTGTCTTATGTCTCGGCCGATACCAGCCGGGACCAGCAGAGCAATGCGCCGTATTTCACGGTGCGGGTGAAGCTTCCCGAGGAGCAGCGCCGCCGGCTGGACGGCAAGCAACTCGTTTCGGGCATGCCCGCGGAAGTATTCATGCAGACCGGCAGCCGCACCATGATGAGCTACCTGTTGAAGCCGATCACCGATCAGCTGCAGCGCGCCTTCGTAGAGCGGTGAGATCGCCGCTGGCTACGCCTTCAGCAGCCTCCTGAGGACGTCGATGTTGCTGCCGTCGGCGATGCGCCGTTGAGCACGCATGGGGATGTGCTCATTCCCGTGGTGATCGCCGATGGTTGGCTCTGCAGGGTGATGTCCGGCAGCGGACTGAGGCCGCCCGGCGAAAGTTCGGTCGAGCCCAGGGGAATCCCGACACGGCTCCCTGATGGCGCGGGCGGCATCGCCCATCGAACCAAGACCGGTCAAGATCGAGCTGCCGGACAGCGACAGGATGTTTAGAGGTCCGGGAGCGGACGCGATCAACAACAATTGTCTCGCCTGTTACTCCGCCGGCATGGTGTTGAACCAGCCGGACTTGTCCAAACAGGCTTGGGCGGCGGAGGTCAACAAGATGATCAACGCCTACAAGGCCCCGGTTGCGCCGGAGGACGTCGGCGCGATCGTCGACTATCTGGACCGGGTCAAGGGCGCCAAATAGCAGCTCGCCAGCATTGGCAGGCGATGATGCTCAAGCAATCTTGAGGCGATGCATGAACGACATCACTCATCGTTGATCGCGCAAGGCGGTTCGTGTGGCTCAAGATTTGAGCAGGCGTGGTGTCGTGCGTTTTCAAAATGCTAAATTGGTTTTTGGTTGAGAACGTGGCGGCCCGCCGCCATGTTCAAACGGCTCCCGGTGTCTGCGGCGGTACCCGGGAGTCTTGTGGGCGAACCCATCCAAGAAGATATCGGGAAACGCTAAGGGCAGCCGTGGAATAATCCGCGCGCACGGTGGTTGATGATGTCTGGAGGCAAACAAATGGTCTTGTTCTCGCGCAGTTTCATTCGCAAGCGGGTGATCTCGCTGGCGACCACCGCATCGGTCGCGGCTACGTCGTTCGCCCTGGCGCAGGATCCGACGCACGCCTATCACGTCCGCGGAGCGATACCGGTTCAATACGCCGCTGAGCGACCGGACCTTTCCGCCGAGCAGCCGTTCCTGTCGGACAACGATACGGCCATGAACAGGATGATGGCGGAGATGACGATCAAGCCGACCGGCGATGTCGATCGCGATTTCGTCGCGATGATGGTGCCGCACCATCAGGGTGCGATCGACATGGCGCAGGCCGTGCTTCGATATGGCCGCAACGAACAGCTTCGCCGCCTGGCGCAGGAAATCATCGTGACCCAGCAGCAGGAGATCGCTGCGATGCGGCTCGCGGTCGGCGAGGAATTGCCGCCATCGGTGGCGTCTCCGACGCAAATCTCGCCAGCGCCGTCGTCCATGAGTTCTCATGGTGCGACGTCGCATGATGCCATGAAGATGAACATGAAGCAGGAGTGAAACATGAGGGGCGGCCTTTCGGTTCTGGTTTTTTTCGCGGGCTTGTGCCTGTCCGGACAGACGGCGGCATGGGCCGGGCAGGCGCCCGGCGCGGCGTCCGATCCGGATATTCCGGTGAGCCATCGCGACCGGGTCTATTCGGCGGAACAGTTTTCCAACACGGTCTCGGTGACTGATCCGGTCGACAACAAATTGCTCGGCGTCATCCGCCTCGGCGATCCGCAGCCCGGCAATTTCAGCCCGCTCTACAGGGGCCAGGTTCTGGTCCACGGCATGGGCTTCTCGCCGGATCACAAGACCATTGCGGTGGTCTCGATCGGCAGCAATTCCGTCACCTTCATCGACACCGCGACCAACGCGGTCAAGCACACCAGCTATGTCGGCCGCTCGCCGCACGAGGCGTTCTTCACCCCCGACGGCAAGGAGGTCTGGGTCACCGTCCGCGGCGAGGACTATGTCGCCGTGCTCGACGGCGAAAGCTTTGAGGAGAAGTCGCGCATCAAGGTTCCGGCCGGGCCGGGCATGCAGATTTTCTCGCCCGACGGCAAATACGGCTATGTCTGCTCGTCGTTCAATCCGGAAACGGTCGTCATCACCGTCGCCGATCATCAGATCGTCGGCCACGTCAAGCAGGACAGCCCGTTCTGTCCGAATATCGCCGCTACCCCCGATGGCAAGCAGGTCTGGTTCACGCTGAAGGATGTCGGCAGAACGGAAGTGTTCGATGCACAACCGCCATTCTCGGTGCTGAAGTCGATCGATACCGGGCCGATCACCAACCACGTCAACATCGTCCATAATGCCAACGGCACCTTCGCCTACGTCACGGTCGGCGGGCTGAACGAGGTCAAGGTATTTCGCACCGACGATTTCTCGCAGGTCGCCACGATTCCCGTCGGCAAGCTGCCGCACGGCATCTGGCCGTCCGGTGACGGCAGCCGGGTGTATGTCGGGCTGGAAAATGCCGACGGCATGGCCGCGATCGACACCGTCACCAACAAGCTGATTGCCACCAGCCCGGTCGGTCAGGCGCCGCAGGCGATCACCTATGTTCCGAACGCGGTGCCGGAAGGCGATGGCACGCAGGGTCTGCAGCCGCTCGGGGTCGCCGGCGAGACCGCGCATCTGTTGCTGGGGCCGATGGAAGGCCGCAAGACCGTCGGCAGCAGCGCCGGCACGGGCGGCGACGACAAGGCTTCCACCAGCGTCTCTTTGTTCGATCAGGGGCTGATCCAGGTGCTGCAGGCCGCGGTGACGGGCCTCGAGCCGAAACAGCCCTACATTCTCGCGCTGTCACATGAGCGGGACGGCCAGGGGCCGCTGGAACCGTTGGCCGCCTTCATGACCAATCCGGCGGGCTCCGCGATCGTCAACGCCACCGGCGCGATCCGGCAGGTGGTGCACGGCGAGGACAAGATCCAGCGCCGCTATCTGGTGATTGCTGAGGGCCATGCCGACAAGCCCGGCCATGTCGTGCAGGTGCAGTTGAAATAACGAACGCCGCCGGTTGCAATGTCGTATGCCCCGACAGCGGCAGACTTGGGCGGCTAGCTGCGGGTCTGCCTCAGGATGAACTGTCCAAGGACGCGGAATCGCGAATCGGCCGCGTCCTGACGGCATAGTGCGATCCTGTCGATACCCAGCGTTTGCAGGCCGAGCGCCGAAAAGCGATCCCGCAGCATTGTCAGAATCGGTTGGCGGCGTTGGGCGTCAAGCCGTCCCGTCAGCGTCATGTGGAAGCGGAAGTCTTCCAGCACGTAAGGATATCCGAACTGGTCGAGATAGTCGCGCTGCCTTGCCGTAAGGGCGGCGGGATTGCGCCGCGCCCGGTCCTCCGGCGTGAGCGGCGCACGGAAGCAATCGAATTCGCGCACGCAATCCGCGGCAAGCCGCGCCAGTTCGGCCGAGGGCCCGGCGGGCACGACCGCGATAAAGCCGCTGATGGAATCCACGACCGGGCGGATCACCGGGATTGCCCGAGGCGTGCCGGCAAAGGTTTCGCAGGCGGCGAGAAGCCCGGCTTCGGTCTTGCCCGGTGCCAGCGCCAACGGTGCCTTCAGCGTGGCATGGAAGCCGTATTTGCGCGGGTCACGCGTCAACTCGCGCCAATCCGGGACTGACTGCGCAATGCCATCCGGAAAGGGCAGGTCGCCGCCGCCGATCGCGTCGTAGCCGAGCAATGTTGCGCCGAAGCGATCGAGATCGCTGCCGGGCGGGGCAACGTAATAGATTGCATAACGGGGAAAGGAGGCCATGGCGTCAGCATAAAGCCTGCTCACGCGGCTGCAACCGCCTCGCGCCGCGCGGGCGTTGACAGGATCAGCCGACTCGCATCGGTCAGGTGGACCAGGCGCCCGGCGGCGATGACGGCAACGATGCGCGGCCGCAGCGGCACTTCGTCATCGACGAGGATGATATCGGCGCGATTGCCCTCCGCCAGGACGCCCCGGTCGGAAAGCCCGGCCGCCTGCGCCGGCCCCGCCGAAATCAAATCCCACGCGCGGGCCAGCGGCAGCACGCCGTCGGCGGCGAGGCGGAATGCCGCGAGCAACTGCGCCGGATAATAATAATCGGAGGCGAGCACCGAGCACAGGCCCTTGGCGATCATGTCGGACGCCCGGGTCCATCCGGTATGGCTGCCGCCACGCACGACATTGGGCGCGCCAAACACGATGGCGTCGCCGGCTTCCGCCGCGGCGCGCGCGGTTTCCTCGTTGACCGGGAATTCGGCGATAGTCACGCCCATGCGGCGAAAAGCCTCGCGCATGTCAGGGGTATCGTCGTCATGCGACAGCATCCGCACATTGGCGTTGCGGGCCGCCTCGGCCAGCCGCGCGATCGAGGCGGGAACGTCGGGGGCACGAGCGACGACGCGCGCCACCAGCGCGTCGAACGCCTCATTGGTGAGCCCGGTGCGTTCGACCATGCGGCTTCGCTTTTGCGGCTTTGCAAGATTGGCAACCGTCGAGTCCATGTGATCGTTGAAGGCGAACAGGTCGATACGCCCGTCGGACAGCCATTGGCTGATTTCGGTCTCCGCGTCGAGATTGTAGGTTTCCTGGCGCAAATGGAAGCGGGTGTCCGCGGCCAGTTGCGGCCGCATGGCTTCGATCGCCTCGAGCAGCAGCCTGGCATTGTCGGCGCCGCGCAGGCCCGGCTCCCAAGACCAGGTCGTGGCGTGAAACACGGTCGTGATGCCGTTGCCGACCGCCTGCCGGTCGCTGTCGGTCAGCGCCACGTCGACGGGGAAATCGACACCGGGGCGCGGCATCATCTGCCGCTCGAAGGCATCGCCATGCAGATCGATGATCCCGGGCAGCACCTTCAGGCCGCTAGCGTCGAGGCCCAATGCCGCGCGGCCATGGCGAGCGCCAGCCGCAGCGATCTCGCCGTTCTCGATCCGCAGCGAGGTGTCAGCGAATTCGCCGCCGAGCAGCGCCTCGCCGCCTTCAATGAGAATGTCCGTCATGATGCTGCACTTCGTTTCGGGGCGGGCGATCGGCTGACGCTGGCCGCAGCCTCGTATTTTGCGAGAAAGTCCTCGACCGAAAGCTTGCGAAAATCGGGCAGCGCCTTGCGCAAACTTTCATGGCTCCAGTCCCACCATGAAAGCTCGGCCAGCCGGTTGGTCACGTCTTCGGGAAAGCGGCGCCGGATCGTCCGCGCCGGATTGCCTGCGACAATGGTGTAGGCCGGAACGTCCTTGGTGACGACGGCGCCGGCGGCAACCACCGCGCCGGTGCCGATGCCGCGGCCCGGCAGTACGATGGCGCCATGTCCGATCCAGACGTCGTGACCGATATGGACGCGATGGGAGCGCCGCCATTCGAAGAATTCCGCCTCGTCGCTTTCTTCCGGAAAATACGCGCTGGCGCGATAGGTGAAGTGCGCTTGGGTCGCGCGGTGCATCGGGTGATTGCCGGGGTTGATCCGCGTCATCGCCGCGATCGAGCAGAACTTTCCGATCGTCGCATAGGCGATCTGCGCGTCGTTCACGACGTAGGAATAATCGTCCATCGTCACCTCCTGCAGGATCGTCCGCGCGCCGACCTCGCAATAGGCGCCGAGCCTGACGTCATGCAGTTTCGCGCTTGGGTCCACCGTCGGATCGATTGAAAGTATCTTGCCGGCCATGCGGGCTTCTCACGAGCAATGAATGTCAGGGCTGCACGTCATCGGTGGGCTTGATGACGATGTCATGACGAATGCGTGACGGTGCACGCGGGTGTGGACGATTGCCGCACCGCAGCGCGGCTGTCACACAACTGTTGAATCCAGAGGTTAGCGATGGTGCAGGTTATTTCCGGAGCGCTGCATGCTGGTGGTGGAAGGGTTGACGTGCCGTTTTGGCGCAAAGACCGCGGTCGACAACGCGTCGTTTTCGGTTGCGCCCGGCAGCTTCATCGGGGTGATCGGGCGTTCCGGCGCCGGCAAGTCGACCTTGCTGCGCATGATCAATCGCCTCGCTGAGCCGACTTCGGGGCGGATCTTCTATGACGGAGTCGATGTCACGGCGCTGCGGGGGCGCGACTTGCGGAAGTGGCGCGCCCGTTCGGCCATGGTGTTCCAGCAGTTCAATCTGATCGGCCGCCTCGATGTGCTGACCAACGTGCTGATGGGGCGTCTTGCGACTGTTTCGGCGGCGCGGGCGCTGTTGAAGCTGTGGCCCGACGCCGACAAGGCGATCGCGCTGGCCGCCCTCGAGCAGTTCGAGATTGCATCGCTGGCGGTGCAGCGTGCGGACCAGCTCTCCGGCGGCCAGCAGCAGCGCGTCGCCATCGCCCGCGCGCTGGTGCAGGAGCCGGACATCATTCTGGCGGATGAGCCGATCGCCTCGCTCGATCCGCACAACACCAAGGTGGTGATGGACGCGCTCCAGCGCATCAACCGGGACTTCGGCATCACCGTGATCTGCAACCTGCACTCGCTAGATCTGGCGCGCGGCTATTGCGGCCGGCTGATCGGCATGGCCGCGGGCCGGGTGGTGTTCGACGGCACGCCGGAACAGCTGACCGAATCCGAAGCGAAGCGCCTCTACGGCCTCGAATCCGACGCCAGGAGCAACGTGCCGGCACGGCCGAACGGCGTCGCCGTCGAGGATCCCATACTGGGCATAGCTGCCATCGCGTAACAGTTGCTCGAATTCGCGACATTACTCGGGCGTCGCCCGACAAGAAACTGCCTCACCCCACCCAACAGGAGAAGCTCTATGTTGAACCGCCGCCATTTTCTGTCCGCCAGCGCGATGGCGTTGGCCTTTACGGCAAGCGCAGCCCACGCCGACGACTGGAAGGCGAAATACAAGGAACTGACCTTCGCCGTGGTGCCGGCTGAAAACGCCTCCGGCGTCAACGACCGTTACGCGCCCTTCATGACTTATCTCTCGAAGGAACTCGGCGTTCCCGTCAAGCTGCGGATCGCCAACGACTACGCCGCCGTCATCGAGGGCCAGCGCGCCGGCAACATCCAGATCGCCTATTACGGCCCGGCCTCCTACTCGACGGCCTATATGACCGGCGTCAAGACCGAACCCTTCGTTACCAGCCGAAACAATGACGGCACGGTCGGCTATTATTCGGTGATCTACGTCAAGGCCGACAGCCCTTACAAGGATATCAAGGATCTCAAGGGCAAGACCATCGGCTTCGTCGATCCGAATTCGACTTCCGGCTACAACGCGCCGCGCTTCTTCCTCCACAAGGTCGGCATCGATGCCGACGCCTTCTTCGGCAAGTCGATCATCACCGGCAGCCACGAGAACGGCGTGATCGCGCTCGACAAGGGCACGGTGGATTGCGCCGCCGACTGGTGGAACTCGGACACCGATTCCAACCTGACGCGCATGGTCGCGAAGGGAATGGCCAAGAAGGAAGATTTCCGGGTCGTCTTCAAGTCCGGGCTGCTGGCCGGCTCGCCCTATGCTTATCTCTCGGATCTTCCCGCCGATCTCAAGCAGGCCATCGTCAAGGCGTTCATGGAAGCGCCCACCAAGGACAAGGCCGCGTTCGACCGGCTGTCCGACGGCAAGGACAAGGAGTTCGTAGCGGTGACCCACAAGGATTACGAAAACACCGTCGACATGATCCAGTTCGTCAACGACATGCGCAAGAAGCGCTCCTGAACCAAGCCGGGAGCGGCGATTCTCCGCCGCTCCCGTCCTCCTGATCGACGAAGCAGAAGGTCATGACCTCCAGCATCCTGAGCGTACCGCCCGCGCGCCTGGAGGTGCTGCTCGCCGATTATCAGCGCGAAGTCGCGCGCCGCCGCCGGCAGTCGCTGATGGTGCTGGCGATCCTTGCGATTCTGATCGTCATCGCGGGACATTTCGGCGAGGTCGACCTCGACAACCTCTTCCGGAACATATCGAACTTCACCAGCTATTTCGGCCGCATCCTCCCCAGGCTCACCTACGCGCATTTCGGCGCCGACGTCGCCGACTGGTACTGGAATATCGCTGGTTGGCTGAAGCTGCTGCTCGACACCGTCCTGATCGGCTATCTCGGCACGTTGATCGGCGCCGGCGGCGCGTTCATGTTTGCCTTCTTTGCCGCCGCCAACCTTGCGCCCGGAAATGTGCTGCGATGGAGCATCAAGCGCATCTTCGAATTCTGCCGCACCGTCCCCGACCTGGTGTTTGCGCTGATGTTTGTCAGCGCCTTCGGCCTCGGTCCGCTGGCCGGAATTCTGGCGATCGCCATTCACAGCTTTGGAACGCTCGGCAAGCTCTTCACCGAGGCCATCGAAAATATCGACATGCGGCCGGTCGAGGGCGTTCGCTCCACCGGCAGCCGGTTCGTCGAGATGGTGCGGTTCGGCGCGCTGCCGCAGGTGATGTCCGTCTTCGCGAGCTACAGCCTGCTGCGGTTCGAGATCAATGTACGGTCGGGTTCGGTGGTCGGCATGGTGGGGGCCGGCGGGATCGGTCAGGATCTCTTCGTCGCGATCCGGAAATTCTACTACACCGATGTCAGCGCTATCCTCCTGATGATCATCGTTTCCGTGGCGATCATCGATCTCGTCACCGAGCGGATCCGGCACCGGCTGTCGGGCAGGGATACCGGCAAATGAGCGCGCGCCGCATCATGCGTGCCGATGACGCAAGTGCGGTGCTTGAGCGCCACCGTGGCCTGTTCGACGGCTCGCCGGCGCGACGCGCTTCCGCGCTTGCCGCGCCTTTCGGGATCGCCGGCCTCGCGGTTTTTGCGGTGTGGTGGCTTGCGATTCCCTTCAGCCAGATCGGGCCGGGCCTGGCATCGCTGGGAAAATTCGTCGCGTTGATGTTTCCGCCGTCGAGCGGCGGTCACCTCAACCTCTTGCTCAAGGCGATGGGCGAGACGCTTGCCATCGCCTTCCTGGGAACGCTGATCGCGACAGTTGCGGCGTTTCCGGTCGGTTTCCTCGCCGCCAGGAACACCTCGCCTCACGGTGTCCTTCGCTTTGCCATCCGCCGCTGCCTGGATACCATCCGCGGCATCGACGCCCTGATCTGGGCGCTCGTCTTCGTTGGCGTCGTCGGCCTCGGCCCGTTCGCGGGAATTCTCGCGATCGCGGTCTCCGATACCGGCGCGCTCGGCAAGCTGTTTTCGGAAGCAATCGAGTCCAGCGAGGAGCGTGCACGGGAATCGGTGCTGGCGAGCGGCGGGACCAGCCTGCTCGCCGTGCGCTTCGGCCTGTTGCCGCAGGTATTGCCGATCATCGCGGGGCAGATCCTCTATTTCTTCGAATCCAACGTGCGGTCGGCGACCATCATCGGCATCGTGGGCGCCGGCGGCATCGGCCTGCAGCTCTCCGAACAGATCAGGACCTATGATTTCGATCAGGTCGCGTTTGCCGTCATCATGATCCTGGTGACGGTCGCGGTCATCGACTGGATCTCGGGAAAACTACGCTTCGCCATCATCGGCCGGCGCGCGATCGTCTAAGGCGCGATCAGCCATTCTCCACCAAAAACTCGACCCGCTCCGCGGCAAAACGCGAGCGCTTGGTGGCGAGCGGGGTTCCGTCGACGTCGACGTCGGTACTGTCGACCACCAGCACCGGACGCCCCAGCGCAAGATCGAGCCGCGCCGCATCGGTGGCGTCCGCGATCGATGCCGTGATGCGGGTCGAGGCGCGGCGGTAGTCGCGGATGCCGTAATGCGCCAGTAGTTTCGTCATCGAGCGCATCCGTTGATAGACCCGCGCCGCTTCGGGAAAGCGCTCCGCGCCGAGCCAGATGGTGCTGACGCAGATCGGCGTGCGATCGGCCAGCCGCAGCACCTCGATGCGGATCAGCGGCGTGCCGGTCTTTAAAGCGAGCAGCCGTCCCAGTTCGCGGCTCGCGAATTCTTCGGAGGCGCCGACCAGCCGGCCGTCCGGCTCGCGGCCGCCGGCGCCGACGATTTCGGAGAACCGCGTGCGTGAGCGGAGGGGATAGGCGATCTTCGCGGCCTCGACATAGGTTCCGCTGCCGCGTTCGGCGCGCACCAGCCCCCGCTCGGCCAGCGTCGCCATCGCCCGCCGTACCGTGTGGCGGTTCACCCGGTAGGTTTCGGCGATCTCGGTTTCGCCCGGCAGCTTTTCGCCGGCGGCAAAGCGGCCATCGGCAATGCCGCGCTCGATGCCGTCGGCAACCTGCCGCCACAGCGCGACGCCGGAGGCAATGTCCTGCATGCTCATGCGGGGCCTGTGAGGGTCATCGGAAAAATCATTGCCTTGTCACGAAACAGTCATGGCGCGCGGCTATCAAGTTGTCTATTAACATAGACAACTTGAGTCCGGCAAGAACCGAGTTCGGGAAGGCGGATATGGCGGCGGGCGGCGAAAAGGGCAAACAAAGTCAGCGCCAGGCGGCGATGGCGGTGCTGGCGCATTCGGATGCCGCCGACATCGCCGGCCGTCTCGGCGCTCTCACCGTGCCGCCTTACGAGGATCTGCGCGAGCCGGAAAACGGCCTCGTCATGGTGCGCGGCCGAATCGGCGGCGACGGCGCGCCGTTCAATCTGGGCGAGGCGACGGTGTCGCGGGCGGCGGTGCGGCTTGCGAGCGGCGAGGTGGGTTTCGGCTACACGCTCGGCCGCGACCGGCAGAAGGCGCGAATGATCGCGCTGTGCGACGCGCTGATGCAGTCGAACGAATTTTCGGAAACCCTGGAGGCCAAGGTGCTGTCGCCGTTGCGCGCGGCGATCGTCGCCGAACGGGACCGCAAGGCGCGACAGACCGCGGCGACGCGGGTCGATTTCTACACGCTGGTGCGCGGGGAAGGCTGAAGCGATGACGACGATTGCCGAACTTCCCGCTGGTTTCGCCGACAAGGTGCTGTCGGCGCAATCGACATTCCGTTCCGTGATGGACGCGATGGCGCGCCCCGGCAGCATCCAGCGGATCGGCGTTGCCACCGGCGCGCCTTCGCCGCTGATGCGCGGCGCGGCGGCGATTGCACTGACCCTGTTCGACCACGACACGCCGGTCTGGCTCGACGCCGCGATGTCAGAGACGGCTGATGTGACAAAATGGCTGAAATTCCACACCGGGGCGCCAGTGATCGCGGACTCCGCGATCTGCAGTTTCGCGCTGATCGGCGACGCCAGAGCGCTGCCTGCGCTGGATCGCTTTGCCTTCGGCACTAACGAATATCCGGACCGTTCGACCACGCTGATCCTGCAGATCGCGAGCCTGACCGAGGGCACGCACTTCGAACTGCGCGGGCCGGGCATCGACGGCTCAACCGTGTTGCAGGCCACGGTCGAGCCGGCCGATTTGTTCGAGCGGCTCGGCATCAATGCCGCGCTGTTTCCGCGCGGCATCGATGTCGTGCTGGTGGCTGAGGACGCCATTGTCGCGATACCGCGCACCACGCGGCTCGCCGCGAAGGGAGATTGAGCCATGTATGTCGCCGTCAAGGGAGGCGAGCGCGCCATCGAGAACGCCCATCGGCTGCTGGCGCATGAGCGCCGCGGCGATCGCGGCGTCGCCGAGGTGACGCTGGACCAGATCTCCGGACAGCTCTCGCTCGGCGTCGATCGCGTGATGAGCGAAGGCTCGCTGTACGACCGTGAACTCGCAGCCCTCGCGATCAAGCAGGCGCGCGGCGACATGATCGAGGCGATCTTCCTGGTGCGGGCGTTCCGCGCCACCTTGCCGCGCTTCGGCGCCACCGAGCCGGTCGATACCGGCGAGATGACCGTGCGCCGGCGGATTTCCTCGACCTTCAAGGACATTCCGGGCGGCCAGATTTTGGGCCCGACGTTCGATTACACCCATCGCCTGCTGGACCCGCAACTGGCCGAAGGGTTTGTGCCGGAATTGCCGGCGACGGCGGACAGTTCCGATGCGGCGATGCCGCGGGTGACCGATATCCTCGGCCGCGACGGCCTGATCGAGCCGTCGCCGCAGGCCGATGCCGAAGTGCCGGTCGGCGACCTCACGCGCGAGCCGCTGAGCTTTCCCGCCGACCGCGACCTGCGGCTGCAGAACCTGGCGCGCGCCGACGAGGGTTTCCTGCTGGCGCTCGGTTATTCGTCGCAGCGCGGCTATGGCCGCAACCATCCCTTCGCCGGTGAAATCCGCTTCGGCGAGGTCGAGGTGGAATTTTTCGCCGAAGAGGTCGGCTTCGCGGTGCCGCTCGGCGCCGTCGCGCTGACCGAATGCCAGATGGTCAACCAGTTCAAGGGCTCGGCCACCGAAGCGCCGTGCTTCACCCGCGGCTACGGGCTCGCCTTCGGGCAGAGCGAGCGCAAGACCATGTCGATGGCGCTGGTCGACCGCGCGCTTCGTGCCCGCGAGCTCGGCGAGGAGATTGCCGCGCCCGCGCAGGACGAGGAATTCGTGATGTCGCATTCCGATAATGTGCAGGCGACCGGTTTCGTCGAGCATCTCAAGCTGCCGCATTACGTCGACTTCCAGTCGGAACTCGGCCTGTTGCGCAAATTGCGCCGGGAGTTCGAGCAGGCCGACAGTGCCGCCTGACCTGCAGGAGGCCGCCGAATGAACGCGCCCGCCTACAATTTCGCCTATCTGGACGAACAGACCAAACGGATGATCCGCCGCGCGATCCTGAAGGCGATCGCGATCCCCGGCTATCAGGTGCCGTTCGCCAGCCGCGAAATGCCGATGCCGTATGGCTGGGGCACCGGCGGCGTGCAGGTGACGGCGGCGATCCTCGGACCTTCCGACGTGCTGAAGGTGATCGATCAAGGCTCCGACGACACCACCAATGCGATCTCGATCCGAAAATTCTTTGCAAAAACCGCGGGTGTGAAAACCACGACCTCGACGGCGGATGCGACCGTGATCCAGACCCGGCACCGGATTCCCGAAGCGCCGCTGCATGCCGGCCAGGTGCTGGTCTATCAGGTGCCGATCCCCGAGCCGCTGCGTTTCCTCGAACCGCGCGAGACCGAAACGCGGCGCATGCATGCGCTCGCTGAATACGGGCTGATGCATGTCAAGCTCTACGAGGACATCGCGCGCTTCGGCCACATCGCGACCTCCTATGCCTATCCGGTGAAGGTGAACGCCCGCTACGTGATGGACCCGTCGCCGACGCCGAAATTCGACAACCCGAAGATGGACGATTGTCCGGCGCTGCAATTGTTCGGTGCCGGCCGCGAGAAGCGCATCTATGCGATCCCGCCGCATACAAGGGTTCAGTCGCTCGATTTCGAGGATCATCCGTTCACGCGCTACCGCTTCGATGCGCCCTGCGCGCTGTGCGGGGCGGAGGATTCCTATCTCGACGAGATCGTCACCGACGACCGGGGCGGCCGGATGTTCGTCTGCTCCGACACCGATTATTGCGAGACCCGGCAGGGACAGGGCCATCGCGGCACCGAGAACGCGGCTCCGCACAAGGAGGGCGCGCATGGCGTATGAGAACGACCAGCCGCTGCTGGTGGCGGATCACCTCGGCAAGAATTACGGCCGGCTGACCGCCTGCCGCGACGTGTCCTTTGCGCTCTATCCCGGCGAAGTGCTGGCGATCGTGGGCAAGTCCGGATCGGGCAAGACCACGCTGCTGCAATTATTGTCGGCGCAGCTCGCGCCAAGCGCGGGAAACGTGTCGTACCGGATGCGCGACGGCGTGTTGCGCGATCTTGCCGCCCTCGGCGAAGCCGAGCGACGCTTTCTGTTCCGCACCGACTGGGGCTATGTGCACCAGGATCCCGCGCAGGGCTTGCGGATGGCGGTGTCGGCCGGCGCCAATGTCGGCGAACGGCTGATGGCGGTGGGCTGGAATCACTATGGCCGCATTCGCGATACCGCGTCGTCCTGGCTGGAGCGGGTCGAGATCGATGTCGGTCGCATCGACGACGCGCCGCGCACCTATTCCGGCGGCATGCGGCAGCGGCTGCAGATCGCGCGCAATCTCGTCACCGAGCCGCGGCTGGTGTTCATGGACGAGCCGACCGGCGGTCTCGACGTCTCCGTGCAGGCGCGGCTGCTCGATCTCCTGCGCAATCTCGTCAGCGAACTCGGCCTCGCCGCGATCGTCGTCACCCATGATCTCGCGGTGGCGCGGCTGTTGTCGCACCGGGTGATGGTGATGAAGGGCGGCCGCGTCATCGAGACCGGGCTGACCGATCAGGTGCTCGACGATCCGCGCGAGCCCTATACCCAATTGCTTGTTTCGTCGATTTTGCCGGCATGAGGCTTGAACCAGTGACTGCGATGATCGAGATCGAAAGCGCCGAAAAGACCTTCGTCATGCATCTGCAGGGCGGGGTGGAACTGCCGGTCGTGCGCGGCGTGTCGTTCCAGGTCGCGCGAGGGGAATGCGTGGTGCTGTCCGGCCCCTCCGGCGCCGGCAAATCTTCGATCCTGAAAATGATTTTCGGCAATTACCGCTGCGACGGCGGCCGGATCGGCATTCGTCACCAGGGTCATGTGATCGACCTCGCCACGGCCGAGCCGCGGCAGGTGCTCAGCGTGCGGCGCGCCACCATCGGCTATGTCAGTCAATTTTTGCGCGCGGTGCCGCGGGTTGCCACCATCGATGTCGTCGCCGAGCCGCTGATTGCCTCCGGCGTGGCGCGCGCCGAGGCGCGCGAGCGGGCAGGCTCGCTGTTGCGCCGGCTCAACATTCCCGAGCGGCTGTGGGCGCTGCCGCCCTCGACCTTCTCGGGCGGCGAGCAGCAGCGCGTCAACATCGCGCGCGGTTTCATCTCGGACCTGCCGATCCTGCTGCTGGACGAGCCGACCGCCTCGCTCGATGCCGCCAACCGGGCTGTCGTGGTGGCGTTGATCGGCGAAAAGAAACGCGCCGGCGTCGCCATGGTGGCGATTGTCCATGACGACGAGATCCGCCATCTGATCGCCGACCGCGTTGTCGACGTGACATCGTTTGCCGCAGCCGCATGAGGGAAGAGCCTGGGATGACTTCGACAGGGAACGAGACCGTGCTTGGCAATGCCAGGATCGTTCTGGCTGACAGCGTGATCGAGCGCGGCTGGATCGCGATGGCCGATGGCTGCATCGCCGAATTCGGCGAGGGCAACGCGCCGGGCGGAGCGGAGGATGCCGGCGGCGACCTCGTCATGCCCGGCCTGATCGAGCTGCACACCGATCACCTCGAAGCGCATTACGTGCCGCGGCCAAAAGTGTTCTGGGATCCGATCGCCGCCGTCGTCTCCTATGACGGGCAGCTGGCCACGTCGGGTATCACCACGGTGCTGGATTCCTTAAGGGTCTGGCGGGAGGACGGCGCTGAGGAAGTGGACGGCAGGGCTAGCGTGCTGGCGGAAGCCATCGCATCGGCGCGCGAGGCAAACCTCCTGCGCGCCGATCACTTCCTGCATCTGCGCTGCGAAATTCCGATGCCAAGCGTGGTCGAGGAGGCCAAGGAATTGGTCGGGCGTCCGGACGTGCGGCTGATGTCGCTGATGGACCACACCCCGGGACAACGCCAGTTCCGCGACGAGATCAAGCTGCGGGATTATTACCGCGGCAAGGGCGCCGGCATGACCGACGCCCAACTCGACGTGCTGTTCGAACGGCGCTTCGCCTATCAGAAGGCCTATGCCGCCACCAATATGCGCGCGATCGTGGCGCTGGCGCAGCAATACGAGATTCCGCTCGCCAGCCACGACGACACGACAGACGAGAACGTCACCGATGCGATCCGCGACCGGGTCTCGGTGGCGGAGTTTCCGACCACGATCGAGGCCGCGCGCGGCCTGCACCAGGCCGGCATCGGCATCCTGATGGGGGCGCCGAACGTGGTGCGCGGCGGTTCGCATTCCGGCAACATCGCCGCCGTCGATCTCGCCCGCGAGGGGCTGTTGGATATCCTGTCGTCCGACTACATTCCCTCGAGCCTCCTGATGGCGGCGCTGCAATTGCCGCAGCGCGTGCCCGATATCGATCTCGCCTCCGCCATCCGCACCGTGACCCGAACCCCCGCCGAAGCGGTCGGTCTTGCCGACCGCGGCGAGATCGCTCCCGGCAAGCGCGCCGACCTGATCCGGGTCCATGTCGCGCGCGATTGTCCGGTGGTCCGCAGCGTCTGGCGCGAAGGACGGCGTGTCGCATGAGCGAGGCACCTGATATCACCGCCGAGCAATCCGCCGCGATCGGGCCGGGCCGCCTCGTTCTGGTCGTGGGGCCGAGCGGCGCCGGCAAGGACACGTTGCTCGGTCTGGCGAAAGCGGCCTGCCTCGATGAGGGAAATATCGTGTTTCCGCGCCGCGTGATCACGCGCGAAGCTTCCGCCTCCGAAGACAATGAGGAGGTCAGCGCCGGCAGCTTCCAGGAGGCGCTGGCGCGCAACGCGTTCGCCGTCCATTGGGAAGCGCACGGCCATTGCTATGCGCTGCCGCGCGCGATCGACGACGATATCCGCGCCGGGCGCACCGTAGTCGCCAATGTATCGCGCACCGTGGTCGCGGCGATGCGGCGCGGTTATGCCGACGCCATGGTGGTATCCATCACGGCGCCGCCGAACGTCCTGGCCGAACGGCTGGCGATGCGAGGTCGCAGCAGCGACGGCAGGATCGAGCACCGGCTGCATCGCACCGTCGAGGATGCGGCGGCGGCGCCCGATATCACCATCATCAACACCGGCAGCGCCGAATATCACGCGCGCCAGTTCGTCCGCATCATCAAAGGCGAGAACTGGAACGATTAGGCGGGGAGGAAGCATGTCCGTTGTTGCGACCATCGAACAGCTCGAGGCGATTTACGGCCAGCCGGGCGAGACCTCCACGGTCAAGGTCGCGAACCGCATCACGCCGCCCTATCGCGCGCTGATCGACAAGTCGCCCTTCGCGGCGCTGGCGACCGCTGGTCCGGAGGGACTGGATTGCTCGCCGCGCGGCGATCTACCCGGTTTTGTGCGGGTTGCCGACGAGAAGACATTGATGATGCCGGATCGTCGCGGCAACAACCGTGTCGATTCCCTGCGCAACATCGTGCGCGATCCCCGCGTTGCGTTGTTGTTCCTGATTCCGGGCTCCGGATCCACGCTGCGCGTCAACGGCCGCGCGCAGGTTTCAGCGGATGCCGACCTGCTGGCGTCGTTCCGGATGGACGGCAAGGCGCCGCGCACGGTCATCGTCATGACGGTGGAGGAAGTCTATTTCCAGTGCGCGCGCGCCATTGTGCGCTCGGACCTGTGGAATCCCGCCAAGCGGGTCGACCCGAAAACCCTGCCGACGCCGGGCCAGATCCTCGCCGACATGAGCGAGAACAGGGTCGGCGGCGAAACGTACGACAAGGAATGGCCGGAGCGGGCGCAGCAATCGCTGTGGTGAGCGGTCGCTAAGTGCTTGGTTTGCCGTGCTGCGTCGCGAGATATGCCAGCCAATCAACATTTCCCACACAGCAATTTGAGAAACTCTTGCCCCGACTCTGCTAAAATCCCGAGGCAATTTGGCGTGACGGCGAGAATTTGGCTTCACACCGCAGGAGCGGAGTTCATGAAGAAGCTGGTGGAAATTCGCGGCCAGGAATTGATGTGCCGGGAGCGCGCCATGCTTGATTCCGAGCGCAAGATTTTCTGGCTCGCACAGGCCGAAGAGTGGGAGCAGCGCGCGCTCGATGAGATCGCCTACCACTTCAGGGAATGCAACTTCGAGCGGGCCGAGTCCCAAGCCGCTTCCCACTAAAGCGCCACTTCCCACTAAAGCGTGGACACGGAAAATTTCGTCCTTTCGTCAGACGACTGCGCGCGCAGTTGTTTGCTCGTGGATGATCGGTCGGCAAGTCTGGCGAGGCGGCCCTCAGCATCCCTTGGCGCAATCAGGCCGCTGCCGCATCAATGCTGGCGTTCCGGCCGCGTGATGGTCTGCCGGACCTCCGCGCCGCAGTCCGAGCATTCATAGATAAAGTCTATTTTTGCCATACTCCAATGAGGCTCGACCTCCCTGACAAACATGGGAAGCAGTCCTACGCAACCGGGACACACGATCGGCACGTCATCGATCTGGGTTTGGTCGATTTCGTGATGATGGATGTAGGCTGGCATGTCAGTCTCCTTCACGCCGTGAAAGCAACCTCAACCCGTGCCCAACCTTAGCGTGCGTCGCGGGATACCCATCATCAACTCTTTCGAATACAGGGGGAACGGACGCATATTGTCCGAGCCTGTTGCATTCCTGTAACATATTTGCCCGGTGAACCGCTTCGTATCTGCATGGATTCAGGCACTTTGGCGCGTTGGATCGAAAACAAAAAGGGATGGAGAAGCCTCGATGATCGGATTTTCAGTGCAGGCGATCGGGCGCCGGGTCAGTCCGGAATATGTGCGCAAGTTCCGGTCGCTGCCGGTCGCCAATGTCAGCGATTGCATGTCGCGCCTGACCGGAGGCGGGCCACGGTTGCGGCCATATCATGGCGAAGGTGTGCTCTCGGGCCCGGCGTTCACCGTGAAAACCCGCCCCGGCGACAACCTGATGGTCCACAAGGCGCTGGATATCGCCTCGCCCGGCGATGTGGTGGTGGTCGATGCCGGCGGCGATCTCACCAATTCGATCATCGGCGAGATCATGGTCAGCTACGCCATCAATCGCGGGCTCGCCGGAATCGTGATCAACGGCTCGATCCGGGATTCCGATGCGCTGCGCGCCTTGAGCTTTCCGGTTTACGCGGCCGGCGTGACCCATCGCGGCCCGCTGAAATCGGGTCCCGGAGAAATCGGCAGGCCGATCGCGATCGATGGCATGGTGATCGAGCCTGGCGACCTCATCATCGGCGATGGCGACGGCGTGCTTTGCATTCCCTTCGGCGAGGTCGAAGAAGTGTATCGGGCCGCCGCGGCCAAGAAGCAGGCAGAAGACAAGATCCTGGCCGAGCTGAAGGCGGGAGGCTCGATGGACCGCAGCTGGGTCGACGCCACGCTCAGGCAGCTGGGATGCGAATTGCCGGGGTGACATGTGACGCTTGGGGCGAGGAAAGCGACCGCGAATGGGCGGCCATCGAGCCGGACGCAAAGCGGAACCGGCGGCCGGGCCGCAAAATCGCCTTCAAATGCGCTGACTCAGGGCAGCCAAATCGGTATCCTGCGGTCCGGCCCCGCGTGGAAGGGGCGCATGCAGGTCCGGGGCACACTTCAGGAAGGTTCTATTCACATGCATCTCGCGCGCCGGTTGGCTGCTGCTGCGACCGCATTGTCGCTGATCGCAGGTGGGTTTTACATCTTGCTTGCCGCAGCAGCGGTGTCACCGGCCGAAGCGGCCGGCGATAGTTGCGGCGACGCGGCCGACTTGACGGTGTTGCCGTCGCCGGTCGCACCCTGGAAGGGCGCGCCGCTGCGCGTGATGGTGGTCTCGGAAAAACCCCTCGAAGGCGTGCTGTCGCTGGTCGCGCCCGACGGCAGCGTCGCGGCCAAATCGGCCGACCGGCACGGCGCCTCGCCTTATTCATGGTTCGCCGAAGTCGCGACGCCGGCGGCGGGAACCTGGCACGCGACACTGGCGCGGGACGGAGCGGCTGCGCAATGCGCGCACGAGATCGTCGTCAGCGCGCGCAAGCCGGAGCCTTTGCGCAACCCCTCGGGCAGCTTCTGGCAGGTGCGCAACAGCTGGAACACTACGAGCGAAGCGCTGTTCTCGGCGTGGATCGAAAAGCTGTTCGATGCGCCGCCGGAGCAGGACCTGTCCTGGAAGGTGTGGCACGAGGTGCTGCGCGACCGGTCACGCAATTTCCTGTACAATTATCTCGGGCGCGACGAAGACAGTGTAAAGGGCGGCCTTCGCCCGGACTGCGCCGACTTCGTCTACTTCCTGCGCGCCTATTTCGCCTACAAGATGGGTCTGCCGTTCGGCTATTCGAACTGCTCGCGCGGCTTCGCCGGCAAGCCGCCGAAGTGCTACCAGTGGTTCGACATCGAGCATCCCGAGATCACGCGTCCGGCACCGCCGCCTGAGCAGGAGGTTGTTGCCTCGGTGACGCCCGCTGCCGCTAGGCCGCCGGCTCCGAAGCCCGGTCTGCTCGGGCTGTTCTCGCGTTCCCAGCCGCCGGCCGAGGCCAGCGCGGATCCAGCGGCCATTCCGCCCGCGAACCCGCCGCCGCCGAAGCCCAAGCGGCCGGCCAATTTCAGCGAATATCTGCGCGACGTCGGCGACGTCGTCCACACCGGCGCCGTGCGGGTGTCGGCCAACGACGACAACACCGATTTCTATACCGTTCCGCTGACCAAACAGGCGCTGCGCCCGGGAACGGTGTATGCCGATCCCTACGGCCACGTGCTGATGCTGGTTCATCTGGTGCCGGAGGCGAACGGCACGCCGGGCGTGTTCCTCGCCGTCGACGCCGAGCCCGACGGATCGATCACGCGCAAGCGGTTCTGGCGCGGCAATTTCCTGTTCGTGCACGAGGCCTCGCTCGGCAGCCCCGGCTTCAAGCGTTTCCGTCCCATCGTGCGCGACAAGGGCGGCGCGCTGCGGCGGCTGAGCAACGCCGAAATCGGCAAGAATCCGAGCTATGGCGATTTTTCGCTCGAACAGTCGCAGATGAGCGCCGAGGATTTCTACGATCGCATGGACGACGTGATGTCGCCCGAGCCGCTCGATCCGGTGAAGGCGATGACGGATGCCATCACGAGCCTCAACGAGCAGGTGAAGACGCGCGTCACCTCGGTCGAGAACGGCCGGAAATATCAGGAGAAGACCAGCGGCGACACCTCGATGCCGGATGGCGCCTCGATCTTCGAGACCACCGGCGCCTGGGAAGACTACTCGACGCCGGCGCGCGATTTCCGGCTGTTGATCGCGATCGACGTGGTACGGGGCTATCCCGATCACGTCGCGCGGCGGTCGGAGCGGTACGCGATCCCACCCGGCAAGAGCGCAGCCGACATCAAGAGCGAATTGCAGGGCGTGCTCGCCTCCGAGCTTGCCACCCGAAAATTGTCCTATACGCGCAGCGACGGTTCGCAGTGGACGCTGTCGCTCAAGGACGTTGTCGACCGCGCGGCGAATTTCGAGATGGCCTATAACCCGAACGACTGCGTCGAATTGCGCTGGGGTGCGCCCGATAACAGCGAAGAGTCCTCGACCTGCAAGCGCCACGCGCCGGCGGCGCAACGCGCCAAGATGTCGGACTACCGCACCTGGTTCCGCGAACGGCACTGGCCGACGCACGCCTGACGGCCGGGGCCCGCAACGGAGCAAAATCGACCAGCTTCGTCATCAGGAGCGGCGAGCGGGCACTACGTGGAGGCGTGCGTTGGCACGTCACCATCTCACGGCATGTTAAGGTGATCCGAAATCTGCAAGAGACGATGCCGGTTTTTCTTGCTAAGATTGAAGCGGGGCGGGGCCGAGACGCGCTGGATGGAGACGCAATGCTTTTTCGTCTCGCATTTGTCCTTTTGTCGATGGCGGCGATGCTGGTTCATCCCGGTGACGCCGTATCGCAGGATCTGCTGCGCTATGTCGACCTCAACAGTCCGGAAATGTCGACATCGGAAATGACGCGCGCCGAGGTCGACGGGCTTCTGAAGGCGGCGGCCCAAGGCCCCGGGGACCAACGCTCTGCGGATTTGGAGGGAAAGCGGCTGTCGCACCTCGATCTATCGGGCCTCGACTTCTCCGGCAGCAATCTTCGCCTGGCCAAGCTCAACCGGACAAATCTGAAAGGCGCGCGCTTCGATCGGGCCATCCTGAACCAGGCTTGGCTGATCGACGCGGATTTGACGGAGGCGTCCCTCGTCAAGGCGTCCCTGCTCAGCACGCAGATGCAACGCGCCAAGCTCGGCGGCGCCGATTTGAGCGGCGCGCGAATAACCGGAGATCTTTCCGGTGCCAGCCTAACCGGGGCCAAGCTTGCCGGCGCTGATTTGAGCGCGGACATGCATAACCAATCGATGGGCCTGATGCGTGGCGTGCTCAAGTCCGCCGACCTCAGGAATGCGGACCTGAGCGGCGCCAATCTCTCGCGCGTCAATCTCGAATTCGCGAAACTGCAGAACGCCAATCTGGCGAACTGCAACCTCAATCACGCCGACCTTGCGGGAGCTGACCTATCCAACGCCAATCTCGCCGGCGCCGATCTAACCGAGACCGACCTCGAGTTCGACCCTCTTGCCGAACGCGGCCGCGCTCGCCGAGGCCCGCAATCTGGACAAGGCCTGGAACTTGAGCTTGGCGCGGCGCCCACCGTGACGGATGTGATGCGAAGTCACCGTCACCCGCATCGCACCATTATAATGCGGGACGCTTTTCGCCGTTAGGGCCTCTTGACATCGTCTTCCTTCTTTTTCTCTGCGGTCCAATACTCCGCTTCTGACGGCAGTTTGGCGAAATCCGGCTTATATCCATTTGCCTCATACTTTGAGCGCGGGACCGGAATGGTGGCGCCGGTCCCGTAATCGACCTGCACCCACCCTTCCTCGCCACGAAACAGCCCAACAGGCATGAGCTTTTTCTTCCCTGCTTTACGCGCGCGACGGTCGATACCGCTGATATTTCAAACTGAGACACTACCGCCGGTTCACGTCAGGCGCGGCTTATGTCGGCGGGTGCAAATCGCCTTGAAGCCAGCGTCCAAGACCCTTGGACCTCATGGGGTCCTGATACGCGGCCAGGGTCTGAAGCACTTGATTGCAGACAGCGCATTCAAACGTATGCAAGTCGACACCTCGGGCGCGAGCTGGCTCGATGCTGACGAGCATCATCTGAGCCTTGCACTTGGGACAGGCAGGGCGTTCAATTGCAGCGAATGGAATGACGGACGACACGCGTTGAGATTGGGGCATAAAGCAAGCCTCCCTCGGACAGGCGGGAGCGCAACACTCTCTGTCACCGGTAATGCCTTAGGGGGCGAAGCGGTGATGATCCAAGTATGCGCTTAAAGGGATTTCAGCGCGAGTTAATTCGCGGGCATAGGGAAGGCAAGTAGGCACCAGCCGGTACTCCGGGGCTGCCGGCTTACGTCACCAGCAATCAACAGGGCGTTGCGCCGAAGACGGTCCAGCGTCAGACTGGGCTCATGACCGCCATCGTCTGTCTCGGCGAAATAGCGGTAGCGTCCTTGCTCGGAAAACGCAGGGCTGCGATTGCGCGGCGGGCGACTCGGAGACGAACTCGATCCTCACGAAATGGAATGAAGGCGTCGTGCCTGGAGCAACCAGGCGTGGACGACCTGCCACTTGTCCCGGCCTCTCGTTTGAAAATCCAGCAGCGAGGATCCGGCGTCCTGCAGTTCCAGGAAGAACTTCAGCGAATCCCGCCCCGTTGGCCCACCGGGATCGATGCGCTGCGTTTGGACCCAGCGGTCCCACTCGCGGATGATCAGACGCTTTGCTTCTTCCTGTTTCATTCAATCCGAACCGCGCAGAATAGGAACACCGGACCTGCGGTAGCGGTCGAATGATTACGAAACCGTTTTTCCCGGTGAGGAAAGACGGTCATGACTCGCGAAATTCACAGGAGGCCTCCTCACAAAAAGACCGCCCCGGAAGGCGGTCTTTCTGCAGACTGATAGGGTGATCCAAATCAGGCTACGAACGCGCCCATTCCTCCGCCGATCATGACCCAGCCGCCCCGGGGTTACTTTATGCGGCGATAGTGGGTCCTGTGGAGTCAAAAGGCATGTCGCCCGTGAAGAAACCGGACAAGCGTTGCCGATGTGACACGGGTGACGAGCCGTCGCCGGGCCTGGCCCCCGTAATGACCGACGTGACCTTCGAGAAGATCGGCGAGATTCACAGGATGGGCACCGCGATCATGCTGGTCGAGCAGAATGTCAGCCGCGCGCTGTCGCTGGTGGCGCGGGCCTATGTGCTGGAAAGCGGCAAACTGATCATGCATGGCACCAGCGACGAACTTGCCAACAACAAGCAGGTCCAGGCCGCGTATCTCGGAATCTAGCCGCGGTCCCGGCTATGGCGGCGCGGCTGACGCCGCTCATTCGCCAGATGCGCGACCTTGAAGCCGAGCTTGGCTGTGAATTGATGATCCGTGGCGCGAAGGGCATCGACCTCGCGGCCGCGGGCCGTGTGTTTCTCGACCATGCACGTGGGGTGTTGCTGCAGGTCGAAGCGGCGATGGAGGCGACGCGGCGCGCTGCGACGCCCGCCAAGGCGTCGTTCGTGCTCGGCTTTCTGACCGGCTACGAGTTCGACCGGCTGCGCGCGGTGATGCGCATCATGCGCGATGAACTTCCCAACACCGAGGTCGTCATCCTCAGCCTGTCGTCACCCGGCCTCGCCGACGGATTTATGCGCGGAAAGATCGATCTCGCATTCCTGCGGCGCGAACGGAAGGCGCCTGGCCTCGTGTTCACGCGGCTGATCGATGAGCCGCTGATTGTGCTGATGCCTTCGCAGCACCCCTTGGCCAGGCGACGCGCGATCACGGCCGATGACATCGCGGCCCAGCAACTGGTCGGAGTACCCCACGACAAACCCCCGGCGCTGCGATCGGTCACGGATTCCTACGGCAAACGGCTCGGCATCGATCCCACCCCTGATCACGAGGTCGACAATCTCTCGATGGCGATCTCGCTGGTGGCCTCAACTGGTGGCGTTGCCTTGATACCGCTCTACGCGCGCAACCTGCTGCCTTCGACGGTGATCTACCGGCCGCTTGCCGGAGTTGCGCCGACAATCGACCTGTCGCTCGGCTATAACGAATCCAACAAATCTCCGCTTCTCAAGGCAATCGTGTCGAAGATCGGCGATCTCAAATTCTCACGAGCGTGAGGGATATCCTGATTCCGGCAGCTTGAATGGCAGCGCGGATGCGGCGGTCCCGTGGCGCGCGTCTTTCGCGACGAGCAAAGCTACTTGCGCCACCTGACGAAAGGCGGGGGCGGCCGCCTGACCCGTATTCATACGGGTCGCTGACTTAATCCCAAATTATCCCATCCGAAATATTGATGCCCAAGGTGGCAGTCCCGAATCGCGGGATGTGTGCCCTCGTGTTCCTCGGCCATCGGCACCGGAGCGACTCCCGTGAAAATTCGTCTTTCAGTTTCCAGTGCGATCGTGCTGTTTGCTGCGACCGCGGCAATTGGGCTTGCCGCCCTGGTCTTTACCAGCGGGTACGCGTTGCAGAACCTTCGGGTCGGCGGTCCGCTGTATGACCAGCTCAAACTGGGAAATGACCTGATCGCCGATATTTTGCCTCCCCCCGAATATGTAATCGAAGCCTATCTTGAAGCGACTCTGGCACTTCGCGAGCCCGAGACCGTTGCCGCCAGAACGGAGCGCCTGGCGCAGCTTCGCAAGGACTATGACGAACGCCGGGAATACTGGAGAAAATCCGATGTTGCGCCCGATCTGAAGATGCTTCTGCTCGAGAAATCGGATGCCAAGACATTTTGGAACGTCGCTCAGGGGGAGTTGATACCCGCGATCGCCGCCAAGAATCTGTCCCTGGCCGAAGCCAGTTACAAGAAGCTGCAATCTGCGTACTCCGAGCATCGCGCCGTCATAGACCAGATCGTAAAGAAGGCGACCGACGACAACACCGCGCTTGAGGCCACGGCAGCGGCCATGAACACAAACTTCGGCATGATGGTCTGGTCGGTATCCGCGGTTGTCATCCTGGTGCTGGCGCTGGGCATTCTGGGAATTGCCCTCGGCGTCATCCGCCCAGTCGTGCGCATGACCTCGGTGATGAAGCGTCTCGCGGACGGCGATTTGAAAGTCGAAATACCCTCGGTCGAGAGGCGCGACGAGATCGGCTCGATGGCCAAGGCGGTCGAGGTTTTCAAGCAGTCCGCAGTTGATAATTTGCGTCTCCATGATCAACAGATAAAGGTGACCGAAGAGGCGGCGATTGCGCAGCGCAAAGCGTTGCTCGGAATGGCTGAAACCGTCGAGCGCGAGACGGGGATTTCAGTCGAATCGGTTGGGAACGCGACGCGAGATGTCGCTAAAGTCGCTGTCGGACTGACGGACCTTTCAACCAATCTTTCTGCAAATGCGCAGGGCGTCGCAGCCGCCTCAGTGCAGGCGCTTGCCAACTCGCAAACAGTCTCGGCTGCGGCGGAGCAGCTGTCGGCCTCGATCAGGGAAATCGGAGGCCAAATCCATCGGGCAAGTTCTGTCACCGGCAGTGCGGTGCAGAGCAGTCTGAAGGCCCGGGAAACCATTCAATCGCTCTCCACTGTCGTTTCGAAAATTGCCGAAATGAGCGGAAATATCGGCTCAATCGCAAGCCAGACCAACCTGCTCGCATTGAACGCAACCATCGAAGCCGCACGCGCCGGCGACGCCGGCAGGGGATTTGCGGTTGTCGCGTCTGAAGTAAAATCGCTTTCTCATCAGACCGCCAACTCGACCGAGGAGATCAATCGGCTGGTTGCCGAGATCCAGGTGGCTACGCAGGCCGCCGTCGACGCTGTCGGCCATATCGGAAGCGAAATCGACGAGGTGGACCAAGTGGCGAATGCCATCGCAGCGGCTATTGAGGAGCAGCAGGCGGCAACGCAAGAGATTGCTCGAAGCATCGAACAATCCGCTCAGTCGAACCGGGAAGTGTCCAACAAGATAGCGAGCGTCAGTCTTGACGCCGAGAAATTGAATTCGCGAGCTGCCGAGGTTCAGCAAACGATCGCCGGCGCTGCGGACTCGGTCGCGTCTCTCCGTTCGATTCTGGTCAAAGTTGTGAGAACTTCCTCCGAGGGGACAAACCGCCGTAAATCCGAGCGTTACGAGGTTGATGTCGCAGCGGTGATCGAGAGTTCAGGGCGCAAGGTGCCATCGAGGATTCTCGACATTTCCGAGCGCGGAGCAAAAATAACATGCGTTCCGGGCCTGGCATTGGGCGCGGCCGGCACAATTTCAATCCAGGGCATGTCGCAGCCGGTCGCTTTCATCGTGCGAGGCGGGACGCGTGACAGTGCAAGCCTCGAAGTCAAGGTGGAGGGTCCACTTCGTGAGCAATATCTGAACTGGCTCTCAAGCGTGACCCAGGGACGGGTGGCTGCATGAAGGTGAATAGGCTTGTGTGGATTCGGGGACCGAATCCGTAAGGGTTAACCGTTTGTTTAGAATCCCGGTTCATCTTGTTTGCGGCTAACTTTCGGGGCCACGCAGACGAAGTGGCCATTCCCTGTGAAAAAACCGAGCTGGCGACAAGCGAATATCGATGACGCACCCGCGCCTTTACAAGAGAGTTCGGCCGGGAGGGCAAATGTCCAGCGGGGCCAAGATCATCGTGGCTCCGAAATCACCGCCGATTGTTTGCACGCTCATCGACTATTCCGTGGGCGGCGCATGTCTTCAGCTCTTCCCGATGGTGACGTTGCCGAATCGTTTTGAACTTCTGTATGGCACCGTCAGAAAGAAGTGTCGGGTCGTTTGGCGTCGCGGAATTCGAATTGGCGTCGCATTCTAGTTCGGGGTTTAGTCTCTTCATTCGGTTGGTCTCGGCCGCGCCCGCTTCTCTATCGTGAAGACATAATCAACCCGACGGGCAAATCAGCGGGCTGTTTTGCAAGGGGCCTGTCAAGCCCCCTTTGCAAAAATATTCTGGTTTTCCGAATAGGCAAATCACCTTCCTATCCCCGCCATCCCGTCCCGCAAGAGGGGCGTTGGCCATCGTCACGAACGTTGGGACGGGTTGCGGTGGACGCAGGCAGCGCTTTTGACGAACAGCGCTGAAGCGGACGGAGAAGTCGTGTGGTCCTGACGCCTCGACGCTGGCGTCAAGTTTGCGGTCAAGACGCTGCAAGCGACGGCGGCAAAAGAGCCGATCGCCGGGGAGATCACGAAGGAAGCCGTTAAAACCATTGCGTGCGGGGATGCCGGGTGATTTCCGGTGCGACCGCTGTGAATACTCGTGTGCAGTTTTCACTACCCAGCGCACACGGGGCTGCGGGTGCACTGGGCACCCGGCATTCCCGCGCGCCCTCTCTTTTGGGCGGAAATCTCTTACAAATCCCGGGCATATCGCGCCGCGGGATCGCGCAGTCGTGTCCGGCTGCGGCCATGCCGGCCCAAGGCTGTTCCTTGCCGCGCAATGGGCGGCTGTTGTAATCATGGCTGCCGGGCGGACCGGCTCCCGCCGCGCTTTTTATGCCGCCCCGCGATTTCGCCGATTGTCGTCTCACAAGGAGTAAATCCATGACGCATGCCATCCGCTTTCACAAAACCGGCGGCCCCGAAGTTCTGGTCTGGGAAGAGGTCAAGCTCGGCAAGCCCGGTCCCGGCGAAGCGCGCATCCGCCACACCGCGGTGGGGCTGAACTTCGTCGACATCTATAACCGTTCCGGGGTCTACCCGGCGCAACTGCCGAGTGGGCTCGGCGGCGAGGCGGCCGGCGTGGTCGAGGAAGTCGGCGCCGGCGTCACGGATATCAAGCCCGGCGACCGCGTCGCCTATGGCGCCGCGCCGATCGGCGCCTATGCCGAAGCCCGGCTGATCCCGGCCGATCGCCTGCTAAAACTGCCCGCCGGCATCGACGACAAGACCGCCGCGGCAATGATGCTCAAGGGCCTGACGACGCAATACCTGATCCGCCAGACCTACCGCGTCAAATCCGGCGACACCATTTTGCTGCATGCCGCGGCCGGCGGCGTCGGCCTGATCCTGAGCCAGTGGGCAAAGCATCTCGGTGCCACCGTGATCGGCACCGTCGGCAGCGACGAGAAGGCAAAACTCGCCAAGGCCCATGGCTGCGCCCACACCATCGTTTATACGCGCGAGGATTTCGTCAAACGCGTCGACGAGATCACCGGCGGCAAGAAAGTGCCGGTGGTTTACGACTCCGTCGGCAAGGACACTTTTTTGAAATCGCTCGACTGCCTGGCGCCGCTCGGCGTCGCCGCGCTGTTCGGGCAGTCTTCCGGCAGCGTCGAGCCGCTCAATCTCGGCCTCCTGGCGCAGAAGGGCTCGCTCTACGTCACGCGCCCGACGCTCAACACCTACGCCGCCAAGCGCGAGAACCTCGTCGCCATGGCGAACGAGCTGTTCGATGTGGTGAAGTCCGGCGCGGTCAAGATCGAGGTGCACCAGACCTATCCGCTGAAGGACGCGGCAAAGGCCCACGCCGATCTCGCCGCGCGCAAGACCACGGGCTCGACGGTGCTGACGGTGTGAGACTGGATGCGCTTTGAAGATGCGGAGAGGGGCGGGCAGCGTTGGCCCGCTTCTCTCATGTCTCTCCCTTGAAACTCAGCAGGCGCCGGACCATCCGCAAATTGGCATAGTCCACCATCTTGCCGTCGACGGTGACGGCGGCGTGGCCGTTGCGTTCGGCTTCCTCCATCGCGGCGATCACGCGCTGGGCGTTGGCCAGTTCCTCATCGGAAGGGATGAAGGCATTGCGCGTGGCTTCGATCTGGGAGGGATGGATCACCTGCTTGCCATCGAATCCCATCGCCGCCGCCTTCCTTGCCGCGGCTTCGGTCGCAACGGGATCGCGGAACGCGCCGCAGGGACCGTCGATCGCGCGCAGGCCGAAGGCACGGGCGGCGACCAAAAGGCGCATCATCGGATAGGCAAACAGATCGAGCGGGGTTTCCAGGTGGCCGTCGGCCGCGCTGCCGACATGCCTGTATCCGGTGGGCGAGGCGCCGATCTCGGCGCTGCGCGCGCCGATCGAGGCGGCGAAATCGCCGACGCCGAGATGCAGGCCCGTCACAAGATCGTCGCACGCCGCCAGGGTCTCGACATTGACCAGCCCGCGCGCGGTCTCGATCAAGAGCTCCATCTCGACGGGCTCGTCGCGCGAACCGGTGGCCTCGGTGATCCAGTCGCTGATCCTGGCGATGTCGGCGACGGCTTCCGCCTTCGGAATGATGAAGGCATCGAGCCGCCGGATGCCGCCGAGCCGCTTGATCTCGTCGTGGATCGAGGGGCTGTCGATCGCATTCAGCCTGACGGCGACGGTCTTGTTGCCCCAGTCGTGCGTGGCCAAAGCCGTGGCGGCGGCTTCCAGCGCCGCGGCCTTCTCGGCCGGAGGCACGGCGTCCTCGAGATCCATGAATACCGCGTCGGCGGCGGACGCAGCCGCATTCTCCACCATGCGGGCGCGATGCGCCGGGGCGGCGAGATAGGTTCGGGTCAGTCGCATGGTTGTCATGATCCGGTTTTTTCCAACAGGCCGAGTTCGGCCAAAATCGCCTCGGTATGCTGGCCGACCGCGGGAATATCGCCCATCACGGGTTCGGTGCCGGCAATGGTGATGGCGGGCAGGAAGCTCATCAGCGGTCCGTTCGGCGATCCCACCTCTCTCACGCGGTGGCGGGCATGAAGCTGCGGATGTCGGAGAAAGGATTCGACGGTGTTCATGTTGGCGTTGGCGATCGCGGCGTGGTCGAGCCGTTGCAACACCTGATCGGCGGAAAATTTGGCGAAATGCTGTTCGATCAGCGCCTCCAGCGCATCGCGGTTCTGCATCCGCTGCGGGTTGGTGCAAAAGCGGGGATCGGCGGCCAGCGCCGCATCGTCCAGCACCTGCGCGCAGAGCGCGATCCATTCCCGCTCGTTCTGGATGCCGAAGAACACGATGCGTCCGTCGCCGCAGCGGAACGGCCCGTAGGGCGCGATGGTGGCGTGGCGCGTGCCGGTGCGCGCCAGCGGCTTGCCGGCGCCGTCGGTGTAATAGGCGGGATAGCTCATCCACTCCGTCATGGAATCGAACAGCGAAACCTCGAACGCCATGCCCTTGCCGGTGCGCTCGCGATTGAACAGCGCCATCAGCACGCCGTTGACGACGTACATGCCGGTCGAGGTGTCGACGACGGCGATGCCGCATTTCGCCGGCTGTTCCTCGGTGCCGTTGACCGCAAGGAATCCGGTCTCGCATTGCACCAGCAGATCGTAGGCCTTCTTCTCGCTGTAGGGGCCGCCGCTGCCATAGCCGGAAATGTCGCAGGCGATCAGGCGCGGGAAGCGCGCGACCAGCGTCGCGGCATCGAGGCCCAGCCGTTTTGCGGCACCCGGCGCAAGATTCTGCAGGAACACGTCCGTCTGCGGCAGCAGCGCGTCGAGCACGCGCTTGCCTTCGCTGCTCTTGACGTCGAGCGCGAGGCTTTCCTTGGAGCGGTTGGTCCATGCGAACTGGCTCGACATGCCGTTCATCACGTAGTCATAGTCGCGGCAGAAATCACCCTTGCCGGGCCGCTCGATCTTGATCACCCGCGCGCCCCAATCCGCGAGATGCCGGCTCGCCAGCGGTGCGGCGATCGCCTGCTCCAGCGAGACGACGGTGATGCCGGAAAGCGGCAGGTTGGGCGGCGATTTGCCATTCATGGATTGTCTCCAGATGCTTCTTGCGATTCCGGTATAGCCCGTTCTGGCGCTGAAGCGGAATACCGATTAAATGCGCTTGGATTACGGTTTTGCGGTTAAGGCGAGGGGAAACGATGGCGCGCGTTCTCGTCCTGTTGCCGGCGCGGGATTTCGATCCGAGCGAAGCCGCGGTGTGCTGGCGGGTGCTGGTCGACGCCGGGCACGCCGTGCATTTTGCCACCCCGGACGGCAAGCCCGCCACGGCCGACGACATGATGCTGACGGGGCAGGGCCTTGACCCCTGGGGCGCCATCCCGTTGTTGCGCCAGCTGCCGCTGATCGGACTTCTGATGCGGGCCAATCGTGACGCGCGCACGGCCTACGCCCAGATGATCGGCAATCCCGATTACCTCGCGCCGCAGCGCTGGGAGACGGTCGATGCGTCCGCCCATGATGGGCTGCTGCTGCCCGGCGGCCACCGCGCGCGCGGCATGCGCGATTATCTCGAAAGCGAAATCCTGCAGAATATCGTGGTCAGCTTTTTCGAGGCGGAAAAACCGGTGGCGGCGATCTGTCACGGCGTGCTGCTGGCGGCGCGCAGCATCTCGAAACGCACCGGGCGGTCGGTTCTCTCGGGATATCGGACCACCGCCTTGACCTGGGCGTTTGAAAACAGCGCCTGGTCGGTCGCCCGCTTCACGCGGTTCTGGGATCCGAATTATTACCGGACCTATCTGGAGCAGGCCGGTCAGCCCAAGGGCTATATGTCGGTGCAGCAGGAAGTGACCCGCGCGCTGGCGCGCCCCGAAGATTTCCGCGATGTGCCCGGCGATGATCCACATCAACGCCGCAAGACCTCCGGACTGGTACGCGATACCCTCGACGACGAAACACCGGCCTTTGTGGTGCGGGATCGCAACTACGTCTCGGCGCGATGGCCGGGCGATGTCCACACGTTTGCGAAGGCCTTCGCCGGCATGCTGAAATAACGAGGACCAGGCCCCATGAAAATCCTCATCGTCCTCGCCCATCCGGAGCATCAGAGTTTCAATGGCGCCATGTTCCGGACCGCGGTCGAGACGCTGTCGGCGGCGGCCCATGAGGTCAGGACGTCGGACCTTCACGCCATGCAATTCGATCCCGTCTCGGGCAGGCACAACTTCCTCGGCGCCAGGGATCCGGATTATTTCAAGCAGCAGATCGAGGAGATGCACGCCACCGAGACCTACGGCTTTGCGGAGGAAATTGAAGAGGAAATCCAGAAGATGGAGTGGTGCGACCTGATGATCTGGCAATTTCCGCTGTGGTGGTTCGGTCTGCCCGGCATTCTCAAGGGCTGGGTCGACCGGGTGTTCGCGATGGGCCGGACCTATGGCGGCGAGCGCATCTACGCCAACGGCGTCTTCAAGGGCAAACGCGCGATGCTGTCGCTGACGACGGGCGGCCCGGCGCCGGCCTATGTCAAGGGCGGTTTCAACGGCGACATCAACGCCATCCTGCGGCCGATCCAGCGCGGCATGCTGCAGTTCGTCGGCTTCGAGGTGCTCGCGCCGCAGATCGTTTACGGACCCGTGCGATTGCAGCAGGATGAGCGAACCGGGCTATTGGCTGGCTATGCCGGGCGTTTGAAAAATATTGCGGGCGAGGAGCCGATCGATGTCGGGATTTATTGACGCTGTTGCCGCCTTCAATCAATGCGTCACGCGCCAGATCGTGCCGCTGCCGTCTTCCGAGATGAGAAGCGCGCCATCATGCGCCACGGCGACGCCGACGGGCCGCCCCCACACCTCGGAATCGCTGATCACGAACCCGGTGACGAAATCTTGATATTCGCCGGTGGGCACGCCGTCCTTGAGGCGAATGCGAATGATCTTGTAGCCGGTGCGCGTGGACCTGTTCCACGAGCCATGCTCGGCGGCAAACCCGTCGCCGCTATATTCGGCGGGAAAAGCGCTGCCCTCGTAGAAAGTGAGGCCGAGCGAGGCTGAATGTGCCTGCAGCAGCACATCGGGAATGGTCACCTTGTCCTTCAGATCGGGGCGCTGGCCGGAATGGTGCGGATCCTCATTGCCGCCGATATAATACCAGGGCCAGCCGTAGAACGCGCCCTCGCGCACCCGCGTGACGTAGTCCGGCACCAGATTGTCTCCCAGGCCGTCGCGTTCATTGGTCGAGCAGTAGGCGTCGCCGGTCCTGGGATGAACGGCCAGCCCAACGCAGTTGCGGATGCCCGTGGCGAAGACGATCGGATTTTTTCCGTCGGGATCGAACCCCAGCACGTCGGCGCGATCGGTCTCGCGGCCCCAGCTTGCTCCCGGAGGGTGCTTGTCGATCCACGCGGGCAAGCCGCCCGGCGGGTCCGGCATTCCTTCGGCGGCGTTGCTTTCCGAGCCGACCGACACCAGCATCAGCCTGTCGCCGGGGGTAAAGACGATGTCCCGCGTCGTGTGGCCGTAGCCATGCGGCAGCTCCGCGACCACGGTTTCAGGCTTTTGCGTGGCTTTGAGAGCGCCGGGATTGTACGGAAAACGGACCACGCGATCGGTCTCCGCGACATAGACCCACTGCGGATTGTTGCCGCTCGGAAAGAAGGCGATGCCGAACGGTTGGTGAAGTCCGCTGGCGTAGACTTTGTTTGTCGAAAGTTTTGGACTTCCGTCGGCCGCGCGCAGGACGCGAATTCTCCCCGGACCGGTTTCCGAAACGAAGATGTCTCCGTTGGGTGCCACCCGCATCTGGCGCGGTCCGCTCAGTCCGTCGGCGAACAATTCAATTTTGAATCCGGCAGGGACTTGCGGCACCAGCGAAGGCGGCCGGCGCACCATGTGCGGGCCATTGGCGGTTGACGGCGTTGCTCCCGGTTTCGGCAGATCTTCCGGCCGGATCAGCCGGATCACGCCGGGCTTGCTGGCGCGCCAGTCGCCGAACGCGGCGGCGCCCCGTAGCGGCTCCGATTGGGCCAAGACAGGACCAACCATCACCGCACTCAAGGCAAGCGCCCACGCGGCGATACCGGTGCAATTCCGTGAAGGTTGCATGATCTATTCCGCCGCGGCGGGTGCGCGTTTGAGGGCCTCGTCGCGGCCGATCATAAGCACAATCCGCATTGCGAGGATACCGGCGCTGCGGGCAACATCGCCATGCATAGCGGAAGCCTTGGGCGCCTGAACGTTCGCTTCACCAACGCGCCATCGACATGAAATGACGAATGAGTCCGTTGATGCTGCTGTAATAATGGCGGTGGCGGACATGCGCCGGTGCCGCGCTCGATTGATGGGAAACCTCCGAGCGGTCCGGACCGATCGCCTCGAACTGCGCCTTCTGCTCGTCGCTCAGTTTGCCGTAGAAATCGTCGAGCGCCGTGCGCACGCCCTTGACCGCCTGCAGCATGACACCGAGCCGTGCGCGGACGGCGTCGAGCCGTGCGGGAGGCGTGATGGCTTCGCTGCTCTCGCAGGAAGCCTTGAGCATGTCTGCGGCCTTTGCGGTGGCATCCTGCAGCGCCGTGAGGCTGGCGCGCTGTGCATCGGTCGGATGCAGCTTTGCGTCGATTTCGGCCGACGGCCAACCGGTCGCGCCCGGCGTGGCGCCGCAGTTCCCGGCAAGCGGGCCGTTTTTCTTCGCAGCATCGGCGCGCCGTTGATCCTCGCCGAGCGCGTTCAGCCGCGCCTTCTGGTCGTCGGTGAGGAGGCCGTAGAATTTCTGCAGCGGCGGCTGCACAGTGTCGACCGCCGATATCAAGGCCTCGATCCGCGTCTGCATGGCGGCGAGCCTGGCCGGGGCGGTCAGCGCGATCCTGGTCGGGCATGCGGCCCGGATATCCTGGGCCGCCTTGACCGACGCGTTGGCGAGATCGTCGAGCGCGGCGCGCTGGGCATCATCGGGTTGAATCGCTTTCTGGATTTGATCGATCGGCAGGCCGGCGATGTCGCGGCTATCCTCGCCGCACAGATCCGCCAGTTGGTCGGGCGTCGCGGCCTTTGCGCCGGAGCCCGGGCGCGCGCTGACCTGGCCGCCGCTGCTGCCCTGCGGCCAGTAGCCGGCGAGATCATCGTAGCCGTAGGGCGAGAAGATGCCGGCGTAGATATCGCCGTAGCCGTAATCCCAGAACGGGTCGTCGTAGCCGTAACCCCACATCGCATAATCATAGAAGTCGTAATAGGCGAACGGCCAGAATACCGGGCCGACCCAGCCATAACCGCCATGGCGATGCCGCCACCATCCGTCTCGTCCGCGGCCGTCATGCCACCCGGCGATAGCGGCGGCCGCGGCGATATGGGCGCGTGTATTCGGGTTGAAGAGGGCGGCCCTGTTGTGTAACGCGCCGGCGACCGCGCGGGAGTTCAACGCGTGACCTATCGCGGCCGATCGGATGGCCGCGTTTCTATGCGAATTGAAGGTAGCCGCATTGCGATTGCCGCTGAAGCGCGCATTTCGATTTGCGTTCAGCGCCGGGCCATGGCCGGCAAACCGGTTGCCAAACCGGTTGCCATGTACCGCAAACGAGCCCGGACCGTGGAAACCGGGTCGCGCCGCGAAGTGCGATATCGCGGGCCTGCCGCCGAAACGGGGTCCACCGCCGATGCGTGCGCCGCCGAAATGAGGACCCCCGCCGCTGAAACGCGGCCCGCCGCCGATGTGCGCGCCGCCGAAGTGGGGTGCGCCGCCGCCGAAATGAGGCGCTCCGCCCATATGCATGCCGCCGCCGAAGTGGCCACCGCCACCGCCGCCGATATGAGGTGCGCCGCCACCACCGCCGCCGCCATGACCTCCGCCTCCGCCGCCTCTTCCCGGAGCCGCGTAAGCGGCGCCCGCGAGAGTGGCCATCAGAGCAATGGCGGCGAAGCTCTTGATTGCCGCGATCCCGGCTTTTGAGAATTTCGCTTTTGACATGGCACCCTCAATCGCCCCTCCGTCCGAGAACCGCTTATGCGTGCGGTTTGATCGGATACCGGAATAAGCCTCGCGCGGCGCCCGAGTTCCATCGGGATCGCCAGAAATACTGTCAGGCTCGGTTCCCGAACCGGCCGAGCGAACTCCTCTCGGAATCGTTCAGAATCGTAATGACTCTGTCTTGAAACGGTTTTAAGTAATTTGGGGGGCAGGCGTTGGAGGTGCGATATGAAAGATCTCGTTCGCTACCGCGCAATGGAATCTCTCTGCCGCCAACGGGCGGTGTTTCGCCCGCTCGAGAGTTGGCGGCTGCTCGCCGAGGCCGAGATGTGGCATCACAAGGCCGAGGACGAGATGGCGGCCCGGTCGATGGAGCGCGAGGCGGCGCCGACTGCCGGTGCGCTCGCGCGTACGGTATCTCGGGAACTCGCAGCAGGCGCGAGCCCGCCGCTGGCAGGCTGACGAAAAGCGCCGAGCTCGATGCCGTCTCGCGGGGAAGCCCGAGGGAACCGGTATCTCACCGCGGGCCGTTCTGATCTTCTCCAGCACCACCGCCTATGCACAAAGCGGCGTGCCCAACGGCCGGGGTTCCACTTCGGGCAATCCCGCACCGAGTTCCGCCACCCCGGGCACGTCGCCGACCGCGGGAAGTTCGATGAAGCCGGGCCGGGGCGGAAGCGGCACCTCCACCTCGGGCGGCAGCAACGCCAATGGCGACTAAGGCAGGGACTGGATGCTGGACAGCAGCCAGGGCGTAAGGCCGCTCAACAGGCAGAACAAACCGGACAGGATGTAGAGAAAACCTTTCTCCTCCGTCCGCCGGTCACGTCGTCTCCACCTTGCGGAGGTCCCGGGCATGATCGAAGCGGCTGGCCTGCAGGTCGGCGCCGGTGATCGGGATTTCCGGCAGCGCGGCCTCCGCCAGGATCTCGGCGGTGATATCGTCGACGGCGGAATCGGCGATTTCGTGGATGAAACTGATATTCCGGTATTCGCCGGACGCCACCCGCGAGACGACCTCGCGCCGTGTGATCTCGGGATCGACGATAGCCTCGCGTCCGCGCCGGCCATAATCGATCATCACGACGAAATACTGCATGCGCCGGCCCGGGTGATTCCGGAATCAGGCTTTCCGGATGGGGCGCATTATTTCCGAAAATCAGAAATCAGTCAAGCGAATAATTCTGAAAAACAGAAAAAGGTCCGGTCACCGGCCAATAGTCCTCGTGCGGGGCGCGAATCGGCCCCGAGGACGCCATTTCCGGTCCGTTACTTTGTTCTGGCGGCCTTGCGCGCCCGCGCCGCGGCCTTGGCCCGCAGGCGCTCGATCTGGCCCCGCGGCAGCGTCACGCAGATCTCCCCGATCCATTCCAGCTTCACCCCGTTGATCGGCTTGGCGTTGAAGCTCGTGAGATTGACCTGTGCCGGGGATTTTCCCCGTTCGATGGTCTTCAGATAGCGCTCGCCGGTCTTCAGCCTGACCGCGGCCTCCTCGCCATAGAAGCTCGAGACCGGATGGCGCTGCTCGCGGTAAACCACGATAATGTCGCCGTTTTCGTATTTGGGCAGCATGGAATCGCCCGCCACCTCGAAGGCGATGGTTTCCTCCGCAATGGGGAAGGGCAATTCGACCTCGCCGAGGCCTTCCGGGGGCACCTGCTCGTGCTCCGGCTCGATGGTGGCGCCGGCGCCGACGCGGCCCATGATCGGCACCGAATTCAGTTCCAAATAGTCGATGATCGGCTGGATTTCGGTGGCCTTGATCAGGCGGATATCGCCAAGGATTTCCGACACCGCCCCGGGGCGCACGCCCATCGCCGCCGCCAGACCGCCCTTGGTCTTGCCCGGCTTCTGCAGCCCCCGCTCGATCATCCTGACATCCAGCATGGCAGCATACTTCCGAATTACAGAAATATTATCAATTCCGATTATCAGAAATCGTGCTTGACATTGATTTCCGAATATCAGAAATTTAGAACATAACGTAAACGTCGGGAGCGAGCGGCAATGCAATTCAGCTGGGAGGCGGCACATTCGCAGGCGCTACGCGAATATCTCGCCAAGGGCATGTCCTATTCGGAAATTGCCGACGCCCTCAACGCCAGGTTCGGAACGGCTTATTCGCGCAATGCCACGATTGGCCGCACCAAACGTTTGGGTTATCCGGGGCCCGACCGGTCGATGGATAGCCGTCAGCCCTTGCCGAAGCGGCCGCCCAGAGACAGAGCGTCGCGCCTGATCCAGCCGCGCGAGCGCCACGTTCCAGAATTCATGCGGCCGCTGCCGGCCTTCGAACGCCTGGAGCTGCCAGCACTGCGTTGTGTCGAGATTGTACCGCGCCACCTCTCGCTGGTCGATCTGGAGCCCGGCGATTGCCACTATCCCTATGGCGGTGACGAGGAGGGCGAAGCCATTACCTTCTGCGGCCATCCGCGGCGGAAGGGCTCAAGTTACTGCGAACCGCATTTTGTTCTGACGCGCAACCCCGACCTTCGCTCGGAACGGGCGGCACGTTCAGTCCGGCTGCGGCTGGTGGAGGCTATATGAACACCTCCGTCGCAATCATCCTCATGAGAATAAAACCGCTGCCGCGCCGGCATCGCATCGCGCATCTGCGCGCGCTGCTGCGGCGGCAACCGGCCGGCTCCCTTCGCCGCGGGCAATTGGCGGCATTGCTGCGCGCCGAATTCGCGGCGCGCCCGTCCTGCGGGGAGCAAGCCACATGAACCGTCCGTGGATGCCGCTTTATGTCGGCGACTATCTCGGTGACACCGGGCACCTGACGACCGCGCAGCACGGGGCCTATCTGCTGCTGATGATGCATTATTGGCGCAAGGGCGAACTGCCCGACGACGACCGGCAGCTTTCCAAGATCGCCAAACTGCCGCTCAGGACCTGGTGCGAGTATCGCCCGACCCTGCAGGATTTCTTCTACGACGGCTGGAAGCACAAGCGGATCGACGCCGAGCTTGCGAGGATGCTGCAGGTTTCGCAAAGGCGGGCGATCGCCGGGCAAAAAGGCGGCATCGGCTCGGCGCTCGCGCGCATGAAGCTGGAAAACTGCATCGCGCTCCGGGCGCGTCCCGCCGCGAGCAATTGCCGCGCCCTCGTCGGGCGCGGCTCAGGCAAACGCCGACCACTCACACCCACATTCACACCAGAGTCTTCTTCAGGCGCGCGCGGCGCCGGACGATTGCGGACAACCATCGGAAAAGCCCGCCATCGCCGTCAGCCCAGATCTGGCCGCCTATGTCGCCAGGCGAACAAGCTAGCCCCGCGAACATGAGTGGCGTCTTTAGTCCTGTCTCTGCAAGGGAGTAATCCAAATATGGCACGCGCCAAACGCAACAAGCAGCATCGATCGGCCAGGGTTCATGACCGCCGGTCGAAGGATCTGCCGCGCAACGCCGAGGTCGCGGCGGTTGAAGTCGACGATCCCCTCGGCCTCGAGCCCGGTGAAAAGATCGTCACGCTACGTTCGCTGCGCAACGATCCCCTGGGCAAGCTGCATTCGCGTCGCCAGATCGACGAGGCGCAATTCCAGGGCGGGCGGGCCTTTCAGGACGATTGGGAGAAAGCCGAGCGCGGGCCGCAGGCAGTCGATCCGACCCGGGAATATGTCGACGGCGGACGGGCGCGGGAGCCGATCACCGAACGCCAGCGCAAGGCGGTGCTGCGGCTCAACCGCGCCGAGCGCGAACTCGGCGCCGACGGCTCGGCGCTGGTGCATGAGGTGTTGATCCAGGGCACGACGATGGAGCAGATCGGGGAGCGGCGCGGCTTGCGCGGCCAGCGCTGGATCGACTATTTCGCGCGGCGTTTTCGCGAATGCCTCGACCGGCTGGCGGTGATCTACGGCTTTGCGACGGAGAGAAGGTAGTTGAGCCGACGTGAATTGGGCCGCTGGCGTTTGCGGGACGACGCCCAACCGGCCTCCTTGAAGGCAGAACCCGAGGGCAGCCTGCCTCGCCCGGCACGCGATGGACTAGTTCATCGCGACGACGCCGATGTTGAGGGTGGTCGCGTAGGCCACCCAGAGCAGATATGGCGCCAGCAGCCACGCAGCTGGGCGATCGACGCGCGATGCCGTCAGCATCGTCACGGCAATGGCGACGAACAGAGCAACGATGATGACGAGCGCGGTTCTGGTGCCGTGCCAGCCAAAGAACACCGGCGACCACAGCGCATTGAGTGCAAGCTGGATCAAAAACCAGATCATTGCTCTGGCGCGGGCGGCCGACCGCGTCTCCAGATCCCAGAGCCGCCAGAAGCCGAAAGCCATCAGAACATAGAGAACGGTCCAGACGATGGGAAATACCAGCGGCGGCGGCGTCCAGGATGGCTTCGCCAGTCCGGCGTACCAGGCTGGAATCTCCGGTTGCGTCACCAGCCCTTCCAGCGCACCCACGGCGAGGCACAGCATAAGGCTGAATGCCAGCTTGACCATCGATCTTGAATTCACGCCGTTCACTCCAAAAAGAGACCCGCAGCTTTCGCGATTCCGGAGCCAGCGTAGCATCGTGAAGCCGACAAGAGTGAAATGGCGTTGACCCAAATCAACCACTTGTTCCGTCCAGCCGTTATCAAAGGTCCCGGGCGACTGTAACCGGTGAGGGGTCTTGAATGTTCAGGCGTAGAGGTTTGCTTTCTTCGGCCGGTCGCGTCGTCGTCGCGGCAGTCATCGCCGTACTCGCGGTCACTCTGGCGGAGCCGCCGATGGCGGTAGCCGCCTCCATAGGTCCGGCCGGCAACGGCGTGTCGTCGGCTGTGCCGTCCAGCGGCGCCACCGATGTCAGCGCGCGCCGCCGGCACTATCGTCGCGGCGGGAATGCCGCCGGCCTCGCAATCATGGGAATGATGATCGGGACGATGGGGGCCGCGATCGCCGCCCAGCAGCGGCGCGATGCCTATTACGATTACTACGGCTACGGCCCGCCGCCTGCTTATTATGGACCGCCGGTCTACGGCTACGGTCCCTATTACGGCCACCGCTTCTATCGATACTACCCCTACTAGGACGGCGCTCGGCCCCGGCAGCGGATTGCGCGACGGATGTCAAAGTTCAGCGCAGTCCGCTTCCGGCAACCGATGGTTTACGTTTTGGCCGGCCTTGGGGGCGATCCGCCGGCAAACACCGTCCAGGAAAACAAGATGCATCGGCTCAGGCCTTGATCTGACGGCATGGTAAACAATTGGTCTCGACGCCGACCTCCGTGGCGTTTTGGGGCTGGTCGGGGCACATTTGCGGCAATCCGCGCAGTCGGGCGCAGGATAATGCGGTTCGGCGTGTGACTATCGCAGCGATGCCGGCCACGTTCGTGCCGGCTCGGTTCCGCGATGGAATCAATTGTAGGTAAATTGATACACACCAGTTTAGCCGATCTTAGAGCCCCACTGGTAGTTCTACCTCCATTGAAATTGAACCGTTTCAACGGAAACCCACAGGAGGCAGGCTTGAAGCGCACTTTCTTGAATTTCTTGTCGGATCAGTCCGGCGCCACCGCGATTGAATACGGACTGATCGCAGCGGGCATCTCGCTGGCGATTATCGCCGTGGTGAACGGTCTGGGCACCTCGCTCAACGACAAGTTCTCGTCGATCAACAGCTCGCTGAAGTAAGTTCTGCCTGTCTCCTTCTCAAGGAGCCTCGCAAACTCCAAGAGGTAACCCCGCCGGCGCAACCGGCGGGGCTTTTTCTTTGAGGCAAGCGCGCCGGCGCGGGGCATCGTCGTTAATCGCGGCGTCTAGAGCATGATCCGGAAAAGTGGAAACCGGTTTTCCGAAAAGATCACGCTCAAATAAAAAGATAGAACGGGATGACGATTCAAGAAAAGTCATCCCGATCTAGTTGAAACCGACCTTGATGAAAAATGCGAGAAAAATGCCGCCTGCGACGGTGCAGATGGCGGCGACGACCAGCGGCGCGAGCGAGCCCTGCCGGTTGTCCGGCTCAAGCACCGCGTTGCCCGGTTGCTCCGGATCGTAATAGACGGTCACGGGCTGCCCCTGCCGGTACTGGCCGGCGGCCTTTTCCGCGAGTTCGCGAAGACCGTAAATCCCGGTCCATCCCCAATTCCCCGCCGTGCCGACGAAGTCTCGCTTGCCCACCTGGTAGGCGTAGCGCAGATCGACCTGATAGCGATGGATCATGCGGATGATCGACTTGTCTTCGCGGCTGGTGTCCTCGATCTGCTCCTCGATCACATCCGATGCGGTGATGGTGCCGGCAACGGTCGGCCATCGCGCGCTGGCGCTGGCGAGCCGCTGTGTCCGTGCAAATCCCGCCACGCTGAAGGCGGCGCCGAGGAGGGCGAGGCCCGGCAGCGCAAAGGCGAACAGCGGAACGCCGTTGGCGGTATCGAGCACATGCCCCGCGATCGCATGCGCCACCAAAATGGCGGCGATGACGCCGAAGATGATCGTGAAGGCGGATTGGCCGGCGAGATTGCCTTGCTGGCCGGGCTCCAGCAGGGCGTTTTTGGGATTGGCCGGGTCGACATAGACGTCGACGTGGGCGCCGACCGGATATCGCGCGATTTGCCGGCCCGCAAGTACGCGCGTCGTCAACGGCTGGCCGCCGATCCGGATCTGGTCGCTCTCGAACTCCTGGCCGGCGGCGCGATAGCGATAGCGGATGACGGGCGTGGCGTCGTTCAAATCGTCGGAGACGTGCGCGGCCGGCTGGTCCACCCTGGAGACGGCGATGACGCCTTCGACCTTGTCCCAGCTCATGGCCGCCCGCATCCGGCCGCGCAGGCGAACGAGATTGAACAGCATGCCGGCAAACAAAAGCAGGCAAACGCCGGCGGCAATTTGGGTCCATAGCAATTGATGGGCGTCCAGCATCTGGATTCCTTGGCGTGCTTGAGATTCTCGGATGAAATGTCCTGCCACGGCCGGAATCCGGCGGCGGGCGGCGACGTTCACTGGTGGGGCATGATGGCGTAGGGCGTGCTGTAGGGTTCGACCCGCAGCGAGGAATTGGCCAGCAGTCCGATTTTTGCGGTCGGCGCCTGCTGCAATTCGCCGCTCGGGCCGCGGTGCACATTGTATTGCCACACTGTCAGGTCGCCCTTCTGCGCCAGCGCATGCGCAACCGCGCTCGCGTCCGAGCCGCCCAGCGCCTTGAGCTCGTCCGCCGAAAGCCCGATGATGATTTCGTCCTTGACGGTGACGACCTTGAACAGATCGGTCCTGGACTCCTCGCCCCACGCGGCCGGCGCGCCGCCGAGCATGAAAACCGCCAGAGCGCCGCACTTCAATCGATCGCGCAGTGAAAGCATGCCGTTACCCCCCTTTGACGGCTGATGACGCACGCATCTCTGACGCCCAGCCGTGGGCACGGTTGGTCAGGCGTGGTCTTGATCGCACGCAGCATTGGTCGCGCCGCGCACGGTTTTAGTTCACGGGCTTTTGGGCCCGCTCCCAGGGCGGCAGGGGCTTCGGCAGGGCTTGCCCGGGCTCAATGCTTTTCTTGAGGCTCGGAGGACGTCAGCGCTTCCGGATGGGAGCCGTCATAGACCAGCCACAACTCAAGCCCGGCCAGAAATGCAACAGTGGCGCCCACGCCGATGCTGAAATGCATCGCCCTTGTGTGGGCAAAGCCCAGTACCCAGGGCGAAACGATCAGCCAGAGTCCCAATAGCAGGTTGATCCATTCTTCCCAATTGGCGAACGCCACGATTGCCGCCAGCGACAGGATGGCGATCACGGCGCCGCTTGCCCGCAAATCGACCGCAGCCGTCCCGTTTGCCCGCGCGAACAGCCACGGCGATATCAACAGGAAGATCGCCAGCCCCAGATTGTAGAGATCGAGTGCCAATTCACGCCGCCATCTTTTCATGTGTGCCTCCGTTGGTTTGCCTAAGCCCGCTGTCCATGTGCATCCGCGGCGTCGATATCCCGGCCGGTGTAGTCGGTCATCAGCGCGGTCGCGATGAGAGTAATGACGGCGCATATCGCGATATAGACCGCGATCGCGGTCGCCGAATGAAAGGTGCCGAACAGCCAGGTTGCGATCAGCGGGGCCGGGCCGCCGGCGATGACGGAAGCGAGCTGATAGCCGAGCGAGGAACCCGAGTATCGCAAGCGTCCGGTAAAGCTTTCGGCGATCAGGGCGGCCTGCGGGCCGTACATCATGTCGTGCGGAATCAGCGAAAGGATGATCGCGAGCAAGATGATCGGCTCCGAGCCGGTGTTGAGCAGGCTGAAATAGATGAAGCCGAACACGCCCGTCGTGACCGCGCCGATCATGTACATGTTCTTGCGCCCGATCCGGTCGGAGACATGGCCGAATAGCGGTATCGAGACGAACGACAGCACGGAAGCCGCCAGCACCGCGGTCAGCAGGAAATCGCGGGAAACGTGCAGGGTGCCGATGCCGTAGGAGAACACGAAGGCGGTGAAGATGTAGAACGGCGCCTGCTCGGCCATGCGCGCAAAGGCGGACAGCAGGATCTCCTTCGGATACTGCCGGATAACCGTCAGCATCGGGGTGCGCTCGAGCTTGCGCTCGGCCAGCAATTTGGCAAACACCGGGGTTTCCAGGATGCCGAGCCGGATGTAGAGGCCGACGCCGACCAGCACAAGGCTAAGCGCGAACGGGATGCGCCAGCCCCATGCCAGGAATTGTTCGCCAGACATCTGGCTGAACGCCAGCACCGCGAGGTTGGCGAGGAATAGCCCGCACGGCACGCCGAATTGCGGCCACGACGCGATCAGCCCGCGCGAATGATTGCCGCGCGCCCATTCCATCGACATCAGCACCGAGCCGCCCCATTCGCCGCCGACGCCGACACCCTGGATGAAACGCAGCACCGTCAGGATCACCGCGCCCCAGATGCCGACGCTCGCATAGGTCGGGACCACGGCCACCGCCGCCGTGGCCAGCCCCATCAATAGCAACGTCGCGATCAGCGTCGATTTGCGGCCGATGCGGTCGCCGTAATGCCCGAAAATGGCGGCGCCGATCGGACGTGCAATGAAGCCCACCGCATAGATCGCAAACGCCTCGAGCGTTCCGACCCATGGATCGGAGTGGGGGAAGAACAGCTTGGCGAAGACGAGGCCGGTGACGGTGCTGTAGAGAAAGAAGTCGTACCATTCGATCGCGGTGCCGATCGTGGAGGCGATAACCGCGCGGCGAAGCTGAACCTGGTGCTCGGTTGGGCTGAGGGGAGCGGCCTCGATATCGAGGGTTGCCATGAGCTTGTCCTCCGCAACAGCCCCCGGCGGGATTTAGGCCGCGAACTGGCCTTTCTCGGAGAAACGCGGGTCGCGGCCAACGGTTCCAGCGATTTGGGCCGGGGGCCGCTAGACTTTAGGCGGATGAACCTTATGGGCGGCGGCCTCGTCAAAGGACGGTAGCCCCTTGGGGACCGTCATGAAATTCGCCGTTACCGCTTGCTTCGTCGCTGTTGTTGTCGCCGCGTCCGGTTCGGCGGCGAAGGCGGCGGATGCATCCTATATCGGGACGTGGAAGCTTGCGGGAGCCGTGGTGGCGCCGTGGGCCGATCCGAAACGGAAGCCGGACAGCGCCGAGATGACGCGTCTGGTCGGCAAGACCATCGTGTTCCAGGCCAAACAAATCGCCGGCCCGCCGCCATTCGCCTGCAAGGGGCCGCACTACAAGGAGAGCGACTTCACTGCCGACCTGCTGTTCCAGGGCGCCTTCGATGAGATGCGATCGAGGAACAAGTCGGTCGACCCGGACAAGCTCGCCGCCTCGCTCGGTTTTTCCGGAAAGAAAATCAAGACGCTGGAGACCGGCTGCGAGATCGATTTTCATTTCGTCGATGCCGCGACCGCGGAAATCGGCCTCAACGAATACGTCTATACGATGAAGAAGCAGTAGCGGCTGGCGCGCGATGAGGCGGCGGCATGCGCGGCGTTCCCGGGCATGCTAGGATAGCGCGATGAACATCCTGCATTTGAAGGCATTCGCCGGACTGCTGTTCCTTTTCGTCGCGATGGCGATGCTGCTGTTCGTCCCCGCAGGCACCACCGGCTACTGGCAGGCGTGGACGTTTCTCGCCGTCTATTTCGCATCCTCGATCGCGCTCTCCCTCTACCTCATGATCGCGGATCCGGCGCTGATGCAGCGGCGGATGCGGGGAGGGCCCACCGCCGAGAAGGAACCGGTTCAGAAAATCATCATGATCATCACGTCGCTGGGGTTCGTCGGCCTGCTTGTCGTCCCCGCGCTCGATCATCGCTTCGCGTGGTCGCAGATGTCGCCGGCGATGGCGCTGGCGGGAGACCTGCTGGTCGGGATCGGCTGGCTCGCGATCTTCTTCGTGTTCAGGGAAAACAGCTTTAGCTCCGCGACCATCGAACTGGCGCCGGATCAGAAAGTCATCTCCAGCGGTCCCTATGCGCTGGTACGGCACCCGATGTATGCGGGTGCGCTGGTCATGCTTCTCGGTATCCCGATCGCGCTCGGTTCGTGGTGGGGGATACTCGTCCTGGCGGCGATCCTGCCCGCGCTGATCTGGAGGCTGTTCGAGGAAGAGAAATTCCTGGCCCAAAACCTCGCGGGCTATGTCGAGTACCAGAATAAGGTAAGGTACCGTCTGATCCCGACGGTCTGGTAAACCTTCGCGGTCTGCCGGCTGGTCCGCGTCGGCCCCTATGATCCGGTCAGGCGGCGGATTGGCCGTTGCGCACGAGTGGCGCGGGCCGCAGGACGAGGCGCTCGAGCTCGTTGCGGCTTTGCTGTTCGACGAATTTGACCGCGAAACCATGGGGCAGAAGTCTGACGACGCGGCCGACGCAGGCCCCGACCGCGAGCGGGATTCCGACCTGCGGCTGCACGTCGGCCGAGACCGCGGCACCGGACGCCGACATGTCGATGATGAAGCAGCTGCGCGTGGAGCCGTCGGCGAAGGTCAGGGTCGAATGCGAGTTTGCCGGGATGATCCGCGAATGCGTCCTGGCTTCGCGGACCGCGGGATCCTTCTGCTTCTTGTCCAGCCAGGTGAGCTTGGTTGCGAGCTTCTCGCGCATCGAGGTGGTCATGGCGAGTTCGAGCAGGAAGCTGCCGGCGGCGGTGTCGCTGATATGGCCCTCGAGTTTGCCGAAATCGCCGAAATAGGAGGAGATGCGATCGCCGACCCTGCCGATCACGGGCACGGCGACCATCATCCGGAACGGCGACACGCGGCTGGTGCGGCAGGCGAAGGTCCGCGGCTTTCCCTGCGAGTCGAACCAGTTCGACAGCGTATAGTGCCCGCCGACGGCGACGTTGACTGCCTGTTGACCAAGAAACTCCTTAACGGACACGGCACGATCCCTCTGGTAGCCCCGGTAGATCCCTCCGGTAGCCCGGTAGATATGTCCAATGTGAATAAGCTTTTCGACGACTAAATGCGAAAGGCACCCTGCTTCACGGTTATCAACGGTATTCGGAATTGCCTTCAATTCGAAATGAATTGGAAACCGTTTTGGATGAACCTGTCGCCGGTCTGCCGCGACAACGTCCGGGCAAAGGCCGGGGTTGCGGATGGCCAGTTTCTTTCAATGGATCGGTTTGGCGCTCGGCATCGGCGCCGTCGGCCTCGGCGTATTCGTCTTCTATCGCGGCCTGTCGCTGCCCCCGAATTCCCCCGAACATCGCGCCCACGGCAAGGGCGACAGCTGGCGCATCTAGCGGGGGCGCGCGGTGACGAACCGGTGCACGGCCGATCAAAACCCGCCGGCGCTGAAGCGGAACGGCTGCACCACGTCATAGGCGGCTTTGGTCAGCGGCACCGCGTAGTCGACCGTCAGGTTTCCGAACGGCGAAGCCCAGGTCAGGCCGGCGCCGACCGAGGAGCGCACCACGTTGTTGTGGGCGAGCTGCATCGATTGCGTGGAGCCCGGAAATGTCGTCGGCCCGTTGTAGCGGAACACGCTGCCGGCATCGACGAATGCCGTCGCCTTGAGGCCATACTCCTGCGGCACGCCGGGGATCGCGCTCTGCAGTTCCGCCGTCGTCGCCCAGTACATGCTGCCGCCGACATTATCCATGGTGGTGCCGGGCGTGAGGTCGCGCGGCCCAAAGCCGTTGGGCGCAAATCCCCGCACCATGGTGGGCCCGCCGAAGAAGCTGTTGAGCAGCGGCACCTGCTGGCCGCCCCAGCCGGTGATGTAGCCGCCTTGCCCACGCACCAGCGCGGTCACGTCGTCGTTGATCGGATGATAATAGCGCAGGTCTTCGCTGGTGCGCAGGAACTTCACATCGCCGCCGAGGCCGGCGAGATCCTGCCGGAGCTGCGAATTGAATCCGCTGCTCGGACTCTTGGGATTGTCGAGGGTATTGTAGGTGACGGTGCTGCCGACCGCGGAAACCCATTGCGGCCCGGCCAGTGCGGCCTGCAGTACCGGCAGCGACGGCGCCGCGGCGGTCGAGGTCGGATTGAAGGTGACGTTCTGGTTATAGATCGAATAGCGATACTGCACCCCGATCTGCTCGGTGATCGGCGTGCCCAGCTGCAAGGTCGCGCCATAGATATCGCTGCCATAGGACTGGTAGGGGCTCGACTGATTTTGCCGGCCGTAGAGTTCGATGCCGGCCGCGACGCGGGTGCCGAGGAAATAAGGCTCGGAGGCCGACAGGTCGAAGCCGCGGGCGTACTGGCCGTAGGTCACCGAGCCGTTGGCCGACACGCCGGTGCCGAGGAAATTGCGATCGCCGAGCTTGACCTCGGCGAGCAGGCCATCGGTCGTCGAGTAACCGCCGGCAATGTTGAACTCGCCGGTCGACTGCTCCTCCACGTCGACATCAAGCACGACGCGGTCCGATGTCGAGCCCTGCTTGCGCGTGATCTTGACCGTCTTGAAATAGTTCAGGTTCTTCAGCCGCCGCTCGGCGCGATCGATCAGCGTCTTGTTGTAGGCGTCGCCTTCGGCGATGTCGAATTCGCGACGGATCACATAGCTCCTGGTGCGGGTATTGCCGTGGATATCGATGCGCTCGACATAGGTCCGCGGCCCCTGATCGATGGTGAAAGCGACATCGATCCGCCGTGCCGCCGCGTCGCGGGTGATGCGCGGGGTGGCCTGCGCGAAGGGAAAGCCGAGTTTCGAGAGCTCGACCGCCAGCGCGTCGGTGGTCTTGTCGAGCGCGCGGCCGTCGAATACCGCGCCCGGCCGCGCCACCAGCTCGCGGCGGAGCTTGTCGCTGTCCACCCCCGGCACGTTGCAGGCGAGGCTGATGTCGCCGAAATGATAGAGCTGCCCCTCGTCGATCGCAAACGTCAGCGTAAAGCCGTGCAGCGCGGGATCGTATTCGGCCTTGGCCGAGGTCACACTGGCATCGGCATAGCCCTTGCTGCGGTAGTATGTCCGCAGCGCCTCGCGATCGTTGGCGACGCGGTCGGGATCGTACTCATCGCCGCCGGTCAGGAAGCTCAGCAGGCTGGTGGCGGAGGTCTTGATCACGGCGGCGAGCTGCCGCTTGCCGAACACCGTGTTGCCCACGAAATTGATCTGCCGCACCGTGGTCTTCTGCCCCTCCGTCACCTCGTAGACGAGGTCGACGCGGTCGTTGCCGTGATCGATGATTTTGGGCACCACGCCGACATCGTCGCGGCCGGCATGGCGGTAGGCCTCCATGATGCGGCCGACGTCGGACTGCACCAGGGCGCGTTGAAGCGTGCCGCGCGGCTTGGATTCGACGATCGCGCCGAGTTCCTTGTCCTTGATCTTCTTGTTGCCTTCGAACGCCACGCGGTCGAGCACCGGTGCTTCATGCAGATGCACGACCAGCCGCTCGCCGGCGCGCTCGATCGTGACAGTGTCGAACAGGCCTGTCCCGATCAGTGCTTTCAACCCCGCATCGCGCGCGGTTTCATCGAAGCGGCCGTCCGCTGCGGCGTGAAAATAGGAACGTACCGTTTCGGCGTCGATCCGGCGGTTGCCCTGGACCTCGATGGTCTCGGCCGCGATGGCTTGCGCCGAAAAAAGCCCGAGCGCAGCGATCAGCAGCGCAGCCGCTGCCAATCCCCGGCGGCACCGCACGTCCGGCGCCCTGTCATCCGTCATCGTCCCTGCCTGTGTCCCATTGGACAGGGGGCGATCGAAATGCCCGCGCGGGGCGAAAGAATGACTGGGATAAGGTCAGTTGCGGGCTTAAGCGTTGACGGCTTGCCATAATTTCGACGCAGCTGCGGAGCGCGCATTCCCGAAAATGTCGTAGAGCCGCTTCAAATACTTCCTAGCGATAGAGGCCAAAGCGTCCGTCGCCCGCCAGCCTCGCTGGGCCACGAAGCGCTGTTCCGGGAGCATCACATGCGCTACGCAGCTTTCATCACCGCCATGGTTCTGCTGGTCGCGCCAGCAGGCGCGGCGGTCACGCCGGAGATCGATCCGAGCGCCTCGCTCAACGTGGTCCAGCAATGGATTTACAACTACCGGGCCAAGCCGGATTACGCCCATGTGCCGGCCGCCGTTCGCGTGTTGTTTCATGCGCAGACGTTCAAGGAGCCGGAGAATTCCGGCATCTATCTCGGCTTCATTGCCGGCGCGATCGGATCGAATCCTGCCAAGGCCGAGCAGCTCCTCAACAGCTTCTTTCCGGTGGCGCCGGAGGACGAATGGGTGATCGTCCGCGCCATCGCCTATTCCGGTTTGCCCGACTGGCGCAATCTGTTGCGCAAGGTCGCGCCGAAGATGCCCGGGCGCAAGGTGATGATCGACGCCTATCTCGAGGGCAAGCTGCCGACGCTCGCCAACATCCCGCTGGAAGAGACCAAGCCCGGCATGCTCGCCAAATTGCGGGGAGTTTTCACGACAAACCCGTTCGCCAAGGACGACAAGAACAAGACGGTGAAGATGGTTCAGACCTTCGCCAGCAATCAGGACCTGCTGGATACGCTGTGGGGATATTACTTCGCCACCGGCTCGCATCTGCCGATCCTGCGGATCATGGAGATGCTGCCGTGGAGCAAGAGCCGCGACACCGTCGACAAGCTGACGGTCGGCAGCATGGCACGCTATACGCTGGCGAGCTACGCGGTCCGCGACGCCGGATTGCGCGAATTTCTCAGAAGCGAACTCGCGACCCAGCCGGAAGCGGTCAAGGTGCCGCTTACCGAGGTGGTCGATGCCGCCGACACCGTGCAGCTCGGCGCGGTGCGCAAGGATGCGCTCGCGGCGGTGGAAGAGCTCAAGACCAAGGGTTCGGATTCGCGGCGCAACCTCGACTTCTGGGGCCAGGTCGGTGTCGGCGCGGTCGCGCTCGGCTGCGTCTCGGCCGCGGCGCTGGGCCAGGTCGCGGTCGGCATCCCCTGTGTGATCGGCGGCTCGGCCTCGCAGGGCCTGCTGTCGTTCTGGGAAAAGCAGCAGTAGGTTGAAACCTGCCTTCGGCGGCACGCAGCGAAGGTTGCGTGCCGATATCAGTACTGGCGACCCGACCTCAAAGTGCTAGGTTGCTGCAAAGCAACGGGGTGAGGGCGCCATGGGCATTTCCATTCTGGTCTTCCTGATACTCATCTATGTCGCCGTTTCGCTTCGCGTGCTCAAGCAGTACGAGCGCGGGGTGGTGTTCCTGCTCGGCCGGTTTGCCGGCGTGCGCGGTCCGGGCCTGACGCTGATCTTCGTTCCGGTCCAGCAGATGGTGCGGGTATCGCTACGCACAGTCACCATGCAGATCCCGTCACAGAAGATCATCACCAAGGACAACGTCTCGATCGATATCGCGGCGGTGGCCTACTATCACATCACCGATCCGGAAAAGGCCGTGATCGCCATCGAGAACGTCTACAACGCCATCAACCAGATCAGCCAGACCACCGTGCGCAACGTGGTCGGCCGCTTCAGCCTCGATCAGCTATTGTCGGACACCGCCAGCATCAACGACCAGATCAAGAATGTCATCGATCAGCATACCGAGCCCTGGGGCACCCAGGTCACGGCGGTCGAGATCAAGGACATCACGCTGCCGGACAACATGCAGCGCGCGATGGCCAAGGAAGCCGAGGCCGAGCGCGAGCGCCGCGCCAAGATCGTCGCCGCCGAAGGCGAATACCAGGCGGCGGTGAAACTCGGCGAGGCCGCCGATATCATCACCCAGCACCCGGTGGCGCTGCAGCTGCGCACCCTGCAGACGATGGCGGAAATCTCGATCGAGAAGAATTCCACCATCATCTTCCCGGCTCAGTTCATGACCACTGTCCAGGAGGCGATTTCGATGCTGTCGAAGGATTCAACCTCGAAATAGCGACAGCGCGCCCGCGGCCGGGATCAGGCCGGAGAGGCGAGCGGCTTGCCCTTCTCCACGACATAGGTGCTCGCGATCCTCGTCTTCTTGTCGCCGTTCTTGCCGCCGGCATGCGGGGTGTTGGGTGGCACGACGAAGCCGTCGCCGGGCTTCAGGCTGCGGATCGGCTGCCCTTCGATCGGCAGGTCGAGGCCGCCTTCGATCACGTAGGCGGATTCGATACCCGGATGGGTATGCCGCGCGACGGTCACGCCCGGTTCGATCTCCGCTTCCACGATGATGGTCACATATCCCGGGGTCGGGCCATCGGTCTGCGAAAGCACCTTTCGCGTGACCCCTGGCGTCGTCGCCGGCGCCGTCGTTTGCGCCGACGCATCGGTCGCAATGAAGCCTGTTAACGCGCAGAGTGCGCAGGATGCAACACCTGCAAAGCCTCGCCGTGTAAGCATGACGAACCTCCCTGTGGTATCCCGATCAGTGGCGTCCGGAATTTCGGAACCGGCTTTTGGACGAGCCAGCGATTCCAGAATTGCCCGACCGAAGTAACCTTGCAAGCGGGAAACACGCTCTGCGTGCAGTGCGAAGTCGGCGCTTCCGGGTGCGCCGGTCAGTATTTGCCCACCTCGGGGTCGCTGCGCTGCGGCTGTGGCCCCGCAAACGGTATCAGCAGCAGGCCGGCGAGCGCCACGACGGCGAGCAGCGCCCAGGCTTCATTGGCGCTGATTGCAAACGCCGCTCTTTCGACCAGGGGGCGGACATAGGCTTCGACCGTCGCGTCCGACACGTCCGGCGGCCGGTGCAGGAACAGATTCAGGTCCAGTCCGATCGCCCGCGCCGCCGTGACATCCCCCGCGATCAGCCGGTCGCGCAAGGCTTCAGCGTGCCCGCCGGTGCGGCCATAGAGAATGGTGTCGATCAGGGCAATGCCGATCGCGCCGCCGAGATTGCGCATCAGATTGAAAAGTCCGCTGGCATCGGGCACCGCCGCTTCGCTAAGTGCGCCCAGCGCCAGCCGCGTCGGCGGCAGCAGGCAGAACATGATCGCTACGCCGCGCAGGATTTGCGGCCAGAACATCTCGTCGAAATCGGCGAGGCGGCTCTGCACGGCGCTGCTGCCGAGGCCGAGCGCAAACAGGGCAAATCCGAGCGCCGACAGCCAGCGCGGATCGAACCGGCTCTCCAGGCTGCCGGCGATCGGCGCGGTCACCAATTGTGCGACGCCAGTGACGAGCATGATGGTGCCGATTTCGAAGGCGTCGTGACGCCGGACATAGGCGAGGAAAACCGGCATCAGATAGACCGAGCCGAACAACCCGACGCCGAGACAGAAGCTCAAGGCGCAACCGATCGCAAAGGCGCGCGTTTGCAGGGTCGACAGATCGACCACGGGATGCGCCGCTCTCAGTGTCCTGACCGCGAACATGATTGTCGCGGCGGCGCTGACGGAAAACAGCAGCGCACAGGGTGGCGCGAGCCAGCCGTCTTGCGGGGCCTGCTTCAGGCCGAGTTCCAGGCAAGCCAGCGCTATCGCCATCAGCGCCAGCGAAATGCCGTCGAGGGTGACGAGGTCGGCGAAGCGGGGTTGCGTGCGCGGCAGCAGGAAAGGGGTGGCGGCCGCGGCGACGATTCCGGGCGCGACATTGATCAGGAACAGCCAGTGCCAGGACCAGGTCTCCGTGATCCAGCCGCCGACCACGGGGCCAATCGTGGGCGCCAGCACCGCCATGATTCCGGCCATCGTTGTCGCCGCCGGATGCAGGCGGATCGGAAACAACAGGAAGACCCCGGAAAACACCGCTGGAATCAGCGTGCCTCCGGCAAAGCCCTGCAGCACGCGGAAGCCGATCAGGACAGCGAAATCGCCGCTGAACGCGCAGCCGATGGAGGCGGCGGTAAACAGCGCGATCGCCGCCACGAACAGCCAGCGCAGCGTCAGCACGCGCGTCAGCCAGCCCGTGAGCGGGATCGCGATGATCTCGGCGATCAGATACGCGGTCTGGATCCAGCTCATCGCCTCCCGCGATATCGAAAGCGCGTCCTGGATCGCCGGCAGCGAGGTCGCCACCACCTGAATGTCGAGGATCGCCATGAACATGCCGAGGCACATCAGGGCGAAACCGAGCCAGGTGGCAGGGCTTGCCTGAATCGGCTTGGTCGCCCGCTCGCCCATCAGGCGCCGCGCGCCATCATCGCAGGCGACACGGCCAGCGCCCGGTTCTCGGCGCGGATGCGGATGGTGAGAACCGCGGCGTTGAGCAGCGTGAAGATCAGCGCCAGCCAGGGAAGGCCGAGAACGAGCGGCAGCAGCGCGATCTCGCCGGCCACCACGGCATAATTGGGGTGCGGCAGCAGCCGGTAGGGTCCGCGCCTGACCAGCGGCTCACCCGGCAGAATGATGATCCGCGTCGTCCAGCGCGTGCCGAGCGTCCACATCACCCAGATACGAAAGCCCTGCAGGACGACGTAAATCAGCAAGGCTACGGCGTTCACGGGCCGGTCGTGTCCGAAAATCCAGAGCGATATCAGCCAGGCCGCATGCACCGCGACGATCAATGGATAATGTTGTGGCGCCACCTCGAACGCGCCGCGTGCCCTGAGCCTTTTGGTGTTGCGGCTGGAAATCACGAGCTCCGCGGCGCGCTGCAGCGTGACCAGAGCGAGAATGAGCTCGGCGGAGGTCACGCGGCGTGCCGCAGCGCGACGCAGCTCGCGGTAAAGCCGGGACCGAGTGCGGTCAGCAGCACGCGGGCCGGCAGTCCTTTTGCTACGACCTGCTCGAGCACGAACAGGATGGTTGGCGACGACATGTTGCCATAGTCGGCGATCACCTGGCGTTCGCAGTCGAGCGTGCCCTGATCGAGTGCGAGCGCGGTCTCCAGCGCATTGACGACCTTGGCGCCGCCGGGATGGCAGACGAAGCGGCCGATATCGGCCATCGTCAGCTGCATATCGGCCAGAATCCGCACCACGGCCGGGTTGAGATGCGCGCGGACGAAATCGGGAATGGTGCGGCGAAAGATCACACCGAACCCTTCGGGATCGACGCTCCAGCCCATGATGCCGAGCGTGTCCGGCCAGAGATGCTCGCCGGCATTTTCGACCTCCGTCGCACCGCCGTCGCCGGCGCGCAGCACCACCGCGGCGGCGCCGTCGCCGAACAGGCTGACAGCGACAATGTTGGCCTTGGTGAACTCGTCGTGGCGAAGTGCCAGCGAACAGAGCTCGATCGTCACCAGCAGCACGTTACTGCCGGGTCGCGCCTGCGCAAGGCGCGAGGCAATCGACAGCCCCGAGGCCCCACCCGCACAGCCGAGGCCGAACACCGGCACGCGCGCAACGTCGGACCGGAAACCCATGCGGCCGAAGACTCGCGCCTCCAGGCTCGGCGTGGCAATTCCGGTGGAGGAGACCGTCACGACCGTGTCGATGTCGAGACCTGTGAGGTTGGCGCTTGCCAGCGCCTTTTCGGCGACGTCGACGAACAGCGCCTCGGCGCCTTCGAGAAACGCTTCCGTGCGCTCCGGCCAGCCGCGCGGTTCGAGATACCAGTCGAAGGGCTTTACAGCATGGCGCTTGATGATGCCGGTGTTGGAAAAAATGCTGGAGAAACGTTCGAACTCGGGGAAGCGAGGGCCGAAAACGTCCCATGCCGCGGCCAGGACATCCTTCTGCAACAACACATTCGGGGGCACCGATGTCGCCAGCGACACCACGGCGGCCTTGGGCCGGGCAGCCCCGGACATGACGGTCCTGGACATGACAGTCCCCGACATCGCAGCCTTGGACATCGCGAGGACTCTCCTGCCACCTGTGCGATGATAGAAACAGCGACGCGGATGGTTTATTTCGGGCCAGCGCAAGAATCATTTTGTCGAAAAGGTCACTAAAATGTGAGGCCGGCCTCGATCGGCTGCTCTGGAAAATGAAATCCCGATTTCGGCGTTGCGGATGGGGCGAGGTCCAGGCACCCGACCATCACTGCCGTCATCATCTCACACAATGATTATTCGGCGGACCGGCGAGACTAAAAGGGTCCCGGTTCGCACCGGGGCCTTTTGGTCTGACTGTGCTTTGCCCGTCAGGGCGATTGCGGCCTACTTGCTCATGTTGCCCATGTTGTCCTTGTCGGCCTTGTGGGTCTTGCGGGCGCTGGAACTCATCCCGGTGGTGGTACCGGATTTCGCCTTGCTGGTTTTCATTTTGCCGGACTTCATTTTGTGCGTGGTGGCGCCGGCTGCCGCATTGTTTTCGGTGGACGCGCCGGGAGCGGGCTGCGTTTGCGCCGAGGCGACTGCCGTCGCACCCAGCAGCGAGGCGATAACGAGGGCCGAGAGTGCAAGCTTGGAACGCATGAGACGATCTCCTGCTTTGGACGGATGATGCAGGAGTGAAACCGGCAACCGCCAGATCGGGTTCCGGTTGGAGTATTCACTTTTTGGACGTTCCGGGCATCCTGCGGGTCCCGTCATGGAACCGGGCTGCAACGGACGGCGTTAGGGGCCATGGAAAGCCGCCGCAGAAGTTCGAGCCGCTTGGTTACAGGATTTGATCACGATGCCCCGAGAGAACGATCTGGAAGGTGTGCAGGATCAGGGCGGCAAACACGGCGGCCAGAAGGGCATGCCGAAGCCCGAACCCAGGCCGCCGCACGGTCCCGACCAGGGTATCGTGCGAGATGAAAAAGGACAGGAGCAGCCGCGAGACAAGGCACGCGTCCAGCAGGTTCATCGCACCGACACGGTACGGCGGTGAATTTCCGCGAAAGTCGCGCGCCCCAGACCGCCGTCCGCAGGCGCCTCAGTCGATTCTGTTGAAATCCACGATCGTGTGGACGGGCATGCCAAGTTGGGCGGCGTCCGGGTATACCGGCTCGCGGTGAACCTCGGTGCCGGACTCGTCGATGACCACGATTGCAAGTGCCGGATCCTTGAGCCGCGGTTCATCGCGGAGCCGTCGTGCAAGCTCCTTGCTGTGCGCGATGGCGGCGGAGGTTGAAGGAAACTCAATTCCCTTTCGGTCCCTGGTTGGAATGCCGTCCTTCATATCGAAATAATAAATCCGCATGGCGATCTTTGTTTAATCTCTGGTGTTGTTGGCAAAGCAGGGGCGCAGATGCTTCCCTGCAAGAAGCAAGCTCGAGAGCATCCGCCCCGACGTCAAGGAAAGCCAGCTCCGAACGCTATCGGCCGCGATTCGTCCCTCACTTCCAACAGAGCACGGATCCGACGCGCCGTCTTGACCTCGATCAAAGCTGCGTCGTTGTGTCCTTGGCTATCGAGCCGGCGAGCCGTCGATCTTCCGCGCCACCAGATAGGAAAGCGGGATCGCTGCGGAAAATCCGGCCGCCACCGCGAGCGGGATGTTTTTCATCGCCTGCGCGGCGAGATCGGGGACAATGAGGACGGCGATCATGGCCGTGCCGGCAAGCGCGGTGCCGAGCATCATCCAAACGACCAGTGCAATTCTGAACATGACGTGCCTCCGCCTTTGAGTCCGGCCAATGTTGCCTCGGCCATTGCCCGGAAGCATTGATCTGAGACAAGTCACCGGACGGCGCTGCTCGTGCTCGCAGCGGGAAGGCGGGGAAGTGAATTTGCCCCGGGCGGCCCGGAGCAGCCGCGCTTTTCGGACAGGGCGCGGCTAAATCCGCCGCGCTCGGCGACTTTTTTGGCGCGATTTGGCTAACCGAGTCGCTTTTCGGACTCTCAGTTAGGCTTGCCGACAGAGTTGTTCCTTGGCATACTTTCAACCTCGTCGGGTTCGGCCCGGTCAATTTCCAGGCGTGCCATTCGAAGTATCAAAGTAGCCGTTGTCAGGCCGAGACGCTCAGCCTCTATCGCTGCGGTATCGACCTTTTGGGCTAAGCCCTCACGTTTGCCTAGAAATGCCATTACCGTTCCCTATCAAAGGTGCGAGATGAAAAATCCCACATTTGTTGCAGAGCTGCACAAGAAGCTCGGAGCTCCATCGAGCGAAACTGTCGAAAGCCTGCGGCTCTTGAAGGCCTTCCTCAAACTTGCACCGAGACAGAGGTCCGAAATCATCGAGTTGGTTGAACGCCTCGCGACCGACGAGCAACTTTCCCCCGACCACCCATTGTCCTGACGGCGGTGTCCCGACGACGGTGTCCTGACGACGGTGTCCTGCCCTCGGTGTCCTGACTGCCGCGTCCTGATCGCGGCGCACTCCCTCCCTCAATTGCCTGTCGAAGCCTGCGCCGGTGGGCGCATCGCGATCGCATAGATCGCGCCGCCCTCCAGTGCCTCGGATTGGTGAAGCGTGCCGGCCGGCAGCTTGATGGTGTCGCCGGGACGGACAATTCGCATTCCGTCCTCGCACCAGAACTTCAGCGCGCCCTTGATGATCACCAGGATCTCGTCCACGGGGTGGGTGTGGAAATGATGCACCTTGCCCGCGGCGTCGCGCTGCAATTCGACGCAGCCCTGGTCCGGAAGCAGCGCAAGGATATCGGGGTCGATCGCAAATTCCGTCTTGGTGCCTGCGATGATCTCGGTCATGCCGCCTGCTCCCTGTCTTCGACCGGAGGGGTTTTGGCCTGCGCGAGCCTGGCGAACGGGCATCCGCTTTCCGCCTGATTTTCATCGTGCAGGAAATATTGCTGGTACTCGCGCCCGTCCTCGGCGCCGTAGCGGCCGAGCAGCGGCGATGGGGCGGTAGAGTCGTAAGGGATGAGCCGCTTGCGCACTTCGGCGAACGCGGCTGCCGCGGCCTTTTCGGTGCCGAGGATCTTTTCGAAAACCCATCGCGGCTGGAATGTCAGCATGAAGGAGGAGGAGCGGCGGCTTTGCCGCATCACATGCGCGGGCGTAGAGCAGACGACGAACATAGGCTCGCCGGCGAAGGAAAACTCCCACATCGGATGATCGATCTGCTGGGGGATCGTCTCGGGCCATGGGCTCTTGTCGAGCCGCGCCAGCTGGTCGAGCATGAACCAGAATTTCCTGTGATAGGCATCCAGCGTCTGCACCGGCCGCGGCCGGGTAAACACGACGAGGGACGTGTTCGGCCCGTGCGAGCGGGATTCGGCGACGAATTGCGCGAGCTGATCGCCGAGGACCTCGACGTCGAAGGGATCCAGAAACAGGTAGCGCAACTGATCGAGCCGGTAGCCCGTCACGCCGAAGATGCAGGGGAAGGGCCTCGCCTCGCTGCTCATCAGCGCTTCGAATTCGGAGAATAATACGGTCTGCCACGAACTCACGGCGTAATTCGAACCGACATCGCCTTTTCTCAAATACATGTGCGACATTATGCCCCCCTCACTCCGACAATAACGCTACTCACGGCCTATCAATTTGCGCCGCATCAACCACGGACCGGCAATACCCGGCAGCGACATCACGAGCAGAATTCCAATAAGGGTACCGAAGCCCGCATCGCCGATCGGGGCGGTGCCGTGCCCGATGCCGCTGCCGGCCAGCCGGCTGGCGCCGACCATGGCGAGCCCGATCACGGGTTGCGAGGCGCCTGCGAAGATTCCGGCGGCGGTGGTATTGACCGAGGCGCCGACGCCGATCAGTTCGGCGGTGTAGAGCCGCTTGGTGCATTTCAGGACCAGCGGCACCGTGCCGCCGGCGACGAGCCCGAGCGCCGAGAACACGATCGTGACGTAGAGGAAGCCCAGCGCATGGGCGACCGGCGGCAGCAGCATCGCGATCAGGAGCATCCGCGAGAGGCAGATGCGGATCAGCGCGGTGTCGAGCGCGGTGGCCGCGCGATCGGCGGCATGGCCAAGCACGATCGATCCGATCGCGTTGCAGACCATGAAGGCGAGCAGTGGGGTGCCCGCGGCCGACGGCGAGATGTTGAAGAAATGCGCCACCATCGGAATGCCCCAAACGCCCGACAGCGTCGTCACCACCGCGAAGTGCGATGCAAAGGTCATCGCGCATCCCCAGTTCGCCAGTTGCGAGAGCGACTGGCGGCTGGCGGCCAAGACGCCGCGCAACGTCTTGCTGCTGTGCGCCGCCGGATCGGGCTTGAGGACGAGCGAGGCAAAGCCAAGGTTGGCAACGCCGATGCAGGCGATGAAGACAAAGCAGGCGCGCCAGCCGAAGCCGCTCACCGCCGCGGCAAGCGGCGTCGTTGCCATCACGCCGCCGACATAGCCCGACACCTGCGAGATGCCCGACATGATGCCGAACCGTTCGTCCTTGAAGCTGAGCGCGACGAGTTTCAGGAGCGCGGTGAACACCAGCGCATCGCCGCAGGCGACGATCAGCCTGGCGGCAAAGACGTCAAGCAGGTTCGGCGCCAGCGCAAACGCGGCACTGCCGAGCGACGACGCCGCCATGCTGAACAGCACCACGCGCTTGACGCCGTAGCGGTCGACCAGGAGCCCCGCCGGGATCTGCATCAAGGTGTAGCCCCAGAAATAACTGGAGGCGAGCATCGCGACGCCGGCGGCGTCGGTGGAGAAGTCCGCCATGAAATTCTGGGCGATCGATTGCGGCGACACCCGCTGCAGGAACGCGATCGCATAGGCGATGGCGACCGCGGCCCAGGCCAGATAGGCGCGATCGGCGGAGCGGATCGCGGGCGCAAATCCCCGGTGCTGCTCCATGATCGCCATCACATCCTCGCGTAACCGATCGAGAACAGGGCGTCCGCCGAGTCCGGGATCAGCCGGGACATCGCTGCATCGACCAGCGAGGCGGTGCCGTGATAGGTCTGCCGGTGATGCTTGATGTGCCCGTACGCGCCGCGCATCACCATGCCGGGGATTTCGAGCTGTTTTCCCGGATAGAGCAGCGAACACATTTCGACGCAGGCCGCCTGCAGGGCGGCGTCCTGGGTGTCGCCGAGCAGGGAAGGCGTGACCTTGTCGCAGATCCTGGCGTTGGCCGCCCAGACGATGGGATTACGCGTCCGCCATCCGTACAGGATGCCGCCCTCCGCAGTGTCGGCCGCGCCGGAGGATTTCAGGACTTCCCTGGTGAAGAACCCGTACAAGCCGCGGCCCTGATGGGCCGGCAGCACTTCGGTGCCGCTGCGATAGATCGCCGGGCCGGCCGCGAGCGTGAGCCTGCGGTAGACCGAAAAGGCGACCAGTCCGGAACTGGCGTAGACCAGGATGAGGCTGAATTTCCGCTCGAAAGGCGAGGAGTCCGCAGTCCAATGCGGCTCCGTCGCCTTCCAGTTGACCGCGATGATGCCGTTCATCGCGTCCATCAGGGGCCGCCTCTCCCCGGGGCTGACAAGGGAGGCGTCCGGAAAGCTGTAGATGGCGTAATCGGCCCACGGCGATTGGATCGTGCCGTACTGCCGGTTCGGCTCCAGTGACATGGCCATCACCCCGCTTTCCAAGGCTGATCTATACAGGGCCGCCGTTATTGGCTTAAAGGACAATATGCCCTCGAAATCTGCCAAACCTCGGCGGCCGGATTTGCGCGATCAAGCCTCGGCGAGGCGGGTGGCGATCATCGCCTTTCCGGGCGTGACCCTGCTCGACATCTCCGGTCCGGCGCAGGTCTTCGCAGAGTTGCAGGAGATCGAACTGCCGAGCGCGAGCTATTCGCTGTCGTATCTCTCGACCGCGGGCGGCCTCGTGCCGACCGACGTCGGGATGATGATCGATACCTTGCCGATCGGAAGCGTCCGGCCGAACCAGGTCGATACCCTCGTCATCCCGGGTGGTCCGGGTATCTGGGAGTTGCGGCAGGACACAGCGATGATGAAGTGGATCGTCGAGACGCTGCCGAAGGCGCGGCGGGTTGCGTCGGTGTGCCTTGGCGCGTTCGTGCTGGCCTGGACCGGCGCGCTCGATGGCAAGCGGGCCGCGACACATTGGCGCTATTGCCCGCGACTGGCGGACGGCTTTCCCGCCGTTCGCGTCGAGCCGAATGCGATCTTCGTCAGGGATGGCCGGGTGTGGTCATCGGCCGGCGTCAGCGCCGGCATCGACCTTGCGCTCGCCATGATCGAGGAGGATTTCGGCCACACCACCGCGCTCGACATCGCGCGGCGGCTGGTGGTGTTTCTCAAACGCCCCGGCGGCCAAAGCCAGTTCTCGACCGTGCTGGCGGCGCAGGCCTCCGACGTCGAGGGACGCTTTTCCGCGCTGCACGCCTGGATCATCGAGAACATCACCGGCGACCTCAAGGTCGAAACGCTGGCCGCGAAGGCCGGCATGACTCCGCGGACCTTCGCGCGCGCCTATGTCAGCCGCACCGGAATGACGCCGGCCAGCGGCGTCGAGGCACTGCGGGTGGAGACGGCGCGGCTGTTGCTCGAAAGCAGCGAAACCCGCGGCGTGGTCGAGGTGGCGGAACGGGCCGGCTTCGGCGACGATGAGCGGATGCGCCGGGCCTTCATGCGTCACCTCGGGATCTCGCCTTCGGAATACAGAAACCGCTTTTCAGGCTGAACCTTCCTATCCCCCGGAACGCCGCAACAGCAGTTCGACGATCTGGCCGCGAATATTGGGGATTGGCGCCAGCCCGATGATATCGTTGCTCTGGGCCAGGATTCTGGTCTGCGCGTGGAACGGCAACTCGTTCCAGCAAAGCAGGACGGCCGAACCAAGATAGGTGAGGATCACCTCATCGGATCGTCTTGGGTGCTCTTCGTCAGGCATCAGGCTCCCACCGCATCGAGCGGTCTTTCGTTCAGGATTGCGGCCGCCGGATCAATTTCCTCAGGATTTCGGATGGCAGTTCGCCGAACGCGAGCCGGAAGTCGCGGGCAAAATGTCCGGGATTTTGGAATCCGCATTTGAGCGCAATCTGGGTCACCGACACTTCTCCGCCGGATTGTTCAAGCATTTCGCGTGCGTGATTGAGCCGTATTCGTTTTGCAAAATCGGCTGGAGAGTAGCCGCGGTCTTTCTTGAACTGACGGAAAAGGCTCCTCGCGCTGACCTTGGCAACCGCGGTCATCGCCTGGATATCGATCGGCTTGTTCCAGTTGGCTTCGATAAACTCTTCCACGGCCCTGACCGTCGATGGTGCGGACGGCAGCGGCTCCCTCATCAACAGATGCGTATAATTGTGTCGGTGACACATCAGGAATTTCATGATCACCATGCGCTCGACTTCGGCCGCCGCGAGGTCGGAGAAGAACGCGCCGCGCTCGTTGAAATCGGTCGCGAAGTGAAGAACCCTGCGGCGCAGGGCCTCCATCGCCGGCTGGCGATCACCGTTGCTGTCGAATACCAGCGTGTCGACGTCCTGGCCAAGCAGGGCGCTGAGATTGCGCACCAGCGCATCGAATTCGATCCGCAGCACGAGTTGTCGATAGCCGGGCTGGAAGTCCAGCTTGAGCGGCGCTTCCGCGGGCAGAATGGAACTCCACGATCCCGGCGTGATCTCGCCGGAATGACCGCCGGCATCGTATTGCCCCGAACCGCTGAGATTGAAGATCTGCCGGACAAAGGAAGCCTCGCCGAACTCCAGCGAAACCTTGCTGGCGTATTCGCAATAGGACAGTCCCAGACCGCCGATCTGCAGATGATTGACGCGAGCAGCGAAATCGCCGCGATCGGCTCCGGGCTCGAGCCTGGTTGCGCCGAAATCCGCAGACAAACGATTGCGAACGAACTCCGGATCGCGTGACTGCAATACCGGATAGTTACTCAGCGTTGATCGGGACGGCATGCGGAGGAGAATCTATCCTTTGATGCGCAGTGGTAGTAGTATGATGCTTGCACTCTATCGGTTGGGGATGCAACCAATCGCGAATTGAGGCGACGTTCAATAACGCCTTCCGCAATAGTCATTTAGCGACAGCGATGATCGCGTTCCGCCAAGGTGGATTGCCGGTGCGTTAGCACGGAGCTGAAGTTTTCTGTCGCCCCAAACCTGGCCCCGCAAAACCACGGGTGCGCCAACCGGCCTGAAAGCGCCACGCTTTATCAAATCTTGCCCGTTATGGCGGAATTCGGCTGGACTGTCGTCACCGGGTCTAATGTATCGCTAACTTGATTAAACTAGTCTGAGTTTGGCCGCCTCTGGTCGAGCGTCTTGCAGACGACAGATCGCGCAATGCTGAACGTAATGGGTCTTCGGGAAAAAGCGCCGCGCGTTCGCGGATCGGAACTGCGGCGCCAGCCGCTGGACGACGATGCCGAAATTTCGGAACTGGCCTCCCGCATCGTCAGCCTGCAAGCGCGGGCCAGGAAATCTTTCGACGACTATGTCGCAACCATCAATCGATTGGTTCAAATCGCCAGGGAGATGGCGCCGAAGCTCTGAGCGGCGCTGAAAGCGCGGCGGACAATCCATCCTCAGGGCATGGAATCGCGTCAGGTGAAAGCAAGCGCCTCAAATCCGAGGTCGACAAGCTTCTCGCCACGGTAAGGGCGGCCTGACAGAGGTCGCTTCAGCGGACCTCGCCTTTGCTTATTCGGAATACTCTTGAGGGATACGAAAATGCGCACCAACCTTCCGGTCACCAATATCGAGCTTCCGCTCAACGACGACGCCTTGATCGTCTCGAAGACCGACCCCAAGGGCAAGCTGGCCTATTTCAACAAGCAGTTCGTGGATGCCTCCGGATTCACGGAAGCGGAATTGATGGGACAGCCGCACAACATCGTTCGCCATCCCGACATGCCGCCGGAAGCGTTCGAGGATTTCTGGACCACGATCAAGGCAGGCATGCCGTGGGCCGGCGCGGTCAAGAACCGCCGCAAGAATGGTGATTTTTACTGGGTCCGGGCCGCCGCCACGCCAATTTGGGAAAACGGCCAGATCGCCGGCTATATGTCGATCCGCACCAAGCTGCCCGCCGAGCAGCGCACGGAAGCTGAGCATGTCTATGGGCTGATCCGCGCCAAGAAGGCTCAAAACTACACCGTCAATGCGGGCCTCATTCGCCGCCGTTCGCTGGCGGATTCGATCGCGCGCCGGTTAAAGATGACCGTCGGCCGCAAGATCTATGCCCTGATCGGCCTGAGTTTCATCGGCGTCGTCGGAATCGCGCTGCTCAACTCGCGCGAATTGGCGTCGGGTCTCGATCAGCAGAAGCAGATCGAACTGCGGCATCTGACCGAACTGGCGCTCGGCATCGTCAAGGAAGAAGAGGCAACGGTACAGACGAGCGGCATCGCGGTCGCCGATGCGCAGAAGCGGGCGCTGGCGCGGGTCGCGGCGCTGCGATACGGCAACAACGATTATTTCTGGGTCAACGACATGCAGCCGCGCATGGTGATGCATCCGATGAAGCCGGAGATGAACGGCACCGATATCTCGACCTTCAAGGATCCGAACGGAAAGGCCCTGTTCGTCGACATGGTCAACGTCGTGAAGAAGGACGGGGCAGGCTTCGTTCCCTACGAGTGGCCCAAGCCGGGCTTCGACAAGCCGCAGCCGAAGCTGTCCTATGTGACCGGCTTTGCGCCATGGGGCTGGGTCATCGGTACAGGGGTCTACATCGACGACCTCAAGGCGCAGAGCTGGGCTTCGACCGAGCGCGCGCTGATCGAGGCCGGGCTGGTCCTCTTGCTGACGCTTGCGGTGTCGATCATTGTCGCCCGCCGCATCACCGGGCCGTTGCGGCAAATGACGACCACGATGAATGCGCTGGCGCGGGGCAGGCTCGACGTCAGGGTAGCCGGGCTCGATCGTCATGACGAAGTCGGCGAGATGGCGAAGGCTGTCGAGGTGTTCAAGAGCAACGCGGTCGCTCGCCAGGCGCTGGAGGCCGAGGGGAGGGAGGCGGAGGCCCGCGCCGTGGCGCTGCGCAAGGCGGATATGCACAAGATGGCCGATGACTTCCAGGGCGCGGTCGGCGCCATCATCGAGACGGTATCGGTTGCCTCGTCGCAGCTTGAGGTTTCGGCCGGCGCGCTCAGTTCGACCGCCGAACACGCGGAAGAACTCGCGACGACGGTTGCCGCGGCCTCCGAGGAAGCCTCGACCAACGTGCAATCGGTGGCTTCCGCGACCGAGGAAATGGCGTCCTCCGTCAACGAGATCAGCCGCCAGGTGCAGGAATCCGCGCGGATGGCCGGCGATGCCGTCGATCAGGCGCGCAGGACCAACGACAGGGTCGGCGATCTGTCGAAGGCGGCCGCCCGGATCGGCGATGTCGTCGAACTCATCAACACCATCGCCGGGCAGACCAACCTTTTGGCGCTCAATGCCACCATCGAGGCCGCGCGCGCGGGCGAAGCAGGTCGAGGCTTTGCCGTGGTGGCTTCCGAAGTGAAGGCGCTGGCTGAGCAGACTGCGAAAGCGACCGGTGAAATCGGCCAGCAGGTCGCCGGCATCCAGGCGGCGACGAAGGAGTTGGTCGGCGCGATCAAGGAGATCAGCGGCACCATCGAGAAACTGTCCGAGATCTCTTCGGCGATCGCGGCTGCGGTGGAGGAGCAGGGCGCGGCGACCCAGGAGATTTCCCGCAATGTGCAGCAGGCCGCGCACGGCACTCAGCAGGTCTCGTCCAACGTCACCGACGTGCAGCGCGGCGCGGCGGAGACCGAACTTGCCTCGTCGCAAGTGCTCTCGGCCGCGCAGTCGCTGTCGAGCGACAGCAGCCGTCTCAAGGTGGAAGTCGACAAATTCCTTGCCACGGTGCGGGCGGCCTAGCGCGGACGCTCTTCAACTAGCCAAGTGTGAACAGCGGCTGGCGTTTCGGTTTGCACCCGACGCCAGCCGATTTTCGTTACAACTTGCGTGCCGCTCATACTTAATCGTCCCTTGCAGATTGTGGCAGTTTTCAAGGGTACTGTCGTTGATTGGTCTAATGTATCTATAACTTGATTCAATTACATTGCCGTCGGCCGCTCGTCATCGAGCAGCACAACAGGTCGGCATAACGACGATGCTCAACGTTCTGGAATTTCGGAAGAGGGAGCCGCGCTCCTCTGCGTCGACGGCACAGCCGTCTGCGGCAAGCGCCAATATCGATATTGCCGCGCTGGCCTCCCGCATCATTGACCTCCAGTCGGAGGCAAAGGGAGAAATCGGCAACGCTGTCCTGATGCTCGATCTCGCCGCGCGGCACGCGCGCGAAATCGCGGCGAGGCTGGCGGACCCTATCGCAAGGAAAAACTTCGACGAACATATCGCGATGATCGAGCGACTGCTTCAGCTCGCTCGCGAGGCGGCACTCAAGCTCTGAGCCGCGCTGAAAGCGCGACAGATATTTCCATCATCAGGCATGGAATTTCACGTTTACGGGATTATGAAAATGCGCACCAATCTTCCGGTCACCAATGTCGAGTATCCGATCACGGACGAAACCTTGATCGTCTCGAAGACGGACCTCAAGGGCAAGCTGACTTATTTCAACGACCAGTTTGTCGACGCCTCGGGCTTTACCGAGCAGGAATTGATGGGGCAGCCGCACAACATCATCCGTCACCCCGACATGCCGCCGGAAGCCTTCGGCAATCTCTGGGACACCCTCAAGGCCGGCAAGCCGTGGGCCGGCGCGGTGAAGAACCGCCGCAAGAACGGCGACTTCTACTGGGTGCTGGCGAGCGCAACCCCGATCTGGGAAGGCGGCCAGGTTGCCGGATACATGTCGATCCGCACCAAGCTGCCAGCAGATCAGCGCGAGGAGGCCGAACGCGTCTATGCGCTGTTCCGCGCCAACAAGGCGCAGGCCTACACTCTATCCGCCGGCGTGGTCCGCCGCCGTTCGCTGGCAGACCGTCTGACGCTGTTCACCGGCACATTGAAAGCACGCTTGGTCACGCTGATGGCAGTTCAGGCCGCCTTCATGGTGATTGTCGGCGTGGCCGGCATCCTGGCGACACGGGACAGCAATACGCAGTTGAAGTCGGTCTACGAGGATCGCGCGGTACCGCTGGCGCAGCTGTTCGACATCAACGACCGCATGAAGGGCAACACGATCGCGCTCTATGATGCGCTTGCAAAGTCGCGCTCCGGCAAGTCGCCCGGGGACGTCGCCGGCATCGTCAGCAGCAACGTCGAGGCCATTTCCAAGACATGGGCGGAATATATGGCGACCTATCTGACGCCCGAAGAGAAGATGGTGGCGGATGATTTCGCGCCGAAACGCAAAAACTATGTCGAGAAGGCGATCAAGCCCGGCCTGGCGCTGCTCGCCGACCGCAAATATGACGAACTGGACGCGCTGCTTGCCGGCACCGCCAACCAGCTGTTCGCGCTCGCCAAGGAGGATATGGACAAGCTGGTCGCCATTCAGGTGAAGGAAGCCAAGGCGCTATATGAAGGAGCCGAACGCCAATATGTCGTGGTCCTTGGCTTCTCGATCGCCCTCCTGACAATTGGCCTGCTGCTGGCCGGATGGATCGGCATCCAGACCATACGGGCCATCGGCCGACCGCTCGAGCAGCTGAACGGCGTGATGGCGAAAATCGCGCAGGGCCTGTTCAACAGCCGCATTGCCATCGAAAGAGATGACGAGATCGGGATCGCCCTGCGGAACGTGCAGGCGATGCAGGCCAAGCTCGGCTTTGACCGGGAATCCCAGAAGGACACGGAAAAGCGCGTCGCCATCCAGCGCAAGGCGGATATGCACAAGCTCGCCGGCGATTTCGAAGCCGCGGTCGGAGAAATCATCGAGACCGTCGCTTCCGCTGCAACCGAACTCGAGGCCGCCGCGGGGACGCTGACGACCAGCGCCGATTCTGCCCAGCAGCTTTCGGTGGCGGTTGCTTCGGCATCCGAGGAAGCGTCCACCAACGTGCAGTCGGTGGCTTCCGCCACCGAAGAAATGGCGTCTTCCGTCAACGAGATCAGCCGTCAGGTGCAGGAATCGGCAAGGATGGCCGGCGAGGCCGTCGACCAGGCCCGCCAGACCAACGATCGCGTCGGCGAATTGTCGCAGGCCGCCGCCCGCATCGGCGACGTGATCGAGTTGATCAACACCATCGCCGGACAGACCAATCTGCTGGCGCTCAACGCCACCATCGAGGCGGCGCGCGCCGGGGAGGCCGGCCGCGGCTTCGCCGTGGTGGCGTCGGAAGTGAAGGCGCTGGCCCAGCAGACCGCGAAGGCCACCGGCGAAATCGGCCAGCAGATCACGGGCATCCAGGCCGCGACGCAGGAATCGGTGGGAGCGATCCGGGGGATCAGCGCCACCATCGAGAAACTGTCGGAGATCTCCTCGACCATTGCGGCTGCGGTGGAAGAGCAGGGCGCGGCGACGCAGGAAATCTCCCGCAATGTCCAGCAGGCGGCGATCGGCACGCAGGAAGTTTCCTCCAACATCACGAGTGTGCAGCGCGGTGCCAGCGAGACCGGATCGGCGTCCTCGCAGGTGCTGTCTTCGGCACAATCACTGTCGAGCGAAAGCAACCGCCTCAAGCTGGAGGTAGACAAGTTCCTTGCCACCGTGCGGGCGGCCTGATGCTAGAGCTTCGGTTTTGATTGAAATCAGAACCGAAGCTCTAGATTCTTGTTTTGACGCGTTTTCTTCACGCGAACCGGTATCCACTTCGCTCAAAAACGCTCTAAGGCAAAGGGATGTCGCCCCGGCAGATCACGCAAGACCTGATAGCGTGCCGGCGGCGGCGAGCAGCGCGACCACGATCCAGGGCGGCATCGTCCAAACGGTGAGCAGCAGAAAGCCGCCGAGAGCGAGTGCAAAATCGCGCGGCGTCAGGACCGCGCTCGTCCAGACCGGGTTATAGAGGGCCGCACCGAGAATACCGACCACGGCTGCGTTGGTGCCGCGCATGGCGGCCTGAGCGGCGGGGCGGGTGCGCAGCGCGTCCCAGAAGGGTAACATGCCATAGACGAGCAGCATGCCCGGAAGCAGCAGCGCGACGAGGGCAATGGCCGCGCCGGCCAGCCCGTTCGGCGGCGGGCCCATCACGGCCCCAAGATAGGCCGCAAAGGTGAAGAGCGGTCCCGGCACTGCCTGTGCCAGTCCATAGCCGGCGAGGAACGACTCGTTGGTGACCCATCCCGGCGTTACGACTTGAGCCTGCAGCAGCGGCAGCACGACATGACCGCCGCCAAAGACAAGGGCTCCCGATCGATAGAAAGCGTTGAACAATACGAGGCCCTGAGAAGCCGCCGCGGTGGCGACGACCGGAGCGATCAGGAGAAGCGCCGCGAAGAGAGCGAGCGCGATGCCACCGCCCAGCCGGGTGACCGGAAAATCCAGCTGACCGGAAACCGGCGCGGCTTCTCCCCGGCAGAGCCAAAGTCCTGCGCACGCGCCGAGCGCGATTGCCGCGATCTGGCCGAAGGATCCGGCGAACAACACAACGATCGCGACCGCGGCAAGCGCGATGCCCGCGCGGGCCCGATCGGGCGCAAGGGTCCGTGCCATGCCCCAGATGGCCTGTGCGACCACCGCGACGGCGACGAGCTTGAGCCCGTGCAGGAAACCCTCGGCAACCGGTCCGGTGAATGCGGCTGCACCTATCGCGAAGGCAAACAGGAGCAGCGCCGATGGCATCGTGAACGCGAACCAGGCGGCCAGTCCGCCAACAATTCCATTGCCGCGCAGGATGCCCAGGGAAAAGCCGACCTGGCTGGAGGCCGGTCCCGGGAGGAATTGGCACAACGCCACCAGATCGGCATAGCCCGCCTCGTCGATCCACCGCCGGCGCACCACCAACTCGTCGCGAAAATAGCCGAGATGTGCGATGGGGCCGCCAAACGATGTGATGCCAAGTTTGAGAAAAACCCGAAAGACCTCGCCGGGCGAACCGCGGACCGAGCCGTTTTTCGAGACGGGATCCCGATCGTTCGTCTCCGCGTCGGCGGCCGAAGATCCATTCATAGACCAGACCTCTTGCCTGTTGCTTTCGGCTGTCGTCGATCCGGAACGATTTCGCCGAACAACTCTTTTGCTTTCACCGTAGCCACTTGATCGCCTTTCGGCCGAGGAGGGGTTGCTCGACAGTAGCCGCGGAGAAGATCGCGATGGTCTATCCCGGCAAGATGATGCCCCGGTTGTGATCTGGCCCGAACTTGACCATCGCAGTTCGATAATGAAATTCAATAGCCAAGTCGGTTGCCGAACGCCAACTCGGAGAATCAGCATGTCGATGAGCCGTCGCGAGCTTCTGCAAGGCGCAGGAATAGTGACCCTTTCGGCGGCGCTGCCCGGGTTCGCCCAGGCTCAGCCCGCGGCCGTTGGCGCCCCGGGGTCGCCGCAAGGCGCCGCGGATCACACCATCCGGATTGGTAACGGGCTTGTTGAATTGGCGCCGGATCGCATCATCTCCACTACGACCTATAACGGACAGTTTCCCGGTCCGCTGCTGCGCTTCAAGGAAGGCCGGCAGGTCGTTATCGATATTCAGAATGACACCGACACTCCGGAACAGCTGCACTGGCACGGCCAGACCGTACCTGTCGATGTCGACGGCGCATCGGAAGAAGGAACGCCCTTTATTCCCGCGCATGGCACGCGCCGTATTGCCTTCACGCCGGGTCCGGCAGGATTGCGATTTTACCACTCGCACCTGACGCCCGGCGCCGACCTCTCGGGCGGACAATATGGCGGCCAGGTCGGCACCGTCTACATCGAACCGAAGGATGACCCGGGCCGCCATGATCGCGAGGTGTTCCTGATGCTCAAGGAATTCCAGCCGGCGTTGAGTCGCGGCGGCGATATGGCGATGGATTTTCTCGCGCCGGCAACGCGGGTCAAGGCGCTCCAAGAGGCTGGTGAGTCCTCGATGCACGCGTCACTGGCCAAGGGGATGCCGCACGGTTTCGAGGTCGGTTACAGCCTGTTCTCGATCAATGGCCGCATGCTGGGACATGGCGACCCTGTTCGGGTGAAATCAGGTGAGCGCGTCCTGTTTCATGTCGTCAACGGCAGTGCGACCGAAATCCGCAGCCTCGCCCTGCCGGGACACACTTTTGAAGTGATCGCGCTGGACGGCAATCCCGTTCCGGTACCGATCCAGGTACCCGTGCTTTGGCTGGGGACGGCAGAACGAATCTCGGCGGTGGTCAGGATGGATCATCCCGGCGTGTGGGTGATGGGCGATCTGGCCGACGACGATCGGACGCGCGGCATGGGCGTCGTAATTGAATACGTCGGCAAAACAGGAAAACCAAAATGGACCAGGCCGGAGCCATTTAAATGGGACTACACCCGCTTCGGGCGGTCCGCGCCGAACGTCCAGGCGCCGGATGAAACGATCGACATGACGTTCACCAAAGACAATGCCGCCAATCAGGGCTTCAACGAGTGGCGGATCAACGACGTGGCGTTTTCTATGGAAAAAATGCAGCCGATGTTCCATCTGCGTCAGGGAAAACGCTATCGCCTCCGCATGCGCAATGCCAGCGACGACATACACCCCGTGCATCTGCATCGCCACAGCTTCGAATTGATCCGCATAGCCGGCAAGACGACGGCCGGGGTCATGAAGGATGTAGTCATGGTGGGCGGGTACCAGGAGGTGGAAGTCGACTTTGTGGCCGACAATCCTGGCCGAACACTTTTCCACTGCCACCAACAGTTGCATATGGACTTTGGATTCATGGCGCTGTTCGACTACGTCTAGCAGCCCGGTTGGTCGACCCGGATTGCGATCGAACGAACCCGTTGGGGGTGCCCGGCCGTTCCCACCGCAATTCCTAGTGGGATTGCGCACCTCCGCCAACGGCGCCGATAATGGCTCGATGGGAGGCCGCAGCCGACAACGGATCTTTGGCGATCGCGTGCAGGGCGCGAGGATCAACGCGCTGAATGCGCGCGAACGGGCCAAAAAAGCCATCCACGAGGCGGATGCCGCCGAATGCCTGTTGTGGTCGGAGCAGATGGAGGGCTTCGGCGGGCCAGCGCAGCCATCGCCCACGATCGCGCAATGCCTCAATGGCGGATATGGCTGGCTGGAGGTGATGTGTCACCGCTGCGAGACCCGCGCAAGCCTGCCGCTCGAGGCCATCCGCCGGCCGCGCGATACGCCGATATGGAAGCTGGAAGCGGCGCTCAAATGCCGTTCCTGCGCCACGGCGCGATACGCGCCGCCGGTGCATCTGATCCGGCTCACCAGGGAACGGAAGATCGCACCCTATCCCTGGGTTCATCCCGACGACGATCGATGACGATCGGCCAGAACGGAGCGGTCGACGCTCGTCCGATCAGGGCTATTACTGCACAGACGCCGTCCCGGAACTGTGGTAACCCTCGATCCAAACCGGAGGATGGCAAGATGACTGAACCGAAACTGGAAGTGCCGGCCGAACTGCGCGACCTCGCCGAAAAAACCATCGACCAGGCGGAAAAAGCGTTCGGCATGTTTTTCGACGCAGCGAACAAGTCGATCGCGTCGATCCCGACGCCCGGAACGGAGATGTCCAAGCAGGCTCTCTCGCTCACCGAACAGAATATCAAAGCCGCGTTCGAACACGCGCGAAAACTGGTTCACGCGACCGATCTTCAGGAAGCCATGCGCATCCAGTCGGAATTCCTGAAGAGCCAGTTCACCAATGCCGGGGAACATATGCGCCAGATCAGCGGCGGCCTTATGTCCGCCGCAAACGACGCGACGAAAGGCAAGTTCTAGATCGGGACCGTGCGTTGGCAGCGAGCTGTGCCCGGCGTCAGCCATTCACCGCCCACAAATTAATCTTGCATCGATTTAGGCGGTAGATTTTAATTGTCGCGCAGGTCCTTGACGGGCCACCGGGTGACACCGCCCGCCGTCCGTTGACTTTTCTGCTGATCCCTGTCGGCTATCACCGGCAGGGATTTGCATTTGAGCGCTCATTGACTTTGAGCGCTCGTTGAGTTTGAGCGCTCGTTTGAGAACGCCTTCATGGGCGTGCTACTTGCGCAGCGAGCCGATATAGGCGGCGAGATCGGCCGCCTCGTTCCGGCTCAGCGGAAAACTCGGCATTTTCGGGTGCGGGTCGAGCAGGAAGAAGGCCACCTTTTCCGCGGTGAAATCCGACTTGTGGGCGATGGCGTCAAACGGGGGAGCGTCCGTGCTTGTCTGCTTCTGCGTGCTGTCGACCAGATGACAGGAGGCGCACCAGCGCTTGGCGAGCTCGGCGCCGTGATTGGCGTCGGCGGCCAAGGCCACCGAGCCGCCGAGTCCGGCGGCAGCAACAACCAAAACCTGGGTCAGTCTGAAAAACGCGTGCATCCGGTGTTCTCCTTCGATCGATCATGGCTACGCCATTCTCGGCGCCCGCGCTTGATTTTAGTCAAGGTGCAGGATTGTTTTCCCGATAACGGCTAAATTCGGTTTGCGGCCTGACCGGGCGGCGGTCCATCACCCTTGCGCACCCGCTATTTTTCCTTGTCGCTTAACATCTTGCCGGTGGTCTTGTTGACCAGATGGACCCGACTGCAAGCGGGGCAGGTCACGACCTCATAGCTGTCCGTTCGATCGGTCGGCGCCGTTTCGGGCAACCACACCTGAACGTTCATGCCGGTCTGGACGCATCGAAAGATCAGCTTCGCCATTTTGTTACGTTAGCGTGGCCGCCGCTGCCTGCATTGACCTGCCTCAACAGCGGGATGGAACGAAGGGCCCTGCATTCCGTTGATTTTCAGAGTCAGGAAATGCCGTCATGCAACGCGTCAAACGTCCGCCCATCCGCAACAAGATCAATACGGCGGATCCGGCTCAGCTTCGCGCCTGGACCCGGCGGCTCCGGATGCCGGCGGATGACCTGAAAGCCATCGTCGAGAAGGTGGGTAACTCGGTCGCCGCCGTGAGCAAGGAAGTCGAACTGCGGCGCCTGTCTCGCCAGCCATGTCCGATACCTCCGGTCGAAAGCTCGATCCCGAGCGAGCCGGCCAAGGTCGGCTTGGCGACGGTCGCTTGACGGCATTCCTCATCGGCTCGCTTTAGGGGCGACGTCATGCTGGCCGGCGATTTCTGATGAGATTGACTTGCCGCAAGGACCGCCCGCCGCACGCAGGTTCAAAAGGCGCGCGGAAAAATTTTCACAGGCTCGTTGCGATCCTCAACGCGGCGTCATTGCTTCGCGCAAGGCCGGTTGATTGGCGCTTCCGTCCAAGCGCTGTTCCCCCGTCGCATATAGGCGTGTTGGTCGGCCGAGGCAGGATTCGATGCGCCGGCCCGTTCATCCGTTTCACGCATTCCATCAGAGAGAATCGCAATGACCATATTGTCGGTGAGGTCTGGTTCGAACTCAATTAGGTTTTCAAAAACCGCTTTTGAAATTTGCCTGGCGGCTTCGCCGGAGTGCCGGCCGCGCGCTGCTGCAAGCCCTACACGAATCCCGTAGCCGCGCCGCGGCGCGGGTATTGCGGGACTACGCTCACCTGAACGCCGCCGACCAGAGCGTCGCCGCGACGCGACCGACGCTACGGCAGTGAGGGCGGAGGCAGCTTGATGTTCATCATTCCATGGTCTGAAGGCATGACCGCGAGCGAGACAAGCCGGCTTTATATCCGCACCGCGGACGAGCGAGACGTCGCCAGGCTGACGGAACATTTCGCGGCATTGTCCTATTCGTCGCGGTACAATCGCTTCATGGGGACGGTCAGCAATTCGTCCAAAATCGCCTTCGACTGCCTGGTGAACCGGAAGCCGGATCGCTTTACGCTGATCGCGGAAGTACGGCACGAGGCGCGGGAGGCCGTTATCGGGGAGGCCAGCTACGCCCTCGAGAGCCGAACCGGGCTCGGCGAGTTTGCGATCTCGGTCTGCGATGCCTGGCAAAATCGGGGACTTGGCTCGGCGCTGCTGTCGGCGCTGCAATCCCGCGCCGTCAGTCTGGGATATTTTGCTCTGTTCGGGGAAACATTCAGGACAAACGACCAGATGCGAGCGCTGGCCCGGAAAGCCGGCTTCGCCGTCGGGCGGTCGGACGATTGGCGCGCGATCAGGTTCGACAAGCGGCTGCTCGGCCCACCGCGCGAGGTGATGGAAGCAAGAGGAGCCGCGCCTTCATTGTGGGGGCCGCGGGCGTAACCAATTCGCGGCGGTCGCGATGCATGCCCGCTTCGCGCCGCGAACTCGGGCCGGATTTTCGGCCCGAGCTCTGTTGCCGGCCCTGCTATTCAGCAACCGCTTCGCCGGATCCGCCGAGTTCTTTCGGAAAATCTTTCAGTTTGGGCAGGCCGTCCCGCATCGGCAGCACGGTTTCGGCATAGTTGACGTGAACCCCCGGCGCGAAGGCAAGCCCCGGGATGGTGGCGGCAAACACGTCGACCAGGCCGAATGGCGGGTGATTGGTCATGAGATGCCCGCCGCATTTGGCGCAATATTGCCGCTGGCTCAATTTTGTCTTCTGGAACATCGCGACATTTTCGCCGCCGGCCGTGATCCGCACCGCTTCGGGCTTCCAGAGACTGAAGGCATTCACCGGGCCGCCGGACCAGGACCGGCAGGAGCTGCAATGGCAATAGCCCATCGCCTCCGGGGAGCCGGTGACTTCGAGTTGAACCGCGCCGCAAAAGCATTTTCCTGTGAGGATCATGAGTATTCCCTTGTTTTGATGGCAATGGGCCGGCCGGGCCGGGAAGTGCCCGGAGTCGCGGCCGGGATTTAAGGCTGCGGACAGCAATCATCCGGGCAGCCGCGCGTCTTGGACTCCCGCGACCAATCGCCGGCATTCCGCGACGGGCTCTTGCGGCCGCAATCCGCCGACGTCGGCGGGTGGGGATGACGGAATAGTGACTGTGCCGAGGTGTCCGTTTAGGCGGGCAGCCCAAACCCTCCTCTGATTGGAGGACGCAGAACGGCACCCCCGGAGCTACTGGTAACCATTGACAACGCGCCCGGGCCCAAGCCGCTGGCGCCTTTTACGATCATCAGAGTAATTTCCCATGACAGGAACATGCGCCCACATTATTGAATTCTCGACCGATTTTCTCCCCGAGGAAGATCGGATTGCTTATTGGCGTGAACATTATGGACACGTCATGCTCCGCGTCGATCTCGAGCCGGCCAGAGACGTTGCGTTTCAGGCCTGCATGACATCGCTGTCGCTTCCCGGATTGCAGCTGATCGAGGGCTCCTCCTCGCCGGCAAAAATCTCGCGCACCGGGGAATATCTCGCGGACGGCAATGACGATGCCCTGCTCGCCATCAACCGGACCGGGATTGCATCCGTCTGGTCGGGCGGCCGCGAGCAAATCCTGCACGAGCAGGAGGCCATCCTGATGATGGGCAACGAGCCCACATCATTCTGCCGGACGAGTCCGGGGCACTCCTACACCCTGCGGGTGCCTCGGGCGATGCTCCGGTCGATTGTCGCGGGCGCCGAGGATGCCGCGATGCGTCTGATTCCTCGCAACCGCGGCGCGCTCGGACTGCTGTCGCGCTACGCCGGCTGGCTGCTCCGGGTCGGCGCGACGCTGGAGCCCGAGCTTGTCAATCTTTCGGTGCGCCATATCCAGGATCTGATGGCGCTGACGCTCGGTGCGGCGAATGATTTCAAGGAAGTCGCGCGGACGCGCGGCTTGCGCGCGGCGCGTCTGAAGGTCGCGAAGGCTCATATCATCGAGCATAGCCATCGGCGCGATATTTCGGTCGGCAGTGTTGCCGCGCATCTGTGCGTGACGCCGCGGTACCTGCAGCGCCTGTTCGAGGAGGACGGCACTACTTTCTCGGAGTTCCTGGTCGTCCAGCGTCTGGCACAGGCTCACCGGCGGCTTTGCGAACCCGATTCCGTGCATGCCGCGATCTCTACGGTCGCTTACGACGTCGGTTTTGGCGACTTGTCCTATTTCAATCGCCGCTTTCGCCGTCTGTACGGCCTGACGCCGCGCGAGGTGAGGGGCGAGCGCGCCTGACCCCTCGTCGCTCCCTTGCCCAGGCGACGGCGTCTCTTTTGTCCAATGAGATGTCGTTTCGAGACAAGACGCATGGCTCGCGCGGGATTAGGCCGTGCGCCAAACGCGGAACTCTCCTGTCTTCGATTCCAGGAAGGCTGTTCATGAAGAAGATTCACCTGATGACGGCGATGACGATGGTCGTTGCCGTCTTGGCCCAGATGCGGGCGTTGCGCCCGGCAGGTCCAGCTCTGCGACAACAACTCCATTCCGGGGCGGGAAAATTGTCCGGCTGCCTCCTGCGGATGGTCAATGATTGGGTGGCCGCCGCGATCGCCTACCGCGAGCGTCGCGTCACCCAGTTCGCGCTTCGCAATCCGTCCGATATTGAGCTGAAGGATTTCGGCGCCTATCGCCGAAAATCCGGAAGCGCCTTGCATCGCTATCGCGACGTCAAATTTGCAACCAGGCGATGAGGGCGGCCGCGATGACCTCCAAGATGATTGTTCTGAGAATCCTGGATGCCGTAACGGTTGTGTTCCTGGCAGTGCTTGCGTTCTCGGCGACCGGTCTTCCGGTCGAGTGGCTGACGCGGCTATTTCATATGTCGCTCGGCGAATTCCGCGGCTTTTCGTTTTTCATGGCTTTCGCCGCGATGTTCCTGATGCACGCGATTGCGACGTCCGATTCCGCGCCATGAACGGCGCGGCGCCGACCGGATTCAGTTCACAACTCATGGCGCACGGCGCGCTTGCGGGAATAGCTGGCAACGCGAAGACGCCGCCGCCCGGGTTATGCCCAGGGAATGAGTCTCGGTCGATTGAAGTTTCGAATGCTTTTGCGTACGAAGTCATCCCAACAACAAAAATCACTTCTGCCCAAACTGACAATAAGGCGCGAATGCCGAACCGAACTGGGAATGAGCCGGCCGATCGTCGGATCGTACGATCCTGCCGCGCTGCCCGAGAAATCGTCAATCCTGAAGCCTTTCAGCATCCAATGTCCGGGATCGCCGGGTCGGGACGGTTGCTCGATGGTCCTGTCTTGCCTTTCCGGCGAGAGGCATGGCCGCTGAACGCGGGCATCGCGAATCCATGAGCCTGTCCGCCCTTAGCGACGAAAGCCTGCTGCGCTTCTATGAGAGTGTGCGCAAGGAGGTCGAGGCTGACCGGGATTCGATGCGGTGCGGATATACGCATTTCTTTGCCAACAATGATGGCGTCAAGAAATATGCCGCGGGTCTGCGCCAGGAGCTGGAAAGACGGCGGTTGAGCTTTCCGCCGATCCTTTGGCTGTAGGCCCGGCGTCTTCCGGCGGCGGAAGCCTGCGGCTCGCATAGAATGAAGACAGGCGTTCCCGGTTCCCCAGCGACGCTGCCTAAAATGCGCGCAAAGCAATTGCGTCTAACAATCGATGCCGTTTCGCTTGCCGACGGTGCAATAATCGCGAACGGTCTTGCGGATGATCTTGGTCAGGCCATCGGTGAAATCGTCATCGTCCAGTAATTTGGCGGCATTGGTTGTGCCCCGCGCAGCCACAGGCGTCGATATTTGCCCGGCCAGGAACGCCAGATTGAGCAGCGTCGTCGCCACGCCGATTGCCAGAACCAGAACCGCCCATTTTCCAGACATGGCCCCTCCAGGAAGCAGCTCACTTGCCGGCGCTTGAACACCGGTCAAGGCGCGAGATCGGCGATCGTTCCGCGGCAGCCGGCAGGCGCGTATTTCAGGGAAGCGGCGCGCCGGCGTTGGTAACGATCAAATTGTTGGTATCGGCGGGCGCCAGCTCACTGGCACTGCCATTGCCGAGAAACTCGTCCAGCGTCGCCTGGATCCTCTCCTTGACTGCATCCGGACCGCGGTCGCTCATCCAGGTATGCTGAAATTGGGTGTGGATGATATCGACGCCGTCCGCCTTGGCCTGCTGCGGAGTGGGTAGCACGCCGGGATCGGTCTGGAAGTTCGGATCGTGCGAGCGGAATGAAAGGATCTTCATCTTGTCGCTGAGCACGAAGGGCACGCGCAGATTATCCAGCGTGACAACTTTCGACACCAGCTCCGGATGCTGCTTGGCGAAATACATGGCCGTGTCGCCACCGTTGGAATGTCCGACCAGCGTCAGGTGGTCGTAGTCGGCATTCGGCTGCAATTTCTTCAATTGCCCGAGCACGAACAGGATGTTGGCTTCGCCTTTTTCATACACGCCCGTGCGGCCGACATAGGGCAGGCCGATCTTGGTCATCAAGGGCGGGTCGGTCGGAAGGTCCTGCTGGATACTGGCAACCAGATATCCGCGTGCGGCGAAGACGTTGGCCAGGAACGAATACTCGGTGTTCTTGACGGTATTGCCGTTGCTGATGATGGCGACGGGCAGCTTCCAGTAGCCGTCATCCGCTTTCATCTCGTAATCCCGGCGCACGGCGAGGTCGACGGAGACGGGCCGCTGCCGCGCTTCGTCGAACCAATTCAGCGTTTCGTGCCGGATGCCCCATTTGCTGACGCCGAAATAGACGCCGCTCGCCAGGGCACAGACGCACGCCAGAACAGCGATTCCCCGTTTCATCGTTTCCTTCCCAATCACTTTACATCAATACATGGTGTGTAAACGCGCCGGCGGCGAGGTGGACACCACCACGCCCGAATTAAATTTAGGAAACCTTTTTGCTCTGCAGCAAAGCGCCGCCGCGCGGTTCGAATCCGGCGCGCCGCCGTCTAAAGGCCCCTGAACTATACTAATTTCCTAGCCGATATCACCAACTCGTAATTGGAGCGGGCCGGATTTCGTCACGATCGCCTCGCCTAGTCGCGGGCCTCCGCCGTCGCAGTTCGGCAGGCGCGCCGAACCTGCGACACGTCTTTTTTGCCATTTGCAGGAGTGTTGCGATGCGAGCGCTCGATCTCGCCCCTTTTGTCTTCGCGGTTGCCTTGGCGGTGCCGGCGGCGCATGCCGCGGACACGCCGCATGACATCAAGGGCCTTTATTTGATGACCGACTATCCGGCGGTCACGGTGCGGCCCGGCACCACGTCGAATATCCCGCTGCGTCTGCAAAATTACGGACTGCAGCCGCAGCGATACCAGCTCTCGGTCGAGGGCGTGCCAAGCGGCTGGACCGCGACGCTGCTCGGCGGCGGCCAACCGGTTGCAGCCGCGATGCCGGCGCCGGACGCTAATGTTTCACTCCAGCTCCGCATTGACGTCCCACCCAATGCCGGCCTCAACGAGCAGACGCTGACGGTGAAGGCAGACGGGCAGGGAAACCAGGCGACACTGCCGGTAAACGTATCGCTCGCCAAGGAGTTGCCGGCAAAACTTGCAGTGACGTCGAAGCTGCCTTCGCTTCGCGGCAGCCCCAAATCGAACTTCGAGTATACGTTGAAT
>CAWFYF010000012.1:0-19099 GCA_963819935.1 uncultured Alphaproteobacteria bacterium
TTCGACGGCGGCGCTTCGGCCTGCTTGGCCGGGGCGTCGCTCTGCACCTTGCAGCTCGAGGCGGCGAGCGAGGCTTGCGCCTGCGGCATCAGGCCGGGCTCGGGAGCGAGCGCCTTGAGCACGATCAGGCCGGTCGCGGTCGGGGAATCGATGATCAGCCGGTCGGCCGCGGTGACGTCTTCGTCTTCCGGCAGTTCGGCGTGCTGGGCTTCCGTCATCAGATCGAGTTCGATCACCTTGCGGCCGGCGGAGCGGTCGTTGATGGCGTAATAGGCGACGTCGTTGCGGGTATAGAACGACACCGAGGTGTAGGCCTGGCTGACCGGAACGGTGAGCTTGATCGAGCCGCCGGAGAGATCGTAGCGGCAGACCGCCATCGCGAACGCCGGGTCCATGAACGGCATCGGCTCGTTGTTCGGATCGGCCAACGGGAGGGGCGTGACCGCATTGAGCTTGGTCGCCGGCGCCAGACGGGCATAGGCGTCGTTGCTCGCGATCCGCGGCAACGCCAGCACGCTGACGAGGTGCACGATGCCGCCCAGCAGCACGCCCGCGATGATCGTGAAGAGAATGCGGATCATGGGCATCCCACCGTGGCGATGGTCGGCATCGGCGCGTCGCGCTTCGATCGCGTCGCAACCCCGACCGGCGTATCGTAGAGCCGCAGCATCAGCGCATAGCGCTCGATGCCGCCGGTGGGGAGCCAGTTTCCGGCGCGCGATCGCGACGCCACGCGGATCTCGAAGGACCCGTCGGCGCCGCGGATGATTTCCTGGCTGGTGAAGCCGTAACGCTGCAGCGAATTGGCGACCAGCCGGCCCTTCTGGTCGTACAGCGTCAGCGTCCAGAACCGGGCCGCCGGCGTGACGCCGCTGACGACGACGTCGCAGCGGCCGTCGAGCGGCTTCTTGCGGTCGTCGGTCGTCGCCGAGAACGCGACGCCGTCACCGGTGCCGACCGGGAGTTCGCCGCTGCGCGCGATGGTGGCGCGCGAGTAGGGATCGACGTCGGCGGTGCCGGTTCTGGGCCGGGCGGTCCAGGCGCCGATCGTGAGCGTGCCGAGATCCGTGCCGCGCGTCGCGGTCATCCACGTCGCCCCGAGGCCGACGGCGGTGGCGATGACGAGTGCCAGCAGGGTGATGAAGATCAGCCGCACGGTCAGTTCTTGCGCGGCGCTGGCGTTGCCGCATTGTCCGGCGCCGCCGCCGCGAAACTATCCGGGAAGGCAACGGCGTTCGATGAAACCGGCTTGACGGGCTTGGGCGGCTCGCCCGCGGTCTTGGCGGCGTCGTCGAGCATTTTTTCCACCTGCACCAGGATATCGGCGCCGCGCTTGGTCAGCACCGGCGGCGGCCCCGGCTTGATCTCCGGCGCCTTCGGCGCGCCATTGGCCGCAACCAGCGAGGAGGCGGCGGGCGCCGGCAGTTTCGTGCCCATCCCGACGCCGGCCAGTTCCTTGATCTCGACGCCCTCATGGGCCGCGACCATGATGTCGTGCCAGGTCTGCGCCGGCAGCGAGCCGCCGGTCATGCGGTTGGTCGGCGAGTAATCGTCGTTGCCGTACCACACCGCGCAGGTGAAGTTGCCGGTGTAGCCGACGAACCAGGCATCGCGATAGGCGTTGGTGGTGCCGGTCTTGCCCGCGGTCGGAATGCCGTCAAGCGCGGCGCGGCGCGCGGTGCCTTCGCTGACGACGTGGCTCATCATCCCCGCCATGTCGGCCGCGATCGATGCCGGGATCGCCTGCTTCGGCTTCGGACCGTCGCGGTCCCAGCGCCACACCAGGTCGCCGGCGCCGGTGCGGACTTCCAGCACCGAATGCGGCGTGACCGCCTTGCCCTTGTTCGGGAAGGTCGCATAGGCCACCGCATGCTCGAGCACGGTGACCTCGTCGGCGCCGATCGGCAGCGAGGGGGTGTCGGGCAGCGGCGCCTTGATGCCGAAGCGGCGCGCGACTTCCACGATCTTGGCGCGGCCGGCCTTCGGTCCGTCCTTGCCGCCAAGCGCGATCGACAGCTTGACCGGCACCACGTTGATCGAGCGGGTGATCGCCTGCGTCAGCGTGACCGGGCCCGAATAGGAATGGCCGTAATTCTGCGGACACCAGTTGCCGATGCAGACCGGGCCGTCGACGATGATGGAGGTCGGCTTGAAGCCGTTCAGCAGGGCGGTGGTGTAGACATAGGGCTTGAACGACGAGCCCGGCTGCCGGTAGGCGTCGGTGGCGCGATTGAACTGGCTGGCGCCGTAGTCGCGGCCGCCGACCATGGCGCGGATGCCGCCGTCGAGGTCGGACACCACGGTGGCGGCTTGCGTCGCGTGATAGTCGCGGCCGAACTGGCGCAGCTGGTTTTCGATGGCTCCTTCCGCGGCACGCTGCACGTTCATGTCGATCGCGGTGCGCACCACGAACACGCGCTCGGTGTAGGATTTCGGGAAGGTGTCGACCAGCTTGCGCATCTCGTCGAACGCCCAGTCGAGATAGTAGTTCGGCGAGTTCTCGTCGCGGCGGTCGACCGCGGTGGCCGGGTTGCGCCGCGCGCCGAACACCTGGCCCTCGGTCATGAAGCCGGCGTCGACCAGATTGTCCAGCACCACGTTGGCGCGGGCGCGGGCGGCGGGCAGGTTGATGTGGGGCGCGAACTTGGTCGGCGCCTTGAACAGGCCGGCCAGCATCGCGGCTTCCGCCAGATTGACGTCGCGCACCGACTTGTTGAAGTAGAAATGCGCCGCGCCATCGACGCCGAAGGTGCCGCCGCCCATATAGGCGCGGTCGAGATAGAGCTTCAGGATTTCGTTCTTGGTGAGTCGCGTCTCCAGCCAGATCGCCAGAAACGCCTCGTTGACCTTGCGCTCGATGGTGCGCTCGTTGCTCAGGAACAGGTTTTTCGCCAGCTGCTGGGTGATCGAGGAACCGCCCTGGCGCACCCCGCCGGCCTGCGCGTTGGTGACCAGCGCGCGCGCGGTGCCGGCGATGTCGATGCCGAAATGGTCGTAGAAGCGGCGGTCTTCGGTCGCGAGCGTCGCCTTGATCAGGTTGTCCGGAAAATCCTCCAGCGGAATCGAATCATTGTGCTTGATGCCGCGGCTGCCGATCGGGTTGCCGTAGCGGTCGAGGAAGGTCACCGCGAGATCGGATTTCTTCAGCCAGTCGTCGTCGGCGGTTTCGCGGAACGCCGGCACGGCAAGCGCAAGGAGCAGGATCAGGCCGCCGAGCCCGATGGTGGCGGCTTCCGACAACGGTTCGATGAAGACCCAGCGTTTCCAGCGGCCGACATAGAAGCGGTCCATGAAGGTGGAGTACCGCTCATAGAGCTCGCGCACGCCCTTGCCGGTCGAGAACAGCGTGGAGTCGATGCGCGCGTCGAAATCCAGCATCCAGTGCCGGATTTTCCTCTTCCATTCCGCTGGTACGATTCTGCGCACCGAGGCCCTTGGTCAGTTCGAAAGCGCTCAAGCACCCGGCCGGGCACCGTCGAGACGTCTTGCGGGAATGTTGCGGCAAACCCAAGGCGCTGTTGCGCTATTGGGGACTCACTCCCTATCTAGCCGAGCGGGGGCCATAAACCAATGCTCGGGCTCGCGATTTCGATCGGCAGGGCTAATGCTGTCCCGGGCTTTTTTACCTGTGTTCCACACCCCACTTGCACCCCTGCCGCTGCAGCCCCTAGAAGGGCGCCAGCCAACTCCGCCGGAATCGCTGGGACATATGACCGCCCGACTCAAGCCGCCCTCGGGTCAAGAGGGATTCTTTTGGAAAACCAAGACGTTGGAGGAAATGTCCAACGCCGAATGGGAAAGCCTGTGCGACGGCTGCGCGCGCTGCTGCCTGGAAAAGCTCGAGGACGAGGATACCGGCAAGATCTATTTCACCCACGTTTCCTGCAAGCTTCTGGATGCGGGCCTATGTGCCTGCAAGGACTATGCGAACCGCTCCGACAAGGTTCCGGATTGCGTGCGGCTGACGCCGGAAAACGTCCGAACCCTGAACTGGCTGCCGCCGAGTTGCGGCTACAAGCTCGTCGCCGAGGGCCGCGATCTCTATTGGTGGCACCCGCTGATATCTGGCGATCCTGACACCGTGCATGAAGCCGGCGTCTCGGTGCGCGGGCGGGTGCAGGGAACAGAGAACGAGATCGCGGACGCCGACCTCGAGGACCACATTGTGCAATGGCCGGCGCTGTTGCCGAAACGGGCGCGGCTGAAGAAGCGGCCGCAATCCTGAGAAAACCGATCACGCGATTGCGATTGTCATCTCGCGGGATGCACCCATGCGCGTAACCCGCTGCCGCGGCTGGGATTTGCCGCGTAAATTGCATACGAACCAGCGATTCCACGCGAGCCTCTTGCCGCGCAGCCGATAAACACGTCCGCATGAACAAGTTCGAACGGCAAAGCCGTCATCCGGCCGACCAGCAGCCATTGCCCGAAGCCGTCGCCGGCGAACTGTCGAAAATCCCGGTGGAGGTACTCGAACTCAGCGACGCGCCGCCGATCGCGCCCAAGGCGCCGCTGACCCCGAGCGAAGTCCGCACCATTCTGATGAGTCTGTTGCTCACGATGTTCCTGGCCGCGCTGGACCAGACCATCGTCGCGACCGCGCTGCCGACCATCGGCCGGCAATTCGGCGATGTCTCCAATTTGTCCTGGGTGATCACGGCGTATCTGCTGGCCTCGACCGCGGTGGCGCCGGTGTTCGGCACGCTCAGCGACATCTACGGCCGCCGTGCCATGATCATCACCGCGCTCAGCCTTTTCATCGCGGGCTCGATCCTGTGTGGGCTGGCGCCGAACATGCCGGTGTTGATCCTCGCTCGCGGGCTGCAGGGGCTCGGCGGCGGCGGCATCATGCCGTGCGTGCAGACGGTGATTTCCGACGTGGTGAGCCCGCGCGAGCGCGGCCAGTATCAGGCCTATTTCAGCGGCGTCTGGATGGCCGCCGGGATAGGCGGACCCGTCCTCGGCGGAATATTCGCCGAGCATCTGCACTGGTCGATGATCTTCTGGATCAACGTGCCGCTCGGGATAGCCTCGCTGGCGATGCTGTTGCCGAAGATGGCCAAGATTCCGGTGTTCCACCGCCGCCGCAAGATCGACTGGCTCGGCGGCGTGCTGCTGATGGCCTCGGCGGTCGTCTTCATGCTGGTGCTGACCTGGGGCGGCAACCGTTACCTCTGGCTGTCGCCGACCATCATGGCGATGGTGGGGGCCGCGGTGGCGCTCGCGCTGGCGTTTGTCTGGCAGGCCGGCAAGGCCGAGGAGCCGTTTTTGCCGCTGTCGCTGCTCCGCGGGACGGTGGTGCCTTACGCGATGCTCGCGGGCGGCTGTGCGCTCGGCGCGATGCTGGGGCTGACCGTGCATCTGCCGCTGTATTACGAGGTGGTCTATCACCTCAGCGCCAGCGAAGCCGGACTAGGGTTGATCCCGCTGGCGGCGATTTCGACCTTCGGCGCGGCGCTCGCCGGGCGGACCATGGCCCGGGTCAGGCACTACAAGCGGGTGGCGATCATCGGGACTTGCTGCGCAACCCTGCTGGGGGTTGCGCTGACGCTGACGGCGCTGCCGCTGTGGGCGCTGTTGGTGGTGATGTCCGGGTTCGCGCTCGGCCTCGGCACCGCATTTCCGGTCAGCGTGGTCTCCATCCAGAATTCGGTGGCGCGCGCGCAGGTCGGCACCATTACCGGCGCGATGAATTTCTTCCGCGCGCTGATGGCCTCCTTCACGGTGGCGGCGTTCTCGGCGATCCTGCTGATGGCGCTCGGTGCCGACATTTCGCTGGTCGGCGAGCATCGTGGACCGGTGAACTCGATTCCCGCCGCCGACATGATCGTGGCCTTCCGCTACGTGTTCGGCGCCGCCACGGCGATGATCGCCTGCGCGGCGCTGTGCATGATCCTGATGGAAGAAAAGCCGCTGGCCGGCCCGCCGAAGCCGGTGGAGATGATGGAGTAGGGCGCGGGGCCCGGCTATCTATCGGCGGCGATTTGATCTAACAGCGGCGCCAGCGACCCAGATATTCAAATCGACCAGGAGCCGGCCATGAGCAAACCCTCCATCGAACAGACCAAGATGGGCACCGAGGGCATTGCCTTCTGCATCGCGCGGACGTTGATCGAACGCGATCCGTCGCTGAAGGCGCCGATGCGCGCCAATTTGCGCAAGATGTGGGAGCTGCTGGAGGAGCGGGAAGACCACGGCGCCGCCGACATGGTCGACACCATGATCAAGGCGCTCAACGATCCCGCGTTCTTCAAGCCCTGATTTCCAAATTCAGCCCGCCTGCTGCAGCCTGGTATCGATCTCCTCCCGCAGCAGGCCGAAGTCGATCGGTTTGGTAAGCAGGCCTTCCGCGCCGCCTTCGATCGCCTTGCGCTTGGTCTCGGGATCGCCGTAGGCGGTGATCATGATGACGGGAACGTCAGGCCGCAATTCCCTGACCTTGGGCAGCATTTCCAGGCCGGTCATGCCGGGCATGTTGATGTCCGACAGGATCAGGATCAGCGACTGCTCGATGGTATTGGCGATCCGCGCCAGCGCGTCCGCCGCCGAGAGCGCAAAATCCATGACAAAACGTTGCGCGCGTAAATCCCGCCGGAACTGCTGGCGGAACAGTGCCTCGACGTCGGGCTCGTCGTCGACCACAAGAACCAAAACGCTCACGTCTGACCTCTGTTTTTGTCTGAAGCACTGCTCGTTCGCGGGAGAACGATCCGAAATTCGGTGTACTGTCCGGGCTCCGTCTCGACTTCGATCCTGCCACCGTGCTGTTTCACGATGATGTCGTGGCTCATCGAAAGGCCGAGCCCGGTTCCTTCACCGGCCGGCTTGGTCGTATAGAACGGATTGAACATCTTTTCCCGCACCTCGGCCGGGATTCCCGTGCCGTTGTCGCGGATGCGGATTTCCACGGTGTCGCCGAGATTGCGCGTGGCGGCGCTGAGCACCGGCTCGAAGCCTGAACCGCCATTCTCCGTCTTGCGCTTGGCGACGGCATAGAAGCCGTTCGAGATCAAATTCAGGAACACGCGGGTGATTTCCTGCGGAAACAGTTCGATCATCCCCGCCATCGCGTCGAAATCCCGCTGCAGGGTCACGTTGAATTGCGGCTTCTCGGCGCGCGCGCCGTGATAGGCGAGGTTGAGGCTTTCGTCGAGCAGCGCGTTGATATCGGCGGGCCGGTGCTCGCCACTTCCTTCGCGCGAATGCAGCAGCATGTTCTTGACGATGGAATCCGCGCGCTTGCCGTGCTGGACCACCCGCCCGAGATTGTCCTTCAGCATGCCCGTCAGTTCGTCGACTTCCTCCCGGACCTTGTCGGTGAGCGCGGTGGAGGCAAGCACCTCGTTCAGTTCATCGGTCAGTTCCGCCGAAAGTGCTGCAAAGTTGTTGACGAAATTGAGCGGGTTCTTGATCTCGTGCGCGATGCCGGCCGTGAGTTGACCGAGTGAAGCGAGTTTTTCGGTCTGCACCAGACGGTCCTGGGCGGTGCGCAAGTCGTCAAGCGATTGCGACAATTCGCTGGTTCGCGCCTGCACCTCTTCGAACAGGCGGACATTCTCGATCGCGATCACCGCCTGGTCGGCGAAGGTTTGCACCAGATCAATCTGCCGGGCGTTGAACGGTCCTGGCGTCGGGCGCGAAAGCGCCATGATCCCTTCGACCTTGCCGTCGCGCAGCAGCGGTACCGCGAGTACCGCACGGATGCCCGCAAGCGAAGTTGCAGGCATGTTGATTTCGGGGTCCGCGAGCACGTCCGGCACGCAGACAATCTCGCCGTTCCCGATCGCCCGCGCGATGGCGGAATTCCGTCCCGCCCTCTGCGGATTTTCCCGCAGGAACTGGACCCACTCCGGGCTGGCTTCAGCGGCGTAGGAAATCGCGCGGAACCGAAACAGATCGCCGTCGCGCAGGAAGATCACGCCGCGTCTGGCGCCGCTCAATTCCACGGCCGAGCATACCAGGGTTTCCAGCACGGTCTGCAGGTCGAACGCCGATCGGCTGATCACCTTGAGCACGTCGGCGGTTGCAGTCTGCTGCTGCAGCGATTCCGTGAGGTCGCGCGTCTTCGCCTGCACCTCTTCGAACAATCGTGCATTTTCGATGGCGATCACGGCCTGGTCGGCAAACGTCCGCAGCAACTGGACATGATGGTCGGCGAAAGCGCCGGGCTGAACGCGTGTCACCACAATGAAGCCGATCGACACGGCATCGTTCATGAGTGGCGCGAACAACATGCTGCGGAAGCCGCGCGCCCGCGAGATACCCAGAATTTCGTCCGACAGGGCTTCGGTGTCGGGAATTTGCGTGACCTCGCCGGCTTGCGCCAATTGAAACGGCGGAAAATCGGCAGCGGGCCGTGGGAAGGTGGCCTTCAATATTTCATCCGCGACGGGAGTGGTTGGCGTGAACGCTTTGAGGTAAGCGATGCCATCGATTAAGCGGAAGACGGTGCTCGAGAAGCCGCCGATCAGCCGGTTGGCGCTGGCTGCAATGGCCGCGAATACCGGCTGCACGTCCGAGGGCGAACTTGCGATCACCTTCAGGATGTCCGCCGTGGCGGTCTGCCGCTCCAGTGCCTCCTTCGTTTCATTGAACAGACGGACATTCTCGATCGCGATGACCGCCTGGTCGGCAAAGGTCTGGAGCAACGCGACCTGTTGATCTCCATAGGCGCCGGGGTCGGCCCAGCCCACCGTGATCGCCCCGATCGGCTCTCCGCGGCGCAACATCGGCACGGTCACCTGACTGCGCGTCCCCAGGGCTTCGATCATTTGCCGCGAGAGCGGCGGCACCGACTGATCGGATTTGATGTCGGCGACAAAGTTGGGCCGGCGCGACTGGATGGCCCGTCCCGCCGTCGTGTCATCCGCCGCTGGCCTGGGAAACACCTGCTGCACCTTGTTCAGAGCCGGCTCGCTCAACCCGTGCCCGGCGACCATGTAAATAATGCCGTCGTCGTAGCGATACACGCGCCCCATGCGTCCCCCGCACAGCCGCACCGCGCGCTCAACGATGACGTCGAACACTGGCTGCACGTCGGACGGCGAACTGGCGATGACCTTGAGGATGTCGGCGGTGGCGGTCTGGCGGGCCAGTGCGTCGCTGGTTTCGTTGAACAGCCGCGCGTTCTCGATGGCGATGACGGCCTGGTCGGCGAAGCTCTGCAGAAGCGCGAGCTCTTCCTCGGTGAAGGGGAGCTGCCGGTCGCGGTAGACAATCAGCGCGCCGATCGCGGTACCTTCGCGTCGCAGTGGGGTGCCGCACATCGTGCGCGTGCCGGCGGCACGTGCGAGGGGCAGGCCGGGCCAGTCCGCCATCGAGGGATCGATGTGGTCGAGGTCGGGAATGTTGATCTGCTCGTTCCGGGTGATGACCTGGCCCGGCAGGTTCTGCCCGCCGACCGTGATGCTGGCCAGCGGAACGGTCGAGCGGATATGCTGGGCACTGGTACCGAAACGGTAGGCCTTACCCCATTGGCCGTTCTCGGCGAGTTGGATCGAGGCGCTGGGGGCGCCGAACAGCCGCCCGCTGGTTTCGGCGATGTGCTGCAGCGACCGCGCCGCGTCGCCCGGGGCACTGCCGATGGTGCGCAGGATTTCGGCACTGGCGGCCTGCCGGTCCTGCATGGCGCGCAGCTCGGCCTGCAACCGGGCATTCTCTTGCGCGAGGTCAGCCACCACGTCCGGGGGAAGCGCGGTCATTTGCTCAAATCCATTTGCACGGGGCCTGGCGGCACCGCGCCCAACCAACAAGAACGTGCCGGTCCAGAGTTAATTTTACGGGCCCGTCGGTAAATTCAATGGGGTTGATTATTCCATCCCAAGCGCATCGCGGCCAGCGCCATCTTTGGTCGCGGTTAAGCCGAAAACGCAGGCTAGTTCAGGTCCCTGGCCTGGAAACCTCGGTTTCCTTGGAGGTGATGAATTCCAACAGCACGGGGATGCCTTCCTTGGTCTTCCGGATGCCGCGTTCGATCGCCGGAATGATGTCTTCGGGATTTGGTCACGCGCTCGCCATGGCCGCCGAAGGCCCGCGCCATTGCGGCGTAATCGCCGGAAATATCGGTGGAGCGATATTTCTCGGTCGAAATCGGCATCACCTTCAATTCGATCGCCATGCTGAAATTGTTGAGGAGAATGGACATGATCGGAATCCGCTCGCGCACCGCCGTCTCGAAATCCATGCCGGTAAAGCCGATCGCGGCGTCACCCCAGACGTTGATGCAGAGTTTTTCCGGCTTTGCCAGTTTGGCGCCCATCGCGAGCCCGAGCCCGTAGCCGAGTTGGGTGGTCTTGCCCCAGCCGATATAGGACAGCGGCTCGACCGCCTTCCAGAACGGCGACAACTGATCGCGCGGGCTGCCGGCGTCATGGGTGATGATGGTATTGTGGATGTCGACGGTGTGCTGCAGATCCCAGAGCACGCGATAGGGATTCAACGGCGCGTCGTTGCTGGTCAGCTTCGGCATCCATTTTGCGAGCCACTCCTTGTGCGAGGCGGCGATCTCGGCGGCGACGGCGGACGCGTCACGGTCAGACGTCACGGTCTTGCCGATCTCCTCCAGCAGCGCGTCGAGTACGAGGCCAGCGTCGCCGACCAGCCCGATCCTGGCCTCGACGTCCTTGTTGAGATGCGCGGGGTCGAGCGTCGAATGGATGATGGTCTTGCCCTTGGGCATGGCGATACCAAACGAGGTTTCGGTGAACGAGCAGCCGATGCCGAAAATCACGTCGGCCTCGGCCAGGAATTTCGGCACCGCGCGCGGCACCGCGAGGCCGCCCGAGCCGAGCGACAGCGGGTGCGTCTCGGGGAAGGACGATTTGCCGCCGAGGCTGGTGGTGACGGGAATGGCGAGCCGTTCGGCCAGCCGCTTCAGTTGCGGCCAGGCTTGCGCGTAATGCACGCCCTGGCCGGCATAGATCACCGGCCGCTTGGCCGACATCAACAGCGCCGCCGCTTCCTTCACATGCACGGGATCGGCGCCGTAGCGGGTGCGCAGCACCGGGGTGTAGTTCAGGGGTTCCGGCACCTCCTCGTTCCACATGTCGGCCGGGATTTCGACGATCACCGGTCCGCCGCGGCCGTTTTTCAGCTTGGTAAAGGCGCGGCGGAAGATGTTGCCGACTTCAGCCGCGAGGTTGATCGGTTCCGATGATTTCGAAAACGCCTTCATCGCCTGGCTGGAATTGAAGTTCGGCTCGATGTTGGCGAGCCGCCGCGCGTAGCCCATCGGCAGCACCAGCACGGGAACCGACTCGCCGTAGCATTGCGCCACGCCGCCCATGGCGTTCTCGGCGCCCGGGCCGTGCTGCATGCAGAACGCGCCGATGCTGCGCCCGGAGGTAACCCGCGAAATCGCGTCCGCCATGTGGAGGCCGATGCGTTCCTGCCGCACCATGACCGGGCGGATATCGGCATTGGCGGCGTGTTCGATGAGGTGATTGACGGGATAGCCGCAGAGAATTTCGATTCCCTCGCGCTTCATGATTTCCGCAATGGCGGTGCCGAGCTTCATGCCGATTTCTCCCGGGACTGGGCCGATGTTGGGCTCGGCCTTTGCGCCTAGTTGGAACAGGAATCCGTCGATTGGTAAAGCGTGCGCGCCGCGGCTCGCCGGAAGCTCTGATATGCATCCGGGCGGGTTGGCTTCAGGCGGATCCTTCCAGTGCGCGCCGCAGCCGCCGGATGATGACGCCGCGGGCGCGGTCGTCGGCCGCGGCCTCGATCTGATCGTCGATATCGAGCACCAGTTTCGACATCTCGTTGTGCCAATCGAGATGCGTCACCGCTTCCGGGGCAAGCCGGCGGCGGCGCGTGACATCCATGAGCTTTGGCGCCGGCGTCGAAAGCTCGTAGATATCGTCCAGCACCGGCTGAAACAGTTTTGCCGCCGGAACGATCCGCTCGGCGAGGCGCCCGGCCAGAGCCGCGATCGCGGCCTCTTCGCCGTGAACGAGGAATACGCCTCTTTCGATCGGGCGGCGCGCGGCGATCCATTTGGCAATCTCGCTGCCATCGGCATGGCCGGAATATTCGTCGATCATGCGGATGCGCGCGGCCACCTTGATCTCGTCGCCCTGGATGCGAACGGCCTTGGCGCCTTCCTGGAGAAACCGGCCCAGGGTGCCGTTGGCCTGATAGCCGACCAGCAGCACAGTGGCGCGGTCATTCCATAGCCAGCGTTTGAGATGATGCCGGATGCGGCCGGCGTCGCACATGCCGCTGGCGGCGATGATGATGTGGAAGCCGGTCAGCTTGGCGATCGATTTGCTCTCATCGACGGTCTCGGTGAACCGCAAATGCGGCGAACTGAGCAGGCGGTTGACGTCGACCTCATGGTCGAGGCTCGCGGCATGTTTGCGAAACACCTCGGTGGCGTGAATCGCCAGCGGCGAATTGAGAAAGATCGGCGCCGCCGGCACGTCGCCACGCTCCATCAGGTCGACGAGATCGACGATCAATTCCTGGGTGCGTTCGACCGCGAAGGCGGGGATGAGGAGGGCGCCTTTTGCGCTTGCGGCGTCGCGCACCTCGGTGGCGAGGCGCTGACGGCGCTGTTCAGGCGTGGTGATCGCGCGTATCCGGTCGCCATAGGTCGATTCCGAAATCACGTAGTCGAAATTCGCCGGCGCCTTGGGGTCGGGTTCGAGCAATTTGGCGTCGGGGCCGACGTCGCCCGACGCGAGCAGGCGCAGCGGTCGGCCGGACGAGCCTTCGCCATCGAACTCGATTTCGATCGAAGCCGAGCCGAGCAGATGACCGGCGTTCCAGTAACGGGCGCGAACTTGCGGCAGCACATTGGCCCAGGTCTCGTACTCGACCGGTTGGAACGACTGCAGCGATGCAACGGCATCGGCCTGGGTATAGATCGGACGGACCTCGGACCTGCCGCGTGCGGTATTGCGCCGGTTCAGCGCAACGACCTCCGATTCCTGAATGCTGCCGGCATCCGGCAGCATGTAGGAACAAAGATCGATGGTTCCGCGCGTCGCCAGAATCCTGCCGCGAAACCCTTCGCGTACCAGCTTCGGCAACAGCCCGCTGTGATCGATATGGGCGTGCGTCAGCAGCACGATATCGACGTCGGCGGGACGGAACGGGAAGGCGTGATAGTTGAGTTCCTTCAGGGTTTTTTGCCCCTGGAACAGGCCGCAATCGATCAGAAAACGCCCCGATGGCGTTTCGACGAGGTAACACGACCCCGTCACGGTGTGGGCGGCCCCGCAAAATCGAACGGTCACGCTCATGTTGTCGTCTCCGGGAAGGTTGCGCCGTTCATTTCACCGCGCAGGGCCGCGGCGAAGACATCGTCGAGCGGGATCGCATTGGTGGGATGCGGCACGCTGGAGGTCGAGCGGATCGAACGAATGCCGGCCTTTGCAAAATCGACCGTCAGGTCAGGTGGAAACAGCGCATGCGCGATGACTGTGTCGATTGCAGTGGCGCCGGCAGCCGTGAGGGCTTTGGCGCAGGCGATCAGGGTGCCGCCGGAGGAGACGATATCGTCAACCAGCAGCACGGGCCGGCCGGCGATCGACGTGGCCTCCGCAAAGCTGATTTCGACAGAGCGATCGCCGTGGCGAATCTTCTGCGCCACCATGTGCGCCAGCCCAAGTCGGCCGGCGAGATCGCTCACCCAGGGCCGCGACTCCGCATCCGGACCGGCCACGATGGTCGTGGGGTCGATCCCGGTCCGGCGCAGCGCGTCGGCAATCGCCGGCATCGCCGACAGGTTCTCGGCCTCGATGCCGGGAAAAACCGCGGTGATGTCTGGGGTGCGATGAAGATGGGCATCCACCGTGATCACGCGATTCACCAATCCCGCGATCAGCCGGCCGACCGCCTTTTGGCTGATCGCCTCGCCCTCGTTGAAGGCCGCGTCCTGGCGCATGTAGCAGAGATAGGGCGCCAGCAGCACGAGCCGTTTTGCGCCCGCCCGTCGCAGCGCTTCTGCGGCGAACAGGATGGCCATGAGCTTGTCGTTCGGCTGATCGAGCGGGGCATAGATGATCGTGGTCAGAGCGGCATGCCCGACAGTCACCCGGATTTCGCCGTCGGGAAACCGGTGCACGGTGATTTCCTGCAAGGCAACGCCCAATCGATCAGCCAGCCGCCGCGCATCGGCGACACCGGATGGCAGGCACTGGATGGCGAGCTTGTTCACGGCGTCACCTGACCGGGCTTTTCGATCGCGTAGCCGGTATCGACCTTCGTGGCGGCCGCCGCAAGATCGTGTTCTGATTGATCGAAGGTGTAAATCCGATACAGCGGTTCGCCGCTTTCGACCCGGTCGCCGATCTTCTTGAACAGTCTGACGCCGGCTCCCTTATCGAGGGGCGCGCCCGCGGTCCGCGCCAGCCGGTTCAACTTCAGACAATCGATGCCGGTGACGACGCCATCGCTCCCGGCCTTCACGTCGAAAGTCATGTTTCCCAAATCGGTGCTGCAGTTCGCCGGCCCCTGCGCGTCGATGATCTTTTGCATCTGCTTGAGCGCCGCGCCGCTATCGAGCAGTTCGCGGGCGCGGGCATAGCCGGTCCCGCCGCGCAGCTTCGGATCGTATTCCAGCAGATGGGCGGCGAGCCGCAACGACTTTTCGCGCAGGTCCCTCGGCGCGGCGAGATCGTTGGAGAGAACGGCCATCACGTCCTCGGCCTCGAGAACCGGACCGATACCGTTTCCGACCGGCTGGCGGCCGTCGGTGGTGATTGCCTCCACCGCGATGCCGAAGCGATCGCCGACGAACTCGAACAGTTTGCGCAGACGCATGGCTTCCGTGCCGCTGGTGAGCTTGGCGGTCGGGCCGACCGGCAGGTCGATCAGCAGACGGGTCGAACCGGCCGCGAGTTTCTTTGACATGATCGAAGCCACCATCTGCTCGCGCGTATCGAGGCTGAGCGGGCGCTCCACGGAGATCAGGATGTCGTCGGCCGGCGACAGGTTGACGTGGCCGCCCCAGATCAGACAGCCGTTGCAGGCCGCGACGATGGCCTTCATCTCGTCGACGCCCACGTTGACGCGCGCCAGCACTTCCATCGTATCCGCGGTGCCGGCGGGAGACGTAATGGCCCGCGAGGACGTCTTCGGGATGGTCAATCCGTGCGCCGCCACGATCGGCACCACGATCATCGACGTTCGATTCCCGGGAATTCCGCCGATGCAGTGCTTGTCGACGACGATCGGGTCGGCCCATTTCAGCTGCGTTCCCGCCTCGGCCATCGCGCGGGTGAGGGCGATCAGCTCATCGCTCGTCATGAAACTCGCGGAGCTGATCAGGAAGGCGGCTATCTCCATGTCGGAGTAGCGATAGTGGGTGAGGTCACTGACGATGGCGGTAATTTCCCTAGCGCTCAGGGTCTGGCCCCGGATCTTGGCGCGGACCGCTTCGAGGCTCTCGGGAGGCGTCGCCGGGGTGACCGTCACGAGGTTGCCGGCGGCTTCGGCGAAGCGCCGGAATGCCGGTTCGGAAAGACCGATTTCGTGGGGGCCCACCAGGCCGTCGTCATCCGTGATGAGAAGAGTGGCAAGCAGCACCTTCGAATCCCGGCTGAGCTCGACCCGGCTAAATCCCCGAAAAATTTCCGCGCGGAGCGCCATCGACTGCCGCGAAATGACCACGACGTTCTCGCGTCCGGTATCGAGATTGACGCTTCTAATCCGGAGTTGCGGGCGCGATGTGTTGACGGAGTTCATTGGCCAGGCCGGTTATTCGGGAACATTGGAACTGATAGGAGGTATCGCGCCGGCTCCCTTGACCCAAATCATGATTTTGTGCCCCCGGGCCTGCGTCGCAGGCGAAAATCGGCGATCCGAAGCCGATCGCCCGGGCATTTGGGAGCGTTAAACCGATACGGTGAGCAGGTCCGGCGAGATCTGGCAGACGGCCGCTGGCCGTGCCCGGTTGCGCGACGATGGCTAGCGCGCCTCGACGTCGCGGTGCAGGACGGACGCCATCAGGCTGAGGAGATATTGCTTCGCAGGCCGATCGGGTTTCGGCAGCAATTCGACGGCGCGTTGCTCCTCGGGCTTGTCGGAGACGATGCCGATGTAGTTCTTTTTCAATTCCTGCTGCTGCGCTGGCATGTTCGCTAACTCCAGGGGCCGATCGACCCACCGTGTCGGGGCAATGCCGAATCCAGGGTTAATTTTGCGTACCGTAGAAATACCGGCGGGGGCGGAAGGTGAGCCTTTTCGAGGGACATGCATCCATATGGAAAAAACCATCCTCGGCCTTAACCGATCGTTCAGCGCGTCCGTCAACACACCGGCAACCAATCCGACCTAGATTGCGCGCTTTAGCGTCGGGCCGGAGAAGCCCGTGGCAGGTGTCAAAAGGAATTTAGAATGCGACAGCTGTTTTCAAGATTTATTGCGGATCAATCCGGCGCTACCGCTATCGAGTATTGCCTGATCGCGGTCGGCCTCAGCATCGTGATCATCACCGCCGTCAATGGCATCGGCACGGCCCTCAACAGCAAGTTCAGCTCGGTGAATTCGTCGCTGAAATAGCAACCTCTATCGTGCTTACCCTGGTATTCGGGAGGCCGCCGCGGTCCGGCGACGGCAGCGATTCCGATGGGCTTTATTTCAGCGACGGCGAGGGCGGTAGCGGAGATTGAGCGGTCACCGCGCCTGGCCATCGCCGTTTAGCGCCCGCATGATTCCGATCCGGGCGAACATCAGCCAGCCGCCGCCGGTCTCCGCGGCGTTGATCAGGTTCTCGACCGCGATCTGCCAGCGCTCCTGTTGCTGGACCTCTTCCGGCATTTTCATGATGTAGTCGGCGGCTTGCTGCAGCGTCACTAGTCTGCGGCCGCCGCGCAAGCGGATGGGGTCATCGAACGGCGTCGACCACGGCATCTCAGGCTTCGCCGCTGGTGTCCGCGCGCCGGAGCGACGGCTGTTGCACTATCCGGCCTTTTTCGAGCGGGCGGCTGTCGCGCGCGCCGGCTTTTCCGCCTTCTTCGGCTGCTGGACCCTCGGCTCTTCCTTGGCCCGCTTGCCGCTGATCGGCAGCAGCATCTCGCGCTGGCCGGCCGCGGCCTTGCGCGGCTTCTTGCCTTTTGTCTTGGCGGCGGGCGGGGCCTGCCGTTCGCTGGCGAGGCTCTTCTTCAGCGCGTCCATCAGATTGATGACGTTGCCGGCGGTTTTCGGCGCGGCTTTCGCGGTCAGGCGAACGCCGCTGCGCTTCCTGTTGATCAGATCGATCAGCGCGGATTCGTAATGATCCTCGAACTTGTCCGGCTCGAACGCGCCGGATTTCTTCTCGACGATGTGCCTGGCGAGATCCAGCATATCCTTGGTGACCTTCACGTCCTGGATGTCGTCGAAATATTCCTTCTCGCTGCGCACCTCGTAGGGGTAGCGCAACAGCGTTCCCATCAGGCCCTTGCCGAGCGGATCGAGCGCGATGATGTGCTCGCGGTTGGTCAGCACCACGCGCCCGATCGCGACCTTGTTCATGCTGCGGATGGTTTCGCGGATCACCGCGAAGGCGTCATGGCCGACCTTGCCGTCGGGCACGAGATAATAGGGGCGGATCAGATAGCGGCTGTCGATGTCGGACTTGGGCACGAACTCGTCGATCTCGATGGTGTGCGTCGATTCCAGCGCGATGTCGTCGAGTTCGTCCTTCGACATCTCGATATAGGTATCGGTATCGACCTTGTAGCCCTTCACGATGTCATCGGAAGCGACTTCCTCGCCGGTGTCGGCATCGACCTTGGCGTATTTGATGCGGTGGCCGGTCTTGCGGTTGATCTGGTTGAAGGAGACCTTTTCGCTATCCGACGTCGCCGGATAAAGGGCGACCGGGCAGGTCACGAGCGAAAGGCGCAGGAAGCCTTTCCAGTTGGCGCGGGGGGCCATGGGATACTCCGAAACGCAACAGACGACCTGTAAGGATACCACCGCGGAACCGGCTTTCAAAGCTGACGGGGCGGGGAATCTCAGGACGGAGTTAACCGTCGCCGGAACAGGCGCGGTCTGAGGCAAACCGCCGCACAGCCCGGAACGGCGCGGTCCGGGGCGGCAGACCCGAAAGACCGAGGGTCCGGGGGCCCGAGGGCCGGAACATCGTCGAAGATCATGCGTTGCTGTCGATACGTTACGCCGCAAGGACTGGCGTGTTCCCGCGACTGTGCAAGGAAACGAGGGCCCATGGCAACGAGACGGCACCAGCAGATCATCGAAACCCCGACCGAGGCCCGTCAGGCCAGCCCGGGCCTTCGGTGCTTGCGCTGCTCACGGTCTCTACCGGGCTTGCAGTGGTCATCCTGGGCGTCGTCTGGTTCGTGTTCTTCCGCACCTGACCGGGCAAGGCGACGCGGCAGCAGGGCACGGCGGGCCGGAAAAAACTGCGGAAAACGGTTGGCCGGTTGATGGGGGAGATCGTTCGGTTTAGGACCCTCGCATGCCCGCCGGGAATGCAGCCGCCCCATGAGCCTGACTTACGTCAATCCCGATATTCACGAGGGCAATGATCTGCTCAGCGAGGCACTCGCCGAGATAAGCCTGCATTCCCGCGGCGAGCCGGGCGCGATCGTCATGATCGGCGATTATGTCGACAAGGGCCCTGACAGCAAAGGGGTCATCGACCGGCTGCTGGCCGGCGTTGATGCGGGCTGGAGTTTGGTGACGCTGAAGGGCAACCACGACTCCCTTATGGCGGAGGCGTTGCGCGAGCCCTCGAAAATGGCCGCGTGGATGGGGAAGGGCGGCGACGCGGCACTGGCCTCGGATGGCGGCGACCCTGCCGCGGTGCCGGCTTCCCATATTGACTGGCTCGATCGACTGCCGTTGCTACATGTCGACACGCATCGCCTGTACGTTCACGCCGGCGTCGATCCCAAAATTCCGCTGGATCAGCAGAGCGAAGCGACACTGCTGTGCAAGCGCTATCCAAAGGAATTTTCTGGCGGCTTTGGTACGCGGCACGTCGTCCATGGCCATGACAATCATCCTGAAGGGCCGCTGCTCCTATGAGGGCCGCACCAATCTCGACACGCTGGCCTGGCGGACGGGACGGCTGATAGTCGGGGTTTTCGACGATGACCGACCGGGCGGGCCGACCGATCTGATCGAGGTCAGGGGAGCGCCG
>CAWFYF010000013.1:0-16293 GCA_963819935.1 uncultured Alphaproteobacteria bacterium
GACTTGCCGCCATCCAATCGCGGCTACCCGCAGTTGCAACCCGTTGCTTTAGCCAATCTCGGTCAAATGTGTTTGCGGAACGGAAGGGCCTGCCATGACACACTTGTCAATTCATAGCCCCTGCTTTGGTTTGATCAAGATATTCGCGATCGACTTCATTCATTTCTGCCAATGGCTCTCCCGCTCTGGGCAAGGATGCGGCCGTCCGTCGTAGCCCTTATAAATTCGGGACGCAGGATCGTAGGTCCGATATTGTCTACAGTCACCTGTTCTCTGGACGGTCGGCTTGTGCTCAACGTGTTCCGGCGAGGCAGCTGTTTCGACTGGCTTGTCTGCCGGCTTGGTGTTCTCCAGGGGTACGGCGTCCGGTTGCTTTGCAGCTGATTTATCTTCTGGAGCGGGGGGGCGCTCTTCCACCGTTTTTCCGCGAACCCGTTCGATAAACTCCTTGCATTGAATCGGAAAAACAATCTCTCCAGAAGCAGTCAACCCGATAGGCATGCATCCGCCGGTGGGGACATCTTCCTTCGCTATGGGCTCTGCCGGAACAGTGCTCGAATTTAAGGAGCCGGTTGTTTGAGCGAGCGCAACACCGTTCATCATCGCAAGAAAGGCCCAAAATGGCGCGGCAATATACCTGCCAACCACAGCCTGGGCGGCCAATAAATCCTTCATTCAACGCCCCTGCGCACGCCCTACGGAATTCATCAATTAACGGGTGTCTTTTGGAGCATATTTGGGCGATACCGAGTTGCTTCGATGGTCGAATAGTGCCGAAAGTGGCGGTACGACATACTGCTATCGCTGCTCAAGACGCTAGGCACACTATCGATAAATCGAATTATGCGTTCTCCAGATGGTGACCGCCAAACAGCACGGACTGCAATCAGATGCGCCAAACTTGAAACCAGTTGCATCCGCAATTGGAGCAAACAGTCCAACTGCCAGCTGCTGGCTTGGGTACCCGTTCAAATGCCAGGCAGCACCAGTTCGGCCCGCAATCCCCCGATCGGCGCGCTGCCGAGCGTCAGGCTCCCGCCATAAAGGGCGGCCAGATCGACCACGATCGACAGTCCAAGCCCGGAGCCGGGCTTGGACTCGTCCAGCCGCTGGCCGCGGCGCGAGACCTGGGCGCGCTCGGCCGCCGATAGCCCGCGTCCGTCATCGTCGACGATGATCCGCAGCATAGGGCCGGCGCCGGGCTCGGCCGGCTGCTCCACCAGCACCTCGATGAACACCTGCGACGCCGCCCATTTGCAGGCGTTGTCGACCAGGTTGCCGGCCATCTCCTCGAGATCCTGCCGTTCGCCCCGGAACTTCGCCCGCGGGTCGGCATCGACCGCGATGGCGATGGCGCGATCACGATGGATCTTCTCCATGGTCCGGCGCAGCGCCTCGATCGCCGGCGCGACTTCAGTGACCGTGCCAATGATGGTGGGCCTTGCCGCGATACGCGCCCGCTCCAGATGATGGGCGACCTGGTCGCGCATCACGTCGGCTTGCTCCAGAACCTTGTTCGCGAACGGATCGGCGCCATGCGCGGAGGCCTCGTTGACGATGACGGACAAAGGCGTCTTGATGGCGTGGGCTAGATTGCCGACATGGGTGCGCGCGCGCTCGACGATTTCGCGGTTGGCGTCGATCAGCGCGTTGGTCTCGCGCGCCAGTGGCGCGATTTCGACGGGAAATTCGCCCTCCAGACGCTCGGCGCGGCCGGACCGCACATCGGCGATCGATTCCGAAATGCGCTTCAGCGGCGCAAGGCCGAAGCGGACCTGGAAGATCGTGGTCAGCACCAGCACGATCGTCAGCGTGGCGAAGGTGCCGCCGAGGTAGTAATCGAAGGCGCGCGTTTCGTCGAAAATCTCGCTGGCGTCTCCGGCAACGCTGACCAGGAACTTGCCGTCGGCGCCGAGATCGACCGGCCGTTCCACCATCCTCAAGGTCTGCCCCTCGGGACCCTCGACATAGGCGAGGCGAATGCCGGCCTCGGTCAGGTCGGCGCCCTGCTCCTCGAGCTTGGGCAACTTCTTGTCCCACAGCGAGTGCGAGGCGCGCACATCGGGCTTTTCGGAATCGGTACGAGTGATCTGCCAGTACCAGCCGGACAGCGGCAGCTCGAACAGCGGTTCGCCGAGCGACTGGAACTGATGGTCGGGCGGCTCGTCGGGCGTCGCGACTTCCGCGATCAGGGTGCGCAGATAGAGGTTGAGCCGGCGGTCGAAGGCGCGCTCGGTCGCGCCACGATAGACCGACGACAGCACGATTCCGGTGATGAGCAGGATCACCACCACCCAGGCGGTCGCGGACAGAAACAGCCGGGTGGCGAGCGAACTGGCGCGCATCAGATCATGATCCCAAAACGCATCTCCCCGGGCGAAGGCCCGATGGATGGATGCCGCTGACCGGACGAGGTCATGCCCGCACAAAAGAGCAAGAAGGCTGCCCGATCAACACCCTTGATGGGCTGCCGATCAGTTTGGGGGCGATGGTGGCGTCAGCAGGTAGCCGAGACCCCGCACGGTCTGGATGATGTCGACGTCGAGCTTCTTGCGGATGCGGCCGACGAACACCTCGATGGTGTTGGAGTCGCGGTCGAAGTCCTGATCGTAGAGATGCTCGACCAGTTCGGTGCGCGACACCACGCGCCCGCTGTGGTGCATGAGATAGGCAAGGAGCCGGTACTCGTGCGAGGTCATCTTGATCGGATTGCCGGATACGCTGACCCGGCCGGTGCGGGTGTCCAGCGAGACCGGCCCGCAGGTCAGCTCGGACTGGGCATGGCCGGTCGAGCGGCGCAGCAGCGCACGGATCCGGGCCAGGACTTCCTCGAGATGGAACGGCTTTGCGACGTAATCGTCGGCGCCGGCGTCGAAGCCCTGCACCTTGTCGCTCCAGCGGTCGCGCGCGGTGAGGATCAGAACCGGCATGGTGCGCCCGTTGCGGCGCCATGCCTCGAGCACCGAAATGCCGTCCATCTTCGGCAGGCCGATATCGAGCACGACCGCGTCATAGGGCTCGCTGTCGCCGAGATAGTGTCCCTCCTCGCCGTCGAAAGCGCGGTCGACCACGTAACCGGCGTCGCTCAGCGCCGTGGTGAGCTGACGATTGAGATCGGGATCATCCTCAACGACGAGTAGGCGCACATTGGCCTCCGCATGAGAGCTGGCACAGGTTTCGCTTTGAAGTTGATCCTTGCCAGCGTGAACAGGCTATGAACAGCCACATACCGTAATGTTACCTTTTCGTCATGGACGTTTTATTCCCCTTCGGCAACGGCGGCGACGGATCCGAACGCCAGCGCTTAAGGGGAAGCCACGTTCGCGGCAAGACCCTCCACGGGTTAACGATGTTCAACCAATCACTTCGTTGAGCCGCTTCGTGGGGGTGAACAGGTTGAGATCGAGCCCCTAATAGCTTATCTAGCGACGATGGTTCAAAGGGTATCCGCTATAGCGGGCTGGCTTGCACTCGCCTTCATCGTCTACGCGACGCTGTCTCCGATCAACGATCGCCCAGTCGTCGCCGGCCCGCAGTTAGAACATTTCGCGGCTTTTGCCGTCGTCGGGCTCGCATTCGGACTGGCCTATCCCAAGCGCATCTTCCTCGTTGCCGCAATCGTCTTGATCAGCGCGTTCGCGCTTGAAGCTCTCCAACTACTCACACCGGATCGCCATGCCCGCCTGGTCGACGCTCTTGTGAAAGCTGGGGGCGGCGTATGCGGGATCGGCATTGGTCACCTGACACACATGTTGCCTGCCCCCCCAAATCAAGCGCGCCGGCTAATCTTTTTATTGGTTGGTCGCCGCGCTCTTTTATACGGGCCGTCTCGATGGTGGCGACGCGCTCAGAGCGGTCTTCGAGCGAAGTAGCCGTCGACGAGCAAATACCCCTTGCTGGAACCTCGATGTCCAGGCGTCTTGCCTCATAATGAAAAAGGCAAATTTTTCACGCACAGCGTTCGGACGAACAGCCGCCGGCGGTGAAACACACGCCTGATCGCAGAAACCTTACACCCCTGTAGTGGTTTCGAAGAAGTTGACGCCATCGGACCCGAGGGTACCCCTGCGCTCTCAGAATACGCGCTACTGGCAATGCCTAGGTTCACGTTGTATGGCATTGGTACTAGACTCCGCCCCGGTTCCGCCGGGATTCGGCATAAAGCCTTAAATCAGAACAGTGGGATGCGGAAATGATCTTGGTGACGGGCGGCGCTGGGTACATCGGCTCGCACGCGTGCGTGGAGCTACTGAATGCGGGCGAGCAAGTCGTCGTTCTTGATAATTTCTGCAACAGCCGTCCTGTGGCGCTGGATCGCGTCCGGACAATTTGTAACAAGCCGCTGATCTGCGTTGAAGGCGATGTTCGAGACCAGCAAACGATCGAGAACATCCTTACCGAGTATGGTTGCACCGCCGTGATGCATTTCGCCGGCCTCAAGTCGGTCGAGGAATTGGTGGCTCAGCCTCTGAAGTATTACGACTACAACGTCATCGGTGCGCATCGTATCCTCGGTGCCATGCAGAATACGGGCGTGAACAAGCTTATCTTCAGCTCCTCAGCTACGGTCTATGGAATCCCAAGATTCCTGCCCTGCACGGAAGATCATCCGCTCGACGCCATAAACCCGTACGGCCGGACCAAACTCGTCGTCGAGGAGATGTTGCGTGATCAATATATCAGCGATCCGAACTGGTGTGTTGCAATCCTCCGCTATTTTAACCCGGTCGGCGCACATGAAAGTGGTCTAATCGGCGAGGACCCAATCGGCGTTCCCAATAATCTCTTACCCTTCGTCGCCCAGGTCGCAATTGGTCGCCGCGAGCGGCTTAGTATTTGGGGCGACGACTACGACACGCCGGACGGCACCGGTGTTCGTGATTATATCCATGTCATGGACCTGGCTGCTGGCCATGTGGCAGCGCTGCGGTTGCTGAACAGCCCAAAATGCTTTGCGCTCAATTTGGGCACAGGGTCCGGAAGCAGTGTTCTTGAAGTGGTCAGAGCGTTCGAGATCGCGAGCGGAAGGCGTATACCTTACGAGATCAAGCAACGGCGCCGCGGAGACATCGATGCGTGCTACGCCGCCACGACCTATGCGTCGGAGTTGATGGGTTGGAGAGCAAGACGGACGATTGAGGCTATGTGCGCCGATCATTGGCGATGGCAGAGCGGAAATCCAAACGGATACGAGTAATCGGTTGAATGATGGGCATGGGGTTCTTCGGCGAACTCGGTTATCTTCGCCCCGAAGCTGATTTCGTTGTCAAGGCTGAGATACCTGCCAGCGGTCACCGTATGTCGAAGACAGGGCGCCTGTCTCGAGAGGTCACTCGCAGCTCTGTAACCTTCCGCACTATGCCGTAGCAATTTAGGCATCGGCCTGGCTCACGGCGTCGTCGCGGCCGTCACGAGACGAATCCGATCGTGTAAGGCAGTGCGGTTTGAACAAGCTTGCGGTTGCCCGCGTTGGCCAGGATCGAGATTATTGCATCAGGCCAAGAGGCTTGTCGGGAGCGAACTTGGGCTGATCGCCTCGAAAAGGGACCATTCCCGCGCCCGAGTGCCGGCCCCGAATAACCCAATTGAACAATCGCGCCCTTAGGCCTGGTTGTGACCTGCGAGTTCATAAGAACTGCAAACAATGCACCGTTTAAGCCTAGCCAACAAATCCCAATGGTGATGAAGACTGACATTGCGCTGCACTCCAGCCCTACTGTGCACGATAACTGATTAACCAGACGTAAAACCTCTCTGCCGGCTCTCGCCTTGAACCGTTCCCTCTATGTACTTGGTTCAAACCTGCACGGCGCCCACCGACAGAGTGAAAGGGCTAGCTGTCGTCGCTTTGAAGACCGGACCTTTGCCCATCGGGCACTTGCAAAATCGACCGCGGCCGTCATTTTTCTGCCGAAGCCAAGGGCGCATTGGCACCCCCAACCCCGCCAACGGCATCTCTACGATCCTTGCTTTAGCGCCGACCCAAATCGTGGCGCTTGCGCAACCGCTCCGCGAGGTCTTCGGTTAGGTCTCGCTATTCTTGTGGATTGTGGACCGGACCAGCGGCGGGGCGATCGTCAGCATCGCCCTCTAGAGCTCGGCGCCGTCGACAGTCACAGCAAACTCTTGCCCGAGACACTCCCGGCTGCTTCGCAAGATCAGTCTCGATCACGCCAGCGAGTTCTACGGCGGTTTTCGCTACATTGGCCTGCGACAGTTCAAAACTCTCATGAGGCGCTTCAACCTTAACCTCAGACACAAGGGCCCCTTGGATGGGACCTAAGGCGGGTCGGGGACCAGTCACCGCTTGTTTGCATAAAAATACTTAAATCAGTTACTCATTCGGCGACGCGAGAATTCGGATGGTGCCGAGACGACCGCGTGACAAATTCTAGCTGTTCGGCGCCGCCGGCTTGTAGTCTGGAAATCTGGTCTGCGTTGCAACCTTCAAAAACTTGAAATGCGTGATATCGCGGGCGAGATCACCTAGGCGTCGCTGGCCATTGGCGATCTCGGCGCTGAACAAGTCCTGATGGTGGCCATCGAGCGGCTCGCGTTCCAAATACTCGTCCGTGCCGTTTCCGATCGTCACCGCAGCGCGCGCCAATACATCTTCGATGCGGCGGCTAAGGCCCGATTGTTCTTGTTCCGCGGCTCGCAGGGCGTCTTCGATGGCCTTCAGAATCAAGCCAACTCGTAACATGTCGATCTCAACGTCTCGATCGGCCGAGCGGGCCTTGAAATGATGGCCGCCAAGACGGGTCTTGAGGTAGTTATGCGTGCGGGCCCTCAGAAACAGGTGAAACATCGAGGTTTTTCCGGTCCGACGCCACATTGTCGGCGCGAGAATGGCTTTAAGTCACTCCAAGTTAGTTAATAATAACTTAAGTCAAGCTCTGGTCTATGGAAAGTTAGACGCGCGATTACTTTTACTTGTCGATTTTGACGCAGAGTTCCCGCCGGGGTTTTTTCGGGTTTTCGTAGGCATCTTTCATCTTTGGCGACCTGAGTGTGCGGTATACGTTCGTGTATGCAACGCTGCCCCGCCGCGCCTGCCGTTACCGTTCCGCAGCCGGCGCTCCCCTGACCACGATAAAATCGATCGGGCCGCCCGGCCTGTCATCGTCAAAAACTCCGACCGTCAGCCGTCCCGTCCGCCACGCAAGCGTATCCAGATTGGTGCGGCCTTGAAGCAGCAGCGGGCCTTCGGGATGATTGTCGTGACCATGGACGACGTGCAGCGTACCGAAGCCGCCAGAACATTCCTTCGGATAACGCTTGCACAACAGTGTCGCCTCGCTCTGCTGATCGAGGGGAAGCAGCGGATCGACGCCGGCGTGAACGTACAGGCGATGCGTGTCGACATGCAGCAGCGTCAGTCGATCGAGCCAGTCGATATGGGAAGCCGGCACCGCGGCAGGGTCGCCACCATACGAGGCCAATGCCGCGTCGCCGCCCTTCCCCATCCACGCGGCCATTTTCGAGGGCTCGCGCAGCGCCTCCGCCATAAGGGAGTCGTGGTTGCCCTTCAGCGTCACCAAATTCCAGCCCGCGTCGACGCCGGTCAGCAGCCGGTCAATGACCGCTTTGCTGTCCGGACCCTTGTCGACATAATCGCCGATCATGACGATCGCGCCCGGCTCGCCACGGGAATGCAGGGTTATCTCGGCGAGGGCCTCGCTCAGCAGATCGTGGCGACCGTGAATGTCGGGAATGACGTAAGTCAGGCTCATGGGGCGGCTGCATTCCCGGCGGGCATCCGAGGGTCCTAAACCAAACGATCTCCGCCATCAATCCGCCAAGCATTCTCCGCGGTTTTTTCCAGCCGGCCGCGCCGTCCGGCCGTCGTCGCCTTTGCCCTGGTCAGGTGCGGAAGAACACGAACCAGACGACGCCCAGGATGAGCACGGCAAGCCCGGTAGAAACCGCGAGAAGCGCAAGCACCGACGGACCGGGCTCGGCCTGGCGAGCCTCGGTTGGGGTTTCAATGATCTGCTGATGCCGTCTCGTTGCCATGGGCGCTCGTTTTCTTGCTTGGTCGCGGGAGAACGCCAGTGTCCTTGCGGCGTCACGTATCGACAGCAACGCATGATCTTCCACGATGTTCCCGCCCTCGGGCACCCCCGGACCTTCGGTCTTTCGGGTCATGCCGCCCCGAACCGCGCCGTTCCGGGCTGTGCGGCGGTTTGCCTCAGAAGCGCGCCTGTTCCGGCGACGGTTAACTCCGTCCTGAGATTCCCCGCCCCGTCAGCTTTGAAAGCCGGTTCCGCGGTGGTATCGTTACAGGTCGTCTGTTGCGTTTCGGAGTATCCCATGGCCCCCCGCGCCAACTGGAAAGGCTTCCTGCGCCTTTCGCTCGTGACCTGCCCGGTCGCCCTTTATCCGGCGACGTCGGATAGCGAAAAGGTCTCCTTCAACCAGATCAACCGCAAGACCGGCCACCGTATCAAATACGCCAAGGTTGATGCCGACACCGGCGAGGAAGTCGCTTCCGATGACATCGTGAAGGGCTACAAGGTCGATAGCGATACCTATATCGAGATGTCGAAGGATGAACTCGACGACATCGCGCTGGAATTGACGCACACCATCGAGATCGACGAGTTCGTGCCCAAGTCCGACATCGACAGCCGCTATCTGATCCGCCCCTATTACCTCGTGCCCGACGGCAAGGTCGGCCATGACGCCTTCGCGGTGATCCGCGAAACCATCCGCAGCATGAACAAGGTCGCGATCGGGCGCGTGGTGCTGACAAACCGCGAGCACATCATCGCGCTCGATCCGCTCGGCAAGGGGCTGATGGGAACGCTGTTGCGCTACCCCTACGAGGTGCGCAGCGAGAAGGAATATTTCGACGACATCCAGGATGTGAAGGTCACCAAGGATATGCTGGACCTCGCCAGGCACATCGTCGAGAAGAAATCCGGCGCGTTCGAGCCGGACAAGTTCGAGGATCATTACGAATCCGCGCTGATCGATCTGATCAACAGGAAGCGCAGCGGCGTTCGCCTGACCGCGAAAGCCACGCCGAAAACCGCCGGCAACGTCATCAATCTGATGGACGCGCTGAAGAAGAGCCTCGCCAGCGAACGGCAGGCCCCGCCCGCCGCCAAGACAAAAGGCAAGCAGCCGCGCAAGGCTGCGGCCGGCCAGCGCGAGATGCTGCTGCCGATCAGCGGCAAGCGGCCCAAGGAAGAGCCGAGGGTCCAGCAGCCTAAGAAGGCGGAAAAGCCGGCGCGCGCGACAGCCGCCCGCTCGAAAAAGGCCGGATAGTGCAACAGCCGTCGCTCCGGCGCGCGGACACCAGCGGCGAAGCCTGAGATGCCGTGGTCGACGCCGTTCGATGACCCCATCCGCTTGCGCGGCGGCCGCAAACTAGTGACGCTGCAGCAAGCCGCCGACTACATCATGAAAATGCCGGAAGAGGTCCAGCAACAGGAGCGCTGGCAGATCGCGGTCGAGAACCTGATCAACGCCGCGGAGACCGGCGGCGGCTGGCTGATGTTCGCCCGGATCGGAATCATGCGGGCGCTAAGCGGCGATGGCCAGGCGCGGTGACCGCTCAATCTCCGCTACCGCCCTCACCGTCGCTGAAATAAAGCCCATCGGAATCGCTGCCGTCGCCGGACCGCCGCGGCCTCCCGAATACCAGGGTAAGCACGATAGAGGTTGCTATTTCAGCGACGAATTCACCGAGCTGAACTTGCTGTTGAGGGCCGTGCCGATGCCGTTGACGGCGGTGATGATCACGATGCTGAGGCCGACCGCAATCAGGCAATACTCGATAGCGGTAGCGCCGGATTGATCCGCAATAAATCTTGAAAACAGCTGTCGCATTCTAAATTCCTTTTGACACCTGCCACGGGCTTCTCCGGCCCGACGCTAAAGCGCGCAATCTAGGTCGGATTGGTTGCCGGTGTGTTGACGGACGCGCTGAACGATCGGTTAAGGCCGAGGATGGTTTTTTCCATATGGATGCATGTCCCTCGAAAAGGCTCACCTTCCGCCCCCGCCGGTATTTCTACGGTACGCAAAATTAACCCTGGATTCGGCATTGCCCCGACACGGTGGGTCGATCGGCCCCTGGAGTTAGCGAACATGCCAGCGCAGCAGCAGGAATTGAAAAAGAACTACATCGGCATCGTCTCCGACAAGCCCGAGGAGCAACGCGCCGTCGAATTGCTGCCAAAACGCGATCGACCTGCGAAGCAATATCTCCTCAGCCTCATGGCGTCCGTCCTGCACCGCGACGTCGAGGCGCGCTAGCCATCGTCGCGCAACCGGGCACGGCCAGCGGCCGTCTGCCAGATCTCGCCGGACCTGCTCACCGTATCGGTTTAACGCTCCCAAATGCCCGGGCGATCGGCTTCGGATCGCCGATTTTCGCCTGCGACGCAGGCCCGGGGGTACAAAATCATGATTTGGGTCAAGGGAGCCGGCGCGATACCTCCTATCAGTTCCAATGTTCCCGAATAACCGGCCTGGCCAATGAACTCCGTCAAAACATCGCGCCCGCAACTCCGGATTAGAAGCGTCAATCTCGATACCGGACGCGAGAACGTCGTGGTCATTTCGCGGCAGTCGATGGCGCTCCGCGCGGAAATTTTTCGGGGATTTAGCCGGGTCGAGCTCAGCCGGGATTCGAAGGTGCTGCTTGCCACTCTTCTCATCACGGATGACGACGGCCTGGTGGGCCCCCACGAAATCGGTCTTTCCGAACCGGCATTCCGGCGCTTCGCCGAAGCCGCCGGCAACCTCGTGACGGTCACCCCGGCGACGCCTCCCGAGAGCCTCGAAGCGGTCCGCGCCAAGATCCGGGGCCAGACCCTGAGCGCTAGGGAAATTACCGCCATCGTCAGTGACCTCACCCACTATCGCTACTCCGACATGGAGATAGCCGCCTTCCTGATCAGCTCCGCGAGTTTCATGACGAGCGATGAGCTGATCGCCCTCACCCGCGCGATGGCCGAGGCGGGAACGCAGCTGAAATGGGCCGACCCGATCGTCGTCGACAAGCACTGCATCGGCGGAATTCCCGGGAATCGAACGTCGATGATCGTGGTGCCGATCGTGGCGGCGCACGGATTGACCATCCCGAAGACGTCCTCGCGGGCCATTACGTCTCCCGCCGGCACCGCGGATACGATGGAAGTGCTGGCGCGCGTCAACGTGGGCGTCGACGAGATGAAGGCCATCGTCGCGGCCTGCAACGGCTGTCTGATCTGGGGCGGCCACGTCAACCTGTCGCCGGCCGACGACATCCTGATCTCCGTGGAGCGCCCGCTCAGCCTCGATACGCGCGAGCAGATGGTGGCTTCGATCATGTCAAAGAAACTCGCGGCCGGTTCGACCCGTCTGCTGATCGACCTGCCGGTCGGCCCGACCGCCAAGCTCACCAGCGGCACGGAAGCCATGCGTCTGCGCAAACTGTTCGAGTTCGTCGGCGATCGCTTCGGCATCGCGGTGGAGGCAATCACCACCGACGGCCGCCAGCCGGTCGGAAACGGTATCGGTCCGGTTCTCGAGGCCGAGGACGTGATGGCCGTTCTCTCCAACGATCCCGCCGCGCCGAGGGACCTGCGCGAAAAGTCGTTGCGGCTCGCCGCCCATCTGCTGGAATACGATCCGAAGCTGCGCGGCGGGACCGGCTATGCCCGCGCCCGCGAACTGCTCGATAGCGGCGCGGCGCTCAAGCAGATGCAAAAGATCATCGACGCGCAGGGGCCGGCGAACTGCAGCACCGATTTGGGAAACATGACTTTCGACGTGAAGGCCGGGAGCGATGGCGTCGTCACCGGCATCGATTGTCTGAAGTTGAACCGGCTGGCGCGGACCGCGGGCGCGCCCCTCGATAAGGGAGCCGGCGTCAGACTGTTCAAGAAGATCGGCGACCGGGTCGAAAGCGGCGAACCGCTGTATCGGATTTACACCTTCGATCAATCAGAACACGATCTTGCGGCGGCCGCCACGAAGGTCGATACCGGCTACGCGATCGAAAAGCCCGGTCAGGTTACGCCGTGAACAAGCTCGCCATCCAGTGCCTGCCATCCGGTGTCGCCGATGCGCGGCGGCTGGCTGATCGATTGGGCCTTGCCTTTCAGGAAATCACCGTGCACCAGTTTCCCGACGGCGAAATCCGGGTGACTGTCGGGCATGCCGCTCTGACCACGATCATCTATGCCCCGCTCGATCAGCCGAACGACAAGCTCATGGCCATCCTGTTCGCCGCAGAAGCGCTGCGACGGGCGGGCGCAAGGCGGCTCGTGCTGCTGGCGCCCTATCTCTGCTACATGCGCCAGGACGCGGCCTTCAACGAGGGCGAGGCGATCAGCCAAAAGGCGGTCGGCCGGCTGATCGCGGGATTGGTGAATCGCGTGATCACGGTGGATGCCCATCTTCATCGCACCCCAGACATCACCGCGGTTTTTCCCGGCATCGAGGCCGAGAACCTGTCGGCGATGCCGGCGATTGCCGACGCGCTGCGCCGGACCGGGATCGACCCCACGACCATCGTGGCCGGTCCGGATGCGGAGTCGCGGCCCTGGGTGAGCGATCTCGCCGGCCGACTTGGGCTGGCGCACATGGTGGCGCAGAAGATTTGCCACGGCGATCGCTCTGTCGAAATCAGCTTTGCGGAGGCCACGTCGATCGCCGGCCGGCCCGTGCTGCTGGTTGACGATATCGTCTCCTCCGGCGGCACCCTGATCGCCTGCGCCAAAGCCCTCACGGCTGCCGGCGCCACGGCAATCGACACAGTCATCGCGCATGCGCTGTTTCCACCTGACCTGACGGTCGATTTTGCAAAGGCCGGCATTCGATCCATCCGCTCGACCTCCAGCGTGCCGCATCCCACCAATGCGATCCCGCTCGACGATGTCTTCGCCGCGGCCCTGCGCGGTGAAATGAACGGCGCAACCTTCCCGGAGACGACAACATGAGCGTGACCGTTCGATTTTGCGGGGCCGCCCACACCGTGACGGGGTCGTGCTACCTCGTCGAAACGCCATCGGGGCGTTTCCTGATCGATTGCGGCCTGTTCCAGGGGCAAAAGACCCTGAAGGAACTCAACTATCACGCCTTCCCGTTCCGTCCCGCCGACGTCGATATCGTGCTGCTGACGCACGCCCATATCGACCACAGCGGGCTGTTGCCAAAGCTGGTGCGCGAAGGGTTTCGCGGCAGGATTCTGGCGACGCGCGGAACCATCGATCTTTGTTCCTACATGCTGCCGGATGCCGGCAGCATTCAGGAATCGGAGGTCGTTGCGCTGAACCGGCGCAATACCGCACGCGGCAGGTCCGAGGTCCGTCCGATCTATACCCAGGCCGATGCCGTTGCATCGCTGCAGTCGTTCCAACCGGTCGAGTACGAGACCTGGGCCAATGTGCTGCCGCAAGTTCGCGCCCGTTACTGGAACGCCGGTCATCTGCTCGGCTCGGCTTCGATCGAAATCGAGTTCGATGGCGAAGGCTCGTCCGGCCGACCGCTGCGCCTGCTCGCGTCGGGCGACGTCGGCCCCGACGCCAAATTGCTCGAACCCGACCCCAAGGCGCCGGCGAATTTCGACTACGTGATTTCGGAATCGACCTATGGCGACCGGATACGCGCGATCACCACGCCTGAACAGCGCCGTCAGCGCCTCGCCACCGAGGTGCGCGACGCCGCAAGCGCAAAAGGCGCCCTCCTCATCCCCGCCTTCGCGGTCGAACGCACCCAGGAATTGATCGTCGATCTCGTCGACCTGATGGAGCGTGGCGACGTGCCGGCGGCGCCGATCTTTCTCGATTCGCCGCTGGCGATTTACGCCACCGAGGTGTTTCGTAAACATGCCGCGAGCCTCGACCATGAGGTCGACGTCAACCGCCTGCTCAGTTCGCCGCATTTGCGGTTCACCGAGACCGTCGATGAGAGCAAATCGATCGCCAAGCTGACCGGCTTCCACATCATCATCGCCGCCAGCGGCATGTGCGACGCCGGCCGCATCCGGCATCATCTCAAACGCTGGCTATGGAATGACCGCGCCACTGTGCTGCTGGTCGGCTATCAGGCCAACGGCACGCTGGGCCGGTTTCTCCAGGAAGGCGCCAAGGCCGTTCGCATCCAGGGCGACGAGATCAAGGTGGCCGCGCGCATCCGCATGATCGACGAATATTCCGGCCATGCCGATGGCAGCGAGATTGCCAAATGGATCGCCGCGCGCCGCCCGATCGAAAGAGGCGTATTCCTCGTTCACGGCGAAGAGGCCGCGATCGCGGCTCTGGCCGGGCGCCTCGCCGAGCGGATCGTTCCGGCGGCAAAACTGTTTCAGCCGGTGCTGGACGATATCTACGAGCTTTCGACGCCGGCGCCAAAGCTCATGGATGTCACGCGCCGCCGCCGGCTTGCCCCGGAAGCGGTGACGCATCTCGATTGGCACAACGAGATGTCGAAACTGGTGCTCGATATCGACGATCAGATCGAGGCCGCGGCCGACGACCGCGCCCGCGGCGTCATCATCCGGCGGCTGCGGCGCGCACTGGAAGGATCCGCCTGAAGCCAACCGATCCGGATGCATATCAGAGCTTCCGCCGAACCGCGGCGCGCACGCTTTACCAATCGACGGATTCCTGTTCCAACTAGGCGTAAAGGCCGAGCCCAACATCGGCCCAGTCCCGGGAGGAATCGGCATGAAGCTCGGCACCGCCATTGCGGAAATCATGAAGCGCGAGGGAATCGAAATTCTCTGCGGCTATCCCGTCAACCACCTCATCGAACACGCCGCCAATGCCGATATCCGCCCGGTCATGGTGCGGCAGGAACGCATCGGCCTCCACATGGCGGACGCGATTTCGCGGGTTACCTCCGGGCGCAGCATCGGCGCGTTCTGCATGCAGCACGGCCCGGGCGCTGAGAACGCCATGGGCGGTGTGGCCCAATGTTACGGCGAGTCCGTGCCCGTGCTGGTGCTGCCGATGGGTTACGCGCGGCGGCTCGCCAACATCGAGCCGAACTTCAATTCCAGCCAGGCGATGAAGGCGTTCTCGAAATCATCGGAACCGATCAACCTCGCGGCTGAAGTCGGCAACATCTTCCGCCGCGCCTTCACGAAGCTGAAAAACGGCCGCGGCGGACCGGTGATCGTCGAAATCCCGGCCGACATGTGGAACGAGGAGGTGCCGGAACCCCTGAACTACACCCCGGTGCTGCGCACCCGCTACGGCGCCGATCCCGTGCATGTGAAGGAAGCGGCGGCGCTGTTGATGTCGGCCAAGCGGCCGGTGATCTATGCCGGCCAGGGCGTGCATTACGCGCAAGCCTGGCCGCAACTGAAGCGGCTGGCCGAACGGCTCGCCATTCCCGTCACCACCAGCCTCGGCGGTAAATCGTCCTTCCCCGAGACGCACCCGCTGTCGCTCGGCTCGGGCGGCCTCGCGGTGCCGCGCGCGGTGCCGAAATTCCTGGCCGAGGCCGACGTGATTTTCGGCATCGGCTGCTCGTTCACCGAAACCTCGTTTGGCATCGCCATGCCCAAGGGCAAGACCATCATCCATTCGACGCTCGACCCCGCGCATCTCAACAAGGACGTCGAGGCCAGGATCGGGCTGGTCGGCGACGCTGGCCTCGTACTCGACGCGCTGCTGGAGGAGATCGGCAAGACCGTGACGTCCGACCGTGACGCGTCCGCCGTAGCCGCCGAGATCGCCGCCTCGCACAAGGAGTGGCTCGCAAAATGGATGCCGAAGCTGACCAGCAACGACGCGCCGTTAAATCCCTATCGCGTGCTCTGGGATCTGCAGCACACCGTCGACATCCACAATACCATCATCACCCATGACGCCGGCAGCCCGCGCGATCAGTTGTCGCCGTTCTGGAAGGCGGTCGAGCCGCTGTCCTATATCGGCTGGGGCAAGACCACCCAACTCGGCTACGGGCTCGGGCTCGCGATGGGCGCCAAACTGGCAAAGCCGGAAAAACTCTGCATCAACGTCTGGGGTGACGCCGCGATCGGTTTTACCGGCATGGATTTCGAGACGGCGGTGCGCGAGCGGATTCCGATCATGTCCATTCTCCTCAACAATTTCAGCATGGCGATCGAATTGAAGGTGATGCCGATTTCGACCGAGAAATATCGCTCCACCGATATTTCCGGCGATTACGCCGCGATGGCGCGGGCCTTCGGCGGCCATGGCGAGCGCGTGACCCAACCGCACGACATCATTCCGGCGATCGAACGCGGCATCCGGAAGACCAAGGAAGGCATCCCCGTGCTGTTGGAATTCATCACCTCCAAGGAAACCGAGGTTTCCAGGCCAG
>CAWFYF010000014.1:0-64117 GCA_963819935.1 uncultured Alphaproteobacteria bacterium
ATGCGCCGGCAAGCGGCCGACCGCAGCATGGCCTCCAGATCCAGGTCTTGATTGGGAGGGAACCGCATTGGCTTCGTACCAGAAACGGCCCCGCCAAAACGGAACGAATACGCTCAAGCTCTGACAAAAATGCGGGAAAATCCTTGCAGACCGGGCCGCGGCGATGAGGAGCCTCGCCACGTCGGCAGAGGTATTTGACGCCGCTCAGGCATGTTCGAGCGCGTCAAGCGGAGCGTTCGGCATCTGGGCCGAACACGTCGATCCTGCCAAGCGGATCAGGCCTTGTGTTCATACAGCAACCGGGCGCGGATGGTTCCTTCCAGCGACCTGATGTCAGCGAGCACGCGCTGGCCGTCCGCCGCCGAGGCGTCGGCGTCCAGCACCACGTAACCGACATCGGCGTGGGTCTCATAATATTGAGCCGCGATATTGACGGCGTGGCGCGCGAACACTTCGTTCAGCCGTCCGAGCATGCCCGGCACGTTGCGCTGAACCTGGATAAATCGCGTGCCTGCCGGCCGCGCCGGCAATTGCGCCAGAGGAAAGTTGACCGCTCCCATCGTCGATCCGGTGTCGCTGTAGTCGACGAGCTTGCGCGCGACTTCGGCGCCGATGCGCTCCTGCGCCTCCTCGGTCGAGCCTCCGACATGCGGCGTCAGGATGACGTTGTCGAGCCCCTGCAGCGGCGATGTGAAGCGTTCCTTGTTCGATCCCGGCTCGACCGGAAAGACGTCGACCGCGGCGCCGCGCAGCCTGCCCGCGCGCAGGGCCTCGGCGAGCGCGTCGAGGTCGGCGACGGTGCCGCGGCTGTTGTTGATGAAAAAGGCGCCGGGCTTCATCGCCTCGATCTCGGCCCGCCCGATCATGCCCTGCGTCGCCGGCGTTTCCGGCACATGCATGCTGACGACGTCGCTCTGCGCCAGGAGCTCGTGCAGGCTGGCGGTCGGCTCGGTGTTGCCGTGGCGGAGCTTGTCGGTATGGTCGTAGAACACCACCCGCATGCCCATCGCTTCGGCGAGATAGGACAGCTGCGAGCCGATGTTGCCGTAACCGATGATGCCGAGCGTCTTGCCCCTGACCTCGTGGCTGTCGGTCGCGGACTTGTCCCACTGGCCCTCATGCGCGGCGTTGGATCGCGCGACGATCCGGCGCAGCAGAAAGACAATCTCGCCGATCACCAGTTCCGCCACGCTTCGCGTGTTGGAGAACGGCGCATTGAACACCGGAATTCCGTTCCGCCGGGAGGCGTCGACATCCACCTGGTTGGTGCCGACACTGAAACACCCGATCGCGATCAGCCTGTCGGCGGCTTCGACAATTTCCGCGGTGATCTGGGTCCGCGAGCGGATGCCGAGCAGATGCACGCCCTTGATGGCCTCTTTCAGCTCATCCCCGTCGAGCGCCTTCGGCAGCCGCGTCACGCTGGAATAGCCCGCAGCCGTCATCATATCCACCGCGCTGTCGTTGACGCCTTCCAGCAACAGCACCCGGATCTTGTCCTTGGCGAGCGAAAACTGCGGATGGGACTGGTTGTCGGTCACGTAGCGGCGTCCTGGGGCGATGGTTGAGCACGCCCTAACTAGGCGATGCCGCCCGTCAGGGCAACACCATCCATTCCGGCCTCGGAACCGCGTAGATCGGGCTCGACCAGGCCTGATGTCCGTCCTCGGTAATGACGCTGACATATAGGGGATTGTCGCGACCGCCCTTGAGCTCACCTCCTGCTCGATCGCTGTGGCGAGGCAAGGATTGATGTCCGGCAGGCGATAGACCGTCAATTTGCGGTCGAGGCCGCCGAACTCGAAGGTCAGCGGCTCGTAGCCGATCTCCGCAACCGCGATATCGAGCTTGCCGAGCGGCGTCTCGATCTTGAGCCGGCCGGAACCGGCCTCGCGCAGGCTCGCGTCAAAGCCCGAAAAATTGCCCGTGGTGATCGAGCGCCACGACAATTCGCGCTCATTGTCACGCTGCAGCGGCCGGTCCGGATTGAAGAAGTTGACGGCGTCGGCGCGCTCGAACGCATTGCCCTCGAGCGTGGCGCGGCCGTCCCATGCCGTCATCCGGAACCGGCCGCGATATTCGGCCCCGCTCCAGATCACGCGGATGCGGCGCCCCAGTTGCTCGGCGCGATAGGGCCGATAGACCTTCACGGTCTCGCGGCCGTTGCGGATTTCGATCCGCTCGATCGGCGCCGCCGCGGACACGGCAATCGCGAGCGTCGCAGTATCCCCCGCGCTATGCACGATGGAGCCCATCGGCGCGCGCGTAACCGGTTCATGCGCCGTCGGCCCGAGCACGGGATCGGCTGCGAACTGTTCGGTTGCCCCTGAAAACGCGGCGGTCACCTCGAGCCGCGGGCGCGAGCCCGTCGTGGCAAAATGGCGGCGGGCGCGCAGCGCCTCGAATACCGCGCGGCGCGACAATTCCGGCAGTTGCAGGCAGGTCAGCCCACCATAGGCGCCGAACAGCGACGCACCGGGCCCCTCGGCGCCCGGACGGCCCTTGTGCCCGTCGCTGTTGGCGACGATGCCGACGCGGTAGCCGAGATCGAAGGCGTCGTTGACGATCCACTCGAAGGTGCCCCAGCTCGAATGCACCTCGACCGCGGTCTCGATGGCGACGTCGTGGGCGACGCCGATATCGGCGTAGCGGCCGCCGACATGGGCAAAGGTGATGCTGTCCTCGCCGTCGCGCTTGAGGGCTGCGAACAGCTCGGTCGCGGTATGACAGTCGGTGGCGAGGTCGGCATGATCGGGCACCAGCGCGTGCGACGATCGCCGGATGGTCCGGCCGCTTTCGGCGAAGAACACGTTGCGGTCGCCGCCGAGCGCGGTGTTGCCCGACCACTCATAGCCCGGGATGGTCACGAACCGGGCGGGCTGGTCGAACTGCTCATAGAGCCGGTTGAGTTTGTCCCAAAACGCGGCGGTGATCTGGAAGTCGTTGCCCTGATGGCCGACGATATCGATGAAGGCGGTATCGCGGGCAAAGGCGAAATAGTCCTCGGCGGCGTTGGTGCCGATGGTCTCGCCGCTCTGGGCATGAAAATCCGCCCAGTACAGTCTTGCCGGCGAGGCGCCCGTGACCGACATCGGATTGGAGATAGCCAGACGGTTGCCGTCGGGATCACGGAGCTCGATCAGGAGATCGCCCTCCGCGGTCGGACGCAGCCCCTCGATGACAGCGATGGCCTGACCGTCCGGCAACGACAGCAATGACGGCAAGCCCTCGACCGGGAGGTTGGCACTGAGCGTCAGCTCCGCGGCCCCCTTGCCCGACGGATTGCCCCATTGGTCCTCGCCTCGTATCCGCAACGAGAACGTTTCCTGCCGGCCGATGACGCTCGGCAGCACCGCGATCCAGCCGCGGCGCGGCCCCGCCTCGACCGCGATCATCGGCTGCGCGGCCACCGGGACGTAGTGGTAGCAGGCGATCGGATCGGCCAGCACGTGAAACTCGAAGAACGGCTCGGCGAAGGTCTGGGTGCGCAATCCCGGCGATCCCTGCCGCCGGTCGCCGAGACGGACAGTGATGGTGTCGCCCTCGCGCATGAAGCCGCGCACCACCTTTATATAAAGAGTGCGGTCCCATGGCCGGGTGTTCTGCTTGTAGTCGAACCGAGTCTCCAGCACCGCGCCGTTCGAGGCCTCGACAGTCACGAAGCCCGGTCCTGCGGGGTCATCGAGCTGCAGCCGGGTCTGGTCGGTGGCGAAGCGAAAGCAGACCTTGAGGCTGCCGGAATCGTCGATGCCGAAACGGCCCGCGGTATAGACCAGGGTGAAGGACTGCCAGGAGCCCGCTTCGACCGCGCCGTCGGGCGTCACGGTCGCGGTGCCGGCCAGCGCCGGCGGCACCGGATACGGCTGCGGCTGCCAGTTCGGCATCGGATGGTGCGGCGCCGCCGTAAGCGAGACCGGCACGGAAGCGCGGGAAATCTTGTTCATGAGGTCACCGTTGCATGCCCCAGCGGCGAACCGTGCGGCTTTCAATGAAGCGGAAGATCACACTCTCGACCAACAGGCCGATGATGATGACGACGAACAGCCCGGCGAACACCGACGGTGTTTCGAGCTCATTGCGGTTTTCGTAGATGAACCAGCCGAGACCGCCGGAGCGCGAGGTGGCGCCGAACACGAGTTCGGCCGCGATCAGCGTGCGCCAGGCGAACGCCCAGCCGATCTTGAGCCCCGAGAGGATCGAGGGCAGCGCGGCGGGAATCAGGATCAGCGTCACGAAGCGCGCGCCCCTCAAGCCGTAATTCTGGCCGCTCATGCGTAGCGTCTCGTTGACGGAGGTGAAGCCGCTCAGCGCGTTGAGCGCCACCGCCCACAGCACCGAATGCACGATCACGAACACCAGGCTGCCCTGCCCCAGACCGAACCACAGCATGGCCAGCGGCAACAGCGCGATCGCCGGCAGCGGATTGAACATCGCGGTCAGCGAGGTCAAAAGATCCTGCCCGACCGCGGTCGACACCGCGAAGGTGACGAGAACGCCCGCCAGCGCGATGCCGATGCCGTATCCCATCAGCAGGACCCGCAGCGAGGATGCCATCCGGTCGAGCAGCGGCCCGTGAAACAAGGCGTTCCACAGCGCCACCAGGGTCTCGGAGAAACGCGGAAACAACAGGGGATTGTCGACGTGCAGCGCGTAGAGCTCCCAGATCACCGCAAGGCAGAGCAGAAGCAGCACCCGCCGCACCGCGGCGTTGGCCAACAGTCTTTCCGGCAGCGACAATTTGCGCTGCACGTCGAGATTGGCCGGCACGTCGTCGACGACATTGTCGATCTCGGGACGAACGGTGAAGACCGTGAGCGTTTTTGCCATGATCAGCGCGCCTCCACCGGCTTCTGGAACAGCATGTCGTGGATGCGGCGCTGCAGAGCGGCAAAGCCCGGCGCCTCGATATCGGCCAGCGTGAACTGATGAGCGTCGAGTTCGGCCCGAACGCGCCCGGGATGCGGACTGAGCACGAGGATGCGCGATCCCACCAGGATCGCCTCTTCGATCGAATGGGTGACGAACAGCATGGTGAAGGCGGTCTGCTCCCACAGGCTGAGCAGCTCTTCCTGCATCTTGCGCCGCGTCAGCGCATCGAGCGCCGCGAACGGCTCGTCCATCAGCAGAATGGCGGGCTCCATGGCGAGCGCGCGCGCAATCGCGACCCGCATCTTCATGCCGCCGGACAACGTATGCGGGAACGCATCGACGAAGCGGCCGAGGCCTACCTTCTCGATCACCTCGTCGGCGCGCGGCCCGATCTCGCGCGCCGGAAAACGCCGGGTCACCCGCATCGGGAACATCACGTTCTCGCGCACGCTCTTCCACGGCAGCAATTGCTCGAATTCCTGGAACACCATCAGCCGGTCGGGGCCCGGCTGCGTGATCAGCTTGCCGTCCAGTTTCATCGAGCCCGACACCGGCGGCAGGAAGCCGCCGACCGCCTTGAGGATCGAGGATTTGCCGCAGCCCGAAGGCCCGAGCAGCACGAAGCGGTCGCCGCGCTGAACGTCGAAATTCACGTTCCAGGTCGCGGTGACCAGGTGCTCCCACGTCTTGTACTGGAGCACGAGGTTGCGCACTTCGAGCAAGGCCTGTTCGGACATCGCGCGCTCCGCCGTGGTTCCAAACGCGTCAGCCCCTTTTTCAGCTCCCCTTGCCAGCATGCAGCGCCCCCGTGAAGAAGTCCTTCCATGAAGCCGGCTCCTGCTTGAGCAGGCCGACGCGCTTCATCAGCTGCGCCAGCGGCAGCGTCCCCGCCGGCTCGATGCCGAAGGTGAAATCGGGCCGGGCGAGGATCGCCTCCATCAAAGCGCGATCGGTCTTCTCGTGGGTCACGTCGAGATATTTGTCGATGCTCGCGCTCCTATCGGCGGCGATCGAGGCGAACGCCTGCTTCAATGCCGCGTAGAACGCCGTCATCACCTTCGGATTGTTCTGCACAAAGGCGTCCTTGGCGTAGACCACGCTGAAGGTCGACGGCCCGCCGAACGCCGCAAAGGAATCGGTGATCTTGCTGATGCCGGGCTTGGTGAGCAGGATTTCCTGATACGGCGAACTCGAGACATAGCCGGAGATCTGGCTGCCCGCCGATGTCATCGCGGCCACCGCGTCGGGGTGCTGCATCGCGACCGTCAGCGTGTCGAGATGGCTGGCCTGCCCGGGGCCGAAGGCGCGCTCGGCGGCCGCCATCAGCGCCAGCGCCTGGAAGGAGGTGCGGATCGAGGGCACCGCGATGCGGTCGTCCGCGCCGAAATCGGCGAGCGACTTGATGTTGGGCTTGTTCGTGAGAATATCCATCGGCGAGGAGTTGAGCGCGGCGACGCCCTTGACCTTGAACGAGGTCGAGGTGCGATCCCACAGCACCAGCATCGGCGCCGTGCCGCCTGCGACCATGTCGACGGAGTCGGAGATCAAGGCATCGTTGAGCACGGCGCCGCCGCCAAGCCGCATGTAGTCGGCCGAGATCTTGACGCCGAGCTTGTCGGCTTCCTTCTCCCAGAGATGATCGTGCTCCATCACGATCAGCGGCAGATAAGCGAGGCCGAATTGGGTGGCCACCCTCACCGTGCCGGTTTCGGCGCGCGCCAACCCGCCGAACGCCGCCGCCGCCAGCATGGCCCCAACCGTCGCGCAGCGGATCATGGCGTCACGCGCTGTCTTCAACCCCATTTCGGCCTCCTGTACCAACTGTTCGAGACAGCCCCCGATACGAACGCTTCCCCGTTTCGTTTTCCGGCTTGGCGCCGGTTTGCAGCGACGGCGCGGGACGATGTCCCGTCCGCGGCTCTTATTGACGCAAGGTCCTTGGCGCGCTCGGCATCGGCGACACGTCGAGCGGATAATCGCTTTGCGGAATGTGGATGCGCTGGAACGAGATCGCGGCGCGTCCATAGGTGAAGGCGGTGGCTTCCAGCACCATGCCGCAGGCGCGCTTCGGCATCCCGATCAATCGGGCGACGTCGGGCTCCAGCTGACAGGCACGAATGGATTGCTCGACGCTGATGGTCGGCGCGCCGAACTCGTCGGCGAACAGCTTTTTCAGGTTGACGCTTTCGATATTGGTGATCGGGATCTCGAGAATGCGCGCAGAAGCGGCCGGCCGGAAGATAGAGTTCGCTGTAGCAGGTGAACTTGCCGCCGATATCGACCAGCCGCTCGATCTCGATAAAGCCCTTCGGATCCTCGCCCAATGCGCCGCGCACCCGTTCGTCGGCGGCGACGTGGCGCCGCTTGAGCAGACGGGAATAGACCGGCAGCATCGCTTCGCTTCGGGAATCTCGGAAACGGTAGTGCCACAGCTCCGTCACCGGCTGCCGCGGCTGGGCGATGAAGGTGCCGCGGCCGTGCTCCCTGCTGATCCAGCCCTCCGAGGCTAGTCCCGCGAACGCCTTCTGGACGGTGCCGAGGCTGACATCGAGCGCGCCGGTCAATTGCTGGTCCGGCGGCAACTGCGCGCCCGACCGCAACTCGCCGGACCGGATCAGTCCGATGATCGCGTGCTGCAGTTGCAGATAGCGCGGCAGGCCCGGCGCGAAGGCCTGCATGAAGGCAGCCGCGATGGTGGTGAGATCGGCGAGCCGCGACGGCGGCGGCGTCAGGCTGACAGCGGCGGATCTGGACATCGGACCTCCTGATGGCACCAGCAAAGTCCACATGGCTTTACATGTCAATAGCAATAGAGCTATATATCTTTGGACAGCCGCCGGCCGGATCCGTGAGCCGGCGCAGCCGCACTTGCGAAGAAGGAAGGATGTCCGATGTCTCTCCCGCCGTTTGCCTTCGTCGCCCTCCCCGCCGCGCGCAGCACCGCCAAGCCGCGGCGGCGCGGCCTCACCATGATGATCGACAACGGACTGCCGACCGGCTTTCACCGCGACCTGCTGGAAACCGCCGGCGATTACATCGACCTCGCCAAGTTCAAGACCGGCACTTCCCGCCTGTACCGCCAGGACCATCTGCGGCGGAAGCTTGCGCAATGCGCCGAGCACGGCGTCAAGCCGTTCATCGGCGGCCAGTTTCACGAATATGTTTTCGCGGTTTATGGCGCCTCGGCGCTGGGGCAATTCTATCGCGAAGCGCAACAGGTCGGCTTTGCCACGATCGAGGTCTCCGACAACGTGGTGCCGTTGACGCTGCAACAGCGCCGCGACCAGATCCGCGCCGCCGTCGACAGCGGGCTCGAAGTCTTCGGCGAGGTCGGCGCCAAGGATCGGCGCAGCACGGCCGCCGAGTTGATCGAGCAGGCCGGCGAGTCCTTCGAGGCCGGTGCGACGCTGGTTCTGGTGGAGGCCGCCGAACTCGTCATCGACGGTCAGCCCAACACGGCCATGCTCGACGATCTGACACGACAGCTCGACATGGCGCGGGTGATGATCGAACTGCCCGGCCCCTGGATCCCCGGCGTGCGCACCTGCGATATCGAGGTGCTGAAGAAGCTTTTGGTCGGCACCTTCGGGCCCGACGTCAACGTCGCCAACGTCTCCCCCGACACGGTGATCGACTTCGAGGCGACACGCACCGGCCTCGGCGTCGCCGGTCCGCTAGGTTACCGCGCGGCCTGAGCCGATCGCGGTTTTCGCGTTGCGCCGAAGACCACCGGCGGAACGGCGCGGTTGACGACCTCGCGCATCGCAAAGCTCGACTGGATCCGCGCCACCCGCGGCAATCGCGACAGCTCGGTGCGGTGAATGCGCTCGAAATCCTCGATATCCCGCGCCATGACGATGACGATATAGTCGTCGCTGCCGGACATCAGGAAACACCGCACCACTGACGGACAGTTGATGACGGCGGCCTCGAACGATTTCAGCGCGTCCTCGTTCTGGCTCTCGAGCGTGACCCTGACCAGCACGGTGGTCGAGAGGCCGAAGCGCGCCAGATCCAGCACGGCCTGATAGCCGCGGATGAAGCCTTCGTCCTCCAGCACCTTCTGCCGCCGGGCGATCGCGGTGGAGGAGAGCCCGACGCGCTCGGCGAGATCGACCTGGCTTGCCCGGGCATTGATCGTGAGCTCCGACAGGATGGTCGTATCGAACTGATCGAGCTTCATAGGTTTTGATTCCCGCGTGAAGGCGCAACTTTTCGCCGGTTTCCGGCGGCAAACCGGATTAGAGCAGCAAGATCGCAAGGTTTCAAACCCGAATCTCCCCTAGGATTAACGGCACGTTTTCGAACAGGGAGTGCCCAGCCATGCGCGTCGGAGTGCCGAAAGAAATCAAGGTCCACGAATACCGGGTCGGCCTGACGCCGGGCGCCGTGCGCGAATATGTGGCCGCAGGCCACGATGTGGTCGTCGAAACCAATGCAGGCGCGGGGATCGGCGCCACCGACGAGGCCTACCGCAAGGTCGGCGCTGGCATCGCCGGCAGCGCGGCCGAGATCTTCGCAGCCAGCGACATGATCGTGAAGGTCAAGGAACCGCAGCCGCGCGAATGGTCGCTGCTCCGCGAAGGCCAGATCCTCTTCACCTATCTGCACCTGGCGCCGGATCCGGAGCAGGCCAAGGGCCTGATGGCTTCCGGCTGCACCGCGATTGCCTATGAGACGGTCACGGACGCCAAAGGTGGCCTGCCCCTGCTCGCCCCCATGAGCGAAGTCGCCGGCAGGCTTTCCATCGAAGCGGCAGGCTCGGCCTTGAAGAAGAGCGCCGGCGGCCGCGGTCTGCTGCTCGGCGGCGTGCCGGGCGTGGTTCCCGCCCGCGTCGTGGTGCTCGGCGGCGGGGTCGTCGGCACCCACGCTGCGCGGATGGCCGTGGGCCTCGGCGCGGAAGTCACGATCCTCGACCGCTCGATCCCGCGGCTGCGCGAACTCGACGAACTGTTCGAGGGCCGGGCGCGAACGCGGTTCTCGACGGCAGAGGCGGTGGAACACGAGGTATTCGCCGCCGATGTCGTGATCGGCGCGGTTCTCGTCCCCGGCGCCAGCGCACCGAAGCTGGTGACGCGCGAGATGCTGAAGTCGATGCAGAAGGGTGCGGTGCTGGTCGACGTCGCGATCGATCAGGGCGGCTGCTTCGAGACCTCGCATCCGACCACGCATGCCGAACCGACCTACGAGGTCGACGGCATCATCCATTACTGCGTGGCGAATATGCCCGGCGCGGTTCCCCTCACCTCGAGCCATGCCCTGAACAATGCGACGCTGCCGTTCGGCCTGGCCCTGGCCAATCTCGGCTTCGCCGCCGTGACGCAAAACCCGCATCTCGGCGCAGGCCTGAACGTCCACCGCGGCCGCATCACCAACAAGGCCGTCGCCGAAAGCCTCGGCCTCTCCTATCGGAATATCGAGGGACCGCTCGCCGCCTGAACACCAACAAGGACTTTACGACGGAAAGTCGGCGGCCCTGACATGGATCCGGTCGGCGTGCAGCGACCAGTCGCGGAGCGCCTGCGCCTCGCAGAATTTCTGCTTGGCAAGTTCGGTGGCGTGGCCTTCGCTTGAAGCGTCGACTTCCAGCGTGCCCTGGCAGACTTCGGTCTCGCGGCCGTTCTCGCCAAGCACGTCCTTCAGGAACCGAACGACATATCGTGGCATGGAACCTCCTGCAGCGGTAACACCCCGACAGACCCTTCTAATTCATGGCACGGAAAGGGTTTTGAGGGATATCAAAACCGGCGCAATTGTACCTGGCATGCAGTCTGGACGTGCCGTCCACCCGGATCATTGCAGCTTGATATCCGCCGCCTTGATGACGCCACCCCACCGGTCGACCTCCTGGCGCATGTAGCTGGCGGCCTTCCCGGTGGAACCGCCAAAGGTCTGCGCCGACAATTTCTTCAGGCGGTCCTGGATTTCCGGCTGGCGCAGCGCTTCATTCACATCGGCGTTGATCTTTTCGGTGATGCTTTTCGGCGTGGCCGGGGGAGCGGCGATCGCGTACCAGGCCACGGCCTCGAAGCCCGGCAGGGTTTCGGCGATCGTCGGCACGTCGGGAAGCGACGGCAGGCGCTGGCTCGAGGCCACCGCGAGCAGCTTGAGATTGCCGGCCTGAACGAGCGGCAGGGAAACGCCGAGATTGTCGAACATCAGGTCGACGTCGCCGGCGAGCAGGCCGGCCAGCGCCGGGGCCGAGCCCCGATAGGGAATTGAGCGCATCTTCACCTTGGCCATCACCTGGAAAAGTTCGGCCGTGAGATGAGAGGTGGTGCCGTTGCCCTGGGTCGCCGCCGTTACCTGATCGGGGTTCTTCTTGAGGTATTCGATCAGCTCCGGCACGCTCGACGCCTTGATCCTGGCGGGATTGACGATCAGCGCGTTCGGCACATGGGCCATCACAATGATGGGTTCGAATTTCGCGGGCTCGAAGCCGAGTTGCGGATAGAGATTCTGGTTGATCACCAGCGGCGGCGGCGGACAGGAAAGCAGCGTGTAACCGTCGGGAGCCGCATGATAGACGAAGTCGGCGCCGATGTTTCCCGCCGCTCCCGTGCGGTTCTCGATGATTACCGGCTGGCCCCATTTGTGCGACAGCCAGTCGGCGACCAACCGCGGCACGGCGTCGGCGGTGCCGCCGGCGGCGAACGGCACGATGATCCTGACGGGCCGGTCCGGGTAGTCTTCGGCATGCGCCGGCGCGGCTGATGGCGCGGACAGGACGAACAGAACCGCCAATGCGGCTGCGGTTCGGCCGAGCCAAACCAAAAGCTGTGTGTACGCGCCCGACATAAAATTCCTTCCCCGATTTTTCCGCGGCTGGGCCGTGCTTGATGGCAAAATGCCTTGGTCTGTGTGAGAGTACAACCGCGCAACGTTTTTTTCTGTCGCTCGTGACAAGGAGTTGAATGGTGCAGTCCGGTCTGAATATCGTGATCGTGGGAGGCGGTATCGGCGGCCTGTTCGCGGCCAATGCGCTCCTGGCCCAAGGGATGCGGGTTGCGGTCTACGAGCAGGCGCCGGCGATCGGCGAGGTCGGCGCCGGCGTGTTTCTCACCCCCAACAGCGTCCGGCATCTGCAGCGCATCGGCCTAGAACCATCCGTCGAGAAATGGGGCGCGCGCGTCGGCCATGGTTCCCACTATTTCCGTCATGACGGGGCGCCGATTGCGCCGGTCCAGGTGACGGACTCCGCGGGCTGGAATGCGACCTTCGGCATGCACCGCGCCGATCTGGTCGAGATGCTGGCGGGCGCCCTGCCCCCCGGCACCGTTCATACCGGCCATCGCGCCACCGGTTTCGATCAGGACGGCAGACAAGCGCGGGTGTCGTTTGCCAACGGCACTTCGGCTCAGGGAGATATCGTCATCGCCGCAGACGGCATCCATTCGGAACTACGGCCCCATGTGTTCGCGGCGTCGCGGCCGGTGTTTTCAGGATCGGTCGCCTATCGGGGCCTGGTGGCGCATGAGCGTGTTCCGGATTGGCCGACCGACCGCTGGCAGATGTGGCTCGGCAAGGGCCGGCATTTCCTCGCCTTCCCGGTGCGCGCCGGCAAATTGATCAACTATGTCGGGTTCGTGCCGACCGACGAGGAGATGAAGGAGTCCTGGACGGCGCCCGGCAATCCCGACCTGCTGCGGCAGGCTTTTGCCGGATGGGATCCGCGCATCGCCCAGTTGCTGCGCGAAGTTACGATGACGTTCCGCTGGGCGCTCTATGATCGTGAACCGCTTCCGGTCTGGACCAAACAGAGGCTGAGCCTGCTCGGCGATGCCGCGCATCCGATGCTTCCGCATCTCGGGCAAGGCGCCAATCAGTCGATCGAGGACGGCATCGCGCTTGCGACCATCCTGGCGCGCGCGGACCGGACGACCGCGCCCTCCGCCCTGCTCGCCTACGAACGACTGCGCCGGGAACGCGTGGCGCAGGTCCAGCGCGGCGCGCGCGAGAACGGATTGCGATATGATTCCGCCTATTCCGATCTAGGTGTGCGAGACGCAGAGATCACCGCGCACGCCGCCTTCCGCAAGCGGCTCTACGATCACGATGTGGTTCCGGACGCGCAGGCCGCGGCGGCAGCGCTGGTCGGCTGAGCAGCCTGCTTATGCGCCGGCGGCCGGCAGGCTGGCGGCGGCGATGGCGACGATCGCCGCGATACGGCGTCGAAGCCGCGACGGCGTCTTACGCAGCAGTGCACGCAATTGTCGCATCTTTCAGGCCTCTGCCGCGCCGGCGGAACGGTCGTTCCACGAGTGGCTGACTTTAAGGATGGGCTTGCCCACCCGACGTGTCGAGGCGCCGGAGAAAATAGCAATACATGCATCGTCGGGGGCTGATTTGGCAGTGATCCATTGCTGCAATCCAACCCGCAACGGCGAAAATCTTCTCCGCGAAATTCCGCGCGCGCCGACCGGTCGTCAATGAGCCGCGGCGCTGACTGTCAAGCCCTCATGCAGCCAGCAGTAGCCATCCATATTTCTCCTTCTACTGCGGCGACCCGGGCGCGTACTAATTTGCAGGTCAAGGCGCGCCGGAAAAGCTCCACAATCTGTGGAGATCGAAGCGCCGGATGTCGCTGCAACAACAGTCTCGTGAAGAGGCGCGGGCGCAAAATTCGTCGGGCATAGGAAGCTGCCCACTCCGGCCGGCTCGCGCAGCAAGACGCGTCATCCCATGACCCTTCGGGCCGGACACGATTTTTTTGAAATCACTCTTGAGTTGAGCCTTGCGTGCAGCGCACGCGACGTTGCGGCTGTCATATTGTTCGGTTATCGTGTCGGTCCCACCAAACTTCAATGACAATAAATAAAACAGAGAGGGAGGACACAACGATGCTTCATCGATCCTATCTCGTCGGCGCGGCCTTGGGCCTGTTTGGCCTTGTCGCGCTCGCCGGCACGCCCGCGATGGCGACGCCGTGCACCAATCTGGCATCCTTGCAGCTGCAACACGCGACGATCACGTCGGCGACGGACAACACCACCGGGGTGTTTACCCCTCCCGGTTCGAGCCCGATCACGGGGCTTCCACCCTTCTGCCGGGTCACCGCAACCCTGACCCCCAGTTCGGATTCCAGCATCAAGATCGAGGTCTGGCTGCCGGAAACCAAATGGAACGGCCGGTTCCTCGGCACCGGCGGCGGTGGATTCCAGGGCGTGTTCACCTACAGCGAGCTCGCCGCCGGCATCAGCGCCGGCTTTGCGTCGACCAACAGCGATCTCGGCACCGGAACAGCAGGATGCAACCCACTGTTTTGCGGTTCAGAGGGCAACATGGGCAATGCGCTGGCGGCTGCGTTCGGCGACCCGTCGGCGCCGTCGACGGGCTTGTTCGGGCATCCCGAGCGGATCAAGGATTTCGGCTTCCGGGCGATCCACCTGATGACCGTGCACGGCAAGGAAATCGGCAGCGCATTCTACGGGCAGAAGGCCCAACGGTCCTACTTCGCCGGATGCTCCACCGGCGGCCAGAACGCCCTGATGGAAGCGCAGCGCTTCCCCGACGACTACGACGGCATCCTGGCCGGCGCGCCGGCGTTCAACCGCACCCATCTGCACACGGCAGCGATTTCGCTGTGGCAGGACACCCATGCGAGCCCCGGCCGCTTAATGCTGCCCGGCCAGCTGACGCTGATCAATCAGGCCGTGCTGAAGCAATGCGTCGGCCAGGATGGCGGCGCCAGCACCGACCAGTTCCTGACCGATCCGCGGGACTGCCACTTCGATCCGAAGGTGCTGCAGTGCACCGGCGGCAATCTGCCCCCGGCATGCCTGACATCGGACCAGGTCACGACAATGCAGAAATACTACGCCGGGTCATTCAACCCGGTGACCAACCAGCTCATCAGTCCGGGTTCGGAACGCGGCAACGAGACCGACAACGTGCTCGCGCTCGGATTGGCGTTACAGGAGGCGCTCCCCGAGCCGGCGTTCGACGGCCTGTTCTACTGGGTGTTCGGTCCGAGCTTCGGCTATCCGGCGAGCGCAGTGAATTTCTCGAATTTCGACTTCAACCGCGCCCTCGACCGGGTCGATGACCAGCTCGCCCCGGTGCTGAACGCCACCAGCACCGATCTCGGCGAGTTCCGCGAACACGGCGGCAAGCTCCTGATGTACCATGGCTGGGCCGACCCGCTGATTTCGTCGCAGAACAGCATCAACTACTTCAACGCGCTGGTAGGCAACGACAACCACGGCTTCCAGCAGGCAAGCTTCGCCGGCAACGGCTCGCTGGCGCGGACCCAGAGCTACGCCCGGCTGTTCATGGTGCCCGGCATGTACCACTGCTCCGGCGGGCCCGGACCCAACACCTTCGACGCCCTCACCCCGCTGCTGAACTGGGTGGAAAAAGGCGTGGCGCCGGAGACGATCACCGCCACCAAGTACGTCAACGATACGCCGCCTGCAGTCCAGATGACCCGGCCGCTTTGCGTCTATCCCAAAGTCGCCAAGTACAATGGAAGCGGCAGCGCCAGCATCGCGGCGAACTTCACCTGCGTCGCGGACGAAAACGACTTCAACCAGACGCCGGCCCCCAAATACGGGCCGTGAAACAAAAGAAGCCGGCAAGCCTTGCGCTCGCCGGCTTCTTCGCAGTTCATGGCGGACACCGGGCAAGTCGCAGTCACCAAGCTCGGTTTGCCGGTGCCCGCTTTGACGATTGCTTCCGGATTACTATCCCGGCGCAAACCCGAACGTCCGCTCGAAGCGCCTGGCATAATCGCCCCAGACTTCCGGGTTGATGATGCGCGGCGGCCGCTTGCCGTCGAGCGCCTCCAGCATCTGCTCGGCGGCGATCCGGCCCATGTTCTCGCGCGCTTCTTTTGTCACGCCCGCGGTATGCGGGCTTGCCAGCACGTTGTCGAACTGCAGCAGGGGATGATCCGGCGGCGGTGGCTCCTTGGCCCAGACGTCGAGGCCCGCGCCGGCGATCCGCTTGTCGCGCAGCGCCTCGGCCAGCGCCGCCTCGTCGTGAATGAAACCCCGCGCCGTGGTGATGAAATAGGCATGGGGCTGCATCAACGCGAATTCGCGCGCGCCGATCATGCCGCGGCTTTCCTTCGTCAGCGGACAGGAGATCGAGACGTAGTCCGAACGCCGCAGCAGATCTTCCAGCGTAACCTTTTCGCCGCCGCGCTCGGCCATTTCCGTTGCCGACAGATAGGGATCGAAGGCCAGGACGTTCATGCCAAGGAGGCCGCGGCAAAGCGCGGCGATGCGGCGGCCGACATTGCCGAGCCCCACGATGCCGATGGTCTTGCCCTGCACTTCCGTGCCCATCAGGGCGTTGCGATCGACATTCGCCTGCCGCCGCAGCGCGCGGTCGGCCTGGATGATCTTCTTCGACAGCGTCAGCAGCATCCCGAGTGCGTGCTCGGCCACCGAATGCGCGTTGCCGCCGGACTGGTTGACCACCAGCACGCCCGCCGCCGTGCAGGCCTCGACATCGACGGGGTCGTAGCCCGCGCCGTTGCTCGAGACGATCAACAGGTTCGGCGCGCGCCGCAACAGGTCGGCATGGACGTGAAAGTGAGGCGCGAGCTCATCGCGCGCCGCCCCGATCTGATAGGCGTGCGCGGCGGAAAGGATCGGCGCCGAAATGTCCTCGGGGCTCTCGTTTTCGAGCCGGTCGAGCCGCACGTCGGGCCGCGCCTTGAGAATGTCGGCGTAGATCTGGTTGGCGAGATATTTGACGTAGAACACGCGCTTGTTGTTGACGGACATCGCTGAAGAACTTTCAGTTCGAAAAACCATAGAGCTTGGCGGGATTGGTCACGAGGATGCGGTGCTGCGTCGGCATATCCGGCGTCCACGTCTGGAACAGCTCGAACAGGTGACCGGCATCGGGCATCTCGCCCTCGACGCGCGGATGCGGCCAGTCGCCGCCCCACACCAGCCGCTCCGGATTGGCAGCTACCAGCGCCTCATGAAACGCCCGCGCATCGGGATAATCGGGCGCGTTGCGGCTGAGGCGATGGGCGCCGGACAGTTTCGCCCAGCACCAGCCGTCGCCGACCGCGCGCAACAGGCTTTGAAAGCCAGGCGTCCCGGTGCCGGCGCGGGCGTCGGTGCGGCCCATGTGATCGATCACGACAGGCAGGCCGAACGCTTTCAGCACCGGTATTGTCTCCGGCAGATCCTTGACATCGATCCAGAGCTGAAGATGCCATCCGAGCTCGGCCATCACGGGCGCCAGCGTCTCGGCGGCCTTGAGCGGCACGCCGCCGCGATAATGCAATTGCCCGTCGCGGAAGAAATGATTGAAGCGCAAGCCGCGCACGCCGATCCGATGCCATTCGCGCAACACCGACGGCGCGACGTCGGCATCGGCCACCGCGACGCCGCGCAAACGGTCCGGCCGCTGGGTCAGCGCGTCGAGCATCGCCGAATTGTCGCGGCCATGTGCGCTGCCCTGCACCAGCACGCCGCGCGCAAAGCCGATCGAATCGAGCATGCCGAGATATTTTTCCAGCGGCGCGTCCGGCGGCGTGTAGCTGCGGTCGTCGGCATAGGAAAAGCGCGACGCCGGTCCGAACACATGGGCATGCGTATCGCAGGCATTCGGCGGCGGCGGCACTTTCGGCCGGCTGACGTCGCGCGGCGCAAGGCAAGCGGGAATCATCTGGTTCATTCGGCCTTCATGCCGGCCGCCTTGATGATCGGTCCCCACTTATCGTAATCGGAATGAATCTTGGCGACGAAGTCCGCTGGCGAACTTCCGATCGGGGAAGCGCCGAGCTTGTTCAGCCGCTGCACGACGGAATCGGTATTCAACGCCGCGACAAAATCGTGCGACAGCTTCGCGACCAGATCGGGCGGCATGCCGGCGGGTCCGAGCAGACCCCACCACACTTCGGTGTCATAGTTCGGCAGGGTCTCGGACATGCTGGGAACGTCGGGCAGGAACGACGCCCGGCTGGCCGTCGTCACCGCCAGCGCCCGAACGGCGCCGGCGGAAATCTGGCCGACCGATTCCGGCCCGTTGTTGAAGGACATTGCAATTTGACCTCCCAGGAGATCGTTGATCGCAGGCAGGCCGCCCTTATAGGGGATGGCTTGAATGTCGACCCCGGCCAGGTTCTTCAGGAGTTCACCGGCGAGATGCGTCGAAGTGCCGTTGCCGGCATGGCCATACGCCAGGCTCCCGGGCTTTTCGTCTGCCCGCGCAATCACATCGGCCACCGTCTTGAACGGCGAGTTGGCCTTTACCAGCAGGATGTTCGGCGAGGATGCCAATAGCGTAATCGGCGTGAAATCCTTGAAGGTGTCGTAGGGCAGTTTCTCGTACAGGAACGGATTGGTGGCATGGCCGCTGGCGACGACGATCAGGGTATAGCCGTCGGGCGGGGCTGCCGCGAGCGCCTGCGAGGCAACCACACCGCCCGCCCCGGGACGGTTCTCGACCACGACGCCCTGGCCCCATTGCCTGGAGACCACATCGCCGAGCGTGCGCGCCAGGATATCGACGGCGCCGCCGGCGGCATAGGGTACGAAAATATGCACGGGTTTTGAGGGAAACGGCGATTGCGCCGACGCAATGCCGCCTGCGAAGAACGCGGCCGCCGCGGCGACCGCCATCCGGAACCACCTGCTCAAGGCATCCCTCCCGATTTCTTGATTGCTTCTCTTATCGCACGCCGGTCTGCCGAAGGCATCGCCATCGGGCGCAGGTCTCGGCTACGGTCCGGACATGTTGACAATCCCGGGGATCGCGTCAAGTTTCGCCAGCCTCAATCGAACAGACGGCCGCGATCGTATCGCGAACGAAAAGATCGTCGCGCAGCAAGGGAGAATTCGATGGCGGCTGCCGCTGAACAGACCTCGTCCCAGGCCTCTGCAGCGAAGAGCTGGCATGAGGTGGTGCTGCAAACCCTCAAGCGCAACGACATCCGGCTGGTGCCCTACGTTCCCGACCGCGTGCTGACCACGCTGATCAGGAATATTCACGCCGACCCGTTCTTCACCTGCTTCCCCACCGCGCGCGAGGAGGAAGCCGTCGGCATCGTCTCCGGCGCCTGGATGGCCGGCATGAAGGGCGCGGTGCTGATGCAGACTTCGGGATTTGCGACGCTTGCCAATGTGCTGGCCTCGCTGGCCGTCCCCTATCAGATCCCGCTGATCATGTTCGTCTCCGAGCGCGGCACGCTCGGCGAGTTCAACTATGGCCAGGCGCTGGTCTGCCGCACCATGCGGCCGGTGCTCGACTCGCTCGCCGTGGAGCATCACACCTGCACCCGGCTCGACGAGTTCGAATTCACCGTCGACCGCTCGATCAAGCAGGCCGTCACCACGCAGGCGCCGGTGGCGCTGATCCTGTCGCCGCTTCTGACCGGCGGCAAAGTGTTCGAGAAGTGAGCGCAGCCATGAACACCGCAGCCGACGTTGCCGCCCGCAACACCAAGATCATGAACCGGTTCGACCTGACCTCGCGGCTGGTCGCGAAGCTGACCAACGAAGAGGCCGTGATCGGCGGCATCGGCAACACCAATTTCGACCTGTGGGGCGCCGGCCACCGCCCGCAGAATTTCTACATGCTGGGCAGCATGGGGCTGGCCTTCCCGATCGCGCTCGGCGTCGCGCTGGCGCAGCCGCAGCGCCGCGTGTTCGCGCTGGAGGGTGACGGCTCGCTGTTGATGCAGCTGGGGTGCTTGTCGACGATTGCGACGCTGAAGCCGAAAAACCTCACCATGGTCGTGATGGACAACGGCGTCTACCAGATCACCGGCGCGCAGCCGACGCCGGCCGCCGCGGCGACAGATCTCGTGGCGGTCGCGATCGGCTGCGGCCTGTCCAACAGCGCCTGGGCCGCCGACGAAGAGGATTACGACCGGCTGATCGAGCAATCCCTGTCGGCGTCCGAGCCGACGCTGATCGGCGTCCGCATCGACGACAAGCCCGGCGTCGGCGCCACCCGCCGCGATCCCGTGCAGCTGCGCGAAAGCTTCATGCTCGGCATGGGCGTGCGCCAGGCGTTGTGACGAAGGCGTCCTGATCTAAAGCGTCCGTCATTCCGGGCCGACGCGTAGCGTCGAACCCGGAATGACCTGGAGTTGATTTCTTACAGCAGCCCCGCGCCGCGTGCCCATTTGTACTTGGCGCCGAGCACTTCGACCGGCAGTTCGGTCGAGTAGGCATAGGCCGGGATGCCGTTCTGGTAGAGATATTCGGCGGCCTCCTCGACCTCTACGTCGCCGGCGAGCGAGGCGACGATCGGCTTCACGAAGCCCTTGGCCTCCATCTCCTTCTTCACCTCGACCATGTTGCGGGCGAACACCATCGGCGGCGTGACGATGGTGTGCCAGTAGCCGAGGATCAGGGAGTGGATGCGATCGTCCGACAGGCCGAGCTTGACGGTGTTGACATAGGTGATCGGCGGCTCGCCGCCGGTGATGTCGACCGGGTTGCCGGCGGCGCCGAACGGTGGGATGAATTTGCGGAACGCAGCATCCAGGTCCGGCGGCATCGCCATCAGCGACAGGCCGTTGTCGACCACCGAGTCCGACAGCAGCACGCCCGAGCCGCCCGCGCCGGTGATGATCAGCACGTTCTCGCCCTTCGGGGTCGGCAGCACCGGGATGCCGCGCGCGAATTCGAGCAATTGCCTCAAGGAGCGGGCGCGGATCACGCCGGACTGCTTGAGCACGTCCTCGTAGATCTTGTCGTTGCCGGCGAGCGCGCCGGTGTGCGACGAGGCCGCCTTGGCGCCGGCCGAGGTGCGGCCCGCCTTGAGCACCACCACCGGCTTCTTCTTGGAGACGCGCTTGGCGGCTTCCGCGAAGGCGCGGCCGTCCTTCAGATCCTCGCAGTGCTGGGCGATGATGGTCGTGTTCGGGTCCTGCTCGAAGAAGGCGAGCAGATCGTCCTCGTCGATATCAGACTTGTTGCCGAGACCGACGATCGCTGAGACGCCCATCTTGGCCGAGCGCGAGAATCCGATGATCGCCATGCCGATGCCGCCGGACTGCGACGACAGCGCCGCATGGCCCTTGACGTCGTAGGCGGTGCAGAACGTGGCGCAGAGATTGGCGGGGGTATAGTAGAAGCCGTAGATGTTCGGTCCCATCAGGCGGACGTCGTACTTCTTGCCGATCTCGACGATTTCGGCCTGCAATTCCGGCGCGCCGGCTTCGGCAAAACCCGACGGAATCAGGACGGCGCCGGGAATCTTCTTCTCGCCGCACTCGATCAAGGCGCCGGCGACGAATTTTGCGGGGATCGCGAACACCGCGGTGTCGATCACGCCCGGCACGTCCTTGACGCTCTTGTAGGCCTTGTAGCCAAGGATCTCCGGTGCCTTCGGGTGGATCGGATAGATATCGCCCTTGTAGCCGCCGTTGATCAGGTTCTTCATCACGGAGTTGCCGATCTTGCCGTCTTCGGCAGAAGCGCCGATCACGGCAACCGCCTTCGGCTGCATGATGCGGTTCATCGCGGTGACGATTTCCGCGGTCGGGCGCGGCGCCGGGCGCGGCTTATAGTCGAAGTCGACGACGATGCGCACGTCGGCGGCGGTGGCGTCCTTCTTGGTGGCGAATACCGGGTTGAGATCGAGTTCGACGATTTCGGGGAAGTCGCTGACGAGCTGCGACACCTTGACGATGATATCGGCCAGCGCGTCTCGACTGACGGGGTCGCCGCCGCGTACGCCCTTGAGCATGTCATGGGCCTGGATGCCGTCGAGCATCGACAGGGCGTCGTCCTTGGTGGCGGGAGCCAGACGGAAGGTGACGTCCTTCAGGATCTCGACCAGCACGCCGCCGAGGCCGAAGGCCACCAGCTTGCCGAACGAGCCGTCGGTGATGGACCCGATGATGACCTCGGTGCCGCCGGCCAGCATCTGCTGGACCTGGATGCCCTCGATCTTGGCATCGGCCTTGTACTTCTTGGCATTCGCCAGAATGGTCGCATAATTCTTTTCGGCATCGGCGGCGGTCTTGACGCCGACCACCACGCCGCCGGCCTCGGTCTTGTGCAGGATGTCCGGCGAGACGATCTTCATCACAACCGGAAAGCCCATGTCGGTGGCGATCTTGGCGGCTTCGGCCGCCGATTTCGCCACGCCCTCCTTCGGCACCGGAATGCCGTAGGCGTCGCACACCAGCTTGCCTTCCGGCGCCGTCAGGCTCGTGCGTTTGTCCGCTTTGACGGAATCGAGGACCTTGCGGACCGCATCTTTGGAATTCGACATTGGCTTCCTCCTTGACGTCTATTTTTAATCGCGGCGACATAGCCCGTATCGGGCCGCGTCGACCTGCGCTCTCGGTGTTCCCGGCAGTGGCAAACGCGGGTCCGCGTCCGCCGCAACGTTCATTGCGACCGCTGATGGCTTCGTTATGGCATTTGGTATGCCAGAAACGAACTTGTCAAGGCGCGCTCCTCCCGGGAAGTGCTGAAAATATGGGTAACTTGACATTCTGGTATTTGGTATGCCAAAAATAATCCGGATATTGATCTGCTACAAAGACGTCTCCCGCGGAGGAGATCAGTCGTGAACCTACGGAAACAAACCAAGGCGCCGCCCACCATGGCCGAGGCAGAAATCGCAATCGTCCGAATTGCCCCGGAGACGAGCTTCAAGAACAAGGCCTATGAAGCCTTGAAGGAAGCCATCCTCAAGATGGACATCTATGCGACGCCGGAACCGGTCATGCTCGACGAGCGCGCGCTGTCGGAGCGCCTCGGCGTCAGCCGCACCCCGATCCGCGAAGCGATCGCGATGCTGGAGCAGGACGGCTTCGTCAAGACCGTGCCACGCCGCGGCATCATCGTCGTGCGCCGCACCAAGACCGAGATCGTCGACATGATCCGGGCCTGGGCCGCGCTCGAGAGCATGGCGGCGCGGTTGATCACGACCACCGCGCGCAAGAAGGACATCTCGGCGCTGCGCGACTTCTTCAAGAATTTCGGCAAGGACCGCCTGCCGCAGCATCACGTCGAGGAATATTCGAAGGCCAATATCGCCTTTCACCAGGCGCTGATCTCGCTCAGCGAGTCGCCGACGCTGGTCGACATGACCAACGATATTCTGCTGCATGTGCGCGGCTACCGGCAATTGACCATCGGACGGACGGACCGTACCGCGGTATCGCTGCCCGAGCATCTGGCCATCATCGAGGCGCTCGAGGAGCGCGACACCGAGCTTGCGGAGAAGCGCGCCCGCGATCACACGCTGGGCCTTGCCGCCTACGTGGAAGCCCACGGGCAGGAACTGTTTTAACCGCAATAGCCCTTCCCTTTGGGCAAGGACCAAAGACGACGAATTCGTCTTGCCAAGAAACGATCAGGGAGACCACGCCGATGCTGAACACCGCGACCAAGACCGAGGCGAGCGACGCCCAGCAGGAACTCACGGATGGTTTTCACCTCGTCATCGATGCGCTCAAGCTCAACGGCATCAACACCGTCTACGGCGTGCCGGGCATCCCGATCACCGACCTTGGCCGCATGATGCAGGCGGAAGGCATCCGCGTGCTTTCGTTCCGCCACGAGCAGAACGCCGGCTACGCGGCGGCGACTGCCGGCTTCCTGACCAAGAAGCCCGGCGTCTGCCTCACCGTCTCGGCGCCCGGCTTCCTCAACGGCCTGACCGCGCTCGCCCACGCCACCACCAACTGCTTCCCGATGATCCTGGTCTCCGGCTCCTCCGAGCGCGAGATCGTCGACCTGCAGCAGGGCGACTATGAGGAGATGGATCAGCTCGCCGTCGCCAAGCCGCTCTGCAAGGCGGCGTTCCGCGTGCTGCATGCCGCCGACATCGGTATCGCCTTCGCCCGCGCCATCCGCGCCGCCGTCTCGGGACGGCCCGGCGGCGTCTATCTCGACCTGCCGGCAAAACTGTTCGGACAGGTGATGAACGCCGAGGCCGGCAGGAAATCGCTGGTCAAGGTGATCGACGCCGCGCCCGCGCAGATCCCCGCGCCCTCCGCGGTCAAGCGGGCGCTCGATGTGCTGAAAAGCGCAAAACGCCCGTTGATCATTCTCGGCAAGGGCGCCGCCTACGCGCAGGCCGACGAGGCGATCAAGAACTTCGTCGAGAAGAGCGGCGCGCCGTTCCTGCCCATGAGCATGGCCAAGGGCCTCTTGCCCGATCTGCATCCGCAATGCGCCGGTGCGGCGCGTTCGACCGTGCTGAAGGATGCCGACGTCGTGATGCTGGTCGGCGCGCGGCTCAACTGGCTGCTGTCGCACGGCAAGGGCAAGACCTGGGGCGAAGCGCCCAAGAAGTTCATCCAGGTCGACATCGAGCCCAGGGAAATGGACTCCAATGTCGAGATCGCGGCTCCCCTGGTCGGCGACATCGGCTCCTGCGTTACCGCCTTGCTCGATGCCATGGGCGGCAGCTGGCCGGCGCCGCCGGCGGATTGGCTCAATTCCGTCAAGACCAAGCGCGACGACAACGTTGCGAAGATGGCGCCGCGGCTGATGAACAACAACTCGCCGATGGATTATCACGGCGCGCTCGGCGTGTTGCGCACCATCATCAAGGAACGGCCCGACGCTATCCTGGTCAATGAGGGCGCCAACACGCTCGACCTCGCGCGCGGCGTCATCGACATGCACCAGCCGCGCAAGCGGCTCGACGTCGGCACCTGGGGCGTGATGGGGATCGGCATGGGCACCGCGATCGCCGCCGCCGTCGAGACCGGCAAGCCGGTGCTGGCGGTCGAGGGCGACAGCGCGTTCGGATTTTCCGGCATGGAGGTCGAGACCATCTGCCGCTACGATCTGCCGATCTGCATCGTCATCTTCAACAACAACGGCATCTATCGCGGTACCGACGTCAATTCGGCCGGCGCCGATCCGGCGACGACGGTGTTCGTCAAGGGCTCGCGCTACGACAAGATGATGGAAGCCTTCGGCGGCACGGGCGTCAACGCGACCTCGCCGGACGAACTCAAGCGGGCGGTCAATGCGGCGATGGATTCCGGCAAGCCGACCCTGATCAACGCGGTGATCGACCCGGCGGCGGGCTCGGAGAGCGGCCGCATCGGCAACCTCAACCCGCAAAGCGTTCTGAAGAAGAAATAACGGCCTTAGACAAGCGGGGCCGCAGCCCCGCTCCATTCCTTCCTGCCCTCGCAGGACCAGATACGAGACGGAGCAAGACGATGACCAAGGCGCTGAACGGCGTTCGAATTCTCGATTTCACCCACGTCCAGTCCGGACCGACCTGCACCCAATTGCTGGCGTGGTTCGGCGCCGACGTGATCAAGGTCGAGCGCCCCGGCGTCGGCGACATCACGCGCGGTCAGCTGCAGGACATTCCGAATGTCGACAGCCTGTATTTCACCATGCTCAACCACAACAAGCGCTCGATCACGCTCGACACCAAGAATCCGAAGGGCAAGGAAGTCCTGACCGCGCTGATCAAGACCTGCGACGTGCTGGTGGAGAATTTCGGCCCCGGCGTGCTCGACCGCATGGGATTTCCCTGGGAAAAGATCCAGAGCATCAATCCGAAGATGATCGTGGCCTCGATCAAGGGTTTCGGCCCCGGCCCCTACGAAGACTGCAAGGTCTATGAGAACGTCGCGCAGTGCACCGGCGGCGCGGCTTCCACCACCGGCTTCCGCGACGGACTGCCGCTGGTCACCGGCGCGCAGATCGGCGACAGCGGCACCGGCCTGCATCTGGCGCTCGGCATCGTCACCGCGCTCTACCAGCGCACCCAGACCGGACGCGGCCAGAAGGTCACCGCCGCGATGCAGGACGGCGTGCTCAACCTGGCGCGCGTCAAGCTGCGCGATCAGCAGCGGCTCGCCCATGGTCCGCTCAAGGAATACAGCCAGTACGGCGAAGGCATCCCGTTCGGCGACGCGGTGCCGCGCGCCGGCAATGATTCCGGCGGCGGCCAGCCCGGCCGCATCCTCAAGTGCAAGGGCTGGGAGACCGATCCCAATGCCTACATCTACTTCATCACCCAGGCGCCGGTTTGGGAGAAGATCTGCGACGTGATCGGCGAGCCCGGCTGGAAGACCCATCCCGATTATGCCAAGCCCCCTGCCCGGCTGTCGCGCCTGAACGAGATCTTCGCGCGCATCGAGCAATGGACCATGACCAAGACCAAGTTCGAGGCGATGGAGATCCTCAACAAGGACGACATCCCCTGCGGCCCGATCCTTTCCATGAAGGAACTGGCGGAAGACCAGTCGCTGCGCGCCACCGGCACCGTCGTCGAGGTCGATCACCCCACCCGCGGCAAATATCTGTCGGTCGGCAATCCGATCAAGCTGTCAGACAGCCCGTCCGACGTGTTGCGCTCGCCGCTGCTCGGCGAGCATACCGACGAGATCCTGCGCCAGGTGCTGGGCTTCAGCGACCATCAGGTCGCGGAAATCCACGACTCCGGCGCGCTCGACCCGCCGCGCAAGCAGGCGGCGGAATAAGCGCCCCTTCTGGCAGAATTCGAGGGCCGCCTGTCCGGGCGTCCCTTTTTCCTGTGTCTTTCCTGTTCCATAGGGGATTCAAATCGCCCGATATTGCGATGCAATATCAAAAATGCTGCTATGCAAACAAATCCGTTGTCGCTGGCATCTGGTATACATAATCTTCCCTTCAGATCATGAGGCGGCACGCGGCCGCCTTCCAGGAAAGGGAAACCAATGTCCAGAACTGCTTCCATCCCGTTCGCGCCTTCCAGCACCCCGTTCGGCCGCCTGTTCGCGACCGTCGACCGCCTGCTGCTGGCCTATGCGGAGATGACGATCCGCAACGGCGACACCCCGCGCTCCAACGTTTGACATTCCGCTCAAGGCCGCGCGAATCGAGCGCGCAAGGTTCGGCACATGCATGGCCCCGATCTTCGGGGCCATTTTTTTGCGCTGCCGCAGCGATCGGTTGCGGCGCCGCATGCGAATGGCGATCAGTTGTCTGCGACGAAATGCTCACGCCAGGCGTGCCAAACGAACTTGCCGCTGCCCATTCCCCGTCCCACAATGCCTGCCAAGGGAGGTCCGGCGCGCTCCCGGCACCTCACAACCATACCTGCGGCAAATTCGACCTTGCGCATTGGAATATAATATACCAGAATTTTGACAATGCCGCGCCGACGACCCCTGCGTCAGTTCAAAGAAGCGCGCATTCGGAGGAAACAATGACCGCTAACGCAGCAACCGCGCCAAGTCAGGCACCGTCCAACGGCTTTCGCTGGATGCAACTCATCATCGGCGTCGTCTGCATGGCGATGATCGCCAATCTCCAGTACGGCTGGACCTATTTCGTCGGCCCGATGGCGAAGACGAATTCCTGGGACGTCGCCGGTATCCAGGTCGCATTCAGCATTTTCGTCGCGCTGGAAACCTGGCTCACCCCGCTTGAGGGATGGATCGTCAACTCGCTCGGTCAGCGCGGCCCGAAGCTGATGGTCGCGGCCGGCGGCGTGTTCGTGGCGATCGGCTGGCTGATCAACGCCAAGGCCGGGTCGCTGGAGATGCTCTATCTGGGTGCCATCGTGTCGGGCATCGGCGCCGGCGGCATCTATGCGACCTGCGTCGGCAATGCCGTGAAATGGTTTCCCGATCGCCGCGGTCTTGCGGTGGGCCTGACGGCGGCGGGATTTGGCGCCGGCGCGGCCGTCACGGTGATTCCAATTCAGCACATGATTGCCTCGATCGGATATGCGGACACTTTCTACTGGTTCGCCATCGGTCAGGGCGCCGTCATCTTCGTGCTGGCGTGGGTCCTTCGTCCGCCCCTGGCGGGCGAGGTTCCGACCGGGTCTGCCGTCAAGGTCCTGCAATCGAGGACCTCGAGCACGCCGGGCCAGATGCTCGCGTCGCCGGTATTCTGGCTGCTCTATGTGATGTTCGTGCTGGTGTCCGCCAGCGGCTTGATGGTCACCGCACAGATCGCATTGATCGCCAAGGATTATGGTGTTGCCCAGACCGTGATCTTGTTCGGCGCCTCCACGCTGATCGTGGCCGGCATCATCGACAATCTGGCTAACGGCGGCGCACGTCCGTTCTTCGGCTGGGTCTCGGACCAGATCGGCCGCGAATACACCATGGCGATCGCGTTCACCGCGGGCGGCGTGGCCTACTGGCTGTTGGGAACGGCGGGAACGACGCCCTGGACCTTCGTGATCTGTGCCGCGCTGATCTTCTTTACCTGGGGCGAGATCTTCAGCCTGTTCCCCTCGACCTGCACCGACATGTTCGGTCCGAAATACGCCACCACCAACACCAGCCTGCTCTATACCGCCAAGGGCCTTTCGGCCTTCGTCGTTCCGCTGGCCAACGTATTGAAGTCGCATACCGGCAACTGGCATGCCGTGTTCTTCGTTGCCGCGATCATGAATTTCATCGTGGTGGTCATGGCGCTGTTCGTGGTGCGGCCGATGCGAATTTCGATCAGCGCTTCGGAAAACAAGGCTGCGGTCGGACACGCCCATCCGGCGGAGTGACGGGAAGTTCAAGCCGCGAGCGTCCGCTGCGGACGTAAAGCGATAGTGTTTCGAAGAACGGTCAAAAGGCGCACTTTGGTGCGCCTTTTTCTTTGAGCCGTGAAATCTGCGCACAGGCATGCCAGGGAACGGTTTGCTGCCCGCAATGTCCGCAAATCCCTTGCCGAAAAACGAGCCTGAATCGTCGGAGGGTCAATATCACTGCCTATTAGTTTCATTTGGACAGGACCACATTCGCTTCACGATCAAATTGACAAGTGGTATAATGTATACCAATATAATTGGACACGAAGATACCCCTGGCCCCACCTGATGGAGGTTGCGATGCAAGTCGGAGACATCCTGCGCAAGAAAACTGCTCGCGTTGCGACGGTGCGAATGAATGAGACCGTCGGCATTGCCGCTCAATTGATGCGCGCCAGCAATATCAGCGCGCTCGTGGTCAAGGATGTCGTGCGGACCGAAGGCAATACCGCGGTCGGCATGTTCACCGAACGCGACGTGGTCCGCGCCATCGCCGAGCACGGCGCCGCCGGCGTCAGCCTCAAGGTCTCGCAATTGATCTCGGTGCAGCAACTGGTTTCCTGCAAGTCGATCGACACGCTCGAACATGTTCGTCACCTGATGAACCGGAACCACATTCGCCATTTGCCGGTCATCGACAATTACAGCCTGATCGGCGTCATCAGCATGCGCGACATTTCGAGCGCATTCGATGACGAGGCCACCGCCGCGGCGCGATCCGTCGCCTGAGAGGGACTCCCTCCCCGATCGCATTCGCCTTGAGTTGTCGCTCGAGGCCGCGGGGTTGCCTTGGCGAAATCTTCCCGCCCGCTCGAAAGCATGCGCCGGATCCCGGAAGCGCCGGGCTGCGCGCGGAGAATTGTCCGCCGCACGGAAACAGAAGTCGCCGTTTTTGCATGATCGCGCGGCCCCGACGCGCAGCGCCCCCCGTGGACTTTTGCCGGGGCTGACGGCATCCTGCCCCTCGAAATCACATAAACAAGGTGTGCGCATCGTCCGCACCGGGGGAACAGAGGGCCAAAAATGCTCAAAACGCGATTTACCGAACTGGTCGGCGTCGAACACCCGATCGTGCAGGGCGGCATGCAATGGGTCGGCCGGGCCGAGCTGGTCGCAGCCGTCGCCAATGCCGGCGCGCTCGGTTTCATCACCGCGCTGACGCAGCCGACGCCGGAGGATCTGACACGCGAAATCGCGCGCTGCCGCGGCCTGACCGACAAGCCGTTCGGCGTCAACCTGACCATCCTGCCCTCGATCAAGCCGCCTCCTTACGCGGAATACCGCCAGGCCATCATCGAGAGCGGCATCAAGATCGTCGAGACCGCCGGCAACAAGCCGCAGGAACACGTCACCGAATTCAAGAAGCACGGCGTCATCATCGTGCACAAATGCACCAGCGTCCGCCATGCATTGTCGGCGGAGCGCATGGGGGTCGATGCAATCTCGATCGACGGCTTCGAGTGCGCCGGCCATCCCGGCGAGGACGATACCCCCGGCCTGATCCTGATCCCGGCCGCCGCCGACAAGGTCAGGATTCCGATGATCGCCTCGGGCGGGTTCGGCGACGGCCGCGGCCTGGTCGCGGCACTGGCGCTCGGCGCCGAAGGCATCAACATGGGCACGCGCTTCATGTGCACCAAGGAGAGCCCGATCCATCAGCTCGTGAAGGAACGCATCGTCGCCAATGACGAGCGCGAGACCGAGCTGATCTTCCGCACCATGCGCAACACCTCGCGCGTCGCCAAGAACGCCATCAGCAGCAAGGTCGTCGCGATGGAAAAGGAAGGCGCGAAATTCGAGGATGTCCGCGAGCTCGTGGCCGGCGCGCGCGGCAAGATGGTCTACGCGTCAGGCGACGCCGACGAGGGCATCTGGTCGGCAGGCCAGGTGCAGGGATTGATCCACGACATCCCCTCCTGCGCCGAACTGGTGTCGCGCATCATGCACGAGGCGGAAACCATCATTCGAAGCCGGCTCGGAGGCATGATGTCCGGCGGCCGCCGCGAAGCCGCCGAATAAGCGGCTTCTGCTCCTAGCTTGCTCATCAACTGGGAATGAATTCATGAAAGCCTATGTCTACGGCGCCAACGGAGCCGTCCTCACCGACGTGGCAAAACCCGTGCCCAAGGGCACCCAGGTGCTGGTCAAGGTGAGCGCGTGCGGCCTCAACCGCGCCGATCTCGGCATGACCAAGGGCCATGTCCATGGCAGCGCCGGCGGCGTCGGCACCGTGCTCGGCATGGAATGGGCCGGCGAAGTCGCCGAACTCGGCCCCGACGCCAAAGGCGTCAAGGTCGGCGACAAGATCATGGGCTCGGGGGGCGCGGCGTTCGCGGAATATACGCTGGCCGATCACGGCCGGCTGTTTCGCACGCCTTCGAATATGAACTTCGAGGAAGCGGCCACCCTCCCCGTCGCGCTGGCGACCATGCACAACGCGGTCGTCACCAACGGCGCGCTGCAGGCGGGCCAATCCGTCCTGATTCAAGGCGCGAGCTCCGGCGTCGGCCTGATGGCGATGCAGATCGCAAAATTCAAGGGCGCCAGGCTCGTGATCGGATCCTCGACCGATGCGATGCGCCGCGGCCGCCTGAAGGAATTCGGCGCCGATCTCGCGGTGGATTCGTCCGATCCGGGCTGGGTCGATGAGGTTCTCAAGGCGACCGGCGGCGAAGGCGTCGACCTGATCGTCGATCAGGTCTCCGGCGGCGTCGCCAACCAGAATCTGAAGGCCACCAGGGTAAAAGGCCGCATCGTCAATGTCGGCCGGCTCGGCGGCACCCATGGCGATTTCAATTTCGACCTGCACGCCGCGCGCCGTATCAACTATATCGGCGTCACCTTCCGCACCCGCACGATCGAGGAAATCCGCGAGATTTTCGACGAGGTCCGCAAGGATATCTGGGGTGCGGTGGAATCGCGCAAGCTGCAACTGCCGATCGACAAGGTGTTTGGCTTCGACGATATCGGCAAGGCGTTCGAGCACATGGAAGCCAACAAGCATCTCGGCAAGATCGTGGTGACGCTGTAGCTGCGTGTTCGGGATTGAGAAGGAACTCCACCTCTCCCGTGGAGAAGTGAAGAAGGCGACCGGCAATGATGACCTCGGACCAAGCTCGAAACCGTCCTCGACGGCGGACGCTATTTCGAGGGACCGCGCTGGCACGCGGGTCGGCTCTGGTTCGTCGACTGCATGGCGCGGACGCTTCTCAGCCTCGCGCCGTCAGGCGAATACGAGCAGCACGCGAAAATCGAGGGCGACACGCCATGCGGCCTCGGCGTTCTGCCGGACGGCAGGATCATCGTGCTGACGATGTTCCGTAAGCGTCTGCTGGCCTACCGCGACGGCGAGCTCTCGCTCTACGCCGACCTGTCAGAAATCGCGACCGGCACGATCGATGACATGATCGTCGACGGCCTCGGCCGCGCCTATGTCGGCGATCTCGGCTTCGATCTGCCGCCGCCGGCTGATCGGGGGCCTGTCGGCCGCATCCTCCTGGTGATGCCCGACGGCGCGACCCGAATCGTCGCCGACGGATTGCGGTTTCCCAACGGTATTGCGGTCTCGGCCGACAACAGCCGGCTGGTCGTCGCCGAGATGGATGGCGCGTGCCTCGCCGAATATGACATCGCGCCCGATGGCGGCCTGAACTTTCGCGCCCGATTCGGAACCATGAAATCCCCCGACGGCATCTGCCTCGATCGGAGCGAGGCGATGTGGGTCGCCGCCTTCGACGAAGACGCGTTCATTCGGCTGAACCGCGACGGGCGCGAGTTGCAGCGCATCGAGATACCCGGTCGTCGCGCCATTGCCTGCGCGCTCGGCGGCGCGGAACGGCGGACACTGTTCTGTCTGAGCGCGGCGACGTCCTACGAAGAACTGCGGCAAGGCAAATCATCGGCCCGCATCGACGCGGTCGACGTCGAAATTCCGGGCGCGGGCTACCCTTGAGCCCGTTCGGCTGGGCTTCGCCGCCGGCCCGGACACATGAAATCTCCCGACGGATTTGCCTCAATCGCGAGGAAGGTCAGGCTAAGGATGATTTCTCCGCTTTCAGAACGGACATCTCATCGTCGGATTTTCCCCTGGGGCTCGAAAAGGAAGAGCCCACCAGAAACATGGCCAGACACGCGATCAGCATGGGCAAGGCAATCCCCATAAAGGTTGGAAGAGCGCCCCATTTACCTGCGAGCGCCATGCCTCCGAAGACCGGACCGATCATCCCTCCTACGCGGCCGGCGCCGAATGCCCAACCCACCCCGGTTGCACGCATCCGCGTCGGATAGACCATCGCGCCAAGCGCGTTCAAGCCGACTTGCGCTGCAATGACGCTGGCCCCGATGCTGAACACCGCGACGTATATCCAGAACGATTTGAGATCGATGACGCCCAACGCACAGATTGCAATGGTCGCCGCAAGATATGTCAACATCAGAATCCGGGCGGGTCCAAACGCGTCGATGAGGCGGCCATAAAAAAACAGCGCGACAATTCCGCTTAGGGAATAGAATGACGCGATAGCCGCCGCATGTTCCCGACTCAGTTCGCCGAAATTGTATAGAAACGTCGGGAGGAATGCGCCTAAGATCGAAATCACCATCAGATTCATGAAAAAGCCCAGCCAGAGCAGCACGGTCGTCCACATGCGGCCGTCCTGGAACAAGGCCGAGATGGGCGAGCCGGTCACCTTTGGCTCATTCAACACCAGCCGCTCGTCACCCGTCAGTTCGAGCGAGGCGTCCATTCTCCGCAGGACATCGAGAATTCTCCGATCGCCTCCATCCTTGAGAACGCGATAGCGAATCGATTCTGGCAGGAAGAACAGGAGCAAGACCGCGGCCGAAATCGGCGCCAGGCCCCCGACCCAGAACGCGCTTTGCCAGCCGTAGTTTTTGACTAGGAAAACGGCGACGACTCCGCCCGAGCCGGCACCGGCTACATATCCAATGAACATCCACGTCACCAGCGTCGCCCGGAATCGCGCAGGCGCGAACTCCGTCGTGATCGCAATCGCGTTGGGAATCAGACATCCAAAGCACAGGCCTGCGACGAAACGCAGCGCGATGAGTTCATCGACGGACGAAGCGCGCGTCACGGCCAGGGTCAAAAGCCCGAACGATGCGGCTGATCCAATCATTATCCAGCGACGACCAAAGCGATCCGCAAACGGGCCAATGAGGACCGTTCCCAATGCAAGGCCAAGGTTCTGTATGACAAATACCGGCGTGATGGCTGCAGGCGAAACCTTGAAATCGGCAGCGATGGGCTGCAACACGAACCCCATGACGAACACATCATAGCCGTCGCAGATCATAACGACCGCACAAAGCACCAAAACGAGTAGCTGCGTTGCGCCAATACGCTGGTCGTCGATAAACTTGCCGACGTCAAAGGTCTTCCCCTGCATAGCGCTTCCCCGGTTTCGAATTTCAGTACGTCTCCGAACCGCAATTCCTTGCTGCGGGAGGAGGAGCGCTCTTGCGTCGCATTTTCATTCTAGGGAGGGATCGCTCGATATGAATAGGTGGAAAATTACGATCTATTCATAAGGAAAATTCATGAATTTCCGTCAGAGCGGTGTGATCTGGACGTGAAGTACGGCAGCAATGCCGCCGTCGACCGCGGCAAGACAGCGATCGATTGCCGAATCCAGTTCATCGGGCTCGCTGACGAATTCGCCATGGGCGCCGAACGCGCGACCGATATCCGAAAAGCGCCGCTGCTCGCCCTGCCGTCCCGAGCGCAATTGCGACTGGAACGAATTGGTCGCCGCGGCAGATCCCTTCGGATACACCCGCTGTACCGAGGACTTGACCGCCTGCCAACCTCCGTTGTCCAGCACCACCGTCAGAATCGGGAGTTGATATTGCTGGGCGACGGCAAACACCGAGTCCGGCGATGAAAAGTGAAAAGCGCCGTCACCGATGATCTGGACGACGCGCCGCTCCGGACGCGCCAGTTTCAGTCCAAGCGCCATGCCGCCGCTGAAGCCAAGTCCGCCCCCGGCAAGCCCAATGTAGCTGTGCGGCTGCGTGCGGCGAATGTGTTCCTGGACAAGCGGAGCATTGCGGATCGCTTCATTGAGGACAATATCCTCTTGCGACAGCTTGCTGTTGAGCGTCGCAAACAGGTAGGCCGCCCCAAGCGCTCCAGAGGCGCCCCTGCTCGCGGCTGCCGTCGCGCGGCGCGTGGCCGCGGCTTCGCGCGCATCGCTCCACCGGGCGATGCGCGCGGCGATACGTTTGCGGTAATTGTCGTCCGCGCGTTCATTTACGACCAGGAGCACCTGCTCCAGCACGGTCGCGCAGTCTCCATGCACCCTCATGTCGGTCGGGAATCCCCACATCGGAAAATCCGACTTCAACGGGTCGATATCGATCTGGATCCACTCGATGGCTTCGACTCGCTTGGCGTATTGCGGCACGAATGGCACGTCGGTATCGAGCAGCAGCCCGACATCCGCCAACTCCAGCAAAGGCAGTGGATCGAAACCTGAGAAGCACGGCGAATCCTGCGAGACGTTGAGATCGATCGAGTTGAACTCCGCGATCCTGATTCCACAAGCGAGCGCGAGCCGCTCCAGCGCGGCGACCGCGTCCTCGTTGCGGCCTAGATACGCCGTCAGTGCGATTGGATCTTCCGCAGCTATCAGGCGATCGGCGATCGCAACGACTCGCGCCTGGTCGATGCCGCCGGCCTTGACGCTGCCATAGCGAGCGGGCTTGTAGGCGGGCATCTGTGCCTCGTCCCATTCCTCGGCCAGCGTCTCGCGCGGCAGCATCATGTAGACCGGGCCCGGCGGGTCGCTGTGCATGAAGGCGCCGGCGCGGGTCAGGGCTTCCTTCACCACCATGCCCGACGGAAGCGAATATTCCCATTTGACGTAGGGGCGCACGATACTGCCCATGTCGAAGGGATCCTGGACGAAGTGCACATAGGTGTCGCGCGAACCCTTCAACTCGCCATGCAGTGTGTATGGAGCGCGGCCGGCAAACAGCAGCACCGGCAGCCGATAGCGGAATAGGTTCTGGATCGCCATGCAGGCGTTGGCAGTTCCGGCGTCGACGTGAACGAACACCGCCTGCCCTCTGCCGCTGGCCAGCGCGTAACCCCCGGCCATGTGAACGGCGACGATCTCATGCGGACAGAGAATCACTTCGGGATGCTTGCGGCCCTCGTGGTCCCAGCGCGCGATTTCCTCGATCAGCGAGACATGATCCGTACCGAGGTTGGCGAAGATGTACTCAACCCCGAGATCGACCAGACCCTCAAGGAAATAATGCGCGGTACTATGACGGTTCATGCCCTTTGTTCCCTTGTGACTTCGGTGTCGGCCTTCGGCGTCCCATTATCCCTGGCCCGCTGACACCTCGCTGCCGCACCACTAACGACCGCCGATCGGATGAGCCGGCGGCGTCTTGCGCCCAGCCATCTAAGGCCCAGGCAAAACGAGGATCGGGTCGAGCCACGATCAACGTTGCGCGGTATTCGACGCTGCCGTCCTTGGCGCACGCCGTCCGCCTCGGTTGGCAGACCCGGAGGTCGAACGATCGGGAATCGGGCTCGGCCCTCGAAGGACGCCGCAGGCGAGACGAACTGGCGCCACCAGATGCAGCCCGGCGCGTGTTCCGAATTCGAGTGCCCGATTGCGCTGCGGGTACCTGCGCTGAATCTAGACCTCCATCTCGTGTCGAGACGGCCGGCTCGCCTCGGCGCGCCCAAGCGCCCCCCGAAGCAGCATGACCAGGGCATCGGCATCAGCCGGACCGGTGTAGCCGCGCCAGGCGATGTGGGTGTCCGGCCGGATCAGGACCAGTGGCTCCGTAAAACAGCGTCGCGCTTCGTCGGTATCGACGTCGACAACGGTGAGCGGCAGCCGCTGGCGCGCCGCCGCCAGCAGCAACGCATCGATCTCGAGCGTCGGATCGACACGCAACAGCGTGTAGGCCGGTCCGAGCGCATCCCAGAGCGATCGTCCGTCCTTCAGCCAGAGATGCGGCGCTCGAGCACCGGGAACCGTCGACGGAGTGAAGTTGCCCATGCTGTAGGGAGGCGCGGTCTCGCCGTCATAGGCGACGATCGAGGATCCATCGTAGTAGTATCCGAAATTGAGACCAGCGCAGCAATATTGTTGGACATTGAGGTCGTAGGCTGCCTGGCCGACACTTGCCCTCACCTGATCACCTTCGGGACCGTCTAACTCGACAGCTTGCGGCACGCTGCGGCGCTGGCTCATGACCGCGAGCGCGTGGTTCATTGCGAAATGTGACACCTGCTCTGTGATCGGCTGCCGCTCATTCTCATAAGCATCGAGAATGTCGGGAGAGGCCCAGCCCTGCAGCGTCGCCGCCAGCAGCCAGCATAGACCGACGGCGTCGGCAATCCCCGCATTCATGCCGTAGCCGGCATAGGGGATCCAGAGATGTGCAGCGTCGCCGCAGATGAACGCGCGACGATCGCGGAACCGGTCGGCAACGAGACGTCGCCCGACCCAATCCTCCTTGCTGATGATCTCGTAGCGGAAATCAGGTTTCACGCCGAGAATCGTACGTAGCGCCCAATCGCGATCGACACTGTCGAACTCCGTCTCGTCCGACGCCAGGTGATTGTGAATCAGCCAATTGTCCTTGCCATCAATAGCGACCGTGGTGCCACAGCGCCGCGGGTTTAGCGACATCGTCATCCAGGCCGGCTTCTGCGTGATCAGATGCTTGAGATCCGGCGCATGGATATAGGTCGACTGCACCCGCTGCACGATATCGGTGCCTGCGAGGCGGGCGCCAATCTGTTTGCGGACCGTCGAGCGTCCGCCGTCGCACCCAATCAGGTAATCGGCCACGATCGAGAACTGTTCTCCAGTATCCATATTGCGAGCCGTCGCCACGACTGCATCATCCCGCTGCTCGAAGCTTTCGATCTGTGTCCGTGACAGGATCCGGATACGCGGATTGTCCCGGGCACAACCGAAAAGGATCGGCTCCAGATAGATCTGGTTGATCCGGTGCGGCGGCTCCGGCGTGGGCCACCAAGTGTCAGGACCGTCGGTCGCCGTGTAACGCTCTGCCCGGCACGGAATCGTGATCCGCGTTAGTTCGCGTCCGACCACGGCGGTTCGATAGACACAATCATTGGGAAAATCCGATGGCAGCCCGGCATTTCGTACCCGATCGACAATCCCGAGTCGGCGGAAGACCTCCATCGAACGCGACGAAACGTGATTGCACTTGACCTCGGGTAGCTCCCCGGCGCGGCGCGTCTCCGCCACTACGACCTCAATCCCACGTGCGGCGAGATCCATGGCGGCGGTGAGGCCGACGGGTCCCGCTCCAACCACCAGTACCTGCGTCTGTGTTGAGCTCATCTACGTCCAGTCCCTCAAGCGACGCTTTGCGGGCGCGGTGACGCCATTTGTCGCGGAAAATCCACACCAGCTTACACTAGGGCAGTTTATTGTTCATTCGGGAAGCCGTAAAATGGTTCTGAATTCATGAAGGAATCTTATGAAACCGACATTGCGGCAACTCGAAGCCCTGCTCCTCGTTCATCGCCGGCGCAGCCTGACCAAGGCCGCCGCCGAGTTGCGCGTGACGCAATCGGCAATGAGCGTGTTGATTCGCCAGCTTGAGCAAACGCTCGGCGTGAAATTGTTCGACCGCACCACGCGCGCGCTGTCGCCTACTGCGGCCTGCGACGAGGCGGTGCCGATCGCCGAACGGATTCTCGCCGACGCCGGCGGCCTCGCCGAACACATGCGAAATCTCGCCGAACTCAACGCCGGCCGCATCAGGCTCGCAGTATCGGCCGGCGCCGCTTCGGCGATTTTGCCGCCTGTCCTCGCGCGCTACGCCCGGCAGCATCCAGACGTGCGCATCGAGTTGTTCGACGTCGCGACCGAACAGCTTCTCGAATTCGTCGTCAGCGGTAAGGTTGAGCTCGGCATCGGAAGCGTCGAAGGTGAGGATACGCCGGGTGCACGGATCGAACCGCTCCTGCACAGCCCACTGTGCGCCATCTGCCGCAAAGACGGCCACTTCGCCGGGCGACGGAGCATCACGTGGAACGAGATCGAATCCTCGCAGACCATCGCCATGCGGCGGGGAACGCGGATTCGTGCACAGATCGATCAAGCTCTGATAAAGGCGGGTAAATCGCTGACCCCGGGGCTCGAGGTGTCGCTCATCACCACCGCGCTGGCGATCACGGCGCAGAGCAGCATGGTGAGCATTCTGCCGGCCCACATGCTGCCGGCGAAGCAATTTCCCTCACTCGTCGCGGTGCCGCTGACGGCGCCTCAGATCAATCGTCAAGTCTCGCTGGTGACCCGCGCAGGCGTCAGCCTGTCGCCAGCGGCGCGCTATTTCATCGTCATCGCCAAGAAAACCATGCGCGCGCGGTAAGACAGGCCGGAGGGTATGCCGCAACGTCACTGAGCTGGCTCTCACTGTCGGCGTGATTGTGGTGTCTGAGCGCAAATCGGCCTGGGCCAGGGACGAATTTTTATAGGCTGCGAATCCGATCGGCGCTTTAATGTTGCAAGATCGGCTGCTAAACCGCAGCCCATGAACGAACCCGCCCACAGCGTCAAATCCCGCGTCGCGGCGATCTCGGTCTTTGCCAGCGCCGGCATGGCCGCGGCCAAGTTCGCGGTCGGTATCGCCATTGGCAGTCTCGCCCTGATCTCGGAGGCGCTGCACTCCTCGGTCGACGTGGTCGCCACCATCATCACCTGGATGGTGGTGCGGGTTTCCGACCGGCCCGCCGACGAGGAGCATCATTACGGCCACGGCAAGTTCGAAAGCATCTCCGCGCTCGGCGTCATCGCGATGCTTTACGTGCTGGCCGGCGGCATTCTGGTGGAATCCTGGAGCCGGCTGCGCGAAGGCGTGCCGCCGCCGACCATCTCGGCCATTCCCTTTATCGTGCTGCTGGTCGATATCGCGGTGAATTTCTGGCGCGCCCGGGCGCTGCATCGCACCGCCCACGACACCAAGAGCCAGGCGCTGGCCGCCGACGCGCTGCATTTCGCATCCGACGTGCTCGGCTCGATCGCCGTCATCGTCGGCTTGGCGCTGTCCGGACTGGGCTACGCCTGGGGCGATGCCGCCGCCGCCATCGCCGTCGCGATCATGATCGCGCTGCTGGGCCTGCGGATGGCGCGTTCGACCGTGGAAACGCTGCTCGACCGCGCGCCCGAAGGCGCGTCCGAGAAAGCGAGCGCCGCCATCCGCTCGGTGCCGGGCGTGATCGATGTCGAACGGTTGCGGGTGCGGATGGTCGGCGCGACGCATTTCATCGACGCCATCGTCGAGGTGCCGCGCACCTTTCCAATCGACCGCGTCGAGGAGATCAAGCGGAAGGCGCAGGCGGCGGTCACCAAGGCGCTCGACGATGCCGACCTGACGTTCACCGCCGTGCCGGTCGCACGCGACAACGAGAGCGTGCGCGAACGCATCATGGTGATCGCGCGCAACTCCGGCCTCGCCATCCACCACGTCACCGTGCACGATCTCGGCGACAGGCTCACCGTCAGCATCGACCTCGAAGTGGACGGCGAGATGGCGCTCACCGCCGCCCACGACATCGCCCAGGAGCTCGAGCGCAACATCCGCCACGAGTTCGGCGAGGACGTCGAGGTCGACACCCACATCGAGCCGCTGGAACCGGAATTGCCGCACGGCACCGATGCCGCGGCCGACCGCGTCCAGGCCATCAAGACCGCGCTGTCGCGCTTCGCCGCCGACACCGCGATACACGACATCCACAGCGTCCGGGTGCGCGATACCGACGCCGGGGAAATCGTTAACTTCCACTGCCGCGCCGCGCCGTCCATGAGCGTGACCAAAGTGCACGAGAACGTCGACGAGATCGAGCGCGCGCTGCGCCGCGCGTTTCCGACCGTGAAGCGCGTCATCAGCCACGCCGAGCCGCCGAACGCGTGATCTCAATTCGGGCGGCGCGCGTTCCCGTTTCGGACTCGTCTTGCAGGTATTTCTGCGGAGATTTCGCGGCGCGATTCTTCGTTGGACAAGATTTATTTGAATTAACGAATCGTTGACTCTCGACAGCCCGCGAAAACTGGATTCAAATCTCCTTGATTCGGAACGGGACTGGGGCCCTTCCGAGACAGGTGCAAGAAAGTTTCCGAGGGGGCTAAGGCATGGCGCGTGCACACGCGGCGAGCGCATGCGTGCAATCCGATTCGATCAAGGGATTGGCGCAGTCGATCGCAAAACCGGCCTACCACCGGCTGTTGATAGCGGAGCCGGCACTGCGCCGCGCGGTGCCGATCCTGATCATTGCGTTCCTGATCACCATCTGCCTCGGCGCCTTCGTGCAGGTGGTCGATCAGAGCCGGCAAAAACGCGCCTCGATCAAGCGCGACCTCGCCGCGCTCGCCGACGTGCTCGCCGAACGTCTCGACCGCATCGCGTCGGTCCGCCAGGATCAGGGGATTCCGTTCGAGCGCCTGCAACTGCTGCTGCCCGGCCTCATTCCGTCGTGGGGCGCCGCGGTCGGCCGGCACGTGATCGTGGTCGGCGCCGACCAGCGCGTCCTCGCCCGCGTGCCGGTCGATGCCGGGATTGGCGACACCAGCCGCGTCCTCGACGTCCTCAGCGCGGCGCTGCCGCTGACCACGCCCGGACAGCAGGCCGGCGTCAGCGACATCACGCTGCCGAGCGGCAGCAGCGCCTTGGCGGTCGCGCACATCGTCAGGGCGCTGCCGGGCCAGGTCATCATCATCCAGGAGAGGGTCGATTCGCTGTGGCAGTCGGACGCGGCGCTGTCGGTGACGCTTTCGGCGACGACGGGCTTCGTCGTGCTGATCCTCGGCTTTGCCTTCCACTGGCAATCGACCCGCGCCCGCGAAGGCGACCTCATCAACGACGCCGTGCGCGGCCGCATCGATACCGCGCTCAACCGCGGGCGCTGCGGATTGTGGGACTGGGACCTGTCGCGCGGCAGGATCTTCTGGTCGCAATCGATGTTCACGATGCTCGGCCTCGACACCCGCAGCGATCTTCTGACCTTCGGCGAGGTCAACGCGCTGGTGAATTCCGACGACATCGACCTGTTCGCGATCGCCGATCAGCTGATCTCCTCGAAACTCAACCACATCGACCAGACCTTCCGCATGCAGCACACCGACGGCCACTGGATCTGGCTGCGGGTCCGCTGCGAACTCAGCCAGGGTGCGGCCGATTCCGGCCTGCATCTGATCGGCATCGCCGTCGACATCACCGAGCAGAAGAGCCTCGCCGAGAAGACGGTGGAAGCCGACGTGAGACTGCGCGACGCGATCGAGACCATTCCTGAAGCCTTCGTGCTGTGGGATGCCAGCGACCGCCTGGTGCTCTGCAATTCGCACTTCCAGCGCCTCCACAAGCTGCCGGATTCGGCGGTCGCGCCGGGCACCTCCTATGAAACCGTGATCGAGGTCGGCAGCATGCCGGAGGTCCGCACCCGGCTGCACGATGCCGCCCAGACGCCGGGCGCGCGCACCTTCGAGGCGCAGCTCGAGGATGGCAGCTGGCTGCATATCAGCGAGCGCCGCACCAAGGACGGCGGCTACGTCTCGGTCGGCACCGACATCACCCGCATCAAGGAGCACGAGCAGAAACTGGTCGACAACGACCTTCGCCTGCGCGCCACGGTGATCGACCTGAAACGGTCGCAGTCCGAGCTGGAACGGCAGGCGGGCGAACTCGCCGACCTCGCCGAGAAATATTCCAGGGAAAAGACCCGCGCCGAGGAAGCCAACCAGACCAAATCCAAATTCCTCGCCAATATGAGCCACGAGCTGCGCACCCCGCTCAACGCCATCATCGGATTCTCCGAGATCATGGGAAGCGGCATGTTCGGCACGCTCGGCTCCGAGAAATACCAGGAATATTGCCACGACATCCTGACCAGCGGCCATTATCTGCTCGAGGTCATCAACGACATCCTCGACATGTCGAAGATCGAGGCCGGCCGCATGAAACTCGACATGGAGCAGCTCGATCTGTCGAAGACGCTGGCGGAGTCGCTGCGCGTGGTGTCGGGCCGCGCCGACGACAAGAATTTGCTGTTGAATGCCGACATCGAGGGCTGCATTCCCGTGGTGGCCGATCGCCGCGCCATCAAGCAGATCATCGTCAACCTGTTGTCCAATGCCGTCAAATTCACCCCCGAGGGCGGCAAGGTGGTGGTCCGCAGCCGGGTGCGCGAGGATTCCATCCTGCTGCTGATCGCCGACACCGGCATCGGCATCGCGCCGCAATCGCTGGCGCGGCTCGGCCGGCCGTTCGAGCAGGTCGAGAGCCAGCTCACCAAGACCTATCACGGCTCGGGACTGGGCCTGGCGATCGCACGCTCCCTGACCAATCTGCATGGCGGATCGATGCGGCTGCGTTCGAAACTCGGCGCCGGGACCGTCGTCTGCGTGTCGCTGCCGCGCGACCCGCGCAAGGCCAAGGCGAAGATATCGGCGGCCGCCTAGTTCAGACGCCTAAAAAACCGCCGCTCAGCTCTCCAGCGTCGGCGCGACCTCGCGCGCGACCTGCACCAGGGCCGCGATCAGCGGGGTCATTGGATCGCGCTGCGGAACCACGAGGCCGATGCTGTAATTGACCTCGGGATCAACGATCGGGATGCTGCGCACTTTATCCGCCAGTCCCAGCGTTTCCGCGAGCTTGGCCGGCATCACGCTGGCCCAGCGGCCGGTCTTCACGTGGGTGTAGAGGACGAGCAGCGAGTTCGACGTCAGCGTCGGCGTTGCCTCGGCGCCCACCGAGCGCAGCGCGCGGTCGATGATCCGGCGGTTCTGCATGTCCGGCGTCAACAGACACAGCGGCACCTGCCCCACTTCCTTCCAGGTGACGACATCGCGATCGCCAAACATGGCATCGGGCGCCGTCAGCAGCCGATAGCTCTCGTTATAGAGCGGAATGGTGCGCACCCTGCCGATCGGCTCGTTCTCGATATAGGTCAGCCCGGCATCGACCTCGAGGTTTTCCAGTAGCCCCAGCACGTCGGCGGAGGTGCAGGACTGGATGCGGAATCGGACGTCGGGATAGCGCGCGCGGAACGGCGTGGTCAGCGAGGCCACCATGCCGAGCGCGGTCGGGATCGCGGCGATCCGGATCTCGCCCGACAGCTTGTCCTTCAGGCTGTTGATTTCCTGCTTCATGGCACGGGCGTCGCCGACGATGCGGCGCGCCCAATCCAGCGTGCGCTCGCCCTCCGGCGTAAAGCCCTGGAACCGCGAGCCGCGCTGCACCAGCATGACGCCGAGGATCTCCTCGAGCTGCTTGAGGCTCGTCGACATCGTCGGCTGGGTGACGCCGCAGGCTTCCGCGGCCCGGCCGAAATGCCGCTCCTTTGCCAGCGCGAGCAGAAGTTCAAGCTTGTCGATCACGAAAACGCCTCACCGTTCCACCGCAACGAATATCACGGTCCCGTCCCGACAAACATGCAAAACGGGCGCGTCCGATGCGCGCGGAAGCCGCATTGCCGGCGTTCATTCTATTTTCGTATCGGCTGATTTCATACGCCTATTGATTGCATTTCAGTATCGCAGCACGGGACTGCTTTATTGATCTTTAGAGCCTTTCCCGCTCTCATTCACAGTTCGTTCGACGTTCAGCAAAGGCACAAATGACGCCCGTTTACGAACCATGGGATGCGGCGCGCGGCGCCGACATCATCGCCGAGCACACTCATCTCGAGGGCGCCACGCTGGTGATCCTGCATGCGCTGCAGGAAGCCTTCGGCCATGTGCCGGAGCCCGCCATTCCCATGATCGCATCCGCATTGAATTTATCGCGCGCCGAAGTTCACGGTGTGTTTACCTTCTACCATGATTTCCGCCACGAGCCGGCGGGCAGGCATGTGCTGAAGCTGTGCCGCGCCGAGGCCTGCCAGGCCGCCGGCGGCGACGCGCTGGCCGCCCGCGCGGAAGCCAAGCTCGGCATTGGAATTGGAAATACCACGCCCGACAACCGGGTGACCCTGGAGCCGATCTATTGCCTCGGCCTGTGCGCGACCGCGCCGTCGGCGATGCTGGACGGGCGGGTGGTTGGGCGGCTGGACGAAGCGCGCATCGATGCGCTGGTGGCGGAGGCGCAGCGATGAGCTTGCGGATTTTCGTGCCCCGCGACGCCGGCGCGATCGCGGTCGGAGCCGATGAGGTCGCCCTCGCTTTGGAGCAGGCAGCTGCGAGCCGTGGCGTTGCCGTCGATATCGTCAGGACCGGCTCGCGTGGCCTGTACTGGCTGGAGCCGATGGTTGAAGTCGCAACGCCACAGGGGCGTGTCGCGTTCGGTCCGCTGACCCCAGCCGACGCGCCCGCCGTGCTCGACGCCATGGTCGCGGACGGTCCTCACCCGCTGCGGCTCGGCATCGCCGAGCAGATCCCGTGGCTCAAGCGGCAGGTCCGCCTGACCTTCGCCCGCTGCGGCGTGGTCGATCCGCGCTCGATCGAGGATTACCGCGCCCACCAGGGCTACAAGGGCCTCGAGCGGGCTCTGGAGCTCGGTTCCGACGGCATCCTGGCCGAAGTCACCGCCTCCGGCCTGCGCGGCCGTGGCGGCGCCGGTTTTCCGACCGGCATCAAGTGGAAGACCGTGGCGCAGGCCAGCGCCGACCGCAAATACATCGTCTGCAACGCCGACGAAGGCGACAGCGGCACCTTCGCCGACCGCATGATCATGGAGGGCGATCCCTTCGTGGTGATCGAGGGCATGACGATCGCGGCCATCGCGGTCGGCGCCAGCAAGGGCTACATCTACATCCGCTCGGAATATCCCCATGCCGTCGCGGCGATGAACGCGGCGATCCTGTCCGCGAGGCACGCCGGATTCCTCGGTGGTAGCGCGCACGGCTTCGATCTGGAGGTCCGGGTCGGCGCCGGCGCCTATGTCTGCGGCGAGGAAACCTCGCTTCTGGAAAGCCTGGAAGGCCGCCGCGGCATCGTCCGCGCCAAGCCACCGCTGCCGGCGCACAAGGGCCTGTTCGGCAAGCCCACCGTCATCAACAACGTGCTGTCGTTCGCCGCGATCCCCTTCATCCTCGATGGCGGTGCCAAGGCCTATTCGGAGTTCGGCATGGGGCGCTCGCGCGGCACCATGCCGATTCAGCTCGCCGGCAACATCAGGCACGGCGGCCTGTTCGAAACGCCCTTCGGCCTGACGCTCGGCGAACTCGTCGACGACATCGGCGGCGGCACTTTTAGCGGGCGCCCGGTGCGCGCCGTGCAGGTCGGCGGACCGCTCGGGGCATACTTCCCTCGCGCGCTGTTCGATACGCCGTTCGACTATGAGGCGTTCGCGGCCCGCGACGGGCTGATCGGCCATGGCGGCATCGTGGTGTTCGACGACAGCGTCGACATGGCGCGCCAGGCACGCTTCGCGATGGAGTTCTGCGCCATCGAATCCTGCGGCAAGTGCACGCCCTGCCGGATCGGCTCGACCCGCGGGGTCGAGACCATCGACAGGATCCGCGCCGGCGACCGCGTCGCGGAGAACATCGCTGTGGTCGAGGACCTCTGCAACACCATGAAGTTCGGCTCGCTCTGTGCGCTGGGCGGCTTCACGCCCTACCCCGTCATGAGCGCCCTGAAACATTTCCGGGAAGATTTCGACCCCGCGCGCACGCGCCTTCAGGCCGCGGAATAAGGAGGATCGCGATGTCACTGATCCAGGAAACCGATTTCGGCACCCCGCGCTCCCCATCGCAGACCATGGTGACGCTGACCATCGACGGCCAGAGCGTCACGGTGCCCGAGGGCACCTCGATCATGCGCGCGGCGATGGAGGCCGGCACGCAGATTCCAAAGCTCTGCGCCACCGACATGGTCGATGCGTTCGGCTCCTGCCGCCTGTGCCTGGTCGAGATCGACGGCCGCGCCGGCACGCCGGCGTCCTGCACCACGCCGGCGATGCAAGGCCTTGTGGTCCGCACCCAGAGCGAACGGCTGAAGAAACTGCGCAAGGGCGTGATGGAGCTCTACATCTCCGACCATCCGCTGGACTGCCTGACCTGCGCGGCCAATGGCGACTGCGAATTGCAGGACATGGCGGGCGCGGTGGGCCTGCGCGACGTGCGCTACGGCTATGAGGGCGAGAACCATGTGTTCGCCAAGTCCAACGGCGCGGCCAATGATGCCTGGATGCCGAAGGACGAATCCAATCCCTATTTCACCTACGACCCCTCGAAGTGCATCGTCTGCTCGCGCTGCGTCCGTGCCTGCGAGGAGGTGCAGGGCACCTTCGCGCTGACCATTTCCGGCCGCGGCTTCGACAGCCGGGTGTCGCCCGGCATGAGCGAGAGTTTCCTCGGCTCCGAATGCGTGTCCTGCGGCGCCTGCGTGCAGGCCTGCCCGACCGCGACGCTGACCGAGAAATCCGTCATCGAAATCGGCCAGCCCGAGCACTCGGCGGTGACCACCTGCGCCTATTGCGGCGTCGGCTGCACCTTCAAGGCGGAAATGCGCGGCGAGGAAGTGGTGCGCATGGTGCCGTACAAGGACGGCAAGGCCAATCGCGGCCATTCCTGCGTCAAGGGCCGTTTCGCCTGGGGTTATACCACCCACAAGGAGCGCATCCTCAAGCCGATGATCCGCGAGAAGATCGCCGATCCGTGGCGCGAAGTGTCCTGGGACGAGGCGTTCGATTTCGCCGCGTCGAAATTGAAGGGCATCCAGGCCAAATACGGCCGCGACGCCATCGGCGGCATCACCTCGTCCCGCTGCACCAACGAAGAGACCTATCTGGTGCAGAAGCTGATCCGCGCCGGATTCGGCAACAACAATGTCGATACCTGTGCCCGGGTCTGTCACTCGCCGACCGGCTACGGCCTCGCCACCACGTTCGGCACCTCGGCCGGAACGCAGGACTTCGACTCGGTGGAACATACCGATGTGGTGATGGTGATCGGCGCCAATCCGGCGGCCGCACATCCGGTGTTCGCCTCGCGCATGAAGAAGCGGCTGCGCCAGGGCGCCAAGCTGATCGTGGTCGATCCCCGCCGCACCGAAATGGTGGAATCGCCGCACGTCAAGGCGCTGCATCTGCCGCTGATGCCCGGCACCAACGTTGCCGTGCTTACCGCGCTGGCCCATGTCATCGTGACCGAAGGCCTGGTCGACGAGGCCTTCGTTCGCGAACGCTGCGACTGGAGCGAGTTCCAGGATTGGGCCAGCTTCGTCGCGGACGAAAAGAACAGCCCGGAAGCCACCGCGATCATGACCGGCGTCGATCCGAACGACCTGCGCGCGGCGGCGCGGCAGTTCGCCACCGGCGGCAACGGCGCGATCTATTACGGGCTCGGGGTCACCGAGCACAGCCAGGGCTCGACCACCGTGATCGCGATCGCCAATTTGGCGATGGCTACCGGCAATATCGGCCGTCCGGGCGTCGGGGTGAATCCGCTGCGCGGCCAGAACAACGTGCAGGGCTCCTGCGACATGGGCTCGTTCCCTCATGAATTGCCCGGCTATCGCCACATCTCCGGCGATGCGGTGCGCGACCAGTTCGAGGCGATGTGGCACGTCAAGCTCAATCCGGAGCCGGGCCTGCGTATTCCCAACATGTTCGACGCCGCCATCGAAGGCACCTTCATGGGGATCTATGTGCAGGGCGAGGACATTTTGCAGTCCGACCCCAACACCAAGCACGTGGTGGCGGCGCTGTCGGCGATGGAATGCGTCATCGTGCACGACCTGTTCCTGAACGAGACCGCCAACTACGCCCACGTCTTCCTGCCGGGCTCGACCTTCCTCGAGAAGGACGGCACCTTCACCAATGCCGAGCGCCGGATCCAGCGCGTCCGCAAGGTGATGAGCCCGCGCAACGGTCTGGCGGACTGGGAAGTCACGATCCGCCTTGCCAAGGCGATGGGCCTCGACATGCACTATGACCATCCCTCCGAGATCATGGACGAGATCGCGGCGCTGACACCGACCTTCGCCGGCGTCTCCTATGCCAAGCTCGACGAACTCGGCTCGGTGCAGTGGCCGTGCAACGAGAAGGCGCCCGAGGGCACGCCGGTGATGCACATCGGCGGCTTCGTGCGCGGCAAGGGCAAGTTCGTCATCACCGAATACATCGCCACCGACGAACGCACCGGTCCGCGCTACCCGCTGCTGCTTGACCACGGGGCGCATCCTCAGCCAGTACAATGTCGGGGCCCAGACCCGTCGCACCGAGAATGTCGTCTGGCACAGCGAGGACCGGCTCGAGATCCATCCCCACGACGCCGAACAGCGCGGCGTGCGCGACGGCGACTGGGTCAGGCTTGCGAGCCGCGCCGGCGAAACCACGCTGCGCGCGCTGATCACCGACCGGGTGGCGCCGGGGGTGGTCTACACCACCTTCCATCACCCGGACACGCAGGCCAACGTCATCACCACGGACTATTCCGACTGGGCGACCAATTGTCCGGAATACAAGGTCACGGCGGTGCAGATATCGCCGTCGAATGGGCCGTCGGAGTGGCAGAAGGCCTATGACGAGCAGGCGCGCCATTCCCGGCGCATCGCGCCGGCCGAGGCCGCGGAGTAGCGCGGATGCATGAACCGGTTCGCACCGTCCATCGTCGGGTCTGGCGCGACAGCGGCGTCAGCGAGGGTCTTCGCACCATCCCGGAGGAGACCGCCCTCGCCTTGACCTACAATGGCGGCACCTATGCCGTGATGATGGGGACGCCGCAGAACCTGCGGGATTTCGCGGTCGGCTTCAGCCTCAGCGAAGGCATCGTGCAGTCCGCCGACGATATCGGCTCGCTCGACATCGTTCATCTCGACGACGGCATCGAGCTGCGGATGTGGCTCGAGCCGTCGCACGCGGAGCGGCTGAACGAGCGGCGGCGCCATATCGCGGGCCCGACCGGCTGCGGCATCTGCGGCATCGACTCGATCGCCGAAGCGATCCGTCCCGCCGCCATCGTCGCCGAAGGCCGGCCGATTTCTCCGCAACACATCATGACTGCGATGCAGGCCATCGCGCCGCTGCAGACGATCAATATCGAAACCCGCGCGGTGCACGCGGCGGCATTCTCGATACCGGGCCGCGGCATCGTCGCGTTGCGCGAGGACGTCGGCCGCCACAACGCGCTCGACAAGCTGGCCGGCGCGCTGGCACAGGGCAGGATTGCCGCAAGCGAGGGCATGGTGCTGCTGACCAGCCGCGTCTCGGTCGAGATGGTGCAGAAGACGGCGGCGATGGGCGCGCCGCTGATGGTCGCCGTCTCCGCCCCGACCGCGCTGGCGGTGCGGATGGCGGACGCCGCCGGCATCACGCTCGCGGCCATCGCGCGCGCCGACGGCTTTGAGATTTTCACGCATGCGAGGCGCATTGTGGCCAATGCCGCCGCGGAAGGAGCCGTCCATGTCGCCTGACCGGCTGATCTATATGGCCAACCAGATCGGCAAATTCTTCGATAGCCAGGGCCATGACAAGGCGGTGCCGGGGATCGCCGAGCACATCCGAAAATTCTGGGATCCGCGGATGCGGAGGAAGATTCTGGCGCATCTGGACGCCGGCGGTGCCGGACTCGATCCGGATGTTCGCGAGGCTCTCGCGACGCTGAGGGTGGTGTCCCCCGCGCCGTGACCTCGCTGCCCCGGGGCATCGCGTCCGGGGTCCTCCCACAGCCCGGACTCGACGGCTGGATAATTGGGCCCTATGGAGTTTGAGCGACAGGTTCAGGTCGGCGCCGACCTTCCCTGATCCGTTTGAGCGCAAAGATGGACGAAGGGGGAGCCCATATGAATTTTTCGACCCTGCGCTTCTTTTTGCCGGTCCTTGCCAGCATCATTCTCGCCTCGACCGGAACTGCTTCGGCGCAAATCGTGGTGCTCGGCCACAGTGCAGCCCACGGCTATGTCGCCGAGAGCGAGATGTGGTCATCCGTGCTGGAAAGTATCCTGCGGGCGCGAGGCTCTCAGGTCCATGTGATCAATGCCGGGATCAACGGCGAGACGACAGAGGCCGAACTGGCGCGCGTCGACAGCGCCGTCCCGAACGGAACGAAAATCGTCGTCCTGACCGTCAACGGATTCAACGACGCCCACAAGCTTGCCAGCGGCACCGCCAACTCCGCTGCCAACGTCGCGGCGATCAAGCGAAAGATAAGCGCACGCGGCATCAGGATCATCGACGCGATGGGAACCTATATATCGGTGCTGAAGCAGCCGGGCATGGCCTTGCCGGATCATCTTCATCTGAGCGTCGAAGGAAACAGGAAGATGGCAGCGATCGTTGCGGGCATGGTGAGGTAGGTCCGCAGGATGGGTTGAGCGCAGCGGATACCCATCAGATCGGGTTAGCCGGCGGTTCCGTCCTTTGGAGCGCAGCGATATCCGGGTTGCCGGCTTCCGCGAATTTGCGCGTAAAATCTAATTTCGTGAGCCGGATCAAGCTGTTTCTACCTGTCCAGTCCCTACGCAAAAAATATTCTGGTTTTCCGAAACCGCAAATCAGTTCTATATCCGCGCCATCCCGTCCCGGAAGAGGGGCGTTGGCCATCGTCACGAACGTTGGGGCGGGATGCGGTGGACGCGGCGGCGCTTTTGACGAACAGCGCCTGATGCGGACGGAGAAGTCGTGTGGTCCTGACGCCTCGACGCTGGCGTCAAGTTTGCAGTCAAGAAGCTGCAAGCGACGGTGGCAAAAAAGCCGATCGCCGGGGAGAGCACGAAGGAAACCGTTAAAACCATTGCGTGCGGGGATGCCGGGTGATTTCCGGTGCGACCGCTGTGAATACTCGTGTGCATTCTAAAACTACCATTTCGCACACGAGGCTGCGGGTGCACTGGGCACCCGGCATTCCCCACGCCCTCCTGGGGCGGAAGTGTCATCAAAGCCTCGGGCGCGTTGCGTCGCGAGAGTTAGACGCATGTCTGGAGGTAGCGATGCGATCGTTGAAACCGTCATTGCGAACCGGACTGGCACGCCACACCCTCCGTCGTCGTCACCCGCGAAAGCGGGTGATCCAGTATTCCAGAGACATCTGTGATTGAACTGATAAGCCGCGGCGTACTGGACACCCGCCTGCGCGGGTATGACGGCCTGAGGGAAGCAGCGCGCTTGCCAATCCTACGAAACGACCCTGCCCTCGACGATCTCGCGAAACACCCGCCTCACCTCGCCTTGCGTTTCCCTGACGCGCGCCTGCAGCGAGGAAAAATCCGGGGCGTCGCCGGCCCGCGCCATGACGCGCAACAGGTCCTCGCCCGCGCTTTCCGGCTTGAACCGTTCGCTGACGCAAAGCCGCAGGATCTGCGTCAGGTCGTGATAGAGATGCGTCGCCGCGCGCAGGATTTCCGCTGCAGCCTGCGGCAGCACGCCGAGCCGCGCGGCGTTGTCGAGCACCTGCCGCGTCGAGACATCGAGAATGTCGGGCATGGCGGCGGCGTGCACGAGCTGCAGATACTGCGCGATGAAATCGATATCGACCATGCCGCCGGCCGCATATTTCAGGTCCCAGGCGTCGTCCTCGCCCTTCTCCAGCGCGATGGCGCGGCGCATCTCCGCCACGTCGTTGGCGACGGCGGCGGTGTCGCGCGGCCGGGTCAGCACCTCGCGGACGATCTTTTCGATCCGGGCGCGAAAGCCGGGCGGCGCCGAAATCACCCGCGCGCGGGTCAGCGCCATGTGCTCCCAGGTCCAGGCCTCGCGCTCCTGGTACCCGGCGAAGGATGCGATGTGGGACGCCACCGGGCCTGCCCGCCCCGAGGGGCGCAGCCGCATGTCGACCTCGTAGAGCACGCCGTAGTTCGTCCGGGTCGTGAAGGCGCTGATCAGCCGCTGGGTAAACCGGGCGAAATAATGCGCGCCGTGCAGCGGACGCGCCCCGTCGGAATCAGGCCGCTCCGGATCGAAATCGTAGAGCAGGATCAGATCGAGGTCGGAGGAGGCCGTCATCTCGCGGCTGCCGAGCCGGCCCATCGCGACGATTGCGGTCTGCTGTCCCCCGATGCGGCCATGCTGGGCCGCGAAGCGGTCGGTGACCAGGCCATGCACGGTATGGACAACGCCCTCGGCGACATCGGCGAAGGCGGTGCTGGCCTGCTGGGCGGAGACCGTGCCCGACAGGATCCGGGTGCCGATCAGGAACAGGCTTTCCTGGCCGAACAGCCGCAGCCGGTCGAGGAATTCCTCGTAGGAATTCGCATCCGAAAGCGTCGCCGCGAGCCGCGCGGAGAGTTCGCGCTGGTCCGGCATCGCGCCGAAGAAACGCGGATCGATCAGCCCGTCCACGATCTGCGGCTGCCGCGCCAGCATGTCGCCGAGCCGCGGTGCCGCGCCGAGGATCAGCGCCACCAGCGCGACGAGGTCGCGGTTCTGGCTGAGCAGCGAGATCAGCCGGCCGCCGCGCTGCAAGGCCTGCAGGAAGCGGTCGAACGCCGTCACCGCGCTGTCGGGCTCCTCGGCATGCGCCAGGCCGTCGATCAGCGCCGGCACGAACTCGACGAAGGCGCTGCGCGTTGCCTCCGACCTGAACACGCGGTAGTCGCCGGTCAGCCAGTGCCGCACTGTCTCCGCCACCATGATCGGTTTCTTGAAGCCGAGGGTTGCGAGGTAATCGAGCAGACGCGGGTCTTCGGGGCCGGCGCGGTAGTCCACCGCCGGCAGTTGCGCGGTGCCGGTGGGATCGCCGTCGAACAGCTGTTCGTAATGCCGCTGCACGATATTGAGATGGCCGAGCAGGTCCTTGGCGAACGCCGCGCGGCTGTCGTAGCCGAAGAAGCGGGCAAAGCGCTCCACGGCCTCGGTTTCGTCGGGCAGGCTGTGGGTCTGCTCGTCGGCGACCATCTGCAGCCGGTGTTCGACACGCCGCAGGAATTCATACGCAGCGGTCAACTCGTCGCGCGCGGCGAAGGTGATCCAGTTGCTCGACGCCAGCACCTTCAGGGCCTCGAGCGTCGGCCGCACCCGCAATTCCGGATGCCGGCCGCCGGCGATCAATTGCTGGGTTTGCGCGAAGAACTCGATTTCGCGGATGCCACCGCGCCCGACCTTGACATTGTGGCCCTCGACCGCGACCTCGTTCTGTCCGCGATAGGTCTGCATCTGCCGTTTCATGTCGTGCACGTCGGCAAGGGCCGCGAAGTCCAGATGCTTGCGCCAGACGAACGGTGCGATCTCCGCCAGCAGGGCCTCGCCGGCGCTGGCGTCGCCGGCGCAGGGCCGCGCCTTGATCATGGCCGCGCGCTCCCAGGTGCGCCCTTCCCGCTCGTAATAATGCAGCGCCGACTCGGTCGAGATCGCCACCTGCGTCGAGGATGGATCGGGCCGCAGCCGCAGATCGACCCGGAACACGTAGCCGTCGCCGGTGCGCTGCTGCAGGAGCCGCGTCATGCCTTGCGTGACGCGCACGAAGAACGGCGCCGGTTCGATGTCTGCGGCAAGCGTCGGTGCGGCCGGATCAAAGAACACGATCAGGTCGATGTCGCTGGAATAGTTCAGTTCGCCCGCGCCCATCTTGCCCATCGCGAGCACGACCAGCCCGCTATTGTCCTCGGGCTTGTCAGGGTTGGGGGGCAACAGCCGCCCGCGTGCGGCCTCCTGCCGCAGCACGAAGCGCAGCGCCGCCTGCACCGAGGCGACCGCGAGATCGGTCAGCGCCGCCGTCACCTGCATCACCGGCCATACGCCGCCGATGTCGGCGAGCGCAATCAGCAGCGCGGCTTCCGATTTCATGCGCCGCAGCAGCTGCATCACGTCGGCTTCGCCTGCTGCGGCCGACACCTCGTGACAGGTCCTTTCGATCAGCGCAGCCAGATGCCGGTCCGGCTCGCATTCGAGCAGCCGGACCAGCCGCGCGGCGTCGGCACGTACCAGGTCGAAAAGATACGGCGAGGCTTCCGCCATGCCTTGCAGGATGGTCCTGGCGAGCGGAAATCGGGTGCAGAGACCGTTGACCGCAGCCGCCTGCCCCGGCGCCAGATCGCTGAGCCAGTCTGCCAGCCGCTGCTCGGCACTATTGGGGGCGGACACATGCGGTCTGTCCACAAACTGCGCGGCCAGACAATATCGGTCCGCGTCGCCCTTCGCGGATGAGGTCATGCCACCTTCTGTGGCACATCCGGTGTTTGAGCCGCAAGCCTGTCGCTGACGCCCGCCGCCGCCGGTATCGCCAGCGTCGCGGTCAGGCCGGGATGGGCGTCGCCGAGCCTGAGCTCGCCGCCGTGCAGCGTCGCCACCGCCGAGGCCAGGCTCAGTCCGAGGCCGGAACCGGGCTGGGTGCGGCTCGCCTCGAGCCGTACGAAGCGTTCGACTGCGTGCTTGCGATCGGCCTCGGGGATGCCGGGGCCATGATCGGTGACGCTGAGCAGCACCGTATCGCCCTCGCGCCGGGCCTCGATCAGGATTTCCCTGGCGTCGGTGGCCGCGCTCAGCGGCTGCACCACCGGGTCCGGCTTGCCATATTTGATCGCATTCTCGACCAGATTGGCCAGCGCCTGGCTGATCAATTCGCGGTTGCCGTGGAGCGGCGTCGAGGCGGTCCTGACATTCAGGATCATGCCATCGTCTTCCGCCAGCGGCTCATAGAGTTCGTGAATGCCGTTGGCGACGTCGGCGGCGTCGAAATCGTCCATGTTTCCGCGCGCCTGCCCGGACTCGGCGCGCGCGATCATCAGAAGCGCGTTGAAGGTCCGGATCAGGCCGTCGGATTCCTCGATGGTCCGTTCCAGCGCGGCGCGGTACTCGGCCTCGCTGGCGGATTTCGCCAGCGCCTCCTCGGCACGGTTGCGCAATCGCGTCAGCGGCGTCTTCAGGTCGTGGGCGATATTGTCGGAAACTTCCTTCAGCCCCATCATCAGGGCTTCGATCCGCTCCAGCATGGCGTTGAGGTTTTCCGCGAGCCGATCGAGTTCGTCGCCGCTGCGTCCGACCGGCAGCCGGCCGCTCAGGTCGCCCGCCATGATGGTCTGTGCGGTGCCGGTCATCGCATCGATCCGCCGCAACACGCGACGCGCGACGAAGATGCCGCCGCCAAGCCCGAGCACGACGACGATCAGCACCGACCATTGCGCTGCCTTGGCGACGATGCCGAACAGCCGCCGCCGTTCCTCCAGATCGCGCCCGATCAGCAGCCGGAAGCCGCCGCCGAGTTCGGTGACCAGCACCAGCGCGCGGTGGTCGGCGGTGTCCTGGTCATCAAGCCGCCGGTAGGCGGTCTCCGACCATCCAGTGGTCTGAATCACGCCCGGCGCGAGCGAGCCGACATTGCCGGCAATGGCCCGCCCCTGCGGCGTGGTCACGAGGTAGAGGTTGGCGCCCGGCCGCAGCGCCCGGTTCTCGATATTGAAAACCAGCCCGTGCAGACCCCGGCGTCCGAAGATATCGGACAATTCGCCGGTTTCCGCATTGACGGTGGTGGCGATCTGTTCGGTGATCAGCCGGCGCGTGTTCCAGGCGAAATAGCCGAGCAGCGAAGCGGCAAACAGCGCAAACAAAAACAGGTAGACCAGCGTCAACCGAAACGCGGTGGTTCGGACGAGCTTACCGAATGCCGTCACGGATCATGTATCCAGCCCCGCGGATCGTGTGCAGCAAGGGTCGTTCAAAGCCCTTGTCGATCTTGGAGCGCAGCCGCGAGATATGCACGTCGATGACGTTGGTCTGGGGATCGAAATGATAGTCCCAGACGTTTTCCAGGAGCATGGTTCGCGTGACCACCTGGCCCGCGTGCTTCATCAGATATTCCAGAAGCCGGAACTCGCGCGGCTGCAGGGTCAATTCGTCCTTGCCGCGCGCGACCCGATGCGAGAGCCGGTCGAGTTCGAGATCGCCGACGCGGTAGGTGGTTTCCTCGGCCGGCCCGCCATGGCGGCGCGACAGCACCTCGACCCGCGCCAGCAATTCGGCGAATGCGTAGGGCTTTGGCAGGTAGTCATCGCCGCCGGCGCGAAGGCCCTTGATGCGGTCGTCGACCTGGCCGAGCGCCGACAGGATCAAGACCGGCGTGCGGTTGCCCTTGTCGCGCAGCGAACCGATCAGCGAGAGACCATCGCGCTTCGGCAGCATCCGGTCGACCACCAGCACGTCGTAATCACCGGTCTCGGCCAGCGCCAGGCCTTCCTCGCCGTCGCCGGCAAGGTCCGCGACATAGCCGACTTCGCGAAACGCCTTGGCAAGATAGTCGGCGGATTCGCGGTCGTCTTCGATGATCAAGAGGCGCATATTTTGGTCGGTTGCACTCAACGGGGCTAGCCTTTTATCACCATGGCGCGGTCGACACACTCATGCAAGGCGACCGGCCGTCTCTCCTGTCGGCAAAAGAGCGGGCGGTGAAGCTGGGGGGACCTCACCGCCCTTTGAACCTTCCGACGGAGGGGGGCGTATTCCACCGGAAGGAACAGCTGGGAGCGGGCTTTTGGCCCGCCCCCCGGAAAGAGCCGTCGGCGGGGGCGACTAATGCCGGCGACACCCTCCATTTGGTAAGACGTTCAGCCTTTCGCCAGGGGGACCGCGACGAAGCGCGACGATCCACCGCTCTTGATCCGCATCAGAACGCTGTTCTTGTTGTCGGTGCGCGCGGCGTTGACCGCATCGCGCACGTCGCCGACGCTGGAGACGCTCTTTCCGGCGACTTCGAGAATGACGTCACCCTCCTTGAAACCGCGGTCCGCCGCCGCACTGTTCGGATCGACCTCGGTCACCACGACGCCGTCCTTGCCGGCACCCGCAACACTGTTGGCGGGAGCAACCGTCAGGCCGAGCTTGGGCACGTCGGTGCCGCGGGTCGCGCCGCCCTTGTCGCTGTCGTCGCCGGTGTCGGCCTTGGCTTCCACCGAGTTCGGCAACTGGCCGAGGGTGAGGTTGATGACCTTGTCCTGACCCTTATGCAGCACGTCGAGCTTGACGGCGGCGCCGGGCGCGAAACCGCCGATGGTGCGGGCGAGTTCGCGGGCATCCTTGACCGCTTCGCCGTTCACCTTGGTGATGACGTCGCCGGACTCGATGCCGGCCTTGGCGGCCGGACCATTGGCCTGCGGTTCCGCCACCAGCGCGCCTTCCGCCTTCTTCAGCCCGAGGCTGTCGGCGATGTCGGGGGTGACAGGCTGAATCTGGACGCCGATCCAGCCGCGGCTGACCGAGCCCTTGTCCTTGAGCTGGGCAATCACACTCTTCACGGTCGAAGCCGGGATCGAGAATGCGATGCCGACGCTGCCGCCTGACGGCGAATAGATCGCGGTGTTGACGCCCATCACCTCACCGGAGGTGTCGAACGCCGGGCCACCGGAATTACCCTTGTTCACGGGCGCGTCGATCTGGATGAAATCATCATATGGGCCGTTGCCGATGTCGCGGCCCCTGGCCGAAACGATGCCGGCGGTCACGGTGCCGCCGAGGCCGAACGGGTTGCCGACCGCCAGCACCCAGTCACCGATCCGGGGCTTGCCGTCGGAAAGCTTGGCGAACGGGAAGTTCGAACCGCCCTCCACCTTGATCAGCGCCAAGATCAGTGCGCGCGTCGGTGCCGATCACCTTGGCCTTGAAGACCTTGCCGTCGTCAGTCGTGACCTCGACCTTGTCGGCGCCATCGACGACATGGTTGTTGGTAACGGCGTAGCCGTCGGCCGAAATGAAGAAGCCGGAGCCCTGCCCGGTCACCGCGCCGCGCCCCTTGGGCATGCCGCGCAGGCCCGGGGGCAAGCCATCGGGGCCGCCGAAGCGGCGGAAGAAGCGCTCCATCGGCGAGCCCGGCTGGAACGGCGAGTCATCGTTGCCGCTATCCTCCTTGGCGACCTTTTCGTTGATGTTGACCTTCACCGAAATGACCGACGGCTTCACGCGCTCGACGATGTCGGCAAAACCGACGGGCTTGTCGACTTTGCTGACCTCGTTGTTGACCTGCGCATGCGCGGTGCTGCTGAAGATGTCGACCGGGCCATGCGAGGGGCCAAAGCCGTAAGCGGCGACGCCGAGGCCGGCAACGACGGAAGCCATCAGCGCAAATTTGCGGGCGGAGAACAGCGAACGGCGCGGTGTCTGGACAGGCGGACGAGACGAAAGATCGGTTGGACGGTCGTTCATGCAAAAAATCTCCAGGGCCTGAATCGATGATGCGAGGGGCGAGCATCTTACAGACCAGAAGATGGGGATTTCCGCCTTACGGCGCGCTGGCGGCGGAATTAAACTTTTGTAATGAAGGGGTATCCAAATGCGGCAGTTTATCGCAGGGGCCCAACGGGTTAGGGCCGCGGCTGCCGCTACCGGTTCCCTGCCGTTGACCGCCGTCCCTGCCCGACGGGTTACCCGGCCCGGACGCTCACGATGAAGCCGTCGACTTCCCGTTTCAGGGTTTCGGCCTGTTGGGAAAGATCAACCGCCGAATCCCGGGCATCGCCCGCCATGCGGCCGGTTTCGGACGACGTCGAGGTGATCTGGACGATGTGATTTGAGACGTCGAGGGTACCCTTGGCGGCAACCTGGACGCTCTTGGAGATATCCTGCGTCGCGTTTCGCTGCTGCGCGGTATCGACTTCGATGCCGGACATGATCGTGCTGATTTCCGCGATGGTGTTCGATATGTCATCCATCGCCTGCCGGGTCTCGCCGGTGATGCCCTGGATGCTGGCGATGTGCGTGGAGATTTCTTCGGTAGCCTTGCTGGTCTGGTGGGCGAGGCTCTTGACCTCCGAGGCAACCACCGCGAACCCCTTGCCGGCTTCGCCGGCGCGCGCCGCCTCGATGGTGGCGTTGAGCGCCAGCAGATTGGTCTGCGAAGCGATCGCCTGAACCAGCTGCACGACGGCTCCGATCTTCTCCGCGGCCGCAGACAGCGCGTGAATGGTGTCGCTGCTCTTGCGCGCCTGGGCGGCCGCGCCTTCGGCACGCTGCGTGGCGTCGGTGACGCGCCGGCTGATGGTGCCGATCGACGTCGTCATCTCCTCCGCCGAGCCTGCGACGGTCTGGACACTGGTACTGGCCTCGCTCGCGGCGCTGGCAACCGCGTTGGCCTTAGCGGTGGTTTCATTGGCAGCCTGTGACAGGGTTTCTGCGTTGCTTTTCAACCGCACGGCCGACGATGCGACGCTGCTGACGACATTGGCGACCAGACCGTTGAAATCCCGGATCTTCTCGTCGAGATACCGGGAACGTTCGGCTTGGCGCTGCGCCTCCTGCAATTCGTGCTCGGTCAGCCGCTGCCGCTCGATCCCCGTGGTCTTGAAGATTTCGAGCGCGCCGGCGAGCTGGCCGATTTCGTTGGCGCGGCCGAGGCCGGGGATCGGGGTCCCGTATTTCTGGTCGGCGACCTCGCGCATCGCATGCACGATGGCGGCCAGCGGCCCCAAGATGCCGTTGCGGCAGGCAAAATAGGTGATGAGGCAGACGGTGGAGGCAACGACCGCAATGGCAACGCATGCCATCAGGAAATATGAAAACGCCGCCTGGGCCTGCTGATAGATCTGCAGCGCATGGTCGCGGCCCGGGCCGCTCAGCGCGCTGAATTCGGAGGAGAGACTTGTGATCTCGTTGTTCAAATACAGGACCGCGACAAATCCCGTACCCCCGCCGATCGCCAACAGCATGAGCAAGGCCACCACGACGCCTCCGATCAGGAAGCGGATCGTCAAATTGCTGTTGGAGAACATCGATTTGCTCGAATAGGAAAAAATGCGGGCGTGCGGTCCCAAACTTTCAGACAAAAGTCAAAATAACATGAAGGGTGCGGACCGCGACGGCGCCCCGACGTTTGCGAAAATCATTTGCAATCGCCCTCCCGCACGGTGCCGACGCATTGCAACTCAGTTGCATTAGTTGCGCTGCCCGTAGCGCTACGGAGTTCAAGCCGGCTTCTCGGTAGAACTCTCGTCCGCCATCAGGACGGCCAGACGCGCTGCCTCGTCGGGGGTCAGCGTTCCCGTCGCTTCCGCCACCGCCGAAACGGGTCGCCGCCGGCCATGCATCCACAGCGCAAGCCCACCTCCGGCCAACACCAGCGGCGGCAATAGCCACAGCAGCAACGTATGGGGCTCCAGTCGCGGCTTCAACAACACGAACTCGCCGTAGCGCGCGACCAGAAAATCGATCACCTGGGCATCGTTGTCGCCGGCTGCGATCCGCTCGCGCACCAACAGCCGCAGATCCCGCGCCAGCGGCGCCCCGGAATCGTCGATCGACTGGTTTTGGCATACCATGCAGCGCAATTCGCGCGACAACTCACGCGCCCGCGCCTCCTTGACGGGATCGGCCATGATCTCGTCAGGCTCCACTGCGTAAGCCGACGACCATGCCGACATCGCGGCCAGGGCAAAGATGATGGCCAGGATTTTTTTCATTCGATCGCTCCGCCGCAGGATGAACTGGAACATGCCGGAGCCGGCGCGACGGCGAGCACCGCCAGCGAGCCGCCGACCATCGCTAAGCGCCGCTGCTTGCGCGTCATGTGCGGCAATTTTTCGCACAATATGTTCAGAAAGCCGCTTCACACCTTCGGCATCATGCTCATCCGTCGAGCCCGAGATCCTTCAGGCCGTCGTTCAGCTGCCGCAGCCGCTCGGCGTCGTTGGCGACGGCCTGACGGGCTTCGGCAAGCGCACCTCTCGCCTTGTCGCGATCGCCCATGACCATGTAGGCCCGTACCAGCCGCAGCCACCCGTCGACGTCGCCGCCATTCTGCTTCAATCGAGCGGCCAGACGTTCGACCATGCCGCGGATCATCGCGTCCCGATCGGTTCCGTTCATTTCCTTTGCCGCCGCCACCGCACCGTCCGACAGCGCAGGTGCGCCGGACGCGACCCGCGCCAGCGCCGCCTGAAGCAGCGGACGCCAGGGCGCGTCCGGCGGCGCCTTCGCCAGCATGGTCCGCCAGATCGACGCAGCCTCGGCGCTGCGCCCGTCCTGCTCGGCCGCGAGCCCAAGGAAGTAGTTCGCCTTGACCGCCTCGCCATTCAACGCGATCGCGCGCTCGAATTCGGCCTTGGCCTCCGCGGTGACGACGCCACCGGCCGCACCGGCAATGGCTTCGCCGAGATCGGCCCTGAGCTCGGCGCTGTCGCCGTTATACGTAATCGAATTGCGGTAAGCCCGGACCGCTTCGTCATAGCGGCCGAGCCTGGCCAGCACAGGCGCAAGCACGCTCCAGCCGCGGCCGTCGGTTGGGTCTTTTTCCAGATGCGCCTCGACCTGCGCCAACAGACTGTCGAGCGACTGCGCGGCGGCCGGCGCACGGGCGCGCTGGGCAAGGGGAAAATCGCCAAGCCCCGGCGAACCGAGCGGAAGATAGATCGAGATCGCCAGCACCGGCAGTCCAACCAGCGCTACGACCGCCACCGTACGACGCCATTTGAGATTCGACGATGCCACGGGCGGATCGCGCCGGGTGTCCGCTGCGGCCAGCAGACGACGGCTGATTTCGACGCGCGCGGCGTCCGCTTCCGATGATCCGATCAGGCCGGAGGCAACGTCGCGATCGATCTCGGCGAGTTGATCCCGATAGACAGCCGCCTCGCTGCCGCTGCGGTGCGGCTGGCCCCGACGGCCCAGCGGCCAGAGCACGGCAAAGCTCGCCGCAGCCGTCATCAGCGCGAACACAAACCACAAAGTCATCCGGCGGGTTCCATACGGCGCCGGTAACGCAAGCGCCGACGCGCCGCTTTACACCAGCGGTGCCGAGCCCGGCAATCGACAATTCTCAAGCCGCCGATGCGACCGGCAAGGCCCGAAGCCCCGTCGAAACGGTGTCTGCCGATGCAAAGCCCGGCGTCTGCCGATAGTGTCAGCTGACGTCGAAATCGACACTTTGCGTGGCATATTCGCCGTGTCCATTCAGCGCCTTCAGATAATAGGTTCCCGGCCTGACGGAGTCCGGCAGCCTCATCCTTAGCGAGCCGTTCGGCAGCGGCGACGAAATCGTGGCCACCGGATCGGGCAACTGCTCGCCGCTCGTCTTGTCGACGAGGACGATTTTGGCCTTGACCATCAGGTTTCGATATGTGGCCGAGATTACGCGGTTTTCATATTCAACAAAATTAACAACTGGGTTCATTTCAAAATCAACGAAATTAAATGATCGGGTTCGCACCAAAACGGTACGTTCCCCATTGCATCGCGTCAATCAGAAATTGCAATAAGTGCGTTGCACTATTATTCTAGCTGGCGCGCGACGGCTTGCGCTCGACCGTCACCGCATTTTCGGCCGCCCGGCTCATCAGCTGCGCATAGTCATGGCCGAACAGGACGTCGCAGAAGCGGATCGCCGCCGCGACCTGCGCCTGCCGGTAGGCACGTGACTTGGTGTCGCCGGCGCGCAGCGACTGCACCAAGGCTTCGGTGGAACGCTCGACGTATTGCTGCAGGTCCGAATAGGTCCGCAGCGTGACTTCGTTGATTGCAAGCTCGCTGGCATAGTTGCGGCAGACCGCAACGAAATCAATCAGTGCGCAGGCCTCGTCGACCTCAGTGGTGTCGACCCTGGCGCCGGCCGGAATATCCTTGTCGGCGCGCTGACGCAGGATGCGCCGGACCCGGCCGGGCACGCTGTCGATTTCCGATTGCAGGGAGTTGGAAATATCGGCCCGGATCGAGGTCAATTGCTTGCCCCAGTTGGATTCGTTGCGGAGGTCGAGTTCGGTCCGCAAACCGCGCACGCCGTCATGGAGGGTCTTGAGCTGCTCGGCGACGTTGTCGAAATGGCCGCGCTTGATATCCATCCGCAAGTTGGCCGCAAGGCAGGACAGATCGTGAAGCGCGATGGTGACGGCAATTCCGTAAGGCGTCGCGGCGACGCGGATCTCATCGTCGGACGCGGCCATCTTGATGGCGAGGCGGATGATCTGCCACGGCGCGCTCAGCCGCTGCATGATCAGCGACAGCGCGAAGGGCAGCACCTGCGGGGTTTGCAGCATAGGAATGTTGAGCGCGGCGGTGACCGAGGCGATCTGCGAATCCGTGAAAATCCGCAACTGGCTGGGTAGCTTGCCATTGAGGGCGTCGAGCGCTTCGCGAGCCTGCAGGACATACCCGATCGGCAGCAGATCTTCGATGACGGCGGGAGGACCGACACGGGCCAACGCGCGCTGTTTGTCACCACCGTTCGACGGGCCGGCAATTTTGAGGATGGCATCCGCCGCGGCGAGCTGCAATTTTCGGACGGAGACCTCAACCTCATGGGAATTTCCGGACTGACGCGACCGCTCGAGCGTCGCTTCGTACTCCCGCACCTGTTCGGGCGCGCCGTCGCGAGCCAGCCACTGCCATACCGACAACAGCGACGAACGGCGAACCTGGCCGGAACGGGTGGAATTGCTCCCGACAAGAAATGGATCCAGTGGGCGGTACAGCAGCCGCGCGGCTTCTCCGTTGCGCTGCCTGGCGGCCTCTTCCCGATCTTCTGGGTCCACCTCTGGTTTTTGTGCAGCGGGCTCCGGGCCTCTTACCACCCAGCGCAATTGGTCGAGCACGAAGGCCGCGACCGAGGTGTCCTCCCCGCGCTCGAGGGCGCGCTCGAACTCCCGCATCAGCAGCGCCTGCGACTGCGGCGGAAGCTGCGCGAGATAATCCCTCAGCCGCTCGATCGATGTCTGGCTCATGCGCCCGGTAGGAATGCGTGTGTCGGCGGACGGCAAAACCATCCACTGGTCATCATAAAAGCGCGCGCGTTAAGAAGTCGTTTAGGAACAATCCCGACCGGCCGGTCCTTGCCGTCCGAATTTGCCCCGTTCAGACGCCGGGAAGCACCAGTTCGGCCCGCAATCCCCCGATCGGCGCGCTGCCGAGCGTCAGGCTCCCGCCATAAAGGGCGGCCAGATCGACCACGATCGATAGTCCAAGCCCGGAGCCGGGCTTGGACTCGTCCGAGCCGCTGGCCGCGGCGCGA